>CAXXVS010000003.1:0-2792500 GCA_963674755.2 Desulfobacterales bacterium | reverse complement strand
AAATCATAAGCCTGCAGCAGCATATAGTTGAATTCGATAAAACTGAGGCCTTCCTCGGATTCCAGCCGCATGCGGTAACTCTCGGCCTTGAGCATGCGATTGATACTGAAATGGCGGCCATAATCCCGCAAAAACGGAATGTATTCGATCCGGGTCAGCCATTCCGCATTATTGACGAGCAGCGCCTTATCGTCCCCGAAATCAATAAAACGGCTCAATTGCCTTTTCAGGGCATCGGCATTTTCATTGACGTCGGCAATGGTTAGAATCTGCCGCATCTCGGTTTTGCCGCTCGGATCGCCCACCATTCCGGTTCCGCCCCCTACCAAGGCAATGGGGCGGTGGCCCTGGCGCTGCATATGCGCCAAAGCCATGATGGGCACCAGGCTCCCGATATGGAGGCTGGAAGCGGTGGGGTCGAATCCGATGTAACAGGTGGCCGGACCGCTTTCAAGATAGTCACGCAATTCCTGCTCATGGGTTTTGTTATCGATAAATCCCCGCTCTTCGAGTATATCAATCACATTACGCATCGTATTTGCTTCCACCCCATTCCTTCCTCATTCCAAGGCGTGCCACGCAAGGCCAGCAATGCACGCCGCCCCACCCGGGCCTTATTTATTGGCATATTCAACAGCGCGTGTTTCGCGAATGACCGTAACCTTGATTTGCCCCGGGAAGGTCAGGGCCTCCTCGATTTTCTTGACGATATCACGGCTCAGCAACACCGCTTTTTCATCGGATATTTTTTCACTTTCAACGATCACGCGGAGTTCCCGGCCGGCCTGAATGGCATAGGTGTTGGCGACGCCATCATGTGAGTTGGCGATGTTTTCCAGATCTTCCAGACGTTTAATGTAATTTTCCAGGAGTTCCTTGCGGGCGCCTGGTCTCGCTCCGGACAGGCTGTCAGCCGCCTGGACGAGCAGGGCGTAAACACTGCTGGGGGGAACATCCTCATGATGGGCGGCGATGGCGTGCACAACTTTAGGGGATTCGCCATACTTTTTGGCAAGCTTTGATCCGATCAAGGCATGGGGACCTTCGACCTCGTGATCGATGGCTTTGCCAATATCATGCAAGAGCCCCATCCGCCGCGCCAATTTCTGATTCAGCCCCAATTCGGTGGCCATGATGCCGCATAAAAATCCGACCTCAACCGAATGCTGAAGAACGTTTTGGGCGTAACTCGTTCGAAATTTAAGTTTACCGATATTGCTGATCAGATCATTGTTGAGATTGTGGACTCCCAGTTCGAAGGCGGCCTGCTCGCCCGCTTCCTTGATGGTGCGGTCGACTTCCTGGGTGACCTTTTTAACAACATCTTCGATGCGGGCCGGATGAATGCGCCCATCAGCGATCAGTCGCATTAAAGAAAGTCGAGCCACTTCCCGGCGCACAGGATTGAATCCGGATAAAATGACCGCCTCGGGCGTATCATCGATAATGAGATCGATTCCGGTGGCCGCTTCAAGAGCACGTATATTGCGTCCTTCGCGGCCAATGATCCGTCCCTTCATTTCATCGTTCGGCAATTGGACCACCGAAACGGTTCGCTCGGCGATGAAATCGCCGGCATAGCGTTGGATGGCGGTAGCGATAATCTTTTTGGACTTTTTATCAGCTTCTTCCCGCGCTTCATTTTCAATGCGCTTGATCAGCTTGGCCCCCTCATAACGGGCTTCATTCTCCATGGCCCGCAAAAGCAGGTCTTTCGCCTGCTCAGCGGTGAGGCCTGAAATTTTCTCCAATTGCTGTTTCTGTTCTTCCAGCAACTGCTGATATTTTTCTTCGTCACTTTGGATACGCGCTTCACGTTGATTGAGTTGGTTTTCCTTCGTCCCCAGGGTTTGCTCATGGGCCTCTTGCTGTTCGGCCTTGCGATCGGCCTTCTCCTCTTTCTGCATCAAGCGCATTTCGCGTTTTTTAAGCTCCGCACGGGTTTCTTTGGTCTCTTTGTCGAACTCGCTTTTCATGCGAAACAGCGTATCTTTGGCCTCAATCTGCGCTTCTTTCAAAAACGTTTCCGAAGCACGCTTACCATCCTTGATCAGCCGATCGGCTTCATCCTCGGCCGCTTTTATCAGACGCGATGAAAGTTTCCCTTTCATCCAGTAGGCAATCGCAAAGCCAGCGCCAAAGGCGACAATACCGGTAATAACGGCGTATTCGATCATCCTCTATCTCCTGGTTAGTCAGCTATCGTGAACGATATCCCGTATCGCAGTGATCCGGGACGATCGGGTAAATTCAAGATCCATCCGTTGCGAAACGTTCGTATCTCAAAATGGGCGCAAGCACTGACAAGGAACCGTGAAAGCCTTACCGCGCCTGCCCAGATGCGAACGAATTGAAATAATTGAAAAATTGGTGTGAAGGAGGAGGTATGGGGATGTCTTTGCGACGCCTGACCACAAAAACCTCAGCCGCCCTGCTGGCCTTGGTTAGGGTTCCCCCCGCACTGTGCCGTGTTGGCAGTACTTTGAACCAGCGGTTCAAAGGGGGAGCCTAGTGATTTCTTTAGGCTTTTCTGTACTAGCAGAACTTGCTCACCGAAACCAGGGGTGGCTCCCAAGTGCGAAGTGTTGGGTCAAAGCGTATCTCCCAATCACGAACACGGCAGGGGGAATCAACCAAAACAAAGCGACAGCTTCTTTCGGATCCAATAGTCGGTTCGGACAGAAAGCGGCGGTGGTTTAGCAAGATCGGAAGGGCATCAATCTAAGCCGGCAAACAGCGGTCACCATATATTGTCAGCTGGCGATGGCACCGCTCCCTTGCGGGGGTCCCACACTTCGATGAAGTGCTCCATGCAGTCTTTCAGTTTTCAAAGAAAGTCTATCGGATACCGCTGTCAGCTGTTGTTTCATCTTCAAATGGCGACTGCTGATGTTCAAAGCTACTTGCAACAGCATGACAAATCGATTCGTCTCTGCGATATGTTCGGCTTGACCGGTCTCAACCTTACGAACTTCTTCCATTAGAAAGTCGGCCACCGATTGCGGGTCAATCATCCCCTCATCGGCCCTGAAGGTATAGGGTTGTCCAAAAATATCAATGGTTATGAGCTGTTCCAATGGAGAATCCAACCGTTTTCCGTCTTTGATAGGGTTACGAAACCGCTTGATCAGCTTTCGCAACTTCATCAAGGCGCATCAGCAGTTGATCCACCTTTGAGCGGATCAGTGCCTTCTCCTCCCCGTATCTTTGCTCCGCCTCGATCTTTGTTCGGAGTTCCTCCTCTAATTTTTCAATTCTGAGACTCAATTCCTTATTTAAATTATCTTTTTCCTTGCAAATCTGGATCAGTGCGTCAAGCCTCGACTCGATTGTTTGGAATTGGCTAATAAGGCTTAGATCATCCACATTGCACCTCTCTCAGTTTAGAAATTGTATAATATTTATTAAAGGTTAAAGTCAAGCTAGTTCATGTCCGGCCCAACCGCATCATCTCCTCGACCGCTTCCAGTTGCTCCCGGCTGTTGATTCCGATGAACTCATCGGGGCTTTCACCAACCGTAACGCCAACCGGAAGGCGGGTGTCGTGGGCCACACCGACAATATCCGTCAGGTAATATTCGCCCTGGGAATTATCGGACTTGATTTCCTGCAGCGCGGTCGCCAGGAAGCG
This sequence comes from Desulfobacterales bacterium, assembly GCA_963674755.2. Lineage (GTDB taxonomy): Bacteria > Desulfobacterota > Desulfobacteria > Desulfobacterales > UBA5852 > JABZFP01. The sequence continues at coordinate 2,788,869 of CAXXVS010000003.1, read as the reverse complement.
CCTGTCAATGCAATAAATACCGGTATTGACAAGTTGAATGGCTTTCTGGGCAAGGGTGGCATCCGCCTCTTCGACAATGCCCACCACACTGCCGCTTTCATCCTGTACGATCCGACCATAGCCCGTCGGGTTGGCAAGTCGCACGGCAAGCACGGACAGGGGTCTTTTCTGCAAACAATGGTCGTGCACAAAGCGTTGCAGGGTTTCGCACTTCAGAAGCGGCACATCGCCGCATAACACCACCACATGGTGTATATTTTCGGGCAACGCCGGCAGGGCGCACATAACAGCATGCCCTGTACCGAGCTGTTCCGCCTGAAAGGCATATTTGACTTCCGCCTGCTTGGTCACGATTTCACGAACCGCATCCGCCTGATGCCCCACGACCAGGACCACATTGTCACCGGCCACGGCGCAGGCCGTATCCACGACGTAGGAAATCATGGGGCGTCCCAATATGGCGTGCAGCACTTTGGCCTTGTTCGATTTCATCCGCGTGCCCAGACCGGCCGCGAGGATGACAACAGCTATCTTTTCGTTTTCACAGGGCATGTTGCATCGTCCCCCACAATCAGGTTTTTATAAGGCGGGGCATGGATGATCGGTCTGCCAACCATACCACATAAAAAGGGCAGCCCGCTAACACGGACTGCCCCGGTAGTCTTGTGTGTAGCCGCCTGCAACGCACTACTTGAGAAAGGCAAGCTGACTCAAAAACATAAACCAAGGTGTTTGGAGAACGTCAGCTTTCAGCCAGTTGGATGCGATGCAAAGCACGTTTCAACGCCATTTCGGCACGCAGGTAATCAATATCCGCAGCCTTGTCCGCAAGTCTCTGTTGGGCTCTTTCCATAGCGGCCCTGGCCCTATCAATATCGATTTCCTGGCTTTTTTCAGCGGATTCAGCCAGAACCGTCACTTTGTCCGGTAGCGCTTCGGCAAATCCGCCGCTGACAAATACACTATGCTCCTGCCCCTGGGCATCGGTATACCGGATGGTGCCGACATTCAAGGCTGTCATGAACGGGGTGTGGCCGATCAGGACACCAAATTCGCCGAGCACACCGGGTGCCATGACGATCTGGGCCTCTTCCTTGACCACTTCCTTCTGCGGGGTCACGACTTCAAGTCGAATATTTCCAGCCATAATATCCCCTCTGCTGATTAGGCTTCTGCCATTTCTTTAGCGGCCTCGAGAACTTCCTCGATACCACCTTTCATGTAAAAGGCCTGTTCGGGGACGTCATCATGTTTGCCGTCGACGATTTCCCGGAAGGCCCGCACCGTATCCTCAACCTTCACGTATTTGCCCGGCTTACCCGTAAAGGTTTCGGCGACGTGGAACGGCTGGGACAGGAAGCGCTGCATCTTGCGGGCGCGCTGCACCGTCAGTTTGTCCTCGTCGGAGAGTTCCTCCATGCCGAGGATGGCGATAATGTCCTGGAGCTCTTTATATTTCTGAAGCATCTGCTGAACTTCGCGCGCCGTTTGGTAATGTTCCTCACCAATGACGGTCGGGTCGAGAATCCGCGATGTGGAGTCGAGCGGATCCACGGCCGGATAGATACCGAGCTCCGCAATCTGGCGTGAAAGAACCACGGTTCCATCGAGGTGGGCAAAGGTGGTTGCCGGCGCAGGGTCGGTCAAGTCGTCGGCAGGGACGTAAACGCACTGCACGGCGGTAATGGAACCCTTGGTGGTGGAGGTGATGCGTTCCTGCAGACCGCCAAGGTCAACGCCCAGGGTGGGCTGGTAACCGACGGCGGAGGGCATGCGGCCCAGGAGAGCGGACACTTCGGAACCGGCCTGGGTAAAACGGAAAATATTGTCGATGAAGATCAGCACATCCTGGCCTTCTTCATCACGGAAATACTCGGCTTCGGTCAGCGCGGACAGCGCGACCCGCGCACGGGCACCGGGCGGCTCGGTCATCTGGCCGTAAACCAGGGAGGCCTTGGGCAAAACGCCCGAATCCTTCATCTCGTGATAGAGGTCGTTACCCTCGCGGGTTCGCTCCCCTACCCCGGCAAAGACCGAAATACCACCATGCTGCATGGCGATGTTGTGCACCATCTCCATCATGATAACGGTCTTGCCGACGCCGGCCCCGCCAAACATCCCCATCTTGCCGCCGCGGGGGAAAGGCACCAGCAAATCGATTACCTTGACGCCGGTTTCCAGCACGTTTACGTTGACGTCTTGTTCGGTAAACTTGGGTGCCGGGCGGTGAATCGGCATCATTTTTTCCTGGCTAACCGGACCGAGGCCGTCCACTGGCCGCCCCACGACGTTGAGCACGCGCCCCAGGCTGGCTTCGCCCACCGGCATCATGATCGGCGCGCCGCTATCCTTCACCGGCATGCCGCGCACCAGGCCATCGGTAACATCCATGGCGATGGTGCGCACCACGTTATCCCCCAGATGCTGGGCCACCTCGATGACCAGGTTGTCTTCTTCATCATTAATCGTAGGGTTGCTTACGAAAAGCGCGGTTAAAATCTCCGGCAGCTTGCCCTGTTCGAACTCCACGTCAACGACAGGCCCCAAAACCTGTACAATTTTGCCTATGTTCTCAGCCATCTATTCCTCCTGTTGTGACTATCGCAAATAGTGTATTAGCCCTTCAACGCCTCGGCGCCGCCGACGATGTCCATCAGGTCTGCCGTAATGGCGGCCTGGCGAGCTTTGTTGTAAGCCAGGGTAAGATTCTCGATCATATCGTTGCACGCCTTGGTGGCGTTATCCATGGCCATCATGCGGGCCGCATGTTCGCTGGTGGATGTCTCCAGCAGCGCGCTGAAGATCTGCACGTAGACATTGCGGGGAAGCAATTCCCCAAGCAGTTCGTCCGCACTGGGCTCGCAAATGTGCTCGGCCAGGAAGGACTGATCGCCGGTAGCGTCTTCTTCCGCCGCTTCAATCGGGGGGATCGGAAGGAGCTGCCGGGCCATGGGAACCTGCTTGCCCATTCCTATGAATTTGGCATAAATCACATAGACTTCGTCATAGGTATCCGTCAGAAAACCATCCACCATGCGGCGGCCGGATTTGGAGGCTACAGTGAAATCAAACTTGGTTCCCACTACACCGAGATATTCTTCCACCTTTTCGTAGTTGTTGTTGCGCCCCCAGTCACGCCCCTTCTTTCCGAAGTACGTAAAAGAAAAAGCCACATCTTCGCCGGCTTTTTCCTTCATCAGGGTTTCGGCTTTTTCAATCAGGTTGAGGTTGAAGCCCCCGCAGAGGCCGCGATCAGAGGTACACAGAACGATATGGATTTTTTTAACCGATTCTTTGGGCACCAGCAACGGGCTGGCTTCTTCCCCTGCCTTTTCCGCCAAGCTGCCCAGGACTTCGGCGAACTTGCCGGCATAGGGACGGAAGGCATCCATATTCTGCTGGGCACCGCGCAGTCGCGAAGTGGCCACCATGTTCATGGCCTTGGTGATCTGCTTGGTTTTCTTTACCGCTTTGATTTTCAGTTCAACGTCTTTTAGTGTCGGCATACCCTAAGCCCTTATCCCGTTTAACGTTAGCGGGTAGCGATCTCGTACGGCCTTACTTGATGGTGTCTTTGAATTCCTCACCGTAAGCCGTCAGCGCCTCGCCCATCAGTTTTTCCAGATCGTCGTCAATGGCTTGCTTTTCCTTGAGGCCTTCGAAAACTTTCGGGAAACGATCTTCGATAAACTTGTAGAGACCCGCCTCGTATTTTGCCAGGACATCGATCGGCAGGGCATCGAGATATCCGCGGGTACCCGCGAAGAGAATCGTCACCTGCTTTTCCATGCTAAGGGGCTGGTACTGGGGCTGCTTCAGGATTTGCACCAGACGCTGACCGCGGGTCAGCTGTCGCTGGGTGGCGGCATCGAGGTCACTGCCAAAGGCGGCAAAGGCCTCCAGCTCGCGGAACTGGGCCATGTCCAGACGCAGGGTACCGGCCACCTGCTTCATGGCCTTGACCTGGGCGGCACCACCCACGCGGGATACCGAAAGACCGACGTTGATAGCCGGGCGCACACCGGCGAAAAACAACCCCGGTTCGAGATAAATCTGACCGTCGGTAATCGAAATAACGTTGGTCGGGATATAGGCGGAAACGTCGCCGGCCTGGGTTTCGATGATGGGCAGGGCGGTCAGCGAACCGGCCCCCAGCTCGTCGCTCAGCTTGGCGGAGCGTTCCAGCAGACGGGAGTGGTTGTAGAAAATGTCGCCGGGGTAAGCCTCACGTCCCGGAGGACGGCGCAACAGCAGGGAGACCTGGCGATAGGCGGCCGCCTGCTTGGACAAATCGTCGTAAATGATCAGAGCATGCTTGCCGTTGTCGCGGAAGTACTCGCCCATGGCGGTACCGGCGTAGGGCCCGAGATACTGCAAGGTTGCCGGGTCACTGGCGCATGCCGCGATGACGGTGGTGTACTCCATGGCGCCATGCTTTTCGAGGACGTTCACGACCTGGGCCACCGAGGATTTCTTCTGCCCCGAAGCCACATAGATGCAGTAAACGTCGGTATCCTTCTGGGCCAGGATGGCATCGATGGCCACCGCGGTCTTACCGATCTGGCGGTCGCCGATGATCAGTTCGCGCTGCCCGCGGCCGACCGGCGTCATGGCGTCGACCGCCTTGAGACCGGTGTAGCAGGGCTCGTGCACGCTCTTGCGGGCGATGACACCGGGGGCGACCATCTCCACACGACGGGTTTCGGCACCCTCGATGGGCCCCTTGCCGTCAATGGGCTCGCCCGCGCCGGAGAGGACACGGCCGAGCACCGCCTCGCCTACGGGCACCTGGGCGATCTTGCCGGTCCGCTTGACAATGTCGCCCTCTTTGATGTGAGTGTCCTCCCCCATGATGGCGATACCCACGTTGTCCTCTTCCAGGTTGAGGACCAGGCCGAGAATGCCGCCGGGAAATTCCACCAGTTCCAGTGCCATGGCTTTTTCCAGGCCGTAAACACGGGCGATACCGTCACCGACCGACAGCACGATACCCGTTTCGCTCAGTTCGACCTGTTTGTCATAGTCCTTGATCTGCTCTTTGATAATTTGGCTTATTTCTTCCGCTTTTAGTTCCATCAGACACTCTCACCCCTTTTTAAAGATTCTCGCATATTGACCAATTGCGTCTTAATGCTGCCGTCCAGTACGAGGTCGCCGATCTTGGTCACAATCCCTCCGATCAGCGCGGGATTCTGCTCCACCTCCAGAATGATATCCTTACCTGTCCGCTGGGACAGGGCTGCGCGGATCTTTTCGACGGTATCATCCCCGAGTTGGGTCGCTGATACCAGGCTGGCGCGGGCGATCCCCTTCAATTCGTCGGCCAGCTTTTGGTAGAAGTCGTTGACGCTCTCCAGGAATCCGAACCGTCCCTTCTCGAACAGCAGGAGCAGGAAGGATTGCATCGTTTTGGAGAGCCTGATCTTCTCGATAACCGCCTCCAGCACCTTGCGCCGGTCAGCGGCATTGTATAATGGATTGTTGATGGCAAGTCCCAGTTCCGGCTGTTCAGTGATCATCCGGGACAGGCCGTCGAGTTCCTGGCGGTAGGTTTCCGCTTGGCCGTCTTCCTTCCCGATAAGCAGAAGTGCTTTGGCATAACGCCTTGCGATTGAGAGATTCTTCACGATGCCACCACCTTCGCTAGATATTCATCTACAAGTTGTTCCTGGTCGTCAGTGTTTATCTTCTCTTTGATGAGCGCTTCCGCTTTGGCGAGGGCCTGATCGAGGATTTCCTCCTGCAGCTTGGCCTTGGCACGCTGAATCTCGCTTTCGATATTCTTCTGAGCCTGAACCTTCATCTTTTCAGCGGCCGATTCAGCTTCCTTGAGGATGCGGACCTTGGCGTCCTCTCCCTGCCGCACATATTCCGCCACAATGGATGCAGACTCTTTTTCGAGCTGCGCGAACTTCCGGTTGTATTCAGCCAGCTTCTGTTCGGCTTCCTTTTTCTGCCGTTCCAAATCCCCCAGTTGCGCCTCGATGCCTTTGACCCTGGTACCAAGCGCCTGGGCAACTGGTTTTTTCAACAGAAAAAAGAGCACCCCCGCCAGCACGATAAAGTGCAGCAACCGAAAGGTATCGGTTGACACCCAACCCTTGCCGTGGGCGCCGCCCTCGGCGTGTTCGACGGCCTGCTCGGCTACCGCGGCGCTGTCATGAACGGCTTCCTCTACGCTCTCCTGCTCGCCGGAGGCGCTGCTGATGGCCGTACCGACCGAAAAAACCAGAAGCATCGCCACCACGAGCGCCAGAATGAGATGCATCGCCGGCCTGCGGTGCCGACTGCTAAAACAAAGAATCTTCATCAAACAGCCCTCCCTAATATTTTTACACCGATCTCATTGGCAAAGCTGTCGACTTCTTTCAGCAAGGCGCTCCTTGCCACATCGACTTCCTTGGCCACTTTTGCTTTTACGGTGTTCAATTCGGCCAGAGCCTCGGCATTGATTCGATCAATGATGGCTTTTTCCTCCTCGGAGGCTGCATTGACGAGGGCGTCTTTTTCTTGCAAACCCTTTTTACGCGCTTCCCGGATGCCGGAGGCATAAGTCGCTTCCTTTTCGGCTAAATCACCGGTGGCATTCTCGACCGTCTGTTCGAGACCTTCAATCTTTTCCTTGCGTTGAATAAGGATATTCCGGATCGGACGATAAAGAACGATATTAAGAATGAATACTAAAACGATGAAGTTTGCGGCTTGGATGAATGTCGTCCAATTGGGAATGACCGTAATACCGGCGGCGAAGGCCTCGCCGCTAAAGGCAAGAAAAAGGAAGGATAGGGATAGTGCAGGCACAGCAAAACGTTTCCGGTATAAACCAGAACAAATCATATCGAGCCCCTCCATAGCAGATATTTATGAATTTCTTACGGTTACGCTATCTTGTGATTCTCCTCCATGCGCAATTTTTACTCCGGCGTCCTATAGCATCAGTCATCGCGGAATGTCAAAAGTTTTTTTGGCCTCAACGGCCGTTCGCAGGCGCACCTTTGCCCTCCGCCGCCACCTTCAGGGCGGGCTTCTCCTTGTGGATATCCGGTGCCTTCATGAGGCATTTTCCGTTGAGAATCGCCCCGGACTCAATGGTCACTTTGGGAGCCGTTATGTCCCCGTCGACCTTGCCCGGCGGATAGAGCTCGATTTTTTCGAGCGCTTCCACCGACCCGGTCACGGTGCCCATCACAATGGCATTTTTGACCGTAATCTGCGCTTTCAAAACGGCTTTTTCACCGACGATGAGCGTACCGTTGCGCCCGGACAGCGTCCCCTCCAGTTTACCGTCCAGCCGCAGCGTGCCCCCAAAATCGAGATGGCCTTCGATTCGGGCATCTTCCCCGAGCAGCGTGGTGATCGAATCCGCATGTCGTTCTTTTTCCGTCCGTTTCTTCATGACTCGCTCTCCAGATTGGCGTCCGCCTGACGAACCCCCAAAAAATTATTCAATCATAAACCGGCGCATGCTGATGTTCAATAAAATCCCGACACAAATCATCGTCGTCAGCAGCGACGAGCCGCCATAGCTGATAAACGGCAGCGGCACCCCCACCACCGGCATCAGCCCCATCACCATGCCCATATTGATCACCGCCTGCCAGGCAAGCATCGCGGTAATGCCAACCGCCAGGATCGTCCCAAAGGGATCACGGCAGCTGTAAGCAATGTTCAAACTCCAGAAGATGAATGCCAGGAACGCCAAAATGAGGATCATGGCGCCCATGAAGCCCCACTCCTCAGCCAGCACGGAAAAAATGAAATCGGTGTGCTGTTCAGGCAGGAAAGACAGGGCATTCTGGGTGCCCTGCAGAAACCCCTTCCCAGTTAAAAAACCGGATCCGATGGCAATCTTGGACTGGATGATATGGTAGCCGGCTCCCAGGGGATCCCGATCGGGATTTATAAAGGTAAGGATGCGCTGGCGCTGGTACTCTTTCAGAAAAAAGAACCACATGGGCAGCGCCATGGCAATGCCGCTGCCGACAATGACCATCAGGGAGCGCCTTTCGATCTTCACAAACAGGGTCATGGAGGCCGCGATCAGGCCGATCAATCCGGCCGTGCCCAAATCGGGCTGACGGACGATGAGCAGGAAGGGCACCATGGTCATGAGGACCGGGACGAGCAGACCTTTCAACGAAAAGCCGCGGCCGGACACGAATTTGGCATAGTGGCGGGCCAGGATAATAATCACGGCGATCTTGGCCAATTCCGAAGGTTGCAGCGACAACGGCCCGAGGACAATCCAGCGCTGGGACCCGCTGACATACCGGCCGAAAAACATGACCCACAGGAGGAGCCCCACCGCACCGCTGTATATCAGCCAGGCATAGCGTTCCATCAGTTTATAGTTGAAAATCACGCACACGAGCATCACCACCAGCCCGATGCCGTACCATATGAGCTGCTTGCTAAAAAGCGCTTCCTGGGGGGTCGGAACCCCGGCCATCACCGCACTGTAGAGGGTGATCAACCCGAAGGTGGCCAGCAGAAAGGTCAGGGCCAGCAGGCCCCAGTCAAAATAGGTCAGATAACGACGATCAACCATGGTTCGGTTTCCCTGCGCCACCGGCCACCACCGGCGCTGCGGGTCCTTCTTCGAGATAGGTTTTGATCAGCTCCCGTGCCACGGGGGCGGCCGCACTGGAGCCGTGTTCGCCGTGCTCCACGATGACCGCGATCGCAATCTGGGGCTTTTCAGAGGGGGCGTAGGCGATAAACCAGGCATGATCCAGGTATTTGCGGACTTTCTCACCACCTTCGCTCTCTTCGGCCGTCTCCCTGTTCACCACCTGAGCCGTGCCGGTTTTACCGCTGACATCGATTCCTTTCAGCCGAGCAATACGGGCCGTGCCGCGGTCGCCCTGCACCACCTCCCACATCCCCTGCTTCACCAGATTGAGGTTCGCCGCCGATACGGGCAGACGGCCGGCCACCCGGGGGGCATTTTCCAAAACCGTCTGACCGTCCCAGGACACCACGCGCTTGACCAGGGTCGGTCGGTAGCGCACCCCGCCATTGGCCACGGCCGCCGAAAAAACCGCCATCTGGAGCGGGGTGACCAGATTGAAGCCCTGTCCGATGGCCACGGACAAGGTCTCCCCGGGCTGCCACGCTATGCCGGTGCGCTTCTTCTTCCAGGCCGCCGTAGGCACCAGGCCGTTGCCCTCATGATCGAGTTCGATACCGGTCTTCGACCCCAGGCCGGCAGCCTTGGCATACCAAGCCAGCCGGTCGATACCGAGGCGTTGACCGACCTGGTAGAAGTAAACGTCGCAAGATTGCGCAATGGCCTTGTTCAGGTCCACCGAGCCGTGGCCGCCGCGTCGCCAGCAGCGGTAATTACGGTTGCCGAAATGATAATAGCCGGGGCAGAAAAGAATGTCATTGGCGGCGATGACCCCCTCCTGGAGCCCGGCCATGGCCACGAGGATCTTATAGGTCGAGGCTGGTGGATATTCCCCCTGGATGGCCTTGTTTTCCAACGGACGCAGAGGATTGTTGACAAGCGCATTCCACTTGTCGCGGCTGAGGCCGGTGATGAAATCGTTCTGGTCGAAGGCCGGGCTGCTGGCCAGGGCCAGGACTTCGCCCGTGTTGGGGTCCAGGGCCACGGCCGCGCCGGCGCTGTCCTTCAGCAGCTCTTCCGCCCGCTGCTGCAGGCGGCTGTCGATGGTGAGGAAAACATTGTGGCCGTTGCGGGCGGGCACCGTCCGGAGCACCTGCACGACCTGGCCGTTGGCGTTTACCTCCACCTGGCGCCCCCCGCGCTCACCCCGCAGGTAGGATCCCAGGGATTTTTCAACACCGAATTTCCCGATCAGGTCGCCGGCCCGGCAGCCGGCATAGACGCCGCGCTGAAGCTCTTTGGTGCTGATCTCACCGATGTAGCCCAACAGATGGGCCGCCAGGCCGCTGTGAATGTAATTGCGCAGCCGCTGAATCTGGATGTCGATACCGGGCAGATCGTAACGGCGGGAGGCCACCACCGCCAGTTTGTCGCGGCCGATGTCGCGCTTGAGGAGTTGGGGCTGGTAATAGGCCGCCCCCCGCACGCCGCTCACCTGGGCGGCCAGTTCGTCCACCGGCAAGGCGGCATGCACGGCCAGGCGGTCAAGGGTCTGGCCCACCGGGCGGGCATCCTTGAGGCTGATGTAAAGGTCGAAGGACGGCCGATTTTCGACCAGCAGGTTGCCCTGCCGGTCGAAAATGAGGCCGCGCGGCGCATCGATGCTCTGCAGTCGAATACTGTTGTTGACCGACATGCGACGGTATTCCTGCCCCTTGATGATCTGCAGGTAGATCAATCGCAGCACCAAAATCAGGGCGGCCAGGCTGACGCACAGCATGACCCGGGTCAGGCGTTGTCGAAACCACTCGCTGTCGACGGTTTTAAGATATTTGGACATGGCTATCGCAGCCTCCGCTCGCGCTGCCGATGGCTGATGGTGCTATCCGGGGGCTCATCCGCTCCCCTGGGCCGATTCGCGTACGAAATAGGCATTCAAAAACTGCTCCCACACACGGTGGGAGCGACGAAAAAGCTGTAACAAAATCGCGCCGGTCCCCAGCGCCCACAGGACCTGGGTCAGGGCGACATCCAGCGTCGGGGCCGCAAAAAGGGTCGCCTTGTCCAGGAGAAAGGTCGTGCCCACATAGACCCCGGTCTGGAAAACGACACCCGCCGCCACGATAAAAATATGCAGGACCAGATTATCCTGATGGAGAAGGCGGGTGGTCCAGCGCGTCAACAAAAATATCCAGAGATAGGAGGTCAGGAACAAGCCCATGGGACCTCCCGAGATGGTGTCCATGACCAGGCCCGATATCAGGATGATCGGCCAAACCTCCCGCACCCGGTGGAACAGCCCCAGGTAGATGACATAGGCCGTCAAGACATCATAGAAACCGGCCAGCAGAAGGATCTGGGGCTTAACGGCCGTCTGGAAAATGACCAGCATCAGACAGACCCCGATATGGAACAGGTAGGTCACTTGTTGTCCCCCGGAACCATCTTTTCGGGTGCCGGCAGGATCAACAAATCCTCCAGCTTCTCGAAATCCACGAAGGGCGCCACCGTGATCGTGTAAAACATTTCCGTGGGCGCGCCGGAAATATCCTTGATCTCCCCGATGCGCAGCCCTTTGGGGAAGACGTCGTCCAGACCCGACGTGACGATCACGTCTCCCATCCGCACGTCTTCCTTGCGCAGCACATACTCCAGCCGGCATTGATCCGCAAACTCGCCCTTGAGGATCCCCCGCGCCCGGGTGCGCTGCACCAGGGCGTCCACGGCGCTGTTCTGATCCACGATCAGGAGCACTTTGGCATAATGGCCGGAAACATCCACGATCTGGCCGACAATCCCTTCGGGCACCGCCACCGGCATGCCCACGGCCACATTGTCCTTGGCGCCCTTGTCGATGATGATGGTTTTAAACCAGGCCGTGGGATCCCGGCCGATGACTTCGGCGTAGACCACCTGCTGGGCAAAGGCCTGGCCCATGCCCATCAGCCGTCGCAGGCGGTCGTTGGCCAGGCGGGCTTCGACCCACGCGTTTTTCATTTCCTCGGCCCGGTTGAGCTGCTTTTTGAGCCGGTCGTTTTCTTCCGAAGCCTGAACGAGACTAAAGTAATGCCGCCAGATGCCTTTGATAAAACGGGAAGAACTGGCGATCGCCTCCTGGAAGGGCGCCAGCAGGGAAATGGTAAAACCACCGGGACCGGACGTCGGGTAGCGCTGACCGATAATGGACAGAATCAGGATGTTGGCGATGATCAGAAAAAAAACGCCGATGATCACCACCGTCTTTTTTGAAAACATGAAAGTTACGTGATGATGACGCGCTTGAGCGTCTCAATGCTGTCCAGTGTTTTGCCGGACCCCATGGCCACGGTGGTCAGGGGATCGTCGGCCACGATGATCGGCAGGCTGGTCTCCTCGCGGATCAGCTTGTCGAGATTCTTTAAAAGCGCCCCGCCGCCGGTAAGCACGATGCCGCGGTCGACGATGTCGGCCGCCAGTTCGGGCGGCGTCTGTTCAAGGGCGATTTTAACGGCTTCCACGATGGCATCGATCTGCTCGGAGATAGCCACGCGCACCTCCTCCGAATCGATGGAAAGGATCTTGGGAATGCCCGAGGCCAGATCGCGCCCCTTGACCTCCATGGTTTCCAGGTTCTGGGGATCCGGATAGGCGTTGCCGATGGTTGTTTTGATCAGCTCCGCCGTGCGCTCGCCGATCAGCAGATTGTATTTGCGTTTGATGTACTGGATGATGGCCTGGTCCATCTTGTCGCCGGCCACCCGCACGGACATGCTGTAAACGATGCCGGCCAGGGAGATGACGGCCACCTCGGTGGTGCCGCCGCCGATATCCACCACCATGTTGCAGGTGGGCTCGGTGATCGGCAGGTTGGCCCCGATGGCGGCCGCCATGGGCTCTTCGATAAGGAAGACTTCCCGCGCTCCGGCGGATTCGGCGGATTCCCGCACGGCGCGTTTTTCCACCTGGGTGATGCCCGAGGGCACCGCGATGATAATGCGCGGCCGGATAAAGGAGCGCCGGTTGTGGACCTTGCGGATGAAATAGCGCAGCATGGCCTCGGTCACCTCGAAGTCCGCGATGACCCCGTCCCGCATGGGGCGGATGGCCACGATATTGCCGGGGGTCTTGCCCAGCATGGCGCGGGCTTCCTGGCCCACGGCCAGAACCCGGTTCTTGGAGCGGTTATCCGTGCTGACCGCCACCACTGAGGGTTCATTGAGGACGATGCCCTTGCCCTTTACGTAGACCAGTGTGTTCGCCGTACCCAGGTCGATCGCCAGATCGTTGGAGAAAACGCCCAGAATACCGTCAAATAACAAATTCATGGCTCACCTTTCGGGCCGCCGCGCCGATGGTGGCGGCCGGAAACGCTCAAAGGTTAAGGCGGCCTGCGCGGCCGCATGGCTGTCTAACGCCGTATACTTTTTTATATAAAATCATAATATAACCCTGAATTGATAGCAAAAATTATCCGGGGTTACAACACTTATTATCGTGTCAGAATCGCCGCACCAAAGGTCAATGGAATGACGCTCGCTTAGAACTTCCGCAAAGGATTGGGGGTTATCTTGATCGCGCCTGAGGCCTGATTAGCAAGAACCCGGCACGCCCTGCCCCACCTGTCCCACGAGGCGTTCAAGCTGGTATTTCCGACAATGTCAGGGAGCAAGCTGCAACAACCATTCCATAATAGCATCATGGATGCGGGGACGGAATTCCCTGATCCGCACGTTCGCGCGGGAGGGGTGCACCCGGTTGGTCAGGAGCATTACGGCAATTCTGCGGTCGAGATCCAGCCAGAAGGAGGTCCCGGTAAACCCCAGATGCCCCACGCTGCGGGATGAAAAATGGCGGCCGCTGCTCGAGCCGTGCGCCGCGGGGGTATCGAATCCCAGAGCCCAGTCGGAACGGTCCATCCGTGTCCACATGGTCTGCACCAGGGATCGGGGAATCCAGGCGGCATCGTCCTCGCCACGATAGATGCGCAGCAGCGCCTGCAGCAGGCTCCAGACAGCCGCGGCTGTTCCGAAAAGACCGGCATGGCCGGCCACGCCGTTGAGGGTATAGGCGTTGTCGTCGTGCACGGCGCCGCTCAGCACCCGGCCCCGCCAGGGGCATTGCTCGGTGGCGGCATAACGCCGCGCGGCCGGCGCTTCGTCCAGCGGATTGAAGAAAAGGTCGTCAATGCCCAATGGCCGGTAAACCGCCTGCCGGACAAAACGATCCAGACGCATGCCGCTGCAGGCCTCCACCATCAGGCCCAACGCGAGGAAGTCAAGATCGCTGTACAAAAAAACCTCTCCCGGCGCCGCCGCCAGGGGCTCTTCGGCCAGGTAGCGGGCCAGCCGCGCACGGCGCTCTCCTTCCGGCAGCGCGCGCAGCCGCTCGAAATAGGGCTGCCAGGCCGGCCAGCCCGAAGCGTGGCTCAGCAACTGGCGCACGGTCACCCCGGCCTTAGCGGTGCCCGCCATGACGGGCAGCACGGTCGCCAGGGGCGTTTCCAGTTCCAGCAAGCCCTGTCGGACCAGTCGCATCACGGCCAGCGTGGTGGCCAGGGGTTTGGTAAGGGAGGCCAGATCGAAGACGGTTTCCACGGTGACCGCCCGCCCCGCGGAAAGGTCGGCTGTCCCCCAGGCCTCGTGCAAAAGGATCTCTTCGTCGCGGGCCACCAGGAGCACAGCCCCCGGAAAGATCCCGTCGGCGATGGCCTGGCGCATCAATCCTCGGACGGCGTTTTTATCGGGTGGGAGGGAATGGGGCATGGGAAGAAAGTTTTAGCGTTTTATGGTGTCAGAGTTTTGCGGCTTTAGGCGCTTCATCACCTTACGCCTATGGTCCGTATATCTTTTAATCGGTTCACTTGAATCCTCGAATCCTTGACCCCTTGCTTACACCGTCGCCGCCTCCTGATAGGCCAGCCGCGCCGGCCGGGTGGTGAGACGGGCGATCAGCCCCATGGGCAGGGTCGCATTGTTCTCCCCGTGCCCGATGGGGAACCCGGCCACCACCGGAATGCCCAGGGGGCCGAAGGTCCGCATGAAGACATCGTGAATTTCCGCGTCCGCACCGCAATCCCGGAACTTCCCCAGCACGAGCCCGGCCACCCCTTCGAAGCAGCCCGCCAGGGTCATCTGCACCAGCATGCGATCCAGACGGTAGGGCGCTTCGCTGACATCCTCGATGAACAGCAGGCTTCCATCAAAACGCGGCGGATAGGGCGTTCCCACCAAATGGCTGAGCAGAGTCAGATTGCCCCCCACCACCGGCCCTGCCGCCTTGCCGTGGTTCAGCACCGTCACTTTGGGAGGGGCCAGGTCCACCGGCGCATCGAACATGAGGGCCTGTCGCAGGAGGACGCGGTAGTGTTCCGGCGTCTTCCCCAGGGTGGTGCCCATGGGACCGTGGAAAGTCACCAGCCCGGCCCGCGCCCGCAAGGCCCAGTGCAGCACCGTGATGTCGCTGAATCCCACAAACACTTTCGGGTGACGGCGGATGGTTTCCCAGTCCAGATGAGGCAGCACGCGTGTCGCGCCGTAGCCCCCCCGGGCGCACACGATCCCCTGGATGGACGGGTCGGCAAAAAGGGCGTTGAGCACTTTGGCCCGCACCTCGTCCGGTCCGGCCAAAAAGCCCTCCCGCTGGTATACCGCCTCCGGCACATGGACCTTGAAGCCCATGCCCCGCAAGACGTCCATGCCCTTTTCAAAAAGCGATTTGTCAAAAGGGCCGGAAGGCGCCGCGATGCCGATGGTGTCGCCGGCTTTCAGGCGCGGCGGCAGGACGGGGTGATTCAGGTTATCGGTCTGCGATTTGAATGGCATGATTCTCCGGTTGACAGCCATAGGTCGAAGTGCTAAATGGCCTCTTTGCGTCGGGGCGTAGCGCAGTCTGGTAGCGCACTTGAATGGGGTTCAAGGGGTCGGAGGTTCAAATCCTCTCGCCCCGACCAATTCAGTTTAAACAAATAAGCGGCTCACCTCAAGGGGTGGCCGCTTTTTTGTTTGTGGGTTCTTCAGGTCCGGGCGTGGTTTGTCTTGAAACTTGACAAATAGGCCGACATTTTGTCGACGTGTACCGCCGGGATTTTTTAGTACCCCTATATTTACACCTCATTTCCAAACCAAGCTGTCAGAGTGGTCCTTAACTTGTCAAATGAAGGATCAATACAACGATTGAAACTCACCTTTGTGGCCAAGTCCTTGAATATTGCAGACGAAAAAGGCTTTGGTCTTTCAGCATGCCGCAATGCCCATCTCAGCGCCTCTTTCGGTCTGTGAGGCTTCGGGTTCTCGTCTGTCCAGTAAGCAGTTCGATCCTTTATCATTGTCCGAATTTCTGGCTGGTGCCCTCGCCAATTCAAGATTTCGTCGACAGAACAGGAGTCACTCCATACCCAAGCCTCTATTTCTGGCTCAACAACAATGACTGCAGAGCGTTCAGCCCAACCATTACGGGCTAAGTCAGTTTCGATGCCAATTTCAATGTGTTCCCGAGCATGGTTTTCAGCCCCTGAACCTTCAAAGTCGAACATAACGAGAGCATAATCAAATTGATCTATAAAAGGCCGAAGAAAGGAGGTACACTTAGCTCTGCATCCCGCATCACGATTGGGATGGCGATAGTAGGTAAAGGTAATAGGCCGTATCCCAAGAGCCTGATGCCTCAGAAATAATCCCTCAAGAGCTTTCTCATAATCTTGATCAGGCACGAGAGCCACAAGATCCATTATCCGAGTACTCCGCCGGCAAATAGCAGAGAGATATTTGGATCACCGGTCCAATCTCTAAGCTTTGGATGTTTATCACCTGTAACAATGTCGGTTGCCCCTTGGGGTGTCTTTGCAAAACAGAGCACTTTCTTCACCTCATCTTTGTCAATAAGGCTAAGGATGACCGGTGAATGTGTAGCAAGCAAAATTTGGGCGTCGTAAACAGATGAAAGGGACTGAAATACAGTTTCTGCAGCCTTTGGATGTATACCATTTTCGGGCTCTTCAATAAGATACACACCTCTGAAGTTGCCCATATATGCTGGCAAGGTGAGGGCCAATAGTCGCAAAGTACCATCTGATGCGACCCAAGATGGAACTTGAAATCCACCCTTATATTTAAACACCAAATAGCAGTGTCTATCATCTTCTCGTTCTATCGTTTTGATCCCTTCCAAATCAGGTAAAGCAGTTTGTAAATGGCTTATCCAGTCCTTATAAAGCTCGGGTGATCTCGACTTTAACCTGGCAATTACCCAAGGCAAATTTGAACCATCGGTAAGAAAACCCTTCGTTTTGCTTGGAGGGCTGGCCTTCTTCATTAAGGTACTATTAAGAATGAAGCGCTGCACGCCTTCACCAAGAAGGTCTCTAAACCAAGTTGCGACAGGGAACTTCTCTTCATCTTCTGGTAAATTACCAAGCGATGATTTGCCTGGGCCGAGCTTAAAAGAATAGACCCATCGTTTGCCTTTTGCACTTTCTGTTTCTGGTTGAAAATTATCATTTCCTCCCGGCATCTTATTCAGAATAGTCTTGGCCCCAATAACGGTTTTAGGAGATATGATGGTTTTAGGTGGATCAACTGAACATGGAAAAAGTTCGGTTTGACAAACTCTTTCTTTTGGCTTTGACTTGAGGATCAGCAGTTTCTCAGCGAGAATTGATGCCTCCTCCGAACCCTCAGAAAATCCCAAAGAGAGTTCATATCGAGCTGTATCTAATTCAGGCTTCTCTATTTTCCTTCTACGATCTTCTGGAATTTGAGCTTCAACAGCTAATTCGAAACAATTGCCAGTGCCACCAAATAGCAAATCTTTATAGTCTCTTGTTCGCTCGTTGAGAGCCTGGGCTGGGCCATTATTTACAACATCATGAAGAAGCCCAACCACATCAAGAAATGTAGTCTTACCCGTAGCATTGGGGCCGACAAGGACATGAAACGGACCCAAAGCTTGGTCTACGTACTTTAAGCATCGATAATTTAATGCTTGGATCCGTGTGATCATGCTTTCTTCCTTTTTCCCATTCGTTTAATAGGAGACTATTTAAGAGTGAATGTAAACAGCCGTCTCATTCATCAGGCGCAAGAAAATAGATCGGTCTCAAAGGCATAAGGCGCCGCTGCCGCTCTGGGATCTTCTCGTAATGCTCAACCCACAGGTCAAATAGTCGGCGGGCATCCAAAAGCATGATTCGGCGCCTTTCCTGCCCCCGTGCTTCCTGCTCAGCGTCCTTGGTGAAACCGCCGCTGCAAACGAAAATACCCACATCACCGTCACCCAAGATGGCCATGAATGAGCGTATATCTTGGACAGGAGCACGGTCAGCATGGCGTTTTACCTGAACCTTTATCCTTGCTCCGGCAATCCCAAGCGGGTCCGTATGGGCGAGAATGTCCAGCCCTTTGTCCGGTCCTGGTGGTGAAACCCAAGCAACATGGTACCCCATTGCCCTTAGTAGACCGGCCACCAAATCCTGAAACTCATATGGGTTCATTTCGCTCAGATGCGCTTCAATCTCGCTCCAGGCGGCTTCCTCGGCTTCCTCAAGCGTCAGTGCGGCGCCGGTTTCACCTTCGTCGGGATCTGGGACCTCTTCCTCATCGGGCTGTTGATCCTTCCATTTCTTGTACAGGCGCCCCGCTTCCCTTGCGAATGTCTCAGGGACAGTGAATTCATCAAAGGCCTTTATGCCGTCCTCGGTGATGGACCAAAGCCCCCTATCTTTCGTCATCCATCCTGCCTTCACCGGATTAATTGTCGAAAAGCGGACGATCTTATCACGGCGTCTGACTGACGGGTTGTTCGGATAGACCGAGTCTTCGAATGGGGTTGGTGGGACAAGGGCTTCGAGCTTTTGAATAACCTCTTTCGCCTTCAGACCCTCAGGATTTTCCATCAGAATCTGGAAAACGCCTCTGACAAGCTCTCCAACTCTCTGGCGGGTGATTTCAGGCATGATGGACTCCTTCTATAAATTTACCCCGGACAATGATGAGGCCCTGGGTGAAGGTGACTTCCTCACGGATTTGGGTCTGGAGGTCCCAGCCGGCGTCGGAAATGGCTGGGGGATGAACTTGGAGCATATGTCCTGCTCTGACATCTGCTTTTTGTCCACAGCGGGCACCCTG
Organism: Desulfobacterales bacterium; assembly: GCA_963674755.2. Lineage (GTDB taxonomy): Bacteria > Desulfobacterota > Desulfobacteria > Desulfobacterales > UBA5852 > JABZFP01. Next base: position 2,770,200 of record CAXXVS010000003.1, on the reverse strand, counting down.
ATATGAGGTGGGCGATGTGGATCGTCGGATGGCCGAACATCTTGGGCATTTAAGCAATTATTCAGGGGGTTGTCAAAACTATGCCGACAAGATTATTGACGCCTTGCTTACTTGTCCTGCGTTGTGGTCGGGCAACTTAAAGCAATTCGCCCTGCGCCCGGTCCTGCGTATAGCGGGATTGCATGTGGATGGACAGCTCGGCTTTGGCCAGCTCCCGGCCCAGGTAAGCCGCATGGTCCAGTTGGGAGAGAAGGTTCTTCTCAATCAATGTGGCACAGATACTCGCGGCATCCTTGCCTTCGATCAGGTTTCGGAGAATGCCGTCGTTGCCGTAATGTTCCACCAGCAAAGGATGTTCCCTGTTCTTCATCACCATGACGACAAAATAGCCGTTCGGATCGAGTTTCAGGCGCCGGGCGGGCGCGGCCCTCCGGATCTCGACCGAGTCGACTTTGAGGCCGGCCTCGTAAGGTTGGACCGGCCGGCGCCGCAACGCGGCAAACTGTCCGGTCAGGTCGTCCACTTCTTTCCTGCCGATCAAATCAACAATCGTAATCTGCCGCCTGAAATGGGCAACCTCTTGGTCCGTGATGTTCTTCAAGACCGGCCTGGCCCCATGGGCACCGATGATTCTCCCGGGCTTATCAATGCCGTTGTGTGACAAGCAAAGCAGCGCATCGCCGGGCCGATGACCGTCCACATCCTCGCCCCATATCACCAGATGGCGGATGAAGGGATTCGCGATGATGTTTTTGACAAGGTGCTCCACACCCAGGTTTTCCGTGGTGATGCCGCCCATGATGGCGATCTCGGATCCAACCAAGCCCGATGCCGGCCCATCGAAATCGACGCCTCCCAATACAGCTATGGCCGCCGATTTTTTGGGATTTAACACGACATAATCCCCGGGCTGCACCGGCCAGTTATCGGCCGCAAATTCATCCGGCCGGATTCGCTCGGTCCGCAAGGGCGGAGCGGGCGCATAAGCTTCCCCATTGAGGCCATCAAATAGCGCGTTGAAGGTGTTGTATGCCGGAACCGGCAGACAGGGGCGGCACCCCAGTCAGCCATGCATCTTCAACATGTCGGCATCATTGGCCCAGCGCTCGAAATCATTTTCGATCACGACCAAACGACGATCCGCTTCGCTTTTTCGAAATGTCCTGATCTTTTCGAGAAGAATATTCAGCACGTCGGCATGCAGGCATGAACAGGTACGACACTTCTCGTGCTTTAAAATGTCTTTAAACTCGGCATGGATTTTCTGAAAGGCATTGATTTTGGTTTCAATTACCGTTGATGAGGCAGCATTCATGAAAGACCTCCATCGTTAAACGACCGTTCAGCAAGCGAAATCCGCTCGCTCCAACCCTCCATCAAGTTTAACAACAAAGCGGTACACCTCAAGGGGTGGCCGCTTTTTTAGGCGGTTATCATCCGGGAAGGGTTTGGCAGAAAATCCTGACAAAGGGGGTCGACAAGTTTTGCGACTGGTTGTCGGTAATTTAACGTTGAGGATAAAGCGCTTAGGGGATCCGGCGGGGGGTCCGCGCGACGACTAAAGCAGCAAAACACTGGAATTCCAATCCCGGCAGCAAGCTGCCGGGGACTTAGGAATTCCGGCTCCGACCTCCAGCCTCTGCCTGGCGCTTTGCACGGATCAGCGGAATTCTGATCCCGCCGCGGCAAGCAGCGGGAGCAAAATTCGAGGTCAGATTTTAGCGTTACATGCTACGACGGCAAAATGTTCTTCTCATTCCCCCGAAGCGAGCGACCGGAGCAACAATGCGGCCCGGTGGGGATTGAAAATGCCGCACATGCAGGGTTTGAAAAGCGTTTCGGCCGCTTTTTCAGGCGTTGTCTTACCGGCCTTGATCCGATCCACGGCCTTGTTGATAAGATTGACCGAAACCATTCCATGGCCGCACATCGTTTGAATTTCAACGATCTCGGTTTGGGGCAGTTTATCCGTTTTGCCCCAGCGCCCCAGCGACTGGTTAATCGTGTGCGGCTTTAGGTCGGCGCATTGGCAGATCGTGTCGACCTCACTGAAAAGTCCGGAAACCACGATCGACATTCCCAGATCTTCTTTTTTCAACTGCTTCAACGCGGCAATAACCGCGTCTTTGTCCTTGAAAACAGCGTGGATGACGGCACGGTCTTCGACATTTTCCAGAATCTTATCGACACCGCCCTGATAGTACTCATTGCCGCTACGACAATCGCCTATTTTTATCGCACCCGCTTCCAAGGCAATTTCAAAAAAGCGTCTCAGTTTCGGCGCGGATCCGACATGGTTGATATCCTTGGACGGCATCGCCAGCATTACAAAGTCTTGTTTCAGTATACTTTCATCCGTGCCCAATCGATGCAGTGTATGGGTCATCTCTGTTCATCCTCCACGAGTAGCGGCCGTCCCAGACCGACATTGGTTTTCCCATTCGGCGCGACCCAGAGTCCGGCGTCTGCGATATAAGGCCGCGTGGGATTGGAGCCGTCCGCATCCAGCCGGCAGGCAAGATCGAGACTGAAGACCGAATCGATCTCCTTTTCCACTTTTTTCAAGATTGAAAACAATTCGGGCAGCTGTTCCAGCTTCACGGCAAACTCAAGGATGGCGGAGAGCACCTTCTCATTGAGCAGATCGTCCCTGAACTTTCCGCGCCGGGGATCGGTCATCATGCTGGTCACCGGATTGCACGACTCAAAATCGACATTCAGGGCGCAGACCGCCATGGCGATCTTTTCCACGTCGACCATGCGTGTGCCCGTTATGGGTCGTCCGACCTCGATGGCCACACCGACGATTCCGGGCTTGAACCGGCCGGTCACCTCATTGGTCTTCATCTCTTCGGTGCCCCGGCCGGAAATCTGAGACTCCTCGGCAATGGTCAACACGTCGCTCATCAGGCTGCGGACGGTTCGCGGATAGACCAGCGGTTGCTGGTAGATGGCGTCGGTCGGACATTTGGCGGACCGCAGGCAGACGCCGCATTCAGCGCATTCTTCAAGATCGATGACCGCCAGGCGATCCTTCCCTTTTGCGCTTTGCGGCTCAGGTCGCTTGCTGAGGCTGATCGCTTCAACCGGACAATAGGCAACACAATTGCCACAGCCAATGCACTTTTCTGCGTCAATTAACATTAATCGTACCTTTCTATTGATTCGTTTTCAGGCAGGAATCGAGTTTCTCCAGTTCACCCGCCACCATTCGGTAGGTGTGTTCGGCCGCGGGAAACGAGCGATCGCGGACATCTTTGACATACGCCGCAAAAGCATCGGTCATCACACCGGCGACATCCGCGTATTTTTTAACGAATTTGGGAGTGAAGGCCTGGAATACCCCCAGAAGATCGCTGACGATCATCAATTGTCCGTCCGCTTCCACGCCGGCGCCGATACTGTAGACCGGTATGGTGAGGGTGTCCCGAATGATGCGGCAGACTTCCGGCGGCACCGCCTCCACCAGCAGGGCAAATGCGCCGGCCGACTGGATGGCCTTGGCATCCTCGATCAGTTCCCGGGCGGTCTCCATGGTTCTCCCCTGGGCTTTGAATCCGCCCAATTGCCCGGAACTCTGGGGCGTGAGCCCAATATGCCCCATAACGAGCATGCCGCCGTCTGAAATGGCCTGAATCTGGGGGCAAACCCGGCGCCCACCTTCGAGTTTGATGGCATCGACGTTGGCCTTTTTATGAAACATGCCGGCGTTGGTCACGGCATCGGGAACACTGGTCTGGTAGGAAAGAAAAGGCATGTCGCCGATAATAAAGGTGTTCGGCGCGGCGCGCCGTACCGCCTCGCAATGGCACAGGCATTGGTCCATGGTTACGCCGACCGTTCCCGGATACCCATAGACGCACATGCCAAGGGAATCCCCGACCAGGAGCATATCGAGGCCGGCCGCTTCCGCAAGTTGCGCCGTCGGAAAGTCATAGGCGGTGAGCCAGGCGACAGGTTCGCCCTTTTCCTTCATGGACTGGAGGTCGAAACGGGTCAATTTCTTTTGCTTCATTCTTCGATCCTTTCGCTTGTTGAGTCGATTGTTTACAAAATCAATTTTCCAAATTGTTCAGCCCCTCTTCCACAGAACGGCAAAGCAAACACAAACAGAGTCAATAATGCCATACACAAACATGTGCAGATCGGTCATGATCACTTCATGGGCGGTGGCCTGCAGCCGCGCGGGCGCGGCCATCAGGCATCGACGAGCACGATCTGGAGGTCCATGACATTGGTACGTGTCGGGCCGGTGACGAGCAGGTCTTCCAGCCGATGAAAGAACCGATAAGCGTCGTTGTCGGCCAGATACGGCGCCGGCCGCATTTCCAGGCCAGCCGCCCGTTCGACGGTCGCGCCGTCGACGAACGCCCCGGCCGCATCGGTGGGCCCGTCCGTACCGTCGGTCCCGGCACAAAGCATGACAGTTCCGGCCAGACCGGCCAGATCCAGGGCCGCCGCCAGGGCCATTTCCGTGCAGCGCCCACCCAGGCCGCCGCCTTGCACATTCACGGTGGTTTCGCCGCCGCATAAAATGCAGGCCGGAGGCGCGACCGGGTTTCTCGAACGCCGGACCTCGCGGGCGATGCGACTGATAAAAAGGGCTGCCTGACGCGCATCGCCCTCGATCATGGACGACAGAATCAACGGGCGATAGCCCAGTTCTTCCGCTTTGGCGGCGGCGGCCTCCAGGGCAAGAAAATTGCTGCCAATGATCTGATTGACCACGTTTGCAAAATCCGGGGCGCCCGGCTTGGGAGTATCGGGGATCCGTCCGGCAGCGCCTTGCACGAACCGCTCCCGGACCGGCGGCGGGACCGCGTCGCGGAGCGCGTATTTGTCCAGAATCCGGAGTCCGTCGGCAAAGGTGGTACGGTCCGGCACGGTCAGGCCCGACCCGATCACGTCGAGATCGTCGCCGACCACATCCGACAGGATGAGGGACAGCACCCGGGCCGGGGCCGCTGCCAGGGCAAGGCCGCCGCCTTTGATGCGCGAGAGGTGCTTGCGGATGGCATTGATTTCATGGATGGTGCTGCCGGCAGCCAGCAGGAGCGAGGTCGTCTTCTGTTTGTCCGCCAGCGTGATGCCACTGGCGGGCAGCGGCAGCAACGCCGATGCACCGCCCGATATCAGACACAGTAGCAGGTCACCGGCCGCCGCCCGATATGCCATATCCAGCACCGCTTCGGCGCCGCCCAGCCCCGCGCGGTCAGGTACCGGGTGCGCGGCCTCGATCACCTGGATATGCTTGAGCGGCACGCCGTGGCCGTACTTGACCACCACCGCACCGCCGGCGATGCCGTTGCCGAACCGCTCTTCGATCGCCTGTGCCATGAGGGCCGATGCTTTCCCTCCGCCGACCACGAAGATTCGACCGCGCGCGGCCGCTTCGGCCATGGCGGCCTGCAAGCCGACCGCCATCGTCGGCTGCAACGCGCGTTCAACACAGGTGCGGGGATTCACTGCTTCGAGGCCGGCCTCGAAAATGAATCGTGCATGCGCGCGCAGTCGCTGCAACTGATCGCCGGTCTTTTTTCCCCAAGGTTCGGTCATTTTCTTCCAATCCCTTTTTCCCGACCCTGCTTTACCTAAAATCCTCGGACGGGCCACAGCGTTACCGGGTATCCGCCGGCAGGCGGCTGTTCGCGGACGTACCTCGGCTGCCAATCCAACTTCGCAAACGATGGGCCAGGAGCGTATCGGCCACCATCTGAGTCAAATGGTAGCCGATAGCGGGTATCACCGCCATGGGATAGTCGACGGCAAAATAGCCGGCCCACACGAGGTAGGAAACGGTCAGCGTCTTTTGTGAGGTTTGGATGGTGAATGCCGCTGTGGCCGGACGGTCCAGGCCAATCAAGCGCGAGATTCCAAAATTCAATGCCAGGACCATCCCATGCAGCAAAACCACAAATGCCAGTAGCGATCCAAGTTGGGCGCCTGCCGAGCCCAGGCGCGCCGCCGAACTGGTCACCGCATTGAAAATGATCATCAGGACGACCAACTGGGAGAAGACCGAAAAGCCCTTCCGAAAAGGGGCCAGCGAATCTTTCAGGCGCATCCGCAGAACCTGCCCGATGGCGATGGGCACAATGATGATCATGAACAGATTGCTGATCATCCGGACCACCGGCAGGGCAACCGCCGCTTGCCCATGGATCAGGATATCGAGCGAAACCGGTACCGTGAAGATGGCGGCGATATTGCCCGCAATGCAGATAAACAGGCTCAGGGGAATGTTGCCGCCGGCGAGGCCGGTCATCACCGCCCCGGAGGCGATGGTCGCCGGCGCGACGGCCAGGATCAGGGCACCCACCATGAAATCGGACATGCCGGCGAAGAAGCCCCGGGACAGCAGCCATGTCAGCGCGGGAAACATCACCAGCGAAGAGAAGAGCGAAGCCGTTACGGCTGTCAAGTGCTTCCCGGCGCCCTTGGCGAGTGAAAACTCGATGGTCAATCCGGTGATCAAAAATACGCTGAATATGCCGATCTGCAGAATATGCCAGCGTCGCAGCCAGGTGCCGGCCTCGGGAATCGCAAGCGCCGCCGGCACCACCAGGGCGATGCCCAGAAAAAACCAGTACCGAACGATCCAGTCCGGCAAATATGAGGGCCTTGATTTCATTTATGAGTGGATTCCGCCACCGTTGCCGCCGAAGGCGCTCGGCGAACACGGACGCTGTGAAGCCCTTGGGCGTGTGGTCTGAAGGTTCGTGCCCAGGGCACCTCCCGATGTCCTGCACGAACCGATCATTGGCGTACGGTTTTTCTAAGCGGGCTCAGTCGGGAACCACCATGACCTTGATGGCCGACGAATCCTCGGCTGCCGTTCGAAAGGCCTCCTGGGCCTGACTCAGGGGGAACCGATGCGTGATCAGGGCATCAATATTAAGTTGCGCTTGAAGGACGGGCCGCAAGGCCGAGGGCGTCCAGATGCTGCGCTGGCGGATGCCGTGATGGACGAGGCCGGTGTTGACCACGGTCAGGCTGTTGTTGTGCCAGCGCGAAATATTGACCGTGATGTCCTGCGTAATCCAGCTGTAGAACACGATGGTTCCGTTGTGGCGAACGGCGGTAGAGCAGAGATTGACGGCGTCCTGGGTACCGGCCGCTTCAACGACAACGTCCGCGCCCTTGCCGTCCGTGATGTCCAGAATAGCCGCCAGGGGATCGTCCTTGGCGGCGTTGATCGCATGGTCTAGCCCGAGGGAGCGTGCCAGTTCCAGTTTCCCGTCCACGACATCGACCCCGATGGTCTGGTAAGCGCCCTTTTTCTTCGCCGCCTGGGCAATGATCTGCCCGGCAAAACCCATTCCCACGACGGCCACCACATCGCCCAATTGCACCCCCGAGTTGAGGGCCGAAAACACCGCACAGGCCGTCGGCTCTCCCAGGCTGGCCAGGTCCATGTCCAATCCGCCGGGCACGATTTCCAGGTCTTCCTCCAGGGCCTTGAAATACTCGGAGCAGGTTTCGATCCATCCAAAGGACATGACCCGGTCACCGACGGACAGCTTCCGCACCGCTTTTCCAACGGCAACCACTTCCCCGGCGCCCTCGTGGCCGATGAAGAACGGATACACGAAGGCTTTGCGCATTTCCGTATTCAATCCACCGCCGGGCGGAACGATCCCCTGATACAGGTTTTTGTCCGAGCCGCAAATACCGCTCATATGGCTTTTGACGAGGACTTCATCTTCGGCGATGTCCAGATCCCGCGTTTGGATCCCCACCTGCTCGATGCCGGTCAGGCAGACACTTCTCGTTTTCAACGTACCTTCTCCTTTTACGCTTCAGCGGGAATCCAAGACATTCCCACCATTCATTGCACTGTTAATCCGATGCGCTCAGGCGCAGCTGTCGGGCCGGGCCAATTTCTCGACCGCACGGTCCCAGCATTTCATGGCGGCACTCTTGAGCGACGGTGCGAAAATGCTCAGCACACCAACTGCCAGTAAAATCATCGAAATCGGCCGGGTGAAAAAAATCGATAGCTCGCCGTGCGATATACTCAACGACCGGACGAAGTTGACTTCGGCCAGCGGCCCCAGCACCAGCCCGAGAATCAGGGTCGCGGCGGGGTATTTATACTTCTTGATGAAGTAGCCGCCGATACCGGCCGCGATCATGATCCAGACATCCACCATGGAGTTCTGCAGGCTGTAGGCTCCCACGACGGACAGCACCAGGATGATCGGCAGCAACAAGGTCGTGGGCACCTTCATCACCCGGACAAATGCCGGGATAAACACCGTGTTCAACACGACGAGCATCACATTGCCGATATACATGCTGGCGATCACGCCCCAGGCCAGTTTGGGCTGATTCTGGAAGAGCAACGGACCGGGCTGTATGCCGTACATCATGAAGGCGCCCAGGAGGACTGCCGTAGTGCCGGAGCCCGGTACGCCCAGCGTCATCATCGGCACCAGGGAACCGGCGGCGGCGGCGTTGTTGGCCGCCTCGGGACCGGCCAGCCCTTCGATGGCCCCTTTGCCCAATTCGTCCTTGTGGCAGGTCAGCTTGCTCTCCGTGGCGTAGGAAAGGAAGGATGCCAGGGTGGCGCCGGCGCCCGGCAGGACCCCGATCACGAAGCCGATGATGGAACCGCGCAGGATGGCGAACCGGGAGCGGACCCAATCCGCGCTGGTCGGAAGCAATTCCCTGAGTTTCAAATTGACGTTCAGGGCATTTTGTTCGCGCAGGGTTTCAAACTGCACCAGGACTTCGCCAACCCCGAATACACCGATCGCGACCGGGAGAAAATCGATCCCGTTCATCATGGCGATGCTGCCGTAAGTAAATCGCAAGGCACCATGCACGACATCCACGCCGATCGTCGCCAGAAACACCCCAAGGGCGCCCATGATGATGCCTTTGGCGGGTGCATCCCCCGCCAAGCCGGCCAGCGACAGCATGGCCATGATCATCAGTGAGAAATATTCCGGCGGTCCGAACTTCAATGCGGCCATGGCGACCACAGGGGCGCCGATGTTCAGCATCACCGCCCCGAAGGTTCCGCCGATAAAGGAAGCGATAGCGTTCATCGAAAAGGCCGCCCCGGCACGGCCAGCCTTGGCCATGGGATATCCTTCGATGGCGCTGATGACGACCGCGGCGTCTCCGGGGGTGTTCAACAGGATGGAACTGATGGTGGCGCCGTACATGACGCCGTAATAGATTCCGGCCAACATGATGATGGCTGTGGTGGGGTCCATGCCGAAAGTGAGCGGCAAGAGAATGGCAACGCCCGTGACCGCACCGATTCCCGGCAGAGCACCCAGCAAGGTGCCCAGCGTGACCCCCAGACCGCAAAAAAGGAGGTTCATCGGACTGAGTGCCACGCCGAACCCCATGCCAAGATTTGAGAACAGGGAGGAGAAGAAGTCCATTTGTCATCTTTCTGCCGTGTTTATCGGCATTTCGAATGCTTAGATACCGATAACACCAGTGGGCAACGGGACCTGGAGTCCCCATTTGAAGACCAATAAAAAGACAACGGTGGCGACTGCGGCGATACCGATCGTCGTTGTCCAGCGATGACTGCCGCTGATCCCGATCAGAACCGCCATAAATAGAAAGGACGTCGCTGAAAAGCCGATGAAATTCATGCCCAGGGCAGCGAGCACCGTCAGGGCAGCGGCAACCCAAACCATACCGGAACGGCCCTTCTCAGGTGGCGGCTCCTCAGGGCTGCGCGGAGACCGCAGCACCTGGATAAGGAGAACGATCCCGGCCAGGGCGATGGTGATTCCGGCCCATAGGGGAACGAAGCCCGGCCCGGGCCCCAGGGGCATCCAGTATTCCAGTTGTGCGGCCTGGCTAACGATTGCCAAGCCGACGATTGTACTGACAATGGCACCGATGATTTCAGCGCGCCGCATGATGCAATCCTTTTGGTAGAAGAGAAACGGCCGGAGGACTATTCCCGTCCGGCCGTTTCTAATAAAACTTATTTAATAATGCCCATCTCTTTCAGGGCTTTCTTGGCAATCTCCTCATTGCGTTCGATGACCTTCCGATAATCCTCGCCGGCAATAAATTTGGGCTGCAGATATTTGGCCTCGATGTAGCCTTTTTGCCATTCCGCCGTTGCGCTGGCCTTGCGCAGCAAATCGATGCTGGCCTTAACGGCCGCTTCCGGCATATTCGGTGGCCCCTGGATACCACGGACACCGATGAAGACCACATCGTATCCGGCTTCCTGGAATGTGGGGCAGTCCATAGTACCGCCCAGACGCTCTTGCGTGGTGACGGCAATCGTCCGCACCAGACCGCCTTCGACCTGGCTGAGGCATTCGTTCGGGTTGGCCCAGGCCATGTCGATATGACCGCCCAGCAGGTTGCTCATGACCTCCCCGCCGCCGCTAAAGGCGATATAGTTCAGCTTGATCCCGGCAGCGCTCTCCAGGAGAAATGTACACAGATGATCGTCGGCGCCACGACCGGTCCCGCCAATGTTGATACTGCCCGGATTGGCTTTGGCGGCGGCCACCACATCGTCGACGGTCTTGTACTTGGAGTCGGCCTTGACCACCAGAATGAAGCTGTCCGCTGCCATTTGGGCCAGGGGGGTCAGATCCGAAGCCTTGATCGTTCCCATGCCGGCGATGGGGCTGAGAATCTGCGCGGAAGAAAGCGTCATCCAAATATTGGGATCACCGGTCTTGCTCATCACGTAAGCTGAGCCGATTTGGGCGTTTCCGCCCGGTTTGTTGACCACAACGACAGGTTCTGCACAGAGATTGTTGTCCTTGATGGATTTGGCGATAAAACGGGCCATGGTGTCGCTTCCGCCGCCGGCCTTCCAGGGGACAACGATTTCGAGTGTTTCCGTCGGCCATTGTCCGGCCGACACAGTCGTCCACCCTGCCAGGCAGAAGAGGGCAATCAGCGTTGCGATCCAGATCCAAGCGTGTCTTCGGTCCATTGTGTTCCTCCTTGTGGTTGATGAAGGTACCGGCTTCAGCGTCGTGCCCATGCCCGCCGCGAGCGCTAATCCGTTTTGTGGGTCTTCTTAAGGGCATTCATGACGTATTCCGCGCCCCTGGCGGCATGATATTTCACGAATTCATCCAGTTTTTTCTTCTCGCCGGTCCGCATTAGCTTCAGCAGTTCCTTATGTTGATCCCAAACCTCTTCCCAGTTGGCTTTGTCCTGAAGGGCCAAGCCTCTCATACGAACCACTTCCTGATGCACCACATCCAGCATCTTGAGCAGGTAGGCATCTTCACAGAGCTGATTCAGCGTGTCATGAAAGTCCGTGTTGAGGGCCAAAATCCTGTGTGTTTTTTCGACGCTGTCCATCGTTTTGTTTTTCATCAATTCAAGGGCTTGATTCCGGATCTGGTCCAGCGCGGAAAAATCCTCCTCGGTGATCCGGTCGCAGGCCTGGATGACCGCGTAAGCCTCCAGCACCCCTCGCAACCCATAGACCTGTCGCACCGATTCGATGGTCACCGGTTTCACTCGGACGCCTCCCTGAGGCAGACGCTCGACCAGGCCATCATGTTCCAGTCGTCGGATCGCTTCCCGAATCGGGGTACGGCTGGCTTTTAAGAGCTCGGCCAGCTGCAGTTCCACCAAACGGTCTCCAGGCCTGAATTCGTTGGCCATTATCGCGTCGCGAAGGATTTGATAAACCTGGTCCGACATGGATCGCGGAACTTCAATCGAATAGATCTTTCTTCCGGTTCTCCCGATCATTTCAACCCCCATGGCCCGCTGATTTCAGATGATGAAATCGATATTCAGCATTCTTGTATACAAGAATACAGGAATCCAAATCCCTGTCAATCATTTTTTGACCCACGGCAGCACATCGACCGGTAATGCTCTTTGGGCGGAGCATTCAAACGTTCATTGCGTCGTTGTCTTCGTCCGTGTCCGTTACAGATGTCTTAGGGAACTCAGGGGAGGGCTCGCCGGCTGTCTTGGAAGCTTCATCGGGCGGGCGGCATCGGACGTGACGACAGGGTTCGTCGTCCGGTGAGACGCCGGCCTGGGTGTCAGCGGATGCATAACCAGACGCTTTTCATTCCGCTGACCTTGGGTAGGTACCGGGGGGATTTTTCGGTTCGAGGGGAGTGGCGCGAATCAGATTATGGTGTTTTGGCGCTTGATCATGTTTTGCGTTTCATGACCGAAAGAACTTCCTGGGCGGCGTTCTGCACGTGCTGTTGAATCAGATCCTGAGCGGATTGGACATCGTGTTTTTCCAGGTATTGGATCAGGCGGTTGTGTTCTGCCCAGGCACGGGTGGATGATTGTTCGACCTGCAGGCTCATGGACCGCATGACTTGAACGATGCCCCTTAATTGATTGATAATGACCATCAGAAAATGCGAACCGGTGGCTTGATAGATGGTTTCGTGGAACTGGGCGTTAAGATCCATAAAACGACTGAACACGTAGTCGCTGCTAAGTTCCGGAGAGCTTAGCAACTCCATGGCCTGGGCCTTGATCTGTTTAAGGGTGACGATTTGTTCAGAAGTGATTTTTTCACAAGCCAGTTTAATGGCATACGTCTCCAGGACGGTTCGCAGATCGTACAGATCCTTTACCGCCTCCCATTCCAACTGGATGACACGCACGCCACCCCGGGCCACCCGCTCCACCAGATTTTCCTGCTCCAGTCGACGGAAGGCCTCCCGAACCGGCGTGCGGCTGGCCGAGACGGCATTGGCGACATCAACCTCATGCAGCCGCTGGCCGGGTTTGATAACGCCGTTGAGGATATCGCGCTTGGTGCGCTCGTAGATCTGATCCGCAATGGAACGGGAAGGCATTATGGGAAGGGCATTTTTATTGGTTATCATTTCCTGATATTACTCAAAATTGGTTAAGGTTTTGGGTATCCCCTTCATGGACGCCGGGATGCGCCGGAACAAAGGGGCATCATGCGTTGGCATTGTTTTTATGAATACACATATACATAAGGCCCTCCCTCTGGTCAAGCGATCTGATGGTTTAATGCGAGGGCAACGGGCCCCCATGGATCTGACGGGATGGCCCGTTCAACGTCGAATTCCGTTCGTGATGCACGGAATTGGCCATGCGCCCTCATATCGATGATTCCGGCGCAAATACAAAACGTGAATTGCGGCAACGAATCGAGAGGCCCTGGGAACAACAAAACGGGCCTGACCGTCGTGTCAGCGTCGATCTGATCGAATGATACTTCTGAGGGGATTAGCCGGGTTTGCCGGAGGGTATCGCCCGGCTAGTTTCCTCTTGACTTTGCCGCTGCCAGCTATGTATACACGAATACCGTAACACATGAGCGCAAATAATTTTTGATGTTTTATCTGACGTTTTGTCTAAAGTTGCGCTCATTCGGTGCCCAACTCACTCAATCAAATAGGGAGGATTGGAAAATGAGAGGATTGAAAGGCATTGCGGTATTCGCTGTTGGCGGGATCATTCTGTTGGGGATGCTGGCAATGGTCCAGCCGTCGCAAGCGGCCACCACCCTCAGGTTCGCCCATTCAGAGTCCACCACCAACATTCGGCACGAGGCCGCCCTGTATTTCGCGGAACGGTTGGAGAAGCTTACCAATGGCGATCTCAAGGTGGAAGTATACCCCGCCGGCCAGATGGGCACGCACACGCAATGCCAGGAGATGGTCGCAACGGGGGCGCTGGATATTTATCCTACGACCGCTGGTTTAGTGTCGGTTTTCGACGATAATCGAACACAGGAATTGATCGAACTGCCCTACCTGTTTGACAACTATGCGCAAGCCTATGCTTTCATGGACTCCGATTTCGTCGCCCAAATATACAAGCCTCTGCAGGCAAAGGGTATCCGCTATCTGGCCACATGGGATAATGGTTTCCGCCACATGACCAACTCCAAGCGCCCCATCTTCACCGTACAAGACATGAAGGGACTCAAGGTGCGTGTGGTCAAATCCGAGATGTCGATCAAGATCATATCCGCCATGGGGGCCAACGCCGTGCCGATGGCGTATTCCGAGCTTTACACCGCCTTGGGGTCGGGCGTGGTGGACGGCCAGGAGAATCCTTTCATGAATATCTACGCTTCCAAGTTTTATGAAGTGCAGAAGTACATGTCCTTAACCAAGCACCAGTACAGCACCCTGCCCCTCATCTTCAGTGAGCAGCGGTGGCAGACATTGAACGAAGAGCAGCGTAAAGCCATCAAGCAGGTTGCCTTGGAAACCGCGGCTTTCATGCGTAAGAAGGTTTTGGCCAACGAGGGCAATCAGCGGGCCGCGATGGAAGAAGCCGGCATGCAAATCAACGATATCCCTGATCTGACCCCCTTCCGAGAATCCGTTCAGCAGGTCTATACCTGGGCCCGTGACAAATGGGGCACCGATAAGGTGGATGATATCTTGAAAAGAGTGGAAACCGTTCGAAAACAATATCCCGAAGAAGGTTCTTATATCGGCATCGAAGCCCAGTAATTCCGAATTCAAATACTCAGCGTTCAATTGGTTTTATCGGCGACGTAAACACAAAGCCCGCTTGACGGGCCCTGGTTCTCCCGGATCGGGGCCCGTGAGGAGATCGAGACGATAGCGTCTCGCCTCTGAAAATCCCTTCCGGCCAGCAGTCCATGGCATAGGACAACCGATGGAAACCCAAAGCAAACGGAAAAGTACCTTCGACATCGTTTACAAACTTGCCGAACTATTAACCGCCATCTTGTTTATCCTGCTTTGTTTAAGCGTAACCGTTCAGGTCATTGCGCGGTATTTCTTCAACCTCGCATTTGGCTGGGGTGAGGAGTTGCCCATATTTTTGTTCCTGTGGGTCAGCTTTCTGGCAGCGGCCATTGCCTATCGCGACGGAAGCCATCTTAGCGTGGATTTTATCGTAGCCCTTTTTCCCAAAAAAGTGCGGTTTGCGATCTATTACATCAATCTGGTCCTGTCTTTGGGGTTCGTATTGACCCTTGGCTACTATGAAGGACTGATGACCTTGGCGGCACGCAACAGCACCTTTGTGGTCATGAAGGTTTCCAAGGCAAGCTGTTATGTAGGCATACCGGTTTCATGCATCCTGTTCGCCCTTTTTATCATCGAGAAGATAATGACCAAAAACCCGAAGCTCCCCGAAGATGGGCGAGATCAAATGCCGGGCCAGGAAAGTCTCTGAAAGCAGATCAATTCTAACCGCCAACCGTTTCGGTCGAAATAGATAGGTATTGAAACTATGGACGTGGTGATCATCTGTGGCGTCAGCTTTATCTTCTTTGCCATGTTTTTGCGGATTCCCGTGGCCTTTGCGGTGGGTATGTGTGCCTTGTTTTACGGACTCATCAGCGGGAGCATCCCCATACAGGCCATGGTGCATCGTATGACGCTGGCAACGGAGTCCTGGCCCATCATGGCCGTGCCCTTTTTCGTGCTGATGGGCAACGCGCTCAATCAGGGGCGCTCGGGCAAAAACCTGATGGACCTGGCAAACTCCCTGGTTGGCTCCATATGGGGCGGTCTGGCCTCGGTATCCATCGTGGTCAGCATGTTCTTCGGTGGCTGTTCCGGGTCGGCCGTAGCCGACGCCTCCAGTGTCGGTACCGTGCTCATTCCCGAAATGACGCGACGGGGCTATGGGAAAGGCTATGCCGCCGCGGTTAATGCGGCTTCCTCCACGATCGGCATCATCATCCCCCCCAGCATCCCCATGATTCTTTATGGCTGGATTACCGAGGTGTCCATTCGCGACATGTTTCTGGCAGGTCTCATCCCGGGAATCCTGGTGGGGGGGCTGCAAATGGCGATCGCGGCCTGGCTGGGCTACAAGCGCAAGTATTATATCGCCGAACGTCCTTGCCGCCAGGAGATCTTCCGTCAGTTCATCAAAAGTATTCCTGCCCTGATTACGCCAATCCTCGTAATGGGCGGCATCCTGGGCGGTGTTTACACCACCACGGAAGCCGCGATCTTTGGGGCGTTGTACGTGATTTTGATTGAGCTTTTTATCTACAAGGGGATTAGCCTGGGTCAGCTGTATCGCATTATCGTGGACTCGGCCAAAATGACCGGGGTCGTGCTGTTTCTCATCGCCACCTCCTTCATGCTCACCTACCTGATTATGATCAGCCGGGTTCCGGTGGTCCTCAGCAATGAATTACAGGCCATTTTACCGAATGGTACAGTGGCTCTGCTGGCGATCGCCGGCGTCCTGATGATTACCGGCTGTTTTTTGGATTTGGCCCCCTCCCTGCTGATCTTCACGCCTATCCTCTATCCCCTGGCGCTGAAATTCGGGGTGAATCCGGTCCAACTGGGTGTGGTCATCGTCATGGTGCTGGCCGTGGGGCTGTTCACGCCGCCGGTGGGGCAGACGTTGTATATATCCGCCCTGATCGCGGAAACGCCCATCGAGCAAGTCAGCCGCGACATTATCTGGTTTCTGATCGCCATCGTACTCGTTGTCCTGGCGGTCATCTTTTTTCCTCACATGACCATGTGGCCGGCCGGTCTATAAGTTGAAAAGATGGGTGGCCAAGGCCGCCTGAAGGAAGAGGAGAATGATGGACCATACGCTGATTCGTGGCCAGTCGTTATACGACGGGGAGCAATACCTGAGGGATGAGCCGGCCGCCCTTTTGATCGCCGGGGAGCGCATCCTTTGTTTGGGGCGGGAAGCGCTGGCGGCGGCCGACGCGGACGTAAACGTGATCGACTGCCCGGGCCAGACGCTGATGCCCGGCATGATCGACTGCCACAACCATCTTTCCCTGGATCCCGAGCTGCCGAATTATCTTCTCGGCATGAACGACCCCCTGCCGGAACTCACCCTGCGGGCGGTCCAAACGATGGAAATGGACCTGATGAGCGGGGTGACCACCTCCCGTTGTCTGGGCGACAAGGCCTTTCTGGACGTGCATTGCCGGAAGGCACAGGAGGAGGGCCGACTTTCAGGACCACGGCTGAAAGTCGCCACGCGGGGCATCCGCGCGCTGCACGGCCATGGCTTTGTGGGGTATGCCTTTGACGGGCCCGAGAAATTGCGGACGGTCGTGCGCGAAAACTTGCTGGCCGGCGCGGACTTGATCAAAATCTATTTGACCGGCTCCTTGAAAGGGCCCAAGGGCCTTCCCTGCACCTTTTCGGAGGCCGAGGTCAAAATGCTGGTGGCCGAGGCCCACCGCGCCGGCGTTCCCGTGGCCACCCACTGTATCGGCGGTCCCGGCCTGGACCTGGCGCTCACGTGCGGCATTGACGTCATCGAGCACGGCTACTTCATGACACCGCAGCAGATCGCGGTCATGGCCGGCGGTCCGGCTTGGCTGGTACTGACCCCGAGCATCTTTTTCACGGATGCGCGCTTGGAAACCCTGCACGGCAACCTGCAGGAGCTTCACCTCGAACAACGGAGCGAAGTCGCTTCCGTTATGGCACAGGTCGCAAACGCTGACATCCGCTGGGCCATCGGCACGGACGGTATGCATGGCCAATTGGCCGTCGAGGTGGCGCATGTCGTCGGCTTTGGGGCCAAGCCCGCCGATGCCATCGCCGGTGTAACGACACGGGCGGCCGAGCTCTGCGGTTTGGCAGAAGACATCGGACGCCTGGCAAAGGGCAAACTGGCCGATGTCATCGGCGTGGAAGGCGATCCGCTGCAGGACGTGTCCGCGTTGCGTCAGGTTCAAACCGTGATTCAAGGCGGCCGGGTCGTCAAGGCCGCCCCTTCACGGTCTTAGACAAATCAATCGTTACCAAAACCGCAGGCCCGCATGCGATTGCCGACCAGGTTTCGCCCGGGATACTGCGGGCCAAAGGAGAAAAAAATGACGAAACGTATCGGGATCATCGGATTGGGACGCTGCGGTATGCCGGCCGCGGCAGGATTCCTCAAGGCCGGATATGAAGTGATTGGCTACGCGCGCCGGCCGGAGGTCATCACGGCTTTCGAAAAACTGGGCGGCCTGCACGTCGCCAGCCCCCAAGAGGTGGCTGAAAAGGCCAATGTGGTCATTGTGATCGTATTGAACGATGAGCAGGTCTTCGAGGTTGTCAGTGGCCCTGAGGGCATCCTGCAGCGTGCCAAGCCCGGCGATCTGGTTATCTGCATGAGCACGATCAACCGGCGTAATTTGCAGGAAATCCATGACCGCTGCACCGCCAAGAAGGTGGACTTTGTGGACAGCCCCTTCACGGGCGGTCCGGCCCGTGTGGCCAACGGCACCCTGACCCTCATCTGCGCCGCTCAACCCGCCGTCATGGAACGGGCCCGCCCGTATCTTGAAGTGATCGGCAAGATTACCAACGCAGGGGCGATGCCCGGAATGGCCCAGGCGGTCAAACATTGCAACCAGCTCCTGGTCTGTGCCATTCACGCCGCCACCATCGAACTGATTGCGCTGGCCGAAAAGACAGGCGCCGACCCCAAGCAGGTTTGCGAGGTTGTGGGCAGCGGTATCGGTGGCAACGACTATTTCCGCCTCTTGTCAAAAGCAATTCTGGATCAATCGGCTTCGCCGGGCGGTATGGGCCAGCTCTGGAAAGACGTCAACATTGTCGTTACCTCTTCCCGCGAACACAACTTGCCGCTTCTCGTGGCGAATGCTGCCGCCCAGTACTTCAACATGGCGGTGAGTCAGGGATTGGCGAACGAGGATTCGGCCCTTTTGCAGGGCGTTCTGCAACGCATGATCGAGAGATGACCCAAGAGCGAAACATGGTGAAATGGGGCTGGGTTTAGACCACAGCTTAAAGTTAATCGTCAAGGAGGATGACAATGCAGATTGATCAGGAGTTATGCGTCGGATGCGGCCAGTGCGTGCCCTATTGTCCGGTGGGGGCGATATCACTGGATGATACGGCGGTGATCGACCTGGATGAATGTGCCGAATGCGGATGTTGTTTACGCTGCGCGGATTGCCCGGTGGATGCCCTATACCAGCAGGAAATGGTGTACCCCCGCACCGTGCGCAGCATTCTCAGCGATCCATTGACCATTGCCACCGAATCCGGTATCAGCGGTCGCGGCACCGAGGAGATGAAGACCAACGAGGTAACCGCACGCTTCAGGGAAGGTCAGGTCGGAATCGGTATCGAGGTTGGTCGACCGGTAACCGGGACGCGGTTTGTGGATGTCGAAAAGATCGCCCAGGCCATGGCGGCCTTCGGCGTTCAATTCGAGGTCTGTAACCCCACGACGTCGCTGATGTCCGATCCGGCCACCGGCAAGTTCAAGGACGAACTGCTGAACGAGAAGGTGCTCTCGGCGATCCTGGAGTTCTGCGTTCCCCAGGAAGCCCTGCCCGATGTGCTTGATGCCCTGAAGGATGTCGCCGGAAAGGTAGACAGCGTCTTTACGGTTTGCGTGGCCTGCAAGGCCGATGAAAACGAAAATATAGCGTCGTATCAATATCTGGACAAAGCCGGTGTGTGGTATGCGCCCAACGGCAAGACCAATATCGGCCTGGGACGTCCCCTGGCCAAGGAGGCTTAAAACAATGACTCATACTCTGCATCGGGTGGGCAGCGACGAAAACCTGCGCGAAGATTTCGTTGTACTGGCCATGCCCAGTAAAGATATCAACCATGAAGGCAGCGGTCCCAAACTGCAGGAGATCATCCGCATCTGCCTGAAAGAGGGTGCTGTAAAAGCAGGCGACGCCCGCCTGGGCAATGAATACCATCAGGGCGGACTGGAGACCATGATCCGGAACATTGAGGACCGCGCCGTGGTGACGGCGGTCTTCAACGACCAAGACAAGTTGGTGAATGCGCTGAAAGCCATCAAGGCCGGCGACTTCGGCATGTCCATCGTGGTCAGCGGTCTGTTTGATCGCGTAAAGGAATGCTGCCATGCCGCCGGCCAAAAAGTCCATACGGTGAATACCTCTTTAGGACGTTGGGGGGCCACCCACAAACTTCCCGCCACGGAAGTGATGGAAATCCAGTCCATGTGCGGCCATGGGATGGTATCCGTCGATCTGATACTCGATACCTTGGATCAGGTGAAACGGGGCGCCATGTCCCTGGCGGAAGCCAGCGAGCGCCTGTTCCGGCCCTGCCAATGCGGCATCTTCAACACCGACCGCGCCCAAAAGCGAATCGAAGCCATGATGGAAAAAGTCTGACACCTGTGAGGCCGGTGCTCAACCTGTGAATTCAAATCGAGGGGTAAAATGAGGTCTCAAATCGACATGCGGGCCTGTCTTCCCGAAGATTGGGAACAGGCCCTGCTCCTGGGCCGCGTTTGGCGGCCAGGTCCGGTGGCCGGCCCCAGTGTGGTGATCATCGGGGAGGGTCATGTTTACGATATCAGCCGGTCCTGTCCGATCATGGCCGAGCTCTGCAACCTCCCCGACCTGACCGCCCGCTTGGCGGGGTATCAACGTGAAGAACTCGGTGACGTTCAGGATATTCTGGCCAACAGCGACCCCGCGGTGCGCGATCTATCCCGCCCGTATTTTCTGGCCCCTTGCGACCTGCAAACCGTGAAGGCCTGCGGCGTCACCTTTGCAAGCTCCATGATCGAGCGGCTGGTGGAAGAACAGGCCAAGGGTGACCCCCAGGCCGCCAAGACGTTCCGCGAGGAACTGAGCCAAGAGCTGCAATTCGACCTTGCCGCGATAAAACCGGGTAGCGCGGCGGCAACGGCCATCAAGGCGGTCCTCGTCAAAAAGGGGCTGTGGTCCCAATATCTGGAGGTAGGCATCGGCCCGGATGCCGAAGTGTTCAGCAAAGCGCCGCCCATGGCCAGCCTCGGAACCGGTGAAACCCTCGGCATACGCGACGACTCACACTGGACCAATCCGGAGCCCGAGGTGGTGCTGGCCGTGACGGATCGGGGGGCCATCGTCGGTGCCGCTTTGGGCAACGACGTCAACCTGCGCGATTTTGAAGGGCGCAGCGCCCTGCTTCTGGGCAAAGCCAAGGACAACAACGGGTCCAGCGTTATAGGGCCCTTTATCAGGCTTTTTGATGAGCATTTTACGATCGACGACCTACGGCGGGCCACGGTGACCGTCGAAGTACGCGGCAGCGACGGATTCGTTTTACAGGACCGGAGCAATATGGCCCAAATAAGCCGTGATATTGAAGCGTTGGTTTGCCAGACCATTGACAGACACCACCAATACCCCGACGGTTTGATGCTCTACACAGGCACCTTGTTCTCGCCCACCCAAGACCGCGGCCGGGCCGGTGAAGGGTTTACCCACAAAACAGGGGACGTGGTCCAAATTGCGAGTCCCCGGCTGGGCGCGTTGATCAACCGGGTGGGGTTATGCCACGAAATCCCCCCCTGGCGTTTTGGGGTCATTCAGCTGATGCGCAACCTGGCCTCGCGGGGGCTGTTGTGAAGATTGCCGAACAGGCATGAGCGGCGCTTGGTAGACGCTGCCTGCCGCACAAAGCTTGTCGTTCCATCCCGCGAGAGGAAACCACAAGGAGAGGGAATTGCCGATTACAGGAGAAAACGTCATTGGGGTTGCCCGATCCGCCCAAGGCAGGGATCGACTGCAGGCGGTCAATCCGGCGGCCGGCCGTGCCCTTCCGGAAACGTTTGCCGCGGCAACGGTCACAGAGGTCGAACAAGCCATGCGGTTGGCACAGGCGGCCTTTCGGGAATACGGCCGATTCGATGGCAAAGGCGGACACCATGAATTATAGATTTTTGGGCAACACAGGCCTTCGGGTTTCGCAACTTTGTATGGGGACGATGACGTTTGGCAATGAAGCCGACGAAGCTGCATCGGAAGCGATTT
This sequence comes from Desulfobacterales bacterium, assembly GCA_963674755.2. Lineage (GTDB taxonomy): Bacteria > Desulfobacterota > Desulfobacteria > Desulfobacterales > UBA5852 > JABZFP01. The sequence continues at coordinate 2,748,494 of CAXXVS010000003.1, read as the reverse complement.
TCAGGCGCTGTCTGGACAGCGGCATCAATTTTTTTGATTGCGCCAATGTCTACGGAGACGGAATCGCCGAAACGATTTTGGGGAAACTGATAGCGGGCCATCGGCAGCACCTCATCGTCACTTCGAAATGCGGGTCACCATTCGGGTCCGAGATGAATGCGCAGGGTGGCTCCCGGCGCAACATTATGGCATCCCTTGAGGCCAGCCTAAAGCGGCTCGGAACCGATTATATCGATATTTATTTTCTGCACAAATTCGATCCATTTACACCGTTGGAGGTTTCTCTTCGCGCGCTGAATGATATGGTTGGACAGGGCAAGGTACGCTACATCGGCGTCAGCAACTTCTCCGCTTGGCAAGTCATGAAAGCCCGCGGAATAAGCACCCTGCACGACTGGGTCCCGGTGGACTGCATCCAGCCCATGTACAACCTGGTCAAGCGCCAGGCCGAAGTTGAGATTTTGCCGATGGCGAAGTCGGAAAACATCGGTGCCATAACCTATAATCCCCTTGGCGCCGGACTGTTGGCTGGAAAATACGGCACGGACCATACGACGGGCAACGGCCGACTGACCACCAGCGGCAAGTATCAAAAGCGCTACCATGATCGCTGGATGTTTGACACCGCAAGGCAGTTTTGCGCGTTCGCCGTGAAAGCCGGGTATCACCCTGTCAGCCTGGCCGTCGCCTGGGTCGGCCGAAACGACGCCGTCACCGCACCGATTATCGGGGCCCGCAGTGTCGCGCAACTCGAAGATTCCCTACGGTCCGTAGACATCGACCTGACCGATCAGCTTTATGATGCCATAGCGGAGATGTCACCTACCCCTCCATCGGCAACCGATCGGTCGGAAGAACGAATAAAAGCGGGCAAAGCCAACAATTGATTGCATGATCGAAAATCCGGAAACGGAAAAATTTACGCGTCCGGATCTGGGTGAGGCGCACCGGACGGTCGACATCCCAAGCGCGACGCCCGTGCCGCCATCTCTGAATGAGGAGGAGCCAAATGGTCAAGTTCTGTGTTTTCTACTACGGTAACCCCGAAGATTCCGCCGCCTTCGATAAACACTACTGGGACCATCACCTCCCCATGGTCACGCGCTTCCCCGGGATCAAACGCATTGTGATCAGCAAGGGGCAGCCCGAGGAAGGCCTTTACCAGATTACCGAGCTGTATTTTGACAACCGCACGGAAATGGAGGCCGCCCTCGGCTCCCCGGAGCGCGCGGCCGCGGCCGAGGATTCCAAGCGCTCCCTCCGGTTTAAGGGCGAGATAATCCGCCGGACGTTCGACGTCATCGATTTCGTAAAAAAGTAGGCGTATACCCGATACAACCGGCCTGCCCCAACGCACCCAAGATAAGCGGATCGGTGGGATTAACCTGCCGATGCGGACGAAGCCCAAATGCTTAGGCCACCGCATCCTATGGAATCATGATGGCCCCTTAGAATCGGGCGCCGCCGCCGTCAGTGCTGCCAGAAGATCAATTCCGTTTCCAGCGGCAGGACGGCCGCCGGATGGGCCGGGACGATCCGGGCGGTATAGTCGGATGCCGGACGTTGGTCGGGGACCCGAGCCTGGTAAAGCAGCCCCTCCTTTCCATCGGATGGGGCCTTCTCGCAGCGCATCGGCCAGATCGACGGCGCACCGGCGGCCTGGGGTTCGGCGTACAATTGCACGGCAACGGCCGCCGGCGCCAGCCCGCCCAGAAAGACCGGCACCCGGAAGGCATGGAAGCCCCCGCGGCTGAGGACCTGGACCTCGCCGAATCGCAATTCGGACCAGTGCCGGCGGAGGGCGGTCTGCCAGTCCACGAGCTGGCGGCTCAGACGGCCCTTGTCCGCGCTGCGCCGCCGGTAGGCTTCGGCAGCGGGCAGGTAGTAGCTCTCCGTATATTCGCGCACGGCGCGGTTGCTCGAAAAGCGGGCCGTGAGGGTTACCATGCTTTCCCGCACCTTCTCCAGCCACCGGGTCGGAATCCCTGCGGCATCGCGCTGGTAGAACTGCGGCACGACTTCCTGCTCCAGCAGGGTGTAGAGGGTTTCGGCGTCGGCCGCATCCCGGGCGCCGTCGCCGCCCGGCCCGCTTCCCTCGCCGATCGCCCAGCCGACCCGGGGCGTATAGGCTTCGGCCCACCAGCCGTCGCGCTCCGACAGATTGAGGCCGCCATTGGCCAGAACCTTCATCCCGCTGGTACCGCAGGCCTCCCACGGCCGGCGCGGCGTATTGACCCAGACATCCACCCCGCACACGAGCTGTTCGGTCAGCAGCATGTCGTAGTCGCTCAGGAAAATCACACGGTTGCCAACCTCCGGACGGCGGGCGAAGTCGATCCACTGCCGGATCATGTCCTGACCGGCTTGGTCGGCCGGATGGGCCTTGCCGGCCACGATGAGCTGCACGGGACGCTCGGGATCGGTCACCAGGCGCAGCAGGCGCGCCGGATCCCTTAGCAACAGCGTCGGCCGCTTGTAGGTCGCAAAGCGCCGGGCAAAGCCCAGGGTCAATGCGTCGGGGTCCAGCACCTGCCGGGCCTGCTGCACCGCTTCGGCGCTGGCGCCCCATATGGCGACCTGGCGCGCATAACGGGCCCGCACAAAGGCCACCAGGGCATGGCGGGAGTCCCTGCGCATTTTCCACAAGGCCTTGGCCGGCACCTGTCTGATCGCTTCCGCCAGCGTATCGGTCTCGCCCAGCCAGCGCGTGCGGCCCCCATAGCGCGTCCAGAGGTCGTCGGAGGCCTCGGAATCCCAGGTGCCCACATGAATGCCGTTGGTCACATGCCCCACCGGGACTTCGTGGCGCGGCCAGCGCGGAAACAGTCTTTCGAAAATCGCCCGGCTGACCTCGCCGTGCAGGCGGCTGACGCCGTTCACGGCGCCGCTGCCGCGCACCGCCAGATAGGCCATGTTGAAGGGTTCGTTCTCATCGGCCGGGTTTTGCCGGCCCAGGGCCATCAAATCGGATAGGGGGATACCGAGACGATCCCGGCTGTATCCATCGAAATAACGCTGCATGAGATCCCGTGCAAAACAGTCGAACCCTGCGGCGACGGGTGTGTGGGTGGTGAACAGATTGCCGGCGCGGGTGGCCTGCAGGGCCACCGGGAAGTTGCCGCCGACGGCTTCCATGAAGGCGGCGGCCCTTTCCAGGATCACGAAGGCCGCGTGGCCCTCGTTCAGGTGGCACACCTCGGGCTGCAATCCCAGCAGCTGCAACAGCCGCCAGCCGCCGATGCCCAGGATGAATTCCTGGGCGATGCGGGTTTCCGTTCCGCCCCCGTAGAGCTGGGCCGTGAGGCCGCTTTCCAGGGGCGGGTTGGCGAGATCGTTGCTGTCCAGCAGGTAAAGCTGCAGGCGCCCCACCTGGGCCTGCCAGGCCCGCACCCAGATCGGATAGTGGGGAAACGGCACCTGGAAGCGCACCCATCGTCCCTCCCCGTCCCGCGCCGGAGTGATCGGCAGCTGTCCCGGATCGTTGATGGGATAGAGCGCTTCCTGGACGCCGTCCGCGGTGATCATCTGGCGAAAATAGCCCTGCTGGTACAGCAGGCCCACCCCCACGACGGGGACCCCCAGATCACTGGCGGCCTTGAGCTGGTCCCCGGCCACGTTGCCCAGGCCGCCCGAATAAATGGGCAGGGCTTCGCCCAGCATGAATTCCATGCTGAAGTAGGCAATGGCTGTCAGGGGCGCGTCCGAGTGCCTTTGCTGAAACCAGAGGGAGGCCTTGCGCTCGGCCCGCAGCGCGCGGGTCAGCTTCTGCACCCGTTCCCGGAAGGCGGCATCATTGGCCAGGCGGGCCACTTTCTCGGTTGCGACGGACTGCAGGATCAGCTTGGGATTCCGGGTGGAATCCCATAGATCCGCATCCAGGGCATGCCAGATATCATCGGCGCGGTGGTCCCAGGACCAGCGCAAGTCACAGGCAATCTCCATCAACGCGTCGAGTTCAGCGCTGAGAACCGGCGCGTTGATCGCTTTTCCCTTTTGAGCCATCACGGTCTCCAACTTTTGAAAGCCGATACGCTGGCGTTTCCTGCCCTGTCATCCAAACCGCCGCCCCGTCCCCGGGATCTTCGATCCGGAACGTCTCGGCGGCCGGCCGGCCCACTGTGTTCATTGACCGGACTTCGGCGGGGCACCGGTCCGGTAGTAGCGGATAAGGGCTTCGGTGGAACTGTCGTGACGGACGCCGGAATCCGATCCGTCGATCTCCTGCACGATACGCGTGGCCAGCACTTTGCCCAGCTCCACCCCCCACTGGTCGAAGGAATCGATCCCCCAGACGACGCCCTGGGTAAAAACGCTGTGTTCATAGAGCGCCACCAGTGCACCAAGCGTTTCCGGGGTGAGCTTCTCCGTAAAAAGGGTCGTGGAGGGCCGGTTGCCCTCGAAAGTGCGATGGACGGCCAACTCGTCCGGAATGCCTTCGGCCCGGACTTCTTCGGTGGTTTTGCCGAAAGCCAGGGCCTCGCCCTGGGCGATGACATTGGCGATCAGCAGGTCGTGATGCTTGCCCAGGGGGTTCAGCGGTTGGCGGAAGGCGATAAAATCACAGGGGATGAGGTCGGTCCCCTGGTGAATGAGCTGGTAGAAGGAATGCTGCCCGTTGGTGCCCGGCTCGCCCCAGTAGACCGGGCCGGTGCTGTAGTCCACCCGGCTGCCGTCCAGGGTGACGTGCTTGCCGTTGCTCTCCATGGTCAATTGCTGGAGATAGGCCGGAAAACGGTGCAGGTATTGGTCGTAGGGCAGCACGGCGATGGTCCGGGCGCCCAGGAAATTGGTGTTCCAGACCGCCAGGAGCCCCATCAGGACCGGCAGGTTGCGATCCAGCGGGGCGTTGCGGAAATGCTCGTCCATGCCACGGAAGCCGGACAGCATGGCCCCGAAGGCCTCCGGACCCACGGCGATCATGGTGGACAGGCCGATGGCCGAATCCATGGAGTAGCGCCCACCGACCCAATCCCAGAATCCGAACATATTGGCGGTGTCGATGCCGAATTTCGCCACCGCCTCCTGGTTGGTGGACACGGCGACGAAGTGGCGGGCCACGGCCGCCTCGTCCCCCAGGCGTTCCAGGAGCCAGGCCCGGGCCGTGTGGGCGTTGGTCATCGTCTCCAGGGTGGTGAAAGTCTTGGAAGAAACGATGAATAGGGTCTCGGCGGCCTCCAGGCCATGGGTGGCCTCGGCGAAATCAGTCCCGTCCACATTGGAAACGAAACGGAAGGTCATGTCGCGGCGGGCATAGAATCGCAGGGCTTCGTAGGCCATGACCGGTCCCAGGTCCGAACCGCCGATACCGATATTGATGACATTTTTGATGGGTCGGCCGGTGTAGCCCTGCCAGGCCCCGCTGCGGACACGCTCGGCGAAATCCGCCATCTTGTCCAGAACGGCGTGCACGTCAGGCACGACATCCCGGCCGTCCACGACGATGCGGGCATCCCGCCGGGCCCGCAGGGCGGTGTGCAGCACCGCCCGCTTTTCGGTGGCATTGATCTTCTCCCCCTCGAACATGGCGGCCCGCCGTTCCGGCAGGCCGCACTCAACGGCCAGATCCACGAGCAGCCCCAGGGTCTCTTCCGTGACGCGCTGCTTGGCATAATCCAGATAAAACCCCGCCGCCGCCACCGTAAACCGCGCTGCCCGTCCGGGATCGCCCCGGAACAACTCCCGCAGGTGAAGCGCCTGGATGTCCCGGCCGTGGGCCTGCAGCGCCTGCCAGGCTTTGGTACGGGTAAGTGCGGGTCGTATGGTCTCCATTGATGGTTCTCCCTTTAAGCGTTGACGGAACGGTCCCGGGCCGCGAAGGGTGCCGGCCGGTCGTCCCATGAATTCACAACGGTCTTCTTCCCCCGCCCTATAGGGCGCAGGTGAGGCTATTGTTCGACAACCCAAACGGTCACCCCCCGGGCCCGCTTGCTTATAGCGGCACCCGGATCGCGGCGCAACAGCCGGGTCAGGGCGTTATGATGGTGGCGTCCCACCACCACCGCCGAATAAAGCCCCTCTTCCAACGCTTCCAAAACCTCTCGTGTCACGCTGGGATAGGGAACCGGCGTGGTTTTGGCGTGAATGTGAACCGTGGCAACTCCCGCTTCCTGGAGGACTTCCCGGGCCTGGGCAAAGATCTCTTCGGTGATGTCGGCTTCCATCTTTTCCAGCTTGGCGATCTCGTCCCAATCATAGGCCAACAGTGCGTCGTTGATATCACCGACACCGGTGGCCCAAACCATAGGCGCCAGGTAATGGATCAGGGTGATCTCCGTTTCCGCCGGGTCCGGCAGGCATTGGGCCACACGGCGCACCAGGTCCAGACTGTCCTGATCGTCGTTCATGGCCACCAGCAAATGATTGCCCAGATCGGCCGGGCTTTGCCGCAGGGCCCGGGCCTGTTGGCAGACATGGTCCACCGTAAGGCCATAGGCCTGCATCACCTCCGCCCCCGGAGCCGAGGCGCCGAAACGTTTGACCCCGATCGCCCGGCTGCAGGGCCCCAAATAGGGCTGCCAGCCCAGGGGCAGACCGGCCTCCACGGCCAGCAGGGGCACCCCCGGCGGCAATACCCGATTGCGGTAGCTGGCCGGTTGCTGCTGAAACAATTCGATGCTGGGCATGCTGACGACCCGCGCCGCCACCCCTTCGTCGGCCAGCTTCTGCCATGCCGCCAGGGCCAGATGGACCTCCGAGCCCGTCGCGACCAGGATGATGTCGGGTTTGGCGCCCTTGGCAGCGGGCGTCAGGATATAGCCGCCGGCGCGCACACCGGCTGCGACGTCGTGCTCACCGGCAGGGGCCAGGATCGGCAGTTTCTGACGCGTCAGGATCAGAGCCACCGGTCCTGTGCGGTGGGCCGCGGCCCACCGCCAGGCAGCAACGGTTTCGTTGGCATCCGCCGGCCGGAGGACGGTCAGGCCGTGGATGGAACGCAGCCCCAGGAGCTGTTCCACCGGCTGGTGGGTGGGGCCATCCTCCCCCAGGGCAATGCTGTCATGGGTAAAGACGTAGATCACCGGCAGGCCGTTCATGGCCGCCAGCCGCATCGGCGGCCGCATATAATCGCTGAAGATCAGGAAGGTGGCCCCGTAGGGCCGCAGCCCGCCGTGCAGGGCCATGCCGTTGAGAATGGCGCCCATGGCGTGCTCGCGGATGCCGAAATGCATGTTCCGTCCCTCGCGGTGCTCCGGCGCGAAACCCTCGGCGGACGTTATCAGGGTGTGGGTGCTGGGCGCCAGGTCGGCCGCCCCGCCCATCAGTTCGGGAAGATGTTCGGCAATGGCATTGATGGCCTTGCCGTTGGCCACCCGCGTGGCCACGTCACCCTGGTCGGCAGCGAATACGGGCAGGTTGGCATCCCAGCCGTCGGGCAGCGCGCCCCGGATGACCCGGCTGAACTCGGCGGCCAGCGCGGGGTGGGCTTCGGCATAGGCCTGAAAGCGGGCGTTCCATTCCGCCTGCCGCTCTTTTCCACGGTCCAGCGCCCGGCAAAAATGGTCCCGGGCTTCCGGGGGGACGAGAAACGGCGGTTCCGTGGGCCAGCCCAGGTTCTCTTTGGCCAGGCGCACCTCTTCCTCCCCCAGGGGCTCGCCGTGGGCTGCGGCCGTATCCTGTTTGTGAGGGCTGCCGTAGCCGATATGCGTCCGTATGGCGATGAAGGAAGGACGGGCCGTCTCCTCCCGGGCCGTCCGGATGGCCGCCGCCACGGCAGCCATGTCATTGCCGTCGTCGACCTGCTGGACGTGCCATCCATAAGCTGCGAAACGGGCCTTGCGATCCTCGGTGAAGGCCAGCGTCGTTTGGCCTTCGATGGAAATATGATTGTCGTCGTAGAGAACGATCAGCTTGCCCAGCGCCAGATGCCCGGCCAGGGAAGCCGCCTCGGAGGCCACCCCTTCCATCAGGTCGCCGTCGCTGGCCAGGGCATAGGTATGGTGGTCGACCACCGTGTGACCGGGGCGATTGAAGCGCGCCCCCAGGGCGGTTTCGGCAATCGCCATGCCCACGGCATTGGACAAGCCCTGTCCCAGGGGACCGGTGGTGGCCTCGACGCCGGCCGTCAGGCCGTGCTCCGGGTGCCCCGGGGTGCGGCTGCCCCATTGGCGGAAGCGTTGCAGTTCCTCCAGCGGCAGGTCGAAGCCGGTCAAATGCAGCAGGGCATACAGCAGGGCGGACCCGTGCCCCGCCGACAATACGAAACGATCCCGGTCCGGCCAGGCCGGGTCCCGGGGGTTGAACCGCAGAAAACGGTCCCACAGGGTGTAGGCCGTGGCCGCGGCCCCCATCGGCAAACCGGGGTGCCCGGAGTTGGCCTGCTGCACCATATCGACGGCCAAAAAACGGAGGGTATTCACACAGAGGTTATCGATGGATCCTGGTTGTCGTTCTTCCGGCTCATGCATCGCTATTTTCCTTTGTTTACGCCATGCGATCAATCCGCCCCGGGCAAGGCGAACGCATGCATCTCATTGACATTCCCGATGGGAAAATCTGTTTTCAAAATCGCACCGGGCGGACAAAAGCCTGGCGCCCGGCGTAAACGGCGGCATCCCCCAGGGATTCTTCGATACGCAACAGCTGGTTATATTTCTCCACCCGCTCGCCGCGGCAGGGGGCCCCGGTCTTAAGATGACCGGTATCCAAAGCCACGGTCATGTCGGCAATAAAACTGTCCACGGTTTCACCGCTGCGGTGGGAAACAAACGCGCCCCAGCCGGCGTTGCGGGCCAGCCGAACGGCGGCCACGGTTTCGCTCAGGGTGCCGATCTGGTTGAGTTTGATCAGCACGCTGTTGGCCGAATGTTCCTCGATGCCCCGCTGGATGCGCGTCACATTCGTTACGAAAATATCATCGCCCACCAGTTCGATCCCCTCCCCGATGGTCGCATTGAGATGGCGCCAGCCCTCCCAGTCGTCCTCGGCCAGCCCGTCCTCCAACAAAACCAGCGGATAGTTCTTGACCAACTGCCGGTAGTAATCTGTCATTTCTTCGGCCGTGAGGTCCCGCTTTTCGGTACGCAAATGGTAGCGGCCGTTTTCGAAAAAGCCGCTGGAGGCCGGATCCATGCCCAGACCGACATCCGTTCCGGGCTTTAGTCCGGCCGTCTCGATGCCACGGATGATCAAAGTCAGCGGTTCCTCGTTGGAAGCGACCTCCGGGGCGAAGCCGCCCTCGTCCCCCACCCCGATCCGGTAGCCTTTTTCCCGCAGCAGGGACTGCAGGGCATGGTAAATTTCACTACCCCATTGCAGGGCCTGACGAAAGCTGTCCGCCCCGTAAGGGGCGATCATGTATTCTTGAAAATCAGCGCCCTGCCAGTGGGCATGCACTCCGCCGTTTAAAATGTTCATCAGCGGCACCGGCAGACGCACGGCCCCCGGCCCACCAAGATACTGGTATAACGGCAGGTCGGCCGCGGCGGCCGCAGCTCGGGCAACGGCCAGCGAAACCCCGAGGATGGCATTGGCGCCCAGAGCGGCTTTGTTGAGGGTGCCGTCCAGATCGATCATGGCCTGATCGACGGCGGACTGCCGGCGGGCGTCCATGCCGCAGACCACCGGCGCGATGCGCTCGGTGACATTGCGCACCGCCTGTCGCACCCCCTTGCCGCCGAAACGCTGCGGGTCGCCATCGCGCAACTCCACGGCCTCGTGAACACCTGTTGACGCCCCCGAGGGGACGGCTGCGCGGGCCCAGGTTCCATCCGTCAGACGGCACTCCACCTCCACGGTGGGATTGCCGCGCGAATCAAGGATTTCACGAGCCTGCAATTTGCTAATGGTCGTACGCATTTCGGTAATTCCTTTCGATACAGCAGGACGCTTTTACAGCCTTATTGGCCCCTCAACATTCGGCCAACCGCGGCTGGAAGCCCGCCGCGGACAGTAGGCGTTCCGTCTGAAGCGTCTCGTGTTCCCGCCAGGTGGCGCAATTCGCCAAGAGAAGAAAGAGAAAACCGGCCACGATGATCAGGCCCAACACAGCCCCGGGTTTTCGACCCCGCAGCCGTTGTTCGCAATTCGATACCATCACGACCTTCCTTTCCCGGCCGATAGGGCGTACCGGCCCCTATCCGCGACCGCATCCGCGGGGCATCACGGTCGTCTTGACGCGCTGCAAGAATGACTGATGCCGCGGATGGCTCAAGTTCAGGTGGCAATAAACGTTCAGTTTGGCCCAGTCCTCGATGAAGACCCAGACCAGGCAGTAGCCCCAGATCAACCCGATGTTGGCCCAGGAAATGGGCGCTACCAGCCCCAGTCCGTAGGCGACCAGCAGGGTGGCCAGCAGCTTGGTGATAATCGCAGACCACAACAACACCCCGGCCGGAAAGGGACGGGTCAGGAAGGACCGCCGGGTGCGGGCGACAAACAGGGTCAGGTGGCCGGCGACCGCTAGTTTGAGGAAGATAAAGGTCTGAATCTGGCTGTCGTCCAGTTTGAGCCACATCCGGGCGATCAGCAAAAGGCCGAAGGTCTCGAAGACCCCGATCAGGCCCAGCACGGTGGAGACGGTGAAGACGCGGTGCATATCCCAGCGCACCGGTTCGGGGTCCAGCCAGGTGTTGTCGTAGGCGATGGCCATGATCGGGACATCGTTGAAGAAGGCCAGCAAGATAATCATGATGGCGGTGATGGGGTAGAAATCGAACACGATCATCGCCAGCACCACGAAGAACATGATGCGGATGGTTTCGGTGATGCGATAGATGGCGTAGCTGTTCATCCGCTCGAAGATCTTGCGCGCCTCTTCCACGGCCCGCACGATGACCGACAGACCGGGCTCGGTGAGAACGAGGTCCGCGGCGGCCCGGGCGGCGTCCGTGGCCCCGCTGACCGCGATGCCGGTATCGGCCTGTTTGAGGGCCGGGGCGTCGTTGACCCCGTCGCCGGTCATACCGACGATGTGGCCCTCGGACTGCAGGGCTTTGACAATCTTATACTTGTGTTCCGGGAAGACCTGGGCGAAGCCGTCCGCCGCCTCGATGGCCATGGTCTGGGCCAAGGCGGGCTGCGGACCGGCCTGGTCCCCGAAAAACGCCTCGGCCGGCTGGATATGCTTGCCCAGGCCGAGCTGGCCGGCAATCTCCGCGGCGATGGCCGTGTTGTCGCCGGTGACCATTTTGACGCGCACGCCATGCGCGCCGGCCTGTTTGATGGTCTCGGCCGAATCTTCCCGGGGGGGATCGAAGAGCGGCAGAATCCCCAGGAACTGCCAGGTGTCGCCGTCCTCGGAGCGGGCCACCCCCAGGGTTCGGTAGCCTTTGGCCGCCAGGTCGTTGACCGCTGTTTCGGCCCGTGCCTGGTCTTCGGGCGTAAGGCCGCTCATTCCCATCACCACCTGGGGAGCGCCTTTGGTCACCCGGAAGGTGCGACCCTGGCCATCGGCGATCCATGCTTCGGTGCGTTTGCCGATGGGATCGAAGGGGATAAACTTCTCCTGGCGGAAATCGGCCAGGTCCTGTTGGCCCGGCAGCCCGCCCAGCACCGCCAGGTCGATGGCATCCCGGTCCTCGGCCTTGGAAGCCAGGGCGGCGGCCCGAATGACCGCCTGGGCGTCCGGGGCGCTGAAGAGCACCGCCTCACCCAGCCGCAATTTGTTCTGGGTCAGGGTGCCGGTCTTGTCCGAGCACAAAATGTCCATGCCGGCCATCTCTTCGATGGACTCCAGACGGGTCACGATGGCCTTCCTCCGGGCCAGGGCCCGGGCGCCGATCGCCATGGTCACGGAGAGCACCGCCGGCATGGCCACCGGAATGGCGGCCACCACCAGGATCAGGGTGAACTGGACCAGGGTGAGGATCGGCAGCCCCCGGAAAAGCTGTACCAGGAGCAGGATCGCGGCCAGCCCCAGGCTCAGATAGATCAGGTAGTCGCCGATGTGCAGCACCGCTTTCTGGAAATGCGATACGGATTGGGCTTCCGAGACCAGCTCGGCGGTCTTGCCGAAAAAGGTCTCGGCCCCGGTGGCCGTGACCAGGGCGACCATCTCGCCCTGCTTGGCCACCGAACCGGAATAGGCCACATCGCCGGTCTTCTTGTTGACCGGCAGGGACTCGCCGGTCAGGGCCGACTGGTCCACGCTCAGATACTCGCCTTCGGCCAGCTTGACGTCGGCCGGGATGATGTCTCCCAGGCGCAGACGGATGATATCCCCCGGGACCAGATCGACGGCCTCGGCTTCATCCCATTGTCCCCCGCGCCGGACCCGGGCTTTCAGGGCAAGCTGCTTCTTCAGGGCCTCCACCGCGTTGGCCGCCTGGTGTTCCTGCCAGAAGCCCACCGCCGCATTGAACAGCAGCAGCAGAAGGATGATCACCAGATCGGGCCAGTGCTTAACCAGAGCCGAGAGGATGGCGGCGATCTCGATCATCCACGGAATCGGCCCCCAGAAGTAGGAGAAAAACTGTCCGAGGGGGTTTACTTTCTTTTCCGCCAGGGCATTGGGGCCATGCTGCTGCAAGCGCCGGCGGGCTTCCGCCGGGTCGAGCCCCTCCATCGCGCTATCCAGCTTGGTCAGGGCCTCCTCCAGGCTGACGCTGGCCCAATCCGGTGCGTCCGCGCCGGATGGCGAATCGACCGTTTGAGACATCGCCATTGTCATTCTCCTTTTATCGCGTATTCCGAAGATTCATTCGCCATTCGTAGCACCGCCTGTGGGTCGGCGTGACCGCATGATGAAGCCGGTCCTAAGGCATTTCCGTTTCATCACCGTTTCATCCGCGATGGTCCGATCGTCATGTGCCGGCATCCCGCTCCATCCGCCCCATCTGATCCGATCCTAAACGGGCATGGCCGGATCGATCGCCATCATGACGCTCAGGGCTGCGATGCAGACAAATGAGAAGACAAACAAGCGCCTGGCCCAGCGGCCGTCGTCGGCCGCCTTGAAACCCCACCAGGCCAGGCTCAGCCAGCCGGCGCCCAAAACCACGGCGACCCCCAGATAGCCGTAACCGGTGTAGCCGCCGAAGGTCAGCAGCCATGTGGCCACCACAAAGGCGGCGATATAACCGACAATATGCCGTTTGGTGGCCGGAACCCCCAACCGCACCGGCGCCACCGGGATTCCGGCGGCGGCGTAATCCTCCAGGCGAAAAATCGCCAAGGCGTAACAATGGGGCATTTGCCACAACACAAACATCAGCAGCAGGATCCCGGCGCCCGGATCGAACCGGTTGGTGATGGCGCAATAGCCGGCCAGCGGAGGCGCCGCCCCGGCCAGACTGCCGATCAAGGCGGCGTAGAGGGAACGCCGTTTCAGGTAAAGACTGTACACGCCCACATAGATCGTCAACCCGGCCAGCACCAGGCCGCTGCATAACGGGTTCGTGACGGCCCCCAGCAGGGCGATCCCGGCGACGGCCAGCAGCAGGGCGTAGCCGACGGCGCTTGGCAGGGATAGCGTCCCCCGGGCGAGAGCACGGCCGCAGGTGCGGGACATCTTCCGGTCCAGGTTGCGATCGATGCAATTGTTCAGGACGCAACCGGCCGCCACCGTAAGGGCGATGCCGGTCAGGGTGGCCAGTAAAAGCGCAGCGTCGATACGTCCCCGGGATGCCAGGCAGAAACCGCCCGCAGCGGAAACCAGATTTCCCAAAACGATTCCCGGTTTGGCAACGCGCCAGAAATTTCCCAGCGTCTCGTTCATGGTCACATCATGCGGCTGTTCAAGGTAACCATGACCCAAAGGGTGCCGACGACAAAAATGGCCATGATCAACAGGGTGAACAGCAGCGCCATTACGTTCCAGCGCTCTTCCGAAGAGGTGTCCAGATGCAGGAAGTAGTGCAGGTGAACCACAATCTGTACGACGCCCGCGGCGCAGATCCCCCCAATGGCGACGCTGCGGGACACGACGCCGCTCATGACCAGCGCAAAGGGGATCACCGTCAATACGATGGCCAGAATGAATCCGGTGCCGTAACTTTTGAGGCTGCCCTGGTCGGCGCCGGTGGTGCTGTCGGTATGTGCCTGCTTCATTTACACGACTCCCATCAGATAGACCAAGGAGAAGACCCCGATCCAGACGATATCCAAAAAGTGCCAGAACATGCTCAGACGCATCAGCCGCGAACGGACCGGTGTCGTCAGGCCTTTGGTGAGGACCTGGCCGATCATGACCGCCATCCAGATCAGACCGCTGGTCACATGGGCGCCGTGGGTTCCCACCAGGGTAAAAAAGGCCGACAGAAAGCCGCTGCGCTGGGGTCCGTGGCCCGCCGCGATCAGGCCGTGGAATTCATTGATCTCCATGGACACGAATCCCAGACCCAGCAAAAAGGTGATGCCCAGCCACAGGAGCACCTGACCCCGCTTATCATCGTGCAGGGCCAGGACCGCCATGCCATAGGTGCCGCTGCTGAACAGCAGAAATAGGGTTTCGCCGAACAGATAAGGCAGATCGAACAGCTCTTTTCCCGTAGGGCCGCCGGCGGTGTTCGGTCCGATGACGCCGAAGGTCGCGAAGAGGGTCGCAAAAAGAACCAGGTCGCTCATGAGGTAGATCCAGAAACCGAAGGTCTGGAGTTCTACGGCATGGTGGTTTTCCGCGACTTCGAGCGGAACAGCGTGGCGGAGGGCCTGGGCGGTCATGATAGTCGTCTCCGGTATTGATTAGGACATCGTTCCGCCAGCCGGCAACGGCCGCAGCGCCGGCCTCGCCTGCCGATGGCGCACGGCTTCCATGCGTTGCACCTCGCTGGCGGGGATGACGGTTTCGGTATCGTCGTCCACCGAGCGGATGATGATCAACAATAGGATGCCCAGGGCACTGGCCATGGTCAGCCACCAGATATACCAGACCATCGCGAATCCGAACAAAAAGGCCAGGATGCCGATGAAAAAGCCGACGGCGCTGTTGTTCGGTATCGGAATGTCTTCGAACCGCTCGGGCAGCGTGTTGGCCCGGCCGGTAGCTTTCATGTGCGTCAAGGCATCGATGTCTTCCACCCGGGGCAGCACGGCGAAATTGTAGACCGCCGGGGGCGAGGCCGTGGTCCACTCCAGAGTGCGCCCGTCCCAGGGGTCGCCGGTCAGGTCCCGGTTGGCGTGCCGGTGGCGGATGCTCACCACCAACTGAATGCCCTGCATGACGATGCCCGCCAGGATCAGGGCGGTGCCGGCCGCCGCGATGATCAGATACGGTTGCCAGGCCGGATTCCAATAGTGTTCCATGCGTCGCGGCATGCCCATGAACCCTAGGATGTAAAGGGGCGCAAAGGCCAGGTAGAAGCCGATGAACCAGCACCAGAAGGCGCGCTTGCCCCAGGTTTCGTCCAGGCGGAATCCGACCGCCTTGGGAAACCAGTAGGCATAGCCCGCGAAATAGCCGAACACGGCCCCCGGAATCAGCATGTTGTGGAAATGGGCGATGAGAAAAAGGCTGTTGTGGACCACATAGTCGGCCGGGGGCAGCGCCATCAGCACACCGGTCATGCCGCCGATGACAAAGGTCGTGAGAAACCCCAGGGTCCAGTACATGGGGGTGGTGAAGCGGATGCGGCCGCGGTACATGGTAAAGAGCCAGTCGTAGACCTTCACCCCGGTGGGGATGGCGATCATCATGGTGGTGATGCCGAAAAAAGTATTCACGCCGGGCGAGTTGCCCATGGTGAAAAAATGATGCAGCCAGACGGTAAAGGACAGAATCATGATC
Source organism: Desulfobacterales bacterium (assembly GCA_963674755.2). GTDB lineage: Bacteria > Desulfobacterota > Desulfobacteria > Desulfobacterales > UBA5852 > JABZFP01. The sequence goes on along the minus strand of CAXXVS010000003.1, from coordinate 2,732,833 downwards.
GCCGCCGTGGCATAGACCAGGGACTCGTAACCGAAAAGCCGCTTGCCCGAGAAAGTGGCCACCACCTCCGAGAAAATCCCGAAGGCGGGCAGGATCACGATGTAGACCTCGGGGTGGCCCCAGATCCAGAAGAGATTGTTCCACATCATCATGTTGCCCCCCAGGGCGTTGGTGAAGAAATGCATGCCCAGGTAGCGATCCAGCGCCAGCAGGGCAAAGGCCACGGTCAGGGGGGGGAAGGCCAGGATCATGAGGACATTGGTGGTCAGGGCGGTCCAGACGAACAGCGGCATGCGCATCAGGGTCATGCCCGGCGCACGCAGCTTCAGAATGGTGACGAGGAAATTGATGCCGGTCAGGGTGGAACCGATGCCGGCCACCTGGAAGGCCCACATCCAGTAGTCGACCCCGGTACCCGGATTGTATTGGGTTTCGAAAAGCGGGGCGATGCCGGACCAGCCGGTCCTTGAAAATTCACCCACCCCCAGGGACACCATCACCAGCAGCGCGCCGGCCACGCTGAGCCAGAGGCTGACGGCGTTCAGGAACGGAAAGGCCACGTCGCGAGCCCCGATCTGCTGGGGCACGATGATATTCATCAGGCCGGTCAAAAAAGGCATGGCCATGAACACGATCATGATCGTACCGTGGGCCCCGAAGATCTGATCAAAATGCTGGGGCGGCAGGTACCCCTGGGACGCGCCGACCGCCAGGGCCTGCTGGGAGCGCATCAGGATGGCATCGGAAAACCCCCTGAGGAGCATGATCAGCGCCAGGATGATGTACATGATTCCGATCTTCTTGTGGTCGAGGCTGGTCAGCCACTCGCGCCAGAGATAGGGCCATTGCCGGTAGTAGGTAATCAGGCCCAGAATGATCAGGGCCAACAGCAGGGCGCCGCCCACCGCACCCATTACGATGGGCTGGTCATAGGGGATTGCCGCAAGGGTCAACTTTCCGAACATCTCAGCCTTCCTTCCGCTTCGCAGGTGACGGGTGATCGGCATCGGCCGCCTGGGGGGGCATCGGGCCGGAATCGTGGCCCATGGTGCCCGGCCGGTCCGGGGCGGTCATCGGTCCCATCCATCCCCTGTAGGTCCTCACAATCCGTTGGAACAATGCCGGCTCGACCGAGGAGAAAAAGGCGACCGGGTTGGCGGTGGTGGGTTTTCGCAGTTGGGCGAAACGCGCCGTATCCAGAACGTCGGACGACTGCCGGACCTTCGCCAGCCAGGCCTGGAATTCCCCGGGTGTGGCGGCGATGGCCTTGAAATGCATGTCCGCATAACCGCGGCCGCTGAATTCCTGGTTATGCCCGGTATAGACCCCCGGTTCGTCGGCCATGAGATTCAGCTGGGTCTGCATCCCCGCCATGGCGTACATCTGGCTGCCCAGCCGGGGGATGAAAAAGGACGTCATCACCGAGTCCGAGGTAAGCTTGAACCGCAGCGGCACGTTGGCCGGGAAAACGAGCTGGTTGACGACGGCGATATTCTGTTCGGGATAGATAAAGAGCCACTTCCAGTCCAGGGATACCACCTCGATGGGAAGCGGCTCGTGCGCCGCCGCGATCGGCTTGTAAGGGTCCAGCCGAAAGGTGCCGGTCCACGTGAAATAGGAGAGGGCGATCACGATGACCACGGGCACCAGCCAGATCACGCTATCGATTGGGGCGGAATACGCCCATTGCGGCGCGTAGGTGGCCTTGCTGTTGGAGGCCCGGTATTTCCGTGTGAACCAAAATACCAGGACGAAAACGGGCACGACCACGATCAGCATGAGCGCGAAGGTTGTGATGATGAGATGGCGCTGCGCTTCGCCGATGGGGCCTTTCGGATCGAGCAGGGGCATTTGGCGGCAGCCGGTCATAAAAACGGCCGCCCCAAGCCCCCCGAGTCCGTTCCGGATGCGCTGCAACGTGTTCTTCACCTGATGTCTCCGTTGGAAATGGCCGTTGATCATAACCGCTCCGCCCTGCGCGGACCGGTCCAAAGCTGAAAAAGTGCGTTTGATGCCGGCCCGTCCGGCGTGCGAGGCACACCGCCGGCTATGGACGGGCCGGCATCAAACGCGCACCAGGGCAGGCCGCAGTGGTCAAATCCCCGCCTGGCGGATACGGAGTAGATCTAAAATAGAGGGGAATAATTGTAATGGGGTCTTGCATTACTTTTACCCCAATGAACCGTGTATATTGGATTGGCCACCGACAGCCGCCGACGCCTATTGTCAGAATGGGCTTGGGACGAGAGCAACACGCGCTGCCTTGACGCCCCCGGGTTCTTTGACTAAAAAGAGCTTCGCCCTGATAGACGATAACCCTTTGAAAGGAGTCGCCCATGGCATGGCGCCACAGCCCGACCCCCGCCATCGTCGGCCTGCTTCTGGTGTGGAGCGTTGCGGGAAGTTGGATTCCCGCCGCGTCCGGAAACGGGCTGCCGCAGCAGTTTGACGTGGAGCTCTTCCCAGCCGTCCACACAGCCCAGGTGGAACAGGAGCCGATCATCTACCGCTTCGACGGCGGACAGGTCCGTGCCCGCTGGAAACGGACGGTCGTTGTGCCTTCCGTTTCAGGCGCCGGCAACCTCCAGCAGGTCATGACCACCGAAATGACAGGCACCTTCCGCAACGGCATCTTCAAAGGCGAACAGATCTCGGAAATGGCCCACATCGAACCACCGGGAGGCTATGGCGAGGATTTTCCCGGAGGACCGGTAGTCCGGATCTTTTACAAAGGCGTGATCGAGGGGCGGCTGCAGCCCGACGGCCGGATCAAGGCCCGGGTGACGACCACCCCCACCGGGCAGAAGGTGCTGACCTGCCAGCCAGGATTTGAAGGTGAGCCGGCCGTATGCCGTTGGATCGATCGGCCGCCGCCCAAGGAGGCCCCGGCGGTCCTGGACTACTGGATCCCCCTGCCCGCCGAGGGTTGGTTCGACTCCCGCTACATCCTGGCTTCGGGCGTCGAAACCTTCCGCCTGCGCAACGCCCTCGAACGTCTGGACCGTTATATGGTGGAGGTCGGCGACAATCTTCTAAACGGGAAATACGATCTGGCCCGGCGGCAGATCGCCACGGTGCGTGCCGAGATCGAAGATCTTCACCGGACCGTAGACGAGGGCCAGGGCGCCACCCAAATCACCTTCCGGGGGCTGCCTTCGGACGATGCCATGCTGCGCCGCCTGTGGCTGCAGTTCATGATGGGCAAGTGGAAGGAAGAATATGTCATCACCAACGATGCCCTGGCCAAAGCCCAGGGCGAACTGGCGGATCTGAGCAATGTGCTCTCGGCCAACGTGTTCAAGTCCATCCTCAAGAACTACATCAGCTGGTCCAATTCCATTCCCACGGACGTGGTTTCGGGCCTTTCCGGCTATTCCACCCTCACCGGCCTGGCCGACCTGCCGCGCGGCTTTACGGGGTGGGTCGAGGAAGGCAGTAAAGATGCCGGCATCCTGAACGACCAGTTCCGCAAGAAACGCGCCCTCGAAGAGCTCGCAGGCCATTGCGAGGCCAAACGGGAAGCCATCATCACGGAGCGGCGGAAAGTGGCCGACCTGTTGAAGAAAATCGACCGCAGCCCCCTGACCGGCCTGGACCGTTCCCTGCGATCGTATTTCGGAGGGTTGAGCTGGGCGCCCTGGCAGGCCGATCCCCGGCGGGCCGAAGCAGTAGCGCTGGCGCAGGGCACACCCGACGGATGACCGCCCGCCGGCAGCCATGAACTACTCCGGTCGGCGGTGAAACTCGGGGAAGCCGGTCGTCGGCCCGGGGATCTTCTCGGCTTCGATCAGCTGTTCAATCCGGTCCGGAGCCACAACGGCGGCCTGCCCCTTCCCCCACTGCACCCAGATCCAGTCGGCGGGGGTGCCTGCCGGACGTCCGAGAGATCGGAAATAACCCTCTTTTAGACTTGCCGCCGGCAGGAACGTCCCCTCCTCCGGCGGTGCATATGCCGGCACCTCGGGCCAGTAACCGTCATCGCCCCAAAGGTTGCTGCGAAACCGCAGACGGTAGGAGCTCTCTCCGCAGGCCACCCGCGAAAAAACCCAGGGCACTTCGCGCCCGTCCACGAACAGGTGCCCGTGCCGGGCCTCGGAGCGGGTCCCCTTGGCCGTATAGGTGATCTCGTGGGAAACCCCGGGGCCGCCCGCCATACAGGCGGCCAGCACCAGCATCGCCGCCAATGCGATCATGCGCCGTCCCATGCAAAAATGTCTCCCTTTATTTCGGTTGAGCAAATCTCCTCCCGCAGAGCCGGAGATCTCAGAGGGTTCTTTTTAGGGATTTAGCAAATCAGAAAACCCATTCCCGACGTTGATCTCTATCAATCCGTCCGCTCAAAGCAGGGACGCCAGTTCTTCCGCCTTGGGGAAAAGGCCGAAGAGACCGCCGGTGTGCAGGAAGATGATGCGCTCCCCGAAAATTCGCGGATTCTTCCGGAGCTGATCCACCAGGCCGAAGAAGGCCTTGCCGGTGTATACCGGATCCAGCACAAGGCCTTCCCGGCGGCACACATGGGTGATCAGCTCCAGCTCTTCGGGACGCGACAGGGCGTAGCCGACGCCCACATAACCGTCCACAATCTCCAGATCGCGCTCGGCATCGAACGCCACGTCAAGGCCGTAGCGGTCAATGGCCTCCCGGCAAATCGCGCCCGACACCCGGATAAAATAGTCCCGGTCGTCGCACACATTGACGCTCACTACCCGCAGGTCCAGGCCGAGAACCAATTTCCCAAGCACGAGACCGGCGCCGGTGCCCCCCGAACCGGTGGCGTGGACCACCGTGGTGGGCTTCGGACCGGCGTCGTCCAGACGGGCAATGTCGGTGGCCAGCTCGGCCATGGCGCGCATGTAGCCCCAGGCACCTAAGGCGTCCGAAGCCCCCTCGGGAATGATGTAAGGGTGGCGGCCGGCCCTCCGCAGGGCCTCGGCCTCCTGCTCAAAGACATCTTCCCGGTGGCGGTATTCCTCCGGCGACACCCAGACGATGCGGGCCCCGGCCAGCCGGTCGAGCAGGCTGTTGGCCGTCAGGGGCGGCGGCGACGCAGGATCGGCAATGCGCAGCAACAGGGTGCAGTTTAGCCCCATACGGGCGGCCGCCAGGGCCGTGGCCCGACAGTGGTTGGACTGGACCCCGCCGCAGGTCAGCACCGTGTCGGCGCCCCGGGCGCGGGCCTCGGCCAGGACGTATTCCAGCTTGCGGATCTTGTTGCCGCTGAGTTCGGCGCCGGTGTAGTCGTCACGCTTGACCCATAGATCCACGCCCAGCTCCCGCCCGAGCCGCTCCAGGGGCTGCAGCGGGGTGGGCAGATGGGCCAGCGCCAAGCGCGGCGGGGCCAGGGCATCGATACGTTCGATATAAGAAGTGCTCGGTTGGACGGTCATCGTTGTTGGATCTCCTTTAATGCCTTATCCGAGATCTTATCAGAATAATGCTCTAAAAAGTTCCCGGCGACAGGATTTATAAGTGAGGCTCCTTTAGCAGACCAGGAGGCTTCAAGTAGTCCCCTCAAAGGAGGTTATAAAATAATGTTTCGATTTTTGGTTTTCCGGTTTCCCTTTGTCCCGAGCCGACGACGCGCAGGATCAAGCGGGACACGGGCGTCTGAGACCTGTCACGCGGAGGCGTTATTGGTTACTTTTCTGCCACGCGGAAGAAAAGTAACATCAGGATAAAACCTGATCGGTAAGACCTCTCCACATCCTCCACCAGAGGTGGCGCGTTTAGATCAAAACGCAACCCCCTTCGTGTTCTTCGTGACCTTCGTGGTGATCGCTTGTGCCTTAACCCTCACCCGGCTGGCCGCGGACCTCAATCCCGGTAAAAGCGTGGCAATTCCGGATTGAGACGGGCCAGCAGGTTGTAGACCGAGCGCCCGGCCAGGCCGGCGATCTCCTGCAGGTCGATAAAGGCTTCGCCCTGGCGGCCGTAGAGCACGATCTCGTCGCCGGGCCGGACTTCTCCGCCCGTACTGCGCACGAAGATGTGATTGGCGCTGACCGCGGCCACCAGCGGGTGGCGACGGCCGCCGATGAGGCACGGAGCCCGATCGGCGAGCTGCACCGGATAGCCGTCGCTGTAGCCGATGGCGCCGGTGATAAAGGTCTCGTCGGCCGGCGCGTGGTAGGCCCGGTGGTAGCCCACCGGATCACCGGCCTCGAGGCGCTTGACCAGGGCCACCCGGGCCTTGAGGGCCAGGGCCGGCTCCAGTTCGATGCGACGGCGCTGGTGTTCGGCCGCCGACGGATAGTGCCCCAGAATCATGATGCCGGGGCGCACCAGGTCCAGAGCCGGGGCCGGACGGTCCAAAATGGCGGCGCTGGAGGCGGCATGGCGCAGGCCTACATCGATGCCTTCCGCGGCCGCCGGGTCCAGGGCGGCCGTAAAACGCTGCAATTGGACCGCATCGAATTCCGGATCTTCGCTAAGGGCGGTGAAAACGCCGGCGATGCGAACGTTCTTCAAGCGGGAAACGGTAGCGATGAATGCGGCGGCTCGGTCATAGGACACACCGGTGCGGCCCAGACCGGTGTCGATCTTGATGTGCACGGCGGCCGTGCGGCCCTGGGCGGCCGCGGCCCGGTCCAGCAGGGTGACGGCCTCCGAATAGACCGATTGGATGATGTCCTTGGAAACAATGTCTTCGGCTTCGGACAGGGAAAAAGGTCCCAGGTTCAGAACCGGAAGGGTGAGCCCGGCCTCCCGCAGGGATCGGGCCTCGCGCACATTGCCGACGCACAGTCCGTAAACGCCTTCCGTGCACGCCAGCCGGCGCGCCACCGCTACGATTCCATGACCATAGGCATTGGCCTTGATCACCGGCATCAGGGGCCGGCCGCACCAACGGTGAATCCGTTCGGCATTGCGTGCGATGGCGGCCAGATCCACTTCGATCCAGGGACCGGACAGGTCTTCGGCGTCGGCAAAAAGTGTTTTCGAATTGTCCTCGGATCGGGGCATGCGTCTCCCGCGAAGAACCGCCGCAAAGGGCATTTCAGTGGCTTAAGATCTTGCTCAGGAACAGCAGGGTGCGCTCGTTTTGGGCGTTGGTGAAGAATTTGTCGGGCGAGGCAGTTTCGACAATCTGGCCCATGTCCATGAAGACGACTTTGTGGCCCACTTCCCGGGCAAAGCCCATCTCGTGGGTCACCACCACCATGGTCATGCCGTCCTTGGCAAGCTGGATCATGACCTCCAGGACCTCGTTGATCATCTCCGGGTCCAGGGCGGACGTGGGCTCGTCGAAGAGCATGATTTGGGGCTCCATGGCCAGGCCCCGGGCAATGGCCACCCGCTGCTGCTGGCCGCCCGAAAGCTGGGCCGGGTAGGCATCGGCCTTCTCGTGGATGCCCACCTTGGCCAACAGGTCCAGACCGAGTTCCCGGGCCTGGGTCGGTGGAGTCTTACGCACCTTCATGGGCGCCAGGGTCACGTTTTCCAGGGCCGTCATGTGGGGGTAAAGGTTGAACTGCTGGAAGACGAAGCCCACCTCGGTCCGCAGGCGGATGAGATCCGTGGCGCGGTCGTGGACCGCGAGGTCGTCCACGAAAATTTCGCCGGACTGGATCGTCTCCAGGCGGTTGATGCAGCGGATCAGGGTACTCTTGCCTGAACCGCTGGGGCCGCAGACCACGGCCACCTCACTAGGGGCGATGTTGAGGTCGATATCCTGCAGCACGTGCAGGTCGCCGAAGTACTTGTTCACCTTGTTGAAGCGAATCATGCGCGCTCGTTCTCCGCTTATTGTCACGCTGCATTTCGGCCTTTGGCGCCGTTTATCCATGGCCTGTTAGAGCGTGTTGTCCTCCACTGTCAGCCGGCCTTCCAGCCGGTTGGAAAACCAAACCAGGGGGTAGCAGATCGAAAAGTACAGCAGGCCCACCAGGCCGAACACCAGGATACCGTTGGGAATACGTTGCACGGTGAGCCAGCCCACGCGGGTCACGTCCGTCAATCCGATCACCGAGACCACGGCCGTGTCCTTGATCAACAGCACATATTGTCCCACCAGGGGCGGCAGGATCGGCCGCAGGGCCTGGGGCACCACCACATAGCGCATCTGCTGGATCCAGTTCAACCCGCTGGCCGCCGCGGCTTCGCGCTGTCCATTGGGTACGCCCTGGACGGCGCCGCAGACGATTTCGCAGATGTAGGCCGTGCCGTAGATCGAGAGGCTCAACACCGCCGAACTGAAGGCTTCCAACTGGATGCCCCACTCGGGCAGGATGAAGAACACGATGAAAATCTGCACCAGGAACGGGGTGCCGCGGATCAGGTCCACATAGACGGCCAGGACAAAGTTCAGGGCGCGGACCCGACCCGCACGGGCGATGCCCAGCATGAAGCCGCAGACCGTACCGATGGCCAGGCTCAGGCCCGCCACCTGGACCGTCACCCAGAGGCCCTTGAAGAAAAAGGGCAGTGAATCGAGCAGATTCTGGAGATAAAAGCCCCACATGGCTCAGACCCCTCCCGCCGGCCGGAAAATCAGCCGCTTCTGCCATTGACCGGAAGCATATTTCAGCACGAAGTAGATCAGGAGATAGAAGACAGCCGTGGTGAAAAAGCCTTCGGCCGGCATGAAACGCTCCGAGGCCATCAGTTGCCCGGCCCGGGTCAGTTCGAACACCGAGATGAGGGCCAGCAGGGCGCTGTCCTTGACCAGCACGATCATCTGCCCCAGCAGGGCCGGAATGGTGACGCCGATGGCCTGGGGCAGGATGATATAGCGCAGGCGCTGGTAGAGGTTCAGCCCGGAGGCCGCCGCGGCCTCGGTCTGTCCCCGGGGAATCGACATCACTCCGGCCCGGATGATCTCGGCCACATAGGCCCCGCTGTTGAGGGAAAGGGCCACGATCCCGGTCTGGGTTTCGGAAAACCGCAACCCCAGCCCCGGCAGGCCGAAATAGAAGAAATAGAGCTGCGCCAGGAGCGGGGTCGAACGGATGACTTCAATGAAGACCACGGCCGGCAGGGCAAGCAGGCGCCGTCCCGAAAGCCGCATCACACAGGCCAGGATGCCCACCAGCATGGCCCCCACCAGGGCCACCAGCGAGATCCAGGCCGTAGCGCCCAACCCGTGCAGGAACTGGGGCATGGTGGCCCAGATAACGCGGAAATTGAAGGTTTCCAGCATGCGGCCGCACCTTGTGGATCAAGCGGTTTGGATCCAATTCAATAACGTATCGGCGGCCGGTACCAAACCCCTCAGCCACCGATTCCAAGCAGAAACGCTTTTAGAAACCGTCTTGAAATCTGGATTTTGATCCCAGATCAAGGCGGATGCGCCTTTCGCCCCGCAGGAATACATCGGTATTTCGAGGAGGCGAAAGAAGCATCCAACGCCGATATGGGATCAAAAGACTTTTCCAAGACGGTTTCTAATGGTCGGCCTTCCAGTCCGTGGTCTCCACCCAATACTCCATGTTGGCATCGTAGCGGCCGTCGGCGCGGATCCAGTCGAAGAACAGGTTGACCCACTCCAGCAGGTGGCGGTCTTCGGGTCGCACCGCAAAGCTCAGGGGTTCATAGGACAGCATGGCCGGCAGAATGGTCAGGGTGCCCGGCGGATAGGTGGCCGCCATGGCGTTCACCGAGCTCAGATCGGCCACGCCCACGTCGGCATGGCCCGCCACCACGGCGTTCATGGCGATGTTGCCGCCGCCCTTGTACTCCTTGATGGTGGCCTTGGGCATGAACTTCTTGGCGGTGTCCGTGTAGCTGGAACCCAGCAGGGTGGCCACCGTGATGTCCGGCTTGTTGGCGTCGGCCGCCGACTTGATGGGCGAGCCGGCCTTCACGTACATCACCTGGCCGGTGGTGTAGAACGGTTTGGTGAAGGAAACTTTCAGGGCCCGGCTCAGCTTGGCGGTCATGTCGGCCGCCAAAATGTCCGCCTTCTTGGACAGCAGGGCCGGAATCAGGCCGTCCCAGTCATAATCCAGGAAGACGACCTTGACCCCCATCTCCTGGGCCATCAGCTTGCAGAATTCCACCGAGCTGCCGGTCCGCTCGCCGTTCTTGTCCACGAAGCTGAAAGGAGGGCCCTGGGTCTGGACGGCCACCCGCAGTTCGCCGCGCTGGAGGATGTCCTCCAGGGCGTCGGCCTGGGCCGCCGCGGCCAGCCCCACTACGAAGACCAGCAGTAAAAGGATTCGACCGATTTTTGCCATACGCATCACTTTTCTCCTTTTATGAGGGTTGTTACAAAAACGTCTATGCACGGGCGGCCGCTCATTGTCGGTCACCCCAGCCACTCGATGTCTTCCTTGACGTTAATCCCCCGGTTCGCCAGCTCGGCCATGAAACGGCCGTAAGGAATATCCTGCACGGGCGAGAGCAGCCCGGGGGTTGCGATCTCGCCCCGGGCGATCATCTGGGCCACCAGGCTGGCCGTCCAGCCCACGCCCAGGCTCATGCCCAGCAGACCGCTTGTCAGGTCGCGCGCGATGAGCAGACGGGTGGTCAGGCGCAGGCGGCGCCCGTCCTTTTCGCCTTCGAAGACATTGACCATGGGCGTCAGGTCCTTTTCTTGCGGCCCGTATTGCAGCCGGGGCTCCAGGTGCTTCACCATAAATTGCTTGGGCGACACCCCCCCGGGGAGGCCGGGCACCGGCGCTTCCTCCAAAAACCCCAACAGTTTCAGGGTCTGCCAGAAAGCACGCCAGCCCGGCCAGCGCAGGGAATAGCGGCCGGCGTCCCGGATGGTTTCCGACAACCCGAGTCGTTCGATATAGGCCACGGCGTCGCCGTTGGGGATGGCTTCCAGCCGGCCCAGGCTGGGAAAGTCCACCTCGTGGTTCATCCCGCAGGCATGCTGGTCGGCGGCCGGCACATCGAGCGTCCGGCCGTCACGGATAAAGCGCGACGGACGCATCTGGCTGGTGAGGACCATCTCCCAGTTCCAGCTGATCTTGTAGTTGAGCGGATTGTCGCAGGCGCTCTTTTCGGGAATGCCGCCGCAATAAGAATCCAGCCGGGTCAGGCGGTCGAAGCGCGGCACCGCGCCCCCGATGATGACCAGATCGATGCCCGGATCCAGGCCGCATTCGGGCATGAGGGTGACCCCCCGTTCCCGGGCGGGCTGATCCAGATGGCGCAAATCTTTCGCATAGTTGGTGCTCACCAGGGGCACGCGCGCGGCGACGGCAGCCTCGAACGCCGCCGGCATAAACTGGATGGGCAGCAGGTCGATGGCCGCATCCGCCCCCTCTTCCAGCAGGGCGGCCAAAGTGTCCGGCGAGGCGGCGTTCACCGCTACCGCCCGCACTTTGGCAAAGCCCTCGAAACCGGCCAGGGCCGCCAGGCCGTCGGTTTGCGCGTCGGCGCAGACCACTTCGGTTACCTCCGCACTGCGCATCAGATCGATGAGTGCGGCCCTGCCCTGGTATCCGAGTCCACCCAGCACAATGATTTTCATCGTGGGTCGTCTCCGTGCAGCTGTGGCTGCTTATGAGGTTGGTTCGCCGGCGAGAGTGCTTTTGATAGCCCGGATCGGCAGCCTATGCAAGATTTAGTTTTAGCGCCGACAGGTCCTTGCGTGTCTGAAAAGGCTGCAATCCATCGGTTTGCTTGAATCCGGAGAATGGTATTGCTATGGTCGTGGACGCTGTTTCACCTTATGGACACCACGATCGCCATGCGACCGGAGGGGAGGGCCTATGATTCTGCGCGAAGCGGTTGCGGCCGATGCAGCGGCTATTTTGCGGCTCTATCGCATCCTGGCGCCTGGAGACCGTCATCTGGCCGTGACCCCGGAGCGGGTCGCACAAATCGCTGCCGACCCCCACAATTTTCTGTTTGTCGGAGAAGAAGACGGCGGCGTATGGGCCACCGCTTTCCTCACCCTGTGCCTGGATCCCATGTACGGCACCCTCCCCTATGCCGTGCTCGAAAACCTGGTGGTGGACCCTGTTCGGCGCGGCGGCGGGTGGGGCCGCTTTCTGGTTCAGGAAATCGAAGCCGTCTGCTGGCGGCAGCACTGCACCAAGATCATGCTGTCCAGCAGCGTTTTCCGCAGCGCGGCTCATGAGTTCTTCTCCCGCCTGGGGTTTGCCCGCGATAAAAAGATAGCCTTCGTGAAATACCGTCACAAGGCGTTTGAAGCCGTCGACCCGGGATAGTGGATAGAACCGCGACAGGCTGCCGGGTGCAATTAGAAGGACCTATCGTTCCATGCTTAATGCACTTTTAAAAAACGCCTGAAAGCATCGGCTTGTCATTTTCCGTGAAGACGGGAAACCCGTTAGTTCAATAGTTTTGGACTCCCGACTTCGCGGGCGTGACGGCTCAGGAACTTTTTAGGACGCCAACTATTCATGCATGGATCGGAATAAAGGCGAGAAGGGAAAAGGCAAACATTCAGTTTATTTGATCCGTGACAATCCGGTTCACCACCTGGCGAACATCCGCCAGGCATCAACGGCCTTTGGGGTTTTTGATCCCGCACTGGCAATTCCCCCTTTTCTTCTCCGCTTTGATCCTCTCCAGAAGGGTTGAATACCCATGTTCCGCATAGTCCCTGCGGATATCCTCGGCCGTGTACCCGAAGCAATAGCAAACCGGTTCAGACGGGATCATTGTCATACCTTCCAAAATCTTTTAAGTTGATTGCTGTTAATATAAGCATGCTTATTACTTGAACGAAACCTTTGACATGCAGGTTCGCGCCGCAAATCTAGCGGCCCCCATACGCCCCGATCGAAATCAGTGGGGATGGAATGCAAATGGCTTTGGATCTACTATCACAGGAACCGTGGAACCTTATTTTCCGCATTTTCGCGGCGGCCCTTTTGGGAGGCATTCTGGGCATCGAACGCGATGTGCACGGCCGGCAGGCCGGTTTGCGAACCCATATCCTGGTCAGCGCCGGTTCGGCTCTGTTTTTCATCCTGTCCACCCACATCGCGACCCTGGATGTCCTAGCGCCGGAGGGCTTCACCAAAGTCACGGATCCGGGCCGGATTGCGGCCCAGGTGGTCACCGGCATCGGCTTTTTAGGCGCCGGTGTTATCCTGAAAGAGGGCTTCACCGTTGTCGGGCTCACCACCGCAGCATGCTTGTGGATCTCGGCGGCGATCGGCATGACCTGCGGCGCCGGTCTTTATGGGATTGCCGTCAGCACGACCCTTTTAGCGCTTTTTTCGCTGGTGCTGCTGCGTTCGCTCGAACGATACTATCGAAAAGACGTTTACCGATACCTGGAGCTGAAATTTACAAACGATGTTGATATCTTGGGTGTCGTGGAGGTTGTAAAGGGCAATGATGTAACGGTCGTCTCGCTGGATTTGGACAGGGACTACGATGACGGGATAACGACGGCCAGCTTCGCATTGCGGTTTTTCCACAGAGGCGAATCCGGCGCGCTTTCCAATAAATTGCTCGATCAACTCGAACGAAGCCGGATCCCGCTTAAATCGTTCAAATGGCTCCGGCATTAACGCTTTCCAAATGGAGGCCGGCGTGCTGCTGCGCTGTTGGAGGATTGGCTCGGATGGTCTATCCGGCATCCAGGCTTGTAATTCCGCTCCAAAGTCATTATTGTTCTATTGATGCACCACACACGAACAGGAAGTCGGATACCAATTGGAAGTCGAAGTCCAGCACCTCGTACCATAGGAGGTGGCAATGGCTAAGTCTGAAAAAGATCTCGAAACCATCATTACGGAGCTTCTGGCAAGCTCCGCTCCGGCCGGCAGCCGTCGCAAACATCTTAACGCCGTCGATCGAAGGCCGGCCAACCGGCACAACACCATCAGCAGCCAACCCCGCAAGCGCCGCCCCCCGAGAAACCCGCTTTACACCAGCTTGCGGTTGATCATTATGGGCCTGGTAATCCTCCTGGTGCCGCTCCTGTTTTCCGTCAAAAAAATCCCGCCGCCCAAAGCCACGATCACCGGCGCCCTTGCACACGATCCGGTCGTTATCGTTCAGTTGATCAATGCCCTGCCCGGATAAATGCGATGACGCGAACTTGCCAGTGGAAAAGCCGGTACCTGTATCTTTGCGAAAGGTATCTGTCGGGACCGGGCAGGACACCGTGCATGAGGCAAACGGAACAGGTCCGCCCTTTTTACAGCCTATCCTTCATACCGAACAATGAATGCTGAATGACAACCTGAAATTGACCGAAGAGGAGCACAATGGAAGTTAAAAAGGTAAAACTCGTCTATTTTTCACCCACCGGAACCACTCAAAAAGTACTGGAAAGCATTGCGGAGGGCATCTCTGCCGACGATGTCGCGCAAATCAACCTGACCCTTCCGGAGGGCGCGCAAAAATCAATCCCTCCCTTTTCCGATGAACTCGTCATCATCGGCGCACCGGTTTACGGCGGCCGCCTGCCGGTGGATGCCGTCAAGCGGTTCAAACGGCTGCAAGCAAACAAGACCCTGGCGGTTCCCATCGTCGTCTATGGCAACCGGGAGTTTGAAGATGCCTTGCTGGAATTGAAAAATCTGGCCATCGAGCTGGGCTTTACGCCGGTTGCCGGCGGGGCCTTTATCGGAGAGCACTCGTTTGCGACCGAGGAGGTTCCCATCGCCACTGGGCGCCCGGACAGCCGGGATGTTCAAAAGGCGGCGGATTTCGGTACTAAAATCAAGGCCAAGGTCGCGGCGCTGCCATCACCGGAGGCCCAACCGGATCTGGCCATTCCCGGACGCTTTCCCTATGAAGGCGGCGCCAAAGCCATGGCCGTGGCACCGGTCACCAAGGAGGACCTATGCACCGTTTGCGGCACCTGTGCCGAAGTCTGCCCCACCGCTGCCATTTCAATCGATGGCAGCGTGGCAACGGACGTGGAGCTATGCATCCGCTGTTGCGCCTGTATTAAAAACTGCCCTGAAAGTGCCCGGGTTTGGGAAAACGACAAGATGAAGGAAATTGCCGCCTGGCTGAATAAAAATTGCAGCGCCCGGAAAGAACCTCAGCTTTTCGGGGTAGAGGTGTAGCGCCCGACAAGGCGCAGATTCAACTCGGTCTGAAGGCTTGTAAAACGCAGGCCTTCAGGCCGGTCAGCGCCTGTTTTCCCATATCTCCCACAAACGCCCGCTTGATGCCTGTTTTCTCGCCGCCAGGATTTCGCCTCCCGGCAAGCCTGATTGCATGATAAAACGCGAATAATGTAACGCCCGCTTTCCCGCCCGTGATTGCTATGCCCCCCCTAAGCTGCTGACGGTCCTCTTGCCAAATGGTTTTGGGCGCCTAACCTGTATTAGCCGACCAAATGCCTTGAAAGGAATTCGGTGCGGTGCGCGACCCTGACCACCGACATAGAACGGGAGGAAATAACCATGGCAACCGTAATCATATTCCATGAAGTTCAGGACGGCGCTGTCTGGGCCAATGCTTGGAAGAAAGGACCAGGTAGCCGACATGAAATGTTCGGGAAGATCGGCGTCAAATGCCGAAGCTTCCGCGATCCCGACAACCCCAATCTGACAGGTGTCTTGGCGGAGGTGCCCGACATAGCCAAATTCGAGGCGTTGCTGCAGTCCGAAGCAGGGCAGAAAGCCATGCGGGAGGACGGCCTGAAGGTCGAGACCATGCGGAAGCTGGTCGAGTTTACACTTTAGCCGGAGAGCGGCCCTAAGGACCGCCCGATTCATGTGCCCCGGTGAACAGCGATGAACCACGCACGCTGGGCAGCCAGCCGCGAAGGCCTGACACTTCCTCCACACCACAATTGAAAGGCAACCAAATCATGCCAACCAACACCATCCGGCTTCACCGCGTGCTCCGGGCAACGCCCGAGAGGATCTATCGGGCCTTCCTGGATGCCGACGCGATGTCCAAATGGTTGCCGCCCAATGGATTCACCGGCAAGGTTCACCAACTGGATCCCAAGGTCGGCGGCCGCCACAAGATATCCTTCACGAATTTCTCCACCGGCAAAACGCACTCATTCGGCGGCACATATCTCGAACTGGTGCCGCATGAACGCCTTCGCTACACGGACCGATTCGATGCTCCCAACCTGTCGGGGGAAATGCAGGTGACCGTATCCCTGAAGAAGGTATCGGTCGGGACCGAGCTGACCATCGCGCAGGAAGGCGTGCCCGAAGTCATTCCTCCGGAAGCCTGCTATTTGGGCTGGCAGGAATCGCTGACGCTCCTGGCGAAACTTGTCGAAGCCGAAATTCCGGATTAACGACTACCCCGCTCTTGCAACGGATTCCGAGAGATCGCGCCCGCTGCAGAGTGGTCTTATGCTATGAAGGGAGGCCCATCGATGAACCCACCATCCTTAATCCTACTGGTAAAATTCAAATCGCGGCTCAGCTTCGAGGAGGTTGTCAACGTCGTCGACAGCCGCGCCGATGAATTCAGGGCGCTCAAAGGATTGCAGCAGAAATACTATTTACAGGACGCTGCCACACAGGAATACGCTGGCCTGTATCTCTGGGCCTCCAAAGAAGACTTTCAGGCCTACCGGGATTCCGAACTGCGGGCGACCATCGCCAAGGCGTATCAAACCGATGGCGAACCGCGGGTCGAGGTGTTCAATGTCATCAAACCGCTTCGACCATAGGAGATGACCCCATGCCGTCAAGATTTCTCCTGTATGGTTCGACCGGGTTTCTGGGTGACGCCATTGCCCGCCTGGCTGTCCAAAGGGGAATGGCGCCCATTCTCGCCGCCCGCAACGCTGAGAAGTTGAAAGCGCAAGCCTCTGAATTGGGTTTGGACTATCGGGCCTTCCCGCTGGAGGATGGCAAAGCCATCGATGCCGCCTTGGAGGGTGTGGTCGCCGTGCTCAACTGCGCCGGCCCCTATATCCACACCTTTGAGCCCATGGTGGCAAGCTGCCTGCGGCTGGGCCGGCACTATTTGGACATTACGGGCGAGATGCCCGTCTATGAAGGGATTGCAGCCCGGGATGCCGAAGCCAAGGCAAAGGGCGCCATGCTCCTGCCGGGCGTGGGCTTCGATGTCGTACCCACCGATTGCCTGGCCGTCCATCTCAAGCAACGCCTGCCCGCCGCCACCCGCCTGACCCTGGCCTTTCAGAGCCGCGGCCCGGCCGGCCTCCCGCCGGGCACCCAGCGCACCATGATCGAGCTGATTCCCTACGGCAACCGCGTGCGCCGTCATGGGCAATTGGTGATCCCCAAACAAAGCCTGAAGACCCGCCAGATCGACTTCGGCCAGGGGCTTGTCCAGGCCACGCGGCTGACCTGGGGCGACGTCTTCATGGCCTACCACAGCACCGGCATCCCCGACATCGAAGACTATACCGTACTTCCTCATTCCGTTCAGCGACAGCTGGCCCTGTTCGACGTCCTGCGCCCTTTGTTCAAGCTGCGTGCGGTGCGCAACCTGCTCAAGCGCGGCGTGAAGCCCGGCTCGACGGTCGAGCAGCGCGCCATGACGTCCACGCACGTGTGGGGCGAAGTCGAAGACGACCAGGGACGAAAAGCCGAATCGCGACTGCATGGTCCGGAGGGAGCGGTCGTCTGGACATCGCACGCCGCTCTATCCGCGGTGGAGAAGATTCTGGCCGGTGAGGTTTCACCGGGTTTTCAAACGCCGGCAAGGGCCTTCGGGGCTGATTTTGTTCTGGAGTGCGAGGGCGTCACACGGGAGGATGTAAACTGAAATGAATAGCGTTGTTTGCCGGATCTCTATTCTGAACTTTTTTATGACTTATTTTCAATTTGATTATCGCAATCTATCCCAAAATATTTGTCGTGGCACTGCTGAGCTGACCCAACGGTGAGTGCAATTATTGGCATGCTATGGTTAATGAACTTTATTCGCAGGGCAAGTTCCCAACCGTCTATTTGCGACATGCCGGGCCCCCAAATATCACTCATCCAGTTTGATGCCGCCCCTCAGCTCGTTGCTTGACACGGACAGTACCGCGCCTTACCTCTTTTCAACGTTGCCGTTTGCGCCAAAAGCAATTCTTATACTAACCCAGGCAGCACCAACAGAGATGAATTCGTTATAAAGAATGGAGATATGTCATCATGAGCCACGATGAACCGAAGACCCTATGCGCTTATGTGGAAGAAGAACTACATGTCAAAAATCCGCAAGACTATATTGCCCTTATTAAACCACCTACCCATTATTGTAAAAACTGCGGACGCAGCGCCGCAAAGGCCGAAAATCTCTGTAAACCTCATAAAATATAGCGATGCCGACGATAACCGCCCCATTTTCAGGCTGACGAAAATGGGGCGGTTACATCTTGGCAAGCCACTATCAATCCCGAAGTCAATGCAATATTATCTGGGATATTCGAAAAACGCGTTACCTTGCATGCTTCCTTCTGAAGTAAACCAATTCCAAGGGGATAAATCCGGTAGGCGATCGGTTGCAGATGACGGTCAGCAGGTTGACACCTTGGTTACAACCGTACCTTTTGTCCGTCCCATAAAAACTACTCCCCGTCCACGAAAGCCGCGTTGAAAAGGAACAGCCGGGAGTTGCGCCTCTTTTCCTCGAAGTGGATGACCGTGCTCTCCGAGGGCTTCAGGCGGGCTTTGATGGTACGTCCTTTGAACTTGTCGGGGATGAAGCAGATCCCGCTTTCGTGCAGCGTGTAAAAACAGGCGTCGATTGCGTTGGTGGGATGACGATTAATGGCGATGATGCGGACGTATTCGGTGTTCTTGTGCTCTTCGTACCGCAGGGTCACATAGCTGTCAGGGCTGGGATCGATGTGCTCCGGAACGTCAACATTACATGCGATCCGCTCGCCGGCTAGCTCCTTTACCTTGACAGCCATGTGCTCCTGCATCGCTCCTCCCCGCGAAAGATGGTCAAGTTTATCGGGGTGTAGAGAGCATTTTTTATGCCATATGAAGGGCGGCGCTCTTATCCAGCTTCCAACCTCTTGTAATCAACTATACTTATCTCTTCATAGGAATTATTCTTAAATTCAATGGGACAGAAAATTCGTCAATTTGGTGGGCAATTGTTTTTACAGGAGGGATAAATAGTTGCCATGTCGGTCTGCAGTTACTCTGCTGGCTCCTGGTAGCCTCCCCTCCTGCTCCTGGTTGGTAATTGCTATTCCTCCTGAAAAATCTCGCACTCCTCCGCGATCTCATCCAAAAACTCCGGCTTCATGTACTTGATCATGGCTCCGGCATTCTTGACGGCATCCCTGAGCCCCGAGAAGGGAATGTATTTGCAGATCTGGTTCATCGGGATGGACAGGTTGGAGAAAACCGGGCGGTTCACCTCGGCATAGACTTTGTTTCGGCGCTCGTCGGGAGCCACGATGTAAAGGGGGATGTTGATGTTGGGTTGCATGGCGATCAGGTCGGTCATTCTGAGGATGCCGGAATAAATCGAGGTGGTGCTTTCGATCTCGAAGGCGGCCAGGATGGTGTTCTGCTTCAGCCATAGAACGTCGATGAGCTGGATGGTTTTATTGGTGGCCTCGTCGAACGTCAGCGGCAGGGCCAGCTTTAGCCTGGGGATGTCGCCCAGTTTCTCGCCGTCGATCTCCTTGCCGCGATCGTTGTTCGCCACCCAGAGGTCCAGCCCCATGTCGTTGCCTAGCTTGAGCAGCAGCCACTGGATTTCCGTATGGACGGTATGCTCTTTTACGGTTTCGGTCGAAGATTACGGCTCGATTTCGCCACCCGGCACGGTCACAACCCCTTTATCGGTATCCACCGTTACCGTGGCGACGGGTGCGGTCCCACCAGGCTTCCATTCGTCTTTCAGTTCCGAGTAAAAATCGAATTTCCGGTCGGGCTTGTCGTGCCGTTTCCCCAGTTCAGCCCTGATCAACTGGATGGCGTCGTCAGGATCCGCCGGAAGCGCACTTGGTACCTGATTCTTGTAGGTGCTTACGATCCACAGTTTGTCACGCGTGCTGATGATCCGCTCGTAATAGTCCGGGAAAGCCATGTACAGGAGGGCGTGCCGCATGTCGTAGGCGCGGTCGCCGCGCACCTCGATATTTTCCAATACCCGGTCCATGGCGCTTCGCATAGCGGTGTGGTTTGATACGATTGCATCCGGGGCTTCCTGCAGCCGACGAGCTTCAGGTAGGACTCCACCGTCCCCTCGTCTTCAGCGGCCGACTTCCCGCTTTCCCGATAATGCAGGTAAAGGAGGCCGACCGCCCGCGCTTTTAGATGTGGATCGAGAACACGCCTGTCTATTTCCAAAGGCTTCTCGATGACCGAAATAACGTCACTTGGAAGCTCGATATTTAAATAACCAGAGTATATCGAACCTAATTTTTCCTATTGCCTTTCTATACGACCTCGCCCAACCTCCAACTTCGCATGCAGCATGCCCGCCCTCCTTGTACCGGGTTTATACCTGTCATAGCTTCCTTTGTGTGACGAATCCGGCCACAGACGGTTATCAAACTGCTATTTATTCAAGGAGAAGCCATGGATATCACTCCTTTCAACCAACCGCCGCCCACGCTGGGCAACCAATTCGACGACGACCGCGTGCTGCACTCCTACCTTAAGCGGGTGCTGCCACCCGATGTCCATATAGAAGCACTGGAGCCGCTCCGTGAACTGGGCGAACTCGCCGGTGGCGATCTGTATCAAATGCAGCTTGCCGACCGCGACAACGAGCCCGTCCTGACCCAGTGGGATGCCTGGGGCAACCGTATCGACCGCATCGCGGTGTCGCCCCTGTGGCGCAAGGCCGAGCGCCTGGCCGCAGAATTCGGCCTCGTGGCCGCGGCCTACGAGGGGCGCCACGGCCGCTTCGACCGCATTGTGCAGTTTGCCCTGACCTATCTCTTCCACCCCTCCAGCGATGTCTACACCTGCCCGCTGGCCATGACCGACGGGGCGGCCCGCACCCTGCTGGCATCCGGCAACCTGGCCCTGATCGACGAAGCGGTTCCCCATTTGACTTCCCGTGACCCGGCGCGCTTCTGGACCAGCGGCCAGTGGATGACCGAATCCACGGGCGGTTCGGATGTGGGCCGGTCGGAAACCATTGCCCGACAGGACGCGCAGGGGCAATGGCGACTCTACGGCCGCAAATGGTTTACCTCCGCGGCCACCTCCCAGATCGCCCTAACCCTGGCCCGGCCCGAGGGCAATCCCCCCGGCGGCAAGGGGTTGGCCCTCTTCTACCTGAAGACGCGCGATGACGAGGGGCGCCTGCAGGAAATCGAGATTTTGCGATTGAAGGACAAGCTGGGCACCCGCAAGGTGCCCACCGCGGAATTGATGCTGCGGGGCACCCTGGCGGTTCCGGTGCTGGGGCTGACCGACGGGGTGCGCAACATCGTGCCCATGCTCCAGCTCACCCGCACCTGGAACAGCGTCACGGCGGCGGCCTTCATGCGGCGCGGCCTGGCCCTGGCCCGCAGCTATGCCCGGCAGCGGGTGGCCTTTGGGGCGGGCCTGTCTGCAAAACCCCTGCACGTCGACACCCTGGCAGGCCTCCAGGCGGAAACCGAAGCCGCCTTCCACCTGACCTTTTTCCTGGTGGAGTTGATCGGCAAGGCGGAGCACGGCGAGACAAGCGAGGATGAAGCCCGCCTGCTGCGGCTGCTCACCTCGCTTACCAAACTGACCACCGGACGCCAGGCCGTGGCTGTGGCCTCCGAGGTGCTGGAGGCCCACGGGGGCGCGGGCTATGTGGAAGACACCGGCCTGCCGGTGCTGCTGCGGGACAGCCAAGTGCTGCCCATTTGGGAAGGGACCACCAATGTATTGTCTCTGGATGCCTTGCGGGCAATAGCGGCAGATAAAAGAACGCTGGCTTCGCTTCGCAGCACTGTTCAACAAAGTGTTCAAGCAGTCCGGGACGAGCACCTGCGCGCGGCCGGGCAGGTGGCGGAAGCAGCCGTGACCCAGGCCGCCGAGTGGCTTCAGGACGGCCCCGATCCTGTCGTATTGGAAGCAGGGGCACGCCGCCTGGCGCTTACGCTGGGACGCGCCCTGGCCCTGGCCCGGCTGGTGAATCATGCCCAATGGTCACTGGATGCGGAGCAGGATATCCGGCCCCGGGCCGCGGCCTGCCGCTTCGCCCGGACGCCCATCGACCTTATCGCAAACTTCGACCCCGCGGACGCCGCCGTGTTGATCGACGATGGCTGAGACTTATGTTTTCCGCCGGGATTCCGATAAGCATGGAGATTGACGGCAGACCCCGGTTTTGATCACGATGCACGAACAGCCGCCCGGCGGCAAATGGGCAATGGAACACGACGGATCGATCTTATTCGGAGAAAACTGCGCGGCAGGATCATGAAAAACAAATTTCGACATCCGGCTGTAGGAAATCACCATTAGTGTCCGGTTTTGGAAAAATATTTCAGGAGCACTGGCTTGGGCTGGAAAAGCGCTTCATCCCTGCCTATGCCTGGGAAAGCGGCCCCCTGACCCTGTGGCAGGAGCGTATCCTCTTTGTGCTGCTCTTCATTGCGGCCGCATTGGGCCCCTTCGCCCTGATTCCCTCCCTGATACTCGCCATTTCCGAAGGTCTGTGGGGCGTCGCTCTGCTGGACACAGGGGCCTACGCCGCAATCGTTGTCCTGTTCTTGAGCCGGCAGGCATCTCTCCACACGCGCACCTGGGGCTTTTGCCTGATTGTCTATACCCTCGGCGTGGGCCTGCTCTTCATGCTTGGCTCCTTAGGGGCCGGCTATATCTGGATTTTCGGGGCGTCCGTCCTGTTGGCGACGATTCTGGGCTTCCGGGCCGCCCTCACTTCGCTGTTCCTGAGTGCGCTGATTATGGGCGCGGTGGCACTGTTCATAGCCTTTGGCGATCCGGTCTGGGCGCGCGGCATCGAAAACGCCCTTTCAAAGTGGATTGTCATGGCGATCAATTTCCTGCTGCTCAACGCCATCGTGACGATCACTACGGCCCTGATGGTAAGGGACCTGCGCGACACCCTGTCCAGCGAACAGGCCGTCAGCCAGGCCCTGCGGCAAAGCGAGGCCCGCTACCGCGCCCTGATCGAAGACGCACCCCTCGGTATCGTAACCATCGACAAAGATGGCAACCTTATCGAGGTCAATGCTAAATTGATGGAAATCATGGGGTCGCCATCCAGGGATGCCAGCCTCGCGATCAACGTGCACGACTATCCGCCCATTGTCCAATCCGATTTTTCCCGGCAGGTAAATACCTGCTTGGAAGAAGGTGTCATACAGAGTTACGAAGCCCCCTATACCAGCAAATGGGGCAAGTCCCTTTACCTGCGCTATCATTTGCGCCCCATAACAGAGACTCCGTTCCAGGCCCCCACCGTTTTGGGCATCGTGGAGGACATCACCCGGGAAAAACAGCGGGAGGAACAGCTGCGCCAGGCCCAGAAAATGGAGGCCCTGGGCCTGATGGCCGGTGGTGTAGCCCATGACCTCAACAATATCCTGAGCGGGATTGTCAGCTACCCGGAACTTCTCCTGCTCGATCTGGAAAAGGACAGCCCGCTGCGCGAGCCGCTGCTGGCCGTCCAGGCCTCCGGCGAGAAGGCCGCCGAGATCGTCCAGGATCTGCTGACCCTGGCCCGTCGGGGGGTGGCCGCTAAAAAGGTGACCGACCTCAACCACATTGTG
Source organism: Desulfobacterales bacterium (assembly GCA_963674755.2). Taxonomy (GTDB): domain Bacteria; phylum Desulfobacterota; class Desulfobacteria; order Desulfobacterales; family UBA5852; genus JABZFP01. Next base: position 2,709,318 of record CAXXVS010000003.1, on the reverse strand, counting down.
GAAGACTTTTTAGTCTCCCTGGCCTACCGCAAGATTCTCTCCCATCACACCCAGGTATGCGTCGAAACCAAGCTGGATGAGAACCTGCTCAATATCTCAGCATCCGAAGTGCACCTTTCCAAATCCCTCATGAATCTGGTGGCCAATGCGGCCGACGCCATGCCCGGCGGCGGCAGGATCACCATTCGGACGGTCAACCGTTATGTCGACCGGCCCTACCCGGGATTCGAACGGATCCCCATCGGCGAATACAGCGTTTTGGAAGTGACCGACGCCGGCATCGGCATGGCGTCCTCTGACCTGGAGCATATCTTCGAGCCCTTCTACACCAAGAAAGCCATGGGGCGCAGCGGCAGCGGCCTGGGGATGGCGGTGGTATGGGGAACCCTGCGGGACCATGACGGTTTTATCGATATCTGCACGGAAGAGGGGCTGGGCACTACTTTCCGTCTGTTCTTTCCGGTGACGCGCACCGAGAAGCAGATTGCCGCAGCGGTTCATATCGAAGACTATATCGGCCGGGGCGAGTCGATTCTGGTGGTGGATGATTCGGGCGAACAGAGGGCATTGGCCCAACGCATGCTGCAGCGCCTGGGTTACACGGTGTCCACGGCCGATAGCGGGAAAGATGCCCTGGCAACCCTGCGCGCGCGCAATTTCGATTTACTGGTACTGGACATGATCATGCCGCCGGGCTGGGATGGCCTGGAAACCTTCCGGGCGATCCGGGAACGCAATCCCCACCAGCGGGCCATCATCGCCAGCGGCTACTCGGAAACCGCACGCGTGCAGGAAATGCAGCGTCTCGGGGCCGGCACCTATGTGAAGAAACCCTACACCCTCGAAAAAATCGGCCTGGCGGTCCGCAAGGAGCTGGACCGCCCTGGCTGATCACCCCCCGGAGCAACAGGCCGCTTCCTATGGGCGATGCGCCTCGAAGGATGACTTTCCCGCCCAACCTGCCGCTCTATGAATCTTCGAAATCCGCGGCGCCCAGAGCTTGTCGACCCTGCCCTTCAACAAATCCCGCCGGGCCTGTGCCCCGACGAAGCCCCCAGCGTCCAGCAGACTTGGCCATCGGGACCTGCGACGCCCGGCGGACTTGCCCATCAGGACCTTCGGCGCTCGGCGGACTCGTCCATCAGGACCTTCGGCACCCGGCGGACTTGTCCGCCGAAGCCTCCGGCGAAGGCGGATCCCAGGCCGTGCCATAGTCCCAGGTGTCCTTGATAATCTCCACGATAAGAGAGGTCTCCACTGAATTGATGCCGTCGATCTGGCTGATCTTCTCGAAGATCAGCGCCTTGAATTCATCCAGCGAGCCCACGATGAATTCCAGGTCGAGGTCGTTGCCGCCGGTGGTGAGCGCCAGGTAGTTAAGGGCGTCGATCTGCTTGAGCTCCGCGATGACGGCATCCTTCTGCTTCAAATTGATGTCGAGTTTGATGTTGCCGATGATCTCGAAGCCCAGTTTGATGGGGTTGCTCACAGCCACCACCTTGATGACCTCCTCATTGATCAGGCGCTTCAAGCGGGTGCGGGCGGTGGTCTCGGCAATGCCCAGCTCCTTGGCCAGATTGACGATGGGCATACGCCCGTCCTTCTGCAGCAGCGCCACCATGCGCCGGTCGGTCTTGTCGAGTTTTTCCACGCCGGATGTGCTGGATTTCATTCCATCCCCTCCTTAATGCGTGTCCATCCATAAATGGCATCTTTTGGCTCCGGCCCGCCGCCGGTGGGCCGAGTCCCCGAATGGGGATCAAGCCAGCTTTGGCGGGCAAGCCGGCGTTCTCGCGCTTTGGAAATCCTCGCCGTAGCCCAGCTACGCCTCCGGTTTCCACCCCCAGCGGGGTTGGATCAAACGGGAAGTCCAGCAGCGCTGGACAAATCACTGCGGCCTTGGCCGAAACCAAAATCGATTATTTCCGGACAGACACAAATGCGTACCGTATTAACATTCTAAAGGCGTTTTCCGCCAAATTGATTAATGTTTTTATCTAATTCCGTTAAAATTTGCAAAATAATTGTTGTAAAAATTTTCAACGCGTCTTATCGTTATCATCAGCATAAGCAGGCCGGTCTCATCGGAGGGGACCTGATCACCCTGAAAGACCCGTGGGCACACCCCAAACCATCCCCTTCCGCACCGTCGGACAGGAACGCCGCCCACGCAACGCCTGGCTGCCAGGCGTTATCATCAACCTCACAGAGAGAGGATTTTATGAAGAAGATCATCATCATCGGCGTCGGTGCCCAGGGAAGCACGGTCGCCAAACGGATGGACAGCCATCCGCAAATCAGTGAAATCATCTGCGCGGACTACGATCGCAAAGCCGCCGAGGAGCTCAGCAGCTCCCTGAAAAAGGCCACCCCCCTGCAACTCGACGCCAGCGAGGTGGCCAACGTCATCGAAGCCGCCCGGGGCTGCGACCTGATCGTCAACGGTCTGCCCCTGGAGTACAACCTGACGGTCATGGAAGCCGCACTGGCTGTCGAGGCCTCCTATTTCGACATGGCCGGTCCCATGGAGGATATGGGCTTCATCGAGAGCTACCAGATGCTCTTTGCGGAGTGGCACGACAAATTCAAGGCCAAGGGGCTGACCGCCCTGGTGGGCGGCGGCTCCTCCCCCGGCCTGGCCAACATCATCGCCCGGGAATCCGTCGAAAAGATGGACAGCTGCGAGACCATCAGCATCTGCGTCTATGAAAACGTCATGACCAAGCGCTTCACCCCCTTCTGGTGGTCCCCCGAAGTGGCCTTCTGGGACATGGCCTACAAGACCTTCCGCTTTGAAAAGGGCCAGCACGTCATCGACAAACCCTTCAGCCGCCCGGTGAGCATGAAGCTCAAGGGTATCGATCGCAAGGTGCGCCTGGTGGATCACGAGCACGACGAGCCCGTCACCATGGGCCTGCTGGCCAATAGCGTGCTCAAAGGTGTCAAAAACGTGGAATTCAAATATGGCGGCTATGGCGTAAAGCTTTCCGAGCTGCTCTACCGGATGGGGTTGCTCTCCAGCCAGCCGGTCAAGGTGGGCGACGTCGAAGTCGTCCCCATGGAACTGATCCTTACCCTGTGCCCGCCGGCCCCCAAATACCCGGAAGAGATCAAGGCCATCATCACCGACGGCGTGGTCCGGGAGGAAGGCGCCTTTCTGGTGCGGGTGGAAGGCATCAAGGACGACAACCCCGTCAAGATCGAAAGCTATGTCACCGGCCCCGGCCTGGTGGAGGCCTTCGAAACCTCGGGCCTGAGCCACGAGGCCTATCTGACCGGCCAGTGTGCCTCGGTTTTCGTGAAGATGATGGTGGACAATGCTTTCACCGAACGGGGCCTCTTCGTGCCGGAGCAGCTGGACGACGAAGCCCGGGAGTACTGCTTCACGAATCTGGCGGAGCTGGGAGTCTCCATCGAGGAAACCCTGGAACAGAAAACCGTCTATGCGGCAGCGGAAGCCAGCAGCCGCGTATAGCGCCCGTTAAGCAATCCCGTCAGGGAATGGCGCCCTCCAGGAGCGTCATTCCCTGTCGCATCATTTCTTCTTTTTCATTGCCCGATAAATCGCCAGCAGCAGGATAGCGCCGCCGGTGGCAATCAGAATGCTGCCGATATTGAAGCCGGTCACGGCACCGATGCCCAGCTTGGCGCCGATAAAGCCCCCCACAAAAGCGCCTGCGATGCCCAGGCCGATGGTCACCAGGAATCCCCCGGGGTCTTTGCCCGGCATGATCCATTTGGCCAGGACACCCACGATCAGCCCCAGAATGATCCATGTAATGAATCCCATAGCGATCTCCTCCACTGTTCGCGTCTATCTTAAAAAAAGCCGCTTTGCTCAATACTGGCGTTGCACGAAAAACGGAATTTGACCTATTCCCGGATGAACGCCGAACGCCAGGAAATCCTCACTCAGCCCAATCCGGGAAGATACCCGATATCGGCCAGATGGCCCGCATCCCCCCAGGACTGGATGACCCAGCGCGGGGTGCCGTAGAACAGGCCATGGTTGAAAATGCTCAGGCTGGCATTGGTGGTCACGTAACAGCGGGGCTGAGCGAGCGGCCGCTGGGAGACATAGCGGAAGAGGCTGTCCAGCACGCCGCCATGCACCACGATGGCCACCGTGGATCCGGGATGGGCCGCCAGGTGCGTCTCCAGCCAGTCGATATTGCGATCATAATGCATCTGGTGGCTCTCGCCGCCGGGGATCACATAGGCCGGATCGTCGGTATGGAAGCGGGCCAGCACGTCGGCATGGGCGGCCTTGATTTCCGGTATGGTAAGGCCCTCCAGAACGCCGTAATTGCGCTCCCGCAGGCGCGGCTCCGTCTCCACCGTATGCCCGGTGAAACCGGCGATGATCGCCGCGGTTTCCCGGGCCCGGCCGAGATCGCTGCTGATCAGGCGCTCGAAGGACATCTGCTGCAGCCGCGGCCCCAGGGCCGTGACCTGGCGCCGCCCGTTGGCCGTCAAGGGGCTGTCTTCATGTCCCTGGAAGCGTTCTTGCGCATTCCAGCGGGTTTCACCGTGGCGAATCGCCAGGATGGTGGTGGTCGGCAGGGCGGTCATGGATGGCTTCTCCTTGATCGTGCTGGTGAATAAGAAATACGGTTCTTTGGAAGGCTCCCGTCAACAGGAATTTACCACGAAGGACATGAAGCAAACCTCACGGGAAAAAGATGAATTCCTTCGTGTTCTTCGTGATCTTCGTGGTGGTTCTTTTTTCATGATATTAACCAACTTGAGCATTTCAGATAACCGCTATTAGAAAAGGTTACGCTGGCCGCTGGCCGTGCCCCGGGGTTTCCGGGCCCCCGGCGCTGCAACCGGTTCCGGGTTGCCGTCCCTCAGCAGCGCTTCCCAGTCGCGGCAGAACGCCGCCTGGGGGCTGGTATTGTAGTCCACCGTCAGGCAGGCGGTCGACGGGCGCTGGATGTCGGACACCCCGGGGAGCAGCAGCTCCTTCTCCTGGGCCGTCACCACCGGGAATCCATAGGGCCGGTTGCGGTGTTTAATGGGTTTGCCGGCCGCCATACGCTCTTCCACGAATCCGATATGCTGGGCCAGCCGGTTTTCGATGTGCCCGTTCAAGCGCTCCGGCATGCCGTTGGCGATCTGATCCAGACTGTTCTTCAGGCCGGCATCGATTTCCAGGCCGATGCTGTTGCGGCCCGAGGCCACGGCGGCCGCCGTGGTGGTGCCGGTCCCCCAGAAGGGATCGAGCACCACGTCCCCCTGCACCGAAAACATGTTCACCAGCCGGTAGGCCACCACAAAGGGAAAGGCCGCGCTGCGCTGCCGGGCCTCGCTGGCCTTCAACACCTGCGAGGCGCCCCGGAGATCCATCCAGACATCCGAAAAGAAGCTGTTGCGCTCCTCCCAGAACAGGGCGCTGGCCCGCCGGTTCTGTTTTTCGTCCGCCGACGCAAAAATGCGCTTGCCGCCCTTGCGGGCGATCAGGATGTACTCATGCTCCAGGGTCACATAGGCCCCGGCCGGCAGCATGCCCGAGCCCATGAACTTGTTGGGGGCATTGCTGGGCTTGCGCCACAGGATATCCGGCAGGGCGGTAAACCCGATGCGGCCAAGCGCCTGCAGGATGCGGGCATGGTTGGGGTAGAGGGCAAATTCCCCGTCGACGGTCCGGGTAGCATCCCCGATGTTGATGCAGGCCAGCCCGCCCGGCCTCAAAACACGGTAACACTCCTGCCAGACCGCATCCAGCAAAAGGTGCATGCCCTCGAAGGCCTCCGGGGAACGGCAACCGGCCAGGGCCTCGCCGATACGCCCGTCCAGCCCGCTGAACAGCTCGTCCCACATCTGGATCATGGGATACGGGGGCGAGGTCACCACGAGATCCACACACGCGTCCTCAATCACCGGCATCTGGCGGGCATCGGAAAAATAAATGTTGTGTTCGGTTCGCATGGCTCAATTCTTTGTGGATTTTTCTTCCAGATGAAATGTCTCGTCAAAAATCGTCAGCAGCTGCAGGCTTTGTTCACTGATTTTAAGGCAGGCATTGTTGATGCCGTAGAAGAGGATACTCAGACGGGTCTTGGATTCCCCGGATCGGATGCGTTTGATCTGATGGTCGTCGTACTCCTCCAGCAGACCTTTCAGCTTGACGTAGTGGGCCGCCACCTCACGGTATTTGAAGGGTTCGTGGCTGAGGAGGATGCGGGCCGTATCGTCCAGGAGTCCTTCCACGCATTTGCGAACCTTTTGCAGCTCTTTCTTTTGCTCCGGCAGCAACCCCGAGTGCTTGTTGGAGGTGTGTACGTGGCAGCGCATGATGACGTCCCGCAAGCTTTCGGCGATTTCCTGCAGGGCGGATATCACATAGCTGTATTTGCCGGCCTGGGCCACATCCTCGTATTGCAGGAGCCGCAGGGTCTTGAAGATGTTCGCTGCGATGATATTGGTGGCGACCTGGATTTTGCTCGTCTCCCGCCGCAGTCGTTTGAGCGGTTTGCGGTCTTCGGTCAGAATGCCTTCAAAGCCCAGGTCGAGCTTGTCCCGCACCACGGACAACAGGCGGCCGCTGTGTTCGAAGCAGGTCTGGATGGCAAAATCGGCATCGGTCACCCGCTTGAGGTCCAGCACCTCCAGATCCCGGGCGGCTTTCTCCCGCCGGCTGTGGATTTTGAAGTTGCGCAGGATGAGCAGGCCCACGATCACCAGCAGCAGGAAAATGGCCCCTGCCCCGAGATAGGCGATCGCAAAGGCAAAGACCAGTGACACCGTAAAGGCCATGAAGGCCGTGAAAAACCAGCCCCCGATCACCGTCAGCACGCCGGTGACCCGGTAGACCGCGCTGTCGAGTCCCCAGGCCTGGTCGGACAGGGAGGTGCCCATGGCCACCATGAAGGTGACATAGGTCGTGGACAGGGGCAGCTTCATGCTGGTGGCCCAGGACACCAGGGCGCTGGCCACCATCAGGTTGACACTGGCCCGCAGCAGATCGAACTCCGGTATGGCGCCATCGTATCCAGGCGGTGTCTGGTAGTCGCTGGTATCCAGGCGGCGCCGGATGGTGCGCCGCAGAGCCTGGGGAAACAGGTTGCGGGTGGCGTCGAATACGCCCGTTACCATGCGCACGATGACCCGGGAGAGCTGGGAGGAATCGAAACGCTCCAGCCCCTCTTCCTGACGGCCCAGATTGACTTCGGTCCGGGTGACGGTGCGCGCCTTGCGGGACAGCCACAGGGTGGCCACCATGATGGCCCCGGCGGCCAAAAGGAAAAGGGTGTTGGTATGCACGGCCTTTTGCAAAGCGCCCATGGACATGGTCAGGGGTGCCGCACTGGTCTTGGCCAGGGCAAAGGCATGGAAACTGGCCAGAGGCACGCCGATGAAATTCACCAGGTCGTTGGCGGCGAACGCCATGGCCAGAGCAAAGGTGCCGGCCAGGACGATGGGCTTGAGGATGTTGACGCGGGTCGTGACCATCAGCAGTTGAAACAGGATGGTAAAACCGGCAAAACCGCCACCGATGATGGTCCAGGTGTGGGTCTTCATCCAGTCCACCATGGCAGGGGTCATGAAGGAAGCCCCCTTGGCGCCCTTGATCAGGATGAAATAGGTGATCATGGAAAGCGCCAGGCCGCCCCACAGTCCGCCGTAGCGCCGCAGCCGTGTTTCATAGTCGAAGGTGAACAGCAGCCGCGTGGCGAACTGGGCCACGGCGCCGCACACAAAGGCGATGCCCACGGACAGCAGGATGCCCGCAATAATGGCCAAAGCCTTGCTGGTGTTGATGTAGTCGGCCAGATCCATGATGCTCTGGCCGCTCTGAAAGATTTTGACCAGGGATACCGCGATGGCCGCCCCCAGGAGTTCGAACACGATGGACACTGTGGTGGAGGTGGGCAGCCCGAAGGTATTGAACAGATCGAGCAGCAGGATATCGGTGATCATGACGGCCAGAAAGATGGTGATCAACTCCGGCATGAGGAAAAATTGGGGATGGAAAATGCCCTTGCGGGCCACCTCCATCATGCCGCTGGAAAAGGTCACCCCCGCCAGGATGCCCAGGCTGGCCACGATCATGATGACATAGCGGGGCGCCACGCGGGAGCCCACGGACGAGTTCAAAAAATTGACCGCGTCGTTGCTGACACCCACGACCAGATCGGCGATCGCGATGGCGAACAGCAGCGCGACGGCAAAGCCATAGAGTTCCATTCAGACCTCAGGGTTTCGAAAGATTGCCACGGACCGGCCACCCGTCTGCCGGTCCACACAAAACGGGGCAGGCCCCGGGACCCACCCCAAAATTCACGTTTGCCGATTATGTTAGCGAATTGTTAGCATAGTGTTAGCATTGAAACAATCTCTTACCCAAAAGGGCCAAAAGGCAGGGAACGATGTGGCCGCGCTGTGCAGATCGACATGTCGGGAGGATGAAGATCCGGGCGATGCCGGGCAGGATAGCATGGGCCCCGTCCTTCTTTGGCACAGCCTGAAGGTCGACACGGCTTGCGCCGCTCCCCCCCCCAACGCAAGCCGGGCCTGCCGGGATCGTTCCGACAGGCCCGGGAGGGTCTTTTGTATAACGCCCCGCTATCACACATCGGGCCGCAGGAGCGGAAACAGCACCACATCCCGCAAGTGCTCGGTGTCGGTCAGCAGGGCCACGAAGCGGTCGATCCCCATGCCCCAGCCGGACATGGGCGGCATGCCGTATTCCATGCAGGTCACGAAATCCTCGTCCGTCTCCATGGCCTCCAGGTCGCCTTTTTCGCGGGCCTTGAGCTGGGATTCGAAGCGCGCCAGCTGATCGATGGGGTCGATGAGCTCGGAATAGGCATTGACCATTTCCCAGCCGTTGATCACCAGCTGGAAGCGGTCCACGATGGCCGGATTGGCGTCGTTTTTGCGCGCCAGGGGGGAGATGTCCAGGGGGTGCTCCGTCAGGAAGGTGGGATTGATCAGTTTGGGCCGCGAGACCTTTTTATAGAGCAGGTCCACCAGGGTGCCGTAGCCGATGCCGGGATCCTTGATATCACGCTCGATCACGATGCCCTTCTGTTCGATGGCCGCCACGAGGGAGGCCTTGTCGCGGCACGGCACGAGATCGATGCCGCTGTCCTGCAGGATCAGCTCCCGAAAGGATTTCCGCTCCCAGACGCCATCCAGATCGATGGCCGTATCCTGGTAGCTGAACTGCAAACCGCCGATGGTTTCCTTGACCACGGCCTTGATCAGGGCTTCGGTAAAGGCCATGTTGTCCTGGTAGTTCCAGTAGGCGGCATAGTATTCCAGCATGGTGAAGTCGGGCAGATGGGAGGGGTCAATCCCCTCGTTGCGGAAGCAGCGCGCGAATTCATACACCCGGTTGTAGCCGCCGGCGATGGCGCGCTTGAGATAGGTCTCCGGGGCGATGCGCATGTAGACGTCGATGTCCAGGGCGTTGTAGTAGGTCTTGAAGGGCTTGGCCAGAGCGCCGCTGGCCTTGTTGATCAGGACAGGGGTGTCGATTTCCACGAACTTGTTCCGGTTGAGATAGGCACGCAGGCTGTTGATGAAGGTGTTGCGCACCTTGAAACGCGCCACCGATTCCCGGGAGGAAATCAGGTCCAGGTAGCGTTTGCGGTATTTCTGCTCCTTGTCGGTGATGCCGTGGAATTTCTCCGGCAGGGGCCGCAGGGCCTTGGCCAGCAGGGTCCACTCCCGCACCACGATGGTCTTCTCCTGGGTCCGGGTCGTAAACATCTCCCCGCGCAGGCCGATGTAGTCGCCCATATCGACCATCTCTTTGAAGCGCTGGTAGCTGTCCTCGATAAAATCCTTCTTCATCAGGAACTGAACGCGGCCGTCGATATCGCCGATGTGCCCGAAGGTCATCTTGCCCATCTTGCGCAGGCCGACGATGCGGCCGGCCACGGCCACGCCCTCGGTGCCGTCTTCCAGTCGCACGACCTCGTTCAAATCATGGGTTACGGCATAGCGGTCCTTGTAAGGGATTTCACCCGCGTCGGCAATCGCCTGCAGCTTCTGCTTGCGGATGTCGAATTCATTGGTCGGTGCAGTCATAAAAACTCCAGTGGTTATGGCGCTCGCGCCTTATCGGTTCATGATGATCTGGCGGCTCTCTTTAGCGTGGAATGCCCCGGAGTGCAAGTGACGGTTTCGCTAAAGGTTGACTTTTTACGACCGAATCAACCAGTGCGCAGAAGTGCAGCATAGCAGGGATAGGGCAAAAAGCACGGCAATGATTCTGATGCGCATGTGGCAGAAGTCTTCTCGAAACGATGATTTTAGCTTCATATCAAGGCGTAGAGGCGATTTAACCCGGAGGAATACATCGGTATTTCGAGGATTTGAATCGCCTCTACAACGCGGATAGGGAGCTAAAAGACCGCTTCGAGAAGACTTCTAGTCGAGGGCCGTTCCCCAGTCATAATTCCGCTTAACATATTTGAGAATCAGCGAGGTTTCGGTCTGGGTGACGCCGTCGATGCGGTTGATCTTTTCGAAAATGAGGGCGTTGAGTTCCTGGATGTCCTTGACCACGAACTCGGCGTCGATCCCGGTACCGCCGGTGGTGTGGACAATGAACCAGAGGGCGTCGAGCTTCTTCAATTCCCGGGTAATGTGGTCGATCTTGTGGATATCCACGTGAATCCGGATGATCCCGACGATGGTAAAGCCCAGCTTCATGGGATTGCTGACGGCCACGATCTGAATGACCTCATCCTGGATCAGGCGGTTCAAGCGCGTGCGCACGGTGGCTTCCGATATCCCGATTTTCTTGGCCAGGACCGTATTGGGAATACGGCCGTCCTGCTGCAGCAGCCGGATCAGCTCGCAGTCCACTGAATCCAGTGGTCGTTCTAGTTGGGGTGACGTTCGCTTCTTCATGCCGTTTCTCCCCTGTCGGATATCGCCGCCGGGCTTTGCTGTTTTAGGTGATTCCAATTCGATGCACCTCTTTATGCCAAAATAGTCATGATTCGTCAAATTAAACCGTATTTTCATTGACAAACGAATTTTATACTACTAAATATTTCGAATATCGATGATACACTCCCTCTAAAATTTAAGTCGATGCTCAATTTTTCAGCCTTTATCTATGGACGCCAACCAAAGAGGTCGCATCATGCCAGATTCCATGCTTAAAAATTACATCAACGGCGAATGGGTCACATCGGGATCCGCTACGACCGGCGACATCCGCAACCCGGCCACCGGCCAAAAAATCGCCACCGTCCCTTACAGCGACAGCCACGATGTGGACCAGGCGGTCAAGGCCGCCCGGGACGCTTATCCGGAATGGCGCGAGACCCCGCCCCTGACCCGGGCCCGCTATCTGTTCCGCCTGCGGGACGCTTTCGAGGAGGAATTCGAAGATATCGCCCGCACCCTGACCACCGAACAGGGCAAGGCCATCGACGAAGCCCGGGGCGAAGTGCGGCGCATGATCGAAAACGTGGAGCATGCCACCGGGGTCACCACCCTGATGTGCGGCTATACTCTGGAAGATATCGCCAAGGGGATCGACTGCCACGGCCATCGCCAGCCCATGGGGGTTTTCGCAGCCATCGCGCCCTACAACTTCCCGGCCATGGTGCCCTGGTGGTTCCTGCCCTATGCCCTGGTAGCGGGCAACACCTTCGTGCTGAAGCCCTCCGAGCAGGTACCCATGACCCAGACCAGGATTTTCGAGATCATCGACGAGGTGGGCTTTCCCGAAGGCGTGGTCAACATGGTCCACGGCTCCCGGGACGTGGTCAACGCCCTGCTGGACCATCCCGACATCGAAGGCATCTCCTTCGTGGGGTCGACCCCCACCGCCAAATACATCTACAAACGCTGCGGCGAAACCGGCAAACGGGTGCAGGCTTTGGGAGGCGCCAAAAACATCGTGGCCGTCATGCCGGATGCCAATCTCAAGGCGGCCCTGCCATCCCTGATCACCTCCTTTTTCGGCTGCACCGGTCAGCGCTGCCTGTCCGGATCGATCCTGGTGCCGGTGGGCGATGTGGCCGACCGGCTGCGGGAGGAATTCATCGCCGCGGCCCAAGCCATGAAAATCGGTGACGGACTTGACGAACAGACCGGCATGGGGCCCGTGGTCAGCGCGGCCCACCGCGAGCGCGTGCTGGGCTATATCGAAAAAGGCATCCAGGAGGGCGCCGAACTGGTCCTGGACGGACGGGGCTACACCAACCCCGACCACCCGGAAGGCTTTTTCATCGGCCCCACGGTCTTCGACCGGGTGGCCCCGGACATGACCATCGCCCGGGAAGAAATCTTCGGTCCGGTGGTGAGCATCGTGCGCGCGGCCGATCTGGACACGGTCGTCGACCTGATCAACACCCGCGGATTTGCCAATGCGGCCTGTCTTTACACCGGCAGCGGTGCCGCCGCACGGGAGTTCAAATACCGGGTCAAGCCCAGCATGATCGGCATCAACATCGGTATTGCCGCCCCCATGAGCTTCTTCCCCTTCGGCGGGGCCGGGGAGTCCATGTTCGGCGACATCAAGGGGCACGGCCAGGAGATCTTCCAGTTCTTCACCGATACCAAGGTGGTCATCGAACGCTGGTTGTAGACTATAAGCTATCTCAAAAAAGTTTTTTCGTCCGATATCGGCGTTGAAGCCTCACCTCAAGTCCTCGGCATACTGGAGTATGCCTGCGGGTTGATACTCGGCTTCGCCTTGATCTCGAACGAAAACCCTAATTTTGAGATGGCTTCTAATCGCTATTTGGGCTTGTCTTCTTGTTTGACACGTAAAACGTCTCTTAAGGCGGCGTAGGGCATTTTTTACGACATCATATTTTCTCTCACGTGAAAAAATGAACAGGTCGCAGAAACCGTGACGCTCTCAAACTCTAAGCCCATCAGGCGTCTTTGCCCGCTATAGCTGAATTAGAAAACCCTAAGGAGAAGTCATGCCACTGAACAATTTCGGCAGCATCTGCAATTTTGCCGAGGCCATGGAAAATCTTATCATGACCTTTTATGAAAGCGCCGCCGCCAACCCGGCCTGCGCCGATGTCGCCGACCGCTATCGGCAGTATGCCAAGGACAGCCGCAAGCATATCCAGACCCTGCAGCGCACCCGGCGCGAGAATGTCACCGAAATGATCCTGGAGCCCATCCAGGATTTCTACCGGGCCCCTTACGTGCTGGAATACGCCGATCCGGCCGATCGCACGCCCGCCGACATCCTGGCCGACGCCCGCCGCATCGAAGAAACGGCGGAGGCTTTCTACCAAGCGGCCATGGAAAAAATCAGGGCCCTGCCGGAAGTGGCCCGCGCGCTTAAAACCATCGGCAAGAAACATACCGCCCATGGCCAGCAACTGGCTGAAAACGTCTAAAACGAGGAGAATCCATGTCGACCCCAGCCCCCCAACTACCGCCCTGCGACCACCAGCCCCGCCCTTATGACGGACCCGACTTCGACGAGGTGGCGGCCTTACGCAAGCGCTACCTCTCACCGGCCCTGATGGCCTACTACAAAAAACCCCTCATGATCGTGGAGGGGTCCATGCAGTATCTTTTCGATGAGACCGGACGCCGCTACCTGGACGGCTTCGGCGGCATCGTGACCGTCAGCGTGGGCCACTGCCATCCCGAAGTGGTGGAGGCCGCCCGGAAGCAGATGGAAACCTTGCATCACACCACCACCATTTACTACCACCCGGTCATCGCCGAATACGGCAAGGCCCTTGCCGATACCCTGCCCGGCGATCTGAGCGTGTGCTATTTCGTCAATTCCGGCACCGAGGCCAACGACCTGGCCGTCCTGATGGCCCGTCTCTATACCGGCAATTACGACATGGTAGCCCTGCGCAATGCCTACCACGGCGGCAGCCCTTCGGCCATGGGGCTGACGGCCCACAGCACCTGGAAGTACAACTATCCCCACAGCTTCGGCGTCCACCATGCCCTTTGCGCCGATCCCTACCGGGGGCCCTGGGGCTTTGACGATCCCGCGGCCGGCGCCAAATACGCCGAGGACATCCGCAGCCTGATCCAGTATGCCACCCCGGGCAAAGTGGCGGCCTTTTTTGCCGAATCCATCCAGGGCGTCGGGGGCACGGTGGTCTATCCCGACGGCTACCTCAAACAGGCCTACGAACACGTGCGGACCGCCGGTGGCCTGTGCATCGCCGACGAAGTCCAGACCGGGTTCGGCCGCACCGGCGAGCGCTTCTGGGGGTTCGAAACCCAGGAAGTGATTCCCGACATCGTGACCATGGCCAAGAGCATCGGCAACGGCACCCCCCTGGCGGCCGTGGTGACCACACCGGAAATCGCCAGCTCGCTCACCAACCGCATCCATTTCAATACCTTCGGCGGCAACCCGGTGTCCTGCGCCATCGGCAAGAAAGTCCTGGAAATCATTCTGCGCGACAACCTGCAAGCGCGCTGCGCCGAGGTGGGCGGCTACATGTTGGACGGGTTCCGCCGCCTGATGGACAAGCACGAGGTCATCGGCGACGTCCGGGGCAAGGGCCTCATGACCGGCATCGAACTCGTAAAAGACCGCCAGACCAAGGAACCTTTCCCGGAAGCTTGCCTCAAAGTCTTCGAGCGGTCCCGCGAACTGGGGCTGCTCATCGGCAAGGGCGGCTTGTTCGGCAGCGTGCTGCGCATTAAACCGCCCATGTGCATCACGCGGGAAGATGTGGATTTCATGCTGGAGGTGCTGGATATCGCCTTCGGCGAGGTGTGATGAGTCCATTGCGATAATCGCCGTGCTATCCGCGGACATCGCGCACTTCGGGCAGACAGATGGGTAAAGCCGACCCTTGTGGCCGGATACGAAAAAGCGGTTCAGGCAAATGCCTGAACCGCTTTTTCGTTTGGCCACCTTAAATCCGGTGTTTCTTCTATGTGCAAATTAAAAATCGCTATCTCAGAGTGGTGGGCGAGTTCGAATTTTTTTGTTTAATAGCAGCTAACACAATTCTGGGAGTTTTACGGACTAGTTGGAGATAGGTGCCGCTTTAGAGAAACATAATTCTGAAAGAGTGCTCTGTATATGACCATATCATTGCTACTTGTTCACCCAATAATATCGCAGTCTGATCTATCCATAGATGTATCCAAATGGGGCCAATCCTTTAGCATGATTCCCGATTAGGATATCTATAGATTTATAAGGGCAGGATCATCGGCGACCCTGCCCTTTTGAGATTACATCTTCCCCGGTTATTTGCACCCTAACCAGGATTTTTTAATCATCCACCCCTTCAACAGGATTAATCTGACGGTACACCCACGAGGCAGGGACCCGGTAAGCACGATAGTCACCCCAAGTCATCCCCCAGCCACCAGATGGGTTAGGAGGAGCCGCGTACTCCCAGACAACTTCATCCTCAGGCGTCAACTCGAAAACGCGGCCAGCGTTGCCTTCGGTAACAAGGGTGTTGCCGTTTTTTAAGCGCTGAGCATTGCTATAATGGGAGGCGAAGAACTTGCGTTCATTTCCGATCGTTTCCCCGTCCCCGTCGAGGTCCTCTGTGGGATTCGGCTGAAGGTATTCCCAGACTACTTCCAGAGTGATCGGGTTGAATTCGATAACCCGGGAATAGCTTCTAAATTTGTTCGGATAGGTTCCGATCTCGCCGTTTGGATTATTACCCTCTTGATTAAGTGGCGCCCTGCTGCCGGGGAAATAAGACCCGAAGCCAGCCATGCCGCCGTTATCAAAAACGAGGATGTTGCCCGCGCCAGGAAGCCCCCTGGGGATCATGTGGGTGCCGTGGGGCCCAATAATTTGGCCTATTTTGTGCTCGGGCATGTCAGCGGTAAAATTTGGTCCGACTCGCCACACGATGTCCCCTTCCTTGAAAAGGCCGTCCGGGTGGTCGAAGCGGGCAATAATGAAGAGGATATTCTGAGAGCGGAAGTCGGCAATGATATTCTCGGGGTGGAAACGGTAGTCCTTCTCACCATGGGGTTTTTTAAACCAGGGATTGGGCCCGAGCCAAGACGCACAGTTGGCATGGGTGTAATCGTGCGCAAAGAATCCATTCACATAAGGCCCGTACTTTACGGCCCACTGGGCGTTGGCATCCAATCCAAAACCCAAATTTCCTGTGTCATCCGCGAAATAGTGGTCGCTGGCTTTCCATCGCCATGTTTCCGTACCGTCCCAGTCCTCTTGAATGATCAGGTCATCCTCCAGAATGCGATCGCCGCCGATGTCAGGCCTATCCGCTTCTTCTTCTCGGTCCATGCGCATGGTGATGCCAGAATCGGACTGGGCGAATTGTCCTGGCGCATAGTAGCCCACCGGATTGCCCTCGCGCTGGTGATCATGGTGCATAGGACCCCACTGATTGATCCTTTCTCCGTGCCAGTTCACCTGCGTTAAAATACCTTCAAGACCACCATCTTGACCCAGCAATACGTCTCCGTTGGGCAGCATCTTGGACGGAATTCCCAGCGCGGGGGTCGCCCATCCGTTGATGAGGTTCCCCTCCATGTCGATCAAGACAGCCCCGCAGCGGGATACGCCCGTACCATCCGGAGGAGGTGCCCCAGGCAACCCTGTACAATCATATTGCCCCCCGAAAAAACCCATGGCGCTAATCAAGGTAAATTCGCCCCAAGTCTTGTCAGGTATGTTAAGCTTCACGCCATAGTTTATGAGGATAGCGTCGTTGTCGGAATACTGCGGTGGGTATCCCAAAGGACCTTGCTCGCCCCCGAAATTTTCTTCAAGATAGGTTTCAAGGTCCAGCATCTCAAATTCATCCAACTTCTCGGAAATATTCATGCCTTCCCAAAATGCTTGGCTGGCTTGGGGCGAGAATAAAACCATCGTAGTGATCACAAAAGAGAGTATCAAAATAATACATGCTTTTTTACCATTCATTTTTACCTCCCCCTTCGCTTGCTATTAAGGATTTTTGCCTTTAACAGCCGATGATTCCTCCTTTCTGATTTAGTTTCCCTTGTGTTAATACTACAAGAGTACCTTTCATATCGGTTCTCGCTATCGCCAAGAAGAAAATAGATGGGAAAACAATTATTGTGCATGTGTTGCACAGCACTGTTTGTTGGATAACTCTGCCTATAGTCATGCGGATTCTTCTATCAATTCGCAAAACAATTGACCCATGGTCAAGGTTATGCCAAAAGAAAAGGCCTACTATAGATTGGCAGTAACCTCTCGTCCCGAAGAAGCCGTTCTCCCCTTGCCTCACAACAGGTTTGGCTTTATCGTTTTAAATTATTCGTAGATGATCGGTAATAAAAAAGCCGAGCTAAACCGCATGCGCTCTTGACGATGTCGCATTCGGCAGCTCGGCTATCTAAAGCGCTGGAATTTGTAGGATGCTAATCAAAAAGTAAATTTGACCGCGCTATTAGACCCGTAGCTTTCCGCCCCCTAAAAGCAGGTTGGCTTTAGATCCAATTTTGGTTCGGAAATTGTTATGAGCATATGCAAGAAATATACACAAACCTACGATTCCGGAAAGCTACATAATTTCAGTGATATATAAATTTAAGAGGATTTCTATGATTGGCGCTTAGGTAAGAAGATACCCAATTTTTTATAAATTGAGTGCCTATTGGGAAAATCAGGTAACAGTGACCTGTAAGGAATACGAGTAGAGATCAATTGAATTTTGGAGTCAAAAAGGTGGCGTCGAAATAGGGCAACAAACATCCAAAGCCGCCAGTAGTCCTAATACAGTTACATTGAGATAAACCCACCGAAATTGTACCTGCCAAATATCCAGATTACGTGCCACTGTCCGTAAGATGACAATATTTCAAATAGGATACGCTAATCCCCTGCCCCGCATTTCCCAGCATTAGGCCGTCCCCGCCACGTACCTGAATACTTGGATGGCACTACGCGCCGAACCGGCAACGTCATTTCATTGCCGGCGGCTGGATTCCGGCCGAGCCGCCCTTATTTTGCACGCCCACAGATTTACTTCATCTCAACCATGCGATCCACAGCGGGTCGATCTTTCCCACTAACCAAAACAGCAGCATTCCCACGACCACTGTTCCACCCAACGACCGCGTCCACCAGGCAAAGGCGAACGTGGGCAGCGCCACCCACAACTCGGGACGCAGGAAATCGATGTGACGTGGGTTTTCACCGAGAACCAGGACCGGCAACAATAGGGCACTCAAAATGGCCGATGGGATCAATCCCAACCACTGGATGAACCAATCCGGAAGGGAGCGCCGTGAGAGGTAATGCAGCGGCATCCAGCGGGGCAGATAAGTCACCAACCCCATTCCGACAAGCAATGTCAGATAATCAGCCATTGTCCCTTTTCCTTCGCATGGCTTGGTTTTGGATGATCACACCCGCCGTAGCGGCAATCACAGAAGCGATGACAATATAGGTGTTGCCCTGGAACTTCAGAGCCAACCCCACGGCAGTTATGCCGGCGATCACAGCGGTGAGCAAATGAATCCATTTCCTAATCTGGTAGATAAGCAGGCAGATGAACATGGCGATGAGGGCGTAATCGATGCCCAGGGCGCCCTCGGGAATAAACCGGCCGCCGATGCCGCCGGCCACGGTGCTCAAGAACCAGGTGAGGTTGGCGGCGTGATTAACAACCAGGGCTCGCCCCAGGCTCCAGTCGTTGGCATTGAACCGGGGAAGGTTGACGGCAAAGCTTTCGTCGGTCACGCCATAGGCATACAGGGCCAGCAATCCTCGGCGAGCCGACTTTAAATAAATGGCAAGGCTGGAACTCATCAAGACGTGGCGCAAATTGACCACAAAGGTGGTCGTGATGATGGCCGTTGCGGAGGCTCCGGCGGCAATCATGGAAACAGCGATAAACTGGGAACTGCCGGCAAACACCATAATGGACATCAGGCCGATTTGAACCGGCGTAAGACCTGCCTTCTGAGCCAGAACCCCGAAGGCTATACCGATGGGGAGGTAACCCAAGCAGATGGGCCACCCCGCGCTCAAGCCATCCTTTAAAGGGGAGCTGCTTGCTGCAACGGAGTATGACGTCATATGTGAAAACCTCGGCGGCTAAACAGGTTGATGGTTGTTCTTTGCCAATGAATGCAAACCTACAAACATAAGCATAATATTGCAATATATTATTACTTTTTGACTATTATCGCTAATTTTTTGCATCTATCGGTCTTTTATGTTAATTTTAGACTGAAAGATCCGATCGAATGGCATTTAATGCAAAAGGTTTGCACATGGTCAAACTCGACGATTACGACAGGAAGATTATTGCGGCGCTTCAATCCAATGGCAGGCTGTCCAACATCGATATCGCCGGACAGGTCAACCTGTCCCATTCCAGTTGTTCACGGCGGATTGCGCGACTCGAAAAGGAAGGGGTCATTGTCGGTTATCGGGCACTCACCGATCGGAAGAAGTTGGGGCTTTCCGTTCGCGCCTATTGCGGCGTGATCCGTGATGCAGCCGTGGGCTGGAAGGAGTTGGCGGATAATTTAGCGAAAATCGAGGGGGTTGTCAGCGTTTTTGCCGTTTCGGGAGACGTCGACCTGATGTTGGAAATCGTCGCCCGGGATATGCAGCATTATTCCCAAGTCGTGTTGCAGGACGTATTCAATGCCCGGGGCGTTTCCGCCACCCGCAGTTCTTTCGTTCTGGCGGAAGTCAAATCGATTTATTGATTTGCAGTCGGATGATTTATTCCACGGCTTTGAAATCTGGACTTGGGGATTGAGCGGCTGCGTATAAGATCTGCCTTGCAGCCAAAATGCCGCCGGAATGGCAGGAAACCCGGTCGGATGTGAAAGCGCTTGGGCAACGACTTTCATTCTTAGCCTTGTTCAATGCCAAAAGCTACTTCAGATGATAGCCTTACAACTTGCTTTTCGCCTCTTCCATATCTGCCCAGCATTTGAGCCCGAAAAGAGAATGAGCCTTCTTTACGGCAGCAATGATGGCCCTCTCCATTACTCTCGCCGACAGTAGGCCGAGAACACTCACGTCTGCCTCAATGTGCCCAGTTGCCATGGTGAATATGGTGTCCCCATCGACCATGGAATGTGCAGGTCTCATCGTTCTTGCGTAGCCGTTTTGCGCCATTGAGGCCAGTTTGGTAGCCTGGGATTTTGTCAATATCGCATTTGTGGCAATGATTCCAATTGTTGTGTTACCGGCAAATAGATTCTTCTTTTCTGTACAGGACTGAATCATTATTTCTTCGGTATCGGCCACTTGCGTCAGATCATCGTCTAATAGTCCTGCAAGTCGTTCGCCTGTCTCGGGATCGATCACATCCCCAAGGCAGTTTACCGCAACAATCGCACCTATCTTTAATTCATCAACCTGAATAGCATAACAGCCAAGCCCGCTTTTCATGGACCTTGCCGGGCCTAATATCTTACCCACCGTTGCACCCGTACCGGCACCGACACAGCCTTCTGCACAAGCAAGATTTGTAGCATTCCGACTCGCTTGATAGCCCATTTCTTTATCCGGCCGTATTCGAGGATTGCCCACAGCAAGATCGAACAAAACCGCTCCGCATACAATCGGAACCTTGGTGACCTGGACATCAAAACCGACATCTCTCTCTTCCAGATATTGCATCACACCGGAAGCAGCATCGAGACCGAATGCACTGCCTCCAGACAATACGATCGCATGTATCTTTTCCACAAGGTTTACAGGATTGAGCAGGTCACTTTCACGTGTTCCCGGGGCTCCGCCCCTGACGTCGATTCCAGCCGTAGCGCCATTTTCAGAGATGACGACAGTGCAACCCGTTCCAGCATCTATATTGTGCGCATGCCCTACTTTTATATCATCTATGTCGGTAAAGGCTATTTGCTGCATGCAGTTCCTCATTTATGAAAATTGCCATAGGAAGGAGGTGAACCTCTTGATTAATGGCGGGAGATGTAGGGTATCACAAAAAAAAAACGCTGTCATCAAAATAGGTGATTATGCGCCACTGTCCAACTGTCTATAATTATGAAGATCCCTCAAATATGATTGCTCACCTATCCAATTCCAAAATCGATTCGGCATCCCCCTGATAGAAATTTCCCTCTGCATTTAGGAAAATTCTCTTGCGGAAATACGGCATTGGATTTTGCAGGCAAACTGATTCCGCAGTATGTGGGAAAAATAGCAGATGCTCTCTCTAAATCAATCCTGCAGATTTTTCTTCCATACAGGTATTTCGGATTCAGGGACCTTTTCCGGATCATAGCTGAAAAGCTCGCAGGCCAGAAACTCGGCGGGTTCCAAATGCGAACGGATAATGCCGCAGATCTCGTCAGCCAAACGATTGGCCCCGTCCATGGCGGTAAAAGGCAGAATAAGGCCCAATTGGTTTTCGTCGTACCAGCCGATTTCGTCGATGGTCCGGATGCGCTCGCGGATCGTGGCGATGGCCTGGTGAATGCGCTCGTCTGATTCGTTTTCAATCGCCAGCGACAGGATCAGAAGCGAATAGGTTTGGTTGCTGCGATCCGACCGGTAGCGCTCCTTTTCAACGGCCCGCTGGAATGCTTCCTTACCCGCGGGAAGATCGATCGATGAATCCCTGGATGTTTTAAAAAACCCCACAATCAGTCTCCGCTCATTGGTTTTAACTTGTTAAAGATAGATTAATGCCCGTTCCTAACTGGTGGACTTTGGTTCCTGGCAAGGCCCGAGCGTGTTTTCCCGCTCCGCGGGACTTCCCGTCTGATCTATTCCGAACGGTGGGTGTCAACCGGGGGAATAGCCCGCTATTGCGAGGATTGGAAACAAGCGAGAACACCGCCCAGGGGCCGCAAGATGCCATTTATAGGTGGGCCCGATTAGCGTTTCCTGCACCTGACTATAGAGGGAAACCTCGGCGGCTTCAACCCTTGGCTGCCAATAATGGGGATTTCTAGCCGCGGTTGAAAAGCGCCAATCCGGGCCGCGGTCATTCCTATGGCACGCTGCCGCACAATGGGATTCGTAAGCGCGGTTTAACGGAAGAACAGGCTCAGCTGCGGCCAGTAGGTGATCACCAGCACGGCCGCCAGCAGCACCACCATAAAGGGAATCGTGGCCCGGTAGAGTTCGGCCACCGGTTTTTCGAAGCGGTAGCTGGCAATGAAGAGGTTCATCCCCACGGGCGGCGTGAAGTAGCCGATCTGCATGTTGGCGAGGAAAATGATGCCCAGGTGCACGGGGTCGATCCCGTAGCTGACCGCTACGGGCAGGATCAGGGGCACCATGATGACCAGGGCGGAAAAAATGTCCAGGATCGCCCCCAGGATCAGCAGCAGGATATTGAGCAGGATCAGGAAAACGATCTTGTCGGCCACCAGGCGCTGGATCAAATTGAAGAGGCGCATGGGCACTTCGGCATCGATCAGATAATTGGTGAAGGCCAGCGAAACCCCCAGAATCAGCAGGATGCCCCCCACCATCACCATGGAATCCCGCATGATCTCCGGCAGCTGGCAGATCCGGATCTCCCGGTAGATAAAGACCTCCACCACCACGACGTAGGCGGCCGTGATGATGGCCGCTTCGGACACGGCCATGTACCCGCCGTAGATGCCTGCGATCAGGAAAACCGGCAAGGGGAGTTCCCAGATCGCTTCACGCACGGCGGCGAAAAGCTCGCCGGAAGAAAACGTCTGCCGGGGACGTGCCATGTGGCGGTTGGTCCAGAGACTCCAGCCGGACAGCAGTACCAGCATCAGCAGGCCCGGCAGCAAACCCGCCCAGAAAAGCTCTTCGATGGCAAAAAAAGGCCCCACCCCCAGTTGCTGGGCGATGACGCCGTACAGGATGAGCGGTACCGAAGGCGGAAACAGCAGTCCCAGACTGCCGGAAGACGTCACCAGTCCCAGACTGAAGCGTTCCCCGTAGCCGTCCTGGGTGAGCGCGGGATAGAGCAGCGCCCCCAGGGCCACGATGGTGACGCCCGAGGCGCCCGTAAACGCCGTGAAAAGGGCGCAGGCCACCAGGGAGACGATGGCCAGGCCTCCGGGCATCCACCCCAGGAAGAGCCGCGTTAGGCGGACCAGGCGTTCGGACGTCCGGCTGGCAGCGACGACATAGCCGGCAAAGGCAAAAAACGGGAGGGCCAGCAGCAGGGGCATGTCGGCGATGCGGTAGATTTCAATAGCCACCGCCGATAGATCGATGCCCCGGGAGTAGAAACCCATCATGGCCACCGCCAGCAGCACGGCAAACAGGGGAGCCCCCAGGACGGCCACGCCAAGCAGGAGCACGAAAAGAACCGTGGCCGTCACGATGCCGCCTTTGGACTGCGGGTCAGGGTCAGCCAAAACTGGATCAAATACCGCACGGCAATGACCAAAAAGGCCGCGGGCAGAATGCTGACACAGACCCAGTAGGGCACCTGGGCAAAGGCCAGGCTGCCGAAGGCGCGTTCACTGATGACGAACTGCAGGCTGGTGTAAAAGGCAATCAGGCAAATCGCCCCGGCGAACAATGTGGTCAGGCTTTCCGCGGCCCGCCGCCATCCGGCGGACAGGTAGCGGGTGACCAGATCGACACTGATGTGTTTGCGCTGGCGGGTGGCGACCATGGCCCCGGCCATGCCGAGCCACAGCACCATCAGACGGATCAGGATGTCGCCCCATACGATGCCCGCGCCCATCACATTGCGCAGGACGATCTGGTAGAGGGCCAACCCCATGGTGGCGGTGAGGAGACCGGCAATGATGAGATCTTCCAGCCTGTGCAAAATCTGCTGCAGCCGTCGCAGACCCCGGGGAGCGGCACTGGTCGTCATGGATTGGCGGCCTGTCGGGAGCGGTACTCCGCGAGGTAATCGTCGAGCGTGCTGACCATGCCCGGGGTAAAATAGCCGGCGCTGACGATTTGTCGGTCAACCGAGGCGGCCAAATCGTACCAGCCCTTCCGGATTTCCGGTGATGGTTCGATAAACTGGATGCCCTGCTTCCGGATGGCCTGGAGGGCTTTGACATTGTCCGCGCGGTTCATGGTGTCCATCTCTGTCCAGGCCTGGCCCATGATATCCCGCACCACGGTCTGGTCCGCAGGGGCAATGCGGCCGAAGGCCCGGCGATCGATGGCCAGGATGCCGTAGATATAGACGACCGGCAGTTCTGTGAGGTATTTGACCTGGGTGTGCCACTGGAGCACGATGGCCCCCACCGGACTGATGGCCACCGTATCGATCAGGCCGGTCTGCAGGCCGGTGCGCACATCAGCGATGGGCAGCGAGATGGGGTTGATGCCGAACCCCTTCATGGCCTCCATGATCATTTTGTCGTGGGCCGGAATCCATACCTTCAGCTTTCTCAGGGTGTCCACCTTTTCCACCGGCTGGTTGGACATGATGTAGGAAAATCCGCCGTCGGCCAGTCCGAACGTGACAAAGCCGTTTTTCTCCAGCCCTTCCTGAATGAGGGGGTCCATGTGCCGACGGACAAAATAGACTTCTTCCAGGGACTGGAATTTGAGGGGCATGGCATAAATCTGGGCGTCGGGGTAGTAGCCCGACAGCGTCCCCCCGGAAAAGGCGCCGCCATGCAACTGGCCGATGCGGATTTTGCGCAGGACGGCCTGATCGTTGCCCATGACCCCACCAGGGTAGAATTTGAACTTGACCCGGTTGTCGGTGGCTTGGGCGACCCGCTGGGCGCCTTCCCGCATTTTCTTCATCCAGCTGGACCCCTCGGGGGAAAGGGTCGCCAGCTTCAGTTCAACCGCCTGAGCCGTCAGCGCAAAGGTCAGCACCAGGGCCATCGTTGTAATCCGCAACAGCTTCAAACCCATCGTGGTCCTTCCTTCCGGTACCAAAATTTCAGACTTCGCCCGACCGGCCAAGTCCGTTTAAAAGTAAGCATCGGCGCTGGCTAACAGTTCCCGCGCGCGCTCCTGGGCCAGGGTGTTCTGGAGCACCAGGCCCGGGACATGGGGATCGGCCGCCAGGACTTCCGTCAGCAGACGGTCGTGGAGTTCGCGATCGTAAAGCATGCGGGCGTAGTATTGGGCATAAAGCACTTTGGCCATCAGGTTGGTGCCATTGGACAGGGCAATGGCCCGCTCGAAATGCATCCGGGCCACGTCCGGTTTGCCCCCCAGGGCCGGCGGCACAAGGATGGCAAGGGTGCCCAGGTAAAGATGGGCGCCGCCCTGGCGATAGCCCTCGTCCAGCGCAACGATGCGCGTCATGATCGCTTCCACCCGGGCCAGCTCCGCCACCGCTTCCAAATCATCCTGCCGGGCCTGAATCCACCCGGCCCAGGCGGCGCCCAGGGTATAAAAAACGGGTACGTCCGCTATATCCATCTTCTGAAGACGGTCTTCAAATACATCGAAATCGGCCTGCCGCAGGCCGCAGTCCTCCGGACGCCGGACGCAGAGGGCCCGCTCGGCGTAATCGAGGGCGCGCTGGGAAAGTTTGGCGGCCCGCTCCGGGTCGTCCACAAAGGCCGAACTGTAAGTGCTGTAAAGGGTCGCCGCCTGGACGAGGAGATTTTCGTTGCCGGGATCGCCCTGCACCATGCCGTCCAGCATGAGGAGATAGGCCGGCCCTCCGGCTGCCACAGTGGCGGGATCGTCATTATTGGCGATCGCCTGGGAAAGGTTGTCGGCCAGGTTGTCGGTGGCCCGGGCGACCAGGTGGCTGCAGGCCGGCAGCATCATCAGGGACAGGAGCAGCAGGCATTGCAGAATGATCGTTGCGGGCCGCAGTGCGCCGCCCGGGGGGATCCGGCAAGCCTTGGCTGGCATCATCATCCGTGGCATGTGGCTAATTCCCTCAGGAGTGATGGCATATCTGGTTGAGATCGCTGTCGAAGCCCTTCTATTTAATGCAAATCGATAAAAAATGCAAAGCACGAAACACGCGCGCCACGGGAATCATTTAGGAAGACGCAAGGGGGAATGCGGCGCTCCAGTCGGCCGGTGGCGACCGATCCCCAAAAGATTCCCGAGGGGCCGCAAGCAATCCTCGTCACCCGCAGGAAGCCGCAGGCGGCAAGGCTCTCAGGCCGGGCCGTTTCCGGATGATCCGGTCGCATCTTCCTCGGGATCGGTTTCGTCAGTCACCGTCCCCGGTTCCCCGGCGGTCGTCTCCTGGATAACGGGCATCATGATCTTGTCCTGGATGTGCAGATTGGCCAAATCCACGTCCATGTTGTAATGCTTCAGGAGCCACATGGGCACGCCGAACGTTTCCCGGCACAGGGTCCAGATATTGTCACCCCGCTGGACCCGGTAGGGCTCCAGCTCGCTGACGCGATAGACCGCGAAAAAGTCTTCCTGCAGCCGCTTGTGATATTCGTAGCGCTGCTCTTCAAAAACCGCGGCGTCGACCTTGTCCAGGGGAATTTTAACCTTCTGCCCCAGACGCAGGGTGCGGCCGTAGCGCAGGCCGTTCAGGCGCCTGATCTGCTGGGTGCGCACACCGGCCCACTCGGCGTAGTGGCCCAGGGTCTCCTCCACCTCCACCCGCAGAACCCCCACCGGTCCCTTCTGGTCTTTGGTCATCGTTTCGAAGCGCACATCGATGGAGACGATCTCCGTATTGGGCGTCACCAGCGTGGGTATGCCCTGGGACTCGGCCTGCCCGGCCGGAACGTCAAGCGAGGCCACCTGTTGTTCCGGAGCAACATCCGGCACGGAGGGCAACGGCGGTTGCGGTGCTTCGAATTCGTCCGGTTCAGGGGTCTCGTCAGCAGCCGTTTCCTGAGGCTTCCCGGGTTCATCGGCCGGCGTTTCCGCTTGGGCAGGAGCTTCATGAGCGATGGGTTCCTGCGCCACCGGGGTTTCCTTGATGCCTTCGCTTTCAGGGGATTGGATTTCAGAAGATTCGGCCGCCTTTTCGGAAGCAGTCATCATCGCGGATTGAGCTTCCTGGGTGTCGGCGGACTTGGATGCCAACAAAGCCTTTTGCGACCCATCGGCCTCCATGGGGACGGGTGACGCTGCCGGACGGGCCGGTATCGGGGCCGATTCTGATGCGCCGTCCTCCGAGGCAGGCCTATTGTTTTTCGCCTTGCCGGTTTCCGGTGTCGCCGTGGCAACCGGTTTTTCCTTTTCCAGAGCCGCCACAAGGACCGGCGCCTCCTTGGCCACAATCACCGGCGCCTGGGGTTCGGGCGGCGCAACCTTCTCACCCGGCAGGGGGATGCGCAGGGTCTGGCGGGGGTAGATGGTGGCGCGCCGGTTCAAGTTGTTGGCCAGGATCAGATCATCGAGCCGCACCCCATGGCGGCGGGCGATCCGGCCGGCGGTGTCCCCCCGCTGGACCGTGTAGAAACGGCTGGGCCGTTGGGCGGCCTTCATGAGGGACGCCGGAAGGGGCGCCAGGTCCGCAGCACGCACGGCGATCTTGGCGGGCAGCCGCAGATGGTAGCCCTTGGGCACATATTTCTGATCGCTGAACACGGGGGGGCGCAGGGCCGGATTCATTTCCCGGAGGACGTCCGGCACCACGTCATAGTGGGCGCAGAGATCCTCCAAGCGCACAAACCCCTTTAAGGCAATGGTATGGGACGGCCGGGGGGCGTCCAGGGTCAGGGGACCGAAATAGGTTTCATGGTGCGCGGCCACGTGACGGGCGGCCAGGAATTCGGAATAAAAATTGCGCGATGCGAATTTGAAGGTGCGGCTGCGGTAGGCGGCAAAGATGGCCGGGTAGGCGCCATGCTTCTTCCGGGCCCGGGCCATGCCGGCCGCACCGTGGTTGTAGGCCGTGATCGCCAGGGGCCAACTGCCCAGCTTCGCATAATTGTCCTTGAGAAGCAGGGCCGCGGCATAGGTAGCACGGATGGGATCCCGGCGTTCGTCCAGGACATAGTCCACCGACATATAGCGCCGGCCGGTGGAACGGGTGAACTGCCAGATGCCGGCCGCCCCGAATTTGCTGTAGGCGCCGGGGTTGAAGGAGGATTCCACATGGGGCAGATAGGCCAGGTCCTCGGGTACCCCATAGGATTTCAGAATGGCCCGGATTTCATCCAGATAGGCCCCGGAGCGGATGACGCCTTCCTGGAAACGGTCTTTCTGCCCGAGTTGGCTGCGCACCTGCCGGCTGGCCCGTCGGAAGGCTCCGACGTCGGCCCGGTCCCCGAATAATTGCGCCACCCGTTTACAGTCTTCATCCTTGCAGTGGGGATCGGCCGCCAGGCGCTTCAAGATGGCCTCATATTTGGCCTTGGCGCGCTTCATGCGGCGGCGGTTGATTTTGCGGGCCCCCGGTGCATCATAGGGCTTGACGGCAATCACGTCGTAGACCACGCTTAAATCGCGGCTGTCATGGATCACGGCCTGAAGGGTGGTATATTTGGAATAGATGTCGATCCAGAAGGCGACATTGGGTTCGATCTCCCTGTAGCGGGGAAAGGGCGTGTCGCTTGCGTACGCTAAGGGATAAGGCATCGTAATCCCGACTAAAACGATCATACCGGCCAACGTCATGGCCAGGGCGCGGGGCAACCGGTGCATGGAAGTCCTCTCTGTCCTTTCGGTGCAGTTTGGTGAGAATGGATAGACGGTGGTCAGCGGATGGGCTGAAACCGCCGCAAGGCCTCGACGATCCGGTCCCGGCGGTTTTCGGCCAGGTCGCGGGCCGGTACCGTCGCCTGGGTATCGTCGTTGCGCACGACGTAGTACCAGGCACCGTCGTCCCAGATGCGGATCAAATCCTCGGGGTCGCCCCCCACCTCGTCCTTATAAATCTGCTTGATGGTCTGACCCAGTTGATAAATGCGTTGATTGTCCATATCGTATCCCTTCATGACGATTGTCGATGTCAAACACACCGACCGTTGATAAATTGACGGTCGGTCGTAAAGGGGGCCTGTTCAAAATCCCGGCGACGTATTGATGGCCTGCCTTAAAGTGCCTGGCGTACGCGGCGCGAAAACCAAGGGCTATGCGGGAAAAGCCCTGCCTGCGCAACGCCTTCCGAGAAGATGAATTGACGGCCGAAGACCCGTGTGTTGGTGAAAAAGAGCACTAAGCCCAACGCTTATAGGTGGCAATGGTTATCCCCAACGTCAAGGTGCGTTTGCCGGTCTCCGGAAATCGGATTTAATGCAATTTTCATGCTAAGTAATGACCAATCGAACAACTTCGTGTTCATCCATAAATGGTAGATTTTGGTTTCGGCCAAGGCCGCCGTGATTTGTCCCACATTGGGGGACTTGCCGCCTGATCCAACCCCGCTGTGGGTGGGAACCGGAGGCGTAGCTGGGCTACGGCAAGGATTTCCGAAGCGCGAGAACGCCGGCTTGTCCGCCAAAGGTGGACTTATCCCCATTCGGGAACCCGGTCCACCGGCGGCGGGCCAGGGGCCGCAAGATGCCATTTAGGGATGAACAAACTCGACTTAGGAGGTTAAAGATGATCATCAAGCAAATGGCGATCGGAGCCATGGACAATTTCAGCTATATCGTGGGCTGTGAGGCCACCCGCAAAGCGCTGGTCATCGATCCCGGCCCCGAGGTGGACCGGATCACGGCGGCCGCGGCGGCGGAGGGCCTGGTCATTGAAATGATCGTCAACACCCACACCCATGGCGACCACACAGCCGGCAACGCCCGCCTGAAAGCCCTGACAGGCGCCCCAATCGTGCTCCACGAGGAGGATGCCCCGGGCTATCCCGAGGCGGACGTGCGGCTGAAAAACGAGAAAACGCTTCAATTGGGGGATATCACCTTCGACGTGATTCATACCCCCGGCCACACCCCCGGGGGCATCTGCCTGCACGCCCAGGGCCATCTCTTCACGGGGGACACCCTTTTCGTCGGCGACAGCGGCCGCACCGACCTGCCCGGCGGCGACCGGCCTACTTTGAGCGCTTCCATCCGGCGCTTGATGGAACTGCCCGAGGATACCGTGGTCTGGCCGGGCCATGACTACGGTCCGACGCCCTCTTCGACCCTGGGATGGGAGAAACGCCACAACGTCAACGCCCGCGAATACGGCTATTATGTGGCCGATTGATTGATTTTTGAACGGATTCCGCTATGATGAGGCGATTTATGTCACCCATTGCATGCGAAAGGTCAAACTGCGGATGATGAAGCCGACCGCCGTTCAGGATCAATCCAGCGGAGTGTTTGCACCACCATGAGCGCCTTCCCGCGACGGCTCCTGCTGGGGGGAGTGGTTCTGGCATTGCTTGTGGCCGGCTGCGCACGCGACAGCACGCTGGAGGGCATCCGGCGCTCCGGCCGCCTGGTAGTGATCACCGACAACAACGCCAACTGCTACTACACCTACCGCGGCAAGGCCATGGGCTTCGAATATGATCTGGCCAAGGCCCTGGCCGACCGTCTGGGGGTCGAACTCCGCGTGATCACCCCCGGCTGGGACGGGCTGTTTAAGGCATTGCAAAGAGGGCGTGGCGATGTTGTGGCCGCCAGCCTGACGATTACGGATCAACGCCGGTCCGAAGCGGATTTCTCGGACCCCTACCTGTCGATCCGCCAGCATATCATCTATAATCGCGGCAACCCCGCCCCGCACGCGCTCGCCGATCTGGCCGGACGCACGATTCATGTACGCCGGGGATCGTCATATCAGGAACGCCTGGAGCAGCTGCAAAAGGACGGTATCGCCCTGAACCTGGTCCTGCACCCGAACGTTCCCACCGAGGAGCTCATCCGCCAGGTGGCCGAAGAGGAAATCGCCCTCACCGTGGCCGACTCGAACATCGCTAAATTGAACCGGCGCTACTACCCGGCCGTGGCCATCGGCTTTGCGATTGCCGACCAGGAATCCCTGGCCTGGGCGGTGCGCAAGGGCAATACCTCCCTGCTGAAGGAGATCGATGCCTTCTGGAAGGCCATCAAGGCCGACGGCACCTTTGATAAGATTTACCGAAAGTATTATACCGGCGTGCAGAATTTCGACTACGTGGATGTGATCAGCTTCCACAATGCCGTGGAAGAGCGCCTGCCGCCGTACAAGAACCTGATCCGCCGGGAAGCCAAACGCCACGGCTTCGACTGGCGCCTGATCGCCGCCACCATCTACCAGGAATCCCACTTCAACCCCCATGCCCGCAGCCACACCGGGGTGCGCGGCCTGATGCAGCTGACCTTGGAGACCGCCGCCGATATGGGCATCGAAAACCGCCTCGATCCCGAGGCCAGCATCCAGGGAGGGGTCCAATACCTGGCGGACATCTACGCCCGCTTCGACGACATCCAGGGCCTGGACCGTATGCTCTTCACCCTGGCCAGCTACAATGTGGGCTACGGCCACGTCCGGGACGCTCAGCAGATCGCCCGGGACTTGGATCTGCCCCCGGACAAATGGTCCTCCCTCAAGGAAACCCTGCCCCTCCTGCGCCAGCGCAAATACTACCGCAAGACCCAGTACGGCTACGCCCGCGGCCTCGAACCGGTGCGCTTCGTCACCCACATCCTGAATTACTATGACATTCTAAGAAACCAATCGCGGTCCTGAAGGGCCTGAACGATAAGAAGCAAAAGAGTCCGATAGTGGTTAGCGTTTATTTCTCCCCCTCATAGACCCCATAATGCTGGGCAGTAGATCGCATGACTTGCTTCCACCGTCGGAATTTCAGTATGGTCGCTTTGACAGCGGGTAACATTGTGACAACTCTCTCGACAATACCGGGATGAGATATGACGCAAAAACGGTGGCTGATTCTCGACACATTGTTTTTGGGCGTGGTAGGTGCCCTTAGCGCTCAGATTTTTACGTATTTGTTAAAGAGTGCGCAATTTCTGTTCCTGCACACGATGGCCGGATATGCACCGCCCGGGCTCCCCGAGGAAGGCGGGGTTCTCAAGCAGATCATCGGTCCCCACGGGCTGTGGCTTGTGCCGCTGGCCACCACCCTGGGGGGGCTGATATCAGGCTATCTCGTGTATACCTTCGCGCCGGAAGCCGAAGGGCATGGAACGGATACGGCCGTGAAGGCCTTCCATCGGGCCGGTGGCTTTATCCGCAAACGCGTGGCGCCGCTCAAGACGCTGGCCTCCGCCATCACCATCGGCTCCGGCGGCGCGGCAGGCCGCGAGGGTCCCACCGCCTTGATCAGCGCCGGGGTCGGTTCGATCTATGCCAACCTGTTCAAACGCTCCGAAGCGGAAAGGCGCCTGCTGGTGCTGATCGGCATGGCGGCCGGACTCTCGGCCATATTCCGGTCACCCATCGGAACGGCGATCTTCGCCGTCGAGGTGCTCTATTCGGACATGGAGTTCGAGGCCAGCCCGTTGCTTTACACCCTGCTGGCATCGTTGGTGGCTTACGTCATCAACGGTCTCTTTGTGGGCTGGCAGCCGCTTTTCCAGGTACCCGCCGGTCTAAATGTTCCCCAATTCATGGATTACGCCTGGTACCTGGTGCTGGGTGCGGGCAGCGGGCTGGTTGCCACCCTGATTCCGGTGGTGTTTTACGGTCTGCGGGATTTGTTTCATAAACTGCCGATAGCGCCTCAATTGAAACCCGCCTTAGGCGGACTGGTGGTCGGGCTGTTGGCCGTTGCTTTGCCGCAGGTGCTGGGCGGGGGCTACGGTTGGATTCAAGAGGCCATGGACGGCCGCCTGCCGCTGACCATCATGCTTGTTCTGGTGCTCGCCAAACTGCTGGCCTTCTCATTGACAGTCTCGTCGGGCGGTTCCGGAGGCGTCTTTGCGCCCACCCTGTTTGTCGGTGCCATGGTGGGGGGCGTGATGGCCGACCTTTTTCGGCAGCCCCCCGCGGCCATGGTGGTGGTGGGCATGGCGGCGGTCTTCGGCGGTGCGGCCCGGGTCCCCATTGCGACCTTGCTGATGGTTACGGAAATGACCGGCGGCTATCAGTTGCTGGTGCCGGCCGCATTGGCCGTGAGCCTCAGTTGTCTGATCCAGAAGCTGCTCTCGTCCCGGATAAAATACAAAAGCCTGTACGAGGCGCAGGTGCCCTATCGGGCCGACTCCCCCGCGCATCATCTGGACAACATTTGCGTCGCACTGAACCTGATGTGTGAGCCCTGGTCTTCAGAATCGCAAGCGGTCTGTCACCTGGATTTGCTGGACCTGCTGAAATCCGGGGTGGCCGTCAATCTGGCCCAGGGCAAGAAACTGACGATCGGCGTGCTCAAGCCTGACAGCCCCTGGGTCGGGCAACCGATCGGGGCCCCATACCAGGCATCGCTCGGGCCGGAAAATGAGGTTATCGCTGTCTTGCGGGGGGAACGGCTGCTGCTGCCCCATGACAATGCCCACCTGCAACCCGGCGACCACCTGTTGACGATTGTCTCGCCGGAGGCGGCCGAACAGATCGAACGCCATCTGGCCCCGTTACAGTCAGGCAACCAATAGGGCATCCTTAATCAATCATTATTGGCTTTCGCGGTAAGACGCCCTCTTTCGCCGGAATATGGGACATGGCGTATTCGGCTAACGCTGAAATCGTCAGCGTCGGATTAACACCGGGATTAGCGGGCATGATTGAACCATCAACAACAAAAAGACCGGGATAATTGTGAACCTCGCAGTTTAATCCGATGACGCCGTCTTCGGCATTCTTGCCAAAAGGGACCCCCCCCATGAAATGCGCTGTACCGGGGATGTTCAGCAAACTTTCATTGATCCCCGCCAGGGGAATGCCATTTAAGTCTTTGGCCAATGACGTCGTAACCGCATGGGCGATATCCACAACGGCGTTGATCGGCTGTTGTTCATCCGGCACGCACACCAGGTCCTTTCGGAAGAAGGTGAAAATATTTCGGCCCAACTTCAAACGCATGCGATTGTCTTTGGTTTGCATCGTCAAAAGCACGATGGTTCGCCTGGCCGTTCCCGGGAAAACCTTGGTGCGTAAAAAATCAAGCGGATGTTGCATGATTTGGAAAAGGGTATCCCTCACGCGGACCGCACACTTTTCATTGGGCGCCACCAGGGGAGCGTTCAGCATGGCATATGTAAAGCCCGATCCGTCCGGAAAGCGCACAGGCTCGATTTGGGTAACGTCATCGGCCTGAAAGATGGAACCGATACAAACCCCTTTGGAAAAATCTTGCGTACCTTTTCGGGTGGCGACACCGGTCAGGGATTCACTGTTGGTACGCACATTATGGCCAAGTTTCGCTGAAATCTTGGGCAGCGAACGCCTTACTTCCCTGCATTTCAACAAAAGCCTGTTCGTATTGACCGCCCCGGCGGCCACGATGACATTTTGCGCCCTGATCTTCCGGGTAATGGGCCGCGGCAGGGCGCCTGTTTTGCCGTAGCTGACGATAAAGCGGGCCCCATCCGGCTGGTTTTCAGGCAAGGGCCGTATATCGTAGACCGTCGCTTCAGCCAGGATATCGGCACCAAATTTTACAGCAAAATAGAGGTAGTTTTTCATCAGCGTGTTCTTGGCGTTGGTCCGGCATCCAACCATGCAGGCACCGCAATAATCGCAGCCGCGCCGGTCAGGACCGGCACCGCCAAAGTAGGGGTCTTGAACCAGCTCGCCGGGTTTTTCCGTATTGAAATAGACCCCAACCTCAGTGGGACGAAATGTTTCCCCTTTTCCGAATTTCGCGGCAATGCTTTCAAGGGCCTTATCAGCAGCTTCAAGCAATGGATTTTCCGCGACCCCAAGCATTTTT
This sequence comes from Desulfobacterales bacterium, assembly GCA_963674755.2. GTDB lineage: Bacteria > Desulfobacterota > Desulfobacteria > Desulfobacterales > UBA5852 > JABZFP01. Next base: position 2,674,810 of record CAXXVS010000003.1, on the reverse strand, counting down.
TGGGCTGTTTCAAAGTGAGGGGCCAATAGTGTTTTCCAATCAGCCAAATGCCGCCAGCCGGAAGATTCAAATAGCCTGTCGTCGGGTTTCATCAACACATTGGCATAGACGAGGCTGCCGCCGCCGACGCCACTGCCATGCAGCACCATGATATCGTTTAGAAAAGTGGTTTGAAATATCCCGAAGCAGCGCAAAGCCGGGGACCATAAAAAGCGCCGTATGTTCCAGTCCCGTTTTGCAAAATCCTTGTCGGCGTATCGTTTACCACGCTCAACAACCAGCACATCGAATCCTTTTTCCGCCAACCGCATGGCTGAAATGCTGCCCCCAAAACCCGAACCGATAACCACATAATCATATGATCGCTCATGTTTCATTGAAAACTCCCCGGCCGGAAATTGTCATTTAGCTGGGTATCGATTTTGAATTACCGCCATCAAACCATCAATAGGTGAGCTCAGTCGGTTAACGAATATGTTGAACACCGATTCTGAAGGTTTCCGGACCTGTCTTTTTTATCCATTTAATCACAGATTGATATACTTGCGGGGTAGGCCTATTGCCTGCCGATGGGCATTCCTGATCTGGCATAATATTGACGGCTGTATTTTCTTCCAGTTCATCGCCCAGTAGGATGCCAAACCCTTTTTCAGTAAAATCGGTAATCTCTGCTTTGAAACAATTCACCCCATAGCAGGCTTCATATTCCAGTGGCACATAAAAGGCGATTTTTGCAGATGACTTGAACATGCGCCGCTCCTCTTTTCTTTGGTTATCTTTGGCATCCATGATGGCACCTATTCGTTGGGGTTGTTGAAGGGATGGCTGAGATAGCTGGAAAGAAAGAGCGGCGAACCTGGCGGATAGCGGTCGGATCAGGAAAAACTTCGGTCATCGTAAAAGGAAGGCGCAGGAACTGAAAGCGGTACGATGTTTAGGAGAATTAGCTGTAGATACTGAAAGACATTTCATTTTGTCAAGATTTTCTTAGCATTAGATCTCTCAGGGATTGGCAACGGCGAACGTGTCGCAAACGTCAAGCGCTCCGGATGGCAGGCCCTTGCGAAACCAGCCCACGCGCTGGAAGGAAACGGTCGATCCTTCCGGGTGCGGCACGCAAACGCTTCTTCTTGGCCGCCGTTCCTGGTCAGGCAGGCTTAAATGATGGCGTCGGCGCAATCCTTCGCAGGCCAGTCTCGACGGTCGGTGGGTCGGTTTCAGCCCCCTCCCAGGCTGCCGGTTGGCATGCGACCGGACTCTGAAAGAAGTTGCAATTTACCTTGACCCAGGCTAATAGCCACTAGGCATCCTAATACACATATTGTGTCAAAATTGACCCAACGACAGTTGCCCCACACACCCAGCCAGCCAAGGCGTGTCCATCTATAGGTGGTAAATTTTGCTTTCCGGTCCCGCCGCACAGCGCAGGATTTCGCGTCTGATTTGTTAACTACATTGGTGTTCAACAAACCGCAGCCGACGGGCGCCCACAGACGTAGCCCGGCTGCGCCGAGGACCGACAGGAGGCGCGAACGCCGCCAGGGGCCAAAAGATGCCCTATAGGGATGGACACTGAGGAGTGCGCCGTATGGCAGGAAAATGCCATCAAAATCATCGCAAGCCCGGAAGGACCAAACAGCCGCCATCCAAAACATCGGGCGATGTACGTCGGGGGGGTTCGGGAGCTGAAAAAGGAGCTGACAAATATAGGGATTTGTTCGACAATGCGCCCATCGGCATCTTGCAGCCGACGGTAGACAGCCGGTTGCGACTTCAGCCGGCCGATGTCGATCGCATGCGACAGCCGACACCGTTTCAGGATCGGAAGGAATGAAGCGAATCCTACCAACATTGCTTGTCTTCGTATTGGTGCCTGGTCTGCAACGGGCCTTGACCTTGGCCACCCGAATGATCGCCCGACTATCGGCGCAATTGGACCGGGTGGCCTACACTGCCGGTAAGGGCGTCAACGGTTCGAGCGAAGACGATACTTGAGGAAATGGTTCAATGGCCTATATCGGCGATGAATTGATACAGTCCCTGCGAAAGTGGTTTAATGGATATGCAGAGACGTTTTGTACCGATCGAGGCGATATCCGGGAGAATATTCTTCTAAAAAAAAGTCACTCGAAACGTGTCTGTGGAGAAATCTTACGGATTGGCAAAAGCCTCGGTCTATCAGGGGAATCGCTTCGGTTTGCTGAAATTACCGCTTTGTTTCATGATGTCGGGCGGTTCGAACAATATGTCCTGTATCGCACTTTTGTCGATTATAAATCCGAGAATCATGCCGCATTGAGTGTAAAAACCCTCAAAGATCATGGCGTTCTCGATTGCCTGAACGATTCGTTAAAAGATCTCGCCTACCGGATTATATCATACCATAATCGCCCCGCCCTCCCCGATGGAGAGACGGAGCCATGTTTGTTCTATGCAAAATTGCTTCGGGATGCGGACAAACTGGATATATGGAGAGTCCTGATCCGCCATTACCGCTGCTCGGACCACAGTTCAAACAGTGCCCTTGAACTGGAACTGCCGGATACCCCGGAAATATCGGACAGGGTGTATGACGCGGTAATGAACAAAAAGATTGTCGATTTTCACCATATTCAGACGCTTAGCGATTTCAAGGTGCTCCAGATCGGCTGGGTTTTTGACGTGAACTTCAAACCCACTCTCGATGCGGTCATTTCCCGGAACTATATCGATGACATCTGTAAGGCGTTGCCCGCCTCAGAAAAGGTGAAAGCAATGATGAAGGCGGTCAACCACTATGTCGAAAAGGAATTCGTTGAAGAGAAAAGCGAGCCTTCTTTGCCGGACGGAGGTCGAGCAAAATGATGTCCGTGCAACACCTTCCAATCCGATCTCATTATAGGGCGTATTCTATGGACGCCCCTTCCTCATCAACTTCGCTGCGACGCTCTGCCGGATTTGCGCTGCTCAAGATTTCCCCAGGAATGACTAAGGTTTTGTCAGGCAATGAGTGGCATATCCTGCAAAAAAATAGCAAGTCTTTCCTTGTTACTTGGGGAAAACGTCAGTAATTTTCTGTCAAAACGCGGTTGATGTATGGGATAAAATCTCAGCTCGATACAATATCGGCCCCTCTGCTGGCGCCTTGCATAGCAAGCCTGGTTTATGTAACCTGCTCCGAAAGCAATCGTAACATCGACGTTCCCCGTTCGGTGATCATTGTGCCCTGCTTTGTTTTACCCACCTTTATTAACCCATGGCTTTTGAACCAGATTAAAAGCGACCGGATTCTGCCTTCAGTTGCCTCGACCCGGCATTTTGCCAAATCCAGGACCAGCTGATTCCGTCCGACTCCGGGACGAAGGTATAAAGAATGCAAGCAGTGGTAAACCAGTTTTTTATGATGGTCAGTTTCCGCAATACTTTCGGCAAGCTCCTGGACCGACTTCAGGGCACGGGCGTCTGTCGGGATGGGCATTTTTTCGGGCGAGAAAATGTACGGCGGCAAATCTTCCTGCTGAATCAACTCCCGGTCATCCGATGAAAAGGTGATATATTCTGCAGCGTTGATCAATTCTCGGATGTTGCCGGGCCATGGGTAGTCCTGAAGGCATTGTTGCGCAGCGGGACTGTAATGTTTAACTATGCCGTAATTTTTGCGCAAATGAAGCGCCAGTATCAGCATGATATCTTCCTGTCGATGACGCAGCGGGGGGATCTCAATCGGCAGTGTGTTCAGCCGATAGTAAAGATCTTGCCTAAATCTTCCCGCACAAATCGCATCGTGCAGCCTGGTATTCGTTGCCGCGATCACGCGAACCTTCACGGGAATAATTTTGGAGCTGCCCAACCGCATTACCTCTTTTTCCTGCAGAACGCGTAATAGCCGTTTCTGAAGGCTCAAAGGCGCATCGCCGACTTCATCCAAAAAAATGGTGCCGCCGTGAGCCTGCTCGAAATAACCTTTCTTGCCACCTTTGAGCGCCCCTGTGAAAGCGCCCGTCTCATAGCCAAAAAGCTCGCTTTCGATCAGGCTTTCGGGGAGCCCCGCGAAATTGACCGCCACAAAAGGGCCGCTTTTCTGAGGCGAATTGCGGTGGATCGCATGTGCGAATAGTTCTTTTCCGGTGCCGCTCTCTCCTGTTATCAGTATGTTCTTCCCGGTGCGGGCGAATTTTTTCGCCTTTTTGATAATCAGCTCGACCGACGGCGAGGTCGTATGAATATCCGTGAATCGATATTTGGCGACAAAGCCTTTCCGCGACAACTCCAACCGTACCTTTTCTTCAATTCGCTGGAGGGTATCGATTTCCCTCAAGGTGATGATGGTGGATCTTTGGTTTTCACTTTCGACGGGAATTTTGGACAGCACCACCTTTTTCCCTTCAAATGCGAATATCCCTGAAATTTTATCCGGCCTATTGGGTCCGATCCGGATATCGGCAAGTTTCTCGAATTTAACCTTGAGCTCAGCATAAGGTGATTGTATCAGCTGGGCCGACTCCCGGCCGAGTATCTTCAACGCCGCATTGTTGACCAGGGTGATGATACCGGCATTGTTCACCGAAAGAACCCCATCTTCAAATTCATTGATGACGACCTCTTTGAATTTTCGCTGCAGCTCGGAGCCGTCGAGGACCTCGACCAGCTTCCAGGTGAACTCCATCAAATGCCGGAGGTACTGGTCGGCGAAATCCTCAATGAGGGCCGTGTCGAGATCAAGCGCCTTCAGAAGCCGAAGAAACGTGTAAATGCTGATTTCCCGTGGGCCGATGTCGATGACACACTTGATACCGTCAGGCACCAGGTAGGACATCCCTGGTGTAATGGCGACATCGATCGTGGTTGGATCAATCTCCTGCTCACCCCAGTATGGGACATAGTCGATGTGATCGATGCCGAGCCGGAGAAGACCGTTGATGGTGCCTTCGACAGCCTCCTGGTGGCTTGTGACCACAAGCGCCCGCTTCCTGCTTGGAATGCGCACGACCTTTTCCAGATTGTGGCCGGTGATGGTCCTGACAGGGGCGATAATAGGCGTATTGGGAAAAAACCGGGAAGCCTCAGGGGCCAGAAACGGACCGGAAACCAGGATGACATCTGGCGCAACGTGCAAGATATCCGGATCATTGATCGACATATCGTGAATACGAACCTGGTCTCCGATGATCTCGCCTACAATCCGCTTGAGATGGGCATGCACCTTGGAATCAAGGGACAAAATCAAAAGGCACTTTCCCGCCGGCATCACTTTCCTCCCTCATTTGGGAAAATTTTAGGCTACCTAAACGGCCAGAAAGAAAATCCCAAAAAACCTAAAAAGTCAAGGCAGCGATTCAGCGCCTGATTCTATAATCATGACTACCTGGCCTCTCTAATGACCACAATACCCTGAATTTATAGTGCGTTATTTCATAGGGGTTTAATTGGAGGACGCCGCCGCCCCCCTTTATGACCACAACGAAGCAATTTTCCTATATCTGGTATTGATCTTGCTCTGTATACCGGCAGTCTGTTTTTTTGGGGTTTCCGGCGCATCCTGAAGGGGAACGATTCCGGCCGTCTCTCCCAACGAAAATTACAACATAGCCGGCCTGAACAGAAAAGAGGAAATCGATGGACTACAGAAATCTTTTTAACTTCACCGGCCACACCGTTTTAATTACCGGTGGTGGAGGAACCCTCGGGAGAGAATTTGCCAAGGCATTTTACCGATGCGGTGCCGATATCATGGTTGCTGACATCAACCCAGAAGCATCCAGGGAAACCGTCGAAGCCTGCCACCGGCAATCGTGTGCTGGTCGGGCCGAATCGCTCCAGGTTGATTTACGCGATATCGACAGCATCGAAACAATGGTCCAGCAGACCGTTGCAACCTTTGGCAAGGTAGACGTCCTTTGCAACCATGCCGGTCTGAATATCCGCAAACCTGCCGCGGACTATACGCCGAGCGAATGGGAAACCATTGTCGACCTGAATTTACGGGGTTCCTACTTCACGGCCCAGAAAGTCGGTCGCACCATGATCGCAAACGGCGGCGGGCGCATCATCAACACCGCTTCCGTATCGGCAGTCAGGGGGCATAAGAATCTGTCGATCTATGCGGCCACCAAAGGGGGAATCCATCAATACACCAAGGTGCTCGCCCATGAATGGGCCCCTTACAACATCACGGTCAACGCCGTGGGTCCTGGTTATGTGCTGACCCAGCAAACCGCGCAGTATCTAAACCAGCCTGAGATCAAAAAGGCCCTGCTGGAAAGAATCCCCATGAAACGGTTCGGCCGACCGGAAGAAATCGCTTCCACCGTTCTTTTTTTGGCATCAGAAGGCGCCGCCTACATCACCGGGCAGACAATCTTCATCGAAGGCGGAAGACTGGTCGACTAACTTTTTTCAAATTATTGACCATTTTTTAACGAATAGCTGCTGCCACAAATAGAGGAGTTGACACATGAGGGCTGTCGCAAAAACCGAACGGACGCAAAACAGCGCCGGCATCGTCACTCGGCCTGAGCCGGTTATCCAGTCCCCCGATGATTTGATTGTATCTGTTGAGTGTGCAGCCGTCTGCGGAAGCGATCTGCATGCCTACGAATACCCGCCTAATTACCACTGGATGAGCGTCCCCGTAGTTCTGGGGCATGAGTTTTGCGGAAAGATTGTCGAGGCAGGTCCCGAGGCCCGGTTCCGGGTCGGAGACCGGGTGATGGGAGAATCCAATCTGTCCTGCGGCCATTGCGCCAACTGCCGCCAGGGTAAAACACATATCTGCCTCAACAATCGGATGCGGGGCCTGAGCATCGACGGCGTCATGTCCGAATACGTTCGGATCGGCGACCGATATCTTCACCGCGTACCGGAGACGCTCTCCTCGGCCGAGGCGGCGGCCGCCCAGGCATGCACGGTCAGCGCCCATGCCTTATTTGACCGTTCGGTAATGCGCCCCTGCGATATCGCGGTTGTCATGGGACCCGGCATTGTTGGCCTAGCGGCCGCACAGATGGCCTTGCTCAAAGGGGCGAGGAACGTCATCGTGGTGGGCAAAGACAGCGACGCATTTTCGCGCCTGAAGCTGGCCGAGCAACTCGGATTTGCAACGATCAACGTGGATAAAACCGAACTGCAAACAGCGTTTCGGCATATTGCGGGAAATCACCCGGCCGACATCATCATCGAATGCTCCGGATCGCCCGGAGCGGTCCTGTCGGCGCTGCCGCTTTTGCGCAAAGGCGGCGAGCTGCTCTTCCTCGGGCTTTTGCCTAAGATGGGATTCCCCTTTTCGGACGCCATCCGAAACGAGTGGAATCTGACCACCAGCTATACCTCGGGATGGAAAAACTATGAAGACACATTGGCCCTGATCGAACAAAAGAAGCTGGTGATCGCGCCGCTTCTTGAGATGTACGATCTGGATGACGCGCTGCAAGCGTTTAGCGATGCGCTGCAGCAGAAGGTGGCCAAACCGGTCTTGACCGTCGCATGAGCGGGCACAAGCATGGGATTCAATAACGGCACGAGGGTAAAACCTCTTTTCATCTCAAGCGCATCAACCAAAGGAGAACGACAATGAACATGGGCTTTCTCGGCGTGGGGCTGTATCACTTCTCATTGTACATGATCTGTGTAGGGCTGGCCTTTTATTTCATGAAAACCGGGCGTTTGTAAGCCCGACGGTTTAGCGAATCCCTTATACGAAAGCTCTGAGGAGGTATAATGTTCAAAATCATCTTCTTTTGCTTCATCTTCATTTTCCTGTTTGTGTCCGTCTATTTGGGGCGAAAGTCAAAGGGCCTGAACGATTTTTACGTCATGGGAGGAACGGCCGGGCCGTGGCTGATTGCCGGTACTTACACGGCCACATGGGTTAGTGCCGTCGGGATGGTCGGCATCACCGGTGCCGCTTACAAAAGCGGGCCGCTCATGGCAATCCTGATCTGGGGGGCGTTCACCGGATTTATTATTTCAGCCTTCTTTATCGGACCCAAACTGAGGCGTTTCGGCCAGGTGACGCTGGGTGACTACTTTCAGGCCCGCTTTGACAGCCCCTTTATCCGGATTCTCTCCTCCGTTGTTACGTTGGTCGGCCTCGGCGCCTATTTCATCAGCCAATTAGTGGGAAGCGCCGTCATCACCGAGGGTGTGCTTGGCATCCCCTTTAACATCATGCTTCCGCTGATGGTGATCGTCTTTGCGATTATCGCCATCACCGGTGGCGCTAGAAGCGTAACCGTAACCGACACCATCATGTTCGCCATGGTATGCGTATTCATCGGCATGTTTTTTTCACCCATGATCCTCGCTAAGGTGGGAATGGAAAACATCAGCGCCTTTGCCAAATCCAACCCGACTTTTTTCACGGCCACAGGCGGGGTCGTCGGCTGGGGGACAATTATCGGCTGGCAGGTTCTCTGGGGCCTGGGAAACGCCGCCAACCCGGCGGCCATAACACGGGCCTATCTTGCCAAGGACGCCCGGACCTGGACCGAAGCGATCATGCTGGCACTGATGATCACGATCCCGGTGGTGTGGCTTTCTCACCTGGCCGCCGGTGCGGTTCATGTGGTCAATCCGGATCTAGCCAACCCCTCTTCGGTTCTGGTGTGGGCCGCCACCGATCTCGTAACGCCGATCGTAGGCGCGCTGGCCATCGCCGGTCTGTTCGCCGCGGTGCTTTCCACTGCCTCCACGCAAATATTAACGCTGGGCTTCAGCATCTCCCGGGATATCTATGAAACCTTTTTTCTCAAAGAGGCTGGCGCCGAAGCCGAAAAGAAATTGCTGAAAGTCGCCCGGGGCTCCATCGCGCTTATCGCTGTGCTGTCCGTGGTGATCGCCTGGGGCCGACCGACGATCGTTCTTCTGGTAGGAAATTTCGGCAGTTCTGTTTTTGCTGCCGCCTTTTTTCCGGTTCTGATCATGGGGCTCTGGTGGTCCGGCTGCACCCGACAGGGAGCGGTGGCCTCCATGCTGACGGGGCTGATTCTGGATACCCTCTTGAGCATCATCCCGGTTTTTATGGGCCAGAAACTGGCCTGGAGCGGGTATCTGCCTTTCGGCATTCATCCCGTCATCTGGAGCGTGGTCGGCGCCTTTATTGTTCTGTATGCGGTCAGCGCCGCCACCCGTCCCTCGGAAAGCCAACTTATGGTGTTCCAACAGTGCAATACCATCAACCCTGAAATCGAGCTGAGCACCCCCAAAAAATCGCTGGTCTCTTTTACCTACTCAACGGCGGCGGTGGGCGTCGCGGTGCTTGCCTTTGCCGTGTGGTTCGGCTCGAAAGTGGCCCCTTAGAAAAATCGGGAATCCAATAAAAACCGTCTCTGGAGGCGCAGCCTCAGGGAGACAATCCATTTGGCCGGTGGCGCTGCCACCGGCCAAACAGGCGGAGGGTTTCAAAATGCGGATCGTCGATCTGACCATTGAGTTGTATGACGGTTTTCGTTCGTTTCCTACCCATCCCAAAATGACGATGATGGATGCGGTTACCCACAGTTTCTCGGCACCGAGGTATATCCCGCCCTGCGTCGGCTATGCATCAATGCTCATTCTCACTTCCGATCACATGGGGACCCATGTGGATGCACCGTTCCATTTCGATCCTGAGGGTAAAACCGTGGAGGCTGTCCCTCTCGATAACATGATGGGGGATGGGATTCTAGTCGATGTCAGCGACAAGGGCCTCGACCAGCCGATCGATGCGGAGATGATCAAGGCCTATCTTGCCCGCAAGGGACTGGCCTTAAAAACCGGCGATATCGCCATCGTGCGCTGCTGGAAAGGCGAATGGGGCGAGGGCGATTATCACCACGCTAGGGGCCTTTCCCTTTCCGGGGCCAATTTCTTGATCGAAAACGGTGTCAAGGCCATCGGAACCGACATGGGTATTCTGGAAACCGGGTCCGACGACATGGCGCGCCCCGTGCACATGTTCCTGCTGGTCGAGAATGAAATACCGATCATTGAAAACCTCGCCCACCTGGGCGAGCTTAGGGAGAGCCGGTTTCAGTTCATCGGACTTCCCCTTAAAATCAAGGGCGCCAGCGGCTCGCCGATACGGGCCATTGCCATTGAAGCGTAAGTCCTTGGCTGAATCGTAATGAGGAGAACAATGAAACATCCATCGAAAATCGTGGGATTGCAGGAGGCCATAGGGGCCGTAGAATCCGGCAATCGAATCATGATCGGCAACTTCGGCATGTCAGGGCTACCGGCCCTGCTAATCCAGGCTCTGGTCGATTCGGGCGCCAAGGATCTGACCATCATCTCCAACGACCTGGGAACCCCTGGCAAGGGCCTGGGGCGCCTGCTGAGAAACGGGCAGATCAAAGCGCTTGTGGGCAATTACTACAACTGGAACCCTGAGGTCCCGGAGGCCTATTTCAGCAAGAAAATCGACGTGACCCTTCTACCCCAGGGAACTTTTGCAGAGGCGATTCGCGCCGGCGGGGTAGGCATTCCGGCCTTCTTTACGCCCACCGGTGTGGGCACCGACCTGGCCGAAGGCAAGGAGACACGGGTTTTCAACGGCCGTACCTGCCTGCTGGAAAAGGCGCTGTATGCCGATGTGGCCTTGATATGGGCTTACCGGGCTGATGCGCTGGGAAATCTGACCTACTACAAGACCGCCCGCAACTTCAACCCGCTGATGGCCATGGCGGCCAAAGTCACCATCGTCGAGGTGGAAGAGGTGCTCCCGGCCGGGGCGCTGGATCCGGAGTGCATCGTAACGCCGCACCTGTATGTCGATTACATCATCGAAAGGAAGCCTCCCCATGCCGACGCCTGAGATTGAAGAGAGAACGCGCATTGCCAAACGCATCGCCCGCGAATTCAATCATTCGCAACAAAGGATGATTATCAATCTCGGCGTTGGCATTCCCACGATGGTGGCCAACTACATCCGCTCTGAACTCGTTTTCATCCAGGCGGAAAACGGGATGCTGGGTGTGGGGCGCAAGGCCGTGGAAACTGAAATTGATCCTTTGCTCATCAACGCCGGCCGCGAACCGGTAACGCAAACGCCAGGCTGCTGCTACTTTGACAGTGCCGAATCCTTCGGCATGATCCGCGGCGGCCATGTGAATGCCACCGTTATCGGAGCCTTCCAGGTGGACGCCGATGGCAATATCGCCAACTGGGTGATTCCAAACGGCCGGCAGCTCGGGGTCGGCGGCGCTATGGACCTTGTCAGTGGGGCCGGCCAGGTGATTGTCGCCATGATTCACCGCACCGGAAAGGGCAAGCCGAAAATCGTCCGCTCATGCTCTTTGCCGGTGACCGGCTACGGAGAGGCCGACATGATCGTCACCGAACTGGCCGTATTCCGGTTCATTGACAAAAAGCTAACCTTGGTCGAAATCTTTCCGGGCGTCGATCTGGAGACCCTTCGTCGGCAAACCGAGGCCGACTTCGAGGTGAGTGCGGATCTGACGGAGTACCTCCAATAAATATGCTATCGCCGGTGCCAGCGGTTCGCGGACGCCGACTACAGGGAGTTTTCATCATGCAAGAGATCGTTATCGTATCGGCCGCCCGAACCCCCATCGGAAGTTATCTGGGAGGCCTGAAAGATATCCCCGCCTATAAGCTGGGGGCCCGGGTCCTCGATGCCGTGGTCACCCGCGCCGGCGTTTCCCCTACCGACGTCGATGACGTCATCGTGGGCCAATCCTACCAGAACGGCGAGTCGGTCAACGTGGCCCGCATGGCGCTGCTAACGGCCGACTGGCCCGTGGAAATTCCGGGCATCACGCTGGACCGGCGATGCTGCAGCGGGCTGGATGCCATCTGCTTCGGCGCGATGAAAATCATGAGCGGCTATGCCGACGTCATCGTGGCCGGCGGCATCGAAAGCATGAGTCGCGCCGAATTTTATATTCCCGGAGAACTGATCAAATGGGGCATGGGGGGAAAGGTCGATCCCAAATGGGGGTTGATGCCCAAGGGCCACGGAGCTCTTCCCATGTGGGGAATCCCCATGTTTGACCGGATCCAGCGCGCCCGGGTCATGTCGCAGCCCGTCGAACGGTTCGGCGAACTCAACTCCATGATGAGCTGGGCCGAAGCCGCCGCTGCCCAGGAGGGCATCTCGCGGCAAGACGCCGACCAATGGGCGCTTGGCAGCCATCAGAAGGCCTGTGCAGCGATCGCTGCGGGCCGATTCAAGGACGAGATCGTCCCGCTGAACCTTCCCCAGAAAAAAGGAGCGGACCTGATCGTGGATCAGGATGAACCGCCACGGCCCGACACGAACATCGAAAAGCTAGCGCGCCTTCGCACCGTTTATCCCGACGGCATCTGCACAGCGGGAAATTCCTCCACGGAAAACGACGGGGCCGCCGCGGTGCTGATGATGTCCGCCGAGAAGGCCCGTCAGCTCGGCCTTCAGCCCATGGCAAGGCTTCTCTCCTTTGCGGTTGCCGCCTCGGATCCGACCCTGACCTATCCGGCCGTTCCGGCTTCGGTAACCAAAGCGCTGGAACGCATCGACATGGGGATTGACCGGATAGACCTGATCGAAATTCAGGAAGCGTTTGCCGCCCAGGTGCTGGCCGATGCCAAACTGATGGGCCTTTCGGCAGCTGACTGCGACGCCAAGGTGAACGTCAACGGCTCCGGCATATCCCTGGGTCATCCAATTGCAGCCACCGGCACCATGCGGCTGGTGACCCTGTTGTACGAGCTGCGAAGGCGCGGTGGCACATACGGCCTTGAAACCATTTGCGGCGGCGGCGGCCACGGCATTGCAGCCGTTGTCGAATCGCTGTCCGCGTAACGCTACGCCGGCAGCAACACTGCCGGCGACTGCTTTTTCATCCCGACAAAAAGGAGGATGCCGTGCTTTATCTAGTCCATATGAACGTTGAGATTCCAAACGATCTCGATCAGGATGCCGCCGAAGAACTCAAACGCAAGGAGAAGGAAATGGCCCAGCGACTGCAGCGTGAGGGAAAATGGCGCCATTTGTGGCGTGTCGCCGGTCAGTATGCCAATTACAGTGTATTTGATGTGAGCACGCACGATGAACTGCACGACCTGATCAGCGCGCTGCCGCTTTTCCCGTTCATGCAAATCAGTGTCATTCCGCTGGCCCAACATCCGTCAGCGATCGCCGACAATTGAAGACGTCTTGGAGAATAACCGATGCCTTTTCTTATCGAAACTTTCGACAAGCCTGACCACAGGCAGATGCGTCGAGACGTGCGGCCCGAACATCTCGTCTTTCTGGAGGAAAACAAGGACAAACTGCTCGCCTGCGGCGCCAAGCTCGAAGACGGCGGTGCCGATGCCGGCGGCGGCATCTATATTCTGGATGTCGACACCCGCAAAGAAGCCGAAGCTTTTATCGCCGCCGACCCCTTTTTCAAGGCCGGCTTGTTTGAGCGTATCACTATCGTGCGCTGGCGCAAAGCCTATCTGGCCGGACAAAATTATCTGTGACATATGACATCCGAAGCAGAAAGGAACCTGCCCACCATGCCTTCACTTTTTGCACAGTTACCTGAAGTGCGTCTGCACCACGAACTGCATGGCGATGAGTCACGCCCTGTGATCGTATTATCCAATTCCCTTGGAACCAATATGAAAATGTGGGAGCCCCAGATCAAACGACTCACAGCCCGGTATCGTGTCGTCTGCTACGACACGCGGGGCCACGGCCGTTCATCGGTCCCTTCAGGGCCTTATACGCTTGCACAGTTGGGGAACGACATCATCTCACTTGTGGATCATCTGCAAATCGACCGCTTTTCTTTCTGCGGCCTGTCGATGGGTGGCCTGACGGGCATGTGCCTCGCCTTGGACCACGCCGATCGCATTGACAAACTGGTCCTGGCCAACACGGCGGCTTATATCGGGCCGCCTGACAACTGGACCTCGCGTGTTCAAATCGTCCGCCAGGACGGTCTATCGGCGATCGCTGACAAAGTGCTGTCGGTCTGGTTGACACCTGGATTCGCCAAGGCCAGACCCGAGCTGGCAGACGCGCTACATAGGATGCTTGTGGATACGCCTGCCGAAGGATATGCTGCAAGCTGCCTCGCCATCCGCGAGGTGGATCTGCGCGACCGTATCGGCCATATCAAGGCACCAACCCTTGTCATATCGGGCAGCGCCGACCCGGCGACACCGCCGTCGGATGGTCGTTTTCTAGTGGAAGCAATTGCCGGTGCCGAATTCGTTGAATTGGATGCCGCCCATCTATCCAATCTGGAGCAGGAAGAAAAATTTTCTGCTGCCGTAATGGATTTCCTCTCAAAATCCTGACGAGCTTTTCACCAATACTAAATGGAATGGCTTAGGGCGAACTGATAGGGCTGCATCGGTCTGATCAGTGCCGTAACCGGGAATATCCAACTCAAAGTAGGTACTATGCAGCTGAATGCTACGGGCTTTGACGGTTTGCGAACATCTCTCGGGCGGAATAATCTCTTAGATGTTCATTGCCAACATGTCTATGTGTCACGCCAAACAAATCAATCGAATTGGTAATTTATCTATACTTGGATTAAACCTCGTCTGGCCCAGTCGCTTGTTCAAATAGATCAAGATGTATCATTAGATTCCTTGTTAGCTGCCAATGCCAATGAAACCGCGAGGGCCGCTTTCAAATTCCGACAACTTAAATAAAGGGTATACTTCCCTAGGCAATACGAGTCTATTTGTTGGCTATGTAACATCTGTTGTGATCTAGCTAATCAAGAAATATTTCATATTTGTTTAACTTATTCTCACGTGATTTACGAGTTCTATTGAAGATAAGGAGGTGAACTTTAAGGTAGCATATTTTGCTACTTTTATTCACTGATTTAAGAAAAATAGTATTTGTTAAAAGGAGAACAGCCTTGTTCTTGGAGATTGCAAAAATAGATACATCACAGGAAATTTATCACCTCCTGATCGGAGGTGTTTGTCCACGTCCCATCGCTTGGATAAGTTCGCAGAGTTCAAAAGGGGTGATGAACCTCGCTCCCTACTCTTTTTTCACGGTCGCCAGTTGTAATCCGCCAGTTCTTAGTATCACCCATATAACACCTATGGATCGTTTGGCAAAGGATACGCTCATTAATCTACAAGAAACAAAGGAATGTGTTGTCAACATCGTCAGCTCCGAACAAGTGGATAAAATGAATATAACCTGTGCTGACTATCCCCATGATGCCAGCGAGTTTTCGATTGCCGGAGTCGAACAAGTGCACAGCGTATCAGTTTCTCCCCTTGGCGTAAAAGATTCAAAAGTACGCTATGAATGCCGATTGAAGGAAGTGATCTCCATTTCGGATTCAATCAGAGGCGGCAAATTGATGCTGCTTGATGTCATCGGCATCCATATTGATGATAGAATTTTTCTCAATAGATCGATTAATCCCAAATTCCTTGATGCAGTAGGGAAGATGGGTGGCGATTATTATTCATATACACGAGAACTATTTGAGCTGAAACGGCCTTTACTGAAAAAGCAATAATGCGTTTACAATCTCTTTCAGCGGAGCGTAACAAGCCGCTCCCGCTTAAGATTACGTTCGATAATTTGATACGGCCGGCTGTTGTTGGGTGATGCAGTGGATGTTGCCGCCCCCCAGGAGGATCTCCCGGGCCGGCACCCCCACCACCTCTCGCTCTGGAAAACAGGCCTGCACGGTTTCCAGGGCTGTCGCGTCGTGGGGATCGTCGAACAGCGGCATCACCACCCCGCCGTTAGCGATGTAGAAATTGATGTAGGAGCCCGCCAGCCGGTCCCCCGGGCGCCGCGGTTTGGCTGAACGGGAATAGGACAGCCCGATGCTTTCTTCTTCGGTCATGAACAGCGGGCCGGGCTGATGGACAGGCTGGATTTCGAAGGCCCGCCCCCGGGCGTCGCACTCCCGGGAGAGGATCGCATGGGCCTCCCGGCAGATCTTGTAGACCGGATCCTCGGGGTCGTCGCTCCAGGTGAGCAGCACGACCCCGGGCCGGGCCAGGCAGCACAGGTTGTCCACATGGCCGTCGGTTTCGTCCATATAAACGCCTCGGGGCAGCCAGATGATGCGCTCTACATTCAGGTAGTCCCGCAAATGGGCTTCGATTGCGCTTCTTGAGAGCGCAGGATTCCGGTTCGGATTGAGAAGACACTCCTCGGTGGTGAGCAATGTCCCCTCCCCGTCCACATGGATCGAACCGCCTTCCAGGACCAGGGGCGCCCGGTAGCCGTCGGTCCGCTCGATCTCCAGCACCTTGCCGGCCACGAGATCGTCGTCGTGCCAGGGGAAATAGAGCCCGCCGGCCAGGCCGCCCCAGGCGTTGAACTCCCAGTCGATCCCGCGCAGCAATCCCCGGGCGTCGTTGACCACAAAGGTCGGCCCCACGTCGCGCATCCAGGCATCGTCATGGGTCATCTCCACGAGCCGGATATGGTCGGGAAGCTGGTGACGGGCATCTTCGAAATGGGCTCGGGTAACCCCTACGGTCACAGGCTCGAAACGGGCAATGCCCGTGGCCACCGCCACAAAGCAATTTTGGGCCGGTTTGGCCCCCAAGCGCCAGTTGTCGCTCCGCTCGGGCCACAGGATCCAGCAGCCGGCATGGGGCTCGAATTCACCCGGCATGCGGAACCCGTCGCCGCGGGGTGTTTGTTTTGGGAAGGTCTGCGCCATCGCTTCAATCCTCTGAAAACAAGGCCTGATTCGCGTACGGAATCAGGCCTTGCAGGGCTTACCAACGGCCGGTCAGCCGATCACCGACGCGCCGTTGTTGTCTCAGTGGGACTTGGCCCGGGTCCAGGCTTCATCCATGATACGATTTTCTTTCCCCAGATCCTTGGTGAAGTGCAGCTTTTCCATAACCTCCGGGGTGGGATAGATGCCCGGATTCTGAAGATCTTCGGGCGTAATGTACTGCTCGGCCGCGGCATTGGGGGTGGCATACTGGTTGTAGTTGGAGAGCTCCGCCCCCACCTTGGGATCCAGGATCCAGTTGATCCACTTGAGGGCCGCATCCGGGTTGGGCGCCTTGGCCGGGATGCACATGGAATCGTACCAGATCTCGCTGCCCTCTTTGGGAATCGTGAAGCCCAGCACGTCCGGGTTTTCCGTCACCGACTGAATGGCATCCCCGTTGTAGACGATGGCCGCTACGGCCGTACCGGCCACGACATCGTTCTTGCCGCCCACACCGGGCTTGAAGCCCAGGCAGTCCGCGGTCTTTTTGGTGGCCACCAGCATGTCGGCGGCGGCCTTCAACTCTTTGGGAACGGTGCTGTTGAAATCGTAGCCTTCGTAAAGCAGCGCAATCCCCATCATCTCGCGCACCGAATCGATGAGCCAGAAGGGCCCGGGCTGCTTGGCAGGGTCGAAGAGCACCGACCAGGACTTGACAGCGTCTTCCGAAACCTTGTCCTTGCGATACATCAGACCCACCGTGCCCCACTGGTAGGCCACGGAATACTTGTTGCCGGGATCATAGGTGGTGTTGCGGAAAATCGGTTTGAGGTTTTTCAGATTGGGGATTTTGGAGTGGTCCAGGGGCTGGATGAGGTGCTGATTGATCAGCACCGGCATGATGTAGTCCGACGGCACGATGATGTCGTACTGGCTCACGCCGCCGGCCTGGAGCTTGGCCACCATTTCCTCGTTATTTTCGTAAATGTCGAGCCGGACCTTGATGCCGTACTTGGCCTCGAAGTCCGCCGGCATTTTCTCCTCGTCCATGTACTCCGACCAGGTGAAGATCCTGAGCTCTTCGGCGACGGCCGCCAACGGTACGGCCAACAATGCCAGAACCACCACGAACAGCGTCAACTTGCGCATCTTCCTTCTCCTTCCCTATCAGGTTGCCTGTGATTGCCTCTCCCTCGTAAAAATCAACGCATAATATCCCATCCAAATCGAAATCGCTATCGGAATCGAATTTTCGATGGCGATCCCGATCGCGATGTCCGGTGCGCCCGTTGTTATTCTTTCTCCTTACTGCGCGTAAATCGTTCGGTCGCCACCACCAGCACGACCGTAATCAACATGACCAGGGTAGACAGGGCATGAATCTGGGGCGTCACCCCGCGTCGCACGGCGGCAAAAATGAAGAGCGGCAGGGTCTGGGATTCAGGGCCGGCCGTAAAAAAGCTGATCACAAAATCATCCAGCGAAAGCGTAAAGGCCAGCATGCCGCCGGCAATGATGCCGGGCATGAGCAGGGGCAGCATGACCTTGCGCAGAAGATACCAGTTGCTGGCGAAAAGATCCCGGGCGGCTTCCTCCACCTCGCTGCCGATGGCCACCAGGCGGCTGCGCACCACCAGCGCCACGAAAGCCAGTTGGAAGGTGATGTGTCCGATGATCATGTTGATCAGTCCCGGTTCAAAAATCGAGGAAACCACCCGCAGCAGACCGAAGGCCACCACCAGAGCGGCGGCCAAGATGATGTCCGGGATGACCACGGGGATGTGGAGAATGATATCGAGAAAGCCGTTGGTGCGCTTGCTCCAGGGGAAGCGGTCCATGCCGATGGCCAGGATCGTCCCCAGAACCGTCGCGATGACCGTCGAAACCAGGGCCAGCACCAGGGTGTTCCAGGCCGCCTCCAAGATCCACTCGTTCTCGAAGAGCTTGGTGTACCAACTCAGGGTGAACCCCTTCCAGACCAGCCCCCGCCGGGCACTGTTGACGGAAAAGACGGCCACCCCGATCAAGGGCAGATACAAAAATGCCATGGTCATCAGGGACAGGGTAACCGTGATCAGGTGATTGCGTCTCATACGTATTCGATCTCCTTGCCCTTGCGCCGGTAGATGTGCAGCCCGATCATGGTGAGCACCATGAGGCCCATGCTGATGGCCGCCCCGAAGGGCCAGTCGCGGCTGGACCCGAACTGTTGCTGGATAAGGTTGCCCACCAGCATGTATTTGGCGCCGCCCAGCAGGTCCGGCACCACGAACATCCCCATGGCCGGCACGAAAGTCAGGATGATGCCCACGGAAAGCCCGGGCATGGTCTGGGGCAAAATGGCCTGGGTGAAAACCCGCACCGGCGAGGCGTAGAGGTCCTGGGCGGCCTCCACCAGGGCCCAGTCGATCCGTTCGACACTGGCGAAAAGGGGTAAGGTCACAAACGGCAGAAACATGGAGACCATGCCGAGGTAGACCGCAAAAGCATTGGGGTAGAGCGGCATGCCGTCCGGGATGAATCCGAAAAAGGCGGCGATTTTGGCAAAGGGCATTTCCGGCGCCAGGATCAGAAACCAAGCGTAGGCTCGGATGACCATGTTGGTCCAGAAGGGAATGATCACCAGGGTCAGCCACATGTAGCGGCTGCGCTCCGAGCGGGCCGCAATGAAGAAACACAGCGGATAGGAGAGCACTACCGAAACCAGGGTGGTGACCAGGGCCACCACCACCGAGCGCCACAGGATGATCAGGTAGTCTGATGTCCAGCCGAAAAGCGAGAACCCGGCTAGACGCTGGTAGTTTTCCACCGTAAAGGTCCATTCCAGCTGACCGTAGGCGCCGCGGGTGGCGAAGCTCACCACCACGAGCACCAAGCCCGGCAGGACCAGAAACAGCATCAGCCACAGCATGCCCGGCATCAGCAGCGCGGAACCGCGTTTGAGGAGGCGCCCGCGGGTCGTCAGCTCCCCGTACCAGGATAAAAGCGCATTAGACATGGTCTTCTTCCAGGATGACAAGTTCGTTGGGAGCCAGTTCGACCCAGACCTCCCGGCCCAGTTCGATTCGCTTGTAGGAACTCGTACGGACGCGCAGGCGCCCCGGTTCCAGCCAGAGGTCGAAGTTGGTGCCCCGATAGACGATTTCCGCAACCCGGGCATGGATACCATTGCGCTCGGGCGGCGTCTCGCCGATACGGATCCACTCGGGACGGATGGCCACAGTGCCCTCTTCCCAGGGCGGCGTCTTGTCCAGCGCCAGAAAACCCAGTTCCGTTTCGATGCCCCCCGGTGCTCGCTTGCCTGGAATGAGGTTGGCCGCGCCCAGGAACTTGGCCACGAAGCTGTCCCGGGGGTTGTCGTAGACCTGCTCCGGTGTGCCGATCTGGACCACCCGGCCACGGCGCATCACGGCCAGCCGATCGCTGCAGACCAAGGCCTCGGCCTGGTCGTGGGTGACCAGGATAAAGGTGTGACCCAGCTTGCGCTGCAGACGCCGCAAATCTTCCTGGACCTGGGCCCGCAGGCGCGCATCCAGGGCGCTCATGGGTTCGTCCAGCAGGAGAACGTCCGGCTCGTTGACCAGCGCGCGGGCCAGGGCCACCCGCTGCTTCTGCCCTCCGGATAACTGGTGGGGGTGACGATTGGACATCTCCGCCAGGTCCAGCATCTCCAGTCGGCGGTTGACCCGCTTCTTGATTTCGGCTTCGGGGAATTTGCGCGACCGCAGGCCGAAGGCCACGTTTTCATAAATGCTCAGGTGGGGAAACAGGGCGTAGCTCTGGAAAACGGTGTTGACCGGGCGTTTGATGGCCGGCAGGCCGGTGATATCCCGCCCGCCCGTAAAAATCTGGCCGGAGTCGGCCAGTTCCAGACCGGCGATAATGCGCAGCAGGGTCGTCTTGCCGCAGCCCGAGGGCCCCAGCAGGGTAAAAAATTCACCCGGATGCACATCCAGGGTGACGTCGTCAAGGGCTTTGACCTTGCCGAAGGTCTTGCAGACATGCTTGGCGGTCAACCCTTTTTCGGTATCGGTTTGCTGGTTCTGATTCATAGGTCCCTAAATTCCAGGTCGTAGTGAAGTTGATGGACGTTTGCCAAAGGATGCGGCAGAGCAAAGCGCCAATTAGGGCGAGCCCTGCGCATCCCAACCGCGCAACCGGTAGTAGTCCTGCACCATGGTATGAATCTCTTCCTCAGTGACCACCTGCTCCGAATCTTCCAGGCGGCGATGCAACTGGCGGGGCAGACGGTCGTCCTGGGAGGTCAGACCCTCCCGGATGTTGAAGCGCCGTGTGAGGGTGGCGATGGCCGCCGCCCTTTGGCGCAGGCCGGCAATATCCTCGTCGATCCCGGTGAGGGCCTTCAGCATCTCCCGGAGGGCCTCCCAGGGATAAAGATCCCGGTAAAACCGGCACAAAATAAGGGTGTCGAAAAGGGTCAAGCGGTCCTCGAAGTCGATGAACAGCTCGGCCTTGCCCTCCACCTGGCCCGGATCGATCATCCCGCTGAGTTCGGGCTTGTAAAACGTCGTCCGCAGGTGGCAGGCCCCTCGGTCGGAAGTGGCGTAGGCCAGCCCCATGCCTTTGAGGGGGCGCGGATCGTAGCCGGCCGGCTCCATGCCCTTGACATGCACCGCGATGTCTTCGAGGTCCCACCGGGCGGCGGCATGGCGCAGTCCCTCGGCCAGCACCGCGCCGAGGCCTTCCCGGGCGGCAATCAGCCGCAGCAAGGCGGCCACGCCGTCGACATCGCCGTAATCCACCGCGAAATTGACCTTGCCCCGACGTACCGCCTCGATGGTAAAGGCACACAGGTTGCCGGCCGTGATGGTGTCCATGCCCAGACGGTCGCAGATGTCGTTGAGGTAGATGATCCCTTCGATGGAATCGATCATGCACAGACCGCCGAAGGCGTATATGGTCTCGTATTCCGGTCCTTCGATCGTGAGCCCGGCATGGGGCCCTTCCTTGACCCGACTCATCCGACCGCAGGCCATGAAGCACTTCAAGCAGGCGTGGGGCTCGACTTCGCAGCGCGTGTGCAGGGCGTCGGCGCCGATCTCCTCCCAGTGCGGGCAGGTCCCCCGGGACCAGTAGCGGGTGGGAAAGGCCTTGGCCGCATTCATGATCTTGACCATCTGGGAGGTTCCCATGGCCTTGTAGGCCTTGACCCCCGGGTTGTCCTTGCCCTCTTTCACCAGGTTCTTGGCCAAGGCGCGCACCGCCTCCCCGTCGTGCAGGGGCCGTTGGCGGTCGCCCTGGAAGAGAATCCCCTTGACCCGTTTGGCGCCCAGGACCGCGCCCACCCCGGTGCGCCCGGCGCTGCGCCAGCGGTCGTTCTTGATCAGGGCAAAACGGATCCCCTTTTCGGCCGCCGGGCCGATGACCACCGCCCCCGGACGCTTGTAGCCGGCATCATCGCGCCGGAAGCGCGCCAGAACGGCATCCTCGCTGGCATAGGTATCCTGGCCCCAGAGATCGCCGGCGTCGTGAAAATCCACCCGGTCCGGGTAGATCGCCAGGACCGTCGGAGCGGCACAGGCCCCCTGGATCAGCACCGCATCGTACCCGGTGGCGGCTATGGCCTCGGGCACCTTGCCGCCGGAGTAGGATTCCGCATAAAAGCCCGTCTGGGGGGATTTGGTGTACACCCCGTAGCGGCAGCCGCCCCACACGGCGCTGCCCGTGGCCGGACCGGTGGCGAAGATGAGGGTGTTTTCCGGCGCCAGCGGATCGACCCCGGCCGGATTGTTCTCCAGAAGCAGGTGAGTGGCCAGCCCCTTGCCCCCCAGATACGTCTGCTGGATATCCTCCGGGACTTCTTCCACCCGCCACTGCCGGGTGTTGAGATCGATTTTTAAAACCTGGCCGTAACAGCCGTCCATTCCACCTTCTCCTTACTAACCGCCGAAAATCGGATGAAAAACCTTGACCAGCATATTGGCTTGCAGGCTGGCTTCCCGGCCGGCCAGACGACCGTCCAGGGAGACCATCCCGATCTTCTTCAAGGGAACGCCGATCCGGGCCATGAGATCCGCCACGTTAGCTCCCTCGGCCACCTCCACCGCCAAACCCTGCCGGTGGTCGTAGCCGGGCACCTGCTTGCCCAGGGTGCCGTAAAGTTTAACCTGCACCTGCATCAATGCCACCTTTAGAAATCAAAGGTATTTTCAAGCTCCTCCGGACTGATGACCACCACCTTGTTGTGGGGCGGCAGGGGTTCTTCATAGAACATGCGCGGCAGGTGGTCGTCGGCCGCCGTGAAGCCGGCCCGCCGGTTGAAGGCCCGCTCGGCCTTCAGCACCCGCAGCCCCAGTGCCTGCCAGTCGTCTTCGCCGAAGGGCTGGCCGGATTTGGCGGCCACCATCCGGTAGACGTTGTCCATCCCCCCCTCGGCGGCCAGGCCGGACTGGGCAAAATCACAGATGCCCACCGTATCTACCGCTGCCATGTGAATCTGGGTGTTGCGGGAGGCCTCCACCTGCCCTTCGGCCGAAAACCGGTCGAGGGTGCCGCCGAAGGCTTCCAGGTTCTGGTCCACCACCCAGCCGGCCGTATGGTCGCCCCCCATGGGCGAGGTGGCATAGGTGACCGCCATACCCTGGATGGCGCGGGGGTCGTAGGCCGCCATGCTCTGGCCCTTCATGACCGGCACCCGCTCATGGTTGAAGTGCTTGCCCACAGCCGCCGGCCCGCTGCCGATGATTTTGCCGAAGGCGGTGCCTTGCGCCACTTCCTCCACCATGGCGATGGCGGCCTGGGCGTCGCCGAAGGATTTGTAGCCGGCATCCATGGCCACGGCGATGGCCACCCCGGTACTGATGGTGTCCAGCCCGATGTCGTCGCAGAGGAAATCGAGCCGGGCGATGGCGTCCAGGTCGCCGTTGCCGATCATGCCGCCCATGGACCAGATGGTCTCGTACTCCAGCGAAGAAGTGACATACTTGCCGTCCGCATCCACGTACTCGTTGGAGCAGTCGATGATGCACTGGGCGCAGCCCTTGTGGGTGGTCTTGCCGCCGCGCTCACGAATGATGCGGGCCATGGCCTCCCCGCTGATCTTGTCGGCGTCCTCGAACTGGCCCTCCCGGGCATTGCGGGTCGGAAAGGCCCCCACCTCGTTGATGGCCTCCACCAGGCAGGCCGAGCCCAGCTCGGGCAGGATCTCGCCGCTGAATTCGTCGGCCTTGACCGCCTGGGCGTAAGCCTTGGCCGCCGCCTTGAAGGCCGCCGGATCGGCCAGAGGATCGGCGGCCTTGCCCGAACGGCTGACGATCAGCGCTTTGAGTCCCTTGGAGCCCATGACCGCCCCCAGGCCGCCGCGGCCGGCCGCCCGGCAGGGATGGTCGTCCAGGTCGGTGGTCTGGATGGAGGCCGCACTCAGCAGATCCTCTCCCGCCGGCCCGATGCAGGTGATATTGTTCTTGGGGCCGTGGGCCGCGAGAAGCTTCTCCGCCAGGGCATAGGTGCGCAGGCCGCGGCAGTCGGCACCGTCCAGCAACGCTACCTGCCCTTGCGCATCGATCTTGAGCAGCCAGGACTCCCCTTCGGGGGCCTGACCCTCCACCACGAGGGCCGAAATGCCCAGGTTGGCCAAAGCGGCCGCCGCCGTGCCCCCCACGTTGCTTTCCTTGATGCCGCCGGTCAGCGGGCTCTTGGCGCCCACGGAAAGCCGGCTGGTGTTGACCAGGGGCGTGCCGCTGAAATAGCCTGGGGCGAAGATCAGCAGGTTTTCCGGCCCCAGGGGATCACACCCGGCGGGCACATGGTCGTTGATGTAGTTCGAGGTCAGGGCCCGACCGCCAAGTCCTTCGTATGCGGAAGGGAGATCCTCGGTTTGAATGGTTTTCGCTGTCAGATCGACTTTGATCAGTTTCATCAGGGCCTCCTTTCCCGGGCCGCCCCGGGGGGTACACCAAACCATTAGGAAATGCTCTTGAACGTGTCTTCCAGCCGGTTGAGCATCTCGTCGACGATCTCCATGGGCACATTGAGCGCCGGTTCGATGCGGATCGTCTTGGAGTTGGTCAGGGTGCCGGCCGTCAACACACCGCGGCTGAACAGGCCCGAAGCCACCGCGTAGCCGGTCGTGTCCGAAGGAAATTCCATACCGATCAGCAGGCCCTTGCCATGGGCATCCGCCAGAATGCCCGGATACTGTTGCTTCAATCCGTTCAATTTTTCTATAATATAGGCACCTTTGGTCGCCGCCTGACCCGCGAGATCCTCGGCAAGGAGCACGTTGATCTGAGCCAGGGCCGCGGCGCAGGCCAGCGGATTGCCCCCCGTGGTGGTGGTATGCATAAACGGATTGGGTTCCAGGCAGGACCAAATCTTGGGGGTGGACAGGAAGGCCGACATGGGAACGACCCCGCCCCCCAGCGCTTTGCCGAGACACATGATATCCGGGGCCACATCCCAGTGGTCGACTCCGAAGATCTTGCCGGTGCGTCCGAATCCGGTCTGGACTTCATCGGCGATCAGCAAGACCCCGTAATAGTCGCACAATTCCCGCAAGCGCGGCCAGAAGTCGTCGGGCGGTACGATGGCGCCGGCTTCCCCCTGGATGGGCTCGGCCACCACGGCGGCGATTCCGCTGCCCACGGCCTTGGCCGAAGCCAGCATGGTCTCCACGGCCTCGGCATCCCCGAAGGGGACGTGCCGCACCCCCTCCAGCAGCGGCAGCAGGGGTTCGCGAAAGACGGATTTTCCCATCAGGGACAGGGCGCCCAGGGTCTTGCCGTGAAATCCCTTGAGCATCGAGATGAATCCTTTTTTGCGGGTGTAGAGCTTGGCCAGTTTCATGGCACCCTCCACCCCCTCGGTGCCGCTGTTGGCAAAAAATCCGTACTGGATATCCCCCGGCGTCAGCAGGGCCAGCACTTTGGCCAGATGGGCCCGCAGGGGATCGAGCATCTCCTGGCTGTACTGGGGGCTGCGGTCCAGTTGGGCCTTGACCGCGGCGATGATCTTGGGATGACGGATGCCGGCTGTATAGAGGCCGAACCCGCCCAGCATGTCAATGAATTCCCGGCCCAGCGCGTCGACCATCTTGGATCCCTGGCCATACCACTCGGTGACGGCAAAATCACTCGTTTCGGTGACGGACTTCCGGTATTCCAGAAAACCTTTGTTGATGTGGTTGCCAAAATTTTCGACGGTCTCCTTGGCGATCCGGCGCCGATCCTCCTCAGTCACCTCGGTATCCGGGGTCACGATCAGGTTCACCATGCGCTCAGTTTCAGATAGGGCCAGGGCCACGTCTCGCGGCATAATAAATACTCCTTTCTAGGGTTTCTCCAGGCACCTCAGGGATGCCGTCAGCATTGTTCCCCGTGCAGGGAATGGTTGTAAAAATAAACCGTAACCGATGGCGGCAGCCGCGGATCGAGCAGCACCTCTTTCACCGCCTCGGCCTTATTCGGATTCAGTTGCACCAGCAGCAACAATTTACCGGATTCCCTTTCCCGGCAGATCTCCTGGGACCGGATCCCGTCGGCATGTTCCGAAAGGAGCGTCACGATGCTGTCAAAAATATCGGCACCGGATGTCGCCGCCGTTGTTTCGATCACCACATAGCTCCAGGCCGGATCAAGGCGGCGCTTGATCTCGATCCAGGAGCAGGCTTCTCCGAGGGAGAATCGATTCATATCAGTTGGTCAGGGCCGCCAGCCCGTCGGCCATGATGGCCAGCCCCTTTTCCAGTTGTTCGTCCGTAATCACCAGAGGCATCAGCACCCGGATGACATTGCCGTAGCCGCCGCACGCCAGGAGGATCAGCCCCTTTTCGTGGCAGTAGGCCACCAGCTTTTTGGCGGCATCCCCGGCGGGGGTTTTGGTTTCCCGGTCTTCCACCAATTCGAGGGCCAGCATGGGCCCGATGCCCCGCACGTCGCCAATGATCTCGAATTGGTTCTGAAACTGATCAAATCGCTGACGCAGCTTTTCTCCCAGGGCCTGACCTTTGGCAAGGAGATCTTCGGTTTCGAAGATCTCCAGCACGGCCAGGGCCGCCCGACAGGACAGGGGATTGCCCCCGTATGTCCCGCCGACGCCAGAGAGATGCACGCTGTCCATGATGTCCTTGCGGCCCACCACGGCGCTCAGCGGCATTCCCGCCGCCAGGCTCTTGGCCACCGTGGTGATATCGGCCGCCACCCCCCAGTGCTCCATGGCGAACATCTTGCCGGTGCGCCCGATGCCGGTCTGGATCTCGTCGGCGACAAACAGGATGCCGTACTTCTCGCAGATGCGCTTGAGCTTGGGGAAGTATTCCGGCGGCGGGGTGATAAAGCCGCCCTCCCCCTGAATCGGCTCGGCTATGAGGGCGGCCGTATTCTCGGGGGCCACATGGGAGATCAGAAACGACTCCAGGTGGTCCGCACAGGCGGTCTGGCAGTCCGGATAGTGCAACCCGAAGGGGCAGCGGTAGCAGTAGGCGTAAGGCATGCGATAGATTTCAGGCGCAAAGGGGCCGAAACCGAATTTGTAGGGTTTGACCTTGCTGGTGAGGCTCATGCCCATGAGCGTCCGGCCGTGAAAGGCGTTGTCGAAGCAGATGATGCCTTGGCGTTTGGTCGCGTAGCGGGCGATCTTGACGGCGTTCTCCACGGCTTCGGCGCCGCTGTTGATAAACATGGCGGCTTTGTCGAAGTCCCCCGGGACCAGCCCGCAGAGACGCTCGGCCAGATCGACGGCCGGGGCATAGGGCAGCACCATGAAACAGGTATGGGTGAATTTGGCCGCCTGATCCTGGATCGCCGCAACGACTTTGGGGTGGGAGTGGCCCACATTCATCACGGCGATGCCGCCGGCGAAGTCGATGTATTCGCGCCCCTCGATGTCGTAGAGCATCGCGCCCCGGGCATGATCCACATAGGTGGCCGTGCCGCTGGCGTATCCTTTGGCCATCACCTGCGCCCGGGTCCGGCCTAACGCTTCCGTTGGGGATGTTGCTTCCATTGTGCCTCCTCTGATGGCAAACCGTTTGGGTGGTGATTGAAAACCGTACCGCGCTGCAACTTGCGGGCCAGGTCTGGCGAAGCGGCCATGGGCAGGACATAGCAGGGATTCAACGGCATGGAATAGGGTGACGACCGGAGCGGTGATTCATAATAGAATCTTAAAAAATATAACCTATTTAATTTATTTATTTTTTTATAGATTCATAATCAGATCATATACGATTATATATTTTTAGTTAAGAATTCAAATAGTTGAACCATTTTCATGATTCATTTATGAATCAATCGCAAAGCCCAACCCGTATTTTTTCATTTTCCGCACCACCGTAGGTTGGCTGATACCCAGGGCGGCTGACAACTCGCGGGTGGTTCGGCACTGGCGGACGGCGCTCTGGAAAAGTTGCTTTTCGTAAGCATTCACCTCGTCGGTCAGCGAGGTGCGGCCGGAGGGAGCCAACCGATCGGATTTTCCCGAAGCGTGCACCGCCTCCAGGCTCCGGTTGAGGAAGCCGTCCAGCATCTCGCTCTCCCCCATGACGACGGCCCGCTTGATGAGGTTCTTCAGTTCCCGGACATTGCCCGGAAAGGCATAGTTCTGGAGTTTCTCAAGAGTTTCCGGCATGAGCTTGCGCCGGGTCCGGTAGGTCCGGCTGTAGCGTTGCAGATAGAAACGGATCAGCTCGAAGATGTCTTCGGGGCGTGCGCGCAGAGGGGGTATCCGCAGTGTAAAGGCATTCAGACGAAAATAGAGATCCTCGCGAAACTGACGGCGTTTCACCAGCCCCTCGATATCCCGGTTGGTGGCGGCGATGATCGAGCAGTCGATGGTGCGTGCCTTCACCCCGCCCAGACGCAGGATTTCGTGATCGTCCAGATATTTAAGCAGCTTGGCCTGCAGGGGCAGCGGCAAATCGCCGATTTCGTCCAGGAAGAGCGTGCCCTCGTGGGCCAGCTCGAACAATCCGGCTTTGCCCTGCTCACGGGCTCCGGTAAAAGCACCGCGCTCATAGCCGAAAAGCTCCGCCTCCAGCAGACTTTCCGGCAGGGCCGCACAATTGATGGGGATAAAGGGCTTTTTGCGCCGGCTGCCGTTCATGTGGATGAACCGGGCCATCAAGCCCTTGCCCGTTCCGGACTCTCCCAAAAGCAGGATGTTGGAGGCGTCCAGCCGGGCCAGCTTCAGGGCCGCTGTCAGGACGCCGCGCATTTCCTTGCTTTCGGCGATGATGGCCTGATCCTTGAGCGCCATCAAGCGCAGCTCGGTCAACTCGTCGCGCATTTTTTCCGTGACCATCTGGGTCTGCTCGAGTTCCTGGCGGATAACGTTCAACTGGGTCATGTCCCGTTCGTTGACCACGATAATGTGCAGCTGCCCCTGATCGTCGAAGACCGGGGTGCCCGTTGCCAGGAGATAGCGGTTGGTCCGTTTGACAAACTGCATGATGCTGACCTGGCGCCGGGTCTCGATCACCTCCAGGGTGACCGACCGGTCGAAAAACCCCCTGGCCACCAGGTCACCGATGTGCTGGCCGATGATTTCCTCGGCCTTGATCCCGTTGAGCTGGGCCGAGGCTTTGTTGATGTTGATCACCTGCCCCTCGTGGTCGCACACCCAGAGTCCGTCCGAGGAGGCATCGAAGATCGCGGCCAGCTCACGGTTCAGCCGCTGATAGGATTCCATCTTGCGCACTGACAGCTCGAACTGCCCCATCTCCTGAAAGGTGCACATGGCGCCGCGCACGTGTCCGTCGGCCGTCTTGATGGGGGTAATAAACAAAACCAGGTCGACGACCTTGCCCTTGATCATGTGCCCCAGGTTGGATTCACCGCTGGCGATACAAGTCATGACCTGGGGGCCGGTCAGGGGCAGCAGGTCGGAGATGAGGCGGCCGACATGGCGGCGGGCATTGAATCCCAGTATTTTTTCGGCCTGCGGGTTGATATGGGTCAGGCAGCCTTTGGCATCGGTGACCAGAACGCCATTGCTGGTGGTGTCGAAAATATCCTTATAACTGACGGCGCTGGGCATCCAGTGGCTCGGCTAACATTCAGGTTGATCCCAAGGAAGGCTGTTGGCCTTCATGATCCCGATGGGGCATCGGCGTCCCCTCTCCACGGATTTAGGGCGCGCCGGTATCGATGACGTTACGCACCACGCGCAGCATTTCCTTGAGGTGGTAGGGTTTTCCGATGAATCCGGCGGCCCCGGCCACCTGAGATTCGCCACCCGATCCGTCGGGAGAATAACCGCTGGCCACCAGGACCGGCACCCGGGGGTAATCCGCCCGCAGGGTTGCCAGACACTGATGCCCGCCCATGCCGGGCATGTTGAGATCCAGGATGACGAGGTCCACGGGCTTTTCCTGGGCAGCCATGACCGTTAAGGCCTGCTCACCGTTTTCGGCCCGCAGGACCCGGTAGCCGAAACGTCCCAGCAGGGTCTCGGCCAGGTCCAGGATCGCGGCTTCGTCGTCGACCACCAATATGGTTTCACGGCCCGCGGGCTGTGTCGCTTCCACGGGCATCTGATCGCCCCCCACGACCCGCGGCGCGGGAATGGCCGGCAGATAGATGGCGAAGCAGGCCCCCTGCCCCGGTTCGCTGGTGCACAGAATGTGGCCGTGGTGGTTCTTGATGATCCCATAGACCATGGCGAGTCCCAGACCGGACCCCTGGCCGATATCCCGGGTCGTAAAAAAGGGCTCGAATATCCGCCCCCGGGTTTCCCTATCCATGCCGTGCCCGGTATCGGAGACGGACAGCAGCACATAGGCGCCCTCCCCGTCCACGAGATGCGAGGCCGAGGGGTCGTCCTGGTGAAGGAAAACGTTGCGGGTCTCGAAAACGAGGTGCCCGCCATCGGGCATGGCATTGCTGGCGTTGATGCCGAGGTTCATCAGAACCAGTTCGAGTTGGGAACGATCGGCATTGACCATGCAAAGATCCCCTGCCAGGCGCTGCTCGATGCGAATCATTTTGGGAATGGTGTGGGCCAGGATTTTGCCGACATTCTCGATTTCCACGTTGAGGTTCACCGGCTTCAGTGCGCTGGGCACCTTGCGGCTGAAGGTCAGCAGCTGGCGCGTCAGTTTGCTGGCCCGTTCGGCGGCCTGCTCGATAGCACACAGGTTGGCGTAATCCGGATCGTCCGGCCCGCGATCCCACAGCATCAGCTGGGTGTAGCCGCTGATGGCCTGCATGATATTGTTGAAATCGTGCGCGATCCCGCCGGCCAGCGTGCCCACGGATTCCATCTTCTGGGACTGCAGCAGCTGGGCCTCCAAGGCCCGGGTAGCGGTCACATCCAGAAATGACAGGAGCACGCGCCCGTAATCGTTCTCATGGCCCGGCGCCACGAACCACTGCATCACCAGCTGCCGCTTCTCGCCCGTCAGGGTGAGATTCTCCACCTCTGTGGCGGAACGGGTTTGGCCGGCATCGATGGCCACCAGTTCCCTGGTCAGGCCATCGAGCGCCTGGGGGGTCATAATTTTAGGCAGGCCCGTCATGAGCGCCTTTTTGTCCCGGGCCTGATAAAGTTCGAGGGACTGCCGATTGACATCGAGTATCCGGATCAGGGCGGCACATTCCGCCACGGCGCCCGGATGACGCTTGAAATGTTCGGCCAGGTCGGTGACCCCCGCCGCCCGCAGCTCATTGAGGTAGCGTTTGACGCCGGACAAGTCCTCCACCCACAGGGCGGCCGGAGCGTTCTCGAAAAGGGTGCGATAACTTGCCTCGCTCTTCCTGAGGGCGTCCACCGCCTGGCGGTGTTCGATGATCGTGCCGAACATCCGGGCCACCGCCTCGAAAAACGTGCGGTCGCCCGGGCTGAAGGAACGCGCCTGGCTGGCATTGATCTGAACCACGCCGATCAGCGCCCCGGACGCATCGGCAATGGGAAAGGCAATGAAACTTCTGAACCCCAGCTCCCGGATCCGCAGGGCATGGGTCTGGCCGATGGGATGCGCCTTCACATCCGGCGCGAACACCGGCTCGCCCTGCCGGGCCACTAACGCCCCGATGTAGTGCTGATCGTCAATGGATTGGGGGGGGAATTGGTCCCTCATCCGCTGTTCCCGGTGATCCAGAACAGCGATCGGGTTCAGCAAACGGGTTACCGGATCGTAAAGCCACAGGGTGGCGCAATCGAAACCGAGTACATCCAGAAGGTCGGCGAGAACCTTGTGACAGATCGCCGGCAAATCGTCCTGGGAAATAGCCGCCTCGGTCAAGATGTGGAAGGCCTGGCGTTCCCGCTGCAGACGGGTCAAATCGATATCCGTCGTTCCACCGATGTCTGGACGCGGGGAACGAGCGGGTGTTGCCGCGCCTCCAGGCATTTCCGCAGACATCTGAGGGGAGGCCTTTTTATCGTAAGTCATGCGAAGCGATGTCCCGGAAATGCAAAATAAGTGAAGGGCGACCTGTAAAACAGGTGGTCAACCGGCGTTAGGCCACTTTATATTTTTGAATGCCATTCGTGTCAACCGAAGGCTTCCAGACCCATGGCCGGATAACATGGCTTGGGGTCTCGGGCGGGACGGCCGTTGCCCGAAGGCGCCTGACGATAGAAAGGGATTGTCATGTGGGTGCGAATAGTATAACAGAAGAATTCTACAAGGGAAGAGGGAGGCTTGCGAAACCATGCGTAAACTTGCGGTTGCAATGGCCAAGGGCGGCGTCGGCAAGACCACCACGGCCGTCAATCTGGCCCATGGCCTGGCCCTGGCAGGTCATCGGGTCCTGATCGTGGACTGCGATACCCAGGGACAAACAGCCAAATTCCTGGGGGTCGCCCCGCCCTACGGTCTGTACGAATTCATCACCGGGGCGGATGTCCAGGGCAAGACTGTGGCTAAAAAGGAAGCGCTTTTCCCGGCGCGGGAAAATCTGTGGCTACTGGGGGGCGGCATCAGTCTGGTGGAATTGAAAAACTGGCTGGGGGAGCAGCCCCGGGATATTCGCCAATCCGTCCTGGCCCAAGCCCTGGTCCCGCGGGACGGCGCCCTGGACTACCTTATATTCGACTGCGCTCCGGGGTGGGACGTCCTCAGCGTCAACATCCTGATGGCGGCCACGGAAGTGCTTTGCCCGGTGGCCCTGCAAGGACCGGCCCTGGAAGGCCTGAAGACCTTTTTCGGCTACCTGATGTCCGCCCAGCGCCTGAACCAGGAGCTTCAGCTGAAGTATGTCCTGCCCACCCTGTATGACCGACGTACCCGTCACAGCGAAGAAATCTACAACATCCTGCGGCGTCTGTTCCGCAAACAGATCTGCGAACCCATCCACTATAATGTCCGTTTGACCGAAGCGCCTTCCAGCGGCCAGAGCATCTTCGAGTACAGCCGCCATGCCGCCGGCGCAATGGATTACAACCAGCTGGTACGGAGGATAACCCATGATGCCTGATGCCAAAGACCTGCCGGATTTTTTCGAAAACTCGCCGGTCGATCCGATGCGCTCGGCCACGGGCACGTCCCCGGCCGCACCCCCCAAACCCAAGAAAAAGGCCGGTTTTTATCTCTCTGTGCAGCTGATCGAACGTTTCGACCGCAAGTTCCACGAACTGAAACTGGCCGGCGCCGCCATCGACAACAAATCCAACCTGCTGGAGGCCGCATTGGCGTTTGCCCTGGACGACCTCGATCGCGGGGAACGCAGCCAGATTCTGAAACGCCTCTAGGGCCAACATCAGGGAGCTGTCGTCCGGAATGGATTTCCGGGAAGATGGCCAGGTAGCGCTGAATCGGTGGTGGAGTGCCGAAGGGGGGGTTGCGAAGGGGCGCGTCGCGGGCCGGCTCGGCTCAGGCGTCGGAAGTGGCGGGGAGACGCCCTTCCGCGTAAAGACGCCGCAAGACATCCACGACCCGGGGATCGAAGTGGGCTCCGGCCCGCTCGCATATGGTTTTCAAGACGACGGACTCCTCGATTTTCTTGCGATAGGCGCGTCCCGACGCCATGGCATCGAACACGTCGGCTACGGCCAACAGGCGGGACAGAAAGGGGATGGCCTCTCCCTGCAGCCCTTCGGGATAGCCCGTGCCGTCGAAGTGCTCATGGTGGTAGCGGATGATGTCCTTTTCACGCTCCCATAACCCCAGCTGCCCGACGATGTTGGCGCCGATCTGGGGATGCTCCTTGATCTTTTCATATTCTTCGCAGGTCAGTCCGCTGCTTTTCAGCAGGATGTCATCCCGGATACCGATTTTACCGATATCGTGCAGGTGCCCCGAGAAATGCAGAATATCCAATTCTTCGGGGGTGCAGCCCATCTCCTGCCCCAGCAGAATCGCCAGCCGGGCCACGCGTTCGGAATGCTGCTGGGTGTAGGGATCGCGGGCCTCCAGGGCATTGACGAAGGCATACAGGGTCGCGAACAGATTCTGATAAATATTTTCGTAGAGGGCCAGGTTCTCGATGGCATGGGCCGCATTGCGGGCGATGAAGGACAGGTAGTAGAGATCTTTTTCCGAAAAGCAGGCATTCCCCCGGCCAACTGCCGCCGTGAGGACGCCAAAGACCTTCTGGCGAATGGTCATGGGCACCAGAAGGGCCGCTCCAATGGTGGAGGGCAGTATGTCCGGCCCCTGACGGCCGTCCACCAGCAGGGGCAATTCGTCACCCACCACACCGGCCACCAGCGCATCCGACAGGCAGACTCCTTCCAGCCCGGGGTACTTGGGGTTGGCCGCCGAAACGACTTCAAAGGGCCGCTCGACATGTTCGTTCATCACGAGGAACTGGGCCAAATCCGCGTGGGCGATTTCCAGGGCCAGGTCCACCACCCGCGCGAAGACATCGGTGGTCGAACCGATGGCCGCAAAATCGCTCATGATGCGGTTGATCAGGTTGAGCTCTTCGATCTTGGTGACGAGTTCGTGATTGAGCTTCTCCAGCCGCTCCTTCTGTTCGACTTCCTTTTGCAGCAGGATGTTCTCCACGAACAACCGCCGCTGGCGCAGGACCCGGCGTACGGCCAGTTCCATCTGTTCCAGGTTGACCGGCTTGATGAGAAAGTCCACCACCCCGTTTTTGAGGGTGGCAATCGTATTGTCGAGGGAGGGATAGCCGGTCATGACAATCACCGGAATGGTGTTGTCCGTGTAATGGATATGCTCGGCCAGGGCCAAGCCGTCCATCTCCGGCATATTGATGTCGGTGAAACAACAGTCCACGTGCTCGCTTTCCAGTACCCGTACCGCCTCCCGACCATTGCGGGCGGTCAGGAGTTCGAAGCCTTTGAACTGAAAATATTCGCTGGCGATATCGAGGATATTTTCTTCGTCATCGACAAAGAGCAGTGTTTCTTTCTGGCGTCCATCGTCCATGGTATGGTCGTACCCCGCGTGGTGGGCATGGCCGTAATCGGTTCCTTGGCGGCATCGATTCCGGTGGGCGTTTCACGACAAAGTAAATACGCGTAATTTGTAAAAATTCCACATCCATAGCAGTTTGTCAAGATCGCTCTCCGGACTTCCGGACGGCCTCGACCAAATCCTCTCCCTGGTCTTCCACCCAGGTCTTGCACCCAGGTCTTGTACGCCTGCCTATCGGCGGCCGTGGGGTTTAAGATCACTTTTTCGAGGGTCTTGGATAGTCCAGGACTTTGAGGGAAGGGGGGCGGCATGTGGCCGCCGCTGCGAAGCTTGAGGGTGCAGGCGGGCTGCTGTCCGGATAAGGCAAGTACCCCGTCAGCATGCGATACAAGGCCCAGGGTGTCGATGTCGGCCCTGGCATCCCTCCGCTGGCCAGCCCATGGTCCCGGGGCCCGATAGCATACATCACCCGGGAAGCCCATACCGCGGGCGGTGACGGGATCGGGCTGGTTTCGCCGGGCGGCGATACCGAAATCGAGCCGGCCAAGACCGCCCTCCGGGCGCACGTTGGCATTGGCGGGCCGCAAAGCGTGGTGAACCATGCCCTGGTGGTGCATGCCGGTAGGCGGTGATATCGATCAATTCCCCGCGGAAGAGAACCACCCTGTCAAGGGGCAGCCTATATTGGCGTGCCAGGCGGCACTCGACGTCGGCACCCGTCCACCGGCGATGGCCTCAGCGGTTGAAATAGACAAATCCGATCACCAAGGCCAGAATCAACAGCATTTCCACGACGGTAATTTTGGTGATCATGATGCTGATCTTGCGTTGGGAGGGATTCATCCTGAGCATGACGCGGTTCATCAGGAACCGGAACAAAAGGGTATTGGGACTGCGGCGGACATAAAGGCGCAGGTATTCCCGGATGCCGCGCAGCCACAGCAGCAGGCCGAATCGTTCTTCGAGCACGGCCAGGGGGTGATCGCTGCACACCCGGGCGTGCAGTTCGGTCCCCTGGAGAAAAAACCGGATTTCCCGCAGGGGGCCCTCCTCGAAAATCAGCTGCGGCAGATCGCCGGCGCCCGGCCCGCAACGATACCGCAGGCGAAAGCGTTCGTCACTGGCGTAATCCCGCAGGTCGGCGGTGACCGTCTCTGCTTCCTGGGTGAACGTCTCGACGAACCAATGGGGGTGGAGGCGCAGCAGGGTCTCTCCGGCCAACAGATGCGCCACGCGCAGGTCCTGCGGGAACGCCTCTAAGGATAGTTCAAGACTGTAATCTTTCTCCATGGCTCCTCACGGCGCGATCATCAGCGGCACGGATAGAAGGGGATGGAGGCCTTCAGGGGTGATCCGGTGTTTGAACCCCGGCGCCCTTTTCTTCTGCCAGGCGCCCATGACCACCAAATCGCAGTCCTGATCGCGCGCCACCTCGGCAATGGTGGCTTCCACCGGACCGAAGATGTGCATGAAATGATGCCGGGACGCCGCGGGGTAGCGTTTCCGGATGGTATCCCAGTGGGCCGCCGTTTCCTGGGAGAGCTGGTTTTCCACGTGGGATCGGAACGTATTGCGGGTGGCCGACGTATTCAACCAGTCATCCCCTGTCATCAGGGCCCAGTCTTGGTTAAAAACGGTCAGCACCGTCACGCGGGCCTCGGGAAAGGCCGGCAGGAGCTTTGCGAAGACGAGTGCTTCGGCTTGACGGGCGCCGGGCGTACCGTGGGTACAGAGCAGAATATGTCGGAACATGGCGGATCGCTCGCTTTTTTGGGCATCGGGTGTGGAAATGGGCAACCGCGGACGCGGCAAATGAAAATCCTGCCGGGTGCCCGTCGCGCACCCCGGCAGGATATCCATTTCCAATGGGTATGACAAGATGCTTAGCAGCGTCGCTGCCGCGGGCGCTCCAGCGGAGGGAAAGTTGTCCGCTCCGGTGGCGGGGAGCCATAACCCGCGGCGCAGCTATTGTTTGTCAGACCATCCACTTGGTGAACAGCAGCACCACAAAGGTGGTGATCAGGGTCAAGATCAGGGCCGTAATGTCTTCGTTGCGTTCGCTGGCGAAGACCGACAGGGCCCGTTCTTCCATTTCCTGGCTATCCGCCGGAGCGGATTCGGGTTTTTTACTCATGACAGATATACCTCCATTTCGGGCACGTGCAGGCCCGGTCGTCTATTTCAGGGTAACTTCCTTGACAAACCACAATACCACGAAGAAGGACAGGGCCGCCTTGGTCACGCCGGAGATGATCCCGATCACCAGGGGCCAGCCGCCGGCCTGGGCCATGGCTTTTTTGGTGATCTGCATGCCCAGCCCGATCAGACCGAAGGCGAAGAACCAGATCATGCAGTCCGTCAAGGTCACGATGGTCTTGGATTTCTTGTGAACCTGATGGATGGCATGCTTGATGACGCTGGTAACATCCTTGCTCATCTCGACCTCTTTGGCCTTGTGCTGGGCCAGGATGGATTCCAGGGCCGTCATGCGGTCGCGGCCGGCCTTGTTGAAAACGGCCGTGTTGTTGCGGTCATCGAAGTTGCCGGCAATCTGATGTTGCTTGCGGAGATCTTCCAGGGCGGCCATCTCGGTGGCATTTGCCCCTGTGATGGCACCGGAATCGAGGGCGCCGTTGAGAACCGCCCACTCCTTATCGGTAATGCGGGTACGATCGTTGTATGAGAAGTCGACATATTTGCCCTTATAATGATCGGGCGGGGAAAAAAGGCCCAACGAAGACATGAGGAAGAGCAGCAGGAAACCCAGGATGAAAATGGGGAACTTGTCGATGACGACCGACTTGAAATTGAGCTTCTGGCCGCTTTCCTTGCCGAACCAGGTGGCCAGTACGAGCACGATAATGGGCAGAAAGAGCACCCGGGTGATGTTGAAAATCTCAGCGACTTTCAGGGTCGCGATGTCCACGGCGTTGAAGGCCAGGGCCGCGGCGGCCACTTGGGCGGAGTTGAGGATGCCGGTGCCGGCCCAGGCGCCGAACTGGGTGGGATTCATGCCCACCAGCTTGCCCACCGTGGGGAAGATGAACATGCAGATGATGCCGAAGGAAAGAATGGTACCGATGGTATAGGCCATTTCCTCGCTCTTGGCCCGCACCACCGGAGCCACGGCCACCGTGGCGGAGACACCGCACACCCCCATACCGGCCGAGAGCACACCGGTCATGGTTTTGGGCTGCTTGAACATATTCCCCAGCCACAGCACCAGAAAAACCGTCCCCATGACGAAGCCCCCCACCAGCCAGATGCTGTAGACGCCCAATTTGGCCAGCTCGGCAAAACTGTAGCGGGCCCCCAGCAGGATGACCCCCATCTTGAGAACGAAGCGGGCGGTCTTGACACCGGAGGCCGCAAAGCGGGGAATCCCGATGGTGTTGGTGATGACCACGCCCACCAGAAGTCCCAGAACCACATAGTTGAGGTTGAGAACCTTGTAAATCTTGAAGCCGACCACCGGTGCCAGCTTCTTGCTGCCGATGATCACCCAGGGTTCCACGTACCAGCGGACCAGCATGGCCAGGCCCAGCAGCAGAATGATGCCGGCCATGGGCTGCAGGAAAAACCGGTCCAGTACGGTGTTCTGGGGCTTGCGGATGGAATTGACAATGGCCGCCAGAAGACCGATGGCCCCGACGATAAAGCACATGGTCACCTGCAGGTCCACGGACTTGTGGGTCCCGATGGATTTCATCAGGGGTAGCAATACGCCCGTGTT
This sequence comes from Desulfobacterales bacterium, assembly GCA_963674755.2. GTDB lineage: Bacteria > Desulfobacterota > Desulfobacteria > Desulfobacterales > UBA5852 > JABZFP01. The sequence continues at coordinate 2,636,175 of CAXXVS010000003.1, read as the reverse complement.
TACGATCAGGGCATAGACAATCATGATGCCGCCCATGATAAAGAGCGGGACATTGCTGCGGGCCTCAGACATGAGCAATCCTCCTTAAAGAACATTGGGGGTGAATATGGCACAATACCGAAAAGGCCGAACCGATGGCGCCGGCCACCGAATAACCGGTGAGCGATCTAACAAATACCGTGCCAGCCCCTCTATAAATATAACTATTCGATATGATTCATTTTTTATAACATCACCACCGATGCCGATCGCCCCAGTGACAACTAAAGGTGTCGCTCTCGCACGAAAATTTCAGCTGAAAATCGTTTTTTCTTTAAATTACGGATAGAAATATAGCTTATGAGGATGGACAGAGGAGTGGCAACTTGAGGTGTCAATGCCAACCGCCGTTGCCAATAGACCATGCTGTCAGCACTGAGGACGGGATCGAAAACTGTCCGGGGAGATATTGTAGCGCTTGAATATTTTTTGCAGGGACTGGCGCTGGATACCGCTGATCTGGGCGGCCAGGCTGACATTGCCGTGGGTTTCCTGGAGCAGTTGGACCACATAGGTGGTGGTGAAGCGTTCCAGCACTTCTTCCTTGAGCGTCTTGTAAGGACGCGCCAGGTCCATTTCCCCTTTGCAGATGTCCGGTTGGGTGGCCTCCTCGGGCAGATGCTCGCGCCCGATTTCCGATCGGGGCGCCAGGGCGGTCATACCGCGAATGACGTTTTCAAGTTCCCGGATATTGCCCGCCCATTGCCGCCGCATCAGGCTTTCGCGGGCTTCGGGGGACAGGACTTTGGGGAGCACCCCCTGTTCCTGGGCGGCTTTTCCCAGGAAATGTTCCATCAGCAGGGGCAGATCCTCCCGGCGTTCCCGCAGCGGCGGCAGGGTCAGGGTGGCCACATTGAGGCGGTAGTAAAGATCCTCCCGGAAGGCGCCCTCCCTGAGCCGGGCGGCCAGATCGCGGTTGGTGGAAGCGATGATGCGTACATCCACCCGGCGCGTGCGGGTGGACCCCAGCGGCTTGATCTCTTTCTCCTGCAGCACCCGCAGCAATTTGGTCTGCAGGCCCATGGACAGATCGCCGATTTCATCGAGCAGAATCGTGCTCCCGATGGCTTCTTCGAAGAGGCCTTTCTTGTCCCGGGCGGCATTCGTAAAGGCGCCCTGGCGATAGCCGAAGAGCTCGCTTTCCAGAATGGATTCCGGCAGCGCCGGACAGTTGACCACCACCATTTCCCGCCCGCTGCGCTGGCTCAAGGCATGAATGGCCCGGGCGGCCATTTCCTTGCCGGTGCCGCTTTCGCCCAGCAGAAGAACGGTCACGTCCGAGCGGGCCAGCATCTGGATGGCGGCAAAAACCTGTTGCATCTTCATGCCCGTGCCGATCATTTTGTGGAGCGGCCCGGTGCGAGTGACCGCCTCCTGAAGACGGACGTTTTCCCGCAACAGGCGGTTGCGCTCCAGGGCTTTGCGCAGCAGTCGCATCAGATCCTGCTCGTCGAAGGGCTTGCGGATAAAGTCGTAGGCCCCCTCCTTGATCGCCTCTACGGCCTGCTCGATGGTGCCATAGGCCGTCATCAGGATCACCGTAATCAGGGCATCCTGCTGTTGAATCGCACGCGCCAAGGCCATCCCGTCCATGCCCGGCATGCGGATATCCGCCAGGACCACATCCACATGCTCCCGCTTGAGGATGGCGAGCGCTTCCCGGGCGCTTCCGGCCGCCAGCACGCGGCAGTCCATTTCCAGTTCGATGGTCCGCCGCAGTCCGTCCAAGAGATCTTTTTCGTCATCCACCACCAGAATGCAGTCCCTCACACCTCACCTCCCGATTCACTCCCATGGACAGCGGGCAGCACGATCGTGAAAACACTGCCCCGGCCCGGGCGGCTGTCCACCAGGATATCCCCGTCGTGCTCTTTGACAATGCCGTAGCTGACCGAAAGCCCGAGCCCCGTGCCTTCCTGGTCCTTCTTGGTGGTAAAGAAGGGGTCAAAAATTTTATCGAGATGAGCCGTATCGATGCCGGCGCCCGTATCCGTGATGGTAATGCGAACCATGTCGGAGGCCCGATCATAGGCGGTGGCAATCGCAACCGCCCCTTCCCCGTCGATGGCCTGGACGGCATTGAGCAGAATGTTCATGTAGACCTGCGCCATCTTGTCCTCGTCGATGGACACCACGGGCAATTCGTCCGCATAGGTCCGGCTGATCCCGACCTGTCGCTTGCCCATCTGCTGTTCGAGAATCGTCAATACGGACTCCAGCGCGGACCTCACGTCCGCCATGCGGCGGCGGGTTTCCGAGACCCGGGCGAAATTGAGCAACGAATCGACGATCCGCTTGCAGCTCAGGGTATGTTTCTTGATCTTTTCCAGGTCCGCGTGAACAGCGTCCGAGGCCTCGCCGCTTTTATCGATCAGGTTGGCATAGCAACTGATGACGCTCAGGGGATTATTGATTTCATGGGCCACCCCGGCGGCCAGTTGTCCGATCGAGGCCATTTTTTCCGTCCGGGCCATCTGCTTTTCCATACGCTTGCGCAGGGTGATATCGCGGATATAGACCTCGTACCGGGGGGATTCATCCGCAGCCGTCGTCCGGTTGACGGTCAGCAACGCATCGATCGTTCCTCCCCGGGCGGTCACGAGAGCGGCTTCGTATTCCTTGATGAAGCCCGCCCGCTCCACTTCTGCCAGCAAACGCCAGGCCGCCGAAGGGTCCTGGCACAGGTCCGCCACCCGGCCGGTGCGGCGGGCCGTGTAGCGATCCTCAAACCCCAACAACTGCAGACCGGCGGCATTGATGTCCCGGATGCCGCCGGCGTCATCGCAGATAAGGATCGGATCCCGCGAGGCTTCGAACAACTGCCGATACTTGGTCTCGGACGCCGTCAATTCGTCGTGGGTGGTCTTCAAATCGGTGGCCGCCTCCTGGAAAGCCGTTTTCAGCTGCTCGAATTCGTCGGTTTGGCCGGGCGGCCGGGGATTGAGCCGCTCCAGGTCCTTGGGCGGCCCGGCAATGCCCTTGAAGGTCTCCAGCAGCCCCTTCAGCTCGGAAATCACCGTGTGGTTGAAAAGCGTGTAAAACAGCACCACCAGGCAGCACAGGCAGCCGGCCCCGATCACAAAGGCCACCCAGGCCAGCCGCTTGATGCGCCCGAAGGTCACGTCCACCGGGATATAAACGATGTCCGCCCCCACCACCTGCCCGAGATCATAGGCTTGGCGGGCCGGATTGGACCCGTAGAGATCCACGATGGGCTGGGGAATGTCATCCGGATCGCCATGGCAGCGCAGGCACTCCCGCTCGGCGTAAATGGCCCGCAGACGGGCATAGTAGTTGCGCCCGTCCTTTTCGATCAAGCCGGACCACTCCCGCAGGTTCGGATCCGCATTGAAGCGTTGGATAAAATCCGCTTCCAGGGCGTCCGCCTTGCTCTCCGGGTTGATGGGAATCAGGGCGGCCCGTTTGTACTGGAAATTCCGGAAGCGATCGTTGACGCGGTGCATCACTTCACGCCCCACGAAAGAAGTGGACATGGCTTCGACCACAAAGTCGTCTTCGGGAATAAGGCCGTACATGCGCGGTCGCAGGACATCCTTGACATAGGTGCGCGTGGCGTCCACGGCCGCGATGTAAATCTCCGTTTCCCGGAAGACGCGCTGCTCGGCCTCCTCCTTGCCGACGCGGTAGACCACCAGCGACACCGCCAGACAAAACATAAACAGAATCAGTCCGGAGCCCAGCCGGAACTGCGTCTTGGAAGAGAGTTTCGTCATCGTTCCATCTCGTTTCCCTGAGGTAAAAACGCGGTCTAACCACAAATCGCCTACCATTGGCAGACCGCTGCCGGTGAAACGCGCCATTTGCAGAGGAGGCACCCAAGCCGGCCCATCCGAATCAGCGCCGCCGGTTTAGCGGCCGATCATAGCCTCGGAAGACGCGAGATTCAACCACCGGATGATGCCGCTTCCATCGCTGGAGAAACCCCTTGACCCGGTGCCCCTATGGCGCTAATCTGCGCGCTTGTTTTCGGGAGGCGGAAGACGGCCTGCTCGATTTGACCCCGACCGCGATGCGTATCGCCCTTCGCGTTGTCAATAAACCCGGATGATCATGCCGCGACCGCTCCGCATTTGTCTTCTCTCCTACCGCAGCAACCCCCACTGCGGCGGCCAAGGGGTTTACCTCGACCATTTGAGCCGGTCCCTGCTGGACCTGGGCCACCATGTGGAAGTGCTCTCGGGGCCGCCGGATCCCCAGCTGGACGCCGCCATTGCGGTGCACCGGGTACCGTCCCTGGATCTCTATAACCCGGCCGACCCCTTCCGCTTGCCCCGGCTTCACGAATTGCAGCGGCTGCCAAACCTCTACGAATGGGTGAATGTCTCCACCATGGGCTTCCCGGAGCCCTTCCTGTTCGGCTTCCAGGCCTTTCGTTTCCTGCAGCACAACGGCCACCGCTATGATGTCATTCACGACAACCAGAGCCTCTCTTATGGTCTCTGGGCGGTGAGCCGCCGGCTGCCCACCCTGGCCACCATCCATCACCCCATCACGGTGGATCGCCACATCGCGGTTCAGGCGGAAACCCGCTTCTGGCGCAAACTCAAACAGCTGCGCTGGTACTCTTTCATTCACATGCAAAAACGCGTGGCCCGGACGCTTTCCCATGTTTTAACCGTTTCGAAATGTGCCCGGGACGACATCAGCCGTGATTTCGGCATTCCCCGCGAACGGTTTCGAATCGTCCCCAACGGCATCGATACGGCTCTTTTTCACCCCTTGTCCGATGTCCCCCGGGACGACAACCGGATCATCGTCACCAACAGTGCCGATACCCCTCTCAAGGGCCTGACCTACCTGCTGCAGGCTGTCGCCCGCTTGCGCCGCCAGCGGCCGATTCGGCTGGTGGTCATCGGCCAGCCCAAACCCAACGGCACCATCGCCCGGATGGTACGGCATCTGGATCTGGCGCCCCAGGTGACCTTCACCGGACGGATCAGTCACGCCGCTTTCATACGCCAGTACGCCCGCGCCCGGATCGCGGTGGTGCCTTCGGTCTACGAGGGTTTCGGCCTGCCGGCGGGCGAAGCCATGGCCTGCGGGGTGCCGGTGATCGCCACCACCGGCGGTGCCCTGCCGGAAGTGGTGGGCGAAGCCGGCGTCCTGGTACCGCCCCGGGATGCCGGAGCCCTGGCCGCCGCCATCCAGGATCTGCTCGACAATCCCGCCAAGGCGGCCGCCATCGGGCAGCAGGGCTATGAACGGGTGCAGACCCATTTCACCTGGCGGCGGGCGGCCGAGAAAACGGTGGCGGCCTATCGGGAGGTCATCGATGATCACCGCCGATCTTAAGCGTCTGAACCTAAAACCCGGGCAGCACGTGCTCGACATCGGCTGCGGCAACGGGCGCCATACGGCCGAGGCCTATCGCCTGGAAGGCATCGTGGCCGTGGGGGCGGATCTCAATAGCGAAGATCTTATGCAGGCCCGCCAGCGCCTCGAATTCCATGACCGGCTGGGCGAGCACGGCGGCGGTTGCTGGTGTCTGTCGGCGGCCGATGTGCGCCGCCTGCCGTTTGGGGACAGCCATTTCCAGGCCGTCGTCTGCAGCGAAGTCATGGAGCACATTCCCGACCACGACCGGGCTCTCGCGGAACTGGTCCGTGTTTTAAAGCCCGGCGGGCACCTGGTGGTCAGCGTGCCCCGCTATTTCCCGGAGCGCATCTGCTGGGCCCTGTCCGCTGAATACCACCAGGCCAACCAGGGCCATGTGCGCATCTATCGCAAAAACGCCCTGGTTCGCATGATCCAGGGGACCGGTCTGACGCTTTACCGGATCCACTATGCCCACAGTCTGCATTCCCCCTATTGGTGGCTCAAATGCCTGGTGGGACCGACCCGGAAAGATTCCCGGGTCGTCAACCTCTACCACCGTTTTCTGACCTGGGACATCCTGCAGCACCCGCCCCTGACACGGCATCTCGACCGCTTCCTCAACCCGATCCTCGGCAAAAGCCTGGTCCTCTATTTCCGCAAGCCCTGCTGAAATACCCCGGCCGGTTGCATCTTCAAGAGATAACGCCACTGAACGGACGCCCTTCACAGCCCGCCCTCACCCCTCTCAAATAAGGCTTGATTTTAACCTGAGTAAACACTAAAAAGCTTTTCTCGATCGCCTTTCATCATACATCGTGCACGTCCAGAGATGGTAGCTTTTGGTTCCTGGCCCCGCCGCAGAACGCGGGATTTCACATCTGATTTTTGAACACATCGGTGTTCAACAAACCGTAGCGGACTAGTGCCCGCCGGCGTCGCCCGGCTACGCCGAAAACCGACAGGAGGCGAAAACGACGGCTTGTCCGCCAAAGGTGGATTGGTTTACCGGCGGCGGGCCAGGGGCTCAAAGATGCCATCTCGGGACGGACACCTAAGGAGCATACCATGGATTACACTCAAGATTACGCCCGTCGGCGCGTCTCGGCCGACGTGGCGGTGCAGGCTGTGGCCTCCGGCGATGTCGTCGACTACGGCTTCTTCAACGGCAAGCCGGTGGTCTGCGACCTGGCGCTGGCCCGGCGGTCCCCTGAACTCCGGGATGTGAGCATCTACACGGCCGTCTCCGTCCCCCCCATACCGGCCGTCATCAACTATCCGGAAAGTTTTATCTACATGGATTGGCACTGGAGCAAACTGACGCGCATCATGCACGAACAGGTGGCCCCGGCCTATTATGCCCCCATCCAGTACCACCGCGCCCCGTCCTACTACCGTGATTTGGGCACCGGACGGCGTTATCGCTCCTGGGACCATGCCCGCACCACATGGACAACAACCCGGCCCTGGCAGCCTACAACGTGGATTACACCAACGATCCGCGCGTCATCTGCCGCAACGACAACATGATCAGCATCTGCAATGCGGTCCAGGTCGATCTGCTCAGTCAGGTCAATGCCGAAAACCGGGCCGGCAGCCAGATCTCGGGCAACGGCGGCATGTGGGATTTCGTTCTGGGTGCAACCTGGTCCAGGGGCGGCAAAAGTTTTATTTGCCTGAGTTCGACCTTCACCGATGCGGAAGGTGTGGTGCAGTCGCGCATTCTGCCGCGCTTCCCGGAAGGCACGGCCGTGACCATCCCGCGCCAGATGGTGGACTATATCGTCACGGAGTACGGCGCCGCCCGCATGACGGCCTGCCCCACCTGGATGCGGGCCGAAAAACTGATCCAGATTGCCCACCCGGACTTTCGCGACGAATTGATCCGGGAAGCGGAGAAAATGAAAATCTGGCGGCGATCGAACAAGGCGTAGGATTCTCAGGTCGGCAGGCCGGCGGGCAATTGGGAACCGTCGCGGCGTCTTAAAACAGCGAGGGTTTTTAACACACCCAGGTCGTCGAACAATCCCGAACGGCAGGCCAGGTCGTAGATATGACGGGGCGCCTGACCGCCCTCGGCCGGGTCGAAAAAGATATCGTGAATCAAAAGGTAACCGCCTGGGAGAACATGGCCCGCCCAGGCGTTATAATCGCTAAAGGCCGCTTCGAAGGTGTGGCCGCCGTCGATGAACACCAGGCCCAAAGGGGTGGCCCAGTGCCGCGCCACCGTCCGGGAGCGGCTCACGACGGGCACCACCGTTTCCTCCAGGGCAGCCTCTTCGATGGTGCGCCGGAAGTCATCCAAGGTGTTGATGCGGCCGGTGCGGGGGTCGATGAGCTCGGGATCGCAATAGGCTTCCCCGGGCTGCTGTTCCTCATTGCCCTGGTGGTGGTCGATGGAAAACAGGATGCCGCCCCTGGTCCTGCAGCCCGCGCCCAGGTAAAGCGAGGATTTTCCACAATAGCTCCCAATCTCCAGACAGGGCCCTCGACCGGAAACTTCCCGGGCGAGCTCGTAGAGCTTGCCCCCCTCTTCTTCGTCAAGAAAACCTTTAGTCCGCGCGATCAGCGCCGTGTCCAACATCGGCAGCAAGACGACTCACCTCATTTATAGGTATTCCGCACCGCAAAATCGGGGGCACGGCAAGCATACTCTGCACACCAATACCAATGAAAATTTAATTGCCTGAAGAAGTAACCTCAAAATCTGGATTTTCGTTCGAGATCAAGGCGAGGGCTCGGTGCAACCCGCAGGCATACATTCGTATGCCGAGGACTTGCGACGAGCCCTCAACGTAGATATCGGGCGAAAAGACTTTTTTGAGGTTGCTTCTACTTCATGTCCTCGTAGTTGCGCACAAGCACCTCCCGCGGTTTGGCCCCGTCGGCCGGACCGATGATCCCTTCCCGCTCCATGGCCTCGATGATCCGGGCCGCCCGGTTGTAGCCAATGCGCAAATGGCGCTGTACCATGGAAATGGAGGCCTGTCCGTTCTGGGTCACCAGGGCCACCGCGTCGTCGTAGCGCTCGTCATATTCCGTCTCTTCCCCTTCGGCGGCCGCCGCCGGCACGGCTTCGGTTACGGCTTCGTCATACTCGGGCTGGCCCTGGGCTTTCAGAAATTCGGTGATCTGGTTGAGTTCCGTCTCGCTGATGTAGGCCCCGTGGATGCGCTGCAATTTGCCGGCCCCGGGGGGCATGAAGAGCATATCCCCCTTGCCGAGCAGGGTTTCGGCCCCGTTGGTGTCCAGAATGGTGCGGGAATCGGTTTTGGAAGACACCTGGAAGCTCAGCCGGGTGGGGAAGTTGGCCTTGATGATGCCGGTCAGCACGTCCACCGAAGGCCGCTGGGTGGCCAGGATGAGATGAATGCCAGCCGCCCGGGCCATCTGGGCCAGACGGGTGAGGGCCACCTCCACATCCCGGGAGGCCACCATCATGAGGTCGGCCAGCTCGTCGATGATGATGACGATGAGAGGCAGCTTCTCGGGCGGTGTCTCGCCTTCGCGTTCCTTCTTGGGGAGTTTGGCGATTTTCTGATTGTACTGGGCGATGTTGCGCACCCGCTTTTCAGAAAGCAGTTCATAGCGGCGCTCCATCTCGCGCACGGCCCAGAAAAGGGCATTGGTGGCTTTTTTGACGTCGGTCACGACCGGCGTGATCAAATGAGGGATCCCGTCATACATGGTCAGTTCGATGCGCTTGGGGTCCACCATGATCAGTTTCACTTCCTCGGGGCTGGCCTTGTAGAGGAAGCTGCAGATCATCGTATTGAGGGCCACACTCTTGCCCGCACCCGTGGCTCCGGCGATCAGCAAATGGGGCATTTTTTCCAGTTCGGCCACCACCGGATTGCCGATGATGTCCTTGCCCAGGCAAATCGTGAGCTTGGAGCGCGATTTCTCAAAAGCCGGTGAAACCACCACTTCGCGGAAGCGAACCGTTTCCCGCTCCTGGTTGGGAATCTCGATGCCGATGGCGGCCTTGCCGGGAATCGGGGCCACGATGCGCACACTGGTGGCCCGCAGGGTCAGCGCCAGATCGTCGGCCAGGGTGACGATCTTGTTGATTTTGACCCCGGCCGCCGGGGCGTATTCGAAGGTCGTAATGACCGGGCCGGGCGAGACGGCCACCACGTTGCCGTGCACATTGAAATCCTCGAGTTTCTTTTCCAGAAGCTTGGAGAGCATGCGCAGATTCTCATCATCGGCCGAGGTGGGCGTGTGATCGGGTTCTTCCAGGAAGGCTACCGGCGGCAGCTGGAATCCGCCCTCCTTCTTCATGAAGGCGAACACCTCCTGCTTGGGAGCGGGGGCCGCCTTGAGGACCTTGGGCTGGGGCGCCTTGATCTTGATCTCCGGCGCCTGGTGTTCGCTCTGGGTCTTGAGCCGGTTCTGGCGTTTGGCGGCCTTGCTGCGGCGTTCTTTGCGCTTGAGGTAGGCGGTTTGGATCCGGTCGACGATTTTCATGACGGCCCCACGGCATCGGTCGCTGAAGCGCAGCAGGGAAAAACCGGTCATCAGGATGAATCCGATCAGCCACAGGATGGCCAGGATGATACCGGCCCCGGTGGGGTTGGTATAGCGCACCAGGGCGTCTTGCAGGTGAATCCCGATCCAGCCCCCGGATGAGAAGCGGTTGCCGAAGACAATGTAGTCGTTGTGCTGAAACGCCAGCAGGGCCCCGCTGGTCAGGATCAACAGGAGGCCTCCCAGGGACGTCAACCCGAAATCGATAGGGGGACGGCTGGCGAAAAACTGAATGCTCAGGAACAACAGCAGGAGGGGCACCCAAAAGGCGCCCAGCCCGAAAAGGCCGATCAGGGCATCGGACAGATAGGCGCCCACGAGACCGAATAGGTTTTCGATCGTCTGGCCGGAGGTGGCATTGTTGAAGGAGGGATCCTGCGGATGGTAGGAAACCAGGCTGACTAGGATGAACACCAGCAGGAAGAAAAGCAGAATGCCGATAATTTCCTTGCGCATAATCGATTCATAGCGTCGCTGCCGCAGGCGGCCCCCCCAATGCCGCCGGTTAGGGAAGAGACGCGGTCTCCTTGCATGGGGTTGTGGTAAACGTCTCAGACCTCGATGATGATCGGGACGATGACCGGTCGTCGGGCGATGGTGAAGAAAAAATACTGCTTCAGGACGGTCTGCAGCCGGGAACGAATCCGGGCCACGCGGTTGTGGGTTTCCGGACCGATATCTTCCACCACCTCCAGAACGACACATACCGCATCGTCCAGTAAATGCCCCGTCTCAAGTTCAAAGACGAATCCCCGGGAGAAAATCTCCGGACCGTAAACAACCGTACCGGTGTCCTCGTCCAGTGCCATGGCCACCACCACGAGACCATGCTCGGAGAGATTGCGCCGCTCTCTGAGCACACTGCGCCCCACATCGCCCACCCCTTTGCCGTCGATCAGCACCCGTCCGGTGCCCACACGGTTGCGGATACGGCCTTCCCGGCCTTCGAATTCGACTACCTGTCCGTTCTCGGCCAACAAAATCCGCTCCGGCGGGATGCCGACCTCCTGGGCCAGGCGCGCGTGCAGCGTCAAGTGACGGTATTCGCCATGGATGGGGATGAAAAACCGGGGCTTGGTCAGGTTGATCATGAGTTTCAATTCTTCCCGGAAGGCGTGCCCCGAAACATGGATATCGGAAATCTTCTCGTAAATGACGTCGGCCCCCAAACGGTAGAGCCGGTTGATAATGCCGGCGATGGCGCGTTCGTTGCCGGGGATAAATTTGGACGACAGCACGATGGTGTCTTCTTTACGGATTTTGATGTGCTTGTGGGTGCCGGCGGCCATGCGGGCCAACACCGACATGGGCTCACCCTGGCTGCCCGTGGTGACCAGGATGACCTCATCATCCGGGTAGTAGCCGATATCGTCGATGTCGATTTCCAGGTCGGCTGGAACCTTGAGATAGCCCAGCTCCTTGGCCAGCTTCACGGAAATCTCGATACTTCTGCCGTTGAAGACGATCTTTTTGCCCCGCGCTTCGGCGATATTGACGATCTGCTGGATGCGGGTGATGTTCGACGCAAAAAGCGCGATGATAATGCGCCCCTTGCGCCCTTCGGTAACGCGCGCCAAAGCAGCGCCGATAACTTCGGCCGAAATGGTGTAGCCTTCTTTTTCCACATTAGTGGAATCGGATAGCAGCGCCAGGGTGCCTTTCTGGCCGTACATGGCGAAGCGGTTCACATCGGTGGCCATGCCGTCCTGGTTGCTATGGCTGATTTTGAAGTCACCCGTGTGGATAATCACCCCCAACGGGGTCTCGATGGCCAGCCCGACGCCATCCACCACACTGTGCCGGACGCGGATGAACTCGAGCTGAAACTCCCCCAGCTTGATTCGGCCCCCGGCTTTGATTTCATGGAGTTTGGCCGACTGGGTCAGCCCGAATTCTTCCAGCTTGTTGCGCACCACGCCCAGGGTAAAAGGCGTCCCGAATACCGGAGCGTTGACGATGCGCAGCAGAAAGGGCAAGCCTCCGATGTGGTCTTCATGGGCGTGGGTCAAAACGATGGCGGCCACCTTGTGCTGGTTGGCCCGGACATAGTCCATGTCCGGGATGACAAAATCCACCCCCAACATGTAATCCTCCGGGAACATGAGTCCGCAGTCGACGACGAACAGGGTGTCCCGGTATTCGAACACCATCATGTTGAGGCCGATTTCGCCTAAACCACCAAGGGGAATTATTTTCAGCATGGATCCTGCTGTCAGGCCTTGACGTCCAGTTTGTGCAGGATGGCGTCAACGGCTTCGATCAGCCATTCCCGCTGCTGCCGGCTCGCGTAAGCGATGCAGCTACAACGCACGCGATTGCCGGTCCGCACCAGAAGTTCGCATACCAGGCGATCCGGCAGCAACTCGAGCGCAAAGAAAAACGGTTTGCATGTGACATGGGATTGCTGCTCGGGCGCGAGCAATCCTTCCTCGATCGGCAACCAGTACAATCCTTCGACGCCGGCCGGTTGCGCGTAGCGTTCCAGGTATTGGCGAATGGCTTGGCAGTTCTGAGGGGTCAATTCATCGATGACATATTGTTTCATGGCGGTCGAATCTACCATATAAAGGGGAAACGGGCAAGCCGTGATCATCGATGAAATCGCCACGGGCGGGCATCAGCGCAACCCGGGCAACCAATTTCCCGGGTTGTCGGCAAGACGTTCCCCTGAGCGAACCGGAATGAGGAACCGGCCGCCCAATCCCGTCGCATGGCGGCGCCATCCCCGAGCGCGGATTTCTCGTCAAAATCATTCGTAAAAGTCAATTTAGCCATTGCGTTAATGTGCATGAGTATCAAACTTTCCCCATCTATCGCTTGTTGACATCGATTCGACCATTATTATGATTTGAGCAAAGCGCTAGTTGATAAGTCAATTTTTGCTGTGCTATAAGGCGGTCTGTTCTAGTCGTTACCGGCCTTACGGTTTCCACAGCATTGAATCACATCCCTTAACAATTCATGGCGATCCGGTCAGCATGTGGACCCGAACCTTTCGAAATCGGCACCGATCGCTTCCCATATATAGGCTGTTCCTGAACGGGGCATGTTTACGCAAGAGGAGCGGAGACGACGACCCGGTCTTCCCAATTGTCAACCAAGACACAAACGAGGTGAGGTTATGAAAAAAACATTGATTAGAGGTGGTCTTTTTATCGCGTTGGCCATGTTGCTGGCGGCCTGTGCCGCCACGCAGCCCATGGCCCCATTCAGCCCCCAGGATCTCAGCGGCAAGGTCAGCTCCGGGCAGTACGTCGCCAAACCGGATAACTTTGTGGTGGTCTTTGATTCCTCTTCTTCCATGGGCGCTGCCTACAAGGGGCAGCTCAACAATGGACACTCCAAGTTTGCCGTGGCCAGGGACTTGGCCAGCCGCATGAACATGACCATGCCCCCCCTGCCCATTAAGGGTGGCATAACGGCTTTCGGGCTCGGCAAGGCACCGGTCACGACGGTTTACGGACTGACCGACTATACACGGGAAGGTTTCGCGGAAGGCATGAGCAAAATTTCCGGTCCCGGCGGCACGACCCCCATGGGGTTGGGGCTGATGGAAGCCGGCAAGCTGCTGAAGGATACCAGCGGTGACATCGCCGTCATCGTATTCAGCGACGGCATCGAGAACTCCCCTGCCATCCCGCCTCTGAAGGCGGCCAATGACCTCAAGGAGCAATTCGGCGACCGGCTGTGCCTCTACACGGTCTTTGTGGGCAATACGGACAAGGGGCGCCAGATGATGAGCGACCTGGCGGCCACGAGCGCCTGCGGATCGGCGACCTCGGCCGACGAGCTGGCTACCCCGGACGCCATGGCGGCCTTTGTGGAAAAGGTCTTCCTGAAGAAAGGCCAGGCCAAACCCGTGCCCGCTCCGGTCCCGCCGCCGCCGTTGCCCCAGCCGAAAATTTCCTGGATTCTGAGCGGAGTGACCTTCGAATTCAATTCGGCGAAGCTGCGTCCTGAATCCAAACAAATCCTGCAGGACGACATCCAGATCCTGAAAGAAAACCCGCAGATCCGGGTGGAAGTCGCAGGATACACCGACGACACCGGCACGGCCGAATACAACATGGGCCTCTCCGACCGACGGGCCAAGTCGGTCAAGGACTACCTGATCGGCCAGGGAATTGCCGCCAGTCGCCTGACCGCCAAGGGTTACGGCGAAAGCAATCCGCGCTTCCCGAACGATTCGGAAGCCAACCGGGCCAAAAACCGCCGGGTGGAGCTGGTGCCCATGAACTAGCCCCGGCCTGACAGCAGCGGTGTGGCGGATCACCAGGTCCGCCGCACCATGAACGACCAACCCCCGCAGGACCCGTCGGGTCCTGCGGGGGTTGGCTTTTTATCCGGCGAACAGAGCCCACGCGCACCATCCTGTGGACGGCGGGCGGGCGGCACAAAAAAAGCCCCGCATCCCGCAGGATGGGGGCTTTAAAAAAACCGTCTGGATTAGGATTCTTCGACGGTGATGGCGTCGGCTTCGCAGACTTCCACGCAACTTTCACAGCCCAGGCACTCTTCCGCGTTCACGGGGACGGATTTGCCGTCCTGCATCTCGAACACTTCCACCGGGCACACGTCCACGCATTCTTCGCAACCTTCGCATTTGTCTTCGTCAACAACCGGGGTAAAAGCCATCTAATAGCCTCCTTTCAAGGATCGTCGCATATGACGCGGGTGCGTCGTTGATATCAATATCGTCGAAGTCATTATACCAATTGCCAGGGCCAGTCAAGCCTTGCCGGTATTTTTTCACCCCCGGTCGCAGAGCATCGGAAACTTTTTGTATTATACAATAATCCGGATAGTTAGATAGGCATTGATCCGTCAGACAGCATCCCCCTCAGCGTCTTCCGGCCAAGATAGGGATCCCACCCAGCAGGATTCGGCCGTGTGCCCCGGAATCGAATCGCCGGCTCCTTGGCGCTCCCCGCCTGCCAGTCGCCGGAAGAATCCACCGATAGGCAGGGCGGGTATTTCGACCAGATCAAGGCCGAGCGTGGCATACGCCACCGGCCCGGAGGCCGGAACGCTCCGGGAGGTCAACAATTGCGCAAGCCATGGCGGTAGCATCCGGAAGGTCTCCGCACAGCGCGCTCCGGCGGTAACGGGACAAGCCTCCAGGCGAAGCTGCGCTTCCGGGAAATGGTCTTGAATCTGGTCCATTACGCTGCGGTTGTCTGTCAGGAACAGGATGCCGTTCGTCCCTCCGGGGAAGCCCTCCTCCATCTCCGGCAAGGTCCGCATCACCCGGGCCCAGGCCTTGATCCTCAGATCAAGCAAAGCCGCCTGCGGGCCGCTCGGCGGCGTCCAGGGCGTACCCAAGGGCTCGCGGTCCACCGCTTCTTCACCTCTGAGCAGCGCCAGCATCTGGTGTTCCTTCCGGGCCAGGGTTTCGATCTGGCTTGCCAGCTCTTCCTGCTGGCGATCGAATTTCTGTGCCATGGCCAGCAGAAGTTGATCCTGGAAAATATCCCGGGGGGGCGACTTCTCCGGAGCGGCCGGCATTGTTGTCTTCCCACCGTTGCGGAGCTCGGTAACGATCCTGGCCAGCGACTGGTCGCCGCAAAAGGGGGTCGGCGTCCTCTGTCTCATCAGGGCCGCCAAATCACTTCCCGCGTTGCGGGCTGCCCATTGCTCGAAGGCGTTCAGATGATCGATCAACGACCGGTCATGATCGTCGGCCGGAAAAAGCATTTCGATCCATCCGGCCTTCTCGAGGGCCCGGGTCTCCGGCCGGCAGACATCCGGCGCGGGCTGGAGAAGTGTCACGGGCCCCCACAGGGCGGCCAGCTGTTCCGCCTTGCGGGGCTGAATAGCCGTATAAGGAAAATAGACGATTTTCAAAGCTTGGCATCCTTCACGTTGACACCGCGCGCGCGCAGTTCCTCCCGGAGTCGATCGGCCGTATCGAAATCCTTTTGGGCACGCGCTGTTTCACGCGCTTCCATCAGGGTGGCAACATCGTCGGGAAAGGGCGCCGGTTCAAAATCAAAAACCCCCAGAACGCCATCCACCTGGCGGAAGGCTTCCAACAGCTGCGCGGCATCGTCCCGGCTGAACCGGCCGGCCTGATTCAGCCGGTTGATGCGCTTTACGACGGAGAAAACCGCGGCCAGGGCCCCGGAGACGTTCAGGTCGTCATCCATGGCCTGGGTGAATCCATTGCGAAGATCGTAGAGCAGCTGATTCAATTCGGGGTAGCCGCGGTCCCCGCACACTTCCTGCAACACTTTAACGCAGCCATCCAACCGCTTGAGGGATTGCTCTGCCGCCACAAGCCGCGCGCGGGAAAAGGTGGCGGTTTTGCGGTAGTGGGTCGCCAACAGCCAAAACCGGATGGTGCGCCCGGAATAGCCTTCCCGGACCAGGTCGGCCAGCGTGACCGGCGGCTCGTCAGCGGCAGCGGCCGGACCGTCCATCTGCACACCGTCGCAGTGCAGCCAGCAATTCGCAAGGGGTTTGCCGCTGACGGCCGCGGCAATGGCGATTTCATTCTCGTGATGGGGGAAGACCAGTTCACTGCCGCCCGTGTGAATGTCGATGGTTTCCCCCAGATATTTGGTGGCCATGGCCACACATTGGATGTGCCAGGAGGGCCTTACGTTGCCCCACTCGGTTTTGGTAAACAGCCCCCGTTTGAGCTCCGAGAGCCGGGCCCGTTTGAGCAGGGTGAAGTCCCGCGGATTGTCCTTTTCATATTCATCGAGGTCCACGGTATGGCCCAGCCGCATCTTCTCCAGGTCGATGCCCGAAAGGCAGCCGTAGGCCGGCAGACGCGCAATATTGAAATAGAGCGAGCGTAGTTTTTCGTAGGCAAAGCCTTTCTGCATCAGCGTGCGGGCCAGCTGCACCATATCGTCCACATGTTCGCTGGCCAGGGGGTACAAGTCCGCCGGCTGGATGCGCAGAAACGCCATGTCTTTTTTGAAATTGGCGATATGGCCCCGGGTAAAGTCCGACAGGCTTTGTCCGGCCCTTTCGGAGCCCTTGATGGTTTTATCGTCCAGGTCGGTGATATTGACCAGATGGCGCACCGCATATCCCCGAAACACCAGGTAGCGGCAGAGCAAATCCGCAAAAACATAGCGCCGGCACTGGCCCAGGTGGAGAGGGGCATAGGCCGTGGGCCCGCAGGAATAGATGCTCACTTTGCCCGGTTGCAGCGTTTCCAGGGCCTGCTTGCGCCGTTGCATGGTATCGAAAAGCTGGATATGGGCCTTCTCGGGGGCCGCAAACAGCGGCGTGCTGAGGTAGCGTTCGCCGCCGTCCGGCAAAATGACCACGATGGTGCCGGTTTGCAGCGTGCGGGCTTGGCGCAGCGCCACCGCCATGGCGGCCCCGCTGCTCATGCCCACGAAAAGGCCTTCCTCGCGGGCCAGCCGGCGGGTGGTTTCAAAGGCTTCCTCGTCGTCGATGTTGATCTTCTCGTCGATGCGCCGCTTGTCGAAAATCTCGGGGCAGTAGGATTCCTTGAGGTTCTTGAGGCCTTGCAGCTTGTGCCCCATGTACGGTTCGACGGCAATGAGCTGAATGGCCGGATTGAACGCCTTGAGTCCCATGGAGAGCCCCATGACCGTACCGCAGGTGCCAACCGTGGCCACCAGATGGGTCACCTGTCCATCGGTCTGCTGCCAGATTTCGGTGGCAGTGCCCTCCTTGTGCGCCATGTAGTTGGCCGGATTGTTGTACTGGTCCGTCATGAAATACTTAGCGGGATTTTCGCGCACCAGGCGGTAGACTTCCTCGATGGCACCATCGGTGCCGAGGTGCCCGGGCGTCAACAGAATATCCGCCCCGCGGGCCCGCAGGATCTTCCGGCGCTCCACGCTGGCGGATTCGGACATGGCCAGCAGCAGACGATAGCCTTTGACGGCGCAGACCAGGGCCAGCCCGATGCCTGTATTGCCGCTGGTGGCCTCGATGACGGTTTTCTCCGGCGTCAGTTCGCCACTGCGCTCACCCGCTTCGATCATAGAAAGGGCGGCGCGGTCCTTGATCGATCCGCCGGGGTTCATATACTCCAGTTTGGCCAGCACGCGGACAGCCGGGTTGGTATTGAGGTGCCGGATCGGGATCAGCGGCGTGTGACCGATTTCGTCGATAAGGGTATGTGTCATGGCCGTTCGTTCAATCCTTCAGCTTCCACGGGCGTTCAGGCAAAGTCGGGCTGGCGGCGCACCAGCGCAGCAATCATTTGGTCGGCCACTTCCGCCGGGGGGCGGGCCGCATCGAGCACCACAAAACGCTCGCCTTCAGCCCGGGCCAGAGCCAGATAATGCTGCCGCACGCTGGTATGAAAGGATAGCGCTTCGGCTTCGAAGCGGGATTCGCTGCGCCGGCGCTCGCCGCCTTCCACCGCCGCCCAGGCGCGCTCCAATCCGATCCGGGGGTCCAGATCGAAGAGAAAGGTCAGATCCGGCTGCAGGAGCGGCACTACCAGCCCGTGCAACGCCCGGATCACCTCCAGGCCCAATCCCCGGGCGCCGCCCTGATAAGCCAGGGTGGCGTCCAGATAACGGTCGCAGACCACGATATCTCCGGCCGCCAGGGCGGGCTGGATGACGGTATGGACATGCTGCACCCGATCGGCGCAATAGAGCAGCAATTCGGCGCGGGGATCGAGGGCGCCGCTGTCCGGGTCCAGCAGAATCGACCGCAGGCGCTGCCCGAAGGGCGTGCCCCCCGGCTCCCGCGTTACCCGGCAGACACGGCCGCGACCCTCCAGATAGGCTACAAGGCGTGCCAGAGCCGTTGTCTTGCCGGAACCTTCGATGCCTTCGAGCGTAATGAACATATCCGATTCATCCTTGGGGCGCAGGAGCGCCCGCGCCGTTCTCCCCTGAGACGGCCGGCGATCATGCGATCTATCCTTTGGAGGAAGTGGTTTCGGCGGTTCCCCTGTAAAAATGACGTCCCAGGATGCGATGAAAGGAAGTCCAGGCCTGGTCAGGATCTTCTTTGGCCATGAACTCCCGCACGGCATTGATTTTGGAATCCAGGTCGTCGATATAGTGCAGCACCACGGCCTCGACGGTCTTGGGCGGTTCCAGGGCACCGAAGGCCGGCTCACCGTGGTGGCTGACGATCATGTGCTTCAGGTGATTGGCCTGGTCCCGGGGGATATCGGGGATCTGGCGCAGCTTTTCATCGAGCATTTCCAGACCGATCACGATGTGGCTGAGCAGCCGCCCCTCATCGGAATAGTCGATCGCGGTGGCGTAGTCGAACTCACGCAATTTGCCGACATCGTGCAAAATGGCACCGGCAATCAGCAGATCCCGATCAAGCCCGTTGTAGTGGGCGGCCAGCTTGTCCGCCAGGACCGCCATGGACAGGCAGTGCACCAGCAAACCGCCCAGGTAGGCATGATGCATGCGCTTGGCGGCAGGGGCTTTTTTAAAGCCCGCCACAAAGGTCTCATCTTGCCAGAAGGCCGCAAACAGGCTTTTCAGCCAAGGCGTGGTAAACGTGTGGGTGAGGTTCACCAGCCGCTCAAAGAGCTGATCCACATCCAGCTCCGTGGCCGGCAGGAAGTCTTCCGCCGACACGCGGTCGGCGGCAACGGCCGTCATGGATTTGATGACCAGCTGCGGGGTACCGCGGTATTCGGAGACACTGCCAGTGATACGCACGAAATCCCCGATCTCCGCCGCGGCGGCAATGGAACGGACATTGTCCCAGACGACGCCTTTGATCTGTCCGCTGCGGTCCGCCATTACCACATTGAGATACTGATGGCCGTCCCGTTTCTGCAAAACCGTCTTCCCGGCCAGGACGAATTCATCATCGACGGTGTCGCCAGGGGACAGGGTTGCCACAAAAGCCTTTTTCGCCATGAAGGGTAACGCTTTCTATATTAAGGATGTTTACCCGCCGGCGGCATGCAGCGGGCACCGGTGTCATTGTGTTTCGGGACGGTCGATCTCCTTGGGCATCCAGCGCCAGCGGCGCAGGTTTTCGAGCACCTCATAGTCGGTCATATCGCACTTGATCGGGGTGATGGAGATGTGATTGCCTGCCAGGGCAGTTCCGTCCACATCCGGTGCACCGTCGAAAACCTGGGAATCAATGCCCGACCAGTAATAGGCCTGATTGCGGGGATCGGTGCGCTTTTCAAAATGATCGGCCGGGCGCCCGATTCCCTGGCGGCTGGGCATGGTGCCGGAAATCGCCTTAAAGGGGATGTTGGGGACATTGACATTCAGGAAGGTGCCTCCTGGCAGCCCTTCTTGGAGAACAGCCTCGGCCAGCGCTTCCGTAAAGGCGGCCACATCGTCATAGTTGACGACCTCACGCCCCTGGACCGATACGGCAATGGCCGGCAGTCCATAGAGAGCCGCCTCCTTGGCGGCGGCCACGGTACCGGAATAGTTGACGTTGACCCCCACATTGGCGCCGGGGTTGATGCCCGCCACGACGAGATCCGGACGGGAGGGCAACAGCTCGAAAACCCCCAGTTTGACGCAATCGGCCGGCGTCCCGTTGACGGCATAGCCCCGGTAGTGGGCGTTGAGGGCCACCTGCGACGCCCGCAGGGGATGGTGCAGCGTGATGCCGTGCCCCACGGCACTGCGCTCCTGGTCCGGGGCCACCACGACCACCGCATGCCGCGCGGCGAAGCGTTTGTGCAAGGCCTGCAGCCCCGGTGCGAAAATGCCGTCGTCATTGGTCAGAAGAATATTCATTTCGGTCTCGTAGGCCTCGGGATCAGAAGTGGTTTCCACCTATATCGAAAAAGCCTGCGGGGCGCAAGGCGTAAGGCCGGCGGACCGGAGGCAGCCCCCCGTGATCGGCCTCCGCGGCAAAACGGGAGTTGACTTTTCGCCCGGCCTTCTGTTTAAAGACTCCGTTTGCGACAGCTTCGGCCGACCGGCGGTAATCGCAATGCTTGCCCCGGCAATACCAGTCCGCCACCACCATCGGCCAATGGCGGAGCCCCATATTCCACGATAGGCGCCTTGATGCAAACGGCGGTTGGCCCCAGACACGATCAGCAATTCCCGAAACGCACCGCAGCCCGCATCGTGTGGAGCCTGCTGGTTGTGCTGATGGTCGCCGGCGGGGTGCCCCCGGCACGGAGCGCCGACCTGGGCCAGCGCCTTGAAGACAATCCGGACGAGCCCTGGCACATCACCGCCGATACCATCAGCTATGACAATGCCACCCGCCGCTATGTGGCCGAAGGCAATGTGCGCATCAGTCGGGGGGGCGTGCGGCTGACCGCCGACCGTGTGCGTTTCGACAACCGCACCATGGATGCCGCTGCCAGCGGCCATGTGGTGCTGGTCAGCGGCAAGGATGTCCTGATCGGCGACACCCTCGAAATCAACCTCCAAAATCAAGTCGGATCGGTCACCAACGGCACCATTTTCCTGGAGGAAAATCATTTCTACATCCGCGGTGAAAAAATCGAAAAACTGGGGGAAAGCACCTATGCCGCCGAGCGGGCCAGCGTTTCCAGCTGCGACGGTCGGACCCCGGCCTGGAAAATCACCGGCCGCAAGCTGAATGTCACCCTGGAGGGCTACGGCGTCGTTCGAGATGCCGCCCTGTGGGCCCGCGACGTGCCGCTGCTCTACACCCCCATCTTCGTGTTCCCCGCCAAACGGCAGCGGCAAACCGGGCTCCTGCCGCCGGAATGGGGCACATCCGACCGCCTGGGCATCTTTTATACCCAGCCCTTCTTCTGGGCCATCGACGAACAGTCGGACCTGACCTACGCCCCTCAGTATTTGAGCGAGCGCGGACTCAAAAACAATCTGGAATACCGCTACGTCATCGATCCCCTGACAAGGGGCACGATCATGGGCGACTATCTGCGGGACCGCCAAGTGGACAATGGTTTGGACGACAGCAGCACCGACTGGGGGTATAAAGGCGACGACTACCTGCGGCCCAACGAGGACCGCTACTGGTTCCGCATGAAGCACGACCAGGGGCTGCCTTACGGATTTAAGGGACGTGTCGATCTGGATATCGTCAGCGACCAGGATTATCTCACCGAATTCCGCAGCCGCTATGGCGGCTACTACCAGACCCGGGAGTATTTTCGCAGCATCTACGGACGCGACCTGGATGACTATGACGACCCCATCCGCACGAACCAGGCCGTCATCACCCGGGAGTGGGACCGCTTCAGCCTGAACGGTGGAATCATCTGGATGGACGACACGACCCGGCGCTGGACCCAAGAAGTGGCCGCCGATGTCGCCGGCCCCAAGTTGGACACACAGCTTCAGCGCCTGCCGCTGATCCGCTTCGACGCCATACGCCAGCCCCTGGGGGACACCCCGCTGCTGTTCAATATGGATACCGAATGGACCTATTTTTACAGCACGGACAACACCCAGGCGGCCCGCGTCAACCTCCACCCCCGGGTCACCTGGCCCTTCCGTCTGGGGCAGGCCCTCTATATCGAACCGTCGGCCGGACTGCAGCAAACCGCCTGGTTCGTCAACCAATTCCAGGACATCCCCTCCGAAGAAGCCAAGGACAAGGATACCTACCGCACCTTGTACGACCTAAGGCTTGACGTATCCTCCGAACTTTCCAAAGTTTACACGATCGATGGCGGCGAGTGGCAGGCCCTCCGGCACACGGTGCTGCCGCGGGTCGTCTATGAGTATATCCCCGAAAAGGACCAGGACAAGTATCCGGCCTTTTACCAGCAAATCATCGACCAGGATGAAATCGGGGACTACATCGATGTACCGACGCCCCTGGACGACGGGATCAACCGGGTCGATCCGTTGAACATGATCACCTACTCCATCACCAACAGTTTCACCTCCAAATCCATTCCCCTCCCGCAAGGGGATGAAACCGCAACGGAAACGGACGGGAAACCCCGCTACAATGATTTCCTGCGCGTCAAACTGGAACAGCGCTATAACATCCGGGAGGCCCGGGGCAGCGAACGCTCCGATCCCGCGCGCAAACGTCCCTTCTCGCCGATTCGCGGCGAACTGGAATATTTCCCGACCCGCTATCTGAAATTGCACGCCGATGCCGAGTTTGATGTCTACGACAACCGGCTGGTATCCCGGAATCTCAGGGCCACCCTCGATTCTCCGCGCGGTGATGAATTGTACTTGCGATACCGCTACGACAAGGGGCTCTATCGGTTCTACCGCAAAGACGCGGCCACTTCCGAAAAACGGGTGGAATCGCTATACGGCCGCATCCGTCTCAAGCTGCCCTACCGGTTCACGGTCCACGCCAGCAACGAATACGATTTTGTGAGCAACACCCGGATCGAAACCACACTGGGGCTGCTCTACGCAGCCCAATGCTGGTCCTTGGATGTCCAGTATTCGGATGCGGATAACGACCAAGCCATTTCGTTTATGTTCAACTTTTACGGATTGGGTCCCATCGGCCTTCAATAGCGGCCGCCCCCAGGCAGGCTCAGGGGGTATAGCCGCGGGTAACGGCCCGATCCGGGAGTCTTACAGGATTTATGAAAACCGAGACCCTGACCTGGCACTGGTATGTCCTCCATACCCGCAGCCGGTTTGAAACCGTCGTCCATGACGGTCTTTGCAAAAAAGCCCACGAAGCGTTCCTGCCCAAGGTGCGGGTGCGCAGCAAACGGCGGGACCGCAAGGTCATGATCGATATCCCCCTGTTTCCGGGCTATGTCTTCGTCAAATCGAATCTGCACCCCCACCACCATATCGACATCGTTAAAACCGTGGGGGCCGTAAGGCTGATCGGCAACCAGCAGGTGCCCGTTGCGGTTCCGGACGAAACCATCGAATCCCTGCGGATCATGGTTTCCCAGAGCAGCGAGATCCAGACCGGCTTCCGTTTTCGCAAGGGGGACCGGGTCATGGTGATCAATGGGCCCTTCACCGGCATTGTGGGCACCTTTGATCGTTATCGCGGCATTGACCGCGTGGTGGTCCACATCGAAGCGCTCGGGCAGTTTGCCAGTGTCGAAGTGAACCGGGATGACGTGGAAATCCTCCCCGCCGGGGCGGACGGGCATGTTTTTGTGCCCGACCGCTGACGTCCCGGATCGATAGATCCCGGACGTTTCATGGGCGGAGGCAAAGCCGCTGCCACACCAGCGGCCGTCTGGGGGAGGTTCTTCCTCAGTACCACCACGAACGGAAAACCGCCGTCGGCCATCCGTTGCCTCCCCCCACGCGCTTAGACGGGATGCCGCAAGGACTGGCCGAAGCATCATAACCCCTTGACTTTTTATTGACATTTATTTAATTATAACAGAATTATAGTGTGATCTTGCCCGCTACCCAAGCCAAGGAGGTAGTATGAATAAGCTGGAACTCATCTCGGCCCTTAAGGCCGAAGCCAATATGTCCAAAGCCGAAGCCGCCAAAATCGTTCAGATCTTTTTCGATAATATGTCGGAAGCCATGGCCCGGGGGGAACGCGTTGAAATCAGGGGGCTATGCAGCTTCTTTATCAAGGAATACAAGAGCTACACCGGCCGCAATCCCAAAACCGGCGATCGGGTTCAGATCAAGCCTAAACGACTCCCGTTCTTCAAATCCGGCAAGGAATTGCGCGAACGGGTCGACCAGGCCCTCGACAATTGATGCCGGACGAAGCGCAGATCTGTGGCTGGATTTGATCTGATACGCGGCCAGCATCACGCGATGGGCTTGTTGACCACCCTCCTCCGGAAGGGCCAGATACCCCACGCCCTGGTCTTTACCGGCATCGACGGCATCGGTAAACAAACCGCGGCGCGGGCCTTGGCGATGGCCTGCAATTGTACGGACCCGCAACCCTATCCGGAACGCCTGGCGGGGGCGGCATCGCCGGTGCGGATCAACGCCTGCGGGCAATGCCGGTCCTGCCGCCGCATTCAGGCCGATCAACACCCCGACATCCTGCACCTGCGGCCATCCGGCGACATGATCCGCATTGCGGTTGTTCGCGACCTCATCCAGCGCCTGGCCGTCAAGCCTTACGAGCAGGGCCGGCGTGTCGTCATCCTGGCCGAGGCGCACACCATGAATCCGGAGGCAGGCAATGCCCTGCTGAAGCTCTTGGAGGAGCCCCCCCCGAATACCCTGCTGATTTTGACCGCCCGCCAGCTGGCCGATCTTTTGCCCACCATTGCCTCGCGCTGCCAGCAGATCCGCTTCGCACCGCTGCAACGCGAAGACTTGACGGCGCTGTTGACCACCGAGGGGCAGCTGGCGCCCCAAGAGGCGGAGGCTGCGGCGGCCCTCTCCGGGGGGAGTTACACGCGGGCCCTCAAAATGGCCGGCCAAGACTGGATCCCGCGGCGCCGGTGGCTGGCCGGCGAATTGGGCCGGCTTAGGGACCAAACAACGACCCTGCACCTGGCCCTGGCCGAGAATCTGGCATCCGGCAAGACCCAATTGCCCGATGTCCTGGCCTGGCTGCTGAGCTGGTACCGGGATCTGATCGTCTTCCCGTTTCAGCCGGAGCGGATTGTCAATCGCGACTTGGACCGCCAGATCCAGGTCGCCGCCGCCCGACAGGCTCCCCTGGCATCGATCGATTGTATGAAAGCGGTCCAGACCGCGCTTAAGGCGCTTCAGGATAACGCCAATCCGCGCCTGACCATGGAAACGCTCGTGCTGCAATTGGCAGCCGCTTAACGATAGGTTGACATGATGAAAAAAATTGTCGGTATCCGGTTCAAACCGGCGGGGAAAGTATATGACTTTGACTGCGGGGCCTATGTGCTCGAGCTCGGCGACCACGTCATCGTCGAAACCGAGCAGGGCCTGGGATTCGGCACGGTGGCCGTCCCCCCGGCGATCCGCGAAAATGCGCTCGCCCACAAGGCGCTCAAAAAAGTATACCGCATGGCCAGCGAAAAGGATTTCGCCCAGCTGGGGAAAAACTGCCAGACCGAGCAGATGGCTCACAGCTATTGTCTGGAGTGCATCGCCCAATTGAGGCTCAAGATGAATCTGTTCTCGGTGGAGAGCACCTTCGACGCCAGCAAGCTGACCTTCTTTTTCACGGCCGACGGCCGGGTTGACTTCCGCCAGCTGGTGAAGATGTTGGTGAAGAAGCTCGGCGCCAAGATCGAAATGCGCCAGGTGGGCATACGCAACCAGGCCAAGATGTGCGGCGGCATCGGACGTTGCGGCCGTGAGATATGTTGCGCCCAGTTTATCGAAAAATTCTCCCCGGTCTCGATCCGCATGGCCAAGGAGCAGGGCCTGTCGCTCAATCCAACCAAAATTTCCGGGCAGTGCGGCCGCCTGATGTGCTGCCTGACCTATGAATACGAGACGTATAAGGAACTCAAGGCGAATCTGCCTAAAATCGGTAAAAAGGTTCAGACTACCCAGGGACAGGGCAAAGTGATTCGTCACAATCTGAACGCCAACCATTTCGTCATCCGGCTGGTCGACGGCGGCCAGGAAGTGGAGCTCGGTCCTGAAGACATCGTCAAGGAGATAAAGAAATCCAATGGCTGAACGATTCTACATCACGACGCCCATTTATTACGTCAACGCCAAACCGCATCTGGGACATGCCTACACGACCATCGTGGCGGATGTGGCCCGCCGCTTCCACGCCATGCGCGGGGATGAAACCTATTTTTTAACGGGCACGGACGAACACGGTGACAAAATCGTCCAGGCGGCCAAAGACAACGATATGACCCCCAAGGCCTATGTGGACCATATCAGCAGCCTCTTCCGGGAATTGTGGCCCACGCTCGCTATCAGCAACGACCAGTTCATCCGCACCACCAACCCCGCCCACATGGCGGTGGTGGAACAGATCCTTCAGAAAATCTATGACCAGGGCGATATCTACTTCAGCGAATACGAGGGGCTTTACTGCTTCGGCTGCGAACGGTTCTACACGGAACGGGAGCTGGTGGACGGCAAATGCCCGGATCACGACAAAGCGCCGGAAATCATAAAAGAATCGAACTATTTTTTCCGGATGAGCCGCTACCAGGATTGGCTCATCGACCATATTCATCAGCACCCGGGCTTCATCCGCCCGGAGCGCTACCGCAACGAAGTCCTGTCCTTCCTGCGGGAGCCGCTGGAGGATCTGTGCATCTCGCGCCCCAAAAGCCGGCTGCAGTGGGGCATCACCCTGCCCTTCGATCCGGACTACGTCACTTACGTGTGGTTCGATGCCCTGCTGAACTATGTTTCGGCTCTGGGATACCCGGATGGCGAGCGCTTCACCAAATTCTGGCCCTGCGCCCAGCACGTCGTGGCCAAAGATATCCTCAAGCCCCACGGGATCTATTGGCCGACCATGCTCCAGGCCGCCGGGATTCCGGTCTACCGGCATCTCAATGTGCATGGCTATTGGAATATCGATCAGGCCAAGATGTCCAAAACCATCGGCAATGTGGTGGAACCCCTGGCCATGAAGGAGACCTATGGGCTGGATGCCTTTCGCTTTTTTCTGATGCGGGACATGGTCTTCGGGCTGGATTCGAGCTTTTCCGAAGAAGCCCTCATCCAGCGCATCAACAGCGATCTGGCCAACGATCTGGGCAACCTCTTCAGCCGTATCCTGGCCATGGCCCACAAATACTTCGAAGGCCGTGTGCCGCCCAACGATCCGGCTGTCGACAAGACCTTGCAGCTGAATCTGGAAGCCGATGCCGCCCGGGCCATCACCGACTTCGAACAGGCCATGGACGGATTCGAATTCCATAAAGGGCTCATCGCCGTGTGGACCTTCATCGGACGCCTGAACAAATGTATCGACGTCTCGGCGCCCTGGGAGCTGGCCAAACGCGCCTCGACCCGCAAGGAGCTCGAATGCGTCATCTATCAGCTCCTGGAGGGACTGCGCGTCATCGCCGGCTTGATCTATCCCGTCATGCCGCAAACCGCCCGGGATATGCAGTACCACCTGGGGCTCGATCCGAAGGCCGAATTTTATCTTCTGGAACGCATCGGCAAATGGAAAACGCTGACCCCCGGCGCCCAGCTGCGTAAATCCAAGAGTCTGTTCCCCCGGGTGGAGATGAAGCCGCGAACCGAAGCGTCCCCGGCCGGCACCACGGCCGCAACGCTTGAACCACCGCTGCGGCCGCTCATCGACATCGATGCCTTTGCCCATGTCGATCTGCGGGTGGCCACCGTGATCAAAGCGGAAGCCATTCCCAAAGCCAAAAAGCTGCTCAAGCTCGAAGTGGACATGGGAGAACGGCGCACCATCGTGGCCGGCATCGCCAGCTTCTACCGGCCGGAAGATCTTGTGGGCCGCCAGGTCATCATTGTGGCCAACCTGAAACCCGCCAAACTGATGGGGATCGAATCCCAGGGCATGCTTCTGGCAGCCGTGGACGGCGAGCGATGCGCCCTGCCCGGCCTCGACAAGACATCCCGGCCAGGCACGCGGATCAGCTGAAGGCCGGGGCGTAAAAGAATGAAATGGCGGATGTGATTGCAGCCCAGCGGCTGTAGGACCATCCCCACCATCCCATTGATACCAACGGAGGCAACCAGGGACCGTCGGTGAACCCGCGGTCCGTGCCGCCGGTGAATAGGCCAATAGCGAAAACGGTGATTTTCCGTCGACCGCACAGACCAGCCGCCGAAACAGGACGACGCCCCAGCTGGCGCGACTACCAGGTCCAGCTCAAACGCCGCCGGAGCGGGGTCCGGATCCGCCGGCCGCTCATGCTCAAAAGCGCTGCCATTCTGGTCGCCGTGGGCCTGCTGCATGGTCCCTCCTGGATGGCCCGGCATCCTCCCCGCCTCCGGTCCCTTCACCCGGACCGGCCCAGGCGGCCGTGGGCCCCACAGCCGGCCCCCTGCTTTCCAAATCCGACGTCCAGGACCTTCTGGCGGGCCGTCCCGTTGCGGACCTTTTGGAGGAACGCACCCAGGTGCGCTGGGGTGAGCAAAAGCTGGTCATCGAACCCAGCATCGACCAACCCTTGCAAGCCTATCTGACCAAACGTCTGTACGAACGAACGTCGCGCTATATCGGCATCGTCGTCATGGAGGCCCAGGGACGAGTCCTGGCCATGGTGGGCTTCGACAAAAACGATCCGGAGGGCAATCCCTGCCTGAGCAACCGCTATCCGGCGGCCAGTGTCTTCAAAATCGTCACGGCGGGCGCGGCCATTGAGCATTGTCACCTTTCCAGCGGCTCCCCCATGACCTATAACGGGGCCAAGCACACCCTCTACAAATCACAATTGAAGGATATTAAAAATCGCTACACCCACCAGACCACCCTGGCCGCGTCCTTTGCCCAGTCGGTGAACCCGGTCTTCGGCAAGCTCGGCAGCCTCTGTTTGAAACAGGAAACCCTGGCGCACTATGCCGAGGTTTTCGGGTTCAATCACCCCATCCCGTTCGAACTGCCTGTGCCGCCCAGCCGAGCGCCCCTTACCGATGATCCTTATCAGTGGGCCGAGGTTGCCAGCGGGTTCAACCGGCAAACCGTCATTTCCCCTCTGCACGGTGCCCTGCTGGCGGCCGTGGCGCTAAACGGCGGCCGGCTGGTGGAACCCACCATCGTGGATCGCATCACCGGCCCTGACGGCCAGGTCCTGTACCGGCCCGACCATGTTGCCGACCATCGGGCCGTGACCTCCCCGACCGCCAAAGAGATGGCGCGCCTCATGCGCGAAACCGTCCGTCGGGGGACGGCCCGCAAACAGTTTCGCAGCCGCACCAAGGATCGCGTCTTGTCTCAACTCGAAATAGGGGGTAAAACAGGTTCCATCGACAATGCCGACCACGACGTCCGCTATGACTGGTTCGTTGGGTTTGCCCGCTATCCCCGCTCACAGGACGCCATTGCGGTAGCGGCTGTGGTCGCCCATGAGAAATATATCGGGCGCCGGGCCGGCGAATACGCCCGCATGGCCATGACGGAATATTTTCGCCCCCGGATCGCATCCCAGGAATAGCTCTCCTGAAACCCGCCGCCGGGCGCAGGACCACGGACAAACGCTGATGACGGAACCCCATCAAAATCGATTCTTCGGTATCATCCCGGCACGCTATGGCTCCACCCGTTTCCCGGGCAAACCCCTGGCGCTGATTGTGGGCCAGCCCATGTTCTGGCATGTCTACCAGCGTGCGCGCCGCTGCCCCGAACTGGAGCGGGTGGTGCTGGCCACCGACAGCCGGCGCATCGCCGCGGCGGCCGAGGCCCAACAGGTGCCCTATGTAATGACCCGCCCGGATCACCCCAGCGGCACCGACCGCGTGTTGGAAGCCGCCGAGTTGTTGGGGCTGCCCGAAGAGGCGGTCGTCATCAACATCCAGGGCGACGAGCCCGCCCTGCACCCGGCCATGCTGTCGGAGCTCGTCCAGCCCTTCAACCAGCCCGGGGTCCAGGTGGCCACCTTGATCAGCCCCATGGATCCGGGCGAGATCGGCGATCGCGACCAGGTCAAGGTGGTGGTTGACTGTCATGGCGACGCCCTCTACTTTTCCCGTGCGGCCATTCCCCATGCCCGGGACGGCCGGCCGGCCGCCTATTTTCGCCATATCGGTCTGTATGCCTTCCGCATGACCGCGCTCAAACGCTTCGTGGCCCTGGGTCCCGGCCGTTTGGAGCAAACCGAGAAGCTGGAGCAGCTGCGCCTGCTGGAAAACAGTATCCCCATCCGCACCGTGCTGACCCGGCACCGCAGCCTGGGGGTCGACCGCCCCGAAGATATCGCCACGGTCAGCCGCTGGCTAACCCCGAACAGCGAGGACAATCTTCCATGAAACGATACCATGCCCAAGCCCTCCGATCCGGCCCCGGCCGCGGTCTGCGGCAAACCCTGCAAACCATGGCCCGCTGGGGACACCGCCCGGTCTATTGGGGGCGCCATCTGGCCAGTGTGCCTGAAGCCTCCATCGTATTTTTTCCGCTGCAGCCCAACCGGGCCGCCTGCGGGCTGGCCGGCATCGTGGCCTTCAAGGGCCGGCAAGGGAACGCCCCCACCCCGCTCGCCACCCTGGCCGACTTGCTGGCGTTGAGTGAGGCCCATCGCCTGCAGGTCTGCCTGGAAAAGAGCGATCCCCTGGCGAATCGCCATCTGGGCGGACACGATCATATCCGCACGATCAAAGCGACCGCCGATCAGCTCAAGGAGAAAACCGCCTTCTTCGCACTGTTCAGCCGACCGGAAAACCGGCAGCGGCTCCAGGAAATCGAAGCACGCCTGCGCGCCATGATCCGTGAAGAAAGACAGGTCCTGGCCGACCATCAGGGCCGCCTGCAGGCCGCCGACGTGGACGCCGTCACCGACCACCTGGAAACGCTGGAGGATGTGGCCTGGTGCCTCGGGCGGGAACTGCTGGCCAACATGGCCAAGATCGATGCCCTTATGGATCCGGCCCGCGGCCCGCTCAGCCCGGAACGGGTCGAGGTTTTCTACAATGTCAATACCGTTCTCAACAGCATCGACCACCTGGAGGTGCGCGGGCGCGACTCGGCCGGCCTGTCGCTCATGTTCATGCTCGATGAGGCGGTTTTCCGGAACTTCGAGGAGGCCCTGCAACAGGACAGCGGCCGCGGCCTCCACGATCTCATGACCCAGCGCACCCGGCAGCCTGTCCTGGGCAACCAGGGCATGGATGTCTACATCACCACCGATGCCCAGGGACAAGCCTATGTGACGATTTCCATCGTTTACAAGGTCGCCGCCGAAATCGGCTGCCTGGGGGACAATATCCGCTTTATCCGCAACGAAATCCGCAACGACCCCCTCCTGCAAACCCTGGTAGCCTTCGAGCGGCGTCATCACACGGTCACTTCCCATACCCGCTGGGCCTCGGTGGGCGCCATCAACGAAGCCAACTGTCACCCCCTGGATGCCCGCACCGAGAAATTCCCCCAGGGGCTGCAGGGCCCCATGCATGTCTGCCTCAACGGCGACATCGACAACTTCATGCAATTGAAGACCGCCTTTGAACAAGACGGTGATCGGATCCAAACCGAAATTTCCACCGACACCAAAATGATTCCCCTCCAGATCAGCCGCTACCTTGCCCAGGGACACGATCCGGCCGAAGCTTTTCGCCGGGCGGTGAACGACTTCGATGGTTCCCATGCCATTTCCATGCATACGGCCCTGGCACCCGGAAAATTGTTTCTGGCTCAGAAGGGCAGCGGCCAGGCCGTCTTCATCGGTCTGGCCGCGGACCACTATATGCCCACGTCCGAGGTTTACGGCTTTATCGAAAAGACCCAGCAGTTCCTCAAGATGGATGGCGAAAAGCTTGTTGAGGGCCGGCAGGGGCCGACCCAGGGCCAGATTTTCATCCTCGATCAGAATTCGGCCGGCGGCCTGGAAGGGATCCAGGCCATGTACTACGACGGCACGCCCATCGAACTGGGGCCGGACGACATCAAGCAAACCGCCCTCACCTCCCGGGACATCAACCGCCAGGACTTCCCCCACTACTTCCTCAAGGAGATCTCCGAAGCCCCGGACTCGGTCGCCAAAACCCTCTACAATCGTTGGAAAATCAAAGACGAGGGGCAGAACCTGTGGGCCATCGATCTCGACGCCACGGTGATGCCGCCGGATCTGCGGCAAGCCATCGCCGAAGGCCGCATCCGGCGCATCTACTTTGTGGGCCAGGGGACCGCCGGGGTGGCCGCCCTGGCCTGCGCCAATCTGCTGTCCTATTACCTGGACGACCCGGCCTTACAGATCAGCGCCCTCAAGGCCTCGGAATTGAGCGGGTTCATGCTGGATGCCGGGGATGCCGGTATGCGTATGGAAGACGCCCTGGTGGTGGCCATCAGTCAATCGGGCACCACCACCGATACCAACCGCACCGTGGACATGGTGCGCGAACGGGGCGCCCGAACGCTGGCCATCGTCAACCGGCGCGATTCCGACCTGACCTTCAAGGTGGACGGCGTGCTGTATACCAGCAGCGGCCGGGACATTGAAATGTCCGTCGCCTCCACCAAAGCCTTCTACTCCCAGATCGTGGCCGGCGCCCTGTTGAGTCTGTTGATTGCAGGCCTCAGGGGGCGGCGGGACGACGTCTTCATCACCCAGGAGCTGCGCCAGCTCCTGGCGCTGCCCGGGAAGATGCGCCAGGTGCTCGCCATGCAGGAAGCGATTGAGGCTTCCGCCCAACGCCTGGCCGTCACCAGGACTTACTGGGCTTCCGTGGGCAGCGGCCCCAACAAGGCTTCCGCCGATGAGATTCGCATCAAACTGAGCGAGCTGTGCTACAAAACCATCTCTTCGGACTACGTGGAGGACAAGAAGCACATCGACCTGTCCTCGGAGCCCCTGATCATTGTCTGCGCCGCCGGATGCCGCAACACGGTGATCGGCGACATCATCAAGGATACGGCCATCTTCAAGGCCCACAAAGCCCTGCCCGTGGTCATCGCCGATGAGGACGAGGAGCGTTTCGCCCCTTATGCCGAGGATGTTTTCCATGTGCCCCGCGCCAGCGAGCATCTGGCCCCGGTCCTCAATACCCTGGTGGGCCATCTCTGGGGCTATTACGCGGCCCTGGCCATCAACGACGGATCCCGTTTCCTCTACGATTTCCAGGAAAGCGTCCAGCAGACCCTCGACGCGAGTGCGGAAGAGGGGCTGGACATCTACGAGCTTATCCTCGAAAAATCCTTCCGTCAAAAATTCGCCGCCTTCTACCAGGCCTTTCGCCAGCGCAAAAACGCGCGCCGGCTGCCGGCAGCGTTAGGGCTTGAAACGGCCTCGGACCTGACCCTACTGTTGAAATACCTGGCCGGCAAACTGCCGGTGTCCGACTTCGAGCTCGACTTCGGCCTCAAGGGTACGGCGCGCAATATGCTGGATGCCTTCTTTGCCGTCATGGCCCGCGGCATCAATGCCATGTCGCGGCCGGTGGACGCCATCAAGCATCAGGCCAAGACCGTCACGGTGGGCACCAGCCGCATCAGTGAAAAATTGGAAGGACTGCTGTTCCAAACCCTGACCGACTACGGCCTGAACCCCTCCCAGCTCACCAACCGCAACGTGCTGGTTTTGAAACATCTCCAGGAAATCCTGGCCACCATCCATGGCGGCATTCTCTATCGCATCGCCAACCTGGATCTGTTGGGCGACATTACCGAAGAAACCACCATCACGATTCTGCAAAAAACCGGGGTCCTGGCATCGATTCCCTCCCGGGTGGAGAGTGACCATCGCCTCAAGGGGACCAAAAAAATCATCGTGCGCCAGGGCAATGTCTACATCGGCAAGGGACGCAAGGACGACCGCAGCATTCTGGTCATCCCCGTGATTTCCGACCAGCCCAACCGCTCCAACCTTATCGAATATCTCCTGCTTCTGAACATCGGCTTCCGCGATGATGTCGCGCTGCCCGACCGGGTCAAGGCCCTGGGCGGGAAATACGACCACATCCGCAGTATCGTGCAGGAGAACAATGTGGTCTGGCAAGACAATCTGCTGGATCTCATCGAAATGGATGAGCTTTTCGGACGGTCCGCCGAGAAAATCGGGGAGCGGATCGTATCGCGCGCGGCTTGAAAATCCGCCATTCGGGGGAATGACGCTTGATCATCAGGTTGGACAACCCCTTTGTCATGCTCCTGCTGGCGGCCGCGGCCGTCTGCATGGGGCTGCTGTTCATCGCCGGGCGCTACCGCCAGACCCCCGGAGCGGGCTATTTTATCCTGTTCATGCTCGCCATGGGGGCCTGGACCGCCATGTACGCCTTGGAACTGGGGGCCGTGGGCCTGGCGAGCAAACGCTTCTGGGCCCAGGCCCAGTACCTGGCGATCCCCTATGTCCCCGTGGCCTGGCTGACCTTCCTGCTGGCTTACACGGGCCGCGGCGACTGGCTGACGGGGCGCCGCCTGGCGGCCCTGCTGGTGGTGCCCCTGACCACCTCCCTGCTGGCGGTCACCAACGCCGGCCATGGGCTGATTCTGCGTTCTACCCAGCTCGTCACCGAAGGCGACTTCCATATCCTGGTGCGCGATTTCGGGGGATGGTTCTGGTTCCACACCATCTATTCCTACGCCCTGCTGGCCGCCGGGTGTCTGCTGATCGGCATTTCGCTCAACCGCACTCCCCAGTGGTATTGGGGCCAGCGGGGGCTGCTGCTGCTGTCCTGCCTGATTCCATGGATCGGCAATGCCTTGTACCTGGCCGGCATAGATTTTCCGGAAAGCCGGGGGGTGGACCCCACCCCTTTTCTGTTCACCCTTTCGGTACTGTTGCTCGGTTGGGCGGTTTTTTACGGCCGGCTCTTCGACGTCATCCCCATCGGACACGATGCCGTCATTCAGAGTCTGCCGGACGGGGTCATCATCCTTGACCGGCGCGACCGCGTGGTGGAGATCAATCCGGCGGCCTGCCGCTTGATCGGCGAATCGGCCCGCCACATGATCGGACGTCCGGCCCGGATCGTTCTGGGGCCTTTTCTGCATCTGGTGGATCGCGGTCGGGAAACGGAAGAAATCCTGGAAAACACGGAATTGGAGTTGGAGGAGGGACGGGGTTATTTCCACATCCGCATCGCCCCCATTCGCCGCCACGGCCGCCTGGCGGGCCGTCTTTTCGTCCTCCAGGACACCACCAAGAGCAAGTATGCCCAAGACGACCGCCTGGACAGCGAAAAACTGAAGGTCGCCCTGGAGATGGCCGGAGCGGTATGCCACAAGTTGAACCAGCCGATCCAGGGCATTTACGGCTATGCCGAGCTGCTGATGCTTAAGATGGCGCCCGAGGATCCCATGTATCGCAAGGTCGCGGCCATCAAGACCCAGACCGAAAAAATGGGGGAAATCACCCATAAACTGATGGGGATCACCCGCTACCGCACCGCCCGCTACACTTCCGGCGAGACCATCGTCGACATCGATCAGTCGTCGCCCGTTCAAACAGAAGAAAAATAAGGATCAGGTCTCTTGACGCGCCGCCGCCCGCTCACAGGCCGCCCGGATGAACTCGCGGAACAGCGGATGCGGGGCCATGGGCCGCGACTTGAACTCGGGATGAAACTGGCACCCCAGAAACCAGGGGTGGTCGGGCAGCTCGACGATTTCCACCAGATCGCCGCTGGGCGATGTGCCGCTCACCACAAGCCCCTTTTCTTCCAGCGGGGCACGAAACGCATTATTGAATTCGTAACGATGGCGATGGCGCTCGAAGATATCCTCCGATTGGTAGGCCTCGTGGGCCAGGGTTGCTGACCGGAGGCGGCAGGGATAGGCCCCCAGACGCATGGTGGCCCCTTTATCCGAGGTTTCATCCCGGGTTTCGATCTGACCGGTTTTATCGTCGTACCATTCGGTCATGAGATAAATGGCCGGATGAGGCGTGCTCATATCGAACTCCGTGCTGTTGGCACCTTCCAGGCCGGCCACGTGGCGGGCGAATTCGACCACCGCCACCTGCATCCCCAGGCAAATGCCGAAATAGGGCACCTGGTTCTCCCGGGCGTAGCGGGCGGTACAGATCATCCCTTCGATCCCCCGGGAGCCGAACCCGCCGGGGACCAGGATGCCGTCGGCTTCCAGCAGGGCCTGACTGCACGTATCCGCCGAGATGGCCTCCGAGTCGACAAACAGCAGGTTCACCCGGCAATTATTGGGAATTCCACCGTGGTAGAGGGCTTCGTTGAGGCTTTTGTAGGACTCGGTCAAATCGACGTATTTCCCGACAATGGCGATATTGACGACCGAGCGCGGCGCCTTGATCTTCTGAACGATGTCCTGCCAGGCCTCCAGGCGGGGGGCCCGGGTCCAGATATTCAGCTTTTCGACAATTTTTTCATCGAGCCCCTCACTGTGGAAGTTCAACGGTACTTCATAGATGCAGTCCACATCCTTGGCGGTGATGACGGCATCGACGTCCACGTTGGTAAAAAGAGCGATTTTGCGCTTGATGTCGCTGGAAAGCGTAGTGCTGCTGGTCCGGCACAGCAGAATGTCGGGCTGGATCCCGATGCTGCGCAGTTCCTTTACGCTGTGCTGGGTGGGTTTGGTTTTGACTTCGCCGGCCGTACTGATATAGGGCACCAGGGTGACATGGATGTAAAGGGTGTTCTCCTTGCCGGCGTCGCCGCGGAACTGCCGGATCGCCTCCAGAAACGGCAGGCTTTCAATGTCGCCGATGGTGCCGCCGATCTCCACGATCACCACATCCACCCCTTTGTCCGCCATGCGGATGGACGATTTGATCTCATCGGTGATGTGGGGAATCACCTGGACGGTTCCCCCAAGATAGTCGCCCCGGCGCTCCTTCTGGATGACCGTGTTGTAGATCTTGCCGGACGTAAAATTGTTGTCGTGGCCCAGCTTGGCGTGGGTGAAGCGCTCGTAATGCCCCAGATCCAGATCCGTCTCGGCCCCGTCGTCGGTGACGAAGACTTCCCCGTGCTGAAAGGGGTTCATGGTACCGGGATCCACATTGATGTAGGGATCCAGCTTCTGTAGGGTCACCGTCAGGCCCCGGCTTTCCAGCAGCGCTCCGATGGCCGCCGAGGCCAGCCCTTTTCCAAGAGAAGATAGAACACCACCCGTTACAAAGATAAATTTCGTGTTGGAACTCATAGATTTTCTCCGGCCCTTTTGGATAAAAAACAGCATCCCTCATGGCCCGCTGCGCGCCGTCCGCGGCGCACGGCCATACCGCAACATGGGCCAAGAAGTGATGGAAGCAAGTGGAGGGGGGTGTGGGGCTGTAATTGGTGATCGGCCTGAAATGAATTCAGCAAATACCCCATCGATTAGCAAACTGCGGTGGTTTCACAATGGTAAAGGTTCGTTGGCTAGTGGATGCCATGCGACGGGTGGATCCGCTGTGGCCGATACCACCCGCATCACGGTTCCGATATATTTCAGAATGCGGTCCGAAGTGCAAGAGCTTTGTCGCATTTTTTTCTATTCAGTCGGTGGCGGCAGCGCCGACGGCGGCGCCGGGTTTATGTTGTCCTCAGCCGCTGGAAGCGGCCGGGACCATTGCCATCGCAGGGCGGCCATATCGAAGACATCGCCACCCAGCGCCGGGTTGACCTCGACCCGGTCGACCCGGACTTCCTCCATGACCTGATGGTTCTGCATCATAACGACGTGCATGGGGTAGGCCGCCCCGTCCACAAAGGTCCAGTTGCGGTAGCGAATCTCCAGCGGACCGGCCTCGGGATGCAAGGCGGATGAGGGCAGCAGGAGACGGAAAGGCAAAAACGTATCCTTGTCCACCCAGAGCTGGGCGACATCTTCATTCGGGAAATGGGCCCCCACGACATAGCAGTAACGGTCATCCAGCCGGCCCAGGCTGGATACCTGGACATCGACGCCCACCGTACGCAGGTGATCCACCAGCGCCGGCCGCGATTTGGCCATCAGGATAGCGTGGTAGCGTAGATAACGCGGCAGGGGGCCCTCCTGCCGGATGCCGTTGACCACCAGCAGGGTCTGCGGGCCGACGATCAGCAGGTGGCGTTCGTAATCCTCGCCGCGGGCATCCGCCCGCAGGTCGAAAGGCCGGCGGATGCGCACCGTTTCCTGCAAGCCGCCGGGAGGCGCCGGCGCCGGGGCGCTGATGGTCAGGGTCTGGGACGCTTCAAGCGTTTCGGCTGGTCCCAGGGCCTTGACCGTCAGATCCAGAATATGCTCCCCCATGAGGACATAGGCACGGGCGGGCAACGGCACGGCGGTCAACAGGAGGGCCATGCCGGCCACGAGGGTCAGAAGTTTGCGTAGGTCGGGCATCATCATAATGGTCAGGGTCCTTGACAGGGCGTTAGACAGCTCCCTTAAAGAACATCGTCGGCAAAGGTCGCACCCGCCCCCAGCGCTTCCTCGATCCTTATCAGCTGGTTGTACTTGGCGATCCGGTCGCTGCGCGACAGGGAGCCGGTCTTGATCTGGCCGCCGTTGACCCCCACCACCAGATCGGCGATGAAGGTGTCTTCGGTTTCGCCGGAGCGGTGGGAAATGACGGTGGTATAGCCGGACTGCTTGGCCATTTCGATGGCATCCAGGGTTTCGGTCACCGAACCGATCTGGTTCAGCTTGATCAGGATGGAATTGGCAATCCCCCGGTCGATACCCTTCTGGAAAATCTTCGGGTTGGTAACGAAGATATCGTCACCCACGAGCTGCACGGCCGATTCCAGCTGATCGGTCATCATCTTCCAGCCATCCCAGTCCTGCTCCGCCAGGCCGTCTTCGATGGAGAGGATCGGATAGCGCTCCACCAGTTCGGCATAGTAGGCCACCATCTCCTCGGCGCTCAGGTGCCGGCCCTCGGACTGCAGATGGTATTTCCCCTTCTGATAGAACTCACTGGCGGCGGCATCCAGCCCGATGCCGATGTCTTGGCCGGCCTGGTAACCGGCCGCCTCGATGGCCGCCACGATATGTTTGACCGCATCTTCGTTGGAGGCCAGATCGGGGGCGAACCCGCCTTCATCCCCGACAGCCGTGTTGAGCCCCTTGTCTTTGAGGATTTTTTTCAGGGTGTGAAAGGTTTCGGCCCCCATCTGGATCGCCTGGCGGACGGATTTAGCCCCCACCGGGATGATCATGAACTCCTGGATGTCGAGATTGTTGGCGGCATGCGCGCCGCCGTT
Source organism: Desulfobacterales bacterium (assembly GCA_963674755.2). Taxonomy (GTDB): domain Bacteria; phylum Desulfobacterota; class Desulfobacteria; order Desulfobacterales; family UBA5852; genus JABZFP01. Next base: position 2,596,771 of record CAXXVS010000003.1, on the reverse strand, counting down.
GAGAATGTTCATCATGGGCATGGGCAGGCAACGGGCATTGATGCCCCCCAGGTAACGGAACAGCGGCAGGCCGAAGGCGGTGGCCGCGGCGCGGGCGGCGGCCATGGAGACCCCCAGAATCGCGTTGGCGCCCAGTTTGGATTTGTTGGCCGTACCGTCCAGGTCGAGCATCTTGCGATCCAGGGACACCTGGTCGGCCGCATCCATCCCCAGGATCTCCGGTGCAATGACCTCGTTCACATTGCTGACGGCTTTTTGGACGCCTTTGCCGCCATAACGTTTGGCGCGTTTGTCGCGCAGCTCCAAGGCTTCCCGCTTGCCGGTGGAAGCACCGGACGGCACGGCCGCACGTCCCAGGGCGCCGGAGGCGGTCAGAATGTCCACTTCAACCGTCGGGTTGCCCCGGGAATCCAATACTTCACGCGCGGTCACATCAATAATTTCCGTCATGGCCTCCCCCTTTAAATTCCATACCCACCCGCCTGCACAGCGCTTACCGGGAGCCAAACCCGGTGGTGGGAATTAGCGGTGTTGTTGGATTGGATCTGGCGTGCGGTAACCGCCGCCCTGTGATATGTCAACATGATCGGTCGTTTTTGCACCGCCGCCGTTGGTTGCCCAGGATCAGGCCCTGCCGGACGGCTTGACAAAAATCGACCAAATGTTACTCTCCGCTGGTCACCCTGTCAAGATGCCGCCGGGCTTATACGATGAGGCTACCCGATCCCCAAGGAGATGTACCGTGGCACCCAAGGAAACCCTGTCCCTCTACGAAAGCGCCCACCTTTTTGTGGCCGCGGTGCGTGTGTTGAGCCACCAGGAGCAGTCCCCGCCGGAGTTGGAGCAGGTCTGCGAAATGCTGGGGCTTTCCAAGGAGCGGGGCGGTTTTATCTGCCGCCGGCTGGAAGGAATCGGGGCCCTGGAAGCGGTCCCCGGACCTTACGGCCAGCGCTTATTTGTGCGGGAGCATCTCAAGATTGAAGACATCCCGAAGGAGGATGCGCCCGATCGGCTGCAGGACGAACTCAGCAAATTCCAGGCCTCCCAAAAAAACGTGGCCAACCGCATCGCCACCATGCAGGCCGACCAAAAAAAGAAGAAAAAGAGTCTGTTCGAGGAGATGGAAAAGAAGCTGCGCGCCGAGATCGAGAAGAAGAAATCCTAACCCGCCTGACGTAGCGCAGTGGTTGCGGCTTCAGCAGGCACCGTCATCCTCCAATGCCCCGCGGCACCCCGGGTGACCTTTGGATCTGACGGGGAAGACATCCTCCATGCTCAGCATGACCTCGATTTCCTCCGCATCACCGGCCGGCGACCCCGTCAGCCGGCGGTAACCCGGCAGATGGGAGCGGACATGGCCGAAGAGAATCCGCACCAGAATATACATCGGAATAAAGGAAAAGGCATATCCCACCGAGGTAAGATGCCCCAAGGGTATCGGCAGCACAAAGGCCACATCCGCAAAACGCCCGTCGAGCCAGTGCAGCGCGAAAGGCACCGGCCAGAGAGATGAAGCACCAAGAGCGATCTGGCTGAAAAAAACCTTGCCGAAAGAGTCGTTGGCCATCTCGTTGCAGGCCTGGTAGCTTGCTTTATCGCCGGCCCGCAACGCCAGAAGGGATTTGTTCTGCATGCGCACCAGTTCCAGGTTGTCCTGATGGAAATAGGTGCCATTGACACGCAGGGCCAGCGTAATCGTCAGGTCACCCAGCACCACGCACACCAAGGCCAGCACGGCAATGCCCAGCAGATAGCCCAGCACGGGGTTCGCCGCCAGTCGAAAAAAGAAGATCAGGGCGGCATCGGTCTGGTGGTAAAGGGTTTCGACGATCGGTGACATAGGCGTCTTTCGTTGTGGGGGTGGACATCCCGGGAGAGACGCCCGAAGGCCTCTCCCGGGACTTGCGGATCTATTTCAACACCACGTTAATGCCCGCCCATCAGAATGGCGGCACGATGGAGTATCCCAGAAAACCCTTCGTGGTGTAGCGAATACCGATATAGAACGCCAACAGAACGAACAGGCGTTTCAGCCAGATGTCCGGGATGTACTTGGACGTCCGGGGTCCGATCATGGATCCCACGAAGATGCCCACCAGTTCGGCCCCGATCAGGCCCCAGTAGATCACAACGCCCTTGCCCACCATGTAGCTGAAGATGGACACGATCATGCCCACGAGCACCACCAGGGCGCTGGTGCCGGCCACCAGGAACATAGGCAGGCCCGCCACCGAGGTCAGGAAAGGCACGAACAGAAAGCCGCCGCCGATCCCCAGGAAGGAGGCCAGGGCCGCGATGAAGATGCCGCCCAGCATGGGCACGAAGGCCTTCATCTCGAACTCAACACCGTAGAAGGTGAATTTGATGGTGCCGATGAAAAAGGTCACCACCCAGCCGGCCACTGCCAGTCCGTAGGCCACCACTTTCATACCGCCGGCCAGGTTGGCCCACAGGGCGCTAGCCACCACCAGACCGAGGGCGACGAACATAAGGGTCCAGCTGCCTTCGAGGATCTTGACGCCCTCGTCGGTTGCGCCGCCGGCCTTGACCTGCTTCTCGAAGGCCGCCGCGGCTTCCTTGGCTTTTTTCTTCTTGGCCATGCCGGCCGCCGTGGTTTCCCGGATCAGCATGATGCCCAGCAAAAGAACGATCAGGCCGAAGTAGCCGATGTAGTCACGCAGACTGATTTTGCCCGCCGTGAGCGACGGGATCAGCCAGGAGCCGCCCACGCCGCCGATGGCCAGGCACAGCCCCAGGGGCGCCACCAGGCGTCCCATGCGGTAGTAGTTGGTGCTGGAAATCAGCCCGCTCAACCCCACCAGCCACTGGTTGGATACCCGGATCGAGTCGGTGATGAGTTTGTTCATGGGCGATCCCTTGCCGAAGCTCTTGGCATAGTCGGCAAGTCCGAAGATGGTGATGTGGCCTACGCCGGCCATGATGCCGCCGAAAGCGCCCACCGTGGAAAAGATCCATCCCACCCAGATAGCCCACAAGAACCCGTAGACCAGATTGGGCTGCGGCGCGCCGGGAATGCCCAGGAATCCGGGCTCGGCATTGGGATCGATCTGGCCTTTTTCGGTGCCGGTAGGCGTTTGGGCGATCGCCTCTTCCAGACTTGCGGCCTGGGCCTTGTCCACGCCAATCATCGGCGCCGCCAGGGCCAGGCCCACCAGAGCCAGCATAAGGATCACTAAATAGGGTTTCTTCATGTTCTCAAACCTCCGATCTTTGAGTGAATAAAGGGACATTTATCGTCTCCGGTGCAATGCCGCGGGGCATCACCGGGAAAACCGGTAGCAGGACCGTCGGCTGTCCGCGGGCTTGCGCTCCCGGCAGGCCGGAGTGGCCCGCTGGACGCGACCGCACCGCGAGGGGCGCCACATACACGGCCAAACAATCCAACGCACAACACATGCGGAGGATTGAAACAAGAAGTATGCCAAGGTCGCCTAATTGGCCACACCATTGATTATCTTACTGTTTTTATTCGCTATCATAAAATTAAAGGTCAGGCCGAGCCCCGGGGTGGGCAGGGTTAAAGGGGAGCGCAACTCCCGGGAAGGATGAAATATCCGGCATAAAATAAAATTATCGCAATTGTTTTAATCGGTTAGCGTTGCATTCAGAATCAGGCGGCAGTGCCATCATTTTTTGGCACTTTTGCGGAATACGTCCGAGCGAATATGGTATTTCCGCATAATTTGTTGAAATGACTGGCGCTCCAGCCCGCTGTCATGGGCGGCCCGGGTCACGTTGCCGCCGCTGCGGCGCAGGGCCTCTTCCAGGTAGCGGGTGCTGAACTGGGCCAGGACGGATTCCTTGGCCTCACGGTAGGGCAGCTCGCTCAGGTCGCCGGCTTCCAGACCGGCCACGCATTCCCGGGGCGTCCAACCCAACTCCTCGATGGAAATGGTCTGTCCGGCGGACATCACCACGGCCCGCTTGATGGTGTTTTCCAGCTCCCGCACATTGCCTTGCCAGTCGTGCTGCATCAATTGCGGCATGACGTCCGGGGCCAGCGCCTTTTTTTCCTGCCCGAAACGCAAGGCGCAACGCTCCAGGAAGTGGTCCACCAGCAGGGGCAGATCTTCGCGGCGCTCGGACAGGGGCGGCATGGGCAGATCCACCACGCATAGCCGGTAGAACAGATCCTCCCGGAATTCACTCTGGGCCATCTTTTCCTTCAGGTCGCGGTTGGTGGCCGCCAGTATACGGACGTCCACCCGCACCGTGCGGTTGCGTCCCAGGGGCTTGAACTCGTTGTTTTCCAGCACCTGCAGCAGCTTGGTTTGGATGACGGGGGAAATGTCGCCGATCTCGTCCAGGAAAATCGTCCCGCCGTGGGCCGCCTCGAAAAGGCCCTTGTGGTCGCTGGCGGCATGGGTAAAGGCGCCTTTGGCATAGCCGAAGAGCTCGCTCTCCAGGATATTTTCCGGCACGGTGGGGCAGCTCACCCGCACAAAAGGCCCCTTGCGGCGTTCGCTGAGATCGTGCAGGGCCTGGGCCGCCAGGTTCTTGCCGGTGCCCGAGGCGCCGGTGATGAGCACGGTCAGATCGGACTTGCTGAGCATGCTGATGGTGTCATAGACCTTTTGCATGACAGGGCTGGCCCCCACAAAGCGCTGGAAGGTTCCGCCGGCCCCCACCCGACTTTTGAGGTTCTGATTCTCCTGGAGCAGACGGCAGCGCTCGAGAGCCTTGCGCAGATGGTGGATCAGTTGGTCGTGGTCGAAGGGTTTGGTGATGAAATCATAGGCCCCCTTGCGCAGGGCTTCCACAGCCACCTCGATGGCCCCGTAGGCCGTCATCATGACCACCGTAAACCCCGGCGCCCGGGCCTGGATCTCTTCCAGGACCGCCATCCCGTCGATGCCGGCCATACGGATATCCAGCAGAACGAGATCGAAGGCCTGGGGATCGAAAAGGCGCAGCGCCGCTTCGCCGCTGTCCGCCGTCTTGACCTGGCAGTCGAGCGCTTTGCTCACACTGCGGCTCAGCAGACGCAGCATGTCGCTTTCATCATCCACGATCAGCAACCGCGGTTTCATGAATCGCCTTCCGGATACGATGGTTGCTTGCCGATGGGCAGCCGGATGCGGAATTGCGCTCCGGCGCCGACCACGCTCGACACCTTAATGTCACCCTGGTGGTCCTCGACAATCCCGTAACTCACGGATAACCCCAATCCCGTTCCCTGGCCGGTGGGCTTGGTGGTGAAAAAGGGATCGAAAATCTTGTCCAGGATGTTGGGCGCGATGCCCGGCCCGTCATCCCGGAAGGTAATAACCACAGACGGGCGCTCCGGGTCAACGCCTGTTGTGATGACGATTTCGCCGTTCTTGCCGATGGCCTGGCGGGCGTTGATGAGCATGTTCAGGAACACCTGCTTGAGTTTTTCGGTATCCCCGGCGATCTCAGGCAGATTCTCATCGTAGCGGGTTCGAATCACGATATTGTCCAGCTCCAGCTGTTTGCGGACGACGTCGATCACCGCATCCAGGGCCTGATTGACTTTGACTTCCGAGAGGTAGGTGCCGGATTTGCGCGCGAAGTTGAGCAGATCCTCCACAATCTTTTTGCAATTGCGGGTCTGTTTTTCGATGGTCCGCAGGTCCTCCGTCACCCCGTCGGCGGCGGCGCCCTCCCGCAGCAACAGCTGGGTATAACCCAGGATGAGCCCCAGCGGGTTGTTGATTTCATGGGCCACCCCCGCCGCCAGCTGCCCCAGGGAAGCCAGCCGATCCGCCTGCAGCAGCTGGCGATGCATCAATTTGTGCTGGGTGATGTCTTTGACGATGCCCTCGTATTCCATCACCAACCCCGAGGCATCGCTGCGGGTCGTCATGCTGAGCAGGGCGGCCAGCTCGCCGCCGGTGCGGGTCCGCAGCATGCACTCGCGGTCCTTGATGAACCCGACACGTCGGATTTCGGCAATCAATTCCCGGGCTTCTTCGGGGTGTTCGATGATGGTGGTCAGGTTCTGCCGGCGGGCCAGCTCGCGATGGGATTCGTAGCCCAGCATACGCACGCCGGCGGGGTTGATGTCCTTCAGCCGGCCGTTTTGGTCGGCCACGAAGATCAAATCCATGGAATCTTCGAAAATGCGGCGATACTTGGTCTCCGATTTCGCCAGTACGGCTTTGGAGGCCGCCAGCTGTTCGATATAGCGTTTGATGGCGGCCGTCATGGCGTCAAACGTTTCGGCCAGCTGGTGGATTTCATCGCCGGACCGTTTGGGGGGAACCGCGGGCGTCCCCTCAGGGGCCGGTAGCGCCGCCGGAAGATCGCCGCCTTCGCGATGCCCCTTGAGCATGTCCTCCGATGCCGCCTGCAGCCGCTTGATCCGGCTGGTGAGATTGCGGGCCAGGGCGAACCCCACCGTGTCCGACACAATGACGGAAAGAATGGCAAAGGCGAAGATAGCCCACCACAATTCCTTGACGGTGGCCGTTACCTGGGTGCGCAGTAATCCCAGGCGAATCGTCCCCACCTGGAATTCCCCCACCATGACCGGGGCGGCGAAATCATAGAATTGGTTTTCCCCTGAGGAAAACAGCTTGACATGGCAGCGCTGGGTGTTTTGCACGGCGTTGGCGGCTTTGAGCTGCACGGGGAAACCGCCGTTGAAGGTATGACTGAGAACCTCGCCGTCGGGGTCCTGGATGAAGGCATACAGGATGTCCCCGGCCGAGGAGGTGACCTCGCCGATCAGGCTGCGCATCCGCAAAAAATCCATGGCCAGGATCGGGTCTTCGCTGCGGGCGGCCAGGTTGACGGCCAGGGAAATGCCCCGGTTGCGATATTCCAGGAACAGGGCCCGGCTGACGATCTGGCTGGCCGAAAGCGCGATCAGGAGCACCGAAACGAGGACGATGGTCATGATGCCCAGGTTGATTTTGGTGCGGATGCCGGCTTTGCTCAGGAAGGGTATCATGCCCGTAAATGGTCCTAGTTGGCCCGATCCATGGTGGTATCGAGAGGCGCGCGATTGGAGCAGCGGTGCTGCAGATCGGCGACCCGGCCCCATAATTCGCGCACCGAATCGAAATCCCGGTCGCTGGAAGCGATGATGCCGGTCATATGGGCGTTTTCCAGAATGTGGCGATCGTCGGGCTTCTTCATATCGAGGGCGATGAGTGCCCGGGCCACCGCGGCGACCTTGGCGGGATCCAGATCGGCCCGGGCTGCGTAGACCCATCCCGGGTACCATCGGGTGCGGGCCAGCACCCGGATCTTGGAACGGTCCACCTTGTCTGCCACCACCTCCAGGGCCCCCTCGCGCACCGAGCCGATATCGTACTGACCGGCGTAGACCGATAGGATCACCTTTTCCTGCTTGCCCCCCGGACCGGGGGCGAAGGCGATTTCGGAGAAGTCGGAGGGCTGGATGCCGTTGGCCAGGAAATGCCCCAGGGGATAGAGATACCCGCCGGCCGAGGACGGATCCACGGCAATCCAGCGTTTGCCGCGGCAGTCCGCCAGGGTCTGGACAGCCGGGTTATCGGAACGGACGATAATCTCGCCCCGGAAGCGCTCCTGCCCGTCCTCCTCGATCACCCGGGCGAAGGCCCGCGTGCAGTAGGCCTCGGCCATGCGGACATAGATCAGGGGATTGGAGAACGAAATGTCGATGCTCCCCTGCCCCACCATCCGCATGTGTTCGTCAAAGGTGTCCGGGAACACCTGGCGGATGCGCAGCCCGGTTTGGGCCTCCAGATAGCGAATCAGGAGATGGTGGCGCTGGAAACTGACGGTGTGGGAAAATTGCGGCAGATAGGCGTAGGTGAGGACCTGGTCGGTCTCCGGCGGCATGGCCACTTCCTCCCGCACGGACAGGTCGATGGGCACGGCCGTATCGTCGCGGGAGCAGGCGGCCAGCAGGGCCGCGCCTGTTAAAAGCAAGAGCAGCATCGCGAATACGCGACGCGGGCGGAAAGACATAAGCATCATGATATCACACAGCCATCCATCGCACAGAATCTCGGAGAAGCCTATCTCCACCGGCCTCGCCTCGATCGCAAACGGAAATCCTAAGTTTTGGGATAGCCTCGCATATGATGTTTTACAGGGGCTGTCAACCGGCGGGCTCCGGCCGGAGAGCGCTGACGGAGCATGATGGGCGCAGTATTTCCGGCTTGACTTGTTAGCGGGGAAATCCCCATATTGGCCATAGCGCATTTCTGGTTCCGAAGCGTTTTCCCCACCCCCAAGGAGCTCTCCGCATCATGACAAATCAGATGGCAGCACGGTTCAAGGCCCTGACCCGCCGGCAAAAACTCCTCTTGGCAGCCGTTCTGGGCGTATTGCTCTACACGCTGATCGGGTTTCTCGTGCTGCCGCCCATCGTGCGTGCGGTGGCCGTCCGCCAGCTGCATAAGGTTTTGCACCGGGACGTGCGCATCGAAGCCGTGCGCCTGAACCCCTATACCCTGTCGGCCACCGTCCGCAATATGGAGGTCTTGGAACCCGGCGGGCAAAACAGGCTGGCCGCCTTCCGGGAGCTCTATGTCAACCTGCAGTCCGTCTCCCTCTTCAGGTGGGCGCCGGTGATCAAAGAGTTCCGTCTGGACGGCCTCTACGCCTCCCTGGAGCTCCACAAGGACCATCGCTGGAATTTCTCCGATCTGCTGGAGGCCACATCGGGTACCGAAGCGCCGGCACCGGCCGAGGATAAAAAAGCTGCGGATCCCTTCCGTTTCTCCATTAACAATATCCAGCTGATCCGCAGTGAAATTCGCTTCCAGGACGACATCCGCGGCAAGACCCACCACATCACCGATATCGACATCGCCGTCCCCTTTCTTTCCAACCTGCCGTCCCGCATCAATATTTTCGTGGATCCACACCTCTATGCGACCATCAACGGCACGCCCTTCAGCCTGCATGGGCAGGTCAAGCCCTTTGCCGGCTCCCGGGAAACCGATCTCACCCTCGACCTGCAGGGCATCGATCTGGCCGCCTACATGCCTTACGTTCCCCCGGAAGCCGATATCCGCATCCAATCCGGCCTGCTGGATATCAATCTCGCCCTGACCTACCAAGCCTTCGAGGACGGGCGCCATTCCTTCCGCACCGCCGGGCTGATCGCCCTGCACAACCTGGCCCTGGAGGACGGGGCCGGGCGCCCCATGCTGCAGCTCGATCAGCTCCGCCTCGAGCTCGCCGACCTGGAGCCCTGGGAGGGCATCGTCCGCTTCCAGCAGATCCTGCTGCAAAATCCCGCCTTCACGATTACACGGCTGCCCACGGAACGCATCGTGCGCACCAGCCAAGCGCTCCCGATGAGGGAGGTCTTCCGCAAAATCAACCTCCCGCCGCCCGTGGTGAAAATCGCCCAGATCACCCTGGAAGGGGCCCGCCTGCAGATCAGGGACCTCAAATCCGCACCGGCCGCCGGCGCGAACCAGGCCCTGCAGGATCACACCATGATCGCGATTCCCCATTTCTCAGTGGCGCGGACCGCCATCGACGTGGACCGTCAGGCGGTCCAGGTGGGCACGGTGACGGGCCGGGAAGGCGCCTTCGAGCTGCGCCGGCTGGCGGACGGCGTTCTGAATCTGGATATCCTGCTGCCCCCCCCAGCGGCCGGCGATGCGCCCCCCGCTCCGGCCGGAGAGCCCTGGCAAGTGGATGTCGGACAGGTGAATCTGACGGACTATGCCTTCCGGGGGGTCAACCTCGTGCCGGACGATCCGGTCCGTGTTACCGTGGACGCCATCGATCTGGCCGTCACCGACTTCTCGACTCGCCCCGCTACCCGGACCGCTCTGGACCTGAGCTGCCGCATCAACGAGACCGGGCACCTCACGACCCGCACGACCCTGACGGTGCAGCCCCTGAGCGCGGACGCCCACCTGACCTTGGACCAGATAGGCCTGGCGGCCTTCTACCCCTTTATCAAACCTTACATCGGCGTGGTCCTGGCCGACGGCGACCTGGCCCTGGCGGGCGACCTCACCCTGAAGACCGACGAGAAGGGGGCCCCTTCCATCGTCTACAAGGGCCAGGCCGCGGTACGGAACTTCCGCACCCTGGACCGCCGGGGGGCCCAGCCTTTTGTGACCTGGCAGGCCCTCAATGCGAGCGGTATGGATATCGGGGTCAATCCGACCTTTGTCACCATCGATGAGATCCGCCTGGAGAAGCCTTTCAGCCGGGTCCTGATCGACGAAAAGGGCCGCCTCAACCTGGCGGTGGCCGCCGAGCCCGAATCGGAGCGTCCGGCCACCCCCGCACCGGCCGCCGCAACCTCCTCCGGGCCGGCCGCAAGTTCAGCGCCGGTGCCCATCACCATTCACGCGCTCCGGAGCAACGGGGGTGACCTCGTTTTTGCCGACCGCAGTTTCAAGCCCGGTTTCCAGATCAGCATTTCAGCGGTGTCGGCCGCCATTACCGGCCTGTCTTCGGAGGCCGCCCAGCCCGCCAAGGTGGATATCAAGGGACGCGTGGCCGGCAATGCCCCGGTATCCATTTCCGGACAGATCCAGCCCCTGAAGGGCGATATGTATGCCGACCTGACCCTGAACCTCCGGCAGTTGGATCTCACCGCCGCCAGCCCTTATTCGGGCCGCTACGTAGGCCGCACCATCAGCCAGGGCAAGCTGACCGTCAAAACCACCTATCTCATCGAACATCAGACCCTGAAAGCCAACCACGATATTCAGATCGACCAGTTCAATTTCGGTCAGAAGGTGAAAAGCCCGGACGACCTGGGGCTGCCGGTGGACCTGGCCGTAGCCCTGTTGAAGGACCGGCGCGGCGACATCCACATCAATCTGCCGGTCTCCGGCAACATGAACGACCCCGACTTTTCCATCGGCGGCATCGTCCTGCAGGCCTTCGTCAATCTCATTGTCAAGGCGGCCACCTCGCCCTTCACCCTGCTGGGGGGACTCTTCGAAAGCGCCCACCCGGACCACCTGGCCTTTGACCCCGGCACGGCCAAGCTGACGCCCGAGACCACCGCCAAGCTCGATGAGCTGGCCAAAGTGCTCTACGACCGCCCGGCCCTGCAGGTGGACATCTCCGGTTTCGCCGATCCGGCCGGCGACACCCCGGCCCTGTCCGAAATCCTCTTCAAGCGCAAGCTGCAAGCCCAGAAAGCGCTGCAACTGGCTGACGAGGGCAAGCCCAGCCCCCCGCTGGAGGACATCGTCATCGCCCCGGAAGAATATGACGATCTCCTGCAGGCCGCCTACAAGGCCGAAACCTTCAAAAAACCCACCAACTTCATCGGCATGGAAAAAACCCTGCCGCCCAAGGAGGCCGAAGCCCTGATCCGGCAGCACATCGAAGTGGGCACCCCCCAGCTGGAGGATCTGGCCTATGCCCGGGCCCAAGCCGTCCAGGACTATCTGCTGAAATCCGGCAAGGTGGACGCCGCGCGGGTTTTCCTGGTGAAACCGGAAAACCCCCTGGCGCCGAAAGTGGCTGAGGGGCTGTCGCCGGAATGTGTCATACTAGGATTAAAATAGGGTCCGCCGGGAGAGAGTCGATTTGGGTTCCTGGTCCCGCCGCACAGCGCGGGATTTCACGTCTGATCCGCAACTCATCGGTGCTCAACAAACCGCAGCCGACGGGCGTCCCGCCAAGCGGGACTTCCCATCTGATGGATTCTTCAACGGTGGGTGCCCGCAGACGTCGCCCGGCTACGCCGAGGACCGACAGGAGGCGCGAACGCCGGCTTGTCCGCCAAAGGTGGATTGATCTCCATTCGGGAACCCGGCCCACCGGCGGCGGGCCCGGGGCCAAAAAATGCTATTTCCGGATGGGCCCTGTCGCTTGTGCCCGCAATTCCTTGCGCAACAATTTGCCGACGGCGCTTTTGGGCAATTCAGCGATGAATTCGATGCTTTTGGGGACCTTGTAGGCCGCCAGCTTGGTCCGGCAATAGGCGATCACCTCATCTTCGCTCAAGCTTGCGCCCGGCTTGCACACCACGAAGGCCTTGACCGTCTCGCCGCGGTATTCATCGGGCACGCCGATGGTGCAGGCCTCCAGGATTTGGGGGTGTTCGAAGAGAACGTCGTCGATCTCGTTGGGGAAGATATTGTAGCCGCTGGCAATGATCATGTCTTTCTTACGGTCCACCAGGGTCAGGAAGCCGTCTTCGTCCATATAGCCGATATCACCGGTATACAACCAGCCGTCTTTGAGCACCGCGGCCGTCTCCTCCGGCCGCTTGTAATAGCCCTGCATGACCTGGGGCCCCTTGAAAGCGACTTCCCCTTTTTCGCCGGGGGGCATTTCGCTGGCGCTGTCCGCCACGTCCACGATGCGCATGTCCGTCCCCGGCAGCGGCACGCCCGCCGAGCCGGCCTTGTTCAAGCCCATCCACGGGGTGACCGTCGCCATGGGTGAGGTTTCCGTAAGCCCGTAGACGTTGGTAATCCCCTTGCCCGTCAGCGACGTCAACTCCTTCACGGTTTCCGGGGGCAGCGGGGCGGCGCCGGCCACAAAGAGCTTGGCATGGCTGTGGTCCATTTGCCGGAAGGCCGGCGTGTTCAGCAGGCCGGTATAAATGGTGGGGACCCCGGGGACGAAATCCGGCTTGACCCGCTTCATGATGTCGACGATGACCTTGGGCTCCGGCCGGGGCACCAGGACATTGGTAAATCCGCCGAAGACACTCATGTTCTGCATCCCCGTGAAGCCCGCCGAATGGAAAAACGGGAACACCGCCAGCAGGCTGCTTTTCCCCTCTTCCAATTGGGAAAACCACATTTTAAGCTGCTGCACATTGATCGACAGGTTGGCGTGGGTCAGCATGACGCCCTTGCTGACGCCGGTGGTGCCGCCCGTGTAAAGCAGGGCCGCCAGGTCATCCCAGCGGGCCTTGTCTTCCGTCACCTCGCCCGTTGTCCCCTTGATGATGTCGGTAAACAAATGACGATGGTCCCCGGGGGCTATGGCGCGGTACATGTCTTTCTTCACATAGGGGAAAAGGAAATTTTTGGGGAAGGGCAGGTAGTCGTTGATATGGCAGGCAATCACCTCACGGACGGCGGTTTGCGCCAGGATACCCTGCACGCGCGGCATGAGGAGGTCCAGCGCGATGAGAACGGTGGCCTCCGAGTCGTTCAGCTGATGCAGGAGTTCCCGTTCCGTATACAGGGGATTGGCCGGGGCTGTCACCGCCCCCAGGCGCCATATGGCGAAATTGGCGATCACCACCTGGGGGATGTTCGGCAGCAGCAGGGCCACCTTGTCCCCCGCGGCGACGCCGAGGTTTTGCAGCCCCTGCGCAAATCGGCCGACCAGCCGATTGAGCTCCCGATAGGGAATTCTCTTCCCGAACAAATCAAGGGCGATTCGTTCCGGGAAATCAACAACGGTTTTCGTCAGGGCCTGGGAAAGGGTCCGTTTCTCAAATTCCGGCCAGAACGCCAAACCTTCGGGATACTGCGCATGCCATCGCCTGCTTTTTTCCATACACCCCTCCTTTGACAAGTATCCAATGGGAACAGAAACGGTGAAATCTGCCTTCGAACGAAAGTTCGACCATCCATTTGGATGGCTAACGACCGGTTTATAGTCCGTAAAAAACGGCATGACGCTTCTATTCGGTTGCCCATTTTGCCGATCTGAATATGGCCACCGATTTGTTTCCCAGAGGGTTCAAAATTGCGGGGTGTATTCTTAAAAGCCACCAGAATAATTTAGCATAGAATGGGAATACAATATAGGCTTGATTTTTGCTTACACCCGATAAAATTTTGCGGGCGGCAACCTTGGCGTTCATCGTCTTCGGCAGGCTTTCTATTATTTTCTATTTGTCGGCATCGATCATCTCGGATGCTTCGAAAATGAGCAGGGCTGTCTATAGTTCGTCCATTTTCATAAAGGCATAGGGCGCAAATTCCGCAGAATCGACTTCGGCGACCACTTCACCCGGCAACATGGAGTTATCGCCCACCGAGAAGGTTGCACCGAGGACCTTGACGATCTCGATGTCGCTCCAAGGGTCATGGGGGGACGGGTTGAAGAACAGTTGGGCCTCGCCATAATCAATATGCTTAAATCGGCGTTTCACTGTTTCTTTGACCAGCCTCGGATTGTAGTCGAACCCGGTTATTTCCGGATTGGGGAAATATTTATAGTTGTAAACCACAATGTCGGGATTGGTTTGGGTCATTTCAGCGATGATTTGCTGGGCTCCGGGGTCGTTGAAAGCGCCCTCCATGCGTGCTTTCACCTCCATAAAGCGTATCCCGTGCCGCTCCGTCCCCCCGCGGAAATCATTTCCTTCCCGCTCCAAATAGATATTCCCCATTTTTTTGGGATAACCGAACGTTTCCCGGCCTAAAATAAGGGCCATATCGTTGTCGACCGGCATCGACAAGCAATAGACGCCATCTTCACCGTTATGGGTGACCATCAGGAATAGGGCACTCTCTAAATAGGACACGCTGAAATTGGTTTTGGGGTAGTTGGCGACAAAGACAGCGCCGATTGGCAATGGACCAAGGCTTAGGGGCGGCGGTATGAATCGTTCTGCAACTTTGGGGTTGGTTTCAAAAAAGACGGTAAGCACTTCTGCATCGTAAAAATCGCCCGTCTCTCTGTGGCTGGCGGCGATTTCCTCCATCGTCTTTACGAATCCCATCGCTAACCTCCTTTTGGAAAAATGTTTTGGACATTGGCGGCTTTCATTTCGAGCCAACCATCGAATCTTAATGGCGCGCCGGCGCAGTGAATAAGCGGGCGGCAAGCGCAGCCAAAACGTTGCCGGAAAATCGAAATCCCTTCAGTTCCATACAGGACAGTTGCCCGATTCAGGCATCAATAGTCAGAGAAAAAGGAACTATCGGTGGATTGGCAATCGAGAAGCGCTCCGAGGGGGCAGGTCGACGTTAATGATCGTATGAGGGCGGTCGGGTCGAGGGTATGATCAGCATTATATGATCATTAAAATTTGGTCCAGGCGCCTGAAAGTCAACTTGCTAAATGACGTTCAATGCCAATGAGGTTGTTTGGCGCAAGCGCCTCACTTCACGGAACAGTAATAGCTGTCGAGATTATACACGGCCGCCAGGGGGTTGTGCCCGAGGACCCGGTCTTTTACGGCCAGAACGGTGCAGGGGGCTTCGGCAAACTTCAGGAACAGGGAGTCATGACCGACGCAGAGTCCCAGGAGGACATTGAAGTCGGTTTGCGCCTCGTTCAAAATCATGGCCTGCAAAACCGGGTTGCACATGGCCTCCTCCGTTTCCGGATCGAGCTGCTGGTCCGGGCGCAGGCCAAGGCGTTCCTTGGGAATACGGCCCGCCTTGCAGGCCGCCGAAACCACATCGAACCCGCGGGACGCAAAAAGCTTTTCCACCACCTTGGCCTCCCGGCTCAGGCCGATGCAGAACGCCATACCGAGGCGCCGGTAGTTCATCTTGGCGGCAAATTCCATGATTTCCTCGATGCGGGTCTTGGACGCCCGGAGGCGGGCAAGGCCAAGTTCCTTGTCCGTATATCCGTCGGCTTCCTGTATTGAAGCACTTCATATTGTCGGTAATCATCACGCCCTCTCAGTT
This sequence comes from Desulfobacterales bacterium, assembly GCA_963674755.2. Classification (GTDB taxonomy): domain Bacteria; phylum Desulfobacterota; class Desulfobacteria; order Desulfobacterales; family UBA5852; genus JABZFP01. The sequence goes on along the minus strand of CAXXVS010000003.1, from coordinate 2,581,244 downwards.
TGAAACCTCTGGTTCGTCATCGACACCATCAGGGCACCCCCGTCACCGTCACCTCGATGGGCCGCCGGCGGGGGCGGTTGTCATGGTTGATGACCACCACCTGCTGCCAGGTGCCCAGTTCCAGGCGGCCCTCCCGCACCGGCAGGTGCAGGGACGGCCCCAGCAGCGCGGCCTGCACATGGCTGTGGCCGTTGCCGTCGTGCCAGGCTTCCTCGTGGGCATAGACGGCATCCTGCGGCGCCAGCCGTTCGATGGCCGCCTTGAGGTCCGCCACCACCCCGGGTTCGTATTCGATGGTGGTAAGTGACCCGGTGGATCCCACCACGGAGGCCGCCAGCCCCCCCTCCCGAATGGCGCCCTGGCGGACGATACGGTCCAACTCCCCCGTAATGTCCCGGATGTCGGGACCGGTGGCCAGTTGCACCACCAACCGAGCCGTGTGCTGAATCAATGCGCTCATAACGGTTCTCCTTTTATCAGCCGTAGCCGAGTTCTTCCAGCCGATCTTCGCTCAGCCCCATATAGTGGGCCACCTCGTGGATCACCGTGATAGCGATCTCCTCCTGCAATTCCTTTAGACTGCTGCAAGCCGCCATGAGCGGTTGGCGGAAGACGATGATCTCGTCGGGGTAGAGGGGCGGTTCGGTGACCGAACGCTCAGGCAGGGGAACGCCGGTAAATACACCGAACAGGGTCTCGTCGGCAGGGATGCCCATTTCCATCAGAAGCTCATGGGAGGGATGATTTTCGACGACAATGGCAATATTGCCCAAATGGGCCCGGAACATCTCGGGAATCATTGCGATAGCCCGCTCCGCAGCCGCTTCGAACTCCCTGCGGTTGATGCGCATGACGGTTGACCTTTCGACGGCAGTGTCTTCGGATACGATCGTTTTTGCTATATAGTGTCCATCCAGAGGTGGTAGATTTTGGTTCCTGGCAAGGCCGCAGCCGACTGGCGTCCCGCCGAGCGGGACTTCCCATCGGATTGATTCTTCAACGGTGGGTGCCCGCAGGCGTAGCCCTGCTACGTCGAGGACCGACAGGAGGCGAGAACGACGGCTTGTCCGCCAAAGGTGGATTGGTATACCGGCGGCGGGCCAGGGGACAAAAGATGCCATTTATGGATGGACACTCTAACCGCTTCCCTCGATGTTTGGCAATACTTCCGTAGCGAGCCTCACATCCTATGAAACCCGGCCGGCTTCATTGGGCCGTCAACGCCATCCGCCGGGACACCATAAATCGACCTATCCTATTGTCTCAACAGCCGAATTCTGATACGGAACAATTCATCAATCCCCCCCTGCCGGCCCTCGCTCCACCCGTGCAAACGGAAATCACGGTGGACGTCTTACCGTTCGAGACCATGCCTTGTTTTACGGCGGAAGTGTCTCAAAATAATTCTTTTCCGTAATTATCATGCAGCATGATAATATAATCGTTAACTAACGAAATAAAAATGGCAGATTCCATGATACGAATAGAAGAAGTGACAGCATCGGAAGTACCCATGGATTTGCTTCTGCAAGCGGATCCTTCAAGAACGAAAGTTGAAGACTATCTGAGCCGATCCAGGTGCTTTATCGCTAGATTGAAAGATCGGACCGTTGGTGTGTGCATCGTTGAACGCGTTTCAGCAGATATTCATGAATTAATGAATATCTCCGTTGCGCCAGAACATCAAAAAAAAGGTATTGGCAGGAAATTGCTTCAACATGTGATCGCCTCTACTCGTGAAGCGCAGGTGAAACGATTGGAAGTAGGGACGGGAACATTCGGATATCAGTTGGCCTTTTATCAACGCGAAGGCTTTCGGGCGGATGCTATTGACAAGGATTTTTTTCTTAATAATTACGAAGAACCCATCTATGAGAATGGGATTCAACTCAAGGATATGCTTCGATTTGCTTTAAGCTTCGACAAGGACCGAGGCTAACAAATCCGCTGATAGAGACGTTCAAACTGCCGCACGCCCTACAGCAGCATGTTCAGGCGGATTTTTCTACTTCGGTCGATACCGATCGACAAGATTTGCCGTATAAAAAAACGATGCAGGGAAACGCCGGCATCAGATGTCCGAAAAACAATCTTTCCAGAGCACCCCTCAAAGAAATAATTAGCCCGCAAATTTCCCGTTTGGCAGACCGCTTTGAAGGCGTTCCGCACGCCGAGCGCCGCCATAGCCGGATGGCCGTTGGCAAATAGACTTTTGCCATACGGTTGCCCTTGGCTGGTCTTGATCTTGTCAATTCGTAATGAATACCCATATTGGTTGACAACAATGCTGGCGGTTCATTGCTTCCTTGTTTCTCGCCAGGCTGTTTGTTCTCGCGCCTCACACCTGCACTACTGGACGATATGGCTAAAGATGACTTAACCCGACAAGATAACCCTTACAGGAGGACAAGCGGATGATAACGATAGAACGTAAGTCAATTGTCATCATGATATGCTGCGTCATCACACTCGTGGCGTTGGCTTCTTGCGTTAAAAAGAACGATGCCATTTCAGTCGCCGAGCAGGCTGATAAAGCCGCCGGGATTATCGCGCCAGGCATTGCCGAGACCAAGGACATTGCCGAGGAAGGTTTTATCTATGGTTTGCCCATCGTGATGAACTACGCGATCATGAACGAATTCGCCGTTGACAAAAATTCCGGGCAATACAAGGCTCCCTTCAACACGATCTACAACGATGAACACGTATTCACCTACAAGGACACGGCTGTCGTAACGCCCAACAGCGACACCCCGTATTCGATGATCTGGCTGGACCTGCGGGCGGAGCCAGTGGTGATCTCCGTACCGGCCGTTGAAAAAGAACGCTACTACTCGGTTCAGCTTGTTGACGGCAATACTTACAACTACGGCTATATCGGAAGCCGTGCGACCGGCAACGGCGCCGGCGCCTACCTTGTTGCCGGCCCCGATTGGAAGGGCGAAACACCTGCCAGGTTCAAAAAGGTATTCCGATCAACGACACCTTTTTCACTGACCATCTTCAGAACCCAGCTGTTCGATCCCGGCGACATGCCGAATGTGGTGGCGGTTCAAAAGGGATACAAGGTTCAACCCCTCTCCGCCTATTTGAAACAGCCCGCTCCGCCCGCCGCCCCCACGATCGATTTCTTCCCGGCATCGACGAGCGGGATCAAGGACAACTTCTTCTCGTATCTCGACGCCGCCCTGACGTTCATCCCCATAACACCGGAGGACAGGGCCATAAGAACCAGGTTAGCCCGCATCGGAATCGGGCCGGACAAGGCTTTTGAATTCAAGGATCTCTCCTTGGAACACAAGGCCGCCATCCTGCTTGCGATGAAGGCGGGTGATGACCGCGTAGACCAATACTTGTCCGCCAGAATGAAAGACGCCAACGGCTGGAAAATCGGTTCGCTGTTTGGTGACCGTGCCTTTTACAGCGGCAACTGGCTCAAGCGGGCCGCTGCTGCCAAAGGCGGCATCTACGGAAACGATGCGGTTGAGGCCATGTATCCGATAACCCGGCAGGATGCCGACGGCGACGCGCTCGATGGCAGCAGCCATCGCTATACGCTCACCTTCCCCGCCGGCCAACTGCCGCCCGTGAACGCTTTCTGGTCCGTAACCATGTACGACGGCAAGACACAGCTGCTCATCAAGAATCCCATCAACCGTTACCTCATCAACTCGCCGATGGTGCCGGATATGAAGAAAAACCCAGACGGTTCGCTGACACTCTATATCCAGAAGGATTCACCGGGCAAACAGAAGGAATCCAACTGGCTGCCGGCACCGAACGGATCAATTTATCTCGTGATGCGCCTCTATTGGCCGAAGACGGAAGCACCTTCCATCCTGCCGGCCGGTAAAGGCACCTGGAGCCCACCGGCTATCATCAAAGCCAAGTGAGATGCCGGTCTGAACGCCTGAATTCCTGGCCGTGGTTTTGAATGAAAGATGCGAACGGCTGGAAAATCGGTTCGCTGCTTGATGATCGCGCCTTTGCGGCGGTGCCTGGCTCAAGCGTGCCGCCACGGTTAAAGACGACATCTATCGATTGGCGGCGCATGTTTTTCAATAATGAGGATCGTGACCATCCTGGGGCGCGGTTTTCTACCAACCGTCGGCAGAACAATCGGGATCATTTATGGAACGCTGGAACCACCTGCTGGATTCGATCATATCATTCTGGCCCCTCATATGTGTCGCCCTTGCGCTGGCGGGGGCCCTGCGGGGCGCTCACTGGTTTCTCATCGGGCGCCATCCCGATCTGAGCAGTGAGCGCAAGTTTCCCCGCCAAATCATTTTGCTGGGCTTGCTGCTGCTTGGTCTTATCCTCGCCATTATCGTCCTGCCCGTGAGCGAGGCGTTTCGCGACCGGCTGCTGGGGCTTATCGGGCTGCTGATTTCAGGTATCATCGCCTTCTCATCGACAACGATCGTGGCCAACTTTATGGCCGGGATACTGCTCAATATAACCAAACCCTTCAGGACCGGTGATTTTGTGCGTGTCGGCGACTATTTCGGCCGTGTCACCGAACGCGGCTTGTTTGACACGGAATTGCAGACCGAGGCCCGGGAGCTTATCGCCCTTCCCAACACCTACCTGATCCGCAACCCCGTAACGGCGGTTCTCAATTCGGGCACCATCATCTCAACCACCCTGTCCCTGGGCTTCGACCTTCATCATTCGAAGGTCGAACCGCTGCTTATTGAAGCCGCGGCGCAAAGCGGACTCGAGGAGCCTTTTGTTCACATCCTCGAAATCGGCAACTACGCGATCACCTATCGCATCTCCGGCCTGCTGGTTGATGTGAAGGGGCTTATCACCGCCCGTTCCAACCTTTCCCGGCATGTTCTGGACACGCTGCATGGCAAGGGTATCGAAATCATGTCGCCGACCTATATGAATCAGCGCCCCATGGGAGAAGATAAAAAGGTCATCCCGCCAACGTTTGCCGAAGCGTCCCCGGAAACATCGGCCGCGGCCGAGGAAATTGCCTTTGACAAGGCCGACCGGGCTGAGCAGATTGAAAACGAGAAACAGAAATTGACCAAAGAGCTCCAGGAATTGGACTCCTTGCTCAAGGAAGCGTCCGGCGAAGACAAGGAGCAGATCAAGTCGAAAATGGCCCAGGTCCGCGAACGCCTCAAGGCGACGGAGCACAAACAGGATGAATTGAATCAGGAAGACAAAGACGACGAACCACAGGCCGCAAGTGACGCCGACAAACCGCGTGCTTGAGCCACACGCCAAATGCATGCACAGAGAAAGCTGAGCCATGGACGAAAACTATATTCCGATAAACTGGCAGGACGGTAGTGGCAAGAGTGTGGAAATCGGCTATCTTAATCCTAATGGCCAACAGTGTGGCGGGCATTGCGGCGTTCAGGGAACAGACCATGGCCAATATGCCTATAAAACTGAATGCACAATTTGCGGCTATGTCTATGGAACAAATGGATCTGATATGCATGAAAAGCGTTGCCCCGCGTGTCAAGGGGGAGCGCCTGGCGTCAGGTACTGGAGAAGTGTCAAATACTGAAATCATTCCGGCGCCGTTAGCCGCGGCGGCTATAGGACTTGCTCCGCTCGCCGCCCAACAACGGCGTTAAGGGCTCAACCACCATTTTCGCGAGCGAAAAATGCCAACACGTATAGACCATCTTGTGATAGGCGCGGGCTCCCTCGAGCAGGGGGTTGCGTATGTGCAGGAATGTTTGGGCGTTGATATGCCCTTTGGCGGCGTGCATGAAAAGATGGGCACGCATAATCACCTAATGCAGCTCGGAAATGATAGCTTCCTGGAAATACTTGCTATCAATCCTGACATGGCACCGCCCACGCGTCCAAGGTGGTTCGGTTTGGATGACGCCTTCATACGGCAGCGGATCGAGAAACAGCCGGCATTGTTGGCCTGGGTCGTCAACACGCAAGATATCAACACGCTGATGGCGCAGGCCGCGTTTTCACTGGGAACCGCCGAGTTCGTCACCCGGGGGGATTTGAGCTGGTATTTCGGGCTTCCCGAGGACGGAAGGCTCATCGCGGGGGGCCTGCTGCCCTATGCGATCGAATGGCAGACCGAGACCCATCCGTCCGCGAACATGGCCGATCGCGCTTGCCGTTTTCAAGGTTTGGCGATCTACCATCCCTATCCGCGTTGGCTTGAATCTGCTTTAGCGTCAATAGGGGCGTCGAATCTCGTGACGATAAACGCTTTAGGCCGAAACGCCACCCCCTATATGATCGTTTATATCGATACCCCCAATGGTGTGAAGGAACTCCGTAATCATCCGGAATTGTGACGGAGCACGGCAAGGGAAAAGCCGCTGATCAGGGCCAGTCCGTCTATGGGCCGGATCGATCGCTGGAGCGTTAGGCCGCAAGCGCTTCTACCGCCATTTCAGCGGGACGGCTTCCATAGAGAACCTGCCCGTTGCGAAGGTTTCCAACAGAGGTCAAACCATGTATCCAAGGATTAGGGATTTGCAGATCGGCGACGTCAATGTCGTCGAACACGACGGGGTTTTTCATCTCTATCACCTGACCCTCCCCAACCATGCCTACATCGCCCACGCCGTGAGCCGCGACGGGTTGAGCTGGCGCCGCGTCAAGAACGCCCTGTTCATCAGCGACCCGGACGCCTGGGACGATGATATGCTGTGGACCATGCATGTCTCGCCCGACCCCGCCCGGGAAGGTGCCTGGCGGATGTTCTACACGGGCCTGGGCCTGCAAGACCAAAGCCGCATTCAGCGCATCGGTCTGGCCCGCAGTGACGACCTCTATCATTGGGAGAAGGATACCTCCGGGACCTTTCCCCTGGAGATTCCGGGCTCCCACTATGAGCATGAGGTGGCCGAGGGCCGGCACTGGGTCAGTTTTCGGGACCCCTTCTGCTTCCGGGAAAACGGTAAACATTTTCTGCTTGCCGCGGCCCGCGTCAAGACGGGGCCGCTCGTGCGGCGGGGATGCGTGGCGCTTATCAGGGAGACGGCCGGTGGCCGGTATGAATTCGGGCCGCCGCTGTTCCACCCCATGCAATATGACGATGTGGAGGTGCCGAACCTGGCACGGATCGACGGCCGCTATTATCTGGTGGGATCCATCCGGGAGGACGTCAAGGTCCATTACTGGTGGTCGGATCGATTCGAAGGCCCCTACCGCAATTTCTCCGACAATGTCCTGCTGCCCCAGGGCAACTATGCGGCCCGCCTATCCGCTGTGCGGGACGGCTATCTGATCTGGAACTTCTTCGTCAAAAAACGGCATGCTGAAAGCATCCATCTGATGGCCCCGCCCAAGGAGCTGGCGGTCGATGCGGAAGGTGAACTGAGGCTGAAATCGTTTCAGGGTTTTGACCGCCTGGCCCGGACGCGCCATGCCCTGCCCGAACTGACGCCGGTCAAAGCGCTGTTCGGCAATCGTTCCGCCAGGGGGTCCTCCCGGGATGATGAATTGCATCTTGGCAGCGAAAGCGGCGGCGAGGTGTTTCTGCTCCGGGGCGACTACCGGAACTTCCTGCTGACCGGCACCCTGGAACTGGCAAAGCGGGGCAAATGCGGCCTGGTGCTGCGGGTTGACGAAGAGGGCGACGGTTATTACCTGAGCCTTGAACTCTATAAAGGCCTCACCCAGATCCGGGCCTGGGGGAAAAAGCCCGGGGGCACCATGGACAACGATTTTCGCTATCGACAGCTGCAGGCCGGCCACTACGAGGCCGAAAGCGGCCCGGTTGCATTCCGCCTGGTCGCATATGAACAATACCTGGAATTTTCCTTGAACGGCTATATCCTGCTGAGCCTGGCGGACGACACATACCGGAAAGGCGGGGTGGGCTTCTACACGGAGAGCGCCGTAATGCGAGTGACAGATCTTGCCATGGGCCGGCTGGGTGCCGGCGAGGCATACGGCTATGGAGATGGGACCGCACGATAGACGTTTATTTCGCAGGGGAACTTACGATGCCGCTACCCGTCACCTGGGGCACCTCACCGCACGAGCTTTTACGGCCCTTCCCCTGCGATAGCTGGGCTCAAGGACCCAATGCCGCCTTTTATCGGGGGATCACCGTCAAGGCCGCAGCCGAAGTCCTGTTTCCCTGGCTGTGTCAGATGCGGGTTGCACCTTACAGCTACGACTGGATCGACAACCTGGGTCGCCGCAGCCCCCGGAACTTGATCCCCGGGTTGGACAAACTTGCCGTGGGCCAGCGCATGATGACCATTTTCGAAGTCATCGCTTTCGAGCGGAACCGCCACATAACCCTCCGGCTCGAGCCGAAGGCGATCGGATCGCGCCTTTGGGGCGATTGTCTGGTGAGCTATCTGATCGTTCCCCAGACCCGGAGCGCCTGTCGTCTTCTGGTCAAGCTTGTGATCCCCTACTCTCCGGGCCCGCTCCCCCGGCTGATGCGCACCTTCCTGGCCTGGGGCGATTGGGTCATGATGCGCCGCCAGTTGCTTAACTTTAAATCTCTCGCGGAACAAGCGTAGTGGAAAAAACCCTCTATATGCTGATCGGGCCCAAGGGGTCGGGCAAGACCACCATCGGCACCTTGATCGCGGAAAAGACCGATATCGCTTTCCTGCGGGTCGAAAACATCTGGCTGTCGTTGAAGCCCGGGGAAGACGGGTGGCAAAAGGTCGAACAGGCCATCGACCAAGCTTTCGAGAGCGGTGACAAACTGATGATTGAGAATCTGGGCGCCGGTGACGGCTTCCATCGATTCCATGAATCGTTAAGCCGGAAGTATTCGATCAAATTGATCCGCGTCTTTTGTGATCTTGATATTTGTCTCGAACGGGTCAAGCAACGTGACCGGAAAAACCACATCCCTGTTTCGGATGACAAAGTGGCTGAATACAACGCCATTGCCGCGCGCGTGAAATTGGATTGGGCGGCGGAAATCGATAACAACGGACCGGCTTCGGAGAGTGACATTTTGAGGGCCATTAGGATAGGGGTTCCCAACGCTTAGGGTAATTCCCGTGGCACGCATGGCTTAAAGATATCGATTAAATACTGCCGCGTCTGGTTTTCTCTCAATAGGGGGCAGGTAGCGTGGAAGAGCCGCGCAATAAAGGCACGGGACACATTATCGATAATTCGTCTGCCGTAGAAAATTTGTATGATGCCGTATCCAAGGAATACGCCGAAGTCTTCTCCGGCGAACATGGGAAGAAACCCATGGATCGGGAAATACTCCTCCGATTTTCACAAGCCGTCAAAAACCGGAAACCGGTTTGGGATTTCGGATGCGGTCCGGGTCACACCGCAAAATGTCTCAAAAAGCTGGGGGTTGAGATTGCAGGACTTGATTTGTCCGCGCGTTTTGTCGAACATGCCCAAACAACTTATCCGGACATCCCTTTTCGGAAGGGCAATATGCTCGCGCTTGAATTTGACGACAATTCCATCGCGGCCATTATAGCGTTTTATGCCATCGTTCATTTTACGGAGGATCAGGTACGCACCGCTTTGAATGAAATCTACCGTGTCCTGAAACCGGGAGGATTGCTTCTTCTTTCCTACCATATCGGCGAAGGGACTCTTTTCGTCGACGAATTTCTTGGGAAAAAGATCGCTATTGAGTTCATGTTTTTCAAGCCTGATCAGATAACGAACCTGTTGACCATGTGTGGCTTCTCTGAAACAGAGACGATCGAAAGGGACCCCTACCCTGAAATCGAGTATCAGAGCAGACGGGCTTACGTGTTTGCCGGCAAGCCCTCGCAATAGCGACAAGATTACAGGCGCGGCATAACGCGTATAAACCTTTTGGCCCGGGATGCCGGACCAAGGCAAGTTGGCGGCCGCGTTCAGACGGCCTGAAAGCGCCTGGCAATACCGACGATAAAGGGATCGGCCCGAACGGCTGCGCGACGACCCCCAACGCAATTTCATCCAAACGGGGCGGGGAAATGGGAAAAAGAGACTGGTACCGCAAAACATCGTGGTCGCCCGAAGACGAAAAGGATTTTTTCGCCCATTTTCAACGGGCACGATCCTCCTATAAAAAAGCGCAATATCTCCGGATACAGGCCTATTATCTGCAACGCGAATGTTCCCCGCCCGAATACCAGGCGGCCCTGGTGCTTCTGGAACATCTCATCGCGCATTATCCCGACCCCAACGAGATCGGTTCCGCCTATTTGCAAAAGGCCAAATGCCTGGAGGAATTGGGGCAATGGGACGAGGCCCTGCAGGTCTACCGCCAGGCCCTCGCCGCCGGTAAAAACGCGCAAGGATTCTTCACGACCGATGTGCCTACCCATTTCGCCCTGTTCGTTGCCCGGCACGGGTACAAAACCTGTTACGAGGAAGCCCTCCGCCATATCAAGGACGCCGAGGTGGTGCTCCTGCTGCCGCAATCCCAGTGGCAGGTTCTGGCGGCCATGGCCATCATGGCGGCCGACACCGGCCGCAAGCGCAAGGCTGTGGAATTGGCCCGCAAGGCCTTGGCGATCGACATAGAGAATGAAGGACAGGGGGATGCGCCGGAGGCTGCAATCCGGCAGCGGCTGCAACAAATCGTCCGGACGGGAGCCGGCAAATGGTGGCCATTCCGGCGATTGTCTAAGGGTGGCTGAGCGTCGGCGCCTGGCCGCGATCCGATGCAACCCAAAATTAGGAGGGGCTCCATATGAAACTCATCGGCATCGTGGGAAGTCCACGAAAAATAAAGGGCAATACCGGCCGGCTGATGCTGGCGGTATTGAAGGCCGCGGAACGCGAAGGGGCGCGCTATGAAACGGTCGATTTGCCCGGGGGGACCGTGCGGCCTTGCAAGGCTTGTGACACATGTCACAAAAAGGGGTTCTGTCCCCAGAAAGATGATTTTGCAGCCATCCAGGCCAAGATCATGGAAAGCGACGGGGTCGTTTTGGCAAGTCCCAATTATATCTTCAGCGTCAGCGCCCAAATGAAGGCCTTCATGGACCGCTGCTGCGGTGTCATCCACCGCCTGGGCTTCGAGGGCAAGTATGGCGCTTCCGTAGTGACCTCCGGGGGAGGCGACGAAGCGCCCATCGCGGAGTACATGAATCACTTCCTGATCACGACCGGCATCGTCCCGGTCGGTTCGGTCTGGGCCACCATGGGGACGCTGGCCGACGACGAATTTTCGGCCGAGATCCTGGAAAATGCCAGGGCTCTCGGCCGAAAACTGGTTCACGACTGGCAAAACAAGGTTGTGCCGCCCGATATCGCCCAGCGCAGAACTCAGTTCATGGAACGGATGCGCCAATTGATGCGCTATCGCAAAGACGAGTGGCCGTTTGAATATGAATACTGGCAAGCGATGGGCAAATTATAAAAACATGCATCGCATCCCGTTCGAACTTCCCTTTGGGAACAATCTGCTGCGCGGAGACCGTTACGCAACGGAATGCCGTGCCATCGTCCTGCATGGCGCCGGCCAATCATCCCGCGCGCGGTTTTCAAGCCTGCGGCGATCGCTGCACGACAATGGCCTGCCCACGGTCAGTTTCGACTTCATCGGACACGGTGAGACCGGTGGGAGCCTCCCGGGTTCCACCTTGCATGCCAGGACCGACCAGGCCGCCGCCGTCATCCGATACGCCTGCCGGGAACCGCTGACCCTGATCGCGGCCAGCATGAGCGGGTATACCGCGCTTAAACTCCTGGACGCCTGCGCGGTGGAAAATCTGATCCTGCTTGTACCGGCCGTCTACACCCGCCGTGCCTACGATCTCCCTTTCGGCCCCGCCTTCTCCGCCGCCATCCGCAGGCCCGGCAGCTGGCGGGATTCGGATGCCTTCGGCCTCCTGTCGCGCTTCAAGGGAAGGCTTCTGATCGTCGCGGCCGAAACGGATGATGTAATACCCCGCGAGGTCGTCGAAGGCCTCTTTGCCGCAGCCACCGAGGCTGAATCCCGACACCTGCATATCGTTCCCGGATCGCGGCATTTGGCGCTCTTTCCCCGCGACGTGGATCGTCGTTTGGCAACCGATATGATCGTGAAAATGTGCCGGAAGACTTAGCTGAATCGCTTCTTTTTACAAGCGGGTCGATAGCCCGGTCTTCATACAGCCGACGGCCGATCAAAAAATGCTTTGCTTCTGATTGCAGGGATCAGTTCCGCCGGCGTGGCCACAACGGCCTGCGCGCCGGAACGTTCCAGTTCATCGTGCGACCCATATCCCCAGAGTACGCCGCAGCGGGACACGCTGTTTTCCTTAGCCCCGATCATGTCGTAGGCCCGGTCCCCGATCATGACGGATCGGGTGGGGTCGAAGGATTCCTCCTGCAGGATGTGGGCAATCAGGCTGGCCTTCTCGGCCCGGGTCCCATCGAGTTCGCTCCCGTAGACGGTTTTGAAGTAGCGGGTCAGTTCGAAGTAATCCACGATCCGCCGGGCGAAGACCGCCGGTTTCGCGGTGGCCACGACCAGCGTATGCCCGGCTTCGTTCAAGGCGGCCAACACGTCGGGAATACCGTCATAGACCTCGTTCTCGAACAGACCCAGCGTGCCGAAACGTTCCCGGTAAAGGGCCAAGGCCTCTTCGACGCGGGTGGCGTCGTCGGTGGCCAGCAGCTTGGCCAGGCTGTGTTTTAAGGGTGGGCCGATGCACCAGCGCAGCTCCTCAGCAGGGGGCGCAGGAAATCCGATGCGCTCCAGGGCATAGGCGATGCAGCGGGTGATGCCGGGGAAGGGATCGGTCAGGGTGCCGTCCAGATCGAAGAGAAGATTCATTTTACTCCCAAATTGTTGCTTAGTGGCCCTGTTCACAAATACGATGCCATTCGACCGCCCAGCCATCCTGCCTGGCGGCGTTGCGAAACCACAGAACCCGATATTCTTTAAGGTTGCGCGCCTTGTCAGACAGGCGTCTGGGCGCCCTCATTACGTCATCTTTTTATGAACAGGACCACTTAGTGCCCGTCCAGAGATGGTAGATTTTGGTTCCGGCCAAGGCCGCAGTTCTTTGGAACCCGGAGGCGTAGCTGGCTACGGCGAGGATTTCCAAAGAGCGAGAACGCCGGCTTGTCCGCCAAAGGCCTCTGGTCCACCGGCGGCGGGCCGGGGCCAAAAGATGCCGTCTCTGGACGGGCACTACTTAAGGCCGATGTTCCAGTTCCATAGACCGGGGCGATCTTTCAGTTTGACCGTCTTGGGCAGCGGCTCTTCCAGATGGGCAAACCACTGGTAGCCCGCCTTTTCCAGCACCCGGCGCTGGCTGCTGAGATCCAGCCGCCAGTTGGGAAACAACCAGAAGGTGTCTTCCCAGCGCTTTACCCAGGCCTGCTCCCCCCGGGGGCTGGTGAAGGGCTGGCCCGGGTCGATGGCCTCCGAAAGCACGCGGGACAGGGCCAGGGGCCAGAGGCCGCTGAGCACCATGCCCAGGGGCAGCGGGCTGATTTTGGGCAGCTCCAGAAAAGTCTCGCGTCCCAGCTCCGGACTCACGAAGGCCCCCGCAAACCCGGCCTGTTTCAGGAGATCGAGGGCCAAGGGGTTGCCCAGGTTGCAAAACGGCCCGGCCCAGAGGATCAGCTTTTCCGGATGGGCGAACAGGCCCGCCTGCCAGGGAGCGTTCAGGACGAAGTGCCGGGCGCCGCCCTTGAGCAGGCGCTCGACCAGCGTCTTAATGCCGTCCTCGGCCGTGGGCCAGATCACCGGCGGCAGCCACCACCAGACCGCCGCCCATGCCTTGGACGGCGCCTGCGGCACGGCCCGGGCGGAAACCCAGACGCCTTGGATTGCCTTGGCCCCCTTTCGGTCAGCCGTGTGCCGCACCACCATATCGCGGGGCGTCTGCCCTTTGAGACGAATCGGTTGGGGCAGGCGGATCCCGGCCGACGGCTCCCGGGGCGGTGCTTCCGTCAGGTCGGGAAGTGCCTTTTCCAACACCGTCAGGCGGCGCTGCAGCGCGGGTTCCCGACGGTCCGTCAGAAAAACCGGCGTCCGGCTGCCGCTATGCCCCCCACGCCCGGGCCTGAAGGGCAGACGTCCGTTGCGGCCCACCGGCTGGCGCACCCGCACGATGGCGTGCCCGGCATCGTCCTCGTAGCCCACCCGCAGGACATCGCCGGCCAGCAGGGGCTGGCGGGGGGCGATATAGGGGCTGTGGGCCGGGCCCTTGACCGTTCCCACCAGCAGGCCGGAGCCCGTGGGCGTTCCCGGCTGGAGGGGGGTCTGGGGCCGCTGGGGCAGAAAACGGTAGTGGGTGGCCGGCCGGCCCAGGGACTGCTCCAGCAGCTGCAGGGCCTCGCGCTTTTTTTGGGGATCGTGGCCCTCGTCCCGCAGCATGCGGTAGGCCCGCACGGTGTAATAGACGTAGTGGGGCCCTTTTTTGCGCCCCTCGATCTTCCAGGTCCGCACCTGGGGAATCGTGCCCAGCACCTTCACCAGGACGTCATGGCTGAGATCCATGCAGGAGAAGTGCCGCCGGGCATCGTTGCGCTGGCGGTACTGGCGCCGGCAGGGCTGCACGCAACGTCCCCGCAGGCCGCTCCGGCCCCCCAGGAAGCTGCTCCAGTAGCAACGCCCCGACACGCTGTAGCACAGTGCCCCGTGCACGAAGACCTCCAGCCCCAGGCCATCCGGGCAGGCATCCCCCAGGGCGCGGATCTCGTCGATGTCCAACTCCCGGGGGACCACCACCTGGTCCACGGCCAAATGGCGCCGGATCCATCCCAGGGCCCGGGCAAAACTCGCATTGGCCAGGGTGGACAGGTGGAGCTCGCCCTGGAAACCGTGCTGCCGCGCCAGGCCGATCATGGCCATATCCTGGACGATCAGGGCATCCGGCTGGACATGCCGCACAAGCCCCTGCAGCAGCCCGGCCGCATGGGGGAGATCTCCGGCCGTGAGCATGGCATTGAACGCCACGTGGACCCGCATCCCCTCGCGGTGGGCCAGTTGGGTCAGGGCGGCCAGCTCCGGCAGGGTGAAGTTCTTGGCCTCGGCCCGGGCCGAGTAGCTTTTCAGGCCGCAATAGACCGCATCGGCCCCGGCCGCCAGGGCGGCCAGAAAAGCCGCCCGGTTGCCGGCCGGGGCCAGGATCAGGGGCGCATCCTTCGAGGGGGTGGGTTGTTTATCACGCGGCATGGGGGCATGCCTCCTTTTTTGATTATCCACGCAATATAAAACACGCGCATGGCAATTCAATTGCGTCCGCCCGCGGTTTCAGCGCTCCCCTTAAGAGAGATTCCGGCAAAGGTCAAGATAGCCCCTCGATACACGTGCATATGCATGGACAGGGCCCGATCCTGTGTTATATTGCACAACAGACTTGAGCGGACACTTATAGCAGCGGCGGTGACAGAAAGGAATACGGAATGAAAATAGCGGTCAGCGGTAAAGGCGGCGTCGGCAAGACGACTTTCGCTTCTCTCCTCATCCGGGCCTTCAACGAGCAGGGCAAGCATGTTCTGGCGATCGATGCGGACCCCGACGCCAACCTGGCGGCGGCCTTGGGTATCGCAGACGCCGATAAAATCACGCCCATCTCCGAGATGAAGGACCTGGTGGCCGAACGCACCGAAACCCAGCCGGGAACCATCGGCGGGTATTTCAAACTCAACCCCAAGGTGGACGATCTGCCGGAGGCCCTTTCGGCCCGGCTGGAGAATATCAAGCTGATGCGCCTGGGGGGCGTCAAGAAGGGCGGGGCCGGCTGCATCTGCCCGGAGAGCACCCTCCTGCGGGCCCTGATCACCCATGTGGTCCTGGCCCGGGACGAGGTGGTGGTCATGGACATGGAAGCCGGTATCGAACATCTGGGCCGGGCCACGGCCCAGGCCGTGGACAAGCTCATCGTGGTGGTGGAGCCCGGCCGCCGCAGCATCGATACGGCCCGCAACATTAAGCGCCTGGCCTCCGAAATCCACTTGAATACCATCGCCCTGGTGGGCAACAAGGTGCGCGGGGAAACCGACCGGGCCTTCCTGGCCAAGCATCTCTCCGATTTCGAGCTGCTGGGCTTCCTGCCTTATGACGACCGCCTCATCGAGGCCGACCTGAACGGCCGCTCCCCCTTCGACACGCCGTCGCCGGCCGTGGACGAAGTCAAAGCCATCCTCGAAAGGCTCTGATGCGCAGAAGCCCCTACCCCCGGCGCGGACGTCCGCGCCCCCGCCGGCGCACCGCACCTGAGACCGAGCTGCGCCCCGGGGCGGACCGCCGGCTGAAATCCGTCTTCGGCCAGATCGGGGTACCCGATGAAACGCCCTTCGAACC
Source organism: Desulfobacterales bacterium (assembly GCA_963674755.2). Classification (GTDB taxonomy): domain Bacteria; phylum Desulfobacterota; class Desulfobacteria; order Desulfobacterales; family UBA5852; genus JABZFP01. The sequence continues at coordinate 2,565,052 of CAXXVS010000003.1, read as the reverse complement.
CGATCCTTTCCAACGCGAGGCCGTGGCGGCCGTGCAGGAGAGCGACTGCCTGGTGACGGCCCCCACCGGCGCGGGCAAGACCTGGATTGCGGAGCAGGCCATCCGCCACATTTTCGAGAGGGGCGGGCGGGCCTGGTACGCCTGCCCCCTGAAAGCGCTGAGCAACGCCAAGTTCAAGGAATTCGGCGATCTCTTCGGGGCGGCCAATGTGGGTATCCTGACCGGGGACCGTCGGGAGCAGCCCGAGGCATCGATTATCATCGGCACCACCGAAATCCTGCGCAACCAGCTCTACGATGCCATGCACACCGGCATCCAACTGGAAACGGATTTCGTGGTGCTGGACGAGGCCCATTTCCTGGGGGACATCGAGCGCGGCGTGGTCTGGGAGGAGATCATGATCTACCTGCCACCCCGCATCCCCCTGCTGCTCCTATCGGCCACCATCGGCAACGCGGGCGAAATCGCGGAGTGGCTGGCCGCCATCCGGCGCAAGCCCTGCCGCCTGGTCCAGGAAGAAAAGAGGCCGGTGCCGCTCTATCCGCTCTACTTCGCGCCGTCGGGTACACTGCTGCCCCTGGTGGGGCGTACGGCCAAAGGCAAAGCCCGGCTCGAAAAAAAAGTCGCGGCCCTGCTCGACCAGAAGAAAAAGCCCACCATGGGCCCTCCCTGGGGGCTGCCGCCCTTCGGCGATATGCTCCAGGTGCTGCGCACTTATGATTTGCTACCGGCCATCTTCTTTCTCAAGTCCCGGGCCGACTGCGGCAACGCCCTGAACCGCTGCCGGGCCAACCGCATCGAAGATCCCGAGCGGGAGCGGGCCTTGAAGCGCCGCACGGAGGAGCTGCTCGCGGTCAGCCCGCGCCTGCAGCACCACAAACAGCTCTGGCATTTGAACCACCTGGCGGTGGGCGCCCATCACAGCGGCCAGCTGCCGGCCTGGAAGCTGCTTCTGGAAACCCTCATGAGCGAAGGGCTGCTGGATGCGGTCTTCGCCACCTCCACCGTGGCGGCGGGGGTCAACTTCCCGGCCCGCACGATTCTCTTCCTCAATTCGGACCGCTTTAACGGCCAGGATTTCGCCCCCCTGACCCCTACCGAATTTCACCAGATGACCGGCCGGGCCGGACGGCGTGGCATGGACAAGATCGGGTTTGCCGTGGCCGTGCCGAGCCGTTTCATGGACGCCCGCCTGGCCGCCCGCCTGGTGGACGCACCGGCCTCGGATGTGGCCAGCCAGATCCGCATCAATTTCTCCATGGTGCTCAACCTGCTGCTCTCCCACCTGCCCGACCAGGTGGAAGAACTTCTCAAGCGCAGCTTCGCCACCTTTCAATTGATGCGCTCCTTCGGCCCCAAGACCCCCGTGCACATGCTCGAGCGCAGCTATCGCCATCTGTGGGATGACTTCCGGCATCACCTGGAGTTCCTTCAGGAGCACGGCTATGTGGACGCCGCCGGACGTCTGACCGAAGACGGCACCTGGGCCTCCCAGCTGCGGGTGGACCAGCCCCTCCTGATCAGCGAGGGCTTCCGGCGCAATGTCTTCCCCCAAAAAAGCCCAGCCCTGCTGGCCGGAATCATCGCCACCTTCGTCAACGAGCGCGAATGCGACGACCGGCTGCCCAAGACGGCCCTGCCCCGTTCCCTGACCGCGTCCTACCAGCGGGTGCGCAAATCCCTGGCGCCGTTTGCCCGCCGCATGCATGCCGAAGGCTTTCCCATCCGTCCCCTCTATCTGCGTCCGGCGGCCGTCCTGTATCACTGGGTGCGGGGCATGCCCTGGGATGAGGTGGTGGCCCTGTCGGATCTGGAGGAAGGCAACCTGGCCATGCTGATTTTGCGGACGGCCGACAACCTGCGTCACATCCGCAGCCTGGCGCAGGTTTTCCCGGAAGCGGCGGAAACCGCCGGGGCGGCGGTGGAGGCCCTTTTGCGGGATCCCGTGATCACCGATCTGTGAGGCCGCCGGGCAGCGGAGGCCGGTAAAATGGGACGACCGCGCATAAACGGGTTTACGAATCGTCTCAAATGACTATAATGGCCTGCCGGGTCGGCACACATGCCGTTGCCCAGCCATCCCTTGCAACCACCTTGAAAGGAAGCGCCCATGCGAACCGATGATATCGCCCAGGCCTTCGTCGCCATCGTTGAGGAGGCCCGGCGCCTGCAGTCCCAGAATCTGCCCGAAGAGGCCCAGGCCGCCGTTAAAGCCATTATCTCTATCGCCAAACACCAGCACGACATCCGCCAGTCCCCCAAGGACAGCTGTAAAGCCGGCCACTGACCCGGGCCCCGGCCGCACCGTTTCTTATACCGGGCAAGGTTGCCGGCAGCAAAAACCTCGATCACCGTTGCGACGAAAGGATATACCGATGCGCGCCGCCCTTTACGAAGCCTTTGGAGGCCCGATTACAATCCAGGAGGTCCCCGATCCCGCCCCCGCACCGGACGGCGTCGTCATCCGGGTGGAAGCCACCGGCATCTGCCGCAGCGACTGGCACGGCTGGATGGGGCATGATGCCGATATCCGCCGGCTGCCGCATGTACCCGGACACGAACTGGCCGGGGTGGTGGAACGCGTGGGTGGGGACGTCACCCGCTGGTTTCCGGGCGACCGGGTCACCCTGCCCTTTGTCTGCGGCTGCGGCCGCTGCCCCCAGTGCGCCAGTGGAAACCATCAGGTTTGCGATCATCAACACCAGCCGGGTTTTACCCACTGGGGCTCGTTTGCCGAACGGGTGGCCGTGCGCTACGTCGATGTCAACCTGGTGCGGATTCCCGAGACCATCGACTTCGTCACCGCGGCCAGCCTGGGCTGCCGCTTCGCCACGGCCTTCCGGGCCGTGATCGCCCAGGGGCGCACCGCGCCCGGCGAGTGGGTCGTGGTGCACGGCTGCGGCGGCGTCGGCCTGTCGGCCATCATGATCGCCGAGGCTGTCGGCGCAAGGACGGTGGGGATCGACATCACCACCCAAAAGCTCAACAAGGCCAGGTCCGTGGGCGCCCGGGCTGTCATCAATGCCTCCGGGGTGGAGGACGTGGTCCAGGCCGTGCGGGACATCACCCAGGGCGGCGCCCATGTGGCCATCGACGCCCTGGGCAGCCCGGACACCTGCTTCAAGAGCATCGCCGGCCTGCGCAAACGGGGCCGCCATGTCCAGGTGGGGTTGCTGGCGGGCGACCACCGCTGGCCGCGCATCCCCATGGATCAGGTCGTGGCCAACGAGCTGGAAATCCTGGGCAGCCACGGCATGCAGGCCTATCGCTACCCGGAAATGCTGGCCATGATCGCCGCCGGGAAGCTCCAGCCGGCCAAGCTGATCGCCCAGACCGTGGACCTGGAGCAGGGTATTGCCGCGATGCAAGCCATGGACCGTTCCGAAACCACCGGTGTGACCGTCATCGACCGTTTCTGACCCCCGGCGCTTCCGGGGAAATGCGGTCTGTTGGGGGACAGGAAATACCGAAACGCCGCTTAATCTAAGGACAAGGGGGAATGGTTCCCGTCACCACGCTCCAGCACAAAACCGCCGGGCGGCGCCGGCCACATCGAAGCGCCGTTCTTCTATCATGGATCGTGATACTCACCTTGCTGGGGGGCTGCTTCCCGCCCGCAGGTGAAATGCCGCCCCAAGAAGCGCCGCCCGCGCCCTCCCACACGCTGGTGGGCACCTGGGTACGCCCCCTCCGGGACCGCCCGGCGGAAACGGAAGGCATCCGCTTCGATACGGACGGGCGCTTCGGCCTCATCGGGATTCACACCATGTCCGGGCTGCAGTGGCGTCTGAAGGACCGGGAACTCACGCTGACCACCGCCACCGAACGCTATCCCGAACCCTTTGAATCCCACCTCACGCTCCAAACCCTGACGGACAAAACCCTGGTTCTGTCAGGCGACAAGGGGGTTTTGCGCGGCGTCTGGCAGCGGGACGACGGGGCGGCCGGGCGCATCACCGGGCAGATCTCCTACCGGGAGCGCATGGCCTTGCCCGATACCGCCGCCGTTGTTCTGAAGCTGGAGGATACGTCGCAGCAGGATGCGCCGGCCCGCTTCGTGGCCGGCCAGGTGCTGCCCACCGAAGGCCGCCAGGTGCCGATCCCGTTCGCCCTGTATTACGCCACGGCGGACATCGATCCCCGGCACAGCTATCAGGTTCGGGCCGACATTGTGGTCGACGGCCGGCGCCGCTTCCTGACGGCCCGGGCCTGTCCGGTCCTGACCCGCGGCAACCCGACGCATATCGAGGTTTCCCTGCACGCGACGCCGCCGGAAGCGCCCTCACCCGCTCAGGGTCCTGCCGCAGGCTGGCGCGTGGAGGACCTGCCCCTGCCGGCCACCTTTGCCGGGCAGTTGCCGGCCGCTTCCGGCGGACCGTTGTCCATCACCCTCAATCTCTACCCCGATCGCATGTTTTTGCTGCGCAAGCAGGTCCCGTCGGTGCCCGCTGAAGCCTCATCCTATGACCACGGCCGCTGGTACCTGGCCCATGGCGGACGCCGGCTCGTGCTGGTGGGAGAAGCCGAAGGCCTCTATAAGCTGGCGGTGAAGAACGATGCGACCCTGTACCTCTCAAGTCTCAACGGCCGCAAGGACCTGTTGCAGGATCCGGTGGATCTGCGCCGCCGCGCCACGTTGGACCCTTTCACGGACGGGGTTCCCCTGACGGGACTGTTCCGCTACATGGCCGATGCCGCCCGGTTTACCGAATGCTTCACTGGCACCTCTTTTCCGGTGGCCCAGGAGAAGGATTACCTGGCCCTGGAGCGGGCCTATCTGGCGGCCCGCCGGGAACCCGGGGCACCGCGGTATGTGACCCTGGCGGGTCACCTGGCCGAACGTCCGGCCATGGAGGGCGAAGGCCTGGAAACCGTTTTGGTGGTGGATCGCTTCGACACCATCAGCGACCGGCCCGATTGCCCGGACCGCCTGGCCCGGACCCACCTGACCAACACCACCTGGAAACTGACCGAACTCTACGGCCGGACGATCCAGTTCGTCTCCAGCGGACAGGGGGAGCCGCAACTGATATTGCGGCCGCCGGAGCGCCAGCTCATGGGCTTCTCGGGCTGCAACGGCTTTTTCGGCCTCTACCGCAAAGAGGGGGACCGTCTGACCTTCAGCGACCTGGGCGCCACCATGATGGCCTGCCCGAACGACGCCGGGCTGGAACGCACCTATTTCAAGGCCCTCAAGGCCACCGATCATTACAGCATTTTCGGGCAAATGCTGGAACTTTACCACGGCCAAGAAGTGGTGGCCCGTTTCGAGGCCGCCCCCTACTGACATGACACTGGTCCATTTAAAACCGGCCGTCCCCAAACACTGGCTGATCGCCATCGCCGGTCTGGTGTGGGCCGCCGCCGGGATCATGCTGGCCCGGCTGGCCTGGTCCTGGCTGCGGGCCATGCCCATCCGGCAGGCCGGCCCTCTGGTGGCGGCCGGCCTGGTGCTGGCCGTCATCTTCCACCGCTTCATGCTGCAACGCCTGGCCCGCCGGAACATGGTCCGCATCGGCAGCTATGCCGACAAGGGCTGCCTGTTCGCTTTCCAGGCCTGGCGCAGCTATTTCATGATTCTCGTCATGATCGCCATGGGATCCTTCCTGCGGCATACCGCGATCCCGCGCGTCTACCTGGCGCTTCTCTACACTGCCATGGGGGGCGCCCTGCTTTTGGCCAGTATGGGCTATTTCACCCATCTATGGCACATGCGTTCCCAGAGCGCCGAGCGCCCCGGAAAGATCCTTTAAGGTTTTCGCAAAACGCGACCTGGAAAACGCATTGGCCGATATCTTCCCCGAATAGACCCTATCGTCAAACAAGGATGAGGATTCCTGGCAAGGCGCGCGGGGTGACACCGCAGAGCTTGCACCCCGTATGGGATCACTTTAAGTCAGCCGGCAACGCCGCCGAGGCGCTGGGGGAGCAGCCCGGACCCGGAAGGGGGGCTTCAGTGCATGCAGTTCTTGCAGATGCCGTCCACCCGTATCTCCACCTTGTCGATCTGACCGGAGAACGTCTTCTGGAAGGCGTCGCCGGCCAGGGTCAGGCTTTCGGGGTTGAGGCACTCCATCTGACCGCAGCGCTTGCAGTAGAAATGGGGATGGGGCCGGTGATGCTCGTTGGGCGCCAGGCCGTAATAGGCGGCCCGGCCGCCGGTGCTGATGCGGTCCACCAGCCCGTGGGCCACTAGCAGATCCAGGATGCGATAGACCGTCACCCGGTTGATGGCGGAAGAGCGCTGCAGGGTATTAAAGATGTCCCCGGCGGAAAGGGGGGAGCTGTTGTTGCCCACCACGGCCAGCACCCGCAGGCGGTTGTCCGTGGCCTCCAGCCGGGCGCGTTTCAAAAGGTTTTCATAATCGCATTGCAGACACATGACACTTCCTTTGGTCCCGGTCCGTTTCAGGCGGCGGACCGGCGTCTCCCTCTCAAACGCTCCACCAGCAGGGTAAGGAAAAAAGCGGCCCCGGCCACCAGGATAATGGTCGCCCCAGAGGTCAGATTGAAGGCATAGGACAGCCACAGACCGCTTACCGTGAACACCGCCCCCAGCACGCTGGCCCCCACCATCATCTTGAAAAGCGACGAGGCGTATTTCTCCATGATGAAAGGCGGTATCGTGAGCAGCGCGATCACGAGGATCAGGCCCACCACCTGGATCACCATGACAATGGCCACGGCCAGCAGACCGATCAGCGAAAAATAGAGGGCGCGGACCGGCACGCCCCGCACGCGGGCGAACTCCTCATCGAAGGACAGGGTCATCAGATCCTGGTAGAAGACCCCCACGAATCCGAGAACCGCGACCAGGGCCGCCAGCATGGCCCACAGATCCGAAACCGGCACGGTCAGAATGCTGCCGAAAAGATAGCTCATCAGATCCACATTGTAGCCGGGGGTCAGGTCTATGAGGATGATGCCGATGGCCATCCCCACGGCCCAGATCACGCCGATGATCGTATCGGCCCGGTGCCGGGCGCGCAGGGTCACGGCCGCCATGACCAGGGCGGCCGCCAGGGCGAACCCCAGGGTGCTCACCAGGTAAGGCCAGCCCATGAAAAAGGCCAGTCCGATGCCCCCGTAGGCCGCATGGGCAATTCCGCCGGACAGGAAAACGATGCGGTTGGCCACCACCAGGGTGCCCATTACGCCGCAGATGATACTGGTCAGCAGCCCGGCGATCAGGGCATGGCGGATGAATTCAAACTGCAACGCCTCCAGCATGGCATCACTCCTCGTGGGACTGCAGCACCCGGTGGGGCAGACCGTGCGCCACGAGTTCCACCGGGCAGACCTCCTCCACCGTGCAGGGGTACATGGTTTCCATCATCTCACCCGTAATTTCCGCCTGCTGGTGGTAATGGAGGCGCTTGTTCACACAAGCTACGGATTTCACGTAAGTGGAGATCACCAGCAGGTCATGGCTGACCACCAGGATGGTGACCTCCTCGTTCAGCTCTTTGAGCATGCGGTAAAAATCGGCCTGCCCTTTGGTATCGATGCTGGCCGTGGGTTCGTCCAGCAGGAGCAGCCGCGGATGGGTGACGAGCGCCCGGGCGATAAAGACCCGCTGCCGCTGCCCCCCGGAAAGCTCACCGATGCGGCGCTCGGCAAAGGCGGCCATTTCCATCCGTTCCAGGGCCTGGAGGGCCTCACGCCGGTCCTGGGTGCCGTGATGCCCCCAGCGCCTGCGGGGATCCCGCTTGCCCATCAGCACCACCTCCAGCGCCGAGATGGGGAAATTCTGATTGATATGCACGTCCTGGCGCACGTAGCCGATGTGGTGGGTCGCCCGTCCGGCCGGCCGGCCCAGAAGACGGACACGGCCCGTATCCGGTTTGAGCAGGCCCAGCATCAGGCGCAGGAGGGTCGTCTTGCCGCCCCCGTTGGGACCGATGACGGCCACGAAATCCCCCTGGGGAACGACCAGGTTGACCTCCTGCAGCACGGGCTGCCCGTTGTAGGCAAACGAAACGTCTTCCATTTCGATGATCGGCGGTTCCATTCTTTCCCCCTCCGTCGCCCGGCCTTATCGCAGGGCGGCCGCGAATGCTTCGGCCACCTGGCGGAGATTTTCCATCCAGTTCAACGCCAGCGGATCCGCCGGGACGACCCGTCCCCCGATTTCAGAGGCCACGAGGGCTGCGCTGCGGCGTGAAAACTGCGGCTGCACGAAAATGACATTGATGTGGTGCTGTCTAGCATACCGGATGAGTTCCTGCAACTGGGCCGGTTTGGGGTCTTTACCCTCCAATTCGATGGGCACCTGCACCAGGCCGTAGGCCGCGGCGAAATACCCCCAGGAGGGGTGAAACACCATGAACCGGCGCCCCTCCTGGCCGGCAAACATTTTTTTAAGATCCCGGTCCAGGACATCGATCGCCGCCATAAAACGCCGGCCGTTGCGCTCATAGTCGGCGGCATGGGCCGGATCCGCCGCCATGAGGGCCTTCATGATCGTGTCGGCCTGCACTTTGACCAGGGGCGGCGACAGCCAGATATGGGGATCCAGAATGCCGGGCCCATGATGGCTGTCTTCGGGGTGCTGATCGGCATCTTCATGGTGCTCGGCCTCGTGATGGTGCTCCCCCTCATGTTGACCGGCATCCTCATCGTGTTCGTCCTCCTGATGGTGCTCCCCCTCATGATGGTGGGCGGCCATGGGCTGCTTGTGGATGCCCTGCTCCGTGTGCACCACCTGCATGGATGGATTGGCGGCGGCGATCTTGTCCATCCAGGCCGTTTCAAAGGGCACCCCGATGGCAAAATAGAGCCGGGCTTTGGAAAGGGCGGCCATCTGCCGGGGCTTGGGCTCGTAGGTGGCCGGACTGGCGCCGGGAGCCACCATGACCTGCACATTCACATGTTCTCCGCCAATTTGTTGCACGAAGTATTGTTGGGGTAAAATGCTGACAAAAACCCGCAAACCATCACCGGCCAGCGCTCCGGATAATGGCATAATTATCAATAAAAATAGGGCTATCATGAGATTCACAAATTTCATTGATTGTCCTTTCGCAATCAGGTTAAAATCGTTCGAACGTTTTCAAGGGGAATGCAAATCTATTGCATGTTTGATCCAATTGCAAGGGGTCTGGAGGGACGACAGGGGAAAATGGTTCGCTCCGGGGTCGGCTGTCCGGGGACAAGCTGGGCTTCGGGCGGTGGCTGGCATTTAATCCGATTTTGGTTTGCCCGCGGTCTGTCTAACGCCAGTCCTGGGTTTCCAGATAGAGGCGCAAATCCCGGGCCGTGCGAAATTTCTTCAGGATAAGGGTGCGTTTGAGGCCGCAGCAGATGGCTTTGACCGGCGGGGGCTGTCCGGCATAGCGCCGGGGACCGCCGATGGCATCGTAGAAGAGACGGATGCTGCTGCAGATATCGTCCTGGCGGTTGTCGCGGGTGGCGCGCCCCCGGTGGAAAAGATCCAGCAGTTTGAGCTCAAAAGTCATTCCCAGACGCTGCACCACCACATTTTTGGCATGCAGGTCGCCATGGTATTCCCCCAGACCGTGAATGCTCTCGATCCCTGTTGCCAGGGCATGCAGCAGGTGGATGCCTTTGAAGACCGTCAACCGCCGGCCTCTCTGGCGGGCCAGGTAGTCGGAGAGGAGCTCCCCTTCGACGTAATCGGAGATAAAGGCCGTCAGCGGGGTGCCCTCATAGGGAATCTGCTCAAAGGTGTGGTACTGGATCAGCAGCGGACAGGACCGCAGCTTGTGCAGCTTTTTGGCATAGACCACTGCATTGCGGTTATCGGGGTTGCGGTGGGGGAAAAAAATCTTGGCCGCCCGCTCGATACGGGTTTTCAGCTCACGGATCTTGTAGACTTCGCTTTCCCAGCCGCGGCCGAGGCAGGACAGGACTTCATACTTCCCGGCCAGGATGCAGCCGGGCTCTAAACCGAAGGTGGCGATCATCGTTTCTTCCGGCGTTCCTGCTGGATGATCAGCAGGTCGCCGTCGTAAGTCAGAATGCCGAGCAGGATGGCGCACACCAGTCGATCCAGGGACACGGCATAGTGCTGCCCGTCCGCCAGAGGATTCGGCAAAAAAGGGTCCGCCACCAATGCCCGGCGCGCCTCGCGGTTGTATCCCGCCAGCACGACAAAATGGCCGCAGGAGGCCCCGCGCACATCATCGTAGACCACCTCGCCGCCCACATCGTATTCCCGGGAGCAGTCATAGAGGTAGGTGGCGCTCAAGCCGGTCAGGATGGGAATCCCACGCTTGAGATAACTGCGGATCAGGCTGGCGGTAAGCACGTCGAAATGCAGCCGCCCCCCGAGCCGGAGGTATTCCAGATAGGCCTCCGAAACCTGCTGGAACCCCGGCACGCCCTTTTTGACGTCGGCCTGGCGTCGGAGCCGGAGAATGATCTCCGCCGGCGGCAGACCGGCCCAGGTGGGGTCGAAGATCTGCAGGTTGTAGGGGATGATCGTGGTCCGATACCCGCGTTGCAGGGCGTGCATCGCAAGATAGACGGACAAAGTGCCCCCGCCCTCGATGGTGGGCACCGCCTCGATGACCTGGGAAAGCGCGATGGTATCGTCGTAATAACGGTAGACCGCGTGCAGGCAGGTGGGGCCGCAGGTGGTGTTGTCGGGCTGGGGCCAGATATCGAATTGCAGCGTCGTCATGGGTTCACGTTTGATTCGGTTGATCGTTCCGCGGCCCTGCGTCAAATCGTATGGACCCTGGGCAGCGGCTTGATGAAGGTCTGTCGCAAACTATAGGTATAGGCCCCCTGGGCCGGGATCATCAGGATATCCCCCGGCTGGATGTCCGCGCCGAAATAACCGTACCCCCAAACGTCGTGGGGCGTGCAAAGGGAGCCCAGGACATAGCAGGGCCGCTCCACGAGTGACGGGCGGCTGAGGTTGAGCACCGGAAAGTAGTCCGTTTCGAAGCGCTCCCAGCCCACCGTATTGGTCCCGGCGTCCGTGATCACCAGGTCCGGGGCCTTCTTGTCCACCACCGAGAGCAGCAGCTGTACGGCCGGGTGGCAGATCCAGCGCCCGGGCTCCAGGCAGATCCGACAGTCCACCACCGGCAGCAGGTGCTCATGGACGGCCGCGCTCAGGGCTTCGGCAAAGACCTCGATGGGGGCGGCCGGCCAATGGTAATGGGCATCGAGGGGGCCGGGCGGCTTTCCCAGGGCGTCGTTCAGTTTGCCTTGCGGCGTGCCGGCCGCCTGGAGCCACTCGCCGTCTTCCGGCCAATAACCGCCGCCGATATCGACGAATTCGATCCGGCGCCGCAGGGTCGGGGGCATCCCGGACAGGGTTTTCCCCAGGGCGGTCATGAACCGGATCTGCGGGTCGGGGCCCATATTCCAGCTGGTGTGAAACTGGAGCCCGGCCATCTTCAGGTTCGGACAGGCCCCGGCCGCTTCCAGGAAAGCGGGCAGCCGGTCCAGGGTTATGCCGAATTTGCGCCACACGCCCTGGGGGTCCACCGTCAGCCGCACCCCGCAGCGTAGGGGGACCTGCGCGGCCGTGGTCAACGCCTCCAGACGCGCCAGCTCGCCGAAGCTGTCCATCAGGACCGTCACCCGGTCGGCGTTCGCCACGGCCAGGCGCAGTTCATCCATGGTTTTGCCCGGGCCGCTGAAGACGATATCCCGCGCCCCCAGTTCGAGCGCCATTTCCAGCTCCAGACCGCTGGACACATCCAGCCCGAAACCCGCGTCGATCAGGACGCCGGCCACATGGGGGTGGTTGTTGCTCTTGACGGCGTAGTAAAAGTCCACCGCCGGCAGCCGTCCGGCAAACGCCTTCTGCAGGCGGGCCGCCCGGGCCCGCAGCACCCCGGATTCCTGCACATACAACGGCGGCGGGTGGGTTGCAAGAAGGTTGAGATAGACCTCCCGGCGGTCGAAATAGGGACGGATGAAGTCCTGCAGCCGGTCCGGCGACAGGCGCGGCGGCGCGGCTTCAGTCGTGGCCTTGATCGCCGGCAAATAGGCGGAAGGATCGGTGACCGGCATGGGCTAATACACCTCGATTCGCAGGCGACCGCAAAGCTCCCGGCACTGGGCGGCCACGTCTCGGCCGGGATCGGGCACAAAGAGGACGTGCCCCAGCAGCCAGGCATCGTAGTCGGCCGGCGGTCGTTTGATGATGTGGCCGGGCCGGCGGGTCAGGTGGATCTCCCGCACCCGGGGATCCCGGCGCAGTTCCCGGTCGTCGATGCCGGCCAGGGTGCCCTCGACCGGGGCGTGCAGCCGCAGCCCCACCATGGGCGCATGGGACGCCGTCGGCTTCCGGTCGAGGGGTTTTTGGCAGGCAAAATCCAGCGCCAATTGCAGCACATCCAATTGGCAGCAACGGCGCACCAGCGCAGGCAGGCAATCGCCCCCGGGCCGGGGCGCCATCTCCAGCAACACCACCTGGCCGCCATGGATAAAGAAATCAAGCATGCCAACGGCCCGCTCGATACCTAAGGCCTGGGCGCTGCGCTGCAGGATTGTCTCGAACGCACCGTCCCTCAGCCCTTCAGGCCAGTCTTCCGGCAGGCTGTAGGCCTTGGCCGTTCCAAAGGGCTCCTCCTCGAAACGCACCTTGCGGGTCAGGCGCAGCACGATGGCCCGGCCGTTTTCAAGCAGGAAATCGCAGCTGTATTCCTCCCCGGCGATCAGGGCCTCGGCCAGAATCCCGGCACCGCCGGCGGCGCAAGACTGATAGAGCCGGTTGTCCTGCCGTTGCGCCAAACCCTCGGCAATGGTGCGAAAGTGGCGCATGCAATCCGCTTCGCCGGCGCAGCGGAACATGAGTTCGCTGCCGCTGCCGCCGATGGGTTTCAACACCACCGGACCACCGGCCGTCCGCCAGAAGGCCGCCGCCGCTTCGGGCGAGGCGACCTTGCAGACCGCCGGGGTGCTCAGGCCCTGGGCGGCCCAAAGTATTTTGGAGCGATACTTGTCACGGCAGTTGGCCACGGCTTCCATGCTGGGGTAAGGCAATCCGTAGTCCCGGGCCAGACGGGCAGCCAGGGCCATGGATTCGTCATCGAAGCAGGCCACACCGGTCAGCCCGATCTTCCAGCGCTCCAGGTGGTCCGCCAGTTGGCGTACCACCTCTTCCATCTCGCTCAGATCACAGACGATTTCTTCCTTGGGTTCCGGCATCGGCTCCCGGGCGTCCCGCCGCAGCGCGGGATCGGTCAGGAAGAGCGCCTGCCCGGCACCGCGGCTGCGAATATCGTCGATATAATCGGGCGTTGTGCCGACCACCAGGACCCGTCGATCGTCACCCGGCGGCACAAATCAACTCCGTGGCCGGTGCGGGCAGGTACGCACAGGCCGCTTCGACCGGAACCTGTTTCACCATCTGGTAGAGGGGACGGGGCGCCAGATGAAACCGATTTTTCCAGTTGAACTCCCCACACAGGAAATCCACTTCCCGCAGCTTCCGCTCGCAGGCCCAGGCCAGGTGGTGGAAATTGATCAATTTGGCCACCCCGGGGAAATCGCTGCAGGCCCCGCCGGCCACCACCGTATACATGCCGTTCCAGACGGCCCCGATATCCACCGCCGCCATTTCGCCCCCCACGAGCACCGTCGTCACGCGCAGCAGGTTATGGCTGTGGAGCCAGACCACCAGATCTTCAAAAGCGCTTAGAAAGCGCCCGTCGCTGAAATAGGAGTTCTTCCCGAAGGCTTCCATGTTGAGCCGGAAGAGGCGGTCCACATCCGCCAGGCGGTTGTAGCGGAAGGAAACCCCCTTGGTATGCAGACGATCGATTTCGCAACGCATTTTTTTGCGGGTCTTGCCGGAAAATTCGGCCAGGTAAGCGTTGAAATCGTAGTGGTACTGGGGCGGACGGAAAAGGTAGCCGATTTCATCCAGGTCTACCGGTGCGCCTGCGGGCATGCTGTCCGAATGCAGATAGCGCATCTCGGTATTGACGGGCACAGCTTCCCACAGGGCTTCGAAGGTGGCCTGATCTTCGGCCAGAACGCGGTTTTGCTCCAGCCAGGTCCTGCCATGCCACAATTCTCCGGGGAAGTGGCCGAAATACTGCTCCTCTTCGATCCAGCTCAAAGCCAGCAGGCCCCGAAAGACGCCGTGCCGCTCGGCCACGAGGACATGGGGGGTGTTCTGGAAATGCCGCTGGAAGCAGGCCCTCACCGGCCAAAGGTCAAACAGACATTTGGGGGACCAATGATGCTGCCAGAGCCGATGGACTTCACTTGTATCATTGCATACGCGGACATCGAGCATGAAGCATTCTCCTGAGGCATGAATCGCCTGTCATCGCGGCCGGGCCCGTTTCTAACGGTCGTAGCCGGCCCAGTCATCATCTTTAACGTTTTTTGGCCGATGGGACCTTTTGCCGGATCGTTTGATCCGGCCAGCGGCCGCATGGGCGTAATTTTCGAATTCCCTGAACTTGGTCCGTCGGGAGCGCCGGGACGGGACATCATCGCCGTCGCCATAAACGCCATCGTATTCCTGCCACTTCATTGCTTCTGTTTCTCCTGGGATGGGGTGAAAGGCCGCCTTTCGGCCTTGAAACGCGCCATCTAAAGCATAAGGCGTGCCATTGCGCCCAATCAATTATATCCTGTTGATATATTTATATTTTCTATGTTTTGAAGACACCTTAAATTCGTTCGCCCGACCTTTATTTAGGTATTCGTATTCCGATATTGCTGTTTTTAAGCATAAAAATTCCTTTTTTATGGGTTCCGCTGAATCATCGCTTCGGTTGATCCGGGATAGCGCACCTTATTAAATTTTATTTAATGTATTTTCAGTTTATTATATTGTTTTATAAATATTTTTGAAGCGACGGTTTAAAACCTATTTCGGTATTTTTTTGCTATTTTATGAACCACATGCTAATAACGATACCGCATCATAATCAGCACGTTCATGCCGATATAGGGAGCCTTTGCCATGCTGATTCGCGTGGGGTTGGCCATCAAAGACAGCCGCCTGCAACAATACCTGGCCAAAAAACTGATGGACACCGATGTCCGGGTGGAGGCCTTCGGCCCGCCGCGCTCCGTATGGCAGAATGCCCTGCGGCAGGGCTTCGACGTCATTGTTATCAGCGAGAGCTTTGTCCTTCGCCCGGTGGACAACGGCATCGCCATTCTCAATGAACTGCCCGAAAACCCTACCACGGTCATTATTCACAACAGTGAATCGCTGGAGGAGCACGCTCAGCTGGCCGCAGCCGGGGCCGACGTGGTGCTCTACACGGGGCTGTCCAAGACCAGTATTTACGAGGCTATCGAATCGGCCCTCGAATCCCGCCGCCAGTTCATCCAGCGCAAGCGCTTCGACCGCCGGGGCGTGGTGGAGCCCAAGCTCTCGGATTTCGTCATGGAAAGCCGGGCCATGCAGGTCTTCATGGAGGAAGTCAACCAGATGGTGCCCAGCGACTCCCCGATTCTGCTTACAGGGGAAACCGGGGTGGGCAAGGAGCATCTGGCCAAGGCCATCCATGCCCAGAGCCCGCGCTCGGTGGGTCCCTTCATTTCCATCAACATGGCCGCCATGCCGGAGAACCTGCTCGAAAGTGAACTCTTCGGCCACGAACAGGGGGCCTTTACCGGGGCGGTCCGCTACCGGCGGGGCGCCTTTGAACTGGCCCACGGCGGCACCATTTTCCTGGATGAAATCGGCGAGATGCCCCTGCACCTGCAAACCAAGTTACTGCGAGTCCTGCAGGACTACGAAGTCAAGCCCCTGGGGGGAGAAAATCCCATCGAGCTGGATGTGCGCGTGATCGCCGCCACCAATCGCAACCTGGAGGAGGCCGTGGCCCAGGGAGGGTTTCGCCAGGATCTCTTCTACCGCCTGAGCGTGCTGATGCTCACCATCCCCCCCCTGCGCCATCGCCGGGAAGACATTCCAGCCATGGTGCGACGCTTCACCACCATGTTCCGCTACAAGATCGGCCGGGAAATCGACGGCTTCTCCGAGGAAGCCCTCGAGGCCCTGTGCGGTTACGGCTGGCCAGGCAACGTGCGGGAATTGATGAACGTCATCGAACGGGCCATGCTGTTGGCCCGCCGCCATGAAATCGATCTGGACGAACTGCCCGACGTCTTCCGCGTCACGGGGAGGACGGACGGCATGCTGCCGGGAGGCGCCCTGCCAGGTGAAGACCTGTTGGAGAAAACCCTGCCGGAGGTCCAGCAGGAGGTCATGGACCGGGTGGAGCGGCTTTATCTGGAACAGGCGCTGGCCAGGACAAGGGGTAAGATCAACGCCGCCGCCCGCATCGCCGGGATCCATCCCCGGGGGCTCTACAACAAGATGCGGCGGCTGGGGTTGCGCAAAGAGGATTTCAAGAAGATGCCAATTCACTGAAGCCGTGCCGCAGGGCCAGCTTCTCGAACATGGTGGTCAGCCCCGCTCCCAGGGAAAAAAGCGATCCGGTATCCAGGTTGCGGTCGGCGGTCTCGTCGAAGAAGACGTTCAGGGTGGAGGCCAGCCCGTCTTCCGGCCGCCAGTAGCAGATCATGACGGGCACCTTGGGCAGCGGGTCCAGAACCACCGATATGTCCGCGGCGAACTGTTCGGCCACCTGCCGGCCGCTGAAAATATGCACCAGGTCGTCGAAGAGCTCCGGATAGGTGTCGGCCACCCGTTTCATGGCCTCCTCGCAGCGCTTCTGGAACAGCGGATAGCGCTCGCCGCCCTCCCTGAGTTCCCGCAGGGACACCCAATTGCCGGTGGGGCTCACCCCCTCGCCATGCAGCACGTAATCGAGAAACGGCATGGCCACCCAGGGGTTGACGTGGATATCGGCATAGAGGTTGCCCTGCCGGTCCACGCTGAAATCCTTGCCCATGATTTTGAGGGTCAGCCGGTCCCCGTTGAGTCGGCCGCCGGTGCGCGCGACCGCCTCGGCCAGATCGATACCGCCGATTTGCTGCTTCAGGGTCGCCAGGTATTCGTCCCGGTTTTCTTCGATGGTCGCTGTGCGTCCTGATATGGGCGAATCGGAAAACCGGGTGATAATCTCCGGCGTGAGTTTGGGGCATTCCGTGATGTCCTTGCGGCCCTGGAAAACGGCCGCCGCAAAGGCCAGACAGGTCTTCTCGTTGCACTTGCGGCAGTTGGATTTGTCAAGCAGTCGAAAAAGCTCCATTAAATTGTTCATCTTGGCCATGGGATCCTCGCTGATCATTCCCGTCCGTGCGGCTCCCCTGGATGGGGTAAACGCCGACGGGTCTCCGGGGTCATCGTTGACGGGGTGGCAATAGCACAACCGGGGGGCCTTTTCCATGGGCGCTGCCTGCCGAATAGGGCAGCGGCAGCAGAAATCTCCTCTATTTCATTGACAATATACCCCATATGGATTGAAAATCCGGTGACCTTTGACGTGGAACCGGCACACACCCCAAGGAAACTTCACGCGGGATGAAGAGCGCACCCGATACGCCCGGCAAGGGGCATCGCCATTACGTCCTGGCCATCGACCTGGGCAGCAGCACCCTTAAAACCGCCATCGTAGCCGACAGCGGGGCGGTGGTGGCGAGCGCGGAAGCGCCGGTCAGCACCCACCTCCTGCCCGGCGGCGGAGCCGAGCAGGATCCCCGGGAATGGTGGGAAGGCACCCGTCGCACCATCCGGGAAGTGATGACCCGCTCCGGACTCGCCCCCGGGGCCATTGCGGCCGTGGCCTGCGATTCCCAGTGGTCGGTGGTGGTGCCGGTGGATGACCGGGGTGTCCCCCTGATGCGGGCCATCCACTGGATGGACACCCGCGGCGGCGTTCACAACCGTGCGCTCATGCGGGGCTTTCCCCGGGTTGCCGGATACGGGCTGTTCAACCTGCTGCGCTGGATCCGGCTGACCGGCCTGGTGCCCACCCTGTCCGGCGTGGACTCCCTGGGCCATGTCCTCTTCATCAAGCATGCCCATCCCGAGATCTATGCTCGCACCCGGGCCTTTCTGGAACCCATGGATTTTATCACCAGCCGCCTGACGGGCCGCATCACGGCCACCCAGAAAACCATGGCCCCCTTCGCCCTGACGGACAACCGCCGCTGGGGCGGCACCGTCTACAGCGACGACCTGCTGCGGCGGGCCGGTCTGGTAAAAGATAAGTTTCCGGCCCTCATTGCCAACGACGGGGTGGTGGGTCCCATGGAGGCCGGCGTGGCGCACGATCTCGGGCTGCACCCTGCGACACCGGTGGTGGCCGGAATCGCCGACTCCAACGCCACCCTGATCGGCTCGGGGGCGGTGGAAGACTTCGAGAGCATCATCTCCATCGGCTCATCCCTGTATATGACCTGCCACCTGCCTTTCAAGAAAACGGACCTGACCCATTTCATGACATCGCTGCCCAGCCCGCTGCCTGACCGCTATTATCTTCTGGGGGAACAGGGGGCCGGCGGCAAGTGCGTGGACTTCTTTCTGCGGCAGATGGTCTACCCGGAGGACGATTTCCAGACCGACCCCATACCCGACGACGCCTATCACCGCTTCAACGCCATGTCCGCCCGGGCGCCGGCCGGCAGCGGCGGGGTCATTTTTCTGCCCTGGCTGAACGGGGCCATCGTGCCCAGCGAAGCCCCGCAGGTCCGGGGCGGTTTCATGAACCTGTCCTTCAACACCACCCGCCGGCACATGGCCCGGGCCGTCATGGAAGCCCTGGCCTACAACAACCGCTGGACGCGCCGTCCCGCAGAAAAATTCATCGGACGCCCCATCCCCCGTTTCCGCCTGTCCGGCGGCGGCGCCCTGTCGGACCTCTGGTGTCAGATCCACGCCGACGTCCTGCAGGTGCCGATCCTCCAGGTGGCCGACCCGGTCAATGCCACCGTCCGGGGGACCGCCTTTCTGGCGCTGTCGGCTTTGGGACATCTCACCCTGGAGGACATCCCCCGGCGGGTGGCGATCAAACAGGTCTTCGAACCGAACCCCGACCACCAAACATTGTACGATAAGCTCTATCGCCAGTACCGGCGGCTTTTTAAACGCAACAAGCCTATCTTCACGGCCCTGAACGCTGAGACCCGCAACTGAAAGGAAGGATACCCCATGACGGATTCCAACGAGGCCACACAGCCTGCCGACCCCTTGAAACCCTACAAGGGACGCTTTGCAACCCACGACCGCATTCCCGACCAAGGGCGCGCCAAAGATGACATCTTCCAGGAATTGTCCGTCATGGCCCGGGAAGAAAACGCCCGCTGGCAGGGCGGCCGTATCTCGGGTACCTTCTACCATGGGGGTGAAGCGCACCGGGCTTTTTTGAACAAGGTCTTCGCCTTGTTCTCCCATGAGAACACCATCCAGTTCGACCTCTGCCCGAGCATGTTCAAGCTGGAGAGCGAAATCATCGCCATGACGGCCCGCATGCTTAACGGCGATGCCGCGGCGGCGGCCAACCCGGAAGACCAGGTCTGCGGGACCCTCACCTCGGGGGGCACCGAAAGTATCATCATGGCCATGAAAGCCTACCGGGACTGGGCCCGGGCGGAGAAAGGCATCACCGCCCCGGAAATCATCATGCCCCACACGGCCCACCCGGCCTTCGACAAGGCCGGCCAGTACTTCGGGATCGAGATGGTCCACGTCCCGGTGGCCGAACCCGATTTCCGGGTGGACCCCGCCGCCGTGGCCGCCCGCATCACCCCCAACACCATCGCCATCGTGGGCAGCGCCGGCAATTATCCCTACGGCCTGATCGATCCCCTGGAAGATCTTTCCGACCTGGCCCTGGACCGCGGGATCGGCATGCACGTGGACGGCTGCCTGGGGGGCTTTATCCTGCCCTGGATCGAAAAGCTGGGATACCCGATCCCGCCCTTCGATTTCCGGCTGCCGGGGGTCACCTCAATGTCGGCCGACACCCACAAGTACGGCTTTGCCCTCAAGGGCACCTCGGTGGTCCTCTACCGTAAGAATATCTTCCGCCGCCACCAGTACTTCGGCGTCCCGGACTGGCCCGGCGGCATGTATGCCTCCCCCACCGCCTCGGGCAGCCGCTCCGGCGGACTGACCGCGGCCACCTGGGCCTCGATGGTCTACCTGGGCGAAGAGGGCTATCTGGAGGCGGTGCGGGGCATCATGGCCGTGGCCGACGACATCAAGCAGGGCATCGCGGCCATGCCCGAGCTGACCCTCATCGGCGACCCCACTTTCGTGATCAGCTTCCGTTCCGATGAAGTGGATATCTATCACGTCAACGACTTCATGAAGACCCGGGGCTGGCGCTTCAACGTGCTGCAGCTTCCGCCGGCCCTGCACTTCTGTGTCACCATGCCCCAGACCTTCACCCCCGGGGTGGCCGGACAATTCCTGGCGGACTTGCGGGAGGGGGTGGCCTACGCCCGGGACAAAGCCGGCACCACTGCGGAAACCACCGCGCTGTATGGCATGGCCGGCACGGTGGATGGCAACCGTCAGATGACCGAAATCATGTACGGCTTTTTCGATTATTTGTACGCATTATAGGTCGGCATCATCGTCGATCCGTTCTCGAAAGCGCGGGAAAATAGTGAAATCCCGGCTCGCGCAACACAACGGCCGACGCCAATCTGGCGTCGGCCGCTATCATTTGGGGTTGGACGGCGAGTTGCTTACCGCCATACCGAATATTGGCTTGAGCATCCTTCGTCGATCATGTCAGGCAGCCTTCTCGATTTCCGCAATTTCTTCTGTGGTGAGCACCCGGTCGATGTCCAGCAGGATTTTGACGGCGCCTTCCATATTGGCCATCCCCAGGATGTAGCGGGTGTCCACGCTGGCGCCGAACTCGGGCGCCGGTTCGATTTCCTCCTCGCGCACGGGGAGCACCTCGGTGACGGCATCCACCACGATGCCCATCTGAAGGGTGCTCTCCGCCGTCTGGATCTCCACCACGATGATGCAGGTGCGGTCCGTGTAGCCGATCTCCGGCATGTCGAAACGCCGCCTCAGATCCGTAACCGGAATGACCTTGCCCCGCAGATTGATCACCCCTTTGACGAAATCGGGGGTGCGGGGCACGCTGGTGATGGGCATCATGCCAATGATTTCGCGAACTTTAAGGAGGGATAGGCCGTAATCCTCATCGGCCAATTTGAACGTCAGATATTTGCCTGCCTTGGTTGTATCCATTTTGCCATTCCTTTCAAAAAAATGAAAACCACCGGTGGACCGCAAGCAAAATCAGGTGCTGCGGTTCACCGGTCCGGGTGCGAGGGTCATTTAAAATTCGCTGAACGCTTCCGCGTCATCCAAAGGAATCATCTGCTCCGGCGTCCGTGAAGACGGGGAGGAGACGGTTGCCTTGCGGGGGGATGCGGCACCCGTGCCTGCCTTTGAGACAAACCCCGAACGGGTTTGTGAGGCGCCTCGCGTGGCCGCGGCCGGCGTATTCCGGCGTCCCTCGACCAGGCCTACCAGCTCCGCCACCATGCCCTTCATCTGCTCGGCCTGGACAATCATTTCCTGGGAGGAAGACGCCGACTCCTCCGCCGAGGCAGCGTTGTTCTGGACCACCTTGTCCATCTCGACGACGGCATTGTTGATCTGGTCCACACCCTGGGCCTGTTCATTGGATGCCGCCGCAATTTCAGCCACCAGGTCACCCACCTTGGATGCCGATTCGGAAATCGCCTGGAAGCCTGTGTTGGTCCTCCCCACCAGGGAAGCGCCACTCTGGATTTTCTGGGAGGTCCCCTCGATGAGGTCCGAGGTGTTCCTGGCGGCCTCGGCCGCCCGGATCGCCAGATTGCGCACCTCGTCGGCCACCACGGCGAACCCGGCACCGGCCTCACCCGCACGGGCCGCCTCGACAGCCGCGTTCAAGGCCAGCAGATTGGTCTGGAAGGCGATTTCGTCGATGGTTTTGACGATCTTCTGGGTCTCCTCGCTGGCTTTGGAAATTTCATCCATGGATCCGGTCAGCTCCGCCATGTCCGCGCTGGACTGTTTGACGACCCCGTTGGTCTCTTTCATCAAAGAATCGGCTTGCCCGGCATTGTCCGAATTCTGCTTGGCCATGGACGCCATTTCCTCCAAGGAGGACGAGGTTTCCTCGATGCCGGCGGCCTGTTCCGTCGATCCTTCCGCCAGACTCTGGCTGGAAGCGGAGAGTTGTTCCGAGGCGGAGGCCACCTGATTCGAAGACGCCTTCAGGTGTTCGATCACGCGCCGCAGCGGCTGGGTTACCGAGCGGCTGATGGCCCATGTGAGGAAGATGCCGACCAGAAGACCTATACCCACCAGAACACTTTGGGAAATCAGTGTCCCGCGGTAGGCGGCGGCCGAATTTTGCCGCTCCGCATCAGCATGATCAAGCTTGATTCCGGTCAATTGATCGATGTAATCCCGCATGGCCTCGAACTTTACAGCCGCTTCGCCCAATGAGAGATTGAGGGCTTCTTGCCGCCCTTGCAGGGTATCGGTCTTGCGGGCCTCGACGACCCGGCGCGTGAGCGCTTTCCATTCGGCCCGGGCTTTCTCGTATTCCGGAATCAGGGCCTTTTCTTTCGCCGAAGTGGCCAGGGCCTTGTATTTGTCAAAGCGCGTTTCCGCCTGCTTCATGTTCGTTTCGTAGTCGTCGGCGAATTGTTTGAAGGCATCGGAACCGGCCTCGGCAAACATCATCGAGCGCTCCGCCACCAGCAGTTGTTGGAGGTCACGGTCCGCCTCGATCAGGTAGTCGATGCTCGGCATGGCCACGGCAAATATGGCATCCAGCGACTTCTGGATCTTGCTGACGCCCCGATAGCCGGAAAACCCGATGAGGCCCATCATGACGATCATGACCGCGAATCCGAGCACCAGTTTGATGCCCACTTTTGCATCTCTGAACCATTTCATATTCATGTTCCTAACACATTGTCGGAATTTGCTTTGGGATGGCCTCCGCGGGGACGCATTCGAAACCACAGTCCTTCACACCCGTTTCAGATAACGATTCCAATGCCCGCCCCCGAATTGGACGTTGCCCCGCTTGCATGAAACGGCCACCCGTTATTAAGCCGCCCAAAAGCATATCGGCGTCATTTCGATTTCGAT
Source organism: Desulfobacterales bacterium (assembly GCA_963674755.2). Classification (GTDB taxonomy): domain Bacteria; phylum Desulfobacterota; class Desulfobacteria; order Desulfobacterales; family UBA5852; genus JABZFP01. The sequence goes on along the minus strand of CAXXVS010000003.1, from coordinate 2,542,062 downwards.
TAGCGATTTTTTCGGGAACGCCTGAATTCGCGCGAATGAAATCCCCCCGGCCCTGTCGATGGCGCCACCGCCGCCCGAAGTGATGCTGTGGAGGGCGTCCCGGCAACCGCCCGCGCTTCACGGCCATTGGCCAGGTGGCTAAAACGCTTTGTCATTCAGGGCAATGCGGTGCGGATCAAGCATGTTTTGGAGAGGAAGGGGGGCTTGCCAGGCCGCCGCAAGGGGCGCGGTGGCTTGAAGGCGTGCGGGGGGGGGGGATTCGCGACGTTCCGGTTCATCATGGCCGCAAGACACCGGAAAACCTGTCGCGGATGACGCCCTCGGCTTCGGCCATGATGCGGTCCAGCAGTTCCTTGCAGGTGGGGATGTTCCGGATCAGGCCCATGCATTGGCCCGCGGCCAGGGTACCTTTTGCCAGGTCGCCCTTTTCCAGCAACTCCTTGCCCACCAGGCCGGAGACGAAGGGAATGATATCTTCGATCCGGGTGTTGCCCCGGGATTCAATGTCAAGGACCTTGTCCACAGCGGTGTTATGCATGACACGCTCGGTGTTGCGCAGGGAGCGCATGATGAGCCGCGTGTCGCGCTCCGTGTGCCCCACCAGGGCCTGTTTGACATTGTCGTGCACCGGCGCCTCCCGGGTGGCCACGAAGCGGGTGCCCATGTTCATGCCGTCCGCCCCCAGTCCGAGGGCGGCCACCAGCCCCCGCCCGTCGGCAAACCCGCCCGAAGCGATAATGGGCAGGGTGATGGCATCCCGGGTCAGGGGCACCAGGATCAGGGAAGTGACGTCGTCTTCCCCCGGATGGCCGGCGGCCTCGAAGCCGTCGATGCTGACGGCGTCGCAGCCGATCTTCTCGGCCTTGACCGCATGGCGCACCGAGGTGCACTTATGGATCACACGGATGCCGGCCCCTTTGATGGTCTCCATGTAGGGCTCCGGGTTGCGCCCGGCGGTTTCGATGAAGCGCACCCCCTCTTCGATGCAGACCCGGATATAGGCCGGGTAGTCCGGCGGCCGCAAGGTGGGCAAGAAAGTCAGGTTGACGCCGAAGGGCTTATCGGTCAACTCCCGGCACTTGCGGATTTCCGCCCGCAGACCTTCCGGTTCCGGATGGGTCAGGGCCGTCATGAAGCCGATCCCGCCGGCATTGGCCACGGCCGCCGCCAGTTCCGCCCGGGCGATCCACATGAGCCCGCCCTGTACGATGGGCCGCTCGACTCCGAAAAACTCCGTAATCCGTGTCTTGAGCATCGCCCCTCCCCCGCATGAATGGTTATGGATTGACGTACGGCTGCGCAATGCGCTCAATGCCTCGCAGCATTAACGTGCAACTCGCGTAAATCGCCGCAGTTTAACATTGCAGGAATTGGAAAAACAACAGACGTCTCCGATTCAGCAATAAGGATTTTGGGTTCTGACCAAGGCCGCACAAAGGTTTGCGGTGAGGCGTACCCAGGTACGCCGCAGCCGCTAAACCTGCGGAGAACGCCGGTCAGGACACAAAAGACTATTTCTGAACGGAGACGAGGCCGCGCTTCTGGGCCAGCAGCACCATCTGCTCGGCCATGCTGGTGGGCGGGACGCGGCGCTCCTCTTCAGGTTTGGCGACCAGTTCGATGGCCTCCGCAGGACAACTGACCACGCACAGTCCGCAACCGATGCAGCGGTCCGGGTTTACCCGGGCCGTCTCCTCTTCGGTCATCTGCAAAGCGCCCATCTGGCAGCGTTCCAGGCAGGTCTCGCAGCCGGTGCAGTCATCCGGCACCACATGCGCCAGATGGTTGGCGATGACCAACTCCGCCGGTTTGGGGTGCTTGTTCAAGGCCGCCAGCACGCCGCAGCAGTCGCCGCAGCAATTGCACATGCCCGCAGGATTCTGGGCGGTGGCCGGCTGGGTCACCAGCCCGGCTTCCCGGCACTGGTCCATGATCGCCAGAGCCTCGTCCAGGGAGACCTCACGGCCTATCCCGCGGTCGAGGTAATACTGCCCCATGGAGCCGAACATGAAACAGGCCTCCAGGGGTTTGCCACAGCTCTGGTCGACCACGTCCATGCGCTTGCGGCAGATGCACTCGGTCACCACGATGCGCGGCTTGCTTTGCAGGATGGCCACGGCATCGTCATAGGCGGCCACATGGTGGCGGGCATCGATGGACTGATGAACGGGTATCGGCCGCAGAAAATAGTCGGCGCCCCCCTGCATGGCCTTGTCGAAGCCTTCCTCGGCATACGGCTCCATCATCAGGGCCAATTCCCGGTCGAGGTGCTTCACCTGAAACTCGAACAGCCCGTGCACGAAGGGAATGGCGCCGTAACGGGCACCGGTTTCCTTACGGAGACGAAACAGCAGCCCCCGTTCGGCCATGGCATCCAACTGGGCCGCCACGACATCGACAGGTTGCCCCAGACGGGCGGCCACGGACGCCGGCGTTTCCAGGACGTGGCTCATGGCTAAAAACATACCGGCATCCGTTTCGGAAAACAGGTGGCGCAAAATCTTGATTTCGATGCCGGAAGCCGTGGCTGGAAAGCCCATGGAATAGGTATCAAGCCGCTCCTGCAACCGGCGAAAAATCGTCTCCGTCATAAAAAAATCCCTTTCAATGCAATCGCGGTTTCGTAAGGCACCTGAGCGCGCCGTCAGGTCAGGCATGGTCATCCGCTACCGGCCCTCCGCGCTGTCGGCATGGTACGCCAAGCACCGGTGCACCGTATATGGAGGAGGGTGACAAATGCCTCCCACCAGGAAACACGGCTATTTGTTAGCATACGAACTAATCAAATTGCCCATTTCCGTCAAGAGAAATCATCGGGAACTGTTCGGCCATCCGGCAGGGATCAGTAAGTGTAGAAAAGCTGTTGCAGCTCTTTCAGGGATCGCTTTTCCAACAGGGCCAGCATTAGCAGAATGCGGGCCTTGGCCGGGTTGAGCTCGTCGGAGACAATGAACTGCAGGCCGTCGTCGTCGATTTCGACGTTGCGGCTGACCGTGCCCGTGGACACCCGGGAGCTGCGCACGATCACGATGCCCTGGGCCGCGGCCCGGGCGGCGTGTTCCAGGGTGGCGGCGTTCATGTTGCCGTTGCCGTCCCCGGCGATGACGATCCCCCGGGCGCCCCGGGCGACGGAACAGTCCACCAGATCAGCCGGCATGTCGGCACAGGCGTAAAGAATATCCACCCGGGGCAGGGCGCCGGCCCCTTCCAGCGAGAACACGCTGTCCGCGGTATGCCGCCGGGAGGGTTCCCTGAAATACTGGCATTGGCCGTAATTCACCGTTCCCACGAGACCGTTGATGGGCGACAGGAAGGTTTCCACCGAAGTGGTGTTGGTCTTGCTCAAGGAGTGGGCGCCGTGGATGCGGTCGTTCATCACCACCAGCACGCCGCGTCCGGCCGCCCGGGGGTCGGCGGCCACGGCCACGGCGTTGAAGAGATTCAAAGGGCCGTCGGCGCTCAGGGCCGTTGCCGGACGCATGGCACCCGTCATGACAACGGGCTTTCGGCTTTTGACAGTCAGGTTGAGAAAAAAGGCGGTCTCCTCCATGGTGTCGGTGCCGTGGGTGACCACGACCCCGCTCACCGCTTCTTCCTGCAGCCGTGCATTGATGCGCTTGGCCAGGGCGATCATGGTCTCGAACGTCATGTCCTGGGAGCCCACATTGGCGATCTGCTCGCCCTGAACCGCCGCGAGATCCGTAAGTTCGGGGACGGCGGCCAGCATGGCATCGATGGAGACCCGTGCCGAGGTGTACCCCGCCCGGGTGGCCGACGTACCGGTTCCGGCAATCGTGCCCCCCGTGGCCAGAATGACCACACACGGGCGCTTTCTTGCCGGAGTTCCGGAGGAGACAGTATCGGAAGGCATCGTGTTTCTCCCCGCGGGCAATGCCGCACCACCGTTGGGCGGTGCAGACGATCAAGTGGTGATGGTCGTTTCCTGAAAAAATAATATACACGCATCCCCTGCCACCGGCAAGCGAGCGGGGATTGCAGGGAGAAAAGCAAGGCCGGTCGACAAACCGTTACCGTGATTCAGCACGACCGCATCCGAGGGCGATTTCATCAAGGCGTCAAAAAGAAAACCGGATCAGAGGCATCCGCCCCGAACCCGGTTTTCTTACAATTCGTCCTCACAGCAACCTTACCCGGTGGCGATCGTAACCTTATTCACCCCCCGCGCTGACCACAAACCCGCTGTTACCCAGGCCGGTGGAAGAAGGTGTTCCGGCAATCTTGGCCAGGTAGGTTTGCCCCAACTCTGCGATGTGGTTGTTCACGGCATCGAAATAGTTGAAATGGATCTGCTCCTCGTCGATGATCTGCTCGAAGATCTTAACGCTGCCACTGTCCCCGTTGTCGCGGCAGACCAGCAGAAACTGGTTGTAGGCGTCGATGGTGTCATCTTCGAGGACCGTATCGTAGGAGAAGATTTTATCTGCGGGCTGCCCTTTGACGATCTTGCCGCCATGCTCGGTGACCGGTTCGCCGCCCAGCTCCTTGATGCGCTCGGCAAACATCTCGGCATGGCGCATTTCATCGATCGCGATCAATTTGATCTTGGCGGCCAGCTCCCCGTAATCCTTGTCGTCCAGGTTGTAGTGCTGGTTCATGTACTGATAGATGGCTTCCAGCTCCATGGCCCGGGCCTTGTTCAGTACTTCGATGACTTTTTTCCTGCGTGTCTCCTTCGTTGCCTTTGCCATTAAATAACCTCCTTGGATTGATATTGTGGGGGAAATTGGATTCTGGTACGGCCTTAACCGCTGGGGCAAAGGCCTGCCTACAGTCCGGTGCCGGCCTGCTTCAATCCGCGTCGATCAAGTGTAACCGTCCCTTGCGAACAAAAGCAGCGGTCACTTCAGGGAACGTGTATCGGTCCCTTCGGAGTTGCTGAAAGGCTTTTCATGAATATCGACAACAGGGCCTTGGCTCTGCCTGCGGAATCATCTGCGAATACTTCTCGGCAGGTATGGCGGCCAATATAGCAGAGAGCAGACCGTCCTTCAACACCGCTCCGCTCCGGGTATGGCCGTCGGCCTCCGGCGGCTTATGACGCTACATCCACCCAGATATCGGCCTCGTTGCCGCAATGGGTGCAGACCCCGTGTCCCTTGGCACGGACCTTTTTCACCGGCGTTTTGGCCGACGTCTGAAGTTCTTCCTCCACCAGTGAACAGGTGATGACCATTTCAGACTCGTTGCCGCAGCTTTCGCATTTGCAGATCTGCTTGATTTCTTTTTCTGCCATAGGGGAATTCTCCTGGTTATTCGAATTGATTTTCAAAAAGCTCAACATATCAATTGATAATGATTCGCATATGCCTGGCAAAAAAAATTAACGATCCGTATCCCTCTCCTTGCCCTGGCATGCCCGGCAGATGCCAAAAAAATCCATGCGATGGGTCAGGATCTTAAAACCGCTGGCCGCCGTGACCTCCCGGGTCAAGTCTTGCAGGCTGGGCAGCTCGGGATCGAAGATTTTCCTGCAGCGCACGCAGATCACATGGGGATGGGGATAGGGTTTGTTGCCGTCATAACGGTTGCCGCTGTCCGGGAATCCGAGCTCCAGCACCTCCCCCAGGGATTTGATCAGCATCACGCTGCGATAGACCGTGGCCAGACTCATGGTGGGGAAATCATCCTGCAGCTGTTCATAGATGGCCTCGACGCCGGGATGCCCTTCACTGCGGGCCAAAATCCGGGCCACGGCCAAACGCTGAGGCGTAAGCTTGTGACCGTTCTCCCGCATCTTCCTGACGATCATCTCGAAACGTTCTTGCGGATCGTTGAATTGCAACCCGTGGCCGGCCCGGAAGCCGCTCCCTTTAATTGATAACAATTATCATTGGTCAAATTTCAGATCTTTTGTCAATATATTTGATTCATGACGGGTTAACCGTTATATGGAAAAGAGTCCCTTTCCGTACGGGCGACAACACCGCAACATGGCAACCATGAAAGGCTGGGCGGCAGGATGGCAAAAGACATGACCAACGAGCAGGAAACCATTGCCGTCGACGGGCCGGTCGATCTATATGACGGCCTACCATGTGCTCCGCCGGCCCTGGTGGTCGTCTACGGGGCCCAGCTCGGCAAGACGTTCTATCTGCAGGACGCCTTACAAACCATCGGCCGGGACGGATCCTGCGATATTCACCTGCCGGAAGACAGCGTTTCCCGCCGGCATGCCCAAATCGCGGTAGCGCGCGATAGGGTGACCGCCAGCGACCTGGACGCCACCAATGGCCTGTTCGTCAACGGCCATCGCGTGCAGCAGGCCGAACTGCAGGACGGCGACCGGCTGCACCTGGGGGAAACCGTCCTCAAATTCCTTTCCCGCAACAACGCCGAAAGCAGATTCCACGAAGATATCTATCGGCTGATGACGGTGGACGACCTGACCCAGGCCTTCAACAGGCCCTATTTCCAGGAATCGCTCAAACGTGAACTCAGCCGCGCCCTGCGCTACGAGCGCTGCCTGTCGTTGGCCCTGCTGGATATCGACCAGTTCAAGGACATCAACGATACCCACGGCCACCCGGCCGGTGATGAAATCCTCATGGCCTTCGTGAAACTGGTCAAGCACCACACCCGGGAGTCCGATCTGCTGGCGCGCTACGGAGGCGATGAATTCGCGATCATCCTGCCCGAAGCCGATGCGACCGCGGCCCTGCAATTCTGCGAAAAACTCCGTGCCCTGGTGGCCGCTTGCCCTTTCCGCTGCGGACCGCAGCGCGTCGCCGTCACCACCAGCATCGGACTCCAGAGCTACACCCATACGGACGGCGAAATACTGGCCGAGCAAATGGTGGCAGCGGCCGACAAACAACTCTACAACGCCAAAAAGGCCGGCCGCAACCGGATCTGTGCCGGCAGCTTCGCCGAATCCCGCCCTGTAGAGTGACGGTCCCGCACCGATGCCATCCCATGGACGCGGGGCCATCGCGGCCTCCTTCTTGAAAAGCGCGCGAAGAACCTCTATCAAGAGGGGCATCATCACCCTCTTCGATTTTCCCTTGAAACCATTTTTAGAGGAGCCATCCCATGCGAAAACAACTGGTTTGCTTTTGGGTAATCGTCCTTTCCGTGGCCCTGACGGTGGTCAACACCTCGGCCGGCCCGGTGATGGACCGCATTCTGGCGCACAAAGTATTGAAGGTGGGAACCACCGGCCAGCAGCCCCCCATGAGCGCTACGGCCAAGAACGGTGAACTCATCGGGATGGATATCGACCTGGCCAATGCCATGGCCGAAGACCTGGGGGTTCCTGTCGAATTTGTCCGGATGCCGTTTGCCGATCTGCTGCCGGCCCTGGAAGCCGGCAAGGTGGACATGGTCCTCTCCGGCATGACCATTACGGCGGACCGCAACCGCAAGGTGGCTTTCGTGGGACCTTATTACGTCTCCGGCAAGGGGATTCTGGCCCTGGAGCAGCGCTATGCCGAACTCCAGAATGCCGACGGGTTGAATGCGCCCGATGTCACCGTAACGGCACTGAAGGATTCCACCAGCCAGATATTTGCCGAAAGCCTTATGCCCAAGGCCAAGCTGCTGCCGGCCGCATCCTATGGCGACGCTATCGCCCTCGTTCTGGCCAAAAAGGCGGACGTCATGGTGGCCGACCTCCCCTTTTGCGCCTATGCAGCCTACCGCTATCAGGACAAGGGGCTTTCGGCGGGGAAATCCCCCCTGACATTCGAACCGCTGGGGATTGCCATGGCCGAAGATACCCTCCTGATCAATTGGGTCCGCAACTTTCTGAACACCCTCCAGGGGACCGGGCAGTTGAAAAAGATCCACGCCAAATGGCTGGACGGGGGCAGCTGGATCAGCGAATTGCCGTAAGCGAAAATCGCTTCTATCCCCGGAAAAAGCAGCGCGTCTTGCGACGCGCCCTTGACGAAGCTTGCCCAGCGTTTCGGAAAGGCCCTAAAAATCGTCGTAGACTTCCGGGGCTTCTATGGAACGGGCTTCCTGGGCGCTTTGGAGGCCGGAGGCCGGCGCCTGCAGCCCAGGCTTCTTGCGCGCTGGGATGTTACCGGTCCGGCCGGGGCTCGCGCTGTGGACCGCGGCCGCCGGCGGGGGCGTCGCCCCGCCCTCGATGTAAGCCACGAGTTCGTTCACCGTGGTCTTCACCTGTTCAGCCTGGGCATTCATCTCTGCGGAGGCTGAAGCGGATTCTTCAGCCGTGGCGGCGTTCTGCTGCACCACCCGGTCCATCTCGCTGACGGCCGTGTTGACCTGATCGATGCCTTGGGCCTGTTCCGTGGAAGCCCCTGCAATCTCCCCGATCAGGTGCGTCACCTCGTCGGCCTGCACGGCCACCTCGTCAAAGGCCTTGTTGGTGACATCCACCAGTTCGGCGCCTTCCTTGATCTGGCGCACCGACTCCTCGATAAGCGACGAAGTGTTTTGAGCGGCCTCGGCCGCCCGCATGGCCAGGTTGCGGACTTCGTCCGCCACCACGGCAAACCCCGCCCCGGCCTCGCCGGCCCTGGCCGCCTCCACCGCGGCATTCAAGGCCAGCAGGTTGGTCTGAAAAGCAATCTCGTCGATGGTCTTGACGATCTTTTGGGTCTCCTCGCCCGTCTGGGAAATGGCCGTCATGGATTCGGTCATACGGTCCATTGTCGTGTTGGCCTTGGCAATGGTCGTGTTGGCATCCTTCATGAGCGCATCGGCCTGGTTGGCGTGGTCGGCGTTCTGTTTGGTCATGGACGCCATCTCCTCCAGCGAGGCCGATGTCTCCTCGATGGAAGCCGCCTGCTGGGAGGCCCCTTCGGCCAGGGACTGGCTGGCCGCGGAGACTTCTCCGGCCGCCGAGGCCACCTCGTCGGACGCCCCCTGCATGTGGGCGGCGAAAGCCGCGAGCCGCCTGCCGATTCGATGGCCCATAACGGTCCACAGGCCCAGGGAGGCCGCCAGGGCAATGCCGATCAGTACCAGCAGGATGTGCATGTTGGCACGGCCGCGGGCTTCGATGGTGTCGCGGGCCTGGAAGAACTCGTCTTCAAAGGTCCCGGCCCCGATGATCCAGTCCCAGGGTTTGAAGTAGGTGACTTTACTGATCTTCAGACGCACCTTTGCATCGCCCTGATTTTTCCAGTGATAGACGCTGTCAAAGATTTCCCCTTCCCGGGAGCCGCGGGCTTTGGCGATGATATCCTTGACAAATGCGTTGCCGTCGGCATCCTTGGCGCCCAGAATGCTTTCCCCATCGCGCTTGCCGTTCTTGGACAGCACATAGTTGCCTTTGCTGTCGATGATCCATATATAACCGGTCTGGCCGATCTTCGTGTTCATCAGGGCTTCCCGCATGGCCGAAGTGGCCTCTTGTTCCACGCCGAAATAAAGGGCCCCTATAATGTCCCCGTCATTGTTGAACAGGGGCTCATAGGCTGTCAGGTACCAGGCATTGACCACATAAGCCCTTCCGCAAAAGGTTTTCCGGTCCAATAGGCTGACGATCACTGGATTGGGGGTGCCGTCCGGGTTGACCGCCGGCAGATAGGTGCCGATGGCCCGCGTACCATCGAGGTTCTTCACATTGGTCGCCACCCGCAGCATGTCCCCGGCCTCGTTCATACGCTGGAACACCGTGCAGGTGCCCTCCACCAGAAGCTTGACCTCGTCCACCATCAGGGTGGGAACACCCGGATCCGCGTTCTGGCCCAGCCACTCCCCCCCAAGCGTCATGTGGGGCAAATCCACCGCCTGGGATGCCTTGGTAAACTGGTTGACAGCCTGCCAGGTGGCCGTTTCAGAAGCGTCAAGGAAGAGGTTCCCCCCGTCCCGCACGACCCGCCGGGCGACGTTCAGATTGCTGACGACCTGGTTCTGCAGGACTTCGTTTTGAGCGTTCAACATGGTCCTGACCCCGTTCACGGTGTTGGTCAGGTTTTCGTGGGTCAACCGGGCCAGGCCGTCTGAGGCCACGTCGGACATATGACGTGTCTGGTAAAATGTGCTCAGAGCCACCACGCAAAGCGGCGCCACCGACAGGATGACACCGAGGGCAATCAGCTTGAACTTCAGGGACCGCTTCAAAAACATGGGTTCCTCTCCTTGCAGGGAATTTGAAAGGGCTTGGCAAATACGCAAAACCGCCCACCGCCAAACCGGAAGCCAGGCAAAATCCGATTCGGCGGGGGGCTGATCTACATATTGGCACTTTTCAGTGCAGCTTTAGGAAAATCCGCCCGGAAGTTGATCCGACATCAAGGGCGCGGGGGGCGTGTTCGTCTGTGCGCGTCAACACCGGCGCTTGCAGTCCAGCTCTGGCGGTGGGCATCGGCGAAGGCCCGTTCCAGCCTCGCCTGCATGCGCCAGCCGGGCAATCCCGCAAACCGTGGGAGGCCGGGAACCCTCCGGCACCGCACGGGTCTCTTCTCGGCCGCAGGCCCATCCCTTCCGGACGGTTGCGCAGAAAGGCCAAGATCAAGGCGTGCAAAGGCTGAGGAACGAGGCGTACATCCCTACGCCGCAGCGGCGAAGCGTGCCGCTGACGCGGGGGCCGAAGGCCGCACAGCGCCGATAGTGGCCCTTTTATGAAGCCCTTGTTTTGCGGCAGAAGAAATGGAGGTTGAACGCATCCTGCGGGATCGCGGTCACCACAACATCCCCGAAGCCGGCCTCGTTCAGCAGGGCCACCGCCTTTTCCCGGCCCCACATCATGCCCAGCCCGGTTCCGCCGTCCACCAGCCCCACGGGCATGCAGTGCATCAGGCTGACCGTATAAAGAAATGATCCCATGGGATGGTCCCGGTTGTCCGCCAGGCGGCTGGCGGCGGCGATATCCACCATGGAAAAGGCCCCGCCCGGCTTCAGGAGGGCGCGCACGCCCCGGAGCGCCGCCAGGGGTTGGGTCTGGTCGTGGATGGCGTCAAAGGCCGTCACGTAATCGAACGAACCCGCCAGGGAAGACGAATCGTTCAACGCGGCCGCATCCTCTTGGATAAAGGTGACGTTGGTCAACCCTTGCGATGCGGCGGCGGTGCGTGCCGTGTGCAGGGCTTCTTCGGAAATGTCCAGCCCGACGAAGGTGCTGCGGGGAAAGGCTTCGGCCATGAGCATCAAGGCCAGCCCTTCGGCACATCCCAGATCGCAGACCCGGATACCGTCGGTCATCAGACGGACCATGCGGCCCTCGTCCACCGAAGGCAGAAACGTGCCCACCAGGACTTGCCGGTGCTTGGCGTCGGCCAGTTGTCCCATGAACTGCTGGAAGCGCGGGTAGTGCCGGTATTCCACCCCCCGGCCGGTCCGGAAGCCTTCTGCAACCTCCTCCACGGCGCAACGGGTCAGCAGCGGGATTTCCTGGGTGTAGACCCCCAGATTGGCGCTGCCGGCCCGCCGGGTGATGAGATCGGCGTGCGCCCGGGGCAGATGAAAGCGGTCCCGGCCGCGATCATCTGCCGACAATTCCACGATGCCGCCGCACACCATGATCCCCAGCCATTCCCTTACATAGCGGGTATCCAATTCGGCCTGCACCGCAATGGCGTCGCAGCTGGCGGGTGCCGCCAGGGCATCCAGGGCCTCGAACAACCCCAGACGGTAGCCCAGCCCCATGGCCAGGTTCAGGGCGCCGAGATTGAGAATGTCGGTCATTTTGCGGGCAAACGCCTCGCGTTGGGCATCGGCGGTATCAGGCATCGGCGGCACTCCCATCGGTTCGGTTGAAGCAAGTTTCCATCAGGGGGAAGCCATTTATAGCGCGGTCGCTTGGGCAAGTGAAGGGGAAAGATGCGTCGCCTGGCCTTCGAACGGCCCTGATGCCCGAAGGCCATTCTGGTCCCGTCCGCGAGCGCCTTTGCGCCACCGGTCCTGGTTTTTTTATGGGATAGCCAGTCTCCGCCCAGGCACCTTGCCATCCGCCGTTAGGTATCGTATGAGGGAGGCGACCAGCGGCCGGCCTTCAGGCGGACACCACCGCCGAATACGGGCCAAGCGATCCATGCGACGGGCCATCAGGACAAAAGGAATCACGGAGATGATCAATATCCGCGCAGCCGGCATCCCGGATGCCGAAGAAATTGCGGACCTGCTGCATCAACTGGGCTATGCCCGCAGCGCGGCGGACATCGCCCGGCACATTGCCACACTGGATGAAAAAGCCGTCATTCTGGTGGCGGTAAGGGAAAACGGCCAAGCCGTGGGATGCCTCCAGGCCCAGGTCGACAGCCGCCTGGCCGAAGGGCTGCGCGGTGAAATTGTCAGCCTGGTGGTGGCGGCCGAGGCACGCAGCCGAGGCATCGGTGCGGAGCTGGTGACCGCGGCCGCCCAATGGCTTCAGGAGCGCGGCATCGGGCGGATGCGGGTCAGATGCAACGCCGCCCGCGACCGCGCCCACCACTTCTATGAACGGCTCGGCTTCCAACTGACGAAGACCCAGAAAGTGTACGACATCCCGGTCGAAGCGGTTCGGCGGCCAACGGCGCTGGCTTAAGCCCGTGGGCCTCACCGCGATCGCTCTGTCGGCCTACCTGCAGCGCATCGGCTACCACGGCGACCTGTCGCCGGGCCCCGCTCTGCTGGATGCCGTTCACCTGGCCCATGCCACCCGGATCCCCTTTGAAAACCTCGACATCCTCATGGGCCGCGCCATCCGGGTGGACCTGGAAAGCATTCAGGCCAAACTCGTCTACGGCGGCCGCGGCGGCTATTGTTTCGAGCATAACCTGCTCCTGGCCGCGGTACTGGAAGCGCTAGGGTTCCCGGTCACCCGGCTGGCCGCCCGGGTGCGGGTGGGCAGCGACCGGGTGCGCGCCCGCACCCACATGCTGCTGATGGTGGACCTGGGGGGCGAACGGTGGCTGGCGGACGTGGGCTTCGGGGCCCGGGGCTTTCTGAAGCCCCTGCCGTTCCAGCCCGGAAGGATCTTCCAGCGTTTCCACTGGACCTACCGCAGCGTGGCGGAGGGCGACGCCTGGGTTCTGCAGACCCGGGAGGGAAACAACTGGATCGACCTCTATGCCTTCACCCTGGAACCCCAATACTGGATCGATTACAAGGTGGCCAACCACTACGTCTCCACCCATCCGGACAGTCCGTTCACCCGCGGTATCGTGGTCCAGCGGCCCACGCCGGAAGCGCGCTACAGCTTGCTTAATCTTGACTTCAGCATCGACCGGGGCGCGGCCATTACCACCCGGACCCTGGCGGATCCGGTGGAACTGCTGCAGGTTTTGGAGGAAACGTTTGGATTGGTTTTCCCTGCGGGAACACACTTTCGTTTTACGCCTTGAGACACGATAATCGGAGGAAGCGGTATGCCGATGGGGCCCATCGCAACCCTTCCGTTAAATATGGCCCGGCTGGCCACGGATCAACAGGAAATCACATATGCCATCTTTTGAAGCGCCATTGCTGCAATATGCCCTTCAGCTGGGCGTGACGGACGCCCGTATGATCAACACCGCGGGCATCAAAGTGGAAGACCACCTGGCGGATATCTGCCGGGACCCCGGCTGTCCCGGCTTTGGCCGGGGTGCCAATTGCCCGCCCCACGTGATGAAACCGAATGCCTTCCGGCAATTGCTGAAACGATTTCCCCGGGCCCTGGTCTTCAAGTTCGATGTTCCCACCGAAGTGCTTCTGGGTGACGCCCGTTTCGAGGTGTCCCGCCTGGTTCACGAGACGGCCGCGGCTATCGAAAGCCAGGCTGTCGCCGGCGGGTATACGGACGCCCGGGGTCTGGCGGCCGGCTCCTGCAAGCGCATCTTCTGCGCCGGGGAAAAAGACTGCCGGGTCATCGCCGATGCCGGACCCTGCCGGCATCCGGACCTGGCCCGGCCGTCCATTTCCGGCCTGGGGGTCAACTTTTTCGAACTCGCCCGGACCGTCGGCTGGTCCATCGACAAAATCACCCGGGAAAGCGATCCCAACCAGGTTCCCATGGGCCTGATGGCCGGCATTGTGCTGCTGGCCGGAGACACATCGCCGGGAAGTAAATCGCTGGACAACTCCGGTTAACCCATGGCAACCGGAGAATTCAGTTTTCAGCAATGAGGGATCACAAGGAGATCACATGATATTTGAAACACCCGGGAAGATAACCGACCGCATCTGGCTGGTGGGCCGCAGCGAGTCCTGCGCCTACATCGTCGGCGGGGAAGATGAATACGCCCTCCTGGGCGGGGCCATGGCCTACGTGGCACCGGACGTGTTGGACCAGGTGAAGCGCTTCGGCATTGACGAAACCAAAATCCGCCGGATCGTCATCCTGCACAGTCATTTCGATCACTGCGGCATGGTGCCGTTTTTGAAACGCCGCTGGCCCTGGGCTGTGGTTACAGCCTCGGCCAGGAGCAGGGAACTGCTGCAAAAACCCAAGGTGGTCGCCCATATCGCCGCCCTCAACCAGGCCCTGGTCGCGTCCTCCGGTCTGACCGGGGACGCCGGGGATGACGACCTGCGGTTTGATGGCATCGCTGTGGAGGCGGTCGTGGGTGACGGTGAGACCCTGCCCTGCAGCGACCTGTCTTTGGAAATCATGGAAGTCCCGGGCCATTCCTCGTGCTCCCTCGCCATTTACATCCCCGAAGAGAAAGCCTTGTTCGCCTCGGATGCCGGGGGGGTTCCCTTTGGCGACAAGATCTTCACGGCCGCCAATTCCAATTTCGATCTCTACCAGGCCAGCCTGGCGAAAATGGCCGCCCGGGATGTCGCCATTCACCTGGCCGAACATTACGGGGCCCGCTCCGGCGAAGAGGGGCGGCGCTTTCTGCAGGACGCCCTGGCCGCAGCCGCCGAAACCCGCCAATTTCTGGAAGCGACCTTCACCGCAACCGGTGACGAAGCCCGAACCGCCGCCATCGTCACGAACCGGATCATGGCCGAGGCGCCGGTGGACTTCCTCCCCCGGGAAGTAGTGGCCCTCGTAGCCGGCCAGATGGTGCACTATATCGCCAAAACCATGTCAGCCAATTGAATCGCCAAAGAAAGGGCCACTATTATGCGCCAAAACATCTCTTCCGGTTCCCCCTTTGAAAAACCGATCGGCTTCTCCCGGGCCGTGCGCATGGGCGACCGCATTGCGGTTTCCGGCACGGCGCCCATCGCCCCGGACGGCACGGCCGCCCACCCCGGCGACATGTACCGGCAGACCCGGCGCTGCATCGAGATCATTCGGGAAGCCATTGAAGCGGCCGGCGGCCGGCTGGAGGACGTCATCCGCACCCGGGTCTACGTCACGGACGCCCTGCGTTGGCAAGAGGCCGCCCGGGCCCACGGCGAAATCTTCGGTGACATCCGCCCGGCCTGCACCTTCGTGGAAGTCAGCCGCCTGATCGACCCGGCCTGGCTGGTGGAAATGGAAGCCGAATGCGTCGTGATGCATCACGACGCATGATGAAAGGATCAGCCCTTGACGAACAGCATCATGATCGAGCGGCGTTTTCAAGGCCCCCCCGACTCGGGTAACGGGGGCTATGTCTGCGGTTGCCTGGCGGCCTATATCCAGGGACCGGCCACCGTGCGCCTTATAAGCCCGCCCCGGCTGGAAACCGAACTGCGGGTCCGCCCCGATGCCGCAGGCTGGGCCCTGTTGGACGGGGAGCGGGTGGTGGCCCAAGCCCGGCCGGGCGAGCTTGACCTGGAGCCACCCGCACCGCCGGCGTTTGACGAGGCCTTGCAGGCTTCCCGGGGCTACCGGGGGCATCGATCCCACCCTTACCCGGGCTGTTTCGTCTGCGGGCCGGATCGCGCCCCCGCCGACGGCCTTCGCATTTTCCCGGGACCGCTCCCCCGAAGATCGATGGTGGCGGCCCCCTGGACGCCGGATGCGGCTCTGGCGGGCACGGCCGGCACCGTCAGGGCGGAATTTGTGTGGGCGGTCCTGGACTGTCCCGGCGCGTTTTCCTTCGAATGGCCTTCGGACGGAGCGGTCCTGCTGGGGGAAATGACGGCCAACGTGGCTCAAACGGCCCAGGCCGGCGCCGCGCATGTGGTGATCGGATGGGAGTTGGCCCGGGACGGCCGCAAGCACCGGACCGGCACCGCCCTTTTCGACGCCGCCGGTAGCTGTATCGCCAAAGCCAGGGCGACCTGGATCGAAGTGCCCGCTCCGGCCTGACCGGAAAAGGCGCCTCCCATCCGGAGCCTCCCGGCCGGCCAGTCACCGCCCCCGGTCGATGAGGGCCCGCAGCCTGGCGATGTGGGCCGGCCGGGTGCCGCAACAGCCCCCCACCACCGTGGCCCCGTTCGCCAGCCAGTCCGCCGCGTGGTCGGCGTAGCGTTCGGGATCCAGATCTGCACGCAGGTCCAAAAGCCCGTCGGTCTCTTTGTCCCCGCCCAGGGTCCAGTCTTGGGGGACAGGGCTAAAGGTATTGGCATAGCCACCGACCCATGGAACGCCCAAACGGGCCAGACGGGACATGGCGCGGGTAATGCTCTCGGGCGCGCAGCAATTGGCCAGGCAGCCGCTGACCGGCAACCCTTCCAGGGCACCCGCCGCGGCCGTGATGGACTCCCCGCTGCGCAGGTTGCCGGAGCGGTCCTCGTGCAGGGTCCAGGCCACCCAGACCGGCTTGCCGGTACAACAGGCGGCGGATGCCGCCGCGCGCCCCTCGGCCGCTGAGGACATGGTTTCGCACAGGAAAAGGTCCACGAAGGGTGCCAACAGCTCGGCCTGCTCCCGGTAGAGGGCTTCGATCTCGGCGGGCGGCCCCACCCGGTCTGGCCGGTAGCTGCCCCGCAGGGGCGGCAGCGATCCGGCGATCCAGGCCTTGCGGGGACTCGCATCCCGCGCTTGCGCGGCCAGGCGACCGGCCAGGCGGTTGAGGTCGGCCAAGCGGTCTTCGCGTCCTACCTGGGCCAGATCGCTGCGGATAACCCCGTAGGTGTTGGTGGTAATGATGTCGGCCCCGGCGGCGATGAAGTCCGCATGGATCTGGCGCACCACGTCGGGATCGGTCATCAGGGCGCCCGCCGACCAGATGGTCGCGGGCACGGGCACCCCGCGAAAGCGCAATTCGCGCCCCATCCCGCCATCCAGCAAAGCGGGTGTGCTGAGCGGCAGATCCGTCAGGTCCATTCAACCTCCTTCAAACAGGCCGTGGAACCAAGCCAGCATCTTGTCATCCACGAGCTTCAGCCGCTTGGCCACGGCCGGAGCGAAAATCCGGAAGGTGCCTTCCGACACCGCACATACCGTGCCCGCCGCATCGCTGAGGACGCCTTCCAGGGCCGCCTCCCGGTGGTCTTTCACCTCCCGGATACGGGCCTCGGCTTCCATGGTCGCGCCCACGGCGACTGTTTTCCGGAACTCCACGGTCATCTTCTGGGTGAAACTGAGGCGTTTGAGCAGCACCATGGCAGCCCAGCTCATGGTCTCGTCCAGGATGGTGGAGACCACACCGCCGTGGGTCACCGCATTCCATCCGCCCAAGTGGTCCGGGATGGTCACACGCGACAGCAGCGTATCCTCGTATTGAAAAAAGGTCATTTGCAAACCGGCCTCATTGGCCGGACTGCAGGCAAAGCAATTGTGGTCGGCACTGGTGGGCAGGGGCTTGCAGCGGGCATCGATTTTCATGGGTCTCCTTGGAATAGCTAAGCGGCGATGGCGTCGATCGGTTTAATCGCAATAGCCCGCATACCATTGAACGTCTTCGATGTTCAACCATGCCCGGAACCATTTTCCCCGCACGCCATGAACGGAGGCATCGCAAACGCCCTGTCACGGGAGCGGGGGGCATTAGGATTGTGCCCATCCATATTGGTATTACCTTCCACCAAGGCCAAAACCACCCTCAACAGAGACAAAGGATATCGAAAGGTTGCAGACATGGAAAGAGGCTTCAAAAAGGTGTTTTTGTCTTTGGTTTTCAGGTTTCCCTTTGTTCCGCGCCGAGCATCGGCGGGGCGGACGGATTAAAGCGCGCGGACTGTCTGAGTCCCGCCGTAGCCTTGGCGAAGGCGGGGCGAGTTTCCGCGTGCTCCGGCCGCCGCGACGACGCGCAGGGTCAAGCGGGACACGGGCGTTTGAAGCCTGTCACGCCGAGGCGTGATTGCTTCCGTTTTCTTCCACGTGGAAGAAAATGAAGAATCCGCATACAAAAACACCGCCCGGATTGGTCGAACTTCTACGGCTCCGCCACCAGAGGGGGGGGTAAATCAAAACTAAGCAACCCGGACGAAATCCCGGTCGGGACGGTCGATTCAGAGCAGCCGCGTGGCCAGGTCGGAAAGCTCCGAGCGCTCGCCCTTTTCAAGATTGATGTGGGCGTAGAGGCGCTCCCCCTTCATCTTTTCAATCAAAAAACTCAGCCCGTTGGAGTTGCTGTCCAGATAAGGATGGTCGATCTGGAAAACGTCGCCCGTGAAGACGATCTTGGTGCCTTCCCCGGCCCGGGTGATGATGGTCTTGACCTCATGGGGGGTCAGGTTCTGGGCCTCGTCCACGATGAAAAAGGCTTTTACGATGCTGCGCCCCCGGATGTAGGACAGGGGCGTGATGACGATCTTCTCCTCCTCGATCATCTCGCTGA
This sequence comes from Desulfobacterales bacterium, assembly GCA_963674755.2. Classification (GTDB taxonomy): domain Bacteria; phylum Desulfobacterota; class Desulfobacteria; order Desulfobacterales; family UBA5852; genus JABZFP01. Next base: position 2,523,565 of record CAXXVS010000003.1, on the reverse strand, counting down.
TGCGTTTGCTGCGGGCCTTGTCCGATGACAGCTGGGTCTGGATCACCGAAAGGTTGTCGTAGAGGGGCTGCATGTAAGGATCGAGCTTGGAATTCACATCCCCGGGCAGATAGCCCAGGTCCTTGTTGCTGAGGGGCACCACCGGCCGGGCCACAAAAATCTGACGGTAGTGGCGCTTGGTTTCCAGGGCGGCCGCCAGGGCCAGCAAGGTCTTGCCGGTGCCGGCCTTGCCGCTCATGGTCACCAGGGGAATGTTCCGGTCCAGCAAGGCATTGAGGGCGAAGCATTGCTCGGCATTACGCGGCCGGATGCCGAAGCAGCCGTGATTTTCGATCCGCTGCACGGTCTCCGAGGCAATGTCGAAGTACCCCAGGGCGGACTTGCGCCCGTTGCGCAGAATCAGGAATTCGTTGGCCAGCAGGGGCGCTTCCAGGTCCAGCGCGCCTACCGGGACCTCGTAGGGCGACTGGTAGAGCAGGTCGATGAGGCTGCCGTCCACGTTTTCCAGCACGCTGAGCCCCTTGTAGAGTTCCGCCGGGTTTTTTACGTGGTCCGAGCGATAGTTTTCAGCCGTCAATCCGACGGATTTGGCCTTCATGCGCAGGTTCACGTCTTTAGTGACCAGAACGGCCCGCTCAAACCCCTGGTTGATTGCAATCTGGTAGGCGCTGTTGAGGATGCGGTGATCGGGCTGGGTGCTGCTGAAGTTGTCCTTCAATTTCTCATGAAAGGCGGACTCCAGGCGAACCGAGATTTTGCCTTTGCCCTCGCCAATGGGCACCCCGCCATTGAAAATGTGGTGCCCCGTGAGGGCGTCCAGGGACCGCAGAAACTCCCGGGCGTTGCAGTTGAGGATATCCTTGCCCTTCTTGAAACGGTCCAACTCCTCGATGACGGTGATGGGAATGACGATGTCGTGTTCGTCGAACTGGTAGATGCAGGTGCTGTCGTGCAGGATGACATTGGTGTCCAGAACAAAGGTTCTCTTGGCTTGGGGCATAGACAACTCCTTGTTAAAGCCACTACATGTAGTACCCATTTCTCATAAAACATACCATATCATGAAATCAACCCCAATTAAACCCGGAAGCCAATTTCAGGCCCCCCTTCGGCCCAGGGCACCATGAGGCCACCCCGTCAGCAGCCTGTGCATCGACGGCCCATAGGGCCGAAATGCGGTTTTGCGACCATAGCGAAAATACTCACATTGGGGTTGCGGCGCTCTTCACATCGGAGCGCGCCGTCCTTCCGGCCTCATGCTTGTTTACCCATAGGCGGTTAGGGACACGTTAGGGCGTATCCATACTTGCTTCCGCGACGCATGGGGTTTAAAAGGGTTGCGGTCGCTGGTGCTGCCCGCCCGGCGGCACGGGGATCTCCCCGAAGACACCTTGATGAACAGAACCATTGCATGAATAGGTTTTTATGGAAACGAATACCGATCTGGAACCCTTTCTGACACCTTCGGAAACCGTCGACAGCGACCATCCCGCCATCCGCCGCCTGGCCGAAGAAACCGCCGGACAGGCGGCGACAACTGAAGAAGCCGCCCGTAAGCTCTACTATGCCGTCCGCGACGGCATCCGCTATGACCCCTACGCCATCGACTTGTCGGTGGCGGGGCTGCGGGCCAGCGCCACCCTGGCCAAAGGCCGGGGCTGGTGCGTTCCCAAGGCGATCCTGCTGGCCGCCGTCTGCCGGGCGGTGGGCATTCCCGCCCGTCTGGGGTTTGCCGACGTCCGCAATCACCTGTCCACCGCCCGTATGCGGGCCCAGATGCAGACCGACGTGTTCTACTGGCACGGCTATACCACCCTTTTTCTCAACAACCGCTGGGTCAAGGCCACCCCGGCTTTCAACATCGAGCTTTGCGAGCGCTTCCGTCTGCACCCGCTCGAATTCAATGGCCGGGACGACGCCATCTACCAGCCGTTCGACCTGGCCGGGAACCGTCACATGGAATACCTGGCCCACCGCGGCGAATTCCGGGATGTGCCCATCGAAGCCATCCGGGAAACCTTCCGCCAGGCCTACACCCTGGCCGAATCCGGTGACGTGGTTGACTTTGACCGGGATGTGGCCCGCGAAACGTGAGCCTCACCCTGCATAGCAAAGGCAGAGGTGCCGCCAGGCATCCGGAACGGGTGGATACCATCATCATCGGGGGCGGCCTCAGCGGGGTTTATGCGGCCTTTCGGCTGGCGGCCGAGACCCAATCCCTGGTTCTGCTCGAAGCCCGCTCCCGTGTGGGCGGCCGCATTTTGAGTCCGGAGCATCAGGGCTTTTTTGCCGACTTGGGGCCATCCTGGTATTGGCCCACGATCAACCCCAAGGTCGCGGCGCTGATTGAAACCCTGGGCCTTAAAGGCTATCCCCAGTTTGAAACCGGCCTGGGGCGGTTCCAGACCAAGGACGGCCATACGGAAACCATCGAGGGCTATCCCATGGAGCCGCCCGGATGGCGGCTTGACGGGGGTATGATCGCGCTGGTCAAGGGACTTTGCACCCGGATACCCCAAGACGTCATCCGTCTGAATCATCCGGTCTGCGAGATCGAACGGCGGGACGATGGTGTTCGGGTGACGGTCGGGCGCCTTGACCAGGAACCCCAGTGCCGGTTGCAAGCCGCCCGGGTCATCCTCGCTCTGCCGCCCCGGCTGGCGGCGCGCTCCATTTTGTTCACCCCGGAGTTGCCCTACGATCTTACCCAGGCCATGTTGAAAGCCAGCACCTGGATGGCCGGCCAGGCCAAATTCTTTGCTCTGTATGACAGGGCCGATTGGCGCAAGATCGGCCTTTCCGGCCAGGGGTTCAGCCTGTGCGGCCCCCTGGGGGAGATTCATGACGCTTCCGGTGCGGCCGACCGGCCCTATGGGCTGACCGGGTTTGTCGGCATTCCGGCCCTGCGGCGCAAACCTAGCGACATGATGATCCGGCCCATCCTGGCCCAGCTGGCCCTTCTTTACGGACCGGCGGCCGGACAGCCCGTCAAAATCTATTATCAGGATTGGGCCCGGGAAGCATTTACGGCCACTGAATACGACCAGCGGGCCGCCCACAATCATCCCGAGTTCCAGCCGCCTGCCGGAGAAACAAGCATCTGGGATGGCACCCTGCACCTGGCCGGCACGGAAACCGCCGACGATTTGGGCGGTTACCTGGAAGGCGCCTTATCCAGTGCGGAGCGCGCTGTTTCAGCGGCAAGCTGATCTTATCTTATCGTTGCGCCCGCAAGGGCTGCCGTCCGGCTGCCCGGGACCGCATCATCCTTTTTCACAGCCGGAAGGCGTTTTGGCAAACGCGAGCAGCGTGTCGCCATAAGCCTCCAGGGCCTGCTGGATGGCGGTTTTATCCGCCTCGGTGGGAGCCCCCTGCCATTCGTAATGGCCGACAAGGTCCCAGCCGGACTTTTCGGTTTTGGCCTCGAAATCCCTCTGGGCCCCGCCGACCCAGCCGAACGAGCCGAAGCGGAAGACCTTTTTATTGGTGACTTTTTTGACCAGCAATTCCTCGATGGCGTGGGCCATGGGTGGAAACATCTTGTATTCATAGGTGGGCATGCCGAAGATCAGGCCTGCGGATTTCCAGGCGCTGCCCAGAATGTCGCCCATCTCGTCCCCGGGCACCTGGAAGACATGCACCGGGATGCCGCGTTTGCGCAACACCTCGATCACCACATTGAGCACCTGCTTGGTGTTGCCGTACATGCTGCTCCAGAGCACGGTCACCTCGCGCTCCGCCGGTCCCTTGCTGTATTCGGCGTAGCGTTGGTAGTGGCCGATGATCCGCCCGGGATTTTCCCGCCATATAATGCCGTGCGAAGGGCAGATAACCTCGATCTCCAATCCCTTCAGCTTCTCCAGGCCCTTGAGGACAAAGCCCGAAAAGGTGGCCACGATGTTGGCGTAGTAGCGCAGGGCCTCCTGCTCGAAGAAGCGGTGCTGTTCCTCGTCGATCTGGTCGTCGAAAATCGCGTTTTCGTCCACACGGCCATAGGAACCGAAGGCATCGCAGGAAAAAAGCATCTTCCGTTTGCGCTCGTAGGTCATCATGGTTTCGGGCCAGTGGATATTGGGCGTATCGAAGAATTGCAGGTCGTAGTCGCCGACCGGAAGCACCATGCCGTCGGTGATGGCCACCGCCCGCTCGGGTGGCACCGCGGCAAAGGCCTGCAGCAGGGGTACCGCCTTTTTGGTGCAGTAAATGACCGCCTTGCTGTTTTTGCTGCAAAACTCGCGCAACCATCCCGAGTGGTCGGGTTCCATGTGATTCATGACGATGATGTCGATGTCTTCGATGGCCAGTTGCACCCCGTCCATCTGGTGGGTGATCTCCTGCGGGAAATCGAAGATATCCTGGGTCAAATCGATGATGACGTTCTTATCGCCCTTAATCAGATAGCCATTGATGGAAATGCCGTGGGGAATCGGCCAGATGCCTTCGAACAAATAGTCCTTGTCCTCGATGTTGACGGAAAAACGATATATGTCGTCGACCACCCTTTGAATATTCATGGTTTCAGCGCTCCTATCACAAGCTTTGGCAACAGGTTGGTTTTGCAAGTGATCTCAAAACCTCAGATGGCGTTCGAGGGCAAGGCGCATCCAGATCAAAAAGCGCTGCATTTTCAATAATATGCAAGCATTTTGCTGAAAGCGGCAACACGGCCGTCGGGCGTTGGACGGGGGTTTGAAACCACGTGTCGTGACGTTTGCTCAAAATACGGTGAATCCGAACGAATCTGTTTTTCATACCAAATTATGCTTATCCGTTACAGAGAAATCCGATGCCGAAATCATCAGATCGACGACAGCGCACAATGGTGGCTTGACGCCGCCCTGTGCCTTGTCTAAGTTAAGAAACATTTTTCAGGACGGCGCGCCCATCCGATCCCGCACCTTTGCCACACGGAAACATAAAGGAGAATTCCATGAGCCGCACAAGAACCCTCGTCGTTTCGGTCTTCCTGATGGTCGCCTGCCTCAGCCTGGTTTTGGCCGGCAGCGTCCAAACCGCCGATGCCGCCGCCAAAAAACTCAAGGTGGCTTTTGCCCTCCTGTGGACCATCGACGATCAGGGATGGACCACGGCCTCCTACGACGGCATCGAATACCTCAAGGAAAAGCTGGGCGACCAGATCGAGGTCAGCTACACCGAAAAAGTCCTGGCCGCCGACGCCGAACGCGTCTTCCGCAACTATGCCCAACAGGGCTACGATATCATCTTCGGCACCACCTTCGAGCACATGGATCCCATGCTCAACGTGGCCAAGGACTACCCCGACATCGTTTTCGAGCATTGTTCCGGCTTCAAGACCGCCCCCAACATGGGCAACTACTTCGCCCGCATGTACCAGGCGGAATACCTGGCCGGCTACATGGCCGGCCTCATGGGCTTCAAAAACGTGGGCACCGTGGCCACCAACCCGATTCCGGAGCCCATCCGGGGCATCAACGCCTTTACCATCGGGCTGCTCAAGGGGCTTGTGGAGTCCGGATATGCCGTGGATCCGAATACCGTCAACACGGTGGTCTGGCTCAAGGCCTGGCGCGACGCCATCAACGAAACCACCCTGGCCGAAACCCTGGTGGCGCGCAAGCACGACCTTATCCGCCAGATGGCCGACACCCCCGACAGCTCGGTGGCCGCCTGCGCGGCCGGCGTGCCGGCCATCGGCTACGGCGAGGATGCCACCCGCTACGGCGCCGATTGCGCCCTGGTGTCCACGGTCTGGAACTGGGGCCCGATCTATGTGGAGAAGGTCAAACAGGTCATGGACGGCACCTGGAAGCCCACCGCCTACTGGGGGGGCTTCGACAAGCACGACATCGTCCTGAGCAATTTCAACGCCGCCGTGCCGGAAGACGTGCAGCAGAAGGTGCTGGCCGCCAAGCAAAAGCTGGAAGCGGGGCAGGACGACATCTTCGCCGGCCCCCTCTACGACCAGGGGGGCAACCTGATGATACCCGAGGGCCAGAAAGCCTCGGACAAGGATCTGCTCACCATGCGCTGGCTGGTGAAAGGGGTCAAAGGGAGCCTGCCCCAATAGACAGAATAACTTTTTAGTGCCCATGCATCAAAGGAGCCGCTATGGAGATACTGGGCGGTCTGGAATCGGGTAAAAAATATCGCCTCAGCGTGCCGGGGCTGGGCTACGAGATCGAGATCCCCTATGCGGTCCTGCCTTCCGGAGAGCGCCGCCTGCGCATCGCCTCCCTCAACCTGGTGGGCCAGACCCGCCTGAACCGGGATCTGGGGCGCCTGCTGGCCGCCCGTATCCGCGAGGCCTTCCCCGATCGTGATGGCCTGGTGTTCCTGACCGCCGTGGAAAAAGCCCTCATGCTGGTCCAGGCCGTGGCCCAGGAGCTGGACGTGGAGGCCGTGGCCGTGGCCTACAATCGGGTCAAACCCCACATGGAGGCCGACCGGCGACCCCTGATCCAGGTGGGCTCCTCCTCGGTTACGAGCGGCAGCAAGTTCATGGCCCTCTATGAGCGGGACATCAACCTCATCGGTCAGGCCGACCGGGGTATCGTGGTGATCGACGACGTGGTCAGCACCGGGGGCACCCTGCTGGCCCTGGAAGATCTTCTGGAAGAAGTGGCCGCCCACCGCGGCCACGCGCCCACAGCCATTCAGGGCGTATTCTGCGTGGCCCAGGAAGGCGCGCTGCAGACCCTCCCGGGCTATCCGATCCACGCCCTGACGCGGCTGCCCGACCCCGAATTCGTTTGACGCCCTAAGATCATGACGATCTCCCCCCCACCGGCCCTCGCGTTGCAAGACATCTCCAAGCGCTTCGGCGAGGTGCACGCCAACCGTGGGGTGAACTGGACCCTCCGCGCCGGACGCATCTACGCCCTGCTGGGGGAAAACGGGGCCGGCAAAAGCACCCTCATGTCGATCCTGGCAGGCCGCTACCAGCCCGACCAGGGGGACATCCTGCGCCAGGGACGACCGGTGCGCTTCCTCTCCCCGGCCCAGGCCCTGGCCGCCGGCATCGGGATGGTCTATCAACGTTTCATGCTGGTGGCCCCCCTCACCGTGGCCGAAAACATTCTGCTGCGTCGGGGCCCCATCCATCTTCGCGGCACCCGGGAAATCCGGCGCATCCGCGAACTGGCCGAACGCTATGGTTTGGCGGTGAACCCCCGGGCCACGGTGGGCACCCTGTCCATGGGGGAGCGCCAGCGGGTGGAAATTCTCAAGCTGCTCTATCGCCGGGCGAAGATTCTGATCTTCGACGAACCCACCGCGGTACTGACCCACGCCGAAATCGAAAACCTTTTTACGGTCTTCCGGCAATTGAAGAATGAAGGCAAAACCGTGGTCTTCATCACCCATAAGCTGGAAGAAGTCATGGCCGTGGCCGACGAAATCGCCGTCATGCGGCGGGGGCGGATGGTCAGCCAACTGGCGGCCGCCGACGTACGCAGCCGGCACGATCTGGCCCGCCTGATGGTGGGCCGGGAAGTCATCCTGAGTGTGGACAAGCCCCCGGTCGCCGTCGGGGAATCCGTCCTCCAGGTTCGGGGCTTGACCGGGCCCGGCGAGTCGCCGCGCCCGACCTTTCGGGATATTGCGTTCGATGTCCGGCAGGGCGAAATTTTGGCCATTACGGGCGTGGCCGGCAACGGTCAGGAAGACCTGGCCGCCGCGCTGGCAGGCCTCGTCCGCCTGACCGGCGGCACGCTTCGGTTTCAGGAGCGCACCTTTACGGCCGCCCAATGGCGGCGACGCCCCTCCGACCGGATCGCCTACATCCCGGAAGACCGGCATCGGACCGGCTCCGTCGATGCCTTCAGTCTGGTGGAAAATTTCATGCTGACCCGTTTAGACGTCTTCGGGACATCGCTTCTCGTCGACCGGCGCCGCGCCGCCCAGGCAACGGCCGAAGCGGTGGCGCGCTTCGGCATTCAGGGCGGCGGCCTCCGGAGCCAGGCCGGTCATCTGTCCGGCGGCAATCTGCAAAAGCTCATCCTGGCCCGGGAATTGTCCCGCCGGCCGGCCCTGCTCATCGCCGAGCAACCCACCCAGGGGCTGGACATTCGGGCCACCGAAGACATCTGGCAGGCCCTCCTGCGCCAGCGGGCGACGGCGGCGGTCCTCTTGATCACCGGCGATCTCAAGGAGGCCCTCTCCCTGGCCGATCGCATCGCTGTCATGTTTCGCGGCCGGATTCTCGATATCGTTTCCGCCCGGGACGACGGCGACATCGACCGCATCAAACTGCTCATGGCCGGACTGGAGGACCGCTGATGGCCTGGCGCATCGAGAAGCGCTCCGCATCCTTTGCCCGCTCCCCGGCCTGGGTTTTCCCGGTCTCCCTGGCCATGGCCGTCGCCGTGGGGGCCGGCATCTTCGCCGCCCTGGGGGTCAATCCCCTGACCGCCTACGGCGTCATGCTGAAAGGGGCCGCCGGATCGTTTTTTCATGTATCCGAGGTCGTCGTGCGCGCCATTCCCCTGATGCTGACGGGCCTGGCCGTGGCCCTGGCCGCCACCATGCTGCTGTGGAACATCGGCTGCGAGGGCCAGCTCGTCTGGGGGGGCATCTTGGCCGCCGGCACGGGGCTCTACCTGGCGCCGCACCTGCCCCCCTTTCTGGTGCTCCCGGCCGTGGTCGCGGCCGGGGCCGTGGGCGGTGCCCTGTGGGGCCTGATTCCGGGCCTGCTGAAAGCCTATCTGGCGGTCAACGAAATTCTCTCCTCCCTGCTGCTCAACTATATTGCCATTATCGTCATGGAGCACCTCTACTTCGGTCCCTGGCGCAACCCGGAAGGGTACGGCTTCCCGGGGACCGCCCAGATCGCCGAAGCCGCCCGCATCCCCCACTACTTCGGCACCCGCATTCATCTCGGCCTGGTGTTGGCCCTCGTGCTGGCCATGGTGCTCTACGGCGCCCTGCGCCTCACCCGCTGGGGCTATAGGGTGCGCGCCATCGGCCTCAATCCCCGGGCGGCCCGCTATGCCGGGTTCGGCATACGGTCTCAGATCGTCGGCGTCATGCTGCTCAGCGGGGCCCTGGCCGGGCTGGCCGGCATGGCCGAGGTGAGCGGCATCCACTATCGTCTTCAGCAGGGATTGGCCGTGGGCTACGGCTACGACGGCATTATCGTGGCCTGGCTGGCCCGCCTCAATCCCCTGGCCGTGCCCTTCGTGGCCCTGCTGTTGGGATTTCTGATCGTGGGCGGCGAGCAGCTCCAGTCCGTTTTACACCTGCCGGCCTCCATCAGCGTGGTGCTCGAAGCCGTGCTGCTCTTCGGCCTGCTGCTCAGCGAAAGCCTGGCCCGCTACCGCCTGGTCCGGCGGGAAACCGGCCGCGCCGTGCCCGCCGCCGGAGAGGAGGGGGCATGATCGAAGACCTGGCTTTCATCGGGCAGATCGCCGTCAAATCCTCCATCGCGGTATTGCTGGCCACCCTGGGGGAAATTGTGGCCGAACGCAGCGGCATCCTCAACCTCGGGGTGGAGGGCATGATGCTGGCCGGGGCCCTGTGTGCGGCGGCGGCCGGCATGGCCACGGGCAACCCCTTGATCGCCGTGGCCGCCGGGACCCTGGCCGGGGGGCTGCTGGCCCTGGTGCACGGGTTTTTCGCCGTCACCCTGCGGGTCAACCAGGTCCTCTCGGGACTGGCCCTGACCCTCCTGGGCATGGGACTCACCAGCTTTCTGGGGCGCCCTCTGATCGGCACCGCCCCCGGGGTGCGGCTGCGCGCCCTGCCGCTGCCCGGCCTGGCGGACATCCCGGTGGTGGGGGATATCTTCTTCCGCCAGTCCGTGCTGGCCTATCTGGCCTATCTCCTGGTGCCCCTGTGCTGGATTCTGCTCTTTCGCACCGGCACCGGGCTCAAAATCCGGGCCGCCGGGGAAGACGCCGCGGCCGTGGACGCCGCCGGCATCGATGTGTTCCGCATCCGCTATTTGTGCACCTTTGCCGGGGGCCTGGGGGCCGGCCTGGCCGGGGCCTACCTCTCTCTTTCCTACACCCCCGGCTGGAAGGAATCCATGACCGGCGGCCAGGGCTGGGTGGCCATCGCCATGGTCATCTTCGCCACCTGGAACCCCCTGCGGGCCGTGGTGGGGGCCTTTCTCTTCGGCGGGTTGACCGCCTTGCAGTTCTACTTCCAGGCCGTGGGCGTCGAGATCGTGCCGGCTTATATCCTCAAAATGCTACCCTACCTCCTGACCATCGTCGTCATGGTGTTGGTCAATATCGGACCGGGGCGACGCTTCGGCGGGCCGGCCGCCCTGGGCATCCCCTTCAACCGCGAAGGCTGAGCGGCGGCCGCCTCACCGATAGACCGCCGCGCGCCTCTTATTCCTCCGAAACCCACCGCAGGCAGATCGTCGTCCCTCCCGCCCCCACTTGCATTCGGCTTTTACTCCCTTAGCTTTCCCGGTGTGATCGTAAACGATCATCAACCTTCAGATCGAAAGGAGCTTTTCTCATGAACGTCAACGCCTATGCCGCGGAATCCGCGGCCGGAGCGCTTAAACCCTTTGAATACGAACTCGGTACCATCGGGGCCGAGGAAGTCGACATTGCCGTAGCGTATTGCGGCATCTGCCACAGCGACCTCAGTATGCTCGACAACGACTGGCAGATGACCCGCTACCCCTTTGTGCCGGGCCACGAGATCGTGGGCCGCATCGAGGCGGTCGGCCCGGCCGTGCGCCACCTTGCCGTGGGGCAGACGGTGGGACTGGGGTGGTTCGCGCAATCGTGCATGCACTGCCGTCAGTGCATGTCCGGCAACCACAACCTGTGCCCCGAGGTCCAGGGCACCATCGTGGAGCGCCACGGCGGTTTCGCCGACAAGGTGCGGGCCCACATGGGGTGGGTGATTCCCCTGCCCGAGGGCGTTGCGCCGGCCAGTGCGGGACCCCTCTTCTGCGGGGGCATTACGGTCTTCAATCCCATCGTGCAAAACCATATCCGCCCCACCGACCGCGTGGGCGTGATCGGCATCGGCGGCTTGGGCCATATGGCGCTGGCTTTCCTGCGGGCCTGGGGCTGCGAGGTGACGGCCTTTTCCACCAGCCCTGAAAAAGAGGATGAAGCCCGCCGGCTGGGTGCCCATCACTTCCTGAACTCCCGCGATACCGCGGCCCTGGAAAAACGGGCCGGCTATTTCGACATGATCCTCTCCACGGTCAACGTATCCCTGCCCTGGGAGGCCTATATCGGGTCCCTGGCACCCAAGGGCAAACTGCATCTGGTGGGCGCGGCCCCTTCGGTGGAAACCGCCGTCTTTCCCTTGCTCATCGGACAGCGGTCCGTCGGGGCCTCCCCCCTGGGCAGTCCCGCCACCACCGCCACCATGCTCGATTTCGCAGCTCGGCACGGCATCGCTCCCCAGACCGAGACCTTCCCCATGTCCCGGGTGAACGATGCCATGGAAAAGCTGCGCTCCGGCAAGCCGCGCTATCGCATCGTTCTGGAGAGCGACTTCTAAGCCTACGGGGAGACACGGCATAGGGAGTTGCCGGCCGGCTTGATCGTTTTCTCCGGTCCTTATCGGGTGCCGACGGCGCCGGGCGTGGGATCGAGATCCTGCAGGACCATCCTGTTGCGGCCCCTTTTCTTGGCTTCGTAAAGGGCTTCATCGGCAAGCTGGATCAGAACCCGGGGATCGTCTTGATTGGCGGTCAAGCAGGCCACCCCCAGGCTGATGGTGACGTGGGGTGCCACTATAGAGGCGCTGTGGGGAATCCTGAGGTTTCGAATCGCCGCCAGAATTCTTTGGGCCACGAAGCAGCTTCCCGCCGCCTCCGTTTCCGGCAGTAAAACCGCGAACTCTTCGCCCCCATAACGTGCGGCCAGGTCCGCCGGCCGATAGGCATTGGCCGCCAGGGTCCGTGCGATGGCCTGTAGGCAGCTGTCGCCGGCCTGGTGACCGTAGGTGTCATTGTAGCCTTTAAAATAATCCACATCCGCCAGGATAAGCCCCAGGGGGGCTTTCGATCGCCGCAGCCGTTTCCACTCCTTCTGAAGAATTTCGTCAAAACGGCGCCGGTTGGCGATCTGGGTCAGCCCGTCGAGACTGGCCAGACGTTCGAGGGCCAGATTGGCTTCTTTGAGGGCCTGTTGGGCACGCTGGCGTTCGGCGAGCTCCTCCTCGAGCCGGGTGTAAAGCTGGGCGTTGTCCAGAGCGATGACGGCCAGCTGGCAAAAGCGTTCGATGATATCGATTTCGCTCTTTCCGAAGGTCTTGCCCAGCTCGAAATGCCCCAGCCCCATGACCCCGGCAATGGACGAACGTCCCTTGAGGGGCATGCCCACCACCGCATGCAGGTTGTCGTATTTCGCATGGGGCAACCTCTCGGGCCAGGTCGCATAGTCGTCCAGGATGAGGGGTTCGCCGGTTTGGAAGATCTTGCCCGACAAGCCTTCACCGGGCTTGATGCGCCGCCCGACTTCATCGGCATAGACCCCCAGCCCCACCATCATCTCCAGGTCCTGGGTTTCGGGGTGGTGAAGAAAAAGAAATCCGTTGCAAGTCCCTGTCAACAGACCGGCACGGCTCAATACGGCGCGGATCAGTTCATTGAATTCCAGACGTCCCACGAGTCCCAGGGCGGTGTCGTGCAGCGCGGACAGATAGGCATTCTGAACGGCCAGGGTATCGCGCTGTCCCTTGCGTTCCCGGATATCAATAAACGCCATGGTGCATAGGGCGAGGATAATGACGGAAAAAAGGCTGCAAATCGTTATGACGATCGGCTTGCGGTAGGGCAGGATGGGATCGGTTAGGACGGCCAGGGCGCTGCGGGTCCGATAAAGGTAAAGCACCTGCCATTGCGCCAGGGAGTCGATCGGGACGCCGTGCACCAGATAGGCGGTCCCATCACAATCCCGCATCTCGTTAGGGTCGGCGGCGGTAAACCCCAGGTCTTCCATCGGCGTTTTGCCGAACTGACGGCTGGCGGCAACACGATCGCGCAGGGCCTCGGATGGGCAAGACAGGAAATGGAAGCACCAGTCCGGGCGGCTGGCTGCGAATATGACGCCGTCGGTATTGACCAGGACCCAGGCCCCCCCACTGTGGCGACTGGCGCTTGCGGCACGGGCTTCCACCTGATCGATGCCGGCCTTGATCACCACGACCCCCAGCGGCGCCGGACCGGATTCCCCATAGACCGGATGACTATAGTAGATGCCGCGTTTGTGGGAGGTGGCACCAAGGGCCATATACACCCCGGCCTCGCCGTGCAGGGCTTTTTGAAAGTAGGGCCGAAAACCGAAATTCTTGCCCACGAAGCTGTCGGGATCGTGGCGGTTGGAAGATGCCAGGGTCAGCCCCTCGGTGTTCATCAGGTAGCACACGTCCATCCCGAGAGATTGCTGAAAACGATCCAGCATGCGGTTGGCCGCCGTCAGGCCCGCGGCGTCATCATAAAGAAAGGCGGTCTCGAGCGCCGGCATCCCCGCCAGGGTTTTCACCGATTTGGTATTTTCGCTCAGGTAGGCGGAAAACATGTGGCTGATGGAGGCCGCATCCGAAGCCACGTGGCGATTGGCTTCGGCCAGGACGGTTTTCCTGAGGATGGAATAGTAGGTGAGTGCGCCCGATATCACCGCTATCAGCGACAGGAACGCCAGGGCCAATACGATCAGTCTGAGTTTCATCACCGCCATCCTTTATGCCGGGAGGGATGCGAGGGGATCGGGCTCGCGGGCCACTCCGGCCTGACCTGCTTCGTCCTCCCGTTCAATATCGGGATTTTGGGGGGATACTTTAGGGGCTGCCCGGCCAGGACGCGGATCCGAGGCCCGCGTCCGGCCGACATCGGGGTTACTGGGTGCCGACAACCATGGGACGAAAGCGGCCCTCATCCCAAGTCAGGGCGCGGTCGATCTCGCCCAGGAGGCGTTCCTTGTCATCCGGCAGCCAGCCGGTTAGATTCAGGTAGTTGCTGTAATGGTCGCTGGTAAGCCGGGTGCGGCATTCGAGGTGCGCTATCAGCTGCCGGGTTTCCGCCAGCACCGCATGGGGCGACAAGAGCTGAAAGCGGCCCTTCCTGATGTCGTGCAGCAGGAGGGTGTTGATCTTGGGCACGAGGGTGCGCAGCCGCACGAAATCCGGAGCGATGGCGTTCAGGGCCGCCGCCGTGTGCCGGGCATGGGCTTCGGTGTGTTCGATCCCGCCCATCCCCAGGATGACATACTCACTGAGTTCGATGCCCGCCGCCATGACGAGCCGGCCGGCGGCGATCTGTTCGGCGGCCGTGGTGCCCTTCTTGATCCGCTGCAAGACCGTGTCGTCCCCGCTTTCAAGCCCTACATGGATCCGGCGCAGGCCGGCCGCACGGAGGGTTTGCAGGTCGTCCAGCCCCTTTTGCACGATGTAGCGGGACGATCCGTAGACCGTGATCCGCTCTATCTTGGGAAAGCGTTCCATGGCATGCCGGCAGATGGCGGCCAGCTCGTGGGTCGGCATGGCAATGGTGTTACCGGACGGAAAAAAGAGGGTCTTTACGCTGTCGCCGTAAGCTGCGCGGGCCGTATCGATGTCCGCGCAGATGTCGGCCACCGGCCGCACCCGATAGCGCGGCCCTTTCTTGTAGATCATGCAAAAGGTGCATTTGTTGTGCGGGCAGCCCACCGTGGCCTGGATCAGCAGACTGTCGGCTTCGCTCGGCGGGCGGTAGATGGGACCTTCGTAGCGCAAAAGCGATGTTCCTTATTGATACACCGGTGATCGTCATTCGCCGCTAGGGGCTAGCGTTAGTTTGCCAAGTACCCCAGAGCGGTCATTGCATCGGCCACATCGCCAAGGTCGAGCGCGGCAAGGTGCGAACGGCGTTGGCACCCGGAAGCGGTATCCCATCCCCGGAGGGTGTAGAATTCCGCACGCATGGTCTCGAAAGCGGCGGTTGGTAAGATCCACTTCGAGAATCCGGCCGCACCAGCCATGCGACTACACAGCCATGTTGCCTCCTCGTGCTGCTGGATGGAATCAAATGGGCGATCAATCCCATTTAGTCCCCATGGGACTAAAATTGCAAGCACTGCCCAAAGCGCAAAATATGCTATAATGCCATTTTATGGAGGCAACGCCGCACGGCCGCGCGACGTTCATCCATCATTGAGAGGGCATGTTGCCATGGCCGCGCCAAAAACAACCAAGCTGACCCGCGTGTTCTTCTACAACCTGATCGCCTGCACGACCCTCGCCTGTGTCTTGCTGGGCCTGCTGTGGGTTGCCTGGGAGTATAAGCGTTTCGACCGGATGACCGAACGCATGCGATCGGAGTTCATGGCAAGCCAGAAGGAGCGGATCAAGAGCGAAGTCGATAACATCGTTGCTTACATCGAATTCAAAAAGTCCCAAACCAGAGCGCGCTTGAGGCGCAACATCCGCAATCGGACCCACGAAGCCTGGCAGATCGCGAACCACCTCTATGAACAGAACCATGGAACGATGTCCGACGCGGCCATCAAGGATATGATCCGCGAAGCTTTGCGCCCCATTCGGTTCAACAGGGGACGCGGATATTATTTTGCCGTCGCTATGGACGGCATGGAGCAACTCTACCCTGTCCGGCCTGCATTGGAAGGTCACAACCTCATCGATCTTAGGGATTCAGAGGGCGCCTACGTGATTCGCCATGAGTTGGAGGTCGTCCGCACCACAGGCGAAGGCTTTGTCGTGGGCTGCTGGCCCAAACCGGGTAGGGCGTCCTCCCAAACCTTCCCCAAAATTTCGTTTGTCAAATACGTCGCTTCCCTCGACTGGTACGTCGGCACCGGCGATTACCTCGACGAGGTGGAAAGGGATGTCCAGCAGGAGGTGCTGGCGTGGCTCGACAGCATCCACATGGGAAAGGAGGGATATGTCTTCACCGGCCGGTGGGACGGTGTAAGCCTGTCAGGCCCCGCTGCCGGAAAAAACATGATCGACACGACCGATGCCAACGGGTTCCCGGTGGTCCGGGACCTCATTGCCGCAGCCAAGGCCGGCGGGGGTTTCGTCAGCTATGTCATGCCCGAGATCGAAGGCCGGCGCAAGGTGACCAAAATCAGCTATGCCGCCGGGATATCCGACTGGCAGTGGTACGTAGGAGCCGGCCTCTACGTGGACGAAATGGACCAGCTCATCGCCGACCAGCGCCGCCTCATGCGCCAAGAGCTTCGATCCGAAGTCGTCAAAATCCTCCTGGCCCTGGTCTCCCTCCTGGTACTTGTATTGCTGGCGGCCCGCTTTTTGTCGTCCAAGATCGAAAAAAGCCTTCGGATGCTCACCGTGTTTTTCGACAAGGCCGCCGGCGAATCCATTCGGATTGAGCCCGAAGACTTGACCTTCACTGAATTTGCCGCGCTGGCCGAATCCGCCAACGCCATGGTTGACCAGCGCCGCCAGGCGGAAACGGCTTTGCGGGGGAACCGCGAACAGCTCAGGGCCATCATCAACAACGCCCTCCTGGGCATCTATCAGGTAACCGTGGAGGGGAAGTTCGTTTTCGCCAATCCGCGCATGGCAACGATCCTGGGCTACCCTTCTCCGGAAGAACTAGTGGCGCAAGTCGCGGATATCAACCAAATCTATGTCGATCGTCAAGACCGTCAAGACAATTTACAGGCCATGTTCGTCCAGGGGTTCATCGCCGACCGGCGCATGCGATTGCTTCGCAAGGATGGCCGGATCATCTGGGTTCAGGTCAACGCCCGGATCGTCGAAGAGATACCGGACCGGCAGATCCTGGAAGGCTTTCTCTTGGACATTACCGAGCAGGTGCGCTCCGAGGATGCCCTCAAGGAGAGCGAAGCCCGTTATCGCAGGCTGGTGGAAATGTCACCCGAGGCGGTGTTGCTGCATATCGAAGGCCTAATCGTCTACATCAATCCCCGGGGCGCACGCCTGCTGGGGGCTGACGAACCACGGCAGATCATCGGGAAAAATCTTCTTGATATTGTCCATCCCGATGACCGCGAGACCGTCCGCCAACGCCTGGAAGATGTCTCCACCAGGGGCGAACAGCTCCCGCCCATGGAACAGCATTACCGCCGCATGGACGGCCAAACCATCGTGGTGGAGGCCACCGGTGTCCGCATCGTCCATGCCGGCGCCACAGCGGTGCTGTCCATCTTCCGGGATATCAGCGCGATCAAGAAGGCCGAGCAGGAACGCCGGGAACTGGAATCCAAATTCCAGCAGGCCCAGAAAATGGAAGCTGTCGGCACCCTGGCCGGCGGGGTGGCCCACGATTTCAACAATCTTCTGACCGGCATCCGGGGCCGCATTTCTCTCATGCTGGAGGATATCGACGCCGACCACCCCTTCCGGGAGCACCTCTGCGAGATCGAATCCTATGTGCGTAGCGCGGCCGACCTGACCCGGCAATTGCTGGGTTACGCCCGCGGCGGGAAATACGAGATCCGGCCGGTCGACCTGGACGCGCTGGTCCAACAAAGCGCGGAGATGTTCGGGCGAACCCATAAGGAAATCAAGATCCAGGTGGCGGCCCGAAACGGCCTGTGGGCCGTCGAGGTGGACCGCACCCAGATCGAGCAGGTACTGCTGAACTTGTACGTCAATGCCTGGCAGGCCATGGAGGGGCCGGGCGAACTATATCTCGCTGCCGAAAACGCTGTGCTGGACGAGGTCTTTGTGCGACCATACGACCTCAAACCCGGCCGCTACGTCAAAATCACCGTACAGGACACCGGCTCCGGGATGGATGCCGAAACCCAGCGGCGCATTTTCGAACCGTTCTTCACCACCAAGGAGATCTCGCGGGGAACCGGCCTGGGGCTAGCCGCGGCCTACGGCATCGTTTCAGGCCATGCCGGCATCATCACCGTAGCCAGCGAACCCGGGGAGGGAACCACCTTCACGATCTACTTGCCGGCCTCGAAAAAAACCGTGCCTTCCGAGAAAGCCGCGCCGTCGGAAATTGTCACGGGATCGGGCCGAATATTGCTCGTGGACGATGAAAAACTCATCCGAGATCTTGGGCGCGTCATGCTGGCACGGCTCGGCTACGAAGTCCTGACCGCCGAAAACGGCCCGCAAGGCCTGCAGCTCTTCGAGGAGCAGCGGGAAGAAATCGCTTTGGTCATTTTGGATTTGATCATGCCCGGCATGGGCGGGGGCGAGGTGTTCGACCGGCTGCGGGCCATCGATCCCGAGGTGAAGGTCCTGCTGTCCAGCGGATACAGCCTCGACGGGCAGGCCCGGGCCATCATGCAGCGGGGCTGCAGCGGTTTCGCGCAGAAGCCCTTCGACCTGGGGGAACTCTCCCGCAAAATCCGCCGCATCATAAACCCGGGCGATTGAGAGTTGGGGACCCTCCTGGTCAATCTCTTCCAGGAGGCGCGTCTTGTCGTCCGGCAGACAGCCGGCCGGATTTAAGTAGTTGTTGCAGTAGACGCTGATCAGGCAGGTGCAACACCCCTAGGCGGGTTTCCTTCACAGCCTCGTGGGGCACCATATTGGGGAGGATTGCACCGGCTTTTGGATGAGCGCCCTTCATTCCGTCCTGGTTTTGGCTGCATCGAGAACGGCTTTTATTTTCCCAATGGGAAAGCGCCCCATCCGAATGGATGCCCGCTTGAATAAAGAAAGCGATGTGCAGCCGCAATAGTCACAAAGGTAGTGCCGTGATCCCGGTATAAGGCGCATAAAAAAATGGCGGCGGATCCGATACCGGAAGAATTGATAACAGGACGGGCATTGATGGCCCAACGCAAACCGCTTCATCGCACCTCTCTGACTTGAGCACCCCTCAGCATTCGATGGATTCCAGGAAATGGGACGGCATTGGATCTCTTGCCGAAATCGCAGCATGAATGTGAAAAAGTTAGCATGCATCGTTCGACGAATCAAACCATAAGGTTTAGAATACAAGGCCTTGCATTTCCCAACGCAGATGGTCCGGCTTGTGCCATGGGAACATGCCGTGTTTCAGATCAGCCCGTCGGGACGGGGCCGAATGATCGGTTCTTTTGATTGGCGGTGGTTTGCGGAAAAGCTGTCGCACGGATCGAAGCGTCTGCCAAAGTGTCGCCCTGGGGCGGTCCGATTGACGGCCGTGTTGGGGCAACATGAGAAGAATCCGGGTTAGCGCAATCGCGCTTCTCCTGCTCCCTTGTGCTGCACGTCAACCGACATAAGAAAAAACAGCATGATCCATGCCCCTGAACGCGAAGGAGCCCACCTCGCGCAT
This sequence comes from Desulfobacterales bacterium, assembly GCA_963674755.2. Taxonomy (GTDB): domain Bacteria; phylum Desulfobacterota; class Desulfobacteria; order Desulfobacterales; family UBA5852; genus JABZFP01. The sequence continues at coordinate 2,504,394 of CAXXVS010000003.1, read as the reverse complement.
TGCCATTTTTGCGTGGGCGCGCAGGGAGGCGGTGTTGTCCCGCCGGACGAAGAGCACGCCCTCGCGCCCCGGTTGCAAGCGTCGCAATTCGGTGAACATGGCTTGCGCGATGCCCTGGCCGCGCGCGTCCACATCGACGCAGATGGGGCCGTAAACATAGGCGTCATCCTGGTGATCGTAAGCCGCGAGCATCGCATTGATGATGGGGATATCGGCATTCATCGCCCGCGTGCTCGTCATGAGAAAACCGATCACGCGGCCCCGGCGCCGTGCAACCAGAAGCGGCATAGCCCCCATCATGGCCAAAATCTGGGAACGCGGCAGACTGACCGACAAACGACCGCCCTTTTCGGCCTGATTGGCGGCCTGCAATTCCAGGATGCCTTCAAGATCGTCCTCGGTCGCCCGGCTGATCTCCAGCGTTTCCACTTCTGTCACAAGATTTCCCCTCTGGATTCAAATTGGCGGTTGCGGGGCATCGATCACTAGCGGTCCCTCAGGACCGATGCTCAGAGCTCTTCAAGATGGCCATTTTGATCAAAGAAGTAGATATTCTCATGCTTGAATCCCCACGGGCCTTCTTTAAACCGGATGTGCGGTTCGAAGGTGAATAAGGCAATCTCTCCAAGGCAACGTGTATTGCCGTCTTCAATGAAACAGCGATCTTTGGTGCGGCTTGCAATGCTATGTCCCAGATTTTTACGAAAATCCAGATTCTGAAATCCGGCCGCCTCAATTTGGGTATTACCGAAGCGGTAGAGTTCTTCAAAAGTGGTGGCCGGGGTTGCGAAATCCAAAAGCGATTTATGCAACCGCCCTTGAAACATTGCCCCCACTGAAAACGCGTGCGTCCGGGGCATGTTTCGGCAATGGCCATCTTCGATATAAAAACTACGGGCGCAGTCACCCCAGACATTATCGATCGATGGGCTCAAATCGACGGTTACCAAGTTATGTTTTCCAACTTGCTCACGGCGGCCCGGTACATACGCTCGGCCCGAAATTGACAAACAGCTTCGCGCCCCCAGCAATACAAGCGCCGGGCAATCATAATACCATGTATCACGAATGCCCTTGGCCGAAAGAAGCGCCGTCGCCTTTTCAGCAATGGAATACTCTGTATCCTCTTCAGAAATACGCATGCGCAGTTCATCAAGAACCTTTTTTGCAATATGTTGAACTTGACGATGCCTTTAATATTCAAGAGATGTTTCAAACTTTCCGCTCCGGTTAACGGGCGGGCCGCGCAAAAGGTCATAGGAGGTCATCAGGCCGCCCATTAAAGCGCGATCCATTTTACATTTTCGGAAGCTTTAAATGCACCTTTCAGAAAAATTCATCGACAATACCCGACAAATAACTTGGCACGGCCCGTTTTGTAGTTAAAATGGCAAGACCATCGGCAAGCAGGCCCGAATCGAGAGCCGGTCGAACAACTTAAAAATGACGACCGGGTCCGACCACCCGGAATCATCTACTCTACGGAATTGCTGAAAGCCCATGCTTGACATTCTCTCCATAACCGGCCCCATCTACATCATCATTGCAATTGGTTTTGCCGCAACCCGTCTGGGCCGGTTCACCAAGGCGGACATGGGGGTTCTCGGGAAATTTGTGGTCAGTTTTGCCTTGCCGGCCCTGCTGTTCAAGTCCTTGTCGCAACGTCCGATTGGCGAAATTCTCGACAGCCGTTATCTGCTGGCCTACGCAACCGGCACGCTGAGCCTGCTCGGCAGCGGCTATTTCTGGTCCCGGCGTTTGGCCGGACAGGATGCAACCACCAGCACCATCTATGCCATGGGCATGTCCTGTTCCAACAGCGCCTTTGTCGGCTATCCGATCCTCCTGCTGACCATGGCGCCCATTTCCGCCGTGGCCCTGGCCCTCAACATGATCGTGGAAAACCTGGTTATCATCCCGCTGCTGCTGGTCATGGCAGACCGCAGCTGCGGCACGCCGGACCGGTGGTACCGTGTGGTTGGCCATTCGTTCAGGCGGCTGGTCTCGAACCCCATCATCATCAGCATCTTTGCCGGATTCGGGGTGTCCCTTGCCGGGTGGCAATTGCCCGCGGCCCTGGTCCAAACCGTCGGCATTCTGGCCCCGGCCAGCGGGGCCCTGGCCCTGTTTGTGATCGGCGGCGCCCTGGTCGGGCTGCCCATGCAGGGCCTCGGCAAACGCGTGGCACCGATTGTACTGGGCAAGCTGGTCTTTCACCCGCTGGCCGTCCTGGCGGCCATTCAGCTCCTGTCCCTGGCGGGGCTCCCCATGATGGCAGCGCCGCTGAGAACGGCCGCGGTCCTCCTGGCCGCCATGCCGACCATGAGCATCTATACGATTCTGGCCCAGATCTACGGTCGGGAAGAGCTCGCCGCGGCGGCCATGCTGGTCACCACCATCTGCTCGTTCTTCACGATCAGCGGATTGCTGATCCTCCTGCAGCCCTTTCCGGTCTGACAGACCGGGGGTGAGCCTCCTCCCGCTTAGCGGGAGGCCTCAGGAAGCCCCCTCGAAGGGGGCTGGAAAACAGTTTTTGAGGTTTTGGTTTTGAATTTCCCTTTGTCCCGCGCCGAGCATCGGCGATGCGGCCGGAAAAAAACGCGCGGACTGTTTGAGCGAAGCGAGTTTCCGCGCGCTCCGGCCGTGTCGACGACGCGCAGGGTTGAGCGGGACACGGGCGTTTGAAGCCTGTCACGCCGAGGCGTGATTGCTTCCGTTTTCTTGCACGTGCAAGAAAATGAAGAAAACAATTGATGTAAAGCCACCCCGGATCGGTAGAACCGCTCCGGGTCCTCCACCAGAGGTGGAGGGCTTATATCGAAAGTGACTAAAGCGCCGCACGAATCCCGCCCTCGGATCCTATTCGCTTTCGTCCGGCAGTTGGTCGAAGCGGGGCACTTTCTCCAGGTCGTTGTCCCAGTTGGCCCGGTTGGCAAAATAGATATGGCCTTGGGGCTGAATGGGGACGTCGCTGTCGAGACACCCCGCCGGGACGACCAGCAGGGTTCCATCCATCTGGATATTGGGGAGCGCTGAGCCGCAATCCGCACAAAAGCTTTTGATGTGCCCGGTCGATTTGAAGTTATGGACTTTCACGCTATTTTGGCCCGACACCCATTTCAGTTTGGCCGTGGACGAAAACAGATTGGCCGCATGGGCGGAGCCCGTGTCTTTACGGCAACGCTCGCAATGGCAAAGCAGGAATCGCTCAAAATCGCCCTCTATCTCGAAAACCACCTGGCCGCAAAGACATGATCCGGTGTGTTTCATCGGTATTTTCCAATCCTCGTGCCCGTCCAGAGATGACGGATTTTGGGTCCTGACCAAGGCCGCACAAGGGTTTGCGGCGAGGCGTACCCAAGTACGCCCCAGCCGCTAAACCCGCGGAGAACGCAGGTCAGGGTCGAAAGATGCTATTTATGGATGGGTACTAGCCTCGTTTTTTTCGTGTGGCCAACGTATTTTTCGCGACTTGCGTTCTATCACAATCATGATGATGGTTTCATGGGCATTTTTCATCGTTCGCCATCCCTTCGACGGTGAACCATCACCATAAGGAGCTGCTATGAGTGATCCATCGAGAATATATGTCATCGGGTCCGGATCGATCGGGATGCCGCTGGCGGCGTTTTTGTCGGCCAAAGGCGCCCCGGTGACCGCCGTCCGAACGAGTGTCGACGGAGCCGCCCCCGCGACCATCGAGGTTAAGGTCGATCTGCCCGGCGGTCAATCGCTGGAAACGGAGGTCGGAACGGTTTCCCTGTCGGAGATCAAACGCGTCGATGACGGCATCGTGGCCCTCACCGCCAAAGCTACGGCGAACAAGCTGATCGCCGAAAAACTGAAAACCCGGTTCGCCGCCCTGCCCCTCGTCGTGATGCAAAACGGTCTCGGTGTGGAGCAGCCGTTTGCCGATGCGGGGTTTACGGATATCTATCGCTGCGTCTTATACGCCACCGGTCAGACCGTAGCGCCATATCGATACCGCTTTCGTGAAGTCGCCGCATCACCCTTAGGCGTGGTACACGGCAACCCGGCCAAGGCGCCGGCCCTCGTCGATCATCTTACAACACCTGAGTTGCGCTTTTGCCACGAAGAAAACATCGCCGCCCAGGCGTGGAAAAAGGCGATCATCAATGCGGCCTTCAATTCGATTTGCCCGCTGCTGGGTGTCGACAACGGCATCTTTTACCGGGATGCCGGTGTGGCAGCAATCGCCGAAGCCGTTATCGCCGAGGCAAGCGCCGTTGCTGCGGCCATCGGCATCCGCTTCGCGGAACGCGAATTGATGGATCAGCTGCTCCTGATCAGCCGCCGCGCCGACGGGCAGTTGATATCCACCCTCCAGGATCTCAACAACGGGCGCGAAACCGAGATCGGCTTCCTGAATATGGAGATTGCACGGGCCGGCGGCACCTTAGCTCCGCCCATCGACACACCCATCACGCGCGTGCTGGGGGAGCTGATTCTGGCAAAATCCAGGACCGCCCGCAGCCACCCTTGAACTCATACCTAAATGAGTGCAGCACCCGACATGCGGGGGCCTTGCCTCACCACCTATGCTGTCATCCCGCATGCTTCGGCAGCGTCTTGACCATTCGGTTGCACGCAAGCTTGGTCCCGTCCGGCAAATGGTGCGCCGTCAATTCCTGCTCTAAATAGCCGTGCGCCCGGTAGAACCCCTTGGCATTGAGGGTGGCATGGACCGTGATGTCAATGAGACCGCTCTTGCGCGCGATCGTCTCCAGCACCTCAAGAAGTCCTGATCCAACACCCTTTCCGACGGCATCAGGATGAACATAGACCGTACTGAGCTCTTTATTTTCAATGTCCAGAATCCCGAGCCCCGACAGATCCTCGCCCGAATCGCAGGCCGTCAAGACCACCTTTTCCTGCAATGCCTGTTCGTAAACCGAGGGGACAAGGACACCGGTCCAGGCGTCTATCTGCTGGCGGGTATAATGACCAGCGCACAGCTTCCGGATGGATGCAATGTGCATTTTGGAAAGCTTCTCTTTATCGGCTGCCGATGCTTTTCTAATTTTCATATGCTTTGGCTTGATGGGGCCCGGGCGGCCTGTGCCGCAACGTTCCAGGTCGTAGCAGCAGGACGGATCCCTTCTCGATGATTCCCTTAAATCTCATATTATCCGCATCGGGGCGTCGATCGTTTTGACCGATGCGACTTTCCGAATGCTGCAATCCGGGAAGGGGAAAAAAGATCTGTGAAAGGTAATGCCTATTGCTCGACCGAATAGGGATTTAGAAACTGTCGTCTCCAAAAAAGTCGCTTATCCACTCTAGTCAGCTCAGCATTCTCACAGACGGCGTCCCAATTTTGTTCGATTACGGAAATTTGGCTGCCAAATATGTCGCGGGCTTCCTCCGCGGAAAGAAGGAAGTTATGCGCCGTTTCAAGGCAGGTTTTGAGTTGGCTAAGATTCTTGTTGCCAGATATCAGCATGGCCTGTGAAGCCTCATTGCCTGCACGGCCTTGCGGACAAATGTCATAAGCAGGTGTCAGGGTCAACGATTTGCCGTCCCAAAAGGCTGCATGATTCCGCGCATGATCGTCGGTATTGCCACACAGGATATTGAAGACGAGCCGCGAGAACAGCTCTTTCAGCGTATGCTTCGGATCGGCAAAACGGTGGCGGATAATTTCGGATAGCGTTTCATAACTGGCGTACCGCGCCATCATGTCATCCAATTGAAAAAGCGTTAGGGCGGAGACCATGGCCTTTCGCGCCCACTTGTCACCTTTCGGCACGCGGTCAAAGCGCTCGATCAGGAGGACGTCTTTGTTGGCCGCCTTGACCAACTTTACGGGCGCAGCATTCAACCCCGCCAATCGGGCCAACCGCATGGCGATGAATTCAGCTTTAACGACGCTGTACAGATCGGTGCTGGAAGAAAACTTGGCCACGTATTTTTGGCCCTGGTCTTGAATTAAAGCTTTGGGGCGAGCGCCGCCAATTGAGCTGCCATGGAACAAAGCCTGATCCAGCTCAGGTGTAAGGGGCAAGCCCTTTTCGACCCTTTCCGCAGATGCCATTAATGCTTCCATGCCGACATTGTCTGCGGTACGCGGCACATATTCTGTGGGGGAGCGCTGAAAATCGAGCGCACCGATCCGGTCCGAGCCAGACTCCAGCAGGAAGGTCAGTTCATCCAGCACGGCTGTATCTGTGCCGGCGCCTTTGAGCCCGAACATCTTGTTGATAATCACACGCCGGCCCCACGCATCGGGCGCGGCATCCCTGATGCAGCCGGGCATGACCAAGCCCTCGGGCAAGGGCAGCCCCCCCCCCTTTAGCGGCAATTCAGGTTCGTAGATGGCTATCGCAGGGTTGGTGTCGCCGATACGATTCAGATAGCTTTTACCATAGTTGAACAAAATATTGCCGTTGTCGGCTTCAAGCCGTCCGGCCACGACAGGTTCAGTTTCGCCCGGCAGCCATATCCAGACGAAGGCTTCTTTCTCCGGCTTAGAAGTCATCGTGCACCGCTTTGGGTTTCTTGCGAACAGATTTGGGTAGAAGCGCCAGTTTTCCCCTGGTTTGACGCAAGGAATTCGTCAGTGTGCTTTCATCGGCATCAAACAGTTTGACGCCCACAATGGTTGCCACTTCGAACACGGCGCCGATTTCACATTTGGGGTTGCCCTTTTCGATGCGTTGTAGCAATCCTCTGGAAATACCGGCACGATCAGCCAACTCCTGTGTGGTAATCCTGCGCTCCTTGCGCGCTTCGCGAATCAATGCGCCGAGCAGGGAAACCGCGTCGCGGCTATAACGTGAGTATGTGCGTGTGACAGATTTTGGCATTCCTATCTCTTTGGTTCACATATAGACCATAAGGCAGCCTAATGATCTTTCAGTGAACCATTGATAATGCATTTTAATTAGATCGTCAAGGTAAAATTGATCCGTATATAGACCATATATTGTCCTTATGGGCTATATGAAGACCAAGTATATTGGGATGGATTCGTAACATGCAAAAGACACGCAAATTTTCAGAGGGGTTGTTAGACGATGAACGGATCTTGGCCTGTTTGGACATTGGTGCCGGGCAGACCATTCTTGATGCGGGCTGTGGCAGCGGCTATATGGCGCTAAAATTTTCGCAGCGGGTGGGACCCGGCGGAAAGGTCTATGCCCTTGACAATAATGAGGGGTTCATCGCCAACCTCAGAAAAGACGTCGAAAACACCAATATCGAGGTTCTGGTGGGAGATATCACCAGGCCAACCGTGCTGGAAGACGCTTCCATCGACCTGGTCTACTTGTCGGCCGTATTCCACATTTTTTCCGAGGCCCGCATCGAGGGCTTCGTGAAGGAAGTGAAGCGGATTTTAAGGCCGGCGGCGAGGCTGGCCATTGTCAATCTAAACAAAGAGGAAACGCCTTTCGGCCCTCCCATCGAAAGGCGGTCCTCGCCAGAGGAACTGATCCGGAAACTGCCATTCGCGCCACAGCAGTTTGTAGAGGCCGGCGAACATTTTTACATGCAGGTATTCCGGAATGTAGCGGCCGGAAGGATCTAAAATACTGTTAAACCGGCTGTGAGGCCATCCAGGGGGCTAAAGGAGGCGCTGCCCCTTCTCCAGCATTGCCGACCGCAGGCGGACTTCAACAAGAGCTTCTGCTTAACCTGGGAAAAAAGCGTCAGCTTTTGGGATCAGAGTTAATCCGCAAACATTATGACACGATTACGCTGCAATTTTCGGAAAGTGGTCGTCTGAGTCTAACCCACAACGACAAACCTCTGTCATAGCTGGCAGATAATTTTTGCATAGGCTGATTTTGCAAAATGTTGATGCCCTAACGGTATAAATTTCTTCACAATCTGATAGCTTTGCCTTTTCGTAATCGATTCTCATATTTACTTTTGAGTAATTCTAACATTAAAGTTGTGGACGCCAGCGAAGCGAGCGTCCCACCCAAACGCATTGCTATGTATACTCACCAGTCGATGTGGAATGTAACGGAACATCGATCTGGCGCAAAATATGGACAGCCGCTTCCTGGTGATTGCTGAATTTCAGTTTTCTACTTCCGGCCTTTGATCGTACCTTTCAAATACTGTTGAGCCTGTCGGTCAAGGACAAGTCCCGGTATCTTCGCGCAACGCTCCTCATTGCAGGGACCCGGACGCCTATAAACTGGTCGCCTTCCCCGTATTCACCGGGACCGGTCTTGAAAAAACGCTGGAGTACTTTGGCGTGCGATTTATCAGAGCACTCTCGCAATGCAGCACGAACAGCTTCTATTATCGTTGTACACTTCCTTTGGATGACTTAGGTGCCGGTCGCGGGCAACTCCAGCAAGTGGAATGGGGGGGGCATGGAATGTGGGGGGCAGGTCTCAACATCTAACACGGGGCATAAAAACATGTCAGATGTTGAGACCTGCCCCTTATAAGTTCCTTGGTTGCGGTACGTTGGAGCTACCTGAAAAATTTGTCAGAATACCATAAGCACTACATGTCGTATGGCTACCAAAATGGAGATCTGCAAAGACATCGATATTTGTTGTGCTTGCCTTTGGCATTCTCCATCCATAGGCCATTACTTCTACGCCGCCTCTGGTAGCCGCTTTTATGAACCGCCACCGCTGTTCTCCATAAGCACCTGCTCCACATGTGCGACAGCTACATTGATTTGTTCAATGCCAAGTGATTGCTCCCGGGCTGAAGTTGAGATGGTGCCGAACTGCTCCGTGGTCTGGTCAATGACTTCTGACAGTTTGCTGAAATTGTCATTGTTCACAATAACCTGGTTATGACCGTCATTTATCTGTTTCACCGTGCTTTCGATCAATTCCGCCGTATTCCTGGCCGCTTCGGCGGCCCGCATGGCCAGATTCCTTACTTCGTCGGCAACCACGGCAAAACCGGCTCCCGCCTCTCCGGCCCTGGCGGCTTCCACGGCGGCATTTAATGCCAGCAAATTGGTCTGGAATGCGATCTCATCAATGGTTTTGATGATTTCTGAGGTTTCCTCGCTGGCATTTTTGATATTGTTCATGGATTGGGTCAAGTCGTCCATGGCTTGGCTGACGACGGTAACGGTTTGACCGGCCTTCTGCATGAGACGGTCGACATCGGCTGTGGTTGCTTCGGTGCTCTTCGTCACCGCCGAAATCTCCTCCAAAGATGCGGATGTCTCTTCCATTGATGCCGCGAGATTCTCCACTGTGTTTTGAAGCCGGTATTGGGCGTCGATGTTGGTGACGATTTCTACATGACCGATGTTCTTCCCATTTTTGTCCTGAATATAGCTGGTGTCCACTTGCATGTAGGTGCTGGGCTTGTCCGGGTATTCCTGGTTGTAGTTGGTTTGGGGGATGCCATTTCGAAGGCTGGCGATCCCGCAATTCTCAGTCCCGCAGATATCCGCTTTCCAGTTGGAGCAGTGTTTACCCAGACAGCTTTGCTTGTCCAGATTGTTCATTGCCAGCAGGCTTTCCGTTACTTTGTTGACAAAGACCCATTTCATATCCATGTCGGTGACGGTAATGGGCAACTGAACCGCATCTAAAGTGCCTTCCAAGTAGTACATCCGCCTCTGATGGGCGGAAGCCGTACGATAGGCGATGACCCCGAAAACCACTGCCAACAACATGGAAATATCCCAGGCAACCGGGTTCTGCAGCAAGGCGGCGGCAACGATCCCGAGGGCGGTTAGGATGTATCCGAATCCGATTTTCTTTTGAAATGACAGTTTGTTAAACATACTTCTCCTTTCTTCAATAACTGCCTGGTTTGCCATTCTCCATGTTGCAATGTATTTCAACTAAGACGGATCATTCACGGAAGTGCCCAAGGAAGCACTGTCGGAATTCAAACCAGAATGATATATTTGAATAGCAATATCGGCTGGAGAACGGCAAACTTAAGATCTTTCTCATCAAAAAGGGGGCAGCTGGGGTCGGACCAAGCTAAGTTCCTGATATTGTGGATTCTTGAGGATTCTTGGGGTCAAGTCTGCTCAGGATTCTTGGGGTCAAGTCCGCTCATGACTCACCTTGTAATTGGGTCATGGGCAGACTTGGCCCCATTACGCGTTTACCCCTGACATCCATGAAAGGGCTGAAAATAGCCGACCTGCGAAGCGAAATTGATTATTCAGGAGGCCCTGACGAATATTCGAAAGGCACGATTTCTAATGTTCTGATAAAATCACCAAAAGCGGATTCCATTTCATGGCGATCATCGGTTTGCCAGGGATGAAAAGAACGTTTCATATAACTTTTGATTCTCGGCCACATCGATTTAATCAACCCGTTAGGGCCGAAAAGAAAGTGCCATGCCAACTTCCGGTGTCTCACATCCCAAAGTCCGTCTTTTTGCATTAAATAGTGATAGCGCATAAAAACCAGTGTTGAAAGATCAACGGTGATGAACAATAGACCAAACAGCCGTAAGAGATAATTTCCCGATAACTTCTGATACAAATCAAAACAAACACTTTTATGCTCAAGTTCTTCCATGGCGTGATAGAGCAACATATCTTTAAAGGGGGAGGTGGACTGCGTAATCAACTCGGGTTTGATATGCACCAGCATATAGGCGATTGAAGCGGTGTAATGTTCGGCCGCACTTGTAATCGAAAGACGCATTTTGACAGGCAAATACCGGTTTAGCCAGAGGTGCGCCCTGTGAAGCTGATCGCCATAGTCGGCTAACCTGGCATATCCGCTTTCAATCAATGCCTGCGACCATTTATGATGGAGCCAGCCATGTGAGGCCTCCTGCATGGAAAAGGCCTGCAGATCCTGTTCAAGCTCTTGATCCAACAATCCTTTTTGGTGCAGAATTTTGGCAGCTTGGCGGGCGGCATCCATAAAAAAGCGTTCTCCTTCGGGGAAGGTGTCCTGAAGGGCATTGATAAAATGCGCTGATACCGCATTATTATCATTCCAATAACAACTGTTCCTTAATGACGCGGCAAAGTCAAAATCCATCTTGCGTGGTATGATGTGAAGGTTTTGCGGTCGACGCGTTTCTTGTTTTAGGTTCATTTTCATTCCTGTCCGGTTTATTGCCCTTCATTCGAATCGCAAAGCGTCGACGGGACACTGTTTCACGCAAGCCCCGCATTTCATGCACTTCGGTTGTTCCAGTGTGATGCGGCGATCCTTTTCGCTCAAGGCGTTCGCTGGACACAGGCGGACGCACAGCCCGCAAACCGTGCAGCGGTCGTAATCCAAACGTACCGACAGCGATTCTTTTGAGCTGGCTTTGTGCAATTTCCCGAAAGAGCCGATGTGCAGTTTGTTGAGCAGCAGCACCGCTTCCGAAGTGTCTCCACTGACAATGCCGCGCAGGTCGAAACCCAGCCAGAGGTTGACGAAAACCGTCACAACAATCCATCCGGCACAATGCGAGACGTGTGCCCGGCCGAGAAAGATGACGGCGGACACAACCACGGCCATCAGCAGTGACTTGATCCAACCGCTTCTCCCCGGGATCAGCGGGTAGGCTGCGTAGAGCAGCAAAGCGGACCCCCAGAATACGGCGGAAAAGTAGAGGGCGGTGGTACTGTTGAACACCAAGAACGCGAGCGCTGCTGCCAGCCAGACGAGGAAATTCATGGAGAATAGCATTTCCAGACGGAAGGGCAGGGAAAACCGGGCGGCGGCATTTGGCGCGTGCCGGTTTCCCGTTTCCAGGAAAGCCGGGATGTCTTCGGAATACACAGGGCCAAAAACGACGTGCCAACCGGTTTGGGCGTGCACGGACGTCACGTCGACGCCGGGGGCACACAACTGGGGCAGGATGATCCGCCGGTGAGCGACCATGCCGGCAATGCCGCTCGTCGTGACCGCGGAGATGACGGAATGCGCCGTCATTTCGCCGCCGACGGAACCGCACCATACGTTGATGCCGCCTGTGGGTGCCACCAGCAGGTAGCACGACAATCCGGCGAGCGATTTTTCCACGCGCCTTACGGTCAGATGAAAATTCCCAGTCACCAGCACCGGGGAATCCCTGTTGGGCTTGCCGATGATTCGCAGCCCTGGTTCCACCGGGCAGGGAAACCACCTGCCGCCGAAATCCCAAATGGTCTTCAATCTGGAAATGTCCCCCGCCGGCGTGAGCGCTTTGAAATCCTGCGCCGCGGCCGTGCGGTTACGGCCTTTTCTTGCGACGACCACCGTGAAGCTGTCCAGGAAGGAGAAGCGTCTTTCGAGGATATCGAAATCCGCCCCTGTCAGCGCCGCATCGAGACCGGCCACCGGTTTGGTTCCGGTTTGGGCGATCAGGTAGGTTAAAATCGACAACGGTGCGCGGACAAGCCGATACAGGAAACGTTTGAGGGTGTTCTTGGGCAAAACCTCGGCCGCGATGACGAGGATCCCGCCGGGTTTCAGAAGCGCGTGGACTTGCTTGAGCGCCCAGCGCCGTTCAGCCGGGTAAAGCTCGCTCATGACGAGCGTGGACGTGACCAGGTCGAAGTCACCGGTCTTGAAGAGCGTGTCTATCTCGACGACCCCCGCTTCGTAGAGAGCGACCCTTCCCTCCAGGGATCGGCGCGCGACCTTTTGCCGTGCGATCGCCAGCATTCCTCGGGAGATGTCGATGCCGGCGACCGTCGCACCCGCCAACGCGGCTTCCACCGCCAGGGTGCCGGTCCCGCAGCCGATGTCCAGCATCGCAATGCCATTCCGGACGTAATGCGCCACAATGAACTTTCTGATCTTGCTGGCGTGCCCCCCACTTGCGACATCGATTCCGCGGTCATACCGGTTCGCACGGTTTTCCAGGATTTTCATGAAGACGTAGGAGAACATCGGCTGCTCTGCAGGAAAATTGGCGATCGACATCCTGTTTCAGATGTCTGCGCGGAAAATATCGGTGTTCTTTAATCTCTAAGGGTCAATTCCCCGCCGCTTGCGGCGAATTGGGAATATATCCCGTAGAGATACCCCGACCGCTTGCGGCGGGGAAGTTCATTATTCATATGTTCTTTTTTAATGGACAGACGGTTCGGGTGAGACGCGCAAAAACCGCCAGGTTGATCTCCTGCAGCATAAGCCAGGTATTCCCCCAACTTATAAGGCGTGACGCCGAATTCCGCCGGAGGTTGTCGGGGTCGTAGCGGCGGCCGTGATTTTCACTTACTATGACCGCACCGCCCTTTCCTATCGCCCCTTTTATTCCGTCCCGGCTTTTACCCCATTAACAACGGTTTTGATTTTGCGAATTGGAAAGCGGTCTAATCGGATAGAGACCGTTTTAAAAAAAGAAAGGGAGGTGTAGCCGCAATAATCACAGAGGTAGTGCCGCGATCCCGGGAAGGGTCAATTCTTGGGGTCAAGTCTGCTCATGACTCACCTTGTAATTGGGTCATGGGCAGACTTGACCCCATTACTCCCTTATTTTTTCATATAACATAGTATTATAGAACATTCCGATTGCGGCTTATAGAACGTAAAATGTTCTATAACCATCAATTTATCTTTATGATCCTTTTCCAATAAACCCTCTGTTTTATTTCTCTTATCCACCAAATAGGCTATTTTGAAACGGTGTTATAGAACAGCAGCGATGTTCTATAAGCTGCATCGTGTATATTTCGAAGAAGTGCGCAGGAAGCGCACCCGAATATGCGGGATAACAGGCCGGCTGAACTGCAAGGGATGTATACAGTTTGGCTACCATAAATCGGCCTGCTTGTAAAACGCCACGCCAGAGATTCTTGGGGTCAAGTCTGCTCATGACTCATCTTGAAATTTAATTGGGTCATGGGCAGACTTGACCCCATTATTTTGCCTCCCTGTTGTTGGCTATCGGTTTTTCCTCGCAGCTAAACCATGCCTCACAAGGGGGCTTTTTTTCAAGATTTTGTTAGATTACTTCCATTTGATCCCGTTTTTGGACAAGAGTGTGGTTTCGTAAAAAGTCTTCTATCTGTCATTCCGGACTTGATCCGAAATCTATAACTCACTGATATCAAAAGATTCCGGCTTTCGCCGGAATGACGATTAAACAGGAAATTCGACTTTTTACGGTTCCATCAATCTTATGCCCAATTTTTTCGATCACAAAAAAATGGGGTGTCGTCTTCTCTTTTCAATTTATAGGTTTTCATATGGGAAGCTATCGCAGACTTGCCCCCATTATTATTGCGCCATCAGGAATCTGCCATAAGACCTGTGAATAAAATATCACTCTTATATTCAAAGATCTTTCGCACATCGATCTTGCCTGCTTCAATACCCGGTTGAAGCATTGCCGGCATCCCTCGGAACGCATTGGCCGACTGAATCTGTCCATCGATCAAAAGCATGGATATGCCATGCGTCAATGACCACAGTGTGTTGGCTATAATATAGGGGTTGATTGGTTTGATAAGCTTTTCTTCCTGACAGGCCTTGACTGCATAGAGCAATTCATTAAATGACGTTTCAGCGGCGTTGACGAGTTCGGAGGTTCGTTTATTTTCCAGGATCTCATTACCGAACATGATCCTGTAATGGACCGGGTTGGCAACAGCGAATTCGACATAGCCAATGCCGGTATTGGTAAGTCTTGTCAGCGGATCATCGGAAAGCTGCTGGTTGGCTTTTTTCAGCACTGCTGTCAATTTTTGATGCCCCTGTTCCGCGATGGCACATAACAGCGCGCTTTTATCGGCAAAGTGCCGGTAGGGTGCGGTTCTCGACACCCCTATGCGGTGCCCAAGCCCCCGCATGGACACTTTTTCAAGTCCATGTTCAGATATAATTTCAAGGGCGGTGGCCAGCAGTTTTTTGCGTAAATCGCCATGGTGGTAGCTTTTCTTGGTTGCCAATGTTGCCCCCCCGGTTAATCAGACGCGCCATCTTCACTTTTTTGGTCATTGATTAACATTTAATGTTGACACTGTCAATTTCATGCCCTATACACAATGTTGACGGGGTCAACTTTAAAAACGCCTATCACAGGAGGCCGCTATGAAGATCGTCATATTAAATGGAAGCCCCAAGGGTGAACCCAGCGTTACCATGCAGTATGTAAAATTTATTCAAAAACATTATCCCGACCATGAATACCTGTTTCACAACATTTCAAGCCGGATAAAAAAAATCGAAAAGAATGATGATCTCTTTAACGACATAATGGCCGATATCGAATCCTGTGACAGCATCATATGGTCCACACCCGTATACACACTATTCGTGCCGGCCCAATACATGCGATTCATCGAGCTTATCCATGAACGCAACGTTGCTCAGGCGTTCAAAAACAAGTCCACCATTGTCATGACAACGTCTATCCATTTCTATGACCATACCGCGCACCGTTATATGCATGCCGTCTGTGATGATCTTGAACTGAACTATATCGGTTATTTTTCGGCCGAAATGGATGATCTCAGAAAAAGCCGCGGCAGGGAAACACTGCTCAAGTTTGCAGAAAATTATTTTGAATCTTCAGAGCAAAAATTCCACCATCAGAAAAGATATCAACCCATCCCACAAAATAACTACGCCTTCGAGCCGGCCGTTGTCTCAAGAAAATTGGATGCCGGGAACAAGAAAATCGTTTTGGTGACAGACCACAAACCGCATGATACGGGCATTCAGGCCATGATCAAGCGATTCTCAGAGGCTTACACCGAAGCCATCGACATCGTAAATCTGAGAGATATGAATATTCAGGGGGGGTGTACCGGATGCATCAAGTGCGGCTATGACAATAGCTGCATGTACAAAGATGACTTTTCCTCTTTTTATCGGTCCAGGATTCTACCTGCCGATGTCGTAATTTTTGCCATGCCACTGACCGGACGAAACATGTCGTCCAAATTCAAGGAATATTTCGACCGGCGTTTTTTTATGAATCACGTCCCGGATCTGAAAGACAAACAGGTGGGCTTCCTCGTTTCCGGCCGGATGAGCCAGATGCCGTATTTATACGATTTCTGTCAGGGTTTCTTTGAATGCCAGCAAGCCAATTTCGCCGGTATCGTTTGCGATGAGACCGGCAATTCCGATGAAATTGACGCCAGTATCCAAAAACTGGCTGAGCATTTGATCACATTTTCAAATAACGCCTATTGCCAGCCGCAAACCTTTTTAGGCGTCGGTGGCTCAAAAATCTTCCGGGACGATATCTGGGGCAAGCTGCGCCATGTCTTCCAGGCGGACTACAGGTACTATAAAAATAACGGGGCATTTGATTTCCCGCACAAGCGCTACAAATCAAGGTTGATCAACGCCGTCGTGATGCTTCTGACCAAAATCCCGGGATTCAGAAAAGAGTTCTACAGCAGAATAAAAACTGAAATGTACAAACCCCATAAAAGGATCGTGGAAAACTGCGACGTCAGATCAAGTTCATGATAATGGAGCATGTCCATTTGACTTTGAGATGGTTCCCTCACGGAATCCAATTTTAACAAGGTTTTTTGGTGCGCCCTTGCAATGTCACCAAATCATGAGGTAACAGTCAAATGTAGACTTGACCCCTTTTTTGCATATGAACCTATTCCTTTATTATACCCTACCGAATGGAATGTGGGCCATACCTCCCAGCACCTCACCAAGCCTCGCGACATAAGCCTGACTGCCGACGGCAATGCTCTCCGACCAGCAAGAATTCCCGCTTATGACATCGGTGCGTCAGATGCCAAACCTGCCTGGGTATAAAATGCCGATGAGCGCGTGCCATGATTACGGATTTCGTGCAACGCCGATTTCGAGGTCAAAAATGCAGTTATCGGGACCTTTTTGGGGTGATTTCAGAGCGTATCACATTTTATATCGAATAGTTGACTTGGTCCGACCCGGTTTCCGGCCCTATCTTACACCATAGAAAGGCATAATTTCATGGGCGTCCCCCTGGGCGTCCTGCTCCACGTAATCCCGACTGCCAGCAGCAACGCTCTCTGACCAAACAGGCAGTTCTTGGGGTCAGTTCTTGGGGTCAGGGGTCAGTTCTTGGGGTCAAGTCTGCTCATGACTCATCTTGAAATTTAATTGGGTCATGGGCAGACTTGACCCCATTACGCGCCCAAATCCACTGCGGCACCCTGCCGCAGCGCGACGCTTACTGTGTGTCCATTGCCTGCATTGGTTGGCGGAATTGGTCAAGCGTAGCAATCGGAACTAAACGATATGTCCCCGCATTAGGCCCCTAAGTAGGGCTTCCTGAATAACAAATAAGTCATTGAATATATTGTCAATATATGTCATAAATATTCGGAAAAGTGAAAAGCAATCCCCTTCATTTTACCCAAAACCCTTGCACTTTTTCCGGACTTTCCCATGTATCGACACAATCAACGGCAATTGGAATTCGAAGATTTCGCCCTGCCTTTCGACGGTCGGCTGCGCAGCGACAATCGCTGGGTGAAGATGGCTAAGTTCATCCCTTGGGCGGAGTTTGAAAAAGCCTACCGCAAAAGCTTTAGAAATTCACGTTTGGGGCCACCGGCCAAATCAGTGCGGGTGGCCTTAGGTGCGCTGATCATCAAAGAGCGCTTGGGCACCAGCGACGAGGAAACCGTGGAGCAGATCCGGGAGAATCCGTACCTGCAGTACTTTCTGGGCTACAAGGCTTACCGGGACGAGAAACCGTTCGATCCGTCGCTGTTCGTTTACTTCAGAAAACGCTTCGGAAAGAAGCGCTTCGCCAAGATCAACGAAAGGATTGCCAGCAAGGCTCTTGAATCCGAAAAGAAAGCAGCGCCATCCAAGGACTCTAATGACGATAGCGATCTGGCAGGAGGCGCATCAGATAATCGTGGCAAGCTGCTTGTGGATGCCACCTGCACACCGGCGGACATTACCTTTCCAACTGATCTGAAAATGCTGAACACGGCTCGTGAAAAAAGCGAAGAAATCATTGATATTCTGCACAAGCCACTCAAGGGAAAACAGAACAAGCCGCGCACTTACCGTAAAGTGGCCCGCAAAGCGTTTCTTGCCGCCGCCAAGAGCAAACGTTTATCAAAGAACAAGATGAGAAAGGCGCTGCGAAAGCAGTTAGGCTATCTTAAACGTAACTTGAAGACGATTGAGAAATTGTCCCGTCAAACGCCACTTACGGTTCTCAAGCCGCGCCATTACAAGAACCTGCTGGTCATCCATGAAGTCTATCGCCAGCAGCAATGGCTTTATGATCACCGTGAGACTCGAATCGATGATCGCATCGTGAGCGTCTCACAGCCCCACGTCCGACCTATCAAGCGCGGAAAGGCCGGAGCGGCCACTGAGTTTGGAGCCAAGATATCTGCCAGCCTGATTGACGGCTTCTCCTTTGTGGATCGCATCAGTTGGGATGCCTTCAACGAGTCCGGCGATCTGATCGATCAGATCGAGGCGTACCGCACACGTTTTGGCCATTATCCGGAATCGGTCCACGCCGATACGATCTACCGCACCCGGGACAACCGCAAGTTTTGCAAGAAGCACGGCATTCGGCTTTCCGGTCCGCCATTGGGCCGGCCGCCGGCTGATGTCACAAAGCGACAGGCTATCGCCAAGCAAGCCCGCCAAGACGAGTTGGATCGGATACCGATCGAAGGCAAGTTCGGGCAAGGCAAGCGGCGCTTCAGCCTATCTCGGATCATGTGCAAGCTCGATATCACCTCCGAGGCGGCGATCCTGATAACCTTTTTGGTGATGAATCTGGAGAAGTGGCTCAAGAGCCATTTTTTTGCGCTCTTTTCGTGCCTCACATCTACTATCTGGGCTCCCAGCCGCTGGATTAAGCCTCCTGCAAGGCGATATTGCCGTATTTGTCTCGGTGGTGACATTGGTCTCGTTGGCTTCTGCAGGCCGTAAAACCTCAGTAGCGATAGGATATACGGCGCAAAAGACATTATTCAGGAAACCCTAAGTAGGTCAATATAGTACCCGTTTTGGCACCTCTCTACGCCCATATCACGCGTCTGCTGATATTTCGCCTTATCAAGATAAGCAGGTTCGCCTGATATTTCCATTCCCACCAATACATCCTCGTATTTCGGAGAGGTCTTTTCATGAAAAATTACGCGTTGCCCGAGGTGTATAACACCATCTGAATCGATTCTGGCGGATGGAGAGAAATATGAATATGGTTTTTCGTTGACCTCCCATCTCCTTGACTCTGGATAAAATGCGATGGCGTCGTCAATATCGGTGCCTTGTTCTGGAAGCCTATGGCTCTTGTTCACCACTCGATAGGCATAATGTTCACCGTACCTGTTCTTATCCAAAAGGGTGAATCCCATTTTCTTCCAAAACAGAATCGATGAGGAAGGGATGCACTGAATCAAAAGGCAGGGTTCGTTGCGTTTGTTTGCGAGCGAGAAGCATCGCTCCACCAGCTTCCGGCCAATGCCTTTCCCTCGGAATGAATTGCGCACCTGGAGAATGCCGGGGCTTAAGAGTCCGCCAAGCTGAAATCCGACAGGTTGACCAACCGCGCCGTCGATATAGACTAATAGGTTTCTATTTTTATGGGCCCTATCTATGACCCTCCAGTTGCAGAGAAAGTTGCCATGGACACCCTGCTCATTCTCTTCAATGAGCCATGTGTGAACTTGAGCGAGATCCTGATCCGTCGATCGGCGGATTGATGACCTTTTGAGTATGCGGTTCATATCTATACTATTCTCCGAGGAATCAAAGGTTCTTGGGGTCAAGTCTGCTCATGACTCATCTTGAAATTTAATTGGGTCATGGGCAGACTTGACCCCATCACGCCCATTATTGTTATCTATTCCCAAATGATTTTTTGTACATTCTTTGTTGGAGTCGAACGTCGCTGCTCTCCGGCGCGAGGAACGAGCGTCGGGAGCAGTCGCTGGTTATA
The DNA here is from genome assembly GCA_963674755.2 of Desulfobacterales bacterium. Classification (GTDB taxonomy): domain Bacteria; phylum Desulfobacterota; class Desulfobacteria; order Desulfobacterales; family UBA5852; genus JABZFP01. The sequence goes on along the minus strand of CAXXVS010000003.1, from coordinate 2,484,600 downwards.
TTTCCTTAACAATTTACCACCTTTAACCTAAAACCATCATCTTCTCTGATAACTTCTTTTATTTGTACATGACTCCATTCATGATCAGATAGTATATTTCGTATCTTCATTCTTTTTTTGGGTGTCAAATTTAACCCGAAAATTACAACTTTAAGTTCAGAAGGTGAAAACTGAACCTTGCCTGGCTTCCCTCTTATAATTCGCACCTCATTTTCATATTCCCAAGCTTTAGATTTGACAACTAACCCCATTGACAATAGCGATACCCAGAATTCATTCCATTCAGGTAGCTGAGTACATTTTGCAAATTCAATAAAATAATCAACAAACGGATTATCTTCAGAATAGTGGACGTCGTTTTTACCAATAATTGCTTTTGATTCATTATATTCGGTAAATGATTTGGACAAAGTAAAACCTAATGAAAAACCAGTATGACTCTCTGTGTAGTGCGACCACATTAATACATTATTTTCCTCTTTTGAGAGGGAGAATACAGCTGATCGTTTAACGTCATTTTCAATCTTGGCATATATATCTTCTAACTTTCCTAACTTCTGAAGCTTATCTTTGATGGCATCGTAAAAAGTCTATCCGCCTGAATTATTTAACAAAACGCCCAATTTCAGCTTGCCATTTTCTTCTCGTCATGCTACAGGAAACCAAACAATTACAGATGGTTATCCTGGAGATCGCATGCTTCGCATCAAAGACCACAAACAGCAACATCTCTTCGACCCGTGGGCCTATTTGAGCCCCAAACGGCGCCGGATGCTCGAAGAGGGCTGGCCCGGGTTGTTCCGCCAGCATCTGCTCGGAGAACTTCCCGTCGATCTGTTAAAACCCTTCTTCACTGAAGCCATAGGGCGGCCCACCAAGGAACTGCATACCCTGCTGGGAGTGATGCTTTTCCAGCAAACCATGGATTTAAACGATGTCGAGGCCGTCGAGCAGCTGGCCTACAACCTCCAGTGGCATTATGCTCTGGACATCACTGAAGAAAGCGACGAGGCCAAATACGTCAGCGAAAAGACCCTGTGGTCGACCCGCCAGCTGATGGCCGAAAATGGCATTGACGGGGTCATGTTCGAAAAGCTCACCGACAAATTGGCCAAAGTGTTCGGTGTAGATCCTTCCAACCAGCGCATCGACTCGGTACACATCCGCTCCAACATGCGCCGGCTGGGCCGTATTGCCATTTTCAGCCGCACGATCGCCAAGTTCCTGGTCAATCTCAAACGCCACCACCGAGAGCTGTTCGATACGATCGCTTCTGATGTGATTGATCGTTACTGGGGTGAGAAGGCCCTATCCGCCTTTTCTCTGGTTAAACCCACGGAATCGGAAAAGACGTTAAAACGGGTCAGCAATGATCTGTTCGATCTGATCGAGGGCTTCAAGGACCAAACGGCGGTGGCTTTCATGCACAGCTACAAGCTCATGCAGCGGGTGCTCGCCGATCAATGCCATGTCGAGACCGATGCCGCCGGTGCCCCCCAAGTAACGATAAAGAAGCCGGCCGAGATCCCCTCCGACTCATTGCAAAACCCTTCGGACCCGGAGGCCACCTACAGCGGCCACAAGGGCCAGGGCTATCAGGTCCAGATCATGGAGAGCTTCAGCCGCAGTGAAGAGGCCAATGAAAAAGAGCAGGCGCTTAACCTGATTACCCATGTCGAAGTTCAACCCGCCTGCGAGAGCGATGCGGAGGCCGTGGTGCCGGCCATCGCCGATACCAAGATCCGGGGTGTGGGGCCCGATCAGTTGGTCGCCGACACTTTGTACGGCAGTGACAGTAACCACCAGACGGCCCAAGTGGCCGATGTCGACCTTGTCGCCCCGACCCAGAAGGGCAATGAGTCCAAGCCGCTCACGGCGTTTAGCTTTAATGACAAGGGCTATGTCGAGACCTGTCCGGCGGGTCACGTTCCCGAGCAGGTGAAGCACAAGAAGAAAACCGATTGTTACAGCGCGGCCTTCGATTCCACGCTTTGCCAGGGATGTCCGCATGCGGGTCATTGCCCGGTCAAGCCTGGGAAAAAGAAGAACTATCTGCGCTACAGCGGAAAGCAATATCGCCTATCGGTGCGTCGCAAGGCCGAGAAAAGCGAGGCTTTCATTGACACCTATCGCTGGCGGGCCGGTGTGGAGGCCACCATGAGCGAATATGATCGGCGCACCGGGGTCAAAAAGCTACGGGTTCGGGGCATGCCGGCGGTGCGCTTCTGTGCCAAAATGAAGGCCACCGGGCTCAATCTGCTACGGGCGGCCCGGGTTCGCAGGGCCAGAATGAAGGCCGCAGAGGGTAATCCGGGCCTTGATCACCGTATTACGACTGCTGTTTATCGTGTCAAAGAACGTTTACAGGCCGCTCTGGTGGAATTTGCCTTCGCTTGGACAAATTCGTCGGGAAGATATCCAGAAAGCTACAAATTGGCCGCCTGATTTTTTACGCGGCCATCATCTTTTACGGTCGAATCTTCCTTTTGTGCGAGTTCAACGGCCGATTTTAATGCACTATAAATTCCGACTTGGCAGTCAACAGGATCATTGAAGTGTTTTGGATCAGAAAAATAGAACTCCCTATTTTTGAGTATAGATAAAGACCGACAATTATATGGCCTGTATTTGTAAAGGATTTGATTATCCAAATTTGCCTACCAGATTCCTATAGAACGCCCGGCATGTGGCGCGGCGGCTGTTTGCCGTCGCTAACAATGCCTTTGTTATGTGATTTAGTCTATATAACATACAAAATACGGTCGTTCTCGATATACTCTGTCAGGGGCATAATTATTATTTAATTCACTATTACCGCGTTTCATCGATAGTAATTTACCTGATTTTCCTACACAGGGGTGATTGTGAACTGCCTTTACATCCTCAAATGAATATCCATCTGGCAAATCAAAAAACTCTACATGAAAAGATGTCCCAAATGAAAATAGTTTCCCATCATTCATTTCAAGTACAAAACCTGCCCAACCCATTGCAGTTTCACCCTCAATCTTTTTTAATAAAGATAAAGGTATAGCAAAACGGCTCTTTTCTACAGATTTTATGTCGTAATCATTTACAAGGTTCCCACCAGTAACAAATGATTTTACAATATCTCTATAAGCACTTTTCTTGTTACGAAAAACACCTTGACCTTTCTTCTCTTCTTCAAAACGGCGACAGGCTAAATCGACATAGTTTTTACTTTTTCTAATCATCACACAGGGTAAAAATGTGCCATCATTTAGATTTGCACTACATCTATAACCATCACCATAATCTGAATTTGGAAATGGTTCCTCGCCGCTTTTTAAAAATTCAGCTATATTCATATTTTCGTTCACTCACATAACGCCGAACATGAGCGGCGGCTTCGACAGAAGTTGAAGAAACAACGAGCTTACCAAAAACCATTAATTTAGAAACCACCGCACGCTATTGCCGTCCGCCTCGATGTGTTTGTTAGAAAGATTAATATCAAGGGAAATGAGACTTGTTTTATTGAGGTATCATGCCTCCTTATTTAGAAGCCAAATAAACTCCTATTTCAGGTTGACGGTCAAAATAACTTTGCTAAGGAGTAAAGCTCTTTTTTAAAAATTGTAATACTTTGGGCCATGAATCTTTACAAGCAAACGCATTGTCTTGAGGATTCCCGCCATAAGCAATATCAAACTTAAAAATAGGATGGATGCCATGTAGTATCGTTGTCGGATAATATGGATTTATGATGATATGCCCCGCTCCTTCGTAACTCAAATGTTGATATGGAAAAGGATGTTTAAATCTGGACAGTCTTTTCATCACCATTTCTGACATGAGTGTGGATGGCCACGCTTGATCATCTTCTCCTGAAATTAAAAGCACCGGTCCATTAATTCTTTCCACAGGAATTACTGCTTTCTCCACAGCAGAAGTATTTTGAAGACTAAGTAAAAACATGGGGGTAAATCTTATGGGCGGATGTTCATACAACTTCACTATATGCCTGAGAGGAACAAAGTCTAATGGTTTACCGTTTATTGTCCATGAACTCTTATTCCTCCCACCCCCCCAAACAACGTGGCTGGGGACATAAGCAACGACCGCTTTTAGTTTCGGAAAGGTGGCCCCAAGCAAGAGAGCTAATTCTCCTCCCTTGGATCTGCCTAATACACCAATTTTATTCGATGTGACAGCAGGGTGGTTTTCCATCCATTGAATCGCATCTCCAAAATATTCCAACGGAATATTTATCAGTCGGGGTGGCAAATCCTCATAGGCAAAATAGGCCAGTGCCAGCGCCGCATAGCCGTGAGAGGCCAACATCTTTGCATCATATGAGGCCGAAATTATTCCGCCACTAGCGCCTCCAAGTACGATGATACCTGGATGAGGGCCTGGTGAACCAGGTTTGAACAATGATCCGACCAGGCCATTCTCTCGTACCGCTAATTCTGTTACATCCGCGGCGACATCGTATTGTTTAAAGATCGTGGAAGCCACGACCTTACCTTCAACTTCCGCCTCAATTAAGAAGATTCTTATTAACCTTGAACCTAGTATGACACCCTTGTACCATCGTTTTGAAAGGTCTTCCTTATGAACAATAATTGGCAAAGTTAGGGGGTGACCATTTCGCTCGATCTTAATATTGAAGGTTACGTCTTGTTGGGATTTCAAAGCCGATTCAAGATGATTTTGGATCCTGTTAAACAATTCTTTCTGGTTTTGGATTGGCTTCCCATCCATAGCAACCAGCACATCATTTTCCTTTAACCCGGCTTTGGCAACTCGGGAATTTTTTTCCAGTCTGATAATCGGCAGCTTATAAACGTCACCATTATAAGGTTTTTGCTTCCGGTCTACAGTTTTTTCATCTGTTCTTTTTAAAGACCAGATGAGCCCCATTCCATCAATCCCTCTATAAGTCCCTGATATAGGGGCTTGTTTTGAAAGATCCACGTTTCCCAAAGAATCGGCCTTAAATATAGCTTTGGACCGCCAGTTGCCGGCTTGCGCTTTTACTGTAACTTCTTGATCGGGGTTAAATCCGGAAAGCTTGATGACCACCTCTTCATCTCCCAGAACACTGTCCGGTTTAATCTCGACACTTGGAACTGCTGTATTACGATTTTCTGCTCGCAGGCTGCCTATCAGAGAATCTTGATGCGATCCAAAGATTAAACACAGCAAGACAAAGCCAACCAACGAATTGTTTTTATAAGAATTAATTTTCAGTTCCTTTGTTTACAGGCTGTCTTACCCTCTTTCTAACATAGAGTTAACTAGCGAGGCCCTGTTTGCCACGTCCAAGCGACGTAGGAGCGATGTTGAACGCCGGGTTTGTTTTTGATGTTGCTATACTTTTGAATTAAAAATTATTATTCTTTTTCTTTACTTACTTTTGACACCACCTCTTCTAAAGAAACTTTTTTATAGGTATCAATTTTATCCAATTCTTGTTTTATATCCAATACAATAGGTTTGTCGAATTGGCGTTTGTAATATAGTGAAATTTGCATGTTTTTAAGATCAACTACAGTTGAAAAAAGCGTTTTTATGGAGAAGCGTGTGTCAAACAAAGAGTCGCGATGAGTCGCATCTAAAACTGATGCCATATTTTCAACTGTTAAATCATCCTGATCTATAAAGTTTGAAAGCATATTATCAGCTGTTTCATATTTTCCATCAAATAAAAATGAGTAGACATAATCCAAAGGCGACCATGATGTTTTCTCCCGTCTTGCGTGATTGAAATTAGTTGTAATTAAATAACCATTTCCTTTAGGCTTCCGTGTATATGCCAACTCACCATTTATGCCAGGATATAACACTACGGCATTTCCATCTTTATCGATAAAATGGATTTGATAGTCTATTGAATTCCCAAAATTATATGTTAATAGCTTTTTTAGTATCTCGTCTACTGTACACGAATCCCTCATGTGTGTGATTAATGCCCATTCAAATTGGGGAGATCTTTCAGGGTGAGGTATAAGTTTTTCTGCCGGAATCCAGTTAAAATCATAGCTTAATCCTTTTTCGTTTATTCCCTTCATCATTACTAGTTCGTATGACTTAGCAGGGTGGGCAAAAAAAACTACACCAAATTTACCTGTTTTATCCACAACCAAATATGATTCAGCAGGAAACCAGTCTTGGTTCCCTGCAAAGAGAACCGTTCTACTATTACTGGCTGAAATTATTGTACAAGCGACTGTTGAAGAAGCACACAGTAGTGAAAATAGTAAAAATTCCAAAATAGCAAGTCTGATAATGATTTTCATTATCTCCTCACAATGTATTTGGAAAACTAACACCAGCATAACCGTTGTTTTTCAAAGTGTAGAACGCGAAGCGAACGAAACGGCGAAAAACGCTCGCGTTTATGCTTTTGTTAGCTTCCTTTTATAATATCAATGTGTAAAAAACGCATCAGAGCTCGCTTTCTTTCTCTCTCAACAGTGCTAATTTATAGGGGTCAAGTCTGCGCATGACTCATCTTGAAATTTAATTGGGTCATGGGCAGACTTGACCCCATTACCCATTCCTCGCAGTGCAGCACGAGCATCCTCTATCATCGTTGTACGCTTCCTTTGGATGACTTGGGTGCGTCCTCTACGTCGGTGGTTCGGCAGTTCCGCACAGGCAGTCAATGAGGCTTAAGGGCTCTTAATATTTTTATATTTATACAGAAATGGCGTTTCAAATGTAAAAATATAAAGGGCGTCCCGATATCGCCCCCTCAATAATTTTAATTCCTGGAATCTAACGTATTTCTCACCTGGCCGGTGTGAAGCGCAGCGGAACACCGGTCAGGTGAAGAAAGGGGTTAGCTTTTTTTGTCATTTTCAAGGCTTTCTTCAAGTGCCTTTAATGCCTTGTCTTTATCCATTCCCTTAAAAAAGAAAAATTCTTCTTCGACATACTTAGCAACACCTTCAAAACCAGGAAATATTGTACCTTGATGAATGCCAAACTGCTTCAACTTAGAAAGAATATCACTTTTTGAAGAACCTTTGATTATGGCGCGATGAAATATTCCGTTGTTAAAAGGAACTGTGGGATTTTCGGAAAGAGTAAAAAGAGCATTTTGCGAAGAAAGCCTATTGTTAAAATGTTGAGCGCTCCACTTTCTTTCATCCTTAATATCAAAAGGTGATAAAATGACCTTAGTGTCTATTTCATTTATACATTTTGCAAAATAGACTACGCCATCGTTTTGTGATTTTTCACGGCACGCAAAATAAAGAGCAACAAGTGGATTGCATGTCCAATCTATAAGTCTAGTGGGGAGACCATGATGTTGTGCTAATGCAAGCCACTCCCAATCTGTTTGCGGAATAAATTGGCAAAAAGGAGTGGCACGGATTCTAAAATGATCAAGAAGCTGTTTTTCAGCCAATTTTAATAATTCAGGCCCTAAATGCCAATCTCTCGCAACTTTAGGAATAAGTTTATATTCTTTTTTTGAAACACCTCTCCACATATAAGCATGACTCTCTCTTTCGAGAATTCGTTCAAAACCTGAAAATGATGATATTTTAGAAGATTTCATACGAATCAAGTCCAGAAGCTAACATAGTATTATAGAACATTACAATTGCGGAATATAGAACACAAAATGTTCTATAACCATCAATTCAAATTCATCGATCTTTTCCAATAACTCCTCTATTTTATGCCTCTTATTCACCGAAAGGTCTATCAGGAAATGTCCTTCTTGGGGTCATGTCTGCTCATGACTCATCTTGAAATTTAATTGGGTCATGGGCAGACTTGACCCCAATATTTCCTGATGTCAAAAATGCGGTTATAGGGGCATTTTAGGGCGATTTAAGAGCGTATCATATGTGATATCTATTAGTTGAATTGGTCTGACTCGGTTACCCCCCGAGAACCAGTGGGAAGTTAGAATTAGCAGCAGCGCCTTGATCACCTTTCCTTCTCTTTCATTTTCGAATATAGTTTCGATAACCGAGAAACCTCACGAAGATCTGAAATCAAAACAAATTGATACTGATATTTAATGCTTTGCATATAAACTGCTTGTACCAAATTTCCCATACTATAGCTCTCCAATAGGTAGATTTTAGCAATGCCATCTTTAATGCTTTCAATGTAATAACTATTTCCAAGATTTGGATTGCTGTAGAATTTACCCTTTTGGATTTTTGTGTCGAACCCAAGGTGAACACTTAATGCCATAATTGTTGATTCTTCACCTGTAACTTCATTTTTCATACAGTAATAAGTAACCATTTTTTCAAATAAATGGTGGTCCATTACAGGTGTTCCAGGTTTTAAGTTTACTAATTTCATCTTCTTGTAGCATATCGTTATTTTCTGAACCTCACCATTTTCAATCATATTTGGAGCTGTTAATCTTACTCCTGGTGGTTGATTATAAACTTTTTCTTTTTCGGTGTCGGAGCTTAGTTTAAATAACTCGTGACTTCGAGCTTCAAGAAATTCATTTACCGTAACTTTTTCTGCGCCATGTGTTAGAAATGATTTTTTAGCGTGATATTCCATTTTACCATCTTCCAAAGGAAAATGATAATCGGAACCGCCTATGGTGAAAATGATATCACGAACATTAAGTGCCTCAGTTTCCCCACCTGCTTTTATTTCATCAGGTATTTTAATTTTTCCATATACTGTATAAAGATCAATGCCGTGTCGAGTTGCAGCAGTAATTGCTCCAGATTGAAAGCCGCTGCTCGAAAACATAATTGATTTGTTTGCCCCTGCATCTGAACTTTTAGTAATGAAGGCTTCAACTTTCTCTACCGGTATTGGGTTGCTATACTTTTTGCATTCGATTAGTGTTAAGTAACTGTGAGGGCCATTTTTAAAACGAATTGAAACATCGAACTCTCGCCCCTTTATTTTTTCATTTAACAATACATTTGCACCAGCCATTTCAGCAGAATGAATCGCAGCAACGACTCTCTCAAAATGCTTCCAATCCTTGGTAAATTTGAATTTCATCTTTATTTGGGGAGTATATTAATTATTATGTGGATATTCTACTTTTAACACCGCAATACTATTAAGTATTTAACTCTAAAAATTTTCACCTGTAAAGTACAACCCATCATAAAACCATCTCCGACGGCCACTATCGTCCAAAATTCCAAACCGTTTTGACAGATTTGCCGGTTTTATCCATCCTTAACACAGAAATCATTCGAGGCGGTCCCCCCCCAGTGTCTTGAGACAGCACCATTACATTACCATTCCAGATAGCAAGATTCCGAAACCCCTGGGGCTTCGGGAAATTTTGTCAAACGACTATATAAGGGCTTCGGCAATTATTCCGAAGCCCTTTTTACATATTAGGGAGGAATAAAATATACTATAAATACTTTGAGTTACATGCTTGCCAGAGAGTTATGATGACCCGCTAAATTCTTGGGGTCAAATCTGCTCATGACTCATCTTGAAATTTAATTGGGTCATGGGCAGAATTGACCCCAATACTAACGGTGCCTATGGGCCACAACGGTGATCTGTGGGGCGGCATGGCCCTCGCCGTCCCCACCAGCGACCGGTTAGGGCTTCTTTATTTTCGATGCTGACATAAGCCTACACGCATATTTTAGAGGTCCCCATTCAAATGCAAAGGTTTCATCCACTTCGTGCCATCTTCCACCGGGATGTCCAACACCATGATTTTCTCCCATGCAGGAGCATTCACAATGATACCCTTTTGCATTCCAACAAGCCGGGGCACATTTCTGCTGCTCTTTGTACGCTTGTATCACATATAATTTGCCAAACCTGCTAAGTGTTCTTTGGACTATATCATCAAACCAAGAAATTGGTGTTTCCCACGCTTTATACTGTGAATTCCACTTTGGCTTATGGTGGTGGTCATTTCGCAACCATTCATAATTATCAACAGCATAAGGAAGCTTCACCAATAAGGGATCAGGCTTCATTCTTCTAAAGAGGACTGGTATCGTGTTTTGTTTCCAAATATACCTCGCCTTAGGGTCCATTACCTGCATATCTTTACCTACTGCCCTAACGCTTCGGCTCACATAACTATGGGTGAAAATCCATTACCCGGCTACGGCCCAGTAGGCTCTGTGAACCGCCTAGTGCGGACCCGCTTGATAGGTGGTGTGGGGGCTGGGGGAGAAAAACCCCCGGCTACCCGATTATATGCTATTGTTCAAGTGTTTTTCCATGGATATATATAGCTCATTCCTAGCGGTACTACGGTCCTCAAAATTAATCTCAACATCAATTGTAGAAAAAAAATCGTTTTCATTTTTACCTAACACAAGGTACCCGTAATCATTATCTATTTTATCCCTGAAAACAATCCCTAAAATATTATTGTTTCTATCAGAAAACCATTCTTTTTCCTCAGTCACACTGTCTGGTCCAGGCATTCTTTCAAATTTATAATTTTCGAACTCACTTTTAAGTAGGCTTACGATATTTGGATTTATATCCACAGTAATAGCTTTATGCGCATCCTCAAGTAAAGAATTTATAGTTGTCGAACCGAATGGGTGGAATGGAAGGCACTCCGTTTTTACTTTTGAATCCTCAAAAAAATGTACTGCAGAACACTTAAGAAAATAACGAGGCAATGGGTATAAAGCATTTGGATTATGCATTACAACAAGGCCCTGTTCCCAAGTTTCATCAACTACAGGATCATCGAGATTATATTGAAAAATTAGCGGGGAAACAGAATTACGGTCATCATGGTAGCATGTACCTTGACGAATCATCATTATATTGCCGCGATGGTAACCTGCCTGATATCCCATCCTGCTAAATTTTGGCCAAGTGCCACTATTAGTGAATACAACAGCGCTAATATATTCAGCGCATGGTTGAGCAAAAAAATTGGAAGGGATAGTTTTTTCTTGAAACTGGTGGTCAATAATTTCCTCATAATCAATAATTAAATTTCCATTTTTATCTCTCTTGTGAGTATCTTTAAGGCCAAACAAATACTGTGCAATTCCATGGTCAGAATATATGAAAGAGTTTTTTTCATGAAAAGCTTCAATTGCAAAAACAATCGGGATATTTTTACAATGTTCAAGTTCCCAATATTTTTTATTAAGTTTAGAGAAAAGCGGGCTACCAAATTTTATTGGAAGCTCATGATCGTGTTTTATTTCTACGTTATCAGGAGTAATTTTGGCCTCAATATCCGTTTTGTTTTTTCCGTATGATGGATTTACGGTAGTAGCTTCTATAGCAACAGTTATATCATCCTTCTTTATTAAAAAATCTGGTCGTGCATAGTCTGGGATTATTTCGTATCCAGAATTCGAAAAAAGGGCGAATAAATATAATTCAAAGATCCGGGCGTCAAAACCAGTGGTCTGAAATTGCTCTATGAAGTTTCCATCTTTGTCATTGTAATTTTGGAAAATATAATTTGTCATCAAACGGCCAGGTTCAGCTCCCGGCCAACTTGATATTTTTTTAAAATCTGGATTAAGTTTGTCTTCCGCTACAACTGGGTAAAATAGATTTTTCATCACACATAATAGTGAATCAAATTAAGGGACATTTTCATGGCATATAACGTCGCAAATAACCGGTGCAAATGTAGCGCAGCGGAATTTGCATCCGAGTTAATTTGCCTTGTTATGTTTCTGCATGCAATATTTCTCTGTCTTGAAAAGTAGTTATTCCATTTTCAATATTTTTGAAAAAATATTTTCTGCTGTCAGCATTTATATCTTTTCGGAGATCTTCTATACTCGGATAAGTATCGATGTTTGGCTTGGTGCATGTTGCAAGAACAATATCAATATTGTCGATTATTTTTTGATCATTCTCAGCAATCGCTTTAGGCCAATCAATTTTGATTTCGCCGAATTCTGACAAGACTGATTTTTCAGTACCGATTTTGTATTTATCAATATCTTTTAACCATCCGTCTTTTTTGAGCAAATCATTCCAGAAGGTCAAAAATTTTAATTTCAACTTTTTATCAAATTTTGGATTCAGAATTGCACCAATTGTGCACCAGCTATCATTATTTCCTTTACAAAGCTTTTCGTCCGATTTTCCTTCAGCTTTTGAAAGAAATCTTGCTTGGTTTTCGATCCCCTTGAATGACCTTATCGTTTCCCGTTTGAAAGGAACAACAAATGCTGTTCCAAATATATTTTGTTCTTCACATTCTGTTGAGAAAACCATGGTGAAATGTCGATTAGACTGGCTTCCTGAAAACCTACCGTAGCGGATTGGCGCCTTAACATGTACCCTATCTTCCATTTTCAGCCTGGCACTTCTCCATTTTTTCCGCGCACCTTTGTCATTTCCTTGATCAGAATCCCACAGGAGTGATCCAATTATGAGTATTGCGGCCTTTATTTTCATCTTCATTCCTTTAGCTATTCGATAAAATTTTAATGATGATTCCCAAAAACATAACGCATTACTCACCAGAGAGGGCCGCTTTTTGGCCCGAATCTGGTACAGCAAAATGTTAGGCAATTTCCGCCTTATGTATGAGGTTTTTTATAACATTTGAGCTCACAAAATGTGCTATTTTGTTTGTAGCATTACCTCTTAGCAATAGGCCTGCAAATAAGGGAATGATAGCTTTTTGGCCGTTTACATAAGGCGCCTCCTTTTTATAGAATACAGGCGATCCACTTAATCCATCATAATCTGCGATTTCAACAGAATCAGAAAAACGAAGTTGATGACAATGATCGCTTATACTTTGCCCTATATACCTTGCTGGTAACCAACTCCTTTTGTGTTTGATTTTGAGTTCATCATAGTTTATCGATTGAATTTCAGATGGAAAACCAATCACTAAAAGACATGCCCCTAAATTTAAATTTTCAGCAATAAATGCACCGTTCTCAATATCTTGAACATATAGAGGTGCATCTCCTTTTTCTTTGAACAGCTCCAAGTCTATTCGTAGTGCAAAAATGTCCTTAAATTCTTCGTCCTCACTTTGATCTAGTACAATTTGATATTTCTCGTTAAATGGAATTGAGATTTTCGATTTATTAGACGGAAATATTCTAAGAGAGTCTGTATCACCGCCTAAATTTCTAATAACATGCTCTGCCGTTACCCAATAAAAATGTTTAGATGTGCCAATGAGTACTGATGACCCTTTGCCCCAGTAAGTAAACTTATCATCTTCAGACTCATAGAGGACAGGACGAGCTACTTCTTCAAACATATTTATCCTGATGCCTAACGATTAGGCTTATTGGTGTGGGCCGCGAAGTGGTCCGCATCCAATACAGCCGCAGGTTATCTGAACGGTTTAATTATCTCATTGCTTCACTGCACACAGTGATAATGAAATATGTTACCACACAAAAAATACCAAGATACATGCTTATGCAATTAATCCTTGGAATTATCGAATTATCTTTTAAGATTTGATACCCCTTCCGTAAATCACCAAAAATCCGCAAATCTAAATTAAAATCAAATTTATGTTTTACATGTACCCCTTCAGGCGAATACCCATGCTTTTTGAGGTAAAAAAGCATTATTACGGTGGTAATTGAAAAAACAACCAAACAAACTTGGGATACCACATTTAAAATATCTTGGAGTTCACTCATAATAATTTACAGATAACATAGTATTATAGAACATTACGATTTTGTATCGGATTTATAGAACACAATAATGTTCTATAAGCTGCATCGTGTATGGTTCGAAGAAGTGCGCAGGAAGCGCACCCGAATAAGCGGGATAACAGGCCGGCTGAACTGCAAGGGATGTATACAGTTTGGCTACCATAAATCGGCCTGGTTGTAAAATGTCACGCCGACGTTCGCCTGATGGATCCAGCATAATCATCAGGCCTTGTTTTCAGCCGTCACCGATTCTGCGGCACCAGGCCGGCAACGTTTATTTGCCATAGGAAGCCCCGGTCCCTGCAATCATCGCCATCTGCACCACCCTTCTTTCGCTCCTATTTTGGACAAAATTGTTGTATAGACCGACAAAACCGAAAGATCCGTCCCGGCATTTGTGGGCTTTCATGACCGTCGCCGCCCGGGATTTTTCAAAATCGCCTTGATAGCCGGCACTTTACAATTGTTCGCAGCCTCTGCGAGATGATGGCACCACGATTGCAGTAGGCTCAAAGGTTTTCGTCGGTCCGCGCGACGCGACCGCTGGATCAGTGTCCTTCTATAAACAGAACACAGGAAAGGAAATGGAATGAAGCGATGCAACGGGGTGGTAATGGGGTTCGGTATGTCGGTGCTGTTTCTGGCGGTGGCCATGGTGGTCGGTGTTATGCCCGCGGCCGTGGCGGCCGAGCCGCTGAAGGTGGCGGCGGTCTTCGAGACCCCCATCGAGGAGCCCTGGGTCAACCAGATCCACGTGGCCCTGCTCAAGGCCAAGGACGAGCTGGGGATCGTCTACGACTATTCGGAGAGCGTCAAGTCCGCCGATTTCGCCCGCGTCATGCGTGAGTACGCCGAAAAGGGCTACCAGCTGATCACCGGCGACGCCTTCGGCGCCGAGCGCATCGCCCGCCGGGTGGCCCGCGACTATCCCAACGTGGCCTTCGTCTTCGGCTCGGGCATCGGACCGGCCGAGCCCAACTTCGGCGTGTTCGACAACTGGATTCACGAACCGGCCTACCTGTCGGGCATGATCGCCGGCAAGATGACCAAGACCAACATCATCGGCGTGGTGGCCGCCATGCCCATTCCCGAAGTCAACCGCCTGGCCAACGCCTTCTATGCCGGGGCCAAGGAGGTCAACAAGGACGTGAAGTGCAAGTTCTCCTTCATCGGCTCCTTCTTCGATCCCCCCAAGGCCAAGGAAGCCGCCCTGGCCCAGATCGAGGCCGGAGTGGACGTGATCTACGCCGAGCGCTTCGGCGTGGTCGAGGCGGCGGTCGAAAAGGGGGTCCTGGCCATCTCCAACATGTCCGACCAGTCCAGCCTGGGACCCGATACGGTCATCACCGGCCCGGTGTGGGACATGTGGCCCACGATCAAGCAGGCCGTCAGCCTGGTCAATGCCGGGGTCTACACGGCCCAGGATTTCGGCGGCTTCTCCTACATGTCCAAGGGCGGGTCCTACCTGGCGCCCTACCACAAGTTCGAGACCAAGCTGCCGGGCGAGGTCAAGGAGATGGTGGAAAAGCGCAAACAGGAAATCCTGGACGGGACTTTCCGGGTGGATATTGACGAATCGATCCCCAAATCCGAATAGAAGCTGTCTTAAAAACGTCTTTGATCCCGATTTCGGCGTTGGAAACGTCCTTTAACTCCTCGACATACTTCAAGTATGCCTGCGGGTTAAAGGACGCTCCCGCCTTGAACTTGGAACCAAATCTTGTTTTTAAGATCAGCTTCTTGGAAATGTACCGGAAACGGCATCTTTCGGCCCCCGGCCCGCCGCCGGTGGGGAAATCCACCTTTGGCGGACAAGTCGGCGTTCTCGCTCGGCTGCCATCCTCGATCACGCCATGGCGTGACTATGCCTGCGGTGTCAGCCTCGCTCGGGCCTTGCCGGGAACCGAAATCTACTATTTCTGAATGGACACGCTTTGCTTGAAAACGTCTTTTTCCCCAATTTCGGCGTTGGAAACGTCTTTCAAATCCTCGACATACTGGAGTATGTACCCCAAGGGCACTTCCTTCGGGGCGCCTACGGGTTGAAAGACGTTCCCGCCTTGAACTTGGGGAAAAATCCTGTTTTTGCGATCAGCTTCTGGTAAGTCTCAATCCTTTCTGAATGGGCAGTGCTGATCCTCCCGCCTAACGGGAGACCTCGGGAAGCCCCCTTGTAGGGGGCTATAAAACGGTTTTTGGATTTTAGGGTTTGAATTTCCCTTTGTCCCGCGCCGAGCATCCCGTCGGTGGGCGAAAAAGACGCGGCGACTGTCTGAGTTCCGCTGAAAGCGGGACGAGTTTCGGCGCGTCCGACCGCTGCAATCGGTCAATGCAGCAAGCATCGTGCTGTTAGGCAAGGCATCAGGCGAAGCGAGGCGCGCAGCAATCGCCAGATTGTGAGCACCCGAGCAAGCTTGACAACGCCGCATGGCGGCACGAGGCGCCGCTTCATCGACTGGTTGGACGACGCGCAGGGTATCCCCGAAGGGGCCGCGGGACACGGGCGCGTTCTTTTGGTTCGTTTTCTTGCGCGAACAAGAAAATGAACGTTTTCCAAACAGATAACAATGGATCGCTGGAACCCCTCCGGGTCCTCCACCAGAGGTGAAGGATTTAGATTAACAATGACAAATAGAACCCATCTCAAAATTAGGGTTTTCGTTCGAGATCAAGGCGAAGCTGAGGATCAATCCGCAGGCATACTCCAGTATGTCGAGGATTTGAAACGAAGCTTCAACGCCGATATCGGGCGAAAATACTTTTTTGAGAAGGGTTCTAAGCAGGGAAACTTATGACCAGCCAACCGCCGCTGCTGGAAATGCGCGGCATCACCAAACGCTTCGGGCGGGTCACGGCCAACGACGGCATCGACCTGACCCTGGCAGCCGGCGAGATCGTCGGCCTGCTGGGGGAAAACGGCGCCGGCAAGACCACCCTGATGAACATCCTCTTCGGGGGCTACGACGCCGATGGCGGGACCATCCGTATCGACGGGAAACCGGCGGCCATCCGCAGTTCGGCCGACGCTCTGGCCCTGGGGGTGGGCATGGTGCATCAGCACTATCACCTGGTGCCCGTGCACTCCGTACTGGAGAACCTCATGGTGGGCCAGCGCGGCAAGCGGGGACGCCTCGACCGCGGCCGGGTCCTGGAGCGCATGGAAGAGATCCGTGCCTTGTATGGACTCAGCCTCGACCCGCAGGCAGCGGCCGGGGAGCTCACCGTGGGCGAGCAGCAGCGCCTGGAGATCATCAAGGCCCTGGTGCGCGGGGCGCGCATCCTGATCCTGGATGAACCCACGGCGGCCCTGACCCCCCAGGAGGCCCAAGGGCTGTTCCAGGCCCTGGCGGCCATGGCCCAAAACGGCATGGGGGTGATCTTCATCAGCCACAAGCTCAACGAGGTGCGCGCCATCACCACCCGGGTCGTGATCCTGCGCCAGGGCAAGGTGGTGGCCGCGGTGGCCAACGACGAGCATACCAGCCGCCGCCAGCTGGCCGAACTGATGTGCGGCCGCACGGTCACCCCGCCCACGAAGCAGCCCGTCGCCCCGGGTGCGGCCCTGCTGTCCCTGGAGGGTATTAAGACTGCCAACGGCACCCGCCAGGGCTTGAAGGGGATTTCCCTCACGGTGCATGCCGGCGAGATCCTCGGCGTGGCCGGCGTTTCGGGCAACGGCCAGCGCGAACTGGCCGAGGTCGTGGCCGGCGTGCGGCAGCCTTCCGCCGGCCGGATGATGGTGGACGGCGTGCGCGTGGCAGCCCCCTCCCCGCGGGCCATGCAGGCCCTGGGGGTCGGCCGGATTCCCGAGGACCGCATGGGCACCGGGCTGATCACCACCCTGCCGCTGGCCGCCAACATCGTCCTGCCCAGGGTGCGGGAACGACGCTTCAGCCGTTTCGGTTTTCTCAAACCGGGCGCCATCCGGCAATTTGCCCGGAAGCGCATCGCCCAGTTCGGCATCCAGGCGGACGGCAGCGGCGTGCGGGCCGGCACCCTCTCGGGGGGCAACCTGCAAAAGGCCCTTCTGGCCCGGGAGCTGGCCTGGCATCCGCGCGTCCTGCTGGCGGCCCAACCCACCCGCGGCCTGGACGTATCGGCGGCCGGCTTCGTGCATGAACAGTTTTTCAACCTGCGGGAAAAGGGCAGCGGGGTACTGGTAATCAGCGAAGACCTGGAGGAAATCTTTCTGCTCAGCGACCGCATCGCCGTGATGTTCGAGGGGCGGATCATGGATATTCTTCCCGTCGATGACGCCAGCGTCGAGCAGGTAGGTCTGCTGATGGCCGGCGTACGGGAGGCGGCCTGATGCGACTGACCCTGGAAAGCCGTGACCGTACGCCTTGGTGGCTCAATCTGGGCCTGCCCCTGCTGGCCGTGGCGGCCACCCTGGTACTGTGCAGCGGGCTGATCCTGCTGGCCGGAGCCAACGTCTTCACCGCCTACGAGAAGCTTTTCCTGAGCGCGCTTTCCAGCCGCTTCAACCTGGTGGAAACCTTTGTCAAAGCCACCCCCCTGATCTTCACCGGACTGGCCGTGGCCGTGGCCTTCCGGGCACGCTTCTGGAACATCGGCGCCGAAGGGCAACTTTTGGCCGGGGCCATGGCGGCCGCCTTCGTGGGGGCCTTGGAAGCCCTGCCGGCCTGGTCCCTGGTCCCGGGCATGATCCTGGCCGGGGCCGCCGCCGGCGCCCTGTGGGCCATAATCCCGGCCGTGCTCAAGACCCGCCTCAAGGTGGACGATGTGGTCACCTCGCTGCTGCTCAACTTCATCATCTTCTACGGCATGATGGCCCTTCTGGACGGCCCCTGGAAAGATCCCCTGAGCGGCTACCCCGACTCGCCGGACATCCGCATGGAGGCCGAATTCCCCATCCTGCTGCACGCCACCCGGCTGCACCTGGGGGTGCTGCTGGCCTTTATCGCCACGGCCGGCACCTGGCTACTCATGCGCCGCACCACCATGGGGTTCAGCATCCAGGCCGTGGGCGAAAACCCCGTGGCGGCGCGCTACGCCGGCTTCAGTATCGACCGGGTCATCCTCATCACGGCGGCCGTCTCCGGCGCCTTGGCCGGGCTGGCCGGGGTGGGGGAGGTCGGCGGGCTGCACTTCCAGGTCATGGCCGGGCTCTCGCCGGGCTACGGCTACACCGGCATCGTCATCGCCATGCTGGCCCGCCTCAATCCGCTGGGCGTGATCCCGGCGGCCCTGTTTTTCGCCGTCATCATCACCGGGGCCGAGGCCATGTCACGGGCCACGGGCGTTCCGGTCTTCCTGGCCGACGTGATCCAGGGCACGGCCCTGGTGGCCATGCTGGTGGCCCTGCTCTTCACCCGCTACCGCATCCGCATAAGGCGCTTCTCCCATGCATGACCTTCTCGCGCAGCTTTTTCAGGTGGGGTTCTTCGCGGCCTTGATCCGCATCGCCACGCCGCTGATCTTCGCGACCATCGGCGAGCTCTTCGCCGAGCGCGCCGGCATTCTCAATCTGGGCATCGAAGGCATCATGATGCTGTCTGCCATGACCGGCTTCTCCGCGGCCTACTTTTCAGGCAGCCTATGGCTGGGCGTGGCCGCGGCCATGGCCACCGGGATGCTGGCCGGCCTGCTCATGGGCCTGCTCACCGTCAGCCTGGGGCTCAGCCAGCATGTATCGGGCATCGGCGTGACCCTGCTCTGCTCTGGGCTCTCCTTTTACTTCTACCGCCTGATCTTCGGCCAGCCCTCAACGATTCCCAAGATTACCGCCTTTAAGCCCCTGCCCCTCCCGGGCCTGGCATCCATTCCGGTCCTGGGGCCGATCCTCTTCGATCACTTCGCCCTGGTCTACCTGGCTTTCATGCTGATACCGATTGCGGCCTGGGTGCTGCGCGCCACGCCCTGGGGGCTGAACCTGCGCACGGTGGGCGAAAATCCCCACGCCGCCTTCACCGCCGGGGTGAGCGTGATCAAGGTGCGCTACCAGGCCTTGCTGCTTTCCGGCGCCCTCATGGGGCTGGCCGGCGCCTTTCTCTCCATGGCCCAATACAACGCCTACACCTTCGGGGTGATTTCGGGGCGCGGCTGGGTGTGCATCGCCCTGGTGGTCTTCGGCCAGTGGAACCCCTGGAAGAGCGCGGCCGGCGCCCTGCTCTTCGCCTTCATCGACGCCTTGCAGCTGCGGCTGCAGGCCAGCGCCTTCAATTTGCCCTACGAAGTGTTCCTCATGATGCCCTTCGTGCTGACCATCGTGGGCATGGCCCTGGTATCGCGCAACGCCAAGGCGCCGGCGGCCCTGCTGGTCCCCTTTAGAAAGGAGCAACGCTGATGTTCGATCTGATGGTGAAAAACGCCAGCCTGCCCGACGGGCGCAAGGGAATGACCATCGCCGTGAAGGACGGGCGCATCGCGGCCGTGGACGTTGCTATTGACGGACAGGCGGCAGAGGTCGTCGACGCCGCCGGCTACCTGGTCAGCCCGCCTTTTGTGGACAGCCACTTTCATATGGACGCTACCCTGAGCTACGGCCTGCCGCGGGTCAACCAGAGCGGCACTCTTCTGGAAGGGATCGCATTGTGGGGCGAGCTCAAACCCAGCCTCACGGTTGACGCCATCCGGGAACGCGCCGAAAAGCTGTGCCACTGGGCCATCGCCCGGGGCACGCTCGCCATCCGCAGCCACGTGGACGTCTGCGACCCCCGCCTGCTGGCCGTGGAGGCGCTCCTGGCGGTGCGCGAGCAGTTCAAGACCTACATCGATCTGCAGCTGGTGGCCTTTCCCCAGGACGGGGCGCTGCGCAGCCCCGGCGCCCTGGCGAATTTAACCCGCGCCCTGGATAGGGGCGTGGACGTGGTGGGCGGGATTCCCCACTTCGAGCGCACCATGGACCAGGGGGCCGAATCCATCCGCCGGCTGTGTGAGCTGGCCGCCGAACGGGGGCTGATGGTGGACATGCACTGCGACGAAAGCGACGATCCCTGGTCCCGGCACATCGAGACCCTGGCCTTCCACACCCAGCGGCTGGGCCTGCACGGCCGGGTGACCGGCTCGCATCTCACCAGCATGCACTCCATGGACAACTACTACGTCTCCAAGCTGCTGCCCCTGATGGCCGAGGCCCAGGTCCACGCCGTGGCCAACCCCCTGATCAACATCACCCTGCAGGGGCGCCACGACAGCTACCCCAAGCGCCGCGGCATGACGCGCGTGAAGGAACTGCTCGCCGCCGGGGTCAACGTGGCCTTCGGCCACGACTGCGTCATGGATCCCTGGTACAGCTTCGGCTCCCACGACATGCTGGAGGTGGCCCACATGGGTCTGCACGTGGCCCAGATGACCGGCATGGAGGAAATCCGGCAGATCTTCGACGCGGTGACCGTCAACGGCGCCCGGGTATTGGGGCTGGACGGCTACGGCCTGGAACCGGGCTGCCGCGCCGACATGGTGGTACTGCAGGCCGGGGATGTCCACGAAGCGATCCGCCTGCGCCCGGCACGGCTCTTCGTGATCCGGAGCGGCAAGGTCATCGCCGCCACCCCGCCGGTGGTCAGCCGACTGTCGCTGGGGGGAGAGAAAAAAGTTGATGTGGATTTCCGTCTGGCGCGCTGAGAAGTGCTTTGCGATACACGCTAAGCTGTTGAGGCCATGTAGGAAATACTGTGCTCCATGTCGTTGAGCAGGTTGACGCAGGTTTTACGGTGCCGCATGATCATGGAATAGCACCTCCAGGCCGGGGTTCGTCGTATGGGTACCCGGACGGTAGAGATAGCAGCTGATCCGGGCATAGTTGTCGAGATCGGAGCCCACCATGCAGGTTTCCTCATAATCCAGGCCGTTGTCGCGAAACCGGATGCGCAGTACCTCGGCATCCCCATTCAGCGCCGTCTCGATCGCACCGTGGCCAACGATGTCCCTGCCATCCACCGTACGTTTCACCGTAAATCCGTCGCCGGATTCCTCAATCACGACTTTACCGCTGAAAGTCGCTTCCGAGTCCAGCGCCTTGCCGATCAGGATATACTGTCCGGGAACGATTAACTTGAGGCCATCCGTTCCGGCAAAACAAAGGGCCGGCCATAGGCATAAGACGGTCAAAAGGACGATTCGTATGGCGTGCCTGAACCGGCCTGATCGCAGGGGCCAATGGTCTGAAAAGCAGTTGTGCCAAGGGCAAAATGTTTTCCGAAGAGCATCGTTTGTCTCTATGCCTGGCGATGGATCGATGGTGGATTTTTGGCCGGCGCTGCGATTCATATTCAGATTCACCCTTTCCGCCGAGATGTCGTGAAATGCAAGTTTATCTGCTTTCCCGTATCCCGCCTCGTTGGTATTCAACCAGATCGTAAGAGGGCACCAAGGTTTCTACAAAAAAGAAGTGCGGCCTGCCCAAACCGGTCCGCTGTTATGTGTGCCGCCTATTGTTTGCTGCCCTATCCAGACACTGTTTTAAGATTGCGGCGCCTGCTTGCCCCCGTATATGAATTTATTGATTTCCGGCGCGACATCCAAATCGTGGCGAGCCATCAATTGCTTTAATTCCCGGATGCCGCGATAGACCTCAGCGCGGTATTCCCCAGGCGCGAATAAAAATGTTTTTGTCGTTCCAAAACCATGAACGATCCAGCCAATGCCCCTTTGGGTGTGGCTGACCTGGATTCCCTGCTTGATACGGCCACAGCTTGGATAGCCGCAGATGCAGGTTACGATATAGAAATCGCCCGCGTGGCGAACGGACTGCTCCAATGCGTTCAGGTCGACGGACAACGAACGCTTCTTGAAATCCACCAGCCGTTGGCCGTCGACGAACAAGTACGTCACGATGCCGTCAAGACCGGCGTCAACCTGGGATTGAATGGTGAGATGATTCATCGTGCCCCGCGAGCCAGGCGTTCCTGCATTACAACGCACCGCCCACCAAATCCTGAAGTTCCTTTTTAGTTAAAAAATCAGTGTCAATTTTAAGCGCCTTACCCGCTTTATCCAACACAAACAAAAATGAGTGTTCAGCACCAATGCTGTAGTAAACCGTCATATTTTCACCTGACCATACGCCGGTCTCCTGCGTTTCCACAAACCCTTTATGGAAGGCATCTATTTGTTCCTTGTTGCAGCCGGCATCGGCCCCATCCTCAAAAACAGCCGCCCAAAAGACGGGCAGCGGGCACCCCCAATCCAGCGATCGATCGGCCGCCATATCGGAAAATCCCAGGTATCGCTTTCCTTTATCCGCCCCATACCGGAAAATCAGAATATTCTCTTCGTCCCCCGTGCTCAGAATAGCCGAGGCATTGGCCGGGATGGCAAACAGATGGCCGCCATAGGATAATTGCGCCTTGCTCTGGGTCGCCGGCCCACAACAGCCCAATGAAAGAAGCGAGAGCAGCGTTGCCCATAAAATCCTGTTCACTTTCTCTTCCCCATCCTAACCAGCGCCATGATGACATGATTGTCCTGGATTTGGGGGACCACTTGACTGCGCCAATGCCAATAGGATAAGCCCCACCGCCTTGCCGCTGTTTAAAGCACTCTCAGGACACACCCTCCTGCAACGGGCGGTGCGTCACTCGGAAGCCCCTCCCATGGTATTATTCATAATGGTAAAATTCTCCGTCGTATCCGAAGCGATCATTTCCGGCCTCTCGGTATCATAGTTCCACCGGTTGAGCTCGATCCTGACCTGGTAGTCCGATCCGCTCAGGCACCCATAAATGTTGAACCGGCCCGTGGGAGAGCGATCGCCGCCGGAATGGGTGGGGCCGATACGTTGCAGTTCTTCGCCACCTTTAAGCAATACCTTGGTATAGGAGAGATCGTCGATATCGGCGCACCGCTCGCAGCGCCACTGGACCATCAGTTCCG
The DNA here is from genome assembly GCA_963674755.2 of Desulfobacterales bacterium. Classification (GTDB taxonomy): domain Bacteria; phylum Desulfobacterota; class Desulfobacteria; order Desulfobacterales; family UBA5852; genus JABZFP01. Next base: position 2,461,177 of record CAXXVS010000003.1, on the reverse strand, counting down.
AGTGCGAACCGGTGTAAATGGTGTCGCCGTCCTCCGGGTATCGAATAACAATCTGGTTATCGCCCGTGGTGTCCGGTTCCGACCAGGGCGGATTCAAGCGGATGCGCTCGGAATAGGCGACCCTGTTTGCATCGGCACGATCATGCTGCATCCGGTACTCGACCACGATGTGATAATCCTCTCTCGTCGTCATCCGCAGCGATGGTGTCCAGCTGAATTCAGCGGACGTAAAGTTGACCACCTCCCGCAAAAACATCGGTGTAGCAGGAAAAGGGCGGTAGATCGGCTCAATCCGCGCGCGGATGATTTCTTCGATGACCGCCCCATCCACCGAGCCCCTCAGCGTGAAGCCAAGGGGTTGCCCCACGCGATACCACGAGTTGGCATGGCAGTACCTATCGTCCACCCAGTCCGGACAGGGCGGCGGGTCATGGAGATCGACAACGGCTTCCGCCCCCCTCGGACCGATGCGGAAAGAAGCGCTGTCCCCGTAAACTTCAGGGTTGTCCGTGGAATAGACGCGCAGGTAATAATCCCGCCCGTTCGGTATATCATCGGGAATACGGGCGCTGATGGCAGGCTCGGCGACGGCGCCCCGGCCCACCTCACGACCACACCAGAAACAGGCGTCCTCACCGGCATCACCATGCCGGCGGATGTTGAAAATAAAATTCCCCCGTTCGCTGTGGACATCGTCCGCCGGCCTGGAGTCCGACCAGGCAATCTGCACCACGCTGCCTTGGGGATAAACCCTGTCCCCCATGGGCTGCTGTACGGAAATGCCGTGGTTTGCAAGGATTAAGTTGACCTCACCTTTCCTGCGACCCGCCATATTAGTGAAAGCCAGCGGCCGATTGTCTTTTGGCTTCACGGTCTTGTCTACCCCTTGGGGCGGTATGGGCCTGATTTTCCGGGTTGCCGTTGTGCAACGCGGATTGAGCACCTTGCGCATTTGGTTGTTTTTTTCATCGGATTCAGCGACCGCCTGCCGGCTGTCGAACTCGGCCGTGACCAGTCCGCTCTTGACCAAGTGAATGGCCGTGGCGAGGGTGGCCTCGGTACCCGGCCTAAGAGCCGCGGCCCCTCGCGACAGCTTGGACACGAACAGTTCGGCGGACTTTGCCCCCGCATAGGTGACTTTGATTCTCAGCCGTTGAAACTCCTGCGGTTTGACCATGCCCTGTCCGGCGTTCCTGACGGTGACCTTAAGCTGGCAGGCGTCATCCAAAGCGATGTCCGTGACCACCAGATCGGGCAGGGCGGCCTTCGGTGCCTGGGCCTTGCCCGGCACCGGCACCGTTGCCGGCTGGACGGAAGGTTTGGACACCGCCGCCGGAGTCTTGGCTGCGGATGGCAGCCCGGGTTTGGAGGCTGCCCGGGTAGATACGGGCATCAGCGCCACGATTAAAATAAGAAGGCCTTGCAGCACCACCGAAATTCGTTTCATCAAACCCTCCCCGGAATAAACCTGTTATCGCAAGCCTTGAAGGGGGATTGACCCACCGCCCCAACACGTGCCGTCTGATCCTCAGTACCCGAATGAGGGAAATTGGTTCATAACGTTTGGCGATCGCAGCAAAATGACGGAAACCGCCACCGCACTATTGGATGCGGTTTCTAAATCCCCACCGGCCCCCAAGAACAAGGCGCACGCGCTTCTCCATAGTGGACGGTGTCCTATCCCCGGGATCGAGGGGTGCCCCACCGGCCAGAATAATGCCGGGAGCCGCTTCACATTGGCCCGGGTTTAAAACAGGGTTTGCATTCGTATCAGATCTCCTGTTCGGGCATCGGTATGCAGGACCGACAATGAAAATCCCAGGATAGTGATCCGGGAGCTATGACCGGCACCGACAAGAATCAGGATTTCCCCTCCGGAACAAACCGTCCCTATGATGTTCAAGGCCTCGCCCGGAACAAGTTCGCTGACATTAATGGTCTTGAGCGTTGTACCATCAGAATTCACATAGGACAGCAGCAGGGCATACTCACCCAGCAGGGCACTTTTATGCGGCACCCAGATTCGCGCGTAAAAACACATATGCCGCAAGTCACCGGATCGAATTGCCTGTCATACGGCCCGGATACCAACCGGACGCGATCGCCTAAAACAGGGTTGCGTTTCAGAATTCCCTGTTCATCGGCAATCACCTTGGTCTCGAACAGGTTAAGGTAGGCGATGCCATGCCGGGCCGAACAGCCCCAGGCAAATGGGCCACACGGCCCGAAAATACGATAATCGTTAAATGTGTGGCGACGCGCGAGGGTCAAACGGCCCTGCAGCCTTCCCGTATCCAGGTCGAAACTTTTGATGCGCTGCGAGTAGACGCCGGCCATGCCGGCCGGGTTATCTTCTCTGGTAAACCATACCACCAGCCGCCGGGCCGCGGCTTTCCGTAGGATGTATATCTTCGTTATACGACCGTCATTGAAGTAGTCGGGAACGTAGTGCAACATTAGAAAAAGACTGATGGCGGCGGCAAAGACGGCGACGGTCGATAGTGCGGAGCGTGCTTTGCAGCGCGGTCCCAGACGCGTCGATATCCAGGCGGCTATCGACCAGTAAGCCCATATCAGAATGCAGAACCCGATAAACCCGGCGATAAACATCAACGGTATCTGATATGTAATGAGGAAATAGCGCATTCATTTCCATGCAAAGTTCTGGCACTATTTTAAGAAGAAAATCGGCAGGGGGCCCAAAGTCTCAACATTTGACAATTTGCAATGCATTTAAAGTTGAATTTCTGTCAATAGTTGAAACCTGCCCCCATTAAAGTTATTTGAAGCAGGATTTCTGTTAAATGCTGGGACCCGATCCCGCTAGGGCATGCTTTGTCGGTGCCCATAGTCTCTATGGAGTATGGCCCTATCCCGCTATCCAGTTAGCCATGCGATGGCATCATCTCTGGACTTAAACAGCCTTTCCAATACATCCCATTCATTGCGGCAACCTTACGGATTTGGCGCACACTGGCCGGAATTTTCAGCGCCTCGCCAACCTTCGCGATATAACCCACACGGCCTATGGCAACATGCTTCGACCAACAAGACTTCCCGCTTATGGGTACCGATAGATTACCGTCCGGGGTCCCGTGCCATTGATCTACCGGTCTTGCATTCCCTGGTCAACCAAAGAGGTGATTTTTCGAAAGAGACGCGATGTGGTAGGATCATCCCCCGAAACTGTAACCGGCCGTTTAGCAAGCCCTGCCCTCGAATAATGCCGGGGCCTATCCGGCGACATTAGTAAAGACCAGCGTTCACACGCTCTTGGGAGGATTATGGTATGCCCCGCTATTTGCGCACGGCCGCTTCGATGGCATTGATGCCCTTGTTTCTCTGGGCCTGCGCTACTTACGGAAAAATTGACAACACGCCCTATACCGGCCCGTCTCCTGCGGAAGCCTACGCGTTGCGCGATGCCGTTCATGCCCGGGACCCCAACCGCATCACCCTCATACTGGCTTTCTCGGGCGGTGGCACCCGGGCCGCGGCCCTGGCCTGTGGCGTGCTGCAAGGCTTGCGCGATACAACGGTTACAATCGACGGACAACCGATACGCCTGCTCGATGAAATCGATGCCATCAGTGCCGTATCAGGCGGCAGCTTTACCGCGGCCTATTTCGGCTTGCACGGCGACAAGATGTTCAACCGTTTTGAAAATGATTTCCTGCGGCGCGACCTGTCCGAACACCTGATCGATGGATTTCTCGACCCGTCCCTGTGGTTCTCCTCCCGGGGCCGGACCGAAATGGCGATCGATATCTATGATGACTATATTTTCCACGGGGCAACGTTCGCCGATCTGAAACGCCGGAACGGACCGCTCATCATCATCAACGCCACTGATCTTGGACGGGGCGTGCGGTTTTCTTTTTTACAGGACTATTTCGATCTCCTGTGTTCCGATCTCTCAACCTTCCCCATATCCAGGGCCGTGGCCGCCTCTTCGGCGGTGCCGGTCATCTTCAATCCGGTCGTATTGAAAAATCATCCCGGATGCCGGCCTTCCCCCCGGAGCATGTTCGCGGCCGCCGAAGATAATATCCGCTCCCCCCAGCTGTCACAAATCGTCAGCGGGCTGCAGAGCTATGATATCAAGGATCAGCGCCAATATATCCATCTGGTGGACGGGGGCATCACCGATAATCTGGGGCTGCTGTCGATTTATGAAATGACCGAGGCCGCAGGCGGTGCGAAAAAGCTGTTGGAGCACCTTGGAGAACGACCCAAACCCTATTTCATCGTGATCGCGGTCAATGCCTCGACCACACCGCTGTACGAAATGGAGATGTCAAACCGAGAACCGGCGATGGAGGATATCGTCAACGCCGTAACCGACATTCCGCTTCACCGCACCAATGCGGCCACCTTGGAACTGCTCCAGAACAGCATCCAGCGCTGGACATCGGAGCTGGCGACAGCGGATGCGCCCATCGCGTCCTACTTTATTACGGTCGATTTCAATCAGATCGCGGATAGCGACCGCCGATTGTTTTTCAACCAGATCCCCACCAATTTCACATTGAGCACGGAAGAAGTGGACCAATTGCAGATCGCCGGCCGCGAGCTTTTACAGACCCATCCCGAATTTCAACGGCTCATTGAAACCCTTGGGAATGTTCCCTGAGCGTCATTAAGGGGAGGTGGTTTCGGGCCGCCCGTTAAGGATCGATCCGGTTTGCGGTTGTATGGTGCCGTTTATCTACAAACCATCCCGTCGGAGGGAAAAACAACCAAGGCAACACATAGTAGACCGTCAGATACCAAAATTTCCACAGGAAGCTTAAGCCGTATCCGAGACAGAGGCCGGCATACACAAGATCATAGATGAACAGCGGTATCGTGATGTAGAACGCCCACCACAAGGAGGCCAGGAAGGCTCTGCCCGGCCTTGCCTTTCTGACGCTTTTATAGATAACGAACCATATCGGCGGCAAAACAGCCACATCAAAAATGATCATGGTTACGGTTGAATACTGCTGATAGTAATCCGGCAGCCCGGCAACCCAGAATAAAAACCATGCCAGGGTGACGTATATCAACAACTTCACGTGATTGCGTAATTTCATGCTTCCCCGAAAGTGCGATGACATGACGCGTGGTTCATAGGCCGCTGAACAGAAAGGATAGCCCTTCTGTTTTCATCATTTACTCCTCTGAAATGCGGTATTATTCAAGATTGAAACTTTCATTTTTTCCTTTCAGGTTAACGTTGCAAATCAGCCGCGCGATTTTTTGTGTCGGTTGAATTTACCTGGACAGATAATTTATAAGGGGCGGCCGGTTGGCAATATCACGACGGGGCGAAATCAGTCGATTAAATTTATAGAAAAGTGATGACTATCAATATGGAAGCCACTTTCAAGGTAAAATTTATGCGAAGAGAACCCTAAAACGGAAGCATCCAGGTGAATTGTTTCGTAGCCGTTTTCCTTTGCGTAAGTCTTGAACCATTCCATCAGAATCTTTCCCGCGTCTGCTGAATGATGTTCTTCGCTAGTTACCAGATCGTCTATGTAGATATGCTTTCCCCAGGCTAATTTATAGCCTGTCACAAAGCCCGCGACACATAATACCTTTTCGCCGGAAACAACGTATGCCAGCTTATAGCCCCTTTTTCGCTGAATCTTTATGCGGGCAACCAATTCATTTAAGTCAAAATGTGGTCTGAGCTGCGAAATAATGGGGGCCAAGGCTTTCAATTCGCTTTCAGATTTTAGTACCCTGACCTCCGTTTTCGTTCTTGCTGTGCCCGCCTTGCCAGTAGGCGCGCAAAGTCTTTTGTCGGTGCTTGACATCGCAGACGTTTCCTCACTGGGCACTCTAACGACAGAGGCATCCTGCACAAGGGGTTTTTCAGTCGATGTTGGCTCCTCGCCCCAGTTCTTGACAACATGCTTCATAAAGTGCTGCATACTTATTGTTTTAATCTTTGTTCTTTTTTGGCTGTCTATATTTTCTTCGCCAGGTACAGAACTGACCTCGGCAGTCGATGATGTATTTTTTAGCGCCTGAGGTTGGGTACTTGTGTTTGCGACCTTTAACGCGAGCAGATGGGGATGATCAGTGCCAATCCCAAAAGAACCGTCTTCGATAAAAGAAATGCCCGTGACCTTTAAGTATGTATCCTTTTTGTCAGATTTTTTGACGACAACATCACCAACGCAAACATTTGGTGCATCAGTGTAAGGGATAAGAATCTGTCCCTTTGACATATTCCTTTTGCCGCTGTGCTCTATCCCGCCAATGATAATAATCTCCGGGTATGTCAATTTATTAGATTTCATATTTACACCGTACCAGTATTATGTTCGCCTTCCATTGGAATTTAAGTATCAGGTAGCGTTATCTCTTCAAACTCTCTTTTAAAGTCGTTTCCATCATCGATCGTTTCAACTTTTCCTGGCCAGATAACAACGCTTTATAGAAGATTACGATTGCAGTCGATAGAACACAATCGGATAGATTTTTTTTCGCGGCGAGGTTGTGCGGGTCCTCAACCCTTCCAGCCCATACGCCGGGCCAGTCGCTGCATTTCCACCATCGCACCCGTCCCGACAGCCTGGAGGCCTGCCAGGAGGGGGGAGCGCCCGGTGAAGGCGCCCATGACCGCATACAAAGCAGCCGGCCGCAGGCGCGGATCGGCAACCACGGCGTAGACCGGCTCCCAGGTCTGGGGTCCGAACTTGCCTTTGAAATGCTCCAGCCCCCGGAAATTGTAGAATCGGCTCCCATGGGCCCGCATCCAGGCCATGCCGGCCCGCAGCCAGAAGGGATGGCGGCGGGAAAGACGTCGGCCCCGGCGGGACAGGGGCGATGTTCCCAGGGTAATGAAGCGGCCGCCGGTATCCGCCGCGCTACGGGCCGCGGCCGCCACCAGGCTTTCGGCCGTCCCGTTGGGGGCGCCGTCGCAGCGCACGATCTGCTCCACCAGCCAGCCTTGGCGTGCCGGCACCGGGGACAATACGGTATACCCCACCGGCGCGCCGTCGACCTCGGCCACTAGGAGTCGGCGGCCGTCCATGCGGGACAGGAGATAGGGGTCGGTCATGAACCCCAGGGGCGGCAGGGGCTTGGAGGCCAGCCAGCGCGCCAGACAGCGCGGCAGATCCGGATGGTCAAACCGCTCCGCAGGCCACTCCTCGATCCGCAGCCCCTTGTTGCGGGCCCGGTTGACCTGATAGCGCAGCGTGGCCTTGTCGTCGAAACAGGCGGCCAGCACGGCCGGCTCCCAGACCGGCTGGGCGCCGATGGGCAGCACCTGGTGGCGCCCGTCCCTCTCCAAGCGTTCCACCAGGCTTCCCTCGGCCGCCAGGTAGCAGACCCCTTCCCCGGACTGCACGGCGTCCTGCTCGAATTCCCGACTGAGGGCGACCAGGCGTTCCACGGCACACACCGGCTCCCCGGCCGCAATGCGGGTCCGGCCATAACGGGCAAACCCGACAACCCCGTCGCCCTGCACCGGGAACCACAGGGACAAGTCCGGGTGCAGGATCTGCCAGCAGGTGGCGGCCCGGCCGTGGCGCATCAGCAAATGCCGGGTTCGCTGCAATAAGCTGTGCTGAAGGTATCCTTCGGCCATGGTGTGGTTTTGCTTTCCTAAGCCTGCTCGCGCCCGATGGCGGCGACAATGGCGCACGGCCTGGTTCCGCCATACGGAGCCCAGAAATCTACTCCCTTTAATGAAGTCCTCTACATAATGGACTCCATTTCCGCAACCGGCAAGCTCCGTTAATATGGAATTCAGAGACGCAAAGCGCCATGCTGTAACAAAGAAGGGAGGAGCGATGAAACTTTTGGAACGGCACCCCCAGTTGATCGCCACGGCCATTGCGGCCACCGGCGCACTCTTCCTGGGGGCCAGCATCCTGGAATTTCCCTTTCTGCAAACGGAACCGCCCGGTGTCTATTTTCTGATGGCCCTGGCCATCGTTTTTCTATTCTTCGGCATCTATTTCTGGATCAAAGCCACACGAGGCCAACTGCAGCCCGGCAGAAAAACGGTCACCGAGGTGCGCCTCAACGCCATCGCGCAAATGAAAAGTACCGAATTGCTCAGCCAGATCGCCAGGGAGGATCCCGATACCGACATCCGGGAAAAGGCCTTGGCCCGTCTGGAAGAAATGGCCGCTTAGGTCGCCGGCCCCATCGGCCGGTATGGCCGCCATAACTGCCGACAAGGAGGAAGCCTATGAAGTTCCGCGACTTTTTTCTGCCCAAAATCGCCCATTCGAATCCGGAGGTCCGTATCGGAGCCGTCCAGAGCGAAGAGAATACTGAACTGCTCCAGCAGGTGATCGCAAACGACGATGACCCGCGGGTCGTCGAGGCGGCCCGCAAGCGGCTCGAAGCCCTCGGCGAGCCTGTCTCCTGATGCTGCCCCCCTAACCGACCGTCATCACGAACAGGAGGCCGCCGACCCACTGGTTGTTTTCCATGCGCACAGGCACTGGGCGGGCGGTTTCAATGATATAGCCGTGTTTATCCGCCAACCGGACAATGTAGTCCCGGGAATGGGCGAAGCGGCCGGAACGCTGCAGACGGAACTCGCCCGCCGTATCCTTTTCGACCGAAAACGCCAGGCAACCTTTAGGCGACAAGCGCTTCCGGATCAGGGCCAGCACCGGATCCAAATCTCCCGTGTAGATAAAGACATCCGCCGCCACAACAAGCTCAAACCTTTCCGAAACAGCGGCCAGATAATGCCGGAAGTCGTCCCGGACCAGGTGATCGTATATCTTCTTGCGCGCCGCGCGTTCCAAAATAGGGCGGGCGACATCCACCCCGGTCATGTGCCGGACCATATCCCGTAGGGCCGCGCCGGCCAGGCCCGTCCCGCAGCCCACATCCAGCATATGGCCGAAGCCGCCGCGCTGTTTGGCGTGCGGCTTGAGATGCCGGCGCAGGTATTTCGGAATGCGGTACTGCAAAAGGCCTTTCATGTGACGGTCGAAGGAGGCCGCATACCGATCGAAAAGGGCTTCGACATAGGCGCGCGGGGCGTGTGAAACCGTTTCCTGTCGCACGGCCTTCAGCAAATAGCCCGTGGCGGGATCGTCCGGATCGAGGGCTTCAGCGCGGACCAGGGCCTCCTCGGCCCCTTGGAAATCCTTCAGTCCGTGGAGGGCGGCCCCCAGGTTGAAATGGATATCCGGCCGGTCGGGCAGCAGGGCCGCCGCCTGCCGATAAGCCTGGACCGCTTTGCGGGTCAGCCCCAGGCGCTTCCAGGCGTGGGCCTGATGCAGCCAGGCTGCGGCATGCTCCGGGACGGCCGCCACTGTTTCCCCATAATACCGGACGGCTTCCTGGAGGCGTCCGTCCTGGAAAAGAATCTCCGCCAGGGTGTACAGGGCGTCCGGATGGCGGGGGTGGTCCGTCAGCACTTTCCGGAGGCGGTGCTCAGCAGCGGCCGTGCGGCCGATCTTCTGAAGCGTTGCGGCCGTGTTGACATGCGCGGCCCACAAGCCGCTATCGATGCGCACCGCCTCATCATACGCCGCAAGGGCTTGGCGAAGTTCACCCCGCTCGTTGAGGGCATTGCCGCGTTTGAAGGGGAGAACGGCGTTGGCGGGATCGAGGCGCTGGGCCTGTTGCAGCAAAGCGGCCGCCAGGACATGATCCCCTAATCGACCGGCCAGGTCGGCAAAGCGCTCCAGCGCGGTTGTATCTTTGGGAGCAAACTTCAACCAGGCTTTCAGCGCCACCAGGATGGGCTGGAATTCTGCCCGGGAAGGGAGGTTCAAGCTCAACTCGCGGCAGATGACAACCGGTCGGGGGTCGGCATGCAGGGCCTCCTGGAAGGCCGCTGGGACATCGATAGCGGTGGGCGAAGGGGGGCCGCCGGTGCCGATATCCCGGCGCACCCCCCTGCGAAACCAGGCTTTGGCGGATTCGATGTTGCCGGAATGGATTTCCAGGCAGGTCAACAGGTAAGTCAGACGGGGATTCCGCGGTCCGGTCGCCAGGGCGTTCAGATATTCGTGGCGAGCCTTATCAAATTCTTCCTGCTGATGGTGCTGAAGTGCGGCGCAAATCTGGCGTGGCAAAGCGGCATGCGGCATTGCGGAACGGCCCGAACCCATCGGGATTCAAACGACTCCTTTATCGAAATGAGTTTGCGGTAGCCCCACCCTTATCACGATCCTCATCGATAAAATAGACGCGTTCCAAATGCTATAGGGCCCATCCTGTATTCGGTCCGGCTAAACAACGTAGTCCAGGTCGTGACAACGTGTATCGGAAATTTGCAGAGCGACAAGTCGCAAGCCGGCTTAAAGGCTGCGGCGCTTGGGCATCGCCGGGAGCCGGCCGGTAAGGCGGTGGATCGGACGGCAGAGGGAATCCCCAAAGCACAACCTGCCCACCGACAATATACCGGCGGGTCGATGCCGGCAAATGCTTGCACAACCTGATGGGGAACGGCATGCGCCGAAAAGCGTTTCGACCGCCGGCCGAGGCGTTCCCTGCGGGCGATCCATCCTTCAGGCGTATTCGCCGTCGCCCACCAGCGGGCGCACCTGCTCCAATTCGAAGAACACCAGAAAGCGGGGGGTATCACGGGGATCGACATCCGGCGGCGCCTGGCGGCGCCGGAGATGGTATAGCCGTTCGGTTTCCTGCTCTTCCCCGACTTTGCGCAGATACAGCCGTTTGCCTTGATAGCCGGAGCCCTTCTCCACAAAGAGATAGCTGGCAAACGGGTTGGCCTGAAGGTTGGCGTGGGACAGCCTGTTCTTCATGACGAAGGCGACTGTGCCGTCCTCCATGAAGTGGGGACGGCTGTATAGGGCCGTATCCACATGACCGCATCCGTTGACCGTCGCCAGCACGCCGAGGCCTTTGGCTTTTTCGAAATATTCGGATAGTTCCATCAGCGGCGCTCCTGTTGGCAAAAGACATGGGGCGGAATGCGTTGGCGGTCCTTCGTTATCCGCCACTAACGATCGCCCTTTAATCATTTGTAAGAACGAAGTCCATTCTTGTCAAAGGTGCCCGGGGATTGGCATGGCGGGGGTAGCCGCCCGGTCGCCTTTTCAGGATGACGGCTTCAGGAAATCAGGGCTGCCGCGCGGCGGGTCAGTTCGATCAGGTGGTTGGGATAGAAACCGATCACCACCATCGCGGCGATCATGGCGAGGGACAAGGCTTTCATGGGCAGGGTCTCCTGCACATGGGGGGCGTCCGGCGACGGTTCGAGAAAATAGGCCGCCCGCAGGACCTTCAGGTAATAATAGAGGGAGATCACCACATTGATCATGGCAATCAGGACCAGGGTGAAATGGCCCTTGGCCATAGCGGCCGTGAAGAGCAGCAGCTTGCCGGTAAAGCCGATCGTGGGGGGGATGCCGCCCAGGCCGAAAAGGGCCATCATGAGAGCCATGGCCATCACGGGGGCATGGCGGTGCAGACCGGCCAGATCCTCAATGGTCGGGTTTTTGTCCCCGACCGCCACCTGCACCACCACCATGAAGCAGGTGAATTTCATGACCAGCACGGCGAACGCATAGAAGGTGGCCGCCGCGTAACCGGCCGGATCCATGCTCAGGATACCGATCAGAATATAGCCGCCCTGGGCCACGCTGGAATAGGCCAGCAGCCGCTTGAAATCGGTCTGGGTGATGGCCGCCAGGTTCCCGATGGTCATGGAAGCGATGGCCAGCACCGCCAGGACATGGACGAAATAAGCGGTGGTGCCCAGGACCGCCAGGCGCACCAGAATCCCCACGGCGGCCACTTTGGAGGCCGTGGCGATATAGGCCGCCACCGGGTTGGCCGCCCCTTCATAGACATCCGGCGCCCAGACGTGAAAAGGAAAGATCGCCAGTTTGAAGAAAAAACCGCCCAGCAGCAGGAGCAGCCCGATGCTGAAGGCCGGCTGTCCCGTCTGGACCGGCAGTGCGGCCAGCAGGTCGATGAGATAGGCCGTGCCGGTGGTGCCGTAGACCAGGGCCAGGCCGAACAGCATGACGGCCGAGGCCGCGGCCCCCACCAGAAAATATTTGAGCCCCGCCCGGATCCCGCGCGCCCGGTCCCGGCGCAGGGACACCAGGATATAGAGGCTGTAGGAGGACAGCTCCAGGGTGATGTAGAGCGTCAGCAGGTGCACGCTGGACACCAGCATCATCATGGCCAGGGTGCACACGGCCAGCAGCAGGTAGAACTCGGCCTGGAGGTCTTCCCGCACCCCTTGCATCCCGTCGCACAGGCAGACCACCAGGAAGAAGCCGGCCGCCAGAAGGCATTTGTAGAACTGGGAGAACAGATCGACCCGATAGGTGCCCGCGAAGAGCTCCCCGCTGAAGCCCGTTCCGGCCAGGGCGACCCCCAGGGCCACGGCCGATGTCACCAGGGCCAGCAGGTGATCCCGGCCCGCATCCGGGCGCATCATGGACCGGCCCAGGAACACACCGATGGTGGCCAGCATCCAGAGTTCAGGGCTCAAGGCAATCCAGTTCATCATGGCAATCCGTTCAAAAGCGGTAGCGAGGCGGTTTGAATCATGTCGAACATCAGCGACGGAAACAGGCCGAAGAAGAAAATGACCGTCACCAGAATCATGCGGGGCAGTCCCAGTGTGAAAGAAACGTCTTCCAGGTGGGCGAAGCGTTCATTGGGCGGCCCGTAACAGGTGCGCTGAACCACCCGCAGCATGAACAGGGCGCTCACCACCAGGGCGCACACCGCCAGCACCCCGTAGACCGGGTAGACCCGGAAAGCAGCGATAAAAACGGTCAGCTCCGCCCAGAAGCTGGCCAGGCAGGGCACCCCGATCCCGGTCAGGGCCGCCAGAATCAGGTAGCCCGAGGCTTTCGGCATGATATGGCTGAGCCCCCCCAGTTCGTCGATGGCCTTGGTATGGGTGCGGTCGTAAATGTAGCCCACCGACGAGAAGAAAAGGGCCGTCATGATCCCGTGGGCGAACATCTGGAACACGGCGCCGTTCAGGCCCTCCACGCTCACCGTGGCCAGGCCCAGCCCCACGATGCCCATGTGGGAGACGCTCGAATAGCCGATCACGTATTTGATGTCCGTCTGGCGCAGCCCCACGAACACGCCGTAAACGATGCCGACGGTGGCCAGCAGCGCCATCAGGGGCGCCCAGTATTCCCAGCCGGCGGGGCACATGAACATGCCCAGGCGCAGCACACCGAAGGCGCCGATCTTCATGAGAACGCCGGCGTGGATCATGCTGACCGCGGTGGGGGCGGCCACATGGCCCACCGGCGACCAGGTGTGGAAGGGCCACACGCCGGCCAGAATGCCGAAGCCGATGAAAAAGAGCAGGAAGGCGAACTTCTGCTCATAGGGCGTGAACAGGCCGGGGCGCATGAGGGCCGTCAGGTCGAAGGTCTGCAGCCCGGAATGCACCACCAGGTAGATCAGGGCCGGCAGGATCAGGGCGCTGCCCGCCAGGAGATAGAGGGTCAGCTTCATGGCCCCGTATTCCTTGCGGGTGCTGCCCCAGATGGCGATCAGGAGGTACATGGGAAACAGGGAGACGTCATACCAGACGAAGATGAAAAAGAGGTCCAGGCTCATGAAAAGCCCGAACACGCCGGCCACCAGGAGAAACAGCAGGGCGAAAAATTCCTTGACCCGCAGCGTCAGCTCCCACATGGTCAGCACCGCCGTAAAAAAAACGATGCCGGTCAGCAACAGCAGGGGCACGCTGAAGCCGTCCACCCCGTTGAAATAGGAAATGCCCAGCGAGCGAACCCAGTCCACGCGCTCCACGAACTGAAATCCCCCGACGCTCTTGTCGTAGAGCACGAACACGTTCAGGGAGAGCACCAGGGTCAGTCCCGAATAAAAGGCGCTGACCCATTTGATCTCCTTTTCCCGATGCCCCGGGATGAGCATGATGGTCACCAGACCGCCGAGGCAGCACAGCAGCATCGAGGACAGCCAGGGAAACTGGGCGTATTGCAAATTCATAACCTATCGCGTCCCACCACCGGCCGCCGAAGCCGCAGGCCGGCGGCCGTTCTAAAAGAAGACATACAAGGCCAGGAAAAAGATCACGGCGAACATGACCCCCAGGCGCTGCTGGATCATCACCCGGTTGAAGCGATCCACGCGGCGCCCCGTGCCCTGCACGCCGTTGGCCAGGCCGTCCAGCCCGCCGTCGATCACCTTGCGGTCGTTGGCCTCGCAGGTTCCGGCCACGAGGCGGTAGATCACCAGGTCCAAAAACCAGCGGTAAAAACGGTCGATGTACCAGCGTTCGGCGAACAGGCGGTGCAGGGCCGGCATCCGTTCCACAAAACCGATCTTGGGCGCCCGGGGTCGGCCGAACTCCAGCCAGGCCAGCAGGATGCCCCCCAGGCACAGCCCGATCGCCGTCCGGGGCAGCCAGGCCAGGTGATGGGCGGCCGGCAGCCCTTCCGGGAGCACGCCGCTCAAAAATTCCTTCAACGGATGTTCCGCCCAACCCAGCCCGAGGGTCACCGCCGCCAGGATCAGCAGCGGACCGTTCATCACATGATCGTGCCAGGCCGGGGCGGCCCCGTGTCCGGCGTCATGGGCAACCTCCGGCGTGTCGTCCCGGCCCGGGAAGAGCAGGACGAAGATCAGCCGGAAAGAATAGTAGGCCGTCAGAAAGGCCCCCAGCAGACCGGCCCCCAGCCAGACGGGATTGCTGTGGGCGGCCAGGGCCCCCATGATGGCTTCCTTGCTGAAAAAGCCCGACAGGGGCGGCAGACCGGACAAGGCCCCCGCCGCGATCGTCATGCAGACGATCGTCACTTTCAGGCTGCGCCCCCCCGCGCGGCTGATGGCGAACATGTCGTTGGTGCCGAAATGGTGGATCAGGACCCCGGAGCATAAAAACAGCAGGGCTTTGAAGCCGGCATGCGTGGTCAGGTGAAAAACGCCGGCGAAATAGCTGCCGGCCGCCAGCCCCATGATCATGAACCCCAGTTGGCTGATGGTGGAATAGGCCCAGACCTGTTTGATGTCCCGCGCCACCATGGCCATGGTGGAAGACAGCAGCATGCTGATGGTGCCCACGGCCAGGCAGACCGTCATGGCGGTGGGCGAAAGGCTGAAAAAGGGAAACAGACGCGCGAGAAGATAGACGCCGGCCGCCACCATGGTGGCGGAGTGCAGCAGGGCGCTGACCGGGGTTGGGCCCTCCATGGCATCCGGCAGCCAGGTGAGCAGCGGAAACTGGGCGCTTTTGCCGATCACCCCGCCGAAAATCAGCAAAACGGCCAGGGTCAGCCAGGCCGGTGCGAAGCGGGCGGCCACATCCGGGGTGTTCATGAACAGGATATTCAGGTTGCCGAGATGCCCCAGCACGAGCAGGATCCCCAGCAGGAAGGCCACGTCCCCCAGGCGCGTCATGACGAAGGCCTTCTTGCCGGCCTGGGAGGCGCTGTACTTCTCGAACCAGAAACCGATCAGGAGATAGGAGGCCAGCCCCACCAGCTCCCAGAAAATATAGAGCTGGAGCAGGGTTACGGAAAGGGTCATGCTGAGCATGGCCCAGGCGAAAAGGGACATGAAACCGTAATAGCGGCCCATGCCCGGATCCCCGGCCATGTACCCCAGTGAGTAGATCTGCACTAGGAGGCAGATCGTGGCTACCACCAGGGCCATCAGCAGGCTCAGGGGGTCCAGCAGCAGGCCGGCCGAGATGGTGAGGTCGCCCGACACCATCCACTGCCAGGTGTGCTCCAGGGGGGCGGTCATGCCCCAATTGGCCGCCAGCAGCCACACGGCGCATCCAAAGGACAGGCTCACGGCCGCGATGGAAACACCGGCCGCCAGCTGGGCCCGCTGGCGCAGCTGGGTCATGATGAGGGTAAAGGCCGCCAGGGGGGCCGCCAGCGCGGTCAGGGCCGGAACCAGAAAGGAATAGGGTATGCCGGAAATGGCCATGTCAGGCGCTCGCTTCCGTTTCTTCCAGTTGTTCCGGGTCCACGGACCCGGTCTTGCGGTAAGCCGCCACCACCAGGGCCAGCCCCACGGAGACCTCGGTGGCTGCCACGGCGATGATGAAGATTACCAGGGCCTGGCCGTCCAGCAGTTCCCAGCGCAGGGAAGCCCCCACAAAGGCCACGGCCGCGGCATTGAGCATCACCTCGAGCCCCAGCACCACCATGATCAGATTGCGGCGGGCCACGGTGGTGACCATCCCTATCAGAAACAGGAGGCCGGAAAGCGCCAGAACATGACTGTAAGGAACGATCATGGTTGCGGCTCCTCGGCATCGGCCGGCTCCCGGCCGATGTGCAGGGCACCGACCAGCGCCACCAGCAGCAGCAGGGAGGCGATCTCGATGGCCAGCCAATGCCGATTGAACAAAAAACGCCCGAACTCGGCCGGGGACGCGCTGGCACTCGCCAGCCGGGCGTTGCCGGCCGGGTCGCCGTAGGCCATCAATAGGATTCCCGCCCCCAGATAGACGGCCGCCGCCACCAGGGCCGGCACCATCTGGCGCCGGGGGAAAAGCGGCCCTTCGATTCGCTCCAGCCGGATCATCATCACGATAAAAAGGAAGAGGATCATGATGGCCCCGGCATAGATGATCACCTCCAGGGCGGCCAGCAGCGGCGCCCCCAGAAGGTAGAACAGCATGGCCGTGCCGAAAAACGAAATCACCAGATAGACCACGGCGTGGGCCAGGTTGCGGCGCGTGACGGCGATCCCGGTGGATGCCACGATCAACAGCGCCAGAAGATAAAAGAGTAGGCTGAGGACGGTCATGCCCGTCTGTCTCCTAATGTCATGACGATCTCGTAAAAAGCCCGATATCCGCGTTACGCGTATCTCTCATCACTACAGCGTACGTCTAGCACGCTTCATTCTTCGAGATCCGCAAGCCTTGATCTCAACCTTTTTACGAAACCGTCTCAAGCTGACGATTTACGATCTCATCTATATCCGGCCCCTCAGGGCAGATTGCTCTTTACGTTCACGGGCGGGGCTTCATTAAGATGGTCGCCCTTGCCGCCCAGCCGGCTCACCACCCCCGCGTGGCGGTAGAAATTGGTGTCGCGGTCCTTGCCGCCGTGGTCCACCAGCAGGTCCTCCTTTTCGAACACCATCTCCAGGATGTCGCGACGGCAGTTCTCGAAATCGGGGGTCAGCTGGATGGCCGAAGTGGGGCAGGCCTCTTCGCACAGGCCGCAATAGATGCAGCGCCCGAAATTGATGCGGAACCAGGCCGCATAGCGCCGGCCGTCCTCCCGCGCAGCCGACTGCATCGAGATGCAACTCACCGGACAGACGGCCGAACACAAATAACAGGCCACGCAACGCTCGTCCCCGTCCGGGTCCCGGGTCAGGACGATGCGCGCCCGGGAGCGGGCCGGCAGGGTCCGCTTGTATTCCGGATAGGACTCGGTGATGGGCCGCCGGAACAAATGCCGGAAGGTCAGGGCCAGCCCCGCCCCTATCGCCCGGGCCCCCTCCCCTATGGCCTGCCGCCAGCCGCGGCTTTCTTCCTGCTCGCTGACGTCGATGGTATCGATTTCCTTCAGCACCAGTCCAACCTTTTCTTTAAATCAACAACATAAAAAACCCGGTCGCCACAATATTGATCAGTGCCGCCGGAACCAGCACCTTCCAGCCCAACGCCATCAGCTGGTCATACCGCAGCCGCGGCAGCGTGCCCCTAATCCAGATCATGACCAGGGCCACCAGGATCAGCTTGACCAGCAGCCAGACCGGCCCCGGCAGCCAGGGCCCCCGCCAGCCGCCCAGGAAGAACACCGCCACCAGGGCCCCCAGAACCTGCATGTGAACGTATTCGCCGATGAAGAACAGGCCGAAGCGCATTCCGCTGTATTCCATGTGGTAGCCGGCCCCCAACTCGTTTTCGGCCTCGGGCAGGTCGAAGGGGATGCGCTTGCTCTCGGCCATGGCGGCGATAAAGAAAATGACAAAGGAGACCGGCTGCAGCAGAATGAACGGACAGCGCGCCTGGGCGTCGACGATCTCCACCAGGCTGAAGGAGCGGGCCAGCATGACGATGGGGATCAGGGAGAGCCCCAGGGCCAGTTCGTAGCTGATCATCTGGGCCGCCCCCCGGATGCCCCCCAGCAGGGCGAACTTGGAATTGGAAGCCCAGCCCCCCAGGGCCACGCCGTAGACCGCCAGGGACGAAAGCGCGAAAACATAGAGCAGGCCCACATTGATGTCGGCGATCACCATGGGCACCGGCTGCCCTCCGATATAGAGGTTCTCCCCGAAGGGCACCACGGCGAACATCAGCATGGCGGTGATGGCCACCACGGCCGGCGCCAGCAGGAAAATGGGCCGGTCGGCCGCATCGGGCACCACGTCTTCCTTGAGGAGCATCTTGATCCCGTCGGCCACCGGCTGCAATAAGCCGAAGATGCCGGCCCGGTTGGGGCCCAGCCGGATCTGCAGCCGTGCCAGGAGCTTGCGCTCCGCCCATACCAGGTAGGCCGCCAGAAACAGCATCACCCCGAGCACGAGGCCCATTTTGACGAGCAGCACGATCAAGCCGGCCATCCAGTAGATCATCGCTCCGCTTCAGCTCCTCTGGTGAATGTCTTCCGGTTGAAGGCGTCCGTCCGGCAGCACCACCTGCTGCCAGCCCGGCAGGCGAGGCAGCACCACGATGCCGTCCGCCATGTCTGTCACGACCCGCACAACCAGCTTCCAGGGGGGCTCCCCGGCGCCGATGGCCACCATGGCGCCGTCGGCCAGTTGCCAGGCGGCGGCCTCCCCTTCCCCGATCAAAAGAAACGGGGTTTCCTGCAGTTCCCGGAGGGCCGGTGCCCGGGCCGCCAGCGGTTCGCTGCCGAAAATGCGCTCCGTCCAGACGATTTCCAGCCCCGGGGCATCCCCTGCATCGGAAGCTACGGCTTCCGGTTCGGTGGGCAGCGACGAGAAGCCGCCTGTCACGATCAGCCCCTCCGGCGGCAGCGGTGCCGGGGTTATAACCGTCAAGGCAGGATGTAATTGGCCGAGATCTTCCAGGGGCGACAGGTCCCCGGGCGACGCTTCCCCGGCAACAGCCGCAGCCAGCGCGCGGACAACCGCCCAGGCCGCCTGCTGCCCGGCGCCGGGGATATCCGGCTCGAAAACCCGGGGCGGATGCCCCCCCTGACCGGTCTGAGTAATGGGCCTGCCGCCGCGCAGGGCGGTCACGGCCTGCTGGGCACGTCCCCCGCTGTTGATGAAGACGCCGCCGCTCTCGTAAACCGTTGTTGTCGGCAAAAACACATGGGCCGCCTCGACCACCGGTGAGGCCAGGTAGTCCAGCACGATGAGCAGATCCAGTCGGGCCAGCGCGTTGGCGAGGCGGGCCTGGTTCGGATACCGCCAGGCCGCATCGCTCTCCACCAGGACGAGGGCCTTGACCGCGCCGCTTTCGATATCGGCGATCACCTGTCCCAGCCCGTCGTGGTCCTCGTCCAGCAGGGCCGCCCCAAAGGCATTGGGCCCCGGCAGGATGCAGAACAGACCCGCTTTTTGCCCCGCGGCCACACGGCCGGCGGCCAGATCGGCGGCCTGCGCCAGGGCGGCGGCCGGCAGGATATCGGTTCCGGCCACGATCACCGGATGGTCGCTTTCCCGGAAGCGGCGGCCCAGATCGTCTTGATCCTTGTTATCATCCACCGGGGCGGCGCCTCCCAGGCCCTCCAGCCAGGGGCCGATCGCGCCGGGCGGCAGGGGCCGATGCGCAAAATCGAAGGGCAGCGCCACCGGCCGCGGATCGACGATGACAACCGCGGCGCCCCGGCGCCAGGCCTGCCGCAGGGCCAAGGCCAGCATGGGGGCTTCGTGCACCGGATCGACGCCCGCCACGATCACCAGGTCCGCCGCTTCGACGGCCGGCAGTCCCACGGCCGGCCCGCTCAGCAAGTGATTGGCAGCCGTACCCACCGCCCGGGCATGGCGTGTTTCTTCGAAAAAAACCGGTCCCCGCCAGCCCTGGCCGCGGCAGGCGCGGCTCAGTTCGGCCATGGCTTCCAGGCTGCAGCGCGTGGATCCGGCCACGGCCACGGCCCGGGAGCCGTGTTCGGCCGCCACGGCCGTCAGCCGATCAGCGGCGGCCTGCAACGCGGTTGGCCCGTCAATAGACTGACCGTCCAGGGCGGCCTGCCACGGACGTTCGGCGGCCGAGGCATAGGGATAGCCGTAGCGTCCCCGGTCGCAGATGAAATGGCCGTTGACGAAAGGGTTGAAGCGGGCTTCGTGGCGCACCACTTCCCGGTAGCGGGCGTCCACCGTGATGGCGCAGCCCAGGGAACAGTGGATGCAGATCCCGGGCGTGCGTTCGAAATCCCAACGGCGGCCCTTGAAGCGCGAGGGTTTGTCCGTATAGACCCCGGTGGGGCAGACATCGGTCAGGTTGCCGGCAAAGGGACTCTCCAGGGTGCCGTCCTGAAAGCGGCCGTAGTAGACCCGGCGGCCGATCCCCATCACCCCCAGGTCCTCGTAGCCCGTGTACTCCCGGTAGTAGCGCACGCAACGATAGCACTGGATGCAGCGGTTCATCTCATGCTGCACCAGGGGGCCCAGGTCCTGGTCGTTGTGGGTGCGCTTGGGGCCCTGGTAGCGGCGCAGGCCATGGCCGCCGGAGACGGTGGTGTCCTGGAGCAGGCAGTGGCCCCCCTCGTCGCACACCGGGCAGTCGTGAGGATGGTTCAGCATGAGCCACTCGATGACGTAGCGCCGGTAGTCCACCACTTCCGCATCGGTGGTGGACACCACCATGCCGTCCTCGGCATCCAGCATGCAGCTCATCTTGATGCCCTTGGCGCGGCCCTCCAGGACCTTGACCGCACACACCCGGCAGGCGCCCACCGATCCCAGGGCCGGATGATAACAAAAACGCGGGATCATGATGCCGAGCTGTTCGGCAGCGTCAATGACCTTGGTCCCGGGCGGGACGTCAATGCTGCGGTTGTCGATGGTCAGTTTGGGCATCGTGCTCGCTTCAATCCGTTTGGGACCGGTTGTCCAGGGCGCCGGATCCGCTTGCCTGGAACGGGCAGCGGTGGGCCGTAATATGTTCCTCAACCTCGTCCCGGAAATAGGTCAGCAGGCCCTGCAGGGGCGATACCGCCCCCGGCGCAAAGGCGCAGTAGGCATTCCACAGGTATTTGCTCATCTCTTCCAGCATGGGGATGAAGGCCGCTTCGCCCTCGCCCCGCTCGATGCGCTGCAAAAGGTCGCGGATATAGGGCAGACCCTCCCGGCAGGGCGTACACCAGCCGCAGGACTCCCGGGCGAAGAAGTCCATCAGGTTCAGGGTGGCCGCCACCATGCAGGTCTTGTGGTCGAAGATCATGATGGCGCCCGTGCCGAGACGGTGGCCCGCTTTTTTTAGGGAATCGAAATCCATGGGGATGTCGTAGAACTGGCGCGTCAAAAACTGGGTGGAGGCGCCCCCCGGAAGGCAGGCCTTGAATTCGGAGCCCGGCCGCATGCCGCCGGCATGTTCTTCGATGATCTCGCTTAAGGGGACCCCCATGGGCAGTTCGTAGCATCCCGGCCGGTTCACATGCCCGCTCACCGCGAAGAGCTTGGTGCCGGCCCCGCTTTCCGTGAGCGCCAGGTCCTTGAACCACTGGGCCCCGTTACGCACGATATGGGGCACGCAGGACAGGGTCTCTACGTTCTGGATCACCGTGGGCCGGCCCCACAGACCGGACTCGGTGGGGTAGGGCGGCGGCTGCTGGGGGTTGGGCCGTTTGCCCATGAGGGCATTCAGCTGGGCGGTGACTTCGCCGCAGATATAGCGCCCGCCGCTGCGGTGGACGTCGATCTCGAAGGAGAAATCGCTCCCCAGAATCTTCTCCCCCAGATAGCCGGCCTGCCGGGCCAGGGCCACCTCGCGCTCCAATATGCGGGCCGCATTCTCGTACTCCGGCCGGATGAAGATGATCCCTTTGGCGGCCTGGATGGCAAAGCCCGTCAGCACCATGCCCTCGATCAACTGGTGGGGATCGGCGTGCAGCAGCACCCGGTCCTTGAACGTGCCCGGCTCCATTTCGTCGGCGTTGCATACCAGATAGCGCGGAAAAGGCGCATCCGCCGCCACCGTGGAGAGCTTGATCCCCATGGGAAAAGCCGCTCCGCCGCGTCCCAGGAGGGTGGCTTCCTGGATGGCGGCCTGCACCTGGGCCCGGTCGCCCCCGGCGATCATCTGGCGAAGCGCTTCATAGCCCCCCGAGGCCGCGTATTCCTCCAGGGTGGCGATGCGGTCCGCATGCCGGTTTTGAAACAGAATTTGGGGGTAGGTCGTTGTCATGGCATTTATCTATTCGGCCTCCCGGCGGAGCGTCTCGAGGAGGTCGTCCAGCTTTTCCGGCGTCAGCTCCCCGTAAACCTTTTTGTTGACCAGAATCGCCGGCGCCCGGTCGCAGTAGCCGATGCAGCATACCGGCAACAGGGTGAACAGGCCGTCCGCCGTGGTTTCGCCCATGGCGATCCCGAGGCGTTCCATGAGGTGGTTCTGGAGGGATTCGTGCCCGTCCATCCAGCAGACCACGCTGTCGCAGACGTTGATGACGTAGCGCCCCACCGGCTCCCGATAGAGGAAGGGGTAGAAGGTGGTCAGCTCCTCCACCGCCACCACGGGCATGCCCACCAGTTGGGCGGCCTCGGCCACCGCTTCGTCGGTCAGGTGGCCGTAATGGTCCTGGAGCGCAAAGAGGACGTCCACCACATACTCCTGGGGGTGGGCGGCACCTGCAATTTTCGCTTCCAGCGCTGTGCGCAGTTCTTCCGTCAGCATGGTCGTCTACCGATCGATATCCGGCAGGATATAGTCCACCGAGCCGATAATGGCGATGAGGTCCGAGATGGACCAGCCGGTCGCCATCAAGGGCATGGCCTGCACATTGGCAAAACCCGGTGCGCGCACGCGCAGCCGGTAGGCGGCCCCGCCGCCGTCCGAAACCACATAATAGCCCTGCTCGCCGCGCGGGATCTCGCAGGCGGCATAGGCCTCCCCGGCGGGGATTTTGGGGCCGCGGGTCACGTTGACAAAATGGTGAATCAGGCTTTCGATGTCGTTCAGCATGTCCCGGCGCGGGGGGACGACATAGCGGTAGTCGTCGGTCACCCAGCGTCCCCCGGGCATGGCCGCCGCGGCCTGGGCGATGATGCCGAGGCTCTGGCGCATTTCCTCCACCCGCACTCGGTAGCGGGCCATGCAGTCCCCTTCGGTGGCCGTGGGCACCTGAAAGGTGAACCGGTCGTAGCCCGAGTAGGGAAAGGCTTTGCGCAGATCCCAGGGCAGGCCGCAGGCCCGCAGGTTGGGGCCGCTCACCCCCCAGTCGATGGCCTCTTCCAGGCTCAGGCGGCCTACCCCCCGGGCCCGCTCCCGGATGATGGGGTTCTTGGTGATCAGGGTCTCGTATTCCCGGATGCGCTCCGGGAAGACTTTCAGGAAATGCTCCACCGCCTCGCGCCAGCCGTCGGGCAGATCCGCGGCCACGCCCCCCAGCCGGAACCAGGCCGGGTGCAGCCGACCGCCGGTGATCAGCTCCACGATGTCCAGAATCATCTCCCGTTCCCGGAAGGTGTAAAAGGTCGGGGTCATGGCGCCCAGATCGTGGGCGAAGGTGCCCACGAACATGAGGTGGTTGCTCAGGCGGAAGAGTTCGCTGAGCAGCACCCGGATCACTTGGGCCCGCTCCGGCACCGTGATGCCGGCCAATTTTTCCACCGCCATCAGGTAGGGGAGATTGTTGGCCGCCCCGGCCAGGTAGTCCACCCGGTCGGTGTAGGGGATGAACTGGTGCCAGTTCTGGCGCTCGCCGATTTTCTCGACCCCCCGGTGATGGTAGCCGATATCCATGTCCAGGCCGGTGATCTCTTCGCCGTCCAGGGTGGCGATATAGCGCAGCAGGCCGTGGGTGCTCACGTGGTGGGGACCAATGTTCAACACCATTTCGCCGCGACCGGTGCGCGAGGGGTTGTAGAGGCCGCCGTCCAGGGGCTGACGTTCCACCGCGTCCCGGTGGGTGTAGGGCGGCATGTCCGTGGCCCGGCCGGAGAAATCCTTGCGCAGGGGGTGCCCTTCCCAGTCGGACGGCATCAGCAGCCGGCGCAGGTTGGGATGGCCGGCAAAGCGGATGCCGAACATGTCGAAGACTTCACGCTCGTACCAGTTGGCCGAGGGCCAGATATCGGTGATGCTGGCCGGCTCCGGCGCTTGCCCTGCCAGGGGCACCTTGAGCCGCAGACGCCCGGGCCGCTCGAAAGACAGCAGGTTGTAGACCAGGGTGTAGTCGCCATAGGCCGCACGGTCCCGCCGGGCGGACTCGTCGACGGCCGTCAGGTCTTCCAGCCGCTGATAGGGCGGATCGGCTTCAGTCTTGAGAAACCGCAGGACATCCTTGATCTTGTCGGGGGTGGCGCTCAGGGTGGGCATGTCCGAGACGGATTCGGCCGGCTGGACCGCGTCGCCGAAGCGGGTGCGCAGGGTCGTCAGCAGATCCTGCTCCCCGTCCGTGAGGGTGATGCGGGCCGCCGGCGGCGTCCACATGAGATCGGAGCGGTGGCCGCGGAAATCGGGGGGCGTCACCGAGGTACCGCGAATGACCGTGCCCGCCATGCCGGGGCCCCGGGGATCGCGGGCCTTGGTCCGGCCGTCCTCCAGAATCGGGCGCTGGGTGCCCTGGCGGCCGCCGCCCATATGCAATATGTCGCGGGCGGGCCGCTCGTCGGAGGCGATCTTCTCCTGCAGCATCACCAGCCCGGCCAGCACGGCTTCCGGCCGCGGCGGGCAGCCCGGGATGTAGACATCCACCGGCAGAATCTGGTTGACCCCCTGGACCACGCTGTAGACGTCGTACATGCCCCCGGTATTGGAGCAGGACCCCATGGAGATCACCCAGCGGGGCTCGGCCATCTGCTCGTAGAGCCGCAACACCACGGGGGCGATTTTCTTGAAGACCGTGCCGGAGACGATCAGCAGGTCCGCCTGCCGCGGGGAGGGGCGGAACACTTCGGCGCCGAAGCGGGCGATGTCGTAGCGGGCCGTGATGGCCGTGGCTTCTTCCACAAAGCAGCAGGACAGGCCGAAAAACATGGGCCACAGGCTGCGTGCGCGGGCCCAGTTGATGACGGTGTCGACGGTATCCGGGAAGAGCTTCATGGCCGGTGCCGCCCTGTTTTACCCCGGGGGCCCCAGTCCAGGGCGCCCTTGCGCCAGATATAGACCAGCCCCACCATCAGGATGGTGATGAAACCCGTCATCTGCAGCCAGGCCGTCCACCCGAGATCTTCGGCCGCCACGGCCCAGGAGAAGATGTAAGCGCCTTCCACGTCGAAAATCAGAAAAAAAATGGCCACCAGGTAAAAGGGTACCGGGTAGCGCAGTTGGGCGGAGCCGGTGGGAATGATGCCGCTCTCGTAAGGGCGCTGCTTTTCAGGATCGGGGTGTTTTTCACCCAGCCAGGAGGACATGAACAGCAGCAGGCCGATCAGGGTGATGACGATGAGAACGAAGAGGGTCAGGCTGAACACCCCGGGAACCCAGGGCGAAAAGAGACCATCGGTTGGAACAGGCGTCATGCCACCTCCGCCATCGGTGCGTCTTTGGGATTCATCGGATAGCCGCAGAATGGTCGCTGGGTCGGCCGCCGCTGATCACGGGAATACGGAAGAAAATAACCCTCAAGAAAACCAGCGGGACCCACCTTAGCGGGACTCCCGGTAAATGTCAATCGCTTGTCAGGGGATGCCGGAGGCGGCGGCAAATGGCGGACAGGCCACGATCATCCGGTTGGGCGGCAGGTATCGGCAGGGTATTGAACGTCTTTTTTCCGCCTATCGGAAATGGCTGGAAAGGGGGTCAACGCGCAGGAGCGCTGGCCGGGTTCCCCGGCGAACGCTCCCCGCTGAATGCGCTCAGTTGATTTGGCAGACGGTCGGCCGCAGCCCCCCTGTAAAACGGTCTCGATCGCCTATACAAGGCCGGGCCTCATGGCCGGCCGCCGTTTCCATTGCCGCCGCCATTGCCGCTACCACCGTCACTGTCACCATTACCGCCGCCCCGATTGCCCTGGCTGCCGCCGGCATTGTCGGCCGCGGGATCCTGGCCATAGCGGAAGGCATTGGCATAGCGGTGGGCCAGTCCCTGGGGATCTTCATATTGCGCACGTTCCTGGAACTGATGGCGCATGCGGTGCATGCGGGGGCTGTCATAGCCAATCTCCAGGGCCTCATCGACCACCTCCGCCACATTTGGGGAAGCCACCCCCAGCCGTGCCATGTCACGGGCGGCCAGGGCGCTTTCCGTGGCCAGTTGCGGGCAGTTGTCACAGGTCTGCGACCGGATCCGTTGCCGCACCTGATCCTGGATGCGCGTCATGTCCCTGGTTTGCAGACCGGCGGCCAGCGCCTGGGCCTGGGCTTGCCCCAACGCCTTCTGCTGGGTCTTGTCGGCCGTTATCTGCCGGGCGAAACGGTAACTGTAGCGGTAGCGTTCCCGGACCGTCTGCATGGCCTTAACGACATTTTCCGGCGGCACCTGTTTGGCCAGGCCCTCCTGCAGCTTGTTGAAAAGCGGTTCGTGGGGCAGGCCTTCTTCACAGGCCGCCATCATCTGGTGCTGGGCCTGCCGCATGGCTGCGTCCGAGTAGCCCTGCTGCGCCATGCTACGGGTCATGGCAAGCGCCTCGTCGGCCGGCACGCCGACCCGGATCATTTCCCGGGTTTGGGTGCGGACCTGTTCGCTGACCGTCGCCGGCAGGCCGTCGTCCACCGCATCGGCCCCGGCCGGCATCGCAACCACCAGGAGAAAAAAGAGGATAAGTCCCGCGGAGGCATGTCTCATGACTGAAACTCCTTTCATGATATGGTTCTACCCTTCCAACGCACGCGCCCGCCAGAGGTTACGGGACAATTGTATAAACGCAATTCGTGCCGCCAAAGTCGTCCGCTTCGGCCATTCGGCAGTCGGGTTGGAAGACTTTGCCGTCCACGAGATAGAAGTAGCTGAAATCCCGGTCGGCATCCACCGTGGCCACCCACTGGCCCGAGCCGCTGCGGTGGGCCTTATGGGGGGTGAATCCGTCCAGGGAAGTGGCCAGCGCCACCTCACGGGCCCCGGGACAGCGCAGAAAAAAAGCGGCCCGCCCGTCGTCCCGGCGAATGTAGTGGGTAGCGCATCCGACCGTCAAAAAGACAGGCAGCAGCGCCAGTCCGGCCAGCCGCCTGACCGTCATAGCCGTACGTCCACGATGGAATTTTCCGTACCGAAATCGTCTTTCTCGCGGGCCCAGACCGTGGGATCGGCCACCCGGCGGCCGTCGTCCAGGATAAAGCTGTAGCGGTATTCCCCCGGCGCCAGGTCGAGGGAGATTTCCCAATAGCCTTGCGGTCCGGCCTTTTGCATGGGAATCGCCCGCCAGCCGTTGAAACTGCCCGCAATGGCGGCTTGCCCGGCATCAGGCAGGTAGACGACAAAGCGGTGGGCGATCTTGGCCCCCTCCGTCGGGACGGGTTCGTTCGTCCAGACCATCAGGAAGGCCAGCATTGCCGCGGCCAGGCCTCCCGCCAGAACGAGGACGCGCCTCCGAAACCCCTGCCCCCTGTGGCGTTTAGAGGGGAAAACGACCTCGGGCACCCGCTCCGGAGGCGGGGTCCGCAACTGCTTTTCCTGCCACAGCAGTTCGACGGTTTCATCCTTGAACCGCCGGTCGCCGTAGACCTTTTCGACGAAGATGATTTTCCCGTTGAGATCGAGCTCGTCATCGATATACATGCTTTGCAGTTCTTCCATCATGATCGACCTTCTTCATTAGGTGGCGCAGTTTCACCCGCGCGCGGTGAACCCTGACTTTGACGTTCGACTCCGATATACCGGCCATGCCGGCGATTTCACGATAGGTGAGGTCGCCGCTCGCCGCCAGCAGGAGCACATCACGCTCATCGGGTGCCAGCAGCTCCAGGGCCTGCTCCAGATGCCGGCAGGTTTGTTTGATCGCGAGGCGCTGCTCCTGGTCTTTGGCGGGGTCCGGCGTTTCCATATCCACCGGGTCCGCCCGGCGCCGGCGCCGGAAAACATCCAGCGCGGCGTTGCGCCCGATAGTGTATAGCAGGCGCGCTTCGCACGGCCGGTCACCGTAGGATTCCAGATAGCGGGTAAAGCTCTCCTGCATAATCTCGCCGGCCAGGTCGGGATCCCTGATCAGCCGGAGCAGATAGGCGAAGAAGCGCCCCCGGAATTGCTGGTAAAATTGCTCGAAAGATTTCACGTTATCAGATTAACGATCGAAGCGTTAATTGGTTACAGATGAATATCCGCGGGCATCACCCGGGCCAGGCCCAAACATCACTGGCGATGTCATCCTTCTTTCATAACAAACCGCACCCTCTTATCAGGCAGCGTCAATCAGGTCAAAAGCCGGTTCGACCGATCGCATTGGTTTCAAGCGCATAAAATAGGTACTTTAAACCAGGATCATAAAAAACATCGCATTTGCCAAGAGGAAGGGTGTGTTTGGCTAAACTGCCAATTTAATCGGGGCGTTCGTGTCGGGCTGGAGCCCGTGCAGGGCCGGAGCGGCAACCCCTTCCAGATCGGTCAGGATTGCGCGCAGATGCTGCCGCAGCCCATTGTAGGAGAAGTGCCGTCGGGCCAGGGCGTAGTTGCGCTCGGGATCGGCATACCGCTCGGCGCCGCCGCTCAGAATCCGGCGGGCCGCCGCGACAGCCTCCGGTGTCAGGTAGCCGTCCAGGGTGATGAACTTGAAGCCCGGAGGCTCGATGACGCCGATAAAAATGCCGTAGCGGTTCAATACCACCGGCTTCTTGAAATAGACGGCTTCCGGCAACCCTGCCGAAGCCCTCGTACAGGCTGCAAAAGGACACCAGGTCGGCGGCGGATGGACGGCAGAGCGGCCGGGAACGCCATGGCAGGAACTCGCCCACGGCGTTGACCGCAAACCGCTTGCGTTCCCAATTAAACAGGAAATACAATTCCCATACAGCATGAGGCATTGGCCTTGCGATGCGGTTATTGGACGGTTTTCAGGATACAGGTCGCGGCGGTCACGCCATTCTGCGACGGCTGCACCAAGGCGGCAATAGGGCATTCCCGGAGAAGAATTCCGGCCTGAAAATCCACTTGACAAATAAGAATAGATCCTATTTAAGATATCCATGCATCCATCTGAAACCGATCCGCGCCTGAACGCTTTTGTCGAATCCTGCCGTCACCGCGGCCTTAAAATCACGCCCCAGCGGGTGGCCGTCTACCAGGCACTCCTTGAATCGGACCAGCACCCGACAGCGGATGCCATGTTCCAAGCAGTGCAAAAAACCTATCCGCACATCTCGTTTGACACGGTCAACCGCACCCTCCTGACCTTTGCCGAGATCGGTCTGGTGGATGTGGTGGAGGTGTTCGGCGGGCCCAAACGCTTCGACCCGGACAGGGGCCATCACCACCACCTGCACTGCGTGGCCTGCGGCCGAATTATCGATTTTACCCACGAGGCTTACAACCGCCTCGATGTGCCGGATGCGATCGCTTCGAAATTCAGGGTGATCAGCAAACGGGTCGTATTGAAAGGCCTGTGCGACAAGTGTACCCGTGTCCGTCCATAAACGGCATCTTTCGGTCACCGCTGAACGGACACGAGCTGGGGCTTGACCAACCCGAACACCGTTTCCGCAGAGGCCGCGGTGTTCCGGTGTTTCGACAAACCATACCTTCCCACACGACAACCCCAAAGGAGGCATCATGAGCAAAACCACCGACAACCTTAAGGCAGCCTTTGCCGGTGAATCCCAGGCCCGCAACAAGTACACCTTTTTTGCCGAAGTGGCCCGGGAGGAGGGCTATCACTACATCGCCAAGCTCTTCGAGGAAACGGCCATGAACGAGATGCAGCACGCCAAGGACCATCTCAAGCTGCTGGGCGGCATCGGTGACACCCTCACCAACCTGAAGGAGGCCATGGGCGGCGAGGATTACGAAGTGGAAAGCATGTATCCCCAGTTTGCCAAAGAAGCCGATGCCGAGGGCCAGACCCTGGCCAAGATTGCCTTCGAGCAGGTGGCCAAGATCGAGGCCCACCACCGGGCGCGCTACCAGAAGCTCATTGCCATGGTCGAAGCCGGGACCGTCTTCAAACGCGAGCAGCCCATCAAGTGGAAGTGCAGCGTCTGCGGGTACATCGTCGAGGGCACCGAACCGCCGCCCAAGTGCCCCTCCTGCAAGAAGCCCAAAGAGTTCTACGAACCGGCCAACATGGATTTTTAGAAGGATTCAGGGGGTCGAGGATTCGAGGGGGCTAATGAACACCAATTACACCTTACAGGCATTACGACTAGTTGTCGGGGGTTTTTGGGTTTGGAGTTCCCCTTGTCCCGCGCCGAACATCGGCGATGCGGCCGGATAAAAGCGCGCGGACCTGCTTGTCCGCCAAAGTTTATCGGAGGCGGGTCTGAGCGAAGCGAGTTTCCGCACGCTCCGGCCGTGTCGGCGACGCGCAGGGCAGGATCGCCGGAGCCGCTTACAAGGTCAGCCCCAAGGACACCGTCCCCACCCTAAAGACGTGGCTGGCCGCCTGAAGTGAAGCGATCCTAACCAGGCGTTATTGGCAAACACGGCCAACGGTTATGCCTTGGACACAGCAATGGCGCTCCTCCCATCACGCCGGCGGCCTCCACCCGTCGTCCGGTGAAAGGTCTTCACGTGACGGCTAAATTTGTCCTTCAGCATCTCAACCTCAGCCTGCCCAACGGCGCCGCCCTTCTCCACGACATTTCCCTCGAGATGCCGGCCGGCAGCGTCACCGCGATCATCGGCCCCAGCGGCAGCGGCAAGTCTTCCCTGCTGCGCTGCCTGAACCGCCTGTGGGAGCCGCCGCCCGCCAGCATCTTCCTGGATGGGCGCGACATCACCACTGTGGACGTGCTGCGCCTGCGCCGTCAGGTGGGGATGCTCTTCCAGTCCGCGGCCCTCTTCGAGGGGAGCGTCGCCGCCAATATCGGCTACGGCCCGGGCCTGCGGGGCAAGCGGCTGGGAGCGGATGAAATCGCAGAACTGCTGCAAATGGCCGGACTGACGCCCGACATGGCCGCCAAACCGGCCGATCAGCTCTCCGGCGGTCAAGCCCAGCGGGTGGCCCTGGCACGCACCCTGGCCAACCGGCCCGAGGTGCTGCTGCTGGACGAGCCCAGCAGCGCATTGGATCCGGCCGCCACCCGCAAGATCGAGCACACCATCCTGAAACTGCGCGACACATTGAACCTTACCGTCGTGTGGGTGTCCCACGCCTTCGAGCAGGTGGAGCGCACCGCCGACCGCATCGTACTCCTGGTGGCGGGGCGGGTGGCCGAGGCCGGTGATGCCAAGCAATTGCTCCTCCGCGACCGCCACCACCTGATCGACGACTTTGCCGCCGGGCGGCTCTGAAGAAAGGGGCAGGAAGCATGGAAGGCAAAAGTTTGGGGGATCAATCCATAATAATAACATTCCAGACGATTTCGTAAAATGTTCGCGATCAAGGCTTGTGGATACCGCAGAGCGACGCCTACGCCGGTACGCCGGCGTAATGAGGGATCCACCTAACGCGGATAATCGTCCGCCGCCGGTGGATCAAGCCTTTTACGAAACCGTACCGGAGGTGCCGCGGTGTTCGAATCTCTCTCTTGGCTGATCGAATCTCTCCCCTGGCTGACCCGCATTCTGGGCGCCCTGGCCCTGGTGGGGGCAGCCGTCCTGGTCTCCTGGCGGCAACAGATGGGTCTGGGCAAGGATATGCTGACAGCCGTCATCCGGGCCTTTGTGCAACTGATCGCCATCGGCTACGTTCTTAAATTCATTTTCGCAGCCCAGGGGCCCTACTGGATTTTACTGATCGTCGCCGTCATGGTCGTCATCGCAGGCTACACCGCCGGCCGGCGCGGCAAGGGGGTGCCGCGCAGTACCCCGGTGGCGACGGCGGCGGTCAGTTGCAGCGCGTTTTTCACCATCGGCACCCTGCTCCTGCTGAAAGTATTTCCGTACCAGCCGCGCTACATCATCCCCGTTGCCGGCATGATCGTGGGCAATGCCATGGTGGTCTGCGGCCTGGTCATGAGCCGCCTGCGGGACGACCTCAAACTTCAGAAGGCCCAGGTCGAGGCGGCCCTGGCCCTGGGGGCCACCCAGCGGCAGGCCGTCAGGGGCCAGTTGAAGCGGGCCATGGCGGCCGGGATGACCCCCATCGTGGACAACACCAAAACCGTCGGCCTGATTTCCCTGCCGGGCGCCATGACGGGCATGATCCTGGCCGGGGCGCCGGCCCTGGAAGCGGTCCAGGTGCAGATCATCGTCATGTATATGCTCATCGGGGCGGCGGCCGTGAGCGGCCTGACAACCGCGTTCCTGGCCTACCGCCAGTTCTTCACCCGGGCGCACCAGCTGATCCTTTGGGAAGCAGCGGCGTCTGAAAAGGACGTCTAAAAGGTCAATTTCACACCGCCATACAGGGAAAATCCCGGCGTGGCGTAGCTCCAGGCGTCCTCATAGTATTCATCGAACAGGTTGTCGATGCGCCCATAGACCTGCACATGGCGGGTAATGTCATAGGAAGCCGCCAGGTTGACCAGGAAATAGGCGTCGAGTTCCTCGACCTGGTTTCCGTAGCGATCGACCGCCGAGGCTATGGCTTTGCGCTCGTCCACCCAGAAGACATCCAGGTTGAGGGTCGCCCGGTCGAAAAGACGGTAGCGGCTATTGACGTAAATTTTGTTCTTGGGGCGACGGACGAGCTCCTCACCATCCGGATCCTCTGTATCGGTGTAAGTATAGTTGAGCAGGAAGGACAGATCGGTCATGGGCACCCATTGGATGAACGCTTCGACGCCTTTGGTGGTGGTGGTGCCATCCAGATTTTCATAGGTCGAGGTAAACGTTGCGGCATCGTAGACAAACTCGATTTTATCTTCATATTTGGTGTGAAAATAGGTCGCGCCAACGGTCAGGCGGTCGCCGAAAAGGGCCTGCTCGATTCCCGCGTCCCAGCCTTTGCTTTTCTCGGGATCCAGGTCTTCATTTCCCCCCAGAAAGCCGTAAGCCAGAATGGGCGCGGCAAACATTTCGTAAAGCGACGGCGCCCGGAAGCCTGTTCCGTAACTTGCCTTGAATGTCGTGCCCGTCTGTTCAATGAAGTAGGAAGGGGCCAGATGCCAGGTGGTTTCAGTGCCGAAACGATCATGGTCGTCGACCCGTGCACTCGCCACTACGATCAGCGCCTCGTCCAGGAGAAAAAGCTGATCGCTGGCCCACAAACTGTTGATGTGGGCATCTTCCCGCTGGCTGTCCGTTTGATCCAGGGTCTCTTCGAAGTAGGTGTATCCGAAGGAAAGCGTGTTCCAGTCCGGAAAGGTCACGCCTCCCTGCCAGCCCGCTTCCATGCTGTCGCCTTTGTACCAATTCGTTTCATCGCCGGCGGCATCATAAATATAGCGTTCCTGTTCAGCGCCCTTATAGAAAAAACGGGAATCGAACATCCCCTCCCCAAAGCGGTTATGGATGTCAAAGGTGTAAAACAGCTGATCGTTTTCCGTTTTTTGCTTCTTGGTGCCATATGGAACAAGGGTATACGGGTAGGTGTTGTAATCCCATTGGTCGGCCGCATAGCCGTTGCTGTCGTCGATGTCCACCTCGGCGCTGATATTACGGACCGTGGCATTGATGTCGAAATTGTCCGTG
This sequence comes from Desulfobacterales bacterium, assembly GCA_963674755.2. GTDB lineage: Bacteria > Desulfobacterota > Desulfobacteria > Desulfobacterales > UBA5852 > JABZFP01. The sequence continues at coordinate 2,427,519 of CAXXVS010000003.1, read as the reverse complement.
ATATCGACGCCGAACTTGCCCGAAAGGGTCGTATTCTTCCAGCCGTCGTCTTCGGCGGTGTTCGGGCCGCCGGCGATAGCGTTGTTGCGGTCGTCGGCCGCTGAAAACCCGTCGGTCTCCGTTTGGGCGGCGGAAAAGGAAAAATTGAGCATTTCCCATTGCCCGGAGGCACCGCCATAGGTTTTCCAGGTGTTATAGGCACCGTATTCACTGCCGACATAAAGCGAGGGTTTGCCGCGGCCTTTTTTGGTGATGATGTTGATGACCCCGGCCGTGGCATTGCTGCCGTATAAAGCGCTTAAAGGACCCCGTACGACTTCGATACGCTCGATGTTGTCTGTCGTAAGATTGGCAAGATCTGCCGCGCGGTTGGTCGAAGAAGGGTCATTGACCATGATGCCGTCGATCAACACCAGGGTGTTCTTGGAATCCGCCCCGCGAATGAAAACCGATGTCGAACTGCCGGGGCCGCCGGTTGAAACGACATCCAGACCGGGAACGCCTTTGATGACTTCCTCGACGGTCGTCTGTTTCTTGGCCTCGATATCGGCGGCCGTGACAACCGTCACGGAACTGCCGCCGACCTTGTCCAGGGCGGTCCGGGTGCGTGTGGCCGTGACCACGACTTCTTCCATGGTGGTATCGCTCTCCTGGGCCCAAAGCCCGGTGGGGAGCAGGCCCGCGAGGGCCAGCCCAACCAACCAGATGATCCTTTTCCGCGGCATGTGAACTCTCCTTTTCATAGGGGTGAACCGAACGCTGAAGGAACGGCAGAATTATCAGGTGGGACCGGATCTGGCGGCAGTTCGGAGATGGCTTGTCGCCGGATCAAACCGTTGATGAAGGCTTCCAGGGCCAGACGCAGCGGTTCCGGCAGCGCTTGCCCCTCAGGATGCCAGGCACGCCAATCCGGAATCGTCCCGCCCGCAATGCGTTCGGCAACGGCCCGGCCGGAATCGTCAAAATCCGCCCAATCCTTGACAAGCCCCTTTTGGCAGGCATCACTCAGGGCGAAGGCGGTTTCCAGAAAACCGGCGTAGCGGGAATCCAGCAGCAAATGGTCCAGCGTTCTTCGCGTGGTTCCTTCCGCGACCCCACAGTCGCCCCCCTTCGGCGGCCAGACATCGTCAAGATCGATGCCCCGCTCCTGCAACCGTCTGAAGACGCTGCGCTCGGCGGTCAGGCTGTTTTGTTTGGCAATGGCCTCGCGGACAGCCTGGTAAACAGCCCTGGCGATCAGCTCGCCCATCTTGGTGTGCCCGCCCGCATTGTCGATGAAGGTGCCCGGCGACGGGACGACGATGATGTTGTCCGTGCCGGTTCCGGTGGCGGTATAGTGCAGGGGTTGATAGGCGCTTCGAATATCCAGGTCGGCCAGGGCACATGATTTGGCTTCAGTGGCCGAGATGATGGCGCGGGTCATGGCCCTCGGACTCAGGTCCATGTTGACGTGGAGCAGAATATTGATGGTTCCGGGCTCGTAATAGGCGCCGCTGTCCTTGGACATGCAGACCGCATTGGATTCGACGCCGGCGGTCACCAGGGCCGTCACCTGCATCTGGCGATGGCGGACCTGGGCGATGGCCAAATGATCCATGTCGGCGCCGGTGAATAGCAGAGCGGTCTTGGCATCAGGGGTGTTAAGGACCCGGCAGACCTGAGCTTTGAGCGCCTTAACGCCGGCGCTGTGATCAAGGTACCAGGACGGCGGGGGCAGATAGTGGTTGCCGACCACGGCGATGTCTTCCAAAGGGCCTTCCAGGGAAGAGATAACGGGCATCGGCGTTTCAAGGTCGAGCTGCAATGTTTTATGGGTGAAATCGCGGATGCGGCTATGGACGATGCAGGCCGTGCGGACATTGGCCAGTTGGAGGGTGATGGGTTTAGTGGTCATTACCGCATCGGGCAAAACCTGGTGGGCGGGATCGGAAAAGGCCTCCGCATAAACGCGGGCCGCCAGCCAGGAGACGAAATAGCCCGACCGCGTAGCAGCACGGCAGGTCAGCTCACAGGGGAAGAAAAAGACGCTTTGCGTCTGCAGCGCTTCGACGTTTTGCCACGGAAGCGAAGCAAGGGGGCCATCCCGCAACTGGCGGTCGCCGCCGCACCCGTAAACCGCTTGGGGATTAAAGGCTGTCCAATCCGTACTCTCAACCGGGACGACAGGCCCTGGAGACGCAACGTCCGGCGGGATGCCACCGGCCAGGCGAATGATCTCATTCTGAAATGAATCCGCACCCGGGGTCATCACCTTCTCACGGCCCATGATGCGCATGACACGTTTGCGCTGTTCTGCCGACAAGGTTGCGACCTTGCGGCGAATGAGGTCCAGTTCTTCCCGGTTGCGGCTGATGATGGCTCCCGCCTCCTGGGAACGATTGAAGATGCGGCCTATTTGGCGCAGGGTTTCAAAACCGTGGTCGACCGACCGCGTGTCCCAGCGGATCATGGTTACCGGTCGCTCCTGGAAGTATTCGACGACCGGGTGGTGCAAGCCCGTATAGAAGATGACGTCGGGCCGAAGGGCTTCGATGATGGCGATGGACGGGGCCGCAAAACCGCCCACGATGGTTTTCCGGGATAGCGCCGCCGGCCGCGTATCGTGATAGGTGATGCCCACCAGGGCATCGTCAGCGCCAATGGCGGCGATCATTTCTGTTACGGAAGGTACCAGGGAAACGACGCGCTGGGGGGGCGCGTTTAGATGAACGGCGCGGCCGGCATCGTCCGTGATGGTGACGGGACCGGCATGGCTCAAGCCGGCCATCAATAGGAAGGGAATGGCCAGCGCCGCCAGGAGAACATCTGATGGCACCGCTCTTCGCTGGGATCTTCGCCTGTCAGGATTGGAAAACATACCGCGCTCCACCCAAGCCCATAAAAAAATCCCGAATCGATACGACGATCGATCCGGGACTTCCCGTTTTAATCCACAGATACTAGGGAGCTCCTCTTTCCTCGGAGGTTGTGCTCCGGGTTGCAGGCAGGTCTTCTGACTTCCGGATCATCCTACTTTCTGCCCCTTCCCCTCTCGCGCATCGTGAGAAAGTGGTATCGGCAGATTTCGTCCCCGGTTACAGCGGCGGGTCCGTCCCCGATTTGCACGGGGTTCCCTGTTGAGCCCTAACAGCTATGGATAAACAAGCATCAGGCGGAAAGGCAAGGCGCAGACCGAAGCGAAAAGCGCAGCAACCTCAAAGGTTGTGAGCATTTTCGCGAGGGCTGCAACGCCGCATTTCGGCCTTAGGCGCCGTTTATCCACAGTCTGTTAACTGGCACCTGAAACCTATGTTGCCGTTTGACTACCCTGCGTTCATGGATTTGTCAACGGCTTTTTAGCAGACAAGTACTTCCCCGGAATCGGCGTGACGCGCGGGATGTCTTCTCCCAAAGGATTTACGTCGATAACCACATCACAGCCATAGGCGGCTTTGATGGAAGTATTCGTGAGAATTTCAGCCGGCGGTCCGATGGCCACCGTTTGCCCCTCCTGCAATAAAAGCATGGTGTCCGCATAAAGCGCGGCCAGATTGATATCATGGGACACCATGACCACGGTCATCCGGCGCTCCTTGCGGAGTTGCTCCATCAGATCCATGATGCGGATCTGATGGGCCAGGTCCAAAGCCGCGGTAGGTTCGTCCAGCAGGATGATATCCGGCGCCTGGCAAATCGCCCGGGCCAGAAAAACGCGCTGACACTCCCCACCGCTCAATTGGGACAAATGCCGTTCGGGCAGGTGATCGATGCCCGTAAATCGCATGGCTTGCGCTACGATATGCCGGTCTTGGGCCGATGGAAGACCGAGGAGGCCCAAATGCGGCGTCCGACCCATTTGCACCACCTCGCGCACCGTGAACGGAAAATCCACCTGGGAAAGTTGCGGAACCAGGGCCATGCGCCGGGCCAGCGTTTTGCGCCGGTAGTCCCCGACCGACTTTCCCAGGATCTCAATCGTCCCGGAGGCGGGTTTGTCGATACCGGCCAGAAGTCGCAGCAGGGTCGTCTTGCCGGCCCCGTTGGGACCGATGATGGTAAAAAATGCGCCGCGTTTGATCCCAAAGGAGAGATCACGCAGGATGGTCCGGTTGCGATAGCCATAAGCGACCTCCTGGATGTCGAAAGCCCGTCTCAATTCCGGGTTCTCCGCAGAAGATAGATAAACACCGGAGCCCCGATCATAGCGGTCACCACTCCCACGGGCATTTCGCCCTGCCGGGAAATGACACGGGCCGTCAGGTCGCAGAGCACCAGATAGGCGCCGCCGCCGAACAGGCAAGCCGGCACCAGGACGCGATGGTCCGGCCCCAGGACGAGGCGCAGCACGTGCGGCATGACCAGCCCGACGAACCCCACGAGACCGCAGTGGGCCACCGAGGCGCTGATCATCAGCGAAGTGACCATCAGGAGGAGCACCATGATCGTCTTCACGCGGAGGCCCAGGGCCTGGGCGGTTTCGGTCCCCATGGTCAGGAGATTCATGGCGTGGGACAGCAGGAAGAGTGCGAAAAAGCACGGCGCCAGGATAAGGGCCAGACGGCCGACCTGGCCCATATCGGCCAGGGATAAATCGCCCATCAACCAGAACATGATTTGGTGCAGGCGGAAATCCTGGGAGAGAGAAATCAGGAACAGGATAACGGCGGAGCAGAAAGCATTCACCATGACCCCGGCCAACAGCAGGGAATCCTTCCGCAGGAGCTGCCGGCCCGAAGCCAGGTAGAGAACGAGCCCCATGATGGTCAGGCTTCCGGCAAACGCCAGTCCGGCGACACCCGGATAGCGGGCCAGCCCGAGCATGATCCCTAAGATGGCGCCCACGGCGGCCCCGCCGGATATGCCGAGGATATAAGGTTCCGCCAGCGCGTTGCGCAACAGGGCCTGAAAGACAAGCCCCCCCAATGACAGGGTCGCGCCCAGCTCGGCGGCCAGCAGCGCCCGGGGCAGGCGGATGCGCCATAGAATCGTCTGCTGGGCCCCTCCGGCACCAGGGCCGTTTTGCAGCGTTTCCCATATGGCCCGCAGGCTGCCGCCGGTGGCCCCCCAGGCGACGGCCATGAAAAGGGCGATGATCAGGCCCCCCAGCAACAGCAGACAGATCAGTCCAATTTTATGGGTGATCGGGCGGTCGGCGATCATGGCGGGTTATCCCCCGGGCGCTGGGGATGGATCAGGCCGGCCAGCCTTTCAAGGGCTTCCACCAGCCGCGGCGAAGCCCGGTCGAAGATATCGGAATCCACCAGGTAGATACGGTTGTGGCGCACCGCCGGGATATCGGGCCATTGTTCCCATTCCTTTTTGACGGATTCGAAGGCCGCCCCCCGGGCCATGGAGGTGATGATGATGATGTCCGGGGCCAGGGCAATCACCTGTTCGCGGCTGAAGCGGGGATAGGGAACCGGTCCGGCAGTGGCATTGATGCCGCCGGCCGTCACGATCAGCTCGTCGATGAGCGTATGGGCGCCCACGGCGACGATGGGGGCAATCCCGATCTGAAAAAAAACCTTGGGGCGCTGGGGCCTGGCGGCCACCTTGTCACGCACCGCCTGGATGCGCCGCCTGAGGTCTGCCACCAGAACCCCGGCCTCGGGTTGCGCATTCAACAGGACGGCAATTTCGGTGATGGTGTCCACAACGCTTTCCAAGCCCATGGGATTGACGGCATACACCGGAATCCCGAAGGCGTCCAGCCGGTCGACGACCGCCTTGGGATTGCCGTCCTTGACGGCGATGCAAAGATCCGGGGCCAGGGCTACGATGCGTTCCAGGTCCAGGTGGATGTAGGAGCCGACTTGCGGAAGGGATTGGGCCGCCGGGGGGTAATCACTGTAACGGGTGACGCCCACCAGCCGCGCACCGCGATCGAGGGCGAAAATGACTTCCGTTATGCTGGGGGCCAGGGCCACCACTCGTTGGGGATGGGAGGGAATCGCGACCTGGCGTCCCAGTTGGTCGACCATCGCGGCATGGGATCGTTCCAAATGGAACAACAGCAACAACACCGGGAAGACATAGCGGGCGAACACGACAAAGCGCATAAAAAAACAGGTCCGATCAGATGTCGACCTGGGGATGTCCCTATTTATCCGCAGGAACAGCGCACCGCTTAAAATCCTCGGGAACGGTACCTTTGCTCAGGCAGGTTTTCTGACTTCCCGACTTCTCCGGCCGCCTTCCCGTCCCGATACCCATCGGAACAGTGGCTTATCCGTGCGGGAGAAGATCCTGTGGTGATAACAGGCAGGGTTACAGCGGCGGGCCCGTCCCCGATTCTCACGGGGTTCCCTCTTCTGAGCACGATTTGCGCCGTATGTTTATTCAGGCTTCCTTCCAGCCGTCAAGTAAAAAAATGGGCGCGCGCCGCCGGCATTCTCAGGCATGCCCCAAACGCTCGCCCTGCAACCACAGAGGCCGCGAATTGTTCAGCAGGCATGCGAAGATAAGTAGTGCCCATCCAGAGGTGGCAGATCTTGGTTCCCGGTCCCGCCGCACAGCGCGGGATATTATCCCGCTAGACGGGATTTCACGTCTGATTCTTTGAACACATCGGTTTTCAACAAAGTGCGGCCGATTGGCGTCCCGCCGAGCGGGACTTCCCATCTGATTGATCCTTCAACGGTGGGTGCCCACAGGCGCAGCCCGGCTACGCCGAGGACCGGCAAAAGGCGAGAACCCCGGCTTGTCCGCCAAAGGTGGATTGGTTTACCGGCGGCGGGCCAGGGGCCAGAAGATGCCATTTATGGATGGGCACTGAGTCACCCCGCGGGCCGCCGTGTCCGACCAAAATCGCTCTTGACATCGAATCGGATTCTGAGCTAATGAGCATATCTTCATGCAAGCAATGTACTAGGCAGGTACTTCTCAACGAATGGAGCTTGCATTAAAGCACGCGAAGTCTTGAATCGGGCCTCGCCGGTTAAAAAAAAGCGGTGGGCGGGAATTCTAACGTCCCTAGCCTAACGCACTCTGGAAATAGATCAACAAGGCCGAGAAGGTCTCTGTACGGAACGCATCCCGTCATAGACCCTCCTCGGCCTTTTTTATTGGGGCGCCGGCGAGCGGAGGGACGGGTAGCCGATTGGAGGAGGTGACCGTTGAAGTCGATGTTGTGGAAACGCATTGTGCCGGTGCTCGTGCTGAGCGCGGTCCTGGCACCGGGGTCGGCTTGGCCGGCGGGAGACGCCGTCCGTGAAAAAATCGAAAAGCCGGTCCGACAGGCCATCGACACCCAGCAGGCCACCCAGAAGGCCGAGGAGACTTGGCGCCAGGAACGTGAAAAACGCATGGCCCTGCTGGCCTCGCTGCAGCAGGAGCAGGCCCGGCTTACAAAAGAAGAGGCGCACCTGCAGCAGGACCAGGCCGCCCGCCAGGAACGGATCGCCGCCAAAACGCACCAACTGGCCGCCGGCGAGGAAATCGGCCACCAGCTGGCCCCCTACCTGGAAGACGTACTGGCCGCGCTGCGGGCCCGCATTGATGCGGACCAGCCCTTTCTGCGGGACGAACGCCAAAGACGGGTGGACAACCTGGGCACCCTGCTGGCCGACCCGGGCCTGACAGTCAGCGAAAAATTCCGCAAAACCATGGAAGCCCTGATGGTGGAAGCCGAATACGGACGAACCATCGAAGTCTACCAGGACACCATCACGGTGGACGGACAGCCCCTGCTGGCCACGGTCTTTCGCCTGGGACGCATCGGCATCTTCTTCCAGACCCTGGACCACAGCCGCAGCGGCCTGTTCGATGTGGCCTCCCGGTCCTGGATCTCCCTGCCCCCGTCCTTTGACAACGCCCTGCAAACGGCCATCGACATCGGGGCCAAACGGCAACCGGTGGAATTGCTGTCCCTGCCGTTGGGAAGGATGGCCGCCCCATGAACCTTCAGCGTTGGTTGTTGTTGATCGTCGGCCTGGTTGTTCTGACAAACACCGGTCCGGGATACGGCCAGGACATGCGCCTGCGGCAGACCGAAGCCCGCCAGACCCGCCAGGCTTTGATGCAGAAAGCGGCCGAAGAACGGCAGGCGGCCGAAGCGGATGCCGCCGCGGCCCGCGCCCGCATTGCCCAAGACCGGGACGCCCTGGACAAGGCAATCGCAGCCCTCGAAGCCAAGAATGCCCGGCTGCAATCATCCGTCGAGGGGCTTGCGACCGAAATCCAGTCCCTGGAAGAGAAAGAAACCGCCCTCTCCGCTCAACTGGCCGAAACCGACGGCGTCATTCGCGAGCTGGTGGGATTGATCCGTGTGGCGGCCAAGGACACGGCTGCCCTCTGGCGCGAAAACCTGCAAAGCGCCCTGGACGACCAGGATCTGGCCTTTCTCCAGGCCATCGCCGAGCAGTCCCGCTTTCCCGGGATGGACGACATCCGCCGCATGGTGGCCGCCCTGGAACACTATATCCAGCGCACAGGGGAAGTGGCCCTCGGCCGGGGCACGATCACCGACCGGGCCGGTCTGGAAGCCGAAGCCGAGATCCTGTCCCTGGGATGCTTCAGCGCCGCCTACCGCCGGGACGACGAAATTGGATTTCTGACCTATTCCGAGGCCGGCCAAAAGCTCTATGCCCTCTCCCGCCTTCCCCAAGCGCGGATTCAGAAACAGATTGCCGCCTATATGGACGGACGGGCCGAGGCCGTGCCCATCGACATCTCCCGGGGGGCGGCCCTGCGGCAGCTGACCCACGAACTGAGTCTCTGGGAACAAATCCCCAAAGGGGGTCCCATCGTATGGCCGATTCTGGCCATCCTGGCCGTCGGGGTGCTCATCGTGATCGAGCGCGTGGTCTTTCTGCTGCGCAAAAACTGTAATGCCGAAAAACTGATGCGGCGTATCGCCGCCCTGATCAAGGAACAACGCTGGCCGGAATGCCGCGAGACCTGTCTCGCGTTGGGTGGCAAACCCGTGGCCCGGGTGCTGGCCGCCGGTCTGGAATGCTGCCAGCTGCCCCGGGAGGAAATGGAAAACGTCTTACAGGAAGCCATCCTGCGCGAAGTCCCGCCCATGGAACGCTTCCTGTCGACCCTGGGCATGCTGGCCGCCATCGCCCCTTTGCTGGGGCTCCTGGGCACGGTCACCGGCATGATCGACACCTTTCATGTGATCACCCGCTTCGGCACCGGCGACCCGCGCATGATGTCCGGCGGCATCTCGGAAGCCCTGGTCACCACCATGCTGGGGTTGTCCGTGGCTATTCCCATCATGCTGGCCCATACCCTCTTGAACCGGGCGGTGGACCGGCGCATCGGCCAGATGGAAGAAAAAGCCCTGGCCCTGGTCAACAGCATCGACAAGCGTCGCACGATCCATGACTGAGCTCTGGCAAACCGCTTACCACCAAACCCTGGACTACCTGCAGGCCGGCGGCCCGGTAATGCCCCCGCTGGCCGGGGTCAGCCTGGTCATGTGGCTGCTCATCATGAACCGGGCCTTGTTTTTCCGGCGCCTGCACCGCCGCAACATGCCCTTCCGGACCGCCCGGGAGTACGTGCAGCAAAATCGTCTGCCCGACCGCCGTGAGTATAGCGGGGCCATCGCCTTGCTGGTAACGCATTTCCTGCAGGCCCGCAGCGGCAACCGCCTCCTGGACCGTTTTATCCTGGAAGAGACCGTACAACGCCTCAACCGGTCCCTGACCGACTACCTGCAGGTGATCGGGGTGCTGGCGGCCGTGGCGCCCCTGTTGGGTCTGCTGGGCACCGTGACCGGCATGATCGCCACCTTCGACATCATGTCGGTCTTCGGCACGGGCAATGCCAAGGCCATGGCCGGCGGCATATCGGAAGCCCTCATCACCACCCAGACCGGCCTTCTGGTAGCCATTCCCGGTCTCTACATGAAAGGCTTCCTGGACCGCCGGGCCCGCAACCTGCAGCAGCGCATCGCCACCGCCGGCCTGTTTCTGCGGCGGCATTTGTGAGGTTTAGGGGAAAGATTCACCATGAAGATCATGAAGGACATGAAGAAGGTTAGTCCAGGCGGCATGACTACTTCAGCCGACTTAAAGAAAATGAACAATGAATTATTAAATTATTTTTTAGATAGATAAGGGACCCGACCGACATGCTCGCCATCAGCCGCGCCCGCCGCAACAGCCGCTCCACCGTGGAGCTGAACATCGCCCCGCTCATCGATATGGTGTTCATCCTGCTGATCTTCTTTCTGGTCACCACGAGTTTTGTCAAGGAGACCGGGGTGGAGATCAACCGCCCCACGGCGGCCACGGCCGTGAGCCAGGCCAAGGCCACGATTCTGATCGGGATCGATGCCGCCGACCGGATTTTTTTCGACCACCGGGAAGTGGATGTGCGGGCCGTGCGGGCCAATGTGGAGCGGGCCCTGGCCGAGAACCCGGATGGGGTCGTGGTGGTGGTCGCCGACCGGGCCAGCACCACCGGCACGGCCATCCGGGTCATGGACGGCTGCCGTCTGGCCGGTGCCGCCAATGTATCCCTGGCCGCCCGGTTGCCGGAGGGCTCCTGATCATGACGGCCACCGTTATAGCGGGGCCGACCGGAACCGGAAAATGGCCCCACCGGGCCACGGCCTGGCTTATGGCGGGCGTTGCCGCCTTGGTCTTCAACCTTGCGCTCTTCGCCCTCATGCCCCACCTGCTGGAGCGGCCTACCGAAGTGCCGGTCTTCGAACAGCCCGTGGCCAATATCAATGTCATCCGCCTCAAGCGGGAAGAGCGCCCGGTGGAGCGCGAACCCGAAAAACCGCCGGCCCCGCCGCCGGAAGCGCTGCCCCAGCCGCGTTTCGCTCCGACGTCGCAACCCCGCCTGGCCCTGAATTTTGAGCTAAACCCCCATCTGCCGGCCGGACCGGTAGCCGTGAGCCTGCCCGCGGTCGCGCCCGTCGAGCCGGACATGACCGGCTTGGGCGACCTCTTCGGGGCCGGCGACCTGGACGCGCCCCTGACAGTGGTTTCCCGCATCCCGCCGGTCTACCCCCTCCATGCCAAGCACCGGGGCATCGAGGGCTGGGTACGGGTGCGCTTCGTGGTCCAGGAAGACGGACGGGTCACCGACATCAGCATCCAGGAGAGTCAGCCCACCGGCATTTTTGACGCCAACGTCCTGCGCTGTGTGGCCGGATGGCGCTTCAGACCGGGAACGGTTGACGGCACGCCGGTCAAAGCCTGGGCGGAAACCACGATTCGTTTCGAGTTGGAATAGCCAGCCGCCGTCTTGGAGGACGACCTCATGCATCAGTTAAGATATCATCTTCTTTGCACCCGGCTGTGCCTGGCGACGGCCTTCCGGGTGGCCATGCTTCTGGCCGCCTTGGCCGTCATGGCACCCGGGCCGGGCCGGGCGGACCCCTCCGACCTGCCCGGACCGGCCCGGGTGGCCCTGGCCAAGGCGGCCCGTCTGATCCAGGACAAGGCCTATGACCAGGCCGCCGAGGTCCTCGAAATCTTCCAGGCCGGCGGCGGCCCCTTCCCCGGCCCGGAGGACGACGATCCCCGGGGGACCCATCATCCCCAGGTGTATTTCGCCTTGGGCACCTGCCGCCTCATGCAAAACGCTTACGGAGCGGCGATCACAGCCTTCGAAAAAGCCCTGCAGCGGGATCCCGATCACATCCCGTCCTGGCTGAACCTGGCCCAGGCCGCCTATGGACGGCAAGACTATGCCACTGCGGCCCGGGGGTTTGCCGAGGCCTATGCCCGCGCATCCGTGCCGGACCCCACCCATCTTTACAGCAGTGCCGTAGCCCTTCTCATGGATCGACAGTACGCCCCCGCCATCGCGGCTTTCGACCAATTGTTCGCCCGCCATGCGGCGGCGGTTCAGCCGGCCTGGCGGGAAAACGCCGTCCACGCCCTGCTGTCGGCCAACCAGCCCCGCCGGGCCCTGCCCCATATCCGCGCCTTGGCCGCCACCGCCACCGGCGAAAAGCAGGTCCAATGGCAGGAAATCCTACTGCACCAATATCTTGAACTCGAGATGACCAAAGCGGCCCGGGATCTGGTCTTGCGGCTTACCCGCGAAGCCCCTTTGCGGGACAAATGGTGGCAGGCTCTGGCCCATGTAGCTTTGCACGAAAACCATTACGAGCAGGCCCTGATGGCCATGACGGTGGTCGGTTTTTTGAGGCCCCTATCCGAGCGGGAAACCCGCCTGGTGGCCGATCTCCACCTTCAGGTGGGCATCCCGGCCAAAGCGGCCCCGTTATACGCGGTCGCCCTGAAGCAGGACCGCGACCCGCGGCTTTTGAAAAATCTGGTGCAGGCCCTGCAACAGCTTGGCCGGTTCCAAGAGGCCCTGGATGCCTGCCAGCAGTTTGCGCCGGACACCAACGAAAGCGAACTGCTGATGACCAAAGCCGATCTGCTGTACGCCCTGGAGCGCTATGCCGAGGCCGGCCAGGCGTTCAGGCAGGCGGCCCGGGTCGACCGAAGACGGGCCGGACGGGCCTGGCTGATGGCGGGCTATGCCGCCCTGCAGATCAAGGATACGGCCGCCGGTCGCGAAGCGCTGGCCAAAGCCGCGACCTTCAAGGGGCAGCGTCAGGCCGCCCTACTGGCCATGCGCCGGTTGCCCGACAGCGACCAACAGGTGCGCTAACCCGACCAACAAGGAGAAGCCCCATGGATGTCAAAGAGAAAGCGCAGATCCGCCTGCAACACTGGCTCAGCCATAATGAAGATCATGTCCGGGACTACCGGCGTTTCGCCGATGAGCTGGAAGCCGCCGGCCTGGCAACCTCCGGGCAGGCCGTGCGCGAAATGGCAGACTGCGCGGAAAAGGGCAACGCCTGTCTGCGCAAAGCCCTGCGAGCGCTATAGCAGGTACGAAAGATCAAAAAAAGGCAGCCGCATCCCGACCAGGAGACCACGGCTGCCTCGGAGATAAAGCCCCCGGCAAAGGGAGCCTTGATGGGAAATCTACACCGAAAGGTCCTCCTGCGTCAATCGCCGGGACGGCGCATCATGCGCCATTGAATGCCAACGGAAGCGAAGGAGGGACCGGCAGCATGCGAAGATTCGGAATGATGTGGATAATGGCATTTTTCTTTTTGGGAGCGGGCGGCCTGTCGTTGGCCGCCGATGATGCCCCGGAGGATCTGCAACAACTCGAGGACGTCGTGGTGGAAGACAAAGCCGGAGCGCCCGGCCTAGAACAGATTCCCCAGGGCACCGTGATCGACATGGAGGAGTTCAAGACCATCGGCCCCCAGACCAGCATCCTGGATACCCTGAAAACCCAGGCCATCGTGGATTTCCGGGGCAGCAACACCCTGGATCCGGGTATCGATTCGATCTACCTGCGGGGGTTCGGTGCCAATCGCTTTGTCACGGCCATCGACGGGCTCACCGTCCAGAAAACCGGGGGACGCAAATCCAGCAATATCGTGGATTATGCCCTGCTGCCCACCTTTCTCATTCAGGAAGTGGAGATCCTGGCGGGGCCCCATTCAGCCCTTTACGACAGCAAAAGCATCGGCGGGGTCATCAACATGATCTCCGAGCGGCCCCACCGCCGGGCCAGCCTCAAGCCCGAGGCCACCCTGACCACCAGCTACGGCTCCTACGAAACCTGGAACAATCTCGCCACCGTACAGGGCGCTGTCAAGGATTTCACCTATGATATGGCCTACCAGGACTATCGCACCGACGGCTACCTGCGCCACAGCAAAACCGACATCCAAACGCTCTACGGCCGTATCGGCTACCTGCTGCCGGCGGACGGTTTCGTGACCCTGAGTCTTTCGGGCACCGATACGGACCGCGACGAGCCGGTCAACAACCCCGGCCTTACCTACGGGGACTATGATGGAGACTACCCCAAAATCGAGGACGCCACCTACGATGAATTCCAGAATCCCACCTGGGACGGTGAATCCCACGCCTGGCGGCTGAACCTGGAGCAGCCCTCCCCCATCGGCGTCATCAACCTGGGGGCTTACAGCAGCAAGGAGCGGCGCAATCGGGCCAACTACCCCAACCTCGGCGACCTCCTGCCCACGGAGCTGGACACCACCTGGTGGCAGGAAGGCCTTAAACTCCAGGACGAAATCCAATGGCTGCCGAACCACAGCACCATCGTGGGGTTCGATCTGACCTATATGTACGACAACGGCAATACCCTTGACGATGACGACAAAAACCAGCGCATCAATAAGAAAAGCGCTTTTCTGCAGCACCGCTGGAATATCGTTCCTTCCCTGGAACTGACCCTGGGGTTGCGTTACGAGTATGTCAAATCCCATATCAGCAACCTCAGCGGCAACGGCACCCTGTGGAACCCCGCCTATGACAGCATGGTGGGCCGGGACTGGAACCAGTTGATCCCCAAGTCATTCCTCACCTGGAAGATGGACGAACTGGCTCCCTGGCTGCGGGACACATCCCTTTCGGTAGGGGTCAGCAAAATCTGGCGTGCGCCGGACTACCATGGGGACTACAACCCCCAGGGACGCCCGGCCGGGCTCTTCCTGGAACCCGAGCACGGCACGGGCTACGACCTCGTCCTGGACCGCCGCCTGTGGCGGGACATCGCCTTCAAGATCGACTTCTGGTTTTACGATATCAAGGACTACATCGCCACCAACAGCGGCTATGCCAACTACTCGGGCGGCGGTGCCGGAAACCTACGGTTTTACGACTATAAGATCAACCTGGAGGAGGTCTACCAGTACGGCATCGACATCGAAATGGGCGGCCACCTGACTGACGACCTCTCCTTCTACCTCGGCTATTCCTGGCAGGACTTCGACAACCAGGGCGATGAGCCGGCCGCTGAGACCGAACTGGACCAGCGCGCCGAGCACCGGGTGAGCGCCGGCCTGCGCTACCAGCTCTTTCCGTGGACGACCCTGCTGCTGGACTACTACTACCAGAGTGACGAAGTGACGGAGGTCTCCGAAGAGGTCGCCCCGGATGTCTGGGATTTTCGATCGGTGGAAATCGATGCCTACCACACGGTGGATTTCGGTGTCGAGCAGGTGCTTTGCGAGAACCAGGGCCCCCTGCAGAAGGCCGTGCTGAACCTCTACGTGCGGAACCTTTTCGATGAGGAATACTACGACGCCTCGGGCTATCCGGCGGTAGGCCGGTTTTTCGGGACTTCGTTGACACTATCATTCTAAGGGCCTGTGGCGACACACGTCTGAGGCTGAAAACCAGGATCCGGCATTATGCGACCAGGACCAGGACCGATCGGTCGTGGGCGCGCCCCCAAAAGCCGCGCTGCCGGCTTTCAGCCTCAGAGGCCGTTTATTGACCCGCAACACGAGGAGTTGACTGTATGCCCTCCATGGATGCCGCCTTTTGGGAAACCCATTGGCGTGAAATCGTCGCAAGCACCCCGACCCGACGACGGGAGCGGGTTGCCCCAAGTGCCCGTCTCAAACGCTGGAACGCCATGGCCGCCGACTTCGCCGAGCGTACCGGACGGAGGGAACAGGGCAAACAACGGCGGGAAATCATTGCCGGGCTTATCGCCGACGGCATCCTCCGGCCCGGCTACCGCGTGCTGGACATTGGGGCCGGGCCGGGCAACTGGGCCCTGCTCTTGGCGCAAACCGCCGACCATGTCACCGCCCTGGAACCGGCCAAGGCCATGGCCGACATTCTACGGGAACGGATCGATGATGCCGGGATTGCCAATATCATTGTGGACCGGCGCACTTGGCAGGACATCGACCTGGCGCAGGAACAGTGGGAGGGCGCCTTCGATCTAGTCTTCGCCTCCATGACGCCCGGCATCGACGGGCCTGACAACCTGAAGAAGATGATGGCCGCCTCCCGGGGAGCCTGCTACCTCAGCAAGTTCTCCGGGGGCAACGGCGGCCCCCAGCGCTATGGCGAGCTGTGGCAGGCGGTCTTCGGTGAACCCCACGACCTGCGCAGCGGCGACATCATCTACCCCTTCAACCTGGTCTATGCTCTGGGACACCGGCCAAGTTTGCAGTTCCACACCTGGCAGCGGGAAACCCGGCTGCCCCGGGACGAGGCTATCGAAGAATGCACCACCTATCTCGAAGGCTACACCGAACTCAACGATACCATCCACGAGGCGGTGGCCGCTTTCGTGGACGCCCGCTGCACGGACGGCGTCTTCCACCAGCAGCACGAGGCTTGCCAGGGGATCATGGCCTGGCGTGTGGATCAGAAGGTAGCGCCGCTTTGAGCCCATCGCTTAGCAGAAAGGAAATTGCCGTGAGGCGTATCACAACCGTCCTGACCGCCATGCTCCTCGTAATGCTTTTGGTCGCCTGCAGCCGGACGGAAACCGAGGAAAAACCGATGGCGGCCGCCAACCGGCCGGGCGCCTACGATGTGGATGTCATCCGCCTGGCAGGCGGCGACTGGGGCTATCCCTCCCCCTTTGCCCACTACCCCCGGGGACCGGGAGGGTTCAAGATGTGCCTGATCTTCGACAGCCTGCTGGAACGGGACGAAAAGGGACTGATTCCCTGGCTGGCCGAGCGCTATGCCGTCGAGGACGGGGGACGGACCTATCGCTTTTTCATCCGCCAAGGGGTCCGCTGGCAGGACGGCCAGCCCCTCACACCAGAAGATGTGGCCTTCTCCCTGGATTACGCCAACCGCCACGCCGCCACCTGGTCCTATATCTTCGATGCCATCGAGACCGTGGCCGTGGACGACGACCATGCGGTCTGCGTGCGGCTCAAGGCTCCCCGGGCCGCCATGCTCGACCATATCGGGCGCACCCGCATCATTCCCCGCCATATTTGGGAGGGCATCGAACGTCCCAGGGAATTCACCGCCCCGGAGGCGGTGATCGGCAGCGGTCCCTATCGCCTGACCCACTATAGCAAGACCCACGGGACCTACCGTTTCGAAGCCTTCGAAGACTTCTGGGGTCCCCGCCCGCGGGTACGGACCATCGAGTTCATCCCGGTCAGCGAGCCGATTCTGGCCTACGAAAAGGGGGAAATCGACCTCACCACCGTCACCCCCGACGTGCGGCCGCGCTTTGCCGACAACCCGGACCATCGCATCGTCCGCAGCCCGGCCTTCTGGGGCTACCGCCTGCTTCTGAACATGGCGAAGGTGCCCGCCTTTCGGGAAGTGGCGGTCCGGCAGGCCCTGATGCACGCCATCGACCGCCAGGAGCTGGTGGACAAGATCGCCCGGGGGGCCGCCGTGCCCGGACGTCCCGGCATCCTGCCGCCGGACCACGTCATGGCTGTCGCAACCCGCACCTATCCCTTCGATCCGGCTCGGGCCCGGGAACTCCTGGATCAGGCCGGTTGCCGGCGGCTGGAAGGTGCGGAAGGGCGCCTCTCTCCCGATGGGCAACCCCTGGCCCTGGAGCTTCTGTGCAGCAGCACCGAAGTGCGCCTGGCGGAGCTGATCCGGCAGCGACTCCGGGAGGTCGGCCTGCCGCTGACGATCCGCAGTGTGGACGCTAAAACACGCGATTCCCGGGTGCGCAGCTCGGACTACCAGCTGGCCATTCTGGGGCACGGCGGATGGGGCGGCGACCCCGACTACCTGGTGGCCCGTTTCACCCCGGCCTCCAGCGGTGCCAATGCGGCGCCCTCCCATGCCGGCCTGCCGGGCCTGGAAGCCCCGCAGCTGATGAACCTGCTCCACCGCCAGCAAACCGCCATCGACCCGCAAGAGCGGCGCCACCTGGTGGCTGCCCTCCAGCAGGAGCTGGCCGAGCTGGTGCCCGAGATTCCGCTCTTTTGCACCACCAGCACCACCGCCTACCGCCCGGCCAAGTATGATGGCTGGATGTTCATGTTCGACCACCACAGCCTGCCCCACGGCAAGCTGTCGTACCTGGAACGCAGCGGCCCGGCGGCCAAGAGGTGATGAAATGAACGCGAACAACAAAAACAGCAACGAATCAAGTAAATCTCCTCCTGCCTATCGGGAGGCATCAGGTAGCTTCCTAAAGGGAGGCTTAAAAAAGAGGTCTTGGTCTTTGGTTTTCAGCTTCCCCTTTGTTCCGCGCCGAGCATCGGCGGGGCGGACGGATTAAAGCGCGCGGACTGTTTGAGCGAAGCGAGTTTCCGCGCGCTCCGGCCGCCGCGACGACGCGCAGGATGAAGCGGGACACGGGCGTTTGAAGCCTGTCACGCCGAGGCGTGATTGCTTCCGTTTTCTTTCACGCGAAAAAAAATGAAGGCGCTAATTATTGAAAAGCTCCCCGGATCGGTAGAACCTCTCCGGGGCCTCCATCAGAGGTGGCGGGTTTAGATAAAAATAATAGAAAACCTGAAAGGCAGATAACGGCACCATGACACACCCGCGCAGCAAACGTCTTCTGGAATATCTTTTCACGGTCGCGGTCATCGTGACCCTGAATTTCGCCCTGCCGCGGGTGATGCCCGGGGGCCCTTTCCTCTATCTCTCCGCGGACCAGGACCAGGAAGTCGCCCAATTCAGCGCCGCCCAACAGGACTACTACCGCCGTCAGTACGGATTGGATCGGCCCCTGGTGCAGCAGTACGCGGCCTACATAACGGCCTTGGTCCGGGGCGACCTGGGCTATTCCATCTACTACAATCAGGGCGTCACCGCCGTTCTGGTGGACAGGCTGCCCTGGACCCTCCTCCTGGTGACGGCCGCCGTGGTCCTGAGTACCCTGGCCGGCTGCCTGCTGGGCAGCATCAGCACCGCCTTCCGGGGCCGCGCCCTGGACCGCTGGCTCTACCCGGCCCTGATCGCCGTCTCCGAGATCCCCGCTTTCCTGCTGGGGCTGCTGCTCCTGTTTACGCTGGCGGCCGGCTGGCAGCTCTTTCCCCTCTCGGGCGCCATGACCCACTTCGCGGTCTACGCGTCCCCCTGGGACCGCCTGGCCGATATCGCCCGGCATGCCGCCCTGCCCGTCCTGACCCTGGCCATCGTACGCACCGGCGGCCTCTATCTCCTGGCCCGCAACAGCACAGCCACGGTACTGACCCGGGACTACCTGCGCACCGCCCGGGCCAAGGGGCTGCACCCCCTGCGCATCCTGACCCGCCACACCCTGCGCAATGCCATGCTGCCCATTGTAACGCGGGTCTTCCTGAGCCTGGGGGGGCTGGTGGGCGGGGCCATCCTGGTGGAAAACGTCTTCGCCTACCCCGGCCTGGGTCATCTCATGCGCGAGGCCGTGCTGGTGCATGACTACCCCATGATCCAGGGCATTTTCCTACTGGTGACCCTGAGCGTCCTGACGGCCAACTACCTGGCCGACCGGGTTTACGGCCGCCTGGATCCCCGCATCCGCGAAACCCCGGCGGAGGCCCGATGACCGCTTTGAGCATCGCTTACGGATCCCGCCGGTGGCGTTTCCGCCTGACCGGCACCCTGTCCACCGGCGGGCAAATCGGGCTGATTTTTCTGATGACCCTCCTTCTTCTGGCGGCTGCCGCCCCGCTGGTATGTCCGCACTCCCCCCAGAAAACCTCGGGCCCGGCCCTGGCCCCTCCCGGTGCCGAACACTGGATGGGGACCGACGATCTGGGGGTGGATGTCTGGGCCCAGGTGTGCTTCGGCGCCCGGGTCAGTCTGGTGGTGGGCATGGGAACCGCCCTGCTGGCCGGGCTGGGCGGCGCCCTGGCAGGGATACTGGCGGGCTACCGCGGAGGATGGGTGGATGGGGTGCTCATGCGCCTGATCGATATCCTGCTCGTCCTGCCGGACCTGCCGGTGATGATTGTGCTGGCGGCCTTTTTCGGACCCAGCGTATGGACGATCATCGGCGTCCTGTCCGCCTTCGCCTGGGTGTTCACGGCTCGCATCGTGCGCGCCCGGGTGCTGAGCCTGAAACAACGGCGCTTCATCCAGGCCGCTGAAACTTACGGGGCCGGCACCTTTTACCTGATACGGCGCCATTTTCTGCCCGAAATCTTCCCTTTGGTCACGGTGAGTATGATCCGGCTGGCCGGACGGGCCATCGTGGCCGAAGCCGGCCTCTCTTTTCTGGGATTGGGGGACCCCACCTCCCGCTCCTGGGGCTTTATCCTGCATCATGCCCTGAGCTTTCCGGGCATCTACTACACGGCCTTCTGGAAATGGTGGCTGCTCTTCCCCTGGCTGGCCCTGACCCTGGTGGTCCTGGCCCTGGCCCTGATCGGGAAGGATCTCGAAAAAGTCGCCGATCCCCGCATGAGGAGTCACTGATGCTGAGCGTCAAACATCTCTCCATTGTCTACGATCGGGTGCGCCCGGCCGTGCCGGCCGCCATGGATATCAGCCTCTCCCTGGCGCCCGGTGAAAGCCTGGGTATCATCGGGGAATCGGGCTGCGGTAAAACCACCCTGGCCTTGGGCCTCATGGGTCTCCTGCGCGAGGCGGATATACAGGGGCAGGTATGCTTCCAGGGCCGGGACCTGAATACCCTAGCCCCCGCCCGCCGCCGTCGCTACCAGTGGCGCCACATGGCCATGGTCTTCCAGAACAGCCTGGAAGTCTTCAACCCCGTGATCTCCCTGGGCGAACAGCTGGCCGAACCCCTGCGCACCCACCTGGGGATGGACCGCCAGGCCGCCCGCAGGCGGGTATCCGCAATGCTGGAATTGACCGGCCTCGATCCCGTCTGGCAGGACAGCTATGCCCACCAGCTTTCAGGCGGCATGCGACAGCGGGCCCTGATCGCCATGGCTCTGGGCTGCTCCCCGGATCTCCTGATCGTGGACGAACCCACCACTTCCCTGGATCCGGAAAGCCGCACGGCGATTCTGAACCTGATCGAAACGCTCAAACGGGAGATGGGTTTCGCTCTGATCCTGATCTCCCATAACCTGCCGGCCGTCCAACAGCTCACCACCCGGCTCATGACGCTCTATGCCGGCCGGGTGGTGGAGACGGGGATGACCGCGGATATCCTGCGCAACCCCCTGCATCCCTATACCCGCGGACTGATCAACGCCGCACCGGACTTCTTTCCCTATAAGGACCTGTGGGGCATTCCCGGTGCGCCTCCCCGACCCGGGGGGACTACCGGCTGTGCTTTCGCACCGCGCTGCTGCCAGTCCGACGACCGCTGCCGGCAATCCCTGCCCCCCCTGACCCATGTGGGCGTGGAACGCCAGGTGGCCTGCCACAAGGGCGGCATCGAAACCGTGTTGCAGGCCGTGGGCCTATCCAAAACCTACCGCAGCGGCAGGCGCACCATTCAGGCCCTGGCCGGCGTGAGCCTGTCCGTGCGGCGGGGGGAGGTCGCCGCCCTGGTGGGACCTTCAGGCTCGGGCAAATCCACCCTGGCCCACATCCTGGTAAGCGTGCTGGCGGCTGATGCCGGCGAAATACGCTTTCGGGGCCGGACCATCGTCAACCACGACGCCACGGCCGCCATGGGGGGCATCCAGATCGTCTTCCAGGACCCCGCGGAAGCCGTCAGCCACCGCTTCAGCGTCCTGGAAGCCGTCCGGGAGCCTTTGGATATCCTGGGCTGGCAGGACCGTTCCCGGCGGGACGCCAAGGCTGCGGCGGCCCTGGCCGCCATGCATTTGCCCACCGGACCGGATTTCCTGGGCCGCACCTGCCATGCCTTGAGCGGCGGCCAGCGCCAGCGGGTGGCCATCGCCCGCGCCCTGGTCACGGACCCCGCCCTGCTGGTGGCCGACGAGATCACCGCTATGCTGGATCCTTCCACCCAGGCCGTCATCCTGCGGGAACTCAAGGCCCAGCAGCAGGCCCGCGGCTTTTCCATGCTCTTTATCACCCACGATATCCACCTGGCCCGCAAGACCGCCGACCGGGTCTATGTCCTGGAGGGCGGCCGCCTGGCGGCCCAAGGCGCGGTCTTTGAAATCCTGGCGGCCAACGACGATAACCGCACCCACCCATTGCCGCGAGTCGCCATGGAAAACGAGTGAGGCACCTCCCGTCTAGCGGGAGGCCTCAGGTAACCTCCTAAAGGGAGGCTTCAAAAATGAAGTTTTGTCTTTGGTTTTCAGATTTCCCTTTGTCCCGCGCCGAGCATCGGCGGGGCGGACGGATTAAAGCACGCGGATTGTTTGAGCGAAGCGAGTTTCCGCGCGCTCCGTCCGCTGTGACGACGCGCAGGGCAGCCCCGAAGGGGCCGCGGGACACGGGCGTTTTCTTTTGCTTCTGTTTTCTTGCACGTGCAAGAAAATGAAGTCTCCAATTATAGAAACGCTTCCCGGATCGGTAGAACCTCTCCGGGTTCTCCATCAGAGGTGGAGGGTTTAGATCAAAACGAACCATCATCCAACGCTAAAAGGAGAACACCTGCATGTCCGCTGAAACGATTTTATCCAGTGATCTTTTTAAGAAATGCCTCGACTTTCACGGCCACTTCTGCCCCGGCCTGGCCATGGGCTACCAGGCCGCCACGGCCGGGATGGCATGGCTGGCCGCCCGGCGGGCCGAAGACGAGGAAATCGTGGCCATTGTGGAAACCGATGCCTGCGGCTGCGACGCCATCCAGGTCATCACCGGCTGCACCTTCGGCAAGGGCAACTTCATCTACCGCGACTACGGCAAACACGCCTTTACCTTCTTCAGCCGGGACACCGGCAAAGGGGTGCGCATCGCCCGACGCCCTGAAGAGCAGGATTCGTTGAGTCCTGAACACCGCGCCCTCCTGGACAAGATTCGACAGGATACCGCCACCCCCGAAGAACGTGAAGCCTTCGAAAACCGGCATACGGCCGCCGCCCGGCGCATCCTGGATCAGCCGCCGGAAGCACTCTTCACTCTGACGGAAGTAGACGTGCCCCTGCCGGAAAAGGCCCGCATCGAGCCGTCCGTCAACTGCGCCCGCTGCGGGGAACCCACCATGGCCACCAAATTGGTCCGCATGGACGGCCAGGAGGTGTGCCGGGGATGCCTCTCTTAGTGTCCGTCCATAGATGGCATTTTTTGGCCCATTTTCTTCCACGTGGAAGAAAATGAACAAGGCGTCAGGGGAAACGCTCGAAATCAATCGCCGTTATCGGCGATATGGCCCCCAAGCGGTTGTTAATTGTGGTTAAAAAATTAAAAGGAGCCTTCTGTCATGAAAAATCGGATCCGCCCATCCCTTGTCCTGATCGTCGGCCTGATGGCCTTCTTCTGGGTCGCCTCTGTCTTCGCATCACCTTTTGAAACGGCCGTCACCAAAGCCATGCAGACCCTGTCCGTCACCAAGGGCGACCCCCAACTGCTGCTGCTGACCGACGCGCCCTACGTTACTCTGGACGGCCAAAACGCCCTGCCTTACCTGGCCAACGCCCAGGCGCTCACCGGCTGCATGGTGGGCCGGGCAAACCTGCTCTTCTTCCAGCGGCCCCAGTCCCACCCCCTGCGCTTCATGCTTTTTCACAAAGTTTCCGGCGACGCCGTCATCATCAGTCGCACGGAGGGAACCTGGTCGGCCCAGATGCTCAACCTGGGAGCGGAAACCATCGCCCGGCCCGCTTTCTGGAAGCGCATCGGCGACTACCAGGCCGGACGGGATCTCTTCACCCTGGCAGCCCTGGCCAATGTCTGGGCCCAGGACGGTCCCTACGATTTTCTGAAAAGCGCCGAGCTGCATAACCACATCTGCCCCGGTCTGACCTCGGGCTATCTGCTCGCCCACTATATCCAAAACCATTATCCCCTGGCCCCGGGGGAGCGCTACGCCGTTCTGGCCAGCCCGGTGTGGTGCAAGGAAGACGCCTTGCAGGTGATTCTGGACTGCACGCCGGGCAAAAAAGGGCTCATCGTCAAACCCCTGTCGGCGGAGCAGTTGGAGGCGGTCACCGTCCCGAATCCGGCGGCGATCCTGCTCATCTGGAACGGCAAGCAGAAAACCGGCCGGGGCGTGGCCCTGAGCTTCGGCTTCGACCGGCTGCGGGCCCTGGTGCCGGAGGGAACCCCCAAGGTCGCCAGCGTCCTGGCCGCCCTGCCGCATCTGGGCGATCCGGACCGCTTCGTTTCGGCGGCAGCCACCTTCGATATAGACGAACCGCTTTATCAGCGGATGATCGAAGCCGGCAGCAATCCATACGAAATCGCCGGCCTAGTCAAATAGGGCCCTCCAAGGGGGCTTGAATACGGCTTTTTAAATGTTTGGTTTTCGGATTCCCTTTGTCCCGCGCCCTCCTGCCGTGTCGGCGATGCGCAGGGCCGCCCCGCAGGGGCCGCGGGACACGGGCGTCTGAAGCCTGTCACGCCGAGGCGTGATTGGTTCGTTTTCTTCCGCAGGAAAGAAAATGAAGAAACGGTTTAAACACATCACCCCGGATCGGTGGAACCGCTTCGAATCCTCCACCAGCGGTTGGGGGGTTAGATCGAAATTGAGAGAATGCCATTGCCTACCACTAGGACGTATTCATGGGGAAGCGTCTGCCGATGACCGATAGTGAATTCCATCCCGCGACCGCCGACAACGCCCTGCTGACCGGATTCGTGGCCGCCTGCTTCTTCCTTTCGGGGGCGGCCGGTCTGGTCTACCAGGTCATCTGGGTGCGCTTCATGGACAAGGTTATCGGCAGCGCCCCCTTTGCCGTGGCCGCCGTATTGTCGGTTTTCATGGCGGGTCTGGCCCTGGGCAGCTGGCGGGTGGGCCGGGTTATCGACCGGCAGCCCACCCGGGCCGCGCTGCTGGCCCTTTATGGCAAGCTCGAACTGGGCATCGGGCTCCTGGCGATAGCTGTGCCTTGGGCCATGGCCGCCACCCGCCCGGTCTACCGGGTGCTCTACGACCGCCTGATGGACCACTTCTGGTGCCACCAGGCGGCGGCCCTGGCGGGATGCGCCCTGGTGCTGCTGCCGCCCACCGCCTTGATGGGCGCCACCCTGCCGGTGCTGTGCCGGTTTTACGTCCAACGCCTGGACCACCTCGGGCGCCGCACCGGATGGCTCTATGGGCTGAACACGGCCGGGGCGGCCCTCGGGGTGGCGCTCTGCGGGTTGTTCCTGATCCGCTATCTGGGCGTATGGCCGACCCTGGGAATCTTCGCCGCACTGAATGGCCTGATCGGTGGCAGCTGCCTATGGATCGCCCGGCGGCTGCCGACCGGAACACCGTCCAAAAAATTCAAATCGAAGCCCAACGCTCCGTCGGCCCCTGCGCCGCCGCAGTCCGGAGACTTGAAGCGTCGGCAACGTCAAACCCGCTGGGGGTTGGTAATCTTCGCGGTTTCGGGTTTCTGCGCCATGGCCTACGAGGTCCTGTGGACCCGTCTCCTGGGGCTTATCGTCGGTCCCACCACCTACAGTTTCACCCTGGTGGTCACCACCTTTGTCGTCGGCCTGGCCCTGGGCAGTCTGCTCTTCCGCTGGGCGGCCGACCGGAGCGATGCCGTTTTCGCCTGGCTGGCGGCCACCCAGCTGGGTGCGGCGGCCGCCGCCCTCGCGGTCAGCCAGATCCTGGGCAACAGCCAGCTGTTCTTTGCCAAGCTGATCTACACCTACCAGGGGCATTTCGACCGCCTGATGCTGGTCCAATCCCTGGCCGTCTTTGCGGTTCTGGTAACCCCGACGGTGCTCCTGGGAGCGACGTTTCCCCTGGTGAATCGTCTGGTGATCTGCTCCATGGCCACCATGGGGCGCTCCCTGGGAAGGGCTTACGCCTTGAACACCCTGGGAGCCATCCTAGGCGCGTTTGTGGCCGGCTTCGTGCTGATCCCGTGGCGGGGCATGGCCGGCGGTCTGGGTGTGGTCACCCTGATGCAATTCAGCCTGGCCGGTCTGGCCCTGTTGCATGCCGGCCATTTCGGCCGGTTCGCGGCCGGCAAACGGTGGGGGGCGGCCTCGGCGCTGCTGGCGGCCGGACTCCTTCTCCTGCCCTACCCTACCTGGAAGACGGACCTGCTCTCCCGAGGCTGGTACCGCGACTTCGGCGCCCTCGCCCAGGTCCTGGGGCAGACCGGTTGGATCGCGACCCTGCGGCATGGGGCCGACCGGATTGCCGAAGAGCGTCAGGGACTCGAGGTGGTCTTCCAGGGCGAAGGGGTGGCCGGGTTCACCACCGTGGAAAAGGAAATCACCAGTCTATGCATCACGGAATACGCCCTTTTCAACAGCGGTCGGGCCGAGGCTTCCTCCCACGGCGACCGCTCCACCCAGGCCCTGTCCGCCCACATTCCCCTGCTCTTCCACCCCGGGGCCCGGGATGTGATGGTGCTGGGCCTGGCCAGCGGCATGACCTCCGGCGAAGTGCTGCATTATCCCGTCCGGCGACTGGACATCGTGGAGATCAACGCCCAGGTGGCGGCCGCCTGCCGCCGCTTCTTCGGCCCCTGGAACAACCACTGTCTTGAGGACCCCCGCACACGGCTCATCGTCCAGGACGGGCGCAACCACCTGGCCCTCACCCGCCGTTCCTATGACGTCATCATTTCGGAACCCTCCAACCCCTGGATGGCCGGGCTGGCCAATCTCTTCTCCCTGGAGTTCTTCCGTTTGGCCCGGCAGCACCTGAATTCCGGCGGGCTCTTCGCCCAGTGGATTCAGTCCTACGAGATGGACTGGTCCACTTTCGCCCTCCTGGGCCGCACCTTCACGGCCGTTTTCCCGGACGGTGCCCTGATCAAAATCGGTCCGGTAGACTATCTGCTGCTGGGCTTGCGGGACGGCGGTGCTTTCGACTGGCGGGCCGCACGCGAGCGCCTCGCCTTTGCCCAACGCTCCCACAACGTGGTCTTCCCTTCGACCGACTTTCTGGTCCATCTCGTCCTGACCGAAGATCTTCCCCGTCTCTTCGGCCCGGGCCCCCTGCACACGGACAACCGACCCCGTCTGGAATTCGCGGCGCCCCGGACTCTTTACAGCGGCACCCTGGACATCGACCGGGCCGCCGCCGGCCGCCGGCGCTTGTCCACGACCACGCGGGTCCTGCGTGATGCCCGCCGGGACCCGGATACCCTGCTGGATCTCGTAGCCTTCAGCGCTTCCGCCAACGTGCCCATGTTCAACGTCCTGCCCGCGGCAGCTCTCGACGGACCGCAGGAGGAACGCTACCGGCAGATCGCCGCCGGTTACTGCCGACGCGTCCTGGTCCCCGCGTATGGGGTCTTCGCGGACCCGACCCTCAAGGCGTCCTGCGCGACCATCCAGGCCGAAGCCATCCGCCGCCGGCTCCGGACCGGCCAGCCCCGCGCCATGGATTACTACAACCTCGGCGTGGCCCTCACAGCGGCCGGCCGCACCACCGAGGCTGCGGAACAACTGCGGGCCGCTCTCGCGTTGCAACCCGGCCATGTCTCGGCCCACATGGCCCTGGGCCTCCTGCGGGCGGCCCGCGGCGACCTGGACGAGGCGGCCCGCCATCTGGCCCGGGCGGCAAACCTCTCCCCGCACAGCACCGATAGCTTCAAATACCTGGGCATGGTGGAACGGCGCCGGGGCGCTTGGGAGGCGGCGGTGACCGCCCTTTCCTCAGCACTGGCCCTATCACCTGACGACCCTGAAATTCAGGGCGAACTGGGCATCACATTTTTGCAACAGGGACACCCCCGTGAGGCCCACAGTCACCTGACGAGAGCCTTGCAAAATTTGCCGGAGAATGATGAAAAACGCTACGCGTTGGAACAAATCCGTCAGCAGGCGGCTATCCATGGAAAGGCCACTTTAAAATGACGCGCTCGGGGGATATATTCGAAACGCATTACGGGGAGTATATGAACAGCCTGGCGGTGCTCGATCTCGAACGGATCGCACCCATCCTGGGTCTGGAATCACACGCTGAGGAGTATACCCTGTCGCTTTTCGATCACCGCTATACCATTTCCCACCAGGGTATTTGGGATGAGCATCGTCAGCCGCCCAGCTACACGACCTTCGTCATCATGGCCAAATATCTGGCCCGCTGTCCCGCACGAGAGCATCAGGACCCCCAGTGGGCCGCTTTCAAGGATTTCAAGCGCGAATCCCACTTTACGAACGTCAATTATTTCGCCAGTGACACGGAGCAGAAAATAGCCCAGGCTTTTTCCGGCAACCTGCAGGCCTTATCCCGGGCCGCACGCCGCCTAGGCGGCGTTTGCGGTGATTCAACGCTGTCCTATGACCTGGTCATGCAGTTCCAGGCGCTGCCCCGCATAGCCTTGCTTCTCTTATTCAACGACGGAGATGATGATTTTCCCCCTTACAGCACGGTTTTGTTTTGGCGTCAGGCAGAGTATTACCTGGATCCTGAGAGCCTGGCCATGACCAGCGCCCTGCTGGCCAAACAGTTGACAACGCAGTTGGAAACAGGGGTTGTATAAAACAAATGCACAACGAGCCCCTGAACTATCCCCACGACCACAATTTCCTTTCCTCACACCAGCACCGCAACGAACGGCGCACCTGGATCGTGATCGTTCTCACCCTGGCCACCATGACCGTGGAGATCGCCTCCGGGATGATCTTCGGCTCCATGGCCCTTTTGGCCGACGGCTGGCACATGGCCAGCCATGCTTCGGCCCTGGGCATCACGGCCCTGGCTTATTACCTGGCCCGCAAGCACCGCCGCAACGCCAATTTCTCCTTCGGTACGGGCAAGATCGGGGAGCTGGCCGGCTTCAGCAGCGCCCTGCTGCTGGCTGTGGTGGCCCTTTCCATGATCTACGCCTCTATCCGGCGGCTGCTGGCTCCGGTGGCCATCCACTTCGACGAAGCCATCCTGGTGGCGGTGGTCGGCCTGGTGGTGAACGTGGCCAGCGCCCTGGTGCTCAAGGAGGATCACGGACACGGCCACACCTCGGAAGGCCACGAGCACCATCATCACCACGACCACAACCTGCGGGCCGCCTATATTCACGTCCTGGCCGACGCCCTGACGTCGATTCTGGCCATCGCGGCTTTGCTCTTCGGCAAGCTCTGGGGCTGGTCGTTTCTGGACCCGCTCATGGGCATCGTGGGGGCCGCCGTCATCAGCCGCTGGTCCTACGGCCTCATACGGGAGACCGGCAAGATACTGCTGGATTACAGCGGCCCCAGCAACGTCGAGAAAGAAATCCGGCGCGTGGTGACTACCATGGAGGGGGCCGCCCTGCTGGATCTGCATGTCTGGCAGGTCGGGCCCGGCGCCTACAGCGCCATCGTGGCCTTAAGCGCCTGGAACGGCACAAACCCCGTACAATTGCGCCAACGACTTGGTAAGATTCACCACTTGAGCCATCTGACCATCGAGATCAATCCCGAGGACGAACCGTTCGACCGGACATCCAGCAGCGACGGACCATAACGAGCACCGGTCAGCGGCAAAAAAGAGCGAATATTATAAAGGAAATTCTTTACAAGAGCAGTATTTTCAGGTAGAAGACATCAACCACCATAGAGAAATGGTGGTACTTTCATTCGTAACCCTGTTTTACTCCCTCTTCATCTAGAAAGGCCACGAAGGCCGCACGTTTTTTTGAGTGCCGGGCCGACGTGGCTTTTGCATTTCTGCTCAAGCCTGCGTTCCAGGCGCCTTTTTAACCGTTGTTGACATTGCATAGGTGGTTTTATGCCACAGGGCCAATGCCGCATCAGCGGCCTGACGGAATTGAAGCCGGGAACCCATTATAATTATACGCGCTTGGGGCACACCCTGATCAAAGCGGCCATCCGGCCCGCTGAGGCCGAAGTGGCAGCGCTGAGGCACGGCAGGGTGACGTTTGGCGTGTATGTGGAAGACCGCGTTCTCTTCTTCCTATGCAACCTCGGCGCCGGATGGAGTGCATCCCATTACAATTGGTGGCTCAATCTGCCTGAACTCAGGCCGGCCCCGCAAGATGAACTAGGCGCAGGTGACCAATCGATCCCCATTGAGGTCCGGTTGGTCAATGCCGCCAACGGTGCGACCGAAGCCGGAAATATCTTCCGTCTTCCGGGCGAGGCGGCGGTCGTGCTTAAAAAATGCGTGTGCGATCAGATCGAGATGGTCCTGGATCCTTGGGATCATCTCGAAACGGCACGCAAGGTGCTTACCGGCCCCCCCAACCTGAAAGGACTGCTGCGCCAAGCACTTTGGATCGTGAGCTGCCGCCCCATCATGACGGATGAAAGCACTCTTTGGGAAAAACGTTACGGTTGCCGGACGGTTTAAAGAGAGACCGCCAGCATGTGGGCACGCTTTGTGCCTGATGACTCATCAACCCCCTCAAAGGAGGAATGTGGAATGCGAGAAATGGAAAAGGTGATGTACGCGACCAATGCGCCGCGGCAAGTCGATCCGGATCATATTTTCTTTGTCCAGGTCGACGCCACCAAGTGTGAAGCCTGCGGGGAATGCGAGAACCACTGTGCCACCGGCGCTATCCAGCCCATCAACGAAAACGGCACGCGCCAGGTGATCAACCCGTCGGCCTGCATGAACTGCGGCCAATGTCTGATCCACTGCCCCTATGGAGCGATCTACGAGGGCGTCAGCTATGTGGATGAAATCTTCGCCAAACTGAAGGATCCCAATACGATCGTCGTTTCCATGCCAGCCCCGGCCGTGCGCTATGGATTGGCCGAATGCTTCGGATACGATGTCGGCACCTATGCTGGCGGCCAAATGCATGCCGCCCTGAAAGCGCTGGGGTTCGATTATGTATGGGACAACGAGTTCACGGCCGATGTCACCATCATGGAGGAAGGCACCGAACTGATCGAACGGATCAGCCACCCCGACAAGGCCAAACCCCTGCCGCAGTTCACATCCTGCTGTCCGGGCTGGATCAAGTTTGTGGAATCCTTCTACCCCGACCTGTTGCCCCATGTATCCACCTGCAAATCGCCCATCGGCATGCTGGGGCCCCTGGCCAAAACCTATGGTGCCGAAGTGACCGAGATTCCGGCCCAGAAGATCTACACCGTCTCGATCATGCCCTGTATCGCCAAAAAATACGAAGGGCTGCGGCCGGAAATGGCGGACAGTGGTTTCCAGGACATCGATGCCACTATTAATACCCGCGAACTGGCTTACATGATCAAGACGGCCGGCATCGACTTCCAGGCCCTGCCCAAGCGAGAACCGGACCCCGCCCTGGGCATGTCCACGGGCGCCGCCACCATTTTCGGCAACAGCGGCGGGGTTATGGAAGCCGCCCTGCGTCTGGCCTATGAAGTTCTCTCCAAGCAAAAACTGTCCGACCCCGACATCAAGGTGGTACGCACCCATGAGGGCATCAACGCCACCGACATCCCGGTTCCGGGCTTCGGCACCGTCAAGGTGGCGGTGGCCAGCGGCCTCGCGAATGCCGCCCAGCTCTGCAACGAGGTGCGCACAGGCAAATCCCCTTATCACTTCATTGAAATCATGGCCTGCCCGGGGGGCTGCGTCAATGGCGGCGGGCAGCCGCTCGATCCCAATGTACGCTCGGCGTCACTGCTCCGCAACGGGGTCCTGGCGATAAACAAACGGCTAACCATGCGCCACGCAGGATGAAAGGGAGGAACCTTATGAGCGAACAATTGTTACTATCACGCCGCGGCTTCATCAAAGCGGCTGGCATCGCAGCCGGATATGCGGCGGTCGGTTTTCCCCTGGCCCGGCCGGTTCTGGCCGATGAACCCGATTTCGTGGGACAGCGCCAGGAGTCCGTCTATAAGGCCGACGCCAATGTCTACAAAATCCGCAAATCCCAGGACAATCCCATGGTCCAGAAACTCTATGATGATAAGGACGGCTTCCTGCATGACGGGCCCTGCGGCCACATGTCGCACCACCTGCTCCATACCCACTATGTCGATCGCAGTGCCAGCATTCAGAACCTGAAATCCAAGGGGGTCGAACTGGCCGTATAGATCATTTCCTCCATCCATCGTTTCATCACCCCCTCTGGCCTGCGGGAAGGAGTTCTTCTGAACCTCAGGGCCGGAGCTTTCAATACGCGCCGGTCATCCCTATGCGGCGCGTTCGTATTGTTATGCCCGCCGCCGGCGCCAGCGGACAGCGCAAGCCGGACGTGCGGATACGTTCGACCCTGTGGAAAGTAGAACGTCCCATGGAGAAAAGAATCGGCTTCATCGGTCTCCTGGTGCGCCACCCGATGCGCCACCTGCCCGAACTGCAGAAGACATTAGCGCTCCATGAACGCTTGATCATCGGGCGCATGGCCGTTCCCTTACAGGCGCAAAACCTGACGCTAATCACCCTGGCCATCGAGGCCACCACCGACGAGGTGGGCGCCCTGGCGGGACAGTTGGGCTCCCTGCCCGAAGTGCGCATTAAAACCGGCTTGTTATAATATGGGAAAGGAAACGACCGCATGATCGGGCGTTATCGGCTTGGGCACGGCAGACCGCAGTTTCTGTATGGAATCAAGGGCCTTGCGCGCCGTCTGGGAAGCCTTGGCATGGCGGGAATGCTCCTGCTGTGGCCGGCCTGCCACAGCCAGGCCGATGCGCAGACGCCGGCGGAGCCCCAAGTCGATCTCGCGCCCATGGTGGTCACCGCCCGCGGCACAGCGATACCGATTTCCCTTACACCGGGCGGTATCGGAGTGGTCACGGCGGAAGAAATCGAGGAGGTCCAGCCCGAAACCATCACGGATATCACCCGGCGCATCCCCGGGGTGGAGAAAGCTTCGGATTCGCCCTGGGGGGCCGGTATCAACATCCGGGGGATGGGCCGCAACAGCGTCGTCTTTTTGATTGACGGCTGCCGTGTCAATACGGCGACGGATATCAACGCCCAGTTCGGGCTGGTCAACCCTTACGATATCGAGCGCATCGAGGTGCTCAAGGGACCCATCAGCGCCCTTTACGGGTCCGGCTCCATCGGTGGGGTGGTGAACGTGATCACCAAAAAAGGCCGTTTCGCTCCAGAGGCGGAAGGCACGGGTGAAGCTATCGCCCACTACGGCGACAATCCCTCGGGGGCCGGCATCTATGCCAACGCCGCCGTGGCATCCGAGCGCTATTGGATCTTCGGCTCGGGCAGCTACCGTGATTACGGTGATCGGGAAGGGGCCGACCACCAGGAAGTGCCCAACAGCCAGTACCGCGACGAACACGGCCATCTCAGCGGGGCCTATCAGTGGAACGCACACCACCAGACGGAACTCGATGTCCAGTATGCCCAGGGGAACGATATCGGCATTCCCGGCAAGGGCCTCTCGCTGCCGGAGGGACCGGACGCCACCTATTCCCGCATCAACCGCACCCTGTGTGCCCTGACCCATACCGTGGAGCCAACCGGTTCCGTGATCACGGAATCCCAGCTCAAACTCTATTTCCAGGAGATCCAGCGGCAAGTTTTGCTGGATGCGTTTCCGGCGTCGTCACCGTTGCAATCGCTGAAGCCGGGGGCCGATCACCAGACCCTGGGCCTGAAATGGTCCAACCGCTTGCAATGGGCACACAACACCACCGTCGTTGGTCTTGATTACGGCTATTGGGGCATTGACAACACCGAGCGGGTCCGGAATTTCAAAAACGGCCTGACCGGCATCGACAGTTCCCTGGGGAACGTTTCCCAGGACACCGGCGGCCTTTTTATGGAAGACGACTGGCAGGCCACTGAAACGCTGAATCTGAATATCGGCGGGCGGATCGATTATATCGAATCCCGCAGCGACGACCTCTACGACTGGATCGATCCGCCCAACCCGGCCCTGACGCCGATCCTCAAGCGTGAAGGGCAGACCCAGAGCGATGTCAGCTGGCAGGCGCATCTGGGGCTGACCTGGCATGTTGCCGCGCCCTGGGCGGCAACGCTGATCGCCGCCTCCAGCTATCGCGCGCCGGATCTCATGGACCGCTTCAAATACATCAACCTTGGCGGCGGGATCGAGCTGTACGGTAATCCCGAGCTCGATCCCGAACGGTCTTTCTTTTTCGAAGGCGGCCTGCATTATGACACGACACCGCTGCATGTTTCCGCCGCCGCCTATGCCAATTTTCTCAAAGACCTCATTACGGAAAAAGAACTCCGTCCGGCCGCGCGCCAAATGGCCAATGTGGACCGCGCTGTCATTTATGGCGTCGAACTTGAGGCCCAATGGTTCCTGGCAACAACCTGGGAACTTTATGGCAATGTGGCCTGGACCCAGGGACGCAATCGCACCACCGATGAACCGCTGCCCTTTATCGCCCCCT
Organism: Desulfobacterales bacterium; assembly: GCA_963674755.2. Classification (GTDB taxonomy): domain Bacteria; phylum Desulfobacterota; class Desulfobacteria; order Desulfobacterales; family UBA5852; genus JABZFP01. Next base: position 2,393,617 of record CAXXVS010000003.1, on the reverse strand, counting down.
TGAACGGCTGCCTGGGGCTGCGCTACCAAGCCGCCGGTGATACCGGTTTCTGGGCCGATCTCGCAATGGATTGGGCCGCGGCCCAGCACGACGTGCCGGACGATGTCACCGAGGGTCAAAGCTGGCAGACTGTCAATTTGTATGCCGGATATCGCTTCGAAATTGCCGGTCTCCGTCAGGAAATTGCCCTGGCCGCGAAAAACCTGCTGGATGAAGACTATGTCAATTTCCTCTCCACATCACGGGGGGTCGAATTGAGCGAACCAGGACGATCATTGGCATGTCTCTGGAAAATCGTCTTTTGAAAGGAGACCGGCATCCGTGACACCTGCGGAAGCATTGCGTTCGATCTACGACGAGCTGCTCGATCCTATTCAGGAAAAGATAGCGGTGCACTTCGACATCCTGCGACAGCAGCCGCTTTCCTTCCGTTTCAAGGACACGACGCACCGAGTGACGCGCGTTGTAGGCCGCTTCCGAACGGGCCGGAAGCAGCCCCTTAATGCGTACCTGATTGTCGATACCGAAGGCGAACTCTATTTCCTGTATTTCCAGTTTTGCGAGATGCCCCCTTCACCGCCGCGGCCCAAGGGATTCTGGGTGTTGGGGTTTCGGATATGGCACGATCACGAACTGATGACATGGTATCGGGAGGACCGGAAAATGCTGGTTAACATGACATTCAAGCGTGTGGTGGACTTCCACGGTCACATCTGTCCGGATCTGGTCATCGGCGGCAAATTTTGCGAGTACGCCCACCGTCTCCTTTCAAAAGCCGGAACGCTTGACCGGAGCCTGTCGATCGTGGCCGAAAACAGCACATCCGCCCTGGACGCCATTCAGATCCTGCTCGGCGCGACCATGGGCAACCAACGCTTGCGGATCGTGGATTATGGCAAGCATGTCTATACGCTGGTCGTCACAGGCGCCGACCTTGCTTTACGGTTTTCCCTGCGGCCTCAGACCTTTGACGATGCGGACGAATACCACCGTCTGGCCGTCAGCATTGCGGAAGAGCGGCCTGTGATGGAGGAGGTTGTGCAATTTCAGCATCTCCTGGACCATCGCGTGGCCTTTTTGCTCTCCCGAAAACCGGAAGAACTCTATACCGTGCAACCCGTTGCTCCGTTTCCGCCCCATGCCGAAGCAGCCGGCATCTACCGTCAATGCGCGGCCTGCCGCGAGCAGATGTTACAGTCGCATGCCGTCGAATATGACCGCAAGGCCTATTGTACCCCGTGTTTTCAACAGCTCAAAACCGACGGTCGGCGGTATCGTTTGCATTGAATGCCGGTCGGCACCGGTCGGCGGCCAGATGCCAAATATCACTTGTTTGCAAAAAGGAGAAAAAACCCATGCAGGTACCGAAAGGATTCTATGTGTTGCATCAGCCCAAATACAAAACACCCAGTGTGTTCGATCTGAACGATCGCGGTCGGTTTAATAGCCGTCCGCTGGTCTCCGTCAACGGTGGATTCCGGCTGCTTGTCAACGCCGCGCAGCATGTAAAGATGCAGTGTGCGTTTCTCGTGGCACCGGGCGGCGGCGCTTCGTATCAACGCCAGGAAATAACGGTGGCGTTGTCGTATACCCTCGATCTGGATGAGAAAGCCTTTGTCCGCCAAGTGAAAGATGCGGCGGCCGCCAAAGCCATCATCGCCGATTTTCGCCAATGGCGCGACGGCTTCCTGGGGAATCTTGAAAACAGCGGCACCGAACAGGAAGCACTGGCCGCCAAGCTCGATCGGGTGTACGCGGAATGCCAAAGCAGCTATTGCCGGGATCTGGCAAGCCGCAACAGCGACTGGGTCAACGCGGCTCTGCCCCGCCTGCTGTTCGATTTCAGGCGAACGGTGCTACCGAGTTTGGAAGACGGCATGCTGCCCATCTACCAAGAAAAGGGCGGCGAGGATACCGAAGACGATCTCGTCCGGAAGATCATGCTGTTCTACCGCGTGCTGGAAAACTGCGGGCACCCGGATCGCTTAAAGCCCAACGGTCAATGCTGGCAAGACGAAGACGAGATTTGGGACTGCTGGATCGGATTTGCCGGATCGGAGGCCGAGGCCAAACGCATCTCGCAAACTTTGGAAACGGTTTTGCGTCCTATGGCAGAAAAATTGACCGAGGCATGACATCATTGCGCCACTTCCCGGGCAATGGTCACTCTCTTCCCTGATTGTCTTGAAGATAGAGATACCGCCGGTTTTCATGTCAACCGGCGGTATGGGGAATTACGCTTTGCGGGTGCGTAGTTTCCGGAAACGGCGCACGATCGCGATACAGAAAGTCATATTCGCCAATAGGCTGAGTCCTAAAAGTGCACCCGGGACTCTCGGCGGCGGCGCCCCCGTTGCGCGGGATTCCGGTGAAGGTCCCGCCGGCGAAGCCGTATCGACCGGGCAGTTAGCGGTGACCTGATGTCCCATGCCATCCTTGACGACTACTTTCCAGTTACCCGGAGCATTCGGCAAAAAAGCGAATCGCCCGAGCCTGTCCGTACGTCCGTTTTGATATTCTATTTTCGTGTCCTCAGGGTGCCAGATTAACACCTCGGCATAGGCCATGGGTTCCCCCGAAGAATAGCGGAACTCCATGGCCACATCGGCCGTGTTTTCCAAAAGGCGGTAGCCGGTACCGTGCCCCCAACAAGCGGATGATCCGCCAAGAAGAATCCCGAACACGGCCGACAGACAGGCGAATCGGATGTCAAACGTCATCAGCGCACACCGAAAACAAGCACGGCCCGCAATATATACTGGTCATAGTCATCCGTCGCTTCGTTCACTTTGTGTTGGACACGCACCATCCAAGTACCGTCATGGGTAAGCCGGATACGGGCTCGGCCGTTTTCATCGGTCTCCGTGAAATAGGCATAGGTGTTCGGTACCGTGGTAAAACCGTCGTAGGTGGCATAGACCTCGGTTGGCATCGGCTTGCCATCGAATAAAATCTGAACGTTAAGATCTTGACCCACCGCCACCTTTTGGGGGTCATCGATCGGCACGATTTCCAGGCGGTCTCCCACCACCTTCTTGTAGCCATCGTCGGCTTGACCCGAGACGACCAGGGTTTTACAAAATTTTTCGTACTTCCCGCTCGAGATGACGCCCTGCAGCCCCTTTTTCCCGGCCTGTTGCCAGCCTTTGGTGGTATGAGTCCAAAGGATGCCCTTGCGATGTCCGGCCAGGACATAGGTACCTTGCTGTTTCAATTCGACAGCGCCGTCAAGGGTCAGCAGCATTTCATTGGGCACCAGGGAAACCTTCTCCCGGGTGTCGCCTTTAACCAGGGCCAAATCGACCTGCTCTATGGGTTCCATTTCTTCGCTGACCACGAAAACATGCGCCGAAACGACACTCAATGGAAGCTTGTGACCAACCGAAGCGGCCAGTTGAACAGGTTGGACGATGAATTCGTGGGCCCAGGTCACCTGCACCGCCATGCCCACAGCCAATACCGCAATCATCAAAACAATCATTTTTCTCTGCATGATCTTGCTCCTTTCAGACGTTCCCCTATGAAAAAGAGATAACAGATGAAACTCCACATAAAAAAAGGCCTCGACCGCCTGTCCGTCTGTGGGCAAGCGCCAAAGCCTTCGTGGCCGGTTTATGATCAAACCAATGGTAACAAAATGGATACCAGGCGGTAAAACTAGAAAAAGCGGAAAATCTCGGATTTCGATCCGACGGAGGTTTTTACTTCTGGAAAAAGTCAGAAAAAAGCGGGCAGATTCGTCCTCGCCTGTTAGGATCGATAGATAACGCACTATCGGACAATGTTCAACCGAAATCTTCCAATTTTTTGGATATCTCATTAACAAAACCGGAATGCATCCCATTCGATGGGACGAAGTGTTGCCGTCAGACGGAAAACCTCGATAGGAGACGGATTGACAAAAGGAAACCAAGTCGATAAAGTTGACGTATAATTTACTGCCGCAAAAGGCAGATTAAGCCACGAAGGCTGATGGTTCCCTATAGGAATCCCAGAAGCGCGTGGCTTTTTTATTTTCTGAGTTGAGAATGGAGGGAGGACGGACGCTTGAAATGTGTTTGCGTGATCGACGGCCAGGGCGGCGGTATCGGTGCGGCCATGATCAAGAGTTTGAAAGCCATTTACGGCGAAAGCATCGAACTTATCGGTTTGGGTGCCAATGCCATTGCCACGGCCCAGATGCATAAGGCGGGCGCCAACAAGGTAGTGTCCGGTGAGGAGGCGATCTGTCGAACCGTTTCCCAGGCGGATTGCATCATCGGCCCTGTTGGCATCACCTGGGCCAATGCCATGATGGGAGAGATCGCCCCCCAAATGGCGGAAGCCGTCATGGCCAGTACCGCCAGGAAAATCCTTCTTCCGCTGGCCCAGGAAAACGTCTTTATCCTTGGTTTGGCAAACGAATCCTTCCAACAAATGATGGAAACATCTATCCAAATGACAAGGGAGGCCATCGAAAATGTGTGAAGCTGACGTATACCGGATCAACGATGGGCGGGAAGAACTCATCATGGCGTCCGTGGATATTCTGGAACCGCAGGATGACGAACATTGGCGGATAGTCGGCATCTTCGGCGACCAGAAAATGCTCAGGGGCCGCATCAAAGCATTGAATCTGGGAGATCACAAAATCATCTTCGAAACCGATTGAAATGCTACTGACAAGCGGCGTTATCGACACGATTTAACTTCAACAAGGGAGAAACGATGAAACTATGCGTTTGCGGCAAAGGCGGCAGCGGGAAAAGCACGGTTGTGTGCATGCTTGCACAAATGTTCAAGGACCGGGGCCGGGAGGTCATCGTCCTGGATTCCGACGAATCGAATACCAGTCTGGCCTGGATGCTCGGTTTTGAAGAATCTCCTCAGCCCCTGATGGATTTCATTGGCGGCAAGAAGGCGGTCCAGAAGAAAATGATCGCCCGCTTCTCCAAGGGGGATGATGAACCGTCCATGTCTATCTGGGAAACCGAAAAAATCACCAGCCGCTCCATGCCGTCCGACTACATGGCCGTCCGGGATGGATTGAAACTGATTTCGACGGGCAAAATCCATCAGGCCCTGGAGGGCTGCGCCTGTCCCATGGGCACCGTGACGCGCGAATTTCTGAAAAAATTCGAACTGGCGGCCGGGGAAGTCATGCTCGTGGACATGGAGGCCGGTCTCGAGCATTTCGGCCGGGGGGTTGAAACCAGTGTGGACGGGGTCATCTGTGTGGTCGAGCCGTCCCTGGAATCCATCACGCTGGCGGAGAAAGTGATGGATCTGACGCAATCTTCGGGCGCGGCCTTTGCCGGGGCGGTCCTCAACAAAATCACTTCGGACACGCAGAAGCAAAAGGTCGTGGAGCGCCTGTGCGACCATGATGTCCGGGTAATCGGCGCGGTCGGGTATCAGGAGACCATCCAGGCGGCCGGTCTCGAGGGGAGATCGGTAAGTGTCGCACCGGCATCCGCAGCGCTTGAGGGAATTTCCGATGCGCTGCTGACCGGGAAGCGTAAAGAGAGGGGGGCACAGGGCCAATGAACGATATGTCAGACAAGCCATTGCCCCTGCAGCTCACCCCCGTGGGGAAGGTGCGCAGTCCCATCAAAGCGCCCATGTTGCAGGCCGGTGAATCGGATATCGAACTTCGGGAACGCCTGGACAAGATTCGCGAACACCACCAACAGGTCAAGAACACGGCCAGCGAGCTGGTGATCTTCGAGCCCTGGCGCGAATTGCTGGACGGCATCGAAGCCTTTTCCCACATCCTGGTGCTCTATTGGCCCCACCTGATCGACCCTGAACGCAGGAATCTGCGCCAGGTGCATCCCATGGGACGCAAGGACCTGCCCCTCCAGGGCATCTTCGCCACCCGCAGTCCGGCCCGGCCCAACCCGGTCCTGGTGTCCACCGTGCCCCTGCTGGCGCGGGAAGGGCATATCCTCAAAGTAAAAGGGCTGGAGGCGGTGGACGGCAGTCCCCTGATCGATATCAAGCCCTATGTCGAGTCCTATCACGGTGTGGAGAATCCACGCTTCCCGGACTGGCTCCTGCAAATCCACCGGGATCTGGAAGGTCCTTGATGACGTGCCGGCTGTAAGAGCGGCGCTTCCGCACAGGGGACAACATCAGATAGCCTCCCAAAGAGGGCGCGATTGTCCTCATCATAAGGGGGCCTTCAGCTTGGATGGCATCCCTATAAAAAGATTGACATCGAATGAGGTCTTCGTTTAATAACAGCGATCTAAATACGGCTGAAGCCGGTGGTTTTGCACTCAGTTTTAAAACCAAGATTTGTCGATCACCTGCCTTTGCTACCGATTAGCAACGGGTAAAATTTATAGCAGCCAAGGCCACGAAGGTCCACCAAACCCAAATGGGGATGACCTTCGTGGTTTTTTTTTTGCCCGCGAAGCGAATCCTTCTTGCACGAATGCGTCCTAACAAAAGAGGGGTGTAAGATGAAGCATATCCGGTTTGTTATATTGGGCCTTGTTCTGGTTTTTTGCTCGGTTTCTCTGTCTCTCTCCAATACGCTTGCGGCGCCGCCTGAGAGTGATCAGGTTCTCGTCTACTCCTGGTCGAGCAATGTAGGACCCCTTAACCCCCATCTCTATTCCCCGAGCCAGATGTTCGCCCAAGCCTTGGTTTACGAACCACTGGTAAAATACCAGGCCGACGGCTCAGTGGCACCCTGGCTTGCCGCGTCCTGGACCGTCAGCGAGGATGGCCGGGAGTACAATTTCAACCTTCGCAAAGGTGTAACCTTTTCCGACGGAACGCCGTTTAACGCCCAGGCCGTAAAGTTGAATTTCGACGCGGTTCTCAAGAACCACGAAAGGCACCACTGGTTGGAGCTTGTCAATCAGCTTCATGCGGTTGATGCTGCAGGGGGGGAGGCCGTGCGCATCATCGATGAATACACCGTGAAATTGACATTGAAGGATGCGTATTACCCCATTCTGCAAGAACTCGCGTTGGTTCGTCCGGTCCGCTTCCTAGCCCCCGCGGCCTTCCCTGACGACGGTGACACGAGCAAGGGCATCAAGGCTCCCATTGGCACCGGCCCCTGGAAGGTCACCGAGATGGTGAAGGGCGAGTACGACGTCTTCGAACGCAATGACCGTTATTGGGGTGAGAAACCCAAGATGAAGCATCTCGTCGTCAAGGTCATCCCGGATGCCAATGCCAGGGCAGTGGCTTTCGACACAGGGGAAATCGATCTTATCTACGGATCGGGCGGGCACGGTGCGGGACAGATCGGTCTGGACACCTTCGAACGCTACCGGGAGATGAAGGACATTGTCACGGCTGTCTCCCAGCCGCTGGCCACTCGCGCCCTGGCCCTCAACACCAACCGTTTTCCCACGAATGAAATCGCCGTGCGCAAAGCGATCCTGCACGCAGTGGATAAAAAGGCGTTGGTGGATCACATTTTCTTGGGCGTGGAGGAAAAAGCCGATGCCATTTTCGCCCCTTCGATGCCCTACTGCAATCTGGATCTTCCGCCTTTCGCCTATGACCCGGCAGGAGCCGCCGGACTACTTGACGGGGCGGGCTGGATTCTGTCCAAGGGTTCTGTCTATCGCGCCAAGGACGGCAAGGAACTGGCCATAGATCTGTGTTTCGTAGGCAACGACGCCTTGCAAAAATCAGTGGCCGAAGTGCTCCAGGGCTACCTGAAGAAGATCGGGGTGAAAGCAAATCTCATCGGAGAGGAAAGCGACTCTTTTTACAGCCGCCAAAAAAGCGGTGAATTCGGCCTGATTTTTGGCGACACCTGGGGCACGCCCTACGATCCGCATTCCTTCTGCAGTTCCATGCGCATACCGTCCCATGCCGACTACCAGGCCCAGCTTGGATTGCCCATGAAGGCCGCTATCGATACCGAAATCGGTAAGGTTCTTGTGACCGTGAACGAAGATGAACGCCGCCGCCTGTATGCCGACATCCTGACCACACTGCATGAGCAGGCCGTCTATCTTCCACTTTCGTATATGACGGCCATCATGGTTCACCGAGAAAATCTTGAGGGGACCGGTTTCGGCGCCACCAAACATGAGATCCCTTTTGAATCCATGCGAAAGCAATAGGCGCCGCCATGTTACGATACATTCTCAAGCGATTGGCGTTGCTGCCCCTCATCCTCCTGGCGGTGTCTCTGGTAGTCTTCGGCATTCTGCGCCTCGGCGAAGGGGATCCGGCCATGTCCTATCTGCGGATGTCCAACATCCCCCCTACGGATCAGGCCCTGGCCGTTGCGCGTGCCGAGCTTGGATTGGACCGCCCGCTGCACGTGCAATATCTGGATTGGCTTGGCCGGGCTGTGCGGGGGGACTTCGGCCGCTCCTACGTGACCAAGAATCCGGTGCTAGATGAAATTCTCTACTACCTTCCCAACACGCTTATCCTGGCCGCGGCTTCATTGCTGCTCACCTTGGTGCTAAGCGTGCCCCTGGGCATGGTTGCGGCGCTGAAAAAGGACCAACTGCCAGACCACCTCACCCGGGGACTAAGTTTTTTCGGTGTATCCATGCCGAACTTCTGGTTCGGTTTCCTTCTTGTCTGGCTGTTTTCGATCAAACTTGGCTGGCTGCCGCCCATGGGCAAGGGCGGCCCCGCCTACATGGTGATGCCCGTGCTGACCATGTCCCTCATGTCGCTGGGCATCAACACCCGGCTGATCCGTGCCAATATGCTCGATAACATGCACTCGCGGTACGTTCTCTACGCCAGGGCCCGGGGATTGCCGGAGTCCGTGGTGGTGGGACGACATGTGCTGGTCAACTCGCTCATCCCGGTCATTACGGCCGTGGGCATGCATGTGGGCGAGCTTTTCGGCGGGGCGGTCATCGCCGAGTCGATTTTTGCCTGGCCGGGAGTGGGCCGCTATGCGGTGTCTGCCATTTACAATCGCGACTATCCGATCATGCAATGCTTTATTCTCATCATGACCACGATCTTTGTCACCATGAATCTGGTTGTCGATATCTGCTACGCCTGGCTCGATCCGCGGATTCGCTATGAAGGAGGCGGCCAATGACGCCCAACGGGTTAAAACGGTATCTGCGCCGGGGCCTTGTGGCCTTTTCCATTGTTGCCGTGCTCATCCTGACCTTGTCCGCCCTGTGCGCGCCGTTTCTGACAGCGCATGATCCCACCGAAATCGCTCTGGCGGATAAGTTTGCGGAACCAAGCCGCGCTCATCCGCTGGGCTGCGATCACCTCGGACGGGACGTGCTGTCGCGGCTTCTTTACGGCGCCCGCACCTCGCTGGGCGCTGTGGCGATCATTGCGGGCGTTATCCTGTTGTTTGGGTTTGCCGTAGGGGCCACGGCGGGATACGCGGGCGGGGCCTTTGATTCGACCCTAATGCGCATTTGCGATGTATTTCTCACCTTCCCCACCTTCATCCTGGCCATGTTCATGATCGGGGTGCTGGGGACAGGAATCGTCAATGTCATTCTGGCCGTGTCCCTGACCCATTGGGCCTGGTACGCACGCATCATCCGCAGTCTGGTATTGGCCTTGAAAAATCGGAAGCATGTACTCGCGGCAAGGGTTTCGGGCACGGGAAGGTTCATGACGATGGTGCGGCACGTTCTGCCCCCGGTTTTCGCCCAGTTGGCCATCCTGGCCACCCTTGATATCGGCCATATGATGATGCATGTCTCGGGCCTTTCCTTTCTGGGCTGGGCGTCAGACCGCCGACCCCGGAATGGGGCGTCATGATCGCGGACGCGCGTCAATATGTCTGGACACATCCGGAGCTGATTATGGTTCCGGGCTTGGCCATTTTCGTCACGGTCATGGCCTTCAACCTGCTTGGCGACGCCCTGCGCGATGCGCTGGACCCACAGGCTCTGGAACAGCAAGTCGCGGACAACGCCCCCCGCGCGGCCGCGGCATCTTCCGAAAGTCTTCAGGAGGCCTATCAATGACAGCATCGGCGCTTGCCCGCTCCCGGGCCTATCTGAATGTTCGCGATCTAAGCATCCATGCCGGCGACAGGGCGTTGGTCAATGGGTTGAGTTTTACGGCGGAAAAGGGATGCGTGACCGGGCTGGTGGGGGAAAGCGGCAGCGGGAAGTCGCTCACATGCCAGACCATTATGGGTCTGCCGCCCAGGGGACTGTTCGTTGCGGGTACCGTGTTGCTGGACGGGATCAGCATGCCCCTGGCGCCCCGGAAGGCCGCGCTGGCCCGTGAATCGCGCGGCAGTCGCATCGCCATGATCCTCCAGAATCCGATAAGCTGTTTTAATCCCGTATGCACCATTAAAACCCACTTTCGGGAGACATTGGCGGCGCATCATGCGTCCCGTTTTGACAACACCAAACCGCAATGGTGTTCTTCGCTCGCCAAAGTAGGCTTTGATGAGCCGGAAGCCATTCTGCCGCTCTATCCTTTTCAGATGAGCGGCGGAATGCTCCAGCGCGTCATGATTGCGTTGGCCTTGGCACTCGATGTCGACTTCCTGCTGGCCGACGAGGCCACCACCGATCTCGATGCGGTGTCCCAGAGGCGTGTCCTGGATCTTATGGCGTCGTTGGTCCGCGACCGGGACCTTGGGGTGCTTCTCGTAACCCACGATCTTTCAGTGATTGCACACCTGGCCGATGAAGTGCTGGTGATGCGCGAAGGAGCGATATTAGAACGCGGAAATGTGCAGGCCGTTTTCAATAAGCCGCGCCATCCCTATACCATCTCTCTACTGGAAGCCCATTATCGACTGTACGGCATCGACATGGAAGCCAGGTGCAACTGACAGGAGGTCCTGTATGAACATCATCGAGGCGCACGGGGTGACCAAAACCTATAGGTGCGGTGGATTTTTCAGCAGGGCTAAACGTGTTCCCGTCCTCAAGGGCGTCAACCTTTCCGTCGCCGAGGGAGAATGTGTGGGGCTTGTGGGCCGTAGCGGATCAGGAAAAAGCACGCTGGGGCGCATCATGCTGGGCCTCGAAGCTCCCACGGATGGAGAAGTGCGCATCCTAGGCAGACCCACGGTGGTTGGCAACCGTGTGCACATTGATCGTGATCAGCGGCGTGCTTTGCAGGTGGTATTTCAGGATGCCGTGGGCTCTCTAAACCCAAGGCTCACGGCGAAAAGCATCATTGCCGAGCCTTTGCGCAATTTCGAGCGGTTGCGCGGCAGGGCCCTCGATGAACGGGTGGCGGATCTGCTGATAAAGGTGGGCTTGCGTAGAGACGATGCGACCAAACACCCATCGCAGTTTAGCGGGGGGCAGCTTCAGCGCATCTCGATTGCGCGAGCCCTTGCCGCCAAGCCACGCTGCATTATTCTAGACGAAGCCGTATCTAGCCAGGACATGCTTGTACAGGCCAAAATTCTCGATCTGCTGGATGACTTACGCTCGGAAGAAGGTGTGGCCTATTTATTCATCACCCACGATTTGCGCTTGGTGAAACGCTTTTGCGACCATGCCGTTGCCATGGAGGATGGCGTTCTGGTGGCATTTGACCACCGGCACGATCGCCAGGCCCAAATGACAGGATCTCTGGGACAACTGGCCGCTGCCATGCTCCCTGCCATGCCTCCGGCCCAATGCATGACAGGCTGACCGACATCATCCCTTTCTTGGAAATACACCCCGGTTCGGCAGGACCGCTCCGGGTCCTTCGCTACCGGAGGTGGAGATCATGACGTGAACATCATGAGGACAGCAGTAGGATTCACCACTAGCGGTGAACGCCACCACACCCCCCGAACACGAAAAGGAGAACCACGCAATGGAAGGCAAACACCCCCATCAGCATGACCACGAGCATGAACACGAGCACACCCACTCACACGAACACACCCACGACGGGCAGGCGCACAGCCATGAGCACGGCCACACCCACCACCATCCCCATCACCACGAACACAGCCATGAACATCATCATGGGGCCGACGATCATGTGCACGATCACGAACATACCGGCGAGCACGGTCCCCACGAGCACGACCATCCGGGTCATGAAAAGGAGCCCCACGACCATCCCCATGAATGAAAGGGGCTCAGCAATCTCTTCGATCGCGGGCCGGCGCCCTGTCCGGAATCGTCGCGAGCGCATCCCGGATATGGCGGATGAAAATGTCGATGACGGCCGGGTGCCGGCCCAACCCCTTGCTCCCAACGGTTACGGACAGGCCGGCTTCTAAAAAGGCCTGTTTCCAGGAGCCGTCGTCCCCGGCGATATCCTCCTGGAGGTGCACGCCGGCCACCAGCATCAGGGGAATCAAAAGGACGTGCCGAGCGCCCGACCGGAGAACATCAGCGACGGTTTCGTCCATTGACGACGCCCCCTCGATGGTGGCCATGTGGACATGTGTGCCGCCGGCGGCCCCGATGATCTGCGCCAGGGCCGGATAGGCGGTCCAGGCCGGATGATCCGTCCCGTGGCCCACCAGGACCACAGCCGTGCCACCGACATTCGGATGCGTTGCGAGAATTGCCGCGGCGACATCCCGGTAGTCCTCCGGTGCGGTCAACAACGGCAGCCCCATACTGGTACGGATGGCGCTGTCGTTGACCTCGTCCACCAGCCGGTAGAACTCATGGCCGCAAATAAGGTGCAGCGATTGGACCACGGCCCATTCATGGCCTGTTTGCCCCAGTTCGGCCAGGACCTGCGCGGGGCTTTTCAGGTCGGCATGACCGTGCTTGCGCATCTGCGAGCGGATGATCCGGGAAGTATACGCCCAAACAACGTGATGAAGCGGAAAAGCGGCTTTGACGGCCGCGCCCATCATACGGTAGGTATCCATGGCCCAGCTGGAGGTGCCGAAGGCGGCCAGCACAATGGGGGTATGATTCGTCATGGCATAGGCTCCGGAAAAAAAGGTCCCGCGGTGGACCGCAAAAATCATGGCCGTATTGTGACCGTCGCAATCCTGTGGGGAGTGCTGCGTAACAGTCCTGACCGGCACTAATCGAAAAAAAATCCCGGTTCGATCGATGATCGACCCGGGAAGTCCCTTTTTCCACAGAATCGGCTTGAGCGCACCTTTGTCCGCGATGACAGCGCTCCAAAGATCAGGCAGGTCTTCTGACTTTCGGTTCGTCCTAGTTTCCGCGCCTTCCCGTCCTTCATGCAGGCAGTGGCATTGAGCGGATTTCGTCCCCGATCACAGCGGCGGGCCCGTCCCCGATTTTAACGGGGTTCCCTTTTCAGCTCATTTTGAGCGCCTGATCATTATGTCCGTCTTTCATATCGATTTCTCTTTTTTTGTCAAGTCGTTTATTGCCCCATTTTCATACATCGGCGCCCCGCCCAGCCCTCATGGGCCACGCAACAAAAGCATATCACATTCGCAAACACGTGTTTCTCAGACCACCGCCCTGACAAAATTGAACATGGACGACACCCGTCGTTCAGGGCCGGCGGCAGGGAAGTATCTGGCTTTGCACGCCAGGGCATTGACGGTCACCACCTCCGCGAAGCCGCGGTCTCTGAGGTAAGCCCCGACCTGCCCTTCCTCGAAGCCAAACCGCAGGGCCGACCCTTCCTGCTCGACAAACGCTTTCAGCGCCCGGGCTTCCGGCAGCGGGCTGGCGCCTTCGATGACGGTGTGGTCGAAATAATCCCCGACGAGGGCGCTCCCCGAACCGGAGTTGCCGGCAACAAACGTCAAGAGCGCCTCCACGGCCGGTTCGGGAATATACATGAGCAGCCCCTCTATGATGAAGAGCGTTTTGCGACTTGAATCATAACCATGCGCCACCAGCCTGTGGTCCAGCCGGTCCGCCCCGAAGACCAGCGGTACGAAAACCACGTGGTCCGGCAACGCCCCGAATATCTTCCGGATGGTTTCGATTTTGGTTTCCTGGGTCAGGGGATGGTCCACTTCAAACACCTTGAGGGCTTCCCCCACGCCGGGAATACGATAAGCCCGGGTGTCGTAGCCGGCGCCGATGATGACCAATTGCTGCAGGCCTTCCCCCAACAATCCGAGAAGGCATTCATCGATGTAGCGGATGCGGGCCACGATGGCCCCGTTGACCCCGGGCATGACGCTTTCATACTTGGCCCGTTCGGCTTTGACCAAATCCGGGTCCTGGAACATTTTCCGGACATCCTCGGGAAAGAACCATTCCGCATAGGGATCTTCGAACACCCGTTCATTCTCCGGCAAGTGGGTTTCATTGGCCCGCAGGCCGGCGATCTGCAACGCCATTTTTCGGGGATCGCTTGCTGCCATGGTCTCCTCCTTCTGGTTATGGTGGCGATTGAAATTGCTGCCGCAACCCATGATAAATGGCCTGGCTGCCCTCCTGCATAGCCGTCACGATCTTTTTGCGGGTCCATGTTTGCGGGGGAGGGTTGCTGGCCGAAAAGGCCATCCCATGGGCGAAGAGCCAGCGATGGAGCTGGATCCGGTCGACCTGTTCCGGGGTCAGTTCCTTAAAAAGCGGGTAGTCGGACAGCGCCGTCGTCAGGGTCTCCCAGATCATATCGCCGTACCTTTTGAAAAGGGCAATATGGTGTTCATCGTTGACGGCCCGGAAGAGGGCCTTTTCTTCCCTGGCGAAAAGGACATAGCCGATGCCGTGATCGTGCCAGGGATCGCCGGTTTCTTTCCGGAGCATGCGCCGGTAGAGCAGATCGACGGTCTTTTTGACCACCTCTTCTTCGACCTCGGCCATGGATCCGAAGAAAGAGTAAATGGGCCGGGCCGAGGCGTTGAGCGCTTCGGCCAGGGATCGGGTGGTCAGGGCCGGCCAGCCGCCCTGCCGCACGATCGTGAGCGCCGCTGCAACAATTTCCTCCCGGGTGAATTTGAATTTGGGGGGCATGAAAATTCCTCCGCTAAAGGCGTGGTCGGTTTTCCGGATAGAAATCATATGTTATGCATCATTTGTTGCATATCAAATGATGCTCTAAAATGTCAAGCCCGACCCGGCTGCCGGCTGCCGATGGCGGCCATGGCATTTCAGATCGGTCGGCAGGGATATCCCTAGCGGCGCTTTTTGCGCCGGGGATTGTAATAGTGGGCCGCCGTGCCGTGAAACACGTGGGCGGCTTCCATCAGGGTTTCGCTGAGGGTGGGGTGGGGATGGATGGTCAAACCCAGGTCGGTGACATTGGCCCCCATTTCGATGGCCAGGGTGCCTTCGGCGATGAGTTCGCCGGCCCCGCTGCCCACCAGGCCGACGCCGAGGATGCGCTCGCTTCCCGGGTGCACGAGCAATTTGGTGAGGCCGTCGGGGGCGCCCAGGGTGGCGGCCCGGCTGGAGGCGCCCCAGGGAAAGCGGGCCACCTCGTATTTGATCCCCTTGGTCTTGGCCTGGGTTTCGGTCAGGCCGGCCCAGGCGATCTCCGGTTCGGTGAAGACCACCGCCGGAATGGCCAGGGGATCGAAGGCCGATTTCTGCCCGGCAATCGCCTCTGCGGCCACGCGCCCCTCGTGGGAAGCCTTGTGGGCCAGCATGGGCTGGCCGGCCACATCCCCGATGGCAAAGATGTGCGAAAGATGGGTGCGGCGTTGGGGGTCCACGCGAATGAACCCCTGCTCGTCCGTGGCGACCCCGATCTTTTCAAGCCCCAGACCGTCGCTCCGGGGGCGGCGGCCCACGGCCACCAGGACCTTGTCGAACAGGCGGTTCTGCGCCTCTCCATCTTTATGTTTGATGCTGACCATGACGCCGTTCTTTTGTGCCTTGGCGGCCGTCACAGCCGTTTCGAGCTGGATTTCCTCGAACAAATTTTTCAGGCGTTTGTGGAGAAACCGCACCAGGTCCCGGTCGACGCCGGGCAACAGCTCCGGTGTCATTTCCACCACGCTCACCCTGGACCCCAGGCCGGCATAGACGCTGCCCAGCTCGAGCCCGATGTAGCCCCCGCCCACCACCAGGAGCCGCTCGGGAATATCTTCCAGTTCCAGGGCCGCCGTGGCGTCGAGCACCTGGTCGCCGGCATCGGCGAACAAGGGCAGGGTCACGGCCCGGGACCCCGTGGCGATGATGGCCTGCTCGAAAGCCAGACGGTGCGTCCGGCCGTCCAGATCCTCGACGGTCAACGTCTTCTCGTCCGCAAAGACGGCATGGCCTCGGATATGCTCGATTTTGCGGCGCTTGACCAGCTGCCCGAGCCCCTCGGTAAACTGGGTCACCACCGAGTCTTTCTTCCGCCGCAGTATATCGACATCCACCGAAAGGCCTGTGAACATCAGCCCCCACTGATCGCCGTTACGGGCCTCCTGCACCATCTGGGCGGCATGCAGCAGGGTCTTGGACGGAATGCAGCCCCGGTAGAGGCAAACGCCCCCCGGATTGGCCTCCGGATCGATGAGCGTCACCTGCAGCCCCAGGTCCGCCGCCAAAAACGCCGCCGCATACCCTCCCGGCCCGGCCCCGATCACCGCCAGCTGCGTCGATTGGTCACCCATATAGTCTTTCTCCTTTTGCCGTCCGCCACACCATCAGATGGTTAGCAATTGGTTGTAAGGGGTAAACGTAATGTTCCAAAAACACAAATGAACCTGGAGCGGGTTTTCTGATAAAGGGTATATTGTGGTTCAGATCAAGGCCGCAGTATTTTAGCAACCGACGGCGCAGTCGTTAAAGCGTAAGCTTGCGTAGTAGTACTACGTCGAGGATTGCTAAAATGCGAGAACGCCGAGCTGGGCCGCAAGATGCCCTTTATCAGGAAACCCTAAAGCAATAGCGTCAGCCCCTGCTCCAGACTCCTGCAAATAAAGTCCAAAAACCGCGCCGCATCGGCCCCATCCACAATCCGGTGATCGTAGGAGACGCACAACGGCAGAATCGTACGGCTCACGATATCCTCGTCCCGCTCCACCAGTCTCCTCTGCGCACGGCTGATACCCAGAATGGCGGCCTGGGGCCAGACCACCACCGGCGTAAAACCCGTCCCCCCGATGCCGCCCTGGTTGGAAATCGTGAAGCTGGCCCCCTCGAATTCTTCCGGTTTGATCTTTTTGCTGCGGGCCCGCTGGGCCGTATCCACGATCTCCACCGCCAGGTCGATGATCCCTTTGTCCTGGACGTCCCTGATTACTGGCACCAGCAGTCCCCGGGGCGTGTCCACGGCCATGCCGATATGCACGTAATCCTTGAAGATCATCTGGTCGTTGGCCGGATCGATGCTGGCATTGAAGCCCGGGTAGCGCTGCAGCGCGACGGCACAGACCCTCATCAGGACCGCGGTGAGGGTCAGCTTGCCGCCTTTCTTCTCCGCCTCCCGGCCGTGCCGGTCGAGAAAGGCCTGCACCTCGCCGATGTCGGCCTCGTCGAACTGGGTCACCTGGGGTACCATGCGCCAGGAAGCGCTGGTGTGCTCCGCCGTCAACCGCCGCACCGTAGCCAGTTTTTCCCTACGGACCGTGCCCCAACGGCTGAAATCAGGCAGGGCCGGCTGATCAAAGGCTGACCCGGTTGACCCGGCGCTACCCCTTCCGGCGGGCGCTCCCGCAAGGCGCTGCTTGACATAGGCATGCACATCCTCCTGGCTGATCCGTCCGTCGAGACCGCTGCCGCGCACATCATGGATGTCGACTCCCAGCTCGCGGGCCATGCGCCGCACGGAGGGCGCCGCCGGAGCAGGAGGCGCGGCGTCGTCATCCCGGGGCGCGGACGCTGCGGCTTCCGCTTTCCTTTGGGGTGCCGGGGATTCCGTCTTGACCGATGATTCGGCCGTGCCGCTTTCCTCGTCTGAAGGCCGGGCACTGTCCGCATTTTCCGCTGCTACCCGGCGGTCTTCCACGGGCTCCGCGGCCTTATCGTTTTGACCGGCATCCTCTTCCCCGGGGGCTTCGTCCCTTTGATCTTCTTCAGCTTCGGCGTCGCTGACCTCGATCCGGGCGATGACATCGCCGATGTTTTTCTCCTCCCCGGCCTTGACCAGAATCTCGCGGATCTCTCCGGCATAGGGGGAGGGGATCTCGACCACCGCCTTTTCGGTCTCCATCTCCACCAGCACGTCGTCCACGGCCACGGTATCACCCACCGCCACCAGCACTTCGACGATGCTGCCGGAGGTGACATTTTCGCTGATTTCCGGAATCCTGACGTCTTTGAGCATGATTTGTCCTCGGGTCGCAAAGGGATGGCGCTAAAGGCCATCAGTTGAACATGGGGTTGGGTTTGTCCGGATCGATCGCCAGCTTACGGCGGGCCTCGGCCACCAGCTCCGCCTTGACGCGTTTTGCGCGCAACAGGCCGCACAGGGCCGTATAGGCGATGTGGCGCGCATCCACCTCGAAGAAATCCCGCAGGGCCTGCCGGGATTCACTGCGCCCGTAGCCGTCCGTTCCCAGAATGAACATGGGGCCCGGCATCCAACGGGCAATGGTGGACGGCAGGGCCTTGAGATAATCGGAGGCCGCCACGAAGATCCCCTGTTCGCCGTCGAGCTGCGCCTGCAAGTGCGAGCGGCGCGGTTCCTCCTCCGGGTGCCGCAGATTCCAGCGCTCGGCGTCCTCGGCATCCCGGTAAAGCTTCTTGTAGCTGGTGACGCTCCACACATCGGCGGCCACCCCGAAATCTTCTTCCAACAGGCGCTGGGCGGCCAGGGCCTCGTTCAGGATCGTTCCGCTGCCCAGCAGATGGGCCTTGATCCGGGCACGCGTGTTCTCCGAGGCCTTGAATTTGTAAAGCCCTTTAAGGATGCCCTCCTCGACGCCCTTGGGGGCGGGCGGCATCGTATAGAACTCGTTCATCAGGGTCAGGTAGTAGACCACGCTCTCGCCGTCTTCCAGCATCCGTCGCAGGCCCTCCCGGACGATGACGGCCACCTCGTAGGCAAAGGCCGGGTCGTAGGCCTCCACCGAAGGGTTGGCCAGGGCCAGCACGTGGCTGTGGCCGTCCTGGTGCTGCAGGCCCTCACCCGCCAGGGTCGTTCGCCCGGCCGTGGCTCCCAGCAGGAAGCCACGGGCCTGGGCGTCGCCGGAGGCCCAGATGAGGTCCCCCACGCGCTGGAAGCCGAACATGGAGTAGAAGAAGAAGAACGGTATCATGTTGATGCCGAAGGTGGAGTAGGCCGTGCCGGCGGCGATGAAGGACGACATGGCGCCGGCTTCGGTGATGCCCTCCTCCAGGATCTGGCCGTCCTTGGCCTCCTTGTAGTAGAGCAGGCTTTCCCGATCCACGGGCTCGTAGTTCTGCCCCACGTGAGAGTAGATGCCGATCGTGCGGAAGAGGGCTTCCATGCCGAAAGTGCGTGCTTCGTCCGGCACGATGGGCACGATGTAGCGGCCCAGGTTCGGGTCTTTGAGCAGCTTGCCCAGCAGGTGGACCATGGCCATGGTGGTGGCCACTTCCCGCTGGCCGGAGCCCTGCATGAACTCAATGTACATGTCCTTGCGCGGCGGGCGGTGCACCGGCACCGACACGCTGCGCGAGGGCAGCAGACCGCCCAGGGCCCGCCGGCGCTCCCGCAGATACTGCATCTCCTCGCTGTTTTCGGCCGGCCGGTAGAAGGGCATCTCGGCGATCTCGTCATCCGGGATGGGGATGCCGAAACGGCTGCGGAAATGGCGCAATTCCTCCTCGTTGAGCTTCTTTTGCTGGTGGGTGACGTTGCGCCCCTCGCCAGCCTCCCCCAGGCCGTAGCCCTTGATGGTTTTGGCCAGAATCACGGTGGGGGCGCCCGCGTGCTCCACCGCGGTTTGATAGGCGGCATAGACTTTTTCGGGATCGTGGCCGCCGCGCCGCAATTTACCCAGTTGCTCGTCGGTATAGCCGGCCACCAGTTCGGCCAGCTCGGGATATTTGCCGAAGAAGTCCTTGCGAATGTAGTCGCCCCCGGCCACGGTGTATTTTTGGTACTGGCCGTCGGGGACCTCGTCCATACGCTGCACCAGCCGTCCGCTGGTGTCCCGGGAGAGCAGCGGGTCCCAGTCCGCGCCCCAGATGACCTTCAGCACATGCCAGCCGGCCCCCCGGAAAGCGGCCTCCAGCTCCTGGATGATCTTGCCGTTGCCCCGCACCGGACCGTCCAGACGCTGGAGATTGCAATTGATCACGAAGGTCAGATTGTCCAGCTTCTCCCGGGCGGCCAGGGTGATTGCCCCCAGGGCTTCGGGCTCGTCCAGTTCGCCGTCGCCTAAAAAAGCCCAGACATGCTGCCGGGAGGTGTCCACCAGCCCGCGGTCTTCGAGATAGCGGTTGAAGCGGGCCTGGTAGATGGCCATGATGGGCCCCAGGCCCATGGAAACCGTGGGAAATTGCCAGAAATCCGGCATCAGGTAGGGATGCGGGTAGGAGGACAGTCCTCCCCCGGCCTTGCGCTCCCGCCGGAAGTTCTTCAGGTGCTGCTCGTCCAGACGTCCTTCCAGAAAGGCCCGCGCATAAACGCCCGGGGCGGCGTGCCCCTGAAAATAGACCGAATCGCCCGGGTGCTCCGGGGTGCGGGCGTGGAAGAAATGGTTGAAGCCCACTTCGAACAGGGTCGCGCAGGAAGCGTAGGTGGAAATGTGCCCGCCGATGCCGTCGCTTTGCTTGTTGGCCCGCACCACCATGGCCATGGCGTTCCAGCGGATGATGCTCTTGATGCGCCGTTCGATGTCGCGCCGCCCGGGAAACACCGGCTGGCGATCGGCCGGGATGGTATTGATATAGGGGGTGTTGGCCGTATAGGGGAAGCGGATGCCCTTTTCCTGGGCGTGGGTCTGCAAGTGGCGCAGCAATTCGACGACCCGCCGGGGGCCCTGGTGGCGATAGACGTAATCCAGGGATTCACGCCACTCCCGGTTTTCGATGTCGTTGAGGTCAGTCTGGTGATTTGAATCGGATCGCTTGTCGGCCATCGCGTATGGGTTCCTGTCGTTGAAATTTTAGAGGGATCACAGCTACCCCTGAGGTGGGCGGCCGTAAAGGGTGCCTATTCCCCTCACATGTCACGTTACATGCCACGGCATACGGAAGCCCCCTTTTGCGGGAGCTGCTGCCGGCGAGAGAAATGGCTTCACCAAGGCGGCGTGCCTTAACATGCCGCTAAAGGCTCCTGGCGTCCATCGGGTTCAGCCTGTATTTGCATCCTGGCCATTCCCGTATTCGGCGGCCGTCTGGTGTTCGCTCAACAATAACCGACCATAAGCACGCCTCCGGCGTTTGTCAGGGCGGCTTTCGACGATAGTCTTTTCAGAATGGCAACCGTGCGGGGGTGGGAAAGCTCTGAGGGTCAGCAGTCTATGAGGTAATGCTGAATCTTGCGGTAGCACGTGCACCGGAAAAAGCCCGGAGCCGGGAAGGCGATGGCGCCGTTTCGAGAAAGCCGCAATTCTTCCTCGCCGGGCGGTTTTTTTGGATAATCAGGTTCTATTAATACTCATCGAACGGCTGCAGCCCGTAGCTCGACCGGGCCCGGTCGCAGGTGGCGTTGCGGCAGGCGTTTTCCCAGGTTGCGCGAAACGCGCGACAGGTCGATGGGCGCTCCGGGTAAATGGCGCAGCTCACATGCTGCCCGATCACCCCTTTCAGGGCCGCACAGCGCTTGAAAAACCCCCTGGTGCCTTTCATTGCGCTGTGGGTCCGATTGATGCCTTCCGTAAAAACGACCGGAACAATGCCGCCTTCGTGGTCGTCCACCTCGCATGAGAGAAATGAAACCTTGAAGAAGGCACAGCAGGCGCCGCAGGCCGAGCATGGATTTAATCTCAATGGGGAAACCTGTCCTTTGCATGGTGACATCGGTGGGCGTGCGTTGGATCTCCGAATCAAGGCTGCACGAAGCGGGCCAGCCCATACTTGGGGCGAAGCCGGCCGCTTTATTGAAAGCCAGGCCGTTTAAAAGGACATCCGTGTTCCGCTTTCTCAGAGGACAGGACCCTGGAGTTCCCAGTTCCGGCGGCAGGGAGGAACCACCTCCCCACCCCATCCCAATTGGCTCGCCTGTATTTGAGGCTTGCCAAATTATTCTAAAGTCCATTAAATGGAGGGGCATCTCATCCTTGGCACATTAACATCCGGGAGCCGCCCATGAAACCTTTCCATAAAATTCTGGTGGCCTGCGACCTGTCCCAATACACCCAACAGGTCATGAAATACGCCATCGCCATGGCGGAATGCAGCGGAGCCAAACTGATCCTGACGAACGTCATCAATCAGCGGGATGTGGATGCCATCGAACATGCCGTACACCGCTCCTTCCTGATTCAGAAGGAGGCATCGCCTGCAACCTTCATTCAAGAACACAAAGGCGAACGCGAAACCCAGCTGAAAGCGCTTATCCACAAGAGTGGACGCCCGGAGCTGTTTCTCAAAACGGTCATCGGAACCGGCGTGCCGTTCCAGGAACTGATCAATATCGTCGAAATGGAACAGGCGGACCTGGTCATCATGGGTACCCGGGGCCGCACCAACTTGGCCAGCGCCCTGCTCGGCGCCACAGCGGAAAAGATGTTCCGCCTCTGCCCGGTCCCGATCCTTAGCGTGCGTCTGCACAAAGCTGAATCGGTATGAAAAACCGGCCGACGGTAACCTGGACGATATGTTGGCCCGCCGACTGAACCTCCCATCGAACGCGACTGGCGGCATCGCCTATGGATTATTCCAAGCTTAAACTGTCCCTCATCTTGTTCTGCGGCATCATCGGTTTCGGCACCCTGGGGTATGCCACCGTCGACCACATGCCCGTCTTCGACGCCTTCTACATGACCATCATCACCATCAGCACGGTGGGCTTCAGCGAAATCCGGCCCCTGTCGCCCGCCGGACGGGTCATCACCATCATCATTATCGTGACGGGCATCAGCCTGGGCACCTATACCCTGGGACTCCTGGTGCGAATCTTCGTGGAAGGCGAACTGCAATTCTTTTTAGGGAGGCGCAAATTGCGCAAACAGCTATCCGATTTGAGGAATCACTACATCGTGTGCGGCTTCGGGCGCATCGGACGGATCGTTAGTGAAGAACTGGCCGCGGCCCGCATACCCTT
The DNA here is from genome assembly GCA_963674755.2 of Desulfobacterales bacterium. Classification (GTDB taxonomy): domain Bacteria; phylum Desulfobacterota; class Desulfobacteria; order Desulfobacterales; family UBA5852; genus JABZFP01. The sequence goes on along the minus strand of CAXXVS010000003.1, from coordinate 2,370,727 downwards.
CGTGGTCATCGAGCAGGACACCGCCAAAGTCGAAGAGCTGGAGAAATACGGGTATCTCTACCTCAACCTGGACGCCACCACCGAGGACGCCCTGCGCAAGGCCGGCATTATGACGGCCAAGGGGGTCGTGACAGCCGTGCGCTCGGACGCCCACAACGTGTTCATCACCCTCACCGCCAAGGATCTGTGCCCGGATATTTTCGTCCTCGCCCGCACCTCGGATACCGGCAACGAAAAAAAACTCCTGCGGGCCGGGGCCACCCGGGTGGTGGCGCCCTACCAGATCGGGGGACGCCGCATGGCCCAGGTCCTTAAATCCCCCACGGTCATCGATTTCATCGACACCGCCCTCATGAACACCTCCCTGGACCTGGCCATCGAGGAGGCCCTCATCAGCCCCGATTCGGAATACGACGGCCGCACCCTGGTGGAAAGCAACATCCGGCGCGATTTCGGGATCATCATGGTGGCCATCAAAAAAGCCAGCGGGAAGATGATCTTCAACCCCCTGCCGACGGAGAAGCTGGTGGGGGGGGATGTGGCCGTGGTGATCGGCAAACGGGAGGAGCTGGAGCGCCTGCGGCACAAGCTGGAGTAAGAGAAAAGCTTTAACTTTATGGCCAATGGCCGATCAGCCTTTTTGACGGACTATGCCAGTATAGGTTCTGAAGCTGTTAAATTCAGGTTTGCGGGCCAGTACGATGACCAGGAAACCGGGCTGCATTACAACTACCACCGGCACTATGATTCGGCCGCTGGGAGGCAACCGACTGGAAGAGTGATCAGATGGCATTCAAGAGGTGGGCATCATGGATTGGACCCATATTGGCAAGTAAATAATCATAACACGAAGCCAAGAATTATTAGATGAATGAATTGAAGCGGATATTAGAGATACTCGCATCTAATCCAGAACATCAAATTCAATACATCGAGGATCTTGGAGTTGCACCACTTGCTGATGAGCTCGGTTTGGAGTTTGATGATGCAGTAAATTTGCCTTCTGAGTTGCCAGCAGAAGTTGGTGATGTGCTATCAATGCTCGACAACAAACTTAGTACAATGAGTGGCGGTGATAAATCACATCTTTGGCAAACCCAGGCATTGTCATCTGCCGAAGAATGGCAGGAAGTGAGACAACTGGCTATGGAAGCTCTGACCTTACTTGAGGAGAGCTCATCCGAATCATAACTTGGTATTTACCAGCAATCCGCCTACCGGTTCGCGTGAGTCTCCTCCCGCATAGCGAGAGGCATCAGGTAGCCTCCTAAAAGGAGGCTTCAAAAATGAAGTTTTGGCCTTTTGTTTTCAGATTTCCCATTGTTCCGCGCCGAGCATCGGCGGGGCGGACGGATTAAAGCGCGCGGACTGTCTGAGTCCCGCCGTAGCGTTAGCGTAGGCGGGGCGAGTTTCCGCGTGCTCCGGCCGCCGCGACGACGCGCAGGATGAAGCAGGACACGGGCGTTTGAAGCCTGTCACGCCGAGGCGTGATTGCTTCCGTTTTCTTTCACGTGAAAGAAAATGAAGAAAACATTTTTAAAAAGTGCCCAGGATCAGTAGAATCGATCCAGTGCTTCCACCAGGGGTCGATGGTTTAGATCAGAACTACAAGACCCAATGCGGCCGTTCCGCCAACCAGGCGCGGACGGTTTCCCGCAGCCAGGCTTCGAGGTCCGGGGCGATATAAAAGCGGGGCTGGAGCAAGTTGTTATCCGCTCCAATGACGCCTTCCCGCACGGCGATGCGGGCCAATTCCGTGTGGGGGTAGATGCGCACCCCCACCGTGAGTTTACCCGTCTCCAGCCCCAATGCATCGGCAAATGCCAGGCTCGTCTCGACCGAGGCACGGGTTTCCCCGGGTCCCCCCAGCAGCAGAAATCCCGTGCGGCGGATGCCGTGGCCGGCCAACCGCCGGCTGGCGTCGCGAATATCGGCGGTGCGAAAGCGCTTGTGCATGGCATCCAGCAAAGGCTGGTATCCACTTTCAAACCCCAGGGAGACCTCGCGGCACCCGGCCCGTGCCATGGCCCGCACCAGTTCCTCGCTCACCTGGCCGGGGTAGAGAATGCAGCGCCAATTCAAATCGAGTCCGGCGGTGGTGATGTGCTCGCAGAGCGCTTGGGCATAGCCGGGCGGCAGGTTGAAGACGTTGTCCACAAAGAAAATCCGCCGGAAGCCGGCCGCCCCCCAACGGGTCAGGGCATCCACGACCTTCTCCGTTGAGCGTTTACGGATTCGGGTGCCCTCGATGGAGGAAGTCGAACAGTAGCTGCAGCGCAACGGGCAGCCCCGCCGGGTCTGGACGGGCAGATCGTAAGCGGGATTGTCCGCCAGACGGCGGTCGAAAAGATCGGGATCCGGAAGAGGCATCCGGTCCAGTTCGGGAACGAAGCTTCGCGGCGCCTGAAGGCCTTGGCCGCGGAGGTATAGCCCCGGCACATCGGTCAGAGGGTGGCCCGCCGCCAGGCATGACAGCAGCGCAGCGAAGGCCGCCTCCCCTTCCCCCTGGATGCCCATGTCCGCACCGGTGTAATCCAGCACCTCCTCCGGGAAGATGCTGTATCCGGCACCGCCCAGGACAACCGGCACAGGTTGGTCGGCCTTGCAGCAGGCCACCACGGCGCAGGCTTCCTCCAATAGAAACCTCGGGTTGCGGCTGTCCTGGTCGTCGATGTTGCGGATGGAAATCCCGATGACCTCGGGTGCGAAGGCGGTCAGGGTGTCCTTCAGCAGCGACCGCCAGTCGTCCACGGCCATCAGGTCAAGAAAGCGCATGTCGTGCCCGGCGGCCATGACGGCCGCCGCCACGCATCCCAGCCCCATGGGAAGCGTGGGCATGTTGATCTTTTCGGTATTGGCCGAAATGAGCAGGGTTCGCATGGGCCTCTCCTGAAAAAAAGGGCCGGGACGCCGTCGCCCCATGCCGTGATTTATTCCGGCCGGTTGCTGTGCCCCCACCGGCCCATCTGGAAGAAATAGCCCGCCAGAGCCAATCCCAGCCAGAGGACCGCTTTGAGCACGGGGGTCAGGGGCAAGGCCATGACAACGGCCCCCGCACCAGCCAGGGCCGACAGGGCGGCCAGGGCCCAGTCCATGACCAGGGCGGCCAGGACCGCCCCCACCAGACCTCCGGCCAGAAGCAGGAGGACCGATTGCGGGAAAAGGCCTGTCTCCATGGCGAGGCCCGCCACCAGGAAAACCCCGCAATAGAAGCCGGCCAGCGCGAAGGCCAGCCGTTCAAAAAAAAACCGCCAGCAGAGCGCCGCCCAGCCCCAGCAGAAGACTTGTCGCGAGAACAGCCCAAGCCGGGTAGCCGGCTAACCAGATCGCCGCCAGCTGGCTTCCGGCCAGAAAGCCCAGGATGCCGACGAACAGCCAGAAGAGCTTCCGGCCGAATAACAAAATGACAAGACCCAATATCACCTGAACGCCGTTCAAAGCGCCTCCTTTCCGCCCGGTGCAGTTCCTTCCGCATGGCGGGAGTCCTCAGGAAGCCCCATCGAAGGGGGCTTGAAAACGGTTTTAGAAGTTTAGGGTTTGAACTTCCCTTTGTCCCGCGCCGAGCATCGGCGCGGTGGCCGGATTAAAGCGCGCGGACTGTCTGAGCGAAGCGAGTTTCCGCGCGCTCCGGCCGCCGTGACGACGCGCAGGATCAAGCGGGACACGGGCGTTTTCTTTTGCTTCCGTTTTCTTTCACGTGAAAGAAAATGAAGAAACCAATTGATGTAAAGGCACCCTGGATCGGTAGAACCGCTCCGTACCCCCCTCGTCAGAGGTGGCGGGTTTTGATCAAAACGAACAGGATAGACCCCGTTACCATTGCCAGTGCCCCTTCCCGGACCGGCAATCCTATTTTCGCCGACGGTAGACGTTGATCGCCCACATGACGGCCCCCACCGCCGCCAGGGCGGCAAACACGATGATTTCGTAATCCTTGACATCTCCCAGAAGGCGTGCGGCCGCATTGCCGAAAAGGTATCCGGCGTATCCCACGGCCGCGGCCCACATCAGGGCGCCGACAAAACTGGCCAGAATAAATTTCCAGGCCGCCACCCGGCTCATGCCGAGCACAAAGGGGGTTACGGTGCGCAGTCCGTAGAGAAACCGGAAGGATAGGATCAGGAGCGTCTGGTAGCGGTCAAGCAACTTGCGGACCCGCGCGGCCCGCCGCTGCCAGGAGGCTTTTTTCTTCAGGAGCAGATCGCCGTGCCAGCGCCCCAAAAAGAAATAGAGCAGGTCCCCGAAAGAGGTTCCCAGACAAGCGGCCGTGATTACCAGGGGAAGGTTCAAGTAGCCGTGGTGGGCGGCCATACCGGCCAGCACCAGAATGATTTCGCCCTCCAGGAAGGTGCCCACGAAGATCGCGGCATAGCCGAAATGGGCGATAAAGTATTCGACGGTCATCAGTTCTCCGGTTAAGGGGAGCCCTGTAAAACACCGGCCGGCCAGGCAAAAGAACCGGCGGCGGAATCGATTGGCGAAGCGTTCGGCGTGCAGGGGTCAGGCCTGGATCGCGGTCGCCGTGTGATGGGGTCAGCAGGTAAACTTCCCCCCGTAGGTGCCCGGATCGTCCTCCGGGGGCGCCTTGGCCAGCAGGACGCTGGCCGACGTGCGGGCCAGCAGACGCATGGGCAAGGTCCCCAGGGTCCGGCGGTAAACATCATGGCGCAGGCTGGCGCCGATCACCACCAGCGCATCCTCGCCGGCGGCCGTGCTGATAGCCTCGGCCGGGTGGTCGTTTTGGATCTGGTTGACCCGGTTCGGTTTGCCGCAGGCCTCCAGCCATTGGGCGGCCCGGCTCAGGCAATGCGCGGCCTGGTCCGCCGTTTCCGCGTTCGCGCGGGAAGAGCGCACCCAGAGAATTTCCACGGGTTTGCGGATCGTGGGCAGCAGGTGCTGCAGCAGGGGAAAAGCGCGTTTGCACGAGGCGGAGCCGTCGACACAAACCATCAGGCGGCTCTCCGGGGTGCCGCCCCGCACCACCAGAACCGACGTGTGCAGATCGAGGGCCAGTTTACGGGTGGTGTCCCCCAGCAGCCAGCGCCGCACGCGTCCCCGCTCCGGAGGCGCGATGATCAGGAGGTCATAGCGATGGCGGTCGATCTCCCGGTTGAGGGCTTCGATAAAAGGACCGAAGCACTCGTGAAAGACGATCTTGTGGTCGCCCCGTCCAGGACAGGTAAAAAAGTGGCTATGGGGCGTTTCCCGGATCATGATGCCGGCCGGCAACACCAGGACCTCCTCTTGGCCGAGCTGCGCCGCGGCGCGGGTCAGGGCCTGCAACCCACCCGGCAACCGGTCCCATTCGGAGGAGGGCACCTCCCGGCCCAGGGGCGGCGGTGTCTCCATGGCATGGGTTTCGCCGCGCACCGTTATAACGGCCAATTCCGCCTGGAGCTGCCGCACCCAATGGGCCGCGAAAGCCAGCGCCTTGTCGGTGGCAGGGCCGCCATCGGTATAAACCAATAGTTTCATCATCAATCCTGTCCCAGCCGATCTGCCGAGGGGCGTTCCTCTCCGTTGTGCTTCCCGCGGGAGGTGTCCTGCGGCTTCTTATTTTTCACTTTGGGCAGCATGCACAGGCGGGGCTGGACACCGGCCCCGAAGATGGACCAGTCCCCCGCCTTGAGGGGCGGGCATTCCTCGAAAACAACGACCGGACAGGCCGCGCAGACCACCGGGCAGAAATTCTCCCGCATGGCCTGGCGGATCGCACGGCCGGTGGCGGCGTGGACGTGGGTGTCGCCCGCATCCCGCAAGAGGCCCGAATTTTTGAGCGTCAGGAAAACCTGGTGATGCACGCCGGCGAAATAAAGGCCGCCGCCGCGGCGCTGGATCTCCTCCATGACAATCTCCAGCGCGTGAACTCCGCTGGCGTCCATGGTGTTGACATGATGCATCCGCAACAGGAGATTGGCAACCTCCGGCCGGGTCCGCAGCCGCCGCTGGAGGTCGTCCAGCACAAAGGCCGCCGAACCGAAAAAAAGGGAGCCGTCGACCTGGACGATCTCCAGCTGGCAGCAGGCATCCCCGTGGTCGCTGACCGCCATCTTGCCGGTGGCCTTGTCCGGCACCAATGATTCGATATGGGGATGGGAGGTGCGCGCCAGATGCAGGCCGATGGAAAGCAGGATCCCGATGTAGACGGCGAATTCGATGTTGAACAGCAGGGTGGACAGAAAGGTGATCACCAGAACGGCCGCATCGGAGCGGGTGGCGCGGATCGTACGGGCGATGTCCCGCACCCGGATCAGCTGGTAGGCCACCACCACCAGCACCCCCGCCAGGGTGGCCATGGGCAGCGAAGCGGTCAGGGGGCCGGCCGTCAAAACGATGACCCCGATAGCCAGGGCCGATACCACGGCACTGACGGGCGTCCGTCCGCCGGAGCGGAAATTGACCGCCGAACGGGTAAAGGATCCGCTCCCGGGAAAACCGCTGAAAAAGCCGGCGCCCAGATTGGCCAGCCCCTGGGCCACGAACTCGCGGTTGATATTGAGCCGCTGGCGGGTCTGGTCGGCGATCGACTTGGCGATGGAAACGGCCTCCACCAGCCCCAGGATGGCCAGGGCCAGCGCTCCGGGGACGAGCTGCCCCGTCCGGGCAAAGGCTTCCGCGCCCGGAAGCCGGAAGGGCGGCAGGCTGTCCGGGATGGCCCCCACCACCGCCACGCCGCGGGCATCCAGACGGAAGAGGAAGACCGCCAGCCCCATCAGGACCATGGCGATCAGGGTGCCGGGCCAGTTGGGGAGCAGTTTCTTGAACAGCAGGATGACGCCGACGGTCCCCATGCTGATCAGGAGGGTCAGAGGATGGGCGCGGTGCAGCAGGGAGGCCAGGTGCACCAGCTCCAGCAGAAACGTCCCGCCCCGTTCCAGATGAATGCCCAGCAGGGCCGGCAATTGCTGAAAAACGATCAGGACAGCGGCCCCGGCCGTAAATCCCAGCAGGACGGAGTGGGACACGAAATTGAGCAGATTGCCCATGCGGGCCATGCCCATGGTGATCTGGATCGCCCCGATCATCAGGGCCAGGAAAAACGCCAGCTCGAGATAGATGGCGGTGCCGGGCTGGGCGACTTCGCTCAGGGTGGTGAACACCACCAGGGAAACGGCCGTGGCCGGCCCCGTGATGAGGTGGGCCGAACTGCCCCACAGGCCGCCGATGATCGTAGGCACGATGGAGGCATAGAGGCCGTACTGGATCGGCAGGCCCGCAATCAGGGCGTAGGCCATGGATTGGGGCAGGGATACCACGGCCACGGTCAGCCCGGCAAAGATATCGGCCCGCAGGTGCTGGCGGTCGTAGTGGCGCAGCCAGGCGACGAACGGCACGATGTTTTCAGGTCGAAAATGCATGGCGCGGCATTCCTCGCCGGATCATGTGGCCAGAGTCTCCTCCCGCCCGGCAGGAGACCTCAGGTAGCCCCCTCGAAGGAAGCTTGAAAATGGTTTTGAATTTTAGGTTTTGAATTTCCCCTTGTCCCGCGACGACGCGCAGGAAGAAGCGGGACATGGGCGTCTGAAGCCTGTCACGCCGGGGCGTGATTGCTTCGTTTTCTTCCACGTGGAAGAAAATGAAGAAGCCATTTACGAAAAAGCATCACGGATCGACATAATCTCTCTGGATCCTACACCAGAGGTGGCCGGTTTAGATCAAAACTAAGGTATGTTTACCTCCTGCCGAAACCGCCACTGCAACCCTGATGGTTGCTGCTCTTTGCGCATCGGGTAGCACTGTCCTTTCATCCCGTCGGTTATCCACTGCCTGCCAAAATAAATGAGGCAATCATGAGAGAGATGGTGCCGCCCACTATAGGACGTGTCCGGTGCCGATTCAATAGCGACGGCGCCAGACGGCGGATACGGATCAAACGGCTACGCTTTCGATGCGTCACTCTCCGCCGGATGGGTCGGCCCGTGGCCGTGGGCAAATTCCCAGCGTTTGTCCAGAAAATAGAGAATGGGCACGGTCATGCGCGAGAAAAGGAGCGAGGCCACCTCCCCGGCCATCAGCGAGATGGCCAGCCCCTGGAAGATGGGATCGAACAGGATCACCGAGGCCCCCACCACCACGGCGGCCGCGGTGAGCATCATGGGCCGGAAGCGCACCGCCCCGGCATCGATGACGGCCAAATCCAGAGGTGCCCCCTCGGCCAGACGCAGTTCGATAAAATCCACCAGGATGATGGAGTTGCGCACCACGATGCCCGCCCCGGCGATAAATCCGATCATGGAGGTGGCGGTGAAAAAGGCCCCCAGGGCCCAGTGGGCCGGCAAAATGCCGATCAGGGAAAAGGGAATGGCCATCATGATGACCACCGGTGTCGAAAAGGACTGGAACCAGCCCACCACCAGTACGAAGATCAGCACCAGCACCAGGGCGAAGGCGATCCCCAGGTCCCGGAAGACTTCGTAGGTGATCTGCCATTCACCGTCCCACTTCATGCTAAAACGCCGGTCGCTGGTGGGCATGCTGGCCAGGTGCTGTTCGATCTGGTAGCCCTCCGGAAGCGTGATGGCGGCAATCTTTTTTCGCATCTCCAGGATCGCGTAAACCGGGCTCTCCTTGGCGCCGGCCACATCCCCGATCACGTAGACCACCGGCTGGAGATTCTTGCGGTAGATGCTCTGGTCCATGGGCGTCTGCCGTATCGTCACGAGGTCCGACAGGGGCACCGGGCGGCCGTCGGCCGCGCTGATATGGATGGCCTTGAGCCGCTGCAGCCCGGCCCGCAAGACCAGGGGCGGTTGCAGGACGATATTGACGTCTTCCCGTTCCAGCGGCAGGTGCAGCAGTCCGGTGCGGGTGCCGGAAAGGGCGGTCTTGAGGGTTTGCGTGATCTGGGCCACGCTGATGCCGTTCAGGGCCGCCTTTTCCTGGTCCGGAGCAACCTCGTAGCGGGTCTGGCCCTCGTCCATGATCCAGTCCACATCCACGACCCCCTCCGTCTCTTCGAAAATCGACCGGATTTTGAGGGCCAGCTCCCGTTGGCGCTCGTAGTCGGGGCCATAGATTTCCGCCACCAGGGTGGAAATCACCGGCGGGCCCGGCGGCACCTCGACGATCTTGATCCGGGCCCCGTAGCGCCGGGCAATGGCATCCAGGGGCGGCCGCACCCGTTTGGCAATGGCGTGGCTCTGCTCCTGGCGCAGACCTTTTTCGGCCAGGTTGACATAGATGTCTCCCTGGCAAGGCAGGTTGCGGAGGTAGTAGTGGCGCACCAGCCCGTTGAAATTGATCGGCCCGGATGTCCCCACGTAGACCTGGTAGTCCACCACCTCGTTGACCGTGGCCAGATAATTCCCCATCTCGAACGCCGCCGCGGCCGTGTCCTCCAGGGTGGCCTTATCGGGCATGTCGATCACCACCTGGAACTCGCTCTTGTTGTCGAAGGGCAGCATCTTGACCCGCACCAGGCCCACGGCCACCATGGTGCAGGCCCCCAGCAACAGGGCGATCACACCGATCAGAAAGGACCAGCGCCACAGCGGATTGTGGAGCAGATGCCCCATCACGTTGCGGTAGAGCCGGGTGGCCCAATCCTCCGCGTCGTGCGCATCGCCATGGCCGCCGCCCTTGTGCCTTAGAAGCAGCATGGCCGCCCAGGGGGTGACGATAAAGGCCACCAGGATGGAGAAGACCATGGCCGCCGAAGCCCCCACCGGAATGGGCCGCATATAGGGCCCCATCAGGCCCCCCACGAAGGCCATCGGCAAAATGGCGGCAATCACCGTCAAGGTGGCCAGGATGGTGGGATTGCCCACCTCGTCCACGGCTTCCACAGCCACCTCGCTGGGGGGGCGGCCGGCGTTTTTGGCCAGCCGGTTGTGGCGCACGATATTCTCCACCACCACGATGGCATCGTCCACCAGGATGCCGATGGAGAAAATCAGGGCAAACAGGGTAATGCGGTTCAGGGTGTAGCCGTAGAGATAGAAAACGGCCATCGTCAGGGCCAGGGTTACCGGTATGGCAAAGGCCACCACGCCGGATTCCCGGTGCCCCAGGGTGAACCAGATGAGGATGGTCACCGACACGATGGCGATCAGCATGTGCAGCAGCAGCTCGTCGCTCTTCTCCTTGGCCGTTTTCCCGTAATGCCGGGTTATGGTGAGGTGGACGTTGTCCGGAATGATGTCGCCCTTGAGGGCCGCCACCCGTTCGAGCACATTGTCGGCCACGGTGATGGCATTGGTCCCCTTACGCTTGGCCAGGGTCAGGGTGACCGCCGGATAGGGCGCGCCCCGGGACGTTTCCCGGGCAATCCCCTCTTCTTCGGCGGCCGGTCCGGCGCCGAAGAAGACATAATCACTGGCCAGGGCAGGACCGTCCCGAATGGTGGCCACATCGGCCAGATACACCGGACGCCCCTTGTAGCTCGCCACCACCACGCGGGCCGCGTCTTCGGTGCTTTTCAGAAAACCGCCGGCATGAATGATGATCTGACCCTCGGGGGTGGGATAGGTGCCGGCATCCGCGGCCTGATTGGCGGCGGACAGCTGCCGGGCCACCGTCAGCGCATCCAGTCCGTAGCCGGCCAGGCGCACCGGATCGAGCTGCACGTCCAACTGCCGGGCCTGGCCCCCGATCAGGGTGGTGATGGAGACGTTGGGCTCGCGTTTGACCTTGTCCTCCACCTCGGCGGCCACCCGGCGCAGCAGATAAGGCGATACCTCCTCGCTCCAGAAGGTCAGGGCCAGAATGGGCACGTCGTCGATATAGCGCGGTTTGATCAGGGGCGGCGCAACGCAGCAGGGAATCCGGTCCATGTTGGCCATGAGCTTGGACTGCAGCCGGACGATGGCCGCTTCCTCATTCTCCCCCACATAGAAGCGCACGATGGCCATCGACATGCCCGGCATGCTGGTGGAGTAGACGTATTCCACCCCGGGAATTTCCCACAGCAGACTCTCCATGGGCCGGGTGATGCGTTCCTCCACCTCCTTGGTTTCGGCTCCGGGCATCTGCACGAAAATATCGATCATGGGCACGATGATCTGGGGCTCCTCCTCCCGGGGGAGGGCCATCAGGGCCCCCAGCCCCAGCAGGATCGAGGCCATGACGATCAGCGGCGTCAGTTTGGAAGCGATGAAATAGTGGGCGATCTTCCCGGCGGGGCCGAAAGACGACTTCATTTTTCAGCCTCCACGGCAGATCCGTTGGCGAGTTGGATCGGAGGGGCGGCAACCAGGCGGGTGCCTGGTGCCAGGCCGGAAATCACATCCACCTGATCGCCGGCCGAACGGCCGGTGCGGATCAAACGGAAACGGGCGGTATCGTCCTGGTCGACGATAAACACCCCGGTCAACTGCCCCTTCCGAACGACGGCCGCCGCGGGAATGCGCATCACGGGGCGCTCGGCCAGAGGCAGGTCGGCCCGGGCGAACATGCCCGAGCGCAGGGTTTCGCTGGCGGGAACCCCCACCTGGACGACGGACGTCCGGCTACGCGGATCGGCCGCCGGCACCACCACCTCCACCGTGCCTGGCAGCACGGCCGGCCCGGCGGACGGCACGCGCACCGCCACGGGCTGGCCGGCCCGTACAAGGTGGGCATAGCTTTCGGGAACCTCCAGGTCCACGCGGTAGCCGCCGATGCGCTCCATCACGATCAGCGGCTTGCCCGGCGCCGCAAGATCACCGGCATCGACCAGTTTCGCCGTCACACGGCCTTCGAATGGCGCAGTGACACGGGCATCCTGACGGGCCACCCGGGCGGCGTCCACCCCGGCCCGGGCCTGCCGCACGCGGGATTGGGCCGCCTTTACGGCCGCTTCGGCCTGCTTCAGCGCGGCCTGGGCCTGCCGCTGGCGGGCCTGCGCCCCTTCGAAATCCGCCTGGGTGATGGCCTCACCCGCCAGGAGGGCCTGGCCGCGGCGGTAGGCCAGCAGGGCCTGCTCAGCCCCGGCGGCCGCGGCCGTCCGGGCGGAGAGGGCCTCGGATTCCCCTTTGCGGGCCGTCTGCAGAACCGCCTGGGCCTGGGCCAGTTGAGCGGCCACCTGGCGATCGTCCAGTGCCACCAGGAGATCGCCTTGTTGTACCCGGTCCCCTTCCCGGACCGCAACGGCCAGGACCGTCCCCATGAGCTTGCTGGATACCGTGGCCGCCACCCGGGCGCTCACCGTGCCGAGCGCCTCGTAGATCTGGGGCTGGGGCTTCTCCTCCGCCACCATCACCGGCACGGTGACGGCCGGACCTTTGCCAAGCGAAGTATTGCCCGGTTCGATTGTGTCGGAACATCCGGCGGCCAGGCCGGTCGCCATCAGGAGCAAAAGGGCTGTCGAAAGCGGGAAGCGCATCGCGCATGTCCTTTGGTCTGCTGCGGGAACAAATCCCGCCGGTAAATTGTCGTCGGGGGAGAAACGCCCGCCGGCTATGGAAGAACCCAGGCCGGCCCTGTTATGCACGCTATCTCTTTATCATGGGTCGCGCCCGCGTGCAATCGGTGTCCGTCCAGAAATGGTATCTTTTGGCCCCTGGCGGCGTTCTCGCCTCCTGTCGGTCCTCGGCGTAGCCGGGCTACGCCTGTGGGCGCCTGTCGGCTGCGGCCTTGCCAGAAACCAAAATCTACCATCTCTGGACGGACACCAACGATCGCCATCCATCAACGGCATCTTTTGACTTCTGGGGGTGCTCACGCCTCCTGTCGGTCCTCGGCGTAGCTGGGCTACCCCTGTGGGCACCCACCGTTGAAAAATCAATCCGATGGGAAGTCCCGCTCGGCGGGACGCCCGTCGGCTGCGCTTTGTTGAACACCGATGCATTTAAGAATCAGGCGTGAAATCCCGCGCTGTGCAGCGGGATTCGAGTCTCCTCCCGCTTAGCGAGAGGCCTCAGGATGCCTCCTCGAAGGGGGCTTGAAAACGGTTTTAGAAGTTTAGGGTTTGAATTCCCCTTTGTCCCGCGCCGAGCATCGGCGCGGTGGACGGATTAAAGCGCGCGGACTGTCTGAGCGGAGCGGGTTCCCGCGCGCTCCGGCCGCCTCAATCGGTTGATGGCGCAAGCATCGTGCTGCCGGGCAAGGCGTCAGGCAAAGCGAGGCGCGCAGCAATCTTCAGATTGTGAGCACCCGAGTTAGCCTGACAACGCCGCACGGCGGCACGAGGCGCCGCGTCATCGGCCGGTTGGACGACGCGCAGGGTAAGCGGGACACGGGCGTTTGAAGCCTGTCACGCCGAGGCGTGATTGCTTCGTTTTCTTCCACGTGGAAGAAAATGAAGGATCCAATTGATGTAAAGGCACCCCGGATCGGTAGAACCTCTCCGGAGCGTCCACAAAAGAAGGTAGGCCTGGATCAAAATTAAACTAGTGATTTGCAATAGATCGCCTTGCCGTCCCCGACAGCATAAAAGTCTTGGAGAACCGTTTCCAGACGGTAGCCGCGGCTCTCATAGAAGGCACGGGTGCTGGCGTACTGGACCCGCTGGGAGGTGTCCACGTAGATCCGCCGGCCGCCGGCGGCTTTGATGCGGCGCTCGGCTTCCGTCAACAGGCGCCCGCCCAGACCGCGGCCCTGGAAGTCGGGGTGTACGGCGATCCAGTAGAGATCGTAGCTGGCGGCCGTGCAGGGAATGGGGCCGAAACAGGCGTAGCCGGCCAGGCGGCCGTAATGTTCGGCCATGATGAAATGGTACCCGCTGGCATCGCCCCGGGCCAACCGCTCTTCGACCAGTTCCTCGGCCACGGCCACTTCCTCCGGATCGAAAAAGCCGGTGATGTCCACCAGACGGCGCACCCGCTCACCGTCCCCGGGGGTCAATGCATCCCGGAAGACCACCCCGTGCAGCCGGTGATGGGGCGTGGGTGTGCTGCTCGCCCACTGACCGACCCCCTCCACCAACCCCCGGAAGAAGGCCAGGGCGTTTTTCCCCAGGGTTTTCGTGCGGTAGCCCCCCTCCTGAATCACCACCAGGGGCAACCCCAGAGCACCGATCAGGCGGCCGTTGAGGGTAAAATCCTTCATTGTGAGAGACCAAGTTCCGGTGGGATCCCCTTTGGCCGGATCCAGACCCAATCCCACCACGAGAAACTGGGGCCGGAATTCTTCGATCCGGCGCAGGGCCTTCGCGAGCACCTGACGGTACTTGGCCCCGTCCACGATCTCGGCCAGGGGAAAATTGAGGTTGAACCCCTCGCCCTCGCCCTCGCCGCGTTCATCCTCGAATCCGCAGAAATAGGGATAGGCGAACTTCGGGTGGCCATGAATGGAAACGGTCAGCACGTCGCTGCGGCGGTAGAAGATGTCCTGGCCGCCGTTGCCGTGATGGTAGTCCACGTCCAGGATGGCCACCTTGCCGTGGGCGCACAAATACTGGGCGGCGATGGCATTGTTGTTGAAGTAGCAGAAGCCGCCGAAGGAGCCGCGTTCGGCGTGGTGACCCGGTGGACGGATCAGGGCGTAGGCGATGCGGCGCCCATCCAGGATCTCCCGCGCGGCGGTCAGGGCGCAGTCTACACTGCGCCGGGCGGCCGGATAGGCATTGGCGTTGATGGGGGTGAAGGTATCGATGCAATAGTAGCCGGACAGCACGGAGGGTTCCTTGGGGGGCCGGGTCTTGTTGCGGATGGGGAAGATGTAGGGATAGAGCGATTTTCCGGCCGGAACTTCGGCGCAGGCCCGTTTGAGATAGCCCACGAACCCCGCCTCGTGCACGGCATGCAAGTGTTTGTCCGGAAAAGGCCGGGGCTTGATGGGGGTGAACAAGCCGCTGGGCATGATGGCGTCGAGGATGGTCTTCACCCGCACCGGCGACTCCACGTAACCCCGCTCGTGGACATGGTGGATGTCGTGCCGGTCGTTGACGATGAGGGCGATCTGCTCGGCGGAGCGGCTTTCCACCGCCGCCACCACTGCTTCGGGTTTGACGTAGCGCAGGGGGCGCAGCCGCACGGGATCGTCCTTGAAACTCTTCACCACGCGATCGACATAATCCGCCGGGCAGTAATCGGCATATTTGCGCTCCAGGACCGCCCGCACCACCTTTTGGGCAAAGCGCTTCTTCAACGGCCGCCCGGTGCCCAGATCGTCATAGACCAGATGGGGCATGCAGACGTCTTCAGGCTTGACCGGGGATTCGTAGGCGGTATCGACGATGGGCCGCGCGCCGTAACGCTCGTAGAAACGCAGGCGCGCCCGATTCTGCTTGCGCTCTTCCGGATCGGGGCAGTCTTCGGCATCGTCGGGGAGGCATTCGAAAAAAATGCCCTTCACCTTCAGCCCCATGGCCTCCCGCCGGATGCGGTCATAGAGCGCCGCCCCGATGCCGGCCCCGGAACGATCCGAAGCCGAGGCGATCCAGTCCAGGTAAGCGAACCGCAGGTCGGGTTCGTGGAGCAGCATGGCAAAGCCGCGCACCTTGCCCCGTATGCTTTCGGCCACGAAGAGAATGGTGCGCAAGCGCTGTTTGAAGGGGTTGCGCAGTTTCTCGCCGATGGCGGTGATTTCTTCCTCGGGTACGGCCGAAAAGCGGCTGCGCAGGATGTCCTGGACCTGGCCGAGGGTGCTTTTGTTCACCGGCAGGACGTTGTCATAGATGCGTCGGATGCGAAGCATGCGTCAGGAAGCTCCTCAATGGTCACCACGCGGGGCACAGGTGTTTTCTTTGGCGTCCGTTTTCTTGACGAATTCGTAAGCCCCCATGCCGTCACTCCCGCGAAGGCTGGAGTCCCATACCCATTAAAAAAAAGGATCCCCGCCTGCGCGGGAATGATAGAATATTGTTTTCAGAAATTTTTACATGTTCATTTTTTCTTTCACAGGAAAGAAAAAATGCGGGATGACAATCCTCAGATGTGAAGATCAGCCCCCCTGCTCCGGGGAGCCCGGCGCGCCGCTCCGGCCGGCAATTTCCCCCTTCTCCGTGAAAATGTGATCGATCATCGCCAGATCGATGAAGTCGTGGGAGAAGGTCGCCATGTGAAAGGTTACGTCGGCTTCGGTTTTCACCTGGGCTTCGCTGTAGATGCGCTGATCCGCCAGGGGCTTGTGCGCAAATTTGATGGATTCGATAAAGAGATAGACGGGCACGCGATACCAGTGGCACAGACCGACCATGTTCGCCGTACCGACAGGCGTTACGGCCTGGTTGTCCGGCGTCACCGATACCGCGCCGGTAAAGAATTTGGCCGACCCTTTCAGGTAATGGCTGAGGTTGTATTCGGGAATCAGAAGATGATCGATATGATGCGTCTTCAGATCGTCCACCAATTCGCGCGTCCGCACGAAATCCTGTTTGACCACCAGGACCTTGAAGGCATGCCCCAGTTCCGTCCGGGCCCGCACGAGGGCTTCGCGGATATAGGGAGGGAGCAGATGCGCGATGATCAGATCCCCCGGCGCGATGCAGGTGAGGCAGTTGGCGGTCACCCGGGCGGTAGCGTCTTGGAATTGGACGCGTATCCGGTTCAGCAGATCCATCGCCCGCTGCTTGGCCGCCTCCAGGGGAAGATCGGTTCCGGCGGCCATTTCGGCTTCGAACGTCTCCACCAGATGCACCAGCGGGATCACCCGGGGCTCGGTGTTTTTAATGACCTCGTTGAGCCTGGTCAGCATGGGTTTGAAGTCGGCGGCATCGCATTTGAGACGTCCCACGGCGTCAATATAGGATTTGAGCGCCACCTCCGTGGTTCGGGATGTCCCCATTTCGGCCATATACGACCGGATCAGGTCATAAAGATTTTGGTTGTCTTGGCTGCTCATTGGAAGATCCAGAGATAGACCATCAAAACAATGGAACTGATGAACAGGGAAAGAAGGGCCCCGGGGGCACTCTTGCGGGTGTAGGCGCCGAAGGAGATGTCGTACCCGTACTTCTTGAGCATGCCCGCGGAAATGATGTTGGCCGAGGCCCCGATCAGGGTCAGGTTGCCCCCCAGACAGGCGCCCAGGGAAAGCGCCCACCACAGAATATGGTGAGGCACGGGATGGGCCGCCAGCATGGTTTGGACGATGGGTATCATGGTGATCGTAAACGGGATGTTGTCCATGAAACCCGACACGATGCCGGACACCCACAGCACCATCAGGGTCATGACATAAGGATTGTCGCCGACCCGCAGGAAAATGTTGTTGGCCAGCCAGGCGATGACGCCCTTATGTTCCATGGCGCCCACCAGGATGAAAAGACCGGCAAAAAACAGCAGCGTGCTCCACTCGATCTCCAGCAGGATCTCTTCGATTTCCGTCCGGGTGATGATGAACAGCACCAGCGCCACGGTCAAGGCCACCACGCCCGGTGAAAGACCGGTCACGGTCTGGCTGACAAACAGCAGAATGGCCACCCCCAGACAGGCCAGGCTCTTGGTCAGGAAGACGCGGTCGATTTTGACCGTCCGGAAATCGAATTCGATCTTCTCGATGAGGAGTTGCACGGAGAAGAGTTTGGTCAGGTCATTGTCGATGGGCAGGAAGCTTTCGCGATTGCGCGCATGGAAATAGGCGATCACGACAACGGTGGCCAACATCACGGGGACGATCAGATAGACGATGAACTGATTGAAGGTCAGCCCCACCATGGACCCGATAATGATGTTGGGCGGATCGCCCACCAGGGTGGCCGTTCCGCCCAGGTTGGAGGCCATGGCCAGAGCCACCACGTAGGTCTTGGGATCCAGGCCCATGCCGCGGGTCAGTTCGATGATGATGGGCACCATGATCAGAACCGTGGTGACGTTGTCCAGAAAGGCCGATATGACCGCCGTGGCCGCGCAGAAGAGCACCAGGATCCGCAGGGGCTGCCCGCCGGTCAATTTGGCGATGCGCACGGCCGTCATGGCGAAAAAGCCGGTTTTTTTCAAAACGGCCACGATTCCCATCATGCCGATCAGCAGCATGATGGTCTCGAAGTCGATATAGCTGGCCGCGGTGTGATCGTCGATCACTCCCATAATGAGCAGGGCCATCACCCCCAGCAGGGCGGCAATGGCCTTGTTCAGCCACTCAAAGGCGATACACACATAGACCGCCAGAAAAACGACCACGGTTATCAAGGCATCGAAACCCATCGCGGTTCCCCATCATGATCCAGGCAGATCAGTCAACAAGGGCGGTCAAGCGGCCTGGCTTGCCTGTGCCCCGATCCCATGGATGCTCCGTCGGCCCGGGACATCGCATCCGATCGCAGCCAACCCGTCGGCCACGATCCGTTCGATGGCTGCGTTGTAAGGAATTGCGGCCCGCTCCAGCGCCGCGGCAAAACCGGCGTCGGGCGCCAGGCAGGGGTTGGCATTGACTTCCAACACCCAGAGCCGGCCGGCGTCGTCCACCCGAAAATCCACCCGGGCATAGCCCCGCAGGTCGAAATGGTCCCAACACTGCCGCGCCAGGGCCTTCAGACGTTTCAGAAGATCGTCATCGGCGGTGGCGAAGTCAAACCGCCGGGGCGTGTGGTGGTATGCGAAGGCCGTGGCATCCCACTTGGCCCGGTAGTCCACGATACGGGGCATGTCGTCACGGAACCCCTCGAAAATGATCTCCGCCGGGGGCAGCACTTCGGGCCCTGCGGGCCCGGCCAGCAGCGAGAGGTTGAACTCGCGGCCCGCGACGAAGCGCTCGGCGAAGCATACGCCCCCCAGCCCGTCCGCGCGGGACTTGAGCAGGGAAAAAACCGCATTGGCCGTAACGTCTTCGATCAGGCTGTGGGGTCCCAGGCCGATGGAGGCGTGCTCCCAGACCGACTTGATAATCCAGGTCCCGCGCGGCGATGACGCGCTGGCAGGGGCCGGTGCGGTCCCCGGCCAGGGGCCGACCCAGGACGGGGTCGAAATGCCGGCCGCAGCCATCCCCTGCTTGGCCAGGATTTTATTGGAGGTCAGCAGCATGCTCTCGGCCCGGGCGCCGCTGTAGGGCATGCCCATGGCGTCCAGGCAGAAGAGCGGCAGGTGGATCAGGCGGCCCTGGCCGTCGATGGATTCCACCAGGTTGAAGACGCCCTCGATCTTCCCCCGGCGCAGGGTAGCCTGCAGGGCGGCCAGGTTCAGGGTGCAGGGCAGGTGGGCCGCTTTATGGCCCAGCGCTTTGAGCGCCTGGGCCACGGCCTCGACCTGGACCATCGTGTCCTGGGCGTCGGGAGCGGCGGCGGCGGCAACGGTGTCGTGCAGGATGGCGATCTTCATCAGGCCGCCTCCTGCAGACGTGTCAGCCCCGGAATGCGGACGGCGGCCGAGGCCACGATCCAGCCGATGAGCTCGCGGTAGGGCACCCCCAGGTGGTTGCAGATGATGGGCAGGTCCGAATGCTCGGGATGGATGCCCGCCAAGGGGTTGACCTCCATGAACATCGGGCGTCCCTTTTTGTCGCAGCGCAGATCCAGGCGCCCCGCGTCCCGGCATCCCAGGGCCCGCCAGGCCGCCAGGGCCACGGCTTCGGCCTCGGCCACCACCGGATCGTCTTCCGGGCGCATCAGCCGGTAGACGACCCGGGTGTCGCATTCCTCCTTGTTCACGTAGGAGTAGACCCCTTGCTCGGCCGTCTCCAGAAGGATCACCTCGATGGTGCCCAGGGCCCGGGCGTCCGCGCCGGTGCCCACGATGCCCGTGGTGAATTCCCGGCCGGGCAGGTAGGGTTCGATGATCACCGGCTGGTGGAAGGTCGCGATCAACTGTCGGCAGACCGGCACAAGATCACGCTTCCGGCGCACGATGGATT
Organism: Desulfobacterales bacterium; assembly: GCA_963674755.2. GTDB lineage: Bacteria > Desulfobacterota > Desulfobacteria > Desulfobacterales > UBA5852 > JABZFP01. The sequence goes on along the minus strand of CAXXVS010000003.1, from coordinate 2,351,080 downwards.
CCGGGGTCACCCCCTTGCCCGTGCCCTCGGCCACCGGCTTGACGAAATAGGGCGGCGCAAAGGCCACGCTCCGGGCGTCGTCCGGGGTTGCGGCCACCCGAAAATCGGCGGTGGGCACGCCGGCATCCCGGACCACGTGCTTGGTCATGCCCTTGTGCAGGGTCAGGCTCATGACCAGGGGATCCGAAAAGGTGTAGGGAATCCGGTAAAGATCCAGGAGGGCCGGCACCTGGGCCTCCCGGCCGATGCCGTCCATCCCTTCGGCGATATTGAAGACCAGGTCCCAGCGCCGTCCGGCCACCAGGGCCGCCGCCAGCTGGCGGGCGTGCCCGATGCGCTCGATGCGGTGCCCCAGGGAATGCAGGGCCAGTTCGATGGCGGCCACGGTGTCGTCGCGGTCGAACTCGGCGGTTTCTTCTTCCGTAAACCCCTCCGCCAGATACTCAGAGCGAAGGTCGTAGGTCAATCCAATCGTCATGCACATCGGTCATGATCTCCTCGTAGAGCTGGCGGTGCCACTGGCACGCCAGATCCATGGTGATGTGAACGGCCTCCCATACCGACTCGTCGGCGAACAGGAGGTGCCGCGGGCACTCGCCGTCCGCTTCGGCATCGATGCGGTCGGCCGTGTAGGTCAGGGGGTGCAGCCGGCACAACAGGGGACGCACCTCCATGGGCAGCCGGCAGCCCTGGGCGTCCAGAAAAAAGCAGTTCCCGTCGGGGCGGCGCTTTAAGATCCGGCGCCGTCCGTCGTCGTCGAAGACGTGGCGCTGCCACAGGGGATCGTCATCCTGGTCCCGATAGGACGGATCCGCCGCGGCGGTCCATTCGACAAAATCGAGCGTGCCCGTGATGGAACGAATGCGCTCCCGATCGCCGGGGGTAAGATAGATTTCCCGACCCTGGCAGCAGGTCTTGCCCTGCCGGGCGCAACGGGCGCACAAGGTCGGCCGAATAACGGTCATGATGGTCTCCTCCCGGAACGGGAGCGGACCCCTGGCGGACGTTCCGCCCCCATGGGTCTCCCCCGATCATCCAGGCTGTAGGCGTGTTATTAGGTGTTCCCGCTTGGGCAGGCTTCCGGATAACGGTAATGGTTGTTTTCGTAATTGCGCAGGACCAGGGCGTCTTCTTCCCGGCCCACCACGTAATCGGGCATCAGGGGGATCTTGCCGCCGCCGCCAGGGGCGTCCACCACGTAGGTGGGTACGGCGTAACCGCTGGTGAATCCCCGCAGGCCGCGAATGATCTCCAATCCCTTGGCAATGGGCGTGCGGAAATGGGCCGAGCCGGAAATCGGGTCGCACTGGTACAGGTAATAGGGTCGGACCCGCATCTTGAGCAGGTTGTGAACAAGGGCGCGCATGGTATCCAGGTTGTCGTTGATGCCCTGCAGCAGCACGGTCTGGGATCCCAGCGGAATGCCGGCATCGGCCAGCATGGCGCAGGCGCGGTGGGTTTCGGGAGTGGCTTCATCCGGATGGGTGAAATGCAGGCTCATCCACAGGGGGTGATAGCGGCGCAGCATGCGCACCAGCTGCGGGGTGATGCGCTGGGGCAGCACGACCGGCACCTTGGTGCCGATACGCACGATCTCCACATGGGGAATCTGGCGCAGCCGGGACAGGATCCAGGCCAGCTTGTCATCGCCCAGCATGAGGGGGTCGCCGCCGGAGAGCAGCACGTCGCGCACGGCCGGGGTCTGCTCGATGTAAGCCAAGGCCCGCTCCAACCGGCTGCGGCTGGGATGGATGGCCCCATGGCCCACCACGCGGGAGCGGGTGCAGTAGCGGCAGTAGGTGGAGCAGAAGTCCGAGAGCAGCAGCAGCACACGGTCCGGGTAGCGGTGCACCAGACCGGGAACCGGACTCATGGCCTCTTCCCCCAGCGGGTCGTCGGCTTCCCCGGCGGAGCGCACCGTCTCGTACACGGTGGGAATGACACTGCGCCGGACGGGCTGATGGGGATCGTCCGGGGAGACCAGGCTCATGTAGTAGGGCGTGATCCCCAGGGGCAGGGCCGTGTCCGGTCGTGCAAAGGCGGCCCGTTCCTCGTCCGACAGGACGATCATCGTCTCCAGCTGGGCCAGGGAGCGGATGCGGTGGCTGGTTTGCCACTGCCAGTCATTCCAGAGTTTGGTCGGTACGTGGGCGAAATGCTTTTTGCGAAAGGATCGGGTGGCCGGGTTCGGAACCACGGCACGCTGCGGGGCGGGGAACCGGACGATGCGTCCGGCGGGCTTGGCAATGGTCAAGGGAATGCCATTGGCCAGACACGGGTTGGGATCGGGAGGGTCGTCTTCCCCTTCCTGGGCAGCCTGGACCGGGGTGGTCATCAGCTGCTCTTTGCGCTTGCGTATCACGCTCATTGTTCGGTTCGTCCTTTTATAGAAAAGTTTGGGAAATCCGGCGCCCGCCGGGGGAAACCGGCTTTTCAGACCGCATTTGCATCCGGTCTGTTTGCGCGAATATAGACTTTTTCTTACCGATTGCAAGCAAAAATATAGATGGAAGAAAAATATTTTCTATAATATTTTCAATATGTTAATTGTCTATCCCCAATTTTGTCCCGATCGGGAAGAAATTCGCTCTCCCCAGGCCGCGCGCCGCCGATTGCGACGAAAACGACAAAAATGACATTTTTAAAAATAATTTCAAATGGATACGGTCGATTTTGGAAGACCGCCAGGGCAGGTATACGGTCGGCATCGATCCTGCAACGAATTACGGAACAAAGACATCGGAGGATGATGTCGCAAAGAGCCGCCCCACCGTCGCTCCCGCGAAGGCGGGAGACCGAAAAAAACTGAAATGCCGGAATCCCCGCCCACGCGAAGATGACATAACAACGCTCTCAAAGACGTATTGCGAATTCATCACGCCGGGGAGCGCTATCAGCGTACACGGGAGACACCGCCTTGATGGCGGCTGCAATTTCAGGCCGTCGTCAGATCGGCCCGGATCTTCTCCAGAAGCACATCGGGTGCCGGGTGATCGGCCGGCCCTTCGGCAAAATAGCGGTAGCGGATAACACCGTGCGTGTCGATGATGAACACCCCGGGTAGCTGCCGCACATCCCCGGTGGGCAAACCGATGCCGTAGCCCCGCAGCAGGGCCGACACCCCTTTGACGGCCATGCCCGGCGACAGAAAAGCAGCGGCCGAGGCTTGTTTAAGATGGAAGGCCTTGTAGAGCGCCTTTTCCGGATCGGCAATCATGGGGAAGGGAATCGCATAGCGCTTCCTGAACGCGGCCGTCTCCTCGGGCGTGCCAAGCCCCACCAGGACCACCTGGGCCCCGAGTTCCCGAAACGCCTTGGCCTTGCGGCGCAACTGCACCGCCTGCTCGCGGCAGAATGGTCACCCGTAGTGCCGCAGGAAAACCAGCACCAAGGGGCCTTCCTGCCAGAACCGGCTAAGATGGGTGGTAGTGTTGTCCCACAGGAGGACGTCGCGGTCCTTAACCTTGATATCATCCCTCGACATGGCCAGTTGCTCCTAATACGGACGACCTTGTGAAATCCATTTGGTGAGCCTAGCGGCAAAGAAATTCGCAATATGCTCGCTATTTATAGAACGTAACCACAATGCAGTCGGAATCAATGCGTCTTTAGCGTTTTCAACTGCCGGATGGCAGCCGCGCATCCCATCTTCTATATGGACGCGAGGGCGCAGCAAAAGCTTAAAAAGGACTCCAGTAGCGGACTCTGAAATCGCCGCTGGTGGACCAGCAGAAAATAGGCGCGGCGCAAATCGAGATAGGGCGTGGGCAGGATCGCCAACCGCCCGGCCTCGACCTCGCGCGTCACGGCCGCACGGGAAAGACAGCTAAGCGCACGGCCGCCTTCAACCGCCCGTTTGATGGATTCGGGATTGTCAAATTCCATAACGGGCCTGATCGGCAGGCCTCCGGGCGGCAATGCGTTCCGGAAGACTTCCAGCGTACCGGAACCCTCCTCCCTCAATATCCACTGGCTTTGCGCCAAATCGGCCGCTGTCACGCGCGGTTTTGCGGCCAATGGATGGCCCGCGTCTGCAAACACACACAGCTCATCCGTCCGCCAGGGGCGGCTTTCCAGTTGGGCGGTGTTGCCGGTGCCCGCAACCAAACCGATGTCGATGGAAAAATCCTCCACCTGGGCCAGAATTCCAACCTTGTTGCGGCAGACCACCTCCACCTTCACCGAGGGATGCGCCGCCGTATAGGCGGACAGGACATCCGGCAGGATGTAGCTGGCCATCGTAAGGCTGGCGCCCAGGCGTAGAACCCCGCCTACCTGATGGTCTCCGCTCCCGAACATCTGGCCCAGATCGTGGGCATTGGCCAGCAGGAGCCGGGCCATGGGAAGCAGGGCGCGGCCCCTTTCGTTGAGCACCAGCCGTTTTTTCCAACGGTCGAAAAGGGCCGAGCCGAGATGGTTCTCCAATTCCGCCAACGCCGCACTGACCGCGGGCTGGGAGAGGTGCAGCGTTCGTGATGCGGCCAGGGTGCTGCCATGGGTCACCACGGCCACGAACACCTGAAGCTGTTTCAAGGTAAAGTCCACGCCGGTCGCGCCTCCGCATATAAGAATTCTTTATAAACCTTATAAAAATAAATCAGTTAAGCAGATATGAAGCTAACGTTAGGCTCATGTTCGATTAACAGGGGCGCGGCAGTCTCGGTAGCCATCGGCCGGGAGTTGATCATTACCGTCCTAGCGCCTCCCGGTGCATCCCCCAACAGACATCCCATAAGGAGAGACACAGATGAAAAGAGCAACCACGATGATCTTCGTTCTGCTTGTCCTTGCCGCCACATGGGCAGGGGTTCCACACCACGGCATCGCAGCTACGGAAACCTTGCGTATCGCCGTTACGGACATCGAAGGGTTGGAAATGCTGCAGCGCGAATTCGGCGCTTTCCGCGATCTGCTGGCGGCCAAGCTGGGCATGGCGGTCGAATTCTACCCGGTGCCCAACCGAACGGCCGCGGTGGAAGCGGTCAAATCCCACAATGTCGACTTCGTGCTCACCGGCCCGGCGGAATATGTGGTGTTCAAACAGCTGACCAATGCGGAGCCGATTATCGGCTTTTCCCGGCCGGATTATTACTGCTCGCTGATCGTGCTGGCGGACAGCGGCATCAACAGCGTTGCCGATCTCAAGGGCCGCAAGGTCGCCATCGGTGCCGTGGGCTCCACATCCAAGCATCTGGCCCCGATGCAGATCCTGGCCGACAATGGGCTGGACCCGCTAAAGGATGTGGAGGTGATCCATACCAGCGTCGACCTGGGCTGGCTGTCCCTCAAACGCGGTGATGTGGCCGCCTGGGGCATGACCACCGACAAGTTTCTGAAACTGCGCGGGAAGGAAAAAGACATGGAACCCGGGGCCTTCAAGGTGATCGCGCGCGGGCCGGACCTGCCCAACGACGTATTGCTGGCCGGCCGGCATGTGGATCCCCAGACGGTCGCCAAGGTGAAACAGGTCTTCACCCAGAATTCCGCCGAATTGGTCCAGGCCATCCTGGAAGGCGAAGACAACAAGAAATATGCCGGCATGAAATTCATTCCGACGGTCAAAGACGCGGACTACACCTACGTGCGCGCCATGTACCGCACCATCGGCTATTCCCAGTTCGCCGGCTTCGTGGAATAGGAGGCGCCATGCTGGTCCATCCGGAACCCCACCGCCGGGAATCCCCGGCCGGGGAAGAGAACATCCACCTCAAGGTCGATTCCCTGGGTAAATCCTACCATGGGCGCGGCGCGGTGCTGGCGGACGTGACGTTCAGCGTTGCCCGGAGCGAAGCCGTGGCCCTCATCGGAGGCAACGGCAGCGGCAAATCCACCCTGTTGCGCTGCTGCCTGGGCCTGGTCGAACCGGACGAAGGCGAGATCTTCTTCCTGCGCCAAAGCATCGCTTCCCTGAGCGAACCCCAGCTGCGGCGGGTCCGCTCCCGGGTGGGCCTGATTTTTCAGCGCCACAACCTGGTTCCCCGCTTGTCGGTGCTGACCAATGTGGTCCATGGGGCCATGGGACGCAAGGGGGGGATGCGCACCTGGCGCCATTGTATGGCGCCCCAGGCGCTGCGGGAAGAGGCCATGGCCTGCCTGGCCAAAGTCGGGCTGTCCCACTTGGCGGCCAGCCGGGCCGATCAGCTCTCGGGAGGAGAGTCCCAGCGGATCGCCATTGCCCGCGCCTTGATGCAGCAGCCGGACTTCATCATGGCCGACGAACCTGTGGCCAGCCTGGATCCCAAGGTGGGCCGGGAGGTGATGGAACTCTTCGTCGATCTCATCCGTGAAGAAAACATCACCCTGCTCTATATTTCCCACGATCTGGAGCATGCCTTGCAGTACTCGAACCGCCTCCTCGCTCTGCGCCGGGGGCAGCTGGTCATCAACGGCCCCACCCAAGACTTTTCCAAAGGGGACTTGAATGCCATCTATCACTGAAAGCCGTCCGATGCCCCACGCCCATCTCCCCGGCCGCTTTGAACGGCCGCCGGCGTGGCAATTTCTGCTCTACGTTTTAGGACTGGCCTTTTTCCTGTGGTCACTCAAGGGCAGCGGGCTTTCTCTGACGGATCTGATGCGGGGCATCCCCAATATGGCGCGCTTGCTGCGGGAGATGTCCCCGCCGGATCTCGGCCGGATGGCAAGCATTTCCAAAGCCCTCCTGCAAACCTTCCAGATGGGCCTGGTGGGCGCGGTTGTCGGGATCGCCATCAGCTTCGTCTTGGCGGTGCTGGCCTCCCGGCGCAACACCCCTCACCCGCTGGTATATGTCGTCACACGATTTATCATCGCCTTCTGTCGGTCCGTGCCCGATCTGGTCTGGGCGGTGATGTTCGTAGCCTCGGTGGGGCTGGGTGTTTTTGCGGGAACCCTGACCATCATCGTCGATACGGTGGGCTTTTGCGGGCGCTTCTTCGCCGAGGCCATGGAAGAGGTGGATCCGGGCCCCGAGGAAGCGCTGCGGGTCATCGGAGGCCGCCGCCTGGACATCGTGCTGGCATCCATCGTGCCGGCCGCCATGCCGTCCTTTGTCAACTCGTCGCTCTTTGCCCTGGAGAAGGCGGTGCGCTCTTCGGTGGTCTTGGGGCTGGTGGGGGCGGGCGGCATCGGCATCGAACTCAAGGTGGCCATGGACATGTTCCAGTACCAGGAGGCCGCCACCATCATTTTGTGCATTTTCTTTCTGGTGATCGTGGTGGAGCAGTTCAGCACCCTTGCCCGCCGGAAATTTATGTAGTGTTCATCCCGAAATGGCATCTTTTGGCCCCGGCCGGCGTTCTCGTTCTTTGGAAATCCTCGACGTAGCTCAGCTACGCCTGCGGTTTCCACCCCCAGCGGGGTTGGATCAGACGGGAAGTCCCGCAGCGCGGGACAAATCGCTGCGGCCTTGACCAAAACCAAAATCTACCACCTCTGGATGAACACGATGTAACCTGCAATCCTTTCCCATCAGGAGCCGTAATGTCTGAAACGATCTTTCCAGGGGTGGCCGTATTCATGATCGACGGATTCGACATCGACTACTACTACGGATCCGAAATGCCGGTCATGAACCACATGGCCCGCCAGGGCTTTTTCAAGACGGGCAGCTGCATCTTCCCTTCCCTGACCAATGCCAACAACATTTCCATCGCCTGCGGCAGTTGGCCGGACCAACATGGCGTCACCACCAATTGCTATTTCGACAAGGTTTCCGGCCAAGCCCGGTTCCTGGAAGATGCTTCTTTTTTGAAGACCCCCACCCTGTTCGAACGGGCCGCCCGGGCGGGAATCGGGTCGGCCCTTTTGACCTGCAAATCGAAAACCACGAAGATCCTTGGAAAGGACGCCACCTTGGCCATCGCCGCCGAAGAGCCGCCGGAGGATATCTGCTACCGCTATGGCACACCGCCCCCGATGTATTCGGCGGAGATCAACTACTGGCTCATGGATATCGCTTTGGACCTGGTTAAGACCCGCCCCGATCTGAAGTTCATCTACGTGCATACCACGGACTATCCCATGCACATGTGGCCGCCGGAAGCGCCTGAGTCCCAAGCCCACATGCGCACCATCGACACCTATCTGGGCCGCTTCCATAACCTGGCGCCGGATTTTGCCATCGCCGTGACGGCCGACCACGGCATGAACGCTAAAAAGCGCTGCTGGGACCTGGCCAAGGCCTGCCGGAACCGCGATATGCCCCTCAAGTTTGCCGTATCGCCGGTGGCCGACCGCCTTCTGAAGCACCACGGCGGCTTCGGGGGGGTCTCCTATGTCCACCTCGATACACCGGCCGACCAAACCCGCGCGGCCGAAACACTTCTGGGTTTGGAAGGGGTCGAAGCCGTCCTGGACAACGCCACGGCCGCACGCCGCTTCAGCCTGGCGACAGCGCGCATCGGCGATCTGGTGGTCCTGCCGGATCGTGACACCGTGTTCGGCGATCTGCCCGAAGAGAGCGCCGTTCTGCCCCCCGACTACCGCAGCCACGGCTCCCTCTATGAAATGGAAATTCCGTTGCTCGTCTACAATGCCGACAAGGCCGGCCCGCGGTATCGGGATATCAACTACAACCTGGACATCACCCGATACCTTTTTGACTTTTTAGACTGAAACCGCCGGCGGCAGGAACGGTCATCCACGCGAAGCAACCCCCAATTATGAGGCTTCGCCTGCAAAGCGCAAGGCTCCAAAGCGCCGCCTCGGAGGAGGCTAAAAAGGGGTTTGTGTGGCGGGTTTGGATCAAAACGAAGCGAACTTGCAGTCCCTAACCGAAGGAGAAGACATGATCGGAGAAAACCAGCGGGTCATCATCGCCATGATGGACGGCCTGGACATGGCCTACCTCGACCACATCCCCATGCCCCATCTGAACCGCATGATCCGCGACGGCTTTTTCAAGGAAGTCGCCGGGGTGTTCCCCAGCGTGACCAACGTGAACAATGTTTCGATCGCCTGCGGGGCCTGGCCCATGGAGCATGGCATCAGCGCCAATTCCTATTTCGACCAGGCCTCCGGCCGCCCCGAATACATGAACGCGGCCGAGTTGATCACCTGCCCGACTATTTTCCGGCGCGCCAAGCAGAAAGGGATGAAATCCGCCCTGCTGACGTCCAAGCGCAAAACGCTGGAGCTCTTCCACCAGGACGTGGAAATCGGGATTGCGGCCGAGACCCCCTCCGAAGCGGTGGTCACCCAATACGGTCCTCCGGCGGATATCTACTCCCGGGAAATCAACTACTGGCTGTGGCAGGTGGCCATCGCGATTCTGCGGGAGCGGACCGATATCAACTTACTATACGTTCATATCACAGATTATCCCATGCACGCCTGGGGACCGGAGCAGGAGGAATCGCGGGAGCACCTGGAAAACCTCGACCGGCTCATCGGCCAGGCGATCGAAACCGCTCCGGACGCCGCCTTCCTGGCCACCGCCGACCACGGCATGAATTACAAAAAGCAGTGCTGGGATTTGAAACGGGTCCTGACGGAGAAGGGGCTGCCCCCGCGCTTCGTTCTCTCGCCCGAGAGGGATTACTACATCGCCCATCACCGCAACTTCACCGGCTGTTCCTGGATCTGGCTCCAACGGGCGGCCGACCTCCGCCGGACGATTGCGGTTTTAAACGAATTGCCCGGCGTGGAAGAGGTCATGACCCGGGAGGCGGCCGCCGCCCGTTTCAACCTCACCCCGCAGCACATCGGCGATCTCATCGTGACCGGCGACAAGGACACCATGTTCGGTGAAATGGACACGGCGCATGAATTGCTGCCGTCAACCTACCGGGCCCATGGCTCCCTCCATGAAATGCGCCTGCCCCTGCTCGTTTGGAACCAGGCCGGAGCGCTGCCCGACGAAGCCCTTTTTCAGCACAACCTCGACCTGACGCGTTTTCTTTTTCGATAACCGCTGAGTTGCAAAAAGGCTGGCCTGCAGGTCTTGTGGAACGCGTGTAGCTTGAATTTACCGGCAACGCGGCCGATTTCCCGCTGGAAGCCCAAAGATCGCCGCCCATCAGATCGGCCAGTCCGTCGTCGATCAACGGTAGTGTACGGCCAGCCAGATCGTCGCGCCGGAGGGATCGGTCCATTCCACCCGATGCCGGACATGGGCCGGGATGTCGACGTAGTCGCCCGGTCTCAAGACGAGCGGGGCATCCTCGCTCTCCATCCGCAGCCCCGCGCTTCCCCGAAGGACCAGCACGAATTCATTCTCCTCCTGGTCGTACCAGAACCCCTCGGGCGAGGCCTGGCCCCGGGAAACGATGCGTTCGATCCTCACCCGGTCGGCTGCCACCAGCGTTTCGAAGAGTTCATCCGGCAGTTCGGCGGGGATGTTGTCAAAAAGCGATTTCATGCTGTCTGCAAACGCCTCGTTCCGTTACCCATTCAGGGCACCCAGGTAATGATGCCGTCGTCCGGATTCTGCTGCTTCCATCGGAAAAACGCATCCAGATCGCGAATTCCATCCCGGATTACCGCTTGATAGATTTGAATGGATCCAACTTTTTCTTCAACCGGAATAGCGTTTTTTATCCTGAGAATGGCCTCGCGCGTCTCCGGCGTTAAAACTGTGGCAATACGTTCCGCAACGTTTTCAAAATAGCCGGCATAAGGTGATTCGTTTAAAATATGAATCATGTCGATTTGCCATGCATTCCCATTGTCATCGTCATAGGAAGCATGCCACTCGATGCACTTGTCTTCAGCTTCGAGCAGGTTTGCGTAGCTAACGGTTTTAATGCGCCTGTTTTCAGCCAGTCGGGATACCGCCAAAAAGCTGTCGGAAAGCTTGAACGGGTTCGTATAGATATGAAAATCGATGTCGCGATTTTTTATCAGCAAGCCTGTTTTAAGTGAGCCGACCAGATTGACGGTTGCCCCAATAGAAACCCAATGGTTGATGACATCGGTCTCTTCAATGGCAGACCAGGCTTCCGCCCGCATTTGTTTTGCTGTTTCCAATACATTTTCCATGACGTTTAACACTTTCAGTTCAATGCGGGGTGGAAAGGGTCGAGCCCTCTATTCAAGGGGAACCTGATTTTTCACCGATTGCCGGGCACTTTACGCATTTTTGGTCGTAAAGCCATGTAGGCCCTCAAGCGGCCTTGATGGCCCCGAAAGCGGCAAAACAGGAATTCTTATGCAAAAGTTCCACGCGATTAAAGCCGACCTTCCGCAAAAGGTCCAGTTGGAAAGTGACCGGCCGGGGCGAATCTTCCTTGTCGATATAGGCAAAAACCTTGTCGCGATAACCTTCGCCGCCGATCGAGCAGAGATAATCCCCGTAGCGCTTCCACATCAGCGAATGGACCGCTTCGGTTTCATGGGACACCAGATCCGTAATCCATACGCTGCCACCCGGCGCCGTCAGCCGATAAATTTTGCGGAAGGTGGACGTCCAGTCCCCGTCATCTCTCAAATGGTGCAAAACAGCAGCGGCCAAGATGACATCATAGCCTTGTTCCGGCAAGTCGATGGAGCGGAAATCGCCCTGGAATATCGTTATTTTACCGGAGTTGACCTTGGAAATGCGGGTTCCCGCCCTCTTCAGCATGGGCCGGCTGAGATCGACAAGATCGCAGTCGAAAGGTGCCGCATAGTTTGCCAGTTTGATGGTATTGTTTCCCGCACCGCATCCGATATCCAAAACCCGGCGAATCGGCTTTGTCGACGTATAGGCCGCTTCGGTTATGAGCGCCATTGTCAATGGTGCATCGATGGTGGCGGTTTGTCCGGTTTCGATATTGGAAAAGCGCTCGACGTCGTTATCAAATCGCTGCCTGATGTCATCTATCGATGATTTGTGCTCAAGTTTGGTCTTCATCGTCTCTCTATCTAATGTTTGCCTCACCGACGCAGGTGATGGCGTCAAAACCGCCGGGCCATTCAAAATCAACTGAAAATGGGACTTCGTTCGCAACATAAAGGAATGCGTATCACTTATCCAACAAAAACAACTTTACCTGAGCGCCATTGGGTGTTAGGAATAAATACGAACGTTCGTTCAGTATTTTGGTTTGCCTGTGGAAAAAACACGTCCATGGGAATCCGGCCCTATCCATAGGAGTTCTCTCTTCCGTTCGGGACTATGCCGGGGCTTCACTTTGGGTCCAGAAAACGCGGACTGACTGTCCGCGGCTTTCGAGCGTTGCGGGAGGCGGCGCGCAGGCCCGTTTACACGTATCTCTTATACCATTCCTATTACCCACCACCCTAGGGAGGAAGCCGTGAACAATATCCATTTTCCCCATTGGCCAAAGCGTGTCCCCAAAGCGTTAGTGTATCCCCAGACCCCCTTGTTCGAGTTCCTGGAAACCTCGGCCCGGCGTTACCCGGACCGGCCCGGCATCATATATTATGGCCGGGAAATCACCTATGCCGAGTTTTGGGATTCCTGCCAGCGCCTGGCCGGGGTTCTGGCGGGAATGGGCGTGAAAAAAGGGGATCGGGTCGCCGTGTACATGCAAAATTGCCCTCACTTTGCCATCAGCTATTTCGGAGGCATGCGAGCAAACGGCGTCGTGGTGCCCCTGAATCCAATGCTGGTAGATAATGAATTGCGTACGCTTCTGACGGACTGCCAGGCCCAAACGGTTATCACCACCACCGAGCTTTATCCGCGTATAAAGGGAATCTGCGCGGAACTGGAAATCAGCAATGTCATCGTCGGTGCATTGACGGATTATGTTCCTGAAAAGCCACAAATTCCAGTGCCGGACTTCATGGGCAGCGTTCCTTCCACCATTGATGGAACGCTCAATTGGTTGCAGGCCCTGGCTTCTGCACCTGAACCTCCTCCCGTGGAAGTGGGGCCGGATGACCTTTGCCTGCTGCCGTATACAGCGGGCTCCACCGGCATTCCCAAGGGATGCATGCACACCCATCGGACGGTTACGTCCAACGTAATGGGGTCTATTTACTGGAGCAACGGGTCGCCCAGCATGGTAGCGTTAGCCGCGCTGCCTTTCTTTCATGTGACCGGCATGATCCACAGTTTTCTGGCGCCTATCGCCAATGGCGGGATTGCCATTTACCTGACCCGTTGGGACCGGGCCGCGGCCCTGGCCGCCATCGAAAAATACAAGGTGACCATGTGGGCCAATATCACCACCATGCTCATTGACATGCTGGCGTCCCCAGACATCAACGAACGCGACATTTCCTCCCTAAGTTTTGTGGGGGGCGGCGGCGCGCCCCTGCCACAGGCCGTGGGCGAGAAATTCAACAAAATGACCGGCCTCCAATTCGCCGAAGGTTACGGCATGACCGAAACCATATCCCAAACCCATTGGAACCCGCCCGACCGCCCCAAGATGGGCAGTATTGGCATTCCGGTTTTCGGCGTGGATTCCCGCATTGTGGATGTCATCACGCTGAAGGAGCTTCCTGTGGGCGAGCAGGGCGAAATCGTGGTCAACGGCCCCCAGGTCCTTAAAGGATACTGGAACAAACCCGAGGCCACCAGGGAATCCTTCCTTGAAATCGACGGCAAGCAATTCCTCAGGACCGGCGATATCGGGCGCATGGACGAAGAGGGCTATTTTTATATCATGGACCGGGTGAAACGCATGATCAATGCGGCCGGATTCAAGGTATGGCCTGCGGACGTGGAAGCCACCCTGTACCGCCACCCCGCGGTGTTGGAAGCCTGCGTCATCGGCCTGCCGGACCAGGCGCGGGTGGAAACCGTCAAGGCCATCATTGTGCTTAACAAGGCATACAAAGGCAAAATTACACCACAGGAAATCATTGCCTGGTCCAAGGAGCAGATGTCGGCATATAAATATCCCCGGCATGTGGAATTCGTGGAATCCCTTCCCAAGAGTGGCGCTGGCAAAATATTATGGCGTCAACTCCAGGAAGAAGAGCGGGATCGCCTGTAAAACCAACCCAACCTGGCGTTTGCTCCCATTGGGGGGCAAAAGGCTAATTCCGGCCAAGCGCCCAAGCCCCGAAATTTCAAGGAGGAAACCATGGCTGCTGTAAATACCGTCTTAGGATCCATCGCACCGTCTGACCTTGGCATAACACTTATGCATGAGCATATCCTGTATGGCTATCCCGGCTGGGAAGGCGACAGGACCATCGCGCCTTTGAACCGCAAAGAAATCGTGGCCAACGGCGTGACCACCCTCAAGCAACTCAAGGACGAATATGGCCTTCAGTCTTATGTGGACGCCACCCCCCTGGACGGCGGCCGCATGCCGGAAATTCTCAAGGAAATCTCGGAAAAATCAGGCGTGAACATTATTTGCGCCACCGGGTATTACTACGAGGGAGAAGGCTCCCCCACCTATTGGAAATTCCGGGGCAGCCTGGGCGATATCACCGGAGAACTTTACGAACTGTTTATGACCGAGGTGACCAAGGGCATTATGGACACCGGAATCAAGGCGGGCGTCCTTAAAGTGGGTTCCAGCAAAGGCGCGATCACGGATTACGAAAAGATCATGTTTGCCACTGCGGCGCAGGTTTCCAAGGAAACGGGCGTGCCCATCATCACCCACACCCAGGAAGGCACCATGGGGCCGCAGCAGGCCGAATTCCTGATCGGCGCAGGCGCCAATCCCAAGCAAATCCAGATCGGCCACATGAGCGACAACATCGACATCGAGTACCAGGAAGACACCTTCAAGCACGGCGTGTATGTATCCTGGGACCGCATGGGCCTTCAGGGCCTGGTGGGATGCCCCATGGACGCCCAGCGCTATCCGGTGATGATCGAACTCATCAAAAAAGGATATGCCGACAAGATGATGATCTCCCACGACTGTATCCTCAACTGGCTGGGCAGGCCCTTGAACCTGCCGGAAGCGGCCCTGCCCCTGGTCGCCAACTGGCATCCCTCCCACTTGTTCAAGAACATCATTCCTGAACTGAAAAAGGGCGGTGTGACCGACGCTCAGATCACGTCCATTATCAAGGAAAATCCCCGCCGCCTGTTCGCGGGGGAATAAAAAATATAGGAACTTGTTTTCCGGGGATCAAGCGGGGTCAGGTCGCAACTTTTGACAGCAGCCCTTGAATTTGAAGAAGGATGTTTGTCAAGAGTTGAGACCTGGCTTCTGCCGCGTATAAACTTATCCCCTTGTTGAAATACCAGCCAGTGCAAGGGCCGCTTCAATCCCATCTTTCAACACCTCATCCCCTTGAATGCCGTCTTTTCAGAAGCGCTGTGATGCAACCTCCACGATGCGTTTATAAGTGTTTTCCCTGTGATCTTTTGCGTATCGCTTGGTCTGCCTCGCCATTCTTTTCTTGAAATGGGATCATCATAACCTAACCTACTTACCTTAATATGTCAGTTGACATATGACAAAATAAACTAACGCCATCGAACAACCCGAAAAAAAAGAGGGGGGATCCATGAACACAACACACATGATGTTTCAGATAAAAAATCAACTCCTGGATGCCATTTTCCCACAGCGTTCGGCACGGAAAGCGGCCCGGTTGTTTTCTACCCCGAAGCCATCATCAAGGCCTGCCCCGGGCTCCAAGCCTATCGATCCGAATCGCTGGGCCATCGCCGGATTGTTCGCAATTCCGAAGTCTCCGCATCGATCGGACGGTTTATGCATCGAGGGCAGACACAGGGGCAACCCGTATCGTCGCCTACCGGCATGGAACGAACACCGGCATGGGCCATTTGGAATTGGAGGACGACATGTAGAAGGACTGGACGATACCTGAGAGGACGATCGTGCGTCACTCCCAGCCACTATCAGCTGGCGGTGATGCTTAATTCAAATTGTCCGGGAAGATCTTAACTTTTCCACTTTAACATTACGGATTACGTGCTATTCTCCATATTCCGTTAATTACGCATCTAACTCATATTTCTTGATCTTTCTTGTTAAGGTCCTATAGTCGATACCAAGTGCTATAGATGTTTTTCCTCTGTGCCAATTGTATCTTGTTAATGTGTTTTGAATAGCTCTTTTTTCATATTCATCAATCGATTGTTTTAAACTGTTTTCTATTGTAGCAACTTTTTCATCATTTTCGATTTTGTTTATATTCCGCAAATTTTTTTCATCAGAATATTTTTCAATAAACGCAACCTTTCCGGTCGTAATATATCTCTGAATCACATTTTGCAATTCTCGAACGTTGCCTGGCCAGTTGTAATTTTGTAACATATTTATTAAATTCAATGGTAACAAATCTCTATTTTCATTTTTACTAAACTTTTTAATGAAATGGCTTATTAATAAAAGGATATCTGCCCTTCTTTCTCGTAGCGGCGGCAATTCAATGGGTAAAACATTTATCCTATAAAAAAAATCTTTACGGAAAAGCCCATCTTTTACCAATTGCAACAAATCCCTATTTGTCGCTGAAATAATCCTTATATCTGGTATTTTTGGTTTTGATCCTCCGATTGGGATATACCCACTCCCCTCTAATGCACGCAAAAGTTTAGCCTGCATATATGTACTAATCTCACCAATCTCATCTAAAAAAAGTGTTCCATTGTTAGCAAGTTCCATGTAACCTGGCTTGTTACTGGAAGCGCCAGAAAAAGCGCCCTTCTTATAACCAAAGAATTCGCTTTCTATCAAATTTTCAGGAATAGCAGCGCAATTTACAGCCACGAATGCGCTGTCTCTTCTTTCGCTCAATTCATGAATTGCCTTGGCGACTAATTCTTTTCCCGTACCCGATTCTCCATAAACTATGACAGGTGCTTTTGATGCAGCAGCTTGTATAATCAGATTATAAACTTGTTGCATCGCATCGCTTTGGCCTATAATATTTCCTAAATTAATCGACGTTTGATTAACCTTGGATCTCAGCACCTTATTTTCCCAAAGCAAACGATTTTCCAATTTTTTCTGCTCAGTAACATCAGTTAAAAATCCTTCTAAAAATTTTAATTTATTACTTTTATTATATATACCAACCCCTTGTTCTAGTACCCATTTCTCATCACCAGATGCAGTTATAACACGAAAAACTGTCCTATAAGGTTTATTGCTTGCTAAAGCTTTCTGAATCTCATACCAATTATCATCAATATCTTCCGGATGGATAATTTTTCTGAATGTAATACTACCATTAGTCAACTGTTTAGAAGAATAGCCAGTTAATTTTTCACAGCCTTCACTTACGAACTCCATTGTCCAGTCTCTATCATTATGACAACGATAAACCATTCCCGATACATTGCTCATTAAAGTATTGAGCATTCGTTTACTTTCGATAAGTTCATATTCTAACTTTTTTTCCCTATTTATATCACGAAAAGAACATAAATAAATCTTATCGGTTTTCAACATAATCATCTTAAAAAATAATTTTATAAATATTTTTGTATTATTTTTAGTATGTAAATAATTATCAATTTCTTCATGATAATTACTTTTTAATTTATTACATATTTGATTTATTTTATTGTAATCAATTTGAAATATATCATTAAACTTACAACCTTTTATCGCTGATACAGACAATCCTGAGAATTCGGCAAAAAAAGGGTTCGCATATAATACCCTTAGATTCTTATCAAAAAATACCACACAGCTTTGCATCACATCAAAAGCAGCAAAATATGCATTTTTATCAAATTCTTTCATAAATATATTTGATTCCTTTTTCATTATATGCAGGCCTATGATGTCATAGGTTTGCACCAAAACCACGATCGTCGATTTCATACGGGCAGATTTTAACTACCTCGAGCTGGAACCGCAGAAAGCGACCTTCTCTTACATCCAGTAAATTATGCAATCAGTGATAACAAATTGGGAAGCAGGTAGTCAAAGCAATAAGAAGCCTGCCGTGAACTGCGCAGTTTGCTTTGCCTCCCTATTGCTGATGGAGAACGACGACCGCTAACGGGCGTGTCCGGCAATGGCGGCCATGCCGTTAATGGCCTGATCGATCTCGTCGGCCGTATTATAGCGTCCCAGACTGAAGCGCACGGCGCCCCGTTCGTCAGTACCCAGGTCCGCATGCACCAACGGAGCGCAGTGCAGCCCCACCCGCACGGCGATGTCGAAGTCCGCATCGAGAATGGCCCCCACGTCCTCCGGCGCGATCCCCTCGACATTGGCCGCGATGACGGCCAGATGGCGATCCAGGTCTTCGGCCCCATATAGCCGGACCCCCTTTAGGCAGCGCAGTCCGTCTACCAAACGGCGGGTCAGCGCCATCTCCTGCCGGCGTATGGCCTCCAAACCTGTATCGAGCAGATCATCGACAGCCAGGGCAAGGCCGATGATGCCCATCAGGTTGGAGGTGCCGGCTTCCAGACGGTAGGGGAAATCCTGGGTATGGACCGGGCTGCGGGATTCGATGCCGGTCCCCCCGAAACGCGTGGAGCGCACCTCGAAATCCGGGTGCAGGATCAATCCACCGGTGCCGGTCGGTCCGTAGAGGGATTTGTGGCCGGTGAAGGCCACGGCCGAAGCCTGCAAGGCCGCCATGTCAACAGGCACCTGACCGGCGCTCTGGGAGGCATCCACCAACAGGGCCACCCCGCGTTCCGCGCAGATCGCGCCCACGGCTGCCACCGGCTGGACCGTTCCCAGCACATTGGAGGCATGATTGACCACCACCAGCCGGGTTTCCGGCCGGATGGCCCGGGCAATGTCGTCCGGATCGATGAAGCCCTTACCGCCGAAGGGCACGAGGCTCAGGGTGATGTCGCCCTTCCGCTGCAGGTGATATAGGGGCCGCAGCACGGCGTTGTGCTCCAGGCGGGTGGTGACGACGTGGTCGCCGGCCTTGAGGGAGCCCATCAGGGCCAGGTTCAAAGCGTCTGTGGCATTGGACGTAAAAATCACGTGTCGGGGATCAGGCGCGCCAAAAAAGGCGGCCAACTTGGTACGCGCGGCGTGGATCACATCCTCGGCGGCCATGGCCATATCATAGCTGCCCCGGCCCGGCGAAACACCGATCGCGGCATAGTCCGCCACCATCCGGTCCAGCAGACCACGGGGCTTGGGAAAGGTGGTGGCCGCATTGTCCAGATAAATCACACGTGTTCCCCTCTTGCGTGCCTTGATGTCCCCCGGACCGGAGCGTCCCGGGCGAAGCACCCTCTTTCCTGGCATCCACCGGCCTTGGGTGGCCAGGCTCAGAGACAGGCCTTGGGATTGGGCAGCCCCGCCAGACGCCGGGCACCTTGGCGGATCCCCTGGGGAAACAAGGCCTTCAGGGCCATCAGGCTCATCCCGGTGCCTTTACGCAGGTCTTTGTTCATGGGCGCCCGGCCATGATAAAAGTAAAACCCGCGCATGAACCGGATCACCCGCCAGTGGGCGTCGTCGAGGCCGTCCATCCCGCTCTCGCGGGCCAGGGCCAGGGCCATCGCCTCACTCCAATCCTGGGGGTCCCACAGGAAATCCTCCCAGTCGACGTAGACGTCCTGCCCGGCAATGCGGCGCAGCCGCCGGTCCCGTCCCTGATCGGCCGGAAGGCCCTGGTCGTCGGCGTGCATTCATCCCTTCCCGCGGGCCTGTAGAGCGGCTTTGATCTTGTCCGGCGTGGCGGGCAGATCGCTGACCCAGACCCCGCAGGCGTTATAGATGGCGTTGATCACGGCCGGCGCCGTGGAGACCATGGCCATCTCGCCGACGCCGGTGGACCCCAGGGTACCCCGTTTGCGCGGCGTCTCCCGGGTGATCACGGCTGTATCAAAAGCGGTTTTCATGGTCGGAAACCGGAAGGTACGCCAATCCGTGGTCTCTCCGGCGATATACTTCTCCCGCAAGGCATAGCCCACCCCCATGTCCATGCCGCCCTGCATCTGCCCCTCAAGGTTGTTGGGGTTGATGACCGGACCGGCGTCCACCGCCGCGGTCATCTTCAACACCCGCACCTCGCCGCTTTCGGTGTTCACCTCCACCTCGGCCAGCTGAATGGCGTGCACGTCCGAGTCCGAGGAGGGGCCTTGCCCGGTCTCCGGATCCAGGGGCGCGGTATTCGTCACCGCTTTATGCCCCACATAGCGCGTCGGCCGGCCGGCGGCCACAAAGGCTGCATGGGTCTTGGCCCCCACTTCGTCCATGGCCTGCCGGAGCTGCTTTAAAGCATCCACCGTGGCCCCGCCGATCATGAAGGTCACCCGGCTGCCCGAGGCCGGCCCGCTGGCGGCCGTACGGTCGGTGCGGCGGGTGTCGGCCCGCACCCGGTCCAGGGGCAGGTCCAGCACCTGGGCGGCCAACTGGGTGAGCATGGCATCGTTGCCCTCCCCGGGGTCGGCCGCGGCGGCATAGACCGTCACGCCATCGTCGGGCTCCAGTTCCACCGCGCTGATGGATTTGTCCCCCGGAAAGGCGATGCCGAAGGCCGCCGCCCCCAGGCCGATACCGCGTTTGAGCGGCCCGTCAGCAGCCTGGGCCGCATCGGCCACGGCACGCGCGTAAGCGGGTTGGATCGCCTCACATAATCCTTCGAAGGCCCACTCATCGATCACATGACCGGTGGCCTTGGTCTGTCCCGGTTGGAGTGAATTGCGTTTGCGCAGGGCCAACGGGTCCATGGCCAGTTTTTCCGCCAGCATGTCCACCGCGCATTCCAGGGCGTAGTGCGCCTGGGGCGGACCGGCCCCGCGGGCCGCGCTGCCCCACGGGTTGTTGGTGTACACCAGCTGGGAGGCCACCTTGATGTTGGGAATGTAGTAAGAGCTGGAGAGCATGTGCAAGGCGCGGTTGATGATCACGTTGCCAATGGAGTGATAGGCCCCGTTGTCCACGGTGATATCCATGGATAGCGCCGTAATCTTCCCGTCGGTGTCGGCCCCCAGTTTGATCTGCATGTCGAAGGGGTGGCGCTTGGAGGTGATCAGCATGGATTCGGCCAGGCTGGGGATGTAGCGCACCGGCTGCTTGAACTTCAGGGCCGCGGCCGCGGCGATCCCCTCGGTGAAGATCTCCAGCTTGATGCCGAACTGACCGCCGGAAAAGGTTTCCTCATAACGGATGTTCTCGAATCCCAGGGCTGCCTGGAGGGTGGCCATGTGCAGGTGGATGTTGATGCTGCGCCCCATGACCACCAGCTCGGCATCCTCGCCCTCGCCTTCCATGAAGGCGACGCTGTTTTCCGGTTCCATGGGCGCCTGGTGGTTGATCTGGGTGGTGAAACGGTGTTCCACCACGGCCGCGGCCGATGCGAAAGCGGCATCCGCGTCCCCCTTGATCACCGGCTGGCGGAAGCACAGGTTCGGCCGGTCCGGATGGATCTGGGGCGCATCCGGCGCCAGGGACTGGGCCGGGCTGCGCAGTTCGGGCAGCGGCGCGTAGTCCACCTTCACCGCCTGGGCGGCGGCTTGGGCCTGCTCGCGGGTCTCGGCCACCACCACGGCCACGGCGTCGCCCAGGGTGCGCACGCGGTCCTCGCACAGAATCGGCCGGTCCTCCACAATGTATTTCAGGCGGTTGGTGCCCTTGATATCCTTGGCCGTCAGGGTACCGATCACGCCGGGCATGGCCTCGGCCGCCGTGCAGTCGATGGATTTGATGGCCGCATGGAAATGGGGGCTTCGCACCACGGCGATCTCGGCGGCCCCGGGCATTTGGATGTCGGCCGCGAACGGGGCCGTACCGCAGGCCTTGGCCAGGGCCGAGGGCCGCGGGTGGGAGACCCCCATCTTGGCATCGGTGACCTTGGGACGAATCGCGGCGGGAGTGATCTCCCCTCGCAGGAAACGGCCGGCCAGCCGCACCGCATCGATGAGCTTGGCATACCCCGTACACCGGCACAGATTGCGCCGCAGGCCGTGTTTGATCTCATCATCCGTGGGATCCGGATTCCCGTCCAACAGCGCCTTGGCCGCCATGATCATGCCGGGCGTGCAGTAGCCGCACTGGATGGCGCCCGCCAGCACAAAGGCCTCCTGGATCAGGTGGGGATTGTCCGGCGTGCCCAGCCCCTCCACGCTGATGACCTCCGCGCCGTCGAGCTTGGCCACCTTGGTCAGGCAGGACAGCACCGCCTTGCCGTTCACAATCACTGTACAGGCCCCGCACTGCCCTTTACGGTCGCAGGACTGCTTGGTGCCTGTCAGATGAAAATGCTCACGCAGCAGATCCAGGAGCACCATGTCCTGATCGGCCACCACCTGCCGTGAGCAGCCGTTAATCTTCAATGTGACTTTTTGCACTATGCCTCCTTTTAGAAATCAAAGGTATTTTCAAGCTCCTCCGGACTGATGACCACCACCTTGTTGTGGGGCGGCAGGGGTTCTTCATAGAACATGCGCGGCAGGTGGTCGTCGGCCGCCGTGAAGCCGGCCCGCCGGTTGAAGGCCCGCTCGGCCTTCAGCACCCGCAGCCCCAGTGCATGCCAGTCGTCTTCGCCGAAGGGCAGGCCGGATTTGGCGGCCACCATCCGATAGACGTTGTCCATCCCCCCCTCGGCGGCCAGGCCGGACTGGGCAAAATCACAGATGCCCACCGTATCCACCGCTGCCATGTGAATCTGGGTGTTGCGGGAGGCCTCCACCTGCCCTTCGGCCGAAAACCGGTCGAGGGTGCCGCCGAAGGCTTCCAGGTTCTGATCCACCACCCAGCCGGCCGTGTGGTCGCCCCCCATGGGCGAGGTGGCATAGGTGACCGCCATGCCCTGGATGGCGCGGGGGTCGTAGGCCGCCATGCTCTGGCCCTTCATGACCGGCACCCGCTCATGGTTGAAGTGCTTGCCCACAGCCGCCGGCCCGCTGCCGATGATTTTGCCGAAGGCGGTGCCTTGCGCCACTTCCTCCACCATGGCGATGGCGGCCTGGGCGTCGCCGAAGGATTTGTAGCCGGCATCCATGGCCACGGCGATGGCCACCCCGGTGCTGATGGTGTCCAGCCCGATGTCGTCGCAGAGAAAATCGAGCCGGGCGATGGCGTCCAAATCGCCGTTGCCGATCATGCCGCCCATGGACCAGATGGTCTCGTACTCCAGGGAAGAGGTCACATAGTTGCCCTGGGGGTCGACATACTCGTTGGAGCAGTCGATGATGCATTGGGCGCAGCCCTTGTGGGTGGTCTTGCCGCCGCGCGCGCGAATGATGCGGGCCATGGCCTCCCCGCTGATCTTGTCGGCGTCCTCGAACTGGCCCTCCCGGGCATTGCGGGTCGGAAAGGCCCCCACCTCGTTGATGGCCTCCACCAGGCAGGCCGAGCCCAGCTCGGGCAGGATCTCGCCGCTGAACTCGTCGGCCTTGACCGCCTGGGCGTAAGCCTTGGCCGCCGCCTTGAAGGCCGCCGGATCGGCCAGAGGATCGGCGGCCTTGCCCGAACGGCTAACGATCAGCGCTTTGAGTCCCTTGGAGCCCATGACCGCCCCCAGGCCGCCGCGTCCGGCCGCCCGGCAGGGATGGTCGTCCAGGTCGGTGGTCTGGATGGAGGCCGCACTCAGCAGATCCTCTCCCGCCGGCCCGATGCAGGTGATATTGTTCTTGGGGCCGTGGGCCGCGAGAAGCTTCTCCGCCAAAGCATAGGTGCGCAGGCCGCGGCAGTCCGCACCATCGATCAAGGCCGCCTGCCCTTGCGCATCGATCTTGAGCAGCCAGGACTCCCCTTCGGGGGCCTGGCCCTCCACCACGAGAGCCGAAATGCCCAGGTTGGCCAAAGCGGCCGCCGCCGTGCCCCCCACGTTGCTCTCCTTGATGCCGCCCGTCAGGGGGCTCTTGGCGCCCACGGAAAGCCGGCTGGTGTTAACCAGGGGCGTCCCGCTGAAATAGCCTGGGGCGAAGATCAGGATATTCTCCGGGCCCAGGGGATCACACCCGGCGGGCACATGGTCGTTGATGTAGTTCGAGGTCAGGGCCCGACCGCCAAGTCCTTCGTATGCGGAAGGGAGATCCTCGGTTTGAATGGTTTTCGCCGTCAGATCGACTTTGATCAGTTTCATCAGGGCCTCCATTTATAGCGATGAAGTAGCATAGAAAAGTTTTATTATGAGGTAAAAAACATCCGACATGGAGAAGTTCTAACTCCACTATTGACGCTTACAAGATGATTTGCGTGTCGGGTGTATCATATCCCCTTAGTATATGGCGAGCAAAGTCTTTCAGGAAAAAGTTACTATTTTTTTATTTGCGTTTTCTTCGTGTAAAGGTCGGCCTGATGTATCCCAACCGCGCAACCGGTAGTAGTCCTGCACCATGGTATGGATCTCTTCTTCGGTGACCACCTGCTCCGAATCTTCCAGGCGGCGATGCAGCTGGCGGGGCAGACGGTCGTCCTGGGAGGTCAGACCCTCCCGGATGTTGAAGCGCCGCGTGAGGGTGGCGCTGGCCGCCGCCTTTCGACGCAGGCCGGCGATATCCTCGTCGATCCCGGTGAGAGCCTTCAGCATCTCCCGGAGAGCCTCCCAGGGATAAAGATCCCGGTAAAACCGGCACAAAATAAGGGTGTCGAAAAGGGTCAGGCGGTCCTCGAAGTCGATGAACAGCTCGGCCTTGCCCTCCACCTGGCCCGGATCGATCATCCCGCTGAGTTCGGGCTTGTAAAACTTGGTCCGCAGGTGGCAGGCCCCCCGGTCGGAAGTAGCGTAGGCCAGCCCCATGCCCTTCAGGGGACTGGGATCGTAGCCGGCCGGCTCCAGTCCCTTGACGTGCACCGCGATGTCTTCGAGGTCCCATTGAGCTGCGGCGTGGATAAGGCCCTCGGCCAGCACCGCATCGTACCCGGTGGCGGAAATGGCCTCAGGCACCTTGCCGCATATATCGTGTCTTCGCAACGCCGTCCAGACAGGATTGATTGGCGACCGAATGTCATCGTATTTGTGAATAGGGCCACTTAGCTAACGCGCTCCGGGTGATTGCCAGAGGCGCTAACAGTCAATACGTCGGGAGCGAAGCGAAACTCCAGCTGATTACCTATCGCTTTTCAACCCGGCCAGCACTTTCTCCGGCAGGGCCGGCAGCTGTTTGATGCAGACGCCGCAGGCCTTGTTGATGGCGTTGATGATGGCCGCATGGGGGCTGGTCAGCGGCAGTTCCCCGACCCCGGCTGCCCCGAAGGGACCCTCGGGGCGGCTGTTTTCCACATAGATGATTTCCATGGTGTCCGGGATCTGTTCGCAATAGGGAAACCCTGCGCCCTTGAGGGTACTGTGCTTTTGAATGTCTTCGAAATCCTCCCACAGGGCCAGGCCGATGCCCTGGGCCAGCCCCCCGAAAATCTGCCCGTCGGTGACCAGACGGTTGTTGATCTTGCCGATGTCGGCCACCAGGGTCATCTTTTCCACCGTGGTTTTGCCTGTAGCGGTTTCCACGGCCACCTCGGCCATGAAAACCCCGTACATATAGACCGGGAAGGGGTCGCCTTTGCCGTTTTCATCGCAGACCGTGCAGGGTGTGGTCCACTGGCCCTCGTATTTGAGGGGCAGGCCTTCGGCCTGCATCTCATCAAAGGTGCGGTAGCTGCCGTCGGATTTGCGCATGGCATCCAGCAGGGCCTGGCAGGCGGCGATGATGGCCCGGCCGGTGACCACCTGCTGGCGGCTGCCGCCCGAGGGGCCGCTGTCCGGGCAAGTGGCCATGTCGTTCATCACGAGGCGGATCTTTTCCGGCGGCACCCCGAGGGGGCGCAGGGCCTCGTGGGCCGTGCCCAGGGTGCCGGCGTCGGCGCCCTGGCCGTGGTCGGACCAGGTGTTGTAGATGGTGACGCTGTTGTCCGGCCCCAACTCGGCCGCCACGGCCGAAGGATCCGGTCCGTCGCCGCCGCAGCCGTACATGCCCAGGGAAATGCCCACCCCGCGTTTGAGCGTGTCGCTGGAGGCGGCCCGGGTTCGCTTCAGGGCCTCCTGGTACTTGGGCCGCAGGATGTCGAGCATTTCAGGATAGCTGTAGACTTCGGGGGCCTGTCCGTGGGGCATGGTGGCCCCGGGCCGCAGCACGTTGGCGTAGCGCAGCTCCAGGGGATCCTGGCCGAGCTTCTCGGCCAGGAGGTCCATGAGCACCTCGGAGGCGAATTCGCTCTGGGGGCCGCCATAGGCCCGGAAGGCCGATCCCCAGGCGTGGTTGGTGCACACCGTACGGCCGATGCCCCGGATGTGGGGGATATCGTAGCCCGCACCGATAAATTGGGCGCCCCGCTGGGTGAGCAAGTCGCCGAATTCGGAATAGGGCCCGTGGTCCACGGTCCAGTCCGATTCCATGCCCAAAAGCTTGCCGTCGGCATCGGCGGCCAGGCGCAGGTGAATGAAAAAGGGCGAGCGTTTGCCCGTATAGGTCATCTGCTGATGGTAGTCGTAGCGCAGGACCACGGGCCGGCCCGTAGCCAGACAGGCCACTCCCACGAGGGCTTCCATGGTGGGGCTGAATTTATAGCCGAAGGTGCCGCCGGTGGGGTTCTGGGCCAGGAAGAGTTTTTCCGGCGCCACGCCCAACCCCTCGGCGATCATCAGGTGATGGGTGTAAAGCGCGATGGACTTGCTGCCGATATGCAGCCCCTCCTCATCGTCCAGATAGGCGTAGCCCACATCCGGTTCCATGGGCATGTGGGGCTGGCGGCCCACATAGAAGTCGTCCTCGATCACATGGGCGGCATCGCGGAAAACGGGGACCGTATCCTCGCCCTTGATGATCTTCTGGGTGAAATAGATATTGGGGGTGCCCGGGTGGATCTCGATGGCATCCTCGGCCATGGCGGCCGGGGCGCTCATATAAGCCGGCAGGGGCTCCAGGTCGACCTTGACCTTGGCGGCCGCGGCCCGGGCATGGGCCTCGCTGTCGGCGCAGACGATGGCGATGGCATCCCCATACTGGTAGACTTTCTCATCGCACAGGATGGGCCTGTCCCAGCCGTCCCCCAGATGGCCCACCGGAAACAGCACCAGCCCGTTGATGCGGTTTTTGCCCTGGACATCCCGGTGGGTGAGGATCTTGACCACCCCGGGCATCTTTTCGGCGTCGGCGGTATCGATGGCGCGGATATTGGCATGGGAGATCTCGGCCTGCACCAGGGCCAGCTGCAGGGTCTCGGGCGGCATTTTGACGCCGGTGTCGGCCCCGTAGTCGCAGGTGCCGGTGACCTTGGCCAGGGCGCTGGGGCGGGGAATGGTGCTGCCCCAGATGCGGCCGTCGGCCGGGATCTTGAACATGAGCTCTTCCATGGTGAGTTCGCCCCGCAGCACGCGGCCCGCATCCTGGACCGCATCCACCAGTTGTTTGTAGCCGGTGCAGCGGCAGGCGTTGCGGTGCACCTGGAACCAGCGGCGGATGTCTTCCCGGCTGGGATCGGGGTTGCTGTCCAGGAGGGCCTTGGTGGAAACGATGAAGCCCGGGCTGCAAAAGCCGCACTGGGCGCCGCCGTGCACCATCCAGGAGAGCTGGACCGGATGCAGGTGGGTCGCGTCCCCCAGGCCCTCGATGGTCAGGATATGGGCGCCGTCCGGGACTTTGTTCATGGGGGTCACGCAGGAGCGCACCAGCTTGTCGTTCAAAATGACATTGCAGCAGCCGCATTGCCCCTGGCCGCAGCCCACCTTGGTGCCGGTGAGGCGCAATTGTTCCCGGAGCACCTGGGCCAGAGAGCTGTCCGCGTCCACAATGAGGGTTCGGGGAACCTGATTGATCACCAGCTGTTTCTTTACCATTATTGCTAAACTCCCTTAGAAATTTTATATAAATTATAGAATTAACAACCCTCATATAAATAAATAATAATTTTACAAATTGGTTAGATCTAACTTTTTACTCTGAATGGATTTATAACTACGACAGGAGCAGGTGATCGTTTGATTACATCCTCTGCCACACTTCCTAAAAATGTCTTTTTGATGCCCCTTCTTCCATGTGTTCCCATAAGAACGAAGTCGATTTCTTCATTATTAATATAATCAATAATCGCATCTGCGGGATCTCCTACCTTAACACATGCAATTACGCCTTCATTTTTAAAATACTTTTCAACATGATCGTTAAGCTTTTTCTCAGCATTTTCTTGTACCTCCTTTTTTATTTTCATTGCCTCTCCAGGAGTGTTTAAAAGATCATCACGACCTATGCGGGCAACAAACAATAAATGCGTTTCACAATCAAATTTTTGTAAAATATATTTTTCATAGGGAATGGCTTTATAGGTTATTTCGGTTAAGCTTACCGTAACCAATATTTTCTTAAATAATATCTCTTCCATGATATTTTTCCTGTATAATTTATTTTAAATAATTAAATATGAATACTTATTATAAAAACATCATCACCTAAGTAGTCTTGGGTATAACGCGATAATCCTCTGATACTTCCTCTAATGGAGGCGTCATGGTTCTCATAACCCACACTTTCATTGCTACTGCATAAACTATAAAAGCAACGAAAAAGGAAGGTATCCCTGCAGTAATGTATGGGAATAGACCATTAGAGCTTGTCCAAGTTAAGGGCTCAAGAGTCCACAAATAGAACAATGAAGCTGATATGGTAGCTATGACAGCGGCAGGGTTAAACCCATGCCAGTATTTATATTCAGAGTTAACGTTATATATTCCTCTTAGGGACCATGCCCATTTTCCTCTACTGATCAGAAAGTAGTCTGACATCATGATGCCACCGTAAGCCCCTGCGAGGAGAGCAATATAGGCCAAATAAACACCATAAGATTCGAAAACAACGGGATTTTCTAATATTAGCGCAAAAACCGAACAAATTATGACAGAGGTCCCCCATTTAGATTTAGGGAATCGGCTACGGTAGGCTATTGACATTGGATAAACAAGGCAAGTAATCGAACCGATATTGGCAAGGGCAAACATAACCAGCCCGATAACAGCCATAATCGGACTACCCATTGCTATAATCCACTCACTTGGGTCATAGACTTTAAGCACCAATGCAGAAAATGCTGAAAAAATACCGGCTGTACACGCTAGAAGACCCCAACCCCATAAACAACCGTGAAAGGCAGCACTTTCGTTTTTTGCCAATCGAGTCCAAGCACCATACCAGAATGCCCATGAAAAACCCAATCCAACATTCCATTCAATAGCTGATGCTCTGCTCCAAGCAAGCGTTTCCATGGGTTCTGCCGGGGTTTGCGAAAATATATAATCGGCGCCATATTTATTGAGCATGATGTATATAAACCAACCAAGAACAGCCAGCAAAAAGGCCGCAGACATTCTTGTAAACCATTTTAAGGTATTTGGGCCAAGATAAGCAATCCATGCCCCTATACCGGTAGCAATGAACGCAAAAATAATAGCGCCTGGAACTTCAGCGCTTAAAAATTCAGGGCCGTTAAAGAATTTTACAAATTTGATAGCACTTTCTCCGAATAGAAAAGCTGAGTAGGCAATCCATCCAAAGCTTGATGTAATGTAAATAAAAACCCAAACATCTTTAAATCGGTGGCCCAATACGGCTGCCGAACCTGCCCATTGCTCAGTGCCGTATCGGGCGAATATTACCGCCAATGGAGCAACTAGGATGAGTGGCACGCAATTTCCAAAGAGCACAATTGGAATTGATTCGGATGCATTAACTGTAAGACCGGTCAGACTACCGACCAAAAAAAACCATGCGGCGATTCCAAAACAAATCTGTATCGCTACAAAGTCTCCCATCCCATAAATTCTATCCTTGTTACTAGCCGGAACAGCATTGAAGTAAATTTCATTGTTAATTTCATTCGATATTCCGCGCCCCATAATATCTCCCCCCTTATTTGCTCATTTTATACATGAGTGCAAATTCTATATAAAAACAAGAGCCATCCAAATCGTAATCAAAAGACCTCCTATCCATGCAACAATATAGTCAATTTTCTGAACTTTTGGAACCCATCCCCCCTCGTTGACAACCAATTTTTTTTCGTATTTTTTTTCGAAATCTGTGATCCGTTCATAAATGTCATTTTTCAAGTTTTGATCGGCGCCGGGAAGATCGATAACAAGATTAACTTGCCTGCTCATTTAAAATCCTCCTTTCAATTTAAGTACTTCGTTTATGGTTAAACAAAGTCGCTTTTCTAATTTAGATGCATACTAACCAACTCAGCGATATCGTAAACATTTGTAATAGACCTGCTGTTTTCAATATTTCCTTTTGCATCTTCAAGCATTATCATACAGAAAGGGCATGCCGCTACGATTGATGAAGCGCCTGTATTCAATGCTTCCTGAATCCTAATTTGACTAATGCGTCTTTTTTCTGGAATTTTAAAAAAAGCGTTACCACCACCGCCACCACAACAAAATGACGATTCTTTATTGCGATCCATTTCTCGTAGTTGGCCAACCCTATTAATAACCTCTCTTGGGCTATTAAAAATTCCATTAAGCCTACCGATATTGCAAGGATCATGATAAGTCAGAGAAGTTTTTTGAATATTTGTTTTTAATTTTATTGATTGACTCTTTAAAAGATTGTCAATCATATCTGCATGGTAGATTACATTATAATTTCCGTTAAATTCTGGATATTCGTGTTTAAGCATGTTGTAGCAATGCGGGCAATGAACGATTATATTTTTAACACCATATTCTTCAAATTTTTCTATGTTCTGAATAGCTGTCATCTGAAAAAGGCCTTCTTCTCCCATTCTTTTGGCAGGCTCTCCACAACATATTTCGTGCTCTCCTAAAATTACGAAATTAATATTGGCATGATTTAAAATATTTATTACGGATTTCGTGATTTCTTGGCACCGCTGATCGTATGATGATGAACAACCGATAAAGTAAAGGTAATCAAATTCATCTTCTTCATCTATAGTAGAGACTTCATGATCTGAAAGCCACTCAGTTCTTTGGTAGGACGCCAAACCGTATGGGTTGCCATTCCGATCGATATTGCCAAAAATGTTAATTTTAGCCTCATCTTCAAAATTCGTATTAACAATAAAACGTCTAAAATCTAAAAATTTATCTACATGACGAATAAATGCAGGGCAAACTTCAATACATGCATAGCAATTTGTGCACCCCCAGATTTCTTCAGTTTTGATTATATGTTCAAACAGTTCTATTTTATTTTCAGCATTCTCAATTTTTCTTGCTATTTTCTGTATTACATTTCTTGGTGAAAGCAACCTTCCTGAGCTATTTGCCGGACATACTTCCTCACACCTGCCACAATTTATGCAACTTGATATTTGCAGACGATCATTCCATCTAATTTGCGCTATTGAACCTACACCAATATTTTCTAAAGCTTCACATTCTTCATCATTCTCATCGATTTCCAGAATGTTAAATGGTACATCTAGTTTAGCATTTCGGTGGCGCTTCTTAGGTGGAGATACTATAAAGTTTAGAGGGATTAGAAATATATGCTTTAATTTGCTAAATGGGATAAGACATATTAAAAGGAGCGCCATTATAAAATGAAAATACCATAGTAATCTATAGTTGTTTATACCGGATAAAGATTCATCAATTAAAAACAGTTTGGAACTAATAAAATTCCCAACATAGGAATATTTTGCAACAGGATTGTTATCTAAATGCAACCGGTATGCTTCTAAAACAAAGCCAGTCGAAATAATAATAATCAAAAGTATTGGTATTATATAATCATTTATATCCGTGTATAAATATTTAGGCTTAACTATAAATCTTCGATAAATTGCGTAAATTGCCCCAAAGAACACAAATATTCCTGCTGTATCAAGTACAAATTCAAAAAGAATATAAAAGTTACCTCTTAAAATTTTTAAATCACTAATTTTGCTTAAAATGTCTTCATCGATAGCTACAATTGTTGTCCCTATCAACAAAATTAAACATCCAAAATAAATAGTGGAGTGACCTATTTTCCCAAAACTTTGTTCTTGGGTTTTTTTCTGCAGAATAATGTAACTTATAAAATCGGATATTCCTTTTTTGTTTATCTTTAAATTCTGGCAAATATTTTTGACAAATTCTCTGATAGTTATGTCATATCTTGTTACATTTCTTTTGATACCCAGAAGGAATATGAACACAGTTATGAACGCATAAATGTATACAAATATAATTGTTGAATCAGGCATAAACGGTAGAAATTTACGTTCGACCATTTTCCTTATAAACTCCCTTTATTCTCAATGCGGCATAAAATTATAGTAGAATTTGATGTGTTGCATTTTCTATATCGTATTTTCTAAAATAGGCACTATTTCGAAGAGGTCTCCAACAATTCCATAATCGCAATACTCGAATATAGGCGCAGACTTATTGTTGTTAATAGCGACCACAACTTTCGAGTCCCTCATGCCAACGATGTGCTGCACTTGGCCTGAAATACCTACTGCAACATATAAAGTGGGCTTAACAGTCTCACCCGTGAGCCCGACCTGCCTTTCAATTGGCAACCATCTGTAATCTTCTGAAATGGGACGAGAGCATCCAACCTCTGCATCGAGTTTTTGAGCAAGCTTTTCAATAATTTCTATTCTTTCCTTTTGACCAATTCCTCGTCCAACAGATACGATTTTTTTAGCCGATGTAATATCAACGCTTTTTTTAATTTTGTTTTTTGAAAGAATTTTGATTTCATCACAATCGATTTTTGTATCAATTCGTTTAAATTGAACATTAAATTCATGTATGGCTTGGTCATTCAGCAAACCGCTTGACAAACTAATTATAGCTGGCATTTTTACCATAGCTAATTTAAGGTAAGCAATGCCTCCGAATACTTCCCTCTCCACGCATAGCTTATTGTTTTCAGTGTAAACTTTCGAACAATTTGTCGAACAACTTCCATTTGTAAGCGCAGTTAATACAGAAGCAATTTCTTGATCTTTATCCGAGTCTGACAACAGAAAAAGATCTACATTAGCGATATCTATTTCATTCACTAAAGAATTTTTTAAATTTTTAATAAAACCATCATTTGTATTAAATACTATGAAATCACAATGCTCGATACTTTCAATTTGCTCTGCATATTTATATATTTTCTTTAAATTATTTTCATCAGATGAAATAATGATTGTTTTCACAGAACTTTCTCCTGTTCCAGTTTATTAATTAACTCTTTAACTGCGCTTGTTGCATCTCCCTCAAATATTACATGTTTTCTTTCTTTTGTGATTGGCGTGAATGACTCAAAATGACAAGCGCTTCCGGCTTCAACGCTCTCAGTCATTCCTATGTCCTCTAATGAAATTGTAGATATTTTTTTGCCTTGCACCTTCATTATTTGTATTTTTGTAGCTAAACGAGGCTCATTTATTTTTCTACTAACAGATATAACAATAGGAAACGATGCTTCTACTTCAATTTCGTATTCGTCTATTTCACAAAGTGCTTTAAATTTGGAGTTGTCTTCAATCGACATTTTTGATACATTAGGAATATAATTAAAATTAATACTGGCAGCTATCATTGGTCCAACAATTTTATTAGTAATATCCTCAGACATAACACCACATAATACTAAATCACAATTATCGTTTTTTTCGATTACCTTACCCAAAACCGTAGCGATATAATAGGGATCGTAGATTTGATCGACTTGAGGGTGATTGATAAGAATACCATTGTCAGCGCCCATTGCGACGGCTTCTTTTAACGATTTAAGAGCATCCTTTTTGCCAAAGCTGATAGCTGTTACAGTTCCACCAAATTTTGATTTTAACCTGATGGCTTCTTCAATGGCATGCTTGTCATAATCACTAATCTTTTCTGGCAGGCCTCTAAGTCTTAACTCACCAGTATTTTTATCAAATCTAACCTCTGTTGAATCAACCACGTGTTTTAATAAAACCGTGATATTCATTTTACCTCCAGAATAGAAACAAAATGGGATGGAATATCATCGAAATTTTTCACGTTATCGAATTCGAATAAGAATCCACCCCATTTGCCTATTGAAAATTTCTTTTATAGTTCAATCGCAATATAATATCAGAGATATTTTTTAGGTGCGAGAATAGTCTTGTACGCAAAGTGCTTGTTCATCCAATCTAACCATTCTTCTCTATTTTTAGAAATTCGTTCTCTTTCATAATCATTGATCTCTTGCGTAAGGATCTCTTTCATTCGCCAATCTTCCACTAAATAATGCCCATTTTTAATGATGACGTTTTCAGCCATTTATATCTCTCCTTTATTATACTTTATTCAATTCCCATTGACTGCTTTATCAACTCTAAAATATGCACGGGTTCAATTATATTGCCCGATTTTGCTTTTACTTCTGTAAATTGATCCAAACAATGTGGGCAGGCTACGATAAGCTTTTCAGCCCCAACTTCTTCGGCCATACTAAATCGCTTAAGGCCAATTTTATAAGCGATATCAGGCTTTAGTCGCTTAAAACTATTTATTCCATTTCCACAACAATAATCCCATTGTGTAATGTGATCGTCTGCGGAAAAATCAATTCCTGGTAGCGCTTCAATCAACTTTCTAGGAGCCTCCCAATCTAGAGTGTGTTTGTTCAATGAACACGGGTCGTGATAGGTGGCTTTAATATTAACCTCATTTTTCAATTCAATTTTATGCTCTTCAAGAAGCTTGAAGATAAAATCTGTGATAAAATAGACATCAAATGGGAGTTCCATGTACTTAATGTATTCTCTTACGAAAAACATATAGTCATGAGGATTGACCATAACGACCGTTTTAGCACCAGCAGTTTTCAATGCTTCAACATTTTTTTTGGCAAAATCAATCCACTTTTCAATATCACTTTCGTATAGCTCCCCCATCGTCGGAAAAAGTTTATCCAAAATTCCGAACTTAACTCCTGCCGCTTTCAATATTTTTGCTGCATTTCTAGGAACATCCGTTGTTTGGCTTGCATTGAAATAATCCACAAACAAGATTGTATCACTTTTTGTTGGCAAATTAATCCCTTCAGCCCATTTCGTAATTTCCCCATTTTTACTTTTCTCTCGATCAAGATCCTCAAATATATATTTCTGTACCTCCTCCCAATTGGTCGGGGGTGTTCCCTGAGCAATAAGATCTCTTCGAAGTTTTCGAACTAAGTCTACCAATGTTGTGGTTTGCCCATAAAAATCTCCTGTATAGAGAGTATTTGGACAACGAAGCTCACATGCGCCACACTCAAGACAAAGTGTGCAGACATCTTGCAAATCGGATAATTTTCCGTGCCCTTCTGCATGGGCTAAAATAGCTGTATGAATTCCATACGATGCACTGCTTTCATCACGCACTTCAAGAAAGACCGGGCAAACATCACGACAAAATTTATGCCTGCAGGCAAAGACGGCATAACAGTCTCTTCTCATTTCTTTTGAAACCGGCTCGCCGTCAGCAAGTTTGATATCATAAAATTCTTTTTTGCTAAGGTATTGTTTTGACATACCAATCTCCTTTCTACTTGTATGCTTCGTCAAGTAAGTATTTGCCCGGATTCATAATATTGTTTGGATCAAGCAGCTTTTTAAGATCTTTCATTAAATCGAATGAGCCCTCTGCCAATTCTTTGTGACAGCAAAGTTCAACATCGCCTTGTCGGGTCCCACCATGGCAAGCTGAAATGCTTCCACCAGCCTGCAGAGCAACCTCAGCGATTTCTGATTTCATTTTAATAAAGGCCTTCCAAATCTCCGGCGTCATGTCCAACTCTGCCACACCGACATCGATTTCAGTCAGATAATCACCCCAAGGTTTAAAAGGGTTATTTGTGTACATAAACATGCCCCAGTCATCAAAAAAACCGTCATATTGGGTTTTATACCGACTGACAATTTCATGCCATTTCCTACGAACAAACGGAAGCTCACTGTGAATGATGGCCGCATCCTCGCAATGCCACGTCATCATTGAAACTTTTCCAGCGGCATTACGTCCATGGTAGGTAATATGGTATCTATCGTGCCGCGATGCCCAATCGCCCTTGGCAATTTCATCCCCCAAATATTTAGCCTTGTATCGATCTACAGCTGTTTCAAATATTTTCTCTCGTGCAGCCTTAACTTCTCCCTCTGAACCATACAAAAGCGCTAATACGACTGATACCACCTCTTTAGGCTGAGGGATATACGCCTCGTCATCTCTTCTTAGAAAATTAATTTTTTCTGGGTCAAAAATAACCACGGCCGTAAGAGTTTTTAGGCCAAGCATTTCGATTGCCAGGGCAAGTTCATGAGATTCTTCGAAACTTCCTGTTCCGAAAAATGCTGGGCACTCTGCCTCGGGCTTTTTACAGATATCCAAAGTGGCTTCAGTTGTAATTCCCAAGGTTCCTTGATGGCCGATGAAAAGATCTTTCAACCGATAACCCACAGACGACTTTCGAATTTTTTTACCGCCGCCTCCGCCTACCCGTATTACTTTCCCAGTAGGCAAAACCACTTCCATGCTCATTACCAAGTCGGGTACGTGGCCGAACCCTGAACCCATAAGACTAAAGCCCCCCGAGCCTATTCTTCCACCAATAATAGCGACCGGATAAGAGGCAGGATCGTCTGGGTAAAATAGCCCCAGACGCGTGAGTGTTTTATTGAGTTCCAACATTCCAAGGCCAGGTTGAACTGTTGCCGTCATATTAACATCATCGATCTCTATGATTTCATTCATACGTTTTATATCGAGAAGAATGCCTTTTCTAAGAGGCACGGCTCCATCGGCCAGGCCTGTAGCCCCCGCCCGAGGTACCACTGGAATCTTGAACTCATTTGCCACCTTCATGATTTCAACTACTTCATCAGTTGTTTTCGGCAACGCCACAATATCCGGAATATGATCTTCCCAATGGCAAATAGGAAAAGGAGCGGGGACTGCTGCCCTTACAGCTCTATGTGACATATCTAAGAAAACATTTTCCTTTCCCAATGCAGATTCCAATCTAGAAATAGCTTTTTCAGATAAACCTCCCATTTTTACCTCCTTAATGTTGTCCGTTACGAAAACCTTAACCTGGATTTCAAAGGCATCAATTCATTTAATCTGTACATTTTGATCTTATTGGTTCTGCTGAATACTTATTTTAATCTTCTGATGGCTCGAGGTTGGACAGGTAGCAGTACTGCATGAATGGTGCCGAAAGGATTTTCTCTTGGAAGGAGGTTTAAATTTAAGGGATTTTCAAATTTAAAGTGAAGGCTCCGACCGCCTAAAGGCGGTGGCTTCAAACGTGGTCGACTGAAGTCGACTCACGAGTCCACGGTGAAGTCGTCATCGCGGGCTCGCTCAGTGTGGGTTTGCTTTTCGATATAGTCAGCTATGACCTCATCGGTGACATTACCCGATGATGCTGCAAAATAGCCGCGAGCCCACAGATGACGACCCCAACATTGTCTGGCTAAAATACGGCTTTCGCTTAACAACCGCCTTGACGTTTTTCCTTTGATGCGTTTCATCACCTGGCTTACCGAATGATACGGCGGTACGGAAACAAACAGATGGACGTGGTCCTTGGAAACATGCCCCTTGATGATCTCTATATCCATCGCCTTGCAGATCTCACGGATCAGCTCCCGCAACCGCGTCCCCACTCCTTCACTGAGCATCGGCTTGCGATATTTCGTGATCCATACCAAATGATACTTGATGTCATAAACCGAATGCGAGGTCTTGCGGTAATTCTTCATAATATCGCAAGCCTACTAAAGTCTTCGCCTAAAGGCGAGGGATTTTCTCCCATTCCCCGAGGGGGACATTAATATTATTTTAATAAGTTAACCTCAGAGATAAAAAATATTTATTTTTTTAGTTTTCCATTTAAGACCTGTATTGGGTCATTTTCGCATGCCGCCAAATAGAAATAGGGCTTTTTTGCCCTATTTCCATCGTTAAATTTTTATATCTGCTTTTATTACAGTATGTTATCTATTTTCGGCTTTTTTGCCCTATTTTCGGTCTTTTATGGTTATTTGGTGCGCGCGGATGCGCTTAAAAGTTAAATACGACCAAAAAATATGGTCAATTTCGAAATTGCTTCTATAAATACAGCCAACACCATGTTTTCGGATCTCTTGCGCTAAAATAGCATATGAGTCATCAGCAAGCGGGAATGCGTCATAAAGCCACGCTATATAGTTGTGATCGCCAACTCCATACGGATGACTATGTTTAGCCAAAAAAATCATGGATAGTGAGAAAGTAGCCACAATCCTTTCACGCCTATCATTATCAAATAGCATCGCGGCCGCACTCTCCGGTTCTAATACGAATTACATCTTCTAATTGCTGAATAAATATTTTGCCATCTCCCAATTTGCCTGTCTTAGCTGATTTTCGGATAGCATCGATGACTCGCTGAACAACCTCGTCCTCCACAATGACTTCAATCTTAACTTTGGGAATAAAATCCACTTCGTATTCAGCCCCACGATATATTTCCGTATGACCCTTCGTGCGTCCAAATCCCTTCACTTCATATACCGTCATTCCTTTTACACCAATCTCAACAAGTGAACTCTTTACATCGTCAAATCGGGAAGGTTTTATGATTGCTTCAATCTTTTTCATTTGGGTTTCTTATTCAGCACCTAAAACGCTTAGTGTTCAATCTTTTGTTGTGCATACCTTAGAATTAAGCATCACTTTGGTGTCCACGGTGTAATTTCTTATAATAGACTAAACCACACCTTGGTCGATCATGGCGTTGACCACCTTCACGAACCCGGCGATGTTGGCGCCCATCATGTAGTTGCCCGCATGCCCGTATTCGGCGGCAGCCTCCAGGCAGGTGGAGTGGATGCTCTTCATGATGATCTGCAGCCGGCCGTCCACTTCTTCCCGCGGCCAGCTCAGACGCATGCTGTTCTGGGCCATCTCCAGGCCGGACACCGCCACGCCGCCCGCATTGGACGCCTTGCCGGGGGCGTAGAGCAGCTTGTTGTCCAGGAAGACGTCGATGGCTTCCGGCGTGGAGGGCATGTTGGCCCCCTCGCAGACCAGCGTGGTGCCGTTTTTCACCAGGTTGGCGGCGTCCTTCCCGTTGATCTCGTTCTGGGTGGCGCTGGGGAAAGCGCAGTCCGCCTTGTGATCCCAGAGGGGATTGTGATCCAGGGTCAGATCCGCTTCCACATAGGTGGCCGCGGGGTATTGTTCGACGTATTCCTTGATGCGGCCCCGCCGCAGGTTCTTTAAGCGCATCACGAAATCCAGCTTGCCGCGGTCAATGCCCTCTTCGTCAAAGATGTAGCCCGAGGAATCCGACAGGGTGACCACCTTGCCGCCCAGTTCGATGATCTTCTCGGCCGTATACTGGGCCACGTTGCCGGAACCCGATACCAGGCAGGTCTTGCCTGCCAGGCTCTCGTTGCGGGTGGCCAGCATCTCCGAGGCGAAGTAGACCGAGCCGTAGCCCGTGGCTTCGGGACGGATCAGGCTGCCGCCCCAGCCCAGGCTCTTGCCGGTCAGCACACCGGTAAATTCGTTGCGCAGACGTTTGTACTGCCCGAAGAGAAAACCGATCTCCCGCGCCCCGACCCCGATATCACCCGCCGGAATGTCCGTGTTGGGCCCGATGTGGCGGGCCAG
Source organism: Desulfobacterales bacterium (assembly GCA_963674755.2). Lineage (GTDB taxonomy): Bacteria > Desulfobacterota > Desulfobacteria > Desulfobacterales > UBA5852 > JABZFP01. The sequence goes on along the minus strand of CAXXVS010000003.1, from coordinate 2,311,759 downwards.
CTCAATCATGAAACTCTGGCAGAAGCGCATCACTTCCGCATCCGACTTGCCCTTGGGGTCGAAGTCGGAGCCGCCCTTGCCGCCCCCCATGGCCAGGGTCGTCAGGGCATTCTTGAACACCTGCTCGAAGGCCAGGAACTTGAGGATGCTCAGGTTCACCGAAGGATGAAAGCGCAGGCCGCCCTTGTAGGGGCCAATGGCACTGTTCATTTCGATCCGGAAGCCGCGGTTGACATGGACCTGCCCCTGGTCGTCCTGCCAGGGCACCCGGAACAGGATGACCCGCTCCGGTTCGGTAATCCGCTCCAGAACGGCCGCTTTGCGGTACTCCGGACTGCGGTCCAGGACCGGCTTCACCGATTCCATCACCTCGTAGACCGCCTGGTGGAATTCCGCTTCGTTAGGATCTCTGCTCTTACACAAATTAATTATTTCTGACATTGTTAACCCCTAAGTGGTAAAATTTGTATCAGGCCTTTTCCTATCTTATATAGGCATTAACATCCTAATTGGATATATATTGTAGTCCGTCATGCAAAATCCCTAATCCTTTTTCGAGCTCACCTTTAGGTATATTTAAAGGCATAAGAAAACGTATAACATTTCCGTAAATTCCACATGAAAGAATAATTAAACCCATATCATAGCAATATTTTACGAGCGACTTGGCTTCTTCCACTGCAGGGGTTTTTGTCGACCTGTCTTTAACCAGCTCTAATGCCGTCATGGCACCGATACCGCGAGCATCTCCTATAATCTCAAACTCTTCTTTTAGTTCATCGAATCGTTCTTGCAGTGTTTTACCAAGCTCCTTTGCTCTATCAATTAGATTTTCTGTTTCAATGATATCGAAAACCGCTAATGCGGAAGCACACGCGATAGGATTTCCTCCATATGTTCCACCAATACCGCCTGGGTGAACAGAGTCCATAATCTCTTTCTTTCCGACAACTGCAGATAAAGGCAAACCAGCAGCTAGGCTTTTAGCAACAGTAGTAAGGTCGGCTTCTATATTCCAATGGGAAATGCCAAATAATTCGCCCGTTCTTCCCATACCGGATTGGATTTCGTCAGCTATAAACAGTATCCCATTATTTTCGCATATTTTTTTTAATTTGGGGAAATACTCAGGAGGTGGAACAATAAATCCACCTTCTCCTTGAACAGGCTCAACTATCAATGCCGCAACGGATTCCCCATCAACATTACTTTTCAAAAATTTTTCAAGATAATCGGCACAATATACACCACATTTTGGATATTCAAGGTTGAAAGGACAGCGATAACAATAGGCATAAGGCATGCGATAGACTTCAGGTGCAAACGGACCAAAGCCCAATTTATAGGGTTTTACTTTACTAGTAAGTGACATTGCTAAAAGAGTACGTCCATGAAATGCGCCGTCAAATGCAATAACAGCTTGTCTTTTGGTATAATATCGCGCTATTTTGATAGCATTTTCAACGGCCTCAGCACCGCTGTTCACAAACATTGCTGCCTTTTCTGAATTTCCTGGAATTACAGAGCAAAGCTTTTCGGACAGGATTACAGCCGACTCATAGGGAACTACCATAAAACAAGTGTGGGTAAATTTTTCGGCCTGTTTTTTTATTGCAGATATAACTTTAGGGTGAGAATGGCCAACATTCATTACAGCAATACCACCCGCAAAATCCAAATATTCTTTCCCTTCTACGTCCCAAACTTTCGAACCTTTGGCCTCTTGGATATATGTTGGATAAGAACTTATGATACCTTTTGCCATTACCTTTTCACGCTGTTTTTTTAATTTCATAGTTTTTTCTGAAATGTTCATATATAATTCCTTTTTCAAAAAGTTACAGAATAAAGGCACTAACGCATGTTAAAGTTACTAAAGCAAATTGTATGCCTAAATAAATTTTATCAATAAACACAGTGTTCTTAATATCATAGCCATATAGCTGTATAATATTCGAACCATTTTTGAATCAGCTTATTGCTAATTTTCAAATAATTGCTTTATATTACAGAAATTTTTACTGATTCTTTTTCGGTTCGTATTTAACCTACCATTATTATTAAGTTTACTGACTTTTGAACCTTTTTCGAATCAACGAGAACCTGAAAATCCATATTTTTTTAATTTACGGACAACAGAAGTTTGGCTAATTTTTAGCTCAGAAGCAATATCTCGTGTTGTTCGACCATGTTTTACAAAACCACTTAATATATCCTTTTCTAAATTTTCAAGTTGATCTTTTAAAGAAGGTTTTGGATGATACTTCTCAATAGAATTAAATGAAGGTTCATGAGCCATCATAATACTTTCTCTAATAAAATTATCTATATACTCTTCATCACACATAACAACTGCCTTTTTAATCAATCCTTTCAACTCTCTCACATTACCCGGAAACGAATAATTTTGTATCACTTCTAGTCCTCTTGCAAAAATTTTTTTGTTAACTTTATACATTTTGTTATAATTTTTCATATAACTATTTACTAATTCCAAAATATCTTCAGGTCGTTTCCTTAACGAAGGTATAGCAAGCGTGAAAGTGTTAAGTCTGTAATAAAGATCGTAACGAAAACGTTGTTTTTTTACTTCCTCTTTTAGATCTTTATTTGTAGCTGTTATTATGGTACAGTTAATTTTTTTTAATGATGTTCCGCCCAACCTCATTATCTCATTATCATCCAAATATTTTAGCAACTTTGCTTGCAGGGATAAAGGCATATCGCCTATTTCGTCTAAGAATATAGTCCCTTTATTAGCCAATTCGATGAGCCCTGCCTTACCGTACTCACAAGCACCTGTAAAAGCACCACCTTCATAGCCGAACAGTTCAGCCTCAAGAAGCGATTCAGGCAATGCAGCACAATTTATTTGAACGAATGGCTTTTTATGACGCTTGCTGTTTTTATGAATAAATTTAGATATCAATCCCTTCCCGACACCAGATTCTCCTAAAATTAAAATATTGGATACATCCAGTCGTGCTATTTTTAATGCACATCTTAAAACCTGTTGCATCTCTTGGCTTTCAGCAACTATTTTTTGTTTGTTTATTTCTAAAAGGTTTAATTCAGTAAGTTCATCCTTCATTTTTTTTGTTATCATTTTACTTTTTTCAAGTTGTTCACGAACACTATTAAGTTCGGTCATATCTCTTTCGTTGACAACAACTAAAGATATACGTCTATCTTCATCAAATACTGGTGTTCCTGTGCACAATAAATGTTTATCTGTTTTAGTTATATATTGCATAACGCTGACCTTTTGTTTAGTCTCAAAAACTTTAAGTGTTACAGATTTATTAAACAATCCGACTTTTAAAAGTTCATGAATGTTTTTACCTATTACATCAAAATCTTCTATGCCATTCAAACGTATAGATGCGCTGTTTACGTTTATTACTTTTCCTGATGCATCACATACCCATATTCCATCAGAAGAAGCGCTAAATATGTCATCGAATTGGTTGTTCATATTTCGGCAGAGCTCCATTCTTTTGCTACTTTTTCGTATTCATCTCTTTTTTGCAAACTACATAGCGTCCTTATCATTGTTCCTTTATAGAAAGGAACATCTATATTTACTATCATATAAATATTATTTTCTGAAATAACTATTCCTATTTTCGATTTACTTTTAGACAAACTATCTATTATCAATAAGCCAATTTACGGAAAATAATCTACTATATAGTTTCCAATATAACTTAATTATTCTATACCATAGAGACTTTCGCTTTTAAATTTATCAACTTAATAATCCCATTACTATCCGTAACAATTAATCCATTCATGCAATAATCTAATATCATTTGACATGCCAAGCTATTATTTATCATTACAATCCTGTTAATTTTATTTCGAAAACAACATTAATATAAAATAGTAGCCTTTATAAATTTTGTCTATATCGTAGTTTATCCGCAAAATATTTTTGGATTTTAAATATACTGCTATGAACATATTTTGATCTCAAACTTTGATAACTAATTTTAGCTTAATACAGATATCGTGCCAATGATCATAATAAACAATAATTTTTGCATATTGCCCCAATTTCCATTTTACTTCTTTATTAAATTTCGGCCCTATACCAATTGAAAGCCTTAAATCTATATTGTGTGTAAATACTGCATGTTGAATATAATTTCCTGGGAATGTACGCTATTGCAAACGCTTGATTGACAGGTAATCAGAACATTCAGCCATTTTTTTAGTTATAGGCCCGTTTAATTACCCTCGAATACCCCGAAAAAAAAGAGGTGGGATCCATGAGCACAAAACGCATGCTGTTTCAGATAAAAAATCAACTCTTGGGTGCCATTTTCCCACAGAGTTCGGCACGGAAAGCGGTCCGGTTGTTTTAACCCCGAAGCCATCATCAAGGCCTGCCCCGGGCTCCAAGCCTATCGATCCGAATCGCTGGGCCATCGCCAGATTGTTCGCAGTCCCGAAATCTCCGCCCTGATCGGACGGTTTATGCGTCGAGGGCAGGCACAAGAGCACCTTTTCTCGGCGCCTACCGGCATGAAACGAACACCGGCATGGGCCATTTGAAATTGGAGGACGACATGCAATGGGTATGTCTTTGAAGGTTCAGAAGCACAGAAGGTCTTGCCCAGACGGTTTCCAAACAAGAAGGCGAAGCCGGTATGATGCCGTCCATGCCCCTTTTGGCATGACTTCAGACAGGCCGCCCATTAAAGGGCGCCCGGTTTAAGAATGGTTATAAAACGCGGCCATGGCCGGAGTATCCGCGACGTTCATTTCACGCAGTTCGCTATCGCCGGGGAGCGGTCAACCCTCGTGATATAATCCCGGCTGCCGACGGCAATGCTTTCCGACCAACGCGTTTCTCTCTGCCTTCCTTTGTCTGTCAGCGCGGTTTCCACCCATTCTCGGTGAGCTGCCTGGAATTGGGGGAAATCGTCATATGGCATCGATGCGTTAAATGCCATGCCTGCCCTGGGATAAAATGCCGATGAGCGCGTGCCATTGATGGGGGGTCCCATAACCCTGATTTTGAGGTTAAAAATGCCGTTATAGGGGGCTTTTAAAGGTGGTTTTGGGAACAATCAGATGGAATATCTAATAGTTGACTTGGTCCGACCCGATTTGTGATTTGTTTGGCCTCACATGCCGCAAAAGGAATGCGGACTATGGGCAAAGTGCGTTTAATGATGAAGACGCTTTAGCCAAGGCCGTCCGCCTTTTGCGGTCCTGTGCAGACGATGGTTACCCTTCAATTTCAATGCCATTTTCAGCGCACCAATTTTTAAGTGCTGCCTTTTGCCGTTCGTCTTCAAATTTGTACCATTTATCAAGCAACCCTCTCTCAGATAAAAGCTCTTTATATCTTGAATATGCCCCTTGATGTCGGAAAATTGAGTAAACCCTGTCAAGCTCTTCTGGTAAAAATTCCGAAACAAATTCAATCACAAGATTTTTTCCAAGGTCAAGATCATTTCTATAAGGGATGGAAATATACTTTGACTCGTCAATATCATCCGGCAGTTCGTCTGAATCACCCATTTCAGAAGTATAAAACGTTCGCCCGGTTTCTTTGCAAAGGTAGACGCTATGCATGTATGGCCCATCCGTGTTTGCAAACATAAATGCATTTTCTATTTCATCAAATGTTATTGCCATAAATTATACACATTCCTTTGTGGGGTAACGACAGGACTTTGCCGCGAGGGAACCGAGTCGGCAACAGCCCCTGATTGGGTCCTCAATTAAACTTCTCTACAATCTTTGGGTGTTTCTTTTCGATATCCTTTATAACATATTTGGCTTCAGCTTCATCAATGCCTGTACCAAATTGAATAGTTTTTGCTCCATAATCAGAGGTTAAAAATGCCGTTATAGGGGTCTTTTAAAGGTGATTCTGGGAACAATCATATGGAATATCTAACAGTTGACTTGGTCTGACCCGATTTGTTACCCGGGGCCAATTTACCGGCATCATCCTTTTCATCTTCAAAAAGTTTTAAGGTGAAGTGCAGGTGGACATAGAAATCGTTCCAAGTTTCAGGCGATGGTAGCGCATGGGCAAAGCTGACCAATTTTCGCAAAAAGCCTGTCATGGTCTGCCCGAATAGTTTGATGCTGAGCGTTCGCCTTTCCGACAATCCAACCGCCTTGCGGATCAGGTGTGCCAGACAGGCCTGCCGGCCGTCAACCCCGTTGCGATAGAGACCGTAACGGTCACTAACCAGGATACCGCGCCAGTCCTGGATGAGTTCCTGAAAAGCGCGTTTGGAGCGATTGGGGTCGATGCGGCAGAACGCCAACCGCTGGCGCGGTATGGAGGGATAACCGGCTTGTTTGCGAGGATGGTTGTTCTTAGCAGGAAAACGGTTGAATATCAACGGTACTCATCGTTCGTCAGCCTTTGCAATTTCTGCCGCCCCTGTTTTCCCTGGCTGTTAGATTTGAAATGGTTCTCCGTCGGTTCGAGGGCGTGGAACGCTTGTTGGAACATTCACTATCCCCTTTGATCGATAGGCGTGCTTGTCCGCAAAATTTCAACGCAATAAACCCATAACGAATAGAGGAAATTTTAATATATTGCCCGCTTTGGATGCATTACAGTCTGATTTTTCATTGGCATTAGATTTATCTAAACGATGCCGCCATTCACATAGAGTGTCTGGCCGTTGACCCATTGGGCATCCCCTCCCACAAGAAACGCCACGGCATCGGCAATATCCCCGGGCTGCCCCAGCCGCTCCAGCGGCGGCATTTTAGCCAGGTGTTCGATCTGCTCCTTGGTTTTGTTTTTCAGAAAAAGATCGGTTGCCGTTGGTCCGGGTGCCACTGCGTTTACCGTTATGTTTCGGCCGCGCAATTCCCTGGCGAAAATATTCGTCAACGTCTCCACCGCGGATTTGGTGGCGGCATAAACCGTGTAGCCCGGCATGGCGAGCTTACGGACACTGGAGGAGAAATTGACGATCCGCCCGCCGTCGCGCAGTTTTCCGGCGGCGATCCGAAGCGTATTGAATGTCCCTTTGAGATTGACGGCCACGATTTTATCGAAAAGTGCATCATCCGTATCGGCCAGAGGAGTGAGGCCCGGCTGCATGATGCCCGCATTATTGACGAGAATATCGACCCCACCGTATAGCGTGATGGCCTGGTCAAACAGGGAGGACACCTGTGCCGGTACGGAAACATCGGCCTGGATTGCTGTGGCCCGGCCCGCCTTGGCCTTGATCGCTTCTACGACGGCGTTGGCGGCATCGGCATTGCCCGCATAGTTCACCAGCACGGCAATGCCATCAGCGGCCAGCCGTTTAGCAACGGCGGCACCGATTCCGCGCGATGATCCTGTAACGATAGCGACTTTGGTCTCTTTAGATGTATCCATTGCAACCTCCTTTGGGTTTGGGCGTTTGTTGCTTGCTTAACCGACAATATGTTGCCGCCCGAAATTTTTGGTAGATACATAACCAGAATATCGGCTATACTGATTTTGTATGACAGCATTCGACGACCTATCCCTGCTGCGCGCTTTCGTTTGCATTGTGGAAAGCGGCACTATTTCCTCAGCGGCCCGCAAACTTCGGGTGATGCAGCCGACCCTGAGCCGCTATCTGCAAACCCTGGAAAAGCGCTGCGGTACCGTCTTATTGTACAGGGACACCCATCGGATTCGCCTTTCTTCCGCGGGGCATCAATTTCTGGAAGAGGCAAAATCCCTTCTGGCAATGGCGGAAGAGGCCGAACGGCGCAGGCTGAATGACCATGACATCATTCAGGGTCATATCCGTCTGTTCGCGACAATCGATTTCGGTCAGAATGTTGTCAGCCGCTTGGTCACAAGCTTTATTCAGACCAACCCGGCCGTGACGGTTGACCTTGCCTATTCCAACCGTCCCATGCGTATGCTTGAAGAAGGATGCGATCTTGGCATCATCGCCGGCACCATTACCGACGATACGATCATCGCGCACCCGCTTCCGGTCATTAAACGCTATCTCGTCGCTTCCCCCAAGTTTCTAAAGAAGCAAAAGACCGTCTCCCAACCCATTCAACTTCAGTCCTGGCCGTGGCTGGCGCTTTCCGGCGTTCAATTCGGCGGGAAGAAGGAAGTCCTCATTTATGCAACAGGGCAGAAAAAGCAGAGGGTGGCGATAACGCCCGTCTTAACGTCCGAAGGTGTAACCAGCTTGCGCGAAGCAGCGCGGATGGGACTTGGGGTTGCGGTTTTACCGGAGTGGTTGATCGCCGAAGATATTGTTTCGGAGCGGCTGATAAGGGTTTTACCGAAATGGCAAGCCGAAGATCTGCCGGCTCACATCGTCTATCCTGTGCAGAGACGCTTGCCATTGGGCGTACGCACCTTCATCGATTTTGCAACCGCCTATATGACAACAATTTTGACGCCTGGGCAATAAGTCACACGTTATCATTGGAGGGAAGCGGAGCGGCACTTTGAGCACGCTTGCAACGCCCGATGAGTTACCGATGGCCGGTTTTCATATCCTTCGACTATCCCCATACAGCGACAACCACATTCCCTTTCCTACGCTTTTTGGGATTGATGTCCGCATTTAACACCCTCGATGCCGCTGGCATATAAGCCCCTTTCCCCAGCGGATCGGAACATCCGCAACGGGATGGCTATTGCAGCAGGGGTCGCCGCCCCTGAATTGCAGGCGCGATGGGATGGCCCGCCAAAAACGATTTGATTTTTTAAGCATTGCTGACGTATGGCTGTCGGCTAGCGATAGGTCATACTGACATCATCCATTAAAGCGGCCCTATCCCGGATCTTCGGTTTCTCCTGAGGGGTCCTATCGCTCAGACTTCCTGCTTGCACATTATTGACCACCACATTGCGAGACAATTGCGATGATCCATCCAAGCTCTGTTTTAAAAGGACAGCGTCAATTTCATTTTGAGCGTTTCGGTGCCGCCTAGAGGAAAAGGGACGTTGTTGACTAAGTGTACAAATCCAACTCTTGTACATTTAGTCAACAACGTTATATATTGAAATAGTTAGAGAATATACCTCCAAGAGTAGTAAAAACAAAAGTAATTATCGCCTTGAAAAGAAAATAGCCTCCAGGTAGCACAAAGGTGGACAAACCTTCAACACGAGCTACGAGGAGGCTATTATGGGTAACAGAGAAATTAGCAGGTACGAGGAATACTGTCAATTTCGCACCTCCGTGCGAGGCAGCCAGGATTATATGCTCGTCGGCATCGATGTGGCTAAGGAACGCCATCATGCCTTCTTCGGCACCGCCACCGGCAAGACGCTCCTAAAGCGCCTGATCTTTGACAACGACCGCACCGGTTTCGAGCAGCTCATCGAAAGAGCTGAACAACTGATGGTGGCCCATTCCTGCCGAAGGGTCGCTTTCGGACTGGAGCCCACCGGCAATTACCACAAGCCTTTGGCCAACTGGCTTTTGGAACAGGATCAACTTCTGGTACTGGTCTCCAACAAAGCCATTGCCGACAACCGCGAGAGTCTTGACGGGCGCTGGGATAAGAACGACACCAAAGACAGCGCCAATGTGGCCGACCTGATGGCGCAGGGCAAATGCCAGTTCTTTGAAAAGCCTTCGGCGGAGCTTACTGCGTTGCGCAGCTTGCTTTCACTTCGCAAGCGGCTCAAACGCGATGAACACAGCGTACGCATGCAGATCCGCAATGGGCTTCTGGTTCGCCACTTCCCCGAGATGGATCGCCTGTGGGGCAGTTGTCTTAAAGAGAATCTGGCCATCGTCCGCAGTTGCCTGGATCTGTTAATGGTCACTGCTATAGAGCCATTCCATGAGCACCCTAATGGGGCCACCCTGTGATCACCCTAATGAGGCCACTTTGTGAGCACCCTAATGGAGCCACTTGATGATCACCCTAATGAGGCCAGTTGGTGATCACCGTAATGAGGCCACCTGCCGCAGGGAAAAACGCGTATAAAACCAAAAAGCATCTCGGACCTTACATCCACAATCTGGTAAGTCTTTCCGGCAAACCACCAGCCGCCGGGAGGAATGCCATGGCCAACAGGAGAATCGAGATGCATCAGTACCGACAAGTCATCCACCGTATGCGCCTTGGACAAAGCGACCGCGCCATCGCGAAAAGCCAACTGATCGGACGGACCAAATGCGCCGCCGTGCGGGAGGTCGCTGGGCAAAAGGGCTGGCTCAATAGCGGCCCGCTGCCCGACGACGAACAACTCGCCAAGATCTTCGAGGTTAAAAGATCCCCCGGCCAAAACCAAGCCCCGTTGACCCAGCCGCATGCGGATCAGATCAAGCAATGGGTCGCAGAGGGCATTCAAGCCACGACGATCTATGAGGCCTTGGTCGGGCAGTTCGGATTTTCCGGCAGTTATTCCTCTGTCCGGCGCCAGGTAAGAAAGCTGCGCCACGCGAGCCCCAAAGCCTCTTGCGTTCTGGACTTTGCCCCAGGCGAAGCAGCCCAGGTTGACTTCGGCAAAGGGCCCACGATCAAGGACGTGTTTACCGGCGCGGTGATCAAGACCTGGATCTTTGTGATGACGCTGTGCTTCAGCCGCCACATGTATGCCGAGATCGTCACCGACCAGAAAGTTGCAACCTGGCTGGCCTGCCATCGGCGCGCATTCGCGTTTTTCAATGGCGTGGCGGCCAAAATGATCATCGACAATCCCAAGTGCGCCATCACCCGGGCCTGCTACACCGATCCGGACGTTCAGCGCTCCTACGGCGAGCTGGCCGAAGGATACGGCTTTCTCATTTCGCCGTGTCCCGTCCGGGACCCGCAGAAAAAGGGCCGGGTCGAGTCCGGTGTCAAATATGTCAAAAACAACTTCGTGCCGCTTCGTACCTTCCGAACCCTGGCCGACGCCAACGAGCAGCTTGTCCGCTGGCTGCTGGAAAGGGCCGGCAACCGCATCCACGGCACAACCCACCGAAGGCCGCTGGAGATGTTTGCGGAGACCGAAAAACACTTTTTAAAGCCGCTGCCAGATGTTCCCGTGGAACTCGCCGTCTGGACCCGGGTCAAGGTGCACGGCAATTGCCATGTGCAGTTTGAAAAGGCCTACTACTCGGCGCCCTTCCGCTTGGTGCACCAGGAGCTGATGCTAAAAGCCACCGACACGACCGTAAAACTCTACCAGGACGTGAAGCTCGTGGCCACCCACCCGCGGCTCAAGCGCGCCGGCCAGCGCTCGACGGTCGACGGCCACATGCCGCCGGAAGCCCTGGCCTACAAGATGCAGGACCCACAGTGGTGTCTGAAGCAGGCCGAAGCCGTCGGCCCGGATTGTCATCGGCTCGTCCGCCGGCTGTTTGCCCACAAAGTGCTCGACAATCTGCGCGCGGCCCAGGGCGTAATCGGCTTGAGCAAAAAGTACGGCACGGCCCGCCTGGAAGCCGCCTGCCGCCGGGCGCTTCACTTCGACAACGTCAAATACCGTACGGTAAAAAGCATCCTGCATCAGGGCCTTGACCAGGCGCCGCTCTACGAGCAGCCCAACGTGATCCCGCTAGCTGCGGCGTACACCGGCAACGGCCGTTTTCTTCGCCACCAGGTGTACCGGGAAAGGAGGCCGTCATGAATCCGATACCCGATCTGACGCCCATGCTAAAGCAGCTTCGCCTGTCGGGAATCCTGGACTCCATCGAGTCGCGCAACCGGCAGGCCATCGAAAACAAGATGTCCTACATGGACTTTCTGGCCACCATCATCACCGACGAAATCGCCCGTCGCAACCAGAAGAAATTAGCCTCCGCCCTGCGGCGGGCCAACTTCCGTAACCAGAAAACCCTGGAAGAGTTTGACTTCGCCTACAATCCCAACATCAATCGCGCCCTGGTCATGGAGCTGGCCTCGTGCCGGTTCATGGCCGAGCGGGTCTGTGTGTTCATCATCGGCCCGTGCGGAACGGGAAAAAGCCATCTGGCGCAGGCCCTCGGCCACAGCGCCATTCGAAACGGGCACAGCGTGCTCTTTACTTCCGCATCCAAGATGCTCTCCCAGCTAAACGCCGCCCGGGCAACCAACGGCTACGATCGGCATTTTGCAAAGATCGCCGGCGTCGATCTCCTGATCATTGACGACTTCGGCCTTAAACCCCTCAAACCCGCTCAGGACGAGGACTTCCACGATGTCATCTCAGAGCGCTACGAGCGCAAAAGCACCATCGTGACCTCGAACCTGGACATCCCGGAATGGACCGACGCCTTTCCAAACCGGATTTTGGGGGAAGCCACCGTCGACCGGCTGCGCCACGGTGCCTACACCGTCGTGCTGGAGGGCAAGAGCTATCGCTCCCCGCGACCGGTCTCCAAATCAGCTAAAAACACATGTCAAAAAACGCCCAAAAACGGCGGTTCGAAAGGGGGTGAAAAACAATAGTTTGAAGCCGGTCCGAAAACCGCTTTTTGGTCGGTTTGAAATGGCCCCATTAAGGCGATCATAGGTGGCCTCATTAGGGTGATCATTGACAGGATCCGCGCACGATCAGCGCCATGCCCTTTAACGAGTTCCTCCGCCGGGTGACCGATCGCGACCGGGGACTGCGTCAAGTCAAGCGTTTGCAGCGCATCTACGATGCCGCGGCGGTCTCCATCGGCTGCCCCACGGATGCCGCGGTCCGCTTTGAAGCCCGGCTGCTGGTGGATCGCCTGTATGATTTGCGCGAACGAATTGAGCGCACGGAAAAGCGCATTGAACGAATCTGTCAGCGCTTCTCATCCTATCGGCGACTGCTAACGATCCCGGGTTTTGGCCCCTACATCGCCTCCCAGGTGATCGCCCGCATCGGGGATCCGCACCGCTTTGCCGGACGAAAGCAGCTCATCCGTTTGGCCGGTTATGATTTGAATGCTAAACGCAGCGGCAAGACCAGTGATACAGCCGTACCGGTGATCTCCAAACGTGGTAACAGCGACCTGCGTTACGCTCTTTATCAAGCAGCGCAGATCGCCTCGTATCACAACGATGGCTTCCGCGCTTTGTTCACCCGTTATCTTCAAGGCCGGGAACGTGAGCGCGGCATCCGGACCAAGATGCGGGTTAAATTGGCCGTCAAAATGCTGGTCATTGCTTGGTGTATGATGCGCGACGATACAGATTATGATCCCGCTTTGCTGACCAGTTAAGGCGCTGTAGCAAATTACAAACAAAGCTGTTTGTTCGGCGAGAGAGCCCTTTCAACAACGTTGAGGTCATAACCTCTGGAGGGACAATACCCGGGCCTCTCTCTGAACTCCAAGCCTGGATAAGGAATGATGGGTGCCGCCGTTTCCGGCTGGACACCGGATAACTGTAACGATCAGGCCATGAGTTCGCCGACTGGAGAGATACTCGCCGATCTACAAAACCGACAGGAGAAGTGTTTCTTGTCTCTGACAACAATTGTAACTATTTGATTATTCTATTTTAATTATTTTGTTGACAAGGGGAATATAGAATGTCCCCTAAATACCCCTTGGACTGGAATTTTCCTCTTGTTGAATTATACCTGTCAAATTGCGCAATGCCATTTGGTTATTTTGATCTACGCGTAAAGCCTGTTCAAAGCAAGTTCTACAATCTGGGTCATTGGAGTTATGCAAGGCTATCCCGAGATGGTTCCACGCTTCACTAAACTGAGGATTTATCTTGACGCTTTTCCGCAAATACTGAATAGATTGCTCAGTTGAGCCATTCTGGAGCAGTAAAGTTCCCATGCTATATAAGGCTTTTGAATGTGTTGGAGCCAAGTCAAGAGCTTTTTGAAGAACTTTATGGGCTCGTTCAATTTCGCCAACTTCGTGAAGAGCTGCCCCAAGATTTGCAAAGGAGTCAGGATCGTGAGCATTAACCTTAATAGCACGCTCACACCAAGGTATAGCTTCATGATATTGTTCATTACGCACTAATAAGTATCCCATTCGTGAAACTGCAATCGCATTATTAGGCTGTTCATCCAAAACACTTCTGCAAAGTTCGATCGCTTGGTTAATGTCACCTTTAGTTGCAATGGTCAAAACTTTACCCAACAGTGCTGAAGCTTTATTAAGTGGAAGGCTGGAGACCATACTCCTATAACCAGATGGTATTTTTTCAGCCAACTCCGATGCTTTGTCCCACTGAGCGATTGATTCAATAAAATCTCCTATATGTTCAAGGGTAATCGCCCGGTTACAGGCAAGCATAAACTCAGAGATAGTTTTGTCGAGTCCTTCATCAATCGCACTTAGAGCTCCCTCAGCTTTATCAAAGTATGGAATTGCATCGTTAAATTTTCCCAAAGAGTCAAGCGACGTGCCTTTATTCATTAAATCCAAAAACGAGCTGGTTTTATCCAGCTTCTTCATTGAATTCAAAACGTTAGTAAACAGCCGCTCTTTTAATTCTTCAAAACTTTGTGGCCGATCTCCTGGATTTTTGCATAGGCAGCTTTTGATCAATTCATCAATATGTTGTGGTATTTCTGGGCAAATTTCTTTGAGTCTGGGTGCTGATTGGTTCACATGAGCTTCTCGCCATGCCTCCCAAGAATCAGATTTAAACACATGTTGTCCGGTTATCATTTCAAAGAGAGTGCAACCAAAAGAATAAATATCACTGCGACAATCTACGGAAGTAGGATCATCGAAATGTTCTGGCGACATATATTGAGGAGTTCCAAGGAAATCACTATACTCCAGGGAAGATTCTTTCACCCCTTTAGACTTTACAAGATACTCATTCAACCTCATCTTTGCGATGCCAAAATCAGTAACTTTAGCCCTCCAATCAGCCGTAATCAATATATTAGAGGGTTTGATATCCCGATGTATGAATACTTGTTCCTTTTTCTTAAATATTTTTGCGGCATAACTCATACCATCACATATCTGGGCGGCAATATCTAATGAGCGATCGATAGACAGGCTATGCGTCCCTATCCATGCATCCAGTCCGGCATTATAAATGTCTTTGCCATCTATCCATTCTACGAAAACATATGGATACCCATTCACTAATTCAACAAAATACGCTTTTACAATATTCGGATCGTTTCCTAAATCCACCCAGGTTTTACATTCATTAACAAATCGTTCTTGCGCTTTCATATCCGACAAAGATTCGAAAGGTAATGACTTGACTACCATAGGTTGGCCAAGTTTAATGTCAAAGCAGAAATAAATAATCCCCATTTGACTGGGCGGAATTGCTCTGTGAATAAACCACCTGTTCGAAATCAGTTCGGCTTCCTTCCACCACCTAAACATCTTCGTCCTTGGTTTGATTTTGGTGGTACTCCTTGGTGGTGTTTCAAAATTATTCATCTTTTTCACCTAAATTTTTCTACTTGGAGTAGAATCTTGGGCTTTTCTGACTTGTGCAATAGATTGTAATAGCTTTTCCTTCTCGCATTTGAGGTCATTTAATAATTCCACAATAGTAACGGAGTCTGCGTCCTGCTCCAATGCGACTTGAAAAATTATGCCATCATCTAAATAATTAGACCCTTTAGCGGTAGAATTAATATTCAATGTCTCTATTAATTCCCTAACTGATTTTGTGGCTCTAACCCTTTGGTTCGACTCTGTATCATTATCAATATTATTTGAAATCTCCTTGGCTATAATCCCAACATCTCCGCCAATGTATTTTATGGCTGTTTTCGAAATGCCATTCTCAAGTTCCAACAACGCCAACAATATATGACGTGTGGTTAGCAGTCCAAGTTCACTGAATCTAGCTCTATGAATGCTGCTCTCAAATACCCTCAAACAATCTCCTTGAAGCCAAGACGGCAGGCTCGTATCGGATTGCCGCTCTGCTTGTGGCAGGCAACTATGAAAAAATACTTTCATTTCTTCTTGAATTGAGGTTATAAAGACCGGATCCAGGTCATCCTTTAGTCCGGCCAAATCAACTGCTCTACATCCTTCGTTATAAGCAAATTCAATATCTTTCCCTGCGCCAATTGCATCATAGAAGCCTCGCGTAAATTCAATAGCCGATGGATCCGATATTGGGCCACTCATGGCAATAGTGTATGGGATACGCAAAGAAAAAAGGTTTCCCTGTTCCTGTGTGTAGCAAGCATTAAGGAGCGCACATTCTAGGGGCGGGCTATAAGCTGCAAGGAGCTCAGCAAGAGCTGCCTGAGGTACAATCTGTATTTCTCCTAATTCATTTTCAAATGCAAGGCCCTTACCTGTACCATGCCCAGAAAAATGAATAATATTATAATTCTCCTCAAGTAAAGACCTCCTGACATCATGTGTCGTAGCTGCGTGCCTGAAGTCAATCGAAAGGTTGTCTCGATTTTTTGATAATTTTACGCTATCAAGTATAGCCTTATTCTCATTACCCAGTCTCAATGGGTCTGTTCCTTCCGGATTTGCAAACACTACAAGTATTTGTTTCATTTGCATTATAGCGAATCCTATTCTTCTATTAATTCACCTGCATTCAAACACTTTGTTTATGTACCCACACCAAATCTATTTCTGTTTTTTCTTTGGCGGTGGTGGTGGTGGAACAAATCCACGCTTATTTTTTGGGGTTGACGATGACTTCTGTGGAATGTTTTTTCCCTCTATTTTTACCCGTTGAAGTCTCTTGGATTTTGGATCTTGTTGATTTTTGCTCATTTTTCGTTCCTCTATTTGATACACTATGATCTATATTTGAGAAGGAAAACACACATAAAAAAACTACACCTAATATAAAAGACAATAACGAAAACCAATTCAAGCTTTCTGTTATCCATGTAAACCATTTTGGAAAAGATAGACGAGGAGAACGGTTTTCTAAATATGCATTATCCAATTCTTTTCTATTTTCTCTTATCGCAGATTGGCTTGTGACTAGCGAAACCAATGCAAATAAAAGCGACACAACCAAACTCGCCCATGAAATCTTAAGCCAGATTAGAGAATCTGCTGTTGGGGTTTTAGCAATCTTTTCTATAAATGTAATTGATATGGCGAGCGCACCACCGGATAAAGTTAAAATCCATGTATCATATCTTCCGCTGACTTCAAGTTCAGCATCATTATAAGCTTGGCGTGTATTATGATATGCGTCTTCACTAAGATAATCACTCATATGCAATCCTCGTTTTGGCTAATGATTTTCCTGTTTTTTTTGAACGCTTAATATCTTTAAATCTTACCACTGCAAATGGAGCATTGAAAAAGATTACAAAAGCATCAAGTGCCGACTGGAGTTGGAAAGCTTTTCCCGTTAATGACCGTTTAGAGAATGATATCATCCAGAAAAAACATCAATATCTGATCAATTTCACTCAGGTTTTTTTTAAAGAGTAAAGAGGTACTTATATTAGAGAGTTCATTCATAGATGCAATCTTTCAATGCCCAACGCCTACGCTCAGGAGCGGCGCGCGAAGCGAGCCGTCCCCTGAAGTGTTTTGTTAGCTGACAGTAGTTCATCAAATATCCGTGATTTCACGAACCGTTCAAAGGTGTATTCATAATAATCTACATTTCTTGCCAGTCCTTCATATCGGTATCTTAGATCCTTGGCTCTACTTTTATTTATAACGATAATTTTTCCTTCCTCTGAAAAGCACCTCCGCACAAGTGCGCGGATGTGAACATCAGCCTCTGGAAATGAATAACCCACAAATACAAGTTGTTTTGCGTTTCCTACAAGATATGACGCTTCATCGTAGAGTTTGCTAAAAATGAAATTATTGTTTGATTTTAGATGGGTAGGCATCTGTAGCAAAGATATCAACCTGGCACCATCAAAAGGGCATTCAGTGATTTGAGAGTCGAAAAATGATTGGAACGAGTCCAGCTTTAAATCGTATTGATGTTGCCATGGTGTAAGTGCTATCTGTCCACAACAGGAGCAATACTTCCAATTTAAACTACCGTGAATCTTGATTAGTTTAATTCTGGTTAATCTGCTGTACTCGAAGTGTTCAGTCGGTTTTTTTGGATCGATCCACCAGTCAAAAGGTACTCCGGCGTTGGGGTGCCTAAAATTGACAAAATCAAGACAATAATCAATGAGGCATTCCGGATAAATTGCATCAAAAGCTTCATCAATCAAAGTATCATAATTTGTCGTAATTACGCCGATTTCAGGCTCATTTGAGCGAACCTTTTTCCAAAACTCTCTGAATGTTTCGCTTCTTTTAGTGTTTTTACTGATTAGGTAATGAACAGTCTTTGTAAAATCACCTTTTATTTCAATTAGCTCTTTCACTCCCCATTGTTTTGAAAGAGAAAGATTGTTATTTATAAAAAATTCTATGAAACCAAAGACTTCCTCCAATGAAGGTGTTTGTTCGCCATGAGCGAAGTGTTCGGTAAGGAAGCCACGAAGCCTTTTGGCCGTTTCAGAGTATTTAAGCTGTGGATCTTCATCCTTAATTATTAGAGGTAAGATATTTGCCTGGAGGGGTACACCATCACCATAAGAGGCGCCCGCTCCAAATATAAACACGGTAGTTGGTTGGTCATTTTGATTTGGCAGAGATTTCATTTCGAATTTTGCTCAGTTAACCTAGATTAGATGTCCTAATGATTTTAGCAAATGCGTCACCTTTTGACGCCTAACCATCCACTATTTTTCCTCAGTTCCATGCGATAATTACATATATATTTAGATGCTTATGCTGCTATTCATCGCATTTTGGCGAAGTTGGTTATATGTCACTAAAAGACGCCTAACCATCCCGTTAGTAATACGCTGAATCATATAACTTCATAACAGAAAATCTGCCGGCCGACATAGGAACGGGCGACCGTACTGCGGGTGGCTGAAATAGATTCCTTTTTCCATCAGGAATCCGACGTATTGATGACGGGGGCTTTGGAACATCGGCGCCCCGATTTTATAGCGGCTCGAAAGCCAACCGCTGACGCGGTATGGTGGGATTAACCGGCTTGTTTGCGAGGATGATTGTTTTTAGCAGGAAAACGATTGGATTTCAATCATATCCATATTTTCTTTCTGGTGAAAGAAAATAAAAAATTCTTTTAGGAAATAGCCCCCCGGATCGGTAGGACAGCTCCAGATCCTTCACCAAAGCTGGAGGGTTCAGATCAAAGCTAATCGCTGATAGCGTAGCGGCGGCGGGCTTCGGTCTCGATGGCGGCGATGTCCAGGTCGAGGTCCCGGCGGGGCGATACCACGTGCAGGTCATACTGGGCCGAACGCTTGCCGGGGTTGGTCTGGGCGTAGAGACGCAGGAGACCCGCCACGCGGATGCCGTCCGTTTCGGCCATGGTTTCCACCTGGTCCGGATCGTACCCCTTGCGCTTGAGTTCGTTGATGTTCCGCCGGCCGAGCCTTTCCAGGGTGAAGGTGGCGAATTCACCGAACTTGCCGATGCCCAGAATGCGGGTCAAGCCGGTCAGGGAGGCCTTTTTGTAGCGCGTGTCGTGACACACCACGATGTAGGGCGGGTAGAGGAGGTTGCCCTTCCGGCCGCGGCCCGGATCCAGGGCCTGGTCGATGCCGTCCATAACGCGGCGGGCCTTGTCGTCGTCCAGGTTGAATTCCGTTTTCAGGTGGGCGTAATACAGGGGCGGATCCACGAGGGCGGCGGCAATACAGGTGCTGATGCGGGTGCGCGCCCCGAAGGGCCCGGTCATGTAGATGGGGGTGTGGCTCTGAACGATGTCCTCGGAGCTGATCTCCAGGGACATCTTGGGGCCGATCTTCTTCTTGCGCCGGAAGGCGGCCTTCTTGAACATATTGATCCGGCGGGCGGCGCGGGAAAAGAATCCGCTGTCGAGGTTGACGCCCGGCGCCACGCCGTCCGGGAAAAGCAGGGTGGCGTTGTCGTATTTCATGGCCGCCCGTATGCGCCGGCGGAAAACGGCGGCATCCCAGTCCGGCTCGGAAGAATACGCGATCGGCCTCTCGTCCACATCGCAGTAGATCAAACCGCCCGGGACGAAGATGGCGCCCTTGTTGTCGAACTTGCCGGTGGCCCCTTCTTCATCGATGTCCGGCAGCGCATCGGCCTGGACCCACCCCAGCATTTTCCACAGGGTATCCAGACGGATGGCGATGATCTCCCGCATCAGTACATTGCCGAGGATAGCTTTGATGACGACCGTTCTGTCCATTGCCCTCCCCTCAAATTCGCATTTGCAACTTATTCTCGGTCTTCAGAAATGAGTCTGCTCCCGCATCGCAGGAAGAATCCACTTGCAAAAAAGCGTTCCTGATCGGGTGAAACGCTCCAGAGCCTTCACCAGACGTGACAGTTATCGAGCAAAACTAATGTAATCAACCGCAAGCGTGCTTGTCAAAGAACCGCCTCCCCTCCCGAATCCTTTCACGACACTTTTCCAGCAAGCGCAACCGGTTGGTTTTCCGCATCCGCTATGATTATATTTAGAAGTGTAAATGCTGTCTTTACGTTTACGGTCGGAGGCTGACGACCTTCGAAAAAGGGAGGATAACGTCATGGGCGGAAGATTTGGAAAATACGGCGATGTGAAGCGCCGGCAGGTGCTACGCCAAACACGGCAGGCAATGTTTCGGCTGGAGAGCTCCCGCCTCAAAGCCAGGGTCCGCCGCAGCAAGGGTGGGAATCGGCTCGGAGCCCCTAACGGCCGCCATGATCGCTTCCGTGGGATTGCGAACGACCCGGCAGGCGACAAGCCCCCCGAAACAGGCTGATTACGCCCGGCGTACAGAGCAGGCTATCCCCCCTCGGTCTGCACCCGGGTCAGCCTGGCGCCGATCAGCGAGGCCGCCACCACCAGCCCCGTTGAAATAAAAATCATCATGATCCCCAGGGCCGAAAGCTTGCCCCACAGACCGTCCTCCGCAAACCTGAAAATCTGCACGGCCAGCACCTCGGTCCCCGGCCGGGAGAGCACCACCGAGAGGGTCAGCTCCCGCACGAACATGGTGGCCATCAGGATCCAGCCCGAAACGATGCCGGGAATCAGCAGCGGAATCACCACCCGCCGCAAGGTATAGAGCGTCCCGGCCCCGCAGACCTTGGAGGATTCCTCCAGGTGGCTGTGGATCTGGACAAAGGCGCTGGTGAGCGGCCGGATGCCGTAGGGCAGGTAGGTGGCGATATAGCCGATCAACAGGGACCAGATGGTGGCGTACAAGGGCGTCTGCACGAAAAACCACATGAACCCGATGCCCACCACGATGCCCGGAAAGGAGAACGAGAGGAAGCTGAGGGATTCCAGGATGCCCGAACTCGTGCTGCGCACCTTCACGATGACATACGAGACGAAGATGGAAAGCACGATCCCCAGGGTAGCGCCCACGATACCCAGAAAAACGCTGTTTTTGACCGACAGCAGCGAGATGGGATCGTGGATCACCGCCAGCCAGTTCTTCCAGCTCATGAGGCTGAAGGCTTTGGCGCTGGGGATCATCGAGTAGGGCACCAGGGAGGTATAGAAAAGGACGATCACCGGCAGCAGGATCAGGACGAAGGAGATGATTCCCACCACCACGAAAAGGGGCGTTTTGGCGCCCTTCAGGTCGATCAGGGTCGGCCGGTAGCCCCGGCTGGAGATGGTGACGTACTTCTCGCTCTCCGATGTCAGGTGGCGGTAGATGTAGATGAGCGCGATGGAAGTGGCCATGGCGCTCATCCCGATGGCCGCCGCCATGCCGTAGTCCGCGGCAAACCCCGTGGCGATGATGCGGTAGATGTGGGTGGCCAGCACGTAGATGCGCCCCGGCATGCCGATCACGGAAGGCACCGCAAACGAAGCCAGGCTGCGCACGATCACCAGGATAAACGAGGCCAGGATGGCGGGACGCAGCACCGGCAGCGTCACCCGGAAAAGGGTTTTCAGGTTGGAGGCACCGCAGACCTTGGAGGACTCCTCCAGGGAAATGTCGAAGGCCGCCAGGGCCGGGGCCAGGATCAGGTAGGCGATGGGCAGATCCAGCAGCCCCTCCACCAGGATCATGCCCGGCAGGGTGTAGATGTTGAAGAGGCTGCCGTCCATATGCAGCAGCTCCTTCAGGACCAGATTGATCAGCCCATTGGAGGGATTGAGCAGCAGCACCCAGCTCACGGAGAAGAGAATGTGCGGGATCATCATGGGGATGATCGAAATGATGCGGAACAGAAACTTGAAGGGGATGTTGGTGCGCGTATTGAGATAGGCCAGAAAAAGGGCCAGGAAGGTGGCCACCACGCCCGAACCGACGGTAAAAACCACCGTGTTGACCAGGATGCCGATCAGCTCGGGATCGCCGTAGGACTGGATATACTTCTGCAGGGTAAAACGGCCGAAGGCGCCCAGCCCTTCAGAGAAGCTTCCCAGGACGAGCATCACCACCGGGCAGACCGTCAAAAAGCCCACCACGACGATCAGGAACGGGGTCAGTTTGCTTTTGCTTACGGCCATGGGCGTGCCTCGATTCAGCCCATCAACAGGGCGCAGTGGTCCGCATCGAAGGCCACAAAGACCGCATCGCCCTCCCCGATGCCGGAGGTGGGGTCGATTTCGGTGATGAGAACCGTCTCCCCGATGCTGATCTCGCCCTCATAGGCCTCCCCCACAAACACCAGAGAGGCCACCTGGCCTTCGAAAACGTTGGGGCCTTCCCCGGGGGCGCTGGTCACCCGGATAAACTCGGGCCGTACGCAGACGGTGACCTTGTCCCCCGGCGCGGCCCGGTCCTTCCGGCGGCAGCGGATGGGGCCGATGGCGGAATCGACAAGCGCAGCATCCCCCTCATTGCTTGTTACCTGCCCGGCGATCAGGTTGGCCCGGCCGATGAAATCCGCCACGAAGCGCTGATCGGAATCGAAATAGATCTGCTTGGGTGTCCCGATCTCCACGATGCGGCCGGCCCGCATCACCGCCAGGGAATCGGAGAGGGACAGGGCCTCGATGCGGTCGTGGGTCACGTAAACGGCGGTGATCTGCAGGCGGGTCAGAAAGCTGCGCAACTCCTTGCGGGTCTCCTCCCGCAGCTTGGCGTCCAGGTTGCTGAGGGGTTCGTCGAACAGGATCACCTTGGGTTCCGGCACCAGGGCCCGGGCCAGGGCCACCCGCTGCTGCTGCCCGCCGCTCAGCTTGGTGGCCGGACGGTTCCCGAAGCCTTCCAGCTGGACGAATTGCAGGGTCTTGGCCACCTTTTCCCGAATGGCATCCCGGGGCTCGTGGCGGGCCTGCAGGGGATAGGCCACATTGTCGAAGACCGTCATGTGGGGCCAGATGGCGTAGGTTTGAAACACCATGCTGAGCCCGCGTTTTTCCGGCGGTACGAAGATGTTCTTCGGCCGGGACCAGACGATCTCCTCGCCGATGGCGATTTCCCCCTCGTCGGGCATCTCCAGCCCCACGATGCAGCGCAGCAGCGTGGTCTTGCCGCAGCCGCTCGGGCCCAGGAGGGTGAAGATCCGATTGGCCGGAATGGTCAGATCGACATGGTCCAGGGCGTTGATCTGCTTGCCTTCGGAATGATAGATCTTGCTCACACCGCTGATGCGTATTTCCATCGTCGCTTTTCCAGGAAAGCCCTGAAGACCGCGCCAGCAGTCTTCAGGGAAGTCATTCAGAGGACGGGGCAAACCGCGCCCGTTGGATCAGGGCACGTCGAAAATCTTCTTGAATTCGGCGCCCCACTTTCGGATTTCAGCGTCGGAAAGCGTGCGCACCGGCAGGACCTCGGCCTTGTCGATGCCCGCGATGGGGGGATAGACGCCCGGGTGCAGGACGTATTCGCCCACCTGGTCGGCCAGCATCTGCATGGCCGCCTTGGACAGCCAGAAATCCATGAACAACTTGCCGGCCTCGGGGTCTGGCGCAGTGGCGGAAAGGCCGATCCCCCGAGGGGTGCCCAGCAGGGGTTGCGACACATGGGCCCAGTCCAGGGGGGCCGGGGCTTTGGTGATGATATACTTGGGCATGGAGATGGCGATCAGCTTCTCGCCGCTTTCCACGGGGGCCGGGGTGGGTCCGAAAGAGCGCACGAACATGGGCTTGTTGGCCGCCAGGCCTTTCAGGAAATCCATCCAGGCCGCTTCCGAGGGGAAGACCTTCTCCTTCAAGCCCACCAGCCAGGAGATGGTGGTGGCATGGGAGGACGGGTTGGCCATGACGATCTTGTCGCGCCATTTGGGGTCGGTGAGGTCCTCGTAACGTTTGGGAACGTCGGCCGGTTTGACCAGTTCCTTGTTATAGATCAGGGCCACATATTCGATGCCGAAAATCTGAATCTTGGGGTCCTTGCGGGTCCACTCCGGATAGGCCGCGGCCGAAGGTGAGGCGTAGGCCGTGAGCACGCCCTGGTTTTCCAGAAGATCCATGATGGGCAGGGGGGATTGCAGCACATCAGCCAGCAGCTTGCCGGCCTGGTGCTCGGTGGACACGGTGGCGAAGAACTTGGAAGTGGAAATGCGCGTGTATTCCCCCTGCACGCCGTACGTCTTGCTGAACGCGTCCATGATCGGTTCGATGGCCGTTATGTTGGCGTAGAAGACGGCCTTGCCCTCGGCTTTCGCCTTTTCGGCCGAAGCGCCGCCTGCCGCCTGGGCCAGGGGAGCGCCCACCAGCACCAACAGCACCACAAAAAGCATGACCTTTTTCATCGTTTCCCTCCCTTGTTGGTGTGAGAATGAAACAAACGCTCAATCGCTTGCGCGTCACCGTGCGATTACCAAGCTGTCGTGTGCAGATGCAGCCACTTGCACGGGTGCGGTCGTCGTCCCATCGGTCGTGGGACATAGGGCGGCAGGACTTCGTCGAAATCAGCCAGGGCTGGAGGGCAGGAGCATCAGATGTCGGACAGGGCCGCCCGGGGCAGTCCCTGAATCCGGATAGCATGCCTGCCCTGAAAGCGCAATGCCGCACTGAATCTCAAATTCCCGCAAGGATAGGCCGTCATCCTCAGTGGTCGGACGATTTAAAAGAGGGCTCATCCTCACCGCCGGCGCCGGCCGATAATTCGATCGATCATGGTGGTGGCGATATCGATGGCCATGGGGTTGGCCTCTTGGTTTCGTCCGCCTCAGGGACCGCTTGGTGTTTGTGGTCGAATGGCCGTTCGGAAAACATGACCTGGGCCGACGGGAATCCCCTGCGGAAGCGGACCCTGTGCAGGGCAATTAGCGGGGTACCGACACCTAGCGTATGGGGCACTCTTCCATCATATCGTAAAGGGTGTTGAACAGGTCGGTGGAGCGCAGGATACCGACGATTTCCTTGTTGCGGGTGACCAACAGGCTGTGATGGCGCCCCATGACAATGCGGTGCATCGCGATGTTCATGGTGTCGGTCTCCTCCACGAATTCACCTTCGGTGGGAATCTGCATGAAATTCTTAACCCGTTGGGTATCGATGATCCGGCAGATTTCTTCGAGGGGCTGCTCCCAGAGATGGAATTTCTCTCGCAGGACAACCAGGGCATGCCGGGTAAGCACCGACCGGCCGATCCAACGCGCGTCCCCCAGATCCTTGTAACGGGGCTCCATGGCATGCATGATATCCACCTGGCTCAGGCGGCCCACGGCATGGCGGTCGGCATCGACGACGACCAGGGACTGATGGCGATAGGGTTTGTCGCCATGACGCTTGTTGGCATTTTCGAGTGCTTCAATGGCCGCCGCGATGGTGGCGTCTTCGTGGATGGTGGCATAGTCCGAGATAGGGACCATCAACTCCTTGATCTGTCGCGTTTTCATTCGTTTCTCCGTCACATATTGGGAGGGAAAGGCGGCGCTGCTTTCGCAGGGCCCCAGGATCCCTGGTCGGCTTTGGATTAGAGTAAGACGATTTCAGCCAGACGCAACGGATCGCCTCTCAGAAATGCGCTTCCACCAGCGCCTGGGAATATCCCACCACATGCTCCACCGTTGGGACGGTTGAAATTTTCACGTTGTCATGTGGCATCGGTTGCGTTCAGTCTTATGATGTAACCATAATATCCATTCAGGGCCGATTTGACGTTCTTCGCCCCCCCCCCCCTGCTTTCACCCGAAGCGATCTTTCTACAGATATGACACCCCGACGCCGCCCAACCGTGGCACCACCGTCGAATTAGTCTACGCTTTCAGAAAAACCCGCTCATTTGTCAAGCGTTCCCCTCGTCCGCACATCGGCCCTTTGAACAAGGGAGGGAAACCAATGAGATATCTTAAACTGCCCGGTCGAGGCCTCCGGTGGAAAAGCAGGTGTTCCCCGGAGGCTGCCCACCGTTTTGATGGCCACGATCCTTGATTTTAACGCCCGATGAACCACAGGAGTCTTACCATGAGCAAATATCTTCTACTTTGGACATTGGACCCGGCCCGTATCCCCATCGACCCCCGCGAGCGGGGCAAGGGCTGGGAAATTCTGATGGACATGGTTAAAAACGACCGGGAGAAAGGGATTCTCAGAGACTGGGGCACTTTCCCCTCGGAAGGCAGGGGCTACAGCATTGTCGAAGGCTCCACACTGGAGGTCATGAAGATGACCGAGCAGTACACACCCTTTGTCCATTTCGAAATTCATCCCGCCGCCAGCATCGATGAAGCCGCAAAATTGATCCGTCATTTGGCCGGCTGAAGCTGACGGTTGCCCCCGTCGCCGCGGCAGAACCCCTCGACAGGGGCTGCCGCATCAGTCCAATAAAAAATGTCCCCCGTCTTCATATAGCGCTTGAATCCTCCGGGGCCGACATGGTAGGAGAAATGCCGTTCCTACCTGGCTGTTCCCCCATTCATGAAAGGAGATGCTGCAATGAGACGGATAGCTGTATGCATGGCGTGTCTGCTGGTCCTCGTGGTTTCCGCCGGCCCGGTCCTGGCCGCAGGGGAGCTCTTCCTCTACAATTGGTCGGACTACACGGCCCCCGATCTGATCAAGAAATTCGAGGCGGAAACCGGCATCAAGGTGACCCTCGACATCTACGATTCCAACGAAACCCTGCTGGCCAAGCTGAAATCCGGCGGCGGGGCCTACGACATCATCGTACCGACCCACAACTTCGTCACCATCCTGATCGACGAAGGGTTGATCCAGAAGGTCGACGCCGCCAGCTTCAAAGGCTACGACAATATCGTGGATGCCATGAAAGGCCCTCCCTGGGACCCTAAAAACGAATACACCGTCCCCTGGAACTACGGCAGCACCTCCTTCTGCCTGAACACCTCCGCCTACAACCCCTCCGAAGACACCCTGGCCACCCTCTTCATGCCACCGACCGAACTGCAAGGCAAAATCGGCATGTTCGACTCCTCCGAGGAGAACACCAACCTGGCCCTGGTTTTCAAGGGCTATCCCCAGTGCAACGAAGACCCCGCCCAGATGCAGGAAGTCCTCGATCTTCTGATGGCCCAGAAACCCTATGTCAAGGTGTACAGCTCCGAGGGCATTCACGAGCGTCTGGTGTCCGGCGACGTAATGATGTCCGGCTGCTGGAACGGCTCTGCCATGCGGGCCCGCAAGGCCAACCCCGACATCAAATACATGTACCCCAAGGAAGGCATCCTGGGCTGGGCCGACAACCTGGCCGTTCCCAAGGGCGCCCCGAACCGGGAAAACGCCATCAAATTCATGGTCTTCATGCTGCAGCCGGAAAACGCCGCCCTCCAGACCAATTTCTCCGGCTACGCCAACGCCATCAAGGGCAGTGAAGCATTCCTGAAAGAAGAATTGCGGGGCGCGCCCGAACTCACCGTGCCGGAGGGCGTTCCGGTCCATTTCCATCCCCAGTGCTCGGAAAAAGCCATCCGGCTGCTGGACAAGGTCTGGACCAAAGTCAAGCAGTAGAACACTTCTCAAAATAGTCTTTTGGGCCCTGCATCGGCGTTGGGCGCACGGTTTGCGTTTTCAAGATACCGATGTATCTCTGCGGCGCACGCCCACCCCGGGGGCTCGATAGAACGGAAAGTCCCGCAAAGCGGGAAATCTTCACCATTGGGGGATGCCCGATGCCGGGTATCCCCCACGTTTTGCCCTGGCCGACGGGTTTTCGTCCCCGGGGCTACGGATTCAAGGATAAGCGCTATGTCGACCCAAACTTCCACCGCCGCGTTCGCCGACCTGGTGCTGACGAACGGAAACGTCTTCACCCAGGAAATCCCGCATTCCCGCGCCGCGGCCGTGGCCGTGCGCGGCCGGCGCATCGTCTACGTGGGTGACGATCAGGGGGCGGCCGCCTTCATCGGGCCTCGCACCCGAACCATCGATCTGGACGGCCAAATGGTGCTGCCGGCCTTCGTGGACGCCCACATGCATCCGGTGCACGGCGCCTGGCGGCACGTCTTCTGTCTGAGCCTGTTCGACGTCAACGAAGACGACCAGAAAAAGGCCTACCTGGACGCGGCTGCCCGCTACGTCCAGGCCCATCCGGATACGCCCTGGATTCAGGGCGCCGGCTTCCGCCGGGCGGCGTTCGACGGCATCGGCCCCCGCAAGGAATGGCTCGACACTATTGACGCCAAACGGCCCATCTCGATTCTCTCTAAAGACGGCCACTCCCTATGGGTCAACAGCCGGGCGCTGGCCGTGGCCGGCATCACGGCCCAGACCCCCGATCCGCCCAACGGGGTCATCAAGCGGGATCCGGCCACCGGGGAGCCCGCCGGCCTGCTCCAGGAAGCGGCCATGAACCTGGTGCGGCCCCATATTCCCCGCCCCACCAAGGAACAGGTCAAGGCCGCGCTGCTCTGGCTGCAGCAATGGCTCAACCGCGAAGGGATCACCACCGCCCTGGATGCCATCCTGGAATTGGACGAACCGGAAGTGGCCCGGGCCTATCACGAACTGGCCCAGGAAGGCCGGCTGACCGTCCGCTACCGGGGCGCCTGGCGCATCATGCCCGAAAGGGATTTTCGGGCGGACATCGCCCGCGCCCTGGAATTGTCCCGCCAGTTCGACACCCCCCATTTCAAAACCGATGTCTTCAAGTTCTTCGCCGACGAGGTGATCGAGGAGGAAACCGGCTACCTGCTGGCGCCCTACGCCCATCGTGACGATAACTGGCGCGGCCTGAAGGACTGGGACGAGGCGGCCTTACAAGACGCCTTCGACCGCGTGCACCGGGCCGGGGGCCAGGTACACGTCCACGCCATCGGCGACGGCGCCGTGCATTACGTGCTCGACGTGCTGGAAGCCCTGCAGCGCGACACCGGCGCCCCCCTCCGTGACCGGCGGCCGGTCCTGGCCCACCTGCAGCTGGTGGCCCCGGAGGATAAGCCCCGCATGGCCGCCATGGGCGTCACGGCCCTCATCGCCCCCTACTGGCCCGTCATCGACGACTACTTCTGGGAATTCTATGTGGACTACCTGGGCCGGGAGCGGGCTTTCCAGCAGCAGTACCCCCAGCAAAGCTTTCTCGCCCATGGCGTAAACCTGGCCTTTCATTCCGACTTCTCGGTGGTGCCGCCGGATTCCATGCGGGCCCTGTACAGTGCCGTGACCCGCCGGATCCCCCGCCGCATTTTCGATCGCCACTACGGGCGCAACCCCGCCTACCGCTATGTTCCCGAACCGGGCACCGAGCTGTCCTACGGGGACATGGGCGTCCTGCCGCCGGAAGAGGAACGCCTCGATCTGGAAGAGGCGCTCAAGGCCTACACCCTGGGCGGCGCCTATACCAACTTTCTCGAAACGGAGCTGGGCTCCATAACGGTGGGCAAACTGGCCGATCTCGTTGTCATCGACCGCAACCTCTACGAAATTCCCATCGAGGACATCCCCCAAGCCCGGGTGGCGACAACCATCTTCGAGGGGCGTATCGTCTTCGAGGACGACGGCACGCTGCCCAAGGGCGTCCGTCCGCCCCTGCCGGAATAGCGCGGCCATGAACGCGATCAGGGAAACCAACTATTGGTGGGATGACGGCCTGCTGCCGGCCTTCCCGGACCCGCCGCCCGAGCGAACCGAAATTCTCGTGGTGGGCAGCGGCTGCA
Organism: Desulfobacterales bacterium; assembly: GCA_963674755.2. Lineage (GTDB taxonomy): Bacteria > Desulfobacterota > Desulfobacteria > Desulfobacterales > UBA5852 > JABZFP01. The sequence continues at coordinate 2,281,943 of CAXXVS010000003.1, read as the reverse complement.
CCGGCACCACCGCCGCCATACGGCTGCGCCAGGCAGGCCATGAGGTCGCGGTAATCGATGCCAAACCGCTGGGCACCGGCGCCAGCGCCCGCAACGGGGGCATGGTTTTAAGCGGCCTCAGCGCCGAACTGACGGTGGTGGCCAAACGCTACGGCCTTGATGCGGCCCGCCGGCTCTACCGGGAATCCGTGGCCGCCGTGGATGCCGTGGAACACCTGGTCCAGGAGGGCGGCATCGACTGCGCTTTCCGGCGCAGCGGGTTTCTCTATGCGGCCTTCAAACCCCGCCATGCCGAGGCCCTTAAGCGGTCCCGGGCATTCATGGCCGAGCGGATCGGGCATACCGCCGAATGGGTACCGGCCGAACGAATCCGGGAAGAAGTCGACTCGCCGGTCTACCACGGGGCCTTGCTCGAAAAGAATGACGCCGGGATTCAGCCGGCCCGCTACATCGCCGGGCTGATCCGGATGGCCCGGGAGGCGGGCGTGGGCCTGCATGAAAAGGTCACGGCTCTCGGCATCACGGGCAGGCCCGGCCGCCTGGCGGTGACAACCGACGGCGGCCTGATCCGGGCGGAGAAGGTGATCGCGGCCACCAACGGTTACACCGGCGCCCTGACGCCCTGGATACGCCGCCGGATCGTGCCGGCCCGCAGCCTGATGATCGCCACGGCGCCGCTGCCCCCCGAGCGTGTCAGGGCCCTGATCCCCAAAGGACGGATGATCGCGGACACCAAGACCTTTCTCTACTATTTCCGGCCCTCGCCGGACGGCCGCCGGATCCTGTTCGGCGGGCGCCCCCCCTTCACGGACCGGTCCATAGCGGAAAACGCCCGCCACATGCGGGACAACATGATGGCCATCTTCCCCCAGCTGCGGTCCACAGCGGTGGACTACGCCTGGTGGGGCAAGCTGGGGTTTACGGTGGACCACCTGCCGCACCTGGGGCAAAAAGACGGCGTCTATTTCGCGGGCGGCTACTGCGGCCACGGGGTGGCCCTGGCCACCCACCTGGGGGAAAAGCTGGCCGGCCTGATCCAGGGAACCGTTGCGGGCCATAGCGCCTTTGCCGGCCTGAAATTCCGGGCCATCCCGTTTTACGAGGGGCGCCCGTGGTTTCTGCCGCTGGTCTACCGCTGGTTCAGCCTCAAGGACCGGTTGTGCTGAGCGCGGTCCACGCCCGATCGGGCCGGCAGACGGAAGTTACCGAAATCCGATTGCCGAAACGCTCGATTATTTGCTATAGAGGCGCGACGTTTGCCTGCGCCCGGTTTTTTTGTTCACAGGGAGCATCCTCGCCATGTCGCAACCGGCCATAGAAATCAAGAATGTCACCAAGGTGTTCGAGGGGCACAGCGGCCAGCCGGTGACGGCCCTCGACCACGTCTCCCTCACCATCCAGGACAATGAATTCTTCACCCTGCTGGGGCCTTCGGGCTGCGGCAAGACCACCCTCCTGCGGCTGATCGCCGGCTTTGAATACCCCACCGAGGGTGAAATCGACCTCTTCGGAGAAAGCATCCGGGGGCTGGCGCCCCAGGAACGGCCGGTGAACACGGTCTTCCAACACTACGCCCTCTTCCCCCACATGAGCGTGGCGGAGAACGTGGGCTTTCCCCTCAAGATGCTGGGACGCGACGCCGGGGAGATCGCGCGTACCAGCGCCCGCATGCTGGCGCTGGTCAAAATGGAGGATTTCGGCGACCGCATGCCCGACCAGCTCTCGGGCGGCCAGCAGCAGCGCGTGGCCCTGGCCCGGGCCCTGGCGCCCCAGCCCAAGGTCCTGCTGCTGGACGAGCCCCTCTCCGCCCTGGATCTCAAACTCCGGCAGGAAATGCGGGTGGAGCTCAAAAACCTCCAGCGCCAGACCGGCATCACCTTTGTTTTCGTCACCCACGACCAGGTGGAGGCCCTTACCATGAGCGACCGCATCGCCGTCATGTCCATGGGCCGCCTCCAGCAGGAGGGCCAGCCGGTCGCCATCTACGAACAGCCCGTCAACCGGTTCGTGGCCGACTTCATCGGCGAGACCAATTTCATCCGCAGCACGGTGACCGCCCTGGAAGCGGACGGGATCCGCTGCACCCTCGGCCCGGGGACGACCTTCTGCGCCGTTGCACCGGACACGCGCCGAATCGGCGATGCCATAACGCTGGCCATCCGTCCCGAGAAGATCCGGCTTGCCAAGACCGACGATGGCCAGGATGGGCTCCCGGGCCGAATCGAGCAGTGCATCTATATCGGTACGGACACCAACTACCATGTCCGCCTGGACGAAAGCGAGGTGCGCCTGGTGGCCCGGGGGCGCAACACCCTGACCGGTGAAACCCGCTTCGTGGTGGACGAACCCGTCACCCTCCTGGTGACCGAGGGCGCCGCCCGGGTGCTGGCCGACTGATGCGCATCCTGCAAAACGCCTCCACGCGACGGGCCCTGGGCCTGGCTCCGGCCCTGGGCATCATCGGCATTTTCATGGTGGTGCCCATCGCCATCATCATCGTCTTCTCCTTCATGAAGGCCAACCCCTACGGCGGCGTCACGCCCCAGTTCTCATTGGAAGCCTATATCCAGTTCCTGTTCGAACGGAACCTGATGGACAAGCTGGTCTTCAACTCAGCCTATCTGCGTATCTTCGGGCGCTCCTTTGTCCTGGCCCTGGTGACCACGGTGCTCTGCCTGCTGATCGGCTTTCCCACGGCTTACTACATGTCCCGCCAGCCGCCCCGCCGCAAGAACCTGATGGTCTTCCTGGTGACGATCCCCTTCTGGACCAATCTCCTGATCCGGGCCTACTGCTGGATTCTACTCCTGCGGGACACCGGCCTGATCAACAACTTCCTGATCAAGATCGGGCTCATCCACGAACCCCTGACGATGCTCTACACCAATTTCGCCATCTTCCTGGGGCTGGTCTACACCCACATCCCCTTCATGGTCCTGCCCATCTACGCCCGGGTGGAAAAGCTGGACTTCAGCCTCTTCGAGGCGGCTCACGATCTCTACGCCAGCCGCCGGCAGCTCATGCGCCACGTGATCCTGCCCCTGGCCATGCCGGGCGTCATTGCCGGCAGCCTGCTGGTGTTCGTGCCCTGCCTGGGCGACTTCATCATTCCCAATCTGCTGGGGGGCGGCAAGCACCTCATGATCGGCAGCCTGATCCAGCTGCAATTCGGCGGTTCCCGCAACTGGCCTTTCGGCTCGGCCGTGGCCCTGATTCTGATGGCCATCGTTCTGCTGGCCATGATGGTCTATGTCTGGGGGCCGGGGCGCAAAATGAGACTGGAGGGGGAAAGCTGATGGGGGCCGTCATGACCAGGACCGACAAGGGCAACGGCGAAAAACGCTTCGCCATCGGGCGGTTTCCCGGCTTCGCCACCACTTCCTGGCTGTTTCTCCTCTACCTGTATGTCCCTATCGTGCTCCTGATCATCTTCTCTTTCAATTCCAGCCGCTCGGCCACGATCTGGCATGGTTTCAGCCTGGAGTGGTACCTCAAGGCCTTTGCCAATGACGATGTGCAGCGGGCCGCGATCAACAGCCTGATCGTGGCCTTCAGCGCCACGGCCGTAGGCACCGTGGTAGCGGTGTTTGCCGCCCTGGTGCTGGCCCGCGGCGGGCGCTTCCGGGGGCGGGGAGTATCCTACGGCATCCTGATGCTGCCCATGACCATGCCGGAAATCGTCACCGCCGTAGCGACCCTGTCCTTTTTCACCGCCCTGCATCTGGAGATCGGTCTGGGCCGGGTGGTCCTGGCCCACACGGTGTTCTGCATCCCCTTCGCCTTCCTGCCCATCCGGGCCCGCCTCCAAGGGATGGGCACCACCCTCGAGCAGGCCGCCCATGATCTCTACGCCGACGAGTGGCGCACCTTCCGCCACATCACCCTGCCCCTGCTCATGCCGGGCATCATCTCCGGCGCCATGCTGTCCTTCATTATCTCCATCGACGACTTCATCATCACCCTGATGGTGGCACCGGCCGGCTCCACCACGCTGCCCCTCTACATCTACGGCATGGTGCGCATGGGGGTCACCCCGGAGGTCAATGCGCTCTCCACCGTCATGCTGGCCATCTCCCTGCTGTTCGTCTCAATGAGCTACCTCATCGGCCGCAAGACCAAAAGCGGCCGCAAGCCCAAGGCCCCCACGCCCTAGCGTCATCACGGTCCTATCCCGCGAGGCTCCTTCCGCAAACCGGGAGGCCTTAGGAGGCCCCCTCGAAGAAGGCCTGAAGACGGTTTTTGAGGTTTTGGTTTTGAATTTCCCTTTGTCCCGCGCCGAGCATCGGCGATGCGGCCGGATAAAAGCGCGCGGACTGTCTGAGCGAAGCGAGTTTCCGCGCGCTCCGGCCGTCTCGACGACGCGCAGGGTTAAGCGGGACACGGGCGCTTTCTTTTAGCTTCCTTTTCTTTCACGGGAAAGAAAAGGAAGGATCCAATTGATGTAAAGGCACCCCGGATCGGTAAAACCTCTCCGGATCCTCCACCTAAGATGGAGGGCTCAGATCGAAACTAAGTCCATACGTGAACCATTACGCACAGAGGATGCCGCGAGCTACCAGGAAGATCTTCGGGAAGATGTCCTTCAACGCCTGGCACGGCTGGCGGAAGAAGGTGTCAATCAGGAACGTTTTCGGCAAGATCGTCCAACCAGACCGCGGCTTCGGCATCGCTCGGGGCGCGCCAGTCGCTGCGGGGGGAAAGGGAGCCCCCCGATCCCACCTTGGGGCCGTTGGGCAGGGCCGAACGTTTGAACTGGCTGGTGCGGAAGAAGCGGTCCAGAAAGACGGCCAGCCATTTCTTGATGACGGCCAGGGAATAGGCGTGGCGCTGCGCCGCCGGCAGGGTGCCCGGCCAGGAGCCGCGGGTCTTGTCTTCCCAGGCAGCCCGGGCCAGAAAGGCCACCTTGCGCGGCCGGTAGCCGAAGCGCAGCACATAGTACAGGTAGAAGTCATGCAGCTCATAGGGGCCGATGACGTCTTCCGTGCGCTGGGCGGGTTCTTCGCCGGGACCGGCCGCGTCCGGCACGAGTTCGGGGGAGATGGCCGTGGCCAGGATGGCTTGCAGGACGTCGTTGGTCGCTTCGGAAAACTGGCCGGTCGTGGAAACCCAGCGGATGAGGTGCTGGATCAGGGTCTTGGGAACCGAGGCGTTGACGTTGTAGTGGGACATGTGATCGCCCACCCCGTAGGTCATCCAGCCCAGGGCCAGTTCGCTGAGGTCGCCGGTCCCCAAAACAAGGGCCCGATGGTGGTTGGCCAGCCGGAAGAGATGGGAAGTGCGCTCCCCGGCCTGGACATTCTCGAAGGCGATGTCGTAGACCTGCTCCCCCTGGGCATAGGGGTGTCCGATATCCTGGAACATCTGCCGGCAGGAGGGCCTGATGTCGATTTCACTGGCCCGGACCCCCAGGGCGGCCATCAGACGGTGGGCATTGCGCAAGGTGGAGGAACTGGTGGCAAATCCCGGCATGGTGGTGGCGTAGATACGCTCCCGGGGCCATCCCAATTCATCGGCCGCCTTGGCCGCCACAAGCAGGGCCTGGGTCGAGTCGAGACCGCCCGAGACACCGATGACCATGTTTTCGATGCCGGAGGCCTTCAGCCGTTGGATCAGACTCTGGACCTGGATGTTGTAAATCTCGAAGCAGCGCTCATCCAGCACGGAGGGGTCCCGGGGGACATAGGGGAAGCGTGGCACTTCGCGCCGGAGCGGGATTACCTCCCGGGGGATATCGAAAGCAAACGGGATGCGGCGCACGGCCGCAACCTGCTGACGGTGGTCGGCGGCTGCGTCGTTGAAGCTGGTGGTGCGCATGCGGTCCTGCACCAGGCGGTCCAGATCGATGTCCGCCATGATGAGCTGCTCCGCCTGTCGGAAGCGCTCGGATTCGGCCAGACGTTCGCTGTTCTCATAGATGACCGCATAGCCGTCCCAGGCCATATCGGTGGTGGACTCGCCGAAGCCGGCCGCGGAATAGAGATAGGCCGCCAGGCATTTGGCGGACTGGGAGGCGCACAGCAGGCGGCGGTAGTCGGTCTTGCCCACGGTGATGTTGCTGGCCGACAGGTTGGCCAGCACCGTGGCGCCGGCCAGCGCGGCATAGGTGCTGGGTGGAATGGGCACCCAGATGTCTTCGCAGATCTCCGCATGGAGGGCGAAGCCCGGCAAGTTGAGCGCCTCGAAAATCAGATCGTTGCCGAAAGGCACCGTCTCCCCCAGCAAGTTCACCTCCCTGTGAAGCGCCTGCCGGGCAGCGACGAACTGCCGCATCTCGTAAAACTCGCGGTAATTGGGCAGATAGCTCTTGGGGACGACCCCCAGAATCCGGCCCTGGTAGAGCACCACGGCGCAGTTGAACAGTTTGCCCTCCAGACGCAGGGGCGCGCCCACCAGAAGAAGGGGCGCAAGCTCACGGGAGGCCGCCTTGACTTGGGCCAAGCCCGCAAGGGTGGCATCCAGCAGGGCCTCCTGCTGGAAGAGGTCTTCGTTGGAATAGGCCGAAAGCCCCAGTTCGGGGAACACGACCAGGACCGCATGGTCCCGGGACGCTTTTTTCGCCAGGGCCAGCAGGCGTTCGACATTGTAGCGGCAGTCCGCCACCCGCAGGGAGGGCACCGCCACGGCGGCCCGGACGAAGCCGTGGGAATAGATCGAGTCAAAGGGTCGCTGCCTGTCTGCCATCGTCGGTCTCCTGAGGTTCCGTTTGAAGGCAAGATCGGGGCGCCGTTCGAAGGTCGCCGGTCCCGCCTTCCCGTCATGTCCGCATCATTCCGGATGCGTTCCGCCAGGCAACCGTGCGGCCCATTGGGGCCCGGAATGCCAACCCCTTGATCCGCCGCGCGCCCGGGCAAATACATGCATCATACCACAGCTGCCGGCATCCCGACAGCCGTTTGGCCCGCAAATGAAAGCGTCATCGCAGCCGTCAGCCGTCTTCGGGAAATCGTGAAAGCGGGTGCCCGAAGACCGTCAATGCGCAAACCGATGGTGCGCACTTCCTTCGGATCTCATCCGGATGATGAGAACACCGATGGTCGCCACCAGAAGCAGGGAGACACACCCGAGGGACGGATAGACCCAGGAAATTCCATAGTTGCTTTCAATGGCCTGCACGCCTTTCACGGCCAGGGCACCCATGCCGAAGGTCAGCACGAACTTCATGCCGAACGCGGCGTGACGCCAGTGCGGCGGGGTGAGTTGCGAGACCAGGGTATTTTCGATGGGCTGCATGCCGAGCAAAAAAAAGAAGTAAACCAGAGCCAGCAGGATCAGCGGCATATCGAAGGCCCAGGCCATGGCAAAGGCCGGCGGAATGGTGATCAAATGAAAGAGCAAGTAGCTTGGTGCCAGCGGGTAGCGCTCGGCAACCCGCCCCCCGATATACTGCCCGAGCATGCCCACGACGAAGATAGCCGACGTCAGAAGCGTGGCCACCAGGTTGCCGGAAAAACCGTTCGGGAGCTGCTCTCCCAGCCATTTCAGGACATCCGGATTGCGGAGCTCGAAATAGGCCGGCAGAATCACCGTGCCGCCCCGATAGACGATTCCGCCCAGCATCATGGCCACCAGCAGAATGACGAATCCGCGGCCGCCGTTGGGATCGTCCGCCCGGGCGACCGCACCGCCCTCCACCGGCAGCGGCAGCAGGATCATGACCATCAGGCCCGCCAGATTGGCCGCCCCCAGGACAAAATAGGCCGCCTGCGGCCCCCAGAGCCAGGTCACCGCACCGGCCACCAGGGGCGCCGTGGCCAGCCCCAGATTACCGAACATCCCATTGATGCCCATGGCATAGCTGATACGGGTCACCTGCTTGGAGATCAGGCCCAGCCCGGCAGGATGATAGATGCCGGAGAACAACCCGATGCCGGCCAGGGCCGGCGCCAGCAGGCGAGGGGCATCGATCCAGCCCGCTGCCGCCAGGCCGCAGCACCCGGCCCCGGCGTAGTAAATCGCCATCAGCGGTTTGGCCCCCAAACGGTCGGCCGCCAGCCCCCAGGGCAGGGCCGTGACCCCGAAAAGCAGATACATCCAGAAAGAAAGGCCCAGCACTTCTGCGAGGGGCATGTGGAGCCGGGTGCTCAGCGGGATTAAAATCGCCGGAAACACCAGCATGTTGAAGTGGCTCAGGAAGTGGCCCAGTGAGGTGGTGATCAGCGTGTTGCGTTCATGAGGGGTCACGTGCTCTCCAATGGGTTCCGGTGCATGGTGTTGACACTCGGTGGGCTTCGACCCACCATAAGGGTGAATTTTTTATTTGTAATCAGGGATCCGTCCAAACGCAAACCGAAAATAAGGGAGCCCCCATGTGCGGCATCGTCGGCCTCATTTCAGATCAACCGGTGGCCCTGGCCATGGTGGAAAGCCTGACCGCCTTGCAGCATCGCGGTCAGGACAGCGCCGGCATCGTGACCTGCAGCGATCGCTTTCACCAGAAGAAGGGCCTGGGTTATGTGCGCGAAGTCTTCGGGCCCCAGGACCTGGCCAAGCTCGAAGGCCGGCTCGGCATCGGCCACGTGCGCTATGCCACGGTCGGCGGGGGCAGTGCGGAGGATGTGCAGCCCTTCCAGGTCAACTCCCCCTACGGCATCGCCCTGGTCCACAACGGTAATCTGTTCAACGTCTGGCAGCTCCGGGAAGAGCTGTATACCCGGGATCTTCGGCAGGTCAATTCGCACAACGACGCCGAGGTGCTGCTGAATGTATTCGCCTCGTCCCTGGCCCGGCCGGGCGAAGGTGATTTCCTGGATGCGATTGTCCGCGCGGTGGCCAGTGTCTACCGGCGCGTGCAGGGGGCCTACTCGGTGGTGGCCCTGATTGCCGGCAAGGGGCTGATCGCCTTTCGCGACCCCCACGGCATCCGCCCCCTGGTCTGGGGCCGCCGCACCACCGCCGGCGGGGAGGCCCATATCTTTGCTTCCGAAAACGGGATGTTCGACTTTCTGGGATTCGACTACCACCGGGATGTGGCCCCCGGCGAAGTCGTCTTTGTCGATCTGGAGGGACGGGTCCGGCAGCGGATCGTGCAGCAGAAGACCTTTCGACCCTGCGCTTTCGAATATATCTATTTCGCCCGGCCGGACGCCTTTCTGAACGGGGTCAGCGTCTACCGCGCCCGGCTGCGGATGGGGCAGAACCTGGCCGCCAAAATCAAAAAGGTTCTGCCGGACATGCGTTTCGATGTGGTGGTGCCGGCCCCCCAGAGTGCGGTGACGGCGGCCCTGGCCTGCGCCCACGAACTGGGGGTGCGCTATACCGAGGCCATCGTCAAAAACCGCTTCATCGGGCGCACCTTCATCATGCCCGGCCAGGCGGAGCGGCAGAAGGCCAACCGCTACAAACTCTCCCTGATCGATTTCGAGGTGCGGGGCCGCAATGTGCTGGTGGTGGATGACAGCATCGTGCGCGGCAACGTCTCCCGGCACATCGTCCGGCTGATGCGCCGCAACGGCGCCCGCCAGGTGGTCTTCGCCTCGGCCGCCCCGCCCCTGCGCTGGCCCGACCTCTATGGCATCGATCTGCCGGCCCGGGACGAATATATCGCCTGCAACCGCACGGAAGACGACATCCGGAAGCAGATCGGGGCCGACGCTCTGGTCTACCAGGACGTGGAGGGACTGCTGGAAGCCATCACCCGCAAGGGCAAGCTGAGCTTCACCAAACCGCACATGGCCTTTTTCGACGGCGATTACGCCACCGGCGACGTGACGGAAGATGTGCTGCAGTTCGTGGAAGAGCAGCGAATGGCTGAAAAGCGGCTGCCGGCCGATGATGAGACCGGTCCCCGGCATGGGTCGACCGGGGGCCAATGATCGTCTTCCCGCATAGCGGCAGGGCTTGGGTCAAGAATGAGCCTCCTCCCGCTTAGCGGGAGGCCTCAGGAAGCCCCCTCGAAGGGGGCTGGAAAACAGTTTTTGAGGTTTTGGTTTTGAATTTCCCTTTGTCCCGCGCCGAGCATCGGCGATGCGGCCGGATAAAAGCGCGCGGACTGTTTGAGCGAAGCGAGTTTCCGCGCGCTCCGGCCACCTCGACGACGCGCAGGATTAAGCGGGACACGGGCGTTTTCTTTTGCTTCTGTTTTCTTTCACGTGAAAGAAAATGAAGGAACCAATTGATGTAAAGCCACCCCGGATCGGAAAAACCTCTCCGGGTCCTCCACCAGAGGTGGAGGGCTTAGATCGAAACTAAGCCAAACCTCCGCTGCGACACTTGATTACGGTAGAAAACGCCCTATTGTGCGATTGCATGGAATTACCCTGAATTGTCTATATTCCGACTCGAAAGGAGTTCTTATGGAAAACGCCTTGTGGATCGACGGGCACTGGTGCCCGTCCCAAGCGCAGAAACACCTGGATGTAGAAAACCCCGCCACGGAAGAGATTATCGATCAGGTGCCGAACGCCGACGCCGCCGATGTAGCTCTGGCCGTGCAGGCGGCCAAAACCGCTTTTGAAGACGGCCGCTGGTCCGGCAAGACCCCCGGCCAGCGCTCGGCGGTCCTGCTGAAGATGGCCGACCTCGTGGAAGAACGGGCCGCCGAAATTGCCCGCATCGAATCCGAAGACAGCGGGAAACCTTATCAGAATGTATCCCTGGGCGCCGATCTGGCCTTCTCGGTGGATAACCTGCGCTTTTTCGCCGCCGCGGCCCGGGACACCGGCGGCCATCACGCAGGCGAATATTTCCCGGGGTCCACCTCCATCTACCGCCGAGAACCGTGCGGCGTGACCGCCGGCATCACCCCCTGGAACTACCCCTTCATGATGGCCGTCTGGAAAATCGGCCCGCCCCTGGCCGCCGGGTGCACCTCGATCATCAAACCGGCCTCCCTCACCCCGCGCAGCACCCTCCTGCTGGGGGAGATCGCCCGGGACGCCGGGCTTCCCGACGGGGTGCTCAATATCGTCACCGGAAACGTGGGCCAGTCCATCGTGGACCATCCCGACATCCGCCTGGTAAGCCTGACCGGATCCACGGAAACGGGCCGGGGGATCATGCGGGGCGCCGCCGCTTCCGTCAAACGGGTCCATCTGGAACTGGGCGGGAAGGCGCCCGTGGTGGTCTTCGCCGATGCCGACATCGACCAGGTGGCCGAGAAAACCGCCCTGGGCGCCTTTTTCAACACCGGCCAGGACTGCACCGCGGCCACCCGCCTCCTGGTGGAGAAAAGCAAACTCGCCGAGGTCACCGAAGCTGTGGTGGCCGCCGCCCGCAAGGTGAAGATCGGACTGCCTTTCGAGGAGGGCGTCGAGATGGGGCCGCTCATTTCCGCAGCCCAGCGCGACACGGTGGCCGGGTTCGTGGCCCGGGCCCGGGACAAGGGCGCCCGGGTGCTCACCGGCGGCGCTCCTCCGGATGGATTCGATCGGGGCTATTACTACACCCCCACCGTCATCACGGACGTTTACCAGGATTGGGAAATCATTCAAAAGGAAGTCTTCGGACCGGTGATCACCATCCAGCCCTTCACGGACGAAGCCGAGGCCCTGGCCCTGGCCAACGGGGTGGACTTCGGCCTGGCGGCCTCCCTTTTCACCCGGGACGTGAGCCGGGCCATGCGCCTGTCCGCCCGTCTGGAGTATGGTACGGTATGGATCAACGATCACCTGCCCCTGGCCTCGGAAACCCCCCACGGCGGCTTCAAGCAGTCCGGCTTCGGCAAGGATCTTTCCGTCGAGGCAGTGCATGACTACCAGGTGACCAAGCATGTCATGATCGCCCTGTAGCCGCCAAACGACCGGCGGGGCTTGCCGCGCGATTATCTATGGGCGCAAGAAGAAAGGGGGCACAATGCCAGATACCCACTACAACCCTGTTACCCCGGAAATCGTCGCTGCCCTGGAAGCCATCTGCGGTCGCGACGGCGTGGTGTTCGAGGACCTCAAGCGGCTGGACAAATTCGCCCGGGATGCTGTGTCCGACCAGAAGTATGCCCGGCGTCCCGAAGTGGTGGTGATGCCCGCCACGACGGAAGCCGTGGCGGCCGTGATGCGCCTGGCCAACGAGGTCCGGGTGCCGGTCACCCCCCGGGCGGGCGGCAGCGGCCTCTCGGGAGGCGCGGTGGCGGCCTGCGGCGGCATCGTGCTGTCCGTGGAACGCATGAATCGCATCCTGGAGATCGACACCCGCAACCTCATGGCCGTGGTGGAGCCCGGCGTCATCACCAACCACCTGGACGCCGCCCTCAAGCCCCACGGCCTGTTTTTCGCGGGCTACCCCATGAGCGAGGAAATCTGCTGCATCGGGGGCAATGTGGCCGAGAATGCCGGGGGCGGTCGGGCTGTCAAATACGGCGTCACCGGCCGCTATATCCACGGTCTGGAAGTGGTGACCCCGGAGGGTCGCGTCTTCCAGGCCGGCGGCAAACGGGTCAAGGATGTGACCGGCTACGACTTGGTGCAGCTCATGATCGGCTCCGAGGGCACCCTGGGGATCTTCACCAAGATTTTCATCCGCCTGCTGCCCCGGCCCAGCCACCGGGTCACCCTGCTGGCCCTCTTCGACCGGGTGGATACGGCTGTGGCCCTGGTGGCCCGGGTGATGGCCGAAGGCGGGCTGATCCCTTCAGCGGTAGAATTCATGGACGGCGAGACCTTTGCCCTGTCGGCCCGGGACCTGAAATACGACTTTCCCTTTGAGCGCACCCGGGCCGCGCTGCTCTTCGAGGTGGACGGCCGTTTCGCCGACACGGTGGCCCGGGAGGCCGACACCGTGGCGGATCTGTGCCGCGCCGGGCAGGCCGTGGCGATCCGCCGGGCGGCCGACGAGGCTGAGGCCGAGGGCTTCTGGAATATCCGCAAAAGGGTCATCTGGGTGCTCAAGCGCCATGCGCCCCGCCAGTCCGTGGAAGACATCGTGGTGCCCATCGCCGCCCTCACCGATCTGATGCCGGAACTGGAAACTATCGGCCGGCGCTATGGGGTGCGCATCCCGGTCTACGGCCACGCGGCCGACGGCAATATCCACGCCACCCCCCTGAAGAACCCCGACCAGCCCGACGCGGATTGGGAGACCCTGCTGCCGGACCTGCTGAGCGACATCTACCGGGCCACGGCCCGCCTGGGGGGCACCATCAGCGGCGAGCACGGCATCGGGCACAAACGCCGGGATTTTATGAAGTTGGTCATGAATCCGGTCCAGATCGATGTCATGCGGCGCATCAAACAGGCCCTGGACCCCAACCACATCCTCAATCCGGCCAAGATTTTCCCCAGCGAAACGTCACCTCGTTAGACGCCTGGGCCCTGAGGTGGATGCCCTGGGAAAAAGAAATGACAAACGACATGGCTTCCGGTATGGTCAACTATCGACGGTGCTCTCATCCACCGCAAACCGCCCTCGCATTCGACCGCTTCGACATTCCTACCTGAACAGGTGGATTGGAAAATCACCCTTACCAATCAGCTGCCAACCCTTGCTGCCGGGCAACCGTCGCCTCGCGGCAGCGCCTGATGGATAAAACCGGCCGCTAACGTGAAAGGGAAAGCGGACATGTCATCAACCCAAGAAACAGATGTCCTCGTCGTGGGTACCGGTCCCGGCGGTGCGACGGTGGGCCGGGAATTAGCCCGTCGTGGAAATCGCGTCCTCATGCTGGAATGGGGCGCCGCCAAACCCATCAAAGGGACGATGCCACAATTTGCGGCGGCTGCGGCCATCCCGGGTAAAAGCCTGCTGATCACCGGCGACCTGTGCGCCATGATGCGCGGCATTACCACCGGTGGCAGCTCGATGTTCTATTACGCCAGCGCCTTTGAACCCCCGCTTGCCATGTTCGATGCCTGCGGCATTGATTTGCGAGAGGCCATCGCGGAAATTCGCGGCGAACTGCCCATCGGCCCCCTGGCGGATGAACTCGTGGGCCCCATGGCCCGGTGCATTATGGAAAGTGCCCGACAGCTTGGCTATGACTGGCGTAAGCTGCCCAAATTCATCGATCAGGAAAAATGCAAGCCGAATTGCTTCCGCTGCAACTATGGCTGCCCCGAGGGGGCCAAGTGGAGCGGGCGCCTATTTGTGGACGAGGCCCGGCAGAATGGCGCCCGCCTGATCAACGGCGCCCGTGTCGAACGCGTCCTGGTGGAAAAAGGCCGGGCGGTCGGCGTTGTCTACCGCAAGAAGAGGCAAACCCACCAAGTGCGGGCCGCTGTGGTGGTGATCGCCGCCGGCGGCATCGGTTCCCCCTTGATCCTGCGTAAGACCGGGATCCATGACGCCGGAATGGACTTCTTCTTCGATCCCCTGATCGTCGTCATGGGAACTGTCGAAGGCCTGCGGGGCGGCCGGGAAATCCCCATGACCGCCGGCATGCATTGCGAAGAAGACGGCTATGTCATCACCGACATGACCGTCCCCTGGACCCTGCACGCCGTCTTCAATGCCGAGGTGGGCCGTTTGGGCCAGCTTTACCGGCACCATCAGACCCTGACCATCATGGTCAAGATCAGAGATGAACTGGGCGGCTGCCTGACCGATCGGGGCGGGATTCGCAAGCGATTGAGCGAGATCGACAAGGTCAAGCTGTTCAAAGGATATGCCCGGGCCCGGGAAATCCTGGCCCATGCCGGCGCCCGCAATATCCATCGCAGCTGGTACCTGGCGGCTCATCCGGGAGGCACGGTCAAAATCAACGATCTGGTGGATAGCGATCTTCAAACGACCATCGAGAACCTTTACGTCTGTGACTGTTCGGTCGTGCCCGCCGCCTGGGGTCTGCCGCCGAGCTTCACGTTAATCGCGCTGGGCAAGCGTCTGGCCAAATATCTACAAGGTGCTTGATGTACCGTCCGGAAGAAAGGCCCTTCCCGCAGAGCGGGAGGCTTCAGGTAGCCCCCCCCTCGAAGGGGACCTGAAACGGTTTCTTAGTCTTTGATCTTCGCATTTCCCTTTGTCCCGCGCCGAGCATCGGCAAGGCGGCCGGATAAAAGGGCGCGGACTGTCCGAGCCCCGCCGCAGCCTTGGCGAAGGCGGGGCGAGTTTCCGCGCGCTCCGGCCGGTTGGACGACGCGCAGGGTACGCGGGACACGGGCGTCTTCTTTTGGTTACTTTTCTGCCACGCGGAAGAAAAGTAACAACACCCCCCCAATAAAACCAGATCGGTGGCTCCCCTCCAGGCCCTCCACCCGAGGTTGAAATTATAAATTGAAACTCAGGGCAGGGCCTCCCGGTTGCGATAGTCCTCTACCGGCAAAATCCGCCAGTGGGCCTCGTCGGCCAGTTCAAGCACCCGGGTATGGTAGTCCAGCAGGGAGGGGCGATGCCCCACGCTGATGTAGTGAATCCCCATGGCCTTTAATGTGCCGTAGAGATGGGCTTCGTTTTCCGGATCCAGGGCACTCGTGGCTTCGTCCAGGACGGCGAAACCGGGCCGGTGGATCAGCAGGCGGGCGAAGGCCAGGCGCTGCTGCTCCCCCAGGGAGAGGACATCGGCCCAGTCCAGCACCACATCGAAGCCCCCCATGCGCTCGGCCAGACCGGCCAGCCGCGCCGTTTCGAGCATTTGCTGCAGGGCCGCGTCCGAAATCGTCATGTCGAGCTTGGGATAGCGCAGTTGGTCCCGCAGGTTGCCCAGGAGCATGTAGGGTTTCTGGGGCAGGAAAAAAATCTCCTCCAGGGGCGGCCGTCCGACACGCCCGCTGCCGCGGGTCCACAGACCGGCAATGGCCCTGAGCAGCGAGCTTTTGCCCACGCCGCTGCGGCCGACCACGATCAGGTCGTCGGCGGGATCCAGGGTGAAGTCCAACTCCTTGATCAGGGTGCGAGTGCTGTCCGGCGTCTTGAGCGTCATCCGGTCTAGGAAAAAGCGGTCGGCCGGCTCCGAGGAAATCTCGGGCAGGACAGGTCTATCCGGTGCGATGGTTTCCGCGAAGGTGTCCAGTCGCTGAACGCCGGCGGCAAAATTGGTGATGTCGTCGATCTGGGAGACGATCAGGGACAGCGCCCCATAGACCTGCATAAAGGCGAAATTGGCCTGCACCATATCGCCGTATTCGATCTTGCCGCTGAAATAGGGGCCGAATAGCACCAGATAGGGCAGCACCACCGGCAGATAGCTGTAGGCCGTGGTAAAAAAGGACAAGTTCCGCTGCCAACCGATCAGCAAACTGAAATTCTTCAGCACCATACGAAAGCGCTCACCGACATAGGCCTTCTCAGGGCCTTCGCCCTGATAAAAGGCGATGGATTCGGTATTGTCGCGGACATGCACGAGGGAGTAGCGGAAGTCCGCTTCATAACGCAGCTGATTGAAGTTGAGGCGCACCAGACGCCGCCCGATCAGGGCTGTCAGCAGGGTGCCGGCCACGGAGTAGATCAGAACGACCACCACCAGCAGATGGGACTTGGACCATAGAATACCGGTAAAGGAAATCAGATCCATCAGGGAACCCAGAACGATCAGCAAAAAGGCCAGCGACGTCCGGGTAAATGAGCGGATATCCTCCATGATGCGCTGATCCGGGTTGTCGATCAGCCCGCTGGCCTCGACCTCGTAGTAGTTGCGATTGCTGAAGTAATTTCCTAGAAATTCCCCCGTCATCCACTCCCGCCAGTGCATGCCCATATAGCTTCGGACATAGCTGTAGAAGGCCATGACGGGAATGCCCACCAGAAAACCGCTGAAATAGACCGCCACATACAGATAGGACATGCTCTCGTTTTTTTTCACCAGGGCATTGGTGAAATAATTGCCGATGTAGCTGAAGGCCACATTGATGCCGGTCACGGACAGGGACAGCAGCAAAACCGCCGCCAAGAGCAGCCAAGCCTGGCGTCGGGCCTGGATATGCCGCCGGAAGCCGGCGAAGACCAGCACGGGAATGCCCAGGATCGCGAGCACCACCAGGACAGCGTCGGAGTGGAAAATATGGTGCACCACCTCGGACAGACCACCGGCGATTTTAGCGGTGAGTTGCGGGGCGAAATGCGCGCCGGTCAGCACCATTCCGGAAACGAGCACCACCAGCAGGCCGAACAGGAAGACCAGCAGCATGATCAGCAAAAGGAGGGTTATCTTGCCCCCGCCGGGAATGCGGGGAAAAAAATACGGCTGGGCGATGGCGGTGAAACGCCGCCAGAGCGATATGCGAGGCGATGGCAAACCGCTGTCGGCGATCGATGTTGCCATATCAATCGACTCCTTGGAATAGGGTTCGTAGGCCGGTCATCGGCATGAGAGGTCCTGCAGAATGTATGGAGATGCTGTGCGCCACCTCACCAATGAAAAAATCGATAGTGCGCGAAGAAGCGACCTCCGCACGCTGCGATTCAGCGTCAGATGGTTTTCCTGTCACGTTCCCTGGCGATCCCTTTATGTTTTCGGCAACCGGTGTGAGACGACCGGTTGCGTGGCATTAATAAGAGGTGAATGGATAGGAGCAATCAAAAAAGCTAGAAAAGGCGCGTCCCTTTGTCAAGTAGGGTCCAGGCCGTAATTCGTGTCCACATGATTTTGCTTGACAATCGCATGCGGCCCTCATATTCTCCACATTTAGATAATTTCTCCACATATGGATATTTTGGCGCTCTCCTCCACCTTTATGGCCGGCGATATCCCCGTCGACCGACCTTGAACCGAAACCGGATGCCGATGAACCCATTGCACAAAGTCTTCACCGTCATCGAAACGGTAGTCGCCCGACAGGACAAAGGCCTGACCTATTCGGAAATCCTGGCGGCGCTCGATCTGCCCAAGTCCTCCGTGCACCGCATTCTCAAAGAACTTACTGAACTGGGCTATCTCACCTTCAACCCGGAAACCAAGCGCTACTTCGGCAGCCTGCGTCTGGCCTCCCTAGGGGCGGAGGTCATGTCCCAGTTCCAGTTGCGCGATCATGTGCGACCCCACCTGCTGGCCCTGCACCGGGAAACCGACCACACCACCAATCTGGGCGTCCTGGACGGCACACGGGGCGTTTTCGTGGACAAGATCGAATCCAGGGATTTCGGCATCAAACTGTTCTCCGAAATCGGTAAACCCTTTCCCCTGCACTGTACCGGCCTGGGGAAAGTGCTGCTGGCGTTTGCACCCAAAGACACGCTGCAGGCGCTGATCCAAACGCCTCTGGAAGCACTCACGGAAAAGACCATTACCGACCCTGGCAAGCTGGCGCAGGAATTGGCTATGATCCGCAAGCAGGGCTACGCGCTGGACGATGAAGAAATCACCCGCGGGATCTTGTGCCTGGCGGCACCGGTGTTCGGTTTCGGCGAGGGTCTGGTCGGCGCCGTGAGTGTCACTTTTCCCTCTTACATCAACAACGACCGCGGCATCGCACCGGAAATCGCCGCGCTTAAAAAATATGCGGGGATCATCTCGCAATCATTGGGCGGGCAATAGAAGCATCACCGCCCGCCGTACGGTTGACCGGAGAAGTTGGCGTCGTTGTATGCGGCATCGGCCGCACCCATCCTGTAGGGGTCGCGTATAGGGGTAGGGCCCCTGCCAACCATTTACGCTAGGGGGAGAGTTATCATGAAAAAGGTGCTTTTCGTCGCATTGCTGATCGTTGCCGTCATGAGTATAGGCGCCGTTTCGGAAGCCAAAACGGTTCTGAAACTCGGTCACTATGCCAACGCCGAACACGCCGGCAACAAGGCCGCCCAGATGTTTGCCGAAGGCGTGGCCCAACGCACGAATGGAGAGATCACGGTGGAGATCTATCCCAACAACGAGCTGGGCAACCCGCCGGAAGTGCTCGAACAAAACGTGCTGGGCGTCATCGACATGAGTCTGCCCACCCAGGGGCAGCTGGCCAAGTATTCCAAGAAATTCGGTTGCGTGATGCTGCCGTTTGCCTTCGACGGCTATGACCAGGCCTACAAGGTCCTGGACGGCCCCTTCATCGAATGGGCGCAGCCGGATCTGGAAGCCGCGGGGCTGGTTTTCCTGTCCAACTGGGAATGGGGCTTCCGCAACCTGACCAACAGCGTGCACCCCATCAACACGCCCGATGACGTCAAGGGATTGAAGATCCGCACCCCGCCCGAGCTCTCCAATCAGTCCGCCATGGAAGCCCTGGGCGCCACCGTACAGACCATCCAGTTCTCCGAACTCCCCATGGCGCTGAAGCAAGGTGTCGTGGACGGCCAGGAGAACCCGGTCAGCGTCATCTACGCCTTCAAAATCTACGAAACCCAGAAGTACCTGGCCATGACCGGGCACACCTACAATTCCATGGTCCACGTGATGAGCAAAAAGACCTGGGACAAGCTGACCCCGGAACAGCAGCAAATCGTACGGGAGGAAAGCAAGAAGGCCGGCGACTTCATGCGACAAACCCTGCGGGATGCCGAGGCCGATCAGCTCACCAAGCTGCAGGAGCTGGGCATGGAAGTCACTTACCCGGACGTGGCCCTGTTCAAAGCCAAAATGGGGCCGGCCTACAAACGCATGAAGGCCTCCGTCGGCCCGGAGAATGTGGAATATTTTCTGAAGATTGTGGAGGAAGCCAAATAGTGTTCGTCCATAAATGGCAACTTTCGTCCCCGGCCGACGTTATCGCACTTTGGCCGCAACCAAAATCGACCACCTCTGGACAGACGCTGATAGCAACGTGAGACAATCCGCCGCCGGCATCGATCTCTTCTTCGCCCAATTCAGATGGACGGTGCCCGGCGGCTACCTGCCCTGCATGCCCCAGAGTGGATGAGCGATGACGACACTGCTGATTTTTGCCGCCCTGATCGGGCTGATTCTGCTGGGAGTTCCCGTTGCCGTGAGCATGGGGCTTACGGCCGTGGCGACCTTTCTGGTCATGGGCCAGGCCGATATCCTCACCATGGTGGCCCAGCGGATGTACGCCTCCACCACGTCCTTCACCCTGCTGGCCATTCCTTTCTTTATCCTGGCCGGTAATCTGATGAACACCGGCGGGATTACCGAGCGCATTTTCCGCTTTGCCCGGGCCCTGGTCGGGCATATCTGGGGCGGCCTGGGGCAGGTCAATGTCATTGCCAGCATGATCTTTTCGGGCATGTCGGGGGCCGCCGTGGCCGATGCGGCCGGTCTGGGCATGATCGAAATGAAGGCCATGAAAGACAACGGCTATGACTGGCGCTTTTCGGCCGCCATCACGGCGGCCTCCTCCACCATCGGGCCGGTCATCCCCCCCAGTATCCCGCTGGTGATCTACGGCTATCTCACCGAAGTATCCGTGGGCCGGCTTTTCCTGGCGGGCGTCTTACCAGGGGTGTTGATGGGGCTCGCCCTCATGGTGGCCGTCTACTTCGTTTCCCGTCATCGCCGCTACCCCCGGGACCAGCGTGCTTCCTTCAAAGAAATTATCAACAGCGGCAAGGCCGCCACCCTGCCGCTGCTGACGCCGGCCATCATCGTCGGAGGAATTTTAAGCGGCCAGTTCACTCCCACCGAAGCCTCGGTGGTGGCCTGCCTGTATGCCCTGTTCCTCGGTCTGGTCATCTACCGCAGCATCCGCATCCGTGATCTTCCCGAAATCTTCTGGAACACCCTCACCCATACGGTGCGCATCATGTTCATCATTGCCACGGCCGGTTTTTTCGGCTGGCTGCTGATCCTGCACCGCATCCCGGTGCAGGTGATCACCGGTCTCACCACCCTGAGCACCAACGCCGCCTTGGTGATGCTGATCATCATCTTTGTCCTGTTGATCTTCGGCTGCTTTTTGGAAGGAATTGCCGTCCTGCTCATTACCATCCCGATCTTCCAGAAAATCATCGTGCACTTCGCCATCGACCCGGTGCAGTTCGGGGTGGTAATGACCCTGGCCTCCATGATCGGACTGCTGACACCGCCGGTGGGCATGTGTCTGTATGCCGTATCCAGCATCACCAAGCTTTCCATCGTGGAATTATCAAAGGAAATGTGGCCTTACCTGCTCGGCATTTTCCTGGTGCTGCTGGTGGTGGCCTTTGTTCCCGCGGTATCCCTCTGGCTGCCGAACCTGGTCATGGGGAAATAGGAGGTCCCCCCTTGTGGATATGAACCACCCTACAACACCCGCACACATAGGGGCCGCTCTGGACCGCGGACTTGTCTTCACGCTGCGCCTGATTTGCGTGTGCTGCTTTACGATTCTGCTCCTGCTGCTGGCCGGCAATGTGTTCGTCCGCATCTTCCCGGTGGCCGCTTTTTACTGGTTCGACGAGGTGGTGGAGTGCATGTTTGCCTGGATGGTCTTCTTCGGTGCGGCGGCCCTCTGGGCCCGGGACGACCATTTCCGCCTGGAGTGGATCAATGAAAAACTCAAGGGAACGCCCAGCGGTCATTTGGTAGCTGCAACGATCGAAGTCATATCCCTTATCTTTATTGCCATCTTTTTCTACCAATCCCTGCAGCTGACGCTGCAAGCCCGTGACTGGACGCCGGTTTTCAACGTATCAAGGCGATTCCTGTATGCCTGCATGCCCGTTTCCGGAGCTATCATGGTAGGCTACTCGCTACGCAAAATCGTACGGGAGTTAGCGGCATTCCGGAACCTCCATAATCGTTCCCATACGGTCGCCTTTCCAAAAAAGTGATCGCTGTCTTTTTTTTAGGAACAGCCATCGACTTCGATTGCTAATTAGGCCGTAACACCTATCACATTGAGATGAAATAAATGGGAGGTCGGCGGTTCAGGCTATCGCAGGCACTGCCCAACCGACGCTTTTCGCGGGTAAAGGCCGATCACCATATTCTGTGGCAGGCATTCTATGAAGGTGTGTTACATAGCAGATATCCGCATTCAGTCGATATTTCAGATAGAATGAAGTAATTTAGGGGTATGCGGCTGTAGGTTCATGTCTGAAGTATCAGATCCCCAAAGGCATAGAGAAAGCATTCTGATTTTGCTGAAAAATAATCAAAGTGTCGGCAGTGACTCTTTCGCTATTTTTTGAAATACATCAGCATTGCATTCGTCGAAAATTTTTACAGCCTCTAAAATATATTCTTGTGCTTTGTGGTTTCTCTTTTTAGCTTTGTAAAGAAGCCCTAAATCAAGATAAGCTTGCCCCAATATTCCCTTTGCACCGATTTTTTTGGCAACAGAAATGGATTCATCAAAATAATTTACGGCTTTTTTGCTTGCAAATGGAATGTTTCTTATCAGGAAAAAGAGATTTTTAACAAAAAGGGAAATACTTTTCCTGTTATCTCCAACAGCTAAACTTGAATAAACTCTACCTAAAACATGATTGGCTGAAGCATATCGATACATACTACCATTTTCAAGAAAGGAGTCAGTTACATTCTTGGCTTTTAATAGACCGTATTCTAATTCTCCCTGTGAGACGCTATATACACTGAAAAAAAACTGGGCGAAGTTTCCAATAAACTTAGCGTTTGTTTTCTCTATATGATGAGATATATTATCAAACGTTTCTGCTGCTTCATCCAATCTCTTACTCAATATATATGAGATACCTAAGAACAAATGTGCTGTTATTTCGAAAACTAAGTCTGCGGATATTTGAGTTGCTATCTGAAAGTTCTGAATCGCTTGATCATAATTTCCAGCGACATAATAACTCCAGCCAATTATATTATATCCTTGAGTCATACATCTGATGTCAGATTTTTGTTTTCCATATCCCAAAAGATCATTTCCAATCTTAAAAACTTGTTGACAATCGCCTTTAAAGAAATGGCTCATTCCCAACCCAGCGAGCGTAAAACGAATAAAATCTCTATCTAAATTTAATGCCGGAATCAATTCCTTAGCGCGTTTACCATACTTGATTGCTTCATCTAGACGACCCATGTCAGCACAACACCAGGTAAGCCAGCAACAGGCATATCCAACTATTTTTTGGTTTGATATCTCCTCTCCAATTTGAAGGGCTTCGATCAAATAAAGATAACCTTCTCGGAGCTTTTCATTGGATCTAAGGGTATAACCAAACCAAGCATAAAACATGCCCAGTCTTTCCTTGTCGTCTATAGACTTAGCTATCCTTTCATTGGCAATCAAAAGTTTTTCTAAATGATTAAAGTCTCCGCGACAGTTAAGGACGTTTCCCCATTTAATTATTAGATCAACTATAGCTTGATTTTCTTTTTCTGTACATTTATCATTTTCAATGAGCAAATTGTATGCTCCACTAAAGTATTGATGCGCTTCCTCCAAAGAAAACCGGGAGTAACTTTTTTCACCTGCTTTTATCATATACTCTACAGCTTTATTTCCTGATTTTCCTAGTCGGAAATGAAATGCAAGATTTTCATAAAACTCAGGTAGCCTGTCTTTAAAGATTTGTTCGATAGAAGATGCAATGCGCTCATGAATTTCCTTCCTCTCTTTTATTAGCAAGCCATTATAAACCACCTCTTGAATCAACGCATGTTTAAAAATATACTCAAGATCCGGTTCTATAGATTGCATAATAATCAAGTCTAAATTCACAAGACTTCTAAGACACTGATCGATTCCACTGTTGATATCTGAAATCCTCTCAAGTATTCTAAAAAGAAATGACCGGCCTATTACTGATGCTTCCTGCAAAATCCGCTTGATTCGTTTCTCTAACCGATCGACACGTGCTGCAAGCAAACCGTGAATAGTTACTGGGATGTCTACCTCAGTGATTTGACGAGTCTGGAGCCAGTTTCCATCGTCATGGATTATGATATCGCTTTCGATTAGAGAATTGATCATTTCCTCGATGTAAAAAGGGTTACCTTGGGCTTTCTGCTCTGCAAATTTATAAAGTTTCTTAGGAACGTCTTCTGTCCTCAGTAATGATTTTATCATCAGCGAGGATTCACGAGCAGATAGCTCTTTGAGGGGAATATCGCGATATCGGTCTTTAATCTCATTAGGAATATCGTCATCAAAAAGAGAAAAATGAGGGCGATAAGTAAAAATGAAAAGTACCGTTCCGTTGATAGTTGTAGAAATGCGCTTTATAAGTTGGATGAATGATGAGTCTGCCCACTGCAGATCCTCAATACAAATTATAGTTGGCCCAAGAGCCGATAAAGCTTCGATGACTTTTCGGACCATTTTAAAGAGCTGTTTTTGCCAGAATTCAGGACTTGCATCATGTGTCTCATCTGTCTCTATTGAGAACAAGCTAAGGATATAGGAAATTGCCTTTTGATCGAGGTTTGGCACATCTTTTAAACCATTCTCAACTTTGCCTTGGATCGTTTCAGTACCGTCACCTTCTTCAATTCGAAAGGTCCTGGTAAAAAGATCGATCAATGGAGAGTATGGGGTGTTTTGAGTATGCGGATAGGCATGGGCATCAAACCATTGGATATTGTTAAGATCAAGTTTTCCCTTGAATTCCAAGACTAGGCGACTTTTTCCAGTACCTGCGGTACCACTTACGGACAAAATCGCTGTCTGGCCCTGGTGCAGATTCTCTATCGACTCCTCCAAGATCTGCATTTCAATGGAGCGTCCTATGAGCTCAGACCGCAGACCATGCAATCTATGGAGTTTTTGAGGCGTGTGAATCGATTTGGTGACCCTATAGATCGGAATGGGGTTCTTTTTCCCTTTGACCATGACAGGTTCCAGGGCTTCGAACTCGAAATACGCCTCGGTTTGAGTAAAAGAATTTTTATCGACAATGATTTCTCCGGACTGACTGACGCTCATTATTCTGGCTGCCGTGTTTATGGTGTCTCCCACAAGGCCATGGGTGCCCTTTTCAAAGTTGATCTCGCCCGTCACGACGACACCGGTTTTGATACCGGTGTGCATGGTTAGAGCACGACCGATAAGTTCTTCGTATTTGGGACTAACGGATTCGACATGAGCGTGGATTTCGCGGGCTGCTTTGATGGCTCTCAGGGCGCTATCTTCAAAGGCCTCCTTCGCGCCAAAAACGACAAGGATGGCGTCACCGATGTATTTTTCGATAAATCCATCATACTTTTCGATGATTTTGGTAAGTTCGCCAAAAATAGCGCTTGTGATTTCTTTGACCTCTTCTGGATCGAGCTTCTCGGACATTTCCGTATAGCCCGTCAGGTCTGAAAACATGACGGTGACGCATTTGCGCTCGCTATCTGGACCGTAGCAGGCATTCTCATTATGGTAATCTTCACCAACGGGGATTTCCTCAGGCTGTGGAGCAATATCGACCATTGCTTTTTCCACGGCTGATAACCCACAGCCACAATTTCCACAGAATTTAAAGTTGAGAGGATTGGTGAAACCGCAACGCGGGCATGAGGGATGGATTTCTTGCCCACATTCGCCACAATATTTCATGCCGTTTGGGTTCTCAAACTGGCAATTTGGGCATTTCACAGGCGGCTCCCAAATCATGAAATGCTGGGCAATTGAAAATGCTGACAGAAAAGAGCTCAGCGTGAAGGGGTAGGTCAGTTGATGATTGATGATCGGGTCGGTCGCGGGTCACAGGATGGGTAAACGTAAAAAGCTTAGCAAAATAATGGAAAAATTGTCAAGATATCGGAAAGGTTACGATAAATATAGAGCCCCTTTGTAATTAATTGATCTGATTTGGGATATCGCAATAAGTTTGGGGCTTACATTTTACATATTACGTGCCACTGTCCCAACCTGCGGCATGCTCTGATTAGGACAGGACGGAACATCGAGCCGCTATCATGGGTGAAACCGCAATGGGAGACGGCCTGATACTTACTTCCGGTCAAGCACCCTTCCACAAGCGCTGGCTGTTGGTACGCGAGGATTCTCATTCACCTCAAGGGCATTTAAAATTTCCATCGGGTGATACACGGGATAGGGCAAGGCATGCCTGAACTGCAGCCGACAGCTCAGGCAGTCGGTCACGATGCCGTCGGGATTCAAATGGCGAATTTTCTTCATAATCGGCGCCGCCAGCCGGAGCGACGCCTCGTGGAAGTCTTTCTTGAAACCCATGTTGCCCCCCATGCCGCAGCAGTCATAGGGACCGTCCACGACATCCATGGCCAACCCGGATATCCTTTGCAGCAGATCGAGATAGGGACGGCCGATCTGCTGCTCCCGCTGATGGCAGGGAACGAAATACGCCAGCCGGCCGAGACGCCATGCCGACTTAGGTGACAATGGGCGTTCTTGAATAAGGCCCAGAAGATATTCGCCGGCGTCAAACGTGTTCTCGGCCACCGTCACCCGCCGCACCGGATCGATGCCGGCAAAATAACCGTCATCCCGCAGCAGCTTCCCGTACATGCTCTTTAACAGCTTTTTCACGGGCCGCTTGCCGCCCCGGGCCGCAACGGTCTCGTCCGGCACGAAAAGGAAGCGGTCGTCGTCACCCAAGTCCGCTTGACGGGCCTCGGCATAGTCCGCTCGCTCACGGATCACCGTCTTGAGCATATAGCCGCAAGTGGGGCAGGAGCATACGATGGCAAAGCCCTCGTCGACCAACGCCGCCAGCTGATCGATGGTACGGCGAACCCAACCCAGGGTCTGTTCCCAATCGCCTTCCGCGAACGTCGGCATGCCGCAGCAGTGCTGGGTGGGATAGTAAACCGAAACACCGAAGCGCCGGAGGGTTTGGACCACGGCCCGGGGCACGGCCGGGAAAAGATGGCGTCCGGTGCAGCCGGCGAAATAGGCGACCTTGGGCGAAGCCTGGCCCGACGGTTTGCGGTCAATTCCCTCGCGGGCGACCCATTCGGGAAAGGACTCCGCGGGGAACGTCGGCAGGTTACGTTCCGAATGAATGCCCGCCAAGCGTTTCATCAGTCCGGCCAGCGCCCGGTTCTTTATCAGGGCATTGGTCAGTCGCGGAATGCGCTCACCGATCCTGGCCACCGCTTCCAGGCGGGTCATTAGCCGAACGCCTAACGGCAGTCCCTCCTTTGCGATAAAACCGGTCTTGGCGGCGATAATGTCCGCCCGGATGTCTGAACAAGTGCAAAGGCCGCAATAGGTGCAGAGATCCACCATCTGCCGCAAATCGACGACTGAGATGGGGCCGCCGCCGTTTTCCGCCCGGTCGTGGAGCCGGTAGAGATCGTCGAACAGCAGGCAATCCCCGGGCATGAGATACCGGCAGACATCGCAATCCGTGCAGGCATCCACAACAGATCGCGCCAAATCCTCGGGCGGACGGTTTTCGGTCCATCGATCGCGCTTCAATTGGTCACCCCTGCGCGCATGGCATCATCGCTTGCACGAATTTTCCCAAGGTCCATTTTCTGCGGGTACTTTCTGTCTGTTATGACTTCTTCATATCGCGACAAACGGGCTGGCCATAAAATAGCCCCCCAAAAGGGCGATCACGACACCGGCGCCCCGCCGGAACCACAACCCGGCCCCCTGCCAGGCGCTGTTTTCCGTAATCCTGCGCACCAGGGCCGTGGAACTTCCCGCCACGGCGATGGGCAGGCAGTGCCCCACGGCGAACATCATCATCATCAGCGACCCGGCGAAGACTTTCTGCTGCACGGTGACGATGGCCAGGATCGGAGCGATGAAACCGAAGGTGCACGAGCCGGATAAAATGCCGTAGGCCAGCCCCAGTCCGAAGGCGCCATGGATGCCGCGCAGGTTGAGCCGATACAGCAGCGATCCGGACATGGTGCAGGCCTGCACCCCCAGCATCCCCAGGGCCACCCAAATCAAAACGATGCCGACCAGGACCTGCCACCAGGACCCCACGTCGCCGAGCATGCGACCCAAGGCGGCGCACACAATGCCCACCACGGCAATGGTTATGAATAAGCCCAATGAAAAAACGATGGCATACCAGGCGGCCCGCCGGGGGTGCACGGCGGTCTGCTGGCCGCCCACATAGGCCACTATCAGCGGGATGGAAGCCAGGTGGCAGGGGGAGAACAGCACGCTGACCATGCCCCAGGCAAAGGTCCCGACAGCGGCCAAGGCCAGCCCGCCGGACATCCATTGGTTAACCGTGATTAGAAATTGGTCGAACATGGCATCCTCGATTCCCAATGGCTTTAAACCTGCTTTGTGCAATAATTTCAGAACGCTCTTATCAGCATAAAAACCGACGTGCCGGAATGCCTCCTGCCCGTTTGCATCGAAGAATACCTGTACCGGAATAGAGCGGATGCCGTAGTGGGCCACGAGGACCTGCTCTTCCCCCCACCTTGACGAAAACAATCAAGCCTCTCGAAGGTTGCCAAGGAGAGGGGTGGGTCATGCCGCATTGCTTAAGGTGGTTATCCTATTCCAATTCTTAGGCGCCCCGTGAGATGCACGAAGCCTGGAGCGGATCACCTGATAGACGTGTATGGCTTAGCGCCACTTGTCCCTTCGATCACACAAGCTTTACCGTCACAAAGGTCATGTCGTCTTCTGCTTGGGAGTCGCGATACGAATCATGGACGGCTTCCTTGACGGCTTCGGCGATGTCGGCGGCACGCTTATGGCGATGCCGGCGCACCAGATCTTGAACGATTTCCCTGCCGGAAGCGCCAACGCTTCCCAATCTGGCTTCCCAAAGACCATCCGTGCCAATCGCAATAACGGCACCCCTCGGTAAGTCCGTTCGGGTGTTCATTGTGTAGCGGGCTTGCGGATCGACGCCCAACGCGATGCCCGAACCATTCAACGGCTCGAATACGTCCTTGTCGGGATCATAAATCAAGGCCGGGTCATGTCCGGCGCGAACCCACGCGATCTTTCTTGCGGGCCCGTCCACCAGAGCGAAAAACGCCGTTACAAAATGTCCGGCCGACGCCGTATCCATGCACAGAAGCCGGTTGACATCATCGATCACCTGGGCCAACGTCCCCGGCTGCATGGCCCGGGCGCGCAAATAGGCGCGGGTGGTGGTCATCAGCAGCGCGGAGCAAAGGCCGTGATCGGAGGCATCACCGACGACAATGCGCATCGACCTCGACGATGGGCAGCAAACCCCTTCAAAAACGTGATAATCGAAAAAATCACCACCGAGCTTGGAAGAATATATCGACCAACCGGCGACTTCCGCCCCACCGATAAGGGGGGCGGTTTTGGGCAAAAGCTGGCGCTCCAATTCCGCGGCGACCTGCACGCAGGCCTGTTCCGGAAGCAATGATTCGGGCGCCTTTGTCTTTCCAGTCATTTCGGAAACGATCCTTTCCCTTCAACGGCCCGTGACACATGTTGCGCGAATAAAGCCGTCAATATCATTGTGCCGTTTACAGGTTTTTGCGGTCCACGCTGTAGGCAAACATGGGAATATAAATCAGGGTCAGCACGGTTCCCACCAATAACCCCCCCACCGCCACATCGGCCAGGGGCGAGAGCCGCTCCAGTCCCACGGCCCACTCAAAAGCGATGGGGATCATGCCGGCGATGGTGCCGAAGGCGGTCATGAAGACGGGCCGGAAGCGCACCCGCACGCTTTCCAGGGCCGCCTCAAAAGGCGTCTCATCTTTCTTTCTGAATTCCTGGTAAAAATCGATCAATAGAATCGAATTTTTGATGATGATGCCGAATAGCAGCAAGATGCCCACCAGGCTGGGCATGCAGCTGGGCTTGTTGAAGGCCAGCATGCCCCAGGAGGCGCCGATCATGGCCAGCGGCAGCACCAGGACCATAACGACAGCCAGACGCACCGATTGGTAAATTGCCACCAGGGCCATGAGCAGCAGAATGACGCCGATGCCGATGGATTTGATCATCCGCCCGAATGAGTCCTTCATCTGCTTGATGTCGCCCTCCTGGCTTATTTCCACGCCTTTGATGCCGGCCTTGTTCAGTGCGGCCTGGCTATCCTCGGTCAACGTTGAAATGGCGCGCCGGCTGCGGTAACCGGATACATCCAGGGAGTAGAGCATCTGGTTGCGTTCGATCTTGTTGGCGGTCAGCCCGTAGTCGATCTGTGCCAGGGCCGCCAGCGGTACCGGTCCCTTGGGCGTCTGGATGGGGATCAGGCGCAGTTGGTCCGGGTTGCCGTCAAACGGGCGGTTGAAATACAGGCGCACAAACTGGTTCTGCATGGAAACCAGGTTGGCGCTGACCGCTACCGGAAGACCGGCCAGGGGAAGCTGGGCGGCGATCTGCACCGGGGTCATGCCATAGGCCAGGGCACGGTTGGTATCGATATTCAGCCGGGCTTCGCTAAAATCGTTGTCCCAGCTGGTACTGACCGAGGTCAATCCCTTGACCGCTCCAAGGGCCGCCGCGGCTTTTTGCGCGGCTTGCGGCAGCACATGATAGTCTTCAGCCAGCAGCCGCACGTCGATGGGGGCCTTGATGCTGGACATGGGGGTGGCGCCGAAGTCATACACGTCGGCCGCCTTGACGTTTCGCAGACCGGACAGCCGCGAACGGATTTCATCCTCGATCGACCAGATGTTCTTCTTGCGGTGGAAGCGGTCCACGCAGTTGATGGTCATCATGGCCTCGGCGGGCAGGGACCCCGACCCCAGGGAGAGCACGCCGGGCTCGGAACCGTAGCTTACCGAGCTCATGACCACTTCCGGCTGTTGGTGAAGCCACGCTATAAAAGGTTTGAGGCGTTTTTCCGCGGTGTCCACCGTTTCGTTGGCACTAAATCTGACATGGGCCTTGATGATGCCCGTATCCATGGGCGGCATGAGGTCGCGGCCGATCACCGGCATGATCGTTTTCACACTGACGGCCAGCAGGGCAACCACGCCCACGGTCATCAAGATCCGCCGCAAGCCGGAACGGCCCCCGGCGGAAAACCGCAGGATGGCCAGGTAGGGGCCGACCAGGCGTCCGAAGCTTTTTTCGTAGAGCCATTCGAGCCATTGCTCGAAGCGGGTCTTGGAAACCCCCTTGCGGTAAAGGAAAAAGGAGATGGCCGGGATGAAGGTGATGGACAGGAAATAGGAAACCACCAGGGCGATGATCAGCGTCGAGATCAGGGGTCGGAAGATCTGCTGGGGGAAATCGCCGGCAAACAGGAAGGGAACCATGATGGCCACCGTGGCCACGGTGCCGGCGAACACCGGCGCGATCACTTCCTTTGTCCCGGCGATGATCGCAGTGTTCAAATCCTGTTTCAGCACCACCAGGTGGCGCTCGATGTTCTCCAGGACGACGACCGCGTCATCCACCAGCATGCCCAAGGCCAGGATGATGGCCGTATAGATGACGATGTTCAGCTCGCCGCCGGTCATCCAGATGATGGCCAGGGTGGCGAAGAACACCATGGGAATGGAAGCCAGGGCCGCGGCCACGGCCCGCAGGTTGCCCAGGAAGAGCAGGATGACCAGCAGGGTGAAGATGATGGCGTCCCGCAGGGCGTCGAGCATGTTGGTGTTGGCGGTCTGGATCAGGTTGCGCTGGGTGTCGGCCAGCTCGAAGCGGATATTGGGATAGCGTGGTTTCAGTTTTTCCATCACCGCGCGGCCGGCCTTGCTGGTGGACAGCACCGATCCGCCCGGCGCGCGCTGGATGGCCAGGGCGATGGCAGCCTTGCCGTTGCCTTCATACCCGGAAAAGCGTTTTTGATGCTCCCACCGGATGTCGGCGATATCGCCCAGGCGCACGTTGGGAGCCACCGGCAACATGCTCAGTGCCTCGACACTGGCTTTTTCGCCGTAAACGGTGATTGTATAGAATGAATCGGCATTCTTGCTGAAACCGACGGGGGCGTCCCGATCCAGGGCGCGCACCGTTGTCGCGATCTTATCCAGGCTCAACCCCACCGCCTTGGCCTTGAACGGGTCCACATTGATATTGATGGCGCTCTGGTAGCCGCCGAAGATCTCCACGTTGCCGACCTGGGGGTTGCGCAATAGGGCTGGCTTGATGTCGCTTTCGGCGATCTTGCGCACATCGCCCAGCGTCAGGCCGCCACCGGCCGGGGACAGCGCGAACACATCCACCGGCAGAATGTGGGAGCCGGCCGTGTAGATGGATGGATTGACGTCCTGGGGCAGTTTGCCGCGAACTTTGTTGACGGCGTTGTTGACATCGACCGCCGCCGACTCCAACCCCTTGGCGTACTCGAACTCGGCCGTGACAATGGACATGCCGGCGATATTGACGGAACTGACCTGGCGGATCTGCGACAGGGTGGAAACCTCCTCCTCGATGGGCTTGGAGACCGTGGCAGCAACCACGTTGGGCGTGGCGCCGGGCACCTGGCTCATCACGATGATCGTCGGCCGGTCGCTGTCCGGAAAAAGATTCTTGGGCATCTCGATCAGACCGTAAACCCCCAGCACGAAAAAACCGGTAATCAGGCTGTAGAGCAGGTAGGGACGCTTGTGAAAGAAATCGAACATCGTCGGCGCCCCTCCTATAAATTGCTTGTGGTCACGGGAACGCCGGCGGCCACCCGTAAGAGAATATCCGGCTTGGCCACGATAATCCTGCGGCCGGCCAGGTTCTGATCGATGACCACGCCTTCAACGCCCCGGGCCTTGATCGCAACGCGCAGTCGTTGCGCCTTGTCGTCGGGAGCCAGCACAAAAACCGAAGAAGATCCGTTTATGGTCAGCAAGGCATCGATAGGTACCAGCACCTCCTGTCCTTTAAAGACCACGACATCCACATTGACGAACTGCCCCTGGACCAACCCGATGTTTTCCGGCAGCGGCGCCACGTACTGCACCAGCCCGGTTTCTCCGGTCTGGTCCTTGGATGTCAGCGGCAAGACTTGACCCGCCATGGCCACTTGGTCGGCACGCAGCGCATCGGGCAGGGAAAGGTTCAGATAGAGTCCGGCTTTTGAGGAAACCCGCACAAGGGGCTTGCCCGGCGTGGCCAGATCGCCGGGACGGGCCAAGATCTGGCTCACCGTGCCGTCGATGGGCGCGACCAGGGTGGCATAGGTCATTAGCGAGTCGATTTCCCGCATGGAAGCACCCAAAGCCCCCATG
Organism: Desulfobacterales bacterium; assembly: GCA_963674755.2. Lineage (GTDB taxonomy): Bacteria > Desulfobacterota > Desulfobacteria > Desulfobacterales > UBA5852 > JABZFP01. The sequence goes on along the minus strand of CAXXVS010000003.1, from coordinate 2,249,239 downwards.
CTTTTCTGCAGGGTCTCGATGCCGTTGCGGGACGCTGTCAGGGCGGCTTTCAACTTGGCGATCTCGGCCTCTTCCTGGCTGTATTGTTCGGGCGAGGCGCCTTTTATATCGAGCAGTTCCTTGGTCCGGGCATGGGCCTCCCGCGCACTTTTCAACGCCGTCTCCAGGGCCCCGACCTCGGCCTTCCGGCCCTCGACCTGAAAGACAATGCCCTGGCGCTGGAGTGCAAGCCCCTGCTTTTTGGCCTCCAGATCCGCGGCATCGATTCGGACGAGCGTGTCCCCTTTTTTTACGGAATCACCCTCTTGCTTGAGGACTTCGCTCACTTGACCGCTGATTCGGGTGGACAGCACCGCCGAAACGTCCGAGGCCACCACGCCCATGGCCGGCAGGGTCAGGGTGACCGGTTGGGATTTGAGTTCCATGGCCGCAACCACCGCCGGCAGGACTTGGGCGGGAGAGGCCTGGGCAAGGTCGGCTTTTCGTTTCTTGAGCAGCATCAGGCCGGCGGCGGCGACCAGTACGAGGACCAAAATCGTCACGACGCGCTTTTTCATTTCACGACTCCTTTCAAATCCGTTCCATAAAGCGCCGCCTGCTGGGCCACGACCTGCCAGCGCTGCTGACGCGCCTGGTAAAGCACAGCCTGGGCGGCCAGCACATCGCTTTCATAGCGCAAATAGTCCTCCATGGTCATACGTCCCGAGCGCACTGCAACCTGGGCCACTGACAGCAGGGTCTGGGCGTCGGCGATCGATTTTTCGGCCAGACCGATGGAATTTTCGACGACTGGAATTTTGCGATCCAGCGTGTCCGCCAGGGCCGCCATATCGAGGTGTGTTTGTTCCAGCTGTTTTTTGGCCTTTTCCAGCTGAACGCAGGCGATGGACTCGTCGGTGCTCAGGGTGCGGTCGAAAAGAGGGAATTTCAGCACCAGGGCGATTGTGCTGTAGCTCCGGTAGATATGGCTGTCCGTGTTGTAAGCCTCGCCGTCATTGCCGGAGACAAAGCCGGTGACCGCCAAGGTCGGCCAGCGGGCCGCCCGCCGGCGTTCGACTTCCTTTGCAGCAGCGTCGGTGCTGTATTGCGCGGCGGTTACCGACAGGTAGGAAGTCCCGCCCGGCGGGTGCAAGAGGGTCATGTCCGCCGCCGCGGTGAGCTCGACGCCGGTCAATGCCCGGATTTCCCGAAGGGTGTCCAGGCGTTTGATGTCCAGTTCATTTCGTTGCTGATCCAGGTCGTTGAGTGTCTTCTGAATCTTTAGAAGCTCGGATTCCGGGGACCTTCCGGTTTTGACCTTGAGCGACATATCTTCAAGGGTTTTGCCAAGCGATGCATGTCGCGCCACGATCGCCGCTTCAAGGGCTTGGAGATAGGCCAGGGCGCTGTTGAGCGAAACCACCGACGCCTGGCGGCCGATCAAGTCCAGCTGCCGGTCGGTTTCGGCTTTTTCCCGCAGCAGCATCGCCTTTTGTCGCAGCACGTATAGCTCGCGGACATACACGGGGGCGTCGAAGCTCAACCCGTAGCGCAGGATCTCCCGGGAAAAGGGAACCGCTTCGCCATCGGCAGCCTTGCTTGCTTCGGTTGGCGTTACGGGTCGCAGGTTGGTCGGCGAGTTGTAACTCTCGGCCCGTCCGAAAAGCCCCAGTTTTGGGAACAGCGCGGCCGTGGCCCGCTCTTGCTGCAAGCTGCTTTCTTGAACCGACAAGGCGCTGACATCGTAACCCGGCTGCCGGGAGACCGCATCCAACAGGTCCTGGATGCCGATCGCCCAGCTGGATCCGGTGCAGAGCAGGCTGAACATTAGGATAAGAATACTATGTTTCATAGATTGACCCCCATCGATTCCGGCCGGATCAAAGGTCGGTATCCTGCGCACCACCTTTGTCTTCCCACAGGACTTTCAATTGGGAAGAAAAGCGAAAAAACTCGGCCATGACCAGCCGTTGGGCCATGGGCATGGAAGCGACGATCTGGGCTGTCGGAATGACCAGGTTCAACGCCAGGGTGGCGAGCAGCCGGGGACCGCTGGTGTCCTGCAACGGCGGTCCGTGGTGGTGGCCTGCGCAGCCATGCAGGTGACTATCCTCCGTGTGGTCATGGCACACGCATCCGTTTTCTTCGTGGTTGTGGTCCTCCAGGATCTGTTCCTCGTTCATGGCGTTACCCCTGTTTATCGATCGGCAGGCCGGCCTGCTGCCACACGGAATTGAAAAACCTTCCGTTATGACGCCCTGCGATTTACGGCAACTGGACGTTCTGCTGGAGCCACACTGATTATCGGTAACCCGTACCAGCAAACGCTGCATCAACCTTGGGGGAACGCGATGGCGGCAGGCCCTTAAATGGCTTGAACAGATCCCGCCGGATGGAGCGGACATCTCTTCCAATTTGATTTCCTTCAGGATGGGCAAGTGCCGATTTGTTTTCCTCAGGTTGATTCCCTGGCAAAGGCATGCCCTACTTCCTCCAGGCCCGGCAGCCGCCCGTAGAGATTCGACGGCCCTACTGCGTCGTCTCAGGCCTGGGAACCCCCAGCTCGTAAAGCTTGGCCACGATGCTCTTCTCATCCATGAATCCCATGTGGCGAAATACTTCCTTGCCTTCGGCGTCGAAAAAAATCTGGGTCGGAATGGCGCGGATGCCGAACCGCCGTCCGTGGCTGGAATCCTTCCAGACATCGAGGAAAACGATGGCGGCCCGGCCCTCGAAATCCTTACGCACCTTCTCAATAATGGGGGCCATCATCTTACAGGGAATGCATTTGTCAGCCCCCAGGTCCACCATGGTCACCATGCCTTTGACGGGTACTTCGACCGGCTCGCCGGCGATGAGGGACGTTCCCCCGAACAACAAAAAACATACGACTATGAGCAAAACGCGGACGGATTGGTTCAAACCGTAACCTCCTTCAGGCAATTCGCATTATCCGGACAGGTTCAGGAGCAGGAACAGCACCCACCGGAGCCGGAGACCGGCGGTGCCCCCACGGCAAGCGGCAGCCCCTTGACCGTGGATTTCACCTGTTCGATCTCCTCACGCTTGAGTTCGAAGTCCTTGTTCTTTTCGATCCCGGGGTTGTCGGTCAGCACGATGTAGTTTTTCGTCTCGATGCCGGCCTGGTCCAGGATGGCCTTGGCACAACCCACCTGGCAGCCGTCGATCGCCACCAGATGGGGGACATCCCTGGCCGACTGCACGAAGCCGGACAACTGCCCGCCGATCCCGGCCAGGCAGAACATCTTGCCATACCCTTCCCGGGTCAGTTCGATGGCCGCCTGGTTGCTGAGCTGGCCGACGTTGGATGCGCCCGAACAGGCCAGAATCATAACGTGGTTGTTGGATTGGCAGCATTCTTTCGTCATGCGGTTCTCCTCTGATCAGAAAAAGTAATCGTTAGCCTGCATCAGCCTTGAATCCACGCCTTGATATCTTCCACACGGGGGATCTTGCCAACACTTTTGACTTCCCCGTCCACCACCACAGCCGGTGTTCCGAAAACGCCGTATTCGGCGATTTTGCGGATATCCGTGACCTTTGACACTTCCGCGTTTACGCCGGTCTCGACGATGGCCTTCTCGACCTGCTGCATGGTTTGCCGGCATTTCGGGCAACCAGGGCCCAAGACTTTGATTTCCATCATAATCTCCTTTGACATCGGTGACAGTCATGTTTTCGTAAACGGTTGCGATGCTCCTGAGAACGGCGCCAATGATATCAAGTGTGTTAATATCGCTATATCGATATACAGTTATATAATAGCCTAAAATTTTTTAGTTGCGACAAAGGGTCACACGATCCACGAAATGGATCTTTTTGAGGATGGCCTTCATTTCCGGGTCATCCTCCAGCCACCCTTCCATGCCACTTAGTAAGGTGCCGACATACGGCCCGGCCTTGTCGGCCGGAACAATCGCATAGTTAACCCACAAACCATCCTTTTGTGATTCCACCAGGCCGGCTTCCTGCAAGATCTTCAAATGCTTGGACACGTTGGGTTGGGAATGCCCCAAGGCCGCCTGCATTTCGCAGACGCATAGCGTTTTGTGCTGAAGCATCTTCACGATCTTGATGCGCGTTGGATCGGACAGGGCTTTCATGATTTTGACGAGAGTTTTCATGCACGAACTCCATATAACCATTTTGGAATATACTATCCTTGTAACCATACCATGTCAAGTATTCTTTGAGCCTGGATAAGGTATTCCCGGGCCAGAGCCGCAGCAACGGCATATTTCTGGTGAAATGGATGGTCCTGGACGCATTAACAGCCTGTGGTTCCAATGACGGCTCTCATGGTGGCAATTCCCAGCGCCATATTCTGCGGTGACTAACCGTATTCCACACGCTCATTAAACCCTTAACGACAGGCCACGAGCATCAACAGGCCTATCGGCCGCTACCTACCTGAAAAACGCGCGGGCTTTTCGCCGGCCGCCGGTCCCAGCAGGTCGTCTTCAAGCCCCCTGCCGCACCCCAATCCAGACCACCAGCACCAGCAGCGAAAACAGCGTGACCGGCACGCCGATGCGGGCGTGCTCCCGGAAACCGATCTCGACCCCGTATAGATGCGCTTGCTCGATGACGATCAGATTGGCGATGCTCCCGATAGTGATCAGGTTGCCGGCAAAGGTACTCGATAGCGCCAACGCTTGCCACTGGAAGGGATCGGTAGGATCCAGAAAGCGGATCAGCAGCATGACGGCGGGTACGTTGCTGAAGAGATTGCTCATGGCCGTGGACACCAGGGAGAGAACATAAAGATTGGCCAGATCGATGCCCAGGGGCTTTAGCACCGCCGTGGCGGCCGCGGGCAGTCCGGCGTCGGCCACGGCCTGGATGACGACGAACAAGGCCAAAAAGAGGGTCAGCAAATACCAGTCCACGAGTTCGACGATCTGCCTGGATTTCAACCGCCGGCTGCAAAGCAGCACCCCGGCCACGGCGATCGTCGTGATTTCCCGCGGCAACTTGGTGAAGAACAGCAGGATGAGGATAACCACCGCCGCCAGCCCTTTGGCGGTCTGCCAGCGGTTGAAGACCGGCCAGGATACGTCCGGGAGAACGGCGGCCGTCGGCAGGCTAAACCCTTTACGGTAGCCCCGGCAGATAATGCCGAAGGCGCCCAGCAGAGCCAGCAGGGCCGGCGGCCCGCACCAGGTGAAAAAGCGCCCGAAATCGAGCTGACCGATCTGACCGATGAGCATGTTCTGGGGATTGCCGATGATGGTGGCCGCCGAACCGATGTTGCTGGCCACGGCCAGTCCGATTAAATACGGCACGGGGTTGCGCCGGGCCCGCTGCAGGGAGACCACCAGCACCGGTGTAAAGGCCAGGCAGACGATGTCGTTGGCCAGCAGGGCGGAAAGGACGGCGCTGGCCAGCATGATGTTGAGCAGCAAGAGCCGGGGACCGACCCGGCAGGCGGCGAGCGCATTTGCTACGCGGGTGTAGAAGCCGCCCAGCCGCAATTGGGCCGACACGATCATGAAGCCGAAGAGCAGCAGGATGGTCGCCGCGTCGATGGACGCCACGGCGCGGTCGAGGGAAACGGCGCCGCTGACCACCATGGCGATGGCCCCCAGCAGGGCCATGCCGGTACGGTCCAGCACCAGCCAGGGCACCCGCCCGATGGCCACCCCGATATAGGTGGCGATGAAAATCGTCAGGACCCGCATAAGGCCGATGCCGTCTCCCCATCAGAGTTTCGACGGATCTACACCTTTGGCCGGTCTTTGGCAACGCCGATTTAGCCGCGCGTTTATACCCCGGCGAGTTTGGAGAGCACCACCGAGGCAAAACTCAGGACGAAGAAAAACCCGCACATGTCGGTGACCGTGGTGAGCAGCGGACTGGAGACCAGGGCCGGGTCCAGCTTCAGTTTTTTCAGCGCGAGGGGCAGCATCCCGCCCAGCAGGACCGACACCAGGGTGTTGGCCGCCAGGGCGCCGCCCACCACCAGTCCCAGCCACAGGTTGTCCTTCCAGAGATAGGCCACCCCACCCAGCATCGCGCCCAGGATCAGGCCGTTGATGATGCCCACCCGGGCTTCCTTGGCCAACACCCACAACAATTCCCCCGGCCGGACCAGGCCTAAAGAGAGCTCCCGCATGGAGACCGCCACGGCCTGGTTGCCGGAACAGCCGCTCATATCGCTCACCATGGGCAGGAAAACCGCCAGGGTGATGGCCGCCGACAAGGTGTCCTGGTAAAGGGCGATGACACTGGCGGCGATGATGTTGAGCACGATATTCATGCTCAGCCAGGACAGTCGGCGTCCGGAACGGGACAACAGGGGCATGGTCCGGAATTCCTCGCCCCCGATGATGCCGCTCAACCGCAGGAAGGTTTTGGTCTTCTGCTTGTTGACCGCCTCTTCCACATCATCCGGCAGGACCACCCCCACCAGCCGTTTCATGTCGTCCACCACCGGTACGCCGAACAGGTGATGTTCGTCGAAAAAGGCCCGCAGCTCCCGAAGGGAAGCCTTGTCCGATACGCTGAGGGGGGAGGTCAGCATCACATCCCCCAGCCGGGTATTCCGGGCCGGAAACAGCAGGTCGTGGATGCGCAGGACGCCGGCCAGCTTGGCTTCCTGATCCACCACGTAGAAGTATTGGACGTTGTAGTCGGCGTATTCGCTGCGATGGGCCTGCAGATCATCGAGCACCCCTTGAATGGTGTCGTCGTTGCGGTAGGCCAGGAACTCCGAAATCATGATGCCGCCGGCGCAATCCGTTGGATAGGCCAGCAGCATGCGGGCCTCTTCCGCGTCTTCGCGATCCATTCGGGCCAGGATGGCCCGACTGGCATCCGGCTCCATCTGCCCCAGGACGTCCACCAGGTGGTCGCTGGAGAGCTCCTCCATAATGGCCGCCGCCTGCTCCGAGGGCATCTCCTCCACCAGATCGGCCGCCTGGGTTTCCGAGATATCCTCGATTAGATCGGCGGCATCCTCGGGATGCAGCAGTCCCAGCAGGGCCACCTGTTTTTCTTCACTCAGGCGGGAGATGGCCCGTGCTGTATCCGGCGGGCTGAGGGTTTCGATAAAGCGCGTCAACTCGGCGCTGTTCCGCGCTTCGATCAGCGCGCTGATGACGTCCCAGGGAGGCGCTGGTGTACTCATGCAATAATCCTCGCGTCGATAATGGGTGTGTCGCTATAGCTGGAGACCGGCCTTTGGTGACAAGGCCGACAGGGAGGTGATCCGCGGCGGGGCCGCGGACCTGCGGCAGGCATTCGGCCGGCTATTTTTTAATCCAGGTGCCGTCCTCGTTTTGAAAGTATTCCCCCGGGCCGAGGTTCTCCTTCCATTTCAGGGCGGCCCTGCGTCCGACCTTTTCCGTGGTGGCGCCGGTCTTTTTGGCGATCGCCTGGTAGAGCATTTTGCGGTCTTCGTTTTCCGCGGCGACAATATCGGCCCCCTCCCGACTCTGGCCCACGAATGACAGATAGCCCTGGGAATTCTCCCCGATGATGCCCTTGGATTTAAGGGCCACGATCTCCGGCAGCCGGGCCTTCATTTGGTCCTGGAGCGGGCCGGCCAAGGCCGGCGCGGTGATGAGCAGGGCCAGGGCCAGAGCGAATCCTCCCATAGCCAAGATAATATGCGAAATGCGATTCATGACGGATCCTCCATGGTTCCCCAGTCCCGCTCAGGGGTTGGTTTCCTGTTTTTTGCGAATAGTTTGATCGGCCTCGAAAATATCGTCCAGATAGTTGTCCAGTTCCCGGTCGATCTTGACATTCACGTCAATGGTGATGTGGATCGGTTTGATCTCCACCGGTGCCACCTCCACCTGATGATGGGTGCAGCCGGGAAGCAGCAGCATCACCCCCAGCGCCAGACCGACCGGCAGCCATTGCCAATTGTGCATGGTGCACCTCCCTAAAGTTAGCGTCCATCGTAGGGGTATTTTACAAAGCAGTCATTGCTGCAATCGTTTGAAAAACTCCCGATAGCGCAGTATCCGGTTCAGCGGCAGGGTCACGTTGACATCCAGCCGGATGCCCTGGAAGACCGATCCCGGCGTGCCCGGGGCCGTCTTGACGAAACCGCCGGCGGCGGAATCGTATTCGAACGGCAGCGCTTCGGCCGGCTTGCCGTCGAACTGCAATTGTACCAGCAAGTCGTCTCCCTCGCTGTTCATGGTGACCTTGGCCCACTGGTAATCGTAATCCTTGAGGGCATAGCGTGCAAGCTCCATCTGGTTGTACTGGGGTGTTCCCGGCGGGATGCCGGCCGTGAGCATCTCCGATCCCTGGGCCCGAATCACCCCGCCTTCCCCCGGGCTGGAGTAGAGAAAGGCATTGTTGAAGCGCAGGCGGCCATCCACCAGGCTCAGCGGTATAAGGCCGCTGATGGCGCCGCCGCCCTCGACCTGGGCCATGCCCAGCTGCTCAAGCAGCAGGTCCAGTTTGATGCGGTCGCAGAACGCCGTGACATCGTAAGCGTTCTTGCCAGCCGTGAAACGCGTGGCCGGAATGATAACGGTTCCGCCGCACCATTGGAAGCGGCCGTCCTCCAGGAAGACGACTGCGCCGGGCTCCACCTGGTAGGCCAGACGGCCCTTTTCCGCCCGCACCTTCCCCAATGCGACCCCCTTGAAGGTCATGACCTGGGCCGGTGCACTGCGCAGTGTCGTCATATCCGGAAAGTGCAAGGCGGTCTCGATCCCCTCGATCACCCCGCCCTGGTCCTCCACCGCAAGCCGTCCCCCGGCGATGCCGGCCGAGAGGGATCCCCGCAACCCACCGTCGTAGGCCGCCTCCCCCCGGGCGAAGAGGGCTCCCGTGAAGGTGATGGGAAAGCCCAACGGTTCGGGCAAAAGATCGGAGACCGCTATCGGTTCGGCGTCGACAGGCCGCTCGGCCGACCAGTCGATTTTTACCAGGGGCATGCGGCTTCCAGACCCCAGCGCCACCTGCCCCCCGGCCTTCACCATCAACCCGGGCACCAGCCGGTTGGCGTGGCGGGCCTCGAAAGCGATCCCCTGGGCGGTCTGACGCAGCTGGCCGCTCACCCCGCCCAGTTCCCGCTTCTGCCAGAGGGTCGAAGACAGGCGAAAGACACCCGCTTTGGCTTTCTCCGGCGGCGGCCAGGCCAGGGGCAACCGCAGGCTGAAACCCGAGGCCCGGACATCCCCGGCCGGAACGTTAAAACGACCCTTGCCCACCATGAACTCGCCCGACAAATCAGGTGGCCCGCCGGGGTGCCATTGCCCCTGCCCGGCCAGCCGCAGGCCCTCCAGGCGGGCCGTACCGGCCGGAGCGGAGACCGTAGCCGCTCCCAGGGTCACGGCCAGGGTGCCTTTGGCGGCCGCGCCATCATGCTGGTAGCGGGTGGTCCCTTCAACAGCCTCAACGTGCAGATGCAGATCGCCCTGCGTCCAGTCGAGGGCCGGGAGCTGCCAGCGGATATCCGCCTGCAACGGCGCGCGCTCGCCTTCCGCATGGAGCGTCAGCCCTGCCAGATGCAGCGCGGGTGATGGCGCTCCGCGGGCCTTGCCCCCCTTCCCTCCGGCAGGACCGGATTCGGCCAGCTGGAGATCCGCCTGCCAGCGGCCCTCCGGTGACAAGCGGGCGGCTGTTTCCAGCGCCAGGGGCCAGGCCCCCTGCAGAGGGCGGTTGCCATCCAGGGCGAGCGCCACTGTCGCGGCAAGGTTCCCCTGCCAGTTCCAGCTGCCATCGGCCCTGTTGGCCAGCTGACCGGTCATCGTAAAACGGCCCTCCCCCTCCGGGAGCACCATCCGGATGGGGCCCGCATCCACATCCCAGAGGCCGGCCCCATTGCGTTTGATCGTTGCCTGTAGATCGTCCGCGGACGTGTCGCCTGCCAAATCAAGACGGATATCGCCCCAGATCAGTCGACAGGGGGTGTGACGCATGGTCAGCGCAGCGGTTTCGATCTTCAAGGGGGATAAGCGGCCCTGCAGCTCCCCGCCCACCGCCCCGGTCCCGGTCAAGGCCGTCAGGCTTTGCAGGCCCACCAGACGGGCCAGTTCCCCCAGCCGAAGGCGGCGGCCCTCCCATTTCACGACCAGCCGGTTTTCGGCCAAATCCATCCGTCCCTGCACAATCACTCCCTGGTCGGGCACCTTCAGGGTGAGAGAGCCCTCCAGGATCTGCATGTCCGGCGACGGCGCAAGCTGCGCTTCGAAGGGGATCAGGACCTGCCTGTCCGCCATTCCGATCAGGATCTCGCCCTGCCGGACGTCCACCCGGGCAACGGTCACCGGCAGCTTCACAGACGGCCCCTGGTCTTCGCCGGAACGCTCCCGGAACGCGGGCAATCCGGGGATTTCGAATCCGCCGTCCGGCTCGGCCACCAGGCGAATACGCACCCCATCGAGGGTCAGGCGGGTCAGGTGGCCGCGCAGGAGCCCCGTCGGGCGGTAGCGCGCCCGGATGGCGGCCACCGCAATCCCGGGGGAGGCCGCAGGTCCGATGCGCAACGCGCCCAGATCCATGCCAAAGGGACTCACCACCCGGACCGGCAGGACATAATTCCGGATGTCCGCCGCCTTGAACAGCACCGGCACGACGAACCGCTCGGCTGCCAGGGGCAGCAGGAGATAACCTGCCATCAGGATCAGGGCAACCAGCAGGGCTGCCGGGGTCACGATCCATCGCACAGGGATGCGGCGGGATGTCGTTTGCGCTTCGGGCATGGGTCCAATCCCCGGGCCGCCCATCAGCCCACATTCATTTTGGGAAAAATACTTCTCAGGTCAGATGGATCTAAGAGAAAATAATTTCTCATCAAGCCCATTGTTTTAGTAAGGTTAAAGCCCTATCCAACTGTTATGATTGATAATCATATTTTGACTTATCTAGTATGAAATTTGCATCAGGCCTTGCCGAAATCATCGAAGGGAAATCGGACCATGGCTGTGCAAAGCATCCGGTATCATGTCCGGCCCGCAGGAAAATGTTCATTTAGCATGGAAGAGAAGTGATTGCTTATGGAACCGATGGATTATATCGGCCTGTTGATCGGGCTCTTGGCCATCCTGGTCTGCTTCTACCATTGATGCTTCACACACTTCGCAGTTTATGCGTTTTCTCCAGCTCCAACGCCAAACGCCCCAGAATGACGGCCGACGCCTCATCCTCCCGGGACACCTTCCGGCCAGCTTCTTTGGCACACGACCACATGAGCCGCTCATTGCCGGACCACAGCCCGAAGGCGTTGCGGATGTAGTTGCCGAGGGTCTGGTTTAAATCGCCGATCTCGTCGGCGCTCATGTTGGCGATGCTGACCTTGTCCTTAAGCGACAAAACCTCGACCAAACAGACGACCGCCTCGGCAACGCTGGTGGGCAGGGGTCTCTTTTCCGGCGCGGGCTGACCCTGTCCGGGATAGGTGTCGCGGCCCAGCATCAGACAACTGAACAGGCTGTCGTAGACGGCCTGATAGATGCGGGTTTCTTCCGTCTCCCGGGCCCCCGTCACAAACAGGCCCGCGGGGGTGTGCTTGTCCGCCCAGATGCGGATATGAAAGGCAGCCTGCAAGGGCTCCATGGCTTTCAAATCGACAAGAAAACTGGGGCGTCCGCAGGACTGGGCATAGGCCTCCACCTGCGCCGGAACCACATCGGGATCGCCCGGCGTGAAGATCAGGACGCCGTCGGCCAGACGCACATTGGCTTCGTCCTGCTCCCGTCTGCTGGCAAAGGATTGCTCCCGCAGCCGGTAGCGCCGGGTCATGGGATGGGTGTCGAGCAGGGCACTGGCGGCGGTGTAACCGTCGTAAGGGATTTTCAGCCGCAGGGCCACATCCAGTGCCGCCGATTCGGCACCGGCGGCACCCGAAGAAATGATCAGGGAAATCGTCATGGTACCTGCCTGGTTCCCGTCCGGGATGACAAGTGAAGGTTGACGCCGAAGCGCCACTATAACACCTCCATCGTCCGCCGTCCATTTGACCGAAGGAAACCAGCCTTGAAAAACAGGGGGGCGGGAAACTCCTGCAAAATGCAGACGCCGCAGCCGCCGCGCAGGGGAAAAGTGTCGGGAGCGTCCGTTGTGCAGTCTGAAAAAGGTTTTTTACCTTCGGTTTTCAGGTTTCCCTTTGTTCCGCGCTGAGCATCGGCGGGGCGGATGGATAAAAGCGCGCGGACTGTTTGAGTCACGCCGTAGCTTTAGCGAAGGCGGGGCGAGTTTCCGCGTGCTCCGGCCGTCGCGACGACGCGCAGGGTTAAGCGGGACACGGGCGGTTTCTTTTGCTTCTGTTTTCTTGCACGTGCAAGAAAATGAAGAATCCGCTTATAAAAACGCTCCCTGGATCGGTCGAACCTCTCTGGGTCCGCCACCAGAGGCACAAGGTTTTAATCAAAACGAATAAGCCCCCCTCCATCCCCCGGCACGATAATCTCCCAGGTAGGTGGGATGCGGTTCGACATTGCGGCAGGTTGTGTGCAGGGCGGGAGGCGCGGTCATGGCCTCCAGCAGGGTCTGGTCGCGTCCGTAGATATCGTCCCGGAAATGGATGTCACCGTTGGGGTCGGCCCAGGCCGTCCAGTAGACCAGGTAAACGGGCACCGGTTCTTCCAGGGGGACGACCTGACGGTCATGGGCCGCCACGGCCTGGGCCAGCCGGTCTTGATCCCAGCCCTGGCGGCTCAGCAGCAGACCGGCCAGGGTCAACGGCTCTTCCACCCGCACACAGCCGGAAGAAAACGAGCGGGCTGTCCGGTTGAAAAGACTTCGGGCGGGGGTATCGTGAATGTAGACACTGTCATCATTGGGAAACATGATTTTGACACGCCCCAGGGCATTGCCGGCCGCCGGCTCCTGGCGCAGCCGATAAGGAAAATGGCGTTCGCTTAAAGCCGACCAGTCGACGGCATACGGGCTGATTTCGTGGGCCTCCGCGTCCCAGCCGTCGAAAACGCGGAAATGCTGGCGGGTTAAAAAGGAGGGATCGGCCTGGATTTTGGGAAGCAGGTCCTTGCCGGCGATGGTGGGCGGAACATGCCAGTAGGGATTGATTTCGAGATAGGTGATCATGCTGGTGAGCACGGGGGTGGGCCGATCCTGCTTGCCCACGATGGTGCGCAGGGTTTTAACCACCTGGCCGTCGTCGACCATTTGAAGCTGGAAACCGGGGATATTGGCCAGGACATAACGCGGCCCCAGGTCTTCGGGCATCCAGCGCCAACGCTCCAGATTCACCTGAATCTGGCGGATACGCGTTTCCACGGGAACATTCAGCGCCGCCAGGGTCCGCTCCCCCACGACCCCGTCCGGATGCAGTCCATGACGGTGTTGAAAGCGTGCCACCGCCTCCGCCAGACGATCATCGAAACACGGGGACATGAATTCGGATGAAAGACGGGCATCACCGGAAACGGCCAGGCGGTCCCTGAGCTGAACCACCCGCGGATCGCAATCCCCCCGCTGCAGTTTGGGCCCCTCATCGATGGTCGCCCAGCCGCCGGCGGCCGCGATTTTCCTGTAGCGCGGCAGACTGTTCCGCAAGGCCTGATAAGCCGTCTGTTGCGGCCCCAACCTCTCGAAAAAGGCCGCCAAACGGCCGCGGTCCAGCATTTCCGCCAATTCCTGCGCCAGATCGCGTGACGGGGAGGGAGCGGCCGCGCCCCTGCGGTCTGCAATCGTGTGGGGATCGATGCGCCCCAGGGCGCGGTCGTAGGCATAACGCAGAACCATATCGGTCAAGGTCAGATCGAGCTGGACCTGCTTGCCGTCGAAGGACGCCCCCAGAATCACCGGCCGCGTGATCATCCCGCCTAAAACGTCATCCACCCAGGAGTCGTAATAATCGGCGTAGCGCAGCCCCTGATTGTCAGCCTGTTTGAGAACCGCAAGGGCCAGCGCAGCCTCCGGCAGCAGACCGTAGCGGTCCACCCAGGCCGGCGCATAATTGCGATAGCGATAAAAGCGGGCCAGCGCGCCGCACAGATTGGCACCCTGATCGCGGCTTAGCGCCACCCCATCCATTACCCGGGGTTGCAGGCGCTGCTCGACCTCGATGGCCGCGGCCAACGGCCAGTCGTCCGCCCGCACGCCTGGGGGAAACCAACCGGCCGAGAACAAGAGGCCGCTCACCAGCATAACCAAAACCGGCTTTAAAATCCGTCGTGATATTTCATGCCGCATAGCGTATCGTCATCCCTGGCGCCACTGAGGCATGGCGCACTATCCTTTCTATAGGCTGTGAGTTCAAAAAACGCGCCAACCATCCTTTGCGCTGAATTTATTTTATGTATTTGATTTTGTTGTTTTATTTCGCGTGCATAAAGTTGGACAACACCGCTTTCTTATCATATTGGGCAAATATTTTCCCAATTAGGCGGTAAAAGAACGGACATCCTGTTCGCTAATTCCTTTTGTGATCTTTGCTATACAGGGGTGTAGGGAGGACCCTTCAGCAGGCGGGGGAAAAGCTTGCCGCTGAGACGATGGCCGCAACCAAAACAATCTCCAGCACGAGCACCTGCTGTTGTTCGCTTCGGGTATAAAACCAAACGTATCGGGCAGTTATTTTCTTCTTTGCTTTTCTTCTTCCCATTTTATCTTCTCTTTGAATCTCCTGGCATGCCTCTTGTAAGGAATGGGTCCCGTGTCGATCATGGCTCCGGATGCCATCATCCCCAAAAACCATTCATCGCGTCCGGAACCGTCAACTGCTGAAAAAGGAGAAAGGAAAGGAAGTATGGAACGAAACATTTCACTTGGCTTGATCGTTCTGATGACCGCCCTGATGCTTCTCACCGGTATCTCATGCGCCGGCGATCAGCACACGGCTGAAACCGAAGTCCAATTGTCAGGGGCTTTGAATGCAGGCAATCAGTTTGTCGATGAGGCCGGCCAGGCTTACGATCTGGCCATCAATGAGAAGACCGCCGAGTTGCTGGACATGCCCCGGCAGAAGATCGAAATCAAAGGCACCGTCCTGGAACAGGACGGCCAGCGAACCTTGACCATCACCGAAATTCTTCCTTTCACCCCCTAGTCGATGCCAATCGGACTGAAAAGTCCGCTTTAACAGGCTGTGGATAACCAACAGGTCGAAGGGGGAGGCGCCGTCCGCTGCGCGAGACAACGCCGCATTTCGGCCTGAGGCGCCGTTTATCCATGGCCTGTTAAGGCTCTTCGGGGAGAAGCCCGGGCTTCTCCCCGATCGCTTATTTCGGCGCCGTGCCGGATTGACCATTTCCCATATATCTGCCCGCCCGAAGACAATTGAAACGGATCTGAACGTCTTGGACCGATATGGCGCCATTGCTCCCGACGATCAGGTTCACCAAAGGGCTTTGGTGTCCCACAACGCCTTCAACCGATCCATTACGTGGCGCGGGCACGTGGCGCTGGCGTCCTGCGGCCTAGCCGCTCACCATCCGAGGAATGATTTTCTTCTGCCATATGACTAGTGAAAAAAACTTGTAACCTTCCAGAAGAAATCGCGTTGTAGCAGTAAATGATTTTGGTGCGGTCTTCCCACCTAATGACGTCCATGACCATATTTACAGCCCTTATGAGGCCGGAAGTCGTTTCAGCATCTCCCGCGGCCCATCTTACATTTATCGTCAACCGCCTGTGTGAGGTTCTCACACA
This sequence comes from Desulfobacterales bacterium, assembly GCA_963674755.2. Taxonomy (GTDB): domain Bacteria; phylum Desulfobacterota; class Desulfobacteria; order Desulfobacterales; family UBA5852; genus JABZFP01. Next base: position 2,233,657 of record CAXXVS010000003.1, on the reverse strand, counting down.
TTTTTATCTATCTAGCAGCAAGCGAAAGGAATGACCATGTTGAAAGAATTTCTGAAGATGAGCGTTGTGGTATTGGCAATCGGATTTTTATGCATGCCCGCCTGGGGGTCAGACAATGCGGTCGCCGATCACGGCGCTACTGCCCTTCTGGCTCAGAACGGCGGCTACGGCCCGGGTGACGGAACAGGCAATGACGGCGACGGACCGGCTGACGGATCCGGCAATGGAACGGGTGACTGCAGTGTCGTGGGAGCCGCGAGCTCTCTCCTCCTGGCCGCCAATGGAAATGCGGGCAGTGGCGACAACGGCGGCTATGGCCCGGGCGACGGCACCGGCGATGATGGTGACGGGCCGGCCGACGGAACAGGCAACGGACCGGGTGACTGCAGTGTCGTGGGAGCCGCGAGCTCTCTCCTCCTGGCCGCCAATGGAAATGCGGGCAGTGGCGACAACGGCGGCTATGGCCCGGGCGACGGCACCGGCGATGATGGTGACGGGCCGGCCGACGGCACCGGCAGCGGACCGGGTGACTGCGGCGCCGTAGGTGTCGCAAATTCTCTCCTCCTGGCCGCCAATGGAAATGCGGGCAGTGGCGACAACGGCGGCTATGGCCCGGGCGATGGCACCGGCAACGATGGTGACGGGCCTTCCGACGGCACCGGCAATGGCGCCGGTACAGCAGGCAATGGCAACAGCGGTTCCGGTACGAATGGCGGCTATGGCCCCGGAGACGGAACAGGCAATGACGGCGACGGACCGGCCGACGGGACCGGCAACGGCCCTGGTGACTGCAGCTGATCGGCGCCGCTGGGCCGTCTTTCACCAAGCGGGATAACACCGACCATCCTCTGGGGGAAGATATAGCAGCGTCAGAATAAGTGGAGAGAAGGGGGCTTCAAGGCCCCCTTCTCCGGCATGCCTATCGTTTCCTTGCGGCAAACGCCAAATTTCCTTTTATGGAGCGCTTTCGGGTGTGAACACTCACAGACGCTTTCATAAATCCCTTCAGGCGGCTTCGCACTAAATCATCTGCTTTTCTTTGAGAAAGGCGACCACCATTGCAATCTGCGACCCGGCCAGGGTCCCCCCTAAGGAGATCGCCACCGTGCAGACTTCCAGGGTCTCGGCAGCGGTGGCGCCTTGTTTTAGGGCATGGTCCGTCTGCCCCAGAATGCACCCTTTACACCCCGCAATGATGCCCCCGCACAACGCCATCAGCCGTTTGGTTTTGGCATCGAAGAGGCCGTCCCGATAAATATGCTCGTAGTGGTCGCGGAACTTGGCGCCGGTTTCCGGAACAAGCTCAAAAAAGTCCAGGAATTGTTCTCGGATTTCCTCCAGGTCTTCCGTTGCGGTCATTCTGTGCTCCTTATCTGTTTGAAGATTATCCATGGGCCTTGCCGGACTTTTACCGCCCTCGCCCTTGTCAATCCTGACCCTGTTCCCGATCCGGTTCAAGAGCAGCTGGCGGCGGCGCAACAGGCGCAAAGCTCGGGTCGCTGCGATCTGTCCTGGCAAGTCGTCCGGCGACTGTCGGCAGCCCTGCCTTTGGTGACCTTCAGGTTTCGTCTTGATCGCGGTGTGATCCGGTTGGATCGGGCGAGATGGCCGGTCAACAGTTCGGAAACCCATCCCGAGCCTGGCAGCCGGAGGGCGGACCATATGGGGTTGAAATCGTCTTTGCGAATGGTATCTTTCATGCTCGACTCCCTTTCCGGGCCTCGTCTTTCCATCGGGCCAGGCCCATGACCTTCTCGAGGAGGATCGCTTTCCCCCTTGATCTGAACCCGAAGATAAGATAGGGCTATCCATAAGACAAATGAATTGTTTTGATGGTTTGAATAAGGAATATTGATGAATACCGAACTGCCCATCGCCCTGCTTCGGACCTTTGCCACGGTGGCCGAGGCCAACAGCTTCACCCGGGCGGGCGAAATCCTGCACATCACCCAGTCTGCGGTGAGCATGCAGATGAAACGGCTTGAGGAGATCGTCGATCGCCCCCTGTTCCAGAAAAACGGCCGCCGCTTTCACTTGACCCCGGCGGGCGAAATGCTGCAGGAGCACGCCCATCACATCCTGGCGGCCCACAACGCCGCCGTGGCCGCCTTTGCGCAGCCCGAACTGGTGGGCCGCCTCCGCTTCGGCTGCGCCGAGGACTATGCCGCCCGCTTCCTGCCGTCAATATTGTCGGATTTCAGAAAGGCCTACCCCCGCATCCGGGTGGAAATTCGGAGTGCGCCCGGACATCGCCTATATCAGTTGCTGCAGCGCGATGATCTGGATCTCTGCCTCCTGGAAGGTGTCGCCACGGGCGGCCGTGTGGTGCACCGTGAAGCCGTGGTGTGGGCCACGGCCCGCACCGGCCGGGCCCACATGCTGGACCCGCTGCCCCTGGCCGTCTACGACGAGGGCTGCTCATACCGGCAATGGGCCCTGGAAGCGCTGCAGAGGGAACAGCGCGCCTGCTGGATCGCCTTTGTCAGCCCCAGCATGGCCGGCATCCAGGCCGCGGTGCGCGCCGGACTGGCAGTGGCCCCCATCGGACGCAGCACACTGAATGAAAGTCTTCGCATTCTGGCGCCCGAAGAGGGCTTTCCTCTCCTGCCGGTTTCCGAGGTCAGCCTCCACCAGGGACCCTCCGCCGGAAATGAAGTGGCCGCCTGTTTTGCCGATTATGTGGGCGCGGCGTTTCAAAAAATAGGCGTATAGGGAGTTGTTTCCGCCGGCCGGCCCGGAAGGCGCTGCCCGCACCCTTCCAGGCGTTGCCAACCAATCCGCGGCGTCTTAATTTGAAAGCAGCCACAGCGGTTCTGCCCTGCGCCGCGGTTTTCTGCCGGACGCATACGGAACCCCCACTGCAAAGGAGACCCGCCATGCCGCCGGAAATTCAGCACATCCTCTATGCCACCGATCTATCCCCCAATTCGGCCCACGCCATGCGCTATGCCAGCAAAATCGCGCGCCAGAACAACGCCCGCATGACCATCCTGCACGTGGTGGAGGCGCCTTCACCCACTACTTACGCCCTGCTCTCCTCGATCATGGAGCATACCGAAATGAAGGCTCGGAATGAAAAACAGATTGTCTACTATATCGAACAGATTCGCCAACGGCTGGATCAGATGTGCCAAGATGAATGCCGCTTCGATCCGGATCTGATGGCCCGGGTGGAGAAGATTGAGGTGCGGGAGGGGTTCCCCGCCGAAGAAATTCTTAAGGAGGCCCGTGATGAGGACTGCGACCTGATCGTCATGGGCACCCACGGCAAGGGCGCCCTGGAGAATACCTTCATGGGCAGCGTGGCCCGCCGGGTCCTGCGCCGGGCCCAGCGGCCCGTGCTGGTGGTTCCCCTGCCGAGGGACGCGAAAGGCGGGGGCCGATCGGCGTAAGATCTCTGATGCGGAATCCGGGCCGCTGAAAGGCCGGGCCGCCCGACAGGGCCCGCTTGCCGTAGGAATGCGGCTGCGCTACGATGATAGGATCGTTTACCGCGTTAGCCGCTTACGACCGTGCGATCTGGGCCATGGCGTCGATGGTGTAGCCGATGTCGCCGGCCGTATTATACCGTCCCAGGCTAAACCGTACGGCCCCCTGCGCCTCGGTTCCCAAATCCTGGTGCACCAGGGGCGCACAGTGCAGCCCCACCCGTACAGCAATGTCGAAGTCCGCATCGAGAATGGCCCCCACGTCCTCCGGCGCGATCCCGTCGACATTGGCCGCGATGACGGCCAGATGGTAATCCAGGTCTTCGGCGCCGTATAACCGGACCCCCTCCAGGCGACGCAGCCCTTCCACCAGCCGGCGGGTCAGGGCCATCTCCTGCCGGCGTATGGCCTCCAAACCTGTATCGAGCAGATCATCGACAGCCAGGGCAAGGCCGATGATCCCCATCAGGTTGGAGGTGCCGGCTTCCAGACGGTAGGGGAAATCCTGGGTATGGACCGGGCTGCGGGATTCGATGCCGGTCCCCCCGAAACGCGTGGAGCGCACCTCGAAATCCGGGTGCAGGATCAATCCACCGGTGCCGGTCGGTCCGTAGAGGGATTTGTGGCCGGTGAAGGCCACGGCCGAAGCCTGCAAGGCCGCCATGTCAACGGGCACCTGACCGGCGCTCTGGGAGGCATCCACCAACAGGGCCACCCCGCGTTCCGCGCAGATCGCGCCCACGGCTGCCACCGGCTGAACCGTTCCCAGCACATTGGAGGCATGATTGACCACCACCAGCCGGGTTTCCGGCCGGATGGCCCGGGCAATGTCGTCCGGATCGATGAAGCCCTTACCGCCGAAGGGCACGAGGCTCAGGGTGATGTCGCCCTTCCGCTGCAGGTGATATAGGGGCCGCAGCACGGCGTTGTGCTCCAGGCGGGTGGTGACGACGTGGTCGCCGGCCTTGAGGGAGCCCATCAGGGCCAGGTTCAAAGCGTCTGTGGCATTGGACGTAAAAATCACGTGTCGGGGATCAGGCGCGCCAAAAAAGGCGGCCAACTTGGTACGCGCGGCGTGGATCACATCCTCGGCGGCCATGGCCATATCATAGCTGCCCCGGCCCGGCGAAACACCGATCGCGGCATAGTCCGCCACCATCCGGTCCAGCAGACCACGGGGCTTGGGAAAGGTGGTGGCCGCATTGTCCAGATAAATCACACGTGTTCCCCTCTTGCGTGCCTTGATGTCCCCCGGACCGGAGCGTCCCGGGCGAAGCACCCTCTTTCCTGGCATCCACCGGCCTTGGGTGGCCAGGCTCAGAGACAGGCCTTGGGATTGGGCAGCCCCGCCAGACGCCGGGCACCTTGGCGGATCCCCTGGGGAAACAAGGCCTTCAGGGCCATCAGGCTCATCCCGGTGCCTTTACGCAGGTCTTTGTTCATGGGCGCCCGGCCATGATAAAAGTAAAACCCGCGCATGAACCGGATCACCCGCCAGTGGGCGTCGTCGAGGCCGTCCATCCCGCTCTCGCGGGCCAGGGCCAGGGCCATCGCCTCACTCCAATCCTGGGGGTCCCACAGGAAATCCTCCCAGTCGACGTAGACGTCCTGCCCGGCAATGCGGCGCAGCCGCCGGTCCCGTCCCTGATCGGCCGGAGGGCCCTGGTCGTCGGCGTGCATTCATCCCTTTCCGCGGGCCTGTAGAGCGGCTTTGATCTTGTCCGGCGTGGCGGGCAGATCGCTGATCCAGACCCCGCAGGCGTTGTAAATGGCGTTGATCACGGCCGGCGCCGTGGAGACCATGGCCATCTCGCCGACGCCGGTGGATCCCAAGGTACCCCTCTTGCGCGGCGTCTCCCGGGTGATCACGGCCGTATCGAAGGCGGTCTTCATGGTCGGGAAGCGGAAGGTACGCCAATCCGTGGTCTCTCCGGCAATATACTTCTCCCGCAGGGCATAGCCCACCCCCATGTCCATGCCGCCTTGCATCTGCCCCTCAAGGTTGTTGGGGTTGATGACCGGACCGGCGTCCACCGCCGCGGTCATCTTCAACACCCGCACCTCGCCGCTTTCGGTGTTCACCTCCACCTCGGCCAGCTGAATGGCGTGCACGTCCGAGTCCGAGGAGGGGCCTTGCCCGGTCTCCGGATCCAGGGGCGCGGTATTCGTCACCGCTTTATGCCCCACATAGCGCGTCGGCCGGCCGGCGGCCACAAAGGCTGCATGGGTCTTGGCCCCCACTTCGTCCATGGCCTGCCGGAGCTGCTTTAAAGCATCCACCGTGGCCCCGCCGATCATGAAGGTCACCCGGCTGCCCGAGGCCGGCCCGCTGGCGGCCGTACGGTCGGTGCGGCGGGTGTCGGCCCGCACCCGGTCCAGGGGCAAGTCCAGCACCTGGGCGGCCAGCTGGGTGAGCATGGCATCGTTGCCCTCCCCGGGGTCGGCCGCGGCGGCATAGACCGTCACGCCATCGTCGGGCTCCAGTTCCACCGCGCTGATGGACTTGTCCCCCGGAAAGGCAATGCCAAAGGCCGCCGCCCCCAGGCCGATACCGCGTTTGAGCGGCCCGTCAGCAGCCTGGGCCGCATCGGCCACGGCACGCGCGTAAGCGGGTTGGATCGCCTCACATAATCCTTCGAAGGCCCACTCATCGATCACATGACCGGTGGCCTTGGTCTGTCCCGGTTGGAGTGAATTGCGTTTGCGCAGGGCCAACGGGTCCATGGCCAGTTTTTCCGCCAGCATGTCCACCGCGCATTCCAGGGCGTAGTGCGCCTGGGGCGGACCGGCCCCGCGGGCCGCGCTGCCCCACGGGTTGTTGGTGTAGACCAGCTGCGAGGCCACCTTGATGTTGGGAATGTAGTAAGAGCTGGAGAGCATGTGCAAGGCGCGGTTGATGATCACGTTGCCAATGGAGTGATAGGCCCCGTTGTCCACGGTGATATCCATGGATAGCGCCGTAATCTTCCCGTCGGTGTCGGCCCCCAGTTTGATCTGCATGTCGAAGGGGTGGCGCTTGGAGGTGATCAGCATGGATTCGGCCAGGCTGGGGATGTAGCGCACCGGCTGCTTGAACTTCAGGGCCGCGGCCGCGGCGATCCCCTCGGTGAAGATCTCCAGCTTGATGCCGAACTGACCGCCGGAAAAGGTTTCCTCATAACGGATGTTCTCGAATCCCAGGGCTGCCTGGAGGGTGGCCATGTGCAGGTGGATGTTGATGCTGCGCCCCATGACCACCAGCTCGGCATCCTCGCCCTCGCCTTCCATGAAGGCGACGCTGTTTTCCGGTTCCATGGGCGCCTGGTGGTTGATCTGGGTGGTGAAACGGTGTTCCACCACGGCCGCGGCCGATGCGAAAGCGGCATCCGCGTCCCCCTTGATCACCGGCTGGCGGAAGCACAGGTTCGGCCGGTCCGGATGGATCTGGGGCGCATCCGGCGCCAGGGCCTGGGCCGGACTGCGCAGTTCGGGCAGCGGCGCGTAGTCCACCTTCACCGCCTGGGCGGCGGCTTGGGCCTGCTCGCGGGTCTCGGCCACCACCACGGCCACGGCGTCGCCCAGGGTGCGCACGCGGTCCTCGCACAGAATCGGCCGGTCCTCCACAATGTATTTCAGGCGGTTGGTGCCCTTGATATCCTTGGCCGTCAGGGTACCGATCACGCCGGGCATGGCCTCGGCCGCCGTGCAGTCGATGGATTTGATGGCCGCATGGAAATGGGGGCTTCGCACCACGGCGATCTCGGCGGCCCCGGGCATTTGGATGTCGGCCGCGAACGGGGCCGTACCGCAGGCCTTGGCCAGGGCCGAGGGCCGCGGGTGGGAGACCCCCATCTTGGCATCGGTGACCTTGGGACGGATCGCGGCGGGAGCGATCTCCCCTCGCAGGAAACGGCCGGCCAGCCGCACCGCATCGATGAGCTTGGCATACCCCGTACACCGGCACAGATTGCGCCGCAGGCCGTGTTTGATCTCATCATCCGTGGGATCCGGATTCCCGTCCAACAGCGCCTTGGCCGCCATGATCATGCCGGGCGTGCAGTAGCCGCACTGGATCGCGCCCGCCAGCACAAAGGCCTCCTGGATCAGGTGGGGATTGTCCGGCGTGCCCAGCCCCTCCACGCTGATGACCTCCGCGCCGTCGAGCTTGGCCACCTTGGTCAGGCAGGACAGCACCGCCTTGCCGTTCACAATCACTGTACAGGCCCCGCACTGCCCTTTGCGGTCGCAGGACTGCTTGGTGCCTGTCAGATGAAAATGCTCACGCAGCAGATCCAGGAGCACCATGTCCTGATCGGCCACCACCTGCCTTGAGCAACCGTTAATCTTCAATGTGACTTTTTGCATGCTTCCTCCTGCGGTCAATGGATGGTCGTTGCCCTATGGCCATAACACCTTCCATCGTAGATTGTTTGGGAAGTCCCGACAGGCGAAAAGGTATGCCCTTCCAATGACCGGTCGCCCTTGAATATAATCCCGATGCTGATCAGCCAATTGGGAGTCTACCACTACTATTTCGGGTTTCATTCGGTCAACCGCTATTGCGACCCTTGTCTTCCGGATCAGGTGCCGGCCGTGGGGGTGACGGCGGATTCCCTTCGGCGTTCCATCCCCGGGCACGGTAGTATTCCTTCAGCATGGTGTCCATCTGCTCCCGGGTGATGACCTTGCCGCTTTCGGGCAGTGCTTCCGTATGGAAACGGCGCGGGAGTTGGTCATCTTCGGGGGTAAGCCCCTCGCGCAGGTTGAAGCGGCGGGTGTCGTCGCTCACTGCGGCGGCAATGGCCCGTAAGCCGGCTGTAGCCAGATCCAGGCCTGTGGCGCCGCGCAGGATATCGGCCAGTTGCTCCCACTGGTAGAGATCGCGATAGAAACGGCACACAATAAAGGTGTCGAAAAGAGTCAGGCGATCCTCCCATTCCGCGAACACCGCGGCTTTGCCCTCGATGGTGTCCGCGTCCACCATGCCGGCCAGCTCGGGCTTGTAAAAGGTGGCCCGCAGGTGGCAGGCGCCCCGATCGGAGGAACCGTAAGCCAGCCCCATGCCCTTGAGTACCCGCGGATCGTAACCAGCCGGCTCCAGGCCCTTGACATGAACGGCCTGGTCGGCCATGCCCCATTCCTGCGAAGCAAAACGGATTCCCCGGGCAAGAGTGTCGCCAATCCCGCGGCGGGCCACGATGTCTTCGATGAGGCGCGCGACGGCGGCCGGCTGGCCGTAATCGATGGGATAGTCGATACGCTTCTGGCGGACGGCCTCGATGGTGAGCCCCGCCAGGTTGCCGGCCGTCATCGTATCGAGGCCCATGCGGTCACAAAGGTCGTTCAGGTAGATGATCTCCTCAATGCTGTCGATTTCGCAAAGCCCGCCAAAGGCATAGAGGGTTTCGTATTCAGGCCCTTCCACGGTAAGTCCCGTATGGGGTCCGGTTTTCACGGTGGAGAGCCGGCCGCAGGCCATGAAGCATTTCAGGCAGGCATTGGGCTTGACATCGCAGCGTTCGTGCAGGGCCGCCGCGTTGATCCGTTCCGCCCCTTCGAAGCGGCCCTTCTGCCAGTAGCGCGTGGGGAACCCGCCGGCGTTGTTCATGATATCCACCAACATGGGGGTCCCTTTGCTTTTGTAAGCCTGCACACCGGCGTCTTCTTTGCCGAGAGCAGCGAGGCGGCGGGCGAAATCCTTCAACCGTCCGGGATCGGCGAATGTCTTCCTGCGGCGCCCGTGAAAGGCAATGGCCTTGATGTTCTTGGCCCCCATAACCGCCCCGATGCCGGTGCGGCCGGCACTGCGCCAGTAATCGTTTTCCACCACGGCGAAACAGACCTGCTGCTCCCCGGCCGGCCCGATAACCACGACGCCGCAAGGACCGGCCTGGGGGCGATGGGCTTTGATCCAGGCCTTGACCGCATCTTCGGTGCGATAGGTGTCCTGCCCCCAGAGATCTTCCGCTGAATGGAAGCAGACCGCCTCTTCGGATATCTCCAGCCAGACCGGGTGCTCCGCCGCGCCCCGGATGACCACCGCGTCGTAACCGGTGGCTGCCATGCGTTCGGCCGCTTTGCCGCCGGAATAGGATTCCGCGAAGAAGCCGGTCTGGGGGGACTTGGTAAAAATGCCGTGGCGGCAGGTCCCCCATACCGGGCTTCCGGAAACCGGTCCCAGGGCAAATACCAAACGATTGTCCGGGCCCAGGGGATCCACACCGGGTGGATTGTCACGCAACAACAGATGGGCGGCCAAGCCTTTGCCGCCCATTTTGGCCGCCAGGACATCATCCGGAATCATTTGCAGGGCATAGGATTCCTGGGAAAGATTGATCCTGAGGATCATGTTGTAAAAACCGTGCATGGAGGAACTATCCTTTTGAGCCTTGCGTCGGCCGGTTTAAAGCATGCGCCGATAGATGGCCTCGGCATCGGCCTGGGTCATGGCACGCGGGTTGTTGGCCAGCAGGCGGGTAACCTTCATGACGCCGGCCGCCAGCATCGGCAGGTCCTCCTCTTTGACCCCGAAATCTCTCAGATGGGCAGGGATTTGCAAATCCCGGGCAAGGGTCTTCAGGGCCTCCACCGCGGCCTGGGCCTGCTGGCGGGTGGTCTTCCCACGGGTGATTTCGCCGAAAAGAGCGGCCAGTTCAGCAAACTTGTTCAGATTACCGAGCATATTGAACTCCATGACCGCGGCCAGCATGATGCTGTTGGCCACACCATGGGGGATATGGTACTCGGCACCGATGGGATAGGCAAAGGCGTGTACCGCCGTAACCCCGGCGTTGGCAAAAGCCATGCCGGCCAGGAGACTTCCCACCAGCATGTTGCTGCGGGCGGTCAGGTCTGCCCCGTTGGCAAAGGCGGTACGAATATTGGCCATGATCAGCCGGATGGCCTCACGCGCCAGCATGTCGGTCATGTGGTAGGCATTCTTCGAGGTAAAGGCTTCCACGGCATGGATCAGGGCATCCATACCGGTGGCCGCGGTGACCTGGGGAGGCAGGCCGGCGGTCAGCTCCGGGTCGAGCAGGGCCAGGGACGGGATAAGGTATGGGCTAACGACCCCCTTTTTGAGTTTTTCTTCAAGGTCCGAGAGGATGACAATCGGCGTCACCTCGCTGCCAGTCCCGGCGGTGGTGGGTACGATGATGGTTTTGATACCCGCTCGGGGAATCAGATCGATGCCGAAATAGGCGGAGAGATCGCCATCGTTGGCCGCCAGGAGCGCGGCGATTTTGGCAATGTCGATGGCCGAACCCCCGCCGATCCCGATCACCAGATCGGCCTGCTCTTTGCGGATCATATCGGCCGCTGCCGTGGCAATTTCAAGCCGCGGATCGGACTCGACCTGGTCGAAGCGGCAAAAGGGCAAGCCGCCCGCATCGAGCAATGTTTCCAGGCGCTCCGCGATGCCGGCCGCCACCAACCCGGGATCGGTAACCACCATGATGCGGGTGCCGCCGAGCCGTTGGGCTTCGGAAACGATTTGGGACAGACAACCCGGTCCCACCACGATGCGGGGCGCGGTTTGAAAAGTACGGATCAGATTCATCGATGCCTCCCTCGTATGGATTGTTTCCGCCGTCCGTGCCCGCTATTTGGAAATTCCCCGTCGCTGCAGGGACCCTGGGAACCAACGCCGGAGCAGTCTTCAGACCGCCAGGTATTTTTTGTGAACCCGTTCTTCCTTTTGAAACGCGTCGGTGGTGCCTTCGTAGACCACATGACCCTTGTCGAGCACCACCACCCGGTTGGAAACGGCCAAGGCGAACTTCAGGTTCTGCTCGGAAAGCAGAATGGTGGTATCGGCCGCTTTCAGGGCCATGATCAAGCCCTTCAGCTCACCGACGATGACCGGTGAGAGCCCTTCCGAGGGCTCGTCCAGCACCAGCAGGTCCGGGTTTCCCATGAGCGCCCGGGCGATGGTCAGCATCTGCTGCTCGCCGCCGGACAGGGTACCCCCCATGCGATGGGTCATGTCCGCCAGGAGCGGAAATTGCCGGTATACGGAGGCCAGATGCCACTGCCCGTCACGGCCGGGGATACGGCCCAGTTCCAGGTTCTCCTCCACGGTAAAGGGCGCCAGCACACGGCGGTCCTCCGGCACGAATCCCAAGCCCAGCCGAGCCATACGATAGGCGGGATAACCGGTACAGTCCTGCCCCTTGAAGACGACCTGGCCGCTCTTGGGAGGGGTGAGCCCCATAAGGGAGCGAAAGGTCGTGGTCTTGCCCACCCCGTTGCGCCCCATTAAACACACGGTCTCACCGGAAGCGATGTTGAGGCCCACATCGAAGAGGATATGGCTGCGATCGTAAAAGGTATTCAGACCGGTGGCTTCCAGTACGGTTCCCATTACAGCTCCTCCCCCAGGTAAGCGCTGACGACCGCCTTGTTGCTGCGGATTTCATCGGGTGTGCCTTCGGCCAGAAGCGCCCCTTGCTGTAACACACGCACTTTCTGGGCAATGCCGAACACCATGTCCATATCGTGCTCGATGAACACCAGCGTCAGATCATAGGCTTTCCAGAGCTTCTTGATCATGTCCCGCGTGCGATGGCGCTCTTCGGGCGACATCCCGGCCGTGGGTTCGTCCAGCAGCAGCAACTGCGGCTCCAGGACGAGCGCGATGCCGATGTCCAGCAGCTTTTGGTCGCCGTGGGACAGCTCGAAAGCCAGGCGCCCGGCGTGCTGCGCAAGTCCGAGATCTTCCAGGATGGCGTAGGAGCGTTCCGTGGCCTGCCGGAAATAGCGAACCGGACGGAAAAAGCGCCGGGTCTGATCCAGCTTGGACAGGCAGGCGACCTTGATATTGTCCAGCACGGTTTCGTCCGGGAAAAGCGACGCGATCTGAAAAGCGCGCCCCATGCCCCGGGACACGATTTTCTGGGGGGAATCCCCCACCACGTCATGCCCCTTGAACAGGATACGCCCCCGTTCGGGCTTCAGATGGCCGGTGATCTGGTTGAAGAGGGTGGTTTTGCCGGCGCCGTTGGGCCCGATGATGGCCGAGATCTCCCCGGGCATGACGGCAAAGCTGACGTTTTGGGTGACCTGCAGGCCGCCAAAGGCTTTGTGCACCGACTCCAGTTGCAGGATAGGGTTCATTGCGACCTCCGTGCCCTCAGCTGCGTCAGCCGTAATTTGAGCTGGTGCAATTCGCCCACCAGTCCTTTGGGAAAAGCGATCACCATGACCAAAATGACCGTGCCGATAATCAGGGACCAGTATTCGGTCCAAGCCCCGACAATGTCCTCGATCATGATGATGACCGCCGCTCCGACGAAGGGGCCGAAAAATTGGTTCAATCCTCCCAACACGGACATGAGGATCACTTCCCCCGATGTGGTCCAGAAGAACATGTCCGTGTGAATCGAATTGTCGACCCCGGCCATCAGGCTACCGGCCAGGGCGGCAAACAGGGACGAGATGATGTAGACCCGCAGCTGGTTGCGTCGCACCCGGCGACCCAAGAAGCGCACCCGCTCAGGGTTCTGCCGCACACAGCGCAGGATGAGTCCGAAGGGGCTGTAGGCCATGCGTTTGAGCATCCAGATGGAAATCATCACCAGCACCAGCAGACCATAGTAGTAGACAATGGGATTGGCCAGAATACCGGGGGGAATGATCCCCTGAATGCCATCATCGCCACCGGTAAACTCGTACCACTTGAACATGATCTGCCAGGCCAGCTGACCGAAAGCCAGGGTCAGCATGGTAAAATAGACACCGCCCACCCGGATGACGATGAGCCCCAGCAGAAACGCGGTCAGCGCCGCCGCCAGAATCCCGATGCCGATGGCCGGCAGATACCAGGCGCGGCCCAGGTATTCCACCATCAGCCCGACAAAATAGGCCCCTAGCCCGTAATAGAGGGCCTGGCCAAAGGAGAGCATGCCGGTGACACCCCAGAGCATGTTGAAGGCCACCGCAAACAGCCCCCAGATAAGCACATGGCAGGCCAGGTTGAGCTGGTAGGTCGACGTCATCAGGACGGGTACCAAGGCGAACCCGATGATCATCAAACACCAGAGGGCCGCGGCCGTGTTCGTGCGACTGATTTTCATGGTCATACCTTCCTCACCTGTCGGGGGGCGAACAGTCCCTCGGGTTTAAAAATCAGCACGATGACCATTACGAGAAAACTGAAGAGGCTGGCCCATTTGGGCAGGAAGGCCACAGCGAAGGCGTTGACTTCTCCGATCAGGATGGCACCCAGCCAGGCCCCCCAGAAATTCCCCATCCCACCGAGCACTACCACGATCAGGGAGTCGATGATGACTTCGATACCGGCCCCGGGGGTAACGGTACGCAGGGGGGCGGCCAGGGCACCGGTCATGCCGCCCAGGCCGGTGGCGATGCCGAACACCAAGGTCATGGTCAGGGGTACGTTGACCCCCAGAGTATCGACCATTTCCCGATCCACCGCCGCGGCCCGCGCAATCTTGCCGGGCCGGGTGCGGGCCAGAATCCACCAGGCCGCGACGACGACCACGACACCGACCCCGATAATCAACAGGTTGTAAGCCGGCAAAAAGATATCGCCGAAATTGACAGCACCGGTGAACCCGTGGGGACGCGGAAGCGATTTGTATTCGGTGCCCCAAACCAGTTTGACCACATCATCGATGATGAGGATAAAACAATAGGTCAGCAGGATTTGGAATCCGCCCTCGTTGGGCCGTCCATAGATGCGGCGCAGAAACAGGGCTTCGGCCAGCATGCCCACCAGCCCGGCTCCGATTCCGGCCAGCACCAGGGCCAGCCAGAAGTTGATCTCCCACACGGCCACCAGTTGATAGCCGAAGTAAGCACCGATCATGTAGAAGGACCCATGAGCGAAATTGAAGACATTGCCGACCCCGAAGATCAGGGTGAGCCCGCTGGCCACCAGAAACAGAAGGGTAGCCATGGTCAGACCGCTGATGGTCTGGGTGATAAAAAACGAGAAATCCATTGATCTGCTCCGCAGAGGTGAGGATGCGGCGGGAGGGGAAAACCCCGCCCGCCGGACGGGTGACTACTTTTGGCGTTTCTCTTTCAGGTATTCGACGGGGGGGACCAGCTCTTCTGCGTTATAAACCTTCCAATTGCCAAGCATCTTCTTGGCCGGTGGATAGTCGCTATTGGGAACAGTGGTGCCGATGGCCATGACCTGGGTGATCTGGTGGGTTTCGGGACGCATGTAGGAGGTAAAGCCTTCCGGGTCTTCGGGGAGTTTGATCTTGAGGCTTTCCAGGGCTTTCACCAGGGCTTCGGTATCGTCCGGGTTGCCCACGGCCTCGACCGCCTGGGCAATAGCGTAAATTCCGGCGTAGGCCCCTTCCGCGGCATAGGTCGGAAACCGTCCGGTGCGTTTGTGAAATTCCTCAACAAAATTGCGGTTGAGGTCTGTTTCAGGCCAGTTGTCGTAGTGACGCGCACCCAGGACCAGGCCGTCCGGCAGCTCCGCACCCATGGCGCTCATGAGTTCGTAGTTGCCGCCGGCATCCGGATGGAAGTAAAGCATCCTCTGGAAAAGACCGTAGGCCTGGGCCTGCTTGATAAAGGCCACGGTGTCGCCCCCCCAGAAACCGGCCACCAGGACATCTGGCTTGTCGTTGAGAATGGCCGTAATGTAAGACGTATAGTCCGGCGCGAAAACTTTGGGCCAGTATTCCCCCACGACCTTATACGGGACGCCGAAGCGGTCGAGGTTATAGCGGATTTCGTCCCACTGGCTGTGGCCGTATGCGTAGTCCGGACCGATAAAGGCGATGGTCTTCCAGGGTTTGGACTGGGCCAGTTCCTTGAGGTAGAGTGCACCGGCCGCCATGGACTGGAACGTGTTGTTGGAAACGCGGAAATAATAGGGCTGGAAGTTGTCTACGGTGAGCCGCGTGGAGGCATGGTCGGTTCCGATGAAGATTTTTTTGTACTGGTGGGAAATCTCGGTCACGGCCAAGCCCACGCCGGAGCTGACGACACCGAAAAGGAAATGAACGTTTTCTTCGCTAATGTAGCGTTTGGCCACCCGTACGGCATAGGCCGGTTTGGCCTTGCTGTCGGTAAAGGTCGCATCGATCTTATACCCCGCAACCCCGCCCTTACTGTTGATTTCATCGATGGCCATTTCGGCCGCGGCTACGGAATCCTTGCCGTAGAGTCCTGCCCGGCCGGTCATGGGATACATGGCGCCGATCCGGATGGTTTTGTCCTCGGCGCTGGCGCAGAAAGGCACGACGATAAAGGCCAGAAAAGCGATGGTCAGACATACGAGCAGCCGTTTGTTGCGCATTTTCCTCTCCTCTTTTTTTCGGTTGGACCAAACATTCCGGGACGATCCGCCCCTCTGCCGGCCAGTGAGGCGGTCGCCTGCCGAACCGTCCATTCTTGCAACCGATGTGCCATGGGGTATAAAAACGCTCCAACCCCATGATATCAATTGATATAGTCAAATAAATAAAGTGAAGATGATTCAGTCTTAATAACTGCAATACTGCAATAACCTTTTACCTGCAACAAGCAAAAATAATTTTAACATATTGATTATTAAATAAATACTGTCTTTAATGCAATAATGCAAATCTATTGCAATTTTGCATTTTCGGCAGAAATGGCGTAACGGTTCATCTTACGCCACAGGGTGGTGGGGTGAACCTGCAGACGAACTGCCGCCTCGGTCAGGGAGCTGCTCTCTTCCAAAGCACGGCGGATCATCTGGGCTTCGAGGGCTTGGACCGACTCTTTGAGGGTCAAGCCGTCCGTGTCGAGATCCTGCCAGCCGCAGGTTTGGGGATGGATTTCTTCGGGCAGATCCTCCAGGGTCAGTTGGTCGCCTTCGCTCAAGAGCATCATGCGCTCCATGATATTGATCAGCTCGCGCACATTACCAGGATAATGATAGTGCTTGAGGGCATCGATAACCTTGGGCCCCAGGCGTTTGCTGCTGCGGTGCTTGCGGTTGAAGGTCTCAAGGACATTCAGTGCCAGGGCCGGGATATCCTCTTGGCGGTCCCGTAAGGGCGGGATGGCGATGGGGATCACGTTGAGACGATAATAGAGATCCTGTCGGAATTGTCCCTGGCGCATCATCTCCTGCAGGTCGCGGTTGGTGGCGGCCAGGATGCGGACATCCACCTTTTGGGGGTGTTTGCCGCCCACCCGGGTGAAGGTTTTCTCCTCGATGATTTCCAGCAGCTTGACCTGCAGGTCCGGCCGGATTTCGGTGATTTCGTCCAGAAAAACCGTGCCGCTGTGTCCGGCCTCAATCAGACCGGCCTTACCTGCGGTGACGGCCCCGGTAAAGGCGCCCTTCTCATAACCAAACAGCTCGCTTTCCATCAAGGAGCTGGGAATCGTCCCGCAGTTGATCTTGACAAAAGGGCGGTCCTTGCGATGGCTGATCTGGTGGATCAAGCGCGCCAGCATGCTTTTGCCCACACCGGACTCGCCCAGCAGCAGCACCGAGGTATCCGAATCGGCCACTTTGGTGGCTTGCCGGACCACCTGCATCATGGGGCGGCTCTTGATCACCATGTCCTGCAAGGCATGTTCGATGCCGTCGTGCTCTTTGAGGGTCTGGTAATAACGCGAGGTGATGCGTTCGCTGGTTTCAAGCTTGCTCCGCAGTTCGTTCAACTCGGTAATGTCCCGGACATTGGTCACCACAAAGGAGATCTCGCCGTTATGGTCGTAAATAGGCGTCCCGGTAACCATGACCTGCTTGTCCCCCTTGATCTGCTGCAGGATGGTCACCTGCTGCTGCTTCTGAAGTACCTCCAGGGTAACGGAATGATCGAAAATCCTTTCTCGCACGAGATCGTTCATGTTGCGGCCGATGAGCTGCGGCCGCTTTAGCCCCGTGATCCGTTCATAGGAATGGTTGACTCGAATCGTGTTGGCGCTGCCGTCGGTGATGTAAAGACCGTCGTAGGAGGATTCGATGATGGCCTCCAGCTCGCTGTTCAGACGCTGAAAGCTCTGGAGTTCGCTCGTGATCGTCTCGTATTCGGAAATATCCTGAAAAACCGAGATCAGCCCCTGAACTCGACCGTCCACGAAAATGGGGCTGCGGTTGGCGATGATGGTGGTGTCGCCCAGATCGAGCTTCACGCCGATGCTCGGTTTCCCGCTTTGCATGATACGCTGCATGTCCGGCCAGACACCGGGACGGATATCGGAAATATGGCGGCCAACATAGGCGGCGTGACCCTCCCCGAAAATGCGCCGGGCGGCTTTGTTGTAAAGGGCGATGGTGCCTTCACAGTCGATGGCAATAATGCCGTTGTAAGAGGCGTCCAGCACGGCGGCCCAGAAAGACGGCAGTGCTGGTAGACGACTGGGGTCGTGATGCGGCATGGGACCTCCCCTCACCTGGTTCGTGATGGCGCCTCGCCGGCTTGTATCATCCCGGCTCTTGGGGGTAACGAATCGGCAGCGGGGGACCGTTCACCATTGTTCCCGGGCAGACCGACCTGTCCAAAAAGGCATAATCGGGTCTGCAAATCAATAGCCTAACAGCTCCCGGAGGAAATTTCCCGATCAGGGTGAAAAACAGGTTGCTTCGATCAGGGGTTTCGCTATCAGGTGGATATGGTTCAGGGAGATGTTGATGGGATAGGCCATGTCAGCCGCCAGGAAGCGCGGCGCCATACACAATGGCCGCGCCCCCGAATCGTCAACGCCGGGATAGCCAGCGCCTTACCAGCCGTTAACAAATAGGGAGGACTGCATCCGATGGAACGTCTTCGCCGGCGCCCTGCAGGATCGCTTGCAGGCTTTCCTCTTACACGGCCCGATCACGGCCGCGCTCCGGAGCGGCCGCAGCCCGCACCAGCGGCGTCTATCGCAAGATCAGCACCGAGGCGTCGCCGCCCTTGATCAGTTTGTTGACCTTGCGGCGGGGAAACACCTTTTCCAGGATCGATTGGGGCCCCATCCAGAAGGCCATCATCCCCCAACGCGATTCCCGGGCGACGAAGGCATCCAGGGCATCCGCGTCCACCATCTCGATCCAGGGATCGATGCCCCGGGCATGGTAGTAGCGCAGGATGCGGTCCATCTTCTTCTCGACCCCGGCATCCAGCTGCTCATGCCCGCCGATACCGATGATGACGAGTTGGGCCCCGTCGTGCAGGGTGACCATCTGGTTGATCATTTCCAGGGACGGCTGGCTCACCCGGTCCTGGTCGAGGCAGCAGATAATGCGTTTGACCGCCTTTTTCTTCTTGGCGACCAGCACGGAACAGGGCGCCTCGTTGGCCACCTTGAGGGGTACCCCGGCGCCCCCGGACCACCCGCAGCCGTTGGCCGGGTCGCACCCCAGGACCACCAGATCGCTCTGCGCTTCCCGGGCTTCGGACAGGATCTCACGTCCCAGGCTGCCGATGCGCAGCCGGAGGGTCAGGTTCTTCCGGGCGGCGGGGGAAGGCGGCCGGGCCTCGTAGACCTTCTTCGCGACTTCCACCAGCGCGGGATCTAAAGCGGCCTGCGCGTAAGGGCAGTCTTTCCCGTCGAATTGCGCGAGGAAACGCTGGCGATACTCAAAAAGCGCCCGGGACACCGACCCGTCCGCGGCGGCCTGGGCGGGCGCGTTCTTGGACTGCACGCCCAGAAGGCTGACGTTGGCCCAGGTATTGGCGGCCAAGCGGGCCACTTCGACGACGGCATGGGCACTGTAGGGGTTCTGATCTACGGCCACCAGTATCTTCATGGCAAGCTCCTTTCAATTCCTGGCCAACAACGTCGCCGATGACACCCGGCTCAACAGATCCATGACCATATTGGATTTATGCACTGCGCGCGGCAGCCGGCTGCCCACCAGCCCATAGGGGGCCAGCATTTCACCGATGGCCTGGGGACGCTCCTGCAGAATCCAGCTCTCCTGGGGCGTCCAGCCGTGAAAGGCGAGCCGCTCCCGGGCGTCGTCCAGGGTATGTCGGGCGTCTTCCCACTCGGGCCCCGCCGTTCCGGCCGGTATTTTCTGGTTTTCGGCCGGGACGTTCCGATTGGCCTTGACATACACCAGATCCACGCTCAGTTTGGATTTTTCGAACAGATTCGCGAAGGTGTTGACCAGCGGTTTGACATCCTTGTGCTCGGCCAGCACGAGGGCCACCCGGGCCGGATTGACGAGGTTCTTGACCAGGATGATCGGACAGGCCAGCTGCCGGTAGAGTTTGGAACGCATTTTTTGGTAGAAGAGCCGTTCATCCGAAGAACTCAGCACGCCTTCCAGAAACACGTCGTAGGCTTCGCGCTTGACCTCCTTGAGCAGTTCCTCCTCCCGTTCGCCGATGCGCACGATGGGTTCGTCCAGCACCGGGCAGTGAGTCTTTTCCGTATTGATCAGCTGCGCGATTTCCCGCTGGGCCGTCTCGATCAGCCCGGTTTCCCAGGTGCTGCGGACCCATCCGCTGCCGGGCGGATAGCCTTCCTTTTCGACCTCTTCGACATAAATCGTTTGCAGGTGAATCTCGGCCAGGTCCGCCAGGCGACAGGCATAGCGGAAAGCGATGCTCGAGGCCAGATCGGCTTTCAGTGATATCAGCATGTCCATCATGCGGTTTTCCTCCCTCGTGCCCATTATCCCGCCGCCGTCATCCATCGGCACCTGCCGCGGCGGCTGCGTCAGTCCGCAAGTTCCGGCCGGATCTTCTTCTCGGCCTTTTTCACCGTCTCAAGAATCTCGCCCAGCTTGAAGGGCTTCGCCAGGAAGTCGAACACCCCCTTCTGAAAGGACTCCTTGGCGGTGTCCATGGTGGCGAAGCCGGTGATCACGATAACTTCGGTCTGGGGGGAGCGCTCTTTGACCTTGGTCAGAAATTGCATCCCGTCGAGCCCTTCCATCTTCAAATCGGTGATCACGATGTCAAAAGGCGCTTCCTTCACCCGCGCCAGGGCATCCGCGCTGCGGGAAAACAGATCCACCGCGTAGCCCGCTTTTTCCAGCGCCGGCCCCAATCGCTTGAGGACGATGGTTTCGTCGTCCAGAACGAGAATCCTTGTTTTCGTATCGCTGTTCATGGTGTCTCCCTCCCCAGTCGGTGTACGACTGCCTCTTTTGTTAGCAAGCGCGCGAACTGCTCGGTAAACTCATCGACCTTCTGATCGCTGCTCATCTTCACGTCCAACTGGCGGGTAAAGCCCACCAGGCGGCCCAGGAGGACCATCTTGGCTTCCATCTCGGGGCGGCCGAGCTTCTTGATCCGCCCGATCACCAGGTCGCCGCGCAAATCCACATTGAAATCGTGCTGGGCCAGGGTCTCGCGGATCAGCCGGGCCCGGCGGGAGCGGCGGGTCGGATCCGTCACCCCACCCATGAAGCGGAAATAGGCATAATTGTCGTTGACGCGTTCGCCGATGTAGGCGTCGATCATGTTGAAATGGTAGCCCAGCCGCAGATTGATATTGGCATAGTTCCCGGAAAGAACGGCCAGGTTCTGCCCCACCCGCTGGGGATCCACCAGGTGGGACGAAAAGGTGCGGGTCAGGCTGGACATGAAGCTCGTAAAGTCCACGGACATGGGTTCCCGGCTCCAGACCCCCGGCGAGCAAAGGCCGTCGAGAAAAGCCCGCATGGGAATGGAGCGGATCTGCTCCCGGGTGACCGTGCGCCCCGCGCCGTCTTCCTGCAGGCCGCCGTCGATATCGATGAGGATCAGGTCGAGGGGAATCTCCAGGTCGAGTTTTTTGCCGGCGGTGGCGTCCTGCAGGCGGTGGCGGTAGTCCAGGCCGGCCAATACCTCCACGGCCTTTTCGTGGATAAAGCGCGTGATGTCGTGATAACTCCGGCAGGCCGGGGGAGCAAAATCTTTGGCGTGCGGATCCACCAGGTTGAGCGGCGTGATTTTCTTGAGCACCCGCCGCAGCAGGCGGTATTCGTAGGTCTCCTCGAAAGTATCTTCCATGTAATTGAAATAGCACAGCTCTTTGATGCGGCCGGCGTAGACCACATTTTCCTGGGCATCCAGGGTGATCGCCTGTCCCGCGGCAAGCTTCTCGGTTGCCACCGCCGTATTCACAATGGTCGGAATCCTGAATTCGCGGGCAATGGCCGCCATATGACCGGTGGAGGTGCCGGCATCGGTGATGATGCCGCCGGCCTTGCGGGCCACTTTGGCATAGCGGGGCGAGGTCTGTTTGGCCACCAGGATCGCGCCGTTGGGAAAGGCCTCCAGGTCGCGGTCGGTCTGCACGATGAAGACCTTGCCGGTGGCAATGCCGTTTTGCACGATGATCCCCTGGTGCGCGAAGACCACCGGATAGCGTTCGGTGACTGCGGCCAGATCGCACACCGCCGGGACCATATGGGAAGCGACGTTCAGCGCCCGGGCTTGCAGGACCACCAGCCGGCCCTGGCGGTCGTAGGCCCATTCGATATCCTGGGGCGACTTGAAATACCGTTCTATCAGTAGGGCGGTCTCGGCCAGTTCCCTGATTTGGGCATCGGAAAGCGACGGGCGGTTTTGCAGGGCGTCGGCCACCGGCTGGAATTCGCAGCCCCCGCCCTCCAGGGACGTCCATTGCCGGAGCTTGGGCACGACACCCCGCTGCTGGACCTGGTGGGGCGCTTCGCGGGACACCGTGAAACGGTCGGCCGCCGCACTGCCGTTCATGATGGGCTCCCCCAAACCCCAAGCCGCCGATATCACCATGATCTCCCGGGTCGGGTCGGCCGGATCCAGGGAATACAGGACGCCGCTCACCGCGGGCTCGATCATACGCTGGCAGGCCACGGCCATGACCACCTCGCGCGCGTGAAAGCCTTTCAGGCGCCGGTATTCCATGGCGGAGGCCGAAAAGGTGCTGGCCAGGACTTCCTTGTAGCGGGCCACGAGATTGGACGGTGCCTCGTTCAAAAAACTGCGGTACTGGCCCGCAAAGCTGTGCTCGCTGTCTTCACCCATGGCGCTGCTGCGCACCGCCAGTCGCAGGCGGCGCCCGCGGGTCTTGTGCTGCAATTGCCGCACGGCCTTCTGGATGGCCCGCGCCATGGCCGGCGCCGGGGTGCCGGCCATGATCATGGCGTGAATCTTCTGGGAAGCCTCGTTGGTGGAGACGGCGTTGCTCTGCCAGGCCTGCAGGATCTCCTCCAGAGGTTGGTGCAGGCGGTTGTGGTCCAGAAAGGACTGAAAGGCCCGGGTGGTGATGGCAAAGCCCTCCGGAACGGTCATTTCCAGCCGGTTGCGGATTTCGCCGATGTGGGTGTTCTTACCTCCTACCACGTCGTCGAAATCGCCGGAGATGATGTCGTAGGGGATCACGTATTCGGTCCGGGGGATCACCACCCGGCCGGCCAGCTCTTCTTCGATGTCGTGGCGGATGCCATGAAAGACGCCATCCAGGGCCGGGTATTTTTGGGGAGCCAGGATATTGAAGTTGTAGACGAGTTCATAGACCAGGTTGCCCATCTGCAGGCAGGAGGTACGGATATACTCCCCGTCGAAGATATAATCGCCGCCCAGTTTGTCGCCCATGTCCGCGATGCGTTCCAGGATTTGGTTATTGAGTTCCAGGATCCGTTGGAAGGTGTGGAACAGGGCCGCAAAGGTCACCGGTGCGCGGCGTGACCCGCGATCGCAGAGGCTCTCCAGGACCCTTCTCATTTTAGTCAGATGTTCCACAGTGCTCCCATCCCTTGGGCCATCCCGGGCCGCTTCAGTGGGCGCCCCCCTCACCTCTGAAAATAATGCCGGTCAGCAATCCGGCGATAATGGCCACCACGACCGCAAAAATCCCGTACAGGGTGCCGTGGTCGAAGGCAAAGGTCGATATCCAGGACGGCACGCCGACTTCATGGGCCTCCAGGGCCAGATCCTCCGAAGCGGCGACGGCCCCGTTGGTCACGGCCAGCACCTGGACCGCATAGGATCCCTGGGGCAGGGCCGCCGGCAGGGCCAGAGTGGCCTTGAAGGGCTTCAGGCCGCCCTCGGCCGGGCCGTATTGGATGGCGTCGGCAAAGGTGCCGTACAGACCGGATTTCTCTTTCAGTTTGACAAATTCATCGAAAAGGGCATCCGTGTCGGCGTCATCGGCCACGATTTTCACCTGCTTGTGCAGACCCTGCAGTCCGACCTGCGGCACCCCGCCCGCCCCCAGAATGTCTCCACCCTTTTCGGGCAGATAGAGCAGGAATACGTTGGGAACATCGGCGATTTCCACCGATCCCATGTTCATCCACAGGATCCCCAGGGCCCGCCCCTTCTCCTTGAGCCGGGAATGCTCCGCCGGGCCCACGACCCGGATCAGGGCGGCGGCCTCGGCGGGCAGCTTGCCGGTGAGCAACACCTGGGCGCCGTCATACCCGGCCCCCATCCGGATTTGTTCGGGGTGCATGGCAACCTTCAGGTTGGTGGCGGCCCGGGCCCCGTCCAGGGTCAGGCCCAACCCCACCAGACAAACAAGCGTTAGGACAGATATGTTTTTGATCACCTTAATGTCCTCCGATGTAGCTCAGCAGAATCTCGGGTTTCAGCAGCAGTCCGAACAGCATTTTGACCATCACCAGCAACACCAGCGAGGCCAGGATGATCTTGAGCTGGTCGCCTTTGAGGCGCCGGCTGATCTTGGCGCCGAACTGCGCGCCCAGCGTCGAACCGATCAACAGGATCAGGGCCAGCACGAAGTCCACGGTGTGGTTGGTGTTGGCCTGCATGATCGTGACGTTGATGCAGGTAAAGAGAATCTGGAACAGGCTGGTGCCCACCACCACATGCATGGGCATGCGCAGCAGGTAGACCATGACCGGCACCATGATGAACCCCCCGCCGACCCCCATGATGGCCGCCAGGACGCCTACGAAGACGCCCAGGATGAGCGGCATCAGGATGGAGAGTTCGATACCGGATTTTTCGAACTGCATCTGCCAGGGCAGGCGTTTGACCAAGCGGGCATAGCCGGACTCCTTCTGGGGGACTGCCGCCGTTTCGACGCCGCCCCGCAGGCCCTGCAGGCTTTCGATGAACATGTAGATCCCCACGAAGCCAAGCATGATCACATAGGTGATCTGGATCAGGAAGTCGGCGTTGCCCATGTGCCGGAGCACCTTGATGAGCTGTACCCCCATCGTTCCGCCCAGGACGCCCCCCACCAGCAGAATGATGCCCATCTTGAAGTCCACGTTGCCCAGGCGGTAGTGGGCCAGGGTGCCGGAAGTGGAGGCCCCCACGATCTGGTTGGAATCCGAGGCGGCCGCCACGGTGGGCGGGATGCCGATCATGATGAGAAGGGGGGTCATCAGAAAACCGCCGCCCACGCCGAAGATCCCCGAGAGCAGCCCTACGAATCCGCCCATGATGAAGATCAAAACGATGTTGACGCTATTGCCCGCGATCGGAAGGTAGAGATGCCACACAGTGCTATTCCTTTCTTGCCGGAGTCTTTGGTTTTTCGTTGACCACTTCAATGCGGCAATCGATCCGATGCCGCAGTTTGTTCAGGAAGTTTTTGAAAGTCTCCGCGGTTTCGGGCGGCCCCACCGGTGTTTCAACCACCAGCAGGGTGACCTTGTTCTCTTGGACGAAGCGGATCAGCTCACCCTCGTAATCCCCGGAAGCGGCATAGTAATCCACGGCCACGCCGTCGGAGCGGGCATCGTCGATCAGCGCTTCCACACGCTTTTTCAGCGCGGTTTCGCTGCGGTTGTGGGTGGAGCGTCCGGACCGGCCGGGTCCGGCGGGAGAGACCATCAGGAAGATGACCCTGGCATTGATGCGTCGGGCCAGATTGAGCGCGTGGAGGCCGGCAAAAAGCCGTGTGCGGGCCGGATTCATTGTGACCAGGATTTTTTCCATGACGCCCTCCTCCGGCCGACACCGAAGCAAAGCCTATGCCACGATATTATTGTAATAATTACTATTAGTTATAGATTTTCAGGGGTGTCCGGAGGCTATCCAGTTTCATTATGAAACAAGATCGGGCTGGATATGAGATATTACAAATAATTACAGCATGGTAGGATGGAATAGGACAAGGAACGTGTTTCAATCTGGAACATCACCGGCCGACGGGCAGGGGCCCCGGCACTTCACCGGAGGACGGTGCCTGGCGCCTACTTCCCGTTGACCAGGTTGTGCCGTTTCATCTTGCGCCACAGGGTGGTGCGGGGCAGGTTCAGGATTTTGCTGGCGAGATTCTTGTTGCCGCCGGTCTTTTGCAGCACCTCCCGGATATGCTGCCGTTCGACCTCTTCCAGGGTCTGCAGACCCTCGCCTTCGATCATGTTGAATTCAAGACTCTGCAGATCGTCCGGCAGGAGTTCCTCGCCGATGATGTCGCTGTCGGTCAGGGCAATGGCGCGCTGGATGATATTTTCCAGCTCGCGCACATTGCCGGGAAAATCGTAATGCATCAGGATCTCCAGCGCCTGGGGCGCAATATGGGCTACCTTTTTGCCGAAGAGCCGGCTGTACTTTTCGATGAAGGCGGCGATCAGCAGCGGAATGTCCGATTTACGCGCAATCAGGCGCGGCAGTTGGAGCGTCACCACATTGAGGCGGTAGAAGAGGTCTTCGCGGAAGCTCCCCTCGAGGCAGGCCTTCTTGATGTCTTTGTTGCTGGCGGCGATGACCCGGATGTCCAGGTCGATGGGCTTGGTGCCGCCCACCCGCAGGATGCGCTTCTCCTGCAGGACCCGCAGCAGTTTGACCTGCATCGAGGGCGGCATCTCGCCGATTTCATCCAGAAAGACCGTGCCGCCGGCCGCGGATTCGAGCAGTCCGATCTTGGTCAGGTTGGCACCGGTAAAGGCCCCCTTTTCATGGCCGAAAAGCTCGCTGCTGATCAGCTCTTCGGCAAACCCCCCGCAGTTGAAGGAGATGAAGGGATAGTCCCGGCGCGGGCTCAAACGATGGATCGACTTGGCCACGAGCTCCTTGCCGGTGCCGCTCTCCCCCTGCAGCAGCACGTTGCAGTCCACGGGGGCCACCTTCTTGATCATGCCGAAGATGTCCTGCATGGCCTCGCTGGTGCCGATAAAACCGCTCAGAAAGGCGTCGCCGCCCTCACAGGCGTCGCGCAGACGGCGGTTCTCCTCGCGCAGCATCAGCTTTTCCCGGGCGCCGGCCGCCAGCACCCGGATCTCCTCCAGTTTGAAGGGCTTGCTGACGTAGTGGAAGGCCCCTTTCTTGATGGCCTCGATGGCCGTATCGATGGAGCCGTGGCCGGTGATGATCACCACCTCCGCCTCGGGGTAGCGCCCTTTAAGCCGCTCCAGAAGGGACAGGCCGTCCGTATCGGGCAGGGTGAGATCCAGGAAGACGATCTGGAAGGGGAAGGTCCGCATCCGGGTCCAGAAGGCTTCCCCGGCCTGAAAGGTTTCGGTGGCATAGTCCTCCTTGTCCAGGACCTCCTTGAGGCGCCGGCAAACGGTTTGCTCGTCGTCGACGACGGCCACCCTATAGCTCATCTTGCTCACCCTTTTTGCGCTTGATGATCGGCAGACAAATCGAAAACGTCGTGCCCTGCCCCACTTCGCTGCGGGCTTCGATGGTGCCGCCGTGGGTACGGATAATGCTGTAGACGATAGAAAGGCCCAGGCCCGTCCCGCTGCCCGCAGCTTTGGTGGTATAGAAGGGGTCGAAGATATTGTCCAGGTCTTCGGGCTTGATGCCGGCGCCCGTGTCCGTCAGATCGACCTGCAGAAAGCCCTCGGGGCCCCGGCCGGCCCGGATCGTGATCTTGCCGCCCTCCGGCATGGCGTGGGCGGCATTCAGGAAGATATTGACAAAGGCCTGCTGCAGGTCCTCCTGCTTGACGTGGATCAGGGGCAGATCCGGCGCGATCTCCTTTTCGATCTGAATCCGGGCCACGCTCAACTGGTTCTTGACCAGCTTCAGCGTATGCTCCAGCACGTCCGCAATCCTGAGATCCTTCAGTCCGACGCGCTTGGTCCGTGCGAACTCCAGGAGATTTTTCACCACCTGGCTGGCCCGATCGGCCTGGGTCATGATGTCGTCGATCATGTCATTGATCTCCGGGGCCAGTTCGTCGGCATGGTTGAGCATCAGGGCTTCGGCGGTGATGGAGATATTGTTGAGGGGATTGTTCAGCTCATGGGCGATCCCCGATGTAAAGACGCCGATGGAGGCCAGCTTGCGGGATTGTACGAGCTGCTCCTGGCGGGAGTCGATTTCGGCCACCATCTTGTTGAAGGAGTGGATCAGGCGTGCGATTTCGTCCTTGCTGTCCTTGCCATAGGGGATCGGCGTAAAGGATTCCTTGGCGACTTTTGCGGTGGCGTCCTCCAGCATGGCCAGGGGTTTCAGAATGCCCTGGGTCAGGAAGCGGAAGACGGCCACGGCCAGCACGATCAAAAACCCGACGCTGGCCAGGGGAATGATCAGGACCCGTTTGAGGGTCTGATCGATCCGGGAGCGTTTTTTCTGGATCAAAAGCTGGGCGAAATCCACGAGGGCTTTGCCGTTGGCCCGCAGACCCTCCTCCTGGCGCTGGCTGCCCCCGCCGCCCTGTTGGGCGATGATGGCATCGAGGGTCTGGTGGTACTGCGCCAGATTGCGCTCGAACAGGGACGGATCGAAGGGGCCGATGATCCCGGCAATGTCCGGCTTCAGGTCGCTGTAGTCGCGATCCACCTTGCGCAGGTAGCTCGTGGCTTCTTCGAGGCTCGCCGGATCCTTGAAAAGGATGATGTTCTTTTCATACCGGCGCAGTTCCAGGACATCGTTGAGCAGGTCGTCAAAGCGTTCGATGGCGTATATCTTCTGCCGCAGGGAAAGCGCATTCTGGTAGTACAGCAGGGCCAGAACGCCGGCTACGGTCAGGCACAGGATGAAGAAGGAGACAATTTTGCCGCGGATGGTCTTCATGTCGGGGCTCTTTTCGCCAAACGGGATTAAGAGGCCGGGGCGGGCCGCCCGGCGCATCAGCTTGGGAAAGCACCGAAGGGAGGAGGAACATGCCGACCGCCCGCCGACGCTTCCGATGGACAACGTCGCCCGGCACCGATGCAGCCGAAGCGGTGGGTCCCGGGCGGCAGGTGACTGAGGAGGCTATCGAAACGGCCGAAGGTTGTCAAGACGGGCGCCGGCCGTGCTCAGACGCTGCTGGCCGGCGCCGCGGGCCATCGCCATCAGGCCGCCGCGCCCGGCTCGTCCGTCCCCCTGGCCGCCGGCACGGCCCCGGCTTTGAGCCGGTTGAGGGCCACCACATTGGCGAGCACGATGAGGCCGCCGGTCCAGAAGCGCCAGGAGGCCGGATCCCCCAGCAAGGCAATGCCCACGATGGCGGTGAAGACCACCTCGCTCGACATGAAGACCCCGCCTTCCCAGCCCCGGCAGTAGAAGAAGCCCTGGTTCATGAGGAGCTGCGCGGTCAGGGAACTGAAAACGATGCCCAAAATCAAGGCGCCTTCCATGGGCGTCGACGGGAGGGTGGGTTGCAAGGCGAACATGGGCGCCGACACGCAAAACCCCATGGTGCAAAGATAGAGATAGATGATGACCGGGCCGTTGTGCTCCCGCAGGGTGCGGATCAGGGTCACCGTCAGTCCGGCGAAGGCGCCCCCCAGCAGGGCCAGGGCCTGACCCACCAGATCACCGCCGGGCTGAAAATCGAACAGGATGGCCACCCCGGCCATGACCCCCACGATGCAGGCCAGCTCCCCCCTGCCGACCCGTTCCCCGTAAATAAAATAGGAGAACACGGCCGCAAAGGCCGGGAAGGAATAGAAGATCACCAGGGCGGTGGAGACGGGCAGGCGGATAATGGCGGAGACCATACAGATGAAGGCCACCGAGCCGGTGCAGCCCCGGATGAGGAGCAGACGCGTGTTATGCCCCCGGAAGGGATTGCGGCGCCGTCCGAAAATGGATACGATCGCCAGGATGCCGCCGGCAAAGCGGTAAAATCCGATATCCCAGGCGGAATAGGCCGGCCCCAGAAGTTTGACCTGGAGGTTGAGGAGGGTAAAAAGCAGGGCCGCCGCCAGCATGAAGAGCGGCCCGGCCACGCCGGCATCCATTTGAATTCGGCCGGAGCCGGTTGTCATGGGGCTCATGGATATCCTTTGTTGCAAAGTAGAAATGAGGGCCGCTGCGCTCCCCATCGCCGCCCACCACTTTACCGTCCGGCACGCGCCATCCGCTGCTCTTCTCCGTTCCCCCCCAAGGGAAAATGGCAGGCGGCGAATCTGCCCTCGGCGTCTTCGACGAGGGGCGGCATGGCCTGCCGGCACAGCGGCCGGGCATAGGGGCAGCGGGATTCGAAAACGCACGCTTTGGTCAACCCTATGGCATTGCGCGCTTCACCGGGCACGACCGAGATCGTCTTGCGTTTTTCCGGGTCCGCAATGAAAACGCTGTCCATCAGCAGCCGGGTGTAAGGGTGCCGGGGCGCGTCCAGGCCGAGACCGGCCGGCAGGATCTCGACGATACGCCCCAGGTACATCACGATGATGCGATGGCAGAAGTAATCCACCAGGGCGATATCATGGGAAATGAAGAGATAGGTCATGTCAAAGGTCTGGCGCAGCTTCTGGAGCAGAATCGTGATCTGGGCCTGCACCGAAACGTCCAGGGCGGCCGTCGGTTCATCCAGGATGACGAAGGCCGGAGACAGGGCCAGGGCCCGGGCGATCACCACCCGCTGCTTCTGGCCGCCGGATAGCTGATGGGGATAGGCCAGGCCGTGCTCCGGCTTCAACCCCACCATGACCAGCAACTCGGCGATCCGGTCATTGAGGGCCTCAGGCGTCATCTTGACGCGCTGGATCTGATACATTTCAGCCAGGCTACGATGAATGGTGTTGCGCGGATCCAACGCGGAATGGGGGTCCTGATAGACCATTTGCATCTTGCGGCGCAGGTGGCGCAGCTCGCCCTTGCCCAACAGTCCCAGCTCCTGCCCGTCAAAGTGAACCTGCCCCCCGCTGGGTTCGATCAGACGCAGGATCAGGCGGGCCAGGGTCGACTTGCCGCAGCCGGATTCTCCGACGATACCGAGAATCTCGCCCCGGCCGATGTCGAAGGAAACGTCGTCCACGGCGCGGACCAAACCAACCGTGCGGTGCAACACCCCGGCGGTAACCGGAAAATGTTTGCAAAGATGACGGACCTGGACAAGGGGGCTCACCAGCAGTCCCTCCGCTGGGAATCATATTTCAGACACCCCACCCAAATTTCCCGGCCGATCAGATTCATTTTGGGCTTGGCCTGTTGGCAGCAGTCCCGTCGCTCCTCGCAGCGCGGATGAAACCGGCAGCCGGTGGGAAAAGTGCGCACACTGGGCACATTGCCGGGAATGGCGCTCAAGGCCCCCTCCGGCATGCCGAGTTTGGGGACGCATCCCAACAGGGCCCGGGTGTAGGGATGCCGGGGCCGCGCAAACACCGAATGGACATCACCCGACTCCACGATCGTACCGGCGTACATGACCGCCACGGTATCACAGATCTGGGCGATAACGCCCAGATCGTGGGTGATCAAGAGCAATCCGATGCCGAATTTGCGGGTGGTCTCCTTGAAAAGGGTGACGATCTGGGCTTGAACCGTGACATCCAGGGCCGTGGTGGGTTCATCGGCGATCAGCAGTTTCGGATCGGCGCAAAGCCCCATAGCGATGACAATGCGCTGCTTAAGCCCCCCGGAAAGCTGATGGGGGTATTGCTGGAAAACCCGTTCGGGATCCGGAATGCGCAGGGAGGCCATCAGTTCGATGGCGCGCCGGTGGGCCTCCCGGGCGGAAATGGCCAGATGGAGACGCATCCCTTCCACGATCTGGTGGCCCACGCGGTAGACCGGATCCAGGGACGTCATGGGATTCTGGGAGATCAGGGAGATCTGATTGCCCCGGATGGTCCGCCACCGGTCCTCGGGCAGATCACGCATGTCCTGTCCCCGAAGCCAGATCCGGCCGGAACAGATTTCGCCGTTCAAATACGGCAGAAGACCCATAATGGCCTGGGCCGTCACAGACTTGCCGGAGCCGGTTTCCCCCACCAACCCCATAATCTGTCCCGCTTCGATGGCGAAACTGACGTCGTCCAGCGGCTCCACAACGCCTTCCCGCGTCTGGAACCGCACCCCTAGACCGTCGACCTGCAAAAGCGTCATGGGTGTAAATCCTTGGTTGCCCGGCGTGATGTCGAAGGGCGGCCCCGCAACACGCTCATCGGATGGTGTCCTCGCGGATATCCAGGATGTCCACCAGGGCGTCGCCGAAAAGATTGAACCCCAGGACGGTCACCATCATGGCCAGCCCCGGGAAGATGATCACCCAGGGCGAGATGAAAAGGTAGGCCGTGCCATTGCTCATCATGGCGCCCCAGCTGGGCAGCGGCGGCTGGGCCCCCATGCCCAGAAAGCCGAGGGTCGCTTCGAGCACGATGGCCTGCCCGATCCCGATGGTGGCGGCCACCAGCACCGGGGCGATGGCATTGGGAAACAGGTGGCGGAAGAGAATCGTAAAATCGGTGGCCCCCAACGACCGCGTGGCCTCGACGTAAACCTCGGTCTTGAGCATCAGAATCTGCCCCCGAATCAGGCGCGCGTACTGGGCCCAGTAGGTCAAAGCCACGGCGATGATCACGCATTCCAGGCCCGCCCCCACGATGGCCACCAGCAGGAGGGCCACCAGGATTTCGGGCAACGACCAGGTCAGATCGGTGACTACCGAGAGGAGTTGATCCAGCCAACCCCCGTAATAACCGGCCACCGAGCCTATCAGCACGCCGATCAGTACCGAAAGGCCCACGGATACGACCCCCACATAGACCGAAATCCGCGACCCATGGATGATCCGGCTGAAGACATCCCGCCCGAATTCATCGGTGCCCATGAGATGGGTGCGGGAGGGCGCCAGATTCATCTCCGCCAGATTCTGCTCCTTGTAGGAGTAAGGCGCCAGGACATTGGCAAGGATGGCCACACCGATCAGGAGCACAATGATCGCGATACCGGCCAGTCCTGCTTTGTTGGCGGTAAGCTTTTTCAGGCGACGCAACCAGGGATTATCCGGCGGTGCCACGGTTTCCAGCGCATCAACGGCGGACATGGGTCTTCCTGCTTGCCATCCACGTGGTTTTCAATTGTATATCGCCCCCCCGGCGCCTGGCCTGGCCCACCCGCTAGTCGTGCTGGTCCCGCACCCGCGGATCGGCATAGGCGTAGAGCACATCCGCCAGAAAGGTCCCCAGCATGATGCCCATGGCCAGCAGCAGCATGGCTCCCTGCACCACGGGATAATCCCGACGGTAGAGACCGGTGATCAGCATTTGCCCCAGCCCGGGCCGGCCGAAAACGATCTCCACGGTGACCGCCCCGCCCAGCACCCAGCCGATGCGCAGTCCCAGGATGGTGATCACCGGAATCAGCGCATTGCGCAGGATGTGCCGCAGAAGGATGGCGGTTTTGCCCAGGCCCTTGGCGTGCAGCAGGACAATGAAATCCTTGGAGGCCACTTCGAGCATGCTGACGCGTGTCACCCGGGCCACCAGACCGGCGCCGCCGAGACCGACCGTGACGGCCGGCAGCACCAGGGACATCAGGGTGCCGGACCCGGATACCGGGAACCAGCCCAGCCAGACCGCGAAGATCAGAATCAGAATCAACCCCAGCCAGAACGAGGGAATCGTCACGCCAAAAAGCGCGACCAGCATGGCCGAATGATCCCACAGGCGATTCTTGTTGGCCGCCGAAACGATGCCCATGGAAACCCCCAATACAAAGGAGATGGCAATGGCGGTCAGTCCCAGCGACAGGCTGTAAGGCAGGTGATGCATCAGCAGTTCGCTCACCGGCCGTTTCTCCACGATGGAACGGCCCAGGTCGCCGTGGAGCATGTTTTTGAACCAGATCAGATACTGGACGGGAATGGGTTTGTCCAGGTGGTATTTTTCGATCAACTGCTGCTCATGGGCCTTGGTCATCCCGGGTCCCATGAGATTGTCGATGGGATTGCCGGGTACGATATGCACCAGGGAGAATATAATCACCGAGACGACCCCGAAGATCGGGATCAGGAGCAGTACCCGGCGTACCATGAAACGCCACATCGTTTTCTTTCTTTCCCCAAGACCCTATTGGGCAGCGCCGCTTCCAGCCCGTGGACATCGGCGGGAAGCGGCAGGCTCTCGTTTCGGATGGCGATCTATTTCAAATCATAGTCCAGCACACCCATTCCCAGGAACCGGCGGTCCTGGCCTCCTTCCGGCACCACCAGGCGTTTGCTGACGCCGAAAATCGTATCCGGCAGATAGATGGGGGCCCAGACATACTGGTTGAGCAGATAGGTATGGTAGACCTTGAAATTATCGATCCGCTCCTGCTGGGAGCGTGAACGGGTCATGGCCTTCTGCATCAGATAGTCGGACTCGTTGTCATGCCAGAAGGCGGCATTGGGATAGCCCATACGGGTGGAATTGAGAAACCATTCCAGGATATCGGCATTTTCCCACTCATAGCTGCGCACCGCCAGCTGATGTTCGCCGTTTTTGAGATGCGCCCGGATGGTGCTGGGGTCGAGCAGCGTAATCTGGGCGTCCACGCCCACCGCGGCCAGTTGGGCCTGCACCACCTCGGCCACCCGCCGGTAGGACGATTCGTTTTTGGCCAGCATCTTCAACGACAGGCGGTTGCCGTCCTTGTCTACCCGGATGCCGTCCGGCCCCACCTTCCAGCCGGCCTCTTCCAAGGCGGCCTTGGCCCCCTCGGGATCGTAGCGGATCATATCCTTTTCGGCCACCTTGCTTTCGGGCAGGGAATCGATCAGGTAGGTAAAGGCGGGTTTGCCGGCATTGGCAAAGACGTTTTTGGTGATGCTGACCTGATCCACGGCCAGGGCAATGCCCTTGCGGACCAGCAGATTGTCCAGGGGCGGCGACTGGGTGTTCATGACCATATGGTAGAGCTGGTCACCGGGCAGCCGGACCACCCGCAGGTTTTTATCCTGTTCGACCTTGTCGATGAACATCGTCGGCAGGGCGAAGACCACATCCAGCTTGCCGGTTTTGAGCTCCAGAAAGCGCGTGGACTCTTCCTTGACATCGAGGTAGACCACCTTGTCGATTATGGCCGGCCCCTTGTTTTTCACGAACCCCGGCCCCCAGGTGTAGTTCGGATTCTTGACCAGGACCAGCTTGTCGCCCGGCGACCAGGACTCGAACATGTAGGGCCCCGAGCCGACGACGTATTTGGTGCCGAAATCCTCACCGTACTTCTTGTAGGCTTCCATGCTGGGAACGGCCATGAAGGTCTGGGAGAGATTGAAGAGCATGTTGGGTTCGGGATGCTTCAACACCATCGTGATCGCGTAAGGTCCGTCGATATCCACATGATCGATGGCCCCCACCATATAGGCGGAGGGGCCGGTTTCCATCTCCTTTAAAAACCATTTGGCCACTTCCGCGTTGAAGGGCGTGCCGTCGTGGAAGGTCACCCCCTCCTTCAATTTCATTTTCCAGATCAGACCGTCGTCGCTGATGGTCCAGGACGCAGCCAGACCAGGGTAGTAATTGCCGTCCAGGCCCCATTCGATCAGTTTGTCGTAAATCAGGGACATGGCCTCATGGTTGAGCTCCACCTTGATGGGGTTGAAGGTCGTAACCCCCAGCTCGTTGGGGTCACCCGCGGCGTAAAGGACCTTTTCCGCCATGGCCGAAGCCGGCATCAGCACGCATACCGCCGCCAGAATAACCAGTAGTAGACCGCCGACCGTTTTCCTCATTGTTCCCTCCTTCTGGGTACCGTAATTAGTGGTGAACCCCTCTCCCTCGTAAATAGGACAATTGCGCAGATGGCAAATTCGTTTAAGCGTATTCGGGTGCTATTCTCCCCGGCGCAGCCGCCGGCCGGGAAGCCGTCCGGTGTGTTGGCCGTTTTCTATCACGGTCTGGCCGTTGACCAGAACGTAAGGAATGCCCAGGGGATAATGATGGGGCGTTTCGAAAGAGGCACCGTCCGCCACCGTGGCCGGATCGAAGACCGCGATATCGGCCGCCATACCGGTCTGGAGCAGGCCGCGGCGCTTCAGGCCCAGTTTGCGGGCCGGCAGCCCGGTCATTTTGCGGACCGCCGTCTCCAAGGAGATGATTTTCTTCTCCCGCGCGTAACGGCCCAGCACCCGCGGGAAGGTTCCGTAAAACCGCGGGTGCACCGGGCTGCGGCTGAACAGGCCGGTGGGGGAAACCGCGCGGCCGTCCGATCCGATCATCCCCGCCGGGTGGCTGAGAATCGTCGCCAGGTCATCTTCGCACATGGAAAAGACGATCATGCCCAGCCGCCCTTGTTCCTCGATAAAGACATCGAAGACCGCCTCCAGGGGCACCTGCCCCCGCTGGGCGGCCATGGCAGCCACGCTCAGGCCGTTGAGCTCCCGGTTTTGGGGCTGTCCGTAGCCCACGATGCGGATCTGCTCCCAGTCCAGTCCCTCCATGGGATTGTCCCAATCATCGGCGGGGTGAATCATGTCCCGGGTCACCGCCCGGCGCTGCTCCGGATCGGTAAGGGCTTCCACCATCCGCGGCGCGCCGTTTTCTTTAGCCCAAACTGGAAAAAGTTCCAAGAGCCCTGTGGAATAGGCCGTGTAGGGATATTGATCGAAATCGACCCGCAGCCCCTCGGCCCGGGCCTGGTCGATTGTGTCCAGCAAGGCTCCGGCCTGGCCCCAGCGGGAGGGGGTTTCACATTTGAGGTGCGAAATTTCCAGGGAAACACCGGATTGGCGGGCCACCGCCAGTGCCTCGGCGACAGCCTCGAACAAAAAGCGGCCCTCACTGCGCATATGGGTGCTGTAGACCCCGTCCACCGCGGTCACCACCGCGGCCAGGGCGGCAAGTTCCGCGGTGACGGCAAAGGCGCCCGGGTGATAGATCAGTCCCGATGAAAGCCCGAAGGCGCCTTTTTCCAGCTCGATGGTCAACAACCGTTTCATCTGCTGGAGTTCGTCGGGCGACGGAGGACCGCTCGCATACCCCATGATATTGCTGCGCAGGGTGGCATGGCCCACCAGCGGCACCGCATTCAGGGCCACCCCCCTGCCGTACAAATCTTCGAAAAAGGCGTCCAGGGTTCCCCAGTTCCAGGCGCCGGGAGGCAGGCCTTGCTTGTAGGTTCCCCCCAGACTGGCCATATACTCCATGCATTCGTCCCGGTGCGTGTCGAGCACCGGCGCCGGTGAGCCGCCGCAATTGCCAGTCACCTCGGTGGTAACCCCCTGGGCAACCTTGCTTTCCGCCCGGGGATCCAGATAGAGGCTGAAATCGGAATGGGTATGGATATCGATGAATCCCGGACTGACGGCCTTGCCGGCGGCATCGATGGTGGTATGCGCCGCCGCCTCGAGGCGGGGAGCAATTTCAACGATCGTGTCCCCCATGATGCCCACATCGGCCGTGAAAGCGGAGGCCCCGCTGCCGTCGATGATCCGCCCGTTGCGGATGATGATATCAAACATGCGAGTTCTCCCTGCCGACTCTAATTCACCCGTTGGCGCACGACCGTGTCGGGATAGTCGGCATGCGCCTGCATAAATTGCCGAACCACGGGTATCAGACGGTCCAGCCCCTCTTCCAGGGGCATGATCACCGGCACATCGATCCGCGCCTGCAGCTCGGCGGCATAAGCGGCCAGGTCGGCGGGCGTCCCGCCCTCCCCGTTGAGGGTCACGGCCAGGACCCGCGCCCCGTACATGGCGATCAGACGGATCTCGTCCTCGACCTCCGGCAGGCAGCCGCCGCAGGCTTCCAGGCCGTCGATAAATTTCCGGAATGGCGCATGCTGCAGGATCACGCCCTTGGTGTTGGCCGATTTGATGATTTCCGAACCGCAGGGCCCCATGGGATTCTGCAGACCGGACTGGCCTTCGATCAGAATCAGATCCGGCTGGGCCTCGGTTTCACAACGGACCACGGCCGCCTCCAGTTCCCCGCTCACAAAGTCGTTGAGGGTGGCATCCAGGATAAAGCCATAGGGGCTGCCCTGAAGCCATCCGGTCTGGCCGGTGTAGATCATTTCGGCCTTGATGCCTTCCCGCCGGCAGGCCTCCATCAGCAGCCGGCAGGTGGTGCGTTTGCCGATGGCGCAATCGAGCCCCAGCACCGCTATACGCGGCACCGTCATCTCGAAAATGCGCCCGGACCAGTAGTGGCGCTGATCGAAGGGCGTGATCCGCCGGATGTCCACGATCGACACCTGGTGCTCCTCGGCCGCCCGTCGAAAGGCCGGAATATCGCCCAGCAGCATATGCATGCCGTTGACCACCGAAATCCCGTGGCCCATGGCGTCCAGCAGCAGGGCCTGCCATTCCTCGTCTAGCCGGCCGCCGCTCAGGGCCACCCCGATGATGCCATAGTCGGGCGTGGTGCCGGTGCTCTGGATGAAGTCATCGACGCTGGCATATACCGGGATGCCGCGCCGGAGGCCGTCGAGCACCTCCCCGGCATCCCGGCCGGCATGATTGGCGTCGATCACGCCGACAATGGTGAACCGTTCGGTGCCCCGGATCAGTCCGTGGGCGGTTTTGGCATCCGCATGCGCCAGACTGCCGTTGGTCAAAATAATCGCCGACCCCATCATAGTGCCTCCCTCGCAGGGGGAATGAGTGTCTGGTTGTTGGGTTTCATTTCCGCAACGACCGATGACGCGTGTCTTTTTCCCATGCCGGCCGTCCATCAGAGCGGTGTAACGCCCAGGCCGGGCCGGTCGGTGGGGCGCAGGCAGCCGTTTTCGACAATGAAGCCGCCCTGGACGATATCCCGGGCCAGGTCGAGGCTTCCGTCCAGATCCAGATATTTGGTGGCCGGTGCCGCCAGGGCGGCATGCAGGGCGGCGGCAATGCTGACAATGCTCTCGTCCATGCAGCCCCACATCAGATCGACCCCGGCATGGTCGGCCATCGACGCAATCTCCAGCCCCGGAGCGATGCCGCCGCATTTCATCAATTTGATATTGAAAATCCCGAACGGCAGGGGGCGCTGGAGGCAGGCCAGGGCATCCTCGGGGCTGAGCAGGCACTCGTCCGCCGCCGACTGCCGCCGCAGGGGCCGGGGCAGGGCGCGCATGCCGGCCAGGTCCGTGCGCTCCAGGGGCTGCTCGACGAACTCCAGGTCCACCGCTTCGGTTTCGCGCAGGAACCGCCGGTAAGCGGATGCGTCATACCCCTGGTTGGCATCGACGCGAATGGCCACCCGGGGGCCGGTAAATTCGCGCAGTTTGCACAGGCGTTCGATATCCTCAGCCACATCGAGGCCGGTTTTGATTTTGAGGACGCGGAAGCCCCGGCCGATATACTCAGCGGCTTCATCGAGGGTTTCGTCCAAAGGTTTGATGCCGATGGTGACCGAGGTGGGCAGGGTGTCGTGGACCCGGCCGAAAAGCTCCACCAGCGGCAACCCAAGGACATTGCCGATCAGGTCGTGCAGGGCGATATCCACGGCGGCGCGGGCGGCCGGCGTGTCGGCCAGCGCATGGCCAATCCGCCCCAGCAGGGCGCGGCCGCAGCGGATATCCGCCCCCAGCAGCAGCGCTTCGAGGTGGGCGGCCAGGGCCGCCTCGGCCTCCGGGAGGCCTTCGCCGGTCACGTCCGGCGCCGGGGAACCGGCCCCAAGACCGACCATTCCGTTTTCACAGGTGATGCGTACGAACAGGTTCTGCACGGCCTCGATACGCTCGTAGGCGATGGTATAGGGGCGTGTCAGATCGAGGTCTTCGGTCCAGGTATCTACAGTTACGATTCGCATGGTTGTCGCCGCCGTTTCCGTCAACGGGTCAGACCCAGTTCTGGATGTCAGGGGGAAGCAGGGTCCACTTGCGCCGGGTGTTGGTGACCATAAACGACTCGGAATGACTGACCCCGTCCAGCTTGCTCATTTCTTCCGCGTAAAAGTTGAACATCCACTCGATGCCTTCGGTGACGATGACCTCGGCGAAGATGTCGTAACGGCCGGTCACCGCCACCGCCCAGTGGACCTGCTTGAATTCCATCAGCTGATCGATGATTTTGGCCATTTTGGAAACATCGTCGACCCGGATGGCAATGATTGCGACCAGCACATCCTTGACCTTGAAGGTATCCACCAGGCCCGCCACCTTGAGAATACCCCGCCGGATCAGCCCCTTCATCCGGGAGTTGACCGTCGGGGCGGAGACCTCCAGCTTCCGGGCCAGCTCTTTGGCCGGCATGCGGCCGTCTTCGGAAAGGAGTTTGATCAACTGCTTGTCGATCGAATCGATGTCCGCCTCTTTCACCTATTCATCTCCGATTTGTTTTAAGCAATTTTTTGCCTTTCTGATTTATGTTTATTGAAATTTTATGTCAATATTTTTTTAATAAATAAAGCCAAAAACAAATTAAACAGTTAACTATCCTATATAACAATATATTTATACGAAAAGCCATTAAGGACTATAGATTGTTGGGAGGGATGGGGGGTTTTGCATCCACGAAGAGGAGGGACGCCTATCGACTTTTTAGGGAGCCGTCATTGCTCGCCGATCAACGCTTTGGCAATGGTTTCGCTCAGAAAGAGGATTGATTCGATGTCCAGGTGCTGAACGATCGTTTCGTCAAAGGCCAGTTTGACTTCGGCTGTGAATCCGCTATCGGGATCGCCATCCCAGAACAATAAGAGCACCGGCACCCGCGGCAGCGGCTGAAAGCGGATCGCCAGATCCGCCGATTCGGATTCGGCCGTGATGTCCAGGCCGCCGAGGCGCCGCGCGGCGGTCGCCAGCTCGTCCCGGCGCCCGGCAAACCGCTCCCGCAGGGGCGCTTCCACATGGCTGCCCATGGATTTGATCTTGGAGACGGTATTGGGAAACTCCTGCAGGGATTTCCAGCGCCCGGTGGGAAGTTGGGACCCGCCCTGGGCCAGGTGGTTGAAGATGAACACCTGCTCCCAGCGCTCGAGCTTATTCCCGTCCGGCCGCCGGATGTCGCCGCGGCGGATATGGATGATGGTGTTGAAGTACGGCAGCGCCAGCACCGGTGCGCCGTCGATCTGGATCAGTTCGCCGCCGATGCGCGCCGGCAGGTCGGCCGGATCCATGGAAGCGGCCCGTTGGCGGGCCCAATTCAGGGCATCGGCGGCCAGGTCGCGCTCGGTCCACTTGCCGGCGGCATGCTGGGCATCCAGCTCCGGCTGGAAACGCGCCACAATGTCGGCGGAGAGGTGGGGGCATAGCTTGAGGGCCAGTTTTTTGGAGACCACCATGCTGGCAAAGGCCATGCAGGTGGGATAGCCGCAATCGCCGCAATTGGTGCGCGGCAGCACGTGGCGATACAGGTCCACAACCGAGAGGGCCATATCGAACTCCCTTCAGACGGCGTTCTCACGCCAGCCGGCAGCTTCCGCCGCTTTTAAGATCCACATCGCTTGCCAGCAGGGTCTGGTGTTCGCGGTGCCGTCGAAAATAGACCGCGACATAGGAGCAGCTCGGCCGTATCGACAAGCCGCTTTGGCGCGCGAAGGCGATCGCCCTCTGAAGCAGGGCTTCGGCGAACTTTTGGCCCCGCAGGTCGGGATGAACGAAGGTGCGGAAGATATCCATGATGCCGGGGGCCGCTTCCTTGATGTCATAACATAGCGCGCATTCCCGGCCGTCGATTGCGCAGTAAAAGCGCCGCTGCGCTGCGTCATGAAGAATTTCGGGGTTCATTCTCGCTTTCCTCTGTAGTATACGCCGGGCGGGATCGCATCGTCGGGGCGCAGACCCGCTGGCGGATCAGAGCGCAAAGCGCGGCTTTTCGGATAACTTGCGCGGCCATTCAACTTACCGCGTGTCGCCCTTGTCTTGCACCGGCCCTGCAATCTGACACATGTTGGGCTTTCCTGTCCACGATTGCTTTTCACCTGATCCCGGTCACGTCCCTGCCCCCTCCATGATGTATGGCCTGTCATTCCGAAATCAGACCTGCGCAGGCGGGCCTCCCGAGTTTCAAAATTCCCCCGTAACCTGCCGGAAATCGGCTTCCCGTAGGACCGTTTCAAGATTTTTGATCAATGCGACAGCTGACGATATCGGCCCACTTCAACCCGAATTTGGCCAGGTACTTCCGCAGACGATCCGCATCGTTGGGGTTTTTCTTGGCTTGGCGGGATACGGTGAACAGGCGGCGGCCCGCTTCGGAAAGATTGCGCGAATCGCGGCACATGGCCAGCACCGCCTCCA
The DNA here is from genome assembly GCA_963674755.2 of Desulfobacterales bacterium. GTDB lineage: Bacteria > Desulfobacterota > Desulfobacteria > Desulfobacterales > UBA5852 > JABZFP01. Next base: position 2,192,136 of record CAXXVS010000003.1, on the reverse strand, counting down.
GCTGGGCCTGATTGAAGGGGTCGATGCCGGCCTGTTGTTCTTCGGTCAAACAGGTTGGCAGCAAGCTCCGCCTCCGATCCATCGCTTGTCCGGTCTTTTCCCAGCCAGCCCGCAACCGGGCGATTTCTTCTCGGGCTTCGGTCTCGGTGATGCGGCCGCGCGGCGCTAAGGTGGCCATGCGGGTAACGGCCCCAATCAGGTCGCGGAAATTGGCCTGCCAGGCCGCTCCCGGCGATATTGCAAAATCCAGAAACAAACGGCGGGCCTCTTTGTTGAAGGTGACCCGCCGGCCGGTTTTGCGGGTAAAGCAGTCCAGTTCGTAGTCCAAGTTGGGCTCGATATCCTCGCGGCGGTCCCGCAAACCGGGCATGCGGAAGGTCCACAGGTTGATGCGGGCCAGGAGATCCTCGCGGAATTTGCCCTGGAACACATCGTAATCGAGTTCATGATTGGTGCCGCAGATCAGCTGGAAATCGCTGCCGGTTTCCCGGTCGGCCCCCATGGGCAGAAAGGTCTTCTCCTCGATGGCCCGCAGCAGCATGGACTGCTCGTCCATCCCCAACTCACCGATCTCGTCCAGAAACAGCATGCCGCCATCCGCCGCCCGCAACAAGCCAGGCCGATCCTGGAGCGCACCGGTAAAGGCGCCTTTCTTGTGGCCGAAGAGGGTGGCCATGGCCGCATCCCCGCGCAGGGTGGCGCAGTTGACTTCCACGAAATCGCCCCTGAGCTGGTGGCGCACCTTTTTAAGTTCGAAGATGCGGCGGGCCAGGCGTGATTTGCCGGCACCCGTTGGCCCGGTGAGCAGGATGGGCTCCACTGAATTCATGGCCACCCGTTCGATCTTCTCGATCAAGCGGTTGAAAGGACCGTTGCGCGTTTCGATGCCCGATTTCAAAAAAGAGAGGTCATCGTCCAGCTCTTTTTGAAAGCGCCCGGCCAGCTGGTCGTAGCGCGACAGATCGAGATCGATGATGGTGTGAGTGCCGGCCGTGTCGTTGCCTTTGACGCGCTTGCCCGGCCCGGTCTGCACCAAACGGGCCGGAAAATAGCGGGCTTCGGTCAACAGGAAAAGACAGATCTGGGCCACGTGGGAGCCGGTGGTGATGTGCACCAGGTAGTCTTCGCTCGATAGCCCCTTTTGTTTGCAGAAGCTAAAGAGCCGGAAGGGGTGCCTGACCACACCCTTTCCGGCTTTTTGGTTTGCCACGTTTGCACGAAGGAAAGCCTGAGACCAGTCTCAGCGCCGTATGAAATGATAAGTCAAAAATCTTATCGTGCGCGGCGGGATGCAAACGATTTAGCCATTAAAAGCCGGAAGGCAAAGCAAGGGGTTTAGGTGGTCGGTGGCCAACACGAATCGTTCCGATTTCCGGATTGGAATAAATCAGAGATGGGGGCATACCGTTCCACGGCTTTTTTGGCGGGCTTGGCGGTTTTACGTGAGCCTGGAATTGCTCCTGCTGTCGCGATGCTGGGTGAAGCCAATCCCAAATGGACGGTAAGAATCTGTTGCGCAAAATCGGCTTAGGCCGAATTCCGACTGGCATTGATATTGCCGTACAGCGACCGCTCGACCATCTTCGCATAGGTCGGTTGATGCCCGGCATTCATCTCGATTTTTTGCAGCGCATATTGCTGGATGACCAACAAGGGCAAAACGATGCGTTCCCGGATCGCGATGGATTTTTGCGATAGCGGTTCCTCCTCCATCAAGGTCCGGTATCCGGAAATCAGCAGGGTCATTTTCTTGGAAAGCCGGTATTCGTCGAACAGCATGCGCCAGAATTCCTTGTAAGCGTCATCCTCGGCAATATAAGCTGTCAATTCAAAATTACATTTGGATAACGCCATCATGCTGTTGAGGATCAAGGCCCTGAAAAACGGCACATCATCAAACAGGTGCTGCAATCGATCCGTCTTGCCTTCGGCCACCAGGGTCTGGAGTGCCGTTCCGATCCCGTAGTATCCTGGAACATTCTGCTTCAACTGACTCCAAGCCCCCACAAACGGAATGGCCCTCAAATCATCGAAGTCCAGGGCTTCCTTGTCGCCCCTTTTGGACGGTCGGCTGCCGATATTGGTTTTGCCGTAAAATTTCAGCGTGCTTTTGTTTTCCAGGTAGGGAATGAACATGGGGTGGTTTTTGAGGGCCGCGTACTTCTCGAAGCTCAACTGGGCCAGCTTCGCGATCATCTGGCGGTCTTCCCGGGAAATCGTATTTTCTTTTTCAAATAAGCGCGTCGACAACCCGGCGGTCAGCAATTGTTCGCAGTTATGCTTGAAATGGGCTTTGGAGCCGTACACGCTGGTAATGGTCTGGCCTTGAATGGTGAGCTGGATGGCATGATTGGCAATATTCTTCCCATGCGACGCATAAAAGCGATGGGTTTTGCCGCCCCCCCGCGCGGGCGGCCCGCCCCGGCCGTCAAAGAAGATGGCCTGGATACCGTAGTTACTGCAAACCGACGACAGGGTCTCCTTGGTGGTATAGATCGACCAGTTAGCCTGCAGATACCCGCCGTCTTTGGTACCGTCGGAAAATCCCAGCATGATGGTCTGCCGGTTGCGGCGCTGAGCGATATGCGCCCGGTATGACGGGATGTCAAAAAGGGCCTGCATGATGGCGCCGGCGTTCTGCATACCCTCCATCGACTCGAAGAGCGGGATGATGTCCACCGGCACGCCGCCTTTTCTCCACCCGCACCAGCGCAAAAGACTGAGCACAAAGAGGACCGCGAAGATATCCTCGGCATGGCTGATGATATACCGGTTGCAGCCCTCGCTCCCGTTTTTGTGCTGGATGTGCTTCATCTCCATAGTCGTCCGGATCGTGTCCTTGATCAGCGGATCTTCGAACTGCTCGGGCGCCACCACGATGTCGTCGCGCAGCAGCAGGGCGATCAGCTCGGCGTCTCCCAACTCGCCTATACTGTGGTCGATCAGGTTCTCTTTTTTCAGGATGGCTTCCACGGCGTCCCGGTGGACGTCGTGGTTTTGCCGGATATCGACGGCGGCAAAATGCGTCTTGAAGATGGTGACCTTGTCCATCAGGGTTTCCAGTTCATCGATATAGAGACTGTTGTAGTTCTCGATAAGGGAGGCCTTGATATCGGCCAGGGGATCGATAATCTCCTCATAGCGAATCGTTTGCTCCGGGTCGAACATGGTCACGTAAAGCCTCTCCCTCAGATTCTCGAGGACATCCTCCACCTTTCTGAAGGTCAGTTTCCGGGCCAGTCGCGCCACATCGCCGTAATAGCACTTCATCAGGGTCATGCGCAGTTCGTCAGCCACCGCCGCGGTGGTTTCCGCGGTCACGAAGGGATTGCCGTCCCGGTCGCCCCCCGGCCAGAAGCCCAGCTGGATGATGGCCGGGCAATCGAAACAGCTGTTGCGGACCGTCTTTTTAACCGTCGTATAAAGCTCCCCCACGGCCTCGTAATACACATGGCGCAGCAGGTAGATGATGTTTTGGGCTTCGTCAAAGGGGGTCGGTTTGCGGGCATTGATCAGGGAGGTCAATCCCAGTTGCTGGAGTTTCAGATCGATCTGATCGATATCGTTGCGGGCGATCATGGATCGCAGTTGGCCGATGATATTCAAAACCGAAGGCGAGTAGAACTGGGTGGGATGGGCCGTAAATACCAGGCGGGCGCTGAAACAGGACAGGTCGTCGGACAGGCTGCAGCTCTTCTCATCGGCGGACAGCAGGGTGAGGCAGTCCTTGAGCGACAGGTGATCCTCGAGCTGCACCAGCTGTTCGAAGGCGGCATCTTCGGCACTGTCGTAGAGCACGATCTGCCGTTCGACATACCGGATGACATGAAACATGAAATCGATCTTCTCTTGCTCCGTCTTGATACCGGTGTGAATGTCGAAAAAGGCATCCAGGATCCCGAGCGGATCCCTGCCCGCATCGAGGCCCTGCTTGCACACATGCTGCAGCAAGGGAATCAGCATGCCAATATTGCCAATCCCCCGGAAAGGAAGATTCAAAAACAAGCTGTTGTAGACATCAAACTTGTTCTTGACCGCCTGCTCGAATGTTTTCAGCTTTGCGGAATTATCCATCGGTTGCATTTCTCGGATTTAGATTGGAAATTAACGATTCGGTTCCCTGTGGACCGGATCGTTTTTGAATGACCTGGCGATCGTCGGTAGCGACCCGGCAACCGGGCGTCCGAATTGTTCCATCGTAGGGGCACGGCATGCCGCGCCTCCGCCATCAATCCCGTTTGCCCAGTTGTTTGAGGGCGCCGTCGGCGGCGGCCTTGTCGATAATGCCCTTGACGAACCGGTCCATGTCGCTGTTTTCCGTATAGTTGGCCGGGGCGATGAAATTTACCCGGCCCGCCTCAATCAGTTTTTCCGCCTTTCCCCGAGCGCCTTTCGTGGCTGGTTTGTATACGGCAATGGCGTGCCCGCGCTGTTCCTTGACCAGCCGGAAACAGGGGATGTCGGTCTCGCCGTCGCCGATAAACACCATGTGCTCGAAGGGCACCGGCCGGTCCTCCTCGGGGATGAATTGGTTGATCCTGGAATTGTCGTAAACGTTTAGCACCCCTTTGTTGATGCGGAACAGGAACTGGGTCTTGGTGGTGTAGTTCACGGCCAGGGCGGGCCAGTGGGCCACGCCGTTGTGATCGTAGACAAAGGCCGAGGCGTATATCGCGGCGAACTTTTGGGCGATGGGGGTGCCCTCGATCATCTCCCGGATGCCCGAGGAGATGATATAATGCTCCACCTTGAACCCGCGTTGCTTTCCATGGGCATCGATGCGGTCGAACCAGTCCGCCACCCCTTCGAAAAGGATCACCGAGCGGCCGAAGGCCACAAAGTTTTCCTTGCGTACCGGCACCTCGGCCGCCCGGGCCTTGTCGAGCATGTGCATCATGTAGAGCAGGATCTGGTCGGCATCATGCTTTTTGGTCAGCTCGTCGACTTCTTTCCAGAATGCCTTGCTGGTCATGCCGATGGCCGGGACGAAATCGTATTCCTGCATATTGCCGGGGGCCAGGGTGCCGTCAAAATCATAGGCGATAGCGAATGGGGCGAGTTTTCGGGTCATGGGCGTGGTCCCCCTGTACAGACAGCAATGGCATTAATCCCGCCGGACGCGATGGGGTTTCAATGGCGGCGGGAAAAAGGCCCGTATCATTTTTTCGTATGGATAGATGGCTTTATCGAATCGTTTCCCAAATTTCAAATTCCCCTGGGCAAGAATAGAAAAAGGCGATCCCACCGTATCCGTGGACCTTCCTGTCAAAGCGCTGCGAACCACAGGCGCCGTCCCCAAAAAGCATCGCCCAAATCATCGGCTGATGGCAGGGAATGATCCGATAGGCAAACGCCATAGCGAACAGCGGCAGCTTATGAGGATAGGGCTCCTCACCGGGCCCTGAGCGGTGAATTACTCCGCCGGCACCTCGTACACATAGTCCAGGGTATTGTTGGTTTCCACCAGCTCATCCACACGGCCGCCACTGTCTAAGGTAAGCCGGAAGGTATACCGGCCCGGCAGCGGCGTTCCGTCTTCGGCCGTGGGACAATCATACACAAAGTGGCCGCTTCCCCCCAACCGGTTGACCCCGCCGCTGCGGCCGGGGGCGGTAACGGTCTCGGCATGCAGGACCCTGCCGGCCCCGGTAGGCTCCGTCACCTCCAACCGCACCTCGTAGGTGTAGCTGTCGCAGGGAAAAACGAAATCGATTCTATCATAATTCCAGATCAGCCGGTACCGATTGTCGCCGGAGGGAACCACCTGGATCTGCCGCGCGGCCAGGTCCCTGCTGGCCGTGCTGCGGGGATGCACGAAGATGGAAGGCGGCGGTGAAAAACCGGTGCCGTAATGGGAGCTGTCGTTGTTGCGTTCGTCCCATTCCGTAACCTGGTCGTTCCAGTCCACGGCACAGATCAGGTAATACCGCCGCCCGGTGGCGATGGTCTCCGGCAGGGTCACGAAAGTGCTGCCGATATACGGTCTGTCAGGACTGTCGGGGTTGTGGGTATGCCGGGCCGTGGTCAGGCGCATGTCATCCGATCCCAGGCCGGTGTCCTCGGACAGGTAGACGGCCACCTCGAAAGGGGGTGTGGGATCGGCCCCGGCATTGTAGACCGTGTACGGTACGTTGAAGCGCCAGCCGGGGGTGACCGCGTATTCGTCGTAGTTTTTGGGGCTGGTGGTGATCCGGAGATCGACACCGGCCCGGCGGCCGACGATGCTGAAGGGCCTGTCGGAGGCATCCGAAAGGGAGGTGCCCACCGGCCGGATGCGCAACGTGTAGTCCGATCCCGGCTCGAAGGCCGAATTGACATACCAGTTGAAAGAGCAGATGCCGCTTTCCGGGTGCACCATCAGGCCGGGCATGGAACGATTGGGGTAGGTCACGAGAACCCGGCCATCCTTTATGAGATCCAGTTCCCAGAGGGTGCGGCTGTCAATGGGGCCTTCAACCGTCCACGCAATGCGGTGGGCGGTTTCCAGGGGCCACGCCTCGCCCCCGTTGGGGCTATCCAACCGAATGGCATCCAGCCGGTTGGCTTCGATGGTGAAGGGCGCGCTCCAGGCGGTCGATGCCGGGCCGTCGGAAAAACCCGTAACCGAAATCCGGGCTCCTTCCCCGACGGGGATATCGCCGGGGACATGCAGACGCACCGAAAACATTTCCGTGGATGCATCGAACGCGGCGCCGTGATAGCCGACGGGGTATTCATAGCTTCCCTGGACCAGTTTGATGGTCGGGTGGTCCCCCATCGCCTCCGGCTGTTTCCATCTGATCGTCTGGATGCTGCAGCGCGGCCAGACGCTGCCGGTCGACGGCGACGCCACCGCAAAGGATAGCACCCTCTGCGCCGTAAGCGACTCCACCGGGCGTACGCCGACCATTGCCGTCCGGTCCCTGTCCAGGCGCCTGGGAACGGGTTTGGGCGGCGCATGCGGCATGGGCCGCTGCATGGAAGCGCCGACCGTTGTGGCCGATGGCCGGAGCTGTTTGCGCGTGTCACCCGGCACGTTCTGAAGGGATACGATCACCGGCTGGCCGGCCGGCAAGGCCAGGCCGGTGTCCAAACGCCAGGTGTTGTGAGCACCTTTCTGCGGCTGCATCTTGGCCAGCGGGACGATCACCGATTTACCCCCCTGCCGAATCTGTACGTTGCCCTCCCGGACCAGGGCGGGGGTCAATGCCGTCCCGGTCGTATTGCGGATCACGATGTGAAGGCGACCGTCTTTGAGGTAGGCCTTATCGATGGCAAGGTAGGGCTGCGACGGCGGGACCGGCGCAGGCAGCGCCTTTTTCCCGGAAGCGGGCGCGGCGGCCTTCCCGGGGATGGCCGGCTTGGCATCGATGGTTTTCGTGGGTGTCGGGAAGGGGGATGCCCCGGTCAAAATGACCGCGGATGCCACCAGCAAAACGATGGCAACCCGAACAAGCCTACCGTTTCCGGCCGATGAACCAACGGCCCCCCTCTGGAGCAGATTCCCCCGACATTCGGGTCGCGGTTTATGGTCCATGGTGTCCTCCATTTTGTTTCCTACCTAAACCTTAAGTCGCGCTGGCCGCCAAAAGGTTCATCTTCCGGATGGGAATCAATTTTTTCCCATGGGCATACCGAAGTTCAAGGCGTCTTGTCGATGTTTCATTGACTCAAGCCAAAGCCGGATATTAATTTTTGAGTGGACATCCTGTTATCCCCTTGTTGTTGTCGGTTAGCCCTAAACCATAGAAATGCGTCGTTCCCAATCCGGCATCATATGTTCCAGGAGCCGGCAAAAATTTGGGCCATGGTCGTGGAACCGGAGGTGGCACAATTCATGTGTAATGACATAATCGATGTAGTCCTTTGGGGCTTGAATTAGATCGGTGTTGAGCGTCAACCGCCCGTTTTTCGATAAGCTGCTCCAGCGTTTCTTCATTCGGCGAATCACCATCAGGGGCTTAGCAGCAGCCAAATCATTAAACCGCTGCCAACAACGATCGAAACTTTCCTGAAACTTCATGGCCGTTTTATCGGCATACCAGCTATCCATCATCTGTTTGATCTGTTCCGGCGATCCGCTATCCTTCACCTGGATATGGAAAAACCCACGCGTTAGCTTGATTTCTTTGTACGCCTGATATCGGTCGATTTTAAGGCGATACCTTCGGCCCAGATATCTAACCAAACTCCGGCGGCAAATCCATCTCGGAGATTTCTTTGCCGGCCAGATCGAACACATCTTTGGGAAACATCTTCATTTCTTCAGCGGCAAACTTGTACTGCGGCATGTAGCGCGCCAGCAGATAGGCCACCGTAAGCCCCTGGTGGCGATCCCGCGTCTTTTTCAGCGGATTGCGGTCGTTACGTTCACTCAGCCATATTTTATGGAAGGCGAAGGCCCGGGGATCGGGGCAGGTCATGGTGGCAGGATAACCGTCGTCCCCAATGACGACCTGGCTGAATTTCGGCGACGACAGCAGCCACTGCAGACTGCTTATCTCGGCCGCCTCCAGATCACCGGCCTCGCCCAGACGCCGGCGTTCCACAGCCATGAGGTTTTTGGGTTCCGGCTTCACCAGATCCACGAGATAGCCTTCCTTGTTGACCGCACGAAACCGCTGACCGCCATGGAGATCGAACGAGCGGTCGGCCTTGCGCAGGATATCGATGAGACCCGGCGGCGGCTGATCCCTCTCCGTAGCAAGCTTCAGGCGCGCCTTGATATCCCAGAGGAGATCCATGTCCTGGGTTGCCAGAATGGGGCGATCCACAAACACGCCGGCAGCCGCTTCGTAGGCATACAGGGCATTCGTTCCGATGATGCTCAGATTGCGACCCAGCAGTCCGTACTGATCCAGCATCCGAAGAATGCCGGCAACGGTTCGGGGCACGCGTTGAATCTGGGCCGCACGACAAAAGCGGGCCTGCTCCCGGAGCCTACCCTTTAAGGTCTTTAAGCGCTCTTGGCTTCGCTCCTTGCCGGTGCGAAACTCCATAAGGACCCTCTCGGTCTCCGGAGATCGCGGTCCCAGACTTTTCCCGTAGCCAAAGCGATCCCTGGATCGGAACAAATAGTCTTTGCCCTTCGCTTTCTTCCAGTGCATACCGCCGCGATAGGCGCGGTTTTCTCGGAAGGCGGCGATATAAGCTTCATAGAGTTGGGCGCTATCCAGAAATATTCGCCGCTGATTATCGGTCCATTCTTTAGGCTGGAGATGGTTTTCCTTCATCTGGCACAACTTCCTGTTTGATGGAAAACCGTTACAATGCGATCGCCTTGCGGTTGTTTTCCTTCAATTATATTACATCGTATTTTGATGGAAAACTTTATGGTTGTCAATCACTTACTACTGTAACTTCGCCGCTTGCCAAGCTGCCAAACTCGCCAGGAACTGCTTTTAAAAGCATACTTCTTTTTCTGGGTTGCTTGATTCCAGAAAAGGAAGTGGTTCGCATTGGCCGGAGGCCAAATACCCCTTTGGTTTTGACTTTCTTTGCGTTCTTTGCGGCTTTGCGTGAGACATCGTTTCGTTCTGATTTTTTTGGCGTCCTTTGCGCCTTGGCGTGAGATATATGGTCCGGATTGCTTGCTCCCACATGCTTTTCCCAAATAAAAAGGGCTTAGCCCGAACGAGCTAAGCCCTTGATATGTGGTGCCGAGGGACAGATTTGAACTGCCGACACGGGGATTTTCAGTCCCCTGCTCTACCGCCTGAGCTACCTCGGCCAACTGCCTGTGGTGATGTTTCGGCTCTCCCGGAATCGACCTGTGCGGGTTCGCTGAAAACGGAAACGCTTATTGCACAGCCCACTTGATCTGTCAAGCCATTTTAGGACTGTCCCAACCGGCTATAATGATTCCCAGGCCCCGTCAGCACTGGTTTGATCGCCTTCCATGGGCGGAGCCTGGGTTAAATCGCCATAAAGGTGCTGGGCCAGGGTGCAGGCGGCGAGGGCCGCGGTTTCCGCCCGCAGGATGCGCGGCCCCAGGCTGGCCAGCCGGAAGCCGGCTTCTTCGGCGGCGGCCGCTTCCTCTTCGGTGAACCCGCCTTCCGGGCCCACCGCCACGAGCACCGTGCCGGGATCGTTCCCGGTGGTCTCCACTTCCCCGGGCAGGGGCTGGCGGGCCCCCTCCCAGAACATGATTCTGGTTGCGAACCGCCGGCCGGCGTCCAGTACATCTGTTAAGCGCCCCACCGAGCCGATGGCCGGCACCCGCCCCCGGCGGCATTGCTTGACCGCCTCCCGGGCAATGCGCTCCCAGCGCTCGCTGCGCGCGGCCTGGCGGCGGGGATCCGGCTGGGCCACGGAGCGCGCCGAGATGAAGGGCTGCCAGGCCGTCATACCCAGTTCGGTCAGCTGACGCACCAGCAGGTCCATCTTTTGGTCCTTGAGCATGGCCTGGGCGATCATGAGCTCTCCCCGGGGCTCGCGCGGCGAGGGGTAGCGCCGCAGCACCGCCAGCTCCACCTGCTCCCGGGACATTTTCGCGATACGGGCCTCGCCCTGCAGGCCGCCGCCATCGGACAGGCCCACCACCATGCCGGGCCTGAGGCGCAGCACCTTGCCCATGTGGCGGGCCTCCGCCCCCGTGATCGTAACCATCGGGCGGGCCAGCTCTTCCGGTTCGACAAAAAAATAGCGCATGGGCCCAAATTAGAATGGTCTACAGGTTCTGTAAATCCTTTTTTGACGGCGTTTCCAGCCGCTCCGTCGCCTTGACACGTTACCCCCCCTGTGGTAGCGTTCGACCGATTTAGGTAAACGAACAGGCGGCTTATCCATCGATCATTTCATGTAAGAGGGTTCCATGACCGATCAACGCCCCCCGCAGGACCCATCTAAAATGGAAGATGCCGACGACATCATCGAATTGACGGACGTGGTGGCGGCATCGGGTGCCGACGACGAAGACATCATCGACCTGACAGAGGTTGTCGAGGAGAACGCCGGCGAGGATGTCGTGATCGAACTGACCGACGTGGTCGATATCCCGGCGGATGAACAGCCGCCCACGGAGGAAGCCCCGGTCGAGGAACCGATCATCGATTTGACGGAACCGGTGGTTGTCGAAGAGGTGGAAGCGGAGGCCGAACCGGCTTCCGTGGAAGAGATGGCGGAGCTGTCATTCCTGGAAGAAGATGAGGACGCGCCCGTCGCGGTGGAAGCCGAGGTCGAGGAATCCACCGGCGGGGAGCTGGAGTTCGCCGATATGGAACTCGATATCGAAGAGCGCTCCGATGGCGGGCTTTTCGACTCCCTGGGCATGAACCTGGAAGCCGATCTGCTGCCTTCCGAGGAGGATGCCGGTGAACTGGACTTCAATCTGAGCACTCAGGAACTCTCCGACGCCATCGATCTGCTGGACGCCAAGCTGGCCGAAGAACCGCCCAAACCACCAGCGGTGGAGGATGAGTTGGGCGCACCGACCACCCTGCCGTCCGAAGCGTTGGAGACGGCCCTGGAAAACGTCATCCGCAAGATGTTCGCTGAAAAGATCGACCATCTGCTGAACGAAGCGATCGAGAAAACCGTAGCAGCCGAAATTACACGCCTCAAGGAACAGCTGCTCGGAGACGCATCCGAAGAACCCTGACCGCGCCGACGGTCATATGTCATACGAGCGCAAGCGACAGTGGGGATTATTTTATAATCCCCTTTTTCAATTTAAGAAGGAGCCGGTTGCATGAACGAGGATGTCTTAGCCAAGGGATACGAACCCCACGAAGTGGAGCGCAAGTGGTACCAGCATTGGGAAGCCAACGGATCTTTCGCGGCCCGGGAGGAAGATGACGCCCCTGCCTATTCCATCGTCATCCCCCCGCCCAATGTCACCGGGGTGCTTCACATGGGCCACGCCCTGAACATCACCATGCAGGACATCCTCTGCCGCTACCGCCGGCTGCGAGGCGACAACGTCCTCTGGATGCCGGGGACCGACCATGCCGGCATCGCCACCCAGAACGTGGTGGAACGCAAGCTGGCCGAGGAGGGTACCGACCGCCACGCCCTGGGTCGGGAAAAATTCATCGAAGCGGTCTGGTCCTGGCGCAAGGAATACGGCAGCGCCATCATCAATCAGCTCAAACGCCTGGGCGCCTCCTGCGACTGGCCCCGGGAACGATTTACCATGGACAGCGGCCTGTCCCAGGCCGTGCGCAAGGTTTTTGTGCAGCTCTATGAGGAAGGCCTGATCTACCGCGGCGACTACATCATCAACTGGTGCCACCGCTGCCACACGGCCCTGGCGGACCTCGAGGTGGAGCACGAAGAGGTGGACGGCCACCTCTACCACATCCGCTATCCCTATGTGGGCGCCGAAGGCGACATCGTGGTGGCCACCACCCGGCCCGAGACCATGCTGGGGGACACGGCCGTGGCCATCAACCCGGACGACGAACGCTATGCGGGTCTCACGGCCGCCCAGGTGACCCTGCCCCTCATGGGAAGGACCATTCCCATCATCCGTGACAGCTACGTGGACCTGGAATTCGGCACCGGGGCCCTGAAGGTCACCCCGGCCCACGACCCCAACGACTTCGAGATCGGCCGCCGCCACGAACTGCCCAGCATCAAGGTGATCGGCGACGACGGCAATATGACGGAAGAGGCCGGCCACTTTGCCGGGATGGACCGTTTCGCCTGCCGCGAGGCCGTTGTGGCGGCCCTGCGGGAAGAGGGGCTCCTGGTGAAGATCGAGCCCCTCAAGCACAGCGTGGGCCACTGCTACCGCTGCAAGACCGTGGTGGAACCGAATCTCTCCACCCAGTGGTTCGTCAAAGTCAAACCCCTGGCGCAAAAGGCCATCCAGGCCGTGGAAGACGGGCGCACCACCATCATCCCCGCCACCTGGACCCAGACCTACTACGACTGGATGGATAATATCCGCGACTGGTGCATCTCGCGCCAGATCTGGTGGGGACACCAGATCCCGGCCTGGACCTGCGAGGCCTGCGGGGAGACCATCGTGGCCATGGAAGACCCCACCACCTGCCCCCACTGCGGCGACAACCGGCTGACCCGCGAGACCGACGTGCTCGACACCTGGTTCAGCTCGGCCCTATGGCCCTTCTCCACCATGGGCTGGCCCGAGCAGACTAAACTGCTCAAGACTTTCTACCCCACTTCGACCCTGGTGACCGGCTTCGACATCCTTTTCTTCTGGGTGGCCCGCATGATGATGATGGGGCTGCACTTCATGGGCGATGTGCCGTTTCGCGACGTCTACGTGCATGCCCTGGTGCGGGACGAGCACGGCAAGAAGATGAGCAAGTCCAAGGGCAACGTGATCGATCCCCTGAACGTGATCGACGTCTACGGCACGGATGCCTTCCGTTTCACCCTGACCGCCTTTGCGGCCCAGGGACGGGACATCAAGATGTCGGAAAAGCGTGTCGAGGGCTACCGCAATTTCATCAATAAACTCTGGAACGCGGCCCGCTTCGCCCTGATGCACCTGACGAAGCCCGTGGACCTGGCACGCCGGGAGCAGCTCAGCGTGCCCGACCGCTGGATCCTCTCCCGCCTGCGGCGGCTGATCGAGGACACCGGCCGGGCCCTGGACGACTACCGCTTCAACGATGCGGCGGCAACCCTCTACCAATTCGTGTGGCACGAGTTCTGTGACTGGTACCTGGAAGCCATCAAACCGGCCCTCTACGGCAACCAGGGCGATGACCGCCAGCAGGCCACCCTGGGAACCCTCTACCGGGTGCTGCACGACACCCTGATCCTGCTCCATCCCATCATTCCCTTTGTGACCGAAGAAATCTGGGAGAAGCTGCCCGGCACCCGGGGCGATATCATGCGAGCCGCTTTCCCGGCCGATGCCGCCGGCGCCACGGATATCATTGAAGACCCCGCGGCCGAGACGGCCATGCAGCTCATCATGGACGTCATCACCGGCATCCGCAACATCCGCGGGGAGATGAACATCGCCCCGGCCATGAAGCTCAACGTCACGGTCCAGACGGACGATGCCGACATCCGTCGTCAGTTGAATGACCATCAGGATCTGGTGGCCAACCTGGCCCGGCTGGAACAGATGGTCGTGGCGCCGGTCGGTGCCAAACCCCGGGCCGCGGCCACCAGCGTGATCGAAGGGGCCACCCTGTTCGTCTCCCTGGAGGGCATTATCGACTTCGCCCAGGAGGCCGCCCGCCTTACCAAAGAAATCGGAAAGATCGATAACGAGCTGGCTACCCTGAACAAAAAACTCGGCAACGAAGACTTTCTGAACAAGGCCCCCGCGGCCGTGGTGGAGAAGGTGAAACGCCAGCAGGCCGCCTTCTCGGAAAAACGCGAAACCCTGGAAACGCACCTGGCGCGAATCGAAGCCCTGGCGTCGTGAAGAAATGGGACAAGTGCGTCTCTTCCCATGTAGCGGGAGACCTCTGGAATTTCCTCAAAGCGGGTTTGAAAACTTTTTGCTGTTGGTTTTTGTATGCCCCCTTGTCCCGTGCCGCGCATCGGCCGGGTGGTCTATGTTAAACAGTTAGGGGTATAAGATCCCCCGATTCTTCAGACTCGGTTTCGGGGGCCCAAGGGGAGTTGGCCATGGCGTCCATGCTGCACCTGAATCGCCTGATCGATCTGGCCCTGGAAGAGGATATCGGAACCGGCGACATCACCACCGAAACCCTGATTCCGGCCGACGCCGAGGGACAGGCGGAAATGGTCGCCAAGGAACCGCTCGTCCTGGCGGGGCTGGCCGTCGCCCGGACGGTTTTCCGGCGGTTGGATCCGGACCTGCGATTTGAAGGGGAATGCCGGGACGGCGACCGACACTCTCCGGGCACCTGCCTGATGACAATTTCCGGGCGCCTGCAGCCGCTGCTCACCGGCGAGCGGACCGCCTTGAATTTCCTGCAGCGCCTCTCGGGCATTGCTACCCATGTGCACGGGTTCCTGGAAGCCCTGCCGGCCGGGAAGATCCGCCTGGTGGATACCCGCAAAACGACTCCGGGCTGGCGCGCCCTGGAAAAATACGCGGTACGCATCGGCGGGGCCGCCAACCACCGCATGAGTCTGAGCGACGGCATCCTGATCAAGGACAATCACGTGGCCATCTGCGGCGGCATCCGGGCCGCCCTGGAGAAAGCCCGGCGGTCGGCGCCCCATACCCTCAAACTGGAAATCGAAGTCGAAACGGCGGACCAGGCCGAAGAAGCCGCGGCCGCCGGAGCCGATATCATCATGCTCGACAACATGGGCCCGGAAACCATTCAGGAAGCCGTACGCCGCATCGACGGCCGGGCCCTGGTGGAAGTTTCCGGCGGCGTGACCCGCGACACCCTGGCGGATCTTGCCGCCCTGGGGGTGGATATCGTCTCGGTGGGCGCCCTGACCCATTCCGCCGTGGCGGTGGACATCAGCATGAATATCGTCAACCGGCCTTGACAGCTCCCCGGCCGACCGGAAGACCATGATCCCGCTGCGCGACAATATCCGCTCCCAGAACTATCCCGTCGTCAACAACCTGTTGATCGGGATCAACGTCGTGGTCTTCCTGATCCAGCTCTCCCTGGGCCCCAACCTGAACCGCTTCATCTTTACCTACGGGCTCGTGCCGGCCAAATTCAGCGACCCTTCCCTGGCCGCCTATTTCGGCACACCAAGCAACCTGTTCTCCCTGTTTTCCTACATGTTCCTGCACGGAGGCTATCTGCACATCATCTTCAACATGTGGAGCCTCTGGATCTTCGGCGACAACGTGGAAGACCACCTGGGTCATCTGCGCTATCTGGCGTTCTACCTGACAGCGGGTTTAGTCTCGGGCCTCTTTCACCTGGCACTCAACCTTCACTCCCAGGCCCCCACCATCGGGGCCAGCGGGGCCATCGCCGGCGTTATGGGCGCCTATTTCCTGCTCTATCCCCGGGCCAGGATCCTGACCTTGATTCCCATCATTATCTTCCCCTGGATCGTCGAGATCCCGGCCTTCGTGTTTCTGGGCATCTGGTTTGCGCTCCAGTTCATCAGTGTGGCCGTCACCCACGCCGCCGTCAGCGGCATTGCCTGGTGGGCCCACATCGGCGGTTTTCTGGGCGGCATGCTGCTCATCAAGCTGATCGACGGGATACCCTCGGCCGGGCTCTCCCGCAAGATAACCTCAATGACCACCAAGAAGAGCTCTCACCGCTTGCAGATGCTGTATCCCACCGCCCGCAACGACTCCCTCCATCTCTATGAGATCCTGCCCATAACCGCTTTCGAAGCCCTGACCGGCACCAGCAAATACGTCACCATACCCCAGGGATTCCGGCGCCGCACCCTGAGAGTCAAGGTGCCGGCGGGCATCAAAGAAGGCAACACCCTGCGACTGCAGGGGCAGGGGCGCACCACGCCCGGTGGCGATAGGGGCGATCTCTACCTGCAGATTCAGTTCGTGACGTGGTAGTCCTGCCTACGGTATCCAAGGAGAAAAAGGGAAGATCGTCCTGCCGCATGTGGTCTGGCAGCCCCGGAACGACCGCCACACTCCGCGCGGGCGATCACACTTATATTTCACAAAACACGCTGCCATCGGAGACCGTCTCGATGGTGACATGCCGGCCACCCCCCCGGGCCAGGGCCTGGAACCGATCCGGCGTGACGGTGATCGCCCGGAACCCGTCCATGCAGGCGATCACGCCATTTCCGGTGACGGCTTCATCGATCTCTCCCGGCAGGCCGTGGGCCGCCTGGAGACGACGCCAGGCCAGAAGACGATGATGTCATAGAGATCTTCCCGACCTAGGCGACCTCCTGTCAACAACGCAGTGCCGTTCCCAAACTTCATCCCATATGTATCAGACGCCGCCATGACGCTACAGCCGTGACGACCACTAGGCGACTGTTGACATACGCGCTGGATCCATCCGGTCGGCCAGTGGTGCAGCACATAGGCTTTCTGGTGGAAGATGTGGACCGCTGGGGGGAAAAACTGGCGCCGGCAAGGTTGGGGATCCGGGTGCAGGGCAATTGAAGACAGGACCCGTCAAAACGGACTTCGCCTACATGGATCCCCTTGAAGACAAGGGGCTGATCATGGAATTTATCGCCTGGAGATGCTTCGGCCGGCGGTTGCAACCAGGTCCTGCCATCGCCCATAGCATCGGACGGATTCAACAATGGGCGGGCAAGCGCTGCTGGTCCTTGTAACTGCCTTACGAACGGACAGACCTTCTTAAAACCACCGGCACCTAATCTTCGACGATAAGATTGGTCAACTCATCCCGATCATCTTCCCGAATCGGGAAATGGGCCGCCAGGAGATCGCCGATCTCGGTCACGGCCGCACAAATGGCCTCTCCCGCGCGCTGCTGCCGGATGCCTGCGATAACGTGCGATACGATGCCAGCCCACTGGTCCTGGGTCACCTTGCGGTTGATGCCCCGATCGGCCAGCACCCATACCCGGCGTTCGAACAGGGAGATGAAAAGGAGGATCCCGGTCTCGTCCCGGGTACGGTACACCCCGTTTTTGAAGAAGCTGGTGACGGCCGCTTCCTCCACCTCGGCATCGATTTCGTGCCGGGCAATAAAAAGCCGTTTGAGCCCCGCCGTGTGCCGCACGATCATCAGGGCCGTTGGAAACAGCAGGCTGAACAGCCCCAGAAACATCCACAGGCTCCAGGTGCCGATCCAGAGCCAGCCGCCGATCAGGGGGGTCAGCAGGAGCGCTGCCGGCAGGGCCAGGCAAACGCCGCCGATGACATCGGCCATGGGGTAGTGATAGCTGGCCGACACCACCATGGGAACGATCTCCCCGGCCGTGTGCTTCTCGGCTGCCTGCACGGCCGCGATGATGGCCGCACGATCCGCCTCACTCAACAGATTGCGGGTCAAATCCTTCATGAGCGCCCTTTCATCCACTTTGGTCGACGTCCAAGGCTACCAGCCACCCGAAGCACCCCCGCCGCCGAAACCGCCACCTCCTCCGCTGAACCCGCCAAAGCCGCCGCCCATACCACCCCCAAAACCGCCGCCCCCGCCGCCGAACCAAAAGCCGCCGCCGCGCCCGGAGCGCGAAGCGGAGGAGCCGAACACCAGCGGCCCGCCCATGACACCGGCCAGCAATCCCAGCACGAGGCCCACCGGAATCAGGATGATCAGCAGGAGAAAACTAAAGCCGAAGATGGCCGTTCCGATGATGGGCACGATAACGGCCCCGGCCGCCGCGCCCAGGGACCGCCGCAGGCGGCCAAGCACGTTCAGGAAAAACAGGGCCAGCATCAGACCGAAGAGGCCGTTGCCGGTCCGTCGCTCGGATCCGTGGCGGCGGGCAGGCGCTTCGGCGGCGGAATATTCGCCCTTCACCACAGCGACCATTGCCTGTACCCCATGAATGACGCCCTGATCGATCTGTCCTTTTTTAAAGTACGGCACGATCACGTTGGCAATGATCCGTCCGGCCATGAGATCGGTCAGCTTGCCTTCCAGGCCGTAACCCACCTCGATGCGCACCTTGCGCTCAGCCTTGGCGATCAGCAAAATAGCGCCATTGTCCAGGCCTTTCCGGCCGATCTTCCACTGTTCCGCTACGCGGATGGAGAAATCCTCCAGGCTGTCGCCCTCCAGGGACGGAACAGTCAGCACGACAATCTGGGTGCCATCGGAGGCTTCCAGACCTTGCAGCATGCCGTCCAGCTGCTGTCGGGTGGCGGGAGACAGCATGCCGGCGTAGTCGTTCACCCGGCCCTGCAGCGGCGGTACATTAAGGGCGGCGGCCGGCAGCGGCCGGAATGCCAGGAGTACCAGCAGTAAAAGCAGACTGGTGCCGATCCGCTTCAATAGGGGAAGAGAAAATGACATGCGGGCTAGTCCGTAAATTTGACCGTCGGCACCTGCTGGGCCGCGGCATCGGCTTTGAAGTATTCCTTGCGGTCCAGATGCAGCAAAAAGGAATTGGTCAAGTTGTTAGGAAATTTCCGGATGGCGTAATTGAACGCTTCCACGGCCTGATTGTAGCGCTGACGGGCCACATTGATCCGGTTCTCCGTGCCTTCCAGCTGGTTCTGGAGATCGAGAAAATTCTGATTGGCCTTGAGGTCCGGATAGCGCTCCACCACAACCATGAGCCGGGATAAAGCTGAAGAAAGGGCGCCCTGGGCGGCCTGAAACTGCTGCATGGCCTGGGGGTTGCCCAAATCCTGGGGGGAAAGTTGCACCGCCGTGGCCTTGGAGCGGGCGTTGACCACGGCCTCCAGGGTTTCCTTTTCGTGGGCGGCATAGCCTTTGACCACCTGGACAAGATTAGGAATCAAGTCCGCCCGCCGCTGAAGGTTCGACTCCACATCGCCCCAGCTTTTATTGACCGCTTCATCGAGCTGCTGGATGGTATTGTAGCCGCATCCGGAAAGGGTACCGAGCATCAGCGCAAAAAGAATGACACCCATCCGGCGCACCGTGTTTCGTTTCATGGAATACCTCCCTTATGAAGGTGGTCTTTTAATCGCAACGTTTACAATGGATCCGGTCCGTTCGGCTATAACCGATCGCCCCGGAAAAGGCAAAATACCCCTCAGGGTTTGAAAACTTTGGTGCCCTGGGGGGTGTCCTGCACCAGATAGCCGCGCGCCTGGATCGCATCGCGCAACTCATCGGAAAGGGCCCAGTTCTTAGCCTTGCGCGCGGCCAGGCGATCGTTCGCCATGCGGCGGATATCCTCGGGCAGGCTCTCTTCCTGATCCACCTGGTCCAGATCGAACCCCAACACCCGGTCGATATCGTAAAGGGTGGCCAGCTTATCGGGAGCGCTCAATTCCGACTTCAACAAATCCTGAACCACGGCCATGGCCCGGGGCATGTTGAGGTCGTCGTTGATTTCTGCGCGAAATTTTTCGCGCAGGGCCGGGTCGATCTGCCCCTGGTCCACGGCCTGACCGGCGTCGTTTTTGAGAGTCCGCACCTGATTGCGCAAGTGGTGCAAACCGTTTTGGGCAGCCGCCATGGCATCTTCACTGTATTCCATGGGTTTGCGGTAGTGGGTCAGAAAGGCAGCATAGCGGTAAGCCAGCGGGTCTTTGCCATGGCGCAGAAAGGCATTCTCGATGGTAAGAAAATTACCCTCGCTCTTGGCCATTTTCTTGCCCCCGGCAATGATCAAAAAGGCACCGTGCATCCAGTACCGGAAAAAAGGCTTGCCGGTCGCCGCCTCGGATTGGGCGATCTCGTTGGTGTGGTGGACGTCGATATGGTCCGTGCCGCCGCAATGGATGTCCAGCTGATCGCCGAGATACTTCATGCTCATGGCCGAACATTCGATGTGCCAGCCGGGAAAACCGATTCCCCAGGGAGAATCCCATTCCATCTGTCGCTGTACGCCGGGGGGCGAAAACTTCCAGAGAGCAAAATCGGTGGCGTTGCGTTTTTCCGGATTTTTCTCTACCCGGGCCCCCTCCTGGAGCGCCTCCAGGTTCTGATGGGACAGACGGGTATATCCCGGGAAACGGGCGGTATCGAAATAGACGCCGTCGGCGGTGCGGTAGGTAAACCCTTTTTCTTCCAGCATTCGGATCAGGGCGATCTGTTCCGGGATCGTATCCGTGGCTTTGCACCATATGGTCGGGGCCAGGATATTCAACCGGGCGATATCCTTTTGAAAGGCCTCCGTATAGTGCGCGGCGATCTCCCAGGCGGATTTCCCTTCCCGCTGGGCTCCCTTCTCGAGCTTATCCTCCCCCATGTCACGATCACCGGTCAGATGGCCGACGTCGGTGATGTTCATGACGTGGTTTACGGTATAACCGTTGTAAAGCAGCGTACGTTTGAGGACATCTTCGAAAAGATAGGTGCGCAGATTGCCGATATGCGCATAGTTGTATACGGTTGGTCCACAGGTATATAACCCGACGGATTCAGGCTGCAGGGGCGTGAAGAGCTCCTTCCTGCGGGTCAGGGTATTGTAGAACGTTACGGTCATTGGCAAAGCCCCTTTGGGAAGAGGATCGCCGGAGAGAATTCCCCAATCGATATCCCCGGCGCCGGTTGTCCTTGCTATGCCGGAAAATGAAAAAGCCCTGCCGTCAATACGGCAGGGCTTAACGGCATATCATCGGGTGCGGCGTGCGCTTATTGTTCTTCTTTCTTTGGGCTGTCTTCAGCCTCCGGTGCGGCCTCTTCAGCCGCCCCTTCCGGAACAACTTCGGCTTCTGGCGCTCCAACCGGTGCCGCCTCGGAGGTCTTCACGGCCGGTTCCGCTGCGGTATCCGCCTCCGGAATCTCGGACGTCGCCTCGGCTTCCACGGGCGCGGCGCTGGCGGTCTCTTCGGAAGACGCCGCTGCCATGCTCTCGCTGGGCGCTGGTGTTTCGACAGCGGGGGCTGCCTTTTTCTTGCGACGTGGCTTTTTCTTCTTTTTAGGCTCCGGTGAAACAAGCTGCACCAGAGATACCGCCGCCGCATCGCCGGGTCGGTAGCCGACCTTTACGACGCGTGTATAGCCGCCATCCACATCGGCGTACCGCTTCGGGGCTTCCTCAAACAGCTTGTGGACCACATCCTTTTCCTGAATGATGGCCATGGCCTGGCGTCGGGCATGCAGATCCCCCCGCTTGGCAAGCGTCACCAGCTGGTCGGCCCAGCGACGAATTTCCTTGGCCTTGGCATCCGTGGTTTGGATCTGTTCGTGTTTAAAAAGCGAGGTGACCATGTTGCGAAACATCGCCTTCCGGTGGCTCGCCGTACGACCTAATTTTATACCAACTCTTCGGTGTCTCATAGGATCGATTACTCTCCTTCTTCGGCCTCTTCTTCTTCAGGTGGTGTAAATCCATCCAGTTTCATCCCCAAAGCGAGGCCCATCTCCGACAGAACCTCTTTTATTTCATTCAGCGACTTGCGTCCGAAATTTTTGGTTTTCAGCATTTCGGCTTCGGTCTTGCTCACAAGCTGGAAAATCTTGTGAATATCAGCGTTCTTAAGACAGTTGGCACTGCGCACGGAGAGTTCGAGCTCCTCCACGCTACGATAAAGGTTTTCGTTGAAATCGCTGCCGTCGCTGTCTTGGGCCTGCTTTTCCGGAGAAGGCTCGGCCTTTTCATCGAAATTGATGAAGATGGTCATTTGCTCTTTGAGGATTTTGGCCGCATAGGCCACGGCGTCCTCGGGTTTCACACTGCTGTCGGTCCAGACTTCCATAGTCAGTTTATCATAATCGGTGCGTTGGCCGACGCGGGCGTTGGTGACCACGTAATTGACTCGCTTGATGGGTGAAAAAACGGCGTCGATGGGGATCATTCCCACGGGGGCGTCTTCATCCTTGTTCTGCTCCGAGAGGGTGTAGCCCTTACCGACCTTGACCGTCATCTCCATTTCCAGCTGCCCCTCTGACGTCAGAGTGGCGATGTGCAGGTCGGGATTGAGAACTTCACAAGCGCCATCCTTGCTGATGATATCGGCCGCTGTCACCGGGCCTTCAACCTTTTTGGAAATAAAAATCTGACGGGGTGTGGCATCCTTGGTTTTAAAGCGAATCGACTTGAGATTGAGGATAATTTCGGAAACATCTTCAAAAACGCCGGGAACAACGCTGAACTCATGCATAACCGAGTCGAACTTGACCGATGTAATCGCCGCACCGTAGAGCGAAGACAGAATGATACGCCGCAGCGAGTTGCCAATCGTGATCCCGAACCCGCGCTCAAGCGGCTCGCAGACGAACTTTCCGTAGACTCCGTCGCTGGTTACCTGGACCTTCTCCGGCGTAATCATTTGCTGCCAGTTCATGTACATTAGGTCTTTTGACGACATGTTATTTCTCCAGATGGTTGGGAGGATAGCAGATTTCCCTGCACAGGCGGACGTTTCCGGATGATGTGGAAAACGCCACGGGCGTGTTCGCTGGCAGGGTTGAATGCGCTATTTCGTGTAAAGCTCGACGATGAGTTGCTCCTGAATCGGCATGGTCAGATCTTCGCGAACGGGCAGACCCTTGACGATACCCCGAAAGGCCTCCTTCTCCAATTCAATCCACTGGGGAACACCGCGACGGACCACGGCGTCCAGGGAATCGCTGATGGCTTGAATCGCACGGCTCTTTTCGCGCACCTCAACGATATCACCCGATTTAACGAGAAAGGACGGTATATTGACTTTCTTGCCATTCACCGTAAAGTGGTTGTGCCGCACAAAATGGCGTCCCTGGGTACGAGAATTCACGAAACCCATGCGGTAGACCAGATTGTCCAATCGGCGCTCTAGCATAACCAGCAGGTTGGTACCCGTAATGCCTTTCTGTTGATGGGCGCGTTTGAAAAACAGACGAAACTGTTTTTCGGTCAAACCATACATCCGTTTGACCTTCTGCTTTTCGCGTAGCTGAATGCCATAATCAGAAATTTTGCGTCCACGCCGTTCACCATGCTGGCCGGGCGGATAGCCGCGGCGGTCAAAAGCGCATTTATCAGAAAAACATCGGTCTCCCTTGAGGAAGAGCTTCATGTTCTCTCGCCGGCACAGCCGACAAACGGAACCGGTGTATCGTGCCAAGATATCCTCCTTTACGTCCTAGCGGACGGTAACTTTGCGTTGCAGCAACAGAATTTATACGCGGCGTCTTTTGGGCGGGCGGCAGCCGTTATGGGGTACCGGTGTGACATCTTTGATCATGGTCACGTTAAAACCGGAGGCCTGGAGGGCGCGCAACGCCGATTCCCTTCCGGGTCCCGGACCCTTGACATAGACTTCCACCGTTTTCATGCCATGTTCCTGCGCCTTCTTGGCGGCATCCTGGGCTGCCAACTGGGCGGCAAATGGCGTGCTTTTCCGCGATCCTTTGAATCCCTGGAGGCCAGCGCTGGACCACGCCACGGCATTGCCCATGGCGTCGGTAATCGTAATGATCGTATTATTGAAGGTCGACTGGATATGGACGACGCCGGTCGAAATATTCTTTTTGACTTTTTTCTTGATACGGGTCTTTTTAGGCATTTATTCTAATCCCTGTAGGCTGATGCATTACTTCTTCTTGGCGCCGCCCTTTTTCTTAACAGCGGCCCGCTTGGGTCCTTTACGGGTTCTGGCGTTCGTGCTGGTGCGCTGCCCATTCACCGGCAGCCCCTTGCGGTGGCGCAACCCGCGATAGCATCCCAAATCCATCAACCGCTTGATATTCATTGCGATTTCAGACCGCAGCTCACCTTCCACACGGTAGGCCTCATCAATCATCTTGCGGATGTTGTTGACTTCGGACTCCGTAAGCGCATCCGTCTTGGTATCTGGGCTGATATCCAGCTTTGCGAGAATTTCGCGCGAAGTCGTGCGTCCAATCCCGTAAATATACGTCAGGCCGATTTCCACCCGCTTATTTTTTGGTAAATCTACGCCCGCAATTCGTGCCAATGCTGCTCCTCCTCTATCCCTGACGTTGTTTATGCCGTTTGTTTTCGCAAATCACACGCACGACGCCTTTGCGGCGGATGATTTTGCATTTACTGCACATTTTTTTTACGGATGCCCTGACTTTCATGTTACCTGCTCCTCATCATCAGACCGGCCCCTAAGCCGGATGCCTTGATGCTGTGTTGTCGCCATCCGGCTTATTTGGACCGGTAAGTAATACGGCCCCTGCTCAAATCATATGGTGAAAGCTCTACCGTGACGGTATCGCCCGGTAGAATCTTGATAAAATGCATCCGCATCTTGCCGGATATATGCGCCAATACTTTGTGGCCATTTTCAAGTTCCACCTTGAACATCGCATTCGGCAACGTCTCCAGAACCGTGCCCTCGACTTTGATCGCTTCCTCTTTCGCCATTTGCGTCCCCGCTATCCGTTCCTGCAAGATCGATGTGTTGTCAATCGCCTTGTTTGATGTCGCCCGTGGTTTGCCTTCGGGTGCATTGGCCGCCCTTAACGACTGCGGACGGTTGGCCCGGCCTTTTTCAAGAAACCCTCGTAATGACGGGTCAGCATGTGCGATTCGATCTGGGCGATCGTGTCAATGGCGACCCCCACGACGATCAGGAGCGCCGTGCCGCCGAAATAAAAGGGTACGTTGAACCTCGTGATCAGCACCGAAGGCAGAACGCAAACCGCCGAGACATAGATGGCCCCCCCCAGTGTAATTCGCGTTAGCACTTTGTCGATGTAATCCGCGGTACGTTTGCCCGGCCGAATTCCCGGAATAAATCCGCCCTGCTTTTTCATATTGTCGGCCACATCCACAACATTGAAGGTCACCGCTGTGTAAAAATAGCAAAAGAAAAAGATAAAGCCGATAAAGAGCAACTCATACCAGATGTTGCCGGGCCGCAACGTGTCGGCAATGGTTTGCATAATCGGCAACTCGATGAAGCTGGCCACCGTCGCCGGAAACATGATAATCGACGAAGCGAAAATCGGGGGAATAACGCCGGACTGATTGATTTTCAATGGCAGATGGGTACTCTGTCCGCCATAAAGGCGGCGCCCCACCACACGTTTGGCGTATTGCACGGGAATCCGTCGCTGCCCCTGCTCGACAAAGATAATAAAGGCCACCACGATGGCCATGAAGACCAGCAGAATCAGTATCAGGAAAATATTCATGGTCCCGGACCGCAGCAGCTCCACGGTGGCACCGATGGCCGCCGGCGCCCGTGCGACGATACCGGCAAAAATGATCAGCGAGATACCGTTGCCGATGCCCCGCTCGGTAATCTGTTCGCCCAGCCACATGATGAACGCCGTTCCCGCGGTCAGGGTAATGACCGTCAACGGGATAAAAACGGCGGCCGGAATGGCATTCGCACCGCCTTGAACCAGACCGTAGCTGATGCCGAAGCCCTGGATAACACTGAGCAGAACCGTTCCATAGCGCGTGTACTGGGTAATCTTCTTGCGCCCCTGCTCCCCCTCTTTGGACAATCGCTCCAGATGGGGAATCACCACCGTAAGCAATTGTAGAATAATCGAGGAACTGATGTAGGGCATAATGCCCAGCGCAAAAATCGAAAAACGCTCTAAGGCGCCTCCTGAGAAGAGATCGACAATGCCCAGAACACTCCTGAAGCGGTTGAATATTTCGGCAAGCGCCGCGCTGTCGATTCCCGGCACCGGGACATTGACACCGACACGATAGACCACGAGCAGCCCCAGGGTAAAGAGGATGCGCTTTTTCAATTCGGGAATCTTGAATATGTTCTGGAACCCGCTGCCAACCATTTACAAAACCTCGACTGTTCCGCCGGCGGCCACGATCTTTTCCTGCGCGCTTTTGCTAATCGCATTCACCTTGATTTGAAGAGGAAAATCGATATCGCCCTGCCCCAATAATTTGATCCCGTCGTGGGTCCCTTTAACCAGGCCGCATTTGACGAGTTCCACTTCATCAACGGTGGCCCCGCTTTCAAAACGCGCTAGATCGCGGATGTTGAGGATGGCCAAATTCTTTTTAAAAAGGTTGGTGAAGCCGCGTTTCGGCAGGCGCCGATGGATCGGCATCTGCCCGCCCTCATATCCCGGCCGGACACCGCCGCCTGATCGGGCGCCCTGTCCTTTGCTACCACGGCCGGCGGTCTTCCCCCAACCGGAGGCAACGCCTCGTCCGATGCGCTGGCGCGGTCGCTTGGATCCCTTCGCCGGCGAAAGTTCGTTGAGTTTCATGAATTGCTCTCCTCCGTTTGAACCAGATGAGATACCTTATGCACCATGCCGCGAATCTCCGGCGTATCCATCAGCTCAACCGTTTTGTTCATCTTTGTGAGCCCCATGCCGCGCAGAACTTTACGGTGCTTTGCGGGTCTTCCGACCATACTCTTTACAAGGGTTATCTTGAGTTTCTCTGCCATGGATTGAACTCCTTACTGCAGCTCGTCGATGCTCTTGCCGCGGCGCGCGGCAACATCTTTCGGACTTTCGAGCATCTCGAGTCCGGCCAGCGTCGCCTTGACGACATTATGGGGATTGTGCGATCCCATGCACTTGGTCAAAATATTTTGGATCCCGACGGCTTCCAGTACCGCGCGTACCGCTCCACCGGCGATGACACCAGTCCCTTGGGAGGCCGGTTTCAGTAGCACACGCCCTGCGCCGAACCTTCCGATGACTTCGTAGGGAATGGTACCTTCTTTAAGCGGAACCTGAATCATATTCTTTTTAGCTTTTTCAACACCTTTGCGAATCGCTTCCGGCACCTCGCCGGCTTTGCCCAACCCGAAGCCGACCGATCCCTGTCCGTCACCGACCACGACAATGGCACTGAAACTGAAACGCCGCCCGCCTTTGACAACCTTGGCGACCCGGTTGATGTGGACGACTTTATCGATGAATTGATTCTCAGCTGTTTCTTGTTTGAACAAAGGACTGCCTCCTTCAAGCGATGGTAAGGACTAGAACTCAAGCCCGGATTCTCGGGCACCCTCGGAAACGGCTTTCACGCGCCCGTGGTAGAGGAAGCCGTTGCGGTCGAAAACGACCTTTTGGATCCCTTTTTCCCGGGCCCGCTCGCCAACCTGTTTCCCGATGAAGGTCGCCAGAGCAATCTTGTTTTCGAATTTCTCTTTCTGCCTGGTGTCAACTTCGGTACTCGAAGCGGAAACCAGGGTCAGGCCTCGGGTGTCGTCGATGATTTGCGCATAAATATGCTTGGCGCTGCGAAAAACGCAGAGCCGCGGTCTGCCCGTGGTACCTTTGATTCGTTTACGGATACGCCGTCTACGTTTTATACGTGCCAGCCGTGTCGGTTCTGTCGCACCCATTTGTTCAAGTCCTTATCTCGATGAGCGGAAACATTCGTTACGTCCGCTTACTTGGTTCCGGTTTTGCCAGCCTTGCGGATGATGCGTTCCTCAGCGTATTTGATGCCTTTGCCCTTGTAAGGTTCGGGCGGTCGCAACTCTCTGATGGTGGCGGCCGTTTGACCGAGAACTTCCTTGTCGATGCAGGCCAGCTTGATAATCGTGTTCTTGTCGACACTGGCTGAGACATCCTTGGGAAGCTCGTAATTGACCGGGTTGGAATACCCTAGATTCAGCACCAGGGTGTTGCCCTTGACTTCCGCCCGATAGCCTATCCCATTGATCTCCAGGACGCGTTCAAAGCCTTTGTCCACCCCGGTGACCATGTTGTCGACGAGACTGCGGGTAAGCCCCTGCAAGGCGACGTTCTTCTTGTTTTGGGATGTGGCCTGGACTTTGATCATGCCGTCCGCAATTTTCAGATCCACCGCATCGTGGATGGTCCGCGAGAGAGTGCCCTTGCTGCCCTTGACGGTGATCAGCCGATCTTGGAGGCTGACCTGCACTTTCTCGGGAATCGGAATCGGTTTTTTACCAACTCGAGACATCGTCGTTCCCCTTATTACCAGATATTGCAGAGGACTTCGCCTCCGACGTTTTCCTGCCGGGCCTTCTTGTCTGTCATGATGCCGCGTGAGGTCGACAGAATGGAGATCCCCATACCGTTGTAAACCGGTTTGATGTCTTTGCTTTTAGTGTAGACACGGCGGCTGGGTTTGCTGACGCGTTCAATCCCATAGATCGTCGCCTTTTGACCCGGTCCATATTTGAGATAAATCCGCAGAACACCCTGCTTCCCGTCCTGAATGAACTTATAGTTTTTAATATAACCTTCGTCCTTCAAGACCCGGGCCAATTCCGTCTTGAGCTTCGATGCCGGCACATCGGCGCTGTTGAATTTGGCTTTCGCAGCATTCCTGATTCGGGTTAACATATCCGCAATGGGATCGCTTATCGCCATTTTTGATCTCCGTTTATCTCTACCTGTAGTCCGATTGGATTCGCAGAATCTCCGAAACCACTGTTTACCAGCTGGATTTGGTCACGCCCGGGAGCTTTCCCTGGGAGGCCATATCACGGAAGCAGATTCGACAAATCCCGAATTTTCTCATAAAGGCTCTTGGCCGACCGCACACGGGGCAACGATTATACGCACGCACACCAAATTTTGGCTTTCGTTGGGCCTTCATTCTGAGTGATGTTTTTGCCAACTTGTCCTCCTTGTGGACAGCATTCTAACCGCCACCTATCGTTCCGTTTGCTAGTTGCGAAAAGGCATACCCATGAGCTTCAGCAGCACTTTACCTTCTTCATCCGTCTCGGCCGATGTGACGATGGTGATGTTCAACCCTTTGATTTTATCAATCTTATCGTAATCGATTTCGGGAAAAATTAACTGCTCCTTAATACCCAGCGAGTAATTTCCCCGTCCGTCGAACGCTTTCCCGGAGATGCCGCGAAAATCGCGTACGCGCGGCAATGCGATATTAACCAGTTTGGAGAAAAAGTCGTACATCTTTTCACGGCGAACCGTTACCATGCAACCGATCGGCATTCCTTCGCGCAGCTTGAAAGCGGCAATGGATCGTTTGGCCCGTGTGATGACGGGTTTTTGCCCCGAAATCACCTTTAGCTCCTCAACGGCGGAATCCAGCAACTTGATATTTTGAATGGCTTCGCCCAGCCCCATGTTCAAAACGATCTTTTTGAGCTTCGGCACCTGCATGGCGTTTTTATAGCCAAAGGTCT
The DNA here is from genome assembly GCA_963674755.2 of Desulfobacterales bacterium. Lineage (GTDB taxonomy): Bacteria > Desulfobacterota > Desulfobacteria > Desulfobacterales > UBA5852 > JABZFP01. The sequence continues at coordinate 2,162,705 of CAXXVS010000003.1, read as the reverse complement.
CCGTCAGCTTGGGGATGACTTCTTCTTGGTAAACCTGCATCAGCTGAGACATGTCACTCCTCCGGCAACTCATCTGTTAACTATCGATGAGTTCCTCACATTTGTTGCAGAAGCGCACCTTTTTGCCATCCTCCAGACGCTTCATGGAGATGCGCACCGGCTTCATACATTTGTTGCACATCAGCATGACATTGGACCAGGGAATAGGGGCCTCGCTTTCAACGATCCCGCCTTGCCGGTTGGTGGCGGATGGCCGCTGGTGCCGCTTAACGATGTTGATGTTCTCAACCAAAACGCGCGCTTTCTTCTTGTTAATCTTTAGGATCTTGCCGATTTTGCCATAATCTTTGCCGGCAATGATCTTGACCTTATCGTCTTTTTTCAAATGGCATTTTGTCTTGACCATGGGTATCGCTCTCCGCAAGGGCAGAATCACTTATAAAACTTCAGGTGCTAAGGAAACGATTTTCATGAACCCTTTGGTGCGCAGTTCGCGGGCCACCGGGCCGAAAATACGCGTTCCGACAGGTTCGCGATTGGTGTTGACCAAAACGGCGGAATTGTCGTCAAAGCGAATGAAAGATCCGTCGATACGCCGGATTTCTTTCTTGGTACGGACCACGACCGCTTTGAGAACATCGCCTTTCTTGACCTTGGCGTTGGGAATCGCCTCCTTGACGGAAACGACGATGATGTCTCCGACGCTGGCATAACGCCTTCGGGATCCACCGAGAACTTTGATACAGTAAAGCTTTTTCGCCCCGGAATTGTCTGCCACAGTTAGCTTTGTTTCTGCCTGAATCATTGTCGATTATCCTTTACGATCAAACCGCCTTCTCGATGATTTTGCTGACCCGCCACTTTTTCGTTTTGCTTAGGGGGCGGGACTCGGTAATCATCACCTTGTCGCCGACCTGGCAGTTGTTGGCTTCGTCGTGTGCGGAGAATTTGGCTCTTCTCCGAATATATTTGTGATAGAGACGGTGCTTCACCAACCGCTCGACTACCACGACCACGGTTTTGTCCATCTTATCGCTGACAACCGTCCCAACCACTTGTCGTTTACTACTTCGAGTATTCATCATCGCCATTAGGATTCACTTGTAGGGTTTGGGTTTAATTCCATCTCACGAATGATGGTCTGGATACGGGCGATATCGCGCCTGGCCTGTTTGAGTTTCTGCGGATTTTCCAGCTGTCCGGTTTCATGCTGGAAGCGCAGATTGAAAAAGGCTTCATGCATTTCCACCAGCTTCTGTCCGCGTTCTTCAGGGCTCATATCCCGAAATTCGTTTGGCTTCATGATATTTCACTCCTCTCGACAAAGCGGGTCTTCACGCTAAGTTTGTGAGAAGCAAGCCGCAGTGCTTCTTTGGCCATTTCGCGGGTCACCCCCTGCATTTCGTAAAGGATGCGTCCGGGTTTGATAACGGCCACCCAACCTTCCGGTGCGCCTTTACCCTTACCCATTCGGACTTCGGCAGGTTTTTTGGTAAACGGTTTGTCCGGAAAAATGCGAATCCACATTTTCCCGCCTCTTTTGACATGACGCGTCATGGCTATTCGAGCGGCTTCAATCTGTTTGGAACTGAGTTTACCGCACTCGACGGCCTGCAATCCGTATTCACCGAAGGCGAGATCGGATCCGCGACGCGCGATGCCCCGCATCCTGCCTTTCTGCTGCTTTCGGAATTTAACCTTCTTGGGACTGAGCATGTCCGCATCTCCTGTGGCTTAATGGCTGCCCTGGGCAACCGCATCCTTCTTCAGAATCTCACCTTTAAATATAAAGACCTTGATGCCAATGATACCATAGGTCGTTCGGGCTTCAGCAAATCCGTAGTCGATATCGGCACGCAAAGTATGCAGGGGAACCCGCCCTTCGCGATACCATTCCGAGCGGGCCATTTCCGCGCCTCCCAAACGGCCGCCGGCAGCAATTTTGATCCCCTGTGCGCCGAACCGCATGGCCGATGTGACGGCCCGCTTCATTGCGCGCCGGAAGGCCACCCGCCGCTCGATCTGCATGGCCACGTTTTCGGCCACCAGTTGGGCGTTGATCTCGGGTTTGCGGACTTCCTGAATATCGATCAGAACTTCATGAGCGGTTAACTTTTCTACGGCAGTCTTGAGTTGGGAAATCTCGGAACCCTTTTTGCCGATCACAATCCCGGGCCGCGAGGTGTAAATCCGCAAACGGATTCTCCGGGAAGAGCGCTCGATCTCAATTCTGGAAACACCGGCATGGTATAGTTTCTTTTTCACGAAGCGCCGAATTTTATGATCTTCCAGAATATATTCGGCGTATTGCTTGCCGGCGTACCAACGAGATTCCCAGGTTTTAACAATACCCAATCTTAACCCGATGGGATTTACTTTCTGACCCAAGGCCGTACCTCCTCTTTTTAAACCGATTCGTCGGCTAAAATGACCGTAATATGGCTAGTTCTTTTAAGAATTCGTGTGCCACGACCACGCGCCCGCGCACGAAAGCGCTTCAGGGTCGGCCCCCCGTCGACAATAACATTGCGAATCACCAGTGCGTCGACATCGATATCCGGGTTCTGATCTGCATTCGCCACCGCGGCCGAAACGATCTTTTCCAGAATGCCGGCCGCTTTTTGCGGCATGAATCTGAGTGCCTCGATGCCCTTTTCGACCGGCTTACCCTTCACCGCGCCCGAAAGCATGCGGACCTTGTTGGGCGAGATACGCATATATTTAGCAACCGCTCTAACCTCCATTGGAGCCATCCCTTTTCTATATGTTACTTCTTAAGTTTAGACTTTTTATCACCGGCATGGCCATAAAAGGTGCGAGTCGGAGAAAACTCGCCCAGTTTGTGACCAACCATATTTTCCGAAACAAAAACCGGAATAAACTTGCGCCCATTGTGCACGGCCAGGGTCAGTCCCACCATTTCGGGAATAATGGTAGACCGCCGGCTCCAGGTCTTGATGACGCGCGCATTGCGTGTTTCCTGAGCCTGCACCACCTTCTTCATCAATTTATCCTCGATGAACGGGCCCTTTTTCAGCGATCGTGGCATAGTATCTCCTGAACCTTCTGTTGCGACGCGAGGCTTGCGCTTAGCGCACCCCCCGGATTGCCCATGGGGCGATTATCGTTTCGACCGCCGCTTGACGATATAACGGTCTGTACGCTTGTTCTTGCGCGTCTTATATCCCTTGGTTGGCATTCCCCAAGGGCTGCAGGGATGGCGCCCACCTGATGAGCGTCCCTCACCGCCTCCCATGGGGTGATCGATGGGGTTCATGGCGACACCGCGTACACTGGGTCGGCGACCCAGCCAGCGGCGGCGTCCGGCTTTGCCCAGCGCCGTATTTTCATGGGTGACATTACCCAACTGCCCGATGGTGGCCTTGCAGTTGGACAGCACCATGCGCACTTCACCGGATGGCAACTTGATCAGGGCATACGGCTCTTCCTTGGCCATGAGCTGGGCATAAGTACCGGCACTGCGGACGATTTGCCCTCCTTTGCCGAGACGCAGTTCAATGTTATGAACGTGCGTGCCCAAAGGGATATTTTTCAGCGGCAGCGTATTGCCGGGCTTGATATCGGCATTTTCGCTAGAAATGACCTGGTCGTTGACCTGAAGATGGCGTGGCGCCAGAATATAACGTTTCTCGCCATCAGCATAGTGCAGCAGGGCGATACGCGCCGAGCGATTGGGATCGTATTCGATCTCCGCTACGCGGGCCGGGATATCAATCTTGTCGCGCTTGAAATCGACCAAGCGGTAATGACGCTTATGGCCGCCGCCACGGTGGCGGGCGGTAATGCGTCCATTGGCATTGCGACCGCCGGATTTTTTTACCACGCGCAAAAGACTTTTTTCGGGCTGGCGGCGTGTAACCTCCTCAAAGGTCGCGTAGGCCTGAAATCGTCTGCCGGGGGATGTGGGTTTGACCTTTCTAACAGCCATTGTAAACTCCCTGTTTAAACACCTTCAAAAAAATCAATTCGTTGTCCGGGCATCAACGTCACGACAGCTTTTTTCCAATCCCGTCGTTTGCCGATAATGCGTCCCCGCTGCTTGAATTTGCCGCGCACATGGGCCGTACGGACACCCGCCACGTGTACATTGAAGATTTCCTCGACCGCTTTGCGAATCTGCACACGGTTGGCATTCGTATCAACCTCGAAGGTGACCTGGTTGTCTTTTTCCTTCTGGATGCTTGTCTTTTCCGTTACGATCGGCCTTTTGATGACACTGTAGGCATTCATGCCAGCCTCCCCTCAATCTGCTCGATTGAAGGCTCGAGCAATACCAGATGGCGGTATTTCAAAATATCGTAAACATTCAATCCGTCGCTGCGGAGTACTTTGACCCCGGGGATGTTGCGCGCGGAGAGCTCCATGTTGAGGTTTTTTTCGTTGATGATAAACAGGGCGTTGCTCAGTTGCAGGTCCGCCATCAGTCCTGCAAAGGCTTTGGTTTTGATTTCAGAAAGGCTGATGTCCTTCAAAACCATCAGATTTTCGCCCTTTAATTTGGTGCTCAGCGCCATTTTAAGCGCTAAACGCCGCACTTTTTTGGGAACTTTGATCGCCCAGCTTTTGGGATGCGGACCGAATACGACACCGCCTCCCCGCAACAACGGCGAATTGGCATCACCGCGACGGGCGCGGCCGGTTCCTTTTTGGCGAAAAAGCTTACGCCTGCTGCCTTTCACATCACTGCGATTCTTGACGGAAGCCGTGCCGGCCCGGCGGTTGGCAAGCTGCATCTTGACCACCGCGTGCAGGACACTCGGCTTGACGTCAATGTTGAAGCAGCTATCCGCCAGTTCAGTCTGGGCCACCTTTTCTCCGGTTTGATTGAGAACGTCTACGACAGCCATATCGTCTTTTCCGTATCTGCTTATGTTGCTGTAACAAGAACCGACAACCGCGCTTCAGCGGGCCGGATAGCATAACCTCTGTTAAAACTTGAGCTTGTTCACCATGACCAGCGCATTGCGATGCCCCGGGACAGCCCCCTTGATCATGACCAGATTTTCCTCGGGACGCATATCGACGATTTCGAGATTACGTGCCGTTTGGCGCTGGTTGCCGTATTGTCCCGGCATCTTCTTCCCACGGATAATCCTAGCCGGCCAGGCACTGCAACCCACCGAACCGGGGATCCGATAGCTCTTGCTGCCGTGCGTTTTACGACCCAGCCGAAAACCATGGCGTTTGGTAACACCGGAAAATCCGCGTCCCTTGGTGGTTCCCACGATATCGACTTTTTCACCCACTTCGAACAAATCCAGGGCCACCGTCTGCCCCACCTCGTAAGTCGATGCCTCGTCGACCGGGAACTCCTTCAGAACCGCATACTGCCCGCCACTTTTCTGGTAGTGCCCTGTCAAGGGCTTGTTGATCCGTGAGGCCTTTTTCGTTCCGAATCCGAGCTGAATGGCATTGTAGCCATCCGTGGCCTCCGATTTGACCTGCGTCACAACACAAGGGCCGAGTTCAATGACCGTCACCGGGACGGCATATCCCTCCGGTGTAAACAGACTGGTCATGCCCAGTTTTTTGCCTATCAGTCCTTTGCACATGTCGATAACCGCTTTTCCGTGCTAGAGTTTAATTTCAACATCGACACCCGGTGACAGATCGAGCTTCATCAAGGCGTCGACCGTCTGCTGGGTCGGTTCCAGTATATCGAGAAGGCGTTTATGGGTGCGCATTTCGAATTGTTCGCGCGACTTCTTGTCGATATGCGGCGAACGCAGCACACAAAACTTGTTGATGCGCGTCGGCAACGGAATCGGCCCCACGACCTTGGCGCCGGTCTTGTTGGCCGTATCAACGATGTCCGAAGCAGACTGATCCAGCAACATGTGATCGTAGGCCTTCAACCGGATCCGTATCTTGGTATTCATTATCATGATATCAATCTTTCTCTTTTACTCCACGATTTCACTGACGACCCCGGCACCGACCGTACGGCCACCTTCGCGAATCGCAAAGCGCAGCTCCTTCTCCATCGCGATCGGCGTGATCAGCTCCGCCTCGATCGCCACATTATCCCCAGGCATCACCATCTCGACACCTTCAGGCAGCGTCAAAACACCCGTCACGTCCGTCGTCCGAAAATAAAACTGCGGACGATAGCCATTGAAAAACGGCGTGTGACGGCCACCCTCTTCCTTGCTCAAGATGTAACATTCCGCCTTGAACTTCGTATGCGGCGTGATCGACCCCGGTACGGCCACCACCTGGCCGCGCTCCACTTCGTCGCGCTTCGTGCCGCGCAGCAATACACCGATGTTGTCCCCCGCACGGCCCTCGTCCAACAGCTTGCGGAACATCTCGACACCCGTACACACCGTCTTGAACGTCGGACGAATACCCACAATCTCGATATTGTCCCCCACCTTGATTATCCCGCGCTCCGCTCGACCCGTCACCACCGTGCCGCGACCCGATATGCTGAACACATCCTCGATCGGCATCAAAAACGGCTTGTCGATGTCGCGCTCCGGCTCCGGGATAAACTCGTCGATCGCATCCATCAGCTCGAAAATCGGCTTGGCTTCAGGACTGTCCACATCGTCGCTCTCCAACGCCTTCAACGCGCTGCCCCGGATGATCGGTGTGTCGTCCCCCGGAAACTCGTACTTCGAAAGCAGCTCCCGAAGCTCCATGTCCACCAGCTCGATCAATTCCTCGTCATCCACCATGTCGCACTTGTTCAAAAAAACCACGATCCGCGGAACCCCCACCTGGCGCGCCAGCAATATGTGCTCACGGGTCTGCGGCATCGGACCGTCATCGGCCGCCACCACCAGGATCGCCCCGTCCATCTGCGCCGCGCCGGTGATCATGTTCTTGATGTAGTCCGCATGACCCGGACAGTCCACATGCGCATAGTGACGCTTGGCCGTCTCGTACTCCACGTGCGCCGTAGCAATCGTTATCCCGCGCTCCTTCTCCTCCGGCGCCTTGTCGATCTGATCGAAGGGCACATAATTCGCCATGCCCTTCAAACCGTTCAACTTCGTTATCGCAGCCGTCAGCGTCGTCTTGCCGTGGTCGATGTGACCAATCGTTCCCACATTCACATGCGGCTTCGTCCGCTCAAACTTTTGCTTCGCCATCTTCTCTTCCTCCCCGGTACGGGTCTTAATTTTTCTTGATCAACTTTTAGCGGCTGTTGTGCCGAAACCGGTCCATCAACAATCTAATCGGGAAACCATATCCGGGCACGCCGGTCAGTCTACCATCGGAAATGGGCGAAGGCTTTATTGGCTTCCGCCATGCGATGGGTATCTTCCCGCTTCTTGGCCGCCCCGCCGCGGTTATTGGCTGCATCCAGAATTTCACCGGCCAACCGCGCTGCCATCCCCCGTTCACTGCGCTTGCGCGCAAAGTCGATCATCCATCGAATGCCCAGCGCCTGGCGTCGGGCCGGCCGCACTTCTGTTGGCACCTGATAGGTGGACCCCCCCACGCGCCGTGATTTGACTTCCGTCATGGGCTTGACGTTATCCAAGGCCTTTTCGAACACTTTCAAGGGCGGCTCGCTGGCTTTCTTTGCGATAATATCAAACGCATCATAGAGCAGTTTTTCCGCCGTGCTCTTTTTCCCGTCATGCATCACGGAACGAATGAATTTGGCCACCAGAACGCTATTGTACTTGGGGTCCGGTAAAACGGCCCTAACAGGGACTTCTCTTCTTCTCGGCATAATGCGACACCATTCCCATTGATCGTTACGTAATAAGGATCCCTACATGGTCCTATGCTTATTTGGGCCGTTTGGCGCCATATTTACTGCGCCCTTGCCGTCGATCCTCAACACCCAGCGTGTCCAGTGTGCCACGGACGATATGATAGCGCACGCCCGGCAAATCCTTTACACGACCGCCACGCACCAAAACGACGGAATGCTCCTGCAAATTGTGCCCGATGCCAGGGATATACGCCGTAACTTCCACCCCGGTCGTCAACCGAACACGCGCCACCTTGCGCAACGCCGAGTTGGGCTTTTTAGGGGTAGAGGTGTAAACACGTGTACACACGCCCCGTTTCTGCGGTGCCCCTTTCAGGGCCGGCGTGTTGGTCTTTTTCTTGATTCTCTTGCGGCCTTTGCGAACAAGCTGGTTGATGGTCGGCATGTTATCCTCATCCGTTGATATAAATTACACGAAGTTTTCAGCACGGCAAAAAATGCGATATGTATACATACCCCAAATAAATGTCAAGCATTTTTAGGCTTGAAACATAGGATCTTCCCTCTAAGGCCCAGCTTATCCTGACAACCTTAAGGGAAGACGCGCTACGTCAGTTTGTCACCAACAACCGTGGAATGAAAACCCTATGTTCTTAAAACGATTGAACGCCGAAGCGGATCGTTTCAGTTAACATGTGGCATACTGCTGAGGTGCCGCCTGCGCCTTTTCAGGGCAGGCGGTTGCGATCAGCCCTGATCCATGTGAACATCGTTGTACATAGGAAATCCCGTTCCAGCTGGGATCAAACGACCCATTATGACATTTTCTTTCAGTCCGCGCAAGTAATCTTTTGTGCCCCCGATGGCGGCGTCGGTGAGCACTTTGGTGGTTTCCTGAAAAGAGGCGGCCGAAATGAAGCTGTCCGTGCTGAGCGACGCTTTGGTAATCCCCAAAATCAGCGGCTCGGCCATGGCAGGCTTGCCGCCCTTTTCAATCACGGCCCGATTCGCCTCTTCAAACACGATGCGGTCCACCTGCTCTTCAGTGATGAATTCCGTATCACCCACCTCATGTACTTTGACGCGACGCATCATCTGGCGCACGATGACTTCGATGTGCTTGTCGTTGATACGCACGCCCTGCAGGCGGTACACCTCCTGGACCTCATCCACCAGATAGCGCGCCAGGGCAATTTCCCCTTTGATATTCAGCAAATCCTGGGGAATGGCAGCCCCGCCGATCAAAGGTTCGCCGGCGCGCACATAATCGCCTTCATACACGTTGATATGCTTGCCGCGGGGGATGAGGTATTCTTTCTTCTCACCCACATCCACCGGGGTAACCGTAATTTTTTGTTTCCCCTTCTTGGTCCCTTTGGCAATGGATACATAGCCGTCAATTTCGCTCAAGACGGCAATGTCTTTGGGTTTGCGAACCTCAAACAATTCAGCGACCCGGGGCAGACCCCCCGTGATGTCCTTGGTCTTGGTGGTCGCCCGGGGCAATTTGGCAATAATGTCACCGGCCTGGATCGAATCCCCTTCTTCCACCATCAAAATGGCATCCGTCGGCAGGATATAGCGGGCCAGACCTGACTTGGACGACAACTTGGCGGTCTTGCCGGATTCGTCCTTGATCGAAATACGGGGGCGGGCGTCAGCCAGTTTGGATTCAATGATTGTATGGCTGGACTTGCCCGTCACCGGGTCGACTTTTTCCTGAATGGTCTTGCCCGGCAAAATATCACCGAATTTGGCCGTACCGCTCACTTCGGTGATAATGGGGGTGGTAAAAGGGTCCCACTGGGCGAGCAGATCGCCCGCCTTCACCTGGGCACCGTCCCTGACCATCAGGTGGGCGCCGAAAATGACAGGGAAACGTTCCCGTTCACGATCGTTTTCGCCGACAATGGCAAATTCCCCGCCCCGACGGTTCATCACGATGAGATCGCCGATCGAGTTTTCCACCACGTTGATATCCATAAACTTTACGGTGCCCTCGACACGCGCGCGGATATCGGCCTGCTCCACCCGTCGGCTGGCCGTACCACCGATGTGGAAGGTACGCATCGTCAACTGAGTTCCCGGTTCCCCGATCGATTGGGCGGCCAATATGCCGATCGCCTGCCCCATTTCCACGAGACGCCCATGGGCCAGATCACGGCCGTAACAATTAGCACAAACCCCGTGCTTGGCACGGCATGTCAGGGCGGATCGAATCTTGACGCTGGTCACACCGGAATTCTCAATCCGTTGAACGGCGGCCTCGTCCACCTCTTTACCGGCCCTGACCAAGACTTCATCGGTGAAAGGATCGACAATGTCTTCGATGGTGTAGCGGCCCAGAATACGCTCGCCCAGGCGCTGGATGACTTCCCCGCCTTCCATGAGCGGCTCCACTTCGACCCCCATCATCGTACCGCAATCGGTTTCCGCAATAACACAATCCTGGGCCACATCCGCCAAACGGCGCGTGAGGTACCCGGAATTGGCCGTTTTAAGCGCGGTATCGGCAAGTCCCTTGCGGGCGCCGTGGGTTGAGATGAAGTACTGCAAAACCGACAGCCCCTCGCGAAAGTTGGCCTGGATCGGCGTTTCGATGATCTCACCGGAAGGTTTGGCCATAAGGCCGCGCATGCCGGCCAACTGACGCATCTGATCCTTACTGCCGCGGGCGCCGGAATCCGCCATCATAAAGATGGGATTGAACCCGGCAGCCTCGTGGCCCCCTGGGGATGGCGCATTTTTCATGGCTTCCATCATTTCGTTGGCCACATCGTCGGTTGCCTTGGCCCAGATATCGACGACCTTATTGTATTTCTCACCCTGGGTAATCAGACCCTCGGTGTACTGGCGGCCGATTTCGGCGACTTGCGCTTCCGATTGCTGCAAAATATCCCATTTCTTTTCCGGGATGATCATGGCGTCGATTGAAATGGACAAACCGCCTTCGGTGGAATAGCGGTAGCCGACGTCTTTGAGCCGGTCGGACAAAATGACCGTCGCTTTGGGCCCCAGCCGGCGATAGACCAGATCCACCAGCTCGCGCAGGGCCTTCTTGTCCATAACCTGATTCACGGCCTTGAAGGGAACCCCGACCTCGCGTCGGGCGGCGGCAAAGAAATGGAACCGTTTGTCGGCTTCCACGGGACCGGCATAGCGGCCGCTATCGAGGCCAAAAAGAGCCTCGGCATCCGCTTCCGCCAGGTTGTAAATTTCCTGGAGCTCGCTTTCCTTGAGCAGGCCCGTAAATCCATCGTCGATCACCACGGCGGCACCATTGTCCCGGTCCATGAGGTCTTCGAAGGGTGTGCCGGCTTCGAGCGCTTCGGTGAGCGAAGCGGCTTCGGCTTCCGTGGCTACCACGATATGCTGAAATGCCATCACGACATCGTTGGGCATGACCTCGTAGAGCAGCACCCTTCCGACCGTGGTGTCCAGCCGCTCACTTCCGACCCGCACCTTGATCTGTGTATGCAGCTCGACGGCGCCGGCATCGTAGGCGATCCGGACTTCTTCGGGGCCGCTGAAAATGCGACCTTCACCCTTGCGGTCTTTGATCCCGCGGGTCATGTAATAGATCCCCAGTACGATATCCTGGCTGGGGACAATAATCGGGCTGCCGTTGGCCGGCGAGAGGATGTTGTTGCTGGAGAGCATCAACACCCGCGCCTCAATCTGGGCTTCGACCGACAGCGGCACATGGACCGCCATCTGGTCGCCGTCGAAATCCGCGTTGAATGCGGTGCAGACCAGGGGGTGCAGCTGGATCGCCTTGCCTTCGATCAGAATCGGTTCAAAAGCCTGAATCCCCAACCGGTGAAGGGTTGGCGCCCGGTTGAGCATGACGGGATATTCCTTGACGACTTCATCCAGGGTATCCCAGACTTCCGGAATTTCGCGTTCCACCATTTTTTTGGCGCTCTTGACGGTGGAAACCAGTCCCTTCTGCTCCAGCCGGTAGTAGATGAAGGGCTTGAACAGCTCCAGGGCCATCTTCTTCGGCAAACCGCATTGATGCAGGCGCAAATCCGGGCCAACCGTAATAACGGTTCGTCCGGAATAATCGACACGCTTACCGAGCAGGTTTTGACGGAATCGTCCCTGCTTGCCCTTCAGGGTGTCACTCAACGATTTCAGGGGGCGTTTATTGGTGCCGGTGATCACACGCCCGTGTCGCCCGTTGTCAAAGAGCACATCCACCGCTTCCTGCAGCATCCGCTTCTCGTTGCGAACGATAATGTCCGGGGCTTTGAGATCGATCAAACGCTTCAAACGGTTGTTGCGGTTGATCACGCGGCGGTAAAGATCGTTTAGATCGGAGGTGGCGAAACGCCCCCCCTCAAGCGGCACCAGGGGTCGCAGATCGGGCGGCAGGACCGGGACGGCATCCATGATCATCCAGGCGGGATCCACACCCGACCGGCGAAAGGCGTCGACAATCTTCAACCGTTTGGCCAACTTTTGCCGTTTGGCAATGGAACCCGTCTCGCGTACTTCCGTACGAAGCTCGTTGTACAGGGTGTCAAGATCGATGTCTTCGAGCATGATCTTGACCGCTTCAGCGCCGATACCGGCTTCGAATTTGTTACCGTACAACTCGAGTGCTTCGTGGTATTTCTCGTCCGACAGCAGCTGTCCCCTGGTCAGCGGGGTGTCCTTGGGATCAATGACGATATAGTTATCGAAATAGAGTACCTTCTCCATGTTTTTGAGGGTCAGGTCCAAGAGGTTGCCGATTTTGCTGGGCAGGCTCTTGAGAAACCAGATATGGGACACCGGCGTGGCCAGCTCGATATGGGCCATTCGTTCCCGTCGGACTTTGGATTGAATAACTTCGACCCCGCATTTTTCACAGATCACGCCACGGTGTTTCATCCGTTTGTACTTACCGCAGTTGCACTCGTAGTCCTTGGTGGGGCCAAAAATTTTGGCGCAGAACAAGCCGTCACGCTCCGGTTTAAAGGTCCGGTAGTTGATCGTTTCAGGCTTTTTGATCTCCCCAAAGGACCACTTGCGGATTTGCTCCGATGAGGCCAGGGCCAAACGGATTCCGTCGTATCGTCTCGGATCGGTGGGCTTCGCGAAGAAATCGTATAACGTTTCCAAGGTACTCTCCTTAGTTATTCGCCTTCCAGTAACTGGATATCCAGTCCCAATGCCTGAAGCTCCTTGGTCATAACCCGGAAGGATTCAGGCAAACCCGGCTCGAGGACATTTTGTCCCTTTACGATTTTCTCATACATGCGGGTTCGGCCGGCCATGTCGTCCGATTTGACCGTCAAGAACTCCTGCAAGGCATAGGCCGCGCCATAGGCTTCCATGGCCCAGACTTCCATTTCTCCCAGCCGCTGGCCGCCAAACTGGGCCTTGCCGCCTAATGGCTGCTGGGTCACCAGGGAATAGGGACCGATCGAACGGGCATGAATCTTGTCATCGACCAGATGGTGCAGCTTCAGCATATACATCGTGCCCACCGTGATCTTTTCATCGAACGGTTTCCCGGTGCGTCCGTCGAACAGTTTGGCCTGGGCCAATCGATCGTAGCCGGCTTCTTCCAGGAGCGCCTTAATTTCCTCTTCTTTGGCACCATCGAAGACCGGGGTCGCCATGTGAACCCCGGCGGTATAATTGCGTGCGAAGGTTTTCACATCTTCATCGCTTAGCTTTTTGATGGCGGGGGCGTCTTTCTGACCGGCGAAGATGTTATCGAGTTTTTCCCGCAGGGCTTTGGTTTGGCGCTCTTCTAAGAGCAGGTTGATCTGATCGCCGAGGCCTTTGGCCGCCAAACCCAGATGAATTTCAAGGATTTGCCCGACGTTCATACGCGATGGTACGCCCAGCGGATTCAGGACCATATCGACCGGGTTGCCGTTTTCGAAATAGGGCAGATCTTCAACCGGCAGGATTCGCGAAACCACACCCTTGTTGCCGTGGCGCCCCGCCATTTTGTCTCCGACGGACAGCTTGCGTTTCATGGCCACGTAAACCTTGACCATTTTGATCACGCCGGGAGGCAGGTCGTCCCCCTTCTCGAAACGGGATACCTGCTGTTCAAAACGCTCCCGCACCGCATCGCACATCTGCTGGTATTTTTCGATAATATCGTGAATTTCTTCGGTCTGCTGGGGATCTTTCAGCACAATGCCCTCAATCTGCGACAGGGGAATACCCTGTAAGGCATCTTCGGTGATGGTGGCGTTTTTGGCCACGACCACTTTTTTCCCCTTTTTGATGGAGGAGTAGGCTTTCTGGTCCACCAGCATGCGCATCAGCTTGTCCCGAGCAGCCGTTTCGATGATCGCGATTTCGTCATCGCGGTCCTTTTCGCGACGTTCGATTTCTTCATCCTCGATGGACCGCGTCCGATCGTCCTTGCTGGCGCCCCGACGCGAAAAAACCTTGGCATCGATCACAATGCCCTGAACGCCGGGGGGTACCCTTAGGGAGGTGTCTTTGACATCACCGGCCTTTTCCCCGAAGATCGCGCGCAGCAATTTTTCTTCCGGTGACAATTGCGTTTCACCTTTGGGGGTGATCTTGCCCACCAAGATATCACCGGGTTCGACTTCGGCCCCCAATCGGATGATTCCGCTTTCGTCCAGATCTTTTAAAGCTTCATCTCCCACGTTGGGAATGTCGCGTGTGATATCTTCCTTGCCAAGCTTGGTATCCCGCGCGACCACTTCAAATTCTTCAATATGAATGGAGGTATAGACGCCGTCGCGCACCAGTCTTTCACTTACCAGAATGGAGTCTTCAAAATTGTAGCCCCCCCAGGGCATGAAGGCGACCGTCACGTTTTTACCCAACGCCAGCTCACCGCAATCAGTGGCCGGGCCGTCGGCGATGATCTGGCCTTTCGTGATGCGCTCGCCCTTGGAAATGATGGGGCGGTGGTTGAAGCAGGTATTCTGGTTGCTGCGTACGAATTTGGACAAATTATAGATAGTAACGGGATGACCGTTGCCACCGCCGTTTTCGGCGATGTCGTGACGAATCACGATACGGGCCGCATCGACGTCGACGACCACACCATCGCGCTTGGCCACAATGGCTACGCCTGAATCCCGCGCCACAACGCCTTCGATCCCCGTGCCGACGAGCGGGGCTTCGCTCATCAGCAAGGGTACGGCTTGGCGCTGCATATTCGACCCCATGAGGGCGCGGTTGGCATCGTCATTTTCCAGGAAGGGAATCAGCGAGGCCGAAACACTCACGAGCTGGTTCGGCGAAATGTCCATTAATTCGATCTGATCCCGTTCGACCATCATGAACTCACCGGCCACACGCGATGTGACCATCGAATTGATGTAATGCTTCTTCTCATCCATGGGCGCATTGGCCTGGGCGATGGGATGCTCTTTTTCTTCGAAGGCGCTGAGAAAGCGCACTTCATCGGTCAAGGACGCATCCCTTACCACGCTGTAAGGCGTCTCAATAAAACCGTACTCGTTTACTCGAGCGTAAGTACCAAGGGATACAATCAACCCGATATTCGGACCTTCCGGCGTTTCAATCGGACAGATGCGTCCATAATGGGAGGGGTGGACGTCGCGAACTTCGAAACCCGCCCGCTCGCGTGTCAGACCGCCCGGCCCGAGGGCGCTCAGCCGCCGTTTGTGGGTCGTTTCGGAAAGCGGATTGGTTTGATCCATAAACTGCGACAACTGGCTGGTGCCGAAAAACTCCTTGACGACCGCCGACACAGGCTTTGGATTGACCAGATCGTGCGGCATCAAGGCATCGACTTCCTGGAGGCTCATCCGCTCTTTGATGGCCCGTTCCATTCGGACGAGGCCAATCCGGTACTGATTTTCCAGCAGCTCGCCCACGGCCCGGACGCGCCGGTTGCCGAGGTGATCGATATCGTCCACAACGCCCTGGGTATCCCGCAGTTCGATAAGCGTCTTGGCGGTCAGCAGGATGTCTTCCTTGCGCAAAATCCTCAGGCTGATCTCGCTGTTGATACCCAGCCGTTGGTTGATCTTCATGCGCCCGACACCGGACAGGTCGTAATAGGTCGATTTAAAAAAGAGATTATCGATGAAATCCTGGGCCACTTCCGGTGTGGCCGGATTGCCTGGCCGCAGGCGCCGATAGATTTCAATCAAAGCCTCTTCTTTGGATTCGACTTTATCGAGCAGCAGCGTTTTGCGAACCGCATCACTGCTGGTGACGCCATCGATGAAAAGGACTTCGAAGCTGTTAACGCCCGCTTCGGATAATTTCTCCTGAACCTCTTCGTCGATCACATCATTGGCTTTGAAGAGTTCCTCGCCGCTTTTAGGGTCGACGATGGTATGGGCAAATACTTTACCAAGCACCTCTTCCGTGCTGACGGGGATGTCCTTGGTATCGGTGGCCTTCAACCGACGAAGGGCGCGTTGGGTAAAGATGCGCCCCTTTTTAACCAGGATATCACCGCTCTCCGGGTCTTTCACGTCTCGCGAAGCACGCTGCCCGCGGAGCAAATTAGAATCGAACAACTTGAAAAAGCGTTTCCCCTTGAGCACATAGGTATCGGTGCGATAGAAGTAATTCAGGAGATCCTCGGCGCTGTAGCCGAAGGCCTTGAAAAGAATCGTCACCGGGAACTTGCGCCGTCGATCGATACGGATGTGCACGATATCCTTGGGATCGATTTCCAGATCGATCCATGAACCCCGCACGGGAATGATGCGGGAGCTATAGATAATTTTGCCCGACGAGTGGGATTTGCCCTTGTCGTGATCAAAAAATACGCCTGAGGACCGATGCAGCTGACTGACGACAACGCGCTCCGTTCCATTGATGATGAAGGTGCCCTTTTCGGTCATCAGCGGAATGGTACCGAAATAGATTTCCTGCTCCTTGATATCCCGGATATTGGCGACACCCGTCTCCGAATCGATATCATAGACGACCAGCCGTGCCGTAATGCGCAGCGGAATCTCATAGGTCATCCCGCGGTGGATACATTCCTCGACACTATGTTTGACTTCTGCGAATCGATAGGAAACGAATTCGAGAGAAGCGCTCCCGGTAAAATCTTTGATCGGGAATACCGACCTGAAAACGGATTGCAAGCCGATATCCTCCCTTTCCTCCGGGGGGATATCCATTTGCAGAAAACGGCTGTAAGATTCCCTTTGCACACCGATGAGATCGGGTATCTCAACAATTTGGGGAATTTTGCCAAAATTTTTTCTAACCCGTTGTTTAACCGAAGTCTTTTCCGACATGGCTTCTCCACACATTGACGGGGGTTGCCGAAATTGTTCTCAGGAGGAAGTCGCCTTCCTCCTGAGTCGTAATGCAAACATCTAACGCGACTACTTGATTTCGACCTGCGCCCCGGCCTCTTCCAGCTGGGCCTTGATTTTTTCTGCTTCTTCCTTGGCGATGCCTTCTTTGACGGCTTTGGGGACACCTTCCACCAATTCCTTGGCCTCTTTCAGACCAAGACCGGTAATAGCGCGCACCTCTTTGATCACCTGGATCTTTTTATCGCCGAAGGCGGTCATAATAACGTCGAATTCCGTCTTTTCTTCGGCAGCACCCGCATCGCCACCAGCAGGTACACCGGCCATCATGGCGACCGGCGCCGCGGCGGATACCCCGAATTTATCCTCGAGCTCTTTGACCAGTTCGGATAACTCCAGGACCGACATGTTCGCAATAAAGTCAATTACATCTTCTTTTTTGATTTCAGCCATCTTTCGTTTTACCTCCGAATTTTTTCTAGATCATGCAAATGGGTTTGACCATCAGAAAAGTTGCTGACGAACTAGGCCGCTGCTTTTTGATCCTTGATCGCATTCAGCACATTCACCATCCGCCGGGGAACATCGGCCAAGGCCCGTACAAAGCCCGCCGGGACCGCGTTCATAGCGGAGAGAACTTGTGCCAGCAGCTCCTCTCGGGACGGCAGCTTGGACAACGCCGTAATGGCATCCAAGTCCATAATTTTGCCATCCATGACACCGGCTTTGATCTCCAGTTTATCGTTGTCTTTGGCAAACTGGGTCAAAACTTTGGCCGGCGCGACCGGATCGTCAAAGGAAAACGCGATGCCGCTGGGCCCTTTAAATACATCGGCCAGCAACATGGCGTCCGTGCCCTCTGAGGCGCGTTTCAGCAAGGTGTTCTTGACGACCTTGTATTCCACATTGGCATCGCTCAATTTCCGGCGAAGCTCGGTCATCTGGGCGACATTCAACCCCTTGTAGTCCGTAACGATGACGACCTTGGTCGTTGCAAACTTTTCTTTCAGGTCTTCAACGACTTGTTTTTTGTCCTGAATATTCACGAGTAATCAACACCCCCTTTCCGCAATCCAAACAAAACCGGAGGAAACGAATCCGAAACAACCCAACTGCCTCGGTAGGCCGGCCGTGCCGATTAAACACACCGATCGTGAACCTACGGTCTTTGACAGGATGATTTTGTGTTTACAGGAAATGTGCTTTGTGTCGTTGTGCGGATACGATCCCGACCTGACAACCACCCCTAACCTCCGGCGTAGACCTAACAGGATGGAATGACCCGCACACCTTAATCAATTACTTCAACAGCTCCTTCACGAGGGCGGCGTCCACTTTTACGCCAGGCCCCATAGTGGTAGAGATCGCCATCCCTTTGAGATAGGTCCCCTTGCTGGAAGAAGGTTTGAGGCGCATGATGGTTTCGAGAAATGCAGTGATATTCTGAACGATTTTCTCCACACCGAACGAGACCTTGCCCATCGGAGCATGAACAATACCGGCTTTTTCAACACGAAAGTCGATTTTACCCGCTTTCAATTCGTTGATGGCACGGGCGACATCAAATGTCACCGTACCGGTTTTGGCATTGGGCATCAATCCGCGCGGACCTAATAGCTTGCCGATTTTACCGACAGTTCCCATCATATCCGGTGTGGCAACGGCTTTGTCAAACCCAAACCAGCCCTCTTTGATTTTATCGATGAGTTCCTCATTGCCGACAAAATCGGCCCCGGCGTCCTGGGCTTCCTTTTCTTTTTCGCCTTTGGCAAACACCAAGACCTTGACTTCCTTGCCAAGTCCGTTAGGCAAAACCACCGTACCGCGAATCATCTGATCGGCATGACGCGGATCAACACCAAGTCGGACAGCAACGTCCACCGTCTCATCAAATTTGGCATAAGAAGATTCGAGCGATATTTTTACGGCCTCTTCGAAACTCGAGGACGGCACATTCAAAGTCTTCGCTTTGGACTCAGAATATTTTTTCCCCCGCTTAGGCATTTTCTTTCCCTCACTCCCTGGTTCTAAACGACCTCAATCCCCATACTCCGGGCGGTGCCAGCAATGATGCGGCAAGCGGCATCCAAATCATTTGCATTTAAATCCGGCATTTTCAGCTTAGCGATCTCTTCGACTTGTGAGCGAGTCACCTTGCCAACCCGGTCGCGCTTCGGGTCGCCGGCCCCCTTGGCCACTTTAGCCGCCTTTTTAAGCAGCACCGCCGCCGGAGGCGTTTTCGTGATAAACGTGAACGAACGGTCCTGATACACCGTTATGACTACCGGAATGATCATTCCGGCATCATTGGCCGTTCGCGCGTTAAAAGCCTTGCAGAAATCCATGATGTTGACACCGTGCTGACCCAGCGCAGGGCCGATCGGCGGTGACGGATTGGCTTTCCCCGCTTCAACCTGCAACTTGATCATCGCCATTACTTTTTTTGCCATCGTAATTCCTACTCTTTTGAAGTTCCAGCGTTTCAGCCGCTTCTATATTTTGGTTACTTGGACAAAATCCAGTTCGACCGGAGTTGACCTTCCAAAAATGCTAACGAGAACCCGGATTTTCCCCTTTTCGGGGTTCACTTCGTCGACAATACCGTTGAAGTTGGTAAAGGGGCCGTCTATGACACGAATTTCATCACCCGCATCGAAATAGTATTTGGGTTGGGGTTTCTCCTTACCGGCTTCCATGCGGTTGAGAATTTGATTGGCTTCCTCGTCTGAAATCGGAGCCGGCTTGTCACGCCCCCCCAGGAAGCCGGTGACTTTGGCCGTATTGTTCACGATATGCCAAGTCTCATCATCCAGCGCCACCTGCACGAGAATGTAGCCGGGATAAAACTTGCGAGCGGAAGTTTTGCGTTTCCCTTTGACCAACTCAACGACTTCTTCCGTAGGGACGACAACTTCGCCGAATTTATCCGGATGCGGCGCGGATGCGATCCGATCTTCCAAGGCCTTTTTGACCTTGTTCTCAAATCCGGAATAAACGTGAACGATATACCATTTCTTTTGGGCCACGTTGGCTGCCTCTCGTTATTGCAGGACCAAGCGTACCAGGCGCGAAAGCCCCATGTCCACTATCCCCAGGAACGCTGCGATAATGAACACCAGAATCAGAACGACAGCCGTTGAACCGATGGTTTGCTTTTTTGAAGGCCAAGCGACTTTTTTCAGTTCGACTTTGACTTCGCGCAAAAACTGGATCGATTGATCGACAATACCTCTGATTTTACCGGTTGGTTCACTTTTGGTCGTTCCGCTCGCCCGCCGGATCGGCATGGAAGCCTTCTTTTTCTTGGCGGGAAGCGCTGGTTTATTGGCGGCGGCCTCTGCCGAAGCCGGCGTCGTCGCTGTATCCGACGCTGGCGTATCACCGCCCATTTTCCGCTTTTTGACACTTACGGGTTTCTTGCGCTGTAACCGAGCCATGAATCTCCTCAGCTCCTTCCCTCCCGCCCGATAAGTGCGGGGAAGGTGCCGTTTCTCCATTTGGGTAGGTTATCGCAAACGCGAAAGGTGGCAGGCCAGGAGGGATTCGAACCCCCAACACCCGGATTTGGAGTCCGATGCTCTACCGTTAGAGCTACTGGCCTGCAAACCTTTCCCGCTGCCATCGGCCGCATGGCCGATGGCGACACCACCCGTTGGATGGCAAAACTATTTGGTTTCGCGATGGTTCGTATGCTTACCACAGAAACGACAGTACTTGCTGAACTCCAGCTTGTCCGGCGTTGTCCGTTTATTCTTCGTCGTCGTATAATTGCGTCGCTTGCACTCCTGGCAGGCGAGGGTCACTATAATTCGCACCTGGAAACTCCTTCACTAAAATTACTCCACGATTTCACTGACGACCCCGGCACCGACCGTACGGCCACCTTCGCGAATCGCAAAGCGCAGCTCCTTCTCCATCGCGATCGGCGTGATCAGCTCCGCCTCGATCGCCACATTATCCCCAGGCATCACCATCTCGACACCTTCAGGCAGCGTCAAAACACCCGTCACGTCCGTCGTCCGAAAATAAAACTGCGGACGATAGCCATTGAAAAACGGCGTGTGACGGCCACCCTCTTCCTTGCTCAAGATGTAACATTCCGCCTTGAACTTCGTATGCGGCGTGATCGACCCCGGTACGGCCACCACCTGGCCGCGCTCCACTTCGTCGCGCTTCGTGCCGCGCAGCAATACACCGATGTTGTCCCCCGCACGGCCCTCGTCCAACAGCTTGCGGAACATCTCGACACCCGTACACACCGTCTTGAACGTCGGACGAATACCCACAATCTCGATATTGTCCCCCACCTTGATTATCCCGCGCTCCGCACGACCCGTCACCACCGTGCCGCGACCCGATATGCTGAACACATCCTCGATCGGCATCAAAAACGGCTTGTCGATGTCGCGCTCCGGCTCCGGGATAAACTCGTCAATCGCATCCATCAGCTCGAAAATCGGCTTGGCTTCAGGACTGTCCACATCGTCGCTCTCCAACGCCTTCAACGCGCTGCCCCGGATGATCGGTGTGTCGTCCCCCGGAAACTCGTACTTCGAAAGCAGCTCCCGAAGCTCCATGTCCACCAGCTCGATCAATTCCTCGTCATCCACCATGTCGCACTTGTTCAAAAAAACCACGATCCGCGGAACCCCCACCTGGCGCGCCAGCAATATGTGCTCACGGGTCTGCGGCATCGGACCGTCATCGGCCGCCACCACCAGGATCGCCCCGTCCATCTGCGCCGCGCCGGTGATCATGTTCTTGATGTAGTCCGCATGACCCGGACAGTCCACATGCGCATAGTGACGCTTGGCCGTCTCGTACTCCACGTGCGCCGTGGCAATCGTTATCCCGCGCTCCTTCTCCTCCGGCGCCTTGTCGATCTGATCGAAGGGCACATAATTCGCCATGCCCTTCAAACCGTTCAACTTCGTTATCGCAGCCGTCAGCGTCGTCTTGCCGTGGTCGATGTGACCAATCGTTCCCACATTCACATGCGGCTTCGTCCGCTCAAACTTTTGCTTCGCCATCTTCTCTTCCTCCTGTGAAAAGGCTTAAAACGTATTTTTATCCAAAAACATAAAAAGACGCACCGACGCCACACTTTTCCAGACGGTCGCCGTTTAGAGGAAATGTGGAGCCCACGACCGGAATCGAACCGGTGGACCTCTTCCTTACCAAGGAAGCGCTCTACCGACTGAGCTACGTGGGCTCATGACCAAATTGTGCACCTTGCTAATAACGTTGCAAACCAATCGATTTTTGTTTGGAGCGGGAGACGAGGCTCGAACTCGCGACATTCAGCTTGGAAGGCTGAAGCTCTACCAACTGAGCTACTCCCGCCTGGTTCTATTGGAATCGACGGTATGGGCCGCGATCCTCCCCCTTTGCCCGTCATCAAATTTCGGATTCGCAGGAAGCCCTGCAGTTCGACTGATTCACGTCCCAAACGTGAATCTCCTGCCACAGGCCCTCATTCTGGCTGGTGGTGGGGGGAGGATTTGAACCTCCGAAGGCATCGCCGACAGATTTACAGTCTGTTCCCTTTGACCGCTCGGGAACCCCACCTTGAGATCAAACTGGAGCCAGCGAAGGGACTCGAACCCCCGACCCACTGATTACAAATCAGTAGCTCTACCAACTGAGCTACGCTGGCTCGAAACCGCCCTACAATTGTAATCAACGCGTACCGGCACCAGCCGCCGATGATCGACCGAAATAAAACATCGTTTTTTACCGGTCTTTTATTACAAACACAAGACCTAAATTTACAAATAAAAAAATATTTAAACAGTTTAAAACGATATAAGGCGCCATATAAGCCCGTTTTCATCAAAAATCAAACATTATCTTAATATTTTGATGAATTCATAGCACGATGGAGTCCCTCTGTATAACCTTTTTAATATAGGCCCTGACCAGCCTGTCGTAAAGGCCGCTACCTGTCCGGCCCCGATTTTTCACCCCACCCTTTTGGGCGATCGTGCTAAAGGTGCCCCTTAACCAGCCGATAAGGAAGCCAGCGCCTCTCTCAGGGCGGCGCAGGCCCTTGGGAGGGGCTCCTGTAATGGTCCGCAAAACCGTTGGTGTCAAGCGCCATTACGGCTACAGCATTGCCCGGCGCGCCTCGATAACGCCTTGACAAACTGACACTGCGATGTATAACGAGTCGAAGATACAATGTTTTTCTCTGGTCCATCAATCTATACAAAGTGAGATGATTTTGAAACGAAACCACATTATTGCCCTTGTGTTAGGTCTCAGCGTTCTGTTCAGCGGATGCACGACGATCATGCCTTCGACGGACTCAGCCCCAATGACATCCTCCGCACCGTCCGGAACGGCGGCTGAAACACCACCTCCCTCCTACGTGGACCTTGAAGAAAACGTCTATCAAAACGCCGACAACCGTGCCGTGTCGACCGAAACGAACGATAGCGCGCTGCCGACCACCGCAACCGCCAATGACGCTCCCGCATCTGAGGATAACAACCCCAAAACAGCCCAGGCCAGACTGGACGATGCCTTGGAATTATGCCGGGATTCGCAGGAATATTGGCAAAGAGGCGAACTTGAGAAAGCGGTCGATGCGCTGGATCAAGCCTACCTGCTAATCCTCGAAGTCGAGCCCCAGGACGATTTCAAACTGATTCAGGAAAAGGAGGATCTGCGTTTCATGATTTCCAAACGTATCCTGGAAATCTATGCATCGCGCAACATTGTGGTCAATGGCAGCCACAATGCCATCCCCTTGGACATGAACCGCCATGTGGAAGCCGAAATCAAGCGCTTCACCACCGGCGTGGAAAAAACGTTTTTTCAGCATGCGCTCCAGCGATCCGGCCGCTATCGGCCCCGCATTGTGGCCGAGTTGAAGGAAGCCGGGCTCCCGGAGGAATTGTCCTGGCTGCCTTTGATCGAAAGCGGCTTCAACGTCAAGGCCCTGTCACGCGCCCGTGCTTTGGGCTTATGGCAATTTATCCCTTCCACCGGTTACAAATTCGGCCTCAAGCGCGACCGTTTTATCGATGAGCGCATGGATCCCGACAAATCCACCCGGGCGGCCATTGCCTATCTCAGGGAACTCCATAATATTTTTGGCGATTGGACCACCGTGCTCGCCGCCTACAATTGTGGCGAAGGGCGCGTCCTGCGCGTCATCAAGACGCAGAACGTGAACTATCTGGATAATTTCTGGGATCTCTATGAGCGCCTGCCGCGGGAGACGGCACGTTACGTACCGCGTTTTCTGGCAACCCTGCATATTCTCAGTGCCCCCGAAAAATACGGTCTTGACCTTGCCCAAATCGATCCTGCCCTGGACTACGAGACCGCCACGATCAACCGCCAGATTCACCTGCGTGACGCAGCCAAGATCCTTGATGTGCCTGAATCAATGCTGCGCGAAATGAATCCTGAACTGCGCTATAAAATTGTGCCGCCGGCCACCTACGCCTTGAAAATTCCTGTCGGTACGAGCGAGCTTCTGCTGGCGCAAATCGAAAACGTTCGCACAGCTTCCCTGCCCCAACCGGCCTATGTCTACCATCGGGTACGTTCCGGCGAAAGCCTCTCGACGATTGCGCGGCGCTACCGAACCAGCGTCGCCCGAATCCAGCGCGCCAACAACATGCGCGGCACCCTGATTCGCGCCGGCAAACGTCTAAAAATTCCCGGTAAGGGGTATACCTACGCCTCACAACCTGCCCGGGCGCAGGGAATCCCTTCTCAACGGCCCGCTTATCACGTGGTCCGACGCGGCGATTCTTTGTGGAATATCGCACGCAAATACGGCACGACGGTAAAATCCATCCAACATCTCAACGGCCTGTCCGGGACCCGGCTTTATAAGGGGCAAAAGCTCCAGATCACTGCGAAACCGATGCCTGCCCGCCAGATGGATGGCATGAAGACCTACCAGGTACAATCCGGCGACAGTCCGTTTAAGATTGCTCAATCCCACCAGATGCCGCTGGATCGGTTTCTGGAGATCAACCGCCTTTCGTCACGCAGCACTATTTATCCTGGCCAGTCCGTGTATGTCGAATAAGGCCGGGACGGCCCGGGAACTTGCGGAAGCCGCCGAAGCGTTTGCTTTGCGAAGACAATCTGGAACCCAAAATGATTTGGTGCGTGGGAATGGGGAGGCACGGATGGGGGGGAACCTGGCGGCACCACGCCATATCAATAGGGAGGGGCTTGGTTAGGAGGAATATACGGTATGATGCGATGAGCACATTATTCGGGACGCGCACTTCCAAACTGCCGGCCCTTCATGGCGACTATGGCGCCATGTTTCTTAGAGCACCAGATCCTAAACGTCTTATTTCCGCCAGAACACCACCCCTAAAATGATGAACAACAACCCCACGATGAAAAGTAGGATATATAGGGGCATCGTGAAAATATAGGCCAGCCAGTCATAATCTGCCGCCCAATAAAGTCGCTCGCCCCCGATCAGATCGACAAGGGCCAACTCACTCCAGCCCCCCGGGGGCGCCCCCCAGTCGCCAGTACCGCTTTGTTGCATCAGGCTCGTGATGGCTTGAAATCCGACAATGACGAGACTAACCAGCCATGCGCAAAGCCCGGCGATCGTAAACTTGTTCATCGTGTATTCTCCCTGATTGCCATCAGCCGCCGGCAAGCAACGGTTGACGGCACCCGTCACGGTGGTGGCATTCCCGTTTTAGGCGCCTGGCATGCGGACAACGATGCGCCCCTGATTGTCGCCTTTCAACAGCATGGCCATGTACTGATCAACATCTTCCAGCTCAATTTCCCTGCTCAAGCCGGCCAAACAATCCGGCCGCCAAGCCCCCGCCAAATTTTTCCAAAGCAGCAGACGTAAATCACGGCCACACTCCGCCGAATCGATGCCATACAGCGCCACCCCGCGCAGGATAAAAGGAAAAACGGTTAAGGACAACTGGGGCGAAGCCACCAGCCCGCAACAGGTGACCGCCCCGCCATAACGGGTCGATTTAATGGCCTGGGACAGAATTTTGCCGCCCACCGTATCGACAACGCCGGCCCAACGCGCCTTGAGGATGGGTTTTTCAGCCTGCGACTCCGCCTCGTCCCGGCTTATAACCGACCGGGCGCCAAGCGTTTTCAAAAACGATTCCGCTGTGGATTTCCCGCTGACCGCTACAGGGCTGTACCCCATATGGCTGAGCATGGCCACCGCCAGGGAACCCACGCCACCGGTGGCCCCGGAGACAAGGATCTCGCCTTTATCCGGTGTCACGCCGTGTTGCACCAGCCGCTGGATGCTCATGGCAGCCGTAAAACCGGCGGTGCCGTAAATCATGCTGTCCTTCAAGGAAAGCTCTGAGGGTAGGGGAATGACCCAATCCGCCGGAACGCGGATGTAGGCCCCCAACCCTCCGGAAGTATTCATGCCCAAATCAAACCCCGTCACCAGGACGGCATCCCCTTGGCCAAACGATGGGTTCCGACTGGCAACGACGATACCCGCCGCATCAATGCCGGGGGTGTGGGGATACTGTCGGGTAACCCCCTTATTGCCATGGGCCGACAAAGCATCCTTGTAGTTGAGCGAGGAGTAGTGCACCCGGATGAGAACTTCATGATCCGGTAAATCGCTCAGCGCGCGTTCGGTGATCGTCCGCTGGTACTGACCGTCTGTGGTTTCGCTCACGAGGAAAGCCTTGAAAGTATCTTTTTCCGCCATGTTTATCTCCTGTTCTCCGATCATCCGATCCACGGGAAGCCTGCCGCATAAAAAAATAGAGGCATCGGCAAGCCTCATGATTGAATCCGGTATCAAACGCCTTATTGCCTGGCGTGGCATGCGGGAACACTCCGGCAGGGCCCTTCAAGAACCGGAACCGCAGGGGTCTTCTGCTTTAGCGCAATTAGACATAAGCATTTTTAGCCTAACGGAATATGAAGAAGATATCAAGGCAGGAATCCTTTTTCGATCACTAGCCGAAGTGAGGCTAGCCTAGCCGAGAACAGCGCCGCATCGATAGGACGGTGGATCTGCCTCCCCCTCCAGCATGCCGCCGGGATGGAGCGTTCGTAACTTCGCAACGTCCGGGCAAAATGCGGCAGCCATGTAAAACCGTCTTCACTCCTCCTGCGAGCAGAACACCCCGAAGATTTTTCGGTGCCTTTCGGCTACGGCATCGCGAGCGCTTCCTGCTGAACCGTTTCTCGATCCAACTGCGTAGACGTGCGCCATTGATGTCCATCGGTTCGAAGCACAACAGCCCCATGGTCGTCCGTGCGATAGATGCGACTTCCCAGAGCCCGATAACGCTTGAGAACAGCGGCGTGGGGAAAGCCGAACCGATTCCGCCAGCCGGCTGATACAACGATTCTGTCCGGGCGCACGGCCTCCAGAAAGATCGTCGAACTGATGTCCGGCTGCCATGGTGAGGCGCCACAAGGACCTGGCTTGCCAATTGCTGGCGACAGCAAGCGACAAGCCTTTCTTCCGCAGGCATCTCGATATCACCCGGGAAAAGGATGCCGCAGGCGCCCATCGCCACTTTGATAACCATCGAATGGTTATTGAAATCTGCCCCTGATAAATGGTGATGCGGTCGCAAGTCTTTAAGCTCCGGATGGAGTATCACCACGTCCACTTCGCCCATGGTCATGTGGCGGTCCCCGCGCGTGATATCGGATAGATGGACACCGCTGTTGACGACGGTTTGATGAAAGGTTTCGAAACTCGCGGTAGCGGCCCGGTCGCCGGTCCAGAGCAGCTCTTGGGGGTGAAAATGGGAAAGGACATATACCAGGCCGTTCATATGGTCGCTGCTGGGATGACTCAAGGCCACGGTATCGATCCGCAGGATCTTACGATATCGTAAAAAAGGGGCGATAATGCGCTGGCCCACGTCAAAAAACCGATTATCGGTGAACCCGCCCCCATCGATCAGCATGGTCTTGCCCCCGGGGAATTCCAGCAGGGCGGAGCTGCCTTGTCCGACGTCCAGTATGGTGACCCGCAGGTCATCATGCCAGAAACGCTCGTGCAACCAGTAACCCGCATCGACCGCCATGACGACCGCGACCAATACGGCCAACCAGCGAACCGGTTTGATTCGGCGCCGCATCACCACCAAACCCAGCGCCCCATAATAACAGGCGATTTCCGGTATAGTCGGCACAAAAGTTGAGAGGGCGATCCCATCCAGCCTGCCAAGGGCTTCCAAGCCGTCGAGGGCATGGGCAAGTCCCCAACCCGCCACCTGAATTAACCCGCCGGCCAAAACCGCGTTGAAAGGGAGCACCAAGAGCGCCAAAAGCCCGACTGGCAAGACGAAAAAACCGATCAAGGGCACCATGATGCCGTTGGTGAAGATACCGACGAGGGAAACCTCCTGAAAATAGGTCATGACGAACGGAAGGGTTCCCAGGGTGGCCCACAATGTTATTCGCAAAAAGGCGCCGACGCGGTCACCCCATTTTGTTGCCTTACGAATACGGGATTCCTTTCGCCATCCAAGGGCTGCTAATCCCACGACGATCCAAAATACGGCGGCAAACGACATCTGGAAGGAAACGGAAAAGAGAGCCGCCGGCTCCCAAATCAGCATTAGCACGGCCGCCAGAGCCAAAAAGTTGAGGGTATCCTTTTCCTTATAGACAAAGTAGGTCGCCATGACGGCCAAAACCATGATCAAGGCCCGTTGCGTAGCGGGCGCCAACCCGGCCAGAACGGCGTAGAAGACCATTGGTCCGATGGCCAGCAAGGCCGCACCCCGTCTTCCCCATCCGCGCTCCAAGATGGTCGGCCACCGGTTCAAGCCCCAAAGGCTTAGGGCGAAGACAAATCCTCCGACAATCCCGATATGCAAGCCGGAAATGGCCAGCAGGTGACCGATCCCGCAACGGTTGAACAGCTGACGCTGATCCGGGGAAACGGCCTGGCGATCGCCGATGAGAAGCGCCTTTAGAACGGATTGGGTGCTTGAACCGGCAACTTGCTCGATCATCCGGCGTGCCCGCCATCGATAGCGCACCATGGCCGACCCTCTGGTGATCTTGCCCGGATCCCCGATGCGCAGACCGTCTGACCCTACGAAAGCCGACCCATATACCCGTTGCAGCTGCATATGGCGGCGATAATCGAAGCCACCGGGATTGCTGAAATTATGGAAAGACCGGATCCGGCCGGAAAATGCCAGCCGCGTTCCCGGTTCAATGACGGGAACTTCTCCGGCGATGGTGAGCCGAATGCGTCCTGTGACCGCGATGGTCTGGTGCGGGTCTGCCAACTGCGACACCTGCATCAGGAGACGTGATCGCCCGTAGCGGGCCGGCAACCACTGGACTACGATGCCTTCGATCTGCCAGCGACGGGAATCGGTATAGTGCGCGATATGATTGGCCGGCAGTTCCGCGGGCAACCAGGGCGAAATCAACGCATATCCCAGCAGGCCCACCAGAAGATGAGGCGCCAGGCGGGCACTGCGGTGGTGATGCCAGGCATAGACCACCCGCACCAAGGCCAGGCACCCCACAACCGAGACGAGATCTAAACGGCCCGGCCAGGCGCCGCCGGCTATAATACCGGCCGCCAACGCTATAGCGACCGGGAGCAAGGGGCGACGGTAAGGTCTTGAAAAGCCTGCGGGGTCGGTGCTGGTAAAAGGTAAAAAGGTTCCGGCAGTCATTTACAGGCGTCCGTCTGGTATGGTCATCGCTATGGACTCAATATCACGCTGAGGACCGGAGGTCACCCCCGCTCAAGCGAAAGCTACCTGCTCGGCCGGCGGTTTTGCGTTAAAAAACGGTGACATCATGAGGAATTGACGGCTGGCGGACAAGGCACACAATCGATGCCATAGCGGGAATTCGTAACGCCTCCGACAATAGCCCCCCGGAGGGGGTGCTTGCAGAGGGTTGCGAACGGCTATTGGTCCGCTGTGAGAAAAGAGGGGTTATGCTTTTGCACGCCAGATCGAGGCCCCGATCTGGCGCAATTTTTCTTCAATGCGCTCGTAACCGCGATCGATGTGATAGACACGGTTGATTTCGGTTGTGCCCTGGGCCACCAATCCGGCTAGAACGAGGGATGCACTGGCACGCAAATCCGAGGCCATCACCGGAGCTCCCAGAAGCGATTTCACACCGCGCACCACCGCGGTATCCCCGGAAACGGTAATATCCGCGCCCAGACGGCGTAATTCACTGACATGGATAAAGCGGTTCTCGAAAATCGTTTCTTTGATGATACTCTGCCCGTCGGCACAGGCCATCATCACCATGAACTGCGCCTGCATATCCGTTGGGAAACCAGGATAGGTCTGGGTGCGCATGTCCACGCTTTTGATGGTCGGCGTCTCGCTGATCTGTATCGTGGTATCGTTCCGCGTGATGCCCACCCCGGCCTGCTCGAATTTGTCGCATACAGCGCTGAGGTGGTCCGGTTGGCATTGAGTCAGGGTTACCTCACCCCCGGACAGGGCCGCTGCCGCCATGAAGGTGCCGGCTTCAATCCGATCCGGGATGATGACCGCCTGGGTCGGTTTAAGCGCTTTGACGCCGCTGATGGTCACCACCGATGTTCCGGCGCCCTGGATATCCGCTCCCATTTG
This sequence comes from Desulfobacterales bacterium, assembly GCA_963674755.2. Lineage (GTDB taxonomy): Bacteria > Desulfobacterota > Desulfobacteria > Desulfobacterales > UBA5852 > JABZFP01. Next base: position 2,132,187 of record CAXXVS010000003.1, on the reverse strand, counting down.
CGTCAGAACTTGAGCCAAGGCCACGACTTCCGGTTCGCGGGCCGCATTGCGCAACACCGTGACCCCATCTGCCAGCACCGCTGCCATCAGGATATTCTCCGTTCCGGTGACAGTCACGGTATCGAAAAAAATTTCGGCTCCCTTCAAGCGGTCGGCCCGGGCTTCCACATAGCCGTGGCGAATATCGATAGTGGCACCCAGGCGCTCCAAGCCCCGCAGATGCAAGTTGATAGGGCGGGCGCCAATGGCGCAGCCCCCTGGCAGAGAGACCCGCGCATGCCCAAGTCGCGCTACAAGAGGGCAGAGTACAAGGATGGAGGCCCGCATTTTGCGCACCAGATCGTAAGGGGCCTCACTGGCGGCTAATCGGGTGGCATCGATAGCGACGCTGTGTCCGTCTTGCTGCACGGCGGCCCCGAGGCTTTCCAGGAGACGCAGGATACTGCGGATATCCTGAAGATCGGGGACATTGCTGAACGTGCAACGACCATCCGTGAGCAGGGCCGACGTCAGGATGGGCAGCGCGGCGTTTTTGGAACCGGATATGGCGACCGTGCCCTGCAGGCGTTTGCCGCCCTCAACGATAATTCTATCCATGGTGGATGACTTTTAGGGAATGGGATTTTAGAAAAAAGCGCGCCGGGATCGGGACGGCAGCCTCGTACAAAATTGGGCGCCAGAAACGTGCTGCAGAAATTCGAGAAAAACGCGCTTCAAAGGCTATGGTCCCAGCCTTGAAGCGCGGTCATTAACACGTATCGAATTTAATGATGGTGGCCGCCTTTACCGCCCGAGGTGTCCACAAGAGCCTTGAGAATGCAAAACGTCATGCCCGCGCCCAGGATGCTCAGGGCATACCACAGCCCCCCCATGAAAACCATGTGCGACATATCCCATATCCATTCAAAATTAAATGGGAACATAGCCTTACCTCCTTAAAAGCCTGTTTACGCCTCAGCGGGCGCTAAATCCGCTTCCGGGCCTTCATCCACCGTCTCTTCGGCATCCGCCGCCACGGCCGCCGGCGTTTCCGGCGCCAAAGGGTTCAACTCCGCCTCCTGGGGAAAAATCGGCAGATAGCGATAGGAAATCATGATCAGGATAATGCCGTAGGCCACCGGCAGGACGGTCGTCGCCACTTCCTGCCAGCTGGGATAGTACATCACCCACTTGTCAAACGACATCACCGGTATCGCCATGACCTGCAGCACCATGACCCAGCGGTCCAGGCAAACCCCCACAACGGCCAGAATAGTGGCCAGGGTCAAGAGCAGACGGTTGCTCCGCAACTGGGGAATGATCAGAATCAGGGCTGGAATCACGCCGCCCACGACGATCTCCGCAATGAGAATCCAATAGCCGTAGACCGGGTTGTTGGTATAGAAATCTTTGAGCGTGAAGCCCAGGGAGGGGGCCGTCGTCGTGGCCCAGTAAATCGTATCGATTATCTTGGCAATGATATAGGTAAACATCATCCAGCCGGCGATTTTCGCCAGCAGCTGAACCGTAGCATCCTTCACGAGCTTTTTGCCGGTAATTTTTTCGGTTATCCGGGTGACCAGAAGTGTAAAACAGGGGCCATAGGCGGCCGCCGACCAGGTAAACAGAAAAAAGGTCCAGGGCCAGATGAACAAGTGCTCGCGGTAGGCGAACGGCCGCCCGAAGAGAACGCCGGCGACGCCGCCCAGGGAACCCTGGTGGAAGAAGCTCAGAAAGGCCCCCGTGGCCGCAAAGATGGCCATATATTCATGCATTGTATGGGTCAGATTGTGGACGAAAGGGACCTTATCGATCTGACGGTTTTCAAAAATGAGCGGGAGATACTCGATGGTCAACACACAGAAATAGCAGCTCAGGCAAAAGGCCACTTCCGTCAACATGGAATGCACATTGGCATGCCAGAAAATAAACCATGAGCGCAGGGGCTGGCCGACATCGATGGCCAGAATCAGCAGCGCGCTGCTGTAACAGATAAATCCGATCAAGACGGCATAATTGATGATGTTTTTCAAATCATCCTTGCCGATGACGTATTTCAGCAGACCGGTGAAAAACGCGCCGCCCCCCAGGGCAATGACGGCCAGATCCGCCCAGATCCACAACGCGAACCCGTAGTAATCGTTCATGTTGGTCTGGTTCAAGCCCTTGAACCAGCAAAGGAACATGGCGTAAACACCCCACAGCAAAACCGCACCAACGATGCCGAGTCCCAGTGCGAATTGCCATATCGGGCAACGTTTGACTCCTTTGGGTATCAATGCAGAATCCATAAAACCCGTGCTCCTAAAAAAGCTGTCGATTAATGGGTGGGACCGGGGCCAGACAGCCGGTCGCAGGTTATTCCCCCATCGGCGGTTGCACCCGTTTTAGTGCTCGGCCGCTTGATGATCCAGCAGGTCCGGCTTGTAGCCCGCTTTCCGGACCCACTCTTTACTGGACATATAGTACACTTTAGGATTGGTCTGAAGCTCTTCCAAAAGCCGGAAGGCCTTGGGATTGCGTGGCCGGCCGCCCTTGGTAAAATCCGGTTGGGCCATTTGATGCACCTTGTGATGGGGATTGTACAAATCGCCGAACGTGATCGCCCCGGCCGGGCAGGCCTGGGTGCAAGCCGTTTGGTATTCGTGTTCTTCCAATTCCCGCCGGCCTTCCATATTGGCCTGTTCCATCGCTTTCTGATAGCGCTGGAAACAAAAACCGCATTTTTCCACTATGCCGCGCATCCGGGCGGACACGTTGGGATTCAGGTACTTTTCCATTCCTTTGGGCCACACCGGATCCCACCAGTTAAAATAGCGGGCGTGGTAGGGGCAGGCGGCCATGCAGTAGCGGCAGCCGAAACAACGGGTGTAAATCTGACTCACGATGCCGGTATCTTTGTCGTAATCCGTGGCCGTGGCCGGGCAGACCGACACGCAGGGCGAATGCCCCTCGTGTTTGCCGGCGCAATGCTGACAAGGACGGGGAAGATAACAGATTTCGTTGTCCGGATAGGGCTTCCCGTTGGTCAACCGATAAACCCGCATCCATGTGATGCTTTTCAATTTGTCGGATTCGTCCTTTTTGAACGGGACGTTGTTCTCGGCCATGCAGGCCACCATGCACGTCCCGCACCCGGTACATTTGTCCAGGTCGATAACCATTCCGTAACGTTTGGGTTTACCGAAATCGCCTGTTTGTGTCATCAGAACCTCGTACTATTGAATTAGGCTTTCACCAGTGAAGCGAGAATACCCCAGGTCGCGTCGAGGCCGGAGGCCGGATCTTCCACCGGACCGATCAGGTCGTTGGCGTTGATCCCTTTTTCAGCCAGATAATCGTCATAGGCGGTATGGCCTAATCCCCGCGGAATCGCCACCAGGCCCGGCATCAGATCCGGCGACAGATGCACCCGCACCGAAGCGCTACCCAGCGGTGTCTTGAGCAGGGCCGCATCACCTTCGCGGAAGCCGGCCGCCTGAGCCGTTTCCGGATTCACATCCACTAGGAGCGTATTCCCCTCGAGGACCTTGTCGGAAACGGTTTTGATGAGAAACGGTGGTGAACCCACCGCGCCGTTGGCGATGCGCACCGAATCATAGGCGATCAGCTTCAGGTTGTAGCTGCCGCCATCGCCTTCAGCGGGAATGGGCGCAAAAAGGGCTTTGAGATCACCATCGGAAGCAGTGAAGTCAAATTTGCCCGACGGGGTCGGGAAAGCGAACGACCACGTTTCAGGCGCATAGGACCGATCGAGCCAGTAACCGTTTTCCTCGAGATCGGCCCAGTGGGCCGCATGCCCTTCCTGCAGGCAGGCCGCATAATCATTCCAGGCCAGTGATGCCGCCAGGCTTCCGCCCAAAGTGGCGGCAACTTGCAGGAACACGTCCCCGGTGTGCATGGTATCCTGCTGCGGCGCTACCACCGCTTGGGCCAAACCGACCAGGGGACGATTGTAGCCGGCCGTCACCGCGACATCGTCCCAACGCTCCAAGTGGGCATGGTTGGGCAGGATCAGATCGGCGATGGCCGCGGTTTCATCCATATGGGTCGCAAAGCTTACGATGAAGGGCACTTGCTGAAGGGCTTGGCGGACGGCGGCGGCACCGGGCATGCTGAAAACGGGATTGGCCTCGTAGACCAACAAGGCCTTGAGGGGATAAGGGCGCCCGGCCGTGATCGCCTGGGGCAATCGGTTGGCGAGTTGCTCCGCAAAGGGAAAGGCGGGTCCGCCGGCACCGTCCAAACGCGGCTTCGCCATGCCGGCTTGGGCCTGGGCATCCAGCATCGGCTCCGGCCATCCCTCCATGGCCGGTCGCGGCAAAGCCCACACGCCGCCGGGGCGGTTGATATTGCCCACCAGGGCGTTGAGAAGATGCACTGCCACATAGCCGCCCAAGGCCCCCGGCACATGGCCCTGTCCACGGCCGCAAAGGGCCAGCGGCCGCCGGGAACGGGCGAACTCACGCGCCAAGGTCACGATGGTGGACTGATCCACACCGGTTTGCTTGGCCACATTGCCGGGACTGTATCCGCTCAACACGAAGCTGCGCAGGGCTTCGAAACCCGACGCATAATTATTGACGAAGTCGTAATTATAAAGGGATTCCTTGATAATGACATACGCGATACCGAGTGCCAGAAGGACTTCCGTACCCGGTGTAATGGGAATCCACTGATCCGCCTTGGCGGCGGTGTTGGACAATCGCGGTTCAATCTGTTTGATGGTGGCGTTGTTCTCTTTCCAGAGGCTGTTGATCCGAATCATATAGGCGGTATTCCCCCAGCCCTCGATAAGACCGCTGCCGAAGCTAAGGATATAGTCCGCCTTGCCCAGATCGAACCCCACACGCCCCTCGACACCATGCATGCGCTTTAGCATCATGTCGTAGCCATCGGCCATGGATGGCATGACCGTAAAATTGGGAGAACCGTAAGCCGTCATAAACCGTTTCAGAAGGTCCGGCATGGAGCCGTATCGGCGTCCCGAGAGGCAACAGACGGTTTCCGGCTGGCCGGCCTGACGGATTTCCCCCAGTTGCTCGGCGAGCATCGAAATGGCCTCTTCCCAGGATATCCGCTGCCATTCGTTGGCACCGCGTTCCCCGATGCGCTTCATGGGAAAGGGGACACGGGTCGGGCCATAAAGCATCTGAAGCCCGGCCGCGCAAAGATTGCACAAGCCGCCTTCGTTGGTGGGGAAATCTTTGCGGCCTTCGATTTTGACCGCCCGCTCGCCGACTTTGCGCACCGTAACGCCGCATCCGCTCCCGCAAAGGGGACTGACGGTGTTGACATAGGTGTTGGCACCACCGGGCGGGTCGGGTGTCCAGGGCCACATCTGGGTCCAGATCGCCAGATCGTCCTGAATTTTCCAGGGCAACGGCGTCAGAGCGGTTCCCACGGCACCGCCGACACCAAGGGCTAAGAAACTCCTTCGGTCTATTTTCATCGACATACCCCTCGTCTCCTGCTGAAATCTTCTCGAATCATAGCTGGATCGCTTATTTGTGGCAGACGAAACAGCCGCCTTTGGCTGTCTGGACACTCGCCTGGCGGACACCCTCGCGGACATGACACTCGGAACAATCATCCATCTTCATGCGGTCCCAGGTATTCTCTTTGAATCCGCCGATGTTTTTGCCCCAGATATTGCGGCTGTATAGGGAAATGCGGTTCTGCTCGTATATCGGAAGTTGGGTCGAGTCGCCGATGAAGCCATGGCAGGTCACACAATCCATGTTCGCCATTTTGACATGGGCCACATGCGAAAAAAAGACGCATTGGGGTTGTTTGGCGTAGATCAGCCAGGGGACTTCACGGTCCTTCTGGATATAGTTTTCGTAAAAATTCATCTCGTTGGCGGTGTCGCCCTGCATCTCGTCATGACAGCCGATGCATTGCGCCAGCGTCGGCGCACCGGAAAAGCTGCCGTCCGCGCGGAAAAAATGGCAGCTTTGACACCCTTCGTCGACCAGCTCCAGGTGCATGGCATGGTTAAAATCAACCGGCTGCTTTTTTTTGGAATACAACAGCTTGGGGAAGATGCCCCACCCCACGACAAGGCTGAGCGCAAATCCGATCACAAAAAAGAGAAGGATCGAAGCGCCCGTCCCACTGGTGTCGGGCGCCTTTTCCTGACGCTCCCCTGCAACGTGTTTGGTATCGTCTGATTTACTCATGGAAACTCCGTCCGGCTGCAGAACAAAATAAAAAATCCCTTCAATCGGAAGCCACGATCCGGAGGGAAATGCTTGAATGATGCACCGTCGCAAAATTCATTTCAGCATTTCCCCTACCGTCGGCCACCAAAATCAGGGATCCTCCCCAACGCTCACAGTTTGCTGAACCTTTGCCGATTTTTAACAGTTGTCGGTAACTTCCCAGTCCCTCACGAAGAAAACCACCCACGCCACTCCTGTCGGATCAGGGCGGATGGCCTTGTATAGTCCAGCGGCCCTGTATCGCTGCAGGCCGCTATCCATCCATGTTCAGGTAGCGAAAATTTGTTTTTTCTACCCTGCCCGCGGCCACCATGTCAAGTCAAAATCATTGCCCCATCGCCCCGTAACTATGCAACCCGGGGAGATAGTTGACCCCGAAATAGGTAAACAATACGGCCAGGAAGCCGACGATGGAGAGCACCGCGATCCGGTTTCCGCGCCAGCCGCGCATGAAGCGGGCGTGCAGGAGGGTGGCATAGATGAACCAGGTAACCAGGGACCAAGTTTCCTTGGGGTCCCATCCCCAGTAGCGCCCCCAAGCGGAGTTGGCCCAGACGGCACCGCTGATGATGCCCGCCGATAGAAAGAGAAAGCCGAACATCACCAATTGGTGGGTCAACTCATCCATCAGGCTGTCGGAGGGCAGCCGCTTCAGCACGGCCGGCCCGCCCACGTGTCGCAGCACATAGAGCAGACTGATGCCGAAGGCGATGGCAAAGGACGCATACCCGATAAAACAGGTGAAGACATGGGCAATCAGCCAATTGCTTTTCAGCGCGGGAATAAGCGGTTGGATCTCACTGGGTTTCAGGGAGGCATAGGCCAGGGCGGCCACGGCGGCCACCGTACCGATCACGCCGAAGATGCGCTTTTTGTAGCGCCACTCGAGAAACAGGTGCAGCAGGATGATACACCAGGCAAAAAACACCAGGGACTCGTAAAGGTTGGACAGGGGCGCGTGGCCGATCCCCATTCGATAGGATTCGATCCAGCGCAGGATGATGCCGGCGGTATTCCCGATGAGGCCGATAAAGGCCACCACGGTGGCCGCACGTCCGGCCGCCTGTTTGCCGAAGACCCATTCGAAAATATAGAGAAAGGCAGCCAGACCGTATATAAAGGTGACGATGGAGAGGATATGTGAACTGCTCATGATCGATCCTTAAACTATCAGGTCAAAAGGGTTGGCGACGGCCTGGCACAGCACATAGCCCCAGCAATCGCACGATTATCCTTTACAGGGCTTGCAGCCGTTCGGCCAGTTGCGCAGTTTTTCGTTCCATGCCCAGCTTGTTGCGATCGGCGATGCCCGCGACGGCCACGTGGGTTCCGCCCTGGCGCGCCGTCAACTCCACGCACACGCTCTGGTGGGACATAAAAAAGGTAATGATAAATCCGATGATCATTCCCACGAATCCGGTATACACGATGGGGACACCGGGGTCCTTGGTCACCTGCAGGCCCGTGTAATAACGTTCGGCGTGCTCCCCGGGTTGGAACGCGCGCTGTTTCTGACCAAGAATGGAAACAAAAAAGGTCCCGCCGCGCATCTTGTCAAAATTGGGGAAATGCAACGGCAGGAGGATTTGTTCGGTTTGCCCATCGGTTTTCTGCAACGCCAGAACTAGCCCGGGACCCAAGTTCTGCCCGCCGAATTGGATGGCCTTTTGGAAGCCGGCGACCTTCAGCGTACCCAAACCATCCGGCAGGTCGAACTGATCGCCGATCGCCGCTTGGCGTGTAAAAGAGCGGCCGCTTGCTTTCATGGTAATCCGCAAGGTCACTTCCTCCGGCAACTCGCTATCCTCCGGTCGCGCCTCCGGGGCCATTTTGCCGTAACTGGATTGAAACAGGTTGATCCCCTGATAGCGCAGGGGATGATTTACAAGAATGTCCTTTTCCAGCACAGGGCGCCCATTTTTGAGAATCGTCAGACGGGAGCGGAATTCCTCGGGCGCACCGTTGGCATAGAAACGGACGTCGAAGTCGTCACAGCGGATGCTGAAGGGCAGTCGGTAGGCCTTGCCGGATTGCCGTAAAAAGATCGTGTCGACGGTCTCGTTTTCGGGAATGTTGACAAACCCCTCAAAACCGAAAATCGAGCCGACCAGACTGCCGAGCAGCAGCACCACGATGCTTAGATGCACCACATAGACGCCGATGCGGGTCCAGCGCCATTTTTCAGCGAAAAGGCACAAGGCGCCGTCCGCACCTTCTTCCAAGCGGGTATGACGATACCGCCGCTGCAGCACGGGCAGGAACAGGTCCTTGAGTGTTTCCGGCTGGCGGTCGTCGTCGAAGACCGATCGGTTGCGGGTCTTTTGGAAACGGGAGCGCTTGAAGGAGGGGTTGCGGACAAAGATGATCTTACTGAGGGAGGCCAGCCGTTCGATACTGCACACGATGATGTTCAGCACCAGCAGCATGATCAGCAGGCGGAACCACCAGGAACGGTACATGTCGAAAAAGTCGAGGGCCGCGAGCAACCGGTAGCCGAATTCACCGAAGGCCTGCAGGTACTCCAGGGGTTGCTTGTTCTGGGGAATAAAGGTACCGACAATCGAGGTTGCCGCCAGGGAGAGGAGCAAAATGATGGTCAGGCGTACCGAGGCAAAAAATCCCCAAGCGGCATCCCATATACCGCCTGAGGTTTCGTTTTCAGGCATGGCGTTATCCTTTCCGCGCCAAAGATTCGGGTTTCCATATCACGACATCCTGTCCCAGGCAACACGGTTTGGCCCGTCAGGCCCAAGACGCGTATGGAAAGCCTTTTCCCGCTGCCCGGCCGGATGGCGGCCGGCCCGCGCTAGGCGCCAGTCGGTTGGCGACGCCATGCGGGCAACACCCGCCAGCCCCTTGGCCGTATTCGGTGGCGGTGTTTAGCTCAAGAGACGCCTTGCGATGATTTACCCCTTCCGCCGCGGTGATTACGGCGCGCTTGAAGCACGCGCCTCAATGACAGCCAGTTTGGCCATGTCCAAATAGCGGCGTGCGATTTGTTCAATATCGGTGACTTGGATGCCGGCATAGTCAGCCATGATGGTACGGCTCCATTCCAATTGAACGGGATGACGAGACGCACCGGCCAGGACGGTTCCCAGCCAGTAGTCGTTGTCGCGGAAGCGATCCCTGATCCCTTTCAGGGTTGGCTCCAGGGCCCGCTGCAATTCATCTGCCGAAACGCCTTTGCGGCGGATATCGTCGAGAATCGCGGTGACTTCCGCATCCACCCGGTCCAGGGTTTCCGGCGCCAGGGGAATATAGACGACCAGCAGGCCGTAATTTTTATAAGTGCGGCTGGGCAGGCTGAAGGCGCCGGTGGAATAGGCCGCGCCGAGCTTTTCCCGGATCTGCTGTCGCAGGCGGTCGGCAATGATGTTCGCCAAGACGTTCAAGCGCCGCGTCCGTTGGATATCCCAGATATCATCGGTGGGCAGGGCCATGACCAATAAAGCCTTGTCGATCTTCGTCATGACGGAAACGCCCATCTTACGCGCCGCAGGGAACCGCGGGCCCGACCGCAGGCCGTCCGTCGTCATATGCGGATCTTCCCTGACGGGCAATCCCCCCAGATAGCGCGCAGCCAGCGGAACGATCGTCTTAGGATCGAAATCCCCCACCACGGAAAGCTCCATCGCGCCGCTGTGCAACGCGCGGCCGATCCATTCGGCGACATCCTTGGCCGACAACCCGTCCAGGTCTGCCAGGGGCGGCATGCCGAAGCGTGGGTCGCCCCCGCTGAGAAAACGCCACCCATAGAGGCTCATAACACCGTCCATGGATTGGCGCATGGCCTGATAGGTCTGCTGGTAGCGTTCCCGGGCCAGCCGCCAGGCATCATCACGAAACGCCGGATCCTGCACGGCCGCATACAGCAGCTGGAACATCAATTCCAGTTCGGCCGGCGTCGAGCGTCCTTCGATCACGAACCGATCGTCTTTGACACTGAACCGCATATTGGTTTTCTTCCCGGCCAGGGCCCGCATGAGGGCTTCTTTGTCCAGCCGCCCCAATCCGCTTTCATTCACCACGTCGTCGGCCAGCGCGGCCATGGCGGCTTTCGGGGTCGGGACGCCCGACCGGCCCTGGCCGAAAGACAGCGCGAACTGCACTTCATCAGCGGTAAAATCGGTCGGTTTGAAATTAAGGCTGATATGGTTGGCAAACTGGATCATGGTAATCCCAAGATCTTCAAAGGTCTGCCGTGCAACGATCCGCCCTTCCCCTGACGGTGGGGCTAGATAGGGAAAGCGCACGGCGGGCGCTTGCACCGGCGCTGTAACGGCGACCATCCGGGAGCGATCATAGGCATCCGCGATCGCCGCTTCCGGCGTGCCGCTTGCAGGGGCTATGGCAACATTGCCATAAACCAGCACCAGACGCTGTTCCCGGTCCCAGAGCAGATGCAGGCGCTGCAATAGGTCGGCCGCGGTGATGGCCGCGACAATCGGATCGGCAAAGGCTTTTTCCTGCTCGGGGGAGCGGAAGACATAATCGTTGGTGACCGTATAGATCAGCTCGCGCGCCAGGGAAGAACTCTCCCTGGTTTGGGCCTGCGCGACAGCCTGTTCCAATTGGGCCCGATAATCCTTTTTAACGCGCGCCAGCTCCGCCTCGCTAAAACCGTATTGCAGCGCCTGGCGCAGTTCCTGCTCAACCAGCGCCAGCGTTGTGCGCCAGTTGGCCGGCTGGCAGTCGGCACTGATAACCCCATAACGGATCTGCTGCAGAAAAACCCCGCTGCCGACACTGGCATCCGTAGCCGGCGAACCGGCCTGGCTGATTTTGCGGTTCAATCGGTTCTGGATGATCTGGTTGGCCAATCGCTCTTCGATCAACCGACGCTCGTAAGCCGCGTTATCCACCGGAGGCGAGGTGTTATCCATGACTTGCACCGTCACGGTTGTACTGCCGAGCTCTTTCTCGTAGTGATAAAATGTCTCCAGGCCCTGATGGTCGATCTTTCCGGTGGCAGGTCGGGCCCGGGCCGGCGCACGGGGCGCCATGCCGTCAAACTGCTTTTCAATGAGTTCACGGGCCAACGCAGGATCCATATCACCGACTAAAACCAGCACCATATTGGCGGGGCGATACCAGGTGTCGTAAAACGCTTTGAGCACCGGCCGGTCGGCGGATTCGATGATGTGGGCGCTTCCGATCGGAAGACGCGCGGGGAACCGCGTTCCTTTGAGCTCGAAATCCAGAGAAGCCACATAGGCGCGATAGTCGGCCGAATCGCGCAGTCGCTTCTCAGCTAAAATGACCCCCCGTTCGCGATCGATTTCCGACTGTAGAAGAAGGGCCCCTTCAGCGTAATCCTGCATCACCAGAAGGGCTTCCTGTAGACTTTGGCGATCGGAGGCCGGCAGATTGATGTCGTAGACCGTATCGAAAAACCCGGTGCGCGCATTGGCGTCGGGACCGAATTCCATGCCGATCTTCTGGAAATATTTGACGAGTTCGCCCGGAGGGAAATGGGTCGATCCATTGAACAGCATATGCTCCAGAAAGTGGGCAAGGCCACGCTGATCATCCGTCTCGTCGATGGAACCGGCCAGAACGACCAGATGCAAACTGACGCGGTCTTTAGGTTTGGCATTGGGAAGCACGACATAGCGAAATCCATTGTCCAGACGGCCGAAAACGGCCTGGGGGTCCGGAGCCAGGTCCGAGTGGGAATGCGGCCAGGCGGCTGCCCCTGCCGGTGGGGACGCCCCGGCAGAGGCAATGGGCGCGCCGGGCATCTGTCCGGCATCAGCAAGCTCCGCTGCGGTGACGTTTCCATTCCACCCAGCCGTTGCCACACTCAGCAGGAATGCACAAAGAATCATTGATCGTCTGAAAAAAGTGTCGTGCAATTTCATCGGGATTCCTTTCCATAGCGCCCGTCCCCAGGCGCAATAGGCGCCTGAAGGCGTTGCTGTTGCAAGCAGCGATGAAGCGTCGATTTGATATGGGGCATATAATAAGGACGGCTGCGCATATGACAATACGAGACGGGCGCAGGACACCGCCGGGAAAACATTGTGGCAGCTATCGGGGAAATGCTATCTCCGGGAGGGCACGGAACCGGTATGATCCGACGGTAAAAATTAAATCAGCCTGCCGGCCGAAAACGGCAAGCAGGCTGCGTCATGAAAGCATTGAAAAGCACGTACGGCGTTAGACCGCCTCCGTGCTGGCGATGCGGCGGGGGGCATGCGTCTCTGAACGGCCTAGCCCAAGCAAAGCGCCAAACCCTTCAATCACACCCCATCGTTATTTCTTGACATAGAGGCCGCGTGATTTGGCAACGATTTTACCACGCGTCGAAAGTTTGTAAAGCGCATTGCTCAATTGGCGGGGCGAAAGACCGGTCTTTTCCTTGAGTTGCGCTATGGTGGCGCCATTGCGGGATTTGCCGATCACGTCGTAGACCGCATCGAGCACGGTTGGATTTTTGTCAGCGGTTTTCTTTGCCGTGGTCTTCTTGGCGGCAGGTTTTTTGGCGGCAGTCTTCTTGGCGACGGTTTTCTTGGCGGCGGGTTTCTTGGCAGCCGTTTTCTTGACCGTGGTCTTCTTGGCCGTGGTCTTCTTGGCGGCGGCTTTCTTGGGAGCCGCTTTCTTGGCACTCATGCTCGCAAGCTTGTCTAGCTTAGCGGTCGCCTTGTCAACCTGCTTGGAAAGCTTAACCAGTTCTTTGGACACCGCTTTCAGCTGCTCTTTTAATTTCTTCATCTGACATATCCTCCTTCTTCTATTTCGATTAATCGGTGCCTGACGAAGTCAGGCTAATACAAAGAATATGTAAAGTCAACTCTATCATCAATAAAAAAAGCACATTAGATAGGGTAGTCATAGACGATGCAGCAGTGGTGTGGCTTTACCGAATTACTCCCCATAACGGATAGAAATATCTTAACCTATTGTTATGTTTATATTTTTAAATTTGTTCCTTTTCTTGCAGCGCGATCTTCTTACCGGAAGCCGCTGAACGGGGACCGACAGAGGGCTGGAAGAAAAATGTCCTCCCACTCTTTTTTATTCTCAGCAGGGGAGAAGAGCCGCGCGGCGATGGCAGCCAGGGGATAGATGTAGGGTTGTGATGGTGAGGCGCTTTCATGGGACGAGTGTCAAGACCGCCTCCATATTGACAAATTGGCACCCCTGTGGAAGAACACGCTTCCATAGATAGAATGCCGGATGCTGATCGGCACGGCTAGCCTTTGGCCCGTGCACCACAACAGCCGGCATTCCTCGCATTTCGCCGCCTGCCCCTTGCAGCTGATGCCATCCGGGTCCGCAAAGGGGGGGGGGGGGGGGGGGGGGGGGGGGGGGGGGGCGTTTAAAAGACATCGAGAGATTTATGACACCATCACTCGCCGAACGTTTCCAGAGGGAGTTGAATGCCGCCCAGTACGAAGCGGTTTTTCACGATACAGGCCCCCTGTTGGTCATCGCCGGGGCCGGCAGCGGCAAAACCCGCACCCTGACATATCGCGCGGCACGACTGGTAGAAGAAGGCCATGCACCGGAAACCATCCTGCTGCTGACCTTCACCCGCAAAGCGGCCGGGGAAATGCTGCAGCGCGCCAGCCGTCTGCTGGACAACCGCTGCCATCAGATTGCGGGGGGGACGTTTCATTCCTTCGCCAACAGCATCCTTAAACGGTATGCCGCCGTAATGGATTTCCCCAACAGCTTTTCCATCATCGATCGGCCGGATGCGGAAAGCCTGATCGGCTTCGTCGTGAAAGAGCAAATCGACGCCCCCTTCTTGGGCGCCTTTCCCCGCAAGAAGACCTTGGCGGATATATTCAGCAAAAGCACCAACAAAGATGCCTCCCTGGATGATATCGTCGATGCCGAATACCCGCATTTTCTTCCTTATCTGGATGTCCTCCAGGCTGTCCAGGAGGGCTATACGGCGCTCAAAAAGCAGCAGGCCGTGATGGATTACGATGATCTCCTGAACAATCTCTGGCTGCTGCTTGACGAGCACCCCGACATTCGGGAGCGGATTGCGGCATACTACCACCACATCATGGTGGACGAGTACCAGGATACCAACCATGTTCAGGCCCGCATCGTTCACCATCTGGCCGGCGCGCACAAGAATATCATGGTGGTCGGGGACGATTCCCAGAGCATTTACTCTTTCCGCGGCGCGGATTTCCGCAATATCATGGATTTCCCGCAACGTTTCCCCGGCACGCGGGTCATCACCCTGGAGGAAAACTATCGCAGTGTCGAACCCATTCTGGCCTTGACCAACCAGCTGATCGACCAGGCGACCGAAAAATACCCCAAAACCCTTTTTTCCAAACGACAGGGTCGGCACGCTCCCCAGCTCGTCCACACCGGAAGTGAAAACAGCCAGTCACGCTTCGTGGTCGATAAAATCCTGGAGCTGTCCCGCCAGGGCATCCCCCTCAACGACATCGCCGTTCTTTTCCGGGCCGGGTTCCATTCTTTCGACCTGGAGGTCGAGCTCACCCGCAACGGCATCGACTATGTCAAGTACGGGGGCTTCAAATTCATGGATTCGGCCCATATCAAGGATCTCCTGGCCTATCTGCGGGTCCTTTGCAATCCCTATGACCGCCTGAGCTGGTTTCGTATTCTGCTGCTGGAAGACAAGATCGGTCCCAAGTCCGCCCAAGCCCTTTACGAACGTCTTCAGGGCCGCGCGGCCGGCCTGCGCGGCTTCATTGAAGACGAGTCGAAATTGGCGCGCAAGCCCGGTATCCAGCGCTTGAAGACGCTTATCCGGACCCTTGAGGATACCGCCTTGACACCTATCGCTTTGGGAGAAGCGGTGCTGGCCTATTACCTACCGATCGCCCAGCAGCGCTTCGACGACCACCCCAAACGCATCCGGGATCTCGAACAGCTCCTGACGATCATGGAAGCCTATGACGACCTTGAAAAGTTCCTGGAAGATATGACCTTGGAGCCCCCCTCGGCCACGGTTTCGGGCGCCTTTGGCAAGGTCGACGAAACACGGGAGCATTTGATTCTCTCGACCGTGCACTCCGCCAAGGGGCTCGAGTGGCACACCGTCTTTATTCTGTGGGCCTTGGACGGGCGCTTCCCTTCCGTGATGGCTTCGGAAAACGAGGGGCAGCTCGACGAAGAACTCCGGCTCATGTACGTGGCCGCCACCCGGGCCCGTGAGCAGCTCTATTTCATGTGCCCCGGGCAGGTCTACGACCGCATGAGCGGCATGCTGCTGAGCCTGCCGTCCCGCTTCCTGGCCGATCTGCCGGACACTGTCCTGGAACGTCGTTCCGGAGACCTCTGGTAGAACATGGCCTGGAAACCGGGCCATCCATCAGGCGGTGCCCGGCTGTCACACACGTCCCGCCAGGTCCCGGATAGGGTTTGATTTGATGTTGGGGGCATGCTATCCCCAACACCATCCACGCGGGAAACAAAAAGCGGCACCGACCGGCGTCGGTTTGCTCGACGTCGGCCCAACGCACGCATACGGCCCGCCCGTTAAGTGCGGCCCGATGCCGCAGGCACCGGTCCAATAGGCCCCGCCCCATGCACCGCATGCCCAGGCGCCCTCGATGACCACCGGAGATACTGGAACGCTATGCTATCTGAGTCGATGGTTCTCGTCATCGGATATGTTTTCGGCTTTTACATGTCGTGGAACATCGGCGCCAATGACGTTGCCAATTCCATGGCGTCGGCTGTGGGCGCCAAAGCCATTACCATCCGCCAGGCCGTCTTTATTGCCGGTATCCTCAACTGCGTGGGGGCCACCTTCATCGGCGCCCAGGTCACCAACACCATTCGCAAAGGGATCGTATCCACGGATGTGCTGGCCGATCCCCACTTGGCACTGATCGGAGCACTTTCGGCCCTTCTGGCCGCCGCCCTATGGGTGAGCTTCGCCACCTGGAAATCCCTGCCCGTCTCCACGACCCATTCCATCGTGGGCGCCATGATCGGCTTCGGTATCATGGCCGGCGGTTTGACCGTCATCAACTGGGGCAAGCTGGGCGCTGTCGTGGCGAGCTGGGTCATCTCCCCTGTTTTCAGCCTGGTTATCGGATGGGGCATATTCAAGCTCATCGTCAAATTCATCCTGCGCAAAGATGATGCCGTCCGTTGGGCGCTCCGGCTCTCGCCGCTCTTCATCGGCGCGACGGTGTTTGTGGTGGTGCTCTCCTTCCTGTTCAAGACCCCCCTGGGGAAAACGATTTCGATCGGTACACCGGGGGCGGTCGCCATCGGCCTGACTACAGCGGCGCTCGTGGGATGCCTCGGCAGGGGGCTTCTCAAGCGGTTTATTCCCCTGGACGACCAGGGAACGGAGGAGGTCTTCCGTAAGATCCAGATCGGCACGTCGTGCTATGTCGCCTTGGCGCAAGGGGCGAATGATGTGGCCAACGCCATCGGGCCGCTGGCGGTGATCTATTTTCTGGTCAAAACGGGTACCGTGGGCGCGAAAGTGCCGGTGCCGCTTTTCCTCCTCCTGTTCGGGGGAATCGGCATCGCCTGCGGTATCGGTATGGCCGGTCATCGGGTTATGGATACCATCGGCAACAAAATCACGACCTTGACCAATACCCGCGGCTTTTCGGTCGACTTTGCCGCCGCCACGACGGTTCTGCTGGCCTCCAAGATGGGGCTGCCGGTTTCCACGACCCATGCGGCGGTGGGCGGTGTCATGGGGGTCGGTCTGGCCCGGGGCATCGAAGCCGTCAACTTTCGCGTCATGTATCAAATCGTTCTCTACTGGATCCTGACCGTCCCGGCCGCGGCCCTGACCAGTATGGCGATCTTCAAGCTTTTGGACATCCTGATGTAATGGAATAAGGAGACCCCTATGCGTATTCCCTTTTTATCCTTTTTTGTCACCTCGCCATTCGAAGGGCTCCAGGAGCATGCCGAAAAGGTGAAAGAATGCGCCTGGGCTTTTCAGCAGGCGATCGAATGCCACATCTCCGACCGCTGCCGCCAATTCGAGGAACTGCGCAAGGAAGTCAGTCAACTCGAAAACCAGGCGGACAGCATCAAACGCCGTATTCGCGGTCACCTGCCGGTCGGCACCCTGATGCCGGTCAGCAAATTCCAGCTCTTTCGCTATCTCAGGGAGCAGGATCAGGTCTTGGATGCGGTCAAGGGAGCCTTGAGCTGGATATCGTATCGGAGCGAACCGGGCATCCCGGAAGAACTGCACAAGGATATTTTCCTGCTGGTGGATGCCGTCATCGATCCCCTGGAAGAATTGAGTCACATGGTGGCGGAGGCCAAGCGCTATTTTGCAACCTACTCCGAGAGCCAGCGGGTAGCCGTTAAGGAAATCATCCGCACGGTGCGCGCGCAGGAACATGCCGCGGACAAGATCGAGGCGGAGATCAAACAGCGGGTATTCAACATGCAGACCGACCCGGTCACCGTCTTCCACATGATCCGCTTGGCGGAAATCATCGGGTCCATCGCCGACCACGCGGAAAATGCGGGCGATATGATGCGGGCCATGCTGGCCCGCTGACGGCCTGCGCTCCGGCAGGCGGCCGATCCCCGTAAGGTACCACCGGCCGCCTCCCGCCCGAGCCCGCTGCGATCCGCTACGTCGCGTGGCCTAACGCATGAAGGCCCACCAAAAATAGACGAGGAAGGCGGTTACCGCAACGGCCGCCGTAACATAGGCTTTCCAGTCGACCGTCTTTTTGGCCCATCCGCTCGACTCCACCGGCCCCACCCGTTTGCCGCACATATCACAACGTGTCACATTGACCGCCAGGTGATTGTAACAGTATGGGCATTTTTTGACCGTAAAGGTCTTGACGTCTACCTTCGACTTCTCTTTCTTGGCCATGTCGCGTTTCTCCAACACGGCAACCGATGGCGGAAGGCCTGATCGCGATCGGCTCGTGCCGCGGCGGGTTAGTTCAACATTGCGCGATCGATCTCGATCTCTGTCCGGCTGCGGGCCTGGGCGATCCAGTTCTGGTAAATCTCCCCCTGTTTGCGCTGCAACAACTGCTGCTTGATGGGTTCCATCTGGGCCTGCGCCGCTTGGGCGTCCGGAAGACGCCGCTCCAGGAGGCGTAAGACAAACACACTCTGCTGCCCGCGCACCGGCGCCTCCGGATAAGGCGTTTGGGTGCTCAGCTTGAACGCCGCCGCAGCCAGACCCGGATCATACCCGATCCCCGGAATGGCGTCATTGCGCTTAAACTCGCCGGTCGTCTTGGGGCTGAGGCCTTTGGGCTGGCCCAGCGCGGCCAGTGTTCCGCCATCCCGCAAAGACTGCAGCATGGCACGGGCTTCCGTATCGGCCTGGGTCCATTGCTTCTCTTCCCGTACATCTTGGACGACGCGCTCCTTGACCGTATCAAAAGCGGGAATTTCGGCCGGTCGGTTTTCAAGAGACTGGATAAGATAAAACCCGTCCCCCAGGTCCTTTACGTCACTGACGGCCATGGTATCCAATGCGAACGCCGCCGCCACGAACTTTGGAGAATCGGCCACGCCCGGAACGGTATCCCCCTGCGCGATCCAATCCGTGGAGTGCACCGTCACCCCCAAACTCTCCGCTGCCGCGAGCATGTCGTCACCGCCATAGGTCATATCATAGGCGCTTTCGGCATCTTCCAAGGCGAGCGCCCGGGCTTTCTTATCGCTCAACAAACCGCGAATCTTGTTTTGGGCTTCTTCCAGGGTCAGGGTATGGGCGATATTGTGTTTTTCGACTTTGATGATGTGCCAGCCGAAATCCGTGCGTACCGGCGCGCTGATTTCACCGGCCTGAAGCGCAAACGCCTTGTCTTCAAAAGGTTTGATCATCTTGCCGCGGCCGAACGTCCCCAAGTAGCCGCCCTGATTGCGGGACGGCCCTTCGGAAAATTCTTTGGCCAGCTTGGCGAAATCCTCCCCCTGGACGGCGCGCTCATAGACGGCCTGGGCACGGCGACGGGCGGCCTCGACCGCCGCCTCATCCGCGTCCTTACCTACTTTGATGAGGATATGGCGGGCTTCGACAGTCTCGGGCGTAAAAAACTCGGCCTGATTTTCCTCATAGTAGGTTTTGACGTCCTCATCGCTCACCTGGACGCGTGATTTATAGTCGGCGGGCCGAAAGACAAGATAGCGGCTTTTGATCTGGGGTTCGGTCTCGTAACGATTTTGGTGGGCCTCAAAATAGGTGCGGGCTTCTTCATCGCTCACCGGCAGATCCTTGTAAGCCTTCGGGTCAAGGCGCAGATATTCGATATCCACCGTCGCGTTTTGCCACTGATACCAGGCCGTGGCCTCCGCCTCGGAGACATTCACGGTGTGGGCGATGAACTCGGTCATCTTCTGAATCAGCAGGTCTTCGCGCTGGGAGGCCTCGAAAGCTTCCGGCGTCAGTCCCAACCGGCCGAGCACCGCCTGATACGCCTGGGTGCTAAATCCGTTTGGGGTCTGGAAGGCCGGGATGGCGGCAATGGAAGCGCTCAGTTCTTCATCCGTGACGTCAAACCCCATCTTTTCCGCAGCATTGAGGATGATGCGGCGGTCGACCAGCTGATTGATGGCCTGCTCTTTGAGGTTGAGCGCGTTGAGCATGTCCTCATTGACGTTGTCGCCGAACTGCCGGCGGATATTCTCCAGCAAATTCTGGTAGGTCCGGCTGAATTCCTGATATCCGATCGAGGCGCCGTCCACGGTCGCAACCGTCGCGTTGGGGGATTTCTGGTCGGGCCCGACCCCCCACAGGACGAACACCACCACGATCGCGCCGAGCAGCAATTTGATGATCCAGCTGCCGACATTTTCCCGCATCTGAGTAAGCATAGATATCCTTTCTTCGTTACCGGCTAGGGTAACCGATCGATCCAGGAGGCCTGGCCATGGCCTGCCTTGCAACTCGGATCAACCTGGCCCGCAGAGCACCCCATCGCCAAGCAAGCCGTCTTCGTAAAAATATAAGCGCTTTTAATAAGTTGAAGCGCTTCTTTTGTCAATAGGATAGACGCCGCGGACAGGGCGGCGATCAAGGACCGGCGCTGTCGATCCATTTCCGCAATCCGCTCGCATTGAAAAAAATATTGACAGCACCGGAAGGGTTTGTTAATTTTCGCGCTTATCGTCATGGGGCTGTAGCTCAGCTGGGAGAGCGCATGACTGGCAGTCATGAGGCCAGGGGTTCAAGTCCCCTCAGCTCCACCAATCGACAAAAAAGGGCGGCCCAGGTCGCCCTTTTTTTATACCTTCCGTTTGCGGCCCGTCCCCTATCCTCCCCGCCATCACGATTCCATGATTTCCCTGATATTTCGGTGCAGCTGTTCCACTTGGTAGGGTTTCTGAATAAATCCGTCGCAGCCGCGTCCCATGATCTCGGCAGCCTGATCTTCGATGCTGTATCCGCTGGAGAGCAGCACCCGCACCTCGGGATCGATGCGCAGGAGGTGATCGAAGACTTCCCCGCCGCTCATATCCGGCATGATAATATCGAGAATCACGAGATCGATCTCGGCCTGGTGTTCGCGGTAGATTGTAATGGCCTCGTTGCCGCCCCGGGCGACCAGGACACGGTATCCCATCCGCTCCAGCATGGCGGCGCAGGCCTCCAAAATGGTTTGTTCATCATCCACCAGCAAAACGGTTTCGCTGCCCGGCACCATTTCGACGGCCTTCTTCTCAAATTCTTGCACTTTTTCTTCGGTGGCCGGCAGATAAATGGCGAATACGGCACCCTTCCCCGGCTTGCTGTGAACATCGATGAAGCCGTTGTGATTCTTGATGATGCCGAAGGCCGATGCCAGCCCCAGCCCTGTTCCGGTTCCGATTTCCTTGGTCGTAAAAAAAGGCTCGAAAATGCGCTGCATGGTGGTTTCGTCCATGCCCCGCCCCGTATCCCGGACGGAAATTTTGACATACTTGCCGGGTGTCGTGGGAAACAAGTTCCCGTGCCGGCTGTCCAGAACGAGGTTCTCCGTGCGCAGGTAGAGCTCGCCGCCCTCCGGCATGGCCTGCCAGGCGTTGATGTAGATATTCAGGAGGACCTGTTCGATCTGCTTCTGGTCCACATTGACGGCCCAGATATCCTCCTCGTAGTTCTCGAAGATAATGATTTCTTTGCGCGTGCGGCCGAAAAGCTGGGAGGTGGCGTGCACGATGCGGTTCAGGTCCGTCGGCTCGACGACGTATTTACCGCCCCGCGCAAAGCCCAGGAGTTGCTGGGTGAGCTTGGCCCCGCTTTCCACACATTGCTGAATGCTCTGGAGATTTTCATAGAGTTCCGAATCCGGCGGGCAGTCCAGGAGCAGAACGGACACATTGCCCTGGATCCCCATCAGGAGGTTGTTGAAGTCGTGGGCCACGCCGCCGGCCAGCGTTCCCAGGCCTTTCAACCGCTGGACCTGCTGGAATTTGCGTTCCATGCGCCGGCGCTCGCGTTCAGCCTGCAGCCGTTCGGTGACATCATGCACCAGACCGCGGTGGCCGGCCGGCTGTCCTTGCCGGTCCAGGATAAGGGAGGCGGATATCTCCATGGTGCGGTGGGCTCGGTCCCGGCGAAAAACTTCCAGTTCCGTCACCTTGATGGCATCCCTCTCGCTGGTGACATGGCGCAGGCGTTCAGTGATTTTGCGGGCCGAGCGCGCCGACATGAAATGGCGTCCATCCATGCCCAGCAGCTCGGCGCGGCTGAACCCCATGATGCGGCAGAGCGTATCGTTGAAGAAGGTCAAGCGGCCGCTCAGATCGCACTCGAAATACCCCTCTTCGATATCTTCCAGAATGGTCCGGTAGCGGCCTTCGCTTTTGCGTAACGCCTCTTCGGTCACTTTACGCTGTTCGATTTCCGCCAGGAGCTTCTGGTTGACCGCTCGCAGGTCGCCGGTTCGTTCTTCAACGAGCGCCTCCAGTTCGCGGCGGTATTTTTCAAGCTCCTGTTCCGCCTGTTTGCGGTCGTTGATGATGCGCAACGACCCCACCATGCGCTCCGGCGTGCCGCCCGCCCCGCGCAGCAGCCGGGCATTGATGGAACAGTACAAAAGCGAGTCATCCTTGTCGCGAATCGTCACCTCATAGTCGCTGACCTGCCCGTGTTCGGCGAAAGCGTTCACCAATGCGTCTCGCTGGGCAGGATCCTGGTAAAGCCGATAGGCGGATTGCCCGATCAATTCGGCACGGGTATAGTGGCTGTGCTTTTCCACCGAAGGGCTCACTTCCAGGAGAGTTCCTGACATGTCACTTTCGTAGTAAATATCCTGGATGTGGCTGAAAATGCTGCGGTACTTCTCCTTGCTGCGCAGCAGTGCCGCCTTCAGCGCGGCCAGCGAGTCCGCCGTAGCCTGGATCTCCCGATAGATGGAGTCAGTGGAGACGCGACGTTGGAAATCCTTCTCCCGGATGGCCTGGGCCTCTTCGGCCATTCCCGCCACCGGCCGAATGATCCCGCCAGCCAACCAGAGGGCAAAAATGGTCGCGACCACTGAGCATATCAAGGTGATCATGATGTTGGCCCGCCGGTTGTCCTTAATGGCACCGATATAATCGTCTTCGGGAATATAGACGCCGATCACCCAGGGCCATTGGCGGCCTGGGAACGGCGTAAACATGGTATGGTAGGTCTGTCCGGCCTGTTCGAACTTACCAAATCGCGGTTGGTCTAAGCGGAACCTCCCGTCCGCACCATAAGGCAGTGCCATGGCTTCGAAGGCCTTGCGACTCAAAACGTCGTCCAGTTCATCGATTTTGGCCAAACGAAACGTTCGCCCCTCGGCAGAATCTTTATATTTCAGTTTGGCCAGATCCGGAAACGCCACCACGTCGCCGTTGCGGTTGAGCATGAAAGCACGGCCATGTTTGCCGATGCGCAATTGACTGATAAAACGGGAAAGCTCATCGATCTCGATGTCCACGCCCACAATGCCCCTGAGCGATCCGTCCGGGGCGTAGGTCGGCCCCGCGATGGTGATGCCGGGTTTCTGGGATGTAAAGAAAATGTAAGGATCCGTCCAGACGATGCGCTTTTCTTCCATGGCCTTGATGTACCAGGGGCGTTTGCGGGGATCGTAGGGATCGTCATGGACAGCCTGCTGGTCCACAACACGGTTGGTCTTGTCACGCCAGACCAGGCGGGTTTCCTTCCCGGCGGCGGTGTTGAGTATCGTCTTGGTTCGCAGCCCGCCCGGGCCATGGGTGTCATCCCGCCGCACGTCAAAAAAATCGCCGTTGGGTTCCCCCAGATAGATCCCGGCAAACTGGCCATACACCGCCAGTTGGTCTTGGAAATAGCGCTCCAGATCGGTCATACGATCCTGGGCGCGGCTGACTACGTTGGATGTCAACAGACGCTTGGTGAGGAGTGCGGCGGATTCTGCATGGGCCAGGTGGTTCTCGGCCTGTTTCATGGCCAGGTCGGCGATATTGCGCATGATGTCCTGGGCATGGGTCAGCAAAACCCGCTGGGAGGACACATAACTGGTGGAAATCGTAATCAGCTGGGTGACCCAGATAGTGGCCAGAATTCCCACTATCAGGACCCACCGGATGGAAAGTTTCATGGATGCTCATCCTCGACGGCCAAGGTGTCGTTGGCACCCCGTCGCGTGAAAGGGCTGTGGGACCCGACAAGCCCTGCCAGCACCGGGTTGGGCCACAGCCCGCTTAACGCCGGCCCTCTATAAAAGTGCATTGCCCCCCCGTCCGTCGCACGGCTGAAACAAATAGGGGACAACGTTGTCCAGACAACGGTGCATTCTCGCCAGGCAAACCTGATAGGCTTCCAGGGGTTTGCTGTAGGGGTCATCAATGGTATCCGAACGAGGCGGCCTTTCGAAACCTGCCAGCAGCCGCACCCGGTGATGAGCCTCCCCGGGCAGGGCACGGATGACGATATCGCGATGAAACGGTTCCATTACGAGAATACAATCCGCCTGCCGGACCATTTCAGGGTCCAGGGAGCGGGCCCGATGACGGCTGATGTCGACTCCCAACGCGGCAGCCGCCTGCACGGCAAAGGGAGCGGCCGGCTCTCCATCCAGACCGTACGTACCGGCCGAATGCACATGGACGGCCCCCTGTCTTTCCGGCGGCAGCATATGGTGGAGCAGACCGGCGGCCATCGGGCTGCGGCAAATGTTTCCGGTACACACAAATAAAATATCCATTCTCGGTTTTCCCTGCGATCCGCATCCGGCCCGCTCGACCCCTCGGGTCGCCGCCCTGCGGCGGCATCCCGGTACGGAAGTCTGTCAAGTATAGGCTAAAAGGAGAAAAGTGCAAGAAACGGCTTGTCCCGGTGGCCGTCGTCTTCCACGGCCGATGCGGAAACGATGCCGGGCCCTGTGACGCAAGGCTTGCCTGGCGAAGGGAGCGCGACCACAGGCGTCATTTGGCGTTCAATTGGCCATGCCGCCGAGCCAGATCGAGGTAGATTTCGGCGTCGTGACGAATCGTGTGCGGCATGTCGGCCGGCAGTTGTTTGCGGACGCGGGCCGGCATCCCGGCCGCCAGTTCAAGCGGGCCCACGACCTGATCTTCCAGCACCACCGCACCGGCCGCCACGA
Source organism: Desulfobacterales bacterium (assembly GCA_963674755.2). Lineage (GTDB taxonomy): Bacteria > Desulfobacterota > Desulfobacteria > Desulfobacterales > UBA5852 > JABZFP01. The sequence goes on along the minus strand of CAXXVS010000003.1, from coordinate 2,107,481 downwards.
TGGAACCCTCCCGGATATGGGCGCCGTTTAACACCACCGCATTGATGCCGATCAGGCACTGGTCCTCGATCGTACACCCGTGCACGACGGCATTGTGGCCCACCACCACCGATTGCCCGATGACGGCCGGTCGTCCCGCGTCCACGTGGATGGTGCAGTTGTCCTGGATATTGGTGTCCGCGCCGATGCGAATCGCGTCCAGGTCGCCGCGGATCACGGCACCATACCAGATGCTGGCCCCGTCGGCGATTTCCACATCACCGATAACCGCAGCCGTAGGCGCGATGAACACATTGTTGCCGATCCGGGGGGTCTTGCCCTCATAGGTCATGATCATCGTTTCCACCTTTCATGGGTCACTCGGGAATGAACGGAATACCGGGTATCTGCCAGGAGCCACTATACTCCGCGGGCACGTTTTACCATGGTATCCGCCGCCACGCGATTGCGGCCCCTTTGCTTGGCCCTGTAAAGCGCTTTGTCGGCGGCGGCCAACACGGCCGCCGGTTTCCGGCGTCCCTGGGCCGCCGCCGGTGCGGCCCAGCCGATGCTGGCCGTAATCCGCACTTCTTTCCGGGAACGTGTCCAGGCGGTCGAACCGCCGCGCGCCTTCCGGTTGGTGCGCGGCAGATGCCGGATCACAAACGGTGTGTTGGCCAGCGCTTCCCGGAAAGCTTCCAGTCGGTCGGCGGCCTGCCGGACCGCCCGTCCTCTAAAAATAACGGCGAATTCTTCGCCGCCATAGCGGTAGGCCCGTCCGCCGGGGATACGCTGCAGGCGGGCGGCCATCATCTTCAGCACCTCATCCCCGGTGCGGTGTCCGAAGCGGTCATTGAACCGCTTGAAATGATCCACATCCAGCATGGCGATGGCATAGCGCCGTCCCAGCTGCCGGAGGGCATCGTTCAGAGCACGCCTTCCGGGAAGCCCCGTGAGACCGTCACGGTAGGCCAGCGCGAACATGGCCTCCAGAGCGCCCACCAGGACCACCAAATCCGCCGCGCTATAAACAATGACCCGGGAGAGGTCGTCCAGGCCGCGGATCATCGGTGGCAGCAGGAGGACCAGGCTGGCCCCCATGGCGGCGGCGACCGGATCACGTTGGCGCAGCGCATAAATGACGAGCACCAGCACCACGAGGGCGGCCGGCAGGGTGTCCCCCCAGAGCCGCAACACGGCCGTCGGCCCGGCCGGCCATAAACGGAGGCCATCGGTAAAACGCCCGATAAAGGCCGCGGCCGGGATGTGTCCCGCCGTCACCGGCCAGGCCGTACCGGCAAACACGACCAGGGCCCCGGCCAGGGCGGTCAGCCCCCGGCGCGTCCGCCAGGAATGTCCGAGGGTCCATAGGCCTATCATAAAGTTGACCGGTATCAGCAGAAAAACAAGCGGTGGCCGCACCACTGTTCCCCAACCCGGCCACCCGCTGATCACACCGGCCGCGGACGTCCCGAAGGCCGCTCCCAGCGTCAGCATGACCAGCATGATCCCGCAACTGCCCATGCGCAGACCGACCACCACCCCCACGGCCGCCAGCAGCAGGGGCAGATACCGGGCGGCATCGCCCCAGGCGCCCGGCAGTTCGCCTCCCCACCAGGATTGGAGCAGCAATGGATGGTAGCGGACCAAAAGGAGGGTCGCGACCACCAGAAAAAGCGGTGGTGCCCCTACAGTGGCAGCACGACGCAGCATAGAATCCTCAAACAAGAAAGCGGGCCATCCCACCCGGGTTGATTTCGATTGACCCGCCGGAGCGCAAAGGCCCCCGACGGGCATCGGACGGGCACCTGATCGTCAAGGGCTTTCTACCGGTTGACGCTGGCCTTTTTTTCCCCTAACGTGCTTAGGCGTATATCCGAATCTCTCCAAAGGATCAAACCCATGGCCAATATCGAGCAACAACACTACGATCTAGGCGTCATCGGTTGCGGACCGGGCGGCTTTGCCGCGGCCATGCGCGCCCTGGATCTGGGCAAGCATGTTTGCATCGTCGAAGGCAGCGAAATCGGCGGAGCCGGCGTCATGTGGGGTGCCCTGGCATCGAAAACCATGTGGGAGCTGGCCAAAGACTTCTCCATTGCCGCCCAGACCCTGCGCGGCTATCGGGCTTCCGGCCTTTCCATGGACTACCATGCCATGCGGGATTCCGTGTTGCAGGCCGTGCGGGAAAAACAATACCAAATGCTCTCCCAGATCGAAACGTTTTCCCCCCGGCGCTGGAAGGGCCCCGGATCGCTGACCTTGAAACGGGGTTGGGCCGCTTTCGTTTCCGACCACACCGTGGCCATCACCTATCCCGACGGCAAGCGGGAAGAGATCCAGGCGGATTATTTCGTCATCGCCAGCGGCTCCCGCCCCCGGGCCTTCCCCGGTATCGTGACCGACGGTGAACGGGTGGTGGACTCCGACTCGATTCTCAATCTCAAAGCCTTTCCCAAACGGCTGGTGATTGTCGGGGCCGGGGTCATCGGATGCGAATATGCGACCATCTTCTCCAACTTCGGCCAGACCCAGGTCTATCTGGTGGATTACGCCGAGCGCATCATCCCCTCGGAGGACGACGATGTCAGCGATTTCATCAGCCGCAACCTCGCCAACAACGGGGTCCACATCCTGCATTCGGTCATTTTGAGGGACATCCGCCATTTTGACGACTATTTGCAGGTGATTCTGGACTACGACGACGGCCATTCCCAGGTCCTGGAAGTGGATGCCGCCCTCATTTCCATCGGACGCCAGCCCAATTTCAATTCCCTGCAGCTGGAAAAGGCCGGGATTGCACTGGATGCCGAGGGCTACCTGGGCTCGAACGACAACTGCCAGGTCAACGACCATATTTATACCGCCGGCGACGTCACCCATCGCCCGGCCCTGGTCAACCTGGCGGAAATGGAAGGCCGCTTCGCCGTCAAACATATGTACGGGGCCAAACAGTGGCCGCTCAACTACCGCAACATGTCCACCGTCATGTTCTTCAAACCGGCCGTGGCCGCGGTGGGCCTCAACGAAAAGGCCTGCCAGCAGAAGAAGATCCCCTACCGGGTGGCCTACTACAGCAACGCCCTGCTGCCCCGGGCCATCGCCATGCGGGCCACCCAGGGCTTTCTTAAGATCATTGTGAGCGACGATGACGAACAGAAAGTGATCGGCATGCGGGCGGCCGGCCCCCAGGCTTCCAACACCATCATGTCCATCGCTTTTTTGATGGATCAGGACAAGGGCATCCGCGATGCCCTGAAATCCGTCCACCCCCACCCCACCATGTCCGAGGGCATTCAAGACTGCCTGCGGGTCCTGCTGAATAAATCCGTCTACAAGCCCCACGCCTTTCCGGATCACATCAAAATCCGGCACTGGCATCCCGACCGGGGCCATACCGCGTGATCTATGGTTGATGGCCGCCCGGGTGAATCCCGCCCCTGGCGAAAGGCTGTCCGGAACGTCTTTTCAGGGCCGGAACATCTTTTCAGGGAAGGGAAAGTCCGGAGACCTGCCGATCGATTTCAATCTGCTGGCGCTCCAGACGGGAAGCCCACTCGGCTTGCCCCTGGAGATAGAGGATCGCCTGATCGTGAAAGGCCCGGGCTTGGGGGCCGTTGTTCTTCGCCATCCAGGCCTCCGCCAGATAGAAATAGGCCGGCCCGTAATGCGGGGATTGGGACACGGCCTGTTCGAAAACGCGGATGGCCCCATCCACCCGGCCGGCCTTCAGCAGCCCGCGCCCCTGATCGGTCAGGACGGCGGCCACCTGTTCCCTGCTGTTGAGTTCCTTTTCGACCGCACCGGGCGATGGGACGGGGGGGGGCGGCGCAGGCCGCTCGGGGGATGTCGGCGGTACCGTATCCGGCGGCGGGACGATCACGGCCGGCCGGCAGGCGAACAACAGCAGGAACCCGGCCGCCACAATCCAGGTTTTCCATTCAGCGCTCATTGACGGCCCCCTTGATGGTCTGCATCAGTCTCTGGAAAACGGAATCCGGCGGCTTCAGGCGCGCCACGGCTTCGGGCACCTGTCCTTCCAGGAACCATTCCGTCATGGTTTCTCCGCAGCCCCCGTTCAGGGCGGCAAAGCCGTCCCGGGCGCAGATGGTGACCGCTTCGACCCCGGGCGGGGTACTGAAATCGGCGCCGGTAATCTGATGGGGGATGGCACGCGCCAGCTCCGCCCAGATGGGCAGCGCAGCCCCGGCCCCCGAGGCGTGAATGGAGGCCCCATTGTCGTAGCCCACCCATACCAGGATGAGGATGTCCGGTGTATACCCCACAAACCAGGCGTCCCGCGAATCGTTCGTGGTGCCGGTCTTGCCGGCCACCGGGAAGCGGACGCCCCAGTCCGCCAGGCTTCGGGCCGTGCCCTGGGTGACCACGCTGCGCAAGAGCGAGGTCATCAGGAAGGCCTGAGCCGGGGAAACCACACGCTGGACCGTCATGTGCCGCCGGGTGAGGGGCTGCTGGTGGTCGTCAAAGACATCCCGCAAGCCGATGGGATTGGGGAGAAGACCCGCGGCCGGAAAGACGCAGTAGGCCCGGGCCAGCTCGAGGGGAATGACATCCACCGCCCCCAGCGCCAGGGAAGGATAGGATTTCAGCGGGGTGGAGAAGTCGAACTGCCGGGCCGTGCGCACCACCGCATCCAGACCGACGCGCATGGCCAGATCCACGGTGGCGCGATTGACCGATCGTGCCAGGGCTTCCCGCAGGCTGATCACCGGGGTGTCCAGCACACCCGCATTGCGCGGCTGCCAGGGTTTGCCGTCCACCCTATAGGTGCGGGGTTCATTGGAAAGGGCGGATATCGGCGTGAAGTTGTCCTCCAGGGCTGCCAAATAGGTAAACACCTTGAAAGTGCTGCCGGCCTGACGCCGAGCCTGGGTGATCCGGTTGAACTGGCTCAGGCCGTAGTCCCGCCCCCCGACCATGGCCAGGACGGCGCCGGTCTGGGGCTTCAGCACCACAATGGCGCCCTGCAGGGGCTCGGCGGATGACGGTTTCCCGCCGGCCGGCAGGGTTTTCTCAAGGCGGGCCAGGCCTTTGGCCAGAGCGGTTTCAGCGGCCTGCTGCACCTGGGTATCGATGGTGGTGTAGATGGAAAGCCCCAGGGAGGCCAAGTCTTCAGGGGCGTAGAGTTCGGCAAGCTGGCCCGAAAGATAGTCGATAAAGTAGGCCGGGGCGCTGTGGCGGACGCTGGTACCGGCCGTCTGCACGGGCGTCTGGAGGGCCGCCGCCTCGTCCGCTGCGGAAATCCAGCCGTGCTGTTGCATGGCGGCCAGGACCGTGTCGCGCCGCGCACGACAGCGCGCGGGATCGATATATGGCGAGTAGGTGTTGGGGCTTTTGATCAGACCGGCCAGGGTGGCGGCTTCGCCGACGGTCAGCTCCCGGGCGGGCTTGTCGAAATAGAACCGGCTCGCTTCGCCGATGCCGTTGACCGACACCGAACCGTTTTGCCCGAAGTAGATTTCGTTGAGATAGATTTCGAGAATCGTGGCCTTGTCGTAGCGGGCCTCGATGACCAGGGCCAGCATCATTTCCTTTAACTTGCGCGTCAGGGTCCGTTCCGGGGTAAGGAAGAAATTCTTGGCCAGCTGCTGGGTGATGGTGGAGCCCCCCTGGCGGATCCCGCCGAAACGCATATTGGCCACCAACGCCCGCACGATGCCCCGCCAGTCCAGACCGATATGGTCGTAAAAACGGCTGTCCTCGGCGGCCAGGACGGCATCGATGACATGCCGGGGGAGCTGGTCGATGGCGATCAGCTCCCGCTGCTCCCGTTCGGGTCCGAAAAAAAGCCCCAGGGACTCGGGCTCCAGGGTGACCAACGACAGGGGCGGACCGGGGGACATGCGCTCCAGGGCAGTCAGGGTCTGACGCTCGAATTTCAGGCGTACCCCATACCCCTCTCGGTCGTCTTCCGGCAAATTCAGATGATGGAGGAAGAGTTCGATGGCGCCGGGTCTAACCCGCATCTCCCCCTCCCTTTGGGGTGTTTTATTGACAGGACGGTAGCCCAGGCGCAGCAGTTTAGCTTCAAAAAGAGAGCGGTTGACGCGCAGTCCGGGATAGAGGAGCGTGACGTCGGAGAAAATCTGCGACGGAATACTCCAGCGGCGGCCGGAAAACCGCGTCTCCACCTGATGGTAGAGGTACAGGCTGTAAAGGCTCAAGGAGATCACGGCGGCACAGGCAACGGCCAGGACGCCCAGCCAAACAGGGCGATATCGTGATAGCAACATCTTCATAGCAATTTTTGGGCTATCCCCATGGCCCATTGGGGTCTGTCAAGACGTCATGAAATCGGCAGCCTACCCCTGTGTCCATAGAAAAGCAACTGGCAAGGGTGGTTGACAACACCGTCGGATCGGTCCTATGCCTTTCCCAGCACAGATAGGGGAAGCCGGCGCCGCACCGCCCTCGACGGGGGAAGGATATGGCACCGATGGCCGGCTCCCGCCTTTACCTAACGACAGGTGCTAGCCCGCCCCCCCCTTTTTGCAAAGGAAACACCCACTGAGGGCACGGGCAATTGCCGCAGCAACCACCAGGAATCTATCGACATGCCGCCCGATCCACATCGTCGAGCCGTCTGGGGCTGGGCCCTCTACGACTGGGCCAACTCCGCCTTCGCCACCACGGTCATGGCCGGCTTTTTCCCGGTATTCTTCAAACAATTCTGGAGTATCGGCGTCGATGTCAATATCAGCACCGCCCGCCTGGGCTTCGGCAATGCCCTGGCCGGCCTCCTGGTAGCGGCCTGGGCCCCGGTATTGGGCGCCATCGCCGACCGGGGCGGGTTGCGCAAACGGTTTTTGGCCGTTTTCACCTTTTTGGGCGTAACGGCCACGGCTACTCTCTTCTTTTGGCCCCAGGGCCGCTGGCTGGGCGCCCTCCTGTGTTACGGTGCAAGCCTGATCGGTTTTTCCGGGGCCCTTATCTTTTACGATGCGCTGCTGCCGTGCGTGGCCGGCCGCCAGGATCTGGACCGGGTTTCGGCCCTGGGCTATGCCACCGGCTATCTCGGCGGGGGTCTGCTTTTGCTGGTCAACGTCCTCATGACGCTGAAGCCCCACTGGTTCGGTCTGGCCGACAGCGGGGCGGCCGTCCAGTGGTCTTTTCTGACCGTGGCGGTTTGGTGGGGCGGATTCAGCCTGGTCACCTTTCACTGGGTTCCCGAACCACCGGTCAATCCTACAGCCTCCGGGGGGAACACCCTTCGACGGGCCTGGCGCCAACTCATCACCACCCTGCGGCAGGCCCGCAACCGCAAACCGCTGTTTCTCTTCCTCCTGGCCTACTGGTTCTATATCGACGGTGTCGACACCATCATTCGCATGGCGGTGGACTACGGCTTGTCGCTGGGTTTCGCCGCTACCGACCTGATTACCGCCCTGCTCCTCGTCCAGTTCGTGGGGTTTCCGGCCGCCCTGCTTTTCGGTCGTCTCGGTCAGCGCTGGGGTACCCGGCAAAGCCTTTTCCTGGCCCTGGGCCTTTATATGCTGATCACCCTATGGGGCGCTTGCATGCACCATCGCTGGGAATTTTTTGGCCTTGCTCTGGCGGTGGGTCTGGTCCAGGGCGGTATCCAGGCGTTGAGCCGCTCCTACTACGCCCGCCTGATCCCCGAAGGCCGTTCGGCGGAGTATTTCGGACTCTACAACATGCTGGGGAAATTTGCGGTCATCATCGGTCCGGCCCTGATGGGAACGGTGGGGCTGGTCGCCCGGCGCATTTTACGGCATTATGCCCCCTCCCCGGAAGCCTTGCCCTGGGTGGCGGATCTGGCCACCCGCACCAGCATCGCTTCGGTCATGGTGCTCTTTGTAATCGGGGCCATCCTCCTCTATCGGGTCAGGCCCGCCCCTCCCCACGGATAAAGGCTCCGGCGGGAGCACCCCGGTGAATCAACACACCCTATCGTTCCGGACCGGCACCTGCTTGCCCCGGCATAGAAGACGATACCATGCGCTGCAGCCCCAGCGGCCGGTCGGAAAACAGCCAGTCCACGCCCCGATTGAGTTCACGGTGGAGACTGTTGGCGGAATTGACGAATCCGGTGCCGACCCGAAAACCACGGCGATGGAGAGCCGCCACCTGCCGCCGCCGGATCAGAGCATAGTGGCCGGCAACCCCTCCCCAGCCATAAATTTCGGCCATGCGTCTGACCTTCCCGGAATTGACGCGGGCGATCGGGATGCAGGCCTCCCTGGGGGTGAACGCAAGCTGCTGCAATAGACGATGATCCAGGCTGAGAAAATGATAGTCCCGGGATGGGGTGAGTCCGTCGAAATGACGCTGGAGAAGGGCGGCCGAGGAGCGCCGATCCCTGGGCGGCAGACACTTGATTTCCACCATCAGGTGCAGCCGCCCGCCGAAACGGGTCACGATGTCGGCCAGGGGCGGTACCAGGGGAAGACGCTGCCGCAGGGTTGCCAAATCCATGTCGGCAATGGGGTGATCGACACCGAACAACCGCCGGCCGTCCGGATCGTGGGAGATGACGGGCACCCCGTCGCGTGTCCAGCGCACATCCAGTTCGATCCCCCAGCCCCCCGCCCGCCGGAACCGTTCGAAGGCCGGGAGGGTGTTCTCGAAAACCTGCTGGTTGTCGTAGGCGCCCCGGTGGGCCACGAGGCGGGCCCGGGCCAGGCGCGGCGGGCGGACAGGCCGTTGCGGCCGGCGGTCAACCCACTGATCGGCTCGTTTGAGCAACCATTGTTCCAGCTGGTCCCGTAAGCGCATGGCAGGCGGTCTCGACAATAAGCAGCCTTTTAAATGTTCTGGAATTTCTTTTCCAACATGATTTTCAGGATCGTGCGGTCGGTTTCCACCATGCCCTGGGTGCTGAGGGTGCCCACGTTCTGCATGGTCTGTTCCGGGGAATGGCCGATGATGCCGTCCGTGGCCAGCACGTTCACCCCCTGCAAGGCGAACAGAGCCGCCTGGACCGCCGACCCGGCGGCCGTGGCCAGTTTGAGGGAGCAGCCGGCTTTGGCGCCGTCGCAGATGACCCCGGCCAGATCCTCGGTCAGATTGGTGATGGCGCCGGCGATATGCTTTAGCTGGCCGCCCAGGAGATAGGTGATGCCGGCCGTCGCCCCGGCCCCGGCTGCGATCGAGCAGCCGCAGACCGCGGACAGGCGACCGGTGTGGGTTTTGACATAGGCGGTCAGCAGGTGGCTGAGGGCGATGGCCTCCAGGAAGACCTTATCCGAACATTCGACATAATCTTTTACCGCCCGGATGGGCAGGACGGCGGTCAGCCCGTGGTTGCCACTGCCCGCCGAACTCATGGCCGGCAGCTTGACACCGGCCATGCGGGCATCGGCCGCGGCCGAGGCCAGGATGCGAGCCGCCATGGCCATGTCCTTGCAAAGCAGCCGCTGGCGCACCAGGCGCTCAAAGGCCATGCCCACGTTCAGTCCCGGACCGAACTTGAGGCCGTATTCGGCCAGCTGCATGTTGTGGTCGACGCCCTCCTGCAAAAAGGCGAAGTCGTCATCGTCCAGATCGTCCACCATGGCCAGGAGGTCCTTGAGGGACAGTGTCTTGAGCCACGCTTCCAAATCGGCCCGGACCGGGCCGCCGCCGGCACCGCCCGCGATCGCAACCAGAGGATGGTCGCAAACCGCCTGGCCGTTGAACCGCAGGGCCACGATATTGTCATGACTTTCGCGGATGACGCTCTCGGCCCGGTCCTTGTCACCGCTCACCGTGGTATGGATATAGAGTCCCTGGCGGTCTTCCAGCAAACGGACCCGGACGCTGTTGTTCGCAATGAGCTGCCGGGCCTGCGCCACGGCCTGGTCGTCCACCGGGTCGAGCACCTGCAGTCCGAGGTGGGGATTGCCGGCCACAGCTCCGATCGCCGCCGCCAGGTCCAATCCGGAAAGCCCGTCGGTACCCGGAATGGATACGGCCAACCCGTTTTTGTAGATATTCGGATCGACGGCCACCTCAATCTGACGCACCGCACCCGCGATCAACGTCGCGGCCGCAGCCGCACCCAGCGCGATGGCGACAGGTTCGGTACACCCCAGGGCCGGCGCGACCTCGGTGGAAAGCACTTCCTTGATGGTAAACATACCGCTCCTTAATAAAATGCGAGCCGGACGTGCGGGACTGTAAGATGAAACGTCTAAGGCGGCCTCTCCCAAAGAAACCGCCTTGTTCATTCAGAGATACCACCTTGTGTCCGTCCAGAGGTGGTAGATTTTGGTTCCGGCCAAGGCCGCAGCGATTTGGAAACCGCAGGCGTAGCCCGGCTACGTCGAGGATTTCCAAAGAGCGAGAACGCCGGCCGGGACCGAAAGATGCCACCTCTGGACGGACACTAGTTGACGATGAGCACTGATACATCCTTCGCCAGCTGAAGCACTTTCTGGGGGATACTGCCCATAAAGAATTCCCGGATGCCGGACACCCCGTGTTTGCCGATCACGACCAGGTCGCAGCCCTGGGCCGCCTCCTGGACAATGTCCCGGGCCACCCCCTTTCGTTTGGGCCCCACCTTGATCGTAATGTAGGCCGGATCCCAGCCGGCCTCTTCGAGGATCTGCTTGCCCTTCTCACAGGCCGCTTTGATGAGGCTGTGCTTCTTGTCTTCCAGTTGGCAGAAACTCGCCTGCTCGGACCTGAAAAGCGGCGTCAATTCAGGGCTGTTCATGTCACACAGACTGGCGGTGTCCGTCAACACGCTGAAAAGAGTGATCGACGCATGATTCTGGAAGTTGTCCGCCACATAGTTGACGGCGCGTTGGGCATTTTCCGAATCGTCCAAGGCAATCAGGATTTTCTGGGCCATGATGTCTCCCTTCTCCAGAGGTGGTTTTCGTTGGCCGGTCCGCCCTCCCTTGTGCTGTCACGCCGGCCGGCCTGTTCGAATAAAGCGCGCAGTTTTCTCCACCCGCGGCGATAAAATCCCGGTGGAATGCCATCCCCTATTGCCGCCTGTTCAAGCCATGTAAATATGGCGCTGATCAGCGCCTTTGGCAAGGCATCGAAGCAGGGCCGCTACACCGGAACGGATTTCCGCCGGGGGAATCGGTCCGCCTTCGGGGACCTGGTCCGCATCCGGTGGACCGGGCGAAAAACGCTTAGAGGGGTGACGTCTAATAGAGCCCGAAACGCTTCATCTTGCGCTGCAGCGTCCGGCGGTCGATACCCAGTGAAGCGGCCGTGCGGCCGACATGCCAGCGGTGCTGCTGCAGTTGGTCCAGCAGGTAGTCCTTTTCGAAACGCCCCAGGGCTTCCGCCAACATCCGGCCGGCGTCGCTTCCGACAGCCGCCCCGGCCTTGGGATGGTCGGGCCCGCCGCCATGATTGTCCTCCAGGACCAATCGCCCCAGGGTAACGTAGCGGTGCAAAACGTTTTGCAGTTCGCGGACATTGCCCGGCCAGGGATGGCGCATGAGCGCTTCCATGACCGTTCCCGGAAGGGGGTAACGCCGCCGCCCCTCGTCACCGTATGACGTCAAAAAGTGTTCCACCAGCAGCGGAATATCCGGCAGGCGCTCCCGCAAAGGGGGAAGGTGGACGGGAATGACATGGATCCGGTAGTAGAAATCTTCCCGCATCCGCCCCTCGCGGACCATCTGCAACGTGTCGCGGTTGGTGGCCGCCACGATGCGGATGTCCGCCTTGTGAAGGGATTTGCCGCCCACCGGCGTATACCCGCCGCCTTCGATGGCCCGCAGCAGTTTGACCTGCATGGCCGGTCCGATCTCGCCGACTTCATCCAGAAAAAGGGTCCCGCCGTGGGCCAAATCGAGATAACCGTGTTTGTCGCGATCGGCCCCGGTGAAAGCCCCTTTCTTATAACCGAAGAATTCGCTCTCCAGCAGGCTTTCGGGAATGGCGCCGCAATTGACGGGCACAAAGGCCTGCTCCCGGCGGTCGCTGAGGTCGTGGATGGCGCGCGATACGAGTTCCTTGCCGGTGCCCGATTCGCCGTAGATGACCACATTGGCGCTGGAGGCGGCCGCCTTCAGGATCATTTCGTAGACGTTCTGCATGGGCGTACTGCGCCCCAGGATCGGCCCGAAACGAAAGCGGTCCTGAATGCTGGATCGCAGCCGCTGGTTTTCCTTGCAAAGCTCCAGCTCGGCCTGCTTGGCGGCATCGATGTCGGTGACGAGCCCTTCCAGACGCCGCAGACGCCCCTGGGCGTCATAGACCCCAACCCCCCGATTGCGGACCCATTTGTAGTTCCCGGAAGCCATCCGCAGACGAAAGACGGTTTCGAAAGGCTGTCCGGCTTCAAGGGCGGTTTCCACCGTCATCCGGACCTCGTCGGCATCGTCCGGATGAATGTGCTTTTCAAAACGGTCCGCGAATTTGCCGCCCACCAGTGTCTCGGGATCGAAACCGGTGAATGCCAGGGCCCCGCGGCTGACCATGGAAATGGTTTTGTCCTCGTCGTCCTCGATGCTGTAAGCCATGCCCGGCATGTTATCCAAAAGGCGCTTCAATTGCTCCTGGCTTTCGCGGTAGGCCTGTTCCGCCTGTTTGCGGCGCGAAATATCCACCAGGGAAACGATGGTCCGGCGGGTGCCGGGAATCACGTCAGCCTTCAGAGCGACGATTTTCCGGTCCCCACCGCGTGTCAGCAGTTCTAATTCGTACTCCGAAGGGGCCTTGCCGCCCTCCCGGCAGCGCTGCTCGTGGTAAACGCTCAAGCGGATATAATCCGCGTCGTCCACCAGTTCCCTGAAAACCCGCCGGCGCCGTAATTCTTCCGCCGGAATACCGGTCAAGCGGACGAATTCCGAATTGAAACTGTGCAGGGTAAGATCCTGCTCCAAGATGGCCATCGCCGTCCCCGTGTTTTCGAATACGGAGAGATACCAGCGTTCCATTTCTTCTGGCTGCAATCGTTCGCGTGTATGGGGAGCGTCCGGTGCGTCAGTCATGATCGGGCACCTTCATCGGGCTCCCGGAAGCTCCGGAAGCGCAGGGATCATCGTTGGGGGGGCGGCCCACGGTTTCAGCCCGCAATCAAAACCTGCGATTGGGGCCGGGGCTGCCGGACAGGGGGAACATAATCGGGAATAGGGGCGAATGGCAATCCTTATTTAGTGCCCATCCAGAGATGGTAGATTTTGGTTCCTGGCAAGGCCGCCGCCGACTGGCGCCCGCAGGCGTAGCTTGGGCTACGCCGAGGACCGACAGGAGGCGAGAACGCCGCCAGGGGCCAAAAGATGCCATTTATGGATGGGCACTATTTAGTGGCAAGAGGGGCTGCGGCAGGGGACGGGATCTTCTCCGGCCGGCCCTGAAAGCCGGCCGGAGAAGGGACTTTGTGTCATAACCAGGGGGGTAGCGTTCTGCCGTTTAGAGGCCGATGGCCCTGTGAGCCACGGCCCTTTCCGCTGCTAATGCTTCCAGCACTCCTTGATCACCTTCCCATCTTTGACCATGTAGACAAAGCGGGCTTTGGCACCACCCGGCGGAAAGGCGCGTTGATAGACCAGTTCCTGCATGCCATCGTCATTGGAAATGATCTTCTCCGGCGGCCCCCAGTGGGCGATGACCTCCTCCTGGGTCATGGGATGCTCGCTGTACCATTGTTCGTCCCAGGTGCCGTAGCTTCCGGCGCAACCCACCACAAAGGCGGCACACATTGCCCAAACAACCACAATCATCACAACCGTCATATGCCTTTTCATCGTTTCTCCTTTCGGTTGAAGAGGTTTTGCCCATCGGACGTCATGGTCTTCGGCCAATTTTCAGAAACGTCCTTTGGGCAGAAGCATTTGTTTTCGAAATGCTGCATAAGAATTTTCAGCCGGGGCAAATCACTGGCTTTCTGCAAATAGAAATCTATCCCCTGGGTTCGCACCTGACGTTCGAAATCCGGCTGATCCAAATCGCCGATCACAATCAGCAAAGCCCCGGGCCATGTGCGTCGCATGCGGGCAATCCATTCCATACCCTCCATCGATAATTTTTCCAGACCGATAAACACAAGCTGCCAAGTCTTTCGCGTACCATCCGCCAACGCTTTGGCGCCGCTCGATACGACCGTCACCGAATGACCCCAGTCTTTAAGCATGCCCCCGATGAGCGAGCTTTGTTCCGGCAGAGAATCAATCATCAAGACCCTGAGCATAGACACCTCTGTTTTCCTGAAACGAATTGATTCTTGCCCTGACTTAGAGCAAGCATGATGCCAAATCTAAAAATTATTTTTACTATCTGATTTTATTAATAATTTTTACTTATGAAGCCAATTTAAAAGAGACAGCCGCGGCAATATTGCCGCGGCTGTCTCCTCTGCTCAATGCCAACACATTGAGATTATTGATAAAATTATTTGTATTCATATGCCGCGTATCGCGACACTATTGCCGCATATTTATGATCGCCTTCCAGGAATCGCGCCATACGGCTGGCAAGCCTTTGCAAACACGGGGCAACCTAAACATTGAAGGGGATGGATCTTGACCCGTCATAGGAAAATCAGGAAGTCCGCTGGGATGGGTGGGGGAAGAAGGCCTTGGATGCCGACCGTTCTTGGCCGGCATCCAGGATGTGTTTATAGAGGGAAAAAAGCCGTCTCGGGTTATCAGGCACTGCCGCCGGAAACGCCCTGACTGAAATCGAGGGGGACCGTCGCCGTGCGCTGGGCCAGGTCACGGTCGAGCATCAGCAGGCCCTGGGGATGCTCCTGGATCAGCTTGAGCTGCTGGATGATGTCGTTGTCGTTTTCTTCTTCTTCAATTTGTTCGGTCACGTACCAGTGCAGGAAAATCTGCGTGGCGTGGTCTTTTTCGCTGATGGCGATTTCCATGAGATCGTTGATGGAGCGGGTCACCATTTGTTCGTGGGCCAGGGTCTTGGTGAACATGTCCAACGGCCCTTCGAAGGCGGCCGGGGGCTCGTCGATGGCCTTGAGGACGACGGCGCCGCCCTGACTGTGGATGTATTCATACATCTTCATGGCGTGAAACATCTCCTCATGGTATTGGACCATGAACCATTTGGCAAAGCCTTTGAGCCCGATGGAATTGCTGTAGGAGGACATGGCCATGTAAAGGTAGGCCGAATACATCTCCTTGGTCACCTGGGCATTCAAGGCCGCATTCATTTTCTCGCTGATCATCTGATCTCTCCTTTTTCAATTTATCCTGCAAACGGTTGAACCGCTGTGGGGTCATTGCGCACATAATGCGCATCGGGGGCGGATAAGTCAATCGGGCCGGCACGGCTAAAAACACCGCCATGGCAGCGCGCGCACCGTGCCCGAGGAGAGATTAAAGGATCAAGGGCTCGGGCTCCAGCCGGATGCCGAATAGGGCTTCGACGGCGTCCTGCACCGTTTCGGCCAAATCCAGGATCTCACGGCCGGTGGCGCCGCCGTAATTCACCAGTACCAGGGCCTGTTTGGCATAGACGCCGCAGGAGCCCCGGCGGCGGCCTTTCCAGCCGCAGTAGTCGATCATCCATCCGGCCGCGATTTTAACGGTCGCATCGTCCACCGGATAGGACGGCAGGCCGGGGAAGCGTGCGGCCAGGTGCTGGTAACGCTGACGGGCGACCACCGGGTTTTTGAAGAAACTGCCGGCATTGGGAAGGTCTTGCGGGTCGGGCAGCTTGTGCCGCCGGATGGCGCAGATGATGTCGCTCAGCTCCTGGGCCGTCACCCCCGAAGACCTTTGGGCGAGGGCCTGCCGGACATCGGCATAGGAAGTTGCCAGATGAGGCGTTTTGGACAGGCGGAAGGTCACGGCGGTGATAAAAAACCGGTCCCGGCAGGGGCCCTTGAAAATGCTGTAGCGGTAAGCGAACCGACAGGCTTCGGCTGCGAAGCTGCGGCGCATGCCGTTTTGCAGGTCGATGGCCTCCACCGCTTCGATCGTCGTGCCCGCCTCGACCCCATAGGCGCCGATATTTTGCACCGGGGCCGCTCCCACCGTCCCTGGGATGAGCGACAGATTCTCGAGCCCGTAATAGCCCTGCCGCAGACACCAGCACACAAACGTATGCCAGTCCGCACCGCTCCCGGCCCGGATCCGGACATGCTGCCGATCCTCCGCCAGCACCTCGCATCCCTCGATCTGGTTTTTCAACACCAGCCCGTCGAAATCCCGGGTAAAAAGGATATTGCTGCCCCCGCCCAAAACCAGCAGGCGCTGCCCGGAAGGGATATCGGCCAGGGCGTCCGCCAGCCCTTCCCGGCTGGCGACCGGCAGAAAAAACCGTGCCCGGGCCTCCACCCCCATGGTGTTGTAAGGTTTGAGTGAAATGTTTTCCTGCAAGGCCATGCCCCTTCCCCCTGTTCTCAGGAACCGACAGCCGCCTGACAATGGTCGATCCACTGGCGGACTTGAGGGGTTGCCTCCAGCTGCAGCAGGCGTTCGAGGGCCTGGCCGTAAGCGCCCTGGTTCATATCGTTGAGCGCCGCACAGGTTTGCAGCTCGACGTCGCCCGGATGCTGTTCGAGTCCGCGCATCAGAATTTCGGCGGCCGCGGCGTAAGCGCCACGCTCCTGGCACAGCATCCCCAGGCCCAGAAAAGCACGGGCGTCCGGCGCATAGGTCAGCGCACGCCGGTAAAGCTTTTCGGCTGTTTGGTGCTTGTCCGGAATGGCCGCAATGCGGGCATAGTCTCCCCGATGAAAGGTCATGGCCAGCCGGGAGAGAAAATCGGCATGCAGGGGGTAGAACTCCGGGTCGTCCAGCAGTTCGAGATCTTCGGCAAACGTCGGCAGCAGCTTATGAAAGCCGTCGCGCAGCATGCGTCCCTGCGCCAGCACGGTTTCCTTATCCATGGCAGGATCGGTTTCAAAATAGAGCATATCTTCGATGGGCGCCAGCCAGAGATCGTCCGTCCGGCCGGTGCGGGCCCGGTAATCATCGTAGAGCCGCGTGCCCGGGAAAATATCGAGAATGTAAAAAATGGCCCCCAAAGGTTTGATCGCCCGCATCAGGTCGAGCGCCTCCTGCATGGTCTTCTCATTGTCGCCGGGGCAGCCGTAAATAAAGTAAGCCCGCGGCAGGATACCGCAGCGGCGGGTGGCCGCAAAAGCGGCCTGGACGTCTTCGATCTTGATGCGTTTGTCCAGAAACCGGCGTACCTCGGCATTGGCGCTTTCGATGCCGTAGCTGATCTGGATGCACCCGGCCCGGCGCATCCAGCGCAGGATTTCCTCGTCCACGGTGTCCACCCGGGATATGGCCGCCCAGTGGATCGCGAGCCCTCGCTCGATGATGGCGCGGCACACCGCCAGCACGCTTTGCTTGCGCAGGGTGAACGTATCGTCGGAGAAATAAAAGAAGGATACCCCCCGGGAGGCCAGGCGCTCGATCTGATCGACAAAGTAGGCCGGGGAATGCCAGCGCACCCGGCGGCCCCAGAACCCTGGCGAACCGCAAAAACGGCAATCGGCGGGGCAGCCCCGTGTCAGCGAGAGGTGCTGGTAGGTGAAGTAGCGCGAAGGATCCGGCAGGTGATCGAGATCTTCGATAAAGGGATCGCACGGGGTCCGCACGGGCCGCCCGTCCCGGCGGAAGGCCAGCCCCCCCAACCGGTCGATGTCCGCCCCGCCCTGGTTGGCGAGACAGTGTACGAGACCCTTGAAGGTGTTTTCCCCCTCCCCGATCACCACGTAATCAATGGCTTCGAAGTGGGTCAGCAAATGCTCCCAGAGCGTGCTGGCCCCGATCCCGCCGAAAACCGTGACGATGCCCGCATCCAGCGCCTTGATCCGTCGGGCCAGATCGATCCCGCCCCAGCGGTTGGCATTTAAGATCGAAAAACCCACCACCTTCGGCTGGAATTCCCGGATCATCTGCATGACCTGATCCATGCCAGGCCGATGGTCGTTGAGGTTGAGCAGGGTCACCTCGTGGCCCGCGGCTTTCATGGCCGCCGCGACATGATAGAGGCCCATTGGCAGGGCGCGGATCTCGTCCGCGTGGATGCGCGGCGCGAGAAACGGCGGATAAATGAAAAGAATTTTCCATTTTCGTGCGCTCATACCGATCTGTCCCATCTTGTTGGCCGAACGCCCGACAGCGCCCCCGGAAAGGCCATTAAAGGGCCCACAACAGGACGCCACCATACCATTCCTGCGGAAAAGCGCAATCTGTTCGGTCGCTTAAAGCACATCAAGCCGCTCCCGGCCATATGTTCTTTTATTTTTCAATATTACAGAATATTGTTCTTGACATAATAAATATTTATAAATATTTTACGTTCAATTTGGAGATATAAAGAATGATCGACGACATTGGCTATGAAATTCTCAGCATACTGCAGCGCAAGGCCCGCATCCCCAATGTAGAGGTGGCCCGCCAGGTGAACATGGCCCCTTCCGCCGTCCTGGAACGCATCCGCAAGCTGGAAAGCCAGGGCTACATCGATGGCTATGAGGTCCGCTTGAACCCCCGGCGTTTCAACCGCGCCCTGGTAGCCTTCGTCTTTGTCGAAACCCGCGGGCCGGCCTTTCGCACCGCGGTGGCCGACGCTCTGTCCCGGATTGCGGCCATCCAGGAGATCCATTTCATTGCCGGACCGGACCGGTTTCTGGTCAAGCTGCGGGTGGCCGATCCCGAAGCGTTGAACCGCCTGCTGCAGGAGGAGATCGGCGCCATCGACGGCATCGCGCAGACCTGCACCCATGTGGTCCTGTCCACCCTCAAGGAAACGGCCATGATCCCCATCGGTGCGGAGGAATAGGGCCTTTTGCGGTCATGATGGATAAATCGCATTTTGTCTGCTACAACCTGCTGCCACGCTTTGGCAAGCGTGGCAGCCCTTGCCGGCGGCCTGCGCGCCGCCGTTTGAAAGAATTGTAAGAAAGGGGTTGCGCCATGCCCATGTCAGCCGATTTCCAAAACCGTCTCTACCCTGCTCTGAACGACATCGCGGAGCACTTCGGAACACCGTTTCACATCTATGACGAAATCGGCATCCGGGAAACCGGCCGCCACCTGATCGAGGCCTTCAAGACCCATGCCGCGTTCCGCGAATATTTCGCCGTCAAGGCGCTACCCAATCTGCGCATCCTGAAGATCATGCAGGCGATGGGCTTCGGGTTCGACTGCAGCTCCATCCCCGAACTGGTCCTGGCGCGCATGGCCGGAGGGCGGGGGGAGGCCATCATGTTCACTTCCAACAATACGACGCGCGAAGAATTCGCGGCCGCCCTGGCCGAGGGCAGCAGCATCATCAACCTGGACGATATCTCCCTGGTGGACAAGCTGGATCCCTTTCCGGACCTCATCTCCTTCCGCTACAATCCCGGTCCCCGGCGCACCGGCAACGCCATTATCGGCAACCCGGCGGAATCCAAATACGGGGTCAGCCACGAGCAGATCGTGAACGCCTACCAGCTGGCCATCCAGCGCGGCGCGCGACGATTCGGGCTTCACACCATGATCGCCTCCAACGAACTGGACTACCGCAATATCGTGGAAACCACCCGCATGATCCTGGACATCGCCGCCCGGGTCGGACGCCGCACCGGCATTCAGTTCGAATTCGTCAACATCGGCGGCGGGATCGGCATTCCCTACCAGCCCGACCAGGCCATTTTCAACCTGGACGCCCTGGCCGCCGACGTGGAAGACCTCTTCCAGGCCTTTCAATCGGTCAACGGCTACCGGCCCGGCCTGGCCATGGAATGCGGTCGTTTCATGACCGGTCCCCACGGGGTACTCGTCACACAGGCCATCAACCACAAATCCATCTATCGGGAATACGTGGGGGTCGATGCCTGCATGTCGTCCCTCATGCGTCCCGGCATGTACGGCGCCTACCATCATATTACCGTTCCGGGCCGCAACCATGACACCCCTGTCCGGGTGGTGGACGTGGTGGGGGCCCTCTGCGAGAACAACGACAAGTTTGCCATCCAGCGGCCGCTGCCGGAGATCCGGGAAAACGACCTGCTGGTGATCCACGATACGGGCGCCCACGGTCAAGCCATGGGCTTTACCTACAACGGACGGCTGCAGCCCAAAGAGCTGTTGCTCAACGCCGACGGCACCGTGGAGCTGATCCGCCGCGCCCAACGCCTGGAAGACTACCTGGCCACTCAGGTCTACGATCCGGATACGTTGTCGCCCCAGGACAGGCCGCCGGCCGGCTGAATCCGCTTGACAGATGCTTGGGTCGCCACTAAAACGACCCTCGTTTTGACGACCGGACTCGGCGCAGTGCCGCGGCCTGGATAGCGCTCCTAACGACAATGGCCGAATGGCAAGTTGTGGACTGGAAAATGCAAGCTTATCGGGTAAAAGCCGTGCTTTTTGACTTTGACGGCACCCTGACCAAACCGGGTGCCATTGATTTCCAGGCGGTCAAACGATCCATTGGCTGCCCCCCGGACCAAGCCATTCTGGAATTCATCGGCAGCCTCCGCGACGACGCACGCCAGGCCGAAGCCCACGCGGTGCTCAATGCCATGGAGCTTGAAGCGGCGCGACGCTCCCATCCCAACGGCGGTGTCCGGCACCTCCTTCACTTCCTGAAAGAGCGCCAGCTGCCCATCGGCATCATCACCCGCAACAGCCGGGCCTCGGTGGTAACGGCCCTGGAGCAGTTCTCCGATCTCACCATCGACGATTTCGATGTGGTGATTACCCGCGACGACCCCGTGCGCCCCAAACCCCACCCGGACGGTGTCCTGCTGGCCGCCGAGCGGCTGCAGATCGCACCGCAGACGGTTCTCGTCGTGGGGGATTTTCATTTTGATATGGATGCCGGCCGGCGGGCCGGCGCCTTGACCGCCCTGCTGGACGAGGGCCGCACGGATCCGGAGGGCCACATCGTTTGCGATTTCCGGGCGGCCTCCCTGAACGCTATCGTCAAGATCGTACGCGGCGGGCTGCCCCTGCCCAACGGCAAATTCCCCAGCGATCTGCTGGAAGAGTTTTTCGGCCACCTGAACCAGGACGATCCGCGCTTCCTGATCAAACCGGGCATCGGGGAAGACACGGCCGCCATCGATATGACCGGCCGGGACACCCTGGTGGTGACCTCGGACCCCATCACCTTTGTCACCGACCGGATCGGCACCTACACCGTGCTGATCAATGCCAACGATATTGCCACCGCAGGCGCCGTCCCCCAGTGGCTCATGACGACCCTGCTGTTTCCCGCCGGATCGACCCCTTCCCAGATTGTCCAGGTCATGACCGATATCCATCAGGCCTGCACGGCCTGGGGCATCACCCTGTGCGGTGGTCATACCGAAATCACCGATGCGGTCCGACGGCCGGTGGTGGTGGGCACCTTGGGGGCCGCCATGGAACGCGCGGATCTCATCGACAAAAAAAGCATACGACCGGGGGATCGCATCCTTTTGACCAAGGGCGTGGCAGTGGAGGGCACGGCCATCATCGCCCACGCCTTTGCCGAACGCCTCAAGGCCGCGGGTCTCGGCGATGCGGAACTCGCCGCCGGGCGTGCGCTGGAGGATCACATCAGCATCCTGCCCGAAGCGGCCATCGCACGGGCCACGGCCGGGGTCAGCGCCATGCACGACGTCACCGAAGGGGGGCTCGCCACGGCGCTCAGCGAATTGAGTGCGGCCGGCGGTCATGCCATCGCTATTCATCTGGACCGCATCCCGCTGCTGCCGCCCACCGCCCGTATCTGTGCCGCCTTGGATATTGAGCCTTTGGGACTGATCGGTTCGGGTTCGTTGCTGATCGTCTGTCGGTCTGAAGCAGCCGACGGCCTGCGGCGGGCCATCAACGATCAGGGCATCGCCGCCGCCCTCATTGGGGAGGTCCAGAACCCCGGCCAGGGGGTTGTCGCCTACCAGGACGGCGAACCTGCCGGTTGGCCGGAATTTGAAGTGGATGAGATTGCGCGTCTTTTTCAGGAATGACGTCAGGGGAGGGCCAAACGGGGCGGGCTTGCAGACCGGCGGCGGGACCAGGAACCAAAATCTACCATTTATGGATAGGCACTATTTAAGCAGCCCCCGGTAAAAAATTTCGAAAGCGATCTCCAGGGTCTCCTTGAGGTAGTCCTTTTCGTCGTCAATGATTTTTTTGCTGGCTTCCCAGAGCACCACACCGGAAAAGAGGGACCAGAAAATGTCCGCCAGGGCGACCGGATGACGCTCGATAAATTTGCCGGCCTTGATGCCCTGTTCGAAAATCTTGGCGATGGCCCCCAGGGATTTTTGCGAAAGGGCCTTTATTTCCGACATCAGCTCGGGCGATAAATTTTTAAGGGTTTCACTTGATTGCAGATGAAACATGTTGATAATAATCAGAGGATCGAACTCGTAGACGTCGTACATGGCATTCATGAGGGATTTGACCTTCTCCTCGGGACTGGGCACATCTTCGGTATCCACATGTTCGACGCGAATCAGCAGGTATTGCAGAATGCGCAGGGACAACGAGGCGTATAACTCCTCCTTGTTCTTAAAATACAGGTACAGGGTCCCCGGGCTCAATTCGGCCTGGTGGGCAATGTCCTCCATGGTGGCCTTGTTGAAGCCCTTTTCGGAAAAAACGCGTTTGGCAGCCACCATGATCTGCTGCCGGCGACGCTCTTTTTCACGCTCTTTGCGCTCCTGAATCCCCATAATAAGCCTTCTCCTGAATACTATTTTTTTTTTGATGCCCACTACATATTTTAAACGTGATATTTGGTCAAGCAAAATCGCGTTGCAAAAATCATCCCCACGGCCCTTCGGTTCCCATTCCAGCTGCACCTAGGGTCCGCGTCCGGTTCCGTCTGATTCATCGGCCCTGAAATGGGTTAACCTTCAGCCGTTACTTGTAAACGACGACTTCCCCCGCTCCCCGCCGAAAAGGCACGCGATTTTCGGAAGGGCGTGACAAGGCGCAATCGGGTCAGCGGGCTTCTATACGATTTGCAGCATGACCGACCCCGACGCCCGCGGGCGGACTTCCCCGATGACCACGGCTTGAAGCAGGCCGGCCGCGCGCAGAGCCGTCACGAGAGCGTCTGCGGCAGCGGCATCCACCGCCGCCAGGAGCCCCCCGCTGGTCTGGGGATCGTAGAGGATTTCCTGCTGCCAGGACGGCCAGTCGCCGCGCAGTTCCAAATGATCCTGTACCATCCGCCGATTATGGGGGTTCACCCCCGTGTTGACGCCCCGGCGGTACATATCGAGCGCTTCGTCCATCACGGGCAGTCGATCCATCCCAAGGATGAGCATGGCCCCCGAGGCATCGGCCATCTCGAAGCTGTGGCCCGCCAGGCCGAATCCGGTGACATCCGTGGCGGCGTGGATCTCGAAGCCTTGCATGATCTCGCAGGCCGTGCGGTTCAGCGTGGTAAGGTGGGCAATACAAGCGGACAGGGCTTCCGCCGATACCCAGCCTTTGATATTGGCGTTGAAAAGCACGCCGCTGCCGATGGGCTTGGTCAGGACCAGATGGTCACCGGGCCGGGCGCCGGCATTGGTCCAGATCCTGTCCGGGTGAACCACGCCGTTGACCGCCAGACCGAATTTGGGTTCATCATCCTCGATGGTGTGTCCGCCGATCAGCACCGCACCGGCTTCGGTGATTTTTGCCATCGCACCGGCGACGATCCCGTGCAGAATCTCCGGCGCCAGTTTCCCGGAAGGAAAGGCCACCAGATTCAGGCAGGTGATGGGACGGCCCCCCATGGCATAGACATCGCTGATGGCATTGGCCGCCGCGATCTGTCCGTAAATAAACGGATCATCCACCGGCGGCGTGATAAAATCCGCGGTGCTCACCAGGGCCATGTCGTCCCTGAGACGATAGACACCGGCGTCATCACTTGTGTTGAAGCCCACCAGGAGGTTGGGATCCTCCACCTGAGGAAGCTGTTTGAGCAGTTCACCGAGCCCGACCGGGTCGATTTTGGCCGCTCAGCCACAGGTCTTGGAAAGACTCATCAAGGTATGTTTCTTGAACAGCTTCAATCCCCTGTCCCTCGTTCGGCATCCCGAGACCCTAACGGCCGAAAGCGCGCGCCAGCTTCTTGACCTCGGCGGCCATACGGCTTTCCTGCCGGGCCAGAAAGTCCCAGTCCGCCGTTTTCACCAGTTCCGGCCTGTGGTTGAGCACGATGCCGGCGGTCAAACGGGCGGCCGTTCCCGTCATTTGCGCGCAGTGGCGGAAATGCTCATCCGATCCATAGACCAACGATTTGGTCAAGATCCGGCAGCAGGTCGCCTTGAAGCAGGCCTTGAATTGGTCATGCAGCTGACCCGCCGCCTGTTTGACGGTCCGGCCGTTGCCGTACCCGGGACCGTCGCGCCCCAGAAACAGGCCCAGGGCCAGGGCCCCGCCATTGAGCGCGCCGCAAAGGCATCCGCGCCTTCCCAGCCCTTCCGGCAGGGCCGATGCCAGCCGCACCGCCATTCCGGGGGGCAGACCGCCGCCCAACCCCTGGTTCAGGACGGTTATCACGGCCTCGGCACATTGCAATTGCCGGGTCAGAAACAGATTTTCAGCCCGCTTTTCGATGCCTTCGAGCAGTCGGTTGTAGTGGGGGTCCGTATGCATTCGTCATCTTTATGGTTGAATTGGATCGTCGGATGCTGCGCCAGGTTTGGATGCCGCTGCTGAAACCATGGACGTTCTCATCCCCGAGCTCCCGGGCCCGGAAGTCCCCGCTGAGGCCGGGGGTACCCATCAAAAGGTTTTATTATACGATAATTGGTTGGCCCTTGCCAGGGCCCCTATGGGGCCGCATCGCCATCGGCGGTATTGGCCGTCGGTCGCTTTGATAATCTGGCCGTCCGGGTCCGCAGGACGGAACTGGGCCTGCGAGGAAACCTGTTGCGTTTTGCAACCGGCCTTGGCCGGCACGCTATCAACCATGACCATGGATTGGCCGCTGTCAATCCGCGCTTTCAGTCCGAAGGGAACACCAGGGGCGTTCCGCCAACCAGACAACCATTTACGAATCCTATCGATTTTAGTATGGTGGCCACCAAGCAGGGCCGAAGCCTCGGCAGACCGGCCGGGCGGCATTTCGGCCAACGATCGCCGTCCCTTCAAAGGCCGCCCGCCCCAACCTTCGTTTATCCAGAAAGGACCAACTCCATGGGACCAAACGAACCCCTTCTGACCACCAGGGAATTTGCTTCGCGATCCGGCCTCTCCGTTGCGCAAGTCACCAAAATGCTGCGCGAGAAAAAACTCAGCGGGCAAAAGCAGTCGGGCAAATGGATGATCCCCGCCAGCGCCTTGGAACATAGCGGTGAAACATCACCCCCGGCCTCCCCCCAAAAAGCGGCGCCGGCCCAAACCGCCCAACCGTCTCCCGTTGCCCGAATCATGTCCGTATCCGAATTCAGTTCTAGAACCTATCTTACCGAAACCGGCGTCATCAAGTGGCTCAAAAAAGGCCGCCTCAAGGGGGCTCAGACTGCCGCCGGAGAATGGCAGGTGGATGCCGCCAGTCTGAAACTGCCCGCGGTCAAACACCTCCTGCGATCTTAGACGGTTAAAGCCACAGGCCATGAATCGGCAATCTCTCATCGAATTCCTGCGCCCCCGGGCACTGGCGCGTTTTCTGCGCTATGTCACCATCGACACCAGTGCCGATCCGTCGGCCGACCGACAGCCATCCTCCCCGGGCCAGTTGGAACTGGGCGCCCGGCTGGCCGACGAGCTTCGTCAGCTGGGGCTGGAAGCGGTCGAACAGGATACCTTCGGCTATGTCTATGGGCGGCTTCCCGGCCGGCAGGCCCGCACCCCCATGACCCTGACCTTTTGTGCCCACCTGGATACATCGCCTTCGGTCTCCGGGAAGGATGTGCGCCCGGTGGTGCATCGCCGCTATGCCGGCGGCCCACTTTGTTTCGACGACGATCCCGATTTGGTCCTCACACCGCAGGAATCGCCCGAACTCACGCAATTCATCGGTGAAGACATCATCACCGCCGCCGGGCAAACCCTCCTGGGGGCGGACGACAAGGCCGGGCTGGCCGCGATCATGACCGCCCTGGAAGCCCTCCGCGACAGACCGGAATGGCCGCACCCGGAGCTGCGCATCGTGTTCACGCCCGACGAGGAAATCGGGCAGGGCACGGCTCGTATCCGTCGCGAGCGGCTGGGGGACGTGGGCTATACCATTGACGGGGGCGAGATGGGGGAACTGGAGACCGAGTGTTTTCACGCCCTGAAGGCCATGCTGACTTTCCAGGGCCTGAATGTCCACCCGGGCTATGCCAAAAACCGCATGGTGAATGCCGGCCGGCTGGCCGCCTGCTTTGTGGCGGGCCTGCCGGCGGCCGAAACACCGGAGCATACCGCGGACCGCGAGGGATTTTTCCACGTGACGACCCTCTCCGGCAATGAAAGCCGGGCCACCGTCGAAATCCTTCTGCGGGATTTCGACGCCGCACGCAACCGCCGGCGGGAAAAATGGCTGCGGCAGATGAGTGCGGTTTTCGAAACCGCCCATCCCGGCCTGCGTATCGATCTTCACATCAGTGAACAATACCGTAATATGAAAGAAGTCCTGGATCACTATCCGGACGTCTGCCGTAAAGCCCGCGATGCGATTCAAGCCGCCGGGGTGGACGTCATCACCAAGGCCATCCGGGGCGGCACCGACGGTGCCCAGTTGTGCTTTCTGGGGGTTCCCACCCCCAACCTGTTTGCCGGCGGCCTCCTGTTTCACAGCCGCAAGGAATGGATCCCGGTGATCGCCCTGGCCAAAGGCGCGCAGGTCATCATGGAATTGTGCCGCCTGTGGGCGGAAGACGAAAAGGGCCTCGTTCCGCCCGGAGATGCGGATTGATGCCATGGAAGGGCTGAAGCTGTTTTGCAACCCCCGTGCCCGCCGCCCTTCCCCAAGACCCCGGGAAACAGACTTTGCGTCGCAGGAAGCGGTACAGACCGTCGGCCGCTTTCACGAAACCCTCCCCGGCTACCGGCCCACCCCGATAGTGGCACTCGGCCAGATGGCTCGGCGGCTGGGCCTGGGCGGCATCTGGCTCAAGGATGAGTCCCGGCGCTTCGGTCTGAAAGCCTTCAAGATTTTAGGCGCGTCCTATGCGGTCTGTGCCACCCTGGCCGAGCGCCTGGCCCTGCCGCCCCCCCTTGATTTCGACGCCTTCCGGGAAGACCGTGTCCGCCGCCGCCTGTCGGCCTTGCCCCTGGTGGCCGCCTCGGACGGCAACCACGGTGCGGCCGTGGCCTGGATGGCGCAACGCATCGGGTGCCGCAGCCGCATCCTGCTACCCCGCGGCACGGCCGCCAGCCGCTATACGGCGATTCGGCAACTGGGCGGTGAAGCCGTTGTGGTGGACGGCAACTATGATGCGGCCGTGGTCCAGGCCGCCCGGGAAGCACAAGAGGGGCAAGGCCTCCTGATTCAGGATACGGGCTGGGAGGGCTACGAGGACATCCCTCGCCGGGTCATGCAGGGCTACCTGACCCTTTTCGAGGAAGCCTTCGCCCAAATGGCCCCCGACATGCCGAGCCATGTTTTCGTCCCCTGCGGGGTGGGCGCGCTGGCCGCTGCCCTGCAGGCCTATCTGGTGGAAAAATTCGGTGCCCAACGACCGCGGCTGATCGTGGTTGAAGCCGCCGCTGCCGACTGCTATTACCGCTCCATGGCCGCCGGCGGCGAGTCGATCATTTCCGTGGACGGGGATCTGACCACCCGTATGGCCGGGCTGGCCTGCGGTGTGCCCTCGCGCCTGGGGTGGTCGATTTTGCGTCGCTGGGCCGATGGCTTTGCCAGCTGTGCGGACGAGGTCGCCCTGGAGGCCATGCCGCCACTGGCCTTTCCCGATCCACCGGATCCGCCGGTGGAAGCGGGCGAATGCGGCGCGGTCACGCTGGGCTGCTTGCAGCGTTTGATGCGGCCCCGGGACGGCGACGAGGGGCTCCGGCTCGATCTGGGTCCGACCTCGCGCATCCTCCTGTTTTCCACCGAAGGCGCCACAGACCCGGAAGCCTTTCGCCAGGCGGTAGGCGAGCCTCCCGAACGCCCCGCCGGTGAAAACTGACCCGCGCGCGTCCCGGGGTTTTTGACGGGACTCCGATGACGGAGACGATGCTATCAAACCTGCACCTGCAACAAACCGGTCCGCCCCCTTTGCCATCGGCAACGTACGCCGTTTCATCGCCTTTCGGGTCTGCTTCAATGCCCGTTTTTACTATCCGATCTTCGCGGTCCTGTTCCTTGATTTTGGTCTGACCCTGGAACAATTTGCCCTTCTGAATGCCGTCTGGGCCGCGACCATTGTGTTGTGTGAAGTCCCTTCCGGGGCCTTGGCGGATATCATCGGCCGCCGCAATCTGCTGGTGGCGGCCGGCATCCTGATGGTGATCGAAATCGGTCTGCTGTGTGTGGCGCCCCGGGGCAGCGGCCCCTTGTTGTTCCCGGTTTTCCTGCTGAACCGGATCTTGAGCGGGATGGCCGAGGCGGCCGCCAGCGGGGCCGACGAAGCGCTCGCCTATGATGCCTTGCAGCGTGAGGGACGCGCGGCCGACTGGGGTC
This sequence comes from Desulfobacterales bacterium, assembly GCA_963674755.2. Classification (GTDB taxonomy): domain Bacteria; phylum Desulfobacterota; class Desulfobacteria; order Desulfobacterales; family UBA5852; genus JABZFP01. The sequence continues at coordinate 2,079,053 of CAXXVS010000003.1, read as the reverse complement.
GGGTGTTGGAGCGCCAGATCCGCTATCAATCCATCGGCTATGTATTCGCCATGAGCATCGGGGCGGCGGTCTATGACCCGGCGCTGGTCAACCGCGTCCTGGCCGCCCTGGGAATCGCGTTGCGGATCAGCCCGGCGGCCGCCCTGCGTTTGCCCCTCTTTCTGACCCTGGTCATGGCCGTGGCCGCCCTGATCCAGACCCTGGGCATGCATGAAACACCCCCTGCCGGCCCCCGGGTGGAAGAAAACCGTGGCCCGCGGTCGCGTTGGCATACCATAAGGTACGCCTTTCGAATAACCTTGCGGACCGGGCGCTGGATTCTGGACACCCCCACGGCCTTGTGCGTCATCCTGGCCGGCATGCTGTTCGACCATGTAATCCGGGTGGTGATCACCCTCAACAGTCAGTATCTGCGGGCCATCCACTTCCCGGATGCTTCCTTTGGCCTGATCGGATCGGGGCTGGCCCTGATGGGGGTGTTCATGCCCAAAATAGCGGAAAAGATGGACGCCCGGTTCCGGCCCACCGTTAATTTCTTCGTCATTAGCGCCATGGCTGTCGCCGGTTTGACCGGCATCGCCTTTTTCTGGCCCTATTTCGGTCTGATGCCCCTGGCGCTGCTCTATGGGGTCATGATGTTGACCCAGTTCTTCTCCAGCCGCTACCTCAACCAGGTGGCCGCTTCGGAACAGCGGGCCACGGTGTTGAGCTTCAAGGGGCTTTCGTATAACCTGGCCTATGGAGCGGCCGGTCTGCTCTATGCCCTGCTGCTGGCAGCGCTTCGCGAAACCGCACCCCCCACCGGTATTGCCGGCCGGCAGGCGCTGGAAGATGTGGTTTTCCGGCAGTCGTTTCTTTGGCTGCCGGGGTATTTCCTTCTGATGCTGGCTGTGCTAATATGGTTTGCGTGGCGGCGACTTGATGACCGCCCCCTTGGGACACCCCAACAGAAGCATACGTCATGAAACCGATGCAGGTAAAAATGTTCTACGACGGAGGCCATATTCCCTCCGAACGGTTTGAATCGATCATCACCAATCTCTCCCAAAAGGTCAATGACTGGCTGCGGGAGCACCCGGATATCGAAATCCTGCACATCCTTCAATCTGAATCACAGGGCTCGGAAAACGCCTGGAATCTGACGATGTCCATCTTCTACCGTTAGCCCGGGGCCACAAGGCCTCCCGGGGCACCGCCGCAACGGCGTCGATCCGTGGCCGGCCGACGACCCGGCGAGCGGGATCAGCCCCGTCGAATGCTTGCGAAGAATACCATGCCGACCGATAGTTTCCTCTTTCCGATGCTGGACCACCCAAGAACCGATTGACCCATGGACGTCTGGACCCATCCCCCTACTTTCACCGCCTGGTCGAAACGCATCTTCACCCTGCGGCCCATTGCCCTGGTGCTGGTGATCTTCTTCGTCCTGATCGCCGAACTGCGTTTTGACTGGGTGGAGCATCTCCTGGGCGGCTACCTGGTGACCACCAATCAATTCCGCCCCGAATCCGGGGCCATCTGGGAAAAGGGGCACCGCACCGAAGACGCGCGCCAAATCCTGGAAAAGATCGTCACCGACAAACAGGCCGTTCAGCGCGAAGCCCGGGATGCTGAGAATTTTGCCCAGATCGCCCAGGCGCTCTCCCGGGGGGGGGAGCTGATCATATCGGCCGACCATTTCCGGCATCTGTACAACGAACTGCCGCCGGAGCTGTCCGCGGAGCTGCTATCGCCCTATACCCTGGTCCGCCTCATCAGCGAAAACGAATGGGATCGCGTCTTTTTCGAGCCCGGGGGCAGCGGCTTCAATATCTACCTCCTCAACAAAGACAATCGCGTTCTCAAACAACTGACGGTGCCGGGGGACATGCTGACGCGCATCGAACGGGGGGAAGCACCGCGCATCGACACCCTCGACAACCTGCCCCAGTTTGAAAATCGTATCTACCCGGCCGAGCGCTTCTTCAAAGCGATAGAAACCGTTTCCGATGATGTACGCCGCCAGGGCATCCCCTGGCCGGAAAACCTTCTCAAATCCCCTGGCAGGGTAACGCGCGTGGCCATTTCCGACGAGGTGATTTCCGGGTACATCGAAATAGGGTTTGAACTGGAGGAAGCCGGCCGTACCCGGGTAATCCTGTTTCAGGGGCGCGACTGGGCCGTGGCCCGTATTCGCGCAGTTCTGGAAGGTGAAACCTTTGAGAAACCGATTACGTTTTAGACCGTTAGAGAGTGTCCGTCCAGAAATGCGGGATTTTGGTTCCGGTCAAGGCCGCAACGATTTGGAAACCGCAGGTATAGTCGAGCTGCGTCGAGAATTTCCAAAGAGCGAGAACGCCGGCCAGGGCCGAAAGATGCCATTTATGGATGGCCAATAGAGAAATACTAGACTGCTATGATCCGTTTCTTACGCACCGCTTTTTATGGCGGCTTGACCATCGCCGGTGTGGCGCTTTTGGGGCTGGCGGTTCTGCTGCTGGTCGTGGCCCAGGATCTCCCCCGGGTGCCCGATCCCCTGAGCCGCATCATCGAGACCCCGCCCACGGAAATCTTTGCCGCCACGGGCGAGCGCCTCATGGTCATCGGCGGCCGCGAAGCCATCCCGCTCAACCGGGTTTCCACCGACTTTATCAACGCGGTCGTCGCCACCGAAGACCATCGTTTCTGGGGGCATCACGGGATCGACAAACTGCGTACCCTGAAAGCCTTGTGGATCACGCTCCTGCAGCCCGACCGCATCCAGGGCGCCTCCACCATTACCCAGCAGTTGGCCAAAAACCTCTTTTTCTCCTTTGAGCGCAGCTATATGCGCAAATTCCGCGAGCTGCTGGTGGCCTTCCAGATCGAATCGCGCTACAGCAAGGAAGACATTCTGGAAGCCTATATCAACCAGATCGCCTTCGGTCCCCAGGCCCACGGCATCGAACAGGCGGCCCGGGTCTTTTTCGGGAAAACCGCTTCGGAACTCACGCTGTCCGAAGCCGCCCTGCTGGCCGGCCTGCCCAAATCCCCCACGCGCTACAATCCCTACCGGCACATGGAACGCGCCCAAAGACGGCAGCGCGTGGTGCTGGCACGCATGGTGGCCACCGGCTATATTACCCGCCAACAGGCCGAGGAGGCCGGATTCAGTCCGATCCACCTGGCATCCTCCCCGCGAAAGGCCCGTCCGGGCGGCTATTTTCTGGATATGGTCATCCGCGATCTGGAAAATCGCTATGGCACCGATGTGGTGCACCACGGCGGGCTCAAGGTCACCACCACACTCGATCCCCAACTGCAGACCTGGGCGGAAGAGGCTCTCTTGGCCGGGCTCGACAATCTTGCCGAGACCACCGGCACCACCGCCCCGGAAACGGCCGACGAACCCCAGCCGCTCCAGGGCGCCCTGGTGGCCGTAGCCGCCCAATCGGGCGCTCTCAAAGCCCTTGTGGGGGGGCGCAACTATGCGGAAACCGCCTACAATCGCGCCATCCAAAACCAGCGCCAGGTCGGTTCGGGATTCAAACCCTTCACCTACTACGCCGCCCTTGAAAAACTCGGCTATTCGCCGGCCACCGTCATGGTGGACCGCCCCCTGACCGTTCCGGTGCGCGGCGCCGCCGATTGGCAGCCGCGCAATTTCGGCCGCACGTTCCACGGGCCCATCGTGCTCAAGAAAGCGCTGATGGACTCCGTCAACACCATTGCGGCCCAGCTGATCGAACGCAGCGGGCCGGAAGCCGTGGTGGACACGGCCCGGCGCTGCGGGATCCAAAGCCCGCTGAAACCCGTCTATTCCCTGTCGCTGGGGACTTCGGGGGTCAGCCCGCTGGAAATGGCCGGCGCCTTCGCGACCTTCGCCACCGGCGGCATCCGCCACGACCCCTTCTGGATCGCCCGCGTCGAAGACTCCCAGGGCCGCATCCTCGAGGAACACCTTGTCAGCGGCCGGCGGGTGCTCGAACCGGATCTTAGCTACCAGATCGTCGACATGATGAAGGGGGTTGTGGATCAGGGCTCGGGACGGGCGGTGCGTCGCCTGGGGTTTGATTTGCCGGCCGCCGGTAAGACGGGCACCACCAACAGCTACCAGGATGCCTGGTTCATCGGGTTCACCCCCACCCTTAGTACCTCCGTCTGGGTGGGCTTCGACAAGAACCGCTCCCTGCGCGACCGCAACGGCGTCGGCATCACCGGCGGCCGCGCGGCCGCACCCATTTGGGCCCGCTTCATGAAACAGGCCATGGAGGGCGAACCGGTGCGCGATTTCACCATGCCTGAAGATATCCATCTGGAAACGATCGATCCTCAGACCGGACGCCCGCCGGATGCGCTGACGCGGGAGACCCTGCAAGTGGCGCTGACCGACGGTCAGGCGGCCAGCGGCACGGTGGTGGAAAGCCGCCCTGAAGGCCTGTTCGCGACGCCGCTCCCGGGGCCGGCGCGGCCGGCGGCCCAACCGGAAGAAGGCATCATGGAAGAGGACCTGCCCAAAGACTGACAAGGGGATTCATTAACGGAATGGCCATCCAGACCTTGAAACATACCGCCTTCAAAATCTGGGCCGCGACCGCGGTGGCGGTTCCGCTGTGCCTGGGGATATTGTCCCAATGGGACCGGACCGGCGGGCTGGCCGTGCCGCTGACCGTACTGGCTGTCCTGTTCTTCATCTGCTATGCCGGAAGCGGATGGCTGGCCTCCCGACTGGCCCAGCGCATGATCCTCCCCCTTCTCCATGAGGCCGGTGTCTGGGAGCGCAGCGGGGATATGGACAGAGCCGAACGGGCCTACCAGAAGGTCCTCTCCCTGTACGGCAGTTTTTTGATAGCGCCGGCGGCCCGCCGCTCCGGAGTCCCCGCTCTGGTCTCGCGCATGGCCCGCATGTATGCCGCCCAGACGGAAAAACATGAAGCCGCCGACGGTTTCCTGGAGCGCTATCTTGAAATCGATCCCAGTGACACGGAAATCGCCCAGACCTGGTTGCAGGCCAGGGCCTATCAAGGCGGACTGACGCCCCGGCAGCAGGAACTGGCCGTGCGCATCGGCGAAGCCCAGGTCGGCGACACGACCGTCCAGGTGGCATTGGCCCGGCTTTACCTGCAGGCCAAACAGACGGATTTCCCCGCCTTACAGGTCTACCGCCGCGTCATGTCGGTTTCCCCGGAACGATTTGCCGACCTGGCCCTTGACCTGTCACGCGTTTTCCTGGCAGAAGGGCGTTCCGATGAATGGGCCCTGCCCGTCTACCTGGAGACCGCCCGCCGGGAAACTTCCTGGGAGACGTTGCGCTGCGGCCTGGCCGCCTGCCTGCGGTGGGTCCTCCCATCCGAACGCAATGCGGCCTGGCTGGCCCAGGCCCGAGACATCATCGGCGCCGTGGATGACGATACCCTGGCCCGCATGTCATCCGGTTTCGTGCCACCCTCCGGCAGCTATCGACTGGAAGGCTCCCCGGCGCGACCGACCGGTCTGACCGGCGAACCGAACCTGAAAGGCGCCTTGATTCGCCTCCTAAAGCGGGGTTCCAATTTCAAGGAGCGCATCGGAAAGGGGCTGACGGCGGTCGTTCATACCTTGCGCCGCTCTCCGCGGCTGCGTCGCAGCATCACCTGGAGTCTGACAGCCGGCCTGGGCATCCTGACAATCGCTTTCCTTATAAATACAGTTGGTTATTTAACGCCCGCGACACCTCCGGAACCCCAGCCTGTGATAGTGCCGGCGACGGTTCCCGCCCCATCGCCCAAGCCTTTCACCCTTCAGGTGGCAGCCTACCTCAAGCCTGAACATGCGGAACACTACCTGGAAGAACTTCGGAAGCAATCCATCGATGTCTACCTCGTCAAGGCCCACAGCAACGATAAAACCTGGTATCAGGTTCGCATCGCCCATTTCCCGGACAAGGCCGAAGCGCTGGCCTACGGCAGCGAGCTGAAAGCCAGGGGCCTGATCGAGGACTTCTACGTATCCAAGGATCAAACCCCCTGATCCCCGGCCCGGACAGCCTCATATTGACAATCCATTTATAATTATTAAATTAGTCATTTATGCAATAAATCGTTGCCCCCTGCACCGAAGGATCAAACGCCTTTAAGAAAGGCGGTGCAACCGGGCACCGGAAAGGATTCATGCTACCCATGCCCAAAGCCAAAAAGGTGCTGACCGAGCTTCAGAAGGAAATTTTCCGGATTCGCAAGGAAACCGAAGACAAGTATGCCGAAAAAGCGGCCACCGAAGAGGAAATCAACCGTCTCAGCTTCACCCTGACCCTCTACCAGGCCGAAAAGCCTGTTGATGAAGCCCTCCTGGAAAAAATCGAAACTCTCAAAGACCGCATTTCCGAATTGGAAGTTCAGGCCCGTCAGATTCCCCGGGCCATCCGCAAATTGGAAGCCAAACAACGTCAATTAGGCGCCCCCGATCCATCCTCCCGCTGACGAGGGGATCTGCCTATCCAATAAAAAAGCGGAGGATCTCCCGCGAGAGATCCTCCGCTTTTTTATTGAAGAATGCCTATGCGATTATTTGAGCCGCTTGCGGCCGACCACCCCCAGCCCCAAGAGGCCGATACCCATGAGAAGCATGGTGGCGGGTTCGGGCACCGGAGCAGCCACCAGCTGATCCTGCATGGTCCCGCTAACGGCAGCAGCATACTGACCCTGGATACCCGAATACTCGGCTTTTGAGAGTGCACCCATCATGGAAGTGTACAAGTCGTCAACGGCATCGTTGTTTCCATAGTTATAGCTGAATCTCCCTGGAAGTACACTTTCCCAAACGGCTATCTGCAGGGCTGCTATCACATCTATATTGTCACCCGCCAATTTATTCACACCGTCGAAAGGATCGAAGTTGTATACCAGCCATGCCGCCGCCATGTAATCCGGATTCGACGATTTTAAATCAACCTCGAAGGGTGTGTCCCAGTAAAAGACCTGTTCGGGATCAATACAATAGGAATAGGTGTCGATGGTCTTGCCGTATTGCGTCACAAAGGTATGAAACCGCCCTGAATCGGCAGTCATGTCATTTCCGTCAAGATTGTAATGCAATTGCGTCCAGTAGGAACCCTCTTTGATAATATTGAGCTGGGCATCCTCTGACAGCGTTAAAGCTTGCGCCAACCCACTGCAAACCACCACTAAAAATACCGCCGTTAGAACAATCCACCTTCGCATGCTACTTTTCCTCCGTTGATGTCAGAAATGAACCTAACCGTTCTGTTAGCCAGGTAGATAGCAAGCTGTGTGCCACGCCGCCCTGATAGATGAATTTACATATAATTTTAGATGGTTATAAAATTTATGCGGTAATACGAGGACTGTTCTTAGAAATCTGCTTTGCGAATATAGGTAATTTATTTCCCATATTATTCCCAAACGATATGGACGAGAGAAATCGATTTCCCACTTCGATAGGTATCTGGTGAAAACGAAGAGGGAGGAAAGTAGGTTAGGCGGGACGGAATGGAATGGATAATCGCTTGTTGTGAATGACGTCTAAAACGGCGGTTCCAGATAAACGATGACTGCCCCGCTCTTGCGCTTGAGGCCTTTATCCCAGCGGAAGGTCAGCACCCGGCCGTCGCGTTTCAGGGCCACCAGAAGATCTTCGATCACGTCGGGCAGCACGGCGCCGTCTTCGGAGTGCAGGCCCTTGCCCACGATGATGCGTACGGTCAGGGTCCCAGTCGCGCCGGCCTTTCGGAGGAAGCTGTCGGCCCGCTGTTGGGCGATGAGCGCCGTATCGCCGTGGAGATCCAGCTGGGCCTGGGGGGCGGGATAGCGGCGGAGTTTTTCTTTGAGGGATAGCTGGCGGGGCGCAAAAAATCCGCCTGTCTTTTTCTTCATCAGGCGCTGGGCATCGTGATCCAGAGAAGCCCGGAAGACTTCACCCAGTTCTTGATCTTCCGCAATCGCTTCGTCTTCCAATGCCGTTTCGAAAAAGCGGCGTAAATCGGTCTGATCGTCCAGACGCGGGATGCCGTGTCGATCGGTCTCAGCGGCAACCTTGGGTCTCCGTCCGATCTTCGTCGGAGCAGGGTTCTCCGTTTTCAAGGCGGGCTGCCGGGCGGCGGTGCTTTCCTCCGACGCGGCGGGCAGAAAATAGTCGCTAAGATCGCGCTGCGCGTCCAGTTGGCGGATCCCCGCCCGGTTGCGGTATGACCTCTTCCTGCGCCCCTTGGTGGCATGGTGCCGGACCGCCGGGCCGGAGCGCTCCGTGCCCTCCGGGGCCTCGCGACCGGACGCGTTCTGCGACGGCGCCCCCTCCGGCACGTCCGCACGGGCCAGGAAATGATGTGCCAGGTCTTCATCCGGGTTTAAAATCGGGATGCCCTGCCGGGTCGTCCGTCGTACACGGGCTTTTGAAGCCGCAGGCTGAACAGCCGTCTGTTTGCCGGCCGGGGGACGCGGCTTTCCGGAAACAGCCTGATGACGATCAGGGGATTGGCCGACCAAACGGGATCGCTCCGCTTCGGCCCGGACCGGCTGGCCGGGGGTATCAGGACTGTCGGCGATCTTTTCCCGGCCTTCCACCGTCGCAATGCGCCGCAGCCACCCTTTAAGCTTCGCTAACGTCATCCGTCTTCTTTACAAGAAGAAATCCGGCAGGAGATCGTCTGCCGCCATCTCCGGCTGGACCTGATAGGCGCGCAGATCCGAAATCCCCTCTTCCCGCAAGACGTCTTCATCGATATGGAAACGCCCCGTTGCGGAGTGGCTGTCCCGTCGCAAAATGGCATAGGCCGCATCCGCCATGATCTCCGGTTTGCGGCTGTGGGCAATGGAATCGCCGCCCCCCAGCAAGTTGCGGACGGCAGCGGTGGCAATGGCGGTGCGCGGCCAGAGGGCATTCACCGCAATGCCCAGCGGCCGGAATTCTTCCGCCATGCCCAGGACACACATGCTCATCCCGTATTTGGCCATGGTATAGGCCACATGGGGGGCAAACCAGCGGGGTTCCATGTTGAGGGGCGGTGCGATCATCAGGATATGGGGATTGGCAGCCCGGCGCAAATGCGGCAGACAGGCCTGGGAACACAGAAAAGTGCCGCGCGTGTTGACCTGATGCATCAGATCGAAACGTTTCATGGGCGTCTCGGGGGTGTTGGTCAGTTGAATGGCGCTGGCGTTGTTCACCAGGATATCGATGCCCCCGAAGTGGTCCACGGCCTGCGCCACGGCCGCGGCCACACGCTCTTCGAAACGGATGTCCACCGCCAGAGGGAGGGCCTGGCCACCGGCGGTTTCGATCTCTTCGGCGGCGCTGTGGATGGTGCCGGGCAGGCGCTCGTGGGGTGTTTCCGTTTTGGCGGCGATCACGATGCGGGCCCCGTCCCGGGCTGCCCGCAGGGCGATGGCCTTGCCGATACCGCGGCTGGCACCAGTGATGAAAAGCGTCTTGTCTCTGAGGGTTTCCATAAGGGCTCCTGTTCGTTGGGCACGCATCGCAGGCCCGACCGCACCACGGCCGGCCGCGCTTGCGACGGCCAAAAGATGGGCGTATTCTACAACTTCAGCACCCCTTGTCAACGACCGCTCACGGCCGCCCATTTCCCCGTTGCCGGAAATGTGCTATGGCTTGACGAGAACGTTTAGGGTCTTCCACGCTCTCCCGTGTCCATCCAGAGATAATGGATAGGCCTTCTTTAAACAACCAATGGGCCCATCGGGAAAATTCATCACCATGTTGAACCGGATACGAAACGGGATCGCTGTTTTCCTCCTCCTGGCAGCCGCGCCTCTGCAGGCTCAGGAATGGATTTACTGCCCGGCGGCACCCCAGGAGTTGGAACGCCAATGCCGCCAGACGAACGATGTCATCCAACGGGACCAGGCGCTGTTGGCCACCGTCGGCGAACTGATGCACGATCCCGCCATCATTTTGGCCCGGGTTGACCGCCGACCGGATGAATCCGTGCCCCACTACCTGGCCCGCGTCAAACAGCAGCAGGGGGTGGCAACCTCCGCTTCCAACCGCTGGCTGCCCGTGCAAGGCCGCTATTTCGACCCTGATCATCAGACCATGTATGTCGCCCTGGACCGTAACGACTATTGGCAATATGTGTGGGAAGCCCTGGCGCCTGATGAGAACCTGGCCCGACGCACCTTTGCGGCGCGGGAGCGCTTAAGCCAGCAGTTCAAGCAGACCCGATTCACCGGGCCGGACGGCAAACTGGCGCAGTGGCAGCAGGAAATGGAAACGGCCCGACGTTTTCGCGAAACATGCTGCGATCGAGGTCCCATCGTGCCTCCCACCTCGGAGGCGGTCGCTCCTCCGCCGGTGCCCCTGCCCTGAGAAACCGGACCGGCCCCCGGTCGGCCTATTGAAACGACCCGTGCCGCTTGGCCGGAAGCGTTGACCCCGCCCTTTTTCGTCTTACCATTCGTCTCATGGGCGGCAGCGTGCCGCCTTGGCAAGCCGAAGGGGCGCTTGCCGGCAAGAAAGCCTTACCATATGGGCAATCGAAGGGGAGAACAGGGGCCGATATCATGAAAGAACCACATCAAAAACGAACGCGTCACGGATCAGGCCGCATCCTGCGGCTCGGGGTGCTGTTCAGTCTGGTGGGGCTAGTGGCTTGCGCCAGTGGCATCTTATCCTACAACGGGCGTTTTGCCCGATCGGAAAGCATCGTCCCTCTCGTTCGGGGCGGAGACCATCAACTCCAATGGCAAACCAATGATATCATCATCGAGGGCACCTACATCCTCGAGGGTGACCAACTCAACCTGGCCGGCCAGGTCAAGCTCCAGAGCAACCTGGCCAATTACACCGTGGTTGATTTCCTGCGGGTCAACGCTTATGCCGTGGACGGCGACGGCCAGATTCTGGCAAGCTACCCGTTATGGCAAGCCAACCCTGGCACCCAACCCTTTTTCATAAAATGGTCCTTTCAACGGCAATATACTGTTCCTGAAGCAACCCGGTCGGTGGCCTTCAGCTACCAGGGCCGCATGAGTGACGGCGGGCGGGGCGCTACGCCGGGTATGGACGACGGCGGCATCAGCTGGGATTTCTGGCATACGCCCTGAGGCAATGACAGCTTCTGAAAGGTAGGTCGGCATGACCGCATTCCTCCGCATCGCCGGGCTTGTTATGCTCCTGCTCCTGACGGATATATGGCCCGCCGCGGCCGATCTTTACTACTGGACAGACCAAAAGGGCGTCCGTCACTACACCAACACGAAGCCCCCGGACGGCGAGAACGCCACCGCGCTGATGGAGGAGCTCCCCCACGATCCCGCAACGGAAGATCAGCGCCGGCGGCAGGAAGATGCCATGCTGGAGGAGGCCGAACAGGACGCGCTCCAGGAACGCCTGGAGGAAGCTGAACGCAAGGCCGAGGAAGCACGCCGCCAGGCAGAAGCGGCCCAGCGCAAGGCCGATCGTTTGGAACAGGAACTGAAGGAGCAAGAAGAGGAAGACCGCTCCTACGGGGTTTATTATCCGTATCGCTGGTACGGTCCGCCCGGTTGGCGGCCGCCCGGACATCGTCCGCCGGGCCATCGCCCTCCGGGCGACACGCCCCCTGCCTGGCAACCGCCGCGGCCGAGACCTCATGATACTTCCCCGCGGGAACCCCGGCCGCACAATCGCGAAGCACCTTCCCAGGGCCAGGCGAACTAGGCTTAGGCGGTTCTATACGGGTCCCTGAAAGGCCGTTTCCGGTCGGAACAGGCCGAAACGCGGGGCGGACTAGTCAAACTCGAAATGGGCGCGTCTGTTCTTGGCCCAGGCGTCTTCATTGTCCCCCTTGACAAGCGGCCGCTCTTCGCCGTAACTGATGGTTCTGATCCGACTCCCGGAAACTCCCAGATCCTCAAGATAGCGTTTGACGCTCTCGGCACGCCGCTCACCCAGCGCCAGGTTATACTCCGTGGTACCCCGATTGTCGCAATGGCCTTCGATGACGATGTTCAAATGGGGATTGCGTGCCATCCATTCGGCCTTGGCTTTCAATATGGCCTGGGCTTGGGGGCTGAGGGTCGAACTGTCGAACTCGAAAAAGATATCCTCGTTGATAAAGCGCTCGCGGTTCATGACGGTTCCATCGGCCGTAACGATCTCGTCCACGGGTCCCTCGTCAATCCGGGACTGCCCGGACAAGTCCTCCTCGCCCATGGTGCCCGTTTCACCGGAGCCTGCCGCGCCGGCACCCGGGCCGGGACCGCGCATGGCCTCCCCGGAACCGATGACGGTTTTCTGGCAGCCGCCGGTGGTCAGCATCAAGACGATGCAAATGAGTGTGGCCATGATCTCCCATTGTCTGTGCATGGTGTTTTCCTTATATGGACGGTTAGGGTTAGGACCGCGGTGCACACCGGGCGGTCGCCGGGAATGACATATTTCTTGACGAAGGGGAAAGCTGTCCGTCATGGTGATCGATCGGGCGCGCGGCCGGTCGCGCGTCGATTTTGAAAAGGTCCGGACCTGGTGGAATTGGAAGGCTATCATAGGGCAAGCGCACGATTTGATCAAGGGGCATTGCAAGAACCATCGGGTGGGGCCCGACACCTTCCCGGGGGAAAATTCTCTTATCGCAGGTTCAGCCCTTCAATGGAAGGTGTCACAATTCATGGTCGAAAATGCTTTTGAAATCTTCCGGCACGAGACAAAGATAATCGAGGGTTTGCCGACGGGTGGGGTGATGGAAATAGGACCTCAAGCGGGCCAGATCCGTACCGAAGGTTGCGAACTGGTGATAGCCCCAGGTTTTCCGAAGCGTATTGGCGCCGTAATTGCCTTCCAGTCCGATGCCCTTGCACCATGATTTGACCAAACGGTGCACCGAGGATGGCAGCAAAACGTCGCCCCGCCGGCTCGCAAAAAGGGCGCATGCCGGATCGGGCCTGGACGGCAAACTCACCACCAGATTGGCGACCGCCGCACAGCAGACATGATTGAAGCCTGTCTTGAGGCGTCGGCCGGTACGTTTTTCATGAATGCTCAGGAAATCGCCCGGCGCCAAATCCGCTACCTGACCAAAGGTCAGCCCAAGCAGATCGGACACCCGTAAAGGAGAGTTGATACCCAGCGTGAAGAGAGCGAGATCGCGGGGGCGTTGCATCAGAAAGTTTTTGATGCGTTTGATGTCCGCCAGATACCGAATGGGCTCCACTTTGATGCGGGCCCCCTTGCGCGGACGGTTGTCACCGGTCATATGTGTGTGACATCACTGCCCTTGACATGAAATACTTTGTTGGGCCGATCCACTTTGACGGCCACTTTACCGTTCTTGAACTCTTTGACGACGGTGCCTTCCACCAAACCGATCCAGAAAGCGTCGACCGTAAACTTAACCCGTTTACCGAGATTAGACTGTGTATCCATAAATCATCCTTTCGATAAAGATCGCCAAGTTATATAAAAAAGTAATGAATAGTTGGCCAAAGTCAAGCCGTTGCGGCCAAGAATTGTTCCCCCGGTTAGATCGTACCCTCCCTAAGCCCACCACACGCTGCGCGGCCGGCCGGATCCGCGCCCGCCCGATTGACATTTGACCGCTTGCTCATTAGGGTGGCATTAGCATCCGATGAAAAACGGAATGGCGGCCTGCGGCAACAGCGTGTCCCCCTCCTTCCGGGCCGGCCTCCCTGCAGGACGCCCCAATGGATTTCGGAAATGGAAAATTTGCGTAAATTCGTGGCGCCGGAAATCGTTTTCGGGTCCGGCGCCTTGCAGCTGGCGGGCCGCTATGCCCGTAACCTCGGCGCCAGCAAGGTATTTCTGGTATCAGACCCGGGTGTCGTCCAGGCCGGCTGGGCCCAGGCCGTCCTCCGCTGCCTCGAGGCCGCCGCCCTCGAGTGGGCGATGTTCACCGAGGTCAGCCCCAACCCGCGGGCCGAGGAGGTCATGGCCGGCGCGGAACGTTACGAGCGGGAAGGGTGCGATGTTATTCTGGCGGTGGGCGGGGGCAGCCCCATGGATTGCGCCAAGGCCATCGGCATCGTCCATACCAACCGTCGCCATGTCCTGGAGTTCGAGGGTGTCGACCGGGTGGACGATCCCGGTCCGCCGCTGATCTGCATCCCGACTACGGCCGGGACATCCTCCGATGTGTCCCAATTCGCCATCCTCAGCAACCGCTTTGAAAAACGCAAAATCGCTATCCTCAGCAAAAGCGTGGTGCCCGATGTGGCCCTGGTGGATCCGGAGCCCACCGTCACCATGGATGCCTATCTGACAGCCTGCACAGGCATGGATGCCCTGGTACACGCTCTGGAAGCCCTGGTCTCCAATGCCGCCTCGGAGATGACCGACCTGCATGCCCGTGAAGCCGTCCGCCGCATCTTCCGCTACCTGCCGCAAGTCGTCGAACACCCCCGCGACATGGCAGCGCGCCGGCAGGTCATGTTCGGCAGCCTGGCCGCGGGCCTGGCCTTTTCCAACGCCAGTTTGGGCGCCGTGCACGCCATGGCGCACAGCATCGGCGGGTTGTTCGACCTGCCCCACGGAGAGTGCAACAGCCTATTGGTCGACCATGTGATGCGGTTTAACTGGCCCCAATCCGGCCAGCGCTACGCCGCCTTGGCCGACAGCCTGGGGGTTTCGCTGGAAGGCCTGTCCAGTGAAGCGGCCTGCGAGACGATCATCGCGTCCCTGACCGGGTTTAGACATTGCATCGGCATTACCGCGCGTCTCCGGGATCGGGGGATTCGCAGGGAAGACATCCCCCAGCTGGCGCGACTTGCCGTCGACGACCCCTGCATGGCGACCAATCCCGTTGCACCCACCATCAGCGACATCGAGACGGTCTATGCCCAAGCCCTCTGACCGCGATCTCCAATACCGATTGACCCGCCAGCGGATCATCGGCCTCGGGGAACGCACTGTACGCAAAAGCTACTACCCCCAGCTGCAGCGGCGGCTCGAGGAGCTGGAACGCTTCCGTTTTCTGCTGGACCAGGCCAGCGACATGGTTTTCCTGTTCGATGCCAACGACGGCCGCATCCAGGACGCTAACCGCAGCGCGGTCGCCCAGTCCGGCTATTCCTTCGAGGTCCTCACGCGCCTGTCGGTGACGGACATCTTCCCCCAGCAGGATCTCTTTGCCGATTTCCCCTTTCACTCCCGACCGCCGTCCGAAGAACAGCGCCCCGCCGCGCCGTCGGTCACCTTCTGCCACGATCGTAGCGGTCGCCGAACCAGGGTAGACATTTCGATCCAAAAAGCCCAGTTGAAGAACACGGCCCTCGGCCTGATCGTGGGGCGCGACATCAGTGCCCGCCTGCGGGCCGAGGAAAATCTCAAGCGCAGCGAGCTGCGCTACCGGGCCTTGTTTGAGGACTCGCCGATCTCGCTCTGGGAGGAAAATTTCAGCCGCCTGAAACGCCATTTCGATCGTCTCAAGGCGGATGGTGTCGACAATTTTACACGCTATTTCAGCGACCACCCGGAGGAGATCTCCCGCTGCATTCGTATGATCCGCATCCTGGATGTCAACCGGGTGACCCTGGCCCTGTATGAAGCCGGCAGCAAGGAAGAACTCCTGGCCAACATCCACCGGATTCTGCCCCAAACCGCCCATAGCGTGCTGAAGCAGGAACTGGTGGCCATGGCCCAGGAGGGGCGGTTTGAGATCGAGTGCGTCAACCGGACCCTGAAAGGGAACGACCGCCACCTGCTGATCAAATCCTCCATTCCGCCCGGCTACGAAGACAGCTGGGAGAAGGTCTTTATTTCGGTGTACGACCTGACCGAACGCATGGAGGCCGAGGAGGAGAAAAAAGCCCTGGGCCGTCAACTGCGCCAGGCCCAGAAGATGGAGGCCGTGGGCACCCTGGCCGGCGGTATTGCGCACGATTTCAACAACATCCTTTCCGCCGTGATCGGATTTACCGAAATGGCCATGGAAGATGCCCCCCCGGATTCGTTTCTCAGCCACAACATGGAACAGGTGCTGCAAGCCGGCCTGCGCGCCAAACACCTGGTGCAGCAGATTCTGGCCTTCAGCCGGCAGAGCGAGCATGAGATGCGGCCGGTCCAACTGGACCGCATCATTCAGGAAGCCTGCGAACTGCTGCGGGCCTCCCTGCCCACGACCATCGCAATCCACACGGACATCCAGTCCGACGCCTTTATCATGGGCGACCCCACCCAGATGCACCAGGTGCTGATGAACCTTTGCACGAACGCCGGCCACGCCATGCGCGATCGCGGCGGCCGGCTGACCGTTGCCCTGCGTGACGCCGATGAAGACGAAATCCAGGAACGACGGCTGACGGGGTTGGCGGCCGATGCCTATCTGCTGCTCACCGTAGAAGATACCGGCCACGGCATCCCCCCCACCATTATCGACCGCATCTTCGACCCGTTTTTCACCACCAAGGAACACACCGAGGGTACGGGCATGGGCCTCTCGGTGGCCCACGGCATCATCAAAAGCCACGGTGGATCCATCGATGTGGCAAGCCGGCCCGGGGAGGGGACCACCTTTCGCATCTACCTGCCCAAGGTCCGGCGCCGCACCGCCAACACGCCTCCGGACCCATTACCCCTGCCCTCGGGTACCGAACGGGTCCTCTTCGTGGACGACGAAACCATGCTGGTGGACATGAGCGGACAGATTTTGCAGCGGCTGGGCTATCAGGTGACGGCCTGCACGAGCAGTCTCGAGGCGTTGCAGCATTTTCAGCGGGATCCCGCCGCCTTCGACCTGGTGATCACCGACATGACCATGCCCCGCATGACCGGCAAGGAGCTGGCCGTCGAGCTGTTGAAGATCAACCCGCAGCTGCCCATTATCCTGTGCACGGGATTCAGCGAAACCATCACGGAAGAAGCGGCCAAGCGCCTTGGCATCCAGGCCTTCATCCTCAAACCGATCGTCATGAGCGATCTGGCGAAAACCATGCGCAAGGTGCTGGACAGCCCTTCCTGAAGATGCGCCCCCAGCCCGCTCCCCGTACCTGTTGCCGGGGCGACGGAGGAGCGGCACGACCTGAAGTACCATATTCAGTCTTAATCGCATGATGTCACCCCCTGGAGGAGAGGAACCATGGAACACTTCGACCCTGAAGAGGCCATTGCCCGGATTCGCCGGGAGTTCGGGGAGCACGGCGGGGTTTGCCCCTCCATTTCCCGCTCGTCGACGTTTACCGTCATGACCCCGGAAACCATGCCGGAAATATTCAAGGGCATCCGCAGCCCGGAACAGGGGGGCTGCTATCTCTACAGCCGCCATTTCAACCCCACGGTCGATGTCCTGGCGCGCTATCTGGCGGCCATGGAGGGCACGGAATACGCCATCTGCACGGCCAGCGGCATGGCCGCCATCGCCTGCACGCTCCTGCAGCTATGCCGGCAGGGCGATCACATCGTGGCCAGCCGCACCATCTACGGCGGCACCCATGCCCTGCTGGCCGATCTCCTGCCCCAGTGGGGCATCGATGCCACCTTCGTCGACCCCACCCGGCCGGAGCATTTCGAGGCGGCCACGCGCCCCGCCACCAAAGTCTGGTACACGGAAACCGTGGGCAATCCGACCCTGATCCTGGCCGACATTCCGCAAATCGCCGCCAGGGCGCATCAGGCCGGCGCGGCCCTCGTGGTGGACAACACCTTCACGCCCATGCTCATCTCACCGGCGGTCCTGGGCGCCGACGTGGTGGTCTACTCCATGACCAAATTCATCAACGGCGCCAGCGATCTGCTGGCCGGAGCAATTTGCGCCCGCCGGGCCTTCATCCATGAGCTGATGAACCTGCATACCGGCCGGGCCATGCTGCTGGGGCCCACCCTTGATCCTCGCGCCGCCTTCGACATCATCCAGCGCATCCCCCATCTGGCCGTTCGGATGCGGGAGCACGGACGGCGGGCCATGGTCGTGGCCGAGCATCTCAAGGCCTGGGGGGTAACGGTCACCTACCCGGGCCTGCCCGCTTTCCCCCAGCACTCCCGGATGCGTGAAATCGTGAATGACGGTTATGGCTACGGCGGCATGCTGACCATCGACTGCGGCACCCAGGCCACAGCCGAAGCCCTCATGGACCGGCTGCAGAACACGGAGCGGTTCGGATTCATGGCCGTATCACTGGGCTACTTCGATACGCTCATGTCCTGCTCCGGGGCCTCCACCTCGTCGGAAATCGATGCCGAGGAACAGGGCCGCATGGGCCTTTCCCCCGGTCTGCTGCGCATGTCGGTGGGCATTACCGGCAATCTGGAGGAACGGCTGCGACAGCTCCAAAGGGCCTTGCAGGACTGCGGCATCATTAATGCTGCGGCATGATAGGAACGTCAGGAAGATTCTGCCTGGGGAGCGCCAACCTCTGCATCGGTGGGGGCGGCGGCCAGCGCGCTGAGCACGCTGCGGGTCAGGGCATAGGACGTCTCGGTGGCCCCAAAGCGGATCGCCCCGACCTGCCCGGAACGAATGGTCACCGCATCTTCACGGCCCGCCGCACGCGGTTTGTTTTGCACAGCGAATAATGCCAGCTGGTCCACATCAATCCTCACCCAAAGGTTGAAAGGGGTTCAAGGCCTCGGATTGCGCTCTGGAAGGCGGACCGCAAAACAGCCCTCCGGGGCCAAATTCACGCCCTTTCATACGGTATAACGCCCCGCAATGCAATCGTCGTCCCTTGTTCCGCGATGGGTACAATCCCCCGCCGGCAACATCTTCGGTGGCTGTTTTTTAAAAATACAATTTTGTTTTTTAATCCCCCTCAAAACACAATATTGTCCATAGCTACCATTGTCACGATGGCCATACGGGGATGATCACGTCGCGGACAACAAGCCATATGCGTTGCCGGACGTCAATTGCCTGACGCTTGCCGAAGACACGTTTACAATTCCCGGACGCTCATTCAGACGGCGGGGGACCACCATCGGCAACCCGCCGGCCGATCCCGCCGGAATCGCCCGTGCGCCAGGCAGGCGGAGGATAACCTCCTTATAGCGATCATTGCGGCATGGCTCTTGCTAATACTACGGGCTAATCCAGGGCGAACCTGATGACAGGAGGCTGAATCCACCATGCCCATCAAGATCAATCGTGAAGAAACCAATCTGGAAATTCTGGCACGCATCGCCAAAGCCACGGCGCAGAAATACGACTGTTCCATGACCATCGATTTTCAAAACGGCAACCGCCGCATCGAATTCTCGGGCGACCCGGCCGCCAAGGAAAAGATAGCCAACACCATGGCAACCTATCTCAATATGGCTGCCCATAACGATACCACCGAAGCGCCCTGGGATCCGGGACTGCGCTAAGCCCTGATCCACAACCGATAGGCCGGCCGCTGAAGCGACCGCCACCCAAGCATCCCTCCGGTCGCTCCCAACGAACGTCCGTCTTAAGGGCCGCCACGCAGGCCACCCGCCGTCGGCCCCGGCACGCTGTTGCATTGCCATGCCTGCCGCAGCCCTTATATTGAGTAGGGCGACGGACAACGAACCCGAGTACGATGCCATCCTCCCCGCTGGTCTGATGCTCTCCGCCGCAGCACCTGACACCTCTGAACAACCATCGCCCCGGAACCCCAACCTTTCATTCGACCCGTCTGAAAAACACGGGCCTACGGGAGGGCGACATGGCCAACGCAGCCCCGCAGACGCTTCAGCACCATCTGGAAGAATTCCAGGCTGGAAACCGCCGATTCGAGAACGCCTTCCAGTCGGTGGCCCGCATGATCCTGGACAACGAGATCCAGAAAGTGGTCGTCAACGGCAAGACGACCTACGACTACGGCATCTTCCGCTCCGGCATCAAACCGGTGGTGGGTATGTACGACGAAATCAACAGTTTCGTCTCCTATGTGAAAGATGCGGCCGAAGGGGGATCTTCCAAGGAGATGGCCTATGTCCTCGTGGGGGAGCCGGGCAACGGGAAAACCTATTTCGTGGACTTCCTCTGCGAGCAATACCGCCGCTTTGTAAGCCGTCCGGAGAACCGCCGCTATACCTTCCGTTTTCTGCACCTCGATCGCATCGGCACCTACGGCAAAATTCAGGCCGCGGAATCCCAAACCTATGAAGACCCCATGGTGCTGGCCATGAATCTGGCGGAAACGCCCGAAGCCAGCCGCGCTGTCCTGAACGAGCAGTTGGGCTTTCCGGAAGCCCTCGTCGATGAGGTATTTGCCAATTACCGCCCCCTGGGCGCCTGCAGCGAATATATCTGGAACGATTTCCGGCGCCTGCATGACGGCCAGCTGGTCAAGATGCTCGAGCACATCGAGGTCATGCCCATTCCCATGAGCGAAAGCCTGGGCACCCTCACCGGCAAATACCCGGCCAAGGACAAGATCACCTCGTCCGCCGTGGACCTTCTGGGGGAGGAATCCATCCAGCGTCTGCTGCATATCAGCGATACCGGCAACCCCTATCGCTTCGACCTGCGGCGCGGTGCCCTGGCCCGGGTAGCGGGCGGCGGCATTCACTTTGTGGATGAATTGTTCAAAAACAAAAAAGACCTCATCCAGGTCTACCTGGGGGTCATCCAGAACCGCAGCATCGAAATCGACGGGTTCAAGTGGCCCATCGACTCCCTGATCATCGCCACCAGCAACAACGCCGAGTTCAACCGCTTCCTGGCCGAAAAGGAAGAAGCCCCCATCGTGGACCGCTGCCGCATTACCTATGTCTCCCACAATACCAACTATAAGCTCCAGAAAGACCTGACCCGCTATGCCATCGGCAGCGGCGCCCGCACCACCCTGAGCCGGGAGGAACTCCATCAGGACCCCAACCTGAACTACGCGGCCTCGGTGGCCGCGGTGCTCTCCAGGCTGCCCAAATCCGAGAAACTGACGCCGGTGGAGACCCTGAAGCTGGCCGCCGGCGAAATCGCCGGCGAAAAAAGCATCAAAACCCTTTCGGAGGTGATCGACACCCTCAACCAGGAACCGGACATCACGCGGCGTTTCGGCCAGAAGGGACTGGGCCAGCGTAATCTGGGCCGGGCCATCCAACTGCTCATCGAAAGCTCGGAGACCAACGAGGGGCGCTGCATGTTCGCCTACGACATCTTCCGTGCCCTGGAGCGCATCATTCTGGACTACGTGCCGGAGGCCAACGACCGGGGCAAATACCTCGATGACCTCAAGCTGGCCAGGGGGCTCTACCGCGAACGGATCATGACGGAAATGTTCAACGCCTACATGGACGAGCCCCATGCCATCCGCAAGGACGTCATGAACTACGTCAACATGATCATCGGCATCGACGCCGAAAACCTGGGGCCGGACAAGATGTGGAAATACAAGGACCCCCAGACCGGTGAGCTGAAGGCCATGAAAATCGACGAGCGCTATATCAACAGCGTGGAGGAACGCCTGGGACTCAAGACCGCCGAACAGCGGGAATCTTTCCGGACCTCCATCCGCAAGATCTACGGCCAGAAAATTTCGGTGCAGCCCGACTACGACTTCATGGACAACCTTGAACTGGTCAAGGCCGTGACCGACGTGCGCCTTAAATCGGACATCGCCGGGGCCGGCAGTCTGGTGGGCGCCCTGGCCAACCGCACCAACGAAGAGAACCAGAAGCTCTACGACCGCATGATCGACACCA
This sequence comes from Desulfobacterales bacterium, assembly GCA_963674755.2. Classification (GTDB taxonomy): domain Bacteria; phylum Desulfobacterota; class Desulfobacteria; order Desulfobacterales; family UBA5852; genus JABZFP01. Next base: position 2,057,549 of record CAXXVS010000003.1, on the reverse strand, counting down.
TGCTGCACAAGCTGTCCTATTGCACCACCTGCGCCCAGAAGACCATCGAGTACTTCTGTACCCAGGAAGACGAGAACTGAGCGCCATGAGACAGGATTAGGAACAGGACGACCACAGACGAGGGCAGAGGGCCATGACAACCCGCGATGACGACATTCGCAGCTCGGCCGAAAGCAATCCCGACCCGTCCGTGAAAAGTCCGCCGCGTCAAAGGGAAGAGAACGACCGGCGCCGTCATCATCTCCCGGCACCGCCGGCCGGCGGGCGCTCAGCGGGGCCGCGACCGCACGGCCTTTACGACGACAACGACTTCTCCGTATTGCAATCCATGGTTGCCCCCCAGACGAATTATACCACCTGCCTGCAATCCCTCGACGAGCTGCTGGAACGCGACCGCCAGCGGGAAAAGGACGGCTTTCCCCGCAAAATCCGCGTGGGCCGCATGATCAAGCCGGGCCTGCGCGGCAAGGACAAGGTGGTCGTGGTGCCCACCACGGTGGAGGAAAAGTTCATCCACGACACCTCCGATCAACCGCCGGATGCCTCCCCCTCCTCGGGCGGCTCCGGCGAGGGCGAACCCGGAGAGGTGATCGGCGAGCAGCCGGTGCGGCCGTCCGGCAGCGGGGCCGGCAGCGGACCGGGACAGGGGGAGAGCGGCAACCATGAAGTGGAGTCCAGCGCCTACGATCTGGGCCGGGTGCTGACCGAGCAATTCGCCCTGCCCAATCTCAAGAACAAGGGCAAAAAGCGCTCCCTTACCCGCTACACCTACCAGCTGACCGACCGCCACGCCGGGCGGGGGCAACTGCTCGACAAAAAGGCCACCCTGCGCCAGATCGTCGAAACCAACATCCACCTGGGCAACATTCCCGATCCCACCCGGATTGATCCGGCGTCCTTCCTGATTTCACCCCGGGACCGGATCTACCGCATCCTCTCGCCCGAAAAGGATCTGGAATCCCAGGCCATGGTCTTTTTTCTGCGGGACTATTCCGGCTCCATGGAAGGCAAGGCCACCGAGGTGGTCGTCACCCAGCATGTGCTGATCTACAGCTGGCTGCTCTACCAGTATGCCCGCCAGGTGGAATCGCGCTTTATCCTGCACGACACGGAGGCCCGTGAAGTCGACGACTTTTACACCTATTACAACTCCAGCGTGGCCGGGGGCACCCAGGTGGCCTCGGCCCTGCACCTGGTAAACGAGATCGTCGCCCGGGAGAATCTGGCCGCGGACTACAATATCTATGTCTTCCACGGAACGGACGGCGACGACTGGGATACCCAGGGCACCCAGACCGTTCCGGAACTGAGGACCATGCTGGGCTATGCCAGCCGGGTGGGATTCACCGTGGTGGCGCGCACCGGGAGCGTGGGCGATACCGAGGTGGAGCGCTATCTCAAACGTTCCGGTCTGCTCGAATCCCGGGCCGATCTCCTGCGCATGGATACCATGCCCCAGGAGGCCCCCGAATCACGCCTGATCGACGGGATCCGGCACCTGACGGCGGAATGAACCGACATCTGCGGCACCCCCCAGGAGTCGACGATGGAATTGATCGACCAGCACAGCAAGGACATCATGGAGGGCTGCAAGGTCCGCGCCCGTGAGGCCGGCCTGCAATTCGAGGACGAGACCCTGGAGTATATCGTCACCAACCGCGACCTGCTGGAACTCTCGCCCAAGATGATGATCCCTACCCTCTACGACTACTGGGTGCACGACGTGGAGGTCCTCAAGGAAAAGGGCAAGTACGAGCTGTATCCGGGCAATCCCTATGAGACGGTCATCAATACGCGGCCGGCCATCTCCTTTTACAACGACAACAACCCGGACTGGCTCAATGTCATGATCTTCTACCACGTGCTGGCCCATATCGACCTCTTCCAGCACAATGTCTTCTTCCGTCACACCTGGGACTACGATTTCAACGGCCGGGCCCTCTCGGACAAGCGCATCATCGCGCGGTTGCGTTCGGAAAAGGGCCGCTGGGTCGACTACCTGATCGAGTTTGCGCGCGGCATCGACAATCTGGTGGGATTCCATGAAGCCCTCTCCCGCCTGAACAACCATCGCGCCGCGGGGCCCCTATGCAAGCTCGACTACTACTTCGATATCTTCCTCCAATCCCAGAAGGGGTTCAAAATCAGCCATTACATTGCCGAAATCGACCGCTATAACCAGTGCCGCAACGAAAGCCCCACCCGTTGTGAAGACGCCTTTTTCGCCCCGATCGACATGAACCATCCCGAATTCCAGGCGCTTTACCAGAAATACCGCGACCACCACCTGGGCGATCATCCGGACCTTTTCGAATTTATGCTGACCCACTCCGATTTTCTGAACAGGGAAGAAAACCAGTGGATGAAAACCGTCATTCACGTGGTGCGTCAAACCGCCCTGTTCTTCCAGCCCCAGATCCGCACCAAGATCATGCACGAGGGCTGGGCCAGCTATTGGCATGAAAAGCTCTTCCTCCAGGACGACCGCATCAGGGGCCACGAGGTGGAATATGCCCGGGTCAATGCCGGGGTCACCGCCCTGCCCCGGGTCGGCCTGAACCCCTATGCCCTCGGTATGCGCCTCTTCCAATACATCGTCGAAATGGCCGACAAAGGCCACTACGGATACGATTACCAGCGGATCAAAGATCAGCGCCAGCGGGCAACATACGATGCCGCCACCGGAAGCGGAACGGATACGATTTTCCACATCAGCCGCAACTATTGCGACTTCATGTTCATCAACGAATTTGTCGATCAGGAATTCGTGGACCGCCACCGGCTGTTTGTGGCCGGCAAACGCTTGAACCGCACCCGCATGACCTGGGAGTATGTCGTCCGGAGTCGCGATGCCGCTCAGTACCGCCAGATGCTGATCGGCGCCCTGTACCATCCGCCGCAAATCGCCGTCGACACCCGGCGCACGGAAAAGGGGCCCCTCGTCTTGGTGCACCGCTTCGAGGGCAAGCCACTGGTGACGGAATACATTGCCAACACCATGCTGGGCATCGAATACCTGTGGGGCCGACCGGTCATCCTGGAAACGACCGAACGCGCCCCGGCGTCCCCGATGCCCGAACCCCGCGCGCTGACCGGTGTCTATGTCGCAACTGAGGAGAAAGCGCCGCCGCCCGACGCGGCCTGGCAGCGCGTGCGCTACACGATGCAGAACCGCCAGTTGTCCCGGGAGATTCTATCGGACTAAGGATCGGAACGTGATCATGGAAAACATACATCAGGCCATGCAGAGCCTCGACCGCTCCATCAAGGAACGGGGCCAGCCCCCGCCGATACCCTTCGAGGCTTTTCTGGAGCAGATGGTCAAACAACCCGAAAACCTGATCCGCAATGTCTTCCAGGTCTTCCATGACATGATCAAGACCTATGTATCGGAAGGCTACGACGAGTACCCGGACGATCCCGAGTCTATCCATTTCGTTTACTACGACTGCAACCGGCTCTTTGTGGAAGGCTCTGACAACCCCTTTTTTGCGGACCGCCTGTTCGCCAACCGCCTCATCAAGCTGGCGGAATCCATGAAACGCGGCGCCCAACAAAATAAAATCTATATCTTCGATGGGCCGCCCGGTTGCGGCAAGAGCACCTTCCTGAACAACCTGCTGACCAAATTCGAGTCCTACGCCAATACCCCGGAGGGTATGCGCTACGAGGCGGTCTGGCGCATCGACCGGCAGCAGCTGGGCACCGACACGGGTGCGGAGGCCATCCCGTTCTTCGAAAAGATGTTCTCGCTCATGGAGCGCTCCTCACGGGAAAACGAACCGCCCTCCGAGGAAGGCGGCCATCACCATTCGGCCCAGACGGCCCCGGGGTCGTCCCTCGTCACCGAAACCGCCCTGCCCGTCGAGGACGACGTGGTGGAGATCCCCTGCCCCAGCCACGACCACCCCATTTTGATGATTCCCAAGAACCACCGGCGCTCGTTTTTCGACGACCTGTTCGCCAACGACCGCTTCAAGTGGACCCTTTTCACCGACAAGGCCTACGACTGGGTCTTCCGGGATGTGCCCTGCACCATCTGCACCTCCATCTACCAGGCCCTGCTCAACCGGCTCAAAAGTCCCCTGAAAGTATTGAGCATGCTTTACGCCCAGCCCTACCGCTTCAAGCGGCGCATTGGGCGGGGCATCAGCGTTTTCAACCCCGGCGACCGCACCAGCAAGGAACTCGTGCGGACCAACGTCACCCTGCAGAACCAGATCAACATGGCCCTGCGGGAAAGCAGCCAGATCAAGTATCTCTTCTCCCGCTACGCCACGACCAACAACGGGATCTACGCCCTGATGGACATCAAATCCCACAACATCGAACGCCTGATCGAGCTGCACAACATCATCAGCGAAGGCGTCCACAAGGTCGATGACATCGAAGAAAACGTCAACTCCCTCCTGCTGGCCCTGATGAATCCGGAAGACAAGAAAAACATCCAGGATTTTCAATCCTTTTCCGACCGCATCGAGTACATCAACATTCCCTATATTCTCGATCTCAACACCGAGATCGCCATCTACCGCAACATCTTCGGCCGCCAGATCGATCAAAGCTTCCTGCCGCGCGTGCTGCACAACTTCGCACGCATCATCATCTCCTCGCGGCTTAATCTCCGATCCGACGCCCTGCTGGAATGGATCGGCGATCCGGGCAAATACCACCGCTTCTGCGACGACAACCTGCAGCTGCTGAAGATGGAGATCTATACGGGCTACATCCCGGCCTGGCTGTCGGAGAGGGACCGCAAGCGTTTCACCGCCAAACGCCGCCGCAAGATCATCGGCGAATCCGAGCGGGAGGGCATCCGCGGCCTCTCGGGCCGGGATTCCATTAAAATCTTCAGCGAATTCTATTCTTCCTTTGCCCGGGACGACAAGCTGATCACCATGGCCGATCTTAGCCAATACTTCACCAAAGTTCGCAAAGATCTATTGGATCAGATTCCCAGCGGTTTTCTGGAAGCCTTGCTGCGGATGTACGACTATACCGTGCTTCAGGAAGTCAAGGAATCCCTCTTTTACTACAACCGGGAACAGATCGCGCGCGACATCATGAATTACCTGTTTGCGGTCAACTTCGAGCCGGGCGCCGTGGTGGTCTCGACCTACACCGGCGACCGGCTGGAAATATCCGAGGCCTATCTGGACGAGTTGGAAAAGCATATTCTGGGAAACGGGGCCAGCGCCGGGGAGCGGGCGGCCTTTCGTGAAGAAACCCAAAAAACCTACACCACCCGTACCCTGACCCAGGAAATCATGATCGAAGGGCAGCCGCTGAACGATACCCGGCTGTTTCGGACCATTCACGCGCGCTATACCCACAATCTGAAGGAAAAGGCCCTGGACCCTTTTCTGGACAACGAAAACTTCCGACAGGCCATCAAGGATTACCATAGCCCGTCCTTTAAAACCTTCGATCGCCGCATCCGCGAGGACGTCACCTTCCTGATCGGCAATCTCGAAAAAAAATACCGCTATTCCGAGAAAGGTGCCCAGGAAGTCTGCATCTACGTCATCGACAACGACCTGGCGCGCAAGTTCAGTCAGAATGAATAAAAGGTTCCATACGAAAGCAGACGGAAAAGGAAAGGAATTGGGAGACTAGTTCGCAGCGTGTGAGTTCGATCTTATAGTAAAAGCTTTAATTTCCTTCTTTTCAGGCGACTACCAAAGCAATTTGCGAAAGCGCTTTTCTAAAAAGCGCCAAATACAATTTCCATTGAGTTAACCATAAAAATGGAAAAATTTAAGATAATTTCTTCATGCTGAAAAGGACGTCGTTTTCCCAGTAGGACTGCTCGAGCTTTTCCTGGTGCGTCCTGAGGTCGTCGCCGTAACGGCTGGCCAGTTCCATCACGAGATAGTTGATCAGGCAGGAGATCGTCGTGGGCGTGCCGATCAGGGGGATGTGCTGGGACGGCGCCACCAGACTTTCGTCGGCTTCGCGGACGATCGGGCAGGCGGCGCTGTCGGTCATGACCACCAGGTGCTGGCCCAGGCGTTTGGCGAGTTTGGCCAGACGGATCAGTTCGTTGGGATAGCGCGACAGGGCGATCACCACCACCAGGGCATCGGCCGGGGCGATGGTGAGCCAATCAATGGTGGTTTTGTCGCTGCCTTTGAGGATCTGGATCCCGCCGCGCACCTTGGTCAGCGACCAACCCAGATAATAGGACAAGGTATAGGAAAGCCGAGAGCCGACCACAAAAATCTGTGGACTGTCGTAGAGCAGCGACACCACCCGTTCCATTTGTTCGATGTCCGCGTGTTCGAAAAACTGTCGCAGGTTATCGATTTCCTGGGAAACCACGCGACGCAAACGCTCGGCGCCCGGTTCCAGCATGTCGGTCAGATCCACCCGGTCGAGCAGGGTCAGTTCCGTGTCGACAAAGTCACGCAGGGACTGCTGAAAATCCGCGTAGCCCTCGTACCCCAGCTGGCCCACGAAGCGCACCACCGTTGCCTCGCTGACATCGCAGGCCTTGGATAGCTCTGCAACGGTCATGAACACCACTTTACGGGGGTTTTCCTTGATATAGCTGCCGATGATGCGACTTTTCGGCGTCAGTTCATCATAGAACCGCGTGATACGCTCCGGTAAGGTATAGGCTTGGATGCCGTTGATCATGTCCGGATGCCCTCAATTAATGAAATTTTAACTACTAATTGATATTTTTTATTTCATCCAACAGGTCAGAAAACCGCTCCAATTTTTCGCTCAAGCGCCTTTTCATCCCTCAACCGCCGCTAAAATTCAAGTCCAACCCCCACCATCGGCCACCCCGACATAGATCTATTAAACATATTGATCTTATAACACATATTAACTCCTTGGCGCAGAGACTTATCAAAGGCCGCCCTAGGGGCTCCGGAAAAGCTCCGAAAAATAGCCGCACGCACATGTTTGTTATTGACATGATATATTTCATATGAAATGAAAAACGTCAATTTGGTTTTGAATCCCATTCATATTTTCAGCAGAGGATTCCCATGCTGGGTCTATTCACAAAACGCCTTTGGAAAACCAGCCCCATGAAGTCCAGCTACGACGCCGTCATTATCGGCGGCGGCCTGCATGGTCTGGCGACCGCCTATTACCTGGCCCGCAACCATGGCATGACCGATGTTGCGGTCCTGGAAAAGCGGTTCGTCGGTTTCGGCGGTGCCGGCCGCAACACGGCCATCGTACGCGCCAACCAGCGCACCCAGGAAAACGTGCCTCTTTACAAAGAAGCCCTGGATCTCTGGCCGGTGCTGACCCGTGAGTTGGATTTCAACCTAATGTTCAACAACTGCGGCAACCTGAACCTGGTGCACAGCGAGGCCGGCGTGAAAGCCGCCCGCCTCAACATCGCCACGGCCCAATTTCTAGGCGTGGCGAGCCATTTTCTGGATGCCCAGCAGGTCAAGGAAATGGAGCCCGCCCTCAATATTTCCGGCAACATCACCCATCCTATCCATGGCGCCATGTTCCACCCGCCCGGCGGTATCGTCCGCCACGACGCCGTGGTCTGGGGGCTCGCCAAAGGGGCGACGAAACTTGGCGCCCACATTCACCAGCAGACCGAGGCCATGGCCATCCGGGTCGCAGACGGAAAGGTCGCCGGAGTCGACACCAGCCAGGGCCCCATCACGACCCCCCGTGTTCTGGTATCTGCCGGCGCCTACTCGGCCGGCATCATCAACCGGATGCTGGGCATAGACCTGCCCATCAGTGTCTTGACCATCCAGGCCATGGTGACCCAGCCCCTCAAGCCGCTACTGAACCACGTGGTCTCTTCCGGAGCCTACCATGTCTACGCCAACCAGACCCTCAAGGGTGAAATCGCCACCGGAGCCCACATGGACCCCTGGCCCAACTACACCACCCAGAACACGGCCTATTACATCAAGCACCAGGCCGAGGCGCTCGGGGAATTTCTGCCCTGCCTGCGCGGGGTGAAATTCATGCGCATCTGGGGGGGACTGGCCGACATGACCCCGGACATGGCGCCTATCATGGACGGCAACGATCCGGTGGAAGGCTTTTACATGAATTGCGGCTGGGGCTATTTCGGCTTCAAGTCCTGTGCGGCCACCGGCCAACACATGGCCGCCTATCTGGCCGAAGGGGAATGTCCGCCGATGCTGAAACCGTTTCACCTGCGACGCTACGAACAGCATCGCCTCATGGGCGAAACGGCCGCCTTGGTGAACTATTCACCGGATAATTAAGGAGTGCCCACCCAGAAATGGTAGATTTTGGTTTCTGGTCCCGCCGAGCGGGACTTCCCATCTGATTGATTCTTCAACGGTGGGTGCCCACAGGCGTAGCGCTGCTGCGCCGAGGACCGGCAGGAGGCGAGAACGCCGCCAGGGGCCAAAAGATGCCATCCCTGGATGGGCACTAAGGAGCTTGCGATGGCATTGACCCTGACCTGCCCGATCTGCGGACCACGCTGCGGGTATGAATTTCGTTACGGCGGCGAAGACAAGGGCCCCCGCCCGGCCGAGGCGGATCTCAGTCCGCGAGCCTGGTGCGACTACGTGCACATGAACCGCTGCACGGCCGGTCTTCAGAAGGAATGGTGGTGCCACAAGGACGGCTGCGGTTCGTGGTTCACCACCTGGCGCGACACGGTCCGCAACCTGGAAGTGCCCGAACCGGCTGCAGTGGAGACCTCCTCATGAAACGGATCCAAGATCTGCCCACCCTGCGCATCGACCCGACCCAGGGGCGTTCGCTGACCTTCGAGGGACGCCCCTACCAGGGGTATGCCGGCGACACGGTGGCCTCGGCCCTCTTTGCCGGCGGTATCCGGGTCTTCGGGCGCAGCCTGAAATACCACCGCCCCCGGGGGCTCTACAGCCTGGACGGGGAGTGCAGCAACACCTGTGTGGCGGTGGACGGCATCCCCAACGTGCGCGCCGAGACGACCCTTCTCAAGGACGGGATGCGGGTGACGGCCCAGAACGTCAAGGGATCGGCCCGCTTCGACTTGATGGGGTTTATGGACAAGTTGGACTGGCTCATGCCGGCGGGCTTTTACTACCGTACCCTGCACAAGCCGGCGGCGATCTGGCCCCTGGCCATGAAGCAGGTGCGCAAGGCGGCGGGGTTAGGCATCATGGCGCCTGATTTCAAGATGCCGGGACGGTATGATGAAATCTATCCCACAGCCGATGTCTGCGTGATCGGGGGCGGGGCCGCCGGGATGACGGCCGCTCTGGCTGCGGCCGAGTCCGGGCTGCGGGTGGTTCTCCTGGAAATGCGCCCCTGGCTGGGAGGGAGCTTCGACTACCGCGTACAGCCTTGCGCCGACGGCCGCCCGCTTCACGAACGGGCCCGTGAACTGGCCCGGCAGGTGGCGGAAACCCCCCAGATCCGATGCTTCACCCAGACCGCCATGGTGGGCGCCTACAGCAACAACCTGATCACCGCCTTCCAGGTGGGCGGCAACGAGGATCCTTTCGACGAGCGCTATATCGAGATTCGTGCCCAAAGCGTGGTGGTGGCCACCGGCTGCATCGAGCGGCCGCTCTTATTCGATCACAACGAGCGCCCGGGTGTCATGCAGGCCGGATGCGCCCAGCGCCTGGCCCGCACCTATGGGATTTTACCCGGAAAGGAGGCGGTCTTCAGCGTGGGCCACGACCTGGGCCTCGAAACGGCCCTCGACCTCTGCGATCTTGGGGTGCGGATCCACTGCGTGGCCGACTGCCGCCAGGATGGCCAGGATCCCGAGCTCCTGCAGGCATTGGCCGAGCACAGCATTCCGGTGCTCACCGGATGGGTGGCGGCCAAGGCGCACGGGGGCCGGCACGTCAAGGGGGTGACCTTGGCGACCGTCGAGGGCACGGTCAAACGCCGCCTGGCCTGCGACCTGCTGGTGGCCTCGGCCGGGTTGACACCGGTCAACGGTCCCCTGATCCTGGCCCAGGCCCCTTTGGCCTACGATGCCCATACCGGCTATTTTCTTCCCACCGCTCTGCCCGCGAAGATGTTTACCGCCGGCCGCATGACCGGCCGCAATCATCCGGCGGCCATCGAAGCCTCGGGCCGCAATGCCGGACTGCGGGCTGCGGCTGCCTGCGGGGCCGACAACGGCGCCGCACGGGCGGAGGCTTCGTCCGCTTTGGAAGCCCTGCCGGGACCAGAGCGCGGCAGCAAACTCGTCACAGCGCCGGTGCGGGGGCGCAAGAGTTTTATCTGCTTCGACGAAGACGCCACCGTCAAGAACGTCAAGCAGGCCGTGGCCATGGGTTTCGACGTGCCCGAGCTGATCAAGCGCTTTACCTCCGCCGGCACCGGTCCGGGCCAGGGCGGCATTCCCGGGCACAATCTGCCCCTGGTGACCGCCCGAATGACGGCTTCTGCAGCCACGCCCAAACCCACTACGGTGCGCCCCCCCCTGGTGCCCACCTATCTGGCCACCTACGCCGGCCGCCACCACACCATGACCAAGCGCACCCCGGTGCACGACGCCCAGGCCGCGGCCGGCGGCATCTTCCGCCGTATCGGTGTATGGGAGCGGGCGCGCTATTTCTCCGACGACCAGGACTGTCGGGAAGAAATTCTCAATGTGCGCCGCAACGTGGGTCTGCTGGATGCCTCCACCCTGGGCAAATTCCGCCTTCATGGTCCGGACGCCTTGAGGGCCCTCCAGCGGGTCTATGTCTCGGACATGCGCAAGCTCTCCCCCGGCCGCATCAAATATTCAGCCATGTGCAACGACGACGGCTGCGTCATCGATGACGGGGTTGTCGTCAAACGCACTGAAAACGACTACTACTTCACCACCTCCACCGCCCGGGCCGGTCAAACCATCGAATGGATCCGCTACCACACCCGCTACGACGACTGGGCCTTTCATCTGGTCAATCTCACCGATGCCATGGGGGTCGTCAACATCGCCGGTCCCAAGGCCCGCCAGGTGCTTGAAAAGGTGGCGGACACGGATGTCTCCAGCACGGCCTTCCCCTTTGCCGCCTATCGGGAGTTCACCATCAAAAGCGAAATTCCGGTGCGGGCCATGCGCCTGGGCTTCGTGGGCGAGCTGTCCTACGAGCTGCATGCGGCCTCCTCCTGGATGCCGGCGCTCTGGGAGATCCTCGAAGAAGCCGGACAGGCCTTGGGCGTCAAGCCTTTCGGGGTCGAAGCCCAGAACGTGCTGCGCATGGAGAAGGGGCATATCATCCTGGGGCAGGAATCGGAACAACGCACCAACCTGCTGGATCTCGGTCTGGGGTTCCTCTGGGACCGCACCAAATCGGATGCCAAAACCGTCGGGGCCGTGGCGCTGCGTCAGGCGGAACACGATGCGGATCGGCTCAAGCTGGTGGGGCTTCGCATGGAAGACAATGCCAGCGCTCCCCGGGATGGATCCATCATCGTGGACGAACGGATCCGGGGATACGTGTGCACGGCCCGCAAAAGTTTCACCACCGGAGAGGCCGTCGGCATGGCGCTGGTGGACGCCCCGCTGGCCGGCCTGGGCACCCGGCTGGCGATTTTCGAAGATGAGAGCGACGGTCAGCTTAGGTACGCCAGGGTCGTCGCCATGCCTTTCTATGACCCCGAAGGCGCCCGGATGAAAATGTGAGGTGACCGCCATGCACGCTATCAAGAGACAATCACCGGTTATGTTTCCTGCCCGCCCCCTGCAAACCGACCTGCGAGATCATTGGGAGGTTGCGCTGTCCTTGGATGAAGAGGGCCCGGGCCCCTGGCTGGTCGATCTGTGCCACCAACCCCGCTGGGACCTTCAGGACGGTCGGGTCGGCGACATGCAACCTGGCGGACTTGCCGTACCGGAGGCGCCGGGGGCCTGCCGCCTGGAAAATCAGCTGCTGATCAACCGCATGAACGGCACCCAGGCGGCGGTATGGTTTCTGGGAAGCGGAGCGGCACCGGTCCCGGCCGATGCCGCCGGATACACCGACGTGACCGAAGCTACGCTGTTCCTGGCGCTCTTCGGTCCCCGCGTTTTCGAGGTGACCGAACATTTGACGAACCTGGACTTGGGGACGCCGCAGCGCCGCACGCCCTTCCTGCTTCAGGGTCCGCTGGCGCACGTCCCCTGCCAGGCGGTCGTCCTGGCCCGGGGTGAGGACGGCTCCGGGGGGATGCTGCTCGCCTGTTCCCGGGGCTATGCCCACGACATGGTCCACGTCATTCTCTCCGCGGGCGCCGCCCATGGCCTCAGGCCTGCGGGTGAAAACCGGTTCAAAACCTGGCTGGCCGACCTGGATAGGCATCAGGCGGGCCCCAACCATCGACAATGACCTTCATCGATGAGGACGACAATGAACACGAAACAGGTGGAGACTTCCCGCAATGTTCTGGGGTCTCCCACGGTGGACATGCTCCTGCAGGTCCATGAAGACGCGCTCTGGATGCTCGAGAACATGGGGGTCGGCTGCGCCCAGCCGGACATGCTGGCCGCCTTCCGGCAGTACGAAGAGGACGGCAAGGCCATCGTTTATGAGAACCGGGTCTATGTGACCGAAGACCTGGTCAAAGAATGCCTGGCCCGGACCCCGGGGATCGACGATTTCTTCGTGCCCCGCAACAGCTTCTTCGTCGGCGGCACAGCCCCCTATGTCTACGACGATGCCGCCGGACAGGGGGGCGTCATGCCCACCGCCGAGCATGTGGCCCGTATTGCGGCCATCGCCGACGCCAGCCCGATCGTGGCCGGTATGGGGCGCGGCCTCAAGTTGAAGGACGAAGTGGAGCAGATGGACACCATGACCGCCCATTGCGCCAAGCCCATGTACTACGCCGTGACCTCCGACCGGGCCCTGGATCGTGCGGTGGAAATCCATGCCCGGCGCGGCCGGGAAATGATCGTCTTTTGCCTGACACGCCCCTGCCTGCAGGTCAACGAGAACTTCTCGGAGCACTTCGTCAAGGTCGTCCGGGCCGGTCTTCCGGTGTTCATCTCGGCCATGCCCATGGCCGGCATCAGCGCGCCTTACAGCTACAACGGTGTGCTGGCCATGACCCACGCCGAGGTGCTCTTCGGCATCTGCGCGGCCCAGCTCCTGCGGCCCGGCCACACTTGTATCCACGCCGGTTTCCCGACCATCGCCGACCCGCGCTTCGAATACAATCCCAACTACGGCCTGCGCAGCCATTTCCTGCTCAACCTGCTCATGGCCCATTTGAACATGATGCTCGATCTGCCCACTTTCCAGAGCGCCTGCACCACCAACGAGGAACATCTCACCGAACGTGCCCTGGAAGACGCCCGCATCGGGCAGGCCATGTGCAAGAAATACGGCTTTCATATGATTCGTCATGCCTTCGCGTTCCTGCGACACCTGGTGGATTTCTCTTTTGCCAAACTGGAAGCGGCGATTCGCATCGCCGAAGAAGTCTCGCCCGACGAGGCGCCGGAGCTCGAGATGCCGGTCTACGACGAGCGCGGCATGGCTTCCATCCGGCGCACCGGGCTGGGCATGTATCTGGACGATCCCTTGACGACGGCCAATATCGGGAAGGTATTTGTCAACTGATGTAAATCGCCGGTGAAAGCAGTGGGTATGATGGCAGCATCGCAGCAAGGCTCCGCAAAAGCGCCCCGTCGGTCATTTCAGCCGCTGGTGGACGCCGCCTGGACCGATCGGATCCATGCCGAGGCATTGGCGGTTCTGGAAGAAACCGGCGTCCATTGCCGGAATGAAGAAGTCCGACGCATTTTCGAGGATACGGGCCTGGCGGCCTTCGATGACACCACCGGTCATATCCATATCCTTCCTGAATTGATCACCCAGGCGTTGACGACGGCGCCCCGCCGCGATGCCTTCTTCGTTCCGCCAAACGCCTTCGGCATCGGCGGCACGGCGCCCTTCGTCTTCGACGACATGACGGAAGACCTGGTGCCGCCCACCCTGACGCATGTGGCCGAAATCGCCCGCATCGCGGACCGCTCCGCGCCGGTGGCCTTCATGGCCCGCGGGGTGCTCGTTCCCGGTCAGGAAGTGGCGGTGATGGAGACCCTCGCGGCCCATTGCCGCAAGCCTCTATATGTTGCCGCCGTGACCGATGCGGGCCTGGAAAAGGCCGCAATGCTCTTCCGCCAACGCGGCCGGATGACCCTCCAGTTTTCCATCATCAACAGTCCGCTGAATGTCATCCCCGACATGCTGCCGCCCTTCCTGAAATGCCTGCGCAAGGGCCTTCCCGTCTATGTGTCGACCATGCCCATGGCCGGCCTTTCGGCGCCCTATTCCATGTCCGGGCTGCTGACCCTGACCCATGCCGAGGCCCTGTTCGGGATCACCCTGGCCCAGCTGGTCAATCCCGGGATCATGACGGTCCACGCCGGCCTGCCGGCCATCGCCAATATCGAAAAGAACTACGCCGTTGACCTGGGCCATCCGGCCCACCATCTGGCCAATCTGTTGATGGAAAAGGTCAACCGGCGTCTGGGACTGCCGTCCATCCAGTCGGCCGGCACCACCAATGCCGCCAAGCCGGGCGCCCAGGCGGAAGGTGACGCCGTCTACGCCTTCTCTTTATTGAAGACTTACGGCTTTCACCAGATGCGCCATGCCTTCGGGTTTCTCAAAGACCTGGTGTCCTTTTCCATCGGCAAACTTCTGCACCACATCGAATTGTGCACCGCCAGCCAACCGGGGCAATTCCCGGCACCGGTGGTGGAGCCGTTCGACGATCACGGACTGGCGGCCATCCAGCGCAATGCCGGCCGTCCGAATTATATGCGCGACGATCACACCCTGAACCGTATGGGCAGTCTTTCCGGGCAACCACTTCCGGCCCATAGACTGTGATCGCTATAGGGAGGAGAATAGGACGATACATTGGGGGGAATTTTTGATCTTCCCCTGCGCCAGTTGGCGACACTGCCATTTAGGGTCCGTCCAGTGGTGGTAGATTTCGGTTTAGGCCAAGGCTCCAGCGAATTGGGAGCCGCAGACGCAGCTGGCTGCGGCGAGGATTCTCAAAAAGCGAGAACACCGGCTGGGGCTGAAAGATGCCATCTATGAATGGGCGCTATTAACGAAACTTAGGTGACCCATGGAAGACATCATCCACTACGTCGTGGGCAATTATCCGACCATCGTCAGGCTGACCATCGAACATCTCTATTTGGTGAGCGTATCGGTGGGTGTCGCGATTTTTACCGGGGTGCCGATCGGAATCCTGATCACCAAAGATCAAAATCTGGCCGACGCCATTTTATATTTGGCCTCGGTCATCATCACCATTCCTTCCATTGCGATGTTCGGCCTGATGATCCCCCTGCTGTCGCTGATTAACCGCGGCATTGGATTCTGGCCGGCCGCCATTGCGATCTTCCTCTACTCGCAACTGCCCATCATCCGCAATACCTATACCGCCATCAACAACATCGACCCGGCCCTTCGCGAAGCCGCCAAGGGCATGGGCATGAGCGATTGGCAGCGACTGGCGAAAGTGGAAATCCCGCTGGCGGTCCCCGTCATCATGGCCGGGGTGCGCATGGCGGTGGTCATGAATATCGCCGTGGCGACGATTGCCGTCTACATCGGAGCCGGAGGACTGGGCACCATCATCAACGAGGGGATTACCGGCACCAACAGTACCAAACTTATCGTCGGCGCCGTCGCGGTTTCCCTGCTGGCGATCATTGCCGACTATCTGTTCCTGTTCGTTCAAAAATTACTGACACCCAAAGGGCTACGGGGAGCAACGTCATGATTCGGCTTGAAAATCTGACCAAGCATTTCGAAGTACCAGGCAAAGAGCCGGTGATTGCCGCCAACAATATTTCCATGGAAGTCGGCCAAGGCGAGATCTGCATCTTCCTGGGGCCGTCGGGGTGCGGGAAAACGACGGCTTTAAAGATGATCAACAAGCTGATCCCCAAGACATCCGGCAAGATCTATATCGACGGCCAGGATACGGACCGTCTGGATCCCATCACCCTGCGACGTGAAATCGGCTACGTCATTCAGCAAATCGGGTTGTTTCCGAACATGACCATCGAGGGCAACATTTGCGTGGTGCCCGATCTGCTGAAAATGGACCGGAAGAAAAGCCGTAAAAAGGCCGGCGAACTGTTGGAGATGGTCAACCTCGATCCCAGCATCTTTTTAAAACGCTATCCCCGGGAACTTTCCGGCGGCCAGCAACAGCGCATCGGGGTGATCCGGGCCTTGGCCGCCGATCCGCCGGTCATGCTGATGGACGAACCTTTTGGCGCCATCGATCCCATCAACCGGGAAGTGATTCAGGACGAATTCTTAAAAATGAACGCCGAGTTGGGTAAAACCGTCCTCTTTGTCAGCCACGACATCGACGAAGCCATTAAAATGGGGGACAAAATCGCCATTTTCCGCGAAGGGGTTCTCGAACAATGCGATACCCCCGATGAAATCCTGGCCAATCCGTCCAACCAGTTTGTCAAAGAATTTGTCGGCTCGGACCGTGCCCTGAAGCGACTCAAACTCATCAAAGTCAGCGATGCGATCATGCCGTTTCGCATGGCGGTTCAACCGGACGACTCTTCCGAAAAGGTCGCCGAAAAAATGCGTGGCCGCAACGCCCACATTGCCGTTGTCGTCGGCCCCCGGGGCCGCGCCCGGGGCTACATCACCAAGGAGGAGATGAAAGGGGGCGTCAGCGGCATGATTAGTGATCTCATCGATCCGATACCCGGCACGATCCACGAAAATGACAGCCTGCATGATGCCGTATCGCAGATGTACGCCCACGCCTGCGACTGGCTCCCGGTGGTGGACGATGAGGGCACTTATAAAGGCTACACCACCCAACACATCATCGCCAGCCTTCTTGGTGAAGCACCCCGCAAACACGGCGACAACATTGCATAGGATCGACCCATGAAATATGGCCCCATGAAAGATCGACGGACAAACTATGTCATCGAACTCATCAAAAGAAGCAAGATGTTTGCGCTGTATGTCCTGCTGGCGCTGATCTATCTGTCCGGGGTTTTCTCGGAGTCGACCGGTCTGATCAAGGAATTCGTAGACTCATACGAAGACTGGGTCTATCTGCTGCGCCAGACGATTGCGATCGTCATTTCCTCCGGAATCACGGCATCGTTGTTGGGAATTGCTTCCGGCATCCTGATGACGCGCCCCTGGTTCAAGCGATATTCGGAAATGTTTTCCCAGGGTTTCAACATTCTCTCGGCGGTGCCCACCCTGGCGATTCTGGCAATTATCATGACCCTAACCGGGCTGGGGTTCAAATCGGCCTTTATCGGTCTGGTTACCGTCACGATTTTGCCGGTCGTGCGCAACACCTATCAGGGAATCAGCGAAGTCCCGGAGCACATGATCGAAGCGGCCCGCGGTCAGGGGATGACCGATCAGCAGATTCTGTGGAAAGTCCAGCTTCCCAACGCCCTTTACGTCATTTCGGCGGGCATCCGCACCGGTTTTGCCCTTAATGTCGGCACCAGCCCTCTGATCACCCTGATCGCCGCCGACAGCCTGGGAGAATACATCTTCACCGGCATTCAACTCAACGAGTTCAATTCCCTTTTGATCGGTTCCCTGTCGGTGGCCGCTTTGGCGATCGTGATGGATTTCGTTTTGTCAAAACTACAGTACTGGTTCTTACCCAAAGGCGTAAACCCACAGCGGTTTGCACAAGAGTAACCACCCAAAGGAGGACAAGACCGTGAAACAGGCATTCAAACTATTCAGTATCGTGGCGATTCTGCTGATCGCCGTGTCCACCGTTCAAACGGCATCGGCGGCATCCGTCGTGGTCGGCGGCAAAGGATTTACCGAACAACTGCTCCTGGCGGAAATCACCGGTCAGTACCTGGCCGCCAAGGGGTATACGGTGGAGCTCAAAACCGGCATGGGGACCTCCTTGGTGCGCAAAGCATTGGAAAACAAGCAGGTCGACCTGTATTGGGAATACACGGGCACGGCCTTCTTAACCTTCCACAAGAACAAGTTTGCCAATCAATCGGCCGAGGAGATCTATAAGGCGGTCAAAACCGAGGATGCGAAAATGGGGATTGTCTGGCTGAACCCCTCGGCTGCCAACAATACCTATGCCCTGGCGGTCCGCCAAGCCGATGCCGAAGCAAAGGGGCTCCGGACACTGGAAGATCTGGCGGCCAAACTCAATGCCGGCGAAAATTTGACCTTCGGGTGCAACATCGAATTCTATAAGCGGGACGACGGCTTGAAACCCCTCCAAAAGGCTTACGGCTTCGAGTTCCCCCGCGCGGATGTCAAGCGTATGGACACCGGGCTGGTCTACAAGGCCTTGAAAGACGGCGATGTGGATGTGGGTCTCGTTTTTGCAACCGACGGACGCATCCCCGCCTTCAACTTCGTCGTGCTCAAGGATACCAAGAATTTCTTTCCCGCTTATGCCATTACGCCCACCATCCGCAAGGAAACCCTGGATGCGCATCCGGACCTTGCGGATGATCTCAACAAACTGTCCGGGCTTTTCGATGACGCGACCATGTCGTCCCTGAACGCCCAGGTCGATGTGGAGAAAAAGTCCGTCACGGAAGTGGCGCAGAATTTCTTGAAGTCCCAAGGTCTGCTGTAACGATCCATTCCCGGCATGGCGGCGACCGGCCGTCCTGCCGGGACGCTTCCAAGCGGGTTTCCTCCGGGCAGCGCCATAGCCCGTGGAGTTGCCCTTTACGCACCCCTATCGTGGGCTTGCTATAGGATGAAATGCCGATGACGCCTCGACAAGCAACACCTGCCGCAACGGGCGGCTGCCTCTGCGGCGGGGTCCGGTTTGAAATCCATGGTACCTTGATGGATGTGATCGACTGCCACTGCAGCAAGTGCCGGCGTTTTCACGGACATGTGGGCGCCTACACCGCGACGGAGCGGGAAGCCCTGGTTCTGGTTCAGGCGGATACCCTGAAGTGGTTTCGCTCCCCCACCGACGAAACACCGCATGTCCACCGCGGGTTCTGTGGCAACTGCGGATCCAGCCTGTTTTGGGATCCCCGCGGCAAGCCACGCATTTCCATTGCCGCAGGCGCCCTGGATCCGCCTACCGGCCTTCGGACCACCGATCATGTCTGGGTCTCCCAGAAGGGGGACTACTACGCGATCACCGATGACTTGGTCCAGCATGACGAACGCTTTGCAAGGGCAGACAGATAAGCTTGGAAAAAAGCCTTGCGGAGAAGGGCAATGCCAACCGGGTTGGACTAGGTTTTAGAAGCGATAGACGGATACAAGCGGATGCCTTCTTTGACGGATCATGCCATCGGTTTTGCGCTGGGGACTCTCTGGGAAAACCTGCCCCCGGAGACCCAGCACCAGTCCAAACGCTGCCTGCTGGACACCCTGGGGGCCCTTGTCGCCGGATCGCAGACGCCGGTGGCCGGCATCATGCGCAAGACCGCCCGGGAACAGTTCGGCGGTGATCAGGCCACCCTCATGGTCTCCGGGGAGCGCGTGTCCGCGGCCGGAGCAGCCCTGGCCAACGGGTTTTTCGGCAACGCCCTGGACATCGACGATGGCTACCGCAACGTCAAGGGGCACCCCGGGGCCTGCGCCCTGCCGCCGGTATTGGCCGCGGCGGAGCTGGCCGCGGAATGCAGCGGCCGGGATTTTTTGACCGCTCTGGTGATCGCCTACGAACTGGGCATCCGGGCCGGGGTCATCCGCCATGCGACCTACACGGTCTACCATTCTTCCGGCAGCTGGGGGGCTATCGCCGGGGCCGCGGCCGCCGGCCGGCTGCTGGGTCTGGATGCCCGGCAGCTCCGGCATGCCATGGGGGCCGCCGAGTACCACGCCCCCATTGCCCCCATGATGAAGGGCATCGACACCCCCTCCATGGGCAAGGACAGTATCGGCTGGGGCTGCATGGTGGCAGTCCTTGCGGCCCTCATGGCCCGGGACGGATTCACCGGCATCGGTCCCCTGTTCGACGACGCCCCTGATCCGGCATGGATTGAAAATCTCGGCCGCGCGTGGGAAATGCGCAACCTCTATTTCAAGCCCTACGCCGCCTGCCGCTGGGGACAACCGGCCATCGACGGCGCCCTCAAGATCGTGCGGGAGAACCGCTTGCGGCCGGATCAGATCCGGCACATCCGCGTGCGTACGTTCGAAGCCGCCACCCGTCTGCCCAAAGGTCCGCCGCGCGACACGGAGGCCGCCCAGTACAGCCTGGCCTTTCCAGTGGCGGCCGCCCTGCTGGACGGCGAGGTGGGGCCGGCCCAGGTGCTGCCGCCCCGGCTGCAGGCCCCCGAACTGCTTGCCCTCGTGGACCGCGTATCCACCGAAGCGGCCCCTGAATTCGAGGCCGAATTCCCGGCCAAGGCTCCGGCCGAAGTGGTGGTGGAAACGGTGGCCGGCGAACACTTCCGCTCCGGGCGCATCGAAGCCCGGTGGGAGCCGCCCGACACGCTGCCTACGGACCACGAACTGGAAGCCAAATTTCACTGGCTGGTCGATCCGGTGTTGGGTCGCCGAAAATGTGATCGGCTGGTATCCACGATCTGGACCATGGAAGATCGTCCTGACGCCCGAATCCTGATTCAACTTGCCCAAAACCGCCCCCAGGTATGATATCTTTCAGCAGCGCCAAGTGAAAGGGAGCGTCTCATGTGCGGTATCGTGGCCTATTTCGGCGGTGCGGGTAACCCTCTCACACGTATCCTGACCGGCATGTCGGCCATCATCTACCGGGCCCCCGACAGCACCGGCATCGGCCTTTTCGGTGACGACCGGGAACCGATCCGGCTGCGCAAATCATTAGGGTCGGTCTTGCAGCTGCTCGATGCCTTGCAGACGGAGCCGGTCTACGTGCGCCCCGAGGCCGTCATGACCCGCCTGCTGTCCCCCCACGGCAGCGCACGGGATTTGCAAGATCGGCAGCAGGCCCTGCTCCGTTTCGAGGGTTTCGAACGCCCGGCAGGAAACGACCGCACGGCGTCCCCGGATTTCGATGCCCTGGTCGACCTGGAAAATCCCGACCCGGCCCGCCTCGCGCCCGGATCGCCGGGCCAAGCCCTGTTTCGGGACGAATACCGCATTCGCTCGCGCAAAGACCTCTCGACGCTGATCCAGGCCCTGATCGATGCGTATGATATGTCGCCCCTGGTGATCCACTCCCTGGTCCGCGGCGCCTTGGCAGGCACTATCGCCAGACGGCGGACAAGCGATGCGGTCGGCGCCGTCGAGAGTGATATTCTAACCGCCTTCGATGACCTTTTCGAAGCCACCCGGGTCGGAGCGCGGGTCAAGCAGCTCCGCAAGCCCCTCCCCCCGGGTGTTCCCAAACCGCCCAACGCCCGCAAAGCCCTCTGGCAGAATCTTATCGAGACCGTCGTGCGGATTCCCGCGGACTACAATCGTGACGGGGTCTGTTGTCTGTTTCGCCTGCTGGACGCCGTCCTGCTCAGCCGCATGGCCGGCGATCCCACGCTGACCGAAGCGCTCGACCGGGCCCTGGACACCATGTGGCTGCCTTCCCGGCGCCCCCGGCGGGTCGACTGGCGGACCCTGTATGCCGCCGAAAAAAGTCTTAACGTCTATGGCTGGGCCGGCGCCGCCGCCCTGACCTACCTTCAGCAGGAAGTTTTCGTCCCGGCCGCCACCCCAAAAATGCAGCGCCGCGCCCTGATGACGGCCGAATCCATGGTGCCCGGCCGGACCGACCCCCAGGTGCTGCGTTACCTGGCCACCCCCATTATCGCCCACGGCCGCTGGGCGATGCAGTCGGCCGTCACCGTTGAAAATGCCCATCCCTTTCCGGATGCCCGCCTACGGCGGGCGCTGGCCTTGAACGGCCAGTTCGACAGCCGTGTTGAGGCCCGCTTGCGGACCTTCCTCGAGACCGTCGCCGGCCACCGGCTGCGCAGCGAGAACTCCGCCGAGTATGCGGCGATTTTATGGGGCTATTTTTACGACCAGCTCTACTACGAGCAGCAGCACAGCGCGGTCGTGCGCCGGCAGGTGGACAACGATATGACCGATATCGCCATCGGCAGCCATTCCATCGACTACCAGGTCGTTCAACGGGTGCGAGGCCGCTCGGAGAGCGAACTGGATCGGATGGCCTTTGTGGCGGCCGCCCGCCAGATCGTCAAAGACGGGGGACAGATCGCCGTTGTCGGCATCAGTCTGGTATCGCCCCGGCAGCTGTTCGTGGCCAGCCACAACAGACCGGTATTCGTGGTGCGGCGTCTCGAAAACGATGATTTCATGGTGGTCTCCGATATCAATGCCGCCCTGGGACTCTTTCCCCAAAGCCTCATCGAGACCACCATCAACGCCTTGGATAACCTGGAGCAGCGCCGCCGGACAACCCTGGCCCAAAAAACGCAAGCGGGGGACGAACCCAATGCACGGCGCACCGCGCAGGCCCGTTTTGCCGCGCAGCGTGCCCGGCTGCTGGCGCCCTTCGCCGTAGAAGTCCATCCCCTCGACGGCGAGGAGATATTCGCTCGGATCGAAACCGCCCTGGAAGAGGGCAGCGTCTGCCGGGCGGTGACGATCAGCGATTTTGACGGCAACCCCTTACCGGATGTGGAGCCCTTCGAAACCCGGCTCGATCCGGTGACCGTTCGCAAGGATGGAGACCGCTCGTTTCACGAAACCCACCTGCGCGAAATTCCGGAACGCTTTCGCTATATCCTCGATATCTACAGTCCCGGCGCCGGTTCCTGGGGACCGGCCGATACCCTCCATATCCGCACCCTTCACCGGCGTTTCGGACCCCACCTGGAGGGGCTGCGCCGCTTGATTCTGGTGGGAACCGGCAGCAACCTTCATATGGCAATCATCGTCCGCAGTTTTCTGCTGGATCTGATGCCCGCAATGGCCGTCGATGTATGGCGACCCGGCGCGATCGAAACCCCTCGCCGCCAGATCCTTCCCCAGCAGGATTTGGTCGTCATGCTGAGCTGGTCTTCCACCACGGCGGAAATGGTCCAGCTGGCCCAGCAGCTGCTCCATGACAAGATCCTCATGGTGGGCATCACCGAAAAACGGTTTGCCGACATGGCCCTGGCCGCGGCCAAATCGGCCGGCGTGATGCCCGTTTTCAGCGGCGAAGAAGTGACCATCGCCAGCATCAAAAGCGCGCTGTGCACCCTTTTGTGCCTCCATCTGCTGACCGCCTGGATCGGCGTACAGAAGCAAATGCTGACAAGCCTCGACCCAATTTTGGGCATCGTGAACGATCTGCCCGAACGCATCGACCGGCTCAACGACGACCCCGACGTCATCGCCTTTTCCCGGCGGACGGCGGACGCCATTGCCGGGGCCAGCGCCATTATCGCCGTGAGTACCCCCGAAGCGGCCGGTATCGGCAACGAAATGGCCCTCAAAATCGAAGAAGCCAGCTGGTATGCCCCGGGACGGTGGCATACCTATGACGACATTCTCGCCATGGAACCCGGCCAATGGTCGCCGGGGCGCTTTGTCATCGTCCACGCTACCCGCCGGCGCCGCATCGATGCCGCCGCCGCGGTGATTGAAAAGCTGGCCGCCGCCGGCATCGACCTGGCGGTGGTCACCTGCCCCAACCGGCATCAGGAACGCATGCAGCAGATTTGCGCAGGGCGCTGCCTCGTGCTGCCGTGGCAGGACGACATCAGCCAGGCCTATCTCGATCTGGCGTTTTATTTCCGGCTGGCCCTCGATGTCGGCCTGGCCTGCGGCCACGGGGCCGGCGTCGCTCCCCGCAACCGCACCAAATCGTCCACCGTTACGCGCTCCCAGCCCAAGACGGGTCGGTCGCCGGCCGCCGAGCTCAAGCGGATCGCTGCGGCAACAGCCGGCAAGAGGGTTGCCGACGGTCCGCACCCCATGACATCCATGACGCCATGGGAAGCGGCGCTCGGGGCGCCCGCAGCACAGGAAGCGCTTGGCGGTCTACGCCGCCTGGCCGGGCAGCTCCAACAGGAAGATCCTTTGGTCGCTCTGGGCGCATGCGGAGAGGACGGCCTCCAGGAGTTGGGGCGCTGCCTCTTCGACACGCGCTCCGAAATCAACGGCATCCTCGCCCTATCCCTCGACCCTGCGGCCCGCGCCGCCGTCCACGATGCCGCGGTTTTCTGGCGACGGTTGATCACGCTGCCCATCCGGGCACTTCCGGCCGGAGAATGGCCACGACACGTCTCCGAAGACGAACTGGTTCTGATCACATCCACGGGCGCCGCCCCGACCCCGGCAGCAAACGACTGGACGGCCTTAACCGGGCGCAAATTCGTCTGGATCGGAGCGGCTTCTCCGCCTACTGAAGCGGCCGCCACGACGGCGATCGCACGTTTTAGATTACCGTCGGCCGGGAGCTGCGGCGCGACGGCCCGGGTGTACGCCGGCCTGAATCTTCTGCTGGCCCGCGCCTGGCACCGGCACGCCCCGCAAAGGGCCACGATCGTTGAAGGCCACATGCACGCCGCCGGCCAGGCGCTGGAGGCGATCCTGCAGGACGAAGGCCTCCTGGACGGCCTGCGCAAGGTGGCCACCGATAACGCCCGCTATCGATCCGCCTTTTTCATCAGTCCCTTCGCCGGACCAGGCCGGGTATGGGAAAGGGCCTTCGACGCCGCCGGACGTTTGATGATGGTCCACCATGCGCCCGGCACGTCCGGTCATGGCCCCATCGTCACCATCGACGGCCATGCCGATGGGAAATTCGTCGGTCTGACCCTGCGCGACGACATGGTGGGATGTTACGGGGAAGCCGCCGTTGCCCGTTGGGAAGCGGCGTATCTGGGGGGAAGATCGGTCGATGCGTTCCTGGCCCGGCCGCCGGCCACGCCCCTGCTGAAACCGCAGATGCCGTTTTATGCCGGCCACTGCTGGTATCTGCCGGTCCTGCAGCCGGATTATGACACCCGCCAGGACAATCTGATCATTCTCGACATGACCGGCGAGCGGGCCCTGCCCGCCATGCTCGATGAACTTTCCCTGCTGGGCAGCCGGGTGCCGCGGCTCGTTGTGATCACCCAGGAAGATCGCCTCCGGCAGGCGGGAGCCGAAACCGTCTTCAGCTTTCCGGTGAGCAACCTGCTGATCCTGCCGGCGGTGGCCGGTGACCCCATCGCCGACCTGCACCTGCCGTTGGTCCTCGATGCCCTCGGCGTGGCCCTGGCCGGCCTGTGGCAGACGGCATCCCCGGCATGAATAAAAGCTCCGGCGGATAAGCAGCTTGCCGGCGCGGACGAAATGTTTAGGGTGCTCCACCAGCTGTGAAGCTATCCTAATGCGTGCCCCCGCGTAGAGCGTGGGGCTCCAACCATCCCCTATATAGGGGCCTGAAATCGGTGTTTTCGTCTTTGATGTTCAGGTTTCCCATTGTCCCGTGCCGCGCATCGGCGACGGGGCGGAAAAAGCGTGCCGGCGTGTCTGCGTAAAGCGCGTTCCGACACGCGCCGCCCCTGTCGGCGACGCGCAGGATCAAGCCGGACCGGGGCGTCTTCTTTTGGTTCGTTTTCTTCCCCGTGGAAGAAAATGAAGCGTCCATTTAGGAGAAAGCGTCCCAGTTCGGTAGAATCTCTCCAGACCCTCCACCAGAGACGGAGGATCTGGATCGAAATAAAATTAGCGCAAGGGAATCATTGCGGATCTGCTGGCTCGGACGCCACGTCCGCGGCCGGCGTCACTAGGGCCTCCATGCGGTCCACGTTGCGGAAACCCCGGGGGAGCTTGCGGCCGCGCCGGCCGCGCAACGCTACGAAGGCTTCCAGGCTGGCCCCTTTCAGGGTGACGAAGCGTTTGCCGGCGTGCACCACCAGATCGGCGGCGTCGGGCAGGAGAAAGAGCTGGGATAAATATTCCTCATGGCGTTTGGCCCGCTCTTTGGGAATCTGGATGATCTTGTTGCCCTTGCCGCGAGGCAGTTCAGGCAAATCCTGCAGCGGGAAGATCAGCATGCGGCCCTCGTTGCTCACGGCCACGACCCGCTCCGTGGCCACATCCTCTATCGGAAGCGGCATAAGGGGGGCGGCGCCCGGCGGCAGCGTCAAAAGGGCCTTGCCGTTGCGGTTGCGGGAAATCATATCTTCCAATTTGACCACGAAGCCGTATCCGGCATCGCTGGCCAGGAGATAGCGCGCCTGGTCGTCCCCCATCAACACCGTCACAAAGCGCTCGCCGGTTTCGATGGATAGCCGCCCGGTCAGGGGTTCGCCGTAGCCCCGGGCGGAAGGCAGCTGGTGGGCCGGCAGGGCGTAGCTCCGGCCGGTGGAATCCAGAAAGACCGCCTGCTGGTTGCTGCGTCCGTGAGCGCTGGCTAAATGTTGGTCGCCGGCCTTGTAGCTCAGGCCGTCGGGGTCGATGTCGTGGCCCTTGGCCGAGCGGATCCAGCCCCCCTGGGAAAGGACCACGGTGATGTTCTCCACCGGGAGCATCTCCTCGTGGGTAATGGCCTGGGCCGCTTGGCGGCGCACGATGGGGGAACGGCGCTCGTCGCCGTAGAGCTTGGCATCGGCTTCGATTTCCTTGCGGATCAGGGTGCGCAGCCGGGCCGGGGAGTCGAGCACCGCCTCGAGCTGTTTGCGCTCGGCCGCCAGCGCCGCCTGCTCCCCTTTGATCTTGATTTCCTCCAGCTTGGCCAGGTGACGCAGCTTCATCTCCAGGATGGCCTCGGCCTGCTCCTCGCTCAGACCGAACCGTTCCTGGAGCACCGGTCGCGGCTTGTCTTCGGTGCGGATAATACGGATCACCTCGTCGATATTGAGATAGGCGATCAGAAGCCCTTCGAGGATGTGCAGCCGGCGGCTGATTTTATCCAGGCGGTGCTGCAGCCGGCGGCGCACGGTTTCCGTGCGGAATTCGAGCCATTCCGTCAGCAGGCCCACCAGGCTCTTCACCTGGGGGCGGCCGTTGAGCCCGATCACGTTCAGATTCACCCGGTAGGTCTTCTCCAGATCGGTGGTGGCGTAGAGATGGGCCAGGAGCACATCCCGGTCCACCCGGTTGGAACGCGGCACGATCACCAGCCGGATGGGGTCTTCATGGTCGGACTCGTCCCGCAGGTCGGCCACCATGGGCAGTTTCTTGGCCTGCATCTGGGCGGCGATCTGCTCCAGCACCTTGGCGCCGGAGACCTGGTGCGGCAGGGCCGTAATGACGATATCGCCGTTTTCGAAGTCATGCCGGGCCCGCATGCGCAGGGTGCCCGTGCCGGTCTCGTAAATCTGCCGGATATCTTCAGGGGGTGTAATGATTTCCGCCTCGGTGGGAAAATCCGGTCCGGGCAGATGATCCATCAAGGCGTCCAGATCGGCCTGGGAGTCCTGCAGCAGGTGGATGCAGGCCCCGGCCAGTTCCCGGGCGTTGTGGGGCGGGATATCGGTGGCCATGCCCACGGCGATGCCAGTGGTGCCGTTCATCAGGATATGGGGCAGGCGCGCCGGCAGGACCGCCGGTTCCTCCAGAGTGCCGTCGAAATTGGGAATCCAGTCCACCGTGCCCTGGGCGATCTCGGCCAGCAGCATCTCGGCGGTCGGGGAGAGTTTGGCTTCGGTATAGCGCATAGCGGCAAAGGATTTGGGATCGTCCGGGGCGCCCCAGTTGCCCTGGCCGTCGATCAGGGGATAGCGGTAGGAGAAGGGCTGGGCCATCAGCACCATGGCCTCGTAGCAGGCGCTGTCGCCGTGGGGGTGGAACTTGCCCAGCACGTCGCCCACGGTGCGGGCGGACTTCTTGTACTTGGCCGTGGCCTTGAGCCCCAGCTCGGACATGGCGTAGATGATGCGCCGCTGGACCGGTTTGAGCCCGTCGCCGATATGCGGCAGGGCCCGGTCCAGAATGACGTACATGGCGTAGTCGCGGTAGGCCTTTTCGGTAAACACCGCCAATGGCTGGCGTTCCACGGTATCGTTGATCCCGTTGGATCTCATGCGTAGCATTCCTCACTGCAGGGCCGGCAACGCGCTGCCGGCCGTCTCATTCGGGTATGGGTTCGGTCAGGCCCTCGATGGGCACCCGGGCGGCCTCCAGCCAGTCCCGGCGGTCCCGGGCCCGTTTCTTGGCCAGGAGCATGTCCATCAACTGGTCGTCGCCGTTGCCGGTCTGGAGCTGCACCAGACGGCGGGTGTCGGGCGCCATGGTGGTTTCGCGCAGCTGCAGAGGGTTCATCTCCCCCAAGCCTTTGAAACGCACCACATTGGTTTTGACGGGCTTCTTGCGGGCGGCCAGCCGTTTCAGGATCGCTTCCCGTTCGACATTGTCCAGCGCGTAGTGGATCTCCTTGCCGGCATCGATGCGGTAAAGGGGCGGCATGGCGATATAGATGTGGCCCTGTTCCACCAGGGGCCTAAAATGCTTCAGGAAAAGGGCGCACAGCAGGGTAGCGATATGCAGGCCGTCCGAGTCGGCATCCGCCAGGACGCAGATCTTGCCGTAGCGCAGACCGGTGATATCTTGCGAGCCCGGGTCCACCCCGACGGCTACCGAAATATCGTGGATTTCCTTGGAGCCCAGCACCAGGCCGGGATCGACTTCCCAGGTGTTCAGGATCTTGCCCCGCAGGGGCATCACGGCCTGGAACTGCCGGTCCCGGGCCTGCTTGGCGGAGCCCCCGGCGGAGTCCCCTTCCACCAGGAAGAGTTCGCTGCGCAGGGAATCCTGGCTGACGCAGTCGGCCAGCTTGCCCGGCAGGGCCGGGCCACTGGTCACCTTCTTGCGGGCCACGGTCTTGCTGGCCTTGAGCCGCCGCTGGGCGCTGGCAATGGCCAGCTCGGCAATGCGCTCGCCTTCTTCGGTGTGCCGGTTCAGCCACAGGCTGAAGGCGTCCTTGACCGCGCCCGAAACAAAGCCGGCGCAATGGCGCGATCCCAGGCGCTCCTTGGTCTGGCCGGAAAACTGGGGATCCTGCATCTTGACCGACAGGACATAGCCCAAGCGGTCCCAGACGTCTTCGGGGGCCAGCTTGACCCCCCGGGGCAGGAGTTTGCGGAAATCGCAGAACTCCCGCAGGGAGGCCAACAGCCCGCTGCGGAAGCCGTTGACATGGGTCCCCCCCAGGGGGGTGGGGATCAGGTTGACGTAGCTTTCGGCCACGGTCTCACCGCCTTCCGGCAGCCATGCCATGGCCCAGTCCACCGTCTCGCCTTCACCTTTATAGGTGCCCACGAAGGGCACCTCCGGGAGCCGTTCGGAATCCGCCAGGCTCTCGTTCAGATAGTCCCGCAATCCGTCCCGGAAGAACCAGGTTTCGCTTTCGTTGTTGATCTGGTTGACGAAGCGCACCTGCAGGCCGGGGCACAGGACAGCCTTGGCGCGGAGGGTGTGCTTGAGGCGTTTGATCGAAAAGCGCGGCGTATCGAAATAGCGGGGGTCGGGCCAGAAGCGCAGCCGCGTACCGCTGTTGCGCGGCCCTACGCTGCCCACAACCTCCAGTTCGCTGGTCTTCAGGCCGTGGGCGAAGGTCATGCGGTATTGCTGACCGTCCCGTTTGATCTCCACTTCGAGCTGCTGGGAGAGGGCATTGACCACCGAAACGCCCACCCCGTGCAGGCCGCCTGAAAACAGGTAGCTCTTGTTGGAAAACTTGGCCCCGGCGTGCAGCCGGGTCATGATCACCTCCACCCCGGAGACCTTCTCCTCCGGATGGATGTCCACCGGCATGCCGCGGCCGTTGTCCGCCACTTCCAGGGATCCGTCCTCGTACAGGGTGACATCCAGGCGGTTGGCGTGGCCGGCGATGGCCTCGTCCACGCTGTTGTCGATGGCCTCCTGGCCCAGGTGGTTGGGCCGCAGGGTGTCGGTGTACATGCCGGGCCGCCGTTTGACCGGATCGAGCCCGCTCAATACCTCGATGGATTCCGCCGTATAACTGTTTGCTGCCATGCAGGATGCGTCCTCTTTTTTTGCTCGGCCCTCCGCTTACCTGCGAAAGGCCGACCCTCTGGATTGGCGCGTAACATAGCGCATCTGTTTTTTTTTGCAATTCGAAAAAGGAGGATCAACCGGGATGCGAATGAGCGTTGGGGCGGACGCGGGGCCCGCCCGGGCCGATGCCGGCCGGCATCGGTTCAAACGTCGTCGGGAGGGGGTGAGGATTCCGATGAGGAAGCGTCCTTTTGCAGGCTTCCCGTCCAGACCCGGATGACGGCCTGGCAGAGGGTTGCCAGGGGAATGGCGAACAGCAACCCCACAATCCCCCAGAACCCCCCGAACACCAGAACGGCCACGATAATCGCCACCGGGTGCAGGTTGACCACCCGGGAGAGCAGCAGGGGGGCCAGGAGGTTGCCGTCGAAGATCTGGATGATGCCGTAAGCGATCATGACCCAGAGGGTGGCGCTCGTGGCCCCCCACTGGAAAAAGGCGATCAGGGCCACCGGGAAAAAGATGACCGTCACGCCGATATAGGGCACCAGCACCGAAAGCCCGGTCAGGAGGGCCAGCAGCATGGAAAACTGCAGCCCCATGGAAACAAAGACGATATAGGCGATCACCCCGACGATGATGATCTCCATGATCTTGCCGCGCACATAGTTGGCGAACTGATGGTTGACCTCGACCCAGACTTCCCGGGCCAAGCCGCGATTGTCCGGCAAAAAGCCCTTGACCCAGTCCGTGATCAGCCGTTTGTCCTTGAGGAAGAAAAACACCATCAGCGGCACCAGGATGAGGTAGATGATGCTCGCGATCAAGCCCCGGACCGAAGCCAGGGAAAAGGACAGGATCTGCTGGGCCAGACCCGTTATCTGGGAGCTGAGGGAGGCGATGACCTGACGGATCTGCTCTTCGGTGACATAGCCCGGATATTTCACTGGCAATTGGATCAGCAGGCTCTGGCCCTTGGCGAACATGGTGGGCAGCTGCTGGAGCAGTTGGCCCAGCTGGCGGGACAGCAGCGGCAGCAGAATGACGAGCAGGGCCAGGAGACTGACCATAAAAAAGAGGAAGACCACCAGCACGGCCGCCAGGCGGGGGAATTTGCGTCGTTCAAGCAGGCCCACCAGGCCTTCCAGCAAATAGGCGATCACGATGGCCGCCAGCACGGGCGCCAGCATGTTGCCCAGGAAAAACACCAGGGTAAACCCCAGGATCAGCAGAAACCACAGGATCAGCACCTGGGGGTTCGAAAAATAGCGGTCGATCAAATCGCGAAAGAGCTGATTCATGCAACGGTACCTTAATACGGCGGGCCAGGCGGCGCGAAAACGGGATCCATCCTTGAAACACGGGCAAGGTATGATGAAACCAAAAACCTTGTCAAATGAAATAGCTGGTTTAGAGAGTGCCCATCCAGAGATGGTAGATTTTGGTTTCTGGCAAGGCCGCAGCCGACTGGCGCCCACAGGCGTAGCCCGGCTACGCCGAGGACCGACAGGAGGCGAGAACGCCGCCAGGGACCAAAAGATACCATTTATGGATGGGCACTGTGGCCCGGCCAACAGCGGGGATCGGCCAGTTCCCGGAGGGCATCCGCCACCGCGGCGCCGGGAGGTCCGCCGTCTCCTGCCAGCAGCCGGAGGAAAGCCTGGAGGGGCGATCCGGACACCACCACCCGGCGGTCCGTCCGGTCAGGCACCGGCAGGTCCAGACCGTAGGCATGCAGCCCCAGGCGCGCAAAGCCCGCCTCTTCCTTGAGGTAGCGCAGGGAGCGCGGTGACCCATAGCGCCGGTCCCCCACCACCGGGTGACCGGCCAGTTTGGCGTGGCGCCGGATCTGGTGGGGACGCCCGGTCAAAGGGGTGCAGGCGGCCAGGGTGTAGTGGTCGCTGTGAAAGAGCACCCGGAAGGCGGTGCGGCAGGCCACCCGCTTACCCCGGCCAGCGGGGTGCTTTCGCCCGGCGCCGGAGCGCGCCAGCGCAAACGACCACACGCCGGGCCCATCTGGCCCGTCGAGCTGTCCGTGCAAAACAGCCAGGTAACACTTGCCAATGCCCCGAGCCTGGAAGGCCGCCCCATAGAACGCCAGGGCCGCTGCCTGGCAGCACAGCAGCACCAGCCCGCTGGTATCCCGGTCCAGGCGGTGGGCCGCATGGATGCTGCCGTCCCCGGCAAAGCCCGTCCGGTCCGCCAGCTGGTGATCGGCGGCCAGGAGGCGCTCTACATGGGCGCATAAATCATGTCCGGGGTCGTTGTGCACGCTGATCCCGGCCGGTTTGTCCACCACCAGCCAGCCGTCGCCGGCCGCGGCCACCGTCAGTACGTTAGGGGGCTTGCGATGGTCCATTTCATCCCTGTTCCTGCCGGGCCGCTTCGTGCCCGGCACGCGGATCGTTCGGCGTCTGATTGACCGGACCGAAAAAACGCCCCCTTTTTGCAGCGGCGGCTTGCCTTCGGGATCAGGCGGGGCTAAAAGGTTCGAACCTGTCTTAAAAGCACGGTTTTCGTTCGGGATGGGTTCTATACGATTTGCAGGGAAAAGGCCATGCCCATCGTTTCGCCTTCAACCTATTGCCCCCCGCCGGGGATGGCCAACGGCCATCTGCAGACGATTCTGCCGTCCCTCCTGCGCCGCGTCAACGGCGTCACCTATCAGCGGGAACGCATCGGAACCGCCGACGGCGACTTCATCGACCTGGACTGGGCCCGTTGCGGCAGCCGCCTTCTGGTGGTCCTCTGCCACGGTCTGGAAGGCAGCTCCCAGGCGGCTTATATCCGGGGCATGGCGCGGGCCTTCAACCGGGCCGGCTGGGATGCTGTCGCCTACAACTATCGGGGCTGCAGCGGGGAGGACAACCGCCGCCTGCGGGCCTACCACAGCGGTGCCACCGAGGATCTGGCCGCGGTCCACCGCCACCTGGCCGGACACCATGCCTGCCGTCGCATGGGCTGGATCGGCTTCAGCCTGGGGGGCAATCTGGTGCTCAAATACCTCGGCGAAAACGGTCCGGCCCTGGATGCCAAACAGCACTGGGCCGCCGCGGTTTCGGTGCCCTGCGACCTTGCGGCCAGCGCCCGCCGGCTCGACCTGCCCGTCAACCGGATCTATACCAGGCGTTTTCTGCGCACCCTCAAGGCCAAAGCCCTCTGGAGAGCCCGCCGCTACCCGGGCGTCATCGACCTGCCCAAGCTGGCCGCGGCCCACACCCTCAGGGCCTTCGACGATCTCTTTACCGCCCCGGTCCACGGCTTCCGGGATGCCGAGGACTACTGGCGGCGCTGCAGCGCCCTGAATTTCCTGGACCGCATCCGGGTGCCCACCCTGGTGATCAACGCCCGGAACGATCCATTTCTGGACGGCGCCTGTTTCCCCTACGCCGCCGCCCGTCGCAATCCCCAGCTGTTTCTGGAAACCCCCCGCTCCGGCGGGCATGTCGGGTTTCTGCCGCGGGTCTGGAACGGTCTTTTCTGGCACGAAGCCCGCATCGTCCGGTTTGCCGGACAGCTGGAGGCCGCGCTGCCCGACGTCCAATCGCCCGAGGCCGTTGCCTTTAAAGCCTAAAACTGACGTCCGGCAGCATTCAAGAGGGGCCCGTCTGAAATAACATCGGATTCGGAACACATCCGCAGCACGGCCGATCACAGCCCGGAAAATCCGCTCCCTGGCTTTCCTATCCTGATTCTCACCGGAAATCGTTGACAACAACCGCTCCCATATGCCAGTTTTGCGCTTTTGTGCTAAATTTTGGCCCGTAGCGTTGCATGGACGCTGGGCCGTCATGGCTTACGGCACGATCCGTTCCGGTCGTTCTCAGCAGCCGGCACCCATCTGGCGAGGGGCGCCGACCGTTGGTAACAGGTACAAATGCTGCCGCCGGATGGATGATCGCAGCCCCGGACTTTGCTGAAGACGGCCCGAATGCCGCCCAACCTGCCGGCGGTTCACCCCGGCAGACCACAGATGAGGATGCGACCCCGATGAAAAAATGCCTGTTCACTCTCTCGTTTTTGACCGTTCCGGCCCTGGCCTGGGCGGAAAGCGCCCACCCGTCTGCTGCGGCCGGTGCCATGACCGGCACCCTCTGGGGAATCGCGGCCCTGGTCCTATTCGTTCTGGCGTATTCCCTGGTCCCCATGGAAAACACGATTCACCTGCGCAAGAGCAAGCCCGTGCTGTTCGCGGCCGGCATCATCTGGGTGCTGGTGGCCGTGGCCTATGCCCGTATCGGCGACACCCACAGCGCCCACATCGCCCTGAAGGAAAGCCTGCTCGAATATGCCGAGCTGTTTCTCTTTCTCCTGGCCGCCATGACCTATATCAACGCCCTGGAAGAGCGCAACGTGTTCCAGACCCTGAGGGCGTTGCTGGTATCGCGGGGCTTTTCCCTGCAGAAAATTTTCTGGATCACCGGCCTTTTGGCGTTTCTGATCTCGCCGGTGGCCGACAACCTGACCACGGCCCTGTTGATGGGCGCGGTGGTCATGGCCGTGGGGGGCAGCAATAAACGCTTCATCACCCTGGCCTGCATCAACATCGTGGTGGCCGCCAATGCCGGCGGGGCTTTTTCGCCCTTCGGCGATATCACGACCCTTATGGTGTGGCAGGCCGGCAAAGTGCACTTCACCCAGTTTTTCAGCATTTTCTTCCCTTCCCTGGTCAACTGGCTGGTCCCCGCGGCCTGCATGAGCTTTGCCATCGGCAAGGCTTCACCGGAAAAGCTCAATGAACAGATCCGGATGAAATACGGCGCCAAGATCATGATGGGTCTCTTCCTGCTGACCATCACCACGGCGGTCTGCTTTCATAATTTCCTGCACCTGCCGCCGGCCGCCGGCATGATGCTGGGGTTGGGCTATTTAGGTCTCTTTTCCTATCACGTCAAACGCCATGAGGGGCGCACCCTGAGCTATGATCGCATCCTGGGTGCCAAATACGACCAACCCGTGAAAAGCGTCCTGGCGGAAAGCGCCGCCGACAACACCATTACCCAACTCGTGCAGAACCATCCCCATGCCGCCTTTGCCATCGATGCCGATCACCGCATCACCTGCTGGAACGCCGGCATGGAACGTCTCACCGGCGTGCCGGCCTCCGAACGGGTGGGCACCGGTGAGCACTGGGCGCCCTTCTATGAGAAAAAACGCCGCATCCTGGCCGACCTCATCGTGGACGAAATGCCGGACGAGGACTACGACCGCCACTATCCCGGCCGGCATCGGGCCTGTCCCGAATGCGCTGCGACCTACGATGCCGCCGACTATTTCCCCACCATCGGGGAAAAAGGTCAATGGCTGACCTTCTCCGCCGCCCCCGTCAGGGATAAAACCGGCCGGACCGTAGGCGCCGTCGAAGTCATCCGCGAGGTGTCGGAAAAGCAGCGGGAGGCGGAGCATTTCGATCTGATGAAAAAAATCGCCCGGGCCGAGTGGGACACCCTCCTCTTTTTCTACGGGGTCATCCTGTGCGTCGGCGGCTTGTCCCAGTTCGGCTACCTGGCCCTGCTCTCCGAATACGCCTACACCGGATTGGGGGCCACCGTGGCCAACACCCTCGTGGGCATCCTCTCGGCCATCGTGGACAACATCCCCGTGATGTTCGCCGTGCTGACCATGGACCCCGCCATGTCACTGGGCCAGTGGCTGTTGGCCACCCTTACGGCCGGCGTGGGCGGCAGCCTGCTGGCCATTGGTTCCGCCGCCGGGGTGGCCCTCATGGGCACGGCCCGGGGCACCTACACCTTCGGCGCCCATCTGAAATGGACCCCGGTGATCGCCCTGGGCTACGGCGCCAGCATCCTCTGCCATCTCTGGCTCAATGCCGGGCTGATGTAGCGCCACGGCATACAACATTCTCATAAGGGGAGAGGCGCGGCCTCTCCTCTTTTTTTCCAGCGACGTCCGACGGCTTTTGTATTGAACCAGATTTTCCGGTAAAAAAACGGCGCCCCTTCCATTAGGGTTCCGTCCGTTTTAGGCCATACTGTCCGTTTTGCAGGGTGCCGATGAGCACCCGGCCGATGGCGGTATTGTCGATGTAGGGGCCGCGCACGGGGTCTTCACCCGCGATCTCGAACGTGAACAGGCGGGCGGCGGAACCCTTGGCGAAAAACGGGATCAGTTGATTGGTGTGGTCTTTGCTGTACCATGCCATGCCCGGAAGAACCCCCTCCCCGTTGTTGATCAAGGCTTTCCTGGTGGGATTTTCGGCGTCGGCCACAGGTCCGTTGAGATATCCGGTTTCATGGTCGCCGGTGACGATGAGAAGGGTTTCGTCCCAGTCGCTGTTTTGCGCCACCCAGCCGACCACCGCTTCGACCGCGCGGTTAAAGTCGGTTTCCTCTTCGATCATCCGGCCGGACTGATTGTCATGTGCCCCCCAGTCCACTGCCCCGCCTTCGACCATCAGAACGAAGCCATCCGCGTCATTGTCGAGCACATTGAGGGCCGCCCGGGCCATTTCCGCCAGGGTGGGAACGGATTCGATGCGCGGCACCGCGTAAGGGGCCGCATTGGGATTGCCGGAACGGCGCTGTTGGAGGGTTTCGTGGACGAAGGGCAGCCCGAGCACGCGCCGGGGGGTGGGTCCCGTGGCCATGGCCTGAAAGTCACGGCGGGTGCGAATCACCTGCCAGGCATCGGCCCTGCCGTCACCATCGGCATCCACCCCCATGGCCGTGCCGTCGTCGGTCAGATCGGCAAACGTTTCCGGCCCGCCGACATATCGGGCATCCATCCGGCCCGGATCGCCGTTGTCGTCGTAATCCGGTGCGCCGGCCCCCATGATCACCTCCAGGGCGCTTTGATAAATCATTTCGTTGGCGATGGCAGCATAGTTGCGGCGCGAAACATTGTGGGCCACAAACCCGGCCGGCGTGGCATGGCTGAATTCCACCGTGGTCACGACACCCGTAGCCATCCCCCTGTCTTCCGCCCATTCCATGGCGTGTTTGAGGGATGCCCGGTCGACCGCGACACCGATGGCGCCGCGGTATGTTTTTACCCCTGTGCTCATGGCGGTGGCGGCGGCGGCCGAATCCGTGGTCCCATCCCGGACATCATCGAAATCCTTCCAGGCGGCGGTTGAATCGTAGTCCCCGCCATACGGGTAGGTGGACATGGCCAGTTTGACCGGGAAGTGCTCGTAGATCTGAGCCCCGGTATGGCCGTACTGATAGAGGCTGGCAGCGTCGACGTGGTTGTAGCCACAGCCATCGGCGATCATGACGATGATGTGCCGGACCTTGCCGTCGGGAATGCCTCTGTCGCCGTCTTTCTGGTCGGCCGCCCGGGCAGGAATCACCGTCAAGGTCAGAAGCAAAAGCGTGAACAGAATTTTTGGCATGGAGATCGACTCCTCTGCTGTCCTTTGGCCATCCGACCGGGAATGTCAAGTTCAAAGGCAAACCGCAATCGGTGCTTGACAACAGAGGCGGATGCGCTGTACTTATTGGTCGAACCAATTTGAGACTTCAGTCATTCTCTGTTGCGAGGTCACGACCTGAAAAAAACATCCTCCCCATCCGTCCGGCCCGGCCGGACTCACGAAAAGGTGACCCGCGCCCTGCTGGGCGACCTTTTCCGCGGCACGATCGCCCCCGGGGAGAAATTGCCTACCGAACGGGCCATGGCCGAGACGTTCGCCGTCAACCGCGCCACCGTGCGGGAAGCACTGCGCTATTTGGAGCATCTCGATCTAATTGCCGTCCGGCAGGGGGACGGGGCCTACGCCAAACATTTCCTGGAAAGCCGCAATCTCGAAACGGCCAAAGCCATGCTGCGGGTGGATACCGGCCTGCGCCGCGAGGTGCTCGCTGCGGTGCTCGAAATCCGGCGCATCAACAGCCCCGAGATCGCCTACGCCGCCGCCCTGAAGCGCTCCCCGGACCATCTGCGCCAGTTGCAGCAGGCGGCCTTTCCGGACGAAGAAATCGCGATAATGGAACGGGACAAGCACGTCCACCGGATCATCAGCCGGGCCAGCGGCAATATCCTGCATGTGCTCATGACCAATTTCTGTCAGGATTTTTTTGACGATTTCGGGCACCTTTATTTCGCCCGGGAGGCCAATTGCCGCCGTTCGGCAAGGTTTCACAGGGCGATCTTCAATGCCATCCGCGATCAGAATGCGGGCGTGGCCCGGGATGTCATGCGGGAAGCCCTCCAGTATGCCGAACGGGCCGTTTACGACGCATTGGGACAGGAAACGGCAGCCGATCCCCGCGGGGGGCTGTCGTCACGCAAGGCATAAAGACATGATTGGTTCAACCAATTAAGCTTTAATGTAACTGTCCTGGCAGAATGGAAGGACCTATGTGATCTCGCGATAGAGAATTGAAAACGGTTTTTTAAGTTTTGGTTTTCCCTTTGTCCCGCGCCGACCCCGTCGTCGACGCGCAGGAAGAAGCGGGGCACGGGCGTCTGAAGCCTGTCACGCCGAGGCGTGATTGGTTACTTTTCTGCCACGCGGAAGAAACGTAACCAAAGCAATAATTCACCTTCTTGAACAGGAACCATCCATGAAGCGCTATACCGGCTCTGACGGAGACGACACATTCGATGTCATCGTGATCGGCGGCGGGATCTCCGGAGCCGCCGTCGCCTATGAAGCCACCACCCGCGGTCTCAGGGTCGCCCTCTTCGAGAAGGGCGATTTTTCCGAGGCCACCTCGGCGGCCTCCTCCAAGCTCATCCACGGGGGCCTGCGCTACCTTGCCAACCTGGAATACGGCCTGGTACGCGAATCCCTGCGGGAACGCCGGGTGCTGGAAAATATCGCCCCCAACTTCGTCCATCCCCTGCCCATGCTGTTTCCCCATTACCGCGCCCAGCTCAAGAGCAACAAGTGGCTGGTCAAAACCGGCCTGACCCTCTACGACCTGCTGGCTTTCGACAAGGGCCGCACCTGGGATCCGGGCCAAAGAATCCCGAACCACACCACCTTCTCGGCTTTCAAAGCACGGCAGGTCCAACCGCTATTGAAGCACGAGGGCCTGAGCGGTGCCTCGCTTTTCTATGATTGCCTGAACGTTTGCCCCGAGCGGCTGGCGTTGGCGTTCGTCAAATCGGCCATAGCCCACGGTGCCCAGGCGGCCAACTATGCCAGGGTTACGGGGTTCCTTTTCGATGGACACGGGGCGACCGTGCAGGGCGTGACCGTACGCGACCTGATCCACCACCGTTCCTATGAGGTGCGCAGTGCCATTACGCTCAACTGCGCCGGCCCCTGGGTGGACAACGTCCTAAGCTTGGCGCACCGCGGACGGGAAAATCGGCACATGCGGCGTTCGGAGGGCATCCACATCATCACCGCCCCCATCATCAACGAGAACAGCGCGGTCAGTGCCATCACCCCGGACGGACGCCACTGCTTCCTGATTCCCTGGCGGGGCCACACCCTGATCGGTACCACGGACAAACCCTACGAAGGCCACCCGGACGACTACCGGGTCACCCGCCCCAGCATCGAGGAACTGATCGCAGCCGTCAATGCCTCCTTTGACGGTCTGTCCCTGACGCTGGCCGACGTCCGCCATTGCTACGGCGGCCTGCGCCCGCTGGTGGAGACCCAGACCACGGAGACGTATAAGTCCTCCCGGAAGTACGAGATCCACGATCACCACCGGGACGGGTTAGACCATCTGATCAGCGTAGAAGGCGGCAAATGGACCACCAGCCGCCACCTGGCTGAAAAGGTCATCGATCTGGTGCGGGAAAAAACCGTTCTGCCCATCCCGCCTTCCATTTCCGAGCGCCAATACCTCGCGGGATCGGCGATCCGGGGCATGCATACGTTTCGCCGCCGGACCGTCGCCGCGAACCGGGACTTTGCGGAAAGCACCATCACCTATCTGGGAGAGATTTACGGCACGGACATCCAGGCGATTCTGGATTTGGCCCGGCAGGACAAGGCCCTGGCGGAACCGATGAACGCCCAGGGCGATATCCTGGCCCAGGCGGTCTATGCCGCCCGGCATGAGATGGTGTTTACCCTGAACGATATTGTCCTGCGCCGCACCGGTATCGCCACCATTGGCAGCCCCGGTGAGGCAGTCCTTCAGCGGGTGGCCGAGGCCGTCGCCCCCGACCTGGGCTGGGACAACACCCGGATTCAACAAGAGGTGAGCAAGACCGCAGCCTTTCTGAAAATTCCGGCGGATTGAATGGATTCATCTGAAGATGGGAATAGACCTGTTACAGAGTGAGACTCCTGCCACATAGCGGGAGGTCTCGGGAAGCCCTCTCCGAAGGGGCTTGAAAACGGTTTTAGAGGTTTTGGGTTTGAATTTCCCTTTGCCCCGCGCCGAGCATCGGCGATGGGGGCGGAATAAAGCGCGCGGACTGCTTGTCCGCCGAAGGCTTGCCGCAGGCGGGTTTGAGCGAAGCGCGTTTCCGCGCGCTCAGGCCGCTTCAATCGGTCGATGCCGCAAGGCATTGTGCTGCCAGGCAAGGCGCCGGGCGTAGCGAGGCGCCGCGTCATCGACCGATTTGACGACGCGCAGGGTACGCGGGACACGGGCGTCTGAAGCTTGTCACGCCGTGGCGTGATTGCTTCATTTTCTTCCACGTGGAAGAAAATGAAGAATCCCTATAAACTCATCACACCGGATCGGTAGAATCGCTCCGGGTCCTCCACCAGAGTTGGAGGGCTTATATCGCAACTAAGGAGAGCGGGTCATGCCCAATAAAAAACCCTTCCGACCAGACTGGAGCGAAATTCCGCCGGCCGCGGGAACCTACCGGGCCCTTTTCAAATATGGCGCCCCGGACCGCTTCAAGCATCCCAGCGACCAGTGGGTCGCCATGCTCAAGGCGGAGTTCGGGATGCGCGACGATGATTTCCGGACCAAACAGGCCGAAGGCCGCCAGCCGGTGGCGCTGGAGCGTCCCGGCAATCTTACGGCCGCCCAGGTCGAGGCCCTGGCCGGGATCGTCGGCCCGGAAAACTCCTCCGCCGATGTCTTCCAGCGGGCCCGCTACGCCTACGGCCAAACGGCCGAGGAGATGATGGAACTGGGCCGGGGCCTGGTGCGGGAGATCGCCGATCTGGTGGTGCACCCCCGCCACAAGGAAGATGTGGGCCGCATCGTGGCCTTTTGTCATGAAGAAAAAATACCGGTCTACGTCTTCTCCGGCGGGTCGTCGGTGAACCTGGGGCTGCGCCCGGCCCGGGGCGGGGTCACCCTGGTCATGAGCACCCACATGAACAAGCTCCTGGCCTTGAACGAGACCAACCAGACCGCCCGGGTGCAGCCGGGCATGTTCGGCCCGGCCTACGAAACCGCCCTCAACCGGGCGCCCGAAGTGCTTCACGCCCAGGGACGCTATACCGGCGGCCACTTTCCCCAGTCCTTCGAATATTCCACCGTCGGGGGCTGGGTGGTAACCCTGGGCTCGGGCCAGGCCTCCACCTATTATGGCGATGCCGCCGACCTCGTGGTAAGCCAGGAATACGTGACGCCCACCGGCGCCTTTAAAACCCTGGACTTTCCGGCGGCCGCCACAGGCCCCAAGGTCAACGACATCCTGAAAGGGTCGGAAGGCACCTTCGGCGTGCTGGTGGAACTCACCCTGAAGGTCTTCCGCTACATGCCGCGCAACCGGCGCTACTTCAGCTTCATGTTTCCCACCTGGGAGGCGGCCGTGGAGGCCAGCCGCGCTATGGTCCAGGGGCAATTCGGACGGCCGGCCGTCTATCGGATTTCCGACCCCGAGGAAACCGACCGGGGGCTAAAACTCTACGGCATGCCTTCCCCGGTCGATCGCTTCCTGATCAAGCGGGGCTATCGCCCCATGCAGCGCTGCCTGTGCCTGGGGACGGTGGAAGGTGACCGGGATTACACCCGGCTTGTCAAACGCAAGATCCACAAGCTCGCCCAACGGCACGGCGCCATCTATCTGGGGGGCTACGGCAGCCGCAAATGGGAGAAGACCCGTTTCAGCGAGCCCTACATGCGCGAAGATCTGCACGATTACGACATCATCATCGACACCCTGGAAACCTCCGTGGCCTGGGACAACCTGCACCGCCTGCACCAGGGCGTGCGGCGCTACATCAAGGCGCGCCCGCAGACCATCTGCATGACCCACGCCTCCCATTTCTATCCCCAGGGCACCAATCTCTACTTCATTTTCATCGGCCGCTTCGATAAGGTGGACGACTACCGCGCCTTCCAGGCCGGCATCCTCGACCGGATCCAACAATACGGCGGGTCCTTAAGCCATCACCACGGCGTGGGCCGCATGATCGCCCCCTGGATCGAAGCCCATTTGGGAAAGGAACAGATGGCGGTCCTGCGGGCCTTGAAAACGCACTTCGACCCCCACGACATCATGAACCCGGGCGGCCAACTGGGGCTCGACCTGGACCCGGACCGCAAAAGGAGCCTGCCATGAGCGCCGCTGCACAAGACGAGCTGATCCTGGTGTTCGATGCCGGCACCCAGTCCATCCGGGCGGCCCTGATCGATCCCCGGGGGGTGATCCAGCACATGGTCAAAACACCCTTCGAGCCCTATTTCTCCCGCCGGCCCGGATGGGCCGAGCAGGAGCCGGACTTCTACTGGCAGCATTTCACCGCCACCTCCCGCGAGCTGTTCAGTACCGCAGGGGTCAATTCCGCCCGCATCGCCGGGGTGGCCGTCACCTCCCAGCGCAACACCATGGTCAATCTGGATAAAAACGGCGCCCCCCTGCGGCCGGCCATTCTCTGGCTCGACCAGCGCAAGGCGGCGATGGAGCGCAATTTCTCCCCGCTCGTCTCCGGAGCCCTGAAAGCCCTCGGTCAGCATGGCGTCGTGGAGAAGGCTATCCGGGAGTGCGAGGCCAACTGGCTGCGCCAGAACCAGCCCGAGATCTGGAAAAAAACCCACAAGTTTCTTTTCCTGTCGGGCTTCTGGATCTATCGTCTGACCGGTGAATACCGCGATTCCGTGGGCAGCCAGGTGGGCTATGTGCCCTTCGACTACAAACGCCATTGCTGGGCCGGACCGCGGGATCTCAAGTGGAAGTTCTTTCCCATGGCCCCCTCGCTCCTGCCGGAGCTGGTGCCGCCGGGCGGCCTCCTGGGCCACATCACCCGCCAGGCGTCCCAAGAGACCGGTATCCCCGAAGGCCTGCCGGTGATCGCCGCGGCCACGGACAAGGCCTGCGAAGTGCTGGGGGTTGGCTGCCGATCACCGGAAACCGCCTGCCTGAGCTACGGCACCACGGCCACCGTGAACACGGCCAACCCGAAGTACGTGGAGATCAAACCCTTCGTGCCGCCCTACCCCGGCGCCCTGCCGGGGACCTACAACACCGAGGTCATGGTCTATCGCGGGTTCTGGATGGTGAGCTGGTTCAAAAAGGAGTTCGGCCTGCGGGAGCAGCAGATCGCCCGGGAGCGCGGGATCGCGCCGGAAGCCCTTTTCGACGAGCTCATCCGGGACGTTCCCCCCGGTTCCATGGGCTTGACCCTGCAGCCCTACTGGTCGCCGGGTATCAACACCGATGCGGATGCCAAGGGCGCCATCATCGGCTTCGGCGACGTGCACACCCGGGCCCATATCTATCGGGCGATTTTGGAAGGCCTGGGCTACGGCCTCAAGGAGGGCATGCTAGTGCTGCAGAAACGCAACAAGGTCCCCATCACGTCGCTCCGGGTCTCCGGCGGCGGCGCCCAGAGCGACGCCGCCCTGCAGATCACGGCGGATATCTTCGACCTGCCCGTGGAGCGGCCCCACACCTATGAAACCTCGGCCCTGGGGGCGGCCATCGATGCGGCCGTGGGCCTCAAGCTGCACTCTGATTTCGACAGCGCCGTAGAGGCCATGACCCGGGTGGCGGACGTCTTCGAGCCCATCCCCGCCAACCGGGATCTCTACCGGGCGCTTTTCGAAAGGGTCTACTGCAAGCTCTACCGTCGGCTGAAGCCTATCTACAACCATATCCGGGACATTACCGGATATCCGGCCATGTGAGGCCGCAGGCCGTCCTTTGCCAGCGGGCGCCGTCTAATTGGGCGACGCCCAGTCCGGATGCACATTCACACGGAAATCGGCATGATTGTTGGCGGGGTCGACTTCGTACTCCGCACCTCCCTGGTGCCGCACGCTGACTTCGCATTGTCTTACCCCGGGAGTCGACCAGGTCCGGGTGAAGCTGAAGACATGGCAGCCATGGCCCTGGCCGTCGCAGCCGTCGGTGCTGCCGTCGTGGCCGCCCCCGAGCGCAGTGTAGCTCTCGACGCCGGCCGGCTGCCCCTGACAGGTCAGGGTCAGGGTAATCGGCCCCGAAGAACTTTCGCGGGTCATGTTATACACCGTGAACACCATCTTGACCGGTTTATCCACGGCTACCATACGATCCGGGAAAACCCGGGCCTCGCCCGGCTTGAACAGGGTCAGGTCCGACTTGAGAATGTACTCCACCGGGATAACATCGGTAAAATTGTTGTCCCGCGTCACCTCCAACAGATCCATCATCGGATCGATCACCATGCGCAGGTGGTGCGTCCCCACTGCTCTTTTGGTCGGGGGCAGCGCCCCCTCGATCTGAACGACCACGCTCGCGCCGACGGCGAGCGACGGCAGGGGCACCTGTCCCATCGAAGCGGTAGCGTTGTTCTGGGGATTGACCCGGGAGAGCCGCACCGTGGTGGGCGAAGAGGCCACTATGCCGGTGTTGGTCACCTTGGCCCGAAAGGTCACCTTCTCCCCGAGGTCCGCCAGCACGATTTTTTGCGGCCAGTCCGGCGCCGACACGATCGCCAGGTCGGGAAGGCCCACCTGGGATACACCACCCTGCACCTGAATCGCCGGGTTCACCACGGCCAGTGCTTTCGGCTCGACCGTAAAGATGCGTTGATTGTTTAGTTCGTTCGATTCGGCGATCGCATTGTCTTTGTCGATCGCAAACGAAAAGCGATAGATCCCCTTTTGCCATGTGTCCCCGGACGCCGACGGCCATGCGAAAGACATGGACTTCCCCGGTGCCAGTGGGGGGCATTCAAATACGGCCGCAAGCTCGGCGGCCGGTGCGCCGTCCGGTGCCGATTCAACGCCGA
This sequence comes from Desulfobacterales bacterium, assembly GCA_963674755.2. Classification (GTDB taxonomy): domain Bacteria; phylum Desulfobacterota; class Desulfobacteria; order Desulfobacterales; family UBA5852; genus JABZFP01. Next base: position 2,012,729 of record CAXXVS010000003.1, on the reverse strand, counting down.
TGGCAATCCGGTTGGCCGGCGCCGACTGGGTTCCCTGGTTGGTGATCGTGAACGTCAGGATAGCCCCCGTACCGATGGGGGCGCCTACCCTGGGGGAGGCCGACCACTGCCAACCGGTGGTCCGCAAATCAGGACCGTTGGCCGCCGGGGGCTGAGATGTGACACCTCCCGGCAAGCCGGGTGCCATCGGTTGGATTTTCCCGGGAACGGGTTTGGGCGTGCTGCCAACGGGCTTTTTCGTCAAGGGGTTCACCTTTCCTGTGGGATGCACCGGCATGGGCTGTCCGTATTTCTGACAGGCTTGCTGCGCGGCGACGGCCGAAGTGAAAAAACGGCCGTTCCGGGCGGCGCAATCCGCCGCCTTGGAGGCCGTCACCTTTCCGTTGGCGCAGCAAAACCCCATCGCCGCCGGGACTGATATAGCAGGGGACGTCGCTTGGGTCGCCTTGACCGGCGGCAGGCTGTCACTTCTGCTGACAGACGCCGGTTCACCGGCATTTACGCGCATAAGCATGCCGGAACAAAGGGAAAGACTCAGGGCCAGCACCAGAACCGTTGTCGGAAACCGCATGACTGCTCTCCTTATTCAATGAGCGGGGTGGATAGGGATCGCGTTCGATCGTTGAGCCATTATAGGGTTTGGTACCGGCAGCAGCGGCAAAGGTTCATCGGATCGCATGGGCCGTGCCGACGCAACCGGGTGTGACAGGGATGAGCGGATAATGAACGGCCCCGCCGCACAACAGCGGGGTATCGATAGCGACCATGAAATGCCGCAAGGGGCGGGGAATCAAATCTCTGCCCGCCTTTGGCGCATGAAACAATGGCAGGCCATAGGCTCCGGGACGGGGCGAACGGGGAATAACCTGTAACGATGCTCGTACCAGAGTGATAGGATCCGGTGCTACTCCCCCGGATCCTCGTCGTCATCCGCCAAAGCCTTTTTGAAAAGCTCCGCCGGAAACGATTCGGTCGTGTCATCCCCGTCCTCGGCGGGCGATTTGAGCCGGGTGAGCCGCCAGGCCACATCCTCGTAGCCGGCGTCGAACAGTTTAGCGGTGATGTTGATCACCCATCCGGTGCCAAGGTCGTTGAGCGGGACCACTTTGGTAAACTTGATAAAGGTCCTCCGGCTGCCGTCCGATAGGATCGTGCTCCTGAGAAGGGTCCGGAAGCCGGCCAGGTCCCTATCCGTGCCCAGCCGGTCCATGATCTCACGGCAATCTTCCTCCCCTGTCCCTTCCGGAAACAGGGCGACGGCCGTTGTGCGTAATTTTTCTGTCGTATCCATCATGCCCTCGGCTCTGTCGCGTTATCGGAATGGCTGTTTTTTATGCTGAAATCACTTAATAAATTACCTCCGGTCTGTCAATCCAAGTTCTGCCGGGGTCGGCCCATCCCCGGGATGCCGGCAGGCCTGGGATAAACAAGAATCAGGCCGCAAGGCAACGCGCCGGCCGATGCGAAAAGCGCATCAACCGTTAGGGTTGTCGTACCGTTTGGCGAGGGCGGCAACGCTGCATTTCGGCCTTAGACGCCATTTATCCAAGGCCTGACAGGAAGTGCGGCAGCACGGAAGACATCATGTCGAACATAGCATAGCGATAGCGACTGTGGGAAACCTGTCACCCCCTTGCATTCGCTCGACAAATCTGCCATAGGTCATGTCACGGACAGGCATCGGACACGGCATTGTCATTCCCCCCCCAAGGCCCCCCTCTTAGCCAAAAGCCGGCAACCGTGACCGACCGCCGGGCGCATAGACAACGCACAATGCGATAGAAACGCAGAGCCGGCCTCGTCGTCCCCCGGTTACGCTATCATTCCGCCCACCGGACGCCAGGCCAGTGCTGTTGTCGTTACCCTCTTTCAAGCCGGCACAATTTAACCAACAGATGTGACACAGCGCTGCCTGTGCGGCCGAACAACTTGTAGTGGTATCATCTTCTGGAGGTCTCCATGGAAACGGTATGCCCTTATTGCGACCGCTTTTTCGAAGTGCCCGATGAAATCGAAGGCACGCGCACCCTTTGTGAATTCTGCGAGCAGGTCTTTACCGCCGATCCGGTTTTCGTTCTTGATGTGGACCAGGTCGACGATGCGGCCTGTTGCTGTCACGGCACGTGAGGGGCGATGCCGCCTGGTGCGGCACACCGATTAGCGCGACTTATTTTAAGCCAGCACATTGTTCAGATCCATTTCAGGGCGGCATGGTCATCCACAATAGACTCGCGCGCTCCCGCCTAAACGCGGATATCGGACGGCCGCCGCCCGGTACAATGACAATCAGTCCTGTTACGGCTGTTTTTCTCCCGCTTGAGCGCAATACGGCGCAACGCTCCCATTCCTTAGGGCCGCCACATTGGCGCAGAGATCCGAAATCTCCTGCAAGATCTTCCAGTGCCGTCGGCTATCATGTCCGGCAACTATGAATTTCGCTGGATCAACTCCTGAGGCTTCGTCCCGGAGTTACTGAATTGAGGGCTGGCAGGATGCGCTTACCAGATGGTTCGTACAGGGTATTGTCGGATCATCTCATCCGGGGTGAGTAATACAAGGCCATGGGCGAGCGCCTGACAAACAAGCATGCGGTCAAAGGGATCTTTGTGGTGCTCAGACAATCCCGATTGACTGTGACGGTCTCCGACTCGTATCTTTTTTACCGCCTGAACCCGAAATAACCGAAAATGATGAAGCTCTTTGACAATTTGAAAGCTGTATCCCGGAAAGTCAAAATATCCGGTAGAAAATTTTCAACGAAAAAGCCTTCCGGATTTCAGGGAATTCCAGGAAGAGTGTTCCCCACAGGCGTGGGGATGAACAACGACGAGTCGGGCAAGACGACACAGCTGCCGGATAAAACGGCTGGTGTAAATGGATTCAACCCCCTCCATTGGACAAACGACGATTATATCTTTAACTTTCCCTATTCGAGTCACACCCCTGTACAAAACCGATCTGAATTCGATGACAATAGGCTGTCCTGGCTGCCGGGTGGCCATTCGTTTTTAAAACCGGCGGGAGGCGATAGCTTCCGGAAGTGGGGGGTAAACCGTCGGAGATAACCGACAGGCCGGGACAGACAAGGGCCGTCTCTCCCGCATACGGTATTGATTTACGACAGCTTACGGAGAAAACAAAGGACACCAGCCGTGACGCAGAAGGCATCCCCGCAAGACATTCCATCATCAACCAAAGGGCCGTCTCTAAATGCCCGGGCCATCCGCATCGCCGCCATCTATGCCGCGGCCGGCATTGCCTGGATTTTGCTCTCGGACAAGGCCGTGGACTGGCTGATCGCGGAGCGCAGTGCCACTTTTGTGGCGCAGACGTTCAAGGGCGTGCTCTATGTCGTCCTGACAACCGCCCTCGTGTATTGGCTGGCGCTGCGTGCCTTTCGCGGGGCGGAGCGTGACATTCTGCAGAGTCAGCTGGCGCATTCCCAGAACATGTTCGATACGGTCCTGGCCAACCTGGGTGAAGCGGTCTTTATTGTCGATCTCCCCACGCGTACCATCCAAAGGTGCAATTCTGCCGTGACCCCCATGTTCGGTTACACCCCTTCCGAACTGACAGGCAGGCGTACCGAGATCCTGCACGTGGATCGTGCCTCATTTGAAGCGATTGGCTGTTCCAGCGAAGCGGCGCTCCAAAAAAACATGGCCTACCGCACCCGCTATCGGATGAAACGCAAAGACGGCGTCCTCATCGAGACCGAAAACACGGTCATCGCGTTGGATGGTGCGGCCGGACGGCAAAGCGGCGTGGTGAGCATCGTGCGCGATATGACCAGACAAGTGCAAGCAGAGCGAGCGCTCAGGATAAGCGAAGAGCATTATCGTCTGTTGGCGGACAACACCCTGGACATGATCTGGACGATGAACATGGATTACGAATTCACCTACGTCAATCCGGCCGTCGTGCCGATGCTGGGGTACGCGCCCGAAGCGTTTATCGGCACCTCCCTTCAGGAACATTGCCATAGGGATGTGTATGCGAAACTCTTGCACATCATCGAGCGGGGCATTGCGCAAGGGATCCGGGACACCGGAACGCCCATCGAAACCGAGGTTTTGCGCAAAGATGGGTCGCCTTTGCCCGTCGAGATCCTCAGCAAGATCCTCTTCGACAGCCAAAACCGCGCCATCGGTATCCAGGGTACCGCCCGCGATATCAGTGAAAGGCTGGCGATGGAGGCCCAATTGCGCCAGTCCCAGAAGCTCGAAGCGATCGGTACGCTCGCCAGCAGTGTGGCGCATGAAATCAACAACCCGATTTCAGGCATCTCCGGCTACGCCGAGCTGATCGCCGAGGAGGCCTTCGAAGGCGAAGAGATCATCGCGTATGCTTCGGAGATAAAGTCTGCGACGGAACGCATCCGCACCATCGTACAGAATCTCCTCGGCTTTGCACGCAAGGAAGATTCGCCGGACAAAACGACTGAAACGATAAACGACATCGTGGCCTCGATGCTCTCGCTGGTTCAGACCATCATGCGCCACGATCAGATTGCCATCCAAGTGGATATCCCCGACGGCCTGCCCCGCATCCTGTGCCGCAAACAACAGATTCAGCAGGTTATCATGAACCTCCTGACCAATGCGCGGGATGCGCTGAACAGGGAATACCCCGGCTATGACGATGACAAGAAGATTCTCATCACCGCCCGGACCATCCACAGGGCCGGGCAGGCATTTGTGCGGACAATCATCGAGGACCGGGGGGCAGGGATCAGCGATGATGTGCGGGAACGTATATTCGAGCCCTTTTTTACGACCAAACCGGCTGAAAAAGGCACCGGCCTGGGCCTGTGGATCATCTACAGCATCGTGAAGGACCACGGCGGGGAAATCGATGTGGCGACCTCGCCGGGCGAATTTACACGGTTCAATATCGATCTGCCCGCGGCCGGGTAAGGCCGGCTTCCTTAAGCGACCCCAATCGGCCAGGGCACCGTCCATGCCGGACCGGGCCAACCCCGGGAGGCCGCCATTTTAAGCGAGTGCGCCTTTGCTTCGCGAGGCGATAGGCGTCATCCAAAGGCGTATTACGAAAGGGGAGCAAGCCATGGGGATTCCATTCACCTGCTGCGGATTTTCGTGCTGCGGCACCAGCAAACAGTATCAGGATGCACGCGTCGGCCAGGAAGACATCGCCGCTGTGTATAACAGGATTGCCCCGCTCTATGATGTCTGGGGAAGACTGACCGAAACGCGCGCCCGCGATCGGGCCATCGCCCTGGCCGATATCCAGGATGGGCAATCCGTTCTCGAAGTGGCCGTGGGGACGGGCATCGCCTTTGGCGAAATCCTCAAAAGAAATCCTAAGGGCACCTCGATCGGCGTCGATCTATCAAAAGGCATGCTCGCCCGGGCCAGGAAACGGGCCGGCCGGTTTGCGACGGCCAACTATTCCCTGGAAATCGGCTCGGCTTTCCAGTTGGCCATCGGGGATGAAACCATCGACACCCTGGTCAACAACTATATGTTCGACCTCATTCCATATGAGGATATGGACAGCATCATTGCGGAATTCAAACGCGTCTTGAAACGCGGCGGGAAACTCGTATTGGTCAATATGACGGAAGGTGAGCGCTTCGGAAGCAGGCTCTATGACCGGATCTACCGGATTTCACCCAGGACGATGGGCGGCTGCCGGGGGGTCCGCTTGAGGGACCGGCTGGAACGAAACGGGTTTACCGTTGTGCAACGCGAATATCACCAGCAAATGCTCTTCCCCTCGGAAGTGATCCTGGCCTTCAAGTAAAGCGGCCGCTTCACCTGGCAGGGCAGTGCCATCCGTCGCCTATCAGGCATCCCTCAGGGAATGACGGCCGGCTTCTCCCCTCGCAAGCACCGCCTTGCCCCTTAATCCGCCAAAGGTGGACCAGGGTTTAATTCCCCGCTGCTTTGCGGCGGAGTCGTTCATATCCTGTTGGCCTGGATGCTTGACACCATCTGCCGTACAGGGTTCCTGAGCGCCGGGTTCCGCCCCTCAGGTTCGAAATCCGACACACCACGCTTTTCCAAGTCAGGGTCTGGCCGTTGTATGCCGATCAGCAACGGCGGCATTGCACCACCGCTAACTTTTTCCTTTCAAAATGGCTTCGATCGCCTCCCGGAACCCCTCCAACGACCGCTGTCCCCGGTACTTCTTGCCGTTGATAAAAACGGTGGGGGTGCCGTTGACGCCGGCGGCACTGCCGTCCTGCATGTCCCGGCGGATGAGGTCCTTGAGGGCCGGATCGTTCATGCGGGCGTTGAAGCGTTTGGCATCCAGTCCGAGTTCCTTCCGGATTTCCTCGATCTTCTGGGGATTGAGTCGGTTGTAATTCTGGAAAAGCCGCTCTTCGAAGGGCCAGAACTTGCCCTGGTCCTGGGCGGCCAGGGCCGCCAGGGCGGCCTGAACGGCAAAGCGATGAATGCGCACGAGGGGATAGTTCTTGAATACGATCCGAACCTTTTCGGGAAAGGCCTGGTGCACCTCTTCGAGCACAGGTGCCAGACGGGCGCAATACGAGCACTCGAAATCGGTAAATTCAACGATGGTCACCGGCGCGTCCGCAGGCCCCAAGGTGGGGGAGTCTTCCAAGGAAAAGGTATGCTCCAGATTGATCCGGACCGCCTGCAGCGTCCGGTCAACTGAATTGGTGATCATGAGAAGGTCCTGAACCGGGCTCACGGCAATGTGCCGGGAGCCTTCCGGTACCGCCACCGAACCCTGCAGCTTGCCTTCCAGGCTATAGATGTAGAGACGGGCGGAGTCGGTCAGCACGTAGACCCACAGGCCGTCGTCGGATACGGCCACATCCAGCGGGGTCGCCTCCAGCTCGACACGATTGAGGATTTCCAAATCGGTCTCGGCCAGGCATGGCTGCCAGGAAGCGATCACGATCAGCAGGGCGGACAGAAACAGCGTGATTTTCTTCATATCATACTCCTCGATGGCTAAAGACTACCGGGTCCTAAAAAAACGGCCGGAAGAGGGTTCTTCTAGTGTGTTGTCGGCAAGGATAAGCGCCGTCTAAACGGGTATCCTTCCCGTGAAAGGGGACTATAAATTGATTTGGTTCAGCTTGGCAAGGCGGTTTCCCTGTTTCTGCTAATCGCGCCGTTGGAAACGCCCGCTGGGCAGCTTCAGAAAAAGGTTTGCTTTGCATACTGGTGATCAGGACATGCCGGAAACCGAGATCGACCACCACGGGATGGGCACGATGCCGCAAAGGACCATCTGACAAGTTTCATCAATTGGCCTTTTGGTGTTTGGTGGGGTTGGGCGGCTTCGGGGAATTAATCTTTAACGTCGGTTGGAACCACCTTTTTTCCTCAGGCAGATCAGACGTGTGGGCAGCCAGCCCATACGGTCGTAAAAATCCAGGGCTTCGAAGTTCGTACGATCGGCCAGCAGCTGCAGCCGGGTCAATTGACGATCCACCGCCCAGGCCACCAGGACCGCCATCAGGCGGTGGCCAACCCCGACGCCGCGGCAGTCTTCCCGTACCACCACGTCTTCCACCAGTCCCACCGGTCCGCCCTCGGCGGTGGAAATCAGGATCTGAATCGTGGCCATGGCGACCACCTGTCCCTGGGCCTCCGCCACCAGGATACAGCGGTGCCTGCCGCAACCGTCCAGAAAGCGGGTCAGGCCCCGCCGCTGGCGCTCCGGGTTCGGGACGAAATCTTCCTCGATGGCAAACAGGGCCTGCAACAGCCCAACCATCGCGTCCAGGTCGTCCTGCCGGGCAGGACGTATCACCAGCCCCGTGGTATCCATTGGCATCTCCCGGCAACGCCATCCCGCGGGACCGCTGGAAGGCGGTATCCGTCGGGTCTGAAGTTGCCTGCAAACGGTCATGTCTTCTCGCCCGGGCTCAAGGTGCGGATGGACGCAATTTTGTCCATGTCGTAATAGGTGTTGATGGCACCGCCGTCCGCATCGGTTTCGGTGAGCCGCACGAATTTGTCGTTAAGAAACAGTACCGCCGCCTCGTAGACTTTGCCTTCGTTGATCTGCAGCCGCATGCCCTTGCGCAATTTGCGCGACATGGTGCCGTGCAGGGGCATGGAGGCGTATTCAAAAATTTTCTCCCAGGTAGCTTTCATAAAGGGGGGCCTTTCGTAAATAATGGTGTCCGTCCCGAAGGGGTCGCTTCGGGTTTTGGCCAGGGCCGCAAGATGCCGCTCCGGACAAACACGGCTAAAGCATCGCACGGCCTCAGGCGGCGGCCGTCGCCATATCTTGCAAGGGGATGTGCTGTTTGGCAAAACAGGCCACTTCGCGGCCCGCCAGCAAGGCGATTTCGATCTCGACATCGCCGGGCGGGAGGCGATTGTCCGGACTCAGCGAACACATGTCATCCACTTGTTCGACACGTCGTATCATGCCGGCCAGGTCGTCACTCAAGGGGCATACCGGCCCCAGCGCCTCCACCAGGCCGGAGAGGGTATGATCCGTCGGCATCTGTCCGTGATACTGGCAGATGCCGACAATAATCTTTTCGATGGCCATGGCGGCCAACTGAAAAATCAATTCATTGTTGAACACGGCGCGACGGTTCAAGCCGTTGCCGGCCGTCTTCAAATACTTCATTCCGGCCTGGACATGGTCCTGCCAATCGGTGATCGAAGAAAGAATTTGCATGGGATAAGCCCCTTTGAGCGAATCGGTCGCGTTCATGACACTTTTTGTGAATAGGAGATATCTCAAAATTTGGGTTTTCGTTCGAGATCAAGGCGAAGCCGAGGATCAATGCCGCCGGCATACTCAAGTAGGTCAAGGACTTGAGAAGAGGCATCAACGCCGATATCGGGCGAAAAAACTTTTTTGAGCTGTTTTCTATGAAATGAGCCGCTCATCCACCACGGCCCCGTCTTCCAGGGCGTCCAGGATCTCGTCCACGGCCTCTTCACCGTCCACATTGCCGTACCACAGCCCCTGGGGCTGGATCACCATGACCGGCCCGTAGTCGCAGGCTTTCATGCACCCCGTGGCGGTGATCTGGGCATCCAGTCCCCGGTCGAGAATTTCGTTCTCGATATAGGGCAGCAGGGCCGCCGATCCCTTTTTGTGGCAAACCCCCTTGGGATCGCCGTCGGCCCGAAAGCTGGCACAGACAAAAATATGGTGTTCCGGTTTTTCCATTTTTTCTTCCTTTCATTAGCTGAAAAAACTGTATTTCAATCAACACTGTTGGCCTGTTAGGGCGGGTAGATTTTGCTTCTGGGCAAGGCCGCATCCGATTGGTGACCGCAGGCGTAGCCGCGCTACGTCGAGGATCACCAATCGGCGAGAACACCGCCCAGGAGCGAAAGATGCCTGCCCTAACGGGCCAACCTAACCACATCCCATACCGTTGCCGCCACAAGCCGAACCACAGGCTGTCAGCGACCGCTTGGCCATGTGGTTCAGGTTCTCGCCGGCGAAGACCGCCCGCAGGGCTTCTTCGATGAGTCCTTCGATCTCCAGCACTTCCATGCCCGAAGCCGTCAGGGTTTTCCGGGGATTGGCCCCCACCCCGCTGACCAGCAGCGTGCTGCAGTCCGCCAGGGTTTCGGCCATGGCCTGCCAGCGCTGCTGGCCACCGCCCCGGGCCGGGGCGGCCCGTACGTCCAGCAACTGGATCCGGCCCTCCTTCTCGCCGTAAACCATGAGTTTTTCCGCCTCTCCCAGATGCTGGTTCACCAGGACCCCTTCCATGCTGGCCACGGCCACGTTGGGACGCGGCGATACCCGGCCGGCGCGGGGCTTGGTCACTTCCAAGCGGCGGCAGGCCGTCAGGGTGTTCATGAGCTCCTTGTCCGGCGCTTCCCCCAGCAGTCCCACCGCGTCGGCCCGGCAGCGGGTGCAATGGCGCATCTGTTTGACATGGCGGGCCGCTTTTTCACGGATAGCCGCCACCGTATCCTTGCCGGGCTCCTCCAAATGCTCGAAGTCGGAACCGGCATTGGGGTAGTAGGGCATGGCATTGAAGAGATCCACCCCCAGGCCGGCCATCTTCCGGGCCACGGTCTCGATATGGTCCTCATTGATGCCGGGCAGGATGATGCTGTTGACCTTGACGATGATGCCATGCGCCTTGAGCCCCTGAATGGCCTCCAACTGGCGTTCGAGCAGGAGGCGGGCCCCCTCCTCGGCGCGGACCACCCGCTTGCCCGGTCGCATCCAGGCATAGATCCGGGCGCCGACGGCCGGATCCACGGCGTTGACCGTGACGGTGACATGGCTCACCTGGCGCCGCGCGAGCTCATCGATATACGGACTCAGATTGAGGCCGTTGGTGGCCACGCACAGCATCACCTCGGGGTAGCGGGCCCGCACCCGGGACAAGGTCTCCAGCGTCTCGCGGGGATTGGCAAAAGGATCGCCGGGGCCGGCGATCCCCACCACGGAGATGTTCCCCTTGCGGGCGAAGACTTCCTCCAGGTAGACCATGGCCTGGGCCGGGGAGAGCACGGCGCTGGTCACACCGGGCCGCGTCTCGTTCACGCAGTCGAATTGGCGGTTGCAAAACTTGCACTGGATATTGCAGCGCGGCGCCACCGGCAGGTGAACCCTCCCGAAGGATTTGCAGGCACCGGGGTTGAAGCAGGGATGGTTGTCGATATTCATGGTACGTCCCTCTCAATTTTCGAAACCGTCAATAGTAGGTATAGCCGACCGCATTGTTCTTCTGCTTCTCTTCAATCAAGGTATTAGCAATGCGATCGAAAAGCTGCTGGGCGCCGCGATAGCCCAGGTGCAGCAGCCGGCTGCCGTCCACCCGGTCATGCACCGGGAAGCCCACCCGCACCAGGGGACGTTTCAAGCGACGGCTCATGGTGTAGCCCTTGCTGTGGCCGATGAGCAGATCTACGTTGCCGGCGGCTTCCAGGGTCTTTTCGATCGTCACGAAATCCACGTCTTCCAGGATCTGCATCTCAGCGTGGTAGCGCTCGGGCACTACGCCCTTCACCGCCGTCGCAAAGCATCCCTTGCCGCCGCCGGTGGCGCAGAGCGCCGGAACGATGCCGATTTCGCTGCAGAAACCGGCCAAACCGGCCACCAGGTCTTCCTCGCCAAAGATGGCGGCCCGCACACCGTTCAGGTGCTTATGGCCATCCACCATGGCATCCAGCAGACGCCCCCGCTGGCCTGTGTATTTCCCGGGAATCGGACGGCCGCTGATGGTGGACAGGATTTCCAAAAATCGATCCGTCTGGCGGATTCCGATGGGCAGCCCCAGCCGGTGCAGAGGGATATCCCGATGGGTCTCCAGCCAGGTGCCGGCGGTGTCCTTACCGCCGGCCAGGACAAGACCGCATTCGATACTGGCGGCGGCCCGGCCGGTACGGCGCAGGGCCGTGACGGGTGTGCCCCCTTCGGGGATGCGCTGATATTCGCTCCATAAAGGGCCGTTTAAGGTATCGCTGTAGTCAGGCACCAGAATGCCTTCCAAGCCGAAGGCCGCCAGAATATCTTTCAGGTGGCGCAGATCGGACGGCGATACCATGCCGGGAAAGAGATTGACCGCAGCCCCTTCGGTAGCGCCGGATTCGGCTAGTGCCGCCACCAGGGCGCGCACCGCTCCGTGGAAGCCCTGCATGTGGGTGCCCTGGTAGCTGGGGGTGGCCACATGCACCAGAGCCGGCAACGCCTCGTCTCGATTGTCCGCCTGATAGGACTTGATGAACATGGGCACGTCGTCGCCGATGGTCTCGGACAGGCAGGTGGTGGCGATGCCGATCAGATCGGGGCTGTACTGCTTGCGGATGTTGTCCAGGGCCAGCTTCAGGTTGGCCCCGCCGCCGAAGATCGCCGTCTGCTCGCCGAAATTGGAGCAGGCAATGTCCAGGGGTTCTTTGAAGTGGCTGATCATGTAGCGGCGGATATAGGTGGAGCACCCCTGGGAGCCGTGCAGCAGCGGCACGCAGTTGGCGACGCCCTTGAAGGCCAGGGCCGCCCCGAGAGGGGCGCACAGGTTGCAGGCATTCTGGGTGGCGGTGGCATGTTCGGGTCGCAGATCGGTCGTTGTACTCATCTTTCTCTCCTCTTCAGGACGCCCGGGCCGGGACGAACTGCCACACCGGGCTGGTCACCGAGGTGTGCACCTCGCGGGCGAACTGCAGCATGCCGGCAAATCCCGCCAGGGGCATCTTGCGCTCGTGGTTGTGGTCGCAGAACCCGATCCCCATCTTGAACGCGATGGGGCGCTCCTTGACACCGCCGATAAAGAGATCGGCCTTCTTTTCGATGATGTACTTGGAGAGTTCCAGGGGATTGGCATCGTCCAGGATGATGGTCCCGTCGGCACACATCTCCCGCAGGGTGGCGTAGTCGCTTTCGTTGCCGGTCTGGGAGCCCACCAGCACCACCGCCATGCCGAGGTAGCGCAGGGCCTTGATCAGGGAGAAGGCCTTGAAGGCGCCCCCCACATAGATGGCCGCGCGCTTGCCGGTCAGGTCGCGCCGCAGGCGGTTGATCTCGGGCATGATGGCTTCGATCTCCCGCCGCACGATCTCCCGGGTGCGGGCCAGGACTTCGGGTTGCTCGCCGAAATGCGCGGCCACGTCGTAGAGCGCCTTGGCCATGTCGTCGATCCCGAAATAGGAGGCCCGGATGTAGGGAATGCCGTATTCCGCCTTCATCATATCGGCCAGAAAGGTCAGCGCGCCCGAGCACTGCACCACGTTGAGGGCCGCCCCGTGGCTGCGCCGGATCTGGTCCACCCGGCCGTCGCCGGTCATAATGGACACCACCTTGACCCCCATCTGTTCGTAGTATCGCTTGATCAGCCAGGCTTCGCCGCCGATATTGAACTCCCCCAGGATATTGATGCTGACCGGCGGGATGGCGTCGGTGGCGCCGGTGCCCACCAATTCGAAAAGCGCATCGCAGGCCGCCTTGTAGCCGTCCTTCTTGGTCCCCTTGAAGCCTTCCGAATGGACCGGCAGCACCGGAATGCCCTTTTCTTTTTCCATCTTGCGGCACACCGCGGCCACATCGTCGCCGATGATGCCGACGATACAGGTGGAATAGACGAAGGCGGCCTCGGGTTTATACGTATCGATCAACTCGTCCAGGGCTGCGGCCAACTTCTTCTCGCCGCCGAAGATGACATCCTTCTCCCGCAGGTCGGTGGAAAAGCTCATACGGTGCAGCTCCGGCCCCGAAGAAAGGGCGCCGCGGATATCCCAGGTATAGGCGGCACAGCCGATGGGGCCGTGGATCAGATGCAAGGCATCGGCGATGGGATAGAGCACCACACGGGAGCCGCAGAACACGCAGGCCCGCTGGCTGACCGATCCGGCCAGACTGTGTTGGCCGCAAGTCATCGCAAAGGGGGCCTCGCCCTTGCAGTGAATCTGGCCCTGCCGTTCTTCAAGAATAGGGATGGAAGACATGACCTTTTCCTTTTATTGGATGCTTGGAACCGCCCGTTTGGACATGGCACGCATAAATCCAAACGACTGGGCCGGATCAAAATGGTTTTTATGATGTTTTTCCGGAAACGACGTTTCCGGAAAAACATTACATGACCAGCTCCATGGTAATGTCATCCGCATCGCGGTCCTTGCGGTCCAGGATGGCATCCAGCAATTTCTCCAGCAGCCGCAGGCCGCCGCGGTAGCCCATGGTGGAAAAGTAGCTGTGGCCCAGCCGGTCGTAGATCGGGAACCCGTAACGCACAAGGGGGATGTCCTCGTCCTTGGCGATGTATTTGGCGTAGGTGTTGCCGACGATGAGGTCCACCGGATCGTTTTTGATCCATTGGTGGAAGAGCAGCATGTCGCCGGGCACCTTGATATTCACCTCGCCGGGAACTTCCGCCACCGCTTCCCGTAAGGATTTTTCATATTTCTTGCCGGCCGGCGATCCCGTAACGATATGCACGGGCTGCATGTCGAGAGAAACCAAAAACTTCGTCATGGCCAGCACCTGATCCGGGTCGCCCACCACCGCCACCCGTTTACCGTAGAGGTATTGGTGCCAGTCGGAAATGCTGTCCACCAGCTGACCGCGCTCCAGGTTCAGCTTGTCCGGAACATTCACCCCGGCCATGCGCCGCAGCGTATCCACATAGGCGTCGGTGCCGTGCAGTCCCACCGGCAGCCCCAGGATTTCACAGGGGACCTTGCACTTGGCGTCCAGGGCCCGGGCGGCCGGCAGGGAGGCCGTCCGGCCCAACGCGATGGTACCTTTGCTGCTGCCGCTCTTTTTGAGATCATCGATGGTGACGCCCCCCTCGGGAAACATCTTGTACTTGCCGGTCAGGGGACCGTTGAGCACTTTGGAGGTGTCCGGGAACATGATGGTGGCAATGCCCATCATCTGCGCGATGCGCCTGATTTCAGCCATGTCCGAGGGTTCCACATAACCGGGAATCAGATTGATGGTCTTCGCCTTGTGACCGTTGGTTTCGGCAAAATAGTCCACCATGGCCTTGGTCATACTCGCAAACCCGGTGATATGCGATCCCACATAGCTGGGGGTGTTGGCATGGAAGACGTACTTACCTTCGGGGACCTTGCCGTCCGCCTTGGCCTTGGCCACGATCTGGGGCACGTCGTCGCCGATGGTCTCCGACAGGCAGGTGGTATGCACGGCGATGACCTCCGGGTTGTAGACCGCGAAAATGTTGTCGATGGCCTGCACCAGGTTCGCCTGGCCGCCGAAAACCGAAGCCCCTTCCGTGAAAGCGCTGGTGGCGGCCACCACGGGCTCCTTGAAATGGCGGGTCAGGGCGCTGCGATGATAGGCGTAACAGCCCTGGGAGCCGTGACTGTGGGGCAGGCAGCCGTGGACCCCCAGGGCGGCATACATGGCGCCGATGGGCTGGCAGGTCTTGGCCGGGTTGACGGTCAAGGCACGGCGTTCTTTGATTTCAGTGGGGGTATGTCGCAGTAGCATATCTATTTGTCTCCTGTTCTTGAGCTGTTGCATGGCTGATGAGACGATCTATGCGTCAGCTATAACTCGATAGAACTTTTAAAGTGGTTATCTCATTTCCAATTCAGAAATGAGGATTTTTGCTCAAGGTCAAGGAAATCAAAGCATTGCGCGGAGGCGTAACCCGCTACGCCGCACAAGCAATGCTGCCGATTGACGCAGAGATTGGGCAAAAAGACCATTTCTGAATGGAAATTATTCCCAGGCATAGGTCGCCGACAACTCCGGATGATCCTGCCAGGGCGCCCGCATGTATTGCCAGACCTTGCTGTTCACCATGCGGTCGATTTCCTTGTAGAAATTGATGGCGCCCTTGAAACCGGCGTATGGCCCACCGTAGTCGTAGCTGTGCAGCTGCTTCAAAGGAATGCCATGCTTTTGCACCGCATACTTTTCCTTGATGCCGGCGCAGAAGAGGTCCGGCTTGAAGATCTTGATCAACTCGTCAGTCTCGTACTGGCTGAGGTCGTCGATCACCATGGACCCCTCGGGCATTTCCGGCATCATGCCGTCGTATTCGCCGAACTGCAGGCCCTTGGCTTCCAATTCGGCTTTGCGGTCCTCGCTGATGCGGGGATTGAAACGCTCCGGATCGGGGGTGATCTCCAATTCCTCGATGTTGCGGCTGTCGGCATCGACCTTGATATCCGGGAGCACCTTGCGACCTTCGTAGTCGTCCCGGTGTCCGAATTCGTAGCCGGCGGAAAGCGTCGTCATCCCCATCTCTTTGAACAATTCCTGGTAGTGGTGGGCGCGCGAACCGCCCACGAACAGCATGGCGCGCTTGCCTTCGGTGCGCGGCCGTATTTCGGCGCAGGCCTTCTCCACCGCCGGCAGCTCCGCGGCGATCACCTGCTCCACCTTTTCGGTGAGTTCCGGTTCGTCGAAATACTGGGCGATCTTGCGCAGGGATTTGGCCGTGGCCGCCGCCCCGATGAAATTGACCTTGATCCAGGGCACCCCGAACTTGGTTTCCATCATCTCCGCCACATAATTGATGGAGCGGTGGCACATGATCAGGTTGAGATCGGCCGTATGGGAATTGGCGAAGGCGTCGATACTCGAATTGCCGCTGTAGGAGGCCACCAGGGTGATGCCGCATTTCTCGAACAGGCGCTCGATCTCGAAGGCGTCGCCGCCGATGTTGTACTCCCCGAGGAGGTTGATGCGGTATTGGCCGTCGCCGATGGTGTCGTCCAGGCCCACCACGTGCTTGAAGATGCCGTTGTTGGCAATGTGGTGCCCGGCGCTCTGGCTGACCCCTTTGTAGCCCTCACACGAAAATCCGAAAACATTGATGCCTAATTTTGCCTTCATTTCGCGACAGACGGAATGCACATCGTCGCCGATCAGCCCCACCGGGCAGGTCGAGAAAACCGCAATGGCCTTGGGCTTGAAATTGTCGTAGGCTTCCTGGATGGCCTGTTTGAGCTTTTTCTCCCCGCCGAAAATGATCTCTTCATCCTGCATGTCCGTTGAAAAGCAATAGGTCATGAAGTTGTGGCCGTCGGGGGTGCTCTCCGGATCGGTCTGGTTGCGGCGGGTCAGCCAGCTATAGAAACCGCATCCGATGGGACCGTGGGTGATGTTGATGATGTCCCGGGTCGGCCCCAGGACCACGCCCTTGCAGCCGGCATAGCAGCACCCACGCTGCCCCATGAGTCCCGGTACGGTGCGGACATTGGAACTGATGACCGGCGCCTTGCCGTCCGGATCGATCTTGTTGACGACGATCTGTTTGGCGCGCTTGCGGGCCACTTTGGGAGGATATTTGGCCAGCAGTCTGGCTTTCACCTTTTCCGGATCGTGGTTGTCCAGTTTAGGGCTTCCATTTTCTTTTTTATCAGCACCCATAGCCATGGGAAAATCTCCTGTCTTAAAACAAAAAATGATTGATGAGGGATTTTGCCGAATATGCGTCAACCTTCATCAAGCGTGTCCTCACCCCGCTCGCCGGTTCGCACGCGAATAGCTTCCGTACAAGGCAACACAAAGATCATACCGTCCCCGGACTTGCCGGTGCGGTTGGTCTTGATAATGGTCTTGACCGCCTTCTCCACCAGGTCGTCGTTCACCACCATCAAAAGCGCCCGTTTCGGTATCAGCCGCTGGCTCTGCCCGAGTTGAGCGATCGCTTCCTCGTAGCCATGCTCGGCCCCTTGGAGCAGTTGCAGATCGACAATCCCTTTCCCCCGGCCAAGCGCATCGCGGGCCGTAATCGAGCCCAAACCGGCCTCGGCCAACGCGCGTTTGGTCTTGTTCATCATGTTCATGCGTACGATGGCCACCAGCTCTTTCATATCGCCACCTCTTCCGTAACGCCGTCCGTGGTTTCCTTCATGCCCGAACTGATGGTGTAGGCTTCCATCACCGGCACGATAAAGATGCGACCGTCGCCGAAGGCGCCTTTGTCCCCGGTGCGGGCGGCCTTGATGATCGTGCGGATGGCAAACTCCTTGTCGTTGTCTTTGACGACGGTCAGCAGCATTTCCTTGGGAATTTCATCATAGGTGATTTCCCCGATTTTGATGCCGCGCTGCTTACCGCGGCCAACCACCGACATTTTGGTAACGCCGGGAAAACCGGCCTCCATCAAAGCGGCCAGGACATTGTCGACCTTTTCGGGACGAACGATGGATCGAATCATAATCATTTTTAATTTCTCCTTGCTGAAATAGCTTTCCTTACCAGGACCTTTGCATCGCGCCGGCACCGATCGTCTCAGGCGGCGATACCGTATTCGATAAGCAGTTTTTCCAGATCCTCGATCGGCAGCGGGGTTGGAATGACCCGCATTTCGTTGGCATCGATCTTCTGTGCCAAGGTTCGGTATTCGTCGGCCTGGGGATGGCCTCCTTCGAACTCGATGACGGTCTTGCGGTTGATCTCGGCCCGTTGAACCATGTTGTCCCGGGGAACGAAATGGATCATCTGGGTTCCCAGTTGATCCGCCAACGCCAAGATCATCTCCTGTTCGTTGTCCACCTTGCGGCTGTTGCAAATCAAGCCACCGAGCCGTACGCCGCCCGCCTCGGCGAATTTGACAATCCCCTTGCAAATGTTGTTGGCCGCATACATGGCCATCATTTCACCGGAGACCACGATGTAAATCTCCTGAGCCTTGCCTTCGCGAATAGGCATGGCGAAACCGCCGCAGACCACATCCCCCAAAACATCGTAGAAAACGTAGTCCAGTTCTTCGCTATCGGCGTAGGCCCCCAACTGTTCGAGCAGATTGATAGAGGTGATGATGCCCCGGCCGGCACAGCCGACCCCTGGTTCCGGACCGCCGGATTCGGTGCACATGGTACCGCCGTAGCCCTCCTTGCGAACGTCCTCCAGCTCCACGTCTTCGCCCTCTTCCCGCAGGGTGTCGAGAACCGTCCGCTGCGCCAGCCCTCCCAGAAGCAGCCGTGTCGAATCCGCCTTGGGGTCGCAGCCCACGACCATGACCTTCTTGCCCATTTCCGCCAGTCCTGCGACCGTGTTCTGGGTTGTTGTCGATTTCCCGATGCCGCCTTTGCCGTAGATCGCGACTTTTCTCATGGTTTTCTTTCCTTTTGTATGCCTTGGTTATAGTGCAGGCTTCCAACAGCCTGTGTTCTTCCTGTAGAGCAACTGATGTGCCAACCACGATTATGGCGTTGCGAAATTCGAGTAACATCTTTAATTTCTTCCCGAAAATTTCTCCATCGACATTGTGCCCTTCTTCGGGTGCTCGCTAAAGGCCTGCCCTCCATCTACAATCCTGTAGATATCAACCCACAATAGTGTCGATTGGAAAGCGCTTGTCTGTCTTTTTTTCTCACCCCCGGAGCGGTTGAATACCATCAAAAAAGGAAAACCGTTTTGATCTGCAATTCCTGGGTACCCCACACAGGCTGTCCGTGCACGTAAGCGGCTTTGGATTGGTTTTCGTTTGAGGGGAGTAAACTGAAAGGTGTTTTGGAGGAGAAGAGAACTTAGGGTGACGCTATTCAGGCAAGAGGGATAGGGGGGATCCCGTTCCAATCCGTGCTTTCCCCCTATTCCAAGGGCTGCTGGGAACCGGCAATTTTTGCGATTCGACCAAATGCCCTCATGAACGCCACGGCATACGAGGCTTAAATCATTTTAACAAATCTTATGTTGCTAAGCGCGCAGACGTTTATTTTCACGAATAATTTGCCCGAGATTGTATTTCTTCACACGGTACCCCATCTGGCGAAGCGTCAGGCCGATCTCGCGGGCGGCTTTCTGTTGAATCCAATCATTGCGGGCCAGAGAAGACAGGAGGGTTTCTTTTTCCATGATCTCCAGCTGGGACTGTCCTTTACTCTCCGAGACGGCAAACGCACAGCTTTCGCTTCCCCGAAACAGATAGCTGGGCAGCATCTTGGTGTCGATCCTGGGCGTCTCCGCCATAATCGCCATGCGTTCGATCAGATTCTCGAGTTCCCGCACATTTCCCGGCCAGTCGTAACCGGAGAGAATTTCCATGCACTCTTCCGAAAAGGTGAACTGTTCGCCATACTCCCGTGACGTCTTCGTGATGAAGTAATCGATCAACAGCGGCAAATCGGCTTTGCGCTTGCGCAAAGGCGGTATGGCGATTGGGAATACATTCAAACGGTAGAAAAGATCGGCGCGAAATCGTCCGTTGGCTACAGCCTCGTTCAAATCCACATTGGTGGCGGCGATGATGCGAACATCCACCTTTTGTGTTTGCGTGCTCCCCAGGCGCTCGAACTCACGTTCCTGAAGAAAACGCAACAACTTGGCCTGCACCGCCATGGGCAATTCCCCGATTTCATCCAGGAAGACCGTGCCGCTGTCGGCTTCTTCCAGCCGTCCTTTTTTTTGGCTGGTGGCTCCCGTAAAAGCCCCCTTTTCATGGCCGAACAATTCCGATTCGATCAGATTGTCCGGGAGGGAGGCGCAATTGACCTTGGTGAAGGGATTCCGACGGCGCTGACTCAGTTCGTGGATGATTCGCGCTGTCAGGGTTTTGCCGGTGCCGGACTCTCCCAACAGGAGGACCGAAGCGCGGCTGGGCGCCACTTTGCGGATCATCTTGTTCAGATGCTGCATGGCCGGGCTCACACCGACGGCGAAAAAGTGGTTGTACTTGGCAGACACCTCCGCCCGCAGGCTTCGATTCTCCGTAATCAGGGTCTCCTCCCGCCGCTCCACTTCGCGATTGAGATCCACGAATTGCGCCATCAAGGTCGCGACAATGGTCAGGAAGCGGATATCCTCCTTGAAGTCCACTTCGGGCCCGAAGAGGCGATCCACGCTCAGCACCCCGATGGGGTCGTTGTTCAGCACGATGGGGACGCCGATGAACGCCAGGTGACTCTTGCTGAGATTGCGCGCCTGGGTGCGGTTCAGAAACAACGGTTCGCGACCGATGTCCGGTACGGCGAACGGTTGGGCCGTCTTGAAAATAGCGCCGGTCACCCCCTCTCCGGGAGCGTAGATCCCACGCTTTTGTTCCGTAGGATCCAGCCCGTGGGAGGCAATGATTCTCAACAGGCCCGTCTTGCCGTCCTTGAGGGTGACGGTGGCCCGTTCCATGGACAGGTTGGTGGAAAGAATTTCAAGAATGGCGGACAAGGTCTGATCCAGTTCGAGAACCCGCCCGATCTTTCGGCTGATGGCATATAAGACGTTTAACTCCAGTTCGAATATCGAGGGTTCCATTAGCGCATTTTCTTTCCAGGTGTCTTCGCCTGCGGTTCATTCGGCCTGTCGCCATGGCCGGCAACGCCGGGCTTGCCCCGACAGGACCGGGGAAGATTCAAGAAAGGAGTCTATCAACATCCGTGCCAGTCGGCGCAATGCCCGATTATATTGCTAACCATCTTACATCATTAATAATATGCCGAATCGGCGATAGGGAGGGAAGCCGGTCTATAATTACAATACTGTTATTTGTTAAAGTTGATGAAACTTTTTTGTAACTTAAGGAGATTAAACTGTAAAATCGTTATGCGGTCGTACGACTTTAAGGAAGGGCTTCTTGCTTCAGTCGATAGCGGCCGATGCCCTGCTCGCACCAGGCATCAATCAAGGATTCGGATTCGAGGCGTTGAAGGTAGGCATAGGCTTCGGAAAGCCCCAGAAACACCGCCATCTCTTTGAGACCGGGGAACATGTGCCGGACCAGCTGCAACAGGTTTACCCCGTGATCCCCGGGCAGTCCGGCTTGTTCGCGGGCCATCAGGCGGATGACCTGTTTACGGCGCCGCACAAAATGGTTCAGAAGTGCGACGCCCCTTTGCCGCGCATGGGCGAAAGCGGAACCGTGGCCGGGCAGAACCTGAACGACATCCTGCGCCACCAGCCATTGAAGGCTGGACGTGAACCGGGCAAGGCTGCCGTAGCCGTTTTGCCCCTCCGGCGAACTGAATTCCGCCACCGGATTCGGTGTGATGTGCTCCAGCAGGAAATCGCCTGAAAATAACGTTCCGTCGACCGCATTGAGGAGCGAAATCGATCCGGCGCTATGCCCTGGGGTGTGGACCACTTGGAGTTCAAAATCATCGAAGGCGAACGTCTCGCCGCCCGACAGCAGTTGAGGCGCCTTGAGGGGAACGACCAGATGCATTACCCGCGCCCGGAAGGCATCGGCCTGGGCTTGCGCTTCGGGTCCAGGAACGCCGCAAAAATCGAGAAATTGTCTAAACCGCTGGAAATGGGCCCTGCTTTGCTGCATATCGGTGCCGATGAATTTGGGATAGTCCCGGCGGTGGATAAACACCTCGGCGCCCGAGGTGTCTGCCAGGCGGCCGGCCAGTCCCACATGATCGGTGTGGGCGTGGGTGACGATCACCCGCCGGACGGCTTGCAGGCGGCCCCCCGCCTGACGAATGCCGGCTTCGATGCACTCCATGCTGTCCGGAGTGTTGACCCCGCTGTCGATCAAGGTGGGACAGGCGTCATGGATATAGTAGCAGTTGACCGTTTTCAACGGGAACGGTATCGGGCAGGGTATCCGGTGGATGGTTGTCATAGGGGCATATTACAACCCGAGACAGGTCTTGCGCAAGAACGCGTTCAGCATGGGGCCTGATCCGGCCCCGCGGCGACGATTTTGCCGGAGTGACGGCGCACCCGGCCGCCAACTCGATACGCGGGCGAACCCGAAGGGTCACGTGACAGGGGTCTTTTCTTCCGGTTGCGTTTCTTGCACAGGAAAGAAACGCAACCGAACCTCCAAAAAGGAAAGCGCCTATACCGAAAGATGGACGAACGCACCCCATCTTGCGGCAACCCCCTCCGCTATCCGTCTATTTTTTCGAATAGTCGTACCAGCCCTTGCCGGTCTTCTGCCCATATTCCCCTCGCATGAAATGGGCCACGGTCTGGGGTGACGGATAATCGGCCTCATTGCCGGTGCGCTTGAAGCGCTCCATGCACATGGTATAGGTCAGATCGATCCCGG
Source organism: Desulfobacterales bacterium (assembly GCA_963674755.2). Lineage (GTDB taxonomy): Bacteria > Desulfobacterota > Desulfobacteria > Desulfobacterales > UBA5852 > JABZFP01. Next base: position 1,990,378 of record CAXXVS010000003.1, on the reverse strand, counting down.
TGAGATCCTCCAGGCGGAAAGGCCCCATGGGGTGCCCCGCGCCGTAGACGCAGGCCTTGTCGATATCCTCGTGGGAGGCCACCCCCATCTCGAGCATCCATTTGGCTTCCTGGTTGATGACCCGGAAGATCCGGTTGAGGAGAAAGCCTTCCACCTCTTTTTTTACGTGCACGGCCACTTTGTCGAGCCGCTTGCACAGGTCCAGCGAAATAGCAGCGGTTTCATCGGACACGTGCGGTCCCTGGACCACTTCCACAAGCTTCATCACCAGGGCCGGGTTGAAGAAATGCACGTTGACAACCTTGTCGGGGCGCTTGGTGGCATCGGCGATCCGGGAGCTGACGATGGCCGAGCTGTTCGTCGCCAGGATGGCATGCGCCGGGGCGATCCGATCCAGATCGGTGAAGACCTTGCGTTTGATGTCGAGCACCTCGATGGCGGCTTCGATCACGTAATCGGCCGAGGCGGCCGCCTCTTCGAGGTTGGACGTAAAGCGGATGCGCGCACGGGCGGCCTTGGCCTGCTCCTCGTTTAGACGCCCCTTGGCCACCCGGCCCGACAGATACTGGTCCACAAAGGCTTCCGCCTTGGCGAGCACCTCGGCACTGATATCGGTGCAGGTGGTCGTAAACCCCTGAATGGCGCATAGGGTCGAAATCTGGTGCCCCATATTCCCGGCACCCACCACGCAAATGCTTTTCACATCGTCGATATTCATTTTCTTCGCTCCTCAAAATAGTTAATCGAATGACTCCTGAAAACAGAAGCATTATGGTTTCATAATCAAATCGACATCATGAATTGGGTTTTAATGCCAATTCCCTTTGTCCCGCGCCGAGCATCCCGTCGGCGGGCGAAAAAGACGCGGCGCCTGCCTGTCCGCCGAAGGCTTGCCGCAGGCGGGTCTGAGTCCCGCTCGAAGCGGGGCGAGTTTGCGCGTGCTCCGGCCGTGTCGACGACGCGCAGGATCAAGCGGGACACGGGCGTCTGAAGCCTGTCACGCCGAGGCGTGATTGGTTCGTTTTCTTCCACGTGGAAGAAAATGAACACGCCCATTGATGATCGATAGGCTCTTGGCGCGCTATGCATTGGATCTGTCCTGCTCATACTTATTGTTGCAAATTCTCGATGATCGTCGCCACCCCCAGCCCCCCGCCGCAGCAGGAGCTGAAAAACCCGTAGCGCCCGCCCCGCCGGATCAACTCCCGCATGGCGAACATGCCGACCCGGGCGCCGGAGGCGCCGTTGGGATGGCCGTAAGCGATGGCCCCCCCCAGGGGGTTCCACTTGTTCATGTCCACGGTGGTGCCGGTCTGCTTTTCGAGCTCCTTAATCACCGCCAGGTTCTGCACGGCAAAGGCCTCGTTGCACTCCATAACGTCCATGTCGGCCAGGGTCAGCCCGGCCTGTTTGAGCGCCTTGACCACCGCATGGGCCGGTCCGATGCCCATGATCTTGGGGTCCACCCCGTAGTCGGCGCCGGCCACCCAGCGGGCCAGGGGGGTATAGCCCAGCTCCTCAGCTTTAGCGGCACTCATCATAAGCAGAAAGGCGGCGCCGTCATTACGACCCGAGGCATTGCCGGCCGTGACCGTGCCATCTTTTTTGAAAGCCGGCCGCAATTTGGCCAGTCCTTCCAGGGTCGTATCCGCCCGGATATGTTCGTCCTTGTCGAAGACGATTTCCGGTGTCTTGCGGGTGGCCGGGATCACCACGGGCACGATCTCCCCTTCGAAATAGCCCTTTTCCCAGGCTGTCTTGGCCCGCATCTGGCTGTGGTAAGCGAATTCATCGGATGCCTCCCGGGGGATCGCGTACATGGCCTGCAAATTTTCCGCCGTCAGCCCCATGCCGATCTGTTCTTCCTCCACCGGCGAAAGGGTCATATTGAGGGGCATGGGCGGAATCAGGCGATAGGGCGGCGTGGACATGGAAAAACGGGCCGGAATCTGGCTGTAGGACTCCATCCCGCCGGCAATGATGACATCGGCCGCCCCGGCCATGATTTTCCAGGCCGCGTGGTTGGCGGCGTCGATGGCCGAACCGCACTGCATCTCCACATAGGAGGCGCTGGTTTCATAGCCCAGGCCGGCATCCAGGGTGGCCCAGCGGGCCGGATTGAAGGCCAGCGAACAGTGGGCGGCACTACCCAGAAAAACGCAGTCCACTTTCCCCTTTTCCGCAATCTTGGTTTTCGCCACCAGGCCGCGGATACCGATGCCGGCCAGCCGCGAGGCCCCGATATCACGGATCGTGCCGCCCATGCGGCCAAATGCGGTCCTCACACCATCCACAAAAACTACTTCTCTTTGCGACATTGTCTCTCCTTGTGGTCGTTCGGGTTTCACTCAATATCGTTGGTTTTCCGGACGAACCGGCGGGATTCCCTGTCCGCCAATGGCTGGTCGAAAACCATTCGCCAGCTGCTGGCCGGCCATCCCATTTCGCGGCCGGTCCTAATCCTGAAAAAAAGCCGGATCCATGTCCAGGGTCACGGTATCGGTATCCAGCAGTCGGGTCACCAGGCCCTTGGTCTTCGGAAGTTCGTATTGAAAAAAGTAGCGCGCACTGAAAAACTTGCCGTTGTAGAAGTTGACATCCGCTTTGGAAGGCTTGCCCGCCAGGCCCTTGGCAGCGGCAATCGCCTGCCGCAGCCATTGCCAGGCCACGGCCACCAGGGAGAAATACTCCAGGTAAAGCGTGGCGTCGGACAAATAGACGGCAATCCCCCGGTCGGCCGTACGGGCTTGCAGGGCAGCGGTGACCTGCGCCAGTTCCTCGAGGGCGCGCTGGAGCGTGTCGGCCAAGGGCGCCGTGGCATCGTGGGCCCGCCCCGCGGTAATCGCTCCCTGCACTTCGTCCACAAAGAGGGCGAATGCTTTGCCATCCTGCATTCGGACCTTGCGGCCCAAAAGATCCATCCCCTGGATGCCGGTGGTGCCTTCGTGGATAGGATGGATGCGGGTGTCCCGGAAGTATTGCTCCACCGGGAAATCGTCGCAATAGCCGTAGCCCCCCAGGCACTGGATCGCGAGGCTGGTAGAAAGGATGCTGGTCTCGGAAGGATAGGATTTGGCCACCGGGGTCAGGAGATCCAACAGGAGGGAGACCCGCTCCTTGGCCTCCCCTTCCAGGACGATCTCTTCATCGGCATACCGGCAGCACTGCATCAGCAGGGCATGGGCGCCTTCGACGAAGGAGCGCTGGAACAGCAGCATGCGCCGCACGTCGGCGTGGGCGATGAGCGGCACCTGGGGGGCGGCCGGATTCTTTTCGGTGAGGAGGCGTCCCTGGGGCCGCGATTGCGCGTATTCGAGGGCCGCATAATAGGCGGCCGTGGAAATGGCCGCCGCGCCGGCGCCGACCCCGAGCCGGGCGCTGTTCATCATTTGGAACATATAGGCCAGCCCTTTGTGGGGTTCGCCCACCAGATACCCCCGGCAGTCGTTCTTTTCACCGATGCTCAATTCCGTTATGGGGCTGCCCTTGTACCCCATCTTATGAAAAATCTGGGAGACGGTGACATCGTTGGGCACGAAGCCGCCGCGGCCGTCGGGACGTTGCTGCGGCACGATAAAGAGGGAAATGCCCTTGACCCCGGCCGGTGCCCCTTCGATCTTGGCCAGCATCAGATGCACCACATTGTCGACCCCGTCGTGGTCGCCGGCTGAAATGAAAATTTTCCGGCCGTGTATCAGATAGGCGTCTCCCTCCAATGGCACGGCGCTGGTGGTGATGTCGGCCAGCGAACTGCCGGCCTGGGGTTCGGTCAGCGCCATGGTGCCCTGCCACCGACCGCTCAGCATGGATGGCACATAGGTGTCGATCTGGGCCTGGCTGCCGAAGGAAGTGATCAGGTGGGCCGCCTTGGCGGTCAATCCCGGGAAGGTCACGGCCGAGTAGTTGGCCGCGGAGAAGACAAACTGGCAGCAGTCGGCGATCATGTACGGCAGCTGTTCGCCGTCGAAGCGCTCCGCGAACTGGGCGGCGATCCACCCGCCGTCGCCGAACTGTTCCATAACCGTGCGGACCGCAGGGTGCACTTTCACGTGGCCGTTTTCCAACTCCGGCGGTTTACGGTCCATTTCCTCTAAAAGGGGGAAGAGCAGCTGCTTGGCCATCTTCAAGCTGGCATCGATAATGAGATCGAAGGCCTTTTTGTTGTGCTGTTGGTAATAGGGGTATTGCGTCAGGGAAAGGACGTCGAAAACTTCGTAGAGCATAAAGTGCAGGTTGCGTTTGCTGACGAATTTGGATGCCATCGATGGAAAACCTCCTTGGCAAATCATGCCGGCCTAAAAATGCGTCGATGTCCTCGAAATCGCTATCGGGATCGGGATCGGGATCACCTTGGCCGCGACCTTAGCATCCGGCGCGGAAACAACATCCCCGATAGCGGCCGCCGGCCCCCGTCCATAGTGGCACCGCAGTCGCCGGGGGCTTCAATCACGAGCGGCCAGAACAGGAAAGCGACACCTGCATCCCCATGGCGCCGGAGACACCGCGAGGCGGTCTCATTTGCCCTTGAAGACCGGGGGACGCTTCTCGAGGAAAGCGGTAAAACCCTCCAGGCAGTCTTCCGTGGCCTGCACGGTGCGGCTGCCCTCGCTTTCCACCGCCAGACCGCGGTCCAGGCCTTCATAGATCCCGGTGGACATGGCTTTGAGGACGCAGCCCACGGCAATCGGCGGGCGCTGGGCCAGTTGGTCGGCAAACGCCAGGGCCTCCTCCATCAGCTTGTCAGGGGTCGTTACCCGATTGACCAGCCCGCTGGCCAGGGCCTCCTGGGCGCCGACCGTCTTGCTGAAAAGGATCATATCCAGGGCCTTGGCCTTGCCCACCACCTGGGTCAGACGTTGGGTGCCGCCCCAGCCGGGGATGATGCCCAGATTCAATTCGGTAAGCCCGATGAAGATCTTGGGCGCATCCGCCATGATGCGAAAATGGCAGGACAGGGCCAGCTCCAATCCGCCGCCCAGGGCAAACCCGTTGATGGCGGCAATCACCGGTTTGGCCAAGCGGTCGAGGCGCGTCCACAAACGCCGCCCGAGGGCCCCGATCTTGGAGCCGTTGGCCGCGTCCTTGACGTCGAAACCGGCGGAAAAGCAACGGTCACCGGCGCCGGTAAGGATGATGACGCGCACCTCGCTGTCCGTTTCCAGGTCGTTCAGGCAGGCCTCGAAAGCCACCATGGTGGCCAGATTCCAGGTATTGGCCGGGGGGTGATTGATAGTGACCACAGCGGTATGCGCGTTTTTCTCCACGAGTATCGGTTCCATGAAACCTCCTGGGATAGATAGGGTGTGTGGGACGATGACGGGTGAGCCCCCGCCGATCAATGGCCGCGGCCGGTATCCGGTCCGGATGCCGGCAGGCAACCTAATTCGTCATATCCAGCCGCCTGAAAATCATAGATCACGGTTCGGCGCCGGCAGGGGGCGCCGCTGCCTGAAAGCGACCTTTGAGGCGCTGCATGCCAAGAATCCAGCGATCGTAGTCGGACGTCTTGCGCTGCATGTAGTCCCTGACCTCCGGGTGGGGCAGCACCATGAAGCGCCCCTCCTGCAACGCCGCCATGACGCAATCGGCCACCTGTTCGGCCGCCATCATGCCGTCCACGGCGGCCACACCGCCGCCCTGGGCCGTCATGCGGGTGCGCACGGCCTGGGGGCAGACCACCGCCACATTGAGGCCCAAGTCACCGTAGGTGATGGCCAAATTCTCCGCCAGGCCGACAGCGGCATGCTTGGTGACGGAATAGGGGGCCGAGCCGATCTGGCTAAGCAGGCCGGCCGCCGAAGCCGTGCAGACGAACCAGCCGCCGCCGCGCGCCAGCATGCCGGGAACCACGGCCCGGGCCGCATAGACATGGGCCATGACATTGATTTCCCAGATGCGCTGCCAGTCGGCATTGGTGACGTCCAGATCGCCCATGACGATGATGCCGGCGTTGGAAAAAAAGCAATCGATGGGCCCCAGCTTTTCTTCGGTCTCCTGCACCAGCCGGATCACCTCCGCCTCCCGGGCCACATCGCATTTAAAAGCGGCCCCGCCGATTTCATCCGCCAGGGCTTGGGCCCCCGGGGCATCGATATCGGCCACCATCACCTTGGCGCCTTCCCTGGCGGCCCGGCGGCAAAGCGCGGCCCCGATCCCCTCAGCCCCACCGGTCACCACGACGACTTTGGCTTCCATATTCATAAGACGTCACCTCTTATATTGATGGCTTGTTCAACTGCTCCACAAATCCGTTTAGGAGAAAACGCTGGTCACCCAAGATACGTCCCCCAACACCGATTCAGGCCAATACCCCCCCATCACACACGATGGTTGTCCCGGTGGTATACGAGGCCGCATCGGAAACCAGATAGAGCACGGCCCCGGCCATCTCGTCCGGCTGGGCATGCCGCTGCATCGGAATCATCCCCCGCACGTGCTTGTAGATCTTCTCGTTGCTGATCAGGGCCGCGGCGAACTTGGTTTCGGTCAACCCGGGCAACAGGGCGTTCACCCTGATATTTTTAGAGGCCAACTCTTTGGCGTAGGCCTTGGTCATGGCAACCACCCCGGCCTTGGTGATGGAGTAGATGCCCTGCATGGGCGCCGGGCTTATGGCATTGATGGAGGCCACGTTCACGATGGCCCCGCCGCTTTCGCCCATCAGTGCGGCAGCCTGCTGGATCATGAAAAAGGGGCCCTTCAGATTCACGGCCAGGGTCTTGTCCCAGGCTGATTCGGGAGCACCTGTCAGGGGGCCGAAATAGGGATTGGTGGCCGCGTTGTTCACCAGGATATCCAGTCGTCCGTAACGGTCTCTGATCTCGGCAAAAAGGGCCTCGATCTGGTCGAGTTCGCCCATGTTGCAGGCCAGGGCTTCGGCGCGGCCGCCCTTGTCCACGATTTTCTGCTGCACTGCCTGCAACCCCTCGATCTTGCGGCTCGCCAGGATACAGGTGGCACCGTATTCGGCCAGCGTCATGGCAATGGATTCCCCAATGCCCCGGCTGGCGCCGGTGATAAGAGCGACCTTGTTATCAAGATTGAATGTGACCATAAGTCTATGCTCCGTTCTGTTTCGCCTTCTGTTTTTCGTAAACGTCCAGCACCATGGGAATGAAGGTCTTGAGATCTTCCACGATGCAGACGTCGGCCTCGGCACAGATGGCCGCCTGGGGGTCGGTATTGATGGCGATGACGAAGCCGGACCCGCGCATGCCCATGACGTGCTGGGAAGCACCCGATATCCCGCAGGCGATGTAGAGCGCCGGGGCCACGGTAACACCGGTGACGCCCACCTGCCGGTCGTAGTCCAGCCAGCCCCGGTCGCAGACAATGCGGGTCCCGGCCACCATGGCTTTGGGCAGCCCTTCGGCCAGGCGGTGAATCCACTCGAGATTTTCTTCCTCGCCGATGCCGTTGCCGGCGGCCACGATGATCTGGGCGTCCTTTAGATTGGCGGCCTTCGCAACGGCCGGTATCACACCGGTCAAGCGGGTCTGCTCGGGCTGCCAGGCCATCGTTTTGATGGTCACCCGGCCGGCCGCCGCTTCCGGCGCCCGGTTCTCCTCGGGCGGGTTCTCGAATGGGAAGCAGCCCGGCTGCACGGTCAGCACGGTGAGGGCGGAATTGGAGGCAAAGCGGCCTTTGACTTTGCCGCCGTAGCGATCCTTGGAAAACCAGATGCAGCCGTCTTGCGTCCCCAAACCGTCCACGCCGCTGATGCAGCCGGCCTCCAGACGGGCCGCCACGGCCGGGGCCCACTCGGCGCCGCCGGAGCTATGCACGGTGACCACATAGCGCGGCGCGGCCGCCGCGAGAGCCGGCTCCAGAATTCTCCGATAGGCCTCGCCCAGATAACGTGACAGACCCGGGCAGCACAGGGCCGTGACGTCGGTTCCGCCAAGCCGGGCCACTTCCCAGGCCGCGTCTTGCGGCCCTTCGCCCAGCAGCCAAATCTGGATGCGGCCCATAGCCAGGGTCTGCAAACGCCTGGCAAAGGCAAGCATTTCGTAGATGACCGGGTCGACACGATCGCCGGCGGCGTCGGCCACAACAATGATATCCGCCCTGTCTTCCATGGCTAGTGTATGAAGGCCTTTTCTTTTAAAAGGGCTAAAAAAGCGGCGGCTTTTTCTTCCAGGCTGCCTTCCAGCACCCGTCCGGACCGGTGGCGCGGCGGTTGCATCAAGCCCAGGCCGACCACCGGATCGATGGTCTTCTCCCCGGCATCCCCGGGAATGATCTCCACCGGCTGCCGGTTGGCCCGCAACAGATTGGACAGGGAAGGATAGCGGGGCCGGTTGATGCCGGATTGAACTGCCAGGAGGGCTGGCAGCCGCAATTGCAGCTGTTCCCGGGCCCCCCCCTCCACCTCCCGCTCCACTGCCACGCTGCGCCGGTCGTCGGCCAGTTGCAGGGCCATCACCTGGGTGGCACAGGGCAGCTCCAGCAGCGCCGCTGTCATGGGGCCCACCTGGCCGTTCATGCCGTCTTCCGACCAGCTGCCGGTTAAAATGAGGTCGTAGCGCTTGGGGGCCGCATAGCGGGCAATGCGGCGGGCCACCTCGTAGGGGCCGGGATCGGCCCGGTCGCCGGTATCCAGCAGCCCCCCCTGGTCGGCCCCCATGCCGATGGCGCGTTTGATCACTGCCAGGGCCGCCTCCGGACCGACGCTCAAGGCGTCGATGTGGACCTCCGCCAGCGTCTCCTTCAATTGCACCGCCGCTTCCACGGCAAATTCGTCAAAGCGGTTCATGCGGAACTCGCTCGGTTCACCGATTACGGGCACGCCATCCGAACCGCAATGGACGGCCATTTGCTCCAGATCAGGGACTTGTTTGACGCAAACGAGAAGGTTCATTTCGATGACCTGTGAAGGCTGACCTATTCAGCCGGACGACGATTTCACCGGCGTTCCCGCTTGTCAGCTAGGTGCCGGCCCGTGGTCCCTTTTATTAGAGACAAGCCTTGTCTGTGTCAATAAAAAACTAACGAGTGTTCGTTTTTTATTGACACGGATCGCAACCCCCGCTAAAGCAAATGGCATGGGCAAACAAACCGGTTCTCCGGAAAGCACCCGTCAACGAGAATTTACCGCGAAGAAATACGGTTCGAAAAAAGATGGATCCCTTCGTGATCTTCGTGGGTGTTGCTTTTGTATTGAAAACAACTTGCGCATGCCGGACAACCGGGAAAAAAATGAACGTCCAGCCGCAAAGCAGCTGGGTATTGATAACGGCCATGCAACCCCGCAAGCGGCGGGGAATTAACCCCTTGGCTGGCGTTGGCGGATTAAAACTTCCATTATCAAAACGAACACGTTAAGGAGATCCCATGGACTTCACCATCTCGGAAAAAATGCAGACCATCCTGGGCATGATCGATGAATTCGTAGACAATGAATTGATCCCCCTGGAAAAGGACTTTCTGGCCGACAAACTGGACAAGGTCCTGCCGGCCCTGGAAGAAAAGCGCGCCATGGTCAAGCAGATGGAGCTGTGGGCTCCCCTGCACCCGGTCGAACACGGCGGCATGGGCCTGAGTCTCTTGGAAAGCGCCCTGATTTTCGAAGCCCTGGGACGAACCCCCCTCGGGTTGTATGCCTTCGGCTGCATGGCACCGGATGCCGGCAACATCGAAATCCTGCACAAGTATGCGTCCCCCGAACAGACCGCAAAGTGGCTGAATCCCCTGGTGGCGGGGGACATCCGCAGCTGCTTTTCCATGACCGAAGTGGACATGCCCGGCTCCAATCCGGTCATGCTGGACACTACCGCTGTCAAAGACGGCGACGACTATGTCATCAACGGCCACAAGTGGTATACATCGTCCGCCGACGGGGCGGCCTTCGCCATCGTGATGGCCGTGACCAATCCGGAGGCCCCCCCCTACATGCGGGCCAGCATGATCATCGTACCCAGCGACACCCCCGGCTACAACCTGGTGCGCAACATCCCGGTGATGGGACATGCCGGCGAGGGGTATTTCTCCCATGCCGAAATTCTCTACCAGAACTGCCGGGTGCCCCAGAGCAATCTGCTGGGGCCGGAAGGCCACGCCTTCGTCATCGCCCAGGAACGCCTGGGACCCGGCCGCATCCACCACTGCATGCGCTGGATCGGGATCTGCAACCGGGCCTTCGATTTGATGTGCGCCCGGGCGCGGGACCGCATCATCGGTCCGGACCGTACCCTGGCCAGTAAACAGATCATCCAGGCCTGGATCGCGGAAAGCGCGGCCGCCATTCAAGCGGCCCGTCTGATGGTGCTGCATGCCGCCTGGAAAATCGACCAGTTGGGCGCCAAAGCCGCCCGCAAGGAAGTTTCCCTGATCAAATTCGTCGTGGCCAACACCATGCAGCAGGTAATCGACCGGGCCCTCCAGGTGCACGGCGGTCTGGGCATGACGGACGATACCATCATCGCCTTCTTCTACCGCCACGAACGGGCGGCCCGCATCTATGACGGGGCCGACGAAGTGCACAAGGTTTCCGTGGCCCGGCAGATCCTGAAAGGCTATGACAATAAGAAAGTGCTGTAAGCCATGCCGCCGGAAGGATTTCAACCGTTTCTCCAGAGGGTCGAAGCGTTAAAGCAGCAGTGCTGCCTCAAGCTCTACAACGCAAATCGCCAGTCGATCCAGATCAAGAAGGAGAAGACCATTGCCAAAAACATGGAACGCATTTTCGCGGCGGCCCTCAAAATCAGCAACGCGAAAAGCTTCCATGCCATGAGCATGCGGGACCTGAGCCGGGAAGCCGATATGAGCACCGGCGCACTCTACAACTATTTCGCGGGCAAGGAGGCCCTGCTGCGGTTGATGCAGCAACAGCGCCGCACGGTCACGCGCGAAATTCTGTCGGCCGACATCGCGGCCGGCAGGGACCCGCTTGAGAAGCTGCGCATCGCCATCCGCACCCATCTTTATCTGAGCGAAATCATGCAGCCCTGGTTTTACTTCTCCTACATGGAAGCCAAAAACCTCGATCCGGATGAGCGCCGCGCCGCGGTGGAAAGCGAGCTGAGCACCGAGCAGCAATTCACCGATATCCTGGAAGCCGGCTGCGCCCAGGGCCTGTTTCAAACCACGGACTGCCGCATGACGGCCAGCCTGATCAAGGCCATGCTCCAGGACTGGTACCTGAAGCGCGCCAAATACACCCGGCGCGGCGTCGGTGTTGATCAGTACGCCCGCTATCTGACAGCGTTTCTCGAAAAAAATCTAGGCCTGAACGACGACCCGTCACGGCAGGGAGGGAAATCATGAGTGACCATATCGATCGTCCCGGCGCCGTTCGCAACGGTGATCAACTGGACTTGAGCCGGGTGGCAGCCTATTTGAAAGACAGCATCCCGGGTTTGGAAGGCGACGTCACGCTGGCGCAGTTTCCCAGCGGCGCCTCCAACCTGACCTATCTGGTGACCTGCGGCCCGCGGCAGTTGATCCTGCGGCGTCCGCCCTTCGGCACCAAGGCGGCCACGGCCCACGACATGGGCCGCGAGGTCAAGGTGCTCTCGGCCCTGTGCGAGCACCTGCCCTACGTACCCCGGCCCCTGGTCTATTGCGAAGACGAAGCCGTCATGGGATGCCCGTTCTACGTCATGAAACGCATCGAGGGCATCATTCTGCGCCAGGACCTGCCCCCTGGCCTGTTTACGTCACCTTCCCAATTGCACGCCCTGTTCGAACGCTTCGTGGAAGTCCTCCACGAACTGCACGCCCTGGATTACCATGAAGTGGGCTTGGCCCACCTGGGCAAGCCCCAGGGCTATGTCGCGCGGCAGGTAACCGGCTGGAGCAAACGCTACCGGGCGGCACGCACCCCGGATGTGCCCGATTTCGAGGCGGTGATGGCCTGGCTCGCGGAGAAAATGCCCCCGGAAACGGAACGGGCGGCCATCATCCACAACGACTTCAAGCTGGACAACATCGTCCTGGATCCCGCCGACCCTTTTAAAATCATCGGCGTGCTGGACTGGGAGATGTGCACCCTGGGCGATCCCCTGATGGACCTGGGCAGCACCCTGGGCTACTGGGTGAACAAAGACGACCCGCCCGAGCGCCAGATCCTGCGCGCCATGCCCACCCACCTGGAAGGGGCCCTGACCCGCCGGGAATTCGTGGACACCTACGGCCGCCTCTCCGGTCTGCGCATGGACGGATTCGACTTCTACTACTGCTTCGGCCTCTTCCGCCTGGCCGTCATCGTGCAGCAGATCTACTACCGCTACTACCACGGCCAGACCACCAACGAGCGCTTCAAGCACTTCGGCCTGGCCGTGCCCGTCCTGGAACACGCCGCGGCCGAAGTCATCGCCAAATCCGATTTATAAAAAAATTCGGAAGGCTATTGAAGGCTGGGGGACCTCCCCTTTGCCACGTTAAGTGTCCGTCCGCAAACGGTCGATTTCGGCTCCTGGTCCCGCGCACAGCGCAGGATTTCAGGCCTGATCTTGGGGCACATCGGTGTTCACCAAACCGACGACGACGGGTGCCCCGAGGCGCAGCCCGGCTGCGCCGAGGACCGACAGGAGGCGAGTACGCCAGCTCGTCCGCCAAAGGTGGATTTGGTCCACCGGCGGCGGGCCAGAGGCCGAAAGATGTGATCTCCCGATGGCTACAATATGAGTGCCCTTCCGGAGGTGGTAGGTTTTGGTTCCGTCCAAGGCCGCAGTAATTGGGAAACCGGAGGCGTAGCTGAGCTACGGCGAGGATTTCCCGATCGCGAGAACGCCGGCCGGGGCCAAAAGATGCCGCCTCCGCACGGACACAGGTTAGCGGTTGGCCTTTCGGAAGCCCAACTGGTCGCCGGCAATAATCAGTTTGCAGATGTTGGCCGAGCCTTCCACCATGGTGTAGGTGGGCACATCCCGGTAATAGCGTGCCACCGGATATTCCGTTGAATACCCGTAGGCGCCCAGGATCCGCATGGCGTAGTTGGCGCACTTGACGGCCGTCTCGCCGGCGAAGTACTTGGCCTGGGCCACTTCCAGGCCGTTGTTTTCCTGGCCCTGATCTTTCTGCCAGGCGCCTTTGTAGACCAGCAGGCGGGCGGCTTCCACTTCGGTGGCCATCTGGGCAATCAGGTCCTGGTTCATCTGGAACTGTCCGATGGGCTTGCCGAACTGGCGGCGTTCGTTGCAGTACCTGGTGGCAATGTCCAGGCAGGCCTGGGCACAGCCCAACGCCCCGGCCGCGGCGGAGATGCGGGTATTGTTCAGGGAAGCGAATACGATGGCCGCCCCGTCGCCCGGCTGGCCCAGCAGGTTTTCCTTGGGCACCCGCGCCTGGTCAAAAAAGATCTCGCCGGTGGGCGACGAATGGGAACCCATCTTGTCAAGGTCGGTGGTCTTGACGCCGTTGGTATTTTTCAATTCCATCGCGAAGGCCGACAGACCTTTGGTGCGTGCGCCGCGGTCGGTGTAGCAGTAGAGCACGATCACGTCGGCCTGGTGGGCGTTGGAAATCCAGGTCTTGGAGCCGCTGATGGCGTAATGGTCGCCGCGGTCTTCGGCGACGGTTTCCATACCGAAGACATCCGAACCGGCATTAGGCTCGGTGATCGCAAACCCACCCAGGTATTCCCCCGTGCAGAGCTTGGCCACATATTTTTGCTTGGCGGCTTCGGTGCCGTATTTATAAATCGGATAGGCACAGCCGATGCCGCTGAGGTTGAGCTGAACCCGCATGGAGCTGGAGGCCCGGGCGATTTCTTCGGTAACAATGACGGCTGCCAGCCATCCCATGTCTTCTCCGCCGTAGGCTTCGGGGATCACCGCCCCCAAAAACCCCAGTTCACCCATGGGGCGAAGGACCTCTTTCACCGGCAGGTAATGATTGGCGTCCCACTCGTCGGCATAGGGCGCGATCTTCTTGGCGGCGAACTCCCGCACCGCTTTGCGCAGCATTGCATGTTCCTTGGACAGGTTGAAATCCATCGAGCGTCTCTCCTTGTTACAAACGCGACTGTGAAGGTGAAACTGACGGCTCCCGGTTGAAAAACGCCCCAAACGCGTCGGCGAATTCCGGAGAACCCAGCATCTCGGCAAAATGACGACTTTCCGTGGCGATCGTTTCCTTAACGGTTTTCATACGCGCGGCCTTGAGCAGGCGCTTGGTCAGCCGCACGGAATCCGGCGGCTGCTGGGCCAGCTTGCGGGCCTGGGCGAACACTTCCGTCACGAGATCGTCGTCCCGGAAGACATTGTTGATGAGACCGAATTCCCAGGCCATATGGGCTGAGATGGGTTCCCCCAGGAGCAGCATCTCCGCGGCCCGGGGGTGACCGACGATCTGCGGCAGCAGGAAGCTGGAGGCGCCCTCGGGGCAGAGCCCCAGATTCACGAAGGGCGTCTTGAAGGTAGCCCCCATCCCGGCGTAGACGAGGTCGCAGTGCAACAGCATCGTCGTGCCGATGCCCACGGCCGGTCCGTTGACCGCGGCCACGACCGGCTTTTCCAGGGCCGCCAGGGTCTCGAGGAACAGGCGTCCCGGACTGGGGTCTTCACCGGGTTCTCGGTTGCGGAAGGCATGCAAGTCATTGCCGGCACAGAAACAGTCTCCCTCGGCGCGCAGCAGAACGACACGGATCTCATCGTCCGCCTGGGCCTGCCTGAGGCCGGCGATCAAGGCCAGGTACATCTCATCGCTCAAAGCGTTTTTCTTGGCCGGTCGATTGAAGACGATGTCCATGATCATGTCACGGACCGTAATCCGAATCGGTACGGCATCAGTGGCGGTGGTCATAATTTGGGCCTCACCCATGTTAACTTTCCCCGATTCATGCCCTGTTTGACGAAAACGCGGCCTAAGGGGGGTCAGGCCACACGCTCGAATACGGCGGCGATGCCCAGCCCTCCGCCGCCGCAGATGCACTCCAGCCCGAAACGGCTCTGGCGGCGTTTCATCTCGTGCAGCAGGGTCACCAGCACGCGGGTGCCAGTGCAGGCGATGGGATGCCCCAGGGAGATGCCCGATCCATTCACATTGACCCGCTCATAATCATCGGGGCCCACCCCCATCTGCTTCAAATCGGCCAGCACCTGGGCGGCGAAGGCTTCCTGGATTTCGATCAAGTCCATGGCGGAAAGCGCGAGCCCGGCCCGGTCCAGAGCCTTGGCCACGGCCACCGGCACCGTTTGATAAGCCCGCCGGGGATCGTCGCCCGCCAGCACGCAGGATCGCACCGTGGCCAGGGGGGTCAGTCCCAGCCTGGCCGCCCGGGCCGCCGACATCATCAACACTGCAGCGGCCCCGTCGTTTTCGGAACTGCTGTTGCCGGCCGTGCAGACCCCTCCCAACACAGGCCGCAGCCGGGCAAGTTTTTCCAGGGTCGTGTCGGTCCGGGGATTTTCATCGCGCTCGAATACCAGCGGCTCCTGTTTGGGACGGGGCACACTGATGGGAACGATTTCATCCGCGAAGACACCCGCTTCCCACGCGGCACAGGCCTTCTGGTGGCTCCCTAAGGCCCAGGCATCGCAGGCCTCCCGGCTGATCTGCTCTTCTCTGGCGGCGGTCTCGGCCCAGGTCATCATGGAGGGTAAAACACCGTAGCGTCCTTCCGGCTGAGACATGACCCGCGCCCGCTGAATACGGTCGTAGAGGGAAAGCCCCCAGATGGAGGGATCCCCGTGGCCGCGGGGCATGCCGGGGCCGCCGACGCCCCACTTCACCCGACCGGGCAAATAGAATTCGGCATTGCTCATGCTTTCCACCCCGCCGGCCACCACGATATCCACCTGGCCCGCGGCAATCTGGGCGGCGGCCAGGCGCACCACATCCAGACCGGTGCAGCAGCGGCTGTCCACGGTGGTGCCGGGCACGGCTTCCGGCCAACCGGCGGTCAGCAAGCCCATGCGGGCCATGTTGACGTATTCGCCGTTCTGGTAGGACTGGCCCATCATGACCTGATCCACCTGTTCCGGTGCGACCCCGCTGCGCGTCACCACGGCATTGAGCACCTGGGCGGCCAGGTCGTAGGCTTCCACCTCTTTCAGGGCACCCAGATACCGGCCTACGGCGGTGCGCACGGCCTCTACGATGACGACGTCCTGCATCGGCGTTTTTCTCCTCTTATTAAAACTATAAAGCGTTGACCGGTATCTCCACCACTTCGCGGCCCGGCCGCAGGCAGGTATCGATGGTGGCCAGGGTATGGGGCAAGGTAATGTCCACGAAGTATTTGGCCTGGTAGACTTTGCCCCGATGGAAATCGTATTTGGCCCCCTTCTTGTCCGCAAGGGGTCGTGCGATGATGGCCAGATCCAGCAGGCGCCAGGCCATGGTCACGTCCCCGAAGGCCATCAGGGCGGGATAGGTGCTGGCGGCCCACAGGAGCGGATCGGCCTCTTTGCGCGCGGTCATCTCGGCTGCGGCTTCCCCCAGCCGCTCCACCACACCGGCCAGGGCCCGCACCCGGTCGCCGAGGTCTTCATCGAGGCGGTGGTGCTCACAGAACGCCTCGATCTCCCGGCGATAGGCCGCAAAACAGGCCCCCTTCTTGATGGTCATCTTGCGGCCCATCAAGTCCATGGATTGAATGCCGTTGGTGCCCTCGTAGAGGGACATGATCTTGGCATCGCGCAGGTATTGCTCCAGGGGATAGTCCTTGCAGTAGCCGTAGCCCCCCAGGCATTGGACGGCTGTCTCGCAGACCCGGAAGCCCATGTCCGCGCAATAGGCCTTGATAATGGGGGTCATGAAGTCCACCAGGTCGGCGTAATGGATACGCCGCTCCTCGTCGGGCAGTTCGCCGGCCAGCTCGGCCCAGAGGGCTCCGGCGTAGATCATAGAGCGCATTCCGTCCACCATGGCCTTCATCCACAGCAGCATGCGGCGTACGTCCGGATGCGCGATGATGGGCACCTCACCTGCCGATTGGCCGCTCAGGTCCCGCCCCTGCCGGCGCTCCCTGGTGTAGGCCAGGGCATTGAGATAGGCCGTGCTGGCCATGGCCATGCCGCTCACCCCGGTGTTGATGCGGGCCGAATTCATCATCTGGAACATGTGGGCCAGGCCCTGATTTTCCTGGCCGCAGAGATGGCCGAGGCAGTCGTCCTGGCCGCCGAAGGTCAGGGCTGCCGTGGGGGAGGCGTGCAGGCCCAGCTTTTCTTCGATCCCGGTGCATACCACGTCGTTGAAGGCCCCCACACGGCCGTCCGGGTTGACCCGGAACTTCGGCACGATGAACAGCGATATGCCCCGCACCCCTTCCGGCGCCCCGTCGATCCGCGCCAGCACCAGATGGACGATATTCTCGGCGATGTCGTGATCGCCCCAGGAGATGAAGATCTTGCTGCCTTTGATTTTAAAATGATCCCCCTCGCGGAAGGCTGTAGTTTCCAGGGTGGCCAGGTTGGATCCGGCGTTGGGTTCGGTCAGGCACATGGTGCCGGACCAGGTCCCATCGTACATCCTGGGCACGAAGCGCGTCTTCAATTCTTCCGTGGCGAAGCTCTCGATCAGATGGGCGGCCCCGTGGGTCAGGCTGGGGGCCATGTTGAAGGACTGGCAGGCGCCGTACATCAGGTCGTTCACGATGATGCGCATCATGTGGGGGAACCCCTGCCCGCCATAGGTGGCATCTCGGACGGCGGCCGTCCAGCCGTCCTGTCCGTACTGCCGGAAAGCTTCCCGGAAACCGGGTGGGCAGACCACCTGGCCGTTTTCGAAGCGAACCGGCTGCGTTTCGCCCACCGCGTTGAGCGGGTCCACCACGCCTTTGGCAAAACTGATGGCCTCGGTGACCAGCAGATCCAGGGTTTTTTCATTTAAATCCCGGTAGCGCGGCAGCTCACATAAGCTGCCGTAGTTGAGCTGATCCTTGAGAATGAAAAAGAGATCCTTTTGGTTGACTTTGAAGCTGCCCATGCGCGGCTCTCCCGTGGCGGTCAGTTTTTGATGCGGTTGCCGTTTTCATCGTAGCGGTACCAGCCCCGGCCGGTCTTGCGGCCCAGATGGCCGGCCTTGACCTTGCGCCGCAGGAGCAGGGGTGGATAGAAGCGGGGGTCTCCGGTTTCGTTATACATGGCCGTCATGCCGCCGTAGGTCACGTCCAGGCCCACCATGTCGCCGGTCTCGAAGATGCCCATCTTGCGGCCGGAGGCCAGGCGCAGCCCCTTGTCGATGTCTTCGACCGTGGCCACCCCGGCTTCCACCAGATTCATGGCCTCGATGATCGAAGGGAAATTGATGCGGTTGATCACGAACCCGGCCACGTCGCGGTTGACCATGATGGGCTCCTTGCCGATCTGGCCGGCAAACCGGCGCCCGGCCTCGGCCGTGGCATCGCTGGTGGCGATTCCCCGGATGACTTCCACGGCGACCATCATCGGCACCGGACTAAAAAAATGAAGGCCCAGAACATGGGCGGGCCGGTCGGTGACCGCCGCCAGTTCGGTAATGGGAATCGCCGACGTATTGGAGGCGATCATGGCCTCCGGCGGCAGGACCTGGTCCAGCTTCCTGAAAATCTCGTGCTTCACTTCTATTTTTTCGAACACCGCCTCGATGGCCAGATCGACGGGGCCGATGTCATCCAGGCTGGTCCTCGTCGCGATCCGGTCCATGATGACCTCGCTCTTCTCCTGAAGCTTGCCCTTCTCGACGAATTTGCCCACCGACCAGGCAATATTCCCGATCGCGCGTTCCAGCGTCTCTTCGGACACATCGTTCAGGACGACCCGGATTCCGGCCTGGGCGCACACCTGCGCAATGCCGCTGCCCATTAACCCTGAGCCCACCACCAATACATAATTGATTCCCATTAGGAGCCTCCTCGGGCGCAGCCCATCCTGCGCATGACCATCGGTCAACGGAAGTTTTTGTAGAGCCGGTGAAGGGAACGACCATTCTCGATCGTCAATTTGCAACAACTCTGCCAGCACGCCTGACGCCTACCACAGAAGCTGTATTTATCTGTAATTTTATCGGGTTAATTTTACTCGAAAACAATGCGGGCCGATAGTCATCGGGGGAGGGCATTGTCGGCAAGCTTCTACAACCCCAGCGCATATCAGACACAATAGTCTGATATTATGAATAATTCATCTGATTGTAGAAGACTATATACATGTATCGAAGGTTATTCATTGAATACCCCTATACGGAGGGGGGGACGGCATTTCCGGTTCCCGCTCAGGGGATGCCGTGTTTTTTCATTTTCTGGTAAAGGCCGGTGCGATGAATGCCCAGAATCTTGGCCGCCTCGGCCCTGTTGTTGCCGGTATGCTCGAGGGCGGCAAGGATGGCCTGCCGCTCGGTTTCCTGCAGCAACTGCTTCAGGGAAGGGAGCACTCCGTCGGTGAAGGCGGGCACGTCCGGCGCCACGCTCTTTTCGAGAGGCAGGTCGGACCGCGTAATGGCCTCGCCCCGGCAGACGATCATGGCCCGCTCCACCACGTTGCGCAGTTCCCTGATGTTTCCGGGCCAGACATACTGCTGCATCGCCGCCAGGGCATCCGGCGCAACGGTTCGGATTCGCGGCTTCTTTCCGACGGACAGGCGGTCGAAGAAATGGTGGAAGATGGCGGGAATATCGGCGCGAATTTCCCGCAGGGCGGGCAGGTGAATATGGACGACGTTGAGGCGGTAGTAGAGGTCCAGCCGGAAGGCCTGCTTGTCGATCAGCTTTTTCAGGTCCCGGTTGGTGGCACTGACGACGCGAAAATCGATCGGTTTGGGTCTGCGCGATCCGATGCGCTCCACCTCCTTTTCCTCCAGCACCCGCATCAATTTGACCTGCAGGGTCATGGGCATGTCGCCGATTTCATCCAGGAAGATGGTCCCCTTGTGGGCCAGCTCGAATTTGCCGGCTTTGCCTTTTTTGCGGGCGCCTGTAAAGGCGCCGGCTTCATAGCCGAACAGCTCCGATTCGATCAGGTCGGCGGGAATGGCGGCACAATTGACGCGGACGAAATGCTGATCTCGGCGCCGGCTGGCCTGGTGGATGGAGTGGGCGAAGAGTTCCTTGCCGGTGCCGGACTCGCCCGTAAGGATGACGGCGGCATCCGTGGCGGCGGCCTGCCGGGCCAGTTCCTTGGCATTTCGAATCGGCTCGGAGGTTCCAATGATGCTCTCAAATGAATAGCGCCCGCCGTAAACCTGGTTCAGTTCGCTCTGGTAGAAGTCGATCTTGGTTTCCAGGTTTTCGATGCGGTCGTAGAGTTCTTTGAGCTTTTGAGGGCTCATGAACATCAGCTTGCCGGCCGCCCCGATGATGCGTCCGTCATGGATGAGGGGAATGCGCGCAATCACCCGGTTCTTACTCTTCAATACCATGCTGCGGCCGATTTCGGCCCTGCCGGTCTTGAGAACACGGTCCAGCCGGGTATGCGGGCTGACCTCGCGGATAGGCTTGCCGACGGCCTCCTTGACCGGCATGGGATAGACCCCCTCGTTGGAGGAACTCATGTACCGCACGATGCCGTCCGCATCGATCAGGATGAGGCTCTCGTACGGGTTTTCAAGCAATGCTTCCAGGAGGTCCCGGGGGATATCTTTCAAGTTCATGAATCAGGTCTGCTGCTTTTTTTGTAATGGGACTCAGCAGGCTGTGGATCACCAACAGGTCGAAAGGCAAGGCGCCGTGCGCTGCGAAAAGCGCAGCAACCATCAGGGTTGCAGCGGCGGTTTCGCGAGGGCGGGACTCGCCTTAGCCCATAGAACCAGATGAGAACTCCCGCAGCGCGGGACAACGCCGCCTTTCGGCCTGGGGCGCCGTTTAGCCACAGCCTGTTAGGCACCCACCGACGACCGTTTCGTCTGCCCGAGGGCGCTTCACAAAATCGACTTAGCGGCCGGCCTGCCAAAAGTCAACGCCCTTGCGGGGCGATCCCCACAAGTATCTTGACATCAAGATAACACCCCTTAGCTTTCCTTCATGACAACGGCAGCACACATACGACTGGTGCTCTGGAAGGCCGCCAAAACGATCGAAAAGATCGACCGCGCCAGCATCGCTCACACGGGTTTACAGCTCAGCGAATTTACCATCATGGAGGCCCTCATGCATAAAGGCCCGCTCACCATCACGGCCATAGGGGCAAAAGCGCTGTTGACCAGCGGATCGATGACGGCGGCCATCAACCGCCTGGAGCACAAGGGCTACGTCCGGCGTCAGCGGGATGCCAGCGACGGTCGCCGCTGCCATGTCCACCTGACGGACACCGGCCGGCCCGTTATCGACAGGGCCTATGCCAAACACGCCGCCAATCTGGAACGGGTGACCGAAGCCTTGACCCCGTCCGAGCGTGAGACATTGGTCCGGCTTTTGAAAACCATCGGCCATCGCGCGGAGAGCATTGATATCGGCTGAGCGCGGTTATCGGCTATCGGTTTTCGATCCGTCCTCCGGCGGACACCGCAACGGTTCGGACAACGGGGCCGCCCCGAATTGAACAACAACCGAAAATGAAAAGGAGCGATTCCTCATGAAAGTATTGATCGTCTATTATTCCCTGTACGGCCATATTCACCAGATGGCCCAAGCCATTGCCGAGGGCGTGCGGCAGGTCGAAGGGGCCGAGGCCGTCCTGCGGCGGGTGCCTGAAACCCTGCCGGATGATGTTCTGGCCAAGATGGGTGCGGTCGAATCCCAGAAAGCCATGGCCCCCATTCCGGTCTGTACGGTGGACGAACTGGCCGAGGCCGATGCCGTGATTTTCGGGACCCCGACCCGTTTCGGCAACATGTGCGGCCAGATGCGCCAGTTTCTGGATGCCACCGGCCAGCTCTGGGCCAAGGGGGCCCTGGTGGGCAAGGTCGGCAGCGTCTTCGCTTCCAGCAACACCCAGCACGGCGGTCAGGAGTCCACCATTCTGTCCTTCCACATCACCCTCCTGCACCAGGGGTTCGTGATCGTCGGCTTACCCTACGCCTTCCAGGGCCAGATGCGCACGGACGAAATCACCGGCGGTTCACCCTACGGCGCCACCACCATTGCCGGCGGTTCCGGCGAACGCATGCCCAGCGAGAACGAGCTCGAAGCCGCCCGTTTCCAGGGCCGGCATGTAGCATCGATTGCCGCCCGGCTCGCGGGTTAACACCGTCATATAGGGCCGCCTTCAGCTAAAGGAGGCACCCTGCGATAACGCAAAAAGGCGGAGATAGGGGATGCCCCCGTCTCCGCCCCGCACGGCAGGATAATAGGCCAGCGCCCCTGGGAAGATGCCGAAGAATCGGGCATTTTGATCGAATTCGAAACCGGCCGCGACACGAGGCGCTTTGCCCTGCCAAAAGCCGCCGATCATGACCGGATCGCAGCGCAATGCACCGACGGCGCGTTGCGGCTGACCCTGCCCAAGCTTGAAAAAGCGAACCCCCGCCATATCGCGGTCAGAACCGGTTGATGACGCCGCTGGCAGGCTTTTGTCCCCGATCCGGGCGGAACCTGCCGCCGGGCCAACCGCTTCAGGTGGTCCCGCCCGCTTCACCCCCTTCTGTTTACAATACGCATTTTGGCGCTAACTTCCCTAAATCCGCCGGATGGGGGTTTTCGGCGCACCTCCCTGCGCAGGCCGCCGTTGCGCCGACCCCCACATCAACACCAACGTATTCAGGAGACAACCCATGAAATCCTTGTATAGCTTCATGTTGAGCATCGCCATGGTAAGCGCCGCCGGCGCCGCCGGCACGAATGTGACCTACACGGTCGACGGCGAACCCTATGAAGGCTATTTCGTCAGCCCCTCCCCCAAGGCACCGCTCGTGCTGCTGATTCACGACTGGGACGGTTTGACCGACTATGAAGTCAAACGCGCCGAGATGCTGGCCGCGGAAGGCTACGCCGTCTTTGCCGCGGACCTGTTCGGGGCCGGGGTACGCCCCACCAAGATCGAAGACAAGCGCCAGCAGACCGGGGAATTGTACCAAGATCGCGCCAAAATGCGGACTTTGGTCCAGGGGGCCTTGGATGCGGCCCGGGCTCAGGGCGCCGCTATCGGCAATGCCGTCGTGATGGGCTATTGCTTCGGGGGGGCCGCTGTCCTGGAATACGCCCGCTCCGGGGCGGACATGAAAGGCTTTGTGACCTTTCACGGCGGGCTGGAAACCCCCGCCGGACAGGATTACGCCAAGGCCAGGGGGAAGTACCTGATCCTGCACGGCACGGCCGACACCAATATCACCATGGATCAGTTCGCGGCCCTGGCCAATCAATTCGAGCAGTACGGGGTCAACCACGAAATGATCACCTACGGCGGCGCCCCCCATGCCTTTACCGTCTTCGGCAGCGACCGCTACCGGAAAGATGCCGACCAAAAGTCCTGGAGACGTTTCCTGGAATTTTTAAAAGAAACCCTGCAATAAACGAGCGTTCATATGACAGACGGAGGTGCGCCATCCTGAAATGCTAAACGGGCCGACATTGAGGCCGTGCCTGTTCAGAGGGGGTAGATTTTGGTTCAGACCAAGGCCGCAGCGTTTTCGGAACCACAGGCGTAGTGGTGCTACGCCGAGGATTGCAAAAACGTGAGAACGCCGGGCTGGGCCAAAAGATGCCGCCTCTGGACTGGCACGTTTCAGGCGCGTCTGAATTGGACTAACACCACCCCCGCAATCACCAGCACCATCCCGGAAAAGAAAAGCAGTCCCAGGTCCTGCTGACGGCTCAGCCAACCCAGACCGGCCAAAAGGGCGGTCAGAAGAGCGGTGGCGGGGGGTTGGGCGTTGGTGCAAATCGCCACTTCCACCGGGCCCAAATCGTGCAGCATGGCATTCCACAGCAGCATCATGACCACACTGGTGATCACCGCCAGCCAGGCCAGCGAAAACCAGGCCTGGACCGGGATGGCCGCCAAGGGCAACGCCATCAGATGACTTACCGCGATCGGCAAGGTCATCACGGCCCCGATGATCAGGCTCCAGGCGGTCACCGCCCGGGGATCGTGGGCACGGCAAAACTCCCGCGCCGCAATCGTGTAGATCGCCCAACTGAGCACGGCGGCTAATATCCACAAATCGCCTGTCCGGATACGGTTGAATTCCGCGCCCCGCTCCCAGGGCCGCAGGATAACGGCGGCCCCCGCCAAGGCCAGGCAAACACCGGTCAGCTTGGCCGGGGGCGGCATGCTTTTCAGACGCAGGCTGTCCAGGAGGAGGACCACGAGGGGGGTCAACGCATAGAGCAGGGCCGGATGACTGGGAACCGTGTATTGCAGCCCGCGCAGAAAACAATACTGATTTAGCGGCACTACCAGAAAACCCAGCCAGCAAAGATGGCCCCATTCCCTCAGTCTGAAACGGGGAACCGGAATGAGCGTACCGGTCAGCAACAAAAAAAGCACCGCCGCCCCGCAAGACCGCAGCAGGGTCAGGACGGCGGGATCGTCGAAGCCGACCGCCGCGGCCTTGCCGAAGATATAGGTCGCCGACGCACATCCCACATGCAGGGCCATCAGCCCGTAAAGCGTCGCCCGGGACAGGGCGGCGGGCGACGCGTTGCTTTCCGGAACATGGAGGAGCTGTTTCATGGGGTGTCCTCTCCATCCCGGGGCGCCGCCCCTGATTGATCGCGGATCGTCAAAACGACCGCCGCCAGAATCAGCAGGCTCCCGATATAGCCCGCCGGCGTAAAGTATTCCCCCCACCAGCAAAAGGCCACCACCGCCGCCACCACCGGCTCCAGCGTGGCGGCGATGGCCGCCCGCCCCGCTTCGAGGTGTTTAAGGCCGGCATAGTAGCAGTGGTAGGCCCCATAGGTGGACAGCAGGGCGATCCACAGCAACGCCCACCAGGCGGTCCCGGACTGCGGCATCCGGTGCAGCCAGGGGATCAGACAGACGGCCCCCATGGGAAGGATATAGAAGAAAACCGTGGCAGCGGAATACCTGGCGCCGAAGTATTTGCCGAAGATGTAGTAGAGGGAATAACAGAAACCCGCCACCAAACCGAAGAATATGGCGGAGGCCGTCTTCCCCCCACCGCCGGCAAGGCCGGTACCGGAGCCCAGCGAGACCAGCGCCACCCCCGCCAGGGTGGCCGCCAGGGCCACCATCTTCATGGGCGTCATCTTTTCCTTGAACAACAGGGCCGCCAGCAGGGCCACCCAGGCCGGGGCCGTATAGAGCAGAACCGACGCCAGGGCAGCCCCCCCCTGCTGGACCGCCAACTGATAAGAACCGTAAAAAAAGAAGACGCCGGTCAGACTGAACAGGCCCAGGATCGGCAGATCGGCGAGCGCCACCCGGACCTGCCGCTGCACCAGCGCCTGGGGCCCGAAACAACACCATGCCAGGACCGCCCGCCAGAAGGCCACCTCGAGGGGGGAGACCCCCTCCTGAAAGGCCAGCTTGGCAAAGGGTCCGATCAGTCCCCAGAGCGCGGCCGCCGCAAAGATGTAAACATAACCTCTCACTAGATTGATTCCTTCCCGGCGGCCGGGCCAACAGTTCCCCGCCCGCGATGCCGCCGTCGCGGCCGGTTGACAGTCCGGGGCGCCGGCCCTAGGTTGCGCGTGGAACGACAGCGGCCGTTGGCCGACCATCGGCCGAACGTTCCGATGATGTTAAAAAAGAGAAACGGGGGCAACGCCATGCGGAAATCCCAACCGGGCAAACATATCATCGATCTGGTCCTGATCAACCAGCTCAATGCCGAAGGCTGCCCGGCCTGCGGCCACAAGTTCAACCTGGGCGATCCGGTCGTGGAGGCCTGCGGCGCATGGGAAGGCGGTCCACGGTTGATTCACGAGCATGAAGCCATCTATGATGCGGCCAGCGCAGCCTATATCGAAAAGCGCTGTTACGCGGCGCAACGGGGACGTATCGGCTGAGGTCCGGCAGGCAGGACGGCGAAAGGCCGGCGTGCAGCATAGGTTGACTCAGGCTGTAAAGACGGCCAGCAGCCCCTTGCGGGGGTTGACGTTTTGCAGGGTTACCTCGACAACCGTTTCGGGTTTCAGGCTTCGCCCGGCATTCAAGGGCATATCACACTCCACCATATACTCCGTCAACAACACCTGGTAGGCGTTCCGGCGCCGCTGCAAAATAATGGCTTCCGTCTTCTCGCCGACCCGGCTTTCGAGATAGCGCAGCAGCCAGTAATGGTGCCGACGGTGCTGCACGCGGGAGACGGCCGCCATGGGCTGATCGAGCTGCTGCATCAAGGCATTGATCTCGTCGGCCGTGTAGGGGGTTTCCAAACCCAAAGCGGCCCGGATCTGACGCTGGGTGATCAGGTCGAAATACTTCCGGATGGGACTCGTGGCCGTGATGTAGGCATCCAGCCCCAACCCGGAATGACGCGCGGACGCGGTATCCAGAACGAAACGGTTCAAGCGGCGGCGCTGCATCCAATTTTGAAAAAGCGTGCCTTCATTGCGTTTGTAGAGGCGCTCTTTCGGTTCGGGCTGGGCGCGGAAGATGGCCGGCAGACCGTTGTCGCGCAGAAAGCGCGCCATGATCCAGTTGGCCATGATCATCAGCTCCGACACCAGGAGGCGGGCCGGGCTTTCCCGGTTCAGACGGCTGAGATTGACCTGCCCTCCCTCGTCGATCCAGACATTGACATCCGGGAGGGTGATCTGCACGGCCCCCTGGTCCAGGCGGAATTCCCGGAAAGCTTCGGCAATCCGGCGCAAAGTGACGATATCCGGGTCCTCATCCGCTGCCAGGTTCACGTCGTAGTAGGTCCGCTGGTCGCGGACCCGTATCCTGCTGGCGCAGATATCGTAGGATTGAATCGTGCCGAAGGGGCTAACTTTGATGAAGGTCGATATGGCGGGGCGTATCTCCCCGGCCCGGAGGCTGCAAACCCCTTCGGAGAGCAGCGGCGGCAGCATGGGAATCCGGTGATCGGGCATATAGATCGAGCTGCCCCGGGCCAGGGCTTCCAGGTCGAGGGGGTCCCCTTTGCGGACAAGCTGGGCCACGTCGACGATGTGTACCCCGATCAGAAAGGCATCCCCCAGGTCCTGAATGCTCAGGGCATCGTCGTAATCGAGGGTGGACTGGCCGTCGATGGTCATCAGGGGCAGATCCGTCAAATCACGGCGGGGTCCCCCGAAATCCAGGGCCGCGGCCATCCGGCCGGCCTGCGCCAGCACATCGGCCGGGAAGGCTTCGGGAATGCCTTCCCGTATGAGTTCGATGTTCGCATCACGATCCATCAGGCCCAGTTTCACCAACTGCGGCAAAAGATCGTCCGGCTGTTCCACCCCGCACACCGCGGCCATGGCCTGCCCGATCTCATGGGACGGGCTTTCTTTGCCCAAAATGCAATAGGATCTTAGAATCTCCGCGAATTCGGCGGCCTGGCCCCCGTTCCGGGCGGCTCCGGCCTGGGTGGGGTCGGCCAGCGCCCGCTGGAGCCACGCGCTGCCGTCCTGGATGAGTTGTCGGCGGCGGGCCGCCTCCGCTTCACGGGCAATCAGCTGCGCGACATAATCTTCCGGGTGGGGGAAAAAGGCGTCGGTCTTGAACTTGAAATAGAGACGGTTGCCGAAAAAAGCGCGGATAACCGCCGCTTCGTGGTCGCTGGTGGCGTTGCGGGGAAAACAGAAGGCCGTCATCGTTCCCAGGTCGATCCACTCCTGTTCGGAATTGAGGACCTCCCAGAGTTCACGGATATCGATGGCCTGCATCAATGCGTGGCGGCGGCTGGCAAGTTGCTTGAGCGTGTCCACAACCCGGTCGCGCCCCAGCGACAGATCCAGCCGCGCCGAACTCTGGTGGGACAGGCGATTAGGCGACAGGCTGACCTCGCGGGCATTCTCGGTCAACAGCCGCAGCCGTTGCGGCTTGACTTCGAGAACGACAGCACACAAGATGCGCTGTTTATCAATATATTCAACAACAAGACCGGATTCCATAACCGCTCAAAATATCAACCTAATTTTCTAAAGTCAATCGGCGAAAACAGGAGAGGTGGGAATCGTGGCATCGATTCCACGTCCTACCCCAACGACAGTGCCGCACAAGCTCCCATCGGAGGAGCGTTCATTGACCGCCTCGCCAACGGGCCTTAGGTTTATAGATTTGCAGATGACATCGGTTGGCTGTTTCGCTACCCGGCGGTCGCCTTAGGATCGGAAAACGCTATTGTGACACCCCTGGATCTGATCAAACCCACCATCATCGCCAATCGCGCCCGCATCCTTATCGGTCTGGTCAGCCTGATCATCGTCGATTTCCTCCAGCTGATCATCCCCCGCATCATCAAATCCGCGGTGGACAGCCTGACCCTGGCCCAAATTGCCTGGCAAGGCCTGATGCACGATGCCCTCCTGATCGTCGGGGTCGGTCTGCTGATCGGCGGTTTCCGCTATGTATGGCGCCGCTGCCTGCTGGGAACCTCCCGGCGGGTCGAGGAAGCCCTGCGCAACCGCCTGTTTCGGCATTTGCAGACGCTTTCGCCCCGCTTTTTCGACAGCGCTTCGACCGGCGACCTGATGGCCCATGCCACCAACGATATCAACCAGGTCCGCATGGCCACCGGCATGGGCATGGTGGCGTTCAATGACGCCATCGTCCTGGGGGCGGCCGCGGTCGGTTTCATGCTCTTCATCAACGTGCGGCTGACCCTGTTCGTCCTTATTCCGGCCCCCTTGATCGTCCTGGGAACCCGCTTCTTCAGCCGCCAGATGCACCAGCGCTATCAGACCGTCCAGAAATCCTTTGCCGATATGACGGAAGTGGTGCGCGAACGGCTGGCCGGGATACGGGTGATCAAAGCCTATGGCTGGCAGTCCGCATCCATAAACGCCGTGCAAAAGGCCTCCCGGGGATATGTGCAGGAAAACCTGGGCCTGGTCCGCGTGACCGGCGCCTTCCTGCCCATGATGGTGCTGCTGACCAATCTCAGCATGGTGTTCGTGATCGCCCTGGGGGGACGCCAGACCATCCTGCAACACATCACCCCGGGGGATTTCGTGGCCTTCATCAGTTATCTCGGTCTGCTGACCTGGCCCATGATGGCCATGGGCTGGGTCACCAACCTGATTCAGCGGGGCCGGGCCTCGCTGAAACGCTTGAATCGCATCCTCGAAACCCGGCCGCTCATTGCCGACCGTCCCGGGGCCGCCGCCCGCATCAGCCCCCCCTGCCGCCTCGCGTTCCGGAAGGTATCCTTCCGTTACGGCAAGGGCGACCGGGACGAGTCCTCCCCGCTCGTTCTACAGGATATCGATCTGACGGTGAGACCCGGTGAAACCCTGGGTATCGTGGGACCGCCCGGGGCCGGGAAAACCACCCTGTTGAACCTGATCCCCCGCCTGTACGATCCTTCCGCGGGACGGATTCTTTTAAACGGCATCGATTTGCGGGCGATCCGACTGGAAACCCTGCGCGCTGCCATGGCGCTCGTTCCCCAGGAACCCTTTCTCTTCGCCGCCACCGTCCGCGACAACATCACCCTGGGGCGCGCGGTGCAACGCCATCAGTTGGAGCGGGTGCTCGAACAGGCGGCTTTGACCCGCACCCTGGCCGCCTTTCCCCGCGGGCTCGACACCCTGGTGGGCGAAAAGGGGGTGGTGCTCTCCGGCGGCCAGAAACAGCGCATCGCCTTGGCCCGGGCCCTGTTGGCGGAGGCGCCCCTGCTGCTCCTGGACGATCCCATCAGCCAGGTGGACATGGCCACCGGTCGGCGTCTGATCCAAACCCTCCAGCAACTCCAGGGGGAACGCGCCCTGCTGATCGTCTCGCACCGTTTGTCGGCGGTCCGCCGGGCCGACCGGATCATCGTTCTCGACCAGGGCCGGATCGCCGCCGCCGGTTCCCACGACGATTTGCTCCGGGCCGGCGGCTACTATGCCGAAACCGTTCAGTTGCAAACGGTTACGGAGGCCATCGATGCAGCATGACATGGGGTATTTCGAAGAAGGACAGTTGGACAAGCGCCGGGATCTGGGCCTGCTGCGCCGGCTGCTGCCCTTTATTGCGCCCTATCGCCGCATGCTGGCCGTCTCGATGGGCCTGGTCGTGCTGCTCACCGTGCTGGATCTGACCCTGCCCTACCTGACCAAAATCGCCATCGACCGCTATATCGTCCCCCGGCCCAAGGCCGTGGCGGCTGCGGCGCACACACCGGAGGCCCGGGGGCTGTTCCTGTCCGCCGGCAATCCCGCCCTGCCGGCCTTCCGGCAGCGCCATCCCGGGATGCTGGTGCAGCGCAATGGGGGCTGGGTCCTGTCTTACGAAGATTTCGGGCGACTCTCTCCGGCCGAGCGCCAGACCCTGCGCCACCCCCAGCTCCATGGTCTCCTGGTGATTGCGGGCGCTTATCTGCTGCTGATCGTGATCGATTTCGTGCTCAACTTTTTCCAGAAGATCATCATGGAAAAAACCGGTCATTTCGTCATGCATGATCTGCGTCTGGCGCTCTTCCGGCACATGCAGGATCTGTCCATGACCTTTTTCACCCGCAATCCGGTGGGCCGCCTGGTGACCCGCGTCACCAACGACGTGCAGAATATGCATGAATTGTTCACCTCCGTCCTGTCCATGCTCTTCAAGGATCTCTTCCTGTTGCTGGGCATCGGGGGCGTCCTGCTGGCGATGCACTGGCGCCTGGCCCTCACATCCTTTACGGTCCTGCCCCTGGTGGTCCTGGCCTCCTGGTGGTTTTCCCGCCGGGTGCGCTCGGTGTTTCGCCTGCTGCGCATCAAGGTCGCCGAGATCAACACCCTTTTCGCGGAAACCATCGGCGGCATCCGGGTGATTCAAGCCTTCCGGCGGGAAGCCGACAACGAACGGAAATTCCGCACCCTGAACCATGCCAACTACCTGGCCGGCATGGAGCAGATTCATCTCCTGGCGGTTTTCATGCCCCTGGTGGAAGTATTGGGCCTGGTGACCGTGGCCATCGTCATCCTTTACGGCGGCAACAGCATTCTGGCCGGTGATATGACCCTCGGGGTGCTGGTGGCCTTCATCTCCTATTTGCGCATGTTTTTCCGCCCCATCCGCGACCTTTCGGAAAAGTACAATATTCTGCAAAACGCCCTGGCCTCTGCGGAACGCCTTTTTCTGGTGCTGGACAGCCGGGAAACCCTGCCCCGCCCCCCGGAGGAGTCCGCGATCACGCCCGCGGCCGAAACGCCCATCGCCCACATCGTCTTCGACAAGGTCTCCTTCAGCTATCTTCCGGGCGAACGCGTCCTGCACGATATTTCCTTCCGCGTCCAGGCCGGCGAAACCGTGGCCCTGGTGGGACCCACCGGCTCCGGCAAGACCACCCTGACCCAACTCCTGGGGCGCTTTCACCTGCCGAGCACCGGCACCATCCGCATCAACGATGTCGACATCCGGGCCTGGCATCCGGCCGTCCTGCGCGCCCGCATGGCGCTTGTCATGCAGGACCCGTTCCTGTTCTCCGGCTCCATCCGCGACAACATCCTGCCGGCCAGCGAAGATGTTCCCGACGAAAAGCTTCGCGAGATCCTGTCAGATGCCAATTGCCTCGACATCGTGGCACGCCTGCCCGGGGGGGTGGATACCGTCCTGTCCGAAGGCGGCGCCTCCCTGTCCAGCGGGGAGCGCCAGCTCCTGTCCATTGCCCGCGCCTTTGCCCGCCGGCCGGATATCATTATCCTCGATGAAGCCACCTCCTACATCGATTCGGAAACCGAAACCCGCATCCAAGTGGCTCTCCAGCGCCTGACCCGCGGCCGCACCACCTTTCTGGTGGCCCATCGCCTGTCCACCGTGCAGCATGCCGACCATATCCTGGTGCTGCACCACGGCCGGATCATCGAGGCCGGCACGCATGCCCGGTTGATGGAAAAGAAGGGGTTTTACTACCGCCTCCAGCACGCCCGGGGCTAACGCCCCCCTCAAGAACGAGAGCGGCCGATCCGGCCGCCGGCAACCCCGCGGTGCGATGATTTATCCTTGCCAAAAAAGGACCGAGCTGCTACAAGGGCGGAGTTCATTTCGAACGCTGCGAACAGGGCTGAGTTCCGCCTGAAGACCGCAGCCATCAGACCGCCCACCTGATTTTCGTGGTTCTTACAATAGATGACGCACCACCTTATGGATTCGTTGCCTGTTTAATCCAACAACTTAGCAAAGGAGGATAGGATAAATGGCTTACGATGCGGTTAATATGGCAGACTGGCAGATTTCCGAAGCGGCAGAAAAGAACATGCCCTCGCCCGACGAATGGCGGGAGAAACTCGGCTTGCAGGCCGATGAGATGCTGCCCATGGGGCGGCTGGCCAAGCTCGACTTCCTCAAGATCATCGATCGCCTGAAGAACAAACCCGATGGAAAATACATCGAAGTGACCGCCATTACCCCGACTCCCCTGGGAGAAGGCAAGAGCACCACCTCCTGCGGACTCATGGAAGGTCTCGGCAAACGCGGCGTCAACGTGGGTGGCGCCCTGCGCCAGCCCTCCGGCGGCCCCACCATGAACGTCAAGGGCACCGCGGCCGGCGGCGGCAACTCCCTGCTGATCCCCATGACCGAATTCTCCCTGGGCCTCACGGGCGACATCAACGACATCATGAACGCCCACAACCTGGCCATGGTGGCCATGACCTCCCGTATGCAGCATGAGCGCAACTACAACGATGAGCAGTTGGAACGCCTCACCAAGATGCGCCGCCTCGATATCGATCCCACCCGCGTGGAAATGGGCTGGATCATCGATTTCTGCGCCCAGGCCCTGCGCAACATCGTGATCGGCCTCGGCGGCCGCTACGACGGTTTCACCATGCAGTCCAAATTCGGTATCGCCGTAGGCTCCGAGTGTATGGCCATCCTGGCCGTGGCCAAAGACCTGGCCGACCTCAAGGAGCGCCTCAACAACATTACGGTAGCCTTCGACAAGAGCGGCAAGCCGGTCACCACCGGCGACCTCGAAGTGGGCAACGCTATGGCCGCTTTCATGCGCAACACCATCAACCCCACCCTGATGTGCACCGCGGAATACAACCCCTGCATGGTGCACGCCGGCCCGTTTGCCAACATCGCCGTGGGCCAGAGCTCCATCATCGCCGACCGCGTGGGCCTCAAGCTGTTCGACTACCACGTCACCGAGTCCGGCTTCGCCGCCGACATCGGCTTCGAGAAATTCTGGAATGTCAAGTGCCGCTTCTCCGGCCTCAAACCCCATGTCTCGGTCCTGACCACCACCATCCGGGCCCTCAAGATGCACGGCGGCGGACCTAAGGTTGTCGCCGGCAAGGCGCTTGACGATGCCTATACCAAAGAGAATCTCGAACTGGTCGAAAAGGGCTGCGAGAACATGGTCCACATGATCGGTGTGATCCGCAAGGCCGGCATCAACCCGGTGGTCTGCATCAACCGCTTCTACACCGACACGGATGCCGAGTGCGCCATCGTGCGCAAGGCCGCCGAAGCGGCCGGTGCCCGCTGCGCCGAGTCCAAGCACTGGGAAAAGGGCGGCGACGGGGCCCTCGAATTCGCCGATGCCGTCATCGACGCCTGCAACGAGAAAAACGACTTCGACTTCCTGTATCCGCTGGAGATGAAGCTGCGCGACCGCGTCGAAACCATCGCCAAGAACGTCTACGGCGCCGACGGTGTGGACTGGGCTCCCGAGGCCAATGCCAAGGCCGAAATGCTGGAGAACGACCCCAAATACGCCGATTTCGCCACCATGATGGTCAAGACCCACCTCTCCCTGAGCCACGATCCGGTCAAGAAGGGCGTGCCCAAGGGATGGCGTCTGCCGATCCGCGACGTGCTGATCTACTCCGGCGCCAAGTTCCTCTGCCCCTGCGCGGGCACCATCAGCCTGATGCCCGGCACGAGCTCCAACCCGGCCTTCCGCCGGGTGGATGTCGATCCGGAAACCGGCAAGGTGTCGGGACTCTTCTAGCCCTTTCAATAATATGCGGCACTGGCCTCCGCCGGTGCCGCCCTGATGATCGATTACGGCCCGGAAGAAATTCCGGGCCTTTTTCTTGACGGCTCGGGTAGGTTCACCTGACGGCTGTCAACGGCTGATGGTTGTCGGAAACATATGACCAAACGCGTTCTGCTCATCAACCCCTACTATCCCATTACCGAAACCCCTTCGCCGCCCCTCGGCCTGGCCTATCTGGCCGGGGCCCTGGAAGCCGCCGGCATCGCCGTTAAGATCCTCGACCTGGTGGTCACACCCCAAAACGCCACGACCATCGCCGCGGCGCTGAATGGCTTTCAGCCGGACATGGTGGGCGTCACGGCCGTCACCATGACTGCGGAAACCGCCTTTACCCTCATCCGGGAGGTCAAGACCATCGCGCCGGAGGTCCTGACCGTCATGGGCGGCCCCCATGTGACCTTCAGCACGGCGGCCACCCTGGCCGCCGTCCCGGGCTTGGATGTCATCGTCCGGGGCGAAGGCGAGAACACGATTCTGGACCTGCTGGCCGAACCCGACCCCACGCGATGGGAAAAGATCCCGGGGCTGGCCTTCCGTGAAAACGGGGCGGTTCGCCATACCCCCTGGCGGGAGCCTGAAGCCGATCTAAGCCGCCTGCCGGACCCGGTCCGTCATGGTTTGCCCCTGGGGCGCTATCGCACCCTGGGCATACCGGTCAGCGTCACCACCAGCCGCGGCTGTCCCTTCCAGTGTGCGTTTTGCGTGGGGCGCCGGATGGTGGGGGCCCGGGTGCGTTACCGTCCGCCCCTGCGCGTGGTGGACGAGATCGCCGGTCTGGCCGCCCTGGGATTTCGCCAGGCCAATCTGGCCGACGATCTGTTCACGGCCAGCCCGCGCCACTGCCTGGCCATCTGCGATGAGATCCTGCGCCGCAACCTGATCATCCGCTGGTCGTCCTTCGCCCGGGTGGATACCGTATCGGTTCCGCTGTTGACCCGCATGCGCGAGGCCGGTTGCCATGCCGTCAGTTTCGGGGTTGAATCCGGGTGTCCCGACATTCTCAAACGGGTGCGCAAAAAGATCACCCTGACCCAGGTGGAAGACGCCGTGGCCATGTGCCGCCAGGCCGGTCTGGAGGCCACGGCCTCCTTTATCCTGGGCCTGCCCGGGGAAACACCGGACACCCTGGAGCAGACCATGGCCTTTGCCCGGCGCCTGGGCGAACAGGGCCTCTCTTACGGGTTTCACCTGCTGGCCCCCTTTCCCGGAACGGCCATCGGCGACGATCCCGAAGCCTTCGGTCTGCAGGTGCTGTCCCGCCACTGGCCCGACTACCATGCCAACCGCGCCATCTGCCTGCCCCACGGTATGGATCCGGCAGG
Organism: Desulfobacterales bacterium; assembly: GCA_963674755.2. GTDB lineage: Bacteria > Desulfobacterota > Desulfobacteria > Desulfobacterales > UBA5852 > JABZFP01. The sequence continues at coordinate 1,955,225 of CAXXVS010000003.1, read as the reverse complement.
CCTGGACGCCATTGCCGAAGAATGGCAGACGCGCTTCCTGGATTACCTGGCCGATATCCAGAAGCGCATGCCGACCGGCAATGCTTCGGAAGAAGAAGCCGCCCTGATCCACAACATGAACCGGACGGCGATTCTCTATGATATGATGATGGCCGAAGTCCTCGAAAAGCTTGCCCCCACAGCCGATGGGGAAGGGGCTGTCGGTGACGACGGGAAGGCCCTCGACGCCCTGTCACAGCGCGCCGCCCGCCGGATGCCCAACTGGTCCCGGGAGGCTATCCGCGACGCCCTGGGACATGCCTGGCAGCGTGACGGCCTGCGCCGGGAGCCCACCCGGGAGGGACAAACCATGTGGCGCTGGGTCGATTATCTCCCGGAGGCCTGACATCGGACCAGGGATGAACAAGGACGATCATGCTGGAACTGGATCTCAGCCGCCATTGCATCGAAACCGCCATCCGGCAGCGCTACAATGCCGCCGTGCGGTCCTACTTCAGACAGAATGACGAGCGTTCCCGGCTGGAGAAGGAAATCGCCCTGCTCCTGGAAGCTCTGGAGACGCTGGATTTTCCCGCCCTGCGCAGCACCCAGCCCGCCCTGGCCGGATCGACGGAGGCCCGCATCACTCTGTCCAAAGAAGAATCCACAGGGCTTCTGGTGATCCAAATCGACGGCCGCCCCCTTACGGATCTCCCCCAACGCAAAACGCCGCAGCGGTCGTAAAACCGCCAGCGGCGTTGATTCCATCATAAATTTCACCCAACGATAGATCTGAATAGGCACCCCCTAAGGGTTGCCTTGCAGCGCTTTTAGCGTTCGGGGGTTAACCCCCTTTGTTCCGCGCCGAGCATCGGCGATACGGTCGGATAAAAGCGTGCGGACTTGTTTGAATCCCGCTGGAAGCAGGGCGAGCTTCCGCGCGCTCCGACCGTGTCGACGACGCGCAGGGTTAAGCGGGACACGGGCGTCTGAAGCCTGTCACGCCGAGGCGTGATTGGTTCGCTTTCTTCCACGCGGAAGAAAATGAACATCGATATGAGTCCTGCCCAGGCCGAAAAAGCCTTTTAGGCCCTCCCCTACCGTTTGAGAGCATAATTGGTACTAAGCTTTACCCTGCTCCTCATCCCGCAGCACCCGCCGCAACACCTTGCCCACGTTGGAGGTGGGGATTTCATCGCGGAATTCGATCAGCTTGGGCCGCTTGTAGCCGGCCATGTTCTCCTTGCAGAAGGCCAGAATCTCTTCTTCCGTGCAGGATTCACCTTCTTTGATTTTGATAAAGGCCTTGACGGTTTCGCCGCTTTTCGCATCCGGTACGCCCACCACGGCAGCCAGTTCTACCTTGGGGTGCGTGAAAAGGATATCTTCCACCTCCCGTGGATAGACATTGAAGCCTCCCACCAGGACCATATCCTTTTTACGGTCGGTAATCACCACGTAACCATCTTCGTCGACGTGTCCGATATCACCGGTCAAAAAATAACGCCGGCCGTCGATTTCCCGGAACACTTCCGCGGTTTCGGCCGGTTTGTTCCAATAGCCTTTCATGACCTGAGGGCCGCAGATGGCCACTTCGCCATCCTCACCCCGGGGGATCTCGATCTCGCTGGATTCGGCATTCAAAATCTTGATGTCGGTACCCGGAAGGGGGAAACCGATGGATCCGATTTTGCGTTTGTCCGGAAATGTCGGATTGGTAGTGGCCACCGGAGCGGTTTCACTCAAACCATAGCCTTCGAAAATGACGGACCCGGTCTTCTCTTCGAAACGCTTGCAGACCTCAGGCGGAAGGGGGGCCCCGCCCGAGAAGCACCCCATCAGGGAAGTGAGATCATATTGATCCAAAAGCGGGTGGTTGGTAAAGGCCACAAAAACCGTCGGGACGGCCGGCATCAGGGTCGGCCGCTGTTTCTGGACGATCTTGAGGACTTCGGTAAAGGGGGGATCGCCGGCCCGGGGGTCCGGCACGCAGATCAGGCGGCTGCCCGATGCGCAGGCCGACAGCATGGCGCAGGTCATACCGAAGCTGTGGTACCAGGGCAGCACCCCCAGATAACAATGATAGCCGCCCTTGCGGACGCCTTCCCGCGGTGCGCCCTTCTCGTATTCGAGACGCATCCAGGCATCCAATGCCGCGAGGTCATAGCAGAAATTGGAATGGACTAGGGCAGCGCCTTTGGGCACCCCTGTGGTGCCACCGGTGTAGATGATCAGGGCCAGGTCTTCCGTAGGGTTGATGTTCACGGCTGGGGGAGAGGGTTGGGCGTTTTTGACCACGTCATCGAACATCAAATGGCCGGAGACATGGTTTTCGGCCTTGGGAATCTTGCCCAGCAAGCCGCCCAGAAAGCCTTTCAGGGGCGGCAAATAGGACTTGACGCTGCAGATCACCACCGTTTCCACGTCGGTGCCTTCGATGGCCTTTACGGTCGTGGGGTAGAACTGGGGGTGATCCATGCAGAACAGGGCTTTGGCGCCGGCATCTTTTAGTTGATAGTTCAGCTCGCTGGGTGTGTAGAGAGGGTTGCAGGTGACGCAGACGGCACCGGCCTTCAGAATGCCGAAGTAGACCGCCGGGTAGTGGGGCAAGTTGGGCAGGAATATGGCCACCCGGTCCCCTTTGCGGATGCCTTTGGTATGTAGGAAATTGGCAATCCGGTCGGCCGTGTCCTTGACCTGGGCATAGGTGCGAGTGGCATCGTTGAAAACCGTGTACACCTGCTGGGGATAGTCACGGGCCGCTTCATCCAGCAGACTGAAGATGGGCTTTTCATAGTCGGAAACCTCGAAGGGTACGCCTTCGGGCCAGTTCGGGGTGGGCCAGGGGGCTGATGTCATCGCGTCCTCTCCTATCGCTTGGGGTTATTCCAGATATATCGCCCAGGGGGATCGTCCGTTGCGACCGATCCCGATCAAAGACCATCGACGGGCATAGCCGTCTCGAAGGGATAATCTCCTCGCAAAAAATTAGAAGACGGCAGCCGAACGGCTGGCTGACGCTAAATAACGATCATCGCTAACTGGAAGAAAAGCTTATAATTCTTTTCAGAAAGCACTGAAACTGTCAAGCGAAATACTTCTAGCGCAGCGTTTCCGCAGCGTTGACGACAAGGATCATTCCGGCCTGCGATCCCCTTCGGCCGGTTGCAACGTCCAGGGGTCGGCGTCGCGCCAGGCGGGGAATTGACGACGGCAGTCTTCCAGGAGGGCAAGATCCAGTTCTATCGTATGGACGACCTCACGGTCTGCGGCGTGATAGATGATCTCTCCCAGGGGATCCAGCACAATGGAATCCCCGGCGTAAGCGTGGCCTTTGCCGTCGCGCCCCACCCGGTTGACTCCGATCACATAGGCCTGGTTTTCGATAGCTCGGGCTTTTAACAGGGCCATCCAGTGGGCCGCCCGGGCGGCCGGCCAGTTGGCCACGAAAAGAGCCGCATCGTAAGCGGGCCCGACATTGCGGGTCCAGACCGGAAAACGCAGATCGTAGCAGATGAAGGGGCGCACGCGCCACGGACCGATGGTGACCGTCAGATGACGGCGGCCGGCACCGTAGACGTGGTGCTCGCCGCTCATCCGGAATAGATGACGTTTGTCATAATAGTCGAGCGTCCCCTCCGGCGTGGCCCACAGCAACCGATTGTAGACCGCGCCGGCCTCGCCGATAATGAGACTGCCCGTCAGGTGAACCTTCATCTGAACGGCTTTGCTGCGCAGCCATTCCACCGAGGGGCCGTCCATGGGTTCCGCCAGACGGGGACCGGCCATGGTGAATCCCGTCGTAAACATCTCCGGCAGCACCACGACATCGGCCGCGCCATCCAGGGCGGCCAAGCGCTCATCGAAGCGGATCCGGTTCGCCGCGGGATCTTCCCAGACCAGTTCCGTCTGCACAAGGGCGATCTTCAGATGCGGCATAGCTTGTCGGCGGCCTCCTTTAGAGTGGTGTCGTTCTTGGCGAAACAAAACCGCAGCACACGGTGGTCGTCCCGTCCGTGATAAAACACCGAGGGCGGAATGGCGGCCACGCCGTATTCGATGGTCATCCGGCGCGCAAAGGCCGTGTCGGGCTCGTCGCTGACGGCGGTATAGTCCACCATCTGGAAATAGGTTCCTTCACAGGCCAGGGGCCGTAGCCGGGAGGGGCGCAGGAGCGAGCGGAAGTGGTCTCTTTTCTTCTGGTAGAAAGCGGACAGTTCCAGATGGTCGGTGGTATGTTGCAGATAATCGGCCAGGGCCAACTGGATTGGTGTGTTGGAAGCAAAGGTCAGATACTGGTGGATCTTGCGCAATTCGCTGCTCAGATCGGCCGGCGCCAGACAGTAGCCGATCTTCCAGCCGGTAGCGTGATAGGTCTTCCCGAAGGAGCTGACCACGAAACTGCGCCGGCGCAGTTCGGGATAGCGGGCCATGCTCTCGTGGCGGCGTCCGTCAAAGAGAATGTGTTCGTAGACTTCATCGCTTAAAATCAGCACGTCGGTGCCGGCCACAAGTGCTTTCAATTGCAGGATGTCTTCGGCGCCCAGGACGGTACCGGTGGGGTTGTGGGGCGAATTGAGGATCAGCAGCCGCGTCCGGGCGTTGAGGACCCCACGCACCCGATCCCAATCCAGGCGGTAGCCGGGAAAGGTCAGGGGGACGAACACCGGACGGCCGCCGCTCAAGCGCACCGCCGGCTCGTAGGCATCGTAGGCCGGCTCGATGATGATCACCTCATCGCCGGGGCGCACCACCGCCGTGATAGCGGCGAAGACGGCTTCCGTGGCCCCCGAGGTGACGGTGACTTCGCTTTCCGGATCGTAGGGGGCGTCATACAGGTCGGCCGTTTTGGCGGCAATCGCCGCCCGCAGGGAGGCCGCTCCGGTCATGGGGGCGTATTGGTTGCACCCCTTGCGCATGTAGTGGACCACCCGGTCGATCAGGGCCAGGCTGACCGCGAAATCCGGAAATCCCTGGGAAAGATTGACGGCACCGTGTTCGGCCGCCAGCTGGGACATGGCCGAAAAGATGGTCAGGCCGACGTCGGGCAGTTTGCTGGTCAGGGTAATGGACACACGGTCTTCCAATCGCTGAGATGCATCGTAATGGCGGTCAGGGGGTTCTGGCACCCAAGGCCGCCGCGGCTTCCCGGATGGCATCGTAGACGGCCATCGGACTGAGCCCATTATTAGCGCCGATGGCCTTGATCGTCAATTCCGGCTGGGCCTCGATCCCACCGCCCTGAAGCGCCTGGATTAGTTCGGCGGCTGGCAGGCCATAGCTTTCACACAGGCCGGCCAGGGTCTTGTTGCCGGTTCCCGGGGGCGGATTGATCGGGAGGCCTTGCGCCGGGGCAGGCGCAGCGGCCTTCTGCATCATCTGAAAGATGTCCTGGGGGGAACGATTGTTCTGGCGCGCAATGTCCTGCACGGTGGCCTGCTCGCTGTCGAAACGGATGCCGGCGGCCTTGAGGGCGGCGAGCGCCGCCGGGAGGTCCAGATCGGTTCGGCGGGCCAGCTGGCGCAGGGGGGACAATTCGGCATGCCCGTATGGCGGCTCACCGTACTTGGCCGCCGCGGCATCCTTGAAATGGGTATTGAGCAGAAGCGGCCAGTTGAAAGGCGGCACCGCCAGCAGGGTGCCCACCAGGATGGCCAGGGTCAGGACGAGGGCCACGCTGAAGTCCGGTGTAAAAATACGCACCTGACGGGCCTTGTTCCTGAGATAGGTCACAATGGCCTTCCAGTTGTAATAAATGTGCAGGCTCAAGGACAGCAGGAAGAGCAGCCCCATATTGATATGGAGATCGCCCCAGCGGGTCTTGTCCAGCCCCAGCAGGGTCCAGTCCGACCAATAGGCCACCCGGCCTTGGGGAACGATGTAGAGTACGAGGCTTGTCACCACCATGCCGACAAAGGCCAGCAGGGCGGTCAAAGAGGTGATCTTGCGCAGCGTCATGGTCATCCTACTCCTTTACAAAGAGAAAGCGGCCGACCGGCCGCTTTAGTGTCATGCGTTTTCCAACCGAAGAGGCGTCAATCCTCCGGCAGGGAAAAGCGCCAGGCACAGTACCAGTTCTCCGGATGGGGATCGGGCGGGCACCCGATACATTCCGTTTGAATGCGGGCGTCGAAGGCCCGCGCAAAATAAGTATACTCCACAAGCCCTCCCGATTTGCAGGGATAGTCATCCAGATCCTTGCGTTTGCGGGCGGCCTGAACCCGGCATTCGTCCATCCGGAAGATGAAGGCCCGGGGGCCGTCGTCCTCAAAGGACTGACGGTTGATGCGCCCGTAGACTCTGAAATTGAGCGCCTGTTTAAGGCCTTCCAGTCCCGGTTTCAGGTCGGATCCCAGAAAACGCCGAATGGACCAGGCCTCGAAAGGCGAGAACTGGGCCCAGCAGGAATCGTTGCAGCGCTTGGCATCGTTCATGCCGTGCGTAAATTCCACGGCCTGGAACCAGACTCCGTCGTTGGCCAGCCAATTGAAGGCCACGCTGTCCAGCAGGCCTTCCATGTCCTCGGGCGCCAGGTCCAGAAGGGGTTTGGGCAGACCGTCTTCCAGGTCGAATCCCAGGACTTTCCCCAGGCGCTTGAGCTGGATGCCGATGCTGCGCTGGGAGGCCTCCGCCAAAACCGCGTAGGCCAAGTCGGCCGGCAGCTGATGGCGCACCTCTCCGTACCACATGGCAGAGTGCATCATCGTGCGGTGGAGGTAGTCCATCACGAGGCGCGCTTTGTCCTTATGAGCCAGATCGTCGATGCCGGTTACAGATTGCGATGTCATAGAGGCTCCCTTCCCGATGCCGTTTATAGGTTCAAAAAATTCTCAATCCACTTGCAACTCCGGCAAATCGGCATAGTAGTCCAGGGCCTCCGGGTTGCGCAGGGCATCCTTGTTGGTCACCGGCTTGCCGTGGATGACTTTGCGGACGGCCAGCTCCACCTTTTTCATATTGAGGGTGTAAGGCACGTCGGGTGTGGCGATAATTTTAGCCGGCACGTGCCGGGGAGAGGCATTGGCCCGGATGGTGGCCCGGATCCGCTTTTTCAGGTCGTCGGTCAGTTCGTAGCCCGGCGCCAATTGAACGAAGAGCACCACGCGCACGTCGTTTTTCCAGTTCTGACCCACCACCACGCAGTCGGCAATTTCCTCGATGGCGTCCATCTGGCGGTAGATTTCGGCCGTCCCGATGCGCACCCCGCCGGGGTTGAGGGTGGCGTCCGAGCGGCCGTACATGATGACCCCGCCCCGTTCGGTGACGACGATGTAGTCGCCGTGCCGCCAAATTCCGGGGTACATATCAAAATAGGCATCATGATATTTCTTCATCTCGGGATCGTTCCAGAAATAAATCGGCATGGAGGGGAAGGCCGCCGTGCAGACCAGCTCGCCCTGTTGCCCGATCACGGGCTGTCCGGTTTCGTCGAAGGCTTCCACCTTCATGCCCAGGCCGCGGCACTGCAGTTCCCCGGCATAGACCGGCCCCATGGGATTGCCCAGGGCAAAGCAGCCGTTGAGGTCCGTGCCCCCCGAAATGGAGGCCAGCTGGAGATTCTGCTTGACGTGCTCGTAGACGAATTCGAAGCCCTCGATGGACAGCGGAGAGCCGGTGGACAGCACGGCCCGCAGGGGGCCCAGATCGTAGGTTGAACCCGGCCTGACGCCGGAGGCCTGCAACGCGGCGATGTAACCCGCACTGGTGCCGAAGACCGTGATGCCCACTTCTTCGGCCAATTCCCAGAGGGCCCCCGGGTGGGGATGAAAGGGGTTGCCGTCGAAAAGGACCAGCGTGGCGCCGGTCGAGAGGGCACAGGTCAGCCAGTTCCACATCATCCAGCCGCAGGTGGTGAAATAGAAGATCGTGTCATCCCGGGTAAGGCCGGTGTGCAGCACCAGCTCCTTCATCTGGTGCAGCAGGATGCCGCCCGCGCTCTGCACCATGCACTTGGGCAGACCGGTGGTGCCCGAAGAGTACATGATGTAGAGGGGATGCATGAAGGGCAGCTGTTCAAATACGAGATCGGCGCCCGCGTAAGGCGCCGTAAAGTCGTCCCACAGAACGGCCTTGGGGAGGGCGCTGATATCCGGATTATCTTCGGTGTAGGGCACCACCACCACTTTTTCGATGGAGGGCAGCTGCGCCAGGATATCGGCGATCCGGCCCAGGCTGTCGATCCGTTTGCCCTTGAAGAAATAGCCGTTGGCCGTGAAGAGCACTTTGGGCTGGATCTGGCCGAAGCGGTCCATAACGCCCTTGATGCCAAAGTCCGGCGAGCAGGAAGACCAGGTGGCCCCCAGGGAGACCGCCGCCAGCATGGCAATGATGGTCTGGGGCATGTTGGGCATGAATCCCACCACCCGGTCGCCCACGCTGACGCCGCCGGCCTTCAGGGCCGCGGCTGTTCGCGCCACCGCTTCATGCAGTTCGGCATAGCTGAAACGCGCCACCGGCCGGTCTTCGCCCTTGAAGATGATGGCCGTGCGCTCGTCCCGGTAGCGCAGGAGATTTTCGGCAAAATTGAGCCGGGCCCCTTCGAACCACTGGGCGCCGGGCATCTTGTAGGGATCGTCCACTACCTGGTCGTAGCCACGTGAGGCACGGATCTCCATGAACGCCCATATGGAGGCCCAGAAATCGGGGACCGCCGTCACCGACCACTGGTAAAGATCGTCATAGGTTTCAAAAGACTGGTCATAGCGGCGGTTCACGAACTGCATGTACCGATACATGTTGCATTGTTTGATCTGGTCTTCCGTGGGTTGCCAGAGCTGCTTAGCCATGACACGCTCCCTTCCTCGTTCGGGCACAGGCCCGGCCTGCGGTGCATCTCCCGGACACTCCGGTCATCGAAAGCGTCCGGGAAGACGGCCGCGATCCATCAATGCCCGTAAAGCACCGCCAGGATTCGGGCCTGCCCGGATTTGGCGGCAATCAGATGCGGGGTGGTCGACAGGTAGTAGACGCTGTCGCCCGGGGCGAGATCGAAGCGGTCCTCGCCCACCTGCATCGCCACCGTGCCTTCCAGTACGTAGATGAACTCTTCTCCGTCATGCACGGACAGCTCGCCGCTGGGATTTTCCTCCAACTGCACCAGAAGGGCCTCCATATGGCGGCCCTTCACTTCCGGGGCCAGGCTCTTGTAGGTATAGAGCTTCTGGGTGCCGGCCCGGCCGGTGGAGCGTGCCACGACCCGCTCCTCCTGGCGGCGGGTAATGGAGTAAAGCCGGTCGCCCACCCCGGAGACCAGCCGGCCGAAAGCGCTGTCCAGGGCCTTGGACAGGCGGATGGCCGTCCCCAGCTGGGGGTAGACTTCCTGCTGCTCGATCTTGTCCAGCAGGGCCTCATCGAACCCGGTCAGGTTGGAAAGCTCCGCCAGGGACAGGCCCTTGGATTCCCGCAGCTTGCGCACCCGGCTGCCGATCTCTTCCATCCCTTCGGTTTCGGGGGCGTCGATCTTGCCCGTCAAATCCTCGAAATAGTCCACGTTGATGTGCGGTTTGTCCTCTTTGCTTTTCATGGATCACTCCTCGATGGTGGTCGTCCACCGTGTTTCGGTTCGAACAGAGTGTCGATCCAGCGGTGGTAGATTTTGGTTTCGGCCAAGGCCGCAGTGATTTGGAAACCGCAGGCGTAGCTGGGCTACGGCGAGGATTTCCAAAGAGCGAGAACGCCGGCCGGAGCCAAAAGATGCCACCTCCGGATGGGCACTACTTAACCTTGGGGCGCAAATGCTCGGGGAGCACCGCCTTGGGCCCCCAGTCCGCGGGCAGATTCTGATCCGGCGCTTCGCCGAGGCGGGTCTTGACCTTGGCTAGGCCGGGCCGGGCGAACCTGGGATGCCCCCCCTTGAGGGTCCGGCCGTTGATGGCCGCTTCGCTGCGCAGCCGGTGGCCCACGGTGCGCTCCATCTGGCGGCCCAGCCAGAGCACGCGGTCCACGTCATAGCCGTGTGCGATACCCATTTCGTCGATTTGTACCAGGGTATCCTCCAGGCAGACAAGTCCTACGTAGCGGGGGTCCTCGTAATAATAATCGCCGGTGCCCGGCACCGGGCAATCGTCCAGGAAATTGGCGGGCTGGCCGCCCATGCCTCCCAAAACCGCCTCGAAATGAGTAATCCCGGCCTGCAGGGCCGCCAGAACCGAGGCCGAGGCCACCCGCTTGGTTTCGTGAAAATGGGCGATGTGGACGCTGGTGTCCGGGATTTCATCCAGGATCATGGAAAAATAGCGGTAGACCTCCGGCGCCGAGGCACTGCCGTCGTGGTCGGCGTGCTCGATGTCCGAAGCGCCGATCTCAAGGAAGCGCTTGGTGAACTCCACGGCATCCTTCAGCTCGGTGGCCCCGGCGATGGGACTGCCCCAGATGGTGCTCACCGTGCCGCACATCTTCATACCGGCATCCCGGCATTTGCGGATGGCGCGTTCGCACTCTTTCCAATAGTCGGGCAGCGAGGTGCCCGAATTGGCGAAGTGGTGCTCCTCCTCGGTGGAGACCATCATCAGGCAGCGGTCGGGACCGATCCCCTGCTCCCGCAGCTGGATGGCCCGGTCCACCGACTTCTCCCGGATGGTGACGGCCGTGATGGTGATGTCGTCATAATTGATGCCGCGCTTGGCGCACTTGCTGCGGAAGCGGTCCCCGCGCAGGTAGCCCAGCAGATCTTCGGCATCGCTGAACTGGGGCATGAGATAAGGGTTGCCCAGATTGGTGACTTCGATGTTGCGGCAGCCGGCAAAAATCATCTCCTCGGCGTAAAAGATCTTGGCCCGCGTGGAAATGAATTTCTCCAGGTGCTGAAAACCGTCCCGCACCGTAATGTCGCCGAGGGTCACCTTGCGCGGCATGCGGGGGAAAATTTTCCAGTAGTCATATTCGGTCATGGGGTCATCCTCCTTCAATGGCTTTACCATTTCGATTCGATGGGCCTGCTAAAAACGGAAATTCCCGAAAGCCGGCTCGCCGATCTCCCGCAGGGTGCTGACCTCGAAGGCCATGGCCAGCCAGTCGCGGATTTCGGCAAACTTGAGCACCCGGTCGCTCAGCAGGCGGGCACCGCAGTAAAACGGATGGGCCTCGCCGTCGTACTTTTCGATCATCTTGTCGCGAAAAGCCTGCTTTTCTTCCTCGCTCATGGGATTGCCCTTGGCTTCGCGCTTGCGTTCTTCAATGGAAAGCAGCACGCCGGCGGCGCTGCGCCCGCTCATGACCGAGGTGCGCGAGCGCATGGTATGAAAGAGAAAGTGCGGCCGATAGGCCCTTCCGCACATGCCGTAGTTGGCGGCCCCGTTGTCCGGCCCGATCACCAGTTGGATGCGCGGTACCTGGGCGCAGGAAACGGCCCGCACCATGTCGGCCCCGTATTTGCCGATGCCCATGTGCTCCGATTCGGAGCCCACCATGTAGCCCGGCGAACTCTGGATGAAGAGCAGGGGGATCTTCTCCTGACTGCAGCGCACGATCCACTCGGTGGCCTTGCGGGCGGCCTCCACGAAAATGATGCCCACCCCGTTGGAGGCGATCACCCCCACCGGCAGGCCCTTGATGCGCAGCTTGCCGGCCACGATGTTGTCGCCGCGCCCCGGGGCGTAGTCCCGTTTGTACTCGGAAAACATGCTGTCGTCCGCCAGGCACTGGAGCACGTTGCGCACGTCGATCCCCTTGTGGATGACCGCCGGCATGCCATCGTAGAGGGTCTCCAGCGGGACGGCAGGCGGACGCTCTTCGAAACGCTGAATCCTGACCTGCTGGGGTTTTTCCAGGCACAGGATCTCGCGCACCCGGGCAATGGCTTCCTCCTGGGAGGTGCAGAAATGGTCCGCCCCGCCGGAAACCTGGGTGTGAACCCGGGCGCCCCCCAGGTCCTCGGCCGAAATCACCTCGCCGGTGGCCATCTTCACCAGCGGCGGACCGCCCAGGAAGGAATAGGCCTTCTGGTCGATCATGACCGACTGGCAGGCCATGAAGACGATGTAGGCCCCGCCGGCCGTGTTGCCTCCGGTGCTGAGGGTGATCTGTTTGAGTCCCATGGCCGACATGCGGGCCATGTTGTAGAACATGGAACCGAAATGCTGGTCGTCGGGAAAGACATCGGCCTGCATGGGTAAAAAAGCGCCCCCGCTGTCGGCGATGTAGACGCAGTTCAGCCCGCAGCGCTCGGCGATGGCCTGGGCCCGCATGTGCTTTTTGAGCGTGATAGGGAAATAGGTGCCCGCCTTGACCCGGCTGTCGTTGGCGACAATCATGGTCCAGTTGTTGTAAATCTTGCCGATCCCGGTGACGACGCCGCCGCAGGGCACGTCTTCCACCCCGGGATAGCCCATGCCGAAACCGGCGATGCGGCTCAGCTCGAAAAATTCCGTGCCGGGGTCGATCAACTGCCCGATAAGTTCCCGGACCGGCCGTTTGCCCTGCTTGACCAGGCGGTCGATGGCCTTCTGTCCGCCGGGGTAGATGGCGGCCTGGGCCTGCTGATCCAGCTTCTGCTCTTCATTCAACCAGAAGGTACGGTTGTCGACGGTCGGCGTCGTGGCCGTTGCGGTCATGATGGCTACTCCCCCTTGTAGACGGGTTTTCGTTTTTCACGGAACGCGGCCAGCCCCTCCAGCCGGTCCTGGGTGGGAATGGTCACCCAATAGGCATTGGACTCGATGGCCAGCCCGGTGTGAAGATCGGTTTCCAGCCCGTGATTGATGGCGTATTTGGCCTGCTCGATGGCAATGGGGCCGGTTTCGCAAATCTGGGCCGCCATGGCGTGGCAAGCGTCCAGCAGGTTGTCGGGTGGGCAGACCTGGTTGACCAGCCCCATGGCCAGGGCCTCGGCGGCCGGTACCCGTTGGCCCGTGAAGATGAGCTCCTTGGCTTTGCCGCGGCCGATCAGGCGCGGCAGGCGCTGGGTGCCCCCCGCCCCGGGAATGATGGCCAGGCGGGTTTCGGTCAACCCCATGCTGGCGGTTTCCGCGGCCAGACGGATGTCGCAGGCCAGGGCCAGCTCGGTGCCGCCCCCCAGGGCCACGCCGTTGATGGCGGCAATGACCGGCTTGTTGAGGTCCTCAATGGCGGTAAAAAGATTGCGGATCGTATAGATGAAGCGCTTAACGTCCAACGGCGCCAGAGTGGCCCGCTCTTTCAAGTCGGCGCCGGCGCAAAAGGCCTTGGGCCCCGCCCCGGTAATGATCACCACCCGGATCTCCGGCCGAAACCGCAGTTCCTCCACCGCCGCCTTCAGTTCCAGAAGAAGTGCAAAATTGAAGGCATTCATGGTCTCGGGCCGATTGAGGGTCAAGACGGCCACCGCATCCTTTTCCTCAATGCGAAGGGCTTTTTCTTCCATCGCCATCTCCTTTGGCATCGCCCCCAAGTGGGGGGCGATTTCTTGGAGGGCCGGCGTTAAGAGCGCCGGCCCTTTGAAACGGTTAAGCGGTCATCAGGCGGTTTCGATGGTGGCCTCGGCCTGACGTCCCAGGGACTCCGTGGCCTGCTCCCGCAGCTTGTATTTCTGGATCTTGCCCGATGCCGTGGTGGGATAATCTTCCACGAAAAAGATATGGGCCGGTATCTTGTGAAAAGCGATTTTGTCCCGGCAATAGGCCTGGATCGTCTCAGCGGTGATGTCCTCCCCCGGTTTGAGCATGATCGAGGCCGCCACCTCCTCCCCGTATTTGCGGCTCGGCACGCCGTAGACCTGGACATCCTTGATCGCGGGGTGGGTATAGAGAAATTCCTCGATCTCCCGGGGATAGATGTTTTCGCCGCCGCGAATGATCATGTCCTTGATCCGGCCGGTGATCCGGCAGTTGCCCTTTTCGTCCATGACCGCCAGGTCCCCGGTATGGAGCCAGCCGCCGGCATCGATGGCATTGGCGGTGGCCTCGGGCATTTTGTAATAGCCCTTCATGACATGGTAGCCGCGGGTGCAGAGTTCTCCTTGCTCACCCGGTGGCAGCTCCTGGTTCACCACATCGACAATCTTGACCTCCACATTGGGTAGGGCCCGGCCCACCGTGCCCACCCGCAGTTCCAGCGGGTCGTCACGCCGGGTCTGGGTGATCCCGGGGGAGGCTTCGGTCTGGCCGTAGACGATGGTCATTTCGCCGGCGCCCATTTCGCTGACCACCTTTTTCATGATCTCGATGGGGCACGGGGATCCGGCCATCACCCCGGTGCGCAGATGCGAGGTGTCATAGGGGCCGCTCTGTTGCATCTCTTCGAGCTCGGCGATGAACATGGTGGGCACCCCATGGATCGCGGTGCACTGGCAGGCGTCGATCGTCTCCAGCACCGCTTTGGGGGTAAAACTCACCACCGGGGCCATGGTGGTTCCCGATACCATGGAGCAAAGGGTGCCGATCACACAGCCGAAACAATGGAAAAAAGGAACCGGGATGCAAAGCGCGTCTCCGGGGGCCAGATTCATGCATTCGGCCATGCTCAAAGCGTTGCCGATCAGGTTGGTGTGGGTGAGCATCACGCCTTTGGGAAAGCCGGTGGTGCCGGACGTATACTGCATATTGATGACATCCCCGGCATCGAGGGCTGCCATGCGCTCGGCCAGCTGGGCGTCACTGACCGCTTTTCCCATTTCAATGATCTGCGACCAGGCATACATGCCGGCCTTGGGTTCAGGCCCGATCCGGATCACGTTCTTGAGCAGGGGCAGCTTTTTACAATCCAGCTTGCCCGGCGCACACCCGGCCAGTTCCGGGCAGATCGTCTCGACGATCCGGAGGTACTCGTCCGCTTCCCGTATCCCGTCCACCATGATCAGCGTGGTGGCATCGGACTGTTTGAGCAAATATTCGAGCTCGAAGGCCCGGTAGTTCGTGTTGACCGTGACCAGCACCGCCCCCATGCGCGCGCTGCCGAACTGCAGATAGACCCACTCCGGCACGTTGTTGGCCCAGACGGCGATATGCTCGCCGCGCTCGATGCCCAGGGCCATCAAGCCCTTGGCCACATCGTTGCAGATCTTGCGAAATTCGGCGAAGGTATGGGAAATCTCCAGACTGGGATAGCGCAGGGCCAGCGCTTCGCCCCGCTGTTCGGCCTGAAGGTCCACAAGATCGCCTATGGTGGTTTTGCCGACTTCAATCTGATTGACGGCCATCGAGCTCTCCTCCTCATCAGTTGCGGTGGTTCGAATGGAATCGGTTAAAAATGGTTGGCCGAATACGGTCCCCCGTACCCCTGTCAAACGCACTATTTAGTGCTCATCGATAAGAAATCAGTGTCCATCCCTAAATGGTAGATTTTGGTTCCTGGTCCCGCCGCACAGCGCGGGATTTCACGTCTGAGTCTTAAACACATCGGTGTTCAACAAATCGCAGCCGACGGGCGCCCACAGGCGTAGCCCGGCTACGCCGAGGACCGACAGGAGGCGAGAACGCCGCCAGGGGCCAAAAGATGCCGTTTAGGGGTGGACACGGGTTAGCACCCCAGAAACCGTGAGATAACGATCCGCTGCACCTCGGACGTCCCTTCCCCGATGTCGAGCAGTTTCTGGTCGCGGTAAAAACGCTCCACGTTGTACTCTTTCATCAGGCCGTAGCCCCCGTGGATCTGGACGGCGTGGTTGGTCACCCGCCCCATCAGCTCCGAGCAGTAGAGCTTGGCCATGGCGGCCTCCTTGCCAAAGTCACGCTTCCGGTCCCGCAGCCAGCAGGCCTTGTAAAGCAGGTTGCGGCCGCACTCGATTTCCATGGCGCAGTCGGCCAGTTTAAAGGCCACGGCCTGGAACTTCGAGATCGGCTGGCCGAACTGCTCCCGCTGGGTGGCGTATTTGAGGGCCGCGTCATAGGCCCCCTGGGCGCCGCCCAGCCCCATGGCCCCGATGGAGAGGCGCCCGCCGTCCAGGGTCTGGAGCATCTGATGGAATCCGTCGCCGATATTGCCCAGCACATTGGCCGCGGGCACACGCACGTCGTCGAAATAAAGTTCGGCCGTGTTGGAAGCGCGCCACATCATCTTGCGGTGCATCTCCACCGCCTTGAACCCCGGGGTGCCGTGCTCCACCAGGAAGCAGGTGTATTCGGGCCGTCCGTTGGCGCGGGTCCCGGTGATGGCCTGCACGGTGACCCCCATGGAGATGGGGCTGGCCGCATTGGTGATGAAAATTTTGGACCCGTTGAGGACCCAGCTGTCGCCGTCCCGCACGGCTGTGGTCTTGCTGCCGCCGGCATCGCTGCCTGCCGTGGGCTCGGTCAGCCCGAAGCCCCACAGGCCTTCGCCCCGGCACAGGGGGGGGAGGTATTTGCGCTTCTGCTCTTCGGAGCCGAAATAGTAGATGGGCCCGATGCCCAGGGAGTTGCCGGCCGCGATGGTGGCGGCCTGGGAGCCGTCCACCCGGGCGATCTCCTCCACGGCGATGATATAGGCCAGATAGTCCATCTGCTGCCCCTCGTAAACTTCGGGCACGAACATGCCGAACAACCCGATCTCGCCCATCTTGCGGGTCAGCTCGGGCGAAAACGTCTCGGTTTCATCCAGCTCCAGGGCAATCGGTGCAATCTCCTTTTCGGCAAACAGGCGCACCTCTTTGCGGATCATTTCCTGCTCTCGGGTCAGATCGAAGTCCACCACGACCTCCTTTGCATTTCACCAACGTTGTTTTTTTCCCTTGGCCGTAAACCCCTTTATCCGGCAGGCATCGGCGCCAGCCCCGGACGCCCGGTTTTGAGTCCCTGCAGGACGAAAGCTTCGTAAATGGCGGCGATGGCATCCACCGGCATGCGGCCTTTCGGCTTGAACCAGATCGCCCCCGCATTGCACAGGGTCAATATGGCATAGGAGAGAATTTTCACGTCGACCGGCGCAAAAACGCCGGCCTCACAGCCCTCCCGGATGATATTCTGAAAGATCTGCTCGTAGGCATCGCGCCGGCTGACGATCTCCCGGTAATGGTCCGGGGTCAGGCCGCGCAACTCGCTGTTGGCGATGAAGGTTTCCTTCTGCCGGTTGAGGTGGAAGCGCACGTGGCTGTGCACCGCGGCCCGCATACGCGTTTCCACATCGGTGAGACCGTCCAGGTTGCTGCGCAGGTAGTCCGTGAGCTCATCCATGGTGACCTTTTGAATCTGGAAGAGGATGTTTTCCTTGCTCGGGTAGTGGTAGTAGAGGCTGGCTTTCTGAATGCCGCACTGGCGGGCGATCTCGCTCACGCTGGTGGCGAAATAGCCCTTCTGGTAGAACAGATCGACGGCCGCATCGGTGATGGTGTCTTTCATGTGGGGCATTGCAGACCTCATGGGGGATGAACGCCACTCCCTACCTACCGGACGGTAGGCTGCTCCCTTCTACCGAGGATCAGGATGGCTTGTCAAGTGCATTTTTAGCGGCTGCCCCGAAGACGGCGTGGAAGCAATGGCAGAATTCGACACGGCGGTCGGCAACCGGTCCCTAAAGAAAGCGCGGAATTCTCGTCAGATCTGGGGAAAGGATGATGGGCTGAAAACGCCTCCGCTGTTTTGGGATGACCGCCATCGACTTGCCGATGACCGGGGGTAGGGAGGGAGGGGGGAGGAGCGGCCGCCGCCGGCCCGGTGTCGCCCTCACCGGCAGCGGCCGCATTGACAGACAAAGAGAAGAGACCGGGCCTTAGGCCTTGCCCCATTCCCTGTCGCGCAGTTCGATGCGGCGGATCTTGCCGCTCACGGTCTTGGGCAGCTCCATCACGAAATCGATCTTGCGCGGATACTTGTAGGGCGCCGTGACCTTTTTGACGTAGTCCTGCAGCTCCTTGGCCAGTTCGTCGCTGCCGGTGTAGCCCGGCGCCAGGATGACAAAGGCCTTGACCACTTCGCCCCGGGTTTCGTCCGGGCTGGAGACCACGGCCGATTCGGCCACGGCCGGGTGTTCGATGAGCGCGCTTTCCACCTCGAAGGGACCGATGCGGTAGCCCGAAGTCAAAATCACGTCATCCGCCCGGCCCACGAACCAGAAATAGCCGTCCTCGTCCACAAAGGCCCGATCCCCGGTCAGATACCAATCATTGCGGTAGGTTGCGGCCGTGCGTTCCGGCTCCTTCCAGTATTCCTTGAACAACCCCACCGGGCGTTCCGGCTTGACCCGCACGGCGATGTCGCCTTCCTTGTTGGGGGGCAGAACTGCACCCGTCTCGTCGATCACCTGCAAATCGATGCCCGGCATGGGTTTGCCCATGGAGCCGAATTTGGGTTCCAGGCAGGGGAAGCTGCCGCACAGACACACGGTTTCGGTCTGGCCGTAGCCGTCGCGGATGGTGCAGCCGGTGGCCTTTTTCCAGACCTCGATGATCTCCGGGTTGAGCGGTTCTCCGGCCCCCACGCAGTGGCGCAGGTGCGGGAACTTGTACTGACCGAGATCCTGCAGCACCAGCATGCGGTAGATGGTGGGGGCCCCGCACATGGTGGTGACGGGGTACTGGCCGAGGAGCTCGAGGGTCTTCTTGGGATCGAAGCGGTCGGTATGGTGGATGAACTGGGCCGCGCCCATGTTCCAGGGGCCGAAATAGCTGCTCCAGGCGGCCTTGGCCCAGCCGGTGTCGCTCACGTTCCAGTGCATGTCGTCTTCCCGCAGGTCCAGCCAGTATTTGCCGGTCACCTGGTGGCCGATGGGATAGGAGGCGTGGGTGTGCAACGCCATCTTGGGAAAGCCGGTGGTGCCGGAGGTGAAGTAGACGATGCAGTTGTCGCCGCTGCGGGTCTTGGCCGTCTCGAAGTCCCCGGAGGCCGCTGTCACGGCATCTGTGTAAAAAAGCCAGCTGTCGCGGGGTTCGGTAATCACGATGCGGCTCTTCACCGTGGGGCATTCGCCGGCCACTTCGTCGAACCGGGCGGCGATCTCGGGATTGGTGATGATGCAGGTGGCCTCGGCCGTGTTGGCGCGGTATTTGATATCCTTGGCCGTCAGCTGGGTGGTGCCCGGCGCCACCACCGCCCCCATGCGGATGCAGGCTGTGAAGGTCTCCCACCATTCGATGTTGCGCGGCAGGATCACGAGGACCACGTCGTCCCGCCGGACCCCCTGCGCGGTAAGGACATTGGCCAGGCGATTGGAGGCCTGGCTCAGGTCGCGAAAGGTCTTGCGCACCTCATGGCCGTCGTCGTCGACCCACAGCATGGCCAGTTTGTCCGGGTTCTCAGCCCATTTGTCGATCACGTCGCCGGCGAAATTGAAATACTCCGGCACCTCCCATTTGAATGCAGCGTATTCCTTGTCATAGTCGGTCATGTTCATCATCGTTGTGCTGCTCATTGCGCGAACGTTCCTCCCTTTCCCATGGATAAGGCCGGGGCCTGGCGGCGTATCTTTGGCCGACCCGACCACCGGACCGATATGATTAATCAACCCGATTTAATGAATGCCGTTTTTATAATTATCGCTAAAACAATTCATGACAACGCCAGCTGTCCCTATGTCAAATTTTGATATCTGACAACCCCTTAATGGGTTCCTCCGTTTGGGGAAAACTTGCGGGAGCCGGTTCGCACGGGCATTAAATCCCAGCATTTTTCAGATGTTAATGAGCGCTTTGCGACCCCCAAAAAAATATTGACAACTTTCGTCTGGAGGATGTATTTCCGACTGAGCGCTCGTTCAGATTTGTTCGACACCATGGCCTGACGGGCTTCCCTGTATTCCGAAAAGGATGCGATCATCATGGGCATCGTCCCGCGTGACACCCATCAGCCGATCCCCACGCTGGTCAAGAATCAGGACCTCGTGCAGCGCCGCCGCCGGCAGATCGTCGATGCGGCCGTGGAGCTCTTTATCCAAAACGGCTTCCACAAGACCACCACCCGCCAGATTGCCCGGGCGGCCGGCATTTCCATCGGTTCGCTCTACGAGTACATCGCCAATAAGGAAGACGTGCTCTACCTGGTCTGCGACGCCATCCATGCCGAAATGGAGCGCGGCATGGCGGATGCCCTGCAGCGGGTCTCCCGCCAGGATAATCCCCTGACCGAAGTCGTTCGGGAGTACCTGCTGGTCTGCCACCGCATGAGCGACCACATCCTCCTGATCTATCAGGAAACCCAGTCCCTGCCGGGTAAATGGCGGCGGATGGTGCTGGAAAACGATGTGCGCATCACCGGCCTGTTCACCCGCGCCCTGGCCCAGCTGATGGCCTCCGGAGACATTCCGCTGCTCTCGGAAACCGCCATGGACCTCATCGCCCACAACATCGCCGTGATGGGACACATGTGGACCTTCCGGCGCTGGTTTCTGGGGCGCCATTACACCATCGAGGATTATATCCGGCACCAGACCGCCTTCATTCTGAGCATGTGCCATACCGAGGAACCCGCCCCGGCCGTCCGTGCCGGCGGCGACACGGGATAAACCGTTATCGTTAACCACAGCAACAACACATGGGGACGCACAATGGACTTTGAGTTAAATCGCACACAGCAGGAGATCGTGAAGGCCGTTCGTGATTTCACCAAGGGGGAGTTTGACAAGGATCTGGCCCTGGAGCTGGAGGAGGCCCACGAATTCCCCAGGAAGATCTGGCAGAAGGCCGGTGACCTGGGGCTGATCGGGGTGCATTTTCCGGAAGCATATTCCGGCCAGGGGCTGGGGTCTCTGGAAGACATTCTGGTCATCGAGGAGCTTTGCCGGGGGGATTCCACCATCGGCAGCGCGGTGGCTTTGGCGGCCTTTGCCTCGGAGCTGATTTTGCACAACGGCACCGAGGCCCAGAAGCAGGCCTGGCTGCCCAAGATCGCCGAGGGCCAGGCCCTTTCGGCCGGGGCCTTCACCGAACCCGACCACGGTTCGGACATCACCCGCATGAACACCACGGCGGTGAAAGACGGCAACGAATGGGTGATCAACGGCACCAAGACCTTTATCACCAACGGGGGGCTGGCCAGCGTGTACTGCGTGCTCTGCCAGACCGACGGGGAGATTGTCCCCAGCCACCGGGGCATGAGCGTGATTCTGGTGGAGGCCGGCCGTGAGGGATTGACGACGGCCGATGTGGGCCGCAAGATGGGCATCCGCATGATGGCCACGGCCGAGGTGAACTTCAAGGACGTGCGCGTGCCCGTGGAGAATCTCCTGGGCGAGGAGGGCCGGGGGTTTTACCAGGTGCTGCATTTCTTTGACGAGAGCCGCATCCAGGTGGCGGCCCAGGCCCTGGGTACGGCCCAGGGGGCCTATGACCGAGCGCTGGCCTATGTGAAGCAGCGCGAGCAGTTCGGCAAGAAGATCGCCCAGTTCCAGGTGACCCAGCACAAGCTGGCCGAGATGGCCACCAAGATCGAGCTGGCGCGGCTGATGACCTACAAGGCGGCCTGGAATTTCGACCAGGGGCGTATCGACCCCAAGCTGACCTCCATGGCCAAGATGGTGGCGGCCAGAACGGCGGTGGAGGTCTGTGACGAGGCCATCCAGCTCCATGGGGGCTACGGCTACATGAGCGAGTACGAGGTGGAGCGCTTCTACCGCGATGCCAAGATCACCGAACTCTATGAGGGCACCCGCGAAATCCAGAAAAACACCATCGCCAGCGCCCTTATCGGAAAATTGAAATAGAAGATCTCTTGTCCCAGAAAGGGCGCTGGCCTGCAGCGCCCTTCCATGGTGGATGTAAGGAGGGTTTATGACCGCAGCCACTGAAGTATACCAGCCCCAAAACAGCATCCGGGTCGTCACGGCCACCTCGCTTTTCGACGGCCACGATGCCTCCATCAACATCTTCCGGCGCATCCTGCAGAGCACCGGCGTGGAAGTGATCCACCTGGGCCACAACCGCGCGGTGCAGGAAATCGTGGATGCCGCCGTGGAGGAGGATGTCCAGGGCATCGCCGTTTCCAGCTATCAGGGCGGCCATGTGGAATACTTCAAGTACATGGTGGATCTTCTCAAGGAGGCTGGAGCGGATCACGTCAAGGTCTTCGGCGGCGGGGGGGGCGTCATCGTGCCGGAGGAAATCCGGGAGCTGGAGGCCTATGGCGTGGCCAAGATCTACTCCCCGGAAGACGGCGCACACCTGGGGCTGCAAGGCATCATCAACCACATGGTGAAAACCATGGATTTTCCCCGGGCCAGCGGCCAGGCGCCCGACCTGAGCCGGCTGGATCCTGACAACAAACTGCTCGTAGCCAATCTGATTACCACTGTGGAGCAGGCCAAGGCCATGCAAAACGGCCATCTGGCCCAACTGCGGGAAGAACTCCAGGCCCGCACGCCCCAGCGCACCATTCCGGTGATCGGCATCACCGGTACGGGCGGCTCGGGCAAGTCGTCGCTGACCGACGAGCTGATCCAGCGCATGCTCCTCGATCTCAAGGACCTCCGCGTGGCCATCATCAGCGCCGATCCTTCCCGCCGCAAGACGGGCGGCGCCCTGCTGGGGGACCGCATCCGCATGAATGCCATCGGCAATTCCCGGGTCTATATGCGCTCGCTGGCCACCCGGCGCTCCCACACCGAGATTCCCGAGGCCATGAGCGACATCGTCCAGGTGGCCAAGGCGGCCGGTTTCGATCTGATCATTGCCGAAACCGCCGGCATCGGCCAGGGCGACTCCCTCATCGTCGATATGGTAGACATTTCCGTCTACGTCATGACCGCCGAATTCGGGGCGGCTTCCCAGCTCGAAAAAATCGACATGCTCGATTTCGCCGACATCGTGGTGGTCAACAAATTCGAAAAGCGCGGCGGCGAAGATGCCGTGCGCGACGTGCGTAAACAGGTGCAGCGCAACCGGATGGCCTTTGAAAAGGCGCCGGAGGAAATGCCCGTCTACGGCACCATCGCCTCCAAGTTCAACGACGACGGGGTGACCGCCCTCTACCACGGCCTACTGGACACCATCAGTGAAAAGACCGGAGTGGCTTTCGCCTCCCAGCTGTCCCGCCCGGCCACCCGGGTCTCCTCCTCCAAGACCATCATCATTCCGCCCGAACGCACCCGCTACCTGGCCGAAATCGCGGACACCGTACGCCACTACCATCGCCGCACCGACGATCAGGCCGATCTGTTGCGCCGGGTATGGCACCTGGAGGAAACCGCCCGCACCCTATCCGCTGAAACCCCGGGCGATACCACCGGGGAGTTGCTGGCGCCATTGAACCAGGCCACCGCTAAGGCCCGTCAGGCCCTGGATCCGGAAACCACCGCCCTGGTGGAGGGCTGGAAAAAGACCCAAAAGGCGTATCAACAGGACGAGCTGGTCTATCAGGTCCGCGACCGGGAGATCCGCGTCCCGCTCTTTTCCGAATCCCTGTGTCGCAAAAAGATTCCCAAAATCGCCCTGCCCCATTTCAAGGACCCCGGCGAGATCTACCGCTGGCTGCGGCGCGAAAACCTGCCCGGCTACTTTCCCTACACGGCCGGCGTCTTCCCCATCAAACGGGTGGGCGAAGACCCCACCCGCATGTTCGCCGGCGAGGGCGACCCGGCCCGCACCAACCGCCGCTTCAAGCTGCTCTCGGCCGAAAGCGCCGCCAAACGCCTTTCCACGGCCTTCGATTCCGTCACCCTCTACGGCTACGACCCGGACCCGCGGCCCGATATCTACGGCAAGGTGGGGACTTCCGGGGTGAGCGTCTGCACTTTGGACGACGTCAAGGTGCTCTACGGCGGCTTCGAGCTCTGCGCGCCGAGCACATCGGTCTCCATGACCATCAACGGGCCGGCCCCCATCGTCCTGGCCATGTTTCTCAATACGGCCATCGATCAGCAGGTGGAACGCTACCGGGCCGAAAACGGCAAAGCACCATCCCAAGACGTCTATCATCAGATCCGGGTCGACGTCCTGGCCAACGTGCGCGGCACGGTCCAGGCCGACATCCTCAAGGAGGACCAGGGGCAGAACACCTGCATCTTCTCCATCGATTTCGCCCTCAAGATGATGGGCGACATCCAGGCCTTTTTCATCGAAAACAACGTCCGCAATTTCTACTCCGTCTCCATCTCGGGCTACCATATCGCCGAGGCCGGCGCGAACCCCATCTCCCAGCTGGCCTTCACCCTGGCCAACGGGTTCACCTATCTGGAATACTATCTCTCCCGGGGCATGCCGCTGGACCATTTCGGACCGAATCTCTCCTTCTTCTTCTCCAACGGCATGGATCCCGAGTACACCGTCATCGGCCGCGTGGCACGGCGCATCTGGTCCGTGGCCCTGCGGGATAAATACGGCGCCTCGGCCCGCTCCCAGATGCTCAAGTACCACATCCAGACCTCGGGCCGCTCCCTGCACAGCCAGGACATCCAGTTCAACGACATCCGCACCACCCTGCAGGCCCTGTGCGCCATCTACGACAATTGCAACAGCCTGCACACCAACGCCTTCGACGAGGCCATCACCACCCCGTCCAAGGAATCGGTGCGCCGGGCCCTGGCCATCCAGATGATCATCAACCGGGAGTGGGGCCTGGCCAAGAACGAAAATCCGCTGCAGGGCAGCTTCATCGTGGACGAATTGACCGACCTGGTGGAGGAGGCCGTCCTGCTGGAATTCGACCGCATCACCGAACGCGGCGGCGTCCTGGGCGCCATGGAAACCGGCTACCAGCGGGGCCAGATCCAGGAGGAATCCATTTATTATGAAACCCTGAAGCATACCGGCGATCTGCCCATCATCGGGGTCAACACTTTTCGCGACCCGGATGCCCACGAGGACGAACTCTCGGAGGGCGTCGAGCTGGCCCGGGCCACGGAAGAAGAGAAATCCTCCCAGCTCAAGCGTCTGGCCGACTTTCACGCCCGCCACCAGGACGAGGCGCCCCAGGCCCTGGAACGCCTGCAGCAGGCCGCCCTGTCCGGCGGGAACATCTTCGCCGAGCTCATGGAGGCTGTGAAGACCTGCTCCCTGGGCCAGATCACCGGGGCGCTGTATGAGGTTGGCGGAAAATACCGCCGCAACATGTAAAAGGCCGCCGTCAGACAGCATCTTTTCGCCCCTTGTCCGTCCTCGACGCAGCGCCGCTGCGCCTGCGGGGGCCAATCGGCTGCGGCCTTGCCGGGATCGAAAATCTACCGCCTGACAGCAGCCTTTATCGAGAGGGAGCATTTAAGACTCCACGGCTTGCGGTGCCCGAGGAGTGTAGTGAATTTTTGCAGGCCGCGGCAACAACGGGATGACTTCCTATGACATGCTTCTTGAATCGCAGGATATAGAAAGGCCATCGAGAACAAGACTCGCTTAGACTGAAAAATACATCGCAAATCACCAAGCTGCGATCTATAAAGTCGCCTAAATATCGAAATGTGAATGTTCAATTCAACTCGGGCGGATGCGTAAAACGTTCGAGAACAAGGCTTGCGGATTTTGAGGAGAGAGGCGTACTCAAGTACGCCGCAGCGACGAGAAATTCGCGTAACGCCGCTATCGGGCGTTTTACGCATCCGCCCACAAGGAGGAGATATGAGAGAGGTTGTCATTGTCAGCGCGGTGCGAACGCCGCTGGGAAGCTTCGGCGGCACCCTGAGCACCACGGGGGCCACGACGTTGGGCGGCCTCGTAATCGCCGAAGCCGTAAAACGGGCCGGCATCGCCAAAGAGGACGTGGACGAGGCCATCATGGGCCAGGTGCTGCCCCTGGGCTACGGCCAGAACCCGGCCAAACAGGCCGCGGTCAAGGCCGGCCTGCCCGACGCGGTGGAATGCATCACGGTCAACAAGGTTTGCGGTTCGGGCCTCAAAGCCGTCATGCTGGCAACCCAGGCCATCCAGGTGGGCGATGCCGACGTGGTGGTGGCGGGCGGCATGGAAACCATGAGCATGGCCCCCCATTATCTGGATAAAGCCCGCACCGGCTACCGGATGGGCAGCGGCGTTCTCAAGGACAGCATGATCAACGACGGCTTGTGGGACCATGTCAACGACTTCCACATGGGCATCTCCAACGACCTGTGCGCCGAAAAATACGGGGTCTCCCGGGAAGACCAGGACCGCTACGCAGCCGAGTCCTACCGCCGTGCCCTGGACGCCATCGCCGCGGGCCGGTTCAAGGATGAGATCCTGCCGGTGGAGATCCCCCAGCGCAAGGGCCCGGCAAAGGTCTTTGATCAGGACGAATGCGTCCGTGAAACCTCTTATGACGCCCTGGCCGCCATGCGGCCGGCCTTCCAGAAAACCGGCACGGCCACGGCCGGCAACGCTTCCATCATCAGCGACGGCGCCGCCGCCCTGGTGGTCATGGCCCGGGAAAAGGCCGAGGCGGCCGGCTGCCGGATCCTGGCCCGCGTCGGGGCCCAGGCATCCTACGGGATTGACATGAAATACGTGCTGGTGGCGCCCATCTGGGCCGTTCCCAAATGCCTGGCCAAACAGGGGATCGGCATCGCAGACGTAGACCTCTTCGAGATCAACGAAGCCTTCAGCGGTTCCACCCTGGCGGTGCTGCGGGAACTGGACATGGATCCGGCCAAGGTAAACGTCAACGGCGGGGCCGTGTCCCTGGGACATCCCATCGGGGCCAGCGGCGGCCGGGTGCTGGTGACCCTGTTGTACGAAATGGAGCGCCGGGGCAGCAAGACCGGCCTGGCCTCCCTCTGCCTGGGCGGCGGCGAAGCCGTGGCGCTGGTGGTAACGAGACCATAACGACAAGGGACCAAGGATCCGAGGGGTCAAGGGTTCAAGTGAACGTGAACCGCCTTTATACCCTCGGCCCTTGAATCCCAGAATCCTTGAACCGTTTTTCACTAGGAGGAAAGCATGGAAGTCAAAGTCTTCGGTGTGGTGGGCGCGGGCCAGATGGGCAACGGCATCGCCCAGGTGGCGGCCGCCAGCGGGCTGCAAGTGATCATGAACGACATCAAGCCGGAATTCGTCGACAGGGGCCTGGGCGTTATCGCCGCCAACCTGGAGCGCGGTGTTGCCAAGGGGCGCCTGGGCGCCGATGAAAAAAGCGCCATCCTGGGGCGCATCAAGCCCAGCACCGATCTCAAGGATATGGCCGAAGCGGATGTTGTGGTGGAAGCAGCCACCGAACGGGAAGACCTGAAATTCGGCATCTTCCGTGATCTGGACCGCATCTGCCCGCCGGACACGATTCTGGCCACCAACACCTCCTCGATTCCCATCGGCCGCATCGCCGCCCAGACCGGCCGGCCGGACAAGGTGATCGGCATGCATTTCATGAACCCCGTGCCGGTCATGAAACTGGTGGAAGTCATCCGGGGGCTGGCCACCTCGGAGGAGACCTTTGCGCTCACCTGGTCCCTTTCCGAGCGCTTCGGCAAAATCCCGGCCGAAGCCAACGATTTCCCCGGCTTCATCGCCAACCGCATCCTCATGCCCATGATCAACGAGGCTGTTTTCTGCCTCTACCACGGGGTGGGGGAGGCCGAGGCTATCGATACGGTCATGAAGCTGGGCATGAACCACCCCATGGGGCCCCTGGCCCTGGCGGACCTGATCGGTCTGGATACCTGCCTGGCCATCATGGAGACCCTTTACAACGGCTTCAGCGATTCCAAATACCGGCCCTGTCCCCTGCTGCGCAAATACGTGGAAGCCGGCTGGCTGGGCCACAAGAGCGGACAGGGGTTCTACCGCTACGATCGGGGATCGAAATGATCGGATTGTAACAAAGCAGGAACTAAGGAGGCGTCATGGCGCAAAAGAAGAAAAGCGAAATGGAAACCGTAGGTCAGAAGATCAAAAAGGTGCGCTCCAAGAAGAACATTACGCTGGAGGCCATGGCCAACGATACCGGGTTTGCCATCGACTATCTGAAAGAGATCGAAGCCGGCAAGAAAATTCCCCCGGTGGGTGCCCTGCTGCAGATCGCCCGCGCCCTGGAAATCGACTCCACGTTCTTTCTGCGGGAGCAGGCCTCGGCCGTACAGGACCGGGTGCAGGCCTATACCAAACGGACGGACAACTACGCCTACGCCACCCTGACGCCGGGCGCCGAAAACAAACACCTCAAGGCCTTCAAGGTGGCCATCGAGCCGCGGCAGGACCACGAGGGGGTGGGCTACCAGCATGAGGGCGAAGAATTCGTCTACGTGCTGCAAGGCGCCGTCGAAATCGCCGTGGGGGAGCATATCAACGTTCTGGAAGAGGGCGACTCCCTGCACTTCAATTCCGGCATTCGCCACCGTATGCGCAATATCAGCGATCGGCGCGTCGAGATGCTGGTGGTGGTCTACGGCCCCTGACCCGCTCAGAGACCCCTCGCCATTTTAGCCCCAAATGGATGAACAGGAGGACGGCATGCTTTTCCGGTTTACCGACGAGCAGTTGATGATCCAGGCCATGGTGCGGGAATTTGCCCGCAAAGTCATCGCCCCGACCGCAGCGGAACGCGACCGTACCAAGGAATTCCCGGCCGGCAACCTCAAAAAGATGGCCGAACTGGGGCTCATGGGCATGATGGTGCCCCCCGAATACGGCGGCGAGGGAGCCGACACCATCAGCTACGTCCTGGCCTTGTCGGAAATCGCCTACGCCTGCGCCGCCACCGCCGTGGTCATGTCCGTCCACAATTCCATCGTCTGCGAAAGCATCCTGCGCTATGGCTCGGAGGGGCAGAAAGCCAAATACCTGCCCCAACTGACGGCGGGCAAAATAATCGGCGCCTTCGCCCTGACGGAACCGGAAGCCGGCTCCGACCCGGTCAGCCAGATCACCTCCGCCGTCCGGGACGGGGACGCCTATGTGATCAACGGCACCAAGCGCTTTACCACCACCGGCAAGAACTCCGGTCTGGTGATCGTCACCGCCAAGACCGACGAAGCCCAGCGTCACCGGGGCATCAGCGCCTTCATCGTGGAGAAGGGCACCCCCGGCTTCAAGGTGGGTCACGAGGAAGACAAGATGGGGCTGCGGGCCTCGGACACCACTGACCTGATCTTCGACGATTGCCGGGTGCCGGCCGAAAACCTTCTGGGGCAGGAGGGCGAGGGCTTCAAACTGGCCATGACGGCCCTGGATGGCGGACGTATCGGCATCGCCGCCCAATCCATCGGCGTGGCCCAGGCCGCCTTGGACGCCTCCATCAAATACGCCCAGGAACGGGTCCAATTCGGGCAGAAAATCGCCAAGTTTCAAGGGCTGCGCTGGATGCTGGCCGACATGGCCACCGAATTGGAAGCTGCCCGCCAATTGGCCATGTCCGCCGCGGCCATGAAGGACCAGAAAGCCAAATATACCCGCCAGGCCTCCATGGCCAAACTCTTTGCCTCGGAAATGGTCAATCGCCTCACGGCCAAGGCCATTCAGATCCACGGCGGCTACGGCTTCACCAAGGATTATCCGGTGGAACGCTATTATCGGGATGCCCGGGTTTTTACCATCTATGAGGGCACCTCGGAAATTCAGCGCGTGGTCATCAGCAACCATCTGCTCAAAGACAAGCGCACGCCCAAGACCCACATGGCCTAGGACCCATCTCAAAATGGGGGGCGCTCGAAATCGAGACGAAGCCGGGATATCCCGCAGAACAGGATTTCCCATCTGATGGGTTCTTGAGGGGATGGCATCTGCTGAAGGAATGCGTCAGGCGGCACGACGCCGCAAGGGCACGTTTGAAACCAACCGCTTTACTTCTCGAAAGAAAAGCGCTCCTCCTTGAAAAGGCTCTGGCAGGCGGCGGCCACTTTCGGATCATAGAGCCGGCCCTGGTTCTTCTGGATTTCCTCCAGGGCGATGTCAATGCCCAACCCCGGCCGGTAGGGGCGGTGGGAGGCCATGGCCTCGACCACATCGGCCACGGTCAGCACGCGCGACTCAGGCAGGATCTCGTCCCCGGAAAGGCCTAAGGGATAGCCGCTGCCATCCAGCTTCTCGTGGTGCTGGTAGACCATGGTGGCAATTTCCCAGGGGAATTCGATATCCTTGAGAATATTGTAGCCCACCTGGGGGTGTTCCTTGATCAGGTTGAACTCGTTGACCGTCAATCGGCTGGGCTTGCTCAGGATCTCGGCCGGGACGCTGATCTTGCCCAAATCGTGGATAATGGCGGCCATGCGCACGGCTTCGATCATTTCCGCCTCAAACCCCACGGCCTGGGCCAGCGCCACGGCCAGATCGGCCACCCGGCGCTGATGGCCGGCGGTGTACGGATCACGCGTCTCAACCGTGTGGGCAATGGCCCGCACGATGCCGTTCATGGCGTTTTCCAGTTTTTTCATACTGCGCTGGAGGGAGTCGGTGCGCTCATCCACCATTTCTTCGAGATTGCGCCGGTAGGAACGGTTGGCAATTTCCAGGTCGCGCCGGCGGAAGGCATTGGCCACACTGATCAGGATGCCGTTGCGGTCCATGGGTTTGATGATGTAGTCATAAACGCCTAACTGGAGCATGGACTCCGCCAACAGGGGATCGCCGATGGCCGACACCATGATGGCCGCCGTGTCGGGGAACGCCTTGAGCACATGGCGGATGAAGTCCAGACCGGATTCCCCGGGCATGTTGATGTCGCACAGGATCAGATCACTGGCCTGGGCGGACATCAGGACGCGTGCCTCGGCCGCGTTTTCGGCGGCCCGGCAGTCGTAGCCATTGGTCTCCAGGATCTTTTGCAAGAGCATCCGGATCGGGCGTTCGTCGTCAACGATCAGGATCTGCTTGCGCACCTGGTCGCTGGGAGACGACGCTTCGACGCCCCTTTCCTGGGCCTCGTGTTTGATTTCTCTAATTTTTTCAGCACAATCGCTTTGTTGGTACATGAGTCTAACGTCCTCCTGCCCTCATTATCGGCACGCCGCCGCAAAAGTTTATGGGTTTGGAGGAAATAATTGGGTGGTCGTGCCCGGGCAGCGGGCATGGCATTTCAGCAAGAGGAGCGGGGGGGACCGGTTTGCCCGGGAAAGTGACGCAGGGATGGGCGACGGCTTATCAGCGCCGTCTGTGGTAACGCAGACTCATGGCAGGACTCCGGGGTCGCGCGCCTTGCCATGAGCCCTGGGCTGTTTTAGGGGTGATCGCTAAAAATTTTCGATGCCAGATCGATATCTTCCGGACAAAAAACGAACAGGCATTTTTCCTCCGGAGAGGACACCGATCCGTATACATAGTTGATGTTGATGCCGGCTTCGCCGAACTTGGCGGTCACCTCCGCCATAGCCCCCGGACGATTTTCCAGCTCCAACGCGATGACCGGCAGCATGTCGAAGAGATAGTCGTTCTTGGAAAGCAGGTCGATGGCGGCATTTGTTTTGCCGTCGGCCGGCAGAAGGCGGATCAGGGCATATTCGGCGGAATCCTTGCGCATGGAGTTGTAGCTGGCGGCCGAAGCGATGCGCTTGAGGGATTTGCCCCGGGCCCGGAAGAGTTCCTGCACGTAGCTGGACGCATCCTGGATCGTGATGGCGTCGATGTTGATGCCGGTTTCGGAAAAAAGCGTCGAAAGCTTGGCCAGCGCACCCGGCGCATTCTGCAAAAAAAGAGAGATTTCGGTCCTGATCATGACGATCTATCCTCCTTGGGGGGCAAGGGGAACGGCCTCTGCCAGACATCCTTATCTTACAAAGGCCTCGCAATAATGTCGCTTTCCAGAGTGAGTCACTATACGTTATCCTCCTTGCCGAGTCAATCAGCAGGCCCCCGGGTTGGTTTTGACATTCGCGCCAACGGCGCGTTAAATGACTTGTGCTTCTTTTGGTCACCGCCAGACGCAGCGAAGCGCGGAGGATTTTCCTGTAGAGCAGCGCCAAAGGCACCCGCGATTATTTTTTCAAGGCCGCCATGACACATCAAGAATCCCAGAGCCAACGGGCCCGACAGCATCCGCGGACGCCGCCGATGACAATGATCCTGCTGGTCCTCGTGATGACGATCACCGGCTGCCTCTCCCGACCGCAGGTCGTCTACCAGGAGATGAGCACCCTCCACGACGGTGCGGCCCCGCGGTCCATCGCGATCCTCCCTTTCGCCAACCAGACCGACATGCCGGAACTGGGCCGGATGGTCCGGGAAGGCCTGTACGGCCACCTCAGCCATCGTCCGTTCCAGGATGTGGAGTTGTTTCAGGTGGATCGTGTATTGGAAGACGAAAAAGATTTAGCGGCCGGCGCACTGACCCCGCAGAGTCTCCGCCGGCTGGGGGGCCGGCTGGGCTGCGATGCCGTCGTATCCGGCACGGTGACCGAATATGAACGCTTGTATATGGGAATCTACTCCCACGTAAGCGTCGGGGCCACGATCATGATTTACAGCACCCAGGACGGTCGGCGTCTCTGGTCGGACCGTTATGTGGCCCTCCTGCAGGACGGCAGCCTGCCCCTGACCCCCCTGGGCATCCCCCTGAGCAGCGCCCGCACGGGATGGAATCTGCGCGACAGCCAGATCGTCCGGGCGGTGGATGAGCTTACCCGCTTTCTGGCCGATCGTATTCCCGGCCCCGACGGGTCTGCCCCCCCGGCCGCTACCTGGCATTACGAACTGCAGGTCGGTGCCTATTTGGACCGCCAGTTGGCCCTGGAGCAGCGGGATATCCTTTCCGCACAAGGATTCCCGGCCGCCATTCATACGGAAATGCGCCAACAAACCGCCTGGCAC
This sequence comes from Desulfobacterales bacterium, assembly GCA_963674755.2. GTDB lineage: Bacteria > Desulfobacterota > Desulfobacteria > Desulfobacterales > UBA5852 > JABZFP01. The sequence continues at coordinate 1,922,797 of CAXXVS010000003.1, read as the reverse complement.
AAGGTCACGGTCGGCCCCTATAACGACGAGAACAAGGCCCTTGCGGTTCGCCGTCAGCTCGAAGATCAGCTGGGCGTCCGGCCTTTCCTGCGCCGTCTGCCCCTGTGAGGCCGGCCGGCAGACAAACCGTAGGCGGCCGGATCGTGATCCGACGGGATCCGGCCCCAAAGAGAATCGGTGGGAAAGCCGCGGAGGGTGGGATGCGCTGTCCGGGGCCAAGCTCAGGGCTTGACCGTCACCACCGGGCAGCCCGCCTTGAGGATGATGTACTGGGCTGTGGAGCCCAGGAGGATTTTCTGGGCGCGGGACTTCTTCTCGATGCCCACGAAGATAAAATCGGTCTCATTGTCTTCGGCGAATTTAACGACATCCTCGCCCGGCGACAAGCCCCGCACAAGTTGGTGCACCGCGCAGACGACACCGGCCGCCTTGAGGTCTTTGCCGGCCTCTTCCAGAAGAAAATTGGCCTCACTGATGGCCTCGGGCTTTTCCTTGGGGCCGCCCTCCATGGATGTCACGATGTCCACATGGGATCCCCGCAGCACGGCCTGATGCTTGGCCAATTCCAAAGCCACCCTGGAAGCCTCCGACCCGTTGTATGCTACTAGATATTTTTTCTGCACGGTCAACGCCCCCCTCTCATCGACAGGCTTTTTCGCAACCTTACATGTGCCAAAAACACTGATTTAGATCAACAGGAAAAAGAAGCGCGCCCATCAGGCCAATACGTGATGCGCCCGGGGTAGCTCAACTTGTTCCTGCCAAGGCCGCAGACCCTTTTGGCGCCCCAGGCGTAGCTCACGCTACGTCGAGGACGGCAATAGGACGAGAAGCCGGCAGGGGGCCAAAGGTGTCGCCTGCAGTCCCTGTTGGGCTTATCAGGCGGTGAATTTTGGTTCCCTGCCAAGGCCGCAGACCCTTTTGGCGCCCCAGGCGTAGCTCACGCTACGTCGAGGACGGCAAAAGGGCGAAAACGCCGGCAGGGGGCCAAAGGTGTCGCCTGCAGTCCCTGTTGGGCTTATCAGACGGCGCCTTTTGGTTCCCTGCCAAGGCCGCAGACCCTTTTGGCGCCGCAGGCGTAGCTCACGCTACGTCGAGGACGGCAAAAGGGCGAGAACGCCGGCAGGGGGCCAAAAGGCGCCGCCTGCAGTACCTGTTGGGCTTATCAGGCGGTGAATTTTGGTTCCCTGCCAAGGCCGCAGACCCTTTTGCCGTCCTCGACGTAGCGTGGGCTACGCCTGCGGCGCCAAAAGGGCGAGAACGCCGGCAGGGGCCAAAAAGCGCCGTCTGATAAGCCCAACGGCTACATCCAGCGCTTCCGGCGTTTATACGACTTCACCTCTTTAAACGACTTCCGTCCCCCGCCCTGGGTAACCCCCATGTAGAACTCTTTGACATCCGGATTGTTCTGCAGTTCCTGGGAGGACCCTTCCATGACGATCTTGCCCGATTCCATGATGTAGGCGTAGTCGGAGATCTTCAGGGCGATCTTGGCATTCTGCTCCACCACCAGAATCGTGGTCTGCAATTCCTGGTTGATGATCTCGATATTGCGGAAGATCTCCTTCACCAGCAGGGGCGCCAGGCCCAGGGAGGGCTCGTCCAGCATCAGCATCTGGGGGGCCGCCATGAGAGCCCGGGCGATGGCGATCATCTGCTGCTCGCCGCCGGAGCAGTAGCCCGCCATGCGGTTGGTGATTTCCGCCAGCCGCGGGAAGTGTTTGTACATCTGCTCGTGGTCGGCGCGAATCTTGCGGCCGCCGTCGGTGCGGGTGATGGATCCCACCAGGATGTTCTCGTCCACGGTCAGGTGTTTGAAAACGCGCCGCCCTTCGGGCACCATCACCGCTCCCTGTTTCACTACCTCGGTCCCCAGACGGTTGGTCACATCATGGCCGTTGAACTTGATGTAGCCGTCCCGGATGAATCCGTTTTCCGGCTTGAGCAGGCCGCTGATGGCGCGCAGCGTGGTGGTCTTGCCGGCCCCGTTGGTGCCCAACAGGGCCACGATGCGGCCCTTGGGCACCGACAGGCTTACGCCCCGCAATACCTGAATGATGTCGTTGTAAACCACTTCGATGTTGTTGACTTCCAGAAGCGGACGGTCCGGGGCATTCGTTTCCATGGCCTCGATTCGATTCGTACAGGGTTACTTTTGAAGAAAAACGCCGGGAGAGCGATCCCTTTCCTATTTCATGAATTCCGGCTTGAACGGCTTGCCCACGGACATGAATGCCCCGTCCTTGACGCCGTAGAGTTGGACGACATCAACCCCCATGCGGTCGGTCGGGGAATACGTCACCGGCCCGACGGCGAGCACCGTGCTAAAAGCTTTGTCCCCGTTCATCTGGTTAAGGGTATCGTAAAGCGACGCCATCGTGACTTCCTGGCCGGCGTCACGGGTGCGGCGGATGGCCTCCACGGCGATCTGGGCCGCCATCATGCCGCAGGCATAGTTGTGGGAGTTGGCCGTCTTCTCGTCGCGTCCGAATCTTTTGGCCATATCGAGCTGCCAGTCTCTCCAGGGGCCCGGTTCGGAGGTCACATGGTAGGCGGTGGTCCAGTAATACCCTTCCGCCGCGGAACCGGCCAGGGCGATCAAGTCGTTGCCGCCGGTATAGTGGGCGCCCAGGAAGGTGATCTTCCCGGGTTCGCCGAAGGTCTTGGCCGTCATGCCCAGGCGCTGGGCATCGTTGAGCAGGGTGGCCACCGGCGACTGGACCGTCTGGCACAGCACATACTGGACCCCTTTGCTCTTGAGCCGCTGCAGAAGAGCGCTGTTGTCCAGATCTTTGCCGTGTTCGACGACCTCGACCAGATCCAGCTTCAATCCCGCGGCCAGAGCCGCCTTGAAATCCGCCAGGGGCGCCCGCCCAAAGGCCGAAGGATGAATAAACGCGGCCACCTTGGGCACACCGCTCCCCTTGTGATGTTTCGCCACGTATTCGGCCGCGCCGACATACTGGTGGGAATAGGAGAGAATGGGGAGAAAAATGTACGGGGAGGCCTTCACCAGCGAACTATCCATGGAGGCCGGGATTACCGGAATCTTGACCTCGTTGTAGTCCTGGGCCAGGGCCTGGTTGGCACCCGTGGCATAGCTCAGGAAGAGCACCATGCCCTGATCGAGGAAATCCTCGAAGTTGCGTTTGGTCACGGCGGTCTCGTACATGTCGTCGCGGATGGGGCAGTCGATCTTGGCATCCCCCAGGATCTTGGTCTCGTTGGCGAAATTGATATAGTCTTCCACGCCCTTGGAGTAAGGATTGCCGGCATCCGAGGTGGGACCGGTTATGGCCAGCGACAAACCGAGCTGGTAGGTTTCGGCGGCCTGGGCCGGTACCGTGAGCATGACGGCCAACCCAAGTGCTATTGCAACAACCCATAGCCGATGAAGATTTCTTTTCATTTCTCCCCCTTTATTGGTGATGGGTGAACCTCGTTCGGCGGCGCCGCGGCTTATCGCGGGCCGCCCGATATCCCGGAACCTCCCTAGTGCCCATCCGTAGATGGCATCCTTCGGCCCCTGGCCGCGTTCGCGCTTGTTTTCAATCCTCGAAATCGCGCGCTATTCCTCCGGTTGACACCCACCGTTCGGAATCAATCGGATGGGAAGTCCCGCGAAATGGGAAAACGCGCTCGAGCCTTGCCAGGAACCGAATTCTACCATTTATGGATGATCACTCCTTAATAACGGAAGGGCCAGAGCTTGACATACGAACGGCAAATACGCCACCAGTTGGCCACTCCCCGCGGTTCGAACATCAAAAACAGGACGATCACCAGGCCGAATCCGAGGGGCTTCAGGGCCGTGGCCAGATTCATGCTGGCGGGCAGATAGTGGCCGGCCCATTCGGAAAGATGTTCCATCTGCAGCTGGAGGGCCTGAATGGCCACCGGACCCAGAAAACTCCCCGGCAGGGTGCCCAGCCCCCCCACGATGGCCATGGCCAGGTAGATGATCGAGTGGTGCAGGGTGAACGACTCGAAGCCGGCCCCGCGATACATATAGGTATGCAACGCTCCGGCGACTCCGGCGAAAAACCCCGCCAGGGCAAAGGCATAGACTTTGGTCAGCCCCGGGTGCATCCCCATGGCGTCCGCGGCCCGGTCGTTGTCCCGGACCGCCACCAGGCAGCGCCCATAGCGGGTGCGCAGCAGGTTGCGGACGGCCAGACCGCAGATCACCGCCGTCACTAAAATCACATAGTACCAGAAGAAATAATGGTTGCTGCGCCCGATACGGCCCGTAATCCAGTAGACCCGGCCCACCGGTATCATCTGGCCCTGGTTGAAAAAGGTCATGAATTTGATGGTCCAGGTGAAAATCATCTGAAACGAGAGGGTCGCGATGGCCAGATAGAGATGTTTGAGACGCATGGCCGGCAGCCCCACGAAGGCGCCGAAGGCCGCCCCCACCAGACCGGAAACGATGATCATGAGGGGCCAGGCATGGGTGATCAGGACATGGCTGTCACCGATGGTGCGGGCCGTTGCGGCCAGGGTATAGGCGCCGATGCCCACAAAGGCGGCGTGGCCGATGGAGATCAGTCCGGCGAATCCGGTCACCAGATTCAGGCCGTAAACCGCCACCACGGCGATCAGCATGTTGTTGATCACGAGCATATTGCGGTTGCTGGTGGCGATGAAGAGCGGCCAGACGAAGAGGCTGACGATGAAGGCGATAAAAAACAGCCGGTCGACGTGCGTCTTGAAGATCCGCTGCTCTTCCCGGTAGCTGGTGAAAAAATTCCCTGTGGCAAACCATCGATTGGTCGACATGGTTCAGACTCGCTCGATTTCATGCGTCCCGAACAGGCCGTGGGGCTTGAACAGGAGAATAATCAGAAGAATGATATAAGGCAGCACATCGGCGGTCCCGTTGAGCCCCCAGTTGCCGTCCAGATAGCCCGAGGCGAATTGCTGGATAAGCCCCATGATGATGCCCGCCACCACGGCGCCGATGATGGAATCCAGCCCCCCCAGGATGACCACCGGAAATACGGTAATGCCAAAAGCCTGCAAGGTTTCGAAGTTCAGCCCGGTAATGTTGCCGATGATGCCGCCGGCCGCGGCCGCGCTGAGGCCGGCCATGGCCCAGGCCAGGCCGAAGACCCGCGGCACGGAAATGCCCACGCTCATGGAAGCCAACTGGTCGTCGGATACCGCACGCATGCTGATCCCCAGGGTGGCGCGTTTGAAAAACCACGAAAAGGCCCCGATCAGAATGGCGGTAATGATCACCCCCATCAATTGGGTCCAGGAGATGGATACGTCTCCCAGGCTGATGGGGGTGGTCGGCAGAAACTCCGGGAAGGAATAGTTCATCGAGCCGAAGGGGGTCAGGTAAATGACCCCGTCCAGGATGGACATCAGGCCGATGGTCACCATGATGACCGAAATGATGGGCTCCCCGATCAGCCGGCGCAGGAAGACCCGCTCGACACTCATGGCCAGAAAAAAGGTGATCACCATGCTGGCCACAAACGAGAGGAGGATGGGAAGGCCGATCCAGACGGTGAGGGCGTAAGTGATAAAAGCGCCGCCGGCGATGATTTGCCCGTGGGCGATGTTCAGCACCCGGCTGGATTTGTAGATCAGAACGAATCCCAACGCCGACAGGGCATAGATCGACCCCACGACGATGCCGCTGACGACCAGCTGAAAAAAATAACTCATGACACCTCTTCCATCGTGTAAAACGGCAGCAGGGTTTCCACGGTGGTGATTTGGCCGTCCTGGTATTGGAACTGGGCCTGAACCTTTTTCTCCCCCACCGTCTCGTCGTAGAGCGCCTGGTAGAGTTCTTCGTACTTTTCACGGACGTACTTGCGCCGAATCTTGCCGGTTTTGGTCAATTCGCCGTCGTCCACATCCAGGAGCTTGTAGAGCATGGCCCAGCGCCGGATGCGGAAGTGGGGTTTTTCCACGTTGCGGTTGAAGTCGCCGATCTGCTGGCCGATCAACTCGGCCACCTCCGGCCTGAGGGACAGGTCCATGAAGGTCGTAAAGGAGATGCCCCGGTCCTCGGCCCATTTGCCCACGATGATCGGATCGATATTGATCAGGGCGGAGACAAAGTCGCGCTGGTCGCCGAAAATCACGGCCTCCTTGATGTAGGGACTGAACTTGAGCTTGTTCTCCAGAAACTGGGGGCTGAACATCTCCCCGGTGCGGTTGTGCATCACGTCCGTCAGCCGGTCGATCACCACCAGATGCCCCTTGTCGTCGATGTAGCCCGCATCGCCGGAGTGCAGCCAGCCCTCGGTCAACAGTTCGGCGGTCTTTTCGGGCAGTTTGTAGTAGCCCCGGCAGACCGAGGGCGAACGGGAGAGGATCTCCCCTTCCTCGGAGATCTTGCACTCGGTCCTGGGCAGCGGGATGCCCACCGTATCCGGGGTCACGTCGCCGTCCGAGTGCATGTAGGCGATGCCTGTAATCTCGGTCTGGCCATAGATCTGCTTCAGGTTGATGCCGATGGCCTGGTAAAAAGTGAACAGCTCCGGCCCCAGGGCCGCGCCGCCGGTATAAGCCCGCCGCAGCCGGAGAAAACCGATTTGGTTGATCAGGGGCCGGAATACCAGGGTCTGGCCGAGCCAGGCCTTGAAACGCAGCAAGGGTGGCATGGCCTTGCCGGACATGCGGTAGGTGGCCGCCACCTCCCCCACCGTCATGAAATAGCGGTAGAAGGCCTGGTTCAGACGATAGGATTCGTCGATCTTGAGCCAGATCTGGGAGCGGATGGTCTCATAGATGCGCGGGGCCCCGAAGACGAAGTGCGGCCCGATCTCCTTCAGGTCTTCCATGGCGGTTTCCACGGATTCCGGGAAATTGACGGTGATGCCCGTGGCCAGCGCCACCCCGAAGGAGTTCATCTGCTCGCCAATCCAGGCGAAGGGCAGAAAGGAGAGATATTCGTCCGTTTCTTCCAGGGGATCGACCTTGGTGATCTGCAACCCCATGTTGATGTAGTTGCGGTGCATCATCTCGGCCCCCTTGGGCAGCCCGGTGGTGCCCGACGTGAGGCAGAGATGGCAGATGTCGTCCGGTGCGCCCTGGTCCACCAACTGCTCGAAGCGCTCGGGGGCCTCGGCGTGCACCGCATCACCCATGCGGTAGAGCTCCTCGATGGACATGAACCAGTCATCCGAACGGTAGCTGCGCATGCCACGCGGATCTTCGAAGATCACCTTGCGCACCTGGGGGATTTCCTGACGGACCTCGATCAGCTTGTCCACCTGCTCCTGGTCGTCGCAAAAGACGATGCTGACCCCCAGGTAGTTCAGGATGCCGGCGATCTCCTTGGGCAGGCTGGACTGGTAGAGCCCGGCCGAGATGCCCCCCAGAGCCTGGGCCCCGACAGCCACGAACAGCAGCTCGGGGATATTGTCCCCGATGAGGGCAATCCGGTCGCCCTTCTCCAGGCCGAGTCGGGCCAGGCCCAATCCGGACTTGCGCACGTGGTCGTAGTAATCTTTCCAGGTGAAGGTGTTCCAGCGGCCGAAATCCTTTTCCCGCAGGGCCACCTTGTCGCCGGATTGCCGCACCCGCCAGCGCAGCAGCTGGGGGATCGTGTACTTTAACAGGTCGTCGCGGTCTTCCATTTATGAAGTCGTCAATCTTTCCTTGTCATGGTTACCGAAAAAATTGCCTCGTATCGTGCTCTCCCGACGTAACGGATGCGGCATTGGTCCAAGATACGGCGCCCAAATGCTGAGAAGTGAGGCGTACACCAGGTACGCCGCAGCGACGAAGCATGCCGGGCAACGCCGATATTGGCCCAATGCCGCATCCGTCACTCTTCGCCGATGTAGGCTTCGATGACCGCCGCATTCCCCGCCACCTCCTCCGGCCGTCCGGCGCCGATCAACTGGCCGAAATCGAGCACATAGATCCGGTCGGAGATATCCATGACCACCCCCAGGTCGTGCTCCACCAGGACGACAGTGATATCGCGCTCTTTCTGGATATCGAGGATGAAGCGCACCATGTCTTCCTTCTCCTCGATGTTCATGCCCGCCATGGGCTCGTCCAACAGCAGGATCCGGGGTCCCATGGTGAGCGCCCGGGCCACCTCGACCCGCTTCTGAACCCCGTAGCTCAAGCTGCCCACCGTGCTTTTGCGGTAAGGCTCCAGCTCCATGAAATCGATAATGTCTTCCACAAAGCCGCGGTTTTCGGCCTCCAGCCGGGAAGCGGCGCCGAAATAGAGCAGGGCCTGCAAAAAGTTGTAGCGCAGCTTCTGATGCCGGGCCAGCATGAGGTTGTCGAGCACGGTCATGCCGCTGAAAAGTTCGATGTTCTGGAAAGCCCGCGCTATACCGAGGCTGGAAACCTGGTGGGGCGAGGCGTGGGTCAGGCGGCGCGCGCCGAAATGGATTTCGCCCCGGGTGGGGTGATAAAAACCGGAAATGCAGTTCAGCAGGCTGGTTTTGCCGGCCCCGTTGGGGCCGATGACCGAGGTGATCAAGCCCGACTCGATGGTAATGTCGACATTGGACAGGGCGCGCAACCCGCCAAAGTCCAGTGTGGCCGATTCGATGCGAAGGTTGTCTTGTGACATGGCCGCGTTGGTTCCCCTAGTTCAGTCGACTCGTCCACCCCACCACCCCTCCAGCACAACGGTACGCGGGGGTTGGGGTCGACTTCCGGGATGCCATTGAAAAACCCCGATGAACCGCCGCATGGGTTGGTCGGGCTTCATCAGGGTTGCGATGTATCGGGAATTGCCCCGTATTGGGATCTGTCATGCCTGTCTTGCCTTTTTGGGCGGTCCCCCCCTTGCATGCGGTCATGCAAGGCGGGGCGATCGGTCTTTTTTTCGGAATTTGGTGCCGCTTCAGATGCTCCCCTCGTACGATCAAACAAACCAAATGAATAATATTCATTTGGTATATCACTCTCTATATTTTAGTTTTCGTTTAGTCAAGAGCTTTCTCGCCCCTTGCATATATTCGATAACATTATAAAATTATTTTAGATTATAAAATTATTGGAGAATACTCATAAGGAAAAGAGGAAAAGCGCCTCCCAACCGACCGGACGTTAGTCCAGCCGGTTGGGAGGCCGGTCTGGAAGGCGAGGATGGCCCGGCGCTGCCGGGCCGGTCAGATGATGACCACTTTCTTGACGGCTTTCACCACTTCCTCGGGTTCATCGATCACCTGGAATATGTCGATATCTTCCGGCGATATGCGGTTTTCCTTGAGCAGGCGGTCCCGGATCCAGTCCACCAGCCCCTTCCAGTAGTCGGAGCCCATGAGGAATACCGGCAGCGGGCGGATGCGGTGGGTCTGGATAAGGGTCATCGCCTCGAACAACTCGTCCAGGGTGCCGAACCCGCCCGGCATGATGATGTAGGCCATGGCGTATTTGACGAACATGACCTTGCGAACGAAGAAATAGTGGAATTGGAGCTGGATGTTGGCATAGGGGTTGGGCTTCTGCTCGAAGGGCAGGCTGATGTTGAGTCCCACGGAAACACCGCCCGCCTCGGCCGCCCCCTTGTTGGCCGCTTCCATGACCCCGCCGCCCCCGCCGGTGATCACGGCAAAGTTCTCTTTGGCAAACAGGGCGGCCGTGTGCGCCGCCATGGCGTAGGCCGGATCTTTGGGATCCGTGCGGGCCGATCCGAAAATGCTCACCGCCGGTCCCAGGTCGTGCAACTTTTCGACCCCTTCCACAAACTCCCCTAGGATGCGAAACAAACGCCAGGACTCGCCCAGTTTCAAGTCATCGATAATGAACTGTTTTTCCATTCACATTCCTTTCATTCAGGGTCAACGGCCATCGGCCGGCAGGCACCGCCGATTTGGGCGGGATATTGCCAACACGATGAATTTAATATATAGATAAGGGCTTTTTCAAAGGAATCCTTGACAACGTACCCATGAATAACTCCGACGCAAAACTGCTTCGTCCCGCGACGATTATCAACGAGCTTGGCCTGCATGCCCGTTCCGCTGCCAAAATAGCGGAAGTGGCCCAGAAAGCAAGGTATAAGGTCTGGGTCGCGCGCGATATCGAGGAAGTGGATGCCGCCAGCATCATCGACCTGCTGACCCTGGGCTGCAACCAAGGCACCGAAATCGTGGTGCGCATTGAAAATGCGGCGGACCGCCCCATATTGAATCAGATCATCGACCTGGTGGAAGCCGGGTTTGGAGAATAGGCGGCCATGTTGCCCACCGAAGCCAAAGAATTCAAACTGCAGGGAATCGGCGCCTCGCCCGGTATTTGCATCGGCAAAGCCTACCTGGTGGATCGGGAAGGCGTCAAAGTGGTCCCCAAATATTTTATCAACCCCGACCGGGCCGCCAACGAGATCAACCGGTTTAAAAAAGCCGTCATCACAGCCAAGGACGACCTGCGGCAGATCATCAGCGGCATGCCCGAGGACCTCCAGCAGCAGACCAACATCCTGGAGACCCATCTGCTCCTGTTCGACGACAAGATGCTCTTCGGCCGCACCATCAACCTGATCCAGGAAGACAAGGTCAATGCGGAATGGGCGCTCAAGACGGTCGTGGGCCAGATCAAGAGCATGTTCCAGAGTATGGAGGACCCCTACCTCAAGGAGCGGGCCGCCGACATCATCCATGTCTCGGACCGCATCATGCACCACCTGACCGGCGCCGAGAGCATCAAGATTTCGGACATCGACAAACGGGTCATTCTGGTAGCCCGGGACCTGTCGCCGGCCGACACCAGCCAGATCCAGCTCGAGCGTGTCAAGGGCTTCCTCACCGACGTCGGCGGTAAGACCTCCCACACCGGCATCATCGCCCGGACGTTGGACATCCCGGCGGTGCTGGGCCTGATGAATGCGACCTCCCTGATCCGCAATGACGACATCCTGGTCGTGGACGGCACCGACGGCGTCGTGATCATCAACCCCGATGAGAAGACCCTGGTGGAATATGAGGAGCGCCAGGCCAGCTACGAAGCCTACCGGGCCCGCGTCACGCGTGAAAGCCATCTGCCCGCCCGCACGGCCGACGGGCAGGTCATCCATGTCCAGGGCAACATCGAACTGCCCGAGGAAGTGGTCTCGGTCATCGACAACGGCGGCGACGGCATCGGCCTCTACCGCACCGAGTTCCAGTACATGGGGCGCACGGAGTTCCCCAGCGAGTTCGATCTGTTCGACAAATACCGTGAGGTGGTGGAGCTTATGGCGCCCAACCCCGTAACCATCCGCACCTTGGACATCAATGGCGACAAGGCCCTGAGCTATGCCGGTAACGGCAACGAGGTCAATCCGGTGCTGGGGCTGCGGGCCATCCGCTACTGCCTGCAAAACCCGGAGGTCTTCCACACCCAGCTGCGCGCCATCCTGCGGGCGGCCGCCTACGGGAATGTGCGCATTCTCTTCCCCATGATCACCGGCTGCGGCGAACTGCTGGAGGCCCGGCGCGCCCTGCGGGAGGCGGCCGAATCCCTGGCCGCGGAAAGCGTGGAGCATAACCCGGACATTGAAATCGGTGTCATGATCGAAGTGCCCTCGGCCGTGGTGATGGCCGACCAGTTGGCGGAGCTGTGCGATTTCTTCAGCATCGGCACCAACGACCTGATTCAGTACGCCCTGGCCATCGACCGCGGCAACCGCAACGTGGCCTATCTCTACGACCCGCTCAATCCGGCCATTATCCGGATGATAAAACACGTGGCGGACATGGCCCGCCGCAAGAAAATCCGCGTCGCCATGTGCGGCGAAATGGCCGGCGAACCGATCTACATCCCGATCCTGCTGGGGCTGGGCATCACCGAATGGAGCATGGTGCCCCACACCATCCCCATCGTCAAACGGATGGTGCGCGGCCTGTCCGCCATCGACGCCCGTAAATTCGTCAAGGAAATCGTGGACCTCACGAGCGCCGAAGAGATCAACCGCCTGGCGCGGGAGCGCTTCAGAGTCCACATCGACAGCGGATTGATCCTTCAGCAGGGTTAGATTATCCACCCGGCGGGCGCCGCCCTTCGCTCCCGTCCAACGTCACCAGAGGCCTTAGAGCACCATGGGTACGGAAGGCATCAAGATCGTCGCGGAAAACCGCAAGGCCCGCTACGACTACCACATCGAAGACAAGTTCGAGGCCGGCATGGCCCTGCGGGGCACCGAAGTCAAATCCCTGCGCCGGGGGCGCTGCAACCTCAAGGACAGCTACGGCCGCATCATCAACGGCGAGATCTGGGTGCTCAACATGCACATCGGCCCCTACCCCTTCGCCTACTACAACAACCACGAGCCCCGCCGGCAGCGCAAACTCCTGCTGCACAAGTACGAGATCAAAAAGCTCTATGGCAAGATCAATGAATCGGGCTACAGCCTGATCCCCCTGCGGGTCTACTTCAAAAACGGCAAAGCCAAGATCCAGCTGGCCCTGGCCAAGGGCAAGAAGAAGCACGATAAACGCGAGACCATCCGCCGCCGGGACGAGCAGCGGGATCTGGATCGGGCGATGCGCAATTACTGAGGATCCGAGGGGTCAAGGCGTCAAGGGGAAGGGAAAGAACCTTTTCCATTTACATCCGATGCAGCGGAAAACCTGGTGCGGCCTCGATTAGAGCCCTAAATCCCACCCTTGAAAATGAAGAAACCTTCTATGAAAAAAGCCCCCCCGGATCGGCAGCACCTCTCCGGATTCCCCACCATCGATATAAGCGGTGAAACAAAACCAGGACCGTGAAACAACGTGCCGTCGTTGAATCCTGCCTTAACGGGCCGGAAGCCTTTTTCGATTGCCACCCCGCAATCCCGTCTTATCGTCATTGTATTGAGGCATTACGCGTCCCAATTTTCACCCGGATTGAAGGGGCGTGTGGTTCTGCCAATTCCTAACCGATGGATATCACCATGAAACCCATTCGCCCTGTGCCGACTTTCCTCTACGCCACAGCGATGGTTGCCATGCTGGCAGCCGGCCTGGCCGGCTGCCGGAGTTTCAGTCTTTCGCCCCGCCCCCACGTTCCCGCAAACGGCATTGCCCTGCAGCCCAGGGAACCCGTCCAGGGCACGATCGACACCGGTGATCTTGTGCTGTCCTATGCCCTCGCGGTCACCTTCGCCCCCGCCCGGCGGCTCCATCTCAGCGGCAGGGTGCTCAGCGCCCGAACCAGGGCGGACAAAACGACCGTCTATCTCCACCTTTTGGACAGTGCCGGACATGTGATGGATACGTCCGTACTCTATGCTTCGGGATTCAGGCCCCCGACCTACATCCGCCGGCCCGAGAGCTTCGACACCACCCTGGCCCTGCCGCCCGGCGCCGCCGCGATCGCGTTCACCTCGTTTATCCAACCCAGCGCCGGCCACAAGTAGACCTTGGCAACGCCCCATTTATGGCTGCTGAGCGCAACAATCGGGTGGCTTGCCTCCCCCGGCAGGTGCTAAGCGTAGTGCCCCTGACGCACGAAACGTTAAAACGAAAGGGGGCACCGTGAAACCAACGCCCGGCATTTCGCCGCCATCCAAGCCGCTCGCAGCGGCCGCTCTCCCGCATCCGCCCCGGCCGGAACTGAATGTCGCCATGGGGCTTTCGGAATGGCTGCTCCTTTGGCTGCTGTCCGTGATCTGGGGCGGCTCCTTTTTCTTCATCGAGGTGGCCGTGCGCGAGATCACGCCCTTCACCCTGGTCTTCTGCCGGGTGGGACTGGCGGCCGTCATTCTGCTGGGGGTATGCTTCCTGACCGACCGGCGGCTGCCCGCAGATCTTTCCCTGTGGGGCGCCTTCCTGATCATGGGTCTGCTCAACAACCTGATCCCGTTCAGCCTGATCGCCTGGAGCCAGCAATACATCCAGAGCAGCCTGGCCTCCATCCTGAATGCCACCACCCCCATTTTCAGCGTCGTGCTGGCCCATTTCCTGACCCGGGAGGAGCGGTTCACGCTCAACCGCGGGATCGGCGTTCTCCTGGGCTGGCTGGGCGTGGCGCTCCTGATCGGGATCGAATCCCTGAAAGGCTTCGATTTACAGATCCTGGGCTATCTGGCAGTGTTGGGCGCCGCCATGTGCTATGCCTGCGCCGCCATCTTCGGGCGCCGCTTCCGGGGTCTGCCCCCGGTCACCGTCACCACGGGCATGCTCGTCTGCAGCAGCGTGATGCTGGTGCCCCTGGTCCTGATGTTCGAGCAGCCCCTCGCCCTGCACCCCGGCCTTGCCGCGTGGGGGGCCATCCTGGGGTTGTCACTCATCAGCACCGCCGCCGCTTATATGATCTACTTCCGGATACTGGCCCGGGCCGGCGCCACCAATATCCTCCTGGTGACCTTCCTGATTCCCGTCAGCGCCATTCTGCTCGGGGTCCTGATCCTGGGGGAACGATTCGGCTGGAATGCCGTAGGTGGCATGCTCTTGATCTTCGCGGGACTCATCGCCATCGACGGCCGGCTGCTCAAGCACAAGCAAGGCCGGTAATCCTTTGATGACGGCCTGAAAGTGTCTAACTCATTGACGATTCAGTAAATGTCCTTATTATAACAGTATGTGAAGGCGCTTGTTTATCGACCTGCGCTGTGCTACAAGCAGGCTTCCCTTTCCATGGGGGGACAACCGCTCTCGGGCGGTGCGGATCTTTGAGAATATGGGGGCGAAACGGGTTCGACGGGGGCAAAGAAGCGTCGGCTGCATGTCGAGCTTCCTGTCCGCTCGTAAAACGACGGGAAAACTAAATATAATCGCAGACGATTATAACTACGCCGTAGCTGCATAGCTACCGTCCTTCCAGGCTACTCCTGCGGGTCTGGAAAGGGCGTCGACTAGCGGGATAGCAATTGTCCTTGCCTGATGGGACAGGCGCGAAACTCTAATCAGGATAAGTCCGAAGGGACCTCGCCCGAAAGGGCCCCGAGGGCTGACACTCAAAGTTCGGGATAAGCATGTAGATGCCCATGTGGAATGCTTTCGGACGCGGGTTCGACTCCCGCCGCCTCCACCATTTCTCGACAAAAATTACTAACGATTTAAGGGGATTACCTGGGCGAGGTGTTCCCTTTCGTCGTTATGGGGTAGATTTGGGGTAACTCGAGCAAGGTCCGTGCCGAACTTTTTCGCAAACGCGCTGCCGTCGGCATGGGTCAGATTCGGGATGTACCGGTAGTAGCGCTCCTGGATCATCTTGAGCGACGCATGCCCCATCATCCGCTGCACCCAGCCCATGTTCTCCCCGGAAGACAGCATCAAGGTCGCGAAGGTGTGCCGCGTGTGGTACATGGAGCGGTATTCCAAACCGGCGCGATTCAACCCCGGCGTCCAGGTGGTCTTCCGCAGCGTCTCGCCGTCGACGGGCTTGCCGTCGTTATTGAGGAATACGTAGCGCGACTTGGCCCGGTTCTGCTTGCGCTGGTCCTTGAGCGCCGCCTCGACCACGGGCAGCATGTCGATGTCTCGATAGGACCCCTTGGTCTTGGGCCGGCCCTCGATACCCATCACGCGTGACTCCACGATCGAGATGGACTTGCGCTCCCAGTCCACCTCGCGCCACTTGAGCGCCGTCTGCTCCCCCAGCCGCATGCCGGTGAAAAACGCGACCACGAAGAAGTTGCGGTAGATGGTGTCCTCGATCGCATCAAGAAAGCTTGCGGCCTCCTTCATCGACAGTGGGCTGATGTGCGGCCTGTCCACGGAGAGGTTTTCCACATCGAGCATGATGTTGCGCTCGACATAGTCGTTCTTCTTGGCCATGCGAAAAAGCGAGCGCAGCGGGCACAGGATGTTGTTGATCCGCTTGGCGCCGCAGGTCCGGGTGGCCATGAACTCCTCCACATCGACCGGCCGGATCTCGTCGATGTACCAGTTACCAAAATGCGGCAGCACGTGACAGTTCATGATGCCGCGGTAGTCCCTCAGGGTGGACGGCTGCAACTTCATCTCCTCAAGCCGGATCCACTGCTTGGCGACCTCCCCCAAGACCTTGCGCTCGCGCTGGACGTCCAGATGCCCCCAGCGGATCTTGTGCAGGAACTGGTCCCGCAGCAGCCTCGCCTGGGAGACGTCCGTGCTCAGGGCCTTCTTGTAGGGCCGTCCCTTGACCATCATCTGAAAATACCATGTGCCGCTCCGCTTGAACATGTGGTGATTCAGGTTCTTTTTGGCCATCATAACCTCCAGTCCTTAGCTGGAGCGACACGCCTGCAACTGCTGATATCAATCGGTGGCTTGGTCACCTCCTCCCGGCGGGTGAATTGGTCCTGGAAGCGCTCCACGCTCGCTACGGTGTAGAGCACCCGGTTGGACCCCGGCGGCCGCAGGTATTCCAGGTAGCCCAGGCCGCGCCACTTGATGACGGTGCCCTGGCTCACCCGGAACAGGTCGGCCACTTCGCGTTGAGTATAATACATTGGAGGCATTTTGTCTGCTGCCGGCCGCCCCTTGCGCGGACGCTTGCGCCCGGCGACCTGGCCTTCCCGGCCTTTCGGCGTGTTCATAACGACTTCGCTTCTCTCAGGTCTGGTAACATCCAACGTCATATCCGCATCGACTCCATCCGTGCCGCGATGTCCACCCGGCGCCAACCAGCCGGGCGACTTTCGCGGTTTTTTTTGGTGTGGCCGAGCCCCTGTCCGGATGGATAATTTGATCGATTGATGCGTTGGAGACAGGGACTCGGTTTGTGCTGAGAATAGGCGGAGGGTAACATGGCGATTGAGTTAGCCCACCTCAGCGGCTGTTCGGCTCTGATAGTGCGCCGCAATGGCGTTTTCAAAAACGTCGGAAAGGCTGGCCCGGCTCATGATCTCCTGCAGAATGCCCGTACGGGCCATGGCGACTATTTCAACGAACTGGTGCAACGTTATCTCGTCGTTGTTTTGGGCGATATAGAGCGCTATCCGTTGAAGCCAAGCCTTCATGTCCGGCTTTCCTTCCGTTAAAAGGTCATCCCAAAGAAGAGAATAATCCGATGATCTCGCCATCTCCATCAGTTCCCGGTCAATTTGCTCTGTGTTAAGCATAGTGTTCTCCATGCCCTTCAAGGGCTTGTCTTTGAGCTCCTGGATGTGCCTCCGGAGCGAAAGTTACCCCGGTCGTCGAATCCCGGTGTGGCGCCTTGATCGCACCGAGATTCTCCTGTTCCGGGAGGTTGACCAAATAATGGAAAAACGGGGGGAAAAGTTAAGTAAACCGATAAAAAAAATTGCGATTTGTTTAAGACAGCAAAAGCCGATAGGACGACCTGCGCGTCACGCACGCGGAAAAGTCGACCACGCTATGCTGATTCCCGACTATGCTGAATGTTGGCGCGCGGTATGGATGGATTGATGGGTGGGGTGTGGCATCGATTGTCGCGCGCTTGGCCGTGGTGGGCTCTACCTTCTGCGGTTAACTGCTTCCGTCAAGCTCTTGAGCAGGGCTTCGCTGTCCTCAATCAGGCGCCGGACTTCACGTCGTTCGGCCTTGGCCTCCTCCGTGTAGAAGCCGTGTCTTAAAGCGTTCGAATTGCCCAGTGGAGCACCCGATCCCGGTGCACCGCCGTGCATGCGGCAGCGGCGCCTCCCAGTGACCGATCGGTTCTTGCAAGGGGAGCCGCTGCGGGTCATGGCGCCGCAGATGCGTGCATGGGGTTGTTCCTCGTGCTTTTTCATTCACCCGCCCCCCCCTTTTTTTCTTGGGTCACACTGCCTACTATGGCTTGGCCGCCTTCATGGACGTGAACGTGCTCTACGGTCATTTTTTGACTACCTTTCTGGCGATACCGACGAAGCGTTTCGACCTGTGAGACAAACAGCCGGGACAGCTTCGAGGCGCTGTTAAGATAGCTCTTCTGCAGATCGACGCTGGAGACCTTGGCCGCACGGGACATGAATTTCATACTCAAGTTGTGAGAAGCGACCATCTGGGACACCAGCAGCGTCTCTGTAACATCCCTAGGCGCGAACTCTGCCACCGCTGCTAATGCACCATTGATTTTTGGTAAGGAGGAGGCCGTAAGCTCTCCCTGAGACATAGCCACCTGGTTCAACAGGGTGATCGCCAGTTCCTTGTTGCGCGTGCCGGTGATCAGCATGGCAGCTTGGTAAAACGTTTCAAGGTCGTCGGTGCCGCCTGTATCCGGGGTGATCTCCCCGTTCTGGGCCTCAAATCGAGGCACATGTGGCGTCTCTAAAGAAACTGGGAAATTGTTGTTATTCATCGTCTTGATCTCCTTGGTTATTAAGTGACAGGGTGACGGCTTCAACACTCGCTCTGAGCAGTTGGCTCTCCGGAACGACCGGTGGATGGCACCGGGCGCAAATTCGTGTGTTACTGATTTTCGGTTGCCACCAGTCTCTACCTCCGCAGACATTGCAGGTGCTTGGCAATTGGGCTTCGGTCGATGTCGATTTGTAGCGGCGCCATTGTCCATGTGGACACCCTCCGTTGACCTCGAATATCTGGTATACGGTCAGCCCTGTCTCCTTACATGAGGGCGCATTTCCCGGAACCAAAGATGGACAATGCACCCCCATACATAACAGGTACTCCTCGGCCGGGGCTACGACACCGAGGGTCGAGACGGTGTGTAAGCTCGGGGTAACCTTACGGCCAACGCCTGAGATTACATAATTTTCCTTTTTATTTATGTACCTTAGATATTCTGTAACCTGTGTAACCGATGTAATTCGATTTTTATACCTATCTGCACTTTGTATGGGCACGTCTGATTCGACGCGCGGTTCACGCATATTGATTGCCATTGGGTCCTCCTATATTTTTTTTGTTACAAGATTACATATATTATAAGATACTAAAATTATTATTATTTTTATGTAATCCTGTAGTAACACGGTGTAATATCCGTAACCTCCGCCGTTTAGGAAGCGTAGGCCTCCCGCAGTTTACGGTAGTCGAAGAGGTGACCATTCATCGGTGTGCCGTTAAACCGGTGTGTATTTCGCCGAATAAACGCGGGGTGATTGCTAAGGGCGGTGGCGAGCGCCATCTCGGACGCGTTCAAGGTGTATCCCTGCTCCCGTATCGCCTTCTCCGCATTCGCCTTCTGAACCCAGAGCTCGTTGCCGGCAATATGTATAAAATCCTTGTTGGAGTCCGGCTCTGGCAAGGAGAGAAGGATGCCGAGGAAGTGATCCGCGACAGTTTCAGGCTCGGTTGCACACGCAAGTTCTTTTTTCCGCATAATTTCAGTTAGATACGGCATAAGATCGACGTCGAACCCAAAAAACGTGCAAAGCAGGTAGTGAAAGCCCAGGATCAGGCCATGGGTTTCACGGATCCGTGAGCTGATGTCCAGGTCCTGAAGCTCTTCTTGAGCCCTTCCATATGCCGTATGCCACTCGGATTCGATGGTCTGCCGGTGCGACATGACCTCGCGAAAAAAGCTTGCCTTGTCATTAAGCGAGATCTTTTCCAATGTCATGAAGGCCCGTCGGGTATTTTCATCGAGATCATCGGCCTTGAACGCGCAGGAGATAACACGCTCCTTCTGGGGCTTAGTTTTAAGCGGTTCTACGTTCTGGACGAACATTAAGGCCCCGTAGAACGGGATTTCGTGAGTGCGGATGTCCGCTGTCTTCAAAGCACGAACTTGCAGCGGGCTATTGTTGAACATCGTCAGGATTTTCTCGATGTCGAAACGCGCCATTTTGGGATCCTGAGGCCACTCCAGCATGGCAATGAAATTACCTGAGCGCTGGGCGATCTTCCGGAGCTCGCCTTTTGCCGTATTCGTTTTCGACATTGGCATGCCTTCTTCGTCCATGCACTGAAACGCATTCAGGATCCTCACCATGTTGGATTTACCCGTCTGGGAGTCACCGTAGAGCGACAGAAAAGGGAAAAAACCTATCTCCTTCTTGATCTGGTTTACGAACCAGCTTGCCACGACCCATGCGATCGCCAGTGCGGCCTTAGAACCCCAGGCCGCCAACATCAACTCGTATAGCCTGCTCACCTGCACACCGTTGGACGGTAAAATTGCAAAGTTGTATGGGGCCGGATGTACACTCTTGTTGCCTGCAACGTCGAAGAACCCTTTCTTATTTGGCAGGACCAATTCTCCGTTGGTGGCAACCATATGCGTCGGATACACATAGCAGCCGGATTCGCGATCATATCCGGTAAATTCAAGCTGCCGAACTTCCTTGGCTTTTGCGCTTACAATAAGGTCTATGAGCGCCTCGGTCGCAGCGGTATCGCCCTTCCAATGCGCTTTTGCACGCCCCAGGAACATCGCCTTCATGGCATATGGTGTACTCAGCTCTTTAGCGGTTACAGTAATGTGCCGCGTCTCCCCGTTACACTTGGTAACCTGAAGGTGGTAGGTAAAGGTATCGTCGGAGTCAGAGTCGTTTACCTTGAAGTGGTGGACTTCGATTGTGAAGTCAGCGACGTGCTTGGTCTTGACCTCGGTACCTTGTTTACTCTCTTTAACGGTGGAATAGTAATAGTTCCCATTAAAGGGAAAGAATCCCGAACGCCTAAACTCGTTGTAATAAATTTGGGCGTATTCTTGGGCGGTCTTGGCCAGAGCCAGGGCAGCATGGGCCTCCATGGCGGGGCGTTGTTTTTCGAAGCGATCTATCGCCTCACCCACCGGACCCGCGAGCAGGAAGTCATTCCAATCCCCCCGCGGGCACAAAATGGCGGCCGGCCGCCCGCCGTTGGGATCCTTGCCTTCGAAATAGTCGGCGAACCGTTTAAGCGCCTTTATACCCGCCTTGTCGTTATCGAACGCCAGCACGGGTCTTCTTATCCATGTTAAGTCAAGCTTATTCGGATCGACACCGGCTGACAAAACGGCGATGGCCTGAAAACCCATCTCGACCAATGACAATGCGTCGAAGATGCCCTCCGTGATGATGGTTTCCCGGTTTGGATCGTAGGCGATTCCGGGGTGACGCCAGATTTTGCCTGATGTAGACCCGATGTTGTGGGTCTTGCCCTCGTTCTTCGGCGGATCGAAAATGCGCCCGTTATAAACGGTGTCTTCCCCCACAGCCTCGACGGGGATCATGACCGCACCCTTTCCGGTGCCGCGAACGTTCTGTCGGTATTCGTAGGAGAGGCCCTCAAGGGCTTTGTGGAATCCCCGTGATTCCAGGTAGGCCATAGCTGGACGCTTTGGATCATCCTCGGTCGGGGGGTTTTCTTCCTCGATCCCAGCATATAGGTTGGGGAAAAGCTCCTTGATGGCTGTAACCGCCCCGCACTTATTTTTGCGATTGCAGGCAAGCACCCCTAGGTTATCGAGGTATAGAAAGGCTTCAGGTTCCCTGCACACCGGACAAATTACGTTGCCAACGTAGCGGTCGTTCGTATAGGTAGTTGCCCCCCAGAACTCGCTGCTTTGCAGGAGTTCGAGGCATTTCTCGGTGAGGTAGTTGTTACTCACTATCAACTTCCTCCCCCGGATTCTGCGGGACAACGATCGTACGCCGGGCTTCATCGTCGGACACTGGCACGATGGCCACGAAGATTTTGCCCCGGTTGGTCACAAGCACCCTCTCCTTGGTGTAGTGCACGTCTTTCAGCGTCCGGGACACCGCCAACGCAAGTTCAGTTACCGAGACTACTTTTTCCTGCCTGACCTTGTTTTCTTTGCCGAGACTAACGATACGCTTGAGCATTTGTCCTCCCTTTCCCGACCTCGCTGGGTCGCGATTCAAAAAGGTATTTATTTAAGTACACCTATTGAATAGATGGATTGGGAGGGCCGATTTTTTAAGTGAATGGCGAAAAAATTTTTTCGCCTTAAAAAACGGTTGCTTAGGTTCCACAATATAGTATGAAGAACCGCGCTAATACACCTACTTTGGAAAAGGAGCCGACATGCCCGGTATCAGAAGCAGTTTCGTCCACCTCCACGTCCACACCCAGTACAGCCTGCTCGACGGCGCGATCGGGATTGATCCGCTAATCGCCCAAGCGCAGGCTTTTGGAATGGAGGCCGTTTCGATTACGGATCACGGCACCATGTTCGGGGTAATGACGTTATACACCAAGGCTAAAAAAGCGGGATTGCGTCCCGTCCTCGGTTGCGAGGTCTATGTGGCCCCGCGCACGATCAACGACAAGACCCCCGAGGACGCCAAGGGGCTGACGCACCTCGTTCTGATCGCCGAAAACCAGGAAGGTTATCGCAATCTCTGCCGCCTGGTTTCAATCGCCCAGATGGAGGGGTTCTATTATCGCCCACGCATTGACAAGCAGCTTCTGGAAGCCCATCACGAGGGGCTTATCGCGCTTTCCGCCTGTCTGCGCGGGGAAATTCCCATGCACATCAAAAACGGCCACATTGACCAGGCCGATGCGGCGGCGCGCTGGTACCAGGCACTGTTCGGAGAGAACCGCTTCTACCTCGAGGTCCAAAACAATGGCATCGACATCCAGGAGACGGTCAACCGGACGTTGTGGGACATGAGTCAGCGGCTTTCCATTCCGCTGGTGGCCAGCAACGACTGCCACTACCTCCATAAAGAGGACGTGCGCGCCCACGACGTCCTGCTGTGCATCCAGACCGGCAAAACCGTCAACGAGACCAACCGCTTTCGCTTCAGCACGGACCAGCTCTATTTCAAGTCGCCCGAGGAGATGGCGGCTTCCTTCGCCGATTATCCCGGCGCCGTCTCCAACACACTCGATATCGCCCGGCGCTGCGCCTACGAATTCGATTTTTCCTACCACTTTCCCAAATTCCAGGCCCCTGAAGACATTCCCCCCGAGGACCTCTTCGAGCACACGGTGCGCGAGGGGTTTCGCGGCCGCATGGCCAAGATCCTCGAAAAACAGGCGGACCTCGATCAATCCGTCTACAACGAGCGGCTGGACTACGAGATATCAGTTATAAAGGAAATGGGGTTTTCCGGCTATTTCCTGATCGTGGCCGACTTCATCCGCTACGCCAAGGACAACGGCATCCCGGTGGGACCCGGGCGCGGCTCGGCCGCAGGCAGTATGGTGGCTTATGCCATGGGCATCACCGATCTGGACCCCATTGAGCACGGGTTGATCTTCGAACGGTTTCTCAATCCGGCCCGCATCAGCATGCCGGATATCGACGTGGACTTCTGCATCAACGGCCGCGACCAGGTCTACAAGTATGTCGTGGATAAGTACGGCGGCGGCGACTACGTCGCCCAGATCATCACCTTTGGTAATCTTAAAGCCCGTGCGGTCATTCGCGATGTGGGACGTGCTTTAGGGATTTCCTTGCGGGAGGTTGACGCCATCGCCAAGATGGTGCCGGATGTCCTCAACATCAGCCTGGACGACGCGATTCTCCATGAGCCCAAGTTCAACGAACTGGCCGCCACCCGTCCGGAAATCAAAGAGTTGCTTCAAATTTGTCGGGTTCTGGAGGGACTGCCGCGGCATGCTTCCACCCATGCCGCCGGGGCCGTCATTGGCGACAAGCCGCTGACTGAGTACCTTCCATTATACCGGGGGAAAAAGGGGGAAGTCGTTACCCAGTTCGACATGAAGCATGTCGAGAAGACGGGGCTCGTGAAGTTTGACTTCCTGGGGCTGCGCAACCTAACGGTAATTGCCAAGACCCTCTCGCTGCTGGCTGACCAGGGCAAGCCCATACCGGACATGGCCGACCTCGATCTCGACGACCGGGAGACCTACAACCTCCTGTGCAACGGCGACACCACGGGGGTATTCCAATTGGAAAGCACGGGCATGAAGGAGCTGGTGGTGCGCCTGAAGCCGGCCTCATTCGAGGATATCACGGCGCTTTTGGCTCTTTACCGGCCGGGTCCCTTGGACAGCGGCATGGTGGACGATTTCGTGGAGTGCAAGCGCGGTCGCAAGCCGGTGGTCTACAGCGTTCCACAACTGGAACCGATCCTGAAGGAGACCTATGGGGTCATTCTCTATCAGGAACAGGTCATGAAAATCGCGGCCGAACTGGCCAATTACTCGATGGATAGGGCCGACGACCTGCGCAAGGCCATGGGCAAGAAAATCGCTGAGAAAATGGCTGAGCACCGGGACTCCTTCATGGCCGGAGCCCAGGAGAACCAGATCCCCGAGGACAAAGCCAAGCGCATCTTCGACCTCATGGAGAAGTTCGGCGGCTACGGGTTCAACAAGTCCCACAGCGCCGCGTATGCGCTGATTGCCTATCAGACGGCTTACCTGAAAGCCCACTACCCGGTGGAGTTTCTGGCCGCCCTGCTGACCAGTGAAATGCATTCCACCGACGGCGTCGTCAAATACATGGCCGAGTGTCGCAGCCACGAAATTCCGGTTTTACCCCCCGACGTTAACTTTAGCGGTGAACAGTTTTCCATCGATGACGGCGCAATTCGCTATGGCCTTACGGCAATCAGACATGTAGGAGAACCCGCTGTGCAGAACATCCTAAAGGCGAGGGAGGACGCTCCTTTTAGGACACTAACTGATTTTAGAAAACGCACGGATAGTAGACTTGTAAACAAACGGGTTATCGAATCCCTTGTTAAAAGCGGGGCTTTCGATTCAACGGGTTTTTCACGGCAAGTTCTTTTATCAGAGCTGAGCAAAACGAATGACAGCGTGAAAGTGTCTGATTTTATGCAGGCTGAAAAAGAAGCCTTGGGGTTCTATCTATCAGACCATCCTAATCGCGCGCTTCAGGGGATTATCAAAACGATGGGGTGTACTGGGAGCAAGGAATTCGCTCTCGCACGCGACAGGGCGACTGTTCGATTTATCGGAAACGTCCAAGCTGTTAAAGACATAAAGACAAAAACAGGGAAAAACATGTGTTTTATAACCCTCGAAGATGCGCTTGGGACGATCGAGGCCGTAATGTTCATGCCAAGTTATTATTTATTTCGCCCTAAGCTAAGTCTCAGCGAAACGCTGTATTTTTCTGGAGCAGTAGAGCATCGCAATGGCAGGAACCAAATGGTGGTAAGGACCGTTAAGACCATAGATGAGGCTGTATCAGACATTGCCCAAAGCTTGCACGTATTTATAGACCAAAAAGAAGGCCTCGTGCAATCCTCAGCCGAAGAACTGATCAAGGTACTTGAAGAACACCCGGGTGCCGTTAAAGTTTTTTTACATGATGATAATGGTGGGGATAACTGCTCACAAAATATTGCCCTCCTTGTCGATGATTTGAGGGTTGACGTGGGCGAGAAGCTCAAAAGCGATTTACTCGAAATCCCAGCGGTAAAATCCGTTGATGTAGTTTTTGGATAACCACTTTTTGATCGCGGAATTAGAAGCATTTAGTGGGAAGGCTGGCGGAGGATTGATTAACAAATGGGCACCCGCACTAGTATGCACTATCGCCGGTCAATCGATCAACTGCTTGGCTGAGATCCCCATTGCTGCGGCCAGTTTGTCCAATACACGGCCTTGCGGGGTGCTGTAGGAGTTTTCGATTCGTGAAACGGTCGACCGACTAAGGCCAGCACGCTCGGCAACCTGCTGCTGGCTAAGGCCCAGATACTGACGCCAAGCCTTCACGAGGCCGATTTCATGCTTGATGACCATTCCCACGACTTCGTGGGGGATTAGCGCCTCGCCCTCGCGGCCGCATTCAGAAACGAGGCCGAGGTATTCTTCATACGGGATCACCGCGAATAGCGGCTTCCCGTTTCTCTTGATGATTTGTAGATCAATCCGCGTGTGTTGGGCCATTATCTTTGCCCTCCATATTCTTGATGATCGGTCCCAATCGGGAAGTCGTCAGCGGGGTGCACTCAAAGATGCTGGAGGCTATGCCAATTCCGCCATTTCTGCAACCGAGATCGCGAAAACCTAAAGTACTGCCCCGTCAAAAATTTGGCCAGTTTTGGTTATAAGATTACGAAGAACCGCGCAGTTGGTCCATGAATCCATCTGTGCCGACAAAACCAGCCCAGAACCTTCCTCGTGACCCAGGATCCCCTATGTTCCTTGGTCACCTTAGACGCCGACAACACCCCCGTCACCACCAGCCTGGCCGTGGCCGAGTCCTTCGGCAAGCGGCACACGCATGTCCTACGTGACATCGAAGCTATTGATGTTACAGAGGATATAGGTGAGCCCAAATTTGGGCTCATCTCCTACACGGATAAATGGAACCGTCAGAAGAAGGCCTACATCATGACCCGCGACGGGTTCCTGGACCTGGCCCTGCGCTACCGCGGCAAGAAGGCCAAGCGGTTCCGGGAGAGCTTCATCCGGGAGTTCAACCGGATGGAGAAGCTCGTCGTTTTAGACGCCGACAACACCCCCGTCACCACCAGCCTGGCCGTGGCCGAGTCCTTCAGCAAGCAGCACGGGCATGTCCTTCGTGACATCGAAGGGCTTGATGTTACAGAGGATTTTGGTCGCTCCAATTTTGGAGCGACCTCCTACACGGACCAATGGAACCGTCCGCAGAAGGCCTACGTCATGACCCGCGACGGGTTCCTGGAGCTGGCCCTGCGCTACCGCGGCAAATAACCCGCTCGGTTCGCGGAGCAGTTCAACCAGGAATCCAATCGAAGGAATGAGCGTAGTCGGTTCAGGACCACAACACCCCCGTCACCACCAGCCTGGCCGTGGCCGAGTCCTTTGGCAAGAAGCACGGACATGTCATCCGAGATATCTAAGCACTTGATGTTTCTAACGATTTTAACCGATCCAATTTTGGACCGGTTGATTATCGGGACAAAAAGAACGAAACCCGCAGGGCCTACGTCATGACCCGCGGCGGGTTCCTGCGCCTGGCCCTGCGCTACCGCGGCAAGAAGGCCGGCGGGTTCAAGGAAGCCTTCATCCGGGACTTGCCGCATGGCCCCTTAACAGCTCGCCACCTCTGACCAACCCCACTTGCGACGTCTATCGCCATGCCCGCTTTTTAGCCCAGAAAGGAGACCCATCCATGAACCGTGACCTACTGGAACAACCCTTCGACCCCGCCCAGATCCGCCAGCGGCAGGGCCCCTTCGGCAACCGACTCGACTATGTCGAGGGCCATGCCGTGATCCAGCGCTTAAACGACGCCCTGGACGGCGCCTGGAGCTTCGAAGTTGTCGAGCACGGCGTGCTGGAGCAGCACAACGAGATCCTGGTGCTGGGCGGCTTTCCACCGGTGCCATCACCAAGACCCAGTTCGGATCGAGCGCCATCACCCGGGCCAAGGAGACCGGCGAGGTGGTATCCCTGTCGAACGACTTCGCCGCCCGCGTACTGCACGGCATCGATTCGAGTGTCTTTATCCCGAACCGCGGCTGGATGTGCACCGACTGCGAGTATGCCGATGCCTGCAGCAGGTGGCACACGGCATAGCCAAAGTTACCAACCATAACCCCCTACCCTAACCGCCCGGGTCATCAACGATGGCTGCGGGTATTTTTGTTTCTGGAGGGAACACACCACATGAAACCAAGTCAACTGCAAGAACTTCTGGAAGGCGCCATCACGGCGCGCCTGCCGGTCTTAATCAAAGGGCCCCCCGGGGTTGGCAAGACCGACCTCGTCGCCCAGGCTGCGCGAGCGGCCCGCGCCGATCTTGTCATCAGCCACCCGGTGGTGGACGAGCCCATCGACTACAAGGGCCTCCCCGCCATCCGGGAGGACCATGCCGAGTTTCTGCCCTTTGGGTCGTTGAGGAAGCTGATCGATGCGGACCAGCCCACGGTCTACTTCATGGACGATCTGGGCCAGGCCCCGCCGGCGGTCCAGGCCGCGACCATGCAGCTTATTCTGGCACGCCGCATCAACGGCTTTGCCGTGGCGGACCAGGTCTGCTTCATGGCCGCCACCAACCGTAAACGGGACAAGGCCGGTGTTGCCGGTATCCTGGAACCCGTGAAGTCCCGCTTCGTCTCCATCGTGGAGCTCGACCCGGATGTGGAGGAGTGGGCCGCCTGGGCCACATCCCACCACCTGCCCCCCGAGCTGATCGCCTTTATCCGGTTCCGGCCGCAGCTCCTGTTCGACTTCAACCCCACCTCCGAGATGAAGAACTCCCCCTGCCCCCGCACGGTGGCCAACGTGGGGCATCTGATGAAGATGGGCCTTCCCGAGACGCTCGAGTTCGAAGCCTATGCCGGTGCGGCAGGAGAGGGCTTTGCCGCCGAGCTGATGGGCTTTCTTAAAATCAGCCGTCAGCTGCCGGACCCGCGGCTCATCCTGATGAAACCCGAAGAAGCCTTCGTGCCGGAGGACCCGGCAACGCTCTATGCCGTCTGCGCCGCCCTGGCCCTTCTGGCAAGGCCCGAGAACATGGATAGGCTGGTTACCTATGCCGCGCACCTGCCCGAGGAGTTCTCGGTGCTGCTGTTGACCGATAGCGAGCGGCTTAATTCTTCCATCGTCAACACCCGGGCCTATGCCACGTGGGCGGCCCGGCACCACAACGTCATGACCTGATTACTAAACAGAAAGGATATATACACCATGCCATATGACATATCGGAAAAGGCCATGCTGGCCGCCTTGCAGATCCAGCAGTGGTCCGCAAGAAAACACGACAAGAACGTCTCACGCGAGGTGAACGCCCAGTACGGCGGCGAGGTCGATGCCGGCCGTTTCAACAAGGTGCTGGCCGCAAAAGAGGCCCTGAAGGACATCCAGACGGCTGTATGCAGCGCCCGTGTATTTCACCAGGAGCAGACCCTGCCCTGGGGTGAACGAGGCGAACGGCTCCTCCCCAGCCGCAACTACAGTGAATACGCCCGGCAGATGCGGGCCCTTAAAGCCGAGTTCGAAGCCGCGGTGGACAACTTCGTCAGGGGCTATCCCGAGGTGATTTTTGAAGCCCGCCGCATGCTGGGCGGTCTCTTCAACCGTGAGGACTACCCGGAGGCCTCCGAGATCCGGGACAAGTTCGCCTTCCGCACCGTGATCACCCCCGTGCCCGAGGTCGATGACTTCCGGGTCAACCTGGCAGCCGACGAGGTGGCCGCCATTCAGCAGGACATCGAGGAGCGCCTGGATGCGGCCAATGCCGTGGCCCACCGGGATCTTTGGCAGCGGCTCTTTGCCGTGGTCGGTCACATGGTGGAGCGCCTCTCGGATCCGGACGCGGTGTTCAGGGACTCGCTCGTCGGCAACATCGTGCGGCTGACCGAGTTGCTTCCCCGGTTGAACCTGTATGACGACCCCCAGCTTGAGGACATGCGCCGGCAGATCGAGTCCGACCTTTGCCGGTTCACCCCGGAGGAGCTTCGCCGGGATCACCAGGTACGGCAGCAGACCGCCCAGGCAGCCCTGGGTGTCCTCGATGCCATGAACGGATACATGGAGGCGGCATGAGAACGATAAACAAAATATCCTGGGCAAGGACCCAGCTGCTGTTGGATGCGCCCTTCTTAGGAAGCCTGGCGCTGCGTTTGGTCATCATCGAGGACGACTCCATGGAGACCGCCTACACGGACGGCGTGGTGCTCGCGGTAAACCCGGAATTTGCGGAAAGCCTGTCCAAAAGGGCCACCGTTGGCCTGGTGGCCCATGAGGTGATGCACCTGGCCTGTCTGCACCACACCCGCCGGGAGGAGCGGGACCCCCTTCGGTGGAACATCGCCTGCGACCTGGCCATCAACCCCATCCTGGAGGAGACCGGTCTTAAATTGCCTGACGGCAAACTGGTGCATCCGATATACACCGGACACTCTGCCGAGTGGATCTATGACCGGCTGCCGGCCAAGATGAAGGAGCTCGACGGCTGGCCTTCGGATCCGGCGGGAGACGGCGAGGTGCGCGACGCACCTGTTAATACAGAAGCCGCGTTCAAGCAGGTATCGGCGCACTGGCGGGTGAACATCGCCCAGGCGGCCCAGCAGGCCCGCGCGGCCGGCAACCTCCCCCGGGCCATCCGGCGGCTTGTAAAAAACATGCTCGATCCCGTCGTGGACTGGCAGGAGTACCTGAGGTTGTTTATCGAGCGGGTCTCCCGGAACAATTATAGCTGGCTTCCGCCCGCGCGCCGTTATCTCGCCTATGGGCTCTGCCTGCCGGGCTTGAACTCCCGGGAGTTGGGGCGTCTCGTGATCGCCCTGGACACCTCGGGCAGCATCGACGCCTTGACCCTCGACCACTTTGCCGTCGAAGTCTCATCAATCCTGGAGGAGTACGACACCGAAGTCGACATCCTTTACTGCGACAACCAGGTCCAATGCCACGAGCATGTCACCAGGCAGGACCTGCCCCTGGGCCTCGATCTCATAGGTGGCGGCGGCACGGACTTCAGGCCCGTGTTCGAGTGGGTCGAGAAGGAAGGCATCGACCCCTCTTGCCTGATCTACCTAACGGACCTTGAGTGCAACCTTTATCCCGACATTGGCCCGGATTATCCGGTGCTGTGGGTGCAGTGGGGCCGGGCCCAACACTCGGTGCCCTTTGGCGAGGTGGTTCTCATAGACGCGTAAGGAGGTGTCCATTGGCAGGCGAGGTGGAAGTGATCCAGGTGGCCGTGGAGGCCTTCAAAAAGGTGATCGTGCACGCCAAGGGAAGCCCTGCCCAGATCGTGGCCGTCGGCGTAGCGACGGGATTAGCCGCCTTGGCGGTTGGGATTGGCTATGGGGCCTACAAGGATGGTGAGAAGGTGGCCGGGTTCTTTTCGGCACGGTGAGCCCGTAATCGCGATGACATACCCCCTCGTCCTGAAGTGGCGAGGGGGATTTTTTACGTGTTTAATAGGTAATGGATTTTTAATGATTTCGACCGCTCTGCTTAGTATAGCATCCAACTAAGACAGTGAATATTCAACCAGCTATCCATAATTGGATATTGCAGACTCCTCAATTGGCAAAATGGGTTAGTGATAGTATTATAGCCCGACATCTTGAATTTATTAGACATTGACATTCTCAAGTTGCCTCGCTAAAGAATCATAGCAAGTCATTGATCCATCAAGGCAATAGCTCCTGAAATAAATATGGGGGACGGGAGATTAGGCCATAGTCGACATGGCTCTATTGGCCGACACGATCCGGGTTGTGGAGGACTGGCTGGAGCGCCACAAGCGCCGCCTGGCGCCCGAGAAGAAAGCCGAGGTGATTCTGTATCTGTACGAGGAGTATCTGGATAAAGAGGAAAAGCCGGAAACCGCAACAGTGGAGAGGCTGTTGAAGCTCGTGGCGTGATCGCGCATCGCGCTGCCCTTGCAAAGGGGGCCCCATGAGCGAAGGAGACCGCAGGGAAAGACTCGAAAGAATCCTGAAAGACGCCGAACCCGCATTAGGTCAACCGAGCGGGAATGGTAAGACCGTCGATATCGGCGATATCGCCGGCCAGGCCAACCAGGTCGTGGTCGGTAAACCAGGTTGGCTATTGTTCGGCTGATGATGGATACGATATTACACCAGATACTCTTTACGAGATTTTAATGTGGGAAGAAGAGATATTCAGCGAAAAAATAAATGACTCAGCCAAATTCATTAACGAGGCTGTCCCGGATGAGATAGGGCACTATGTTCAAAGAGACCCATATGGCCCTTCAAGGGGCGAATCAGATGAAATATATCATTGGGAAAAATTCTGTAAAATAATAAAGACCAATCGAAGGTACACCGCGTTCTTGAATGAAGTTGAGCCCGATTATGATTTATTTAAGCCATCAGAATTCATGAAATCTTTGGTCAGCGATTTGGCCAACACACATTTCAACATGCTCGATCAAGGCAGAACGATTTACAGGGCGAGAATACTAAAATCCGACAAAAAATATGAGCATGAAGACTTAACAAGCCCACCACCTATGATTGCCTGTAATAACAGGATGAGCCCTGCTGGAATATCATTTTTTTATGGTGCATTAGAACCAGAGACTTGTATAAGCGAATTAAGGCCAAGCGTTGGGGAAGCTGTCGTTGTTGGAGAATTCGAGACAAATGAGACTCTAACAGTTATTGATTTGTCAGGAAAGACACAAGAGGCACCAAGCATTTTCTGTGAGGACTACTCATATAATTATGAAAGATGGGTCTCATTTATCCGCGATTTCGTCGCCGATATTTCGAGACCGATAAGACCAATGGACCAAGAAATCGAATATGTACCAACACAAGCATTCACTGAATTTTTGCGATTATGGGACTTCAAAGACCTGATGTGTCATACGGAAAACAATCCTTTCTATATCAACGGAATGCAGTTTAGCAGCAGCCTACGATATGGCGGAAAAAACGTTGTTCTATTCAGGGGCCCAGAAATATCCTTGCCGTCAAAAAATACTGGACCGTTGGTTTCACAAAAAGAGGTTGGTCCATGGCTAAGTTTCAAAGGATCACGGACATACGAAGTCACCGAAGTTGTTGTGTCGGCAGAAGAAAAAATAGAGGACTAAGAGGGTCGCACCTTAATTGTTATTAATTAACTCACCACTCTCCTCTGTGGGTCACCAGGAAAGGTTGCTATGGCCAAAAAGGACATTCTGATCGTTGTCAAAACGTATCCCGAAATTAGCCGGAAATATACTGAAACCGTTTGCACTGCCGGCATTTTGGCTGAGTCACGGTCGCTGGTACGCCTTTATCCCATCAGGTTCCGCTATCTTGAAGGAAAACAACAGTTTAAAAAATACCAGTGGATTAGGGCAACCATTTATAAGGCAACAGCGGATCCCCGACCCGAAAGTTACACGATTGATCCGGACTCCATTGAACTAGGCGATATTATTGAGCCAGGTAATGATTGGAGCGAACGATCCACATATATTCTTAATGAGCATAATATTTATCCATCGGTTGAGGCCCTTCGTGATGCCCAGGTCGATAAAAGGACCTCCCTGGGACTGGTCAAGCCGAAGATGCTCAAACGAGTGTTGATAGAACCCAGGAAAGAGGACGAAGTGGCCGGGGCGACCACTAAGAAGGATAGTGTAATAAGTCAGATCGATATGTTTGAGGAAAAAAAGGATCTTTATATCCTACCCATTCGGATATCGATCGAATTTTCATGCAGCGACCCTGCTTGCGGAGGGCACAAAATGAGCATCCTCGACTGGGAGTTTGGTCAGCTATACAGGCGGGTAAGGTATGACCCTAATTGGGAGGCGAAAATCAAGGATAAGATCCACAGAGACATTTTCAATGAGAATCGTGATACTCATATCATTCTGGGCAATATGGCTAAATACCCAAAGATATTCTGTGCCCTTGGATTTTTTTACCCGCCCAAACGCGCGACCGCGCAGATGGCTCTATTCACTTAGATAGGGACGATGTGATTAACCTTCAGGCCATTTCCGTCGATTTTTTTTATCTCTTGAGCCACCACTTTGCGGTGGCATTTTTTGGGATCCCGCTCAAAGCAGAGCAGAGTGACGTTTCGGCCGGAACAAATTAGAGCGTGGATCGCCTTGAGATCGTCCTGATTATCGGCAATGCTGTCCCGGTATTGTAGAAAGAAGCTCTGGTAGTCACCAGATCGATAGAGTTCCTCCCGGAGATGCTTGGGGGCGCCCAAATCCTGGAAATTAAGATAGCTGATATTGTGCGCTTTGAGCATTTCCCCCAGCGCTGTTTTTGAAAAGCCACGTTTTCGGCTCACCGGAAGCTTGCGCACATCTGCCACCACATCCACATCATGGTGGGTCAGGTGTGCCATGAATTGCCGCTGATCGAGCCCCTCGTAGCCGATGGTAAATAATGTCATGGTCGTGTCCTCACAGTTTAGGGAACAATACCATTTTCAGCCATGATGTTCAATTGAGTCGAAGGCGAGCCTTACGCGCGAGGCCGCCTGGATCACATATTACCTCGAAACCGACATCGACGAAATCATCCAACTCCCCGCAAACGAATTAAAAAAGTAGGCCAACCCATCCAGCAGCCCATCTTCAAATAGATCCCGCCTCCACACACCCCAAAAATGCCCCCAAAATCAGGATTACCTATATTTCAAGGATATCACCTGACCACTTGCAATCATTGAATTTCGCCTTATTCTAAATCTTACGATCCGCACACAAGCCGGTCCCTCCACCTTTAGCCGCAATGGCGCAAAGAGTATCTTTCAGGTAGTTTTTCAGTTCTGATTTAAAATCGCGTTGAATAACCTGAGAAAAGTCGCATTCCAATTCCTGTATGATTCTCAGAACACCTCCCCTACGCTGATCCGAAAGCGGCTAACTTCTACAAATCATGATTTATACAATAAGGAGATAAGGCCATGTATCATGTCAAAGCGTATGCGGCTAGAAAAAACGGGATAATAAACATTACAGTCACAGGGAGTCTTCCGAATTCATGCTACGAAGCTAAAGTTGTAGACAAGTACCCAGGGGGAAATATTGCTTATGTCACTGATCCTGGATCCGCGCAGGTGTTCATTGAAGAATCCGCAAGAACAGGACTCGAAATGTGCCTAATGTATTTAGTTCCTTGGGTAGGGCATTCTAAAATTCCCGACGATACTCATGACACGGTTACAGTTTTTATTAATGGGGATCCCGTTGCAAAGGCCCAAGTACAGAAGGAACCGGAAAATTTCATAGTGATTGCTCTCACTGCCTCTACCGGGGACAATTATGAAGGATGTTCTGTAATACCGGCTGATGCACTCTACCTTGGTATATATTCATCCGTTTATGGCCCGGCTTCAAAAGCAGAGTGCGAAAAGTGGTTGATTGAGAATTGTTTGAAATTCCCGGAGGCATAAAAATTAGGAGCCACACAATCAATTAATCACCTTGTCGAACCCGGCTGCCAATGTCGCAAAAATAGTATGCAACATTGGCAGCCGGCAACTTTATGTGTCACCCCCCCCCCCAAAAAAAACCAAGCATCCATATCCAATATGGTGGGCTAATGGTTCTCAACCAACTATCATCCCATCAAACCATCTTTGAAAATCCCCCCGAAAACCCCCTCGTGTAAACCAACGTCAAGCATCCGCAACCTGACTTTTCGCATTTTCAGGCACTTAGTTTTATCATCCCCGCACAAATCATGCTTTGGATTGACAGCCTATCATGTGTATATATTAATACCTCTGATGGCGGTGGACCCCAAGAGTTGGACAGCCTGATGGTATAGATAAGCTATAAGCCGAGAGCGATTGTATAGAGAACAAGGCATCAGGCAGCCTCGGCAAAAGGATGAGGTAGACCGTAATAGACCTCATCCGGGGTTAGATCGTCAAGAGAAGAATGCCCACGTTGCTGGTTGTAGTAGCGGACCCACTCCGTCAGCCCCCGTCGCAAGTCGCGACCGGAATCAAACGAATGCAGGTAAAGATACCGATACTTGATGGTCCACCACAGCCGCTCGATGAAGATGTTGTCCTGACAGCGGCCCCGGCCGTCCATGCTGATTTTAACCTGGTGGTCCTTGAGCACCTGGATGAAGGCTGTGCTCGTGAACTGAGCCCCCTGATCGGTGTTGAAGATTTCCGGCGCATCATGACGATCCAGAGCCTCGTGGAGCGCTTCGACACAGAAGGAAGGCTCCAAGGTATTGGAGATGCGCCAGGATAATATTTTACGGCTGTGCCAGTCCATGATGGCCGCCAGATACATAAAGCCACGGGCCATGGGGACATAGGTGATATCAGTGGCCCAGACCTGATTGGGCCGGTCAATGCTCAGATCCCGAAGAAGATAGGGATAGATGCGATGCTGGGGATGCGGACGGCTGGTGTGCGGCTTGGGATAGATCGCTTCGATGCCCATTAGCCGCATCAAACGCTGGATCCGCTTGCGGTTGACCCTTTGCCCTTGGCGCTTGAACTGACGTTTCATTGAACGGCTGCCCGAGGTGGGATCTTGAAGATACATTTCATCCATCTGCTTCATCAGCTCCAGCACTTCGGGGCTTATGGGCTTCGCCTGGTAATAATACGACGATCGGCGGATACCCAACATTTCACACTGTCGAGATAGGCTCAGCGGCTGGGATGGTTCGATCATGGCCTTGCGCTGCCTTTTGTTCAGTTGCTGAGCTTTCTGGATAAAAAATCGTTTTCGACCTTGAGTTGCCCGATCTGGCGGTAGAGCTCGTCGGTCTTTGCTTCCGCCTGCTTACGGGACTTGTTGTGCTTGTCGAAGATGTCGGCTGCCCCATCGAGCATCTGCCGCTTCCAGGTGGACACCATGGTCGGATGGACGCCAAAGCGATTGGCAATTTGGGCCACGGTCTCGTCATTCTGGATGGCGGCCAGCGCGACCTTGGCCTTGAACTGTGGACTGTGCTTTTTGCGTTGCTTTCCCATAGTCAAATCCTCCTATTCATCAGCGTCTGACTTATAGCTTAGCACATTGTCCAGTTTCTGGGGTCCACCGCCGATCACTCAGGTGGACATTTCTTCGAAGCTGAGGGCAATTAGCCTTCCAATTATGGTCGGGGGCATAGGCTCTGCCATTCATTATAGCTCAACTTAAATAAACCGCATTATCAGTAACGAAGCCCAGGTTTGCCTCTCGTCAAGCCAGCCCCCTGCTCACCACGAAGTGCTTCATCGTGGACCACGAAACGCCATAGATCCGAGCCAGGTTGGCAAGGTTTACCCCCTTCGCCAGATAACCGCGGATCTCCCCTTCCTTGCCGTCCAGCTTGGAACTCGTCGTCCCTTTGGGACGCCCCAAGAGCTTACCCTCTGCCCTTGCGCGCCTCAGCCCTTCTTTGGTCCGCTCAGAAACGAGGTCACGTTCGATTTCCGCCATGAGCGAGAACATCGTCAGGATCACCTTGGACTTCATGTCCCGCTTTCCGCTCAGGATCATACCCTCTTTGATGGTGATGATCTGGATGCCGTCGCTGATCAATCCATCAACCAGGATGGCAATCTGACCGACGGAGCGCCCCAGCCGGGACAACTCGGCAATGATCAAAGTACAGGGGCTTTGAGCGAGGCAGCTGGTGTAATGTGCAATCCATGAGGCGCAATATTGAAGAATTCACACGAAATTTTTCCAGGAAGTTAGACTGTTAGGTGTCGGAAGCGAGAATAGAACTTCATCGCACTCTCAGGATTGCGTTCGCTGTTTTTCAGTTCGCCGCTTCTACCAATTATCGGATCGAAAGTTATTGGGATGCAAAGCGAGCGTCGAGTGTCTGCGTGTGATTAGAAGATTTTCGCAAGTATTCCTATTTCGACCGATTGGTCAATTATACAAGTGCAAAATGAGTCAATGACAAATATCGTCAGTATTTTGCCACAATATGTCAGCATCGTAATCCCTTATGAAGCTATTATGATCCGCGCAGGGACTGTATTATATCTGAAATTAAATAGTATTTTTGTATAAGATCACGAATAAATATCCAACATAACTCTGGCATGATTAATGCTGTCAACCTACAAGGGTAAAATTAATAAATCCGCTAAACTTGCCAAAAATAAAGAAATAAATGAAATTGAAAACAATTTAAAGATATCGTTAATAATGGTATAGTTTACAATGTAATCAACTTCTATTTCAGTCGGTTCTGAAAATCCTTTTATCTAACAGATATTACCACAAAAAGAATTCAATTTGTGGTATGTAAATTTGCAGGATTTCACCGCTTTTCACTCACTTTTCCTGCAAATTTTCACCATGAAACCAAAGAAATCGCCACAGCACAATCGACAACGGGATCTTTTCCGACCGGAGCTTTCAAAAGTCATCAATCCTGCCCATCCATTGGTCAAATTGGCCCGAGTGGTGGATTGGCAACGATTGGCCGATGTCTTCGGTCAAACCTATTGTCCGGACCAGGGGCGACCGGCCATCAGCACGCGGTTGATGGTTGCCCTGCACTATCTCAAATACACCCACAACTTGAGTGACGAAGATGTGGTGGCCGGTTGGGTTGAAAACCCCTACTGGCAGTATTTGAGCGGCATGCAGTTCTTCGAGCATGAGCTGCCCATCGATCCTTCCAGCATGACCCGCTGGCGAAAGCGTATTGGAGCGTCCGGGGCCGAAGAACTTCTCAAAGAGACCATTGAGGCCGGTCTCAAACTCAAAGCCGTTAAGGTTCACCAACTCAAGCGCGTTAACGTGGATACCACCGTCCAGGAAAAAGACATTCGCTTTCCCACCGACGCCCGGTTGTATGATCGGTCCCGGCAGCGACTTGTGGCGGCGGCCAAGCAGCGCGGGATTGTTTTACGTCAGAATTACAATCGCAAGGCACCGCAGCTGGTCTGCCAGCAAAGCCGCTATGCCCATGCCCGTCAGATGAAACGCGCACGAGGTTGCACACGCAAATTAAGGACGTATCTGGGGAGGGTTATCCGCGATATCGAGCGTAAAGCCCCTCATCCTGACCAAACCCTGCAATCGCTGTTGACCATCAGCAAACGCATTTTCAAGCAGCAGCGCCATGACAAGAACAAGATCTACAGCGTTCATGAGCCAGCCGTGGAGTGTATTAGCAAAGGCAAAGCTCATAAGCGTTACGAGTTTGGCTGCAAAGTCAGTGTGGCGGCCACCAGCCGGGGCGGCTGGTTTGTGGGCGCCCGGGCCATTCACGGCAATCCTTACGACGGACACACGTTGAGCGAAGCTCTGAACCAGATCGAACGCATCACCCGGCCTCCCGATCATGTGTTTGTGGATATGGGCTATCGGGGACACGGCTATAAGGGAGAGGTCAGCATTCATGTAGACAAGCGCCGTCGCGGCCGAACCGCCAGGAGCTTATGGCGCTGGATAAAACGTCGGGCCGCCATCGAACCGGGCATCGGCCATCTGAAACGCGAGCACCGCATGGATCGCAACCGACTCAAAGGCACTTACGGTGATCAGATTAACGCCATCCTCAGTGCGGCCGGAATGAACTTCCACAAGCTGCTGCGGTTTGCAGCGGACTTTTTACGCCTATTGCTCAATTGGCTGACTGACTGTCAAAGATCAGCCCTTTTATGGGGCGCGGCCTAAAACGACTTTTTCAGAATCGACTATTTCAATCAAATCAAATTTATTTTAAACATGGACAGATAACATAATGAGCGATAAAAATTCTTTAAAAGATGAATATCTAAAATTTTTGAAAAATAGCAATCTATCTGAAACCAAATTGCAAAATTCTGAATTATTAAACGAACA
Source organism: Desulfobacterales bacterium (assembly GCA_963674755.2). Classification (GTDB taxonomy): domain Bacteria; phylum Desulfobacterota; class Desulfobacteria; order Desulfobacterales; family UBA5852; genus JABZFP01. The sequence continues at coordinate 1,883,914 of CAXXVS010000003.1, read as the reverse complement.
ATATCGCCAAACTTATGGACACGATTTCGAAATACCGCCTATTGAAAATTCTTTTAATTGGATCCTATCTAATTACTGTGAAGATATTCGGAATTCCATTTTAAATGCTGGTAAAAATTTTGACGTACCCATTTTTGCCGGTGAATATCCTACATGTGAATTTAATGCTTATTATGCAAGGACCAATAAAGGCCATATATTTCTTCTAAACACAGGTCTTTTTGTTTTTTTGAACCAGTTTACTAAATTATTGTCTCATCTGCATTGTCATATAAATTACGATAAAAATAATAATGCATTTATTGATAGATTTTTCATTAATACTCAATTGAGTTTTGATGAATGCATATCTCTTCTAAGTGATTCATTTATAGAGTATGAAAAAAATAATATACCACTTTTATCGAGAAATATTCCAATATCCATTGATAAAAAAGCAGATATTTTAAGGTCTATTTTCCTATCTCATATGGAAAAATTTATCTTGATGCATGAATTTATGCATGCAATAGCCGGCCACTTGACCGCTAAAGAGCTTAAGAATGAATCGACGGAAGGAGACCTAACAATTTTTGAAAAAATGCAAAATCAAGAATTTGAAGCTGATCAACTTGCTGTTAGCTGGATGATAAGTCTCGATTTATTCCCACATCTTAAATTCGATGAAGGATACGAATATCACAAATATGCATACATATTTCATGCGGTAAACATTTTTTTTTATCTTTTAAATATCAAGGAAGATGTTTATCAAATGATAGTAGGAGAGAAGATTTCATTTTCAACTCATCCTCCTGCTTGGCAAAGGTTTATGAATATTACAAAACATGTACTAAAAGAATATAAAAACCACCCAATGGATATACATAGTATACTTCTGTCATCACTTTACCAAACTGCATCGTGGATGGATCTAGTTTCACCAATTCTTTACGAGTCATTAAATGATAAGGTAAGAAAATTATCGTAATCTTTCAATTTACCAAGCAAATGCAGCCGATCTTCAAAAACGGGCTGAATAATTAGAATCGATTAGTACCTAAATGGCCATACACGAGGATGTTTGGCTTGCATATTTGATAATGAAAGAGGATTGCCATCGTAATTGGTGGCTTGAAAAATGAATAAATGAAAACAACAGGCAAATGTCCTTAGGACACATTTATTGTGTTCAGTATGGCTGCGCACTACATCTGCCGGTGCCGAAGGCCAAGTTTGCCCCACATCAAGCCAGTCCCCTGCTCACCACGAAATGCTTCATGGTACTCCAGCTCACGCCGTAGATTCACGCTACGTTGTCGGCGGGAATGCTAAAGTGTACCAATAATGGGAATGAAAAGTGTACCACCCCGGTGGTGTAATTGGTGGTAAGACCCTCTGCTAAAGGAGGGCGCCGCCATGATCACCAGGGAGGCATTCATGGACATTCATTCCTATCACCGCCAAGGCTTCACGATGCGCGCCATTGCCCGGAAGCTTGGCATTCACCGCAACACCGTCACCAAGTACCTGGCAGATCCCACAATGCCCCGGTATCGTAAACACAAGCGCAAGGAATCGATCCTTTCCCCCTACCACCAGATGATCGACGACTGGCTCCAGCAGGACAATTACCGCGGTACATGGATCTTTCAGAAGATCAAAGACCTCGGCTATTCCGGCGGCTACGACACGGTCAAAACCTATGTGCGAGCCGTCAAAGCCCGCAATCGTCGTCAGGCCTTCCTGCGGTTCGAGACGGTTCCCGGTCTGCAAGGCCAGGTGGACTGGGCCGACTTTAAGATCGCCGCTGCCGGTGTCGCCGACATCACCGTGCATCTGTTCCTGCTGGTTCTCGGATTTTCCCGGGCCATGTACGCCGAGTTCGTCACCCGCTGCACTCTGGCGGCGTTTATGGACGCCCACTTGCGGGCCTTCAAGTATCTCGGGGGCGTGCCTTTCGAACTGCTCTATGACAACATGCGCCATGTGTTCGCCGGCCGCGCCGATGGGCGAGCGCGCATCAATGTCGAGTTCACCGATTTTGCCGACCACTGCGGCTTCAAGCCGGTGCTGTGCGCCCCCTATAGCCCCTGGACCAAAGGCAAGGTGGAACGCCCCATCGACTACATCCGGGAAGCTTTCTGGCGCGGCTATGTGTTTGAGAGCATCGACCAGGCCAATGCGGATCTGCTCCACTGGATCTCGGAGACCGCCAACCGGCGCGAGCATCGCACTCACCGGCAGCTCGTCGACATGCGCTGGCAGCAGGAGGTCCGCAGCCTCGGTTCGGTGCCCAGAAACTACGACACCGCCATCAAGGTCTACCGGAAGGTCTACAAAGACTGCTTGATCTCCTACAACGCTAGCCGTTACCAGGTGCCGCCGGAAGCGGTCGGCAAAAAAGTGCTGCTGAGGATCAAGGACGGCGTCATCCGCATTTACGACGATGACCGGCTGCTGATCACCCACACCGAGAGCCCGGAGAAGGGGCGGATGATCACCGATCCGGCCATCATCGAGGAGATCCTCAAGCTGCGTCGCGAACAGCCGCCGAAGACACCACCCTACGGCCGCCGCAAGGGCAAGGCCACGCGGGGTCTGGTCAACGGCAGCCTGTTTCCCCAAGTGCTCTACAGGCCGCTGTCCGTCTACGAACAGGCGGCCCAGAAAGGAGGTGGGGTATGGATCAACTGATTACAGACCGCCTTCGGGACAATCTTCAGCGGCTAAAGCTCACCCAGGCTGCCGCCGTGCTCGACACTGTCCTTTTGCAGGCCGAAACCGACAAGAGCTCATATATGGCTTTCCTGGATCACCTGCTGGAGGAGGAAGTCGGCGCCAAGGAAAAGCGGCGGGTGGAGACCGCCATGAAGACCGCGGGCCTTCCGGCGGCCAAAACCATCGATGCCTACGACTTCTCGTTCCACCCGGATCTCAATAAGAAAGAAGTCATGGCGCTCTTCGATCTGGACTTCATCCCCAAGCACGAGAACGTGATCTTCCTGGGGCCTCCGGGGGTGGGCAAAACCCATCTGGCGATCGCATTGGCCACCAAGGCCTGTCATCACGGCTTCAAGGTCTATTTCATGACCATGGACGCCCTGATGCGAAAACTTAAGGAGCAGTCCCAGTCCCGGCACAAGGCCTATCTGACCTCCAGTCTGGTGGTGGTCGATGAGGTGGGCTATCTGCCCATCGACAGCAAGGAAGCCTACCTGTTCTTCCAGTTCATCAGCTACCGCTACGAGCGAAGCTCCACCATCATCACCTCCAACAAGAGCTTCGGGGACTGGCAGGAGCTGTTCGGCGATCAGGTCATTGCCACCGCGATCCTCGACCGGCTGCTCCACCACTGTCGGGTGGTCAACATCAAGGGCCACAGCTACCGGCTCAGAAAGCACACTTTGTCAAAGAACGAATTTAACACCGCGCCGGCTACACCGGCTGCATTAACCGAAACCATTAACTGAGCGGGAGTGGTACACTTTTCGTTTCCCGAAACTGGTACACTTTTCATTCCCATTGACAACGCCCCCCAATGGGCCATTTGGATTTTTTTTGCAGCCGCTCATGAACAAAGTCCCAACCTAGCCGGAATAATGTTTGACGGCATCGGTCCCAACCACCGCCAGGGAACCTCGATCTTTCTTGACTCACCCCTCTTCAACGCTCCGGCAGGGATGGTTCAGCCTCAGGACTGGGCTGAGCGATACAAGTTCTGGTGCGCAATCCACGAAGCCGGCATTGTTTCAATTTGGCCCATAGCTGGCAGAAACACTATGTCGGCTTCGGTTCCAGCTGGATTCCGCTGACCAACAACACCGCCTCTCTCAGCTTCATGAATTATCCTTTCTATTACCCCGGCGGACCCTATAGCTACACCAATTCCGAGGAGGATTACTTCTCTAATTTCGAGTATCGTTTTGACGACAGCGAACTGTTGTTTATGCGGCATGCCCCTTATGAATACGCCCAGCCCGGTAACGCCGACTGGTTCGATAACCACGGTTTCCGGGGCGCCAATCTGGTCACCAAACCCCCGCTTAAGCTCGAAGTCCGTGCCAATCGCAAAACCGCCAACTGGGAATTCATGGAACCAGTGGTCCTGGAGTTGAAGTTGACCAATATCACCTCGCAGCCGATTGTTATTGACGGGAATATCCTTTCCCGGCTTGACAGCATGGTTGTCATTATCAAAAAGGACGGCCGACCGGCACGGCAATTCTCCCCGTTTGCCCACTATGATTTAGCCTGCACGGCCAAAGTCCTCAATCCGGGCGAATCGGTATATGAATCACTGTTCCCCGCGGTCGGTGTCAACGGTTGGGCGCTGTCCGAACCGGGCTATTATACGGTCCAGGTCAGTCTTCGTTTCAGCGAGATGGATATTCGATTACCAGAAAACCATCATGATATTCACAGTATGTCGATATGGTTATGTCATTTGGGAATTTAAAATTCGCAATTTCGCAGCTCATCCCAGTTGTGACTGATGGAGGTTAACAATGATAGGCAAAATAATCCCCACCCAATCCAGGGAACAAACCTGCCCGCGACTTTTCCTAACATTTTTTTATATGCGGCTGGTGGGATATTTCGTTTTAGTTCTTCCAATAAATATTTTTGAAAAACTCTCGAAATCAGATCTTCTAGTTGAAGGGATACTTTAGGCCAATTCTTCTCTATAGAGGCTTTCATAATTTCTTTTCCCAGAGTTTCCAGTCCTGCGCGCTTAAGTACCTCATCAAATATGCGCTTAAGGGCGTCGTCAATACCTATAGTTTCTAAAATTATGCTCAAGAGGACCCCCCAGCATGATTCTCTTTTCTCAACCTTAATTGATTTAGGATCGGGGGCAACCTTCTCAAACCCTTTTGTGGTGCTTATACCCATATTCTGAATTTCGATACTTAACTCGATATACTCATGCCGCCATACCAGATACATTTCATCCGCATTTAGCTTAATTTCGCTTAAAACTTGAGTCATGCCCTTGATCATTTCAACATAGACAACCCTATCATCAGGATTTTCGGAGAGAATTTGATTATTTGTCATTCTATTTATCGCTTGAATTTTATACCCAAGCGATAGCAGCAGCTCCTTGGAAATATTGCATGGTTGTTGAGCCAAGGCATGTTCAGATGGCCCCAAAATTCCAAGCCCAAAGGCCGCCATGCCACCAATTCTGAATATGGCGTTTCTTCTATCAATAGAATCGATTGAATAATTTTTCATGTCACCCTCCATTCATCATCATTTGAACCCATTATTATCGAATTAAGATAAATTTCGCTCTTCCGAACGATAGAATACCGGCACAAAGAAGGCTGACTTTTTAGTTGGCTAAGGAGGGTGAACAGGGTTGGCTTGTTTCAGATTACAATCAGCTGCTTTCGATGTAATTCAAGAACATTATGCTCGCATGTCGCTGTAGCCTTCTTCATCATAGTGCGGTATTACCCCTTGCTCCTGCTCGGATCGGCCGACCTCGGGTAGGTCCGCTCTTCCTGGATCTTTCCATCCTGTTTGTGGATCTTCACAGAGCCCGTTTTATCGCTCATGTAGTCCCTCATCTGTTTGATGATCTCGGTTTTGGTCTCGGCTGTTTTGGATGCCCGCTGATTGCCTTCCTTTTGGAACTTCCACTTACCGCCGTCTTTTGTGATGTGGTAATTGTCCATCCCGATCTCCTTTCATGAAAGATTGTGTTCTAGCCTGGTGTCCGTCCATAAATGGTGGGTTTTGGTTCCTGGCAAGGCCCGAGCGCGTTTTTTAACCGGAGGAATAGTCCGCTATTTCGAGGATTGAAAACGAGCGAGAATGCCGCCAGGGGCCGAAAGATGCCATTTATGGATGAACACTATCCTATTCCTCCCGACAGCGGCACATCCCAAAACTCCATCCTGCCCATCTGCTCGGATTCATGGCTCGCAACCTGCCGGCCGTTGTATGAGATCCGGCACTGGCTTGGGCCGCCCTCCCCTTCCGCTGCGTTGAACGAGATCTCGATCTCGCCGCCGTTTTCGATTTTGACTACGATCCGGTCGCTGGTCTGGGATACTCTTATCCGCATACTGCTATTTCCTTGCTTTCCGTGCTGGGCGGAGGATTAGAAACCGGCGTGTCGTTCGCCGGTAAAGCTTCAATCTTATCCGCGACGTCGCTTGATTCCGGTTCATCGTTTTTATGCCACCAATCGAGGAGCAGCGACCAAAGAATTAAAATTGCCCCTTCTACCAGTGCCACGATCGGTATCGACGTCAGGTACAGAGCGTATGTCAATCGGCGCATTGATGTAGCCGTATGAGCCGCTTGATGCGACCCACGTGTGCAACTTATACATCGTCAAGGCGGTATATATAACCGAACCGGACAGCATGATTACCGGCATGACGACCCATCGGAATGACGGCCCGTACTGTTTGCAAAAAAGCCCCACGGCGAAAATGAGAGTTAGGCTGGCTGAAGTCCCCATCCACATTTTAAGTTTTATGGCATAAAGCAATGTTTCGGATGAAAAGACGACCGTCGATCCGTCAGGCATCATCAGGTAGACCAGGGAGAGGGTCAGCTCGTTTATGATGAATCCGAAGGCGATGAGAATTCCGAGAAACAGGCAGAACAACTTCATTCAATATGCCCCGTTCGATCTTCATTTTTTTTGTAGTTTATAAGTTCAGAACGTCCCCTGAATGGTCCTTGGCTCTATGAAAAATTAATAGTTAAGATGCGACCCCGTTTGGTCTTCTCTCTGATTCTACTCCTTTCCATCTTCAGTATCTAATGGTTGATTGAAATAGTGACTAACTTGCTCGTCCAATCTCATGAGTTCACAAAGGATATTTGTTGCGTTTTTAATCAGCATCGTATTTCGAGATATTTCTTTTGAAGAACCATGGGAAAACTTCCCTCCATGAAAAAGATTATTTCTAATTCGACATATCATTGTCACAACATAATGAACATTAGGGGTTTTCTTGCCAAGTGGTGAATCATCCCATTCCAGATGGCCTTCCCGATTAACTTGTTTCCTTGGAGGGTAGTCTTTTAAATATTTAACAGATTCTTTTAACTCAACGGCTCTATTTTCGTCAAATTTGTCACGAATAGCCTTGGCAAACGATTGCCAGTTGGCAGATGCATAGCTTTTTGGTTCAAGATAGCCAGATACTTTAAGAGCATATTCCGCTCTGGAAAAGATGTAAAAAAACTTTTCGACATAAGTTTTATTTGCTGTTAAACATTCTGTAATAAACTTCATATATCACCCTCACAAATATGTGTTAGAAGCATATCAGATTAACTTTTCGTCTTTCGTGAACCAACATATCGGTTTAAACCAAGGCCTTTTACTTTAGATCTTCCACGCCTTGAATCAAAAAACCGAGCGAACGCAAACTTAAAGGTATATTGGTCATCAGATATAATGAGTTCACCAATATTTGCTCTCTGCATTAGTCTCCTTAAAAGGTTTATTTCGCGATGAGACGGTTTTTCATTATTTGATTTAGAATACTTGTGTATCCAGTCATGTTCAAAAAATTTTTCGATTTCTGGATACAGCAAAATAAAAGCAGGTCTAACTCCGTCAAATTCGCAAAATGTGTACGTGTATGCTTGAACAACACAGTTAAGTAACTTTTTAACACTTTCTTTCGATTGTGGGTCTTTTATTTCTATACCAATAGCTTCTACGTCAAATCCTAAAGACTTAGCCTTTTCTTTTGGTCTTAGTAAGAGATCAAGACGAAGTTGCCGACCATCTAAGGGCCAGAAACCTATTACCTCTTCTTTAATGTAAAAAAGATCACACAATTTTTCTGAAAGGTATTTTCTCGCCTTATCTTCTCTCTTGGTACTCATGTTATATAAATTACCACATAATTTTTTGGTTTTTGGATTATTGTATTCATCTATTTAAAAATCATACGATTTTTTTGTAAACAATTTTGTTTATCCGATCGAATTCATTATTAATAAGTAAATGGCAGTATTTTTTCGAATATTCGAATTGAATTTCTCTATCGTTAACATAGCTATTATTTGTAGCATAGGTTATTGCTAACCGTAAAACAATTAAAGGGGGAATATCATTTACAGCGGTATTATATATTGATGAGAAGCTCATTAAAATATGAATATATCCTCTCAAGTAATGATAGTAAATTTTTGGAGCGATACCCTTCCCATGTCCCACTGAATAACCAGAGGTTGAAAAAACGACACCTGTTTGGCAGCCATGCTCGGTCATTTTAGAATAATAATGTGAAAAATCTTCGGTTTTCATTGGTTCCTTATGGTTTTTTGCTTCCATAAATAACTGAGCACCTATTTTTGCACATAATTCTTCACCCCAACACAATAGGATTGCAGTTGTATTTTTAGTTCCTTGACCATCAATTTGCCAAACGCCTTTTTCATTTATTTCACTTATATCATGTACAATTCCACCCATTTGCAAATAATATCTCGCGAGATCTTCAAGTGGATCACCCTTTATTTTAGCTGCTGATTGCTTTTCTAAAATTCCTTTTTTGCAGGAAATTACATAGCTATTATATAGCTTATCGAACTCCCTTTTCTTCCAACCTGCCTTGACTGCAATGCTCCATTCAAAAGCATAATCCCCTGCAGAATTGCCGTATTGATCAATAAATTTTTCGTAGTCATTTATTGTTGCAATATTTTCAATATCCAAATTACACCTCATTATATCTAAACACTATCTGAATATCTATATCATTGATGTCCTCTATTGGGGCATTGCATTTATGACACCAACTTAGATCTTCATTTTCAATTTTACGTAGTATTTCTAATTCAGATCTACTTTCTCTCCCAACCACATAGCCGCAAACCTTATGTCTCGGCAAAAAAGTGGCTTCTATTTTTCTTGAAGTTATTAAAAGAAACAATATTTTCTTAACCTTATCTGCCGTTTCAGATGCTGCTTCTGCTATGTCGCTTATAACAATTTCTTTATTAGGATGCGTTTTAATTCGATTATTAATAGCATTTAAAATGGAAACACCTTCCTGGTGATTTAATCCAACTTTGTTATAATCTATTTCTAAATTTATCATTCTCATTTTCTATTTTAGAAGTTTGGTCAACTTATAAGGATTTCTGTATCTCATTTTCTGAGAGTCTGCCATAGCTTCCCAAATGTTTTTTGCTACGCTTTCTCTGTTTTTATTGATAACTATTAATGGAAAGTATTTCGAATTGGGAGCGCCGTATAGAACCGAAAAAATATAATCGCCTTTTCTTTTCCCTAATTGTGCTTTCAATACCATAGAGTAAGTATAACTTTCTTCTTTAATTGCTCTGAACAATTTGTATAAATCTATTTGTTGAATTGGATGATTTATTTTTCTTCTCTCACACTCACGATTAATGCTATTAGAAAATTTTGTTAAAATATTTTTTAGAGGTATAACGCCCTGCGTTAAATCAAAGGCAGCTTCAGTTAAAGGTTCTATCCGCCACCCGTAATCCTCAGCTGAATACTCAGTTTCTAAAAACATTGTAAATTTCCGAAAATTTACCGGTTTAAATTCATATTGGAAAATTTTCATAAATTTTAACAAGGCAGATTCAACTATCAATTGAAATCTATCAGGAATATTTATAATCGATCTCGAATCTACTTTAAGTGGTTCAAAGAAAAAGGGCATCGAAATTTCTAAAAGTGACTTGTTAAAAAGTACTCTTATCAAGACTGGTATTCTTGCTAAGAAATAGTCTTCGTAGCTTGCACCTCCACTTTCAGGAATGGCAAGTACTCTTGTACAACTAAACAAAAAGCTTAAACAGTCATCCTCTTCTTTAACTGACTCAAGTTTACAATTCCTCCCTGCGGGCTGTGTTATTCCATTAAACAAGCTTTTGAAATTGTTTTTCAGTGATATGTTCTGATTTGATAGATGTCGAATTGAATTTCTGATTGAATCAAAGGGTCTCTCCTTTGGTAATTTTCTTAAACTCATTATTCGAAAATAATGTTCATGGTCTATCTCCGATAATAGCATACCTATCTTTGCTATAGGTAGTCTTTTTGCTATCTCTTTAGCCAATTTGTATCTTGCTTTCAGACCCGAACCTGCGGTAGAAAATCCTATTAGATTCAAGTCTTCTTTCTCTGAAAAATATCTAAGCTGGTCAGCTGTATAAATCCTTCCTAATACATCTTCCGGCGATAATTTCTCCCTTTGATACAAACACGCTTCTTTGAAATCTTCTATTGATTCATAATCAAAACCATGCATTTAAATCCTCCGCCTTTATCTCTATTCGAAATAATTTTACTTATATTTATCTAAGCGAATTCTCAACCCATCCAACCGATACCGCAACGGCATCAACCCCACCCCCCCAAACCGTTCCTGCTTCAACCACTCCAAAATCTTCCCGTAGTACTCCTCATCCACCGCGTACAGCCCCACCATGCACCCCCCTTCCGGCCCGCCGTCGTAGATCTCCGTGCGAAAAGCCGCGTTAGGCTTGATGATGGGCCATTTGGGGAAGCAGACGCGCTGGCTTTCCACGTCCACCACCAGGACCACGTGATGGCCCTCGGAATTGTTGCGGGTGATGCCGGTGATCCTGATATGGCGCGGGCTGCTGGCCCCCGGCTTTGGGGACAGGATGCGCCCGTAGTGCATGTCCAGCCTTTCCGGCTGGTAGGCGGCCAGGGTGTCCATATCTTTCAGCGAGGGCGCGAAGGGCCGGTAATTATCCAGGGGGTTGTCGGTGGAATTTTTCGAAAAGGGATTGAAAAAGCTGAAGGCGGAGTAAATGCCGATGATGACGATCAAGACGGTGATGACGGTGGAAAGCGAAAGTGTTTTGAGGATGATCTTTCTGGTGCGGCTGTGACTGGCTTCCCTTTCCGGGGGTGAGTCGGGCTGCTCTGGGGGTGGATCAGAGGATGAGTTGGTCGGCTCAAGTGATTGTTCGGGTGAAGGATCAGGAGGCGGGCCGCCATCTGCTGGTTTAGATGTTCCCCATATATCCCCAAGGTCTCGATAGACCTTCAGGCGCTTCGGCATGTTGCCCTCCTGTGCGCGGTCAGCCCACGAGCTTCAGGTAGGATTCCACCGTCCCCTCGTCTCTCCGTGGCCGACTTCTCACTTTCCCGATAATGCAGGTATAGAAGCCCTATCGCCCGTGCTTTTTGGTTCGGATCAAGTACGCGTTTCTCCACTTCCAAACGCTTTTCAATCGCCCAAATAATGTCGCCCAATAATTCGACATCTATATCATCCGGAAGTGAGGCATTATCTTCAATATTCTTCCCACCACTCTGTCCCTGCCCCTCAGACGAGTATTTTAGCTTCTCATTACCGCAAAACATCACCATTCATTAGGTAGTTTGCACCTTTAAAGGAAAAATCACTCATACGAGTAGCTTTGATGCGAAATTATAATCGTTGCGATCAAAATGGGGATTTATAGGAGGTCGGCTTTCTAAGAAAAGCCAATAGTAACAGCCATTGGAGCTTTTATTAGACGATGCTCAAATTACCACACCGTAACACAGGATACAAGGGGTTTCGACCATGAACCGTCAAGTCACCGAAACCGTGAGTTGCCTGAGAGATCTGGGCTTTCCGCTGAACAACATCGGCAAGGCCCTGCACAAGCTCACCGGCGTCACCCAGCCGGCCATGGCGCGGCGGCTGAACGTGTCGCGCCCCTGCATCACCACCCATATCGAGGGCATCCGCCGCAACGCCGACATCCAGACGGCCATCGCCGATATCTGGGGCGTGACGCGGGAGGAGCTTTTCGAAGCGCCGGCCGAAAGGTCCGACGCCTGAAAGGAGGCCGCGCCATGATGACCGCCACCGTTTTCTACCACTCCCCCGCCCCCCTGATGATTTGGAGTCAATTCCTGGCCGACGTCACCGGCGGCGACCGCGCCGCCCTGGACCGGCTCCAGGAGTTCGCGGGCTCCCTGGGGCTGGCCGACAACCGCTTCGACTGGTTTCTGGCCCTCACCGGGCCCATCGGCGAGACCTGGGCCTTCATCAAGGCCATGATCGCCCTGGCCGGGCCGGGGGAATGCGTGCAGATCTCCCCGGGCATGCTCGCGGACCCGGCCCGCCGGGGCGCGCTGGCCAACCGCAGGCTGGCCCTTGCCATGGCCCACTTCGAGGAGCTGGCATCCGCGCCCGGTTTCGCGGACGCGTGGTGGCGGGCCGCCCCCTGGAGGCCGCCCCTCCCGAAGGCGCGCCCTTCATCTTCTGCCCCCGCTGCAAGGTGATGCTGGTGGGCGCGCGGCCCAGGGACTTTCTGGACCGGTCGCTGCCCAAAAGCTTCCGGCGGCGGATGGTGCAGGTGCACTTCGGCATGCCCTACGACCGGTTCGACGTGGCGGCCGTGCGGCCCCTGCTGGATCAGCTGCCGGCCATACGGGACTGGGCCCGGCAGGGGCTCAAGCGGCTTCTGGCCAGGGGGCGGTTCAGCGCCCAAGCCTAACCTATTTCCCGCGAGGGCGGGGTTTCAATAAGATTGGGGAGGTTTCTTTCCTATGCGACGGACCGGCAGCCCCATCGACGTGGACGAGATCATCGAGCGCATGGACCTGATCGCGGCCACCTTTCCGCGCAAGGCCCTGGCGGCCCGCCTGGGCAAGCGCTACCAGACCATGGACAACGAGATCAAGCACCGGGAGCTGGGCACCAGCAACGCCAAGCTGGGCCAGATCGACGCCCTGCGCATCCTGGGGCAAAGCCAGGCGGCGGACGCCCCGCCCGAGACCCGCCGGGCCGGGGAGGATTTCATCCGCCCAGGCCATGGCCTACGGCAGCGTGACCGCCAAGGAGGCCGCGGCCAATTACGATGAGCTGAAGGACCTGCTGCGGGTGGTGGTGGAGCTGATGGCGTGCTTCAAAAGCCTGCGCGAGCGGACAAGAAAGCCTCGTTAGGAACCAAGGCCCTGTCCCGATAGTCCCAATCCGGATCGGCAAGCCATCGGCGGGCCGCGTCGTAATCCGAAAACGGCTCGGCATAGATCCCAAGGGCTTCGGCCAGGCAGCAGAACATGCGTGTCAGACCGTACACCATGGTGTTGGAATTGGCGGCAATGGCCCACCGGCTTTCATGGTAGGCATCGAGCTTGGCCAAAAACTCGGAAAGCAGCTCGAGCTCCTCACTCGGAGGACCGTAATCCGTATGACAGGCGTCGAAAAGGATTTTAGCGGGAGGATTGAAGGCGGGGTCAGCGAGAAGGACTTCGAAGATCCGGCAAACATCTTCCAGGGTGTTGAGGCCATGAGGTGTCACGACCACAATGGGGCCGTCAATGCGATACCCGATGCTCATGCCGGCTTAACCTCTTCCAAAGCGGATTTCTGCCCATTGCGGGCGAGAGAAGATTGTTAAATTTAAAATGTATCCTCCGGCAAGTCAATATTTCTCCATAAATCCGTCCCTTCTCGGAACCCGAGGTGTTGTCGGCCACCGTGGGTCTTCAGCCAGAAAGCGGCGCCTCGGGACGAAGAAGCCAAGCGCAGGCCTTCAAGAAATCCGAAAAAGAATTCGGCCATGAATCCGGTGGATTGGGCATGGCCACAATACAAACGGGCAAGCCCGAATATCAGGGAAGCCGGTTGGGCGACAATGGCCCAGCGGCTACCATTGAATGCCTCGATGTCCCCCAGATGCCTGGCGAGGTCTTTTAGCTCGTCCGTGGGAGGGCCGTAATCGGTCTATCGCCCATCGAAGAAAATTCTGGCGGGAGGTTTGGACATGGCATTGGAGGCGATTTTATCGAATGTTCCGGTAACCTCCTCATAGGACGTAACCCATGGGCGGTTACGACGATCATGTCGCCTCGGAAAGTGAAATGGATACTCATCTCGTTTGCACCGTGCATTTGCGTGGGAGGTCCTGTACGGCCGCAATGTTGATTTCAGTGTAAAACGGGCAAGAATTATATGTCAATATTGACATTTAATTTCAAATACTCAAGCAGTGCATACGCCGGGTGGTCGGCATGATCCGCGATTGGCGCCGGCACCTCCGGATAATGCACCTTATCGGGCAAGCGTCCGTGGCCGAGGCCTTCGAGGCGCGAAATAGTTGAGGGGTCGGGGAGTTTATCCCAAGACCAGTTCTTTGATATTCCAAGTTGATCTACCCTGTTTGAAAGCCTGTAGCTGATGCATCTGGACGGTTAGACCCATGGCTGCGAAGATCCAGCGATTATTCTCATTGCCCCGCATCCAGCATCGGTCTAACTCAAAAATGTCCTTTACCAAACCTTGCATGGGTTCGACTTTATAAGACCGCTCACGGTAGATCTTCTTATGTTTGGGTTTATCCATGAACGCGATCATCTCCCTGCGAGGCTTGGTCTTATCCATGTTTTGACGGCAATAGGTGATCAGGTTCATTCGTCGCTGGCGTTTAAATTCACGGAAAAGATCCGCGTCATCAGCCTCGGAGTCCATGCAGACATAGTCAACTTTCCCTTTGAGGTGATAGGTCTCCAGCCACATTGCGCTTTGCTTCGTTGGCCGCGTTTCGCATCCACAAAAAGCAGCCTAATACCGGATGCTTGTGTGAGGTTAATGAAAAACTGCCATGCCCATAGACCCAGCCATCAGCGTTGGACTTACACCAGGTGGCCTCCTTGTCGATGCCGCGCAGCCCTTAGGGGATAATGCCCAGATCCTTTTGCTTCTTGTGCCAGACGGGCCCTCGGGCTTTGTTCTTCATCTTGTCGGCACTGACGGTGCGCTCCTTACTCAAGCTCAGGAAATAGCTGAAAAATGAACGCTGCTGGTTTTCCAGGGAAATGACGGATTTTTTTAAACGAAACCGCAACTGCCGCTCACTGATCGGCGACAAATTCATGCCATTAGCGATGATATCCCAATACTGCAGGGCCATCTTATGAATCTGAACATAGGATTTGATCTTCAGTTTTACCGATAAAACCGCAATGAACATGATCAGCCATTCGGGATATGTGAATTTAGGGCCACGCTCGCCAAGACGTTCTGGATCGGGAAAGCCGGTTTCATCCAGAAAGGCGCGAAAGTCATCACGGGTTTCATGAATCCAGCGCTTGGAAATCTTGTTCGACTTGGTGGCCATGAATAATCTCCTTTCGTGTTGAATTCATTGAGATTATTCATAACAATTACAAAGGCTTATGTCTAGTTAAAAAATCTGTTTAATTTTAGGCGGTTAGGAGGTTCCAAAAACTCCCCGACCCCTCAAATAGTTAGAACGCCGCATAACGACTGTAGTTGATATCAAGTGCCGGATAGCTGCAAAGCACCGCTTGTCCATGCATGTCTTGGCGTCTCCTGTTCCGTAAAATGATCCTTCGCGCCCGGAACGCGGCCATGGTCCACTGTAGGGAGATTCTCAGGGTCCAAGCTTCCTGGAGAGGAGAGCGGCAAAGCGTTCAACAGAAGCCACGTCACTGTGCTTCACGGCAGCGGACTATGGGTTGGAAATCGGAATCTGCGGCTATCTTCTTCGTAGACGCATAATATTTTGGAAGAGGACGAATCACAACGAGCGGCAGCAATTCGTCAGACATTTGGATATGGAAGAATTTGCTACCCACCCTCAGAGTATCTGGTTTTGAAACTGACGCACCGCAGATTCAGCAATCGGATCCACCTCTACTCAGCGAGAGCACGATTTCAAAGGGAGGCTTCGGTACATATTAATTTCAACGCACGGTATTGAATAGATATGGTAGCGCCAAATAGGTTTATTCTAACAAAATAGAACCGAAGGCCAAGTTTGCCCAACGTCAAACCAGCCCCCTGCTCACCACGAAATGCTTCAT
Source organism: Desulfobacterales bacterium (assembly GCA_963674755.2). Classification (GTDB taxonomy): domain Bacteria; phylum Desulfobacterota; class Desulfobacteria; order Desulfobacterales; family UBA5852; genus JABZFP01. The sequence goes on along the minus strand of CAXXVS010000003.1, from coordinate 1,868,112 downwards.
CGTGGACCACGAAACACCATAGATCCGAGCCAAGTTTGCGAGGTTGACGCCCTTTGCCAGATATACCTGGATCTCCCCTTCCTTGCCGTCCAGCTTGGAGCTGGTCGTCCCCTTGGGACGTCCCAAGAGCTTTCCCTCAGCCCTGGCGCGCCTCAACCCTTCCTTGGTCCGCTCAGAAACGAGGTCACGTTCGATTTCCGCCATGAGCGAGAACATCGTCAGGATCACCTTGGACTTCATGTCCCGCTTTCCGTTCAGGATCATGCCCTCTTTGATGGTGATGATCTGGAGGCCCTCGCTGACCAGGCCATCAACCAGGATGGCGATCTGACCGACGGAGCGACCCAGCCGGGACAGCTCAGCCACGATCAGGGTGTCTCCCTTCTTGAGCGTTTCCCTCAGCTCATCCAGTTTTCGCTTCTCAGCGGACTTCCGGGTGCTGGCTTTCACCTCGATCCACTCGTCAACCCTGCCCCTCAGCTGGTCATTCGCATAGTTCAGGATGCTCAGCTTCTGTCCGTCGTAGTTCTGCTTGTCGGTCGAGACGCGAATGTACCCCACGATAGCCATAAAACAGCCTCCCAGATGGTGGTCCACGAAGAAAACGTCGATGATGAATTATTCGCTAACAGATTTGGGGAAAGAAGTCTAGGGTATTTTCGGTGATGTGGAGGGGAAGTTAACGGTCATTTTGTTCGTGATCTTGAAGTGGGGCAGTTCCAACCGGCCGCTTTTCGAATTCTGCCAGTCCAGATTAGGACTGTTAATCGACAGGTAAGAATAAATCGCAGGTGTATGGATCGCAGTCAAACGTAATCCTGGTATAATTCTCAGATATTGAGGTTAAGGCAATCACATGTCAGTAAAATTGGAAGTTTGGCTCTCACATCAACAATTCTAACATCTCACATTTCCGGCAGGTTTCGATTTTTTTCTCCCAGGACTGTTGTGGTTTTCCGTCACACAAGGTCCCATTTACAAACCAGCAAAGATGCCCGACTTTAAATTCGTAGGCTGGGCATTGGGCCTTTTTCTGGTGAGGGCAGTTCCTTGCTTCCCAACATGTTTTTCGCTCCCCGCTTGGAATCCGCAGTTGGCAAACCAAAAAGAGTACCTGCCGCTCGATGGACGGTGGAATGTTGCGCCACCCCTGCTCGTAGCCCTGAACTGCCTTGAGTGAAACCCCTAACAAGTGCGCCATTCGCAGCTGGCTTTTTTTCATTTCGCTTCTGTACGTCTTGAATTCGGTAGCGTTCATCAGTTGGCACCTTTCAAAGCAGTTATCAGTCCGCCCGGCGATCGTATGTCCGCTGTTGCAGAAAGTACCACAATGTGGTACTTATGAAAACCTAAAGATTAAGTTTCCTATTCCCGTGTGCGTCGAGAAAGGCAATTTTTGGTTCAGGCCAAGACCGCAGCGAGGGTTACGGACGGCGTAACCGTATGAGCGACAGCATTGCGTAGTTGAGCTATGCGAGGATTTCAGAAGAGCGCGCCGGTCTGGGCCGAAAGATGCAATTTATGCATGCGCACTGGCCTAACCTACAGTCCTTGGGAGGCTCGAAATGCTGCCCGTCGCCCCCTGCGGAATTCATTCTTCCACCCTGCGGTCAATCGCCTTTATGCTTGTTATGGTTTTGCTCGGCGGCTGCAGCAACGAACCCCAATATCAATACGTCGATTTCAAAGATCACATCGAGGTGGTGCGCGCAACTGGAGCGGAGTCTGGCAAGGCACCATTGAGAATTGCAGTGGCGGCTATGATCTCGCCTAGAGAAACGATCGAGTATTACCAAGCGCTACTCGATTATATCGCCGGCCGGATGAATCAACCGATCGAGTTGGTACAACGCAAAACTTATGGCGAGATCAACGAGCTGTTCTTAAAAAATGAACTTGACCTGGCTTTCATCTGCTCCGGCCCCTATGCCACCTCTAAGGAACTATATGGGTTCGAGGCCATCGCCACCCCTCAAGTCCGAGGACTACCGACCTATCAATCCTATCTGATCGTCAAATCCGACAGCCCCTATAAAATGCTTGAGGATCTGCGCGGCAAGGGGTTCGCCTTCACGGACCCCGACTCCAACACAGGGTCTCTGACGCCCCGCTTCTGGCTGGCTGAGATCGGCGAAAACCCGGCAACCTTTTTCCGAGAGACAATCTATACGTACAGCCACGACAACTCCATCAAGGCTGTAGCGAGAGGTCTGGTGGATGCCGCTGCTGTAGACGGCCACAAGTGGGACTATTACCAGATGGTCAATCCCGGTTTGACCGAGGCTACAAGTATCATCAAGAAATCGAAGCCTTTCGGCAGCCCCCCACTCGTGGCCGCATCTGGACTGCCCGTAAAAGAGAAAACGCAGATTCAGGGCATCGTCACCTCGATGCACCGCGACGACGAAGGGCAACGGATACTCGAAAGGCTGATGATCGAGCGGTTTGTGACGCCTAAGGAATCCTGGTACGCGTCGGTGAAGGCCATGTATCGCTTTTTGCAGACGGGAGGTAAATCCCATGCTGCCGCGAAGCCTCAGTAAAAAACTGCTGCTGACCGTGGCCCTGGTGGCTGTCGGCATCGGGGCGCTGACATCCCAGTTGGTGGCCCACTATTATGGCGAACGCATCATGCACGATGCTTATGCCGAAACCGAGAACATCGCCCGCAACCTGGCGCTGGCCGCCGCCGACAAGATTCTCATCAACGATCGTGTGGCCCTCCAGAAGCTGATCGAGGACCAGATGATCAGCACCCCTTTTGTCACGTACATCTTCGTGGTCAGGGACGACCGAGTATTAACACATACCTTCCCCAACGGCGTTCCTAGGGGCTTGATTGCGAACAAGGATTTTCAAGAAAGCGACAAAGGCAGCCTGAGGTGGGTACTAAACGAAGAGGGGGAACGTTTTTTCGACGTGGCCTGGCCCATATTCGAGGGCAAGGCCGGTTTCATCCGCCTAGGCGTTTCCGAAACACCCTACCGCCAGAAAATCATGGGTCTGCGCATTCAGATGAGCCTGCTGACCCTCCTCATCCTTGCGGTTGCGCTTCTATTGAGCCACTTCTTGATTCGTCGTATCACGCGGCCGCTGCAAGTGCTGGCCGACACGGTCGACAGGATCGACGAAGGCAACCTGGACGTCAACGTACCCGTCGCCGGCGACATCGAGGTTGCCAAACTATCCCAGGCCTTCAATCAAATGCTCTTGCGCATCAAGGGGCACACCGGCAAGCTGACCGATTACGCCGAGCGATTGCAACGCAAAAATGCCGAACTGGATCGATCCCATCAGCAGATCAGGGCATCTTTCGAGATTTCGCGGGAAATAAGCGTCCTGCCCAATCTTGGCGATGTCTGCCGCTACTTGGTCCATAAGCTTCAGGATGTCGTCACTTGCCGCAACATGCAGCTTTTTGCGTTTGGCAACGGCGGGGAACGGATCTTTCGCTTCAGCACCGATAAACTGGTTACAATGGATGGCGAACCCAGCCGCGCCGCCTACGGCTACGTCAGCCAGATCGAAAAGGCATCCTTCGTTCGCGACACGCCGGCCATCCCTCTGCCAATGGAGGCGGGACTGACAGCCAACGCCAAAAGCGTCGTCGTTTTCCCCATCCATTATGAAGATGAACTGCAGGGGGCTATGACAGTCGCCTGCCCGAGCGAGTGCAAGTGCATCACCAAGGAGCTTAGCGTGCTCCAGATGATGCTGGAACAGGGGGCCGGCGCCCTGCGCCGGACAATTCTTCAGGAAGAGGAAGTCTTGGCCTTGAAAGCCCAGTTCGATCATACGTCCGGATTCGGGGGTTTGGTCGGGCGCGACCCCCAGATGCAGGTACTCTACAAACTGATCGACGATGTTGCGCCTTCGGATGCGACAGTTCTTATCCAGGGCGAAAGCGGAACCGGCAAGGAACTCGTGGCCCGCGCCATTCACGAACGCAGTCTGCGCCGCAGCAAGCCGTTCATGGTCATCAACTGCTCGGCCTACCCGGCCACCCTGTTGGAAAGCGAGCTGTTCGGGCATGAAAAAGGCGCTTTTACAGGTGCTGTCCGCCAGAAACCCGGCCGTTTCGAACAGGCCGACGGCGGCACCGTCTTCCTGGATGAAATCGGCGAGATCTCATCTACCGCCCAAATCAAGCTTCTCAGGATTCTCCAAAGCCGGAAATTTGAGCGGGTGGGCGGCGAAACGACACGGAGCGTCGACGTCAGGGTTCTGGCGGCCACCAATCGCAATCTTGTGACCGAAGTTCAGAAGGGCCGTTTCCGTGAAGACCTCTTTTACCGTCTGAATGTGATCCCGGTCAATCTGCCGACCCTTCGCCGACGGCGCAACGACATTCCTCTCCTGGCGAGGCACTTTCTTAAACGGTTTGCCGCCGAACAGGGTAAATCCATCGAGGGATTCGAGCCCGAGGTCATGCGTCATTTGTTTGGTTACGGATGGCCGGGCAATGTCCGCGAGTTGGAAAATTGCATCGAGCACGCGGTCGTGCTCTGCAAAGAAACGCTCATTACGCCTTCGGATTTGCCCCCCAGCATCGCTGAGCACCAGCAAGCCGATGCCGAGCAGCCTGTTCTTTCGAAAACCTTGAGCCGCACCATTGCTCTGACCGAAAAGGAAAAACTTATCGATGCCCTGACGGAATGCGACTGGAACAAGAAGCAGGCCGCACATAAGCTGGGCATCAGCCGTAGTTCGCTTTACAACAAGCTAAAAAAATACAGCATCGCGCCCCCAACGATCCACTGAAGACGCAACCGACGTCCAAGCGCCTGGATCCTCAATTCCCTCCCCTTCACCCCGTCATACTCTGCGACGTTTAACAGGCTGTTGATAAACAAGCATCGGGGCGAAATGCAAGGCGCGGACCGAAGCGGAAAGCGCAGCAACCACGAAGTTGTGAGCATTTACGCGAGGCCCGCAACGCCGCATTTCGACCTGAGGCGCCGTTTAGCCACAGCCTGTTAAGGCATGGCAGGCCGTGCCCGAGGCTCTTTTCAAGCCGTTGGAAAAAGTGTCCAATCACTCCGACCCGCGAGGAAGCTGTGTACAAATCTTGGACACGTATATCTGTCTATTATTACAATAAATTTTTATTTAAGAAATTATTGCTGCCTCAATTTCTGGACACAACACAGGCGGTTCCGAGCTGAGGTAAGGCCGCACCCTCCCCCCGGAGACCAATGATGGATGTATCCCAGATATGCCAATCTTTATAACATAGCAGGTAGTTACATCTCTCTCCCACTACCATATCGCCAACTCCAAAAGCTGTGGCATGTGTTTTGCCATACATCATGCCACTAAGTCATAGAACAAATTTACCACATATTTTTCAGTAAGTTGCCTTTCTATCCAGGGAAGGGGCATCGGATGGGGGGAACGACCATCCTGGTTCTCGATGCAAATGAGCGGCAGCGTCAGGATCTTTGCCAACTGCTCGTGCGAAATGGCTGTATGTCCGAGCTTCTGGAGACCCTTGATGAACTGAATCAGAGGCTTGCCAACGACGACATCATGGCGGTCATCATCGATATCGATTCGGTGCCGGTGGACAATCGGACCATCCGCAATCTTACCGTGCAGAACCCGGGCATTTATTTTTTCTGCCTTTCGGAGCGGCGATTCCACCCTGAGCTCGAGGACGCGATTGGCGGCCACATTTATGCTTGCATCAACAAACCGGTCGATCCGGACGAGCTGTTTTTTTGGATCGACAGTATCCGGAAGGAGGGCCACGACGCATGACTGAAACGGCATCACTTAAGGTGGACCACTAAACGAACCATATAGATAAGTGCCAATGGAAAACGTGCTTGAACAATCGGACAACAAGGGGAGGTACTTGCATGCGACAAATCAACAGAAAGCTTAACCGGCGCCAGTTTTTGGGCAGTCTTGGCGTCAGTGCCACGGCTCTGGGGGCAGGCGCACTGCTGATTCAGCCTGAAAAGCGTGCCGGAGCCAGCACGGCGGGTGCCAAGAAGTACGCCATGGTGATCGACACGAACCGCTGCACTTGCTGCCACGGCTGCACGATTGCCTGCCTGAGTGAAAACAATGTGCCCGATGGCAAATACCGCAGTTGGGTTAAAAAAATCGCCAAGGGTCGCTACCCCGACACCAGTTTTCATTTCCTGCCGCGTCTTTGCAATCAGTGTGAAGATGCGCCTTGCCTGAACCTGTGCCCCACCGGCGCCACCTACCGCACCGAGGAAGACGGTGTCGTCCATGTCGACCGGGAAATATGCGTCGGCTGTCACGTGTGCATCGACGCCTGTCCCTACGGGGCCCGATTTTTCAACCCCATAACCAATACGGCCGACAAATGCGATTTTTGCTACCACCGTATCACCGCGGGCGTGGAGCCGGCCTGCGTGACCGCATGCACGGGGCGGGCACGGATTTTCGGCGACCTCAATGATCCTCAATCGGAGATCATCAAATACCTGAATGCCCATTCGACCCAGACGATCCGGGCGGATCTGGACACCCGTCCGAAGGTTCACTATGTGGCCGCCGACGCCGCCATACTCGGTGCCGATTATTCCGCACTGTAACAGGAGGGAAGATTATGAACGAAGTGATCCAACATATCCACTGGATTAATCACGGTGTGGCGCTGGGGTATTTGATCGCCTTCTATCTGTATTTTTTTGCTCTGGCCGAAGGCACCCACATCGTATCCCATCTTTCCTGGCTCTACTACCGCCAGGACAACTATCGCCCCCTTGAAAAAGTCGGCTCGTTTCTCCCCTTTGTCATCCTTTCGCTGGTCTCCTTTTTTCTCATCGCCGACCTTGGTCATCCCGAACGGGCATTGACCATGAGCTACAACTGGAACTGGACGGCGCCGGTGGCCTATGGCTTCTATGTCGTCCTGCTGTGCATCATCTCCTACGCCTTCCACTCGTATTATCTTTTCTTGCCGGAAATGGTTGTAAAGGCGCGGGAGGGGTCTGTCTTTGCCGGCCTTTATAAACTGCTGACCGGCGGCCTGGCCGACGGTACAGCGGATGAAATCCGCCAGCGGCATCACGGCAAAGAACGCTTCTGGGCCAGCACCAGTGTGACCATGTCCATCGTCGGCCTGATCTATCTGGGATTCATGCTCAGTTCGTTTAAAGGACGTGTGGCTTGGAACTCGGCCGTGATGATCTTTATCTTCATCGGCCAGGGGCTTTCCACAGGGGCGGCCTTCCTGATTTTGTTCGCGCAGCTAAAAAATGCTCTCGGCAGCGCATCTGCGAGCAATTTCAAAGACCAAGACCGGTATCTTTCGGGCCTGGCCCGGTTTTTCAAATACGCCCTTCTGGTCCAAGCGCTCATCTGGGCCATTTACCTGATGCAGCTCAAATTCGTGGGCCAGGGGGGGCAGGCGATGATCAACCTCCTCGTATCCGGCCCGCGCTCCGGTCAATTCTGGTTCCTACAGGTGGGGGCCGGCCTCGTGCTCCCCTTTGTCCTGATGCTGTTCAAATCCGGCCGCGATCAATGGCTGCTCAGAGTGATAGCGGCCCTTGCGGCAATGGTTGGTGCCTTCTACGGCATCGCCAACCTTTTCATAGGGGGCCAGATGCTGCCCATGACCAGCTTCCAGTTGGAGCAGGTGCCGTACGAGCCGGACAAGCTGATCTTCGCCGCCATCATGGTGGCTGCCATCCTGCTCATCTTTGTGCTCAGCTACAAAATGCTGCCCTATGAAAACATCCAAAGCGAGGAGGCCTAAGCAATGGGTTCGAATAACAGAAGAAAATTCATCAAATCCGCTCTGGCACTGGGTGCCATGGTGGCGACCGCCGGCTGCATGAAACCTGCCGAAAAAACCGGTGACTGGATCAGCGGTGCGCCTGAGGTCGATCCGGTAGACGGCGATAACGTAAAAGTGGTTCGCACGGTCTGTCTGGCCTGCCACAGCGCCTGCGGCCTGCAGGTCAAGGTGGTTGACGGCAAGGTGGCCAAGGTCAGCGGCAACCCCTACCATCCCAACACGATGGAACTGCATCTCCCCTACGACACCGATCCCAGGGCCGCTGACAAGTTCGAAGGGACGGCCTGTGCCAAAGCCGGTGCCCTCGTTCAGACGCTCTACAACCCGGATCGACTCCTTCACCCCTTGAAACGCGCCGGCGCACGCGGTTCAGGCAAATGGAAAACCATCACGTGGGAACAGGCCTATGATGAAATCGTCAACGGCGGGGATCTGTTCGGAGAGGGCCATGTGGAGGGATTGGCCGCCCTGCGTGATCTCGAAACCCCCATCGACCCGCAAGCCCCCGAACTGGGCTCCAAGGCCAATTCGGTGGTTTTCATGCCGGGCCGCATCGAACACGGTAAAAAAGAGTTTACCGACCGCTGGTTCAAAAACGCTTTCGGTACGGTCAACAACCGGCTGGACCACACCTCCATCTGTGAAACGTCCCACCATGTCGGACTGGACCTGTGTTTTGACGGATCGCACCATATCAAACCCGATATCATGAACGCCCAATACATCATCTTTTTCGGCACCAGCCCTTATGAGGCCAATTTTCCCATGCAGGCGTTGGCCCGCAAGCTCAACTTTTTCCGGGAAAATGAGGGCAAGCTGGTTATCGTCGATCCGCGGTTTTCCAATTCGGCCGCCAAGGCCCACCGGTGGATCCCAATCCTTCCCGGGACCGATGCGGCCTTTGCCATGGGCATGATGCGCTGGATGATCGAAAACGACCGCATCGACAAACGCTACCTGGCTTTCCCGGGCAAGAAGGCCTCCGCTATCGACGGCCACCTGACCTGGTGCGATGCCTCCCATCTGGTTCGTCAGGACAATCGCAAATACCTGCGGCCGGAAGATATCGGACTGAATGCCGGAGATAAGGAATTCGTGGTCATGGCAGATGGCCAGGCGAACGGCAGCGCGTCGGTGGCCATGGCCGATCTGGAGTTCGCCGGCGACCTCAACGGCATCGCGGTCAAAACGGTCTTTTCGATGCTGAAAGAACGCATCTTTGAGCGTACGGTGGAAGAATACGCTGCCATCTGCGAGCTGGACCCAAAGGTCATCGCCCAAACCGCCGACGAATTCAGCTCCTATGGAAGGCGGGCGATCGCCGATTTTTACCGCGGCCCGGTTCAGCACACCAACGGAACCTACACCGCCCGTACGCTGGGCATGCTTAATTTCCTGCTCGGCAATGTTTCCTGGAAAGGCGGCTGTGAAGCCCACGGCGGGTCCCATTGGCATGAGATGGGCGGCAAGGAAGGCAACCCCTACAACCTTGCCAAGGCGCTTCATCCGGGCGCCGTCAAAGCCAAAGGCATCACCATCGATCGGAAAAAAGCCCATTACGAAGACAGCAGCGAGTTCAAAAAGAACGGGTATCCGGCCAAACGCCAGTGGTTCCCATTCGCCTACAACAACGTCTACCAGGAAGTCTTTCCCAGTATCGGTGCCCAATATCCGTACCAGGTGAAAGCCCTAATCACCTACTGGAACAACGTGGCCTATTCAAGCCCGGCGGGCATCCACCAGATCAACGGGGTCAAAGACCCCAAAGTGCTGCCCCTGTTCATTGCCATCGACTATGTCATGGGGGAGACTTCCGCCTGGGCCGATTATATCCTGCCCACCATTCATATTCTCGAAGACTGGGGCACGCCGCACGTGGCACCCACCATCCTCACCACGACCAGCGGCGTCCGGCAGCCATGCATCCCGCCCGTGGCCAAGGATGTCAAGTCCACAGAGGAAATCTTCATCGACCTGGGCCTGAAAATGGGGCTTCCCGGTTACGGCAAAGACGGTTTCGGCCCCGGCGATCCGTTGGAGAAACCCGAGCACTGGTATCATAAACTGGTGGCCAACATTGCCTTCGGCGATAAGAAAGGCGACAGCGTTCCCGGTAACACGGAGGCCGAAAAGGTCAAGTATGTCCTGGATCGCGGCGGCCGCTTCGAGGACCACGGCAAGGCCCACAAGGGCGATCATACCCGGCATGCCTATAAAAATGCGTGCTTTTTTTACAGTGAGAAACTGGCGACGACACGGGACTCCATGACCGGCGAATTCTATGACGGACTGCCTTTGTATGAGCCTCTGAAAGATGCCATGGGAAGGCCCGTCGACCTGCAGCGCGACAAATACCCGCTCCTCGTCAACACCTATCATCCATCGTTTCATGCCCAGGCACGCACCGCCGCCAGCCGCTGGCTGATGGATCTGACCCCGGAGGAGTGCGTCGAGATGTATGCCGGCGACGCCGAAAAGTTGGGTATCAAGCATGGTGATCTGGTCCGCGTCCATTCGGTCTCTAATCCCGAAGGCGTGAAGGGCAGGGCGTTTGTGACCGAGGCCATGCGGCCCGGTGTCGTAAGCATCCCCCATTCGCTGGGTCACTGGCAATACGGCAGCAAACCCTTTGCCCTGGATGGCAAGCAGACGGCCTCCCGCAAGTTTGTCGGCCGTGGCTGCAGTGCCAACCCGGTCATGCTGCTCGATCCCTATCTGAAGGATGTATGCCTTCAGGATCCCATCGGCGGCAGCAGTTCGTTTTTCGACTCCTATGTCGCCGTTGAAAAGGTTTAAGGAGTATCATCATGGAACATACGGAATCTATCGATTGGCAAATGGCGCGTTCGAACGTCTACGACCTGCTGGGAAGCCTGCTCAGCGTCCCGCCGACCGATGAAGCCATCCGCCAATTGTCCGGTCCCCGGGCAGCGGAATCCATCAAGGGCCTTTTCGACGATCCGCAACTCGTGGAGAAGATGAATCATCTGGTGGACCGCTACCGGTCGGGAAACCTTTCAACCGAAGCGGTGGAATTGGACTTTGAAGGGCTGATGCGCGTCCCAGGGGCGATTTACACGCATCCATATGAATCGAGCTACAGCGGCCGGAACCAGGCCGGCGCCCGCGTGAAGTGGAACTGCATCTTGGGCCACCAGGCCCGGGAGGTGGAGCGCCGTTATCGCGAGGAAGGCCTCGAACCCCGATATGACCGTATCGACTTTGCCGATCACATTGGCGCCGAATTGACGTTCATGGCGCACATCTGTCGAAAAACGGCCGAGGCTATGCTTGCCGAGCGGTTTGACGAAAGTGAGGGGCTTTTGACCAAGCAGCAGCAATTTGTAAAAACGCACCTGCTGCCCTGGGCCGGCGATTTCAGCGAGGAGCTGGCGAAAAAGGCGGAAACGCCGTTTTTCCAGGCAGTGGCCGCTTTGCTGTCTGCGTTCCTGCGTTTGGAGCAAAGGGAGCCGACCGTGCATTGAATCCAGGATGACGGCGTCTGCTGCCGTAGGCTGAGGTGGCCGCAGACGCCATCATCTGAAAGGAAACGAGCTCGCATGAAACCATTTCAAATTCTATTGGATCAGTCTGCCGCCGCGCATGGTCACCTGTGCCCCGGCCAGGTCGTGGGCGTTCGCATGGCCATGCTGGGCTGCCGCCTGATCGGGCTGGACGAGCCCACCCGCCGGGACCAGATCAAGAAACTGATCGTCTATGTGGAGATGGACCGCTGCACGGCCGATGCCGTGGCCCATGTTACCGGCGCCAAGCTGGGAAGACGCAGCCTCAAATTCATGGACTACGGCATCATGGCGGCTACATTTCTCAACCTGGGAACAGGAGCCGCCTATCGGGTGCTGTCCACCGAGGAGTCCCGTGATCTGGCCGCCGTCTATGCACCGGAGATCGAAGGCAAAAGCGCCCGGCAGCTGGAGGCCTACCGGCGCATGCCGGACAGCGTTCTTTTCCGGGTCCAGAAGGTGGACGTTCGCCTCGACGCCTGCGATCTGCCGGGCCCCACCCGGCGCAAAGTGGCCTGCAGCCGGTGTGGTCAAATCATTCGCGACCGCCGCGAGATCATGCACAACGACCAGCCTGTTTGCAAACCATGTTCCGAAAACTGCTACTTTTCACATACTCGTGAAATCAGCTGGGCGGGGATGAACTGGTCCCCACTGGAGGAGCAGCGTGGTTGTATGTATCGCACCGTTGCTGCGCCACACCGCCATAAAAAGATCATAGCGCTTCATTAGATCCAACGTCTCTCATTCATTCCGATGAAAGCGAGGTCGCCGTGCTGAAAAAAATCAACGTCATAGATGCTGTGGGCACCCAGCTCGCACACGACATCACCGAAATCCGGCCGGGCGAATTCAAGGGGCCGGCCTTCCGCAAAGGCCACGAAGTCTGCAACGAGGACATCTGCCACCTGCAGAAGCTCGGCAAGAACCACCTCTACCTGATCGATCTCGCCGATGACGAGATTCACGAAAACGAAGCGGCGTCGATTCTGGCGCGGGCATTGGCTGGCGAGGGCACCACATGGGAAGACAATCCCCGGGAAGGCAAGATCAGTCTGCACGCCGCGATGGACGGGCTGCTGTCGATCAACACACCGGCCCTGGCCGCCTTCAACATGGTCGAGGAAGTAATGTGTGCCACACGCCACAGCAATACCCTGGTCAAAAAAGGAGATCAGGTGGCCGCCACACGCGCCATCCCCCTGGTCATGAAGCGGGCGCCGGTGGAGCGCGCCGCCGCCATCGCAGCCCAGGACGGGTGCGTGGTCAGCGTCAAATCCCTCCGCAAAGCCCGGGCCGGCCTGGTCATTACCGGCAGCGAGGTCTACCACGGCCTCATCGAAGATAAGTTCGCCCCCACCCTCAGCGCCAAAGTCACGGATCTGGAATCTGAGGTGGGTGGTGTCGCCTTCGCCCCGGACGATGAAGACAAGATCGTGGCCGCCATCCAGGGCCACCTGGACAGCGGATGCGACCTCCTGCTGCTGAGCGGCGGCATGAGTGTGGATCCGGACGATGTGACCCGGGCGGCCATCCGGAAGGCCGGAGCCAACGAAGTTCATTACGGGGCAGCGGTGCTGCCCGGCGCCATGTTCCTCGTGGCCTATATCGGCGAGGTACCGCTGCTCGGCGTACCGGCCTGCGGTCTGCATCACCGCGTAACGGTACTCGACCTGGTGCTGCCCCGCATCCTGGCCGGAGAGCGCATCGGCAAGAAAGAGCTGGCCTTCATGGGGCACGGCGGCCTGTGCCAGGACTGCCCCGAATGCACTTATCCCCGATGCGCTTTCGGTCGGGGATGCTGAGGTTTGCTCCCGCGTCCAGAAGAAGAGACATCACGATTTATTAAGGAAGAAATCAGTATGTGTGCACCCCCAGTGGCCAAGAGCTATGTCAAGGCGGTTTCGGTGAGTCGTACCAAAGGCGTCAAAAAAGCGAACGTGGACCGGGTTTATCTGAGAGAAGGCCACGGCATCGAAGGCGATGCCCACGCCGGCCCCTGGCACCGCCAGGTCAGCCTGCTGGCCATGGAGAGCATTTCCAAGATCCGCGGCAAGGGGCTCGATGTGAGCCCCGGGGACTTCGCCGAAAACATTACCACCGAAGGGATCGAGCTACACACCCTTCCGGTCGGCACCCGCCTGCAGTTCGGTAACGCGATAGAGGTCGAGGTGACCCAAATCGGGAAGGAATGTCACAACCGCTGCGCCATCTTCCATGCCGTGGGCGACTGTGTCATGCCGCGCGAGGGAATTTTCGTCCGGGTCTTGAAGGGCGGCGTGGTTCGGCCCGGCGATGCGGTCGTGCCGATAGGTAGCCATGCCGGCCGGCGGGAATCGGCGCTCGAAGAGAGAGCCGCGCCATGTCCTTGATCGATGCCTACGGCCGTGTCATCGACTATCTGCGCCTTTCGGTCACTGACCGTTGCAACCTGCAGTGCGGATACTGCGCACCCATGGCCGGACGCCGGCACCTGGCGCGCCGGGACATTCTCACCTATGAAGAGCTTTTGACATTGTCCCGGGCGGCGGTCTCCGCCGGCATCCGCAAGATCCGCGTCACCGGCGGTGAACCCCTGGTACGAAAGGGTATCGTCGAGTTCTGTCGCCGTCTGTGCGCCATCGAGGGCTTGCAGGATTTTGCCCTGACGACCAATGGCCTCCTTTTGGAAAAAAAGGCGGACCACCTCTTCGAGGCCGGCATCCGTCGGGTCAATGTCAGCCTCGACACCATGCGGCCAGAGAGATTCCAGGCCATCACGGGATTCAATCGGCTGCATGACGTTTTGGCAGGACTGGAGGAGGCCCAGCGGGTGGGGTTTACGCCTCTCAAACTGAACGTGGTCGTCATGCGAGGCATCAACGATGACGAAATTCCCCGCCTCGCCGACCTTACACGCGAGAATCCCTGGCATGTACGCTTCATCGAGTTGATGCCGGTCAAACACTGGTCTCCGGCGGTCTATCGTGAAAGGTTCATGCCTGTGGACGAAATGATGACGCGCATACCGGCCCTGGAAGCCGCCAAGGTGGGTATGACCGCGGATCGGACAGGACCGGCCCGGATGTACCGATTGCCCCGTGCCAGGGGACGAGTGGGGTTCATCGCACCTTTGAGCCGACATTTTTGCTGCAGTTGCAATCGGTTACGGACCACTGTGGACGGTAAGATCCGCAATTGCCTCTTCTCGGAAGAGGAACTGGAGGTGAAAACCGCGCTGCGCGACGGGGCCAACTCCTACGATCTGATCCGCATCCTGGAACAGTCCGTCGCCCAAAAGCCGCGCCGTCATCACCTCACCGATGAGACCCGATCAGATCAAGGGTTGCGCTCCCGACGCGGCATGTACGCCATTGGAGGATAGGACATGACACCGACCGATTGCGATAATATCAAGGCGTTCATACTAAAGACGGGCCGCACCGTACCCTATCTATCCATCGTGGGTTTTTCGGGCTCCGGCAAGACCACATTGATGGAACGCCTCATCGACGAACTCACTCGGCGGGGATTGCGTATCGGGTCCATCAAACACGATTCCCACGGCTTTGAAATGGACCAACCCGGCAAGGACAGCTGGCGACATAAGCGCGCCGGTGCGGTTGTCAGCATGATCGCCTCGCCGCATCAGATCGGCATGGTGCGGGATGTGGATCGCGACCATCGCCTGGAGGAACTGGTGGGCATGCTGCCGGACATCGATCTGGTCCTGGCCGAGGGGTTTAAACGGGGCACGCATCCCAAGATCGAAATCTATCGTCCGGCGGCCAATCCGGAGCCGGTCTGCAGGAACGACCCCCATCTGCTGGCGGTCGTCAGCGATGCCGCCCTGGATTGGGGCGTGCCCTTTTACGGGCTGGACGAAATTTGTGCGTTGGCCGATTTTATTGAAAAACGATTCTCCCTTCGGGCCAACGACGCGATCGTCTGCGCAGGGCTTTAGCAACTCGTAGAAGACTTGAAACGGGCCCGGGCAGGCGATTATCCGGAAATCGCCTGCGCCCCAAAACGAAAGGATGCGTCATGGCCCAAGCGGTCACATCGATTTGCGGAATCGCCATCGATGAACTGGTTCTAAAGATCGAAGAGTTCCACGGCTACCGTTCGCCCGGCATTCTCATTGGAAGCCGAATGATCGAGAAGGCGCTCCACGAGTTAGGGGACACCCCCTATCTCAACATGGTCTCCGAAACCGTGGTGTGCTTGCCCGACGCCGTGCAGATGCTCTCGGGATGCACCACGGGCAACGGCTTCCTTCAGATTCTGGATTGGGGAAAATTTGCGGTGACGGCCTACGACCGGACGACCCTGGAAGGCGTTCGGGCCTGGTTGAATCCGGAGCGGCTGAAAGGCTACCCTTTGATCAAGACCTGGTTTGAACGCAACCGCAATGGAAGACCCAAACCGCCCTTTGACGACATGGCGGCGGAAATCCTCGCGGCGGAAAGCGATCTGCTGCCCTGCCGCAGGGTGCGTCTGCTGAAATCCTTAAAGAACGACCTGCCCGTACCCACCCGCGCCTGTCCGGAATGCGGCGAATTCTACCCTGAGCGCTTCGGCGAGTTCTGTCCGGCCTGCCGGGGGGATATTTACTACCGATAAAAGCAAATGATTTGCGGATTATCGGGCATTTAAGACGATCTACGCACAAGATTATCCGGCAGGCCCTCCACAAAGGCACGAATTTCATCTCGCACCCGGCGGAAATGGGCTAAAGTCTCCTCTTCCGAGCCGGCCGCTATGGCAAGGCGCGCCGGATCGTCAAACCCGACATGGATTTTGGTTACCTTGCGTGGAAACATCGGCAGGTCTCGTGGGCGTGCCCGTACAGGGTGACGACATAATCGCACTCCCGGTCGAGCAGATCATCCACATAGGATGTCTATTTTCTTCCTCACGCCCTGTTGCTTCATGATCTTTGGGTCTATCGGAGAGAGTACCGTCTCAGGCTAACGCCATCTTCTCCCAGCCATTCTTATCTTTACCGGAATTATCATTGCTTTCCCTCCTTTCAGCATGACCTACTACACCATGGTGCGTACCTCCACCCCGGAATTCTGCGCCTCGTGCCACGAGATCAAACCGGCCGTGGTGGCCTGGCGGTCCTCCACCCACACCAACAACAGCGCCGGGGTCGTGGTGGATTGCATGGACTGCCACCTGCCCGCGCCCCAGGATACCTTCCAGTTCTTTTTTGCCAAAACCTATCACGGCGCCAAGGACGTGGTGAAGCACTTTACCATGGACTCCTACGACCCCGAAAAAAACCGTGAAGCGGCCTATGCCAGTTTCCACAACGACCAGTGCCAGAAATGCCACCGCAACCTGCTGTACATGCCCACCCAGCGGGGCGCCATGTTGGCCCACCGCGCGGTGCTCTATGCCCGGCCCGGTTATGAAAAGAAATGTGTCGACTGCCACTATGACCTGGTTCATTCCGAGAGGGGGCTGGTCATGTTCCGTCAGACGCGCCGGATCCCTTACCAGGCCAAGGGACTTAAACAGCTTTAAGGGCCTTAAAAGGCTTTTCATCCATATCGGTTTTAATACGTCTTTTTATCGTCAACCGAAAGGAGCGGGACCCATGAGGCGACCATTGCTGGTTCTTACAATCGGACTGCTGGCCGTCGGCTTGTGTGCATTTGCGGCCCTGGCCCAGCAGCCCAATTTCCCCACCGTCAAGGAATATCGGATCGAGCGCAGCGTGCCGCCGGAAGCCCAGGCCTGTGTCGAGTGCCACCGGGTGGCGACACCCGGGGTATTTGCCGATTGGGCCAAAAGCCGGCATGCCAACGCCAACATCACCTGCCTGGACTGCCACCTGGTCCAGCCTGGCGACCAGGACATCGCCCAGGCGCATGAGCAATATTACAGCCGGTCCGACCTGCCCTGGGGGGAGGCCAAGTACAAGATGCCCGTTGCGGCCATTGTGACCCCCAAAGATTGCTCCCGCTGCCATCCGGATGAGGCCATGCAGTACAGCAAGTCCAAGCACGCCAACACCATCGAGATCATCTGGAAGATCGATCCCTGGCTGAACAAGGGCATGAATTCGGCAAACGAACGCAAGACAGGCTGCTTCAGCTGTCATGGCACGGTGATCGCGGTCGATGACAAGGGCAAAATCGATTCGGCCACCTGGCCCAATGTCGGGGTCGGGCGGCTCAACCTGGACGGCAGCAAGGGCTCCTGCACCTCTTGCCATACCCGGCACCGGTTCTCGGTGGCCGAGGCCCGCATGCCCGAGGCCTGCGACCAGTGCCTCCTGGGGCCGGACCATCCCCAAATCGAAATCTACAACGAATCCAAGCACGGCACGATCTACCACGCCTACAAGGATGAATTCAATTTCGATGCGGCCGGCGGCACCTGGACGCCTGGTGTGGACTACCGGGCGCCCACCTGCGCGGCCTGCCACATGTCCGGCACGGGAAAAGAACCTACCAGCCACGACGTCACCTCCGGCCTGTCCTGGGAAACCCAGGCGCCGCTGACGATCCGCCCCCAGGACTTCGCGGCCTTCCGGGCACCAACTGGCAGGACGAACGCCAGAAGATGAAGAACGTTTGCAGTGCCTGCCACGGCGAGTCCTGGATCAACGATTTCTACGGCGGATTCGACAAGGCCGTGGAGGAATACAACGAGGTCTACTTCAAACCGGCCAAAGCCAAGCTGGATGAGCTCTACGAGAAGGGGCTACTCGACAAGACCAAGTATTTCGACGAGCGCCTCGAGGTGGAGTACTACGAACTCTGGCACCACGAGGGCCGGCGGGCCCGCATGGACACCATGATGATGGCCCCGGACTACGCCTGGTGGCATGGTTTCTACGAGTGCAAATTCCGGTTTGCCAATTTTATGGAAGAGGCCAACCACCTGATCGAAACGGGTCAGAAGGCTTACATCGCCGAAGATTTCCCCAATGCCACCGGCGATACCACCCGCCCGCCGAAAATATTTGGTAAATAACGAATCGCATATTTATCTATGAAATTTAAAGCTCCGCTCTCCATTAAAAGAGCGGAGCTTTTTAGATGAACCACTGGTATCTAGTTCGGTTAGTTGCCTGCTTTTATGGATACCACTTCTATCCCAAGAGTGCCTATGTCATTAGCTTGATGTCGAATCTCTCAGGAAACAATTTAACCACATTGGTCGACAGGAAGACTGATAAGCTCGGTCATCGTAGAAGCGCTGTCCATTGATGGTTATAGGGCCAATAGCCCGATTACAGCTTTTTATATGTTCCAAACGATACAGTATGCGATAAGCTAATAGTTGGTGACATCAAGAGAGAAGAATTTATTGAGTTTTAACGTGATTACCGCTGTTGATATCATACCTAATCTCAAACTTTGTCCCTTACCTTGTTGCATGTTTCCCAGAAGTTTGCATAGCACTTAGGAAATGGTTGCTCTGTTCGGCCAAATAGATTCTGCTTTTATTGAAGAGATATTGCCCTATCCCTTGATTGCCGCAATTTAGTCTTTAGCCGATCAACCCCGGCATACAGCGCCGGAATCCACGCAAGGGTAAGAAAAGTTGATACCAGAAGTCCGGCGATGGCCACTACGGCTAGCGGCGAAAGCCGCTCGAGTCCTACGGCGGATTGTGCCGCCACCGGCAGCATGCCAGCCACCGTGCTTAACGCTGTCATCAGAATCGGGCGGGTCCTTCGGGATATAGCTGCCTCAATGGCAACCTGAAGCGACTTTCCTTCGGCCCTGCTTCTTTCGATAAAATCCACCAGTATGATGGAATTGTTGACGACAATACCGCCAAGCAGAATCATGCCCATGGCTGCCGGCATGCAGAAATGGCGCTCGAGCAGCAGCATGCCCCATGGGACGCCGATAAATGCCAAAGGGATGGCACTCATGATGATAACGGGTTGCAGATAAGAGCTAAAGGTAACCACCATCGAGAAATACAGGAACAATATCGCCAGTCCCATGGCCAGACCGAGTTCGGCAAAGCTTTCCTTCATCTGTCGGATTTCACCTTCCTGGGAGATACGGTATCCGGCGGAAAGCGGCATATCGGCAAGCGCGGTCTGCACTTGGTCCTGAAGGTGTGTAATGGCTGTCCGATCCCGATACCCTCGGACATCGACCACCGGCGAGAGGCCTTGGCGGGTGATCCGGGACTGACGAAAATCCTGACGAATTTCGGCGATGTCCGCAAGCGGAACAGCCCCCTGCTGCCCGACGACCTGAAGGGTTTCAAGGTCGGCGATGGCGGTCATGTCATCCGGTATAAAGCGCAGCCGAACATGATATCCATCCTGAGCCGCAATGCTGAAGTGCGACGCCACTCGGCCCGTGGTGGCCGTTATAATCATGGAAGACACATCCACAGGGGATAATCCGTACCGGGCCAACCGCGCTTCATCCAGAGTTATGGCAATTTCCTTTTTGGACCAGTCCCAAGAACGGGAAACACTCGTCAGCCCGCGGACGGTGCGCAGCCGTTGCTTGGCCCCGACGGCCAGACGGTCCAACAAACGGGAATCCGGCCCGGAAATCATGACGTCGATCGGCGCCGCGATGGAAGACAAGGGGGTTGCCCCGTAGTCATAGACATCGGCTCGTTTGAGACCTGGCAGTCTTGAAAGGGATTCCCGAAGGCCGGCCTCGATTTGCCAGATGGATTGATCCCGTTCAAACCGGTTCTGAAAATGGACCGTTATCAATCCTTCCTGGGGCGTCCGATCCGCACCGAAGCTGATCACGCCGGGCTCGGCCCCGACCACTGTTGCCATGCGGACAAAGCCCGGAACGGCCATAATTTGCTTTTCCATCTCCGCTACGACCTGATCGATTATGGCAACCGGGCTGTTGGGCCAAACTTCAAAGTCAATTTTGACGATGCCTGTATCCATGGGCGGCATAAGATCCCGCCCGGCTAAAGGCATTTGCCGCAAGCTGATCAGGAGCAGTCCCAGCATCAAAGTGGGTAGGAGCCATCCCCATTTTCCCGTGGACAGACGAAAGCAGCGAATAAAAAAGCGTTGCAGGGGAAGAAGCCAGAGCGCAGAAAATTTTTCAAGCATCCGCTCCAACCGGTTGGCGCCCTGACCAGCTTTCATAAGCCTCGGGGCTAGCAGGGGGATAACGGTTACGGACACGACATAGGATGAGAAGAGGGCCAGAGACAGCACCACGGCAAGGGGGCGTAGAATTTTCTGGGAATAGCCGCCAACGAACATAATGGGAATCAACACAGCCAGCGTCGTGGCCGTGCCCGCGAAATCCGCCAGAAAAATCTCCCGGGTGCCGTCCACCGATGCCTGGAAAAGGGATTTGTTCCCCGCTGCCGCATGGCGATCGATGTTCTCGATCACTACAATGGCGTCGTCCACCAGGAGTCCCACCGCCAGGATGATGGCGGTCATGGTGACGATGTTGAGCTCGTATCCGATAAGCTTCATGCCGGCGAAGGTCATGAAAAATGTGAATGGAATGGACACAGCCGCCAGAAACGTGGTGCGGATGCGGGCCAGGATCAGGAAAATGACCATGACCGTCAGGATCACGGCGTCCCGCAGAGCGCCGATCAGATTGGATACGGAGGTTTCGATCAATTCGCCCTGCGTATCGGCGACTTCAAACACCAGATCCGGAAAGGACGCCCGGATGTCGGGCAGGGCCTTCTCTAAGGCCGACAATGCTCCGGTTACCGCCTCCCCTTCACCACGCAGGATATTGAGCCCGATGGCCGGTTGGCCGTTGCCCCTGAAAAGGGACCGCCGCTCTTCGACGGCGGTGACGACGTCGGCCACGTCCCGCACATAAATTGCTCCATCCCGGCTGTCACGAGCGAGAACGATGTTCTCGATATTCTGGCGCAACGACCGTTCGCCGCGGATGGTGATGACCTGCTCTCTGGAACGCGAGAGAAGCATTCCGCTCGGGATATTGCGATTATGGGTATAGACCGCCGATGCTACTTGGTCCGCAGAAAGCCCGTATCGCGCCAGGCGGTCCCGTTTAATCAAGAGGCGGATCTCAGGAATATATCCTCCGAAAACCTCCACATCCGCAATCCCCGGGACGCGAAGGAGGGCTTCTTGGAGTTCATTGTCGCAGATCTGGCGGACCTTGGCCAACGTCAGAAACGCCCCCCGGGCAGGAGATACCGCAAGGGTTTGTACCGGCGCGGTGGCATCGCTGACCCTGAAAATTCTGGGCGGCCGAAGCTCGGGCGGAAGACTTGGTAGAATCCGGTTTAGAGCCGCATTGACATCCGTCACAGCTGCGTCCAGCGATTTGGCATAATCGAATTCCACCCGAATGGCAGCCGTTTCATCCCGGATGGTGGCCTTGATCGTCCGGACCTTGTCAAGGGTGGCCAATTCTTTTTCCGCCTGCCGGGACACCTTGTCCGCCATGTCCTCGGCGGCCGCCCCGGGCCAGTTGAGCAATACCGAAACCTGGGGATAATTGGAATCCGGGAACAGGTTCAGTGGCAGAGTCTTGAACCCAATAACGCCGAAAGCAGTCCCCAATAAAAGCAAAGCAATGATGGCATGGGGCTTTTTTAGGTAAGCTTCCACCCAGTTCACTGCGCGCCTCCGGAAACCGGAAGAACGCGAACCCCATCCCGCAGCATTAACAGCATGGATTCCGGGCCGGCGGCAAGTGCCCTCCCTTCAGTCAGGGGGCCGTCCACAACGACCCGAGACCCAGAGCGCCCCCGCACGGTTACAACTAGCGGCGATACCGTCATGCTATCGTCCATCGGGAATATCAGGGTCTCCATACCCGTTTCCAGAAGGCAGTCCGCATCCACAATCCATCCCTCGGGTTCGGCCACGGTCAGGTCCAAACCCACCACACCGTAACTGGGCAGACCGAAGGGACGGAACTGGGATTTGATTTCCACGGTTGCCAAGTTTCCAGACACAATGGCCGGGTGAACACGGTCGACGATCGTTTCAAGGCTATTGCTTCCGTGAGTTAATCGAACTGGGGCGTTTCGAGCAAGGATGGCGGCTGTATCCTGTGGCACCTGGAACAGAACTTTGTATCCCCGATCCGGGTTCTCCACCCTGAAAACCGGTGTTCCGGTTGTAGCCAGATCTCCAATAGCCTTCATACGTTCGGTAACGATCCCGTCAAAAAATGATTCCATACGGGAGAAAGACAGTGAGATGGTCGCGGCCGAAAGATCCTGTTCCAAACGTCGGACGCGGCTGGCGGCCAAATTTGCC
Source organism: Desulfobacterales bacterium (assembly GCA_963674755.2). Classification (GTDB taxonomy): domain Bacteria; phylum Desulfobacterota; class Desulfobacteria; order Desulfobacterales; family UBA5852; genus JABZFP01. Next base: position 1,845,593 of record CAXXVS010000003.1, on the reverse strand, counting down.
GCCAGCTCGGCTTCGTCCAGCGTTTCCTGGGAAACGATCCGGTCGCGGATCAGCTCCCGGCGACGGTTGCGGATGATTTCTTTGGTCGCCAGATCTTCCCGTGCCCCGGCCAGTTCTGCAACGAGGGCCTTTTCCTTTGCCTTTGAAAGTCGCGTGTCAATCTCCGCCGCCACCTCGCCTTTTCGCATCCGGTCACCCACATCCTTGTACAACGCCGTGACATAGCCCGTGGTCTGAGCCGAGAGCACGGCCTCGGCTTCGGGTTTGATGGTCCCGAGATAATGTCGTTTTACAGATAGACGTCCCCATTGTGCATATTTGGCGATAACGGCAATGGGTCGCGTGGGCGGTGCGGGTTGGTTTGCGAGTTGGGCTTTGCGATGGTGTACGAGCAAGGCAGCGCCTATAATCACAATGACCACCAGGATTACCGCAAGAGATCTGATAAAAAATCTTTTCATGTCGAAAGGATCGCTCCATCCACTGATTTTGCAACCAAATGCCGCTGGTAATCGGGATTCGGTATCGCTTTCGCTATAACAAGCCAGACCTGCGTGTCCTTCCATAGAGAACAAACACGCAGGCCGATTATAGCTATTTGCCGGCCATCATGGCCGCGACGTCTTCCGCAACAGTACCGATGGGTTTAATATCGAACTTCTCCACCAAGACCTTGGCCACATTGGGCGACAGGAAGGCAGGCAGGGTCGGCCCCAACCGAATGCCCTGGACATTGAGGGACAGCAGGGCCAGCAGCACGGCTACGGCTTTCTGCTCATACCATGCGATGTCGTAGGAGATGGGCAACTGATTGATGTCGTCGAGGCCGAACGCTTCCTTGAGCTTCAGGGCGATCACCGCCAGAGAATAGCTGTCGTTGCACTGGCCTGCATCCAGAACCCGGGGGATGCCGCCAATGTCGCCCAGGGCAAGTTTGTTGTAGCGGTATTTTGCACATCCAGCGGTGAGGATTACGGTGTCCTTGGGCAGGCTTTCGGCCACCTCGGTGAAGTAACTGCGTGACTTTTGCCGTCCGTCGCAGCCGGCCATGACGACAAAACGCTTGATGGCGCCTGATTTGACAGCATCGATTACCTTGTCCGCCAGGGCCAGAACCTGATGATGCGCGAAGCCGGTCACGATATTGCCGGACTCGATTTCTTGAGGAGGCGCACATTGCTTGGCCCGTTCAACGACAGCGGAAAAATCCTTTGCACCGCCCGCAGGCCTGTTGGCAATATGTTCGGCTGCCGGGTAGTTGACCACGCCTGTGGTAAAGAGTCTATCCAGATAGGTGTTGTCCTTCTTGGTCGGGATCAAGCAGTTGGTGGTAAGAAGGATGGCGCCGTTGAAGGATTCGAAATCCTTGTTTTGGTGCCACCAGGAGCCACCGTAATTGCCCACGAAATGATCATATTTCTTGAAAGCCGGATAGGTGTTGGCCGGCAGCATCTCGCCGTGGGTGTAGACGTCCACACCGGTTCCCTCGGTTTGTTTGAGCAGCTCTTCCATGTCCTTCAAATCATGACCGGAAATCAGGATGCCGGGATTCTTCCTTACGCCGATGTTAACCTCTGTGATTTCGGGATTGCCGTAAGCCGTTGTATTGGCTTCGTCCAGGAGGGCCATGGTGTTGACGGCAGCTTCGCCAGCCTTCATGACCATAGCAATCATGTCATCCACTGAAAGATCCTTGGTGGTGGATGCCAGGGCCTCAATGAGAAAACCATAGATGTCATCCTTTTCATGTCCGAGAATCGCGGCATGATCGGCATAGGCGGCGATCCCCTTGCTGCCGATAACCAACAGTTCCCTCAGGGACCGCACATCCTCGTTTTGAGTGGTCGTAATGCGAACCTCATCGGACAAGGCCTTGTCGATGATCGCCTGTTTGTCGGTCGCAGTCCAAGTGGCGCAATCCGGAAGGGCGCTGAGAATGTCACTCCCAAGCTTTCCCTTAACGGTATCTCGAACCTTGAGGGCTTGCTTGACTCTGTCTACGATGACATCATCATCCCAGGCCACGTTGGTGATGGTGGTGAAAAGGGCTTCACAAATGAAGCGCCCGGCATCTTTGTCAACCGTTCCTTTTTCCTTCAATTTTTCCCCGTAAACTGCAATTCCTTTGCAGATGTAAATGAGCAAATCCTGAAGATCCGCCGTTTCCTCGGGTTTGCCGCACACACCTTTCACTGTGCAGCCTTGATTTTTAGCAGTTTCCTGACACTGAAAACAAAACATGGCATTTTCTCCTTTTCGTTTTGAATGTTGCCGTTATCCTGTGACAAAAATTGACCTTCCCTATGCAAAGCTGCTTTCCTTGTGCTTCTGTGCGATCATACCGGCCAAGCGCTCCAAGGCCTCAAAGTCGGCTTGTGATGGAACACCCTTGCACAATACCGGCTCCAGCACCTCGACTTTCAGATTGGGAATCATCCCAGCCAGAGTTTCCACGGTTTTGCCACCCCAGCCATAAGAGCCGATGATGGAGAGAAAGCGCGTCTTGGGCTTCAGGGCATTGGCCAAAAGCGTTGCGTAGGCCGCCAGGGGATGAGGACCTGAGAGTACTGTAGGGACGCCGACGACGATCGTTCCGGCATCGACCAGCGCCATTGCAAGTTTGCCGATGTCAGTAACCGCCAGGTTGAAGAGCTCAACTCGCACACCTTGCCCCACAAGAGCACTCGTTAGATAATCAACCAGTTGACGTGTGCTGCCGTGCATGGACACGAAAGGCAACACGACCGTGTTGTGAGGTGTGCCGTTGACCCAATCCTGATAGGCCTCCATGATCCAGGCCGGGCGATCGTAAATCTGCCCATGGCTCGGGGCGATGATTTGAATGTCGTACGCTTCGAGTTTGGACATGTTCTTGGCGATGATGCTTCGGAACGGCATCATAATTTCGGCAAAATAACGCTTGGCCGCTTCATACACCCGGCCCTGGTCGGTGGCGAAAAGATCACTCGTGGCGATATGCGAGCCGTAAAAATCGCAGCTGAAGAGCGTCTTATTCTCAGACAGATAGGTCACCATGGTTTCCGGCCAGTGCACCCAGGGTGTATGGATGAAGGTCAGGGTCTTGTCGCCAAGGGACAGGGTGTCGCCGTCCGCGACGGTGACAAAGGCCGTTTCGGGAATGGTCAGAAGATCCATAAGCATGCCCTTGGCCTTGGGGGTGGTGACCACCTTGGCCTCTGGAAAACGCTCCAGCACACGCGGGATGGCGCCGGAGTGATCCTGTTCTGCATGGTGGGAGACGATGAAATCGATCTTGTCCACATCGGCGAGTTGGACCAGCAATTCGTCGGCCATGGGCGGGTCGACGGTATCCAGCAGCGCTGTCTTCGCGCTGCCTTTTACGAGATAGGCATTGTAGCTCGTGCCGTCCGGGAGCGGTATGAGGGAATCGAACAGCCGCCGGTCCCAATCGATCGCTCCCAGCCAGTAGATATCGTCAAGAATTTTCCGTTTTTGCATGAAGCCTTCTCCTTTCATCGATGAGTTCTCTTGCTTACAGCCAGAATTCGGGGTAGCGCCGGTCGGGGGCCATGTTGTTGACCGCCAGGGCGACGATCAGCATGACCAGAGCCCCCAGGCCGGCGGGTACGATGGCATAGAGATAGCCCAACCGGTGGACGCTTTCGCCACCGATCACCGCGATCAGTGCGGTGGCGCCGCCGGGTGGATGCAGGGTTTTGGTGAGGTGCATCAGGGCAATGGCCGTGGAAACCGCAAGGGCCGAGGCCAGCCACAGCTGCCCATCCAGAAGCTGGAAGGCCGTCACCCCGATCAGGGCCGAGAGCACGTGGCCGCCGATCAAGTTGCGTGGCTGGGCCAGCGGGCTGCGGATGGCGCCGTAGATCAATACGGCAGAGGCTCCGAAGGAGCCGATGATCATGATAAGGGCGGTCTGATCCACCAGCTTGTAGTGGATCAGGCTGACGAGGGCGATGCCCAGAAAACTCCCCAGCCAGGACCAGAGGATTTCAATCAGGCCCACCCGGGGCGGACTCTGGGTATGCCCTTTCATCTTCTTGAAGTAGTTCATAGCGGCTCCCGTTTATCCCAGCATACAAAATGAGTTGACCAAGTCCGAGCGGGTAACGATTCCTACGGGCTTGCCGTCTGCATCCACGATCGGAAGTCGGTTGATGTTCTTTTCCATGAGGAGGGCGGAGATGGCCCCGATGGTGATGTCGACCCCGGCCGTAATCGGCGGTGCGGTCATGATATCGCCGGTCGTACGGTTCTTCATGGGGGTGGCCACACACCCCTTATTGGTGAGGCAGTGGGCCACGACCTGCATGAAGGATCCATTTGGGCCGGCGCCCATGCGGCGCAAGAAATCCTTTTCGGAGATCACGCCGACCACGCACCCCTCCGGATCCGTTACCGGGACCCCCGCGATGCCCTTTTCAGCCAGCAGGGCGGCCGTGCTGATCAAATCGTTGTCAACGTGGACAGTGTGCACGGGCGTGCTCATGATGTCGGCGGCCTTAAATGCCGACATCATCCGTTCCTGGGCCAGGGCATAGGCCACGCGGTAGACCTCCCGGAAATCGGCCGGGGTGATGTCGATATATCCCCGCATGGCCTTCATGGCGGCCATGACGTCCTCATCGGAAATTTCGACAGGGGTGCATTCGCGAAGGTTGGCTGCATTCATATGGTATTCTCCATGTTTGTATGTTGGGACCAGGGGGCCGTCACATCCTCCATGCGGTCTTTTGATGACGGCCAATCAGATCACAAATACTTGTCCCGAAGTTGTCCGCCCATGCGCCGAACAGCTTCAAAAGCGCGTTCCACCGTCCGTTCCTTGTCCGGGTTGACCAGGCAGCAGGTGGCGGGGGAAAGCATGCTCTGGGCGATCAGCCGCTCCCGGTCGATGCCCTTGGCCCACAGGATGCTCCAGACGCTTTCAAGGCGCACGATCAAGGTTGGCACCTCCTCCTTGGCAAAGGGTTCGAACCCAGTGGGCACGATGCCCCAGACAATGACCCCGCCGCGGTCGAGAAACCGTCCGATGGACTTGGCATAGGAGGCGAAAATTTCGGCATTGGTGTAGAGATCCAGGGAGAGCACGTCGAGGTCCAGGTTGAGCAGAAAATCCCAATCTGGATTGCCGCAGAGGTGGATGCCCCGGGGTCGGTCGACCTGGGCGAAAAATTCATCAAGATCGCCTTTGGCCTTCAGGTCCCCATAGCCGGCCATGGCCGAAAAGAGGAATTGCAGGCCCGGCTCGTCAACGAACATGAAGGCGTTGGGGTTTTTCTGCCGCAATCGGGCGAGCTGCACGTTGAGGCGTCTGGCCATGAAATCAAGCATGAAAGGCCGCACGGTATCGTCGAAGAGGATCGGCCGTTCGTCCTGGTCCAGGACATTGAAGCCGAAACTGATTGGGCCTTCCAGCTGCCCCCGGATGGCGGGTCTGTCGCTCAAGTTCATTGCCAAAAAACGGTGGTAGACAGCGGAATAGGTCTCGCTGACGTCAAAGTAGTCAGGATCGTCGAAATGCAGCAAAGCCTCTTCCAGTTCATCGGTAAACTTTTCCATGGAAAAGCGTAGTGTGCGCTTCTCCAGGTCGAGAACGATGCCTGGAAAGTGCTCGGCAGCCTGCACGTACATGTCTTCGTAATAGCTGTAATTGGGGAGCTGGGGCCAGAACGGGACATCCAGCGAAAGCGCCGTTTCAAGCGCCCGTTCCACATCAGTGTGCGGCATTACCGCCATTGCGGTGGTAAGAAGGTTGCCAGGGATTCGAAGATTCATAAGACTATTCTTTCGTTGTTTACGCGTTGGAGCCACCGTCGTTGTGGTGATGCTCGCCAGCCAACCCGATGGTCTTTTGGAGGTCGGCAAGAAACTGGCGCTGATCGAGACCATATTCCTTGGCCACGTCTGCCAGGCTATGGAAGGCATCGGCAGGACAGCCCGCACACATCAGTTTCAAGTCGATAAACCTTTGCAACAAATGCGGGTGATCGTCCAACAGTTCCTTTACCGTCATGGTTTCGTTGATCACCGTTTTCATTTTTGGGAATTCCCCATCCGATTGCCGGCCGATTCGAACACCGACCAAACCTCGGCATTGAGTTCGTGGGTCATTTTGGCGCTACCTTAACGAGAAATCATGGCCTTGTCTTTGCGCTGGCGCAAACAAGGCACATTTTTTTGGGAAGTGGAAAATTTAGAAAAGGGAAGGCAGGTGCGGTGTGTTTACCCCTCGGCAAACGCGACCAGGGCATGGGGGTCCGTTACGACAATCCGTTCACGGCCGGACTGGATCCAACCCTTCTTCTCCCAGGCGCTCAGTGTACGGCTGACCGTATACAACGTGGTGCCGGTATAGTCGGCGATATTCTGGCGGCTCAGGGGGATTTCAATCAGGATGCCGTTTTGACTTTTCGAGCCGGCCGAACGCATCAGCCTGAGCAGGGAGCGCGCGATGCGCTGGTCCACCTGCTCGGTGCAGACTTCGAGATAGCGCTGTTGAACGTCGTCGATACGGGCGAGGATAATTCCAAGCAGATTGATGGCGATAGCGGGGAAGTGGTGCATCATTTCCATCATAGTGATTTTGTCCCAGGCAACCACTTCCGTTTCGTCAATGGAGGAGGCCGTTACCGGATACAGGCCGTCTTTGATCACGGCAGCTGCCGCGGTTAATTCTCCGGCACCAATATAACGGATGATCACCTCTTTACCCTGCTCATTGAGTTTAGTCAGCTTCAGTCGGTTGCGATTCACCAAATAGCAATGGGTGGCCGGATCACCCTGGTGAAACAAGACGCTATCCTTCCCGACTGTTTTTCGATGGCCGCGGCGGATGACATCTTCGTATTGCTGTTCATTCATGCCTTTGAACACATCGGATTTCTGGAGTGCATTCAGCGATGAAAGATGGCGTGGCATCAGGTTCCTGTGTTGAAAAAGTAGGAGAGAAGGCAGTTTGCCGATATTTGATATCTCACACTTATATGATGGATTGACATAGGTCAAAGCGTTTTGCTGCTGATATCCATAAGAATAAACTTGCGGCGGCATATAGGCTTGCTAAACCACAAATTCACAGGGAGGCCATCATGCTCGCAACGAAGATCCTGACCGCGGAACACGGTGTCATCCTCCAGGTATTGAAGTCCCTTGACCAAGTCCAGGTTGCAATGGAGCAGGATAAGCACCCCTCCCGCAAATTGCTGGAAAAAGCCATCGCATTTTTTCAAAATTTCGCCGACCGCTTCCACCATTTCAAAGAAGAATATCTGATGTTCGGTCTTCTGGCACAGAAGGAAGCCGGACGTCTGGATCTGCATATGGGCGCCCTGCGCTATGGCCACGAACTGTGCCGCGGCTACATCCGCGAGATTGCGCAAGCCCTGGATGCCTATGCCGAGGGGGATGAAATGGCCACTCTTACCATCCTGGGCAACATGGCCGCCTATACGACGGTTTTACGCCACCACATCCATATGGAGGATCACCTGTTTTTCCCTATGGTGGAAAAAACACTATCCAATAGGGAAAAAGAAATGTTGATGACGCAGTTTCACGGGATATCCACAGCGGATGCCTCCTCTATACGAAAACACCAGGACTTGGCAGAAGAAATCGCCCTCACATGACAGTTGCCGGATGAGAACGAATAAGCTCAATTGCTGGGAAATTAAAAAATGCGGCCGCCAGCCGGGAGGACCCATGGTGGCCGAACACGGTGTGTGCCCGGCGGCCAGCGATAGGACCTTTGATGGCATCAACTTCGGCACTTGCGGCGGGCGCTTCTGCTGGGCCGTGGCGGGTACCTTCTGTGAGGGGGGAATCCAAGGCACCTTTGCGCAAAAGCGGGCGTCATGCCTCAAATGCACTTTTTACCATAGGGTGCGGGCGGAAGAAGGCACGGCCAACCTTCGGACCAAATTCATACGTCTGGCGTTCAGCAATGCAGATATCCCTTTGTTTCAAGATATGACCACTCGTGAGATTGCTGCCGGAGAACGCCTCTTCAGCCAGGGGGAACCTGCGGATGAAGCCTTCATCATCCAACATGGCACCAGTCTGCTGATCGTTGAAAAAAACAACCAATTCCACCCCATCGACCATCGCGGCGAGGGCGATATCGTGAGGATGACATCGGTTTTGACAGGCGAACCCCGCCGCGCGCATGCCGAGGCGGAAACCGATATGCGTGTGTGGTGTTTGACCCACAAGAACTTGCGCGCACTATTCCAAGTGGATCCTGATGTGCGCGATTTCTTGACCGAGCTCGTGGCGGATCGCTTCGATTCCCGGCGCCCGGTGGCCGAACGAACGATCGGTCATTATATCGCCACCGATATTGTCGGCAGGGGCGGTTACAGTAATGTCTACAAAGGCGTTCATGCCGACCAAGGGACACCCGTGGCGATCAAGATGTTGCGCCATGACATGGCCATGAACTCTGACTTTATCCGGAGTTTTCGCAATGAGGGGAGGATTATGGCCGACCTTGAGCATCCTAATATTATAAAACTATACGACGTCGAAGAAAAATTCCGTACCCTTTTTCTCGTGACGGAATACCTGGAAGGCGAAGCGCTATAAACACGGCTAAAAAGGTATCGTCGATTTTCGCCCGGCCTGGCTGCCCGCTATCTTCACGAAATCTGCTGCGGCCTTCGGTATGCTCACGCCCATGGCATCATTCACCGGGATATCAATGCCACCAACGTGATCGTGCTGGCCGGCGATTACCTCAAAATCCTTGATTTTGGGCTAGCTTGCCGCATCGGAGCGGAGGATTCCGACTTCGGTGGCGCCGTGTTCTACATGTCCCCTGAGCAAATCGAAGGCGATCCCCTTGATCAGCGAACCGTCATCTATTCCCTCGGTATTCTGGCCTACGAGATGGTGGTGGGTCGTCGTCCCTTTCCTGAGGATGACCTGTCTCTTTTGATGAAACTACACTGTGATCGGGAAATAGCGGATCCGCGTGAAGCAATTGCGAATCTGCTCGCTGACATGGCCGACCTTATCTGCAAAGCATGCCGCCGCGACCCGCGGGAGCGATTTCAAACCATGGATGCCATGCTCGAAGCTGTCGCGTCCCTGCCGATCGATGCAGCCTTGCCCGCGGTCACACGATGATGGAAGATCAACCGCAAGCAATGGATGGAAAGACGATTATGACGTCAATCACGGCGCCCGTGGAAAAGAACGGTCCAGCAATTTTCCGGTCCAACCAACAGACCCAGGCTGTTTATGGACGGCTGCTGGCACGGCTCGGCCGCGACCGCCTTTGCCAATTCGAATGCGGCCGGAGAAAAGTATACCCAAACCTCGCAATGAAGGCGTCCTTCGGATTCATGTCGATAGAATACCGCCACGTTCGAGCGCCGCTTGAACTTGCCATAAATCGACCCATACAAGTCTTGGATGTGGTCTAGATGCTCCCCTGCCAACATGGCATCGCCAAGGTTTTTTCCATACCAGAGACTCATTTGCATAACTCCGCCGTCTTCCCGAATGGAGAAGCCCGGCCGCATCTTCAATCTTAACGGTCTTTTACATTTCTTTTTGCCCCACGCAGGTTATTATTTGGCAACCACCATGGTGTCGGCGGCTTCGTAATAGCCGCGTCCTTTGCATGCCAGGCAAACCGGACCCTGGGCTGCGGCAAAAGCTTCGTTGCAGACCGGGCATACGTTGATATCCGTTTTCTTTAGTCGCTCATGAAACCGGGTCATGGTAATGGCGTTCGACGATAGGACATGCGGCCCTGCCTCTAAAACAACGCCCAACAAGACATCGAGGGGGAGGTCTTTTTTGTGAATCAGGCGCATATACCATTTGTACAATTGCGGGAATCGCCGCATTTTCTCCAGGTCGACCCACACCCGAAATCCTTTCCGGGTCTTTCGATCATACAGGCTCAAGGCAAACTTGTCCCAATCCAGAATCTTCATCCAGCCGTTGCCGATGGTACACGGCGTGAAGAGCTGAATAGCGTCCGGCAGGCAATGACGGGTTTCCACAATGGCGTCGGCTTCCGTTCCGGGGCCGATCAATTCGCGGGCCAGATCCACCATGAAAAGGCCTAGGACAAGCCCCGGCGCTTTCCAGCCGTGAAATCGTTCAATAATCCTAAAACATTCTTCTATCGACCTTCCACAGACCAAAGCCGTATCTTGTTCATTGACCATGAATTACTCCTGAAGAAGCCGTCAGGGGCAGAGCGCGTCTTCCCTTCCGACGACGGTTTCTGGTGCCTTTAGTCTGATACCAGGGCTACTTTTGAACCGGATGTTGAAAACCGGTACAAGACACCAAACAGCAGCAGCGCAACGACCGAAAGGACCAAAAAGACGAAAAACCCTTGTGCGTAGCCCGGCGCACCACTGAACTTGATGAACAGACCCATCAGGGGTGGTACGACAAAGCCGCCGAAAGCACCAAGCCCGCCCACGATTCCTGCGGCGCCACCAACTGCTGTGGGAGAGTATTTCGGAACGAGCTTGAACACGGCCGCATTGGCAAATCCCATGCCCAATGCCAGCAGCATCTCACCGGCCAATGCCGCAAGAGCCGACTGGGCCGCCACAACCACCAGCAAAGCGCCGGCCGCCACCACAACAAATGAATACAGGGTGACCTTTTCTCCGCCTATACGGTCGGCCGTATAGCCGCCGAGCACTCTGAGCAGGCTGGCGGACAGCGAATAGAGCGCCGTGAGTCCTCCAGCCATTACCAGACTATAGTGGTGATACTCGGCCCAATAGGTCGGAAACCAGACCGTCAGGGCAATGAAGCCGCCGAAGGTCACGAAATAAAAATAGGTCAAAATCCAGGTGCGCCAATCCGCCCCGGCGGTTTTTAAAGACTGCAGAGCCGTACCCGACGGAACGAGTTCCTCGCCGCAAGCGAACAGCAAGGCATCCGGATCGATGTCGATACCCATCTGGCGGTACTGGAAATACGGGGCATCCTTCATGTAGATGCCTATAAGCGCCAGCAAAACGGCCAGCATTGACAGCCAAAGAATGTAGGAGACCGTGAAACCGATCGTGACCACCAGAAAGGGCAGCAGCATGGCGAACATTCCCGGGGCCAGGTTTCCCAAACCGGCGTAGATCGCCAGCGCCGAACCCTGTTTTTTCTGCGGATACCAATAGGAAACCGTGGGGATGCCCACTGAAAAAACCGCGATGCCGGAACCGCATAGGACGCCGAAAAGGGCAAACAACAGGTAGTGCCCGGACTGGGGTTCGGGGTGGAGATAAAACATCGTCATGATCCCGGCGATGCCGCAGGCCGCCAGGCCCAGAAGGATGAGGATCGGCTTTTTGCCGCCCATGCGATCCACCATGGCGCCGAAGGGTATGCGCAGGAGGGAACCGCTCAGAGCCGGGCAGGCCGCCAGCAGGCCCATGAGGAGGGGGCTTAGGGCCATAGTATCCTTTAGTTTGGCGACGATCGGACCGAAGGCCGACACACCTGCGAACCCGCCAAAAAAGGCCAATGTCGTCCAGAAGAGGGCAACTTCCTTGCGGGACTGGGCATAGCATACATTTTCATTTTCCATCTCCGCCTCCCTTTCTGTTGATTTCATCGGTCGAGCGCCGGCAGTTCCCCTCACCGCGACCACCCGGTTTTGCGCCTGAAGACGATGGGACTCCGGAAAAAAAAGAAAACCGGGGCACTCCAGATGTGAACCAGGCGGCTGAAGGGCGAAAAGGCCAGCAATGTCAAAGCCGTGAGAATGTGAAGCTTGTAGCTGATGGGCACCATCTGCATCAACGCCGGCGCGGGCTGGAAAGTGAGTATGCCGCGGATCCAGGGCGCCACCGTATCGAGAACATTGAAATGGCCGAATATGACGTTGTAGAGCCCCAGACCGACAACAATCACAAGTCCGCCAAGCGTCGCCAGGTCATTGGCCGTGCCGGCCGCCTTTACGCGCTGGTTGCCGATACGACGCCACAGCAGCAACAGCGATCCGACAAAAGCGGCTATCCCGACGCCCAGCCCGGACCAGTAAGCAACGGTAAGATGGGCCTTGCTGTCGATTCCCACCCGGTCAAACACATATTGGGGGATCAAAAGACCGCCGGTGTGGCCGGCCAAGGTCAGAAGAATGCCCACATGAAACAGGACGGAACCATAGCGCAGCGCGTCTTTATCCAAAAACTCACTGGAACGGGCGTTCCATCCATACCGGTCGGTCACATAACGGTAGCCGTGTCCGAGGACGAAGACCGTAAGACACAAATATGGAAAAACGGTAAACAGCAGTGTATCATAGAAGCTCATGGGCGCATCTCCTGCGGATTGGAGTGGTTTCCCCCGGACCGTCGCTGTTGGACGGCCCTCTCTTCCTGTCGGCGGCCATTTGGGTCAGCGGATGCAGCAGGGAGGCATAGACCGGTGCTTCTTTCTCCAGGTGCGCGGTCAATTTGCCGAGGCCCTGAAGACCTTCCCAAACAACCTCAGCATGCTCAGGATGCCCGCATACCGCAAGGAACTCGAGCATTAACGGCAGATAATCGGGCAACTCCCCCGTGGCCCGCTCCCAGCCGGCCCGTTCATAGTTGCGCTGCAGCCGGGCCAGCGCTGCCGCCCGTTCTTCGTTGTCCCCATAAATATGGTAGGTCAGGTTCATGGTTGCGGCCGGATCCACATCGAAAGCGGCCGTATAGCGCTCCTGGGCCTGGATGAGCGGTTGCTGCCTCAGATATTCGACGAACGTCTGGATGGCGGATTGCATCCCCGTTGGCTGCACATGTCCGGCAACCGAAGCGATCTCCCCCAGGTTGTCGAAGAGCTCGCCGTCGGGATAGTGCAGCAGCAACGCCAGCACCCTGAAGGCAACGCCGCGCGCATCGACCATTTCATTTCCTGCTTTTGCTTTTCCGATCATAGCGCCTCCCCGAAACCGCAGCGGCCCTGATGGACGTAAGGCCCTCGATCTTGAATTTGGGGTTTGGTGGGCAGCACAAAACGATCTTCCAGGTAAGCGAGTGCCAGCAGGCGATAGATCTTTTCCGTCTCTTCCCTGGTGAGCCCCACGGCATCGAGTCCCTGCGTATCGGATCGATTTTCCACCCGTTGGTTCCGCATGTGCTGCCGAACGGCCGAGAGGCGCCGCAGGGCATGGCGGACGGGCGCCTCGTCACCGGCCGTCAGCAGGTTGGCCAGATACGTTATAGGGATTCGCATACGATCGATCGCATCCGCTTCCTGGGAAGGCGCCACCTGCCGGCTGACGGGGCTAAGCGGCGGCACATACCACACCATGGGCAGGGTGCGAAATTCCGGGTGCAGCGGCAGGGCCAACCGCCACTCCTTGATCAACGCATACACCGGCGATCGTTCGGCGGCCGCCAGCACGTTCGGGGCAATCCCCTGGGAAGCGGCGGAACGGCGAACATCGGCATCGTTGGGATCCAGCAGAAGGTCCAGATGAGCCGGATAGACGGCCTGGTCGGAAGCGGTCGATGCGGCTTGGGCCAGCCGATCCATATCGTAAAGCAGGACACCGACGTAACGGATGCGCCCCACGCAGCTATGCGCGCACAGGGTTGTCAGGCCAGCTTCGACACGAGGATAGCAGAAGATGCACTTTTCCGCGCGCCCGGTCTTCCAGTTGAAATAGACTTTTTTGTAGGGACAGCCCGACACACAGTAACGCCATCCCCGGCAACGCTCTTGGTCCACCAGCACGATGCCGTCCTCCTCGCGCTTGTAGAGGGCTCCGGAGGGGCAGGAAGCCACACAGGCCGGATTGAGGCAGTGCTCGCAGAGGCGCGGCAGCCAGAACATGAAGACGTTGCGGAACTGGAGATAGGCGGCAACCTCCAGATTCTTGAAATTCGTATCCTTCAGGCCGGTTTCGGCCAGACCGGCCAGATCGTCCTCCCAGTTGGGGCCCCACTTGAGGGTCATGGGTTCGCCGGTCAACCGCGAACGTGGCCGCACCGAGGGCTGGTGCTTGCGTTTGGGGCTGTCGATCAGGCGGGCATAGTCATAGTCCCATGGTTCATAGTATTCGTCGATGGTGGGCAGGTCGGGATTGTGAAAGATATTGAGCCCCTTGTGCAGCCGCCCGCCGGCTTTCAGCCGCAGGCGGGCGCCATGCAGGACCCAGCCCCCCCGGTGGCGCTCCTGGTTCTCCCATTGTTGGGGGTAGCCAATGCCGGGTTTGCATTCCACATTGTTGAACCACATGTACTCGGCACCCTCGCGGTTGGTCCACACGTTCTTGCAGGGGATGCTGCAAGTGTGGCAGCCGATGCACTTGTCCAGGTTGAGCACCATGGCATATTGCGCTTTAATCTTCATACCAGTCCACCTCCCCGGCTTTGCGCACGATGATGGTCTCGTCGCGTTGGGACCCGATGGGGCCGTAATAGTTAAACCCGTAACTCAGCTGGGCATAGCCGCCGATCATGTGCGTGGGTTTCACCACGATGCGGGTGACGCTGTTGTGGGTGCCACCGCGCTTGCCGGACACACCCGATCCCGGCGTGTTAATCAACCGCTCCTGGGCATGGTACATGAAGGCCTTGCCCGGCGGGATGCGCGGGCTGACCACGGCCTTGGCCATGACCACCCCGTTGGCGTTGAAGCATTCCAGCCAGTCGTTGTCCTTGATGGCAATTTTGCGGGCGTCTTCGTCGTTGATCCAGATGGCCTCCCCGCCCCGGAAGAGCGTCAGCATGGTCAGGGTGTCCGAATAGGTGCTGTGAATGGACCACTTGGAATGGGGAGTCAGGTAATTGAGCTCGATCTCCCGGTCTGGTTCCCGCACAACCCCTTGCGGCTCCAGGCCGGCCATATCCACCGGCGGCCGGTAGAGCGGCAGGTGTTCGCCGAAATCGCGCATCCAGGGGTGATCCTGGTAAAACTGGGCGCGCCCCGTCAACGTCCGGAACGGTACTTTCTCTTCGATGTTGATCACGAAAGGTGAATAGCGCCGCTCTTCGGATTCGATGCCGCTCCAGATCGGCGAGGTAATGATTTTGCGCGGTTGGACGCTCAGGTCGTCGAAGCGAAACCGCTCGCCCTGGCGGCGCAGGCTGAGATGCTGCAAGGACAGCCCGGTCCGTTTTTCCACGCCCTTCCACGCCTTGACCGCCGTTTCGCCGTTGGTCTCCGGGGCGAGTGCCAGGATGGTTTCGGCCGCCTGCTTGGCCGTCTGAATCGAAGGCTGCCCGTGGGAGACACCCTCTTCGGTCACTTTCCCCAGAGAATGCTTCAGCGATTCAACTTCTTCCTCAGCCTTCCACATGATGCCTTTCGAACCGACCCCCGCGGAGACCGCCAATGGTCCCAGTGACGTCATCATTCGATAGATATTGGCGTAATCGCGGGTCACCACGGTCAGGTTGGGCATGGTCTTGCCTGGCTGGGGATCGCATTCGCCCTTCTTCCAGTCCCGAACATCCGGTTGAGCGATTTCACCGGGGCTGTCGTGCATCAGGGGGGTGGCCACCAAGTCCTTGACCTCTCCGAGATGTTCGGCGGCCATCTCCGAGAATTTCGCGGCAATGGTTTTGAACTGCTCCCAGTTGGTGCGCGTCTCCCAGGGCGGATCGATGGCCGGATTGAAGGGGTGGATGAAGGGGTGCATGTCGGTGGTATTCAGGTCGTGCATCTCATACCAGCCAGCGGCCGGCAGGGCGATATCGGCGTACATGGCGCTGGTGGACATGCGCAGTTCCAGCGTCACCAGCAGATCCAGCTTGCCCTCCGGGGCCGGTTCGCGCCATTTGATCTGCTCCGGTCGCAGTTCGCTATCCGTGTTCAAGACAGCATGGTCGGCCCCCAGCAGATGCTTGAGAAAATATTCGTGGCCCTTGCCGCTGGCACCCAGCAGGTTGGCGCGCCAGAGGAAAAGCACGCGCGGAAAGTTGGCGGGATGATCCGGATCTTCGATGGCAAAATTCAGCTTTCCATTTTTGAGCTTTTCGGCGGCAAAAGCCGCAATCTGCTCGTCCGAAACGGCGCCCTCCGTAACGGCATCGCGGACGATCGCGATGGGATTTTGATCGAACTGGGGATAGGAAGGCAGCCATCCCAGACGGGCCGCCGTCACGTTGTAGTCGGCCATGTGCGCCAACGGCTTCTGACGCGCCAGGGGACTAAGCACCGTCCCGGGCTGCTGGCCGTCATAGCGCCATTGGTCGCTGGCAAAATAGTAAAACGACGTCCCGTTCTGCAAGCGCGGCGGTCGGCGCCAATCGAGACCGAAGGCCAGCTGGGACCAGGCCGCCTGGGGTCTCACCTTCTCCTGCCCCACGTAATGCGCCCAACCACCGCCGTTGACCCCCTGGCAGCCGCAAAGGGTGACCAGGTTGATGATTGTGCGATAGATCATGTCGCTGTGATACCAGTGGTTGGTACCGGCGCCTAAAAAGATCATGGATTTGCCGCGGGTCTTGGCGGCGTTGTCGGCAAACTCCCGAGCCACCCGGATGGCGTCCTCGGCCGGCACGCCGGTAACGGCCTCCTGCCAGGCGGGTGTGTAGGGCTTGAGATCCGTGTAGTCGGCGGGATAATCGGCGGTGTTCGACGATGCGCGGGGGTGCGCGACGCCCAGGTTGGCAGCCATGAGGTCGAAGACCGTTGTTACCCGCAGCTTCCCCGATGCGGTGGTGATCGTTTTAAAGGGCACAACGCCCTTTTTTATTCCGGCATCGACGGTTTCGAATATAGGGAAGGCGACTTCCTGCCACCCGTCGGACTGGTCCGCGAAGCTGAGCATCGGATCGATCGGCCGTCCATCCTCCTCCATCTTGAGGTTCCAGCTGCCCTCCTCGTTCCAGCGGAATCCTATGCTGCCGTTGGGAACGGCAAAGCGCTTCCCGGCACTGTCGTATACCACTGTTTTCCACTGGGTGTTGTTGGTATCGCTGCCCAGGTCGGCGGCCCGCAGAAACCGTCCGGGGGTGTGATGGTCATCGGCGTTCTCCAGAACCACCGCGAAGGGCAGGTCGGTGTAACGTTTGGCGTAATCGATGAAATAGGGCACCTGGCGGTCGATGTAGAATTCCTTGACGATGACATGGGTCATGGCCATGGCCAGGGCCGCATCGGTGCCCGCTTTGGCCGGCAGCCAGGTGTCGGCGAATTTGACATACTCGGCATAGTCGGGGGCCACCGCCGCCACCCGGGCGCCGCGGTAGCGGGCTTCGCTGTAGAAGTGGGCATCCGGCGTGCGGGTCATGGGCAGATTGGTGCCCCAGACGATGAAATAGGACGATTCGAACCAGTCGGCGCTCTCAGGCACGTCGGTCTGTTCGCCCCAGATCTGGGGCGAGGCCGGCGGCAAATCGCAGTACCAGTCGTAGAAACTGATCATGGAGGCGCCGATCAGCGACAGGAAGCGGGCTCCCGAGGCGTAGCACACCATGGACATGGCCGGGATCGGCGAGAACCCGAAGATACGGTCCGGCCCGTATTCCTTGATGGTGTGGATCAAGCCGGCAGCGATCATGGTGGCCGCCTCGTCCCAGGTGGCCCGGACGAAGCCCCCCTTGCCACGCTCACGCTGGAACCGATGACGTTTTTCTTCATCGCTGACGATGCTTTCCCAGGCGGCCACGGGATCGGTGTATTGATCCAGGGCCTCGCGCCACATCTGTAGCAGGCTGGAGCGAATCAAGGGGTATTTCAACCGGACCGGGCTGTAAGTGTACCACGAGTAGGTGGCACCGCGGGGACAGCCGCGCGGTTCGTGATTGGGATAGCCTTCACCACAGGCCGGATAGTCCGTGGCCTGGGTTTCCCATACCAGAATACCGTCCTTGACATAGACGTCCCAGGAACAGGAACCGGTGCAGTTGACCCCATGGGTGGAACGCACCTTCTTGTCGTATTGCCAGCGCCGCCGGTATAAATCCTCCCACTCCCGCTGGCCGCAGCGGATTTCCGCCCACTGGTCCTCACTTTTTTCTTCTTGGCAGCCATGATTGCTACGCTTGGGCCGAAGGAACCGGAGTTTTGAAAAGAGCAACGATTCTGCCATTGGAGACTCCTCCTCTGTTGACGTGAAAAAAATGCGTGCAGATCAATCGGCTGGTGGATATATCAAAGCTGTTTGGACAAGATTGCCTTGGGCATCAATGTGAGCGAACAGATACTTTTTTAACACAGGTGGAAAATCAAATGATCAGTTAGAATTGGAGTGGAAAATCAAATGATCAGTTAGAATTGGAACGGTAGTGCTAAACCATTAGTAATCAATTTATAAATAAAATGATTTGATCTAAGTCAAATACTTGCTGTTTTCCATCCAAAATATGCGATTTCGTGTTATTCTTTTTAGCCTAAATCACACAGGTTTCCGACTATGCCCTGTCGACCCAAAATGTCACACCGCGCTTCAGGATTAAGCTAGTTCGCCTGAATTACATGCCGGCAGGGAATAGCTGCTGCGTTGACCGGTCATCTGCTGTCGTAAAATGTCAGCAAAATGACAGGACGGTGCACTTACTTCTTGGACGCTATTGCCGCTTTTCAAATTGATCGACCAGCAATTCGTATTTTTCATGAATCATACTTCGATCAAATTCCCGGAACGCTGCCAGCATGGCCTGATCCTCGTCATCCGTAAAATAGTCTCTGGATGAAGGGAAAAACACTTTATCTTCTTTCTCGATATGTTTGGGATAGAACGCGGTAAGGGTTTGAAGGTTCGCGGCTATATCGGCCAGGGCGGTCGGATCTCCATTCCGGTATCGGGTGTTGGCTTCAACAAGTGCTTTGGTTGTTTGGCGACCGAATACATGCTCTTCAATCAGTTCTTCCATAATTTGGCGATCCTCTGCTGTCAGCTGCTTATTTTTCAATGCGCGAAAGAGGATATCTTCTTCCTTACCGTGGTGCGTCCGGTCGGCATAAACCCGGATGAAATCAACCGCGGTGTCAACGAACACCGGATCAATCTTGTGTCTTGCTTCGGTTTCGGAAAGGGCTTTTCTAATAACGGAAAGCATCCGTTCAATAAGACGATGCTCGATCATGAGTGGTCCACGTGCTTGCATGCGGTTGTCCTCCGTTTGCTGAATTTAGGGCCGCTGTGTCTGAGCGGCGCAGCGTTATTGCAGTAAAGGCTCGTCATCGCCCGAAAGGGGCTTGGCAATCAGGCCTGCTTCATTCGCAGGTAGGTCAACCCCGAAGCGACGACCATCGGGCAGACGCCCAGCAGGATCAGGATCAGATGCGACGGCATGCTGATCCACTCCAGCGTGCGGATGTGGTCAGCAGCGATGAATTCCAAACTGCGGGCATGCCAATAGCCGTTTTGGAGGACATCCCATACTTGAAGCACCCCTTCGGGAAACAAGTTGGTGCTGACCATCAAGGCCAGACCAATGTTCAAGCCCCAGAACGACAACTTGACGAATTTCTCCGGCAGGATCCATTGTTCATCGGTCAATACGTGGCGCAGTCCAAGAACAAGAAGGGCCATGGCCAGCATGCCGAAAGCACCCAGGAGGGCCGCATGCCCGTGGTTCAATGTCAATACGGTGCCGGCTTCGAAATAGCTCACCACCGGCATGTTGATCAAGAACCCGAAAATCCCGGCCCCGACGAAATTCCAGAACCCCACGGCCATGAGAAAATAAAAGGCCCATTTGTGGGGGATTATTTTTTTGGGTGCCTCTGCGTTTTCACCGGTGCCGGTAAGGCGGATGAAATCCCAGGCATCCAGCGTCAACAAGGTCAGGGGCACCACTTCGAGGGCTGAAAACATGGCGGCCAGGGCCAGGGTGAAATTGGACTGACCGGTCCAGTACCAGTGATGGGCGGTCCCCATGATGCCGCCCGCCAGAAAGAGGATGGCATCCAGATAGATGATGCGCACCACGTTGATGCGCTTCACCACCCCCAGTTGATAAAAGGTCACGGCGACCAGGACGGTGACGAACAACTCGAAAAACCCTTCCACCCACAGATGGATGATCCAGAAGCGCCAGGTATCCACGACCGTGAAATTGGAGGTGCTGCCGAAAAAGAAGGCCGGCAAATAGAAAAAGGGGATTGCCGCGGCCCCGCCCAAAAAGAGGAGCGTGATTTCCTTGCGCTCCAGATCTTTCAGGGCCGGCGCGGTAAGACGATAGAGCAGCAGGAGCCAGAGGCTTAAACCGATTACCAGGACCACCTGCCAGAACCGGCCGAGTTCCAGAAACTCCCACCCCTGATGGCCGAACCACTCCCACAGGTTTCCGAAAAGCTGGTGGATGCCCAGAATTTCCCCGATGAGGCTTCCGACCACCAGAACGACCAAAGCCCAGAACAGCATATGAACACCGGCGACATGCCCCTGCGGCTCTTTGCGGCTCAGGGAGGATGCCAAAAGAAGGCCGCCGGCGACGTAGGCCGTGGCGATCCAGAAAATGGCCAGCTGCAAATGCCAGGTGCGCAAGATGTTGCTCGGCAGAAACTGTGAGAGGTCGATCCCGTAAAAACTTCCCGGTTCCGCCTTGTAGTGCGCCAGGGCACCCCCGATCAATACCTGGGCCAGGAAGAGCAGCGCTACGATCAGAAAGTACTTGATGGTGGCTTTCTGCCCGGCGGTGGCCTCCCCCGGCAGCATATGCGGTGAGGTGCCCTCGGGCCCGCCCTTCCAACCCAGGTAGTCGAATTTGCCGAACACAAACAGCACCACCGCCAGCCCGGCCAACAGCATGACGACACTAAGCGCACTCCAGAGAATCGCGTCGCTGGTCACGCGATTGCCGACGGCCGGATCGTAAGGGAAATTATTGGTGTAGGAATAGTTTTTGCCGGGCCGATTAGCAACGCTCGCCCATGCGGCCCAGGCAAAAAAGGCGGTCAGTTGGCGAATTTCATCGGGGTCGCTGATGTAATTGCTGGGAAGTCCTGAATTGCGGATAGGCGCTTTGAAATAGTCGCGCCAGGCCGTCAATTGTTTTTCAAAGGAGGCTTTTTCGGGTTCGATAAAGACCAGTTGGTTCGATGCGTGGTTGTATCTATTTTCCTTGAGCAATGCGCTTACACGGGCATCAACCAAGGCCATCTGTGATGCATCAAGCAATGCTGGATCGGTTCCGAACTCCTGGCGGGCAACGGCCTTACCGGTTTCTATAGACAATTCGTGCAGGTAGGCCGCCGAAAAATCCGGGCCCAGGTACGATCCATGTCCCCAAATGGAACCATTCTGCATCAATCCGTATTTCAAAAATACCTGCTGACCGGCCTCGATATCACGTCCCTCAAGGATAACTTCGCCACGGGAATCAACAATTTTCGCCGGAATGGGAGGAGCGTCCCGGTAGGCACGCACCGACATAGTAATAAGTCCGATCATGCCCACCAGGAATACGATTGCGACGCTGCGCCGCCACCATGGCGATAGCGCAATAAAGGATTGTTGCTGCTCGGGCATGCCCCCCCTCCTAATCGTTTCTTCGTTGTTCTGCTTAATGCTTAACTACCCGTTTGGAAGCTTCGCTAAGCCGATGCGCTCGCGTTTAATCGTTTATAAAGTTTGGGGAAATGGGATGCTTTGTGTATTTGTGAGCAAACCGGACTGTATAAGGATGTTATCAGGTGTGTCCAAAAAGCTCGGCAGACTGGGAAGGCCAAACACAAAAAGAATCGAATATGGGGTTTGTCAGGAAATATTTATTCCGATCCTTTACGCATCTATTTGCATGTACTAGCCTATAACCACGAATATAAAAACGTCTGTCAAGTTTGAGTCCGGTATAGACAGATGAATAGTGAGAGCAGAATGCGGACTACGCTTCAACTAAACACCGTCGGGGATTACTTATCAAGGATGTTAAAAAAACGTTTCCGAAATTCCACGTGAGTTGTTTTTAGGCATGAAGGCACTTGATGAAGCTACCCTTGCTGAGAGGAGGGGAGCTATGCAGAAACCAATAAAAATACGTATCCTTGTCGTCGATGATAGCAAAGTAGTGCTGAAGTCTGTCTGCCAGATATTGATAAAATTAGGATACGAGACGGTACCAGCAATAGGCGGTTCTGAGGCACTAGAGATTATGGAGACCGATGATGGTTTTAATCTTGTAATGACGGATATCAACATGCCGCAAATAGACGGTTGGGAACTCGCCCTACGAATAAAGTCCATTAAACCTGACATACCAATAATCGCACTCACCGGAGAAGCCCCAAGCAATGTTCTTCCTAATGTTAGGGGCAGCGGCATAAATCATGTTTTATTCAAACCATTCCAACTGGATCAGCTCAACAACGCCATGATCAATATCTTTGGACCGGATCAGGATGTCTCGTCAGAGTTTTGAACGACCGCAGATAAAGGAGTGTCATGACACATGCAGAAAAAATTGCGCGCTGGCTAGTTTCGTTGCGGTTCGAGGACATCTCGTCACAAGCCTGCGACCAGTTGAAGCTGCGGGTCGTCGATGCCTTGGGGTGCGCCATTGCTGCCCAGGCAGGCGAACCAGTTAAGATAGTTCATGATCAGTTGATGGATTTCGGCGGCCGGTCGGTTTGCACCCTAATCGGAGGCGGCCAAAACGCTCCTGATCGTGCCACATTCTACAACAGCGCCTTGGTCCGCTATCTGGATTTCAATGATAGTTATCTGGCGTCTGGGGAAACCTGCCATCCCAGCGACAATTTGGGGGCCGTCCTGGCCGCTGCTGAATACGCCCGGGCCAGCGGCAAGAAATTCCTTACGGCCCTGGCCGCCGCCTATCAGGTCCAGTGCCGTCTCTCGGATGAAGCGCCGGTGCGGGCCAAGGGATTCGATCACACCACCCAAGGGTCCTATGCCGCGGCCGCCGGCGCTGCGAAGGCCCTCGGGCTGGATGTCGATCAGACCGCCAATGCCATCGCAATCAGTGGAACGGCCTTTAACGCCCTACGTGTCACCCGCACTGGCACGCTTTCCCACTGGAAAGGACTGGCCTACCCCAATACCGCCTTCGGTGCCATCCACGCCGCCTTTTTGGCCAAACGTGGTATCACCGGTCCCCCTGAAGTTTTTGAGGGTAACAAGGGGTTCATGGAAGCCATCGCCGGCCCCTTCGAGATCGACTGGCAACAGGAAGACCTTGAGCGAGTTAAGCGCACCATTGTCAAGAAATACAACGCTGAAATCCACTCCCAGGCCACCTTGGAAGGCACCCTCGAACTCCGCGCGACCTATGGGGTGAAGCCCCATGAGATTGAATCTATCCAGATCGACACCTTCGATGTCGCCTTTCATATCATCGGAGGGGGTGAGGAGGGTGACAAATCAGTCGTCCGAACCAAAGAAGAGGCCGACCATAGCTTGCCCTACATGGTGGCTGTTGCCCTGCTGGACGGTCAGGTTATGCCCGCGCAATATCGCGCCGATCGGATCGTCGCTGATGACGTACAGGGGTTGATGCAAAGAATCACGGTGCAGGAATTACCAGAATTTTCAGCCTCCTTTCCTGACGAAATGCGGTCCCGCATCACCATCCAGCTTAAAGACGGTGGAAACCTTTGGGTAGAACGGAAGGACTACGAAGGTTTTTACACGAACCCCGTCAACTGGGAAGGGGCATGGCGCAAGTTCAACTCCCTGGGTCAGTCTTTCGTCGAAGAAGAAACCCTGCAAGCTCTCTTTGAAGCGGTCCAGCAGCTTGAAAGGCTCCGAATCGATCAACTCACCGAGCTGTTGGCTAAAACAGGCGGGCGTTCCGCTGACTGACAGCCAGGCTCGTTTTTTACTGGCCCTCCGCTGTGCAAGTTCCTGTTGGCGCTACCCTTGTTCTCATAAGAAAGGACTCCAACATGACTGATGACAATACACGCGCATTTCCGAAAATTCGCATCAACAAGCGTGATGCTAAACCACGCACACGCGGTATCACCGAAATCCGAGGTCCCTACTATTCCATCATGGGCCCACACTACCTTTCCGACGTGCTCGATACCATGGGAGCTTACGTGGACTCGCTCAAGTTTGCCGGCGGCGCTTTTACCCTGATGCCCGAGAAAGCCGTCCGGGAGTTGATTTCCCTATGCCACCGGCACGATGTTCTCGTTTCCACTGGCGGTTTCATAGAACACGTCCTAACCCAGGGACCGGAGGCCGTGGCCTATTACATCGAGGAGTGCCGGGAGCTGGGTTTTGACATCGTTGAAATTTCATCTGGCTTTATCACCTTTCCGACTGACGATTGGCTGAGGCTGGTGGAAAAGGTCCAAGGTGCAGGTTTGAAGGCCAAGCCCGAAATCGGTATCCAGTTCGGTGCAGGCGGCGCAACCGAAGTCGAAGCGTTGGAAGCCGAAGGAACAACCGATCCTCAGTGGGCCATCGATCAGGCCCGCCGTTTCATCGATGCCGGCGCCTATATGATCATGATCGAATCGGAAGGCATTACCGAATGCGTCAAACAGTGGCGCACTGACATCCCGGCCAAGATCGTCAACGGATTGGGGCTCGAAAAGATCATGTTCGAAGCGGCCGATCCTGCAGTTTTCGCCTGGTACGTGAAGAACTACGGACCTGAAATCAATCTTTTCGTCGATCATAGTCAAATCGTGCAGCTGGAATGCCTACGATCTGGCCTGTGGGGTACCAGCAGTTTGTGGGGACGCGTCCTGACTTATAAGGATCTGTCTTAAATACGATCGTGAAGGAAAACGTATTGAATATTCTTTAGCTGGCTTGGACAGTATCGATTTAGGTCTATCTTTTTTTGGCTATCACAAGAAAATCTAATCGGGCAAAATCTGTGATTACGTGCCACTCTCCGTATTTCGGTAATACTGCAGGTAAGGCACCCTAATCACCAGCCTTGCACCCTATCCCATTGCACCGACTCCGAAGCTTGCCCGAGCACTTGAAGGTCACCACACGCCGTGCCGGGAGCATCATTGCGTCCCCGGTGGCAGGGTTGCGGCCGCGGCGTTCCGACTTTTCATTGACGCAGAACTTTCCGAAGCCGCTGATCAGCACATCCTCGCCGGAGGCCAGTGTACCCTTCATGATCTCGATGAGATGCTCGACGGCTTGGGAGGATTTGTGTTTAGGCAGGTCGGTGTTTCGGGCAACACTCCGGATAATATCGGCTTTGGTGAAGGACATCGCCTTGGCTCCACGGCAACTGAAAGGCATTTCTTCAAAGGCATATGCCCTTCTATCCAGATATCTATTAATTTGTCAATAATTTAAATATGTTGTATGGTTATTCCAAAAATAGGAATTGAGGTGTTTTCATGAACACAACTTTGACCTAATATGTATAACAGTAAAAACAGCTGGCTGAGTGCGACTATTCAGTACAAATACAAGTAGTTGAGGATAGACTATAGGTAGATAGAGTGGGGCTCATCGCCTATAGTCAATATACGAAATAGGCCTAAAAATGGGGTAGATTGGCTGAACGTATCGAAAGAATCGATAAATTTTGAATCTATTGAATTTTGGTTTTTATATATTGATACCAGTATGTTGCAGGCCTGTCGCTCGTTCTTTGAAAAGTAACTTATGGGGTTCGACTCCCGCCGCCTCCACCATTTTTTCTCAATAAATACAATTTGTTATGAAATTTTTGACATCCAATATTGTTGGCCAGATGTTGGTCAGTTTTACCCCTCAAGAAAATATCATCAACGGCCAATAACGTGAAAAAATTTCCTTGACACTTATAGGAAAGTGTATAAGGCTTTAGCCATAAAGAGGAATTAAATTTTTGCGCAGCGGAATGCGATTCGCATTCACGCACTCTTGAGTGCCTGTGCAAGACCGGCAGCCCGCCTTGTGCGGGCTGTTCTATTTCTATAGGGGGGGAAAGTGTCAACTTGCGTCCTGTATGTCGATGAGAGTGGTGATATTAATTCTCACAGCGTTCCCATTACAAATGGGAAAACACCGATATTTACCTTAACAGGTGTTGCACTTCCTCTCGAAGAATGGCGCAATCTTGATCGCGAGTACTTGGGTTTAAAGAGAAATTTTTTTAAACCAGAACTTGATCGCTCTACAAAACGACCGGAACAATTTGAAGTAAAGGGGAATAGCCTTACTTCCCCGCGAAATAAGAGAAGCGATAGGAGGCACCAGTTCCTAAAAGAATTGTGCGACATGGTAAATAGATATGGCGGCAAGCTCTTCTGCGTTTCAATGATTAAAAATCCAGTAACCCCAACACCGCCCACAACCATATATACCCACTCCCTCCAGATAATGGTTGAACGATATAATTGCTTTGTTGCGGAACATAAATATTTTGACAAGGGTATTATTATTGCTGACTCTACATTAAGATTCGATCAAAGAGTTGCTAAATCCCACATGTCTTTCATTTTTGGGCATGAAACAGGTAGACAATTGACATGCATTTACGAAGCGCCCCTATTTGCTGATTCCAAACTTACCGTAGGTCTTCAAATTGCGGATAATCTTAGTTCAATGATTTTCACCAATCACTACCACCACCACTGTAAAGACATTGAAGGTGCAGTTTCATATGAACACATGACCCAGCACTGGCCTACAATTAGCTCTTTAGAATTTCGGAGTAGGAATCGATATGATGGCGGATACATTAAATTTGGGTTCAAGGTACTCAACCACAACACACCGTCTTAAAGCATTACCAAAAATCTGCCCCCCGCCAATCCCTGTATTTTCACCGCAGCGCGTCCTGCCCCACAACCCGCTCCCAAAATTCATCGGAAAATCGCATCCGGAAAATCGGGTCCTCAATTATTTGAAAAAATTCTCGGATACTCATTCGCTGGCAAACCTCATTCCATATTAATTCTAAGTCAATGGGTCCCTCTGTGTTTCTGAATTTTACCAAACCATCATAAACCAATTCGAATTTGTCATCGTACGGTGTCGGACTGGCTGTGGTAAGTCAACGACCACATGAAGTTTCCGAG
This sequence comes from Desulfobacterales bacterium, assembly GCA_963674755.2. GTDB lineage: Bacteria > Desulfobacterota > Desulfobacteria > Desulfobacterales > UBA5852 > JABZFP01. The sequence continues at coordinate 1,818,728 of CAXXVS010000003.1, read as the reverse complement.
ACTGTGTTAGCACAGTGTGGAACTTTTATCTGTTTACGAATCACCAACCCGAATGACCAAAATTACGTTCGTAATCTTGTTCCCGAAAGCGAGGGGGACTTGGTTAACGTTTTGGCTGGCTTAGGTCGTGGCGAGGCACTTGTTCTTGGAGAGGCGGTTCCCCTTCCAACCCGGCTCCAATTTGACAAACCAAACCCGCCCCCAAACAGTGATGACATTGACTTCTACGGAAAATGGAAAGACGGCCCGAGTGACTTGGATGTAGATGCAATTGTAAAGCGCTGGCGAAGCCAAGAACGGTAAAAGGAAACCATCAACCAGGATGGCGATCTGACCGACGGAGCGCCCCAGCCGGGGGGTTAGCGGGGACGTTGTTGACAAGCTGCACAAACTTGCCCGGCAAAGAATTTTGGAGACGCTCGAAGTGGTGTTACGACACCACCAACAATCCCTATCGACGGATGTTGAAACGAATGAGAACGCCCGGTAGAGGGCGATATACTATGAAAAGCGGTTGGTCGAAGAGTTCGTTAATCCGTGGAACTTAATGGGGCCAGGTCTCAACCTTTGACAGAATTCCTCGCGTTTAGAAGAATTCAGGCTGTTAACTGTTGAGATCTAACCCCTCTAAGGTTCCCCAGGAATTGAGGTTTAGCGCGACAGCGGCTGGAAGCCGGCTAGCCTCTGTCCCAATCGGCGGCGAGCACAGTCATTTCGGGAGGGGGAAAATTGCTGAGGAGGGGCAACAATCGATAGATGGCAGCGCATGAAATCATGGGCGTCCCCGGAAGGCACTCAAATTATGGGATCTTCGTCAAACCTGGGCGTTTCAATAAACAGGTTTAATGAACTAAATTAGATAGTTGTAAATAGCGGACGAAATAGGCTGACACATGATAATGCGAATATCCGCAGGTAAAATTAAAAAACTGTAAAGAATATCTTGACATATATTTTTTGTAGGTCTTTATTGTAGGACAATTATGTCGAACAAATAATGGGTCATGGAGAATCCATCCTAATGAAACGAAAAGATGAAATTCAAAAATCCCTTCGCGGCGACATCATCCTCGGAAAGCTCATGCAAGGTGAGCGAATCACCGAGTCCGAATTGACCCTTAAGTTCAATTGCAGCAGAGGGACGGTCAGAGAGGCACTCGTTCAGCTGTCCAAGGACGGTTTCATTGAGCACACCGAAAACAAAGGCTCTATCGTCAAAAAGCTCTCGGCCCAGGATGTCCGCGATTACTATTCTCTTATGGCTATTATGGAATCAAAGGCTGTCGAGTGGGCGACCTTGCGCCTAAAAAACAGCGAAATTGATCGCCTGGTCGTTCTCAATGATTCTCTGCAAAGCCTCAATCCGGATGACGAGAACTATCTCGAAGAATGGTGCGTGAGAAATGCCGCTTTTCACGAAATCTTTCGCAAGCATTGCGGCAACCATCAAATGCCATGGATCGTCAATGAAATCCGCCAGAGAATTTTTCGATATCTTTTCAGTTCCCTTCTTACCAGCTTGAACAAGGAATATCTCGAAGATCATGAAAATATCATCGATGCGGTGCGACGCAAGAATCCCAAAGAAGCGGGCGAGGCAATGGAAAACCATATCTCTCGTGCAAAAGAGTTTCTTTTGCACTTTTTGAAACAGACCGGTGCCTACTCTAACTCTACTGAGGTAGATAATATTAAATTTACAACAGAACCCTTTTGCCGGAACTTTAGGTCTCATCACTAATATCTCAACACTGGTCGTTTCTTCGGAGGTGACAGCCAACGTCAATGTATAATCCAAAAGGAGGGCTAAAATGAGTCGTAGCATTTTTAGAAAACGTCGATCCATCACTGTCGGTTGGGCAATCGTTGTTTCGGTGGCCGCATTTACATTTTTTTCAACCCTTTCATTTGCGGAAGATACAAAGGAGTATACATTCGGCTCTGGAAGCGCCAGCGGCATTTGGTACCCTTGCGCTGTTGCCATGGCGAAATTGATCAACGAGAATGTACCGGGTTATCATGTGACAGCCGTAACCACACCCGGCGCCGCACGTGAAAACATTTTGAGAACTCATCGCGGAGAGATGGAACTCGGGTGGGCGATTCCAGATTTTATCAATGCCGCGTACAATGGCCAAGGTCTTTTTAAAGAGAAAAAAGACATATTGGGTTGGTTTCAAAGTTATCCGGCCGTTATCACCATTGCAGCACGCAAAGCCACTGGCATAAAAACGATCGCCGATTTGAAAGGCAAAAAAATTGCCGTAAGCACACCGGGTTCAAACAACCAACTGGACTCGGACAATATCATTTTCCCCTCCCATGGTCTTTTCCCTGATAAAGATTACAAAAGCATCAAAATAAGGTTTCCAGAGGCTGTACAGAAAATGATCGACGGTCATATCGACGCGGTATGTTTTTATATGGGGATTGGTTCTCCTGGCTTTGTCCAGATGGCAGAGTCTGTCGACCTTAATTTCATTCCGATTGAAGAAAGCGCTAAGGCAAAAATTCAGGAAATGGAGCCAGCGTTCTTTTTCGGATATCTTCCAAAAGGTACCTATAAAGGTGTCAATGCGCCGGTAGAGCAGGTGATGATGAACTATTCCTTGTTTTGCTCTGCAAAGCTAAGTGAAGATTTCATGTACAAGGCGACAAAAGCAGTATTTGAGAATCTTGATTATGTTTCAAGTGTCAATTCAGCATTTAAAGACACCAGCCTACAAAATGTCTACAAAGGGATGACGATTCCTGTCCATCCAGGAGCGGAAAAATATTTCAAGGAAAATGGTATCTATAGAACCAAGTAATTTATCAGAAAATCAGGTTGATTAATCTATGCCGGGAGTGGTTTCATAATTTCAAGTTAGACATATTTCCACTTTTACATATTGAAGCCACTTCCGCAATTTATTTAAATCAATAATTTTTTGCTTCATTTTTTCCAGGACAGGCGTTTATCAAATGATTTCACTTAACCTCAATCCGGAAAAATAGAAATGTTAAAGACGATAAATACGATAACCAAGTATACCATTATGCTTTGCGCCATTAGCCTCTCAGTCCTTTCCCTTTATACTGCGTTTTTTGGAACTTTTGAAACAATGATCCAGCGGACGCTCCACCTATCTCTAGTTAGCGTAATTGCACTTTTTAAATACCCTTTGATTTCGAATAAAAAGCTTCCTTTACTAGAATTTTTGACAAATATAATGCTCGCCATTCTGATGGTAATGGGCAATGTATATATGGTATTTAATTGGGAAAATCTCTACATAAATCCTTTCATGACATCAGTGGGAATTGTTATAGGTATCTGCACCATTGCGGTTTTACTTGAAATAACAAGGCGAACGGTGGGCCTGGCCCTGGTAATCATATCCTTTGTTTTTTTGTTGTACACCTATTTCGGAAATTCAATATCTGGCTTCTTGTCCCATCGAGGCTACGGCATTGAAAGAATACTTGTCCATATATACGCAGGGACCGAAGGAATTTTCGGAATTCCGCTTGGCGTTTGCGCCACGGTTGTAATCATATTTATCCTTTTCGGCTCATTTATTGATATTGCGGGAGCTTCCAATGTTTTTCTCGATCTTTCCATGGCCATGATGGGAACAAAAAGAGGAGCCGCAGCAAAGGTTGCAATTTTTTCAAGCGGATTGATGGGAATGTTATCTGGCAGTCCAGCTGCCAATGTTGCTACCACCGGCGCTATAACCATTCCGATGATGAAAAAGTCTGGGGTCGCTCCCTATGTTGCCGGAGCCATTGAGGCTACAGCGTCATCTGGAGGTTACAAGACCCCCCCCATCATGGGCGCTGCAGCTTTTATTATGGCTCAGGCAATTGGCGTATCCTACTTTGACATTTGTGTCGCTGCGACTTTGCCTGCTTTTTTTCATTATTTTGGTCTTTATTTTATGGTTGATTTTTATGCTGGAACGATAGGTATGAAGGGAGAGAAAAGTGAAAATCTCCCAAGATTTTTCCCAGTTTTAAAGAAAGGTTTTATTTTTATCATTCCGATTGCTGTGTTAATTATTCTTTTGGTACTTAGATATACGGCAATGTATGCTTGCGCTTACTCTTTGCTTTTACTTTGGATAATTGGTCTTTTTACAAAAAATCTATCATTTGAAAAAGTCATTTATGCGTTAAAAGTAAGCGGAGAACGAATGATAATGATCAGCATTCCCTGCGCCACGGCCGGCATTATTCTGGGTGTTTTGACATTAACAGGCGTGGGAATGAAATTGAGCGACATTATCAGTTTCGTTGCAGGGAACAGCCTCTTTCTCACCTTAGTCTGCATCATGGTTATTTCTATAATTTTAGGAATGGGCCTACCTCCAATTGTTTCCTATATTGTTTTAGCAGCGCTTGAAGCCCCTGTTCTTGTAAGCATGGGCATTGAACCTATCGCAGCACATCTTTTTATATTTTATTACTGTACGTTATCTCTTCTCACTCCACCTATATGCACTACAGCTTTTACTGCCGCATCCATAGCAGAAGCGCCTCCAATGAGAACAGGGTTCGAATCCGTCCGTTTTGGTATCGTTCTTTTTACTCTTCCATATTTGTTCGTTTATACACCAAGCCTTCTCATGCACGGTACTATTTATGAAATTTTGATGGTTATCATTATCGCAGCAGCAGGAGTTTTTTCGTTGGCCATAGCGGCCCAAGGCTTCTTCTTAACCCGATTGAAATTTTTCGAAAGGTCTTTGTTCGCAGCTGCTTCTATTCTTATATTTTGGCCAAATTCGGTTGTAATAGCTTCTGGTATTTTATTGTTTGTTGCCCTGATAATATTTGAGAAGAAACAAACGGGAAAAACAAATATCCAATATGCATAACACGTTTTGCATAGATAAATTTAATATCTGATAAATTTAAACTATGCATCGCAGAAGTTTAAAATTTCTCGGAGGAAATAATGGCTGCAAAGTTAGATGTTGTTTCGGATCTTAAAAAACTAATCGGGGGTAAAAATGTTTCTGGAAGTTTATTTGAAAGAGTTGCCTATGGGCAAGATGCGATCGCTCCCGATCTTCCGGTTGAGAACATTCCCATTGCTGTAGCCAAACCGGACTCAAGCGAGAGTTTAGCCAAAATTATTTGCTATGCAAACGACAACAAAATTCCTGTATATGTTCATGGTAGTGGGACCTCTTTTAAAGGTTCAGCTTGTCCCAAGCGATCGCAAAGCATTGTTGTGGACACAGGCAATTACAAACAATTGGAAATTAACGAAGACGATTTTTATTTTGAAGTTGGAGCCGGTGTAAACCAGTATGACTTAGAAATCTTTTTGCAAAAAAGAGGTTTTCTTTTACCGATGAATGTCGGCAGCAAACACGGCAGCACAATCGGTGGCGCGATCGCTGTCAATACCATCGGCCACATGGTGGATTCCTGCATAGGCAAAATTATCGACTATGTGATGGCCGTCGAGGTTGTCTTGCCCAACGGTAAAATCATCGAAACAGGTACAAAAAGCATAAGGCGACCGGCAGGAATCGATCTGACGCGATTTTTTGTTGGCAGTGAAGGTCTTTTCGGTGTCATTACGAAGATGAGAATTCGCCTTGTTCCCATGCCTAAAAAGGCGTATGTCGCCGGCTTTTTTTCAAAACCGGAGGATATTGCACGCGCCTTTATGAAAATCTATAAAGATCGCCTTCCTGCTCCATTGTACGGAGAATTATTGGGCAAGAACACCGCGGCAGCCGCCTTTATGGAAAGAGGGCTCGGCGAACCGCCTGGCGATATGGCTATTGCTACCACGATTGCATTTTCGCAGGATGAAGCCAACCGCCAGGCAAATGAAATCGTAAAGGTTTTTCAGGCTCAAAATGCCATCAAAGCATATGTGGTGGAATCGCCTGAAGAACAATCAGCACTTTGGGATGCGAGAGATTTTATAACCAATCGATTACAGAAACAAGAGGGAAAGCCCAGAAGATTGCGTGCCGGCGGATTCGAGGTCGGCGTTCCGCTGTCACGACTTGCAGAATTTTTCTCTTATATAAAGTCAGGCCCCCCAGGATATCCGGCCTTGAGCGAAAGCGAGGTGATGTTCTACGGCCATGTGGGGGCAAGCGGTCCCCATGTCTCATGGACCGTTTCAGAAGACACGCCTGCCGAAAAGCGAATTCAATCCATAAGGGAGGCCCGCCGGCTTGAAAAGGAATTTAGCGTAAAATGGGAAGGCATTGGCGGTGAAGTGGGTCAGACCGCTTCGAGGATATCCGCCTGGCGAGAAAAATACGGCGAGAATGCCTACGCCCTCTTATCCATGCTCAAAGCGACTGTGGACCCGAACAATATTTTGAATCCAGGAAATCTTGAGGGTGAAGGTTATGAAGACTGAGAATTCAGAAATTGAAAAAAGACGATCGGAACTCACCGATCTGCTCTCCGATGAAATCGATCTTTTGAAGGTTTGTCAAAAATGCAAGATGTGTCTTCGCGTCTGTCCGCTTTATACGGATTGGTATACGGAAGGTCCGGTAGGCAGGATTTTGGCCATTTATTATCACTTTAACTACGGCATAGGCACAAAAAAGGAACTTGCCGATCTTCTATTTACATGCACTACCTGTAGAAAATGTCAGAACCTGTGCAAGCAGATGGCTATGGGCGTTAAAACTACAGACTTGATAGTAAAGGCTAGACGAATATTGGTCGAAATGCAATCTCTTGGAGAATCTGTAAATGGATGAAATTCATAAAAATATTATTCCTAGCGCTTATTTTTATATTAAGGATTCGGTTACCGAAAAAGACAATCCAATTGGCATTTCAGGAGACCGCTCAAAGTGGGCTTCAAAATTAAATTTTGATGAAGATGCCGAATTTATTTTTTTTGCCGGCTGTGGCTATCAGACGATGAAGTATACTTTGGAGTTAATGAACGCAGCAAAAGGTATGAAAAAATTCGGCATGGACATGAACAAAACCATGAACTTTGCCAAAATTCTCAAATCCTCCCATTTGGATATTCCAAGCATAACGGCAAAGGTTCTGTCCTATGGAAAAAATGACTCATACAGCGATATTCTTGTTGATGCGGTCAAGGTTTTACAAAAACTGAATGTAAAGCTGAAATATATGGGATCGTCCGAACCTTGCTGTGGATCGCCCCTTTACTACTCCGGTTTTGTACAGGATTTCAAAAAAAACGCTGCAAAATTCATTGATACGATTAAGCCATACGGAATACAAAAAATAGTCAGCATGATACCCGCCTGTACGAATTCTTTAAAAATGTATTACACCGACTATATCGAAGGCTTTGAATTTGAGGTAAAGCATTTTATCGAAGTGGTTCATGATCGGTTGATGGAGTCCGATGTAAAATTGAAGCTACCCGAAAAAACGCGCGTCACCTATCACGACCCGTGCCAATTGTCCCGATATTTAGAAATTGTCGATGAGCCGAGGGCTATCCTCACCAAGGTCGACGGGTTGGAATTCGTTGAACCGCAAAAGGACCAAACCGGCAAGTGGTCGACTTGTTGCGGCGGAGGCGGAGGCCTTGAGGTGACTTCCCCGGAGCTGAGCGAAAAACTTGCCCAGGACCGCGTCGAGCAACTTGAGAAAACAGGCGCATCGATAATCGTTACAAGCTGCCCATTCTGTCTGATGCAATTGAACAAAGGCGTTCAAAAGATTAAGGCCGATATCCAAGTTCTCGACATGGCACAACTGCTCGCAATGGCGATGGACGATTCAAAATCTGATGATAACAGGAACTAAACAGGGAAGGACCGCAGAATGACTGGCGATAAACTCTGGTGGACAAGCGAAATGAATCTGGATCCTGCCGTTGTAGGAGAGCACAATTTTCCTGGCACGCTGAAAATATACGATACCACTCTTCGCGACGGCGAACAGACGATCGGAGTTTCATTTGACAAGAACGAAAAACTGCGCATCGCACAGCAACTCGACCGTCTCGGTGTTGATCGGATCGAAGCTGGGATGCCGGTTGTCTCGACAGAAGATCGAGAGGCTGCCGAACTCATTGTAAATGCCGGATTGAATGCCGAAATATGGGGTTTTTGCCGTTCGATTCGCGGTGATATCGATGCCTGCGTGCAGGTTGGCATAAGGCACGTGATTTGTGAAATTGCCACCAGCGACATCAAGATGCAGGCGTATCATATCACCCGCGACCAAGTGCTGAAAAAGGCAATTGATGCCGTGCAGTACGCCAAAAGCCTCGGTCTGTATACCGCTTTTTTCGCAGTGGACTCCACACGTGCCGATTTAGAATTCTTAGAAACAATCTTTCGCAACGTGGCAAACGAAGGACAGCCGGATGAAATGGTGATTGTTGACACCTTGGGCGTTGCGACACCGGAAACAATGTACCACCTTACGAAAAAACTCAAAGAATGGGTGGGTTTGCCCATTATGACTCATTGCCACAACGATTTTGGAATGGCAGTATCCTGCAGCCTTTTTTCGGTAAAAGGCGGTGCCGATTGCGCCCATGTCACGATAAACGGGCTTGGGGAGAAAACTGGCAATACGGATCTTGCCGAACTTGCACTGGCCGCCAATCTATACGGCATGAATACCAATATCGACATGAAAAAGCTGTATGAGGTTTCAAAGCTCGTCGAACAGTCTTCCGGAATCGCCATCTCGCCTCTCAAACCCGTTGTCGGTGAAAACGTATTTAAAAGGGAAAGCGGTGTTACAGCAGCTCAGCTTATTTCCTATCCACCTGCTGTGGAAGGCTATTCTCCTGAAGTCGTCGGCCGCCAACGTGGGGTGCTGCTTAGTAAAAAGAGCGGCAAAAAGTCCATTGAGTACAAGCTGGAAAAGTTGAACCTCAACATCGACGATCAACAAATAGACAACCTCGTTCAGAAAGTAAAAGCAGTTGGGATTCAAAAGAAAGGCCTGGTGACAGATGACGAATTCAAACAAATCGTTCAAAGCCTTCAATGATGATTTGGAATTTAAATAAAGTTAATCAGCTGGCTGATGCCGGCTATCTGCTATAGCCGAATGGAAAAGACATGGATATTTCACAACAGATTGTCGAATACATTGTTGGTTGCAACATCGAATCGATTTCCGAAGAAACCATTGAAGAAAAGAAAAAAAATATTATCGACACCTTGGGAGTGATGATCGCGGGTTCCCGCGCCCCAGGTTGCCAAACGGTAATCGATGAAATTATATCTATCGGCGGCCGTCAGGATGCCGCCATTTCTACTTATAAAAAAAGAGTGCCCGTTCATAATGCCGCTATAGCAAACTGCATGATGGCAAGGGCTCTGGATTTCGACGATGTATTCCCCGATTCTATCATTCATATCAATGCAACCAGCGTTCCTGTCGCATTTGTGATCTCGGACTATATCGGAGGTGTCAGTGGAAAGGAATATTTAACAGCGATAACGATCGCCGCCGATTTGGCTGCCAGAATGGGGCTTGCAAATTCGATTCCGTCCAACATTAGCGGATTTTCCTTCACATTTCAGTTCGCTTCAATCATCGCCGCAATAGTAGCCGGAAAGCTAATGGACTTTGATAGCGCACAGATGCAAAACGCTTTGGGGATTGCCTATAGTCAATTGGCCGGAAATAATCAATGTTACGTCGACGGCGCCATGACCATCAGACTTCAGCAGGGGTTCAGCGCAGGTGCCGGTGTTCTTGCCGCCGTTTTTGCCAGCAGGGGAATTACTGGGGCCAAAGATATCTTTTCCGGGAAATTCGGATATTATAACGTTTTTGCAAAAGGTCAGTACGATCCAGTGATTTTAACAAAAGAGATCGGTCGCACATTTTATGGGGTCGAGAATACGATAAAGCCTTATCCCTGCTGTACCCATTTGCACGGTGCCATCGATGGAATTATAGAGCTTTGCGCAACGAATCGGATTTCTTCGCAGGACGTCGAAAAAATTAACATCGGTGTGAATCAGTCAGCATACAATATTTGCTGTGAGCCGATGGGAAAAAAGAGAAGACCGGAGACTATCGTAGACCTGCAATTCAGTTTCAACTACGTTGCCGCTGCGGCTATGATTGATGGAAAAGTTGATCTGGACAGCTTTCAGAAAGCTGCCTTGAACAAATCGGACGTTCTCGACTTTGGCGAAAAAAAGGTCTTTCCGTTTGTCGACGCGACCGTTAACCAAAAGTCCAATAAAAGTATCACCAAAACGAACATTGAGCTGATACTGAAAGATGGTCGCAAGTTGAAAAATAGCATACCTTTTGCCAAAGGAAGCAAAAAACGACCGATGAATATGCAAGAATGTGAACAAAAATTTCGGATGTGCCTTCAAAAAGCGGGCAGAAACATTGCAGATGAGAATATTGAGAAAGCAGTCGATAAAATAAAAAATTTTGAAAAATTGGCCGATGTAAGATCACTGTACACCCTTTTTTGTTAGAGGCCTGTTGTGTCCTAATCGCCAGTTCTTGACAATAAATGTTTCCTGCGAGCCGTTTTTCAGATCCAGAATGCCCTGAAACAGATCCTGGTAAAAGGTATCGAGGAAAACGCCCTGGAACTTGAACTTCGAGGGAAGCCCCGGGATCCATTTTAATGGTCGGCAGGATGGGGGATCGGTCGGTGGTGATCCGTGCGAAAGAGGGCAAACCGGTATCCCTGCCCTGAACCGTAGTTTCGGTTATTCACTTTCGAGTTCCTTGAATACCCTGTTGGCGATACGGAAACATGATACTGCCGCCGGTACGCCACAATAGATTCCAACGATGTGAATCAGCGAGCGAATTTCCTCTTTGCTAACGCCGGTACGTTGTGAGCCACGCAGATGTAACTCCCATTCATCCATTCGGTTTAGAGCAGCGATCATCACCAAATTCAGCATGGAGCGTGTTTTCGGATCAAACGTATCGTCACCCCAGCCGAACCCCCAGCACCATTCGGTCATCGCTTCTTGAAAGGGTTTGTTGAAATCGTCCGCCTCATATAGCGTAGATTTAATACGTTCAGATCCGAAAACTTCGATGCGTTTTTCGATACCCTTTTCCAATAGTTCTTTTGTCATAACAGCGTTTCCTTTCTGATCCCTTCGAGATTATCTCGTGTTTTTAGAAAACAAAGCCTTTTGGCTTAATCGATAGCGAATGGCGCCTGGAAAAAGCACTTTTGCCAATATTGCACAGTTTGCAGTCTCTCAATTCAATCGACTACTACATTTGGTGTTACAAATAAAGATGGTTATTTGTTGAAGAAAATTTTCCTCCGACCGATTCAAATATAGATTCATCTATCACATGGAAAATGGTAATGCAGAAAACGCTTGTAGCGTGCCACTGTAGTATGGATAAAGCTCCACCACACATATTGTGTTTGAATGAACCGACGCTCGAATGCCGATAACATTCAATAAGCTGAATATCGGGTTGGATTCCGGTAATTTTACCAATAGCCCCGAATGCTTGTCAGAAAAATCACTCCCTAAAACGCAATTACAAATATTTTGCTTCTAAGGCTTCAGGTAGGAGGGTTAGCGGGGACGTTGTTGACAAGCTGCACAAACATGCCCGGCAAAGAATTTGGGAGATGCTCGAAGGGGTGGTACGACACCTCCAACAATCCCTATCGACGGTGGTTGAAACGAATCAGAACGCCCGGTAGAGGGCGATATAATATGAAAAGCGGTTGGTCGAGGTGTTCGTCAATCCGCGACCGGCCGAAAACAGAAGCTGCACGCCCCTCACGAGCTGCAAACCGCCGCCAACATTAAAACCGAAGGCGTCCTGGCCACCGACCGTGTCGGCGGTCTGGTAAAAGGTTTCCCCTCCCAGATAGAAACGGTCGCAAAACGCATATTGCAGCAGGATGCCGGAGAACCAATAATCCTTGTTCCCGGAACCCGGATTGATCCAATACCCGCCACCGCCATAGGTTGTCCATTTGCCGAAGTCCTTTTGGAGCCAGACCGGCAGGAACCACTGGGCCTCCCCATTGCCCAGCCCCTCGTCCTCGTCACCCGTGGGAATTTCGACGAGCGGAAATATTCCGATCATTGGGAAGACATCGGTTTCGTGGACGAAGCGGTACTTTAGCCCAAGCTCGGTGTCGCCGTAACCGAAATGCGCGTCTCTTTCTTCGGGGTCATTATACGCCATAGGCAGGATAAGATGCACCATCATATCGGGCCTGAATCCGTAATTGTACTCCACGGCCGGACCCACCCCGCTCGTTCCTCCGCTCTCGCGGGTCCCGGCTGAAAATAGATACACTTCAGAGTGCCTGTAATCGACCGGCACGGGGTCGTCGGTGCGAAAAGGCGGTCCCGCCAGAACGCCCGGCAATGGCAGGTACCATAACACCATTAATATCAGGATTTTTTTCATCATTTTCCCCTCAAATAGACTCATCGTATTGACAGCCAGGGGGCGAATCCGGTGGCATGCCGTTCCCGAATTTCATATGGTCGGCACGCTAAAGAGCAACGGATTCCCAACCGTTTCAGGGGCAGTGATGACCGCGACCGGTTGAATAGTCGTCGATGCGTTTCCCGATCCAGGGCAGTGGCAGAAAAGGAGATATGCGATATGCAGATTGAACGCCGGCCTTAGCCGCATGAGTCTTTTCATTTCTCGTTCAGCGCGTCAACAGACAAGTTTTCAGCACGCGCTTGATGGCGTGAGCCAGGGAAAAGATAACGGTCGTTCAGTCGGCGATTGTCTTGACCGGTTCTCCTGACGCCCTGCTCCGGCAATGCCCGCCGCAACCATCCCCTCTCCGGCATTCGCATCCCGCGCTTCTGATTCCGTCCGGCCACTGTGTAAATAGGTTACAGGTGGTCCTGCCCTCCATCCCCTGAAGCGTGTCACTTCTACCCAGTGCGACAGAGATCACCGTAATGGCGCATCGTCGCACAAAAAGACCGATCGCATGGGATCCCGGATAGTTATCGATAGAAAACCTGGCTGCCGCGAAGACTGGCACGTGCTTTGCGATATTCACAAGACAATGCTTTTTCATCAACAGCCCCAAAAGGAGATCGACCGATGAAAAGAGTAAACCTTCGCAACGCACTCATTATCAGCGCCATCCTCTTGCTCGCCGGCGCCGGCACCGTCTGGGCCCATGGCGGCTACGGGGGCTACGGTCCCATGATGGGTTACGGCGGCCACGGTCCCATGATGGGCTACGGTGGTTACGGCGGCCAGATGATGGGCCCCGGCTATGGTCCCATGATGGGTCCGGGCTATGGACCGGCCTGTGGCAACTTGTCCCAGGACCAATACAACAAGCTCGATAACGCCCGGCAGAAGTTCTACGATCAGACCCAGGATCTACGGGATGAGATGGGTCAAAAAAATTATGCCATGCAGGAGGAATTGAACAAGCCGAACCCCGACCGGGCCCAGCTCGAATCCCTTCAGAAAGAGCTGTCGGCATTGAGGGCCCAGTACGACCAGTACGCGCTGGACTACAATCTGGCGATGCGCAAGATCGTGCCCGATGCGGCCCGCGGTCCGGCTTACGGTGGATGTCGCGGCGGCTACGGCTGGTAACGTCTGATCAGCGCCTGATGGACCTCGAGGGCCATGTCGAGATCCAGCCGGATCTGTTCTAAGGCTACCGCACGCATATCCCCCAATAGGAGACAAATCATGCCAACATCCACAAACCCCTTAGCACTGATCGTCGGCGGCTCCAGCGGTATTGGCAAACAAACGGCCAAGCGCCTCCTCAGGCGTGGCACCGAGGTCATGCTGCTGGCGCACAACCAGAATCGGCTGGAAAAGGCCCGGGCCGAACTGGCCGCCGACGGAACGGTGCAAACCGCAGCCGTCGATCTTCAGGATGAACGTCAAGTCGATCGGTTTAGAGCACAGTTGGAAGAGGAGGCCCGCCATGTCAAGTACCTGGTGAACACCGCCGGCACGTTTAATCCCACGCCTTTCCTGGAACACACCAAGTCCGACTATGCCAAACACCTCGACCTCAACAAAAGCTTTTTTTTCATTACCCAGGCTGTGGCCCGCAACATGAAAACGCACGGTGGCGGCGCCATCGTCAACATCGGCTCGATGTGGGCCAAACAGGCGATCAAGGCAACGCCTTCCTCGGCGTATTCCATGGCTAAGGCCGGACTGCATTCCCTGACCCAGCATCTGGCCATGGAACTGGCCGAATTCAACATCCGCGTCAACGCGGTTTCGCCGGCCGTTGTCGTGACCCCTATCTACGGCGCGTTTATCGATCCCGACAAAATCGAGGAAACCCTGGCCGGGTTCAACGAGTTTCATCCCATCGGCCGGGTGGGCCGCGTGGATGACGTGGCCGCAGTGATCGATTTCCTGCTATCGGATGACGCCGGCTGGGTTACGGGAGCTATCTGGGATGTGGACGGGGGCGTCATGGCCGGCCGCAACCAGTGAGGTGCCAAAAGGCCGTCCATTGGCGCATCATTCGGGAAGATGGGCCGACGTCATTGCCTCCGCTGAAATGAATTACAATAAAACCAGCCCGGCACAGAGCGCACACCAGACAATGAAATACGTCAACTTGTGCTTCAACATGCGTGCCCGCTTAAACAGGTAAATCGGCACCAGCCAGGGCGGCCCTAGCTTGGATGTGTCATACCCTTTAGCCTCGAGTTTTTTTCGGTCCAGGTATGCGAGATAAACGCTCAAGCCAAGAGCTATAACATCCGGGACGATCAGCCAAGGCACACCGATCAGGACGATACCGAGCATCTCGAAAAAGATCCCCACGATCGGCGACAATGCCGACAACCACACGATCAGGTTGCCAGCCGGCACCATAATATCTTCCGCCGGAGCGTCAGGCGATAAATTGGATTCGGGTTGCTGCACGCCATCACTTTTCATTGGTTTACCTCTTTCCGCTTCAGGCGGCCTACTGATGAAGGATATAGACTGCCCCCAATTTTTAAAATCCGTTTCCGATTGTAACCTTTTGAGCTGGTGTGATTCTTAATGCGGTATCAAACCCTTTTCTTTGACCCGTCTCTCGGTCTTTCAGAGCAAACCGGCACGATCGCAAGCCATCTATTTGGATCCGGGCGCTATGCTGTCTAACCCTTCATTCATATTCACAATATCCAAAATAGTTGTCCCCCGCCGTCTTAACCAAGCCACGCGACCCATGATCGATAGTCAAAACGCAAGAACTCGGATAAGGATGACAGCGATGACACGGAGATCTGTTTTTTTAGTTATGCTTCTTATGGTTTTGTCCGCCTGCACGAACGTGGTCAAGTTTGCGTCTGAGGCCCCTTACGCCCAGCAAAAGGCGGAACCGCTTGAACTTAAGGCGTATCTGTCCAAACCGGAAGGCGACGGGCCATTTCCCGCCGTCATTTTGCTGCATGGGTGCAGCGGCGTGGCGCCACGATCCCGTATGTGGGCCGAAAGGTTGAATGACTGGGGATATGCCACCCTGATCGTGGACAGCTTCGGCCCCCGATGGGTTGTTCATGGATGCCAGGGGGAGGTGTCCAAAGAGGAAAGAACGTATGACGCCCTGGCGGCAAAAGCATACCTGAGCGGCCTGCCATTCATCGAAGCGGATCGTATCGCGTTGATGGGTTTCGCGCAGGGCGGAGAAACGGCGATGTGCGCCATCAATGGAAAATGTCTGCCTGATCCTGTGGAAAGCCCTTTCGCGGCGGCGATCGCATTCTATCCGGATTGTACGGGCAATCTTGCCTCCAACACATCACCGCTGCTCGTCTTAAAGGGTGAAAGTGACGATTGGACGCCTGCCGAGGCATGCCATGACCTTGAGGCAGCGCCAAGGGGCGTGCACGAAGCCGATTTTGTTTTTTACCCCAACGCCTATCACTGTTTTGATGTTCCCGGGTGCAATAGAATCTATATGGGCCATCACGTGAAATATGACAAGCCGGCGGCAGATGATGCCGAAGTTCGCGCCAAAGCCTTTCTGGAAAAATATTTGCAGTAGAACTTGATCCTAAAACTGACGAAGGGCCTCCTGCCCTCTTTCGACCGCGACATCGGCATCGACTACCCCGGCGCGTAAACTCCGGCGTCCAGCCTGAAGGATGGATGCTCGGTGTGCTGTAGGGCCGAGCAGATCGGTTTAACCTCTCCAGGTCTACCACCAGAGGTGGAGGGCTGGGCTCGAAGCGCAAAGCGGGCCTATCTGTCGAAATGAATCGGCGCCCTTCTGCCGGCGCCCTTGATTCCCCCCCGTTTTTCCATGAGCAACGCTCTTCCCAGGTGCTGCGGCATCCCTCCCGCAGCAGGTCGAAAGGGTATTCTCAAGACGCCCCTGCCTTATGAACTTCACAATAGCGGGCGGATAGAGAATGCGCCCATCGTCTTGAAGCTCATCCCCTCGCATATCCTTCCCGGGCTGCATTTCCCATACGGGCCGGATCGGCGCCGGTTAGAACGGCGAAATGTCAGGTCCTCTTATGGCTAAAAGATGTCCATTGTTTTGCAGGCCGAGCCGCCGTCCTGACGCGTCAGATGCGGGATCCAGCGCGCACCGGAGTGGAAATAGGGGATAGGCCGCAAATCGGCCTTCACAGGAGGTTTGTTGACGATCGATTGATAATCGATGGCATCTGCACTAATTTCTTGCAGGCCAAGGTTAAGGATGGCGTGCCAAAGTCCAAGTGGGCATTTCGAACCGGCTCACGGCACGGCCATAAACCGATTGGAATATAACGAATTTTTTGTGCGTATCGCAAACAGGGAGGTGTTGGGTCAATGAACAACGGCAAGGAAGCATCCCGCGGGCTTGGGGGCCCCATTATTATTTTCAGTCTCTTGATCGCCGCCGTTTTCAGCGTGCTTCTTTATCTGGGCGGCACGGTCCTGATCGAAGCGATCGGCCCGGCCCTAGGGGCCGATGGGGGAACGACGCCCGCGGTCTGGACCAGGGTCCTGAACTATCAGGCGCGCTTTTGGTATACCGTGTTCCCGGCGATGATGGGCCTGGCCCTGGTTATGGGGCTCATGGCATGGATGTTTGTTCGCGCGGGCCTTCGGCGGCGCCTGGCAGGCGTGCC
Source organism: Desulfobacterales bacterium (assembly GCA_963674755.2). Classification (GTDB taxonomy): domain Bacteria; phylum Desulfobacterota; class Desulfobacteria; order Desulfobacterales; family UBA5852; genus JABZFP01. Next base: position 1,801,698 of record CAXXVS010000003.1, on the reverse strand, counting down.
GGAACGCCCAACGGCGCGTGCCGTGCCGGCGGCTAAAGAAGATGCCGAGAAGAAAGACCTGGCCGAACGGCGCATGTTTCTGCACCTTTTTGCGATGCTGCAGCGCGAAGGGCGTCTGATGGACTTTCTGGCCGAAGATCTCAACCAGTATGAAGATGAGCAGATTGGTTCGGCCGTACGGGCCGTTCATGCCGGTTGTCTGCGAATCGTTCAAGAGTATCTCGATCCCCGGCCGGTCCTGGACAAAGAGGAGGGCGGCCAGGTTGTGATCGGGGACGATTTCGATCCGGGCGCCGTCAAATTGACCGGCAAGGTTGTCGGTGATCCGCCGTTTAACGGTATCCTGCGGCACAAGGGCTGGCAGGTCGGCAAGTTGAAGCTGCCGACCCTCTCCGGCAGCCAGAACACTAAAATTATTACGCCGGCAGAGGTCGAGCTGTAAAAATGTCGTGTCCATCCATAAACGGCATCTTTTGGCCCATGGCGGCGTTCTCGCTTGTTTTCAATCCTCGAAATAGCTTGCTATTCCTCCGGTTGAAAACGCGCTCGGGCCTTGCCAGAAGCCAAAATCTACCATTTATGGATGGACACTATGCAAGAGATATACGATATCGGCGTTGCGCTTCATTACACAGCATTCGCAAGCCGTATCTGAAACTTTTTTACAAAACCGCATGAAAAACGCCTTCCTTGGCGCGGCCATCAGAAATTAGATCGTGTCCATGCCTGAAATAAATCATTCGACCCATAAAAGCGTTCCCGCATTTTTGGGATTCTCGACATGGGGCATTCCCCCGCGGTTGTCACCCACAGGGAGGAATGGATCAGACGGGACTCTGCCGCCCGGGCCTGAGCCGAGACATCGTATTTCTGGGCGGCATCAGACGAGGAACCAAATTTAATCACCAAACCAAGAGGAAAATGGATACACGTAACGCGAAATATATCGTCGGCATCGATCTCGGGACCACCAACAGCATTCTGGCCTATACGGCCGCCGAGGCGGAAGCCCGGAAAAACGCCGACATCAGGATTCTGGAAATCCCGCAGCTCACCGCTCCGGGGGCGGTGGCCGCACGGCCATTGCTGCCGTCCTTCATTTATCTGCCTGGAGATACGGAAAAAGCGTCGGGAGCCTTGACCCTTCCCTGGCAGGACGACGTGCCTCTGGTGGTGGGAGAGCTGGCCCGCAATCGCGGCGCCGAAGTTCCCCAGCAGTTGATCAGTTCGTCCAAGTCCTGGCTGTGCCACACCACGGTGGATCGCAGCCAGCCGATCTTGCCCTGGGGCGCACCGGCGGAAGTCCACCACCTCTCGCCGGTGGAAGCCTCGGCGGCCATCCTGGACCACATCCGCCGCGCATGGAACCACTTGATGGCGCATGACGACGAACGCCTGCTCCTCGAACGCCAGGCAATTTTCCTGACCGTACCGGCTTCCTTTGATGCCGTGGCGCGGGAATTGACGGTCAAGGCCGCGGCCATGGCCGGCTTGCCCGACATCGTTCTCCTGGAAGAACCCCAGGCCGTATTCTACGCCTGGATCCACCATTCCGGCGAGCAGTGGCGCGAGGCCGTGCGCCCCGGGGACCTGGCGCTGGTTTGCGACCTGGGCGGCGGTACGAGCGATTTCAGCCTGATCCGGGTATCCGAGACGGAAGGCCATCTCGAACTCGAGCGCATTGCCGTCGGCCGCCACATCCTGGTCGGCGGCGACAACATGGATCTGGCCCTGGCCTACGCCGTTGCGCAGCAGGTGAAAGCTGACGGCAAGAAGCTGGACGCCTGGCAGATGCGCGCCCTGTGGCACACCTGCCGCAGTGCCAAAGAGCAGATTTTGGGGACTTCCGGCAGCGACCGCGTCCCCATTTCCATCCTGGGCCGCGGCAGCGGTTTGATCGGCGGCACCCTGCGCACGGAACTCAAGCGCGAAACCGTGGAGCAGGTCATCATGGAGGGGTTTTTCCCCTTGTGTGAACCCCGTGCGCGCCCGGCTGCGGCCACACGCGCCGGCATCCAGGAAACCGGCCTGGCCTATGAAGCCGATCCCGCCATAACGCGGCACCTGGCCCAGTTCCTCAGCCGCAATGGGGAGCGTCCGTACGAAATGCCGACCGCGGTGCTGTACAACGGCGGCGTCATGAAATCCCGCCTGCTGCAGGCGCGGGTCACCGAGTTGCTCGGTGCCTGGCAAGCCGACGTCCAACCGCAGGTGCTGGCATCCGCCAACATGGACCTGTCCGTGGCCATCGGCGCCGCCTACTACGGCCTGGCGCGCCGCGGCCGGGGCGTCCGGATCAGAAGCGGATTGAACCAGTCCTATTACATCGGCGTGGCCGCCTCCCTTCCGGCCGTACCGGGAATGCCTTCCCCGATCAAGGCCCTCTGCGTGGCGCCCTTCGGGATGGAAGAAGGCACGGAAGCCGAGCCTACTGAACGGGAATTCAACCTCATCGTGGGCGAGCCCGCCAAATTTGACTTCCTGGCTTCGGCCGTGCGCACGGAAGACGCGGTGGGCACCATGATCGAGGACTGGGAAGACGAGATCGAACCGATCACGACCATCGCAACCACCCTCGAAGGCGACACCGGCACCGTCATCCCGGTATCCATCCAGACCAGACTGACCGAGACCGGCACCCTGGAACTCTGGTGTGTGTCCCGCCGGGACGAGCGCCGCTGGAAGCTCGAATTCAACTTGCGGGAACAGGCATGACGACGACTCTGGTAGACCAACGCTTTGTTATCGGCATCGATCTGGGCACCACCAACTGCGCCCTCGCCTATGTGGATCTGGCGGAAGAAGAAACCGCCAACCGGGGCATCCGCTTGTTTAAAATCCCCCAGCTGACCGGCCCCGGCCAAGTCAGCCCCCTGCCGCTGCTGCCCTCGTTTCTTTACATTCCCGGTGAATACGATGTGGCCGAGGACGCCATCGTCCGGCTCTGGAGCGCCGACCAGGAAGAAAACGTGGTCGGGGCCTTTGCCCGGGATCAGGGGGCTCTGGTGCCGGACCGGCTGGTGTCTTCGGCCAAGAGCTGGCTGTGCCACGCCAATGTCGACCGGCGCGCACCCATCCTGCCCTGGGGGGCCGCCGACCAGGTGGCCAAGGTTTCGCCGGTGACCGCCACCGCCGCCTACCTCAAGCACATTCGCCGGGCCTGGAACGCCGCCTGGGGTCCGGAGGAGGAACGGCTGCTCGAAAATCAGCTGGTCGTCCTGACGGTGCCGGCCTCGTTCGACGAAGTCGCGCGGGAACTCACCCTGGAGGCAGCTCAAACCGCCGGCATCCGGACGGCCATTTTGCTGGAAGAGCCTCTGGCGGCCTTTTACAGCTGGCTGTTGCGCCACGAGAAGAACTGGCGTGATTTCGTGCAGCCCAACGAGCTGATCCTGGTCTGTGATATCGGCGGCGGCACCACCGATTTTACCTTGATCCTGCTCAGAGAGGCCGACGGCCGCCCGCGCTTCGAACGCATTGCCGTGGGCGATCACCTGATTCTGGGCGGCGACAACATCGATCTGGCCATCGCCCACCAGGTCGAATCCCAGCTCGCCGGCCAGCGGCGCGCCATGAGCACGGACGCCTGGAAAGCCTTGTGGCATCAGTGCCGCCGGGGAAAAGAGGCCATTCTGGGCGGCGAGGCAGACGCGTTTACCGTCACGCTCATGGGCGGCGGCGGACGCCTGATCGCCGACACCCGGCGCGTGGTGCTGACCGAAGACATGATTGCCCGGACCGTCCTGGAAGGTTTCTTCCCGACCGCCGTGGGCCCGCTCCCGGCAGCGGCCGGCGACCGCAAAGGCATCACCGAGTTCGGCCTGCCTTACGAACCGGAGCCTGCCATTACACGGCACATGAAGCGCTTTATCGAAAAGCACCAGGACGACGTCGCAAGAAAATTGCAGCGGCACGCGCCCCGTCCGGATCTGATTCTCTTCAACGGCGGCTCGTTGAAGCCGGCGGTGATCCGCAAGCGGATCCGGGCGGCCCTGCAGGAGTGGTATTATGGTGCGGATGCCGATCGTCCCGGGATACTGGAAAGTCAGGATCTCGAACTGGCCGTGGCCTTCGGGGCGGCCTATTACGGCCTGGTCAAAATCGGACAGGGTGTGCGGGTGGGCAGCGGCAGCCCCCGGTCCTACTACCTCGGCGTAGCGCGCGACCACGACGGCCGGACGGAAGACGCGCTCCGGGAGGTCATGTGCATCGTCGAAAGAGGCCTGGAAGAAGGCAGCACCATCGACCTGGCGGACAAGTCTTTCGAGGTGCTGACCAACCAGCCGGTGACCTTCGACATCTTCAGCTCGAGCTACCGCAGCGGCGACGAGCACGGTGACCTGGTGGCCGTGGATAATTCCCTGACGGGCCTGCCCCCGCTGCAGACCGTCATCCAATACGGCAAAAAAGGCACCCAGCGCGCCCTGCCGGTTAAAATCGAGGCCGAATACACGGAGGTCGGGACGCTCGCCATCTGGTGCCGTTCACGCATCAGCGACCATCGCTGGAAGCTGCAATTCCAGCTGCGCAACGCGACCGCGCCCATGGAGGCCCCCCAAGCCCAGGTTCTCGAACAGACCATCGTCGAGGAAGCCCAGCACAGGGTTCGCCAAGTGCTGACGGGCAACGACAAGAACCAGGTTCCGCAGCTGGCCAAAACACTGTCCCGGATCACCGACCTGCCCCGGGACGACTGGCCGCTGGGGTTCATCCGCACCCTGGCCGACGAGCTGCTGGACCTCGTCGCGATACGGGGCCAGGGCCCGGACTTCGAAAGCGGCTGGATGAACCTGCTCGGTTTCTGCCTGCGTCCGGGCCTTGGTGAAGGCGCGGACAAGCTGCGCATGCAACAGCTCTGGAAGCTTTTCCTGCAGGGCCCCGTGTTCGACCGGAAACCCAGGGTGCGCCTGGAGTGGTGGATCATGTGGCGCCGGGCGGCCGCCGGCCTCACCGAAGGGCAGCAGCGGCACGCCTTTCAGTCCCTCGCGAACCTGTTGTTCAACCGCAAAAAGGCGCCGATCAAAACCACCCCCCAGGAACGTTTAGAGATCTGGATGTTTGCCGCCAACCTGGAAAAGCTCGCCCCCCCGGACAAAACCCGTTTGGGCCGGCAGCTGCTGTCGGAAGTTGCGGTCAAAAAGTTGAAGCCCCAGCACCTGTGGGCCCTTTCCCGCCTGGCGGCCCGGGATCTATTATACGCCACGGTGGATCGCAGCATACCGCCTGACGAAGCTTGGCACTGGATCGAACAGCTGATGGCCTACGACGGGGAGGACCCCCATGCGGTGGGCCGGGCCATTGCGCAAATGGCCCGCAAGACCGGCGACCGTGCCCGGGATCTGGATGATGCCCTGCGGATCCGCATACGGGAATGGATGGAAAGCCGCCAGATCGCGGCCGACGTGCAACGCCCGGTCAGCGAGATCATCGCCCTAGAATCCCGGGACCAAAACGCCATGTTCGGTGAATCCCTGCCCCAGGGCATTATTCTGCGGGATTGAGGCGGGCGGGTATGGCATGCGCCCGTTGTCTTCGACTACTCCGCCTTGCCGCTCAACAGGGCCATGGCTTCGAGCAGCTGCCGGTCCTTGCTCTGTTGCAGCGCCTGGGCCGACATGCCGCGCACTTCCAGGGGCGTGAGCGGGCTGACCCCGGCGGCCAACGGCACCTTCAGGTCGGGAGGGATGCCCTTGTGCCAGATGGTTTTGCCATCCGGCGTCAACCATTCCTTTACGGCCAGCAGCAGCGCCGATCCGTCCGAGAGCGGGAATTCCTGCAGCACCGTTCCCGTGCCGAAGGTTTTGGTGCCGACCAGTCGGGCGCGATGATGGTCCTTGAGGGCGCCGGCCACGATTTCGGCCGCACTGGCGGTGCCGCCGTTTACCAGGCAGACCATGGGAATCTGCAGCGCCAGGCCGCCCTTTTCCACCGGAATGTCCGTGATCTTGCCCTTGGCGTCCTTTTCGAGCAGCACGTTCCCGTCTTGCAGGAACTGGCTGGCGGTCGAAACGGCATTCGCCAACAGGCCGCCCGGGTTGTTGCGCAGGTCGAGCACGATCCCCCGGGGCGCGTCGCGCCGGATCGCCTTCAGGGCTTTGGTGAGACTTTTGGTGACCGTCTCGCTGAAGGCCGCGATACGCAACTGGTCGATGTCGCTGCCCGGCAGGCGGCTCCAGGTGACATTTTCGGTGGCAACCTCGGCCCGCGTCAAGGTGACCTCGCGCGTCAGACCGCTTTGCGGATCGAGTATCAGCAGCTTTACGTCCGTTCCCACCGGTCCGGAAACCAGTTTGACCACCCCAAGCAGGTTGAGCCCGGCCACATTATGGCCGTCGACGGCCAAAATGATTTCGCCCGCCTGGATCCCCGCTTTTTGCGCCGGTGAATCGTCAAAGGGTGTGACAATCGTCACATGCCCGTCCTTCATTTTGATTTCGACGCCGATGCCTTTGTAGCGGCCTTGGGTGAAGTCCTCCTGACGTTTGATCTCCTGCGGTGAAAGAAATGTGCTGTGGTCGACATCCCCAAGCGCATCCACCATGCCGCTGATGGCGCCGTACGTCATGGCGGTCGGTTTGACGGCCGGCCGATCGACATAATGCGCCTGAATGGTATTCCACGCTTCGGCCATCAAACCGAAATCTGCAGTTGCATCCGGCGGAATTTGGTCCGAAGGGCTGGAGTCGGCGGCCATCTGCCATAAAAAAAAGGCCGTGCAACTCGCCAGGGCCATGATCAGAACTATGGTTAGGCCGGAAACAAAGCCTTTTGGGCCTGCATTCATATCACCATCCTCTGCTGGTGGCGGGCTGTGCCCTAACCGCCGCCAATGTCCTCTATCGTCTTAATGCCATCGCTGCGCTTGGCAGGGAAAACCGCTTCGACAGCATGGCATCGAAGCCGGCGGCTATCGCGGCCGGTAGGCTTCGACCAATCCCATCATCCGGTCTTCTTCCTGAATCAGCCGGACATCTTCGAACCCCGCTTGGGCCAGACCGGACCTGATCTCCTCATAGGTATAGGTGCCGCCCCCGGGGGTTCCGACCAGCATGTTGACGGCGAACAGGGCGCCCGATGGGGGCGCTGTTTTAGCGGCGTTCATCACATGGTCCCGGATGATCAGGCGGCCTCGCGGCACCAGGGCCGTCCAGACTTTTTTATACAGCGCCAGGTTCTGCACCGGGCTGTTCTGATGGATAATCGCCGATAGCAGCGCCAGGTCATGCCCGGACGGCAGCGGATCGGTGTAGAAATTACCGGAAACGAACGTGACGCGATCCGCCAGCCCGGCCTCGGCGACGCGCGCGCGGCCGATCGCCACCACGTCGGGAAGGTCGAAAATGGTGGCGGACATCAGGGGAGAGGCCTCCAAAAAGGCGATGGTGTAAGTGCCTGAGGCCCCGCCCACATCGAGCAGGCGCCGCGCGGGGCCGGGTTGAACCGCTTGCACAATGGCCGGGGCATGTTGGCGTCCGATGACATGCATGGCCCCGATGAAGGCCGTTTGATCCTCACGGCCCTCGAATCGGCCGGGAGGCTTTTCCACACCGCCTGTTTCGATAACGATGCGGGTCAAATTGGACCAGTTCTTCCAGATGGTGGCCGCATGCTTGATCATGGGCAGCACACTGCGGGGCGACGGTGAGCTCAATAAGGGAAGCAGGCCGGGATCGGTCCGGTAATGGCCCTCTTTCTTGATCAACAGGCCCATGGCGGCCAGCGCGTCCAGGACGACCGTCAGGGGGCGTTCGTGCCAGCCCTGCTGCTCGGCCAGATCCCGGCTGGAAGCCGGCTCGGTCAGGTGGGTGAAGATATCAAGTTCAGCGCCGGTCAGAAGCACCCGGCATTCCATGAAATTGCGCGCCAGGGAAAGAATCTCCTGGGCGTTGGCGGGTGTTGGCATGGCGTCTATCTCCTAAGTTATGGTTTTATGGGCAATCCATGAACAGCGTTCTTCTAATACCCGGCCGTATCACTCCAGCAGCAGGTCGAAGGGCTTCTGCATGGCGTCGAAGAGGCAGTCTTTATCAATGATGCCGACCAGGTTGTGGACCGAGTCGTTTTCCAGCGTCTTGAACACCAGCATCACGGAGATGTCGGAGGTTCGCATGAGCTGCACCATGTCCACGACGCTGATGTCCGGTGTGACTCTCCGATAATGCGGATCCAGCATGTCGCCCACCGGGGCATCGCTGTCGTGAAGCGACAGGCGGCGCAGGGCCGAGGTCTGAGGGAGAATGCCCGTCACCTGGCCGGAGGCCTCGACCACGGCGACCGGCGGAGCCTTCCCCGCGGATAGCGCCGCACCATAGTCGGAGAGGGGCGTGGCGGCGGGCAGCACCTCGATGTCCGTGCGCATGATGTCGCGGGCGTGCAGCAGCAGATGAAAATTCGACAGAAACTGAGTCGGCAGGTAGTGCCCGCGCCGGGCCAGCTTGAGGGTGTAGATACTCTGGGGAGACAAGAGGATGCGGACGCCGTAGCTCAGTGCCACGGTGATGGTCATGGGGATGATGACGGTGTAGTCGAGGGTCATCTCGAAAATCATGACGATGGCCGCCAGGGCCGCACCGGTGGAGCCCCCGATAATGCCGGCCATCCCGGCCACGGCAAAGGCCGCCGGGCTGATCCCCAGCGAGGGGAAAAGCCAGCTCACAAAGATACCGTAGGCCCCCCCCAGGGTGACGCCCATGAACAGGCCCGGAGAGAAGATGCCCCCCGAGGCGCCGGAGCCCAGGGTGAGGGCCGTGGCGAGCAGCTTCAGGACGAAGAGCAGCAGGAGCAGGGGGACGTAGCGCAGCGAACTGCTGAGCACATCCTGGACGGTCGCATATCCGACCCCGTCGATGTAGTAGTGCCCGAAGAGGCGCATCAGCAGATACATCAGGATGCCCACCAGGAGCATGCCGCCCAGGTGGCGGACATAGTACCCGCCCTTGATGCGTTGATCGAAAAAATCTTCGAAGCCATAGATCGCTTTGATGTAGAGGGCCGACACCAGACCCGTCAGCAGCCCCAGACCGATGTAGGAAATCAGCACCCAGGGATTGGTCAGATGGAAATAGGTCCGCTCCAGCTGCGGGATGATGAACGAGGGGTGCGCCCCGAAGAACACCCGGCCGATATAGGTGGCCGTCGCCGTGGCGATGGCCACCGGGACCAGGGTGCGGGCACTCACCTCGTAGAGGAGAATTTCCATGGCAAAGAGGATACCTCCCACCGGGGTGTTGAAGGTGGCGGCGATCCCGGCCGCGGCGCCGGCGGCAATCAGGGTGATCCGCTGCCAGATGGAAATTTTCAGCAGTTGGGCCACCGTGGATCCGAAGGACGATCCGATCTGGATGATGGGCCCTTCCCGGCCGATGGAGCCGCCGCTGCCGATGGAGAGCGCCGAAGCCAGGGATTTGACCACGGCCACGATGGGCCGGATGCGGCCCTTGGTATAGAAGATGGCGTCCATCACCTCCGGCACGCCATGACCTTTGGCCTCGGGCGCGAAATTCTTGACCAGGAAGACGACCCCGGCCGCACCGAGCACCGGGATCAGGATGACGCCCATCCCCCACGGGGCCGGGGCCGTGTGCAGATTGGCGTCATAGACAAAAGAAAATTGGCCCAGAAAGAGCAGGTTGTGAAAAAGGGCGATCAGGGCGCGGAACACGAAGGCTCCCAGGCCGCCCACAAGGCCCACCAGCACCGCGATCACTAAAAAATAAAAGAAATTGAGCGGGTGATAGCGCTCTCTGGTTTCAGATTCCAATGGCGGTTCCATTTCGATGCGGCCCATGCCGGGCGTCGTTTTCCAGCGATTGTCCGACCCGCTGACAGGTAACCGGTGGCACGATCAGCGGCCGGATGCGTGTCGATCCAGGCTTAAGGCGATTCACTGCGTATGTTCCCTCCGGACCATCATGACCGGTGCGGCGGGCGAAGGAGGCCCATTGAATGACCGTCGGGAACGGCGCCTGGGAGCCGCTCCATCCGATGGAGATATGGTTCGCAACGTCCGGACGGGAGACCGCGGCCTGAATTGCCACACCCCCGGCCATCGCCGGCACCTGGAAGATCGCGTGCCGCCAAGGTAATGAGCCGATGTTTTTACATCAATACCCGCCCGCATGTATTCCGCCGTCGAAACCGGAGCACTTCACGGCCGTGCGGGACCGGGTGCCGGCCCGCGGGCGCTGCATCATGCCGGCCACGGACGTTGCCAAGCGCCCATTTGGCTGGTGCGGCCGATGGCAACCGCACGAAACAACCGGCTGCCAGGGATAGCGCACATCCCTGGACGTCTTTGGGGCCGCCGGCAAAGGCGCTGACGCGCAATATACCCCCTCGTGCTCCGGGGGGGGGGGGGGGTGGGGGGGGGGGGGGGGGGGGGGGGGGGGTGGGGGGGGGGGGGGGGGGGGGGGGGGGGGGGGGGGGGGGGGGGGTGGGGGGGGGGGGGGGGGGGGTGGGGGGGGGGGGGGGGGGGGGGGGGGGGGGGGGGGGGGGGGGGGGGGGGGGGGGGGGGGGGGGGGGGGGGGGGGGGGGGGGTGGGGGGGGGGGGGGGGGGGGGGGGGGGGGGGGGGGGTGGGGGGGGGGGGGGGGGGGGGGGGGGGGGGGGGGGGGGGGGTGGGGGGGGGGGGGGGGGGGGGGGGGGGGGGGGGGGGGAGGGGGGGGGGGGGGGGGGTGGGGGGGGGGGTGGGGGGGGGGGGGGGGGGGGGGGGGGGGGGGGGGGGGGGGGGGGGGGGGGGGGGGGGGGGGGGGGGGGGGGGGGGGGGGGGGGGGGGGGGGGGGGGGGGGGGGGGGGGGGGGGGGGGGGGGGGGTGGGGGGGGGGGGGGGGGGTGGGGGGGGGGGGGGGGGGGGGGGGGGGGGGGGGGGGGGGGGGGGGGGGGGGGGGGGGGGGGTGGGGGGGGGGGGGGGGGGGGGGGGGGGTGGGGGGGGGGGGGGGGGGGGGGGGGGGGGGGGGGGGGGGGGGGTGGGGGGGGGGGGGGGGGGGGGGGGGGGGGTGGGGGGGGGGGGGGGGGGGGGGGGGGGGGGGGGGGGGGGGGGGGGGGGGGGGGGGGGGGGGGGGGGGGGGGGGGGGGGGGGGGGGGGGGGGGGGGGGGGGGGGGGGGGGGGGGGGGGGGGGGCAGATACCGTCAACACCGTATTCCTCTATGCAACGGAAGCCGGCTAAAGTTTATGTTTACGGCCCGGGTCATCGAACGGTGGCTCTCCCCTGCCGAGCTTTTTCAAGGCCTCCGCCCCCTCACCACAGGCATGATCCCACCCCGAAAACCCCATGGAATACGGTTTTCAGCCGTGCGAGCACACCCCCTTAACAGGATAACCAGCGCTTGCCGTTCAGATATTTCTGACGTTCAGGCCCGCCTAAGTGGTCCTTTCATCCTTTCAAGTTTGATTCTGAAGTTTACCAAAAAGTAAACTTGTGCGAATGTTCCGGTAAGCTTCACAGCCTTATACTTAGTGTTCACCCATAAATGGCATCTTTCGGCCCCTGGCGGCGTTCTCGCTTGTTTTCAATCCTCGAAATAGCTTGCTATTCCTCCGGTTGAAAACGCGCTCGGGCCTTGCCAGAAGCCAAAATCTACCATTATGGATGGACGCTACCTGGAAGATCCTTTGATTTGCGGAAAAAGCGCATTTCGGACCGATGGAGAAATCATGCCCACTGGAACACGATCGCGTAGGTCAATCATCGCGGCTTTGCTGCCGCTCTCCGTTTGCCTCCTTGCCGCCATCGCCCAAAGCGCGCCTGAGGGCCAACCGCCAAATGCGGAACGGAAACTCCTGACCACTACCCAGGCTGTGGTTTTGGGCGTTGTCGAGGGGCTCACGGAATATTTGCCGGTGAGCTCCACCGGGCATCTGCTGCTGACGGAAAGGATCATGGGGATCGGCGATGGTCCTGACCAATCGCCCGCCCGGCGGGCGCAAACCAAGGAAGCCGTAGACGCCTATACCATCTGCATCCAGGCCGGCGCGATCATCGCCGTGCTGTGGCTCTATTTCGGGCGGATCCAACAGATTTTACGGGGGCTGATCGGCCGGGATGCCGCCGGCCGCCGGCTGCTGTTCAACGTGGCGGCCGGATTCCTGCCGGCCGCTGTTCTGGGCCTGCTGTTCAATAAAATCATTAAAAGCGCCCTTTTCGGTCCCTGGCCGGTTGTGGTCGCCTGGCTCCTCGGCGGCCTTGCCATATTAGCCGTGAGTTGGCGCAACCGCGCCCGGCAACAGGGGCCACAACCCGGCCGTCTGCTGGACGACATGACCTGGCGGATGGCCCTGATCATCGGTTTCGCCCAATGCATCGCCATGTGGCCGGGGGTCAGCCGCAGCCTGGTCACCATTGTGGGCGGCCTGATGGTGGGGTTGTCCATGACGGCCGCCGTCGAATACAGCTTTTTGCTGGGGGTCGTGACCCTCGGTGCAGCCACGGCCTACGACACCCTGAAGCACGGCCAGCTGATGCTGCAAACCTTCGATCATTATTCACTGATCATCGGCGTGGTAGTGGCTTTCATCGCTGCGGTCATCTCCGTGAAATGGATGGTGCGCTACCTGTCCCGGCACGGCTTGGCGCTCTTCGGCTATTACCGGGTGGGTATCGCGGTGGCGGCGACGGCCTTTCTGCTCGCCACATAGAGGACATGACGATGAATAACGCGGCCGGCCTCGCCGACCGATTATCCGGCAACGGATATCAAGCACCAACAGGCTTTTTTTATCACCATCCCGTCCGACTGAGGCTATGAGGGCAAACACCCCGTTCAAGCGCATCCCGACCGGCATCTGGGTGCTCGGCCTGGTAAGCATGCTCATGGACATCTCCTCCGAGATGATCCACAGCCTGCTCCCGCTCTTCCTGGTGGACGTTTTGGGCGCGAGCGCGCTCGTGGTCGGCCTGATCGAAGGGCTGGCCGAGTCCACCGCCCTCATTGTCAAAGTCTTCTCCGGCGCCCTGAGCGACTATCTGGGCAAGCGCAAGGCCCTGGCGGTCCTGGGCTATGCGCTGGGCGCGCTGACCAAACCCTTGTTTGCCATCGCTTCGACCGCCGGCCTCGTCCTTGGGGCGCGCCTGCTGGACCGTGTCGGCAAAGGGGTGCGGGGCGCCCCGCGGGATGCCCTGGTGGCGGATCTGGCCCCCGGCGGGGTACGCGGCGCCGCCTTCGGCCTGCGCCAATCCCTCGACACCGTGGGGGCCCTCCTCGGCCCGCTGCTGGCGGTGGGTCTGATGCTGCTCTGGGCCGACGACTTCCGGGCCGTCTTCTGGGTAGCCGTCATCCCGGGGCTGCTGGCCGTCGCCCTGCTCCTGCTCGGGGTCCGCGAGCCCGAACGGCATGCGGGGGCCAAACGCACCAATCCGATTCGCCGCGCCAACCTCAAGCGCCTGAGCGCTGCCTACTGGTGGGTGGTGGGCATCGGCGCGGTGTTCACCCTGGCGCGCTTCAGTGAAGCGTTCCTGGTGCTGCGCGCCCAACAGGGCGGTATTCCGGTGGCCTACGTGCCGCTCGTGATGGTGGTCATGAATCTGCTCTATGCGGGATCGGCCTATCCTTTCGGCAAACTCTCGGACCGCATGAACCGCAGCACGCTGCTGTCCATGGGCTTGCTTGTTCTGATCGCCGCCGACCTGGTTCTGGCGGCCAACGACCATTGGCTCACGATCATCCTCGGGGTGGCCTTGTGGGGCGTTCACATGGGGATTACCCAGGGGCTGCTGGCCACCATGGTCGCCGATACGGCCCCCGCCGATCTGCGCGGCACGGCCTTTGGCGTCTTCAACCTGGTCGGCGGGATCGCCATGTTGCTGGCCAGCGCCGCCGCGGGGCTCCTGTGGGACCGCCTGGGCGCGTCCTTCACCTTCTACGCGGGAGCGGCCTTCGCGGCCCTGGCGCTGCTGGGCCTTATTCTCAAAGCATGGCGCGGGCGACGGCTCGCCCAGGGGCTGCGCTGACAACAAACCTGCCCATATCCGCCTTCACAGCGTCTCATTCCAATTAAAGACAAAGACACTTCAATTATTCAGGACTCATCCAGACTTGGTAGATTTAGGCTCCTGGCAAGGCGGCAATGCTTCCCGCCGGAAGATCCCAATCCGGCAGGCCGGAGGTCCCCTCCGGGGTCATGACAATAAGCAATCGTTTTTTGGCAACTACGGCTTTTCCCCCATTGTGGTCCGCCCGGGTCGATGCATAGAAATTAGGTTAGAATCGGGTATCGTTGTGCAATCCCAGCCGATCCCATCTGCCCGGACGCAGGGCGCCCGGCGGCAGACGAATCGGCGGTTTTTTTAGCAAAGGGGGACCGATCGTTGCATTGGAAAATGATGTGGACGGCGCTGGTCGGCATGCTGCTGATCGGCTGCGCCGTGGGGCCCGATTTCAAGCCCCCCGGGGCGCCGGACGCCCGGACCTATACCGCCGCCCCCCTGCCGGAGGAAACGGCGGCCGCCCCCGTGGCCGGCGGCCAGGCCCAGCGGTTCACCATGGGCGAAGAAATTCCGCACCAATGGTGGCTGATCTTTCATTCCGAAGCCCTGGACAGTTTGATCGGCCGCGCCCTGGTCCAGAATCCCACCGTGAGCGCGGCCCAGGCCGCCCTGCGCCGGGCCCGGGAGACCTATCGGGCCCAGTTCGGCACGGTCTGGTTCCCGAGTGTGGGCGCCGACCTGGCGGGCCGCCGGCAGCGCACCAGCGGCGCCTCTTCCGGGTCGTCGAGCGGTGCTTCCACCTTCAACCTTTACAACGCCTCGGTCAGTGTCTCCTATCTGCTGGACATTTTCGGCGGCGGGCGGCGGGAGCTGGAAGCCCTGCAGTCCCAGGTGGACTATCAGCGCTTCCTGTTGGAGGGCACCTATCTGGCGCTGACCGCCAATATCGTCACCAGCGCCATCCAGGAAGCCTCCCTGCGGGCGCAGCTCCAGGCCACCCGGGACATTCTGGCGGATCAGGCGCGCGCCTACGAACTGGTCAAGAGCCAATTCGAGCTGGGCGGCGTTTCGCGTCCCGACGTACTGGCCCAGGAGACCCAGCTGGCCCAGACCCGGGCCACCCTGCCGCCTCTGGAGAAAGCCCTCTACCAGACGCGCCACCAATTGGCGACCCTGATCGGTCAATTGCCGGACCGTGCCGCGGAACTGCCTGAATTCAGCATTCAAACGCTCACCCTGCCGGAGGACCTGCCGGTCAGCCTGCCGTCCGCCCTGGTGCGCCAGCGCCCGGACATCCGGGCTTCCGAGGCCCTGCTGCATGCGGCCAGCGCCCAGGTCGGCGTGGCCACGGCCAATCTGTATCCCAAGATCACCCTGACCGGCAGCTACGGCACCGCGAGCACCCGCACCCAGGATCTCTTCCGCAGCGATACGATTTTCTGGAACCTGGGGGCGGGACTGGCGCAGCCGCTCTTCCAGGGCGGCACCCTCCTGGCCGAACGCCGGGCCGCCGTCGCGGCCTATGACCAGGCCGCCGCCCTGTATCGCCAGACCGTGCTGCAGGCCTTCCTCGAGGTGGCCAACGTGCTGCAGGCCCTGGCCTCCGACGCCCGCACCCTGGAAGCCCAAAGCCAGGCCGAGATCGCGGCCCGCGACACCTTGCAGCTGACCGAAAAACAGTTTCAGTTCGGCGCGGTGAACTATCTCTCCCTGCTCAACGCCCAGCGTCAGCACCAGCAGACGCGCATCAGCCTGGTCCAGGCCCAGGCCGCCCGCTATGCGGATTCGGCCGCCCTGTTCCAGGCCCTCGGGGGCGGCTGGTGGAACCCATCGCCGCCGGCCGCCGGTTCCGGCCCGGCGTCCATGCCGGTGAAACAGGAAGAGGCCGGCAAGAAATAATGTCAGGCTCTATCAGACGGAGTATTCCATGACCAAACGCATGCTGATCATGCTGGGATGTGTCGGCCTCTTGTTCGGCGGCATTTTCGGGTACAAAGCCTTTGTGGCGCATATGATCGCCAAGGCCATGCACGCCAATCAGGCGCCGCCGGTCACCGTCGCCACCACCATCGCCAAGATGGAAAGCTGGCAGCCCAACCTCACCGCCGTGGGGACGGTGCGGGCCCTGGAGGGCGTCGATGTGACCACCGAAATCGCCGGCATGGTGCGCACCGTCCACTTCAAGTCCGGCGACGATGTGCGCCAGGGCCAGCTTCTGGTCCAGCTCAACGCCGATGCCGATGTGGCCCTGCTGCACTCGCTGGAGGCCCAGGCCGTGCTGGCCCGCACCACCTACGAACGCGACCGCCGGCAGTTCGCGGTCAAGGCCATCAGCCAGGCCGTGCTGGACGTCTCCCAGGCCGATCTCAAGAGCAAGCGGGCCCAGGCCGATGCCCAGGCCGCGCTCGTGGCCAAAAAGACCATCGAGGCGCCCTTCAGCGGCCGTATCGGCATCAGCACGGTCAGCCCCGGCCAATATCTCAACCCCGGCGACCGGATCGCCACCCTGCAGGCCATCGACACGGTCTATGTGGATTTCATGCTGCCCCAGCAAGCGATTGCCCAGGTCCAGCTCGGCCAGACCGTGACCGTCACCACCGATAGCTATCCGGACCGGCCCTTCCAGGGCACCATCACCGCGATCAACGCCAAGATCGATCCCCAGACCCGCAACATCGAGATCGAGGCCACCCAGGACAACCCCCGGCATCTGCTGTTGCCGGGCATGTTCGCCCACGTGCAGATCGCAACCGGGAGCACCGTCAACCAGGTCACCCTGCCCCAGACCGCCGTGACCTACAACCCTTACGGGGAAACCGTGTTTGTCGTCACCCCGGGCGCCCAGGACAAATCCGCTCCGATCGCCAAGCAGATCTTTGTCACCGTGGGGGCCAAACGCGGCGACCAGGTGGCCATCCTCAAGGGCATCCAGGCGGGCGAGACCGTCGTCACCAGCGGGCAGATGAAACTCAAAAGCGGCGATCGCATCATCGTCAACAACACCATTCAACCCAGCAACGACGCGGCTCCCATGCCGGCGGACCAGTAGCATGACAACCGAACGCAACCGTTTCACCGATATCTTCGTTCAGCGCCCCGTGCTGGCCACGGTGGTCAGTCTGCTCATCTTGGTGCTGGGCCTGCGCGCCCTGGGCCTGCTGCGGGTGCGCGAGTTTCCCGAAACCCAGAACGCCGTGGTCACCGTCGCCACCGTCTACACCGGGGCCGATCCGGCCCTGGTATCCGGCTTCATCACCACCCCGCTGGAAAACTCCATCGCCCAGGCCGACGGAATCGACTACCTCAGCTCCTCCAGCACCCAGAGCATGAGCACCATCCAGGCCTACCTGCGCTTGAACTATGACGCCAACCAGGCCCTGACCGAAATCAACACCAAGGTCAACGCGGTCCTGAACCAGCTGCCCCGGGAGTCCCAACAGCCGGTGATCAGCGTTTCGGTCGGGGAAACCATCGATTCGATGTACATCGGCTTCTATAGCGAGGACCTGCCCGCCAACCGGATCACCGACTATCTGATCCGGGTCGTCCAGCCCAAGCTCCAGACCATCGCCGGGGTGCAGACCGCCGAAATCCTGGGGGCCCGCCAGTTCGCCTTGCGGGCCTGGCTCGACCCGCAAAAAATGGCGGCCTACGGTCTGACCGGCAGCGACGTGAGCAATGCCCTGGCCGCCAACGACTTCATCTCCGCCCTGGGGCGGACCAAGGGCCAGATGGTGACCCTGAATCTCACGGCCGACACGGGGCTGCATTCGGTGGACGAGTTCCGCGACCTGGTCGTGGCCTCCCGCAAGGGCGCCATCATCCGTCTGGGAGATATCGCCAACGTCTCCCTGGGATCGGAAACCTACAGCACCTCCGTGGCCTTCGACGGGCGCCGGGCGGTCTATATCGGGATCAAGGTCACGCCCAACGCCAACCTGATCACCGTCGTCGACAACGTCCGCCGGGTCTTTCCGGCCATCGCCAGCCAACTGCCCGGCGGCCTCAACGGGCGCATCGTCTACGATGCCACCAAGTATGTGAACAGCTCCATCCACGAGGTGATCGCCACCCTGGTGGAGGCGCTCCTGATCGTGACCCTGGTGATCTTCCTCTTCCTGGCCTCGGTGCGGACGGTGATCATCCCGGTGATCGCCATCCCGCTCTCCCTGATCGGCACCTTTTTCATCATGCTGATCCTGGGCTATACCATCAACCTGCTGACCCTGCTGGCCCTGGTGCTGGCCATCGGCCTGGTGGTGGACGATGCGATCATCGTCGTGGAAAACGTCCATCGCCACATGGAGGAGGGCATCGCCCCGGTGCGGGCGGCCGTGCTGGGCGCCCGGGAGCTGGCCGGCCCGATTATCGCCATGACGGTGGTGCTGGTGGCGGTCTACGTGCCCATCGGGTTCATGGGCGGCCTGACCGGCGCGCTGTTCACCGAGTTCGCCTTCTCCCTGGCCGGGGCGGTGACCGTATCGGCGGTGATTGCGCTGACCCTCTCGCCCATGATGTGCTCCCGCTTTTTGAAGCCCGACGACAAGCGCCACCGGCACCGCTTCATGCACCTGGTCGACCGGGGGTTCGAGCGGGTGCGCCGCACCTACGAAGGCCTGCTGCACGGCGCGCTGGATGCCCTCCCGGTGGTGGCCGTATTCGCCTCGATCGTGCTGGTCAGCATCTACTTCCTCTATACCTCTTCGCGCAGCGAGTTGGCGCCCCAGGAGGACCAGGGGGTCATTATCGCCATGGTGACCGCTGCGCCCGATGCCACCCTGGAGCAGACCCAGCTTTTCACCCGCCAGGTCTACAAGATTTTTGCCGGTTTTCGTCAGACCGACCACGTCTTTCAGCTCGACGGCATCAGCGGTCTCAATTCGGGCATCGCCGGCATGGTGCTCAAACCCTGGGACGAACGCCGGGCCACCGCCATGCAGATCCAGCCCAAGGTGCAGCAGGAGCTCAACGGCCTGGCCGGGGTGCGCGCCGTGGCGTTTCAAAGGCCGCCCCTGCCGGGCGGGGGCCGGGGGCTGCCGGTGCAGTTTGTCATCGGCACCACCGACGACTTCGCCCAGCTCAACAAAGTGGCCCAGGCCGTGATGGCCAAGGCCCGGGCCAGCGGCATGTTCGCCTATCTGGACAGCGATCTGAAAATCGACAAACCCCAGGTGACGGTCAAGATCCACCGCAACCGGGCCTCCCAGATGGGGTTGACCATGAGGGACGTGGGCAGCGCCCTGGGATCGATGCTGGGCGGCGGCTACGTGAACTATTTCAGCCTCGCGGGCCGGTCCTACAAAGTGATCCCCCAGGTGATGCAGCGCTACCGGCTCAACCCCGACCAGCTCCGGGACTACTATATCCGTACCGCCAGCGGCGTCGCTGTCCCCATGTCGACCGTCGTGAGCCTGCAGACCGAAGTCGTTCCGGAGTCCCTCAACCATTTCCAGCAGCTCAACGCGGCCACGATTTCGGCCGTCCCCATGCCGGGCGTCACCCTGGGCCAGGCCCTGGACACCCTCAAGACCCTGGCCGCCCGGGAGCTGCCCCAGGGCTACAGCATCGACTACAGCGGCCAGTCCCGGCAATTCGAACACGAATCGAGCCAGCTGATGGTGACCTTTTTCTTCGCGCTGATCATCATCTTCCTGGCGCTGGCGGCGCTCTTTGAAAGCTTTCGCGATCCCCTGATCATCCTGGTCAGCGTTCCCATGTCCATCTGCGGCGCCATGATCTTCATCAGTCTGGGCATCGGCGGCGCCACCCTCAACATCTATACCGAAGTGGGCCTGGTGACCCTGATCGGTCTGATCAGCAAGCACGGCATCCTCATCGTGCAGTTCGCCAACGACCTGCAGGCCGAAGGGAAGTCGAAACGGGAAGCCATCCAAACCGCGGCCGCCATCCGTCTGCGGCCGATCCTGATGACCACGGCCGCCATGGTCCTGGGGGTGCTGCCGCTGGTATTGGCCACCGGCGCCGGGGCGGTGGGCCGTTTCAACATGGGTCTGGTGATCATGACCGGCCTTTCCATCGGCACGCTCTTTACCCTCTTTGTGGTGCCGGCCATGTACATGCTCCTGGCCCAGGACCATGCCGCCCGGAGGCCGGCCGCCGGGGCCTGATCCGCCCAGGGCGGACAAGGGGTTGATGCCCGGCCGTTTGCAGCGTTTCATGGCCTTTTTCGATACCCCGCGGCTTTGCGGCGGGGGAGTTCCTTCGATGACCGCCGCATGGTGCGGAGAGCATTTTTAAAATGAATCTACCGGGGGCGCATGGCCGCCTAACCGGCATAGAGGTGCCTCAATGAAAAATGAACAGCCCATTACCAGTCTGCTGCTGGATATCGGCGGCGTGCTGCTCACCAATGGGTGGGACCGCCATGGCCGCCAGAAGGCCGCCGATCGCTTCGGGTTGAATTATGCCTACATGGATGAACGCCATCATCTGACCTTCGATACGTACGAAGAGGGCAAGCTCAGCCTCGAGCAATACCTGGATCGGGTGATTTTCTTCAAAGAACGGCCTTTCACGCGGGAGCAATTCCGCCAGTTCATGTTCGCACAGTCCGAACCGCTTACCCCGATGATCGAGATGATCCGCGCGCTCAAATGGCGCTACGGACTTAAAATCGTGGCGGTCAGCAACGAGGGGCGCGAGCTGACCGAGCATCGGATTCGTACGTTCGCCTTGAATGACTTTATCGACACCTTCATCTCGTCCTGCTTTGTCCATTTCCGTAAACCGGACGAAGACATCTACCGCCTGGCCCTGGATACGGCGCAGATTCAGCCCGAAGCGGCCCTCTATATCGACGACCGCCAAATGTTTGTGCAGGTCGCCGAATCCCTGGGGATCCGCGGTCTGCACCACCAGGAGTATGACACCACACGGCAGCGGCTGGCGGCGTTGGGATTGGAAACCACGCACTAATCCCGGCCGCAGGATAGGCAAGGCCGCATTAGCGGGATATTCCGGTGTGCCTTTGGGTGGGACGGGAACCGGGAATCAGCGCCAAACTGGGCATGGGAGCCTTCGGCTTCGGCATCGCCTTCAGCGCCCTGATGGTCAGCCGGCTGCTGTTTCAGGTGCCGCTGGGCCGCCTCTCCGACCGCCTGGGACGCAAACCGCTGGTGCTGGCCGGCCTGCTGCTGATGGCACCGGCGACAGCCCTCTTGGGCCAGGCCACTTCCCTGGCGGAACTGGGCCTGCTGCGCTTCATCCAGGGCGCGGCGGCCGCCGCCATCGTCGCCCCCGCCCTGGCCTATGCCGGCGACATCGCCCAGGGCGGCAGCGCCTGCCGCCGCAGCCGCCAGATGAGCCTGGTCACCATCGGGTTCGGCCTGGGCATCGCCTTCGGCCCCCTCATGGCGGGCATTCTGGCCATTTTCTCGTTTCAGCTCCCCTTTCTGGTCGACAAGGCTTTGCCCGTTGCGCAGCGACTTACACTTTCACTTTGATCGCTCGGCAGGCCTTGACCAGCCGCCGGAACAGGCCGCTGCATAGGGGCCGTCATTTAAACAGGGGTGCCGACGGGGCGCCCTTATCGCCGGCGGAAGACGGGCCGAACACATCGGGCGGCCCCTCTTCCACCAGGGTCTGATCCAATTCCCTGGCCAGCGGCTGGTAGTAGATGCCCAGCTTGATCTCCTCATTGGTGTTGTTGTCTTTGAGTTTGATCCTCAGATCGCCGTGTTCCCAGCGGTAAATGGTCTCGCTGCCGGAGGCCTTGACCTTGGCCGGACCGTATATGTCGCGGAAATGTCGTTCGAGGTAGTAGGCCTGGTTCGCCGTGCGCGTCTTGATGTAGGCCGCGAAAAGCCGATCATGGTAAAACCCGTAGACCACACCGGAGACCGGGTCGCTGCCGGTGCGGTAGGCCATTTGGCGGTTGACGTAGTAGCTCGCGCCGCCCTCTTCACGGATTTTCTCCAGCTGCGGATAGTCGGCGGCACGGCCGCCCCACACCATGCCATGGATGCCGGACTGCAGCGAAGCGGCATGGGCCGGGGGACCGGCGAGCGTCAACAGCCAAAGCAAGATCAACAGACCTGTCCGTCGCCAGCAGTTCGTTTGCATCGGAGTCTCCTTCCAAGCGGTCTTGTCCGTAAACGTCGGATGGTTGGTATTGATGCCTGGTGCGTCAACACGACGCCGGGATGGACATCTGATTCTAAAATTAGACGCATCCACGGAGGTTTCAAGCCGTCTTCAATACTTGGCCGGCATGTGCCCCTCGTGGAACAATGTACCCGGCGGCCGGTCGGCGCGCATCGAACGCCCTATCGCATGGATGGCCGCTCTCCTGCAAGATACACGTCGCGCTTCCGGTGAATACCATCAATACCGTATTCCTATCCGGCGGATGTCGATTACATTAATCGCGGCCGTTGGATGCCCTCGTAAAACGATTTGTTCGCTTCGATCCGTCGGCGAGGGACCGCGTCCCCCGCGTGGGGACACGTTCCCGAGTGGGGGGCTGAATCCCGGCCTGGAGGCCGCCTGCCGCCTCCCCGCCATATCGGCGTATACCGGCGGGCACCCCACCGTTGAGGACGCCATCAGATGGGAAGTCCCGTTCTGCGGGATGTCGTATCACGACTGAACACTACGAGTTTACAATGGTTTATCGGGCAATGGACGGCCCGACAAGACAGCAGGGAGCATTCATTATGAAATTGGCGCTGGGATCCCCCAGACGGATTATCTGGGTGTCGGTGTTGGCGGCCATCCTGGCCATCAACGTTTTGTTTGCCGTATCCAACCTGATCCAGGACGGGCTCTGGATGAAACAGATGGGCTACGCCATGGTCTTCTGGCGCCTGCTCTCCATCAAAATCGTTTCCGCCGCCCTGGCCCTGCTCCTCGTCTTTGTCTACCTGTGGCTGAACCTGCGCTTCGCCGCCGCCGCCATCTTCCGGTTGCGCGGCACGACCATCGAGCGCCGGCCTGCGGCCTACACCAAACAGGGCCTGGCCGTGCCGGCCGGATGGTTCCATCTCGGCACCCTGCTCATCGCCGCCCTGGTCAGCCTGATGTTCGCCTCGATGTTCTATGCGCAATGGGACGACTATCTGCGCTTTCTGTGGGGCGGTACCTTCGGCCAAAGCGACCCGATCTTCGGACGGGATATCGGTTTCTACCTGTTCCACCTGCCCTTCTATGAATTGCTGCGCGACAGCCTGATGGGGGTGAGCCTGCTGACCCTGGTGATCACGGCCATGGCCTATACCACCTTCGATCT
This sequence comes from Desulfobacterales bacterium, assembly GCA_963674755.2. Lineage (GTDB taxonomy): Bacteria > Desulfobacterota > Desulfobacteria > Desulfobacterales > UBA5852 > JABZFP01. The sequence goes on along the minus strand of CAXXVS010000003.1, from coordinate 1,778,532 downwards.
GCTCCGGCCCATGCCCCTCAAATCGGCGCGCATGGATCCGAAAGTCTTCGGCCATCTCGCCCTGCTGCTGATTATCTTCCTCGTCATCTGGGCCTGGGGCTACTACCTGGACCGCTTCGAGCTGCTCTACTCCACCCGGGGCGTGGTCTACGGGGTCGGGTATACCGCCGATCACATCGAACGCATGGCCTACTGGGTCATGCTGGGCGCCGCCCTCCTCCTGGCCGCATTCATCCCCCTGTGCTTTATCAAACGGCGCATGGTCCTGATGCTGGGGGGCATCAGCGGGTATTTCATCCTCTACGGCCTGGCGCTGGTCCTGGTTCCGGGTCTGGTGCAAAAATACCATGTCGAACCCAACGAGCTCCAACTGGAAACCCCCTACCTCAAACACAACATCGATTTTACGCGCCGCGCCTTCCAGCTCGACAAGATCGAGGAGAAGGCCTATCCGGCCCTAAGCGATCTAACCTTGGAGCAGATCGACAGCCACGGCCCGACCATCGAAAACATCCGGCTATGGGACTGGCGGCCGATCCTGCAAACCTATCGCCAGACCCAGGAAATCCGGCTCTACTACCAATTCAATTCAGTGGACGTGGGGCGCTATCACCTGAAGGACGGCTATCATCAGGTGATGTTGTCGGCCCGCGAGATCGCTACCCAACTGCCGCCCAAGGCCCGCACCTGGGTCAACCAGCACCTGCAGTTCACCCATGGCTACGGCCTGGTCATGAGCTTCGTCTCCAAACAGCAGCAAGGCGGGCTGCCGGTGTATGCCATCGAGAATATCCCGCCGACCTCCACTTACGGCCTGCAGGTTGAACAGCCGGCCGTCTACTATGGTGAAAACGCGCCCGGCTATATGATCGTGGACACCGAGGTGAAAGAGTTCGACTACCCCAAAGGCAACGACAACGTCTACACCAGCTACCAGGGGAAAGGCGGCATTCCCTTGGACACGATCTGGAAAAAACTGCTCTTCGCCTGGACCCAGTCCGACATCAATATCCTGCTGACCTCTTATCTGAAACCCCAGAGCCGGATCCAGATCTACCGCGGGGTGCAGGAACGCGTGGCGCAGATCGCCCCCTTCCTGACCCTCGATCAGGATCCCTACCTGGTGCTGGCCGACGGCAAACTCTACTGGATCCAGGATGCCTATACGGTATCGGACCGTTTTCCCTATGCCCAGCCCGCCTCCGGGATCGCGTCCGCCCCCAATTACATCCGCAACTCCGTGAAGGTGGTGGAAGACGTCTACGACGGGAGCGTGCAGTTTTATGTGATGGATCCCGCCGATCCTATTCTGCAGGTCTACCGCAAGGCCTTCCCGGGGATGTTCAAACCCCTGGACGATCTCTCCGCGGACCTGCGCAGCCATCTGCGCTATCCCGAAGACCTGTTCGCGATCCAGGCCGCCAGCTATATGAACTACCACATGACCGATCCCCAGGTGTTCTACAACCAGGAGGATCTCTGGGCCCTGCCCCAGGAGAAGTATGCCGGACAGGCGGTGGCCTTCCAGCCTTACTATCTGCTGATGCGCCTGCCCGGCACCAAGGCGCTGCGCTATTTTATCATGACCCCCTTCACCCCCCAAAGCAGGGACAACATGATCGCCTGGATGGGGGCCGAATGCGATGCACCCGACTACGGCCGCATCATCGTCTACCAGCTGCCTAAGGAGCGGCTCACCTTCGGTCCGATCCAGATCGAGGCCATGATCGACCAGAATGCCGTCATTTCAGAACAGCTCTCCCTATGGGACCAGCGGGGCTCCAAGGTGATCCGCGGCAACCTGGTGGTGATTCCCATCGACAACGCTTTTCTCTATGTCGAGCCGGTCTACCTGCTGGCCGAAGGGGTCAACATTCCCCAGCTCATCCGCGTCATCGTCATATCGGGCAACAAAGTGGTCATGCAGCCCACCCTGGGTGAGGCCATCCAGGCGGTCTTCGGCACGGCGCCGCCGAGCGGGGAGAAAATGACCGCAACCGCGGCGGCACCCATCGAAGCGAGCGCCTTGCGGCGTGCCCGGGAGCATCTCAGCAAAGCCCAGGAAGCCCTCCGGCAGGGCAACTGGCAGGATTTCGGGATGGCAATGCAGGCCCTGCAAAAAGCGTTGAAAACGAAACCGACAGAGGAAGGGAAACCGCAATGAAATACGATCGTACGACGCGCTGGCTGCATGCCGGTCTGGCCCTGACAGTAGTGATTCAACTGCTCAGCAGCCTGCTGATGGTGGTTCCGCACCCGGGCCGGGTCCCGACGGAGCCCGGCTACACCCTGTTTCATATCCATCGCTGGTCCGGCATCACGGTCGTCAGCCTGCTGCTGCTCCACTGGCTGTGGCAATTGAGCGGTCACCTGAGCAACGGCTGGGGCCATCTCTTCCCCTGGTTCTCCGCGCGACGCATGCAGCGCCTCATGGACGACCTGAAGGCCTTGCCCGGCTGGCTGCGCAACGGATTCCCCGACCAGAGCAAGGAAACCCTGCCCATGGCCGGTGCGATCCACGGCCTGGGCTTGCTGGCCGTTACGGGCATGGCCGTGACCGGAGGCACCATCTTCTTCGCCATGGCGCCGGATGGCGGCATGGTCCCGTGGGTCCATACGGTGGCTGAAATCCACAGCCTCATCGCCGGTTTCATGTGGGCCTATCTCTTCGGCCATGCCGGCATCGCCCTCGTGCATCAATTCCGCGAAAGCCCGCTGATCACCGATATGTTCAATCTGGCGCGCAAATAGGACCGCCCGGCCCGCACGGTGCCGCGGTGCCGGCAACGATCGGGCACGGTGCGCAAGACCGCTCCCCAAACCCCGGCCTCCTGCAAACCGGGTTTCGGAACATGCAGGACACCCCCGGGGACTGCGGCTTCGTCCGTCACTGACGCGCGAAACCGCGGATGGCAATTGGACCGATTCGCCCTGATCGCGACCGCAAATATGTCTACTGCCTAATTGACGGCATTGGGGAAGAAGTATGGCACTGGACGTCCGGCGCCAGGGTCATGGGCATCTTTGCCGCCCTGTGCCATGTCGGTCACCGTGCCGATCTGATTGAGCTTGATCAGCACGGCATTCGAGCACTTTTCCCGGATGCCGCGCGCAATAAATGTTGTGTTGGTGGCGTAGACGTCGTCCCCGACAATCTGGATCCGGTCCCCCAGGGCGGCGGTGTGCGCCCGAAAACCGTCCCAATCGTTTTCCGCCAGCCCGTCCTCGATGGAGACGATGGGAAATCTGGAGACCCACTGAGCGTAGAGCTCGCTCATGGCATCGCTGGTTTGCATGCCCTGCCCGGACTTGGCAGATTGTAGCGGCCATCTTCGTAGAAAGAACTCGCTGCCGGATCCAGGGCGATGGCCACGTCCCGGCCGGGTTCATAGCCGGCGGTGGTGATGGCCTCGACGATCAACTCGCAGGCTTCCTCGTTGCTTTTCAGGTTCGGGGCGAACCCGCCTTTGTCACCCACGGCAGTGGCATAACCTTTCTGGGACAATATTTTTTTAAGCGCATGAAAGGTTTCGGCACCCTAGCGCAGGGCCTCGGCAAACGTTTGGGCGCAATGCGTTCGTTGACGTTTTTGACCGCCGCCCAAACGCCCTTGCCGTTATAACGCCCCGTTTCTCCATCGCGCAGCTCGACAGCCTCGTTTTCACCCGTCGAAGCGCCCGATGGCACCGAGGCGGATGCCTGGAAGCCATTGTCCAGGCGGCAGAAGACCCTTACCGTCGGGTTGCCCCGCGAGTCGAGATCTGCATAGCGGAGACTTTCCCAATCTTTGGCTTCATTATCAGTCCTCCCTTTTCACATGACGAATGGGTCGTATTCTTCATCTCACACCTTCTTTTGGGTCTATCTACCTGGTTATGGATTGACAGTGCGGACGCGGCCCATCCACAAGGCGCCCGTCAAGCCCACGATCACTGCCTATCGACTGGGCACGATCCGGTGTTGTTTCATCCTTCGCCGGCGATAAGCTATCCTGAAAAAGTGTTAAATCGATTTTGACAGCCTCCAATAGCGCCATGCGGTCGGACATGCGGGCTGCTTCGGCTGCGATGCCCCCATCGTCGGCTTGTCGCCGTGCATGGGCCGCCTGCATGGCCCCCTGGGTCGCGGCTACGGTTTCATCCAGGCGTTCGCGGGTCCGGCGGGCAAACCCCGCAAAGGAAAGGTTCAGGTTCTGGAGCATGGACCAGCGGATGTTCTCCACGTTGCGCCGGACCAGCCCGTCCAGACGCTGGTCCATGGACAGCAAAGCGGGCAGGGGATCGGTGTTCCACGTGCTCAACACCCAATAGGGCTTCCGTTTGACCTCCAGGACCCGCTCCGGTGAAAGGGGCTTGTAGGGCACCTGGAACATGTCGGCGGCGGTTTGCCGCAGGGTTTCCACGAGTTGGGAAAGGCGCTCTTCATGGGGTGTCAGGCACTCCAGCAGGCGCTCTTTGACGCGTTCGTTTAGCGCTTCCCGCTGCGCCTCGAAATAATCGGGAATCGCCTCCGCCCAGGCCTGCTGGATGCCTGCTTTTGAAGATTGACCGTAGATTCGCGAACCAGGGCCGCGATCCATGATCTCCTTCAAAAATTGTTCGGCTTGACGGGCCAGGTCACGGGCCTCTTCTTCCACAAAGGCGGTGACGCGCTTTTTATCGCCTTCCAGAACATCCTGGATCAGCCGGCGTTCACTTTCGGCCTGCCTGAGACTTTGTTCGAAAACACCGATTTTTTCTTCCAGTTCCTGTTGGGGCAGTTTGAGCGCCTGCAAGACGATACCGGCCTCCATCAGGGTGGCGTCGATAAGCTCCAGCGCCCTTCGGCAAACGGCATCCGTCAAGGCGGTGAACTTTTCCCTGGCAAGATAATCCACCAGAAAGGCTTCCAATCGCGCCATGCCGCTGGCGGACCACCCATCGGCCGCGGTGGATGTTCGGGCCTCGAGACCTTTGCGGGCCGATACGCAAAAGACCGGATGGTCGCTGATCCAGCCGAGTTCCTCGGACAATATGTGTTTGTAAAAAGCAAGTGCCTCTTCAAGTTCCTCTTCGTTCAAGTAATCGATTTTGTTTAAAACAAAGAACAATCGCGGCACCTTTACGCTCACCTGCCGCAGGAATGCCAGTTCCACTTCGGTGATGGGCGGGTCGGCCGAAACCAGAAACAGGGCCGCATCGCATTGTTTCAGAAAATTGAGCGTCGCAGAGGTGTTATGGCGATAGGTGGAGCCGATTCCGGGCGTGTCAATCAAGACCACGCCACCGCTTAGAATAGGGACCGGCAGATCCACCTGGACTTCAGCGACACCCAGCTTGTTTTTGGGGTTGCCCTTTTCGGTAACAAAGCGGGCCAGAAAGGCACTTCTCTCGGCGGTCGAGGCGCCGGCGAATTCATCCGCCGGACGGCCGTCTTGATATTGGATCGTGATTTTGGCGGCTTCACCATATTGGAGGAAGGTCGGTGCCGCCGTCAATGGAACCACCCCTACGGGCAAAAGCGGCCCGCCCGTCAACGCGTTGAGCAGTGTGCTTTTGCCGCGCTTGAATTGGCCGAGAACCGCCAAGTGAAACCGTCCCTCGGAATAGCGGGAGGCCAAGTCATTCAGCTTTTGACGGTAGTGAAGGAATTGCGGGTCGAAGTCCGACATCATGCCGGCTGTTTTATCGAGTAAATCGGAAAGCTGTGGGTTTTGGCGGCAAAACGGCGAAGATGCTTTTGGCGTCATTGTTACCTCCCTGTTGTCGTTTAAGCATTCATGTGGAATGCTTGCATCCAAAGAGGCCACTAGCGCATTTAGGCATAAGAAAACCGCCTGCGGGCCTCTCCAGAATAATCCCACCGATCATGACTGCCGGTAGGAGTCATCAGCCCAGCCCGGGCGGTTAACAGGGGGGACTCCATCCCCAAATGTTATTGGATAATATAACACCGTATCACCGAAAAACAAGATCAACGCTTTTGATGCGATCGAGGCCGCCGCTGTCAGACTTCAAAGAAACGATATCAGCAGCAGCTTGTTTTATGCGGTCTTATGCATTTTTTCTTTTCGATGACGACGTTTGGGCGATTTGCAGAATCCGGTGTGTCCGGTTAACGGAGGCGTCCATGCGAAACCTAATAGCCATTTATGAAAAACCGGCCGCGGTTCCTGGGACGTAAATCTGGATTTCTTCCGGGTTCAATTCCGGTTTATGAATCAAATTTTCTCTGCGAGCTTCTCCGGTCCGTAAGGCATCTCCGCAAAGATTTTTTTCTCTATTTTTTCTGTGTCGTCCCAAATCTTTTCTAGTTCGGTGGCGTCTATGTAATGCCCGGCATATCGCCTGAATATGTATTCCCGCCTTTCTTGTAGGCCTACCACGTCTTTGTTGATGACGCGCTTGTCTGCGTAGTTCACGATTTCGGCTTCGGTGATTTTTCCGTTGCTTGGCTCGCAGTCGAGGCGTACGTGTTGCCGAACGATTTCGCTGATCTCAAAGTACCCTTTTTGACGTAACAGCTCTGCTCCTGTCTCTGCGTGGTCTTCGCCAGTCTTCAGGCTTCTGGTTTTCGTCGCGTCGTGGAGCAGCGCCGCCGCGACTATGAGGTCAACATCAACTTTTTTTCCGGATTGGTTCATGCGTTCCGCAATTTCTCTGGCTACGCAGGTGACTGTTTCTGAGTGTTCCTTGATGTGTTGGAGCGTGCCTGTTTCTTCAAGAATTTCGTAGCACTCTTTTGTTGCCGGAATCGCTGCCTTGCTTCTTGAGTTCATTCATTTTCCTTTCCTGCTTGGTCGGGCTTCGGTGGCGGTGGACCTTAAGGACCGGACAGTGTGCTAAGCACAGGGGGCCGACCAATGAAGATTGACCGTAGATTCGCGAACCAGGGCCGCGATCCATGATCTCCTTCAAAAATTGTTCGGCTTGACGGGCCAGGTCACGGGCCTCTTCTTCCACAAAGGCGGTGACGCGCTTTTTATCGCCTTCCAGAACATCCTGGATCAGCCGGCGTTCACTTTCGGCCTGCCTGAGACTTTGTTCGAAAACACCGATTTTTTCTTCCAGTTCCTGTTGGGGCAGTTTGAGCGCCTGCAAGACGATACCGGCCTCCATCAGGGTGGCGTCGATAAGCTCCAGCGCCCTTCGGCAAACGGCATCCGTCAAGGCGGTGAACTTTTCCCTGGCAAGATAATCCACCAGAAAGGCTTCCAATCGCGCCATGCCGCTGGCGGACCACCCATCGGCCGCGGTGGATGTTCGGGCCTCGAGACCTTTGCGGGCCGATACGCAAAAGACCGGATGGTCGCTGATCCAGCCGAGTTCCTCGGACAATATGTGTTTGTAAAAAGCAAGTGCCTCTTCAAGTTCCTCTTCGTTCAAGTAATCGATTTTGTTTAAAACAAAGAACAATCGCGGCACCTTTACGCTCACCTGCCGCAGGAATGCCAGTTCCACTTCGGTGATGGGCGGGTCGGCCGAAACCAGAAACAGGGCCGCATCGCATTGTTTCAGAAAATTGAGCGTCGCAGAGGTGTTATGGCGATAGGTGGAGCCGATTCCGGGCGTGTCAATCAAGACCACGCCACCGCTTAGAATAGGGACCGGCAGATCCACCTGGACTTCAGCGACACCCAGCTTGTTTTTGGGGTTGCCCTTTTCGGTAACAAAGCGGGCCAGAAAGGCACTTCTCTCGGCGGTCGAGGCGCCGGCGAATTCATCCGCCGGACGGCCGTCTTGATATTGGATCGTGATTTTGGCGGCTTCACCATATTGGAGGAAGGTCGGTGCCGCCGTCAATGGAACCACCCCTACGGGCAAAAGCGGCCCGCCCGTCAACGCGTTGAGCAGTGTGCTTTTGCCGCGCTTGAATTGGCCGAGAACCGCCAAGTGAAACCGTCCCTCGGAATAGCGGGAGGCCAAGTCATTCAGCTTTTGACGGTAGTGAAGGAATTGCGGGTCGAAGTCCGACATCATGCCGGCTGTTTTATCGAGTAAATCGGAAAGCTGTGGGTTTTGGCGGCAAAACGGCGAAGATGCTTTTGGCGTCATTGTTACCTCCCTGTTGTCGTTTAAGCATTCATGTGGAATGCTTGCATCCAAAGAGGCCACTAGCGCATTTAGGCATAAGAAAACCGCCTGCGGGCCTCTCCAGAATAATCCCACCGATCATGACTGCCGGTAGGAGTCATCAGCCCAGCCCGGGCGGTTAACAGGGGGGACTCCATCCCCAAATGTTATTGGATAATATAACACCGTATCACCGAAAAACAAGATCAACGCTTTTGATGCGATCGAGGCCGCCGCTGTCAGACTTCAAAGAAACGATATCAGCAGCAGCTTGTTTTATGCGGTCTTATGCATTTTTTCTTTTCGATGACGACGTTTGGGCGATTTGCAGAATCCGGTGTGTCCGGTTAACGGAGGCGTCCATGCGAAACCTAATAGCCATTTATGAAAAACCGGCCGCGGTTCCTGGGACGTAAATCTGGATTTCTTCCGGGTTCAATTCCGGTTTATGAATCAAATTTTCTCTGCGAGCTTCTCCGGTCCGTAAGGCATCTCCGCAAAGATTTTTTTCTCTATTTTTTCTGTGTCGTCCCAAATCTTTTCTAGTTCGGTGGCGTCTATGTAATGCCCGGCATATCGCCTGAATATGTATTCCCGCCTTTCTTGTAGGCCTACCACGTCTTTGTTGATGACGCGCTTGTCTGCGTAGTTCACGATTTCGGCTTCGGTGATTTTTCCGTTGCTTGGCTCGCAGTCGAGGCGTACGTGTTGCCGAACGATTTCGCTGATCTCAAAGTACCCTTTTTGACGTAACAGCTCTGCTCCTGTCTCTGCGTGGTCTTCGCCAGTCTTCAGGCTTCTGGTTTTCGTCGCGTCGTGGAGCAGCGCCGCCGCGACTATGAGGTCAACATCAACTTTTTTTCCGGATTGGTTCATGCGTTCCGCAATTTCTCTGGCTACGCAGGTGACTGTTTCTGAGTGTTCCTTGATGTGTTGGAGCGTGCCTGTTTCTTCAAGAATTTCGTAGCACTCTTTTGTTGCCGGAATCGCTGCCTTGCTTCTTGAGTTCATTCATTTTCCTTTCCTGCTTGGTCGGGCTTCGGTGGCGGTGGACCTTAAGGACCGGACAGTGTGCTAAGCACAGGGGGCCGACCAATATCGAGGTGACCTTGCCCATCGAAAATATGATTCTGACCGGTTCTCTTTCTGTTTACTATAACAAATCTGTCACAAGAGCCAATGCAGATAGCGGCTGCCTATGGCAGGTTTAGATAACGCTCAAACCGCAAAGATCCACCCCAACATACGATAGTCCCCCTTTTTGTTTACAAAGGCGGTCGGATTGCTCCCAAAGATGGACCAAACATCATCATGGCATCTCAAATTGAAATGTATTTCGGTTCCACCGATACCAGAAGGCACATGTGATCTCTGAGCCGTCAATACCAAGAGTATCCCCTCGCTCAACGCCATTTCTCGGCTCCGGGTTGTCTTCCGGTTGCAGCCAACTCGATAGCATTCGCCAACTTTAACCAACCTTTAAGGCCAATTCAAGACACGGCAAGTAGGCACTTGCCCCTCACCCGCTTCCCACGGTCTCATTACCCATTTTGACTGTTACCTGTGTCCCAGAAACCATGTCCTCAAGTAAGGCAATGGGCCAAAAAATAACAAACCCCGCCTCCAATAAGACGGGGTTTGTCAACGATCTGAGATAGGCTGTTAATTTAGCGGCCTATCTCTCTCAACCGAAAGTGGATCGCCCTGGGTGGTTGAGTAATTCATCGATGACTTCACTCAGGAATGTTCGGTATCGTTGTTGTTTTGCCCTGGTAGTTAATCAGGGTGTATTCTTTTGTATTTTTGCCCTTAATATAATAGTCCGGCATCAAAGGGATCTTTCCGATATTTGTGGCGATAACATACATCGGCTGGGTTAAACCGGTAGTGTGCCCTCTCAAGGCATCACGAATCAACTCGGCTCCTTTTTCTACCGGAGTGCGGAAGTGGTCGATGCCTGGTGCAGGCTCGCAATAGAAAACATAGTACGGACGGATACGCACGGATAATAATTTCTGGTGCAGGCTCCGGAAAGTAGCCTTATCGTCATTGATCCCCTTAAGTAGTACCGCCTGGTTGCCTACGTTGATCCCACAGCATAGCAGGTCGTACACCGCCTTGGCCGTGGCTTCGGTGATCTCCTTGGGGTGGTTGCACTGGGTGTTGATCCAGATGGGGATGTGGTGAAAACCGCTTAGCACCTTCTGCAAGCCGGGGGTAATCCGCTGGGGCAGAACGATGGGCGTTCTCGTGCCGAAGCGGATCATCTCCAAATGATCGATCTCCCGGAGTTTGCGGATCAGGTATTCGATCTTGTCGTCGGCAAGGATAAAGGGATCCCCTCCGGTAATCAAAACATCTCTGATTTCCCGATGCTCTGAAATCCACCTCAGACCTTCATCCACATCCATGCGCAGGTTCAGGTCCCGGTCTACCACGACCTCTTTGCGAAAGCAGTGCCGGCAATAGTTGGCACAAATGTCGGTGACTGTAAAAGCTACCCGGTCGTGGTACTGCCGGGCGATGCTGTCCGGACGAGCCTCTTCTATGGTACGGTTCTCCTTCCAGATCAGATAGTCCTTCATGCCGTAAACGTTTTCCCTCTCCTTTACCGAGGGAATGACCTGCCGGCGAATGGGGCATGCCGGATCGTCCGGGTCCATCAAAGAGGCAAAATACGGTGTGGTCCCCCATTTGGTATCCATGGTCTCGATGGCCGATGCTTCAGCGGGGCTGACATTGATATATTGCTGTAGTCTCTCCAAAGTATTGACGGTTTCCTGGAGTTGTTCAATCCATGCTTCCATGACAACGATATCTCCTTTTTTAGCCGAATAAGGGGCAGCGCCCGGTGCAATGGTCGAGCATCGGGAGATCGGTCCTCCGGACAGGCCCCGGAATCAGTTTCTTTCAATGCCGCTGGCCGGCTCCCAAGATCAGCCCGATACTAGAACGTGTCGAATCGGGGTTCAAAATCATCATCCAGGGGATAGATGGGCCGGTCCAAATGCTTCCATTGGGGGTAACGGATCATGCACGTAGTTGGGCCGGGGGTGTCCAAATCGAACAATGCCGGAGCATGATGGAAAGCCTGTTGATAGTTCATCGGATTTTTCACCACAATGAATTTAAATTTGTCGAGGTTCAGTCCAACTGTGCGAAACTGCTCATCGGCATATTCGTAAGTGGGCAGAGAAGGGACAACGACCGTAACGCCACCGATCTGTAACACGGCGGTGTCACCCATCACGGAAACAACGCCTTCCGAACAACCACCGGTACAGGAAAAACGGGCGTCTTCGATAAATCGGGTCAGTATAGCGTTAACCTCTATAGGAGGGCCATAAATGGGGCTGTGCTTGTTTCCAAGGTGTACCTTGAGGGTTGTTCCGACTTCAAACGATCGTGCTATTGATGCTGTTTCAGGGTCCACAACCACTATTGCGGCAGAAACGTTCGGTGCATGTTCGAGCAGCATCTTTAGCATGTAGGCACTGTCACCGGCAGCACCTCCCCCTACCGTATCCGAAGCATCAGAAAGAACAATCGGCTGAGCATCCATTGCCAAACCGCGCTTAATAGCCTCCTCGGGGCGCACCGTGGCGACATCAAAAGCCTGTCGCCGTTCCCATGCCGCCTTGGCCAAGTACCGGGCGATCTGGTCAGCGGTTTCCGGGTTATTGTCGGTGACCACCACGGTGGCGTAGCTCATGTCGGGAAAATCGAAACCATGCTGAACGGGAAAGTAGCTGGCAGCCAGGATGGTTCCGGCATATTCAAAACCCCGGGCCATGGCATGGATTTCGGCCAGAGGTGCCTTCCCCTTCGTGTTTTGGTTCTGGCAAGCGACGATCATCGGGGTTCGGCATACGCGCATCACCGGTCGAATCTCACCTTTTAACATACGGAGCAAGAGCCCTGCCGTCCTTCGCCCGGTGTCGAAAGCATCGTCGTGAGGGTAGTGACGGTAGCCGATGAAAAAATCGGCATTGGCCGCCATTTTTTTGGTAATGTTAGCATGGAGGTCAAGACTGACGGCCAGCGGAGTATCCCCTATGATGGCACGGACATCTTCCAGAATGACGCCGTCGACATCGTTTTCATTTTCGGTAATGAAAGCTCCATGCAACGCTAAATAGACAGCATCCAGATCCCCTGCCGAAGCGAGACTTTCCCTCAACATGGCGTGCAATTGCTCGTACGCCGTCCGGCTCACCAATCCTCCGGCATTGCCATTGGCAGCGATCAAAGGAACGGGCGTCACCTCAAATAGTGAAAAGACTTCCAGGGCCCCAGCTAGCTCTGTCTGTGTACCATGGACGACTTCCAGCACCGATGGCCCTTTGGCAAGCATGATTTGTTTGAAGTCATCAATGGTGGTAACCACGGGGGACTGGCTGTTTCCTTCAAACAGAAGCATCCCGACAGCGATCCGTAACGGCCGTTTCCCGAATTTCATTTGATCTTCCCGTTGAATAATGATTCGTTAATCTTCAGCATGAACGGGTCCGGCAGGGCGTCCACGCCAACCGCCGTCGACGTGGACATTGACCGCCGAGGAATTTATTTGTCGACGTTCCAGTAAACCGGCTGCATGAACGGAATCATCCCTTTCAACTCGCTACGCCAGGCGTTGGCCTCTACATACTGGCCGGCATTCACGTAGGGAACAATCTCATAGAAACGCTTTTGAAGTGCCCGGGTCACTTCTTTCTGCTCCTCGATGGTCGCGGATTTCACAAATTCGCCGCGCAGTCTTTCGATTTCCTTGTCGCAGGGCCATCCATACCAGGCTTTGTCACAAGAGGTTTCCAGAGGCTGATTGGTGATGGGGTTCGACATGGTGATGGTGGGCCATGAGGTGGGGAATATATCCCAGCCCGGGGACCCGGGACCCGGCAATTTCTTGCTGGAACGACGTTCGCTCAGGGTGCTCCAGTCCATGGCTTGAACATCAACCTGAACGCCGATGCCGCGAAGCGCTTGACCGGCGAGCAGGGCATAGGCATGCCCCTGATCCCAGTCCGTGGGATCTAGGATAACGATTTTTCGACCGTCATAGCCCGCCTCTTTCATCAATTGCTTGGCCTTCTCCGTGGACCCGTTGATGAAGGGCTCTGCCCCGACTTCGGTTTCAAACAACGAATCGCAGCCGAACACGGCCCAGCAGGTTTTTTTGTATTCGGGATGATTGCCCACCACCGCGGTGTTAAAGGCGTCCTGGTCGATGGACATGAGCAGGGCCTGCCGGGCCTTGGGGTTGTTGAAGGGAGGATTGACCGAGTTGATACGAAGATGTCCGAGGAAGCCCAGGGGGTTGGTCACGCGTACCTCGACGCTGCCGGAGGCTTTGAGCAACGGCACCAAGTCGGTGGGCACCGACTCCATTACATCGATTTCCCCAGCGATCAGGGCCTGAACGGCGGTGTTGGTATCCGGAATAATGACCGTCTCGACGGTGTCGACTTTGGCGATTTTACCACCGGCATAGCCGTCTGCCGGTTCTTTCCTCGGAACATATTCCTTGAACTTATGGTAGACTATCTTCCGCCCGGGCATCCATTCATCCTTGGCAAAGATAAAGGGGCCGGAACCGATAATCTCCTTTACCGGTTCGTTCGGCGAGGTCATGGCATCCTTTTCCCGCATTATGAATCCGGGGATCACCGGGTTGGCCAGCGTCAGAAGCACCGGGCCAAACTTCTCTTTGAAAACCATCTCGAAGGTAAGATCATTTTTGGCTTCAATGGATTGAACCTGGCCCATCATGGCCTTTGCGTCGGAGCCCTTCTGGCCCCAACGTTTCAACGAAGCGACCGCGTCCCGGGCTGTCACGGCGGTACCGTCGTGCCATTTCATCCCCTTCCGCAGGGTAAAGGTGTAGCGCAGGCCGTCATCGCTCACAGACCAGGTGTCGACCATCTGCGGCTGGGGCTCGAACTTGCTGTTCATGGCAAACAGCGTGTCGTAAACAAGGTAACCGTGACCGATGGTATACGCTGAAGTGGTGATGATGGGGTCGAGGATTTTCAGATCTCCGGCCAGGCGGAATTTAATTGTTTTTCCTGCATTTGCCGGCGACGCACCCAAAGCCGCCAGCCCGCAAAAAACGAACATCGTCAATAACGCTGTAAACCGCAACGTGCTTCTGCTCATACCAATCTCCTTTTCCTAAGGTTTGTGGCTATTGTTGCAAATCGTCAATATGACAAGCTTTGAAATGACCCGTGTCCGCTTTTTCCAGCACAGGTTCCTCGATACGGCAACGCTCTATCGCAAAGGGGCAACGGGTGTGAAAACGGCACCCTTTGGGTGGGTTCACCGGATTGGGCACATCACCGGACAGCAGCAGCCGCTTTTTCCGGTGCCTGGGGTCTGTCACCGGGGCGGCGTCCAGCAATGCCCGGGTGTACGGATGCAACGGATTTTCGAAAAGAGCGCGTCTGTCTGCCAGTTCAACGATTTTTCCCAGATACATCACCGCAATTCTATGGCTGATATGCTCGACCACCGACAAATCATGCGTGATGAAAAGATATGAAAAACCGTATTCGTCTTGAAGGTCCATCAACAGGTTGAGCACTTGGGCCTGCACGGATACATCCAGGGCCGAAACGACCTCATCGCAGACAACCAATCCGGGCTTGAGCGCCAGGGCTCTGGCGATCCCCACCCGTTGCAGTTGGCCGCCGGACATCTGGTGGGGGAATTTCCCGATATGTTCTTCCTTCAATCCGACCCGGCGAATAATTCGCTGGACCCTTGCCTGCCTCTTTCGCTTCGAGGCCGCCTTGAAGTTAGTCAGGGGCTCGGCGATAATATCCCCGATGGTCATCCTCGGATTTACCGAGTTGTAGGGATCCTGGAAAACCATCTGCATGTGTCGGCGATACTGGCGCAGTGCCTGCTTTGAGGTGCGGGTAATATCCACACCGTTGTATTTCACTGTACCGCCGGTCGGCTCAATCAGCATCAACAGGCTCATGCCCACCGTGGATTTTCCGCATCCGCTTTCTCCCACCAGCCCCAACGTCTCTCCGGCCCGGATTGAAAAGGAGACGCCATCAACGGCGTAAACCTTCTTCCTGGCCGACCACCCGATTCCGCTACGCAGCACATAGTGCTTCTTCAAGTCAGCCACTTCCAGAACCGGATGCTTGCTCGCCTGGTTTTTGGTCGAGTCGGAAGAATTAGACATAAATTGACTCCTGGACCTTTTTCGCTTCCCAGCAGGCCGCCCGATGATCCTCGCCCACACGGGTCAGCGGGGGAGCTTCTTCACGACATCGATGGACAGCCCAATGGCATCGGGGTGCAAACAGGCAACCGGCAGGGATACGGCTTAAATGCGGCACCACTCCCCGTATCTCATCAAGCCGACGGCGCGATTGCCCCCCATCTACCCCCGCGGTATGCAACTGCGGCATGGAACGCATCAAACCGATGGTATAGGGATGGGCCGGATGGGTGAAAAGCGATTCGACGTGTGCGTCCTCGACAATGGAGCCGGCGTACATCACCGAAACCCGATCGGCTATTTCGGCCACAACACCCAGATCATGGGTGATCATCAGCAACGCGGTTCCCGATTCTGTCTGCATTTCGGAAAGGATGCTGAGGATCTGGGCCTGAATGGTGACGTCCAGTGCTGTGGTCGGTTCGTCGGCGATCAACAAATCGGGTCTCGATGACAATGCCACCGCGATCATGATGCGTTGACACATACCCCCGGAAAGTTCGTGGGGAAATTGATTCATCACCCGTTTGGGGTCCGGGATACGGACCTTTGCCAGAAAATCCATCGCCGATCGGGTCGCCTCACGTCGGGATAAACGCTGATGCTTTTCCAACCCCTCGGTTATTTGACGACCGATGGTGAGCAGGGGATTCAAACTGGTGGCGGGGGATTGAAAAATCATCGCCATCCGGTCCCCCCGCAACGCCCGCATCTCCTTTTCACTCAGTGACAGGATATCGCGTCCCTCGAAAAGGATTTGACCGTGGTCAAAGCTTGCGGGGGGCCGGGGTAACAAGCCCATGACGGACAGAGCAGTGACGCTCTTACCGCATCCGGATTCACCCACTAGACAAAGGGTTTCTCCTTTCCTCAACCGGAATGAAACATTGTTGACCGCATGAACGATGCGGCCCTTGGAGCGAAACGACACCTTCAGGCCATCGATGTCTAAAATCGTCCCTCTTTCCGATGGGTCGCCCGACATTTCCTTTTTTCCCCCCTGTGGCGGCTGCACCTATCCAAGCTCCTTGGCCAATCTTGGGTCCAGTGTGTCGCGCAAGGCATCTCCCAGGATGTTGATGATGAATACCATGGCCGACAGGAATGCACTTGGGAAGAAGATCACCCAGGGCGCCACCAGGAACATCAGCCTTCCTTCGGCCACCATATTGCCCCAGCTGGCCACCTCCGGCGGTGTGCCTGCCCCCAGGAAACTCAGTATGGCCTCTGAAATGACCGCACCGGCAAATACATAGCTCGCTTGGACGATGAGCGGTGCCACGATATTGGGGAGAATATGACGCAGCATAATTCCATGCAGCCGTGTTCCGATGCATTCGGCAGCCTTGACGTATGCCTGCTCTCTGAGCGACAGCACGATGGATCGGACAAGCCTGGCAATGCCTGGAATCTCCGGGATCGAAATGGCGATGATCACGTTGGTGATGCTAGCGCCAAACAGTGTCATCAGAGCGATGGCCATTAGCACCCCCGGAATGGCCATGAGGGCATCCATCACCCGCATGAGCCAAAAATCCACGAAACGAAAATATCCGGTGAGCATGCCGATGACGACCCCGGCTAAGGTAGCCAGGATTGTTACGCCGAATCCCACAACTAGTGATACCCGCGTCCCCTGCACCGTACGGGCAAAGACATCTCGGCCCAGCCCGTCGGTACCGAAAAAATATTCCGTTCCGGGAGGGGTCAGACGTACCAGGGGATTTGCCATAATGGGGTCACGGGTAAACCAAGGGGACAAAAGCGCCACCATAATGAACACCGCGATCATCGAAGAACAAATCAGGATCAGGGGTTGGACTCTCAGAAAGGCGGCAAGACGCCGAATTCTGAGTTTAAGATGGGATGGGTTGATCACGCTGTTCATATCGTCGTCCCTGTCAATACTGGATCCGGGGATCGATCAGGGTATAGATGATATCGATGATCAAATTGATCAGCAGATAGACCCCTGAAAAAATAAGCAGCATGGCCCGAATGATGGGAAAATCCCGCTGTGTGATGGCATCCACCACCAGACGGCCCAGGCCGGGAATGTTGAACACGCTTTCGGTGATCACCACCCCGCCGATCAGCATCACAAAGGAGACGCCAATCACAGTCACTATCGGCACCGCTGCGTTCCTTAGCGTATGGCGGATCATGATCACCACCGGGGATAAACCTTTGGCATGAGCCGTACGGATAAAGTCTTGGGCCAGTACTTCAACCACGGTCGCCCGGGTAATCCTGGCAATCAGTGCCGAAAAAACCAGCCCCAGCGCCATGCAGGGCAAGGCGATGCTGCGAAGCCACAGGCCGAAGCCTTCGGCCACGGCCACATATCCCTGGATCGGGAACCATTGCAGTTTGAACGAAAATAGATAAATAAGAATGTAGCCCACCACGAATACCGGCATGGAAAAACCGAGTACCGAGCAGAGCATGGTGGCCCGGTCTACAAAACGTCCAGAATAGACGGCCGAGATACAACCGGCGGGAAGGGCAATTATCACCGCCACCAAAATGGTGCCGAAGGCCAGGGAAAGGGTAGGTCCCAGGCGTTGCATCATCAAAGTCGTCACCGGCATATCGTAGAAAATCGATTTGCCCAGATCGCCGCCTGCCATGCCGGTCACCCACTGGTAGAATTGGACCATAAACGATTGGTCCAGCCCCATCTGGAGCCGGATGCGCTCAACGTCTTCAGGGCTGGCGAAATTGCCGGCAATGATCGAGGCCGCATCACCCGGCACCAGATAGAGCAACGAAAAAACGATCACCGCCACTATGGCCATGACCGGTATCGCCATCAAAACTCGTTTGACAACATATAATCCCATATCATCGCTCTTGCTCTGTGTCCTATGGTTTTAGAAGGCAAATCTTGAGCGTCTTTGACAACAACTTTAGTATCTTGTGAAGTAATTATTTGCGATTCTGCTTTTTGCAATTTAGTAATTTTAATCATATATATAAAATATCGGGAGAAGGCGGTATCTGAATGGTCAAACATTTGCCGATGGAGGACTAAACAGATCCGCCTCTCCCCTCACCAATGCAAATAAATTTGTCGCTATTTCGCATTGCGAATGTCTGTATCAATAGCCTTAAGCACTTCTTCTCCTGTCTTGCCAACCATGTCTATGTATACTTCTCTTGCACCTTTTGATTTTTCTTTAAATACTGCAATTTCATCCTCATTCAGAAATACATGTTTGTAAGACGGTTTGGCATCCATAATTTGTTCAAGTCTTTTTGTATTAAATTCATTTTCAAACCCATAGTAATATTCAAGGCTCTCATTCACAGCTTCACGAACCATTTTTTGGGTACTCTCGGGAAGCGAATTAAAGAACGCAGCATTTGACGACATGGAAACAACATACATTCTATGTTTTGCTGTTATCATATAATCGGTTACTTCATAGAATTTCATTTCTTGTATTGTCGCGTATGGATTTTCTTGTCCTTCAATCATGTTTAGTTGTAATGAACTATAGACTTCTGAGAAGGGCAGAGGGGTTGGATTTGCCCCGTAAGCCTTATAGGCTTCAACAAGAATAGGTGAAGTCATAACTCTCATTTTAAGCCCCTGAAAATCATCAGGGTTGCGCACAAGCCTCTTAGTGGTCCACTGATGATAACCCTCTGAGAATAGGGCAACAAGTTTTAGTTTTTTATTCTCAAAATGTGGGCCCAACGCACGAAATGTATCGTTGTTACCTCTAAGGACGGAACGGATCACATCCATATCATCCGGGAACAAATAATTGATTGAAAATACCTGTACCTCGGGAATAAATGAGCCAAGGTGTCCGGGAGATATCATTGAAAATTGAATGGCTCCGTTTTGTAATAATTCTGTCATCTGGTCAATGGTGCCGAGTTGGCCATAAGGGTAAACTTCAACCATTATCTGACCATTAGATTTATCAGCCATCAAATCTTTAAATTTGGTAGCTAATGCATACTGTAAGGTCCCTTCAATTTCTTCCAAGGCGAATCGCCATACTTGTTCTTTAGCCATAGCCGTTCCACAAATGCAAACAGATAGCAACAGACTCAGTGCGACAATCAAACTCTTGTGTTGAAAATTACTTTTCATTAAAGCCCTCCTGCTTTCGATTTAAGCGCATGAACGCCTGTTTATTGGAAATCGACCTACGCGAGCCGCCAAATGAGGATAAAAAATTGAGTTTCTAAAAAAATAAAACTTATTAAAGCAAACCCTTCCATAGCAGTTATTTTCCAAAACCAAAGTCCCTAAGAAACAATGCAATTTCCGGAAATAGAATTAGGATAACATTTGAAAACAGGAGTATTATTACAAATGGGGGTGTTCCTTTCACAACTTCCAAATATGGCCTCCTGAAAACTGCTACAGCCGTAAAAATATCGCATCCAAATGGTGGTGTTGCTGATCCTATTGCACATTGCAGTGTTACGATGACCCCGACTAATACAGGGTCAATACCTAACGCTTGTACAACTGGGCGAAAAATGGGAGCTAAGATTATTATGACGACCACGGGATCGACAAACATACAGCCGATAAAAAAGGCGATGGAGACCACAATTAGAACCCAAATATCTGTTGGTGTATCGCCTATAATTCCAGGAAGGATTAAAGATGGTATCCTAGCGAATGATATAGTCCACGAAAATGCAGTGCCGACGCCAACGAGAATAAACACAACTGTTGTTATAATTCCTGTAGACAGAGCGATCGATGGAATTTGTCGTATTTTGACAGTTTTGTATACAAATACCTCCAATATAAAGGCATAAAGGACAGAAAAGGCAGCTGCCTCGGTTGGGCTAAAAGTACCTGAATAAATCCCCCCAATTATGATTACTGGAAATCCAAAGGGTAAAATCGCGCCTTTTACAGCGATGAATCGTTCACGCCACGTTGCTTTTGGTAAGACCGGCATTTTCTTTACTGAAGCATAAAAGTAGCAGTAGATCGAAAATAGAATAAGAATAAAAAATCCCGGCCCTATTCCAGCTATAAATAATTCTCCAACAGAGGTTCCAGTAACAACACCATAAACAATCATACCAATACTTGGTGGTATCAAAAATGCTATATCACTCGCATTAATAATTAGAGCGGTTGAGAAACTGCTGCTATACCCTCCAGCTAAAAGTTTCGGTCTTAGCGGACCGCCTATTGCGCATACAGTAGCTTGAGTAGATCCGGAAACTGCTCCAAAAACCGTACATCCTGCTGCAGTTACGATGGGTAGCCCACCTCTGATATGACGCAGAAATGCACTTACAAAATCAAGCAATCTATTCGCAGAGTGACCAGCGGTCATAATGTCGCCTGCAAACATAAACATGGGTATGGCTATTAGAGAAATAGGCTTTACGCCCCCTATGGTTTGCTGAATGAGAATGCTCTTGCTTAAAAAGGGAAAATATTCTTGAAAAATTGCTGCAGGTGCAGCTATGAGAGCTACCATAAAAGGAAACCCAAGCACTAAACAAGCGATCATAATAATCAACATTAAAATTATCATTCGTATTGTCCCTTAGGTTCCCTTTTAAATTACCATGTCGACCTAATATTAAGTAATTTTAAGCGCCTTATTAAGAGATTAAATCGCAGCTCTCATCCTCATAGGTATCAGGAACTTCAATGGATAAATATACCTCCCAGCTTCGAAAATTTTTATATACTGTCATGAGATATTCAATAGCAGCCATAAAGAATCCAATAGGTACCCACATAACAATATAGAATACGGGAATACGTAGAGCGGGAGTAACGTTGCCTGCATCATATGCTTGCGCTGTATAGAGTAATGCCCAATAACCCAAAATAGACATTGTTATCGCAGTCCCTAAAGAAACTAATATTATTAGCAGTTTGCGGATTGATTTGGGTAGCATGTCATGAATTGCTGACATGCGGATGTGTCTGGCCTTCCGCACACAATAGCCTAATCCCAGAAATGTTATTAATACCATTAAAGTGTTTGCTACTTCCTCCATAAATATCCAACTGTGATTAAATATTGATCTGCTAATCACACTTCCAACCACTAAAACCGCCAAGGATATTGTGCCATACGATAAAATTAACTCTTCAATTTTAAGAAGTAGATTGTCCAAATTCGAAACCACTTTTTTGAACTTTTTTAGGCCAAATAATTTCTCATTATCATGTGATCCGAATTGAATATTTATACTTCTTCTCATACTTCACACTCTTTCGTGAGACCTAATAGTTACATGATGCACAGATTGGCTTTTTCAGTTAATAATTCAAGCGCTTTAAGTCCAACAACCGATGTCCCAAACTCATCTAATTCTGGAGACCAAACAGCAATTGCCATTTTTTGAGGTACAATTACGGCAATTCCACCACCCACGCCACTTTTCCCTGGAAGGCCAATTCTGAAGGCAAAATCACCAGCAGCATCATAAGTTCCAAACATCATCATCAGGGAATTTAAGTGACTATTCTGACGAGGTGAAATAACAAAAGATCTATCATGAGGATGCTCTCCGGAATTGGCAAGAAACAACAATGAGTGGCTTAAATCCCGACAACTCATTGCAAGCGAGCACTGAACAAAATACGCGTCTAAAACATCGTTAACTGAATTCTTAATGACACCATAACTTTTTAGAAAATTTGCAATTGCTGCATTTCGATAACCAGTTTCCTTTTCGGACATCGCGACCCGCATATCATAAACAATGTCATTATTTGCTGCTAGATTTCTTACAAACTCTAACAACGTATCAAGGTATTTTCGATCATGAGAAAGCAAAAGATCGACGATAGCTATGGCTCCAGCATTTGTGAACGGATTTCGTGGTTGTCCGTTAGATTCTTCTAAAGACATAATGGAATTGAACGCTCTGGATGATAGACGACGTCCTACATGTCGCCACATATCGTCACCAAGCATTTGTATCGCAAGGGTCAAAGAAAATACCTTTGAAATGCTTTGGATTGAAAACGGTTCGTCAGCATCACCGGCAAAATTAGTGATAGCATTAATTGACTCAACTGATATCCCGAATTTTTTGGGAGAAACCTCGCTAAGCGCAGGGATGTAATTTGCTACTGTACCATTTCCAAAATATGGTTTGATTATTCCTATTATTTCGTTGATTAGAGTTTGATACATCGTTCTGCCTGTCAATTTTTAATAACCAATTGGTTAAACATATGAAATCTCGCTATGCTCTAACAATGGCAAGATCACCTCCCAGGTGCCTCTACCTATTTTATTTGCTTCTTCAAACGCGGATAGTTCCACCCCAGCTAATGTGACACGGTCTCCCACTTTAACGTCTGGAATATTTGTGACATCTATAATTAGTTGGCCGAGGCTCGGCTTGCCTATAATATTTGCTCTGCAATTATTAACCATTACTTGGCCAACATTCCCAAAATCACGATGAAATCCGTGGCCATATCCAATAGGAAGTATTGCTAAGCGGGTTTCTTTGCTTGTCGTGAAGGTTTTAGCATACCCCACTGCGTGCCCTGGAGGCAGCGTTCTAATCATACATATATTTGTGGATATCTCGGCTGCAGGCTGAACATGTCGCTGCCAGCAAGATTTCCTTTCTTCATAGCCTAAAAATAAGGTACCTATTCTAATACTATTAAAATGGCCGGATAAAATTTTTTCTGGAAATCCAATCAGTGCTGTAGAGCTTCCAATATGAACCATTTCCGGGAGCAAGCCCTCTTTATTGGCATCCATACAAATGTTTTCGAAAATATTAAGTTGTTTGATAGTGAAATTGTTGCTATCGATGTCGGTATTAAAAGTGGCGCTTAGATGAGAAAATATTCCCTCTAAATTTATGCAGGATGTATTCGAAAGGCTTTGTAGTGCGGGCATCACATCTTTCGGAGGCATGCCAAATCGGCCCATTCCGGTATCGACTTTAACATGTACTCTTGCGATAGTACCTACAGCCTCTGCCACAATCGATATTTTTCTCACTGAATTTATACTTGAAAGAGTTATTGTTAGTTCATTTAAAACAGCTTCTGCGAGCCGACGCGCCCCAATTTCTCCAAGCACAATTATCGAAACTTCTGGGAATTTTTTACGGAGAATCAGTGCTTCTTCAAGATCCGATACTGCTAGGTAGTTAATTCCTGATCCTATTAATATTTTTGCGACTTCACATGCGCCATGACCATATCCATCAGACTTAACCACTCCTATAATATTTACTGATATAGGAATATGAGCCGTTACAATACCGATATTATTTTTGATTCGGTCTCGATATATTTCAGTGTTTAACTGATTCATTTAGATATATGCCCGAGTGTCAGTATAGCTGGATATCCTGCATGAAATATTCATTTGCACGTTTAATATGACGAATGATTATATCCTTTCTATCTGTTTCTGCCTTATCTCGATCTTTGTGCTGTATCGTTTCAATAGCTGTCTGAATTTCTTCAATCAAGTATTCAAACTCTTTTTTTAATATTTCATTTGATTGATCGTTTTTAATATGCGACATCCAAACCCGGAGTGTTTGTTCATAGAGGCTATCGGAGACTTGCTTCAAAACTGTATTTCCGCTTGCTTCATAGAGAATATCCCTGAACGCTGCATCCATCTCTATTAAGTGATGAGGCGTCATTTTATTGTCTAATGCTTGTATATTTTCCAGTATAGACTCCATTTGGGATATATGCTTTGGCGTCCCATATGCTGCCGCAAGTTTTCCAGCCAAACCTTCTATTTGCACACGCATAAAATAAGTGTTTTTGATCTTACTGTATTCTAATATCGAAACTGAAGTGGCCCCTCTTGGGACAATATCAATAAACCCTTCCCACTCTAATTTTTGAAGAATTTCCCGAATCGGCGTACGGCTTACTTTAAACTCTGAGGCAAGTTTTTTTTCATCTATTGCATCTCCGGGATGAAGATCTAAAAATAATATTTTTCTCTTAATTTTTTCGTAAATTTTTTCATTCATAATGACTCCTGTGAATTTCAGAAATGATCTAAAGTTAGATATTTGCGGGCAATTAACGAAAAGATTTGGTTCGTTTTTATCATACTTGATATCTTTACATATTCATCTGCGATACCGCTATGCCCAACCTCTCCGGGCCCGATTATAACTATTGGTATTTGTAGTACTGGGGCAAAAACCGTAGCATCTGAATAATATGGAACCCCTGTGACATCTGCTTTCATGCCAACCACCGATTCACAAGCTTCAATGCACATATGAACGAAAGGGTCTTCAACCTCAGTTTCAACAGGAGGCTTATAGTCTATAATTTCAATTTCAATATATTTTCCCGCTAAATCCTGAATCTTTTTCAAGATAAAATCTGGCTCCATGCCCGGGACCATTCTGATATCCAAATCCATCGTGCACGAGTTTGGGATTATAGGCGCACTTATACCGCCCGAGATTTTGCCCACGTTAACCGTCGGATAATCCAGATGTGGATGATGAGGAAAATTCAAATCTAACTTTTCCAACTGGGCAATAAACTTGGCCATGCGCACAATAGCATTTCCATAATCTGACCTCCAATCCGCTACAAAAGCTGCATGGCCCGATGCGCCTTTTGCTTTCGCTTTAAGCCAAAGCGCTCCTTTTTCCGCAATAAAGACCTTCAAGGAAGTTGGTTCACTGATTACCATTGCCCCTGCGCTATTCAATTCTCCACATCGGGTCAGTTCTATTGCGCCCATTCCTGAAGAATTTTCAGCTGCTGAAAAGGCCAAGATTAGGTCTCCGCATAGCTCTATGCCTTTACGTTTTAATTCGATAGCGGCACAAACCATTGACGCCAAGCCGCTTTTCATATCTGTGGCCCCACGGCCATACATTTTCCCGTCTCTTATCTCTCCTCCGAAAGGAGGCATTGTCCATTGGGACTCATCAACCGGGATTGTATCGAAATGCGCCGAAAATACTAAAGCCGGTCTGTCTCCAGAACCTTTTAATCTAGCAACGAGATTAGCCCGACCGTTTCCGAGATCATAAATTTGCGAGTCAATATTTTCTTCTTTCAATATTTTTTGCACCGCTACGGCTGCTTCCATCTCATTTCCTGGCGGATCGACGGTAGGGATCGTTATCAGAGATTTTAAAATCTCGATTGCTTCTAAATCGGTCACCTGCGAGCCATCTTTTGTAAATTCTATATTTTCAGGCATTTATTGAGTCCTTATAAAACTAAAGGATATACAAATATGGATGACGGTACAGTGAATTACTAATAATATTTAGAGGAAATATATTACAGATATTTATATGTCAATATAATAATCTTTTAAAATCTATCTATGATACAAAAAAAATTGCTAACATACCTATAATAATAGTAATATTATATATAAAAGTTTATAATACAGATATGATATAACCGTATATTATATGTAATAACTAAAAAATTATCCCATTAATTTTAGCAAGGTAATGTTTTTATAATTCTTTAACCAATCGATATTATTTGCTAATTAATTTTTTCTTTCGAGAATTTAAGCAGTAATGACCCTATTATACATTATTTTTATATTAGTGATATTTTCATTAGGCTATTACGCTGATATTACGCGCCATTTTGAGTCGTCAATATTAAGAGCCTCTCATCGCCCATCACCATTTTCAGGTCTCGAGTTGTCTTCCGATTGCAGCCGCTGGAATAAAAAAAATTTTTAACCACGCTTTAACCAATCGTTAAGAAACCTTTAAGATCCGTAGGCATCTTACGCTCAGCGTCAACAAAGACCTTTACATCGCTGAAAGCGGAGGTGCCGGATGGAACGACGCGATACAACGCGCCTGGATCCGGGCGAATGGGTGGATGCTTACGGCGACGCTCTTTTCGGATTTGCGCTGGCCCGGGTAAAAGATCATGATGTGGCGGAAGATTTGGTGCAGGAGACCTATTCGGGAGCCCTGGGGTCGCGGGGAAATTTCCGCGGCCACTCATCGGAGAGGACGTGGCTGTTCGGCATATTGAAGCACAAAATCCTCGATCGTTTGAGGAGATCCCCCAAGATACTGCTTCTAAACGATGTGATGTTCACCGTTGACGGCGCTGCAATGCTCTTCGGGCCCCGTGGCGACAGGCGGCTCTATCCTGCCCCGCCAGCCACCGATCCCGAAAGGGATTGCCAATACAGGGAGCTCCTGGACGACTTGCGCCGCGGCTTGGCAAGGTTGCCTCAACGGGCGGCACAGGTGTTCATCTATCGTGAAATCGACGGGTTGAGCACCGCGGAAATCTGCCTGATCTTCGGCATTTCAAAAGACAATTGCTGGACCATTCTCCACCGGGCCAAGGTGCTGCTGCGCCGGCAGCTTGAATGTTATGGCAGGGGATCGGATCCCAACGGGTGTCTGCGGGCTAAGATGAAGCGGGCCGGTTCACCAGATAGAGCCCCGCGATCACTGACACCGCGCCCACCAGGACCGGCCAGGTAAGCCTCTCGCCCAGCAGCAGGACACCCAGGGCGATGGCGGATACCGGCTCCAGATTCAGAAAAACCGCCGCCCGGCTGGGGCCCACATCGCGAATGCCCATGTAGTAGCAGAGGTAGGCCACGCCGGCGGCCCCGATGCTCAGGTAGAAGAGGCTGCCCCAGGCCGTCCAGGAGCAGCCGGCCAGCTGGGCCAGGGTGCCGCGCTGCAGGGCAAAAGGCGTCAGGAACACCGTTCCGATGATGGATGAATAGGTCAACACCGTGAGAGGCGCCAGACGGCGCATGGCCGGCCGCGCCAGGATGGTGTAAGCCGCCCAGCAGAGCACACTGCCCGCCAGGTAGAGGTCGCCCGCCGAAAGGCCGCCGGCCAGGGCGCGGGCGGGCCGGCCGTCGGTGATGGTGACGACGGCGCCGGCAAAGGCGATCAGGATGCCGGCGATCGTATGCCCGCGGGCCGGCTCCCGGAAAAAAGTCATCATCAGGATCGCCACCACGGCCGGTCCCAAGGCGATCAGGACCGAGCTGCGCACAGCGGTGACGGTCTTCAGGCCGGAGAAGAGCAACAGGTTGAAGACCACCACCCCTGTCAGGGCGAGCATGGCCAGAAGAACCCCGTCGTGACGGCTTGGCCGCGGAAGATGTCCTTCGTAGATCCGCAGCAGGGGCAGGAGAAAAACGCTCACCAGCAGGAAGCGTATCCATGTGATCAGAATAGGGGAAAGCTCGGCGGCCACAACGCGGCCGGCCACCAGGGCTCCGCCCCACAGGATGGGGGCCAGCGTCAGGCGGAGGTAGGGCATCAGCATCCGGGTATCATAGGAGGACCGGTTCGCATCGTCAATGCCGCTTATTCAAACCGTCCGACGGATGGCGATCCGAAGACGGAGGCGCGTCTCCGCCGCAGGCCCGGCCATTGGCCCGATGGCCGGGCGCCCCCGGAAGCCTTCCGCTTCGGATGTTCGACCGGTCCGGTTCATGCTTTGTCGCCGTAGGCGGTGATGTGCGCGGGCAGCCGCGCGTCGTCGCCGTACATGAAGTGTTTGCGCATGTTTTCCGAATAGCGGCTGGCCGTAGGCCGGCCTCGTAAGCATCGGCGGCGAACGGCCGGATCTCGTAGCGGGTTGCAGTACAGGGGATCCAGGGCCGTGGGGAAGCTGCGCCCATGAGGCAGGCGGCAATGCTCATCGGCTCAGCATGATCAGATAGACCACGATGCCCGACACCAGGAGGGTGATGATGGCGGTAAACAGAACCGCCTGGGAAAGGCCCGGACCCGGGTCGGTATCGGCCTCGCGCCGGTAGTGGGCGGCGAAGCGCAGATAGCGGACCGCCGCCACGACGTTCATGACCACACCGGCGATCACGAGCACCGTTCCCATCCAAAGGGAATAGGCAGCGGCAGGCGTCTGTCCAGGACTTCCCACCTGAGCGTTGATGCGCAGGACCAGCTCGAAGCGGTCGATGACGAATCCGAACGCCATCAGGCCCAGTGCCGTGCGAACCCAGGTCAGCAGCGTGCGCTCGGCGGCGAAATACACCAGGCGGGGACCTGTCATGTCAGGCTGTGGTTTGTCGGTCTGCGGCAAGGCCATCTCCTTTAACGGCGAGGATTTCCATAGCGCGCGAAGCTGATTTGTCCGCCAAAGGTGGATTTATCCCTTCGGGGGCCCGGGCCGCAAGCTGCTATTCAGGGGTGGGGCGTTCCGATGAACCGTCCAGGCGCGCCGCGGCGGCCCGGTCCAGGAGCCAAATCAGCCGCCCCTTCGCCGGCCGGATGCTCTGGGCCGGATAGTGCTCCGGTTGGCGGGGCCCCTGCTGGATGGCCCGCACCGTGTCCGCTTTGTTTTCACCACTCACCAGAAAGGCCACGGCGGCGGCCTGGTTGATCAAGAGGGGTGTGAAACTCACCCGGCTGAGTCCTGCCGGACCATGCGGCACCTCCCGCACCCAGCGCTGCGTTTCGCTAATCAGATCGCTTCCGGGAAACAAGGAGGCGGTGTGGCCTTCCGTCCCCAACCCCAGGAAAATCAGGTCGAAGCATGGCGGTTGATGCCCGAACTGCCGGTGGATCCGCTCCTCGTAGGCCAGGGCGGCCTCGGCCGGCGACGCGCCGCAGACCATCGGGTAAGCCTGGTCCGCCGGCAGGGGCACCCGGTCGAGCAGTTGGCGGCGGGCCTGCCCGGCATTGCTGCGTTCGTCGTCCAGCGGCACCCAGCGTTCATCCCCCCAGAAGACCTGCACGCGGCTCCAGGGCACCTCGTCACGCAAGGGTGCGGCCGCCAGCAGCGCGAACATGCGCGCGGGCGTCTTCCCGCCGGAAAGGGCCACCCGGAAGTCCTGATGGTCCCTCAAGGCCTCCCGGGCGCACTCGGTAAACAGCGCGGCCGCGGCCCGGCTGAGGGCTTCGTAATCGTCGTAGATCCGGTTTTCGATTCCGCTCTCCGACGAAACGGGTTTGATCGGTGGCGCCGCCATGATCTCACGCCCCCTCCCAATCCGTATGGAAGCTGCCTTCCGCATCCACGCGCTCGTAGCGGTGGGAGCCGAAGAAATCCCGCTGGGCCTGGACCAGGTTTTCGGGCAGCCAGGTGTGGCGGTAGGCGTCGAAATACCCGAGGGCCGCCGCGAAGGCCGGCACGGGCACACCGGTTTGGACGGCCGCCGCCGTGGCCTGGCGCAAGGCGTCCTGACGGCGGTTCAGCGCATCGGCCATCTTGGGATCCAAGATCAGATTGCGCCGCCCGGGTTCCGCCTTGAAAACCGCGCTGATGGGCTCCAAAAGGGCGGCCCGGATGATGCACCCGCCGCGCCAGATGCGGGCCACCGTGCTCAGATCGAGGTGATAGGCGTAGCGCTCCGAGGCCGCCTGGAGCAGCTCCATGCCCTGGGCAAAGGCCAGGATCAGCCCGGCATAGAGCGCCTCGCCCCATATCCCGATCCAGTGCTCGGCCGAACCGGACAGGTTCGGCCGGGGGCCCGCAAGGACCTTGGACGCTTCCTGACGCGGCGCGGTGTCCGCGGAAAGATTGCGCATCATGACGGCCGCATCGATGATCGGGGTCGGCACCTGCAGCCCCATGGCGTCCTGGGAGGTCCATTTCCCGGTGCCCAGCTGGCGGGCCACGTCCCGGATCTCGTCGATCAGGGGCTGCCCGGTGCGCTCGTCGCGGCGCGCAAAGATCTGGGCCGTGATCTCCACCAGGTAGCTTGCCAGCGCGCCGCGGTTCCATTCGGCAAAAACCCCATGGAGCTGCGCGTCGGAAAAATCCAGGCCGCGTTTCAGGAAATCATAGGTCTCGGCTATCAGCTCCATGAAGGCGTATTCGATGCCGTTGTGCACCATTTTGACGTAATGGCCGGCCGAACCATTGCCCAGATAGGCCACGCAGGGCTCGCCGGCCACGTCGGCGGCGGCCTTCGTCAGCAAGGTGGCCACCCGCTCGTAACCCTCCCGGGGGCCGCCGGGCATGATGCTCGGCCCGTGGCGGGCGCCGTAAGCGCCTCCCGATATGCCGGTTCCCAGAAAGAGCAGCCCCTTGTCTTGCAGATCCTGTCCCCGCCGGTCCGTATCGCTGAAATGGGAGTTGCCGCCGTCGATGATCAGATCGCCGGGGGACAGGCGCGGCAGCAGTGCTTCGATCACCGCATCCACAGGCTTGCCGGCCGGCACCAGCAGCATGACCGCCCGGGGCGCCTTCAGGCTGCCGATGAAGGTCTCCAGATCGGCGGCCGGCCGAATGGTGTGACCGGCCGAGGCCTCTTTTTGAAGCTGGTCGACCTTGTCGCCGTCCAGGTCGTAGCCGGCCACGGCAAACCCGTGATCGGCCAGGTTCAACAAAAAGTTGCGGCCCATCACGCCCAATCCGATCAGGCCCAGGTCACAATCTTGTGAAGTCATATTGCCAACCTCCATGATGTGTTTAAATGGCTAAAAACGCCTTGCTTGAGCACCGGGTTACTGTGCCAGGAAGCGCGCCCGCTCGTCCGCCAGGGTTTGCATGAGATTGTCGAAGGGGCGGTTGAACTTGTCGACCCCCTCCTGCTCCAGCTGCTCGGTCACCTGATCGATGTCGATGCCTACCTGGGCAAGCTTTTCCAATATGTCACGGCTTTCTTTAACCCCCTCCTCGAGGCGGGCGGCGGGTTGGCCGTGGTCGCGGTAGGCCTCCAGGGTCTTGCCGGGCAGCGTGTTGACCGTCTCCGGACCGATCAGGGCTTCCACGTATTTTACATCAGGATAATCCGGGTTCTTGGTGCTGGTGCTGGCCCAGAGCAATCGCTGGGTGCGGCCCCCCCGGTCGGCCAACTTGCGGAAGCGCGGGCTGTGGAAGATCTCCTTGTAGATCTGATAGGACTGTTTGGCGCTGGCAATGGCCACCTGGCCGCGAAGCTCTTCGGCTATATGGGCCCCGGGGCCGCTGCCGGCCATCCGTTCCTCTAGTTGGGAGTCCACCAGCACGTCGATGCGGCTCAGGAAAAAACTGGCTACCGAACGGATGCCGTCGATGGGCCGGCCCTGGGCGAGCCGCTGCTCCAGCCCGGTCAGGTAGGCCTCGGCCACCCGGCGGTAGCGGGGCAGCCCGAAGAGCAGCGTCACATTGACGCTGATGCCCTCGCTGATCAGCTGCCGGATAGCCGGCAGCCCTTCCGCGGTGGCCGGCACCTTGATGAACACATTGGGCCGGTCCAGGGCCTGCCAGAGCTCCCGGGCCTCCTCGATGGTCTCCTGGGTGCGGTAGGCCAGGTGGGGATTGACCTCCAGGCTCACAAACCCATGATCCCCGCCGGAGGCGTCATACAGCGGGCGGAAGACGTCGGCGGCCATCTGCACATCCTCTACGGTCAGGGCGCGATAGATAGCGTCCACGCTTTGGCCCTGCCCGGCCAGGGAGGCGATGAGTTCGTCGTAGTCGGCGCTGCCGGAAATCGCCTTGTCGAAAATGGCCGGGTTGGAGGTCACGCCCCGCAGGCCGTCCTCGTCCACCAGGCGTTGCAGGTCGCCGCCGGTCAGCATGCCCCGGCGGATATCGTCGAGCCAGATACTCTGCCCGTACGATTGGATATCTTTAAGTGGGTTCGAATCCATCGCTGTCTCCTTTGGTGCTGGAAAGCGATCAATCCCCGGTGGCCGGGGCGCCGTTTTCCAGCCGTTCGATTTTGGCCAGCCGCCGCCGGTAGCGGTCGGTACCCTTGAAACGGGCCTGCAAGAAGATGCCCAGCAGGTCCTCGGCCAGGGCCGGCCCGGTCACCCGTGCGCCCAGACACAGGACGTTCATGTCGTCGTCCTCCACCCCCTGGCGCGCCGAATAGCAATCCGCCACCAGGGCCGCGCGCACCCCGGGCACTTTGTTGGCCGTCACGCAGGCCCCCACCCCGCTGCCGCAGAGGGCCACTCCGCGGGCCACTTCCCCGGCCGCCACAGCCCGGGCCAGCGGAACCACCATGTCCGGGTAGTCGTCCTGGTTATCCAGGTGATGGGCGCCAAAATCCTTGACCTCGCAGCCCAGGCGCTTCAGCGCCGCGATCAACGTCACCTTCAGTTCGTAGCCGCCGTGATCGGCGGCGATGCCGATTTGCATGTTGACTTCCCTCCCGGCGTTCTGCCGTTCCAACGGAAAACGGGGGCGGACCGCAAGCCGCTCCGGTTGTCTTGGCCGAACGGCGTTGTCCATCGGACAGTGGCGGCGGCAACAATTTCACGAGGGCCGGCCCGTGACAATATGGCAGGCGGCCAGGTTTTCCTGGCATTGCAGGTGGGTGGGCATCACCCAGCTGCGCCCGTCCTGGGCAATCAGGATTTCGGCTTCCTCGGGTCCCCAGGTGCCGGCCTGGTAGTTGGGAAAAGAAAAGGGCCGCACTTTCTTCCAGGTCTCCAGGATCGGGGTCAGGACCTTCCAGGCCGCCTCGGTCTGATCGGCCCGCATGAAAAGGGTCGGATCGCCGCGCATGACGTCCAGCAGTAGGGTTTCGTAGGCTTCCGGCGGAGCGCTTTCAAAGGCCTCCCGGTAGTAGAACTGCATCAGCACCGGCGAGAGGTGCATGGTCATGCCGGGGTGTTTGACTTCAAAACGCAGGAAGATGCCTTCCTCGGGCTGGATGGCCAGCAGCAGACGGTTGGGGCGCCAGTCCATCAGCGCGGCCCTGGGAAAGGTCTGGTGCGGCACCGGCTTAAACTGGATGGAAACCTCGGACACCTTGGCCGGCAGGCGCTTGCCCGTGCGCAGGTAGAAAGGCACGCCCTGCCAGCGCCAGTTGTCCACGTAAAGTTTCAGGGCCGCATAGGTTTCGGTCAGGGAATCCTTGGCCACATCCGGCTCCCCGCGGTAACCGGACACACGCTCGCCCTCGATCCAACCGGCCGTGTACTGGCCCCGCACGGCGAATTCGTTGGCCCGGTGGAGCGGGATCTCGCGCGTGGCCTTCAGCACATCCACCTTCTTGTTGCGCACCTCATCGCCGTCGAAGGACACCGGCGCCTCCATGGCGATCAGGCAGAACACCTGCATCAGGTGGTTTTGAATCATGTCCCGCAACGCGCCGGCCTTGTCGTAGTATCCCCCCCGGTGCTCGACCCCCAGGGACTCGGCCACGGTGATCTGCACATGATCGATATAGTGGCGGTTCCAAAGCGGCTCGAAAAGGGTGTTGCCGAAGCGGAAGGCCAGAATATTCTGGACGGTCTCCTTGCCCAGGAAATGGTCGATGCGAAAGATTTGCCTCTCCTGGAAGATGTCCGTCAGGATGGTGTTGAGCGCCCGGGCGGATTCCAGATCGTGACCGAAGGGCTTTTCGACCACGATGCGGCAGTGTTCGCGGTCCTCCTGGATACCGGTATGGCCCAGTCCCTGGGCGATATCGTTTACAAGGCCCGGCGGCACGGCCAGGTAGAAGATTTTGTCGGCTTGATCCTCCCATCCTTTTTCGATGGCCCGGACCCGCTCCGCCAGGGTGTTATAGGCCTCGTCACTGTCGAAATCCGCCTGCAGGAAGGTGAAGTTCCCGGCAAAAGCCGACCAGCGATCGTCTTCGCCATCGTCCTGCTGAAAATTAGGGGTGACCTTTTCCCGGAGGTGGTCCCGGAAGGTTTCGTCATTCATCGCCACGCGATCCACGCCCAACACGGCATAACGCTCCGGCATCCAGCCGTCCCGAAACAGACTATAGAGGGCCGGGATCAGCTTGCGCCAGGTGAGATCGCCCCCCGCGCCGAAAATAACGATAATGGCAGGCTTGCTTGGGGTGTTGTCTTCCATGAAATTCTCCTCTCATTGGCCAGGGGTTTGGCCCCCTCAGCCGCATCGTTTCAGGGACGGTTCCGGCGAACTCCGAACCCTTGTATAATGATGCCCGCCGAGGGTTCCTGTCCATGGGTCATAGAGCTTATTGGGGATGGATAAAGGATGTATTCCCGGAACGACCTCGAAACCAGGCGCCCCCTCAAGGGCCTTGCCTGGCCCGGACGGTCGCCATGGCCGCGCCCGCATCCCATGCATGACGTGCCGGTGGAAAGCCCTAACGATGGCGCCTTTCCTGGCAAACGCTGCCCTGCCGTTGCGTCCTGCAGCGGATCCAATCCTGCACCGCACCAAAGGCCCGCCGGCCCCCTGTCAGGCCCTTGTCTGCGGCTCAATTTGCGTTAAAGTTGAACAGGTTTTGGACGATAACCGAAACGCCGGCAGATAGAGCCCGTTATCTATCCGCTGGTAACGCCGATTGATCAACGTCAGAACGGGATCTGAGACCACGGCCCGATGCGACGTTGACGCTGGGCCCTAAGGGATGCGCATTGACTGATTCCAATCACAATCCGAACCTTGCCTGGCAGCTGACGGTCATCCTGGCCGTAATGGCTTCCCTGATGGCGCTTTACGAAGGCGCCAAACAGTTTCTCTTCCCGGATATCTCCATTTGGGGTTCCCATGTCGTAACGATCGTTTTCACGACGCTCCTGGCCGTATCGGTTTCTTTTTTTATTCTGAAAAAATTTCATGGCTGCTACGGGGACCGCATGGCGGAAATTGCCCGACGCAAGGAAACGGAGCAGTCGCTGAAAGCCAGCGAGCAGAAATATCGTCTCTTGTTCGAGCACTCCCGTGATGCGATTATCATTTCCACGAGCGACGGCACTTATGTCGATGTCAACCCGGCCTACGAGCGACTGTTGGGCTATCCCCGCGATGAACTCATGCGGATGAATGCTTTGGAAACATGGCTGGACCGGGAAGAAAGAAAAGCCTGGAAAAAGGAGATGGAACAATACGGATACGTCGCGGACTTCCAATGCGGCCTGCGCCGCAAAGACGGCCGGAAAATCAGTGCGCTCAAAACCTCAAGCCAGCGTCTGGATTCCGACGGGCGGCTCATCTATCAGACGATTTGCCGGGATATAACCAAACACAAGCATTCCGAAGCCGAGAAGGAGCGTCTGATTTCGGATCTGCAAAAGGCCCTGGCCGAGGTCCGGGCGCTGAGCGGCATGCTGCCCATCTGCGCCTCCTGCAAACGTATCCGGGATGATGAAGGCTATTGGCAGCAGATCGAACTGTACATATCCGCCCATTCCGAAGCGGTATTCAGCCATGGGGTCTGTCCGGAGTGCGCCCAAAGGCTCTACCCCGAACTGGAAACCTAAGGTATTCGATTGGTCCATCCCGTCGTTGACTTTTCGGCGGAAAGTCGAAACAATGGCGTTCTTCAAAGGACCTGCCGCCATGCGCCGTTTCCGACAAAAATATTACGACCTGTTCTCCCATTGCTACGACCGCTTCATCGCCCTGCACGCCACCGACAAACAGGGGATTTTGCGTGCTGTCCTAGCCAAACAGGCCGCCGCCCGCCCCGGCGATATCGTGCTCGATATCTGCACGGGCACCGGGGCCACACTTCACCCCCTGGCCGAGCGGGTGGACGACGCCGGTCTGATCGTGGGGCTCGATTTCTCGGGGGGCATGCTGCGGGCCGCCCGCGCCAAGACCTCAGCTCGCAAGGCAATCTGTCTGGTCCAGGCCGACTGCAGCCGGCTGCCCTTCAAGGATGACCGCTTCGCGGCCGTGACCTGCTCCCATGCCTTCTACGAACTCAAAGGTCGAACCCAGGCGGCGGCCCTGGAGGAAATCAAACGCTGCCTCAAGCCGGGCAAGCCCTTTGTGATGATGGAGCACGAGGTGCCGCAAAACCGCTTCGTGCGTCTGCTCTTCTATATCCGTCTGATGTCCATGGGCCGCCAAAGGGCCTTGCAGATCCTGAAACACGAGGCGCGCTTCCTGCAGCACTACTTCCGTCACGTCCAAAAGAGCCCCACCCCGACCGGCCGATCCAAGATCTATATCTGCACCTGATCGTCTTCTTATCCGAAGAAAACCGCCAGGGGGCGTTCTTAAAGCAATCCCGCCGTCTGTCCAGTTTTCCCAAAGGCCCGCGTCCTCCCCCATAACGGATAGCGGAGAAGCCCGGAAGCAACACAATTAATTTTCATATGAAAATTAATTGAAAAAACATTGCCCGCTAATGAAAACCAAACAAACAACAATTAGGTTGCTTTTTACGATTTTGTTGTTGTAGGGTGCCAATACCGCTCAAATGAAAATCTGCCATTCTCAAAAACAGGCCCGATTGATCCCATGCAGCTTTCCGAACGCCAGGCCCACATAGCGGAAATGGTTCGCCAGTCGGACTTCATCCTTGTGGAAGAGCTGGCCCGGCAGTTTCAGGTCACCACCCAGACCATCCGGCGGGATCTGAATCGCCTGTGCGCGCGCGGCCTGGCCCGGCGCGTGCACGGGGGGGTGCAGCGCATGGACACCCCCGGCAATGTGGCCTACGCCTGGCGGCAGGTGCTCAACCAGGGGGCCAAGCAGATGATCGCCGACGCGGTGGCCCGCCATGTCCCCGACGGGGTCTCCCTGGCGTTCAGCATCGGCACCACCCCGGAAATCGTCTCCAGCGCCCTGCGGAAACACCAGCACCTGCGTATTTTTACCAACAACCTCAATATCGCAGTTCTGGCCTGCGCCAATCCCACCTTCGAAGTCACCGTGGCCGGTGGCCGGCTGCGCAACGAGGACCGGGATGTCATGGGAAACGGCATGGAGGCCCTTTTCAGCGCCTACAAGGTGGATATCGGCATCTACGGGGTGGCCGGGGTGGACGACGACGGCACCCTGCTGGACTTCTACGAAGAAGAAGTCCGGGCCCGGCAGATCATCCGCCAGAACAGCCGCAGTGCCTTCCTCGTGCTCGACCATACCAAATTCGGCCGGCCGGCCCATGTGCGCGGCGGCCGCATCGACGAGGCCACCGTCGTCTTCTGCGACCGCACACCGCCGCCGGACATGCGCGACCTGCTGGCCCAATCCGGAACCCAGCTGGTGGTCTGCAACGGAGACCGAACCCCATGAGCCGGATCGATATTCACGGACTGACCAAGCGCTGGGCCGATGTTGCGGCGGCCGACGGCGTCTCCTTCTCCGTTCCGGAGGGCAGCCTGACGGTACTCCTGGGGCCTTCCGGGTGCGGCAAATCCACGATCCTGCGCCTGATCGCCGGCCTGGAAACGACCACGGCCGGCTCCATTGCCATCGGCGGCCAAGAGGTGACCCACATGGACCCGGCCGAGCGCGGGGTCTCCATGGTCTTTCAGTCCTACGCGCTTTTCCCCCATCTGACCGTTCGTGAAAATATCCTCTTCGGGCTCAAGGTCCGACGCGTCACCCGGGACGACCGCCGCGCGCGGCTTGAAAAGGCGGCCCGCATGGTGGGGTTGTCCGACCTGTTGCATCGCAAGCCCTCCCAATTGTCCGGCGGGCAGCGCCAGCGGGTGGCCCTGGCGCGCTCCATCGTATCGCGGCGGCGGGTCTGTCTCATGGATGAACCCCTCTCCAACCTGGACGCCAAGCTCCGGGCGGAGATGCGCGATGAAATCCGCTCGCTGCAGCAGAAGCTGGGGTTGACCATGGTTTACGTCACCCACGACCAGGTGGAGGCCATGACCATGGCGGACCAGGTCGTCCTGCTGCAGCAGGGCCGCGTGGAGCAGATCGGCCCGCCCCACGCGCTTTACGAAAAGCCCCGCACGATCTTCGCCGCCCAGTTCCTGGGATCGCCCCCCATGAACCTGCTGAAGATCGACCTGATCCGGGACCGCAACGTTCTGGCCGCGGCCTGCGGGGGCCGCCTGCCGGCCGCCTGTCCACCGGAGGGCTTCATCGGGGTACGCCCCGAAGCCGTACAGGTGGGCGCACAAGGATTGCCGGTGCAAATTGCCGCTGTCGACTATCTGGGGGCCGAAACGGTGGTGCGCCTGAAGCACGGCGATCAGCTGTTGTTCGCCAAGATCGACGGCCGGCACGACTTCACCCCCGGTGCAACGCTACACATCAACTGGCCGGAGACGGCGGTCCAGTGTTTCGGCGCCGACGGCATCGGCATCGACGCTTCGGAAGCCGCGTCGTCGGGCTAAGGCGCGATTCCGCATCGGCCCATCGGCCTTCCCGCCGAATCGTCTGGGTTCGGCCACTGCAAACCGACTCAACAAGGAGAGAAACGCCATGCTGAAACGATTCAAATGGATGGGAATGGGGATAATGGCGGCGCTTGTGCTGTTGGCGGGCGTCACGGCGGGTTCCGCCACCGAGCTGACCATGTACTATCCGGTGGCCGTGGGCGGACCCTTGACCAAAATCGTGGACGGCATCGTGGCCGATTTTATGAAGGCCAACCCGGATATCACCGTCAAGGCCATCTATGCCGGCAATTACAACGATGCCCGCATCAAGGCTCTGGCGGCCTTGAAAAGCGGCGAACCGGCCCAGCTCTCGGTGATGTTCTCCATCGACATCTACGAGTTGATCGAACAGGATGCCATCATCCCCTTCGACGACGTGGTGGAAACCGCCGAAGAAAAAGCCTGGCTGAATTCCTTCTACCCCGCCCTCATGGAAAACGGCCGCACCGCCGGCAAGACCTGGGGCATCCCCTTCCAGCGCTCCACCATCGTCATGTATTACAATAAGGACGCCTTTCGGGCGGCCGGCCTGGATCCCGACAAACCGCCGGCCACCTGGGACGAAATGGTCTCCATGGGCCAAAAACTCACCAAACCCGACGGCTCCCAATGGGGCGTCATGATTCCCTCCACCGGCTACCCCTACTGGATGTTCGGCGCCCTGGCCATGCAAAACGGTCAGGTCCTCATGAACGGCGATGGCAATGAAACCTATTTCGCCAACCCGGACGTGGTGGGTGCCCTGCAATACTGGAAAGACCTGGGGAGCAAGTACAAGGTCATGCCCGGCGGCACCATCGAATGGGGAACCCTGCGCCAGAATTTCCTGGAGAGCAAAACCGCCATCATGTGGCATTCCACCGGCAACCTGACGGCGGTCAAGAACAACGCCACCTTCGACTTCGGGGTGGCCATGCTGCCGGCCAACAAGCGGCGCGGAACGCCCACGGGAGGCGGCAATTTCTACATCTTCAAGAAAACCACCCCGGAAGAGCGCAAGGCCGCCATGCGGCTGATCAAGTTCATGACCAGCCCGGAGCGCTCCGCCGAATGGTCCATCAAAACCGGCTACCTGGGGGTCAGCCCGGCGGCCTATGAAACAGCGGCCCTGAAGCAATACATCAAGGGATTCCCCCCCGCGGCGGTGGCCCGCGACCAGCTCCAGTACGCAACGGCCGAACTTTCCACCTATCAGACCGGCCGGGTGCGTAAACTGCTGGACGATGCCATCCAGGCCGCCCTGACCGACGCCCAGACGCCGCAGCAGGCCCTGGGGGAAGCCCAGGCCCAGGCCGATCGTTTGTTGAAACCGTACCGCTAAGGCAATAACCCCCGGCGCGCGGGCGGCTCCCGCCGGCGCGCCGGTCTTCAACGGACCTGAAAACTTCCATGCGGACCCAGGTGTCGCGAAATGTTCAGGGCTGGCTGCTGTTGACGCCGGCGGCCATTCTGCTGATCGCCTTCACCCACTATCCGACGGTGATGACGGTGATCGACAGCCTGTTTTCCAAGGGCACGGCCATCCGCCCGTCCCGCTTCGTGGGCGTTCTGAATTACGAACGGATGCTGGGCGACCCCATTTTCTGGAAGGTCCTGGGGAACAATGTCTGGTTCGCCCTGGGCACCATTCCCACCTCCATCGCCCTGGCGATCGCCATGGCCCTGTTCGTCAACCGGGCCCTCCCGGGCCGGGCGCTGGTGCGCATGGCCTATTTCACCCCCACGATTCTGCCCATGATCGCGGTGGCCAACATCTGGCTGTTCTTCTACACCCCCGAAATCGGCCTGATCGACCAGATGCTCTCCTGGTTCGGTCTGCCGGGGCACAACTGGCTGGGGGACCCCGCCACGGTGCTGCCGGCCATCATGGTGATGACCATCTGGAAGGAGGCCGGCTTCTTCATGATCTTCTACCTGGCGGCCATGCAGAACATCCCGCCCGAGCTGGAGGAGGCCTCCCAGCTGGAGGGGGCCGGGCGCTGGCACTACTTCCGGCGGGTGATGTTTCCCCTGCTGATGCCCACGACCCTCTTCGTGCTGATCAACGCCGTGCTCAACTCCTTCAAACTGGTGGATCACCTCTTCGTGCTCACCAAGGGCGGGCCCAACAACGCCAGCAATCTTCTGCTCTACTACATTTTCGAGACGGCCTTTTCCTACTTCGAGACCCATTTTGCCGCGGCCCTCACCGTCGTCCTGCTGGTGCTGCTGGCGGTCATGGCCCTGCTGCAATTTTTCCTTCTGGACAAACGGGTGCACTACCGATGACGCCGCGACGCTCCCCTTCCCAAATCGTCCAGACCGGGCTGGAAAACGGCGCCGCCTGGCTGCTGGCCGTCCTTTGGATCTCCCCCCTGGCCTACGCCTTCTGGGCGGCCTTCCACCCGGGGGAATACGCCGTCAATTTCCACCTGCTGGCGCCGCTCACCCTGGACAATTTCCGCGAGGCCCTGTCCCAGGCGCCCTTTCCCCGCTATGCCCTGAACACCTTCATCCTGGTCACCATGACCCTGGGCGCCCAACTGGTGCTGTGCACCCTGGCGGCCTATGCCTTTGCACGCTACGAATTCCGCGGCCACCAGATCGCCTTCGCCCTGGTGCTGGTGCAGCTCATGATCACGCCCGAGATTCTGATCGTGGAGAACTACGTCACCCTGGCACACTTCGGCCTGGTGGACACCATCCTCGGCATCGGACTGCCCTACATGGCCAGCGCCTTCGGCATCTTCCTCCTGCGCCAGGCCTTCAAAGCGACCCCCAAGGAACTGGAAGACGCCGCCCGTCTGGAAGGCTGCGGCACCCTGGGGGTGTTGTGGAAGGTCTACGTGCCCTTGGCGCGCCCCACCTACCTGGCTTACGCCCTGGTCTCCATCAGCCACCACTGGAACAATTTCCTGTGGCCCCTCATCGTGACCAACTCGGTGGAAACCCGGCCCCTGACCGTGGGGCTGGGGATCTTCGGGGCCCCGGAATCCGGGGTCAACTGGTCCATCATTTCGGCCGCCACCCTGCTCTCGGTGGCCCCCCTGCTGGTGGCCTTCCTGCTCTTCCAGCGCCAGTTCGTGCAGTCTTTCATGTATG
Source organism: Desulfobacterales bacterium (assembly GCA_963674755.2). GTDB lineage: Bacteria > Desulfobacterota > Desulfobacteria > Desulfobacterales > UBA5852 > JABZFP01. The sequence continues at coordinate 1,737,204 of CAXXVS010000003.1, read as the reverse complement.
CCGGCATCAAGTAAGACGGTTTCATAAAACGTCCGATATCTGCGTTACACGCATCTCTCGTCACTGCGGCGTACTGGCGTACGCCTCATTCCTCAAGATTCGCAAGCCTTGATCTCGAACGTTTTACGAAACCGCCTGAAAGCTGATGCTTTGATTCTTTACATCCCACGCGGAATGAAATGGAGAGAATCTTTTATAAGACAGCTCTCTATAAAGATAGAGTCAACAGGAATTTACCACGAAGTACACGAAGAAAATCTCAAAAAGAAGAGTTGAATCCCTTCGTGTTCTTCATGATCTTCGTGGTGGATCTTTTTGGCGTTTTGGTTTTGAATTTCCCTTTGTCCCGCGCCGAGCATCGGCGGGGCGGACGGATTAAAGCGCGCGGACTGTCTGAGTCCCGCCGTAGCTTTAGCGTAGGCGGGGCGAGTTTCCGCGTGCTCCGGCCGGCGCGACGACGCGCAGGGCAGCCCCGAAGGGGCCGCGGGGCACGGGCGTCTTCTTTTGCTTCGTTTTCTTCCACGTGGAAGAAAATGAAGAGAATCTTATACAAAACGCATCTCAGATCGGCAGAATCGCTCGGTGTCCTACACGATGAGCGGAGCGGATAGATCAAAAACAGCGCATCAGGCCTCGAAACGGATCAGCACGTCCCCGGCCTCCACCGCCTGTCCCTGGGCGCCCAGGACTTCGGCCACGACACCGTCCACCGGGGAGGCCACGTCGCTTTCCATCTTCATGGATTCGAGGACCACCAGGGTCTGGCCCCGGAAGACGCGTTCGCCCTCCTTGACGGACACGCCCACCACCAGCCCCGGCATGGGACAGACAAGCACATTCTCGGCCGGCGCGGCGGTCCGGTCGGGCATGTAGGGCATCAGGGCCCACTCCTTGGGGGTATAGATCTCGAAGACCCGGGTGATGCCGCTGAAGGCGACGTAGATAAAGGATTGCTCAAACCGAACCCGGAAGCGGTGGACCTGCTCGTCGATGGTGAGTTTGAGCCGCCGGCGGTAGAACTCGAATTCAGGCGGAATCACCGCATAGCTGTGGGGGCCGATGCGAATCGTCCAGCGCCGGCCGTCAATCGGTCCCTCGAGCCGCACTTCCAGGGCATCCTCACCCGCCCGCACGAAATAGCGGTGCTCGCGGACCGCGACTTTTTCACCCCCGATCCGGGGCGCCATGGGGCGCAGGGATTCCTGCACGGCCACCATGCGGACGTGGTAGATCAGGGCGGCCGTCAGGGCCGCCAGTTCGAAGGCGCGTTCGTCCGGCGGGTGCTTCGCCTGACCGCCCTCGAAATGGCGTTCGATAAACCCCGTGCTCAGCTTGCCCGCCGCAAATTCCGGGTGGCTCAGGATGCTGGCGACGAAGTCGGTATTGGTGACGACGCCTTCGATGTGGTAGCCGTTCAGGGCTTCGATCAGCCGCAGACGGGCCTCGTCCCGATCCCGGCCGTGGCAGATGACCTTGGCCAGCAGGGAGTCGTAGTAGACCCCGATGCTGCTGCCGGTCTGGATGCCGCTGTCCACCCGGATGGCGTTGCCCTTGGGCTCGGCGTAGCGGGTGATCATGCCCGTTGACGGAATGAAGCCCCGCTCGGGGTCTTCGGCGCAGATGCGCGCCTCCATGGCCCAGCCCTTGGGCCCCATGCGCTCCTGATCCAGCGGCAGCCGCTCGCCGGCCGCCACCCGGATTTGGAGTTCCACCAGATCCAGCCTGGTGACCTCTTCGGTGACCGGATGCTCCACCTGCAGGCGGGTGTTCATCTCCAGAAAATAAAAGTCACCCCCCGCGTCCAGCACGAACTCCACCGTGCCGGCATTGACATAGCCGGCCTGGCGGGCCAGGGCGCAGGCCGCCTGCCCCATGCGCCGGCGCAGGTCCTCGGAGACGGCCGGCGAGGGGGACTCCTCGATGATCTTCTGGTAGCGCCGCTGGATGGAGCACTCCCGCTCCCCCAGGTGGACCACCTGCCCGGAGGCGTCGGCCATGATCTGAATTTCCACGTGCCGCGGCTCTTCGATATAGCGCTCGATGAAAATCCGGCTGTCGCCGAAGGCTTTGCGGGTCTCCTGGCGGCTGGCCGCCAGGGCGGCCGCCAGCTCCTCCGGTTGGCGCACGATGCGCATGCCTTTGCCGCCCCCGCCGGCGGCGGGCTTGAGCAGCACCGGATAGCCGACCGCCTCGGCCGCGGCCCGGGCTTGCGCTTCGTCCGCCAGTTCCCCGGCATGGCCGGGGATGACGGGCACCCCGGCCCGGGCGGCCAGCTCCTTGCTGGCAATCTTGTCGCCCATCAGCGCGATGGCCTCGGCCGGCGGGCCGATGAACACCAGCCCGGCTGCGGCCACCCGCCGGGCGAAATCGGCGTTTTCCGACAGGAAACCGTAGCCCGGATGCACGGCCCGGCAGCCGGTGGAACGGGCTGCGTCAATGATCTTGCCCGCATCCAGATAGGACGCCGGGGCCGGGGCCGGGCCGATGTGCACGGCCTCATCGGCCTGCTGCACGTGGCGGCTGCGGCTGTCCGCGTCCGAATAGACCGCCACGGCGCCGATGCCCAGACGCTGGCAGCTGCGAATGATGCGGACAGCGATTTCACCTCGGTTGGCAACCAGAATTTTATCGAACATGACAGGCCTCACAGGGGAATATTGCCGTGTTTGCGGTTCGGGCCTTTGGCTTCCTTGCCCTCCAGGACCTGCAGGGTGCGGATCAGCCGGTGGCGGGTGTCGCGCGGAAAGATCACGTCGTCGATATAGCCCCGCTTGGCCGCCAGGAAGGGGTTGGCAAAGGTGCGGCGGTAGTCGCTCATCTTCGCGTTCAAGAGCGCCTCCGGGTCCGCGGCCGTCTGAATCTCCTTGCGGTAGATCACCTCGGCCGCGCCTTTGGGGCCCATGACCGCGATCTCGGCCGAGGGCCAGGCGTAGTTGACATCGCAGTGGATATGCTTGGAATTCATCACCAGATAGGCCCCGCCGTAAGCCTTACGCACGATCACGGAGATGCGCGGCACCGTGGCCTCGGTGAAGGCATAGAGCAGTTTGGCGCCGTGGCGGATGATGCCGCCGTGTTCCTGGTCCGGTCCGGGCATGAATCCCGGAACATCCACCAGGGCGATCAGGGGAATGTTGAAGGCATCGCAGAAGCGCACGAAACGCCCGGCCTTGAAGGAGGCGTCGGTGTCCAGCACGCCGGCCAGCACGGCCGGCTGGTTGGCCACCAGGCCCACGGTCTGCCTTCCCAGACGACCGAAGCCGCAGATGATGTTGCGGGCAAAATCGGGCTGCACTTCCATGAACTCGGCCCCGTCGAGGATACTGAAGATCAGGATGTTCATGTCGTAGGTCTGGTTGGGATTTTCCGGGACGAGGTAGTCCAGGGCCGGGTCCGTGCGGTCGGCCGGATCGTGCAAATCCAACAGGGGCGCGCGCTGCCGGTTGTTCGAGGGCAGGTAGTTGACCAGCCGGCGCACCTCGCGCAGGCAAAGCACGTCGTTGGCCGCCGTGAAATGGGCCACGCCGCTCCGGCCGGCATGCACCCCGGCCCCGCCCAGGTCTTCGGCCGTGATGTCCTGGTGGGTGACGGTCCGGACCACGCTCGGTCCGGTGACGAACATATAGGAGGAGGCCTGCACCATGAAGACGAAATCGGTGATGGCCGGGCTGTAGACCGCCCCGCCCGCGCAGGGCCCCATGATGCAGGAGACCTGGGGCACGACCCCGCTGGCCCGCACGTTGCGATGGAAGATTTCGCCGTAGGCCGCCAGGGCGTCCACCCCTTCCTGGATGCGGGCCCCGCCCGAGTCGTTCAGACCGATGATGGGCGCGCCCACCTTGACGGCCAGGTCCATTACCTTGCAGATCTTCTGGGCGTGCGCTTCGCCCAGGGACCCGCCCACGACGGTAAAATCCTGGCTGAAGATAAAGACTTCGCGCCCGTCGATGGCCCCGTGGCCGGTGATGACACCGTCGCCGGGATAGGTGCGCTCATCCCCCAGGGCGCCCCCCCGGCCGGTCTTGAGCACATCGAACTCCTCAAAAGTGCCGTCGTCCAGGAGCAGGTCGATTCGCTCCCGGGCACTGAGCTTGCCTTTGCCGTGCTGGGCCGCGACTTTCTTCGTATCGCCGGCGGCCAGGGATTCGGCCCGCAGCCGTTCCAGGGTTTCCAGGGTCGCGCTGTAGTCGTCATGCATGGTTGTCACCCCCTTTATTTTCTTCCAAGGGGAAGAAAATAAAGAAATCATTTAATAAAAATCCTGGATCGGAAAACCCTCCCTGGCGCTGTCACCAGAGGAGGCCGATTCAGATCAAACCTCACCTAACGGCCGCAGCATATCTCCCCCGCAAAGTAGTCGCATGTCTCGCAAGTCCGCCCGCTTTCCGGAGACCGGGCACGCCGCTCCTTCCCCAGGTAAGGATTGAGAAGCTGGCGGGCATGGGCGAGCTTTCGAAGATCGATGTCGACATCCGCGCCCTGGCCCGTCAGCGCGGCCGCCACGGTTTCCGTGGCGACATTGCCCGTGGCCCCGGGTGAAAAGGGGCAGCCCCCGAGCCCGCCCACACTCGCGTCGAAAATCCGGACCCCGTAATCCCAGGATCGGCGGACATTGGCCGCGGCATGACCGAACGTGTCATGGAAATGCATGGCGATGCGCTCCGGCGCGATCCTGCGCAGCAGGCTTTCGAGCAATTGCGCGACCTCCTCCGGCGTCGCCTTCCCCACGGTGTCGGAAATCGACACCTCGTCAACGCCGATCTCGAACAGCGCCTCCGCCGCGCTGATGGCCTTTTGCGGCGGGATCCGACCCTCGAAGGCGCACCAGAAGGCGGTCGACAGGTAGCCCCGCACCGGGCGTCCTGCTGACTTGGCCCGTCTGATCACCGGCCGGAAACGCCGCAGGGAACCGTCAAAGGAAGTGTGGATGTTGTTTTGGTTGAAGATCTCGCTGACCGCGGTGAAGACGGCGATCTTGTCCACTCCGCAGGCCAGGGCGCGCGCAAGGCCCCTTTCATTGGGCACGAGGGCGGAATAAACGACGGCATCGGTACGGCGGATGTCGCGGAAAACCGCTTCGGCGTCGTCCAACTGGGGCACCCGGCGCGGCGCGACAAAAGCGCTAACTTCGATCTCGTCCACGCCCGTCTCAGAAAGGGCATCCACGAAAGCCACCTTGGCTGCCGTGGGAATCTTCACTTTCTCGTTTTGCAGTCCGTCCCGAGGGCCGACTTCGACAAGTTTAACCGCTGACATGCGTGTGGCACTCCCAGAATCGTCATGCCGACGCGGAACGACGGCGCTCCGCAACCATAGTCTTCGTATAGGTAGTGCCCATTCAGAGGTGGTAGATTTTGGTTCCGGCCAAGGCCGCAGTTCTTTGGAACCCGGAGGCGTAGCTGGGCTACGGCGAGGATTTTCAAAGAGCGAGAACGCTGGCCTGGGCCAAAAGATGCCGCCTCTGGATGGGCACTAGGTCACGTCCGCTTCGCCCCCGAAGTAGCGCATGAACTGCACCCGCTCGTAGATCGCGGGATTGCTGGCCGCCTCCTGGCTCATCCGGCCGCGAAAATCGTACAGGGACGCAAACTTGTGGCGCTGCATCCAGGCCTTCAGGTCGGTCAGCAGGGTTTCGATGTGGGCCGGCCCCTTCTGGTACAGGCTGGACACCGTCTGGACCGCCTTTGCCCCCGCCAGTAGCTGTTTGATGAGCGCCGCGCCGTCGTGCACCCCCGTGGAAGCCACCAGGTCGCAGTCCACCTTTTGAGCCATGATGCCGATCCAGCGCAGGGAGAGGGCCAGCTCGGCCGGTGTGCTGAAGACAAAGGAAGGCTTGACCTTGAAGGCCTCGATGTCGATGTCCGGACTGAAGAAACGGTTGAAGAGCACCAGCCCGGCCACGCCCGTGCGGGACAGGCGCTGGATCATGGGGCCCAGACTGGAGAAGTAATGGCTGATCTTGAGGGCCACCGGGATGGACACGGCCGAGGTGATCTTGTCGATGATCTCGAAGTAGGCCTCTTCCTGCTCCCGGGCCGTGCGTTCGAAATCCGACGGCAGAAAGAACATGTTCAACTCCAGGGCGTCGGCGCCGGCCCCTTCGATCCGGTGGGCAAAAGCGGTCCATTCATGGGAGTAGACACAGTTGATGCTGGCGATAACCGGAATGTCCACCGCCTGCTTGGCGTCCTCGATCAATTTGATATAGCGGTCGAGCTTCTGGCCCTTCAGGTGAAAGTCGAAGTAGTCGAACTGGTCCAGATTCACCCCTTCGGCTTCGGCCTCCTTGATGATGTCCTCCTCCTCGAAATAGATCTCCTCCTCGAAGATGGATTTGAGCACCACCGCCCCGGCGCCGTGGCGTGCGAAGGCGGTGATCTTATCGACCGACCCGGTCAATCCCGAACTGCCGGCGATGACCGGACTGGGCAGGGTTAACCCCAGATACGTCGTTGAAATGTCCATACGGTCCTCCTCGGCCGGCGCAACCGGCGGTGGTGTGGTTATACAAAGGCGGGCGTCATGACCTGCAGCAGTTTATCCCTAAAAATAGGTTCACGAGGGCGCCTGTCAAAATAGGTCCTGCACCAGCCGCTTTTCGGCTGTGTCCGGACGGCGGTAGCAACAACGCCTCCTACGGGTATAGGAAAAACTTATGTCCTTGGCGAGTTTCCCTCTGGAGATGGTAGATTTTGGTTCCTGGTCCCGCCGCACGGCGCGGGATTTCACGTTTGATCTTTAAAGACACCGGTGTTCAACAAACCGCTTCCGGCTGGCGTCCCGCCGAGCGGGACTTCCCATCTGATGGATTCTTCAACGGTGGGTGCCCACAGGCGTAGCCCGGCTACGCCGAGGACCGACTGAAGGCGCAAACGCCGCCAGGGGCCAAAAGATGCCGTCTCCAAATGGAAACTAGAGGAAGGCTCGGATAAGCGCTATCACCGCCTCCGGCAGCACCCCGATCCACACCAGGACGCCCGTCAGACCCGCCAGGGTGAAACGGCCGAGCAGGGCCGGGCCGGGTCGCAGGCCGGCGCTTTCCGGCGCACGGGCGAAGAGGGTTACCGCAATACGTAGATAATAGTACAGGCCGATGGTACTGGTGATCGCCAGGGTGACGACCAGCATCCAGCGGGCCCCGGCCACGCCGGCCGCCACCAGGTAGAACTTGCCCGGAAATCCGGCGGTCAGCGGCAGACCGGCCAGGGAGAACACCATCAGCACCAGGATGCCCGCCAGCCAGGGCTGGCGCCAGAACAGACCGCGGAAGTCTTCCAGCGCTTCGGCATCCTTTTCCGGCCCGGACAGGAGGGTAAGCACCCCGAAGGCGCCCAGATTGGTCACGAAATAGGTCGCCAGATAGAAGGTGACCGCAGCCGTGGCCATCGCTCCGCCGGCCAGGTAGGCCACCAGGAGGTAACCCATGTGGGCGATGGAAGAATAGGCCAGAATCCGTTTGATGTTGTTCTGGCGCAGGGCCAGGAGGTTGCCGGCGATCATGGACGCCATGGCCATGGCGGTGAAAACGATGATGAACCCCCGGGGCAGGTCCCCGGGCGGCAGCAGGCGCAGCAACAGGGCCACGATGGCCCCTTTGGAAACGGTGGCCACAAAAGCCCCGATGGGCGGCGGCGCCCCCTGGTACACGTCCGGTGTCCAGAGGTGAAAGGGCACCACGGCCAGCTTGAATCCGACGGCGACAATCATCATAGCCACCCCGGCCGTCAGCCAGCGGATGGCCGGATTGGTGGCGTTGCCCAGCAGGGCCGCCACCGATCCGATGGTCATGTAACCCGCGCCGGCGTAAAACAGAGCCATGCCGAACAGCAGGAAAGCCGATGAGACCGCCGCCAGGATCAGATACTTGACGGCCGCCTCGAGCTGGGCGCCGGTGCGGTGGGGATAGGGAATCAGCGCGTAAAGCGCAATGCTGAGGATTTCCAAACCGAGAAACAGGGCGGCGAAATGGTTGCTCACGGCCAGCACCGAAGCCCCTATAACGGCCAGCAATACCAGGAGGTAGAACTCTTCGCGGCGGCCGTCATAGGTCTGCAGGTAACCGTAGGACAGCAAGACCGTGACTGCGCCGGCCAGGGTGAACAGGGCCAGATAGACCACGGCGGTGCCGTCGAAGACAAGCAGCGGGGTCACCTGGACGATACGCCCGCCGGAAAGATCGGGCAGGGTCGCCAGGGCCGCCGCCAAGCCGGCCAGGGCCACTACCACGGCCGCGCCATGCCGGCGGCGCACCGGGATCAGGAGCAGCAGGACGATCGCCGCGGCCGCCAGGCAGACCAGCGGCATGACCGCGCGCCAGGCATCGGGATTCATGGGCGTCCTCCTTCCAGCGGTGGAACCGCCAGTTGCTGGCTGATAAGGCGCACGATCCCGGGGGGCGTCTGCTGGGTCCGGACGACGGCGGTCTTTTGCAGGGCCTGTAGCGGGCCGCGGGCCGTGTTGAGAACCCACTGCGGAAAGAGTCCCAGCCAAACGATGATCACGACCATGCAGGTCATGGCCGCGGTTTCACGCAACGCGAGATCGGGCACTTGCCAGGTATGGACCGCCTTCCCGTGGAAGCTGGCCTGCAGCATCCGCAGGGCGTAGACGCTGGCCGCCACCAGGCCTATCGCGGCCAGCACGGCCCACAGGACACTCACCTGGTAAGCGCCCAGCAGAATCAGGAATTCCGCGATGAAATTGCCCAGGCCCGGCAGGCCGAGGGACGCCATGGCAAACAATAGAAAGACCGCCCCCATGCGGGGCATGCTGTCCCAGAGGCCGCCCATCTGCTTCAGGTCCCGCGTTCCCAGGCGCTGCTGCAGGGCCCCCACCAGCATGAACAGGGCCCCGGTGCTGATACCGTGACAGATCATCTGCATGACCACGCCCTGGAGTGCCAATTGGTTCCAGGCGAACACCCCCAGCATGACAAACCCCATGTGGCTGACACTGGTGTAAGCCACCAGCCGTTTCAGGTCGGACTGGCCCAGGGCCAGGAGCGCGCCGTAGAGGATCGACACCACACCCAGGGCCATGCCGGCAGGCGCCAGGGACGCAGCGGCCTCGGGAAACAAGGGCACGGCAAACCGCACCAGCCCGTAAGCGCCGGTTTTCAGCAGCAGCCCGGCCAGAATGACGCTGCCCGGGGTCGGCGCCTCGGTGTGGGCGTCCGGCAGCCAGGAATGCACCGGCACGACCGGCAGCTTGACCACGAAGGCCGCCAGAAAGCCCAGCATGAGCCAGCGGGCGATCCCGGGGGACATGACCGTGCCCAGCAATTCCCGGTAGTCGAAGGTATAGACGCCGGTGGCACGCCCGTGCAAAAAGTAGAGCCCCAGGATGGCCAGCAGCATCAGCAGCCCGCTGATCTGGGTAAACAGGAAAAACTTGGTGGCGGCATAGACCCGGTTGGCATGTCCCCACAGCAGGATGATGAGATACATGGGGATCAGCATGACTTCCCAGAAGAAATAGAAGAGGAAGAGGTCCATGGTCAGGAACACACCCATGATGCCGCTCAACACCCATAGGAGATTGAAGTAGAAAAACCCGGTGCGCTCCTTGATTTCGGTCCAGGCGGAGGCCAGCGCCATGATGCCCAGCACCGCCGTCAGCAGCACCAGCAGCAAGCTGAACCCGTCCAGGGCCAGCGCAAAATTGATGCCAAAGGAAGGGATCCAGGCGATCTTGACCGTGGTCAACCACCGCCCCTGGTCCGGCGACCACAGGCGGTCCGCAAAACGGGCGGTCAGCATCAGGGCCGCTGCCAGTTCCACCACCAGCACTCCCAGGGCGATCCAGCGCGGTCCCTGGGGGTTCTTCCGTCCGGTCAGCCAGGCCAGCAGTCCCCCGCCGGCCGGTATCGCGACGAGCCACGTCAGTATCATAAGAGCACCGCCAATCCTAGAACGATCACCGCCCCCCAGGCCACCGCCGCCACATAGGAACGGATCATGCCGGTCTGGGTAACGGCCAGGGCCCGATGGCCCCATTGCGTGAGGGCCCCGATCCCGCGAAAAAGCCCGTCGATGACGTCGTCGCGGTCGAGGATGGCCAGCCGGACGTAGGGACGTACGATCAGGAAATCATAGAGCCCGTCAAATCCCCACCCGCCGAACCACCAGCGTTGGAGCGCCGCGCCCACCGGAGAGGCCGCCGCCGCGCGGGTCAGCCCCGCAGCCGGCCGCAGCAGCACGATGATCAGAAGAATGCCGCCTACGGAAACCAGGCCGGACATTAAGGCAAAAATCCCTTCCTGCCCCTGACGGGCGCTGGCCAGCACCACGGGGGGCAGCGAACCGTGCATGAAATTTGAAAACAGCTGCACGTGACCCATGGTTTCGGGCAGTTCGATGAACCCGCCCACCAGGGACAACACCGCCAGGACGATCATGGGCAGCTTCATCCGCCAGCCCGGCCGCTTGTGTACCGGCCGCCCGGGCGGTCCGAAAAAGGTCAGGATCACCATCCGGAAGGTGTACATGGACGTCAGCAGAGCCCCGGCCACGGCGGCCGACCACAGCCAGGGGCCACCCAGGACCGAGGCGTAGCTCTGCCAGATAATCAGATCTTTGCTGTAGAATCCGGCCGTGACCAGGGGCAGCGCCGCCAGGGCCGAAGAGCCGATCAGGAAGGTCCAGAAGGTCACCGGCAGCCGGTGGCGCAGACCGCCCATACGGAACATGTCGTGTTCGTGGTCCATGGCCATGATCACCGCCCCGGCCCCGAGAAACAGCAGGGCCTTGAAAAAGGCATGGATCATGAAATGGAACAGGGCCGCCGACCAGGCCCCGACCCCCAGGGCCAGGAACATATAGCCGATCTGGCTGATGGTGGAATAGGCCAGGACCCGCTTGATGTCGCGCTGCACCAGCCCGCTGCAGCCGGCCAGCAGCAGGGTGGCGGCCCCCACGACGGCCACCAGGGTCTGCACGGCCGGCGCCAGGGCGAAAAGGGTGTGGGTGCGGGCGACCAGGTAGACCCCGGCCGTGACCATGGTGGCGGCATGGATCAGGGCACTCACCGGCGAGGGGCCGGCCATGGCATCGGGCAGCCAGGTCTGCAGCGGCAGCTGGGCCGATTTGCCCACCGCGCCGCCCAGCAGGAGCAGCGCCACGGCCGTGGGCAGCAGCGATCCGACGGCCCAGCTTTGATCGGCCTTGACCAGGATCTCCTGGATCTGCAGCGTGCCCAACTGGGAAAACAGCAGAAACAGACCCACCGCCATGGCGGTGTCGCCGACCCGGGTCACCACGAAGGCCTTGCGGGCGGCATAGCCGTTGGCCGGGTCGCTGTACCAGAAACCGATCAGCAGGTAGCTGCACATCCCGACCCCCTCCCAGCCCAGGTAGAGCAGCAGGAGGTTGTCCGCCAGAACCAGGACCAGCATGGATCCGACAAACAGGTTCATATAGGCGAAAAAGCGCCGGAGGCCCTCCTCCTCGCGCATGAACTCGGTGGAATAGAGGTGAATGAGAAAGCCCACCACCGTCACCACCAGCATCATGACGATTGCCAGGGGATCCAGGTACAGGGCCACGGACACATCCAGGGGGCCGGCGCGCAGCCAGTCCCACAGGGACAGTTGGAAAAAACCGTCCGGCGGCGGCGCGCCCATAAATTCGGTCGCGATGCCCAGGGCCAGCAGGGCCGCCAAACCCACCGATCCGGCCCCCACCGCGCCGATGGCGCCTCGGGGCAGACGGCCGCCGCCCAGCGACAACACCAGAAATCCCGCAAACGGTAAGGTCGGCACCAGCCAGAGCCATTCCATCATATCAGCCTCGCAGAGTCCCGGCCGCATGCGTGTCGAGGGTTTTCAGCCGGTGATAGAGCTGCAGCACCAGCGCCAACCCCACCGAAACTTCGGCCGCGGCCATGGCAACGATGAACAAAAACATGATCTGCCCGTCGGGAGCGGCCCAGCGCGCCCCGGCGGCCACAAACGCCAGTCCGGCGGCGTTCAGCATGATCTCGATGGACATCAGCATGAAGATCAGGTTGCGCCGCACGAGCACGCCGATCAGCCCGATCACAAACAGCACCCCGGCCAGCGCCATGGTATGGAACAGGGGCAGCGACAGCATCAGGCACCTCCCCCGGCCGGCCGCTCCAGGTTCCAGCCGCGTCCCAGATGGTGGGCCCCCACCAGACCGGCCAGCAGCAGAAGGGAGGCCAGTTCCACCCCCAGCAGGTAGGGACCGAACATGGCCACAGCCACCGCCTTGGCTTCCACCGCGGCCCCGCCGGCCGTCCGGGCGTCGAAGGTCATCAGGACATAGACCAGCTCGGCCAGCAGGACGACCCCCAGCACCAGCGGGCCGGTCCAGATGCCGGTGTGGAAAAGGCGGTGTTCGGCCGCGATGGTGTCCGCCCCCACGTTCAGCATCATGATGACGAACACGAACAGCACTAAAATGGCGCCGGCGTAAAGAATCACCTCCAGGGCGGCGGCGAAGGGCGCCCCCAGAAGGTAGAAGATCAGCGCCACCGCCAGGAGCGACACGATCAGGTACAGCAGGGCATGCACCGGATTGGTCTGCACGATCACCATCAGGGTGGCGACCACGGCCACCACGGCGACCGGATAAAATACGATTTCCATGGTTCCTGCACCTCGTTGGAAGTTGGTTCCCCTGCTCCGGCAGGGGATTGCATTGCGCCCGGCCTCACGGCAGCAGGCTATGGACATCCTGGGGCGGCGTCTCGTTGCGGGCCGCGCCCTTGTCCTTGCCGCCGATGGCCATACCGGCCACCCGGTAGAAATTGTAATCCGGGTATTTGCCGCATCCGCTGATCAGAAGATCTTCCTTTTCGTAGACGAAGTTGGGCCGCTCGTACTCCACGTAGGCGAAATCCGGCGTCAGCTGGATGGCATCCGTCGGGCAGGCCTCTTCGCAGAAGCCGCACAGGATGCAGCGCGAAAAATTGATGCGGAAAAAGGCCGGATAGCGGCGGCCGTGTTCGTCCTGGGTGGCCTGCAGGGCAATACAGTCCACCGGGCAGGCCGCCGCGCAGAGATAGCAGGCCACGCAACGTTCCTGGCCATCGGGATCGCGGGACAGGATGATGCGCCCGCGAAAACGCGGCGGCAGCGGAATCGGCTCCTCCGGATAACGAATGGTCACCTTGCGCCGGAAGGTGTGCCGCAGCACGATCCATATGGATTTCAGTAGACTCAGCAACGGGTTACCTCTTTTTCCCCTTTATCCGCCGTTTCCGGCCGATCCATGGGTTGATCCGTGGGTTGCTTCGGGATCCTCGCCAGGCTCACCCCATGATCAGCAGAATGCCGGCCGTGATGACGATGTTCAGCAGGGCCAGGGGCAGCAGGAGCTTCCAGGCGATGTCCATCAACTGGTCGTAGCGCGGCCGCGGCAGAGCGCCCCGCACCAGGATAAAGCCGCAGATGAAGAACAGACACTTGCCGACGAACCAGACGATGGGGGGCAGCAGCGGACCGGACCAGCCCCCGAAGAACAGCGTCACGATAAAGGCCGACGTGAACGTGATGCCCAGATACTCGCCCACAAAAAACAGGCCGAACTTCATGCCCGAGTATTCCGTGTGGTAGCCGGCCACCAGCTCGGTCTCGGCCTCCGGGATATCCAGCGGCAGCCGGTGGGTCTCGGCCAGGCCGGCGATCAGGAAGATCACCAGCCCCGGAAACTGCGGGATGCAGAACCACATCCCCTTCTGGGCCGCCACGATGTCCCCCAGGTTGAAGGAGCCCGCCAGCATGACCACCCCCATCAGGGAGAGCCCCATGAAGACTTCGTAGCTCAACAGCTGGGCGGCGGCCCGCAGCCCCCCCAGCAGCGCGTACTTGCTGCGCGAGGCCCACCCGCCGAGCACGACGCTGTAAACCCCCAGGGAGAACATGGCCAGGACGAAGAGCAGGCCGACGTCCAGGTCGACCACCACGATCGTCGGCGTGACAGGGATGACCGCAAAGGCGATCAGCGCCGCCAGGACCACGATGGTGGGCGCGATCACGAATACGGGGCGATCCGCAAAGGGCGGAATCCAGTCCTCCTTGGTCAGGATCTTGACCACATCCGCCAGGGGCTGCAAAAGACCCAGCGGTCCTACCCGGTTGGGGCCCAGGCGGTCCTGCCAGATGCCCAGCAGCCGCCGTTCGAGCCAGATCAGGATGGCGGCGGTGGCCAGGGCGCCCCCCATCACGACCAAGACGATCAGCACCTGTCGCAGGATCTCATTCATGACGTCCGTCCTTGGAAACAGTGATGCGGGTGGCCTCGTCCCAGTAGGGCAGGCCGGGCACGCCCCAGGGCAGGCCCACCGTTCGGGCCGGCAGCCCGGGGCGCAGGCGGGCGGGCAGCATCAGGGCCCGGTCGTCCAGGCCGATCCGCAGCAGCTCCCCTTCAGCGATCTGCAGCGCGGCCGCTTCTTCCGGTCCCAAAGCGACGTAGGCCGCGGGAACCCGTTCGGCCACGGCCGGGGCGATCACGCTCAACTCCTCGGACCCGTAAATTTCGTACAGCCGAACCGCCTGCCAGCGATCCTCTCCATCCCGGGACACGGCCGACGCGGCGGGATGGTAGGGAATCTCTTGCTGCAGGGCCGGCTTTAGGAGGCGCTCGCCCGCATCGCCCCCCCGCAGGGGCCCGGCGATTTCCTCCTGGAACTTGTTCAGGGACTGGACCGAATTCCACCCGGGCGCCCAATAATGGGAGAGCAGGGCCGGCGGCGGCGTGCCGCCGTAGCCTTCCATGGAAAAATTCAGGGGCGCATCCGGGTCCGGGGGCGGTGCCGGTTCGTGCACGTCGATCTGGGCCTGGATGGCGGTCCGGCCGCTGTAGCGGAACCCCTGCCGTGGAATTTTGTCCCCCAGCACACGAAAATTCCAACCGGGGGCGGCCGCTTCAACGCCCTGCAGGAGCGTAAGGGCCTGGACCATGGCCGCCTGCACGTCGTCCCGCCGCTGCCAGGCGGCCATCTCCGTCCGGCCGGCCGCCGCGGCCAGATCACGGATCCAGCGCCAGCTGGCCTGTACCTCTCCGGCCGGGGGCAACACCTGGAAAAACCGCTGGGCCCTGCCCTCGTTGTTGATCAGGGTCCCGGTACACTCTGCATAGGTGGCCGCCGGCAGCACCACCGGCGCCCGCTCCCCGGTGGCGGTCAACGTGTGGTCGATCACGGCGCACCCGGCAGCACGGCTCAAGAGAGCCTCCACCTGGTCGGCCGGCGCCCGCCGGAAGAGGTCGTTTTCCAGCACCACGACCGCCGGCGCCGGCTCGCCCGTTAGGCGTTCCAGAGCGGCCTCCAGCCCACCGGCCGGCTGCAGCAGGGCAAGTCCCATACTGTTGCACTCCGGCACCGTCAGCACGATCCGCGCCGACCGCCCCCCGGAATGGAGCGCCCAGGCGATGTTGGCGGCGGTTTCCACCAGGGCGCGACAGCCGGTGCTCGTCCCACAGATCACCACCGGACGCTTGGCCGCGGCCAGCGCAGCGCTGATCTGCTCGGCCAGCGCGGTTGCGACGTCATCGAGTTCCGGAACGTCAGAGATCTGCGCATCCAGCCGGTGGGCGATGGCCTGGCCCAGGCGCGCCAGACCGGCCGGCGAAGCGCGATGAATGCCACTGGCAATGGTATCCAGTTTCGTGACACAAGGCGTGGCGATCCACAAAGGGGCCTTTTCCTGTTGGACCACGGCCTGGTGGCCGGCGGCATTCCAGACCGGGACTTGGATCCGGGCGGCGCGACCAAAACCGACCGGGCGTTCGAGCTGCCGCAAAGCCAGGTCCAGGAGCGGGGCGGTGTTGGTGAGGTCTTCACCCAGCACCAGGACGGTGTCGGCCTGACTGACCTCCTGCAGGTCCGCGGCGGGCACCGGACCGCGCTGCAGGGTGGCCAGGATAGCCTCCAGCAGGGTCAGCTCGTTGCCGGCCAGCCCGGCGTAGAAATTGGCTTCCCCCACCAGCGCGCGCAACGCGAAATTGGCTTCCAGCGACGCCCGGGGCGACCCGATGCCGATCACGGGCCGGCCTTCGCTGAACCAGGCCGCGGCCTGTTGCAGGGCCGCCTCAGGGGAGCCGGGCGCCTGCCCTGCCGTGCCGTCGGCTTGCAACAGGGGGCGGCGGATGCGGCGCTCGCTGTTGACGAAGTCATAGCCGAAGCGGCCCCGGTCGCAGAGGAAATAGCCGTTCAGGCGGGCATGGTAGCGGTTGCGGATTCGACGCAGTTCGCCGTAGCGCTCGCCGGGCAGGGTGTTGCAGCCCAGCCCGCAGTGCACGCAGACCGAAGGGGCGACTTGCAGGTCCCATTGGCGACTGGAATGGGCTTTGAAAGTCTTGTCGGTGAAGACCCCGGTGGGGCAGACCTCCGCCAGGTTGCCGCTGAATTCGCTCTCCAGGGGGCCTTCCTGGGGCCGGCCGAAGTAGAGCCGGTCATGGCTGCCGAAGACCTCGAAATCCGTCCCGCCGGCATAATCCCGATAGAAGCGCCGGCAGCGGTAGCACTGGATGCAGCGGTTCATCTCGTGGTTGATGAAAGGGCCCAGATCCTGGTTGCGGAAAGTGCGCTTGGTAAAGCGGTAGCGGCGGTAATTGTGCCCCGTCATGACCGTCATGTCCTGCAGGTGGCACTCGCCGCCCTCGTCACAGACCGGGCAGTCGTGGGGGTGGTTGATCATCAGCCATTCGATCACGGAGGCACGAAACGCCTTGGCGTCCGGATCGTCGATCGCGATGCGGGTGCCTTCGGCGGCCGGCGTCATGCAGGCCATGACGATATCGCCATGCCGGTCGGCGCCGTCTCGGAATTGTTTGACCGCGCACTGGCGGCAGGCGCCGACCGCGTGCAAGGCCGGATGCCAGCAGAAGTACGGAATATCGAACCCCAGCGACAGGCAGGCCTGCAGCAGGTTCTGACCTTCCCGGACTTCATAGGGGGCGTCATTCACGATAATGGTGGGCATAGATCAGCTCCACGGACAGCGGTGTTGGCGGATGTGGCGCTCGAAATCCGCTTCGAAGTAGTGCAGGGCGCTGCTGAGCGGCTCGACAGCCCCCGGTGCCAGGGCACAAAAGGTATGCCCCGGCGCCAGGAGTTCCGCGTGGCGGCGCAGCTGCTCCAGGTCCGCGGCAATCCCCTGGCCGCATTCGATGGCCTCCAGAAGGCGCACGATCCAGGGCAGGCCTTCCCGGCAGGGGGTGCACCAGCCGCAGGATTCCTGAGCGAAAAACCGCATCAGGTTGAGCACCATGCCCACCGGGCAGGTTCGGTCGTCGAGCACCAGGATGCAGCCGGTGCCCATACGGCTGCCGGCCTTCTGGATCGAATCGAAATCCATGGGAGTATCCAGATGCGCTTCGACCAGAAAATCGGTGGAGCCGCCCCCGGGAATGACCCCCCGGAAACGATAGCCTTCGGCCATACCGCCGGCCCGGTCTTCGAAAATCTCACGCATGGGGGTCCCCATGGGCAGCTCCCAGGCCCCCGGGCGCTGCACCCGGCCGCTGGCGCCGTAGATCTTGGTGCCGCCGTCCCCGCAGCGGCTCAGGCCGCGGAACCACTCGGGGCCTTTGCGCAGAATGTGCGGGACGTTGCAAAGGGTTTCCACATTGTTGACCACGGTGGGTTTGCCCCACAGGCCCGCCACCGGGGGAAAGGGCGGTTTGGCGCGCGGCACCGGGCGCCGGCCTTCCAGCGCGCTGATCAGCGCGGTTTCCTCGCCGCAGATATAGCGCCCGGCACTCACATGCAGGTGAAGGTCGAAACTGAATCCGCTGCCTTGGATGTCGCGCCCCAGCCAGCCCTCGTGGTAGGCCTCGGCCAGGGCCCGCCGCAGGCGTCTTTCCGCGCGCCGGTAGGCCTGCCGCAGAAACACGTAGCCGATGTCCGCCTGCACGGCGCAGGCCGCTATGACGATGCCTTCGATGAGCTGGTGGGGGTTGCCCTCCAGCAAGACCCGGTCCTTGAAGGTGGCCGGCTCCATCTCGTCCGCGTTGACCACGATGTATTTGGGGTGGACGGCGTCGGGGCCCTTGGGGATGAAACTCCACTTGCGGCCCGTGGGAAAACCGGCTCCGCCGCGGCCGCGCAGGTGGGCCTCCTCCACCTGGCGGATGATATCCTCGGGGGCCATGCGCAGCGCCTGGTCCAGGGCCGCGTAGCCGCCGACTTTACGATAGGCGTCGATATCCAGGGGGGGCTTGTCCGGGTGAATGTGTTCGGTCAGGGGCGTTTCCATACCGGTTTAGGGCCTCTATTGATACGTTTCCAGGATCGCGTCGATTTTCGCCGGATCCAGATGGTGATGAAGATCGTCGTCGATCATCATGGCCGGGGCCTGATGACAGGCCCCCAGGCAGACCACCGGCAGCAGGGTAAACCGGCCGTCCGGGGTGGTTTCGCCCAGCCTGATGCCCAGACGCGCTTCGAGACATTCGCGGATCGTCTCCCCGCCCATGACCCAGCAGCTCACGCTGTTGCAGACCAGAATCACGTGCCGGCCCACCGGCTTGCGGTAAATCAGGTTGTAGAAGGTGGCCACGGCGTCCAGTTCGGCCACGTCCATCTCCAGCAGGCAGGCCACATCCGCCAGGGCCTCATCGGACACCCACCCGCGGTGGCGCTGGACGACTTTCAGGGCCTCCACCGAGACCGCCTGCCGCTGTTCGTAGCGGGGGTATTCGGCTTTGATTTCTTCGATTTCCTCGGCTGTCAGCATGCGGTTGTTCTTCCTGCGTTGTCGGTTCGGTCCATCATTTCCGAAACCTGGTGCCAGGTTTGACCGGCCGTGGATCGCCAACTGGGCGAAAGGGGCGGCAACGCCACATTTCGGCCGGTTGGGCCGTTTAGCCCCGGCCGGTTAACGGTCCACATCCGCCATGACATAGTCGATGCTGCCCAGGATCGCCACCAGGTCGGCGATCAGGATCCCACGGCAGAACTGCGGAATCATCTGCAGGTGCGCAAAGGACGGCGTGCGGATGCGGGTCCGGTAGGACTGGGTGCCGCCGTCGCTGGTCAGATAATAGGCGTTCCAGCCCTTGGTGGCTTCGACGGTGACCATGGCTTCGCCGGGGGGCATCACCGGTCCCCAGCCGACCGCCAGAAAATGGGTGATCAGGGTCTCGATATCTTCGAGCGTGCGTGCCCTGCGCGGCGGCACCGCCAAGGGATGGTCGGCCTTGTATGAGCCCTCCGGCATGTTGTCCAGACATTGGCGGATAATCCGCAGACTCTGGCGGATCTCTTCGATCCGTACCACGGCGCGGTCGTAGCAGTCGCCGCAACGGCCGGTGGGGATGTCGAACGCGAAGCGCTCGTAGCCGCTGTAGGGTCTTTTCTTGCGCAGGTCCCATTCCAGTCCGCAGGCCCGCAGCCCCGGACCGGTGACCCCCCACTCCACGGCCTCCGCCAGGGAATAGGCCCCCACCCCCTGGGTACGGGCCTTGATCATGCGGTTTTGCATGACCAGTTCGTCGTACTCTTTCAGGTGGGGAGGCATGGAATCGAGAAAATCCCGCACCATGGTATCCCACCCCCGGGGCAGATCATGGGCCAACCCGCCGATGCGGAACCAGGCCGGATGCATGCGGCCGCCGGTGATGGCCGCGATAATGTCGAAGATCCGTTCCCGATCGTTGAACATATAGAACACCGGGGACATCATCCCGATATCCTGGGCGAAGGTGCCGTACCAGACCAGGTGGCTGGCAATGCGGAAGAACTCCACCAGCATGACCCGGATGACTTCGACCCGCTCCGGCACCCGGATGCCGGCCAATTTCTCCACCGCCAGCACGTAAGGCAGGTTGTTCATGACCCCGCCCAGGTAGTCGATGCGGTCGGTATAGGGGATAAAAGTGTGCCAGGTCTGCCGTTCGGCCATCTTTTCGGCGCCGCGATGGTGATACCCGATCTCGGGTACGGCATCGACGATTTCTTCGCCGTCGAGCTGCAGCAGAATACGGAAGACGCCGTGGGCCGAAGGATGCTGGGGGCCAAAATTAAGGAACATCAGATCGGTATCGGCCCCGGTCGTCGCCATGCCCCATTCCTCCGGGCGAAAGCGCAAGGCCTCCTGTTCGGCATCCTGCCGTTCGGCGCTCAGCACGAACGGGCCGGCTTCGGTGGCCCGGGCCGGGAATTCCTTGCGCAGGGGGTGGCCTTCCCAGGTAGGCGGCAGCAGGATCCGCCGCAGATGGGGATGCCCGTCGAAAACCACCCCGAACATGTCCCAAACCTCCCGTTCGTACCAGTTGGCCGCGGGCCACAGGTCGGTAATACTAGTGAGCGACGGGTGCTCCCCCGCCAGGGCCACCTTGAGGCGGACATCGGCATTGCGGTTCAGCGACAGCAGGTGATAGACGACGGTAAAATCGCTGTCCGGCTGATTTTCCCGGTGACGGCGCAGCCGCTCGTCCACGGCCGTCAGGTCGAAGAGCATGTTATAGGGATCGTCCAGGCCGGTCTTGAGAAACTGCAGGGTCGGACGCAGGTCTTCAGCTTTCACCCAGAGGGTCGGTATCGCGTCCCGGGTCTCCTGAAGCTGGGCACCGGATTGGGGAAATTGCTGCTGCAGTTGCGCGACGATATCGTGGGGCTCAGCCATCTTCCCCCTCCTCCAGCCTGTCGGGCGAGCGCAGGCTGGTCGTTTGCCGGCGGGCCTCGCGTTTGAGGTCGCGCAGGGACGGCCGCGGCGCCCGGACGGTCTCCTGAGGTCCCACCACCCAACTCACCGGGCGGCGGTCCTTTTGGACGGCTTCCTGCAGCAGGAGCAAGCCTTCCATGAAAGCCCCCGGGCTGGGCGGGCATCCGGGCACATAGACGTCCACGGGCAGGATCTTGTCCACGCCCTGGACAACGCTGTAAATGTCGTACATGCCGCCGGAGTTGGCGCATGATCCCATGGAAATCACCCAGCGCGGCTCCATCATCTGTTCATAGAGCCTGCGGATCAACGGGGCGCATTTGACAAAGGGGGTGCCGGCAATAATCATCACATCCGCTTCCCGCGGCGTTCCCCGAATCACCTCGGCGCCGAAACGGGCGATGTCGTAGCGGCTGGTCAGGCTGGTGGCCATCTCCACATAGCAGCAGGACAAACCGAAGTTGAAGGGCCAGAGGGAGTACTTGCGCCCCCATCCCAGAAGGTCCTGCAGCTTGCCGAACACCAGATGACGTCGGACCATCTCTTGCGCGGCATCGTCTTCCGTGGCCGTACCGGCTTTAGTTACCCACCATCGCATACGTCTGCTACCCTTTATGGACCGCTAAACAAGCGGCCGGTTCTGAACATGGGAAGGGACCACGTCTCTGGAAAAGAGGCCTCCGGCCACATCGGGCGTCGCTGCGCCGGATCGCCCCCTTGGGGTCGGCCGCGCTACCCGTGTCCCCCTTTGATGTAGGTCTCGAGCTGCGCAATAATGAATTCTTTGTGTTCGATGATGCCTTTGACGATGTCGCCGATGGAAACGATGCCCACCACTTCGCCCTCCTCCACCACGGGCAGGTGGCGTACGCGGTGATGGGTGATGAGTTCCATACAGATTTCCAGGTCCGTGGCCGGCGTTACGGTGATCACATCCTTGGTCATGATGTCCGCCACAGGCGTGTCCTTGGAGAATTTATGTTTCAGGATGACCTTGCGGGCATAGTCCCGCTCGGAAATCAGCCCCACCATCCGGCCGCCGTCGAAGACCAGCAGGGCGCCAATGTCCTTGGCGGCCATCAGTTCCAGCGCGTGAAAAACCGTGCTGGCCGGATCGGTGGTATACGTCTCGGCCCCTTTTTCCCTTAAGATGTCGCCTGCATTTTTCATGGTTCGACCGTCGCTGGTGTTAAGGTTCGATGGTTTTGGAATTCCCTGTGCCAAGGCCGGGGCAATGCTTTACCCGGCTGCCCTGGGGCCCCCACTCCAGTGCGCCGTCGCGCCAGAGGTAGAAAAGCGCCGCGCCCAGGACCGCGATAAAAATGACGATTTCGACGTAGCCGGACCAGCCCAGTTCCCGAAAGGCCACCGCATAGGCATAGATGAAGACCGCTTCCAGGTCGAAAACGACGAAGAACATGGCCATCAGATAAAACTTGGCGCTGAAGCGCATGCGCGCGCTGCCGGTGGACACGATGCCGGACTCGTAGGTTTCCGCTGCGGCCCCGCCGGAATGGCGCTGTCCCAGAACGGACGAAAGGATCAGCATGCCGCCCACCACCAGCACTGACAAAACCAGAAAGAGTACCAGTGGCCACAATTGGACGAGTTGCATGCGAATTTCCCTTTAGCGGTTCGTGTGGGTTTCAAACGGAGAACGTGAGGCAGGGCGCGGTGCGACCCTTACCCTTGCTGGTTTTCTTTACTGCAAGCGGCGGAAAATTAAATACAGGATTCACCCAATTCCGCAGGCGCAAAGTGTGTATACCCTACCGGAGCTTCTCGCCGACATGGATGGGGATCGGTGGATGGAACCGAAAAAGGGCGCCGCCCCGAAGTTTGATGGACTCGTAAAAAGTCACTGTTCAGACGGTTTCGTAAAATGTTCGAGATCAAGGCTTGCGAATCTTGAGGAATGAGGCGTACTTAGCGTACGCCGCAGTGACGAAAGATGAAGCGTAACGCCGATATCGGACTTTTTACGAAACCGTCAAGTTTGGAACCGGAATTTTGGGAATAAAGCCCTGAACGTCAGCCCACACCCTATTGAGGGTATAGATCAGGGCTGGTACAAACCGGCCGAGAACTTTTGGCAGGGCCTGATGACGGAGGGCGGCGGGCGGCATACGCTGGGCTATTCGGGGGCGCTGGCCGCCGATCTGCACCAGATCCTGCACCGCGGCAGCATCTATTTCTACCCCCAATCTCCAGAATAACCAACGGCCCGAGGGAAAACTGCGCCTGCTCTATGAGTGCGCCCCCCTGGCCATGCTGGCGGCGTAGCGGCCACCGGCACCCAATCCGTTCTGGAAGTCATCCCCCAGACGGTGCCCCAGCGGATCCCCTTCGCTATCGGCAGCCGCCGGAAAATTGCCCATTATGAAGATGTGCACAAGCGCTGGGCGGTCTAACGAGGCAATTTGAGAGCGCGGCGGCGGCAATTCGGCCAAACGGGCACCATCTGCCGTGGAAACCATCCCCGCCGCCTTTGAGTACCTCTGAGGCGTCAAAGGCTCTTTTCCCGGACAGGGCGTCCCCCGGGCTCCAAGGTTGCCGGTGACCGGCCGTCCTCGATTCCATGCTCACGGCCGGACTCTGTTTTGGGGGGGTCTATTGACAGCCGTCCAAATGTGCATAAGCTATTTTTATCGCATGGTTTCCATGCACAATTGACGGCGCATAGATCCATTTTGAGGCATGCGCGATCAAGAAGAACTTTGGGGGATAAAAAAATGATAAAATAGAAAGACGTACCAATTCCGTTTGATAGAGACTTTTGCGCACACCGCAACTTTTGTATCTCGGCCAGAGATTCAGCGGACCGGGCCTTCGGTCCTCCCGTCTGTCTCCAAATACGCCTCCCCATGTTTTTCCCTTCTTTTTGTTTTACCCGGTTTTAATCCCTCTCGTTTAAACCCAAGACTCTGGCGCAACGCCCTTGCGATGCTTACCGCGACGCCATCTGAACAGCAGGCGCGTTGTGACGGGTTATCCGACAAGAGAGGTGGATCATGACTGAAATCATTTTGATGACTCACGTCATCTTCGGCATGCTGTGCATCCTAGGCGCTGTCTGGCTATTTGTGGACGTCCTCAACGCGAACGACGCCAATCGGTCCCGCATCAGAACCCTAAGCGTCCTCATCCCCCTGGCCATGTGGCTGGCGTATCTTATCGGGGGCTATTGGTATGTCGTTTTCTACGGCGCCGACAAGGCCAGAATCCTCGCGGGACCGTGGCCGTTTTCGCACAGTTTCTTCATGGAAATGAAGGAGCATGTGGTGATCATGCTGCTCCTATTGACCACTTATCTGCCGATCGCCGCGTGGCACAATCTGGACCTGAACAAGGCGACCCGCAAGGTGGTGCTCTGGGTGACCGGTCTGATCATATTGATCGGCGTGGCGATGGATGGGGCCGGTGCGATCATCGGATTGGGCGTAAAGGTTGCCCTGCTGCAGCAATAGAAGAGGGAGGTTCGACATGGAAACGAATGATATCGGCAAGTATACGATCGCTTTTGGAGTGTCACTGGCGGTAACCAGCCTCTTCAGCGCTGTTCTGGTCGTCTTGAAAGAATCCAATAAAAGTCTGCTTGGCTGGATGGCGAAGGCGACCGGACACCACTGGGCCACACATGGTTTGATCGCCATCATCGTCTTTCTGGCCGTAGGCTATGGTTTGGCCCAGATCAACGCTAAACAGGGCCTTCGGATGGATCCCAATCGCTTTATCGCTATGATCGTGAGCGCCATCATCGTAAGCGGTTTGATTATCGCCGGGTTTTATCTGATGGAAGATTGATGACGCACCCGCTCATGGCCTCACCCCCACAGGGCGGTCGGTCGACCGCCCTGTGGCGCGAAACGCAGGGTAAGTAGCGGCGGTCCAGAGCGTCCTTGTCATTCCACCGTGAAGGCGTGTAATAAAGAAGGGGAGGGCAGCGCGATCCTTCCGCCACGGTCGTCTATGGGGAAGGCCACCATAAGGGCGGCAAGCGCCAACCCATTTTCCGACTTGAACGAACCTTTTCAATGCTGGACGGACGCACAGTGGACGATACTTCCAACGCCTGCGATACAACCGATCGCCCCCATGAGCCCACGACGACCGCATTCCCGTCCAAATGGCTGGTTTTCGCCCTGGTGGCCGCCGGGGTGTTCATGTCCACCCTGGACTCGAGCATCGTCAATATCGCCCTGCCGGCCATCATGGACGACTTTCAGGTAACCCTGGCCCTGATCGAATGGGTCCCCATGATCTACCTCCTGACCGTCTCATCGCTGCTGCTGACCTTCGGCCGGCTCAGCGACATCCGGGGACGGCGGCTGGTGTACTGCAGCGGCTTCATCATTTTTTCCGCGGGCTCGCTGCTGTGTGGCCTGGCAGGCGGTGCGACGGGGCTCATTGCCGCGCGGAGCTTGCAGGGGGCGGGGGCGGCCATGCTGATGGCCTGTTCCCAGGCCCTGGTGGTGGATGCCTTCCCCCTCTCCGAAAGAGGGCGCATCCTGGGCATGGTCGGCATGGTGGTGGCGGCCGGCCTGACAACAGGCCCCGCTCTGGGCGGCCTGCTCCTGGAGCATTTCCCTTGGCGGGTTATCTTCTACATCAATGTGCCCATCGGCATCGTGGTCACCATCGCGGCCCTGCGGATTCTCCCCCGCAAGCCGGTCACCCGGCACCATGCTCCCCTGGACTGGACCGGGGCCCTGCTGCTGGTGATCTGCTTCAGCGCTTTTATCACGGGCCTGAGCCACTTCCATCAATGGGGGGCGACCTCGATCAAGATAGGCCTGGCTGTGTTCCTTTTCCTGTCGAGCGCGGCCGCTTTAGCATGGGTGGAAACCCACAGCGCCCACCCCATTTTCACGCCCTCCCTTCTCAGGATCAGACTCTTTGTCTTCTCGGTCGTGGCGGCCGTGGTGGTGTTTATCAGCCTGTTTTTCATCACCTTCCTCATGCCGTTCTACATGGTTCATCCCCTGGCCTTTTCCATGAACCATGTGGGCCTCACCATGATGATTCCCTTTGTCTTGCTGTTCTTTTGCGCCCCCATCGCCGGTGCGCTCTCGGACCGGATGGGATCCCGGCTGCTCTGCACCGCGGGCATGGCCCTGATGGCCGTAGCCCTCTTCCTGCTCTCCCGCCTCTCGGCCCAGGCGACCACCCTGGATATGGCCTGGCGGCTCGCCCTGGCCGGCATCGGGATTGCCGTTTTTATCTCCCCCAACAGCGCCGCCGCCATGAGCGCCGTCCCGCCGCAGCACCGCGGGATCGCCTCGGGCAGCGTGGCCACGGCACGCAACCTGGGCATGGTCATCGGCGTGGCGGCGGCCGGCCTGATTTTCAACAACACCTTCCGGCACCTCAACGGCGGACACGATCTGAAGCGATACACCCCCGCCCTGGCGCCAGCCTTCATGGCCGCCTTCCGGCAGGCCATGCTGGCCGGGGCCGCGGTGGCCGCGGTCGGCATCCTGGTGGCCTATCTCCGGGGACGGGACACAGGCCGCAACGATGGGCCATACAGGCCCTGAAATTACCGCCCTCTGCCCTGCGATGTAGACGCTTTATCCGCTTGGGGCGTCTTATTCCTTAAAGGGGTAAAAAGCGTAGCGACATGCTTCCGGTTAGCCCGCTTCTTTCCGCCGTTGTCAGCGGGAACAATGATGGATAGCATCCCGTTTAGAGGTGAACGCCAAGGGATTGATGTCGGTCATTGGTGAGTCGCAACCCACCGAAGGGAGGTTCCCATGCAAACCAGAAACTATTGGATCTGTATTTTAGTGAGCACCCTATGGATCCCGCACGCATGGGCCGATATCTATAGCTGGAAGGATGCGGACGGTATCCGGCATATTTCCAATCTGAATCCGCCCGCCCATGCCGAGGTTCTCATCCCGACGGAAGAAGGGGGTTCCGATGAGGCGACCGTTCAGGCCCGGCAGGAGGCTGAAAAACAGCAGATGCTGCTCCGCGAACGCGAAGCCCAATTAGCCCGCCAGAAGGCTGACCAGAGGGCGGAATTGGAACGCCGCCTTGCCGAAACGGAACAAAAGACACAACAAGTCCTGCAAGAGACCGAACAGCGCCTGGCAGCCGTGGAGGCGCGCTATGCGCGCTGGGCAGCGAACCGCCGCTACCTCATTCCGGTCACGACTTATGGATACCGGCCCTACGGTGGGCCGCATTACCGCCCCAAACCGTCCCGCTACCGGTCGAATCATCGCCCGGGCCATGGTTCAGGCCGCCCATCCTTGACGGTGCATCCCTTCCACCTGGGCGCCATCCATCTGCCTCTCGGCCCCATCGGTTTCGCCCGGCGGCCCTATGCCGTCGGGGCCGCAGGGCATCCCCGGCATCCAGGCGGACGCCAACGTTAGGGCACCCTGTTCATCGTGAACCGCTCCCCTCCGGAATCGAATCAGCCTATCAATTTTTACAAGGGGATGCTCCCATAAGAAGACCGCTGCCCTGGCAGGGAGCACCGTTTTATGCTGCGCGTCAGGCTACAAGGCAGCGGCACGATCACGCTTGGCCGTCCCCGTTGCAACTGCCGCATCCCCCGTCCCTATTCGATGCGGCTGTGCGGTTCGGGACGGTGGCGGGTCGTCACGCGATACATCCATCCGGTAACGGCATCGAGCAGTCCCGCGCGTTGGCTCCGTTTTTTTTGGGGAAACGAAAGGCTCCGGCGGCAGCCGGTTTTAATCGCGTTCTCGATCTCGGCTTCGGCCGCCAGCCAATCCGCCACAGGATCCGTATGGCCCAAACCCATGCGTACCGCCCGGAAATAGGCGGCGTTGGCGATCATCCGCTGTTTCTCATCCTGTGAGATGCGGCAAGGATCGGTTTTCATCACAGTCCTCCTGTCTTAAACGAATACGAACAATAGGTGGCCGCATGCCATTGGTGCCTCTTAGCAGCGCTGGGGCACCGGCCTGCGGCAATATGCAAACGTAATGCGTCACGAATGGGATGCAAGCGGCGCGTGGGAGGGTGTCCGAACGATGGGTGGTAGGGAGACAAGTTCCGTGGAATGGGCCATACGATCAGCTGTTCGGTCGGGCCGGGTACTCACCGCCGGCAACGGTGCTCCGACCGCCATGGATGCCGAGGATATTATAATCCGACCGCAAAAAACCGGCGGAGCAGGCGGTCAAGCCCGCTCTTCAAGGAGATTGTCGAGCCAGTCGGGGTCCATTTCCGGCACCGAAGCCAACAAGCGTTCGGTGTATTCGTGGTGGCGGCGCCAGCACTTCCTTCCGGCGGCCCTTCTCCACCACCCGCCCCCGAAGCATGACGACAATCTCGTCGGCAATGGCCTTTACGGTGGCCAGGTCATGGGTGATGAAAAGGTAGGATACCTTGAGGTTGTTCTGCAAATCCTGCAACAATCGCTGGATGCCTTCCGCCACCAGTTGGTCGGGGGCCGAGGTAACCTCGTCGCAAATGATAAGTTCAGGCGCGGCCGCCAGCGCGCGGGCGATGCGGATGCGCTGTTTCTTCCCGCCGGACAATTCGGTGGGGTAGCAGTTGACGGTGCCGGCATTCTCGCACACCATGCTGCCCCAATCCGCCGTGTGTGTGAGGAGGAGCTCGATGCCGAGGCCCAGAAAACTCAAGGCGGCAATAAACAGAAAGATGAAGCAGAACCATAGCCCGAACTCCGCCGCCAGTGGCGGCTGCATGGCATTGGGCAAGATCTCGTGGCGTATGCGCCACCTGGTGCCCTCGCCCCGCAGACGGGTGGCTTCGACGGACTCCATGGCCTCGCTGTCCATGGCCACCGTCCGGGAGCGTGCTTGTCGCCAAAGGATTGGGACAGTCTCATGGTGAGATGGCTATGGAAACCAGTGGCGATTAACCTGAGGGTCTGAACGGATCCTCCGTATCCCTGGAAAAGGCCGGCTCCCTTCGAAGCCGGCCTCTATGTTATCCTATGGTGAAAGCGGCTTAAAAAGCTTTCAGCACTTCGTCGTCTTCCAGCGGGATCACCGCATCGTTTCGGCTTGCCCGATGGGCAACCTGTCTCGCGATGGCTTGCCCGACGACTTTCTTGATCAGCTTAGGGCGGCCCATGGGAGCCCCATCCATACCCCGCCGGCCGCCACCGTCCACCAGTGATAGCAATTCCTGGACATAGGCGTTCATCTGCTCGGCCTGTGAGGTCAGCTCTTCCGAAGCACTGGCCGATTCCTCGGCATTGGCAGCGTTTTGTTGGGTCACTTTGTCCATTTCCGAGGCGGCCCGGTTGACCTGTTCGATGCCCTGTGCTTGTTCGGTCGAAGCAGCCGCAATTTCAGCCACCAGATCCCCGATCTTGGCGGAACCGGCCGCCACTTGGCTGAAGGCTTCGCCGGTGCGGGAAACCAGATCGGAACCGTCACCGACCTTCTTGACCGTACCCTCGATCAGTCCGGCCGTGGTCTTGGCCGCTTCTGCGGCCCGCATGGCCAGGTTACGGACCTCGTCGGCCACCACGGCAAACCCGGCCCCGGCTTCACCGGCCCGAGCCGCTTCCACGGCCGCGTTCAGGGCCAGCAGGTTGGTCTGAAACGCGATCTCGTCGATGGTCTTGACGATCTTCTGGGTCTCCTCGCTGGCATCGTTGATGGCCTGCATGGAGACGGTTAGATCGGTCATGGCGGTCGTGGCGGCGTTCACGTCCTTGTCGGTGGTTTTCATTATGGCATTGGCCTGGCCGGCGTTATCGGCGTTCTGTTTGGTCATGGCAGCCATTTCTTCCAGTGAAGCGGAAGTCTCCTCAATGGCGGCCGCCTGCTCCGAGGCGCCTTCGGCCAAGGACTGGCTCGAGGCCGACACTTGTTCCGAGGCCGAGGCCACCTGCTCGGCACCCGAGGAAAGCCCCTCGATGGTCCGGTTCAACGGTCCGGTAATGCCGCGCGTGATCACCACGGCCAGGAAGGTGCCCAGAACCAGGGCGGCGACACTGATGATGATCATCAGGGTGACGGCACGGTTGTTGTTGGCGACTAGTTTCGGACCAAGCGTGTCTTGGACGCCCTTAATATCCTTCTTAACATGCTCTACACCGGCCGCGACTTCCGGACCTATGCGATCAAGTGTTCCACTGATGATCGTGTTGCGTTCATTGATCACGTTCACTAACTCGGAGAAAGCCTTCGCATAAATTTGTTTGCCTTCTGAAACGTCTTCCAATAGTTTTCGACGCGTCGGATTCCGCAACTCCTTTTCCAGGGTGTCGAGCTGGGCCTGCATCTTGCTGAACTCTTCGCTAACCCGATCGACAGTCTTCGCGTCATTGCTGTCGAGAAACTTGACGGCGTAGAGACGGGCCAGCAGCAGGCGCTTCAGAGCCAGTCCGCCGTGGAAGGCGCCCGCAGTAACCTGATCTTCATCGGCGCTGGTCATGATGTCGGTCAGGTTGGCCTCTAGGGCAGGGCCCTTGATGTCCAAGACTTCATGCACAAGTCTGTTTCTCTCCTTCATCAATAAGGCTACTTTGTCGAAGCTGGCCGAATATTCTTTCAAGGCATCGTCAATCTCGTCGATCCAGCGTGCACGCTCGGGGTCCTTGATCTCCATCTGCGCGGTTTCAAGAAAACCGTTCATTTGCTCTAGATATTCCTGGTATTGGTCAATGTCCTTCTGGCTGCCACTGATGAGGAAATCCTTGACGTTCATACGCACCATCAGCATGTTGGCTTGCAGTTCGCCGGCCAGGTTGGCATCGCGGGCCATTTCACGATATTCGGTAAAACCGCTCGAAGCCGAAGAAAGTCCCCAGTAGGCAATGCCACCCACTACCAGCATGAGCAACAGTACAAGGGCGAAACCCGCCATAATTTTCTTTCCGATACCCCAATGTGACATCATTTTCATTTTCCTTTCGTTTTCAGCTCTGCATAATCAAACATGGCCGCTAAGCGGCTTTGCAGACCGATTCCAATTCATTGATATTCAACACCGGCGCCAAATCGAGGAGCAGCCGGACCCGGTCTTCGATTTTGGCCATGCCGAGAAGATAGGCCGTATCCATCTGGGCACCGAATACGGGCGCGTCTTCCGTATCCTCCGCGCGTATGGTGACCACCTCGGAAACCGAATCCACCACTAAACCCGTGAGCAAATCCCCGCCGGACCGCCGTCCGCCAGCTTCCACC
Organism: Desulfobacterales bacterium; assembly: GCA_963674755.2. Classification (GTDB taxonomy): domain Bacteria; phylum Desulfobacterota; class Desulfobacteria; order Desulfobacterales; family UBA5852; genus JABZFP01. The sequence goes on along the minus strand of CAXXVS010000003.1, from coordinate 1,706,427 downwards.
ACCACAATACAGGTGCGTTCGTTGGCTTCAACGGCTTGCAGACCGAAGCGCCGGCGCAGGTCGATAACGGGGATCACTCGTCCTCTCAGGTTGATCACCCCCTGGACATAGTCCGGTGTCTTGGGAACCGAAGCAATCGGCATCATGCCGATGATCTCCTTGATCTGCAGGATCTCGATACCGAATTCTTCATCCTCCAATGAGAAGGTGAGGTACTTCCCCGCCCGGTCAGCCGGAAGGGGGGTCTTGGTCGATGTATGTTGTTGCATGTAACACTCCCTTGGTTTTACGTTTTCAGACCTTCAACCGAGAAGGGGCAGCGAAACGACAAATACCGTCCCTCTTTCCGAACTATTTTCCAAGGCGATACGGCCGCCCATGCCGTGCAATAGCTGTCGCACCACCGGCAGGCCGATGCCGATGCCGTTCGTTTTAGTGGTAAAACGGGCTTCAAAGATGCGCTGCTGGTCTTCGGGTGTTATCCCGCAGCCCGTATCGGAAAACCGCACGGCAACCCGAGACTGCGGGCCGGCGTGCTCGGTGCCCGCCGTCACGTGTAATTTCTTTTCAGTGACGTCCTTCATGGCCTGGATGCCGTTGAGGATCAGATTCCTGAAGACCTGCTCCAGTTCGAAACGGATGCCCAGGACAGCGCCGTCAGCCGCGGCGGAATCGACTTCCAGAATAACGCCCTCATAGCGCATCAAATCCTGGAACATGGCAAGCGCCTGTTCCAGGGCTTGGCGCAAATTAACAGCCTCAAAGCAGCTAGCGCCGGGCTTAGCGTCGCCAAGCAGCGAAGCATTGATCTGATCAATGGCTTTCGTGGCCGTAATGATGTTTTGCAGGTGATTACGGAGGGCCCGAGGATCATCCAAATCGAAAAGGGCCATTTCTGCGCTGCCGAGAATGGCGCTCAATGGGTTGCGAATCTGATGGACAAGCATGGGCACTGTTTTGACGGCTTCTTTTTTTATACCACCACCCTTGATAGGGGGTGTCGGAAGGTCCCGTTTGTTGATCTGAATCCGCTGCTGCAATTGTTCTCGCCGGTCGATAGCCTGCTTCAAAGTGCCAATCACCGTTTGCATTGACAGGGGCTTTTGAAGGTAGCCCCCCACCTGTAGTTCGATGGCGGCGAGGGAACTCTCCAGCGAAGCACTGCCCGTGATGACGATCGCGACCAGCTCCGGCTGCATCTTGGTAAACTGGCGGACGACCTCCAATCCGTCGCCGTCCGGCAAACGCAAATCGATGAGCATGACGTCGTAGGGAGCCTTACGGCCCAACGTCAAAGCTTCCGTGCCGTCCGCTGCCACGTCGACGTCATAGCCGAGCGACGCAAGGCCCATGGCCAAAGCTTTGCGAATGGAAGATTCATCGTCGACAGCAAGAATTCTATACGGCATTGCCCGTTTTCTCCTCGTTGCGGCAAAGTGCTGGCTGCGTGCCCTTTTGCCGTGATCGAACGAGGCCTTCTTATTGCACCCGGCGTGCCATCAACAGAGGAAGCCCGCTGATAAAGAAGTTATCCTTGCTATTACAAATAGTTACGGTGCAATGGCGTTATGATGAAGTAACAACAGGATCGACGAACAGATCACGGAGAGATGAGAATAATGTCATGGGCCGCCACGGAGAATGGGGGAAAAATGTGAGAAAGGTTTTATTTTCAGCTTGTTAACGCCATGAGAATAGTGTCATGACATTATTCTCATGGCGTTTGGGCGCTCATGGTGTCGGAGAGCCCAGACCATACTTTTTAATGCGGTAGCGCAGTTTATGGACCGGCATCTGAAGCAAGCGGGCACTTTCCACCACATTGCCTTCGCTACGCTGCATCGCCTCCCGGATCAAGGCCAGCACCGCCTCCCGATAGGGTATCAAACCGTTTTGGGAAACCCGGGGAGGCATTGCCAGACTCGCGGCGGGGGGTGGAACCAGGAAAGGGAAATGGACCTCCTGGAGCGTATCCCCTTCTTCCAGCAAGATAATCCGCTCTATACAATTTTTAAGCTCGCGGACATTGCCTGGCCAGCGATATGCCAAAAGCTTTTCCTGGGCCGCTTCGGTCATGGTACGGAAACCTTTGTGGAACTTGCAGTTGAACTGGTCAATAAAATACTCGGCCAGCGGCAGGATGTCTTCTCGGCGGTCGCGCAGGGGCGGCAGGGTCAGGCGCACCACGTTTAGCCGGTAGAACAGATCCGCACGGAAGCGCCCCGCCTGCACCGCCGTTTCCAGATCGGCGTTGGTGGCGGCCACTACCCGGCAGCGCACCGCTATTTCGCGGCTGTCGCCCACCCGCAGAAACTTGCGGTCTTCCAGTACGCCGAGAAGCTTGGCTTGAGCGGTCTGAGGCATGTTGCCGATTTCGTCCAGGAACAGGGTGCCGCCGGCGGCGGCTTCGAAATGACCTGATTTCCCGTCGGCCCGGGCGCCGGTAAAGGCGCCTTTAGTGTAACCGAAGAGTTCGCTTTCTACCAGTTCCTCTGTCATGGCGCCGCAATTGACCGCCACAAAGGGACCCGGCGCCTCTTCGGCGCTGTAATGGATGGCCCGTGCGAGGACGCCTTTGCCGGTGCCGCTTTCGCCGTCGATCAACACCGGCGTTGCGATGCTCCGGCCTGCCTTGACCGCCGTGTCCACTATTTGGCGGATGACGGCACTGCGTGCCACAACACCGAGCCTATAGTGGTCGATTTTAGGCTTCTGAATCGCCCGGAGCTGATGCTTCAACCGCCGTGCTTCCAAGGCGTTTTCCACGGTTAGGGTCAGGGCTTGGGCATCAATGGGCTTGACCATGTAATCGTAGGCCCCGGCGCGCACGGCATCCACTACCGAACGGGTCTCTTCGTAGGCGGTAATCATGACCACCGGCAAGTCAGACCGGTCATCATGAATCGTTTTCAACAAATCGAGGCCGTTACCGTCCGGGAGTCCGATATCGAGCAGCACCAAATCAGGCGTTTCACGCCCCAGCAATTGCATAGCCGCCGCAACGGAAGACGCATCCAAGACCCGGTAGCGGTTGTTTAGGAGCAGGGTCATCGCGCTGCGGATGCTTTTTTCATCGTCGACAATCAGAACTGTTTCCTTCATCGTTCACGCTCCTGCTACGTTTAGTTCAATCGTAAAACGGGCGCCCCCTTCGGGATGATTTGCTACCGCAATCAAGCCGCCATGACGTTCGATGATTTTGTGCGAAATGGCCAGGCCAAGGCCGGTACCCGCGCTTTTGGTCGTAAAGAAAGGCGTGAAGACATTGCGGCGCGCATCCTCGGAAAAACCTGGGCCGCTGTCAGAGACGGCAATGTTAACCACCTGGCGCTCCGGGTGGAGGCTGGAGGGACCCGATCGGGTTGCGATCGAAAGCCGCCCGCCAGCATCCATGGCCTCCAGAGCGTTGGACACGAGATTGGTAAGTACCTGCTGAATTTCGATCCAATCCCCTTGTACGACCGGTATGGCGCTGTCGAGTTCAAGTTCCAACCTGATGCGCGCTTTGTTGATCCGGGCCTGCCACAGGATCAGGGTCTTGCGGATCAGATCGTTGACCGCGATCCGCTCCATCGAGGGTTTCTTTTGTTTGGCCAGATCTAGCACACGTCGGATGATTCCCTCGATCTTGACGATGTTCTCGGTTATCTCGTCCATGATCTCCTTTTGTTGCGGAGCAATGGCAAAACGCTCGGGATCGGACAAGATATCCATGAAAAGCCGGACTCCGGTCAGCGGGTTGCGGATCTCATGGGCGATTCCGCCGGCCATCTGGCCCAGAGAGGAAAGCCGGTCGGCCTGGATCAGCTGTTTTTCCATGGACAGCTTTTCGGTAATGTCCGCGATATGGATGACCACGCCGCCATCCCTCCCTTTTCGCCCGGGCAAGGGGAAAACATCCACCTGTTCTGTAAGATTCGGCGCTTGCGCATTCTTGCGGGTAAAGTGATGGCGCAGGCCGCGCTGCATAGTCGCTGTCCGGTAATCTTGATCAGGGAAGGATGGATCCCAAGCGATCGCTTCGCATGGTGTCCCGATCACCTCACTGTAGGCTTCCCGATCGAGATATATCAGGGCGGCCCGATTGAGCATTTTCACACACATATCGGCATCCAGCATAATCAGCGGATCGGAGATGCCGTCGAATACCGTTTGCAGCTGCTGCTTGGAGCGCAATAGTTGCTCCTCGGCCAGCTTATGCTGAGTAATGTCTTCGCCGGAGCTGAGGATGCCCGTCGCCTGGCCGGATCCATCCTGGAGAACCACGCTTTTCCAGGCGATATATTTGGGGCTGCCGTCCGCTGCGCATATCCAGAATTCCTCCTGATCGAATCCCAAAGGACCGGCGGTCTGCAGGATGTCATCCATAGTCCTTTCAAACAACGCCCTTCTATAACGACGTCGTTTTTCCGGGATGAAGTGATCGAACCAGTTTTTCCCGACCACTTGATCTTCCGGCGTGCCCAAAATCTGGCAACCCCGCCGATTGATGGATGTCACGCACCCGTCCCGATCCAATTCGAGGATCATCACCCCAGCTAAATCCAGATACTGGCGGGTGCGGTCCCGTTCGCTTTTCAAGGCCTCCAGGGTCTGGCGCTTTTCCGTAATGTCTGCAGTGACTTCCACCGCACCGATCAACTCGCCGTTTTCATTAAAAAAGGGATAGCCGTGGATCGTCACCGTTCGTCCGTCCGGCAGGCTGCGTTCGACCATGTGGGGACGGCTGTCCTGCAGGCATTCAACCACCGGACAGGCGGCACATGGCTGCTGGCCGGACCCCCAAAGTTCAAAACAGCGCCTCCCGACCAACTGGTCAGGGGTTCTCCCCGCCGCTGCGGCGGCCGAGCGGTTGACCCAGATAATGCGCTGCTCTAAATCATGAAAGATCACCCGCTCCTGGATGGCGTCCAGAATCGCCGTCTTTTCGTGCTCGCTGTATTTCAGGGCGTCTTCGGCCGTCTTACGATGCTCGATCTCATTTATCAGCCGATTGTTAACCTGCATAAGCGTAGCGGTTCGCTCCTGAACACGGGTTTCGAGCAAATTCCGCGCATCCTTGAGGGCGTCTTCGATCTTCTTTTCGGCGGAAACATCCCGCGTGGAAAGGACGATTTCGAAACCACCTGCCGCAGCAGGGATGGCACAGCCATTGGACCGCACCCACACGTAGGCACCGTCCTTTCTCTTACAGCGGTAGCAAAGCGATTCGCGGTGCGGCGGGTTCAGAATGGCGGCGTTGCTTGCCTTCAAATCGTCCACGTCATCGGGGTGAACGATGGCGTAAGGATCATTGCCTAGCAGATCGTCGACTTCGTAGCCCAGAATGTCCCGGCAAGCTGGCGACAGATAAACGATGGTGCCGTCGGCACGATGACGGGAGATCATGTCGGTGGTGTTTTCCGCCAGCAGGCGATAACGCGCCTCACTTTCCCGGAGGCGTTGTTCAGCTTTGATCCGGTCCAGCGTCCCGCCGATCAATCGCGCGATCCGTTCGACTATTTTTCGTGCTTGCCCGGGTATGCTGGCAAATTTACGGGACCCCACGCTGAGAGATCCGATCACCTGTTTCCTGTGATGAATGGGGGCCACTCCGATCGCCAGTATGCCCTCGGCGACGAAGGCCGGATCGGCAGGCAGATCGCCAATGCGGGTGTTGGCACCGTAAAGGGCATCGCCCTTCTTAACCCATTGGGAATAGGAGGCGTCCTTCGGGTAGCGGAACGCCTGCCGGACAAATGATTCGGAAAACCCCAGATGGTCTTTGAGTTCCAAAAAACCACTTTCCCGATCGAGGAGATAGAAACCACCGCAGTCGATCCCATCAATAGCCAAGGCCGCTGTCAGGGCAGCCTTCAGGGCCTCGTCCAGATTACGTGCCGCGCTCAGTTCAAACCCCAGATGGGACAGAACAAGGTCCATTTCAGCGGCACGTTTACGGGCGGTGATCTCGCGGGCCACATGAATTGATCCGCAGAGGCGGCCGGCATTGTCACGCAACGGCACGACCGACACGTTGAACCACCCCCCAAGACACGGGTAGTAAACTTCACGGGAGGCCTCTTCGCCGGCTTTCAGCATCGCCATGCGCGGACAGTCTGTCGGAGGGCTATCTGCTTGGTGAATGATCCTGTAGAATGGTTCACCGATAGCACCTTCGGACTTAACCCCAAGCCGTTCGGCCATGGCGCGGTTAATCCGCATGATCCGGCGGTCGTTGTCCAGAATCACGATCAGATCCGAGACGGCATCAAAGGTCAAGGACCATTCATCGGATGCGTAATAGCCGTCACGCAGCCCCACGGGCGCTTTACAATCTAATTGGGCTTGCAATAGAATTCGCTCCTCACGATAGACGCCTTATAGTGCCGCCTCGCTACCGGGTCGCTTCCGACCAGCATCCCTTCCGGGTAGGACAGCATTGGTGCAATTGGTATAGCTTGATGTTGGATGGGTTATAATACGGCCTATTGGGTGACACGTTGTACGTGCCATGGATTTGACCAGGTGCAAGGTGGCTTGGTCATGTAAAATGCTGCTTTCAAGCATCCTTGCACCTATGCCCTTCTCGTAGCGGCAGGCTTCCATGCTGCGGGAGGCATCGGCGCCCGGCCTTGGGTAAGTCCTTCGGACGGAATACCTTCCAATGAGATGTTATCGGTGTGATATGGAAAATCTTTACGGCTTTTAAATCGACTTGCGCTGCCGCCAGAGCCTTGCAAGGAGGCCGACCTTGACCGCCGGGGCAAATCACTGGGGCGATGGGTGTTCCTTACACGGGCAGAAGAACCGGGTATCGTTTGCGTGGACGTGGACAAAACCACAGAGGGTACGGGCCGCGGCCCAGAGGGGAAACGGAACGGCGAGCCACTCTGCACCCGCTAAAGCGGCGTCAAAGCAATAGCTGGGCTCATAAGACTCAGAGGATAATGGCATTCGAGCTGAAAAACTTCACTGCGCGTTAGAATGGGGTGGCGCTTGTCAGCATGCCGAACAGAAAAAAACGGCCGCCCAAAAGGGCGGCCATGTCGCTGATCAGTTTTCTAAAACCTTTCGGACAACATCGTACTGACTGTCGGTGGCGAGTTTAAATCCGGTTACATCCATGGCTTTGAGGACCGGAGAATTCTCTTGCAACCCGATCATGGCGGCCCGAATGGCTTCCTTTTGGGCAACAGGCATGCTGCGATTGACCGAAAACGCCCAGTTGGGCAGCCATGCGCAGGGAGCCACCTCTTTGACGCTTCCGGGCTGAATATACTGATCGGCGATATGCAGGGCCGACTCCCTGATAAATCCCGCATCCACATCGCCGATACTGACGGAGATAATGACGTTCTCCTGTTTGTTGTCGGAGGCCACCTCCAGATCACAGTCGCTTTCCACGGCTATTCCGTTCTCCGCCAAGGTGAGTTTCTGTGAAAGAAAACCGCCGGCGGAGGTCATTCCCACAATCATGATCGTTTTATGCTTGAGATCGCTGAGGGTCTGAATTTCGCTGTCCGGTCGGGCGATGATAATCCCCCGGAACCGATCGCCCCCCGCCCCTTTGACGGCCATCGCCAGAACCTCATGACTCGCCGAAACCTTAGTATAAACCAGCGGATTCTCATATCCGATTTCAATTTCACCGCTCTTCAAGCGGTTCTCATATTCCGTAAAATCCTTGGTCAGGACCGGGGTGACCCGCGCACCAATTTGGCCGGAAAGATATTCGGCCAGGGGATCGATCATGCTCTGGATTTTTTTGGGGAAATACCGCGGCAGCATGGAAAATTCGTAGATGTCCTCTGCGGCGCAGAGGGCTGGAAAAAGGAAAACAAGGCAAAGGGAAAGACGAATAAGGGTCGCGATTTTCTTCATGGCACGCTCTATCTGCTGTATGTTTGTTTCACCAACCAAGTGGTAATCATGGGGGTTAGTTGTTGCCTGAGGCACGTCGGACAGGATCGTAATCCTCGTCCCCTGCCAGTCTGAAGCTGTCGATCTTGAGCGCCTTCAAGACAGGGTGACCGGGTTGCAGATCCAGGAGGGCCGCCTGAATATCCTTCTTGGTTTTATCGGGCATCGATCTGTTCACCGAAAAAGCCCAATTGGGAAGCCAGGCGCATGCCCCGACGATCTTGATTTGGGCCGCCGAAATATAGCTGTCGGCCTGATGCAGGGCGGATTCACGGATAAAGCCGGCATCGGCCTCACCCGTATAAACGGCAAGAATGACATTTTCCTGTTTGTTGTCGATCGCTTCGGAAATGGTGCACTCGCGGTTCACATCGATGCCGGCCTCCATCAAGGACAATTTTTGCGAAAGGTATCCTCCGGCCGAGGTGTACCCCACAATCGAAATCAGCTTGCCTCGAAGATCTTTCAGGCTTGTCAGGTCACTGTCCTTCCGGGCGATAACGATCCCACGGAATTTGTCGCCGTCTTTGCCCTTGACGGCCATGGCCAGGGCTTCGTGGGTACCCGAAACCAGCGTATAGATATAGGGATTTTCATACCCTAGTCCGATGGCCCCGCTTTTCAGCTGTTTTTCGTATTGTGTGAAGTTGCTGGTGATGACCGCTTCGATCTTGACCCCGCTTTTTTGGGCCAGATACTCCGCCAGCGGACTGATCCTCCGATTGATTTCTTCTGAAGAATAGCGCGGCAGCATGGACAACTTGTAAGACTCCGCGGCCCACAGATGAGTCGGCAGTAAACTCAGCAGAATGAAGATTAAGGTGTAGATAAATCGCATCGTTATCTCTCCAATCGGGAAATGGGGTGCACGGTTTAATTGCGTCGCAGACGATTCATGGCCGCTTTGATGGAAAAGCGCATGCGTTCGAGTGAAGCGGCCAATTCCCCGATTTCACCACCACCTTTCACTTCAATCGGTAAATCGATTTCGCCCAGGCTGATCTTTTCCGCAGCCCGCGTCAGCGCGCGGATCGGGACCGATATCGTTCGGGCGACCAGCAAATGGCTGACGCCACCCAGGAGGGCGATAACACCCAGAAACACCAGAAGGGGGATCAAACTTTTCTGAACGGCGTCTTCGACATCTTCCGTGAACAGGCCGACATGCGCTTCTCCCCCTGTATCGCCGATCATGACGGCCACATCGTGGATTTTCTGGCCGCCGACGCTGTAATCCAAAGCGCTTTCCTTTTTGCCGCTGGGGATTCTGTTCTTGGTGGAGATCTCCTTGGGAAATCCACCGGTCTTAACCCGGGTGACAAAAGCGGCATCAAAACGCTTTTCATTCCCGAAGATACCGGCAATCACAATGCCCCTTTTATTCAAAACCGACACGTAGGCAACCCCCGGCAATTTAGCATTGGCCTCCGCCATCTTGTTGACCTGGAGATAGTTTTTAATCAGGAGGGGCTGCTGAATGGCGGCCGCCAAGGACTGGGAAATGGAGTAGGTCCGTAAATTGACTTGTTCGTGCATCAGCGAAGGGACGAATTTCATATAAATAAAAGCGAGTATGCCGCCCGTCAGCAGAACAAACGCCAAAAACACGTACAAGAGCTTTTGCCCCACCGTCAAACCGCTTGATTTTTGTGGCTTCGGGATCGCCGTCTGATCGACTTGCCAGTCCGTCTTGGGCCTTTGCGGCGGCGCGCTCTCGGCTTTTCCAACCGTCTGGAAGGAGCCTGAAGCAGCACTGTGGTCCGCAGACATGGAGGCCGATTCGGGATCGATGGCTTCGACCCCCTGTTTTGGCTTGAGCACCTCAATCGTGCTTTTACAATTCGGGCAGTTGAAGAGCGTTTTATCTTTGACCAGCTTTTTATCGTCGATCTTGTATTTTTTCCCGCACTCTTCACAGAGGATGATCATGAGGTCTATCTCCCTTCACCGATCGATTTACATTTCCCGCAATTTTAACAGCATCATTTTTATGAAATCCACGCGTTGGCCCTCGTCCGGTATCTGCCGTCCCAGCAGTTCAATCAATTCGCCGGCGCGATTCTTGGGCACATCGGTAGAGCCGTTGCCGATTTCGAGCACGGCATCTTCAACCAGCACACCCGCGATAGGGCCGGCGATTCGGGAAAGATGTCCGGTCAGATATCCGTAGAATCCGGGGTCAAGGACAACCACGTCTTCCTTGACTTCCTCGATAAGGCCATATTCTAACAACTTCTGCAGATGGGGACGTAAATCGGATATGCTAAGATTCAATTTTCGCGCGACTTCGCCAAGAGCCGTGCGGCCGTCAAGCGCCATGAGCACCTCCAGCATCTTGCCGCTCATGGAAATTTGCCCCTGCAACGTGGCATCCGTCCTGCGAAATGTCCTAGCCGATATATTGTGCGATAATTCGCTCATACTGACATCCCCTGCCCCAGAATTGTTTCGAAGCCTTAGCCCGCTCAAACCATTTAAAGCAAACCTAACGGCAGGAGCATATGGTCCTAGCCGCGCCGATCAACAGCAACACATAAACACGAGAAGGATTGCCGCCTAAGCCGCCTGTCGGTACGTATTCGCTTTTGACAAGATGGGTGGAAAAATGCCTTGCCGGTGATTCCATAGCAAAAATAGTGCCATCCTCGTCATCCGCCATAATACCTTTATTATACAAATAAATACCATAATTTCAAGAAGACAGATAGCTTAAGCTCACACAAAGTTGACGGTCTTTGTCAACCTCTTGACAAATTCTGTCAGGCAAAAACATCATTTCAGGCCACCCTTGAAACCTTGCCCACGACCCACCCGCAACACCTGCCGCGCTATGAATACGGCCGACAAGGTTTGCCCCCGGTTGGTCGCTCCCAAACGAAGAAAGGGCGGCTCGACGACCGTGAGCCACCCTTTCTTCGCGGAAAAAGGGAAATTGGAGGTGCTGCGTTACACCAGATTTTTCCCGGCCTTGAACGTCACAGCGTTTTTACCCTTGATCTTGATCTTCTCCCCCGTCTGGGGGTTGCGCCCCATGCGGGTCTTCCGGTAGACATTGCGGAAGGTGCCGAAACCGACAATCGTCACTTTGCTGTTGCGCTTTTTCAGACCGCCCTTGACGCCGTCTAAAAACGATTCCAGCGCCGCTTTGGCCGCGACTTTGGTGATGCCTGAGTCCTTCGCCATTTTTTCGATCAAATCAGCTTTTGTCACAAGACCTCCTTTGCCGGGTTGAAAGATGAATCATCACTGCGAGCCAATTATTGATAGCCTATGCGAATTTCCATGAGAAATCAATGGAAACCAGCCATTCTTTTACAAAAAGGGCACCTTTGGGGCGCACGGCCGTCAATCCGAATTGAATATGCTTTCGCTGATGCCTATTCTTGCTTTTACAGTGTCTGTCCAGAGGTGATCGATTTTAACTCCGGACCGATGGGCGCTGACAATAGGACCCGATATGTGCCGCTGAGCGCTTCAGTGCCTGGAGGCCATCAAGCCGGATTTTTTTAAAGCCATTCTCCATTGCCATGACCAACCGCATAATTTGCAGCCGAATCGTCCTGATGGTAGCGGTACTCGCGCTCGCTGCCCCGACGGCCGCCGTGGACCGGCAGCCCATGGATGTGCTGCGGGAAGGGGTGAACCAGGGGCTGGCGCTTCTCAACGATAAAACCTATTGCGGCGTGAATGGCCGCGCCGCGAAGGAAGCGCGCATCCGCGAGCTTACCCAGACCCTCTTCGACTTCACCATCATGTCACGCATGGTGCTGTCCTCCTATTGGAAGAATTTTACAACGGCCCAGCAAACTGCGTTTGTCCGGGCGTTTAGAGCATTTCTCCAACGCACCTATTTGCCGCTGCTCCTTGATCGCTACAATGGCGAACGACTCGAATATGTCCGTCAAATACGGCTCGCGCCTGCGCGCGTCCGAGTGGAAGTACGGGTTTTGCATCGCGGAAGGGCCATTCCGGTCAACGTTAAAATGATTCGCCGACAAGGACGGTGGCAGATCTATGATGTGGACGCTCTGGGCTTCAGCGCCGTTGGCAATTACCGGGCACAGTTCAAATGGCTCCTCCGCAGGGAAACGCCGGATCAAATCATCGCGCGGCTCAACCACAGCGCGGAGCAGCCTCCCTAAACCCCTTTTTCCCACCGGCATGTGGTGTTGCCATAAATGCCGGCCTAAATTCTCTATGGAAAAATCCGCAACCGCACCCGTCCTGCTGAAGGAAACCGATGCTGGCCAGAACGTTCATGGGAAGTGTTTTCTCCGGCACCTCCAGGGGTTGAATGTATTGATGGCACCATCCACCAAGGAATTCTCATGATACTCGCTATTCTGGCGGTTGCCGTAGGGCTGTTGCTTCTGGTCTGGAGCGCCGATCGATTCGTGGAAGGAGCGGCGGTCACCGCCCGCTACCTGGGCATGCCCCCTTTGTTGATTGGCATGGTGATCGTGGGTTTCGGCACCTCGGCGCCTGAAATGGTGGTTTCGGCCATGGCCGCTCTGCAAGGCAACCCGGGCATTGCCTTGGGCAATGCCTATGGCTCCAATATCGCCAACATCGGCTTGGTGCTGGGGCTGGCGGCGCTGGTCCGTCCCATCACCGTCCGTTCGGGAATCCTGCGCAGGGAGTTGCCTATCCTCACGGCCGCCACCGCATTAGGGGCCTTTCAAGTGTGGAACGGCGTTCTGACGCGACTTGAATCCTTTGTGCTGCTGGGAACTTTTGCCGTCCTGATGGCGTGGACCATCCGGCAGGGGATGCGGGAAAAGTCCGATGCCCTGAAAACGGACATCGAAGTCGCGCTCGAAACCCGAACCATGTCGCGGGGCCGCGCCGGCCTCCGGCTTGTTGCCGGTTTACTTCTCTTGACGGCCAGCTCGCGCCTCCTGGTGTGGGGGGCCGTGACCATTGCCCATCGGCTGGGCGTAAGCGATCTGATCATCGGCCTTACCATCGTGGCCATCGGCACTTCACTGCCGGAGCTGGCGTCATCCATCGTCGCAGTCCACAGGGGGCAATGTGACCTGGCCCTGGGCAATGTGCTGGGCTCCAATCTCTTCAACACCCTGGCCGTGGTCGGTATCGCCGGCGCGATTCGTCCCATGACGATCGGCCCGGAAATCTTCACGCGGGACATGCCGGTCATGGTGCTCTTCACCGTTTCCCTCTTCGTTATCGGCTTCGGCTTCCGGGGACCGGGCCGCATCAACCGGATTGAAGGCCTGCTTCTGCTAGGCGGCTATCTGAGCTACACAACCTATCTGGTCTTCCAGCTTCTGGCGCATTGAACGTCGACAGGATGGCCACTGAGCGTAGAAACACGCATGCGCCCGGCCGTCTTGGGGCCGGACGCATGATCGATCGTTTCGGGCAAGGCAAGCAACGGCGACCCGGTCTTACCGCCCGAAGTAGGCGTTGGGCAGCCACAAGGCGATTCCGGGAAACAGCATGACAATCACCAGTCCAAGAATCATGACCAGCACGAAAGGCACGATGGAGCGGTAGATATCCCCTAATGAGACCTCCTTGGGCGCCATGGCCTTCATCAGGAAGAGATTGTAGCCGAAAGGCGGCGTCATATACGCGATCTGACAGGTGATGGTGTAAAGCACACCGTACCAGATCGGGTTGTACCCCAGGCTGATAATCAGGGGAACGTACAGGGGCGCCACGATAATGAGCATGGCGGTATCATCCAGGAACATGCCCATCAGGATATAGGACAGCTGCATCATCACGAGGACGCCGAAGGGGCTTAAGCCCCAGCGCTCGATGAACAGGGACTTGATGGCATGCACCGCCCCCAGGCCGTCGAAAACGGCGCCGAAGCACAACGCCGCCAGGATCACCCACATGAACATGCAGGATACGCTCAAGGTGTTCTTGAGCGTATCCTGCATGACCTGCCGGGTCAGGCGGCCTTTCAGGCGGGCCACGACCGTCGTGGCAAAGGCGCCGGCGGCCGAACATTCCACCAGGCTGGTGACGCCCATCAGGAAGAGGCCGGTCATGGAAAAGATGATCACCAGAGGAAGAATGCCGGCCTTGAGAAGCCTGATTTTCTGTCCCCATGTGATCTGCCGGCGTTCTTCTTCCGGCAGGGCCGCTCCCATGCTCGGCTGCAATTTGCAGCGAATCGCGATGTAGGCGACGAACAGCACCGCCAGCAAAAGCCCCGGGAATACGCCGGCCAGCCAAAGCTGCCCCACCGGCTGCCGGGCGATCATCCCATAGAGCACCAGCACCACACTGGGCGGCACCATGATGCCCAGGGAGCTGCCCGCCTGGATGACTCCGGTGACCATCACCTTGTCGTAATCGCGCTTGAGCATTTCCGGCATGGCGATGCTGGCCCCGATGGCCATACCGGCCACACTCAACCCGTTCATAGCCGAGACCGCCACCATCAACCCCATGGTGCCGATGGCCAGGCCCCCGTTGATGGGCCCCATCCAGACATGGAACATGTGGTAGAGATCACTGGCGATGCCGGACTCGGAAAACATGTAGCCCATGTAAATGAACAGCGGCAGGGTCAAGAGAGGATACCAGTTCAGCAGGGCAAAGCTTGCGTTGAAGGGCATTTCAGCGCCCCCCTCGCCCCACAGCATCAATGCAAAAAGGGTAGCCACACCCCCGATGGCCGCAAAAACCCGCTGTCCGGTGAGCAGCATGATCATCATCGAGGAGAATATCAGAACAGCAATCATTTCATGGCTCATATCAGATCGCCTCCCCTTTGATCTTGGCGATGTCTTTGAAAAAAGTGGCGATGGCTTGCAGCAGCATCAGAAAAATGCCCAGGGTCATGATGATCTTGATCGGTGCCAAGGGCGGGGCCCAGGGGGTGTAGTTGGTCTGCCCGTAAGAGAGGGCGTATTCAATGCTGGATAATCCGCCGTAAAGAAGAAATATCAGATAAAACATCATAAACGGTGTTGTAATCACATCCATGATCGCCTTGCGCCGCGGGGACCAGCGGCCGTAAAGAAGGTCCATGCGGACGTGCCCCCTGAGAATCATGGAGTAGCCGCCTCCGAGGAGGTAATAGGCCGCCATGGTGAACTGGGCCATCTCCACGACCCAAATATGGGGTTTGTCAAAAAGAGTCCGGGATACGGATTCAAAAAGAAGAATGGCCATCATGAAGAAAACCAAATACATCGAAAACTTGCCGACCACCTTGTTCACGGCGTCGACGGATCGCACGAAAACCACTACCGCTTTAGGCATTGCCGCCCCCTTCGTTCTTCCTTCATCAAACGGTCATACCCACAATGAAAAGGTTTGCCTTTTCCGGCCGGGCTGCTTGTCGGCCGGTAAAAGCAAACCATCTCAGGACAGTAAATTCACACCGCCAAGGGGATCAATAGCGGTAGGGCGGGCCGGCGGCTTCCATGGTTGCGGCATAATTTTTGAGAATCTCGACCACCTTGGCATTGGTTGGATTCTTGGCGGCAATCTCATCCCAGTATTTGAGGGCGGCGTCTTCCACGACCTTCCACTCCTCCTTGGGAATCGAAGTGAGTTCCAGTTTGCCGCCCTTGGTGCGGTAATGGGCCTCTCCCCACCAGTACCAGTGCAACCGGTAGTAGTTAGAGCTGTCGATGGTCAGCTTGAACAAGGTTTTCAGGTGATCGGGCACCTTCTCCCAGGAGTTGGTGTTCGCAAAATAGGATCCCGCCCAGGCCCCGGAAATGGGATTGGTCAGGTAGTACTTGGTGACATCGGCCCAGCCCACGGTATAGTCTTCGGTGATGCCCGACCAGGCCACCCCGTCCAGCTCGCCGGTCTGAATAGCCATCTCCACGTCCTCGTAGGGCAGCGACATGGGCACGACGCCGAACTGCTGCATGAAGCGGCCGCCGGTGGGGAACATGTAGATGCGAAGTCCCTTGAGGTCTTCCAGGTGGCGGATGGGCTTGACTGTGGCAAAGTTGCACGGATCCCAGGCACCTATGCCCAGCCAGGTGACATTCTTAATTTTACTGTAGGCCTCTTCCCAGATTTCGTTCAGCCCGTACCAATTCCACAGGGTGGGGACATCCAAGCTGTAACGGGAGGCGAACGGGAAATAGGCGGCGAATACGGAAACGTCCACCGGTGCGGCGATGGAGTCGTCATCACTTTGCACGGCGTCGATGGTTCCTTTGGTCAGGGCGCGGAACAACTCCCCATGAGGCACTAGCTGGTCGGCATTGTAAAGTTCGATCACCATTTCGCCGTTGGCGACCTTGTTGAAGGCATCGATCTGGGGTTTGATGACATGCTCGGCCAGGGCTGGCCCGGCATAGGTCTGCATCCGCCACTTGATGGGGGTCTTCTTGCTGGCAATGACATAAGGGGCATTCACGGTCGTGGCAGCAACCGCCGCGGCCCCTACTCCGGCCTTCTTCAGAAAATCACGTCGTTTCATTCTACCAGGCTCCTTTCAGGTTGTTGGGATTGTTCCCCGTACACATTCCACTGACCCATGTCCTCTCAAACGGTTGGCAACGAATCCTTTGCCGGTCGGCCTGCGGCCTTCCAACCCCAGAGGCGGTAATAGTGCTCCCGGGCTTCTGCGAAGTCTTCGTGATCGATTTTGGCACCTTGGGTGGGCCCTTCGGGGATTTCCGTTTCCATGAAGGGCGGCAACGCCTCATCAGCGCCCCCGAAGGCCGTATACAATTGACGCTGCAGCTGAATGGCGCGTTCGCCGACCTGCATGAGAGCATCGAAAGAATAGTCGAATCCGGTGGCGGCGTTTATCATTGTCACAATATCCTCATAGCTCAGGATATTGCCGGGGCCGAAGATAAACATGCACACACTCAGACTATCCATGGCCGCGTAGTAGATCTGGGTGGCGCGGTAGACATCCACTTTGACCCTGTCCAGCGCGAAGGCATCCGATGTCTCGGAAATGTGGAAGGCTTTCAGATCCCCGGGACTGGAAGCGATCCAGTCGTGCTCGGCTTTCATGTGGTCCCCGGGATTGGGGCCGTGCAGATAGCCAAATCCGATGCCGGGCTTGACCCGGGGCAGATGGGCGGGCAGGCCCATGCCGCGGGCGAAGCGCAGATGCCGGGCGAGGGATTTCCCCATGGTTCGCCGCCAGGCCATGATCCCGTCGGCCAGCAGGTTGCCCAGCTTCCCCTGGCGGTGAGCGATCATCCGGATCAGCTCGCCGATCTTGTCCCCCTCGCCAAAACGGATGGAAAACCCCATCTCGCCTTCATCCAGGTCGCCGTTGGCAAAGCCGTCCATCACAAAGGCGATGAGCGCTCCGCTGGAAATCGTATCCATGCCCAGCCGATTGCACAGTTCGCTGGCCGCCATGGCCGGTGCCAGATCCTTGAGCCCCAGGTTGGGCCCCAGCAGGGCCATGCTCTCGTATTCGGCCAGGGCCGTGTGCCCGGCATCGGCGGCCGACTTCTTTTTACAGCCCAGGTAGCACCCCTTGCAGGGGTTGCGGCGGCCGACCATGGTTTGGCCGATCCGGGCATGGCTGACCGCAGTCTGAAAATCCGCGTCGTCCATTTGGGCCCGCTTGAAGTTGTTGACCGGCAGATTGCCCACATCCTGGTTGAGCATCAGGAGGCCGAAGGTGCCATAGGTCCGCAATACCCCCAGAAAACTGTTGGGGTTCTTGGCAAACGCTTGGGTGAAGGTCGTGGCACCGGCCTTGTTGACGGCCTTGACGGTCTCCGGGTCCCGGAAGACCACCTGCCGGTCGCCGCCGATGCAGATGGCCTTGAGGTTTTTGGCCCCCATGACCGCCCCCAGGCCGCCACGCCCGGCGTAGTGATCCGGCTCGAACATGATGTTGGCATGGCACACCCGATTTTCGCCCGCCGGCCCGATGGTAGCGATGGAAACCATCTTCTCCCGCCAAGCCCTTAAACGGTCGTAGGTCTGGCCCCGGTCCAGGCCCCAGAGGGCGGTGGCGTCCTGAAAGACGACCTCGTCGTTGGTGATGTCGAGAAAAACCGGGGCGGGCGAGGCGCCCGTTATCACCAGGGCGTCAAACCCGGCGCGTTTGATGTCCGGTCCGAACTCACCGCCCGCCTGGGAGCTGAAAATACCGGCCGTCTCCGGGGACAGGGATACCACATTGACGCGTGTGGACCCGCAAATCCGGGCGCCTGCCAGGGGCCCGGTGGCAAAAACCAGGGGGGTGGCCGCGGCGAACGGGGTCGGCGGTGCCATGCCCCGGACCGCCTCCTCAAAGAGTCGGGCCGCCATGAAAGCGCCCCCCAGATAGGTTTTGTAAAAAGTCTGGTCCCTGGCCACGATCGTCGCGGTCTGCGAACTGAGATCGACGGTAAGGATTTTGCCCATGAAACCGTACATGGCTGTTTTCCTCATAAATGAAATCACCGATTCGGCTACTGGCTGACGAAAATCCGCCGGATGGCGGTTTAGCGCGCACCGGTGGCCAGCATTACCAAACGGTCGAAAAGGCCCTGCTGGGCAGGATCGTCAGCCGCGGAAAGCTCCGGATGCCATTGCACCGCGAGCAGATTCGGGTTGCCGTCCAGTTCCACGGCCTCGATGACCCCGTCTTCGGCCCAGGCCACCGGCCGCAGTCCTTCCCCCAGACGATCCACCGCCTGGTGGTGCCAGGAAACCGCCATGACCCCGGTGGTACCTACGGCCCGGGCAATCTGGGTGTCGGCCGCAATATCCACCGGATGCTGCGTGGTCTCCCGGGGGGGCCGACGGTGGGCCACCTTGTCACCGAAGACCTCGGGCAGATGGCGATGCAGGGTTCCACCCAGCACCACGTTGACCACCTGCATGCCCCGGCAGATAGCCAGCAGCGGCAGCCGTCGCTGCAACGCACCGGTTGCCAGAGCCAGCTCGCAGGCATCCCGATCGTCGTCCAGATTGTAAATGGTTTCATGGGAAGCGGCGCCATAGCGCGACGGGTCGATATCGCCGCCGCCGATCAGGACCAGTCCCTGGATCCTCTCGATCCAGGGGTCCACCGGATCCACGGCGGCGGTCGGCAGCAACAGGGGCAGGCCGCCGGCCCGCAGGATGGATTGGACATATTGGGCGGGAATGTTGAAGCCCTCACTGTGGGCGATGCCATAGGTGCTCAACCCGATGATCGCCCGGGGGGCTGTTCCGCCCCACGCGGCCGGCGGTTTCGAAAAGGTCTCCCCCATCAATCGATCCGGCCCTGGACGGCGTTCCGGAAGAGAACGGTCAGGTTTTCCACCGTAAGGGGAACCGGATTGCCGCCGGCCGAAGGATCTACGGCAGCCATGGCCGCCAACTGATCGATATGCGCTTCGGTAACACCTATAGCGGCCAGATCAGAGGGAATGCCGATCGCTTCCCGCAGGGCCAGGACCCAATCGAGCACCGCCTGGAAGGATGGCTCGGGCAGCGCCAGATAGCGGGCCAGGGCGGTCATCTTCTCCTCGATCGCCGGACGATTGAAGAGCAGCACATAGGGCATGACCACCGCGTTGGTCAATCCGTGATGGGTATTCAGCACGGCGCCGCAGGGGTGGCTCAGGGCATGCATGGCCCCCAGCCCTTTCTGGAAGGCCGCCGCGCCCATGGTGGAGGCCACCATCATGTGAGCCCGGGCGGTCACGTTATCGCCTTCGCGGCAAGCCGCGGGCAGCCATTCCTTGATCAGTCGCATACCTTCCAGGGCGATCCCCTGGGCCATGGGGTGGTAGAACGGGCTGCAAAAGGCTTCGATATTGTGGGAAAGGGCATCCATGCCCACCGCGGCGGTGATGTGGGGCGGCAGCCCCAGGGTCAACTCCGGGTCGGCGATGACCAGCGCAGGCAGCATGCGCGGGTGAAAAATGATTTTTTTGGTATGATCCCGCTCGTCGGTAATGACGGACGATCGCCCGACCTCAGACCCTGTGCCGGAAGTCGTGGGAACCGCCACCACCGGCGCCATGCCGCCCACATTGACCCGCGTGTACCAGTCTTCACGATCTTCGAAATCCCAGATGGGGCGGGTTTGGCCGATCATTAGCCCCACGGCCTTGCCCACGTCCAGAGCGCTGCCACCGCCAAAGGCAATCACCCCGTCGTGCCCGCCCTCCCGGAAAGCCGCCACACCGGCGACGACATTGGCCTCCACCGGATTGCCCTGGACATCGGCAAACAGTTCGCATCCCAAGCCCTCATCGCTGCAATGGGCAAGCGTTTTTGCGATCATGGGCAGGGCTGCCAGGCCCGGGTCCGTCACGAGAAGCGGGCGCTTCATTCCCAGTTCCCGACAGGCATCCGGTAATTCAGAAATACGCCCGGCACCGAAACGAATAGCGGTAGGGTAGTTCCAGTTACCTTTCAGTTCCATTTCAACATTCCTTCCCATTCAAGACCACAGGTTGGGGACGACTGGGAGCCACCTTCATGCAGCTAGCCGGGCCATATGACGGCATGCTATAGCAGGGGCTGTGCCGAAAAATACGCTCTTGCCCCTTTATTTTACAACTATCTGATAACGCAATAAAATTTAAACGACCTGCCCGGCTTACCCAGTTGGTATAGTCTTCCGTATTCGAAATTAAGACGACAAATTTGTCACATTATTTCGCTGATTATCGCATAAATGTCATTTAAAAATATATCCGTCTGAGGGTGGGACGGCATTGGCAGAAACTGGCCTTTAGGAATTGGCGACGGATACTACATGATTGTATGGCGTTTGACAATCATGGATGCCATCGATGATCGCTTTGGGGAAATCGTTGTCACGGCAATCCACAGAACCGCCCTGTACTTCCTTTCCGCAACAGGGACGGCAGCTCCGTTGATTGTCCCGAGTCCGTGAAGTCGCAGCATCACTCCACCGGCACGATGCGCACTTTGACAACCCCCGCCTGCAGCATCCCGATAGCCTCGGCCGCGGCGTGGGACAAATCGATGATCCGACCTTTCACAAAAGGCCCCCGATCATTGATCCGGACCGTTACCGATCGTCCGTTGTCGAGACATGTCACCTGGACCCGGGTTCCAAACCGCAGCCGTCGGTGGGCCGCCGTATAAGCCTGTCGATCATAGCGTTCGCCGCTGGCCGTTCGACGCCCTTGAAAGCGATCGGCATAGTAACTGGCAAATCCAATTTCGGCCCTTTCGCCCTCCGCCGCATCGCGCGGCGTGGTGGCGCAGCCCGCCAGGATCAACAATCCGATCATCACCAGAAACCCGGCGAGGCCCAGGAAAACACCGGCAAATCGCGGTATAGACGGGCTGAGGAAGCGATCCCTGCCTTCTGAACATCCGATCACATCTCCCCCTTTAAGGTGACCTTTTCTGGTCCGTATGGGTGAAGTCCGAGCGGTATGCCGCGTGAACCCCGCTGCGTTCTTCCTGCCATGGGTTCCGCTATCCTTCTCTATCAACCTTATTCGCTGAATTTGTTTAAAATTCTTCAAGTAATTTCTCATTTGACCGATAACCGGTGCCATAAGCCGGCATGGCGTTTAAAGAAGGTACAGGCGCCATCCCCCACATTTGGCAGATCAGGACACAATTTAATAGGCCTCTCAGCATAATGGCGAATGCAGCCCCAAGCCTGAGGGAAACCCTGCCCTCTGACCAGGGTGGGTTTTCCCTTGTCGAAGTGATGATCGTCATAGCTCTCATCGGCACCTTGATGGCCATCGCCGTCCCCAATTACATCACGTATCGGGAGAAAGCCAAAAACGCCCAGGCCATCAGCGACATTCGCAACATGGAAAAAATAATCGCCAATTTCGCTATCGACAACGACCGCCTGCCGGTATCTCTGGCGGAAATCGGCATGGGAGGTCATCTGGATCCCTGGGGTAGGCCCTACGCGTATGTGCGGGTGGCGGGCACCCCCAAAAGCAAACTCCGCAAAGACCGCTTTCTGGTGCCGGTCAATTCCGACTACGATCTCTACAGCATGGGACGGAACCGATCCAGCGTCCCGCCGTTTACGGCCAAGGCCAGCCAGGACGATATCGTCCGTGCCAATGACGGTGGTTATGTGGGGCTGGTATCCGAATTCTGAAAATAGATGCGGCAGCAGGTGCAGTGCATGATGAAATGGATAAAAATAACCCTTCTCCTGCTAACCATTTCGGCTTTGATGCTGCGCTACTGGCCCAATCAGCCGACCTATATGCCTGAAAAAGTCTGGGGCGTCTGGAAGACCGCCGACCCGCGCTACGCCGACCGCTATCTGGATATCAGCGAGGCCGTCTTTGCCATCGGGCAGGGCCGGCAGCGCTTGCAGGTCTTCTTCTTTCGGCGCGTTGTTATGACGCCGAACGGGAAAAATGAACGGTATACGCTCTATTATCGGCCCGATGAGCGCGCCAAGAATCCCGTGCAAAGCCTTACTTTTGACTATACCATAACCGATGAGGGGCCTCGCATTCAACTCAAGCACCAGAGGAATATCATCTGGTATCGGGAGTCGGACCCTCCTCCGGCCGGCGCGCTCCCGGAAATGGCCCTATCATGAAAACCCCGCGTATCCATCGCGCCATTTTCCAAAGCCGCATGGGCAAACGAATTTTCGGGATGTTTGTCTGTTGTTCTTTTCTTCCTATCATCACCTTATCGACCCTCTCCTTCTTCCAAGTCAATCGCCAGCTCAGGGACCAGACCATTTCCCGTCTGCGCCAAATGACCAAAGCCATCGGTATGTCCATCTACGATCGTCTTGAGTTGGCGGACAGTGAACTGCGCCTGACGGCCCATGCCCTGCAGGAAAAGCCAAGCGGTGCGCCGGCCGCCTTAAAGGATATTATAAATCACCGCACGTCCTCACGTTTTCAAAGTTTGGCGCTGGTGGTCTCCGACGGACAAATCGTCCCCCTCCAAGGGGAGCTGGAAGACCTTCCGATATTGATGCGGCCATTAAAATCGGGGCCATCGTCCGGCCAAAGCGTTATCCGCACCTTGATCCGGGAAGGACGCCCGGCGCGTGTCTTCATCAGTCTCCAGACCGCCATCGATCACCAGACGTCAGGCATCCTGACCGGAGAAATCGACACCGCCTATCTATGGGGCATCGGCCAGCAATACAACCTTCCGCCGCTTACCCAATTAACGATCATGAATCAATCGGGCGATGTGCTGATCAGCTCCATTCCGGCTTCCGCGGACCGGATCCGCCGCGCCACCCTCTCCCAGCGCAGCACATCTTCACATCATTTTACATGGCACTACGACCGTCAAGACTATCTGGGCTGCTATTGGGACCTGTTTCTGAAATCGCGGTTTGAAGCCGGCAACTGGATCATCACCCTCAGTCAATCCCGGGAAGACGCGCTGTCTCCTCTCCGAAATTTCAAATTCAATTTTCCGCTTTCGCTGTTGGTAGGCTTTTGGGTCATCATGCTGGTCAGCATCCGCTTTATCCGGAAGAGTTTGGTCCCATTGGAAAAACTCCAGGAAGGCACGCGGCGCATTCAGGGCGGTGATTTCAACGGCGCCGTCATGCTCCAAAGCGGAGATGAATTCGAGGACCTGGCCGCTTCTTTCAACCTGATGACCCACCGCCTGGCCCGCACCTTCGGAGAGCTTTCGGTCCTGGCAGAAATGGGGCAACTGGTGACCACACGGCCGGAAGTTATCGCACTGGCGATGTCGGAACTCCGCATCATGGCTGACAAGCTGCATTTCGATTGGGGGCTGCTGATGATTCAAGGCGGCTTTTTATCCGGCCAGGATGTCATCACCGGGTTCGGACTTGCAGCGAACCGGCAGGAGAGCGGCCGGGAGGTCGTCTCTTTGGGCGACGACCCGCGGCTGAGCGCTCTGCTGAGGCATGTCAGCGCCCATCGCGCAACCCTTTTCAGCAACGATATTCAGGAGCTCAGCGCACATCTGCCACCGGCCTGCATGGCCTTTCTCGAACAAATCGCATGCCGATCGCTTATATGCGTTCCGATGACGTTTGAAACACATTACATGGGCGTTCTGGCCGTCGGAAAGATTCAGGCAGGGCAGCCGTTGACCGCCAGCGACCAGGATTTGATGACAGGCATCGCCGCGCAAACGGCGATGGCGCTCAACAATATTGTCGCTTATCACAAACTGGAGGAAAGCGAAGCGCGTTTCCGGCAAGCCTTTGATCATGCCGCCACCGGTATCCTACTGGTGGACCCGGTCCAGCGGATCAACGCCTCCAACCACCACTTGCAGCAACTGCTCGGATACACGGAGAGAGAACTTCTCGATCGTCCCTTGGGAGACATCCTGTCCCCTAGCGACCATAAGGAACTCCGTGAAACCTTTGCGGCGATGATGGCCGATGAAACCCCTGCGGTCCAAGTGGAAAAAGCCTTCACCCACAAAAACGGACAGGCCATCCCCACGCGCCTCAGCGGCTCGCTGATGCGGAATGCCTTAGGGCAGCCAATCCATTTCATTCTCCATATCCAGGACTTGAGTGCGGAAAAAGCCGCCGAACAAAGCAAACAGCAACTGGAAGGCCAACTGCGCCAAGCCCAGAAAATGGAAGCCATCGGCACGCTGGCCGGTGGCATCGCGCACGACTTCAACAACATCCTGTCCGCCGTAAGCGGTTATACCGAACTGGCATTGATGCAATTGCCCACCGATTCGGAAATTCACGGTCAACTCCGCAACGTGAAACAAGCGGCCGAACGTGCGACGGATCTGGTCCGACAGATCCTGACCTTCAGCCGTCAATCCGAACAGGAGAAAAAACCGATCCAAATCGGCAGTGTAGTCAAAGAAGCCCTCAAATTGTTGCGCGCATCGCTGCCGGCAACCATTGAGATTCGCCAAGCGATCAACAATGAACCGCTTTTCGTTTTAGCCGACCCCACCCAGGTTCATCAGGTCTTGATGAATCTTTGCACCAATGCCCTGCATGCCATGGAGGAAGAGGGCGGTATGCTTGAAGTGCGTCTTGAACGCCCCCCTGATGGCGGTGAAAACGCCACCTTTGATAACCCGTCCGGATTAAACAACATGCTCAAGCTGACGGTGTCCGATACGGGCTGTGGCATGGATGCCTTGACTCGGGAACGCATTTTCGACCCTTATTTCACCACCAAGGGAAAAGGCAAAGGAACCGGCCTGGGTCTGTCTTTGGTTCACGGCATTGTTAAAAACCATGGGGGCATGATGAACGTCCATAGTGTTCTCGGCCAGGGGACGACCTTTGACGTCTATTTCCCCATCCTCGAGGGGCAAGCCTTCTGCGACACCTCCCTGCCCGAAGATCTGCCTTGTGGGTCGGAAAGCGTCCTGTTTATCGATGACGAGGCCATGCTGGTCTCCCTGGGAGAATCCATGCTGGCCAGCCTGGGCTATCATGTCGTCGGTATGAGCGACCCTCGAAAAGCCATGGAGGTCTTTCGGCAATCTCCCAGGCAGTTCGATATCGTCATCACCGATTTGACCATGCCTGGCATCAACGGCGAAAGGCTGGCGGAAAAACTGGCAGCCATAAAACCGGGAATTCCGATCCTGCTGTGCTCGGGCTATGTCAATCACCCCCGCGTACCTCATCTCATATCCGGCTATATCCGTAAACCGGTCACCCTGGCGAAACTCGCCCGGGCTGTTCGGCAAGCGCTGGATCACCCAACGCGATAGCGCAAACCCCGCACGCCCTTCGCCCCATCCGCATCCCTCTCGCTGAGCCTGCGGCAACCCCTGACCGGGAGCTTGCTTGCCAAACGAACAATGAGACTTACTAGAGGAACATGTCGGCTTAAGACCGCCCTTTGGGAATGTGCCGCGGATCGACGCCGAAGCGCAGATTATCTGCCAAGGAGGCCGCCCCATGGATTTTGCAAGCTACTACCTGGAACTGTTTGAAATGCTGAACCAGGCCTGCCGCAAGATTGCCTCCGGCCACTACGACCAGAAGGACTCCGAACGCCTCTTCGAACTGGCTAAGCGAGAACGCTACCCCAGCCTCCTTTCGGATCTGGCCGAAGCCTTCGGCATGATGATGGTGAAAGTCGAAGCCCGTGAGTACAGCTTGAAGCAGACGTTGGACGATTTGGAAAAGACCAAGGCGGAACTCGAAAAGCGCCTCCGCTGCGAGACCCCTGCCGCCACCGTTCGGCATAGTAATGACGGTCACATATCATCCAAGTAATGGGTCCCGCCCAGTTTATGCACCCATGATCTGATTTCCCCGGCGCGATGGCGCACATACGCCGAAGGCCGATTGGCGGACATCCTCTTGGGATTTGGCAAGACCGCGGCAAGCAGGGAGGCCTCCCACAGGGACAAGTGCAGGGCGGATCTATCAAAAAGCTGGCGCCCGGCTGCCCCGGCGCCAAAAATCCCCGGGCCGAATTCAGCCACATTCAAATAAATCTCCAGGATACGGCGCTTGGGCCAAAACGTTTCGATGAGAAGGGTCAGGTAGGCCTCCAGGCCCTTGCGGATATAACTTCTCCCCGGCCACAGGAAAAGGTTCTTGGCCACCTGCTGTGAAATGGTGCTGGCCCCCCGGCGCGGTCCGCCTTTGTCCTCCAGGGCCTCAGCAATCGATTGGAAATCAAACCCATGATGAAAAGGGAATTTCTGGTCTTCAGCCGCCACGACGGCCATGGCGAGATAAGGTGAGATGCGGTCCCACGGCGTCCATCGGTAATGCACCCGGGTGTCGTTCAGCAGGCGTGCGCGCAGCATGAAGGCGCTGGTGGGGGGCGCAAACCAGCGCCAAGGCAGCACCAGGGCCATCGTCAGCAAAATCAGCGCAAGGACAGTACCGCCAAGAAGACGAAGCTTCCTGTTTACTTCGGCATTGCGGGCCCTTGGCAAGTCAGATCGGCTGCTCTCGGGTATCTTGCGTTCGTGGGTGCGGGTCGTGTCCATCGTCAGGTGCTGCCCACCATCCGGAGTACGGGTGGTCCCCATCTTTCTTTTGCTCCTCTTCTTTTCTTGGTATCCTATCCATCATGGCCGGCCGGTCAGCGATGCGAAATATTCCCCAAACATCGCCCGGCCATCACGGGCCAAGCGCCCGGGTCCAAACCATCTACCCGGGATGCGGGCCCAAAGATGCCATTTATGGATGGGCACTGTATCATCCTCCATGGTGGCCATCCAACTCAAATGATCGCGGGACGGACCAGCATCCCTTCTCAACTTTCCCGCAGTAGTCGTCAAAATCGCCGGCCAGAGGGCTTTTAACCGGGATGAGACGCGCTAAACGCCGATCAATTGTGCCATGACGCCCACGGCATATCCTGCTTCTTTGCAAAACCGCCAAATCCTAAAACAACTCTATCTGATTGTTTTTTATATAAAATTATGTTTTTGGCAATTCCTCAGGAAGAAATACGCAATCACGGTTTCAGGCGGTATCTTCTTTTTTTTCTTGATTTTTTAATGAAAAACTTTATTGTGGTGCCAATCAATAAAGGCCTGTTTCAGCCTGACGGGCCGGTTTCGTTCTGAAGGACTGCTCCATGTGTCATTGTGGCGACCTCCAGTTTGGAACTTTGAGAAAAAATTATGAAAGGAGGAAGGTATCATGGCAAATGGAGTTGTGAAGTGGTTTAACAGCGATAAAGGCTTTGGCTTCATTGAGCAAGAAGACGGACCGGATGTATTCGTGCATTTTTCAGCAATCAATATGCCCGGTTTCAAAACCCTCAATGAAGGCGACAAGGTCACCTTCGACATCGAGCAGGGCCAGAAAGGCCCCGCTGCTGCCAACGTAGTGGTCGTCTAAGAAGCCCTACAACCGATTCACAAAGGCACATCCTCCTGCCACAGGGGTGTGCCTTTTTGTTTGTCGACCGGTTCTGTCGGGGTAGCCTCCACCAACGGAACGAAAGATCACCTGCGAAGCAATGCCGGGGGCCGTGACAAACCGTAAAAAAAGATCAGGCAGATCAGGTTGACGACCGCCGTCAGATAAAACCCCACCGCAAACCCGCCATTTCGCAGACCTTACCCATGATAATGGAACTCGACATCATGCCCAGGTAGATGCAGGTGTTATCTCCCCCCATGGCACTACCGCGAAAAGCCGCCGGTACGACTTCGGCAATCAGGGCGCCGGTAGCAGATTGATGGCCGAACGCCAAACGAAGGGAGCGTGTTTTCTTCTGGTCAGAAGAACACGCACGGAAGCATCGCCGTAACCATCACCGGCTGCGGGGCGCCTATTTTACGGCACGGCAGACGGCCTGTCTTATCCGCATCATTCAAAAAGCCCTGTTCGGCTTCCCCGACCCTCAGGAGAGAAGATAGGCGTTATTCAAGGGGGCGTCAGGTCGTGATGCGGCCGCTTTGGGGGTCGAATACAAGCCGCTGGCACCGGATGATGGCATCCTTTCGGTGTCGGGGCAGACGCTTCATATGATATTCGACTTTCTGGGCCAGCGAACGGCTGCCCACCGGCCGTGAAAAAACGAGCGCCGATGGGCAGTGGATTTTGAGATACTTGGCCGCCCGCACGCCCCCGGCCTGGTGTTCACGAAATCGTCGGGCAACGTCGGTACTCACGCCGGAATACAACCGGTCATCCGCAGTGCGGATGATGTAAACCCACCAGACGGTCCTCGAATCGCTCATGGACCGGTTTATGCCCCAGGAAAGCCTGGGAAGCAATAGATGGCAGTAGTTTCTTAAACGTGGTGCGCCGGAACGAGAGGGTCGGGATTCTCCAATCCTTTCGTCCCGGCGTCTGTTCTCAAGCGGCCTGGGCCCGGGCGGCCACCGCTTCCCGGGTCTTGGCGGTCACCAAGCGGCCGTCGGCCACCTGCAGGAGGCGGTCGGCGTACGCGGCACATTCCAGGCTGTGGGTGACCATCACCACGGTCGTGCCGTCGTCCCGCAGCCGCTGGAGCAGCCGCATGATCTCCCGGGATGTGCGGGAATCCAGGTTGCCGGTGGGCTCGTCCGCCAGGACGATGGGTGGCTGGTTGACGATGGCCCGCGCAATGGCCGTGCGCTCCTTCTCCCCCCCGGAAATCTGGTGAGGCAGGCGTGCGTGCTTGCCGTCCAGTCCAACCGCCGCCAGGGCCTCCCGGGCCATGGCACGCTTTTGCCGACGCGGCAGCCGTATGGTGGCCAGGGGCAGCATAACGTTTTCCTCCAGCGTGAGATAGGCGATCAGATGGAAGCTCTGGAAGACAAACCCCAGAAATTCCCGCCTGAAATCCGCCTGCTGCTCCGATCGCAGGCCGTAGACGTCGATGCCGTCCACGCGCAGCGCGCCCTCACTGGGGGCGTTCATGGCGCCCATGATGGACAGGAGGGTGGACTTGCCGGCACCGGACTCGCCCATGATCCCCACGAACTCCCCCTGTGCGATGGCAAAATTCATGTCATCGATGGCGGTCACGGCGGCCGCGCCGCGACCATAGCGTTTCGTTAAATGTTCACCAATCATCATATTCACGGTTCACCTCTCAAAGCGCACGCAGCGCGTCGTTGGGGTCCATGCGGGCTGCCGTCAGGGCCGGGTAGATGGAGGCCGAAACGCCCACCACCAGGGACATCGCCAATGCCCCGGCCGCCAGGGTCGGATTCCAGGGCAGCGCCACGTGGGGATTGTCGGCAAAGAGCAGCAGCGCCAGACGGGTGGCCCCCATGGAGAGCAGGTAACCGATCACGCCCGCGCTGGTGGCGATCAGGGTGGCTTCCATCAGAATGATGCGCATGACGTGCTGCTGGCGGAATCCAATGGCGCGGAACACGCCGATCTCCTCTTTGCGTTCGCGCACGCTGCCGGTCATGGTCACCAGCACCACCAGGCTGCCGATAAAAATGATGATCACCGACACGCCGAAGGACAGTTTCTTGAAGTGGGCCAGGGTATCCATGCGGCCTTTGACGACCTGCTGAATGGCCATGACTTTGGCTCCGGGCAGCACGGCCCCGATCTGTTCCACCATCGCTTCGATCGGGCAGGCCGTGCACAGGGCGGCCACCTCCACCATGGACACGCGCCCGGGCATATTCAGCAGATCCTGGGCCGCCGGCAGGGTGGTAAACAGCAGTTGATCGTCCTGGGACCCGGTGGGGTTGAGAAGACCCGTGACCGCCATATTCTTTCCGGCGATCGTCACCGTGTCGCCCACGGTCAGC
The DNA here is from genome assembly GCA_963674755.2 of Desulfobacterales bacterium. GTDB lineage: Bacteria > Desulfobacterota > Desulfobacteria > Desulfobacterales > UBA5852 > JABZFP01. The sequence continues at coordinate 1,676,475 of CAXXVS010000003.1, read as the reverse complement.
CCCAGCACCCGGGCCGCCTCGGCACCGGCCAGAAGACCAGCGCCGTCGGGCTGCCGCCCTTCGATTTTCCACCAGGGTTTCAGGATCAGGGCTTCCTCGAAATCCACCCCCGCCAGCATGACGGACCGGTCGTTGACCTTGACGGCTCCCAGGGCCATGGGCCCCATGGCCGCGATATTGCGCGCGTATTGGATATCCTTGACGGCCGCCAGATCGGATTCGCGCAGCTCCTGCATATCAAACGAAATTCCGCCCATCTGGATACCGCCGTAGCTCAGGGAGAGATTTTCGGTGCGCGGCAAAATCAGGATATTGGCGCCGTATTTCTCCAGTTTGTGGTTGATGTCGCCGGTCACGGCATCGGAAAAGCTGATCACCGTGATCACCGTGCCGATGCCCAGCACAAGACCCAGCAGAATCAGTATGGCCTTGCCTTTGCGGCGCAGTAGATTCTGAATGGCAATTTGTTTCAGCGTCATGATCAGGCCTTCCCTTATAGTTTGAAGTAACCGGCGCCACTGCGGATATCGTCCGGACGAATAACCAGCATGCCGTTGTCCAAGCTGCGCTTGAGGGGCGCCGGATTGCAGCCGCCCTGGACTTCGTTCACCAGATTGGAGGCGAATTTCCGGCCGCAGTTGCGGCAGACCATGAAATCGCCTTCCTGGTAATAGCCCTTGCCGGCCGGCCAGCACACGTCGCAGGCATCGAAAGCGGCTCGGATGACCCCGTCGGCGCTCTTGATCACGAAATAACGGATGGTCCGGTCGCCATCCTGGAACTCGAAGTGTTTGGCCTGCCCGTCCTCAAAAAGGCTTACCGGATAGGCAATCATCCCTGGGGCGACGGCCGCACTGTTCGCGGGAACAGACGGTCCGGGGGAGGAGGACGCCACGGGTGCCGAGGTCGACTGCCGGGTGTAGAACGTATACCCCCCTGCCAGGGCGGCCACGAGGACCACCGCCACGATGACGGGCATCAGTCCGCCCTTTTTTTCGTCGCCGCCCATGACGGCTTCTTTTTTCCGGGTGCGCAAATCGTTGGAATTGTTGGCTGCCGGCTCACGTTTCTTGCTCTTCTTGTTCTTTGCCATGGATAGAATCTCCTTTGATGGTGCCCTTGCCGCACGGTGACCCACATTTTGGGAAGCCTCAGCGGCTCAGAAGGCACGAACTTTTGGTCTCCCCTCAGGGAGATCTTTGGATTTTTAGATTGCCGGAGTCACCCCTGCCGGGGTTCTCTCTTGCTATCGTTTAGGGGCAAGCAGTTAAGGCTGGGGAACCTGTTGGACCACCGCAAGACGACGGGCGCATCGACAGCGGAAACCATCGAAGATGCGTGTCTTCAGGTTCTGAAAAAAGGCTTCAACAAAGAATGGTCTGGATAAGGAGGTAAACGGGCGGATCGTCCCGACCGGACGTATGCCGGTCGTCATATCGGAAAGAAGATATAATACTTGTCGATACGGTCAGGGGGGCTGCGAGACCTGCGGGAGCGTACCCGCCCACCCGGTCGACAGAAACGGTGGTCAGAAAAGGCACGCGCGTCGGATGGGCATCCGAAGCGATGTCGCAGGGTTGTGATGGCGTGGTTTCGCAACAGGAAGGACGTGTTTCATGGGTCATCCCGGCCGCCATCGGCTGGCAGCAGCACGAAGTGGTCCCCCGGCATGGCATGACGAAGGCCGCGGCCGCCTGTCCGGTCAGGGACAGGATGAGCAGAACGACCATCAGCCATGGAACGCGTTTGCGAAGGGTTGCCATTAAATCCTTACCTTAATAAGAATAATTCGCATTAACCTAATGGATATCTTATCGACCTGTCAAGGAGAATGATAAGTTGAGGCATGCCTGGGCAACGGGAATCCTCGGGACCGTCCCGTCTTAAAGGGGCGGGGCATAGGGGTCGGCGTACCCGGTGAGCTCCATATAGCCCTGCCCGGTCAAAGGGGCCCCGCCGTCACTTCCCTTCACATCGATACATCCCTCCCAATACGTTACCCCGGTGCTGCCGGTGGTCACCATCTCCTGATCGTCCAGGCAGGCCGCAATCCTCAGGTTGAGTTTCCGGTCGGGGAGACTGATTTCCCAGCCGAGGGGATAAGCCGCTCCGGTCGCCGGGCTGGTCCAGCGACGGGTGATACGCGCTTGGACGTCGGAAAGCGCCAGGGGCACGACGTGTCCCTGGCCGTCGATCAGGGAGCCGCCGGAAACGTCCTGCCACCCGCCGTCCGCCCGGCGCAGGAAATAGAGCATGAGCTCCCGCCCATCGTCGAGCTGGATGCTGAACCAGTCCCATCCGGCGACGCCTTCCGCCAAGGGCGCCGTGCTGTACTCGTGATCCATCCATCCCTGGCCCGTGACGGCAAACGCGGTGGTGCCCACTCGCACGCGGCCGCTGACGTCCAAGCGGGGAAATGAATAGTAGCAGCTGGCCTGCTCCGGCCGGTCACCTTTGCGGGAATAACCGCTCGCCCCGTGGGCGACCGGCCCCTTGGTAGGCACGAGGTTCAGGGTCAGGCCGAAGGCCGGATCGGTCATGATCAGGGTGTGGCCCTGCGGTGTAATGGCCGCCGCCCACTGCTGCAGGAAGATCCGCGTTTCCCGGCCGCGGGTAACGGCACCGGCCATCCCGAGGCTTTCCCGGCTGACCTTTTCCGCCATGAAATGCTGTTTGCGGGCCAGATCGGTCAGGGCGGCATGGGCCAAAAAGATCTGGTTCGTGCGCCAGGCGGAGGCTGGCGCGGGCCAGTCCCGGACGGCCCCGTCAGGACGCAGCTGCCGCCGGAAAAAGGTCAGCTGGAAACCGAACCGTTCGCCGTTGGACGCGGCCAGGTTGCCGGTGTAGTACCACCATTCGGTGCGAAAGCCGGGGTGCGCCCCGTGGTCGGCGGGAAATTGGAGGTGGCAAGGCCCGGTGATCGACCGGAAGTCCGCCTGGTCGTCCTGCCCCAGGACCGGTCCCGCGAACAGGACCGCCAGTGCCACCAGCAATCCCCAAGGTCTCAACCGGATGCGAATGTTTCCCATGGTTGTGATATGTCGCTCTTCTTTCATCGGGTTATCGTCGCCGGCGGCGCTGGCCTGCCGCCAGGACGAGTCCTCGGTGCCTCACCGCTCCCGCAATAGCGTCGCCGGCGGCACTTGGTAGACCACCCGCATGGCCGGCAGGGCCGCCATCAGGGCCGTGGCCACGATCAAGGGCAGGGAAAACCCCAGGGCGCCCCAGTCCACGCCGTAGAGAAAGGTCCACCCGAAGGACTGACGGTTGATCACGAACACCAGCAAATAGGACAGCACGAACCCGCACAGCAGCCCGCCCACTTCCCCCACCGCCACCATGAATATCGCTTCCCACAGAATCATCCGGCGAATCTGGCCCCGGCTCCCGCCCACGGCGTAGACCGTGTTCAGTTCACGGGTGCGTTCCAGCACCAGCACCGTCAGGGTGGTGGTGATGCCCAGGGCGGCCACCACCAGCGCGATGATCAGCAGCACCGTGGTAATGGCAAAGGTTTCGTCGAAAATCTTGAGCACACCGGCCCGCAGCGCCTCGCCGGCCAGCATGTCCAGGCGGTCGCCGAAGCGCAGCCGCAGGTCGTCCTGCAGGCGCTCCAGCGCTTGCCCCCCCGCCTGGGCGCGATCCTTGAAGAAGATGCGCACGCCGCCCCAGGCCATGGGGCCGTGCTGCCGTCGGAGGGCTTCCAGGGAGCAGAACACCACCCCGCCCCGGGTGCGGTAGTCGCGCACGATGCCCAGAATCGGCCAATCCAGCGCAATCCCCTGCACCTGGGTGCGGAACCGATCCCCTACAGCCAGCCCGGTCCTGTTGGCGAAAACTTCCGAAACAACCACCCCCTCACCTGCCTCGAGGGGGCTCGTCAGTTCCCGGGCGTTGCCCTCCAGCCAGAAAAAGGTGCCATAGCGGTCGAAAGTGGCAAAATCCATCGCTTCGAGAATGAAGGGGACATCACTGTAGTTGAGCGTAAAGCGCCGGTTGGGCACCAGATCCACGGCATCGAGAGCCTTCAGATAGGGTTCCACACCTGCCGGGAGGGGATCCCAGGTCCGGTTGGTCTCCGCCATGCGGGTGGTCACGAAGAGATCGCCGCTGATGGTCTGGCGGACCCAGATCTCCACCGTGTGGCGGAAACTCTGGACCATGATCACCAGCGCCGTAAACAAGGCCACGGCCGTCACCAGGGCCCCCACCGAAACGGCCGTCCGGCGGCCGCTTTCCTGGATATAACCGGCGGCCAGGTGGGCCGCTAAACCGGCCCGGCGCCGCAGAAAAGGCTGCAGCCGTTTCCCGGCGTTCTTAAGGGCCCAGGGCGCCATCAAGGCGAACCCCACAAACAGCAGCAGGGTCGCCAGATAGCCGGGCAGCGGCAGCCCCCGGTAGCCCGGCATAGCGGCCAGGGGCACCACCGCCAGGACGCAGACCAGACCGCCCAGGGCCAGATGGGAGGTGCGCCCCACGCTTCCCGTTCCGGGCGCGCCCGTGGCCATGACTTCTTTGGGGGCGATGCCCATGACCTCCCGGGCCGGCTGCACCGCCGCCAGGACAGCCACCACCAGGGTTACGCCCAAAGAAAATACAATTTCCCCGGGGCTGAGGGTCATCGTGTCCACATTGACCCGCACGAAGAGATTCGTCACCGTGCGGCTGACGCCGTCCACGAGAAAACGGGTCAGCAAGCTGCCCATGGGCAGCGCCAGCAGCCAGCCCACAAGGCCGAAAAATGCGCCCTCCACGATAAAGAGCCAGAACAGGGTCCGGGCGGAAGCCCCCAACGACCGCAATATGGCAAGTTCCCGTCGGCGGGAGGCCGCATTCAGGGCAACCAGGCTGTAAACCAGAAACATGCCCACAAACAGGGCCGCGAAACTCAGGATGGAAAGATTGAGGGCATAGGCCCGGATCATACTGCGGCCGCTGCGCCGGGCCTCGCCGGGGCCCTGCAGCACGACCCCTGGCGGCAGAAGGGCCTCCAGGGCGGCCCGCGCTTCCGCCGAAGGCGTATTCAGCATGATGTCGATGCGGTCCAGCGTGCCAATGGTACCCGTAAATTCCTGGAAGGTGGCGATGTCGGTGAGGGCCACCCGTCCGTTTTCCGTCACGCCGAGGCCTTCCGGCAGCAGATCGCCCAGCACGGTAAAGGGCATGGAGCCCTGGCGCTGCTCCAGGTGGATGGTCTGCCCGGCCGTCCATCCTTCGGTTTTGGCCAACGCGCCGCCGGCCATCAGCGTAAAGGGCTCGGCAAGCAGCCGGATCCAGCTGCGCTCGGTGCCGGGCTGCAGGGCCGCCTCCCATGTCCGCAGGGATCGATCGAGAATGGGATCCAGACCGATCAGGAGGAAGGGGCGACCGGCTCCTTCCCGGGACCGGGTGTAGGTGGACAGGAAAGGCGAAGCGGCCCGCACCTCGGGAAGCTGCAGGAGCTTGGCCACCAGGTCTTCGCCCACACGCCCGCCCGGGAGCGTCACCGTGAGATCGGCGCTGCCGGCCACGATATCCATGCTGCGCGTGAAGGAGTCCAGGGAGGCATCCACCGCCAGACGCACGCTGCCGAATACGGCCGCGCCCAGGGCCACCCCCGCCAAGACCGTACCGGCCCGCCAGGGATGCAGGCGGACCTGGCGCAGGCTGAACCAGGTGAAAAGGCGCAGGAAAAAGATCAGGAATCGCATGTCGCCTCGGTGACCACACCGTCCTTGAGGCAAATCTGCAGGCTGGCGAAGGGATCGGCCAGATTGCTGTGGGTGGCGATCACCACCGTACGCTGCCAGCGGCGGTTGAGGTCCCGCAGGAGTTCGATGACGCGCTCCCCGTTGCGGCTGTCCAGGTTGCCGGTGGGTTCGTCCGCCAGAATCAGGGCCGGATCGTTGATGAGGGCCCGTGCGATGGCGGTGCGCTGCATTTCCCCGCCGGAAAGCTGGGCCGGCCGGTGGTCGCCGCGGGGGCGCATCCCCAGCCAGTCCAACAGTTCGCAGGCCCGTGCCACCGTAGGCCGGTAAGGATGGCCGGCCAAAAGGGCCGGCAGGCAGACATTCTCTAAAACGCTCATGGTGGGCAGCAGGTTGAAGGCCTGGAAAATCATGCCCACCACCTCGCGGCGGTAACGGTTCTTGCGGGCTTCCGAGAGACGGCGGAGGTCATAGCCCGCCACCTGCAGCCGACCGCCCGTGGGGTCGTCAAGGCCGGCCAGCAGGGAAAGCAGGGTGCTCTTGCCCGACCCGCTGTTGCCCTTGAGAACCACGAGCTCTCCGGCCGCGATGGTCAGCGAAACCCGATCCACCCCCACCACTTCACTGCCCCCCAAGGGGTAGCGGCGGGTCAGCTCACGGGTCTGAATGATCGGTTCCGGCGTTGTCATAAGCAGGGCCTTTGCGGATTCGACGGCAGGCGGGCGCTCACGCCTTGAGGATCCCCCGGTCCACGGCGCGTTGCAGCAGACCCTCGATATAGTCCCAAAGCGGCGGCGCACCCTCGGCCACGAGGCGGTTTCGCTCGCGTACCTGGCGACGGGTGACGCCGTTGGCGCGCCAGGATTTGCCGTCGGTATGAAAGTTGTTCAGGATGGGCTGGAGGCGGTCCAGGGAATGGGCCAGCAGGGCTTCCGGTGTTCGGCCGGACTCGAATTCCTCCCAGAGGCCCCGGAAGCGTTCGGCCTGATCCGGCGGCAGAAGTCCGAAAAGACGCTCGGCCGCCGCTTTTTCCCGGTCGGTCTGAAGGGCCACGGCCGCCTGGTCGTAGCAGAAGGTGTCGCCGGCATCGATTTCCACGATGTCGTGGATCAGGAGCATTTGCATGACACGGCCCATGTCCAGATCGTCTCCCGGAGCATATTCGGACAGCACCAGCGTCATGACGGCGATGTGCCAGGAGTGCTCGGCCGCATTTTCCTGGCGGCTTTTATCGGTCAGCCAGGTCTGGCGCTGAACCCGTTTGAGTTTGTCCAGCTCACGGACGAAGGCAATCTGCTGTTCGAGGCGTTCCATGCCGGCAATCTCCGCTGCGTCAATGATAAGGGATGGTCGGCGCCCAACCTAAAGGCAGACGGCGGAAATTGCAAGCCGGGAAAAACCAGCCCGTGGGGGGATACCTTGCACCTGGGCCGGATCGACCGATGCGGGGATCAATCCCCTTCCGGACGGCGTCCCCACACCCCGAAAACGGGATCGGAAAAGGCCATCCGGTCGGCATATTTGTCGTTGGCGGGCCGCGGTCGGCCCTGGCTGGAAAAGGTCGCCAGGGAAGCGAAGCGCCCGGTCTGATGGAACAGCTCCAGCACCAGGCCCATGCGTTCGAAGGGATGCAGCTCTTTCCAGAGGCGGATCGCCTTGGTGGGAAACCAGCGGTCGGAAAAGGTAACCACAAAGATCCCGCCGGGGCTCAGCACCCGGGCCACGTCGGCAAACACCGCCCGGGGTTGGGTGAGGTATTCCACCGACACCGTGCAGACCACCGCCTCGAAGGCGGCATCCGGATAGGGCAGTCGCGGCGCCTGGTTGAGATCGTGGACATCATAACCACGCAGCCGCTTGTTGCGGGCCAGTTCTTCGGCGTTGAGCCCCAGCCCCCTCACCGACACCAGATCGAGCGCATCGGGCAGGTGCGAGGTCCAGCTGCTCATGAGGTCCAGCACACGGCTGCCCGGCGCCACCAGACGTCCGTAGAGATCGGATAGGGTGGCCACGGCCTGTTCGTCGATGTGCTGGACCAGCCGCGGGGCGCGGTAGAAATCTCCGTCTTCCCCGTCATCCTCCCGTTCGAAGGCGCGGGGTTCAAAAAACTGCGTGGCCGATCCGTTGTGGCGTGCCTGCATGCCGGGACCGGTTGCGGCCTGTTCGATCCAGTCGGTGGCGGTGCCGCCGTGCTCTTCGAATTTTTCCCGCACATCCAGGACACGGGCCTCCAGGTGCAGCGGCCGGCCGGCCAGCGGGTGGTTGAAATCGGCCCGGATGCCGGCGGCATGGGTATCCGTGCAGCGAAACGGTTCGACATTGCCCCGGAAAACACCGGGCACCCCGCGCAGGATGCCCCGGGGATAAAAGCGCCCGTAGCGGGGCCTGAGGGGGGTGCCGTCCGCCAGTCGGCCTGCGATGCGGCGATGCGGGACGCTGTGGCAGCGGCGTTCATCCGGCGAGGGAATCATGTCGCCGGCACCGTAAGTCTGGGAAACCGTGTCGCCGGGCAAGGCGCCTATGAGATCCCGGCGCAGGCCGTCCGGCAACAGGTCGCGCCAGAAATTGACCCGCTGGGCATAGAGGGCGTCGGTATGCCGGACGCCGTGTTTTTCCCACTTGAGGCGAAACTCGATACTGGCCAAGCTATCGTCGTTGATGCCAAACATGGTGCTTCTCCCATTCATTCGGGCCGGCCAAACCCACAGGCATGGTAAGCATTTTTGGAAAGCCGTCCAGGTGGAAGTCCCATCGCAACAAGGATCGCAACCGGGTGGGAACATTCAGGCACCCGTGGGATTAGATTCGATGGCAACGGAAGGTGGTGGGACGCCATCGACAAGACGTCCGAAAAGACAATCCCGATTGTGATTTCGATCGCGATCGGGTTCCCACGCTCAAAACGGGACATTTGCCGCAACCGGGCGTCGATAGCTCAGGCTTTGTCCGGCAGGGTCCGGCAGAAGGATCGGGCCTTTTCGATCGCGTCCCGGCGGAGTCCGGCATCCTGCCAGCCGCCGGGCGCAAGCATGGCCCACCCTTGCATGGCGCGTCCGGTCACGTCGAAGGGGCGGAAACGGCCGTCCCGGTCGATCATCGCCTCGGCCGCTGCGCCGGCCCGTAGGATGAGGTGATCCTGCCATATCCCGATGCAGATGTGGCCACGGGACAGGTAGACCACACCCCCGAACATCTTCTTCTTTCGGACCCCCCTCCAGGAACGGGTGGTTTGGTCAAGAAGGGCTTCCAATGCGGCGTCATAGGCCATGGTTGCAGCCTCCTCGTTTTGACGGAGTGGGCGGTGCTACGGGTTTATCAATGGCGGGTGGGGTTGCCCTCGTCTGTGGCCGGCAGGTTGGCGGCTTGCAGATAGTCGCGCACCCGGCTGGTGGCCCCGTGAAACATGCGTCCGCCGGTGTATGTTGCAAAAAGATCGTCGGCGTTGCCGCAGTGGCGGGCGAATTCCGGCCCGATCACAGCCTCCGGATTGCGGGCCTCCGGTTGACGGCGCAAGGCCTCCAGGTAGCCGTCCAGGCGATCTTTCAATACCTGGAAGTAGTCAATGGATTGGCCGGTCATGATCTCGGTCGTCGTGGAAAGATTCTGGGCGAACTCCCGCACCGCTTCCCAGAAAATGGCGCTCAGCTGCTGTTTTTCCGGCCACTCGGCCAGGAAAAAGGAAATGCTCCACCCCACACTGACGATTTTCAAAATCTGCAGTTCGTATTCCACCGCCGCCGGTTTGACGGACGCCTCGGCCGGCAGCCGGCGCAGCAGCCATTTCGTATCCTCCCGCTCGATGGCGAAATGGAACAGATCTTCACCGGCCTGGGCGATGGGTGATTTTTTCTCTTCCTCAGGGGCCGTGCCCCGCTCCTTCGTCATTCAATGGTCCCCCAGACCGGCCGTGCGCCGGTCGACTTTTTTCACATAGCCCCGGATGTCGCATTTGCGTTCCAGACCGGAGGCGGCCATGTAGCGGATCTTGCCAAAGATGGGCCGCTCGAACCAAGCCCGGTCGTGCAGGCCGAACACCCAGCCGACACCGGCATACGAATTGGGGTCCCGGCCGTCCAGAAAATATTTGTTGTTGAGCAAGAGGGCCGTCACGAAAGCCTCTTCCGGCGAAGGCGACCATTCCAGGATCTTTTTGCCCCAGTACATGCGCATATAGTTGTGCATGAAACCCGTGTGCTTCATCTCGCGCATGGCCGCATTCCAGTAGGGATCGTGGGTTTCGGCCGCTTCCAGGGTTTCCCGGTCGTAGAGATGGGGGCGATGGTCCCCGGCATGCTCGGCCAGGGTTTTGCGCGCCCACTCGGGCAGACCGGCATAGCGGTCGTAGTCTTCCGTATACCACACGAAATTGAGGGCCAGTTCCCGGCGCACGATCAGCTCTTCCAGGTAGGCGGCGCGGTCGACCCCCAATCCTTCCCGGGCATCGCGCACCCTGAGGGCCAGGTAAACCGGCGATATATGGCCGAAATGCAGGTAGGGGCTCATGTGGGAGACATCGTCGGTCTGGGGCTGGTTGCGGTGGTCGCTGTAACGGCGCAGTCCCTTTTCGATAAACCGGCGCAAGTGCTTTTTGGCCTCGCGGGTTCCCCCCTTAAAAAAAGCGGTCACCGGCAGCACACTGCGATCGATGTCGAGGCGCTGCAGGACGCGTTCGATATCCGTCAGATCCAGCCCGGGGATCCCCATCTCCGGTTCCCGGTGCTGAAGGGACGGCGAGCGCGGCAGCACCAGATAGCGGTCCAGATGCCGGTTGATGCGGGGGCGGATGGTACGGGCGGCGTACTCCGCCTTGGCGGAAGCCACCGCCAGGGGGACGACGGCATCGCTTTCCACCTGCAGGACGCGGCAATCGGCCTTGCGCGCCACTTTGCGCCGCCAGGCCCGCTGGTGGCGCAGATATCCGGCATCGCAGACGATCAGGGCCGCATCATGCCCCAGGTTCAGCGCCACGTTGGGGGGGCTGCCCAGGCGCACCACCAGGGAGATGCCCCGCCGCCGGAGCGCCTCTGCGACCTCCTGAAGGCCCTCCAGCATGAAGGTGAAATGGCGCAGATTGGCTTCCGGGTAGGTATCGGTCAGGCCGAAAACCGCCAATAACGGCAGTTCGCAGCGGTTGGCCTCGCGAATGGCGACGTTGAGAGCATCGTTGTATTCCGTGCGCTGGGACTGCTGCATCCAGTAAAGCACATAGCGGCCATTGCGAATCTCGCGGTCGTTGAGCACCCGTGTGCGGCTGTCCACAGACCCCATGCATCTCCTCCGGGAAGGCGACGTCGGCATCGCGCACGTCAAGGTTTGATGGCCAGGGCCTCCAGCTTGCGGTGCAGATCCAGCCATTCTTCCAGTTCCGCGCCCGTCCGGGTCAGCTGGTAACGGCCGTCGGCGAAAACTCCGTAGTCACCGCCCCCGGCCATGGCCGAAGCAAAGCGGACCGTATTGGCGTAGAACAGCCAGGCATTGCTCCAACGGCGCTCGATGGCCTCGTTAAAGGGATTCTCCCCCTGCCCCAAGCCCTTGGCATAGCCCCGCGTCCAAATCTCATTCATGATGTCGGTCAGGGTCAGCGTCGCCTTGTTGGTCTGCTGAATCGTGTTGGTGAAGCGCTGCCAGTGCCCCTGCACCCAGGCCGTGTCGTGACAGCCCAGGCAGGTGACCTGCATGGTGGCCGCGCGGGCGTCCTGCTCGTCCATGGATATCAGAAAGGAACTGGCAAAACCGCCGTTGAAATCCGTGGGCAGGGGTTGGCCGTCCTTGTTGCGGATGATGGCGGTGTCCGGCGATTTGGGCTGGGGATGGGCGTAGATTAAACCGAAAATGCGCCAGGAGAGGCGGTTTTTCATTTCGTGGGAGCGTTCGTTGACGATGTCGCCGTCGGTGTTGGCCAGCAGGCTGATGTGGCACACTGCGCAGGTGGGGGCGGTGAAATCCTGGCCGATGGTCCAGGGGGTTTTCCGGAAATCCCACGCACTGTGCTGGGAGGCATAAATGTTCCCGTGCTTGCTGGAAATATAGACTTTGTAAGCCGGTACGTCCGGACCCACATGGCATTCCTGGCAGGTGTATGGCTTGCGGGCCACCTCCATGGAAAAGCTGTGCCGGGGATGGCAGGCCGTGCAGGCCCCCAGGCTGCCGTCCGGGTTGATGCGGCCGACGCCCTGGTTGGGCCAGCCGGCAATGACGGGAAACTCCAGCTCCCCGGCATCCGTATCGCGCACTTCGGTTTCGGTCACCTTGAGAACGGTACCGTGGCAGTAATAGCAGCCTTCCGCCTTGGTGTCGGCATTTTCAGGGGCGGCCTTGATCCGGCCGTGCTCCAGGACAGGCGTCCCCAGAATCGTGCGCTGGAGCTGCTGATAGAGGGTGTTGTCCGCCAGGTTGCCATAGGCATGGGCCATGATGTTGTCGGCGTACTGCGTCACTTCGGTGGTATGGCAGGTCCGGCAATCCTCCGGGCTGACCACCACGTGCACGTTGTAGCCGTTATGCTCGAAGGTGTCGGCATGCGCTTCCGGCCGCAGGGTATGGCATTCGGCACAGCCCACGGCGACACCCTGCAGGGATTCGGGCACGCTGGTGCTGGAAACCTTACGGGCCGGCCCCTCGACGCTCATGGCCGCCCGGGGGGTGACGACGGCATGGCGGCCGGAACGCCAGTCCGCAACGATGCCGGGGTGAAAACTGGCATGACACCCCAGGCATTCCTGGGTGGCATCGCTCAGCGGTGCTTCCTGGCACCAGCCGGCGCTGCTCATCAGGACCCATAGGGCAACGGTTGTCGCCACCAAAGATTTCATCAAGGCCGCCTCCTGTCGGTCGGATCATTGCAAGGGGGGTCAAAGGCATTATAAATGCGGCAACACAATCCAAGGCATGATAACGAAAACGACCGGGTTCGTCCAGCCCGGGTTTCCCGGAAGCAGAGGAACATAGCCCGTCTCCGCGGCCGGTATCTGTTCACCGCGGGCAATCCCGAACGCATGCGGACCCGGGAAGCAATAGATTGCAGAGGCCGCCCCACACGGTCAGAGTCGGCATGCGACAGGATCCTCCACCGCAATCTTGTAAGGCCCTTCCAGCACGCGCTGGCCCGTACGGCGGGCGACCGCCCCCAGCATCCCCTCGAAGAGCCACTGATGGGCCGGCAGCAAGGCGTACCAGTATGCCAGACCGGCCAACCCGCGCGGCAGAAAACGGGCGATCATATCCACGGCCACCCGCTGCGGACCTTCGGAGCGGATCAGGAATTCCAGCAGGGCGTCGCCGGGGGCTTTCATCTCCGCCAGCAACAGCAGGCGCCGGGGCGGCTCCAGGGCCACCACCCGCCAGAAATCGAGGCCGTCGCCCACCCGCAGATCGGTCGGATGGCGCCGCCCCCGGCGCAGGCCGGGCCCGCCCATCGCGCGGTCCAGCATGCCCCGCAGCCGCCACAGGGGCTCGGCGAAGTACCAGCCGTTGCGGCCGCCGATCTGCCGGACGGTTTGCCAGACCGCCTCCGGGGAAGCGGCCAGCACGATGCGATGCCCCCCGCGCAGGACCGTGCCCCCGGCATAGGCCGCATCCCCGCAGGTGGTCCACTCGGGCGGCAGACGGCCGCCGCCGTCGAACCAGCAGGTGTCCACCTGGGCCTGGCGAACGTGCTCCAGGGCCTTGCGGATCGTGGCGCGGCTGTCCGCCAGGTTCACCGGGATCATCCCCCGGATGCGGTTCTCGCCGCAGACCACCGGAATGCTCAAGCCCTCGGCCAGGGGCTGGGCGATGGAGGCCGGCACCGGCGTGACCAGATGGACCCATTTGGCGCTCAGCCAGGGGGTCAACACCGGCACCGGAAGAATAATCCGTCGGCGCAGGCCGGCCTCCCGGGCGTAGATCTGGATCAGGTCGCGGTAGGTCACCACATCCGGCCCGCCGATGTCGAGGGTTTGGCCGATGGTGGCCGGCGTGTCGAGGCACCCCTGGAGATAGTCCAGCACGTTGCCGATCGCTATGGGCTGGCAGGGGGTCTGCACCCAGCGGGGGGTTACCATGACGGGCAGGCGGTCCACCAGGTAGCGCAGCATTTCGAAAGAGGCACTGCCCGAACCCAGGATCATGGCGGCCCGCAGGTTGGTGACGGGCACCGCCCCGGATTGCAGGATCTGCTCCACCTCGTGGCGCGACTTGAGATGCCGGCTGAGGGCCTCGTAGTCCCTTTCCCCCAAACCGCCCAGGTAAATGATCCGCGTCAGCCGGTGGGCCTCGGCCGCCGCCACCATGTTTTCGGCCGCCGTGCGGTCCGCCGAAGCGAACTTCCCCTTCTGGGCATTCATGGAATGGATCAGATAATAGGCCACGCCGCAGCCGTCGGCCGCGCGCCGGAAAGCGTCCCGGTCCAGGGCGTCCCCGCCCACGACTTCCAGGGCCGGATGGCGTCCCCAGGGGCGGCAATAGAGCCGCTCGGGGGACCGGGCCATGGCGCGCACCCGATGCCCGGCCGCCAGCAGACGCGGGATGAGACGTCCCCCCACATAGCCGGTGCCGCCGGTCATCAGAATCGGTTTGTCTTCCATAAAGCGTTGTCCCCCGAAGTGCGACCGCCACCCAACGGCTAGACGTGATTGTGCAGCTGGAGCTCCAGGGGGTGCGGGTTCAGATAGGTCTGCTGCTGCAGATAGGGCTGGGCGTACTTGCGCACGAAATGCCGAAACAGGGTCAGGGGCACCACCAGCGGTACCAGCTGCCGGTGGTAATGGTCGATGACATCGAGGAGTTCCTGTTTCTCATCGGCCGTGAGATCCGTTTTGAAGTACCCCAGCATGTGTTGGAGGACGTTGACGTTCTTGCTTACGGTGGCCTTGAGTCGCAACGCCTCCAGGAGATGCGTCTCATAGGCCTGATAGAGGCTTCCGCAGGCCTGGCCCTTGCCGGCGGCCACCAGCGGCCCCATGGCTTTCAGGTGCTTGGGGCTGTGCGCCATGAGCAGCAGCTTGTGGCGGGCGTGGAAATCCACCACGTTGCCCACGCAGGAGCGGCGGGATCGGGTTTCCCGCCAGCGTTTGAGGGTGAAGACCTGTTCGATGAAATTCTCCCGGATGGCCGGGTTGTGCAGACGGCCGTCGTCTTCCACCGGGATGAGGGGGAAATGATCCATGAAGGCCCGGGCAAAAATGCCCACCCCCTTCTTCTCGGGCTGGCCCTTGTCGTTGTAAACCTTGACCCGCACCATGCCGCTGCTGGGGGAATCGCATTTGAAGATATACCCGCAGAGATTTTCCTTTTCCAGTGCCTGAAGCCGGCGGCGGGCCCAGGCTTGCATGGCATCCGTATGGTCGATGCCGGTCCTGGTCGTGACCAGCCGGGGATGTTCCGCGTCGCCCACCAGGCGCAGGGTTTCCCGCGGAATGCCCAAACCGGTCTCTGCTTCCGGGCAGACCGGCACCCACTCCACGAACTGCCCCAGGGTTTCCACCAGATAGCGATCCCGTTTGTGCCCCCCGTTCCAGCGCACTTTGTTGCCCAAGAGGCAGGAACTGATGCCCACTTTAATCTTCTCTTCCATGCATTCCTCCTATAAGGAATCGTGATCCCCTCGCGGTCCAAACGGGCCAGGGTCGTGTCATCCGGACGGTTCGCGGCTAACGGCAGGATCAGCTTGTCTCCCGACATGATATTCCATCACCTTCTGGAAGCGGTTGACAAGGTAGTAGACATCCACGGTCAACCGCAAGACCGCCGTCGATGGCGCCTGGACAAACGATGCCAGGTGAGGATGCTTTTGGATGTAACGCCCGAGCGCTGCTGTCAGCGCGGTGCCGCTCAGCTCCGTCACCGTGCCGAGAACCGTCACGGCCATGGCCTCGTAGATGTCGGATTTGAGATTGCGGCTGTTCTCGATCAGCAGCGCGGCATGCGAATTGGCGGTAAGATTGGCGAATTTGCGGGTGGTCCGGGAGGTGGCGAAGACCACCCCGGTCAAGTCGGGGTCGGCGTCGAAAGCGATCAGGCTGGCATAGGGATGTCCGGCGGCGCTGCTGGTGGAGAGGGTTGCCAGACGTTGCTCGAACAACAGCGTGGCGATCTGCTTACGAACAGCTTCTTTTGCATCCACGAGCGCCCCCTTGTGAGCTTCCATGAAGATCCGCCCCAGCCCCCCATCGCAGGGCGCTTGTTTTTGTATTACCGAATCCCGCTACGATCGGCAACCCTATCCCGGTTACACCGCATTCTATGGCATCAACCCTGAGGAGAACCTATTTCAAAAGAGAAGGCATCATGCAAGAGACGCGAGGCGGCGCGAAATGGGAGCATGACCGCCCTAGGGGAGCATCTGGAGACGCGTCTCAATGCGCCCGAATGTAATTCACAAGGATGGCGCCCATCGATGCGGGACCGATTTAACGACGTTCACCGGCGCGGCAGGGGTTCCCGGTTGGTCAGAAAAACCCCCGTGAGCACCAGGGCGGTGCCGAAGAGCAGGGAGATCGTCACGGGTTCGTGCAGGATAAGAAAACTGAAAATGATAGCGCTGATGGGCACAAAATTGATGAAGACCCCCGCCTTCATGGCCCCGATCTGTTGGATGCCCTGGTAGTACCAGACAAAGCCCAGCACCGTGCCGAAAAAGCCCAGATAGACGAGGGACACCCAGTCGGCCGCGGTGTAGCCGGGCCAGGCCGACCACAGCCCCTCCCGCCAGGCCGGCACGGCCAGGCAAAGCGTGCCGCTCAAGGCTGCGTACAGGATCGAAGCCAGGGGTGACAATTCGGCCAACAAGACTTTGCCGATCAGGGAAAAGGTCACCCAGCTGGCCACGGAGCCCAGGATGAACACCTCCCCCCAGCCCACGCCGCCGCTGCCGATCATGTGCCAGTCCCCCCGGGTGATGACCACCACCGCTCCGGCAATGGAAATCAGGATGCCGGCCAAGCGGAAAGATGTCAACCGCTCCCGGAACAGCAAGGCCGAGAACAGGGCGATAAAAATGGGGTTGTTGGCGATGATGATCGATGCCCGGCTGGCCTCGATCAGTTTCAGCCCTTTGAAGAAAAAGACATTGTAGGCGAAAACCCCCGTCATACCGAGCAGAAAGACGGGCAGCAGCTGGCGCGGCCGGAGCACCGGCAGGCGTCCTTCCATCTTCAGGGCCGTCAGGCAGAGGAATGCAGACGCAATGGTAAACCGCAGAAAAGCGGCCGAATAGGGTCCTACCCGCTGGGCCACCACCTTCCCGGCAATAAAGGTTCCCCCCCAGAAAATGGCCGTCAGGAGCAGCTTTACGTAGACCAGCGTACCGGTGCGTTGCGGAATCGTTGTCACGGGGCCGAGGATTCCCCGGGCGGCACGTCTTCAAGCGGGGTGTTGCGCATCAGAATCTCCAGGATGGCCGCGATGGCTGCCTCGCTGTGCAGCGCCGGCAGCGAGCAGGAACCGGCCCCGGGGTGTCCGCCGCCCCGGTGGCGCGCCAGCAGGGCGCCCACGTTGACCTTGCAATTGCGGTTGAAAATGCTGTGCCCCACACTGACGATAACTCGTTCCGGATCACGATCTGCCCGCCGGATCTTCATCTGCACGACCGTTTCGGGAAACATGGAATACACCAGGAAGCGGTTGCCCTGGGGGGTTTCCTTCAAAGGGCGGAAGTCGGTGACCGCCACCACGCCCTTGACCGTGGTGCATTGCCGCAGATAGTCGCGATAGCGCCGGTTGTCGTTCACCACCTGCGCACATCGGCGGCGAACCTCAGGATCGGCCATCACATCGTCCATGGTACCGGTATGTAAGAACGACACCAGTCGATTCCAATAGGGTTCGTCTTCGGAGCGGCGTCCCGAAACGGTCATGGAAAGCAGCACATAGGGATAGTTCTCCGGGTACTGGACCTCGTCTTCAGACAGGGCGGCCGCATCGATTTTATCGGTTTCCCGGACCAACTCATCGAAATCCCGCGTCAGCCGGTCGGCGAAATAGCGCTGCACCAGCCCGGCCGCGGAAGGCGCCATTTCAAAAAGCCCCTTGAAGGGGCGCCCGGCGGTATTGGAAAAATGATGGTCGAACCACATGGCACAATTGGTATGGAACGGCAGGTTGGCCACGATATCCCCGGGCTGCACGTCCACCCGGCCCTGCTGCACGTCGCCGGGCTCGACCCACAGGATCGGCAATTCCGTCTTGAGAGCGTCCCGCAGCAAAACGGCGCAGACCACTCCGTCGAAATCCGGTCGGGTCACGATACGCATAGCGAACTCCTAACTCCAGCGGGATAGCGGGAAACGGCCGCCCCCGCCAAAGGTGTTTTACTGGTCATCCGAAAAAAGAGCGTTATATTTTTGGTGTTAGCCGTAAATTCAAACGATGTTACGCAACCGTAAACTGCGAAGTTTCGCAAAAAGGGCCATAGCAAGGCGCGCAATCCGGGTTTTGCAAGGCGTACACCTGCACGCTGCAGCAAACACCCCGGTAAAGTGCAACGCCAATAGGGGGCTTTTTGCGGAACCGCCCAATAAAAACGTGTATATTACCGCCAACCTTATCCCAACACAAGGAGGATCCGCATCATGGCGCTATATCTTGTTCAACACGGACAATGCCATCCTAAAGACGTCGATCCGGCCAAGGGACTGACCGAGGCGGGGCGCGCCACCGTCGCCCGCATCGCCGGCGTGGCCAAGGGCTACAAGGTGTCCGTGGGATGCATTCTGCACAGCGGCAAGCAGCGGGCCCGGGAAACTGCGGAGATTTTGGCGGAGGCCCTGACCCCCGCCGAAGGCCTGCACGCCAAATCCGGCCTCAACCCCCTGGACGATGTGACCGCCCTGGCCGGCCTGATCGACAGCAAGGAAAACCTCATGCTGGTAGGCCACCTGCCCTTTATGGCACGTCTTTGCAGCTGGCTGGTGACCGGCGACCCGGAAACGTCCGTGTTCCAATTCCAGAACGGCGGGATCGTCTGCCTGAAGCCGCACCCCGAAACCACCGGCTGGAGCATCGCCTGGGCCCTGATGCCTGAAATCGGCTGATGCCCCACCAACCCCTCGGACCAAGGAAACACGCCATGCCCTATGAATGCATCCGCTGTGAAGCCCGGGACGGGGTGGCCCTGATCACCCTCAACCGGCCGAAGGTCCTCAATGCCATGAACCGCCGGCTGTGGATCGAATTCGAGGAGGCCCTCGAAGCCGTTCGCCAGGATCCGACGGTCAAGGTGCTCATCATCACCGGCGAGGGGCGGGCCTTCTCCTCAGGGGCCGATCTCAAGGAATCCAAAACCCGCACCCTGGAAGCCTACCGGGACTATCTGGAGGGCCTGCAGGCCGTCTCCCGGCAAGTCATCGGGTTCGAAAAACCCACCATCGCCGCCATCAACGGGTATGCCCTGGGATCCGGCTATGAGTTGGCCCTGGCCTGCGACATCCGGATTGCGGCCGAAGATGCCCTCATCGGCTCCCCTGAAGCCCGGGTCAGCTCGTCGGTCACCGGGGGCGCCTTGCGATTGCTCCAGGATCTGGTGGGGCCCGGCAAGGCCAGCGAACTGCTATTCACGGCCCGCAATATCGACGGCCGCGAAGCCGAACGCATCGGTCTCGTCAACCAGGCCGTGCCTCCAGAAGAACTCCTGCCCGCGGCCCAACGTATGGCCCGGGATATCGCCGCCAATGCCGCCTTTTCCCTGAAAATGATCAAAAAGGGACTGCGTATGGCCCGCGAGCCCGTCAGCCTGGAAGCCCTGATGGCCTTCGAAATCGAGGCCTGTCTGGCCTGCGTGGCCACGCAGGAGCGTCTGCAGGCCCTGGCGAACTTTGCCGATCGCAAGGGGTCTTCAGACAAATCGGACCAGCATTGACCTTCATTTTCAAAACCCCATGCGTGCCAGAGCATAACAATTCCCCGGAGGATGCTATGTCACTCGACCGCCTGTTCAATGCCGAATCCGTAGCCATCGTAGGGGCCTCCCGCCAGCCCACCAAACGCGGCTACCAGGCGATCCGGACCTTGCAAGAGGAACACTTCGCCGGCACCATCTATCCGGTTAACCCCAAGGAACACAATATCCTCGGGCTCCCCTGCTACCCTTCGGTCGCCGCCATTCCCGGTCCGGTGGATCTGGCCCTGATCACGACCCCGGCCGTCACCATCGACGCCATTCTGGAGGATTGCGGCCGCAAAGGCGTGGCCGGCGCCGTGATCATCGCCGGCGGATTCGGCGAACTGGGCCAGGAAGGCCGCCGCCTGGAAGAAGGCATCACGGCCACGGCCCGGCGCCACGGGATCCGCCTGATCGGCCCCAACACTTCCGGCATGATCAACCCCCATCGCCATCTGAATCTGGTGGGACTCAAAGACATGCCCCCGGGCGACATCGCCCTGCTCTCCCAGAGCGGCAACATGGCCCTGACGCTGATCACCGAGGCCCGCCTCAAAAGCCGCAAGGGCTTTTCCTGCTATGTCGGCGTGGGCAACGAGGCCGATATCCGCTTTGACGAATACCTCTCCTATTTCATCGCAGACCCCGCCACCCGGGCCGTCCTGATGTATGTCGAGGGTCTGCGGGAGGGACGCCGCTTTCTGCAGACCGCCTACCACGCCACCACCAAAAAACCGGTTATCCTGCTCAAAAGCGGCCGCTCCGCCACGGGCAAACGCTCGGCCGGCTCCCATACCGGGGCCCTGGCCGGCATGTCGGAAGTGGCCCTGGGCGCCTTCGGGCGGGCCGGCATCGTGGTGATCGAAAACTCCGACGAACTCTTCCCGGCCGCCGAGACCCTGGCCAGCCTGCCCCCCATCCGCAACAACAAGGTGGCCATCCTGGCCGACGGGGGCGGCCACGCCACCATCGCCGCCGACCTGTTGACCGACCTGGGCCTCGAACTGCCCCTGCTCAGTCCCAAAACCCAGGAAGCCCTGCGCAATCTGCTGCCCAGAGCCGCCTCGGTACCAAACCCCGTGGACGTGGCCGGTGGAACAGATGCGGATCCTTCCCTGTTTGCCGACTGCGCCCGCCTTATCCTGAACGATCCCCAGGTGGGCGGCCTGCTTCTGGTAGGCCTTTTCGGCGGATATGGCATCCGGTTTGCCGAAGAGCTGGCCCTCAAGGAAGAGGACGCCGCCCATCAGATGGGCAAGCTGGTCAAGAAGCGCCGCAAACCCATCGTGGTCCACAGCCTATACAGCTCGGAGAAACCGCACGCCCTGGATCTCCTGCGCTATTACGGCATCACGGTCTACGACTCCCTGGAGATCGCCTGCAAATGCGTAAGCGTGCTGGCCCGCTATGGGAAAACCGTCAAATCCTACCGGCCCAAGTTCGATTTCCTCATGGACTGGGGCCGCAAGGCCCGTGAAGACGGCCAGGCTGTCATCGCTAACGCCCGCGCCGAAGGGCGTACCGCTCTGCTGGAAAACGAGGGCAAAAAACTCTTTCAACTGCATGGGGCCAATGTCTCCCGGGACATCCTGGCCCGTACGGCCGACGAGGCCGTGGCCGCCGCGGCGTTGGTGGACCAGCCCGTGGCGCTTAAAATCGTCTCACCGGATATTCTCCACAAGACCGATGCCGGCGGCGTAAAAATCGGTCTCAGGGATGCCGCGGCCATCCGGGCCGCCTATGCCGAAATCATGCAAAACGCCCGGGCCTATGCGCCCCAGGCCGACATTCACGGGATCCTGGTATCCCCCATGGCTGCTCCGGGTACCGAACTCATCATCGGCACCAAGTACGACGACCAGTTCGGCCCCATCATCATGTTCGGGCTGGGGGGCATCCTGGTGGAGGTGCTCAAGGATGTCTCCTTCCGGGTGCTGCCCATATCCCTGCTTTCGGCCGGCCGCATGATCGAGGAGATCAAAGCCTACCCCATGCTGACCGGTACCCGCAACACCCCGCCCTGCGACAAACGGGCCATCAAACACCTGCTGGTGACCTGCTCGGAAGTGATGGAGGCCTACCCGGACATCCGGGAAATGGACCTGAATCCGGTCATTGCCTATGAAAAAGGCTTGCAAGTGGTGGATGTGCGCATCCTGCTAAAGGAAGAAAAGGCGCCGCAGGACAAGTAGGGACGCCGCTCAAGTGGCGTAATGATGAAGCGCATCGCTTGCGGCAGCCGTCGGGGCTTCTTTCGATGCCGGGGGCGTTCCGCCGGCATCCAAAAATTCCTGAATGAAATCGATCGAGAAGCCAACGGCGCGGCAGGTAAAGTCTTCGCAAAGATGGGGCGGATTCCGGGGATCGAATCCGGCGGGGCGCAGAATGGCGCACGACAAGCTTTTAAAACGCTTTTCAAAACGCGCGGCAAAGGCCCGGCACGTGGATATGATAGCATCGTCCGGGATGGCCCGCGAACGCCCCATGATCCCCAGAAACATCAGGGCGCCCTCCACCAGACCGCATTGGGCGCCGTATTCTCCGGCCCCGTGCATCCCGACGGCCCCGTCGATAACTTGTTCCGACAGCGCAAAATCAAAATGCTCGGATAGAATTTTGAGCGTGGTCGTGGCGCAGTTGATGTCATCCCGCCAGTAGTAGCGTGCGACGCGCTTCTGAACAAAGTCTTCCGTTTTCAACCAACACTCCCCTCGGATCGTTCCGATAGGTCGGTCCTGCTATAGCCGGTACCGCAGATGCCGGAGGACAGACAAGAAACCATGTGGGGCCCTAAATCACCTCGAAGGTGACCCCATGTTCCCGGATGCCGTTGTTGCCGTAGCCGAGGTGGTTCCATTCGGCCGTATCGGGTTGCTGCCGTCCGTTCCGGTCCGTGGCCCGGCAGAGAAGCGTATGCTCACCGGCCTGATCCGTCTGATATTCGAACTGCCATTGCCGCCAGGCATAGGGCGCATCCGGGCCGATGAATTCCGCCGGCTGCCAGGTGCCCCCGCTGTCGGTGGACACCTCCACTTTCGCCACCCGCTCTTCCCCGGCGTAGGCCGCCCCGAGAACGACGATCCTTCCGGCCGGCCGCTGCTCGCCGGGCAGGGGCTGGGTAACGATGGACTTGAGCTTGATGCCGGTGACGACCTCGCCGCTGGTCGGGCTCTGGCCGGGTTGGAATACCCGGTAGACCTTATCCATGAAGAAGCCCTCGTAAGGCTTGTCCAGCACCGTGATGCGGTTCAGCCACTTCACGCAATTGGCGCCGGTCCACCCCAGGGCGAGGGCCCGCAAAGGGTAGCCGTGCTTCAGGGGCAGCGGCTCCCCGTTCATTTCATAGGCCAGCAGGGTGGACGCCATGGCCTTCTCGACGGGGATGCTGCGCACGAAGGATATTTGGGCCTTGCCCAGGGGCGTATCCAAGCCTTCGAAAGCCACATGGGCGGCCCGGGCCGTGAGACCGGCTTCCTGCAACAGCACCGCAAGCCCCACCCCGCCCCAGACGGCATTGCCCACCCCGCCGATGGTCCAGGGATTGCCCGAAGCCTTCTTGGTGAGCAGCGACCGGCTGTTGCCCGAACATTCGAGGGTGTTGGCGACAATCGCTTTGGGAAGCGCGCCGATCTGTTCGAAAGACAACGCCAAGGGCTTTTTGACTTCCCCGTCGATGGTCAGGGACCACTGATCCAAAGGGATCTTTTCCTGGGGAATCTGCCCCTGATTGCGATCGAAAAAGACGTCGTTGGCCGTGATCCAGGAGCGCAGGCGCTCGGGCGGCGTTTCAGCGTTCAAGGGCTTTTCACTCATGACCCGCTTGGTATCAGTCATCTTCTCCCCCCCTTTCAATATTGGCGTCGTATTGGACGATATAGACAGACACCATCATTCATCCATATGCCAGTTCCATTTGTTGTTCAAGGGAGAGACGCCGTTGGCCGCGATCAGAACGCAAACCGAATCTGACCGATCAGGGCATGCGCATCATACCCGTCGCGAAATTCCCCGCTATAGGCGATGGACGACTGGACACCGCCGGCCTGCATCAGCGTGAGCGATGCACCGACAACCAGCCCGTTCTGCGCCACCTCCTGACCGGTGATGGAAAAGGCATCCCCCGGCGCCCCGGCAAAGGATGAGGTGACGACGCGGTCGTCGATATCGAAGTCGTGCAACCAGGCCACGCTCAACTCGGGGATCAGGGCCCCCACACAGGTGTCGATAACGCCCTGTGTACGCACGCCTAAATAGGACAGCAGGGTATCGGTCTGGCGGTCGTCCACCATCAGATTCAAAACACCGGCTCCCTCTTCCTCGAAACCGTCTTCATCCAGATAGAGGTATTCCAAGGAGACAAAAGGGTCGATCTGCCATTTGGCATCGCCAAACGTGTACCCTGTTTCCAGGTAACCACTAAAAAGACTTCCATCGTGGTCGCTGCGGGCCGTGTATCGCGTGGCGCCCACCACTATGTTGCGTTTGTTGTCGAACGCCTGGCGGCCGTATGTGAGAATGGACTCCAGGTAGAGGCCATCGGTATACCAGCCTGTGTAAAGGGACCCGAAATAGCTGTCGATCGTACCGTCGCCGGCATTGGCATCGAACGTCACGTCGTTGTTGGAATAGCCGAAACTGAGACCGGCCAACCAGTTTTCCGAAGGGGCGTAGTCCATTCCGAAAACGACGCCGTAGGTGTCGCTGTCGTAGCCCACGAAACCGTCGTCGCCATCCTGGCTCGCCCATTGGCCGTAGACATTGGCCCAGGCGCCCCAGCGCCGCCGGGCGTCTGTCTGGGCCCGGCGGCTGGTCAGATCGCCCAGGGAGGCGTTCGGGCCGGTGTAGGCCAGCAGGGTGCCGGCCAGACCGTCTTCGGATGCATCGGCCTTCCGGGGAGAAGAACCGGAGGGCCCTGCCCCAAGCGACTGCATCCGGTTGCCGATAACCTGGGAATACAATCGGGAGGTATTCAGCGCCGCACCGGTAGAGGCGCCATAGCTGGCGGGGCTCATGCCGGCAAAGGCTTCGCCGAACTGGCGGCCCTGGAGCGTCTGGAACTCGCCCAGCACACGGGACAGCTCCCCGCTGGCGTAAGTCCCGATCCGGTCCAGGTAATCGGCAATAGCCCGCTCGTTGGCGTTGCGGGCCACCGTTCGGAAGGATCGGGTGCGCGCCACCACTTCCACCTGCTCGTCTTCGTTGTTGTAGTTCAATTCGAAGCGCAGCAGCTGCCGTGCTTCGGGTAGATCGACATCCTGAAACGTATCCGCCAGGCTCTGAGATTGAATGATCGGGAAGATCTGCCCGTTGTGAAACATGCGCTGCTCGGCCAGCACCGCGAGGTCGCCGCCGAGATCGGCCGTGCCGTCCACTGCCAGCTGCCCGAAGCCGTTCAAATGAATCCGCATGAGGGCCGACCCGGTCTCGTCGAACACGTAGTCGTCTTCGACCCGAAGGGTCCCGTCGTAAATCTGAAGCGTCTGCATGGTCGGCAAACTGTTCAGGGTGTAAGTGCCGGCCTCGTGCTTGGCGGCGCCTTCAAAACCTTCGATCGCGCCGTCATATCTTCCCTCTCCATGAAAGACGATGTCGTCCCGGCCGGCCCCGCCCAGAGCATCCCCTTCGAGCAGCGCACGCCCTACAAGGTTGAGCCGGTCATCACCTTCCCCCAGTTCGATCCGACCGGTGGTTTCGGAACCGGCCAGGAGGGCTACCTGATCGTTTCCGGCACCGGTGGCGATGGCGACGCCGTCTGAGGATAGGCCGGCGACGGTTATCGCGGTGGCAATACGCCCGCTATTCACGATGGTGTCGTCACCGGCCCCGGTCTGGATGCCGACCGCCTGGATCGGCGCTTCAGCGGGGGCGGGGTCGGGGCAGTTGATGCAGGGGATCGATGTCGAAACCGCGTGGGCCTCAATAATGCCGTTGTTGACGATCACGTTGTCGCCGTCGCCGGTGCGGATGCCCACGGCATGCGCTTGAACGGCGCCGATCACCGTTGCCGTGTCGGCACCCGCGTTGACTGCAGTCGTTATCTCAGGCGCGGCGCGGGCGACGATGGTGCCGTCATTCACCACGATGTTGTCGCCATCCCCCAGATTGATGCCCAGGGCTTCGGCCCAGGCGGAAGCGTTCGAAGTGCCGATCCCGTCACCACCGCCGCCGCACCACCAGCCGAAAAACCAGATGCAGATGTCGCCGCCGGAAACATCCGTCAGGGATTCCGCCACCGGATTCGCCGCAACGTCGATGGTGCCCGCGTTGTAGACACGGTTGTCGCCGTTCCCCATATCGAGGCCATAGGCGCGGGCCACGGCCTGGGCCTCGCTGGTGCCGATGGCATCACCGAAGGCATCGCCGTCGGAGGAAACATGCAGGCGGGTTTCGGCGCTGGCCTGCACGAAGATATCGCCGCGATTGTCGACCACATTGTCCCCGTCGCCCAGTTGAACACCGCGGGCTTCGGCCACCGTCGACCCTGTCGCCCGGGCGTTGCCGTCACCATCCAGGCCATTGCCGTTGGCCGCCGCATAGGACGGGAAGCTGTCCTCGGCAATGGTGATCGTTTCCGCCACAACCTGCTGGGTGAGCTCCCACTGCCATAGTTCGTAAGGTTCTTCTTCACCATCCGGACCGTCGGAGTCGATCTCGCTGACGACCACGACGTAGTAAGCCCCTTGGGCGGCCACATTGGGATCCTGCTGATCCAGGGGTGCCCGGGTCCAGAAAAGGATGGTCCCTTCCGGATAGCCCGTCCGGTTCTGATCGATCGGATCGCCCTCGCCATCGACAAAGGCCGGCAGTTCCTCTTCCCCATAGGTCTGCGGCGGGTCGATGGGTTCCGCATCGTCCCCCATGCTGTAAATGGTAATCGATGTTTCGAGTTCTTTGGCCGTTGTCGCATCCGCCGTCACGGTCACCTGCCCCGTATTGGCAATCACATTGTCGCCGTCGGCGGCGCGGATACCGGCGGCGGTGGCATTGGCCCGGCTCTCGGCCCTTGTCAGGCCGTCGCCGTCAAAGGAAACGCTGGCGCCGCTGGCATAGGCAAAGGCATAGGCCGTGCTTGCGGCCGCCACGGTCAGCTCGCTCTGGTTGTGAATGCGATTGGCGCCGTCGCCGGCCGCAAGTCCCGCCGCATCCGCATCGGCCCGGGTAATCGCACCGGCCTCGTTGTCGCTGGTGATGGAAGCCCCGCTGCGGGCTTCATTGAGGACTTCGGTGGTCGCTGCGGCGCGAACATCGATTTGCCCGGAGGCGGCGATAATGTCGTCTCCGTCGCCGGCGTCCAGACCACGCGCCTGGGCTGCGGCGGCGGAGCGGCCGGTGGAATCCACATCACTGGTGAGGCTGAGGGTATTTTTGGCCCCGCCGGTTGATTGCAGCGTCGAAACGGCCTCCACGTCAACCACCCCGTGACTGGCCAGGCGGTCGTTGCCCGATCCGCCGTCCAGGCCAACGGCGGTCGCATCGCCGGTCAATATGGCCTCGGTGCCCGATCCGCCTCCGAAGGTATAGGCAATGGATTCCGTTGTCACTTCAGCAGACGACCGGACATCCACCCGGCCATCGGCATTGTTTTCGATGACATCGTCGTCTTCGCCGCCCGTGATGCCGGCGGCATAGGATTGGCCGCCAGACACCACGCTCGCGGACGACCCGCCGAAGGTGGCTTCCGACGCCCCGTTTGAGGTCAGCGCAGCATCGGCCTGAACGTCGATGACACCGGTGTTGCGGATATGGTCCGCACCTCCGTCCCCGACAATGCCCACGGTGCGGGTGGTCGCCGCCAGGGTCCCGCCGGTTTCCCCCGTGCCGCCGAAGGTGTAGCTCGATCCGGCCTGGTTAAGGGTCGCGGCGGCCGACACTTCGACCCGGCCCGTGGTTTCAATCGCGTCATCGCCATCGCCGCCGTCGATTCCGGCCGTTTCCACATCCGCGCCAACGGTTACCCCGCCCTCGGAGGTGCCGAATGTGGTTTCCGAATCTCCGCGGGATTCGAGATCGGCATCCGCCGCAACAATGATGTCACCCGCGTTGCGAATGATGTCCCCCCCAAGGTCACCAGCGATCCCGACCACGCGGGTCGCCGCTACCAGCGCGCCGCCGGTTTCGCCGGTGCCGCCGAAGGTGTAGCTCGACCCGTCCTGGGTCAGGGTTGCAGTGGCCGCCACTTCGATCCGGCCCGTGTTCTCAATCGCGTCGTCGCCGTCGCCGCCGGTCATGCCGGCCGCGTCGGTGGTCGCCCCGGAGGTCAGGCCCGTGCCGCTGGTGCCGAAAATCGTATCCGACCCGGCTTGGGAGTTCAGGGTCGAGACAGCCGTTACGCTGACGTCGCCGGCATTGATCAGGAGGTCTTCGCCGTCGCCGCCGGAAATCCCCGCGGCAACCGTTTCCGCCACCAGCTTCCCTCCGGCGGCTCCGCCGCCGCCGATCGCAAACCGGGAACCATCCATGGTCAGATTCGAATCGGCAATTACCCTGATCAAAGCTGGCGAAGCACCACCGGTTACAATCCGGTCATCGCCTTCACCGCCCATAATTCCGGTCGCAACGGTCAAGGCGCCGGCATCCGAATCGGCCGCACCGGAACCAAAAAGGTTGAGGGTGCCGCTGGTGGATTCACTCCTTGAGGTCGCCATGACGAGGATATCACCATCATTTTGGATGCGATCGTCGCCTGTCTCGCCTTCAATGCCGGTTGAAAGGGTATGGGCATAGGCCGTTGTTTCCGCATTGGTGGCCCCGGCAAACCCCAGGGAATAGCTGTCGGTAATCAGGCTTGCCATCCAGTAGTCGTCTCCGGTGGCGTCCTCTCCGGGGCCGACCTGAATCGTGCCGGTATTGACGATGTCGTCGTTTCCCGATCCCCCGGTGATGCCCTTAACCGTGGTGGTCACCTGGTTGCCGGAACGACTGCTGGCCGATCCGGCGACTGTCCAACTGGATCCCGTGGCTTCACTTTTCGACCGGCTCCGCAGCGTCAGCCGCCCTTCGTTGAGAATCGCGTCGTCACCGGCGCCTCCCGCAAGGCCGGTGACCTCTATTTCCGGCGTGGCATTGGCTTCGCCGTCGGCCGCGCCCGCCACCGCAATGGTCACCTGATTGGCGTAGACATCCGCAGTGGCCAGAAGATCGATGTCGCCCGATACGGTGTTGATGAGGGTATCATCGCTCTCCCCGCCCGATATCCCCAGGGCGCTCACCGTTGCGGTGGCGTTCGCTTCGCTGAGGGCATATCCGGCCAGAGCGGCATTGATCGTCCGGGCATGGGTCGTGGCATTGACATCGCCAGCTATCCGCCCCGTGTTGATGAGGGTGTCTTCGCCGCCCTCCCCCTCCAGCCCGATGGCCTCGACGCCTGCCGTGGCATTGGCGCCTGCCACGGAAGCACCGCCCAGCGTGCCGGCGATGGCCAGCCCTTCAGCATCGGCGTTTGCTTCCAGGGCAATGGAACCGAAATTGCGGACCACATCGTCACCCGCACCACCCGACAAGCCTGTCGCCGTGGCGCGGCTTTCCGCATTCGCATCGGCGACTTCGACGCCCGTCAGGGTAAACGCGACCGCCCGGGAATTGGCCTCCGCAGCCACGGTTTCCACAATCAGGCCCGCATTTGCAATCTGGTCGTTGTCAGCGCCGCCGTCGATGGCAATCCCCTCGGCAACGGCAAGGGCATCGGCAACGGCCCCAGCCAGGCCTTCCGCCGCTACCGAAACCGCGGTATCCGTCGTAACGGCACGGGCATCGATGGTCATGGCGGACAATTCACTGCTCGTGAGGAAATCCGCCCCTTCCCCGCCTGCCATGCCGACCGCCCGGGCGTTTCCGGTCGTGGCGCTGTCCAGGGCGCCCGCCAGCGAGGCCCCGACACTGGTAACGGCAACACTCACACCGCTGGCTTCGGCGGCCGCCGTTGCCGTGAGTTCGCCGTCGTTGTACACCCGATCGTCATCCGCACCCGCATCGATGGCCGTGGCCGCAGCGCTTGCGGTCGAGGCCGCCATGGCGCCGGCCAGGCCGCCCCCCACCACCGAGACCGCGGCCGACGTTGTATGGGATCCGGCCTCGGCCGTGATGTTAGCCGTATTGGTAATCTCATCCTCACCCGCACCGCCGGCTATGCCGCGGGCGGTTGCATCCGCCTGCGTCCCGCCGTCCCAGAAGGCGTCCGTCGCCAGCGCCGCCCCCATGCCAGTTATCGTAACACTCACACTGGTAGCGCCCGCGTCGGCCGTTCCGGTCAAATCCCCACTGTTGACGATGGTGTCATTGCCCTCACCGGCGTCGATGGCAGCAGCGTCAGCGATCGAGGTGGCAGTGGAAACCGCACCGGAAACGCCGGCCACGGTCATGGCGACACTGTTCGAGCTGGCGGTCGAATCGGCGGTGGCGTCGATGCCGGCCGTGTTCCGGATCTCATCGTTCCCCAGGCCACCCGCCAGGCCTTGCGAGGAGGCATTGGCCTTGGTACCGCCGTCCCATGCGGCATCCGCCGCAATGGCGGCCCCGCCGGCGCTGGCCGCGAAACTGACGCTCACGGCGGTGGCATTGGCCGTGCTGTCCAGGGCCCCCTCATTGACCAGGGTATCGTCGCCGTCTCCGGCGGATATGGCCTGGGCATCGGCGGTGGCCGTGGACGTCGAAATCGCCCCGGAAACGCCTGCCACGGTGAACGCGACACTGGTGGAACTGGTCACGGCATCGGCATCGACCGCCATCGCGCCGTTATTGTGGATCATGTCTTGGCCGGCCTGGGCATCCACCCCGACCGACACCGCCGTCGCCTTGGTACCCCCGTCCCAGACGGCGTCTCCGGCGCCGGCCACCCCGGCGCCCGTGACCGCCACATTGACACTCACCGCGGTGGCATCGGCAGCGGCCGTCAAATCGCCGCTGTTGGCCAGCTCGTCGTCTTCGTCGCCGGAGCGGAGGGCGGCCGCGTCGGCATCGGCCGTGGAGGTCGATATGGCCAGGGGAACGCCGAAGGTGACGTAGCTCAATGACGCCGCCACGCTCACCGCATCGGCGGTGGCCGTTATGCGGTTGGTGTTGCTGATGCGGGCTTCGCCGTCCCCGCCGTCGATGCCGGCGGCCCGGGCCTCGGCCAGGGTCCCGCCGTCCCAGGCGTTGTTGCCGGCCACCGATACACCACCAACGCCGGTCACGGCCACGTTGAGGCCGTCGGCGTTGGCAAAGGCGCGGGCAGCGAGCACACCGCTGTTGGCAACCTCGTCCTCCCCCGCCCCCATGGCCATGGCGACGGCGTCGGACTTGGCCGTGGAGGTCGAAACCGCTCCGGATACCCCCCCGACGCCCGTTACGGACACCGCGCCGGTGGCCGTCACCGTCGTGGCTATAGCCACGATATCGCCGCTGTTGTTCAGGATGTCGTCGCCGTCCCCGCTGTCGATACCCCTGGATCGGGCCTCGGACAGGGTCCCGCCGTCCCAGGCGTTGTTGCCGGCCAAACTGACGCCGCCCACGCCCGTCACCGACACATTGACGGCCGCCGCCACGGCACTGCTTTCAGCCGTCAGGTTGCCGCTGTTGGTAACCTCATCGTCCCCGTCCCCGGTGTCGATGGCCGTGCCGTCCGATTTGGCCGTGGCGGTTGAAATGGCGCCCGAGACGCCGCCCACACCCGTCACCGCTACGGCGCCGGTGCCCGTCACCGTCGTTGCCGTCGCGGAAATGGCACCGTAGTTGTCGACGTGGTCGTCGCCGTCACCGCTGGTCAGTCCCCGGGATTGCGCTTCGGAAAGGGTGCCCCCGTCCCAGACATCGTTGCCGGAAACGCTCACCCCGCCCACACCCGTCACGGACACATTGGCGGCATCACCGGTGGCAAAGGCTTCCGATGAAAGCATACCGGTATTCGTGATGGTATCTTCGCCGCTGCCGGTGTCGATGGCAGCACTGTCCGCTTTGGCCGTGGCGGTGGAAAGGGCTCCCGCCCCGCCGCCGACGCCCACCACCGAGACTGCACCGCTGGCCGCTACGGTGGTGGCCCAGGCCGCTATGTCGCCGCTGTTTTCCAGCGTATCGTCGCCGTCGCCGCTGTCGACGCCCCGGGATTTGGCTTCGGCCCTGGTACCGCCGTCCCAGGCGTTGTTGCCGGACACACTCACCCCGCCCACGCCGGTGACGGAAACATTGACGGAAGCGGCGATGGATGAAGCTCCCGAGCTGAGGTTCCTGAAATTTTTGATCGTGTCAGCGCCCTCTCCGGTTAGAATCGCCGCGCTGTCGGATTTGGCGGTGGAGGTTGAAATCGCCCCGGCCACCCCGCCCACACCGGTCACCGACACGGAACCGTTGGCCGTCACCGAGGTTGCCGTGGCGGCAATAGCGCCGTGATTCTCCAGGACGTCATCGCCATCCCCGCTGTCGACGCCCCGGGTGGTCGCCTCCGACTTGGTGCCGCCGTCCCAAACATTGTTGCCGGATACACTCACCCCGCCCACACCGGTCACCGACACACTGACTGCATCGGCATTAGCGACGGTTTCGGATGTCAGCGCCCCGCTGTTGCGGATGGTATCGTCTCCCCCCCCGGTACTGATGGCGGTGCTGTCTGCTTTGGCTGTGGCCGTTGAGATAGCGCCGGCCACCCCGCCGGTCCCCACCACCGAAACCGCCACGGAAGGCGCCACCGCAACGGCCCAGGCATTGATGGCCCCCTGGTTGTTGACGATATCGTCGCCCGTGGCCTCCTCATCGGTTTTATCCCGGTCGTAATCCACGGAAGCGCCGATGGCGATCTTCGTGGTGCTGCTGGTTGACGATTCCCCCTCGGCATCGATACCCATCGCCCTGGCTTCGGCCGTGGTGCCGCCGTCCCAGATCGCATCCGCCGCAAGGGCCACACCGCCCTCGGCATTGACCGAGACATTGACCGCCGCCGCATCGGCATTCGAAACGACGGTCAGATCGCCCGTATTCTCGATCGTATCGCTCCCGTCCCCCCCGCGAATGGCCCTGGCATCCGAGGTCGCTTTGGCGGTCGATATGGCGGCCGACACCCCGGCCGCCGTCACCGCCGCGGAAACCGCAGGCGACACGGCCACCGCGGTAATATCCATGTTCCCGGAATTGACGATCCGGTCGTCGCCGCTGGCCATCTGACGGCTGCTGGTATATTCGATCCCAATCCCGTTGCCGCCCACGCTAACGTTGGTGGACGATGTGCTCAAGGATTCGCCGTCGCCGTCGATGCCCACGGCCAGGGCCTCGGCCTGGGTGCCGCCATCCCAGAAATTGTTGCCGGCCACTGACACCCCTCCGGTGGGGACCACGGAAACATTGACCGCGGCGGCATCGGCATTGGAGAAAACGGTCAGATCGCCTGCATTTTCGATGTCGTCATCCCCGTCACCGCCGCGGATGGCCCGGGCATCGCTCTTGGCCGTGGCGGTGGACATGGCGGCCGCCACCCCCTCCGTTGTGACAGCCACGCTCGCGGTGGGCGCCGCCGCAACGGCCGTGACGGCCACGTCCCCGTCATTGCGGATGACATCGTCGCCGTTGGCCAGACTTTCCTCCTGCGTGTAAGTGAAAGCCACGCCGTCGTTGTCGGCCCCGAAATAGCTCCTTGTTTCCGAAGCCGTCTCCCCGTCGGCATCGATGCCGAAGGCGCTGGCCTGGGCCTTGTTGCCTCCGCTCCAGAAGTTGTTGCCTGCGGCACTGACCCCGGTGGGCGCCACGGCGACATTGACGGCCACCGCATCGGCGTTGGCCGTCGCGGTAATGGAACCCCGGTTGGTGATGGTATCATCCGCATCGCCGGTGCGAATCCCGAAAGCCTCCGAATTAGCGGTGGATGTAGAGATGGAAGCGGCCATGCCCTGGGATGCTACGGCGACGGACACTTCGGGAGCGGCGGCCACCGCCGTGGCGGTGATATCGCCGTCATTGGTCACGGTGTCTTCCCCGCTGGCCAATTCCTTGGTCTTGCCATAAACGACGGCGACGCCTTGCAGCGATGCCCCGACATCGACGGTCAAACTATCCTTATCCCCGCCTTCGGAATGGATGCCGGCCGCCTTGGCATCGGCCTTGATCCCGCCGTCCCAGACCGCGTTGCCGGCCACGGCCAGACCCTTGCCGGTGACGGCGACATTGGCGGCCGCAGCCGTCGCCGTGGCGACCGCGCTCAGGCTGCCGTCGGTCATGATGACATCATCGCCGTGGCCGGTGCGGATGGCGGCGGCGTCCGCTTTGGCCTCGGTGCTGGTCAGGGATGCGGCGATGCCTTCGCTGGTCACGGCCACACTGACCTCCGGCGCCGTGGCCGTGGCCACGGCGGTGATGGCGGCATTGTTGATGACCGTATCGTCGCCGTCGGCCCCGATGCCGTCGGCGATCTTTTCGAAACCGAATTCGGCGCTCACCGCATTGAAATCGACCCCCAGGGTGACATCCAGCGTTTCGGCGTTTTCCGCCCCCGTCCCGGCGATACCCACGGACCGGGCGTCCGCCTTCGTGCCGGCGCTGAAGATCCCGTTGTTGGCGATGGTGGTTCCCTTTCCGGAAACCGAGACCTCGACGGCCGCCGCCGTGGCGGTGGCGACCGCCGACAGGGCCCCGCTGTTGTCGACCGTATCGCTGCCGCCGCCAAGGTCCAGGGCCCGTGCGTCAGCCTTGGCCTCGGCGCCGGCATCACTCTTGGCGGAGCCTTCGGTGGTCACGCCGACGGCCCCCGCGCCGCTGGTGGCGGTCGCCACGGCCGTCACCGCCTCGGTATTGGTCAGGTGGTCATCGCCCGACACCGGCGTCTTGGACTGGTAATAGCGCGCACCCAGCCCGTTTTCGGTTATGGCGAGGCCGATTGCGAGCGCGGTGTCCTGCTGGTCGCCGTCGGTGGTAATGCCGATGGCCCGGGCTTCCGATTTGGCCGTGGCCTCGACCTTGGAGCTGGCCTTGCCGCTGGAACCGCTTTTCGCGCCGACCCCCACGCCAAGGGCCAGGGAGGTGGCGGTGGCTGTCGACGTGATTGCGCCCTGATTGTCGATGGTATCGTCGCCGCCGCCGGTATCGATGCCGGTGGCGTGGGCTTTGGTGGTGGACGTAATATCCACCGCCGCCGCTCCGTCGATGGCGACGGCGACCCCGGCCGCTCCGCTCGAGGCCGTGGCCGTTGTCGTGACATCGCCGGTATTGGTGAGGGTATCGTCACCGTCGACGGCCGTCCGGGTTTTGGCGAAACGGCTCCCCAATCCCGCTTCGGTCAGATCCAAGGCAAAGTCCGTGCTTTGATCGCCACTGTCGCCATCGGCCGCAATCCCCACGGCGTCGGCCGTAGCCGTTGCCCCGGCCTTGACGCTCGCCTTGGTTTTGCCGGTGGATTGGGTTTGCTGACCGAAGGCTACCGCCAAGGCGGCGGAAGTGGCCGTGGAAGTCGCCGCGAGGTCGCCGTTGTTGTCGATAACGTCCCGGCCGCCGCCGGTGGAGATGGCTGCGGCGCCGGAAGTGGCCTTGGAGGTGACGTCCGCCGCCGCGGACCCGTCGATGCTCACGGGAACGGCTGCCGCACCGCTGCTGGCCGTGGCAACAGCTGTCACCCCGGCCTGGTTTACCACGACGTCGTTGCCGCTGGCCGCTGTTCGGGTGTCATTGTAATGGACGTGCAGGCCCTCCCGGGAGAGGCCCAGGTCGAACACCACTGCGCGGGAATCGCTGTCCCCCTCGGTATCGATACCGTTGGCCTTGGCCGTACTGGTGGCTTTGGCTTCCACCCGGGCTTTGGTGTCGTCGCCCTCCGCATGGGCGACACCGACGCTCAGGGCGCCCGCGGTGGCGGTCGCCACGGCCGATAGGGCACCTTCGTTGTCCACCCGGTCATCGCCGCTGCCGGTCCGGATGGCATCCGCCCGGGCCGTGGCCGTTGAATTGGCCTCCGCCGCGGCCGTGCCGTCGGAATTCACCTGGACATCTACACTGCCGGCTCCGCTGGTGGCGGTGGCAACGGCCGTGATGGCGCCATCGTTTTCAACCCGGTCATTGCCGCTGGCCTGGCTTTCCCCGTAAGCCAAATTCAGGGCCAGGCCCTGCCGATCGAGGGAACCATCGACAGCGAAGGATGTATCCTCGGCCGTGCCTTCCGCATCGATGCCCGTAGCCGTAGCCGTGGCGGTCGCATTCGCCTCGCTGTGGACGGTCGGCCAGAAGCGCTCCCGCAGGTTGTTTATAATTCCCCCATCATCATCCTGGTCGGAAGAATCGGAGACGCCCACAGTGACGCCCACCGCCCCGGCGGATGCGGTGGCCACCGCATCCAGCTCGCCTGTTTCAGTATTGGTGACGGTGTCGTCCCCGCCCCCGGTAAAAATAGCCACCGATTCGGCGTTGGCTTCGGCGTTGGCTTTGGATTCCACCGATCCACCGGCCATGATGTCGATGGCGGCACTCCCGCTGCCCGAGGTGGCCGTCGATACGGCCGAAATCGTTCCCTGATTGTCCACCGTGTCGCTGCCGGAAGCCGCTTCCCGGCGGTATTCAAACCCGGCTGTAATCCCCGATCGGCTGATGGCCAGGTCCACTTCCAGGCTTTTCGACTGGGCCTCCCCTTCGGTGTCGATACCCTTGGCCGTTGCCGTGGCTTTGGATCCACTTTCGCTTTTTACGCTGCCGCTCTCATCTGCATCATCGCCGCTATCGTCGTCCTGGGATTCCGCCGCCGCAAGTCCGACACTGATGGCGTCGGCCGTGGATGTGGCCACCGCATCCAGGGCACCCGTATTGCTGACCGTGTCGTCTCCGCCCCCGGTAAAAATCGCCACCGCCTCGGATGTGGCTTCGGCATTGGCTTGGGATGCCATCGATCCGCCCGCCATGATGTCGATGGCGGCCCCCGCGCTGCCCGAAGTCGCCGTCGCCACGGTCGTGATAGCACCCTCGTTGGTGAGCTGATCGGCCGCGCTCAGGGTGCCTTCCGTCTGCGCATAATGGCTCACCAGAGCCGTATCGCTGATCTCCGCCGAGGCCGATACCGATTTGAACTGGCCTTCGCCGTCGGACGCTATTCCGACCGCGCGGGCCGTGGCCTTGGCATCACTTTGACTGCTGGTATTGTTTTCCGATGAGGTGTCTCCGTCCGTGGAGGCCTCACCGACTTGAAAAGACGCACTCAAGGCGCCCACCGTGGCCGTTGCGGTGGCGCTCAAATGACCATGGTTGAAAATGGAATCCCCGGCCGCGCCGGCCGCGATGCCGATGCTCTCCGCCTTGGCTTCGGCGTTGGCTTTGATCTGGACCGCGCCGTCTATACCGATATCAATGGATGCCGCTCCGGCACCGCTGGTGGCCGTGGCCACGGATTCTATATCCGCACGATTGACAATGTCGTCCGAACCACTCTCGGCTGTTGTTTCTTTGGTATACGTGACGCGCAGTCCGTCCAGCCCAAAGGGGGAGGCATCTTTATCTTCCTCGGCAGGATCGTCCCCATCGGATTGAATGCCGATCGCCATCGCCTCGGCCTTCGCCGAGACCTCCAGTTCTAGTTTGGCCTTGTCACCCTCGGCATTTTCCCCCGCCGAAAGATCCAAACCCAATGCGCCGCTAGTGGCCGTGGCCACGGTAGAGATCGTGGATGAATTGTTGATGTTGTCATCACCGTCGCCGGAGGAAATGCCGGTGGTTTCGGCCTTGGCCGAAGATTGCGCGGTCAGTGACAGTGAATCTTCGAGCTCGGCCGTCAGTTGATCCGCCGTTCCGCCGCTGATCGCTACGGCATCGGCGTCCAGGATAGCCTCATTATCGACCGTGTCATCACCGTCGCCGGTATCGATGGCCGTCGATCCGGCCTCGGTGCTCAAGGAGATATCGATCTTGCGGTCCTCATCATCGCGGTCACCGATATCGAACAGAAGTCCACCAGCATAGGCCCCGTCCGACACCGCGTCAACGGTCACCGATCCACTGTTGGTGACCATATCGTCGCCATCCCCTGCTACAAGCCCTAAGCTCTTGGCCAAGGCCTGGGTTTTGGCATCCAGGATCTGCAGGAGCAATGCGGTTGCATCTGAATGCGCCGCTACGGCGGATCCACTGAAAACCGTATCGTTGCCCGCCTGGGCGTCGAGGGCGGTGGCCGAAGCCGCAATCTTTTCGCTTTCATCCGTCAGGAGACCCGCCTGGGCGTCAATCGGATCGGCAATTGTCATCGCGTCTCCGGCAGCGGTTCCCGTGACAACGGTAACGGAAATCTCATCATCGGCCCGCACCAAGGGCACTGGCAACAGACCGCCTGCCATGAACCCGATACCCGACAAGATGCCGATAAGAGCGACGGAAGAGGCCTGCCTCCGGAAATCTCTCCTTAAACATACCGGCAACCAGCGCGACGATGCGGTGAATACCCGATTCAACATGATTCCCCCAAGTGTTGGTGGGTGGATACGTGTGTGATGAAATCAGCCTGAAACAAAACAACCGGTCTGCCATCGGGGTGACCTTGACGATGTCACGCTCGGCAGCCCGGCTGTCTTTTGGGATGATCGGCAGGTCGTGGACGCGACCCGGAGGATAAAAGATCCGCGGCTTTCCGCCCCCCTTTCACAAAGGGTTTGGCCTTAAAATGAAAGCCCCCTCACGGGCATATGACGCACATGAGGGGGCTTAGGCAGGTGTGAGAGCAACGGTCCGTATCATAAAAACCTCGAAAACGAACAAGCGCTAGCGATGAATGCTGAACTCAGGAGAATCCAAGTCGACGGAAACGGCTATATAGGTTCTGGCCCAATTAATGGTGCCGGGCCGCAACTCTCTGCAGGTCTGGAAGGAATTGCTTCTTTTACTATACGGCATCAGTCAAAGCAAGTTTTATTCCAAATGCTCATTACCACATATTTTTATTATTATAACAGATGATTATATCATTTAAGGCCGTCACTAAATTTTAAAAATAGGAAATAGATTCTCTATATATAGGAAGCGACCGGGCGTTTATTCTTTTCCCTTGGGAGAAAGAAGTCATTTAGGCGTGCGAAAAATGAACAATCCGAGCACGACCAACAGCGTGCCGCCGGAAATGATCGCCCCTCCGACATAAAAAATAGCTTGGATGCCAAGGGTGTCGTACACCAGCCCCAGGAGAATGGGGGATACGATAAACCCCAGGCTCAGGGCGGCATCGAAAAGGGCCATGACCGACCCCATGCCGAATTCACGCCCTTCCCTTCCGGCCAGGACCAGGGCGGCGGGGACGGCCACGCCGTTGGCCACCCCCATCACGACGTTCATCACAAGGGCACCTCTGAAATTGGGCACCAGCGGAATGCCGGCCACGGCCAGCCCGGCCAGGGC
Source organism: Desulfobacterales bacterium (assembly GCA_963674755.2). GTDB lineage: Bacteria > Desulfobacterota > Desulfobacteria > Desulfobacterales > UBA5852 > JABZFP01. The sequence continues at coordinate 1,637,622 of CAXXVS010000003.1, read as the reverse complement.
AATGCCGCCCACCATCAGGAGAACCGGGCGCGTACGGTCCGCCAGATTCCCTCCCGGACGCTGCAGCAGGGCGATCAACAGTATGTTGACCCCCAGCAGAACGCCCACCTGGGCGCTGGAAATTCCGATGGATGTCCCGTATAGGGGAAGAAAGGTGTAGACCGCCCCCTGACCGGCGGCCGAAAAAAAGCGAATCACCAACACCGTCAACAGCAGGGGACGTTGGCCAAGCGCCCTGAAGCCCAGGCGCAGCGACACACGGCGTTCGATCGGCGATCGCGCCAGGGGGGGCACGAAGACCATGATGCCGAAGGCGGTCACGAGGGCCAGTCCGCCCATGGAGATGAAGGCCGCATCCAGGCCCAGCCAGTCTTTTATAAGGCCTCCCAGCATGGGGCCGGCCCCCACCCCCAGCATAAGGGCCATGCTGAGGGTGCCAAGGTAGCGCCCCAGACGATGCGCCGGGGCGATCTCCGCCACCACCGCCATGGCCACGGGGGCCACACAGACAGCGGCCAGCCCGTGAACGAAGCGGACCGCGATCAGACCGGCCACGCTGGCAGCGTGGATATAGGCCAGGGAGAGCAGCGCGTAGACCAAAAGCCCTGCCAGCATGAAGGGTTTGCGCCCCAGGCGATCGGAGAGCCGCCCGATCACCGGGTTGAAAATGCTGCGGGACAGGTTGAAGGCGGCAATGATGAAGCCCAGCTCGATGCCCCCCGCCCCCAACTGAACGGCATAAACGGGCATGATGGGCCAGATGATACCCATGCCCACCATGGTAACCCCCACCGAGGTGGACAGCCAGAAAAGAATCCTGGCCGATTGGGGATGGGAATCCCTATGGGCGGGGGCGGCTGACACGGTCTGATCCTTATCCCAAACCGCGGCCGGCGGCAAAAGGTTTTGAAAAATGGATCAATAGCCGCTACGATCTTTATTGAGGCATCTTCGGCCGCGCGCATGCGGGCGGCAGCAACGCATTCCGGCCTGAGGCGCCGTTTATCCACACACTGTAAGCGGCATCCAGCGTTTTCCGCGATGACATTGGACCATGAGCGACCCAAACAAAGACAAGCGTGCTCCGACGCCCACCGACGCCATTCTGGAAAGCATTTCGGACGGGGTGTTTACCGTCGACCCTGACTGGCGCATTTCTTCCTTCAACCGGGCGGCTGAAACCATCACCGGTGTCGCGCGGGCCGAAGCCATCGGACGTCTCTGCTCGGAGGTCTTCCGCTCCAGCATGTGCGGGCCCGACTGCGCCCTGCGACAGACCCTGGCGACCGGCAAACCCGTCATCGGCCGCACAGGCTACATCATCGATGCCGAGGGGCGGCGCATCCCGGTCAGCATTTCCACGGCGGTCTTGCGGGATGCCGACGACCGCGTGATCGGGGGGGCCGAAACCTTCCGCGATCTGAGCGAAATCGAAGCCCTGCGCCGGGAACTGGAAGGGCGCAGCCGGGTCGGCGACCTGGTCAGCCGCAGCCCCCTGATGCAACGGGTCTTCGAAGCCCTGCCCGCCATCGCGGCCAGCCCCAGCACGGTCTTGATCCTGGGCGAGACCGGCACGGGCAAGGATCTCGTGGCCCGCACCATCCACGATCTCAGCCCCCGGCGTGAAGCACCCTTTGTGGCCGTCAACTGCGGGGCCCTGCCCGAAACCCTCCTGGAATCGGAGCTTTTCGGCTACAAGGCCGGGGCCTTTACCGGAGCGGTCAAAGACAAACCCGGACGATTTGCCCTGGCCGGGCGCGGCACCCTTTTTCTGGACGAAATCGGCGAAATCAGCCCGGCTCTGCAAGTCCGCCTGCTGCGCGTTCTCCAGGAACGGGTCTACGAGCCCCTGGGCAGCACCCGTCCCGAAACCACCCCGGCCCGCATCATCGTGGCCACCCACAGGGACCTGGCCCAACAAATGCGCAAGGGCGCTTTCCGAGAAGACCTCTACTACCGCATCAATGTGGTGCGCATCGAACTGCCGCCCCTGCGCCGGCGCCTGGAAGATATCGCCCTGCTGGTGGACCAGTTCGTCGACAGGCTCAACCGCCTGCAAGACAAATCCATGCAGGGCATCACTGCCGAAGCGCTCTCGCTGCTGATGGCGCAGCGCTGGCCCGGGAACGTACGGGAGCTCGAAAACGCCATCGAACGGGCCTTTATCATGTGCCCCGATGACCGCATCGACGTGGCCCACCTCCCCGAGGAGCTGCGCACCGGTGCGCCCTTTCAAAAAGCGGTCGGATCCACCGTCAAGGAAGCCCACGCGATGCTCGATGCCCAAACCATCCGTAACGCGCTGGCCGAGCACCACAATAATCGCACAGCCGCCGCACGTGCCCTGGGGATCCATAAAACCACCCTCTTCCGTCGGATAAAAAAACTGGGGATAGCGCTGCCAGAACAAGACGGCCGTTCACGCCCCGATAAAGAGTAGCATTATTGCAACTATATTTGGACATAACAGTTGCATATCTGCATCTATAGTTCCCGCCACACCCCCCGGTTTAATCCATAAATTTAAATATTATAACAGTAGGTTATATCATTTAATAATCCGGTGAAATTCCTGGCACATGTTATGCTGTACTTTATGGCGAACACCACAGGGAAAGATTTGTGATGAAAATCGCCGTCAGCATATGGAATCAGCGTATTGCACCGGTTTTCGATGTTGCCCGGGAGATTCTCCTGGTGGACGAGGTCGCGGGACAATGGATCGACGAAAAAATGGAAGTTCTGCCAGGTGAACTCCCGATTCAAAAGGTCCTGCGGTTGGTGGAATTGGAGGCCGACACCCTGATCTGCGGGGCCATATCACGGCCGGTGCTGGCCATGGTGGCCGGCTATGGCATCCAGGTCGTTCCCTATGTGGTCGGCCCGGCGGCTGCGGTGATCCAGGCCTGGTGCCGGGGCGGGCTGGAGCGCGAGACCTTTAGGATGCCCGGATGCCGCCGTAGAGGCGGCCGTCCGTTTCATGGCAACAATATCGTACACAAGGAGGATGATCTCATGAATGGAACCAATCAGGGCCGCGGGGCCGGTGGCGGACGCGGACGGGGTGGCCGCGGCCAGGGGGGCGGTCGACGTTCCCAGCCGGTCGGCGGCACGCCCGGCGCACAGCAGGCCGAATTCTGCATCTGCTCCCAGTGTGGGCAGCGCCAACCCCATGAACGGGGCGTGCCCTGCACCACGCAGAAATGCCCCCAATGCGGGGGCCCGATGACAAGAGAATAAACATAAACAACGCACATCAGGAGGATATCACAATGCCAGGAAGAAATGGTACCGGACCGATGGGAATGGGCCCCATGACCGGCCGCGGGGCCGGATTCTGCGCCGGCGGATCTACCCGCCGGGGGCAAGCCTATCCGCGCACCGGATGGGGATGCGGCATGGGCTATGGCGGGGGACGCGGCTTTGGTGCGGGCGGCGGGCGCCAGGGGCGTTCATTCAGACGCGGGGGAGGAATGCGCTTGGGCGAATACCAGGTGCCGTATGGTTATCCTGAAGCGTATACGCCTCCGAATCCTGAAATCGAAAAGCAAGCCCTGGCCACCCAGGCTAAAACCCTTCAAGCGGAGCTGGATTGGATCCAAAAACGCCTTGAAGATATTGAAACCCCCTCATCACCGGATCAATGATAGCAGCCGAGTAGACGATCGGGGCCGCTTCCTCTGCGAAACGGCCCCGATGCCATTGGATTCCAGGACGCCGTCCGGGGCCGCGCCCAAACCGGTTCATGCGCTGCCCAACCAAAAGCAAAGGCGGAAGACTTCATGAAAACTGCGCTGGACTGCATTCCCTGCCTCATCCGTCAGGCCATCGATGCCGCCCGGCGATCGTCCCCGGAGCCCGACTTTCATCTCAGAGTCACCCGTGAGATCCTGCAATGGGCCAGCGTCATCAATTTGCAGGACTCCCCGCCGGCCCTGGCCCAACAGATTCATCGCCGCTTGCGGGAAGCCACCGCCGCCGCCGACCCCTATGGCCCGCTGAAGACTTTTCACAACCAACTGGCCTGGCGCCTGCTGCCGCAACTGGAAGCGGCCGTGAGCGAGGCCAGGGACCCATTGGCCATGGCCACCCGCCTGGCCATTGCCGGCAATGTGATCGACCTGGGGGCCCGGGCCGATATCACCGGGGATGAAGTGCGGGAAGCCCTTCGAAATGTCCTCGCCGAACCCTTCAGCGGCGATATCGACGACTTCCGGCAGGCCCTGGACGAAGCCCGCTCCATCCTGTACCTGGCGGACAATGCCGGTGAAATCGTCTTTGACCGCCTGCTCCTCGTGCAGCTGGCCGGCCACCGCCTAACGGTCGCCGTTCGCGGGGCACCCGTTCTCAACGACGCCACCCTGGAAGATGCGCGGGCGGCCCGACTGGATGAAATGGCCGCGCTGATCGACAACGGGTCGGATGCCCCCGGAACCCTGTTGGATGATTGCAGCCCGGCCTTTCGGGCACAGTATCGCCGGGCCGACCTCGTCATTGCCAAGGGTCAGGGCAATCTCGAATCATTGAACGACACGGATCAGCGCGTCTTTTTTCTGTTCAAGATCAAATGCGCGGTGATTGCCGATCATGTCGGCCAGCCCGAAGGCACCCATATCCTGATGCGCCCCCTCTCCCTCGGGGAACGCGCATCCGCAACACCAGGAGAAGATAGCGCATTATGACCGCCCATGCTCCCAAACATGTTTACGGCCCGGTGCCTTCCCGGCGGCTGGGACGCTCCCTGGGAATCGATCTGGTACCCTTTAAAACCTGCCCCTACGATTGCATTTACTGCCAGCTGGGGCGCACCACGAATCTGACGCTTGAAAGAAGGCCTTATGTACCGGCCGCATCTCTGGTGGCCGAATGCCGCCAGGCCCTGCAAACTAAACACCCCCCCGATATGATCAGCCTGGCGGGATCGGGGGAGCCGACTCTGAACAGCGCCATCGGCGAAGTGCTCCGCGGCATAAAAGCCGGCACCGCAATCCCGGTGGCCGTGCTGACCAACGGCGCCCTGCTGTGGCAACAGGAGGTCCAGGAGGCCCTCATGACGGCCGACCGCGTTCTGCCGTCCCTGGACGCCGGCCATGAGCGGCTGTTCCAAAAGGTCAATCGGCCTCACCCGGACCTGTCCTTCGAGCGGATGGTCACAGGCTTGGCCGAGTTCACCCATCGCTTCAGCGGGGAGGTCTGGCTGGAAGTCCTGCTGCTGGCCGGGCTGAGCGACACGGAGGCCGAAGTCGAACAAATTGCCGCCTGGGTCAACCAGATCCAGCCCGCCCGGGTGCAGTTGAACACGGTCTGCCGCCCCCCGGCGGAATCCGTCGCAGCGGCCGTCCCGGTCCATCGACTCCACGCGCTGGCGTCCCTGTTTCAGTGTCCGGTGGATATCATCGCCCGGCCCGTCTCACACGCGCCATCGATCGCGCCTGGCAACACCGTCCACGAAGACGACATCATCGCCATGCTCGGCCGCCGTCCCTGCACCGCCGGTGATGTGGCCGATGGCCTGGGCATGCATATCAACGAAGCCCTCAAGCACCTCGAAACCCTGGCCGCGTCCCACCGTTTGGAGCGGGTTGCCAAAGACGAGCGGACTTTTTATGTCCTTCCCTGAAGAAGCAGGCCGATGACATCACCCCCTATCGACATCACCATCCTGGTCGACAACCAGGCCGCCCCGGGGCTCACCGCCGAACACGGGCTGGCCCTCTGGATCGTAGCCGAAGGCCGGCATACACTGTTCGACACCGGCCAGGGGCCGGCCCTGCCCGCCAACGCCGGCGCCCTGGGCGTGGATTTGCGCACCATCTCCCAATTGGTGTTAAGCCATGGGCACTACGACCACACCGGCGGGCTGGCCCACGTGCTCCAGGAAGCCCCCAACGTCCATGTGTATTGCCATCCCGCGGTGGTGCAACCCCGCTACAGTAAACGCAAGGAAGGCCCCAAGGGGATCCACATGCCCGGCCAAGCCCGGAGCGCCCTCGACCGCGTGCCCGAAAAACAACTGCATTGGGCTTCGGAAGCTACCTTTATCACGAAGGCCATGGGGCTGACCGGTCCCATCCCCCGCCAGACCCCCTATGAGGATAGCGGCGGCCCCTTTTTCCTGGACCCGGGCGTCCGGCACCCTGATCCCATCGAAGATGATATGGCCCTGTGGATTGCGACCGAAGACGGCCTCGTTATCTGCGTGGGCTGCTGCCACGCCGGCATCATCAACACCATCGACCACATCCGCCGCGTGAGCGGCATGGCCCGCATCCGGGCCCTCATCGGCGGCCTGCATCTGGTCAATGCCGGCCCCCAGCGACTAACGAAAACAGTGGACGCCTTGGCCGCGTTTCCGATCGATAAGGTGATTGCCTGCCACTGTACCGGTGAGGCCGCCTTTGAGGCCTTGGGTACGACCCTGGGGGACAAATTTGTGCGCGGGGAAGCCGGCGGGACCTACCGTTTTTGAAGTGCCTCCACGCTTAATAGGAGCCCTTGGGGTGTTCAACACCTTTCATGGCATCGCGGCGCGTTTCTGGCCGCAGATGCCATTCTTGTGTCGCTAGCGCCCCCCAACCCATGAACGAGACGCCTATTCTTGACAGCCCCCTGAATATCCTCCATTCTGGCCCGCAAAACGCACCCCTATGCTTCAACCGGCGTTCGATGCTATAAAACCGTGTCAACTGCCGGCCGGCAGTTGACACCGTGGGGTACCGGTCCGTGACCAGCCACAGGACGTTGGCTGGCAGATGGGATCCCTCGTCAGGGGAGGACTATGTCGGCATTTCGGCTATCATCGAAGGGAGGCACCCTTGCCTTTAACCCATAAGCGCGTGCTGGTCACCGGTGCCTGCGGTACCATCGGCCGGGAGCTGGTCCATCAGCTGTTGGCCGGCGGCCGCGTCGCGGAACTCGTGGCCTTGGACAACAATGAAAGCGAACTCTTCGCCCTCGAGCAGTGTTTCAACGACCGCTCCGAGGCGTCTTTTTTCCTGGCCGATGTGCGTGACCGCCGCAAACTTATCAGCAAAATGAAGGGCATCGATGTCGTTTTTCATACGGCGGCCTTCAAACATGTCACCCTTTGCGAGCGCTCCCCGTTCGAAGCGGTACAGACTAACATCATGGGCGTCCAGAACGTCATCGCCGCGGCCATCGACCAGAAGGTGACGCGGGTCATCTTCACCAGCTCCGACAAGGCCGTCAATCCCACCAATGTCATGGGGACCTCCAAACTTATGGGCGAGCGTCTCATGACGGCGGCCAACAGCAATCTGCGGGGGGACGGCCCCATTTTCTCCTCCACCCGTTTCGGTAACGTTCTGGGGTCCCGCGGATCCGTCGTCACCATCTTCCGTGAACAAATCAGGCAGGGCGGACCGCTGACGCTGACCGACCCGGCCATGACCCGCTTCATCATGAGCATCGGTGACGCCGTGCGGTTGGTGGTGGATTCCGCCGGATACGCCTGCGGGGGCGAAGTGTTCATTACCAAAATGAGGGCCGTCAAAATCGAAACCCTGGCGCGGGTCATGATAAGGGAACTGGCACCGCAATTCGGGCGGCGCCCCGAACAGATCGAGGTGCAAGTGATCGGTGCCAAGCCCGGTGAAAAAATGTATGAGGAGCTCCTGAACCGGGAAGAAACCCGACGCACCCTCGAACTGGCCGACTATTTCGTGGTCTTGCCCGCCTTTAAGAACCTCTACCGCAACATCAGCTACACTTATCCGGATGTCGTTTCGGAGGCGGTCTTGCAACCGTACCAGTCCGAAAGCCAGCCCCTGATGTCGGAGGCGGAGCTGGCAAGATTTTTAAAGCAGGCCGGATTGATGGCCTGTGGGCTGAACACACCGGGAGATGCCAGATGCGGGTCTTGATATTGGGCGGCGACGGCTATCTGGGATGGCCCACGGCCATGCACCTCTCCGCACGCGGCCATGCGATAGCGGTGGCCGACAACTACCTGCGCCGGTCCCTCTGCCGGGAGCAAAATGTCGTGCCGCTCTATGCCGTGCCCGACCTCGACGAACGCGTCGCGCTCTGGAAACAGTGTTCAGGGCATACGATCCGGCCGTTTATCGGCGACCTGACCGATTGGTCGTTCGTTGAAACGCTGTTTACCGCGTTCACACCCGATGCCGTGGTGCATTATGCCGAGCAGCCGGCGGCCCCCTATTCCATGCTCGATCGCCCGGCCGCCATGCTGACCCTCAACAACAATCTCAACGTCACGGCCAACCTGATCTTCGCGGTGCGGGAATTCTGTCCGGAAGCCCACATTGTGAAACTCGGCACGATGGGCGAATACGGGACGCCGAATATCGACATCGAGGAAGGCTGGATCGACGTCCATCACAAGGGCCGCGACCACACATTCCTCTTCCCGCGCCAGGCCGGCAGCCTTTATCACACCACCAAAATCATGGACACGGACCTGCTCTGGTTTTACGTACGGATGTGGGATATGCGGGTCACGGATCTCATGCAGGGGCCGGTCTACGGCATCTTCACCGAGGAAACGGGGCCGGACAGGCGCCTGCTGCCCTTCTTCAACTATGACGAGATTTTCGGAACCGTGCTCAACCGGTTCGTGGTCCAGGCCGCCATCGGCTACCCCCTGACCGTCTATGGCCAGGGCGGCCAGACCCGGGGGTATTTGAACATCCAGGACACCCTGAACTGCATTCGCCTGGCGATCGAAACACCGGCCGCCAGGGGCGAGCTGCGCATCCTGAACCAGTTCACCGAAACCTTCAGCGTCAACGAGCTGGCATCCCGGGTGCAAAAAGTCGGCAACCGGATGGACCTCCAGGTCCAGGTGGAACAGCGGGACAATCCCCGCAAAGAGGCTGAAGCGCACTACTACAACCCGCGCCACACCGGACTTTTGGACCTCGGCCTGGAACCCAGCTATCTCACCGACGAGGTGCTTGCCGCGATGATCGAATTTGCCCTGGCCCACAGGGACCAGATCAACCGGGAGCAAATTTTCAGAAAGGTACAGTGGGCCTAGCATGTCGAACTTGCGTCTCATCGGATTGCTCGTGGGAATCGTCGGCCTGATCACCACCTTCCTCGTCTACCGGGGCGCCCGCTGGAAGCGGGCCAATTTTCTTTTCTTCTCGCTTTTCAACCTGTTCCTCATCACGATCACCATCAATCCGGCCTCGATCAATTTTCTGCGGGACATGCTGGCCCTCGAAGATCAGCAGCGCGGCCGGCTTCTGGCCCTGCTCATTCTATCCAACATCTTCCTGCTGTTTTTCACCTTCTATTCCAAATCACGCATTGAAAACCTGCGGATCCAGTTCGATCGCCTGGTCCGCAGCATGGGGGTGGTCGCCCTCGAAAAGGCCGCCCAGCTCGGCGATCGCATCAAGCCGATCATGGTCGTTATCCCGGCCTATAATGAAGCCGACAACCTGACGCACTTGCTGGCCTCCATGCCGGCTGCCATTGACGATATGGACGTCGGGATTCTGGTGGTGGACGACGGCAGCGAAGACGCCACCCGTAGCGTGGCGGAAGAACACGGCTGCCTGGCCGTCTCCAATCCCATCAACCGCGGCGGCGGGGCCTCCCTGCGCCTCGGCTACGACATCCTCAAAAATTCGAACGCCCGCATATGCGTCACCATGGATGCGGACTGCCAGCATCGGCCGGAGGATATGGCCGCTCTGGTTCGCCCGATCCTGGCAGGGGACTATGAGTTTGTCATCGGATCGAGGGTGTTGGGGCAACGGGAAAGGGACAGCCTGCTCCGCATCACGGGCGTCTATCTCTTCGGCGGGCTCATCAGCCTGCTGCTGGGAAAAAAGATTACGGATCCTTCGAGCGGCTACCGGGCCTTCGACCTGCGCATCATGCCATCCATCGATCTGCACGAGGACCAGTACCATACCAGCGAACTGATCATTGAAGCGGTAAGGACCGGCATACGGATCGGAGAAAAGCCCGTTACCATTATGCGCCGCAAGTACGGCAAAAGTAAAAAGGGCCGGGATCTCAAATACGCGCTCAATTTCACCCGGGCCATCATGAAGGCCTGGTGGCGATAACATACCAATCTCCGTTATGAACACCGTAATGACCAAAGCCTGCCCCCCCCCGATTGACAAGGCCGTCGTCTTCATCGTCGGCTCGCCGCGCTCCGGTACGACAATTCTGGGCGAAATGCTGGGCCGCCACCAATGCATTTGCCAGTGGTACGAACCGTACTTTATTTGGGACCACCATTTCAGGCATTGGCCGCACGACGAGCGCTCCGCAGAAGATGCCCGACCGGCGGTCGTCGCCCAGATCCGCCGGGACTTTAGGCGCTACCGCGACCGCTCCGGTGCGTCCCTGATCGTTGACAAATCACCCCGCAACAGCCTGAAGATCCCCTTCATAAAGGCCATTTTCCCACACGCACGGTTTATCCATCTCATCCGGGATGGGCGCGATGCGACCCTTTCCATCCATAGGGAATGGCAGCGACGGCGGCAAATCGTAAACGACCCGGCACGCCATCGCCGCTTCAATTATGGCCGGGCCTTCGGTGTCTTACAAGACTGGCTGGGACGTCAACCGCTATGGCAGGATCGGCTCAGATCCCTGTGGTTCGAGACCCACGGCCATCTCGTCGACAAGAGAAAACATCTCAACCGCAAGCGCTGGCAGGGCGCGGTAGGCTGGGGGCCGCGTTTCCGGGGCTGGGAGAGGCAGTATGACGACAACCGCCTGCTGCGCTTCAATGCGCTCCAGTGGCTGAAATGCGTTGAAGCGGTCCGCGATGCCTGGGACAGTATTCCCCCCTCCCGACGGTTAGACGTTCGCTACGAAGACATGCTCCGTGACGGGCGCCGCATTGTTTCCGAGATCATTGCCTTCACAGGGCTTGACGCCTCCGGTTCGTTTCTTGATGGCCTCCCTGAAATGAACAAGAACAATTTCAACAAGTGGCAGCGGGAATTCACCCCCGATCAACTTAATATGGTACGAAGCGTGTTGGACCCGATGCTGGGGCGATTGGGCTACGACATTGCCTACCCTGGGTGACCGCAACATGATAACGTACTAGGTGACGGAATCTTGGCGCGCTACAAAACGATTATTAAAGTTGCCATATCGGCCGTTTTTATCGCCGCGGTCCTTCACAAGGTGGACCTGCGGGCCATGCTGTCGGTGCTGGCCGCAACCAATATATACTATTACGGGGCGTCCTTCATTTTACTTTTACTCAACAGTCTTGTGCTGGCCGGCAAGTTCCGGCTGCTGTTGGTGCCTTCCGGAATCCAGCGGAGCCTGGCGGCCTTGTTCCGCATCAATCTGCTCTGCCGGTTCTATGCGTTTTTCTTGACCCCCGCCGTCGGGCAGGGGCTTGTGCGCTGGGTGGCGACAACCAAAGCCCAAAACGACCGCGGCCGATTCATCACCGTTATGGTTCTGGAACGGGCCAGCTTCCTTTTCGTTCTTTGCCTCGTCGTTTTGCTGCTCCAACTGACACTCGCCTCGCCCGGGACGGAGCGCCTCCGCCCCCTGATGATGCCGCTTGCCCTTGGCGGCCTGGCCGCCACGGGCGTGATCCTGATCTATCTCTTTGCGCCGCTGGTAAACACGGCCTTCAACGCGCTGATCGGCCGCATCCCCAAATTGGACGCCTTGCCCTTTGCGGGACGGATTGCCCGGCCGGACCACTTTGTTGACTTCTATCTCAACCGCCTATCGGTTTTGGGAGCGTGTCTGGCGATCGCCCTGCTCTGGCATTTTGTCTATCTCTTGCGGGTCTATCTGCTCGCCACGGCCATCGGCACCCCGCTCGGTTTTCTGCAACTCGGCTGGATGGCGTCGATCGTTTTGCTCCTTCAGATGATACCGGTTACATTGAACGGCATCGGGCTGCGGGAGTCGGCCTACGCGTTTCTCTTCAGCCTGGCTGCACTGCCGGCTGAAAAGGGGGTGCTGTTAGGCCTCTTGTTTCTCACCCAGATGCTCATTGTCGCGGCGATCGGCGGTATCGTCGCCTTTTTGGACCGCGGCTGAGGGGGACCCCACCGTCGGGACGCCTGTGAAGAGGAATCGAACGTTTATGAAGCGTGTGCTCATCATCACCATCTTGGCCGCCTTGGCCTTTTCGGCCGCCGGCGCCATCCTCTATTCCAACACCCTTGAGTCGCCGTTTCTGTTTGACAGCAGGCCCCGAATCCTTGAAAACCCTCAACTCCGTCTCGATCATCTGTCACTCGATGGCCTCCGAAACGCCGCGTTCCGGCCCCCGGGATCGAAGAGCCGGCCGCTGGCGAACATCACCTTCGCGATAAATTACCTGTTCGATGGCGACGATACCACCGGCTATCATGTCGTCAACATCGCCATTCACATTGCCAACGGCATCCTGTTGTTTGTTTTTCTGCTTTGGACGCTCCAATTGTCCGGCCTGAAAGGCGATTCCACCCAACGCGCCGCCATTGCATTTTTAACCGCCATGCTCTGGTTTACCAACCCGCTTCACACGCAATCCGTGACCTATATCGTCCAGCGGGCCAACAGCATGGCGGCTTTTTTCTACCTGCTGGCCTTCTGCCTCTACATTCAAGGCCGGCGCTCGGGGGGCCGCTTGCGCCAAAGCTGGCCGTGGCACCTCGGCGCTCTTCTGGCCTGGATCCTGTCGCTCGGCTGCAAACAAAATGCCGCCATCCTGCCCCTTTTTATTCTGCTTTATGAGTGGTATTTCTTCCAGGCCTCGGACCCGCAATGGTTACGCCGGCGGCTATGGATCATCGCCGGCGTCTTTGCCATCCTGCTGGCGGTCGCCCTCTTGTTGCTCGGCCAAAATCCGCTGGACAGACTCACCAACTTGTATGCCTTCAGCAGGGATCGCTTCACCTATGGACAGCGAATCCTGACCCAGCCCAGGGTGATCGTTTATTACCTGAGCCTGTTCCTGTTCCCCAGGCCTGACCGGCTCAATATCGATTACGACTATCCGCTTTCAACCTCGTTGGTTAGCCCGCCGACCACGTTGATCGCCTTGATACTGATCGGCACAGCCCTCGTCATCGCCTGCTGGGGCGCCCGCAAACACCGTCTGTTGTCCTTTTCGATTTTCTGGTATTTGGGAAACCTCCTCATCGAATCGTCGGTCATCCCCCTGGACATCATCTTCGAACACCGGACCTACCTCCCGACCATGCTCGTTCCCCTCATGCCGGTGGTGTGGACCTTTACCCATATCCGGCAAAAGAAACTCGCCGTTGGTGTACTTCTCTTGCCGGCCCTTTTGTTCTCTTTCTGGACCTACCAGCGCAACAAGGTCTGGCAGGACGGGATCACCTTCTGGCAGGATTGCGTCGACAAGTCGCCCCACAAAGCACGCCCCCGATTCAGTCTGGGAGCGGCCTTCGCGGCAAGCGGGGCGTACGAAAAGGCCATGGCGCAATATCGCATGGCCCTTGAGATAGACCCTGAATATGGAGAAGTATATAACAACATCGGCAATATCGATGCACGCCGGGGGGACTATGCGGAAGCGGAGGCACCCTACCGCAAGGCGATTGCGCTGCAGCCCGCCTACGTCAAGGCATACTATAATCTTGCCGTCGTCCTCCTGGCTCAGGAAAAATACGACGAAGCGCGCGCCTATCTTGAGCAGGCGCGCCACCTGGATCCCAATTTTGCCGACGTCTACGCCCGCATCGGCGATATCGACGTCGCCCAAGGGAAAACCGATCAGGCCCTGGAAGCCTACCGCCAAGCGCTCGATCTATCGCCGGAGCAGCCCCTGGTCCTCAGCAGCATCGGCAAAATTTATGCGGACAAGAAAGAATTCGACCAGGCCCGCATGTATTTCGAGCAGGCCCTGGCGCAGGATCCGGCCAATGCCGAACTTTTAGTGGATATCGGCAAGCTCCTGCAGGATCAGGGCCATCCCCATCAAGCGCTGGAGTACTACCGGCGGGCAATCGCCGCCGATCCGGACACGGCCGCGGCCCACTTCAACATGGCCAACGTGTATATGACCCTCGATGACAAGGACAAGGCCGAACGGCATTATCGTGAGGCGCTCCGCCTGGATCCCGGTCTGATCGAGGCCCATACCAATCTGGGGCTCCTTCTCGCCGCACGGGGGGATACGGCTGAAGCCCTTGCCCAAAACCGGGAAGCCCTCGCCCTGGACCCGACCTATGCCAGTGCGTATAACAACATCGGGAATATTCTTACCGAGCAGAAACAATTTGAATCCGCCATCGCCAATTATCAGGAGGCGATCCGGTTGGATCCGAAGTTTGAAGACGCGCACGTCAATCTGGGCATCGCCCTTCTGCGGATGGGCGATGCCGAAGACGCCCGCCAGCAATTCGAGCAGGCCCTTCGACTCAACCCGGCCCATCCGGGCGCCCTCCAGGGGATGGAAATTCTTCAGTCGGCCGGACAAGCACCCGGACCTGTTTCCCCCAGCGATTTGCATCAACAGGCCCTTGCCCATGCCCGCAAGGGGGACTACCAGGCCGCCATAGAGCGCTTCAAGGAAATCCTGGCCATGATGCCGTCCGAACCCGGGACCTGCTACAATATCGCCTGCATGTATGCCAAAATGGGCGACCCGGCCGCGGCCCTGGAATGGCTCCAGCGCGCCATTCAAAACGGCTACGACAACTGGAGCGCCATCAAAAACGACCCGGACCTGGAAAACATAAGGCCCACCGAAGGGTTCAAAGCCTTGATAAAAGGCCATTAAGGCCCGCATATCCGTAAAACTCCTTGATAATCTTAGGCATTAGACAAGTTCGGCGCAGGATTACCGACCATGTCAACTTTTTCCTGATCCCGGTCGTCATAGGATGCAAACACGGGCCACAGGATCACCGACGACAATTTCAAGGAGGACGTCATGAAACAAAAAATGGCATTCATCAGTCTGGCGCTGATCGGATTTGTACTCGTCTTCTCAGGAAGTGCCTGGGCCAGCCGCGATCATCGTCCCGGTCACTATGTCGACCAGCGACACATGCACCATGGCCGTGATTTCCGAAAAGCCCCGGTTTGGCGCCATGGACCGAGGCACCGAGGGGATCGATGGCATCGCGGTCCGTGGCATCGTAGCGACTGCCCCCGGCCGACGCATCGAATGGTCGAACAACATGTCTACCACCATTACGACAGCGATGCGTATGACGACCGCGGCGACCAGTATCAGGCGGCCGGTTCCGTATCGGATCCCTTTTTTTCCTTTTCCTTCGGTATCAGCGGCTCCCGTTAGGCCCTCCAGCCTGAAACCGCCGGCACGACCATGATCTCATGGCCTTGCCGGCGGATCTCACCTGCCGGCTTATCCCCTAAACGGTGATGTGAGCGCGGGCCCGCTCTCCGGAAGCCCCCATTTCATTGACAGCCATAAAACAGACGACCGCCATCAGGACCGCTCTTCGATCCCGCACGTGAGCAGCCCTCGCCCCTTACACCGGAGAGGCAACAAGATTGGTTTAAGCGTACAGGCGTTCAATCTCTTGGGCATACTTGCGGTAGACCACGCGCCGCTTGAGCTTCATGGTGGGGGTCAGTTCGCCGCCTTCAATGGACAATTCCTCCGGCAGGACCACAAATTTTTTGACGCCCCAGGCGCGCGGCAGGGTGGCGTTGATGCGCTCCACTTCCCCCTGGAGATAGGCCTGGAAGTGCGGGCAGGCGGCGGCTTCGGCGGTTGTGACAGCCGTGCTGCCGGCTGCGGCGGCGACGGCCTCGACCTTGACGGGATCCAGGGTGAAGAGCGCCGCCATGTGTTTGCGCCGGTCGCCGATCACCACCACCTGGTTGAGGACCGGGATGCTCTTGTACTTGCCCTCCAGAACCTGGGGGGGCACGTTCTCACCCCCCGCCGTGACGATCAACTCCTTCATGCGGTCGGTGATCTTTAAAAACCCCTTGTCGTCGATTGTGCCCACGTCCCCGGAATGCAGCCAGCCTTCGGCATCGAGGGTTTCGCGGGTGGCCGCCTCATTCTTGAAATACCCCTTGAACACGTGACGGCCGCGCATGAGCACTCCGCCGGACGCGCTCACTGCGATTTCCGTCCCTGGCAAGGGGGGGCCCGCCCATCCGGTACGGTATTGGTGGGGCTCAGGCAGGGACACGGTGGCCGGCCCCGTACACTCACTCATGCCGTAGACCTCGGTCACCGGGATGTCCAGGCTCATGAAAAACTCCAGGGTATCCAAGGAAATGGGGGCCGCCGTGGAGATGAACAAACGGCAGCGATCGAATCCCAGCCGCTCGCGCACCTTGGCGAACACCAGCGTATGGGCCAGGCCGAATAAGGCCGGTGCGGGCTTCCCCTCCTGGCGGGCATATCCGTTGGCCAGGCCCTTGGCCCGGGCCCAGGCGGCAATCTTCTTTTTCAATCCTGAATTCCGGGCGCCGGCCTCCACCATCTTGGCCTGGATTTTCTCCCACACCCGGGGAACGCCCACGAACAGGGTGGGACGCACTTCCCGCAGATTGTCGCCCAGCTTGTCCATGCTTTCGGCAAACCAGGTCGTGCTGCCGACACTCAGCGGCACCAACAGGCTGACCACCTGCTCGGCGATGTGGCTTAAAGGAAGGTAGCTGATGATCTCGTCGTTGGGCCGCGCCCCGGTCACGGCGACCGCCTGGCGGGCCGTCCAGGTGACATTGTCATGGGTGATCATGACTCCCTTGGGGTCGCCCGTGGTCCCCGACGTATAGATCAGCGTGCAGCAATCGTCCGGCGCCTGGCCTTCCATACGGTCATCCAGATCGGTTTCGGGAACTTTGCCGGCCAGGGGGGGAAGGTCCTCCCAGGCATAGACCCGCTCGTCGTCATCGGTGCCCGTCATCAGGACAACGGCTTTCAGCTGGGGCAAGTCATGCCAGATGGACTTGAATTTGGCCAGCTGGCCGGCATCTTCCACCACCACGATATTGGCTTCACTGTGGCCGGCAATGAACCGGCACTGCTCGGGGCTGCTGGTGGTATAGATCCCGCCCGGTACGGCGCCGGCAAAAATGGCCGCCAGGTTGCTGATGAACCACTGGGGGCAATTGTTGCCCAGAATATTGACGGCCTTGCCGGATTCAAGGCCGAGCGCCATGAAGGCCCGGGCGGTGGTTTTCACCTGATGGTAGTACTCCCGCCAGGTCGTTGACTCCCACGCGCCGTTGCGCTTCACTTTGAGCGCGATATTGGGACCGTGCTTGGCAACCGTTTCGCCCATGACGTCCATGATCGTGGTCTTGGTCATAATCCCTCCCGGCTGGTGGCGTGCTATGGATTCAATTCCCCGGCCTCATTTGGGGTCGGCTTCGTCGCCATCGCATGAAGGGCCGAAGAAATCTATTGGGTCAAGACGGTTCGATCGAATGGGAAAAGACGGCAACGCATCATGCTGCCGTCCTGTAAACGGCTTTGCGAATGGTTCCCAGTGCGGCGGGCCGGTTGCAGGGATAGCCGCCTGTCGCGCTGTTGCGGAATATGGCGCACGCTGCTGGTATCGGACAGTGACGCACGTCTGGTGAAGAGTACGTCACTTAAGGTCTGAAGCTTGTTGACCCGGTGGTTGGGTATCATGCCGTGTGCCGGCCGATTAAAGTGGATTCACGGGGATTTGTCAACCGGACCGCCAAGAAAGGGGCTCTGTCACGAACAGATTTCCTTGACGGCTTTCCACCTGCCCAGCCTGATTATCCGCGAGCCGGACGGATCAAACGTTCGGATCACGCTTCATGGCGAATCGGTTCCCCGAGTTCGTTAATGGAAAAGTTGTAGAACACGTGGTGACCGTCATAGTCCAGGACCCGCAGGTCGTCGGACGGCTTGAGATCGCCCATGACCACCTGGTAGTGCTTTCCGCATGTCGCCTTGACCTTGTCCTCCGGCACTTCGTAGGCGATGTATTTCTTGATCCCTTTTGTCGCCAGTTTCTCCACGAGTCTCGGGTCGTTCATCGCGAGCCGTTCAGGACGGCTCGGACGATCCTGTATAGTCGAGGGCCAGCAGGCTGATATCGTCCGTGGGAGGGACGTCGCCACGCATGGATCGGGATTGCTCCAGGACGGCCGCCACCAGATCGTCCAACGGGCGATCGGCAAACTTCCGCAACGCTGTCAGGAACCGGTGCCTCCCCTCCCGCTCGCCCTCCGGTCCGAAATTATCCGTCAGGCCGTCCGTGTAGAGAATCAAACGATCGCCCGGGAATAGTCTGACGCTGGCCTGACCGAAGGGTTCTTGGAAACCGGTGCCGATCACGGTGCCGTGCTGGGACAGCGTCTCAACAAGGCCGTCCGCGCGCAGCAGGAGCGGAGGCACGTGGCCGGCGTTGCCGTAAGTCAACAGGCCTGTCCGAATGTCCAAACTGATGTAGGCAATCGTAAAATAGCTGTCGAAGCGGTCCAGGGGGAAGGCCTGGTTGAGGCGTTCCAAAACCGCTGCGGGGGTAAACAACCGGCCGGTCAGCCGCATGCGATTCTGCAGTCCCTGCAAAAACTGGGTCACCGTCACCGCCACGAGGGCGGCCGACACCCCATGGCCGCAAACATCCAGCACATAGGCACTGATGGTTCCCGCCCCCGTCTGATGAACCTGGAAAATGTCGCCCCCTACCCGGTCGCAGGGCTCAAACTGCCAGGCGGTATGAATGGATGGAATTTTAGGCGCATGATGGGGCAGCAGGCTTTGCTGGATGCCAGCCGCCGCTTGGAGGTCATGCTCGATCTGATCCTGTTTGGCTTGGAGCTCCCGTTTCTGTGTTTCGATGTCGGTAATATCGTAAATGATCACCAGGATCATGCGGCGGCCCTGAAACCGGATGGGCCGGGCGCTGAACTCCAGGTATTTGGTCACGGGCCGGCCGTTGATATAAAAGCGGCGTTCCATGCGTTGGCGGTCCACCGGGGCTTTGTCGAGCAGCGTTTGGAGCAGGGAGCGGCGGATACTGCAAAATTGGCACTGGGAGGTGTGCCCGCAGGATCGGTTTTCAACCACAGCGTTGACGCAGCCGGCGATCTGCCCGAAAGACCGCTCAACCGGTTGATCCGTAGTGCGGTCGAACAGATCGAGAAAACTTTTGTTGAATTGATGGATCTGCATCTTTTCGTCCGCAATGAGCACCGCGGAGTTGATATTATCCAGCAGCAGATTCAAAAATTCGTTGGATTCTCTCAAATCGGAGAGTTGCGTCAACATGGGCCCATCTCGATCGTGGCGGTTATGTTCCCTCAACCTTACCGGCAAGAGGGTATGCAGCGCATTGATACAGGTCAAGGAAGCGTTCAGGGTCGCTCCCAGACTTCCCAGCCGGTTTGACCGGGGGAGCCGTCGTCGCCCCCGTCAGAAAAGGCTCCCCGGTAACTGAAACCGATGGCCGCGGCTCCGGCGGGAAGCGGGTAGTGCCTGTCGAAAGTCCAACGAATGAGCGTGCTGTCGATACCGGGCCCTGCCGACCACAGCCGTTTGGTGGATAGGATGATGCCGTCGGCGGTCAAAAAATGGATGTAAATCCGAAAATATTGGACCGCAGAATAATGCTTGATGGTGTTCAGGCGCTCGACCGAACCGCTGATCTGCAGTCCATCGGCCTTCACTGCGGCGCTGTAATGGATCGTCACATCTTTTCCCTGCCACAGCGCCGCTTTGTCCGACATGGCCGCCAGCGGCAACCGATTATCAGGACGGGCCGCTGTCCCCTCGTAGCCGCGCAACATACCGGCGCATCCTGCAAGCACCGCACAACCCAGCAACACGAGAGGGAAGGGTAGGCTGCGACGGGTGGTGTCCCAAGCACCGCTGGCGGCCGGCGCGCTCATCATGGTCTTCATTATACACCCCCACTGCCTGCATGCCATCCTGTACGCGTCAACCCCGATCAAAAGCGACGCCCCCCGGATAGGCACGCGATAACGGCCTTCCGCATCGACCGACCCGCCGACTTATGCATAGTATGGCTTCCCGGACATCGGATCAAGGGGCTGCAACGGCCACAATCTACTTGCACAACGACTGGGAAATCAGTAAAGATAGACACTATCATCAGGGCTCGCGCCAGACATTCTGGAAACGTCGGGCCGATTCCTTTAGGTCGTTTTTCGCCATTTGGCCCAGTGGCAGCCTGAAGTAGAAAACGATGAATATTCTTTAGAAAGGGGGTGTCACCATGGCAAATGGCGTTGTCAAATGGTTTAATGACCAGAAAGGCTATGGCTTCATCGAGCAGGAAGACGGCCCGGATGTCTTCGTGCATCATTCAGCCATCAATGCGACCGGTTTTCGCTCGCTCAAAGAGGGCGACCGCGTGACCTTCGACGTGGAGCAGGGGCAAAAAGGCCCTTCAGCGGCCAACGTCACGGTAGCATAAATTCACGTAAACGGAAAAAACAGGGCCTCCGATCCCTCAGGATGCGGCCGGCCCTGTTTTTTTGTCAGGGGACTGCGATTTTTTCCTTCAAGGCAAGCCGGCACCTGCCGGTCGGCGGGCCGCCACGAATCCTCTTCTCCGTCCGCATCGCCGGGGGCCGTTGGCCCACCCGCCCCACCCTGACCTCTATCGGCCGGATGGTCACCATAGCCGCCCGGGCCATCGTCCCGGTCTTTCTGCTCGAAAAGATAGGGCCCCGCTGGTTCGCCCACCTGCGGCCCCGGGTGTCCCTCGATACCGCTTAGCATAGAAAAGGTCCGACCATGTCCAGCCACACTGTTGAATCGCTAACGCTGCCCGGCGCCAGCATGGGCAACACCCGCACCCTGACTGTCCATCGCTATGGCGACCGCTCCCATCCGGCCAAGGCCTATCTGCAGGCCGGTCTGCATGCGGACGAAGCCCCGGGGTTCCTCGTCATGCACCATCTTTTGGAGCGCCTGGACCGGGCTGACGCCCGGGGAGCCATTGCCGGCGAAATCGTTCTCGTACCGGTGGCCAACCCCATCGGGATCAGCCAGTGGCGGGACGACTGGCTCCAGGGGCGGTTCGATTTCTGGAACGGTATCAACTTCAACCGCCGATTTCCCGATATGGCCGACAAGGTTGCCGAGCTTGTCAAAGACCCTCTCGGGGATGGATCGGACGGCAATATCCGTTTGATCCGGGAGGCCACCGGCAGGGTTTTGGGCACCCTGACCGCCGAGGACGAAGCCGGCCATCTGAAGCTGACGCTGCTGTCCCTGGCCTATGACGCCGACATCGTGCTGGACCTGCACTGTGACTACCAGGCCGTCCTGCACGTCTACATGGGGCAGTCCCTCTGGCCGCGGGGCCGGGATCTGCCGGCTCAGCTCGGAGCCCGGGCCACCCTTCTGGCGGATGACTCCGGGGTGACACCCTTTGACGAAGCCTGCAGCCGCATCTGGTTCCGGCTGGCCGCCCGCTTCCCTGACCATCCCATTCCACCGGCCTGCCTGGCCGCAACAGTTGAGCTGCGGGGTCTGGCCGATCTCTCCCATGAAACCGCCGGACAGGACGCCGACAACATCATGGCCTTCCTCATTCGACGGGGGCTTATCAAGGGCGATAGACCGCCCCTGCCGAATCTGCCCCGCCACGCCACCCCCCTAAGCGGCGTGGAACACCTCAAAGCCCCCTGCCCGGGGGTGGTGGTCTTTCATAAAGCACCGGGCGAAATGGTGGCTGCAGGCGAACTGGTGGCCGAGGTCGTCAATCCGCTGGCTGACGTCAAGAAACGGGTTTGTCCGATCAGAGCCACCACCGACGGCGTGCTGTTTGCCCGCAGCGTGGACCGCTTTGCCCGTCCGGGCCGCATCCTGGCCAAAGTTGCCGGGGAAAACGCTTTGAAAAAAGCGGGAGAGAACCTCCTGACCCTTTGAGGGGAAACGCCCTGCTCGTCAGCGACCGCATGGTCTTCCCGGAGGACACGCGCCGGGATCCCCTTTCTGTCCTGTGGGCCTGTTTTGCACCGTTTTAAGAAAAACATTTCCCACCCCTTGTCCTCCACGAACCTTTTTCATCTTGCGCAACATGTTGAAATCCATATACGAATCAAAAATATGGCGCACTGGACTTCAATTGTATAATATTTGCATTAAGTTCAAGAGTAGACACAAGAGTAGACACAAAAACAGGATCGTTGATGCCCGGCCACGTCTTTCTGGTCATACCGGGAGGCAAGGGCCGCCCGAACACAAAGACCGACGTCATAGACCATGGATGGAAAAAAAATGATGAAACATCCGAAGACCGGGAGGTCCCAGGGCACCCCCCCGCCGGAAAGAAGGTCGGGGGGTGATCGGCGCGGCACGCACCGGCTCACTTTTCGATCGCTGCTGTGGGGCGGCCGGCGGGAAAAAATCCGGCGCCGGGAAGACCGGCGGAAATGGAGCTATGTCGACCGCTATCAGCAATCCCTGTTCGGCGTCATCGTCATTATCCTGTTTTTGAGCGTCATCGACGCCATCCTGACCCTCGTGCTGATCAACCATGGGGCCATGGAGATCAATCCGGTCATGGCGTTTTACCTCGGGTTGGGCCCCTATCCCTTCCTGTTGGTCAAGTACGCCCTGACCAGCGCCGGCCTGGTCGTTTTGGTGGTGTTCCGCGATCGCTTCATCGCATCCCAGTGGTTGAAGGCCGACCTGTTGCTGTATGTCATTCTGGCGGCCTTCCTGGGCGTGGTGTCATGGGAGATCTATTTGGTCCACCGGGTCCTCGCCTGACCCCGCACCTACCAGCGCCCGGCCCGAGGGGCTAACGCTCCAGGGCCGTAAATCCGGACCGGGCGGCCTCCACGAGTTTATCGCTGCCGATGGCCTCCAGGAAATCATCGATTCGCTGGGAGGTCCCCGCGATCTGAACGATGAACAATTCATGGTTCTGGCGGTCGATCACTTCGAAGACATAGTCCTGTTCGAGACGGGCGAAGCGTTCGGGTTCGGCCTCGAACTTGACGATGGCCACCTCCCGCCAGAAGCTCTGATCGATATCGAGCTCCCGGGCTGCGACCACCTCGGTCATCTTCTCCACCTGGCGGATCACCTGCCGCATCTTATCATCGCGGTCCTCCCGCAGGGTCAGGGTCATCCGGCTGATGCCGGGCCGCAGGGTCTTGCAGGCCGTGATGGTCTCGACGTTGTACATCTTGCGCCGGATCAGCATGGAGATCTTGTTCAGCACGCCGGGTCGGTCAAGGGTGTAAATCAACATGGCGCGTCGTTTCATTTCCGCTCGGGCCGTCATGGGGCTTTTTCCTCCAAAGCAACGATCATGTCGGCAATGCCGCCGCCCGCGGGTACCATGGGCAGCACCACCTCGCTGGGGTCGCAGCGAAATTCCACCAGATAGGCCCCCTTGCGGGAAGCCGCATCCTCGAGGGCCGGTACGATCTCTTCCACCGTCTGCACCTGCCGGTAGGGAATGCCGTAGGCGCCTGCGATGGCGCCGAAGTCAGGATTTTTCATGGGAGTACCGGCATAGCGGCCGTCATAAAACAGGGTTTGCCACTGGCGCACCATGCCCAGATAGCCGTTGTTCATCAGCAGGATCTTGATATCCACATCGTGTTCCATGATGGTG
Source organism: Desulfobacterales bacterium (assembly GCA_963674755.2). Lineage (GTDB taxonomy): Bacteria > Desulfobacterota > Desulfobacteria > Desulfobacterales > UBA5852 > JABZFP01. The sequence goes on along the minus strand of CAXXVS010000003.1, from coordinate 1,614,103 downwards.
CCCAGCTCCTGGATGTTCATCTGAAAACCCCCATCGCCCATGACCGCCCAGACCTGCTCCTCCGGCCGGGCCAGCTTCACGCCGACGGCCATGGGCAGGGCACACCCCATGGTGCCGGCCCCGCCGGAAGTAAACCAGCTGTTGACCGTCTGGAAGTTGTAGAAGCGGGCCGCGATCATCTGGTGCTGCCCCACATCGGCCACAACGATGTCCTTGCCCTTGGTAAGGCGGGAGAGGTCCCACACGATCCGTTTCATCAGCAATTGCCCTTCGCGGCCGACACCGCCTTCGATCTCAGCGCGCAGAAGACCGGCGATTTCCCGGCGGTGGGCATCGATCTCATCGAACCAGCGCCGCCGCGGTTTGGACGTCAATTCGGGGTCCTGTCCCAGGCGTTTGAGCACTTCCCCGGCATCGGCATTGATGGCCACCGCCGTCGGAACGTTCTTGTCGATTTCCGACGGGTCGATCTCCACATGGATCACCCGGGCGTTCACCCCGAAAGCCTCCAGATTGCCGGTCACCCGATCGTCGAAGCGCATGCCGAAGGACAGGATCAGGTCGGCGTTCAGCAGGGCCCGGTTGGATTCCACCGTACCGTGCATGCCGACCATGCCGAGACTCAGGGGATGGTCTACCGGAAGCGCCGAAAGGCCGTGCAGGGTAAAGGCCACCGGTATGTTGGCCCGCTCGGCAAAACGCCGTAGCGCGGCACTGGCCTTGGCGGTGATGACGCCGTGGCCGCAGAGGATGACGGGCTTTTCACAGCGGTTGATCATTCTCACGGCCTGCTGCAACCGCTCCCGTTCGGGCTGGGGGGAATAGTGGAACCCCGGCAGGTCGGGGGTGTAGGCCTCGGGATCGAACCGATACCCCGCTGAAGACGCCTGGAGTTGAACGTCCTTGGGGATGTCCACCACCACCGGCCCGCCCCGGCCGGTACCGGCCACATAGAGCGCTTCATGGATGGTCTCCTCGATGCTGTCGGCCGACAGGGGCATATAGGTCTGTTTGCTGATGGGCATCATGACACCCACCACATCGCTCTCCTGGAAGGCGTCCGTGGCGATCACGCCGGAGGGTACCTGACCGGTGATGGCCAGGAGCGGCACCGAATCCATACCGGCATCCGCAATTCCCGTCACCAGATTCATGGCGCCGGGGCCCGAAGTGGCCATGCAGACCCCGATCCGGGGACGCGCCGTCGTGACCGAGGCCCGGGAAAGGCCCTGGGCCATGAAGGCCGCCCCCTGCTCATGCCGGGACATGATAAAATCGAAACACTTCTGTTTTTCCATTTCGTCGAAAACCGGCATGATGGCGCCGCCGGTATAACCGAAAATGTATCTTACGCCCCTGTCCTTCAACGCTTTGAGGACGAGTTCTTTGCCCTGCATACCTGCTCCTGTCGTTGGCGTTTAGCGCTTTTCCACCGTATGTCCCGAAACTTCGTGTGCATCACGACACGTAGAATCCTTACCATAATCCCTTTTCTGAATTTGGCGACCCTGATAACAGGAGTTGACGATCCGTGTTCTTCTTGCCATGTTAATCGGTCGGGCGTTACCGCAAGCCCTGCCTGAATAAAAAAATATCTACACGAAAGGTCTTTTGCCATGGGGAAAACGCTTTTCCAAAAAATCTGGGATGCCCATGTGGTTCGCAAGCTGCCCGACGAATCGGTGCTGCTCTACATCGATCGTCATCTGGTGCACGAGGTCACCAGCCCCCAGGCTTTCGAGGGCATGCGCCTGGCCGGGCGCCGGGTCCGCCGGCCGGACCTCTCCTTCGCCACCATGGACCACAACGTCCCCACCACCGCGGACCGTTTCAATATCGAAGATCCCGTCTCCCGGGCCCAGGTGGAGGCGCTGCGGACCAACTGCCGGGATTTCGATATCACGCTGTTCGACCTGGGCCATCCCTACCAGGGCATCGTCCATATGATCGGGCCGGAATTGGGCATCACCCTGCCGGGGCTGACCATCGTGTGCGGCGATTCCCACACCTCCACCCACGGCGCCTTCGGCGCCCTGGCTTTCGGCATCGGCACTTCGGAGGTGGAACATGTGCTGGCTACCCAGACCCTGATCCAGAAAAAGCCGGGCACCTACCGTGTCGAGTTTACCGGCCGGCTGCAACCCCATGTTTTTTCCAAGGACATGGTGCTGCACCTGATCGGCCGGATCGGCACGGCCGGCGGGTCCGGCCACGTGCTGGAATACGCGGGGGAGGCCATTCGCGCCCTGTCCATGGAAGCCCGCATGACGATCTGCAACATGAGTATCGAAGGCGGGGCCCGGGCCGGCATGATCGCACCGGACGAGACCACTTTCGATTACATCGCCCGCGGGAAACGCCCCTATGCCCCCCAGGGGGAGGCCTTGGAGCGCGCCATGGCTTTCTGGAAAACGCTGCCCAGCGACCCGGATGCCGTGTTCGACCGCACCCTGACCATCGATGCCGGCGCCATCGCCCCCCAGATCACCTGGGGTACGAACCCCGGCATGGTCATGGACATCGACCAGCCGGTGCCCGGCCCGGATACGGACAGCCGTTACAACCGCGCCGATCTTGAAAATGCGCTGACTTACATGGGATTGACGCCGGGCACCCGGATGACGGACGTGGATGTGGACGTGGTCTTTATCGGCAGCTGCACCAATGCCCGCATCGAGGATATGCGCCGGGCGGCGGCCATTCTCGACGGACGCCAGAAAGCACCCCACGTGCAGCTGCTGGTGGTGCCGGGCTCCCAGGCTGTGCGGGAGCAGGCCGAAGCCGAAGGTCTGGACCGCATTTTCAAAGCCGCCGGCGCCGAGTGGCGCTATGCCGGCTGCAGCATGTGCCTGGGTATGAATCCGGACCAGCTGCGCCCCCGGCAGCGCTGCGCCTCTACCTCCAACCGCAACTTCGAGGGGCGCCAGGGCAAGGGCGGCCGCACCCATCTGGTCAGCCCCGAAATGGCGGCCGCCGCGGCGGTGGCCGGCAAATTCGTGGACATTCGGTCCTGGCTTGCACAATAGAACGGGAGATCACGCATCATGACACCTTTCGACCGTCACACCGGCCTCGTGGCGACGCTCAACCGCGCCAACGTGGATACGGACGCCATCATCCCCAAGCAGTTCCTGAAATCCATCAAGCGCACCGGCTACGGGCCAAATGCCTTCTTCGATTGGCGCTACAAGCCCGACGGGTCGCCGAATGAAGACTTCGAGCTCAATGCCCCCCGCTTTAAAGACCACTCCCTCCTGGTCACGCGCAACAACTTCGGCTGCGGCTCCAGCCGGGAGCATGCCGTCTGGGCCCTGGCCCAGGACGGCTACCGCGTGATCGTGGCACCCTGGAAGACGACGGACGGCGAACGGCTGCCGGCGTTTGCCGACATCTTTCGGCAGAATGCGGTCAAGAACGGGCTTTTAACGATCGAACTGTCCGAACCCGAGGTCGATCTCATTTTTCAGCTGGTTGAACGCCATGAGGGCCTGACGGCCACGGCCGATCTGGAAAGCCAGACCCTCACATTCAACGCCCCTGAGCAGCCTGTATTCCGGTTCGACATCGATGCGGGCATCAAGGAAAAATTGATGCAGGGGTTGGATGACATCGCCCAGACCCTGGCCTATGCGGACGACATCGCGGCCTTCGAGGCCCGGCACGAGCACGGGCTGATGGGGTCCCCTGGTGCTTAGAACCTGTCAGGCGTCGGTCACACAGCCCTCCGAGGCCGGCCGCACGCTTTTAATGTACTTGTAGAGGATGCCCCGGTCGGCCTTGTAGGGCGGCGGCGACCAGACCCGACGACGCGCGGCCATCTCTGCGGCACTTACCTCCACATCGATGCGATTGTGTGCCGCGTCGATGGTGATCGCATCCCCATCGCGGATCAGGGCGACGGGGCCGCCCGCCTGGGCTTCGGGCGTGATGTGCCCCACGATGAAACCGTGGGAGCCCCCTGAGAAACGCCCGTCCGTCAGCAGGGCCACCTTTTTCCCCAGCCCCGCCCCCATGATGGCGGAGGTGGGCGTCAGCATTTCCGGCATGCCCGGCCCCCCCTGGGGGCCTTCGTAGCGGATGACGACCACGTCGCCGGCCTGAATCCGTTGCTCCTCCAGGGCGGCCAGCATGGCCTCTTCGGAATCGAACACCCGGGCCGGCCCGGAAAAGCACGTCCCCTCCTTGCCGGTGATCTTCCCCACGGCACCCTCCGGGGCCAGACTGCCTTTGAGAATCTGGATGTGGCCCCGGGGATGGACCGGATCTTCCAACGCATGAATGACGGTTTGACCCGCCGCCAGATCCGGCACCCCCCGCAGGTTCTCCGCCAATCGCTCCCCGGTCACGGTCATGCAGTCGCCGTCCAGCAGCCCTTCGGCCAGCAAATATTTCATCAGGGCCGGCAGACCGCCCACCCGGTCAAGGTCCTCCTGCACATGGAATCCGCTGGGCTTCATATCCGCCAGCAGGGGAACCCGGTCGCTTACCGCCTGGAAATCCCCAAGCGTCAGGGAGACATCCGCGGCCCGGGCCATGGCCAGCAGGTGCAGCACCGCGTTGGTGGATCCCCCCAGCACCGTAATGACCACCAGGGCGTTTTCAAACGCCCGGCGCGTCATGATGTCCCGCGGCCGGATGTCTTCCTCCAGCAGCCGTCGGATGGCCGCGCCGGCGCGCTGGCACTCCTCCCGCTTTTGGAGGGATTCGGCCGGCCGGCTGGCACTGTAGGGCAGGGCCATGCCCATGGCTTCGATGGCCGAGGCCATGGTGTTGGCCGTGTACATCCCCCCGCAGGCCCCGGCCCCGGGGCAGCTCTTGCGGACGATGGCCTGCCGTCGGTTTTCGTCGATGGTGCCTGCGAGGTACTCGCCGTAGCTCTGGAAGGCCGATACGATATCCAGTTTGAGGCCGTCCAGCTCCCCGGCCCGGATGGTGCCGCCGTAGACCATGAGGGACGGGCGGTTGACCCGGGCCATGGCGATCAGGCAGCCGGGCATGTTTTTGTCGCACCCCGGCAGGGCGATATTGGCGTCATACCACTGGGCCCGCATGACGGTTTCGATGGAATCGGCGATGATGTCCCGGGAGGGCAGGGAATAACTCATGCCCTCGGTGCCCATGGAAATGCCGTCGCTGACCCCGATGGTGTTGAAGCGCAGGCCCACCAAGCCGGCGGCCTCGACCCCCTTTTTGACCTCGGCCGCCAGCCGGTCCAGGTGCATGTTGCAGGGGTTGCCTTCGTACCAGACGCTGGCGATGCCCACCTGGGCCTTGGCCATGTCTTTCTCGGTGAGCCCCACGGCGTAGAGCATGGCCTGGGAGGCCCCCTGGGACTTGGGCTGGGTGATTCGTTTACTGGTGCGGTTGATGGGTTTGGCCATGATGGCTCCTTTCTGAAAAGGCAGATTCCGGATCGCAGGATGGTATTGACCAACATAAACCGGATTTGCGGCGAATCAATCAAAGAGGGATGCCACCGGCTTCGGCCAAGCCGGATCAGCGTCTGCTTGGGGTCGGCCCTTTTTATACGAGAAGGGGGAATGCTTTGCCGACCGATAGGAAGGGGGGGAGAGGCCCGAGAAGGGCAGCCTGACGGCCGTCATTGCCCTTTTCATCAGCTGCGGGCCGCACCCCCGCCAACGGGGGGGGGGGCAGCGGGTGTACGGCCCGCATGCGAACAGCGGCTGTGTCCTACAGCGGGGAGAAAGTGAATTTCTGCCCGCCGATGGCCAGTTCCGCCATCAGCCCGCCCTTGGTGTAGACGAACGGCGCCATGCCGTTGGAAGCATAATAGGACTGTGACTGCGCGCCGGTGCGCGGGCCGGCCGAGGCACTGGCCGAAGATCCCATGCTGCTGGCCTTGGCCTGGGCACCGGCCGTCACCACCACGGCTGAAGCGTTGGCATCGAATTCGTACTGACCGCGCGTGAAGGCGTCGTAGGCCCACTTGTCCCGGAAAAAAATGATCTCACTGAAAGCCTGCCCCCCCCACTGGAAGCCGACGGAGGCCTGGAACAGATCCGTCCTTCCGGTGACCCGGCCTTGGCGGTAGACCTGCCCCTGCCCGTAGCCCCCCCCAACGATGAGCGCGGCCTTGCCCACCACCGGGAAAACGGCATAGCCGTAAGCATTATCAAAAAACCATTGCAGCTGGGGGGATGATTTGAAACTGTTGATCGTACTGGAATAGTCTTTAACCTGCTGAGCGTCCGCGGCCAGCGGTAAAAAAAAGATCAGGGCTATCAGCAGACACGTCGTTCGCAAGCTTTTCATCGTATCCTCCTCACCAAACAGGATTATGTTGGGGTTACCGCCTGAAATGCCACCCCGGCCACCCGCCCCGTTCAGGGCAGCGTTTCCGTCCATGGCGGTCATGGGTCCACGTTAGAAGTATTCGCTCCAGGAAGCATCCCGCTTTAACCACGGCGCTCGCCCCTGGCGCAATTGGGGGTGATGCTCCGCCGCATACCGGCTCCGACGGGTTTGTCCAGGATACACATATCAGGCAAATCAGAAGGGTCGTCGCAATGCTTCCCGCCTCTGTCAAGGCAGCGCCAAACGGATATCCGCTATCCCCGCACCCCGATTCGGCAATCGCGCGGATATGGTGTAAAGCGTGTGAGCAAAACGATCTTGATGCGGGTGTGCGACTCTACAGGATGGCCATCCAAAGATTGCGATAACGAATGATTAGCAATCCTGGAGGGTGAAGTCAAAACCTTTCCGGATCGCATCGATCGCCGGCCGGCGATGACTTGACCTGCACGCCTATAATAAGCCTTGCCAACCGGAGTGCAAGGGAGCAGCCTGCCAACCTTCCGGCGAGCCGCGCTTCAGATCAGGTGCTGCAGAAATTTGTGCAGAAAGCGGTCCAAAAGGAAAGGCACGTCGTGTTCGTCAATGATCCGGCGATTGCTGAAGGCATCCGAGGTGCTCTCCAGCATATTGCCCTTGCGGTCGAAATAGAGAGTAAAAACCGTTTGGGGGCGATTGTCGTTCAGTCCCGGCGGCAGGTCGAAATCGATGCGCCCCCGGAAGGTGCGGTCCGATGCATGCACCAGCCCGAAGCGGACCAGGACGGATCGATCCATGACCACCCAGGTGGCGGCATTGCCCCGGATCTCGCCCACCGTAATTTCGGGCAGATTGTTTTCCCGCACCAGTTCCTGGCAGTGTTTGCTGAACTGGATGAACTTCAATTTGAACCGGCGGTAGTCCCCCACCATGGTCTTGATTTTTTCCAGCTCCGCCTGCCCCATCCTGGTCCCCCTCCGTCCTCGATTACCGAATCGCTTTATCAGGAAAGTAGGTGCCCTATAAGCGAAAAGCTGTCAAACGCTTTTTGAACGGACGCTTTAAATTTCGGGCGTCTTTTTCCTCTCAATGTATCCCTTGCCGCCGGAATCGTTCGCGGTAATCCCGCGGGCTAAGACCGGTGGTCTTCTTAAACAGCCGGCAGAAGGAGCTGGTGTCGGCATAGCCGATCTGCCAGGTGATTTCACTGACCGGTGCGCGCGAGCGCTCCAGCTTGTGCTTGGCCGCTTCGATGCGCACCCGCTGCAGATACCCCAGCGGGGTTTCCCCGACCACCTGTTTGAAGCGCCGTTTGAAATGGCGCGGGCTGATGCCCACCTCCCGCGCGACGGCATCGATGGCCAGGGGTTTGGCAAAGCGCTGCTCCATCACCCGTTGCGCCTTGAGCACCTCGGTATCGCCATGGTCCCGGGGAAAATCCAATACCGCATAAGGGGCCTGGCTCTCCCGGTTGGGATCCACCAGCAGGACCCTGGCGCAGATGCGGGCCAGATCTTCGGAGCCAAAGGTATCGATCAGATGGAGGGCCAGCTGAAAAAAGGAGGTCGCCGCCCCGGAGCAGATCAAACCGCGGTCCTCGGTCATGACCTTGTCGGGTTGCAGGCGCACCCGGGGGAAACGCCGACGGAACATCCGGGCGTACTGCCAGTTGGTGGTGGCCTGGCGGCCGTCCAGCAGTCCGGTTTCCGCGAGAATAAACGTGCCCGTGCACAACGCCCCGATCAGGGTTTGCCGCCGGTAGTGATCGGTCAGCCAGTCCAGCACGTCCTCGATACCGGGCGGCGCGGGACCGACGTTGGGCAGCAGCGGGGGCACCAGGATGACATCGGTGTGGTCCACCGCCGCCATGGAGCGCTGGGGCTGCAGCCGGATTCCGCCCCGGGCCGTCACCGGCCCTCCATCCACGCTCACGATTTCGCTTTCAAAAAGCGGCGTCGGGTTTTCCTCGTCTAAGGACGCCTGCCACAGGTTGGCGATGCTGAAGGCATCCATCAGGCCCGCGGTTGCTGAAAACAGGCAGTCCTCCAACACCAGACAGGTGATATGGGTCACGAATCCCTCCCGCAGATCAGGTTGACGCGCCGCCGGGGATGGCATATTTCGCATCTATTTTGTCATTTATGCCACTTCCCCTAACAAACCACAAAGGATAGAATGGCCGCAACATTTAAATAGTACCCATCCATAAATGGTAGATTTTGGTTCTTGGTAAGGCCGCAGCCGACGGGCGTCCCGCCGAGCGGGACTTCCCATCTGATGGATTCTTCATCGGAGGATGCCCACAGGCGTAGCCCGGCTACGCCGAGGACCGACAGGAGGCGAGAACGCCGCCAGGGGCCGAAAAATGCCATTTATGGATGGGCACGGCGCCCCACCACCAACCAAGGAGTTCACCATGAGCGAAGTCTACCAGCAACTGGCCCGGCACCTGGATCGTCTGCCGGCCGGATTCCCGGCCACGGAATCCGGCGTGGAACTGCGCATTCTGAAACGCCTTTTCACCGCAGACGAAGCGGCCGTCACCCTGGGCCTCACCATGATGCCCGAACCGGCCGCCGCCATTGCGGAGCGCCTGGGCCGCGAACCGGATCTCCTGGCCCCGCAACTGGAAGACATGTCCCGCAAGGGGCTGATCTACCGCTCCAGCAAGGGCGGTCAGCATCACTACATGGCGGCCCAGTTCGTGATCGGCATCTGGGAATACCACCTCAACGACTTGGACGAAGAGCTGATCCGGGATGTGAACGAATATCTGCCCACCCTGATGAAAAACAACTGGATGCAGCAGGAAACCAAGCAGCTACGGGTAGTGCCGGTGTCCCAGAGCGTGTCGGCCGAGATCCGCACCATGCCCTACGAGGCGGCCGAAGACATCATCCGGCGCCAGTCCAAGATCGTGGTTTCCCCCTGCATCTGCCGCCGGGAGCATGACATGGTGGGCAAGGGCTGCGGTAAGCCCATGGAAGTCTGCCTGTCCTTCGGCAGCGGCGCCTACTACTATGAAGAAAACGGTCTGGGCCGGGCCGTCTCCCCGGAGGAAGCCCTGGAGATTTTACAGACCGGCATGGAAGCCGGTCTTGTGCTCCAGCCCGGCAATGCCCAAAAGCCCACCAACATCTGCATGTGCTGCGGCTGCTGCTGCCAGGTGCTGAAGAACCTGAAAACCCTGGACAGCCCGGCCAAAGTCGTCCATACCAACTACTATGCCGAAGTGGTCGCGGAAAACTGCATCGCCTGCGAGGCTTGCGTGGAGCGCTGCCAGATGGACGCCATCGCCGTGGATGACGTGGCGCATGTCGACAGGGAACGCTGCATCGGGTGCGGTCTGTGCGTGGGCGCCTGCCCCGAAGAAGCCATGGTCATGCGCCAGAAGGGCAAGGAAGAACAATACGTCCCGCCGGCCAACGTCTTTGAAACCTACCTGAACATGGCCAAGGAGCGCGGTCTCATATAGAAACCCAGACGAGACCGAATCACTTCCCAACGAGACATCGTAGCACAATGGAGAGAGCCGATGAGCACCACATGGCATAAAACCGGATGCGTTCTCTGCGCCCAGAATTGCGGCCTCGAAATCCGGGTGGCAAACGGCCGCATGGTGCAGGTGCGCCCGGACAAGGACAATCCACGTAGCAGGGGCTATGTCTGCCGCAAGGGGCTCAACGTCCTCTACCATCAATACGCCAGGGACCGGCTGACCACGCCCCTGAAACGGGAGGGGGACGACTTCGTCGCCATTCCCTGGGCCCAGGCCATCCAGGAGATTGCCGATAGGCTGCGGGAACTCACGGACCGCCACGGACCCCACTGCCTGGCCTACATGGGGGGCAGCGCCCAGGGCGGCCATTTCGAAGCGGCCTTCGGCCTGGGCCTGCTACGGGGTCTGGGCTCCCAGTATTATTACTCCTCCGCCGGCCAGGAATTCAGCGGCCACTGGTGGGTGACGGGCCGCGTTTTCGGCCGGCAGTACAATATCGCCATCCCGGACGAGCAGGCCGCCGACATGCTCGTGGCCTGGGGCTGGAACGGCATGCAAAGCCACCAGATGCCCCGGGCCCGCAAGGTCCTGACCGCTTTCAGCAAGGATCCCCAGCGGCTCCTGGTGTCCGTCGACCCGCGCCGCAGCGAAACCGCCGCCATCGCCGATATCCACCTCGCGTTGCGGCCCGGCACGGACGCCCTGCTGATGAAAGCCATGATCGCCATCATCGTGGCCGAAGGCCGGGAGGACCGCGCCTATCTCCGCCAGCACGTGGACGGCTGGGAAACCGTGCGCCCCTGGTTCGAAGACGTGGACGTATCGGCCGCCCTGGCGGTCTGCGAACTCGAGGAGGCACCGGTGCGCGATCTCTGCCGGCAGATGGCCACCCGCCGCTGGTGCGTGCACCCGGACCTGGGCCTCTACATGGGACGCCACAGCACCCTCAACTCCTACCTGTTGCACATCCTGGGGGCGGTCTGCGGCATCTTCGGCCGGCGGGGCGGCAATGTCATTCCGGGCATGGTCATGCCCATGGGCTTTCATGCCGACGAGCGCAACCCCCGCAACTGGCGCACCATGACCACCCACCTGCCGGCCGTGGCCGCCGGGTCCTTTCCGCCCAACGCCATGCCCGAGGAAATCCTGAGCGACCATCCCGAACGCCTGCGCGCGGTCTATGTCAGCGCCTGCAACCCTCTGCGGGCCTATGCCGACACCACGGCCTACGAGGAAGCTTTCGACCGCTTGGATCTCCTGGTGGTCAACGAAATGGTCATGAGCGAAACCGCCCGCCGGGCCCATTACGTCCTGCCCTGCCGCTCCTACTACGAATCCTGGGACGGCACCTTCTTTCCCTGGACGTTTCCGGAAGTTTACTTCCAGATGCGGCCCCCCCTCGTGGACCCACCGGGACAGTGTCTGGAAGCCGCCCAGATCTTCACCCTGATCGCCGACAAGCTGGGGCTGGTGCCCGAGATCCCGGAAGCCCTGCACCAGGCCGCCCGGGGTGACCGGCTGACCTTCGGCGCCCGGCTGATGGAGTGGGCCGCCGCCGAGCCCCGGGCCCTGAAGACCATGCCTTTCGTCTTGGCCCGCACCCTGGGCCGGGAATGGGGCAGCGCCAGCCTGGCCGCCTTGTGGGGCATGCTGATGACCGCCCCCGAACCTTTTCGCCGAAACGCGGCCCGGGCCGGCTTCGAGCCGGGCCTGGACCAGGGGGACCGCATCTTCCAGGCCATCGTGGACACGCCCCAGGGCCTCTGGGTCGGCCAGGCGGATCCGGAAGCCAATCTGGCCCACCTCCCCACGCCCAGCGGCAAAATCGAGCTTTTTATTCCCGAGCTCTCCGACCAGGCCTACGCCCTCGATCCGGCCCGCGAAGCCGCAGATCTCGCCCTGCCGCAAGACTTTCCCCTCGTGCTCAATGCCGGACGCCACATGGACACCAATGCCAACACCCTGATGCGCGACCCGGAATGGAACCGCGGCAAGCGGGCCTGCACCGTGGCCCTGAGTCCGGAGGATGCCGAAGCTTTAGAGCTGCAGGATGGTCAAACCGTCCGGGTAACCACCGCGGCCGGCAGCGAAACGGGTGAATTGCAGGTCTCCGTCCAGGTGCGCCGGGGCATGGTGCTCATCCCCCACGGCTTCGGCCTGATCTACGACGGCAAGGTTTTCGGCTTCAACGTCAACCGTCTGACCATGAACACCCACCGGGACCCCCTGGGAACGCCCCTGCACCGCTATGTGCCCTGCCGGGTGGAAGCGGCTTGAAGACTTCGGCACGGGACCGCGGCCAGGGCAGACATCCTGAAAACACGCTCATTTGAGGAGGGTGGCATGAAATTCCTGAAACGCCTGCTCGGCATCTGTGAAACACCCCTGCCGGCGGACAACGCCTGCTGGGCGTATGCCGACCGGACCATCCGGCTGCAATTGGATCGGGCGCCGGAACTCGCCCGGCCCGGCGGCGCCGTCCGCCTGGAAGGCAAGGGCTTGCCCAAGCGCGTCCTGGTGGTGCATGGCGGGGACGGCGCCTACCATGCCTTTGGCAACCGCTGCACCCATATGGGACGGCGCATGGACCCCCTGGCCGGAAACGACCGCATCGAATGCTGCAGTGTCAGCAAATCGACCTTTACCTATGCCGGTGAACCGGTGGGCGGGGCCGCACGAAAACCTTTGGAGGTTTTCCCGGTAAGTGCTGGGGGCAATGAAATCAGGATCCCTGTAAAGTGAAAGAGGATGGTATTTGGTGCCGCGACCATCGGTCCCGCACCTACACCTTCCCTGAGGCGCTGGAGCGCATCCGGACGTTTCACGGCCACGTCGCCCCGGGCCTGGTGATCGGTCTGAAAATGGTCGACCTCGCCCGCCGGCATCTGCCGGAAAACATCCTGTACGACGCCCTTTGCGAGACCGCCAGCTGTCTGCCCGATGCCGTACAGATGCTCACCCCCTGCACCGTGGGCAACCATTGGCTCAGGATCGTGGATCTGGAAAAATTTGCCCTGACCCTCTATGACAAATCCAACGGCCGGGGCCACCGGGTTTTTCTCGACCCGGCCAAGCTGGCCGCCTGGCCGCACCTCTACCGCTGGTTCTACAAACGCCGATCCAAAGCCGACCAGGATTTCGACGCCCTCCTGGAAAATATCCGCCAGGCCGGAGCGGATTGTCTTTCCCTGGCCCCGGTGGAAATTCTCCCCGCCCTTCGCGCCCGTCGCAGCAAAGGCCCGATCGCGACCTGCCCCCGCTGCGGCGAGGCCTACCCCGTAGCGCACGGCGATCTGTGCCGCGGTTGCCAGGGTCAAAACCCTTACGGTCGGACCTGAAAAAGCGGATTCCGGCCGGCCTTTTTGACTTCCCGCGCACTTTTGTTCCGGCCATCCGGCCGTTGACGCCGCCGGCCCGTTTGCAGTAGTAACAACATGCGCTCGGATTCCCCGACAAGGCGCCGCTTGGACAAACCGGCGCCCCTCCGACGTTCGGGCCCGTGACGCGACAAGTACCTCCACGGATCCACCGTTCCACGCTCGGCACCCCCTGCCACTGCCGCAAAAGTGCTTTCAAGCGGGTGGCCGCACCCCGCGCCGTGAGTTTCCAACACAGGACCATACGCGATGCCCAAGGGCGGTCCCACCTTTACCGTGCGCTACCGGCGCATCATTGCGTTTGCCGCCGGTGTGCTCGGTCAGACCATCTGGTGGGACGGGGTGTTCACTCAAACGCTTTGCCTGGATGGTGCTGACCGTGGGACTTCTCGTCTCGGGCGTGAACCTGCACATCGCTGACAAGAGTCCCCCTTTCGGCATCCTGTTGATGATCCTGTCGGTGGTGGCCTTCCTGTGGGGGATGGGGAAAAATAGCAAACAGCGCTTAGCATCGGCGGCCAGCAGTGTAAATCGGCGGTCAAATCTGCGCTGTCTTGCGGGCCACGGCCGAATCGTAGGAATAAATCGCCAACGCTGTCCAGATCAAGCCGAAGGTGAACAACTGGGCCGGTATAAGGGGTTCGCGGTAGACAAACACCGCCAGAAGGAAGCTGCAGCTGGGGCTGAGGTATTGCAGGAAACCCACCGTGGACAGGCGCAGCAGCTTGGTCCCCATGGTGAAAAGCAGCAGGGGCAAGCCGGTTACCAGAGCCGTCCCCATGAGCAGCAGCGTGATGGCGGTCCCGGCATGCCAAAAGGCGCCCTGTCCGGTGTGATCGAGGTAGACCAGGTAAACGGTGGCCGGCACGGACAGCAGCAGGGTTTCCACGGTAAGGCCCACCAGCGCACTCACCGGCGCCACCTTGCGGATCAGGCCGTAGAAACCGAAGCTGAAGGCCAGGGCCAAGGATACCCAGGGGAAGAGGCCGTAGCTCAGGCCCAGATAAGCCACCCCCACGGCCGCGAGGCCGACCGCCGCCAGTTGCAGCCGGCGCAGACGTTCCCGGAGAAAGACAACGCCCAGAAGCACGTTGACCAGGGGCGTGATAAAATACCCCAGGCTGGTCTGCAGGATATGGCCGCTGTTGATGGCCCAGATAAACAAAAACCAGTTGAAGCCCACGATCAGGGTGGTCGCGGTTAAGATCAGCAGGGTGCGGCCGGTGGTGAGGGCTTTCAGGAAGTCGTTGAAATGCCCCAGGGACAGGACCAGGGGGGCCAGAAAAACGAACGACCAGATCATGCGGTGCATCAGGATCTCGAAGGCCGGCACGCTGGCCAGAGATTTCCAGTAGATCGGGCTCAAGCCCCAGATCATAAAGGCCGTTGTCGCCCAGACGACGCCCAGGGGGGAATCCGGCAGGTGAACCGTTTGTGGTGCTCGGGCCATGGCAAAGCTTTCCGCCAATCGTGGCCGGCCGCTGCCAGTGGCGCGGCCGGGCCGGTCAAGTTGGGCAGCTTAAGGAAAAACAAATGGCTTGTCAAAGGCATTTACCGGCCTTGCCGAACGGCTAAAAACACATAAAGGCCGGCGAGTGGCGCGGACAGCCCCTGCGCGAAGCGTCTCAACGCAAAAAAGATTTCTCTTGAAGAACATCCAAGGGTATATCAAAATTGACACATGCCCGCCATCAGGGGCACGCAGACGGTCGAAATCAATTTTCCATTACCGCGAATCGCTTTGTAAGGAAGCAATTGGCCTTCTTCTCATCCTTCGTGTTCTTCGCGGTGAAAATGGTTTCGGTCCGTGAAGATCCGAGTCCATCCGTGTCCGAGTGCTATTAACCCCTAATCCGGAGACTGCATGTCAAACAAGGGTGCCTTAGCAGGTATCAAAGTGATCGACCTCTCCCGGCTGCTGCCCGGCCCCTATTGTTCCATGATCCTGGCCGACCACGGCGCCCGTGTGATCAACCTGGAAGACCGCCGCTATGAAGCCGAGGGGCTCATGGTGAGCACCATCATGCGCAACAAGGAGCACATGGCCCTGGACCTCAAAACGCCGGAAGGCGCAAAAATTTTCTTCCAGCTGGTTGCGGAGGCCGACGTGGTCATCGAGGGGTTTCGCCCCGGGGTGGTCCAGCGCCTGGGGGTGGACTACGCCACGGTGCAGGCGGCCAAGCCGGATATCGTCTACTGCTCGCTGACCGGCTTCGGCCAGACCGGGCCCCTGCGGGACCGCGCCGGGCACGATGTCAACTATCTGGCCCGGGCCGGCGTGCTGGACATCATGGGCTACAAAGATCGGCCGCCGGCCATCCCCGGTATCCAGATTGCCGATATCGTGGGGGCCGTAAACGGCGTGATCGGCATCCTGCTGGCCCTCTTCAGCCGGGAGCGCACCGGCCGCGGGCAGTACATCGATGTCGCCTTGACCGATACCATGCTGGCCATGATGCCCGTGGCCCTGCTGATGAAACAGCTCCTGGGCGCGCTGCCGGAGCGGGGCGACAGTATGCTCTCCCACCGTTACGCCTGCTACAATACCTACGCAACCAAAGACGGACGGTTTGTATCGGTGGGATGCGTGGAGGCCCGCTTCTGGGAGCAGCTCTGCCGGTTTCTGGACTGTCCGGAATTCATTCCGCTGCAATACGACGAAACGCAACGGGAGGCCGTCATTGCCGCCCTGGGAGCAAAATTCCGTACCCGAACCCTGGCGGAATGGGAGCACGACATGGCCGGGCTGGACATCTGCTGCGGCGGGGTGCACCGTCTGGAGGAGGCCCTGCAGGACGATCTTTTTATCCAACGGGACATGGTCCGCGACTTCCCGAATGCCAACGGCCAGCCGGTCCCCACCATCGGGACGCCCGTCAAGCTGAGCAGGACGCCCGGATCACTGCGCAGCCGGCCAGTGCGCTTCGGGGAGAATACGGTTTCGCTATTGCGGGAGTTGGGCTATAAAGCGGAAGAAATCGATCGCCTGGCCAAGAACAAAATCATCTAGTCCGTGATTGCCGAGACGCTTCCCGGCACATTTCACACAGGATAAGGAATGCCAGCCAGCCCCCTCATGGAGAAAAAGACCTCATCCGTTCCTTCCGGCATTAGCGCCATTCTGTTCGACCTCGGAAACGTCCTGATCGATGTCGACTTCTATCGCTGCGCCCGCTTCTGGAGCGACCGGTCCGGCACTCCGGCCGAAACCCTCGCCGCCCGCTTTCGTATCGACAAGGCCTATCAAAATTTTGAATGCGGCCGCATGACGGCTTCCGATTACTATGCCGCCCTGCGCCGGATGCTGGGAATCGACCTGCCCGACGAGACCATGCGCGAAGGATGGAACACCATTATTAAGGGGGAGAAACCCGGCATCCGCGATTGCCTTGGACGCCTATCCCGCCACTATCCCTTGTATATCCTGACCAACACCAATCCGGAACACGAAATCGTGTGGCGCGATGCGCACCGGGACCTTTTGTCTTATTTTGAAAAAATTTTCGTATCCTCGCGCATGGGATTTCGCAAACCCGATGCCGAAGTCTATCGCCAGGTCGCCCGATCCATCGGTCAACCCTGTGAGAACGTCCTATTCTTCGATGACGCCGAAGAAAATGTATCCGGGGCCCGGAGGTGCGGAATGCAGGCCGTGCACGTTGTTGATCACGACACCATTCCGTCCTCGCTCCCCTTCCTTACGGCCCATCCGGACGCATAGCCTGCCGCGGGCGCGGTTCCGGTGGGATGGGCCGGCCGGACGAAGCATCCTACTCGCCGATCCGCTCTTGCCAATGCCGGTGGTTCTGCACTACCTTATAAGAACACGGTCCAATCCCGTTGTCGCATCCGACTGTCATTCCATTCTCAGAATTTAGCGTAAGCCCGGCCACGTAAGCCCGGCCATATGATCACCCAGCGGAGGAAAACGATCCCATGTGGCAATGGTTCATAGACGTAAACCCCATTTGGCAAGCTTTACTGGCCACCCTGTTTACCTGGTTTGTCACCGCCTTGGGGGCCGGTGTGGTGTTCTTTTTTCGAACCATAAACCGTAAGCTGCTGGATGCCATGCTGGGCTTTGCCGCCGGAGTGATGATCGCGGCCAGCTACTGGTCCCTTCTGGCCCCCGCCATCGCCATGGCGGAAGAATCCGGCAACCTTCCGGCCTGGGTGCCGGCAACGGTGGGCTTCATGTCCGGCGGCATCTTTCTGTGGGGCGTCGACAAGGTCCTGCCCCATCTCCACCTGGGATTTCCCAACGAAGATGCCGAAGGCCTCCAAACCAGCTGGCGCCGCAGCGTGCTTCTGGTGCTGGCCATTACCCTGCACAATATCCCTGAGGGGCTGGCGGTGGGCGTCGCCTTCGGGGCCCTGGCGGCCGATATCCCCACCGCCACCTTGGCCGGCGCCGTGGCCCTGGCGCTGGGCATCGGCATCCAGAACTTTCCGGAAGGTGCGGCCGTCTCCGTTCCCCTGCGCCGGGAAGGCTTTTCGCGTCTCAAAAGTTTCTGGTACGGTCAGGCCTCCGGCGTGGTGGAGCCGATCGCCGGCGTGATCGGGGCGTTGGCCGTCGTCTTTATGCGGCCTATTCTACCCTATGCATTGGCCTTTGCCGCCGGCGCCATGATCTACGTGGTGGTGGAAGAGCTGATCCCGGAGTCCCAGCTGGAAAAGAACACGGATGCGGCCACCATGGGAGCCATGTGCGGGTTTGCGGTGATGATGACGTTGGACGTCGCCCTCGGCTAGTGCCGGCGTGCAGGGGGCATCTTTGGGCCCCAGGCGGCGTTCTCGGTGTTTGACGGTCCTCGACGTAGCCATCGCTACGCCTCCGGGCGCCAAAGCACCTGCGGCCTTGCCTGATACCCAAATCTACCCCCTGCACGCCGGCACTCTGTGCAGGGGTGAGCTTTGTACGATGACAGCTTTTGGTCCAGGCGGCGTTCCCGGTGTTTGACGGTCCTCGACGTAGCCATCGCTACGCCTCCGGGCGCCAAAGCACCTGCGGCCTGGCCTGATACCCAAATCTACCCCCTGCACGCCGGCACTCTGTGCAGGAGTGAGCTTTTGTACAATGACAGCTTTTGGTCCAGGCGGCGTTCCCGGTGTTTGGCGGTCCTCGACGTAGCCATCGCTACGCCTCCGGGCGCCAAAGCACCTGCGGCCTTGCCTGATACCCAAATCTACCATTTCTGAATAGCCATTGGGGCACCGACTCGAAATGTACCTTTGTCGGCCAAAGTTTATTTTTGTCTGTGTCCCATCTGGGGTTTCTTTTGGCAGCCCATAAAGCGAAGGGAGATCATATGGAAAACGATACCATCCGCGTCGGCATCGTGGGGGCCGGGGGCAATACCAGGGCCAAGCACATCCCCGGGCTACAGGCCATCGAAGATGTCGTCATTGTGGGAGTCTGCAACCGCCGCCGGGCATCGTCGGAGGCGGTGGCGGCCGAATTCGGCATATCCCAGGTTTTCGATGACTGGCGCCGGCTGGTGGCATCCCCGGACATCGATGCCGTGGTCATCGGCACCTGGCCTTATATGCACCATCCGGTCACCCTGGCCGCTCTGGAGGCCGGCAAGCATGTGCTCTGCGAGGCGCGCATGGCCATGAACGCCCGGGAGGCCCATGACATGCGGCAAGCCTCCCGGTCCCGGCCGCAACTGGTGGCCCAGGTGGTGCCCTCCCCCTTTTCCTTGAAAGTGGACCGCACCATCCAGCGCCTGCTGGCCGAAGGATTCATCGGCGACCTGTTGGCCATCGAGGTCCGCGACTATGGCGGGTTTCTCGATCTCAAGGGGCCTTTCTCCTGGCGGCAGGATTTCCGTCTGAGCGGTCTGAACGTGATGATGCTGGGCATCTGGTATGAAGCCGTGATGCGCTGGGTGGGCGAGGCCACCCGGGTCATGGCCATGGGCAAGACCTTCGTGAAGCTGCGCGCCCGGGACGGCGAAACGGCCCGGCAGTCCGTGCTCATCCCCGAACACATCGACGTCCTGGCCGATATGGCCTGCGGCGCCCAGGCCCATTTCTGCTCGACCCGCGCGGCAGGCCACACCGGACCGAGCGGCTGCCGTCTCTACGGCACGGAGGGGACCCTGTGCTTCGAAAACGGCAAACTCCTGGGTGGCCGCCGCGACGATGCGCAGCTGCAGGAGATCGTCATCCCCGCCGAAGAGGAAGGGTATTGGCAGGTGGAGGAAGACTTTATCAACTCCATTCGCGGCGCAACGCCGGTGCGGCTGACTACTTTTGAAGACGGGGTCCGCTATATGGAATTCACCGAGGCCGTGTTCCGCAGCCGCCAGACCGGACGGGCGATCGCCCTACCCCTCGTGTCGTTATAGGACCGCAACGCGCCGCGCCCGGAGACGCTATGACGCCAACACCCGCCCCTAGTGTAATTCTGCCCGGCTTCTATTTCTTTGTCTATACCCTCCTGATGAAGGGGCGGGTGCCCAGGGCAACCTTCTTCGAAAATCTGATGGTCACCAACTGGTATCCGGACACGATAAACCGCTACTTTGCCGGCGACTGCCAAACCGTTTTCGACAAGGTCATAACGGATTTTAACCGACGCGGCATTATCGGCAAGGTGGGCGAAGACTGGGTGACCACGGTTAAACCCTAAATCCCACGCGCACCCATTAATACGGCCATCTGGCGCCGCAGCGGATTTTTGGGCACGCATGGTCTCCCCTTGGGAAGCCCCCGGCTCATGGCTTCAACTGAATCGATTTCCCATTGGAACTGCAACTCGCCGCCTGGCTGCATCCGGAGCAGCCGCAGGCGCAGGCGTTTTCCTCCCGGGGCTGGAAAAGGCGGATATAACGCCGCACGAGGCTGAAAACCGCCCACCCCACGATAATCACCACAATCGCCGTATCCATCATCTCCTCCTAAAAGCCCACCAGCGATCCGGCCTGATAGAGCCCCACCGCCAGCAGAAAAGCCAGCGCGGTATTGAAAACCACTGAGAATGCCGCCCACTTCCAGCTGCCGGCCTCCCGGGCGATGCAAACCACGGACACGAAACAGGGCGCATAGAACATGATGAACACCATCAGGCTGATGGCCGTCAAGGGGCGCCACCCCGGGGCCGCCGCCAGTTTGCCGGCCAGGGCGCCGGTTTCCCCAAGAGCGGCCTCCCCCATGGCATAGGCCGTTCCCAGGGTGGACACCACCACTTCCTTGGCCGCAAAGCCTCCCACCAGGGCAATATTGGTCCGCCAGTCGAAACCGGCAAGCTGCGAAAGGGGTTCCAGGGCCGTTCCGAACCGGCCGGCCAGGGAATAACGCAGGGCCGCTTCGGCTTCCCGGCCGTCCACCCGGGCCATTGCCGTTTGCAGGGCCTGGGCCGCCGGGCTCAGGCCGGCAGGGTCCCTGTTTGCTTCGATCTCATGAACGGCCGCCGGGGAGGCGGCCTGCAGGGCGTGGCGTTCGTTTGCATACTGCCGCTGAACGGATGCCGGCAGCCCCGGAAAGCTCATCAGGGCCCACAACAAAACGGAAATGCCCAGGATCACCGTGCCCGCCTTGCGGATATACTGCCAGGTCCGCTCCCCGGTATGGATCAGCAGGCCTTTCAAGGTGGGCAGGCGGTAGGGCGGCAGTTCCATGATAAAGGGGGTCGCTTCCCCTTTGACCACCGTACTGCGCAGCAGCCGGGCCACCAGGAGGGCGCCGGCCCATGAGACCAGGGTCAAGACGAACATGACCAGGGCTTCATGTCTGGCGAAAAACGCCGCCACCAGAAGGGCAAACACCGGCAGCTTGGCCCCGCAGTTCATGAACGGCACGGTCAGCAGGGTGGCCAAGCGCTCCCGGCGGGATTTCAATGTTCGGGTGGCCATGATGCCCGGAACGGCACAGCCCCCGGCAATGCCGCCGGAAACGATGAACGGCATCACCGAACTGCCATGCAGCCCGAACACACGAAACACCCGGTCGAGCATAAAGGCCACCCGCGCCATATAGCCCGAGTCTTCCAGGAAGGCGATGCCCAGGAACATGAACATAATCAAGGGGACGAATCCCAGTACACCGCCCACACCGTCGATGATGCCGGCCGTCACCAGGGATTTGAGCAGGCCATCGGCAAAATGCGCATCGATCACCCCGCTCACCCACTCGAAAAAGCCATCAAGCCAGGCGACGGGCAACGCGCTGTAGCTGAACGTAAACCGGTACAGTCCCCAGATCACGGCCAGCATGATCAGGGGGCCCGCCAGGCGGTTGGTAAGGACCTTGTCAATGCGGTCGGAGAGATACAGCCGGTCGCGATCGTGCCGGACGGCAAGAACCCCTTGCTGAAGAACCGACCGGATGAAGCCGTAGCGATGATCGGCGATCACGGCTTCGGGGTAGAGATCCAGGGTTTTGTGGAGATGGTCGCTGACCGCCCGGGTCCGTTCTTCCAGAAGGTGGGCGAGCTCCGGCTGGTGTTGGCGCCCCAGGGCCATAATCTGATCGTCGTTTTCCAAATACTTCAGCGCTATCCAGCGGGCCGGGTAGGTGTCGGCCAGAAAGCCTGCGCTCTCGATGGCCGCCTCCATCTCCAACAGCGCCAGGTCGATATCGTCACCATAAGAGACCACCAGGGGCCGCTGACGAATGCCGTCGCCCACGATGCGTTCGGCCACCTCCAGGAGTTCCGTCTTGCCCTCGCCCCGGCGGGCCACCGTCGCCACCACCGGAACCCCCAGCAAATCGCCCAGCTTCCGGGTATCGATGGTCAGGCCCCGCTGGGCGGCCACATCCATCATATTGAGCGCCACCACCACCGGGACGCCCATTTCCATGAATTGCAGCGTGAGATAGAGATTGCGCTCCAGGTTGGCGGCGTCCACGATGTCGATCACGGCGGCCGGTTTTTCGTTAACCAGAAAATCGCGCGCGACCACCTCTTCCAGGGAATAGGCGGTCAGTGAATAGGTGCCGGGCAAGTCCACGATCTTCAGCCGGCGGCCGTCGTGCACATAGAGTCCCTCTTTCTTTTCGACGGTGACGCCGGGATAATTGCCCACATGCTGCCGGGCGCCCGTGAGCGCATTGAACAGGGTCGTCTTGCCGGAATTGGGGTTGCCGGCCAGGGCAAAGGTTGCATTTGCCATACGGTTTGCTCCTCCAATATGCTTATCGTTATCTTTCAGGGACGTTCACAAACAGTTTCGACTTCGATCCAATCCGCCTCGTTATTGCGCAGGGTCAGGGTAAACCCCATCACACGCAAAGCCACCGGATCGTTCAACGGCGCCCGGCCCCTAATTTTGATTTCCGTTCCCGGCACCAGCCCCATATCCCTCAGGCGTCTTCCCATTTCACCAGTGGCCTTGACGGCCCGTATAATGCCAAATTGGTTGTCCTTCATCTGCCGCAGCATGATCCGTGTCATTGCATCACCTCCGTTTTTGGGAGTTTGGTAGTCCAAACTTTTATATCTGTCAACAATAATTTTGGCTATCCTAACATTTTTTGCGTTGACTCATCATAGCGCGATGCTACATTGAGCCAACTTATTGATTTCGGGGGGTGATATGATCGAAAAGCGGCCTTTGACGGAAAGCATGGAAGACTATCTGGAAGTCATTCTGGACCTGGAGCGTACCCACAAAGTGGCCCGGGCCAAGGACATTGCCGAACGCCTTCAGGTTCAGCGTGGCACCGTCACCGGTGCCCTGAAAGCACTGGCGGAAAAAGGCTTGGTCAACTATGCCCCCTACAGCTTTATTACCCTGACCCCCCGGGGCACCGCCGTGGCCCTGGAAATCAGCCGCCGCCACCAGGTGATCCGCAACTTTCTGACCGAGGTGCTCCGCATCCCGCCTGAAACGGCCGAGACCACCGCCTGCCGCATGGAGCACGTGGTGGAGGGGATGGTGCTCGACCGCCTGGTATGCTTCATCGATTTCATGCAGCAGTGCCCCCGGGCCGGCACCGATTTACTGGGCGCCTTCATCCACTATTGTGAATCGGGTGAACTGCAACGAAAGCACTGCGGAACCTGCATCGACGAATGCAAGGAGCGCTTCCGGAGCCGGAAGGAATAGGTTGGGCCGCACCCGGGGCGGGAGGGCGTCCAAACCACCAGGCCCGCCCGATGCTTTGTCGAACCGTTCTCTATAGGAGACTTGATGATGGATTGGCTATTCGATCCCCAGGCCTGGATTGCCCTGGGCACACTGACGGCCCTGGAAATCGTGCTGGGCATCGATAACATCATCTTCATTTCCGTTCTGGTGGGCCGCCTGCCCGAGCAAAAACGGCCGCGTGCACGGATCGCCGGACTTTCCATGGCCATGGTCATGCGCATCCTGCTCCTGGTTTCCATCACCTGGATTATGCGCCTCAGCACGCCCCTGTTCACTGTCCTGGGACGCGCGATCTCCGGACGCGACCTGATTTTGATCGGCGGCGGGTTGTTTTTGCTGGTCAAAAGCACCTTTGAAATTCACAGCAGCCTCGAAGGCGGGGAGCACAGCGCTACGGCGGCCTCCGCGGCCTCCTTCGCCAAGGTCTTGATCCAGATCACCCTCCTCGACATCGTCTTTTCGCTGGATTCGGTGATCACGGCCGTCGGCCTGGCCCAGCACCTGCCCGTGATGATTCTGGCCATCGTCATTGCCGTAGGCATCATGATGATTTCCGCCGGACCTATCGGCACTTTTGTGGACACCCATCCCACCATCAAAATGCTGGCCCTGAGCTTCCTGATTCTGGTGGGGGTGACCCTGGTGGCCGAAGGTATGGCCTTCCACATCCCCAAAGGCTATATCTACTTTGCCATGGCCTTTTCGTGCGGTGTCGAAATGCTGAATATGAAAATTCGCAAACGCGCCCGGGAGCCGGTCCAGCTGCACAAAAGGGCGCCCGCCCCGCAGTAGTGGAGGTTCCCCATGCAAAAGACCGTATCCTTCCTTCTTGGCATCGACGCCGCCGTGAATTTTCTGTTGGGCATCCTGCTCCTGGCATTTTCAGACCCGCTTGCCAATTTTTTAGGGGTCCCTTATTCGGATACGGGCTTCTATCCGACGATTTTAGGCGCGGTTCTCTTCGGCATCGGCATCGCCCTGGGGATCGAACTTCTTCGAAAACCGAAAGGTCTCGTGGGACTGGGGGCGGGGGGTGCGGTGGCCGTCAATCTCAGCGGCGGCACGGTTCTCCTGATCTGGCTGCTCAGCGGCGCACTGGCGCTGCCGTTGCGGGGTCGCGTGTTTCTGTGGAGCCTGGCCGTTCTTTTGGTCGGCATCAGCGCGGCCGAGTTGATCGCCCAGCTGCGCGGATCGCCGAAGCCGTGAGACTTTTGCCAGCCGGCGGCAAAACTTTCGATAGGGGTCATGGTTGTGAGGGACGAACCGGCGCGGCAGTCCACCTTATTGTCTTCCCTCCCACGGAAAGATCTAGACCTGGCCTTCGACCAACAAAATTTCAATTTCCGCCTACGGCATGGCCGTCATGGCGAATGAGCGACCATCGAAGCCGCAGAGGGCATCCGCTTTAACGACCACGAAGACGGGCACCTTTACAGCACGACCGTTAGCCAGTAACATAGTAGAGTGAAACTGAGGGCGTATTCTTTGCCGTCTTGCCACACAGGTGAAAGACGGCACCACCCCTTACAAAGGACATTCATCCCATGAGCCGCTGGCTGCAGAAATTATCCCTCTACTTCGCCGCCGGAAGTCTGGGCGGACTGATCAACAGCCTGGCCGTCTGGGCATGCGGTGCCTACGGCATCAGTGCCGCCCTCAACGTGGCCATCGCGCCCCGGCTGACGCCGGGCTGGCTCTACCCCCGTGTGGTCTGGGGCGGCCTCTGGGGCCTGCTTTTCCTTCTGCCCCTGGTAAAGAGCCGCTTTGTGCTGCGGGGGCTGATCCTGAGCCTGGGGCCCTCCCTGGTCCAGTTGGCCTACATCTTCCCGACCGTCCTGCACAAAGGCATGCTGGGGATGCAATTGGGTCCCCTGACGCCGGTGCTGGTGCTTCTTTTCAACGGCATCTGGGGGGTGGCCGCCGCTTTCTGGTTGCGACTGGTGGACCGCAGTGCGTAATGATGCCTCGTATCCGATTCGGCGCGCGCGGAATCTTTTGATCCTTCCGACGATCGCCATGCTGTTGTTCGTGAATTCGGCCGCCGCCGATATCTGCGGCTATCCGGAAAGGGGCACCCTCGTGGTGACCCGGGACGGTCAAGAGACGGGCACCTTCCGGGTCGGCCTGGCCGAGACGCGCGACCAGCACCGCAAGGGGCTTATGGGCTGCCGGGGTCTGGCAACGGGCAGCGGCCTCTTGTTCATCTATTCCGATGCCCGGAAACGCATCTTCTGGATGAAAGACACGCCACTTCCCCTGGCCATTGTGTTCATTTCCGCTTCCGGCCGGATAGCGGCTATCGAAGCGGGACAACCTTTCAGCACCCACCACATCCGGTCGCCGGACGACATCCAATATGTCCTGGAAATCCAGCAGGCCGAAGCGCGCGCCCTTCAGGTTGGCGACCGCATCACCCTGCAACTGGCACCCGAATAGCGACCGCCCCCAAGGCCGCTGTTAAAAACGCCTGGAGACGTTTGATGACGGTCCATATCCGCTTTATAATCGCGACCAATGCGACGGGGCGGGATTTTCGGCGGCACACCGGGTGGAGATTACGCAGCGACCTTGCGGTCGCTTCCTATTCCCTGGAAGCCCGATTGGAAAAGCCATGAACGAAATCCGCATACACAGTTGGAATGAATTGCAGGAGGCCCTCTTTGAGGACGCCTGGAATCCCGAAATCGAGCGCTACCGTTCCCGTAACGCCTTTCGGGGCCTCTCGGATATCGACTACCCCCTGGAGACGACCTTGATGCGCCTGGGGGGCCGCTATGTCGATCTCGAGCGCCACCTGCTGCGCAACTTCCGCAAATATGCCCACCGGGACGTGGTCCAGCGGGACTCTCCCTGGCACTGGATGTCCGTGGCCCAGCACCACGGCCTGCCCACCCGGCTCATGGACTGGACCTACTCGCCCTTCGTGGCCATGCATTTTGCCTTGACCAATCTGGAAAAATTCCACACCGACGGCGTGATCTGGGCCGTGAACTATTACAAGGCCCACCAGCTTCTGCCGGTTCGGCTCAAGCAGGCTCTTGAGCAGGAAGGCGCCAATGTCTTCACCGTGGGCATGCTCTCCCGCGAGGTGCCTTCCCTAAACGAGTTGATGGCGATGCAGGCGGAGCCCTTCACGATTTTCTTCGAACCCCCTTCCATCGACGACCGCATCCTCAACCAGTTCGCCTTTTTCTCCATCATGTCCGATCCCACGGCGCCCCTGGATCAGTGGCTGGCAAGACATCCCGCTATCTGGCGGCGCATCGTCATCCCGGCGGATCTGAAATGGGAGTTGCGCGACAAGCTGGACCAGGCCAACATCACCGAGCGGGTGCTCTTCCCCGGCCTGGACGGCCTGAGTTGCTGGCTGAAGCGGCAGTACAGCCCCAAACTATAGCGGTCATGGGGTCCGGATACGGATAAAGAGCTTTTTACCATGAAGAACATGAAGGGCATGAAGAGGAAAAACCTCGATAAAAACCGTTCACCACGAAGGCCACGAAGGGTTACGAAGGTTTGGGACACCGCAACGGGAAGGGGCAACCGGCCGCTATCCCGATAATTTCTTCGCTTTCTTCGTGCCCTTCGCGATTGCATTCATTAGCGTTGGTTTTCTACCATGACCGGTATGGATCTGAGTTCATAGATGCTTTTCTTCATGATCTTCATGCCCTTCATGGTAATCTCTTTTATAAAATGGAGGAGAATCGTATGCCCTACGTCAACATCCGCATTACCCGCGAAGGCGCCACCGCCGAACAAAAGGCCGACCTCATTAGGGGGGTCACCCGCCTGCTGCAGGACATTCTGGGCAAGAACCCGGCCACCACCGTGGTCACCATTGACGAGGTGGAGACGGACAATTGGGGGATCGGCGGCGAAACCGTCACCGTGCTGCGCCGCCGGGAATGACGTTGCGGCCCAAAGCCCTTATTGGGCTTCGCGGAAGCGCCGGTTGATCTCCAGCTTCTCCAGGGAGAGGTTGACCACGTCCCGGGTCTGGGGGGAGGCTTCCATGTAGCCTTCCATAAAGGCCTTCACCCCCGGCGGATCCACCAGACCGGCCACAGGCACGATGGCCGCGATGACCCGTTCGAAAAGCAGGGGGTGAAACGCCTTGAACCGCGCCTGGGTGTCCACGAACCAGGCCCATAGATCCATCATGGCAAAAGGATTGGCCGCCATCGCCACCAGAGGGATGAAGCGGTTGCGGTCCGGTACATGATCGAGCACGTAATCCCGGGCTGCGGCCAGGGTCCGGCTCTCCCGGAAACACCCCAGGGCCGCCATGATGGCCAGACGCTCGTGCTCGCTCGCGGTTTCGTCCAATCGCTTCGTCATCCAGGCCAGGGCTTGGTCGTTGTGGAGCAGCGCCCCCGCCTGGAGCACCGCTTTGAGGATATCGGGCGGTACGGCATCGCCATTCATAAGCCCCCTGAACGTCCGATCGGCAAAATGCTGCGCCTCCTCGGAGCCGTATAAAACGCCATGCCAGAGCAATTGGTCGCGCAGCGCCGCCGTGACGTGGGGCTCCCCGGCGGCCGGTGCCCAGCCGATGGCATTCAGCACGCGTTCCGTCAACTTGCGACCGCTCTCCGCCGCAATGGCGGCACCCGACGATCGGGCCACGAGGTGGGTGTAGCGCAAGTGGCTGTCGATGCTCACCAGGGGCAGGAAGGCATCCTCGTTGTCATACCATTCAAGAAACGACAGGTAGTCCGCCAGAGGCGCCTCGCCGGCCTGGACCCGGGCAAACAAATCGTTCTGCAGGCCCCAGCGGTCTTCCGGGGCCAGGGTCTTGTCCTGGATCCGCCGGCCCAATTCCGCCAGGTCCTCCTTGGCGTAGAACGCCCGGTAGAATCCGGTCTGGCCGTCGTTGATTTTAAAGGCCGCGGCGCCATTGATATCGATCTCCAGGGCGGCCTCACGCATCAGTAAAGAAAGTTGCCGCTCTCCCCCCTCGGGATCGAACAGCCGGATGGTGATGGGAATCGGCCAGACGGTCGTTGCGCGGGCGGGAAGGTAACTGAAGCGCTCCTGGGTCAGGGTCAAACGGGCGCCGTCACGGCCTGCGCGCACCACGGGATAGCCCGGCTGCTCGACCCAGGCCCGCATGATGGCGCTGACCGGCTGATCCGAAACCGCCTCGAAAGCCTCCCAGAACTGCGAACTGCCGGCGCATTGATAGGCGTGCCGGCTAAGATAGTGTTGCAGGCCCTCCCGGAAGGCCGCGTCCCCGATAAACCCACGGATCTGCCGCAGGACGCTGCCCCCTTTGCTGTAGATGATCGGGGCCGTGCTGGTGTTGATCACCATGTGTTCGCCGCCGGGGATTTCGATGGGGAAAGTCTCCTGGAGGCCGTCCCGCCCCAGGGCGCTATCCGTCTGGGAAAGAATGAACTGGCTCCAGATCTCCCACTCCGGGCGATAGTGGTCTACGATGCCGAAGCCGAAATAGGTGGCAAAGCTTTCATTGAGCCAGAGGTAGCGCCAGTCCGAGGGGGTCACCAGGTTGCCGAACCATTGGTGGGTGATCTCATGGGCGGTGACTTCGAAAATACGCTCCTGGCCGGCCTTGGACGTAATCCCCGGCATGTTCAGCAAAAGATTTTCCCGGAAGGTCACCGCGCCCCAGTTTTCCATGGCACCGAAGGCAAAATCGGGAATGCTGATGAGGTCGAGCTTTGCCAGGGGATAGGGAATGCCGAAATAGTCTTCGCAGAACTGCAGGGATTGGCGGCCGCACAGCAGCCCCAAGTCGCCGTAGCGCGCCCCTCCCGGGGGTGTCAGCAGATGAACCCGCGGATCTTCCCCGTCCTGCCGGGATTCGAAGCGCCCCACCCCGAAAAATACCAGATAGGTGGACATGCGCGGTGTGCGCGCGAAACGCACCCGCTTCCTGCCGTCGGCCAGCGCGGTTTCCTCGTGCACGGCACCGTTGGAAACCGCCGTCAGATCGCCGTCCACCGTCATCTCGATGTCGAAGGTCGCCTTGTAGCGCGGGTGGTCGAGGCAGGGGAAAGCCCGGCGGGCGTCGCTTTCCTCGAACTGGGTGACGGCCATGAAGTGCTTCTGGTCGTTCCAGCGGTAGGCACTGCGGTAGAAACCGGCCATCTTGTCATTAATGCCCCCCGTAAAATCGATGTTCAGGGAAAACGGTCCTGTCACGGCCGGGGTCACCCGGACCGACAGCGTCTCTTTTTCGGCATCGAGGGCGATCTGCGTGTCGAGGGCGGTGTTGCCCTGCATGACGTCACACTGCCGGATATCAAGATCGGCGGCATTCAGCCGGAGGGTCTCCAGCGGCGCGGCCGGCGTTGCCGACAGCTCCAGCCGGCCCTCGAAGGTCAGCTTTCCCAAGTCGGGGATAATGTGCAGGCGATAGTGCAATTCAGTAAGATCGGTCATGGTCTTCTTCCGTAAGTTTGGGGGGCGTGTGATGGTTTCTACATCAGGTCTTTGATATTGCGCAGGCGCACCACCATTTCATGCAGCGATGTTTCGGCCCGCTTGAGAAAGGTTCGCAGGGGCGGCAGTTCTTCGTGGGAAAAATCCTTGACGGCCGTGGCCAGCCGCACTTTGAGGGGAATCCCCTTGATATTGTAAACATGCCGGTGGAGTTCGCCCACGATGCGGTGGCGGGCGGTCTGGGCATCTTCCGGGATGGTCATGGGCAGCAGCCAGATCATACGGCTCTTGTCGAGGGAACCCACCATGTCCGGGTCGCGCACGACCCGCGCCAATCGTTCCAGAACCGCCTGGTAGACGTCGTTCTGGTTGATGGCCCCGGGGGCGGCCTTGGCGCGGGGAATGGCCCGTACGATGGCCAGCAGCACGACACTGAAGGGCGTGCCGTAGCGCACGGCCCGCTGGATCTCCTTTTCCACGAAAAAAAGGATACTGGATCGGTTGAGGGCGCCGCTGGGCAGGTCTTTCTTTTCCTTCTGCTTCTTCCAGGCGATGCGGCCCTTGACGATCTCCTGATAGACCGCTTTGAAATTGGTTTCGTCGATACCCCGTTCGCGCAGTGAACTACGCACGTGATCCAGGATCGCGCCCAGCTCTTCGCCCCCGTCCGTCCCGGCCTCCAGGGCTCCCAGAATGCTGAATTCACGCAGTTCCTCGGCATCCACCGGCAACGCCTGGCGCTTATCCCAATCCACCGCCAGGCGCCCCAGCATGTCCTCCATGCGCCGCTTCAGGCGCTCTTCCACTTCCTGCAGGATATCGGGCTTGACGTCCTTTGTTTTTAGCCGGTCAAGGATCTGGGACTGCACCCGCCGGTAGATCTTATCCAGATGGGATCCGTCTTTTGGAAATCCGTCCTGGCCCTCCGCCTGCCGGGCTTCGTCCATCGAAAGCTGACCGCCGACGCGCTCCACATAATCCACCAACAGGTCGGAGAGCAGCTTCTCATCGCCGGTGCCTTTGCGGATCTCGGCCGAAAGATAGATCAACTCCGCTGCGATCTGCGGGTTGGTCATGATCTCCTTGACCAAATCCTCTCCGTCCACGCCGATGGTGGTCGCACTCGCTTTGATGACGTGGGCCAGACCCTGGCTCTGGAGCTCCCGGCCCAGTTCTTCCACCAGTTCGGCAAAATCCGTGGGCGGCATCCCCTCTTCCAGGAGGGCCTGCTTGAGGGCTGGCATCAGGCGCTGCAATTCCGCCGGATCCGGCACCAGGCGCCGCAGGATCTGGGCCAGGCGCTTCACGGAGATATCGCCGCCGCGATACTCCTGCCGGACCAATTGAATAAAGACGCGGTCTGTCAGCTGATCGGCCTCTTCACGGATCAGGGCTTCGTCCTCGTAGACAATCCCCGTGGTTTTGTGCGACTCGATTCCGCTGAGCAGTTTCCGCTTCATGTCGAAAACCGCCTCGGCCAGCTCCGCCAGACCGGCCCCCTCCATCTCCGGAGCCACTTTTTCCACTTCGCTGCGCAGACGGTTGAGTTGTTTGACAATCACGGGGCCGGATTTGCCCTTGTGGTCTTCGTCCGCACCGGCACTGGCCAGATCGGAATCGATCATCGCCCGGGAAGCCGCGCCGGGGTTGTCGATCACCATGCGCAGGGACATGGCCTGTTCCAGCTCTTCCGCCACCAACCCGCCGGCCACCACATCCAGAAGATTGCTGTCCTGATCGCCGCTGAACACCGAGCCACGATCCTCCGGCGTCTTTTTCAACTCGTCCCGCGATACCACTTCATCATCTTCGGTCACTTTTTTGTAAAATACATGGTTGATCCGAATACCCTTGACGCCCTTGCGTTTAAGTTCGCGCTTCATGACCTCCCCATTGGGAAAAGACGTCAGATCGATGAAGATGCGCACAAAGGCGGCGATGTCGGTGGCTTGGACACCCTTTTCAAATGAGACCGACTGGATGGCCGCTTTTTTGAAGTGGGAAACCATGCGGGTCACGTTGAGCCGCGGATCGAAGGGTTCTTCTTCGATGAAGAACTGATCCCGGTTCATGATGATGACCAGCGGCGACTGTCCTTCGAGGCTATTGCCGATGGTTTTGGAAAAATCGGTAATGGACTGGGCCGTATAAGGGTGATCGGTCTGGTACATGGTCGATCGATTGAAGAGCAGGGCAAAAGATCGACCGATGCGATCGTAGTCAACTTTTTTCAGTTTCAGTTTTGCCATAACGCATGATTCTCCGGACGGCCGCGGCAATCAGAGGGAGCGAGGGCCCGCAGGGCATCAGCGGGGGACCCTACCCGGTGATGTGCGATTCGTCGCGGCTTTCAAAGGGTCTGGCGGTAATGTTCCAGATCCTGCATGAACGAGCGGCAATCGTCATAACGATCCTCTTGGCGATAGGCCGTCGCTTTTATGATAATCCGGTCGATGGCCTCGTCGACATAAGGGTTGACCTCGGACGGCGGCTTGAGGAAGATGCCGTCCTTGCGGCGGATTTTCTGCTTGAGCAGATCCGTCTTGGAGCTGTACGGCGGGAAAGGCAAATCCGGCGACAGCATCTTAAACAGCATGGTCCCCACGGCATAGATGTCGCTGCGGGCGTCCACATTCCGGCCGAGGATCTGTTCCGGGGGCATATAGACCGGCGTGCCTTGAATCATCGGCGTATTTTCGTCTTCCCCCCGCAACACCTTGGCCA
Organism: Desulfobacterales bacterium; assembly: GCA_963674755.2. Taxonomy (GTDB): domain Bacteria; phylum Desulfobacterota; class Desulfobacteria; order Desulfobacterales; family UBA5852; genus JABZFP01. Next base: position 1,581,704 of record CAXXVS010000003.1, on the reverse strand, counting down.
CGCCGAAATCCGTGATCAGGGGCCGCTGGGTGTGGCTCTCGATCAGGATGTTGTCCGGTTTGATATCCCGGTGGATGATCTCCTCGGCGTGGGCGTAAGCCAGTGCATCCAGAACTTTTATGGTAATGCGCACCGCCTCGTCGACCGGAATCGTGCGGCGGGACGGCAACAGGTTTTTCTGCACCATCTGGATGAAGCGTCCCAGGGACTTCCCCTGCACCAACTGCATGGTGAAGAAAAGAAATTCGTCCGTCTCCCCCACCTCGTAGACCGGTATGATGTTGGGATGGGAGAGGATCGCCGCCGACTCGGCCTCGGATTGAAAACGCGTGGCGGTCTTGGGCGTAAGCATGCTTTTAGGGAGAATCTTCAAGGCGATCTGGCGCTTCAAGGTGCGCTGATAGGCGATGAATACGATGGCCATCCCCCCCCGGGCGAGCTCCTTGAGGATGGTGGAGGTTCCGACCTCTTTACCGATCAGATGGTCAACGTTTAATTTGGCAATGGCACCCATGATCTCCGCCGTATCCAAGATCTGCAGCGCGTCCGCCGCTGCGCACCCGTCGGCAGCCTTCCACCACCAGGGACTTCTCTTTTGTCTGGCGTTTCTGGTTGCACCGCAGGTGGGTCAACAGTATCGAACTGGCAAAGAACCTGTTGAATCTTATATTTATATGCTAGTTGACGGGCAGGGTCAAACCCTTGTCGTCAATAAAATGATCACAACCCCGGGCGGGGCAATGCCATCACGCCTTTTGACATGCCCGCCACGCGGCTTACCTTACCGCCACAACCCCAATTGCCATAAGGAACACAACCGAATGCCCGAGACGGATCGTTGGAAGGCTGATGCCGACACCCCCCATCCGGCCGGACCTGGCCGCCGCTTGTCGATCGGCCTTGCCTCACTGGCCATATGGCTCATGACAACAACCAGCAGTGGTGCCTGCGAGGCCTTCCACGACCTCCAGGTGACCCTGCGGCCGGCGCAGGCCGGATTGTCCGGAACGGACCGCATCACGATCGCGAACTGCGGCTGGAAGAAGTTGACCATCGGGCTGAACCCCCATCTCCGTGTCACGTCCTTCCAAGTCGATGGGCAATCGCGCCCTGTTGTGCGCACCAACGACGCTTTGGTGCTGAAACGCTCCGCAAGCGACGGTGAGACCGGCGTCGAACTGGTCATCCATTACGAGGGCCAATTCAGGGACCAGGCGCCCGAACGGCCCGTCAATACCGACAATCCCGGCTATGGGGTCAGCGGTACCATCGGCCCGCGGGGGACCCTTTTACTGGGCGGCGCCGGCTGGTATCCGGCCATCCGGGACGCGGTTGAAACAGTGCATTTGCAGGTGACGGCCCCCAAGGGGGTGAGCGCCGTGACAGCCGGCCGCGCCCTGGAGGTCAAGACAACGGATGACCGCACGGTTTCCACATGGCAGGTCGATCCCCCCGCCGGACTTCTGTCCCTTTCCGCCGGCCGGTACATCATCACTTCTTCGACCGCCGGCAACATCCCCACGGCGACCTATTTCCTTTTCGACGACCGCGATCTGGCGAACACCTATCTGCAGGCCACCGCCCGCTATCTGTCCTTGTATAACAGCCTTTTCGGCCCCTATGCCTTTCCCCAATTCGCCGTCGTGGAGAACTTCTTTCCCACGGGTTACGGGTTTCCATCCTACACCCTCATCGGGGGACGGATCTTGCGGCTGCCGTTTATCGTCCATACCAGCCTGGGGCATGAAATCGCCCACAGCTGGTGGGGCAACGGCGTCCTGGTCGACCCTGCGGACGGCAACTGGAGCGAAGGCCTCACCAGCTACGTCGCCGAGCATCTCTACCAGGAAATGGCGTCCCCCGCAGCGGCCCGCCAGGACCGCCGGCAGTTGCTGCGCAACTATGCCACCATCGTGACGCCGGAGGAGGATTTCCCCTTGCGCCGCTTCACCCGGCGCACCAGCCCCCTGACCCAGACCATCGGCTATGACAAGGGCGCCATGGTCTTCCACATGCTGCGGCAGACCATCGGAGAGGAGGCCTTCTGGAAGGGCCTGCGCCACCTCTACGCCGCCCGCCTGCACCGCACCGCCGACTGGCTGACGTTGCAAAGGGCCTTCGAAGCCACCGGGGGGCGCGAACTGGGCTGGTTTTTCCACCAGTGGCTCGATCGTCCGGGGGCGCCGGTCCTGTGGCTGGAGAACATCCAGACCCACACGACCGGCTCGGGGACGTATCGCGTCGAGGGCGTCTTGCGCCAGAAAGCGCCTTTCTATCGGGTGACGACGCTCCTGAGGGTATCGCGCCCCGGAGCGCAAGCCGAGGTTCCCGTCACCATCGAAGGCGCCCGGGCCCCCTTTGCCTTCACGCTGGAAGGCCCACCGGCACGCCTGGAAGCGGATCCCCAGGTCGATGTCTTCCGCCGCCTGGCGCCGGAAGAAATCCCCGCCGCCATCAACGCCCTTAAACGGGAGGCGCCCCTGGCCGTAGTGGTGCCCGACGGACCGCTCTCCCCCATTGCGCGGCAAGCGGCGGATATGCTTGCCCAGGGGCTGGGGCGCAGCAAAGTGGTGCTCCGGCAGGAAGCGGATTTCGACCCGCAGCCCGAGGACGCCGGGGACTGGCTGTTCCTGGGCCTGCCTGCCCTTCCCGAGGTAAGGCAACTTGTCGAAAATGTCGTCAAACTTCGCCCGGACGGCTTCGTCCTGGAGGACCAGGCCTTCGACGGCCGCCGGGCCAGTTTTTTCGGTGTTTGGCCTCATCCCCGCCAATCCGGCCGTTTCGTGGCCGTGCTGCTCCCCGGACCGGAAGCCGATCAGGCGGCCATTGCCCGCAAGATCCCCCATTACGGGCGTTACAGCTACCTGGTTTTCGAGGACGCCACGAACGAGGTCAAGGGGGAATGGCCGGTTGCCGCGTCGCCCCTGGTTTACACCTGGCCCGGGATAACCCCATCGCCGTCCATGCCCGCCGATACCGCCGGAAAGCAGCCGAAGGAGTGATGGCGATTGGGGATAGAACAGGCCATGCCCGTCCGTCAGGGCGGCAGCACATCCACTCCGGGGACGCCGCCGGGAATCCCCCTCCATAAAAACCGGATATGACGGGCACCCGAGATACCGGCTTTTTCATGTGGGAACGGTAAACGGTCGCAAGCCAGCAGACGCCTGCCCTTGCCCGGCCGCCAGGGGCCGCTTGCTTGACAAGCAGGTCCGGGAATGCTTATGGTTTATCAGCATCGAAAAAGATGCCTGTCTTGATTTCCTCCTCGCTACGAAAGCTACCCGGTCTCAACTTCGCTTACCGGATGCAGCGCATCGGTACGTTAAAATCATCGTCTTCCATCTGCGTGCGCCTTCGCCTCATACATCTCTCAATCGTCTGGAATGCCGACGCGACCGGCACCTTGCCATGAGCCGTACCGCATGTTGACGGCCGGTCGCTAAAACGATGCCATTGTCAGGGATGGACTTCGGGGCGCCTGCGCCGGTCAGCGACCGACGCATCTTCCGGTTGCGGCCGACTCCGGACAAAATGGGTCCTGCTGTGTCGAGACACGGGCCCCGGCGTCCCCCCTGATTAGACATCATCCCCAACCTTCAGCCCCTTACCCCGAGACCGGCGGCGAATTTTCAAAGCCGGTCGCCAACTGCCGCCATACGCCGGCAGGCAGCGCACCGCCGGACAGGGATGAGGGGCATGCGGATAAGGTTGGATCCTCTCGGGAGCACCCGTCAAGAACCAAAGGAGGAGCCCATGGAAAAGAACCTGCTCAACTACGAAACCCTTTTGGTCATCACCGAGCGCATCGCCATGTCGCGGGAATTCGACGAAATTGCCCTGCTGAGCGTCACCGGTGTCAGGGACGCCCTGAAAGCCAAGGGTTGCGCCCTGTTCCTGATCAACCCCAAGAGCCAGGAGCTTGAACTCGCGGCCTCGATGGGGCTCAGCGACGCCTATCTCCGGAAGGGCCCCATCAGTGCCCTGCGCTCCATTGCCGACGCGCTCAAGGAAGGCCCGGTCGCGATCTACGATGTCAAGGACGACCCGCGGATCCAGTACCCGCACGAAGCCGTCAAGGAAGGCATCGCCTCCATCCTGGCGGTTCCCATCATGGCCCGCGGCAATCCGATCGGGGCGCTCCGCATCTACACCGCCGAATCGTGGGAGTTTACCCTGGAAGACGTGAATTTTGTCCAGGCCGTGGCCCAGATTGCCGGCATGGCCATTGAAATGTCGCGCCTGTACAAAGGTCTCAAGAGCAGCATCGAAATTCTCAAGGCCGCCCGTGATCCGCGTCAGATGGGCACCACACGCTGGACACCCCATGAAGGCGTGCCGGTCAGTGCCGGAAAGCTGCAGGCTTCCACGAGCAAGGCCACCTGAAACCGAACGGAGAGGGTCTCATGACCGCAATGAATCGGCGGACGGCACCGATCTGCGCCCGATGACGTCCGCCATTACTTTCAGCCGCGCCATCAGGCATAGACCGTCACGGAAACCACGGGGAAACATCCCCGGCCCAAGCCCACCTCAACCAACGAAGCGGAATCGGCCTCTTCATCAGACCCCTTATCCACCAGCCGGACCTAACGGCTTCTGAAGCTTAGCCCCGGACAAAACGCCCCGCCTTTACTATTTTTAATTTTCCGCCTCTGGCCGACACGAACCGCGACGGATCTCCTCCATGGAAAAGGCTTGGATGCCCCCTATACAACACCGCAATTTTCTTTTAACCTTATTGGCGGCGTTCTTGTCGTCATCACGCCAACTGAAGATTTCGCCGACAGCATCGCCACCCTGACCGCCATTGTCAAAAAAATCCAAACAGTCTATGCTGACCGGCAGGTTCCGCTGGCGGGTGCGACACGCCCCGCCTTCATCGGCGGCACATCATTTTCTCATCATGCCCGAATCGTATTCTAATGCGGGATTAACATAACCCTAACATCCTGCACGTATTCCTGCGGGCGACTCACAAGAGAAACCCAGACACGACGGGATCACACTCGGGAAGGGAATATGGCTAAAGAAACCATCCTGGTCGTCGACGACGAAGAAGATATCCTGGAACTGGTACGTCACCACCTCAAACGGGACGGCTATGACGTCCAGGTCGCCACAACCGGCGAAAAAGCACTGGCGACCGCCCGCTCCGGCGCCATCGCCTTGATCGTCCTGGACCTGATGCTGCCCGGCATCGATGGCTTGGAAGTGACCCGCAAGCTGAAAAACGACCCCCAGACCAAACACATCCCGGTGCTCATGCTGACTGCCAAAGGCGAAGAGGCGGATGTGGTGGCCGGCCTGGAACTCGGTGCGGATGACTACGTCACCAAACCCTTCAGTCCCCGCATTCTGCTGGCCCGCACGCGGGCTATCATCCGGCGCATCGGCCAGGACGCGCCGGACGACACGGCCGTCATCAACGTGCACGCTATCGAAATCCATCCCGGGCGGCGCACGGTGATAGTGGAGGGCCAAGCCGTCAATCTGACCTATACCGAATTCCAGGTCTTAAGCATCCTGGCCCGGCGGCCGGGCTGGGTCTTTACCCGCTCCCAAATCGTGGACCTGGTACGGGGTGACGATTATCCGGTAACCGACCGCTCCGTGGATGTGCAGATCGTGGGCCTGCGCAAGAAACTCGGACCCCGGGGCGAGATCATCGAAACCGTGCGCGGTGTCGGCTACCGCCTTAAAGAAACCCCATGAAACGTAACCGGCTCGTTTGGCATATCTTTCCCTCCTTCCTGGCCGTCACGCTGCTTGCGATCATCGCCGCGGTCTGGGTCGCCTCCCATACCATGGAGATCTTCTTTCTGAACCAAACCGCGGCCAATCTCGAGGACCGCATCGCCCTGCTGCGCTATCAGATCGAGGCCGACCTGCAGCCCCTGCAGGCCGCGACCATCGACCGCATCTGCAAAGAGACCGGCCAGCTCTCCTCGACCCGCTTTACCGTCATCCTGCCCGACGGCCGGGTGGTGGGGGACTCCCAGGAGAACCCGGCCCACATGGATAATCATGGCCACCGCCCGGAAATCCAGGAGGCCATGCGCGGCGGCACGGGACGCTCCGTGCGCTATAGCAAAACCCTCGACCGGCGCTTGATGTACGTGGCCGAGGCCGTGATGCGCAAGGGGCGCCTGGAGGGGGTCGTGCGGGCCGCTTTGGCCGTGACCTTCCTGGAAGACCAGATGCGGGCCCTGCACTGGCGGATGGTCGGCGGGGGCGTGCTCATCGCTGTGATGGTAGGGCTGATCAGTCTCCTGGCGGCCCGCAAGATCAGTCACCCCATCGAAATGCTCAAGCAGGGGGCCGACGCCTTTGCCGGCGGCGACCTCAATCACAAGCTGCCCCTGCCCCGCACCGAGGAGTTGGCCGGGCTGGCCAGCGCCATGAACGAGATGGCCTCCCGCCTCAACAATCGCATCGCCACGGCGGTCGCCCAGAAAAACGAATTGGAAACCGTCCTGTCGAGCATGCGGGAAGGCGTGGTGGCCATCGACACCAACGAAGCCATCATGAGCATGAATCCCCTGGCAGCGGAAATGTTCGAATGCGACCGCGGGCGGGTCAAGGGCCGCAGCATCCAGGAGGTGGTCCGCAATCTGGCCTTGCAGAATTTCGTGAGCCGGGCCCTGGAAGCCGAAGACTCCCTGGAAGACGACATCACCTTCTACCAGCAGGGCGAGGTGGTGCTCAACATCAAGAGTTCGCCCATCGTCGACGCGGCCGGTCTCCGCATCGGCAATCTGCTGGTCATGACGGACGTCACCCGCCTGCGACGCCTGGAAAACATGCGCCGCGATTTCGTGGCCAATGTCTCCCACGAAATCAAAACGCCCCTGACCGCCATCAAGGGCTACGTGGAGACCCTCTACAACCGCGAAGTGGATTCGCCGGAGGACACCCACCGCTTCCTGGGCATCATTACCAAACATGTCAATCGCCTCGAGGCCATTGTGGACGACCTGCTGTCCCTCTCGCGTATCGAGCGCGAAAATTTCCGGGAAGCCCTCGACCTCGATACGACGCGCCTGGGCGATATCTTCCAAACCGCGATCCAGGTTTGCCAGAAAAATGCCGACACCAAACAGATCGCGCTCCAGGTCACGGGCGGTGAAGCGCTGTATGCCACCGTGGACGCGACCCTGCTGGAACAGGCCATCGTCAATCTCCTGGACAATGCCGTCAAATACAGTGCCGAGCACAGCCGGGTGGAAATCCGGGCTGAAAAGCACGAAGGCCTGACGGCCATTCACATCCGCGACTACGGTTGCGGTATCGCCAAGCGCAACCTGCCGCGTCTGTTCGAACGGTTCTATCGGGTGGACAAGGCCCGCAGCCGCCAGCTCGGCGGTACGGGTTTAGGGCTGGCAATCGTCAAGCATATCGTGCAGGCGCACGAGGGCGAGATTAAGGTGGACAGCCGATTGGGCGAGGGCAGCACATTTTCGATCTATCTGCCGTAAGGATACCCCGGACACATTATGGCGAACGGTCTTTGCTGACCGGCCGCACGAATTTCACCCCGATGCCCTCATCGGTGAGGCGCACCACTTTCCCCCGGACCTTGATGGGATCGGCATTGCGCGAAGGCGTAAAATTGAGCAGGATTTCCTGGCCCACGTCAAAGGGCTCCCGGGTTTCGATAAACACTCCGGTGGGACTGATATTCTGGATGGTATCGCGATAGGCACGGTCGTGGGTGGCGTAATAGACGGTAAGGCTGGTTTCGCGGCGCTTGTGGCGGCGGGTGCGCCGCGTTTTCTTTTTTTCGAGCTCTTCGAGCAGAACCAGCTGTTCCTCATAGGTCATGTCCGTGATGAGTTCGAACAGCCGGAAAGTCACATCGGTCGGGCTGATCTGTTTTTTGTTTTCCGCCATTGTTACGTTCCTCCACCTTATAATCCCTCATGCCGCGCCCATGGCACCGATCTGATTTATTAATCGTATCGTCCCCGCTTGTCAAAAAGAAAATGGCCTGATCCCCTTGAAGCCTTGCGGGTCTATGGTTGCGCTGGCGGGTCGACGAATCACCCCGTCAGGAAAAGAATCTGGCAGTCGCTTCGCCGTTAAACCCATTTGTCAGGCCGGCCGCCTTCCATTCCCTCACCCAAAAATAGCCTGACGTTAATCCCCCGCCAACATAACGGCCCTATATCGCAGGGTGAAAGATGGTAACCCGTTTGCGCTCTTAAGGAAAAGCCATGATGTCATCTTCAACCGCCGCCAACGTAATCCGACCGGAGGCCTTCACCCCTGTTCAGCCGGGTGAGGCCGCCACACTGGCCAAACAATTGGGCATCGACGACCGATCGCCCGAGGCCCTGGCACGCACCCTGCCTTTCAGCCCGGAAGATACCACCACGGGGGCTGAAAACGAAATTCAGGCCGCAGTGGCCGGGGAGGCGGCCCAGGTCGATTTGCCCAGGTCGGTGGCCACTTCGGAAGTTTTCGAAAACGTCTGCCGGATGGCTCTGGCCGGCGATACCTCCCCCCGATTGAAAGACAAGCTGGAAGCCTATATCAACGACAACGCCGACGGGCTGTGGGAAAACAGCTGGGTACAATTCCCCGAAGACGGTCTGTCCTCTTACAGCCGCATGACCCTGGCCGAAGACCTGCGGGCGGACAAGACAAACCCCCAAAGCCCCCTGCGCGGCGATGCGGACCGCTTCCGCTGCCGGCGCAAGGGTGAAGATCTGATCCGGGTGCCCATCAGCTATCTGCTGAAGCTGGCCCTGGCCGAATCCGTCAGTGCGCCCCTGACCGACACCATGATCCGCTCCCAGGCCCGCCGCATGATGACCCATTTCATCAGCGACAATACCTCGCCTGAAACCCACTCTTTCTATACCCCGCGACTCGACGCCGGGATACGGCAGGGGGCCGCCATTGCCCGGGAAACCGCCAAACGCCTCCTGCTCTGCCATCTGCTGGTGATGTACGCCAACCGCCGCTTCAGCCTGCTCAACCGGGGACAACGGGCCCTGATCTATATGGCCCCCCATCCCCCCCAGCGCCAAAAGCACCTGAATACCCTCATCCCGGACGCCTACTACCGGGAGCTGTTCATGAGTCCCTGTCTCTCCGGGTGGGATTGCGGGGAAGAAAAGCAGGCCTACATGGCCCGTTGCCACAAAGTGCTCTCCCGCAGCCAACTCAATGCCGTCAACAAACTGCGCGACGCCGGCATCATCACCCGCAATCTGGTGGTGCTGCCCACGCTCTCCAATATCAGCCTGGCCAACAATGGCACCCACCTGAGCATCGGCAGCCGGCAATTGAGCCGGCGGCGCGCGGATCCGGGCTCCGGTTTCGGTCCCCGGGAGGAAAAATGGCTGGGGGATCTGGCCATCAAAATCATGGAGCATTTTCTGCCGCTTTTCGTGGGCACCTACAGCGGGGCCCCCTATCGGCTGGATTTTGGCGACATGCATCCCGAACGGGCACTGGGATTTTTGCCGCACGAATTGACGGAAACGCACCTGCGCATGATCTGGCGACGCTGGAAGAAGAAAGCCCACATGAACCTCGGCGGCACGCCCGTGACCCCCTTCGGACCGGACTGGATCGACCGTACCCTGGGACGCCTGCCGGGACTCGAGGGGGATTTCGTGCTGGACTTCCGGCTCATCGACTACTTTGCCTGCCTGATGAGCACCCGTACCTCGGGCGCCCTCGGCGGACAGCTCGGCAGCGAGGCCAAACTGAAAAGCGACCTGGCCGCCATGGGCATCTTCCACACGGCCATGCCGCTCTATCTGCTCTATCGTCTGCGGCAATATGACGTCATGGGGTTTGCCGGTTTCGAAGGACGCCACTACAGCCAGTTCCAAAGCTTTCGCTGTGATCTGGAACCGGCGGCAACCCTGCAGGTCCTGCTCTCCGCGCTGGCGCTGCAGTACATCTTCCGTGACGGCATCCGGCATGCCGACATCCCAGACACGCCCCGCATCGAGAGTGAGCGCCGCCAGATTTTTTTCAGCGCCGCCATCGGCATCCCCACCGTTTATATTCACCGCCAGAGCCGCAACCGGTTTTTGGGACGTCTGCTGCAAGAGGTGCGTGCCACCCGCCTCAGCCACCGCTATCCCGGCTATATCCGTGTGAAGGTGGCGGAATACCGCCTGGCCCTGGTACGGGTTCTGCGGCGGGAGGCCCGGGAGCTCGTTGCGCAATTCGGCGCGGAGGAACTCCTCGACGACCTGGAAGCCCGCCTTCAGACCCCCGGCGCTTCGGCGGCCGACCGGCTGACCCGGGGCATTCTGGACACCGCCGGGGCCCGCGCCCCCCTGAAGCTGCCGGCCGAAGTCTTCAACCGGGCGGCCGAACAATACTACCGCGACACCCTGCGCCGCCGGCAGATGGAAGAAGGGCTGGATTGCCTGCAGGAAGACCTGGCCGCCATCGATGCCCCCCAGGCCTGGCGGCAGGGGCGCTACAACCGCCCCCTTTACCAACTGCTCAAGGGGCAGAGCGCCGAAGGGTATGTCGGCCGTCACCGGCAAGCCCTGCTCTTCGAGACGGCATCGGAGGGGACCCTGGAAAAACTCATTCATCTCTTTATCCTATCGACCCTGCAGCAGCGCCGGGCGGAAGAAGACCTCGCAGCGGAGGAAACCCCATGACCGAGGATTTGATCCAGGCCCACAGGCCGTATGGTGACGATCATCAACAACGGGGGAAGACGCTCCCTCCGGGTGCCCACCAATTTGTCCGGCGAAACACCGGCCAGGTGGTCACCGAACACCTGCTGGCCGACCGCCTCCTGCAATGGCTCTATTCCCGGGCCCGGGAAAGCACGCCCCGCCTCTTCAAGCAATTGACCTCCCGCCGGGTCAACGACGGCTGCGCTTTCTGGCAATTCGATTTTCCGCCCCGGCGCACACCCGCGGCCGTCGACCGCATGGTCCGCAAGCTGGCCATCCCGCTGGCGGAATGCCTGGCCCCGGGAACCCTGACCTCCCCGCGCCGCCTGTTTGAACGCCAGATCCGCTTCTGGCGCTTCAGGCCCATGTCAGCCCAGCCGGACCGTATCGTGTCGCCAGCCGATGCCCGCATGCTAGCAGGCTCCTTCGCGCAGCAGTCGCTGCTTTTTCTCAAGGAAAAATTCTTCGATTACGAGGAGCTGCTGGGCGCCGACAAGCCCCTGTGGCGGGAAACCTTCCGGGAGGGGCAATTCGCGATCTTCCGGTTGACCCCGGAAAAGTATCACTACAATCACCTGCCGGTTTCCGGGCGGGTGGTCGATATCTACGAAATCCAGGGCGGCTACCACTCCTGCAACCCGGGTGCTGTGGTCCGTATGGTGACCCCCTACTCCAAAAACCGCCGGGTCGTCACCGTTATCGACACCGCCGTTCCCGGCGGCAGCGGCATCGGATATGTGGCCATGATCGAAATTGTGGCCCTGATGATCGGCGATATCGTTCAATGTTACAGTGATCGGCGCTATGACGCCCCCCGCCCCGTGGTGCCGGGCATGTTTCTCAAACGGGGCCAGCCCAAAAGCCTCTACCGGCCCGGCAGCTCGGTGGATGTGCTGATCTTTCAGAAAGACCGCGTGCGCTTCTGCCGCGATATCCTTGCCAACCAGCACCATGAATCCGCCCAAAGCCGTTTTTCGGCTGCTTTCGGGCAACGGCTCGTGGAAACGGATGTTCAGGTGCGCGCCACCATCGCCGTGAAAGGAAGATCCGATGGCTGATGAACTTTTCGTAGGAATCTGTGCGCTCTTGACCTATTGCCTGTTCCGCTGGGCCTTCCGCTACCTGACCCGTGAACGGTGGCAATTCCTGGCCGCCATCCCCGTCGTCAAGACCGCCACGGGCTGGCAGGGCCTCAACCTGACCACCTACGGCTTCTTCAATGCCACGGCCTATACCCTGGCCTGCGCCCTGCTCATCGTATTGACCGCGACCATCGGCATCCCGCTGGGCTACACCCTGATGGTGCTGGTGATCGTCCTGGGGATTTGTATGCCGGGCTCGCGTCTGATCGCACGCCTGGTGGAGAAAAAACCGCACACCTTCAGCATCGGCGGGGCCTTTTTCCTGGGGCTGCTGCTGACCCCGCCGGTGGTCTTCCTCGCCCGGCCCCTGGCCGCGCGCTATTTCCACACGACGGTCAGTCCGCTGGCCTTTCTCTCTGCCGTGAGCCTGGCCTATTGTTGGGGGGAAGGGATCGGACGCCTGGCCTGTATCAGCTTCGGCTGCTGCTATGGCAAACCCTTGCAGGAGATCCACCCCCTGATGCGGACCTTGCTCGGTCGCTGGCACTTCACCTTCTTCGGCGCGACACGCAAGATCGCCTATGCCCATCACCTGGAAGGCGTGCCGGTGGTTCCCATCCAGGGGATCACCGCCGTTCTCTACAGCGTTACCGCGCTGGCCGGCATCTATGCCTTCCTCAACAATGCCTTTCGGACAGCCCTGCTGCTGTCCCTCATTGTCAGCCAGCTGTGGCGGTTTGCCTCCGAATTCCTGCGGGCCGACTACCGGGGAGAAGGTCGCATCAGTGCCTACCAGGCCATGAGCCTGCTGGCCGTCCTGGCGGCCGTCGGGTTGGCCTTTTTGCCGGCCCCACCGACGCCCTACATTGCGTCCCCGCTTCTGCACGGCTTAGCGGCCCTCTGGCATCCCGCCATCCTGCTCACCCTGCAAATGTTCTGGATCGCGTCTTTTCTCTACACGGGAAGAAGTCAGGTCACCGGCGCCACGATCCACTTCCATGTGCACCGTCATCTGACCTGAATGAACGATATCCCGCCGCACAGCAGCGGGGTATCAATAAAAACCATGTAGTGCCGCAAGCGGCAAGGCATCAGAACCGTTTCCGCCTCTGGCGGATTAACATGCTGTGGATAACCAACAGGTCGAAAGACAAGGCGCCGTCCGCTGCGAAAAGCATCGCAACCATCTGGGTAGCAGCCCCGTCTCGCGAGGGCGGGACGCACCTTAGCCCATAGGCTCAGATGATAACTCCCGCAGCGCAGGACAACGCCGCATTGCGGCCTTAGACACCGTTTATCCATGATCTTTTAAGGCCGGGGCCTTCAGGAGGCCTTGTTCGAGCGCCGCTTCCGCTTCCACCGGCGCAATCCCGCGATAAGGAGTATCAGGAGGATGAAGGCGCCCAGCAGGCCCTGCTGGATGTGCCGTCCCTGGCGGAGCAGATGCTGGAAAAGGTCGCCGAACCAATAGCCGCCGGCCCCCAGGATCACCGCCCATACCACGGCGCTAATCCCGCTGAGGAGGGTAAAAAACCATGTTCCGCAACTTCCGGAACCGAGCAGGAAAGGAATCACCGCCCGCATCCCGTATAAGAAACGGTAGAACAGGATCACCGCTTTCCGCCGGCGCTCCAGGAGAGCCACCGCGCGCATGACACGTCGTCGCCAGGCGGGATGCTTGGTAAGCAGGCGGTGGCCGTGATGCCTTCCCAGATGAAAGAAGAACTGGTCGCCCGCAAAGGCCCCCAGGGCGGCGGCCGGCAGGACGCTTTTAAAATCCAGCAGGCCCTGTTGGACCAGAATGGCCGCCAGCAGCACGACCGTTTCGCCCTCCAGAAGGGCACCGATGAAAACCGCCACCCCGCCGAACTGGGCAACCAGACTCGCCGGCGTCATGGCAAAGCCCCGAACAGGCCGCTCATCATCGGGCTATCCGATCCGGCGGCACATCTTCTCTATGTCCGGAACCGCCTGTTCGGCCTGCCGGCGGGTAATTTCCATCGCCTGCAGGCGCAGGGAGCGCATCAGATCGGCGCGCTCGATCCGTTCAAAACACGGGAATGCGACACGCAACACTTCGTAACTGTCGGGATGAAAGATAAAAACCTCGTTGTTCAACTGCAAATACTTTTCGGTCATCTAACATTTCCTTTAGGCGTGCCGGGCCGGCAGATGCAGCGGGTAGCCGTTATCCACCGCCAGGGTGGCGCTATATTCCAGCTCGCAGGCCAGACGCCGCAGATAGGCGACACGCTTGGTACAGACACGGCACTGGGTCGTATTCTTATCCTGGTCGCCACGCTGGCATTGCCGGCAGGGGTTCATCCGATTCATGGTCAACTCCTTGGTGAGGTTTCCGAAATGGCCGCGGCAGACAGAGCGTTCATCGGCATATCGGGAAAGGCTTTCGCTGGAGGGTCTCTTCAGCAGTTTGCCGCGGATCTTGTTGGGGCAGTAGATCCCACCGGCATTAAAACGGCGTTAAGGCACCGTTAGAAATGGGTAATCCCGGCCTCGTGGGTGATCGATAACCTTGCGGTGCCGGCCTATGGCGTTTCAACCGCTCCGGCCGGGATGGTCGCCGGCCGTTGAAGAAATCGCAATCACGATAGTAGCGCAGATCCGCTGCCCAGCATTTGAAGAATGCCGGGTCCCGCCGCCAATGGCGGACATTTTCCATCGGATCGTGAAAAAGGGACCGCAAAGGGCCTCCCAGTTCGGAAGGATCGCGAAAGCACTCCCATTCACAGGCGTAGCAGTCCGCATGGCATGACGCCGTCAAATCCGCCCGGTCTTCAAAAGGACCCAAATCCTCGTCGCCGCGGTAGCCGCAGGGAAACGCATGCCCCTTGCGGGCATCCACGAAAAAGAAATCCCGGCCGCCACGGCAGGCATACCCCCTCCGGCCGGTGCGAAACTGCCGCGCTAAGGCATACAGGGCGCACAGCGGGGTGAAGATCCGGAGACGGGAGCGGTTTTCGGCCACCACCTGGGCCAGCACGTTAAACAGATGCGCTTTTTCCCGGGGCGTGAACGACACGATCGCCGCGGTAGCGGTTGCACCGTAGACCGCCTGCAAATCCGCGCCGCCGCCATCGTCTTCGATGCTCATGGGATAGCATACGTTGGCCATGGAAAAGCCCATATCCGCCACCGAGCGGAAAAACCCGCCCAGACCGCCATGCAGACACCGCCGGAATTCAGCGGCCGCCACCCCCCGGGAGTGCTTGCCACCGTCAGTCAGAAAGGGGATGCTGCCGGGGCCGCCCATATTGCGGTTGATGCCCAGGTTGGCCGTGGGATAGATGCCGTGGGCATGCAAAATCGGCAGCGCTCGTTCAATGCCGCGCAGGACGCCTTTAAAGCCGCGCATGGCTTCATGGGTGGTCGGGTCGGCGGAATCGATGCTGATCCAGAAGTTTCTGAGGGGAGTCCCCGCCAGGGCTTTGGCCAGGCGGTGCACACGCTCTTCGAAATCGGGTTTTTCGGGGGACCGGAACCAAAAACCGTTGGTGCCGGTGCGGATATAGGCCATGCCGGCCGCCCCGGCGTGTTTGATCAAAGCGACCAGCTCTTCCAGCATCATCAGCGGTTCGCCGCCGGTAAAGGATACGGCCGCGCAGCCTTCTTGCGCGGCGGCATCGATCATGCGCCGGACCTTGTCCAGGGGAAGCGTGCGCCGTGGAAACCGCTGGCGGCTATTCATACCGCATTGGGGGCAGGCCGCGTTGCAGCGGTCCGTCAGCTGGATGATCAGCTGCCCCGGCAAACGGCCTTGCCGCAGCATGCGGATATAAGATCTCAGGGCCACCGTACGCATGCCCTCCATAAAATACCGCTGACGACCTTGGGCCGCACCTTAAAACCCGGCCACTTGACGTAACGATTCGTCACCGGTCGGAAGGGTTTTGTAGGATTCCCAGGTCTGCAGGAAGGCGGCATCGAAGGAGCGGGCCTCCATGGTGCGCCGGGCCTCCTGTCCCATGGCATTCCGCTCCTGGGGATGATCGATGAGGTATTCGATCGCCTCTGCCAAAGCCTGGCTGTCGTTGCCGCTCGCCACCAGGCCGGTCTTGCCGGGCCGCATGTTTTCCCGTGGGCCGCCCTGATCCGTCACCACCACCGGCAGGCCGCAGGCCTGGGCCTCCAGAATCACATTGCCGAAGGTGTCCGTGGTACTGGGGAAAACGAAGAGATCGGCCGAGGCATAGGCCCGCACGAGGTCCTCCCCCGCCAGCGCGCCGGTGAATGTACAGGGCTGCCGGCGCAACCGGGTGCGCATCTCGGCCAGATAGGGCCCGTCACCCACGATCACCAGGTGAACCCCGGGATGGCGTTCGTGGATCCGGTCATAGGCCTCGGCCAGCACATCCAGATTCTTCTCCTCGGAAATGCGCCCCACGTACAAAAGCTTGAGGTCGGCGCTCACACCGAAACGCTTTCGGTAGAACCCGTTGCGCGCCCGGGGCGAGAAACGGCGGACGTCCACGCCGCGCGGGTACAGAACCACCTTGGAAGGCCGGATGCCCCGGTCGATGAGTTCCTGGCGGGTGCTCTCCGACGGGGCATAGATGATGTCCATCTGATCGTAGTACCAGACGACGAACTTCCAGGTGAGTTCTTCCATGGCGGTGTCGCCGGTCAAAAACTGGGCGTACTGGGGCAGCTGGGTATGGTAGGTGCCGCAGAAGGGCACTTTGAGGATGCGGGCGATCGCCAGGGCCGCCAGTCCGATCGGGCCGGGCGTGGCGGAATGGATGCGGGTAAAACCCTGCTCGTAGCTGTAGCGCAGCATTTCCAGCAGGGGCGGATAGAAGAGTTTCTGGGAGCGGTATTCAGGCAATTCATAGGTACCCACGGGTTTGAAGGTCTTGACCCCCGGCGGGGAAGCCGCCGGATCTTCGTTGCAGGTAATCACCTGCATCGCTTTACCGGTGCGCAGGGCCACTTCCACCTGCTGCTGGATGGTCAGGGCCACCCCGTTGGTATCGTAGAAGGTGTCCGTGAAGTGCCCGATACGCACCGGGTCGGCTTCAGCGGCGCCGTTGGGAGACGGAACCCCGAAATGGGCCTGGACGGCACGCGTGAAGGCGCGGTCCTTGGCAAACAGGGAGAAGGCGATAAAATAGGGTCCCAGCAGCCCGTAAAGACCACCGGCCGAGCCGATGGTATGGAAAATGTTGAAAACGTTTCCGCCCACCAGATGGTTCATGGCGTGGTTGGCGAATTGGATCAGGGTCTGGTTGGCCACCTGATTGACGAAGGCGAACCAGTCGGCCTCCGCGACCGGCCCGTCCCCACCGTCGTCCCGGGGGGCCGCTGATCGGAACCGGGTGTCGTCCTGCAACAAACAGGTGATGGTGTGCCGCAGCTGGGCGAACAGATCGTCGGAAGGGGTGGCGATCCGGCTGCGCCGCCGCCGGGCGTTAAGAAACAGATAGACCTTGTCCATCAAACCACTGCCGGGGCTTTCCGGTGGTGCCGGGGGACGCAGGGCACGATCCAGAAACTTCACCAGCAGATCCTTGCCCTGGAAGCGCTCCAGGTTGAATTTGTTCCGGTAGTACTGGTAGGCGATACCATACAGGTTGTGCGCCATGGTTTCCGGCTGGGAGGGCCGGCGCACGGCCCGGCTGCGTCCCGCTTGGATGCCGGCCAGGCCCTCCGCCAGGGTTTGCACATCGGGCACCTCGGTGTAGGTGCGGGCGATGTTGAGGGCGCTGTGGTCGTCGGACCCGCCGGTGATGTTCTTCTTCCAGGGTTCGGGAAAGGCCGGCTCGATGCCGTGGTAGTCGGCCAGGGCGTCGATCATCGCCGGTGTCAGAGCGTTCAGGATCTGGGCCAATCCGTCGTTGGCGGCGTCGTTGCGGGCACCGTTCATCTCGAAATTCTTAAAAAGCAGGAGCATTTTTTCGAAGTGCTCGATGCGCAAACGGTCATTGACACCGTACAAGGGATGGGCCACAACATGGACAAGGCACTGGGCCTGCAGGTAGTCCACCAGATAAAAGACGTTATCCCGGCATTGCTGGATGTCGGCATGCTGGCGCTCGTCGATATCCAACACCAGGACGTGCAGTTTGCAGCCATCCTCGGGGAAATAGGTGGTAATCTCCTCGCTGATGAAGGTATCCGGCAGATGGGCGATTTCCAGGGCGCCCTCGATCCGGTTGTGGTCCGAAATGGTGACGTGGGTCATACCGCGCTCACGGGCGATGCGGTAGATATCGAGCGGCTCCGTATAGCTTTCCGGACAACCGATCTTTTTCAGAACCCAGGTCGAGGGGCGTTTGGAATGTTTGGAATGCACATGGCAATCAACACGCATCTTCAGTTCCTTGTGTGAGGTTGCTTCGAGTGAGACGTCCGATTCAGAATCCATTGGAGGATATTTCGCCGACCGGTGTTAATTTCGCATGAGACCCTCTTTAGGAGTTCATGAGACGACGCGATGATTTTCGGTGTGGGCGGCCCTGGGATGGCACGCCGGATAAAGTGGTGCAAAATCGAACCATTATCGAAACCCTAACGGAATGCTAGCATAGGCCTAACGCGGCTCACCCTAAATGAGATGATTGTAAATGGGCATCAACTGACATGACGGGCGGTCGCCTGACGGCCCGTCCAAGCGAAGAGGAATACCCCATGGCCAGACATTTTCACAAAGAACTCGAAAAAATCAAAAAAATGATCCTTTCCCTCGGGGCGATGGTGGAGGAACGCGTGCGGCGCATCACCTCCGTCATTACCGACCGGGACGCCGCCGTGGCCGACGAAATCGTCCGATCGGATTTTGAAGTCGATGAAAAAGAAGTGGAAATCGAGGAGGAATGCCTCAAAATCATGGCCCTGCATCAACCGGTGGCCATTGATTTACGCTTTCTGGTGGCGGTCATCAAAATCAACAACGATCTGGAACGGATTGCCGACGAGGCCGTCAATATCGCCCAACGCATCCAGACCATGGCCAAATACCAGCCGCCCCGCTTTGCCTTCGACTACGAACCCATGGCGGCGCAGGTGGAAAAAATGCTGCAGCTGAGTCTGGATGCCCTCGTCAATATGGACGTGGATACGGCTTTTCGGGTGGTGACCATGGATGACGAGGTGGACGGCACCCATCGCCGAGCCTACCAGCTCATCCGGGATGAAATGGCCCACCATCCCGACCAGATGCCCTTCCTGATCAATTTCTACCTGATATCACGCCATCTGGAACGCATTGGCGACCATGCCACCAATATTGCCGAAGAGGTGATCTATCTGATCGAAGGCGAGATCGTGCGGCATGCCGACTATTAAGGCGGCAGGTCCGGGAAGGCGCCCCCTTACCCCCTCTGATGGTCAGCCCCTTTCCAGCCCTTGCCAATCCGCTTGACCCGCCGGCGGCCCCTGCCCGGGGCCGCTTCGGGCAATTCCGGCCGCCGCTTTTGGATATCCCAGGACGGCCCCCTGCGGCAGCTTTCCCCTTAATGCACAGCGCCTGAGCATAGCGCGCGCCGCTGCCGCGTTCTGGCCCAAGACACGCCTGTGCCCCGCAACGATCAACGGCCTGCGCCGGCCGCCCCTCCTTATCAATTATTAGCGCCCCAGCGTCTTCACGCGATTCTATTGCAATACTAGCGCTATTGTAACCCTTCCTTAACACATTCCTAACGCGGCCCCTTTACCTATTTCCCAGCAATTGACGGACCGTCGGAATTGATCCTGAAGCGGTCCGGAACCACCATGCCAATAGAGGCTTATGTTGTCACCTGTGACCATCCTGAGTGCCATTTTGCTGCTGACCTCGGCCGCCTACGTCCTGGGAAGAAAGCGCGCTTTTGCCGTGGCCGGCGACCGGGCCGGCCTGCTGCGGATGCATTCCCGCCCGGCCTACTACGGACTGTTGACGGCGCTGTGGTGCGGTCTGCCGGCCCTGCTGATCTTCGCCGTCTGGTCCTTTCTCGAACCGGCGGTCATTACGCAGCTGGTCGTGGCCGATCTGCCCGATGCGGTTCGCAGCCTGCCGCCGGCCCGTCTGAATCTGATCGTCAACGATATCCGCAACCTGGTCAGCGGCAACATCGTCTCAGGGGACATCGACCCCACCATGCAGGCTGCGGCCCAGCATTACCATCAGCTTCAACATGTCAGCACCGCGGCCCTGGCCGTGGTGGTCCTGGCCCTGATCATGGCCGCCATTGCCTTGTCCCTGCGCCTCATCTCGCCCAGGCTGCGGGCCCGCAACCATGTGGAGCGCATCATTAACTGGCTCCTGATCGCCTGCTCCACCATCGCGATCTTCACCACCATCGGCATCCTGCTCTCGGTGCTCTTCGAAGCCATCCGCTTCTTTGACAAAATCCCGCTGACGGAATTTCTCTTCGGCCTGAAGTGGAGCCCCCAGATGGCCATCCGGGCCGACCAGGTGGGCTCCTCCGGCGCGTTCGGCGCAATTCCGGTCTTCGCCGGCACATTGATGATTTCCGCCATTGCCATGGCGGTGGCCGTGCCCATCGGTCTCATGGCGGCCATCTATCTCTCCGAATACGCCAACCGCCGCTTTCGCGCCATTGCCAAGCCGCTCATGGAAATCCTGGCCGGCATCCCCACCGTGGTTTACGGGTTTTTCGCCGCCCTGACAGTGGCCCCTTTCATCCGCGATGCCGGTATGACGCTGGGACTCGATGTCTCCTCGGAAAGCGCCCTGGCCGCCGGACTGGTCATGGGCATCATGATCATCCCCTTCGTGTCCTCCCTGTCCGACGACGTCATCAATGCCGTGCCCCAAGCCATGCGGGACGGGGCCTACGGACTGGGAGCGACCCAATCCGAAACCATCAAACAGGTGGTGCTGCCGGCGGCCCTGCCCGGCATCGTAGGCGGGGTCCTCCTGGCCATATCCCGGGCCATCGGCGAAACCATGATTGTCGTCATGGCGGCCGGACTGGCGGCCAATCTGACCGCCAACCCTCTTAAAACCGTCACCACGGTCACCGTGCAGATCGTTACCCTGCTGGTGGGGGACCAGGAATTCGACAGCCCCAAGACCCTGGCGGCCTTCGCCCTGGGGTTGGTGCTGTTTATCGCCACCTTGATGCTCAACATCGTCGCCCTGCATGTGGTGCGCAAATACCGGGAGCAGTATGAATAAGACCGGATTCAAAACAGGTGGCCGGGCCTCCCAACGCCGTGCCATCGATATCGTCAACGCCGGACTGGGCCGTCGCTACCGTCGGGAGCGCCGCTTCCGCTTCTACGGCATCGGCGCCATCCTGGCCAGCCTGCTGTTCCTCTCGATCCTTTTCGGCAGCATCATCAGCAAGGGGTATTCGGCTTTCGAGCAAACCTTTGTGCGGCTGGATGTCTTCTTCGATCCGACCCTCCTGAGCCAGGAGGCCCTGGCCACGGCCGATTATTCCGGCATCATCAAAGCGTCCCTGCGGCGCATGTTCCCGGAGGTCAGCTCCCGTAAAGACAAGCGCATGCTCTACAAACTCGTCAGCAGCGGGGCCGCCTTCCAGATTCGCAAGATGGTGCTCAATTCGCCGGAGATGATCGGCAAGACCGTGCCGGTCTGGGTTCCGGCGGACGATGATATCGACATGCTGCTGAAGGGCCATTTTGATCTGAACGTCCCCGAGAGCGAGCGGCGCATCAAGGATATCCAACTGGCCTGGGTCGATCGTCTGAAATCCGAGAACCGGATCGAAAAGCGCTTCAACCGGACTTTCTTTACCGCCGGCGACTCGCGCGAACCCGAGCTGGCCGGTATTCTGGGAGCGGTGATGGGGTCCGTCTACACCCTGCTGGTCACCCTGGCGCTCTCGTTTCCCATCGGCATCGCCTCGGCGGTCTATCTTGAAGAGTTCGCCCCCAAGAACCGCTGGACGGATTTCATCGAAGTCAACATCAACAATCTGGCGGCCGTGCCCTCCATTGTTTTCGGCCTTTTGGGCCTGGCCGTGTTCCTGAACTTTTTCGGCCTGCCCCGCTCGGCCCCGCTGGTGGGGGGCCTGGTGCTGACCTTGATGACCCTGCCGACGATCATCATCGCCGGACGGGCCTCGCTGCAATCCGTACCTCCTTCTATCCGCGAAGCGGCGTTGGGGGTTGGCGCCTCCAAGATGCAAATGGTCATGCACCACGTGCTGCCCCTGGCCATGCCGGGAATTATGACGGGCACCATCATCGGCATGGCCCGGGCTCTGGGGGAATCCGCCCCACTGCTCATGATCGGCATGGTGGCCTTTATCGTCGATGTGCCCCACGGCCTGACCGATGCGGCCACCGTGCTGCCGGTTCAGATCTATCTGTGGGCGGACAGCCCGGAACGGGCCTTTGTGGAACGGACCTCAGCCGCCACCATCGTGCTGCTGGCCTTCCTGATCATCATGAATGCCACGGCCGTGGTCCTTCGGAAGAAATTCGAACGCCGCTGGTAGGGATTTCGAAGAACTTTTTGGGGTGCCGCAGCAGTTTTTTGCAGGTGCTAACAAAACCCTAAAACAGGGGTTGTATATAGGGCGCGCTTGCATAGGCGCACAATCGTAAACAACGGGTATTGATGTCTTTCCATTTTACTTTCAGGAGGAAACGTATGATCAGGAAATCGCTTGTCATTGCTACCGCTCTGGCCTTTATGGCAACCGCCGGAACCGTTTATGCGGCCTCGGCCCGCGACACCATCAGCATCGTCGGATCTTCAACGGTCTATCCCTTCGCCACGGTCGTTGCCGAGCAGTTCGGGAAAACCACCAGTTTCAATACGCCCAAAATCGAATCCACCGGCTCGGGCGGCGGGTTCAAGCTGTTCTGCGAGGGTGTCGGCGTCGAAACCCCGGACATCACCAATGCGTCCCGGGCCATTAAAAAATCGGAATACGAAAAGTGCCAGGCCAACGGTGTCAAGGACATCGTCGAAATCAAGATCGGCTATGACGGTATCGTGGTGGCCAATTCCAAGAAAGCGGCACCCTTGAAGTTGACCCGCAAGGACCTCTACCTGGCCCTGGCCAAGGACGTACCGGATCCGTCGGGTGCGGAAAAGCTGGTTCCCAACCCCTACCAAACCTGGAAAGACGTCAATGGGAGTCTGCCGGCCACCAAGATCGAAGTATTGGGCCCGCCCCCCACCTCCGGTACCCGGGATGCCTTCCTGGAACTCGTTATGGAAGACGGGGCTAAGGAATACGACTGGCTCAAGGCCCTGCGCAAAAAGGATAAGAAAGCGTTCAAGGCAGCCGCCCACACCATCCGTGAAGACGGCGCCTATATCGAAGCCGGTGAGAACGACAACCTGATCGTGCAGAAGCTGGGCGCCAACCCCGACGCCTTGGGCATCTTCGGCTTCAGCTTCCTCGACCAGAACACCGATGTCATTCAAGGCTCCTTTGTGGACGGCGTGCAGCCCACCTTCGAGGCCATTGCCGACGGCTCCTATCCGGTATCCCGTCCGCTTTTCTTCTATGTCAAGAAAGCCCACGTGGGGGTCATTCCCGGAATTCAGGAATATTTGAATGAATTCTCCTCCGAGAAGGCCTGGGGGCCGGACGGCTACCTGGCGGAAAAGGGCTTGATTCCCATGCCCGACAAAGAACGTGAAGCGTACCACAATGCCGCCAAGACCCTCAAACCGCTCACGATGAAGTAAACAGGCTGAAATCTTCGGCAGGCCGAGCACCGATTGACGCCGGCCTGCCGAATTGTTAGGCTGTCACCGGATGGCCTGCCCCTTGGACAACCAACATCAGATATAACTATGCTACTAATGGATGCCCGAGCCAAGACAGAGGAACTGACCGTGGGAAGCGATATGTCCGATAAAAACAAATCGGGCCGGATACTTGTCAATCGCGACAGCCGTGAAACCGTCGGTGAACCGTTTATCGACGATGCCCGCATGACCTGCCGCAACGTGAACGTCTACTACGGCGAAAAGCACGCCATCAAAAACGTATCCCTCGACATCGGACGCAATGAAGTCGTTGCCATGATCGGACCTTCCGGCTGCGGCAAATCCACTTTCCTGCGATGCCTCAACCGGATGAACGACACCATTGACACCTGCCGGGTCAAGGGCGACATCGCCCTGGACGGGTTGAACATCTATGGCAAAGAGGTGGACGTCGTCCCCTTGCGGGCCCAGGTGGGCATGGTGTTCCAGAAGCCCAACCCCTTTCCCAAGTCCATCTACGACAATGTGGCCTACGGCCCCCGGATTCACGGACTGGCCCAAAACAAGGCCGAATTGGATGAAATCGTCGAAACCTCCCTGCGTCGGGCCGGGCTGTGGGAAGAAGTCAAGGATACGCTCTCCCATCCCGGAACGGGGCTGTCGGGTGGTCAGCAGCAGCGTCTGTGCATCGCCCGCACCATCGCCGTGAGTCCGGAAGTGATCCTGATGGACGAACCGTGCTCGGCCCTCGACCCCATCGCCACCTCCATCATCGAAGATCTGATTGATGAGCTCAAACAGCAGTACTCCATCGCCATCGTGACCCACTCCATGCAGCAGGCCTCGCGCGTGTCCCAGCGGACCGCCTATTTTCACCTGGGAGACCTGATCGAAGTGGGGCAGACGGCCCAGATCTTCACCAAACCGCGCCACCAGCTCACCCAGGACTACATCACCGGTCGTTTCGGATGATGGAAAGGATGACGAATCCGTTACCCTCCTGAGCCGTTATTGGTTCGCAGGGTCACCAATCGTTCCCCCTCGTGACTCGCCTGAATGGCAAGTTACCCCATAATATGTCATTATAATTTGTCTTTTCATCATTTGGGCGCCAAATTTGAAGCGCTTTGATCGTCTGGGGAAAAAATGCTTGACGCCTTTTGAAATCCTGCTATAGTTCACACCATGTATAATAATCAACGCAACCCGGCTAATGCCATCTCCGCCTACCAGGTGGTCCAGTTTCAGGAGTTGATCGCCAAGCTCTTTCAATGCTGCCAGGAACGCATGCAGTACCAGAGCGACCGCTTCGCGCTGCCGGATGCCGAGCTGCGCTGCCTGCAGCTCTTTGCCAATGAGCGCTACCTGACGCCCAAGGGCATCGCCCACAAAATGAATGTGGTTAAAAGCCGGGTAACCCGTATTATCGACGGTATGGTGCGCCGCAAGCTGATCCAGCGGATTAAGGATCCGGAGGATTCGCGCATCACGCTGCTCAGCCTGACCCCCAAGGGGCAGGACAAGCTAAACGAAATCAACGCGTTTTTGGAAGCCATACACCTGGAGGTACTCTCCCATCTGGCACCTGAACAGCGCAAAGCCATGCTGACCAATCTGGAACTGCTCAAGGCTTCCATGGAGGCCGTCAAAGAACTGATGGTGTAACCCGCAGGACTGCAATACGCTCTCTTAGCCGCACAAGGGGGCGATTTTTTTGGATATATTGTACATACTATATACAATTTAGAACGCCTTATTTTTTATCTTACTTATTTCATTCCGTTTTTTATGTTTATAGCATTAACTTATTAGGAGGACACCATGGAGCAACTCGAAACCCAGCTGGCCGAAATGAAAGCCCAACTGGATGCACTTCAGAAAAAAAGCCCGGAGAACAAGCTCTCCATGATCTGCTTCAGCGGCGATCTGGACAAGGCCCTGGCATCGTTCATCATTGCCACCGGCGCGGTCGCCATGGGGATGGATGTGGTCATGTTCTTCACCTTCTGGGGCACCCCGGTGCTGCGCGCCAAGGACAAAAACGTCGGCGGCAAGGACATGATGGGAACCATGTTCGGGAAAATGCTGCCCAAGGGGGCCGACAAGGTCAAGCTCTCCAAGATGAACATGGGGGGCATGGGCACCACTATGATGAAATCCCTCATGAAGCAGAAAAATGTGGCCTCCCTCGACCAGATGATCGCCATGGCCGAGGAACTCGGCGTGCGCATTTTTATCTGCGAAATGTCCATGGACCTCATGGGCTTCAAGCACGAGGAGATGATCCAGTACGAAGGCCTGGAATACTGCGGTGTGGCCAAGTTTCTGGAAGAAGCCATGGACAGCAAAATTCAGTTGTTTATCTAAACCAACATAATGAGAGGAGAACGACAATGAGCAACGACATCGCAATCAGCAAAACATTTGATTTGAAAGGTCTGGCCTGTCCCATGCCGGTCGTCAAAGTCAGCAAGGGCATCAAGGACGTCGCCGTGGGCGAAGTGATCGAAGCCATTTCCACGGACCCCGGCTCCCTGACGGATATCCCGGCCTGGGCGCGTACCAGCGGCAACGAGATCCTCAAAACCGATCAGGACGGTAAAGAGATCCGGTTTCTTATCAAGCGCAACGCGTAAACCGCACGGGCTTCTCACCGCCAGGGGCGGTGGGGGCCCGCCCGCTTCGGCATCCTAGGGAGGGCTTCGTGGAAACACTATCCTATATCATTCTCGTGCCCATGGTTTATCTGGCAGCCGCCGTCTTTGTGATCGGCACGACGGTGCGTCTGGTCAACATCTTCAAGGCACCCAAACACCCGACCACCTTGCAGATCTATCCGGCCAAAAAGCCTGCCTGGCTGTGGGCCCTGCACGACACCTTTCTCTTCCCAACCGTCCGGCGCCATAAGCCGCTTTTGTGGGTGTTCCTCATCATCTTTCATGCCTGCCTGCTGCTGCTGATCATCGGTCACCTGGAGCTTTTCGGGGACTACCCCATCCTGCAGATCATCCCGCATGAAATTTTCCTCGGCAAAGGAATGGTGGGGCTGCTGACGGCCCTGTCCCTGCTGTATTTCCTCTTTCGGCGCTTCCGTTCGCCGGTGCGCGAGCTGTCGGTCCCGGAAGACTACTATCTGCTGATCCTGCTCTTCCTGGTGGTGCTCTTCGGCAGCCAGATGGACTGGGCCCGCAACTGGTACTACTACGATGGCATGACGGTGGACGACTATCGCACCTATCTCGGCAGCCTGATCGCTTTCGAGCCCTATCTGCCTGCCAGCGTGACGGAAAGCGGACATTCCTTCATGCTGCTCCTGCATGTCTTCCTGGCCAACCTGTTTCTGATCTTCTTCCCTTTCAGCCAGGCCATGCACGCCTTTTTATCACTACCCATGAACAAACTCCGGAGGGGCTAACCCATGGATGCCAAGACACGGGACGACCTGCTGGGTCTTTTCCAGAGCAAACTCAACGAAGCCATGCGCTTCTATCTCGAAACCTGCACCCGCTGCGGGACCTGTACGGAGGCCTGCCACGTTTATGCCTCCATGGGGCAGGTACGCTACATCGCCGCCTACCGGCATGAAATCATCCGGCGGCTCTATAAAAAATACTTCAAGGCCCGGGGCAAGGTCTGGCCTTCGGTGGGCGAGTCCAAAGAACTGACCGAAATGGCATTGGAGGAGCTCTTCGATGCCGCCTACTCCTGCACCGGCTGCCGGCGCTGCATGCTCTACTGCCCTTTCAGCATCGACACCCAGATGCTCATGTCCATCGCCAAGCTGCTGTTGATCGGCGCCCACACGGAGCCGGAAACCCTGACCATGCTGGCGGATATGTCCATTGAAAAAGGCAAGTCCATCGAAATGTTCAAGGAGGGCTTCATCCAGGGACTCAAGCGCCTGGAAGAGGAAGTCGTCGCCAAGTGGCAGATGGAAGCGGGCGAAGCCGTTATCCCGGTGGATGTGGAAGGGGCCGACCTGCTCTATGTGGCCCTGGCCGGCGCCCATTCGATCATCCCGGCCGCGGCCGTTTTCAATGCCGCCGGAGAAAAATGGACCCTGAGTTTCTTTGAAGCCGTCAATTTCGGCGCCTTTGTGGGGGATCCCACCAAGACCAAACTGATCCTGGAGCGCATCGTCAACGAAGCCAAGCGGCTCAAGGTCAAGGAAGTTTGCATCTGCGAGTGCGGCACAGCCTATCGGGTCATGAAGCAGCTCTCCGGCAAGCAGCCCTTCACGGTGTCGTCCATCACCGATGTGCACGCCCGCTATCTTAAGGAGGGCCGCATCCGGTTGGACAAGTCCAAATTCAATGTCCCGATCACCTACCACGACCCCTGCCAAATTGCCCGCAACGGCGGCGTGATCGATCCGCCGCGCTACATTCTGCAGCACCTGACCGACGATTACCGGGAATTGTCCCCGGAGCCGGCCTACAACTGGTGCTGCGGCGGGGGCGGCGGCCTGGTGGCCCTGGGGGATGAGACCCATGATTTCCGCATGAAATCCGCCCGGGTCAAGGTGGATCAGGTCCAAGGGACAGGGGCCAAGATCCTCACCACAGCCTGTGAAAACTGCCACGCCCAGCTGAGCGACCTCAACAAACATTATAAAATGGAGGTGGATGTGACCTTCTTGTCTTCAATGGTGGCCGACGCTCTGGTTCCCGCCTGAAACCGATCGGTTTCGACCCGCGCGCCGAGCCGCTGTTTAGCCATGATCGTGAGCCGTATGGCACGGCCCATGGTCGTCTATCTCGGGCAACAGTCCCCGCACAAAGGACGGGGACCGGATTTAACGATGTGAGTATGGAGGTAAGCAACCATGAGGAAGTTTTATTTATTGATGGCAATCCTGGCCTGTTCGCTGATGCTGGCACCGGCGGCCCTGGCCACCAACGGCACCAACCTGATCGCCATCGGCCCCATTTCCCGGGCGATGGGGGGAACCGGTATTGCGGCTCCCCAGGATGCGATCAGCGCCGTTTTCTCCAACCCGGCCGCCATGTGTTTCGGCCCCTATTGTCCGTCCACCGAGGTGAATTTCGCCGGAACCCTGTTCATGCCGAAAGTCGATGCCAAGATCACCACCGCCGACGGGGTCGTCAAGTCCGACAGCCAAGACAATGTCTATGCCATTCCGGCCATTGGTCTTTCGCTTCCCATTTCGGATTCGCCCCAGAACTGGCGTTTCGGGCTGGCAGCCTATGGCGTAAGCGGTATGGGAGTGGATTACAGGGACACGTCCCTCGACTTCGCGACCTATTCTCCCAGCGGGGCGCCGTTGGCCTCCGGGACCTATACCGAATTGCAGATCATGAAATTCGCCCCGTCCCTTGCCTTCCAGCTCCTGCCCAATCTGTCCCTGGGGCTGGCCGTCCATGTGGACTATGAAACCCTCGATCTGGGCGACGGCGGCTCCACCGCCTACGCCTTCGGCTTTCAGCCGGGCATCATCTACAAACCCATCGACAACCTGTCCCTGGGGTTGACCTATATCTCCGCCCAGAAAGCCACCTTCGACCACGTGACCGACTTCGACCAGAACGGCTTCCGCGACGACCTCGACCTGGAGGCCCCCCAGCAGTTGGGTTTCGGTGCCGCCTACTTTTTCCCCGGTATTGAACTGCTGGTGGAGGCGGATACGAAATGGATCAACTGGTCCGACGCCAAAGGCTACGACGACTTCGACTGGAATGACCAATGGGTTTTCGCCATCGGTGCCCAGTGGCAGCCCATCCAGGGGTTGTTCCTGCGGGCCGGCTACAACTATGCGGAAAGTCCGGTCGACCAGCACAACGGCTGGGACGGCAGCTTCAACCTGCTCGGCATGCCCAACAGCGTCACCAACGTGCAGGGCAATCTCATCCCCACCTACTACTATGAATCCTTCCGCACGATCGGCTTCCCGGCCGTGGTGGAGCAGCATGTGACCCTCGGGGTTGGCTACCAGATCACCCCGACGGTGGAACTCAACGTCGGGTATATGTATGGTTTCTCCAACGACATCACCGAAAACGGGACGGATCCGCAAGGACGCGCGGTGCAAATCAAATCGAACCTGAGCGAGCAGGCCGTCGATTTCGGTTTCACCTGGCGGTTCTAGCCGCGACAGAGCCTCTGTTTGCGGTTCCCAACGATAGCAGCGCCGGGGGGTCATCCCCCCGGCGCTTGTTGTTCGTCACGTGTAACGCCTGGGGAAATGGCGACTCATAAAGGTATGAGGTGGGGGTCCGGGCGCCTACACCATCCCTGATCCGCTTACTGTTTGTATCCCATAGACTGTTTGGGGAAATGTCATACCCGTCCGACACCCTCTTGACAGGGTCGGCGGGTAGCGTATCTTTGTCCTGAACCCATGAGCCCACGGGAGGAACGATGATGGAAGTGCAAGCCTTTAGCGCCCACGATCTTTTTAATTGGCTGACCCGCAAGGAGGACTTCCTGCTGCTGGACGTGCGCAACGATGCCGAATTTGCGCGTTTCAAGGTGGAAGGACCTTATCCGATCGATATGATCAATGTGCCCTATATGGAATTCATCGAATGGGAGGCGGAAAGCATCGCCCGTGTGCCCCAAGGCAGGAAGGTGCGCATCGTGTGCGCCAAGGAGGGCT
Organism: Desulfobacterales bacterium; assembly: GCA_963674755.2. GTDB lineage: Bacteria > Desulfobacterota > Desulfobacteria > Desulfobacterales > UBA5852 > JABZFP01. The sequence goes on along the minus strand of CAXXVS010000003.1, from coordinate 1,551,686 downwards.
CGTCCAAATTCGTCGGTGAAATCCTGGCCAATCACGGGTATGAGGACGTGGCCCATATGAAAGTGGGCATCAAAGCCTGGGGCAACCTGCTGGAACCGGCCCTCATCGCCGACGGCGACGGGTATGAGCTTTACCAGTTCCGGCGGCCCGGCAAAGCCTCCTGCAGCTACGGCTTGATCAGCGGCAATGAAATGATGGTCTTCGACCCGGCCAAAAATGTCCCTTTTTATCTGGACTTCGCCAAAGAGAAGGGCTGCACCATCACCAAAACCTTCGAAACCCACCGCCAAGCCGATTACATTTCCGGCAGCAACATGCTGCGCCAGACGACCGGCGCGGAAATCGTGGCGCCCGACGACGACTTCAAAGGGGCCAAGTTCCCCTATACACCGGCCCGGGACGGGGATCGCCACAGCTTCCGCAACGGCGGCCCCCAGGTGGAGATTATTCATACCCCCGGCCATACCCCCGGCAGCACCTGCTACCGGGTGGACGGGAAGTACCTGATTTCCGGCGATACGGTTTTCATCAAATCCATCGGCCGTCCCGATCTGGGCGGCATGGCGAAAGCCTGGTCAGACATGCTGTTCAAGACCATGACCGAGATCCTGCTGAATCTGGATGACAACACGGTGATCCTGCCGGGCCATTATATGGATTGGGAAGAGGCCGATGAGAACCTGATCTTCGCCGCCCCCATGGCCAAAATCAAAACCGACAACGCCAGCATATACGCCATTGACGATGAGAAGACCTTCTTCGCCTTCATCGAGGCGAACATGAGGCCCCAGCCCGAGGAATACGCCAAGATTCGTGAGATCAACGCCGGGCTGGTGGACGTGGACGAAGAGCAGCAGGAGATCATGGACATCGGCAAAAACGAATGCGCCGCCAGTGCGCATGCCGCGGCCTGATACCGCTGATGAAGCCACGCCATCCCTTTTGGGAAACGATACGCTGATACAGGCGCCGTTACGACGGCGCCTGATGTTTTCCTGCCGGCGCTTGGCAGGCCTTATCGTTTAATCACCAACAGGGGGACAATCAATCCAGTACCTTCTTTTTTGAACATCGAGTTGGGGGGCGTCCGTTAGATTTTCAAAGACGCCGCCGCAGTTCTCAATCACTTTCCTTGAGCCCGGATTCCCAATATCGCAGGTAATCAACACCTTGGCGATGCCAAGTGATGAACAGATCGGGAGGGTCTGCCGAAGCATCTCGGTAGCGTATCCCTTCCGCCGGTAAGCGGGGATCACGCCATAGCCGATGTGGCCGCCAATGCTGGCGAGGAAATCGTTTAAACAGTGCCGCAGCGACACCCGCCCGACAATCTGCCCCCCGACAACCCCGACCAGAAACGTATTCGGAACGAATTTATCCGGCAGGTCTTTACCCAAAGGCCATCCCTCGAGCTTCTTGAGGTATGCTTCGAAAGGCATGGCGGCATCGAAATCGAAGGCGAATTCAAAGGGCGGCGTCTCGCTCTCGAAAGCGGCAATCGCCTTCTTGAAAGACACCTCGTCTTCCCGGCGCAAGAGCCTTAATTCTAGGCGGTTTGATGTCATGTCAGGTTGGCCCGTTGCGTTCTTTCCAGCATAGCGGCAGGCCTCCGGTGGCCTCCTCGAAGGGGACGCTAAAACGGATTTGATTGAAACGATTGGCGCCAGCGCGCTTATGGATCAGCGCCATAGCCTCATCTTCGGATCACAAAAGGCAAGGCCACCAGGACAATGCCGGCACATACCAAAAGGATGGTATTCGTGATGAAATAGGGGCAAACCATCAGGCCCAAGCCGCTTAGAAAGGGCAGAACCGCTTTCTGTTTCCGACCGTACATGAAATACCCGAACCCTATCGATCCGAACAGGACGCCCCACATCAAGGTCGCTGTATTCATCTTCTCTACGCCAATCTATGCTGAGCATCCGGCAGTCGCGTCTCGTGAGTTCCTTAACACGATTTCTTTGACAAAAACGCCTGTCCCTTCGATTGCCACGTTAATCTGCCCGTTGGATGGCACCACGTTGACCGTCACAAAACCATTGCGGCCGATCTCTTGACCCTGCTCAACGACGATCGAAGCCGATTTGCGCCGGCTGATGAAGTTCAGGTAGTAGGCTCCCATGACACCCGAGGCCGTTCCCGTGACCGGATCTTCAATTGTTCCGGAAAACGGTGATGAAAAATGGCGGCCATGCATGTGGGCGCCCGTGTTGACCACTTCCAGACAAAAGGGATGAATCGATGCGTGCCGGAATTGGGTCAACAGCTCCGGGAATACCTTGGTAGCGGGGGTCATTTTTTTAAAACAGGCCAGTTTCTTGATCGGCACCAAAAGGGTCCAGATGCCGGTACTGCCATAGACAATCGGAAGGCTTGGGTCGATATCCCGCGCATTGATGCCCAAGGCCGACGCCAATTTGGAAACGTCACCTTCGAAACGAACGAATTTTGCGGGAAGCTGCTCCATAATGACGCTTGCTTCAGCATCCCGGATTCGGATTGCGGCTTCGATAATACCGGCTTTGGTCTCGATCGTTTGAATGTCGACCCTTGACCTTTGCTGATAGAGCGCAATAAGGGATGCGACCGTGCCATGGCCGCACAGGTTCATTTCATGGCCCGGTGTAAAGTACCGAATTCTGACATCGGCTATTTTGGAACGGCAGATAAACGCGGTTTCGTTGAATCCCACCGCCGTAGCGATCGCCTGCATTTCATCTTCCGTGAGATGATCCGCATCGAGAACGACCCCGGCCGGATTTCCTCGGTCGGGTTCCGTTGAAAAGGCGTCATACTGGTAAATCTTCACTGCCCATACCCTGTTCTATGTGGCGGTTGGCGGTTGCGGCCCGAAGCCTCCCCCCCTGCGATCTCAAGGCCTATTCACACCCTATCCATCAGGCCAACACGGCAATAACCGCTTTCATGAAGACCGGCAGATCGTCCGGCGTCCGGCTGGTGACCAGATTTCCGTCCACGACGACTTCCGCATCGGTCCAGTCCGCTCCGGCATGGATCAGATCGTCCTTGATGGCAAAAAAGGAGGTAACGCGCCGGTTGGCGAGGATCTTGGCCGAGGCCAGCATCCATCCGGCGTGGCAAATGGCGGCCACCAGTTTGCCGGCGTCAAAGGATTCCTTCACCAGACGCACCATATCGGCATTGCGGCGCATCAGATCCGGTGCGTACCCGCCGGGAATGACGATGCCGTCGAAATCCGCCGCCTTCAGGTTTTTCGCATCGGCATCCGCTTTGGCCGGCAAGCCTGATTTGCTGGTGTATTGCATACTGCCGGTACCCACCGTGACGACCTCGGCCCCCGCTTCCTTCAGCCGGTAGTAGGGATACCAGTATTCGAATTCGTTATACATATTTTCGATCAGGATCATCACTTTCTTTCCTGTAAGCTCCATTGTCTCCTCCAATTATCAATAGAGTGGCGAGCCTTCTATTCAAGGACAGGCTTCATAAAACTGCGCTCGAAACTGATGACACACCGTGTGTCTTCGGCATGCTTGAATGCCTTTAGACAATCCGGATCACTACGGATCTTGCCGCGATAAACTTCATAGTCGGCAAGCGAAGGAAAGCTGAACAACGCTACGGCAACATTATTGGCGCCCTCATGGGGCAAAAAGTAGCCATGATGGGTCCCCCCGAACTTATTGACCAAAGGTATCCAAATCTTCGCATATTTCTCAAAGGCTTCGAGCTTGTATGGATCAATCGTATATCTCAGATGACAGGTAATCATAATCATCCTTTCTCGAAAAACCGCCCTCAATCACTGGTGAGATCTTTTTGTCACCTTGCCTCTGTGAAGTTGCGTGTTTTAGGCGTTTTAATCATAGCGATCCGATAGTCCAATTGTTTTTATCATCTTTCTTGGTCTGAATTCTATAAGCCCGATTTCCGTAACCAATGCGTCCTCTTTGAGCCCACAGTATAGACAAACTTCAAGGGTTTTCAAGGCCTCGACAGGAGACAGCTCTTTTGATATCGAACAATGGGGAAGCCAGTTATGAGGTGCATAGTGCTCTTGAATGGAATAGCTATTTTCTTCAATAAGATTATACAGACTCCTTTGGATATCAATTAATTCTGGCTTTATGACAGGCGTCAGGAAAACGGAATTCCGGACACCGGGTATTATTGAAAAGGCCGGAAAAGCTATAGAAAACTTGAAATGCTCCTTCACATGACGATCAATCAAACCGGCAACATGATCTTCATCGCAACGATCCAGGATGATAAGCGTCAGATGGGGCCGGCTCCCCATTTTCGAGAATACGGACGGCAGGCCGGCCTTTTCAAGCTCATCCCACAGCGATCGCAGCTTCTCTTCGAATCGGCGATCGAAATAAAGTTCGATCGAATAGGTCATTTTTTATATTTCTTGTACCCCAGCCCTGAAAAGGATGCGACCAAGGATCCATCTTCGTCTTTTACGAGCACTTTGTACCCGCATATCTTAGTATTGCTGTTTTCTTCCATGGCCTCGGCATAAATGGTTTTCCCTTTGGGTGGTTTGAAATAGGAAATGCCGGCATTGATGCCCACCACCGTGCTGCCGTCGGCGTTGGCCGCCACACCGAACGCATAATCGGCCAAGGTGAATATGGCGCCCCCCTGCACCATGCCGATGCCATTTAGATGCTTTTCTTCAACCTGGAGTTTCAGCAAGGCATAACCGATTCTGACTTCCACGATCTCGATCCCAAGCAGCTTAGCGAACTGATCATTCTTTACATTTTCAATCGTTATATCCAATTTGATTCACCCTCTATCGAATGGTTATGCGCGGAACACGGGCGTTTGAAGCCTGTCACGCCGAGGCGTGATTGCTTCCGTTTTCTTGCACGTGCAAGAAAATGAAGAATCCGCTTACAAAAACTCTCCCCGGATCGGTTGAACCTCCACGGGGTCGCCACCCGAGGGGGAGGGTTTAAATCAAAACTAATGGCCTATCTTTCCCTTGAGGAAAGGGCTTGCTTCGCTTTATTGCCCCATGGGCAAACCTTAATGCATATGCCACAGATGTAAGATGTAACATGCGGAAGTTCACCGAATACGTCACGCACCTGATAGACGCATTTTGCGAGATCGACGGCCTCCGAGCGGGTGGCATAATGGCTCTCAGTGCTGGCACCGATGATGGCTCCCGCCGGGCAATGGTCTTTACACTGATGGCATTTTCCGCACCTGTTCTTGATCGGTGCATCCGGTGCGAGATCGGCGTCTGTGAGAACGGTTGTCAGCCTGATCCGGGGACCGAAATCAGGATTGACCACCAAAAGGCTTTTGCCCTGCCAGCCGATGCCCGCCGCGATGGCAACGGCCTTGTGTGATAGATACGAGGTCCATTTTTCGGAATCGAGGGTTTGGCTGGCCGGAATGGGAACAGCGCGCGCGCCCTCTTTCTGCAATAGGTTCGTAGCGCGGACGGCCAGATCGTCGAGCAGCGCATTCACCCGGCCGTAATGGGATGAATATAGGGGGGTGGGCTGCCTGTCAATCATGTCCATGACCGCATCCGAAAGATGCACGGCAATGCTCACCGCCCGGGGAAAACCGTCCAGGAGATCTTCCGGTTCCGTATCGATACCGGACAGTCTGCCCGTATCCGCCACACGGACAATACTGGCCCCCCACTGCTGTAACTTTGCGACAAGCTCTGTCTTATCAACCATGGGCCATCCATCCTATTTCTTTTCGTTATGGGCCGATATCCAAATATCTTTCATCGAAGATTTCTTTGACGGCAAACAAGCCGTTTAAGGTCGCCGGAAAACCCGCATAAAGAGCCATCTGGAAAATAATTTCGATAATTATTGCGCCACCAATTTTTGCATGGCCGCAACGGAGAGCCTGAATAATTTCCGCTGTTCCAGTTTTTCGGCCCCCATTTTTACATAGAACTCCAATGCCTTTTTGTTCCACTCGGCGGCGTACCACTCAATTTTTCCACAGTCGCGGCTCAATGCCAAATCTGCCAGATGCGTAAATATTGCTTTGCCAATCCCCATACCCCTGAATTCCGCTTTTATATAGAAGTCCTCGATATGCAGCGCAGGCTTACCGATAAACGTCGAGAAGCTTGGGTAGAATATGATCATAGCGATGGGCTGCGACTCATAGTAGCCGATGAGAACTTCGACGAAGCCATTGGATCCAAACAGGTACTTTTGGAGATCCTCCTCGCTTGCCAATAGTTCATGGGAGAGATTGACATGTTCCGCGAGGCTTTTGACCAAAGAATAGATGACGGGCAAATCCCCTTCTGTCGCCTTCCTTATTTCTAATTTTGGATTCATTTGCAGTATCGCTTCGGGGTATACAATTCGTCCCCCCATTTTCTTAAGCTACACCGAAATGCCCGGCAGGATATGTGTTACGGGCGGACAGCATCGGGGAAACGCTTTTATGGTCTTCATAGGTTCCCCCTTGTCAACAATCGGCATGCTTAAAAGCTTGGAGCGTCCCTATCATGGCTCCTAAATCGTTATCGTGCCTTCCAGGTATAGTGCCGCTTTGCCGGAGATCCTGACGCGGTCACCGGCAAGCCCGCAAAACAACTCCCCGCCGCGTTTCGAGACCTGACGGGCATAGAGCTCTTTCTTATCCAGAACCGCTGCCCAGTAAGGTATCAACACACAATGGGCCGAACCCGTGACCGGGTCCTCCGGTATGCCGACACGCGGCGCAAAGAACCGTGAGACGAAGTCGCTATGATCGCCCCGCGCGGTTATGATGATGCCGCGGCAATCGACCCGTTCCAAGGCGGCGAAATCCGGCTGGACTTCCGCAACCGTCTTTTCGCTATCCAACACGACCATCAAGTCTTCTTCCGAGCCGTATACGTTCTCGGGTACAACCCCCAATGCCTGGCGGAGGCCGTCGGGGGGGTCCGTAGGGTAAGCAGGCCGGGCCGGAAAGTCCATTTCAAGACTTTCGCCCTTTCTTGTAACCGTGAGTTGGCCGCTCTTGCGGGTCTGAAACCGGATGGTGTCCTTGTTCCATTTCAGACAGGCGAACTGAACAAAAGCACTTGCCAATGTCGCATGGCCGCAGAGCGCAACCTCTGTCCGCGGGGTAAACCATCGCAGTTCGAATCCATCCTCGTCAGACACGAGAAAAGCGGTCTCAGATAAATTGTTTTCCGCGGCTATGGCTTGCAGGCGTCTGTCATCGATCCACGCATCGAGGATGCAAACGGCTGCCGGGTTGCCGGAAAAGACAGCCGAGGCAAACGCGTCAACCTGGTAGATGGGTATCTTCATGTCTTATTCCTGACGTTGGCAAACAGGGAGCACGGGGACGCAGCTATAAGAGCGCCCTTTGGGGCGAGTGACTATCCATTCTATGCATGATCCGTTGTCGCCAATTTAACACCGAGCCCAATAAATAATGCGCCGAGTCCACGGTCCATCCAGCGCGATAGCTTTTTGCTATGACTGAGATAAGCGGTCAGCTTACCGCCGATAAGGATTAAAGGCGGTTCGATAAACGCCGCTGCCGCAATAATAAGAAAACCGTGGAGGAATAGCTGGGCACTAATCGGGCCGGCGCCGGCTTCAGCGAACTGGGGAAGAAAAGCCAAAAAGAATACGGCAACCTTGGGATTTAATACGGCAACCAGAACACCTTGCCGAAATACGTGTGCCAAGCCTTTCTGGGAAACTTGTCCATCCACAGATAGTATGGCGCCATGTGAACGCAACGCTTGGATGCCAAGCCAGATGAGATATATGGCCCCAATCCACTTGACGACCGAAAAGCCTATTGCCGACGTGGCTAAAATAGCCGATAAGCCAAGCGCTGCAAAAATGACATGAACAAAGGCGCCGGACCAGATGCCAAACATGGCTGCAAAACCGGATCGGATCCCCCTTCTTGCTGTTTGGCCGAGAATAAATGCCATGTCCGGGCCGGGCGACAGGTTTAATAAAGTGGCTGCCGTAAAAAAAGTTGCCCAATGCGTAAGAGAATAATCAAACACCTTTTAGAACCTTTCGTTGCTAAGCAGTTGCACGGTTTTTCCGCCGTCTGAATTAGTCTGCTTATACCAATTATTATGATTTGTCTGCAAACGCCAGCTTCATACCAAATCCGACAAATAGTAACGCTGAGTTAAGTATCAAAACCGACAAACCACAGGCAGCGGCAAACACTTGGAGGAAAAAGCCGATTTGGAGCCCCCAAACAGCATGCATCCCACTTTTTATTCCTTTAGAGCTGGCCTGCAAAATTGCATAAATGACTGCCGGCCCTGGAACTAAGCATGCAATTGTGCTTGTCAGCAAAAAGACGAACAGTGTTTCCAAGGAAGGAATCATTCAGGTCACCTTTTATTGTTGCATGGGACATACGGGTTCAGGTCTGAACTTTTGACAGCTCCCCCTACGTTTGAAAAAGGATACTTGCAAAAAGCTGAAACTTGACCCCAGAGGGTTTCCGAAGCGCGTGGTCAAACTCGCCCGCCTCTGGTTATCCATTCTAACGATACATTAGCGAAATTATTCTCTCCAGTGTTGAGGCTCATTTAGAACTTTTGAACATTGAATTTTTCCTGCGTTATTTTTCAAGATATCACCGTTGAACCCTTGAACCATCCACGCTTCTGCGTGTTCTTCCGGTATAGGATAAGGTGCTTCGAAACCTTGCGCCCCAGCGGGTATAAAGCCGCAACGCGGGTAATAGGTGGGATGGCCAAGAACAAAGACCAACTCTGTCCCGGATTCTTTAAGTAGCCTCAATCCTTCGTTAATTAGCTTCTCACCGATGCCCTTTCTTTGCTCATCCGGCAGTATGGCCAAGGGAGCCAGGATTTGAGCAGATATTGAATTCTCGGATTTTGTAATGACCGCTTTTGTGAACAGAATATGGCCAACGAGCTTTGCGTCCACAACAGCGACTAATGACAAAATCGGTATTGCTGTTTCATCATTCAGCAGGTCATTCACGAGTTTGGCGATGACCGGCCCTTTATCTTTACCGAATGCTCGGTCATGTATCTTCAGTATTCCCTTCCGATCTGATTCTGTCGATTGTCTTATCTTCAATGTGTATTCCTTTTTATGGTTGTCCATCTTCCAATTGACTGTATTTCCAAACCGCATAATTCCTGTTCAACGCCATGAAGAATTGATGGGGTCGTAAAAAGTTCACAGGTCGCCATACCTACGAAGCGGGGGGGCAAAAGGGACTGCGATGACTGGATCTCCGCCTGCGCGGGGATGACAAAACAACACTTTCAAAAACTCTTTACGAATTCATCCAATATTATAAAAAAGGACACCTGGGAATTCTGCACAAGCTACCATAACCCAATGCAATGTCAATATAACCCTTCCCGTCGAGGGGTGTGTTTGGCCTGTCTGCCATCCCGCTTCCCCGGCCATATCCGATGGGCACCGTTCAACGCCCCTGGGCTGTCACGCCTGCGCGGGAGTCCAGGACTTTCAGCAAGTTGCTGAATCCCTGCGCGCGGGGACGACATAAACAACACCCTCAGAGGCGATTTATGAATTCATCATATTCAAAGAACAATGAGATTCCCAGCGAAACGTTATCCTTTATTCATCATGGTGCGCATTATGTATTCCCCGGATTTGCTATTTGACTTTCGCGACGGCCGGTAGCATTTTTTTATGTTATGAGTTTTGGCCTGATGCGGCATGTCAAACCCATGGGCGCCGCATATGGCACCAAACGCTTGCAAGGTCGATTCCCAAGACAGCCAGTCACCGTTCGCGGTCGTCATCAACCAGAGCGCTCACGTCCATAATCCAGCCGAAACCGTTGCATACGGCCTCACAATGACCGAATTGGCCTGCAATCAAATCACCCGGTCGCAGGTTCCGGGCACACCACCATTTTCTATGACACAGGAGTCGCTACCATGATCCACAAACTTTACTATCCCGATCTGGGCCTGGTAAACACGGCCGAGATGTTCCAGCAGGCCATGGACGAGGGGTTTGCCGTCCCGGCCTACAATTTCAACAACATGGAACAGCTCCAGGCCATCGTTACGGGCTGTGTGGCAACCAAGTCCCCGGTAATCCTGCAGGTTTCCGGCAGCGCCCGCCAATATGCCCATCCGGCCATGCTGCCCCACCTGGCCGTGGGCGCGGTGGCCATGGCGGAAGCCCTGGGACATCCCATCCCCATTGCGCTCCACCTGGACCACGGCAGCTCGTTCGAGTTGTGCCGGGACTGCATCGAGAGCGGCTTCTCATCCGTCATGATCGACGGCTCCCACCTGGCTTTTCAGGAAAACATGGACCTCACACGCCGGGTGGTGGACATCGCCCATGATTTCGACGTTACGGTGGAAGGTGAACTGGGAGTGCTGGCCGGCATCGAGGACGAGGTGGCCTCCGAACACTCCCATTACACGCGACCTGAAGAAGTGGAAGAATTCGTGGGGCAGACCGGCGTGGACAGCCTGGCCATCTCCATCGGCACCTCCCACGGGGCTTACAAGTTCAAGGTCAAACCAGGCGAAGAACCGCCGCCGCTGCGCTTCGACATCCTGGATGCGGTGGCCCGGCGGGTGCCCGGGTTTCCCATCGTGCTGCACGGTGCCTCTTCGGTCATGCCGGAATACGTGGCCCAAATCAACCGGTACGGCGGCCGGATGGACGACGCCGTGGGCATTCCTGAAAGCCAGCTCCGGCAGGCGGCCCAATCGGCGGTGTGCAAGATCAATATCGACAGCGACGGCCGCCTGGCCATGACGGCCGCCATCCGCAAAGTACTGGCCGAAAATCCGGGTGAATTCGACCCCCGCAAATATCTCGGCCCGGCCCGGGATGCTTTGATTGAAATGGTCAAATATAAAAACGAAAAGGTGCTTGGCAGCGCCAACCGAATCTAATATCCATCCAGAAATGGTCTTTTGGGCCCTGCTCGGCGTTCTCCGCGGGTTTAAGGCTGCGGCGTACCAGAGTACGCCTCACCATAAACCCTTGTGCGGCCTTGATCAGAGCCCAAAATCCACATTTCTGAATTGGATATTCCGGCTATATTGCTGCAAGAAGGAACCATAAAAAATTTGCTTTGTCGTTGGGGAAAATAGCGCATGAAAATCCTCACCACCCCCCACATGGAACGCTGTATCGGGTGCTACTCCTGCTCCCTGGCCTGCGCCCGGCTGGTGCACGGAAACCTGTCCTGGCTGACGGCCGGCATCCGCATCCAATCCTCGGGAGGCCTGTCCAGCGGCTTCACCGCCATCAACTGTATGGCCTGCGATCCGGCCCCTTGCGCGGCGGCCTGCCCCACGGGGGCCCTTATCCAGCGCAGGGGGGGCGGCGTGACGGTCAAAAAGTCGCTCTGCATCCATTGCGGCGATTGCGCCGAGGCCTGCCCGGTGGACGCCATCTATCTGGACAATACCGGCGAACCCTTTGTCTGCATCCATTGCGGCCGCTGCGTATCCTTCTGCCCCCACGCCTGTCTGGAGATGGCGGCGACAGGCGGCGGTGCCCCTGAAACGGGTAAGGAGGCCACCCCATGATCCGCGATGCTTTCCGTGTGATGACCGTCAACCTGACCACCGACCGAAGCCGGATCGTCTCGCTGGAGGGGCGCGACCACTATGCCGGCGGCAGCGGGCTGGCGGCCCTGCTGTTCGAGACCTACGGACGGCCCGACCAGCCCTGGGACGATCCGGACCAGCCCCTGATCCTGGCCATCGGTCCCCTCACCGGCTATTTCCCCCTCATGAGCAAAACCGTGTGCGCCTTCAAGTCGCCCTACCACGACCAGTACGCCGAAAGCCATGCCGGCGGGCGTTCGGCCCTGGCCCTGCGCTTTGCCGATCTGGATGCCCTGGTGATCACCGGGCAGGCGCCCGCCCCGTCCTGTCTGGCCGTCGGGGGGCATCATATCGACCTTCAGGACGTGCACTACCTGTGGGGGCTGGAGGTGGACGAGGCCGGCAAGATGCTGCGCCGCATGTACCCGGGCGCCGGCCACCGCAGTATCCTGCGCATCGGCCCGGCCGGAGAAAACCGGGCCGCCATGGCCGGCATCAATGTGGACACCTACCGGCACTTCGGGCGGCTGGGGGCCGGCGCCGTCATGGGCGCCAAAAACCTCAAGGGCATCGTGATCGAAGGGGATGCCGCCTTCCCCCTGCCCGAAGGCAAGGCCTACCGCAAGCTGTTCCAGGACGTCTACAGCCGGCTGACCACCACCGACATGATGAGCAAATATCACAACCTGGGAACGGCCGCGAACCTGGAAACCCTGGACGGCCTCAAATCCCTGCCCTGGCGCAACCTCCAGCAGACCTCCGATACGGCCATCGCAGGCGTGACCGGCGACCGGTTTGCCGACGAAACCCTGCTGCGCAGTGCGGCCTGTGCCGGATGTCCGGTGGGCTGTATCCACGTGGGCTTTCTGCGGGAAAAATTCATGGCGGAAAATCAGTACCTCTACCGCCAGGTGGCCTATGACTACGAACCCATCTTCGCCACCGGCACCATGCTGGGCGTCACCGATGCCTTTGCCGTGCTGGGGATCATGGACGTGGTGGAGAAGATGGGCCTGGACGTCATGAGCGCCGGGGTGGCCCTGGCCTGGGCCACCGAGGCCACGGCAAAGGGGCTGATCTCGGAGAAGGAGACCATCGTGCCGCTGGCCTTCGGGGACGCCGGGGGCTTCAGGCAGGCCATGGCCCACCTGGGCCGGGCCGCCAACGACTTCTACCGCCTGCTGGGCCGGGGCACCCTGGCGGCCGCCGGGCATTACGGCGGCGGAGACTTTGCCTGCGTGCTGGGCCAGGAAATGGCCGGCTACGCCACCGGCGAAGTCTTTTATACGGCCCAGTCCCTGGGTTTTCGCCACTCCCACCTGGACACCGGCGGCTATGCCTACGACCAGAAGCATGACGAACAGGACGTGGACCAGGCCGTGGCCTTCCTGGTGGCCGACGAGCAGGCCCGTGTCCTGCTGACCTCCATGGTGTCCTGCCTGTTTGCCCGCAAGGTCTACACGCCGGAATTGCTGCAGGAATGCCTCGCCACCCTGGGGTATACCGCTCTGGCGGACAATCTGGACGGCCTGGCCCGCGGCATTCAGCAAAAACGTTGGCAGCTCCGCCTGGCGACGGGATTCAAGCCCGCCCAGGTACAGATTCCCAAACGCTATCTGGAGGTCACCACCTGGAAGGGCAAAACCGATCCCCACTACCTCGATGCGCTGGTATCGTCCTACGCAAGCGCCATCGAAAGCCTGGCAAAAACCCAAGCCTGAAAAGAGCTAAGTGGCCTTATTCAGTAAGTCTTCTCTCGTATAGCCGGAGGCTTCAGTTAGCCCTCTCTAAACGAGCCATGAAACCGGTTTTTAGCTTTTGCTTTTCAGGTTCCCCTTTGTCCCGCGCCCAGCATCGGTAAAATTTCTCCGGGTCCGCAATTTAAGGTGTTGAATTTTATTCGTAATTAGGGGGTCGGCCTGCTTTCGTACCAAACCGGTTGCCTTGCAAGACGGGGAGCAGCCGTGCCTTCGGCGCGGCCGGTCTATCTATTGTCCGTCCAGAGGTGGTAGATTTTGGTTCCGGCCAAGGCCGCAGCGATTTGTCCCGCTTGGCGGGACTTCCCGTCTGATTCAACCCCGCTGGGGGTGGAAACCGGAGGCGTAGCTGGGCTACGGCGAGGATTTCCAATGAGTGAGAACGCCGGCCGGGATCGAAAGATGCCACCTCTGGACGGACACTATCGATCCAGGGCCAGCTTGATTCCGAAGAACAGCATGATCGAGCCGGTCAGGCCGTCCATGCCGCGCCGGATCTTCTGGCTTTTCATCCAGGCCTTGGCCCGATCGACGATGGAGGCCAGGAGGCACTGCCACACCATGGCGATGGCAAAATGCAACCCGGCCAGGAAGAGGGACTGCTTGAGGGCCGAGCGCGAGGGATCGATGAACTGGGGCAGAAAGGCCATGTAGAAGACCACGGCCTTGGGGTTCAGCACGTTCGAAAGGAATCCCTCCATCAGGGAGCGGCGCACGCTGAAGCGGTGGACCGGTCCGGTCCGGCCGTTCATTTGAGGAATCTCCCCCTTGCGGGCCGCATTGCGCAGGCTGGCGATCCCCAGCCATCCCAGATAGGCGGCCCCGGCCAGTTTGAGGGCCTGGAAAGCCCAGGCGGACTGCAGCAGAATCATGGAAATCCCCACGGCCGACACCGTGGCGTGCACGAACAGCCCGCAACAGATTCCCAGGCTGCTCAAGGCCCCGTCCCACCAGCCTCCCCGGGTGGTGTTGCGGATGATCAGGACGGTGTCCACCCCCGGCGTCAAAGTTAGCAGCGTAATGGGAATCAGATAGGTCCAGATTTGGGGATCCATGGATCAGGCCCCTTTGCCGTATGCGATGAAAATAGCGCCGCCCACCGCGGCCGTGCCGAAATAGCCAACCCGGATTGAGCGCATAACAGGGCCGCCGCCGGCACGCAACCTTTTTCCGGCGGGGCCTGCCGTGGAAGCTCCCGATTTCCTCCGACGCGAAAATGCTATTGCGCATTGCGCCGCAAAGTGGCAAAACCATCTGACAGAAAGGACCATATCTGAAGCGGATACAGGCGACACTTCTGGACGAGGATTGACCCCCCTATGGGAGACCCCAACAAAGGCCTTTACTACACGCCGCGCAACTACAGCGGACGCATCCTCCACGGCTACTACAGCGTCGAACTGAAACGGCGGCTGGTGGAAGCCATCGACAGCTATCAGGCGTTTGAAGAAACCGGCATTGCCGGTATTTTTTATATCTCCGCCTGGCAGAGCCAGGAAACAGAGCTCTGGTACGAGTACGTCAGCCAAACCTTTCTGGAATTGCTGGGCTGCGCCCCCTCCGAAGTGGCCAATGTCTTTCGCGATTGCGTGGTGGACCGCCGTGTCTATAAATCCCTCGAAACGGATCCGGGCATTTACAAACACGTCCAGAGCCGGGCCGAACTGGACAACGTTCGGGAAGAATTGCGCGAGGAATGCAAAAAGGAAGGCGCCATCGAGGCGGTCTACAAGATCGTCACCCGGGACGGCCGGGTCGTCTGGGTCAAGGACCAGGCCAATATCGAATTCCATTTCCGGGACCGCATCAGCCTCTCCCTAGGCATGCTGACCGTGGTCTCCAAGGAGATGGAGGCCGAGGACGAACTCAAGCGGCACCACGATCACCTGGAATCCATGGTCCTCAAGCGGACCTCCGAGCTGACCCTGCTCAACAAGCAGCTCAAGCAGGAAATCGTGGAGCGCAAGCTGGCCGAATTCAAGCTCAAGCAGAGCTACAACCAGTTGGAGAACAACCTGGACGAGATGGTGCGGGCCATGTCCCTGACCGTCGAAGAACGCGATCCCTACACCGCCGGCCACCAACGGCGGGCCACCGAGCTGGCGGTGGCGTTAGGCCGGGAGATGGGACTCTCCGAGCACCAGTGCAAGGGGTTGCGCATGGCCGGCCTGATCCACGACATGGGCAAGATCGCCATCCCGGCCGAGATCCTGAGCAAACCCGGGGGCCTCAACAATGTCGAATTCCAGCTCATCCAGCGCCATCCCCAGGTGGGCTACGACATCCTGAAGCAGTTCGACTTCCCCTGGGCAGTGGATCAAATCGTCCTGCAGCACCACGAGCGGCTCAACGGTTCCGGCTATCCCCACGGCCTGGCCGGGGAGAACATCCTGCTGGAGGCCCGCATCCTGTGCATCGCGGATGTGGTGGAAACCATCGAATCTCATCGGCCCTACCGGCCGGGGCGCGGGCGCGACGTGGCCCTGGCGGAAATCCGCCAGAACAGCGGCCGGCTCTACGACCCCCATGGGGTGCAGGCCTGCCTGACCCTTTTCAATTCGAAGAACTTCCAGTACTCCTGAACAAAAGCAGCGGCCTGTCCAGCGAACAGACCGCTACGCTCAACACTTCTATGGTCAATAAGCTTTAGGTTTTAGGGACCGGCCGGCACCGCTTCCGCCTCGGTCATGGCCTCCTTCGTCAGCCAACCGCCGCCCAGCGCCTTGTAGAGCTGCACGTAGGCGTTAAAGAGCTGCCGGCGCCGCTCCGAATTTCCCAATTCCACCTCAAACAGGGCACGCTCGCTGTCCAGGACCTCGAGGTAGCTGGTAACCCCCCTGTCATAGCGCGCCTTGGATAGAAAATTGGCGTTGGTGGCCGCCTTCAGACGCCGCTCGATGGAGGCGGTCTGCCGTTTAAGGGAATCGATATCCGTCAAGGCGTCATCCACTTCGCGAAAGGCCGTCAGCACGGCCTTTTCATAGGTATAGCGCGACTGCTGCGTAAGCGCCTTCTCGATGTCCACCCGGCTGCGGCTCTTGCCGAAGTCGTAGATGGGGCCCAGCAGGCTGCCCCCCACCGCCCAGACACCCCCGTCCGACTGGATACCGGACACCTCGCTGGTGGCCAGCCCCAGCAGCCCGGTCAGGCTGACGGCCGGCAGGCGCAGGGCCTGGGCCACCCCGATTCGGGCGTTCTGGGCTTGCAGGGCATACATGGCCTGGGCGATATCCGGCCGGCGGGTCAAGACCGCCGCAGGAATACCGGCCGGTATGTCCGGCGGCAGGGCCTGATCCTGCAGCTTCGCTCCGGTGGGGACTGCGGCGGGCATCCGACCCAGCAGGATGCTCAACGCGTTTTCCGTATTGGCGATCTGGCGTTCGTAGAGGGGGATGGCCTCCACGGCGACCTCCAGTTGAATCTGGGCCTGATTCAGGTCGATTTCCGGCACGGTGCCCTTTTCAAACCGCAGCCGGATGATGCGCAGGCTCTCCTTACGCGATTCCAGCGTTGCCCTGGAAATGGCCAGCCGCTGGTGAAAGTCGAGCAGGATATAATAGGCCGAGGCCACTTCGGAAACCAGGGCCAGCTGCACGGTTTTGACCGCATATTCCGAAGCGAGCAGGGTCGCCCGGGCCGATTCGGTGGCCCGCCGGTATTTGCCCCAGAAATCGATCTCCCAGCTCAAAACCGGTGCGATATAGGCGTAGTAGTTGGTATCCTCGCTGCGCACCCCTCCCGAAAAGGTGCCGCGGTTGGCGCCGCCCTGCAGATCCAGCTGGGGGAACTGGTCGGCGCGGGTGAACCCCAGGGAGGCCCGGGCCTCTTCCATCCGGCTGACGGCGATCCCGATATCCTTGTTGTTGGCCAGGGCGGTGGTGACCAGGTCGTAGAGCATCGGATCGTCGAACAGCTCCCACCATTTCAAATCGTCGGCCGACGTGGCGGGCATGATGTCGGTCCGATAGGCTTCCGGCGGGGTCATGTCCGGTTTGACGAAATTCGGCCCCAGGGTACAGCCCGTCAGGCCCATCAACACCACCACCGCTGTTATAAGCGTTCCGATGCCGCGCTTTGCGTTTCGCGAACAATTTTTCATGACGTATTCACATCTTTTCGGTTGGCAAGGTCGCGTTTCTTCTCGTGGCAGCCGGTCTTTCCGGTGAAAACAAAGCGCATCAAAAGATGATCAAAATGGTTTTCCTGAACGTTATAAGGCGCTTTTCTGTCTGTCAAATACTATTAGCGGGTTGAGCGCGCCTTGGTTTGGGCAAGGAAGAAATGGATGTCACCTGCTTGCCAGAACGTTCTCGTTGCGAAACCGTTCCGCTACGCAGTGCGCCGCCCCGGCGGCAGCGAAATCGATCAGTTCCGGCAGTGAGATCGGCTGGTTGAATCCCCCCAGGTGGGGACCGGTCATCAGTGGGATATCGGCCCGGCCCTGGGTAAGCCCCTGGGACTGGGCGAGGGAAAAGCCCCGGGACTGGAGAAAGGATAAAAACATGGGACGGCTCATGGCCTCCTGGTCCGCCACTCTGAGAATCTCTTCCATGTGCCGGTCCACGCCCATCTCGTCGATCATGCGATCGATGAGATTCGCGGGGATGTGAGGGGGGCTCTCCGCCGGGGCCGCGCCGCTGAAGCCTTCGGCATAGCTCTGCCAGATTTCCGCGACGATCGTCTTCAGAAGACCGCGGTCGAAGAGATCCCGGGCATCCACCGGCCGGCCGGCGGTATCGAAACCCACCCGCCGGGGCGCTTTCTGGCGGAAATAGCTGCCGGCCACCAGGAGCAGGCTGATCAGGTGGCTGCCGATGACCTCGTAGCGGCGGCGCCCCGCCACGGCAGCGAAGTGTTCGAAATCCCGCAGACCGCTCACCCCGAAATTGGGGTGGCGGCAGGAGGCCAGCCAGCGGTCCAGCCGTCCACGGTGGGTCCAGCGATAGTGCCCCTCATCTTCCCGCCGATGACCCTGGGCCCGGTTGTGAAACAGGGGGATCGGCGCCGTATGGGCGATGCCCAGGGCCGTGAGCCGGCCCATGAGGTAGGCATTGCGGCCCAAAACTTCGCAAATCGCCGCCGCCCCCAGGCGGCGGTCCGGCGAGGCTTCGTTGGGATAGCTAAAATAATCGGACGGGGCCAGAAACGCCAGGGCATACCCTTTGGGATGCAGGGAGGCTTCGGTCCCGCCCCGGGCAAGGGACCGGGGGGTGCGCACCAGCCAGCCGTCCCTGTGTTCCAAAGGCTGGGGGATGTGAAAGGGACGCTTCAGCCGATGTGCGCAACCGGCCAGATGCTGCATCCAGGCGGCTTCCCGCTGCAGTGCAGCGGGATCTTCACCCTTGCGCAGGCACTTGACCACCAGGATCGCCCCTGATCGGGTCGGCGCACGCAGGCTGCGGCCCGCCCAGGACCAGCCGTTTATGGTCCGGATGTTGCGCCTGGCCAGCCAGTCCTGGTCGAGCACCGGCAGCGCCGCCGGCAGGGAGGGCCTTGTCTCCGGTTCGGGCGGCAGGCGGCGGTCAACCGCCAGGGGCAGCATCCCCAGCCCTTCGCAGGCCGCCCGGCGGAGACTTTCGTGGGGAGAGGCCAGACCGGACAAAAGCAGATCGAGCACCCGCCGCGCAACGGCTTCTTCCTTGTGAAGGGCGCCCATCATCACCTGCTGCGCGGTATCCGACACGGAGCGGTAGAGAAAATAGGCCTGTTTCTGGTCCCGGTAGGCCGGGGTTTGCCACACCCGCTCACAGGCCTGCAAAACACTGTCCGCCGGCACGTGGCGCTCCTTCTTCAGGAGCTCCTGAATCCGGTTGACGACCATGAAGGCCGTGCCGAAATCCTGATCGGCCTCTAAAAGGGAGCGGCTGAAATACGCCAGGGGCGTCACATTAGCGTCCTTTGCCTTCGGGGGACTCGTGCCGGAAAAAGCGGCCGGCGCCGCATCGCTGTCGACAACCTGAATAGCGGCTTTGGTTTTGACTTTCAATAGGACGCTCCTTATTAAATGTTTATCCAGAAGTGGTAGATTTTGGCTCCGGCCAAGGCCGCAGGGAATTGGAAACCACAGGCCTAACTGGGCTACGGCGAGGATTTCCAATGACTGAGAACGCCGACCGGGGCCGAAAGATGCCATTTATGGATGGGCACTATTTAGTATTTTGCAGGCCGATGAAACCGGCCCCTGCCCTTCAACGCGCTGAGCGCCGCTACCCCATCCACACACACAGGAGGATATGTCCATGAAGAAATCCCTATGGCTGCTCTTGGCCGCCGGGCTCGTGATCGCCCAAGGCTGCGCCGCCCCCAAAGTCAACCTCTTTACCGACAGCACCGATCCTTACAAGGAATATACCCTGAGCGGGACCCAGACGCCCAAGGTACTGGTTATCCAGGCCAATGGAACCATCGAGGAGGGCCCTTCCAGGGGTCTTTTACGGGACCGCCCCGGCATGGTGCCCGATATCGTGGCCCAACTCAGGCTGGCCGCCAAGGATGACGAGATCGGCGCGGTCGTCCTAAAAATCAACTCACCCGGCGGAACCGTCACGGCCAGCGACATCCTCTATCACGAACTGACGGCCTATAAAGAAAAATCCGGCAACAAGCTGGTGGCCGTCCTGATGGGCGTGGCCGCCTCCGGCGGCTACTATATCGCCCTGCCGGCCGACCGTATCGTGGCCCACCCCACCACCATCACCGGTTCGGTGGGTGTCATTTTCCTGCAGCCCAAGGTGGAGGGATTGATGGAAAAAATCGGGGTGGGGGTGAATGTCAGCAAAAGCGGCGACAAAAAGGATATGGGCTCCCCCTTCCGGGCCAGCACACCGGAGGAAACCCGCCTGCTGCAAGACCTGACCGACCAGCTGGGGAAGCGCTTCGTCGATCTGGTGACCCAGCATCGGAAAATTTCCCCCGAGGCCCTGGTTCAGGTCCGCTCGGCGCGCATTTTCCTGGCGGAAGAGGCCCGCCAAGTGGGCCTGGTGGACCAGATCGGCTATGTCGAGGATGCCATCCAATCCGCCAAAACCCTGGCCGGCCTACCGGCGGATGCCAAAATCGTCACCTACCGCCGGGCGGAATTCCCGGACGACACGGTCTACAATGAGGTCGGCACCAAAAGCGCGATCGGCCAGCCGGATCTGATCCATATCGATCTGGTAGGGTCGATGGACGAGTTGGGCAGCGGGTTTTTCTACATCTGGCCCCCGGCGACCGGCATGTAACCAAGGGTAATGGAGGGGTCGCAACATTTGACAAGATAGATTGTCAAATGTTGCGACCCCCGTTTTCTATAAAAACACCCGGAGTGGAACCTTTGAGATCCCCACTCCGGGTGTTGTGATGCCTGGCAAAGCCGCCGTTTTAGCGGATCGGCCGATTACCGGGTGAACTTTACGGCCAGCAATCCGCCGTTGCCGCCGCGCCGCAGCAGCATCTGGACGGTATCGCCCTTTTCAATGCGTTCTATCTGGCTGCGGTAGTCGTCCATCGACTCGATGGGCTTGCGATTGATCTCGACGATCAGGTCGCCCTGGCGGATATCCGTCTCGGCGGCTTTGCTGCCCGGGTCCACCGCGGTTACGATGACCCCCCGGGTGTTTTCGTCCAGCCCCAGACGATCGGCGATTTCCGGGTTGATCGCGCGCACCTGCAAGCCGAGATCATCCGAGCGGGTTTCTTCTGAGCGGGCCATGGTGGGTTCGGTGTCAGGCCGCTTGGCCAGTTTGACGCGGACCTCCTTTTCGCGGCCGTCCCGCAACAGGGTGATGGTCATCTTGTTGCCCACGCCGGCCTCCGCTACGGTACGGGATAATTCGTGGCTGGTGGCGATGGGCTTGCCGTCGACGGCAATGATGATATCGCCCTCCTTGATGCCGGCTTTATCGGCCGGATCGTCCTTATAGGTCTGGGTCACCAGAACGCCTTCGCGGGCTTTGATACCGTAGTATTCCGCCAGTTCGGGGGTCAGATTCTGAATGCCCACGCCCAGCCAGCCGCGGGAGACTTCGCCGGTGTCCTTGAGTTGCTTGATGATGCCGTCGGCCATGTTGACGGGAATTGCGAAGCCGATACCCTGACCGCTGGCCACGATGGCCGTGTTGATGCCCACCACTTCACCATTGAGATTCAACAGGGGACCGCCGCTGTTGCCGGGGTTGATGGAAGCGTCCGTCTGGATGAAATCGTCGTAGGGGCCGGAGCCGATAATGCGGCCCTTGGCGCTGACGATGCCCGCCGTGACCGTCTGTTCCAGACCGAAGGGACTGCCGATGGCCACTACCCAGCTGCCCACCTTGAGATTGTCGGAATCCCCCAGTTTCAGGGGCTGCAGTTTGGTGGAACCGGCGTCGATTTTGATCAACGCGATGTCGGTCTTGGGGTCGCGTCCGATCACGGTGGCATCGAATTCGCTTTCATCGAAAAGACGCACTTTGATCTGATCGGCATCCTCCACGACATGGTTGTTGGTGACGATATACCCGTCCTTATCGATCAGGAAGCCCGACCCCAGGCTGCGCTGCTTAAATTCCCGCTGGGGTCCCATGCCGAAAAAATCACGGAAGGGATCTTCCTGTCCCCGGGGGGTGCGCCCGAAAAAGTGACGGAATACCGGCCCGCCGCCGTTGACCGTCTTGACGGTGCGGATATTTACGACACCGGGTTTGGCGTGCTCCGCCAGATTGGTAAAGTTCACCGGCACCATGACCGCATTGCCGGCCGGTGCCAGGACATTTGATAGCGAACCCTGGCCGGCGGCTTGTACGGACGGCAGCGGCAGGGTGCCGGCCACTAACAGTCCCATGGCAATAGCGGCCGTCATCATCCAACGTCCTAATCGGTTGTTCATGGCAAGTCCTCCTTGTGTCCTCGGATGTCGATAAAAAGCAGGTTAGATAGTGCCCATCCAGAGATGGTAGATGTTGGCTCCTGGTCCCGCCGCACAGCGCGGGATTTCAACGTCTGGTCTTTAAACATATCGGTGTTCAACAAAGCGCAGCCGACTGGCGCCCACGGGCGTAGCATGGTGACACCGAGGACCGACAGGAGGCGAAAACGCCGACTTGTCCGCCAAAGATGGATTGATCCACCGACGGCGGGCCGGGGGCCAAAAGATGTCATCTATGAACGGGCACGGTAGTAATGCTAATGCTTGACGGACACGATACGACACCAAGTTCACGGGAAGATGGTCTGAAGATGATCAAAATGTTATGTTTGTGCCGGACCATCCCGGACCGGGTCGGTCGGCAAGGCCCGTCCGGAGCCACCGCCCAGCGGGGATTCAATTAGCGCTTTACCCCGGCAGCCGGGAATACTATAGTCGCCCTAATACGACCCATGCCGTTTCGCATGCCAAACAGCCCAAACGATCGCCCATCGCCGTGAGAATCACCCCGCGAAATAAACCCCTTCCCTGGCTGCTGCTGGTATCAACCGCCGCCATGCTGGTGCTGATCCTCTATGCCGGTCTGCGCTTCAAGGGGGCGGCCATCACCAACGAGGTCGCCTGGCTCGATGCCCGCCCCGGCCTCCGTTTCGGCAACTACGGGATCGCCTATGGGAAGGCGGCCGTCCCCGCCGCTGAAACGGCCCCGGATCAGGCACCGCTCTCCATTGAAATCGCCTTGAAACCCGGCGCGACCGGCGACGGCCATTTCCGCTTTCTTCTCCTGCTGCATGGCGACGACGATGACACCCAGCTGGTGATCGGGCAGTGGAAATCCTGGCTGGTTGTCATGCACGGGGACGACTACGATGCCAAACGCCGGCGGGCCCGGATCGCGGTCAACGCCTCCCCCCCCCCGGGGGAACGTTTTCTGACGATCACCTCCGGTCCGGGCGGTACGGCAGTCTTCCTGGACGGGGAGCCGGTCCGCCGCAGAAGCGATTTGCACCTGCACATTCCGCGTGGAAATGGATCGACACGGCTCGTTTTGGGGAACTCCATCTACGGGCGGCACCCCTGGGCCGGGGAAATCTACGGCCTGGCCTATTTCGATCGCCAACTGACCGGGCAAGCCATCAAAACCCATTACCGGCAATGGACCGCCGAGCGGACGTTTGCCTTCGCCCGGACGGAAACTCCTCTCGGGCTCTATCTGTTCGACGAAGGCCGGGGGGCAAGGGTGGTCGACCATGCCCCGGGCGGCAACGACCTGCACCTGCCGCACCGGATGGCCATTCTTACCAAGGAATTCCTGGCCGCGCCGTTGTCCGGCGAAGAATTCAATCTGTCGCTTTTCCAGGACATGGTGATTAATATCACCGGCTTTATCCCCATGGGATTTTTGCTGAGCGCCCTGCTGGGGCACTGGCAGCAGCCGTTTCGCAAACGGCTGCTTTTCGTCATGCTGGCCTGTGGGACCATCAGCCTCACCATCGAACTGGCTCAGGCCTGGATCCCGTCCCGCAGTTCGCAGATGCTCGATCTGATCCTCAATACGCTGGGGGGCGGCATCGGCGTGGCGGGCCACGGACTCTACCGGCGTTTTTTCCCCGGGCGCGATACGGCGCCGGGGGCCTCCCCCTCCTGAGATCAGCCGCCGGCGGCCGTTTTTTCAGCCACGGCGGTGTTGAACTTGTCGGCATCGATCAGGAAGCGCTCGTGGTTGCCCTTTGAGATGGTATCCACGCCGTCATGGGCTTCCAGGGTGAAGGAAAGTTTGCGCCCGTCGATTTTATCCAGACGGCCTTTCACCGTCACCGTGAATCCGGGCGGCGTAGCCGCCGTGTGGCTGACATTGATATGGATGCCTACGGTCTGCTGGCGGGGCCAGTCGATGTGGGCATTGATGGCCTTAATGCAGGCAAACTCGAACAACCCCACCATATAACCGGTGGCGAACACCTCGGGCATCGCCCGGCCTTCGGGAAATTCCGGAAAAAGATGCGGGACGGTCTTGTCCTGCGGAACGGTATAGCCGAATTCGAATTCCAACCCTTCCTGCAAGGTGTGCGTCATAATGGTCTTTCCCCCTTTTGATGCCGTATGGAGTCAAGTGGGCCGACCTGACCCCAATTTATTTTCGTTACGCGGCAGGACGACCCTGAAGATACTGCCCTCGTTCGGTGCGCTACGAACCGCAATCTTCCCGCCGTGGGCCTGGGCCACGGCCTGGGCCAGGCTGAGCCCCAGGCCGGTGCCGGACTGGGAACGGCTCGGATCGCAGCGGTAAAAGCGCTCAAAAATGCGCGGAACATCATCCGGCCGGATGCCGATACCGTCGTCCTGGAAGGTCACTTCCACCTCCCTGGAGGGATGGCCCTGCACGGCCACCGCAACATGCCCGCCGGACCGGGTATACCGAATGGCATTGTCCAGCAGGTTGGCGATCATGCGCTGCAGCATGCGGGCATCCCCGTTGATGGTAAAGGCCCCCTCGGCCGTAATGGCCAGCTGCAGACCGTTGTCCCGGGCGGTGGTTTCGAAAAGGCGGCCCGCGTCGCGCACAAGGCCGGCCATGTCCACCGGCTGCCAGTCCAGCTCCAGAACCCCCGCCTCGGTTCGCGATATGACCAGCATGGTGTTGATCATGTCCAGCAGACGGTCGCACTCTTCGATGGTGCTGGCCGCCATGGCCTCATAGTCGTCCTGATGGGCCGCCGTGGTCAAGGTGACTTCCGCCAGGCCGCGGATCCGCGTGATGGGGCTTTTCAAATCGTGGGCGATATTGTCGCTCATCTCCCGGATGCCGGTAATCAGATCCAGGATCCGATCCAGCATCTGGTTGATGTTGCCCGCCAGTTGATCGATTTCGTCACCCCGGCGGCTGACAGGCGCCCGGACGGCCAGATCGCCGCTTGTGATCCGCCGGGCGGTATGGGCAATGCCCGCCACCCCGGAAAGAGCGCGGCGGGCCAGAAACCAGCCGATCACGGCGGCCAGCCCCATCACCACCAGCATCGTCGTTGTAAAACGGCGTTGGAACGCCTGGACCAGCCGGGTTTGAAGGGCCAGGGGCTGGCCCAGCTGCAGGATGATGCCGGGGCCGATAAAGCCGTAGATGATGCGCAGGCCGCCGCCGCCGGGCAGACCGACGGTTTCGAACACGGGGCGCCCGTTCATCAGCAGCCGGCGAATGGCTTCGCTGTTTACTCCGATTTCCCGTCCGCGGGCCTGATCGGATACCGAAAACTCCGTCCCGAACCGGGACAGCAGCCGGATGAAACGCGCCTTTTCACCGCCGGCCTGGGCTTCCTGCAAGGCCACCTGGCGCACCCCGGTCAGCCCGTCAACCTGCATGATTCCGGCCAGGGCCCGCATTTGGCGGGTCAGATCATCATCCACCTGGCTGCGCAGCACCTCGATCATCTGAAAATAGAAAAAGACGAAGGCCAGAAAGGCCGAGATGGAAAAGATCGCCGCATACCAGAGGGTCAGCCGAAAGGCCAGGGAACGCCGCAGCCTAGTCAATCGTTTTAAGAACATAGCCGACCCCGCGCACGGTATGGATCAGTTTAGTCTCGAATCCTTTGTCGATTTTTTCCCGCAAATGGTAAATCCGGGATTCCACCACATTGGTCTGGGGGTCGAAGTGGTAATCCCAGACATGCTCCATGATCATGGTCTTGGACACCACCTTGCCGGCATTGCGCAACAGGTATTCCAGCAGGGAAAATTCAAGGGGCTGGAGGTCTATCTTGCGGCCCCGACGCACCACTTCGCGGGTGATCAGATTCATGGACAGATCGCCCAGCTCCAGCTTGGTGGGCTCGGCAGCGCCGCTGCTCCTGCGCAGGAGGGCCTGGATGCGGGCCAGCAGCTCGGAGAAGGCAAAGGGCTTGGTCAGATAATCATCGCTGCCCAGTTGCAGCCCCTTCACCTTGTCCTCCGTGGCGCCCCGGGCACTCAGGATGATCACCGGCAGGTGGATCTTATCCCGGCGGATCGCCGCGATAATCTCGAAGCCGTCCATCTGGGGCAGCATGATGTCGACGATCGCCAGGTCGTAGGGCTCGGTCAGCGCCAGGTGCAGACCGCTTTCACCTTCCGAGGCGTGGTCTACGGCAAAGCCCTCCGCCTTCAATCCCTTGATGACGAAAGAGGCGATCTTGACATCATCTTCGATCAGGAGAAGCCTCATGGCGATCTTCCTTTAGCCGGCCGGCACGATCACAACCCGGCGTACGAATTGGCCCGCAGATATCAGCACGCCACGGCCGTGCACAGGGTTTCCAGTCCGATGCGGTCGATCATGGCCCCCAGGCGTTCGTTCTTCTGGCCGTTTTGGGCGTAGTAGTCCACCATTTTTTCGATGACCTTCAAGGCCTGTTGATCATCCAGATCCTCGGCCACCACTTCGGCCAGCCGGGGTTTGCGGGCACCGTTGCCGCCGGCCATGACCGTCCAGCCCTTCTTCTTGCCCAGCAGGGATATGTCTTTGATGCAGTTTTCAGCACACGTATTCGTGCACCCGCTGACCCCCATTTTCAGTTTGCCCGGCAGTTGATAGCCGTGGAACTTTTCGTCCAGCTTCATCCCCATGGCCAGGCTGTCCTGCAGGGCCAGCCGGCAGAACTGGATCCCGGGGCAGGCCTTGATACTGCGCACGCAAAGCCCCACCGCGTGACCGGGCGACATCCCCAGTTCGGCCCACACGGCGTCCACGTCCTCCTCGCGAAGCCCCACCAAGGCGATGCGGGCCGCGCTGGTCAATTTCAAGGCCTGGCAATGGTATTTTTCAGCCACGTCGGCAATGATGCGCAACTGCGCCGGCGTTATGACACCGCAGGGAATATGCGGTGCAATGGCATAGGTTTCCTTGTCACGCTGCAGAATAGTACCCTTTTCTCCCAACTTCAGCATTCGCGGTTCCTTTCATGCTCACAGAGTTCTTCACAGATGGGCGGCCCGTATGGCGGTCCGATGCCGTACGGGCTTTTACAATCGGTGTTCATACTCTTTTTCAGAGGCATTTTCAAATCTATGGGGCAGCACCCGGGATCCCGTTCGGCTTCAATCGTCCTGCCGGCCCTCAAAATTGGTATAGGCGATGTAGAGCCCCACCAGCCGCGCCACCAGGATCGTGAGGTAGAGTTGCCCCAGGATGGCTTCCGTATAGGCCAGGGCCTGGGCCGGTCCGTTGAGCGGGGTGATGTCCCCATAGCCCAGGGTCGTGAGGGTGACAAAACTGAAATAGAGAAAATCGCCATAAGCAAGCCGGGGGTTCGCGAAGGACCCCGGAATGACGCTGTTGACGAGAATAAAAAAATACTGCCAGATCACGCCGATGAGCAGGTAGACGCATATGGCGGCATCCACCTTGGCGGCATCGACGCGTCCGGTTTGCAAGGCAAACCGCAGAATGTGAACGGCCACGAAACCGAAGGCCATCGCCAGGAAAATGGGAGCGACCAGTTGATAGATCTGCGACGGGAAGAATTGATCCGTCCAACTCAAAACAATCGCCGGTGCGATCATGGCCAGGGCCAGCAACAAGTGTCGGCGATTATCGCTGACGGCATGGATGCTGGCGATCAGAATCAAGGTGATGATGGCATTCAGCGCAATCTCCAGTCCCGTCAATTCGAAATATCTGATGAAGGGGAAGAAAAGCAGCAGCAACAAAAGGGTGGCCCACAGTTGTCTGAAACGATAACGATTCATCATCGATTCCTCGACGGTCTCCCATCAAGCGTTTGCAGTATGGAACGCCTTGGCACGTCATCCCGTCAAGGCCGCTGCAATTGCGTATCCTCGTGACGATAAGCCGGAGCACAGCAGCACAGAAACACCAGGTCGCTGTCACCGCTGTTCGTGATGCAATGCCAACTGCCCGGAGGGATGAGGACGGCATCCCCCCGGCCAACCGCCTTTTTCTCTTGATCCACCGTCATCAGGCCCTCGCCCTGTAAAACATAGTAAAGCTCTTCTGTGCGGGCGTGGCGATGGGTAAGGGTCGTCTGACCCGAACGGAGGGTGGCCTCGGCCAGGCTCTGGCGACGGTTGCCGTGCACGTCGGGATGCATCAACTCCCGGATCAGGTAACCGTCGCGGGTTTCATAGGCAGGGGCGTCGCGACGCGCCGATCGAATCATGGGCTCCTCCGGAGGTAATGAATTCCGCCACCGCATCGGCCACAATGGTCGCACCAATGGCGTTCAGGTGGAAGAAATCCGTCAAGAGGGTGAATCCGTTGCGTTGGGATATGGCATCGAACGACTGGTGCAGCAGAAAACGCCGTATCTTGACCGCCAACCCCATCCCGTCCCGGTACGCCGCGAACGAGCGCCGCACACTTCCGGCATGGCGATCGAGGTAGGCGCACATCCGTTCATGGACAGGCAGATAGGCATTGCCGGTCTCGTGGGCCACGGACTGAATGATGCAGCTGTAAGCCGCAGTCAGCTCGAAGGCCCGGTGGGCCGGATCCTCCCCGAGCGGCGGCAGGGAGAGCAGCGCCAGGGGGGCGGCCGTGGCCGTGCGCAGCTGCAGGCAGATCTCCGTCAAATAGCGCCGGAAGGTATCCCGGGTGGGCCGCTCCGGCAACCCCATCTGCTCCATGGTTTCATGGGCATTGGACGTGCTGAGGGCGGCATAGGCATCGTTGGTCCCGATCATGAGGGTAATCCAAGACGGCCGGCAGGCAATCACGGCATCCAGCCGCTGCAGAACGTTGTAGGCCAGCTCGCCATTCAAGCCGGCATTGACAAAGCGGTAGCCCTTGGGGCGGAAGCGCTTCTGCAGCAGGGCCACATAGTCGCTGCTGGTCCGGCCGTGGGTGAGGCTGTCGCCGATGCACACCACCGTAGGCGCCGCGTCCACATCGATCCGGGCCGCCGTCCGTTCCGGTGCGTTGGCCGGCCGCCGATCGCTCTGGTATTGCAGCCAGCGGTATACCCCCACCCCGCCGCAAACCAGGCCAACGACCATCAGGAAAGCCGCACCGATTATCGCCACGGGATTTCCCTTCTCATGAACGCAACGTCGCGGTGAGTCGCAGGGGGTGTAACAGGAGTTCCAGGGCCGGCAGGATGCCATGGCAGACGATATCGGCAGCGGCCAGGGTTCCGGCGGCGGCCCCCTCCCGCAGGATCACGGCGATGCCCAATTCCGCAGTTTGCAGCATCAGCCGGTCGTTGCGGCCGTTGCCCACGGCAACGGTTCCGGCACAGCCCAGCCGGTTGACGAAATCGCGTTTGGCCACATCCTGGTGGCCCGGCGGCAGGATCGACAGTTCGGTGGGCGTATCCTTGAGTTGCGAGGCCGCCCGGCCGAAAGTATCGGCCGTGATCACATGGATCGCGATGTGGGGGGTCAAGGCCGCAAGCGCCTCCTTGACACCGGGTTCCAACTGGCCGTCCACGGCCAGGGTACCGTTGTAGTCCATAACGAGCTGTGTCAGTTGCAGCTCCCGGTATCCGGGGATATCCACCTGAATCATGGGGCTCCTTTCCGGGCGGTTTTACAGCGCAAAACCGTAACCTGCCGTTCGGTATGATCCAACGGGATGCGGGTCTGACCCATCAGAGCCCGCGCCATGGGTTCAGAGCGCATAGGGGGTCAGGCTTTCGTAGCCGTCCTCGGTCACCAGCACCGTCTGCTCGAACTGGGCCGATAGAGCGCCGTCGGCCGTGACCGCGGTCCATTTATCCGCCAGGATACGCAGCCGATGGTCCCCCAGATTGATCATGGGTTCCACGGTAAATACCATGCCGGGGGCCAGGGGTACTCCGGTGTTCCTGCGCCCGAAATGCGGCACCTGGGGGGCTTCGTGAAAAGTGAAACCCACGCCGTGGCCTACGAATTCACGCACCACGGAACAGCCCTGACTTTCGGCGTATTGCTGAATGGCCCAGCCGATATCGCCGATGCTGTTGCCGGGACGCACCATGGCCAGGCCCTCTTTCAGGCAGATCCGCGCCACCCGCACGATTTTCAGCGCGTCTTCCCCGGGGGTGCCAATAAAATAGGTCTGGTTGGCATCCGCATAGTAGCCGTCCAGGATGGAGGTGATATCGATATTGACGATATCGCCGTCCTTGAGCTCCCGCGGGCCGGGAATGCCGTGGCAGATCACCTCGTTGATGGAAACGCAGACGCTTTTGGGAAAACCGCGGTAGTTCAACGGTGCCGGCGTCGCCCCGTGGCGAATCGTGAAGTCGTGCACGATGGTATTGATCTCGTCGGTGACGAGGCCGGGTCGCAGCACCGCCTCCACCTCTTTGAACGTCGCCATGACCAGTTGGCCGGCCTGCCGGATCTTTTCGACGTCGGCGGGGGTCTTCAACCGGATATTGTAACGTTTCTGGTAAAGCTGTCTAAAGGCATCGGGGGAGGGCGCCGATCGGTCCATGCAGCAATTTTTGTATTTCTTCCCGCTCCCGCAGGGACATGGGTCGTTGCGCCCGATTTTATCCTGTCTCTTCTTCTGCTTCATCATCATGGAACATCCGTCGCTTTCCTGGCCAACTATCGTCCGATCCCGTCAAAACGGCCGCCGCATCTCACGGTGTGACAAGCGTGGCCTTTTGGATCAGCACAGGTTTCCGCGGCACATCCTGGTAGCCCGCGCGCCGGCCCGTATGAACCCCGGCGATGGCATCGACCACATCCATGCCCTGCACCACCCGCCCGAAAACGCAATAACCCCACCCCTGAACAGTCTTGTCCCGGAAATTCAGCGCAGGGTTGTCGACGGTGTTGATAAAAAACTGGGCCGTAGCCGATTGGGGATCGCCGGTGCGCGCCATGGCAATACTGCCCCGCCGGTTTTTGAGGCCGTTGTCGGCCTCATTCGGGATGGGCGCCCGGGTCGGCTTGGTCTCCATGGCTTCCGTCAGACCGCCGCCCTGTATCATGAAGCCCTTGATCACCCGGTGAAAAATCGTGCCGTCGTAAAACCCGTCTTTGACATACTGCAGGAAATTGTCCACCGTCTTGGGTGCCCGATGGGGCGCCAGCTCCAGCACGATGACCCCCATACTGGTTTCCAATTTGACCCGCGGGCTGGCCGCCCAGGCACTGCCCGCCACCGCCAGCATTAGTCCTGCCATCAACATCATCACTGTCTTGCGCAACCTGTCCTCCTTGCCGGTTGAAAAAAATGGGGAGAAATTCCGAAACCGCCGGTCCGCCCTTCGGGCGCCTCGCTACCCCGAAAGCGGCCGCGGCAACACGCACGCGGAAATTTACCGTCATCAAATTAACACTAAACGCCACTCCTGCCAAGGGTCGCTCGGAAAGCGATCGGGGCCAAAGGCGGGCAAATGGCTATCATAGAAAGGATTTGACAGGTCATCGTCCGATCAAGTAACCTTCGGAATGCCAAAATTTTTTACCCCTATAGAGGAAAAGAGCCATGAGCCCGGTGGACGAACTCAGCGCGAGCATGGAAGATTACCTGGAGGCAATTTACCACATTGTCATGGCCAAACAAGCCGCCCGTGCCAAAGACATCGCCAAACGGCTGCGTGTCAATAATTCATCGGTCACCGGAGCCCTGCGCACCCTCTCCGAGAGGGGCTACATCAATTACGCCCCTTATGATGTCATCACCCTGACTTCCAAGGGACACAAACACGCCGAAGACGTGGTCCGACGGCATGAAGCCCTGATGGACTTCTTCACCAAAGTACTCTGCGTCGACAAAGCCGAGGCTTCGGAGGCCGCATGCAAAATGGAGCATGCCGTATCCCGCACCATTCTGGACCGTCTCATCCGGTTCGTGGAATTTATCGAAATCTGTCCCCGGGGCGGTGAAAGTCTGATCCAGGGCTTCAACAATCACTGCCGCCAGGAAGGCGCTGTCACCTGCCAGGATTCCCTGGCCCGCTGTCTCGAAGACCTAAGGCAACGCCAGAAGGATATCGAGGGGGACCAGCTGGACACCATCCCCCTGAACGACCTGCGCCGCCATCAACGCGGCAAGATCGTCAAAATCAGGGGCCGGGGGGGAATCAGCAAAAAGCTGGCCGATCTGGAAATCACGCCCGGCGGGATCGTGGAAGTCCTGCGGACCGACACCGATACCGGTGCCATCGACATCAAGGTGCGGGGTTACCGCCTCTCCCTCAGCACCGAAGAAGCGGCGAAAATTCTGGTGGAACGCTCCGGGACCTGAATCCCTCTCAGCCGCCAATCCCGGAACCAATCGATAAGAGGCCTTAAGGCCGTGGCGAAAAGCAGGCCCCAAAAACATCCCAGGGGGTGGGCTTGGGATAACCTGCCGATGGCGCATAGACCTCAGTGACCACCCGCTTCGATCAACGCGCGCAGCTTGGCGGTAAGGGTGTCGGGCATGGGGTAATCCTGGGTAGACGAGCGGCACAGGTCCACCGTGCGCTGCAGCGTCTCGTAGCAGGCCTGGCACTGGCAGCAGGCCCGAATGTGGGCTTCGACCTGGGCCCGGTCCTCAGCGCTCAGTTCACGATCGATATACTCCGACATCTTCTCGAACAACGCCATGCAATTGTGATGGTCATGCCGGTGTTGGCTCATGATCGAAATATCCTTTGAGTTTCTCCCGCAGGAAAAGGCGGGCCCGATGCAAACGGACCTTGGTGTTGGCTACGGAGATGTCGAGTATCTGAGCGGTTTCTTCGGTGGAAAAGCCCTCCTGATCTCTTAACACCGCCACCATGCGGTATTTTTTGGGTAATTCTAAGACCGCCTGTTCGATGCGGCGGGCCAGTTCTTCGTTCAAAAGCTGGTCCAGAGGGCGCTGGGCCCAGCCGGGAGCCTGGTCGGGGAGATCCTCCCCCTCGCCAGGCAAATAATCCTCCAGCGACAATTCGTAATCCGGGGCATGTTTGGGCTTGCGTTTGGCTTTGATGCACGTCGTGGTGGCGACCCGGTACATCCAGTTCTTGAATTTGGTTTCATAGCGAAACCCGCTCAAGTAGCGATAGACCGTCAGAAAGGTCTCCTGGACGAGATCTTCCGCATCGCGGGGTTCCCCACACATGCGCATACCGAAATTGTAGAGCTTTTGCTGGTATTTCTCCACCAGCTTTGAAAACAGCTCGGTCCGGCCGCTGTTGATGGCCTGGACCAGTTCGAAATCCTCATCCCGTACGGTGGTCTTCCCCTTCATGGTCTCCTGTCGGCTCATCCTTGCTTGTCAACTGACAAGCATTGCGCATTCACGTCGAGACGCCGAATTTGGGCAGGATATAGATTTGCAGCACGAACCACACGCCCAGCACAATCAGCGGCAGCAATAATTCTCCCATCGCATTAACTCCTTATCCATAATGATTTGGCGTAGTTTTGTCCACCGTTTTTTGGTGTCCAGGCCCCAGAACCCCATCAGGAGAAAAAGCCTCACGGCGGCCCGATGCAGGATGTCCAGGAATGGGAAAGGCCCTTCTCTATAAAACGAATGTTGCCATAACAGGGATATAGACCGCTATCGCCCTTTTTGGTTACAAATTTTCCCGATGGGGACATCGCGGGCAGAAGGGGAAGATGGAATCCGGGAACGGTTGCGTCAGGGGGACTTCCGGGAAAGAGCGCCGTTTTTGCGGAAGCTGGCTTTCAGTTGATGATCGCTGGGGGCGCTTTTCGGTGGGTGCACCCGGTATAATACACGACTATCCGGCCGGTCGTCGTGCTGGGTTGCTTGAAACAATTGATCGCCCAGTTCCAGGCCGCCTTTCGGGGTGGTGTGGATATTATCGAAATATAAATCATCGTTGGTGGTGAAAGGCGATCGGATCATAAAATCCAAGACGTAAATATTATGGTAACGCTCGGCCAAACGGGCCACCCGGCGTTGAAATTCCGCCAGGACGAGCGCCTCACGGCTGCCCTCCGCAGGTTGGTGATAATAGTGGTAGGGCGGGAAAAAAAGGATTTTTTCCGTTCGATCCGGGAGGCGGTCCAGACCGGCCTTCAGGATCACCTCCGCCGGGAAAACGAGGCTGGCCAGCTTTTCCGGTGACAACACCGTCGGAGGATAAACAGCCTTTTTCACCTTGGGCGACTTTGAGCCATAGATCCTCATCCGTTTTTGCTCCAATGTCATTGGTTTCCTCCTGTGATAAGGCGTGAAACCGTCCAACCCATATTCGAACTGTTTAAGGCCCAGCATGAACAAGAGTTGATTGAAACTGTGTTCGATATTTTTCAGATTAAACGCCAGGGGCTGCTTCCAGCGGTCGGCATCCGGTAGATAGAGCCACTCCGGAAAATCTTCGTCTGGTCTAGTGAACCGGCGATACTCATCCTGGGTCGTGTACCAGACCATGTCCAAACCCCAGATGATGGTTTTGACGTTGGCATGGTGACGGATGAAAAGATCGAGCATCCGGTCCTGCTCGTAGGCCGATGCCGAATTAAAGGCCAGGTTAACAAACGCCGACTGAAAAAGGGGATTCAGTTGATGGGGTTGCAGGTTACGGCTGGTAGAGGCACCGATGATGGCGCTGTCGAAACGGTCGCTGCGGGCCAGCAGGGTGTGAAAATAGCGTGCGTCGCTGGATACCGGCACCCTTTCGCCCTCGATGGAAAACGGGTAGCAGTCATAAGGATCGATAATATAAAACGACCCGTAAATCAGCAGGGTGACGCTTAGGCCGGTCAGCAGAAAGGTTTTCCAGTAAGACTTCCAGCCGTCCTCAGAACTGAAAGTAAATAAATTCCGAATAGCCATGGTTCCCAATCGTCAAAACCGTATAGATCATCGCCGCCGACATCGCTATTGCCAGCAGAGGGGAGGGGCGTAGATCGCGAAGGACCACATCCTGGCTGGTGGGTCCCACCATGGATATGAGAATACCCGCAATCAATAACCCTTCATTATAATCGCCTTTGGTTGCAAAGGAAAACCCATCCAGGCCAAACATGGATTTCACCATTACCAGCGAAGTAGCGATATTGGCAGAGCGAAAGATGGCCAGTGACGTAATGAAAAAAATCATGAATGTAAGCCACGCCAGCAATGTCGGGAGCCGGAACCCGGCCTTGCGCCACAAATGATTGATACAAAGCGCCAATCCGTGAAGGATGCCGAACACGGCATAGACCCAGCCGGCCCCGTGCCATAAACCGGCCAGGAACATCGTGATAAACAGGGCCAGCATCTGCCGTTGCAGACCGTGACGGCTGCCGCCCAGCGGAATATACAGATAATCCCGCAAAAACCGGGACAGGGTCAAATGCCATCGTAGCCAGAACTCGCTGATCGACTTGGAAATGTAGGGAATGTTGAAATTAAAGGGCAATTGAAACCCAAAGAGGAGGCCGAGCCCCACGGCCATGTCCGAATACCCGGAGAAATCGAAATAAAGTTGTGCCATATAGTTGATGCTGGCCAGCCACGCATCGGCCATCGATACCGCCCCGGAAACCGCGGTATGGTTAAAAATAGGCGTCACGGTGCTCGCCAACGGATCAGCGATAAAGACCTTTTTCATCAGGCCGATAATAAACAGCATGGAGCCCTTGGAGAGACGCTCGTACAGACCGGAGCGCATGGGGTTGAGATCGTACTGGGTCACAATTTCCGAACACCGCACGATGGGGCCGGCAATTAGTTGCGGAAAAAACGATACGTACAGGGCGTATTCGTGCAACGGGCGAAAATTTTCTCGTGCTCTTTTCAGGTCGACCAGGTAGGAAATCTGCTGAAAGGTGAAGAAACTGATCCCCAGGGGGAGGATGATCTCCCATGGCGTCCGGTTGGCCCCGGTGACGTAGGCGAAGGAATCCGCCAGGAAATCCGCATACTTAAAAATGGCAATCAGCAGAACGTTGAAAAAGACGCCCAACGGAATAGCGAATTTGTGGGCTGTGCGGTAATACCATTTGGCGATGAGCCAGTTGCCTAATATGGAACCGGCAAACAAGGGCAAAAGACGGTAGTCCCAATAACCATAGAAGATGAAGCTCGCCACCAGGAGGACGAGAAGCCGCTCGGTTCTTTTCCGGTAAAAAAGGTAGTAAACGATCAGGCAGGCCGGCAGAAACAGGCCGATAAAAACGTAAGAGTTGAATAGCATTCGTCGGCAATCCGTGAAAGGCGCAGACTACACGCCAGGGCGCTTCTCATCAAAACGACTGACAGCATCGATGGGCATCCATTTCCGGTGCGGACCATATAAATAGAGATGCGCGGGCAAGTCAACCGA
This sequence comes from Desulfobacterales bacterium, assembly GCA_963674755.2. Classification (GTDB taxonomy): domain Bacteria; phylum Desulfobacterota; class Desulfobacteria; order Desulfobacterales; family UBA5852; genus JABZFP01. The sequence continues at coordinate 1,515,308 of CAXXVS010000003.1, read as the reverse complement.
ATCCTGCCCATCGCTGGCCTTCATGCTTGGGTTTGCGCCGGTCGGCCAGGGAATTTAATCATGGGCGTCGAAACATTGGAAGCGGGGGACGGGGGCGTCCATACCAAATTCCTGATGAACACCATGGCCAAAAAAACCGGGATGAAACGCCGCTGGCGCCGCCCCATATCCAGTAAGGTAGGCAGGCTCCCGGCGGGCAATGGGGTAACGCCCCGCTCCAGTCGCCGCAAGCCACCACGCCGGACTCATGGCACCGTTGGCCTGAGGCCATACCGCCAGGGGACGGCGCAACGACCCTGCTTGAACTCACTCGGCGGGGTAATTGATTTCCCGCAGACAGTCGCGGATGGCCTCCTCCGAGGCCGGGGCCTCCCATTCGACCACCACGGTTTTGGTATCCGGGGTGCCGTCCACCGACTGGACGCCCGTCAGTTCACCTAATTCGTTTTTGATGGTCATGACACAATGACCACAGGAAATATTGGGGATATGAAATGTTTGTTTGGACATGGCGACCTCCTGATTTCCCTGTCCGCTGGCCCGTTGGGAAATCGAAAGTCCGGCATAGCCGGACTTTCGATGGTGAATCCCGCTGGCCTGGTTAGACGCAACCACGGCTCAAATAAAACAGCTCTTGGAACGTGCGCCGCTCTCGCGGGCCGCGTCCTCGTAACAGCGGCTGTGGTCTTCCATGTTCGCAGAGCAGAAATCACAGCGGCGGACCTCATCGATCAATTGCTGCCTTTCCGAATTCAGGCAGTTCAAGGTTTGTTTATCGACATTTCTCATGGTGATTCCTCCGATCCATAGGGTTGTTGCCGGCCGGGGCAGTTCCCTGCCCTCCCGGCCTGATGGCAGGCGTTGGGCCTGTTCCCTGCCCCACAGGATAAGGCCATGCCGTGACAAGTCAATTCAGGATCGGTTAACGGCGTCTTCCTCCGGGAAGCGTCCGTGGCGTCCATAGCACTCGATATCCGCCGCTGTCAGCAGTTCGGCGAAACGCCGGCCGTTGCGGCTGCGTGATTTGTATAGGGCAAGGCAATCGCGGATGATGGCGAGCACGCTATCAGCGTCGTAAATACCCGGCAGTTCGGCGGCCAAACGCGGATGGCGGCCCAACTTGCCGCCCAATTGCACGCGGTAGCCGGTACAGCCGGCGGCCAGCGTGCCGGTGGGGCAGGCGGCCACGCATTTGCCGCAGGCCATGCATTGTTCGGCAATGCAGGGCCCTGCCGCGGCGTTATCGATCGTGACAGCCGCCTCGGGGCAGGCCGCCTCGCAGGCACCGCAGCAGGTGCATTCGTTTGTGGTCACCCCTGGATGGCAGGCGCCGATGACGCCGATATCCTTGATCTGGGGTTGTGAGCAGGCATTGGGACAGTCGGCCACGGCAATCCGCAGCTCGTGGTGAAACCGCAGTTTTCCGCGGACGGTGTCCTTGAGGAATCCCAGCAGGTCGGCCTCCTCCAGCAAGGTCTGGATACGCGGCACAAGCTGATCGCTCTCGACGGCGCGGTTGGGGCATCCGCTGGGTCCGAAACAATTGTCCAGCTGGTAGCCGAGCATCTCCGTTTCCATCGTGTTCAGGTAGCACCGCTGGGTGGCCTGGACCTCCGCCAGGGTCACCACCGGCTTACCCGCGGCCGCGGCTTCGCGCTCGACTCTGGCCCGCACGCGCTTACGTACAAAAAAGGGGACTTTTCTGATAGCCTTTTCCGCTTCGGGGGCCCATTTCATAGCGGCACCTCCCTTCCGCCGGTCATATTTTCCATGTTTTTCAGGTGATTCATCATGGACGACGATAACCCATGCGGTGCGACTTGACATTGATCTAACACAAGATTAGGGGGCCTGCCTGGCGTCCGGACGGCAAAGGGACGTCGAAGCGGCTAGCGGACAAGCATCCCGTAAGGAGAGACGGGCGCCACAGCGGTGGATGCGCGGCCCCAACCGTCGAAAAAACGTCCTGTCCGGCGGCGCTCAGATCAATGGGGTGGCGGAAGTGACCATGCCGTCCTCATCGGCGTAAAGATAGTCACCCGGCCGAAAGGTGACTCCGGCGAAGGTGACTGGCAGGTTTTCCTGACCGGTGCCCCTTTTCCCGCTTTTGAGGGGGTGGGTATTGAGAGCCCGGATACCGATCTTCAAATCAGCCATGGCCGCCGCATCCCGGATGCAGCCGTTGACCACGATGCCCTGCCAGCCGTTTTCCACGGCCAGTCCCGCCAGGATGTCGCCCACCAGGGCGCATTCGAGGGACCTTCCGCCGTCGATCACCAGAACGGCCCCGGCGACGGTTTGTTCCAGCTGGCGGCGCACGAGTACATTGTCCTTAAACACCTGGACGGTGGCAATCCGTCCGCCGAACTGCCGGCAGCCGCCGTAGGAACGAAAGAGGGGTTGCGCGATTTGAAGCTGATCGGCATGGGCGTCACAAAGATCCGCCGTTGCGATTTTTTGGGGGGTGATCGTGTTGGTCATGTCAAATGCTCCTTCCAGGTCCCGCTTTTCACTGCTTGGTGGCGGGGGCGAGTCTCCCATGGGCGGCATCCGCCACCGTGACCTCTGTCAAGGCACCTGCCTGGTAGAATGGGAAAAGGGCATCGTCGCCCGCCAGACGCCGGAGATCAGGATCGGCTGTGCCGCTGGTGAAGGCACCCACGAACCAGGCGGCATGGCCCCGGTGGCAGGCATCCGTCGATGTCAGGAACGGCCTTACAAGGGGTTCCGCCTCAACGGCTGCCTCAGGCCGTGCGTGGGCCAGGCGTCCGAGGCCCCATAGCAGACCGCGCTGAAGGGTGGGGTGTTCCAGGAAATTGCCGTCCGGGCGAATATAGGACACCAGGATATGAGCGAATTCCCCGGCCAGGCGGGCATGCCGGGCGGTGATCTCGCCCATGGCCTCCGGGGCCCCCCACCCGATGCCGCCGGATTCGTCGTTCAGGGTCCACATGAGGCGGCGCATCACCACCCGGGCGGATTCCATCCGGGTCTCCGCCAGCCGGCTGACCACCACCCCCATGCCGCTCACGGCGCGCCAGCGCAACAGCGGGGTTAAGCTGCAAAAAAAGGCGAACAGGGGATTCACCGCCCGCCGCGGGGGCAAGGTCGTCAGCTCGGCCATGGCCCGCCCGAAATCGTCATCCAGCAGGAGGTCGTGCATGCGGCGTTTAAGTGCGCGATGGGATGCGTCCTGATTCGGCATGCGCTCCCCCTTTTCCCCAAAAACCAACAAAAACGTGCGGCCGGGTGCTTGGAAATTAGAATGTCATGATCTCATAGCCCCGGTCGCGAAAGGCCGCCATGCCGGGGTGTCCGTTCATATCGTCCAGAAACGGCAGTTCCTCGGCTTCAATGCCGGCTTTGGCGCCCAGCTTCTGGGCGCAGGCCTTGCAGGCGCCGGCCACCAGATTTGTGCCGCGGGCTTTCTGCCACAGGCCGTGAAGCCAGTTGTCCGGCTTGGCCAGTTCGCCCACCAGCTTGGTTGCTTCGCCTTCCATGACGATTTGCACCGCGTCCCCGCGCCCGTGCATGTCCAGGGCGTTCAGCAGGACATGCACGAAGCACATGGGCGAGCCATTGAAGACAAACATGGCGACTTTAGACATTCTTGATCTCCTCGTTGGGGTGACAGGCGGTACGTGAGCAAAAACACGGCGCCGGCGGATCAGACATCCTCCCAGTGGATACAGTCCTGGGGGCAGTTCTTGATGGCATCGTCCACTTCCGCCTGCGGATAGCATTCCCTATCGACCACTTCCACGAAACCGGCATCGTTCAGGCGGAACAGCTCGGGATACATGTCATAGCAGCCGGCACACAAGGTGCAATCGCTGATATCGATGACCGGCACTTTCATCCCTTGCGCTCCTTAATCTGGTGGTCTCCGGAAGACCGGGACGGGTATCAGGCCTGCATGGCAGCGGCCACCTTGCGACCGAAGTCTTCGCAGGCGGCCAGGCCTTCCTTGTCCGGTACGTACTGAATGCGCAGACCCGGTTCGACCAGGTCGAACTTCATGGCATCAAGTTCGCCGGTGATCTGCCGCACGGCTTCCCCGCTCCAGCCGTAGGAACCGAAGGCCGCCCCGATGCGGTTCTTCGGCTTGAGGCCCTTCATATAGGTCAGAAAGTCGCTGACCGTGGGAAAGATCTGGTTGTTGAGGGTGGGCGACCCCACGAGTACGGCCCGGGCATCGAGCACTTCGGTCATCACGTCGCTGCGGTCGGTGCGACGCAGATCCATGGGAACCGCGTAGACGCCGGCTTCCGCCAGCCCGGCGGTGATGGCTTCGGCCATGAGCTGGGTGCTGTGCCACATGGTGTCATAGACCACCAGGGCCTTGTTTTTGGTCTCCTGCTTGGACCAGCGTTGGTAGGCGCCCAGGATCTTGTCGATGTCCTTGCGCCAGAGGATGCCATGGTCGGGGCAGATCATTTTGAAGGCAAGCCCCATCGCCTGCACTTTTTCGAGCAGCTTGAGGGTTTTGGCCGCATAGAGCAGGAGAATGTTGGCATAATACTTTTTGGCATGGGGCATGATCCGGTCGCCGATTTCGTCGTCAAATTTTTCGGGACCGGCATAGTGCTGTCCGAAGGCGTCGCTGGAAAACAGGATCTGGTCTTCCTTGAGATAGGTAAACATGCTGTCCGGCCAATGCAGCATGCGCGTTTCCAAGAAGGTCAGGGTGCGGCGCCCCAGGCTGAGCTCGTCGCCGTTTGCGACCGGCTGGTAGTTCCAGGCGGGAAAGAAATGCTGTTTGAGGTTCTTGGCGCCCATTTGGGAACAGTAAAGGGGCTTGGCTTCGCCGATGCGGTGCATGACCCGCGGCAGGGCGCCGGAATGGTCCATCTCGGTATGGTTGCTGACCACCAGATCGATCTTCCGGGGGTCTACGATCTGAGCAATGTTATCCAGCAGCTGGTCCGCAAAATCCTTTTTGACCGCGTCGATCAGGGCGATTTTTTCATCCATCACCAGAAAGGCGTTGTAGGTCGATCCCTGATGGGTGCTGTAGCCGTGAAAATCCCTGATGTTCCAGTCCTTCACGCCGACGTCGTAGATTCCTTCCGCAATTTCGATGGGTCGCATGTTACTCCCTCAAAAAGTGGTGGTTGCTATTGGCTCCCCGCCCCTAATGCCAATGGGCATTTGTCGGCGGAAGAGGATATTGGGACGTTGAAGGCCATCCGCCAAGGCCGCCGGTTACGGTTGGCGGGTTGGCTACCGGTGTTCATGGTAATGGCAACGACGCTTCGGGGATCGCTGGGCAACGCTGCGGCGTGAGCCACCGCCTGCCCGAACCAGAGTGAAAAGATAAGACGCCGCGCAGCAAAATCAATGCCCTTTCCAATCCTGCGGCGGTTGAAAAGGGCATTGAAACAAGCTTCGCTGGTGCGGATAGACGGTGACTACTCTTCTTTTTCGAAATCGTCCTTGCCGGCCCCGCAAATCGGGCAGACCCAGTCTTCGGGCACATCCTCCCAGGCGGTACCGGGAGCCACATCGTTGTCGGGATCACCCTGGGCCGGGTCGTAGACATAACCGCAAATCGTGCACACATACTTGTCCATGGAACGCTTCCTCCTTTGCCTTCAAGATATCGTTACACTTGTCTCCGAGGTTATACCGATCTTTGATCAATGGATCAAGGCGGCAATTCGTTCATCGAGCAGATCACATAAGGCCCCCAGATGGTCGGCACCCTCCGGCCGCCCGGCGGGCAACTCCCACTGGATGACCTCGCCCCTGCCGGATACCGGCATATCGGCGCCCAAAGCCAGGGTCAGGTCGGGCCGCCAGCCGTCGAGGGCGGTATCGACGGAAAGGGGGTGTTCATATTCGATGTCCCAACCGCGCACCGCCATGACCCGTACAGCGTCGCCGTCAACCCCCGCACCCGGTTCCAGGCCGGCCACGCGCACGTCGAAACGCTCGGCGGCCCTGGCCCGCACCAGGGCCGCCGTCAACTGCGTGGCACAGGTGCCGCGGGGGCCCAGGATCAGCAGTCGCTTGCGCTCCGCCAGGGGCCCCATGAGGCCGGCCACGGCGCGCTGAATATCGTCGAGGACCGTGGTGTGGTGGGCCATATCCTTGGGGCCTTCGATGCCGCGATAGGTCAAATGGCCGGCATATTCGGCATCGATGGCATCATAAAAATACTGCATGGTCAAGTGGATGGCGTCAAACAGCGTATTGCCCCGGGTGGCCGCCACCGAAAGCAAATACCCTTTCTTGATTTTGCGACGGGGATCGCGCCAGCGCAGGCGATACTTGCGCGCCCAGAAGGTTTGGCAACGGTCGATAAGCGCCTTGAGCTGGGCCGTCATATTATAAAAAAACACCGGCGTGGCCGCCACCACCAGATCGGCCCGGCGAATCAGACCGTAGACTTCCCGCAGCATGTCATCTTCGATGGGGCAGTAGCCCTTCTTCTCGCATACGGTGTATTCCTTACAGGGGCGAATATCACAGCGGTCCACCTCGATCATGCGCGTCTGGGCGCCGAACGAAGCCGCGGCCTGCAGGAAATTCTCCAGCAGATAGCGGCTGTTGCCCTTGCGTCGCGGGCTCCCCTGTAATCCGACAACCAACATGCGCAATGCTCCTTTGTCTATCCGCCGGCCCTAAACCCTCATTTTTTGGCGTGGCAGGTTTTGCAAGTGGTCGGTCCCGTTTTCTTGCCCTCTTTTTTCAATTCCTTATGGCACTTGATACAGCTTTTGTTCATGATTTGCTTGGCTTTCAACGTGCCGCTGGCTTTCAGGGTATCGATAGCGCCGGCCTGCTGCGGGAAGAGGTCGTGACAAACCTTGCAGTCGTCCAGGGCCGTCTGGTGGACCCGGTGGGGAAAGGGCACCGGACCGCTCCGGCCGCCGTCCAGGGTAATCCGGGCCTCCCCCTTGTTTTCCGTCTGGATGGTGTAAGCCCCCGCCAGTCCGACAAACCCCATTAACACCAGCATCACGACAAGCACTTTCACCGTTTGCATGGCACATCTCCTTTGGAAAAGCCGCGTTCCTTCCCTGCTCAATAGGTTTCCTCATGTGCCAGGTCGGCGGGCAATACCCTGTGTTTGAACAGATTGTAAGACCAGGCCTGATAAACCAGGACGATCGGAACGAAGATAATGGCCACCACCAGCATGATCTTCAGGGTCAACGGGCTGGAGCTGGCATTGCGGGCCGTCAGATTGAAGACCGCGTCCAGGCTGGAAGGAAAGAGATTCGGGAACAACCCGATGACACCGAAAAAGGTGGCGCCGACGATGGTCAGGGCCGAAGCGAACCAGGCCGTAAACCAGGCTTGGCGGGCGATGAAAACCCTCACGGCCAAGAGGGCCGATACGGTCACGGCGATGACGATAAACAGGGCCGGATGGGCCAGGTAGTTGACGTAAAGATTGGTTTTGAACCAACTGGCCACCAGAAAGACCACCGCCACCACGACCACCAAGGGCCACAGCAGGGCGGCCAGTCGTGTTGCGCGTACCTGGAGGGCTCCGCCGGTTCTGATCCCCAGCCACAATGCGCCGTGCTGGAGAAAAAGTACCAGGAAAAGAACGCCCCCCAACAAGCCGTAGGGATTTAAAAGGGTAAACAAGGAACCATGGTAGACGCCTGCGCCGTCAAAGGGAATGCCTTGGAAAATATTGGCGAAAGCCACCCCGAAAAGCAGTGCCGGCCCGGCACTACCGATAAAAATGCAGGTATCCCAGATGCGCTTCCAACGCGGATCTTCCACCTGGTTGCGAAACTCGAAGGATACCCCCCGCAGGATCAGGGTGAAGAGAATCAGCATCAAGGCGGAATAGAGTGTGGAGAACATGACTGCATAGACCAGGGGAAAGGCGGCAAAGGTGACGCCGCCGGCCGATATCAGCCAGACCTCGTTGCCATCCCACAAGGGCCCGATGGCCGCGATCATGGTATGCTTTTCTTCATCCGTCTTGCCCAGAAAAGGGTATAGGGTGCCGACACCAAAATCGAATCCGTCGGTCATGAAAAAAACCGCCCATAATAATCCCCAGAGAAAAAACCAAATAGCCTGTAGATCCATTGCGCCCTCTCAAACGAAAGTAGTTCAGATGACTTGCAGCTCTACACCGATGCCGTTGGCCTGTCTAGGCCGCCGTGGCCGCCGGCCCCCGTTTGGCGTGCTGAATAATCAGATAATAGCCGGCAACGCCCAGCAACGTGTAAACCAGGCTGAAACCCACGAGGGTTGTGACCACCTGGCTGACGGCGATCGGTGAGCCCGCGGCACTCGTGCGCAGCATCCCCCAGACGATCCAGGGCTGGCGCCCCAGTTCGGTCACCACCCATCCCAATTGGGTGGCCAGGTAAGGCAGGGGGATCGAGAACAGCAGGATCTTCAGCAGCAGCGGGCTTTCCAATAATTTGTTGCGCCGGATAAAGGCCACGATCGTGATCAAAATAAAGTAAGTTCCCAGCGCCACCATGCCCCGAAACGCCAGAAAAACGGGCAGAACCGGCGGCCGTTCATCCCGGGGGAAGTCATTCAGCCCCTTGACCTCGGCGTTGAAGTTGCCATAGCCCAGAAAACTCAGCGCGCCCGGGATGGACAGGAATTCCACCGCATTGCGGCCGTTCTCCTCATCCGGAATCGCAAATAGATAAATCGGTGCCTGCCGGGTGGTTTTCCACAGCGATTCCATGGCGGCCAGTTTGACCGGCTGCTTTTCGGTAACTTCCTTGGCATGGAAATCGCCTAAAATGGCGACCGCCAGGGACCCCACCAGGCCGCACACCACGCCGATCCGGAAAGAGCGGGTGAAAAAGTCAATGTTCTGCTTTTTCAGAAGGTGATAGGCACTGATTCCCATGATGAGAAAGCCGGCCAGAAGGAGGGCGCTGCTCAACACGTGAACGATTTGCGTGACCGCGAAGGGCTGGGTGACCACCGCCAGAAAGTCGGTCAGTTCGGCCCGGCCGTTGCGCATGGTGTAGCCCACCGGGTGCTGCATCCAGGAGTTGGCGATCAGGATCCAGACCGCCGACACATTGGAACCGATGGCCACCAACCAGGCGACGATGGCGTGGGTTTTGGGCGCCAGCTTCTGCCAGCCAAAGATCCAGACCCCGATGAAAGTGGATTCCAGGAAAAAGGCGGCCGTGGCCTCGATGGCCAGCAGGGAGCCGAAAATATCGCCCACATAGGCCGAATAGCCTGACCAGTTGGTGCCGAACTGAAATTCCAGGGTAATGCCGGTGACAACCCCTACGGCAAAATTGATGAGAAAGATCTTTCCCCAGAACTTGGTCATGGTCAGGTAGGTCTCATCGCCGGTGCGGACGTACTTGGTTTCCATATAGGCGACGATCCAGCTCAGCCCTAATGTCAGGGGGACAAAAAGGAAGTGAAAGGCCGATGTTGCATAAAATTGCAAACGCGATAGGGTGACCACATCCATTGACAATTCCTCCGTAAATCAGGGTGACACATCCCCTGTACCGGATGCAGGCCGTATTCCGACCCGCCGGTTGGGCGATAGCATGGGCATCCTCCGCCGGGAAAAAGTGCCTTCACGGCGGGCTATAGATCAGCGTCAGCGGGGAGACAGGCTTTGGGCCTCGCCGGTCAGTTCACACTGGGTAAAATCGATCGGTTTGCCACACCCTTTGCATTGGTGCTTGCGGTCAAATTCATCTGAAAAAATCTCAATCTCGGCGCCGCATTCGGAGCATTTGCAGGTAAAGGATTTCAGATTGCGAAAGTTTTCGTAGCCTGGACAATGTTGAGGTGTTGTCATGATGCCTCCTTGTGGTCGTGGTGTCTGCCGGTCGGGAAGACGTCACCGCCCGTGCAGGAATAGAAGTTCAGGTCATCTTCTTGGCAATGTCGCGCCCGTAGTCCTGGGCCATCTGGAGGCCGCCCCCGAGACTGGCGGATTTCAAAAGGAGCGGGCCGCTGACCATATCCATCTTGAAAACTGTTTTCATGGTCTGGTAGATCCGTTCCTGGGCTTCCGTGCTCCATCCGTGAGCGCCGAAGGCCCCCCCCACCTTGTCGGCCAGATCCGCCTTTTCCGCCAGGAAAAGAAAGGTCTTCATGGGCTGGATCATCTCCCCGTGATAGGTCGGCGAGCCGAAGAGATAGGCGTCGTAACCTGCCAGGTCCCCTTCCTTTTTGATGTCCTTCACATCCTGGACAACAGCCTCATGGCCGGAAAAACGAATCCCCTCCGCGATCAGATCCGCGATCTGCCGGGTTTCCTGCGTACGGGTGGTGTAGACGATCAATGCCCTGCCCATGGTATCATTCTCCTTCTTAACGGATCCGCTTGTCGATCTCCTGGTCGCGGCAGTCGGGCGTATAGCACGTGGCGTTGAGAAACTCGCACTTCTCGCCGCAGGACGGACACGGTTCCGGGGGTTTTTCCTGCTTGACGGTATAGCCGCAGTTGGAACATTTCCATATGGTCATGAGCCACCTCCCCGCTGCGGGGTCGTCGGCTGGGCATCCGGCACCCACCCGACCATGCCGGAGTGCGCCCCGCCTGATCGGGCCGACCCCGCCGGCGTTTACGCAGACGTAGCTGCGGACGGAGCGCTTAGGCCTTCCACAGCCCGTGCAGATTGCAATACTCCCTGGCCGTCACGTTGCTGGCCGCAATATTGAACACCGCCTCGGGGGCGTCGCCCGGATTGAGATACTGCCGGTAAATCTTGCCGTCGGCGATGATTTCGATAAATTCAATGTAATGTTTCTCTTCCATGGGGTGCGCCACCGAGCCCACCTTGACCTTAAAGCCACCGTCGACTTTTTCAACCACCGGCACGTGCTTTTCTTTGGCGGCATCGACCGTATTTTCGGTAAACAACTTCATGGGCTGTCCGCAGCAAACCAGCTCACCGGCACCGCCATGCAGGACTTCGACGATGTTGCCACAAAGTTCGCACTTGTAAATTTCATAGCGTTCGGCCATTTTTCTCTCCTTATGGCTTGGGATCTTCGACGACCCCGTTGGGGCCGCCCGCATCCCCCCGGCCGGGCAGGGATGCAGGGGGCGGTGGGTGATGGCTACCAGTTCTCGCCCAGCAGTTCGAAATAGGCCTGGGGGTGGGCGCAGGCCGGGCACATCTCAGGCGCCTGGACGCCCTCGGTTACGTAACCGCAGTTCAAACAACGCCACTTGGCGGTCTGTTCCCGCTTGAAGACCCGGTCGGCCTTCAGGTTGCCGGCCAATTCGACATAGCGTTTTTCGTGCTGTTTCTCGGCCACCGCAATCATTTCCATGACCATGCCGATCGCATCGAAGCCCTCTTCGCGAGCCACTTTGGCAAACCCCGGATACATTTCCGTGTGTTCGTAACGCTCACCATCGGCGGAGGCCATCAAATTGTCGTAGGTTCCACCGATAACACCGGCCGGGAAGGCGGCCACCACCTCGACTTCGCCCCCTTCGAGAAACTTGAACAGCCGTTTGGCATGCTCCTTTTCCTGATTGGCCGTTTCTTCAAAAATGCGCGCAATCTGAACGTAACCGTCTTTTTGGGCCTGTTTGGCGAAATAGGTATAGCGATTACGCGCCTGGGATTCCCCGGCAAACGAGGCGAGCAAGTTCTTCTCGGTCTGGCTTCCTTTTAACGTTGACACTCGTCATCCTCCTTTAAAAAAATTAAGGTGAAATAATTTAACAAAAAACCACGGTTGAAATCGATCAGGGTATCATTGCTCCAGGGGCCACCACCCCTTTTCCTGATGGGAACGCTTTTCTTCCTCGGCCATACGCTTCAGCTTATAGGCCGTATCTCTGAGGACACCGTACAAGACGCCGCATCCCACGTCCTCGCGGTCTTCGTCGCCGCGGTTCGCCAGGGCGATCATCTCATCCACGAGGTGCAGCGTCTTTAGAATGTTCTGGTCGCAAGGTTTCAAGGCTGAACAGGCTCCTATAGATACTCCCGGTAGTTCCCCCTGGGGTGCTATCGGTCGTCATTGTGCCTGTTTCTATTTCAAATGGCATGCCATTGAATGCGAAAATTTACAACCCATTGAATTCTATAAATTTATTTCAGCATACCGCAATCCGGGAAAACGATCGCCAAACCGCGACACTGTCTTTGTGATACACAAGGCCAACCGCTGCGGCCATCGCCGTCGTGAGACAGAACCCAAAACCCGACACCAGGCCAGCCGATCAGGGATCGATAGGCATAAGGGCGTTAATCTGAGACAGACTGTCTCATAAAATAAAAAATATGAGGCAATTGCTACGGAAAATCAGAAGCCTGAACACACTGCTTGAAGATGCAATAGGGATTCGAGGGGATGGCGCCAAGTAACGGGTGTTAACACCCGCTGCGCAGTAGGCTTCCAAGCAAGGCAAGTGATAGCAGACTCGTGCCGGACTTGCAAGTTTTGCGTTTTGGCACATCGGGACCGGGGGCCACCATGCCCCTGATCCCCGGCAGCTCAGGATAAACGGCGGGAGGGGTCCACCCGCCGGCCCGTGGCGGAAATCACGATTTCTTCCACCGGGATGTCTGCACCGGACGACCGGAGGCATTTCAGCACCAGGGCTTGCAGCCCGGCGCAACAGGGGACCTCCATGCGGACCACGGTAACGGTCCGGATGTGCGCCTGCCTGAAAATCTGGGTGAGCCGCTCTTCGTACAGGGCCACATCATCAAATTTAGGACAGCCCGCCAGCACCACGCGGCCCTGCAGCAAGTCGCGATGCAGCGTAGGAAAAGCAATGGCGCCGCAATCGGCCAATACCAGCAAATCCGCCTCCTTTAAAAACGGCGCATGGGGCGGTACCAGGCGCAGTTTGATCGGCCAGTGGGACAGGGCGGAAGGCATTTCATCGTCCTTGGCCGCCTTGTGGCGCGGCCCGGCATCCGGAGCCTGCGGGGTGAACATTTGGATGCCGGCCGACGGGCACCCGCCCCCCATGGCCGGTGTGCTGACCGCTTGTTCGCGGGGCTGCTGCGCCAGGTGATTCTCGACCGCGTTCTCGTCGAACTCCTCGGCTTCGCGCTCCACGATCTGCAGGGCGCCGGTGGGACACTCCCCGATGCAGGCGCCCAGGCCATCACACAGATTGTCCGAAATGACACGCGCCTTGTGGTCGATAATGGCGAGCGCCCCTTCCGCACACCCGGTGACGCACTGGCCGCAGCCGTCGCAGAGTTCTTCGTCGATTTCGATGATCTTTCGCACGACTTTCATTGATGCTTACCTCATTAGTTCCGTTTTCACGCATTCAGGAGAGTTTCGGCTTGCTGCTGACAGGCGGCGGTATGACAGGCCGTCGACATCCTGGACAGGCTGTCCGCTTGCAGATTCCCGTCTCTTTTCTGTTCTTCCAACCCGGCCAGGAGCATGGCATCGCGCACAACCCCCACCTCGCGGGAGGCATCGCCGTTGCCGCCCTGGACCTGTTGGATCACATCACAAACCGCGTCCGTCATGTCCTGGCGGGCATGGACCCGGTCCAAAATGGCCCGTGCCACCGCCGTCCCCCCATTGCCGCGGCCGGTCCCGTCCTTATCGCCGGGCGTCTGGGACGGTCCGGCCTGATCCACATCCAGTAGAAAGGCCGCCGCCAACACCACCGCCAGGTTGGCGTTTTCCGCCCGGGCCAGCTGTTCGGCATAACGGGCTACGCGGGAAGTATGGCCAATGCGCCGGAAATCCCGGCCATAGTATTGTTTGACAGCCACGGCCACCTTGTCCTTCAGCAGATTTTCCTGCTGGGCGGCCACCTCGGGCGGCAGATCGCCGATGCATTGTTCGGCAAAGGGGCAATAGGCGGCACAGCCGAAATCCATTTTGGGATTGGCAAAACGATGGCCGCAGTGGCCGCAGCGCCGGGCCGTGTCGTCTTTGAAAAACTCCACGGTACGGCCGCAATGGGGGCATTCCACTTCGAAAATATCCCCTGCTTTCCAGAATTGCATATCCTGTCCCGGGCATTTCATCGCTGTATCCTCCCGTTGAACGTGCGCCTGGCGGGCGGCCGGAAACGTTGGCCGACCGCCCGTCTAGGATAATGCCGATCAAACGGATAGCCAGTCCGATCCCGCTACCCCAGGATGGCCTTCAGATCCTCGTCCGGGGAGCCGATGGGCATGATGTTGAAGTTTTTCACCAGTACATCCAGCACGTTGGGCGAAATGAAGGCCGGCAGGCTGGGTCCCAGGCGGATGTCCCGGATCCCCAGATGCAACAGGGAGAGCAGAATCACACAGGCTTTCTGCTCGTACCAGGACAAAATCATGGACAGGGGCAAATCGTTCACGCCGCAGTCAAACGCCCCGGCCAGGGCCACCGCAATCTGAATCGCCGAATGGGCATCGTTGCACTGGCCGATATCGAGCAGGCGTGGAATGCCGCCGATGTCCCCCAGATCCTTGTCGAAGAAACGGAACTTGCCGCAGGCCAGGGTCAGCACGACGCAGTCCCCAGGGATCTTCTCCACCAGTTCGGTGTAGTAGTTGCGGCCGGTCTTGGCCCCGTCGCAGCCCCCCACCAGGAAAAAGTGCCGGATGGCCTTGTTCTTGACGGCCTCGACAACTTGTCCGGCCACCCCCAGGACGGCATTGTGGCCGAAGCCCACCAGGACTTCCTTACCGGGCGCATCCGCGCTGAAACCCGGCATGTCCAGGGCTTTCGCGATCACCGGGGCAAAGTTCTTGTCGGCGATATGCGACACTCCGGGCCAGCCCACCAGGCCGGTGGTGAAAATGTTATCCTTATAACTTTCCGCCGGCCGCTGGATGCAATTGGTGGTCATCAGAATGGCGCCCGGGAAAGCGGCGAATTCCTTGGCCTGGTTCTGCCAGGCGGTGCCGTAGTGCCCGTAGAAATGGGAATATTTTTTCAACCCCGGATACCCGTGGCAGGGCAGCATCTCGCCGTGGGTATAGACGTTGATGCCCTTGCCTGCAGTCTGTTTGAGGATCTCCTCGAGATCCTTGAGATCGTGCCCCGAAACGAGGATGGCCTTGCCCTGTTTGGCCCCCAGGGGCACCTTGGTGGGCACCGGGTGGCCGTAAGTGCCGGTGTTGCCGGCATCCAGGAGTTCCATGGCCCGCAGGTTCACCTCCCCGCACTTGAGGGCCAGGCCCACCAGCTCGTCCACCCCGAGGCTCTCGTCCAGGGTGGCGGCCATGGCCTCGTAAATGAAATCATAGATGGCCGGGTCTTCCTGTCCCAGGATCCGGGCATGATCCGCGTAGGCGGCCAGACCTTTGGTGCCGTAGACCAAAAGTTCCCGCAGGGAACGGATATCCACGTTGATCTCCGGCCCCGTGGGAACGCCCACCGTCCCGCCTTGGGCCACCATGCCTTCGCGGGTGGCTTCCGGCGTGAAGGTGACCGCCGCCTGGCCCTCGTCCACCTGCCCGCCGGCCGCTTTGACCTTGGTCGCCAACCGGCTCCGCAGGGCCACACATTCGTTGATCAGGGCCACGAAGCGGTCCGGATCGAAATCCACATTGGTCAGGGTGGAGAAAATCGCCTCGCAGACAAATTGGTCCACGGCGCCGGCCCGTACGCCAACCTTGAGGCCGGCCCGGGCCACCATCGAAAGCCCTTTTACCGCGTAAATCAAAAGATCCTGCAAGGCCGCCGTATCCGGCTGTTTGCCGCACACGCCGAGTTTGGTGCAGCCTTCGCCTTTGGCCGTCTGTTCGCATTGAAAACAAAACATGGAATGCCTCCTTGAGGATATGGGTTAACCGCTTTGACTGTCGTCCTTTTCGTTCATCCTGTCCGCCTATCTATCCCCATGACCGTAAATGCGCATTGACGTAAGTCAACTTTCCCTTCAGATCCTCAAAAAAACGGGAAAGGCTTGGGTAGCGACGGGGTAATCAGGGCGCTGGGGGGGGCAAGCGCTCCTACCCGGTCGCATCAGGAGGGGTACGGGCGGGGTACGGGGAAGTATAGGGTGCCGGTTTCTCGCGCTGGCCAGCAGGCGGATGAATACGCATCGCGTCTCCGCCCAGTGATCGCCAGAGGGAAACGCCACACGAACCAACGCATGGGGGGCCGAAGCGTTACGCCCCTGCCCCCCCACGCGTTTATGGTTACCCTTGTCAAACCGGATACGGCCCCGGTTCTATTCGGCTTTGCCGAAAATCTCGGGCGGTTTCTGGGTGTTGCCGCCGGATCCCGGAAACACCGGGGCCTCATAGGCCTTTTGGTTATTTTTCAGCAAGTCGTCGGCTTCCTTCATGAAGTGGACATAGCGCTTCTTGCATTCATAAAAACCATGCCACCAGGTATAGTCCGGGGCCATCATGGCCGTCCCCATGCGGGCCCGTCGGCCTTCATGGTGCCACAACTCATAGAACTCGAAAAAGAGCGGCTCCGTAAAAAACTTTTGGGGATCCATCAGTTTCTTGGCATAGAGTTCGTCCAGCTTCTTCTTCATCGGTTTGAAGTAAACGTCATTATAGTCCATGACCACCTTGTCCAGCTTGATAAAGTGGTCGTTCACCCACTCAGGTCCATGGCACTGAAGGCAGACGTCTTTCATTTTGTTGCGTTCCACTTCCCAGTTGGTGGGCGATGGAAAGGGTTTGAACTCCGACGGACGAATCGTGAGCGGCGCCTGGAGTTCCCAGGAAAGGCGTTCGCCCACGTTGTGGGAGGTCAACACCTTGCCGGACCCTGACATGTGGCACGACGCGCAGGTGGGACCGCGGTAGTCCACGCCCGGCGTCCAGGTCCCCGGTGCGGCGTCCCAGTTATAATCCTGGCCGAAGGCGTCATAAATGTCGCCATGTTTGGATTCCTTGAAAATCTCGATTTGGGGATGGTCGGGGCCGAGGTGGCACTGGCCGCAGGCTTCCGGTTTGCGGGCGTCCATGACGGAGAACCGGTGCCGGGTATGACAGCTGCTGCAACTGCCGAGGCTGCCGTCCATGTTGCGCCTTCCCACCCCCACGTTGGGCCATGTCAAGGGGTCCAACTGGCCGTCTTTTGTCTTCAATACCGTGCCATGGCAATGAAAGCAGCCGGTTGCCCGCTCGACATCGCTGTTCAGGCCGGCATTCAGCCAGGGGTCTATTTTCCAAATGATCTCCAGGGTGTGCGCATGCTTGCTTTGGCCGTACTGCTTGACTTCATCCGGATGACAGCGAGAGCAATCCTTGGGGGTCACCACCGCGGACACCGGCGCCCGATAATCGGCTGTGCCCCAGGGCGTGTCGGTCCGTTCATACTGCTTGAAGTGCTGCTGGCTTACATCCGCGTCGGTCGCTTCGGCCTGATGGCAGTCCAGACAGGTGATATTGGCCTTGGCGTGAAGACTCATGGACCAATCCACGAAAATCGCGGGGCTTTCCGCCTTGTGACATTCGATACAGGCTTGGGCCGCCGGGGACATGCCGCGCTCGATACGAAACGCTTTGGCTTTGGGGAAATTCGTGGCTTGCGGTTCCTCAGCGGCGACTTGGGGGTGCCAACTCCCCAAAATCAGAAGCATCGCCACCCACATCATTGCTATGCGTTCCTTTTTCACTGCTCGCCCCTCCTTGTATGCTGGATAAAAGCCCACCGCAGTTAAAGCGCCTGATCGGACGCGTGTGCCCAAAATGCTTTTGAGAACAGCCGCTAACCACACGTTTTATAGTTGTAATAAGGCTTCTCGTTATGCACCAGGTTCCGGTGGCAATCAAAACAGCTCAGCTCATACCCCGGCCGGGGATAGAGGACCGACCGATGGGCCAGCATGGCCCCGCGTTTATAGGGCATATAGATGAGGTTTTGGTGACATTTCAGGCATTGATCGTTTTTGATGGAGGCGTAGGCTTTCTCCCGACTCTCCTCGTGATTGTACGGGCCCGCGAAGAAATGTGCCGCCACGTCTTTGAGACCGTGGAAGGTCTTGGCGTAAAAAAAGTCGAACGTGTTTTGTGGGGCGGGAAGATGGCAGTCCATGCAAACGGCGACGAACCCCTGGCCGTTGTTGACGTGGGTGGAGGTTCTCCAGGTATTGTAAGCAAAACCGATTTCGTGGCAGGACGAGCAAAACTGCGGGGTGGAGGTACGCACCATGGTGTAGTAGGTCATGCTGAAAAGGGGAAACGCGATAAGAACGCCCAGGACAATGAGGGATCCTGCAATAATATACTTTTTTTTCATGATCCGTGCCTGCCGTGGTGTCGGTAAATCCGTTCAAAACATTTTATGGGGTGTCCTGCGGCTCTGAAAACGTTCCGTTAGGCGGTCATTTCATTCGGCGGCAATAAGAGGGCCAACAGGCGCTATGGAAGTGCAGTACCCCGGGATCCGGTAAAGCGACGGGCGAGTTGGATCTGCGTGAAGGCAATTGTCTGTATCGTCATGCGTATCTTTCTCACCGATGGACTGTCAATAGATAAATAGCATTCATTTTTTATGGTACCATAGCGGGCAACCTCAAAAATTGACTTAGGTCAATCTTTTTGATCTAAGGCGTGGGGCATCATCGGCACGACACGGTCCCTCAAACGCCGCCCCAGCGAGGAGCACCATGGAAACGGATATCCGCCAATTGCTTGCCAACGTCTTGTTTTTCAGGGGATTGCCCGACGGGGAGCTGGAGCGTATCCAGCAGATTGCCTCCGAGCGCACCTATCAGCGCAACCAGTTGGTCTTCAGCGACGGCGAGGAGGGCCGCGGTTTTTTTCTGATCCTCAGCGGCCAAATAAAGGTGTTCAAGATGTCCCCCGAGGGCAAGGAACAGATCCTGCACATCCTGGGCAGCGGAGAACCCCTGGGGCAGGTGGCGGTCTTTGCCGGCGATTCCTTTCCGGCCAACGCCCAGGCCATCACCGAAAGCCGCCTGCTGTTTTTCCCGCGCCGGGCTTTTGTGGACCTGATCCGGGCCCGCCCCACCCTGGCCCTCAACATGCTGGCCATCCTGTCCAACCGCCTGCGGGAATTTACGGTGCAGATCGAAAGCATCTCTCTCAAGGAAGTCCCGGCCCGTCTGGCGTCCTATCTGCTCTATCTCAGCGACGAGAAGCAGGGCGCGGAACGCCTGGCGCTCAACATCTCCAAAGCCCAGCTGGCCAGCATTATCGGCACGATTCCCGAGACCCTGTCACGGATCCTGAACCGCATGTCGTCCAAGGGACTGATCCGCGTCAACGGCAGGGAAATCGGCCTTCTGGACCGGGACCAGTTGGCCTCCCTGGCCGAGCATGGACGCCTGGCAGATCTGTGAGTCCCCCCCGACACGGGGCCAATGATCAATCGCGCGGCAATGATTGACTCACCCCGGACTTTTGCCTATAAAATGAATGATCCTCATCCTGAACTGGCGACGGCATGGCACTGAAATTCCCCAAAAGCAAAAACCTCTCCGAATCCATGGTGCTGACCGGCATCGCCCTGGCCGCGGTTTATTGGCTGCTGGAATCCCTCTTCTACTTTTTCTCCACACCAGGCGCCGATTTCCTCCAGCGTTTGACCGGGACCGATTCCTACAACAGCTGGAGCCGCATCTTCGTATTGTGCCTGTTTGCCATCTTCGGTTCCCACGTCCAGTACACCATAAACAAGCGCCGGGAATCGGATGCCCAACTGCAGGACAGCGAAGCCAAGTATCGCACCATCATCGAGAGCATGGAGGAGGGGTATTTCGAGGTCGATCTGCAGGGCACGCTGACTTTCGTCAACGGCGCCCTCTGCCGCATGGCCGACCGCCCGACCGCCAAACTGATCGGAATGAACAACCGCGACCTGGCAGGCCCCAAAAGCGCCGATCGGCTCTCCCACGCCTTCAACCACATTTACCTCACCGGGGAATCCCAACCCGTTTCGAATTATGAAATCATCCGGCCCGATGCATCGGAAGTGGTTCTGGAACTCTCCATTTCCCTCATGCGCGACCAGAAAGGGGAGCCGGCCGGGTTCCGGGTCGTGGGCCGGGACGTGTCCGAGCGCCTGCGGGTGGAAAAGGAAAAACGGCGCCTGGAGGCCCAGCTGCAGCAGGCCCAGAAGATGGAAGCCGTCGGCACCCTGGCCAGCGGCATCGCCCATGACTTCAACAACATCATGATGGGCATCCTGGGCAATGCCTCCCTCATGCTGGCCCGCATCGAGCCGGATCACGCCCACTACGAGAAGCTGAAAAATATCGAAAAATACATCCAGAACGGGTCGGAGCTGACCAAACAGCTGCTGGGGTTTGCCCGGGGCGGCAAATACAATGTGAAAACCACTGCCCTGGGGGCGCTTGTGAGCCAGAGCGCCCAGATGTTCGGCCGCACCAAGAAGGAAATCCGCATCCACACCGCGTATCTTCGGGACACCTGGCCGGTGGACGTGGATCGCGGCCAGATGGAACAGGTCTTCCTCAACCTTTTTGTCAACGCCTGGCAGGCCATGCCGGGCGGCGGCGATCTGCATCTGCTGAGCGAAGACGTGGAATTGGACGACACCTACAAAACGCCTTACAAGGTGAAGCCCGGCCGCTATGTCAAGCTCTCGGTGGTCGACACCGGCGTCGGCATGGACCAGGCCACCCAGGAGCGCATTTTCGAGCCTTTCTTCACCACCAAGGAGATGGGACGCGGCACCGGCTTAGGGCTGGCCTCGGCCTACGGCATCATCAAGAACCATGGCGGCCACATCAACGTCTACAGCGAAAAGGGACGTGGCACGACCTTCAACCTCTATCTGCCGGCCTCCGACAAGATTGTCGAACAAGAGGCCCGGAAGCCGCGCGAACTGCGGCAGGGCAGTGAAACTATTCTTCTGGTGGATGACGAGGACATCACCATGGAAGTGGGCGAAGAGATATTGCACGAGCTGGGCTACAAAGTCATCACGGCCCGCAACGGCCTGGAAGCCCTGGCGGCCTACAAAGACCACGAGAAGGAAATCGATCTCGTCATCCTGGACATGATCATGCCGGATATGGGCGGGGGCAAAACCTACGACGAATTGAAAAAAATCAACCCGGATATCAAGGTGCTTCTCTCCAGCGGCTACAGCATCAGCGGCGAGGCCTCGGAGATCCTGGAACGGGGCTGCAATGACTTTATCCAAAAACCCTTTAACATGAAACAGCTCAGCGAAAAAATGCGCCATATTTTGGATGCCGCCTGACGGATCCGCCGCAGGGCCATAACATCCGGCACAGCTAACTTGGCCCTGCCGAAGGCGGGGTTTTGCCGATGGAACGATCGGCGGAGTCGGCCTTATCCCGAAATTCAGCCGCCGCACGATGCGGGGGCTTTTTTACAAGGAGGAGTTCTCGCGATGACCGAATTCAGCTACCAGGACATGTTCCCGCTGGGAAAGGACGACACCGAATACCGCCTCATCACCCAGGACGGAATCACGCAAGCCAGTTTCGAGGGTCGGGATATGACCATCATTCAACCGGAGGCCCTGACCGCCCTGACGGAAGAAGCCTTCCGAGACGTGTCCCACCTGTACCGGACCCGCCATCTCGAATCCCTGCGGCGCATTCTGGATGATCCGGAAGCCTCCCAGAACGACCGCTTCGTGGCCCTGGAGATGCTGAAGAACGCCGTCATTTCGGCCGAGGGAGAATTTCCCATGTGCCAGGATACCGGAACAGCCATCGTCATGGGGAAAAAGGGCCAGCAGGTGTGGACCACCGGCGACGCCGATGAAGCGGCCATCGCCCGGGGCGTTTTCAATGCCTATACGCGCAACAACCTGCGCTATTCCCAGAACGCCCCCTTGAGCATGTTCGATGAAAAAAATACGGCCTGCAACCTGCCGGCCCAGATCGAGCTCTACGCCACCCCCGGGGACAGCTACAAATTTCTCTTCGTGGCCAAGGGCGGCGGTTCGGCCAACAAGACCTACCTCTACCAGGAGACCAAGGCTGTCCTGAACCCCGACACCCTGATCCCCTTTATCACCGCCAAGATGAAAAGCCTGGGAACGGCCGCCTGCCCGCCCTACCACCTGGCCATCGTGATCGGCGGCACCTCGGCCGAGATGACCCTTAAAACCGTCAAACTGGCCTCGGCCGGCTACCTCGATGCCCTGCCCACCCAGGGCAGTGCCGGCGGCCACGCCTTCCGGGATATGGCCCTGGAGGAAGAAGTTCTGCAGATTTCCCGGGATCTGGGCATCGGCGCCCAGTTCGGCGGCAAATACTTCTGCCACGACGTGCGTATCGTCCGCCTGCCGCGCCATGGCGCCTCCTGCCCCATCGGCATCGGCGTCAGCTGCAGCGCCGACCGCAACATCAAGGCCAAGATCACCCCCGCGGGCGTCTTCCTCGAAAAGCTCGACACCGATCCGGCCCGTTTTCTGCCGGAACCCGGCCTGGCCATGAACGACGCCGTGGCCATCGACCTCGACCAACCCATGGAGGCCATCCGCGCCACCCTCACCCAATACCCGGTGGCCACCCCCCTCTTGCTGACCGGCAAAATCGTGGTGGCCCGGGACATCGCCCATGCCAAACTCAAGGAGATGCTCGATCGGGGCGAGGACCTGCCGGACTACATCAGGAACCACATCATCTACTATGCCGGACCGGCCAAAACCCCGCCGGGCTATGCTTCCGGCGCTTTCGGTCCCACCACGGCCGCCCGCATGGATCCCTATGTGCCCCTCTTTCAGGCCCGCGGGGCTTCCATGGTCATGCTGGCCAAGGGCAACCGCTCCAGGCAGGTCCTGGACGCCTGCCAGCAATACGG
The DNA here is from genome assembly GCA_963674755.2 of Desulfobacterales bacterium. Taxonomy (GTDB): domain Bacteria; phylum Desulfobacterota; class Desulfobacteria; order Desulfobacterales; family UBA5852; genus JABZFP01. The sequence continues at coordinate 1,492,653 of CAXXVS010000003.1, read as the reverse complement.
CGGCTTCTACCTGGGCTCCATCGGCGGTCCGGCCGCCCGTCTGGGCAAGGAATGCATCACCAACGTGGAGGTCGTGGCCTTCCCGGAGCTGGGCATGGAGGCCATCTACATGATCACGGTCAAAGACTTCCCGGCCTTCATCCTGATCGACGACAAGGGCAACGATTTCTTCGAGAGCTTGCTTTAGGCTTCTCCCCCCACGCAATCTTGCCCTGATAAACCATACGGCCTGCCGGCAATCGCCGGCAAGCCGTATGGTTTTGGTCTGAAACGCAATTGGGATCAGGAGTCTGTCACACGGATCTTATCCAGCCAGGTTTTGCTATTGTGATCCCGGAAAAACAGCAAGACGTAGCGGATGTGCAGCTTCATGGCGCTGAAGGCCATCTCCGGGTCGCGGCGCTGGATCGCGTCGAATACTTTGCGGTGCTGGGCCAAGACCTCCTCGATGTTTTTGGCGTCCTCATATAGCAGGCGCAGGTTTTCCTGGATGCCCACAAAAAGAAAATCATGAAAATTCTTCATGACGTAAATATGCACCGGATTCTTGGTGGCGTAAGCGATGGCCATGTGAAAATCGGCATCCACATCCGGATTGATGTTCTTTCCATGCTGGCGAAAATCCTCTTCCATGGCCTCCAGGCAGTCGATCATATGATTGATGTCTTCTTCGTCCGCACGCTTGCCGGCCAGCATCGCGGCATTGCACTCCAGCCCCATGCGTACTTCCAGGAGGTCCTCGAAGGTCGCCCCTTCCATCTCCATCCGCAGGGCCTCAGCCAGGGGATGTCGGGTCCGGGTATCGGGATGACGCACGAACGTTCCCTGGCCCTGCTTGTGTTCCAGGAGCCCCAGCACCACCAATTTGTTGATGGCGTTGCGCACCGTGGTGCGACTCACGCCCAACGCCAGGGAAAGATCTCTTTCGGGCAGCACTTGGTCGCCGGGGCGCAATTCGCCGCGGTAAATGAGGTCCCGCAGCTGTTCGAACACCTGATCGGAAATGTTTTTGGGCTTGATCGGTTTTAGGGATGTCTTCATTGAGCGTTTAACGACTCCGCATAAATTTCTATCGGATGCTTCACCGCGATCCGATCTCCGGCCTGGGAGAGCGCGTCGGAAATCTGCATCATGCAGGCCGGGCAGCCCGTGGCCACAACATCGCAGCCGGTGGCCACGATGTTGTTCCGCTTGCGTTCTCCGATATGGCTGGAAATTTCGTAATACTGGACATTGAAGCTGCCGCCCATGCCGCAGCACCAGTCGGATTCGCTCATCTCCTTGAGGCGATACCCGCGGCTGGCGTTGAGAATGGCGCGGGGTTCGGCAAAAACCTTGAGCGATTTTTTCAAATGGCAGGGATCATGGTAGGTGACCGTCCGGTCACCATTGCCGGGCGCCACATCTCGGACACCGACCTTGGATACCAGAAACTGGTGAATATCTAAAGTCTTATCTGCCAGGTGCCGGGCGGCTTCCCGGAGTCCGTGATCCGCCCGGGCCATCATGGGCCAGATTTCCTTGATGGTGGAGGTGCAGGTGGCGCAGGAGGTCACCAGATAGTCGAACTCCTCGGCGGCCAACTGCCGGAGATTATGGCGCACCAGCTTCTGGAAGGTGTCCGTGTCTCCCGAAGAAACGGCCGGAATGCCGCAGCAGGCCTGATTGGCGGGCATAAAGACCCCCACCCCGTGGTGGGCCAGAACATCCACCGTGGCCTGGGCCAGGGACGGGAAGATCTTGTCGGCCAGACAGCCTACATAAAAAGCCACCTTGAGGCCGGAGGAGCCGGTTGCCGTGTGCAATTCCGGCAGTTTATTGTGAAAGGGCGTTTCGGCCAGGGGGCGGAAGTGCCGGTCGCCGATCAGCGGGGACCGGATCCGCGCGCAGGAGGTACCGATCACCTCGTTGGCGGGCTTGGTGAACAGTTTCTGGAATCTGGCGCCCCACTCCCCTACTTTGTCAAACAGTTCCGGGTGGGCCAACATCCCCCGGAAAATGACCTTCTTGGCCGGAGGCAGCCCCTGAAAGCCCGCCAGGATCGCCCGGGCCTTAATGAAAATCTCCAACACATTGACACCACTGGGGCAATTGGCGGCACAAGAACCGCAAAGCAGACATTTATTCAGACGGTCGGAAACCCCTTCGGGATCCTCGAACATTTCATGCAGCAAACCGTCCAGCAGCGCCAGCTTGCCCCGGGCCACGTCCGCTTCGCGTCCGGTATCCGCAAACAGTGGGCAAACCGCCTGGCACATGCCGCATTTCATGCAGACCGTCATCTGGTCTTCGAGTTCCTTCATCATGCGGGCCAGCTCATTCATGCGATTCATGCCTTGCCTCCTATGATCTTGCCGGGGTTGAGGATGTTCCTGGGGTCCAGGGCCGCCTTGATGCGCCGGGAGTACACGATGGTGGCCGCGCTGGTCTCCTGCTCCAGGAATTTCGACTTGGCAATCCCGATCCCATGCTCACCGGACAGCGTGCCGCCCAGGGCCAGGGCCCGGTCGAAAATCGCTTCGATGGCGGCTTCCACCCGCGCCCATTCCCGGGTGTCCCGGCGATCGGTCAAAATGGTCGGATGCAGGTTGCCGTCGCCGGCATGGCCGAAGGTACCGATGGTCAGATCGAACTCCTTGCTGATCTGCTCGAGCGCATGGATCATGGCCGGAATTTTGCTCCTCGGCACGGTGGCATCCTCCAGCACCAGGGTGGGCTTGAGCTTGGCCAGAGCCGACAAGGCCGCCCGCCGGGCCGCCCACACATCGTCCCGTTCCTTGGCATCCTTGGCCGCCCGAATCGAGGTGGCGCCAAGCTCCTGACAAATTTTCTCCACCTTGGCGGAATCCTCGTCCACCTGCCCGGGATATCCGTCGCACTCGACCAGCAGGATGGCCCCGGCATCCAGGGGCAGCCCCACGTGGCTGAAATCCTCCACGGCCCGGATCGTGAAGTTATCGAGGAATTCCAGGGTGGCCGGCACCACCCGATTGGCAATGATGGCCGCCACCGCTTCGGACGCCTGCCCCATGGAATCGAATACCGCCATCAGGGCCTTGCGGTAGGTCGGCAGGGGAATCAGTTTAAGAATGATCTCGTTGAATACGCCCAGGGTGCCCTCCGAAGCGACCATCAGCCCGGTCAGATTGTAACCACTGACGCACTTCACAGTACGTCCGCCGGTTTTCACCAGTCCGCCGTCCACGTCGAAAAAATCGAGCCCCATGACATAATCCCGGGTAACCCCATATTTAAGGCCCCGCAGCCCGCCGGCGTTCTCCGCCACATTCCCGCCCAGGGTCGACACCGCCATGCTGCCGGGGTCCGGCGGGTAGAACAACCCCTTAGCTTCCACGGCGGCCGCCAGTTTGGCGGTGACCACGCCGGGCTGAACCCGGGCGTAAAGATCCGCCTCATTGATTTCAAGAATTCGATTGAGGCCGTTGGTCAGCACCACCACCCCCTCGCGCTGGGGAATCGTTCCACCGCTCAGGTTGGTGCCGGCACCCCGCACGGTAAGGGGAAGCCGGTTTTCATTGCAAAGGCGCACCACCTTGCCAAGACTTTCGCTGTTCGTAGGGCGGACCACCAGTGAGGGAACCACCTGATCCAAAACCGCTGCATCGTAAGCATAGGTGGCCAAGTCGGCCGAAGCGGTAAAAACATTCTCTGCCCCAACGATCGCTGAAAATTCCTTTACAACCGATTTTAGTGCCATAACGCCTCCTGAATTTATTGGTATTACCTATATCCACTAATCCTTTATGGGCGGCGGCAATATTGCCGAAAAATAAGAATTATGCGGTATATCCTTGATATATATTATTTTAATATATTATTGCAACCTTATTTTAATGTTATTGACAGGCTATTAAAAATAGTCGTAATAAAGGTCATACCAATAACCATAAAACCATATGGATATTTTTTGTGGATTTTTCCTGGGTTATGGGCACCGGCCGCATCCCCCCTGCCATGGCACAGAAGAGGCAGCCCACTGACGGCTGTCAAATGGCACATAGGAGAGGTTAAGCAAAATTTCTTTACCTAAGGAGGTCATCCATGAGTCTAGGACTACAATCATTTTTAGCGGTGTTGCCGATTTTGACGGCGGCCGTGCTCCTGGTGGGATTTCGCTGGCCGGCCAAGCGGGCCATGCCCATTTGTTACGTGGTGGCGGTGGTGGTGGCCATCGGTTTCTGGAAGGTGGATACGGTGCGTGTGGTGGCCTCCACCATCCAGGGTCTCTTTCTGACGGTCAACATTTTGTACATCATCTTCGGCGCCATTCTGCTGCTCAACACCCTCAAGCATTCGGGGGCCATTACCGCCATCCGTTCCGGTTTTGCCAACATCAGCCCGGACCGGCGGGTGCAGCTCGTCCTGATCGCCTGGCTGTTCGGGGCCTTTATCGAGGGCTCCTCGGGTTTCGGCACGCCGGCGGCGATTGCCGCGCCCCTCATGGTGGCGGTCGGTTTTCCGGCCATGGCCGCGGTCATGATCGGAATGATGATCCAGAGCACACCGGTGACCTTCGGAGCGGTGGGAACGCCGATTCTGATCGGGGTCAAGGGCGGGCTGGAGAGCCCCGAACTGACGGCCCAGCTGGCCCAGGTGGGCATGAATTTCAACGACTACCTGCAGCTGATTACCGCCCAGAGTGCTATCATCCATGCCATTTGCGGCACCCTGATTCCGACCTTCATGGTGATCATGATGACGCGCTTTTTCGGTAAGAACAAATCCTGGACCGAGGGTCTTTCGATTTTGCCTTTCACCATTCTGGGCGGTCTGGCCTTCACGGTGCCCTATGTGTTGACAGGCATTTTTCTAGGACCGGAATTTCCATCCCTGATCGGGGCTCTGGTGGGCCTGGCCATTATGTCTTTCTGCGCAGTGAAAGGGTTTCTGGTGCCCAAGGACGTCTGGGATTTTCCGCCGCGGGAGGAGTGGCAGAAGGGCTGGGTATCGGATATGGAAATCAGCCTGGAGTCCCTGACCGCCAAGAAGCCGATGAATCTTATCCTGGCCTGGACCCCCTATGTGCTGGTGGCCCTCGTTCTGGTGTTGAGCCGCCTGCGGCAGTTGCCTTTGGGGGGCTGGCTCAGCAGTGTCGCCATCAAATGGAGCGATATTCTGGGCACCGGCATCACCGGCTCCAGCGCCCCCCTCTACCTGCCCGGCGCCATGCTGCTCTTCGTGGTCATCATCACCTTTTTCCTGCACCACATGAGCAGTAAGGAACTGGGCGCGGCGGTCAAAGAATCCAGCAAGATCCTGCTGGGGGCGGGTTTCGTTTTGATCTTTACAATTCCCATGGTGCGGGTCTACATCAATTCGGGGGTCAACACGGCGGGCTATGCCAGCATGCCGCTTGCCATGGCCCAGTGGGTGGCGGCCAATGTCGGTTATGTGTGGCCCTTTTTCGCCCCCTTTATCGGCGCCCTGGGCGCGTTTATCGCCGGCAGCAACACGGTCAGCAACCTGATGTTCAGCCTCTTCCAGCACGGGGTGGCCGAGAACCTGATGATCTCCGGCTCCCTGGTGGTGGCGTTGCAAGCGGTGGGAGCGGCGGCCGGCAACATGTTCTGTATTCACAACGTCGTGGCCGCTTCGGCGACGGTGGGGCTGCTAGGTCAGGAAGGGATCACCTTGCGTCGAACGATTATTCCTACGATCTATTACTGCACGTTGACCGGCATCATCGGCCTGTTGGCCATCTATGTCTTTGGCTACCAGGATCCGCTGAGCGCCTTTCTCCAGGCGGCCGCGAAATAGGCGACCTCTTTTACGGTGGCCGCGCAGGCGGCCACCGTCTACTGACAAAGGAGAGCAAGACGATGCATCAACATGATGAAATGATGACGCTTTTCATTCAGAAGGCCGAATCGGTATCGGCGGTGGTGCGCCGGGTATCCTCGGCGGATGCGGTCTTGGATTACGTGGTGGATTTATGCGAGGGCAAGGAAGCCTGCCAGCTGTTGATGGCGGGCTGCGAGACATCCCTTTCACCTCCGGCCGAAACGCTTTGCGAGACCAAACAAACCAAGGTGATCGCAGCCCCGGGCCTGCCCCGGGAGGAGGTGGGCCTTTTGAGCGAACGCTGCGCCGCCAGCGGCATCCGGGTCACCACGGAGGGGCTGCGGGCGCATCTGGCCGGCATCGACATCGGCCTGACCTATGCGGACTTCGGCCTGGCCGATACCGGCACCCTGGTGATCGACTCCCGCAATGAGGACATCCGCCTGGCCACCATGATCAGCGAAATCCACGTGGCGGTGCTGCCTCGCTCCTGCCTGTGGGCATCCGCCTATGACGTGGAAGCCGATCTTACCCGGCGCATGCAGCAGGCGCCCGACTACACGGCCTTTATCACCGGGGCCAGCCGCACGGCGGACATCGAGCGGGTGCTGGCCCTGGGGGTCCACGGCCCCCTTGAACTTCACATCTTAATCCGGGAGGACGCCTGATGCAGACCGCGCGCAACCTGAAAGCCTATAAGAAAGAGGTCCGGGGCGCCCTGGACAATACCTTTCTGCGGGAGACCCTGGACAAGTTCGCCGTGGCCTACCGCAGCGGGCGGGCCAAGGCCTTTGGCGCTATCGATATCAAAGCGCTGGTGAATGAGATCGCTGAAGCAAAGGACCAGTCCATCGGCCAGTTGGACGCCCTGTATGCCACCTTCAAGGCCAACGCGGAAAAGGCCGGCGTCACGGTGCACCTGGCCGAAACGGCCGATGCGGCCAACCGCATCATCGCCGATATCGCGCGGGAGACCAACTCCCGGCGCATCGTCAAATCCAAGTCCATGACCGCCGAGGAGACCCTTCTCAACCACCACCTGGAGGCCGAAGGCCTGGAGGTCACCGAGACCGACCTGGGGGAATGGATCATCCAATTACGCCACGAGGGGCCCTCCCACATGGTGATGCCGGCTATCCATCTATCCCGCTACCAGGTGGCGGATCTGTTTACCGATGTCACCGGCAGGGCCCAGGACAGCGAGATCGAGCGTCTGGTCAAGGTGGCCCGCCGGGAGCTGCGGCGCAAGTACGTGGAAGCCGACATGGGAATTACAGGCGCCAATTTCGCCATCGCCGCGACGGGCACCATCGGGCTGACCACCAACGAGGGCAATGCGCGGCTGGTGACCACCCTGCCGCGGGTACACGTGGCCCTGATCGGCCTGGACAAACTCGTGCCGACCTTACACGACGCCCTTCGGATCAACCGGGCCCTGCCGCGCAACGCCACCGGCCAGACCATCACCTCGTATGTGACCTGGATCACGGGACCCAGCGCCTGCGCCGCCGCCCCGGAGGGCCGCAAGGCAATGCACATCGTTTTCCTGGACAACGGCCGGCGAGCCCTGGCCCGGGATCCGGAATTTTCCCAGGTGCTGCGCTGCGTGCGCTGCGGGGCCTGTGCCAATGTCTGTCCGGTCTACCGCATGGTGGGGGGCCACCAGTACGGGCATATCTACATCGGGGCCATCGGGCTGATCGCCACCTATTTCTTCCACGGACGGGAGAAGGCTAAAAACCTGGTGCAGAACTGCATCAACTGCGGGGCCTGCAAGGAGGTCTGCGCGGCGGGTATCGACCTGCCCTATCTGATCAAGGAGATCCACGCCCGCATCCAGGACGAGGAGGGCCATTCGGTCTCAGGCCGCATGCTGGCCCTGACGCTCAAGAACCGCAAGCTGTTCCACGGCCTGCTGCGCTCGGCCCGCCAGGCCCAGAAGCCGGTCACCGGGGGCACACCCTATCTGCGGCACCTGCCCATGGTGTTTTCCGCCGAGCACAACTTCCGGGCCTTGCCGGCCATTGCCGAGCAGGCCTTTCGGGACCGCTGGCCGGCCATTAAACCGGAGGTTGCCCAGCCCCGCTTTAGGGTGGCGCTGTTTGCCGGCTGCGTGCAGGATTTTGTCTATCCGGAGCAGCTGGAGGCGGCAGTAACCTTATTGGCCCGTCACGGGGTCGCCCTGGCGTTCCCGGAAGAGCAGTCCTGCTGCGGGCTGCCGGTGCAGATGATGGGGGAGAAGGCGGCCGCCCGGGAGGTGGCCCGCCGGAACATGGCCGCCGTGGACCACCGGGCCTTTGATTATATCGTGACCCTGTGCGCCTCCTGCGCCTCCCATTTAAAGCACGGCTATGCCCGGGCTTTGGCAGCCGATCCCAAGGAGGCGGCCGAGGTAGAGGCCTTCGGGGCCAAGGTGCTCACGTTTAGCCAGTTCGCTCACCGGGTGCTCAAGCTCGACCGAAACGCCTTTCAGGCCGACGGGCGCAAGGTCACCTACCATGCCCCCTGCCACCTGTGCCGGGGGCTGGGGGAGCGCGAAGCCCCCCACGGTCTCATCGCCAGCGCCGGGTTCGACTTCCTTCCGGCCGCCGAAGAGGAGACCTGCTGCGGGTTCGGGGGGACCTATTCCGGCAAGTTCCCCCAGATCTCGGCCCAAATCCTCGCGCGCAAGCTCGATGACGTCATGGCCACCGGCGCCGACCTCCTGGTCACCGAGTGCCCGGGCTGCGTCATGCAGCTGCGCGGCGGCGCCCAAAGCGACAACCTTAAGCTCAGCGTCCGCCATATCGCCGAAGTCTTGGCCGAACGCTTGACAGCGTCCACAGGAGACATTCACGACTAAATCTCGGCGATATTTGGCCTTTACAAAAAGGCCGGATTCTAATATGCATTTCATCTTATCCTTTCGCATGGAGACAACGGCAAACTCACGCCGGGCAAGGGTTTAGCAAATACTAAAATACCAAAGGAGCGATTGTTATGGCCAAAACAATGCTGACCGTCGACGGAAACACGGCTGCCGCCCATGTGGCTTATGCCATGAGCGACGTCGCAACGATCTACCCCATCACCCCCTCTTCACCCATCGGGGAAATCGCCGACGACTGGGCCGCCAACGGGCGGAAGAATATCTTCGGGCAGGATATGACCGTCCGCCAGATGCAGTCCGAAGCCGGAGCGGCGGCGGCTGTCCACGGCTCCTTGGCCGGGGGCGCCCTGACATCGACCTTCACGGCTTCCCAGGGCCTCTTGCTCATGATCCCCAACATGTACAAGATGTCCGGGGAATTGCTGCCGGCCGTCTTTCACGTCACCGCCCGGGCCATTGCCGCCCATGCGTTGTCCATCTTCGGCGACCATCAGGACGTCATGGCCGTGCGCCAGACCGGATTTGCCTTGCTGTCTTCCAATTCCGTCCAGGAGGCCGAGGACCTGGCGCTGGTGGCGCATCTCTCCGCCATCGAAGCCAGCGTGCCCTTCGTGCACTTTTTCGACGGCTTCCGGACCTCCCATGAAATTCAGAAAATCGAAATGATCGACTATGAGGATATGGGCAAGCTGGTCAACCGCGAGGCCGTGGCCGCCTTCCGGGCCCGGGGCGCCAACCCCGAACGCCCCGAATTGCGCGGCACGGCCCAGAACCCGGACATCTATTTCCAGGGCCGGGAAGCGGTCAATCCCTACTATCTGAAAACACCGGGCATCGTGGCCGACTACATGGAAAAGGTCAGCGCGCTCACCGGCCGCAGTTACAAACCCTTCGACTACGTGGGCCATCCCGAAGCCGAGCGCGTCGTCATTTCCATGGGGTCTTCCTGTGAAACCCTGGAAGAGGTCGTCGACTATTTGAACAAGAACGGCGAAAAAGTGGGCCTCATCAAGGTCCGCCTCTACCGGCCCTTTGCACCCGAATACATGTTCGCGGTCCTGCCCGCCACGGTCAAGACCATTACCGTGCTCGACCGCACCAAAGAACCCGGCGCCCTGGGGGATCCCCTCTACGTCGACGTCTGCACGGCCTATATGGAAAAGGGCCAGCTGCCCAAGATCCTGGGGGGCCGTTACGGCTTGGGCTCCAAGGAGTTCAACCCCGGGATGGCCAAGGCCGTCTACGACAACATGGCCGCGGCCGAGCCGAAGAACCACTTCACGGTGGGCATCATCGACGATGTCAGCAACACCTCGCTGGATTTCGAGGCCGGTTTCGAGGTGGCCCCGGAAGGCACTGTAGCCTGCAAGTTCTGGGGACTGGGAGCCGACGGCACGGTGGGCGCCAACAAGAGTGCCATCAAGATCATCGGCGACCACACCGATATGTACGCCCAGGCCTATTTCGCCTACGACTCCAAAAAATCGGGCGGCATCACCATCTCCCACCTGCGCTTCGGCAAAACCCCCATCAAGTCCACTTACCTGATCGATGCGGCCGACTACATCGCCTGCCACAAGGCCAGCTACGTGCACCTCTACGACATTCTGGAGGGCGTCAAAACAGGCGGCACCTTTGTGCTCAACGCCCCCTGGACCCTGGAGGATATGGAGCAGGAGCTGCCGGCCGCCATGCGGCGGACGATCGCCCGGAAGAAGCTCAAATTCTACACCATCGACGCCGTCAAGATTGCCGGCCAGGTCGGATTGGGCGGCCGCATCAACATGGTCATGCAGACGGCCTTCTTCAAACTGGCCAACGTGATCCCGGTGGACGAAGCCATCGGCTACCTCAAGGACCAGATCAAGAAGATGTTCGGCAAAAAGGGTGAGAACATCGTCAAGATGAACTGGGATGCCGTAGACCAGAGCCTCGACAACCTGATCGAGATCGAGTACCCCGCCAGCTGGGCCGATGCCCAGGGCGCCGCCGCCCGGGTGGAAGACGAGCCCGATTTCATTAAAAACGTCATGCGCCCCATCCTGGCCCAGCAGGGCGACAAACTGCCCGTGAGCGCCTTTGCACCGGACGGCATCTTCCCGGTGGCCACCACCCAGTATGAAAAGCGCGGCGTGGCCATCATGGTACCCGAGTGGATCATGGACAACTGCATCCAGTGCAACCAGTGCGCCATGGTCTGCCCGCATGCCGCCATCCGTCCCCACCTGCTGACCGATGAAGAACTGGCCCAGGCCCCGGAGGGCTTTGCAACCAAGAATGCCGTGGGTAAAGAGCTCAAGGGCTACCAGTTCCGCGTGCAGGTCAACGTACTGGACTGCATGGGCTGCGGCAACTGCGCCGACATCTGCCCGGCCAAAAAGCCGGCCCTGGTGATGAAGCCCCTGGAAAGCCAGATGGGCGAAGCGGCCCACCACAAATATGCTGTCAGTCTGCCGGTGCGTGACGATCTCACCAAACGCAATACCGTCAAGGGCAGCCAGTTCGTGCAGCCCCTGCTCGAGTTCTCGGGTGCCTGTTCGGGCTGCGGCGAAACCCCCTACGCCAAGCTTATCACCCAGCTCTTCGGGGAGCGTATGGTGATCGGCAATGCCACGGGCTGCTCCTCCATCTGGGGCGGATCGGCCCCCAGCATCCCCTATTGCGTCAACAAGGACGGCTTCGGACCCACCTGGGGCAACTCCCTGTTCGAGGATCCGGCCGAATTTACCTACGGCATGTTCCTGGGAGCCCTGCAACAGCGCCGCAAACTGGTGGACCTCGTCAACCAGGCCATCGCGGCGGATACTCCCCAGGATGTGAAGGAGGCCCTGCAAGGCTGGCTGGACAATATGAAGGATGCCGAGGGTTCGCGCCGCTATGGCGACCAGCTCAAAAAGCTCCTGCCGGCCCACAAGGCCAACCCCCTGCTGGCGGAAATCCTGGGCATGGCCAAACTCTTCACCAAAAAGTCCTACTGGGTCTTCCTGGGTGACGGGGCGGCCTACGACATTGCCTACGGCGGCGTGGACCACATTCTGGCCTCCGGCGAGGACATCAATGTCATGATCTACGACACCGAGGTCTACTCCAACACCGGCGGCCAGTCCTCAAAGGCGACCCCCACGGGCGCCGTGGCCCAGTTTGCCGCCTCCGGCAAGAAGACCGCCAAGAAGGACATGGGCGCCATGGCCATGACCTACGGCTATGTCTATGTGGCCAATGTGGGCATGGGGGCCAACAAACAGCAGCTCATGAAGGCCCTGACCGAAGCGGAAGCCTATGACGGCCCCTCCCTGATCATGGCGTATGCCCCCTGCATCAACCACGGCATCAAGAAAGGCATGGGCAAGAGCCAGGAAGAAACCAAGCTGGCGGTGGACTGCGGCTACTGGCCGCTGTACCGCTTCAACCCCGAGCTCAAGCAGGAGGGCAAAAACCCCTTCACGCTGGACAGCAAGGAACCCAACGGCCAGCTTCAGGAGTTTCTGGCCGGCGAAGTCCGCTACGCCTCCCTGAAGAAATCCTTCCCCGAAGAGGCCAAGCGCCTGGACGTGGAACTGGAAAGACAATATCGTGAACGCTACGCGTCCATGAAACGCAAGGCGGAGATGGAATATGCGCCGCCGGAGGTGGCTGCCAAGGATATCCCGGAAGTGGCCGTCGAGGGCGATCCGGTCTGCACCCTCTCCAGCACGGCCGAGCACGGCGGCGCCGAGGAGCCCTGCGACGACGGACGGGCCGGCATCAAGCCTGAAAAATAACGCCGCCGGACCAGGCGGGTTCTGAAACCGACACATCCCGGGGGGCATGCATGAAGACTCACTTCATCGCCCCCCGGCTTCATTCTTGGCGACCGCTATGCCTTCTTCCGCCTCACAAAATCCCGATTCACCACCCAACGGCCATCAAACCTGCCGGCGTTGCGGCACCTGCTGCCGCAAGGGCGGTCCCGCCCTGCATCGGCAGGATGCGCACCTTATCGACGACGGCCTCATTCGCGCCGAGGCGCTCTACACCATCCGGCCCGGTGAGCCGGTGCAGGACAATGTGGCCGGGCGGCCCACCTTCGCCGGAGACGATATCATCAAGATCAAAGGCCTTGCTGACGGCTGGTGCTGCCGGTTTCTTGAAAATGCCACGAACCGCTGCACTATCTACGACCATCGCCCGGTGGAATGCCGGTCCTTGCAGTGCTGGGATACCCGTGCCATCGAAGGGCTCTACGACCGGGAACGCCTATCCCGGCGGGATCTGCTGCAGGGAGTGGAAGGCTTGTGGGAACTGATCGCGGATCATGAACGGCGCTGCGACTACCGCCGCATCCGCGATCTGGCCGGACGGTTGTCAGAAGGGCCATCGGACCAAAAGGCGGCGCTGGGCGCTGTCACCGACATGGTCAAATACGATGAGAGTCTGCGCCAGCTGTTGGTGGAAAACGGCCATACTCCCGCCGGCATGCTTGATTTCCTTCTGGGAAGACCTCTCGTGCAAACCCTGCCGGGATTTCATATCCAGGTGCGATCTTCCGGAGGGCGCATCCGCCTGGTGCACTCCATCCTCACCTGATCCCTGTCAACAAAACAATAACACCCGGCAGACGCCATTAAGGGGACCTAGCGTCTTGGTTGTTTCGGGGTTATGCCCCTTTGTTCCGCACCGAGCATCGGCGGCTGGGGCGGGAGGTTGGATCCGGCATCAGGATTCATCCGATCCGGCATCGGATTGCTCGTCCAGCAGCCGCCGGTATAGCGCAGGCCGCCGGTTCGGGAAGAAATAACGCATGCGATGTCCGCGCACATGGGTCAGGAGGGAAGATTCCACGTCAGCCAGCAACAAGCCTTCCCGTCCCGATGTGTCCCGGGCCTGCACGTCCCCGGAAGGACCGATAACCACCGCCGTGGCCGGAAAGGACAACCCCTCGCCGTTCTCTCCTGCCTGGTTGCAGGCCACCACGAAAACGCCGTTGTCAAAAGCCCGGGCCGTCAGATGGCGCAGCCAGGAGGCCAGCTTATCATCCGGTGTTCCACGGGGTGAGGCATGGGGGAAAAAGAGGATATCCGCCCCCTGCCAGGCCATGTGGGCGGAGAGTTCGGGGAAATGGGCATCGTAGCAGAGTTGGATACCGATGCGGTAGGGATCTACCCCAAAGACCGGCGCCTGATCGCCCGGGCATAGATGCCGTTTCTCCGGCGGGGCGATATGGGTTTTACGGTAGACGGCAATGGGCCTACCCGGCCGCACCACCCAGTGGGCCGCGTAAATCCGTCCGTCCGGCGCCGGTTCGGCGGCGCCCACGAGAATCGTGATGTCTTCCTGCTGCGCCAGCTGCCGCAGCCTTTCGGCCGCCGGGCTATCGGCCCTCATCGCATGGCGCATGATGGCCCCCCGGGTGCTGTAACCCGTGAGGGTCATCTCCGGGAAACAGATCAGGCGGGCGCCTTCCCGGCGCGCCTGCCGGGTCCAGGCCACGACCGCGGCCAGGTTTTCATCGACCCGCCCCACCGGCGACCGGAGCATGGTGGCGGCAATACGGAGCGTGGGCATGGGGTCTCCGTCGGGTTAAACGTCGAACTTGGCGCGGATTTTAAAGACGCGGGTGGCCGGCAGATTGAGAATCTCGTGAACCCCCGTCTCCCGTATGATCGCCGCCAGGTTGGCCTCGATCTCTTCCATGGAGGGCGCGATAAACGTGAACCAGACATTGAAGTGGTTGTCGCGCATATAGTTGTGGGTCACGCCGGGGTAGCGGTTCACGGTGGCGGCGAACCCGTCAACTCTGTCCGGCGGCACCGAAGCGGCGCACAGCGTGCTGACAAAGCCCAGTTTCTCGGGGGAAAAATTCCCTCCGATGCGCCTGATGATCCCGATCGCTTTGAGGCGTGTGAGGCGTTCAAGCACCTCGGCTTCGGGCAGATTCAGCTCCCGGCCGATCGCCTCATAGGGCCTGGCGGTTACGGGAAAATCCGACTGAATCCGGTTTAGGATGAGACGATCGGTGTCGTCCAGCAACACGGCGGCTGAGGTCATCGTGGGTCCTGTCTGTTTGTGATGCGGGCACGGCGCATTCGGTTCAGATAAAATGGAGGTGTACCTTGCGTCGCCGGGGCCCGTCGAATTCGCAGAAAAAAATCCCCTGCCAGGTCCCGAGCTGCAGCTTGCCGCCGGCGATGGCGACCAGCTCCGACGCGCCCACCAGACTCGATTTGATGTGGGCCGCCGAGTTGCCTTCCAAGTGGCGGTAGCCGTCGTCCCAGGGAATGACCTTGTTGAGTACCTTCAGGATGTCGGCCTTCACGGTCGGATCGGCGTTCTCATTGATGGTCACCGCGGCCGTGGTGTGAGGCACAAAGACCATGCAGAGCCCGTCGCGAATGCCGGCTTCGCGAACCGCGGTCTGCACCTCGGCGGTAATGTCCACCAGTTCCGTGCGGGCGCCGGTTTTGACCGCAATGTCCATAGCTGCCTCCCTTGCCAAATAAAAAGGCCCTGCTGCGTCAGCAGGGCCTTTAAAATTTGCAACGTGCTGTTGCCGCCAGGAATCGTCGCTTAGACGCAGCCGGTCGGCTTGGGGAGACCTGCCATCTTACACGCTCCCTTGCCCGGTCCTGACGGGAACAGTTCATAAATGTGTTTCAGTTTGAAGCCGGTCACCTTGGAGAGCACCCGCACCATCGGTGCGATACCGTTTTTCTCGTAGTACTCCTGGAGAACCGTGATGACTTTGCGGTGTTCGTCGCTGAGCTCATCGATGCCTTCCTGAGCCTTGACATACTGCACCCACTCTTCGCACTTGCCATCTTCGTAGTTCCCGATGAATCCGTCTTCGTCAACTTCAAACGACTTGCCCATGTATTCAACTGTGGCCATTTACGAATACCCTCCTTTAATAATATTATTTTCGGCGTTCCGCCTAATTATACTCTAAGGGGTTGTTTTACAACGGACCTTTTAAATTTTGGACCTAATTATAGCATCGTCCATTTAATGTCAATAAGAAAAGCCGCCTTCGTATACGGCCGAACGGCGGTCGGACAAACAGGCCCGGGAAGGATAAGCCACAGCAGCGCAGTCCGGCGCCGGTACATGCCCCTTGCCCCCGGCAGGAAGTTGGATTATGCAGGAGACCATGACTGCTTCCGCCCCCCATCCAGCCCCCCGTGTGATCGTCGTCTGCGGACCCACCGGGATCGGCAAGACCCGCACCGCCATCGATCTGGCCCGGCGGTTCGAGGGGCAAATCGTCGGGGCCGATTCCATGCAGATCTATCGGACCATGGATATCGGTACCGCCAAACCCACGACCGAGGAGCAGGCGCGCGTTAAACACCATATGGTGGACATCGTCGATCCCGACGTCCCCTATGACGCCGCCCGCTACGCCCGGGAGGCCGGCGAGGTCGCACAGGCCGTCCACCAAGGAGGGCTGGTGCCCGTCGTGGCCGGCGGCACCGGGCTCTACATCAAAGCGCTGCTCTACGGCCTCTTCGACAGCCGGCCGCCCGATCCGGAATATCGTCGGCAGCTGGAGCAGTCGGCCGAGGCCCATGGCACGGCCCACCTGCACGCCCGGCTGTCCGCCAGGGACCCTGCCGCGGCGGCGGACATCCATGTGAACGACCGCTTCCGCATCATCCGCGCCCTGGAAACCTTCCAGGCCACCGGGCGCCCCATATCCGCTTTACAGCAGGAACACCGCTTTGCCCGACCGCGCTTTGCCGCTTTCAAGATCGGCCTGACCATTCCCCGCCCGGCCCTTTACGCACGCATTGACCGGCGGGTGGATCAAATGGTGGCCGAGGGCCTGCTGGAGGAAGTCCGCCGCCTGTTGGCCCGGGGCTACCATGCCGGCCTGAAATCCATGCAGTCCATCGGCTACCGCCATATGGTGGACTATCTTCAAAACGGCGTGGACTGGGAGGAGACCCTGCGCCTGCTGAAGCGGGACACCCGCCGCTATGCCAAACGCCAGTTTACCTGGTTTCGCGCCGACCCGGAGATTGTCTGGACAGCGCCGGACGAGCTCGATGCACTCGTGCCGGCCGTCGCGACCTTTCTTGCCACCGGTCGCAGAACCGCACCAACCCGAGAGGAGCCTGATGGGACCCTATGATGTCGTCGTCATCGGCGCCGGCAATGCCGGCCTGACCGCCGCGGCCGCCCTGGCCCAGGGCGGCGCCCAAGTCCTGGTGCTGGAGCGGCACAATATCCCGGGAGGCTCTGCCACCAGCTTCTGCCGGGGCCGCTTCGAATTCGAGGTGGCCCTGCACCAGCTGAGCGGTATCGGCACGCCTGCCAAGCCCGGCCCCCTGCGCATGGTGCTGGACCAGTTGAAGGTCACAGACCGGCTGGATTTCGTGCCCATGACCGATCTCTACCATGTGGTGCTTCCGGGGGCCCTCGACATCGTGCTGGAACCCGACCGGGCCCGGGCCATCGCGGCGCTCAAGGACCGCTTCCCCGACGAGGCCGACGGCATCGAGGCCTTTTTCGACCTGGTCTATCGGGTCTTCGGCGAAGTCATCGGCGCCTTCTATTTCAAGGACCCGGAGATCCACCCGGACAAATACCCGCTGTATTTCCAATACGGTCTGAAGCCGCTGCAAGCCGTGCTGGACGAGCATATCCGCAACCCCCTGCTGCAGGCCGCCCTGACCCCCTATTGGACCTATATGGGCCTGCCCCCCAGCCGGCTGGCCTTCATCGACATGGCCGCCATGTTGTTTGCCTATATCGAATTCCTGCCCTTTCATCTCAAGGGCGGCTCCCAGGCCCTTTCCGGCGCCCTGGCCGGCCGCATCACGGAATGCGGGGGCCGGATCCGCTACAACTGCCCGGTGGAGCGAATCCTGGTGGAAGACGGGCGGGTGGCCGGGGTCGCCATCGCCGGGGGCGAAACCATCCAGGCCCGCCAAGTGATCTCCAACGCCTCCAAGATCGCCACTTTCGTGGAAATGCTGGACCCCGACCAGGTGCCCGAGACGGTCTGGGGCGAGCTCAAACGCACGTCCTTGAGCCCGTCGGCCTTTACCCTCTACCTGGGTCTCGACCAGCCGCCTGATGCGCTCGGGATCACCTCCTCCACCAATTTCATCCTGGGGCACACCGATGCCGATCAGGCTTACGAACGCATGAAGATCCGCGATATCGACCAGCGCGACAGCCTCATGATGACCTGCTACACCCTCATCGATCCGGGCTTCTCCCCGACCGGCACCAGCCAGGCCGCCCTGATCACGCTTAAATTCGGCGATGCCTGGCTCCAGGTGCCCCCGGCCCAGTATGCCGCCGAAAAATACCGGGTGGCCGAGGGCCTGCTGCAGCAGGCCGAGCGGGTTTTCCCCGGCTTGCGCGATCACATCGAGGAAATGGAAATCGCCACCCCCATCACCCACATGCGCTATCTGGGTACCCCCCGGGGAGCCATCTACGGCTTTGAAAAGCACATCAAGGATTCCCCGGTCTTCCTGCCCAACCGCATGCACATCGAGGGCCTCTATCTCTCCGGGGGCTGGGTGGGCGCCAACGGGTTCCAGCCCACCCTGGAGTCCGGCTTCAAAACCGGCCAGGCCGTGCTGCGACGACTGGAGAAATAGCAAGGAGCAGGTCGAAGCGCCCGCATCCTTTGAAAGCCAAAAGCGTTTACCACGAAGAGCACGAAGGGGCACGGAGGGTAAACCCAAAAGGCAGAGTCCCCTATGGTGATAAGCATTTGGTCGATTGCCGTTTCGCTTTTTAACTTTGTGTCCTTCGTGCTCTTCGTGGTGAATATGTTTTTATATGAAAGGGCCAGCCGATGAAACGCGACATCGCCGAACAACTCGAAGGCTACCAGGAGGTGCTCCAGCTCGTCCGGGCTGCCGAAACCTTGGGAGAAGACTTCCGCAGCGAGAAGGGCGTCGCGGCCGCCTACCTGGCGCGCCTGCACCCGCAACGCCTCTCTTTGCGCGTCAGCCGGATCTTTGAGGAGACCCCCAGCACCAAGACCTTCCGCATGGTGTCCGCCGAGGACGTACTGCCGCCCTTCCAGGCCGGCCAGTATGTCGCCCTGCACGTGCAGGCGGACGGCATCCGTACCAACCGGCCCCTCAGCATCGCCTCCCCTCCCTCCCAGACCGCCTACTACGACCTGACGGTCAAGCGGGTGCCCGGCGGCCTGGTCTCCAACCATTTGTTGGACAACGTCAGGGAAGGCGACGCCCTGACGGCCTCGGGTCCGGACGGTTGCTTCGTCTACAATCCCCTGATTCACGGACGGCGCCTGGTCTTCATCGCCGGGGGCAGCGGCATTACGCCCTTCATGAGCATGATCCGGGAGGTCTGCGACCGGGGGCTGGACCGCCATATCACCTTGATCTACGGCAACCGCTCCGAAGACGATATCATCTACCACGAGGCGCTTTGCACCCTGGCCGCCCGACATCCCAATTTGGTCTACGTGCCGGTGATCGAACAGCCGCAGTCCGATTATGCCGGGGAGCGGGGCTTCATGAACGGCGACCTCATAGAACGTGTAGCGGGCGCCCTGCCAGGCGCCATGCTCTATCTCTGCGGCCCGCAGGCCATGTACGATTTCTGCCTCGGAGAATTGGAAGCCCGGGGCGTACCCCGCCGCCGCATCCGCCGGGAAATGTTCGGCCCGCCGGCCAGGGTCTCCCAAAGCCCCGGCTGGCCCGCCGCTGTCGGGGAAGACGATCGTTTCAAGGTCACCATCATCGACGGCCCCACCATCGCGGCCCGGGCCGGCACGCCCCTGCTGAATACCTTCGAGCAGGCCGGCCTGGCCCCGCCCTCCCAATGCCGTTCGGGGGAATGCAGCCTGTGCCGGGTGCGCGTCCTCAAAGGCCGCGTCTTCCAGCCCGCCGGAGTCCCCCTGCGCCAATCGGACCGCATCCAAGGCTATGTGCACGCCTGCGTTTCCTACCCTGTCGAGGATTTGGAGATTCTAATGGAAGCCCGCCGCTGACCACCCGCAGAAAGGGCGAGTTTTGAGGAGGTTTTGGGGTTAATTCCCGTTGTTCCGCACCGAGCATCGCCGCAGGGAACGGTAAAAAGCGCGCGGACTGTCTGAGTCCGCCGCAGCTTTAGCGAAGGTGGGCGAGTCACCACGTGCTCCGGCCGAAACCGGACGATCCAGCGGCGCCTCATGCCGCCAGGTCGCGTTGCCAAGCTTGCTCGGGTGCTCACAATCTGACGATTGCTGCGCGCCTCGCTGCACTTGGCGCCTTACCTGACAACATGATTCTTGTGGCCTCGCCCGGTTTGGCGACGCGCAGGATTAAGCGGGACACGGGCCTTTTCTTTTGGTTACCTTTCTTTTCACGCGAAAGAACAGTAACAAGCGGACAAACAAGTCAACAAAACAGGCTTTTTTCGGAGCTCTTCACTATAAGTTGACCGCTAAAATCATCGCGAGAAATAGTGCCTTCTTCACATTATTGTCGAGCATTCTCTACAAAGCGCCCATAAATATGGCCGCCAGTTCTTCTTCCGTCAGCGCCACCGGATTGCCCTTCATGCTGCTGGCCTGACGAGCCTTGGAGACGGCTTCGGCGGTCTGGTCCGCCGTGAAGCCCAACGCCCCCAACGGCGGCACTTCCAGACGCCGGCCAAGCTGCCGAATCCAATCCACGCCCTCCTCCGCCGTGACATCTTCCCGGCCGGTCAGGAGGACAGCGGTTTCACGGTAGCGTTCCAACGCCAAGTGGCCCGTCTGCCGTTCACCCAGAGCCCGGATATTGGCGGTCATGACCGCCGGCAGGAGCGCGGCGCAAATCATGCCGTGGGCCGCCGACCGCATGCCCCCCAGAGGGCCGGCAAACCCGTGCACCGCTCCCAGGCCGGCATTGGCCAGGGCCAAACCGCCGAAGAGGCTGGCCAGGGCCATGTCCTCCCGGGCATCAATATCGTCGCCCTGGCCATAAACCTGTTCCAGAGATCGGGCCGCCCGTGCCAGCCCCTCCCGGCAAATCCCGTCCGTCAGGGGATTGGCCCGGCAACTGACAAAGGCTTCCATGAGTTGGGTCAGGGCATCCATACCCGTAGCAGCGGTCACGGCCGGCGGCACGCTCAAGGTCAGCTCCGGGTCCACCAGGGCCCGCACCGGCAGCATGGTGGGACTGCGCAGGCTGACCTTCACCCCGTGGCCCGCGGATCGCAGCACAGCGTTGCGGGTCACCTCGGCCCCCGTGCCGGCCGTGGTGGGCACGGCCACGCAGGGCAGGGACGGTTTGGCGAGGGCCCGGCCCCGGCCGATCACTTCCAGGTAGTCCAGCAGGTCTCCCGGATTGGCGACCTTGGCCGCCACGGCCTTGGCGGCATCAATCACGCTGCCCCCGCCGATGCCGATCACGACGTCGGCCGCGGCCCTTTGCGCCGCCGCGGCCGCCTGCCCGATCATCTCCACGGTGGGCTCGCCGGGAATGGCAAACCGCTGCCAGGGCAACCGCCGACGTTCCAGATCTTGCCACAAAAACGTCCAGCGGTCCCCGTGGCGCCCGGTCAGAACAAATACCCGCCGTCCCAGGGCAGCGGCCTCTTCCCCGACGCGGGCGGCGCAGCCCCGGCCGAAAACGATGCGGCCGGCAGTTGCAAATTCAAATAACATGGCGCCTCCTTTTCTTCCCCCAAATAGCAAGCGGGACGGATGTTGCGCCCCGCTGGAATTTTTGGTAACCCATGATAGCTTACGCTGCCCGCTCTCCGCAAGCTGAAGTCCCGTATGACAACACGATCAGCCCCATGTGCCGGAAGCGCAACAACCGACGCGAACAGACGATGGTCGCAAAAACAGGGCTTCCCCCATGGAAATCTTTTTGAACTGTTCTATTGTATCTTTTCATACTTCTTTCCCCGACGAACCGGCTCCATCCAAAACCTAAAGGAGGACATCATGCGAACGAAATCCACGTTGATGATTCTGGCCATCTTGACGACGGCATTGCTCGGTCTGCTGGGATGCGCCAGCGTGTCTTCGGGTCCTATTGAAGGCTATTCCAGTGTTTACCTCCACACCAACATCCACGGCTATACCCGCAACAACCGCGGCAATATGGAATATCTTGCCAGCTACGCCAACTATGTCCAGCCGGACACCGGCCACTTCTTCGTGCCGGTCAATACGGTGGTCTCCATTGGCAAATGGCGGGGCGGTTTCACCATGACCCGCCAGGACAACGGCCAGCTGATCTACTTCGAGTACCGCTCCGGCAACATGGGCGGCATGTCGGTGAAGGAATACCTCGATCTGATCACCGGCCCCCAGCCCTTGTCGTTGAAAGGCTTCAGCGCCACGGATCTCAAGGGCATCAAGGAGGGGCGCGTTTTGAAGGGCATGACCAAAAAGGGCGTCGAAATCGCCTGGGGCTACCCGGCCAAACACCGCACGCCCTCCCTCGAAGACAACGTCTGGACCTACTGGCGCAACCGCTGGGTCATGAAATCAGTGACCTTCAGCAACGGCAAAGTTACCAGCGTGCAATAGCCCGCCCGGCATGCCTCAATCTGAACGAAATGCCATTGCCGGCCTGCCGGCACCGGCCGCCGGATTGCTGCCCCACCGGCGGCCGGTACGTCTGATCGATACCCTCCAGGCGGTGGATGACCGGGGTGGCCGTGCCGGAGTTTCGATTCCCGGCAATCCGCTCTTTATCGATCCGGACGGCCGCCTGAATCCCACCGCCCATTTGGAGCTCATTGCCCAGACCTTTGCGGCGGTGAAGGGCTGGCGCGAGCGGCAACACGATGCACCGCCCCAGACCGGCTATCTGGTGGGCGCCGACGCCGTTTCTTTCAGCGGCACCGCCCGAATCGGGGACCGGGTCAGCGTCACCATGCAGGAAAGCGATCATATCGGTGCCTTCGTGGTAGTCCGGGGCCAGGTTCACCGCCGGGATCGATGTCTGGCCCGGGGACGACTCAAGCTTTGGCTGGTGCCTCCCGACGAGAAACCTGCCCCTGCGCCCGGGAGCGAAGCCCCAGCCACTTTTACCCCTCCTGCCCCCTGGGACCAGGCCATGGCCTCCGCCGCCCTCTGCCCGCTGGAATGGGAGAATGACCATACCATCGTCCGTTCTTTCTGCTTCCCGCAGCCCTTCATCGCTTTCCAGGGCCATTTTCCCGGCAACCCGGTGCTGCCCGCCTTTGCCCAGGTCCGGGTGGTCCTGGCCATGTTGGCCTCCGCTTGGCGCAACCCGGTTGTGCTGGAACGCCTCGACAAAGCCAAATTCCGCGAACCGTTGCGGCCCGGACAAAGGGTGCAGGTTCTCTGCCGCCTGGAACAGGAATCGGAAACATATCGGGCAACAGCATCCCTGACCGCTGCCGACCGCCCCCTATCCTCATTCCAGGCGACCGTCCGCCAAACCACGCCTACCTGAAAAGAACAGCGCGTCGAAGTCCGCATCCACCATCATCCTTGCCATCTGCCGGAGAGCCTGCTAAACGGTAGGTTTGGATTTCCGGACGATGCCCGTCCTTTCTTATTTTCGAATTGCAACGGGGACTTATAACAATCCGAATCGCCTTTTTCATATGGCCCGGCCCGAAAAAAAACGGGACGCATTTCAACGCCGCCGCGCGACAAATCTCCCGCGCTGCCGATGGGGTCCTGATTGCGGTCGGCGGCCATGGGGCGGACCGTTTAACGGTTTCCACCCTGCGGGAGGCCGCCCATCGGGCCCGAACGCGCGATGCCTCCCATCTGGCCATCATCACGGCCGCATCCATATCCAGCGAGGTGAATCTGAAGCGGCTGGTCGAGGCCTGCCGGTCCCATCCCACGGCGCTTGTCATGGGGTGTCGCCAGGCAGCCGGCCGGATCGGGTGGCGGGAACGATGGGCCGAACGGTCCCTGCCGCGGTTCTGGCTTAAAATCCAGACCGGACGCCATCTGGAAGACCCTGCCAGCCCGCTGCGCATCTACCCCCTGGCGGTTATCGACCATTTGCGGCTCTTTCAGGGGGGCAAGGCGCTTGCCACCGAACTCCTGATTAAATCCGCCTGGGCCGACGTGCCGTTTCATGAGATAGCGCTGGAGGCAAACCCGGCGACGCCCGGGGGCGCGGGGGAGCCCCCACGGCGCAGCCTGTGGCGGTTCCTGCTGAACATTCATTACACCCTGCGCTCGGTTCTCCCGGTACCCCACCGCAAGCTGGTGGCCGGGAACGACATGCCGGGGAGGGCCATTTCCGTATGGCATCCCATGCAGTCCCTGCGCACCCTGCTGCGGGAAAACACCTCCCCCACCCAGCTGGCCCTGGCGGCCGGCATGGGGGTCTTCCTGGGCGCCCTGCCCCTGATTGCCTGCCACACCCTCGTCATCATCCTGGCGGCCACCTATTTCCGACTGAACAAACTCGCGGCCCTGGCGGCCAGCCAGCTCTGCATGCCCCCGGTGGTGCCGGCCCTGTGCATCGAGTTGGGTTACCTCCTGCGCCACGGCCGTTTCCTGACCGAAATTTCACTGGAAACAATCGGCTACCAGGCCCTGGAACGCCTATACGAATGGCTGATCGGCGCCCTCGTGCTGGCGCCCCTTCTGGCCTGCCTGATGGGCGGGACCACTCTGATTTTGGCACGCCTGGCCGCCCGCAGCATGGCCGGCGTACGCAGCATCAACCCCACGCCCGGCGGAGACACCGGCCATTAGGATCACCTGCCCCCTATGAACATCGTCCTGATCCATCCGGCCGGCTCCAACTGGGTGCCCGGTCAAACCGACTTCACCCCCATCGCCAACCGTATGGCGCCCTTGGGGCTGCTTTCCATGGCCGCCTGGCTGCGGGAAGGGCGCCACCGGGTGCAGGTCTACGACTGCCTGGCCTGGGACCGGACCCGCCCCCATAACCTGGTGGTCCGGGATATCCTGGCCCTGAAGCCCGATCTGGTGGGTTTTTCCGCCACCACCTCGGGCTTTCTGGACGGTTACGCCCTGGCCGAGGCCCTCAAAGCGCAGCGTCCCGAAATCGTGTGCATCTTCGGCGGAGTACACGTCTCCGCCATCGGCGCGCCTTTGCTGAAAGCGTTTGCCGCCATCGATTTTCTCTGCATGGGGGAAGGCGAGGCCACCCTGGCCGAGTTGGCCGACGGGGTCTCCCCGGCCGACATCCCGGGACTGATCTGGCGGGATGGTGCACAGGTCGTCAGCAACCCGGCGCGCAGCCTCCTGCCGGATCTCGACCAATTACCCTTTCCGGCCTACGATCTGCTGGAAGGCTTTCCCCGGCGCTACCATCTGCCGCTTTTCAGTTACATCCAGCGCCCCGGCGCCACCATGGTCACCAGCCGGGGATGCCCCTACAAATGCTCCTACTGCGACCGCTCGGTGTTCAAGCAGGGCTACCGCTATAACTCCGCCGCCTACATTTACGCCCATATGCATTATCTGCACGACCGCTTCGGCGTGCGCCACATCAATATTTACGACGACCTGTTTACCGCCCACCGCCGCCGCATCACCGAATTGTGCACTTTGCTGGGCGACAAGCCCCTGGGGATACAATTCAACTGCGCGGTGCGGGTGGGACACGCCGACGACGACCTGCTGCGGATGCTCAAAGCCGCCGACTGCCTGCAAGTGTCCCTGGGCATCGAAACCGGCGACACGGAGTTGATGGACCGCCACAAACCCGGCGTCCATCCGGAGGCGGTCCGGGACACCATTCGCCGCATCCAGGCCCACGGGCTGCGGACCAAGGGCCTTTTCATAATGGGCCTGCCCGGGGAAACCGAGGCCTCCATCCGCCGCACCAGCGATTTCGTCATGTCCCTCGGCCTGGACGACATGAACATGACCAAGTTCACTCCTTTTCACGGCGCCCCGGTGTGGCAGAATCTTCAGGAGCACGGTACCTTCCGGGAAGACTGGCGACAGATGAACTGCCTGAACTTCGTCTTCGTGCCCCGGGCCATCGCCTCCCGGGAAGCCCTGGACGAACTCTACAACCAGCATGTCAAACGCTTCTATTCCAGCCCGGACTGGCGGCGGCGCTTCCATCGCCGGCTATGGGAGCACCGCTGGAGCCTGTGGCACGTGATGGCCCACTTGCCGGGCTTCATCGCAGCCAAGCGCAATTTCGAACCCCAAAAGGATCACTGACGGATGGCCTTGCACTACCCTATCCCACTCGAAGAGCAGATGGCACGGCTCCTGGCAGCGCCGTCCATACCGGAGAAGACCTTTATCGAACACCTGACCACCTACCAGGCGCTTTACGATCTGGCCTACGGCCTGGTGGGCGCCCTGGCCGATTTTGATACCCCCGAGGAGCCGGTCTGTCTCTACACCGAGGGCAAAGCCTTTACCGCCGCAGCCATGCTGGCCGCCGCCGCCCAAGGAACGCCCCCACTATTGCTGCCCTACGCCTTGAGCACCAATGCCCTGCAGGAGATCCACGCCGCCACCGGTGCCCGCCGGGTTATCACCGACCGGCCGGACGACCTGCCCGCGCCCCTCCAGCCGGTCTATATCACCCCGGCCGGATTCTCGGAGGCGGGCTTACAGCCTGCCCCGATCGACAAGGTGATGGTGCGCCTGTTCACGGGCGGCACAACTGGAAAACCCCAGGTCTGGCCCAAAACCGTGGGCAATCTCTTCGGGGAAGCCTTTTTCATGGCGCAACGCTTCGCCATAGCGCCGGAAGACCGTTTTGTGGCCATGACCGTGCCCTATCACATCTACGGCCTGCTCTTCGCCGTCCTGATCCCCATGGTCGCCTCGGCCGGCGTGAACCCCGGCATCTCCGTCTATCCCGACGGCATCATGGAGGCCCTGACCCGCCACAAGGCCACGATCTTCGCCGGAGTGCCCATGCACTACCGGGTGCTCCGCAGCGTGGACGTCGACGCCGGCCACCTGCGCCTGGCCGTCTCTTCGGCCGGCCGCCTGGAGCCCGAGGACGGTGCAGCCTTTTTCGAGCAGACCGGGATCGGCGTCACCGAAGTCTACGGCTCCACCGAAACCGGCGGCGTGGCCACCCGCAACCGGGCCAACAACGAAACCGGCCTCTCGCCGCTGGCCTCCGTGGAAACCAAAATCATCGGCGAGCGGCTCTATGTCCGCAGCCCCTATCTTTCCCCCAACTTAAAAACTGATGCCAAGGGGTTTTTCCTGACCGGCGATCGTGTGGGTGAAGATAACAAGGGGAGTTTTCTCCTCAAAGGCCGGGCCGATGGCATCGTCAAGGTGGGCGGCAGGCGGGTGGACCTGGAGGGCGTGCAGACCTGTCTGAAGGAACTGCCGGGCATCACGGACGCCCTGGTGCTGTCTTTGCCCGCCGGTCGGGGCCGGGAAAACGAAATCGTGGCGCTGGTGGAAGGCACGCGCGATGCCATGGAGATTCGCCAGGCGTTGGCGGCCAGGGTGGAGCCTTACGCGCTTCCCCGACGGATCGTTGTCGTTGACAAAATCCCCATGTCCGCCGCCGGCAAATACGACCGGCAGACAGCAGCCGATTTGTTTGCATGATCTAATACGGAAGCCCCTAAAATTTGGAACACACGATGGGAGTCATCGAAACGACTTACGATTTATCCCGGGATCTGACGATCATCAAAGCCGTCGGCAAGATGGAAGCGGATGATTTCCGTCAATGGACCGCCACTTATTGTTCCGGAACGGTGACTTCGTTGCATCTGTGGGATATCTCCGATGCCGACGTCTCCCAATTTACCCTCGATAATATTGAAGAAGACGCTAAGGAGTGGCTCGGGATTCAAAATGGCCGCAAATAGCGACATGCCTGATCCATCGCCTTTCCTTCTGGCAATTTGGTAAAATTAGGATAAGCATAGCAATGGAAAGATCTCAGGCCATCGGCCCATAATTTTCTTTGTTGCGATTGCACCCCAGAACATCGTTTGTGGTTGGGGTCCGATAACGCCTAACATAGGGACAATGCCATGACCCGTTTCCTGATTGCCACAGGCGCCGTCAGCGCCGCCCTGTCCGTTGCCCTGGGGGCCTTTGCCGCCCATGGCCTCAAGGCCCGTCTGCCGCAAGACATCCTGGCCGTTTTCCAGACCGGCGTCCAATACCAGTTCTACCACTCCCTGGGCCTGATCCTGGTGGGCATCCTGACCCAACTCTACAAGGGATCCTCCCTGCTGCCGGCGGCCGGCCTGCTCATGGCGGCCGGTATCCTGCTCTTCTCCGGAAGCCTCTATGTCATCAGCATGACCGGCATCCGCTCACTGGGCATCATCACGCCCATCGGCGGAGTCGCCTTTATAGCGGCTTGGCTGATGCTGGCCATCGGCATTTGGCGAAATTGAAGCAGAAAGGCCAAATGCTTGAGGGGTAGATGCACCCAATGGCGATCGGTCAATACTTCCAATCTTATACGCATGAGCGTATAAAATATAATTATACGCTCATGCGTATATTGACATTTATACGCAGAGGCGTATAATTACGCCATTAAGACCAAAGAGGGAGAGAACCTTCATGGAGCAGATTGCACGCACCGCCGATCAGATCGGCGCTGCCCTGCATCGCAGACGCCGCACGCTGGGCCTGACCCAAGCCGAGGTCGGCACCCGGACCCACCGGCGGCAGGGCACCATATCGCGCCTCGAAAACGGCGAGCCGAAAACCCAGCTCCAGACGCTGGTGGACGTCCTTGCCGCCCTTGATCTGGAACTGGTCATCCGGGCACGCACGAAAGCGGACACCCGCACCATCGAGGATATTTTCTAATGGCGCGGCGGCGTGTGCGCAGCCCCCTCTCGCTCTACCTGAACAGCCGTCTGGTAGGCCGGCTCAACCGACAAGTCAGCGGCGCCATCGATTTTCAGTATGACGAAACATGGCTGGCCTGGAAGCATGCCCTGCCCGTCTCATTGTCGCTCCCGCTGCGCGAAGACCACTATATCGGCGCGCCCGTGGTTGCGGTTTTCGATAACCTGCTGCCGGACAGCGAACAAATTCGCCGCCGTATGGCCCAACGGGTGCATGCCGATGGTTACGACGCCTACAGCCTGCTGGCAGCGGTCGGGCGTGACTGTGTGGGTGCCCTCCAATTCCTGCCGGAGAACGTCCTGCCGGCGGGTGCCGGCTTAGTGGAAGGACGAACTGTCAGCGATGGCGAAATCGCCCGTATCATCCGGGAGCTGAATCAATACCCGCTCGGCGTCAGCGAGGATGATGCCTTTCGCATCTCCATTGCCGGTGCCCAGGAAAAAACAGCTCTCCTGCAATGGAAAGGGCGTTGGCACATCCCTCTGGGGACGACGGCCACCACCCATATCTTCAAACCCCAGATTGGAAAACTGAGGAATGGCATTGACCTGACCCGGAGCGTCGAAAATGAATATCTATGCCTGCGGCTGGTCAAAGCGTTCGGTCTGCCGGCCGCCGATGCGGTGATTAAAGATTTCGAAGACCAGCGTGTTCTCGTGATCGAGCGGTTCGACCGACATTGGACCCGGGACAACCGCCTGCTGCGCCTTCCCCAGGAGGATTGCTGCCAGTCTCTCTCCGTTCCCCCTACAAAAAAATATGAGCCGGATGGCGGACCGGGGCTGAAGGCACTTCTTAACTTCCTCAAAGCCAGTGATGAACCGGGATCAGATCAGGAGATGTTCCTGCGGGCCCAAATCCTCTTCTGGCTGTTGGGTGCCACAGACGGCCACGCCAAGAATTTCAGCATCTTTCTGCTGCCCGGCGGGCGCTTCCACTTGACGCCGCTCTATGACATCATGACGGCCCAACCCAACCTGGATGCCGGCCAACTGCGCCATAACCAAATGAAATTCGCCATGGCCGTTGGCGACAAGAGGCACTATGTCTTTCGCACCATAGACCCCCGTCATTTTGTTCAGACCGCCATCAGGGCCGGTTTCGCCCAAACACGTCTGAATAAGATTTTCGAGGCCATCGTCACAAACGCACCCATAGCACTTGAGAACACCGTCGCGGACTTGCCCGGAGACTTCCCCCAACAACTCGTCGACAGTACGATACAGGGGTTTAATCAGCGTCTCCGCATCATCGGAGAATACCTAAATAGTGCCCATCCATAAATGGCATCTTTTGGTCCCGCCCGGCGTTCTCGCTCTTTGGAAATCCTCAACGTAGCTCAGCTACGCCTGCGGTTCCCAAATCACTGCGGCCTTGGCCGAAACCAAAATCTACCATCTCTGGATGAACACTAAATAGCGAACGGTAAAGGCAACCCCTTGAAGACAACCATCAATATCGTCATCGACGACCGCGAACGCTCGCAGCCGATCCGCCAGGCACTGAGCGCCATGGAAGGCGTCACCTGCGAAGTGCAACGGTTGACCATGGGCGATTTCCAAGTGGACGGGCGCCTGGTTTTTGAACGTAAAACCCTGCCGGATTTTGCCCTTTCGGTCATCGACGGCCGTCTTTTCAGGCAAATGACCCGCCTGGCCGCCTCGCCGTTGAAAGGGGTTCTCATTCTGGAAGGTAAAAGCCGCGATCTGCGGCAGGGTGAAATCCAGCGGGAAGCCTTGCAGGGGGCGCTCATCACCACCAGCCTGGTCCTGGGAATTCCAGTGCTGCGGGCCTTGAGCCCCGAGGAAACCGCGCGCCTGATGGTCTATGCCGGACGCCAGGTCAACCGTATGGCCGCCGGCGGACTTTCACGATCCGGTTACCGGCCCAAGGGCCGGCGCAAGCAGCAGCTGTATATCCTGCAAAGTCTTCCGGGTGTAGGGCCCGCACGGGCGGCCCGCCTGCTGGAGCGCTTCGGCAGCGTTCAAAACGTATTGAATGCGGCGTTGGAAGATCTAACGGCGGTGGACGGCGTCGGCGCCCACATCGCACGCGGCATCAGGCGGGTGATTCGTGAATCGCAGGCACCCTATGGCGACGCCCCCCACTCAATCTTCACATTGTAATGGAAGCAGACCCCGCCACCTCACAGGTGCCTGCTTGCACTGGCGGTGTCCATTATAATCTTTTGGGACATGAAATGCCCCAAAAGATTATGGCAGGTAGATCCTGCTCTCAAGAAACCGCTTCCACAATGCCTTGAAGGTCGGGTAGTCGTGCCCCCCAGGCATAGTGACCACATGGTCCTTTGGTAAAACCTCCGCCAGGAGGGCACCGCCCGGTGCCAGACGGTCGTCCGTCCCATAGCCCAGGAAAATCGGTACCGGTGAATCGCCCGAGACATTGTCCTTGATCCAGTGCCAAAGCATGCGCTGGTAATCGTCGTCCGGATCGTAATCCCCCGGCTGCCAGGCCCGCACCCCGCCGGCGGAACGGATTTCTTCAATGATGTCATTGTCCCCCAGAAAAGGCGCGATCACACAGACCCCGTCGACATCCTCCGGGTGGCCCTTCAGGTAGAGCAGGGAACCCAGCCCGCCCATGGAAAACCCCACCAGCCAGATATTGTCCTTGCCCTGCCGGCGGGCCGGATCGATGACGTCGGCCTTCAGGCGCTCGATCAGGGTGCGGCGGGCATAATAGCCCAGATGGGCGTTGGGCGCGGCCATGTCGAAGGGCAGCCCCGCGGTGCGCACATCCGCCACCAGGCCTTCCTCCGCGAAGCTGCGATGGCTGCCGCCCATGCCGCGCATGAAAACAAACAGGTTCTTCTGCGTTTGGCCTTCGTCGGCAGGGTAATAGAGAACATCCATGGGGGCCTTGGCAACCCAGGAGCAGCTCGCCGGCAAGATCGTCGCCGCGGCCAGCATGAGGCGCCCAAGCCATTGTCGTATCCGCATCGTTTTCCCCTTCAGCGCGTCACATCGTCATTCAACCCGGTTCGGACCCAGTCCGGCGGCTGCCGTTTGCCGCCGCTGACATCCCGCATGACAAGACCTCGCACGACTTCGCAAAGCCGTCCCCCGCCTTCACGAAGATAAAGATCGAACAGGAGATCCCGGCCCTCTTCTTCTCTGAAGCAGATCTCCGCATCGTAACGATGCCCGAAGCAGGTGGACTGGTGGATCAGGCGCTGCTGCAGGGCCACGGGAAAGGCCACGATGCCGCGATAGCGCTGGGCCCAGGCGCAGGCCGCGTGGAAAGCCGCATCCAGCGGGAAAGGCGAGCCCAGCCGCAAAAAGGTGTCTTCACCTTTGGGATCGCCCCCCGCTACCGTAGCCCGGGCACCGCCGGTAGCGAGCCGGACCGGGGAGACGACGTTCCGGAAGGTGCGACCGAAAGGCACCATCTCCGCATACAGGCGCTCCGGTTCCACCTCGAAGACATCCCGCAGCGCTTCGACGGGCCGGGGCTCCGGCCGCCGGTCATGACCTGCCCGCCTCCACAAACCGAAGCGGGCCCTGACATGGGCCTTCATACGGGATATCCCGCTTCGGGGAGCCACATGACGGGTAAGGAGCACGGTTTCGAATAGGCCTCCGGCAAGTGGCGCGATCTCGGCCACCGCATCGACCGCCGCGATGCCAGGCGGCGGCAACGCCAGGAACTTGTCGAAATGCACCGCTGTGCAGGAAGTCAGCACCGCTTCGGGGAATACACCCTCCACCGCCCGGGCCAGGTATTCAAGGGCCCAAACGCCGGGCAGCACGGCCTGCCCCATAAAGCGGTGATCTTGCAGCCAGGCCGGGTTTGAAATCGCCAACGCAATGCGTCGGGGGCCGCTTAGCGGGGAAAAGTCTGCCATAGGTTTAAGGTCTGTTCGTCGATGCCCACCGGCACACCGGCGGTGTTGGTGGCGCAGTGGCGGGTGGTGCCCGTACAGATCAGGTCGCCCGTCTCCCGGTGGGTAATCACGTAGTCGAAGCTCAGCCGCACCCGCTCCAGGTCGGCCGGGCGGGTATTGACCCAGATGGGGTCGTCATAGTGCAAGGGGCTGACATATTTGAGGCCGATCTCGATGATCGGGTAGACAAACCCATTTTCTTCGACCGCCTTGTAAGGATAGCCGGCATCCCGCATCAGGGAGGCCCGTCCGAACTCGAAATAGCGCAGGTAGTTGCCGTGGTAGACCACCTGGGAGCGGTCGGTGTCGGCGTAGAGCACGCGGGTGTGGCAGCGGTGCCAAACCTGTCCGCCGGAGTCATCGCGCACATAGTTGGGCGCTCCGTCGAACGGTTCCGGCCGAAAGGGTTTGGGCTTCATTTACAGACCTCGCAGCACGACGCAGCAGTTGGTGCCGCCGAACCCGAAGGCATTGGAGAGCACGATTTCGTGGGCCTGGTGCCGGGCCTGGCCGGGCACCACGTCGATATCGTCGAAATGCGGATCGGGGATGTGGTTGATGGTGGGCAGGATCAGCCCCCGCTGCATGCCCTCGATGGCCAGGGCGGCCTCGATGGCCGCCGCCGCCCCCAGGGAATGGCCGATCTGGGATTTGTTGGCCGAGACCGGAATCCGTCCAACGCGCCCGCCGAAGACGCTGCGCAGGCACTCGATTTCCGTGCGGTCCCCCTTGAGGGTCGAGGTGCCGTGGGCATTGACAACCTGGATGTCCTCCGGCTGCAGGCCGGCATCGTCGATGGCCTCCCGGATGGCCCGCACGATGGTCTCCGCGTTGGGCTGGGTGAAGTGAAAGGCATCCGAGGTCCAGCCGATCCCCAGGACCTCGGCCCGGGCCTTGAGGCCATGGGCGGACACGATGTCGTCCGCTGCCAGCACCAGGACGCCGCCTCCTTCGGACAGTACCATCCCCTTACGGTCGCTGCTGAAGGGACGTGAGGCCTGTCCCGGATCCCCAAAAGCCCGATCCTTGGGGCCGATGCTGATGGTGGCCAGCATATTGGCAAAACCGTGAATGATCTCCGGAATCAGGCAGGTATCCACGCCCCCCACCAGGGCCACGTCGCAATCCCCGTCGCGGATCATGCGGGCCCCGATACCGATGGCGTGGTTGCCCGAGGCGCAGGCCCCCTGGGGGGAAAAAATCGGACCGGTGAACCCCTCCAGCATGCCGCTCTTGCCCGCCGGCAGGTTGGCGCACAGGTTGGGCAGAAGATAGGGACTGACCTTCAGCGGCCCGCGGTTGACGTAATTGTCCATGGCGGTCCGGTAGGCGTCGGTTCCGTTCAAGGCCGATCCCACCAGGCAGGCCGTGCGCGGTCCGATCTTCTCGTCCATGGGGAGCCCCGCATGGGCCAGGGCTTCCCGGCAGACGGCCATGGTCAGCAGAACGAAGTCCGCATTCCAGTTGTAGGCCTCTTTTTTATCGACGAAATCCAGGGTCTCGGGGTTCCAGCCCGGAATCTCGCCCACCACGTTGTTGCGGGTCTCCACCTGGCAGCGGGTGATGGGGCGCAGGCCCGATTCCCCCCGGACGGCGCGCCGCCAGGTTTCGGGGAAGGTCAACCCCAGCGGGGTGGCCGTCCCGTAGCCCACAACGTAGACGTGTCGATTGGCCGGTGCTTTCATGGTCTAGCGGATCACCTTTTCACGGTCAGGTACGGATCATCATTCATCCCAGGCCGCGCGACAGCCGGCGGCTTGCAGGGTCACACATTTTTCCAATATAACCGCAATTGTCGGATAATAAAGGGGCCGCACCCGGGATGTCGGTTTCGGCCGGTCCTTTTTCACCTTTTCCGAAGGGGGGCCATATCATGGATTGGCCGGTTTGGACAGGATGCACTGCCGGCCGAGCCGGAACGGCTCTATCATCCCCGCCGCTGAAGAATGATGCAGGCGTTGCAGCCGCCGAACCCGAAGGCATTTTTCAAAACGAAGGTCTGATCCAGCGCGCGGGCCCCTTCCCCCACCACATCCAGTTTGATGTCCGGGTCCGGCTGGTGGTTGATGGTGGGCAGCAACGCCCCCCGCCGCAGGCCTTCGATGGCCAGAATGGTTTCGATGGCGCTGGAAGCGCCCATGGCGTGGCCGGTCATGGATTTGTTGGCCGACACCGGCGGCGGGCGATCCCCGAAAACAGCCGTCAGGGCATCGGCTTCCACCGTGTCTCCGATGCGGGTGGAGGTCCCGTGGGCGTTGACCGCATCCACCTCGGCCGGCTTTAAACCGGCGTCGTTCACGGCTTCCGCGATGCAGCGGGTAACCGTGGCCGGGTTGGGCGCCACGAAGTGGGCGGCATCCGAGGTCATGCTCCAGCCCGCCAGGGCAATGTCCCGGGGCAGGCCGTGGTCCCGGGCAAAGGCCTCGGTGGCCAGGAGGAGGCAGCCGGCCCCCTCCGCAATGACGAATCCCCGCCGGCCCATGGAAAAAGGCCGGCTGGCCTGTGCGGGCGGCAGCGGTGCCTGGCCGGGTTTGGGCTGGTAGGCCCCGTTCATGGTGGCGAAGCCGGCCACGATGGGCTCCACCAGGCAGAAATCCACGGCCCCGCAGATGGCCAGGTCGGCCCGGCCCTGTTCCAGGAGCAAGTGCCCCATGATGAGGGAAGTCACGCCGGTGGCGCAGGCCGTGATGGTGGCGGTGATGGGGCCGGTGGCGCCGGTCAGGATGGAGACCTTGCCCCCCACCATGTTGATGCAGGAATTGGGGTTGGTGAAGGGATGCGGCAGCTTGTTTTCCGCGATCATCCTGCGGTCGGCCGCGAGCACCGCATCCAGGCCGCCGACGGCGCTGCTGAAGGTGACGGCCACCCGGGGGGCCAGCTCGGAGGTGATCGCGATCCCGGCCCGGGCCAGGGCACGGTGCACCACCAGCAGGGCATGGGGGAAAATGGGCGATGTCCAGTGGGCCATTTGCCGGGGGGATAGGAAGGGATAGGGGCCGGCGTCCCAGTCCGGCACCTGGCCGGCGATGGCCACCGGGAAGTTTTCCGGAAGGGCGAAGCGCGTCAGGGGACCGATGCCGCTCGTCCCGGCGGCGGCACGGGTCCACTGGTCCTCCAGCTCGGTCCCCAGGGGGGAGACCATGTCCCAGCCGACAATGACGGTTTTCGAAGATTTCATTTGTTGTTAATGCTAATGCACAGCTTCCGGTAAAAGGGTAGAAAAAAGATAGAACCTTTCCGGAAGCGTTTAAAAAAAGCGTTCATTTTCCTCCACGTCGAAGAAAACGAACCGCCGCTTCGGCGTGTCCTGAATCAGGGCCGAAACGGCGGCGAAAAAGGTCCTGTGCTCCGGCCGGAAAATGCATCGGCGGGAGCGGCACGCGCCGCTCTACCAGGGAATGAACTGGTAAAGTTTGGCGAACATCTCGTAAACCTCGATCCAGTTCTGCAAATCTTCGCTGGTGCGGATATGGGCCCGCTTGTTGACCATAATCCAGCTCATGTGGGCGGCCCCGTCCTTGCAGGTCCGGCAGTCCCGGGTCTCCGAGGTGCAGCAGCGGTGCATGGTCTCGAGGTCCGAGGCCCAGCGGATGAAATGGATCAGGCGCTTGGGCTGGGGGTCCCGGGTGTCCAGGGGTTCGGTGACCGAAGGGCATTCGTTCCACCCGAAGGGGCGCCCCAGCATCTCCCCCGAGGTGATCACCTGGTGGTAATATTTGCAGGAGATCACGGTGTCCGGGTAGCGGTCCAGCATCTCGTCCATCTCGAAGCGCACATCCCGAAGCTCTTCGTCCTTCCAGGAAAAACCGTCCACGCCCTCGTCGTTGGAGAGCAGCTGCATATGGACCTTGACGCCCACATCCCGGATCTTGCGCACCACCGTTTCGATCTTGCCGATCTGTTTGGGGGTGATGGTGTAAAGGTAGTAGGTGTGGGGATCGCCCGCGTAGTTGCGGCTCGACACGGCGAAAGTGTCTTTGCCTCGCAGGGCCTTCTCGTCGTTTTCGTCCCCCCACAGAGAGATCCCCACCATCAGGTCCGGGAACCGGTCCCGGGGCACCTTGATCAGGCCGTTGGTGGCACAGAAGGTGGGCAGCCGCCGGTAGAAGGCTTCCACGCGATCCAGGTGGAGGGTGGGCTCACCGCCGATCAGGATGGCCAGGTTGACCCCCCGGGCCATCTCGTCGTCGATAAAGGTCTCCCAGCGTTCCAGACGGGTTTCCTCGTCGGCCGCCTTGTCCTCGCCGGAAGAGAAGAAAAAGCAACCCTTGCAGCGCAGGTTGCAGCGGTTGGTGACATCATAGATCGAACTGCGGATGTTCAGCTTGGAAATGCGCTTGTAGCGTGCATACCAGGCCTCATCCAGCAGGGAACTTACCGTTTTCATCAACAACTCCTTCTAACGACAATCAGCCATAAAGCCCTGGGATTGCCGGTCAGCGTGGGGGCAACCCTCCTGGGCCGGCACCTGTTCAAGGCGCACAACAGGGAGGTTCGGTGACACCGCTGTAGAGATTGGCGCCTTTTTCATACCCCTTGACCCAAACCGCCAGGTAGGTGTCCACATAGTCCAACCAGGCGCTGAAGGTTACCGGGTCGGTGGCGTGGCGGAACAGTTTGGCGGTCACGATGGCGCTCCCGGCGGCGTAATGGCGGCAATCGCCGCAGTCCGTATCCGGCACGCAACAGGCCGCCTGGCGATCCCAGTTCAGGTCGGTGCGGTATTGACGGAAGGAACGCCCCAGGCCGACATTGTGGGAAGCATTCCGTCGGGGATAGGGGCAGGCGAACAAGGCATGCAGGCCCAACTCGTGGGTGTGTACCACGGCATTGTAATTGGAAAACAGGACATGCTCCGGGTAGTCGGCAAGGAGTTGCAGCATCGTTTCCCGGACTTTCCGCAGGGAAGCCGGGGTGTGCTTCAACGGGCCGTCATACCCCACCGGGGCGGAAAACATGTTGAAGGTGAGTTTGGCATCCCGGGCGGCCAGAATCTCCGCCACCTCGCGGGCGTCCTCGATGTTGGCCGGGGTAAAGGTGTAGACGAAAACCGCCCGGGGATCGTTCCGGTAATTTTCGATCTGGCGCTCCAGCATGTGCGCGGCCCCGCGAACGCGCCGGCTGGTGGCATCATTGCCCCATACCGAGATATGGATTTTGTAGCCCACGGTTTCCGGGATGCGGACCAGACCGTTGGTGGCGATGGTTCCCAGGGGCATCTCTTCGTAGCACACCCGGCAGAGTTCCGGCACGAGCCCCGGCTCGGCGCCGGCCAGCACCACAAAGGTCACCCCGCGGGCTTTTTCGTCCTGCATGAGCTGCCGCCAGGCGTCCGGATCGGCATTTTCATCGGCAAATTGCTTGGCGCCTTCGAAGAAGTAGCAGCCCTCGCAGCGGATATTGCAGCGCCGGGTCATGTCATAGGTGGACTCCCGCAGGAAAAAATAGCGGCGCACCTTTTGCCAGCGTTCATTGATGGCCGCATCCGCCAGGATATCGGCGAATTTCCATTGGGTTTCAGGTTCGCGGCAAACGTGTTGATCATCCTTTATTTGTGGTACAGTCACGCGGTTTTCCCCATGGGATTTTCAGAATTAGAGGCGCTCCCCGATATAAGCCGCAATCTTGCGCACGGTCGTCAGCGTCGGATAATCGTCCTCGTCAAAGCGGATACCGTAATGATCCTGCAGGACCAGCGCCACGGTGGCCAGATCCATGCTATCGATGCCGATTTCATCCACCAGGTCGATCTCCGGATCGAAGGTCGCCGGGGTCACATCCTCCAGCTTCAACTCATCGATCAGCACTTCGGCGACCTTCAGGACAATCTCGGATTCCTTGCTTTCAACTGCCATTGATGGTGTCTCCCTTCTAAGCTATTTCCAAATTCACCCTAAACATTAACCGTCACGGGGGTCCCGTCACGGATCATCAGCATTGGCACGATCGGTCATCATCAAGCCGCCGCAGGCATTTTCGCCCCCGATTGTCAATTGAAAGCGGTACAGGCCGGGCTTGTCCGGCACAGGATCGGCGGCGATCGCGACGGTCTCGTCGGGCCGGATGACGCGTTTGAACCGCACCCGTTTGAGGCTGGTCAGACGTAGGCCTTCTCCCAGGCGCTCCTTTAGCGTCTCCACAACGAGATGCAGTTGGGCGATGCCCGGCAGCATGGGATCGCCCGGAAAATGTCCCTGGAACCAGAGCGAATCCGCCGGAACGGCAACCTGCCGGGTTGTGGCTGCGGTCTGTTCGGTGTTGGGCGGCATTGGTAATCAAGTCCTTCTCTTTTCGGATGGCGCTCAGCGAATCAGGAATTCCCACAGCGGTCCGGTGAATCCGCTGCGGTGCAACCGAGCCAGGATCTTTTCCGTTTCTTCCCCGCCGGCGCCGAAAAGCCAGTTGGCTCTTCCGCCGGCCGCCTGCCTTACCTTTTCCAGGATGATGTCTTCATCGAGATCCTCGGATCGGTAGAAGACGGGTTTCAGCAGGTCCGCGTCCGGGGCAATGACCCCTTGCGCGACCGCCAAACGATAAAGAGCGGTATGCGGGTAAATCCGCATACCGCAGAAAAAAAATACAACGGTGTTGCGCAATTTGTCAATATTGGAAAGCGTTTCCGCAAGGGTGGCCGCTGTCTCGCCTGGCCCGCCCAACAGCAGATAATGGGCGCAATGCACCCCCGCCGCCTGGGCCGCCTGATGGGCGACGCGGATGTCGGCCACCCGAAAGGGCTTGCGGTAGGCCTTAAGAACGGTGTCCGCCATGGCCTCGGTGCCGAACTCGACGTGGGACAGCCCGGCCTGGGCCAGACGGACGAAATAGTCCCCCGGCGGACGGGTGGGCGCAAAAAAGGCTCCCCAGGGAATGGACAGGCCGGCACCCCGGAAGGCCTCCGCCACCGCCCGGCTGTGCGCATAATCCGCATTGAAGGCGGAATCCGTGATAAACAGGTAGCGCGCACCGGCCTTTTGCAGGGCCAGGGCCGTGGCCGCCACTTCCCCGGGCGGGATCAGCCGCATGGAGCGCCCCTCGATGTGGGGATAGGTGCAATAGATGCAGCGGAACGGACATCCTCTTTTGGACTGGAGATTGAGCATGCCCCCGTGGCGCACATAGTAATCCGTTACGGCAGGGGACCCATTGAGCGTCCGGCCCACGGGGGTATCGAGCGGCTCAGGCAGATTCGCGGCCTGACCCGGCAGGATCACCCCGGGGAGCCCGGCGGGGTCCCTCCCCTTTTCGATGGCCTCCAGCAGCGCGGCCAGGCGCTCGCCCTCTCCGATGATCCCGTAGTCGGCCCCCAGCAGGGCCATCAATTCGGCCGGGAAGATCGTGAAGCCGCTGCCGCCCAGAACGATGGGCGCCGCGGTCTGGGATCTGATCAAGGTCACCAGATCCCGGTGCTGCCCGATGAAGCCCCGCGAATCGAGGCCATCCGTGTTGTCGATGTTGCGGATGGAAAGTCCCACGATGTCGGGAGGGAAGTCCTTTATCATCGTTCCCAGGGCTGTGTCGTCGCCAGAGGCGTTGAGGTCCACCACCCGCACCTGATGGCGGTCTTCGATGGCCTGCATCACATAGTCCAGCCCCAGGGGATAGACCACATAGGGGGCCTTGAGCCGGTTGGCCGACACGAGCAGGACATTCAAGGGATAGGCTCCCCAAACGGGGTCTTCCGGCAGTAGGATCCCCCGCTGTCGCGCACAACGCTGCCGGACGAATCGGCCAGCATCGTCGACAGGGTCGCCCCCAGGCCCAGCAGCAAGATGCCGCGGCCGGCCAGGGCCCACTCTT
This sequence comes from Desulfobacterales bacterium, assembly GCA_963674755.2. Lineage (GTDB taxonomy): Bacteria > Desulfobacterota > Desulfobacteria > Desulfobacterales > UBA5852 > JABZFP01. Next base: position 1,452,546 of record CAXXVS010000003.1, on the reverse strand, counting down.
TTCCTCCTGCCAGCGGGCCGGGAACCGACCCGCGCTCCAGGAGCGCCAGGGCGATCACGGCGGCCACGGCCGAAGCCGAGCCGAATTCCCCCACATAGCGGCGATAATCGATAAAAGGGCCTTCAAACCCCAGTCGGCGCCGGAACGCTTCCAGAAGCGGGGTGGCCTCCTCCCGGCAGACGGCGGGGATGCCAACCATGATCGCACCGATGCGCTGGTTGATGCCGTCCGGTCCGCCATGAAAAGCGGCCGCAGCCTCCAGGGAATCGCCCAGATTCCCCACCGGCGCCAAAAATCCCGGCTGCAGCGTCAGCCCGGCCGCTTCGCCGGCCGTTTCCAGCAGCAGCATGCCGCCGCCGTCCGAAGGGGTGTCGGCCATTGTCACCGATCGATCGAAGAGGGCTGAAAAAATGGGATGCATTTCATCGGCGCCTCCCACCAGGACCGACTGTCGGCCGCCGGCGGCCAGAAAACGGGCCGCGGTCAGGGCCTGCTCGAAAGAGGCATCGCCGCCGGTCATGGTGACGTTGGCCCCCCGGGCGCCCTCCCGCATGGCGATCTGACCGGCCGGGGCATTGTGGACCGATCCCACGAAATCGATGGGGCTGGTGAAAAACTCCTGGGTTGCGTAAAGTTTGTCCAGAAAATCATGGGTTTCCGAAAGCGCCCCCCAGGCCGTCCCGAAATAGACATCGCTGATAGGACCGACGCCCTCGATCCGCCTCAGGGTTCGGGCCGCCAGCCCCAGGGCGATCCGCGGCAGGCGCTTCATCCGCCTTACGGATCGGGGCGGCAGGCCTTCGGTCAGGCGATCCGCCGCCAGTGTGCCCTTGCAGGACGCCCCCCTGAAAAATCGTTCCAGCGTAGCGGCGGTGCCGCCGGCCCCGGTAAGACAAGCGTAGCTGCGGACCTGCAGCGTGCGCCAGTCCGACGCGGAGGGGGCCGTCGACAAGGGCGCGGCGTCCCCAAGCACCAGCACGGCGTTGTTGCCGCCGAAGCCAAACGAGTTGGAAAGGACTTTCCCCACCGCCTGGGACCGGGGGGCCTCCAGCGGGCAGAAGCCGATGGCCTCGTCGCGATGACGCCAGCCCACGTTGGCCGGCAAAAAGCCTTCCCGGATACACAGGGCCGCCACAACCGCTTCGATAACACCGGACGCGGCCAGCGAGTGGCCGAAACAGCCTTTGACCGAGGAGACGGGCGGCAGGTTCTCTTTGAAAATGCGCCGCAGGGCAACCGCTTCGGACAAATCGTTTTCTTTGGTGCCGGTGCCATGCAGATTGACATAATCTATGGATAGGGGCGGCAAGCCGGCGTCCGACAGGGCGGCGGCCATGGCATCGTAGGCCCCCCGGCCTTCGGGGTGGGGGGCCGCCGGGTGGTGGGCATCGCAGGACAGCCCCCCGCCGAGGACCTCGGCCACCGCCCGGGGTGGCGGTTGGTGGGCCGCTGTCAAGAGCAGCATGGCCGCCCCCTCGCCCACATTCATGCCCTGGCGGTCCCGATCCATGGGACGGGCGCCGTGGCGGTCCACGATCTGCAGGCTGTTGAAACCGTAATAGGTCAACCGGCACAGAGAATCCGCTCCCCCCACCAGGACGGTCCGGGCGCCCCCCTGCCGAAGCACCTCCAGGGCCAGTTTGATGGCCACGGCGCCGGAGGAACAGGCCGTAGATACGGTCATCACCGGCCCGCGGCAGCCGCATTCTTCCGCAAGCACTCCCGCCACCGAACCGGCCGCATGGTAGGGCGAAAACCGCGGAATGCGCCGCCCCTGCTTCAAATCACGCTCGGTGGAGAGCATCCCCCCGGTGGTCACTCCCATAATGACCATGTCCGGAACCGTTTCCGCATCCTGCATGGCCTCCTGAACGGCCGCCAGCGCCAGCTGGTGGGTCCGCGGCAGGCCCACCGCCACCCGGGGCAGGTCCCCCACCTCACCCACCGGCAGGGGCGTTTCAAACGGGCACGGGAAAAGCGTCAGGGGGCGAATGCCCGTGGCGGCGCGCTGCAGCGCCTTGAGCGTCGCGTCCACGCCGATCCCCATGGCGCTGATAATGCCCATGCCGCTGATAAAGACCCGTTGCCGGTCAGCCAACCGCCCGTCCCTCGCTGCGCACCTGCCGGATATAATCGCCCAGCGCTTTCAGGCTGGCGAAAACCTGGGCCCCCAGCTCCTTGCTGTCGATCACCACGCCGTATTCCTTTTCCACCATCATCACCAGTTCGAGCACGTCGATGGAGTCGATGCCGAGATCGCCGCCCACCAATTGGCCTTCCGGATCGATATCCTGGGGGGTAACATCTTCCAGGGCCAGGGTTTCAATAATCTGTACTTTCAGTTCCTCGATAAAATCGTCCATTCAATCACCGCTCCACATGTTGTTAAGACCACGTCTGCAACGCATTCCTGAAAATGCCGGGCTGGCCGGCACCTCCCGTCTCCCACCGACGGCGGGGATCGATGCCCTTGATGATCGGGGTCAAGCTGTGCTTATCCCCTGTTTAAATTAAAAGAACATAGTTCAAGCCAGGGGCCAGTTCAACCGCTTTTTGGGCCACACCCGCGATCACCGGCCTCGGGCTTCACCCTTTACAGACGCGTCGCTTCTGTTGTAGGAAAAGCCGTCACAAGCGCAAGGCGTATGACATTTCCGCCAATGGGACGCTTCAGCGTTTCCGGATCGAAACTGGCTGCGGCCATCGCGGCGGACTTCGATCCCACAGGAGGATCTTCCCCATGAGCACGGACAACGAAAAACGCGTGGCCATCGTCACCGGCGGCACCCGCGGCATCGGGCGCGCCATATCGGCCACCCTGGCGGCCGCCGGCTACCATGTGGTGGCCAACTACCACTCCAACCAGGCTTCGGCCGATGAGACCCGGGCGGAAATCGAAGGCGCCGGGGGGACCATTGAAACCGTGGCCTTCGATGTGGCCGACCCGGAAAAGGCCGGTGCGGCCATGAAGGACATCACCGCCCGCTACGATGCCATCGAGGTGCTGGTCAACAATGCCGGCATCACGGCCGACGACCTCTTCCTTATGATGAAGGACAGCAAGTGGAATTCGGTCATCGATGTGGCCCTCAAGGGCTTCTACAACGTCACCAAGCCGGTCATCAAAAAAATGATCCGCCGCAAAAAGGGCTCGATTGTCACGATCTCTTCGGTCTCGGGCATCATGGGCAACCGGGGACAGGTCAACTATTCGGCGGCCAAGGCAGGGCTGATCGGCGCCAGCAAGGCGTTGGCGGCCGAGGTGGGACGGTTGGGCATCCGGGTCAATGTGGTGGCACCGGGGCTGATCGATACGGAGATGACCAAGGACCTGCCGGTGGATATGATCAAGCAGGCCATCCCCATGTCACGGGTGGGGCGCCCTGAAGAGGTCAGCGGCCTGGTGCGCTTCCTCTGCTCGGAGGAGGCCTCCTACATCACCGGTCAGGTGATCGGCGTCAACGGCGGCATGTGCTGAAATGAAGCGTCCACGAGTTGGTCGTCCCAACGGGCGACGGCGGGATCGCATACGGTCTGCTATGATCGGGATCGGATTTATGGCGGGCGCGGCCCTGTTGCTGATCGCGGCGGGCTGGACCACCTCCTGGGAAAGCATCCACGCCGCCGCCCGGGACATCCGGAGCGTACAGGCCGCTTTTACCCAGGAGAAGCACCTGCAGATTCTGGCGCAGCCCCTGGTATCCCGCGGCCGGCTGATCTTTGCCGCACCCGACCGGCTGCGCTGGGAATATGAAGCCCCCCTGCCCAGTGTCCTGCTGATGAATGAGGGCCGGGTGCAGCGTTTCGTCAAGACCGGCCCGACCTGGACGGAAGATGCCTCCGCCGCCCTTCCGGCCATGTCTTTCGTGATGCAGGAAATCGGCCGCTGGATGAACGGCCGCTTCGATGAAAATCCGGAGTTCGAGGCCCGCCTGGAGCCCGGCGGGCGTATCATCCTGTCACCGCGCAAAAAAGCGCTTTCCACTGTCATACAGAAAATCGTCCTGCAGCTGGCCGATAGCCCCGGGGTCATCGAGTCGGTCACGGTCTATGAGGACGACCACAATTTCACCCGGCTGCAGTTCACGGATGTCGTTGTCAACCAGCCCGTGGACCCCGCCCTGTTTACCGATCACCCATGAAACACTTCCTGCTGCCGTCGTTTGCCCTGCTGATTATGGCCTGCCACAGCCTGCCGCCCATCATGCCGGCGGAGCAGACGCCCGGGGATGTAGCGACGGTTTGTGACGCCGCTTTTCCCCATCGCGCCTGGCGCATGGTGCATACCATCACCACGGACCTGCCGGGCGGGCGCCGGGGCGTCATGCTCGGGGTCGTATCCCTCTCACCGGCTACGAACACCATCGAATGCGCCTTGCTGTCCATCGAGGGGCTGCGGCTGTTCGAGGCCCGGGACGACGGGACCCTCACCATCCGCAGGGCGCTGCCGCCCTTTGACCGGCCGACCCTGGCCGGGGGGATGATGCAGGACATCCGCCTGATCTTCTTCCCTCCCCGGGGAAAGCCCGTCGCCACCGGCATCAATCCCTCGGGGAATCCGACCTGCCGCTATGCCCTGGCGGACGGTTTCCTGGATGTCATCCGCAGGCCGGAGGGGACCTATCTTCTGGAACGCTACAACCGCCGGCAGCGCATGATCCGCCGCGTGGAAATCAGTGAATGCCGCCCCCCCGGGGTCGAGGGCCATGGGACCGTGCCCTGCCGCATCCATCTGGAAGCCATGGGAGCCAACGCCTACCAGCTCGATCTGGAGCTCGTCGAGGCCCGTCCGGTGCTGGACAAGCAGGGCAGCGGGCCATAGCATTCAACCAAGCGTGATGATCGGTTTCACCCGCCAAAGCAGACCGCTTTGGATATGTATTGGGCGGTTGTTTTATAAGGATTTTGGCGCTGGTTTCATCCCGTTGTTCCGCGCCGAGCATCGACGGAGCGGATGGGAAAAGGCGCGCGGACGGTCTGAACCCGCTGATGGCTTGCCCTAGGCGGGTGAGTTTCCGCGTGCGCCAATGGGAATCAAGGCGCAAACCCTAAGAAAATCGACATCGCTGGCGTCACAACGAAAGGTGCTAATAGCTAAACGTAAACGCATAATCGGGCTAACGACGATCACCTATAAGCCGCAAACGCATCGTCATTCCCGATTCGCCACAGGAGGTTTCGATTCCGATGAAATTCCGCATCATCTATCCCCGCTGGGCCAAGCTGTACCAGCAAACCGAGTTTCACCTGCCCCCCCACGGCCCGGTGGTCTTCGCCGCCAGCCTGCCCGAGGACATCGCGGTGGACTTCATCGATGAAAACCTGCAGACCATCGACTTCGACGAGCCGGTGGACATGGTGGGCATCTCCATGATGCTGACGATCCAGGTCAAACGGGGCTGGGAGATCGCCGATGCCTACCGGGCCCGGGGCGTCAAGGTGATCTTCGGCGGCATCGCCACCATGCTGCATGCTGAAGAAACCCAACGGCATGCCGACAGTGTCTTTCTAGGAGAAGCCGAGGGGCGCATGCCGGGGGTGATCGACGATTTCCGGCACGATCGCCTCAAGCCGGTCTACGACTATCTGGACGACCGGCCCCCCATCGAATGGGTGGGCACGGCCCGCCGGGACATCCTGGACCGCGATCTTTACAACTACAAGGGCATCCAGATGGTGGACCTGGTGCATGCCTCCCGGGGATGCCGCTTCAACTGTTACCCCTGCTGCGTGGCCTTCCTGGGAGGCCGGCATTTCCGTCCCCGGCCCATCGAGAAGACCATTGCCGAAATGGCCGCCATCGACAACAACCGCCTCTTTATCGTGGACAACTCCCTGGCCCAGGACACCCAGTGGGAGCGGGACCTCTTCCGGGAGATGATCCCGCTGAAGAAGAAGTGGTGCAGCCATCCCATCGAGGACAAGCCGGACGTGCTCGACCTGGCCGCCCAAGCCGGGGCCTGGTACGTCTATCAGGCGGTCTTCGACTGCTCGGACACCATCCGGGACCGCATCAGGCGCTACCACGACCACGGCATCGGCGTGGAGGGCACCATCCTGTTGGGCCTGGACAGCCACACCGAGGACAGCATCAAACGCCTGGTGGATTTTCTCCTGGAAATCGATCTGGACCTGGCCGAGTTCACCGTGCTGACCCCCTTTCCCCACACCCGGGCTTACGAGGAGCTGCACGAGCAAAAACGCATCCTGACTTACGACTGGGACCAGTACACCGCCGACAAGGTGGTCTACCAGCCCCGCCAGATGGCGCCGGAAAAGCTGCAGGAACTGCTGGACTATGCCTGGCGGACCTTCTACCACGATGAGCCCCAGCGCATGAAGATGTTCAAGCTGATGGAGCAGGTCATGCGGCGGGAAAAGGCCGACGGCACCTACCGGCCGCGCAACCGCAAACTGGCCAGGCAGGCCTTTGGCAGGAAAATTTGAAGGACGCGTCGGATCGTATCAAACCAAAGAAATGGACTAAACTGTGTCACCCATCGTCTGTCTTTCGTTACTTATGCGGTAGGGTCCCAAGAGTGGGACGATACAATGAATCTGCTTTAAGCGTGCCGCTCACAATTCCATATCATTTCCGCAATATGCATTACCCGTAAATCCATACCACGCTGTTGGACCCCCCCACGCAGTTGCAGGATGCAGCCGGGGCACTCGGTGACCAGCTGTCGTGCACCTGTTGCCGCCGCATCCTCAAGTTTTTTCTCAAGAATTTGGGCCGAAATTTTCGGGAACTTGCTCGAATAGGTGCCGCCGAAACCGCAGCAGGTCTGCTCCTCGTCGGCCGGTCGGAAATCCAACCCAACTTTGCGGATCAGCTCGCGAGGAGCCTTTTTTACATGCAACCCGCGGCATAGGTGGCAGGGCGCATGGTAGGTGGTGGCAGTCCTCGGACCGTTGGAGGCGGTTTGGCCCACAGTCAAGACATCGTTCATCAGGACGCTGAATGGCACTACCTTCGCCGCCATGGTTTTAGCCTTTTTCTCCAGCGCGGGATCATCGACCAGCAACCGTGGATAGGCGTGGATCAGGTGGGAAGCGCAGGAAGCGCACAGGGTAATGATGTAGTCGAATTCCCCTTTGGACATGGCCAGCACATTCTGGGCCGCCACATGGCGGGCCGCATCCACTTCGCCCATCATCTCCACCGGTAGACCGCAGCAGGACTGCTGCATGGGGAATTCTACAGCCACCTTATGTTTGGCCAATACGTCCACCCCCGCCACGAGCTGTTCCGGATAGACGAAATCCTGTACGCAACCGGAAAAGAGTCCAACCCGAAGCACAGGGTTCTTGACCCGAGAACGCAATCCTGGCCACAAGTCGCGGAAGGCTCTGGGAGCAATGGCCGGGAGGCGGCGAAAGTTGTGCTCCCCGGAAACGATCATGGGCAGGTGGCGCAGGTAGGGCGTGCCGCCGGTAAGCGGTTTCTGGGCCGTGCGCGCAGTTTGCAACAAGCTGTGGAAAAGTTTGCGGTTTTTGAGCAGCTTCCCCAGCAGAAGGCTTTGCAGGGGGTGACCCTCCTCATCCTGAACTCTAGCGTGCACGGCCTTTATCAATCGCGGCAGATCGATACCGGCGGCGCAGATCTCCTTGCAGGCGCCGCAGTTGATGCAGTTCTGCACCAGGTTACGGGCCTTGTCGCGGCCGTGCAAGAAGTAGGTCAGGATCAGGCCGATGGCTCCAATGTAGATATGGCCGTACTGGTGTCCGCCTACCATGCGGTAGACCGGGCAGACATTGGCGCAGGCCCCGCAGCGAACGCAACGCAGCACCTGAGCGAAGTCGGGATCGCCGGCCATCCGGCTGCGTCCGTTGTCCAGGAAAACGATGTGCATGATCTTTTTGCCTCCCGGAGCTGGACCGCAGGCATTGGCTCCGGTGATCCAGGTGACGTAAGACGTGATGGCCTGGCCGGTGGCATTCCGAGGCAAAACCTTGTTGATCCGAAGGGCGTCTCCCAGCCCGGGCAGCAGTTTATCGATGCCCACCAGCGCCACATGTACCCGCGGCAGGGTGGTCACCAGACGGGCATTGCCCTCGTTGGTGGTGAGCCCGATGGTGCCGGTTTCGGCCAAGGCGAAGTTGGCCCCGCTGATGCCCATATCGGCCTCCACATATTTCCGCCGCAGTTCACGGCGGGCCACCTTGACCAGCCGCTCGATTTCGGCGTCCTGTGCTTTACCCGTGACGTCGCTGAACAGGTCGGCCACCTGAAAGCGCGAAAGATGGATCGCCGGCATTACCATATGGGAGGGGCCTTCGCCGCGTAGTTGGATAATCCATTCGCCCAGGTCGGTTTCCGTTACTTCCAGCCCCCTGGCCTCCAAGTAGTGGTTGAGCAGGGTTTCTTCAGCGGTCATGGATTTGGATTTGACAATGCGCTGGACCTGGTTCTCTTCGGCAATGCTGGCAACGAGCGCGTTGGCCTCTTCGGCGGTGCGGGCCAGGTGGACCTGGACGCCGATCTTTTCAGCGTTTTCCTTGAACCGGGCGAAGAGATCGTCCAACCGTTCCAGGGCATGGTCTTTTATTCGGGCGATTTCCGCCACCAGCGCCTCCGAATCCAGGTCGGCAAAGGCGTTGTCACGCGAATTCCGGTAGGCCACGGCAAACTTGTCCATGGCCTGGCGCTGAAAATCGTTGCTGAGCGCTTTGGCCACTTCCTTGCGGTAGGTTTTCAGGTTGCGGGCAGTTTGCATGAGCTAGGTCTCCATCAAGAGAATGTGCAATTCAAGTGGGCCGTGGACGCCGAGCGCCAGAACACGCTCGATATCGGCTGTACGGCTGGCGCCGGTGATGAACGCGCAGTAATTGGGCGCCGCGCTCATGATTTGCGCCAGTTCCGCTTCCAGGTGAAGGGACGTGGCGCGCAGCCGATTGATGGGCAATACGGCCACATGCACTTCGCTGACCATGGTGGCCAGGCGAAGTTCTTCGCTGGAGGCGTCAAGGACCAAGGTGCCGGTTTCGGCAATGCCATATTCGGCCACGGTGAACCCGATGTCGACGCCGGCCAGGTGGTCGCGCACTCCGCTGCGGATGAATACGATGCCGCGCGCTTGGCACAGCGCCTTCATCTGCGCGGCGTCGTTTGATGCGAGAAGGGGCGCGGCGATTACCTTTTTCTGCTTATGACGGCAAAGCGTGTCCGCCGGGGCGGAAAGGGATTCCTGGCAGCCGGCGATCAGCAACTGGCAGGCTTCTTTACGCTCGCAAAGCTCCACGGCGTAGTCATAGGCCTGCGCCATGGTGGACACCCGGGACACGGCGGCGGACACCTTTTCGGCTGCGGCGGTAAACGTTTGGACCAGTATTTGTGTGTTCTCCATGACTGTCCCCATGCTTGGCTGTTTCCTGCCAGGACAGGAAGATTGGGCGTGGGTCGAACGGGTTTCAAGCATTGCCATTCTATTCCTGGGCGATGTTTACCGTCACAATTCGAACCGCTCGGATCGACCTCTCCTTGAGATGGCATGCCAACCTGACATTTCCACGCTACCCACCGAAAAAGAACGACGGAAGCCAGGTGCAGATACCCGGAAACAACGCGAGAACAACCAGCCCCAGAATTTGGATTCCTACAAAGGGGATGATTCCTTTATAGATATGCATGATGTTGTACTCCGGTGGCGCCACGCCCTTAAAGTAAAACAAGGCATAGCCGAAGGGCGGCGTCAGGAAGGAGGTCTGCAAGTTCACGCACATCAGGATGGCAAACCAGAGGGGATCGAATCCCAGTTCCATGGCGATGGGCATGAATATAGGCACGGTGACTAAAAGAATGGCGGCCCAGTCGATGAACATGCCCAGGATGAATATGATGAGCATCATGATGCCCAGGGCTAACCAGGGATTCATACCGCTGCCGATGAACAGGTCGGCGACCACGTCGCCGCCTCCCATGCTGAGAAAGACCGTTGAAAAAAAGGTGCCGCCGATAAAGAGCATCATCACCATGGCCGTGGTCTTTAGGGTGGCCATGCTGGATTTGCGGATCACATCCCAACTGATGGCTTTGTTGAACAGCGCCAGAAGAAAAGCCCCCAGTGCGCCCATGCCGGCGGCCTCAGTGGCCGTGGCCACGCCGGCCAGGATGGTGCCCATGACCATCAAAATCAGCCCCAGGGGCGGCAACAGCGATTTCAAGGTCATGGACCATTTTTGGGCGGGGGTGTACTTGCTGGCTTCCTCGCGTGTAATGGGCGGGCCCAGCTTCGGGTTTATATTGCAGCGCAGCACGATGTAGAAAAAATAGAGCCCCGACAGCAGCAGTCCCGGAAAGATGGCGCCGGCAAACAGGTTGCCCACTGAGGTCTCCTTGAGCCCGGTCAGGCCGGCATACACCACCATCATGATGCTTGGCGGAATCAGGATGCCCAGAGTGCCGGACGCACAAATGATGCCGCTGGCCATCTCTTTCTGATAGCCCTTGTTCATCAGGGCCGGTGTGGCCAACAAACCCATGGCCACTACGGAGGCGCCGATGATGCCCGTGGTCGCTGCAAACACCGTGCAGACCACCACCACGGCCAAGCCAAGCCCGCCTTTAATCCCGCCCAGGACCACATACAGGGATTCGAAAAGAGCCTCGGCCACTTTGGACTGGTCAAGCAACTGGGCCATGAAGATGAACAAGGGCACGGCCACCAGGGTGTAGTTGTTCATCAGCCCCCAAACGTTGTTGGCATACAGGTCGAACAATCCTGGAATATTGAATCCATTGTCGATCAGCCCGAACAGGGTTGCCACTCCTGCCAGGGTGAAGGCCAGTTGGTGCCCAAGAGCGATGGACAGAATCAGCGTCACGAACATCGCCAGGGTGAGTAGTTCCAAACTCATGATGATTATACCTCCAGCACGGCTCAGGCCTTACGAGCGGAAGTAATTGTATTGACCGCTTTTATTACCGTGGAAACGCCTTGCAGCAAGAGAAAGGTAAACGCCACAGCCATAATCAGTTTGATCGGCCACACGGGCGGCGCCCAGCTTGTCGAGTTGAGCTCCAGTTGCATGGTGGATGTAATGGCATACTTCCAGGCCCAGATGGTTACGCAGGTAAACACGGGCAGAAAGATAATCAGGTTGGTCAGAATGACGAGAAGAGCCTGGGCTTTATGGCTCATACGGGAAGTAAAAATATCTACCTTGACATGTCCATCCTCCACATCGCAATAAGCCAGGCCGAGCATGAAATGGATACCATAGATGAATGTCGTTGCCTCGAAACCCCAGATCGTAGGTGCGTCGAAAGCATACCGCATGATCACCTCGTAAATCACCACGACGGTCAAAGGAAGAATTAACAGGGCACTCCATTCACCCTCCTTGCGGTTGAATCCATCTATTATTGCGCTGACTTGTTCCAGCATGAAATCACCTCTAAACCAGATTGCCGTCTGGGCAAGGCCGCCCTTGCCCGCCTCCGGGTAACGGGCAAGGGGGTTGCCGCGGTAAAAAAGGTCGGCACTCGTCCACGGCGTCCCGCCGCCCCGGAGTGTTTGCCTGTAAATCACTACTGTTGCATGGTTCCGTTAATGTAATCTTCGTACGGCCAGGGGGTCACGTTGCCGCGTGCTCGGCGCCATGGGGCAAATGACTCCACAAAGGCTTCCTGGGACTCCACGATTTTCTTCACATCAGGATACTTGGCTTTCAAACTCTCAACATAGTCATGGGTCGTCTTACGGAATTGGATGAGGGTATCCTTGTCCATCTGGACGATTTCAACTTTCTTGGCAAACCGATTGATCGCTTCGGCATTGAGGTTATTGATCCAGTTGATGGACCACAACTGGGTCTCCTTGGCACAGATATCGATGATGTATTTCAGATCTTCGGGAAGCTTGTCATAAGCGTCCTTGTTGAAGAAAATGACGCATTGGCTTCCAGGTTGATGGACACCGGGTTCGATGACATACTTGGTAATTTCGTCGAATCCCATGGGGTAGTTCATGGCTGGCGCCGAGAATTCGGCGGCATCAATGACACCGCGTTCCAGGGACAGATATACTTCACCACCGGGCAGAGGGCTGACCGAAGCGCCCAGTTCATTGAGGATATCCATATACCAGCCCACGGTTCGCACACGCAGACCTTTGAAATCCTCCATTTTGGTGGCCCGTTTATTTGAAAACAATCCCATGTCTTGGCCGGTCTGGCCGCAGGGTAAAGCCACCAGGTTGTAACGGCCGTAAAGCTCCTGCATCATTCCCAGACCGCCTTTTTCATACAGCCAGATATTGTAGCCTTCCGGGTCCAATCCGAAGGGAACGTCCCCCAGCGGCACAAAGGCCTCATTCTTGCCCTTCCAGTAACCCGGCCAATCGTGACCAACCTGGGCTGATCCTTGGCTGACAGCGTCGAAACTCTGCATGGCCGGCACCAGCTCGTTTGCTGAAAACGGCTTTATATCCAGACGGCCGGCGGAAGCCAGGCGCACGCTGTCGGCAAAGTGAACCGCGACATCGTAAAAGAGCAGCCCCTTGGACCAGGGCATGACCATTTTCCAGCGGATTTTTTCGGTAGAAGGTTTGAAATTGACCCGCTGGGCAACTTTGTGGCGGTCATCCACCCCGAATTTTTCCCGGGCGGCATAACCACTGGAAACAGTGAAGGCAGCGAACATCAAAACGACCAATCCGGCTGTGATTGCTTTCTTCATGATAGCGAACCTCCCTTTTTTGTTGCGTTGAAAGACCGGCAGCACCAAGCATTTATGCCAGCCTTCGGATTTAAAAATGGCCTCTTACTTATTGGTTCTTTTTTAGAACCTAAATAAATCAATAATTAAATTAATGTCAATCATAAATTTTAAATAATTTATATTTTATGTTTTTTAAGATAGTTATCTGATTTATAATAATGGGATCTATGGTAGGACTTTAAATTTTTCTACGTGCATCGAAGGATCTGCGGCCACACCGTCGCTTGAAATTATTCAGGTGCGCATCTATAGTGCTGCTGCTGGCAGCATCGACCCGAAACACCCCGCAATAGGAAACGATTTAATGAACCTTTTTAAAGAAATCAGGCCCAGAAAAATCTCGGATCATGTTTTTGAGCAGATTCAGGATCTTATATACAGAGGACAGCTGCGGCCCGGGGAAAAGCTGCTGCCCGAACGCGAGCTGGCCGAGGCCTTCAATGTCAGCCGCAACTCGGTACGCGAGGCCATTAACAAGCTGGTTGACCGTAACCTGATCGAAAACCGCCAAGGTATGGGTACTTTTGTGCGCCTGCCCAAACCCGGCCAGTCAGACAATCCGCTGAAAACCGTACTTGGCGATGATATTTCCATTCAAGAGCTATTGGAATTCCGCCTCGGCCTGGAGTGCAACGCGGCCGTGCTTGCGGCCCGCAAGGCCACCAGCGAAGACATTGCCTACCTGAGCAGTGTCATGGAAGAAATGACCGAGCTGGTGGCCCAAGGCAACATGGGGCACGAGGCCGATGTACGTTTTCACATGGGCATTGCCTATGCTTCCAAGAACCGCGTTCAAATCCACATGATGAAAAACTTCTACGACCTGCTCTACTACGGAATTCAACGCAGCCACGTACATCTGTACGAAGAAAAGTCCAATCTTGATACTATTATAGATCAGCACACCGGTGTTCTGGACGCCATCCGTCAACACGACACCCAGCTGGCCTACGATATCATGCGCGATCACATTAAATTCGTCATGGAGTTTCTGGCTGGAAAGGCAAGTTAGTGCCGTGCTCCGGCGAGCTTATCTGAAAGGGGTGCATTCTCTTTGGGAAGCTGGAGGTTTTAAAGCTAGATAACACGGTGAACCCCAAGGCATGAAATTCTCAAGCTGATGGAGCAAGTCATGCGGGGGAAAAAGCCGACGGCAGCTACCGCCCCCGCAATCGCAAACTGGCCCGCCAGGCGTTTGGCAAGAAAATTTGATGGAGGGACCGCAAGCTACGCGCGCCGTTATGACTCTCTTTTTGAAGCATGGAACACGCGGATTCAACGTCCGAATGGGAAGATAAGAAATAGAATCGTAACCTTGTTCCCAAACACCCGCACATCGTCTGGTTGCCAACCCGACGTTTTTTGTTTCAAAATGAGGGCATCCAGCGGTGTCTGAATCTATTCGCAAATAGCCTATCCGGCTTACGCTTCATTCTCCTTCAATACCGGCAATTCTCCGCCGGCGCCGCGCATCGTCTTTGCGCGGCGACTCCCGCCGGCCGCTAATCTACGCGATCTGCTCGACCTTCCCATCGAGACTCATGAGCAGCAGTTCAACTTCCAGATTGGGGTGCTTTTCGTTGATTTGTTTGCGAAGCGTTTTGAGTTCTTCGGAATGAATGGCCGTCTCTTTCGCGGGATCCTGCGAGAAATCCTCACCGAGGATGACCTTGTAGGCACCACAATCTCGGTGGTCGAGCACGATGACTTTGTGAATCTGGTGCAATTGTATGGCGATATCCAGATGCTCCCAGAAGGTCTTGTTCCAGGCCGGGTACTGGTCGGTGATGGCGCCCAGAGAGGCACCGGCCAGGATGACGTGATCGTACTTGTTTTGAAGCCCCCGGCTCGACATGTAGCGCTCGGTGTCATCGATCAGGCGGTAGTCCATGCAGCTGAGAAGCAAGGCCTCGGTCTGGCCTGCGGCCCGGGCCAGGCCACCGGGAAACGTGAGCGCGAGGAGGCTGACACCGCCTCCCAGGACACCCAGTTTCAGAAACGTCCGACGACCGATGCATACCGTTTGGTGCTCATGACGTGAGGTGCGATTCATGGCTTTCCTCCCTTGGTGAGGGTTGTGGAGCGCAACGCCGCTCATCAGCCGCGCGGCTTTTTAGGTCGGCGGAATAAACCCTGGCAGGCCTTTCGACCCAACCCGTTATTACCCGCCAAAGTCTAAAAGCACCTTACGCGATAGTCTACGCGACAGTGCCTGACCCATACGGGAGTTGAGAATCCCGTCAGCGAGGGACCGAAGCCCAACGTCCCGATCATTGAATTGTTATCGCACTGACGCGGACTTGGCCATCTCCCAGGAAATGTGTTTGGATGTAATCGCTGAGGTTTAGCGCGACACTCAGCCGTGGCGACTCCTCTTCGTGCAATTGCATGAGTGTTTCGTCCACAAAACCGTTGTCATGGTCAAGGAGGGTGCCATAAACGGAACGAACGAGACGCAGGATGGTTACAAAAACAGGCGATGGAACTGTGAGATTCTTTGGGTCAAGAATGGTACCAATTGCGCCACCCTGAATAGGAGGATCAAGCGCTTTGTCAGGAAAAGGGGCGTTGGCGGCGTCCGGGTCTGTTACGAATCGGGTCATTTCACACCCGACACGTATTTCGCGTTTTAAGCGTCAACAGTGGATTTTGAATTTCTCCATACCGAGTGGGTTTTAACCCCTTTATAAGAGCGTTCCAGGGTTACAAAACGCATTCCGATTTTATATCCAGAACGTTTGGCGATAACGCAAAAGGGCCCCCGAACCCGATCTTCATAAGAATTGAGTCTGCTGTTCCCGGAATGCCCTCCTGCTTTGTGCATCTGGCAAACTCGCCACGGCAATCTGATAGACCACGGCGCACATGGCTATCGCCTAAAAGCCTCGATACGCTCCGCAATATTGGCTTTGAGATTCATGAAAAAGAGCGAATAGTCGAAAGCATGGTAGACGCCTTCAGGGAAATGGCCGCCTTTGATCGTAACCAAGTCAACATTTTCTGGCTGGACAACCAGCCCGCCGTCCACGATCTGGGCTGAAGTGAAATGCGGGTATATTTTTGATTTACCGTCAGAATCGAAGAAGACCGATCCCAGATTTTTTTTAGCCGGAACGAAGGCCCCGTCCGTGGTCCAGGAGAGGGGGTTAACCGCTAAAGCACCGGCCTTGAGGGTCGGCGCAACAGACTGCCTGCCATTTTCTACGGTATTATATGAAATGACACATCCCGTCTGGTTTGGCCCTTCGCACATGCGCACGGCCCGATGGGCTGCGAGGTCGGCCGGCGTCAAAGACCAGCCGATAAGAATAGCAGCGACAAGCTGCTTCTCTGCACCGGTGGCGCCCCAATGCTCAAGCATAAGATCGGTCAGAATCATAGAGCCTTGGCTGTGGCCTGCGAGGAAAAAAGGACGTCCATTATTTTCGTATTTTAGGTAGTCAATCCTTGGAGTCAATCCTTGGGGTCAAGTCTGCCCATGACTCATCTTGAAATTTAATTGGGTCATGGGCAGACTTGACCCCATTAGACCCACGACACGATCGCCTCAAGCCGGTCTACGACTATCTGGACGACCGCCCCCCCCCCATCGAATGGGTGGGCACGGCCCGCCGGGATATCTTGAACCGCGACCTTTACAACTACAAAGGCATCCAGATGGTGGATCTGGTGCACGCCTCCCGGGGATGCCGCTTCAACTGTTACCCCTGCTGCGTGGCCTTCCTGGGAGGCCGGCATTTCCGTCCCCGGCCCATCGAGAAGACCATTGCCGAAATGGCCGCCATCGACAACAACCGCCTCTTTATCGTGGACAACTCCCTGGCCCAGGACACCCAGTGGGAGCGGGACCTCTTCCGGGAGATGATCCCGCTGAAGAAGAAGTGGTGCAGCCATCCCATCGAGGACAAGCCGGACGTGCTCGACCTGGCCGCCCAAGCCGGGGCCTGGTACGTCTATCAGGCGGTCTTCGACTGCTCGGACACCATCCGGGACCGCATCAGGCGCTACCACGACCACGGCATCGGCGTGGAGGGCACCATCCTGTTGGGCCTGGACAGCCACACCGAGGACAGCATCAAACGCCTGGTGGATTTTCTCCTGGAAATCGATCTGGACCTGGCGGAGTTCACCGTGCTGACACCCTTTCCCCACACCCTGGCTTACGAGGAGCTGCACGAGCAAAAACGCATCCTGACTTACGACTGGGACCAGTACACCGCCGACAAGGTGGTCTACCAGCCCCGTCAGATGGCCCCGGAAAAACTGCAGGAACTGCTGGGCTATGCCTGGCGGACCTTCTACCACGATGAGCCCCAGCGCATGAAGATGTTCAAGCTGATGGAGCAGGTCATGCGGCGGGAAAAGGCCGACGGCACCTACCGGCCGAGAAACCGCAAATTGGCCCGACAGGCGTTCGGGAAGAGAATCTGAGGAAAACGGCTGTTAATACTGCCAGAAGTGGCGTCAGGGGAACCTTGTCATTGTAAAGGTTGATCAATTCTTATTGAACATGATCTTTCTGACGCAGATTCTCTGCTGGGCAACATCGCCCCTAACAATCCCGTATTTGCACGATAGCGATGCCCTTGTTTTACTATCAAATTTAATTCCTGCAGTTCTTTTAAATCTCTCAAGACAGTGGCCCTGAAATTGCGCGATTAGATCCTATTGTATCGATTAAATTCGATGTCATTTAAAAACAGCGGGATATCTTCTTTCACGCCTTGATCGGGAGCACTTTTGAACCCGCCTGGAAAGTATCCTTTCCACCCGTCATTTCAATATCTCCCCAGTTGATCGACCGGCACACCGATGGCTATGAAAAGAAGCTTGACAGTGATCACAACCGATGTTAATGGTTAATTGGCCAAATGGTTTTACCAATTTATCCTTCCACCTCAGCCTCTAAAGGAATTCACCGCAGAATGGCAAAAACAGGATTCGCCAAAATCGAGACAAAGACCAAGTATTCCATGATTATCGATCAAATCATGGAGTTGATCCAAAACGGTGCCTACAAGCCGGGAGACAAGCTGCCCAATGAGCGGCAGATGGCAGAAGCGCTGGGGGTCAGCCGAGGCGCGTTGCGCGAGTCACTTAAAGCATTGATTATATTAGGTATTGTTGAATCTCACCAGGGGAACGGCACCTATGTCTCACGAAAACAAGCAAGCCCGGAAGGCAGATTTGGGATCCTGGGAAATGCCGACATCGATGAGATCATCGGATTGCGCCAGGTTATCGAGTTGGGGTGTGCGGCCGAAAAATTGGAAGAAGTTACTATAGACGACATCGATACACTGGAAAAATGCTTAGAGAAGATGAAGGCGGCGGGTGAAAAAGGAAATTACAAAGGGTACCTCAAGGCCAGTCAGGAGTTCCATTCGGATTTATCCAAAATCCTGATGAAACGGAAAAACAAACCCCTGGAAAATCTGATGGAATACCTCTGGAAAGAGACCAATCTGGCCATCAGCCGCGATATCCATGAGGATTACAGTGGAGGGCGTATCCCAGAACATCTACTGAGCCATAAAAATATCATCGAAGGCTTGAAGAGCAAATCCTTTCATCAGTTTAGTTCCGCCATTCGAAAACACTATCAAAGTATTTTGGATCAGCTGAGGTAAGCGGCTAAAGCCAGAGGTCCGACTTGGCGCTCAAGCCGGCGAATGCCAGGAGACGAAAAAGAAGGGCCTACGGAATGAGATAGTAAACGCGACGAGGTCGCCCAAAACTAAAGGGAGAAAACCATGAGTCAGAATCTGTGCCGTGTAGCGTCTGTTGTTTTGTCCGTTTCTCTGTTGATGATGGTGGGCGTCGGGGTCGGCCCTGTCCGGGCCGGTGAACAACTGACCCTCGTTCAAGGGGTGGATCCGGCCTATCCGCCTTTTACCTTTGTAGACGAAAATGGCAAGGCCAGCGGATTTGACATCGACATGATCGCCTGGATCGCCAAAGATCAGAACTTCAAGGTCGTTGTCAAACCCTTGAAGTGGGAAAGTATCATTCCGGCGCTTCAAGCGGGTGAAATCGATTTTATTGCCTCGGGCATGTCCGCCACGGCGGAACGAAAAAAAATCATCGATTTTACCGAGATCTACTGGAAAAGTATGGCCCCGATCATTGCCTCCGAGGGCTATCAGGACGACTTGGTTAACGCCTTGTTCTCGGGAGGAACCATCGCTGTCCAGCGCGGATCTGCCAATGGCGAGTGGTTTGCCCAGCAACTGAAGAAAAACACCAAGATCGATCTGAAACTCGATTGGTACGATACCTTTCCCCTGGCGGTCCAGGCCGTCCTGGTCAAGCGGGCCGATTTGGCGTTCTGCAGCGCCATGTCCACCGGCCGGGAGGTCATCAAGGGTAAGTCTCTAAAAATCATTGGTGCCACCGTCTGGGGGTCCGGCTATGGCATCGGGGTACGAAAAGGTGACGGAGATCTCAAGGCGAAATTAAATGCGGGATTGGCCAAGATCAAGTCTTCCCCAGAGTGGGATGAACTCATTGCAAAGTACCATTTGCGGTAATCCTCTCTTCGATGTTGTCTGAAGGACCGCTGGCGGCTTGGTCATCTGCGGCTCCTTCAGGCAAATCGTTTTTCTGATGCTGAAAAGGACGAATGATGGGATTTGATGTCGGGCTGGCACTGAAATCGTTGCCCTATCTGCTGTCGGGAGCAGGGATCACGATCGGCATCGTGTTGAGCGCCCTTTTGGTCGGTGCGGTCCTGGGCCTTTTGATTGCTTTCGGCCAATTGTTCGGTGGTAAGGCCATCCAGCGCGCACTCAACACATATGTCAATTTTTTCCGAAGCCAACCGGAACTGCTTTTGCTGTGGCTGTTCTGGCTGGGGCTGCCCGCCGTCGGGATCAAAGTCGGCGCTTTCGGAGCGGCGCTGCTGGCCTTCGGGCTGCGCAGTGCGGCCTACCAGTCCCAAATTTTTCGGGGCAGCATCCAGGCCATCGGCTCCAGTCAACTGATGGCGGCGCGCTCCATGGGGCTGAGCCTGCACAAGTCCATTGTATACATTCTCTTGCCGCAAACCCTGCGGCTGTCGATCCCGGGCTTTACCAGCGAGTACAGCATCGTGCTGAAGGATTCAGCAGTGGCCTACTCGATCGGCCTGGCCGAGCTGGTGACCCGGGGCGGCTTCATTATCGAGCGCACTTTCGATCCAACCACTATCTATCTGACCATCGCCGGCATCTATCTTTGCCTGACTTATGGCGGCATCAAGGTGCTGCACATCGCGGAAAAAAAATTCAAAATCCCTGGATACCATTAAGATGAATACAAAAGAGCAGCCGGATGTCATCTTAAAGGCGGAAGACATTCACAAATCCTACGGTGAAACCAAAATCCTGGATGGCATCTCGTTTGAAGTCGAACGAGGAGAATGCATCATCATTGCGGGACCTTCAGGAACAGGAAAAAGCACCCTTTTGCGCTGCATCAACCATCTGGTTCCCCCGGAAACAGGTCGCATTTGGTTCAACGGAAAAGAGGTGGCCAGGAAAAACGTTAACGAGATCCGGCAGAAAATGAGCATGGTATTTCAGGATTTCGCCCTTTTCGATCATTTGACGGTGCTCTCGAATGTCACCATCGGTTTGATCAAAGGGAAAAATATGGACAAGATCGCCGCGCGGGAAATCGCTTCGGAAAAGCTGACCGATGTGGGGCTGGACCGATGGATGAACGTCTATCCGGGGGAACTCTCGGGAGGGCAAAAACAACGGGTGGGCATTGCCCGGGCCCTGGCCATGGAGCCGGAGTTGATCCTGTTCGACGAACCGACCTCGGCCCTGGATCCGGAATTGATCGGAGAAGTGCTTGAAATTATGAAAAAGCTGGCGCAGCGCCAAATGACCATGATGGTGGTGACCCATGAAATGGGGTTTGCCCGTTCGGCCGGGGACCGGATGTTTTTCATGGAGGGCGGCAAAATTCTCGAAAGCGGGCCGATAACCCAGATGTTTTCAAATCCCCGCGAGAAACGGACGGGCGAATTTCTTCACAAACTCGAAGAGCTTTACGGCAAGGGTTGAATCCAATGGGAGAAATTAATTTTTTGTACCACACGGTGCTGCCCCCGCTGATTAAAGGCACCATCGTCTCTTTGGAATTGATTGTTGCCTCGGCGCCCATTGGTCTTCTGGTGGGTATTTTGTCCGCCGTGGGGCGGGTTTACGGACGGCCGGGAATCCGGCACCTGTGTCTGCTGCACCAAATCATCTTCCGCGGCATTCCGCTATTGGTGCAATTGTTTATTCTTTTTTATGTTCTGGCAGCATGGGGGCTGCGTCTCACGCCGTTTTTTTGCGCCATCACGGCATTCAGCATCTGCAGCGGCGCCTATCACGCCGAATACATTCGTGGGGCCATCAATTCCATCGCCGCCACCCAGGTGATGGCCGCCCGTTCCCTGGCCATGAGCAAATGGCAGGCGATCGTGTTTATCGTGCTGCCGCAGGCCCTGCGCAAGGCCATTCCCTCCTGCTCTAATGAGATCACCTACCTGATCAAGTACTCTTCACTGGCCTATATGGTCACGGTACCCGAACTGATGACCGAGGCCAAGGTCCTGACAAGCCGCTATTTCAAGCCGATCGAGATTTTTATCATGGCAGGCGTGATTTACTGGGTGTTGGTGACGTTCGCCAGCCGTCTGATTAACGCCTTTGAAAAGAAAATGGAAATCCCGGGCCTCAAATTGACGCAAAAGCAGCTTTAAGGTCTGCCGGACGGGTACGGGGAAAAGTTACGCAATATGAAGATCACAAGCACACTAGCCGAACGGATCGGCCGGATCGGATTCGGCGATTTGCCGGAAACGACTGTCCTTCAGGCCAAAATGGCCATCATGGACAATGTCGGCAATGCCCTGGGGGCCCTGGAAACAGAGGTCGGAGGCATCTTTCTGAAATCCCGCTCTCCATCCGCCGATGGGGGCTGCACGATTTGGGGCGGGGCCGGCCGGGCCGCCATGATGGAAGCCGCTTTCATCAATGCCTTTTTGTGCCAGGTGCTCGATTTCGACGATACGGTCGAGATCGGATCGCTGGCGGTCTCCCATCCGGGCCCGGCCATTGTACCGGCGGCGGTGGCCGCGGCCGAGATCGGCAAATGCACCGGGAAAGCGCTCATACGCGCCATTGTTATGGGCTACGAGGTCGCGGCCCGGCTTGCCAAGGCCATCGAACCCCGGCGTGACGATTTCTGGGGATTCGGCAATACCCAGGTGATGGGAGCGGCGGCCGCTTCGGCGGTGGTCCTGGACCTGCCCGCCAGGGCGCTGGTCAATGCCCTGGGCATCGCCGCCGCCTCAGCGCCGGTACCGAACACGAATATGATGTGGGGACTTGAATCACGGCCCATGTCCTGGGTCAAGGACGGGGTCGGCTTTGCGGCCTCAACCGGATTGATGAGTGCGCTGCTGGCCCGCAACGGTCTGTTCGGCTGCCAGAACGCACTCGATGCCCGGAGCGGCTATTATCTGCTGTGCGGTTCTTCCGATTACAAAGACAGGGAAATCTTGAAGGGTTTCGGGGAAGACTACCTGTTCGACCAGCTCAGTTTCAAGCCCTACCCCACCTGCCGCTTCATGCAGTCCAGCCTTGATTCGCTGGTCATGCTGCTGGCCGAGACGGCGCTGACACCCGCCGACATCGAAACCGTGGAAGTGTACCTGACCCCCTATCTGGCCAAGGTTTTTAACGTCACCGAACCGGTCTCCATGATCGATGCCCAGTTCAGCCTGCCCTATGCCGCGGCGATGATCTTGAAGGGGGTTGCGCCTTCGCCGGACTGGTATTCGCCGGAGAACCTGACCAGCCCGGAAATCCGCCGGATCAGCCGGAACATCAAGCTCATTGCTGATGAAGCGGTGGAACGGCGGCGAGCGGAGGAAAGCGTGCTTAGCCCGAAGGTGCGCCTCCGGGCTAAAAGCGGACGCGTTTACGAAAAGCAAGAGTACTGCGCCAAAGGCCATCCCCAAAAACCCTTTTCCCGAAAGGACTTTGAAGACAAATTCCGCGACAACGCTGTAAAGTCCATCGGAGAAAACCGCGTAAGACACGTTATCGAAAGCATCGACCACCTGGAAGCGTGTACGGATATAGCTGAGCTGATCCAGTTATTTGCGTAAAGACCGTAAAGAAAGGATGTGAGAATGGAAGGTGTGACACAACAGTTTGTCCAGCAGGTTGTGGGTACGGAATCTTTTCCGGAAAAAACGATCACGGAAACCAAGAAGGCGATTATCGATACGGTTGGTTGTATGATCGCCGGGGCCCGTTCGCCGGTGGGAAGGGCCGCCATCGAGGTCTTCGGTAGTTTCGGCGGCCTGCCGGAAGCCACAGTCCTCGGTGATGGCCGCAAACTGCCCGCTCCCATTGCGGCCTACATCACCGGACAGTGCTGTGTCGGCCCCGATCTGAGCGACAATTTCAAACCGGGGACGATTATCATCAGCCACCCCGGCGAGGGCATCGTCCCGGCGGTTCTGGCGGTGGCGGAAAAAGTGGATGCCAGTTTGCAAAAGGTTTTCGCCGCCACCATTTTGGGGTACGAAATGGCCGGTCGTTATGCACTGGCGATTGAACCCCGGCGGCCGGAAGTCTACAGCTTTTCGACCCATTACGCCCTGGCAGCCGCAGTTGCCTGCGCCCGGGTGCTCGGTTTTGACGAAGCCGAAACCGTTAACGCGCTTGGCATTGCCGGCACGCTGGCGCCGCTGCCGGTTACCATGGCCATGTGGGGCTTTCGCGAAGACCAGCGCCCCGCTTCCTGGCATCGGGACATGCCCGGCCATGCCTGTTTCGCCGGCATCACCGCCGCCCTGTTTGCCCGGACGCCCTTCAAGGCTAGCCATCTGTTGCTGGAAAAGGAGACGGAGTTCTTCAAAATCGCCGGCTCGGCACACTACGACCCCGACAAGCTGTTCGCAGACTGGGGCCGCACGTTCGTCATCGATTCCATCACCTATAAGCAGATTCCGAGCTGCTACTTCAACCAGCCCTGCATCGAAGCTGTACGCCTGGCGCTGGAGGAAAACGATCTCAAGGTCGACGACGTGAAAAAGATCGATCTCTTCGCACCGACGAAGCTGGGAAAAAATTTCAGCTATTATCCGCCGGGCACATCCGTGGATACGGCCTCCAGCGTAAAATACCTGACGGCCATGTATCTGCTCACCGAAGACCCCGGGCCGGACTGGTACCTGGCCTTCGACCAGTATCTGGAAAACGAAGCCTACCGGCGCATTGCCGACAAGATCGAAGTTCACCTGGATGAGGGACTTCAGCAGCTTCTTGATGACCAGGACCGCTTGCTGGGTAAAGCCGCCGTCTGGGTTGGCGATACACGCTATGAAAAAGAGGTCAGCTTCGTCAAGGGAAGCCCCGAGAACCCTTTTACGATGAGCGAAATCCAGGACAAATTCATGAAACTCGCGGCCCCGATAGTCGGTGGCAAAAACGCGAAACGTTTTCTGAAAACTATCGAAGACGATCCGGGCGAGCGGAGTATGGCCCAGATCATAACTGAATTGCACGGTCACTAGGACACGGCCCGGCCGACAGCCGGTGCCGGAATCATAGGGTTAAAGGAAATACGGGAGAGGGAACGAACCATGTTGGACAACAAGATCATTTCTAATGCCATGACCATTAAGATGGATGAAGAATTGCCGGAACTGCCGGCGTTCGTCGAGGGGATCCGCCGGGCGCCGGACCGCGGGTTCCGGCTGACCAAAGCGCAGACCCAGATCGCGCTGAAGAATGCGTTGCGCTACATACCCGAATCCCACCACGCCCGCCTGGCGCCGGAATTTATGGAGGAACTGCGTACCCGGGGTCGGATTTACGGCTACCGCTTTCGGCCGGCCGGCCCTATTCAGGGGCGCCCCATCGATACGTACAAGGGCAAGTGCCTAGCCGGAAAAGCCCTGCAGGTCCAGATCGATAACAATCTGGATTTTGATGTGGCCCTTTATCCCTATGAGCTGGTGACCTATGGTGAAACCGGCAGCGTGTGCCAGAACTGGATGCAGTACCGCCTGATCAAGAAGTATCTCGAGATGATGACTGAGGATCAAACCCTGGTGCTGGAGTCCGGCCACCCGGTGGGACTCTTCCGTTCCAAACCGGACAGCCCGCGAGTGATTTTAACCAACGCCCTGATGATCGGCATGTTTGACAATCCGCAAGACTGGGAAATCGCCGAGCAAATGGGGGTGGCCAACTATGGGCAAATGACCGCCGGCGGATGGATGTATATCGGGCCCCAGGGAATTGTGCACGGCACCTACAACACGATCCTCAGTGCCGGGCGCCTGGAGCTTGGCGTACCCGCCGACGAGGACCTGGCCGGCCGGCTGTTCGTCTCCTCCGGCCTGGGGGGGATGAGCGGCGCCCAGGGCAAGGCGGTGGAAATCGCCGGTGCCGTGGGTATCATTGCCGAGGTGGACGAATCCCGGATTAAAACCCGCCACAACCAGGGATGGGTGAGCAAGATGTCCGGGGATCTGGAGGAAGTATTTCGGATCGCCAATGACTATTTGCAAGCCAGAAAGCCGGTTTCCATTGCCTATGCCGGCAATATCGTCGACCTGCTCGAATATATCGTGGCAAAGAAAATCCACGTGGATCTGCTCTCGGACCAAACGTCCTGCCATGTTCCCTACAGTGGCGGCTACTGCCCCCAGGGAATCGATTTCGCCGAGCGCACCCGGATGCTTAAAGAAGATCGTCAGCGCTTCGCAGCCTTGATCGATCAGAGCCTCAGACGCCAGTTTGAGCTGATCAAGACGCTTGTCGAACGCGGGGTCTATTTTTTCGACTACGGCAATTCCTTTATGAAAGCGGTCTACGATGCCGGCGTCTCGGAAATATCCCGCAACGGGGTCGATGAAAAAGACGGCTTTATCTTCCCCTCCTACGTGGAAGACATCATGGGCCCCCAGATTTTCGACTTCGGCTACGGGCCCTTCCGCTGGGTCTGCCTGAGCGGGCGCCACGAGGATCTGATGCGGACCGACCAGGCCGCCATGGCATGCATCGATCCGGATCGTCGTTCCCAGGACCGGGACAATTACATCTGGATCCGGGATGCGGAAAAGCACCGGATGGTGGTCGGAACCCAGGCCCGGATTTTGTATCAGGACGCCCAGGGACGAGTAAAGATCGCCTTGCGTTTCAACCAATTGGTTCGCGAGGGCAAAATAGGCCCGGTGATGCTCGGACGGGACCATCACGACACCGGCGGCACCGACTCTCCCTTCCGTGAAACGGCCAATATCAAAGACGGCAGCAACGTAATGGCCGATATGGCCACCCAATGCTTTGCCGGCAATGCCGCCCGGGGAATGACCCTGGTCACCCTGCACAACGGCGGCGGCGTGGGGATCGGCCGGGCAATCAACGGCGGGTTCGGTCTGGTGCTCGACGGGCGGCCGGAAACGGATGCCATCATCCGTTCGGCCATGACCTGGGATGTGATGGGCGGTGTGGCCCGGCGGGCCTGGGCCCGCAACGAAAATTCAATCCAGACCGCTATCGAGCACAATGCCAACAGCTCCGACCACATTACCCTGCCGTACCTGCCTGACGAGGGATTGGTGGAAGACGTGGTGGAAAAGGCCTTCGGCGATTAATCAGAGGAGATGCCGGGTGACGTCCATTGCACTTCGCAATGCGTTCTTCGCCCGGCTCTTACAAAAAACCCATTGGCGTTTTTTTCCCGTCCGAGAGGTGGTATGTCGTGGCCTTTCTGTTTTGCAAAATGCCGCTTTTCCCGAGCGGTAAGGCGCCGACGCAAATCGATGCGATGATTTTACGCGATGCATGAAATTGACGAATGATTTCCAGGAAATCCTCGTGCCCGATTTATCCCTCAATATGTTGTAGACATGGCGATTAGGTTGAAAAACACAAATGGCACGCAGCAGAATAAAAATTAGCTTCCCCATGCAACATGGCGTCGTTTGATTAAACGGTTTTCCACCGTTGGAGCGATGGAATGGTTTTTGTCATCAGCTCCCGCGCCTGATCTTCCGGCATAATGTTTCGTTGCTTCATGATCGTCACACACTTGTCGATCATCTCCTGCATGGAGATATCAGGAGCTGTGAAACAACCGTTCTGGAAACAATACGTACAGTATGCTTCGGATTGCGACCCGTCCGCCTCGGTCCCGAAGATTTCCGGTTTCGCCATCGGCATGGCGCAGCTCTGACAAAATGGCCCTTGCGGTCCGTTCATCACGCCTCCTCCTGTCCATTTCTTATATTGATTTTCATCACGAACTCTTTGTCTGGGGGGTTAGCGATTAATCCAGAAGCGACGGATTGCCTTTGGCATTTAGCTTATTATAGAATTGTGAAGATCATATCGCCATCATCCCGTTATCATCTCATTGGGTTTATGCGCTCTTGCCGAAAGTATCAATTGCCTGCTTAACGAGTCCGAGTATTGTCTCTTTTTGTTTTTCATCTATTGCGGAATCTATTCTGAGTCTGTATTGCCGCCACTGAGTTTCGTAGCTGAGTGTCTCTAAACCTGATTCTTCCAAAACTTCATCTGTTTCGCCTGTCTTTGGAAGCTTAATAGTCATAATTACATGGGCCTTGCGCGGCATAAAGCTTACAAAGTTTCGAGCTGTGCCTTCCACTTCTATACCGATATAATGCTTATTGTATTTCAATGCTGCCCGTGGTTCGATCTCTTTTACGAGCGTCAACAACGAATCCGTCACCTGCAAAGTTTTCTTTGTTCCGCGTTTCGTCTCCCAAAATGCTCGGTCCGTTGGTTCAGCCACCGGCTCATCGTCATCCACCAGTCCAAGAATCATTTCATCGAGAACCTTTACGAACGTCAACGCATACTCGTCGCCGATCTTATAAGCGGTCATTTTCATAGCAATTAGTGGAATAGTGCCATTAAACAATTGTATCACGTTTAAAAAACGTGATGTTATATCCTCTGCAATTATAACAGCTGCGTGCTCATACTGAGGATATCGTTTACGCTCTATATCCCAGTATTCTATGGTCCGGATAATATGGCTTTCGTCAGTTGCGCCCAGCTGAATTTCAACTTCATAGCGTTTTAAGGTTTCTGGATCCTGCAAGAGAAGATCAAGACGGCCTGCATTTTGTTGAATGCGCTCTTTGTCCTTGAGTACGAGATCGCCAAGCCCAAGGATTGAAGGATCCTCCGCGATCTGATTTTGTACCCACTTTTCCGTAAGCATGCTTGAACGTTTGATGCTAATGGATTCTAATTTCATTCTGTCCTCTTTGGCCGCATATATTGCAATCGTTGTGATTGAAAGCCTTTCAATCGGGCGAAAAACTTTTTTGAAATGCCTACCCTCATTGGTCGGACACGATATCATGCCCCCCTGTTTCATCCTGATCCAAGACCCGCCGGACAGTGGTTGCCAAACTGTGCCGTATCAAGGGTTTCATTAAAAATCCCCGGATATTGGCAGGGTTCATTTTCTCCCGGGTGACATTTTCACTGTAGCCGGTGCATAGAATCACCGGGCAGCCACGGGTCAGGGAGAGGATCTGTTCCGCGAATTCAATGCCGTTCATTTTGGGCATGGAATAGTCCGTTAGCACAAGGTCGATGCTTCGGCCGTTCGATTTAACGTATGCCAAAGCCTGGTCGGCATCGGAGAAGGCGGCTACCCGGTACCCCAGCGCCGACAGGGATACGTCCAACATGCGGGCCAGGGTGGGTTCATCATCCAGCACCACGATGGACTCATTCCCCCCGGTAATCGGGCTGGCCGGCTGGGGGGCTTTTCCTTCTTCAATTGGGGTGGCGGGGAAAAGAATGTTAAAGGTGGTGCCTTTTTCCGGCTCGCTGTATACCCTGATGGATCCCCGGTACTGCTTCACAATGCCGTGAACCACGGAAAGTCCCATGCCGGTTCCCTCGTCTACGGCTTTGGTGGTAAAAAAGGGATCGAAGATCTTTTCCCGGACTTCCTCGGTCATGCCCCGGCCGGTGTCGCTGATGCTCAGTTTGACATAGGGACCGGGATCAAGCCCTTCCTTGTTCGTTTCGAACAGGGCATCCAATTCAATATCTTCCAGTACGATTTCCAAGGTACCGCGCTGATGGTCCATGGCTTGGACCGCATTGGTGCACAGGTTGACCATGATGCGGTGGATCTGGGTGGAATCGGCGATGACCCGGCGCTTTGACGCCAGGCGGCTGAGGATCATCACACTGGATGGAATGGAGACTTTGAGCAGCTTCAAGGCCTCTTCCACTACCGGTCCGAGCTTAATGGGACCGGCCTCCTGTTCGCTCTGGCGGCTGAAGGTCCGAATCTGGGCGATGAGCGCCTTGGCCCTCCGTGCCGCTTTCAGGACTTCGTCCTGGTCACCGCGGCGTTCTTTAGGATCGTCATCCTCCATGGCCAGTTCCGTATACCCGATGATGGCGGAAAGAATGTTATTGAAGTCATGGGCGATCCCGCCGGCAAGCGTGCCGATGGCTTCCATTTTCCGTTGCCTGCTCAGCTCCTTTTCAAGTTTGAGCTGGCGGGCCTGGGTTTTCATCCGTTCAGCCATTTCCTCCTTGAGGCGGCGGTTGGCTTCGGACAGGGCGCGGGTCCTCTCCCGGACCCGCTGATCCAGGGTTTTATTGGCCTGGACGACCTTGTCCTTTTCCAGCGCCAGCATATGGGCGGACAGGAACCGGTAGCGGGCGTTGAGCTCCATGGTATACCCGGCCAGCATGCAGATGGCCACGGCGGAGATGAAAAAAAAGTTGTTGTTGACCAGGATGATGAAAGGGGTGTCCATGACCCCGAGGGCCGCTATTTCATAGACGGCCACTATAGTCCAGGAGCAGGCGCTTGCCCAAAGGAGCCGCATGTTCAAAAAGGTGTGGATGGTGATGAAAATAAGGATAATGCCGGCATAATAGGAATAGGTAGCGGGCGGGCCCGCCAGGATGACCATCAGCACGATGCCCAGGCCGCCGGTCAGGCACATGATAAATAAAAGGGGCTGGGCATACGATTTGAATTGCGGGCGGAATGAGAAGGCCAGCACGCCCAGCGCCAGCGGGATAACGACAAGGTAGCGGATGGTCCAGAAAATCGCCTTTTTATCCGGCACCATGACATAATCCAGGATGCCGAAAATGCCGTAAAAAAAAAGGGCCACCGAAATGGCAATGCGGACGCGGACCAGGGATTCCTTAAAATTGTAGTCCCGAAATTCCGCTTCCAGACCTGCCCACTGGTGGGTGAAAGCTAACGTGAGCGGGTTGAAGGGCCTGGAAGCAGTCCATAGAATGTGCTGACGAAGGAAGCGCATCATTCGAATCTTCCCCACCCCGAGTCGCCAATTCCCCGGAATGCCTTATGTCGCCAATCCCTGCCAACCCGACAGATCGATGGAAAAGGCAGCTGCGGCCCGTCTGAAACGCGCTGCCCATTGCCGTGTTTCGACGCCATCCCAAAATCAGGATGTTGAGATGCTTCTATTCGGATTATAGTGGATATAAACCACCTGCTGATTGAAGCCCTCCTGATCGGTTCTATAAGGTGAGCCCGGAATCGACGCTGTCAAATGCCCCCTTCCCATCATTTAGGGCGGCTATCAGAAATGCTTCCGATCCATGAACGGATATCTGTTCTGCCGGGGCTCTACAGATGAGAGAAGACCTTCTCACGATTGCGGATCAGTGCCCGTGTTATTGAACGTTCCGGCCACCACCACCCGATCCCGGCCCTGGGCCTTCGCCTGGTAAAGGGCCGTATCGGCCGCCGCCAGAATATGATCGGCCTGGCCGCCGCTCTGGGGATAGGCGGCCACACCGGCGCTGATCGTCACGGTCAGGCCCGGACCCGGGGTTCGGTCCAATGCCGTATCGCGCACCTGCTCCCGCAATTCATCAGCCTTTCGGCATGTATCTTCCAGGGACGCCCCCGGCAGGATCAGGACGAACTCCTCGCCGCCGAAGCGACAGGGCACATCCTGCGCCCGGATGCCACGCATCAGCAGCGCCCCGATGGCCTTGAGCACCCGGTCACCCATTTCATGACCATGGGTGTCATTGAATTGCTTGAAGTGATCCACGTCGTGCAATCCTTGGGGTCAAGTCTGCCCATGACTCATCTTGAAATTTAATTGGGTCATGGGCAGACTTGACCCCATTAGACCCATTTGTGTGTCGATATCTCCAGCTTCAGGTTAGAAAAAAAATTTTTACCGAATTTGCTGTAACTGAATGGATGCCACTAATAAGGTTAATATAAAACATGTCCATATTGTTCTAAATCTTCGTTTTTATCCCAACTGGTTTTTATTTTTTTGTTCAAAAATATAAAAAGTGGTACATTTTGAATAGCTACAAATTTGGCATTTTGGGCTTTATGAAAGATGAGTGCAATTAGTGATTTTATTTCCCTTATATCTTCAGTGGCAAAAATAATTTTCTTAGCGTCAATTTCTCGACCTTTTATATAAAAACACCAATAATATCGTTTGAATCCTAATTTCTTGAATTTACCAACTTCAAAAACATCGTTCCATCTCAATTGTTGAGATTTAAATGGTTTACGAATGATTATTTTTTCCGGTGTCGTTTTGACAACTGTTTGGTAATGGTACCACCGCCGAATTAATAAAATAGATAAAAATAATAAAAGGGAAATTGTTAAAATTGTGTACATCCAGTTTCCTGTAGATCGTAATTCGTATACGAACCCATTAACGATCAAATAAAGAAACGGTACACTTATCAAAAATAACAAAATATATGATTTATGATATTTAAACTCTTTTTCCATTGGTTCCATTATAGAAATTTATCTAACGTCTTTGATGTGGGGCGCGCGGTTTTCGCGCATCCCAACCAGCAGAAGGTTATATTTTATTTTCCATTCGAATTTGTGAGCAACTCTTTAATATCTTCATGATCGGAACCTATAATTTTAGATAATTCCCACTTAGTCTTTCTCTCAAGCATAATGTAAAATGCAGCGTATTTCGGCCTTACGCGCATATAACCATCTTCGCTATTTGAAATTTTTCTAAGGGGGTTCTCCTTATAGTGAATCATAATTGAGCCTTGAGAGTTAATTTTTGTTTTAGCGCTGTACCATACAAATAGCCCAAAACCATATGCATAATTGTCGATATTATTTTCGCTTATCTGGTAAACATGAAGATCTCTTTTATGAATATCAGACACAATATTGTTTTTAATATCATAGGTTGTTGTGTCTAATACGCGTGATGGATTAAATGGCGGTAATACTAATTTTGAATCAAAATCTTTATCTCTAACACCAGCAGCACCTAAAATTTTTCCTCTGAAACCAAGCCATTTATCACCAAACCAATTATCGATATGAATGGCATGAATATTTTTGGGAGCATATTTTTGATATAGATACTCTACCAACATTAAAACAAGGTTTAAGAAATTAGCATCGTCTGTTTCAGTTTTATGCAAATTAATCATGTTGAACGCCCGGCATGAGAGACGCGCGGCTTTTTGCGCGTCCTTTCAATGCCGTTGTTCGCTCTCTTTCCATTTTGAGTTGAGATCAAGAAACAGTTTGTAGAATTCCTCATCGGAATGCCCGAAACTTTCAGAATATATTTGAGCGTAAATTACCCCGACTTCCTCAACTGTTTCAATTTTTTTATTAAATCTGCTTTCATAAGATGCTTTTATAAACCGAAGTAACTCTTTTCCCTCCGCCGATGTATCTTTCGCTAATCTTTCACCAAAATTAGATAATGCTATATCATTAGAAGCCATCTGCTTTACCATTTCCACATATTTACCGAAATCCTTTGACTTATTCACAGAAAGGGATTTCACACGTAACCTTTCCCATCGCTGTGTATCAGAATTGTACGCATCTGCATGGCGTATTATAGCCTCATTGAATTTATTGTCCTCCAGAGCATCCTTTCCTCGGACAACTATAATTGCACGGCGCATGGCCTTTGCTGAATCTTCGCTATTTTCAAATGGGCCCTGTGCAGCCCATACAGTATAGATTTCAACTCCGATCATTCCTGCCTTTTTTGCAATAAATTTCTTATATGTGAACCAACAAACACCAATTGCGGTGCAAACAATTAAAATGGTGATTCCTATTTTGACAGACATAGCATATCTTTTCTGCTTGAAGCGAACATAGTATTATAGAACATTTCGATTGCGGCATATAGAACACAAAATGTTCTATATGCCGCAATTCACCAATTCCGCTTTGCTGTCACAAGACATTAATTTTATATCTTTTATCTGCAAATATGACGATTTAGCATCAGGTGCAGTCCTTGGGGTCAAGTCTGCTCATGACTCATCTTGAAATTTAATTGGGTCATGGGCAGACTTGACCCCATTCAGACACCTAATTTTTATAAGCTTTTTTAATAGCTTCTAAATCAAGGTTCCCTTCATACCGTAGTCTATATATTGAATCATTTGATCCACCAACAGAACGAAAAGCGACTCTCGCTAACTCCGCTGCGCGAACTGGGCTGCCATTTGGTATTCGGACTGAGAAATATTTTTCAGAGTTGGATGACTTTTGCAGTTTAGAAGTAAATTCGAGGTTCCACTTTTCGCACATTATTTTAAGAGATTCCGTTGTTTCTTGAGGCCAATGAAACGTTGGTATTTCGAAAAATAAGCTTGGATTTCTATTTCTTATCCGATGTATAAGAATCCAAAGGCCATAGCTACATGTAGGATCCTCAATCAATAGTTTGCTTGTGGAGGCCCCCTGCATATTTAGGCCATCAATATAACGCTCGAACTCATCTGAGGCGGCTCGGTGTAGAATAGGCCTGCGAAGCCACCACTTTAATAAAACCAGAAGCGGGACAATAGGAACGATCCAAATCCACATCATGTACCTCGGTATAACGGTCAAAATCAGACAACCAAAAAGCCGAATGAAACGATGATAAATAGTGAACCATGTGAACTCATGAAGGCATATAAAAATGCGAAAAAAGGCGCTCGGCTTTTTGGATCGACTGCATTTTGTGGTTAGCACTTATTCAACAACTGATTAATTTCATCGCGATTGCAAACCCGATGTTTTTTTCCTGAAAAACAGTTAAAAAGCGAACTGTGATAGTTTTTCGATGCTTTGCTATTCCGTGTGTCGTATTCTGAAGCCCATTCAAGAAGTGCTTGAAAATTTTCCTCAGCTTTTTTATGATCCAGTTGCTTGGAGCTTTCTGAGCCTCGAATTAAAAGATTCTTTTCACATTCCTCCCATGGTAGATCGAGATGAATGAGAATATCGGCAAAAGAAAGAAAATTATCAACAAGATGTCCGAATACTCCTTCTACAACCCAACACTTGGACTCTTGAATTCTCTTTATGTCTGCTTCAACCTCCTCGCCCATCCTTTTCTTGTTGTAGCCACCAGGCTCCCAGAAAATTCCATCTAATTCGATATGGGGTATTCTTAAAATAGTTGCCAATTTCTTCCCCAGCCAAGTTTTTCCAGAACCAGAATTTCCGATAACTATAATTTTTTTCATGGTATCACGCTAACGCCCACCGTCACAGGTGAGCAGGGTCTACGGACTTCGCAAAAGAGGGCTCAACACCAAAATTTGCTAAAGCCAAGGCGGCCCGCCCCTGCGAATCCAGTGAATGGTGAGGTTATAACCTCTTCTATTTATGTATTTTTGAACATCCCGCCAAAAAAATTTCCTATTTTATACCCAATTCTATGACTCGGCGTTGCAATATCTTTTTTCTCAAATTTGAATTTTGTTTTCTATTAACGCTCCGAGCAACGCAGCGAGCCGGGATGCATCGGAAATCGAATGCCACCGTATTTATGAACCCGGTTGTCTATTAGATTGCATTTAAATCTTCGAAATCTAAAATAACGGATTTCGTGACCTTCGTTTTTGTTCCATAAGTTATCTCATAGTCCGTGATATTGAACATTTGGTCTAATTTCAGGAAAAGTTCTCATAAGACAATCTTTTAAAAATGGATTTATGATTGTATATTGTTCTGTAGGTATACAATTGGACTCAGATATAATTTTATATTCTTCACTTTCATATTGAGCAATAAGTGATATAATTCTATCTAATGAATTGTGCCTTATTTCCCTCTCTCTTTTAGATTTTTTTTCATAATCCAATATATGTAACATATTTTGTTTATAGCTTGGTGGTAAATTTAGTGATGGAGCCATAGCTTCAAAATAGTTAAAATCATATAATAGTTTTTCAATATAGAATGATCCTACTGAAGAAATTTTAAACCTTCGGTCTGGGCTTATCTTGATGCTGCTTTTTAAATACGGGACTTCTTCAATTAAGCCAGCCTTCAACAATACTGGAAGTGCCTGTAAAATATTTTCTTCACGATATCCAAGGTTTCTTAAATTTTCTGATAAATGTTCCGCCTTTTCATGAGAACTAATATATTTCAATCTTTGCAATATTCTAATTCTGACTAGCGTATTTCTACTTCCAATACTTTCTCTATTGTCAAACAAATTAATAATAGGACACCTTCTATCATTTGGACGATAAATCACATTATTGCAATATATACTTGCTCTTATAAAAGACTCATAAGTTAAAATTGTATTATTATTGTCTGTTTTTGCGTATCTTAAATGTCCAGATTGCAAAGCTAATGCAATTATATCGAGAAATGTCCTAATATTAGAACCTGAGACCCCAACTATATAATCTATAATTTTTTTATTCTGATAAATACCGTTGAATACTTGGGTAATTGGTTCTATAAGATTTTCGGAACTTATGCTCGTGATTTCATTCAGTTCAACTCTTTCCTCCAAAGTAGACAATATATAGTCTTTCCTCTTCTTTAATACAGATTTATGTATTGGTGCTGATAAAGATTTGTTTCTGGGTTTATCAGCTTCTACAAAACCATATAAATTATAGCTATCTTTAAATGTATAATTCCTCATCGGCAAGAAAACAGGGCAACCAAATTTAGAAATAATTTCTCTGCTCAAACTATAAACCATTTGATGTATTTTGTTGTGGTTCTCTAGATGATCAAAGTTATCTAATATAAATACAATTCTAACATCAATTAACTTTCTAATATATTTAATCATTTTTGCCAATGTTAAGCTAATATCACTTAAATACCTGTCTTGAATTATGGTAACTATTCTATCTAATCTTTTAGAGTCATTAATGATTTGATCTATATTGTTTATATCGAAATCGATAACGTCTTGGTTAAGTAATTCTTTAAATATTTTAATATTTAAGATAACCTTTTCATTGATCGATTTACCTTTAAAAATGTTAATTTCATCAATTTGAAAGAAATCCTCTTTGATTTTCTTATAAAATTCATCTGAAATTTTTGAAAAGTCTGCATTGCTTCTAAAATCAAAGAAAAGAGGAAATATTTTTAAATTATAATCTTTAGGTATTTTTATATTAAGCAAATGTGAGATATACGTTGTTTTCCCTATCCCAGGTGGTCCATAAACGATAAAAGGAGAACTAGGTTTTGTTATACTATCAAAATCTAAAACGTAGTCCTTTATTACGGATGCAAATTCGGTTTCATCGTAAGGGTGTGACCTACATGTAGCATAACAGTTTTGAAGCATTGTTTGATCATTGTAAATATCACCTAAAGCTTTTGAAAACCAATTGCCAAAAGTATCCCAATAAGATATAGGGCGGACTCGTTTATGATAAAAATCGGGATCATCAATTAGACGCACTAAGACCTCCTAAAAGTTTCAGGTATTTTAAGAATAAGTTTGCTTTTATATCTTATGCTATCCTCATTAAAGTACTTAATTAGCATATTAAAATACGTTTTATTTTTCATCAATTTATTAGACACTAAAAATCGTTCCTTCTTGCCTGAATCTATGATAGAAAACCTTTTGGCTTTGTAAAATAAATGGTATTTTATGCTTATTTCAATAGCCGAAAAATCAGACTTGTTTGAAACCGCAACAATAATATTATCTTTTTCTTTTCCCTCAAAGGCAACATTAAATATCGGTCTTCGTGAATTTTTCATTATTCTCTCAGTAGCTTTGGTCGATCTCCACATAAGGATAGCAATCATGAGATTGATATAGGTAGACAAACTTAGAAGAATTGTTGTAATATTTAGTCCATCTTTCATATGCATTAATTATTTATAAAGTTTAAGTAGGGTTTCCTGAATAATGTCTTTTGCGCCGTATATCCTATCGCTACTGAGGTTTTACGGCCTGCAGAAGCCAACGAGACCAATGTCACCACCGAGACAAATACGGCAATATCGCCTTGCAGGAGGCTTAATCCAGCGGCTGGGAGCCCAGATAGTAGATGTGAGGCACGAAAAGAGCGCAAAAAAATGGCTCTTGAGCCACTTCTCCAGATTCATCACCACGAAGGCCACCAGGATCGCCGCCTCGGAGGTGATATCGAGCTTGCACATGATCCGAGATAGGCTGAAGCGCCGCTTGCCTTGCCCGAATTTGCCTTCGATCGGTATCCGATCCAACTCGTCTTGGCGGGCTTGCTTGGCGATAGCCTGTCGCTTTGTGACATCAGCCGGTGGCCGGCCCAATGGCGGACCGGAAAGCCGAATGCCGTGCTTCTTGCAAAACTTGCGGTTGTCCCGGGTGCGGTAGATCGTATCGGCGTGGACCGATTCCGGATAATGGCCAAAACGTGTGCGGTACGCCTCGATCTGATCGATCAGATCGCCGGACTCGTTGAAGGCATCCCAACTGATGCGATCCACAAAGGAGAAGCCGTCAATCAGACTGGCCGATATCTTGGCTCCAAACTCAGTGGCCGCTCCGGCCTTTCCGCGCTTGATAGGTCGGACGTGGGGCTGTGAGACGCTCACGATGCGATCATCGATTCGAGTCTCACGGTGATCATAAAGCCATTGCTGCTGGCGATAGACTTCATGGATGACCAGCAGGTTCTTGTAATGGCGCGGCTTGAGAACCGTAAGTGGCGTTTGACGGGACAATTTCTCAATCGTCTTCAGGTTACGTTTAAGATAGCCTAACTGCTTTCGCAGCGCCTTTCTCATCTTGTTCTTTGATAAACGTTTGCTCTTGGCGGCGGCAAGAAACGCTTTGCGGGCCACTTTACGGTAAGTGCGCGGCTTGTTCTGTTTTCCCTTGAGTGGCTTGTGCAGGATATCGATGATTTCTTCGCTTTTCTCGCGGGTCGTGTTCAGCATTTTCAGATCGGTTGGAAAGGTAATGTCCGCCGGCGTGCAGGTGGCATCCACAAGCAGCTTGCCACGATTATCTGAGGCCCCTCCTGCCGGATCATTATCGTCATCAGAGTCCTTGGATGGCGCTGCTTTCTTTTCGGATTCGAGGGCCTTGCCGGCAATCCTTTCGTTGATCTTGGCGAAGCGCTTCTTTCCGAAGCGTTTTCTGAAGTAAACGAACAGCGACGGATCGAACGGTTTCTCGTCCCGGTAAGCCTTGTAGCCCAGAAAGTACTGCAGATACGGATTCTCCCGGATCTGCTCCACGGTTTCCTCGTCGCTGGTGCCCAACCGCTCTTTGATGATCAGCGCGCCTAAGGCCACCCGCACTGATTTGGCCGGTGGCCCCAAACGTGAATTTCTAAAGCTTTTGCGGTAGGCTTTTTCAAACTCCGCCCAAGGGATGAACTTAGCCATCTTCACCCAGCGATTGTCGCTGCGCAGCCGACCGTCGAAAGGCAGGGCGAAATCTTCGAATTCCAATTGCCGTTGATTGTGTCGATACATGGGAAAGTCCGGAAAAAGTGCAAGGGTTTTGGGTAAAATGAAGGGGATTGCTTT
The DNA here is from genome assembly GCA_963674755.2 of Desulfobacterales bacterium. Classification (GTDB taxonomy): domain Bacteria; phylum Desulfobacterota; class Desulfobacteria; order Desulfobacterales; family UBA5852; genus JABZFP01. The sequence continues at coordinate 1,413,992 of CAXXVS010000003.1, read as the reverse complement.
TCACTTTTCCGAATATTTATGACATATATTGATAATTTATTCAATGACTTATTTGTTATTCAGGAGGCCCTAAGTAGATATAATTCATAAAAATTATAGTGAACATCTTTTTAATCAATATCTTATAAAATCTAATAACAATACCCGGTTCTCTATCAAGCTCAAGTGACAACGAGTGCTTCTGAAATTGTATCAATAGCCCCGGGCAATAGGGATAGACGTTAACGCCTGTTGAACGATACGAATGAATTTCTTCCCGATGTTCCGTGACTTTCGGCAGTTGAACCGAAATACATACTCGTCCAGGTAATTCTGAAGGTATTTCGGTTCGAAGCGTCCCTGGAAAGTGCCTCTGATTAGGCGTTTGACTAATATCATGACCAGATGGGCACCATAGAGTTTGTCGTAATCTTTGCTTTTACTGAGATCGGTCCTTTCATGTAGATATTGTTCTTTGCCAATGTCATTATAGCTGGCCCATCGATCCGTTGCGATGATCGAGTTTGGAGCGATGTTGTCCCGATTAAAGGTTATTAGTTCATTACGATTGGCCGGCACCGCCAGTTGGCAAAACCATTGAAACCGTTTCAACAGGAGTACTTGACAGCCCTGGGGGTAACCGCCGACGCATTCACTGTTCCATAGCCGCCAGAAAAATGGGTAACCGTTCTTTATTTAGGGTGCTGAATGTACGGTTTAGCAATATTTCCGAACGTTAATTATTGAATGTCGAGGTAATTCAAACTACGACTTCAAGTGCTCAAGTGTCGCCGAACGCTAAAATCACAGGCGCATGCTGTTTTGCGTCCTGTGCATTTTGTGGTTCGGCAAAGTTATTGCTTCATATTTAAGAGCATTCTATCTAAAAAACTCAGTACATTTTTAATTATTTTTTCAGAACCCACTCTTTTTATATAAATTAATCAGCGATTCGCTTGACATTATTAGAAGGGGATATCATCATCTTCCTCTTCTTCTTTTACCTGAACTTCGTCTATGACTCCTGGGATGCATGCAACTGGAGGATTGTCCGGTGGGGGGTGTTTGGCGCGAAATCGGGCGACAAAATCATTTCGATCATTGACCTTCATCAAGACTGGATTTTCACAGCTGGAGGCCTTCCCAAAAAAAACAACGTGCCTTTCTTCAAGGCTTGGTAGTACATGTGCATAATCAGTGCCCAAATAATTTTCAAGAAAGGCCATGCCCGTGTCATCAAACGTGCGAAAAGCCAATACTGTGTTGCACTGATTTAATATTGTTTTGGTTACATTTGCAGTTCTTTGGGAGATCAAAAGACAGCCTAAGCCATACTTGCGACCTTGCAATATTGCTCTAGCCGTTCCTGCTACGGCATGTTTATCCGAATCGACAGTAAGGTTGTTAAACTCGGGAACTAGCGAATGGGCTTCTTCGAATACAAGACAAACATTTGCTGTATCGCGCATTTTATCTTGGGAGAGTGCTAAGCATGATTCAGTAACCATACGCGTAATCTCAGCTGGTGTGGTTTCCCGGAAAGCTGCTACCTGAGCCCAATCATTTGGACCGGGTCCAATCTTCTTGTTGCGCAGGTCACCAGCCTGAATGGAGGCATTTAGTTGGGCTGGATTATAGATTTTAAGCATTGACTCGCAGTTTTCATATAGGAAAGCAGCGAGATCCTCATAAATAGCTGTTTTGAGATTTTCAAAGCTGCCTCCTTTAACCTTTGAATCTTCCACTTTATTACGATCTTTATTAGCAGCGAGTCGAATCTTTTCAAGGCACTTAGCCTCACCTTCAGAATCATAGAAAGGAGCAAGCTCTTGGGCATATTGATTGGTTAAATCAAGGCAGACTACCTTAACACAATCTGCAAACATGCGCTCGATAAGTTCAATAGCGAGGAATGATTTCCCAACACCTAAAATTCCAAGAATTGCAGTGTTGTGAGTAACAAGCTCGTGGATATTCTTTATCCTGATCGGATACTTTGTAGAGGGAAGGCAACCTACTGCTGTCTCGTCTATTTCTTCAAATGGACCTACGCTTTGAAAAACTGGTGAGTGCATTGCAGGGATCCATTTGACCAGTTTAAAACTTCCTTTATTGGAGTCCCAACGACCTATCTTACGGGCCTCGGCACGAGCGAAACCTCGCGTGTTTCGATGGAAAACTATTTCCTCGCGAGTCAGTCCATCAGTAATCTGGTATAAAACTGGAGTCCCTTTGATTGATGCTTCCAAAACTGCACCTTCACTTACAGTGGTTTCTTTTATGACTTCAACGTATAGTTTATTTATAGATGTATTTTCAGCGACCAAACCCGCAAGCTTATCTGCCCTTTGGGCGTATGTTTCTTCGTCCAGAATCCTTTTAAGATCTCCATCGGGTAGAATTCTCGCAGCGCATCCCGGAGGAATGGTCTTTGCAAATAGTTCTACCGTATTCTGCGCATGGATAGGTAGCTCAAGCAGCTTTGCCCGCAAAAGCATGCCGGAATCCCTTCCAAAATACCCTAGAACTTGTGAAAGCTGAGGTTTTGTCCCAATATCATTGATCAGAAGATAGTCGCCGAATTTTGAATTCTTAGCGGGCTGGCGTATCAAAACAATGCCTGGCTCATCAAAACCAGCAATCTCTCCAGCAATGCCTGAAACCTCCCTACTTTTCCAGATAGCGCTAATTCTTTTTAAGAATACAATGAAGTGATTTTCTGGACGAAGCAAGACTATAAAGATCAGTACAGATAGTATCGTGAAAACCTGCAATGCATTATCACGATGGTATAAACCAACAGCACTAATAATTACTATACTGAAGAGTATTCTATCGTTACCGAATTGGTCAGAAAACTCCTTAGCGATTGTACCAACTCGAAGTCCTGCTCCTTCCATCCGAGATCGAAGCAACAAGGCACATGCTGATAAGATTATTACAAGAGTTAGGTAAACCAGAACAGCACCAGCTATGAATGATTCAGCATCTTTAAACGAAGGCCAATCAAACGCAAACCAGCATGCAACGAAGGCCGCAGCGGCTGAGGCAATGTGATTCGCAGGTCGCTCGAAGTAAGGTGTAACGAGAAAGCTGCTTAAGAGTAGGCTAAGAACACCAGCTCCAAACCAAAGGCTGTTTTCGTCTCTAGTGGGTACCCAAGAGTTGAATGCTATTCGGTTCGCTACGAAAAGTAGCCCAATATAAATAATGAGGAAGAGGAGTCGCGTCTTGCCGCTTTCAATTGTTTTCATAACCTATTCCTTCAAAAGAAGCCGAACGCTGTGCTGTGGGGCGGCATGGTCTTCGCCGTCCCTACCAGTAACTGGTTGGGCCTCAAATATCTAATTTAAAATGGGCAAGTACAGATTACATATCCTCCATTGCCAGGATCAAACAATTGGGCACCTTGATTCTTTATGTGCTCTTTTACCCTTTTTAGTATCTTGTGATCGAGCCCATAGTGCGAACCGGCAGAACATAAATCATAAAAGTATACCGAAGCCCCTTTTGGTATTTGTGACAACAATTTAAGGAATTCCGATAAATTTTTTGTTCTATCAATAGTCTTTTGGGCTTGATTAAATAATTCATATTCAGGCACAGAACTCTCTTGATATTGATTATACCAGATCATAAGTCCGTAATTGCCATCAAGAGTTCTGTATCTGTCACGCCATGAATAAATAACAAGGTTTCCATCAGGACCAATATCACCCGCCTTAAGAGGGGTTTTAGCTTGATATTCATGGCCGATTATCCCCGAATGATCGACTTGTTCAGCTAGTGCTGGACAAATGAAAATTAAAAACGAAACAATAATCGATAGCGTGGCAATCAATGATTTCATAACTTCAGATCAAAAGCCCAACATAGATTAGATGTCCTAATGATTTTAGTAAATGCGTCACCTTTTGACGCCTAACCATCCTCAATTTTCTATAAGATTATAAATTTTAAACCCAATTAATACAGATTGTTATGCTACCAATCGGCGCATTTCGGCGCAGCTGGTTATATGTCATGAAATGACGCCTAACCATCCCGTTAGTAATGCGCTGAATCATATAATTTCATAACAGAAAACCCGGGTTGGGGGTGGGGGGACCGTAAACCTGTTTGACGCCGGGGGAGCATCATCCTATCCATCCCGAATCATAATCGGATGGATATCTCGATGGGCACAACCAACGGACAGGTTTACATGCCACCGACCTATAGCACCGAGCTTCGGGCAAACGCCTTCGACGGTACTTTTCTCTTCAATCAACAACCGCTGGCGCGGCAAGGCAGGATTGACCGGCTTAATTTGAGGGCAAACGTTTTACTATATAACAGGAAAGAGGTTGAATTTCAATGATATCCTTATACTCGACCAGCCCCCTGATCGGGTACCGCTAAAGACTGTCGGCGGGACTCACAACCCCTTGTCCCCCTCGGTTAAGAACGTGCGTGTAAATCTGGGTGGTCTTGATGCTTTTGTGCCCTAAAAGCTCCTGAACCGTCCGAATGTCGTATCCTTGCTCGATCAGGTGGGTTGCAAAGGAGTGCCGCAAGGTGTGACAGCCTACTTTTTTATGGATCGCTTCGCGCAGCCGGTCGAGAAGTTTCGGCTTTTGAGCAGGGGCAGGTTTCATATCGGATGCGGTAAGGGTCAGGGCCAGTGGTTGTCGTTCACAATTGCCGCTCTAACAGATATTGGCATTTTTCATGCCAATCCGAGCTCAATGCCTTCAGGTGACCCACCCGATCATAAGAGGTTGAAATAGAACTGCTTTTTGGATATGGAGGAGTGGCTTATCCTAACGTACGGCAATCCGCAGAACGGCCGGCGCACAGTTCAGGCAACGCACTGCACAACTATCTGTGCGTCCGCGAATCTTTCCCGCCGATAGAGATATCCCCAACCACAAGGCATGTGAATGGCTGAATAAAATGATACGTCATATCTGTCGCATATCGCGCCCCATACGGTAACACTTGGTAATTGTTTATTATTGTTATGGATATTGTTATACGACACCTTATTGTACGCCATTTATGTCGCAGAGACGGTCCCATTCTTGATTTTCCGAACTGCCTTTCAGATGGTCATCCAAAAAATATTTAACGATCCATTTTAAGCAGTTAACCTGTCTCCACAATTGGCGGCCCAAGCCCCTGGCACACCCCTTGTAGTACCCCTGCCACAAGTTTTCCCGGACAACCTTCAAAATGAGATATGGATCGCGATTCTTATCTCCCCGGGAAAACACGGAAATCGGCTGGAAAGCGGTCAGGACGCGGTTGTGCATCACCCCCGAAAATTTGTGTCGCCCCTTTCGGAACAAACCATCGCCGAACTGGAACAGCGGATGAAGCAGGACCCTTCGGCGCGGGTGCGGATGCGGGCCCACAGCATCCTGCTGAGCCACCGCAGGATGGCCATCGACGTGATCGCCGCCTTTTACGATGTCAGCCGCGACACGGTATCCGGCTGGATCGACCGCTGGGAGAAAGACGGCTTCAAGGGATTGCAGGACCGCCCGCGCAGCGGCGCACCCCGGATCATTGGCGAAGCCGAACGCGAGCTGGTGCGCCGCCTGGTGCGGCGTTATCCCCATTCCAGCCGCACCGTGAAAAACAAGTTCGCGGCGTTGACCGGCAAGACCATCAGCGAAACGACGATGCGCCGGATCCTTAAATAGTGTTCATCCATAAATGGCATCTTTTGAAGAACACTAAATAGCAACGCTTGATCCGAAAACGATTACGAAAGTAACGCCATGCCCTCCTTGCTGCTCTTCATGTGCATCGGAGTCCCCCTGATCGCCGGGGTGGTCTGTTTCAGCGTGCGGATGGCCTTTGTGCGCACGTTTACCGTGCTGGTCACGGGCGCCGTACTGACCGCAGGGGCCCTGATGCTGCTGGGCCACGGCACCTTCCACTATACCCCGCCCGCCCCCTGGGGCGGCCTGATCAATGCGGCCGTCTCCCTGGCCGACTTTGCCTTGCTGGGCATCATGTTCCAGATCGCTCGCCGGCACCGCCATAAACTCATCATGGTCCTGGTGGCCCTGCAGGCCCTGCCCCTGATGTTCTTCGAACTCTTTCTGATCGATCACAAAGCTCCGGCGGCCGGCTTCTACGGCGACAACCTTTCGCTTATCATCACCCTGATAGTCTCCATCGTGGGATCGCTGATCTGTGTGTTCGCCCTGCCCTACATGCAGCGCCACGAAGATCACCAGAAGCCGGCTCACTCCCGACAGCCACGCTTTTTCTTCCTGCTGCTGGCTTTCCTGGGCGCCATGAACGGGCTGGCACTTTCCAATGACATCGTCTGGCTCTACTTCTTTTTCGAGGTCACCACCCTGTGCTCCTTCCTGCTGATCGGCCATGACGGCACCGAATTGGCCGTCCAAAACGCGCTGCGGGCCCTGTGGATGAACGCCCTGGGCGGCGTGGCCTTTGTCGCCGGCATGATCGGCGTCCACCAGATCACCGGCACCACCGACATCCAGCAGATCGTGGCCGCCGGCCCGGCCGCCGCCCTGCTGGTGCCCATGGCCCTGTTCTGCCTGGCCGGGTTCACCAAGTCGGCCCAGGTGCCCTTCCAGAGCTGGCTGTTGGGCGCCATGGTGGCGCCCACCCCGGTCAGCGCCCTGCTGCACTCGAGTACCATGGTCAAGGCCGGCGTCTACGTCATCTTCCGCTTTGCACCTGTCTTTGCCGGTACCTTTTTCAGCCAGGGGCTGGCCATCGTGGGGGCCTTCACCTTCCTGGTAACCATCGCCCTGGCCCTGGGCCAGCGCAACGCCAAGAAGATCCTGGCCTATTCCACCATTTCCAACCTGGGCCTGATCATCGCCTGCGCCGGCATCAACACGCCCACCGCGCTCACGGCCGGCATCCTGCTGATCATCTTCCACGCCGTCTCCAAGGCCCTGCTGTTTCTGTGCGTCGGCACCATCGAACAGGAGATCGGCAGCCGCGACATCGAGGATATGCGGGGGCTGTTCGCCATCAAGCCCCGCATCGCGGTCATCACCGTGATCGGCATCATGACCATGCTGCTGCCGCCCTTCGGCGTGCTGATCAGCAAATGGATGGCTATCGAGGCCGCCTCCAACAACCTGCCCGCGGTGGGGATGATCGCCATGGGCAGTGCCCTGGGGTTCGTGGTCTGGGGCCGCTGGGCGGGTATCCTGATGAGTGCCTCCTACAAAAAGGGGCTCACGCCGGAGCCCATGTCCGCCTTCACCATCGGGCCCTTGAACGTGCTGGCCGGCGGCGCGGTCCTCTTCAGCCTGGTCCTGCCCTGGATTTACAGCCTGCTGGTGCGCCCTATGCTGGCTTTTGCGCCGTATCAGGTGAGCTTCGGAAGCCTCGACAGCCCCATCGGCGGGTTTACCGTCATCCCCATCTTCATCATCCTGGCCCTGGGCTTCGTGGCCGCCCTGAAGCAGGCCCAGAAGACCCGCGCCCGTCACGTGGCCCCCATGTACATGTCCGGGCTCCACAGCGGCGGACCGGACGACGAAACCTTCCGCGGCCCCATGAACCGGATCGTCCGGATCGAAACCGGCAACTACTATCTGACCCGGCTCTTCGGGGAAGAGCGCCTGACCTTCTGGGTCAACAACGTGGCCGTGGCGTTGCTGGTACTGATGATGGGAGGTGCCCTGTGATCAAGGATACCCTGCTGATTCTGTTCGCCCTGGGGGGCGCGCCGCTGTTGGGCGGGCTTATCGCCGGCATCGACCGCCGCATCACGGCCCGCCTGCAGGCCCGCTTCGGCCCGCCTATCCTGCAGCCCTTTTACGACGTGGCCAAACTCTTCGGCAAACAGATGATCGTGCCCAATGCCTGGCAGGTCTTCTGCGCCTATGTCTACCTGGTGGGGGCGGTGCTCTCGGTGGTGCTCTTCTTTCTGCAATCGGACCTCCTGCTGATCTTTTTCGTGCAGGCCGTGGGTGCGGTCTTCCTGGTGCTGGGGGGCATGGCCGTGCCCTCGCCCTACGCCCAGGTGGGCGCTCAGCGGGAGCTGATCCAGGTGCTGACCTACGAACCCCTTCTTATTCTGGTGTTCGTCACCATCTACTCGGTGACCGGCAGCTTCAAGATCTCCGCCGTCTACGGCCATGCTACGCCGTTGCTCAAGGAGCTGCCACTGATCTTCTTGGTCCTGACCTATGCGCTCACCATCAAGCTGCGCAAGTCACCCTTCGACTTTTCGACTTCGCACCACGGGCACCAGGAAATCGTCAAGGGCGTTTTGACCGAACATTCCGGCCCCATTCTTGGCCTGATCGAAATCGGCCACTGGTACGAAACCGTTTTGATTTTGGGACTGTGCGCCCTGTTTTGGGCCACCAGCGCGGCGGGCATGCTGCTGCTCGTCGGCATAACCTATTTTGCGGAGTTGATCGTGGACAATGCCATGGCGCGCATGACCTGGCGCTGGATGCTGGGCTACGTGTGGAGCGTGGGATTGGCCATGTCAATCATCAATATCATATGGCTCTACACCAAATGAGGAGCCGACCAGAAAAGGTCTTTATGAGCCTGCTCGGCCGGTCGCAGCGGGTTTTCCTGCTGCGGCGTACCGATGTACGCCTCACAGCAAAACCCTTGTGCGGCCTTGATCAGGATCAAAAATCCTCTTTTCTGCATCGACCCTATAAGATTGGATATGGTTTTGTCCTGGTTAAAAAATGCTGTTCACGATTTTTGATTTGATCCCATTTGTCCCGCGCCGAGCATCGGCTGGGCGGACGGAATAAAGCGCGCGGACTGTCTGAGCTCTGCCGTAGCCAGAGCGAAGGCGGAGCGTGTTTCCGCGTGCTCCGGCCGACGCGACGACGCGCAGGATGAAGCGGGACACGGGCGTCTGAAGCCTGTCACGCCGTGGCGTGATTGGTTCGTTTTCTTCCACGTGGAAGAAAATGAACAAACAAAACGTCGCAAGATTGGCAATACGATACGGAAATTTTAGCGTCCGGGAGGATAAAAGATATATCATGATTAAAGACTTTATCGAAAAAGCGCGCGCCAAGTCACCCTGGATCGTGCACTTCGACTGCGGCAGCTGCAACGGGTGCGACATCGAGACGCTGGCCTGCCTGACACCCGTCTACGACGTGGAGCGCTTCGGGGTGGTCAACGTGGGCAACCCCAAGCACGCCGACATCCTCATGGTGACCGGCACGGTGAACCACCGCAACAAGCATGTCCTGAAGAAGATCTACGACCAGATTCCGGACCCCAAGGCCGTCATCGCCATCGGGGCCTGCGGGTTGTCCGGCGGCATCTTCCGGGAGGCCTACAATGTGGTGGGGGGCATCGACAAGGTGATCCCGGTGGACGTCTATGTCTACGGCTGCCCCCCCAAACCGGAGGCCATCATCGACGGCGTGGTGCAGGCCATCGAAGTCTTCAAGAGCAAGGCCCGGGAGGCGGCGTGACTTCAGGGGGCCGAGGGTTCAAGGCCCCAGGGGATCGGGTGAAAGACAGACAGGAAGGTGGGTTGTAAAGCCTTTCCACCCAAGTAATTTGGATGAAGCACTCCGCTATTCCGGTCTTTATGCCCTGAATCCCACGGCGCCCCGAAACAACGCGCGAAGAATCCTAAAAAGGAAAAACCGAACATGATCGACAACATGTCTTCCATCACCACCGACGAAATCATCCCTGCCGCCAAACGGATGAAACAGGCCGGCTACCGCCTGGTGACCCTGACGGCAGTGGATCTCAACGCGCACGAGGTGGACCTGATCTATCACTTCGACCGGGAGATCACCTTGCAGCACTTCCGGGTGAATGTCAGCAAGAATCGCCCGGTTCCCAGCATTTCCGGGGCCTATTTCGCTGCTGTTCTGGTGGAAAACGAGATCCAGGATCAGTTCGGCCTGCGCTTCGATGGCCTGGCCCTGGACTACGAGGCCGGCCTCTACCTGGAAGAGGAGGTCGGGCGGACGCCCTTTTGCAAATATGGCGTCGTCAAAGCTACCCGGTCCTCATCGGCCAAGCAGGGCCGATAGAAAAATGCCACGAAACCGTACAAAGATTCTTTTCTCTCTTCGTGCCCTTCGTGGTGAACGCTTTTGCAAAGGCGACAACGAGCGATTCAGCATGAAGTCAACACCGATTAACGGACGGCCGGCGGGACCGCCTCCTTTGTTCCCAAAACACCGCGGCGCAAGCCCGTCCATGCGAAATGTTCCACACAACAGCGGCCCCACGGCCGTCCGTTATACCCGAACGCGGCCGGCGTCGTCTTCGCCAGGACACGCCGGCCGCCTTCACCCCCCAGACGAGGTAGACGCATGTCCAAAATGACGATCCCTTTCGGCCCTCAGCATCCCGTTCTACCGGAACCGCTGCACTTGAAACTGGTGATGGAAGACGAAATCGTTACCGAAGCCATCCCCCAGATCGGATTCGTACATCGCGGCCTGGAAAAACTTTGCGAAATCCGCGACATCCACCAGATGATCCAGGTGGTGGAACGGGTCTGCGGCATCTGCTCCATGATTCACGCCATGTGCTATTGCCAGGCCATCGAGAAACAAATGGACGTGACAGCGCCTCCCCGGGCCCGTCTCCTGCGAGTCGTCTGGTCCGAGCTGCACCGCATGCACAGCCACCTCCTCTGGCTGGGACTCTATGCCGATGCCTTCGGCTTCGAGAGCCTGTTCATGCAGCTGTGGAAAATCCGCGAACGCATCATGGACATCAACGAGGCTACCAGCGGCAACCGGGTGATCGTTTCGGTAAACGTCATCGGCGGCGTGCGCTACGACATTCCCGTCGAACAACAGCAGTGGATCCTGAAGGAGCTGGACCTCGTGGAAAAAGAATTGAAGGCCATCCAGACCACCATGCTCAATGACTACACCGTCAAGAAGCGCACGGTGGGCAAGGGGGTGCTCGACAAGGCTCAAGCCTATGAATTGGGCGCGGCCGGTCCCACCCTGCGGGCCAGCGGCTGGGCCCAGGACATGCGCCAGCTGCGCTACGCTGCCTTCGACGAGCTGGATTTCGAACCGGTGGTGGAAACCGACGGGGATGCCTACGCCCGAGGGGCAGTGCGCTTCCGGGAAACCCTGCAGTCTATCGACCTGGTGCGCCAGGCCATCGACAAGCTGCCGGCCGGCGAAATCAACGTCAAGGTCAAGGGCTTCCCCGAAGGGGAGATGGTCAGCCGTGTGGAGCAGCCCCGGGGGGAACTGCTCTACTACATGAAGTGCGACGGGTCCAAACACCTGGAGCGCCTGCGCATCCGCACGCCCACCTTCGCCAATATCGCCCCCCTGCTGGCCATGCTGCCCGGCTGCCAGCTGGCGGACGTGCCGGTGATCGTCCTGTCCATTGACCCCTGCATCAGCTGCACCGAACGATAGGAGAACGCCACCATGATGTTCATGACGCCCCACATCCTGAAAAATTTGTTCAGCAAAAGCGCCACCCGTCTCTACCCCATCGAGCAGCGCGAGCCGTTTGAACGCGCCCGGGGCGAACTGGCCAATGCGGTGGAAGACTGCATCTTTTGCGGGGCCTGCGCCCGTAAATGCCCGTCCCAATGCATTTCGGTGGACAAGGCCGCTGCCACCTGGACTCTGGACCCCATGGCCTGCATCGGCTGCGGCATCTGTGTGGCCGCCTGCCCCAAGAGCTGCCTCCGGCAGGAGACGGTCTACCGACGCCCGGCAATCGTCCGCGAAGAGCTGATTCTGCAGGGAGAAGTCCGGCGCAAACCCCGCAAGGCCGCATCGGGAGAAGACAAAAAGGCGGCTTGAGAAGGAAAGGGTTCCAGGGGCCAAGGGGTCGAGGATTCGAGTATCAATGCGAACCTTAAAGCCCTTTTATTTCTTCTCTGAGCGAGTCTCTCACTACAAAATCGGCATACTTTATACCTTCAATTCAGGTGGGAACTCTGTAAGAAGTTAGTGGGTTTATCCCTTTGCTCCGCGCCGAGCATCGGCGATGCAACCGGAAAAAAGCGCGCGGACTGTTTGAGCGAAGCGAGTTTCCGCGTGCTCCGGTTGTGGCGACGACGCGCAGGAAAAAGCGGAGCACGGGCGTTTTCTTTTGGTTCCGTTTTCTTTCACGCGAAAGAAAATGAACAACGGATAAAAATAGGATGCGATTGATCCCGATATTGGCTGGGATCACCGAGTGGTTGTGTCGATACACCCCACAGGAGACATTGCCCAAATTTCTGCCGACGAGGCATTCGCCTCCGTCATCGAAGCCCGTTCCCCGGCTGTTCTGCCGCAGCCGGGGAACCTCCCTTTTCAGCACCCCCCCCATCCCGCGCGCCATGCCAGCGGCACAAACGGTTAAGTTCAGGATCCGGATGGCGACCAATGGCCCAGGCGGACCTTGCGAGGAATATACTGCTTGATGAAATGACCGGCGTGCAGCCATCCGGCCGTCTTGATGGCAACCCAGATCAGGCCCAGGCCGGCCAATATCAGAAAGCGGTTCGCTTCTACCGGCACGACATGCGCCTCGGTCGCCACGAAGGCCGCCAGCACCAATACTTCGAGAAGGCCGAGAACGATGGCCGGGAAAATCAAGCGTAGATAGACATAGCCCCCGCCAGGGAAGAGGACTGCCATCAGGGCGGCGATTTTGCGGGACTTGAAGGGAAGGGCACACCGCCGGCAGCGCATGGTGCGCTCCGAGAGGACAGCGGTGCAACGGGGGCAAAGGTGCCGGCGGCCCACCGGCTGGAGCGTCTGTTTGACCAGGGGCAGGGCCGGCAGCAGCTGGCGGATTTTCTTTTTTTCGCGCCGGGGAATTCCGCCGAAGCACTCCCGGCGGCCGTTTTTGTAATCCATGACAAGGCCCTGCCAGCCCAGGCGGATGCTGCGGATATCCCTGTAGCGGACCTGGGCGATGCACTGACGGTAGGCGAAGTCACTGCCGGTGGGAATGTGCAGAATGCGATAGCTGGTAAAAATGAGGAAAGCCCGTTCGAGGTTCAGGAACAAGCCGCCGGTGACCAGCTGTTCGCGCCAGCGGATGGGCGAACGGGCCGGGGTAATGCGCAGGATGCGTTCGCCGGACAGCAGAAACGGTTTTAAAAAGGACAGTTTCACGATCCATTTGCGCTGCCGTTTTTCGATGGCGGGCTGGTAGATGTTGTGTTCGTCGGCGAACAGGATATCGCGGTCCACCGGCAGGCCGAAAACCTTTTCCCGCAGAACAGGGGCGTCCCCCTTGGCCTTGAGCGGCGTTTCCAGTTGGGTTGGCGATGCATTCCCGATGACATGGACCAGCATGGTACTCCACCCTTTCGCGATGCATAGTGCGCATCCATCAATGGCATCTTTGGATAGACACTCAATACGGGCGCTGCCCTTGGTGCGGCAAAGCCGGATTGACAGGCCGTATTATAAAAGATACAGAACACGCCTGTCGGGGTGTTCGTCTGTTCACCCGAGCTCTTTTATTGATAACACCAACATACTGTAATCATATCGCTTTCCTACAACATACCGGGCATTGCTTTTGTCCTGCACTGTAAAATTTGCAAGTTTCAAGCCATTTGGGGCTCTATCCGCGCGGCACCTTGGCCGTCATCCCCTCAGGAGGCCTATCGCACCATGACGGATCACCACAGTTTGATCGAAGAGGAAGTTTTCGCCATTCACCACTCGGGGGAAATGCCCGAAGTCGCCCTGCATACCGCGCTCTACGATCTCCAGGAGGATCGTGGCGGGCCCTGTCTGGATCTGACGCCGGAAGACATCGCGTCGCTGAAGGATGCCGTGGAGCAGCGCTATCAGCGCATCCTCCTGCGGGATCTCAACCCGCGCTTCCGCGACCGTTCCATCTATCGGGGGTTGGCCCGAGCCATCGCGAACTGGCAGCGCCTGACCCGCTTCTGCGAACGGGAAGGCCGTGATACCACACCCCACCGTCAGGCGGCGGCCCAAGCCCTGGCGAGGTTCCTGGCGGTTGAAACCGATGACGTGGCCCACGGGCGACCACCCGGCGCCGTCAATTGCACGGCCTACCAACTGAAGGCCTTCGCTGAAACGTTAGGGCTGGCCGCAAGCGACCTGCCGAAGGGCTGGCAACAAGTTTGCATTTGACAGGATGGACGAATTTCCTTAAGGTGACGGCGTTTCGTTCAAAAAGGAAATCCATCCAATGACAACGCTGATGTTGACATCAGCTGCAGCGGCCGCAGCCGGGGTGCCAGCCCTTGATGCGGTCGACAGCAGCTAAACAAGCATAGATGCTGTAACCGTCGCCATGGGCTGGCCAATCGGCCCATGGCTTTTTTTAAACCCCGGGCCGAGCATGAACGGCCCGGGGTTTTTTATTGGACGATCGGGAAACACTCACCCTTATCAAAAAAGGAAAATGGCCATGAACGATCACCCGCCCACCATCCGTTTCGCCCAACGCATGAGCCAGCTCCCGCCCTACCTCTTCGGCATGATCAACAAATCGAAAATGGAAAAACGCCGGCGGGGGGACGACGTCATCGATCTCGGCATGGGCAACCCCATCGATCCGGCCCCCACCACAGTGAGCGAAAAACTGAGCGAGGTGGCCCGGGATCCCAAGACCCACCGCTACCCGGCCGCCGACGGCCTGCGCAGCCTGCGCCGGGAAATCGCCCTGCGCTACCAGGCCGATTACGGCGTCGAATTGGACAGCGATGCCGAAGTCATCTGCACCATCGGCTCCAAGGAGGGCATCTCCCACCTCTGCCTGGCCCTGGTGGGACCGGGGGACACCGTCCTGGTCCCGGCCCCGGCCTTTCCGGTGCACATCTACGCCGCCATCATTGCCGGGGGCAGCGTGATCCGCATCATGCTGGATGAAGACGAGGTCTTCGTGCGCCGCATCGCCGACATGTGCCGCAATGTCTCCCCGCGGCCCAAACTGCTGATCCTCAACTACCCCCACAACCCCACCGCCATGCTCGGCAGCCGGGATCTCTTCCGGGAGATCGTGCGCCTGGCCCAACGCTACGACTTCATGGTCATCCATGATTTCGCCTATGCCAAGATCGCCTTCGACGGCTATCAGCCGCCCAGCTTCCTGGAAGTTCCCGGAGCCCGGGAGGTGGGTGTCGAGTTCGGCAGCTTCTCCAAGACCTACAACATGGCCGGCTGGCGTCTGGGGTATTGCGTCGGCAATCGACAGATTATTGCAGGACTGGCCAAGATCAAAGGGTACTATGATTACGGCATTTTTTCCGCCATTCAGGTGGCGGGGATCATGGCCCTGCGCCACTGCGATGCTGAAATCGAGGAACAGGTAGAGAAGTACCAACTGCGGCGGGACATCCTCTGTGAAGGGTTGCAGAAAATGGGATGGGAGATCACCCGCCCCCGGGCCGGCATGTTCGTGTGGGCCAAACTGCCGGCGCCTTACGATGCCATGGGCTCCATGGAATTCGCTCTGCGCTTGATGGAAGAAGGCAACGTGGCGGTCGCACCGGGCATCGGCTTCGGCGAGGAGGGGGAAGGCTACCTGCGCCTGGCCCTGGTGGAAAACGAGCACCGCATTCGCCAGGCCCTGCGGCAGATGCGCCGGGCCCTGCCTGGTATCGTGCCGGAATGAAGACAGGAGAAGAACGTCTTCGCCGGATGCCCGGGTGTCAATCATCTTAACGATCAACCGCCAAGAAGATTAACAAACAGGGCCTCACCGCTTTGCCCGGGAAGAAGATTCTATAAAGCCGTCCCACCCGGCGGACATAGGGAAATGGGAGCATGCTCATTTTCCGGGGAGTGGCGCGGTTCTATTGGCACGTCTTGTGCGTTAGATACCTCTATGCAAGCCGACCTGCGCGAAACCATCACCGCCCTTAGCGACCGGGAGACCATCATCTGCTGCCGTGGACTGGTGGTCCTGATGGACGGTCACATGGCCCGTGATCCCCGCAGCGGGCGATCACCGGAATTGACGGTCACGGACTTCCACCAATGGGTCGGCTTGGGCGGGCGCCCGGTGCGCGCCCTGGTGGGGGCCCTGTGCAAGGGTCAGTGCGCGCTCACGGCCGCCGTGGGCCGCAGACTCATGCAGACTTGCCTGGCCTGGGGGCGCAAGGACGAGGTAGCTGCCGCCTGCCGCTTGATCTATGGGCCGGTGGACCACCTGGGCACCCTCGCGCCGGAAACCGTAGTGGCCGCCCTGGCTGCCGTCATGCTGTGGCACCCGGCCCGCCCGACGTTGCAAACCCTGCTGCAGCCCGCAGCGGTGCGCCGCTTCCCCTGGTTGCGTCATCAGGAACCGGCGGCCGCATCGGCAAAGACGCCCGCCGGAAAGCGCCATCGCGCAAAAGCCATCTCGGCCGGCACAATGCCGGAATGATGCGGCAGGGTTTCCTGCGCGGAAAACCGCTAGCCTGCCGAACCCCCTGGGGAAGAACCCACCCCCGGGCAGCATCGCCAAACCAATCCAGCCCCAGGCCGTCGAAGGGCGCCTCATCCCCGCCTTAAAAGGGATATGCGCCTTCCGCCGTAATCCCCCGCGAAAAACGCGGCCTCGCGCCGCGGCCAATCTCTCTCAATCCGTCATCTTGATCACCACCAGGGTGGCATCGTCCTCCGGGGGGTGGGGATGGCGAAAGGCGTCCAGCGCCTCGACAAGGGCGTGGGCCATTTCCCGGGCGGATCGATCCGCCCGGGTTTTGATCAGGTCCATCAGGCGGTTCTTGCCGAAATACTCCCCGCGGGGGTTGCGGGCCTCCCAGATGCCGTCGGTGCCGATCACAACCACCTGGCCGGCCTGCAGATCGCGGCCGCCCTCCTCGTAGACGGCGCTTTCCATAACGCCCAGGGGCAGCGGGAATCCGGGGCCCGCCAATTCGTCCACGGCTTCCGATCCGGGGGTGTAGATCAGGGCCGGATCGTGACCGGCGCGGGTCCAGCAAATACGCCGGCGGACCGCTTCGATCTCACAGTAGAACATGCTCATGAAGCGGTTGGTCCCTTCCACGTCGCGGGCCAGGTGCCGGTTGACGTCCGTCATGATGTCCGCCGTCGAGCCCGGGGCCTTGATCCGCTCCCGCAGGAAGGCCCGGGCGGTGGTCATCAAAAGGGCCGAGGGAATCCCGTGGCCGGTCACGTCGCCGATCACGATGCCCGTACGGGCCTGTCCATCCACCTGGCGGGGGAAGAAGTCGTAGTAGTCGCCCCCGGTTTCATCGCACCACTGGCTTTGCCCGGCGACTTCCAACCCTTCGGCCGCAAAATGATCCCTGGGCATCAAATTGCGCTGCACTTCGCTGGCCTGGGCCATGGTTTTTTCCATGGCCCGGATCTGGGAGGTCCGGGTCGCGGCTTCCTCGTAGTGGGCCACGCCCTCCTGAATGGCCCGGGCCAGGGCATCGGCCGGACAGGGCTTGAGGTGGAACTGGAAGATGTGGCCCTCGTTCACCGCCTTGACCGCCGTGGCCAGGTCGGTGGAGCCGGTCAGCATCATGCGCACCGTGTCGGGCTGCAGCGCCTTGATGCGGGCCAGCAGGTCGATGCCGTTCATCCCCGGCATCCGGAAATCGGACACCACCACCGTATAGGGATCATGGCCCGTCACCATCTGCAGCGCCTCCCCGGCTCCCGGCGCCGTTTCGATATGGAATTGCCGCCGGAGTTGGCGTCTAAGGCCGGCCAGAAGCAGAGGGTCGTCGTCCACCAGAAGGATTCGGGGTTTCATGGCACCGCGGCCTCCATAGCCGCGCAGGCCTGCCGCCAGGCCGGAACCTGATCGGCGAGTTGGAGGGCGGTCAGGTAGGCCGTTTCGAGAAATTCCCCGCCGTCGGTGGAGGATGCCCGCAGGCCATGATCGAATCCGTTGGCGACATGCACGGCCGTCAGCGGTCCGAAGGAGGCCGTCTGACTGTCCAGGGGGCGATGGTGGAAGGCAATGGCGCTAAGAATCGTCGGTTCCAGCCCCCACAGCCCCATGAGGTAGGCCCCGATTTCGGCGTGGCTGGTCCCGATCGCTTCACGCTCCCTTGCCAGCCGTTGGTCCGGCGCCGCCGGGGCCGTCCCGAGGAATCGGCGGTAAACATCGCTGAAGTTGACCGCCAGGACCAGTTTACCGATGTCGTGCAGCATGCCGGCCAGAAAGGCCGCCGTGGCCTGTTCGCGCCCCAGCCGGCGATATGTCACGATCTGCTTGGCATACCCGCCTGTGGCCAGGCTGTGCTCCCAGAGCAGCCCCACATCCAGAAACGGCATTTGCCGGGGATTGAACGCGGAGAACACGTTGATGGAGAGCACCAGGGCTTTGATGGCATCCAGGCCCAGCAGCATCACCGCATCCTTCACGTCGTTCACCCGACGGTAAAGCCCGAAAAAGGCCGAGTTGACCATCTGCAGAATTTTGGCCGCCATTCCCAGATCCCCGGCGATCAGGCCGGCCACCTGCTGAATCGAGGCCTCCTCGGACTGCAGTTCCGCCATGATCGCCAGGCAGCTGGCGGGCATGCTGGGCAGGGTGTCGATGCGCGCCACCACGCGCCGGATGGCATCGTCGGCCAGGACCTGGTTGAGGGCCAGGGTTTTGTGCAGGATCTTACGCAGCACGCCCACATCGCAGGGTTTGGCCAGCAACTGGTGGGCCACGGTGACGGACTTCAACGTCATGTCCCGATCCAGTTGGCCGCTCAGAATAATGCGTATGATCTGGGGGAAGCGCTCCTTCACCGCGGAGAGCAGCGCCACGCCATCCATGCCCGGCATGCGCATATCGGAAATCACCACGTCCACCGGACGGGATGCCAGTTGGGCCAGGGCCGCCGCGCCGCTCTCGGCATAATATACATCCCATTCGTCGCGCATTTTGCGCAGGGAACGCCGGAGGCCCTGCAGCACCATGGCATCGTCATCCACGAAAAGCAGGCGTTTTCTATCCATTGGACAAGGCCTCCCCGTTTACGGGCAGCCGGATGATAAAGGTGGTGCCCGCCCCCGGCGCACTGTCGAAGGTCAGTACACCGCCATGCTTTTCGACGATCACGGAATGGGCGATGGCCAGCCCCTGGCCGGAGCCCAGCCCCTCTTCCTTGGTGGTGAAAAACAGGTCGAACACCTGGTGCCGGATGGCCTCCGGGATGCCGGCCCCGGAATCCCGGATGCGTATTTCGGCCCAGCCCTCCCGCCGGCCGGAGGCGATCCGGATGCGCCCCTTGTCCGTGGCGCCGGGGCCCAATTTTTCGGCAATGGCATGGGCGGCGTTGGTGATCAGGTTCAGGAGCACCTGATTGATCTCACCGCGCTGTCCGGGTACCGGGGGCAGGTCCGGGTCCAGGTCCGTTTCGACATCGGCCACGTATTTCCAGGCATTGCGCGAGATGATGATCGTGCTCTCGATGGCTTCATTGAGGTCCAGGGGCGTCTTGGCCGTATCGCCGGGATGGGCGAAAAACTTCATGGAACGCACGATTTTAGAGATGCGCCCCACCCCGTCCAAGATATGGGCAATGGCCAGGGGGATTTCCGTTTCCAGATAGGCCAGATCCATGTCCCGGACCGCGGCCTCGGCCGCCGCCAGCGCTTCGGCCGGGGCTTTGCCTTCCTGCACCGCCGATGCCACGGCCTGAAACCGGTTTAAAATCTGATGGAGGTCGTCAAAGGCTTCCCGCAGAAAATGGGTGTTGTCTCCCACGAACTGGGCCGGGGTGCTGATTTCGTGGGCGATACCGGCCGCCAGGTGGCCGATGGCCTGCATCTTCTGGGCCCGGGCCAGTTGCTCTTCCAGCAGACGCCGCGTGGTGATATCAGCCCCGTTGATGAGCGTTCGCAAGCCATACAGGGGGCTGTCGCCAAGGGGGATCAGCGTCAGCCCCAGCTCCTTCCGACCATCGCCGGGACCGTTGCAAAGCATGCCGTCGATACGGACCGGTTCGCCCGACCGGCCGCAGCGGACAAGTCCCTCGGCCATCCGCTTCCGGTCCCATGGCAGCGGGCAGGCTTCCAGCGGGAATCCCACCGCATCCGCGGCGCGGCAGCCCAGAATCTGCTCGGCCCGGGCATTCCATAAAAGGACGCGGTCTTCGTCCCCGAGCCCGATGAACAGCGAGGGCATGTACTCGAATAGCCGCCCGATGTCGATCAGGTGATGATTGTCGTTGAACACCATGCGCGAATTGTTCCCCCTGTAAATGGCCTGCGGCCGATCGGCGCCGGACCTGTCTCTTTTTTCGGCGTTTTTATCGAAAACCTTAGGCGCTTATGATTCGGTATGGGATTGGCGGCCGGCAGGCAACAAGGGGATGCCGGCGCCTGGTCTCAGGAAGCGTGCGGCGGATGGCCGGGGGAGAGCGGTCGCGGGATCAGGGTGGCCGCCAGGCGATGGGCTTCGGCCAGGGACGGGATGCCGTTGCGGCCGCCAAAGGCCCGGCAGGAGAGGGAGGCCACGGCCACCGCCAGCCGGACGGCCTCCGGCAGATCGGCCCCCCGGCTCAAGGCCAGGGCAAAGGCCGCGTGGAAATTGTCCCCTGCGCCGATGGTGTCACGCACCGTGATCACCGGGGCCGGAATCTGCATCAGTCGTCCCTGCTGGACGTAATAGGCCCCCCGGGACCCGTCCGTGACCACCAGCCGGCCCCCGACCCGTGCCTGCAGGGTGTTCAGACGGTCCGTCAGCGGACCAGCACCGCAGCCGGCGTGCGCGTCGTCCAAAAAATCCCGGCTGGGGATGAAATAATCGGCCCGTTGCATCATGGCGTCCATTCCATCCCGCCAGCGTTCGGCATCATAGACCACCTGCAATCCGCCCTTTTCCGGTAGCAGATCGGCCAGGTAAGTGGTTTCGGGGTCCAGGAGCAGGACCGACGCCCGGGCGAACAGCCCCTCGGGCAGGTCACAGGCTTCCAGGCGCGGCAGGCGGTTGGGTTCGTAAAAAATGGTGCGATCACCAGTGGCGGCCGTAACAAAAATAAACGCATCCGGGGTCCGGCCACCGGGAAGGATCTGGACATGGCGGGTGTCCACGCCGAAGGCGGCCAAACGCTGCAGGCAAATCCGGCTGGACGCATCGTCTCCCAAACGTCCCACATAGCAGACCCGCCCCCCTAACCCGGCGATACAGGCCGCGGCCGTCCCCCCCTGTCCGCCGCCCTCCACCAGCCGATGGGTAATGGCCGCTTTGGTGTTTTCAAGGGGGAAAGTCTCCACCACAGCGATGTGATCGACGCAGCTGCGGCCGATAACGAGGACCTCACACGCATGCTTCATGGCGTTCTCTATTGATTGTCCATTCCGGCAGGCGGCGCATCCATTGTTTTAGCTTTTCGGATATAGCCCTGAACGTTGCGATAGCCGGGATCCATGGCCTGCAGGATTTCCCATTCCCCTAAAGCCGCGGCAGCGTCCCCGGCTTTGAAGAAAACGATGCCGCGATTGTAAAGGCGCGTCTTGTAGCTGTTTTCACAGGCGGCCACCGCCTTACCGCAGGACCGGCAACCTTCCCGGAAGGCAAGGCAGGCCTGGAATTGCTTGCGGGCCGGCTCGATTTCCTGCCGGTCCCACAACTGGCGCCCATAGGCATCGTGGGCCCTGACGATGGCGAGGCGGGCCTTCGTATCTTTGGGAACGGCCTTCAAGACTTTGCCGAATGATACGATGGCGGCCTCATAATCACCCGCCTGAAGCATCTCTTGCCCGTCATTGCGGTAGTTGGCCACCTGAATCTGCGCCGTTTCGAAAATGCGTGCCTCGACGGTTGCCGTGAAGTGCCGGTCGTCTCCGGCGGGCGCTGGACCGCCGGCCGCGGTCGCCGTTCCCGCACCGACGGCGGGGATCAAAATCAGTTGTCCGATCTTGATCCGGGTGGGGTCGGCCAGCTGATTATAGGCGGCCAGCAACTTAAACTTCTTATAATCGCCGTAATACTTCTCGGCAATATTGGTCAGGGTTTCGCCTTTCTGGACAACATGCCGGGTTTGGTGGACGGCCGTTATTTTCTCCCGGGAACGCAACCGCTCCAGGGCACCGGCATGCTCCGGCCACAGCCGCAAAGCGGCCAGGTAGGCGATCTTGCTCTCCAGGAACCGTCCGGCCGCATAGTCCCGCTCACCGATCTGATAGCGTTCTTCCGCCATCTGTCGCCGCCGGCTTTCCACGTGTTCCAGAGCGGAGACGATTTCACTGGATCCCGGGGTCAGGGTGAGCGCCAGTTTGTACATACGCGCGGCCTCCACCACATGACCGGCCGCTTCCTGGGCTTGACCCTCCGCGTAATAGGCCTGGGCCGGTCCGGCGGGATCCTCGCCGACCGACTGACCCGCGGCGGCGCATCCCGCCGCCAGCAACACCATGACAAGGCCGATGCCAAGTGGTCGCAGGATCGTTTTCATGGTCTCACTCCAGCAAAACAGGCGTTAGGGTGGAAATGCGGCGGCCGAAATCATGAAGGCCTTCCTCCTGGACCGTGATACGCTTAAGGACCAGGGGATCCGCAAAAAAGGGGATGGCGCCCCGTTCCAGGGTAAGTCCCAGATCGTAGCCTGCCGCTTCGACCTGGCCCAGGACCCAGCGGTCGTATTTACTGAAGGGATAGGCCAGAAAACGGGTGTCCTGCTGGAGCTCCCGGTCCAGAATGGCCTTGGACGCCGTCAGCTCCCCCATGATGCGCGCTTCATAGGCCGTCTCGGACTCGCCGGCCTGCCTCATAGTCAGATCGCAGTGGCTGACGCTGTGGGATGCGACTTCGAACCCGGCGGCCTTCATTTCCCGCAACTGGTCCCAGGAGATGGACAGGGGTGTGGCTTCCACAAAATCCGTATAAATGAAAAGCGTGGCCGTGAATCCGTATTCCTTGAGCAGCGGAAAGGCCGTGTCGTAGCTGGAGCGATAGCCGTCATCGATGGTGATGACCACCGAGCGCAGCGGGATCGCCCGCCGATAGGAGAGGAAGGCGTAGAGGTCTTCCAGACGAATGGTGCGATAACCGTTTTCTTTGAGATAGGCCAGCTGCGCGCGGAAGGCGGATTCCGATACGCACAGGGCGGATCGACAGGCGGCCGCGAAACGATGATAACAGAGGATCGGCACCACCTGGAACCCTTCCCGGAACAGCCCGGCGCGGTTGTCGTCTTGGAGGGGGATGATCACCGTCTTGCCTTTCTGGAAGACGGCCCCGGGATTGGCCTCTTCGATCACCCATGACCGCCGGGGATCCTGGAGAAAACGTTCGGCCAGGGCCTCGGAGGTGGTATCGCTTTTCAGCTGGCAAATGATATAGTCATCGGATCGGTAGAGGCCGCAGCCGCCCAGGGTGGCGCCTGCCACCAGGCATAACGCAAGCGCCAGCCCCAGCCCAAAAGCCCCGCGCTGTGGTCCGCTGCCGTGTGCATGGGCTGTCGCCATGGCGTTTGTCCTATCTCCTCCGGCAAGCCCCGCCGGGGTTGGAACGCTCGATCGGGAATCCGGAAGAAAATCCGCACTCACCTGCGCGACAATGCGCGTTTGGGCGGCAATCCGGTGAAATGATAAGTGATTATGAGCCTATGGCATCCTCTCTTGGAAGTCAAGAATCCCCATGACGGCATCAGCCGTGCCCGCATCGGTCTTGCGAGAAGGACCCCATTTGACGAGCGCTGCGGAGATGCGTAAAAAAGAGAAACGAGCGCAAATTCGATTTCTTCCCATTACCGGAGCATTGCCAAAAGCGCTCCGGCAGACCTCACCCATGACCGTAGCGATGCGATGCTTCTGTTCCCGTCTGTATCGCGACAAAGGAGGCCGTGCGTCACGCCATGCCAGAACCCATTTATTTCGATTATAACGGTACCACCCCCCTGGATCCCGAAGTGGTCCGGACCATGCAGCCTTACTGGGGCGATGCCTTCGGCAACCCCTCCAGCGGCCATGTCTACGGCCGCCGCCCCCGGGCCGCCGTGGCCGAAGCACGGCAGCAGGTGGCTGATTTGCTGGGATGCCACCCTGAAGAAATCATCTTCACCAGCGGCGGCACCGAAGCCAACAACCATGCCCTCAAGGGCATCCTGATGGCCGACCACCGCGGCGGGCACATCATCACGAGCGCCGTGGAGCATTCGGCCGTGCTGGAGGTCTGTCTTTTCCTGATGCGCTTCGGGGTGGAGCTGACCGTTCTGCCGGTGGATGCGGCCTGTCGGGTGGACCCGGCCACGGTGGGGGCTGCGATCCGGCCGGACACCCGCCTGATCTCCATCATGCATGCCAACAACGAAGTGGGCACCCTCCAGCCCATTGCTGAGATTGGCGCCATCGCCCGGTCTTACGGCATCCCTTTTCATACGGATGCGGCCCAATCCGTGGGCAAGGTGCCCACCCGGGTGGACGAGCTGGGCGTGGATCTGCTCTCCCTGGCCGGCCACAAGCTCTACGCTCCCAAGGGCGTTGGGGCTTTATATGTACGCGCGGGAATCACTCTTGAGAATTTCTGCCACGGGGCCGGGCAGGAGAACGGCCGCCGGGCCGGCACCGAAAATGTGGCCTTGATCGCGGGGCTGGGGAAGGCTTGCGAAATCGCCGCCCGGGAACTCGAACAGCACCGCGGACACATGCAGGCGATGCGCGAGCGCCTGCACCGGGGATTGGCCGACCGCCTGGAAGGCGTGACCCTGAACGGCCACCCGGACCAACGGCTGCCCAACAC
Organism: Desulfobacterales bacterium; assembly: GCA_963674755.2. Classification (GTDB taxonomy): domain Bacteria; phylum Desulfobacterota; class Desulfobacteria; order Desulfobacterales; family UBA5852; genus JABZFP01. The sequence continues at coordinate 1,389,410 of CAXXVS010000003.1, read as the reverse complement.
CCTCAGTCTGGCCTTTGCGGGCATCGATGCCAACGACCTGCTGACCGCCGTCCAGGGCACCCTCGCCGCCTCGGCCGGGGCTGCCTGCCACGCCGACAGCGTGGCCGTCTCCCACGTGCTGGCCGCCATGCAGCTCCCCCAGGACCGTGCCCGTGGCACGGTGCGCTTCAGCGTCGGGCGGACCACGACCCGGGAAGAGATCGACGCAGCCCTGCCGGTCCTCATCGAAGCGGTCACCCGGCTGCGCCGTTAGGCCATCGCAAATCCGTCCGGATCGCCCCTCAGCGCCGGTCTATTTTGGGGGCGTTGTAGCCGCCCCAGGTCTGCTGGGAGACACCCACCACCATGAACGCCTCAGGATCGATGCGGGCGATGATGTACTTCACGTCGTAGATGCGCGAACGCAGGGCCGTCAGGTAAAGCATGGTGCGCTTTTTCCGGGAATAGCCCCCCGTGACCTCCCAGTGGGTCACCCCTCGCTGAAGCTCGTACATGATGGCATCGCAGATGGGGCCGGGCTTCTCGGTGATGATCATCAGGGTGCGCATCTGGCTGCTGCCTTCGAGCACGAAATCGGAAAAGAGCCCCACCAGAAGGAGGGTCAGCACCGCCAGGAGAGCGGTTTCCAGCGTGAAGACCACACCGGCCAGGGCAATGATTGCCAGGTCGGTAAACAGGTAGGACTGGCTCAGGGGAAAGCCGGTCTTGTTGTAAATGATGCGGGCCGGAATCGACGTGCCCCCGATGGTGCCGCCGTAGCGGTAGACGAGTCCGGTTCCCAGGCCGTAGAGGATACCGGCATAGATGCAGGCCAGCAACGGTTCGGACGTCACCGGATAAGGGTCCAGCCATCCCGGCAGGGCATGAACCAGATAGTCGGTGGCGACCGAAAAGACCAGCACGGCAAGGGTACTCGACCAGAGAAAACGCCAGCGCCCCAGCACGAAAAATCCCAGCCCGAACAAGGGGATGTTCAACAGCAGGAAAAACAGCCCCACCGGAAACCCCGTCCAGTGGTGGACGATGATCCCCAGGCCGCTGACCCCGCCGGCCGCGATATTGTAAGGCAGCTGGAAGACGACGTACGCCAGGGCCGATATCACAGCGCCCAGGGAAATCATGAACTGCTGCCAGCCAAAACGCGCGATCATGGCCCCGGGCGGCAGGGCCAGCCGACGCTTGACCCTTTCCGGCAAATGAATCGGCAAGGATACCCCCCTTTCTGATCGGTGGCGGTAAAAAAAAACGAAAACCCCCTCGGCCGCATGGGCGGCAAGGGGGGTCGCGTTGGTGGGTGTATCGCCCGATAGCAACGCTGTCAAGATGCCTGGCTACCAGGGGATAGGACGTTTCTCGCGGAAAAAACCGCCGGTAGGGCCGTCGTCCGGCAGGGTGGCCAGCCAAACGGGGGTTTCCGCCCCCTGGGCCGGCATGAGCGGCGCCCGCTCGCCCCCCAGCCGGGTGCGCACCCAGCCCGGGCAGGCCGAATTCACCAGGATATTGGTTCCCCGCAGTTCCTTGGCCAGCAGAACGGTCAGGCCGTTCAGCAGGCTTTTGGAAAGCCGGTAGGCCGGCGACAGCATGACGGCGTATTCGGAATCCGGTGTGGCAATATCGTTGAGGGATCCCAGGGTGCTGGAGATATTGACGATGCGTCCATACTGGTTGTCGCGCATGTAAGGGATGCAGGCCTGACTCAGCAGAAGCGGCCCCAGGGCGTTGGTTTCCAGCGTGTTCTGGAACAGCGTGGGATCGAGCTCCAGAATGGAAGTTTCGGCATCGATCATGATCCCGGCATTGTTGACCAGAACATCGAGACGGCCGTAACGATCGATGATATCGGCGACGGCCGCCTGAATCGTGACGGCTCTGGTCACGTCGAGCATCCGGCTGTAAACGCTGCGGCGGTCATTCAGAAGAGATTGGGCCGCCGCCTCACCCTGGGCCGCATCACGTGCCCCGATCACCACCGTGATCCCGAAGTCGGCCAGCTGGCGGGCAATTTCAAATCCCAGTCCGCGGTTGGCGCCGGTCACAAGCGCTACACGTCTTTGCATGGCGATCTCCTTTCTTCCGTCGTGGGTCCGGGGGCACCACCGCCCGGGGACGGCGAGCTTCTGCCCCGCCGCTCCCCAGCGGGCGGCTCAGTCATCCGCCGCCGCAGGGCCGGCGGGCTTCCGCCGTGCCTGCACCAGGCTTTCCTCCACCTCGGAGATGGAGAACCCGAGGGCTTTGCCGATATGATACAGCATGGCGCTCTTTTCATCCGTGGGTTGCTGGATGACCGCATTGCTGGCAGACCATGCCAGCGCCTCGCGGCGACAGGCCCCTTTGAGTCGGTCCAACGCACGGGCGAAGATATCGTCCATGGCCGTCGTTCCGGCTCGGCTGAGGAAGCCATCAAGGCGCCCCTTGGTCTCATCGTAGTCCTCCATCAGAAACAGGGGCGTGGCCCGCGCCAGGGCGATGATATGCTGCCGAGCCGATGGATTTCGGCGGATATCGCCGCCTATCATCCGGATGGCCAAAACGATCAAGGCGTCCTGCACCGATAGAAATCCCTCCCGGGATTGGCAAGAGGATCGATGCATGCCTTCCTTGTGTGGGCTGCCGCTCATCGCTATTCTCCCTCAACATCCTGTTCGGGGTGATACTCCTCATGCGCGTGGCGGCCGTTGTCCTGCGCGATGTCGCGGGATAGGGGGGCCGGGTTCAGGCCATCCCTTTCCGGTCGATCCCCTGCCTCCCCTCTGCGTCCGGCAATTCCCTGCCTCCGGCGAATCCCGGGCAGCATTCCTGCACCGCGCACACCGTTGCCGCTCTTTTATGCCAACCAGTAAGGTTTCACGTCGTAATGCTCGTAAAGGGCCATTTCATCCTCACGGGTCAGCGGACGTTCCTTGTCGTAGACCGGGCTGTTTTCAATCGTCCGGCGGGCCACCTGAACCTGCAGGCGGGATCGTTTCCAGTCGATGTTGCTGGCCCAGGCCGGCGGAATGAGCACCTTGCGTCCGGGCAGCCAATTGCGCGTATCCACGACCAGATAGCGAATCGCCCAGGTCATGGCCTCCAGCAGAAAGTCGTCCACATGGCCGATCGTGTCATCCAGGGCTTGAAGATGGTAGCCGTCCACCTCCCGGACGGAGCGCAGGTGGCTCTTCCCCCCGGCCTCGATGGCCTGGATGGGTTCGGTCCGGACCGCCGCCGTCGCAAAGGGCGTCATGACCGGTCCCCAGGCATGGGGCCCCTCCCAGTAGGGATACCAGTTGTAATACTCCACCAGTTGCGTCTCGTACTGCCGGGAGACCGGCATGTGGCTGGAAAGGGACGGGCTTTGCCGGATCTCGTCCCGGCTGAGATTGACGGGAAGCATATCGGCGCGCCAATCCCAGTCCTGTAAGGCACTGGGAGAAATCAAGACCTTGCGTCCCGGAAGCCATTTATGGGTGTCGGCCACCATGTAGCGGAGGGTCCAGAACTTGTCGTCGAAGAGAAAATCCGCGCAACGGCCGATCTTGCCGTCCGTGGCCTGCAGATTGGCATTCAGGATGGCGTTTACACTGTGTATCATGATGAGCTCCTTTCGAGCGCGGCCGCGGCACCCGGCGGGCATTCCCCCATTTGGTGCCGCTGATGAGTGGCTTGCGATTCGAACCTTAGGGTAAGGAACCGGGCGCTCGGTGACAATAAGGTCCATCAGGCAAATCGCACACGGCAGACCGGTATGCCGTGGAAGCGGGGGTTTGGTCCTTCGGGCCGGATAATATTGAAGAAAAGCCATAGACCCCAAACGCCGCCGCCCGAAGCGCTCGCCAAGACATCCCGCAATCCACCACTGGGGATCAGGGTTCGCCGGGCCGCTGCGGTGCCGCGCACCACTTACAGGGAAAATAAGCACCGGATTCCGATCTTGGCAAGGGGCGGCATCCCCCGCACGGCCCTCAGAGGGCCAGTTCGGCCACCAGCGGCAGATGGTCGGAGGCCAGCCGGGCTTGGGCGCCTTGGAATACCTGGAGAGACTTCAATCGGTGGGCCGGACGGACCCAAATCCGGTCGAGAGCCAGCAACGGGCGGCGGCTGGGAAAGGTGGGCGGTGCCGCCCCAGGGGCGAAGCCGCGTTTCAGTGAGCGCAGTGAACGCCCCCAGGGCCGCCATTCGTTGAAATCCCCCAAAAGGACCGTGACTTCGGCCGCCTGCTTTTCCAGAAGCAGAGCAATGCGAACCATCTGGCGGCGCCGTTCTTCAATGGACAGCCCCAGGTGGGTGGCCAGCACCGCGACCGAGATGGCGGAAGTCTCCAGTACCACTTGGAGGACCCCGCGCGGCTCGCGCCCCGGTACGCTGATATCCATCCGTCGCACCTCGCGCGGCGCGATCCGGGACAGCACGGCATTGCCGTAGCGCCCTCCGGCATCGAGCAGGGTCGGTCCCGCGATGGCGCGGGCGTCTACGGCTTCGGCCAGAATTTGCAGCACGTTGCCGGACGCGCCAGGATTGAAAGCCAGCTCCTGGAGAGCCACCAGATCGGCGTTCAGGGCCTGCAGTACGCCGGCGATGCGCCGGGGGTTGGCGATGCCGTCGCGGCCGATGCAGCGATGAATGTTGTAGGTGGCGATGCGAAATCCCATGGCCGGACTCCGCTCAGGACGATGCCGCGGAAGGCTTACGCTGGAGCCAGCGCCGCAGTCCCACCAGCCCAAGCCCCACCAAAGCAATCGTCCCGAGAAGGAGGAACACCTGCCCGGGTTCGGGGTTGCGCAGGGAGGCGGCAATGCGATCCGCCAGCAGGACCACGGCGATCACACCGGGCAGCATCCCCACCAGGGATCCCAGGGCAAAATCGCGCCAGCGGATTTCGGAAACGCCCGCGATGAGGTTGATGACCGAGAAGGGCGCCACCGGGACGATGCGTAACGTGATCACCGCTAGCAGGCCTTTTTCGGAAAGCCGGCGGCTCAATCGGTTGATCAGGCTGCCGGCGAAACGTCGCACGGTCGCGCGGCCCATCCAGCGGCCGAGGCCGAAAACGGCCAGGGCGCTCAGCCAGGACCCCGCCAGGGCGTACAGCAGGCCCAGCCAGGTGTCGAAAACCAGGACCGTGGCGATCATCATCAGGGTGACCGGCAAGGCGACAATGCCGCCCAGAACGTATGCCACCGCCACCAGCAGCGGCGCCAGGGGCTGCTGCTGAATCCAGCCGGCCACGGCGCGGGCGGAATCCAGATCGACCTGGTCGCCCAGGGGGGTCCAGCGCCACAGCGCGGCCAGCCCCGCCACGACGGCCACGAGCGCAATGATTTTTACGGCGTGGCGGAAGGCCGCGGGCTGCTCCCGGGGACTTACGAAGAGATTCAACAGTTTCTCAGGGGAGACCGGCTTTTCCGGATCGAGGATCTCGGCATCCGGCACCCAGTTGTCGACTTCCGGGGAGATCTCCACCGCAAGCGGCATCAGTGTGCGTTCGCCCCCGCACAGGGCTTCCACGGCCGCGATGAGGCCATCATGATCTTCCATAGCCCGGGCCACCTCCTCGACCGTGCAGCCCAGGTGTTCGGCCAGCAGCCGCGACCGGATCCCGGCGATCGTTTTCTGCAGCCCCTCTTTACCGGGTTGGACGGCTATGACCAGGTCGCATTCCGAATCGAGCCCCATGGAGCGATTGCTCAGGTTGGACGATCCCACACGCAGGAAAGCGTCGTCGATCACCATCACCTTGGCATGCACCATAAGGGACGTGTGGGGATCCTTGGCGAGTCGGGGGTAGCAGATGCGCAGGCGGTCGTGGACGTCGGCCTCCTGAAGACGGTCCACCAGGCGGCCCCGCAGCACGTCCATGGTGTGCTGTTCCAGCCAGCCGCCAGTTTTCTCCGGCATGACGATGACGACCTCGGGGCCGTCTTTCTCCTGCAAACGGGTTGCCAGGGCCTCGCCAATGCGATGGGCGCTCAGGTATTGATTTTCGATGTATATATAGCGCCGCGCGGCGGCGATGCTGTCCTGATATAGCTGCTCGACCTCGCTGACCGGGGGTTGGGATTGATACGCCGGCAGCGTGCGGGCGATGGCCACCGGCACCTCGCGGAAATCGGGGACAACGCTGGACGGCCAGGGATCTGAATCCACGGCCAGCGCATCAGCACCCGGTCGTGTCCCTTCACAGCGCCGCCAGCGCTCGCGGGCCAGTTCGCCCAAAGCGGCGGCGGCCGGCCCGTCTACAGCCATCTGAACGTCATGAAACGGCGGGTAGGGCTTGCCCCCCGGATCGGTGCGGCGATCGTCGCGCACCCTGTGCCGGCGGGTGTCCCAGCGCCACTGGCTTACGTCGAGACCACCGACAAAGGCGAGGATGTCATCGATGACCACCAGCTTCTGGTGTTGGGAGCCGCCCACGGGGTGGTGGCCGTCGAGGCTGAAATGCACGCGCCTGTTGGTGCGCCACTTGAGCTTGTAGCGAGGGAAGAATTCCCGCTCCATGGCGTAAATCATGGCGAAATCCCAACTCAGGAGATAGGCTTCCAGGCGGGGCCGTCGATCCACCAAGGCGTCGAGAAGCGCGCCCAGGCGGGTAGGATAATCTTCCTCGTCACGGTTGCGCACCAGACGAACTTCGCTGTGCAAATCCCAGCCAATGATGAAAATGGATCGACGGGCGCGGCGCAAGGCCTCGTGCAGCGCCCGGAAATAGGCCTCGCCGTCGATGATAACGGCCGCCCGATGGGCCGGCGCGACACGGAAGCAATTTTGCGATGGCTGGAATAGCGTTTTCACAGCCCAAGGTAGGTCTCGGGGCTGGGGCCGGCAACCCCTCCATACCCCCCCCGGTTGACGGGACGGCCTGGGGCAGGACCGGTGGCCAAGGGGCGGCACTCCGGGGACATGCTCCGAGTCGTAGCGCCATCGCCTCGCGGATGGTTTCCATTCCCTGGGCCCATCGTTGGCGCTTTTCTTAGCATGGGGCGGGATGGGATGCGTTCAGCTCCTCTCCGACAATGGCCAGGATGGCCGGGGCGCTGGGCAGGGACTTGGAGATGAAATGGTGCGTCCCGGCCTGAAAAAGCGCTTCACGGTATTCCGGAAGATCGTAGCTGGTCAGGACCACGACGACGCTTTCGGGATGAATGGCGAGCATCTTGCGCGGCAGGTCCATGCAACGGCGGCCGGACAAATCGACTTCCGTCAGAATCAAACATGGCGAAAAACACCCGATCTGCCGCAGCGCATCCTGTTGGTTGGACGCCTCACGGACGATGGCATGTGGATAATGACGCCGTATCAGCACGTTGACCATGTGGCGAAAAGTCGTGTCGCTGTCCACCAGCAATATCCTTGGAGGCGTTGGCATACCAGACCACTTTCAGCAACGGCGGACGAACCCTTGTCGCGGCGAAGCCGTCGATCCGCTGCGTTGTATAGAGCCCACTATCCGAAATGGGCCAGTGCCTTGCGAAGCCCGGCGTCGATATCATCGAGATGGCTGTTCAGTTTGGCGATGGCGGCCGACCAGGAATTGTCGTCCAAGGCCGTCAATTCCCCCAGCCGGCTTTCGACCTCGCCCCGTTTGCTTTCGATGACATCCAGCGTTCTGCCCAGCGGTGCCGCGAATTTTTCCTGATGCTGCCCGGCTTTGATCCGCAGCGTGGCAAGGATCTGACCGAGCGTCACCAGGCGGGCTTCGATATCCGCCCGGGTCGCGTCCCTATCTGTCATGGTGGTCGCTCCTTCCAGCGTGTGTTCCCGGGCGTCCAAGAGATACAGCGCCTCCTCCCCAACGGCCGGTGTTGGGCATAATTCTGCGCCCGTATGGTCCGGCCTGAAATATGGTCCTGTCCCTATTTACCGCCGCCATCGCCTGTATTCCGCTCCCCGTGCCGCCGAAACCGCGGAAAGCGATACCGCACGGCCGCCCTCACGATGCTGAATCACATGGTTTCAGGAAAAATTTCACGAGGACCGTGGATGAATATAGGGTCTGCACCCCATAGGCAGTCCTCGACCAGGCAACATATGTTTCCTCTCCAGGAAAAAGGATGAAAAGGGAACCCTCCAGCGGCTGCAAAACCGGGGCGCGCTCCATTGGATTCACTAGCCGGCGGGTGCGCAGCATCGCAACGAACCCAGCACCGCACACAGGTTGGCCCTGATTTGAGTTATGACTCGGTTTGGCGGCGGCCTGAGGGTCCCCATCGCTCTCGACCTGAGCAGGCATTGGAGAGGATGCCATGTCGGTAGACGGCCTCATCAGATTCTGCAATACGCTTCGGGAGCCGGTGGCCATTGCCGACCCCAAGGGCCGCCTGGTCCTGGCCAATCCGGCCTTGCGCCATCTCCTGGACTACAGCGCGGAGGAGGCGGAGCGCCTCGATTTAGACCACTTGGTGCCGGCCCATCGACGCCGGGAACAGACCCAGTGGCTGCAAGCCTGCCTGCGGGGCGAGTGTGTCGTGACCGCCGCCTCGGAGTTGGAGACCCGGGACGCCCGTCCGATACCGGTTCGCATGGCCCTCTCCCTCCTTCACCCCAATAACGCCGACCATGCCTGGGTGGCGCTGACCTTCAGGGAAGCAAACCCCGGGGAGTCCTCCCCGGACCGTGCGGAACGCATCCGGGAGCGCAACGCCGGCTCACAGGACACCCCCCAGGATCGAAGCGCGAAGGACGGGCCGGTGGAAATCGAAGAAGGCCGCGGTATCGCGAATGAATTGCGCCTGTCCCGCCGGCAGTTGTGCGTTTTGAGCCGGAAAACGCTGGAATTGCTGGAAAGCGACCGCCAGGTGATTGCCAAGGAACTGCATGACAGCATCGGCGCAAGCCTGGCGGCCATCAAGTTTTCTTTGGAAGGATGGCTGGAAGTTTATGGAAACCGGTTGCCGTCACGCGAAATCTCTTTCGAGCGCATCATCGCCCACATTGTGGAGACGATCAAAGAAACCAAACGCATATCCGCCGACCTGCGTCCCTCGACCCTCGACGATCTGGGATTTCTGGCCACGGCCCGGTGGTTCTGCCGCGATCTTGCCGAACGCTACACCGGCATCCGCATCATATCCCGTTTCGAAGTAGACGAAGAGGATATCCAGGAAGCCCACAAGATCGTCTTCTATCGCGTCATGCAGGAAGCCCTCAACAATGCCGCCAAGCACAGCGGGGCGAAAGATATTCAGGTCCGTATCACCCGCTCGGGGGACTACCTCGAGATGTCCGTGCGCGACGATGGTTGCGGTTTCGATCTAGAGCATGCCCTGGACGCTGAAAATACGCTCGGCGGTTTCGGCCTCAACAGCATGCGTGAACGCATCGAAATCTGCAACGGCTGCTTTGCGATTCGCTCCCGTGAAGGCCAGGGGACGCTCGTTCGCGCTTTTCTGCCCGCCTAAAAAAAGAAATAGACGCACGCGGAATCGCCCGTCGGCGCGCTTGCAGGAAGTCGGCCGTGCCACGCACGGCCGCGAACGACCGAACGGAAATGGGGGAGATCCGGTAGAGGGCGACCGGAAGAGGTGTAGCGGTTGGGTATGGGGCGTTTCCACCACGGGGGCGTAAACGGGGACCCGGGATGGTGGCGGAAGAACCGATGCGCCCTCAGGCCTTTTGAGGGCTGACCAAGCCTTTTTCGATGGCGTAGGCTGTCAGGGCGGAGGCATTGTGCAAATCGGTTTTTTGCATAATGTTGGCCCGGTGCTTCTCCACGGTCTTCACGCTGATATTGAGGAAATCGGCGATTTCCTTGTTGGTGTGGCCTTCGGCCAGCAGCTTCAAAACTTCCCGCTCACGCTGGGTGATGGTGTCCCAGGACGTTTTTTCCTTGAGACGTTTGCGCCCTTCCAGATAGCCTTCCATAACATTGTCGGCCACGCCCGGGCTGATGTAAGTTTTACCGGCCAGGACACTGTCGATGGCCATCATCAACTCCTTGCGGCTGGCGTCCTTGATGCAGTACCCGTTAGCACCGGCATCGAAGGCTTCCAGGACATACTGGTCGGATTCGTGAATGGTGAGCGCCAGAATGATCGTTTCCGGAAACTGGCGTTTGACGTCTTTCATGACGCTGATGCCGCTCAAGCGCGGCATGGAAAGATCGAGCAACAGAAGCTCGGGCTGCAGGCGCTGCACCATGCGAATGGCGTCCAGCCCGTCACCGGCTTCTCCGACGAGTTCCAGATCGCCCCGGGCCATGAGCATGGCCTTGAGGCCCTCTCGAAACAATTGATGATCTTCGGCAATGACGACTTTTATTTGCTTCTCCATGATAATGGTTTCTCCTGGGAAAAGTGATCATCGCGTTCACGGCCCTCTTCGTGCAGCCGTGTGGGGAGGGCGGCGGCCATCCTGCCCCTTCGAGGTACTGGTACTGGTTGCTGAGAGACTAAGCCAAACCAGCCGGGATGTAAATGGATTTTTTTCAGTCCGGACTCAGGGCCAGCCGGCCGCGGAATAAAGCCTTTTCCTATCCTGAATAATCCCTTTCCATTATAGCGTCCGGTCAGCCGGTCGGCTAACGTCCAGGCCATCTGGGGTTGCCCCTGACGTATGAACGGGTGCTTGCACGCTCACCGGAGGCGATGTGGTAAATGACCATCACGATCCGGAACAGTACCTGCAGACGCCCCCATCAAGCCGCACAAAGCGTGCGGGGCATGGGCTTCCCAGCCCAATCGTCATTTACGGGAATCCAAAGGAGGCGCTATGGCCAAGACTTATCTTGTCGACCTGGGCGGAACCGATATCCGCTTCACCCCCGAAGGAAAGGTGTCTGTGGTGGATGCCATCCAGGCCCTGTGTGCCGCCAAGCAGCCTGAACAGGTGTGGCATAACCTCGTGAAGGCCCATCCGGAAATCGGCACGTTTTGCGAGACCTACCCCTTTGCCGGTGCCGACCCGGCAGTGGTGGTGGATGCACCGGGCTGGTCGGTAATCGAAGATCTTCTGCCGGCCCACGTGTTGTCGTAACGGCAAGGTAAGGCGAAAGCGCCCCTAACCATTGCGGTCGCACCGGTCCACAAAACCGGGCCGCAACGGCCGGCAGCGGACACCATGCGCTATCCATGGCCCCTCACCACCGACCAGCAAGCGTGCTTCGACGCCCCGGGGGAAGCAATGCCCTGCGCGTCCTCCGGGCGGGCAGCCGGGCAGCCCCCTGCCAAGCGCTTCGAGGTTCGCGGCGCGATGGTCCTCGATACCCTCACCGGCCTGCGCTGGAGCCGGGACGCCAATCCCTTTGAATTTCCCTATTCCTGGGAGGAGGCCTTCGATCTGATCGCCGGTCTGAACCGGTCCCGGACGCATGGCCGGGAGGACTGGCGTCTGCCCTCCCGGCGGGAGCTGTTCTCCCTCATCAGCCACCGCCTCATCAATCCTGCTCTCCCGCAGGGTCATCCCTTTCGCAATGTATTCCACGGCTACTATTGGACGGCGACGCCCTGTGCGCGCCTGTCGGATCAGGCCTGGTATATTCATCTGGGCGGCGGCCGGGTCTACCGGGGCAGGCAGCAAGGGGCCTGCCTGGTGTGGCCGGTCGCCGGTTCCGGGTGGCATCCGCTACCGCCCGCGCAGCGCTTTCGCGTCCAGGGTCTAGCGGTGGAAGATCGTCTGACGGAACTGTGGTGGACACCAAGCGCCCGCACCGGCTGCGCACAAATGACCTGGGAGGATGCCCTGCGGGCGCCGTCCGCCTTGAATCGGGACAAATACGGCGGGCGTACCGACTGGCGGCTGCCCAACATCCGCGAGCTGGAGAGCCTGGTGGACCTGGCCCGCCACTCCCCCGCCCTTCCGGCGTCGCATCCTTTCCGGGATGCCCAGGAGGGGTACTGGTCCGCCACCACCAGCGCCTATGAACGCCGCTACGCCTGGGTACTCTATATGCAGGACGGTGCGGTGGGGGTGGGGTTCAAGCCCGAGGCCACCTTCAGCGCCTGGACCGTGGCCAGCGCCGGGCAAACCGCCTCCCCGGCGGGTGGCAAGCCCTCGTGACGGTCTCACCAGCGGGGAACCAGCCGGCGGGCGTCGGATCGTATCGGGGCGATTCTTAGAAAGGATACCTGAGGTCGGGGCCTAATGGACCACGTGCGGCCGTGGCATCATCTGCCGGGCTTCCTCCCGGATGCGGCCAAAGTGCAACAGGACTTCCGGGTTGAGGCGGGATGGTTTGACGCCGTAACGCATGAACGCGATGAATCCCTTGAGACGCTCCGCATATTCCTGTCCGCAGTGCGCCTTCTCGTTTTCCGGGGTGGTTGAATGGTAGTACCGCCGCTCGGCTTCCGTGGCCTCGCGGTCGGCCCTGGTGATGATGTCCTGATATTCCCATTTATCCGCAATCGATACAAACTCTTCGAAATCACAGCGGTCTGAGATCATTTTCCCTCCCCTTGACAGCTTCTGGAACAAGGTCTGCAGCCATCTTGGCGTGGCGCCGGGATATCCAATTCGAGGCGCGAATGCCGTAAGAAGCACCGGATCGATGCCCTGCACGAATGCTCTATGCCCTTTTTGTTAGGGTCATGTTAGAAACGTGTTAATCTGCGCAGGGAGGCCTGGTTCGCGAGGGAGTTCATTTTACGCGCCCGGTATTCGGGCCGCCATGCGCTGGAACATTTCGGCCTGTCGGGTATGATGCGGGATACGCCCTTTGGCAAAGACCGCATCGCCAAAGGCCAATAAAAGCACAGAAGTCAACACGTTCGATATAGTGTACGAAATTGCGCTCATTCAATTCCAACACGGACCTATTTATTTCCGAACCCCTTTTTGTAAATTGTCGACAGATCCGCCCGCCTGTCACGAGATGGCTGGCTGGCCGGAATTCGAACCGGTCCTCATGAGACGGACTTTTTCCGACTTGACCGGCAATATAGACAATGTTCGTGTCGCCGCAGGATCGGCCAAACGGCTACCGGTCAAGCCCGTAAATTGAGTGGGTGAATCCATTAACAACTCCGCTTCCTTCAAAGGTTGAAACGGACCCTGCTGAAAGGAAATTCCTGTTATGTCCGCCTTCATTCCGCAATATCCTTATACCGGGCCGCTGAAGGCCGTCGTTCTGGACTGGGCCGGGACGGCAGTCGACTATGGCTGCATGGGACCGGCCGACGTCTTCGTGCGCGTGTTCGCGGCCTTCGACATCACGGTCACTTCGGCCGAAGCCCGGCAGTTCATGGGGATCGCCAAAAAAGACCATATCCGCAGCATGTGCCAGCTGCCCGGGGTTGGCCAACAATGGCAGGAACGATACGGCCGATTGCCGGACGAAGACGACGTGGCCAGGCTCTACGGAAAAACCGAACCCATGATGGTGGCATCGATTGTCAGCCACGCCGACCCCATCCCGGGGCTGCTGCCCTTTGTGGAGGCCATGCAGGCCCGGAACATCAAAATCGGCTCTTGCACAGGCTATACGGCACCGATGATGGACGTGCTGGTCCCGGAAGCCGCCCGACGCGGCTACGCACCGGATTGCACTGTGTGTGCGTCCGATGTGCCGGCTGGCCGCCCTTGGCCCTGGATGTGCTACCAGAACGCCATCCAGCTCCAGGTCCACCCGTTTGAAGCCATGGTCAAGATCGGCGATACGCTCAGCGATGTCGCGGAAGGCCGCAACGCCGGCATGTGGACGGTTGGCCTGACCCGGTCGGGCAACGAACTGGGCTTGACCGAAGCCCAGGCCGACGCCCTGCCCCGTGAAGAACTGGCGCAGCGGCTGTCCGCCATCGAAGGCCGCATGCGGGAAGCCGGCGCCCACTTCGTGGTGGAGGGCATCTGGGACTGCCTGGCGGTGATCGAGGATATCAGCCGGCGCGTCAAGAACGGTGACCACCCCAACGGTTCCTGACCCGGAGCCAACCGCAGCCCATGGCCATCATTGGAGCCGCCGTCAAACCCTTAATCCCGACAAGGGGGATCATGAATCCTGAATCGCTGCCCGACAATCCTTACCTGCTGCTCACTCCGGGCCCCCTGAGCACGACCAAAACCGTGAAGGCTGCCATGCACCGGGACTGGTGCACCTGGGACCGCGACTACAACGACCTCGTCCAGCAAATCCGGCAAGCCCTCGTCCAATTGGCCAGCGCCGGCGATACCTTTACCAGCGTCCTCATGCAGGGCAGCGGAACCTTCTGCGTGGAGGCGGCCCTCACCACGGCTGTGCCGACCACGGGCAAACTGCTGGTGCTGGCCAATGGGGCCTATGGACGACGGATGGTCGAAATCGCCCGGCGCAGCGGGCTCGACCACTTGTCCCAGGAGGGCGACGAATGCGCGCCCCCTGATCTGAAGCTCCTGGAGGCAGCGCTGCAGTCCGATTCGTCCATCACCCATGTCGCGGTGGTCCATTGCGAAACCACCACCGGGATGCTCAACCCCGTCGAAGCGGTCGGCCGCCTGGTCAAAGCGAGTGGCAGATGTCTGATCGTGGATGCCATGAGCAGCTTTGGCGGCATTCCCCTGGATTGGAATGCCATTGGCACGGACTACCTGATCAGCAGCGCCAACAAATGCATCCAAGGCGTCCCGGGTTTCGGATTCGTGATCGCGCGCAAGTCTGTTCTGGCAACGACCGCGGGCCAGGCCCGCTCCCTGAGCCTGGATCTCCACGACCAGTGGCGGACCATGGAAGATCACGGCGGCAAATGGCGCTTCACCTCACCCACCCATGTGGTGCGGGCCTTTTCCCAGGCCCTGCGCGAACTGGAAGACGAGGGCGGCATCGCCGCCCGGCATGCGCGCTATGCGGAGAATCATCGTATTCTGGTGGAAGGGATGGAGCGGCACGGGTTCCCGCCGCTGCTGCCGGCCCGCTGGCAATCGCCCATCATCACGGCCTTTCTATATCCCCACCGGGAGGATTGGGAATTCAAACGCTTCTATGATGCGTTAAAAACGCGGGGCTTTGTGATCTATCCGGGTAAAGTGACCGATCAGGCCACCTTCCGCATCGGCAATATCGGCGACCTTCATGCCGCGGACATCCATCGTCTGATCGAGGCCGTGGGGCAGATAGGGGCCGTTTGAATGGGGCGCAGCCATAGGCGTCCCGCCTCGCTGGTTGGCACCGCCGGCTGAAACAGCCAAGCGGCAACGATCCTCCCGGCGGAGATTTTCAGGGCCGCCGGCGTCCTTCGCCTGACCGGGGGTGGAAGCATTCCAGCAGAAAGCCGCCCCGTCTCAGCACGGGGCGGCCTTTTAATGTGAACGGTCTGCCAATCGGCGCGATGGCGGCGCTCAGGCCTCCGGCGGCAATTCACCACCAGCGGCCGCGGAGGTAATTTCAAGCGCTTCACCGCCGTCCTGATCCGCCGTGTACTTCCAAGCAATTTCAAATCCGAATTTGGTTTTGTCCTTCTTTTGTTTGGCCTCGATCTCAAGCCCCACGACCGTCGGCGGTGTCAACTCCAGGGCCTTTTCGCCATGCTGGACGACGATCCGGCCGTCCCGCAAACTCTGGGCCAGCGCCTCCAGATAGCTAACCGCCTCGTTGATGTCGACCATGCGTTTGTAGCCTATCTTGTTGTCCCCCATCGTTTTACCTCCTCTCAGTTGATGTCCAGTTTATATACGCATATTGTCGATCGGGCCGCGCCCCATCTCAGGCAAGCGACAGCAGGATCGGCACCAGCATCTTTTCGTCAATGTAGGGCTGGCTGCGCAGACTCACCAGCCGGCAGTTGATCATATGGATTCCCCGGCGGGCCAGCGCGTCCCGTTCGATGCGGCCGGGATAATTGCCGTTGCGCTCGTCCACAAGAATATAGTTAAGGACGTCGGAATCCTCGATAGGTACGGGATCACCTCTTTTCAGGGTTTCCAGCAGGGTCTCGACCTGATCGGCCAGGCTGTGGCCGAAGAGTTCGGGGTCGGTCCCGGTGTTGGGAATGAAGACCTTGGAGCATGGATTGCGCCGGATGGCGTTGGCCACCCCGCCCAGCATGACGTTCGACAGCAGGCTGGAGTAAAAACTGCCCATCGGGTAGCAGATCAAATCCGCAGAGCGGATAAGCGCGTCCATCTTCTCCCGGATGGACAGGTTGGTGGCCACGGGCGCCTTCCGCGACTCGCTCAGAAACACGGTTTTAACCCGGGCATCGATAGGCGGCACCTCTTTACCGGTCAACAGGTGTTGCCCGACGAGAATCTGCCCATCCTCCAATTCCGCCACCAGATGCAAATTGGCATTGACGATGGGACGCACCGTGCCACGGACATTGACCAGCTTCGAAAAGATAAAGATCGCCGGATCGAAATGCCGGCGGTTCATAAGATAGCCGGCCGTCAGGATCAGGTTGCCGATACTGGCGCCGCGCAGGTCAAACCGCTGCGGAAGATCGGCGCCTGACATCATTTCGAGAAAAGACTGCAGAAAATTGCGCACGATCTTGCGCATCGGGTCCTGCACCCGTTGCACCAGGCGATGGTTCCCCTGGGCCATTTGGGCCAGCTCATCCTCCAGAGTTGACTGGTCCGCCGTCCGGGGCAGCCGATAGGCGAAGAGTCTGAAGATTTCCGGATTGCCGGCCAACCCGCGGTCGGCCAGTGCCATCAGCCGATTGCGAATGTCGCCGATGGCCGGCATTTGGAAGGCCTCCCGCAACACGGCCGAGCTGCCGCCCGAATCCACCGGCGTGATGAGATGGATCGAATTGTGGGTGTAGTAGACCAGTTCTTCGCTGGTCTTGCGCAGGGCGTTGCCGCCGCTGAAGAACAAAATACGCGGCCCCAGGTCGGGGTTGCGGCGCAAGAGCTCCATACGACGCGGGTCGGGGAGGTCAACGGTGTGGGTGATCTCGATCTGCACGGGCCGCCTATACCAATTCCGGTTCGCTGCGAACGAACCGCAGACACGCCCGGGTGGCGACGTCAAAATCGACCCCGCCTCTGATTTCAAGCACACGGCAACGCGACAGGAAATCGATATATGTTTCTTCCTTGGGCGGCGGCATTTGGCACCTTGGGGCAGGCAGAAAAAAAAGGCCGACGTTTTTCATGAAGGCCGGCAGCAGGTCCCGGCGCTCGTCCAGATCCACCTGTACGACCTCGGTCGCCCCCCCGTCACGCCGCCAGTTCAGCAGCACCAGGCCGCGCATGGCGGCCTGCAGCTCGAAACGGTTCGGGCCATAACAGTCCGTGATGAGGGCATCGTATTTATGCTCCAGGTCCCAAAGCGCGTCTTCGGGCAAAGATGCGAAACGATCCTGCTCCTCGGCGCTCATGATTTTCTTGAGGTAAGGGTTGTTGAGGGCCGTGCCCGGGTTGATGCGCGGCATTTTGGCCACGCCGTGCATCACCAATCCGTTTTGGCGCTTTTGGATCATCAGCCGGTCGTTGGAGATGAAGGTGGCCCCTTCGTTCATGAGATGCAGGGCCAGGGTCGATTTGCCCGCCCCGGAAAAACCGGCCAGGGCCAGTCCCCGGCCGTTGAGGATCACCCCGGCGGCATGGCCCAACAGGCAGGCCTGGCATAACAGCCACTCGATATAGCGGTTGTTGATGAAGTTGATGACCTGGTTGAGGTTTGCGCCGCAGGGCCCCACCGCCACGTTTTGACCTCCGCCGAAGACAAACAGCATACCGGTCAACCGTTTGCGCACGATGCGGCCATCGTCCAGGTCGACATATTCTTCCTTGATCTTGGTCTTCCCGGGATCGGGCGTTTTCACCGTGTAGTTGACGGGCAGCCGGTATTCCGGCGAGTCGTGGACGCTGATCCGGATCGCGGCATCGCGGCTTTCGCTGACAAAAGGCTTGAAATAGCGTTCCAGGCCCTCGACGATCTCCGTCCGGTTGGCATAAACAGCCAGCACACACCGGCCGAAGCGCAGATAAAGCGGCCGGTCGGCGGGCAGTTCCTCCCGGATGCGGGCCACAAGGGCCTGGCGGCTCTCATACAAGACCTTCATGACCGGATCCTTTCCAATACAAATTCAACATAGCGTCGGGCGGCATCGATGCCGCTGGCCGTCTCGATACCGCGGAAACCGCCAAAGGCCGATACTTCGAATACGATCGGCCCGTCCGGCGTTTCGGCCACATCGACGCAGGTAAAATCCAGGCCGAAAGGCGCCTGGGCCTTATACGCCAGGTCGATCAGGTCGGCCGAAGGCTCGAACGGCGCGTAGTGCCCCCCGGAGCGGGTCGTGGTATTCCAGGCGCCCTGCCCTTTGACCCTGGCATAGGTCGTCAGGTACCGGCCCCCTAGAAAGGCGATTCCCAGATCTTTGCCAGGAACGTCCAATTTTTGCTGGATATACATGATGGGATTCTCGTTATGATAGGCCGCGACCATTTTCTTCACCTCCGGCCCGTGGCGCAGCAGCAGCATGCCTTTGGCTTTGGTGGAGTAGAGGGGTTTGAACACGGCCTCGCCGTAGCGCGCAACGGCCGCCGTGGCCGCATCGACGTCCTCGGTGATGGTCGTGGGCGGCATGGGGATATCCGCCAGCTGCAAGGTAACTGTGCAGCTCAAGCGGTCCAACACCCGCATGATATTGAACGGTGAAGAAAAAATCGGCAGGCCCCGCTGGTTCAAAAAACGCAGCATCTCCAACCGATCAAGAAGATCGGGCGAATACCAGGCACCGATCTTCTTGATAATCAGGGCATCCAAAGCGCTGATATCCGTATCTTCGAACCAGGCCCGGCCGTCGACGAAATCCAGCGTCAGGCGGGCCATATCGATCAGGAGACGGCAGCCTGTCATGTCGGCCACCGTATCCGCGAGCTTCTCCGAGGACCACCCGCCCGGCGTGCCGACGACGCCTATTTTTGGTTGCATGCCGTTCCTTTCCATGCGTCGTGTTCCCAATCCCGCTCCTGATGAACCGCCTGCCGTGCCAGGCCCATTTTCCCCGTGCCGGACGCTCAATAGAAGAGCACCTCACGTTTCAGGCAAAAGGAATCCGCCGGTTTCTGGTGGTCCAGCACTTTTTCCATCAGGTAATGGGCGCGGGTGAACATGTCATGGGAAAAGGTCTGGTTCAGCTCGAAACGGGTGGAGGTGTAAAACGAACGGGCCAAGGCCAGGGCCAGACGCAGCTCGAAGGCCTGATCGTCATGCTGACGGGCAAACCGGAGGCTGAAGTCAAAAAAGCGGCGGGTGACCTGGTTGATACGCTCCCGCAGGGTGGCCTCGAAGACCGGCATCCGGAAATTGGACACCAGGAAGACCGAAACGTCCTGGATATAATCGGCCTTCCGGGAGCGGTGGAAATCGATATAGTTGACGTGGTCGTTTTCGGTATTGAAAATGACATTGTTCGTATTGAAGTCGCCATGAATCTGGATACTGAAAGGCGCCGGGTAGGTCTTTTCGATGGCGGCGCAGCGGTCGATGAGTTTCTCGGAAGAACGGATTTCGAAGGTTTCGATCGCCTTTCCGATGCGTCTGAAGCCGGGATGCACGCGCCGCACGGTTTCCAGGCGGGTCTTGAGCTGCCCCATGTAGTCCGTTGCGACCGGTTCGACATCAAGGGTGTGCTGCCACACGTCCAGCAGGGTTTTTTCAAGGGCGGTCATGGCCTGCTGCAAGGTCTTGTCATCACTTCCCAAAATGACCGCGTCCAGGGTAAGGCCCGGCAGGAACTGGACCAGCATGGACGCTTTATCGCCGTTTTCCCGATAGCCCAAAATACGCGGTGCCAGCCCCGGCCGAATTTTCTCCCATTGCTCGATGTTTTCCTTTTCCTTGCGGATTTTGGCCTTGTTGCCTTCTTTGAAAAGCCCCTGCACCGATTCGGATTGCGGATCGGCAATCCCCACCCGGCCGATCCGACAGCCCGAGCGCGATCCCCAGATGGCTTTGAATTCCGCCCCGCTCAGCGGTTCTTTCAGACCGGCGTGGGCCAGGACCGCTTTGAGCGCATCGAACTGCTCGATCTTGATCCGTTCGCCGGTGGCGGCGAATAACAGGGCTTCGCCGATGTTCAGCAAGGAGTCGCCGATGCGCTCCAGATAGCGGAAAATAAAAAGGGTGGTGATCAGGTCCTCGACATAGTGCCCGGTTCGCAGGCGGGCCATGATCCAGTCGAAATTCTCCTTGTAGAGTTCATCCAGCTGCTGCTCGGACCGGCAAATCGTCAGCGCTTCCGCAAGATCCCGCTTCTGCAGGGCAGGCAGAATATGTTGGGTGCTTTCCTGGATCAGGATGAACATTTCCTGAAAATTGGACTGGTGCAGCTGGGTGAATTCGATCAAATACTCGGTTTGACGGGCGATATTGACGCAAAAATCGGCGATGCGCTCCAGATTGACGGCAATCGCCTGGGCCGCGCGAAGCATCTTGATCCCATCGGCGCCCTCCCCCGCTTCGCAGTGCAGGCGGGAAAAACACTCGTTTTCGATGATCGTCTTCAAGTTGTCGACGTAGTCATCTTTGGCGTTGACCTTTTCCAGCAAATCCGGCTCGGCATCGTTGAGCAGACGGAAGGTCAAGATAATCTGGCTTTCGACTTCCAGCACCAGGAATTTGAGGTTTTCTTCAAGGGTTTCGAAGGTAATCATCACTCAGGATCCGATTTCCAGATCGGTCTTGGTCGCCTTGATCTTACCTTCTTTCCAGGAAATCTTGATGCTCAGTTTGGTTTTGTCTTCTTTCTTCTTGGCCTGCACGGAAAACCTGAGGAGATTTTTGGGCTCCAGCTCGATGATATCGTCGCCCGAGCTGAAGATGATCCGCTCCTTGGCGAAACCCTGGTTGAGCGATTCAAAAAACTTCTGGATGGTATCCAGATCCTGGTAGGACTCATACTCGAAACTGCCGTAATCGGCCATGGCCTCGCCTTCCTCCTCACATGCCTACTGCCCCAGGCGTTGCTTGTATTCCTGAATGACCTTGCGGCGACTGGCATCGGCTCGGATGAGCGCCTTGCGAATGCTGAAATCCTCCCAGGCCGGCTGAAAGCCGATCTCGCGGGAGGCCTTTTCAGGATCCTGAATCTTAGGATCGCGCGTCTTTTCCGCCATATGGGTGTCGTCTCCCATAAAAATCAGAAGGTTGCGCTTCGAAAGTCCGACACCGCAGCGGTTCTTGCGGTTGATCACCGATATTAAAAATTCCGTATAGGTGCGCGACTGCGGGTTCCAGACCTCGATGCCATCCACATCGTAGTCGGCCAGCAAAATGGGCCAGAATTGCTCGGGATGCGGGATGACGATACCGGCCCCCAGGGCCCGCGCCTCCTCGATCACTTCCGAAGTCCGGTAAAAATACGGCAGCGGGAACTCGGCTTTTACCCAGGCCTTGACGGCCTTGAGGTAGGTTTGGGTGCGATCGATAAGGGCATCGCCATACTGCTCCCGCAATCCATCGAAAAAATTGCGCAGGATCTTATTCTTGATCATCTCGGGGGGCAGGTCCCCACCCTTGGTTGCCAGCAGCTGCTCGATCTTTTTGACGTAGACACGCGTGAAGCGGATCAGGGCTTCGTTGGCCCCGGTTTCCCGCGCCGCCGCGGTAATGCGCGCTTCCACCGGTTTGGTGATCGTATGCATGAATTCAAACAATTGGGATGAGCGGTATTTGAAGGTGTGGGCCAAGATGGACTTGAACAGATCAGCACTATCCAGGCGCGCTTTGACAAAATGCAGCAGGAGCTGAACCTTTTGGTTGAAGCCGCGTGAATAGCAATCGACTTCGACCCCGGCATAGTCACCGTAAGTGGTGACGGCATTGTGCTGGGTCGGGATGACCAATGAGCAACGCTTGTCCGGATACATGCTCTCGATACGCTTGGTGATCAGCGGCATGGGGACGAATTCGGGATGCCAGTGGATGGCCAGCACATTCTCCTGCTGCGGGAAAACCCGCTCGGGCTCGCTGATCCGCTGCTCCTGGACTTTGGAGAGATGGACGGCGGTAATCGCATCGAAAATCTTGGCATCACCTTCGGTGACGGCTTCGGGGATCTTATCGGGAATGACTGAAAACCATTCGGTTTTTTGGGGCGCTTGTAACCGGGTCATTGGGCGAAACCTAGCGGATCGAAGTTCGGGCGATGCATCTTGGGCCACCTGTGTTTGCGTATGAATTATTTCCAAAGCATCGAATTTGCTCGCTCCATGTTAGCGCCGTGCTAGAATAACAAATTTTTCTGATGTCTCTCTCTGATGGCCCGTCCTAATGCCAATCTAACCAGCGGCAGGCAAATAGGAGTGCACTGCCAATCGGGGCTCGACCAAAAAAGACGGTTTCTTGCAGAAGGCGGGCAGCAGACGACCTCCGACGGGAAGAAACCTCAGGGCACGGATCGCAATGGGACCGCAACGTTCCGGCAAGCCCTGTCGGGTCATGGAAATCAGACTGGGAAAATGGGGGAAGACCATGAAAGCTTCGGAACGCAAAATAAAACAGGAAATGCCGTTTGAAAACCTGCCGTCCTATCTGCGCCAGCTGGCCCATGCGCTTGAGAAGCAGACCGATGGCCTGCCCGCCGAACTGGCCGATCTGCCCGAGCCCATCGTCAAGCTGGAAGTCAGGGGCAAGGCCCGGGACAATGGCTGGGAGATAAAGATCAAGATCAAAGCCGAACCGCCGGAGAATCCGGAAGCGGAATGCAGCGGCGCGCACGGAGAGGAGAACGCCGCCCCGGCCGCACAACCTGAGGTCAACTACAAATCGCTGAAGAAAAGACTGAAATCATCCTTCCGGGACATCGGGGAATCCCTCGCGGCTCAAAAACTTCCGGAGCCGGCCATCATGAACGCCTTCCTATCCGATTCCGGATTGATGATGTCCTTTCCAGGTGAAAAATACGGCGAATCCTGTTATTCCGCCTATCGTGAAGCCTGCCGCCGACTGGCGGAAGCTTTCGAGGCCAAACGCTGGGAGGCGTTCAAGGCGGCCTGTGCCGACATCGATCAGCTGAAAAAGGACTGCCACGCCGCATTCAAATAGGGCCTCGCCATAAATGGCATCTTTAGGCCCCTGGCGGGAAATGATGTCGTCGGGATCAAATCCATCCTGCCTTGATCCCATGAGGGACGGGAGAGACCATCCGCCGCTGAAGCGGCGCTTATCCCGCGGCTTGACGCTGTCCTTGGGCCTGCGGGAATTCATAGGCCACCGGCAAATAGACACGTACCGTCGTTCCCCGGCCCTTGTGTGAGTCGACCCCGATCCAGCCGCCGTGATTCTTGACAATCCCGTAAACCGCGGCCATTCCCATGCCGCGGCCGGGGAAATGGGTCGAAAAAAACGGCTCGAAAATATGGGATCGCGTTTCGCGGTCCATGCCTTTACCGTCATCCCGCACACGGAGGCGGATATAGTGTCCCGGCTGCATCCCCGGACGCTGCCGGGCCTGATCGGCATCTACCGTGCGGGGTTGGAAATCAATCTCGATCTGCCCCGCATCGTCGAGGGCCTCTTTGGCATTGGCGACGATCTCGTTCAATACGAGCTGCAATTGCAACGGATCGGCCTGTATGGGGGGCATGTGGTCGTCCAGGTGACAGGTCAGAGAAATCCCGGGGTTGACGGTTTTCGCCAATTCGGACAACGCCTCGGGCATGAATTCCCGCAGATCGATGACTTCCAAGCGGTAGCGGCCGCCCTGGGAATAGGCCAGAAGCTTTCGCACCAACTCGGCAATACGGGCGCAGCCCTTATGCACATCCTCGAAATCGGATTCCTCCAGCGTGTGATCGACCGCACACAATCGGATGAGATCGATGCCGCCAATGACGCCCATCAATACATTGTTGATCTCGTGCGCCATGCCGCCGGCCAGAATCGTCACGGCCTCCATCTTGCGGGCCTCATACAGCCGCCGTTGCAGATGGTGGAGTTCGGTCACATCGGTTAAACTGGTCTGGATGGCCTTGAGTTCGCCGTCCTGCACGATCGGCGTCGAATTGACGAGGACCTCGGCCGTTTTCCCATTCTTGCGGCAAAGCCGGTATTCGGTGCTGACGATGGGCCGGTCGCGGCGCAGCATCGCCAACCGCCGTTGCGCCTTGGCCCGGTCTTCCGAATCCAGCAGCGTGTTCAAGTGAACGCCGCGCTCGATATCTTCCGCGTCATAGCCGATAAGGGCCAACCCGGCCGGATTGATATAGCGGATGTGAAAAGCGGGATCGATTTCACAAAGGCCGGTGGGCAGCGTATCCACCAGCTGCCGATAGCGTTTCTCGCTTTGGGCCAACTCCCTGAAAAGCAGCTTGTAGGGCCGCTGCAGGCCTGTTTCGATGATCGCCCTGTAGATCAGGACGAAGGAACCCAGTTTGAAGAAATGCCCCACGAGGTTGGAGATGCCGTAGACGCTGATGTAAAATGTGAACATCAGCTCGGAGACCATGGTCAACACGATCGAAACGGTCAGCATGCGAAAAATACCGCCGTCAAAATGTTTTTTTTGAGCCGCCAGACTGACCAGGCTGATCAACAGGATGGCGGTAATGATATACTCGCTGACCACCTTAAAGCGGGTCAGCCCCACGCCGTCCACATAACAGGTGGGGAAAACCGGCCCGATAAAAATCGTCGCGATGATCAGCGCCAGCAGCGTAAGATAAGCGGCCAGGGCACGGGGCATGGTGATTTTGCGCGCGACCAGCAGGGGCGCGATGGCCAGCGTGATACTTTCCATATAGCGGGCGGCGATCCACAACTGGGTCGCGGTATTGGCCCCGTAGTTTGCGAATACGCCCATCCCTTTATAGCTGAAGGTGTGCAGCAGATCGAGGACGCCGATGGCCAGATACGCCGCCCCCAGCAGAATGAGACTCTTGTTGGCGATTTTATCCCGGGTGTTCCAGGCAAACATAAAAATCGCGAAGGCCACGACGACGCTGAAAATTTCGACCAGGACGTGAAACAACAAAAAGCTGTAAAGGTGAACGGCATATAAAGAAACCACCGTTACACCGGCAAACGCGCCATAGAGGAGATTGCTCTTCAGAGGCTCCGACCGCAGGGAAATGCCGTTCTTCATGATGGATGTGGGACCAGGGGGAAAAGGCAAACTGAGACCTCGCTAGGATGTTTCGCCAACGGCGCTGTCATTACGGAGATATCGTTAGATTAGACCACTGCCGGCCGCGGGGCAATCCGTTTCTTCACCTGTTGTTTCGCCCGGGCGCGGGATCAGGTTCCATTTAGCACTATCAAATTTCGCTATAGTCCACGTCATCTGAAAATAAAACGGATGATATAACGTTGGGTTACGGGCCACATAGCCGTTTGATCTTTTGCCGCCAACGGCAAAATAGCTTCCTTTTCAACCTCCTCATATGGTCTTGCGACAGCTCCTCTGGAAGGACAATCGCGCTGGATTTAAGGGCCCCCTGCTTTTCTTCCCCTGCCCCTTCGGATCGGTGACCATCAGGTTCGAGTGCGGCGCCTTCTGCACAACAGACGGCCTTGGGCACGGCGCAACGAGCTTGCAGGGCGCTCGTCAGGCGCATTTTCCATTTGAACCGACGCCCAAACGATGGTATCCAATGGGACAATACCCCCAAGGGTGGTCAGGCGCATACCCCACGAAACCTGACACGCACGTTGAAGCGAATCGACGGCAAGACTTACGATCGCACGATGGCCATGGAAGAAGAAAAGCGCTCCGAGATCCGCTCCCCCAAGCTCAGGAACCACCGGGCTGAAATCAAGCTGGTGGCCCAGCCGATCTACCAGTTCAAGGTCGCCGATGTCTCCCCGCAGGGGGCGGGACTCGTGGTCCATGAAAGCTCGGCCTTCCTCAAGCTGATCGAGGTCGGTCAGGTGATGGAGGTCAACTTTATCTCCCCCCAGGGTGCGAAACCCCATGGGGCCTATAAAGTCCAAATTCGCCACATCACCGATAAAGAACATAGCCGCTACAAAGGGGTCCGGTTGGTAGGGGTCCGCATCCTGGAACGCCTGAAGGATACCTGAGGGCGGTCGCCATCATCCCACGTCCTCCTAGGAGGACCATCCCACTTGTTCGATCCGACACCGGTTTTCCCTCCCCAACCAGGCGCGACATCGCCCGGGGCCAGAGCAGGCACCCTCATCCGAGCGCACGGTGATAGGCATATCCCCCCCGCAGGCCGTCTTTGGAAAAAACGATCTGCCACAATTGATTCCGGCGTGCGCGGAAGCTGCCTGCACAGGAGAGGAGATAATAGGTCCACATACGGTAGAAGCGTTCATCGTATAGGTCTTTGAGATTCGACCAGTTGCGGGTGAAATTGCGATGCCAGGCCATCAGGGTTCGGTCGTAGTGGGTGCCGAAGCTGTGCCAGTCTTCCATCACCAGCAGACCTTCGCTGGCCGCGGCGATCTGACGGATGGAGGGCAGCATCGAGTTGGGGAAGATGTAGCGGTCGATCCAGGGGTCGGTGGTGCTCACCGAGGTATTGCCCCCGATCGTCTGCACCAGGCACAGCCCGCTCGGCTTCAAGCTGCGATGCAGCACCTGCATGTAGGTGCGATAGTTTTTCGCGCCCACGTGCTCCATCATCCCGATGGATACGACCCGGTCGAACTGGCCCTCCAGGTCACGGTAATCCTTGAGTTCGATGGCGACATCGAGGCCGCGGCTGTGCTCCCTGGCATAGGTCGCCTGTTCACGCGAAACCGTCAGACCCAGCACGCGGGCATCGTATTTTTCAGCCGCCCAGCGGGCGAATCCGCCCCAGCCACAGCCGATGTCCAGCACCCGCATGCCGGGTTTCAAATCGATCTTCCGGCAGATGAGCTCCAGCTTGTTTTCCTGGGCTTCATCCAGGGTCGACGCATGATCCCAGAAAGCGCAGGAGTAGATCATGCGTTTATCGAGCATGTGCCGGAACAACCGGTTGCCGAGATCGTAATGACGCTTGCCGACCAGCCCGGCTCTCGATTTGCACTGCCGATTGACAATTTTCGCTTTGGCCGCATGCCAAATGGAAGCGACATTGCGGGGCGCTTCGTGATCCACGCCGGCCCTAAGGATGCGGTCGAACAATTGGTCGAGCGCCTGGCAGCTCCACCAGCCGTCCATGTAGCTCTCTCCCAGCGCAAGCGAACCGCCGGCCAGCAACCTGCCGGCAAAGTCCGGGTTGCGCACACGCAAATCCCATGGACGCGCACCATCCAGGCGGACATCGGCTCGCGCAAATATTTTTTGTACGGTTTCTTGCACCCCGGACTTTTTTATCGGCGCCGCCCGGGCCCCTCCCTGTACCCTGTTCCCTATCCTTTCCATGGCATCAGCCTCCGGATTGCGTCTGAGCGGCAACCCCGATGGGCATCAAACCGTGTAGCGGTGCGTGCAACGACGCCCATATGAAAGGCGGGGTCCGCAGCCCGGCCGGCGGGCCTCCCACCTATCGAAACGACTCGCCCCAATCGGGTTCTGCCGGTGGTTAAAGGGCCATCTCCATCTCTCCATTCGTTATATATAGTTGCTTTGTATGACCGAAGCGTCGGGACGCGCGGAAGGGGAGCCTGACGCACACCCCCGCCAGCCCATGAAGAATATGCGAAACCAGAACGGGAAAAAAGGGTATGAGGTAAAGACCTTATTCGGGTTGGAACTGTGAGGTATTTTAGGAGATCAAAATTTCAGATCTAAGCGGTAACATTGGGCCGAAAAAGGATCACGGAGGCCAGGCCATTATTCATCGCCCATCAGGGATGGCGGGCGTCCGTCTGCTTAACGGGCTCGCGGCCGGGCGCGACGATGCCGTGGCGCTCCAGGAGGGAGCCGTCCTGCTGGTAAAGATCGATGAGGGCCTTCAGATAGTTGGCCAGGGCCTGCACCTCGGCAATGCGGCTGGCCAGCAGGTCCCGCTGGGCCTGCGCCACCAGGAAGCTGATGGATTTCCCCACACGCAGCTTTTCGGTTTCGGTACGCAGTTTTTCCTCATTGAACTGGCGGGTGACCTTGGTGGCCGCGATCTGCTGTTGGGTGCGGGTGACTTCGATATAGGCCGTACGCACATCCACTTCCACGAGTTGGGACAGATTGGCGAGGGCATCCTGGGACTGGGTGCGGCTCAGCCGGGCGCGCCGGTGGGCGGCCTCAGCGTCCCGATTGATGAAGGGATACTGGAAGCGTACGCCGCCTAGGATGTCGTAGTTGCCGTCATCCAGGTGGTCGACGGAGTCCCCGAAGGCGTCGGCATAGCCGCTTTTACCGAGGGTGACGAAAAGATCCATCAAAGGCAACAGCCCGTTGCGGGTTTTGACGAGTTCCAGATCGCCGCGCTGCAACTTCAGCCGGGCCTCGTTTAAAATCGGGCGCATGCGCTGGGCCACGGCGACATAGCGGGTCACTTCCTCCAGGGGGATGTCCGGCAGGGTCGGCGGGTGGACCACCGTCACCTCACGCTCCCAGATGCCGGGGCCGGGGGGGTTGAGCAATCGCAGCAGTTGAAGACGGATGGACTCCTTGTTGGCCCGGGCTTCGATCAGGGCCTGTTCCTGGGCCGCTACCTCGGCCTGGACCGCGGGCAGCTCGGCTTCGGCCAAACGGCCCACGGCGATCAGCTCCCGGGTTTCGTCGCGCTGCTGCCGGGCCACCTTGAGGGATTCCTCGACGATTTCGATCTGGCGCCGGGCCAGGGCATAGTCCCAGCAAGTGCGTTCCACGTCCGCCACCAGCGATTCGGTATACCCCCGCAGCTCGAATTCCGACAGGCGGGTATCCAGGCGGGCCTGGCGCAGGCGCGCGAGGTTGGCCTCCGGTCCCAAGCCACGCAGCAGCGCCTGGGTCACCGTCATCCCCAGGCGGGTGGCGTAAAACGGATCGTCGTAGAGGGAGGAGTCCGACCCGCGCGTGTCCGCCTCCAGGGCCACCGTGGTGCCGGTCGGAAAATACTGATCGAGCACGATCAGCCCCTCGGTGGTGTCCGTGGTGTAATCCTCGGTTTGCGACCCCGAGCGGGCCTGGCGCTGCCCTTTGACCCGGCCCGTGGAGATCTCGGCATCCACCGTCGGATCGAAAACCGCGCGCGCCTGATCCTCGAAAGTCTGGGTGATGGCGGGATTCAAACGCTGGACCACCAGGGCGCGATTGTTTTCAAGACTCATCAAAATCGCTTCGGTCACCGTGAGGTTCAGGGGGCCCCGGGGCAAAGGGGAGGCCGTTTGCGCCGAGTCCTGATCGTCCATCGGCGGTGTCATGCGGATCGTCGTATCGGCGGGCACATTGGGCCCTCCCGCCATACGGTCGACGGGATAGGCGGTCAGCGCGCAGGACGCTGCGATCGGCAAAACAAGAAGGACGAGCATCAACAGGGCTGGACGATGGCAATTGGGGATCCACATCAGGTATCGTTCCCATGCGCCGCCCCTGCTCCGGGGATGCCGGGGCGACCCTTCAAACGGTTATTGGAGCGGTTGCCATCCTATAGCGGTTCCGCCTTCATCCTGACAATGAAAAACTACCGGGAGAATCACCCGCCCGGCACGAAGCTCTTCCAGTGCGGCCTTCTCCTCCGTTCGCCATTTCGTTTGCCGCCATTTTTGCGTTGCAAAGATTCATGAAAAAGCACAATGTTGCGGTGTCAATACGGCCACCGGAAGGGATGGTGATCCGGTCGGTTCATTGACGGCGGCGCGGCGTCCGCCACGCTAAGATTCTCTGAAGAGGTCCCCATGCCGACACTGACCAAAGGATGTTGCTCATGACATCGTTCGTTTCCAAACGCATGATTCCGGCGGCGGTTCTGATGGCCGTCGCGGTTTTAGGCTGGATCGCCTACCGTGCGGTGCAGGAGCGCATGGCGACCGACGGTCAGGGGCCGGCGGCACGGCCCACTCCGGTAGAAGTGGCTCCCATCGAACACGGCCCCATCGCCCTCAAGCGCGTCTTCAGCGGCGAGCTGGAAGCCCTGGCGGAATTCGTGGTAGCCCCCAAAGTCAGCGGCCGGGTCGAGCGCGTGCTGGTCAACATTGCCGATACGGTCCAGCAGGGCCAGGTGGTGGCCGAACTCGACAATGACGAATATGTCCAGGCCGTGGCCCAGGCCCGGGCCGACCTGGCCGTGGCCCAGGCCAATCTCTCCGAGGCCCAAAACGTCTTGGAGATCGCCAATCGCGAATTCAAACGCACCGAATCCCTGCGCAAACGGGGCATCGCTTCCGATTCGGAACTCGATGCGGCCCGCCAGGAGCTGCTGGTCAAACGGGCTCAGTTGGCCGTGGCCGAGGCCCAGGCCACGAAATCCGTCTCGGCCCTGGAAAGCGCCAACATCCGCCTGGGCTACACCCGGGTGACGGCCGGCTGGAGCGGGGACGACGTGGAGCGGGTGGTGGCCGAACGCTACGTGGACGAGGGCCAGACCTTGGCCGCCAACGCGCCCATTCTGATGATCGTCGAACTGGATCCCATCCTGGGAGTCGTTTTCGTGACCGAGCGGGACTACGCCCGTATGCAGCCCGGCCAAATCGTGTCCCTAACCACGGAGGCCTTTCCGGGGGAGACTTTTGCCGGCCGCATCGTGCGTATCGCCCCGGTCTTCCGGACGGCGACCCGCCAGGCTCGCATCGAGATGACCATCGACAACCCCCAACATCGTCTCAAACCCGGCATGTTCATCCAGGCCACCGTCGAACTCGCCCGGATCGCCGATGCCGTCATCGTCCCGGAGCAGGCCCTGACTGAGCGCAACGACCAGACCGGGGTTTTCGTGGTCAGCGGAGACGGCCAGTCCGTGCGCTGGCGCGAAGTGGCGGTGGGCATCCGCGCGGGCGACCGGGTGCAGGTGGAGGGCCGGGGACTGACGGGACGTGTGGTGGTCATCGGACAACAACTGGTGGATGACGGCGCCCGCATTACGATTGCATCCGATCAGGAAACACCGGCCGCCGACCGCAAAGGGGCGGAGACCCCATGAAGCTGCCCCGTTTCAGTGTCCAACGCCCGATTTTCACCACCATGGTGACCCTGATTCTGGTCATTCTGGGATCGGTTTCCTTAAGCCGCCTGCAGATCGACATGCTGCCCGATATCGAGCTGCCCACCCTGACCGTCCGGACGGACTACGAGGGGGCCAGCCCCGAGGTCATGGAACGTTTGGTGACCCGCATCATCGAAGAAATCGTGGCCGTAGTGCCCGGTGTGGAGGAAATCACCTCCACTTCCTCGGAGGGGCGCAGCACGGTACGGGTCACCTTTGTGTGGGGCACGGACATCGACACGGCGGCCATCGATGTCCAGAGCAAACTCGAAGACGAAATCAACGAACTGCCGGACGATATCGTCGGTCCCCGCACCAGCAAATTCGACATCGCCAGCTTTCCGGTGGTCATCCTGGGCATCTCCAGCAACCTCGATCCCGTGGAGATGACGGAGCTCATCGAAGACCAGATCCGCTACCGCTTTGCCCGCATCCCGGGGGTCGCCCAGGTGGACCTGTGGGGGGGCTACAACCGGGAAATCCGCATCGGACTGGACCCGGAACGCATCAAGGCCGCCGGCCTGCCCCTGGACAAGGTCATCGCGGCCATCGAGGACGCCAACCTGGACCTGCCCACCGGCAAGATCGAACAGGGGCGCTACGAGGTCACCCTGCGGGCACCGGCCGAATTCACCCGCCTGGACCAGATTCGGGACACGGTCATTGTGCAAAAGGATGGCGCCGCCGTGCGGCTGGGGCAGATCGCCGACGTCCGGGACACCTATGAAAAAAAGACCCGCATCGTGCGGGTCAACGGCAAACGCGGTCTGTACGTGGGCATCCGCAAACAGGCCAACGCCAACACGGTGGAGGTCGCCCGCCGTATCCTGGAAGAGATCGAAGACATCAACCAGGCCTTTCCCCAGGTCACCGTCGTCCCGGTGATCAACCAGGGCAACCTGATCGAGCGCTCCATCGCCAACGTGGCCCGCTCGGTGCTCTACGGCGGCGGACTGGCGATCATCGTACTGCTCTTCTTTCTGCGCAGCATCCGCAGCACCCTGGTCATTTCCCTTTCGATCCCCATCTCCATCATCGCCACCTTTGCCCTGATCTATTTCGGCGGATTCACCCTCAATCTGATGACCTTGGGAGGCCTGGCCTTGGGGGTGGGCATGATGGTGGACAGTTCCATCGTCGTGCTCGAAAACATCTTCCGCCGCCGCAGCGAGAACGGGCTGACGCCCGAGGAAGCCTCGGTGGAAGGCGCCCAGGAGGTGGGCCCGGCCATCATCGCCAGCACCATCACGACCCTTGTCATCTTTATTCCCCTGATCTTCGTACGCGGCGTGGCGGGCATCCTCTTCAAGGAATTGGCCTATGTGATCATCTTTGCCCTGATCTGCTCCCTGGTCCTGTCCCTGAGCCTGGTCCCCATGCTGGCCTCGCGCCTGCTGACCTATGGGAAGATTTCCTCCCGCAAACCCGGTGGGCGGTCCGGCCAGCTGGTCGCTGCGGCGCGGTCCGCCTATGCCGGCCTCGAAGCGGCTTACCTGCGTCTGCTGGCTCGGATCCTGGACCATCGCGCTGCCACCATCGTTGCGGCGGCGGCCCTGCTGGGCGCCAGCCTGCTGCTCCTGCCCTTGATCGGCACGGAATTTCTGCCCCCCAGCGACGAGGGCGAGGTGCGCGTCACCGGTAAAATGGAAGTCGGCACCCGCCTCGAGCTGGTGGACCGCCAGGCCCGCCTCATGGAACAGATCGTTCTGCCGGCCGTCCCCGAAGCCTCGGCCTGGGTGGTCCGAGTGGGGGCCACCGGCTGGCGGACGAATGCCGGATCCGAAGGGGAAATCCGCTTGTCCCTGGTGCCGGCCGCCCAACGCCGCCGCTCCAATGTGGCCATTGCCGAAGACCTGCGGCGCCGGCTGGCGGGCCGGGTACCCGGCATGGAAATCCGTGTGCGGGCCCCCCAGGGTCAGTTCATTCTGGACCGCATCCTGGGCGGCGACGAGGGGCTGACGGTGGAGATCCGCGGCTACGATCTGGCCACCCTCGATGCGCTGGCCCGGCGGGCCGCGGCCCTCATCATAACGGTGCCGGGGGTTACGGATCTGGACACCAGCCTCGAGGCCGGCATCCCTCAGCAGGACATCCGCATCAACCGGGATAAAGTGGCCGACCTCGGCCTGAGCATCCGCGATGTCACCGAAATGCTGCAAACGGCCGTGGCCGGCACCAAGGCCGGCGAATATCGCCGGGAAGGCCATGCCTACCGGATTCTGGTTCAGCTCAAAAATGCGGAAAAGCGCAGCCTGGACGACGTTCTCGATCTTACCCTAACCACCGATTCGGGTGAGAAAGTGGCCCTGCGCAATGTCGTGACCGTCGAGGCCAGCCGGGGGCCCGTGCTGATCGACCGCAAGGACCAGCAGCGGCGGGTGACGGTGACGGCCAATGTGGCCGGGCGCGACCTGGGGTCGGTGGCGGCCGACGTACAGACCCTGCTCGACGGCATTCCGCGCCCGGTGGGCTACGACCTGAGTGTGGCCGGCAAATTCGAGGAGCAGCAGAAGGCCTTCCGGGAGCTGGTGACCTCCCTCGTCCTGGCCCTGGTTCTGGTCTACATGGTTTTGGCCTGCCAGTACGAATCCCTGCGGGATCCGCTGGTGGTCATGTTCTCGGTGCCCCTGGCCGTGATCGGTGTGCTGGTGACCCTGTTCCTGACGGGCACGACCTTGAATGTGCAGTCCTACATCGGCTGCATCATGCTGGGCGGCATCGTGGTGAACAACGCCATCCTCCTGGTGGATCAGGCCGGACGCCTGATCCAGGAAGGCCGCCCCACCCGCGAGGCCCTCATGGAAGCCGGCCGCCGCCGTCTGCGACCCATCCTGATGACCACCCTGACCACCATCCTGGGCCTCCTGCCCCTGGCGCTGGGCATCGGCGAGGGGTCCGACGCCCAGGCCCCGCTGGCGCGCGCCGTGGTGGGAGGACTCACCGGCTCCACCCTGATAACGCTGGTCCTGATCCCGGCGGTCTATTCCCTTTTCCATCGCCGCCATACCTCCCGCATGCCATCTTCCTGAACGGCTGGTTCCCGGCGAACCGGGATATGGCCATCGTCCGTGGGCTCGTGACACCTCCCGCTTTTTTGCGAGCCTGGAGGGGTTAACCCGCAACAGCGGTGCAGACGCCACAAGAGGGCCAGGCAACGGATAGTCGAGGAGTAGCCCCCGGCAGCTGCAATATCAGCAATTGACCTCATTGCCGGCCATTAAGCGCTTGTTTAGGATCAAATAGTTTAGCATCGGCTGCACCCGGTTTGGTTCCGCGCCGAAGCTTAATCCTGACACCATGCTAAAACCGACGAAGGAGAGAAATAATGAAGCGTAACACAAGCCTGATGGCCATAAGCATTTTGTTGGCACTGGCCTTCCTGACGGCCTGCGGTAATCAGGAAGAAGCGACCAAGCCCAAATCCGAGGTGACGGCCCAGGACGTCAAACAACAAGCGGCCGCGGCCATGGAAACCGCCGAAATGTATACGCAGGAGCAAAAAGACGCCTATATGCAAAAAATGGATACCCGGTTGAAAGAACTGGACCGGGACATCGAAGCGCTGGGGGATAAAATCCAGGCTGGGACGAATGAAATGACGGCCGAGGCCCGTGCCAAACTCGAAGCAAGCCTGCAAACCTTAAAAGCGCAAAAGGAAGGGGCCGTCGAACAGTACGAGAAATTGAAAGCCTCCGGCGGCCAGGCCTGGGATGAGCTCAAGGCGGGCATGGATGCCGCCATGAAAAAGCTGGACGAGGCCTTCGACAAGGCAAAAACGGCCTTCAATTAGATACCCTGCCAATATGAAGTCCAGTCATAGGGGAATACAATAACGTTTAAAGCCGTCATGCTGAAGAGAAAGGGCCTGATGCCCTTGGATTGGCGATATGGCACTGCCGACGATTTGCCTGTTCTCGTCGACCTCAATCGATGCCTTCAAATCAGGAAGTCCACGAAATCACGATAAGCGCCCCGGGTATCGTACTAATTTATTCTTGGCATAGGTGAAGTCATCGTTGCCCCGCAGGGAACTTTCCTCGGTTAGCGGCTGGTCATTGTCCGGATAGAACCCATAGGCCGTAGTGGAGCTGGTGTACAAGATCTGTTTGACACCGGCGCGGGCCGACTATTTCAGTATGTTGCGGGTACCGCCCTTGTTGATCTCCTCCATGAGAACCTTGTCGTGGATGGGCGGTAGGACATAGGCGGTGTGCACCACGGTATCGATGCGCTCTTTCTCGAAGAGGTCGCTCATGTCGTCGCGAATATCGCGCTGGTAAAAGGTAGGGCCGGAAACCGGTTGCTCCCGGCTTGCGGATATCCGTCCCGCTCACGGCCTCGACCCAGTCTTGGGCGCATAAAGCGTCCACCATTCTCCCACCGATATAGCCAGCTGCCCCGGTGACCAGCACACGCATCGAATACCTCCTGGCTTAAATGTCTATGGTTGGCGACGACCTGTGCGCCCCCCGGCAATCAGGGGAAAATGTCAAGCGTTCTTATGCCGCATTCGCTGCTAACCTTTGGACAGACAGAGATGTTTGACGACCGGGCGCCTAAGAAACGGCAGGGCCCAGAAAGCAAAAAAAAGGACATGGGTCAAATAATGAATTTTCCAATGGAGCTTATGGCCGTGGGCCGCCTTCCACACCAGCGACGCGATCTGTTCGGCCGTGAGATTGACGCCGGTGGAAGCCACGCTGTGGGCCTGCTGCACGGCTTCCGTGACCATGGGCGTGGCGACATAGGGGGCCATGATGTCGCACACGCCGATGCCATAGCGTTCCAGTTCCAGATCGAAGGCTTCCGTCAGAGCACAAACGGCATGTTTGGTGGCGGAGTAAACCGCCAGCTCCGGCATTCCATAAACCGAAGAAGTCGAGCACATGGAAATGATGCGCGCCCCGGGCGTTTTTTTTAGCAGCGGCAAAGCGGCGTCGATGCCGTTCAGGATGCCCTTGATGTTGATATCGACGGTACGGTGCTGCTCCTTAAGGGCAATGGTTTCATTGCGGCCCATCCGCAGGATGCCGGCGTTGTTGAACAGGACGTCCATCTGTCCGCCGGTCTCTTCCGCGAAGGCGGCCACCGCCTGCCGATAATTATCCGGGTCGGTCACATCCGCACCCCGGACAAAGCAGTGTTCGGCGCCGATCTCCTCCGCCAGCGAATGAAGCCCTTCCATACTCAGGTCAACGATACCGGGATACCAGCCCTTGCGGGCAAACAGGTGCGCTGTGGCCCGCCCGATACCCGATGCCGCCCCGGTGATGAAAATGCACTTGCGCTTACCCATTTGCCCTCCAGTCTACACTTTTCCCAGGATATGGATGCACATGGCCGCCTCCTCCACGCCGATATTGCCGCCGCCGTTCTCCGCCAGCCCGATGCGGGCCCCCTCGACCTGGCGTTTGCCGGCCTCACCGCGCAGCTGCGTTCCCAGCTCGAAAATCTGGGCCAGACCCGAAGCACCGATGGGATGGCCGCGGCATTCCAGCCCGCCGCTGGTATTCACAGGCTGTTGCCCGCCAAGCTGGGTGGCGCCTGATTCGGCCCATAGCCCTCCTTCGCCCACCGGACAAAACCCCATGGCTTCCACCTGGTGCAGTTCGCCGTAAGCCGTAGCGTCGTGCAGTTCGGCCAGGCTGATGTCCTTGGGGCCCACACCGGCCATGGCGTAGGCCTGATTGGCAAGCCGTTCGCCGATGTCTTCGCCATCCATATCGCGGTCGCAGCCCGATCCGTGCACCGAGGCCAGAATTTCCACCGGCCGGGCCGCGGTCAGCTTTTTAAGAAAGGCCTCGGAACAGACGATGGCTGCCGCCGCACCGTCGCCCACTGGGGCGCACATGGCGCGTGTCAGGGGATAGGTGACCGGAACGTCGTTGAGCACCGCCTCCATGGTCATGTCCTGCTGGTACTGGGCTTTGGGGTTCAGTGAACCGTGCCAGTGATTTTTGGCAGCGATGCGCGCGAGCTGCTGTTGGGTGGAACCGAACCTGCTCATGTGCCAGCGGGCGAAGGTGGCGTAGGCGTCCATGAAGATGCTGCGGCCGGCCCCCGGGGGAGTGTTTTCTTCCGGAATCTCCAGGTTGAAGGATTGGCTGAGGGCGGTCAGCTTTGCGATGTGCGCCTCGAAGCCGGCCACATCCATACAAGCGGCATAGGCGCCCAGGGACTTGGCCTTGTCCGGCGAGGTGATCTTTTCCGAACCGACGGCCAGGGCCACATCGACCATACCGGCCCGAATGCCGGTGTAGGCCAGGTGCAGTGCCGTCGAAGCACCGGCGCAGGCATTTTCCACATTGGTCACCGGAATCCGGTCGACTCCCATGGAACGCAGCACGACCTGGCCCTTGATGGAGTGCTGGTTGTCGAACATGCCCCAGAAGGTATTGGCAAAGTAAGCCGCCTGAAGGTCTTTGCGGTCCAGGGCGGCATCTTCGAGGGCCAGCCGAATCGCCTCGTGGGCCATGTCCCGCACGCCCCGATCCGGGTACTTGCCGAAGCGGATCATACCGAGGCCGATGATATAGACGTTGTTCATAGAAATCCCCCTGTATGGAAGGAATGCATCAGCGGATCGGCCGTCCTATCAGGCAAGACGGCCGATGGCCCGCCATATCGACCCAATTCATCAATCACGCCGCGGATAGGTCTGGACCACCTTATGTCCCCCGGCAATGGCCAGCACATCGTTCGAGCCGTCCTCGATCAGCATGGAGCGTGCATCCCGGAAGAGTTTTTCGACAATGTACTCACGGCTCAATCCGTTGCCGCCGAAGATCTGAATCGCCTCATTGGTGACATCCAGGGCATACTGGCAGGCAAACACTTTGCCGAGCACCGAATACTCTTCCGCCGGAGTGGAGGTATTCTGGTTGTAGGCCAGCACGCTGCGGGTTATCTGGCGGCAGATCTCTACTTTACCGAACATATCATAGAGCTTCTTCTGGACATCCTGATGCTCCACCAGGGCTTTGCCGCACTGCACCCGCTTTTTGGCATAGGCCAGGGCCTCTTCAAACGCGGCCCGGCCGATGCCGGTAGCCAGGATGCCCATCATGACGGTGGTCGCCGACAACACGATCTCCAGCATAGCTTCATAGGCTTCCGGACCGGCGATGAGGTATTTGGCCGGCACCCGGACGTTGTCGAAAAAGATCTCGCCCTGGGGGTCATCGCGCTGTCCCATTTTTTCCAGAGGAGCCCCTCTTTTGACGCCTGGCAAATCCAGCGGCGCCACAATAATGATGCCGCCGGCATGCCCCATGGCAGGATCGGCCTGACAGAACAGCGCGGCGTGGGAAGCGTAAGGGGCACCGGAAACCCAGGCCGCTTTCTGGCCGTTGATCACGTAATGGTCGCCATCCAGGGTGGCCGTGCAGTCGGCCGGAATGGCCGAATCACGGAAACTCGGGTATCCGGGCAGCAGGGTATCCGAACCGTGCATGGGTTCGGTGATGGCCCAGCATCCGGCGATCTTACCGTTGCGGCACTCACAAAAGGGCACGATGATCTCTTCGACGATCTCTTCTTCCGGCACCATGGAGGCAAGATAGGCCGGGAAAGAGGCAATCACCAGGTCCACCGTAAGCCCGACGCTGCCCCAGGCCAGCTCTTCGAGGACAAGATGGAGTTGCAGGGGACTCAGGCCCTGACCGCCATAGGCATCGGGGATCAGGATGGTATGCAATTCCAGCTCGTAGGCCTTCTTCTTGAAGTCCCAGAAGGGCGAGCCCGGCGCTACGGCTTCTTCCGCGGTCATCTTGTCCATTTCCGCAGCTACGGGCCGCATGACATCCCGGGCGAACTCGTGGGCGGCCTGTTTGAGCATTCGGTCTTCTTTGGAAAGATTCAGGTTCAAATCAAGATAACTCATCACTCCCTCCCCATCGCTAGGATTTTTTTGTATAGCGGGCAGCCACGGCATCGGCGTGCTTGACGACGATCTCGGGCACCTGTTCGTACAATACGGTATTCAGACCGTCCATTTTGGCCTCGGAGTAATCCACGTTCAAATATTCCGGTGGAGCCCACCAGTCGTTTTTGGTTTTGTACATGGGATCCCCGGGACCGGGAAACGTCGTAAACATGGTGGGGACCGTGTGAAGCATATCCTGTTTTTCTTCTTCATAGGTGATATGCCGGTGCATCTCCTCGCGGCTGTAGTAGACCATATCCCGCGGCGGACCCAGTGCCAGCCCGAGTTTGACCGAGGAGTTGGGCAGGTAGTTGAAGGCCTGCAGGGCAAATCCCACCGACCCCATGATGCGGTTGTCGACGCGATTTTGCCAGGCGGCGGCACAGGCCCAGTCGCAGGCAATGGCGTAATCCAGAATTTTCCAGTTGCAGCACGGTCCGCCGAGTTGTCCGCCGCCGCCCAGGTCTTTGGCGTACGCATTAAAATCCTTGCAGGTGGGCTGTCCGCAGGCACCGCAGTCCCAGCCCAGGTTGGAGCGGTCCACTTTGGCGCCAATAGCGACGATGAACGGCGATTCGCCCTTGTCCAGGCACCCCTTGAGGGTCTGATAATCCCACTGCACATAGCGCACCGCCTTGGCGATCGGTTCGAGGATCTCGATAATGGGCACCAGGTCTTCACCCCACAGGATTTCGGCCTCGATCTGCGTCTTGCCGGTGATCTGGGGTGCCTTGTGGATGGCTAAAACGATATTCTTCGCCACCTCCAGCACATGCTCCTGGAGGTAGTCCTTTCCGATGAGATGTCCCATTAGGCTTCCTCCTCTTTCTCCGCCGAGGGTTTGGGAATCCACTTGCGGTAGTCGAATCCCCGCAGCAATCGGGCGGTTTGAAATATCTTGCGGGTGTTGTCCAGCGCTTTGTCCATGTTGATCAGGTGGTAGTCCACGTTGATATCCACATAGGGATTTTTAGGCTTGGCGGCCACCGGTACCGCCACGACCAGACCTGAATTGGAACAATAGCCCAGCTTCTGGGCCGCCATACCCATGCTGGCAAAGGGGCGGGCGTCCACCAGAAGAGAATGGGCCATCCACAGGGCGCTGCCCACGGCATAACCCAGGTCGTCCACCCGGGCCGTGCACAGAGGGCCTTTGATCATGGTTTGCGAGGTGCGGTCGGTGATATCGACCAGGCCGCAGCGCTGCTCGACCTTTTCATAGAAATAGGAGCAGTCGAGTCCGCCGCCGCACATACCGCATCCGGCGTCGAGGGGCGTTTCGTGGCAGCGCGTATTCCCCAGGAAGATCAGGACGTCCGAATCGCGGGCCATGACGGCCTCGTAGAGAAAGGGCTCTTTCCAGGCCGGGTTGGTATGGGCGATCTCTTCCACCTTGCGGGCGACGGCTTCGATTTCTTCCTGTCCGTAGACGATATCCGCCTCGACCTGGGGCACGCCCCCGGCAGCAGGCGCCGTCAGGGCGGCGTTCACCATCAGGCGGGCGGCTTCGAGAACGCCTTTTTTGCGTCGGATATCCTGAGGGGACCAGGGCGTCCAATCGCTGATGCGTTCTTCGCCCTGGAAATCAAGGTCTTCCACATATCGTTTCATTGACGCTATTCTCCTTTCAGTTGCGTGGGCGTCCCGTTGTCAGGCGTAATCCGACAGCGCAACGACATTGCCGGCCTCTTTTCCGAATTCGTCTTTCAACAGCCGGTCCAGATTCTTTTCGGAAGCCGTCTTGGGAATTTCCGGGACGATTTGCAGATAGGATGGGACGGCATTGCCTTCGAGACGCTGCCGACAGTATTGGAAGAGCGCTCCGGCGTCGATGGTCTGGCCCTGGGCCGCCACAACGGCCGCCACGATGTCGCTTTCGCCCGGCGCTCCGGATGCCGCCGGCACCCCGTAGACACACACTTCGGCAATGACCGGATTTTCCGCCAGAGCCGCCTCGATGTAGTCAGGCTGGATGAAATCGCCGGCCCGGCGAAGGCCACCCCCTTTTCGGAAATCAAAGAAGAACCAGCCGTTTTCATCGGTGTGCCCCATGTCGCCGGTGCGCAGCCAGCCGCCGCGGGTTTTCTTTTCCGAGGCTTCTTGCTTGCCCATGTAATTGACTTCCGTTTTCTGTCCCTTGACCTGACAGATGATCTCTCCGGTTTCAAAGGGCGCGCACTCGGAATCGTCTTCGCGGACGACCTTCATCTCCAAAAGGCCGTCCAGCGGTTTGCCGAAGGATCCGATGGGACCTATGCCCGGCGGCTTGTGGGCGAAACCGCCTTCCACCGCGCCGTACCATTCGTGAATGAGCACGCCGAAGCGCTTCTCGAAAGCCTCCCAGATGGCCAGGGGTGTGCCGGCGCTGATGACCAGGCGCACGGGGTTGTCATAATCTTCCGGTCTTTCCGTCTCGCTGTAGATGCCCATCATCATGCCCCCCAGCAGGGAAAAGGTCGTGCAACCATAATGGCGGCAGACGTCCCAGATGCGGCTTTTGGTAAAGCTGCGGCTGAAGACGGACGGGATACCCAGAAAAAGCGACGGCACCATCGTGACGGCCTGGGCATTGCCGTGACTCAGGGAGAGGCCGGTGTAAAGCTTATCGTCCGGACGGTACTGAAAAACACCACGTGCCAATTGACCGAAAGGTGCCAGACGGGCGTTTTTGAGAACCACCCCCTTGGGGTCGCCCGTGGTCCCGGAAGTGTAGATGATTTCCATGGGAGCGGCGGGATCCTCGCAGCGCACGTCCGGAGGAGGCGCTTCAGCCCTATCCC
Source organism: Desulfobacterales bacterium (assembly GCA_963674755.2). Lineage (GTDB taxonomy): Bacteria > Desulfobacterota > Desulfobacteria > Desulfobacterales > UBA5852 > JABZFP01. The sequence continues at coordinate 1,347,854 of CAXXVS010000003.1, read as the reverse complement.
ATATTTCACGCAGGTCGGGATAGCCGGACACGGTATGATCCATGCCGTCCTTGCAGGCCACCCCGATGACCTTCAATTCCGGCAGCTGCGGCAACTGCGCCGCAACGTTCGGTAAGAATTCGCTGGTGAAGATAATGCCCTTGGCGGCGGAATCTTTGAGTACATATTGCAGCCGGTCGCCTTTGGTGCGAGGGTCGATGGGCAGTAAAACAGCGCCTATGCTGTTGGCCGCATAAAGGGCGATCATAAATTCGGGATGGTTGCGCATGACAAGCGCCAGCACGTCGCCCCTGGTAAAATTGTGCGACAGCAGCTGATGCGCCAGCTTGCGGCCCTTGATGACGAGTTGCGCGTAGGTGAGCACTTCATCGGGGTGGGACCCGTTTTCGAAGGTGACGATTTCGGTCGTTGGATTGTTTTCTGCTTTGGCATCGAGTTCGAAAGAGAAGATGCCGGGCACGATTGCGTCAGCCATTTTTCCCTCCTCATGGCGGCGTGTCGGATGTCTTCTTCAAACGTCAATCCACAGCCAAACCGTATTTCTCGCAGTACTGCGGGTAAAGTTCATACACCGGTTTGAGGAAGGGGAGAATTTTGAGGACTTTGGGAATCGGACCTTTGGATTTGATTTTACGCGTGGCCAGCGCGACCGGCAGCTTGATCTTGCCGAGCCAGAAGCTGTGGATGGTATCCCCGGAGAGTTCCATGGTGATCACGGCATCCTGGTTGGCTTCATCCCCCGTAAGCACTTGATCGTGGGCCACAAACAGATATCCGTTGGGATCCTTGATAACGAATTTATAGGTGATGTCGTACTCTTTGAGTTTCGGCCCGAAGTCGGTTTCTTTGATGACGTAGGTCCATAGATCGCTCAACATTTCATACATCTGCGGGGTGTCTTTAAAGGCTGGCATTGTTGCGTTCCTTTCCATCGTTAGGTGTTGATGAAGTTAAGCCATGCGCGGCCGTGCGGTGCGGCTGTAATGGGACCAAGCGATCCGGCATTGTTCCGGCCGGACAATTGTACCGCTACGCGTCCTTTGATCCATTCAAACAAACCCTATAAACCGTATTAAAATGCAGAAGATGAATGACATTTGATTATTGCAGTGACATTGAGCAATCGACATGCCAGATCAAAAATATTTATAACATACTGAAATAAATCATATTATAAAATAACCCGTTTAAGTGTGTCCGTATTCGGACAAATAAATGTCCAAATACGGACATTTCCCTTGACGAATCGGCGGGATTAATGCCTAAATGCGATTGGACCGCCGGGATTCCGACACCTTGGATAACCTTCCGGCAAGATAGGGAAATTCGCCACGTGTAAAGGATGAAACGCACCATGCCTTCTGATCGCATGCTATCCGAGAACCTTTCTTCGCACCGGGAAGTAAGACCTATAGGAGATGCAACCGGCAGAGGCGCTTTCGAGGCCGCCTGGGACCATCTAAACAGCCTTCTCCCCAATTTGGAGAAACAGCCGGCATCGCCGGAGCGCGATGTGCAGTTTGTCAATGCCAGTATCGAATATGCCCGCGCCTGCTTTGTGGTGGGCAAGGGGTTTGGCGAGCTTGGCCTGTTCCTGAAAAAGGCGCTCGATTCCGCCGACCGTATCGGCGACCGCCGCTCGGCCGCCATGATCAAGCTGCATCTGGGAAGGGTCTACTATTTCGGTGAGCAGCGTCCCCTGGCATTGGATAGCTTCGAGCAGGGCAAGAAGGAAGTCGAAGCCCTCGGTGATGAGGACATCCTGACCAACGCCTCGGAGTTGATCGGTCTGTATTTTTTCATCCAAGGGCGCTTTTCGGAAGCCATGTCCTACTTCGAACAGGCGGCCAAAAAATTCGAGTCCGGCGAACACGGCCATTCCGGTGCCATGTGGTTGTGCTACTGCGCCGCTTTTCTAGGCCAGTACCACAAAGCGATCGGCACACTGGATTACTACCGCCGTCTGGCCATGGAACGACAGGATCATAGCCTGGCTGCCACCCTAAGAGCCGTACTGGGCATCTTCCTGGTCAGAATAAAGAAGACGAAGGAAGCCGGCTACCATTTGTCCGGTGCGCTGCAGGAAAGCATCCAGACCCAGAATTATCTGGCCAGCTATTTCGCCAAGGGTGGACTGGCGTTCCACCATATGATGGAAGGGCGGCTGGAGGAATCCCACAAGTGGATGGACCGGGCCGTCAAAGATGGCGCTTCGGCCGGGCTAGTCCGTCAATACGCATCGCCGTTCGTGCTTGAACTCCTCTACGAATACCACAGTAATGGACTGCCCCAGCTTCCTCATTTTACGTTCAAAGGCGAATGCCGCCGGTTGATGGCCGAACCGAACATCCATCTGCAAGGCGTCGCTTTGCGGCTCCGGGCGCTGGATGCGCTGGCCCATGGGACGGCTCCGCCGGATACCGTTGAAGCCGACCTGCAGCGGAGTGAAACCCTGCTGTCCCGATCGGGTGATCCGGTGCAATTGGGCAAAACGCGCATCGCCATGGCCCGCCTGAAGATTGGCCAGGGGCACCTGACGGTCGGCCGCCGCCTGGCCCAACAGGCCTGGAAGGGGTTTTCGGGTTACGGCGATGTGTTTTATCCGGACGACCTGCGGCGCCTGCTGGACAGGGCCTTTGACGGGAAGCCCGACGCGGTTGCGCGTGCCGAATTGGTGGAAATGTTCAGCGCCATGATTCAGGATCTGGTGCCGAGTGACGATCCGGACGAACTTCTGGAGCGCATGGTAAGGGCGACCAATCGCTTTTTTGGTGCCGAGCGGGGCGGAATCTTCTGGTTTGAAGAAAAAGCCCGGAATCGCGGCCCAAAATTGCGGGCGGCCTGCAACCTTTTTCAATCGGATGTGACAACGGAAGAATTCCGCACCAGCCTCTCGCTGATTTTCAAGGCCTTCCGCGACAACTGCTCCCATGTGGTGCGGCCTTCAGCGATGGGGACCTCCCTACCGAGCCAGATCCGCGCCATGATGGCGGTGCCCGTCATGGTAAACGATACGGTGCGCGGCGTGCTTTACCACGACAATGCCTATGTCGACGATTGCTTCGATCAGTTCGCACCGGCCCAACTGGTGCGCATGGCGCAATCCTTATCCCAGTACATCGCCCACATGCTGCGCTTCACCCGAAGGATGGAACAGAAAACAACGGTGCGCCTCAGTCGCATGGGCCAGGTCGACGAAAAGCAGATTATCGCCCGGAGCCCGGTGATGCTATCCCTCCTGGATCAGGTGGATCGCATCGCCGCGACAGACAGTACTATCCTGATTCTCGGAGAAACTGGCGTTGGAAAGGAACTGCTGGCCCGGCGGATTCATGCCGGCAGCCTCCGCCGGGAACATCCCTTGGTGGTCGTCGATCCCACGGCTATCCCGGAAACCCTGGTGGAAAGCGAGCTGTTCGGCCACGAAAAGGGGGCTTTTACCGGCGCTGATCGCCAAAGAGCGGGGCGGCTTGAACTGGCGCACAATGGATCCCTGTTCATCGATGAAGTCGGCGAAATCCCCTTGACGATCCAGGTCAAGCTGCTGCGGGCCCTTCAGGAAAAGGCCATGGTCCGCGTCGGCGGTACCCGGACCCTGTCGTCCAATTTTCGCCTCATCGTGGCCACCAACCGCGATTTGGCCCGTGAAGTCAACGCCGGGCGATTCCGGGAGGATCTTTATTATCGATTGAACGTGATCCCCATCACGCTGCCGCCCCTGCGCAAACGGGGCCATGATATTCTTCGGCTGGCACGCCACTTCGTCGAACGATTCTGCGGTAAGTACAATCGCCCGGCTTTGGGCCTCTCCCCGGAAACCGAAAGACAATTGCAATGCTATCATTGGCCGGGCAACGTCCGTGAACTGGAGAACATCATCGAACGCTCCGTGCTGCTGTCCCCCGACGATACCCTGGCCATTAGCCTGCCCAACGCTGAAAAAGCGACGAGGGGTGACAACCATCCTTTCGACGACCTGCCCAGCATGGAAGAACTGCAGCGGAGATATATTGCTTTTGTACTCGATCAGACAAACGGCAAAATCGCCGGCAATGACGGCGCCGCCGCCTTATTGGGCATGAAACGCACCAGCTTGTACAACCGCATGAACAAGTTGGGCATGCGTTGACATGATACGAGGGGGTGCCGGCCCCAATCGCCACCAGATCCCCTGGTGATGACTTGCCTGTGCCGAAACCTCAGACCAAATTGAGCTCGAACTATTTGACGGTCCGGATATCTCTGGGAAATCGGGATGGTTTGGGTGTGTTGGCGGAATGGCACGCCACCCGCAGAGCGTGTGGTGATCGTATCTCACGCGGAGGATATCGATGTTGAACTTGATACGGCAGTCTATTCGGTTGCCGCAGATGGCGCGGTTACACGGCCCTTAACTTGTCATTCCCTTTCAATATCGAGATATATCCAATAAAATCAGTCGGCCACAAGACAACGCTAAAAAATACGTAACTATGAGTGAATCTTGACAAAATACATACATGTCGACTAAATAGGCGTTACGATTTCCCCCTTGCGACAGACCCGGAACGCAACGGATCCGCTCCTGTACGCTGAAGTTTTTACATCCCCCTATGTTTACTGTTTAAACGGATCTGATTCTCATATGCTATGCATAGAATGCCGTAACCTCAGCTGGAATATGAGACGGATGGCCTCTTTTTCGCTTAAACTGCACGAGTGGTATTCTATCCCTTTTGCGTTCTGCGATTTCTCGATAATGCCATAAGGCGCTGCGCACCTGTTGATGGCAGCGCTTGAGATCATAGGAAACCGCCCGCCCGCTGGGCTGCAACCCGGGGCGGTTTGCCACACGCTTTTTGACTGCAACTGCAAGGAGGAGCCTATGCGCTGGAAGCAATTTTTTACCCCTGCGACATCGATGACGGCCACGGAAGCCAGAACCTTTATGGCGGGCAAATCCCAGGAGGATTTCAACCTGATCGATGTCCGCCAGCCTAAAGAATATGAAAACCGCCATATTCCGGGCGCCAAGCTGATCCCCATTGCCGAATTGGATAAACACCTGGACGAGATCGACCCGTCCAAGCCCACCCTCGTCTACTGTGCCGTCGGCGGGAGGAGCCGTGTCGCTGCTCAAATGCTTTCAGGCAAGGGGCTTGGCAATGTCATCAATATCGCAGGGGGCATCAAGGCCTGGGACGGGCAGGTGGCCGTCGGGTCCGAAGAAACGGGCCTGGAACTATTGACGGGCAAGGAATCGATCGAGGAGACCCTGGTGGCCGCTTATTCCCTGGAGGCCGGACTGCGTGACTTTTATCTCTCGATGATCGCAAAGGTGCCGCCGTCTGATATCAAAGATTTGTTTCGCAAGCTCTCCGACATCGAATTGCTGCACCAGGACCGCATCTTTAATGAATATCTTCAGGTGGCAGGGAAACAGATCGACCGGGAAACCTTCGACCGGGATCTGGTGGTCAAGGCCGTGGAAGGCGGCCTGACCACGGATGAATACGTCCAAATGTATCAACCGGATTGGGACTCCGCCGTCGATGTCATATCCCTGGCCATGTCGATTGAAGCCCAGGCCCTGGATCTGTATACCCGCGCATCGGAAAGAAGCCGTGATCCGCGCAGCAAAGCAGCCTTGCAGAAAATTGCGGAAGAAGAGCGGGGGCACCTCGAACAACTCGGCAAGCTCATGGATAACAGGATCTAACAATGGGAAAACATCTGGTTCTGATCGGGGGCGGCCACGCGCATATGGTCACCCTGGCAAAATTGCACACCTTTATCGAAAAGGGACACCGGGTCACCGTCATTGGCCCGTCCGACCACCATTACTATTCCGGCATGGGGCCCGGGATGCTCGGGAAGACCTATGCGCCGGACGACATCCGCTTTAAAACCCGGCATGTGGTGGAGAAACAGGGCGGAACCTTTATCCGCGACAAGGCGGTTGGCATCCGGGCCGGCGAAAAAACGGTGGAACTGGCCTCCGGTGCGACGGTCGGCTACGATGTCATTTCCTTCAACGCCGGCAGCCATGTCCCCCGCCTCGATCTGCCTGAAGAGGCCCGGGACGTCTATGCGGTCAAGCCCATTGAACGACTGATGGAGGCCCAGGCGCGGATTCTCGAACTGGCGACCAGGAAGCGCATCACCATTGGTATTCTGGGGGGCGGCCCTTCTGCGGCGGAAGTGGCCGGGAATATCTGGCAATTGACGCGCCACATCCAGGGACCGTCACCCGTCGTGAAAATCTTCGCCGGCAAGCGCTTTATGGGACGCTTTCCTGAAAAGGTTGCCGCCAAAATCCAGCGGGTGCTCACCCAGCGGGGCATTGAAATTAATACCGACGGCTATGCCGAATCCATCGGAACAGGGGCGGTGACGCTCACTTCGGGCAAGGCCCACGCGCTGGATTTTATTTTTCTGGCCATGGGCGTTCGACCCAACTCCATTTTTAAAAACTCGGCCTTGACCACGGGTCCGAATGGCGGTTTGCGGGTCAATGAATACCTTCAGAGTGTTGATCACCCCGACATGTTCGGCGGCGGCGATTGCATCTACTTTGAAAAACAACCGCTCGACAAGGTGGGTGTTTATGCCGTGCGCCAGAACCCGGTGCTGTACCATAACCTGATGGCGGCCCTGGAAGACGCCCCCTTGCAGGCCTTTGATCCGGGGGGCGACTATCTGCTGATCTTTAATCTGGGGGGCGGCATCGGTGTGTTGCGCAAGCGTTGGCTGTTGATGGACGGCAAACTGGCGTTTAAGGTCAAAGATTATATTGACCGGAAATTCATGAAAGAATTCCAGGCCATCGAATAGCGGTTATGATCTTCTGATCACACCACCAAAACCGGAATATCGACCCGGTGGCGCACCGGGTCCACGGTTTCGCCCCACAAAAGGTCGCCCAGCAAGCGGTGCCCGTGGGATCCCATGACCAACATATCGACGTTGTGCGTTGTCGCGAATTTCACCAGTTCCTTGGCCGGATCACCATAGGCCAGCGCAATTTCCACCATCACGTCGGAGGAGTGGATCTCTTCCATAATTTCCATCAGGTAGTGCTCGTCGTCACGGGTATGGGCGTCATAGCCATCCGTGTTGTAGACATGTGCCATGGCCGTGTCGGCCACATGGATAAGGGTCAACAGGGCCTTTTCCGCCCTGGCCAGGGACAGGGCGCGGCTGACGATGGCCGTGTCGTTCGCATCCCGCCCCAGCGCGGCGGCGATATGGCGTATGCGCTGGGTTGCGATCCCCTCGATAACCGCCGAAGCATCGTCGCTCTTTTCTTCGATCCACCCCCGTTCGCCGCGTACCAGCGGAAGGATGATAATGTAAACCAGGAAAAGGGAAATGGCGGCCGCACCCAACACCGCCGCAATGGAGAATAGCAGGGGACCGCCCCCCGTGATCCATCCCATGACCTGGTCGTAAACCAGTTTGCCGTTGAGCGCGATAATGATGGCGGACGTAATCCAGGCCAACACCTTCACCCACAGCTTGCTGGCGAAGGACCCCATTTTCAACTTGTCGCTGGTAAAATGCACCAGGGGAACGATGGCAAACGGCAATTGCAGGCTCAGAATCACCTGGCTGAGAATCAACAGCTGGTAGGTCCCTTGATCGCCCGAGATCGAAATGACCACCACGGCCGGCAGCAGCGCGATGACACGCGTTATCAGACGTCGCAAATGAGGTCGGAGGCGAATCCGGACAAACCCTTCCATGACGATTTGCCCCGCCAGGGTGCCGGTCAGGGTTGAGCTTTGACCGGCGGCCAATAATGCCAACCCGAACGCGATGGGTGCGGCCTGGGAGCCCAGAAGCTGGTCGAGCATTTTGTGGGCCTGCTGAATTTCGGTAACCACAATGCCGTGACGATGAAAGACAGCCGCCGCCAGGACGAGAATGGCCGTGTTGACAAAAAAGGCCGCATTTAAAGCGATGGCGGAATCGAGCAGGTTATAGCGGCAGGCCTCGGCCTTTGAGTCAACAATGCGGGATACCCGCCGGGTCTGCACCAGGGAGGAATGCAGATAAAGATTGTGCGGCATGACCGTGGCGCCGATGATGCCGAGCGCGATGTAAAGCGATCCCGCCGGCAGGGAAGGGATCAATCCGGCGGCCGCCGGACCCCAGTCCGGCTTGGCCAGAAAAAGATTGATCATGAACCCGCCCGCAATGACGCTGATCAACGAAAGAATGAACGCTTCCATTTTGCGCATCCCCAAGCGCTGGATCGCAAGCAGCAAAAATGTATCGAACAGGGTTACCAATGCCCCCCAAAGCAGGGGCAGGCCGAAAAGAAGATTCAGCCCGAGGATGGTGCCCAGCAATTCCGCCAGATCGCAGGCCGCAATGGCGATCTCGCACAGGATCCAGAGCACAAAAGAAGCGAATTTGGAATATTCGGCCCGGCAGGCCTGGGCCAGGTCCTTGCCGGTGACAATCCCCAGGCGCGCCGCCAATGTCTGCAGGAGCACGGCCATCATGTTCGACATCAGGATCACCCAGATCAGGGCATAGCCGAAACGCGAGCCGCCCTCCAGGTCGGTGGCCCAGTTGCCGGGATCCATGTAACCGACGCTGACCAGATAGGCCGGTCCCGCAAAGGCAAAGATACGCTTAAATAAGTTGGGGTGCTGGGTCTCGACCGTGCGGTGAACCTCTTCGAGGGATTTGCTCTGGGAATTCAGTGCCGGCGCAGAAGGGGCAACTGGCTTGTCGTTCATGTCGCTATGCTTTCCGTTCGCCTCGGTAGGCGTGCTTCACCGCCACGCGTTGCGCACCGGCCGACAAAACGTTGAAAACTTGATTAACGTCAGGAAGATCGTTTGGATTTGAAAATGCTTAGACCGATTATTACGATAAATCAAAGCATTATGTTCTATACCCAGGTTACGCGCTTGGCATTTTATTACGAACAGAATAACGAAAAAATCGTTTCCCCATATGGGGTGATCATCGCATACAAGCATTTCTGTTAGGGTATTTTTAGCGGTGAACAGGCCTTAGGGGCCAGCCCTATCTGACGCTTTGTCTGTGTTGTGGTGCGGTCGAGCGCTAAAAAACAGCCCGACCGAAATAGCAAACTACATTCCCTTATCTGCACTTCGATCAATTTGACGATTAGCGCTATCTGTCAAAATAATCGCATCATCGCCGCGACGGCTTTGGCATCATACCAGCGTTGCCGTGCGGCCCCCCGTCGCCGTCACGATATCCTCCGGCGCCATCTTCAGCATGATCCCGCGCTGACCGGCATTAATCATGACGGCCGCATGGGTCAGGAGACGTTCTTCCATGACCACCGGCAGCCGTTGCCGCAGGCCGAAGGGGCTGATGCCGCCCACGTGGTAGCCGGTCAGCCGTTCGGCAGCGGCCGGATCCGCCATAGCGGCTTTTTTTACCCCGCAGGCCTGGGCCATTTTTTTGAGTGCGAGCTCCCGATCGCCCGGTATGAGGGCCAGTCCGTAAGTCTTTGCCCCCAGATCCACCACCAGGGTTTTGATCGTGTTCGCCAGGGGAAAACCGGTGGCCCGGGCGGCGAAGGCGGCCCCTTTTTCCGCGTGCGCGTAGTGCACGATCTCATGGGGAATCTTCTTCTTTTGCAGCCAGGCGACGGCACGGGTGGGCACGGATCGGCTCCTTCGATCAGCTGATCAATCGTTTGCGCATGCTGCGCATCGCCAGCGCCAAAAAGATCAGGGCGAAAATCAACAAGTAGGCCATACTGATGGCGGGATGCGTTTGGCTGACCCCCAGACTGAAGCGCCGGACCAACTCCACCAGGTGGTAGAGGGGAAAGGCCAGGGCCATGGGCTGGGCCCAGGCCGGCAGGTTCGAGACCGGAAAAAAGGTGCCGCTGAAAAGGAACATGGGCGTGATGAATAGGAAAATGGGCAGGTTGAACATGTCGATGGTGGGCGTAATGCCGGTGAAGAACATGCCGATGGCCCCCATGGCCAATCCGCCCAGAAATGCCACGGGGAGGATCAGCAGCCCGGAAGGGAAATCGATGAACCCCAGAATCCCCAGCACGACCATCATGATGGCGGCCGCCCCGAAGGCCTTGGTGGCGCTCCAGACCACTTCGGCCAGGATGATCTCTTCCAGGGACAGGGGCGTGGCCAGCATGCCGTCAAAGGTCTTCTGGTAGTACATGCGCACGAAGGAGGCATAGGTGGTCTCGAAAAACGCGTTCCACATGACGGCCGTGGCGATCAGGGCCGGGGCGATGAACTGGGTGTAGGTCAATTGCCGGCCGGCATAGTCGACCCCCTCCACCAAACCGCTGAACCCCAGGCCGAAAGCCAGGATATAGAGCAATGGTTCCAGCAGGGGGGTGATGAAATTGACTTTCCAGATTTTCTGGTAGGTCACCAGGTTGCGCCGCCAAACCTTTAGAAAACGCCATGAAATGTCGAAAGGAGCTCTCATTCGCGCAGCGCCCTTCCGGTCAGCCGCAGGAAGACATCTTCCAGGGTGCTGCTGCGGAAGGTGCAGCGGGCCGCACAAAAGCGTTCCCGGATGATGGTGTTCAATTCTGAATCCTCGGTGGTGTAGATGATTAGTTTGCGCTCCAGATCCTCGCAGGCCACGTCGTTCCGGGCGATGTAATCTCGCAGGGCCGGGTCGGGCCCTTCGATCTCGATCACGCTGCCCCCGGCGTGCCGTGCGATCAATTCCTCCGGCGTCCCGTCCACCAGGATCTTGCCGTGATCGACGATCACCAGCCGGTCGCAGAGTTGGGCGGCCTCCTCCATGTAGTGGGTAGTCATCAGGACCGTCAATCCGCGTTCCTTGAGGGATTCCAGCTTTTCCCATACCTGGTGGCGCGATTGGGGATCGAGCCCGGTGGTGGGCTCGTCCAGGATCAGCAAATCCGGCTGGTTGATCAGGGCGCGGGCCAAAATCAGCCGACGGGCCATGCCGCCGGACAATTCCATCACCTTGGCGTCCTTCTTGTGGACGAGGGCAAAAAATTCCAGCAGTTCTTCCGCCCGGCGCTGCGCTTCCGGCGCGGGGATACTGAAATAGCCGGCAAAGATCAGCAGATTCTGCGCCACGCTCAGGTCCGGATCCAGGGTGTTGTCCTGCTGGCAGACCCCAATGCGGGCCTTGATGACGCGCCGGTCCGAGGCGATGTCCCGGCCGAAAACCTGCACCCGGCCTTCGGTGATGGGAGAAAATCCGTAAAGGGTGCGGATGGTCGTGGTTTTACCGGCCCCGTTGGGCCCCAGCAGACCGAAGAATTCGCCCGGCGCCACGCTAAAGGACAAATCGTCCACCGCGGTGAAACCATCATAGCGTTTGATCAGATGTTGAACGTCGATGATGTTGTCCATAGGCGGCTAGGGTGACGATCCGTTTTTCGTTGTCAAGATGGGGGCGATGGCCGAATGCGGGTTTTTCTAGTCGACCGCCGCCTCCCGTTTGAGAAAACTTACAATGCGGTCGTAGAGCAGGCGGCTGAGGTTCTCATCGCCGAAGGTGCCGACACGGATGGCCACGGTGGAAACCTCGGGCGTCTTGGCGGCCACCGTCACTTTGACTTCTTTGCCTGTGGCGGTGCGGGCCGTGGCCAGACCGTCGGTGTCCGTTACGTCAACAATCTCCTTGGACCAGATCAAATCCCGAAAGGCTTTTTCCGTGGCCGCGATGGTGGCCGGGGGTGTGGCATCCACGTCCGCCTTCAACTCGCCTTGGTAATAGAGCGCCCCGGCTACCGCCCCGCCGGCGGCCCCCACGAACAATGCGGGACACCCCGTCAAGCCCATTGCCGCCACGATCATAACGATACCGATCGCCGTGTTCCGAACCCGTGCCACCATAGCGCCTCCTTTTCGAACGGTTTAAGTCCCGCCCAAGATAGAAGACCCGTCCGGTGGGGTCAAGCGGCATTTCTCAGAAGATACCGCCATACGGTCACCGGGCGTTGACAAAAATTCAAACAATTCATAAATTTGTTTGATTGTTTGTCCCTCCGGACAACGCCATCCTTTGTCAACCGTCACCGTCAAGGGTAACCCCCATGAACGTTAGCGATAAACGCCGGCAGATTTTGGCGGCCGCCTCGGAATGCCTGGCCCGCTTTGGCTACGGCAAGACCACCATGGAGGACATTGCCGGACGCATCGGGCTCAACAAGACCTCGCTTTATTATTACTACCCCAACAAGGAGTCGATCTTTATCGCCGTCATCGTCCAGGAGGCCGAAAAATTCCTGGGCGCCCTGCAGGCCAAAGCCCTCAAAGCCCGCGGGTGCCGCAACCGGATCCTGAGCTATCTGACGGAGCGCTTGCGTTACTACCAGCACGTCGTCAACCTGCACAACCTCTCCATCGAAACCTTGCAACGCATCCAGCCCTCCTTCAGGGGCCTTTACCAGGACGTGCTGGAACGCGAAATCGACTTTATCGGCCAACGGCTGCAAGACGGCATGCAAAGCGGTGAAATCAAAACCGACGATGCCCGCAGGCTGGCCCGGATCATGCTTACCGTCACCGATGCCCTCAAGCACAATACCGGCACCGCTCCGGCGCAGGGGCTACCGGATGCCATCGACTATACCACCGTTGAAAAAGATGTCGTCTATACCGTCGGGTTGATGTTGGACGGCCTGACCATCGCGCCTGAAGGGGCGCAGCAGCGGAGAACCCGGCCATGAATGTCAAAACCCATGTTCAGTCCTGTTTCTGCTTCTGGCGCCCTTCCATGGCGCGCCGCATGACGGTCTATTTCGTCATTTTCGGACTGATCGTGTTCTATGCCAGCACGCTGGTCTACATGATTGCGACCAAGAAGCACTTCATCGATTCGGCCCACCGCCTGGTACGGCATCAATTGGATCGGGTGGCAGGCAGCCGGGAGCCTGATTTCATCTGGTACCGAAGTGGAACAGACCAGCCCGGACTCTATGAAGTGACCCATACCCTCAAAGCCCTATCCTCCAATTTTTATACCGTGCAGGACATTGCGTTCTACAGCCTTCACGATAACGGGGCCGACTGGTATCGGTTTGACATCGGGCCCGATCACGTGCTCCGTAAAAGCCCGGTTTCCGCCGAACAGGCCCAAAGCCTGCAACAAGGCACGTCCCGCGTGGGATGGGAAGGCTCCGGGTTCGCCCTGTCCAGCCAAACCCTGGCCCTGTTTTTTGATATCACCCGCCCCGGTGATCACAACCGCTATTTTTTGCGCCTTGGTGTCGACAAGCAGGGCATGGCGGGGTTGATCAATCGCAAGCTCGTCCATCTGCTGTGGATGACGCTTTTGGCGCTGGTGCTGCTTCGTATCGTGGGGTATTTCTTCGCCCGCCGACTGGCACGCCCCATCGAAGTGCTTTCCCGCAGCGCGGAAGAAGTGGCCCGGGGCGACCTCTCGGTGCGGGTTCCTGCTGAAGCGGATGACGAGATCGGGAAGCTGTCGCGGAATTTCAACCAGATGGTCATGGGATTGCAGGAAAGAGAGCAGACGCGCCTGCTCGAATTCGAACTGGAAAAAGGCCGCCAGATTCAACGCGACTTCCTGCCACGCCAACTTCCCCAATTGCCGGACTGGAATATTGCCGCCTTCTTCGATCCCGCCCGCCAGGTGTCAGGCGATTTCTACGACGTCTTCTCTCTGGCCGGGGAAAATATGGGGCTGGTCATTGCCGATGTCTGCGACAAGGGGGTCGGATCGGCCTTTTACATGGCGCTCTTTCGCAGCCTGATCCGCATCTATGCCGAGCAACCGACGCTGCAAGCCGACGGCAAGGTCATGAATCCTGAAGAAATTCTGCGGGCCATGAAGCGCACCAACGACTACATCGCCCGCAATCACGGCCAGGATGCCATGTTCGCCACTGCCTTTTTCGGCGTCCTGGATCCGGCCAGCGGCCGTCTGCACTACATCAATGCCGGCCATGAGCCGCTCTATGTCGTACGGGCCGGCCAGATCCGCCATAAACTCTCCCCCACCGGACCCGCCCTGGGCATTTCGGAAGAGATCGTCTACCGCAGCGCGCAGATCACCCTCATGCCCGGCGAACTGCTCATGGGGTATACGGACGGGGTCATCGACGCCCGCTCACCGGACGATGAAATGTTTTCCCGACAGCGCCTGCGGGACCTCCTGGTCGAGCCGGCGGCCACCGCGGCGGATCTGTTGGAGCAGGTCAAGGAAAACCTTTTCCGGTTTATCGGCAAGGCGCCGCGGCTGGATGATGTCACCATGATCGCGGTCCAACGCCTGTGATCCGGCGCCCGTCCGGAACGGCCGCCTCAAATCCCTAAATAATCCTGCCGGATGGCCGGATCGGCCTGGAACTGGGCCGGTGTTCCCTGCCAAACGTTGCGGCCTTTCTGAATGACAAACAGCCGGTCGCAAATCCGCAGCAGGGCCTCCACGTTTTTATCGACCACCAAAATGGAAAGGCCCTGTTGTTTTAAGATTTCCAGGCAGCGCCAGATCTGACTGCGGATCTTCGGGGCCAGGCCTTCGGTGGCTTCGTCCAGCAACAGCAATTGGGGATGGGTCATGAGGGCCCGGCCGATGGCGAGCATTTGCTGCTCTCCCCCCGAAAGCTGGTTGCCGAAATGGCGTTCGCGCGCTTTCAAAGACGGAAACAGGTCGTAAATGGCGTCCAGGGTCCAGCGGGTGCCGTGTCCGGTGGGCCGGGTGGCCGTGGCCAGCATGTTTTCCACCACCGTAAGGCTGGGAAAAATTTGCCGCCCTTCGGGCACGAGCCCGATCCCCGAGCGGGCAATGGCATAGGCCGGCTTGCGGTGGATCTCTTTTCCGTGAAAGACGATCCGCCCAGCCCGGATTGGCGTCAGGCCCATAATGGAGCGCAGGGTGGTGCTCTTGCCCATGCCGTTGCGGCCCAGCAGGGCCGCCACCTCGCCCTCCGGCACTGTAAGGCTGATGCCGAACAGGGCCTGGCTGGCACCGTAGAAGGTCTCGATTTGGGCGACATCAAGCATGGACGCTTCCTTCGGGAACGACTTCATCACCCAGGTAGGCCTGCCGGACCTCGGGATGGTTGCGGATTTCGTCCGGCGTACCGCTGGCGATAGCGGTGCCATAGACCAGCACCGTAATGCGGTCGGCCAGGGCGAAAACGGCCTGCATGTCGTGTTCCACCAGCAAAATGGTCACTTCGGTTTTCAGGCGCCGGAACAGTTTGGTCAATTCCACGGCGCCGCCGGGGCCCATGCCGGCATAGGGCTCGTCCAGAAGGAGCATTTTCGGGTGGCCGGCCAGGGCCATACCCACTTCCAGTTGCCGCTTTTCGCCATGGGACAGATTAGCCGCCGGTATAGGCGCGCGCGCCTCCAGCCCCACCCGTTCCAGGGCCGGCCCGATGGCCTGCCGGATCACCGGATCGTCGACCGCCTTGCGCCAGAAGCGGAAACTGTGGCCGTTGTGGGCCTGGATGGCCAGGGCCAGGTTTTGCTCAACCGTGAGCTGATCGAACACCGAAGTGATCTGATAGGAACGCGCCAGGCCCCGGCGGGCCCGCCGGTGGACCGGCAGGTGAGTAATCCGACGGCCGTCGAAATAGATCTCGCCCCTGTTCGGCGCCAGCTCGCCGCTCAACTGATTGAGGGCCGTGGTCTTGCCGGCGCCGTTGGGACCGATCAGGGCATGCAGTTCACCCCGGGCCACCTCCAGGGAAAAGTTGTTGCTGGCCTGGACCGCACCGAAGTGCTTGTAAAGGGAGCGAGCGGCAAGCAGCGGTTCAGTCATGGATAGCCCGGCCTCCGGCCAGCCAGCCGTAAAGGCCGCGCCTGGCAAACAGGACCACCAGGATCAGAAAGGGGCCCAGATAGACCATCCAATGCTCGGTGTAGATGGACAGCACTTCCTCCACCAGAAGCAGGGCGACAGCCCCCAGCACCGGCCCGAAAAGGGTCCCCATGCCCCCCAGCAGCACCATGACCAGGATCTCGCCCGAACGGGTCCAGTGCATCAGGCCCGGGCTGACATACTCGGTTTGGTTGGCGATCAGGGCCCCGGCCAGACCCGCCCCGGCGCCGGCGATGATGAAACACACCAGCCGGTAGCGAAAGGTGGCAAACCCCAGGGATTTCATTCGCCGCTCGTTTTCCTTGCAGCCCCGGATGACCATGCCGAAACGCGAATACACCAGCCGCCAGGCGAAAAACAGAAATGCCGCCAGCGCGGCCAGGCAGAGGTAGTAAAATTGCCGGTCGTCTTCCAGGTCGATGCCAGGCAGCGTGTTGCGGGCCAGGAGGCTGATGCCGTCATCACCGCCGTAGGCTTCCAGCGAGACGAAAAAATAGTAGAGCATCTGGGCGAAGGCCAGCGTGATCATGATGAAATGCATACCGCTGGTCCGCAGGCTCAGGGCGCCGATGACCGCGGCGGCAACGGCGGAAAGGATGATCGCTGCCGGCCACACCACCAAGGCGTTTTGCTGTCCGTCGATGATGATGGGCCAACTGAGCAGGGGCGTCCCGTCAACGGCATGAAAGGACAAAATGCAGACGACGTAGGCCCCGATGCCAAAAAAGGCGGCATGCCCCAGGCTGACCATCCCGCCGAAGCCCAACATGAGATCGAGGCTCACGGCCGCCAGGGCATAGATCAGCACCCGGCTGAAGAGCGACACCAGATAAGGCTCGTCAACCAACCCGGCCAATACCGGCAACGCCGCCAAAAAAATCGCCCCGATTGTTATAGCAATGGTTCTGCGATTCACACGTATGCTTTCGGCCATTGGTCCAAAATCGGACATTACGCAATAAAAATAGTCTTAGCCGGCTTCGTGAGATGACCAAGATCAAGGCGTGCAAGTTCCGAGGAGGAAGGCGTACATCAGGTACGCCGCACTGACGAGGAACGCCGCACCACGCCGATATTGGTCATCTCACGAAGCCGGCAGGAGGCCTTTGGGGCGCCATACCAGGATCCCCGCCATCAGCAGGTAGACCGACATGGACGCCAGAGACGCGGCCGCCCCGTCAGCATAGGCCGGGGAGAGAAACAGCCGCAGCAGAGCGGGCAGGAAGGCCCGTCCCAGGGTGTCCACCATACCCACCAGGAGGGCCCCCACCAGGGCGCCGCGAATGGAGCCGATCCCGCCGATGACGATCACCACGAAGGTCAGGATCAAAACACTTTCCCCCATGCCGGCCTCCACCGCCAGGATGGGACCCGCCATCACGCCGGCCAGTCCGGCCAGCAGGGTTCCCAGACCGAAAACAAGCGTATACAGGAGTTTGATGTTCACCCCCAGGGCGCCGGCCATCTCCCGGTTGCTGGCCCCGGCCCGGATCTGCATGCCGATGCGGGTGCGGGTAAAGAGCAGGTAGAGCAGCACCCCCACCAGGATGCCCACCGCAATCACGGCCAACCGATAGCTGGGATACGGCACTCCCGGGATGAGTTCGATGCTGCCCGCCAGCCAGGCGGGCACATCCATGAACAAGGGCTGACGGCCCCAGATGATGCGCGTCAATTCGTTGAAAAACATGATCAGGCCAAAGGTGGCCAGCACCTGGTCCAGGTGGTCCTTTTTATAAAGGCGCCGCAGCACGGTCGTCTCCACCAGCATCCCCGCCAGGGCGGCCGCCGGCAGCGCGGCCAGGAGCCCCAGAAGAAAAGAGCCCGTTCGCGCCGCAACCGTGGCCCCCACATAGGCCCCGATCATGTAAAACGAGCCGTGGGCCAGATTGATCACCTGCATGATCCCGAACACCAGGGTCAACCCGGTGGACATCAAAAACAGCATGATCCCCAACTGGAGCCCGTTTAACAATTGTTCGATAAAAAGCAGCATGAAACCTGCAATGCGGCATACCAGCAGACTGTCCGCCCCGATAGTGGGTCGGACGTCCTATGGTTTAGGTTGGAGAATTTCTCCTTAAACAACCGATGACAATGGATCGCTGTGTTCGCTCCAGAAATGAGGATTTTCAGTTCTGGTCAGCCAGTATAGTGCGCCTTTTCAGAAGCGGTAGATGGTGGTTCAGGCCAAGGCCGCAGCGTTTTCGCAGACCGCAGGCGTAGCAGGCTACGTCGAGGATTGCGAAAACGCGAGAACGCCGGCCTGGGCTGCCAGATGCCCCTTCTGAAAAGGCACTATTTCATTTTGCACTCTTCGACGTACACATTGCTGTGGTCCGTGAAGACCGCCTTCAAGGTCTTGTTGGTGTAAGTGCCGTCGGGCGCTTTGACCACCTCGCG
This sequence comes from Desulfobacterales bacterium, assembly GCA_963674755.2. GTDB lineage: Bacteria > Desulfobacterota > Desulfobacteria > Desulfobacterales > UBA5852 > JABZFP01. The sequence goes on along the minus strand of CAXXVS010000003.1, from coordinate 1,329,659 downwards.
GATGTAGAGGTCCTGCACCGGGTGCTGGTTGGCGGAGAAGGCGAACTTGCCGCGCACACTCTCAAAGTCGGCCAGGCGGATGGCCTGACGCAGGGCGTCCGTCTTGGACACGTCGCCGCCCACCGCTTTGAGGGCGCTTCCGATGAGCCGGGCGGCATCATACCCCTGGCTGGCGTAAAGGGTAGGCGTCCGGCCGTAGGCCTTGCGGAAGGCCGCCACGAATTGCCGGTTGGCCGGATTGTCCAGGTCGTGGCTCCACTGGGATCCGTTTTTGACCCCCAGAGCCGAATCCTTGACGGCCTGGAGCAGGCGTTCGTCAAAGGAAAAGGCCGGTCCGAAAACCGGGATATCCTGACTCAGCCCGGCCTGGGCGTATTGTTTGATGAAATTGATGCCCATCCCGCCGGGCAGAAAAAAGTAAACCGCATCGGGCTTGGCGGCCCGCAGGGCGGCGATTTCGGCGGCATAGTCCGATTGACCCAGCTTGGTGTAGACCTCCCCCGCGATGGCGCCTTCGTAGTACCGCTTGAAGCCGGTCAGATGATCCTTGCCGGCCGGATAGTTGGGCGCCAACAGATAAACGTTTTTGAAGCCGGATTCGGTCACATACTTGCCCACCACCTCGTCGATATTGTCGTTCTGGTAGGCCACATTGAAGTAATTCGGGTGGCAGCCCTTGCCCGCCAACAGGGACGGTCCGGCATTGGCGCTGATATAGATCACGCCATCTTGCACCACTTTGGGCACCACGGCGATGGCCACGTTGGAAAATACGATGCCGGTCATGAGCTTCACCTTGTCCCGCTGCATGAAACGCTCGGCGATCTGCTTGGCTTTTCCCGGTTTGCGGCCGTCGTCTTCCACGAGCAGGTCCACCGGCACACCGCCCAGCTTGCCGTCTTCCTGCTGGATGGCGAGCTGAAAACCGTCCCGGATGTCTTCCCCCAGATAACCGGCCTTGGTGGACAAGGTCGTTATCATGCCGATTTTAACCGGTTCCACCGCCTGGACCGGCACTGCGGCCAACACCGCCACCGCACACAGCACTATCAGAAGCCGTCTACCCATTGTCGTCCTCCTTTTTAGAAGAGCACCGCCGGTCCCTATGCCGCGGCGCGCTTCTTGTGAATATGATCCAGCTGCAATGTCGATCTTTTCTCGGGCCCTTGCCTCCTCAGCCCCGCGACGCCTTATGATCTTGCCGCACCTGTAGCGTGCGATCGTTACTGCAATTCCCGGATAAAATCCCCCACGGCGCCGACCCCCTGACTATCCACCAGGCGCAGGGTCTGGGTGCCGATCACCGCGATGTCGGCCTTGCCCTTGAGAAACGCCACATCCGTCTTGTCTTTGACCCCGAAACCAAGGGCTAAGGGGAGATCGGTGACGCGGCGGCAGCGGGCCAGATAGGCGCCTAGTTCATCCGTAAACCGTGTATCCATACCGGTGACGCCCTTGCGGGCCACACAGTAGACAAAGCCCTTCGCAAAGGACGCCAGATAGTGAAGACGTTCATCCGAAGTCGTGGGGGAAAAAATGAATATCGGATGGCGCCTGTGACGGTTCATGGCCTGAAGATAATCTTCGCCCTCCTCGGGTGGCAGATCCGGCACGATGGCGCCTTGGATGCCGCTGTCGGCCATCTCGGCCACGAACTCGTCGACACCGTGGCGGAAGAGAATATTGTAATAGGTCATGTAGAGAAACGGGATTTTGTGGCGCCGGGCCATTTCCCGGCCGAATGCCAAACAGCGGGCCACCGTCACCCCGCGCTCCAGGGCATCCTGATTGGCCTTGAGGATCACGGGGCCGTCGGCCATGGGCTCCGAAAAGGGAATTTGCATTTCCATCAGATCCACGCCGGCCGCCACCATGGCGTCCACCATCGCGGTGCAGGCCTCCCAGCTCGGGTAGCCCGCCACGATATGGGTCATCAGGAGAATATCCTTCTCTTGCCGCCGCTGCTTTAAATATGCTTCAAGCATGATCGCCTCGGAAAAATGAGATTTAAGGAAGAAACCTTCGATGAAAAGCACCCCGGATTGGCAGAACCTCTCCGAGGCATTCCCAGAGGCTGTAGAACCTACGCCATCCCCTGGTACTGCGCCGCTTTCTTAATGATGAACTCACGCCAGCCCGGATCCTGGAAAGCATCCGCCACCGTGAAGATATCCTTGTCGCCGCGGCCTGACTGGTTGATGATGATGACCTCTTCGGGACCCATGGTGGGGGCGTCCTTGAAGGCCTGTACAAAGGCATGGGCCGATTCCAGGGCCGGGATCAGTCCCTCCTTGCGGATGGCCAGGCGCATGGCCTCCACCACCTCCCCGTCCGTGGCCACCGCAAAGCGGACCCGGCCGGTTTCCTTTAAATGGGAGAGAATCGGGGAAACCCCGACGTAGTCCAGCCCCGCCGCGATGCTGTGGGTCTCCTTCATCTGGCCTTCGACGTTCTGGAGAAAATAGGTCTTATAGCCCTGGGCAACGCCTACGGATGCATCGTCGGAGCACAGGCGGGAAGCGTGGGCACCGGAATCCAAACCACGCCCACCGGCTTCGACGCCCACGAGCGCCACGTCGGGATCGTCCAGGAACCCGCTGAAGATCCCCATGGCGTTGGAGCCGCCCCCCACGCAGGCGTAGATCCGGGAGGGCAGCCGTTTTTCACAGGCCAGCACTTGTTCCCGGGCCTCCCGCCCGATGATGGACTGAAACCAGGCCACCATCTCCGGGTAAGGGTGGGGTCCGCAGGCCGTCCCAAAAACGTAGTGGGTATTGTCCATGTTGGAAACCCAGTCGCGGAACGCCTCATTGATGGCATCCTTTAGAATACGCGTACCGTCCTTGACCGGGACGACCGTGGCCCCCAGCTGCTCCATCCAGAAGACGTTGGGGCGTTGGCGTTCCACGTCCACTTCGCCCATATAGATGGTGCAGTCGAAGCCGAAGCGCGCCGCCATGGTGGCCGTGGCGACCCCATGCTGGCCGGCCCCGGTTTCCGCGATCACGCGGGTCTTGCCCATGCGTTTGACCAGCAACCCCTGGCCCATGACGTTGTTGGCCTTGTGGGCTCCGGTGTGGTTGAGATCCTCGCGCTTGACATAAATCCGGGCCCCGCCCAGCTGACGGGTCAGGTTTTCGGCAAAGGTCAGGGGCGTCGGCCGGCAGGAATAGGATCCCATCAAAGCCGCGTATTCCTCCCAGAAGGCCGGGTCCGCCTTGGCCTTGGCGAAGGCCGCGGTCAATTCATCGAACGTTGACACCAGGATCTCCGGCAGGAAAGCCCCGCCGAAGTCTGCATAATAGCCATTTCTATTCATCCGCCAGTCCTCCGATGGTCTGGGAAAAAACAAATTGATCCGTACGGCAGAACAACTCGGCGTAGATGGCGTTGTCCGCCTGGGGGAAATGCAGGTAGCGCTTGACGGCCAGAATCGGTGTGGTTGACGAAACCCCGAGATCCTTGGCCCGGGCGCCCTGCAGATAGCCGATTCGAAAATTCTGCCGCCCGCGGGTGGGCCGCATATAGTAGCGCTCCGCCGCGATATCGGCGATGGAACGGCCTTCCAGATCGATCCGGTCGATGCCGTTGAAGAGGTCCGGGTGCAGGTAGAGGTCTTCGATCAGCACCGGGACGTCGTCCACCAAACTGCGCCGGGAGAAGAAAAAGGCCTCTCCTCCGTTGAAGGGGTTGTCGCTGTCATGTTTGACGGCCGTCCTTTTGAGCTTGCAGCGCACCCGGGTATCCACCGTCAGGCCCTGGCGCTGAAAGGCCGATGTGGTGCCGGCCAGGGAAAACAAGTCGAGCTCGTGTTCGGCCGCGGCCACATAGGTGCCCGAACCCCGCCGGCGCACCAACATGTGGCGGCGCACCAGCATATCGATGGCCTGCCGGACGGTAGGCCGCCCGATGCCGTAAGCCTCCGCCAGCTGGTGCTCGGAAGGAATCCGATCGCCCACGGCATAATCGCCTCCCCGAATCCGGGCGGTCAGGAGGTCGGCCAGTTGGTGGTAGAGGGGTATGGGCGATTGATTATTCAGCATACGACATGGCACCTATAAAATTAGGGGGCAAATTAAGGTAAATTGGTTAAGTTGTCAAGACAAATTCTGGCGTTCGCCTAAATTGAATTTGAAAAACCCATGGATCAACTTTGGGAATTCATCAGAAGATCAGGAAGACGAGGTTAGGTATTGCCGTCGGATGCGGGCTGAACACCATCATTCCCGCAAGTTGAAATAGAGGACAGCCGGCTGTCAGGTGAATGTCGCGGCAGCTCTGAAAGGGACGCCACCAGACCGGCCGTGACCATTGCCATGCCTGCCAAATTTCGATAGGGTCGGCCGGATGAAAACGGTAGCCACAAAACCATCGATTCTGATCGGCCCGGCCGGCAGCGGCGGCCGGGGCCATGTGAAGGGCATCCAGGAGGCCGCGCGCCTGAAGCTGAATTGTATGGAAATCGAATTCACCTACGGTGTGCGGATGAAACCGGAAATAGCCGAGACCGTCGGAGCCGCGGCCAAGGAGCACGGCCTGATCCTCTCGGTGCACGCGCCCTACTACATCAACCTGGCCGCCTACGAGGAAGAAAAGATCGCGGCCAGCCGCCAGCGCATTTTGGAAAGCTGCCACCGTGCGCACCTGATGGGCGCCCGCAAGGTGGTCTTCCACGCCGGCTTCTACCAGAAGCGCTCCCTCCGGGAGACCTACCGCATGATCCGCCGCCAGATCCTCGATCTCCAGGAACACATCCGCCACGAAAACTGGACGGTCACCCTATGCCCGGAAGTTACCGGCAAGCCCTCCCAGTTTGGCGCCACGGAAGAACTGCTGGCGCTGATGCAGGATACCGGCTGCGGCATCACCGTGGACTTCGCCCACCTCTATGCCCGCAACCAGGGCGTAATCGACTATGACGCCCTGATGCCGGTCCTCCCCGGAAGCTTTCATGCCCATTTTTCAGGCATCGAATACACGGCCAAGGGCGAAAAAAAGCACATCCGCCTCCAGCCCGGCTATTTCCGCCCTCTAAGGGAAGCCCTCATCCGCCACGGCAAACGGATAACCCTTATTTGTGAATCGCCTGAACCTTTTGAAGATGCGGTCATGATGAAAGCCTTGTTAGAAAAGCAATAAAAAAGGAAGCCTCAGGCAAGGCCGAATGAAGCGAATGGGATCATCCGCCTCACCTTGGCCGTTGGGCTTCATCCAATACCTTGCGCACCGCTTTGGCCAGGGTATCCGTGGCAACGGGCTTCATGCAATAAGCAGCGATCCCGAGATCTGCAGCCCTTTTTTCATCGATCCGGTCGCTGTAGCCTGTGCAGAGAATGACCGGTATGGTGGGGCGTAAGCCGAACAATTCCCGTGCCAGCCGATCCCCCGCCATTTCCGGCATGGCCATGTCCGTTATGACCAGATCGAAGCGTTCCGGCTGGGCTTGAAAAAGCCTCAATGCTTCCGTGCTGCTGGTTGTGCCGACAACCGTGTAGCCCAGTTTTTCAAGCATCTGGGTCATCATTTTCACCAGGGAGGCCTCATCGTCCACGACCAGAATCCGTTCGATTCCAACCGGCAGGACACCACCCTCCGGGGCTTCGGCTGCGATGTGGGTTTCGATCAGGGGAAACAGCACCTCGACGGTGGTCCCATGCTCCCGCTTACTTTCGATTCGGACCGCGCCTTCATTTTTCTTTACGATGCCGTACACGATCGCCAGCCCCATGCCGATCCCCTGGCCGATCTCCTTGGTGGTAAAATAGGGGTCGAAAATGCGGTCCTTGACCTTCGGATCGATGCCCTGGCCGGAATCCGCGACGGACAACCGCACATGGCGTCCAGGATTCAGGCCGTCGTAGGCCATAGCTGTCGGACGGTCGAGGTGAACGGGCGTCAGGGTAACGCGCAGTATTCCGGGGGCGCCTCCCATGGCATGAGCCGCGTTGGTGCAAAGGTTCATGAGCACCTGATGGATCTCGGTTTGATCCGCCAGGATCATTTCCCCATCGCAGGTGATGTGCGGCCGGATATCGATGGTGGCGGGAATGGTCGCCCGCAGCAGCTTCAAGGATTCTCTGGCCGCGTCGCCTACCCGCACCGGTTTGCGCTCCGCCGGTGCGATGCGGGCGAAACTCAGAATTCCGTTCACCACGTCCTTGGCCCGCAACGATGCGTTGCGGATCTCCTGAAGATGATTTGCCGCCGTGCTCTGCTCGGAGACCTCATAGAGAGCCAGTTCGGTATTGCCGATGATGATGCTCAAGATGTTGTTGAACTCGTGGGCGATTCCACCCGCCAAGGTGCCGATGGATTCGATTTTCTGGGATTGCCGCAGTCGCTCTTCCAACTGCTTTTGTTCCGTAACATCCCGGATGAGATTGATCGTCGCCGGGCGACCCTCCCATGTGATCGGCGCCGCATTGATCTGAACCCACAGTTCGGAACAGGCCTTGTCGATGATCCGGAAGAAATAGTCGGAAGGCGGGCGCTCCCCGTTCAGTCTTTGGAGGTGTCTTTCGACAACCATTTCTCTGTCGTCCGGATGGATCAGGTTCACGAACGGCATCGCTACCACTTCACGCTCTGAGTATCCCGTCATCTCGATGGTTTTTGGATTTGGGAACTTGATAACGCCGTCCTGTGCGATAAAAATCGCCTCGTTGGCGGTTTCGACCAGGAGACGGTATTTTTCCTCGCTTTCCCTCAGTGCGTTCGCCACCTGCCGGCGTTCGGCGATCTCCTGTTGAAGCTCCCGATTGGTTCGCGTCAATTCGCCGGTGCGCTCTCTGATCCTTTTCTCCAGATGGGCTTGGTGCCGCTGCAGTTCCATTTCCGTCTCATGTTTTTCCTCAAGCTCCGTTTCGAGTCGCAAACTCAAGTCGCACATCCGTCCGACGATGACGTTTATAAGCAAGAGGAAAATGGGGCCGATGGCGCCGCCGCTGAATGGCACTCCTATAGTGACATGCAGCGTGAAGGCCAGAAACGAGGTCGCCAGTGAAACAACAATGCCCCCCCTCATTCCCCAGAAGAAGGCCACCGGCAAAGTGAACACGAAGACGAAGATACGCGCTACGTCTCCCAATTGCGTCAGCAGCCACGGCGCCGATACCAGGTAGCCTGACAGCAGCAAGGCGAAGATCACCCATTTATAGGGCGTCTTGATCTTGGCGGGAGCCGTCCACAAGCTGAATTTTGGATTCAGCGCTGCCAATGGAAACCTCGTGTCATCGCAGTATATTGGTTAGAAGATGGACTCGTAAAAAGTCACTGTTTAGACGGTTTCGTAAACTGTTCGAGGTCAAGGCTTGCGAATCTTGAGGAATACCGCTGTCGCGGGGCCCGAAGGGCGTGTACTTTGCGTACGCCGCAGTGACGAAAGATACGCGTAACGCCGATATCGGACTTTTTACGAAACCGTCTTAGAAGATCCGAAAAGGCGGTGGCTGTTTGGACGAACCCTCAATGCTTGAGGCTTCATTTTTCGTTTATCGACCCTCTTCGGATAGATTTGGCCCGATCTGTATAATTTCAAAGCTAAGAATCTTCTTGAGACCATACGGCAACGCCTCTCAGGCGAATCACACGATTGCTTTGGCTAGGACACGCTGAATCGCATCCGTCAACTGATAAGCATTGATCGGTTTTATGATCAACTCCGCTATACCGGTGGCGCGGGCCGCTTTTTCGATCGTTTCATTCACATATCCGGTAATGATAATCATCGGGATGATGATCCCGCTTTCTTTGAGAGCCTTCGCAATTTCCAGACCGGTGGTTTGCGGCATGGCATAATCGGTGATGACGACGTCAAATGCTTCCGGATCGCTCCTTAGGGCCTTTAATGCTGCCATACCATCTGTAAAAGCCGTCACGCGGTAGCCGACATTACTCAAAATAGCGCGAATGACGGCGGCAATGGTTTCTTCATCATCAATAACGGCAATGCTGGCGTTTCCCGGCGTTAAGCAAAACGTGTTGGGTCCCTCTCCGGCATCACCGGACTCGCAGACCGGGATGACAATATCGAAGCGTGTGCCCTGCCCCTCCCTGCTGCTCACCGTAATAATGCCGCCAATTTTGCTGATGATGCCATGGACAACCGAAAGTCCTAAACCGGTGCCTTCGCCCTGGCTTTTGGTGGTAAAGAACGGCAAGAAAATCTGGTCCTGCAGGTGTGGTGCGATACCGCCGCCCGTATCGGCCACCGCCAGCCGAAGGTGGTTTCCCGGTCTGATACCGGGATGGGTCTGGGCGAATTCTTCATCCACCATAAAATCTTCCGCCCATAAAGTGATGGTTCCGCACCTGTCAGCGATGGCATGAACAGCATTCGTAAACAGATTCATAATGATCTGATGGATCTGTGTCGGTTCGGCCATTATGACCGCATCACTGGTGAGGTTCGCCTTGATGGCAACCGTAGCCGGCAAAGAAGCCCGCAGCAGTTTCAGGGCTTCCTTTAAAATCGGTTTAACCGAAATGGGCCTGAGGTTGACCTCGGTCTGCCGGCTGAAAGTCAGTATTTGGTTGACCAACGCGCGCGCCCTTTCCGAGGCGCGGATGACCTCCCGCATATAAGTCTCGGTCTCAGGATTGTTTGTAGTTTCCATCAAAGCCAGCTCGGCATACCCTAAGATTCCGCTCAAGATATTGTTGAAATCATGGGCGATGCCACCGGCCAGGGTGCCGATGGCTTCCATTTTTTGAGCCTGTTGCAATCTTTTTTCAACCATAAGCTCGTCGGTGATGTCCCGTCCGATCTCAAGGTAACCGCCGATTGCTCCGTTACTGTCCCGCAAGGGCACGAACATGACATCGAGGGTAAGGTTGAGGTCGGCGTTCTTTTGAAACCGCAGGCGACCCGACCATGGAATTCCGGATTCCAGCGCTTCCCAAATCTGGTCGGCAGAGGCATTCAGGGCGCCGCTGAGGTCGGGCTCCGTGCCGATGATCCGTTCCGCTTTCAAACCGGTAACTTCCTCAAACGCCGGGTTGGTGGAAACGATCCGGCGATCGACGCCCATTTGCAGAATCATTTCAGCCGAATGCTGCGTGACCTGATGCACCACCTCCATGACTTCCTGGACAGGCGTGCTGATTCGGTTCGTATAAATATTGATGGCAACGATGATAACGATGCAGAAAGCCACGGCGCAGATGACAATGAGGGACAGGATTTTCGTCATTGGTGCCATGGCTTCTTGCCGGTCCTGGGAAAAAACAACCGTCCAGCCGGTAGCCGCCACATGAGCCAGCCCGGCAATCTTTTCCAAACTGTTGATCCGATAGGAAGTGGCCCCTGTCGTTTTGGCTTCCGCCAACCTTTTGATGCTCTCCGTGCCGGGTTGGTCCAAAAAGCGCAATTTAAAATTATAGGCCTCCTGCGGATGCATGAGGACAACCCCTTCCGCATTGATTAAAAAGGTAAAACCGGTCGTCCCGAATTCTCCCTTTGCAAGGCTATTGACGACAAAATCATTATTGAAAGGAATGCCGACCATGCCATAAAAACGGCCTTTATCCAGGATGGGAGCGCTGACAATGATGACCGACGCGCCCGGTGTGGCGCTGCCCCGGGCCGGCAAAGGCCCCCCCACATTGGCCCGGCCCTGCTTAGCCTTCAAAAAATAGTCGCGATCCGACAGATCCGTACCGATTTGCCGGGGGAAACGGGCATCCGCCCGGGCGATACCGTTTTGGTCCAGCAGGAAAATCGTGAAATAATCTCTGCCGATACCTTGATAAATGGATTCCAGCTCTTTTTGGGCTGTCGCATAGGCGCCGTTTCTGGAGGCCGCGATGATATCCGGATCGGCTGCAATGCTGCGGGCCAATTCGATTTTTTGTTTGAGAACGGTCTCGATGCGTTCAGCCGCATCCTCCACATGGTGGACCGCTCTTTCCATGGTCAACGCCAACAGGGATTTGGAAAGCTGCCCATAGACGATCAGACCGATAATGAAAAAGGGGATCAGGACCGCAGCGATCCCTCCCACCAACATTCGCGTTTTTAAGGTTTTGCTGTTGATCATGGTCGCTCCGGGGCTGCAACCGGGTTATCGGCGGCATCTATCACGCGTACGCCTCATATCGGTCATGCGTCCGGTTTTCGTAATTATCCAACGCGCCTACGAGCACCGCCGCGCCGTCCACGAATCGGTCTGGGGCCGGCCAGCCCCTTTGGCATTGGGGACCGGTGATCCAGAATGAAGGCCGTCGCCGAAATAGGGGGCGAAATCCGAAAGAACAACGCTGTGGATATGTCCTTCTTCCTTCAATCGGATCGGAGCCACAGCCAAGTCGTTGAGGTCGCAGACCCCCTCGGCGCTGTCGGCCGAGGCTTGGTTGCCGAGGGGGGGGGTATCGGAGCAAACGCCGGCTGTTCCAGTCCGCTTTACTCCATCGGGAGGGCCCCGCGGGTTGTCAGGACTACGCTACCCAATAGACTTCGATCACGCAGATGGACTATAATGATCGAATTGAAATCCCGCGGCAAGATCGGCTGTTCGAACGTGGTAGAGTCTTTAGGACTGTGCGTACGTCCCTGTCTTTGTGATGTCTATATCCGCATATAACGTAGGCCGACCTTTGGTTGTCAAGGGGAAAAGGGCATGGTATGCGAGAATCCTATTCCTGATTGAATCCTCGCAAATCATGGATAACGGCATCATCAGGGTCACTTCAGCACGACCTTTCTGCAGCCTGCAGCCCGCACATTTCCGCCCTCTGCGGGAGGCCCTCATTCACCACGGCAAGCAGACAACCCTCATCTGTGAATCGCCTGAACCGTTTGAAGACGCGGTAATGATGAAAGCCTTGCTGGAAGAACAGCAAAAGGAGCGCTGAGGCACCGGCTTCCCCCCGACCCTATCCCTCGCCATTCGGCCGCCCCCAAATCCACCGATCCTGCCGGATGCCCCGCATAGCTGTCGGGTCTTACCGTCACGGGGATTAAAAGATCCTTCCTCGACTGAGAATCTTGACAATCGCTGGCGGCTATGGTGAAGCTTGCGCCCGGCCACATCATCGGGTTAGTATCCCCCCCCATACCAGCAGGTATTAGATGCACCAATTGCGCAAGCTTCCTTTTGGACCCCCGTGCCGTGCGATCTCCTCCGCCGATCAGTTCCCCACGCAATTCGCATCGCAAACTTGTGCGCCCGATCCATTTGGATCTTCAAGAGAGGAGGTTGCCCATGAATGCTCGACCTTGGCAGCGGCATTATGATTTCGACGTTCCCGCGACGATCCGTTATCCCCAGGTATCCGCCTACCATTTTCTCAGCATCCGGATATCGTCGATACCTGCACCATAGGGGTGCCGGACGCCTACCGGGGCGAAACCGTAAAGGCCTTTGTCGTCCCCCGTGCGGCTGTCGAGCTGACCGAAGAGAAGGTCATCGAATTTTGCCGCCAGAAGCTGGCGGCCTACAAGGCCCCCAAAACCGTCGTATTCCGCAAAGAGCAGCCGAAATCCGCCGTCGGCAAAATTCTGCGCCGCGCCTTGCGGGAAGAAGGAAGGGCGCTGGCAGTCGCGCCTAACCGGGTCGTGGGCGGCTCCATTGGTCCGGCAGGCTCACCGGGGGGTCAAGTAAAATAGAGGCCCAACCGATATGAACCCAATACGCGCTAGGCGCTGCCGATAACCTGGTTTAATCCCGGAGCAACCATGATCAACAGCAAGACCTTGAAAACCCGGATGATAGTGGGGGGGATCACCGCGGTCCTGATTCCCTTTTTCTGCATCGGGCTGATCGTCTATTTGCAGCTGTCCGAATCCCTTGTGGCGATCACTGCGGATAGAGCGGTGCATAATGTCGAGGATGTCGCCGATCACATCGGGGCGCTCCTCACACAGAAAATCGAGCTTGCACGTAGCATAGCGGCCGATCCGGATGTCATTGCGGCCTCCAGGAACGGCGATTACACAGCCGCCCAAAAAGAACTGGAGTCCGTCTACCAGGGCATCGGCAGCGACTATTTCACAATCTTCCTGCTGGACCAAAACGGTATTACCAGGGCAAATGCCCATTCCCACCAACAAATCGGTCTCGACCTATCGGACCGGGATTATTTTCTCAAAGCCAAACAGGGCCAGGCCAATGTGGGAGGCCCCCTGTTATCTAAAGGAATTGCCACACTAAATGAGGCAATCATTGTTGTCTGCGCCCCCATCCGAGAAAAGGAGGCCTTTTACGGAGTCGTCGGCATCCCTTTCAACAGCGATTTTGTCGTCAATAACCTTGCCCATGGAAGCGTCGGAAGCACCGGATTCACCTTTCTCATTGATTCGGACGGCCTCGTTCTGATGCACCCGAACAAGGACTATAATTTCAAATTGCGTCTCCTGGATCTACCCGGCACGGAGGAGATCAAAAAATTAGTGGCGGCCCGGGCGACCGGCGCCACATCCTATCGGTTCAAGGGATCGGAAAAGATCGTCGCATTAACCGATGTGGCCCTCACCGGCTGGACGGTTGTTTTTTCGCAGGACCAATATGAGGTCATGTCTCCGGTGACGAAAGTCCTGTCCTTGATTGTCGTCTGCGGGGCGGTTTTCTGCCTTGTCATCGTCGCAACCATCAACATCTATACGAACCGAATCAGTACGCCCGTTCAGGAAGTGATGGAGATGGTGAATCAAGTGACGCAGCATTCGACCGAAATGATTCTGCAAATCGGTGTCGATCGCCGGATCGTTTTTGCTAACCCGGCGTTTGGCAAAATCGCCGGGTCGAAACCGGAGAGACTCATTGGAACGGAGCCCGACCTCAGCGGGGCCGGCAACATTTCCGCCGAAGAAATTTGGGAAGCGCTTGAATCCGGGATTCCATGGTCAGGCCGGATGCAACTCAAAAGAGACGACAACGGCACCGTTACCCTCGATGTCATGTTCGTGCCTTTGCGGGACGCCAGCGGGGCGATCGGCGGCTATCTTGAAATCGGGCGGGATATCAGCAGCGAATTGATGTCTGAAAAACGGTTGCAGCAGGCACAGAAGTTAGAAGCCATCGGCACCCTGGCCGGGGGGATCGCCCATGACTTCAACAATATCTTGAGCGGGATATTCGGCTATGCCGAGCTGTCGTTGATGGCGGAAGGCAACGATCCGGAAACTGAATATTACATGCGGGAGATCATTCGTGCTTCGGAAAGGGCGCGCGAGCTCGTGAACCAAATCCTGACGTTCAGCCGACAGACCGAAGTCGAGCTCAGACCCATCTCGGTCAAGCCGGTTCTAAAAGAAGCCCTGAAACTGCTGCGTGCTTCCATACCGGCCACGATCCATATCGAAGCGGACCTAACCAGCGATGCCGCTATTTTGGCCGAGCCGACGCAGATCCATCAAGTCGTCATGAACCTCTTCACGAATGCCGTGCATGCCATCGGGGAAAGCCGCGGTACCATCACATTGGCCCTTGACGATGTTTTCCTTGATGAAACATTCACCAAGACGCATCCCGATGTCAAACAGGGCAAGCACCTTCGGTTGGGAGTGTCCGATACGGGGGCGGGTATCGCCCCGGAGGTCCTTGACCAAATATTTCTGCCGTTTTTTACAACTAAAACGCAAGGAGAAGGCACCGGCTTGGGGCTTTCCGTCGTCCACGGCATTGTCAAGAAAATCGGTGGGATCATTACGGCGCGCAGCACTGTCGGGAAGGGCACGCGTTTCGATATCTTTTTCCCCGTCAGCGATGTCGAGGTGGCCGGAGGATCCCAAATCGTGCCCTTGCTAAAGCCGGGAACCGAAAAGATTGCCGTCATCGACGATGAAAAAGCCATCGCCACGGTGATTCAGTCGATCCTGAGCAATATCGGCTACAGCGTGACCGCTTTTACCGATGGCGTGACGGCACTGAGGGTCCTAAAAAAACATCCGCTCGCCTTTGACATCGTGATTACCGACTATGCCATGCCGCAAATCACCGGGCTGGAGATTGCGAAGGCGCTTAGAGAAGCCGGGATATCGATTCCGGTGATTCTTACCTCCGGATTTATTAGCGAAACCATTGAAAGGGCGGCCCGCGACACGGGCATATCGGAGTTGATCATAAAACCGATTAATGCCTATCGACTGACAGATGCGATCCGAAGGGTTCTTGCAAAAAACCTGGGGTGAGAATCGTGACGAGGCCTCCAAACCACAGTTATTGGCCGAAGGGGGTGGACGCCGTCTATGGTTTAGCGGTTGCGGGATTCGATTTTCTGTGATTGTCGCAGTGGCTCTTCCAGCCGCCGCTGTTCCGTAATGTCCCGGATGAGACTGATCGTCGCCGGCCGGCCCTCCCATGCGATCGGCGCCGCATTGATCTGAACCCATAATTGGGACCGGCCTTGTCGATGATCCGGAAGGAATTGTCGGAAGGCGGACGCTCCCCAGTCAGTCTTTGGCGGTGTCTTTCCACAACCATTTCTCTGTCGTCGGGATGGATCAAAAAGAATACCGCATCATATCGCAGGGTCTCGCCCTCCGGGTTATTGAATCCGGTCGGGGGCAGCCGCTGCTCTGTCTTCACGGCCTGGGGTGCGATCATCATATGTTCGATGATTTGTCCCATGAATTATCGCCTTCTTTTCGCGTCGTTAGGATGGCGCTCAGGGGGCATGGTGGCAGTGACGATTCCCGCCGTCCCTGGTCCGTGAAGGATATCGCCGGCGACATCCTGACGGTGATGGACCGCCTTGGCCTTGAGCGGACGGCGCTGGTGGGCCATAGTCTGGGCGGCATGGCCGCCTTGCAGGCGGCCCTCCTCGCACCCCATCGCATCAGCGCCATGGTGCTGATCGCCACCTCGGCGGAAGAAGAAGCGCCGAAACGCAAGGCCCAACTGGAATCACTGGCCCTCGCGATCCGGTTCACCGGCCTCCGCAAGGGAATGCTCCGGATCGCGGCCGAAGGCTTTTTCAGCCCGCAATTCCGCGCAGCCAACCCCGAATGCGCCGCCGCCTGGTGCCGCCGATGGCGTGCCATGCCCAAACACGCGCTCCTGCACGCGCTCCATGCCGTAGGGGCACGGCCGTCTGTCATGCGCCGGTTGGGGGAAATCGCCATCCCGGTGCTGGTGGCTTGCGGCGAACAGGACGCGATCGCCGATCCGGCCCAGGCCGCCGCCATGGTTGCCGCTCTCCCTGAGGCGACTCTGGCCGTCGTACCGGATACCGGCCATGCGTTGCCGATCGAGCGTCCCCGTCAACTGGCTGTTCTTATGCGGAACTTTATGACTGCCCATGGGTTTCCGATAGCCCCTCCGGGAGACAACCACCATAGCAATTGATTTTCCCCCTAAAGCACAGTAGAAATGATCGATAGATCATATATCGCTATAGGGTGAACCCTCAGCAGGAGTAGACGATGTCGCAGCGCTTTGCGTTCAACCGCCTGGAGTTCGCCGGCTCCCTCGGCGACCTGGGCACCCTGCTCCCCATGCTGATCGGCATGATCTTGATCAACGGCCTCGATCCCATGGGGCTTTTGCTCACCATCGGTCTGTTCTACATCGGCTCCGGCCTGTATTTCGGCGTTACGGTGCCGGTCCAACCCATGAAGGTCATCGGCGCCTACGCCATCGCCACCGGACTGTCCGCCCAGGAAATCGCCGCCTCCGGCTTTTGGATGGCCGGGCTGCTGTTTCTCGTCGGGGTGACGGGGCTGGTCGACGTCATCGGCCGCTACACCCCCAAAGCCGTTATCCGGGGCGTGCAGCTCTCCACCGGGGTGCTGCTCATGACGGAGGGAACCCGCTTCATCGTGGGGCAGTCCAAATTCCAGGCCATGGCCGGGACGGCTGAACCCCATCTCAGCCTCCAAGCCCTTGGCGGCATCCCCATCGGCATTTTCCTGGGCATCCTGGCCGGAGGGATCGTCATGCGGTTTGTCAGCGACCGGCGCTTTCCGGCCGGGCTGATGGTGATATTGGGCGGCGCCGTCGTGGGCCTGATCCTCGGCACCCACGACGGATTCAACCGGCTGGAAGTCGGATTGAACCTGCCGCACTGGCTGCCCTTCGGCTGGCCGGATCAAACCGACTGGGCCATGGCGCTTTTTGTGCTGGTCCTGCCCCAGCTGCCCATGACCCTTGGCAATGCCGTCGTGGCCAACGCCGACCTGTCACAGGAATACTTCGGCCAAGCTTCCCGCCGGGTGACCTATCGGGCCCTGACCATCAGCATGGCGTTCGCCAACCTGGCCAGCGCTGTGCTGGGTGGCATGCCCATCTGCCATGGGGCCGGAGGACTGGCCGCCCACTACCGCTTCGGGGCCCGCACGGCCGGCTCCAACCTGATCATCGGGGCGGTCTTCATCCTGCTGGCCGTTCTTCTGGGCGTTCATGCCCTGGCCGTGATCTATCTCATTCCCATGGCCGTTCTGGGCGTCATGCTGCTGTTTGCCGGCAGTCAGCTGGCCTTGACCGTCATGGACGTCAAAGCCCGCAAGGATCTTTTCGTGGCCCTCACCATACTGGGCATCACCCTGGCCATCAATCTGGCGGTGGGTTTCGTGATCGGCATCGCCATGGCCTACGCCCTGCGATCTGACCGGCTGGACATCTGAGATCCTTGCGGATTTCTCTGGATGCTGGATGCTGGATGCTGGATGCTGGATGCTGGATGCTGGATGCTGGATGCTAAAAACTAGTATCCACCTATTTTAAGCGCAAGGGTTTTGTTGATTGCGGATCATCCCTAAGCCCCTAACACATAGATTCAATACACATTTCTCGATCTTTGTCAGCCCTGTAATCCTCCCACCCTTCTTGCCTCAAGACATGGTCAGGAGATGGGATTCCACGATCTCGACCAGGGTACGCTCGGGGGGGTTCAGGCGTGCGCCCTTCAATTTCGCAACATAGGGCATCACCAAACCTTTGACGTTCGACAGCACTTTGCGCTTCAGCGCTTCCCGGTCCTTGTCCCGCTGATCCAGCAAGACCTTGAGGGCAATGTTGGATTCCTCGAGACTACGGGCCTGCTCGTTCAGGGCCTGGCGGCTGCGGCGCAGCGCCTCTTCGGTCAGCTTCAAGGCGGTAATGTCCTCATGGCTGACCACCACCCGCAGGGGATCCTCACCGGCGCTACGGACCGCCCGCATGTAGTACCAGTGCTTGCCGGATGGTGAGTGGCAGGGATAGTCATAGAGGAATTCGCCTAGATCGCCCCGGATCACCTGCCGGATGCCCTCCGCCACCCGTTGGGCATCGCGGGACCCCGGGCCTTGGGCGGCATCGCAGATGGAAAGGTAGTTCATCCCCATGCCCTGTTCGGTATCCGTTGCAGCGCTGCTTTCCGCTGCAAACCTGCGCCAGGCCTCATTGGTTTCCAGGATGACGCCATCGGCGTCCAGGATGGCGATATGGGCTGAAAGGGAATTGAGCACCGTTGCTGCAAGTGTTTCCATGGGGTTTGCTTTCGACATCCCGCAACCTCCAACAGGAATAAACGCCCCTCATTATCCTGCGCGTCAATTACGATCTGAATTTTCCAATCAAGCCTAACCGCCAAACAACCGATAGGATTTATGACAACCTAGGGCGGGAGCCCCTCAACGGGAGGCGTTATTGTGGGTCAGACGCCCCATCAACGATCGCAATGGCATCGCCGACCCGAACCGTGCCCCCTTGCAGCACCCTGGCGAAAATGCCTTCGCGGGGCATCACGCAGTCGCCGACCTGATGAAAGATCTGACAGCGTCGATGGCAGGTCTTGCCGATCTGGGTGACCGCGAGCCGGACCTCGTCGCCGAGGTGGAGCCGGGTGCCGATGGGCAGCTCCCAAAGGCGCAACCCGGCGGTGGTCACGTTTTCAGCGAAATTACCGGGCGTCACATCCATGCCGGCCGCCTGAATTTTGGCAATGCTCTCGACGCCCAGCAAACTAACCTGACGGTGCCAGTCGGCGGCATGGGCATCGCCTGCCAGGCCGTGATTTACGATAAACCGGCCGGAGTCGATATTGCTTTTTTTCTCACCTTTGGATTTGCTCACGGAGAGGGCGATAACGGTCCCGGCAGGTTTCGGGGAATCCTGGTCCATGGCAACCTCGCGCAATGGTGTCAAAAGGGGAACCGGTGCAGCGGAAACCGGTATAGACAACATATGACACACGGTCTGAAAGCGCAATTCAGGGAACGATTGTCCCGGGATCTGGTGGAACGCTCGATCCCCGGGATTCCGGTCTATGTGGCCATCTGGAGCATTATCGTCTTCGCGACGGGCTTCCACCAGCAGCAGCCTTCCATCGCCTACCCGGCCTGGCTGGCATTCCTATTTTGCGGCATCCTGCGGACGTCCTTTAAACGCTGCACCGATGTGATCGCCCGCTATGGCGGCGAGGAATTTGCCATCCTGCTCCCGGGCACACCGCTGGAAGATGCCGCCGTCCTGGCGGAATCCCTGCGGCAGGAAATAGCGGCCCATCGGTTGAAGAGCGGACAGGCCATCTTGAAAGCCACCGTCAGCCTGGGCGTGGCCGGCGGTGTGCCCGACCACCTTACGCCCGCGGAGGCGCTGGTCGGCTGGGCCGGCCAGGCCCTCTATAAGGCCAAAACCGGGGGCCGGAATCAGGTCCAGCTGGCAGACGCCTTCGCGGCCATGGATGCCGATCCGGCAACGAAAGCGATCGCACATGCATCCATCGTGAGCGGGCCTATCGCTCCGCAAGCCAAGGCGATCTAAAACCAGAAAACAGCGACCGGCGGGTTGGCACGGGCAAACCCGTCAGCTACCGAATGTTGACGGCGGCCATCCGCATCCCGGCGGCCGGAACCCGTTTCATGAATTCGATCCATATGGGCAGCGCCGCGCGAGCGCCGGTTTCTTTGGGTCCGATGGGAAGACGATCGTCCCGCCCCACCCATACCCCGACCACCAGCGATGCGTCGAATCCGACAAACAAGGCATCGGCATTGCCATTGGTGGTGCCCGTCTTGCCGTAGACCGGGCGCCCCAAGCTAAGGGCACGCCGCGCCGTTCCGTCGCTGATCACCGCGGCCAGCATCTCGCGGATCGCCGCAACCGAGGTAGCCGGCAGAATGGCGGTCGGCGGGATGCCGGGGTCCCAGATGGTGGCGGCCCCCTTGTCGATAATCCGATCCATGCAAACCGGCACGATCCGCCGGCCGGTGGCCAGGGCCCCATAGGCGGCCACCAGTTCGAGCAAGGTCACCTCCGAGGCCCCCAATACCGTCGGATAGACCGCATGCAATTTGCTCTGAATCCCCACCAGGCGGGCTGTTTCAATGATGTCCGTGAGCCCCACTTGCAGGGCCAGATGAACGGTTGCCGCGTTGAGGGATCGTGTCAGGGCTTCTTTCAGGGTCACTTCGCCGCTGAAGCGCCCGGTGTAATTGCGGGGCCGCCAGGTCTGCCGGCCGTTGTTCACCGATACGGCCACCGGCAGATCCTGGATGCGTGAATCCGGTCGCAATCCTTTCTGCAAGGCCGCCAGATAAACAAACGGTTTGAAGGCCGAACCCGGCTGCCGCAGAGCCTGGGTGGCACGATTGAACTGGGTGCGGCCATAGTCCGTGCCGCCCACCATCGCCTTGATCTGGCCCGTGTCGAGGGCCAGAGCCACCAAAGCTGTCTGGACATTCGCGATTCCCCGTTCCGCGAGCGCCCCCACGCCGTGTTGAATAGCGCTTTCCGCGGCGGCCTGCAGCCGGGCATCGAGGGTGGTGTAAACCGTGAGACCACTGGTGGCGAGACGGTCGCCATAGGTTTCTTCCAGACGTTTTTGACAAAAGTCGACGAAATAAGGCGATTGGAAGACGCGGCCATGGAACACGGTGGGCAGGGGCGCCTGCATGGCCGCCTGGCACTCCGCCCGGGAGATCAACCCGTTGGCCTGCATGCGCTGCAGGACGAAATTTCGCCGGTAGCGCGATCGCTCGGGGTTCTGGAAGGGGGAGTAGGCGCTCGGCGCTTTGGGCAGGGCCGCCAGCAAGGCCCCTTCGGCCAGCGTCAATTGCCCCACCGATTTCCCGAAATAGGCTTCGGCGGCCGATTGGAGTCCGTAGGTTTGACTGCCGAAGTAGGCCTGGTTGAGGTAGAGCTCCAGAATACGGTCCTTGGAATAGCGCCGTTCCATCTGGATCGCGATGGCCATCTCCTTGATCTTGCGGGTAATCGTTTTCTCAGATTCCAGAAAGATCATCTTGGAGAGCTGCTGGGTGATGGTGCTGCCGCCCTGACGATATTCACCGGCTTTGATATCCGCCCACAGGGCTCCGGCAATACGGATGGGATCAATACCGCTGTGTTGGAAATAACGGGCGTCCTCCACGGCGATGAAGGCCTTGCGCACATGCGGCGGCACGTCCTTGAGGACCACCGGGGTGCGCCGCTGTTCGTAGAGCTCGGCCAAAAGCTGGTTGTCATAGGAGTACAGCTTGGAGGCTTTGAACGGTGAGAAATGGTTCAGGCGATCGATGTCGGGCAGGGTGGAGAGGCACCAGAAGAGATAGCCGGCCGCCCCGCCGGCGGCCAGAAAACCCGTAACCATGAGAAAATGACGCACCGGCCGCAGCGCCGTCATCCACGGCATGATGGTCATGCGCCACCGTCCGACCCTGTGACCCGAAGCCTGCAAAGCGCGCTGGAATACCTTACCGGCCCGGCGTCGCATCCTCCGACCCCGCTCACCCATGCGCCACTGTTTTCCATGGAGCTGGCGCGCGGCAGACCCCGAACCACCCCCCGCGGCAAAAAACGCCTCCACGGCAACATAGATCTGCTCCGGGTCCAGGGGGCCCTCAATGCAATTTTGGGAATCGATGCCCAACGCTTCCAGGGTGGCCCGGTCATGAGGATCCGTATGCGTGATCAGCAGACTGTCCGCCAGGTGGCGGGCAAGGGAGCCAATGAGTTCGCTTTCCGCCTGCAAGTGATTGTTGACATCCACCAGCAGGAGCCCGGCTTCGCCCTTTTCGATCCTGGCAAGGGCTGCTTCCGGCCGCGTATCGAGGCTCACCGCAATGCCGCACAGGGCCAATGACCGGGCAATGATCTGCCCCCGCACGGTTTTAGCGGCATAGATGGCGACGCTTTTGGGCGGATCACTTTTCATCTTCGGCAACGGCCATCATATAAGCGCCTTTGGCGGTGGCCAACAGCGGTTCCCTGGCCTGGATGACCTTCGCGATCCGGACCGGCAGTTCCACCTCGTCCAGAATCGCTTCAAATCGCTCCCGACTGCCAGGCGGAAGCACGGTACCGCCGCTCAACACCAGCGGCACGGCCTGCTTAAGGCGCGGCATGGTATCGGCCCCCCTGAAAACTTCCGCCAGGCTCCGGGCCAGACGGGTGAAAAGGTCGTCATAGGCCGCATGCAGCCCATGTTCGATGTTGTTCCGGGGGGCAGCCCTCAGATCCAGTTCCTGCTCTTTGATGCCTTTGATCTTGGTGGCGGACTCCCCCACCGAAAGGCCCACGGTCTGGTCGATGGAGTCGCCCCCTTTCGGAATGCTGAAGGTGACCGCCGGAATCGACAGATAGGAAAAACAGATATTGCACATCCCGCCCCCCAGGGAGATGCCGATCCCGGTGGCGTTCTGATCGGTCAGTTCCGCGATGATTACGGCCATGGCCTCGTTGATGCCGCGTGGCGCATATCCGCGCCCTTTGAGATAGGATTTGAAAATCGATTCGTTGAAAATGATGGCGCCGGACTGGCCCACCGGCTCCCCCGGCACGCTGAACCAGAGCGGTTGGTCTTTTTGGGCCGGCGGCGGGATCATGGGATCCAAAATGGCCTGGATGACACGGATGCTGTCGCTCTCCTTCAGGTTGACCAGGCCGCTTTCCATGGGACGACGGGTCGTTCCTCCCAGGATGCTGGCAAACTCCTCGGCCGCGTTGCCAATGACATGCAGGCGGTCGTCCTTTTCAAAGAATCGTACCGCCTTGGTTTCCAGAATCTTGCGCGTGTTGGGCAGGGCCGGCACCGTAAAAAAGGCATTGGCTTCCATCTGGGCCTTGGCGCCGGCTTGACCGTTCATGTAAACGACGATATTGGCCGTACCGATATCCACGCCGATGGGCTGCCGCGACCCGCCGGAAGATGGGCTTGTCTTTTTCCCTGCCGCAATGGTACCAGAAGACATGGAATCACCTCACAACAAATTGTCATACCGCCCGGCAAACCGCAGCACTTGGCTATGCATGGGCCGAAAAATGATCGGAAATAGGGATTAGCAAGATCCAGGCCATCTGGCACACGACCCTCGTTTCATATTAATTGCCTTATTTCCAAATAGTTATATTGCCATATCAGAAATGACCAAACGCCACGTCCTGTCATAAGATCGCCCCTCGTCATGGAATTGACATGACGCTTGAGCGCTTTGAATACATAGACCGGGGACCGCGCCATGAGCATCCGCTACAAAGTCTTCATCATTCTGCTGGCCTTCAGCCTGACACCGCTGCTGATCATCACCGTCACCAGCCGACAGAGCATCAACCGTCTGGGAGCGGCGCTCTCACACGACGCCCGGACCCAGCAGACCGCCGCCCTCAGTCGGGATCTGACACGAAGCGCCCGGGTATCCGCCGATGCGATCAGCCAGCATGTCGCCAGCCTGCAACTCTCCCTCCAGTATCTCGCGGGCAGCACCGCGAATGCTCTGGCCTCGCCGGCCCTTCCGTCGGAGGAGCCGTTCTATACCCCGCACGATTTCGACCACCCCGAAACAGCACCGCCGGACGTGCAGATGTCATGGCGCTACAGCCGTGCAACGGCCGGCGGCGTCCTGATGCCGTCGGCCGTCAGCACCAGCGCCCCGGTGGTCGTGATACCGGCCGGCAAGGAAAATGTTCTGAAGCCGCAAATTGTACGCCTTCAGAAGCTCACGCCGATTATCAAGGATATCTTCCAGGTCAACCAGGCGGTAGCCCACCGGGTATACATCGGTCTGGCGAACGGACTGCATATCTCCTTTCCCGGACACGGTCATATTGGCGCGGGATTCGATCCCCGGAAACGCCCCTGGTATGTGGAGACCAAACAGCACGGAAAGCTGACCTGGCTGTCCCATAAGGACAGCTCGACACAAGATCTGGTTTTTACCGTGGCCGAACCGATTCGCGACGGACAGGGCCGCTTTATCGGCGTCGCCGCCATCGATATGCTGCCCGGCGAATTTATGCAGATGGATCAACTGCAATCCCAGTGGTCCCAAGACACGCTGGCCTTCCTTGTCATCCCCGAAACCGAAAACGACGAGGGCCTCCAGAAGCTCGAAATCATCGCCAGCGGCAGTCCACGCGATGGCAATCGCGACTTCCCGAATGAAAGCCGGGAGACCTTTTTCCGCTTTTCCGACCCGTCCCAGGATAAGGCCTTGGTCGACGCCCTTGAGAAGCAGGGCAGCGGCGCCATGGAGTTGCCTTACAACACCCGCCCCTCCATCTGGGCCTTCGCCCGATTTCACGCCCCGGTGGATACAGCCCTCTGGATTATTCTGATCGTCCCCAAAAGTTTGGTTTCCTCCCTCGCGGATCAGGTGGGCAAAAACGTTCTGGACCACACGCATCACATCTATCGCGTGACCGGCATCATCGCGGCCCTGCTGCTGGTGCTGGTCCTCCTGGTGGGATGGATCGGCACCCGAACCATTCTGCGACCGCTTTACGTTATGGTCAGGGCCTGGAACAGATTATCCACCGGGGACTTCACGGTACGCATCAACGAGCATACCGGCGACGAGCGCGACACCCTGATCAATGCTTTCAACGACATCGTGCCCCGGCTCGAAGCCCATTGGTATCTCAGCCAATCCATGGAACTCGCCCGCCAGGTTCAGCGCAACCTGCTCCCGGTCCAGGCCCCCAAGCTGCCCGGTCTGGATCTGGCCGGCGACAGCCATTATTGCGACCAAACCGGCGGTGATTACTATGATGTCTTCCCAAGCGGCGCCGACGGCAATACGTCCATGGCCGTGGTGGTGGGCGATGTTTCCGGCCATGGAGTGTCCGCAGCCCTCCTGATGACCACAGCGCGCGCCATGATTCGCAGTATGTCGATCCTGGAGGCCGACCCGGCCCGTCGGATCACCCTGGTCAATCGCCTGCTGTTTCCGGACACGTCGAAAACCGGCGACTTCATCACGCTCTTCTATCTGGAATTCGACATGGCCCACCGCCGGTTGCACTGGGTGCGGGCCGGCCACGACCCGGCCCTGCTGTATGACCCCCGTACCGACCAGTTCGCGGAGCTGACCGGCGAGGGAATGGCGCTGGGGATTGAAGCGGACTATGATTTCGTAACTTCCTCCAGGCCGATGGGTGCCGCCGGGCAAGTCATCGTCATCGGAACCGACGGCATCTGGGAAGCCTTCAATCCCCAGGGGGAAATGTTCGGCAAGGATCGTCTCTGCCAGATCGTCCGGGAGCATCACGACTGCGATGCGCACACCATCCGGGATGCCGTATTCAGTGCCGTAAACGCCTTTTCCGGCCCCCACCAGGAGGACGACATCACCTTGGCGGTGGTCAAAGTGCTCTGATTGAATAATCTTGTCGCCGGTTGACGGTAAATGATAGTTAAGGCTTGTCTGAAAACGAATCCTGGAGGACCACATTGTGGACTATAACGACGTCATCCAACTCAAGCTGAAAACCCCTGAGGATCTGCGCCATCATCTCAAGATCAATGGGCTGGCGCGTCATATTATTCATGACAGCGAATCGGACTGGTGGTGGTTTTGCGACCATCGCAACAAGCTGCTGGAGTTTGTCTTCAACTCGGGCAGCCCCGTGACCTTCCGCAAAGCCGAGGATCAGAACACACGGGAAACCACCTGGGTTCCGGAATGCAACCTGATTGCCAACATGAAGTGCTTTGAACTGCGCCCGACCTTCATTTACGCCACCATTACCGAAGAAACCCTGGTGGACCTTTTCTGGAATGACTTTCTAAGCCAGGACTTAGGGCAATACGCCTACTGGGACAGCGACAACCCCCTTAACAGGCTCGACGAATTCATTTTCTACTGGGAAATGCAGGCCAGCGGCCTGCACATGGAACCCGTGCCCACCGACGGACACTCCCCCGCAACCCCCGAATAATGTCTGCAATGTCGACTTGTTATCTGTTCAAGACGTCCTATAGTGATGAAAAGGCATTGCGCGGGGTCTATAAATGTCCCCCAGACGGCGGGTTGAACCGTATATCGATCGGGATAGCCGTGGAGGAGAAGCGTCAAGCAGCGCGGAGACCCACCCATCCCGCAGAGAAGAGGGTGAACGCGTGCAGCGGCCGAATCACGGTCGCAAGGCGGCAATGCCCCGTGCCCATCAGATGATAGACGAACTGGAGGAACAATGAAGCGACCCGTAGATCTTACCCGACGCTGGCTTGCTGTGACCATCATCACCATGATGCTGATGGCCTCGGGAACCGCCATGGCCGAAGACCCGCGCGACATGGGGGGCTGGGGCAAGGATTCCCCTTACAACAAACTCTATGATCCCCGGGAACTGGATTCTTTCAAGGGCTATGTCAAAAAAGTCTTTACCGTCGTGCCCATGCCGGGCATGTCGCCGGCCACCGCCCTATTGGTGGAGGAGGGCGAAGGCAGCGTCAATCTGGTTGAAGTGTGCCCGGAGTGGTTTGCGGGTCCCCAGGATATCGGGATACGGCGGGGTGACCGGGTCAAGGTCAAAGGCGTTTGGGCGGAAATTGACGGCGAGTTCGTTTTTATGGCGGCCAAGATCAAAAAAGGCGACTTTTTTGATTTCAAGGTGCGGGTCACCAGCGACGGCACCCCCTTCTGGACGATGTCCAAGGAGGAGCAGGAAAAGCACCGGAATTGAATTGGATCCGGGCGGCCCGCTGTAAAAGGGGTCGCCCCTCCGCCGGACAGTCGATCCGTCCCATCCGGCCGTTTAAAAAGCGAATATCTGCCAAAATAGACCGTTCCAAAATGGCATATCACCAATAACTTATTGCGATCCCTACCAATTTAATCCATACCGTTCCAAATTGGGACAGCCCCACCTGCCCGCCGGCGCCGCCCGACCTCCCTCCCCTCCCGACCGAAACGACATAACCATTTAATATTTATATATTATCCATAATTGCCCGCGCCATCAAGCGCGCTGGCATAATGGTTGCTTTTTTGACCTCCCAGGATTTTCCGGACCTTTAAATCCCGGTAAACTGCCGTTGTCCGCCAGTGATCGTCAGCACGACTGAACATGGTTTTCCGCGCATGCCGGTCTGTTCAGTGTGTCATTCCCATGGAAGGCGCCCCGCCGTCAGGTAAAGCCTTCGCATCCCGCAACGGGGAGGAATCATTCATGGCCGCACCCGCTATCGACATCAATCCCGCTCAAACCCAACCCTTTCTGGCCGAGGTAATGGCGCGCTCCGGCCAGAACCTCAGTGCGTGCTATCAGTGCCGCCGCTGTGCGGCCGGCTGCAGCGTGGGGGATGAAACCGACTATTTCACCCCCAACCTGCTGATCCGGATGGTGGTCCTGGGCGACCGCGATCAGGCCTTGAGCAACCAGCTCGTTTGGAAATGTGTCTCTTGTTACACCTGCGGCACAAGATGCCCCAACGACATCCAGACGGCCCGCATCACCGAAACGCTGAAGAAGATGGCCAAAGAAGAACATCTCGAACCGCTGCAGCCCAAGATTGCCGATTTCCACGATGCCTTCGTCCACTCCGGTCTGCGCTGGGGACGGGTGAACGAGATGGAATTCATGGGGGCCTACGAAATGAAGTTCGCCCTGCGCAACATCAAAACCAGAGCGTTCGGCGCTATTTTCGATGAAATCAAGGCCCAGGCCCACCTCGGCCTGGAAATGACACGCCTGCGGCGAATGCACTTCGGCTTTCTGGTGGCCAAGGGACGCAAGGAAATCAAAGCGCTGCAACGAAAATCCAAACAACGTGCCACTCATTAACGTACAGGGGCCGTTTGCAGGGCGTTTCCGATGGAGCGTTTTGAAAATGGCTCGGAGGAGAAGAGGAGCATCATGCAACTAGCCTACTACCCTGGATGTTCCCTGCAGCAGTCGTCGGCCCTCTACGACGTCCAGAGCCGGCGCATCTTCGCGGAGCTGGGCGCGGAACTCGTGGAAATCGAGGACTGGAACTGCTGCGGCGCCACTTCGGCCGGCAAGGTGGACGATTTCATGGCCACGGCCATGCCGGCCCGCAATATCGGCATCGCCCAGCGTGCCGGGTTCGCGGAGATGGTCATCCCCTGCTCGGCCTGCTACTCGCGCACCCTGGTGGCCCAGCAGCGCATGGCCGATGATGGGACCCTGAAGGCCGAGATCAACAGCGAGCTCGGGGCCCCCGTCAACGGCGCTCTCAAGGTCTCCTCCATTTTGGAAGCCCTCGAAGCCCGCATCGCAGCCGGGGCGCTGAAGGACCGCGTGGTCCAGAAACTCACCGGATTGCGGCCGGTCTGCTACTACGGGTGCATGCTGACACGATTTCCCTACACCGTGCCAGTGCCCGACGATGTGGAAAACCCCCAGGGGATGGAACGGGTCCTGGGGGCGCTGAAAATAAAGACCGTGGACTGGAATCACAAGACGGCCTGCTGCGGCGCCTCGGCCGCCGTGAACGACCCGGAGACGTCCCACAACTTGATGGCGCGGATCATGAAGGACGCCGTGACCCGCGGCGCCAACAGCTTCGTGACCACCTGCCCCATGTGTCAGATGAATCTGGATGCCCAGCAGGAGACCTTCTGCCTGAAAAACGACATCGAAGAGCGCCTGCCGGTATTTTTCATCACGGAGATCATCGGGGCGGCCATAGGCATTCCGCCGGAGGAATTGCAGACCGATCGACATTTCATCGACGGCACAACACTCTTGAAGGAGTTGGAGCAAGATGACGAAAAAGGGAACTAGCACCAAACGCGGATCGGTATTGATTGCCGGGGGCGGCATCGGCGGGATGCAGGCCGCCCTCGATCTGGCCGACAGTGGCTTCAAGGTCCACATGATCCAGCGGGATCCCTCCATCGGCGGGACCATGTCCATGCTGGACAAGACCTTCCCCACCGGCGACTGCTCCATGTGCATGATCTCCCCCAAAATGGTGGAAGTCGGACGGCACCCCAACATCGTCCTCCATACCCTGGCGGAAGTGACCGCCGTGGAAGGCGAACCGGGCGACTTCACCGTCACCGTGCACGAGAAGCCCCGCTATGTGGATGCCGAAAAATGCACCGGCTGCGGCGCCTGCGAGAAAAAATGTCCCAAGCTGGTGGTCAGCGAATTCGAGCAGGGCTTAAGCAAACGCAAGGCCATCTACTCCCTCCTGCCCCAGGCCGTTCCCAACACCCGTGTCATCGATCCCGACAACTGCCTCTACCTGCAGCGGGGCCGCTGCAAGGCCTGTGAGAAATTCTGCGACGCCGGCGCCATCAACTTCGAGGATGAAGCCAAGAACTATGACCTGCAAGTGGGCGCCATCATCCTGAGCCCCGGCCTGGATCGCTACAACCCGCGGGTGCGCCAGGAACTGGGATTCGGCCGCTGGCCCAACGTCGTCACCTCGCTCCAGTTCGAACGCATTTTGTCCGCTTCCGGCCCTTTCGCCGGCGAAATCAAACGCCCCTCCGACGAACGACACCCCCGCAAGGTGGCCTGGATCCAATGTGTCGGATCGCGGGACCCGCACAACGCCAACCCCTGGTGCTCGTCGGTGTGCTGCATGTACGCCACCAAACAGGCCGTCATCGCCAAGGAACACGACGGCCGCATTCAGCCCACGGTTTTTTACATGGAAATGCGGGCTTTCGGCAAAGATTTCGACAAATACGTCGATCGAGCCAAAAACCAATATGGCGTGGTCTACCGCCGCACCATGATCTCCGACGTCAAGCAAGATCCGGACACCGGCAGCCTGATTCTGCGATTTGCCACCGAAGACGGCACTCTGATCGAGGAAATCTTCGACATGGTGGTGCTCTCCATCGGGTTTCAACCCCATGCCGATGCAGCTGAATTTGCCCGCACCTTCGGCATTGAACCCAACATCCACGGCTTTGCCAAGACGACAACCTTCGGGCCGGTGGAAACCACGCGGCCGGGGATCTACGTCACCGGCACCTACCAGGGGCCCAAGGACATCCCGGAGACCGTAGCCCAGGGCAGCGCCGTGGCCGGCCGCAGCATGGCCCTCCTGGGGGAAGCCCGGGGTACGGAAATCACCGTTCAGGAACTGCCCGATGAAAAGGAGGTGGCCGGCGAAGAACCGCGCATCGGCGTCTTTGTCTGCCACTGCGGCATCAACATTTCCCAGACCGTGGATGTTAAAGGTGTCGCGGAAGAAATGCGCTCCGTGCCGAATGTGGCCTATTCCGACGATCTGATGTACGCCTGTGCGCCCGACGGCCAGGAGAAAATCAAGGCGTTGATCAACGAACACAAGCTCAACCGTGTCATTGTGGCCTCTTGCACACCCCGCACCCATGCCCCCCTGTTTCAGGACACCATCCGGGAAGTCGGTCTGAACAAATACCTGTTCGAGCTGGCCGATATTCGCGAGCAGTGCAGCTGGTGCCATATGGGACAGAAGGAGATTGCGACCAAAAAAGCCACTGAAATCGTCAAAATGAACGTGGCCAAGGCCCGCTACCTGCAGCCGGTGCAAACCGATTCGGTACCCGTTACCCCGGCCGCCATGATCATCGGCGGCGGTGTGGCCGGCATGACCTCCGCTATCGCCCTGGCCGACCAGGGATTCGATATCCATATCGTCGAAAAGAACGAGCGTTTGGGCGGGTTGGCCGGGAATGTCTACCGCACCTTGGACGGCAGCGATGTCCAGGCCTTTGTTAAAGAAAAAATCGCCGCCGTGGAAAACCACCCCAAGATCAATGTCCACCTGGGATCGGAAGTGGCAACCACCGGTGGATTTGTGGGGGGCTTTAAAACCACCCTGACAAACGGCGACAAATTCGATCATGGCGCCATCGTGGTGGCCTCCGGGGGTACCGAATATGAACCTGAGGAATACGGCTACAAGGACAGCGACCGCGTCATTACCCAGCGTGAGCTTGAGAAACAAATCGCCGAAGGGCTCGACCCGGGAGGGAAACACTATCTCATGATCCAGTGTGTCGGATCCCGCGAGGAACCGCTGAACTACTGCTCGCGGGTCTGCTGCCAGGACGCGATTAAAAACGCCATCGCCATCAAGGAGAAATCGCCGTCGGCCCAGGTCACGATTCTCTATCGCGATATCCGCACCTATGGCCTGCGCGAGGACTACTATCAGAAGGCCCGGGAAGTCGGAGTCCTCTTCGTCCGATTTGAGCCGGAGAACAAACCCCAGGTGGAGACCGGCGGCGAGCGTCTCCAGGTCACGACCTTCGACTACGTGCTGAACCGGGATATTCGCCTGCACCCCGATATGGTCGTCCTCTCCACCGGACTGCGGCCCCACCCGCTGACGGAAAAAATCGGCAAACAGTACAAACTCACCCGCAACCCGGATGGGTTCTTTCTGGAGGCGCATGTCAAACTGCGGCCGGTGGATTTCCCCAGTGAAGGGCTCTATGTGGCCGGTCTGGCACATGCCCCCAAAAATCTTGATGAGACGATCAGTCAGGCCCTGGCCGCGGCCGGGCGGGCGGGGGTACTGCTCTCCCACGACCGGCTGAGCGTTTCGGGCATCATCTCCAAACACAACCGGGATATCTGCATGTCCTGCCTGGCCTGTTTCCGGGTCTGCCCTTTCGGCTCGCCCTTTATCGACGAGGACGGCAAGGTGAGCCACAACGAGGTCATCTGCACCGGCTGCGGTATCTGCGCCGGCATCTGCCCGGCCAAGGCC
This sequence comes from Desulfobacterales bacterium, assembly GCA_963674755.2. Lineage (GTDB taxonomy): Bacteria > Desulfobacterota > Desulfobacteria > Desulfobacterales > UBA5852 > JABZFP01. The sequence continues at coordinate 1,298,840 of CAXXVS010000003.1, read as the reverse complement.
TTCCAGGTGAACAACTTCACGGATGAACAGATCCGTGCCATGGTCGATGCCGCCACGGAAGATGTCTTTGAAAAGGCCTGAATGAACAACCCTCAATCACACCCACAGGGAGAACGATCACCATGACCGTACAAGCGCAAGCGGCCGTCGCTGAGGAAGCCCCCCCCATAGAACCCCCGAGGGAAATCCCGGCCGACTGGGACCCCAGCATTCTCGCGTTTGCCTGCCATTACTGTGCCTTCGCCGCAGCCGATCTGGCCGGCGTCATGCGGTTGTCCTACGCTCACAACGTCAAAATCATCCGCATGCCCTGCACGGGCAAGCTGGACCACAGCTATGTGCTGCGCGCATTTGAACGGGGCGTGGACGGCTTGTTCGTCGCCGGCTGACTGGAGGGCCAATGCCATTTCCTGGAAGGAAATCTCAATGCAGCCAAGCGCGTCAATTATCTGAAAACCATTCTCCCCAAGGTCGGCCTCGATCCCGAACGCCTCGCGATGTATAATTTGTCGGCCGCCATGGGGCCGAGATGGGCGGAAATCTGCAATGAATTCACGGAAAGGATCCAGCAACTCGGTCCTTCTCCCATACGGCTTGCACTTCAGGCGCAGGAAAGGAGAAAACAGCCATGATCGTGGGCGAACAGAAACCTCTTGAAGAGCTATGGGAGACCATCAAAGGCCACAAAAAGGTCCTGGTGTTCGGTTGCAACACCTGTGTCGCCGTTTGTCAGCAAGGGGGCAACAAGGAAGCCGAAATCCTGGCCTCCCTGCTGCGCATGAAGGCCACCCAGGAAGGCGTCGAGATGGAAATTCAGGATTCCGGCATCGAACGCCAGTGCGAGCATGAATTTTTCGAAAAGACCGAAGCGCACGTCGAGTGGGCGGATGCCGTGTTGAGCACGGCCTGCGGCATCGGTGTGCAGTTCATGGCGGAGAAATACCCCAAACCGATCTACCCGGGCCTGAACACCACCTTTTTGGGTGCGGTCGAGAAACTGGGACTCTATACCGAGCGCTGCCAGGCCTGCGGCCAGTGCATCCTGGCCCAGACCGGCGGCATCTGCCCCATTGCCCGCTGCGCCAAACGCGTCATGAACGGCCCCTGCGGGGGCTCCACCAACGGGAAATGCGAAATCAGCAAAGATGTCGACTGCGCCTGGCAGCTCATTGTGGACCGCTTGAAGCTATTGGGCCGCATGGACGACTACGAAAAACTCACCCCCATCAAGGACTGGTCTTCCGATCGCGCCGGAGGTCCACGCAAACTCGTCAGGGAGGATGTGCAGCATGACAGCTAAAACACCGAGCAAACTGGAAAAAGTCCTGGCTGCGGGTCACTTCGCCGTAACGTCCGAATGCGGTCCTCCCCGCGGCAGCGATCCCACGGCCATCGTTGAAAAGGCCGAAATGATCAAGGATTACGTGGACGCCATCAATATCACCGACAATCAGACCTCGGTCTGTCGCACCTGTTCGCTCGCGGTCTGCATCCGCTTGAAGACCCTGGGGCTGGAGCCGGTGCTGCAGATGGTGACCCGCGACCGCAACCGCATCGCCCTGCAAAGCGACATTCTGGGGGCGGCCTCCTGGGATATCAACAACATTTTATGCCTGTCGGGCGACCATCAGAGTTTCGGGGACAGCAGCCAAGGGCAGAACGTGCATGACCTGGACTCCATGCAGCTGCTGCAAACCGTGCGCCTCATGTGCGACCAGGGCAAATTCCTGGGGGGCGACGATATCAAACGTCCGCCCCAGATGTTCGTGGGCGCGGCCGCCAACCCCTTTGCCGATCCCTTTGAAATCCGCGTCGCCCGCCTGGCCAAGAAAGTCAAGGCCGGGGCCCAATTCATCCAGACCCAGTGCATTTACAACCTCGACAAGTTCGAGGAATGGATGAAGGGCGTCGTGGATCGCGGCCTGCATGAAAAGTGTGCCATCATGGCCGGGCTGACACCCATGAAATCGGCCGGCATGGCGCGCTACATGAAAAACCGCGTACCGGGCATGGATGTGCCGGATGAGGTGGTCAAACGCCTGGCGGACACCCCCAAGGACAAGCAGGCCGACGAGGGCATCAAAATGTGCATCGAATCCATCCAGCGCCTAAAGGAATGTGAAGGCGTCCGGGGATTCCACATCATGGCCATCGAATGGGAAGAGAAAGTCCCGGGCATCGTCGAAGCCGCCGGTCTTTACCCCAGGCCTGAAGTGTAGGAGGCGACATGAAGACCTTTGAAAACCTGATCAAGGAAGTCCAGGAACCCGGGCTTTGCCACCATTGCGGCGGCTGCGTCACCTTCTGCACCTCCATCAACTACGGGGCCCTGGAATTGAGCGAAGAAGGCGTGCCGCGCTTTGCCGACCGTGACAAATGCATCGAGTGCGGGCTGTGCTACAGCATCTGCCCTGAAATCGACGAACTCCAGGAGGAAACCAAAAAGGTCGCCGGCTGGGAACCCCCCATGGGACATGTCCTGGACACCACCGTAGCCCGGGCCAAGGATCCCGCCATCCGGCAGAAGGCCACCGACGGCGGCGTGGTGACCGCCCTGTTGGTGCACCTGTTCGACCGGGGCCACATCGACGGGGCCATCGTCACCCGCCAAACCGGGCCGTTCGAGCGCGATCCCTTGCTGGCCACGTCCCGCCAGGAAATCATCGATGCCGCCGGCTTTTACCTGGACAGCTCCCACGGCATGAAGCATTTCGGGCATGACTACTCCACCTATGCCCCCACCGTGCAGGAGTTCCGGCCCATGGTGCAACGGGGGCTGCGCCGGGTGGCCCTGGTGGGTACGCCCTGCCAGATCAAGGCCCTGCGCAAAATCGAAGCCCTGGGCATCGTGCCCTCGGATTCGATCCGCTACACCCTGGGCCTCTTCTGTTCAGGCAATTTCCTTTTCGATGCCAAGGAAAAGGAAGAGTTGGAGACCATCGGCGGGTTTAAGTGGGAGGATGTGGTCAAAGTCAACCTGCGCAGCCACCTGATCATCAAGCTCAATACGGGCGGGAAGAAATTGATTCCGCTGGACAAGCTGGAGTTCATGAAGCGCTATGCCTGCCATTACTGCCCGGACTATTCCGCCGAATACGCGGATATCTCCTTTGGCGGACTGGGCGCCGAGGAAGGCTGGACCACCGTCATCACCCGTTCGCCCGTGGGTCGTGCCATCATGGCCGACGCTCGGGACAAAACCATCGAATTGTACGACTTCGATGGGGTCGAGAACAAACCGGCCGCCATCTTCAAGACCATCAGGGAGGCTTCGGACCGCAAGAAAACCCACTCCCGACAAATGCATGACCAACTGGTGAAAGGTCAGTCCGCCTGAAGCCTTCCGGTCGGCGACCACCTGCTTCAAGCACCCGAGGGGCTGAAGGCCCCTCCGGGTGCTTGCGGTTTGAAAAATAGGCCATGATCCGCAACCATTGTGCAGGCTCTAAAATGCGTTGGAACCACGTGGGGTCAATGCAGCGTGGTCCGGATCATTGTGACCTGCAAGCCTTTCGTTCCCCCCCATATCTTCCACACCCCGCGCACGCGTATTAGACTTAATGCGAACAAAATTGTCTTTAGTGGCCAGGCCATCCGTCCGATATGGTATGGCAGGAACCGATCCCTTTAATAAACGAGACATTTTGGCATGGAATCTGATACTCATCGAAAAGCCCTGCGCGAATGCCGACGGCAATTGGCCGCACTGCTGCACCATGTACCCGGCATGGCCTATCGCTGCCAAATGGACCGCGATTGGACGATGGAATTCGTCAGTGCGGGCTGCCATGCGGTGACCGGCCATCGTCCCCAGGACCTGATGCACAATGCCTGCGCTACCTACGCTTCACTTATCCATCCGGAAGATCGGCCGATGGTATACGATACCGTCGCCGATGCCGTTGGCGCCAAGCGCTCCTTTCAAATCGAATATCGTATAATAACCGCTGATGGCACAGAAAAATGGGTCCTGGAAAAAGGCCAGGCCATTTTCGGCCATAAGCCCGACGACATCCCTCTTATCGAAGGCTTCATTAGCGATATTACCGAGCAGAAACGTTCCGAGGCGCTGTTGAAGGATGAAATAGCCCAACGGCGCATGCTGGTGGAACAATCCCGGGACGGCATTGTGGTCATCGATCAAAAGGGCAAGGTTTATGAGGCCAATCGGCAATACGCGGCCATGTTGGGCTATACCATGGAGGAAATTCGGGCGCTTTCCGTCTGGGATTGGGACAGCAACTATCCCAGGGAGACGCTGCTGGAAATGATCCGATCAATCGACGGGACCGGCGATCATTTCGAAACCTTACACAAGCGTAAAGACGGCACCTTCTACGAAGTCGCGATCAGCACCAGTGCAACGTTTTACAGGGGCCAGAAGCTCATTTTCTGTATTTGTCGGGACATCACGCTGCGCAAGCAGGCGGAAAGGGAGCGCGAACAGCTTATCACCGAACTCAGGGAGGCGCTCGCGGAAATCAATACCTTGCGGGGCATATTGCCGGTGTGTTCCTTCTGCAAAAAAATCAGGGACGACACCGGGCGTTGGGAGCCTGTGGATGTCTATATTCGCAGTCATTCCCAGGCCGATATCAGTCACGGCCTCTGTCCGGAATGCGCCGCAAAACATTATCCGGACATCGACTTCGATGCGTGACGTCTCTTTGGCCCGGCCGGGCGGATGCGGATCTTCCGACAGGGAAATCCGTTGGGACATCCGGGGGAAGAAGGGGGCGGCAACGGGTGGCTGAAAAATGCGCCGGGCCGCGCGAATGAGGGGCAGGAAGAGGTTGGGCGGTAGGGAGGAACAGACCATTTAGCGGACACTATGGCTCGGCATCCGGGCAGGTGTTCCAGCAGCCGGCCGGAGCACCTCCGTATCCGGTACCGATTTGGGAGACCAACCTCTTCCTGCTGGTTGTCAGCCGGCTGAAGCCCCGTTGAGGGAGAGGGTTCAAGGAGCTTCGGCCGGCCATGACATCGTAGACGCTGGCGAGCGTCATCCATTAGACGTACTAAGGTACTAACTCATTTCCGGCACCGGCTTGCCGACCGGGGCGCGTTTGGGACCGCCGGGACCGCCGGAAATTCCGGGGCTGGTCGTGTAGCTGGAAACCTCGAAGTCCGGGTAGGCGGTCCCGCCGTGCTCGGCCCAATCGAGCCCTTCCAGTTCTTCTTCAGGCGATACGCGCAGGCCGATGGTCAGGTCGATCAGCTTGAACATCAGGAAGGCCAGCGGGAAGACCCACAGGAAGCAGGCCCCGATGCCCACCAGCTGCACCCCGATCGTCTTCAGGGAGAAACCGGCCATATCGAAGATCCCGGCACCCAGGGTGCCCCAGGCACCACAGACCCCATGCACCGAAATGGCACCCACCGGGTCGTCGATCTTGATCTTGTCAAAAAACACCACCGAGTAGACCACGATAACACCGGCCACCGACCCGATGATGATCGCACTGCCGGGGGTCACATTGGCGCAGCCGGCCGTGATGCCCACCAGGCCCGCCAGAGCGCCGTTGAGGCTCATGCCCACTTCCGGCTTGCCGAACTTCATCCACGAGATGACCATCGCCAGAATCGCGCCGGCCGCCGCCGCCAGGTTGGTGTTCACAAAGATCATGGCGATGCTCTTGTCCGCCGTGGTGGTGGAACCGGGATTGAACCCGAACCAGCCCAGCCAGAGAATGAACACCCCCAAAGCGGCCAGGGGCATGTTGTGGCCTAGGATCGGACGGATCTTGCCGTCTTTGGTGTATTTGCCGATGCGGGGTCCCAATACCATGGCGCCGGCCAGGGCGGCCCAGCCGCCTACCGAATGCACCACGGTGGAGCCGGCGAAATCGATGAAACCCAGGCCTTCCAGCCAGCCATCGCCGTTTAGCAGGCTGCCCCAGGCCCAACTGCCGAAAATCGGATAGATAATGGCGCTCAGGACCACGCTGTAGCACAGATACCCGACAAATTTGGTGCGTTCGGCCATGGCGCCGGAGACGATGGTGGCGGCTGTCGCACAAAACACCACTTGAAACATCCAGAACGCCAGGATCCATTCGGTGCCTTCGCCCGTGAAGTCGCTCAGGAAAAAGCCCGTCGTCCCGAACCAGCCGGTGGTGGTGGCCCCGAACATGAGGCCGAAACCGATAGCCCAAAAAGCAATGGAGCCGATGGAAAAGTCCATCAGGTTTTTCATCATGATATTGACGGCGTTCTTGGCCCGGGTAAAACCGGTCTCTACCATGGCAAATCCGGCCTGCATGAAAAAGACCAGGGCCGCGGCCACCAGCGTCCACAGGAAGTTGGCGTGCACCTGCACGAGATCGATGGCGGCCTTGTTCGACAGGGTCGTCGGCACCTCGTCGCCCGCCCAGCAGACCGATGCGACAGATAGAAGAAAAATCAGCATTGTCAAAATTCGTTTCATGATCTGTTCCTCACTCATTCCATCAGGTTATAGGGTTGATCATCATTTTTGAGTCCGACCTGCTCGTTCTGCGGCGATGGCCGAGACATGCTTGTTTTTTGGTAGTGACATACTGGCAAGGGACGTGCCATCCAGCCCGAAAACCCCCAGAAATTTTTTAACTATTTGATATTAAACTTAATTTATGATTTTATCGCCAGATGCAGGAATAGAAAATACAATCGTATAAATACAATTATGTTGAAAAAAAATCATTGAAATACGTTTTTGTATTTTTGAGGATTTCCAATACCACCTAGTTCTTACGCGAGGGCTGATCGTAGGCGTATTCCCGGACGATTATCGGATGCAAATTTTGGGTTGACGCGCGCAGGCGGTTTCCTTTAAAGATAGATTTCAGCGAGTGATTCTCATTCATTCGTTTTCCTTTCATTCATCAAAAGATAAAATGCATGATCCTCCCGTGACGGTGTTTCCCGGACCCCTCTCTTCCCGGAACCACCTGGTGGGCCGCAGGGGCCCAATCGGGAAAGCAGCTCGCGTCACAAGGTATAGGCACAAAGTCATAGTGATGGTGGGGTACCTCCTGAACAGGCCATGCGGACAGGTTTGCGCTGTGGTTTGACAAAACCTCTCCCGCCGTCGCCCGTCGCGTTTCCACCTTCCACCGCCGACCGACTTTATCCCGGAGACGACCTTCCCGTGACAACCACGATCTTTTTCAAGCAACCATCAACCCGCTGTTAATCCACACATCGATTGCCCGCGAAAGGAGGACACCATGCACAAACGATTTCTGATCACCGCACTGGCCGTGATCATGTTGGTCATGCCAGGCCAAACCGCCACGACCGAGGCCAAGCAACACCAGCTACTGACCATCCAATCCCCGACCAAACGCCAGACCTGCCTGCAGGATACCGTCGAGGTCGTAGTGGAATTGAAAAACGGTGCCGATCCGTCCACCTTTCGGGCCTGGCTCAACAGCAAAGAGATTACCGACCGCTTCACATTGACGGGCAGCACCATGACGGCCGTGATCGACCCCGACGACGGTGTGCGCTCCTATTCTGAAACCATCGAAACCAGCCGGGACGACAAGGGCGTGTGGTTCATCGAGGGCCGCAGGCACAAATACCGCTCCAAGAAAGCCCGCTTCAACCGGCTGCGGGCCAAGGTCCGCGGTGCTAAAAAGCGTGTGGACGTGGCGGCCTGCACCTTCGAGGTCAACAGCAGCCTATACAATACGTTCGAGGCCATGGGTTATGCCATCGCCACCGACCGCCTCTGGCAGATGGAGCTTTACCGCCGTACGGCCCGGGGACGGCTGGCGGAAATTTTCGGCGAGAGCCAGCTCAAAAGCGATGTCTTCATGCGGACCATAGGCTATTCCGATGATGAACTGAGCGCAGGCTTTGCCGATTTGGATGACGAAAGCAAGGCTATCATTGCGGGTTATGCGGCCGGCATCAACCGGCGAATATGGCAAATTTATGAAGATACAACCATTCTCCCATTCGAATTTGAATTTCTTCAATTATCGGAGCTACCCCTGGAATCTGTTCTGACAGAGTGGACCGTTGAGGATATCCTGGCTTGGTGCGCCTTGCTCCAGCGCGAATTCGATCCCGAAGCTCTGGACCAAGCTCAGCTGAAAAATGCCGCTTTGCTGGAGCATCTAACCGCTTTTTCAGACGAAGACGTCTATCAGGCTATGGCCATGTTCAAAGATCTCCGCTGGTCTAACGATCCAGAAGCACAGACCTATATTGTTGATACCAAAGAAGCGATAGAAAATGCCGATGATACAGACATAGTCCCAAAGATTGTCCCTGGGCTTGGAAAAGCCTGCAATGAGTTTGCGAAACGCATAGATAAAATCAAAGAAAACCTAAAGAAGATCAACGCCAAGGTCAAGATGGGAAGCTACGCTTGGGTGGTGTCCGGCAAGAAGACCGCTTCGGGCAACCCCATCATCTACTCAGGCCCCCAGATGGGTTTCTCAGTGCCTTCCATCGTCTGCGAGGGTTCCATCCGAGCCGCCGGGCTGAACATATCCGGCATGACGGTGCCCGGCATCCCGGGCATTATTATCGGGCGCACCCCCCATCATGCCTGGTCTATGCAAGTAGGCCACGCACACACCACCGACTACACTGTAGGAGGCTCGCTAGATGAGGGCAGGGAAGAGACAATAAAAGTTATCAACCTCAAAACCTACCAAATGGATAAGAAAACTTTTAACGTATTCCGAACAGAATATGGCCCGGTCATAAAAACTGATCCGTTCATCTCCTGGCGCTATGCTCATTGGGGATATGAGTTCAATGTCGTCAAAGCTTTCCTGGGCCTTGCCCGTGCCGAAAGCATGAATGATTTCGGCACGGCCATCGAAGAGATCGCCGTCAGCCAGCATTTCTGCTACGCCGACCGGGACGGCAATATCGCTTACTGGATGTCCGGCCGTGATCCCGCGCGTAAAGGGATGGACGACCCAAAGATGCGCTACCTCTTTTTCCTACCCCAGGATGCAACTGAAGGTGAGCCTGTGACAGATTGGGTGGACAATGAACTCGTGCCCCGCTCCCACGCCCGAAATCCTAAAAGGGACTTTTTCGCCGGCTGGAACAACAAGACCAGTCCCACCTATTTTAATGCTTTTAACAGCAACAACGACATCTACGGCCCCTTCCAACGAGCCCACGTAATCTATAATTATTTGACCACTAACAACGACCTGACCTTCGAGGACATCCGAGACCTGGCCCTCAACATCGCCGCAACAGATTCTTTTAACGGCGGGGGCAACCCCTGGGCCTTTGTGGCGAATAAGTTCATTCAATATGCCAAAGATGACAAGCTCGATGAAGATTTCCCAGGAGTTTTAGAAATCCTTGAAAAGTGGAATAATGATGATGGACATTTCGTGGAAGGCAACTGGGTCAATGGAGACACCCGCGCCCAGGGTTGGGTCCTGATGAACGACTGGCTAAAGGAAATCATCCACCTGACATTCGATGACGAGTTGGGAGACGGAGAGGGAGGATATCTGGCGTGCAACAACACATTGCTTTTCAATGTGATCCTGCATGCCATGAATGAAGATGACGACGGCATTAAAACCACCTACAACTGGTTCAGCAACAGCAACCAAAACGCACCCCAAACTCTGGAAGCCATTGTCATAAGGGCCTTTGAAAATGTCATGGCTACCTATGGGGGATCGATCCCCATCGACGTGCCTCGTGGAAACATCGAGTACAGGCACGACCTGCTGAATACATATCTAGAAAAAATTAATGCGACACCTATTGAGTGGACCACGCCCTTCGCTTCCCGTTCAACTTACGCGCATGTGGTTGAGTTCGGTCGTAAGGGACCGATCCGCATCGAAAGCATGTTTCCGCTAGGTGAATCCGGTAACATTACATTGGAATACGGTGTGCCCATCTTCGATGACAATTTCCTCAGCATGAAAGAGATCTTCGACGATTTCACTCCGCGGGAATTCCCCCTATTCACCGGGGAAAAGGGCGGGAAAAAGCGATAATTTGCATCCGATAACCGGATCTGAAACAAAAGGCGGAGCGCTTGATCTCCGCCTTTTGTATTGGGACCCCATCACCGACAAGTTTTCCGGCTGGACATCCTCCCCCTTTCCTTTTATCATCCCGTCAAAAGTCGATGCAGGAAAATTATTCCATGACACCTCATCCGCTAAGCGCCAACCGACATTCTACCGATACATCCGGGCCGCTTCCTGTGTGGCGCATCCTTTTCTTGGTGCTCTGTGTCCTAGGCGCCTGCTTCAGTGCCGAACTGCTGCGGCTGCATGTGAAGGTCTACACCGACCCCGCCTATCACGCCCTTTGCGCCGTGAACGAGCAATTCAATTGCGAAACGGTTGCGCTAAGCCCCTACGCGGTTATTGCCGGCCTTCCCGTGGCCCTGTGGGGTATCGTCGGCTATCTGTTCATGGGCGGCCTGTGCCTGTGGGGGCTTGCCCGCCGGAAACAGCCGCCCCATACCTGGCCCCTTGGGTTTTTGTTCTGGCTGAGCCTTGTTTCCGTTCTTGTAAGCGCGGTCCTGTTTTTCATTTCCCACCGGGAGATCCACTCCCTGTGCCTCCTGTGCATGGCCACCTACGTCATCAACGGCCTGCTATTGGGCCTTACGATCCTCGATCTGCGCCGCTTGAAATGCGGGCCGTTTAAGGCATTTGGTATGGACACCAAGGCCGTTTCCGGCAAAAGGCTGACGGCTTCTTTATATCTTGCGAGCTTTATGGCGCTGTTGGGAATCGTGTGGGTCACCCTACCCGCTTACTGGGAGGCCAACATCACGACCGGTCCCGGAGGGTTGCTGGTTGGCAAAACAGCCGAGGGGTTTGACTGGATCGGCGCCCGCCAACCGGTTCTCGAGATCACCGAGTTCAGTGACTACCAGTGCCCCTATTGCAGCCGGGGTCACCACAAGGTCAGAGCGCTGGTCAGCCGGCATCCGGACCAAATCCGACTTGTCCACCGGAACTATCCTTTGAAGCGCCATCGGTATTCGTTCGTCTATGCGGTCATGGCCCACTGTGCCGGCGAACAAAAGCGTTTTTGGGAGGCCAACGACTATCTGTATGCGAATGGCCGCCGTAAAAATCCGGTTACTGCCGAAGAACTGGCCGAGGCCATCGGCATAGATCCTGAAGCGCTGCGCGCCTGCATGGCTAGTGAGGACGCCAAATCGGCGGTCCTCAAAGACATTGCCGCCGGCCATGAATTAAAATTGAGGGGAACACCGACCTACGTGATAGGCGATCAAACCTACCCCGGAAGCATCCCTGAAAAGGTCATTGAGGAGTCGCTTGGAACAAAACCAAGCGACTGAATTGACGAAATGAAGAAGTCGTATCCATTCTTGGGGGCTTTGCCATGGATGAGATCGTCTCCGAGAACAAGACGCAGGCCGATGTAAACGCATAGAGCAAATTTTACAATATAACCGGGTGGGTTTGTGATTTCGCCAAGTTCAAGGCGCGCAAGTCGTGGAGAGTGAGGCGTACATCGGTACGCCGCAGCGACACCGCGACGCCGCGCAACGCCGAAATTGGTGAAATCACAAACCCACCCTGGGTCATGACACAGTTGTGGACGCCCCACTGTCCCACCCGACCCACTCCCTATCCTTTCCTTACGACCTTACTTATCGCCCTGATCCTCTCTCCCCTCCAAAATAACGTTATGTTTTCAACCAGAAACCAACACACCCAAATATTTTGCCCATCCGGGCGATTATGGCACGTTTTTCGATAGGTAACAGGATACACAGGGGATTTACATCGTAGGACAGGCGGCACCTCAACTGCGGCCTGCATCAGGCAGCCTCGACAATTCAGCGCACCTTTCGGCTTCGAATCGCGCTTCCGCGGCAAAGGGTCGGACAGGTGATTTATGTCCTTTATCAGAAGTCGGCCACCCCGCTTTTCTCTCTTTCACGCCGCCGCCCGTTGTTAGGCACTGATTCGCGAAAAACCCGCGGCCGTTTCCGCACATCAAGCGTACTCCGCCGGTTTCTCGCCGCCGAATTTGGGATTTTAAAAACAACATTCAATCAGAAGGGGGAAGCCATGCGTTACTTACGCTATTTGACAATCATCCTGGCACTCATGCTGGCAGCCACGGCCTGGTCCGACGACGGCGAAATGTTCCGCAAAAACGTCTCGAAAACACCGGAACTAGAAACTGAGCATGCGGCCCTACGTATGCTGCCGCTTTATGTTCCGGCACAGACGTCCGACGGAACACTGCTGGGAGAAGAGGGGATCGAATATCCATTAGTTGACGGGTCTACAGAGCAGCAACCTGAGAATCGGCTCTATGCCCGCCCCCTGATCACACTCTACACTGACGGCCATGTCGAGGGAATCGAAGAAGAAGGCTACGGCGGCTTCCCCGGCCATGGTAAACGCGACGCCTACGGTGCGGTGAGCCTGGACGACGGTGCCTCCTGGAAGCGCACCAATCTGTCCAAGTCAGCGGATCTGTCGTCATTCAAAATAAAAGATGGGAAAATGAAGGTCCCGTACCCTGGCGATGTCGGCCGCACCTTTGCCGCCTCGGATGGCAACAAGGTATTAATGGTCTGGGTGAGCCGCTACGCCCGGGGTGGCAATCCCAACTACGCCATGACCAACGATGAGCGGGGAGTAGTAGCAGAGTACCTGGGCCTCGATGTGGAAGCCTGCACGGACGAAAACCTGATCGACACACCCTGCCTCTATCTCGAGGACCACTTCGGTGTGGCAGGATCCCAAGGATCCTCCGATCTTGCCGATGAGGGCTATCCGCTAGTTGGTGAACTGCCCTACGCCGCCGTCTGGGTGGCACGCGGCGTAATCTTGCCGCCTGCCGCAGAAGGCGAAAGCAGCACCTTTGTCTGGTTCAAGGCCGAACGCCTCAGCTCCGCTGTCCGGGACGCGAACCGGCCCGAGGCGGTCTGCGTCAAAGGGGCCGGCTGCGTGGTCACCTGGCAGGAAGATCCAGAAGGGATCCGGCCCGGCGAGGGTGAAGGACCTGGCGAGGGCTGGAGCGGCGCCATCGCTCACCACCAGACCGACACCTGGTACTCTTACATCGACTGGGACGATTTCGACTTGGTCATCGGGGATGAGGGCTACGGATCTTTATCCGACGAAGCCGGGGATCTTACCACTTGGGTAGCTGACAATGCCAATGGTACTCCCCAAGCCGCAATCCCGATGTCCATCCCGGTGCGCCTGACCGACAATGCGATGTGTACAGACACCTCCACGGCTCCCTTCTGCCATATTGACTTTGATGGCAACGGTACTCCTGACTATTGTGCGAGCACGGTTGAAGTTACGATCGTAACTCCCGAAGGGCCAACTCAAGGCCTCAACATGTGCGTGACCGAAGATGGTCGCCTAATGCGAGGGAACACGGCTTCTACCCGTGCCCGACTCGGCCTGCATGGCTACTCAACGACGGTGGCATTCGTTTCGGGTGAAGACAACACAGATTTCTACGACTCTATCGACAGCGCCTGGTTCTCCATGGCCTATGAGGAGAACAAAGGTTTGGGAGAAGACGGCGAAGAAGCTATTCTATCCACTGATCCACTAGAAAAAATTGATATGGGTAAAAACGTCTGGTACCACACCTTCGACATGTTCAATCCTGAGGTAGTTTCCCAGGGGTTGATGCTTAATCAACCCGCAGTTTATCCAGAGGACTTTACTGACCCATTAGGGGTGCTATTCCAGGATACTTCGCTTGGTGGGTACAACTTTTACCAGATCGACCCCGATCCGATCTACGAAACCTTGACCGGCCAGGAGGATACGGCCTCTATACTATATCAGACCGAGATAGCCCGACGACCGAGTCCCATCACCCAGGACTGGTACGACGCCGGAACAACCGGTACGGTGGCCCTCCAACTCTGGAAGCAGGGTATCATCCGGCGCGGCGGCCCGGCCGACATCATGGGCCGGCGCTTCGTGATCCCGGACGAATTCAACTCCATCGTTGACAATCCTTATGACTACGGCAATATGGCCTGCGAAACCTGGGCCTTCACCGACGGGTCCAACCCTCGCTATGTTAAAGGCTTGTGTGCAGACCCAGCAATTAATCTCTCCGGGAACACCATCCTCACCGGGGACCCCTGTACTGACGCAACATCCTGTCAGGATGCCTTTCCGTTCAGCGAATACTTCGACGATCTCGACATGACGCAAGCTACGGATGGACTTGCCAAAATCTTGACCTGGGAGCAGACTGGCCCGGATTACGGAGAAACCATCACCAATCCGACTCTAACCAATCTCGATGACACCTCTTGGGAGAATCCCTATGATGTGGCCAAAGGCCACCGCGGCTTTATGGCGGGTGATTATATACTGGCCATGTACGCCTGGTCCCCTAACTGGATGGCCAACACCGTAGGGCACGATAACTACAACCTCTACGCCCGCCGCTCCTTCGACGGTGGCAAGACGTGGACGACCACGCCCTCGGCTTGGAGTCCGGACGGGATCGACGAAGACGTTTCTTGGACCGCTGACGGCACAACCACCTGCGAGTGGATGGGTCCGGCAGGGTCGGACACCGAAGAGCTGGTATGCACCACCTATGGCGCCGGCGACTTCGAGCAGGCTCGCAACCTGTCGCAGCTCGTGGGCACGAAGGAAACCATCCTCGATCCGCGCTACTCGCCCACCACTCGCAGCATAACAAAAACCTCGGTCAGTACAGCGTTACCTGAAGGCTTCACCGCCCCGCTTTATGACGATGACACCCGCGATCCTTCGCGCTTCTTCATGGTCTATGAAACAGGCGACAACACTACCGTAGCAGTCGGTGAAGCCGAACCGCTTGATCTTTTCTATAGCAGGGCGGTTAACTGGGGTGACGACTACCTGGTGTGGCAGGATGAACCTACCACCGACTGTTTGCCCGGCGAAATAACAACAGATAGTGGCACATACCTTTTCTGCAACGAGTTCGACGCCCTTGAGGGCAGCCAGTTTGATGAATCTGGAGAGGCTTCCATCACAAGCAGTCCGGGTGGCCAGTTCTTCTATTCAGTTTGGAACCAGTGGGATTTCGATAGAGATGGCGAAGAAGTCGGCGCCGACGCCTGGTTCCGTCGAGTTCTGTTCCTCGATGATTACGTCCCCACTGTCGACGATGACAGCGGTGATCCAGGTGAAGAACCCGAGGATCCTGTTGTTGACCCAGTAGATCCCGGGGATGACGACCCCGCACCTACTCCCACTAAACCAGGAAAAAGCAGGACCTCAACCGTCGACACTACAACCTCAATAACGACAACCACCACTGTGGTCGTCAAAGGCAAGAAAAGTCGTTGATCGATACCTGACTTTTATATCACTTCAACCAAAAACCAATGCCGCGGGGCCACCCCCGCGGCATTTCCGGGACGTCAAGGGGACATTCTTTCTTTATTAACTTACCCCCCCTTCAACTCAAATCCTCCCTCCCGTGCTATCCCCTCCCCCCGCCGCACAGACTTGCTCACCGTTGGCACCGACATCCCCAACCGTTTGGCCATATCCGTCATACTGATTCCCAATTTTCTGACCGCCCAATAGCACAGCACACTCCGCGCCCGGACCACCTGGGGATATCGACCGGCCGCCCATACCGTCTCAACTGATATCCCCATCAGTTCCGCCACTTTCCGGGCTGCCTGATCGACGGTAACGCCTTGAGCCTTCAACTTGTTGCGTTTATCCTGCTCTTCCCTTGTCTGGGCCAGAACCGTCCCAACGAAATCACTGTCACCTAAAATCCTTTCGTCACCTTTCAGGTATACTTTATTCGCACGCGCCGCCTTGATCTTCTCCCAACCGCCTGCACTGCGTATCATACCGCCCCCGATCAGTTCCGGCCGCCTGCCCCTTTCAACCCCCTTTTCAACAAAAGCCCTATAGGCCCTACGGGACTGAGTTTTACGTTTGCCAAATCGCTTAAGGATATAGTCCGTTTCCTGCCAGTCATTTCGATAACGCCCCACAAGTACACTGTGACCGCTGTATGGATAGTCATCCAAAGCGCCCATATCCTTTGCCAATCCTGCGCGAAGAGGGTTCAGGTGGATATAGCGCACCAACTCCAGCAAATACGTTTCTTCCTGGCATAGAATCGATTTGTAACGATTCTGAAACAGATGCCCATAACGGTTATGACGGCGGTTGAAACGCACCGCATGGCCAGTGAGCAACCGCCGCATCAGGCTCGCGATAGGAACACAGCCTGTTCGCAGCAGCAGGTGAAAGTGATTGGACATCAGGGCCCACGCGAAGCAAGGGGTTTCCGTTTCGATAAGCAACGTTCCTAACCTCGCAAGAAATGTGTGGCGATCGTAATCATCCCGAAAGATCGCACGGTGGGCAATACCGCGGACGATGATGTGATGGACAGCGCCCGGAGCATCTATGCGTGATTGGCGTGGCATACTGGAAAGATAGCATGACGGTATGGGTATAACAAGGTAAATAAGAAAGAACGTCCCCTAAAGTGAAGGGCAATCTACCAAGAGTTTACGGTTCCTGTCCGTTAACCTCAAATATAAAGAGGCCCGCACGGGACCTCTTTGTTTGCACGGCTTAAGTAGACGATAGCGTCAGGGGTTGTAGTAATCGGCCGGCTGTTTGCTTCGGATGTACTGGATGGTCTCGACGACCTTCTTTTCGAATTCCTCGGTGACCGCCCGGACTTCGTCCAGGGAGGTGATCACGCGCGGGGTGAGCAGGATGATCAGTTCCGCTTTGTCCTGGGTCGTGCTGCGGTCGCCGAAGAGCCAGCCCAGACCGGGGATGTCGATCAGGCCGGGCACCCCGCTGCGTCCCGAATTTTTGTTTTCGCGGATCAACCCACCCAGCACGATGGTCTGGTCGTTTCCCACGGTGAGGGTGGTATCCACCGAGCGCTTAAAAAAGGAGGGATAATTTGCCCCGGCCACATTGACGTCTTCGCCCTGCTCGCTCGTTTCCTGGTAGACATCCATCGTTACCAGGCCGTTTTCGTTGATGTGGGGCGTCACCGCCAGCAGCACACCCGTATCCCGGTACTGGATGTCGGTGGTCACCAGCGGCTCGGCGGAACTCGAAATCACGGTTTCGGAGCTGATGATGGGCACTTCGTTGGATACGTCTATTTTGGCCTCCTTGCCGTCGGAAGCCAGCACGTGCGGCGAGGAGAGAATGTTCACTTTGTTCTTCGACGCCAGGGTATCCAGGTTGTGGAGCAGATCCTGGGAGAAGGCGATGGCATAACTCAGCCCGTCGCCGTTGATGGTACCGCTCAAGAGACCGGTTTTATTGCTTGCACGCTCCCGGGTGTACTCCCACTCCACCCCCAGCTCGAAGCGGTCGCCCAAAGAGATTTCCGCGATCACGGCCTCGATCAACACCTGGCGGGGCAGGACGTCGATCCGGTCCAGGATGCCCGAAATGACGCGATAATCCATGGGAGCGCATTCCACGAGCAGCGCATTGCGTACCAGGTCTGGAACAATGGTAATCGTGCCCCGCGGTGTGGCGGCGAGGGAGGTGTCTGCCGATGCCTCCGGTGCAGCGGCCGGTGTGGTGGCCGGCGGGATCTCTTCCACCACCACCGGCGGTGTGGGCTGCACGGCGAAGGGATTGCGTGAAAAGCGGTATTTTGCGTCTTGAACGGCCATGCGGCTTTGAGCGACCTTGTTGCCGAATACGGAATTGAGCAATCCGGCGAGTTCTTCAGCCCCGCCGTTTTTCACGAAATAGACGTAAATCTGCGGTTCGGTTCCCCCTCCCGGCGCATCCAGTTGAATCATGAGCTGATCGGCCTTGACGAAGACCTGCGGGTCGGCGCTCAGGGCCAGGATCGCATTGAGACGTTCGATGGGGATAAAGCGCACCGTCCCTTTTTTCCCGTTTACGGCGAATATCTCCTGCAACATGGGGGCGGTTTCCGTGGCCGAGGCATTGTCCAGAAGATAAAAGCGGTGCTCCAGCCGCTCGAACAGCCCGATGTCAAACGCCGCCGCCATTTTGAGAACCTTGAGGATATTGTCGCCCTTGTCCACCACCACCAGCGTATTGGTGGCCTCGTGGGCAACGATCGTAGCGCCCTCGGAGGTGAACGGCACCAGCAGTTTGCTCATTTCGCCGGCCGAAATATGCTTCAAGGGGATAATCTGGATCATGATCCTTTCGCCGGGCGGTACGTGTTCGCCCATCCCGCCGCCGCGACCGAACATGATCGGCAATCGCGAGGCGTCGGTGGTGGGCGTGATGCGGAACAGCGGCCCGTCCTTCACGGCGGTAAGCCCGTTGACCTCAAGGATTTTAAAAAAGAGGGGCAACAGATTCTCGCGTGCCATCCCGCCGGCGGTGTGAATCGTAACGCTGCCCTGCACACCGGGATCCAGGATGTATTGGATCTCAAGGATATCCGCCAGGGTGCGAATCACTTCGATCAGGTCGGCATTATCGAAATTGATTTCAACCGTGCTCCCGCTGCCGGATGACACGGCACCGCCCTGGGACCCGGCCGCATCCTCATTCGCCACCGGAATCAGCGTGCCGGGGTAATAGCTGTCTCCGACCGCTAAAGCGCTTCCCGGCATCCGTTCCGTTGCCGGCCTTGCCGGTGTAACAACCGGGCCTGCCAGGCGTGGTGCCGCAGGCTGTTTGGCGCTACTCGGCGTGACCGAAATCCCCGGCTTTATCGGGGCCATCGGATGATGTTCCCCTTCGGCGGCCGGCGCTGCCTGTGCAGTTCGGATCGCCGCCCTGGGGGGGGCCTCGGCCGCGGGATCGCCGCTCCGGCCGCCCTCCGGCAGCGTGGAGGTGGCGCACCCGCCCAGCCCCCAGATCATCATCACAAACACCACGGATAGCCTTATCGAATTGCCGCCTGATATGGGTTTCATGAGTTGCCGCCCCCCTCCGTTTTATCGATTGCGCCTGAAGCTGCCGCTCTAACCGTATATATTCAGTCGCTGGCTGGTGGTTCCTTCTTTTGCGCCTTGACCCGGATCTTGGGGATCTGCGGTTTGGCGTCCGGTGCCTTCTCCGTCTTGACGGTGGTGGAAATCACCGTCGGCCCCTGACGCTTCTCCTCTTTGGTGCGCTTGTCGGGATGCCGCTGATCGCTCAGCAGAACTTCATACCGGCTGCCGTTCTCCTGGAGATAAATGCGGTCCCGTTCGATCCCCACCACCTTGAGTCGGTCGATCTCGTCCCCTACCCGCACCCACAGGTAATCGTCGCGGCCGCGGCGGCCCATATCCTTAGTGACCAGGGCCATCTTCTCCCCGTCGCTGATGATCACACCGAACAATCCAATGCGTTTGGCATAGCGGCTGGTATCCGCGTCCTTAAGGTTGCCGACCTGCACCCCGATCTCGCCTTCGGTGCGGTTCTGATCGAAGAGGCTCCGGGTGGCAATAACGTCGTAGGCACTCATGGGCGGTTGGCGTTTTTTCACCACGGGCGGCAAACGTGTTTTGCCCGTTTCCTCGTCGGTTTCGGCAACCGCATAGCTCTGGAAGGGCCGCAACCAGGTCCGGACCGCCTGAACGGTAAAGACCACCGTCAGTGCCGCCAGCAAAAGTATGATGAGCCATCGATTACCCGTCATTGTCACGTCCGGTTGTTTAGAACGGTCAAACGTCCTGCTTCTTCATGAAGCCTTCCACCGTCATCGTTGCCAGGATTGTGCTGCCGCTGCGCCGTCCGGCCGCACGGGCCGTCAGGTCAACCACATGCAGCAGGCGGCTGGAAGTTTCGATCCCGTAGAGGACTTCCACGAGTTGGCGAATGTCGGAGGACAACGTCACTTCCACGGGAATGGCCACATAGGCATTGTCGTCCGAGGATTCCGCAGAAAGAATCCGCATCGTCTTGACCTCGGCACCGTAGCGTACAGCGATGTCGCGGATCATGGTCTGAATATCCACCGCAGCCAGGGCCGGCGTCTTGGGCGTCAGCAGGCCGGTCTCGATACGCCGCAACCGGTTTTCAAGGGCTTTGGCCTGCCGGGCGTAGGCGGTCTTTTCGTTGACCTTGGCCAGGTACTTCGCCAGCTTCTGTTCCTTGAGGGCCAGGGCTTCATCTTCGGCAAACATCCCCTGGACGGTGGGCGCCAGGTTGTAGATCAAGCCCAGCAGCAAAAGAATCGCCCCGCCGATCAGAATGATCTTCCGCTCTCTGGTTAACGTAAACGCCATGTTGCGCTTTTCCTACTCCCCTGACAGCGGTCAGGGCTGCTAAGGATTAAGGCCGTCTTGCGGCCAGCTTGAACCCGATCCGGAATTTCTCCTTCCCGTCGCGTCCCTTGGTAATGGCCGAGAGGAACGCCACATCCGTAAAGAGCGGGGAGGCGTCGATCAGGGGGATCAGTTCGGCGGCCGCATCGGCATACCCGTCCACCCGGATGCCGCCCGGTTCGATGGCAATTTCACGCACCCAGGCGGAATCCGGTATGATTTCGGTCAGCGTCTTGAGAATATCCAACACATTGTAAGGCCCGCCTTTCTGCTCCTGGAGGAATTCCAGTTTGGTGCGCAGGACCTGGGTGCCGGCCTGGAGGCGGTCGATATCCGCCACCTCATCGGCCAAGCGGTTGATTTCGCGATCCAGACGGGCATGCTGGAAGCGCTTCTGGAGCAGGGCACTGCCGCCCCAGGTCAAACCGCTGATCATCGTCAGGACCACCAGGGCCACCATCAGATATTGTCCCAGACGGGAGGGTCGCTTGCGCAGCCTCAAAGGCAGCAGATTGATGGCCACAAGCGGCTTCTGCAGCCCTTTCAGGGCGAGGCCGTAGGCCGGCAGCATGTCGGGTTCGGGCAGAGCGTTTTCGCGCCAGTCCATCCTGTGCCAGGCAAACTGGGGAAGCGCCTCGGGGAACCGCGTCACAAGGGCCTCCTCGGCATCATCCGCGCAAACCATCACCGGTAACAAATCCGTTTCTGTTGCCTCGCCCCCCACCAACCGCAGGGCTTCGAGTCCTTTCCGCAGACCGGCGATCGTCGCCGCCTCGTCGGATGGCCGGGGATAGGTCCGCCCCCCCTGCAGGGTGCCGTCTTGCATGTGGATGAGATGCATCTGGTCGGCGGTCAGCACCAGAAGGGCGCAATTGCCCCCCGGCAGGACATCGGCATGCCGATGAAATACGTTGGCGATGGCGCTGGCCGCCGGTTCCGCCCCTGAAAGACCGCCCGGTAGCTGTTCCGCCAGTTCGGCGAAGGGCGCCAAGTCGCTGCGCTTGATCACCGCCAGCAGAAGCGACAACTCAGCGGTGCTGCGATTGTCTTCGATCAGCTGGTAATCCCAATACAACTCCTCCAGCGGGATCGGCAGATATTTCTCCGCTTCATAGCGCAGAGCATCACTCAGATTTTCCCGGGCAACCGCCGGTAATACGATCCGGCGCCACATCACCGAGGGCGAGGGCACAGCCAGAAAACGGCTGGCCGTTTCCAGACGATGCTGGCCGATAAAGGCCACCAGGCGTTGCTTGATGACCTCGATCTGATCCGAAACCGGCTTAGCGCTATCAAGGGCGAAGGTCTCCCGGGACAGGATGGCGACCTTTCCTAACGCCTGTCGCATGCCGATGACGGCCACCCTTGATGAACTGATGGAGATTCCTATGCTCGAAGGTTGCAGCACGCTGCCCCTTTCTGTCGATTTGACCCTATCCGCTCGACGGTGCCCATCGAATCGGTGCCGCCGCGTTCTTTCAATCCAAAACCCGTGCCAAATCCATCGCGTTGTGACCCAGCAACTGCGGATGTTTTATCAAAAAAATCAAACCGTTTCCATCCCCTAGGCCGGGGAGTGTGACCCTTGGAGGGACAAAGTCCCACTTGTGGGTCACCAGGAGTGTATCACGCCACACACCGATGAGAGCGTTTAATTCATGCGGCGCTCGAGTACGACAAATGTCGTTTCTCCCCCAGGATCGATGCGCACACGGGTGGAAGCAAGCTGCCGAACGGGGCTGTCCGTCAAACGGCCTTCCGTGTGAATGATGTAATAGGGTGACATTTGAAGGGTAATAAACGGCGCAATGGCTTCGAATATTTCCCCACCCACCACAGTGGCCACCTCGTCCAGGGAGCGAAAATCGTCGTGTTCGCGAAAGGCGAGCACATCCTGAATCGCATCGGCGGTCATGTCCGGCAGCGCCGCCAGCATCGCAGGCCGCGCCGCATTGATATTGACGGCGCCACCGGCGGCGCGGCGCAAAGCCTTGGCGCGGGTGAGTCCCTGGCCGGCCCAGGACCCGTCGTCCAGCGCCACAGTGACCATGTCCTGCAAACCGCCGTAGTAAATCTCCGGTGTGACGCCCCGCACCAGAAGCAGTTCCGAAACCGAATCGAAGGGGCCGTTCTTGCTGTGATAGGGCCGGGGCAGGGACTGGTAGTAGTCGCTCTCCGCGCCGTTGAGGCGGTGCAGTTCGTCGCTGTCGCGCCAGTCCAGAATGGCGTCCACGATGGTATCCTTTTCAGTCTCGCTCAAGTCGAAGTGATCCACCAGCATCTGCAGCAGGCCGCGTTCCGCCGTATTGATGTTCACGCGACCGCTCTCATTGTCGATGTAGACACGGTATTGCCCCTCGCCGAAAGGTACCGCCGGCAGGGGGACATTGACGCGCCAGGGGGCCTCGGGACCTTCCGCGGATAATGGCGCGGCCCCATCGTCCGCTTCATCGCTGGCCGTGCTTTGCTGCAAGATCTCCACAATGGCTCGGCTGAGGCCGGCTTCGGCAATGTAGTAGGCTTCGGCCGCTTCCTTGAACTGCCGGGTGGCGTTGACCTCGGTACGCATGCTGTAGCCAAACTCGCCCACAATCACCATCAGCAGGGCCAGAATCCAGATCACCATGACAAGCGCCACCCCGGATTGACCGGACAGTCCCTGATGCCGGCAGCCTCCGAAGTCCCGCGGCAACACGCCGGATCGATAGAGGGCGGCCCGCCACACCGTCACGATCCCTCCTCGGGGTTGACCACGCGAATGATGACCGACAGGGGCGGATCATTGCCGTAGCCCAGCTGCAGCCGAACCGCCTCCGGCAGGTTCAGCGCCTCGCCCGCCTCCCAGACCGCCTGCCATGAGCCCTCGGCGCTGTCCCCACCACCACGGTACTGCCAAGCCGCCTCACTCAGCCCCACGATCAGGCGATGGAACGCTTCCGGCGCCGGTTCGTCCTGGGGAAGGCCCTCCAGCAGCATCACGGGCTGTTCGTAAAAGGCCAGCACCTGTCCCTGATCCGCGGTTTCCAGTAGGCGGTAGTGAACATACACGAGCCCCTGCTCATGGCCGGGAACCAGCGACAGGCGTGATACGAAACGAATTTCGCTGGCACTGCCCGTAAACCCGATAACGGCCTCGTCTTCCCCCGGCATGAGATAGATGGTGGCCGCCGCCAACTGCTGACGCAGGCGCTCGGCGCCGATACGCAGCCGCTGGTTCTGGGCCGCAACGGCATCCCCGCGCTCCCAGGCGCGCTGTCCGATGCGGAAAGCCCCCAGGGCCACCAGAACGACCATCCCCATGATGGCCAATGCCAGGATGAGTTCCAGCAGGGTAAATCCTCTATGGGTGGGCATGGCAGTCCGCTTTCCCCTATTCGATTCTCCGCCGGGACAAGGCCGTTGCCGATCATCCGCGGTCAGGACGGCGGTTCCTCCGGCGCCGGGGCCAGGGTCATGGTCTGGAGGGAAAAGGTTTTGGGGTGCTGATCGAAGCCCCAGCCGACGGTTACCCGCACCACGACCGGCTGCACCCCCAACCCCTCGGCCGTCAAATCCGCATCCGTCACGGTCTCCAACGCCCAGCGGTATCCGTCGTCGAACTCGCCCTGCTCCGCAACCGGTCCGGACGGGGGATCGAGCAGGACTTCTTCCATTTTGGCCCGGGCGTGAAAGACGGCCCGGGTATAATCCCCGGCCCGTTTGGCCTGGTCGAGCCCGCCTGAAAATAGCTGCATGACGATCACCACCGCAATACCCAGCACCATGGTGGCCACCAACACTTCCAGCAGGGTGAATCCCCTGCGGGCGCCCATAACGGGCCGCATGACAATCTGTGTGAAGGTTGGACCGGTCATCTTGGCACGCCTCACCCCTGTTCAACATCCCGGATGGTGGTTTCGCCGGTGATGAAATCCGTTTGAACTTCCATCTGCCGCCCATTGGTGGCGGCCAGCCTGACCGCCCCCCCGCTGCCGCTGCCATCCGGATAAAAAAAGATCACATAGTCATCGCCGGCCGTCTGATCGTCCCGATCCAGGGGGAAGAGAAGCTGGATCTCTTCGGGCAGCTGCCAGCGATCCAAGGACGGGGAAGGCGTATGCGCCGCGGCAAACGGATCGGCCGGAAGTACGCCGGAAGCCGGTACGGGAGCCAGGGTTACCATACCGGCATCATCGTTCAGACGGACACGATACGTCACCTGTTCCGTCATGGCCCGCTGGGTGGCGTAGCGGAAGGTGGCGGCCATTTTGCGGGCGGCCGTGCGCAATTGCAGACCGGGCAGCGATCCCCCCACCCGGGGCAGGACGAAGGCCGCCAACACCCCCACCAGAAGCAGGACCACCAGCAATTCCAGAAGGGTGAAGCCCCTCTGCACATGACGTTGCTTTAGGAAGGGCGTCATCCTATCGGGCGATGTCCTGCCAGCTGACAATGTCCGTGTCCACATCCTCACCCCCCGGACGTCCGTCCGCTCCATAGGAGATGATGGCATAATCCCCGTGCTCGCTGGGCGATTCGTAGGCAAAAGCGTTGCCCCAGGGGTCGTTCGGAACGGCTTTTTTGAGGTAGGGGCCGTCCCATTTGGTCACCCCGTCGGGCCTTTCCCGCAGGGCCTGCAATCCCTGCGCGGTGGTCGGATAGCGCCCGACATCGAGACGGTAATTATCCAGCGCCGCCTCGAAAAGCGCGATCTGCCCCTTGGCGGCCCGTTGTTTGGCCTTTTTCTCCTGGCCGAAGAAACGCGGTCCCACCAGGGCGGCCAGCAGCCCGAGGATCACCATCACCAGCAGCAATTCGATCAGTGTAAAACCTTGGCGGCGGTTTTCGGATACACGCATAAAACGCTCCCAACTTTAAAAAGGCAATTCGTTGATGCTGAAAATGGCCATCAACATGGAAATTACGACAAATCCCACCACCAGGCCCATCACGAGAATCATGACGGGCTCCAGCAGGTTGATCAGACGCTTGATCAGGCTGCGCAGGTGTTTGTCGTAACTGTCGGCAATCTTCAGCAACATGAGATCCAGTGTTCCCGTCTCTTCGCCCACGGTCACCATCTGCACGGCCAGCGGGGGGAAGTAGCCGGCGCTCGCCATGGGCCGTGCCATGGACTCCCCCTCTTTGACACGGTCCTGAATGACCTCGATGGCATCGGCCACGACCCGGTTGGCGATCACGTCCCGCACCAGCATGAGTGCTTTGAGAATGGGAACGCCGCTTTGGATAAGGGTCCCCAGGGTGCGCGTAAAGCGGGCCGTTTCCATGGCCTGTACAATATCCCGCCAGACCGGCAGCCGGAGCTTGAGGCCATCGATCCGATAGCGGCCGATGGGTGTGCGCAGCCAGCGTGACACGGCAATTCCCGCTGCCGCCAGGGTCAGGAGGATGATCCAGGCATAGTCCCGCAGAAAGGTGCTGAAACCCAGCAGAAAACGCGTCGAAAGGGGCAGCGCATGGCCCATATCCGCAAAAATGATCGCAAATTTCGGAATGACAAAGGTCAGCAGGATGAGAACGGAAACGCCTCCCACGACCACCAGGAAGATCGGATAAATCATGGCCGAGCGCACGTACTCGCGCAGGTCCTGGCTTTCTTCCAGAAAAACGCCCAGACGGCCCAGAACGGCCTCGAGCACGCCGCCCACCTCCCCGGCCCGGACCATATTGGTATAGTATTTGGAAAATATTCGCGGATGCTTCATCATCGCATCCGAGAGATAGCTGCCCCCCTGAACGTCCTCCAGCATAGATTGAATAATGGGCTTGAAACGCTGATTTTCGGTGGCATCGATCAGGATGTGCAGCGCCCGGTCGATGGGCAGACCGGCCCCGAAGAGGGTGGCCAGATCCCGCGTAAACCCGGTCAGATCCCGCCCTGTCACGGCACCGCCCCAAGTGGCGGTCAACAGACGCCCCCAAGCGCGGCCCGAGGGCGAGGCCTCGGCGATCTGAATGCGGATGGGGAGGCATCCCTTGGTCTGCAACCCGGCCACGACCGCGGCCTCGTCGGCGGCCTCCATGCTGCCGCGAATGATCTTCCCCTGGGGGTCGGCGGCTTTGTAGGTATAGGCGGCCATACTAGTCCTCGAGGGTTACCTTGAATACTTCAGCCAGAGTGGTCACGCCCTGGGCGGCCTTCTGCCACCCGTCGCGGCGCAGCGGCACCATGCCCTTTTCCACCGCCACCTGCTTGATACGTTCGGTGTCGGCATGGGCGTTGATTTCCCGGCGGAGGTCGTCGTCGACCCTCAGGTATTCGAAAATGGCGGTGCGCCCTTTATAACCGGTTCCCCGGCAGGCCTCACAGCCCTGGGGTTCATAGAGGGTCAGGCCGGCCGCCTCGTCCGGGGGGATGCCCATGGTGGCCAATTCGTCCGGATCCGGCTCGTGGCGCGTCTTGCACACGGGGCAAAGCAGACGCACCAGGCGCTGGGCCAGAACCCCCAACAGGGTCGAGCTGAGAAGAAAGCTTTCGACCCCCATATCCAGCATGCGGGTCACCGCCCCCGCCGCATCGTTGGTGTGCAGCGTACTGAACAGCAAGTGGCCCGTCAGGGCCGATTGCACGGCCGTCTCGGCGGTTTCCCGGTCCCGGATCTCTCCCACCAGGATGATGTCTGGATCCTGGCGAACGATGGAACGCAGCCCGCCGGCAAAGGTCAGCCCGATCTTGGGGGCGACCTGAATCTGGTTGATGCCCTTCAACTGGTATTCCACCGGATCTTCCAGGGTGATGATTTTATTCTCGGGCGAATTGATCCGGGCCAGGGTGGCGTAGAGGGTGGAGGTCTTGCCGCTTCCGGTGGGTCCGGTGACCAGGATCATGCCGTGGGGCTGGGTGACCAGTTTCAGGTAGCGGTCCAGCAGGTGGTCCGGAAAGCCCAATTGCCGCAGATCGAGCACCAGGGTATCCCTGTCCAGGATGCGCATCACCACGCTCTCCCCGAAGAGGGTGGGGATCGTCGAAATACGGAAATCGATCTCCTTGCCGCCGATCTTCAGCTTGGTGCGGCCGTCCTGGGGCAGGCGGCGCTCGGAAATATCCAGCTTGGCCATGATCTTGACCCGCGAAATGATGGCCGATTGCAGCCGCTTGGGAGGCGCCTCCACATCGTTTAACACGCCGTCGATGCGGTAGCGGACCTTGAATTCGCTCTCGAAGGGTTCGAAGTGAATATCGCTGGCCCGTAATTCGATGGCATTGAGGATCAAGCGGTTGACCAGGCGGATAATCGGCGCTTCGGAGGCCATATCGCGCAAGTGATCGGCATCCTCCTCGCCATCGCCAATGGTTTCGAAGACATCCTGTCCGGCCTGTTCGATAATGGTCTCCATGGACTGGCGCCCGGTGCCGTACAATAGTTCGATGACTTCCTGGATATCTTCACGATGGCCGATCACAGGCACGACCGACAGGCCGAACGCCGCTTCCAGCGCTTCCAGGGTGTCCACCGCCTGGGGGTCGGCCATGGCGATCTCCAGCTCCTGACCCGCCAGGCGCAGCGGCACGAAACAGGCCTGCTTCATAAACTTGACCGACAGGTTATCGAGGGCTACCGGCTCAAGGGGATAACGGGAGCGTGGAATACGGTCGTTCGCTTGGGATTCGCGCATGTCGGAATACCGCCTGTGTCAGATGATCGAAGCCGTGAAGACCAACCGCGGCAAGGGCGGTGGGCAATGTCCGGCACGAGATATGGGCGAAATGCCCCCGGGCGTTTCGGCGGCCATTCGCTGGAAACCGTATCGTACCCTGCTGCGGCGCCACCACAATCACATTAGCACCAGATCGTCGCGCCTGTAAACAGCCGGTCCCCACGCACCGGCGTCCGTGAGGAAGTCTATAGCATCTATCGTGCCAACCACCCCCACACGTTTTATGGCAAGCCCCAGGCGATACCGCCGGAATGTTACCATCGTATTTGGATCGGTCCGGCCGCCGTTGAAATTCGACCGTGTCAGGATTCGCCCACCGGATAGGGAATGAAGTGGACACCGATGCCGGCAGCATCCCGCCGTACGACCCGACAAGGCAGCGGAATCGGCGCGGCCAGGCCGGGGAAGCTGAAAACCAGTTCCAGGCGCTCGCCCCGCCGGGCCATTGCTTTGCCCCTGATATACGCTCCGCCGCGGCTGATATTTTCCACGGATTGCCACGCCACCCGGGCGCCGTGCCGGACTTTGACCGGCATCGTCAGATCGGTGCGGCAAAACTGACGTTTTTCCATCATGGCGCAACCCTTCCACGGGAGTCTGGATTTATAGCGTTGTCTCGATTGCAGGCTGAAGGCCAATTAATGCGGCAGCGACGGGTGATGTTGACGGTTATGGAAGGCGTCTGCCAAAAGCAGTACGTGCAATTAGACTGGGAATTTATTTACCTCTTAATCGAGATCCGTTTTTCCAATACGCATGACCCCAGCGGTTGAAGCGCAACCTCCGATTGGCACTGATGATGGCAGGCAATAAGGACCGCCTGTACACAAGATCAGCGGGTTTCATACGCTCAGACCGGCAAGGCCCTATCGCCCGGCGGCACCCGTTGGCAAGGCCGACCACATCCGACGCCGCTCCCGACCGCGCCGTCTCTCCGGCAAATGAACGGCGTAGGAAAACTGACGCCGGTCGATACCTGAGCGCCGATCCCGCTGTTCCGGGCCAATCGCAGCGAAGTCTTTTCTCTCTTTCACAGGGGCTTGCATCAAGGCAGCCTCGTCAATCTTCATCGCGGCACCCTTCCTTGGACAGAGGCTCCGATGGTTTCCTTGACGGGTCAGGACTTCGATCCGACCGGATTCCGGAACAGCGGGAATCAGCACCCACTATAAGGGAAACGGGGCTGTGACGGCGGACTGCTCAATCACCATCAGTGCAGTCCACCGTTCACAAGATGATTCAATGCTTCCTTGCCGATCTGCTACTTTGAACGCCATTTCTTTCTCTTATTGCCAAGGCTGTCTTTGGTGTATAGGCGCTTCCAGCGGCTATAGTCCCGGCCGGAAATGCGGTAGTCACCGTCATAGTCGCCGGCCCACAGAAAATCCGCATCATAGGCCGTCGTGCCGACGGCGTCCAGAATGGCACGACCGTCGTCCCATGTCAGGTCGCCGTCCCCGTTCACATCCCCGCTTTCGGAGGCCTCCGGTTCTTCGTAGATGATCTTGCGGAACCAAACGTCGGAGCCCTGGAAGTGTTTCTGGCCGTCCTCGTCAGTGATGGGCAATTCCTGTTCCCAGATGGTGTACAGGCGGCTGCCGAAGGGGTTGCAGGTCATCTGAATGTCCCCTTGATTGGCGTCGCCTTTGGCCAGCCAGTTGAACTCGTCGACCAGCTCGGGAAAGGCCGGGTTGGGCTCGTTGGGCACGCAGGTGCCGGTGTCATCGTCGAGGATTTCCGCGCATGCGTCATCGGTCGGGTTACCGTCGACGTCCAAGTAGGGTTTGGATCCCTCTATATACTTGGGATTGTCCTTCTGGTAGGTCTCGAACTCAATCACCCCGTTCGTAATTTTGGCCTGGGAGTAGAACGTGTCCAGAAAAACCTCGCTCTCCTCCAATTCGGTTACGTTGGGACTAGGCTGGGGGATGTTCTCCTTGGTGCCCACGCCCACGAAAAAGGTGTTGGGTTCGTTGAAGTCTCCCGGGGATTCAATCGCCGGGGCACCGGTCATGGAGAAAGGAATCCGTTGACCATATGGCGAATCGTAAATTGCCCAATCATCCAGCGTCGGCGGCGTGAGGATCACCCGGCAGTCGGCCACCGACTCCTCGTGGTTCTTGAGCTGGGAGACATTGACCGGCAGGGTCCATTTCGCGCCGGCATCCTCGGAGACCCGGATATAGAAGTCGTAGTGGTCCTTGGCCTTTTTGCCCGCCGACCAGTTGACGCAGTAGGCGTAACCGGCCAGGACAAGGTCGCCGTGGATGGCCAGGCGGGTGGAGAAGACGTTCTCGAAGGGATTGCCACTGATATCCGGCGTGTAGCCGTCTTCGTCGAATAGGTTGTCGCCGGCCTCTGACTTGTACCAATAGCCGGTGGGATCGTGCAGGTTGGCGTCGGTCCAGTAGAAGTGATCGATCTTGGGTGTGTTGCGATTGGGCAGCATGTCGCCGGTGCCGTCGCCGGCCGGGTTGTCGCCGCTTCCGTCTTCACTGCCGGCATCATCCGGATTCTGGAACAGGTAGGGCGTCGAAGAGCTCAAGTTCAGCGGCTCCGGATCCATATCCGCGACATCGAACCCGCCGCGGAATAGTCGCAAAATGGCGTCGGCCGGCGCACCCTGGCCGTCCTTGCCTTCCTTGTAAAGAAGGCCTAAGGTGATCCCGTTGGTACTCTCCTCATCAAGTTCGTCATTGGGTACCACCCGCACCCGGCGAGCGTTTTCATAGGGGTCGTAGGTGTCCGGGGCCGACCAGAGAATGTCGTTGCCCTCATCATCCTGGCCGAGCACGTCCCGGCTGAAGCCGTTGATCTGGTCGCCGTGGCCGATGGCCGCCAAGTCCGGATCATTGAAGACGAAGTGGTGGTAGTAGAGGTTCTTGCCGTGCCGGAAGCGATCCGGCTCGTCCTTGTTGTTGTCCTGGTCGTCGGGACTCTCGGATGCCGAACAACCGTAGTTGACGCTTTCAGGATTCATATCGATATCATCGGCGCCGGCGGGCGTGCCGGGACACATGTCGGCACGATCGTTGATCGTGTCGCCGTCCGAATCCTTGGTGTTGTATGGCAGGTGGCAGCCGGTGCAGTCCAGCGCCTCCTGATGCCACCCGGGCATGTGGTCGGGCAGGTTGTAGTAATTGTCGCCTTCGTAGATCTGGGCGTAGTCCCGGGGGTACATGCCCCAGCCGCCCTGAAACTTGACGCATTTGACCGCGTTGCTGGTGTCATAGGATACTCCGTCGGCGGCCAGCTGACCGACGTCCACCGACTGATCGGTGATGTAGGGATAGCCGGTGTAAGGGAAGTACGCTTCGAGTTCCTCCTTCCAGACCCCACCCTTCACCTCTTCACAGATTGTTTGGTCGCTGACCGGAATCACGCGATCCCGGGGCACCACATTCTTATAATGGCAGCTTCGGCAGTCGCTGTTGGTAAAGCCGGCCTCCCAGGTGCCGTCATCCATTTTCACCAGCGGAAGGGGCGCTGCCTGCTCCATGGCGGCCGCCTCCTTGTCGCTGCCGGCGCCGACGCCCTTGGTCTCCTCGTAGGCCATCAGGGCCAGGGTCTCACCCTGCCAGTTCACCAGGGAGAGGTTGGCCCGGGAGGCCCCGGTGTTACCGTCCAGCGGCTCGCCCTCATCAGTGGTGTAGTAGGCCACCGCGTAAGCATCCTCTGTCGACGAGACCTCGTTGCCGTCGCCGTCTACCCGTGGGTTGTTGGCGAACCACTCGCAGTAGGGCGCACCCTCGTTGCGATATTTTATGAAGATAGCCTCAGCTTCGAAGGTGTCTTTCGTTCCGCCGCACTTGGGGCAGGCCCAATCGTCGGGCAGATCGTCCCAGGCCAGCGGCTGGTTGGTGGTGCCGCCCTCGTAGTAGTAGTCGCAGTCGGTGACGGCGATATGGTCGGCGGTGTGGACGTGCCCCATGATCTCGGTGGGGTTGCGCTCGCGACACACCGCGTTGTCGGTTACCCGCACCGGCGGATGGAAGTGCACCAGGGCATGGGGCTTGGCGTCCTTTTCGAAATCCGCCTTGGCGGCGCCGCACAGCGGGCAGACCCAGTCTTCGGGCAAGCTGTCGAAGGACGTTCCCGCCAGGATGTCATGTTCCACGTCGCCGAGCTCCGGATCGTAGACATAGGGGCAGGCGGTGCAGAAGTAATTGGACATGGATTCCCCGTCGCCATCCTGCACGGCATCGCCGTCGCTGTTGGAGACGAAATCCTCGTCGACGGTGGCAAAGTCGCTCCAGCCGATGTAGCTGTACCAGATATCGGTCTTGTGGTTGACGCAGGCGCCGGACATGCCGGCCCCGGGACCGCGCCCCTTGCCGGTCTTGAGCCCTTTCGGATCCTCCTGCCAGGAGACGGCGAAGCCACCGGTACCCTCGACCAGGTTGTTTTCATTCAAATTAGGATCGTGCACAGGTTCGATGCCGGCGTTGAAGTTGCGTTTGGCATCCCGCCGGCCGGTGGAAAGCTGCTCGGCCTTGTACCAGACGATGGTGCCGTAATTGGGGTTGGCCTCACCGTCGGCGGTTTCCGGTTCCATGTCTAACACGCCCCGGGCGCCCCACAGGCAGGAAAAGGGCCGCACCCCCAGGTCGGGCCGCGGGTCCTCATCGCCGGTGACATCCAGATAGTCCACCGACTTCTGGGAACCGGTCACCTGGTAGATATCATCGATGTCCTGAGCTTCCATATCCCAGGGATCCCCGCTGCGGCAGTATTTGTCGACCCAGGTGACGAAGGCGTATGGCCCTACGACAGTGAGGTCGGCGTCCTCGGAATCCCCCGGATAGGACACGCCATTGGGCAGGGTGAAGGAGGACTTCAGTGAGGTGCGCGAAATGTTGCGCCGCTTCCAGGTCAATCCTTCATCGTAGGATACCGCCGCATAAATGTCGTGGGCATAGCGATCACCTTCATCCGCCACCCCGTCTTCATTGGGATCGTAACTCGGTACACTGTTGAAAGGGGCCTCCTCCTCCTCCTGGACATAGGTGACGACGAGGGGCTTGACGGTGGCGTATCCCGATGCGGCGCAGGATGGGTCGCAGATGCCGCAGACGTCGTCGGCCCCCTCCTCGCCATTCGGGCATTCATCCGGGCAACAGGGAATCAGGTCTCCGCTAAGGGTATCCCTTGTGTAGGCATACCCCTGGGTGCTCCGGGCCTCGACATAGAGGGGCATCACCTCGATGCCCCCTTCACCGCTGTAATACTCCGGTGTCTTTGAGATTTTTTTGCGAAAGATGGTGGTATCGATGGATTCGTCGTTGACTTCGATACTGAAGTTGAAATCCGGTGACGACACGTTCCCTTCCATTTCCATTGTAATGGTCACAGACTCGTTAGGGACCAATTCGCCGTCTTCGCCTGTGGGGAGTATGTAATAAATTATTGGATTCGACCCATCCAACCCCATCTCGCCGTCCGGATTGCGAGGGGCGGGCGTTCCATCCAGCGGTACGACCAGCAGGCGCAGATCCCCCATGATGGCGTCATCGAGATCCGCCGAAAATGTGACGGTCACGTCGATTGTGGTGAACGTGCCATCGACGTTCGTATTGGCGACAGGTGCCGAGGTCGATATGCTGAATTTGTTGGTGACATCGCCCCAGTCGGCCATCGCCGGCGAAATCGTCCCCAGAAGGCAAATAGCCACCAAGGCCACCCAAAACGATTGTTTTCGACGCATTGCTCGTCTCCTTTCTCTTCTGGATCGCTTGTATGCTTCAGCGAACTCAATTGGTCTTCTTATGGAAAATTTCACCTCTACCGGGGTTTTAAAACCCGCGCTTCCGTTCATGCCGGCCGTTGTTGCCGCCTGCGCGGTGTCTACTCCAAGTTCCATGCCAAACCGGGCGTCGACGGCCTATTCTTGAAACTTATTTTTCGATGTATTTACAGAGCGTTATGGCTTTAGAAGAAAGGAATTCGGGTCGCATCCGGAAATTGTTCCGCCCAAGACATGCGCCATGTCACATTTGTGTATCAGGGCCATTGTGTCGTGACACATGTTTGCAGCTTGGGCTGGGGAAGGTGTATCAGCGGAGGGCTTTCATTGCTAGGAAAAGCGCTGGAGGCCGTCGCCAGCTGCGATCATGCGCGATTCGCCCGGCAGGCGCGGGGAAGGACAAGGGGATCCCAACTTCAAACGTGTAAATTATACTTTTCGATCTTGCGATAGATCGTCTTGCGGCTGAACCCCAGAAGACGGGCGGCCCGGCTCTTGTTGCCGGCCGTCTTCTCCAGGGCGGACAGAATGGAGGAAACTTCCTCGTCTTCGGTGAGCGGATAGGCACCGCCCATCGGCGAGCGGGATCCGGACAGCAGTTCTTCGGGCAGGTGGTCCATCGTGATGGTGGACTGGTGACAGAGGACAAAGGCCCGCTCGATCATGTTTTCCAGCTCGCGCACATTACCGGGCCAGTCATGACAGGTCAGGGACCGCAGGGCTTCTTCCGTCACGGTCTTGATCTGTTTGCCGAGCCGGCGGTTGAATTTCTGGATAAAATGGCTCACCAGCAGGGGAATGTCTTCCCGGCGCTCTCTCAGTGGCGGAAGATTGATTTCCATCACGCGCAACCGGTAAAACAAATCCTCCCGGAACTGCCCCCGGGCCACCCTGAGGCGCAGATCCTGGTTCGTCGCCGCCACGATGCGCACGTCCACCTTGATGGAGGTGTTGCCGCCGACCCGCTCGAATTCCATGTTCTCGATCGCCCGCAACAGCCGCAGCTGCATCTTGGGGGAGATGTCGCCGATCTCGTCCAGGAAAATCGTCCCGCCATCAGCCTTCTGGAAGCGGCCCACATGATCCTTGACCGCCCCCGTGAAGGCGCCCTTGACGTGGCCGAAGAGTTCGCTCTCCAGAAGGTTGTCCGAAAGTGCGGAGCAGTTGACTTTGACCAGGGCCTTGTCGCTCCGGTCCCCCTGGAAATGCAGGGAGTCCACCACCAGCTCCTTACCGGTGCCGCTCTCGCCGGTCAACAAAACCGTGGTGGGCACACCGGCCAGGTCTTTGATCAGCGCTTTGACCCGCTGCATGCGGGGCGCATTGCCGATCAGGCGGTCGTAGAATTGGCGTTCCTTCAAGTTCCTTTCCAGGTTGAGCAGACGTGTTTCGTCCCGCAGGACCATAACGCCCCCGGCAAACTTGTTGCGTCGACTCAACAAAGGGGAAACGCTGACGCTGACCACCTGTCCCGGCCGGCGTCCGGCGCGGCATTCGATATGGTGCAAATGGGTGGCCTTCTGGCTTTTAAGCGTCTCATGCAATGCCCTCAGGCACTCGCCGCTGCAATCGCCCAGCATGGCGGCCAACGGGTTTTGTGAAATATCGCCCTTGGGGATACCGCAGATGACCGCCGCCGCGGCATTGACCTCCATCACGGTCATGTCCGCCGTCACGGTGACGATGCCGTCCTTGACGCTGCGAAAAATGGCCTCCATGTTCTGCCGGCAGCTTTCCCTATCGTCCAGCATCTGTTTGTGGCGAACGGCCATGGTGGTGGCCCGCATCAGGTTGTCCTGGCGCACCGGCTTGACGATGTAGTCCAGCGCCCCCAGCCGTAGGGCTTCGGAAGCCGTTTCGACGCTCGGCGCCCCGGTGATCATGATCACCGGGACCCCCGGGCGGTGTTCGCGCAGGGCGCGGAGCAAATCGATGCCGGAGCGCCCCTCCAAAATAATATCGATGAACACCAGATCGAATTCGCTGGCCTGGATGTGCTCGAGGGCTACCTCGTAATTGTCCGCGGTCGTTACCTGGTACCCTTCATCCTCCAGAAACATCTGGAACGTATAACGGATACTCTCTTCGTCATCCACCACCAGGATTTTCTCGTTCATGACGCTAACCTGCCCTCCTCGGCCGGCACGGTTGCCGGCAGATCGATCGTAACACGCGTATAGTCACCTTCGCGGCTTTCAATCGTCAGGGTTCCGCGATGGTCGTTGATGATGCCATGGCTGATGCTGAGCCCCAGACCGGTCCCCATCCCTTTGGGTTTGGTGGAAAAAAAGGGATTCATGATTTTGTCGATGACCTCTGCCGGAATACCGATGCCGGTGTCATGGAAGATGATCCGCAGCCAGGCCCCCCCCCTCCTGATCAACGGTTTCGGCGGAGATGCGAAGCTGCTTGCCGCCGTTCGTCTCCTTGTCCGTCTTCTTATTGAGGGCGTAACGGGCATTGCTGATCAGGTTCACAAAGACCTGTTGAATCTTCTGGGTGTGAACCTCCACCGGCGGCAGACCGGCCGGCATATCCAGCATGATCGCAATGCCGTCTTTGCGCAGCTGGGCCGCCGTCAAGGTCAGCGAATCCGCCAGGACCTCCTCGATCGCCGTCATAGCGCGTTCATCTTCGTCCTGGCGGGCAAAGGCCAGCAGACTTTCGACGATCCGGGCGATCCGGTCGCCCTCTTTCACGATGCGGCCGCTGATATCGTTGATCATTCCGTCCGTCTGGTACCGGTTGACGAAAATCTGGGCGTAGTTGATGATCCCGTTGACCGGATTGTTGATCTCATGGGCCACCCCGGCTGCCAATTCACCCAAAGCGGCCAGCCGGTCGGAGCGTACCGCCGCCAGGGTCGAAGCCTTGCGCTCGGTGATATCCCGCACCGAGATGACCGCTTTCTTCCGGAAGTCGCTGTCCACGAAGGGCGTGTAAGTGTGTTCGTAGCTTTTGCCGTCGGCCGCATCGAACTCGCACCGCTGGATGGTGCCCGTGGCGATGGAGGCCTTCATATAACAATGGGCGCAGGGCGTTGCGCGCTGGCGGAACACCTCGTAGCATTTTTGCCCGGCGACGTTGGTCAGCATGGTATCCAGCGTCTCGTTGCGGTATTCGATATGCCATTCGGCATTGACGATGCCGACGCCTTCCAATTGCTGGAACAGGATGCGGTGGAGCTTGTCCCGCTCGGACCGCAACTCCTCCTGGATGGCCTTCAGGGCGGTAATATCCTGAAAGGATTCTACGATACCGATGGTTTCGCCATCCGGGCCGATGAAGGGGGTCGATCGCAGAATGCAGGGAATCTGGGTACCGTCGGTCCGTTTCTTGGTGACTTCGTATTCAGCAGGATCATGGCCGTCGCGGATCTGGATCAGGGGGCAATCCGCCGAATGGCATTTGGCGCCCGAGAAGACATCGAAGCATTTGCGGCCCACGGCTTCATTCGCCGGGAAATCGGACAGGCGCGCGAAGGTTTCGTTGACCTTGAGAATATTGAAATCGCGGTCGATCAGGCGCATGCCCACCGAGGCGGTCTGAAAAATCTGTGCGAGTTCGGCATGGGCGGATTTGATGGCCCGCTGCATTTCCTTCTGCTTGGTAATATCGAAAAACGCCTCCAGCAAATGCTCACGATCCTTGTAGTTGACCCGGGTCACGCTTTTCAAAATGGGGACCTCGGTACCTTCGGCCGCGATCAATTTCCGCTCGGAGCGGTCCAGGACCTGCCCCCAGTCCAGCACCGGGCAATTGCCGCGATTTGAAGGGCAGAGATGGTCGTGGCAGACGCGACCGACGAGCTGTTCCTTGGAACTGCCGGTCAATTGCACGGCATTGGAGTTCACCCAACTGATACGCCGGGTCTCTGTATCGATGAGCATGATGGCGGCAGGATTGTTTTCAAGGATATCGTTGGCCTCTTTTTCACGGCGAATCAGGGCGCTTTCCACCCGCTCCCGGGCGTTGATGATGGTTTGGCAGTAGAAACTGAAACCCACCAGAAGGCCTTCCACCATCAGGCGCATCCAGATTTCGTGGGCATCCGGGCTGATCACCTGCTGTGCCAGGGTGCCTTCATCGAAAATATAGACGTGCATTGCGGATTCAAGCCCCCAGTAGAGAATGCCGAGGGCCAGGCCGACATAGAAGATGTTATT
Source organism: Desulfobacterales bacterium (assembly GCA_963674755.2). Taxonomy (GTDB): domain Bacteria; phylum Desulfobacterota; class Desulfobacteria; order Desulfobacterales; family UBA5852; genus JABZFP01. Next base: position 1,261,054 of record CAXXVS010000003.1, on the reverse strand, counting down.
CGCCCACCATCGTTCGTGAAAACGGTTGCCCAAACCGGTCATGAGGATCGTCCTGTCGTCTGCGCGCAAGGGAAGCGGCGCGCTACAAGGAGAACATCGCCAAGCTCTAAACCGAATTAAATGGATCAACACTATTTGCAGGGTTTGCCTATGCCGTTGGCAACACCCTCGATATCAAGAACGATAATGGATCGAAGTCTGTCTGAGAGTGATCGTAGCTGTGGTGAAAGCAAATTTCATGCAATCCCGACAAATTCATTTTTTTTTGAATATTATCAATCTATTATGACATACGCGGCTCTCAAAGACCGTTTAATAATAAGAAAATAATTTCATATCGGATACCGGGAATAGCCCTGAATGCGCTATATATGGTGCATGCAAGTGGTTGACTCCCCCTATCTTGGGATGGCGTTAGCGGTAACCGGCCCGCCACCCGGCGTTGCGATTTTTCCGCCGATCGCTTCCAACGGGCCATCGCACCATATCGGCAGCGGTGTTTCTAACGGACGTTTTTGTCGTGATTATAAGCTGATCCCGGAAAGGGGCGATCATGTGTCAGGGGGAAAATCGTCCATGCCGCATTTGTGGGTCAAATGATTCCTCAGGCGACATAATTGGGCAACTTTTTACTACCTGAATGATGTTCAGTATATATGGAGGGGGGGGGTATGGAAAAAAGGAGTGAGGCATATGGCGTCCCCAAGGGGACTACAGGAGAGAGAAGGTGTTCAGCCCGTGTTCCGTCGGGTGAATCGATAATAGACCTTGGCCAGAACGGCCGCCACGAAAGCCACCGCAGCGGCGGCGTGACAGGCGGAAACGAGATATTTGATTTCCAATCCCAAATGACGGCGAAACAGCATGATGCCGCCGGAAACCGCCAGGGTGAACATGAGGCGCGTATCCAGGTGGTCCGTCCAGGAGCGCCAAACCGGAACCGCCGCCCGTCCATACTTCCGGTGGACGGGCCCGGAAAGGTAGCGGCCGGATTGGTGGCGTCCGGGGGCAAAATCGCAAAGGCGGTCAATCACGTTCACCAGACCTATTGATATCAGGAAGGCGATCCCGATGGCGACATGCAAACGGCTGGCCGTTTCCATGTCGCTGAAGAAGATAAACAACAGCGACATGTTGTTGTAGAAGAACACCAGGCCTGAAAACGCCAGAAAAGAGATCGCCAGCGCCTGAAAGGTGACCAGCAAAGCTCTGGCCACCTGCAGGTTGACAGTCCATGTTCCCAGGAGCGATGCGGACCGCAGGCCGCCGCCGACAAGGCGATGGACCACGATGATAAACACCAGCGTGAACAATCCGGGAACGAGGTAGTATTTCAGCCAATTGTGCGCATGCAGCTCCTTGAGGTAGTCGGCCAGGGGACGCCCACGCCAGCTCAATCCGCTCATTTTCAGAGGGGCGTGCGTTTCCAGAGATTGCAGCTCCTGGGCAATCCAGCTCTCGAAGACATGGCTGCTGCGCAAATGGCAGTCGCCGCACCCCTGGGCACCCAGGGCCGCGTGGGTCGGGGCGACATTGTGGCTGATATTGAACCCCTTCTCCTCCGTCACCCAGGTGGTGTCCGGGGTATCGACGAGACGGCCTGCTTCATCCAAGGCGTAGATCCGTCCCTGTAAATGATAGCGCGGACGAACACGGCCGAAGCGCCGATTCGTGGTAAGCGTCGTCTTCAGAGCCGACAGCATGCCTCGGATGTCCTCCGGTTCCCGAATCAAGGGCTGATCGGACTGCGGCGCGGCTTTCGGCGGGCCCATGATCTTGGCTGCAGCGGCGATCTCCCTGGCGAACAACGGATGATAAAGGCCGTCTTCGTCGCGGTTGGTATAGAGATTGGCCTGGAAGGCGTTGACCGGCTTCAGTACCTCGTCAGCATCCCGCCGGTAATCCGGCTGCCAGCGCACCCGTTCGCCGATGTGCTGGGCGCCGGCCATGGGGTAATTGGCCACTTTGCCCGTGGACACGCACAACCCCCGGGCGGCCGTGCGGTAGACCGCCGGGATGTGGCACACTTCACAGCCCAGTTTTTCCAGATGGTTGGGGCGGATGCCGGTATGCTCCGGCCGGGGCGCCCCCATAAACCCCTGCATGTGGCATTGGCGGCAGGTCAACATGGTGTTGTCGAGATCGTCACGCACCGTTGACATGTTTTCATCGCCCTTGGCGAAATTATGCTCCGGGTTGCCGGCGTGGCACTGGACACACTCCAGACCGTGAAGATTATGGACATCGTGATTGATGCGCTCGTTCCAGGAGAAACCGCGTTTAATGAGATCGGCGATGCCATGGCAGGCCACACAATTCTCCGATGACGGGGGCGAGAGCAAATCCAGGACGATGCGGCCGTCATCGTCGAAGTAGCGACGATTGTAGACAATCTCCGGCGTTTCGCCGGCCTTTACGGCACCGGTCACCCGCCCGATGCCCGTGGCGGCCACGATGGCCCACTTGAAATTCAACCGATCGAGTTGACGGATACGTTCCTTGAAGTAATACCCTGGGAGATGGCAGATAAAACAATCCGCCTCGATCACCCCGCTGCGGTCCCATTGGCTGCGATGGTAGTCGCCGTCCAATGTTCGGGCCAGTTCGGGCTGCTCTGCCAGCCGCCGGTCGTAGCGTTGCCCGTCGCGATCGCGTTCCATCCCGCCGCCGCCGGGGTGGCAGCCGCCGCAGCCGGGTTTGCCTTTGAGGGGATTGCTGCCGGCCGTCACCCACTCGAACACGGTGAGGTCGATCGCTTCCGGGACTTGGTTTGTCTTTTTCGCCAACTGGCGAAAAGAGGGCGGTCACTGCTTGCCCATCATGCCGTCGGAAAGCACCCAGGGCTTTTCCTTGGAGAAATCATCCCGGATGCGATCCCAACCCTGTTGAAAATGGTAGCCGGACGTAATGCGCTCGTAATCATGGCAGGCGCCGCAGGTCTGCCGTGTGCTGAAGGGTTGATCCGCATTCTCCCCGGTCAATGGGTTGATGACCCGCCCGTCGGCATCCCGCAGGTAAATCGGTCCGCAGGTGCGAATCTTGGCTATGGCCGGCAAGCACCAGACCAACAGGATCGTAAACAGGATCAACCCCGTGCCGACGACCACAGACGGTCTCTGGTGATAATCTGATACGGCTATTGGTGTCATAGCGGTCTTCGCCGCCCGCCCGTTTGGGCGGGTGATTGGTTTAGCGAAAACAGTGGTTTGGGGCGCCGGAGCGCCAGATGCAGGATTAACGCTTTTTGCGATTCTTGGGTGCTGTCACATTGCGCTCATGCCCGCTCCCGACAAGCGTAACCTCGGAGGTGGAATGGCATCCATGACAGTTCATCTTGCCCACCTGATCTTTTATGGTCCCGTGGCAGGTCAGGCAGGACGCATAGGACTCCGGTGTGGTGTAAAGGGTTTCCGCGCTTTCGGCCAACTGGGCATTGATCAGCGAGGCCGCCAGAGCCGCTGTCTCCGCACAGACTTTGCTACAGCGGTCCTGTTTATAATTCATCCCTTCCGCCGAAGCGTCCTTGAGCGTAATGCCGGCGGCTGCACAAAATTTGCCAATGGAGATATGGCACAAGGGCGAACCGGATACCGTGTGAGCCGGCACCTCGCTATCCGCCAGGGCCCGGTAGGAGCGATCGGACGTCTCTAGATCGTCGCTGTCCGCCAGAGGAAAGCATTGCATCGTGTACCATCCCATCACCTGATCGATAAGGCCACCATAGTCCGCCATGGCCAATACCGCCGCCGTGCCGTTTAAGATGCCGCAGATCGTCCCCCAGCCGGCCACGCCCCCGCTGCCGTATTTGAACATGCCGGTGGGGATGAGATCCCAATCCGTGTAGTCGCTCCCGTCGGCGGCGGGTCGGCAGGCCTCCCGCAGCCCTTCCACCAGCGCCGCCGCAGCGCCGTACATGCAGCCCCCTTGAAAATAGCGATCATAGGCCGTCTGGCGCACGGCAGCGACGTCCAGCGGGACAACGGGTGGGGGCAGCGGAAACGGAATGGACTCCGGTTCGGACTCCTTCGCCTGCAAGGGGGCCGGTCTGATTCCCAGCCCCAGCGCCATGGCGCCGGCCCCGAGGCCGCCGGCCAGGAATTCCCGTCGATGAATTTTTTTGGCCATTTTGGTGTGTTCTCCTTTCATGAAGATCGTTCGCCGTCTGGGCGTTATCGAAAATGCTCCGGTTTGAAAGCAAAAGGGGGAAACGCTGCGGGGCGTCACGGACCCGGGGGTCTTGCACTATCCTGCCGCACTTGGGAGACCTTGTCTGCCGATCCTGTGGCATGGTGGTTTTACAAATCCTGTGCCACCGAAGTCGTTCATCATTGAAAGAGGGACAGATCGTTGCGTTCCTAAGAATGACGCTGATTCGTATTGAAGCAGAAAGCAATCGGGGAAGTTTTCGCAGAAAGGTGTCCGGCCGCGGCGACACAATTATGGGTCTCCCGCAATTGTGTCATGCTACAGCCGTTTGAGAGGCCACAGAAGATCGATTTCGGCATCGGGTCAACCGCGTCGTATGCTCGACGGACCGTGAGGCCGATCATCGGGAAGAGGCCTATCCAATTCAAGTTTTCCGGCATTTTACCGTTAATAAATAGGACGGCCGCGCCATAGTCGTGCAGGGTCGTCGGCGAACCAAAACGGCAATTGCCGAAAAAGGGAGCGTTACATGGAAAATCAACCGCCACACAGGGATACCCGCAATAAGCTCTATCAGCTCATCCTGGATGAAGACATCGACGCCTTCAATGCACGATGTACCGAGGAAAACTGCTGCGACTTCCGCAATCTCGATTTCCGCAGCCAGGACCTGCGGCAGTTCAATCTGCAAGGCATTGACTTTTCGGGCTGCTATTTCCGGCAGACGGACTTGCGGGGGTTGGACTTGAGCACCTGCCGTCTCGAGGGGGCCAGCATTCACGGAGCGAAAATATCCGGTGTGTATTTCCCGCCGGAATTGTCGCCCCAGGAAATCCGTCTATCCCTCGACTATGGCACCCGCCTGCGTTACGGGAAGTATTGACCAGGCAAGCGGCACCCGTCGGATGCGGCAGAATTGATTCGAAGCAGCGGTAAATGCCGAAACTGCCCGGCAGCACCTCCCACTGAAGCGACAGCGCTTGCGCCATGATCACCTCAAAGCCGACCTGACGTGTCGGCGCCAGATCTCTCGTTTTCTTTTTCAGGCTGTCTTGTATTGTCCGGGCTGGTCGAAGGCAGGGTTATCAAGACCAATCCGACCCGCAGATTATCCAGGAGGTTCGGCCAGGCCGGCTTACGGAAACACCTGCCTGCTTTTTGGCCGTTGAGAAATTACGCCCGTTCCCTGCACGGCCGCCCGCTGTTCAGGCGTCGCCGTTAACGCCTTGCACTAGGCTTCAGGCGCCTGCAAAAAGCCCATTGCCGTTTTAACTTTCTTCCCGTTAGCCGGCGATGTCAGCATTTGGATATGGGTGATAGCTACCACTTGAAAGCCACCGCCCGCTTGCCAAGAATGTTATCATCGAAAATCACTTCCGCGGGCCGGTCGGCCAGCCCCAGGCAAACATGCAGGGGGAGAAGATGCTCTTCCCGCGGATGGCAGTAGCGGGCATGGGGGGCTTGTTCCCATTCGATCAACAGGGCTTCGCGCTCCTCTTGGGAATGCGGGCCGGTGCAAACATCGACAAGCCAATCTTGAAAGGCATCGTTGCGGGGGTCGGGAGCTTTCGTCCCCTGCCAGGAGAAGGCCCGCATATTGTGAAATGAAAATCCGGAACCGACCACCAGGATGTTCTCGCTTCGCAAGTTACGCAAAGCACGGCCCAGGGCGATATGATTAGCCGGGTTCAGCCCCCGGATAAGGGATAGCTGGAGCATGGGAATCTCCGCCTGGGGGTACATCATTGCCATGGGAATAAACAAGCCGTGGTCGAAGCCCCGCTCGAAATCGATTTGGGCGGAGATGCCGCTGTTGCTCAGCAACGCCGCAATTTTCTCCGCCAGGCCGGGGTTTCCCGGAGCCGGGTAGTTGATTTGATAGGCTTCCGGCGGAAACCCGTAGTAGTCGTAGAACATGCCGGGCGCGCGATGCCCCAATACCGTAGCGACACGCACTTCCCAGTGGGCGCTGATCACCACGACCGCCTCCGGCCTTTCGAGCTGGTCCGGCAGGACCTGCATGAAGGCGATCATGGCCCGGTGGCTCGCATCTCCAAGAATCGGCAGCGGCCCGCCGCCGTGGGAGAAGTATATGATCCGCGCCCTGTCGTTCGTATGATCCAAAGGCATGGTCAGGTGCCCTCGCTTCTCAGTCTACGTGAATGGTCATTGGCAGCCTCAAATTTGCCCGATACCCTATGATAAGACAACTATCAAGATCCGCCATTACCTCCCTGCCGCAATTAATCAAATCTTTTGATTGTGGAATATATTTCATAATCAAACGAAACTTTCGCAACAATATTATGAAATATATTTCATTTTAAAATTTACTTAATCCGTATCTGTCTGATAATAAATGGTTATAATTCCTATTATTATATGGCACTCAAATTGCTAGTCCTACCCCTGACGATTCATCCCACAAAAGTTCTTAGCCGATTTTGACAACATGGGCGCTTCTGTTGATCGCCCGCAAGGAAAGGTCAACCCATCTCATTTCGCATGCGAACGGAAACAAACCAAAAGGAAGGGGGCAGGATGAAATTTCACCATCGTTGTTTGATTACAGGGCTCCTACTCGCGCTCCTGCCGACCTTGGGTTGGGCTTACCAAGGTCCCGGCGGCCTCATGCAGAACAACCTCTACCGATGCGAGTTAACCGACGATGGTTGGCTGACCTACCCCGCCACCGGTAGCGTCGCGATCTGGAACACCCGCGTCAAGCTGCAAATCCGGGTAACGCCCGAAGATCTGACCTGCCAGGACGCCAGCGGCGAATGGAAAATCAAGAAGCTCGACATCTACGTGGGCAACGATCCGGTACCCCTCAAACCGAACGGTACGCCCGACCTAGACGTCTTCCCCTACCGGGTGCAATACGAGGAGCCCGCCGGCCAGTATGCCTTGGTCCTCGATCTGGAAGAGGACATGGATTTTCGTTGGGGGCAGCCCTATGAGGCGCTGCGGCTGCAAAACCTGTGCGTCCATGGGGTTTTTGTTTTTGTGGACCGCATCAGGGGGAAAATTCTTTCCCAACGCGATGTCTGGATGGTCGATCCGGAATTCGAGGCGACGGGACCAGAAAGCGAAGCCCTGGTATCGGGTCTCGGCAAAGTCCGTCACATCGTTGTCAAAGGCAACGCCAACCGCGAACGCCACAACCACGTCAACGGCTTCCTCAAACAGAAAATCCTCAGCCATTGGGGCTTCGCCACCTACGAGATGGCCCACCCGCGGCGGGCCCACTTCATCGACTCGCCGGTGGAAGGTATGACCTTCCAGACCCCGACCCACAACGGGCTGACTGACGAATCCGGGGCTTTCGACTATTTCCCGGGCGAGACCGTGGAGCTCTCCATCGGCGGCATCCCCATCGGCAGCACCCTGGTGGACCACAAAATCTCCCCGCTGGACATGTTCGCCAACAGCGACCTCGACGACCCGCGGGTCATCAACATGGCCCGCCTGCTCCAAAGCCTGGATGCGGATGCGACCCCGCAAAAAGGCATCCTGATTACCGATACGGTGGCCGCTGCCTTTACCGCTGCCATGGCAGGCATTGGGCTGGAAAGTATCAATTTCAGCGATGATGAAATGGTGGAAGACATCATCCAGGCGACCATCACCGAAGCCCGTGCCATGAGCGAAACTGGCCTGGTGGCCGTCTCAGCTGAAGACGCCCAGGCCCACTTGGGCAAATCCACGAGCTCGTCCATGTTCCGCAAGCGCGTCTCACGCACGCCAGAGCTGGCCAGCGCTAAGGCCAAGCTCAACATCATGGGCGTCTGGTTCCCGGCTCTCAAGGCCAACGGCGATCCAGTGGATTATACAGATGAGACCGGGACCCCCGCGATCCCTTACTATGATGAAGATGGAAATTTGATCCGAACGGCCACCGAAGCCAAACCGATCATCGCCACCTTCTGCGATGCGGACCCCGAAACCGGCGCCCACGACGTCTGGGCGGCTGTGTCCCGGGACGACGGCCACACCTGGAAACGCAAGAACATCTCGCGCATGGCCGACCGCAGTTCGTTCACCCTGGCCAATGGCGAGCCTTACTATGGCTACTGCAAGAAACCGGTCTTCCAGGTCAAGGGCAATAAAATCCTGATCGCCTGGACCAGCAAGTTCGCCAAAGGCGGCAAGCCGCGCTATTCGATCCGGGCCTGTCCGGATAAGGATGGCGATGGCGTTCCCGATGAATGCGAAACCTGCGCAGGGTCTGGTGAAAATGAAAAATGTGGCCCTGACTATCCTTACGACGATCCTTATGTAGCGGACGATTTCTGGGGCGTCTCGGGTCCTCAGCGTTCAGTGGACTATACCGAACAGGGCTACCCCGAAGAGGGTGAGGTGCCCTACAGTGCGGTCTGGACCTGCCGCGGCGTCATCGTCACCCAGGCCGAAATCGACAGGGGCGGCTGGTGGGCCGACAAGGAGGTCGGCGACATCGTGTGGTTTAAGCCCGAACGCCTGACCTCCGGCCGGCGCGATGCCAACCAGGTATTCATGGGCGCCGCGGACGGGGCCGGATTCGCCATCACCTGGCAGGAAGACCCCAAGGGGCTGCGTCCGGGTGAAGCCAAGGGTCCCGGCCCTGGCTGGGGTGGCGCCACAGCCAACCACAAGACCGACATCTGGTACAGCTATATCACCTGGGCCGATCACGCGCAGCTCGACGAAAACTTCGTGGCCGGTGGTGATCCCGAGCATCCCGTGCAATATGACGATGAGGGCAATGAAATCGCGTGGACCAACCGGCCCAAGGCTCTGGTACCCATGTCGCTGCCGGTACGGATTTCGGACAACGACGCCGTCAACACGAACAACGCCGAGTTGCTGGATGCCGACGGCAACCCCATCGCGGCGGTCAGCGCGGGCGACATTACCTACGAAACCGCGAATCTGACCCGCTGCGTCAAATTCGAGGGCGGGGGCACCATCGTGACACCGGACGACCCCGATGCCCTGAGCGCTGACTACGCCGTGTTGCGGGCCGTACCGAGTGACCACTCGTCCACCATGAATTGCACCAACTGCCATGTGCCTTATGATACCGACCCCCATGGTGAGAACCCCACCCAAGCGGCGCCGGTACCGCTGGTGGTGGTCAATGACGGGGCTGGCGAATACCTGGGAGGATTTACCAACAGCGACTGTGTGAGTTGCCATTACAATCACGTGGTGCCCCGGGACCGGGTAATCGCGGTGTCCTACGGCCTGGACGAAGCCGTTAAATGCGCCGAATGCGAAGCCATGGGTGGCATTTGGAAGGACGGCACCCAGGAAGGCGGCGAGATCATCGAGGCTTACTATCCCTACGACCCGTATCCCTACATCCAACCCGATCCGGACGATACCAAAGACGGCTCCCACCGCTATATCACCGAGGTAACCATGGATAACTTTCCGTGGTTGCAGCAGGATCTCTGGTCCTACGAGAATGGCATCTCACCCGACGGAATCGGCCTCTATACCAAGACCAACTACCAGGGCGCGGAGCGCACCGTGGCGGTGGCCACCGACGGCCGGCTGCTGGATGGCAACACCTCGGCTACGCGTCCGAACCTCTTCCTGCAGACCTACACCAAGAAGGACGGCACCAAGAGCGCCTGGGCCATCATGGCCTATGAGGAGACCAAAGGCTTGGGTTCCGGGCCTTCGGAAACAACAGGAACCGGAGAACAGCCCCAGGACGGCAGCGGCTACGACCCATATGAATCCGTCCCGGACAACGGCAAAAACGCCATCTACCACAGCTTCGACTTCACCCAGCCGGACCTGGTCAGCGCCGGGACCATCCTCAACCTGCCCGAGACAGATGAATACGGCAATCCCGTCTATGCTCAGGAGCCGGAGTATCTCGGGTCAGATCCGATTTACGATGCGGAAGGCAATATCACCGGCTATGAACCGATCCCCAACCCCCTGGCCGGCCAACAGATCCTCGATTGGAAAGGTGATCCGATCCTGGCCTACGAGAACGCCCGCCGTCCCCGGTTCATCCTGCAGTCCAAGGCGTCCGCCTTCGGTGGCACCAAGACGGACGGCTCGTTCAAACAGCCGGACAACTCGGGCACCGTGCTGATCGTCCTCTATAAAGAGGGCGAGGAAGGTGCCGGTCGGCCGAGCGACATCATGATGCGCCGGTGCGTGGTGAAAAATGAAGACGGCACCATCAAAAAGGGCAATCCTTGGTCACCTGCAAACTTCCTACCTGGCGCCCAGAACGTCAGCACAGTGATGCCCGGAACGACCTGGATCAATCCCGATCGTTCCGAGAGCGCCAAGGGTGACGGCGTCAAAGTCTGCGACTGGATCCAGCCGGAAGAATGCCTGACCTGGAAGTCGGGCGTAAACCCCTACGAAGACGCGCGCGCCCATCGCGGTGCGATTCGCGGCGACTTCGTCATCATGGGCTACTCCTACTGCCCCAACTGGGCGGCCTCACGCAAAGCCCACGACAAGTATGACTTCTACATCCGGCGTTCCTTCGACGGTGGTGCTACCTGGACCACCGATCCAGATTATGACGGCGATGTCACCCACATCGACTACTTCTTCGATCCCGAAGGGGTTTCCGGGGCGGAGTTGGACGCGGAGGGCAACGATGTCACCGAGCCGACCAAGCACTACACGGTCGACACCGTGTATCAAGGCGGCGGCGTCTACGAGCCCGCGCGCAACGTGTCCCTGATCAAGAACAACAAGGTCAGCGTCATCGAGCCGCGGATCGTGGCCGTACCCGGCACGATCAAGGTAAACGGTGTTTGGACAGGAATCGCCGAAGACAAGCAGGACCCGGACGTGTTCTATCTGGCCTATGGCACTTCCACCAACCTGCCCGACGTGGAGAAGGCTCCGGAGGACCTTTTCCTGAGCTTCTCCCTGGATCGGGGCAACACCCTGGTGGAGGACACCTGGGTCGTGAATCCGGACAGCGACGGCAATCATGCCGACGAAACCGTCAGCGGCTGGTACCGTCTGGCCAAGGGCGACCAGGAGCAAGGGGAGGTTCAGATCCGCATGACGCCCAATGGCGAGCGTTTCTACGGCGTCTGGCTGGACGAGGGCGAGGAGGGCAGCGACATCATGTTCCGCCGCCTCATGCCTACGGAGTTTCCGGCCAATGTCCCCGCAACAGCGACAGGAGCAGAAACGACCGTGATCATCGAATAAGCATTCGCAAATCCATCATCGTTGATTACCGCAAGGGGCCCGCTTCGGCTGAAGCGGGCCCCTTTTTGCGTTGGGTTGATGCCCTCGAAGAAGTTATTCCCCGCTGGTCGGACCTATTGAAAATTTCTCCTCTAATCAGGAGCACCTTCCTGGTACCGATGCAAATCTTCGATGTGCCGGATCGCCAGGGCCGTCCAGCCGGTCTGGTGGCTGGCGCCTAGGCCCCGACCGGTTTCGCCATGGAAGTATTCGTTGAACAGCACCAGATCGCGCCAATAGGGGTCGTCGCTCCAACGGGCGGCGTCACCGAAGCAGGGACGGCGTCCGTTCTCATCCCGCAGAAAAAGCGTCGCCACGCGGCGCGCCAACTCCCGGGCGACCTTGTCCAGGGTTACCACATGGCCCGAACCGGTCGGGCATTCCACCGTGAAGTCGTCGCCATAAAAGTGGTGGTAGCGTTCCAGGGCTTCGATGAGCAGATAGTTGATGGGCAGCCAGACCGGACCCCGCCAGTTCGAGTTGCCGCCGAACAGCTCGGTGGTCGATTCGCCCGGTTCGTAATCCACCTGGTGGGTGCTGCCATTGGCCTCGAACACGAAGGGGTGCGCGCCATGGAACTTGGAAACCGAACGGATGCCGTGGGGGGCGAGAAATTCGTTTTCGTCCAGCATGGTGCGCAGGATGCGCTGCAGCCGCTCGCGGGATGGCAGCGCGATCATGCGACGTCCGCGGTGATGTTCGTAATGGGTGATATGATTGGGCAGATCCCGGCGGAAATTGCGGAACCACACCAGGCGCTTGTAAAAGCCGGGCAAACGTTTGAGGGTTTCCTCGTCGTAGACCTCCACCGTGATCAGCGGCAGCAGGCCCACGATGGAACGAATTTTGAGCGGTACACTGGAATGGTCGAAGCGGATCTGGTCGTAGTAAAACCCGTCCTGCTCATCCCACAGGCCGTCGCCGCACAGGCTGTTGATGGCATCGGCGATCTGGATGAAGTGCTCGAGGAATTTCGAAGCCATGTCCTCATAGGCCTGGTGGATCCGGCCGTCCATGTGCGCCAGCTCCATGGCCATACTGAGCATGGTGCCGCAGTAAAACCCCATCCAGGCGGTTCCGTCGGCCTGCTGCAGGACGCCGCCGGTGGGCAGGGGTTTGGAGCGGTCGAACACCCCGATGTTGTCCAGCCCCAGAAAACCGCCGGAGAAGATGTTCTTGCCCTGAACGTCCTTGCGGTTCACCCACCAGGTGAAGTTCAGCAGGAGTTTTTGAAAGGCGCTTTCCAGAAAATCGCGGTCGCGGTCGCCCCGCGCGGCCGCGATCTTGTAAACCCGCCAGGCCGCCCAGGCATGCACCGGCGGATTGACGTCACCGAAGGCGAACTCGTAGGCCGGCAGCTGCCCGTTGGGATGCATATACCATTCGCGCAGGAACAAAATGAGCTGGGATTTGGCGAAGTCCGGATCGATTTGGGCGAAGGGAATCATGTGAAAGGCCAGATCCCAGCCGGCAAACCAGGGATACTCCCATTTGTCCGGCATGGAGATCACATCCCGGCTGTAGAGATGCCGCCATTCGCTGTTGCGGACCTGCCGGCGGCCGGCCGGCGGGGTCGGCATGGCCGGATCGCCCTCCAGCCAGTCCGCGACGACAAGGTGATAGAACTGCTTGCTCCAGAGCAGTCCCGCGTAGCCCTGGCGTACGACGTTGCGCTGATCGTCATCGAGGGTGGCCGGCGAAGCAGCGTCATAAAAGGCATCGTTCTCACTGATACGGGTCGCGAAAATCCGGTCGAATTCCGCTCCGAAGGCCGCCGCGGGCGCCTCGGCTTCGGAAAATAGCCGCAATTTTACGGTCCGCGCCTCGCCGGCCGGAATGTCGAGGATGTAATGGGCCGCCGCCTTGGTGCCGACGCCCCGCCGGTTGACCGCCGCCCGGCGCCCCGCGATGATGTAATCGTGGAAGGCGTCCTTGAAAAACCCCTCTTCGCCGGAATCCCAGAGGCGTTGGGTGTTGCTTTCGTTTTCCGTGAAGAGCAGCGGCGGCCGGGAGCCGTCGGGATGGGATCCGAGCGCCAGGTGGAAACGGCCCAGCGATTCATGGCGAACCGCGATCATCCGCCCCTCTTGTTCGCGCTGCAGGCGCGGTTTGGGCCAGATGCATTCGTGGAGGCAATGCCACGACCAGGTGTTACGGAACCACAAGGTGGGCAACAGATGCACGCGGGCTTCCTCGGGGCCGCGATTGGCCAGGGTGAGGCGGATGAGGATATCATCCGGTGCCCTTTTAGCATATTCCGCGAACACGTCGAAATAGCGGTTGTCGGCCAAGGCGCCGGTATCCACCAGTTCGAACTCAGGCTCGCGTTTGGTCCGCCGGTGGTTTTCGTCAACCAGCCCCTCGTAGGGAAAGGCGCTTTGCGGGTATTTGTAGAGCCCCTTGAGATAGGAATGGGTGGGCGTCGATGCCAGGTAGAAGTATTCTTCCTTGACATCCTCCCCGTGGTTTCCCTCGGGACCGGTCAGGCCGAAGAGCCGCTCCTTCAGGATCGGATCCTTCCCGTTCCAGAGCGCCAGAGCAAAGCACAGCCGACACTCCCGGTCGGTGATGCCCAGAAGGCCGTCCTCGCCCCAGCGATAGGCGCGGCTGCGGGCATGGTCGTGGGGGAAGTAGTCCCAAACGGTACCCTCGGCGGAGTAATCCTCCCGCACGGTGGCCCATTGCCGCTCGCTCAGGTAAGGCCCCCAGCGCTTCCAATTGGCCGTGCGTTGGTCATCGGCGACCAGACGTTCCTGCTCGGCTGTCATCGTTCCTGATAATTCCACACCAGGCCTCCATCGACCAAAAGCGTCGTACCGGTAATGTAATCGGCGGCCCGTGACGCCCGAAACACCACGGCGCCCGCCACGTCGCGGAGCGCGCCTAGGCGCCTGAGGGGAATGTTCGCCTCCCGCGCCTTCAGCTTTGCCGGATTGTTCAGCAGGGTCGTGTTGATCGGCGTTTCGATCGCGCCCGGGGCGATGGAATTGATGGTAATGCCGTAAGGGGCGAGCTCCACCGACAGGCTCCGCGTCATCATTTCAGGTCGCAATCCGACTGATCGTTCCCATGATGGTCGATGCAGCCCATTTGCCAGGCATGCCCCTCGCGGGCCAGCAGATCATCGGCGGCCTGGGGGCCCCAGGAGTCGCGCGGGTAGGTGACCAGGGGCGGTGCCGCGGGTGTCTCCCAGCCCCGGATCACGGGGTCCACCAACCGCCAGGCCCACTGGATTTCATCGCTGCGGGCAAATAAAGAGGCGTCGCCGTGAATGGCATCCAGCAACAGCCGCTCGTAAGCCTCGGGCAATTGGTTGTGCGCGAAGGCCTCCCGGAAATGGAATTGCATCTCCACGGATTTGATCTGGCGGGGCTCGTCCGGTACCTTGGCCTCCAACCGAAAATGGATCCCTTCGTCCGGCTGCACGCAAAAGGAAAGGCGGTTGGGGGTCGGGCAGTGAAAGGCCTGGAACATGGCATAGGGCGGGCGCTTGAATTCGATATTGATCTCCGAGGCCTTGTGTGCCAGGGCTTTGCCCGAGCGCAGATAAAAGGGCACCCCCTGCCAGCGCCAATTGTCGATGAAGAGCTTGAGGGCCGCAAAGGTGGGGGTTTGCGAATCGGCCGGCACGCCGGGCGTTTCGCTGTAATCCGCATATTGCGCGCGCACCGTGTGGGACAGATCAATAGGGCGGATGGCGCTGAGCACCTTGACTTTCTCGTCCCTGAGGGTGGTGGCGTTAAAGGGCGCCGGCGGCTCCATGGCCACCAGGGTCAGCAGCTGCAGCAAATGATTCTGAAACATGTCGCGTAGCACCCCGGCCTGGTCGTAGTAGGCCGCCCGATGCCCCACATCCACGCTCTCGGCCACCGTAATCTGAACATTGGAAATGTAGTTGCGGTTCCAGACGGGCTCGTAGACCGCGTTGGCAAAGCGAAAATAGAGGATATTCTGGGCGGTTTCCTTGCCCAGGTAATGGTCGATGCGAAAGACCTGGCTTTCGTCGAACACCGCGTGCACCGAGCGGTCCAGGGCCGTGGCCGAGTCGAGATCCTGCCCGAAGGGTTTCTCGATCACGATGCGCCGCCGGCCGCGGGATTCTTCGGCCATGCCGTTGGCCCCCAGATGCTTGACGGCCGGGACGAAAAAACGGGGGGAGACGGCCATGTAATAAAGGCGCTCGCTTTCGCCGGGCGTCAGGGCCCCCAGGGCCCGCTCCAGAGCAGCCACATCGGCATCCGCGGTCAGGTCGCCGGACTGGAAGTGCAGACAGGGCGCAAAGGCTTCCCAGGCCTGCCGGTCCACCGCCCCGTTGAACTCCGCCAGGCCCTGCCGCATGGCCGCGCGAAAGGCGTCATCGTCCCAGGTGGTGCGCGCAAACCCCATGATGTAGAGCTTCGCAGGCAGGCGTCCCTTGCGAAAGGCATCGAACAGGGCCGGCATCAGCTTGCGCCGGGTCAAATCCCCCGTGGCCCCGAAGATCACGATGATGGTTGGATTGCTTGCGTTCGTTTTCGGAAACCCATTTCTTTCGTCGATCAGGTTCTCGTCGGCTTCGCGGCATTCCCCCCGGGCGCTGTTCCATGGATCGAACTCCAGGCCATGCGCGACGGGGGTGCTCCTTCGCAACCTCAGCGCGTCACCGTTTTTTCGAAAAGGACCACTTAGTCCCGGTTAAAATTAGAAATAAGCTGGCTACCGAAGCGAACCCTGTCAAGCCGGGTTCCCCCAAATTGCCGGGCTATCGCAGGCCGCCTTGTGGCGATGAAAACCTGGTAGCGGAATCAAAGATGGGACGTTTTTTTTAATTATTTTCCGGATAGAAAGCATTGATTCTTTGATGTTGCATGCGCATAACGGTTTTGCGCCAAAGACGGACGGTTTGATGGCGATCCGGGAAACGAGGACACAAAGTCGATATGCAAACGGAAGAAGTGGATACCATCATCATTGGGGGCGGCCTCAGCGGAATTTATGCGGCCTTTCTGCTGGCGGCCAGGAAAACCTCTTTTGTTTTGCTTGAAGCCCGATCCCGCCTGGGCGGCCGGATTTTAAGTCCGGAGCATCGCGGCTTTTTTGCCGACCTGGGGCCATCCTGGTATTGGCCCGCGATCAACCCCAAGGTCAACGCGCTGATACAAACCCTGGGCCTTAAAGGCTATCCCCAGTTTGAAACGGGCCTATGCCGATTCCAGGCCAAGGATGGCCATACGGAGACCATTGAAGGCTATCCCATGGAGCCGCCCGGATATCGGCTTTGTGGCGGTATGATCTCGCTTGTCGAGGGGCTTTGCGCCCGGATTCCCCCAAATGTCATCCGGCTGAATCATCCGGTATGCGAGATCGATCGGCGGGAGAAGGGTGTTCAGGTTACGGTGGGGCGTCTGGACCAGGAACCCAGGTGCCGGCTGAAGGCCTCCGGGATCATTCTCGCTTTGCCACCCCGGCTTGCCGCGCGCTCCATTTTGTTTACACCTGATCTGGCCTTCGGTCTTATCCAGGCCATGCTGAAATCAAGCACCTGGATGGCGGGCCAGGCGAAATTTTTTGCCCTGTATGATGAAGCCGACTGGCGGGAAATAGGCCTTTCCGGCCAGGGGTTCAGCCTGTGCGGCCCCCTGGGGGAGATTCACGACGGATCCAGTGAAACCAACAGGCCCTATGGCCTGACCGGATTTGTCGGCATCCCGGCCTTGCGGCGCAAACATAGCGCGAGCATGATCCAGGCCATCCTCAGCCAGCTGCCTCTGCTTTACGGACCGGCGGCCGGACGGCCCGTCCGAACCTATTATCAGGATTGGGCCAGGGAAGAATTTACCGCCACTGAATATGACCAGCGGGCGGCCCACAACCATCCCGAGTTCCAGCCGCCTTCCGGTAAAACAAGCATCTGGGACGGCACCTTGCATTTTGCCGGCACAGAAACCGCAGACCATCTGCGCGGTTACCTTGAAGGCGCCCTTTCCAGTGCGGAACGCGCTGTTTTGGCGGCAACCCAGCCCTTATAATCCCCAGCGGATGGCCTTTTTCTCCCTCGGCGGCGCTTGTGTAACGGATGGCGCGACCGGAAACCCAACGCCGCATTGCCGTGCCGGCGGAGCCCGGTAGAAGGTACACTGGTTGGCCTTGGGGCCTCGATTAGCGTCATTGCACCCGCTTGAAGAAACGGCGCATCGATTGCGGGTCGCCTGGCCATTGACCATGATAGTATCGTATGATACTATCTCTAAAATGAAACAACCATTAGCCCCTTACCGCGCAACCGCCGATGTGATTCACCGCTTGACGGATATCGCCAAACGGATTGGCCAATTGGAGGGAATCAATCTTCAACGGCCCACGCCAAAACTACGCCGGGAAAAACGCATCCAGACCATCCAGGCCTCCCTGTCCATCGAAGGCAATTCCCTTACGCACGATCAGGTAACCGCATTGATCGATCGCAAACGCGTCATCGGTCCCAGCCAGGATATCCTCGAAGTCCGGAATGCCATTGCCGTTTATGACCAGTTGGACAAATTCGATCCAGGTTCCCTGGATTCGCTTTTAAGGGCCCACCGGATCATGATGCAAGGCTTGATCCCGTCGGCCGGCGCATTTCGAAAAGGGCCGATCGGGGTGCTCCGCCCGGGCGATCGGTTTCATGAAGCGCCCCCGTGGCCGGAGGTGGCGCCCATGGCCCAAGCCCTTTTCGATTACCTCGGAACGACAAACGACCACCTGCTGGTTCAATCCTGCCGCTTCCATTACCAGTTGGAATGCATTCATCCCTTTATGGACGGCAACGGGCGTATGGGCCGGCTTTGGCAAACCCTGATTCTGATGCGCTATCACTCGATTTTCGAATTTCTACCCGTTGAAGCCTACATTAAAAACCACCAGCAGGACTACTACCGTGAACTGGCGGCTGGCGACGATACCGGCGACTGCACGGGTTTTGTGGCCCTGATGCTGGCGCTGATCAGTGAAGCGTTAGACGAATTAATCAGCCAAACCGGACCCGTCTCCCTCGATGCCGCGGCCAGGCTTGAACTGGCCCAAAGCACTTTCAGCCGTCAATCCTTCACACGCAAAGACTATCTTTCCATTTTCAAAACCATCTCCACCGCCACCGCCAGCCGCGATCTCCAGCTCGGCGTTCAAACGGGGCGCCTTAAAAAAAGCGGGGATAAGCGCACAGCCACATACGGGTTTACCCGAGTGTGAGGCGACACCCTAGCGCGGCCGAAACCATTCGGTCGTTTCGACGATATTCATCTGTCGCATGGCTTAGCGAAACCACCCGGTGTTTCTTATCTGAGGACGGGCGTATTGCGACGGCTAACCGACTGCGAACTGACGGTCCTTGTCATCGGTTCGATCGGGCCGCATTCGGACGCACAGGTGCCCCAGATGGGCGATGGCTTTTTCCACCCGGTCGTTCCATGTCCCGGAACTCAGGCGCAGGTGGTGGTTGTAGCGATTGTGAAAGGAAAAGAGGGTGCCGGGGGCGAACATGATGCCGGACCGGACCGCCCGGCGGTAGAGAAGATCGGTGTCGAAGGCCTCCGGCAGTTCGATCCAGACGAAAAGGCCGCCGTCCGGACGGGTGACGTTCGTTCCGGCAGGGAAATATTTCAATATCGCCGCGCGCAACGCCTCCACTTGAACGTGGAGTTGCCGGCGCACCCGGCGCATGTGCTGTCGGTAGCCGCCCTCCTTTAAAAAGCGCGCCACGACCATCTGGTTGATGGGGGCATTGGAAAGGTTGATGAGCGTTTTGAGCCGGTTGACCTGGGCGGCATACTTTCCCGGCAGCATCCAGCCAACCCGCAGTCCCGGGGTGATGGTTTTGGAAAAAGACGAGCACATGATCACCTCGCCTCGCTTATCGTAGACTTTGCACGGTTCGGGGCGCGATCCAAAACACAGATCACCGTAGATATCATCTTCGATCAAGGGAATGCGGCGCTGCGCCAGGAGCTGCACCAGCTTCTTTTTCTTCCAGGACGGCATGGTGAAGCCCATGGGGTTGTTGAAATTGGGGATGGAAAACATGGCTTTGACCGGGTGGTTGTCCAGGACGAAGCGCAGCGTCTCCAGGGAGATGCCTTCGTCGTCGGTCGTCGGAATCTCGATGATTTTCAGCTTGAGCTGCCGCAGCAGATCAATCAGGCTGAAATAGATCGGACTTTCCAGGACCACCGTGTCGCCGGGCTCGCAAATCGTCATCAGGGCCAGAAAGAGGGCCTCCTGACACCCATTGGTGATGACGACATCATCGGGCGCGATATCCAGACCGCAGGCGATACTCTGGTGGGCGATTTGCTCGCGCAGCGCCCGGCTGCCCGGTGCGATGCGATAGGTAAAGGCTTCCTCCGGCTGGTGGCGGGCGGCTTCCTGGAAGTAGCGGCCCAGGGTCTTGGCCGGCCAAAAGGCCGGATCCATGTGGGCCACCGCCAGACGGATTTCCGGGGTGGACTGCCCCACGTCCTGAAAAGCGCCGAAGATCTGGCAAAGGGTGATCTCCTGGGGGTCCAGTTTTGTGGGGTCCACTGGGCAATGGGCCGAGCTGAGCTGCGGTTGTTTGCGGACATAATAGCCGGATTGCGGCACGGCCGTGATTCGATTCTGATTTTCCAGCCGCCAATAAGCCTCTTTGACGGTATTGATACTGACCTGCATCTCTTCGCTCAGCCGGCGCAAGGAGGGCAGGCGGTCCCCTTCCTTGAGCACGCCGTTTTCGATCAAATGGCTGATACGCTGGGAAACCTGTTTATAGAGGGTGGTTTTAGCATGCATGTCCGTCTCCCTGGATAATGTCCATCCATAGAAGGCATCTTTCGACCCCGGCCTGCGTTCTCGCTCTTTGGAAATCCTCGACGTAGCCGGGCTACGCAACGCTGTCGCTCATACGGCTACGCCGTCCGTTTCCAAATCACTGCGGCCTTGGCCGGAACCGAAATCTACCATCTCTGGATGGGCATTATATAACGGCTGATGCCATCCCGGTTTCCGGGAGACCCGTGCCTTATCGCATCCATATCCTAACGCGAAAATTAATAAAATACACAGTTGGCCGTCAAATCGACGGGTACAGTTGCCTGAAAAAATGAAGTGTGCCCATCGGCTTTTCGCGGGCTGCTGCTACCGGTTCCGCCGTTCCCGATCTATTTTGTCCTTAATAACGGAGAACCTTTTCGAAAGGAACGACGGTCATGTCCAGCCTATCCATGTTTTGCCGGCCACAGCGCATTGCGATGACCGACAACCAGGTCCTGACCCTGAAAGGCCGGCAACTGGAAATCACCTGCCTGAGCGGCCTGCTTTGGATTACCGATGGGGTATGCGGCGATCGCATTGTCCAGGAGGGCCAGCAGGTCATGCTGCGTTCCAAAGGCAGCATCTGCGTTCAGGCCTTCGCACCATCCGTGGTCCGGATCCGCCCCTTGGCCCCGGCGGTGCATGGAAAGGAGAAGCAGCATGATCGATCCTTACACGATGCAGCGGTTGAATGCTGAACGACTGAAGGATCTGGACCGCGAGGCGGCCGGCCTCGGCCTTAGCCGCCTGTCCCGCCGCAACCGACGGCGGGCGCTCCAAGCGGCCCGGCTGCGACTGGCCGACATCCTGATCGCCGCCGGAGAACGCATCAGGCCCGCGGCGAGTCATCGTTCCCCACGATTCGCAGGTCTACTCCGAGATGATCCCTGGAGCGGTCTCTAGCGCAGGACCAATCTTTGGCGTGGTCTGGCCGACATTCATCAATTGTGTGGTTTAGAAAAGCCGCTCATTGCTTCTTCTCTGATCCAGGCGAAATCACAAAACCGTCTCGAACAATTGGAGGTTATCCGTTCAGGGCCTTGGAACGCCCGGCGATGCATCGAAAAAATCTTTGCAAATGGGTCGCCCCTATCCAGAAAGCCAATGCCAACCATCCCGTCTATTTGATATTAAAAGTAAATATTGACATTACGAGTCATGTATCATATCAAAAAGGCCAGTTAACGAGATCCGCGGCGCACTTGTTTCAGGGCCGGATGCTCCGAGAATGAGCATTGCTTTCAGCTTCTCCAATCCTCTAATCATTGCTGCCGCCCGTTGTGCCTCGACCTATACGAAGTTTGCCGATGCCTTCGAATCATGGGTCGCGGATCTCGCCCTCCAATCTCCCACCTGCATTCTCTTCGATGCCCACTACGATAGCGCAATAGCATATATCATATTGATATTGTTATATATATTGACTTTGCGCAAAATCCATCATAAATGTTTGGCTTCGTTTGGTGTTCGAAATCGACGGCATTCATAAAAACCGGGGGTAAACGTGTATTTTCAAATATCTCTCCTTGCAAAAAGCAGACTGCCAAGCGCTCTTTCTCTTCATCATGCCCTTTTATTGAAGGGCATCCCGGTTCTCATGTTCTCAGAGGCATGGGCTCGGCAACGGGCCATGCTGCCGATCCTGCTTTTCTGTTCACTCACGGTTCTGCTCCCGCACCGAATCCATGCGGCGGACATCACCTATTCGGGCGAAGGCGGCTACGCCCTGTCCACCTCAGACGACCTGGTATTTACCGACACCCTCACCGGAACCTGGGTCCGGCCCAGTGGTTCTTCGGCAGGCAATTTTTTCGGCGGCATCAATGTCACCGGATCCAACACCGTCACCAACCAGGGGTCCATCTCTCTGACCGCGACCAACAACGACAGCTCAACCATATACATATATGGCATGCACGTCGACGCCACGGGCGTGTTGATCAACCGGGGCGATATCAACGTCACCGCCTATGGCGATTTTCTCGGTCCAAGAGGAATGCATTCGGAGGCATCGGCTAAGGCGATCATCAACCAGGGAACTGTCACCGTCACCTCGTATGGCGATCATTCCCGTACCCAGGGTGTTGATGGACTTAACGATAACCTCATGCTGACCAATTCCGGCACGGTCACCGTCACCTCATATGGCGACGGCAGCATGGTCCGGGCCTTCATGGCGTCCGGCGTAAACATTGCAACCGCGAACTCCGGTACGGTCGCCGCCGTCACCCACGGTGCCAATAGTGACGCCCAGGCCGTTTACGCCAACGGGTACGGCACCGAACGCGTGACATTTCGCAACTCCGGCACAATATCCGCCACAGCCTTGGGCGGCGGCACCGCATACGCCATTTATGCAAACAACTACAGCGACGTGCACCTGCTGCCTGGAACCCATATTCTGTCCGGAGAGGTTTATAGTTCGTCCATCAACAACAACCTCTACCTGGACAACGAAGGCACGGTGGACTTTACCATCACCGGCGCCTGGGGAACCCTGCACAAGACCGGTTCCGGGCTCTGGACCATCACCAAGGACGTGGCCTCGGGTGTCGTCGGCGGCACGGATATTCAAGCGGGCACGTTTCGCGTGGCCCGGGGCATCAGCTACGCCACCGGTGATCTGGCCCTCGCCTCCGGGGCCACCTTGGGCGTTTACGCCTCCGGACAGGGCACGGCCAGCGTCACCAGCGCCAACAGCCCGAACCTGAGCGGCAGCATCGTCGTGTACAGCACGGCCGCGGGCGCCGCCACCACCAGCACCCTGGTATCCACTTCCGGCGTCATCGACGGATACACCTTGATCACGGACCAGAACCCCAACTTCACTATCACCGACACCACGTCCTCGACCAGCGCCATCACCGTATCCACGGCGTTCACCCCGCAGGCGGACACAAGCTCCTTGGGTGCCATGAATAACCTTGCCGCCACGGGCAGGTTCGCGCAGACCGCTATGAAGCGCGCCACCTCGCGCCTCGCCGACACGGGCGTTC
Source organism: Desulfobacterales bacterium (assembly GCA_963674755.2). Lineage (GTDB taxonomy): Bacteria > Desulfobacterota > Desulfobacteria > Desulfobacterales > UBA5852 > JABZFP01. Next base: position 1,237,886 of record CAXXVS010000003.1, on the reverse strand, counting down.
CCTCCCGGGAAAAGCGGCAGATGCTGGCCAGCACCGAAGACATCACGGGACTCCTCCGCCTGGACGATCCCGGTAAATACTTTTTCTTGCGCCCCGTGGCCGGCAGGTCCCAGCGAGACGCCGGGAGCTCCGAAGGGTACGATGCGGATTTCATTGAAATGATCGCCGGGATGGACACCCTCGTCAGCAGGAACTGGTTGGTGGGTGTAATGGCCGGGGTGGGCCACACCACCGTGGACTTCACAGGGGATGTCTTCTATAGAGATGATCGGGAACGCCAGGTCATGTTTACCGTGGGACCCTATGTGGGATATCGTACCGGCCCGTGGCGTGTGACGGACAGCCTTACCTATTCGCGGGTGAGCAATACCTATGAGCGCAACGCCGGCCTGAATGAAACCGCCGATGCCGACTACGCGAGCAACCTTTTGCGCAACCAGCTCACCGGCGCTTATGAATGGAATGTTTCGGACAACTGGGACCTTACGCCCAGGGCCGGACTTTCCGCCACATGGCTGCACCGCGAATCCTTTTCTGAAAAAAACGCGGTGAATGCCGTGTCCTACAATGACCTGGACAAGGTCTTTTGCGAAGGGACTGCCTCTTTGCTGGCTTTCGGGCACTATCAGCAGCAGAATAAGAAGATTTCCCCCTATCTCGGGGTTGGCGTGCGCCAGAGCCTGTCCTCCAACGATATTACCGTCCGCCAGTACCTTCCCACCACTTCGGCCCGGGTGACCACGGACAACGACGACACCCACTTCACCTGTGAGGCCGGTGTCGCCTTTGTCAAAGACAACTACACCTTCAATCTGGAATATGACGGTGAGATGAGCAGCTCGGAACAGAGCCACATGTTTTCCGCGTTCCTGAGCTGGCGGTTCTAGGCCGCAACGGAGTTGTCAGGGTCGATTTCGGTTTTCACCCTTACCCGTTGACAGGCCATTAGGTCTCCTTGCGCATCCCCTTCCCCAGGACGATGGCCATCCAGGCCACAAGGCCAACGCCGATAACCAGTACGGCCCACAGCAGCCACTGCCGCCAGGGCAGCGGAGGTGGTATAGGTGTCAGCCGATCAGGGCCGCCGAGTACGATTTGCGGCATGAGCCCAGCTTCTTTGATCAGGAATTCTTCATCGGACCCCAAAACGTGGGTCAACAGGTCGGACGAACCGCTGTCCCGCCCTTCCCCTTCCAGCCGGGCCGAACCATAGGCCAGCATGAACGGCCCACCGCCACGGGCGACAAAGAGCAGTTCATCGGGCCGCCAGCCCAGCTCGACCCTGGGAGGATCGCCCCAACCGCCGCCGCTTCCCTTCTCGATTTCCACCCGCCAGTAGCGGTCCGGCGTGCACCCGAAGGAGAGCGTATTCCGGATGCGCGTCTCCGCTTCAAAACGAAGGTCGTAAATAAGCCCGCTTTGACGAATCACCCAATTTGCATCGGGATGTGATCGGGAATAGACCCTGGCTTGAACCAGTATGTTTTGATCATCGAAGCCGAGCCGCAGGCGGTCCACGGGCAAATGGGCGGCGCTGTCGTATTCAAATGCCTGCGCGCCCGATTTTTTATTGTCGGGGCCGGGTGCGCCCGGAAACAGGGCCCATGATCTTGCCGGGCCGGGCTTCGTACGGTTTCTTATGGCCGTAATCTTTTGGACCGTGATCCGGTTTTGAGGGGTTGGCCATGACAAGCGGAGATAGCCGCCTCCCTGAACCTGCAAAGGGATTTTTGTTTTGCTGATATGATGGCCGCCGAACTGCATCCGGGCCAGAGTCGCCTGGGGAACCAGAGGGGTCCAGTGAGTCAGGTCATGACTGTAGGCCAGGGAGACTGTTGCAACGTTGTTCGTCTTTTCCGCCTCCCAGGCGATATCGAGCTCGTCGATGCGGGATGTGTGCTTGCTGGCGTCAATGATATAGCCGGTCAGTTCCTGTTCATCGCCCCCCTGCTTGCCCTCGGACTGCACATCGATGACGGCGCCGTCCACACCTTTCTCGACCCGCACCGATAACCCGTCCTGTCCTGTCCGCGCATCCTGGCGATAGAGAGGAAAAAATGGCAGAATGATAGAAATCATCAGTTGTTCTTGTGGTTTTTGAGGGCGCCGCAGGACATGCGGCACGACCGTCCCGGCCTTGTTGAAAATCCGGATATCCCCCAGATCACCCTGCGTTACGGTGGCATAAATATCCCGGGGGACATTCAGGCGATAGACCGCCCCTTTCGACGCAAGGGACAGGGGCCGTCCGTAGGCGAAATCATCGGGCTGGACCGCCGCCGCTGTGACTGGCGGCAACACAAGCAGTGCGGTAAGCAGGAGCAGATATCTCATTCGGTTTCCCCGCTGCGAGAGGGTGGCAGAGGTGAAAGATAGCCCATCAGCAGCATGAGTGAGCCCACGCCGATAAACGACACGATCCGGGCCACGGTGCCGGTACCGGCCAGATCGACAAAGAAAAGCTTGATCACCACCAGGGACAGAATCGTGGCGCCGGCGATCCAGCCCCGGCGGCTGCGCTTTTTAGTGGCGCCGAAGGTCGCCGCCAGGGCGATCACACCCCACAGAATCGAAATGGCCGCCTGGAAGAGAACCGATCGATACAGGCCGGCAAATGTATAAGGAACGTGCCCCCAGTGATGGATCGTGCGGGCCACCGTAGCGTTGAGCAGCAGGAATCCGGCCCCCCAGACCATCATTTTAAAAACGCTGCTGTCGATGTTGCGCTCCGGCCGGTGAAGCCACTCGGCCTGGTTGCCGATCCACAACAGGGCAATCTGGAGCAGGTAAATCTGGGTCAGTGCGATGGGGTTTAAAAGGGGCACAAATGGCAAGGGGGACGGGTTGCCGTGGTAGAGGTTGGCCGCGACGGCCCAGATAAACAGGTAAGCCACCGGCAGGGCGGCACCGATTCTGAAATAAGCGTCATGGAAACGTTCCACCGGCCAGCGAAGGCGATCGCCACGCGCCAGCAGGGCGAGCACCATCGAGCCCGGCACAACCCCCCAGGCACAATAGGACCAAGCGGATCCCGCCGCAACCAACCGATCGACGCCGTAAGCGCTTTCCGACGTGAGAATCAGGATCAGGAGCCAGAGGGCGCCTTGATGCCAGAGGGGCACGACCTTTTCGGGCCAGATTTTTTCACAATTGAAGAGCAGGCGGTAGTGGGCCCCAAACACAAGGATCCAGGCCAGGGATCCCAGGCGGGCAAAGAAATACGGATGGCCGGCCGCGGTTAAATGCCAAAGACAGGCCATCGCCATTAGCGGTAGCAGGACGATGGCCGGAAAGGACAATTGTTTCCATCCCAGGCGTCGGCTGGCCATATCGATCACGATGAAACTGGCGGCGGCATGGATCAGCAGGGCGGCTTCACGGTCCCCCCAGGCCAGGCAACGGTCAATCTCATATACGGCCGCGCCGAACCACCAGACGAGTCCCCATACCATGAGGGGCAGCGCGACCTGCCGCTCCCATGGGTGCAGGGTTTCACTTTGCCGGGTAAGGTACCAGCTTGAAAAGAGGCTGGTCAGGCTGATCAGGGCACAACCGACCCAGATGCTGTTGAGGACGGGTATCTGGCCGGAGGGCTGATAGGCGGCGATCAGAAAGGCAATGGCCGCCCCGACCTGGAGAAGAAGACCGAAGATACGGGGCAGAAGGCGGTTCTGGCGAATGCCGACCCAGAGGATCGCGGCGCCTTCCAGCGCCCAGGCGGCGGAGGTCCAACGGCCGTCCAGGGCCAGGGGCATCGCCAGGCTGCCGAAAACGATTCCCAGCGCCAGGAAAGACTCGGTCAGCATGCGCAGGTCGTTTTTAGTCCGGCGCCACAGGATCGTTGCCAGCCCGCAGTAAAAAAGACCGAGGCATAAGGTACTGATGGCGAGTCCATAGGGGAAGTCATGCACAAGACCATACTGCAGGCCAAAGGCCACGATCGGCACGCCGAAAACCAGCGTGCCGTCGACATAGCCCTTGAGGTGAAGCGGCTGGCGAAGGGCATACAGAACCGATATGGCGACGTAAAAAAGAAAAAAGAGGATCAGGAACGGCTCGCTGCTCTGGAAATAACGGGGCTGGTAGTAATTGCTTCCCCATAGGGAAGCGATGCCGAAGGTAAACAAAAACCCGATCAGGTTGAGTTCCCGCCAGGCGCGGTAACGGGCAATGCCGGCGATCCCCAAATTGAGCAGGGCGTAATAGGAAAAAAGAACCACGTGGCTGCCGCTGCCGGTGGACATCAATACCGGGGCCAGAAATCCCCCCACGATACTGCATACGGCAAGGTATTTGGCCTCCTGGAATACGGCCAGGAGGCTGGAAAAGACCACCAGGGCGAACATGACCACAAAAGACAAGCCGTAGGGCAGCAGATGGTAAAACCGCGCGGCCGCATAGACGGTGAGATAAAGCACGCCCACCCCGCCTCCCTGGAGGAGCAGCCCGTATACCGTCCGACGTTCCCTCAGACGCCAGCCGGCGGCGAGCAGGGCCAGACCGCCTGCAAACACGCCGATCAAACGGAACTCAATGGGCACCAGGTTGCGCTGGGCCGCGTATTTGAGCAAAAAGGCCACGCCGAAGAAGAGCACGATAACGCCGATTTTGGTAACCACATTGCCGGTGGTAAAAAAGGTCTTCACGTAGGACTCGATGTAGGTAAAAAGCGTTGCCTGGGGTTCCGGTTTGTACGGCAAGGGCTGTTGGGGGGGCGCCTGACGCCGGGAATCTGAAACAGGCGCCGTAGGGCCGGTGGGAACCGCGGCCGCCGTCTCCGAATCTTCAAGGGTTTCGATTGCCACAGGCGGCGGTTCCGTGGTGGGGAACTCCGGGGCGGCAACGGGCTGGTCCGGCGCAACGCGCGCTGTGGCCTTTTCGCGAGAAGGCTCAGCAGACGGCGGCATCGCCGGTCGCTGCTCTTCCAAAGCCGTCAGCTGTTTCCGCAGGTTGACGATTTCCGCAGCCATGAGGCCTAGCGCCAGGCCATAAATGGAAAGCGAAAGTTCAGAGATCACACTGCCGATAAACCACCCGACGGCACCCAAAACGAAATATACGATCTTCGATCGGCTTTTCCCAAAATTCGAGTGCTGACCTAGAGCTACCATGTACATTCCCCGCAGCAGGTATAGAAGTAGGTATCCGTGTATAAGCCGGTGTAAGTTGGGCTATGCTATAAGGTATCGAAAAAGTGAGCTTTGGGCTTCAGCGCAAGGCGGCCGTGATTATTGCACCGGAGGAATGCACCGGTATTTCGAGGATTCAATTCGATCGCCCAACGCAACTACTTGTCCGCCTCCGGCGGATGGCCCCAAAAGACACTTTTGAGGTGCCTTCTAATCAATGACGTATGGATATCATTACCATAAAATTCCGACCCATATAAAGAGATATGGATGTCGATATCCCTTAAACCGCCCTGAATGGGCGGCATTCTAACGTCTCAAACCTATCGCAGGTGCTTTGGCTGCGGGTGTTTTCGGGCCCGTCATAAGGTCCGGATGTTGCGCGACGCTGTCGCGCGCTGAACTGAAGGTTGCCAGCGGTGCAAGGTCCCCGGCCGGCAAAAAATCAAAAACAATAGAAGGAAACGCTTCATTCCAGGCAGTCCTGCGGCTCCAATACGCGGCCGGCAAGCTCTACGCCGGTAATGCGGGCCTTAGTCCTGTCGTTAGGGTCTATTTCTGTTTTCACCCTTACGCGCTGATAGGCCATGTAGCAATCTTTGCCCTCCAGCATAACGGCCGGCAGCTTAACCTGCAGGATAAGATTCGAGATGAACTGACCAGCCTCCACGGTATGAAATTGAGAAAATAGCGGCTTTTCAGGCCAGTTTTCATGTTCCAGCAAAAAGGCTTCTGCTGCAAGTCCGGCTTGGTTGAAAATGGCGTCCCTGTCCATCCATTCATTGGAAAGGGAGGGCTGGCTGCCCGAGCTGCCAACGCTCTCGACAGTCTCCATGTCCTTTTCTTTTGCGGCGTTTTGAACCGGAGAATCGGAAAAGTGGACCACGCCGTTTTCATCCACCCATTTGTACATTTCGGCCTCGGCCGTTGAAATTCCCAAAAAGAAAAGCCCGGCAATAAGAACAAAAAGATATCGGGTCATGCGACGCCTCCTTGTCTTAAAAAAGAATTCGCCATTTTCTGGTGTGCGGTATCGCCAGAGTGAGTTGGAACCCAAATCGAAACTCAGAAACATGGAACGCGGCCTTGGCCCTATAGAAGTTGAACGGTGACCGATATAAATCGACTAGGATCTGTCTAATCGGCAAACAATCTGCCGTTCATCTAAGATCGGCCATACCACGTGATTTCTTTAGGATATATTAAAAAGTGGGGACTGGTGGGCAGGAAGAATTGGGGGTTAGTGGGGACGTTGTTGACAAGCTGCACTAACTTTCCCGGCAGAGAATTTGGGAGATGCTCGAAGCAATGACACGATACCACGAACAGTCACGTTATGAAGTGTTCCGGGTGCGTCCAGCCGAGGTCCTCTGGACATTGTTGATTCCTGTTATGCCAAAATATGGAAATGGCTCGAACGCCAAATTTTTTTGCACATTTTGTCAACAACGTTATCTATTGAAATAGTTGGAGAATATACCTCCGAGAGTCCCCATTTCTGTCCCCGCAGACTGCAGGGTTGCATCCCTTTTGTATCGGAAATGATTCATCAGATCACATTGCGCTTATCCTCGCACCCTCATTTCCCAAGAAAATGCTACCGCATCAAATCCTTCAGGTCTCGTAAATTCAATTCTGAAAGGAATCTGGTCAACAAGATTGCCATAAGCTGTTTTAGGACGAAAACCGAGATTATCTACGACGAAACCATCATTTGCAATGATCAAGCTAAAGTGCGTGCCTGAACCTTCCGATATTCTCGACCAGCTTTTCACTGCACCCTGCGTAGGGTCTATGTAGCCGTCAATGATGTATTCCCCGGTATTTGGACCCTCCATGATGTCGAAATCGAAAATCAAAGCGCCAGTGCTGACCGTGCAATGTTTCTCCCCCCCATAGTACATGCACCATCCGTCCCAACTGTAATTGACCGATGTCCCAACGTATCGCTTCCCGCAGCCTGAGGTAATGCCAGCGATGATCATCAGAATCACTGAAAGAGCAAAAAAGCGTTTCATAGTTCGATCTCCTCAATGCTTAGGTTTTTGTTTCTATTTTTTGAGGCACCGCTCACCTTAACCGCCAACTAACACGCTGATGTGGAAAATCTGTATAATTCACGGAAAGTATTTGGAGCATTCTCCGTTCGGAGCTCGACAACAATAGCCTGCGAGCATTCTAAGGACGCCCCAAGCGATAAGTCTCTTCGCTTTTAAGCCTTTGACATCGCGCAATCACGCAGGCTGCAGGATTGCATCTTCTATGTATTAAAAAAAACCATCGGGTCGCATTGCGCGCTATGGGGTGGGACCGGCTTCAAAAAGGAGGAACGAACACACGTTACCAAAATCGATTGAATATTGCAAAAATCCTGGAATTGATCTCAAACACACCAAACAGGGAAATTTGACGTCCATTCATCTATAATTATGAATGGACCGACAAAGTATATCCGTTTTCGCGGACAAGCTTTTCTCCCCGTGCCACCGAATGGCTGACTGCCGGCTGCGATAGGCTCATTCGCCGGGCCAATTCCGTGGTGGGGATACCGAACTCGCGGTGGACCCAGTACCAGAGAATGCTGCGGGCCTTGACGGTTTGCGGGTACCGCCCTAATTTTAAGACATCCCCGACGTCCATCGCCAGCAATTCGGCAACCCGCCCGACGAGCCAATCGAAATCATAGCCCTGGCTGCGGTGAACCGCCTTGCGTTCCAATTCGTCGTTGCTGGCGGATCAGGCGCGGGTGCTTAATAGGGAAAATTCAAGAAGCCCTGTTGGTGGTTTGGATTCCGCCCCGTGCTCCTTCAGAACGATAGCACCCTCATTTGAACATTCATCGGAAACGCAGGATATTGATTTGCCCGAGTAGCTGGCGCAGTTACGTTTCGTGGCACCTAATCACAGGTTTTGACACCGACGATTTCATTGAGATAGTCGCAATGGGCCACAATTCATGTTAATCAAGAATGTCAAGATAGCCTGCCGAAACGCAAATCACACCATGCGATCGAACATCTTTTGCAAACGATAAAAAGCACCTTGCTTCCGGCGTGGCCATATCGATCAACGGTTTAGGTAAATTGTGCCTTAAAAAACGGAGCGGCACTGCAGGAGGCCTGCAACTTGTTAGCAGATGGTGCTGTCGGTCCGGGGTGGTGTTATTTTCAGGCGCTCGTTTAAGCTGCGGAACTTAAGGTTAGCGCTCTTCTTAGAATTAGGAGGGGCTGAATGACCTTGAAAGATATCTTACATGCACAAACAGGGTCGGGCAATGGAATTCGAGAGATTGCTGGCTGAAATATCGACCCTTTTTATCAATCTCCCTGCCGATCAGGTTGATAGCGAGATTGAAGCTGCCCAACGCCGCGTCTGTGAGCGCCTCCATATCGATCGTTCCACACTTTTTCAAGTCTCCAGGAGAAAACCCGGGACGCTGCTGCTAACCCATTTGCATCAGCCGCCGGAAAGCGCGACGCCTCCTGAGAAAATGGACATACAGGATTTTTGGCCCTGGTCATTGCGAAAAGTGCTGCAAGGAGAAACGCTCGTTATTTCGGGAATGAGCGACCTTCCGGCGGAAGCGGACCGCGACCGGCAGAGTTTCATCCACTATGGCACCCAATCCATGGTGGGCGTTCCGTTGTCGGTCGGCGGGGGGGAAGTGGTCGGCTTGCTCACTTTTGCGGTTCTGGGGAAGGAAAGGAACTGGCCGGCGGCGGTCGTGCAACAGTTTGAACTGGTCGCACAGATTTTTGCCAACGCGCTTGTCCGCAAGCAGACGGAGCAAGCCCTTCGCGAACGGCTGGAAGAGATCCAGCGATTGAAACTCCTGTTGGAGGAGGAGAACACATACCTGCGGGATGAAATCATGCCCCAGTATGGGCACGCGGAGATTGTCTGTCGTAGCGCGGCCATGAAGCAGGTGCTCGCCCAAGTGGAACAAGTGGCCCGCACCGATGCCACCGTCCTTCTCACGGGGGAGACGGGCACCGGCAAGGAACTCCTGGCCCACACCATTCACAATCTAAGCCTTCGGAAGGAGCGACCGCTTATCACCATCAATTGCGCCGTCCTGCCTCCTACGCTGATCGAAAGCGAACTTTTCGGCCGTGAGAAAGGCGCCTACACCGGGGCTCTGACCCGCATGGCCGGCCGCTTCGAGGTGGCTGACAAGTCCACCCTTTTTCTGGACGAGATCGGCGAACTGCCCCCTGACCTGCAGGCGAAACTGCTGCGCGTCGTCGAGGAGGGGCGCTTTGAGCGACTAGGGTCCACCCAATCCCTGAAGGTCGATGTTCGCTTCATCGCCGCCACCAATCGCAACCTGGACCAGGAGGTCGTCGCGGGAAAATTTCGCCGCGACCTCTTCTACCGGCTGAATGTGTTTCCCATTTCGATTCCGCCGCTCAGGGAGCGCGTCGAGGACATCCCTCCCCTGATTTGGCTGTTCGTCAAACAAAACGAGAAAAAATTGAACAAACGCATCGACCACATTCCCCGTCGGAACATGGAGGCCCTGCAACGTTACGCCTGTCCGGGGAATGCCAGGGAACTGCGAAACATTATCGAACACGCCATGATCCTCAGCAGCGGGAGCACCCTGCATCCGCAACCGCCCACGTATAAAGCCGATGGCGGGACACCGGCGCGCACACTGGAGGATGTCGAACGCCGGCATATCCGGAGCGTCCTGGAGAAAACCGGCTGGCGGGTCACGGGCGCCCAGGGCGCAGCCGAAATTCTGGGGTTGAAACGCACGACCCTCCAATCCAAAATGAAAAAACTCGGTATCAAACGCCCCACCGGATAAAGCCGAATTAGCGGCATTTTGCCGATATTTCGGCATCCGGCCTTTTATCATCTTCCCTTCAAAAGTTGATTCCCTCCGCAATTCTCATTTGATTCCAATGAGTGGGACGGCCGTTTCATTCGGTTTCATTTCTGGAATGGTTTTCGCAACCTATGGCCCATATGCCTTGCCGCTGTGTCGCTCAACACGAACTCTCCGGAGGTGAGTCCCTTGCCTGAAAAGCCGTCGGTGCCGACCGTGATGGATAAAGGCCAAGACGTTGAAATCCCCATCCACGCTTCCATCCGGGTGAACATAGGGCTTAAAAAGCGTCGGGAAGCGCGCCTGATTCTCGGCTCGATCATCGAACAGACCCAATTCGAGGAGGGGTGTATCAGCTGCCGACTATATCAGGATGTTCTGATCAAGGGTGTTTTCATGCTCGAAGAAATCTGGACGAGTGAACAAGCGCTGCACCGCCATCTGCAGAGCGACAAATTCCATACGGTGCTCCTGGTGATCGAAATGGCGGCCGAAGCGCCCGAAATTCGATTCGACACGATTGCCCATTCAACCGGCATCAGTACGATTAAAAAGGCCAGAGGTGGATTGTGATTGCCGGGGGATCGCGGTAGCCAGGACGCTAAAACGGCCGCCTCACCGAACGGTGCTCGAAGTGGGGATCGGCGGGGGACGCTTTCAAGTATTGGGCCGAGCGGGTCAAACGCTATTTGGATCAGACGCGCGGCGTAAAATACAATGGAATTAATTGGATTAACCTTCACCGTAACGTCTTCTGGACAGCCCCCTTTTGGGAGACTCCGCATATGCCACCGCAACCCAGGATAACGCGCCTCATCCTATGCAGCCTCACTGGGTTCTGGCTTCCTTTGCCTTGCCTGGAAGAGGCGTTTCCCCAAGATGCGCCCGCATTGTCGCCGCCATTGCGGGTGGGGGTCATGAACGGGCCGCCGGGTTTTATGAAATCATCCCAATGGAAGAATTTGCTGAAGCGCTACGTGTCGTGAACGGACGCGGGCGGCTTGGTGGCCGGACTTGCCTTGTTCGGCGACGGGTCGTCCCTGAATCCAATAACAGCAATTGCTTTATAAAGACGAGGGTTAAGATGTCCAAAAAGACGTTAAAGCGAATGGTCTGGCTTCTTTGCCTGTCGGTCGCCCTGACGGCCTGCAAAGAAAAAACCGAGGTTGTGGATGTCGTCCGGGCGATCAAGACCATGACGGTCAGTGAGCAGGCGGTCGCGCAGGTGCGGAAATTCCCCGCGGTTGTCGCCGCCGTCGATTCCGCCGACCTCAGTTTTCAGGTCGGCGGGCAGGTGGCGTCGGTGGCCGTCGATATCGGCGATCGCGTGGCGAAAGGGCAAATCCTTGCCGTGCTCGATCCGGAGCCCTATCAGCTCGATGTCAGTGCGATCCAGGCGGAGCTGCTAAAAGCCAGGGACTATGTCAATGAATCCAAGTCCCAGTACGAACGCGAAAAACGGATTTTCGATCAGGGGGCGGGGGTCAGAAGCCGTTTGGATGTCGCCGAATACAATTACAAAGCGGCCAAGAGTGCGGTCGATTATCAGGTGGCCCGACTGGCGCAGGCCGAGCGCAATCTGCGCAAAACGAAACTGCTCTCGCCTTACGACGGCACCATCGCCTGGCGCTCGGTGCAGCCGAACGAGGAGGTGCAGACCGGGCAGAAGATCTTCGAAATCAATGCCTCGGGGAAGATGGAAGTCCAGTTGGCGGTCCCGGAGACCACCATCGACCAGATTAACATCGATGACGCGACGACGATCGCCTTCCCCACACTGCCGGACACGTCCGTCCAAGGACGTATCGCCTACATCGGTTCTGCTGCTGTCCAGGCCAATGCCTTCCCGGTCAAAGTGGATCTGCTGGAGCCGAATGCCAAAATCAAGCCCGGCATGACCGCTGAAGCAACGCTGACGATAGCCGGCAAAAAACAGCCCCCCGGATACACGCTGCCCCTCCAGGCCATTTTGCCCGCCGCGGAAGCGAACCAGGGGTACGCCTTCGTTTATGACCCCCAGACATCCACGGTCAAAAAGACGAGGGTCCGCTTCGGCAGCCTGCAGGGAAAAAATGCCGTTGCAACCGAAGGTCTTGAACCGGGAAACATCATTGCCGTGGCCGGTGTGAGTTTTCTGGCCGATGGAATGAAAGTCAAACTGCTGCAGCCGTAAAGGGTCGCTGGGATTCATCCGCCCGTCGGCACCCTTGGGCCCCCTCCAACCGCCCACATTCAAAGGTGTTGGCGATTCCGACACCACGTATTCCGGCGGTCTCGGCCCGATCATCATTACCCTGCGGAACTGAAGGAAGCCATTATGAAGGGAATCACCGCATTTGCTCTGAACAACTCGCGAACCGTCATCATGTCGATGGTGCTGCTCGTCGTGGGAGGCGTGTATGCATTTATAAACCTCCCGAAACTGGAGGACCCCTTCATTACGATCCGCGAGGCAGTGGTGGTTGCAAAAAATCCGGGCATGCCCGTGGAACAGGTGGAACGCCTGATCACCCGGCCCATCGAAGAGCAGATCCGGAGCATGGGCGAAGTGGACAAGATCAGGAATTCCACCTCCAAGGTCGGCGAATGCCTGATCCATGTGACCATCAAGGATGAAGTGCCCGCCGAACAGCTCCCGGCGACATGGAAACTGCTGCGCAACCGGATGAACGATGTCAAACCCGAACTGCCGGAAGGCACTGTCGGACCGATGGTCAACGATACCTTCGGCGATACGTCGGTGGCCACCATCGCCCTGTGGAGCGATGGCTTCAGCATGGCGGAAATGCAAGAAACCGCCCGGCAGATCAGAGAGCGCCTCAACCTGCTGAAGGGCATCCAGAAGGTCGATCTGACCGGCGTGCAGGACGAGCGCATCTATCTCGAGGTGTCCAACGCCAAGATGGCGCAGCTGGGAATCGATCCCGCCGATATCGGGAAAAGTTTGCGGGCCCAGAACATCCTTTTGCCCGGCGGCCGGATCGACATCGACGATGTGGAATTGATCGTGGAAACCGAAGGCCGGTTCACGTCCATCGAGGAGATCGAAGAGGTTCTGATCCCGATTTCCGGCACCCGGGCCTCGATTCCGCTGAGGGATATCGCCACCGTCCGCAAAGCTTACGTGGAGCCCATCAACAATCCGGCCTACTACAATGGGCACCAGGCCATCGTCCTGAGCGTCTTTATCCTCCGGGGGGTCGATGCCGTGGCGTTCGGCGAGCGGCTGCAGAAGGAAGTGCATGCGTTGGAGCAGTCCCTGCCGTGGGGCTATGTGCTCGAATTCGCGACCTACCAGCCGGAACTCATCAACAAGGCCGTCAACGGCATGGTGATCAACGTGATCGAAAGCGTGGCCATCGTCCTGGTGGTGGTCATGCTGCTGCTGGGGCTTAGAACCGGATTGATCGTCGGCTCGTTCATCCCCCTGGTCATGCTTTTCGGTCTCGTGGCGATGCAGGCGCTGGGCATCGATCTGGAGCGCATGTCGCTGGCCACGATGATCATTGCCCTGGGGATGTTCGTGGACAACGCCATCGTGGTCTCCGACGATATTAAAGTCAATATGGAAAGGGGTCTGGCGCGCAGGGAGGCCGTTTTGAAGACCGGCAGCTCCCTTTCCGTCCCGCTGCTCACCAGCACGCTGACGACGGTGTTCGCCTTCGGACCGATTCTGCTGCAAATCGGTTCCACCGGGGATTACACCTCCTCGCTGGGGTCGGTGATGATCATTCTGCTCATGGGGTCCTGGTTCCTCTCCATGTTCTCCTCCACCAGCATGTGCTACTGGTTTTTAAAGACCGAACCGGCCGGCCGCGGTGATCAGAAACAGGCGCGCGATCCCTACCAAGGGAAATTCTATGGGATCTACCGCAAGGTCCTGCATTTTTCCCTGCGCAATCGGGTGCTGGTGCTGGCCCTTGCGGGGGGCGCGTTTGCGGCCGCATTGTATGCGGCCACGTTTATCCCCCAGGCCTTTTTCCCGAGCGGGGACCGCAACCAGTATTTGATCTATCTCGACCTGCCGGCCGGCACGGCCATCGCGGAAACCGACCGGACCGTAAGAGAAGTCAGCGCCTGGCTGCAGGACAAGCAGGCCAACCCCGAAATCACCAGTACGATCGCCTATGTGGGCAACGGCGGGCCGCGCTTCTTCCTCTCCCTGTCGCCGTTGGACCCGGATCCCTTCGTCGGGTTTTTGATCGTCAACACCCAGACCAACAAAGAGGTGCCCGAACTCGTCCAACGCACCAGCGAATACCTGAACGATCATTTCCCCAACGTCCGCGGCCGGGTTAAACCCATGTGGCTGGGCGGCAGCGAAACCGGCCTGATGGAAATCCGGCTGAGCGGTCCCGATACCGCCGTGCTGGAGGAGCAGGCCGCGCAGTTGATGGCCGGGCTGCGCAACATCCCCGGCACCATGGACATCAAGCAGGATTGGAACAACCGGGTGATTGCGGTCAAGGCGGATGTCGATCAGACCCGCGCCCTGCGTGCCGGGGTGACATCGAAGGATGTGGCCGATACCCTGGATTTCTTTGTGGACGGCGTGACGGCGACCACGTACCACACAGGCAATGTTCAAATCCCCATCGTCGGGCGCGGCGTCAAGGCGGAAAGGGATTCTCCCGAAAGCCTGCGCACGCTCGGCATCCGTTCGTCAAACGGAGGCAGCGTGCCGCTCAGCCAGGTGACGAATGTGTATGTCGTAGGCGAGCTGAACCGGATCGTGCGCTACAATCAGGAGCGCACCATCACCGTCAGCGCCAAAAACCAGGTATTGAAGGCCTCCGAGATCTTTGCCGCCCTGCAACCTACCCTGGCCGGGATGACGTTCCCCAAAAATTACAAGTGGGAGGTGGGCGGCGAATTGGAAGACTCCGCCAAGGCCCAGAAGAACCTCGCCAAATGGCTGCTGCCATGCTTTGGCGGCATTATCTTCCTGCTGGTATGGCAGTTCAACTCCATCCGTAGGGCCGCCATCATCATCCTGACCATGCCCCTGGTCGTCGTGGGGTCCGTAGTGGGCCTGTTGGTGATGCAGGCCGATTTCGGGTTTATGGTCATCCTCGGGCTGTTGGCCCTGGCCGGATCCATCGTGAACAACGGTATCGTGATGATCGATAAAATCGAGGAAAACCGGCGCGAGGGGCAGACGCCCTACGATGCGGTGGTCAATTCGGCGGTCAGCCGATTCAGGCCCATCCTGCTTTCGGTTTCAACCACCATGCTGGGGTTCACGCCGTTGATCATCAATCACGACCCCCTCTTCTATGGGATGGCGTGCATCATGTTCTTCGGCCTGGGTATCGGCAGCATGTTTACGCTCAACTTTGTTCCAGCTCTCTACAGTGTCTTTTTCCGGGTCAAGCCGCCGGTCGACCATGTCTCTGGCTGACCCCCGACACAACCGCACGAGAAGGACGCCACGAGATGCGGACACCATTCAGGATCGGCAGGTTATAAAGGGGAACGCACTATGGATACAGGCACAGGCGATGCGCTAACCGATCAAGACCGGACAGGGCGCTTGGCGAGACGGCCCCAACCAACGATGTCTTTGTGGCTGGCGGGAGTTGCCATGGTGTTGATCATGAGCGGCTGCACCATGGTCGGACCGGATTTTGTCAAACCGGAGGCGCCGCTGCTGAAAGACTGGGCGGAGGCCCGGGCGCCCGGCCTGAGGGTCGGTAAGGCCGACTATGGCGACTGGTGGCGGGTGTTTGACGATCCCGTGCTCGACACCCTGATTGAAAAGGCCTATCGGCAGAATCTTTCCTTGCAGATCGCGGGCATCCGCATTTATGAAGCGCGCGCCCAGCTGGGGATTGCGATTGGCACCCTGTACCCACAGCAGCAGTCGGCCGGCGGAGATCTCACCAACAACAAACTCAGCACCGGTGGCGACAGCCCTATTTACGACGATCATTTCAATGCCCTTAGCCTGGGGTTCGATGCGGCCTGGGAGTTGGACGTCTGGGGCAAGTTCCGCCGTTCGGTGCAATCCGGCACCGCCAACCTGGAGGCCACGGTCGCCAGCTATGACGACCTGCTCGTCTCGCTGACGGCGGAAGTTGCGCGCACCTACATCGTCATCCGCACCTTGCAGAAACGCCTGGTGATCGCCGGCCAGAACGTGAAGGCGCAGGAGCAATCACTGCAGATTGCCAAAGTCCGATTCAAGGAGGGCGCCGTTTCGGAGTTGGATGTGACCCAGGCCAGGACGTTGCTGCGCAACACCCAGGCCTCGATTCCCCGCTTGGAGATCGGCCTGCGCCAAGCCCGCAACGCTATGGCCATCCTGCTGGGGGTGCTGCCGGGGGAACTGAAGGACGTGTTGGATGGGCCGGCAAAGATTCCGGTAGCCGCGGAGGCCGTCGTTATCGACATCCCCAACAATCTTCTCCGACGTCGACCCGACATTCGGCTCAACGAGCTGCGCATCGCCGCCCAGAGCCCTCAGATCGGGATCGCCAAGGCCGACCTGTATCCGCATTTTTACCTGGCCGGAAGCATTGGATGGAGCTCGACCGATGCCAGTTCCGCCTCCGGCGACCGTGATCTGGGAGATTTGTTCGACCATAACAGTATGTTCTGGACCGCCGGTCCCGGTTTCAGCTGGGATATTCTGAATTACGGGCGCATCCGCAACCGTGTGCGGGTCGAGGATGCGCGCCTTCAGGCGCTTGTGGTCAATTACCGCAATACGGTGCTGAACGCCCAACGGGAAGTCGAGGATGCACTGGTAGCGTATACGCGGTCCAAGGAAGAAGAGTGGTTCCTGAAAGACAGCGTCGCGGCCGCCCGCCGATCGGTGGAATTATCGCTGGTGCAATATCGCGAAGGGGTCGCTGACTACCAGCGCGTATTGGACTCCCTGCGGTTCCTGGTCACCCAGGAAGATCTTTTGACCGACGTGAGCGGCCAGGTGAGCACAAATCTGGTGGCCACCTACAAGGCCCTGGGGGGAGGCTGGCAAATCAGGGAGGGCGAAGACCCGCTTTCGGCCGCAAACCGCAACCAAATGATCGAGCGTACCAACTGGGGCGACCTGCTGGATCCTCAGGGGCTGGAGTCGCCTGCTGACGAGAAGGATCGCCGGGATTGGCAATGGCCTGACTGGTAAGCTTCATCACTGCCCGGCGCCGCGTCTATGAATACCTCGGGTTGGATCTGGCGGCGCTCTGGCAGTTCTCGGATGAGGTCACGGGTTTATTGACGCCTCCCCACATTTACAGTGCTCCGGGCGGTCTGCAACCTTCCGATATGAACCAAGAGCATTTTCCCCGGTGCCTACAAAAAATGCAGTCCGGTCGGATCGTTTGCTTCTCTTCGCTGGAGGAGCTGCCGCCGGAGGCTGTCCGCGACCGGGAATCCTGCCGCCTGTTTGGCATCAAGTCGGATGTGACTTTCCCGCTCTTAAGGGTTTAGTTTTAATGGGCGGACACATCGGTCCGCCCCTACAGTATCTGGCATGATTCAATGGTTTAAAACAATGTCTACCAATGATTACATCAGAAATGTGAAAAACAACGGCTGGCCGCCCTTCAACAAACCTCTTTGGCAACGATCATTCCACGATCATATCATTCGGAACGAACGGTCATTAAATGCCATTAGGGATACATCTCCAAAAACCCGACAAATTGGGAACAAGATATCACTAATCTAATAAATCTATAACATAGGTCCCCGGCAGCTTTTTGATGGTGGTGAAAATCCAAACCGGAGACCGGCTACTCTCTTTCCGCTTCGGCCTTGTACCCCATGGGCAGCTTCTTGAAGCGGCCGCCATAGATGATGGGGTCGCCCTTGTAGCCCAGGGCCTTGAAGTCAATATAGTCCGTGGTGCCGATGAGGTGGCTCACATCGCGCCCCTTGGAGGCCATGTAGCTGAAGTCGGTTCCCTTGTGGGCGATTTTTTTGAAATTCACCGCGCGGTTGTCCTGGTGGCAGCGGTCGCAGGTGCGCTCCTCGGACTGCAGACTGGCATGGCACTGAACACAGGAGAGGGCCATGTCGGCCGGCATGACTTCGTGCTCCACCCGCCAATACATCTGGGAGGTGGCCCATTCGTACGTGCCGCTGTACTTCAAGCCGGCGGCCTTCATCCCGTCCGCGAAAGATTTCTGCCAGTCACGGTTCTTCCAGTAGGCGGTCTTGTCCTCCTTGTTCCGTGGGAACAGATGGGGCACGAGCAGGTAGTCGTATTCGGCGTCCACGGCCTGGATGCCCTTCATGATCTTGAAAGGCGCGATCTTGGAGTTGGGGTCCTTGATGGATCCGACCGGTTCGGAGATGTTGATCGGCCCTTTTCGCCAATCCGTCTTGTCACCGATCAGCACGCGCTGGGTGAAGCCGCTGTCCCAGGCATAGACGGGTTTGGCGGATTCCTGCCAGCGGAATTCCCCTTTTTTCCAGTTATAGTCCGGCATGCCGTATTTGTCCTTCTGGGGCTTGCGGTCCACGTCTCCGGCCTTGGACCAGTCCCAGAACACCTTGGTGGGCTTGCATTTGGCGTAGACCGGGGAATGACAGGTGTTGCAGGCGATGGTTTGGCTGTGCTTGTTCAAATGATGGTCCAGCAGACCGTCCCCCCGGTGGGGATTGGCCGTATGGCAGTTTTCGCAGGAAAAACTGCTTTCAACCACCGCAACCGAAGAACTGCGTCCGGCGATTTTATGGTTGCGGGTGCGATGGCACTCGGTGCATTGGAAATCATAGCCGCCCATATGCACATCGCAATTGCGGTCCGGCGTCAACAACTGGCGGGAGAGATCGGCATGTTTGACCGCTTCGCCGCCGCCGCCGTTGAAGTGGCAGGTTCCGCAGGTTTTGCGGGAAGTGGGTCCCACCGCTTTGGCCACCGCCACCAGATCCACTTCCGGATCGGGCATACCGGCGCCGGTGGGGACTTTTTTATAGGTGCCGGTGGTGTCGTGACACACCAGGCAATCGATCTTGCTCATATCCGTGAGGTCAAAAGAAGCATCTTTCCATCCATAGCCGACGTGACAACTGGTGCAACGAGCCTCGTTGCTGGCGATGCTCATTCAGAAGTTGTTCGTGGCAATGGTGCTTTTCCCGATTTCGACCTCCTTTCTGTGGCCCAGAGTATAAGGCGACGGCCCCTTGAGCTTCCAGTGGGCGGTTTGCAGCATGTCCTGGCCGGCCTCCTTGTGGCAGCGCAGACACTCAGCGGTCACCTGGAAAGGGGTCGCGTCGGCGGTCAACTGGATTTTGTCCTTGTGGTCGGGGGCGTTCTTGTCGTGGCAGCCAATACAGTCCACCGGGCCCTGGTTCATCTCCCGATGGCATTCCATGCACTGCTGGTGATAGGCGGCCTTCAACCCGATGCGCTCCGGATGGTCCTGGCGAAACGCTTCCTGGTGGCAGGCCGAGCAGCGGGTGGTTTCGCTGGCGTCTTCCGCCAGGGGTCGGTAGTGGTGGCAGACCGCGCAGTCCTGGATCTGGGAGGCGTGTTTGCCGTGCATGAAGCGCACCGGTCCGTAATGATCTTCCTCCGTGTTGATGATGGGGCTGTTGAGGACGACGTAGTTGTGGGTGATGTCCTTGGTGCCAAGCCCCATCTCCCGCAGCCGCATCTGGCGGCAGAGCTTGCACTCATCCTTGACGGCTTCCACGAAGGGCAGGGTCTCCCGGGCCCGTTCCAGGGCGGCCACCTGGTCCGGCGCCGACCATTTGGCAGCCGGGGTCTCCTTGGCGGCGGTTTCCGGGGCTGCGGCGGCATAGACCGCATCGCTTCCCGGGCCTACCGGGGGGAGTGCGACCAGTCCGCCGCTGATTCCCGCCAGGAGTATTACCCCTAAAATGATAGATGACTTGTTGATCATGCCGACACCTCCTGTTCCGGTCGGTTCAACACCGGCAGATAGGTCACAAGAAAACGATAGAGGAACATCAGGCCTGCGATGAGGCCGACGGTGATCATGATTTCCGGCAGAGCCGGGGCGTAGTTGGCCTCGCTGATGGGCGGACGGTAGCCCACCACGAAGACATTGACGCGGTTCAGGAGGACACCCCCCACGATCAGGGTGCAGGCGATGAAAAGGCCCCGGCGGGACTGGCGCACCTTGGGCAGCAGGAGCATGACCCAGGGCACGATCACGCCGCAGACGAGCTCCACCAGGAAACTGTTGGTCTGGGCCGTGCCGTCCAGCAGGTAGACGTAGGTGCCGCGCACCCCCATGTCGCCAATCTTCAGGGCCAGGTAGAGCCCCAGCAGGAAGACGGTAAAGCGGATCAGGGGGGAGAGAATGTGCATCTCCGGGTCCAGCTTAAGGGATGAGGTGACCAGGGTGGTTTCGAAGACCACCATGGGGTAGCCCACCGCAATGGCGGATGTGAGAAAGAGCAGCGGCAGGATGGGCGTATACCAGAGGGGGTGCAGCTTGGTGGGGGCGATCAGCATGAGGGAGCCCAGGCTGGACTGGTGCATGCAGGAGAGCACCACTCCGGCGATAATGAAGGCCCACATCAGCTTACCGGTGATCACATCGAGCACCTTGAGGAGGCCTTCCAGCGGCGCATTGAGGGCGGCCAGCGGCCCCGGCAGGTTGACCCGTCCCTTGTACTGCGCCACCACGATGGGCACGAATTCAAGGTAGAGCACGTTGAGGTAGAACATGACGCACATGGCCACCTCGAAGAGCACCGAATTGGGATTCCAGTAGACCAGGGGTTTCCAGATGGCCCAGGAGCGGCCGATGTCCACCAGCAGCCCCAGCACGACGAAGGTGTAGCCCAGCATGGCAGTCAGCAGGGCCGGGCGCACCACCGGTTCGTAATAGTGGCGGCTTACGATGTGGGCCAGGAAGGCCGTGGTGAAACCGCCGGCGGCCAGGGCCACCCCCGAAGCCACGTCGACCCCGATCCACAGGCCCCAGGGCCGGGCATTGGTCAGGTTGGTGACATAACCGATGCCACCGGTGTAGCGGGCCACGATGGCCGCGGCCCCGGCGGCCATCAGAAAGGCCAGGGTAACGACCCCGGGCGTCCAGAACTTGGTCCGCATCGGGCTTGGGGAATGGCTCATGGGTTCCCTCCTTGGTTCTCGTCATGACGGTCGCCTTTATCCCGGAAGCCCCACATGACGCCGCCCAGCATGGCGAACAGGACGATGGGGGACCAGAGATAACTGAACAGGGAGTGCTGGATGGTTTCCGCCAGCTGCGGCAAAGGCTTTTCCGGCACATCGATAAACCCGAGCTCCTTAAAAGGCCGGTCGGAGATGTACATCCAGCTCGTGCCGCCGACCTCGTTTTCGCCGTAGATGTGATCGATGTAGCGCCCTGGATTGTCTTTGATGCGCTGGCGGCCCAGTTTGAGCAGGTCGGCCCGCTTGCCGAAGGTGATAGCCTCCACCGGGCAGATCTGGGCGCAGCCGGGCAGCTTGCCTTCCTCGGCGACCCGCTCGTAGCAGAAGGTGCACTTCATTACCCGAGGCGTGATGGGGTTGTGGTACTCGTAGGCCGGGATCTCGAAGGGGCAGGCCACCATGCAATAGCGACAGCCGATGCATTTGCCGGCGTCGTAGTGGACGGCGCCGTTTTCTTTTTTGGTGAGGGCCCCCACGATGCAGGCCGAGGCACAGGCCGGATCCTGGCAGTGCATGCACTGGATTTTGACGAAGGTGGGGACGAGCTGGTCGCGTTCGTCGATCTTGCCGGAATAGTAGCGGTTGACCACCGTAAAGCTCTTGTCGTCCGGACGGCGCTTGCGGTCCAGGACCGTCAGGTCGTCGAAGGACTGTTCGGGCTCCGGCAGGCTGTTGACCGTCTGGCAGGCCTGTTCGCATTTGCGGCAGCCGATGCAGCGGGTCAGATCCACGAGACAGCCGAAGGCATCGGCCGGGGCCCGGGACTGCCAGGCCGCGGCCGGCGCACGCGAGGCGGCCATGCCGGTTCCGGTGGCGCCCACGACTTTGAAAAAACCTCTTCGGCTCAGATTCATAGCGTACCTCCCGTCGTCATCTTTCCTTCCTTAAGTTTACGGACAACCATATAGTGGCCTTGCGCGGTTTCTTCCGTGGTCATGCGGCAGCGCGCATCCTGGCTGAAGATTTTTACCAGGGTGTGATACGTATCCGCATCCCGCACGGTAAAGGCCACCGCGTCACCGGCCGGCAGCTTCCTGAGTGCGGCCAGGCATTTCAGCATACCGATCGGTCCGGCGATATCCGGCAGATTGACGTCCATGGTTGTTTATCCCTGTTAACGGGTAGAGCAATAAGCATACCGGTGTCCCCTTAAAATTGGGAATCAATACAACTGATTAAAATAATTGTAATAATACGGTTTAAGACCAGCGGTTGTCAGGGTTGGCCGGTCATGCTATTTAAACAGGTGTTTAAACGTGATTAAACAATTGCAGGATTTGATTTTACAATTTGAGGCTTCCGCATCGCGAGGAGGAAAATGGAAACCGGGGACATCAGCCGGCACTGGAAACGGATCATCAACACCATGAACGACGGTCTGATGCTGATCAGCGCCGAGGGAACCATCCTGATGGTCAACAAATCCTTCGAGCGGCTGACCGGCTACAGCGCCGAGGAAGCCATCGGCCGGGTCTGCACCTTTCTAGGGTGCGATGCCTGCGAACAGGCTTTGAACAATCCGTTGGGGCAGTGGTGCAAACTCTTCGAGCCCCATCATCCCGATATGCGCCGCTGCCGTTGCGGCATCGTCCGCAAGGACGGCACCTGCCTGCCGGCCCTCAAGAATGCCTCGGTCCTGCGGGATGACGAAGGCAACGTGCTGGGGGCGGTGGAGACGATTACCGATCTCAGCGAAATCGACCGGCTGGACCAGCAGGTGGAGCTGCTCTCCCGCCAGCTGAACGACTTTAGCGATTATCATGGCATCATCGGAACGTCTCCGGCCATCCGCAAGGTCTTCCAGGTGGTGGAGAAGGCGGCCCTGAGCAGTGCGCCGGTCATCATCTTCGGGGAAAGCGGCACCGGCAAGGAGCTGGTGGCCCGGGCCATCCACGAACGGAGCCACCGCAAGACCGGACCCTATGTGCAGCTCAATTGTGCCGCCCTCAACGCCGCCCTGCTGGAAAGCGAGCTTTTCGGCCACATCAAAGGCGCTTTCACCGGGGCCTACCGCCACCGCAAAGGACGCTTCGAAGCGGCCGACGGGGGCTCCATCTTTCTGGACGAAATCGGGGATATTCCCCTTTCGGTCCAGGTCAAGCTCCTGCGGGTGCTGGAAAACAAACAGATCGAGCGGGTGGGCGACCACCGTTCCGTCGATGTGGATGTGCGCATCATATCGGCCACCCATCGGAATCTGCTGGCCCTGATCGAACAGCAGCAGTTTCGCGAAGATCTCTATTTCCGCATCAATGTCATTCCCATTCGCATTCCGCCGCTGCGGGAGCGCCGGGAGGACATTCCGCTACTGGTCAACAGTTTCGTCCAGCGGCTGCAGGTGCGCACCGGCAAGGCCATCAAGGGACTCACCCCCGGGGCGCTGCAGGCCGTCATGGCCCACGACTGGCCGGGCAATATCCGGGAGTTGAAAAGTGCCCTGGAATACGCCTTCGTGATTGCCGACAGCGGCCAGATCGGCGTCGACCACCTGCCGCCCGCCCTGTCCGAGGTACCGCGGGCGTCCGCTGCCCGCAAGGCACCCGTGGGCGATGCCAGGGAGCGGCAGGCGCTGATCGAGGCCCTGCGCCGAACCGGCGGTAATCAGACCCGGGCGGCGGAGCTCCTGGGAATCAACCGGGTCACGGTGTGGAACCGCATGCGCAAGTACGGAATCGATCTCAATAAGGTCATCGACGCGCACGACGTTTGACAGGCCGTTTATTCCCGGCCTATCAGGGGCGATCGGCCGGCATCCCATGGCGTATATTTTGCAGATGGAAATGGATTGGTTTGTTGTCCAAAGCCTCAGCAATGGCGTGGCATCATGTTTTCTTGTTGCCGTTGCCTATCGGCGGGGACATGGGGCCGGGTACTGGATGCCGGATGCAGGGGGATGGTCCGGAAGAGATGGGCTGGAAAGGGTTTGAATTGACATGAGTTTTGCTATGAAAAAGCGGAAGACGGCCGCGATGCTTGGGTGGACGGCGGTTTGCGGGATTTTGCTGCTCAGTGCGGCCGATAGGGTCCAGGCCGACGGACACGATCGCCTGAATGTACTCTATCTCAATTCCTACCACAACGGCTACACCTGGTCGGACAGCCTGATGGAAGGCATCCAGAGCGCCATCGAACACTCGGGGCTCAATGTGGCCCTGCATATCGAATACATGGATACCAAACAGCGTTACGACGCCAACGTCGAGCGGTATCTCTACGGCATTTATGCCCATAAATATCAGGGCATTAATTTCGATGCCGTCATTGTGTCGGACAACAATGCCTTCGATTT
Organism: Desulfobacterales bacterium; assembly: GCA_963674755.2. Lineage (GTDB taxonomy): Bacteria > Desulfobacterota > Desulfobacteria > Desulfobacterales > UBA5852 > JABZFP01. The sequence goes on along the minus strand of CAXXVS010000003.1, from coordinate 1,213,512 downwards.
CATTCTGAAGTTCCGCGAGGAGCTTTTCCCCGGCGTACCGCTGGTGTTCTGCGGAATCAACGATTTCAATCCGTCCATGATCCGGGATCAGGCCAACATCACCGGCGTCACCGAGGATTTCGACGTCAAGACCAATCTGCGCATGGCCCTGCGGTTTCATCCCGGCCGCCGCAAGATCGTGGTGATGGGCAACCGCTCCACCACCGCCACGGCCATCAGCAACCAGATCAAGGCCGCCATCGCCGATTTTCACGACCGGCCGGAAATCGAATTCGTGATCTCCGACCAGCTCCAGCCGCTCCTGGAGCGGGCCCGGAACGCGGCCGACGATGTCATTTTTTATTTCATCCCCTTTTACATGGATTTCGAGGGGGAGCGCTATTCCGCCAACGATATCGTGGCCAAGCTTAGCCAGATCACCAGCGCCCCCATCTACAGCAACTGGGAATTCATGCTGGGCTCGGGCATCGTGGGCGGCAAAGTGCTGAGCGGTTATGCCCACGGCGCGGCGGCGGGCGATCTGCTGGTGCGGGTACTCCGGGGGGAGCCCATCGACGGAATCCCGATCCAGACCCCCCAGGACGAACCCATCATTTTCGACAACAACCAATTGAAGCGGTTTCATATATCCACGTCTGACCTGCCGCCGGAAAGCGCCCTGATCAATCACACCTCCTACCTGTTTCAGATCAACCCCCAGCTCTTCTGGGCGCTGGCCATCGCCATGACGGTGATCACCGCGACCCTGGTGGTGCTCATGTTCAACATCTCCGAGCGGCGCGCCATCGAACAGCGCATCAAGGAACAGCTGGCCTTTGTCAAGCTCCTGGTCAACACCATCCCCATCCCCATCTATTTTAAAGACCGTGACGGCGTGGTGACCGAGTGCAACGAGGCTTTCGAGAAATGGTACGACCTGGCGCGCGGCGATATCATCGGTTGCGATATCAAGAGCTTCGATGCCCACGGCCCGGCCCGACTGATGGATCGGGTGGATGACGAGTTGATGGCCCGGGACGGGGTGCGCATCTATGAAGTCCAACTGCCGGGCGCCGACACGGCCCCGCGGGACGTGATTTTGCACAAGGCCGGCTACCGCAATGCCAAGGGCGAAATCTCCGGCCTGGTGGGCGTGATCTACGACATCACGGCGCGTAAAAAAGCGGAGCGCGAGCTGATTCAGGCCGAAGAAAAATATCGCAGCATTTTTGAAAATTCAGCCCTGGGCATTTTCCGATCGTCGGCCGACGGGCGCATCCTGGACGCCAATCCGGCTTTGGCCCAGATGCTGGGGTTCGACAGCCGGGAGGCCCTGACGGCCGCCGGGGCCGAGATGCCGGAAGCCCTCTGCATCCGGCCGCTGGAAGCGGCGGCCGACGCCCAAGACCTCCCGACGCCGGTCCAATTCGAGCGCGAATGCCGCACCCGGGACGGGCGGCGCATCATCGTGACCCAACATTTGCGTGCGGTGCAGGGGGAAGACGGCCGGATCGGCTACTATGAAGGCTTCATCGAAGACATCACCCAGCGTAAAACCGCGGAGAAGAACCTGCGTGCCTCCCGACAGATGCTCAAACTGGTGCTGGACAACATCCCCCAGCTCGTGCATTGGAAAGACCGCAAGCTGCGCTATCTGGGGGCCAACAAGAGCTTCGGGGACTTTTTCGGCATTGCGGACGTGGATGCCATTATCGGCCGGCAGGACAGCGACCTCTTCCCGGAGAAGACCGAGGGCCTCAAGAGCATGGAGACAGACCGCAAGGTGGCGGAGGCCAACCGTCCCTCCTATCGCATGCGCTGGCCGGTGCACAACCACAGAGGGGAAAAGCGCTGGATGCTCGTCAACCGGCTGCCCCTGCTTGACGATCAGGGCGCGGTGGTGGGAGTGCTGTCCAGCGCGGAGGACATTACCCAAAACATCATCATGGAACGCCGCATGCTCGAATCCACCAAGATGGAGGCCATCGGCACCCTGGCCGGCGGCATCGCACACGATTTCAACAACATCCTGACCTCGATCTACAACTCCACCGAATTGGCCCTGGAGGATGTGGCCCCCGAGAGCCAGGCGGGCCGCGACCTGCGGCGCAGTCTCAAGGCGGCCGAACGGGGCAGTCAGCTGGTGCAACAGATCCTGACTTTCAGCCGGGCGGACCAGGAGGGGATCCGCCGGACGGATATCGCCGGCGTGGTGCAGGAGGCGGTGCAGCTGATCAGCACCTCGCTGCCCCGCAATATCGAAGTGGATTTGCAGATCGCGCCGGATCTGAGCCCCTGCATGGCCGACCCCACCCAGATCCATCAGATCGTGATGAACCTCTGCACCAACTCCTACCAGGCCTTGAAGGGCCACGGGGGACACATTCGCATCCGGCTTCGCCAGGTCTTGCTCAATGCCGGCGAGGCGGAACTGCTGGGCATCCAGGCCGGGGCCTATCTCAATCTCGCGATTTCCGACAACGGTCCGGGCATTCCGGCTGATATCCAGGACAAGATCTTTGATCCCTTTTTTACCACCAAGGGCAAGGGCGAAGGCACCGGCCTCGGTCTGGCCGTGGCCCACGGCATCATCAAAGGGCACAACGGCGCGGCCCGGGTCGGCAGCCAGCCCGGTGTGGAGACCACCTTCGATATTTTCCTGCCGGCCGGCAGCGGAACGGCAAGTGACGTCGCCGAAACCCGGACCGCTGTTCACCGGGGCAAAGGCCGCATTCTCTTTGTGGAAGACGACCCGGATCAGCTGGAGCTCATTCCGCGGGTGCTCGGCAACCTCGGTTATGAGGTGGTAGCCCGCAATGGGGGCCAGGCCGCCAAGGCGGCCATCGATGAGGCCCGGGAACCGTTTCATTTGGTGATCACGGACTTCGACATGCCCGAAGTCAACGGCATCGAACTTGCAGAAGCCGTCAAGGTCAAGCATCCCGAGACGCCGATCCTGATGGTCACCGGCCGCAAGGCCCCGGTGGATATGGCAGCACGGATCGATTCCATCCGCAAAGTGGTCATCAAACCCTATAATAAGGCCATCCTGTCCGAGGCGATTCGGGAAGTTCTGGAATAAGCGCCCATGGTGGACACGCCCCATATCCTCATTGTCGATGACGACCGCCAGGTGTGCGAAACCATGCTGAGCATGGTCCAGCGCATGGGCTTCGACGGCCGCTACGCCGAGACCCTGGGCGAAGGGCTGCGGTGGCTGCAGGACGAGGCCTTCGATGTGGTTTTCCTCGATGTCCGGCTGCCGGACGGCAACGGCATCGACGCCTTGCCGGAAATCAAGGAAGCTCCCTCCCGTCCGGAGGTTATTATATTGACCGGCAAGGGCGATCCGGACGGCGCCGAGTTGGCCATCCAGGGCGGCGTCTGGGATTACCTGGTCAAACCTTCGCCGGTGAAAAACACCAAGCTGAGCCTCCAGCGGGCGCTGGCCTACCGGTCTGAAAAAACCTCGCGCCATGACCTGGAGGTGCTCAATACGCGGGATATCATCGGCCACAGCCCTGAAATCAAAGCCTGCTTCGAGAAGATCGCTCAGGCCTCGCGCACGGATTTCACGGTGTTGATCACGGGCGAGACCGGTACCGGCAAAGAGCTTTTCGCCCGCACCATCCACCACAACAGCCCCCGGGCCGCCCGGGACTTCGTGGTGGTGGACTGCGCCTCCCTTTCCGAAAACCTTTTGGAGAGCCTGCTGTTCGGCCATCGCAAGGGCGCTTTCACCGGGGCGGACCGGGACCGGCCGGGCCTGATCCGCCAGGCCCATCAGGGCACGCTTTTCCTGGACGAAATCGGCGAACTGCCCCTCAACTCCCAGAAAGCGTTTCTGCGGGTCCTGCAGGAGAAAAGGGTCCGGCCGGTCGGGGCCAGCCAGGAAGTCCCCTGCGATTTTCGCCTGATCGCGGCGACCCACCGGGACTTGCCCCGCATGGTGAGTTCCGGACAGTTCCGGGAGGACCTCTTCTACCGACTGAAAACCATCACCCTGCATCTGCCGCCCCTCAGAGCGCGCCGGGAGGACCTGCGGCCGTTGACGCTGGCCTATCTCGATCGTCTGGCCGCCAAGATCAACGCCAGCCCCAAAGGGTTTGACGCCGAGTTTCTCAAAACCCTGGAGGGCTACCGCTGGCCCGGGAACGTACGCGAGCTCTTCCATACCCTGGAGCAGGCCGTGGTCGCGGCGGGCGCCAACCAGATGCTTTTCCCCCTGCACCTCCCCAAGGAACTGCGCATCCAGGTGACCCGTACGAAAGTGGGGGCGTCATCCGGAGCCCCTTCCGCCCGAACGGCTGCCGGGGATCGGGGGGGAGCGTCCCCGCTGGAGGATGCCGCCGGCCGGCAGCTCGCAGGCCACGATCTCCCGCCGCTCAAGGATTTCAAGCGGCAGATGGAAAGACTTTATCTGGAGACCATAGTGCGCCGCAGCGGAAGTGACATCCAGGACATGGTGCGCCATTCGGGCCTGTCCCGCTCCCACTTTTACGCCATGCTGAAAAAGCACGGCATTCCTTTCTGATCGGCTGTTTTCATCCCTTTTCAACGGCCTTGTCTGAAAATTCGGAATCAGCCTCCGCAGTCTGATTTTTCAGACTTTCGTTCTTAACCGTCCGAAAAGACGCACGATCGTCTTCCTTCCCACAGGCTTTCCAGTTGTTTGGCTACGTTTTTCACAGCCATTCCCTCCAATGGCGGCCTTGGCGGGTTACGTCCGAATGGGCCGGCTCCGGGCTGGGATGCCACGCATCCCGGATGTCTGATTTTTCGGATCAGAGGTCCGTTCCCCCGTTGTGGGCAGAGGGTGCCTAATACGTCACAACCAGTTGAATATGTTTCATTATTTATCGATAACGGCGCGTGGCACGCTTGTTGATTAAGGGGTTTGGACGGCTGTCCAACACAAACCCCAACAAGTGAGGGAGAATCATGAAACGAACGTTTTGCCTTGTCATCGCTTCATTGCTCGTTTTGACGTTTATCGCGACATTGGCCAATGCCGCTGAAAAACGTGGCAAGTTCGGCACCGACGAACGCCACGACGTTGCCAAACGCGTGAAGTTCAAGACCTCGGATGAGAACATCCGCTGGAAAATGGTCATGCCCTGGTCCAAGGGGTTGCTGTTTTACGATATCGCCGTGCATTTCGCGGACAGCGTGCGTCTGGCCTCCGCCGGCCGGCTGGACATCAAACCCTTTTCCGCTGGCGAGCTCGTTCCGGCCAATCAAACCTTTGACGCGGTCTCCCAGGGATCGGCTCAGATCGCCCACTCCTCGCCCCTCTACTGGAAAGGGAAAAATGAAGCCTTCGTAGCCTTTGCCTCGGTGCCTTTCGGATTGGATGCCGAAGGCTACAACATCTGGCTCTATGAAAAGGGAGGGCTCGAACTGCTTCAGGAACTCTACAAGCCCTTTAACCTGTATGCCTTGCCGGCGGGCCAGACCGGTCAGGAAATGGGCCTGTTTTCGAACAAACGGGCCACCAAGATGGGCGATTTCAAAGGCATGCGGATCCGTACGCCGGGTTGGTACATGGACATCATGAACAATCTGGGCGCTTCGGTCAGCCCGCTGCCCGGCGGCGAGGTCTATCTGGCCCTGGAGCGCGGTGTCATCGATGCCGCGGAATATTCGACCCCGGCCATCAACTATCCGATGGGGTTCGATGAAATCACCAAATACGCGATTGAGCCGGGCGTCCACCAGCCGGCCTTCCAATGCGATATCATCATGAACCAGGAAGCCTGGGACAAACTGCCCGAGGATCTCAAATGGATCGTCAAGATCTGCGCCAAGGAAACCCAGTTGTGGTCCTATAACTGGATCAACGGCCTGAATGCCAAGGCCATCAAGAAGTTCAAGGAGAAGATCGAATTCGTGACCATGGATCCGGAGACCCGGATCAGTTTCCGCAAGACCACCAAAGCCTACCTGGACGGGCTCAAAGCGAAGTTCCCCGATGTCAAAAAAGTGCTCGATTCCCAGGAAGCCTTCGTCGAGGAATTCGCCGACTGGCGCGATGCCCGTTCCGGCGTTACCCCCTGGCCCTATGAAACCTACATCGGCGGCCGGACCACCGAATAAGGCCGGTGGCGGTCTGACGCCTTGCAGCAGCGGATCGGCGGTCCGCGCCTCCGATGGAGGCGGACCGCCGGTCCATTGGCCGGGGCCCGAATAAGATGCCGTTTGAAAGGAACCAAGGCATGCTGGAAAAAATTGCCAACGCAATCGATACGTTCAACATCAAGCAGGGGGAGGTCAGCTCCCTTCTGGTGCTGCCCCTGCTGCTGGTGGTGGTCTATGAAGTGGTCATGCGCTACGTGTTCAACGCCCCCACCACCTGGGGCTTCGAGGCCACGACCTTTCTTTACGGAATACACTACATGTTCGGGCTGGCCTATTGCGATGTCACCGGCGGCCATGTGAAGGTCGACATCTTCACCGCCCGGGCTTCGACGCGCACCCAGGCCATCCTGGGAATTTTTTGCACTCTGGTGCTGTTTCTGCCGGTGATGACCTGCCTGACCATCTGGTCTTTCAAATTCGCCTACTTGTCGATTATCGGCCGGGAGCTGAATCCCACCAGCTGGGCGCCGCCCATCTATCCCTTCAAGTTCATCATGGCCCTGACGCTGTTCTTCCTGCTGATGCAGGGTATCGCCAACCTGATCCACGACTTTCAGACGCTGCGCAGCGCGCGCTGACCGAGCGGGAAATCAAGAGGTAACCGACAATGAGTCCAGAATTCCTGACTGTGGCCATGTTCGCCACACTGATCTTCGCCATCTGCCTCGGCCACCCGCTCGCCTATACCCTGGCGGCCGTGGCTGCCCTTTTCGGGCTGATCGACAACGGCTTCAATGTGCAGGCCCTGTTCGACATGTTTGCCAACAACACCTGGGGCCTGATGAACAATTACGTCCTGGTGGCGATCCCTTTGTTTATCCTCATGGCCCAGTTGCTGGATCGCTCCAAGGTGGCGGATCAGCTTTTCGAGGCCCTCTATGTGGTGTTGGGTAGTTTGAAAGGCGGGCTGGGACTGGCCGTGGTGGTGGTGTGCACCGTTTTTGCGGCCACCACCGGCATCATCGGCGCCTCAGTGGTGGCCATGGGTCTGCTGGCCACGCCGGCCCTCCTCAAGAAGGGCTACCAGAAGGAGATCACCAGCGGGATCATCTGCGCGGCCGGTACCCTGGGCATCCTGATCCCCCCCAGCATCATGATGGTGGTCTACGGTGGCCTGACGGGCATGAAGGAGACCTCGGTGGGCAACCTCTTTGCCGGGGCCATCTTCCCGGGCCTGCTGCTGGCGGGACTCTATTTCTTCTATATCCTGGTCCGCTGCCAGCTCCGGCCGGAAATCGGCCCCCCCATTTCGCGGGAGGAAGCGGCCCGCTGGAGCGCTGCCCAGAAATGGATCATGACGCTCAAGTCCCTGATTCCCCCCCTGGCATTGATCCTGGCCGTCATGGGGACCATTCTGGCGGGCGTGGCCACCCCCACCGAAGCGGCCGGCATGGGAGCGGCCGGGGCGGCCATCCTGGCGGTTTTCAACCGCAAATTCACCTGGGAGGTTATCAAATCCTCCTGTTTTGCGACCCTCAAGACCACCGCCATGGTCATGATGCTGTTTATCGGGGGCAAGTTTTTCAGCACGGTCTTCCTGAGCATGGGGGGCGGCGACGTGGTGGCCGACGTGCTGGTGGGCAGCGGGTTGAACCGCTGGGTGGCCCTGCTCATCATGATGCTGATCGTTTTTCTGATGGGGATGTTCATCGATTGGGCGGCCATCCTCCTGGTGACGGTGCCCATATTCATGCCCATTGCCATGGAGCTGGATTTCAACCCGTTGTGGTTTTCCCTGCTGATGTGCGTCAACTTGCAGACCTCGTTCCTGACGCCGCCCTTTGGTTATGCCCTGTTCTACTTCAAAGGGGTGGCGCCCGAGGACTACACCATGATGCACATTTACCGGGGTATCCTGCCGTTCGTGCTCCTGCAATTGATCGGGTTGTTGGTTATTGCGATCTTCCCGGGGCTGGTGACCTGGCTGCCGTCGATCTTTTTCTCCTGAAGCAGTGCCGGGGGCGCATGCCCTGCCAAGGCTTCAGGAAATGCCGGCCACCGGGCCGGCCGACCCCACTTGTCTTCACCGTGTGAAGGCATCCGATAACGAGCGGGCACTCCATGTGTGCCACCGGAATCCCAAACCTGTGCCTTGCCCGCTCGTTATCCCCTTTTTTTCAGCAATGCCCCATCCAAGATACCGGATCTCCTCCGGCCGACCAAGCGAAGTGATGCGGTGTGGGCCGTCACCCCTGGCCGAACCTTTGGACGGCAAGTCTCCCCGCCCTCATCCCGGTGTTCGGCATGCAATTCCACAATTCCTCCGCCAGTCCCTGAAATAGGCAAGTGTTTCCGGAAGCCGGGTTGACAGCCAAGGCGAAACCCGGTTGCCTTTTCAGGGATTTATTTTTAAACTGCATCATTTCGCAGCATGCTAAGCTCGCTGCGGGCATCATCCCTGAATCCAAGGAGATAGACGGATGATCGTACCGGTTATCCTGGCGGGGGGCGCCGGAACCCGCTTGTGGCCGCTCTCGCGGCAGCTTCATCCCAAGCAGGTGCTCCCTTTTGTCGGAACGCAATCCATGATCCAGGAGACCCTCAGCCGTCTGGACGGATTGGACGATCTGGCCCGGCCCGTGGTCATCTGCAACGAGCACCATCGCTTTATGATTGCCGAACAGCTGCGCGAAATCGACGTGCCGCCGGCGGCCATCATCCTGGAACCGGTAGGACGGAACACCGCTCCGGCCGTGGCCGTGGCCGCCCTGAGGGCCTCCTGCGGGGGGGACGATCCCGCCCTCTTGATCCTGCCGGCCGACCACTATATCGGACGCCCGGAGCGCTTTCGCCGCATGGTGGCGGCGGGACAGGCCCTGGCAGAAGAGGGACGTCTGGTCACTTTCGGCATCCTGCCCACGCGGCCGGAAACAGGGTACGGCTACATCAAGCGCGGGGCCGTTCTGCCATCCTCCTTCGCCGAAGCGCCGGCCTATGCCATCGAGCGCTTTGTGGAAAAGCCGGATCGGGACACGGCGAAAGGCTATCTGGCCTCCGGTACCTATTTTTGGAACAGCGGCATGTTCCTATTCCGCGCATCCACCCTGCTGGCGGAAATGAAGCGCCTGGTGCCGGAAATGGTGGCCGCCTGTGAAGCGGCCCTGGCGGCCGGCCGCGATGATCTGGATTTTTTCCGTCTGGATGAGGCAGCCTTCCGGAACTGCCCGGCCAATTCCATCGACTATGCGGTGATGGAAAAGACCACCCTGGGGGCCATGCTGCCCCTGGATGCCGGATGGAGCGATCTGGGATCCTGGGAGGCCTTGTGGGAAGCCGGCCGCAAGGACGGGGACGGCAATGTCGCCCGGGGCGACACCCTGCTCCATGATGTGACCGAATCGGTCATCCACGCCGGCCACCGTCTGGTGGCGGCCGTCGGGGTGGACCGCCATATCATCGTCGAAACGGCGGATGCCGTTTTTGTGTGCCCCCGCGAGCGGGCCCAGGACGTGAAGCATCTGGTGACCCGCTTGACGGAACAGAAACGCGGGGAAGTCGAGCGCCATCGCAAGGTCTACCGCCCCTGGGGCACGGTGGACAGTATTATCGCCTCCGAGCGGTTTCAGGTGAAACGCCTGGTTGTAAAGCCCAAGGCCCGCATCAGCCGGCAGCAGCATCACCACCGGGCCGAACACTGGATCGTAGCCAAGGGAACCGCCTTGGTGGAGCGAGGCGAGGAGGAATTTCTCCTGCGGGAGGATTCATCCACCTACATCCCCACCGGCATGCCGCACCGCCTCTCCAATCCGGGGAAAATTCCCCTGGAGATTATCGAGGTCCGCACCGGCAGCTATCTGGGGGAGGACGACATTACCCGCTTCGAAGACGACTACGGCCGCTGACATTTTCTCCGATAGCGAGGGGTCTCGGCGGTTTCCGGAAAATCTTCTTCCCATAAGCCACTTAAATCTTTTGAAAAGGTTGGACAAACCAATGAAAAAAGCGTTGATTACCGGCATTACCGGCCAGGACGGGGCCTATCTGGCGGAATTGCTGTTGACCAAGGGTTACGAAGTGCACGGCATCAAACGGCGTTCCTCCAGTTTCAATACCGGGCGCGTGGATCATCTCTACAAGGACCCCCACGATCAGGACGTCCGGTTTTTCATGCATTACGGGGATCTCACGGACGCCACCAACCTGATTCGCATCATCCAGGAGACCCGACCGGACGAAATTTACAATCTGGCGGCCCAGAGCCACGTCAAAGTCTCCTTTGAAACCCCTGAGTATACGGCTAATTCCGATGCCCTGGGAACCTTGCGCATTCTGGAAGCGATCCGCATCCTGGGTCTGGAGCAGACCGTACGCTTCTACCAGGCCTCCACCAGCGAGATGTACGGCAAGGTGCGGGAGACCCCCCAGACCGAGGCGACGCCCTTTTATCCCCGCAGCCCTTACGGGGCCGCCAAGGTGTATGCCTACTGGATCACCGTCAACTACCGGGAAGCCTACGGGATGTATGCCTGCAACGGCATCCTCTTCAACCACGAATCCCCCATCCGGGGCGAAACCTTTGTTACCCGCAAGGTGACCCGGGCCGTGGCACGCATGCATATGGGGCTCCAGCGCTGCGTCTACCTCGGCAACCTGGAAGCCCACCGGGACTGGGGACATGCCCGGGACTATGTCGATGCCATGTGGCGCATCCTGCAGCAGGACCAGCCCGATGATTTTGTGATCGCCACCGGGCAGGTCCATTCGGTGCGGGAACTCGTGGCCGCGGCCTTTGCCGAGGTGGGCGTCGGTCTGCGCTGGGAAGGTGAGGGCATCGAGGAAATGGGTATCGTGGACGCCGTCGACGGCGGCAAGGGCAGCGCCTTGCGTCCGGGTGATACGGTGGTGCGCATCGACCCCACCTATTTCCGGCCCACCGAAGTGGAATATCTCCAGGGGGATGCCAGCAAAGCGCGGGAGGTGTTGGGCTGGGCGCCTCGGGTCTCTTTTGAGGCGTTGGTGGGCGCCATGGTGCAGGAAGACCTGAAGGGCGCCGATCGGGACCGGTTGTGTGACATTGCCGGGTTTCCGGTGGCCCGGCACACCGAATAACCAGAATTGGTCTCAAAGCATCATCTAACGTCCGAATGGCGGCGTTGCCGCCTTCTTCAAAATGCTCACATATGCTATATATGCTGCGCTTTTTCATCAGGCTGCGCCTTGCCCTCGAACGTGATCTGACGCTTTGAAACCAATTCGAAATTGTAAGAAGGCAATCTAGTATGAACACTGATACGCGCATTTTTCTGGCGGGGCACGGCGGCATGGTGGGGGCCGCCCTGCAGCGCGGCCTGGCGCGGGAAGGGTTTCACAACGTCATTACCCGTTCCCATGCCGCCCTGGATCTGACCGACCAGCAGGCCGTGGGCCAATTTTTCGCGGAAACTCCTGTGGATTGCGTTTTTCTGGCCGCCGCCCGGGTGGGCGGCATCCAGGCCAACAACGCCTTCCCCGCGGAATTCATCTACCAGAACCTGATGATCCAAACCAATGTGATCCACGCCGCCCACCAGTCCGGCGTAAGGGAACTTCTTTTTCTGGGGAGTTCCTGCATCTATCCCAAAATGGCGTCCCAGCCCATGCGGGAGGAGGCTCTCCTGGGAGGCTGGCTGGAGCCCACCAACGAACCCTACGCCATTGCCAAGATCGCCGGTATCAAGCTGTGTGAATCCTACAACCGCCAGTACGGGACCCACTTCCGGGCCGTGATGCCCACCAATCTATACGGTCCCAACGACAACTATGATCTGGAAACCTCCCACGTCCTGCCGGCCCTCATCCGCAAGTGCCACCTGGCCAAACTGGCGGTGCAGCAAGACTGGGCGGCCATTGCCCGGGACGAACACTGTCACGGCCCCCTGCCCGATGATCTGCGGGCACACCTGGGAATTCCTTCGGCGGTGGCCGACGGCGTAGCTGCAGCCCGGGAAGGGCCTAAACCGCAACTGGTGCTGTGGGGCACCGGAACGCCCTACCGCGAATTCCTGCATGTGGACGACCTGGCGGCGGCCTGCCTTTTTATCATGGCCCGGCCGGAACAGGCCCTGGCTCGGGTCTGCGCGCCCTCGTCCGGAGGATCGGAGGAGGAGACGCCAAATCTGCGGCCGGAAACCTATCTGCTCAATGTGGGCACAGGTGAGGACCAGACCATCCGGGAACTGGCCGACCTGGTGCGCCAAGTGGTGGGTTATGGCGGCGATATCGCCTGGGATGCATCCCGGCCCGACGGCACCCCCCGGAAACGGCTCGACGTCTCGCGCCTCAAGCGGCTCGGCTGGCGTCCGGCCATATCCTTACGGGCAGGCATCGAGGCTACCTATCGAGACTACCTCGAAACTTTAAGGTAGTGGAGTTGTCGAGGTGGAGCCCGGTTAACGCCCATTGGCATGACCGGATATGGGATTCTCGATACTGGATTCTCCGGTCAAGCCGGAGAATGACGACACACGCCCAACGACTACCCCTTACCGAAAGAGGACCGCCACCATGACAGTGAACACACCGGATCAATTGACGTCCATGTCCCCCAGCGGCGAAACCTTCCCCCTCCCGGCAGAGGAAGATTATGACCGGGAATTCGAACGACTGCAAACCCTCGTCGACAAACAGCGGGCCGCCGGCCGGCAGATCGTGGTGGTCATGGGGGTGGGTTTCGTGGGGGCTGTCATGGCCGGCGTGGTGGCCGATGCCGAGGATAAGGCCACGGGCGATTCGCCCTACTTCGTCATCGGGATGCAGCGGCCTTCGGTGCGCTCTTTCTGGAAGATCCCCTGTCTCAACCAGGGAAAGGCACCGGTGGAAGCCGAAGACCCTGAAGTGGCCCCCCTGATCGCACGCTGCGTCAAGACCAAGAAGACCCTTGTGGCCACCTATACCTACGACGCCCTCCGCCTGGCGGACGTGGTGGTGGTGGACGTGCAGTGCGATTATTTCAAGGAGACGCTAGGCAATGTGCGCCAGGGGCATGCCGATATCAAGGCCCTGGAGGAGAGCCTGAAGGTCATCGGCGACAAGATCACCCCGGAATGCCTGGTCCTGATCGAGACTACGGTGCCCCCGGGGACCACCGAGTACGTGGCCTATCCCATCATGAAAAAGGCCTTTGAAGCCCGGGGGATGCAAACAGCCGAACCCTGCCTGGCCCACAGCTTCGAGCGGGTCATGCCCGGGCGGGACTATGTGGCCTCCATCAAGGAGTTCTGGCGGGTCTGCAGCGGCATCGATGCCACGGCCCGGGAAAAGGTCGTCCGCTTTCTCTCCCGGGTGCTCAACGTTGAGAAATTTCCCCTGACCGTGCTGGACCGTCCCATCGAAAGCGAAACCTGCAAGATCGTGGAAAACGCCTACCGGGCCACCCTGCTGGCCTTTCTGGACGAGTGGAGCCTTTTCTCCGAGCGCAACGGCGTGGATTTGACCAAGGTGGTGGACGCCATCAAGGTGCGTCCCACCCACTCCAACATCATTTTTCCGGGACCCGGCATCGGCGGCTATTGCCTGCCCAAGGACGGCGGCCTGGGCGTCTGGGCCTACAACACCCTGATGGGCTTCGAGGACGACATTTTCAAAATCACCCCCCTGGCCATCGACATCAACGATACCCGGGCCCTGCATGCCGTGCAGCTGGTACGCGACGCCCTGCGCAACATGGGCAAAATCGTGGCGGCCTCGCGGATTGCGCTTCTGGGGGCGTCCTACCGCCAGGACGTGGGCGACACACGCTACAGCGGCTCCGAATTGATCGTGCGCAAACTGGCGGAAATGGGGGCCGACGTGGTGGTCCACGATCCCTATGTGAAGCGCTGGTGGGAGCTGGAAAAGCAGGAGAGCTACCCGGCCCCCGGGCATTCCATGGGTCGCTTTTTCCGCAACCAGGAGGGGCTGAAAGATCTGGTGGTCTGCGACCGGCTGGAAACGGCCCTGGCGGGCGTCGACGCCTTCGTGCTGGCGGTGGGCCACCAAGCTTATCGCGACCTGGCACCCGAGGCTGTGGTGGAAATGACAGGGCGGCCGGTGGCGGTCATCGACTGCTTCAATCTGCTGGACGATGCCAAGATCCGGTGCTATTTCGAGCTGGGCTGCGAGGTCAAAGGGTTGGGCAGGGGGCATGTGAAGCGGATCAAGGACAGCGTTGCCTGCCGCTAGTACCCGAACCAAAATGGTCTTTTTTCCCCTGACCGGCCGGTCGCAGCGGGTTTTTCGGCTGCGGCGTACCGGCGTACGCCTCACCGCAAAACCCTTGTGCGGCCTTGGTCAGAGCAAAAACGCCTCTTTTCTGGAAACAAACTTGTACGCTACCAGAAGAGAGGATGGGCGTAATGAGCTTATCTGAAGGGTCATGGGGTTGCGGCTTACTTTTGTACGATTATGCGCTAATGCTTGTAAAGTGATGCAACAAGAAATTCGTTTGCGTCTGGCTATTGGGGGGACCTTTCTCTGGTTGCTCCTTCTTCTAAACGCCTGCGGGCCTTACATCCAGGATGCGGTGCGGACCGATGATGCGGCCCAGCTGCAGCAGATGATGGACCGCGGGGCCGATCCCCATAAGAAAGGCTTCAAGGGTGAAACCCTGCTGCATGTGGCCGCCAACAGCAACGCCGTGGCGGCGGGCCGTCTGCTGATCGCCGCCGGGCTGGACGCAAACGCCCGGGACCGGGACGGGCGTACGCCCCTGCACCTGGCGGCCTTCAAGGGCTATGCGGAGATGACGGCCCTGCTGGTGGAAAACGGCGCCGATGCCACCCTGGCGGACAATTTGGGGCGCACCCCCCTCCACCTGGCACGCGTCGGGGGCTATCCGGAGCTGGTCCGTCTGATGGCACCGGAGACGGAAACGGCCGACCCCGAGGCGGTTGCCCAGGAAGAAGACTGGATCGCGCTCGGCAACCAGCTTGCCATGGAAGGGAAGTATGAAGCAGCCGCCCGGGCCTATCGGCTGGGACTGAAACTCTACGGTGCAGACGAGAAGGTCTACTACAATCTTGGCCTGTGCCTGTGGCGCCTTGAACAGAAGGATGACGCCCTGCAGGCCTTCCAGTCCGCCCTGCGGATCGATCCCGGTTACGGCCGGGCCTATTACAATATGGGCGTCATCTATGGGGAGCAGGCCCTCTATCACGATGCCATGCTGGCGTTTCAGGCCGCGGTGCGCATCGACGCCGACGATGGGGAGGCCTGGTACAACCTGGGCAACTGCTATGACCGTCTCAAGCGATATGACCTGGCCCTCGATGCCTGGGGAATGGCCCTGCAGGCCGATCCCACCATGCCGGCCCCCCACTTCAACCTGGCGGTGCTCTTGAAGCACCTGGGGCGACCCGATCAGGCCCGGGCGCATTACGATTTGCTGAAAAGCACCCATCCGGAGATGGCCGCCGAGCTGGCCCAATTGTTTGAATCGCCTTAGCGGCACTGCCGTGCCGGAATGGTCCATGGACAAC
Source organism: Desulfobacterales bacterium (assembly GCA_963674755.2). Classification (GTDB taxonomy): domain Bacteria; phylum Desulfobacterota; class Desulfobacteria; order Desulfobacterales; family UBA5852; genus JABZFP01. The sequence continues at coordinate 1,197,961 of CAXXVS010000003.1, read as the reverse complement.
ACGTTGACGGGCATGTTATGGACACAGGGCCGAAATACCGGCTCGGATGGATCGAGGTCCCTGTGGGGACTTTTTTCATAGGATGGAAAGACTTGCTTTATGGCCAGCTGTTTTATCCAAACCTCGGATTTTGAGTTTCCCCTAGCGGATATCGAGGAGACGGCCGCACGCGGCGGGCTGCTGTCCATGGAGATCGAGTTCAGTCTGCGCTGCAACTATCGCTGCCCATACTGCTACGTGCCCCGGAACCCGGACGTGTCCCAGGAGCTCAGCCGCAGCGAGATAAACGACGTGATCCGGCAGGCGCACGCCCTGGGGGCCCGCAAGATCATCATCCTGGGCGGGGAGCCCAGCATCTACCCCCATCTCATCGCGATGATCGACTTTATCCGCGGTCAGGGGATGGCCGTGGAAATGTTCACCAACGGCTCGGGGATCACCCCGGCCCTGGCCGATGCCCTGGCCGGGCGATCGGTGCGGGTCGTCCTGAAGATGAACTCCTTCGACGAAGCCACCCAGGATCGGCTGACCGGCGTCAAGGGCAGCTATCGGCAGATTCGGGAATCCCTGAACCGTCTGCGGCAGGCCGGCTATCCGTCCGAGGATCGCTTCCTGGCCGTGAGCACCGTCATCTGCCGGGAAAATCGGGGCGACATCCTCACCATGTGGCAGTGGTTGCGCGACCGGGGCATCGCCCCCTATTTCGAAATCATCACCCCCCAGGCCAACGCCGCGAATCATCCCGAGCTTAACGTCCCTCCCGAGGAACTGGAGCGGCTCTTCTACGCAATTGCCCGACTGGACCGGGAACGCTACGGCCTTGTCTGGGAGCCCCAGCCGCCCCTGGTAGGCAACAAATGCCTGCGCCACCGCTTCTCCTGTCTGGTCACGGCCCGGGGCGATGTGCTGCCCTGCGTGGGGGTGACCCTAGCCGTGGGCAATATCCGCGAAACGCCCCTGGCTGACATCCTGCGCACGAGCGAGGTCATCCGGAACCTGAAGCGCCACCGCGAGACCATCAAGGGACCCTGCCGGGAGTGCGAGCGGGCGGCGGAATGTTACGGCTGCCGGGGGGCGGCCTTCCAGATGACCGGTGATTATCTGGCATCGGATCCCCTGTGCTGGAAGAACAGCCATACCGCCAATTGACCCGGTTGACTTTTGGCCGGAAAATGGTCAAATTAGCTTGCTTTTTTGTTTAAGTGAACGCTTCAGTTGCTTGGAAACACCAGCACCAGCGTTCGCCATGGAGGGCACGAAGAAAACGGAGCATAGCGGGTCAACCTCCCGGCATTTCTTCGTAATCTTCGTGGCGCCAAGCGTTTCGTTCAATAGACGTTTTACGGGGCCGGGAAAGCGCCTGGCTGAGTGACGATGACAAAGGTTCTCGTAGTCCACTATTCCCAGACCGGCCAGTTGACGGACATTGTCGATTCCCTCCTGGGCCCCCTGGCCGAGGCTCCCAAGATCGCGATCACCCCCCTGGCGCTCAAACCCCAGCCGGCCTATCCTTTCCCCTGGACGACCCAGCGTTTCTGCGACGTGTTCCCGGAGTCGGTGGAAGGCGTGCCCTGCGAACTGGCGCCCCTCGAACTCGATCCCGAAGCCCGCTTCGACCTGATCGTGCTGGCTTACACGGTGTGGTACCTGTCGCCTTCCCTGCCGGTGCAGGCCTTTCTGCGATCCCCCGCGGCGGCGCGGCTTTTTCCGGGCACTCCGGTGGTAACCGTGATCGGCTGCCGCAATATGTGGCTCCTGGCCCAGGAACAGGTCAAACAGCGTCTCCAGGAGCTGGACGCGCGCCTGGTGGGCAATATCGTGCTGGGAGACCGGGCCGGCAACCTGACCGGGGTGGCCACCATTGCCTATTGGATGCTCACCGGCCGCAAGGACCGTCTGTTGGGGCTTCTCCCCAAACCGGGGGTGGACGCGGAGGACATCCGCCGGGCATCGCGCTTCGGCATCATCCTGCGCAAGGCTTTGCAGGAAGATATCACCAGGCTTGACCAAGAGGTGCTGAACGCCGTGGGAGCGGTGGCGGTGGAGCCGGCCTACATTATTTTCGAACACCGCATCCGGCGCGTCTTTCGCATCTGGGCCCGCTTCATCCGCCAAAAGGGCGGCCCGGGAGCGCCGACCCGTCAGCGCCGGGTGCTGGCCTTTTTCTTTTATCTTTTGGCGGCCATCGTGGTGCTGGCGCCGCTGGCCACCCTGGCCGCCAAGGTCACCCTGTGGCTCAGGAAGGCCTCTATCGAGAAGGCCGTGGCCTATTACCGCAGCAATCGCTACGAATCCTGATTTGAGGTATCAATGGACGCCTATATTACCGATCTCGCCTCCTTTCTGCCCAACGAACCGGTCACGAACGAGCGCATCGAAGACGTGCTCGGCCGGATCAAGGCCATTCCGTCCAGGTCCAAGGCCATCATGCTGCGCAACAACAAGATCAAGCAGCGCTATTACGCCCTGGATCCGGAAACCGGTGAATTCACCCACAGCAACGCCCAGCTCACGGCCGAGGCTGTGCGGCGCCTCAAACCCTACGCGAATTTCAACCTGGAAGACATCGCCTGCCTGTGCTGCGGCACCACCAGCCCGGACGTGCTCCTGCCCGGCCACGCCCTGATGGTTATGGGAGAGCTCTGCCTGCCGGCCTGCGACGCCGTGACCACGGCCGGCATCTGCATCGCCGGGATGACGGCCTTGAAGCATGCCTGCATGAACGTGGCGGCGGGCTTCTCATCCAACGCCGTTGCCACCGGATCGGAATTGTCCTCATCCTATCTGCGGGCCGATTTCTTCTCGGTGATTGCCGACGACCCCGAAGCGGATCTGGCCAAGAAACCCATCCTGGCCTTCGACGCCGACTTCCTGCGCTGGATGCTTTCCGACGGGGCCGGGGCGGCCTTTATCTCCGGGGAGAAAAATCCGGAGGGTATTTCCCTGCGGGTGGACTGGATCGAGAATGTCAGCTTTGCCGGCGAGCTGGAGACCTGCATGTACGCCGGCGGCTGGAAGAACGAAGACCGCACGGTCAGCGGTTGGCGGGCCGCCTCCTCGGCCAAGGAAGCGGCTTGCTGCAATTTTCTGGCCGTGCGCCAGGACGCGCGCCTGCTGGGCCGCGAGATCGTCCCCACCATGACCCGCGCCCTGCGCCGGGCCGCCGCAAAACACAATCTCAAGCCCGCCGATATCGACTGGTACCTGCCCCACTACTCCTCCCATTTCTTCCGGGACAAGTTCTACGCCGGCATGCAGGAAGCCGGCTTCGAAATCCCCTACGAGAAGTGGTTCACCAACCTCTACACCACCGGCAACGTGGGCGCCGCCTCGATCTACCTCATCATGGAGGCGCTTTTCAAATCCGGGGACTTGGAACCGGGCCAGCGCCTGCTGTGCTTCATCCCGGAAAGCGGGCGGTTTTCGCACTGCTTCATGCATCTGACGGTGGTTTAATGCGTATCGATACGCATTAAACATTTACGCAAAATTGTTCGTTTCCTTTCTATAAAACAACGGTCGAGAATCCGGCCTCGCCAGATCTATTTTTGCAATCGCCATTGCAGCTCATTCATATTTTTTCGAAAGGTTGCCATTTCCTGATCAGGAAAAGTGACTAGAGTAGGAAGATCTCGATATTGCTGATAGGATAAATATCCGAAAGGGGAAATATGAAAAATCTGCTGCTGCTTGTGGTGGCGTTATGCGCCGGCGGGCTGGTGCCGATCCAGGGATCAATCAATGCCCGCTTGAGCGAAGGCCTCAACCATCCGCTGCAGGCCACCTTCATCTCGTTTTTCGGCGCGGTGCTCCTGCTCATCGTCGTCCTGCTGGCGCTGCACCCGGCCCTGCCCTCCTTGGCCCAACTCAGAGCCATTCCGCCGATCTACTATACGGGCGGCATCTACGGCGTCATATTCGTCACCACCCTGCTGGTGCTGACCCCCCATATCGGCATCGCCAGCACGGTGGTCGCCACGATCGTGGGTCAACTCATCCTGTCGGTAATCCTGGACCACTTCGGCCTGTTCGGCCTTGCCCGGCATCCCATAGGCCTTTCCCGATTGCTCGGGAGTGCGGGGTTGCTGGTCAGCCTCTACCTGATCCAGAAAGGTTAAGACGTGGCCATCCGGAAATGGCATCTTTATTCTCGGACCAAGCCCGAGAATAAGGGCATGTCGGCGCGCCCGATTCGACTGGCCAGGGATATCAGCGTACCCGATAGACGTATCGACGAAATTGTACACGTAAAAGATCGATTACGAAGGATGAAGGCCCCCCAAGGTCCCTAATCCTCCGGCGCGCAAATGGTCAGCACCGGCATCGTGGCGATGCGGATCACCCTTTCCGTTACCGACCCCAGGAGGAACTTCTTCCATCCGGAGTAACCGTGGGTGGCGATGACGATGAGGTCGGCCTGGTTTTCTTCCGCCGCCCGGACGATTTCGTGGGCTATCTCCCCTTCCCGGACAAGGGGCGTAATGGGCACTGGGGCGGTCTGCTGCGCAACGATAAAGGTTTCCAGGTTGCGCTTGGAGATTTGCCGGATCTCTTCCTGGTAGCCCGCCACATTGAACGGTATCGCACCGTTTCCGGCCGGTACGATGGGGACGTTGGAATTGACATGGATCACCAGCAGCTCCGCGCCGAAATGATCGGCGATCTGGCAGGCTTTCCGGAAGCCTTCTTTGGCCGGTTCACTGAAATCGGTGGACACCAGAATTTTTCGGACAGGCAGCATGGGATGCCTCCTTCCTGCCTTCCACAGGGCCGGCGGGCGTTCGCGAAGCCCCGCGCAGCTGCCGCCTATAGAAGGCGCGATTGGAATCTATTCACGCCGGCCGGGCCGACACCGCCAACGGATGGCCCGTATCCGCCTTTACTATAATAATAAGACACCATAGCGTTTCATCCAAATAGAAGCGGAGATGTATCCGGAAGCAGCAACGGGATCGCCAGGCTAAAGGCTTTCGGAGGTGAGGTCTAGGGGTGAATAACCGCCTGGATGGGGTCTGTTGCGGATGGGTCCGATCTGCGGAATGGTCTACAAAGAACCAAGAGCGTTCATTCCAGCGGCACGCAATGCCATCGAAAGGACAGGCCCATGAAACCTCTTGCGACCCACACGTCGACCGGCGATCAAATTCCGGCGCCGCACGCTACTGCGCTGGCGGAGCCGTCGGGCAATGTCAACCCGGTCATCGACCGCGACTTCCGGTCAACCCTTCTCGGCTTCATTCACCAGCGCCGCTTCCACCTGCCCCTGATCCGCGTCCTGGACGGAATCGAACTGCATGCGTCTTCCGTGCCGCCGAATCGGACGGTCTCCCCGACCCGCTGCAGGTCCTGCGGCGCGCCCATCCCGCATCCGCCGCTTTGCACCCGCTGTCGGACCCATTTTTGACACCCACGGCGGGAACCGCCGCCTTTCCGGACGAGAAATCAATGCAAGGGAACGGTCAACGCTGCTGTACGGACAGAATGGCAACGCCCTCGGGGGTCGTTTTCCATGTGACGGTGACGTTCTCCCCCACCATGAGGTCGGGCAGCCCACCCGTGTGGCCTTCGATGCGTATGACGGCGCCTTCCACCAGCGGCCCGGCAACCGTCATCTGCTGACCATCGTCCAGCGGTACCTGCACCTTGATGGTATAGGCTTGATCATTCACGTCCTCAAGCACGCCCTGTTGGGTGTAGATCTTATCATCCTGGGCATGCACCGCCCATAGCGCCCCGGACAGACCCAAAAGCACCAAGGCGGTTCCGATGGCACGATATGTCATCCGCATATCGTCTCCTTTTATCAATGATTCTGCGTTGGCGGTCGGCAGCGACGGCCGCCGTCGACCCTGTATCCGATTGGTCGCCCCGGCAGACCATAGGCCTGCGCCCCAGGGAATCCCGGGGCTCGACCATCTTTTACCCGATGGAAACCGCCTTGGCGTTTTCCCACAGGCCGTGAATGTTGCAAAACGCGGTGGCCAGCAGGGTCCCCGGCTTGTTGATCTTCATGCTGGCCGTGGCAGTGTGGTTGGTGTACACCGGGCCCTGGTTGGCCCCTTCGGTGGATTCGCCGTGGGCCGTAAACTCGAAATTGCCCACCTGATAGGCGAATTTGCCCCCCTCGGGTTTGAAGTAGAGCTGAATCCAGCGGATGTGATGCTCGGTGGTATTGGGGTGGGCCACTTCCTTGCCGAGGGATACCTTGACGTCGAAAACCTCGTCCGCTTTCACACGGTCCGGGCATTCGATCACGGGCACATGCTTCTCCGATTTCCAGTCCGCGGTTTGATAAATGTCGCCAATGGTTGTCATCCTAACCTCCTTCTTAGCGTTGTTGGGGCATGAGGGTTTTGCCGGCGGCTTCGATTTGGCCGGACCGGCGTCTTTCAGCGAATCTTCGATGTCTTTCCGTGACAGGGTCGCATGGATCCGCAAGGCTCCTTTATGAGTTGTTATTCTACGAGGGTCCCGTGTCGCAGCCCAATAGGCTATCGGATGTATTCCAGGAAGCGGCGCACGGTATTTGATCGACCCTGGGAAGTTCTTGCGCAGGGTGACGGGGGCGGTCCGTTCACCGGATTTCCCGGGACTGGTGTACCGTATGATTTTTCGGACGCATCGTGCCGGATACCCTGCCGAGAAGAACGAGATACGCATCACACCCCATAGCCGTGGGGGAACCCGCCTGCTACACGATGAAGGACAGGAATGCCGGAGCGACACCTGACGTCCCAAAACCACACCGGAGGAGGATCGATCCATGCCCACAAGCAAAGCGAACGCCCGATGGGAAGGAACGCTGAAAAAAGGTAAGGGCACCATGAAGCTCGGCAGCGGCGCTTTCGACGGCGCTTATTCTTTCGCCACCCGCTTCGAGGGCCGCCCCGGAACAAATCCGGAGGAATTGATCGGCGCAGCCCATGCCGGCTGCTTTTCGATGGCGCTATCCATGTTGCTCGAACAGGCCGGGCATCCGCCCCGCACGATCGAAACAAGCGCCGAGGTGACCCTTGGACCTGTTGAGGGCGGCTTCGCGATCACCGGCATTCGGCTCAAGACCACCGCCGATGTGCCTGGAATGGACGCGACGGCCTTTCGGGAGCAGGCTGAAGCCGCCAAGAAGGGCTGCCCGGTATCCAAAGCCCTGGCCGGCACCCGGATCGAGCTGGAAGCGTCCCTGAAGGGCTGAGAGCGAGTCCTATCCTTTCATGGCGGTCCTTCCATGGCGGTTCCTTCCATGACGGTATTGACGACGCGGGCAAGACGTCCACCCCGCTCCCTGGCGTCGGAAGGCGGTTTGCGCTCCGCCGACCTACCGTTGCGGGCCGGCCTGAATGGGGTCCCGCCGGTATTGTCGTTTTGGCGTGGTAGTGCTTCTTATCCCCCTGCCAACCTCTTCCTCGAACAAAGGATCCTGCCCATGAACGCCAAAAACACCCAGCAGTTCCAAAAGCAGCTCAACGAATGGCTCAACGACCTTTTGCTGCAAGCCGGACGCACCGTATCGGACATGCAGGACCTCAATACGCGCCGGCCCGACCCCATGGACCAGGCCGTGGAAGAAAGCAGCCGCAATTTCTCCCTGCGAATCCGTAACCGGGAAAACTTGCTCATTCGCAAGATCCGCCAGTCTTTGCAGGATATCGAGGAGGGCTGCTACGGCGTCTGCCAGTCCTGTGGTGAATTTATCGGCGTCGCGCGGCTCAAGGCCCGTCCCGTGGCCCGCCATTGTATCGAGTGCAAGACCACTATGGAAAGGCGCGAGCGCCAAATCAGCGGATAGGGCCTTAGGTCGTCCCCATCCGGAGATGGTCGATTTTAGTTTCGGATCCCGCCGCACAGTGCGGGATTTCACGCCTGGTCTGTAACCCATTGGTGTTCAACAAACCGACGACGGGCGCTATAGCGGCTTTCAGGGGCGCCCCTTCCCTCCAAAGGGCGGCAAACCTACCGTTTAAATTTTAGGGGCGCTCCAGGACCCGGCAGGTGGCGACTACAGGATGCGTCCTATTGCCTTGGACACCGGTGGTGGTTAGGCTTTAAACCGCACGGCCCGCACCGATGGGGACGGCAAGCCCTCATCGAAGGGGACCGGCGTGCAGGAATGCGTTTTTTACCGCAGCAAAGCGAGGTGACACCATGCAAACACGCCAACTGGGACGTTCCGGGATCGCAGTCGCCCCTCTGGCTTTCGGCGGCAACGTCTTCGGTTGGACCGTGGACGAATCCATGTCTTTCCGGCTCCTGGACGCTTTTGTGGAGGCCGGCTTCAACCTGATCGATACGGCGGATGTCTACTCCCACTGGGCACCGGGCAACCGGGGCGGCGAATCGGAGACGATCATCGGCAAGTGGCTGCAACGCAGCGGCAAACGCGCGCGGGTCGTCATCGCCACCAAAGTCGGGATGGAAATGGGACCCGGGCGCAAAGGATTGTCGGCGGCCTATATCCGGCAGGCGGTCGAGGATTCCCTGCGGCGTCTCCGGACCGACACCATCGATGTGTACCAATCCCATATCTTCGACCCGGATACGCCCGTCGAGGAAACCCTGGAGACCTTCGACCGGCTGATCCATGAAGGCAAGGTGCGCTGCCTGGGCGCGTCCAATCACGACGCCAAACAACTCGCCCAGGCCCGGGCTGCAAGCGTCCGCCTGGGACTGCCGCGCTACCAGAGCCTGCAACCCCTCTACAATCTCTATGACCGCGCCGATTTCGAAGCCGAACTGGAACCGTTGTGCCGCAAGCAGGAATTGGGGGTAATTCCCTATTTCTCCCTGGCCAGCGGCTTCCTGACCGGCAAGTACCGCTCGGCGGAGGATCTGGCCGGCCGGCCGCGGGCAGCCATGGTCGAGAAATACCTGGACGCACGGGGCCAGCGCATCCTGGCCGCCCTGGACGGGGTGGCCCGGGAGCAGGGCCTCCCGCCGGCCGCCATCGCCCTGGCCTGGCTGCTGGCCCAGCCCGCGGTCACCGCCCCCATTGCCAGCGCCACCAGCCTGGAGCAGCTCCGGACCCTGATTGAAGCGACCACGGTGGCGCTGGAAGCGGAAGCGCTCGACAGGTTGAATCAAGCCAGCGCACCGGACGTCTCCGCCTGACGGAGCGGCATCTGGCGGCGCAGAAATAAGGGAAAGCTAGTCATGGATTTGGAACTTGCGGGCAAAACCGCTCTGGTTACCGGCGCCACGGCCGGCATCGGCTATGCCATCGCCCTGGGGATGCCCGCCGAGGGAACCCGGGTCATTATGAATGGGCGCACGGAAAGCGGGTGGACGGCGGGGTGGTGCGCGCGCTCCCCTGACCTCAGGGCCCCTCCATAAACGGTAGACCATAGGATGCGCTGACGAAGGAAGCACATCACCGGCGGCGGGCATCCGCTCCGGCCGAGTCGGAGAATGACGGCCGGGGGGTGGCCTTCTCGTGGGCGTCGCAAGCGTCTTTTCAGGGTTTAGGAAAACCCTTCGATGACAACAAGCGCCCGCGGCAATTACTTCTTGGCGCCCTGCTTGACCCAGTCCGCGATGCGCTGGATCTCATCCGGCGGCAGGGGCGGCTTGTGATAGGGCATGCGCGGCGTGGATTCGCCCCGGATACGTTTGACCAGTTCGCTCTCGTCGGGCTTGCCCGGAACGATGACCGGACCGTACTTGCTGCCGGCCATGACCGCGTCATAGGTGTCCAGGTGCAGCTTCATGGGCGCATCTTTGCCGGAATGACAGGTCGTGCAGGAGCGATTGAAGATCGGCGCGACGTCGGCAAAAGTCAGGTGGGATGCGGTGGCAGCGGCCGGGGATGACGTTTCGGCCGCCTGGGCCGGGCCCTGACCGTCGAAGACCAGATCCCCGCCGAAATAGCCGATCCCCACGGCAGCGACAAAACTCAGCCCCTGAACGGCAAAAATGCGCATGTCCTGACGCGGCAGCTTGCGATACAACACGAAGACGGCCAGCGCCATGAGCGCCGTCAGGAGGCCGGCCAGGATCATCTTCATCATGATGGGGAAGATCAGGTGGCCGCCGTAGTAATGCTGCCAGTCCATGTAGCCCAGCAGGACGGTGGGGAAAACCGCGATAAAGCCCAGGGTGAAGCAATGGCGCGCCGTGACCGAGAATTTCCCGAAGCGCGGGAGAAGCGCGATCAGGGAGAAGATGAGCGCCCCGACCACCATCCCCAGCGGGAGGGTGGTCATGGGCGGGTGCAGGGGATGGGTATAACCGATACGGGCGAGCACCTCGTAAATCGCATTCATAGGCCGTCCTTTCCTCCCGCAACGCCAGAGGCGGCACACCTCCCGGAGCGGTTGATGGGGTTGGATAGCGAACGCCCCGCCATGTTCCATACGCGAACGGTATCAGCGCGTCTCGCCGGCCGCCGTTCTTCAGCGCCACAGACCATTAAGCCGGAACAGCCGGCAAAAACCGTGTGTCAAGGCGGAGTCGTGATGGGACCGTGTCAAAACGGTCTTCTCTGTTGGAAAGGGGAAATAAGATCTTAAAAGAATCGCCGCGTTCACCGGCGCATGCATCCGTCGACCGATTAGAATGATTTCTTACCGCGAGCCACCGGAAGGGGCCATGGGGTCCAGCCCGTATTTGTAGGGATCGTCGCCCCTTAACCTGCGCGTACGGATATCCCCATTTGATGGTTGATTGCTCAGGGATAACCGCCACTCCGCCGCCTGGAAGCGCATACGTCCTTTAACGGTCGACGATTTCCCATAGTGCGGTGTCGAGGTCGGGATATTGAAAGGTAAAGCCGGCCGCGGTGAGCTTTTCGGGCACCGCCCGCTGACTGTCGAGCAGCACCTCGCCGAATTCCCCCAGCACGAGTTTGATCAGGAAAGCCGGAGCCGGCATGCAGGCCGGGCGATGCAGCTTGCGGCCCAGGGTCTTGGCCAGCTCCGCATTGCGCACCGGCGCCGGCGCGGTGCAGTTGAAAGGTCCGTGCAACCCTGGCGTCTCGATCAGGAAACGCAGGGCCGCCACCAGGTCGTTCAAATGGATCCAGGGAAACCACTGCCGGCCGCTGCCCAAAGGCCCCCCCACGAACATGCGGAAGGCCGGGATCATTTTCGCCATGGCGCCCCCGTCACGGTCGAGCACGATGCCGAAGCGCGGCAGCACCACCCGGGCCCCTTTCTTCCCGGCCGCCAGGGCTTCGGCCTCCCAATCCCGCCCCACTTCGGCCAAAAAGTTGTCGCCCGACGGCTGGTCTTCGGTCAGGATGTCCTCACCCCGGTCACCGTAGTAGCCCACGGCGGAGGTACTGCACAGGATCGTCTCCCGGCCTTCCGGCAGGGCGACCACCAGGTTGCGGGTGGTGAGAATGCGGCTGTCGTAAATCTCCTTTTTGGCCTTGTTGGTCCAGGGGGTGAAGATGGATTTGCCGGCCAGATTGACCACCGCCTCGTGGTCGGACACTTCCGCCTGCCAGCCGCCGGCCAGGGTCGTGTCCGCCGCGATGTAGCGGAAGGCGGGATGATCGATGCCTTGCGGGTCCGGGGTGCGGCCAACCGCCGTCACATGATGACCGGCTTCCAGGAGAGCCTTCGACAGACGCCGACCCACAAACCCTGTGCCACCCGTTATGAAGATATTCATTTTATGCCATCCCTTCGTGGAACGGATCATCGGCCCGGCAGGCCAAATAGAGTCTTCGCCGGCAGGGAATAGAGGCCATAGCCTATGGCCAAGGGCCTTTCCTGAGATTAACTTTTAGCATTACGCGCCCGGCCGCAACCCGGCGATCGAAAAAACATTTGGAAACGAGACAACGATTCGACATCGAGGAGGCCGCGATGACAACCGCAAAGATCACCCATCGCGTGGAAGAATGCATCGAATGCCGGGGAACCGGCAAAATCGCCGCCGGCAACTGCACCAAGTGCAATGCCACCGGCCAGATCATCATCCACAGCCATGAACATCGTCACGGGGACACGGTCCACGACCACCCGCATCCCCATCAGAATCCGCACCAACCCGGGGATGACACCCCCCACGACCATACCCATTGAGAGAGGAGGGCCCATGAATATCTTCTTCAACCGCATCGTACGCGCGGTCCGACTGAATCCCGCCCTCTACGAGGAAGTGGAGGCCGACCGCAGCGCCATGGGCCAGGCCATGGGGGTCGTCATCCTGTCCAGCCTGGCGGCGGGCATCGGCAGCATGCAGCGCATCGGCGCGGGCGGGCTGCTGATGGGAACCCTCTCGGCCCTGCTGGGCTGGGCGGCCTGGGCCGCCATCATCTATTTCATCGGCACGCGGCTATTGCCCGAACCCCAGACCAAGGCCGACTACGGCGAACTGCTGCGCACCATCGGCTTTGCCAGCGCTCCGGGCATCGCCCGCATCATCGGCATCGTGCCGGGCCTCATGAACGTCGTCTTTCTGGCGGCCGGCATCTGGATGCTGCTGGCCACGATCATCGCGGTGCGCCAGGCCCTCGATTATAACAGTACCCTGCGGGCCGTCGTGGTCTGCCTGATCGGCTGGCTGGTCCAACTGCTCATCATGGCCCTGATCTTCGCTGTGGTCGGCGTGCCGACATCGGCTGCGGTCGGGGGGTAGGAAAAGCCGTCATGGGTCAGTGGGAACACCTGTCGTTGGTCAGTGATCATTAACTTCAGTCAATGGCCAGTGGCCAAGGACCAAAATGGAAACCCTTTTGCCATGACCGAAGAGAAGAACAACAAAGGCCTGGACTGGCTCGACAAGCACGAACAGAAGGATGCCCGGCGGCGTTCGGCGCCCAAGGCCGCCGTGGTCTACGAAGCCATCCGTCAGGAGGGCGAAGAAGAGCTCGCCCGCAACACGGCGGCCCTGGTCTGGTCGGGCCTGGCCGCCGGCCTCTCCATGGGCTTTTCCTTTCTGATGGAGGCCCTGCTGGCGCAGCATCTCCCCCAGGCCGCCTGGGCACCCCTGGTGTCGAAATTAGGTTACTGCATCGGCTTCATCATGGTCGTCCTGGGCCGCCAGCAGCTCTTCACCGAAAACACCCTCACGCCGATCCTGCAACTGCTGCACCGCAAAAACCGACGGACCCTGAAGCATGTCCTCCGCCTGTGGACCACGGTGTTCTGCGCCAACCTGGGCGGGGCACTCGTATTCGCCCTGCTGCTGCATGCGCTGGTGTACTTCGACGGGAGCCTGGGCGCCGAACTGACCACCATCGGCATGAAGGTCCATGCCTCGGGCTTTTTCGCCACGTTGATCAGCGGGCTTTTTGCCGGGTGGCTGATCGCGATGATGGTCTGGCTGCTGCCCTTCGCCGAAACCGGGCGGGTGGCCATCATCATTATCATCACTTATGTGGTGGGGTTGGGCGGGTTCTCGCACATCATCGCCGGTTCGGTCAACGCCTTCTACACCCTCCTGGCCGGGGCTGCTTCCATCGCGGATTTTCTGCTGCGCTTCCTGATCCCCACTCTGCTGGGCAATATCGTCGGCGGCGTGGCCTTCGTGGCCGCCATCAACCACGCCCAGGTCAGACCGGACCGCAACGCCTCGATCCGTGAATCGCATCCTTGAAAGTGATCATTGTTTAAGACGGGGTGATAGCGCCTGTTTTCCCGGCCAGACCTGGGGATGATGACATTGTGCCTGCTGTCGGCCGGCCCCGTACGTAAAAGCACGTTAGCTTACTGGGGGCCCAAACGACAGACCAAGGAACCAACCATGATGCGAAACAGATTGCTTTTAGTCCCCACGCGCGCTGGATTTCCGGCAGCGCATGGCGTCGCAGTCCGAAGGCGGTCAGCCGCCCGAATTTTTAAGTACCCACCCCGCCTACCAGACCCGCATGCAGCGCATCCGTGCGAACCTGCCGGAAGCCAGGCGGTATTATAAACCGTAACGGCGGTTATCGGGCATTAGCAAAACCTAACCGAGCATTGAATCGCAATGGGTCATGCTGCATAACTCGAAGCGCCCTCACGACAACCCCTCGGATGTGCTGACGAAGGAAGCGCATCATCGACGATAGTCTCCACTCCGGGCGGTGCGCTTTCTGCGTCAGCACACCCTATAAGTTCCGCCGGCAATAATGCCCATCCCTGGTCGTTTGTCATCGCCAATTGGAAACCGCAACCACAGAAGCCATCCTTGTCGTTGTCGTCATCGTACCCGATGGTTTCAATGAATTTCAAAACACGATTACGACCACGACGACTACAATGAACACGATAGACGGTTTGGCGATTGATCGGACTTTTCACCACTGACGGCGTCCCCCGCTACATCCTCCCCCGGCCCAAAATACGGCTTCGACCGTATTGCCGTATAGATTGACGGACAGTTAGGGGGGGTATTGATGGATGCCATGCGTTGTGTTGCGGTCACGCCCCCACACGAAGGAGAGTCTCCATGCCAGCCAGGAAACGCGTATTGATCGCTGAAGACCATCAAATGCTGCGGGAGGGACTTAAAGCCATCTTGGCCGACCGGGAAGCGCTCGACATCGTGGGCGAAGCCGTGGACGGCCTTGAGGCCCTGCGCATGGTCAAACGCCTGAAACCGGACCTGATGCTCCTGGACCTTTCCATGCCCCGCATGAACGGCCTTTCCGTCCTGCTGGATGCCAAGACTTACCAGCCCGGCATCAAGACCCTGGTCCTGACCATCCATCAATCCGAAACCTACGTGTTGGAAACGTTCGAAGCCGGCGCGGACGGCTATTGCAGCAAAAACGACAGCCGCGAGGAGTTGCTGGTGGCCATCGACAGCGTCCTGGCCGGCAAGATCTATCTCAGCCCGCTGATCGCCCGGCATGTGCTGGAGGGGTTTCTGACCAAACGCGCCCGGCAGCAATCGGAAACCACCTGGGAGAGCGTCACCCAGCGCGAAAAGGAAATCCTGAAGCTGCTGGCCGAAGGCTACACCAACAGTGAAATTGCGGATATGCTCTGCATCAGCGTCAAGACCGTCGAGAAGCACCGTTCCAACATCATGGCCAAACTCGACCTGCACAATGTGGCCCAATTGACCGTCCTGGCCATCGAAAAGGGATTGGTGGAGCGCAAAAGCTGAAATCGACGGCCGTTTCCGGTCCCTCTGCCAAAGGGTTCCGCCCTCCCGTTTCCCGCCTTTTCCTTGTATCACCCCCTACAAGTTATTGCTTCCGGCGGCCGGGTGGCGTACACTGCAATCCATCTCCGTCCGCAAACAGCGCCGAATCAGAGGGACGATCCCCTGCCACCGCCGCCGTGATGCGTCTGATCAGAAAATCTGCAGGCCCTCCGATCATGGTCGCAATGCTTGGTCCCTAACAACTTACAGAGCGGTGAAAACGCTTTCACCGCAATCCAACACTATGGCTAACGATCCATCATATCGACACCGCCGGGAGCGGATTGCCCTGACCGCAGAAGAACGCCGCGATCCTGGACACCTAGCCCGCGAACTCGAACAGGCCCAAAACGCGCTGGCCTCCCAGGACCAGAAGCTGCACAGGCTCCGCCGCGATCTGGCGTCGGCCCGGCATGCGTATGTCGATCTTTATGAAACCACGCCGGTGGCTTTCGTGTCGCTGGACGCCAACAGCCTGATCCAACGGGCCAATGCCGCCGCCCGGCGCCTCCTGGGCGAACCTGAAGTCCCGCCCATCGGGCAGGCGTTTTCCCCTTTCGTGGAAAAGAAGGACCAGGGGCGTTTTTTTCGCGCCATGCGCAGGGTGGCCGCCACAGGGCAGGCCCATTCCTTTGAACTGGCCCTGCGGGGCCGGTCCAACCGATCGATCCAGACCCACATCCAAGTGGCGCCCCGTTTCGACGCGGAGGGGCAGTTCCGCTATTGGCATCTTGCCTTTTTCGATATATCCCCTCTGCGCCGCCGGGAAGCCGAGCTGAAGCATGTGCACTCCCAGCTCCAGATGGCCGCCCGGGCGGCCAAACTGGGCACCTGGATCTACGATCTCGACAATCGAACGACCAAGTGGGACGCGGGCCTCTACCGATTGCTGCGCCTCAAACCCCGAGCGGGGCCGGAAAATGAAGACTACTTCTTCGAATTCATCCACCCCGAGGACCGCACCGGCCTCCTCGAAAGCATCCGAACCTACCTGACGAGGGACGGCGACGATGTCCGGGATGAATTCCGGGTGGTGCGGGCCGACGGGGAAACCCGCTGGCTGGCGGCGCGGGGGTTGATCTTCCGGGACGCCGAAGGCCGGCCGCGGCACATCGCCGGGATCAACTTCGACATCACCCACCGCAAGCAAAGCGAGGAGAGGGTCCACCTGGCCCACCTTCAGATGGCTCGGCAACTGTCCGAAACCGAGCGGATCAATGAAGAACTCTCCCAATACGCCTACGCCGTCTCCCACGATCTGAAGGATCCCCTGCGGGCCATCCGCAACTACGCCGATTTCCTTTACGAAGATCTGGCCGATAGCTTGTCCGGGATCCAGAAAAAATATCTGGAGGGCATGCAAAAGGCGGTCCTCCAGGGCGAACAGTTGATCGGCGATCTGCTCGACCTGTCCCGCATTGGCGCTTTGGTTCTGGAACATGAAACCGCCGACGTGCCGGGCCTTGTCGATGAGATCCAGGCGTTGCTGGGCGCGCCACCCGATGTCGACTTCGCTGTGGACCCCGCGTGGCCTTCGTTTCACGCCGACCGTACGCTGCTCAAACAGATTCTGCAGAACCTGATCTCCAACGCCATCAAGTTCAACCGCCGCACGCCCAAACAGATCGCCATCGGCTGGCAGCCGGCGCCGGAGGACTGCATCGAGCTCTTCGTACGCGACAACGGCATCGGTATTGCGTCCCAATACAGGGAGCAAATCTTCAGGATTTTCCAGCGCCTGCACACCCAGCGGGAGTATGAAGGCACCGGCATCGGACTGGCCATCGTTCGCAAAGCCGCTTACCGACTCGGCGGATCCGTTCGGCTGGAATCCGATCCGGAGACCGGCACGACCTTCTTTGTGATGCTGCCAAGGGAAATAGGCCGTCCCTGACCAACGGGCGGCTTCGTTGTCGTTGTGCGCAGGGCGCAAGCGAAGCAGTGGTCGTTGTAACCAGCGAAGGCCGTTGACGTTATTATAAAAGACGCTTCCGTCGGCGATCACGACCACGGCAACGGAGCAGGTCAAAACGCCGGCCGCCACCCTCTTCACCGACGGCTCCCAGGCGCTTAAGCAACCAGGAGAAGCTCGCATGAATCAGAAATCGCAAACGCCGCCCACCCCGCTGCGGATTCTGCTGGTGGAAGACAGCGAACACGACCAGTTGGCCTTTCGCCGGGCCATCGACAAGATGAATATCCCCTTCGAGCTGTCCATCTGCCGGCGCGGTGAAGATATGTCGGCCGCCATAGCGGCCGGCAGTGAGGCCTTCGACATCGTGGTGCTGGACCACAACCTGCCGGGTATGAACGGTCTGGATACCTACCGCGTCTTGCGGCAAAAGAACGATCTGCCACCGGCGGTCATGTTGACCGGCGCCGGTTCGGAGCTTCTGGCCGTACAGGCCCTCCAGGCCGGCATGGACGACTACATCATCAAAGATCCCAACCAGGGCTACCTCAAACTCCTGCCCATCAAGCTGTTGAACGTCAAGCGGCGGCACGACGTCCGCCGGGCGCACCGCCAGGCCCAGATCCAGCTGAAGCAGGCCCACGATGCCTTGGAGGACATGGTCACCAAGCGCACCCGGGAGCTGGCCCTGACGGTGGAGGCCCTCCAGGCGGAAGTCTACGAACGCAAAGATATCGAAAAAGCCCTGCGCGAATCCCAGCAGGCCTTACGCGCCCTGACTCTCAAAATTGTCGACACCCAGGAGAACGAGCGCCGACAGATCTCCAAGGAGCTCCATGACAGCATCGGTGCCAGCCTGGCGGCCATCAAATACGCCATCGAGGGCCGGCTCGTTCACATGGGCGATTCTCCCCCCAAGGCCATCTTTCCCTTTGAAAAAGTGGTGACCCACCTCAACGACACCATCAAGGAGGTGCGTCGGATCTCCGCCAGTCTGCGGCCCTCCACGCTGGACGACCTGGGGCTGCTGGCCACCATCGATTGGTACTGCCGCAACAGCGGTGAAATGTATGCCGGCATCCACATCGGCACCCACATCCAAGCGGCCGAAACCGACATCCCCGAGCCGGCCAAGATCATCATCTACCGGGTGCTGCAAGAAGCCGTCAACAACGCCCTCAAGCACAGCGGGGCCGAAAATATCCAGGTGCACCTGATCTCGATACCCCGGGAAATCCGTCTGTGCATCGCTGACGACGGACGCGGCTTCCGCCTTCAGGATGCCACCAACGGCGGCGATGCCCTGACCGGCTTCGGTCTCCAGGGCATGCGCGACCGGGCCGCCATGGCGGGCGGGCGCCTCACCATCGACTCGTGCCCGGGCGGGGGCACCACCGTCTGCCTGATATTGCCCCATGACGGACAGGACGTGCTGGGCTTCGACGCCTATGCAGGGCGGCGCACGGGCGTGATAGGCACCTCCTGACCCCTTCCCGTTGCCGGCGGATAGCGTTGCGGGCGGCCGCGCCCTCCCCCCTTGATGGTGGACATGGCGGACCGGCCTGTCCCGGCGAACGAATTTGCCCTCTCCGATCCACCCTTAACCTGACTACAGGCCATTTCCAAATCCGATAAGGTATCGCCCCCATTGTCTCCCGGACCGAATTGTCCGATACAGATTTTATAGAAGCGTAGAAGCGCAAACGGCCGGTCGCGCAGCGGCACTCCCCCCTCCGAAGACACCGGCCACTGCCAAGACGTCAGGCCCGGAAACACGCAAGGAATGCGTCCATGAAACATCACAGCCGCCGTAAATCCCCCAGTGCAGTTACTTCCGCGATGGCGCCGGCGAGCAACCATTGCGACGCTATCCATCGCCGGCGGGTGCTGGCGGTGGACGACAACCCCGAACTGCGCCGCTTGATATCCCTTTATCTCCAGCGCCATGGCTACGAGGTCTCCCTGGCGGAAAACGGCCGCCAGGCATGGCGGATGTTCCGCCGGGCCTCCTACGATCTGGTCATCACCGACCTGCAGATGCCGGTAATGGACGGAGCGGCGCTCATGGCGCGCATCAAGGCCCTGTCGCCGGAAACCCCGGTGGTGCTCATCACCGGCGCAATCGAGGCGGCGGTCCGGGACATGGTTAACGGCCACGGTCCGGCCCAGGCCGTCCTCGCCAAGCCGTTCGACTTCGATACCTTGTTGAAGACCGTGGCCGCATTGATCACGACCGAGGCGGCGGCCGCAGCGATCACCATCACCCTTTAACCCGGAAGGCCGTAGATGAAGCGCATCGTGTTGTTGACCGATCCGGACCGCGTGGATGCCGGACTCCTGGAACGCCTGCAACGGGTCTTTCCCGAATGCCCCGTCGAGATTGTCGCCGTGACGGAGGATGCCGGCCGGGTTATCCGCCGCCACCCGGCAACGCGTGTTCCCTGTGATACTATGGATGGGATCACCGGATAAGGCGGATACCCCGTTGTGCGGCGTGCCTGCCAAAGCGGAAAATGGCTGCGTTGCGCGAATCGATTCGTCTGGTTACCCCCTATACGGCTGGCCGACGCGATTTGACGGCAAAACCCGGCAGCTCACCGACGCCTCACGTCCACATCATTTGATTCCTCGCCAAGGATAATTTATAATCCCCGTTCACGTTGAAGATATGCACGACGGACCACATAGGGAGCGGTTCTTGCCCTGACCGTTCGCAACCCCGATAATCGCCGGACTGCCGCCGCCCAGGCGGTCTGTCTGGTGCCCTGGAGCGGACCCGATGAACGATACTGACAAACCCAGTGCCCCGGATCAGCAACCCCCACCCGCCACGAAAGACGCGCTCCAAAAAACCGGAAATGAAGCGGCCCGGCACATGACCACCGGAAAAGACCTGATCGTGGTCGGCATCGGCGCCTCGGCCGGCGGACTGGATGCCCTGCAACGGGTCCTGCCGGGGCTGCCCGCTAAAGCCGGTATGGCCTACATCATTGTCCAGCATCTGGCGCCCAAACACCGCAGTCTGCTCTCCTCCCTGCTCGCCAAACACACCGAGATGGCCGTGGAAACCATCCGCGACGGCATGCCGGTCCGGCCGGACACGATCTATATCACCCCGCCCAACCGCGACGTGACCCTCTCCGGTCAGCGCCTGCATCTCAGTACCCCCGCCGCCATCGGACCGCGTCCCTCGGTGGACTATTTCTTCATTTCCCTGGCCGAGGAAATGGGGGCCCGCGCCGTGGGAATCGTTCTCTCGGGCACCGGTACCGACGGCGCGCACGGCATTCGGGCCATCAAATCGAACGACGGCATTACCATGGCCCAAAGCGCCGGCACCGCCAAATTCGACGGCATGCCCCAGGCGGCGGTCAACACCGGCCTGGTGGACTTGGTCCTGCCCCCTGAAGACATCGGCCCGGAAATCGAAAATGCGCTCAAATACCCCCACTTGATTGTCAAAGCGCCGGACATGCACGCCGATGAGATCGGCACCATTCTGGAGATGCTCCACCAGCATACCGGGGTCGACTTCGGCGACTACAAGCCCACCACCATCCAGCGGCGCATCAGCCGGCGCATGGTGATCCACAAACTCGACAATCTGCGCGACTACGTGACCTATATTCAGTCACACCCCGAGGAAGTCGCCGTCCTGAAGAAAGACCTCCTGATATCCGTCACCAGCTTCTTCCGCGATGCCCAGGCCTTCGAAGCGCTGGCCGAGCACCTTCGCGAGCTTCTGGCGAACAAAACCCCGGGGGACGCTTTCCGGGCCTGGGTGCCGGGGTGCGCCACGGGCGAGGAGGCCTTCACCATCGCCATCCTGGTGACGGAAATCCTGGGGGACGACGTGAACAAATACCGCCCCCAAATCTTCGCCACCGACCTCGACGAAGAGGCCATCCAGCTGGCGCGCAAGGGCTTCTACCCCCTGGCCACGGTCATGGAAACCGAAGGCCGGCGCTTCGAAAAATACTTTTCCCATCACGACAACACCGTCAAGATCAAAAAGAAGATCCGCGACATGGTCGTCCTGGCCCAGCAGGACCTGATCAAAGATACCCCTTTTCTGCACCTGGACCTCATCAGCTGCCGCAATATGATGATCTACCTCAACTCGGAGCTGCAGGATAAACTGCTCGCCCTGTTCCAATTCAGCCTGAACCCCAACGGGCTCCTCTTTCTGGGCAAATCCGAGTCCATCAACAAACGCCTGGATCTCTTCAAAACGGTGGACAACAAATGGAAAATCTACCGGCGCAAGGAAAGCCAGAGCACGCGTTTCCCCCGGCTGATGCAAAACCGCCATATGGCCCAGCTGAGCAACCACCGGGCCGACCTCCGCAAACGCCGGAAAACCAGCGATCAGAAAGAAGCCTTTTTGTTCGACGCACTGCTCGACCTGCTGAGCGGCTGCACCGTGCTGGCGGACGAAAATGCCAACATCCTTTACATCCGCGGCGATGTGGGCACCTATTGCCGTTTTCCCCAGGGCAGCATCCGAGAGTCCCTCAATCTGCTCGATGTGGCCCGACCGGAAATCCGCTACGTGCTGCAATCCATGCTGCACAAGGTCGGCAAAGAAAAGCGCACCCTGACCAGCAACCGGATCGCCCTGAACGACGGCGCGAGCGGCGTCCTGATCCGCGTCGGCCCGGCTCAGATCGGCAGTGCCACGGCGAATCGCCTGATCGTGTTTACGCCCGTGGAGGTGCCCAAGCCCGCCGCTCACAGCAAGGGACCGTTCGGGGATGTCGAATACGAACGGATCCGCGAACTGGAGCAGGAGCTCGAGGTCACGCGGGAACATCTCCAGGATACGGTGGAGGAACTGGAAACCAGCTCCGAGGAGCTGCAGTCCCTCAACGAGGAACTGCAGTCGGCCAACGAAGAGTTGCAGGCCTCCAACGAAGAGCTGGAAACGAGCAATGAGGAGCTGCAGGCCTCCAACGAGGAACTCAACACGGTCAACGACGAGCTGCGCGCCAAATCGGAGGAGGCCAACGAGCTTTTGGCCGAGTTCAAATCCAGCGAAGAACGCTACCGGCTGCTGGTGAACAACATGAATGCGGCCCTGATGACCTGCGGAATCGAGCATGGCCCCCAGGGCCAGCCCACCGACCTGATCATCCAGCAGGCCAACCCGGCCATGCTGTCCTTGATCGGCATCGAGGATCATGCCCTGCCCTTACGGGCCGGATCGGCCGGTCTTGACGAACTGGTGACCGAGGATCTGCTCCAACGCTTCGAGGCCATCGATCACGGCGGCAAACCGGAGCAATTCGAGATCCGCTTCGAGACGCTCGGCAAAGACATCGTGCTCTCCGTCTACAGCCTGAACGACGGGCGTGTCGGCTTGGTGCTGCGGGACGAAACCGAACACCGCCAGGACCAGGAAAAACTGAAAGCCAGCGAAGCCAACTACCGGGACCTCGTACAAAATGCCAACAGCGCTATCATTCGCTGGAAGAAAAACGGACATCTGACCTTTTTCAATGAATTCGCCCAGCGTTTCTTCGGCTATTCGGCCGACGAAATCATCGGTAAACATGTCAGCATCCTGTTGCCGGAGCAGGATACATCCGGCCCGGAGGTAAGCGGGCTGGTAGCGGATATTGTGGCCCACCCCGAACGTTTCATGAACTATGTCAACGAAAACGTCTGCCGGGACGGCCGGCGGGTCTGGATGACCTGGACCAACAAGCCGATTTTGGACGCCGACGGCCAGGTGACCGGAATTCTGGCCGTGGGCAGCGACATCACCGAACGCAAGCGCATGGAAGAGGCCTTGCTGGCCCTCAAGGAGTCCCTCGAGGAGCAGGTCGCCGAGCGCACGGCCCTGGCCGAAAACCGCGCCCGCCAGCTGCAAGCCCTCTCCGTGGAGCTCATCGAAGCCGAAGAACGGGAGCGGCGCCGCGTGGCCGAGTTGCTGCACGACGACCTGCAACAACTACTGGCCAGCGCCCGTATGCAACTTCAGCATACAGCGGCTGACCTGCCCCCCGATGACAGGCTCGCCAACGTGGAAGCGCTCCTGAAGGAAGCGATCGACCAGGCCCGCAACTTGTCGGTCGAATTGAGTCCCCCCATGTTGAACCACGCCGGTCTGGTGCCCACCCTGACATGGCTGGGCGGTCAGATGAAGGAACAATTCGACCTGACCGTCCATCTGGACGTCAAGACGCCCAACGAACTGGGCAGTCCCCCGCTAAACGTGTTCGTGTTCCGCGCCATTCAGGAACTCCTGTTCAACGTCGTCAAACACGCCCGGGCCAAAGAGGCCCGCGTTACCGTGGGCGGCGGCCGGAACCACATGTTCGCCACCGTGCGGGACGACGGCCGGGGGTTCGATACGCAAAGCGTCATCAACACGACCGAACCCAAGGGGTTCGGTCTGTTGAGTCTGGTGGAGCGGGCCCGCTCCATCGGCGGCAGCTTGAAGATCCAAAGCAATCCGGGTCGGGGCAGCTTCATCACGCTGATCATTCCTTATGAACTGAACACCAGCCCGACATCGTCGACCGCCGACCCGGCGACCGCCCCCCGGGAGGCCCCTGACCGCCCGCCGCTGTCATCCACCGGGACGGAGACGGGCCTGCGTGTGCTGCTGGTGGACGACCATCAGGTCATGCGCCAGGGACTGACCGGCTTGTTGGCCGGCCAAGCGGGCATCGCCGTGGTAGGGGAAGCCGCCGACGGGCAGCAGGCCATCGATCTGGCCCGTGAATTGCGGCCGGATCTGATCATCATGGATGTTTCCATGCCCAAAATGGACGGCATCGAGGCCACCCGCCGGATCAAGGCCGAGATGCCGGAGATCCGCATCATCGGGTTGTCGATGCACGAGGACGACCAGATCGGCATCCTGATGCGCAAAGCCGGCGCCGAAAGTTTTCTCAGCAAGAGCGCTTCTTCAGCCGAGCTGCTCAAGGCCATTGCCCCCTTTCCCGCGGACTGAGCCCGCCGTTGGCGGATGGCCCCGCAAATCTTCAGCCATGGCCCGGACGGTACGGCCTGGCGGCAGGAAATACATACTTGCACTGATTGGTGTTCACGACTATAGCACCTATAATACAAGGCCAATGCGTGGCTCCCCCCGAAGCGGCGTCATTCACGGATCGCCCCGCCTGGGGGGGGGCGCCCCGAGCGGTGGTCGCGAAGCGCCAACACGACCGGGATCGGCCTGCGCCGCTGCCTGAAGAAGGCGGCAACGCCGCCATCGCATGTTTGATGGGGTTTTGAAAAACCTTGTAAAAACCGTCCGGCAGAAAGTGGCAGCCTCTGATGAAAAACGAACACCCCGCGAAACGGAAATGGATCTTGCGTCTGCTGATCGGCATTGGGGCAGCGGCCCTGCTGGTGCTGCTGATCGTCGGCGCCGTAACCATGTGGACGGACCTCTTCGTCGATATCCTGTGGTTCGACAACCTGGGCTACGGTCTGTATTTCTGGATGCGCCATCTCTACCAGTACGCGGTTTTCGCCGCCGTCCTGCTGGTGTTCTTCTTAGTGTTCTTTCTCAACTTCTGGATGGCCGCACGCTTTCTCAAGACGGACGCCCCCGCCGACAAATCGCCTGATCCGGCTACGGACCGCACCCGGCGCCGCCGGCTGCGACACGCTTTCCAAACCGGGACCATCTGGTTTTACGGCCCGCTCTCCCTGGTTTTGGGCGTGCTCATCGCCCTGCCGCTCTTCACCCGCTGGGAGGCGTTCCTCTTCTACATCTTCGGCCCCAACATGGGGGTGGCCGACCCCTTTCTGGGTCGGGATGTCTCCTTCTATCTCTTCTCCTTCCCCATCTACCGGCTTCTCCAGCGCCGCCTGCTCATCGCGCTGCTGGTGCTGACCGTCAGCCTCATGCTGCTCTACATATCCAAAAACCGTGTCCAGGGGCGCGCCCTGTTCGCTTTCCGGCGCGGCGCCCGTTGGCATTTGAGTCTGCTCGTGCTGGCCCTTTTCGGTCTGGGGGTCTGGGAATTCATGCTGCAGCGCTACGACCTGCTGTATGGGACCTCCCACCAGCCCCTGATCTACGGCCCCGGATATGTCGAGATGCGGATCGTCCTGCCCCTGATCTGGGCCTGCATGGTGCTCCTGGCCCTGGCCGGGGTGATGCTGCTGGTCATGGTCCAGCGGGGCAAACGCTCTAAATCCGGCATCGCCGTGTTCGTCCTGTTCGGCGTGGCGCTGGCCCTGCGCTACACACCAGCCCTGCCACGCTTGGTCCAGACCCTGGTGGTCCTGCCCAATGAGATCTCAAAGGAGGGGCCCTATATCACCGATCACATCCAGGCCACGCTGAACGCCTATCAGCTCACCGACATGGAAATCCGGGACTTCTCCTACCAGCGGTTTCCTTCAAGCGGGGCCACCCCCCAGGTGGAGCGTGTGCTGCGCAACATTCCGGTCTGGGACGCCGAGTCCCTCGTGGAAGTCTTCCAGCAGCTTCAGGAATTGCGCACCTATTACTATTTCCCCAAGGTCAATGTGGGGCGCTACACGCTTGAAGACCACGAGCAGCAGGTCTACCTGGCGCCGCGGGAACTCGAGTTCACGCGCCTCCCCGGCCAGGCGCACAACTGGATCAACGAGCATCTCACTTACACCCACGGCTTCGGTGCCGTCATGGCCCCGGCCAGCCAGACCAGCGGCAGCGGCATGACCTGGTACCTGTATGATATTCCACCGAAATCCGCCTACGGGCTGGTCCCGAAACAGCCGCGGATTTACTACGGCCTGGGAAAGTACCGGTACAGCATCGCGCCCAACGGCTCCGGGGAGATGGACTATCCCCAGGGCAACAGCAACGTCCTGACCCGTTATGACGGCCGGGGCGGCGTGCCCATCTCGTCGCTGTTGCGCAAGTTCCTGTTCGCCTATTACCTGAAGAACAAATATGTCTTCTTCTCCACCAAAATTACGCCGGACAGCCGCCTGCTCATACGGCGCAACATCGTCGACCGCATCCGCTATCTGGTGCCCTTCCTGCAATTGGACAGCATTCCCTATGCGGCCACGACGTCCCAGGGCATTTACTGGATCGTGGATGCCTACACCACCAGTCCGAACTATCCGGCCGCCGCCCCCCAAACCCTGGGCGACCGGAGGTTCAACTATATCCGCAATTCCGTCAAAATCATCGTGGACGCCTTCAACGGCACGGTCGATTTCTACATCAACGATCCGAACGATCCCATCATCAAGACCTACAACCGCATCTATCCCGGACTTTTCAAGCCCCTGGACGCCCTTTCCCGGGAACTCCGCGCCCACCTGCGCTATCCTAAAGACTTTTTCACCGTCCAGATGCAGATCTATGCCAAGTACCACCAGCAAAACGTCCGGGTGTACTATCAGCAGGAGGACCTCTGGTCGTTCCCGACCGCCTTGGGGGAGAACAACACCCTGCCCCTGCGGCCCTATTACGTCACCTTGGACCTGTTCAAACCCGGCCGTATGGATTTCATGCTGCTGCTGCCCATGTACCCCAAAAACCGCGACAACCTGCGCGCCATGACCATCGCCGGATGCGATCCGGAAAGCTACGGGAAACGCGTGATCTATAACTTCCCCAAAGGCCAGTTGGTATTCGGACCGGCCCAGATCAACGCCCTCATCAACCAGGATCCGGACATCGCCGAGCAGTTCACCCTCTGGGACCAGGCCGGCTCCCAGATCGTGCGCGGGAAGATGATTATCCTGCCGGTGGGGCACAGCGTTTTGTTCATCCAGCCCGTCTATCTCAGGGCCACCTCGCGGGTCAAAATCCCCGAGCTGCAGCGCATTATCATGAGCGAGGGATCGGTGGTGGTGATGGAAAAATCGATCGATGAGGCCTACCTCGCCCTGCAACAACGGGTCACGCAGCAGGAGGAGGAAAAAGCTACCGCCCACCCGATGCCGGGCTCCGAATCACCCCAAACGCCGCCTCCCGCGACAGGGCCGGAAACGGCCGGCCACCCGCCGGCGACCCCTCCCTCCACCGGCGGCGCTTCCGATACCCCTACGCAGACGCCGCCCGTCATTCCCGGCCTGCCGGCCGAATGAGCCGCCGCCCGCATTGCGACAAGTCTCAGGAAGCCCCCTCGAAGGGGGCTTGAAACGGCTTTTTAGCCGTTGATTTTCAGATTACCCTTTGTCCCGCGCCGAGCATCCCGTCAGAGGGCGAAAAAGACGCGGCGACGGCCTGTCCGCCGAAGGCTTGCCGCAGGCGGGTCTGAGTCCCGCCGTAGCCTTGGCGCAGGCGGGGCGAATTTCGGCGCGTCCAACCGCTTCAATCGATCGATGCCGCAAGCATCGTGCTGTCAGGCAAGGCGTCAGGCGAAGCGAGGCGCGCAGCAATCGCCAGATTGTGAGCACCTGAGCAAGCCTGACAACGCCGCATGACGGCATGAGGCGCTGCGTCATCGGCCGGTTGGACGACGCGTAGGATACGCGGGACAGGGGCGTTTGAAGCCTGTCAGGCCGAGGCGTGATTGCTTCCGTTTTCTTTCACGGGAAATAAAATGGGTAGGGCCTTTGGGGGCAGAGGTCTCCGGGGTCCTGGCGGTCTGCCGCGCCAAAACCGCCCCAATCGATGCAATCTACCGCCAGGGGGGGGGGCGCGTTAGCGGCGGGAGCTGCTGGGAATGAGTTCGTCCGGCGGTGTCATGGGCTCACCGGTCTCCAGGGAGGTGTAGGGATCGACATCGGCCTCCTCTTCCTCCCCGGCCAGGACTTCGGCCCGCGGATCGGACCGCCCGCGATCCGGACGCCGTTCGACGCGTTCCCAGGGCTGGCGGTCGATGCGGATGCTGTCCACCACATTCTCGATATCCAGCAGGTCTTCAACGATCTCGATCAGCACCTCATGTTTGGCTTCGCTGGGCAGGATCCCCTCCAGGTAGACGACACCATCCTCGCAGGTAATGACCAGTTCCTCGGTTTCCACCCGGCCGTCGCTTTGAAGCTCGTCCAGGATGCTTTCCCGCAGTTCATCGTCGGTGAACTCGCCCTGCCCCACCTCGACGGCGGTATCCTCGTCCTCACCCGCCGCAAACGCCTCACGCAGGCCGGCGCATTTCACACAATGGTGCGCCCAGGGCACCGCCTGCAGCCGTTTGACCCGGATGGGCCGGCGGCAGGCCTCGCAGCGGCCGTAGTCACCTTCGGCCATGCGCGTCAGGGCGCTGTCGATATTGCGGATCTCGGTCTGAACGCTTTCGCTGCGCTGCTGGAGCTCACGGGAGAGGGTCTCTTTGCTGGCGTTCTCCTCCAGCTCCGTTTCCGGTTCGTGCAAATTCTGCCAGGACTGGTTCAGGGATTGGCGCAGCCGGATCAGTTCGTCGCGCCGTGCCGTCAGTTCACCCCGCAGTTCGGCAAAAATCACTTTGTCCATATTGTTCTTAGTCATCGGATCTCCTCCCGAATTCCGATCGTTGGGCCTGCTGCTCGCCGCAGGCTGCCTGTTAGGATGGGTCCCGGATGGTTAAGCGTAAATACCGGCGATCCTGTATATTGGCATCCGACCTGATGGAGACGGGCGGGAGGGGAAACCGCTTCGGGGATTGGTCGGAGGGCCGGCATGGCGGCTGGGTACCGGATAACGGTTTTCGGGAATTCCCCCTACTCGGGTATCGTGGTGTAACAGATGTTAATCCGGTTTCGATGACGGCAACGACAAGACGACCATCCAGTAGCCAGCATCAAGTATCCAGCAACGGCCCCATCACCTATCCCGATCGGCGATGACCCGATTTTCCCCCTCCAGGCAGTTGTTAGGAACCTGCAGCCGCCTGAAGATCCGCCGCAGCCCGTCAGCCACGGGCTGTTCGGTGTCCACCCGGATACGGCAGCGCGCGGGCAGCTCGGCACCCGGCTCGAAGGCGGCCTTGAGGGCCTTATAGTGTTCGCGCCGGGCGTCAGACACCGAACGGGTGCCGGCCCGTGCGGCCAGACGCCGCCGGAGGGTCTCCTCGGAACAGGCACACTCCACGAAAACGATGGCCGCCCCGGTCTCCCCGGCCAGCCGCAGGGCTTCCCGGCGCCGGCGGCGGCGGCTGAAGGTGGCGTCCAGCACCACCGAACGGCCCTGGGCGACCTCGGCTTGAGCCAGGCCCAGCAACCTGCCGTAGGTCAGCGCCGTGGCCTGGCGGGAATAGATCCCCTCCCCGAAAGCGGCCTGCGTGTCTTCCCGCGCACGGGTTTGGAAAAGCTGTTTGCGGACCACGTCCGACCGCAGGGCCCCGATGTCCAGCACCTCGGCCAGGGCGCGGGCCAGCGTGCTCTTGCCGGCGGCCGCCATGCCCCACACCACCCACAGCACAGGGCGCGAAAAGCGTACGGCATAACGATAGGCCAACACCAGGAAACGTTCGATGGCGGCCTCGGCCGTCTCCCGTTCGGGTTGTCCCACGTCCGCCTGGGCGAGGCGCAGGCAGTTGACCTTGAGACGCACCATGGCGCGGTAGCACTTGTAGAAGTCCAGCAGGCCATACAGGGACAGGTCGCCGGAACGGCGGACAAACGCGTCGATCAGGGCCGCGGCCTGGGAGGCGAAGCCCTCCTCGTCCATTTCCATGGCCAGAAAGGCCAGATCGCAGGCCACGTCGGCCCAGCGGAAGCGTTCGTTGAATTCGATGCAGTCCACGATCCGAATGCCGTCGTCCGTCAGGTAGACGTGGTCGGTGCGCAAATCGCCATGGCCGTCGCGGATGCGGCCCTCGACAACCCGGCGTTGCAGCAGGTCGCTATGATTTTCGAGGAACCCCCGGGTGGCCGCGGCCACCACCTCCCAGGTGCGGCGATCGAAGCGCCGACCGGCGACGCCGGCCGTCTGGGCGAAATTCTCCTCGCAATTGCGGGCAATGGCCTGCGGTGCGCCCATGTCATTCACCGCGCCCCCGGTGGCCGCCGCCTCATAGAACGCCACCAGCGTCCCGGCCAGCCCTTCCACAGCCGCCGCGTCCAAGCGTCCTGCAGGCAGCCGCCGCTTGAGGGTATCGCCGGAGGACAGCTGCCGCATGCGCACGGCATAGTCCACCGGTGCACCATGGCCGTCCAGCCGATAACCGTCCGCCGTGCGCATGATCGTCGCCACCCCCAGATAGACGTCCCGGGCCAGGCGCCGGTTGAGGTCCACTTCCTGCCGGCAGAAGTGTTCCCGTCGGGCCGGGGCACTAAAATCGAGAAAACCCAGATCCACAGGTTTCTTGACCTTGTAGACCAGGGAGCCTGTCAGGAAGACCCACGAAATATGTGTCTCCCGCACGGCGACTTGCGCCACCGGCTGCGGGTAGAAGGCCGGATCCCGCATGGCCCGGATATAGTCCGGTGCTTCGTCCATAGTCTTCTTTCGCCGGTTTGATGATGGATGTCAATGCACGTTCGGCGGCCCGGACAGGGACATGGCCTTTTGGTAAGAGGGGCTCAGACCGGGGTGGCCTGCAGAAACCGGATCGATACCTTCGATGTCATTGCCCGGCCAGAGTGCCCCGATGGAAACGATCCCCGAGAGTTCGCCCCTGCGGTTGATAACCACTAGCCGGTACAGATGGCTGCGCGCCATCATGCGGGCCGCAATGCCCAGGCTGTCCTCTTCCCGGCAAACCACCAGGCCCGGGGTCATAACGGCAGCGACAGCCGTATCGCCGGGATCGAGACCCGGGGCCACCACCCGCAGCACGATATCGCGATCGGTAATCATCCCGATCGCCTCACGGTTCGCGACCACTGTCAAGCCGGTCATGCCCAGGCGCTGCATCTTGCGGGCCGCCTCCCGCACGGTCTTGCCGGCGGCGATGAAGTCCACCGCATGGGTCATCACATCGCGAACCTGCATGGCTTCTCGCCTCTGATCCATTTTAGGGGGTACCCTTTGCGACTGGATGTGCCATTGGAAGCGCTTTACGGTCGGTGGGGCGGTCGGCAAGATGACGCCCAACCGTCCTAACTTGTCTGCTGTAAGAATCTAAGAACGCCATGGGGCGCTATGAATACGGTCCAGGGGGTGGTTGACGCCCAGGGAACCTGTATGATGTCGGCCGCCCCGGAAAGGGTACCCCATCGCACGCCCATCGAATGGTATCCCGTATCCGGATCCCGTAACCCGTATCCCGCGCCCCGCATCCCGACCGGCTTCATCCGGATTGCCGGATTGAGCCCTTCCCCCCGGCCACCCCAGGCAAGTAGAAGACAGCCGTACCATAAAACGAATCCGATAATATGGTCTTTACCCCATGGTTTCCGCTGCAAAAATCGGGCAAATTTGACAGAGCATAATCCAGGATGGATCGGCAGCTTACGCGGAGCGGTGTTTGCCCTTCCTCCAACCGCTGTTGAACGGCATGCGACCCGATGACAATGCGACAGAGGAGATGCAGAAAATGAAAGAATTGATTGAAGCGATGGTACGGGAACTGGTCGACGACCCGGAATTGGTCACGGTCACGCAGGTCAATGGAACTCAATCCGCTGTTCTGGAGGTGCGTGTGGCCAAAACGGACATCGGTAAAGTGATCGGCCGCAAAGGCCGTACGGCCCAGGCCCTCCGAACAATCCTCCAGGCGGCCTCCGGTTCGCGCAAACTGCGGACCTCCCTCGAAATTATCGAATAAATCCGACCGCCATCTCCGGCCGCGCCAGCC
Source organism: Desulfobacterales bacterium (assembly GCA_963674755.2). Classification (GTDB taxonomy): domain Bacteria; phylum Desulfobacterota; class Desulfobacteria; order Desulfobacterales; family UBA5852; genus JABZFP01. The sequence goes on along the minus strand of CAXXVS010000003.1, from coordinate 1,166,344 downwards.
ACCTCCGGAAAATTCCCTTCCGTCCGGTTGCGCGCGGCCGCGTCCGTCCCGCGGCCAACCGCGTGACAGGGAGCCTGGGCCGACGAGTGATCCCCATATAGGGGCCGCTCAAGGCCGTTTGAGAGCGGTTGCCGGTTGGGATGCCGCGACAAAAGGCCCACCAACACTTGTGGCGACGGAGTGGCCCGGCGGCGATACCTTGGCCGAGCCTCGCGACTGGAGATAGCACACCCCGATGCGGTAGCGTTCCCGACCGCCAACCACTTTCACACACCAACGCACTTCGGCCAGGGCAAACGATTTCAGCAACGCGCCGGCCTGCTGCGCCGCAACGCTGCCCTGCGGACTGATTTGCGTCTGCAGGCAGATGGTTTGTCCGGGTTTAAGGGCGTGGTTTGCCAGGAAGCTGATACCGCCTCGACTGCAATTGAGAATACGCGCGGTGCGCGACGGGACTTTGCGGGAAGAAAACGGGAAGTAAGTCAAAGCGGCCATGGTTTCAAGGCGCGGTGCATAGCGTTTGTCGTCGATCCTCTCCAAAACGGCCATGGTGACCTCCTTTCGTGCGGCCGGATGTCAGCCGCCATACACAATTGCGGTAAAGTGTCTTTTGGCTACCACACCTCACGCCTCCTCCCCATACAGGATATCCTGCATCGCCCCCCCCGAAGACCTGTAACCCGGATCGCTACCGACTTCAAAACAGTAAACGGAACAGGTCGAATTTACGGCCAAACATGGACATCTCCTCGCGGGAAGCGCAGCCCTTGCGGACTCCGGGCCGCACCCCGACCTGGCGGACTTGCCAATGCTTCGATCGCGGGATCTTTACACGGAGCACGAGTTAGGGGGCTTAGTCGTTTTCAGCGGCCAGCGCCGTCCAGGCCGCGCCCAGCAGCGGCGCTTTGTCGGTCAGGATCACCTCGACCGGGATCGTCTTCAGCAGGTCGCCGAAAGCGGCCTTGTCGCAAAAGGCGTCTTCGAAAAGATCGCCCTGGAGTTTGGGCAGGATTTTGGGTGCGATGCCGCCGGCCAGGTAGATACCGCCCCGCGTCATGGCCGTCAGGGCCAGGTTGCCGGCGGCGGCCCCCAGATAGCGCACGAAATAGGTCAGGGCCTTGGCGCACACGGGGTCTTCTCCCTGCAGCGCCAATGACGATATGCGGGCGGAGGGGTCTTGGCTCTCTTCGATGGCCTTGGCGGTGGCGGGGTCGGGATGGACGTCGCCCATCGCACGGCGCCATTCGTAGAGGCGATGGAGCCCGGGGCCCGAGAGGATATGCTCGAGACATACGGGCTTTTCGCGGGCGGCCAGATAGCGCCACAGGGACAGGCCGTCTTCGTCCAGGGGCGTAAAATCGCCGTGGCCGGCTTCGGAGGCCAGGGCAATGATGTCGCCGTTGCGCTTCAGGGCCAGGGCCGCGCCCAAGCCGGTGCCGGGCGCCAGGACGCCCAGGGTGCTGTGAGGGGCCGGCCGGGCATCGTGCAGCGAAGCGGTCTCCGAGTTTTTGAGCAGCGGAATCGCCTGAATGGTGGCCTCCAGGTCATTGCGCAGCAGGCAGCGCCGCCAGCCGAAGCGCCGGGCCAGATCCTCCTGGGAAAGCGCCCAGGACACATTGGTCAAATGCGACCGGCCGTCCACAACCGGTCCCGCCACGGCCAGACAGGCGGAGGTGACGGTCTGGCCCGGATGTTGCCCCAGGAAGTCTTCGATCATGGCGCCCGGGTCCGGGTAGGCCGCTGTCGCAAACCGCTTGATATCCACCGTCCTGGGCCGGTCGCGGCCGCTTTCGAATAAGGCCAGGTTGGTTTTGGTGCCGCCCATATCGCCTGCTAAGATCATGACTCACCCTCCTTCCTGGGGTCTCTGGTACGGGCCCATCCTACGACGCGCCGAACGGTCCCGCTTCCCTCTCAAGGTAATCAGGCACGGTCGATCGTATATAGGGGCAAAACCTTATTGCGATGCGCTAAAGGCTGAATATCCATTCAGGCGGGCAAAAGGCCGCGGATCGTCAGGGGCTCAGGGCGGACATGTCCTTTTCGGGGGAAAATACCGCTATGTTTTGGACCAACCCGGCCGGTGCGGCGGTGAACGGAAAATCCTCCGCAAAGGAGACTTGGCCAACCTTGCCGATTTCGATGTTCAAGCCCCAAAACCGGACCATATCGTAATAGAGGGTTAACGTTTCGCGGTCGGGGGACAGCCCCATGGCCGTATCGAGCGGCGTCCGAACCGCTGCGGCCGGCGCCGTCGCCTCCCAACCCCGGAGGCGGTCTCCGGGTTGGACATGCCCGGCGTCCGTGGGGCGGTTATGGGACGGCAGGGTGCTCAGCAGGAGCATATCCACCACCAACACCACGGTGCAAACGAGCACCATCGCGGAGGGATTCCGGGACGCGCCACCCTTGCCAAAGAGAGATTTCGGCCGTGGCGTCATCGATCGATCCTTCAAGGGTTATCATCCCCGCTTTCCGGCCTCACGACCGGCGGAACAGCTTGTGCAGTTCTTCTTCGATAACCCCGCGGAAGAGGGGTAGTTTGTAGGTGTTTTTCTCCAGTGGGTGGGCGTCCCGGACCGCGGCCCGGGACGCCGCCCTGATGGTGTCGCGGCTCAGGGTACGGCCGACAGAATCACGGCGGATGATGTCATTTTCCCGCACATCATGGGGCGATAAAATAGGGTCCGCAATCTATATGGAAGGTTGCAAAGCCGTATCTATCGCGCGCGAAAAAGCAGTGCATCTTTCCGGGAGACAGGGCAATGGCGCCCGGCCGATCTGTCTGCAATCCGTGTCGACGGGAGGGGGCCGCCGCCCGGAATCCGCAAGACACCATAGAGACTTCGTCCGTGTACGAACGCGCTGTGGAAGAGGTGGAATACGCCCGGCGCGATCGTCCAATGGGGCCATAGCCCTATTTCCCCCCTTAATGCAAAGCCCCTATAGTCGGAGCCGGGTGCACAAGTTGCGGTGCCCTGCGGCGAAACAGCCGCTCATACCATAAGGGAGGAAGACATATGCCTAAGCCCAAGATCGCCATCAACGGCATGGGCCGCATCGGACGGGCGGCCTTCAAGATCATTCTGGACACGCCCGAACTCGAGATAGCCGCCCTCAACGACTTGATCGCCGTCGACAACCTGGCCTATCTGATCAACTATGATTCCGTCCACGGTCGGCACCTGCCGCCGGCCGAGGCCGGTTCCCAGGAATTGCGCCTCGGTGAAAAGCGTATCCCGGTCTACCACGAGAAAAATCCTGCCCAACTGCCCTGGAAGGAATTGGGGATCGATGCCGTGCTGGAATGCACCGGCGTTTTCCGCGACGCGAAAAGCCTGCAGCACCACCTGGATGCCGGCGCCAAGCGGGTGGTCCTTTCGGCACCGGCCAAGGACGACACCATCCCCATGGTGGTCTATGGCGTCAATACCCCGCCGGCCGGGTCGACCATGATCTCCTGCGCCAGTTGCACGACCAACTGCATCACCCCCGTGGTCGAGGTGCTGGAACGGCACGCCGGCGTGCGCAAAGCCATCCTGACCACGATTCACGCCTATACCGCCAGCCAGGCTCTCGTGGACGGTCCCCGCAACAAATGGCGGCGGGGACGGGCTGCGGCCGTGAGCTTCGTACCCACCTCCACCGGGGCCGCCCGAGCCACCACCCGGATTCTGCCCGACCTGGCAGGGCGCTTCGACGGGATTGCCGTGCGCGGCCCTGTTCCGTCCGGCTCGCTGGCCGATATCGTCTTCGTGACCCGTGCCGCCACCACGGTCGACGCCGTCAACGCGGCCTTTCGCGAAGCCGCGCAATCCGACCGCTACCGCGGTATCCTGGGCGCCACCGACGATCCGCTGGTCTCCGCCGACGTGGTCCGGGATCCCCGCGCCACCATCGTCGACCTGACCATGACGACCGTCGTGGACGGCGATCTGGTGAAAGTGCTGAGCTGGTACGACAACGAATGGGGCTATACCTCCCAGATGGTGCGGGCGCTCGTGCGACTGACAAGCTAGGGCGGTCCACGGCCGTGCAGCGCGCCGTGACGCTGCCGGAAACGATTGCGCTGGTTGTGCAGCCGGCCGCCTTCAACCGCTTGCGCCGCATCGGGTCGCTTCCGGCAAGGGGTATCGGGCCGGCCTAACAGGGGCACGCTGGCGGTCCGGCGGCGAATTGACCGCCTGGCAAGCCCTTTATTCATGGGAAATCCCGATCACGCCGCAGGCCACCCGGCCGCCGGCATTCCCCGTGGGCTGGGAGGTCAGGTCGTCCTGGCCGGCGTGGACGATGATCGCATGTCCGATGATCGAATGCGGTCCGTTTAGGGCCACATACCCGTCGTCCCTTTCATAGTCCGCCTCGCCCATGGGATTGGCGTCCAGATTGCCCAGATCGCCCATGTGCCGTTTCATCTGATCGGGACCGGCGTGCGGGTTGTTGTCCGGATTGTAGTGGCCCCCGGCGGATGAGCCGTCCGGCGCACTGCAATCGCCCCATTCGTGAATATGGAAACCGTGTTTGCCCGGGGTCAGGTTCTCGACCGCACCTTCAATCCGCACCTTGTCCCCGACCTGGGTAAAGACCACCGTACCGGTGACCCGGTTGCCCTCGGTGGGATGCAGCACGGCCACGGCGCGGTCCACCTTGTTGCCGTCCGTCATCTCATCCGCACCGGCAGTCGTGACCGCCAGGGCAGCTAAAACCGCCAATAAAACGAGCCCACCGTTTATCCGTATGCTTCGCATCGATTTCATCGTCATTCTCCCTCTTGCTGGGGTTAGGGCGGTTTGAAGGCCGCCAAGTGGTTTTTGTGGTTTGGTTTTCAATTCCCCTTTGTCCCGCGCCGAGCATCGGCGGGGCGGACGGATTAAAGCGTGCGGATTGCCTGTCCGCCGAAGGTTTGCCGCAGGCGGGTCTGAGCGAAGTGAGTTTCCGCGCGCTCCGGCCGCTTCAATCGGTTGATGGCGCAAGCATCGTGCTGCCGGGCAAGGCGTCAGGTGAAACGAGGCGCGCAGCAATCTTCAGATTGTGAGCACCCGAGTTAGCCTGACAACGCCGCACGGCGGCACGAGGCGCCGCGTCATCGGCCATTCGAATTCATAGGCGGACCATAGGCACGCCGGACGCCGCCGGCAAATGCGTCCGATCCCACGCGCATGACTTTCAAACGCTAAAGGGTGATAACGGGCGGCCAAACGCGCCGTTTTACCGGGATCGTAATGGCGGCCGGCCTTATTTATAGGCCAGGCTAAATGCGCCAATCCGCAGAGAGCCGCCATTCTCGCCGCCGTTGATAGGCAACGATAGCGCGTCTTCCGACCCATCGCGCAGGGGATGGGTCCACGGGAACTTCCACCAGGGTCCCCCACATACGCAACTGAGTCGCCGGGGATACATGGATTCCCTTATTGTGCTTCCGCCATCAATCATTATCTTTGGAAATGGAAACGAACGTGAGGTCGCACCCCGCTTCAAGCTCGTCGATGGTGTTGGGATGCGAACCGGACCGATTTGAGGAGGAACGACCATGGGGGCTGCCCCAAACGAGATTTACAGGTGCGAGGCATGCGGCAATGTCGTCTTCGTATTGGAAGGGGGCGTGGGGGACCTGGTATGCTGTGGAGAAAACATGCGGCGCTTGGCCCCGGACGAGGCCAAGGCCTTTGCCCGGCGCCTGCCCCAATAAGGTCCGTTCTGATCATCGGCAATTTGCCATCGACGAGGGGTGTTGCGCCCACCGCGGAGGCGGTCCGCACCCTTCTTTGCGTTGGGGGCGCTTAAGATGAACCCAAGCAGTATGACCTTCCACTCAATGGAGGCTGATTATGCAATCCAAGGCATGCATGCCGGAACGCTTTTCCAAACTGCTTCTTGCAACAATCCTCCTGCTGGGCGGTATCGGCTTTAGTGTCATCGGCATTACCGTCCTGCCGGTGATCGGCTTATTGGCCGCCGTCCCCATGCTGGTACTGGCGGGGTATTTCTACCGTGTGCATCTCAACGATCGCTGCAACATCGGGGAATCGCGATAGAAAAGAAAAGGATACCCATGACCCTCGGTTTTGACGAAATCCAGGTGGAGACATCATCGGTGGGGGATATCGTGACCCTCGTCTTCAAAGGCAAGCTCGAAAAAGAAGACTACGAGCTGTTCGTCCCCGAACTCGAGGGGTTCATGAAGGGGGGGGCCAAGATCCGCCTGCTGGTCGAACTGCGCGATTTCAAGGGCTGGACCGCCGGCGCCCTGTGGGAGGACACCAAGTTTGCGGCGCGGCACTTCAGCGACATCGAACGGCTGGCCGTGGTGGGGGATGCCGGATGGGAAAAAGGCATGACCGCCTTCCTCAAACCCTTTACAGCGGCTAACGTAAAGTATTTCGACCGCCGGGAAGCCGATCGCGCCCAGGCCTGGATCAGGCAATAAGAACTTGCCACCTGGTGTTTGATCCTTACGACAATCCCCTGGTGGTTTCTTTTGAACCGCATGAAGATGGGGAACAACCGATGGAATTACAGAATCTGGACAAAAATATTCTCTACCGGATGTGCGAACTGCTGGTGGCAGGCGACCCCTGCCGGCCGGTGGACACCGGGGTCATCTACCGCACCTATGCCGATCTCCCCGGTGACAAGATTACCGCCAGCATTCATTCCCTGGTGGAAAAGGGCTTTCTGCGGGAGGAAGCTGCGCACCAGAGACTGTTTCTCACCACTACCGGACATGCCGAGATCCGGGCTTTCGTTCCCCAACGCCTATGGCCGGAATGTGAAACACCGGAAGGCTGCCAGATCCACTAAACCGCACCCCGGCCACCTCTTGCCCCCCGACAACACCCAGCGTGCAATAGGCGATCAATTGAGCGATAAGCCTCGGGGATAGCGCCCGCTTCCGGACATCGGCCCACCTTTGGAATGTTACTGTTCCGAAATTGACGTGAGGTGCGGCGGTCTATCACGTTTGGGACAAGATATCCTCCAGGGCCTGCCGAAACGCTTTTTCCCGGCCCTGTTCGATCAAAGAGGCCGCGGCAAAGCGGTGGCAGCCGTCCGCAACGCCCCCCACGCGCTCCGTGGCCTGGGGGATGAGGGTCATCAAATCCGGGAACTGCCCTGCCAGAATCCGCTCCCGCAAGGGGCGGGGCACCCGGGCGGATATTTTGGTCAAATTGCCCTCGATGACGCCGATCCCCGGCATTTCAGCAGGCAGGTGCTGGAACCCGATGAGATATTTGTCCGGGGCGGCCGGTTCCTGTTCGGCCAGCCATTCCAGAAAAAGGCCGATGGCCTTGACCCCCATGGGCACGAAACGCCCCTTCAGATCGACCCACTGCAGATGGGCGGAGGCCGAGAGGCCGTTGCGACCAATGACCTCGGCTTCCTTTTCAAAATAGGATGTCTTCAGCACGCCAAGCTTTTTGGCAATGCGAAGCGCCTTCTGCGATTCTATCCCAAGCAGGTAGTCGACGCCGGTCTGGGCATGCCCGGCATAAAATCCAACGGATCCGAGGAGATTTAGTACCTCCACGATCTCGTTTAGGGATTTGTTTCCGTAACGGGATGTCGCCGCATATCCCTTCGGACCAAGAGCGACTTCACCTTTTTGGAGGGCGATTTCAAGCAGCAGGCGGTTCAGCCCCGCCAAGGCTCCCGATCTCATCTGGCCGTCTCCGACCGCCCCGATCACCCCCATCAGGGCCGGCAGCGCATCCGGCCCCTGTGCCCCGGAGGCGGTTTCCTTGAGCAGTTCCGCCGCGAAAAACGCGCAAACCGCAGCTCCCGAGGCCTCGCTGTCACCGCTGATGCCCTGGTGTTCGGGGTTCAGATGAAAGATACGGCTGGCAAGATCCGTGCCCGGCAGATGGTGGTCCAGAATGATCACCTGCTGGCCGTCGGTGGTATACCGGTCGATCAACTGGCAGGACTGTCCTCCCAGATCGGCATATAAAATAGGCCCCTTCGTCCCGGCATGGATGGCCTCCACTACCGGCCCATGCACCTTCTCGATGGGGAGCAATCGGGCGTCCACATGGAGCTTGCGGAAGGTGTAGGCCAGGGCGGCCGCAGCCGCGATGCCGTCGGCGTCGTTATGGTGAACGACGGTCGCCGAAGCCCGGGATCGGCCGACATGCTCGCGAAAGCATGCGGCAGCCCGATGGGCGTCTGCGATAAAGGTGTTCAATCGGTCCGGTTTCAGGTCGTCATGCCGCATCGGTTATCAATCGTCCGGTTTCCTGGTCGAAAACAAGAATGCTGTCCGGCGGCAGGACCAGGTTGATCCTGGCTCCCGACGACAGGCTGATCTCCTGGGAAGCGAGGAGGTTGAAGGTTTGGCCGCCGCACCGCACGCGCAGCACGGTTTCGGGCCCGGCCGCAAGGACGGTGCGAACCTCGCCCTCCAGGCCATTCAGCTGCGGTTGCGCGGCAATGCGGATGTTTTCCGGTCTTATGCCCGCCACCACCTTCATGTCGGAGGGGAGATTTTTATAGCTGGTCTCCAAAAACCCCCGCCCCTCTTCGATGAAAACACCCCAGGCCTCCCCTTGGCGGCCGGTCCGACCCTCGATGAGGTTGATGGTGGGGTAACCGATGAAGTCCGCCACGAAGAGATTGGCCGGACGACTGTAGACGGTTTTGGGGGATGCCATCTGTTCGATGAGGCCGCGGTTGATCACGGCAATCTGGCTGGCCATGGTCTGGCCCTCCACCTGGTCGTGGGTCACATAAACCGTTGTCGCGCCGGTCTGGGAATGAATATTCTTGATCTCGGCCCGCATCTCAAGGCGCAGTTTGGCGTCCAGGTTGGACAGGGGTTCGTCCATCAGGAGGATATCCGGCTTGTTCACCAGCATGCGGGCCAGGGCCACCCGCTGCTGCTGGCCGCCGCTCATTTCCTGGGGATAGCGCTTCTGCATATCCTCAAGCTGCATGTAGGCCAGGATATCGTCCACTTTTTCCGCGATGCGTTTGGCGTTTTCATTGCGCACCTTGAGCCCGAAGGCGATATTGTCAAAGACCGTCATGTGCGGCCACAAGGCATAGCTCTGGAAGACCAGGCCGACCGCTCTTTCCCTGGCAGGCACGAAGACCCCTTGGTGGCTGGAGAAAACGGGCCGCCCTTTGAGGGTGATTTCTCCACTGGTGGGCATCTCCAGGCCGGCAATCATGCGCAGGATCGTGGTCTTGCCGCAGCCGGAGGGCCCCAGCAGGGCGAGGAATTCCTTTTCCCGGATGGCAAAACTGACGTCATCCACCGCCACCACATTGCCGAACACTTTCCTTAAGTTTTTAACCTCGATGAGGGGCGTTCCCATATCCGTATTCCATTCCAAGTATTGCGCCGTCTCCGCCGACGCCTGCGCGAGGTTTCCCGAAGGGGCGGCCCGCCATCATATCGACCCCTTCCGGCCCAGCTTGCGGGAAAGCAATTCCCCCACCACCACGATGACGATGATCAGGACGCTGATGGCGCTGGAAAACTGGGCGTAGCCCTGTTCCTGGTAGCGAAAGGTCATGGTCGTCAGGGTACGGGTTTCCGGCGTTACCAGCAGAATGATCAGGGAAAGCTCCCGCATGACCGTGATGAACACGAGCACAAACCCTGAAAGCGCGCCCTGGATGGACAGGGGCAAAATGATCTTGCGAAAGCGCATGGTCCACCGGGCGCCCAGGGTTTCCGAGGCTTCTTCGAGTTCGCTCCCGATTTGCAGCATGGAGGTAATCCCGGCACGGCCGGTGAACGGCAGGTTTTTGGCGATGCAGACCAGCGCCACCAGGAAAAACGTGCCGTAGATCGCCGGCAGGGGACCGATGTTGTGGGAAAACAGGGCCAGGTAAAGGGCCCCGAAAGCGATGCCCGGGACGAGATAGGGCAGAAACGACATTTGTTCGACGGCCGCGGACAACCGCGTATGTCTTCCCTTCACGACGGCGTAGCCGATAAAAATGCCCACCAATCCCGCAAGCACCGATGCGGTCAGGGCCAGCTTGATGCTGTTCCATGCGGCCCCCATGATCAATGGATTGCGCAGGATGCCGGCCTCGCCTTCCGCAAAGGCCGTATTGGCATCCCCGATCCAAAACAGCAGCGTCAGGTGCCGCAGGGAATAATCGCTGGGATAAAGGGCAAAGGTCTGCCACAGAATGAGCACAAACGGCATGAGTACCGCTATCACGCATAGCAGGGTGACCATGCCCAGCGCAGGGTAGCGCCATTGGCCCAGCGGCGTCGGGGTGATCTGGAAACCCTTGCCGGCAATGGTCACGTAGCTCTTGCCTTTGCCGATCAAACGCTGGTTGAAGTAAATGATAACCGAAGAAATCGCAATCAGCACAAAGGCCAGGATATACCCCACCGATGGGATGCGATTGATGATGTTTGCGTAAATCTGGGTGGACAGGGTGTAGTAGCGCACCGGTGTGCCAAGGAAGTAAGGTGTCCCGAAGGTGCCCAGGATGCGTGAAAAGGTCAATATGAAGCTGGACAGCAGGGCCGGGAGCACCAATGGGAAGGTGATGCGCCGCAGGATATAGATCCGTGAGGCGCCCAGAATCTCGCCGGATTCCTCCAACCGTGAATCGATGCTGGCCAGCGCCGCCGACACCAGTAGAAAGGTGAAGGGGAAATAATGGATAGAGAGCGTTATCACGATGGGCAGATACCCGTAAGAGAGCCAGTCCGGCGGGCTTAGCCCCGTGAGATACTGAAAAACGCCTGCCGCCCCCCCGATGCGGTCGTTCTTGAAGAGATTGAGCCAGGCCAGCGCGTGGATATAGGACGGAATGACGTACGGCAGCACGGCCACCGTGGTAATGGTTTTTTTGAAGGGGAGATCGGTGCGGGCCACCAGCCAGGCTAAAAAGGCCCCGATGGCCATGGCACCGGCGGAAACGCTCAGCGAAATGGCAAGCGAGTTATAGAGCGGGCGCAGCAGCGTATTTTTAGTAAGCGCGCTGGCAAAGACCCGCTTCCAGTGGAAAAGGGTAAAGCCTCCCGGATTGGCATCGCGCGACAGGCGACTATCGGCGAACTGCCAGACAAAGGAATCCTGCACCATTTTGGCAAACGGCAGGAGGACGATGAAAAGCAGAATCACCAGCAGAACCAGCGCAATGACGATATGAGGCCGGCGGATATAATTTTTAAACCGGCTGTAGCCTAAAATTAGCCTGCGTGTTTTCATCGGCCCGGAGCAGCTCCGCTTGCATGCCATTCCCGATTCCGAACAGGCCGGCATCCATGCCTTCCGCCGACGCCTGCGGCAACCGGCATCGTCCGCCTTGCGTTGCCTGCGATTGCCCTATTGAAGGTGCGCCAACCAGAAGTCGAGCACTTTTTGCCCATTGTACCAAATGTAGTTCGGATCGGCTTTCCACAGCTTCAGGTCCGACAGGCTCTTGGACCCCTTGGGGGGCGGCACGTCCGTGCGGACGGGGAAATTCCCCAGCACGTAATACGGTTTGTAGCCTTCTCCGCCCTTGGCATTGCCCATCATCCAATGAATCAGAAGCTTGGCGGCATTGGGGTGCTTGGCCGCGTTGACGATGCCCACCACCACGTCCGTGCTGATCCCCATCACCGGGGCCACGTTCACCATCACGTCGAATTTGAGATTGGGGTCCTTTTCCTTGTCCCGCAGACGGGAGTAAGCCGTAAATCCCACGGGGGGATTGTCCTGGCTGGAAAGGCCCACCGCCTTGGCCACATCGTTGGTGGAGCCCTGGATGATGGCATCGTTGTTGAGCAGCCGCAGAATCCACTCGTAGCCGGCATTCTCGACACCCGGGCTCAGTTTGATCGCTTTGCCGAACACCTTTTGGTATTCGGCGGCCATGTCATCGGCGTGCTGGACGATGGTCGCCAAAACCTCGACAAATTCGGACAGCTTCTGGGGATCGGGGAAAATGACGCGTCCTTTCCACTCGGGTTTGGCCAGATCCCACAGCGAGGTTATGGGGGGCGCACTCATTTTCGCAGTGTTGTAGATCAGCGCGTCCACGCTGGCGTGATGCACCAGAAGCGGTTCTTTGTATTCCGCCGGGATCACCGCCTCCAAATCCGGCGGCACGTAATTGAAGACCAGCTTTCGGTTGTAGAGTTCATTGATGACGGTGGCCGGATCTTTCAGGAAGATGACATCCGCCACGTAATTTTTGGCCGCCTGCTCCGCCAGGATCTTGGTGACGATCTCGGGAGAGTCCATGTCGAAACCGTTCACCTTGATGCCGGGATACTTTTCTTCGAAAGTTTTGCCGAATTTGAAAACGCGCGATGAATAGGAATAGATGTTCACCTCGCCTTCGGCCTTGGCCGCCTGGTAGAGCGCCTGCTCGTCGAAAGTGTCGGCCGCGCCGGCGGTGGTGGTAAAACACATGGCCAGAAATACGAAGCAAAGAATCCAAACGGTCGTTCGCATGGCGATTCTCCTTTCCCGATAGCGTCCGTCCATAAAGGGTAGATTTTGGTTCCCGGCAAGGCCCGGGCGCGTCTTCCCGCTTTGCAGGACTTACCGGCTGATCGATTCCCAACGGTGGGTGTCAGCCGGAGGCATAGCTCGCTGCTTCGAGGAATGAAAACAAGCGGGTTCGCCGCCAGGGACCATACGATGCCGTTTATGGATGGACATCAAATAAAAAACCGCGCTGGACTAGCGCGGTCGGATTTATTCCAAGTTGTCGTGCACCCGCCCGTCGTCGGGTGGGCTATCGGTACATAGGCGTCGCCGAACGCCGATACTCATTTCTGATCCCCCTCGCAGGACGGGGCCGTCCTGCCCATGCTTGCCGGTTGCCTATCCCTTAAAACTTTCACCGTGCTAATTCAAGAGGAATTTAAGTAAGCGCTGGGAATTTTGGCGGAGGCTATCGGAGCGATCGTATTCCGCCTGCCTCCAGCATGCGCTAGGGCGTCTTGAATATTCCTGGGTGATCGACCAAGGCCTTCGCGCCACCGCGAAAAAATATCCAATAGCTTCCTATAATCCAAAGGAGAACGACGGATGCAAAAAAGGCCGGGATATAACCATTGCCGTCTCGGGGATTGAAATAATGCCATACCGATGGGACACCCCCGATGGTGCATCCAACCCCCATGACGACCCAAGGCAGATTCCCCCAGGTCACGAAACCCTTGATAATCGTTCGGTACCCGTTCGCCAATGTCGGGCTCTGCTGAATTCGCTTTTTGGCCCGAATCCAGAAAATGGCACCATTGAGGAACGTTACGAGGATGCAAACAAGCCAAAACCACTTACCCAATGCCGCAAACATATCCAACAAGTCTGTTCTCCACCGGTTCACTTGCAGGCGTATTTCTAAAGGCCGGATATCAGCGAAATCACTACTTGTCCTTTCGGCTTCAGGACATCCCCTCTTTCCCCTCTATCCGCTTTAGTTGTATAAGGACAGCAGCATTGCGCGGAAATTTAGGGAAGAGCCAATCTTCATCATTTCCGGCTTTTGGGATCAGTGAAATGAATCAAGAACCAGACGACCCCAAAGACTTCGATCAAATCTTTGCCGGCTATAACCGGGAGGCATTGGAGCGGTTAAGAAAATCAGGTAATCGGCTGCCAGGATGTTCTCTGATTTTTGTCGGTATCTTCGCCGTATTGGTGGCGGCCTGCATTTTTCTCTTTCAAATCGGACTTTGGTTTAAAAATGGCCATTGGCTTGCGTTGCCCCTTTCCGGCCTGCTTTCAAAAGTCGGGGTTTCCGTCGAAGCAATGGCACAGGCTATTGAATGGAAGGGCATCGCCGAACTCATTACCTGGATCGGCGATATGTCTTCCGCATTAATGGCATTTTTGGTGGGGATGGTGATCATTTGGTTGGGCCGGGACTGATTCTGTCCCAATCCCCTCCCCTCCCATAATGAAAATTGAAGCGTGTAGACCTGCCTCCATGCAGTTTTCTTATTGCCTCTCAACCATAGCGACGGGAGTGGGCGGTCCATCGCGGACATAGGCTTCGATGCGGGCTACCGCCACCAGTAGGCCTGCTCCCAGAAGGGAAAGTCGCAGTCGTCGAACGCGCCGTGCTCCTGCGGATGCCCGCACTTGTCTTTCGTTTTCCCGAACACTTTGAAATAGACGCGGCCCTTGACATTGTCCTTGATCAGCGGCAGCGCCTCCTTCATGTTCGACCAGCGCCCGGCGGTACGCTGCAGGATGTAATCGGGATCGCCAAAGGCGTAGTCGATCCAAACCAGCAGGCTGCCGGAGGGCGACAACCCCCAGGCGCTGACCTCGCGATCCTCATTTTCGGGGTGCAGGAACAGGTTGTAGAGATGGACATCATGCTTCTCCTGGAGCTGACGTTCCACATGCTGACAGAATCAAATAAGTAGAAATATAACGGGAACAATAAGGGGGGGGAAAGGGACGTTGATGACTAAGTGTACAAATCCAACTCTTGTACATTTAGTCAACAACGTTATATATTGAAATAGTTAGAGAATAGACCTCCGAGAGTCCCCTAAATACCCTCAGGCCGGTTAGACGGGTGGTAGGTAACCTGCGGCTTATTCATAACCGTGCTTTGAACCCGCACATCGAACGATAGAATCGAGCGTGTCGTCCCTATAGCAGGCAATGGCGGGTATGACGTCTTCTGCAGAGATCCTATGAAGGCGGTGAAGACTATCGATAGTGGCCTCGACCACGACTTCTTCAATCCCGAAGCGGTCGGCAAAATCCTTGATGGATGATGTTCCATATTCCGCCATGATGGTTTCCACCTGTTCGACAGTGGGTAGCTTTTTCCCATCCAGATTGCCCATGGCTCGCCTTTCTTTTCCAGTTTCAACCATCCGATGATCATTCAAGTGATATACGCATTCTTTATAACATCAACAAGCCATGGCATAGCAAAAGTCTCTCTCAAAGCAAAGGTTATACGATTATTCCATAACCAAACTCATGGTTTCGTAAGGGCCTGAACGAATATGGTCACCAGTACGGCCAAAACTTCAAAATCGATAAATTGAGTCGAGTTGGAATCGAACAATAAGGTTGCCCTCGCAGGAAACTCATCGTCTCGGTCATAGAAAATAAGTTGTAATAAAATGTGCGGAAGCAAATCGAAAATTAAGCTCACCGAGCCTAAGCCTGCTTCTCCTCCTTGGTGTCCGCCATACAATGCCGCCACTTCAAATAATTCCGGAACGCGTCCTTGGAACCGCTTTATTATGGGCCTCTCTAAAGCGCTACTGGAATAGCTACTTTGTTTGAAAAGGGGACCCGCAAGTTCCACAAAATTTATAAAATTACCAGCCGCCCGACTGCTACTGCCTTTCAAAATGTAGTGAATTAATATACTTCCAATTGCATCGTTGACCCCCTTTCCATCCGCCCGTCGTACGCCCTCATTGGATATGAGGAAATTCGCACCCAAAAACGGGATCTTGGCTTCTCCGGCGTCATTCAGGGTAAGATCAAGATGCTTTGCTGAAGTGGCAATATCCGTATTTCGAAGTTGTTCGATAAGATTTTCATAAATCCATCTATGGCCTCCAATTGCTACGTCTTCTTTCAATGTATGGTCCTGTTCCTTCATATTTTTATATAGTGTATTGAGTAGTCGCGGTAGGAATGCCGGTTACCCGGCACCCCCCGCACAGATCCCGGCGTGCGGTATTCCCGCACCGGGCTCCTCAATGGTACTCGCTTCCGCGATTCCAGTTTTGGAACGTTGCTGTTCCCCTCAGTGAGGTTGGCTCGTAGTGTTCCAGCCCGACTTTGTCCGGTACGAGTTTCCTTTGAGGGCTGCGTACCACTGTCAACCCCTTCCCCATGTAATCGGCGCGACCGTCTCAGAGTACTATGGGTTGATCCGACTCCCACAGGGGACATATGGAGGGGACGCCCCTGCTTTCTTAACTTCGGAAAATCATATAGCTATTTTCGTGAGCGATCGCAGCGCCACGCCGTACCGACTTGCTGATGGCAGGCACGGAAATACCTAATTTTTTACCAAGGGCGGTCACGCTGAATCCCAATTCGTTTACCGCCCAAAAACACAACAGGCTGCGTGCAGCTACCTGTTTCTGGTATTTTCCGGGAAGCCATACCTCATCGTAGGTCATTCCGAGCAAATGTGCCACGCGTTCGGCCATGTCTTCAATGCCAATGCCCCTTGCTTGCAGGGCATACTTTCGCTCCAAGACCTCCTCACTTTATGCCAGCACTTTTTTGGCGAAAACGCTATCGCCAAGGATACGTTCATCGCTTTCGCGGTGATCTCCGGTTTTTCGTAGGCTTTTGACCGCCTCCCAGCCACCCTGGCTCCGAATCAATCCGCCTCCGGTGAAATCCGATCGTCTTCCCTGCTCTATTCCTTTCGAGACAAACGCGCGGTAGCTCCGCCGCCCTGGCCCCCTTTGCTTTCCGAAATAGCTGAGCACTTTATCGATATCTTGCCAGGATTGTTGGGTTTGGCCCATGATGACGCTACGGCCGCAAAAGGGATATCGACCAGGGGCATTCATATCCGGGATCAACTTGGCTCTTAGCGGATTCAAATGGATATAGCGCACCAACTCCAGGAAGTAGCTGTCCTCTTGGCAGAGGAAAGATGAAAATGGTTGGGAAGCAGGGCCCAGGCGAAACAGACGGTATAAGTCTCTTTAACAATAACGCCCAACCGGTTGATAAAATCATATCGGTCACAATCGTCGGCAAAGATGTTGCGCCGCTCGATACCGCGAACGATGATATGGTGCAGGGCGCCTGGTGCGTCCAATCGGGATTGACGTGGCATGGTGGAAAACGCATCAAACCCGTCCCCTCCCGTCGTTCCCTGGGCCTCCTTATTTTAAAGTGGGTATTTTTTAAACTTAGTACCAGTAGGGGGTACCTTGTATGCAAAGGGTGTTCTATTCTTTGCGGCTTGTTCTTTTATGCGCGGCCAATTTCTGACAATTTGCCGAATTAACTCACATCGGCCCCTATTCTTTCCACCTATAAAAAAAGCACCGACCTTATATCTCTTTAGTGCGGCAAACTCTGCAACATTGTATCGAATTCTTTCGTCCCTTGTTATTAAAAACCACCCTTTTTCACCAATATATTTTAACAATTCGACATCTTGTACTTCAGGTGGGAAACATTCGGTTAAGTGTGTAACATCTTCCCCAAATGCCCTTAAGCCAAGCACAATATTTACACTAAGATTATTATCGACGAAGAATCTCATGCAGCAATTTGTTGCTCAAATTGAATGGCGGCCTTAACTTCATTCTCGCTGATGTTCATCCATTTAGAAACTCTATCGATATCTTCGTTTTCGCCTTTAAAAAAATCATACACGTTTAATGTCGTGATATTTTTCTTTTTAATAATTGGTCTTCCAAAGGAAATTGCAGGATCAAGCACAATTAGGCCATTCTTCCCTAATGGATACCATCTTCTAGCAATACCGCATGGCTGATCAAAGTCGATTTGGTGAGAAAGTTGGCGGATAACTGATGAAATAACCCATTGCCCGCCGGAGAGTAGTTCTAATATGGCATCTCCACTTTCTTTAACTTCTAAGTATATGTTTCTTCCGTCTGTAAAAAATGATTCCCTGGCAAAATGATTCGTACCAAGTATTTGAGTTGCTTCTACAAGGGCTGACCTGACTTTTTGTAAGCTTAAGCCGTAATTTAAAAAACGCTTAACAAACAAAAGATCAATCAGATCAACAAATGAAGCATAGCATGAGTCTGGCGGAGCACTTCTTTTAATTACTGGTTTTTGGTGTTTAACCTCAAAAACATTTTCTGATTTCTCATATTTATAGCTGTAGCCTTTTATCCATCTACGCACGCGACCGGACGATAGACCAACGAACCTTGCCGCCTCAGCGGCGGTATACATTGGATAGTCCCAAGGGGAATCGCCGATATCAGGCATTTTACATGTATTGTTCATCATATCCTCAAATGACAGCTAATTACTAAGGAAGATTGAACGAGCCGGAATTCAGTGAAGGTTATTATGAAATTACTTTAACTTATTTGTAAATCACGATCGCCATCAAATCAAGACCTAAGACCAAAGCGGCGTCGACTTACGGGGGTTGGAAATAGGGTTGGAATCGCAAGAATTGAGGCAAAAAACAAGGGACTCAGAATCGCTTCTAAGTCCCTGTTTCTGTTTGTGGCGGGAGCGACGAGACTCGAACTCGCGACCTTCCCGCTGGTCAGCGGGACGTTCTAACCAAATCTTCGATATAGGCCCGCGATTTTCGCCCCTTAATCTGTTTCTCACGGCGTACGGCCTGAGCGCGCGTTTCGCATTGCTCAGTGTAGACCACCTTCCAGGGGATACCGCTTTTCGTATACTTAGATCGGCCCTGGTTGTGGCGGGTCAAGCGCTCCTCCACATCTGCCGTCGACCCTACATAATATCGGCCCGTGCGCTCACTCTCCAGTATGTAAACAGTGTAAGCCATAAATAACGAAAGCCTGTCACCAACCGGTAACAGGCCTTTATTTTCGTGGCGGGAGCGACGAGACTCGAACTCGCGACCTCCGGCGTGACAGGCCGGCGTTCTAACCAAACTGAACTACACCCCCGAAATTGAGACCTACGATATAGACTGTTTCGGGAAGAGGGTCAACAAAAAAATGGTGGGGATCATACGGATTCAGCCGGTTGAACGGACCCGGCCCGACCGACCGGGGAACGGGTGCAATTCCTTCTCTCCCGCCGCGGAATGACCGCCCGGACTCGCCGCACGCCACGCACCCCCTGTTTTTGAACTTAATTCAATTTTATAATTTCGTTCGAATTTTGCTTGACAAGGGAAACGTGAATCCTCTAATGCTGGTATTTATTGGTTGAACAAGATTCAAATTTATAATCACCTTCAAAAATAGTCAGCCGCAGACCCGCGCATCACGCCAAACGGCCCGCCGGCCGGTGAAAGGACGGACAGGATGGATTTTGCGTTCACCAGGGAACAGCTCATGTTCAAGAAAGAGGTGATCCGGTTTGCCAAAAAGGAAATCGTCCCCCGGGTGCAGGAGCATGATCTCAAGGAGGCCTTCGATTTCGAATCCTTCCGCAAGATGGGCGACTTCGGCCTGCTGGGGATGCACTTCCCCACCGAATACGGCGGCGAGGGGGCCGACGTGGTCACCACGGTGCTGGCCGGCGAGGCCCTGGGAGAGGCTGGGGTGGACGGCGGCCTGACCCTGGCTTACGGCGCCCACACCTTCCTGTGCGCGGACACCCTGTTTCGCAACGGCACCGAGGCCCAGCGCCGGCGCTATATTCCCAAACTGGCCTCCGGGGAGTGGATCGGCTGCATGGGGCTTTCCGAACCGGACGCCGGATCGGATGTGGCCTCCATGACCACCACGGCCGAGAAGCGCGGCGACCGCTACGTCCTCAACGGCACCAAGATGTGGATCACCAACGGTCCCATTGCCGACGTGGCCGTGGTCTACGCCAAGACCGACCCGGAGCAGGCCCACGCCGGGATCAGCGCCTTTATCGTGGAGAAGGGCACGCCGGGGTTTTCGCCGGGGCGCCCCCTCATCAAAATGGGGGTGCGTTCCTCCCAGACCAGCGAACTGG
This sequence comes from Desulfobacterales bacterium, assembly GCA_963674755.2. Classification (GTDB taxonomy): domain Bacteria; phylum Desulfobacterota; class Desulfobacteria; order Desulfobacterales; family UBA5852; genus JABZFP01. The sequence continues at coordinate 1,146,779 of CAXXVS010000003.1, read as the reverse complement.
TCTTCCAGGACTGCGAGATCCCGGCTGAGAATCTGCTGGGCAAGGAGGGCGAGGGCTTTTTCTACGCCATGCAGACCGTGGAATGGGACCGCAGCGCCCTGCTGGCGCCCTTCGTGGGCGCGACCACCTATCTGCTCAAAAAATGCGCCGACTACGCCCGGGGGCGCGTCCAGTTCGGCCGGCCCATCGGAAAGTTCCAGGCCATCAAGCACAAGCTGGCCGATATCCGCATCTTTGGCGAGGCCGCCCGCACCCTGGTCTACCGCATCGCCTGGTGCAAGGACCAGGGCAAGCCCCTTAACCACCTGGAGGCGGCCATCGCCAAGCTGTACGTGGGCGACTGGAGCCTGGCGATCACCAACGATGCCGTCACCCTGCACGGCGGCTACGGCTTCACCCATGAATTCGATGTGGAGCGCATCTTCCGGGATACGCGCCTGGCACCCATCGGCGGCGGCACGTCGGAAATCCAGAAGATGATCATCTCGAAATTACTGTAAGGGCCAGCGTCGAGCGCCAGAAACAGGCCAGCGTAAGGAGAACCCGATGAATTTTGATTTTTCCGCAACCGAAACCGCTTTTTTTGCCGAGCTTGGCAGCGCGTTGCGCAAGCTCGCGCAGGATCGCGACCTGGAATCCGGCGATCTTGAAACGGTGCGCGGCAACCTGGCCGCGGTCCTGGCCGCCCTGGCCCCCCTGGGCTACCTGAAGATCGGCGCTTCCCTGCCCGACCCGCCGGTGGCGGGCACCCTGGCCCTGATGGCCACCATGGAACGCCTAGCCACGGTTTCGCCTTCACTGTTCCTGGCGGTGGAGATGAGCACCCGGCTGTTCGGCCGCGCCCTGAGCCTGGGCGAACAAACGCCGGCGGTCGAGGCCCTCGCCAAGCAGGTGGCGGCAGGCGGGATCGTCGGTGCCGTGGCCCTTTCGGAAACGGCCATGAACGTGGAGAACGATCCCCTGACCACCGTGGGCACTCGCAAGGGAGACACGGTCCTGATCAGCGGCGCGAAAAACTATGTCATCAACGGCCCGCTGGCCGATTGCCTGGCCGTGGTGGGGTGCCTGGAGGGCGGGCTGGCCGTCTTCCTGGTGGACCGGCCAAGCCCCGGCCTGAAGATGACGGACCGTCTGACCACCATGGGCTACAACGGGCTTGCCATTTGCGGCCTCGAACTGGACGGCTGTCCGGTGCCGGCTGACCGGGTGATCGGACCCCTCGACGGGGAGACGGTTCTGGGTCAGCTCAAGCTGTGGGAAAACCAGATTCTGATCGCCGCCGCCCTGGGCATGCTGCAGAGCAGTTTCGAAGCGGCCCGCGATCATGCCAAGACTCACCGCTCCGGCGGAAAGCCCATCATCGCCTACCAGGAGGTGGGCTTCAAGCTCGCGGAAATGCTGACCCTTTGCCAGACCGCCCAGCTTTTTGCCTACCGGGCGGCCTGGATGGCGGACGACGCCCCCCGGGAAGCCAACGTCCTGACCCTCTGCGCCAAGGTGTTCTGCACCGAGGCGGCCGAGACCGTGGCCGGGAAAGCCCTGCAAATCCTGTCCGGCAGCGGCTACCTGACGGGAGGGCCGGCCGAGCAGGCCTACCGCTGCGCCAAATACGGCCAGATCGCCGGCATCTCCACCGAGATTGCCCGGGTGAAGATCGGGGACGCGGCTTTAGGTAGATTGTGAATCCTCTCCTGCGTGGCAGGCGACATATAGGTTTTGTCTTTTCTGGAGAAATGACACGAATATCACTTTGCCCATACTTAGTGCCCATCCAGAAATGGTAGATTTTGGTTCCGGCCAAGACCGCAGCGATTTGAAAACCGCAGGCGTAGTGAGCTACGTCGAGGATTTCCAAAGAGCGAGAACGCCGGCCGGGGCCGAAAGATGACATTTCTGGATGGGCACTACACAGGAGAGATAATGTCGAAACCGAAAGCCCCTCCGAAGCCCCGCACGCCATCGACCAAGAGCGCCCTGCGGCGGCAGCGCGAACGCGAACAGCGCCTGCAGACCATCCTGGCGGCCGCCGGACGGCTATTCGCTCGGGAGGGATACCACCGCACCGGCATGGAACGCATTGCCGACGAGGCCGAGGTTTCCGTGGGGACGGTCTACTTCTACTGCAAGAACAAGGAAGACCTGCTGGTGAAACTGCTGGACCAGACCGGCTACGAGCTGCGCAATCTGCTGGGCGAAGCTTTCCGGAATGCCGACGGTACCCTGGAGGGCATCCGGCGGGCCGGAATGGTCTTTTTTGAAGACTTCTGCCCTCGCCACCCCGACCAGATCGCTCTGATCTTCCGGGAGTCGGTGGGCCAGGGCGAGACGGTGGAAGCCCACCGCAAAAAAATCTTCGACAAGCTGATCGACGACCTCATGACGGCGCTCAAAAGCATTGGCGACAACCTCGGTCCCTTTGAGAGCACGATGGCCGAAGAAGTCATGGCAGCCAGCATCCTGGGGATGTTCGAACGCCTGGCCTACCAATATCTGATCTGGCAGGACCGCCACGCCGACCTCGACGCGGTGGGCCGGGATGCGGTGGCCTTCATCGTGGGCGGCATCCAGAACCTGCTGCGTACCGATCACCCGGTTTAGGAGACTATAATTATGGCCGTGATAGCGACCCGGATCGACACGCAATCCGATGCGTACCAGAAGAACTTCGCCCGCATGACCTCCCTGGTGGCGGATCTCAAAGCAAACCTTAAGCAGGCCCGGGAAGAACGCTCCGACAAGGCGCGCCAACGCGTGGCGGAGGTGGGCAAGCTGCCGGTGCGCGAACGGCTGGAGCTGCTCCTGGACCGCAACACGCCCTTTCTGGAAATTGGCGCCCTGGCGGCCAAAGGCATGTACGACGGCAAGGTCCACGGGGCCGGGAGTGTGATCGGCATCGGGGTGGTGGAGGGGCGCGAGGTGATCGTCAATGCCAACGACCCCATGATCAAGGGGGGTACGATCTATCCCCTGGGGGTCAAGAAGTCCCTGCGGGCCCAGAAGATCGCCATGGAAAACCGGCTGCCCACGATCTATCTGATTGACTCCGGGGGGGCCTTTCTGCCCCTGCAGAGCGAAATCTTCCCGGACGAGGACGACGGCGGGCGCATCTTCTACAACCAGGCCGTCATGTCCAAAATGGGCATCCCCCAGATCGCCGCGGTCATGGGGCTGTGCACGGCCGGTGGAGCCTATATCCCGGCCATGTCGGACGAAGCGGTTCACGTGCGGGGCACCGGGGCCATCTTTCTGGGCGGCCCCCCCCTGGTGCGGGCCGCCACCGGCGAAGAGGTCACGGCCGACGAATTGGGGGGCGCGGATCTGCATTGCCGGGAGTCCGGGGTCTCCGACTATATGGCCGACAACGACGCCCAAGCCATTGCCATCGTGCGGGAGCTGGTCCGCAACCTGCCGGAGGCCGACAAGGCGGGCCTGCGTATGCAGGATCCGGCCCCGCCCCGCTACGACCCCAAGGAAATCTACGGCATCGTCAGCCGTGACCTGAAAACGCCCTACGACGTGCGGGAAGTCATCGCCCGCATCGTGGACAGCAGCGACTTTACCGAATTCAAGGCCCTCTACGGAACGACCCTGGTGTGCGGCATGGCCCGCATCCACGGCTACCCGGTGGGAATTCTCGGCAACAACGGGATCCTTTTTTCGGACAGCGCCCTCAAGGCCACCCAGTTCATTCAGCTCTGCGACCGGCGCGGCATCCCGCTGGTCTTTCTGCAAAACATCAACGGCTATATCATCGGCCGGGAGTATGAGCGGATCGGCATCACCAAAGACGGTCACAAGATGGTCAACGCGGTGTCCACGGCCACGGTGCCCAAGTTCACCGTCATGACGGGGGCCTCTTTCGGGGCCGGCAACTACGGCATGTGCGGTCGGGCCTATGGCCCGCGTTTCCTGTGGACCTGGCCGAATGCCGAAATCGGCGTCATGGGCGGCGAACAGGCCGCCGATGTCCTCATATCGGTCAAAAACGATCAGCTCGCCCGGGCCGGGGCCCCCCCCATGAGCGATGAAGACGTGGCGGCCATCAAGGGACCCATCGTCGAGGCGGCCCGCAAAGAGGGCAATGCCTACTACAGCACGGCCAATCTCTGGGATGACGGCATCATCGACCCGGCCGAAACCCGCAATGTGCTGGGGCTGTCCATATCCGCAGCCCTCAATGCGCCCCTGCGGGATGGGGCGCCGGGGTATGGGATTTTCCGCATGTAGAGAAACTCAAAATTGTCTTTTGGCCCCAGATCGGCGTTACGTGGCCCTTGGCCTCTCCGAAGGGGGCTTGAAAACGGCTTTTGAGATTTTGGTTTTGAATTTCCCTTTGTCCCGCGCCGAGCATCCCGTCGGAGGGCGAAAAAGACGCGGCGACTGTCTGAGTCCCGCCGTAGCCTTGGCGAAGGCGGGGCGAGTTTCGGCGCGTCCGACCGCCGACGGGACGCGCAGGGCAGCCCCGCAGGGGCCGCGGGACACGGGCGTTTGAAGCCTGTCACGCCGAGGCGTGATTGCTTCCGTTTTCTTGCACGTGCAAGAAAATGAAGGCTCCAATTATAAAAAAGCTCCCCGGATCGGCCGAACCTCTCCGGTCCTCCACCGGAGGCGGCGAGTTTAGATCAAAACTAAAAGGAAACGGCATCATGTTCAAACGCATCCTGATTGCCAATCGCGGCGAAATCGCCTGCCGCATCATGCATACCTGCCGGGAGATGGGGATCGAGACCGTGGCCGTCTATTCCGAGGCGGACGAGACCGCGGCCCACGTCCTGGCGGCAGACCGGGCCGTGCTGGTAGGGGCCGCCGACCCGACGGCCAGCTATCTCAACCAGGACCGCATCCTGGCCGCCGCCCGGTCGGCCGGGGCCGAAGCCATCCACCCCGGCTACGGGTTTTTGGCAGAAAATGCCGCCTTCGCCGCCCGCTGTGTCGAGGAGGGGATCACCTTCATCGGCCCGCCGGCGGAGGCCATCCGCGATCTGGGGGACAAGACCGTGGCCCGCCGTCTCATGCAGGACAGCGGCGTGCCGGTCATTCCGGGTCAGCTCCAGGCCGAAACCGACCCTGCGAAACTGGCCGCGGCGGCCGAGGAGATCGGCTATCCCGTCTTGATCAAGGCCGCTGCCGGCGGGGGCGGCAAAGGCATGCGGATCGTGCATGCCCCGGAAGCGCTGGCCGAAGCGGCGGAAGCCGCCGGCCGGGAGGCCGCGGCGGCCTTCGGCAACGGCTCAATTTACATCGAGAAGTATCTGCCCAAGACCCGGCACGTCGAATTCCAGATCATGGCCGACCGCCACGGCAACTGCATTCATGTGTTGGAGCGGGAATGCTCCATCCAGCGCCGCCACCAGAAGATCATCGAAGAGACCCCCTCCCCGGCCCTCACACCGAAGCTGCGGGCCGCGATGGGAGAGGCCGCCGTGCGCGCGGCGCGGGCTGCCGGCTACGTCAATGCCGGTACGGTGGAATTCCTGCTGGATCCGGAGGGCCGCTTCTACTTCCTCGAAGTCAATACGCGCCTGCAAGTGGAACACCCCATTACCGAAATGGTGACCGGCATCGACCTGGTGCGGGAGCAGATTCGGATTGCCGCCGGCCGGCCCCTGTCCTACGCCCAGGAAGACATCGCCGGGCGGGGCCACGCCATCGAATGCCGCATCTATGCCGAAGATCCCGCCTGCGGCTTCCTGCCGTCCCCGGGCATCATCCGTTATCTGAAAAGCCCCCAGGGCCCCGGGATCCGAATCGATGCCGGCATCTACGCCGGGGCGCACGTCCCGGTGGAATACGACCCCATCCTGGCCAAACTGGTGGTGCAGGCCGAAACCCGGGAGGCCGCCATAGCCCGGGCCCGGCGGGCGCTGGCCAGCTATGTCATCCTGGGCGTGCGCACCCCCATCGCCTTTCTGCGGGACGTCCTGGACCATGAGGCGTTTCGCCGGGGCGCCACCTATACCGATTTCATCCCGGAGCACCTGGCCGCCTGGACGCCGCTGGCGCCGAATCCCGACGCGGCCCGGGCCGCTTTCGTGGCCGATGCCTTGATGCCCAAAGCCCGGCCGGCCGCAACCCCCGGTACGGGCCCGAGCGCCCCCTCCCCTTGGCAGAGTCTGGGGGGCTGGCGCGGTTGACCCATAGGACAGCACCCACGGGAGAACACCGATGAAATACAATCTGACCCTTCTGGAAAAAACGACCCCTTTGGCCGTATCGCCCACCGCAAACGGCGCCTGGGAGATGGAATCGCCTGAGAAGCGCCTGGCCGTGACCGGCCGCCGCATCGATGACACCCATCTCTTCCTGACCATCGACGGGGTCGGCTGCAACGCGTTTATCAGCGACGACGGGAACGCCAAACAAATCATGATCGACGGCGTCCTCTACCAGGTGATCGATGCCGACGCCCAGGCCCGATCCACGGTGTCGGGTGCCGCCTCGCCGACGCTGCCCCGCGACGCGACACCGCCCATGCCCGCTGTGGTGGTGAAGATCATGGTCGCCGTGGGTCAACAGGTCAAGGCCGGGGACGGCCTGGTGGTGGTATCGGCCATGAAGATGGAGACGACCCTCACCGCGCCCTTCGATGCCCGGGTGGCGGGGATCAACGTTGCCGTAGACGACAAGGTGGCGCCCGGCGACATCCTGGTGGACCTGGAAACCGCAGGGGAAGAAAACGCGCCGGAAGCATAGCAGCACCATTCGCTTTACATGATAACCGGAAGGGAGGCCGCCATGACCGAGACAGCACCCTTGATCTACCATCCTGAAAACCGAATCGGCTGGATCACCATGAACCGTGAAGCCCAGCGCAATGCCCTGAGCCCCGAAGCATTGGCTCTTTTTCACGAGGCCCTGCACACGGCCGAAGCCGATGCGGCGGTGCGGACGGTCTGTGTGACCGGCGCCGGTGACAAAGCGTTTTGCGCCGGTGCCGATCTGGGCGGCATGAGTGCCGACAGCGAATCCGTCATCGCCCGCTACGCCAACCTGCTCAAACGTCTGGCAGGCTTCCCCAAACCTGTCGTGGCGCGGGTGAACGGCACCTGCATGGCCGGCGGCCTGGGGCTCATGCTGGCCTGCGATATCGTCATTGCCTGCCGGGATGCCCGCTTCGGGGCGCCGGAAGTCAACGTCGGCCTCTTCCCCATGATGATCGGGGCCTTGATCTACCGCAACGTGCCCCGCAAAAAGGCCATGGAAATGGTGCTTACCGGCCGCCGCCTGACCGCGGGAGAAGCCCTGGAAATGGGCCTGGTCACCCGGATCGTGTCCCGGGAGGACCTGGATGCAGAGGTCGGCGACTTGCTGACCCTGCTGGCGTCCAAGAGCCCCATCGGCATGAAAATCGGCAAGGAAGCCTTCTACGCCATGGCGGACATGCCCTTCGATCAGGCCATCGACTTCCTGGCCGGCAAACTGGGCGAGGTGGCGGCCACCGAGGATGCCCGCGAAGGCATTACGGCGTTTCTGGAGAAGCGGGCGCCGAACTTTGTAGGCCACTAGACTGGGCATCTTCAAACGGCGTCTTTTGACTCAGGGCGGCGTTCTCACGATTTTGAAATCCTCGACGTAGCGCATCTACGCCTGCGGTTTCAAAATCCCTCGGGCCTTGCCTTGAGCCAAAATCCACCATTTGAAGACGCCCAGTAGGATGCAGAAAACTTACCTTTTCGTTCGTAAAACTTTAGGAACAATGTAGGTCACATTTAACGTAGAGAAGCAGCTTTACAGCTGGACGAATTGAAAGACTGAAATATTTCCTTGTGTGGTTTAATAGGAATTTGGTTGTTTCGAAGTTTTATTCCCTTTGTTCCGCGCCGAGCATCGGCGATGCGGCCGGATTAAGGCGCGCGGACTGTCTGACCCCGCCGCAGGCGGGGGAGTTTCCGCGTGCTCCGGCCGTGTCGGCGACGCGCAGGGTTAAACGGGACACGGGCGTTTTCTTTTAGCTTCCTTTTCTTTCACGTGAAAGAAAAGGAAGGAACCAATTGATGTAAACCCACCCCGGATCGGTAAAGCCTCTCCGGGTCCTCCACCAGAAGTGGAGGGCTTAGATCGAACCTAAACGTTTTCCCAAACCAATATTCGTCAGACTACAATCATAAAACCAAGAGAAAGATCAAACCGATAACGCGGGGAGAGGAGAAAATTGACATGCCGGCACCCCCATCCGCAGACAAACTGATCATCGCCAACTGCAGCGGCTTCCTGGGGGACCGCTTCAGCGCGGCCCGGGAGATGGTGGAGGGCGGCCCCATCGATGTCCTGACCGGTGACTACCTGGCGGAGCTCACCATGGCAATCCTCTTCCGCCAGAAGCTCAAGGACGCCGCTCTGGGCTATGCCCGCCCTTTCCTGCGCCAGATGGAAGAGGTCATGGACACCTGCCTGGAACGCAAGATAAAGGTGGTCAGCAACGCCGGCGGTCTGAATCCCAAGGGGCTGGCCAAGGCCTTGCAGACCCTGGCCGAGAAATTGGGGTTATCGCCCAAGATCGCCTACATCGAGGGCGACGACCTGCTGCCCCGCCTGGCCGAACTGCAGGCCCAGGGGGAGGCTTTCGTGCATCTGGACAAAGGCACTCCGCTGCAGGAAGCCGGCGCCCAGCCCATATCCGCCAATGCCTACATCGGCGGCTGGGCCGTGGCCGAGGCCCTGACCCGGGGGGCGGATATCGTCGTGGCCGGCCGCTTGGCCGACGCCGCCCTGGTCACCGGTCCGGCGGCCTGGCATTTCGGCTGGCAGCGGGAGGACTGGGACCGCCTGGCCGGCGCCGCGGTGGCCGGACACATCATCGAGTGCAGCGGGCAGGCCACCGGCGGCAACTACCCTTTCATCGAGGAGATCCCCTCCTTTCACAAGCTGGGCTTTCCGATTGCCGAAATCCATGCCGACGGGTCGTCGGTCATCACCAAGCATCCCGGCACCGGCGGCCGGGTCTCCGTAGGCACGGTCACGGCCCAGCTGCTCTACGAAATCCGGTCGCCGGATTACCTGACCCCGGACGTCACCGCTTGCTTCGACACCATCCAACTGAGTGATGACGGCGAAGACCGCATCCTGGTTTCCGGAGTTCAGGGCGCTCCGCCGCCCCCTACCACCAAGGTCTGCCTCAACAATCTCTTCGGCCACCGCAACAGTATGACCCTCATCCTGACCGGGCTCGACATTGAAGCCAAAGCCCGCATCCTCGAAGAAACCGTCGTCGCAGCCCTGGGCGGCCGCAAGCAGTATGCCGTGTTCGAAGCCCGTCTCGTGCGCTCGGATCAGGCCGATCCGGCCGTCAACGAGGAGGCTTTTGCCTATTTGCACCTGGGGGTCATGGATCCCGATCCGGCCAAAGTCGCCCGTTTTTCCGCCGCCGTGGTGGAGCTGGCCCTGGCGAGCATTCCCGGGTTTACAGCCACTGCCCCGCCCACCAAGGGCACCCCGGCTATCCAGCACTGGCCCGCCGTGGTGGCCAACCGCCATGTCCGGCCCCGGGTGGTGATCGGCGATGAGAGCGTCATGGTCGAGCCCCTCGCAGGCGCTGAAATCACCGCGGCGCAAGCCGCTGGGACGGCCGTTGAAGACCGCCCCCCCTCAGTGCAAGATACTGTCGCGCTGCCCTTTGGACGGCTGTTCGGCACCCGCTCGGGGGACAAGGGGGGCAACGCCAACCTGGGGATCTGGGCCCGCAGTGATGCGGCCTATGCTTTTCTGCACCGCTACCTCACCACGGAACAGCTTAAATCGCTCCTGCCGGATACGGCCCCCTATGCCATCGAACGCTACGCGCTGCCCAATCTGAGGGCGTTGAACTTCTATATCAAAGGGATTCTGGGGGAAGGGGTGGCCGCGTCCCTGAAGAGCGACCCCCAGGCCAAGACCCTGGGCGAATACCTGCGCGTCAAAACCATAACGATTCCCGCCGAACTGCAAAATGAGGCAGCCCCATAAACGAATATAAAATGGATTTCAAAGGAGGGCGCATGGATTTCGAACTGGGCAAATCCTACGACGAGCTGGAGATCGGCATGTCGGCGTCGTTCAGCAAGACCATCACCGAGACCGATGTCTATCTCTTTGCCGGCATTTCGGGAGACTTCAACCCCATGCACGTCAACGAAGAATTCGCCAAGCTGACCCCCTTCGGCACCCGCATCGCCCACGGCGCCCTGCCCCAGTGCCTGATCGCGCCGGTGCTGGGCATGAAGCTGCCCGGCCTGGGAACTGTGGCCTTGGAAATCAACACGCGCTTCCGGGCGCCGACCCGCTTCGGCGATACCATCACGGCCCGGGCCGAAGTGACCGAAAAGCTGGAAGACAAGCGCTGGGTGCGCATGGCCCTGCTCTGGACCAACCAGAAGGGGGAAACCGTGGCGGAGGGGACGGCGCTCGTCATGCCGCCCCCTAAACTGGAGTAAAGGTTCAGCCGGAACCGGCATCTTTTGGCCCCGTCCAGCGTTCTCGCTCTTTGTAAATCCTCGACGTAGCTGACTACGTCTGCGGTTTCCAAATCGCTGCGGCCTTGGTCGAAACCAAAATCTACAGATTCCGGCTGAACCTTGCATTGCTTGTGCTGTAGCCGATTCAAAAATTGATATAGATCTGCGATTCCTTCAGGTTTGGCATCTGTAGCGTACTAATGTATGCCTCACTGCTAACCTTTTTAGGGCCTTGATCAGAGACAAAAATCCTCATTTCAGAATCGGACACCGATTTATTTTCACCTATCAGTCATACAGGTGCTGTGACTCGATTCATTTCTTTTCCAGACCTGCTGTTAAGCCTGATAGTCTCTTTCCGGCCAAATATAAACGCCAAAAAAGGAAGTCAAAATGGCCATCGAATTCAATGCGCGCGCATCCTGTCAGCAGTACTTCTCCAAGGCCCACGACATGGTGCGCCGATCCGTCAAGGAGTTTGTCGACAAGGAGATCAAGCCCTTTATCGACGAGTGGGAGGAGGCGGGAATTTTTCCGCGGGAAATCTACCACAAGGCCGGAGAAGTGGGCATATTGGGAATCGGCTATCCGGAAGCGGTCGGCGGCACCCCCGGCGATATCTTCTTCACCATCGCGGCCAGTGAAGAACTCATGCGCGCGGGATCGGGCGGATTCGTGGCCGGGCTGGGATCACTGCACATCGCCCTGCCGCCCATCCTGCGGCACGGCACGGAAGAGCAGAAAGCGCGCTTCGTCCGGCCGGTGATTGCCGGCGAGCGCATCGCCGCCCTGGCCATTACCGAACCCGGGGGCGGGTCGGACGTCTCCAACCTGGCCACCACGGCGGTGCGCGACGGCGATCATTACATCGTCAACGGGAGCAAGACCTTTATTACCAGCGGCACCCGGGCCGACCAGATCACCTGCGCCGTGCGCACCGGCGCGCCCGGCGCCCACGGCATCAGCATGCTGGTGATCGAATCCGATACGCCGGGCTATGCCGTATCCACGCCCCTCAAAAAGACCGGCTGGTGGGCTTCGGACACGGCCGAGATCTTTTTCGACGACTGCCGTGTGCCGGTTGCCAACCTGATCGGCGAGGAGCACCAGGGCTTCTACGCCATCATGGAAAACTTCCAGGGGGAGCGGCTCTCCCTGGCGGTCATGGCCTACATGACCGCCCAGCTCGCGCTGGAGCAGGCCCAGGCCTATGCCAAGGAACGCACGGCTTTCGGCAAACCCCTCACCGGTTTCCAGGTGACCCGCCACAAGCTGGTGGATATGGCCACCCTGGTGGACATCGCCCGGGAGTACACCTGGCGGGTGGCGGCCAAAATCGACGCCGGCATCGACCAGTTCAAGGAAGTCGCCATGGCCAAGAATTTCGCCTGCAGCGTCAGCGACCGGGTGACCTACGATGCCGTGCAGCTCTTCGGCGGCTACGGCACCATGCGGGGCTACCTGGTGGAGCGGCTCTATCGGGACAACCGCATTCTGTCCATCGGCGGCGGCACGACCGAGATCATGAAGGAGATCATTGCCAAACTGCTATAGGGTCCTGTGACGGAAAGAAGACATAAAAAAGGCGGCCGGTCGTGGGACCGGTCGCCTTTTAATTTTGTGAATGGTGGGCGGAACAGGGCTTGAACCTGTGACCCTCGGCTTGTAAGGCCGATGCTCTCCCAACTGAGCTACCCGCCCAACGCAAGGACTGTTTTGATACTTGATCCGCCGGAGCCTGTCAAGCGGAAACCCGGATCACCGGGCCCTCCGGCAAAGGTCGCCCCCGTTCGATACGGTCAGTTCAGGGGTGCGGCGTTGGTGCCGTCACCCTCGCCCTTGGCGATATCGAAAGGCAGGTCCACTTCCTTGAACAGGCGCCCCCCCTCACCGAGGATCAGGGCATGCCCAAGGACTTCGTCCATGTGCTCCACCGGGATGATGGTCATGCTCCGGGAAACCAGCTTGGGGATGTCTTTGAGATCCTTTTCATTCTCCTTGGGAATCAGCACGGTTTTAATCCCGCCGCGGTGGGCCGCGATGATCTTCTCTTTAAGCCCGCCGATGGGCAGCACGCGGCCCCGCAGGGTGATCTCGCCGGTCATGGCGATATCCCGCCGCACCGGGCGTCTGCTCAGGGCCGATACGATGGAGGTGCACATGGCGATCCCGGCTGAGGGGCCGTCCTTGGGGATGGCGCCTTCGGGGATGTGGATGTGCAAATCGAGCTTGCGGTAGAATTTTTCATCGATCATCAGGTAATCGGCGCGCGAACGGACATAGCTGACCGCCGCCTGGGCGGATTCCTTCATCACATCCCCCAGCTTGCCGGTTACCTGAACGTTGCCCTTGCCGGGCATGGTCAGGGTTTCCACGATCAGGAGCTCGCCGCCCACCTGGGTCCAGGCCAGGCCCGTCACCATGCCGATCTGGTCCTTGTCTTCGATCTGGTCCTGCTTGAAGCGCGCCGGTCCGAGGTATTTGGCCACCGACTGGGCGGTGACCTTAAAGGTATCGCTGTCCTGATACTTGACCACCTGCTTGGCGATCTTGCGGCAGATGGAAGCGATTTCGCGCTCCAGGTTGCGCACCCCGGCCTCCCGGGTGTAACGCCGAATGATGGTCAGGATGGCATTCTTGGAAAACGCGATGTCCAGGCCTTGGAGGCCGTTGGCCTCGAGCTGCTTGGCCACCAGGAATTTATGGGCGATGTTGTACTTCTCGTATTCCGTATAGCCCGGCAGGCGGATGATCTCCATGCGGTCCTGCAGCGGCAAAGGGATATCCGGCAGGGTGTTGGCCGTGGTGATGAACAGGATATCCGACAGGTCGTAGTCCACGTCCAGGTAATGGTCGTTGAAGCTGTAATTCTGCTCGGGATCCAGCACTTCCAGGAGGGCCGCCGATGGGTCGCCCCGGAAGTCCATGCTCATCTTGTCCACCTCGTCCAGGCAAAAGACGGGGTTGTTGACCCCCACCTTTTTCAGGGACTGCATGATCTTGCCCGGCATGGCCCCGATGTAGGTCCGCCGGTGGCCGCGGATCTCCGCCTCGTCCCGCACCCCGCCCAGGGAGAGGCGCACATATTTGCGTCCGGTAGCCCGCGCCACGGATTTGGCCAGGGAAGTCTTGCCGACCCCCGGAGGACCCACCAGACAGAGGATGGGACCTTTGACCTTCTGGGTCAGGGTCTGGACGGCCAGGTATTCGATGATGCGCTCCTTGGGCTTCTCCAGGCCGTAATGGTCTTCGTCCAGGATGCGCTCGGCCGCGCTGAGATCCTGGTTGATCTCGCTCACATCGTACCAGGGCAGGCTCAGCAGCCAGTCGATATAGTTGCGCACCACCGTGGCCTCGGCCGACATGGGGGTCATCATCTTGAGCTTGCGGAATTCCTGCTTGACCTTTTCAGTGGCCTCCTCGGACAATTTCTTCTCTGCAATCCGTTTTTCGAGATCTTCCAGTTCTTCGCTGGGGTCGTCCTCGGCCCCCATCTCCTTCTTGATGGCCCGCATCTGCTCGTTGAGGTAGTAGTTGCGCTGGGTCTTTTCCATCTGCTCCTTGACCCGCCCCTTGATGCGCTGGTCCATGCGCATGACCTCGATTTCCATCTTGATCAGGCTGACCAGGTCGGCCACGCGGTCCGAAGGCGACAGGGTGTCCAGCAGGCGCTGCTTGTCATCCACTTTGAAGGCGAAATGCGCGGCCACGGTGTCGGCCAGTTTGGAAGGCGATAAGATTTCACCGACGCTCTCCATCAGCTCCTTGGAGATGCTCTTGTTGAGCTTGGCGTACTTTTCGAAATTCTCCAGGATCGAGCGGCACAGGGCGCGGGCTTCGATGGGATCGACGTCCGGCTCCGGCATGGGGGCCAGTTCGACATTGAAGTATTCGTCCTCCTCCAGAAACCGGAGAATCCGCGCCCGGCTTTCACCCTCCACCAGAGCCTTGACCGTGCCGTCCGGCAGTTTCAGCAGCTGCAGCACCTTGCCGACGGTGCCCACCGGGTTGATGTCCGCCTCCTCCGGAGAATCCACGCCGGCCGTTTTCTGGGTGGACAGGAAGACACGCTTGTCCCGGCCCATGGCATTGGCCAGGGCATTGACCGATTTGGTACGGCCCACAAAAAGCGGAGCGACCATATGGGGAAAAACGACGATGTCGCGCAACGGCAGCAACGGAAGTTCAATCGTTTCGCTCTGGGGTTCATCTTTGAAAATATTGGGAATATTGACCATAATACTCACTTCCTGATGTGGTCTTGGATTGTTCGGGTCACCAATGACCCGTTATTTACGGTGGAGGGTTTGACCGCCTGGCAGCCTGGCCCCTCATCGATTAAAATAATCGGAAAACGCGGCTATTTCAAGACGCGGCGCCGGTTTTAGATCGGACAGCGTGCTGCCGCAAGCCGATTCTTCGGCCACCGGCCCGTTAAGTCCTCCGGCCATTGGAACGATCAGACCGGGCGGGCGGATTTCCCCGTGCACCAGCACAAACGGCCCCTGGCGTATCAGAACGATACCGGTCATGCCAGGGGCCGTTAGCATCGATGCTGCGGCAAAGGTCGCGGTTGAATCAAGCCTGCTTCTTGGTCTTGGTCTGGTCGAACAGCAGGATGGGGTCTTCCTTGTTGAGCACCACATCCTCGCTGATCACGCACTCCTTGACATTCTCCACCGAAGGCAGCTCGTACATGATGTCCAGCAGGGTCTTTTCCAGGATCGCCCTGAGCCCGCGGGCGCCGGATTTGCGCTTGACCGCCTCTTTGGCGATGGCGGACAGGGCGCTGTCGGTAAACCGCAGGTTGACCCCTTCGATCTCGAACAGCTTGCGGTACTGCTTCACCAGGGCGTTTTTGGGCTCGGTCAGAATCCGCACCAGGGATTTTTCATTGAGCTCGCCCAGGGTGGCGATCACCGGCAGACGCCCCAGAAATTCCGGAATCAAGCCGAATTTGATGAGGTCTTCGGGCTGTACGTCCAACAGGGTTTCGCCCACGCTTCGATCGGCGGACTTGACGATCTCGGCGCCGAAGCCCATCACCTTGGATCCCATCCGGCGCTGGATGATCTTTTCCAGGCCGTTGAAGGTGCCCCCGCAGATAAACAGGATGTTGGAGGTATCGACCTTGACGAAATCCTGCTGGGGGTGTTTGCGGCCGCCCTTGGGGGGCACGCTGGCCGTCGTGCCTTCGATGATTTTAAGGAGCGCCTGCTGGACGCCTTCCCCGGACACGTCCCGGGTGATGGAGGGGTTGTCGCCCTTGCTGGCGATCTTGTCGATCTCGTCGATGTAAACGATGCCCTTTTTGGCCCGTTCCACATCGTAGTCGGCGTTCTGCAGCAGGGAGAGAATGATGTTTTCCACATCCTCGCCCACGTAGCCGGCCTCCGTCAGGCTGGTGGCATCAGCGATGGTGAAGGGCACGTTGAGAAAGCGCGCCAGGGTCTGGGCCAGCAAGGTTTTGCCGCAACCGGTGGGGCCGATCAGCAGGATGTTGCTTTTGTTGAGCTCCACATCGCCCGCGTGAATCGTCGAGTTCAGGCGTTTGTAATGGTTGTAGACCGCCACCGCCAAAATCTTTTTGGCGGCTTCCTGCTCGATGACGTAGTCATCCAGGAGCGTCTTGGTTTCCTTGGGCGCCAGCAGATTCTCCAGCGCGTCGGCGTCCTTTTCGCTCTCCTCCTCGATGATTTCGCTGCAGAGCTGGATACACTCGTCACAGATATAGACCGCCGGACCGGCGATCAGTTTATTGACTTCCTTCTGGCTCTTGCCGCAAAACGAGCAAAACAGGTTGTCATTGTCATCGTCTTTATGGGTCATCTCATTTCTCCGTGGCGCTGCCGCCTCCGAGATCGTCACGTTTGGCAATCACTTGATCCACGATCCCATATACCCGGGCTTCCTCGCCGGACATAAAATAATCACGATCGGTGTCCGTTTGAACCTGCTCAATCGGTTTCCCCGTGTGGGCGGAAAGGATTTGATTGAGATCCTGCTTCATCCGTAGCATCTCACGGGCATGAATCTCCACGTCCGACGCCTGGCCCTGAAAGCCGCCCATGGGCTGGTGAATCATGATCCGGGCGTTGGGCAGGGCATAACGTTTCTTTGCAGTGCCGGCGGCCAGCAAAACGGCACCCATGCTGGCTGCCTGACCGATACACACCGTTGCAATGTCGGGCTTAACGTACTGCATCGTATCATATACGGCAAGTCCCGAAGTCACAACCCCCCCGGGTGAATTTATGTAAAAATTTATGTCCTTTTCAGGGTCTTCCGACTCGAGGAACAGCAACTGGGCGATGATGAGGTTGGCCACCTCATCATTCATGGCGGAGCCGAGAAAAATAATCCGGTCCTTCAGCAGACGGGAATAGATGTCATAGGCCCGTTCCCCCCGACTGCTCTGTTCAATTACCATAGGGATTAGCGGCACAATGGTTCTCCTTATAAATAATGTCAGGTGGTTGTCGGCCTACCAGTCCGATGACAGGTGGGGCCTTGAGCGCTTACACCTTCAAGACCCCGTCAAAGTGATCGGTTTCAGATCCGACAAGGCCCCTTATTCGGCCTTGTCGTCTTCAGCGGGGGTTTCCAGTTCCGGCTCAACTTCCTCGATGGAACTTCTATCAACAATAAGCTTAATTGCCTGTTTTTCAAGTAAAGCGTACTTGAACACATCAACCCGGTCCGGGTCCTGGGCATAAACCTGCTTGATGACATCCACCGGCTGGTTGAAGCTGTCGGCCATCTCCTGATAGCCGGCTTCCAGCTCCTCGTCGGACACCTCCAGGGACTCCTGCGCGATAATCTTGGCCAGGATCATGTGGCGGCGTACCTGGTTGAGGGCTGTTTCACGATATTGGTCGCGCAAGCCTTCGTCATTCAGCCCCAGTTCCTCCATGGAGGTGTTGTGGTAGGCGAACTTCTGTTTGGCTTCGCTCAAAATGGTTTCCAGCTCGCTATTGACCAGGGACTCCGGGACCTCGAAATCCTGCTGGGCGATCAGGGCTTTGAAGACCTGTTCGTTGAGTTCCTGCTCCTGGCGCTTGCTGTAGCCCGCGGAAAGGTTCTCGTTGATTTTTTCTTTGAGCGCCGCCAGGGAGTCGAACGGGCCCAGCCGCTTGGCCATTTCGTCGTCGATCTCCGGAATCTGCTGCTCCCGGATTTCCTTGACGGTCACATGGAAGGTGATCTCCTGTCCGGCCAGCTTGTCATTGAAATGGTCACCGGCAAATTTCACGGCGACTTCCGTGCTATCGCCGGCATTCAATCCCTTAAGGGCCGCATCGACATCCGGATGGAGCAGTCCGTCGCCGATTTTCATGGAAAAATTTTCCGTGCGCTGGGTTTCGGCATAGGGTTTGCCGTCCCTCATCCCCTCGTAGTCCACCATCACGTAGTCGCCGTCGGCCACCGGGCGCGCCCCCTCGATGGGCACCATGCGGGCCAGGTTGTTGCGCAGCATCTGCAGTTGGGCGTCCACCTCTTCATCCGTCGCCCGGTAAAGGGTTTTTTTCAATTGAAAACCGTCGAGGTTGAAAGACGCCAGCTCGGGGTTCACCTCCACCGTGGCCGTAAAGGTATAGCCTTCATCCACCTTGAGATCCGGGGGGTCGATCTCCGGGGTGCCCACCACGTTCATCTCGGATTCCTTCAACGCCTCCACAAAGGTTTCCTGAATCAGGCGCGAGGCCACATCCGCCCGGACGTCTTTGCCGTACAACCGCTCGAGCACGGAGCGGGGGGCTTTGCCCGGCCGGAACCCCTTGACCTTGGCACTCCGTTTTAATTCCTTGTAGGCCTTGTCCAGTTCGCGAACGACATCCTCCCTGGGCACCTCGATGGTGAGCTTCTTTTTAACGGTACTCTGGTCCTCAACTGAAAAATTCATTCCGGTTCCTTTCCAGGCGAACCGCATCCCCACTGCGGCGGGGAATGGGTTCGAACATGATACGCACTCCAAAAGCGGCCCGGGCGATCACAAACCCGCTACGGCCGTGTTTGCGTCAGCCCCTATACGTCGAGTGCCCGGAGTCGATCACCTCCAGGCACTCTTAAAACTGTCGGATATGGTGCGAGAGGGGAGACTTGAACTCCCACTCTGTCGCCAGAGCTGGATCCTAAGTCCAGTGCGTCTACCAATTCCGCCACTCTCGCAGCTGCCATACAGCACAAGAATAAATGGACAAATTAATATGAGTGACCAAACCTGTCAAGGAGTTTCGGGAAAGCTGGAGACTGGATACTGGATGCTGGATGCTGGATATCGCTCTGCCTTACCGAAATAGGAATCGTCATCGAAATCGTCAGTTTTGATTCCAATAGCGATCGTTGCCGCCCATAGCGGCAATCGCCGATTCGGGTGAACTCCCGATAGCGCATCGATATCCGTCAATTGACGGGATAAACGCAAATTTGACAGGTTCGCAACGGCTTTCAATCATAACGAGTCTCCTCCCGCATAGCGGGAGGCATCAGGTAGCTTCCAAAAAGGAGGCTTCAAAAATGAAGTTGTGGCCCTCGGTTTTCAGATTTCCCTTTGTCCCGCGCCGAGCATCGGCGGGGCGGGCGGATTAAAGCGCGCGGACTGCCTGTCCGCCGAAGGCTTGTCGCAGGCGGGGCGAGTTTCCGCGTGCGGGCTCCGGTCGCTTCAACCGGTCAATGAAGCAAGCATCGTGCTGTCAGGCAAGGCGACAGGTGAAGTGAGGCGCGCAGCAATCGCCAGATTGTGAGCACCCGAGCAAGCCTGGCAACGCCGCATGGCGGCACGAGGCGCCGTTTCATGGGCCGGTTGGACGACGCGCAGGGTTAAGCGGGACACGGGCGTTTGAAGCCTGTCAGGCCGAGGCGTGATTGCTTCCGTTTTCTTGCACGTGCAAGAAAATGAAGGCGCCAATAATAGAAAAGCGCCCCGGATCGGCAGAACCCTCCGGGGCCTCCACCAGAGATGGTGGGTTTGGATTAAAACTAGTCGTGCCATTTCTCCAGGCCAGCCGCGTGGCTGCGGCACCATTCGAATATCACTGAGATGGTTTTACGGCTTCAATGGCCGCGGAGGCCACATAGTCTTCGGCGCCGCTGCCGGGAAACCAGCCATGGATCAATTGCCTGCTGTAGTCTTTCAGGTCGATCTTGATTCCCCGGAAGCCTGCTGTCCCCAGCAATTCCCTTATTTGATCGACATGCACGGCGCCGGCAACGCACCCCGTCAGCATGGCCGCCTGCTTGCGCAACGCTTCCGGCATTTCGGCCGTGGCCACCACATCGGAAATCATCAGACGGCCGCCCGGCGTCAAAGCACGAAAGGCCTCTTTGAAGACCTGCGCTTTTTGCGGAGAAAGGTTGATGACGCAGTTGGAGATGATGACATCCACGCTGTTGTCGGCCACCGGCAGGTGTTCGATTTCGCCCAGGCGGAATTCGACATTGACGGCTTCCATACGGGCCGCATTCTCCCGGGCCTTGCTGAGCATTTCGGGCGTCATGTCGACCCCGATCACCCGGCCCTGGCGCCCCACCTTCTGGGCGGCCAGGAAGCAGTCGAACCCGCCGCCGCTGCCCAGATCCAGCACGACCTCCCCCGGCTTGAGGGAGCCGATGGCGGTGGGGTTGCCACACCCCAGCCCCAGATTGGCCCCATCCACGACGCTCGCCAGTTCTTTCTGCGAGTAGCCCATCACCTGGTTCGGATCGAAAGCACTTCTTGGTTGCGCGCCGCAGCAGGGCGATGCCGGTTCGGATGCGCAGCCGCATCCCGCGCCGCCCGCCGCTTGGGCATAGCGTCCCCGTACGACTTGACGAATGATATCGGCGGATTCTTCTTTCATGATACACCTCTTTATCGCGTTAGGTTGTGCTTCAGCAGGGCCAGACCCTCTTCGCGCGCCTTGAGCATGGTTTTCATATCGGTCCCCTCCAGCTCCGCTCGGGAAAGGACCTCATCCTTCAGCGCCTGTCGGTAAAGGCGGTATTCGTCTTTGGCGGAAATGGTGGCCGAAACGCCGGCTGTATAAAGGAAACGATCGATGGGACCGTTCTTGCCGTTGCGGTTGCCCTCGGAAAGATCGACCCGGTGGTTCCGGCAGACGAGAAAACAGTGCAGCATGGGCACATAAGGCAACCGATAACGATCCAGGATCTCCCGGGAGCCGGTAACCAGGGCCTCGGTCATGGCGTAGATGCCTATGTTTTTGTGGATGGGCAGATCCAGCTCGGCGGCCAGTGTGGCGATGACTGCATGCTTGGTGGTGCAGCTGCCCCTTTTTTCCTTGAACAGGATCATGAGGTCGTCCCGGTCGGAATTGTAGCCGTAGGGCAGTTGCTGCACCCAGCGGCAGGCCCCGTGAAAGGTTCCGATACCAAGTCCCGTAAATATCCGTCCCATGGGACCGGCTTGCGTTATGGTTCGATCCGGGAAGACGGTGTAGGTTTCCATAGCCCCTGCCTTATTGCCCCTTCCTTATAAATGGTGGTCAGGATTCCTTGTCAGCGCAGGATTCAAGCCCCCGCGGCCGGTGATGCACGTGGCAGACACCGGTGACCGCCTTGATTTCGTAGGGGAAATAGCGGCGCTTGAACCAGAAGGCCACGTTCACCAGGGCGATCAGGACCGGCACCTCCACCAGCGGGCCGATCACGGCGGCGAAGGCCTGACCCGAATCGATGCCGAAGACCGCCACCGCCACGGCGATGGCCAGTTCGAAATTGTTGGAGGCGGCCGTAAAGCTCAACGTGGCCGATTGCTCGTACGTAGCCCCGACTTTCATCGACAGGAAAAACGACACCACGAACATGACCACGAAATAGATGCTCAGCGGAATGGCGATGCGGACGACATCCAGAGGCAACCGGACGATGTAATTGCCCTTGAGGGAAAACATCACCAGGATTGTGAACAGCAGGGCGATCAACGTGATCGGGCTGATGCGGGGAATAAACGTGTTCTCGTACCAGTCGCGGCCTTTGAGCCTTAGGCCGACATACCGCGACACCATCCCGCCGATAAAGGGAATGCCCAGGTAGATGAAGACGCTCTGGGCGATCTGGCCGATGGAGATGTTCACCACCATGCCCTGCATTCCCAGCCAATGGGGCACCAGGGTGATAAAAATGTAGGCATAGAAGGAGAAGAAGAGCACCTGGAAGATGGAGTTGAAGGCCACCAGCCCGGCGCAGTATTCGCGATCGCCCTGGGCCAGGTCGTTCCAGACGATGACCATGGCAATGCAGCGGGCCAGTCCGATCATGATAAGCCCCACCATATAGTCATGGTGACCGGACAGAAAAGCGACGGCCAGCAGGAACATCAGAATCGGGCCGATGATCCAGTTCTGCACCAGGGACAGCGCCAGCACCTTGCCGTTGCGAAACACCCGGGGCAGCTCCTCGTAGCGCACTTTGGCCAGAGGCGGATACATCATCAGGATCAATCCCACCGCAATGGGGATGTTGGTGGTGCCCACCTGGAACCAGTTGATGGCCTCCCGGATGCCGGGGAAAAGATAGCCCCCCGTCACCCCGGCGAACATGGCCAGAAAAATCCACAGCGTCAGATAGCGGTCTAAAAACGACAGGCGTTTCGTTACATCAGCCATTGGCTCGCTCCTAAGTGGTCCTGTTCGTAAAAACGGTGGCGTCATACGAGCGTCAAGTCGCCTGGCGGACAAGGCTTGAAAGCTAAGGGATATCTGGAATATGCCGTGGTTTCACAACGCCGTCAGACAGGATGAATTGGCGCTCGAATGTCAGCGTATCGATGAATAGGACCACTAAACGCCGCATTTCGTTTGGGCCGAATCCGTCCCGAATGCCGCCAGGCGTGCCTTGTCCTGATGGATGACCGGATCTTCAGCCACCGAGCGCGCCACCCAATCGAGGGCTTCCTTGACCACCCCGGCGGCCGCCGCCCCGTTCAAGCGGTAATACATCCAGCGCCCCGCCTTGCGTCCCAGGACGAGACGGGCGTTGCGCAGGATGAAAAGGTGCTTGGAAACCGTGGACGGGGCCAATTGCAGCAGGTCGATCAGCTGGCAGACGCACAGCTCCTCCTCGCCGTGCAGTGCCATCAGGATGCGCACCCGGTTTTCGTCGGCCAGGGCTTTGGTGATATTCATGAACGCCAACATACATCCCTCATATTTCGCCATTTAACGAATTATAGGGACAATAGTTGTCATCGTTCGGGTTGTCAAGCTGAGACACGTCATCGCCCGAAGCATCGCCTGCCAAGGCAGCCGCAGCCGTTCGTAACGGCTTCCCCACAAAGGCCGCCGGCCTTCGATCAAATGCCGGATCGGCCAATTGTTGTCGCAACACTGGCGGGTTGCCGTGGCAGACCCGAGAAATGACAAGCCGGGGCCCTGGCAAGTCCGGGGTTATCACCGTCCTTTGGGATAGTTTCCGGTAGACGATCAGCACTCCCTGACGGGCCGGTGCCTGATTTCCCCCCCACAAGGGAATGGAAATGGGTTTCCCTTGTGAGGGAGCCAGGACCGCCTTGCCCCCGTTTCTGACCTTGGCAGCACTGAAAATGGGGACGGGCGATTATGGAATCTTGACAAAACCGCATTCGGTCGGATATTGTCAGCAAACTTTCCGTTGGCGGAAAAGCTCCTGTCCAGCCTACACGAGTCCTTTTAAACCTGCCTGCGAAAAACCAACATCACCATTATTTCAATTTTCTGTCACCATGGGTGCCTGCTCAATCTCACCGCCCCGGCCAGGGGATTGCGCACGCCTGGCGCATTGCGTTCCGGGATCGTGCGCGGGAAATCAGCGGCCATTCAGGGCGACAAAGGAGACCTACGAAAACCACTATGTCTAAACGTTTAAAGATTATTCCCATCGGCGGCCTGGGCGAAATCGGCAAGAACATGACCTTGCTCGAATACGGCCGCAACCTGATCATCGTCGATTGCGGGGTCATGTTCCCCGAGAACGACTTGTACGGGATCGATCTCGTGCTGCCCGACTTTGATTACGTGATTGAAAACAAGGCCCTGTTGCGTGGGATCGTGCTGACCCACGGGCACATGGACCATATCGGCGGGCTTTCCTACCTGCTCAAACAGGTGGACGCCCCCGTGTACGGCACGGATTTGACGCTGGGAATGGCGGCGCGCCAACTGGAAGAGGCGGGCCTCGCTCATGTGACGCTGCAGCGCTTCGACGACCGGCAGACGATCCATCTGGGCCCGTTCAAGGTCAGCCCTTTTGCCGTGGCGCACTCCATTCCCGCTTCCGTGGGGCTCGTCATCGATACGCCGGTCGGCGCGGTGGTGCATACCGGTGATTACAAACTGGATGAAACGCCCGCCGGCGGCCGCACGACCGATTTGAAACGGCTGCAGGCCTTGACGCCCAACGGCGTGCTCGCCTTGCTGGCGGACAGCACCAATGCCGATCGACCGGGCCGCACGCCGACCGAACAGCTGGTGACATCGGTGCTGGACGGCCTGTTTGCCGAGGCCGGCGGAAGCCGCATCATTATCGCCACCTTCGCTTCGGTGCTGGCGCGCTTCCAGGAAATCGTCAATCTTGCGGCCAAGCATCGGCGCAAACTGGCCTTGACCGGGCGCAGCCTCATACAGAATGCCGAACTGGCGCAGGAATTGGGCTACCTGGACATCCCCGCGGGAATGCTGGTGGATATCAAGGCGGACGTACCGCAGGACGAGCTGGTGATTTTGTCAACCGGCTCCCAGGGCGAACCCAATTCCGCCCTCAACCGAATGGCCCGGGGCGCCCATCGCGACGTGCAGGTGCATGCGGGCGACACGATCGTCATTTCCGGCGGTGCCATCGAAGGCAACGAAGAAAATGTCGGCCGGATGCTCAACAACCTGTTCCGGCGCGGCGCGAACGTCGTTTACGGCGACCTCGCCACCGTGCATGTTTCCGGTCATGGCAGCCGCGAAGACATGCGCATCATGCTGGAAGCCGTCCACCCGCGGTTTTTGATTCCGGTGCATGGCGAAACCCGCCACCTGCACCTGCATTCCTACCTGGCCCAGCAAAACGGCCTGGATGCCGACGCGGTGTTTATCCTGGAAAACGGGGCGGCATGGGTCAGCGACGGGCAGCGCGCATGGCTGGAGGATCCGATGCCCCTCAAAGATGTGTACGTGGATGGCTCCCTGGTAGGTGAAATCGGCGATCGGGTGGTGCAGGACCGGGAGCGCTTGTCGCAAAACGGGTTTGTGTTGTGCTATGTGCCCGTGGACCGGCAGCGCCGCTTGGCCGGCGAGGTTCGCCTGATCAGCCAGGGCTTCATGCCAATGGATGCATCGAAGCGTCTGATGGAAAAGGCCAAACGCACATTGCGGCGGACCCTGAAGAAAGACGGCTGCCGGCAGCAAGAAAGCATTTGCAAAACCCTTCAGGACTTTTTTTACCGTCAGACGCGCTCGCGCCCGGTCATTTTGCCGCACGTCGTCCGGGTTTGACGACAACGGGGGCGCATCCCTTGCCCGGATAGACGATTTGATCGACACAAGGCCCCCGACCCAGGGGCCGCCAATGAAAATAACACCTGTTGTAGGTGAATGAGTAAATCAGTCCCTCAGTCAGCATTTCATGCGTTCTCCTAATTGCCAACCTGTTGAGAATTCATAAGATTCGGCGGAGGCTTTGCGCTTGCAGCCACCGGCCATTCATGCTAAAGATTTTCGCCTGAAAAATCGGGGCGTAGCGCAGCCTGGTAGCGCGCCTGCTTTGGGAGCAGGATGTCGGAGGTTCAAATCCTCTCGCCCCGACCATCGAATAATCTAAAAAGGCACTTGGCTCGCAAGTGTCTTTTTGTTTTTTATATGTCGGCGGCGTAATTTGGTAGTCGATAGCGCGCCTGCGGGGAGCAAGATCCCTGCGGGCGCTTTTTATCACGGCCTTCTTCAACCCAATTCGCATGCTCTGCACCTACCAACGTTGTTCCTGCAAGCGACGCACCCATGGGGCAGGCATTTACCTCAAACCAATAGTCCATCATGTCGCGCCTGCTGCCTGCCAGACTTGTAGTGGCATGCTACGTTTCTACTTTAGCACGTTTAAATTTTGAAAGATCAAGGGGAAAAATTAACCTAATTCGAATAGATGCCGATAATAGGCCAGTGAAACAGCATGATAAGGATTGCGCCCGGTGAAGAATGGAGGGTCTATTATGGGTTCCAATTACAAAGCGCGATACGAAAAGTTGGAAGACAAATACCGATTGATCACCGATAATCTGATCGAGGCCGTATTTGTTTTGGATGCGGAAACATTGGAATTTGACTACGTCAACCCCAGCATCGAAAGGATAAGCGGCTATTCGGCTGAGGAATATCGCAAATTAACCGTTAAAGACAGGTTGTTGCCGGATTCCTACCAGAGAATCCTGAGCTTACTGAACAAGGCCAAGGAAAGATATCAGCAGGGGGTGAATGACCTCCAGACCGTTGAAGTGGAATTGATTCATAAAGATCACAGCACCTATTGGGCTGAAATCCGAGCCAAGATTTCAGCCGATAAAGATCGCCCCTTGAAGATCATTTGCATCATCAAGGAGATCAGCGATCGAAAAAAGGTCGAACAAAAGCAGGTTGAATTGATCAAAAGCCTCGGGGAAGCTCTGGCCGAAAAAGAGAAATTGTTAAAAGAAAATAAACTTTTAATGGAACTTCTGCCGATATGCAGTGGATGTAAACGGATCCGGGATGAAAACGGGCGCTGGTGGCCTCTGGAAGCCTATATCACAAAGCACACCGATGCGGATATCACCCATACCCTTTGCAACGATTGTTCCGAAATATATTTGGAGCTTTGATCGGCACCATGTACCATAAATTAGATGCATTCGTTTTATAAGAGCAACGCCCTAATAGGGCTCCCCCTAGTGCGATAACCAGGAGGTGGGTCTCCAGCTGATGCACAGCGATCAGTCAACCAGATTCCTATAGACTGAACAGGCTCTGGGCCGCTGATATCACCTATGTCCCTATGTCCCCATGGCCCGTGGCTTTATGTATCTGGCGGCCATCATGGACTGGCACAGCCGTAAAATATTATCCTGGCGCATCTCCAATACCTTGGAGCCTTCCTTCTGTGTCGAAGCGCTCCACGAGGCTCTGGATCGTCATGATGCGCCGGAAATCTTCAACACCGATCAGGGGGCTCAGTTCACGAGCACAGCCTTCATCCAGGTGCTCAAGGACCACCAGGTTAAAATCAGCATGGACGGCCGGGGCCGCTGTCAGGACAACATTTTCATCGAGCGGCTGTGGTGGACCATCAAGTATCGGTATCTTTACCTGCATTCGTTTGACTCCGGTCGCGACTTGCGACGGGGGCTGACGGAGTGGGTCCGCTACTACAACCAGCAACGTGGGCATTCTTCTCTTGACGATCTAACCCCGGATGAGGTCTATTACGGTCTACCTCATCCTTTTGCCGAGGCTGCCTGATGCCTTGTTCTCTATACAATCGCTCTCGGCTTATAGCTTATCTATACCATCAGGCTGTCCAACTCTTGGGGTCCACCGCCGATTATTCTTGTTGCTTATTGAACTTGACTTGAAATTTAATAAAGCGATCCGTCAGCGGTGGAAGGTTGGGACGCGGCCCTAACTAACCGGCTTAACCACTATCCCCCAGGAGGAACCCGGAAATCATGTCCGCCAGGCCACCGACCAGACGTCCTTCCTCGATGTCGGAGCCCATAAACTTCGCCGTGTGGGCGACGTTCTCAACGGCGTTATGGATGACCATCGCGGCGATATGGGGATCTTTGATGTGCACCAGACGATTGATATTTTTTTCTATCAGGTACTGGATCTGATCGACCTGGCGCACCCGTTCCCTGTCGTAAATGCGTTTGATATCAAGGTCCGAATACCTGAGCGCATGGGTCTGGCGGTGGAACTCTGGCGCGATGTCGTATGCCTCGAACACACTTGCGATGATGGCATTGATCTTATCGCGATCTAATTCATCCAGATTAAAACCGTCCAATTTCCGCCACACCATCTTGTAGTGCTCTTCCACATAACCTTCCAGCATTTCAAGCAGAAGTACTTTTTTGTTCTTGAAATAGGAATAAAAACTGCCGATGGAGATCCCCGCTTTTTGGGCAATCTCCGTTGAGTTGGTGCCATGGATTCCCTTTTCGGCAAATAATTTAAAGGCCGCCTTTATGATCTGTTTGCGGGTCTCAATGCCCCGTTGTTGTTTCGGTGTTCTGACACTGCTCATATCGTCTCCGCATTATTATTATCAAACCAAGAAAATCTTACACACTTGATCAATGGTTTCAAGGAGAATTATTTTTTATGAATAATTATTCGACTTATTTACTTATAATATTAAATTTTTAATAAATATTTTTCTTTACAAATATGAATATTTATTCGTATTATGCCTTCTGTAATCGCTACCCATACCTTGAAGGATCTCTGGCCCGCAAAGCGCCAGTTGTGATCGGCGACTCGCATACCAGGGACTCAATCGGCACCGGGAGGAACCGCTGCTCGTCTTGTGGAGGCCATATGAGAGCATTGCAATTCAGCGTCAACACGCCCAAGTTCATTGCGGCCAAAAGCCTTAAACCCTTTCTGGGCAACAGGGTGTTTTTCAAGGGGCCGGTGAAAACGACGAAACTGGTAGATATCCCCGAGCCGCAGCTTCCAGCGCAAGAATGGGTCAAAATCCAAACCATCTATTGCGGTTTCTGCGGGAGCGATCTCAATCTTATGCTCCTGCACGACTCCCCGACAGCCTCACCATTTACATCCTTTCCGTGCGTTACCGGCCACGAAATCGTCGGCAAAATCATCGATACGGGCGAGAGGGTCGACGGACTCAAGGTTGGCGACATCGTCGCCGTCAATCCGGGGCTAGGTTGCGAAACCCGGAGCATTGCGGCGAAGTGTCCCAGCTGCAGGGCCGGTCGACCTTCCAACTGCGAGAACTTTGCGCGGGGAAATCTTCAGCCGGGCATGTTCACCGGTATCAACAGTTCGATCAACGGCGGATTTGCGCCGTTCATGGTGGCCCACCAGAGCCAGCTGTTTAAAATACCCGATGGACTTTCCCTGGAATCCGCCGCCATGACCGAGCCACTTGCCGTGGCCCTGCAGACCGTGTTCGACAATCTCCCGACGCCCGGGGACAAGGCCCTTGTCATCGGAGGCGGCGTCATCGGCAATCTGGTCATCCAGTCTTTACGTGCCTTGTCGCCGGAATGTCACATATCCGTGATCGAGCCCTCCCCCTATGCCGCCGATCTGGCCATCAAAATGGGCGCAGGCGAAATCATTGCCTGGAAACAGGTTTTTAAACAGTCGTCCGACGTCACCGGCGCCACCATCTACAAACCCCTGTTGGGAAGCGATATCCTCATGGGTGGTTTCAACCGAATCTACGACACGGTGGGTAACTCATTTACCCTGAATATGAGTTTGCGGCTGCTGGCAGCCTTCGGCACCCTGAGCGTGGTGGGCATCGGCAAGGAAGTCAAAATAGATCTGACGCCACTGTGGTTGAAACTCCAGACCGTAAAGGGCGTGTACGGCTATGGCTTGGTGACCTATGAGGGGAAAGAACGCCATGTGTTCGACGTCGCGCTGGAGTTTATGACGGCGGGCCGGATCGATGCCGAAGCCCTGGTGACCCATAAGTTCAAATTGGAAGATTACCTGGACATGATCGAGGTCAACATGAACAAGGAAAAACACAAAGCGGTAAAAACACTGGTATCGTTTGTGTAGCCGGGAGCCCATAAAAAGACGACAGGAGATATTCATGCGATTTACGTTACTTCTTTTCGCCCTGGGGCAAATTTTGAAAGTTGCCTCAATTACCTCCAAGCCATTTAAGCATTACATCCGCAACACCGATGCACGTGTTCTGATCAAGACCAGGGACAACCGGCGAGCGAGGCTTTTCGTCTTCAACAAGGGCAAGGTTTCCTCGATGGCGGGAAATCAGGAAATCTTCGATGTGGCACTGATCTTCAGAGATGCCGCCACCGGATTTTCGGTCCTGACCAGCAAAAAGAAAGATGCGTCCTTCAATGCCGCCGCCGAGGGGAAACTCAAAGTCGCCGGCATGAGCTTTTTTGCCCAGTGGTTCGAGGATGGTACTAAAATTATTATGTCGTGAATCGATCGGGCGGCCATCAAATTGAAACAAAACTTTCAAGACTCGAGGAGAACATGATGACACAGATATACGGTGGACACATCGCGGCCAGATACATGAAGGATGTGGAACAAGTGGAAATGATCTTCACCCTTTCGGGCGGCCACATCGAAAATCTTCTGGACGGACTGAACACCTACGATATCAAAACCATCGACGTCCGGCACGAACAGGCTGCCGCCATGATGGCTCATGCCTGGTCGATCTATAAAAACAAGCCCGGCGTATGCCTGGTCACGGCCGGCCCGGGGTTTACCAACGCCCTCACCGGTATTGCCAACGCCTTTCTGGACAATGCCCCCCTAGTCGTCCTCTGCGGCCGGCACCCCCTGCGCGATGATTTAAAGGGCGCATTGCAGGAGATGAACCAGATCGACATGGTGAAACCAATCACCAAGTGGTCCGCCACCTGCTACGATATTAAACGGATCCCCGAATATCTGGCGATGGCTTTTCGGCAGGCCACCCAAGGAAAACCCGGACCGGTCTTTCTGGAGCTCCCGCCGGATATCCTTTTCGTGTCCATGGATGAAAAAGAGGTCCATTTCCCCGCCAAAAAAAGCCACCGAACCGTCACCCGTCCCCACGACGCCGAGTTGGAAGAAGCCGCCACGCTTATCAACAGCGCCCGGAAGCCCCTGTTTATCGGTGGCAGCGGCATCGGCATGAGTGGCAGTGATCAGAGTTTTAAGCACTTTATTGAAAAAATCGGTTTTCCCTTTGCCCTGCTCAATAACGGCCGCGGTGTTCTGCCGGACACCCATCCCTTGTCGATCAACGATGGCGCTTTTACGGCTGTGTCGGCAGTAGCACCCCAGGCGGATGTCATCATTGCGGCGGGTATCCGGTTCAACTGGGTTATGCAGGCCACCAAACTCTTCCCGGATGCCAAAGTCGTCCGCATCGATATCGACCCCAATGAAATCGACCGAAACAGGACTTCCGATGTAGGCCTGGCCGGGGATTGCGGCCAGGTGTTCGACGCCCTGGTCCCCCTGGTCAATGCAACCCGTCATGACGATTGGGTGGGCAAAGTCAAAAAGGCCTACAAGGCGTTTATGACCACCGAGATTGAGCAGAAGAACACCGCATCCGATCCCATCCATCCGTTCCGCTTGGTCGCACGAATCATGGAAGAATTTGGCACGGATGCCTACTATGTATCCGATGGTGGTGACACCAGCTATTACAGCATGGCCGGGTTCCTCTCCGACCACAAGGCCGGTGTTTTGACGCCGGCGGGGGCCCTCCTGGGCTGCCTGGGGACCGGCATCCCTTTTGCCATGGCCGCCAAGCTGGCGCACCCGGACAAACCTGTTATCCTGCTGCACGGCGACGGCTCTTTCGGTTTCAACGCCATGGAATTCGACACCATGGTGCGCCACAACATCCCGGTCGTCTGTGTTATCAACAATGACTGTGCCTGGGGCATGATCAAACACTCCCAGGAAATGAGCCTTGGATGCGACCGCTGCACCTGCGCGGAACTGGGGATGCGGCACTACGAAAAAGTGGTGGAGGGCTTGGGAGGCTACGGTGAGCTTGTCACAAAAGACGAAGATATCAACCCGGCCATCAAACGGGCGATGGCATCCGGTAAGCCGGCCTGTGTGAATGTCGTCACCGATCCCACGGTCAGCAGCCCGGCCACGGCCATGTTCTATCAGAACCTTTCCGACTTCTGATCGAAAAACAAGCCGGGATTCAGCACGCTAACGGATGCGTTCCAGTCTTTACTCTGCAAACCAACAGGATGTTGAAGACAGGATTCAATATGAAAGTCCTCATCTACTGCGACACCAAAATCATGGCCGAGAATCTGGTGGCGGCCTATTCATGAAAAAAATCGATACTTCGACCATCAAGCAATTGGATTTGCCGGCCATGGGACAGTTGGGCATCGTCGTCAAAGATATCCACCAGGCGATTGGCTATTATTCTCCCATGCTGAACATCCGCCCCTGGTACCGCGCCAAAATCGTCCGGAGCGATATTCACTACGGCGGCAAGCCCATCGACCTTGAACTGGACATTGCCGTGGGCTACAGCGGAAGCCTTCAGTTTGAACTGATTCACGTCATCCGTGGTGATACCAATATCTATACGGATTTGCTCAACACCCATGGCCATGGGATCCACCACATCGGATTTGTCGTTTCCAAAATTTCCAACCGTATCGAAAGCTTTAAAAAGGCTGGACTCCAGCTCATTCAACAGGGCACCCTGGAAACCAAAGGGAAGGCCATTACCCGGTTTGCCTATTTTGATACGATTGACCAGTTCGGTTATATAACCGAATTGATTCAGACGACGCTCTTTGGATTCAATGTGGGCATGTCTCGCGGGATGATGAAATTAGGAAAGTTGATAGGCGATGTTGAAATCATTACGGAGAAATAAAAAATTGCCAGACAGACGATTTGATAGACGCTACGCCCGTAACACAGGGGCCGCCACAAGACAAAAAGCTTCTCGATTTCCATCCCCCCCAATGATCGCGATCAAATCTTCAGGCATCAACACAAAGTTTGCATCGGGATTGGGTTTCAGGTGTCCATCACGAACAACGCCGACGATAGAAGCACCGGTGGTTTTGCGTATTTCGCTCTCCCCTATGGATCGATTGGCCATCGGACTTATTGGCGACAATCGAATCCATTGCAGATCAAATTGCTGCTCAGCCCCCCTGAGCTGGGAAAGCACACGATAGCTGTCATTCGAATTGAATAAAGCGGCGTATAGTTCCTGGCGCAGGGCATCCGTGTGCCGCTGAACCTCAGTTGGCGGGACGTTTAAATGGAGAAGCGACTGGCGCGTCATCTCCAGGCTCGCTTCAAACGCGGGAAGAACGACCTCTGAAACCCCCAGATCTTTCATCTCGCTAAAAAAATCCGGTCCGGATGCGCGCGCTACGATCGCAAGCTGCCCGTTCAGGCGCTTGGCGTTAACAATGGTGGACCGGGTCGTCACGAGGTCGGGCAACGTCAGAATGAGCAGCGTCGCGTCCTTGATGCCCGAAGCTTCCAGAACGATTTCCTGGCTGGCATCGCCGTAGACTGCGGACATGCCGGCGTCCTTGGCCTGTTCGAACCGTCTATGGTCAAGCTCGATGATAATAAATTTTATATTCAGGCGTTTCAGAATCTGTGCGATCTGGAAGCCTACGCGTCCGCCCCCCACAACAATGACATGCCCTTGGTAGCCGTGATCGGGCATATTGCAGCATTCCAGGCGTTCATGGCGGAACCAACGTTTCTTGAGCGCATAAATTCTTGCCGTTTGGCCGGAAATCAGCGGCGTAAGCACCATGGATACGATCGTTGCGGTTAAAACCAGGGTGTAAAAATCGTTATCGATGGAACCGGATGACAGCCCTACCCGGGCTAAAACAAACGAGAACTCACCAATTTGGAAAAGGCCCAATCCAACCGCCAGCGGGATGACGTTTCGGTAATTAAAAAGCCGTGATACTACGGCAAAAATAAGCCCTTTGCCAATGCATACGGTTGCGACGAGCAACATGGTTTCTTGAAAATGGCGGATTAAGAAGGCCGGGTCGAAAAGCATCCCTACCGAAGAAAAAAACAGCAGACCAAAAATGTCGCGCAACGGAACAATATCGCTAAGCGCCTGGTGGCCAAAATCCGATTCGCTCAAGACCATTCCGGCCACGAACGCACCAAAGGCAAAGCTCAGACCCGCCAGGTGGGTAATATATCCCACCCCGAGCCCGATGGCGGTAATCGCCAACAGAAAAAGCTCCCTGGAACCAAGCTTGGCAATGTGGGACATCAGCCGTGGGAGCAAGCGGGTTCCCAGTAAAATCATTCCCGCGATGAACCCCGCGGCCTTGAGGGCGGCAAAGCCGAGCACCGGCAACCCGCCCACCGGATTGCTCAACTGGGGAAGGATAATCATCATCGGGATGACGGCTAAATCCTGGACGATCAGCATCCCGATCATCACTTTGCTGGACAGGGTCCCCAGCCAGCCCTGATTCATCAACGTTTTTAAGATCACCATTGTGCTTGAAAGCGAGATCAGGGCGCCGAGCCAGAGGGAGAGCTTCCAATCCAGCCCCATGAGATGGCCGATACCAAACCCCAACCCCACGGTGAGGGCCATTTGAATCGGGGTCCCCACCAACGCAATCATTTTGACCGGCTTAAGGTCCTTGAGAGAGAATTCGAGGCCGAGCGCAAACAACAGGAGGGCAATACCGATCTCGGCAAGAAGTTCTATCTCGTGAATGCCCGAAACCGTGAGGCCCCCCGTATGGGGCCCGAGGATAACCCCTGCCGCAATATAACCCAGGATGAGGGGCTGACCAAGCCGCTGCATCAGCAAACCACAGAAAAATGCCGTTACAACGAGGAGAATTATGTCGGTTGCGATTCCCATTTAGCTGCAATCCCTATAGCGTCGTATGGAAACGGCCATTTCAATATACACCCGAGAAAAACGGTGGTTAAATACCACGGCTTGATTACCGCCGACAAATAAAACGCTGCTTCGATGGCGCGGCCCTGGTGACAATGACTTCCCGAATAATGAAACGCAAGCGATTTTGAATTCCTGCGGTACGCATTGGCGTCATTGATCACCGCCCTTGAACAGTCACCCCATGCCTCTCAGCTGAAACCCAATAATTCCATGGATTGACGCAGCCGCAACCTGGCCCGATGCAGCATGGTCCAGCTATTTGATGCCGATAGGAATGACGCGATTTTTCACCGGACCTTAACTTGCGCTTTCTATCAGCTCCGAGCGGACGCTTACTTCCGACGTAAGGGTCCGATGAACCGGGCAGCGCCTGGCAATCTGCAGGAGCCGCTTGCGCTGGCTCTCGTCGAGATCGCCTTCCAGGCGGATCCGGCTCCGGATCTCGTCGAGCATCACGTCCTTTGTTTCGCAGTCTTCGCAATCCTTGGCATAGATCCGTGCGTGGCTCAACTGCACTTCGACATCCTGCAGGGCCCAGCCTTTCCTTTCCGCATACATGCGGAGCGTAATCGACATTCAGGCCCCCAGGGCCGCCAGCAGGAACCCGTAGGGGCCCGGACCGCGGTCCGCACCACCGAAGGACAGCTGCTTGTCGGCGATGAGCCGGTGCTTCCCGGCATCTATGGTTTGGGCGAATCGTTCATTCGGCATTGACCGCACGATGACGTAAGGTTTCATGTCTGCCTCCCGTGTTGTTTTAAGTGAAGTACTTGAGGTTTGTAACTGGTCCGCGCCTTGTTGCGTTGCGGTTGGTCCTTGGTTTTACAAGGAGCATGCCAATAGCGCCTTAAAGGCTTAAGAGCTTGTTATTACACGATTTACATGCGTATTTGGGATAGGGCGAAAACAACGAAAATTCGATGAAAACGAAATCTTGTGGTAAAATCGCGGAATTTCGCTGTCTTAAGGCGATAAAGAAAATCTCCCCGTCAGGAGCCGGAAGCAAAATGCTGCAAGGATAGGCGGCCGCCACGAGGAGCAACGGCGGCCCAGGACGTTAGAGGCAAACCCCTATTGCGAGAGCCCTTTTGCACTCGACACGGAAGGCCATAAAAAATGCGTGGCGCTTGCCAAGCTTCGTTCGGCCGGCAGCAATGCCGACGGCGCGATACGGCCCGAGCGGTGAAAACGACCAATGCGCTCAAAATAGTTCTATTGCGAGGCAGGGATTGATGCAGTCGATGGGGACGGCCGCCCATCGCGTGTCCAACGGAATCGGTCGAACAGACAAGGTCACCCAATAGATAGCCGCAGCTTTGGGCGTTAAGCATCGATTTCCATATCGGATCTTGGACGTGCGCAGCAAAGGAGCACCTGGCTGGAATCAGGCGGATCCAGGGGCTCGAAACTATAACCGGCTTCACCTTTCAAAATCTTGTATTGGCAAGAGTGACAGATCCCGGAGCGGCAGCTAAACTCCGGAAACACCCCATGGTCTTCGGCAAATTCAAGCAGATTTTCATACTCCGGGTCCCATTGGGCGGTAATGCCCGACTCAGAAAAGCGGATCGCATAGGCTTTTTCCTCTGCGGCGATTTCCTTTTTGCGGCGTCTGGCGCTGGTACCCTCCTGCAGAAGGGCGGCAGGGCCGAATAGCTCGAAGCGGATGCGTGATTCCGGTATGCCCCAATTCCACAGCGCCTTGAGCAAGCCATTCATAAAGGGCGGTGGCCCGCAAAGATAGAAGTCCATGTCCTTTCCGGGCAGAAGGGATTTTAACAGGTCCAGGTCCACGTGGCCGATGCTGTCATACTCGCGCCCCTCGATGTCTTCCGGCCGAGGTTGACTGTAGCGGATGTGTACGCTGATGTTGTCGTTTTCGGCGGCGGCCTGCCGCATATGTTTGCACATGGCATGGTGGATGCCGTTGCGTGTGCCGTGGACAAACCAGGCCGGCCTCTTTTTCCCGGAACCTGCAATAGCATTGAGCATACTGATCATCGGCGTCAGGCCCACGCCACCGCTGAGCAGAACAACCGGGGTTTCATCCTGAGGATCGAGGAAGAAATCGCCACGAGGGGCCGCCACTTGCAGACGATTGCCAGGTTCAACGATATCATGGAAAAAGTTAGAACCGGAAATGACATCCGAACTCTGGCTCGAAGGTTCTCTCTTAATGGTGACCCGGTAATATTCGGCATGGCAGGGGCATTCCGATAACGAATAGGTGCGGATGACCGGTTTGGGCCTGTCAGGAATAGGCAAACGAAACGTAAGAAACTGGCCGGGCATGTAGACCGGCAGCGGCTGCCCATCTTCAGGAACAAGGTAAAAGGAGGTGATCGTCTGGCTTTCCGGAACCTTCTTATCGACGATAAAGGGCCGAAATCCCTTCCATGCCCTTTGCTGCGGCTTGCGTCTTTTTCCCTTTTCCCCGTCCGAGTCCAGTATCTCCTTGAAAGCGCTGACCCAGTCAGGCGGAACGGAGGGGATGCGTATGAGTCGGCGAATTTTTGCATGATTGTTATAGTCGAAAAAATATAGGCGGGCGAAATCCCACACGGAGATTTTTTCAGGATTGCTATCAACCAGTTCAAAGGTGTCACCGGCGCCGACTTCCCCCTCCTCCAGAACCAAAAAACAAAATCCCAGACGGCCACTGGTGAGAAATTGCCTTGAAAATCCGGGTAAATCCATCTTTATCTCGAGCTTGAAACAGGGCACACGGGGTTGGGTGACTTGGAGCATTGCGCCTCCGACCCGGAAGATATCGCCGATATGAATTTGATCATCCAGCATGCCCTCAACCGTAAAATTTTCCCCGAAGTGCCCATAGCCGATATCCTCTCTATCAAGAACCTGCCGCCAGTAGCCTATGTTTTCAAGCGCGTAGGCATAGACGGCTTTATAGACACCGCCGTGTACGGTCAGGTCCGCCTGGCCATCGCCGTCCACATTGAGCCTGCGCACCATAACGCGGCCGTTCACCGGCTTTTTGAAGATCCCGGTACTCACTTTGCGACCCAGGTGCTCCACTGTCTTAGGCATGGATACGTTTACCGATACCAGACGCATGTCTTCCTCCCTGTAGGGTTTTTTCTCTTTGGATTGTCTCAAGCACAGGCAATTTCACCCGAGCACCGATGGATTGTGCCGGTAGAGAAATGATTCGCTTCGCTTCTTCTCCGGCCGTCTGGCCATTGTTTCAGGCATGCAGCGTTCGCCTGGACCTCGTCGCCCGCATCTCGATCTGCGGGAAAAGCGCTCGCCGGCCTTGGAAAAAACGATGAAGTCTAAGGCCGTGGCATGTTCCCTCTTCCAATCGCCGAAACCGTCGGCGACAAGGTTTGGATCATCCTGCGCAACGGTTCCACCTCCGTAGCTTTTGCTGGTGGCCGGCACCGCCTTGGCTCGCTCGCAATGCATCCCAGGCTAAAGCGGGCAACTATAGGGACAAACGCCCGTTTACCAGAGGGGCCAACCTTGTCGGCGGGATACCGCCCGACGCTTATCACTTCAACCTAAGCAGACTTATCGTTTCTTCAATCACGAAAGGTTTGTAAACCTCTTCACCCACAAACCGCACCTTTCGACTACTGGAATTGTATTTTATGCGGCAGTCATAGTTGGTTGCACACTGTTTAGCAGCTTCGCCATAATTTCAAGATTGTCGTCTTTGCGGTTGATTCGAATTGCGCTCATTTCCATCCCCCCTTTTCGTCGTCGCACTAGTCCTTGGTGCCGACGGCAGTTGGAATTAAGGTTTCTGGTTTCTGTCAACCCTGTCCTAAGTTTATGGGCCGGCCGGCAAACCGTTACTTCCGGCCGGCCTCATTCATTTGCGCGTCGTGCTCCCCTGGCATCGAACGTCGGGAAGCGATCTACGCTATTTTATGTTCACCACCCTCTATGCGGCCGAGGCTTGGTGTGCCGTTTGCACACGCGGGAAGTCCACCTCGGTATGCGCCACGTTGTTGAAATAGTTGGTGAACAGGTTCAGACCGACATGCGCGATCATTTCCACGATTTCGGCTTCGCTGAAACCAGCTTCGCGGACGTGTCGAAGGTCATCGTTATCGACTTGGCCGCGTGCTTCAACAATGGCCGTGACAAATCGCAGGGCGGTGTCGGTCTTCTCGTCTGCTGATCGGCCGTCGAGATTGTCAGCCAACTCGGCTGCGGACACCCCCGCTTTCTTCCCCAGAAAGGTGTGCGCGGAGGCGCAGTAGTCGCATTGGTTGAGGCCGGCCATGGCCACCGCGATCTGCTCGCGCAGCTTCGGATCAAGAACGCCGCCTGCCAATGCTTGGTTCTGAGAGAGATAGGACTCGAGGGCCGCTGGTGAATGGGCAAAGCCCTTGAAGATATTGGGTACGGTACCCATTTGTTTCTTTACAGCCTCTAAAAGCTCACGGGTTTTTCCTTGAGCCTTGGATGGGTCTACAGGTTTGATGCGTATCATTGGCCTTATCCTTTCAATCGGTATAGTTTATGGTTATGGAAACCATATGCGTTCTTTGCAGTGTCACGGAAAAGCCGGACCGAATAATGGGACATTCGCCCCGGAGCCGGCCATATCCCTACGCAGCCGACCTCATTGCACGGCCGCTTTCTTTAATGGCGGTCACGGCTGCGGCCGTGGTCCAAACCGTGTTGGCCAGGTAGCGAAAGTTGATCAGC
The DNA here is from genome assembly GCA_963674755.2 of Desulfobacterales bacterium. Classification (GTDB taxonomy): domain Bacteria; phylum Desulfobacterota; class Desulfobacteria; order Desulfobacterales; family UBA5852; genus JABZFP01. The sequence goes on along the minus strand of CAXXVS010000003.1, from coordinate 1,108,044 downwards.
GCAGCCTGGTAGCCATCACCCTCGGGCAGCTTGGCCGCGGCGGTGGCATCTTTGACGACGGCCACCTCGAACCCCTGCTCCAGCAGTTCCCTCATATGGGACTCGACACAAAGGTTGGCGGACATTCCCGCCAGAATTACTTTGCCAATGTGCCGTTTACGGAGTTGCAAAACCAGGTCATTGGATTCAGGCCCATAAACCTTGTGCGGGCTCACTACCACGGTGGCGCCATCCTCGATGTAGGTCTTGTAGCGCTCGAGCCAGTCAGCTCCTGAACCCTTGAAACCTTCGAGGCTCAAAGGGTCCTTGCGGTCAAACATGCCGATGTTGTGCATCAAGGCTTCCAAGGTGCCCTCGAACTTCCAGCCGTGATCCGAAGGGTAGTAGTAGTGGGGCGAGATAAATACGGGCAGCCCGGTTTCCTTGGCGGCCTGAAAGAGCTTTTCGATATTTTCCACCGTGTTGTTTTCGGTTACACTCTCGCCAACGACTCCCCATGTAACACCTTCCGGGCTCAAGAAATCGTTTTGGGGATCGATGATGACCATTGCCGTTCGTTCGATATCGATTTTCATTCCTGGATTCGGTAGTGCCATGTCAGTCTCCTATTCGCTTTAGGGATTGTCGATCAGTTTAGTGTTGCATTGCATCGTGGAGCGCTTGGTTACGCTGACTTTCACAAATACAAAACGCGTACCAGTTCTAACAAAATCCATAACCATCCGTTATTTAACATTTAATTTGATACTGGCCCTGAAAACAACGCGACGAAATCTCGTTGTTCACGAATTTTCGTTGCGAAACAACGGGATTTCGGTTAGTTATCCCACATGAAATTAGACCGCGATTACAAACCGGAATACGAATCCCTCAAGACGCTGCTCCTGGAGATGGCCCAGGAGCATGCTGTCGCCCCGCTCTTGGAAATGATCGTCCGCCAACTCGTCCATCGTCCCCACGTTGCGCTGGCCCGGATATGGCTGATTCAGGAAGGAGATTGCCCCTGTCCGGTCCACGAACCGACCTGTGACGACAATACGCGCTGTCTCCACTTGATGGCCAGCCAGGGCCGTCCTTTGGCAGACCAAGAAGCGGACTGGTCCCGTCTCGATGGGGATTTCAGCCGGTTTCCCCTGGGAGCCCGCAAGGTCGGATGGATCGCGGCCACGGGAAAAGCCGTGCATATCGACGCTATCGAAAAGGATTCCAAATGGATCGCCAGACCGGAGTGGGCCCGCCGGGAGGGGATTCTCGGGTTCGGCGGCCAGCCGCTGCTCTACCGGGGGGAAGTCCTGGGTGTTCTGGCCGTCTTCACGCGCATTCGCTTGAAGCGCGAAGAACTCGTCTGGATGCGAATGATTGCCGACCACGCGGCCACCGCCATCGTCAACGCCCGGGCCTTCGAAAAGATCCAGCGACTGCAGGAGCAAATGGAACTGGAATGCGCCTACTTGCGGGAGGAAGTGCAGGAAGCCCGCGCCTTCGGCGACATCGTCGGAGAAAGCGAGGCGCTGAACAGTGTTTTGAAACAGGTCGAACTGGTAGCCCCCACGGAAACCAACGTGATCATCCTGGGTGAGTCCGGAACGGGCAAGGAGCTTGTCGCCCGTGAAATCCACAAACGCAGCAACCGGCATGATCGTCCCCTGATCAAAGTCAATTGCGCATCCATCAGCAGGGAGCTTTATGAAAGCGAATTCTTCGGCCATGTCAAAGGCGCTTTCAGCGGTGCCATAAAGGATCGGGCCGGGAGGTTTGAAGCCGCCGACGGCGGAACGCTCTTTCTGGATGAAGTCGGGGAAATCCCCATCGATCTGCAAAGCAAGCTCTTGCGCGTCTTGCAGGAAGGTCAGTATGAACGTGTCGGCGAGGAGAAGACGCGTCAGGTGGACGTGAGGATTATCGCCGCCACCAACCGCAACCTGAAAAAGGATATCGGAAGGGGGCGTTTTCGCCAGGACCTCTATTACCGCCTGAGTGTTTTCCCCATCGAGGTAGCCCCCCTGCGGTATCGCAAGGGGGATGTCCCCCTGCTGGCCGAGCACTTCCTGGGGTTGATCCAAAAGCGAGAGAACCGGAACCTGCAACGACTTTCCGCCGCCAACCTCAAACAGCTCCAGGGCTATCACTGGCCCGGAAACGTACGCGAGCTTCAAAACGTTATCGAACGCGCCGTGATTACGTCACAGCGAGGTTCGTTGCACTTCGTTTTGCCCGATGATGAGGATTTCGGCCGTGCGACCACGACGCCGGCACACGATTCAGGAAATGATGCGGGCAGCGAGGTCCTTCCCGAATCCGAGATGCGGCGCCGCGAGCGGCAGAACATCATTGCCGCTTTGCGGAAATGCAGCTGGAAAGTTTACGGAACAGATGGCGCCGCAGAACTGCTAGGTATCAAACCAACTACTCTGTCTTCACGGATAAAAAAAATGAAAATCAGCAAAGTGGCCAAATAGCGCCCTAAAACGCATAAGTGATGCAAACAGACACAAATTCAGCAATGCACCAGAGTGTTTGATTTTTGAGTAATTCAGCTTTTCGCACTATCTCAACCGAGACGATCATGATAACGCCTCGGTTATGGGTGTTGAAGTCAACTACATCATGGGCTGTTCCAATAGAAAATAAAGGATATTATCCGAGAACGCCGGGTCTTCAGTTTGCGCCAAATTGTCATAGAGTCGCCCTAGATCCGGGGGGCGGGCCGTTGGCGCACACGCCATAAGAAAAGCTGCAGCTGAAAGGACGACCCACAGGATGCGTTTGCTGGTCATTGGAAGAATCCTTGTTCCTCAGGCTCAAAAAGAAGAGCCGCGCCATTGTTGCAATACCGCTTACCGGTTGGGAGCGGTCCATCGTTAAAAACATGGCCATGATGACCGCCGCAGACCGCGCAGTGATATTCGGTGCGCGCGCGAAACAGCTTCTTATCTGTTTTGGTCTCAAAAATTCCGGGCAATGTTTCGAAAAAGCTGGGCCAGCCGGTGCCGCTGTCATACTTCATCTCCGAGGTAAAAAGCGGTGTGCCGCAGCCGGCACATTTATATACGCCTTTTCCCTTTTGGGCATGCAGAGGGCTGGTAAAAGGGCGCTCGGTACCTTCGTCGCGCAGGATACGAAACTGATCCGGGTCCAAACGCTGTCGCCATTCTTCTTCGGTGAGATCAACCTGTTTCATATTTGCCCTCCCCAGTCCAATCGGTATTTAAACGGGTTAATATCAGCCCGCCTTTCCATTGCGTGCCCAAGTCTCTTATAGCGAGCGCGCCTCTGCTCCGGCATTCGGGGCAACGATCGGCCTCTATCCGGTTCGCAAAGAAAGCCTTGATTCAGGACCTCCGGCCAATTGGCGTCGGCTTTTTGGATGTTGCCCGAGATGTCTTCTTCCCACTGTTTTTGTATTTTGACGCTGTAGTTGAGATACAACTTGCCGTCTACGATACGCCAAGCTTTTTGGGGATCAACGCTCGCGGTTGATCCTTGGGCGACGGCCCAGGCGCAATAACCTCCATAGCGGGGCGCGTATCTTTTTTGATATTCATCGTTTTTCTCCTTTTTATTTCGACATCAATGCGAAGCCATCGGTTCATTTAAGATGAAAACCGAAATATGGTCGGATCCCAAGTTTATTTGAGATATGTCATGACCATATATTCGAGTGTATCAGCGTCTCATGGCCATCAGGCGGTTGAATATCGTTTTTACGGTGGGGGTCAGACGCGACCGGTTGTAAGCATCGCCGCATTGTCGAATCGCCTCGGCCGCTGTCGGGTAGGGGTGAATGACACTTGCCAATTTGCCGAGCCCCATCCCGGCTTGCATCGCCACCGTAATTTCGCTGATCATATCACCGGCGTGACTGCCGACAATCGTCGCCCCCAGAATCCGGTCCTTGCCCTTTTTGACGTGAATTTTCACGAACCCTTCGGTCTCCCCATCCACGATGGCGCGGTCCACATCGTCGAATGCCCGGCCGATGGTAGCGTATTCGATCCCGCGTTCTTCCAAGTCTTTCTCATAAAGACCGACATGGGCGACTTCGGGATCCGTGTAGGTGGCCCAGGGAATGAGCAGATCGGAGAACTTGTCACGGCCGTAAAAAAGGGCGTTGCGGATCACCAGGCGCGCCCCGAAGTCCGACATGTGGGTGAACTGGTATTGGCTGGCCACATCGCCCACGGCAAAAACATCCGGGTTGGTCGTCTGCATCCGGTCGCTGACCGTAACGCCCATGCGCTCGTCGTAGTCGATGCCGGCCGCTTCCAGCTTGAGGCCGGTGACGTTCGGCTTGCGGCCGGTGGCGATCAGAAGCGCATCGAACACCAGCGACCGTTCTCCATGGGGGTCTTCCACCACGACGGTCACCGGCGGTTTTCCGCCCCTGCTCTCTACCCTCTTGAACGTGAGGTGATAGGCAAAGGTCACCCCATCCTTTTCTAAGGCGGTCTCCACGATCCTGGCGGCGTCCGGGTCCTCCCTGGGCAGGATTTTGCTGTCGCGCGATAAAACCGTCACCTGGGAGCCCAGACGTTGGAATGCCTGGGCCATTTCGATGCCGATGGGACCGGCGCCGATGACGCCCATGCGTTCCGGCAGTTCGGTCAGGTTGAAAACCGAAGCATTGGTGAGGTAGGGGGCCTGCTTCAGGCCCGGAATCGGGGGAACGGCTGCCGTGCCGCCCGTGGCCACCACCGCTTTGGTAAATTTGAGGGTCTGTCCGTTGACTTCGATCGTGTTCCGGCCGGTAAAGCGGCCCTTGCCCAAAAACACATCCACACCGAGCGTCGCGCTGTAACGCTGGGCCGAGTCCACCGGCGAGATGTCTGCCCGCAGCCGGCGCAGCCGTTCCATGACATAACCAAAGTCCACCGAGACCTGGCCGCCGACCTTTACGCCGAATTCGGACGCGTTGCGCACGGTGGCTGCCGCCTTGGCGCAGCGCAGCAGGACTTTGGACGGCACGCAGCCCACGGTCAGGCAGTCTCCCCCCAGCAGGTGCGACTCGATCAGCGCGACCCGCGCCCCGACACCGGCCGCACCGGCCGCGGAAACCAGACCGCCGGCCCCGGCACCGACTACCACCAGGTTGTACGAGGATTTAGGTTGCGGGTCCACCCACACCTTGGGATGCAGCAGATCCAGCATGCGGGTATTGTGCTCATCGAGCGGCGACACGCCGCAGGCTTCCAGATCGACCTGCTCAAAGGAAGCCAACTCCGGGTCCCGTTCGGGAATATCTGGCTGGAGGGTCATCGGCCGGTCTTCCGGATTGGTCAGCGGTGCGATGAAATCGGCCCAGCTAACCGTGCTGCCATCGGGTTTGCGTGCCACACTGCCATGGTCTTCATCCGCGATGAAGCGGTAAAACAATTTCTCGTTTTTGAACGCATGCTCGTCCAGTACATGATGAAACACCCCGGCATCCAGCAGCATATTGCCGATGTGCACGGCGTCTTCCGCGTCGATGGCAATCCCTTCCTTTACGAGTTGGACGACCGCTTCACTGCCGACGAAACACTTCGGGTATGTCTTTGACGGGAAACCATAGGTGCGGTCCCGGATGTCGAATACCCGTTGAATCCGTTGGGTGAGGCTTGCGAGGCGTTCACTGTCGAAACTCGCTTTTAATTCGTCGTCTTTTTCTGTTTTCATCGCTGTCTCCTTTTCAGGTGTTTGCAAACCCGCCGGTTATGCCTCGCTAGCTTCCAGCGTCCTGAACCTTTTCTGGTAAAACGCCAACAGCTTCTTGACGGTGATCGGGAAAAGACCGAGGACCGCGAAAGAGATCAGCACACCCGGGGACAGGATTCCAGACAAAGAATCGATCTTGGCCAGTTCCTTGCCGGCATTGACATAAACGACCGTCCCGGCCAGCATGCCGATTTGGGATACCCAGAAGAACGTCCGCAGGGGCATCCGCGTGAGTCCTATCAGCAGATTGATGACGAAGAAGGGAAAAACCGGTACCAGACGAAGGGAAAACAGATAAAAGGCACCCTCCTTCGCGATGCCTGCGTTGATCGCTGCGAGCTTGTCGCCGAATTTGTTCTGGACCCATTCGCGCAGCAAAAATCTGGAGACCAGACAAGCCAAAGTGGCTCCGATGGTGCTGGCGAAGGAGACCACCACGGTTCCGACCGCCAGTCCGAACAGTCCGCCGCCCGCCAGCGTGAGAACCGTGGCGCCGGGCAGTGACAACGCCGTGACCGCAATGTAGACGGCCATATACACGGCAATGACAAGAAAACGGTTGGAGAGATAGAGCGCCTGAAACTTCTCCTGGGAAGCCTTGATATAGTCGAGGGTCAGGTATTGCCCCAGCTCGAAGTACCGGAAGGCCACGACGCCCAGGCCAATCAACGCCACGATGACTATTTTTTTAATCATCTTTTGCTTTTTGTTGTCAGAATCCATTTTGTGTTTCTCCTTCTGTGTGGCCGTTTCTTTGGTGAACGGCGGGAAGGGGGGTCTGTTTTCCATAGTCTTTCTCCTGAGGTTACACTTCAAGGCTAGTAAATCGTAAGGGGGTATCTTTGGCCCTCGGCAAGGTCACGGGCCGGCGCGGCAGAGCACCGGGCCGGCCCTGTAGACAATTTCATTTCACTCGCAACGGGTAAGGCGGTGTGGGAATGATGGGGCAGAAGTACGTATAGTTACCCTTGGACAGATTGACCGTGAAACTGCCTTCTTCACCGTTTTTGAGCAGAATCACTTTCATGCTCGAGCTATCCGTGGTGACGTTGTTCTGCCCGCTGTTGAAAACGAACCCCGCATCCTTGCCCGACAGATTCTTCACCACGAATTTGTATTTACCCGGTGAAATGTCGAAAACATCCCCCTGGGTTTCAAAATAGCCCGGCCTTTCCGTGACCCGAATGGTTTTGGACTTCTCTGCCGCGACCGCTGTGGTTATAAGACCCAGACTGACGAAGATAATGACCATCGTTGTGAGTTTTTTCATGACATCCTCCTTGTGTTTGTCCGACGTGATCGGTCGGTCGTCCTTGGGTTTAAGTGAAGTACTTGCGGTTTGTAACTGGTCCGCGCTTTGTTGCGTTGCGGTTGATCATTGGCTTTACAAGGAGCATGCCAATAGCGCCATAAGGGTTTAAGCGCTTGTTATTACACGACTTGCATGCGTATTTGGGATAGGGCGAAAACAACGAAAATTCGATGAAAACGAAATCTTGTGGTAAAATCACGGAATTTCGCTGTTTTAAGGCGATATCCCCCTGCTGGCCGAGCACTTTTTGGGACTGATCCAAAAAAGAGAGAATCGCAACCTGCCACGGCTCTCGGCGGCCAACCGTAAACAGCTCCAGGGCTATGACTGGCCCGGCAACGTGCGCGAACCGCAAAACGTGCAGTTGGACAAGCAGTGTCATGTGGTGCATGAGCAATCTTTCCCAAATGACCGTTTTAGCCTGTTTTATGTCATATATGCCTCTTTTCGTGGAAATGGCCCGTTGCTAAACTGAATCCGACAATTGCGCCTGAACAGACGGGACTTCGGATCTGATGTGTGGCAGATGTTTAATGACACACGCATGACGCCACTGGTCTTTCCCTTATGGCTCCTCGACAGATGCTGCCGAGGGGTTTTCAAACCTGAACCGATAGGAACGAAAAATGAGCAACCTGTTTGAACCCACAGAAATAAACGGTATGCGGTTGGCCAACCGGTTTGTGCGATCGGCCACCTGGGAAGGCATGGCCACCGATGATGGTGCGGTTACCCCTAAATTGACGCAAACCCTTGTGGCGCTGGCCGAAGGCGGGGTTGGACTGATCATCACCGGCCATGCCTACGTCAGTCCCGAAGGCCAGGCCGGCCCCTGGCAATTGGGAATCCATAAGGACGAACTGGTGGAGGGGTTGACATCGATGTGCGATGCGGTTCACCAGGCCGGCGGGAAAATTGTGGCCCAACTGGCCCATGCCGGTCATTTTGCCGCTAAGGCCCTTACCGGCCAGGCCCCGCACGTGGTTTCCGATTTTAAAGGGCTATCCGATTCCCCCCGCCATGAACTGACCAAAGACGATATCCACAAGCTGGTTCAGGCATTTGCCGATGCCGCGGGGCGCGCCAAGAAGTCCGGTTTTGACGGGGTTCAAATGCATTCGGCCCACGGCTATCTGCTCAGCCAGTTTCTGTCGCCGGCCTACAATCGGCGGGATGACGAATACGGTGGTTCGGTAGAGAACCGGGCCAGGGTTCATTTGGAAATTTTGAAGGCCATCAGGGAAATTGTCGGCAAGGACTACCCTGTATTGATCAAAATCAACAGTGAAGACTGCCTTGCAAACGGTCTGACGGTTGAGGATTCCGTTGCGGCCGCCAAGCTGCTGGCCGATGCCGGGCTTGATGCCATCGAGCTCTCCGGGGGCACCTTGATTTCCGGCAAACTGTCCCCCAGCCGCGCCGGCATCAACCAGGAGGACAAAGAAGCCTATTTCAAGGCGGCTGCGGCCGCCTATAAAAGGGCCATGGATTTGCCTTTAATCCTGGTGGGCGGCATGCGCTCACTGAATGTCGCCCGGCAAACCATCGCCGGTGGAACGGCGGACTATATCGCCATGTGCCGGCCCTTTATCCGCGAGCCGAATTTGATTAAACGCTGGCAGTCCGGCGACACCGCCCCGGCCAAATGCAAGTCCGACAATCTCTGCTTCGGTCCGGCCATGAAAGGCCAGGGGATTTTGTGTGTGGTGGAGGAAAATGAAAAATCACGTTCTTAAGCCATGTTAAAGGCCGTGACGCGATAAAAGGGTCAAAAATGGCGTGTGCTTTAGCTCTGAAAGGGTCTCATGCATCAATTCGATCAGGATATCGCCGTTGAATCGGCGGACACCCATTGCTACACGGGTTCCATTGCACCTAACTGGTCCATCAACGGCGTCCCCAACGGCGGCTACCTGATGGCCTTGATAACAAACGCCTTGCTGCAGTCCAGCCAAATGGGAACCACCCCCATCGTCACCGCCAACTTCCTGAAGCGATGCCACCCGGGCGACGCCATCGTATCGGTGGAACGAATGTCCCTGTCGCGCCAATTCGACCGACTGGAAGCCCGTCTGGAACAGAATGGAGAAGAAAAGATTCGCGCCTTCGGCACCTTTACCGATGAAAAAAGTGAGTGCCTTCTCGAAAGCTATCGGACAACGGCTCCGGACATTAGACGTATAGAGGAATGCATAGCCGTTCCGGAGATGCCCGAATATACCCTATTCGGAAGGATGGACATCCGCCTGGATCCGGCTTGTACCGGGTGGTTCGAGGGCAAACTTTCCGACCACTCTGAAATCAGGGGCTGGATCAGATTCAAAGATGACCGGGCCTTCGACGTGCCTTCGATCCTGTTAGCCGCGGATGCGTTCCCGCCGGCGGTATTCACTTCCCAGGGAATGGCGGCGTGGGTGCCGACGATAGAGTGCTCCATCAACATTCGCAATCTGCCGGCCTCCAAGTCGCTGAAATGCATCTTCCGCACCCGCTTTATCACCTGCGGTCTCTTGGAGGAGGATGGAGAGATCTGGGATGAAAACAACACCCTGGTGGCGATTTCGCGGCAGATCGCCCAATACCGCCCGCACCGAAAAAGGAGCGCCCACCCTAACGCGCCAATTCCACCCGCGATTCCCTGAGAGAGTAAATCACATGCCGCGTCTGAGGCAACCGGTCCCTTTTGTGCGGCATTAACCCTTTGATCAGCAGGGGACGGTTCCAAACCCCTCCCTTTCCGCTACTCCGATATTGTAGCCATAAGCGACGGCCATCGGCGGATTTTGCAGCACGGCACTAGGCGTTCGTCATTTCGTTATTGACCAAGCGCCAAACCTTTAAGGGGTTCCCATTCTTGAGCTCGTCCGGCAATAGGGCCTGGGGCCAGTCCTGAAAGCTCACAGGCCGCGCGAACCTTTTGATGGCGGCGGACCCTACCGAAGTAAAGCGCGCATCGGTTGCCGCTGGATACGGTCCCCCATGTTGCATGGCGGAACACACCTCCACCCCGGTGGGAACGCCGTTATGGATCACGCGGCCTGCTTTTTCGATCATCAGGTCGATGATCATCTGCATATCTTCCATTTCCTCGTTTTCGGCGATCACGGTGGCTGTCAATTGACCTTCCAGCGCTTCTAGAGCCGCCGCCATCTGAGTCTTGTTCGGGCAACGGACGACCAGGGCATAGGGCCCGAAAATTTCATGGCGCAGCGTCGGGTTATCCATAAAATCCTCTGCCGAAATGACGAACAGCGTCGGCTGGCCTTCGTGCGCGGTCAGATCCGCCGCGGCCTCCGAATACGCCAGGGCTTGGACGCCGGGTTGTTCCAAGGCCTGATTTCGGCCAGCGGTGAACTGCCTATGAATTTTAGGATTCAGCATGGTCACAGGCCGCGTCTTTTCCATGGATGCAGCGAAATCGCGGATAAACGCATTCAACTCTGGGCTATCTTGCGCAAAAAACAACCCTGGCTTGGTGCAAAACTGGCCGCATCCCAATGTCACCGAAGCGGCAAAATCGCGCGCAATCTCTACACCTCTTTTCCTCAGCGCATCCGAGCAAAGCAAAACAGGATTAAGCGAGCCCATCTCGGCAAAGAAAGGAATGGGATTGGGACGACGGGTTGCCAGGTCGAACAGGAGGCGGCCCGCGGATTGCGATCCGGTAAAGGCGGCCGCTTTCACGGATGGATGCTGGATCAAGTGCTGCCCCACGGTTTGACCGTCTCCAAAAACCATCGAGAAAACGCCTTCCGGCATACCGGCCTTACGAGCAGCCGCGATAATCGCGGAGGCGACCAGCTCACTCGTGCCCATGTGGCTGCTATGGGCTTTCACAATGACGGGATTACCGCCGGCCAGCGCGGATGCGGTATCGCCGCCGGCTGTCGAAAACGCCAGGGGAAAGTTGGATGCCGCGAATACGACAACAGGCCCCATGGCCATCAGCATGCGTCGAATATCCGGTTTGGGGAGCGGCTGCCGATCCGGGTCGGCATATTCGATCACCGGTTCGCACCAGGAGCCCTCCCTGATCAGATTAGCAAATAGCCTTAGCTGGCCGACCGTACGCCCGCGTTCCCCCATGATCCGCGCAGGTGGCAGCGCTGTTTCGAGAACCGCGCGGTCAACCAATTCATCACCCAGAGCGAGAATCTCATCAGCGATGGCATCCAGGAAGGTCGCTTTGGCAGCACCATCCATCTTGCGGTAGGTGATAGAGGCCTTTGTCGCGAGATGCATGCCCAGCTCGATTTCTTCGGAGCTCGCGCTCACAAATTTTTCTGGAAGATTTTGGCCGGTTAATGGATCAACGGCCCTTAAATAGTTCTTTTCGATTGCCGATCTCGAGAATCCGATAAAATTATTTCCGGTAATGGGCATCATCATTTCCCTTTAGGTATTCGCTCGACCGCTCTTGTCGGCTTCAAGCGCTTGACAGAATAAAGTTACGCCTTCATGCAGAGGATAGACTTTTGACCAAAGTCGCCCCATTTTTCGCTGTTACAGCGGTGCCACCGTAATGAGGGGGTTGCGCTTTTCGACATGCAGGGGATTGCGCAGCGGCCTGATAAAGGGCGGCGCCCAGATTTCAAAAATATCGCCGTCTTGGGTTTGGAATCCGTCCGAGAAACTCAGCGTAGAAGTGCCGAAAAAGTGGATATGCACATCACCTTCGGACCTGAATTCCTCGTACTTAAAATGGTGGTGCTCCAAATTGGCAATATGGTGTGACATGTTGGCTTCGCCGGTTAAAAAATCACGCTTCCAAACCTCCCGCCCTTCTCTTTCTATTTTGGCATATCCGCGAATATCTTTGGGCAGCGCTTCACCGACATAAACTTCCGGACCAAAAGAACAGGGACGCAGTTTGGAGTGCGACAGATTCAAGTAGTTTTGCTTTTCCATGACATGGTCCGAAAATTCGTTGCTCAAACAAAAGCCAACCCGCCAGGGTCTTCGGTCAGGGCCAATGATATAGAGACCCGCCAGCTCCGGCTCCTCTCCGCCATCCAGTGCAAACCCGGGCATCCGTATCGGTTGGCCGCAACTAACCGCCATTTTGGTCGTGCCCTTGTAAAACCATTCGGGTTGAAAACCGATATCACCATCTTGAGGTTTCCCCCCTTCCAGACCCAAACGAAATATCCGCATGGAATCCGTCACGGCTTCCGCATCGGACAGCTTCTTTTTGTGCATCGTATCACGACCGGCCGCGCTGCCCGTATGCGTCAGGCCGGTGCCCGAGATCATGGCATGCGCTTCGTCAGGGTGGTTGAGCGGCAGCCGGAGTCTGCCGCTGTTGGCGACATTGTCATAGTTCTCCGATGCCTCGAAGCCTGTTTCCAAAATGTAATCCGTTAGTTTAACGCCCTTCGCAATGGCATCCATCGACAACGCGTACAGGCTCTTCGCGTCGTAAACTATCTTGAGTTTTTTGCCATCACCCGAGACGACACCGACTTTTGGCATTCCTTCCTGATCGCGTAGCTGAACAATAAGCATGCTTACCTCCGATATGGATTAATTTTATCGTTAATAATTGTAATCTTTGTTAAATTTAAGACCACCACCCATTCTTCGAGATAAACTTTGAGAACCACGTTGCAAAATATTTAAAAGCAGTTTCTTTCGCTTTTCGTTCATTCGAGTGATGGGCACGGTAATACTGATTGCTGCACAAATACTGTCGTTGCTGTCATATATCGGTGCCGCAACACACCTAGCATCTTTGTTAGACTCGCAGTCATCATAAGCGTACCCACGTCTTCGGATTTTGTATAACTCTCTCAACAAACGATCAATTGTTGTAATGCTATTTTGGGTCATTCCAGGTAGTTGGGATTTTCCTTTGTATAGCATGAGTAATTCATCGTCGGTTAAGCCGGACAACATCATTTTACCAACAGCAGTACAATGGGCATATAACCGTGTGCCAACTTCAGACACCAATCTTAGTGTGCGAGAACTATCCACCCGAATGATAAAGACGGCATCGGTGCCATCGAGAATTGCAACCTGGACGGTTTCATCGCAAGACTGAGATATTCCCTGCGCAACTTGCAGCCCCTCTTCAGATAGGTTGAGGCGAGATGCGTAAATGCTCCCTAATTCAAAGGCACGAAGCCCTATCTTAAAATGATTTGAGTGACTGATATCTTTTTCAAGATATCCACACTCTATCAAAGTATTGACAATATCGTGCGCAGTAGTACGAGGTATTTGAAGCAGAGTTGTGATCTGCGGTACTGAAATTGATTGCTCCCCATTTAGAAACAGCCCCAATATATCTAATGCCCGCTTTACTGATGGAATAATCTTAGCCATTCCGATTCCCTGGTGAGTGAAAAAGGTTCATCTATCGGTCAATTTTAACAAATTGTAAGAGCAGAATTGTTTGTACGCATATACGGACGATATACGTATTTACGAATTAAGAACATGGCTGATTGCTATTGTCAAGATCAATTTTGAACCATTTCTCCTTAAAATCTTTGTCATGAATTGGGATATTGGCAATATTAAGTTAAATTTAAAAACCATTTATTATCAATTATATTTGGTAATTATGAATTTTTGACTTTTGTTTGTTCTGTAAAGCAGAACTGAATTTTATATTACAGAATATTTTTCTTGATCAAAAAATGTATTTATAGTTCTATATTACTACACAGAGTTCTGAATTACAGAACTTTATAGCAGGAGGGAGCGATGGTTTCAAAAGAAAAAGATACCGCTAACAAAAAAAAACCTGCCAATCCCTATCAGGTAAAGTCATTGGAAAAGGCTTTGCTCATTTTGGAGTTGATGATCGACGAGGGCCGAGACCTTTCAATAACGGAGATTTGCCAGAAGCTTGGATATGGCAAGGGGACTGTCCATCGTATACTTGGGACTCTTCGCGACAGAAAGTTTGTAAGGCAATACCCAACAACAAAATTGTATGGCTTGGGCTTTCGCGCACTCTCTATAGGAACTCCCAACAAAAAGGAAAGTTTCCTACGCAAGTCTATGATTCCGTTTTTGCGTGAGCTGCATCTGAATTGCAAAGAGACGGTCAACGCTGCGGTAAATGAATACAACCAGATACGATATATATACAGATTAGAGTCCGAGGAGATGCTCAGGATTTCAACTCCTGCAGGTACAAGGTTCCCGGTTCATTGTTCTGCAACGGGAAAAATATTTCTCTCGTATCTTTCAAATGAGGATATACGAAGGATTCATGGAGGAAAAAGTCGGCTGAAAAAAATGACAGAGAATTCTATCGGCACGATGGCGGAATTAATCAAGGCTGTCGAAGTAGTGCGGAAAAATGGTGCGGCGTTCGATGATGAGGAGGCCTTAATCGGCGTTTACTGTGTCGCAGCACCAATCGTGAATTCCAATAATGAATGCCTTGCCTCGATAAGTATTTCTACCCCAAAAAACAGAATTAATAAAAAGAAAAGCCTTTTATTTTCTGAAATGGTTAAAGAAACAGCAAGAGAAATATCGCGTTCAATGGAAGCAGGTTAACACGGAGTATACACCGCGCAGCTTATTTAGATCGTGGTCTTAAAGGTTATATGTCGCACTATTCAATTCTACATATGTAAAACGGACTTTTTAATGAAAACTTACAGAAAAAAGACAATGGACGGTAACACAGCTGCCGCATACGCGTCATATGCATTTATCGATACCGCAATCATTTATCCGATTACACCATCTTCCCCTATGGCCGAGTCGATAGACGAATGGGCCGCTGCAGGCATTAAAAATATTTTTGACCAGCAGGTAGAACTCAGGGAAATGCAATCCGAAGGAGGGGCCGCAGGGACACTCCATGGCTGCCTCCAGAGCGGTGCCCTGAGCGCTACATACACAGCTTCCCAGGGACTGCTGCTCATGATTCCCAATATGTACAAGATCGCAGGAGAGCTCTTGCCTGGAGTTTTTCATGTAAGCGCTAGATCCCTGGCATCCAACGCCCTGAGCATTTTCGGAGACCATCAGGACGTTATGGCTGCCAGGCAGACCGGTTTTTCCCTTCTAGCATCCAGCAATGTCCAGCAATGTATGGACTTAGGGGCAGTAGCACACCTTGTTTCCATTGAATCCAGGATACCGACTCTCCATTTTTTTGACGGGTTCAGAACTTCCCATGAACTGCAAAAAATAGAACTACTGGACTATGACAAACTTTCAGAAATGGTCGATCTGAAGGCCATCGCCCAGTTTCGTTCCCGCTCATTAAATCCAGACAACCCTGTGCTCCGAGGGACAACCCAAAATCCGGACATTTTCTTCCAGACACGGGAAGCCGTCAATAAATTTTACGAGCCCTTGCCCGAGATTTTTCAAAAACACATGGACAGGATGAGCGCGCTGACCGGAAGAAATTACAAGCTCTTTAATTATCATGGGTCCGAAACCGCTGAGAATGTGATCATCGCAATGGGGTCTGCCTGTGATGTGATCAGGGAAACCATTGAATACCTCAACCAGGATGGATCCGAATACGGTATTTTGGAGGTTCACCTGTATCGGCCATTTTCCAGCAAACACCTCATTGACGCCCTTCCCAAAACAGTAAAAAGGCTATCTGTTTTAGACCGGACAAAGGAGCCTGGTGCCCCGGGCGAACCCCTTTACCTGGATGTTAAAAACGCCTTTTACGGCAGGAAATATCCCCCCCTTATACTTGGCGGTATATACGGACTGGCCTCCAAGGAATTTTCACCATTAAACGTTAAAGAAGTTCTTGCAAACATGGATTCTGAAAACCCACGGGATCAGTTTACCGTCGGGATTGTTGATGATGTCACTTTCAGGTCTCTTCCGCCTTTTAAAGAGCCATTCAACCCCACTCCGAAGAACACCATCGCCTGTAAATTCTGGGGACTGGGGTCCGACGGCACTGTGGGAGCCAATAAGTCGGCCGTTAAAATCATCGGTGACCATACAGATAAATATGTGCAGGCTTATTTTGCATATGATTCAAAAAAATCAGGCGGAGTGACTATCTCGCATCTGAGATTTGGCGACACCAAGATTCGATCCTCCTACCAGGTTACCAATGCGGATTTCATTGCTTGCCATAACCAAGCCTATGTTCATCAATACAATCTTCTGGATGATATTAAGCCGGGTGGAACTTTTCTCTTGAATTGCATTTGGTCGGAAAATGACCTGGAAAAAGAGTTGCCTGCTAGCTTGAAACAGACCATTGCTGCCAAGGATGTGAATTTTTACACCATCAACGCCGTTGATCTTGCAAGGGAAATCGGACTTGGCAACAGGATCAACATGGTCATGCAGGCTGCGTTTTTCAAACTTACCGGGGTCATACCCGCCGACGATGCTGCAAAATATCTGAAAAAGGAGGTTGAAAAAAATTACGGCAGGAAGGGAAAAAGTGTCGTGGAGATGAACTTTCAGGCCATTGATCAGGGCATGGAAGCATCGCTAAAGGTTAATGTCCCGACGTCCTGGAAGGATGCCGTCGGTGACCATGAAACCCAAGAAGTAGATGTCCCTGAATTTGTCGAAAAAATACTGGGTCCAATGAACCAGCAGAGAGGAGACACCCTTCCGGTTAGCGTCTTTAACGGAAATGAGGACGGGACCTATCCGACCGGCACGACAAAATATGAGAAAAGAGCCATTTCTCTGTTTGTTGCCGACTGGAGTCCGGATAACTGTATACAATGCAACCAGTGCGCCTTTGTCTGTCCCCATGGGGTGCTCAGACCCATGCTGCTTTCTGATGAACAGGTTGAAAAGGCCCCTCCAAGTATGACAGCCCCCAAGGCCTTGGGCAAGAGTTATGAAGGTAAATATTTCATGGGATTTTCAGCTCTTGACTGCACGGGTTGCGGAAACTGCGTAGATGTCTGCCCCGCAAAAGAGAAGGCAATTGAGTTGAAACCCCTTGCAGACAAACGGGATACCTATGTGGAGCTGTGGGACTATGTCAAAGACATTGAGCCACCGGAACTTACCGACAAACAGATTTCCACTGTAAAAGGAAGCCAGTTCCTCAAACCGCTGATCGAATTTTCAGGAGCCTGTGCCGGTTGCGGCGAGACCCCGTACGCGAAGTTGATTACCCAGCTTTTCGGAGACCGGATGGTGGTTTCCAATTCTGCCGGCTGTGCAACGGTCTGGGGTGGATCGGCACCATCGGTGCCCTACACCAAAAACAGTTGCGGTCACGGTCCTGCCTGGGGATTCTCCCTTTTTGAAGACAACGCCGAATATGGATATGGAATGCATGTGGGCGCCAAAACCGTTCGCCGGGCTTTGGCGTCAGACATCAAAAAGGTATTGGACGAAGGGGTCGATAAAAAACTTGAAACGGCAATGAGGGAATGGCTTGAGGGGATGAATGAAACCAAAGGATCGAGGGCCAGGGCCACAAAACTGGCCGCAGCATTAAAACCCTTTGAAAATGATTCCCGTTTGGGCCGGATCGTCCAAAAAAGCCACCTTTTTGTCAAGCACTCAAATTGGGTCTTTGGAGGAGACGGATGGGCTTATGACATTGGGTTCGGCGGCCTTGATCACGTCTTGGCTTCCGGTGAGAATATCAATGTAATGGTATTTGACACCGAAGTCTACTCCAATACCGGCGGCCAGTCGTCCAAAGCAACTCCCACAGCAGCCATAGCAAAATTTGCATCATCTGGAAAACGAAGCAAGAAAAAAGACCTGGGCATGATGATGATCAGTTACGGCTATGTGTATGTAGCCCAGGTGGCCATAGGCGCCGATAAAAGTCAGGCATTAAAAGCCATCCGGGAGGCAGAGGCCTATGATGGCCCCTCTCTGGTCATCGGCTATGCGCCCTGCGTAAACCATGGCATTAAATCGGGCATGGGACATTCCCAACACCAGGCAAAAAGGGCGGTTGAAGCGGGTTACTGGTCTCTTTACAGGTATAATCCCGATCTCAGAACAAATGGCGCTAATCCATTTATCCTTGATTCCAAACCGCCAGAAGCGGATTTCGAGGAATTTCTCATGAGCGAGGTTCGATATGCTTCCCTGATGCAGCAGTCTCCTGAAATGGCAAAGAAATTATTCGCTAAGGCGAAAAGAGATTCAATGGAACGGATAGAGACCTACCGCCGTCTTTGTCAACAGGTGCGATAACACGGAAAATTTAAGGACGCCGACGTAAAAAGGAAAAAAATAACATGCCCATGATGACACCCGAACAATACGAACAAAGCCTAAGAGAACTTGATCTTGAAGTATACATGTTTGGAAAACGGGTTGAAAATGTTGTGGATGACCCAATTATCAGGCCCTCGATGAATGCCGTTGCCAAGACATATGAACTAGCCCACCGGCCTGAATACGAAGAATTAATGACAGCACGATCCCACCTTACCGGGAACCGCATCAACCGCTTCACCCACATCCACCAGAGCACCGATGACTTGGTCAAAAAGAGCAAAATGGGACGGCTTCTCGGACGCAAAACCGGCTGTTGTTTCCAGCGTTGTGTCGGCATGGATGCTCTCAATGCCCTGTCCATCATCACCTATAACATCGACCAAAAATATGGCACCCCTTACAATCAAAGGTTCAAGGAATATCTCGTTTATGTTCAAGAGAATGACCTGGTATGCGACGGTGCCATGACCGATCCCAAGGGGGATCGCAGTTTGCCGCCCCACCAACAACCGGATCCGGATCACTTCCTGAGAGTGGTGGAAAAGCGGGATGATGGCATTGTCGTTCGCGGCGCGAAAGCCCATCAGACCGGTGCCGTTAATTCCCATGAGGTGATTGTCATGCCGACCATTGCCCTGGGAGAGGCGGACAGCGACTATGCGATTTCCTTTGGTCTGCCCAGTGACACCGATGGCATCCTTTACATCATGGGACGCCAGTCCTGCGATACCCGAAAATTGGAAGGCGGCACGATCGATCAGGGCAATCTGCTTTTTGGCGGGCATGAAGCGCTGGTGGTTTTTGACGACGTTTTTGTCCCATGGGACCGGGTGTTTATGTGCGGCGAATATGAATTCGCCGGATCCCTTGTAGAGATGTTTGCCGCCTATCATCGTCAAAGCTATGCCTGCAAAGTCGGGGTGGGCGACGTGCTCATCGGCGCCAGCCAACTCGCCGCCGAATACAACGGCGTCGCCAAAGCCTCACACATCAGGGACAAGCTCATCGAGATGAACCATCTCAATGAGACCCTCTATTGCGGCTGCCTGGCCTGCGCCACTGAAGGGAAGAAAAAACTCAGCGGCACCTATGCCGTCAACACCTTGCTGGCCAACATCCATAAGCAGAATGTGACCCGATTCCCTTACGAAATTGCACGGCTAGCACAGGATATTGCCGGTGGACTGATGGTGACCTTGCCGTCCGAAAAGGATCTGGATGGCGGTGCGACCAGCAAGTGGGTGAAGAAGTACTTCAAAGCGCAGCCCGGCATCGCAACCGCTGATCGCATGCGTATTTTGCGCCTGATCGAGAACCTGACCTTGGGAACGGCAGCGGTGGGCTACCTGACCGAATCCATGCATGGGGCCGGCTCTCCTCAAGCGCAGCGCATCATGATCGGCCGCAAGGCCAACATGACCGAGAAGAAGAGAGCCGCCATGAAGCTATGCGGCATCGATAAAGACACTGATACCAACTGAGAGTGGCGCAAATGGTCGGACATACGGCGCCATATACGACTTATTCATCACAAACACATTTACTTAGGGAGAAGCGGTAAAGACCAGTACACTGTTGCAACATCATCAAAAGGGAGGAAGGTAACATGCGTTGGACAACTTTTAGAATCAGTGCGGTTGTTTTATCGGCGTTTATCATCGCAGCTCTTGTGGCTGCACCGGGCACCATGGCCGCAAGCGCGACGAAGGAAGATCCCATCGTGTGGAAGGTCCAGACACCGTGGCCGCAGGCATTGTGGGTCCACAAGGACGCCGAAATTTGGGCCAAAGATGTCGAGGAGATGAGCGGTGGGAGGATGAAAATCGATCTCTACTCAGCAGGCGAAATTGTACCGGCCTTCGAAATATTCGACTCGGTGCGCGTCGGCATCCTCGATGCCGGGCATACCTGGCCGGGCTACCATATCGGCAAATTCCCCTCCCTTACACTGATGGCGGCCACGCCGGCCTTTTTCGACCTGAAAGGTTTTTTTACATGGATGTTTGCCGGCGGCGGTCTGGAACTGTATCAGGAAATTTACGGTGACCAGGTTATCGTTTATCCGGTGGCCATGACGTATGCCGAAAGCGGCGGGTGGGCCAACAAGAAAATTCAAAGCCTGCAGGACTATAAGGGATTGAAATACAGGACCTCCCTGATATGGGGACAGATCCTCTCGGAAATCGGTGCTTCCGTCGTAACGTTGCCGGCCGGGGACATCGTTCCTTCCCTCCAGCGCGGTACGCTCGATGCCGCCGAATTTGCAACGCCTGTCCTGGACCTACCGTTGGGATTTCATGAAGTCGCCAAGTACATGTATTTCCCAGGGCTTCACCAGATGGCCTGCTTCCACGAACTGATCGTAAATCCCAAAAAATGGAAGGCCCTGCCTCCCGATTTGCAAGCCATTGTGCGACGCGCCGGTGATGCCAGCCTTACCCGGGCGCTTTCCCACTTCTTGCTCGATGATTGCCGGGCCTTTCAGAAATACAAGGAAATGGGCGTCGAAATCATAAAATTCCCGAAAGACATGCAGCAGGAAATTCTCAACCGCTTTGTTGAGAAATACGATCATCACCCGGACAAAATGTTTCAGAAAGTCTGGCAGTCGCAAAAGGAATTTTTGGAACTCTACCGTCCGTACATGCAAATTCAACAAGTAGAAGCAGAAGTGTCGTTCAAATAGACGTGCCGGACATATGGTTTGGGGTGTGGCTGCCGATGCGGTCACCTCCCTTCGGGGGCGGTAGCCGCCGCCCCCGGACAGCCATGGCGAAGGCCAGCCTGCTTTTAGGAAAGAACTTGGCGTATACCGCCCTGCCTATCGCCGGTCGCTAAATTGGGAACGATGGGAAAAGATAGGATGCGACAAAAATGAATGCACTTCGGAAAACTTTCGCCTGTATCGAGTTTGTCAGTGAATGGACCGGCAAAATCGCCTGCTGGCTAATCGTACCGTTGGTTATGGGTACGGTTTACGATGTCATCATGCGTTATTTCTTCCAGGCGCCAACCAAATGGGCCTACGAATTGACATGGATGGAGTATGCGGCGCTGTTCATGCTGGGCGGTGCCTACGGTTTGAAGCATAAACTCCATGTCCGGGTCGACGTGCTCTATAACATGTATCCCACAAGAGTTCAGGCCTGGTTCGATACGCTCATGTACCTTTTTATCTTCCTTCCCCTGTATGGCATTCTCATCATCTACAGCTACAAATACGCGGCCTACTCATGGAAGATAATGGAGCATTCCTACATCAGCTATTGGCAGCCGCCGGTGTATCCTATCAAGACCGTTTTGCCGGTAGCCTTCACCATGATGTTTCTGCAAGGAATTGTCGAGTTGGTCAAGAATGCTTCGCTGGCCTTGAGAGGTGAACCCTATGAGTTCTGAACATCTTGCTGTTGTCATGTTCTTCGGTGTCTTGATGGCCGTCATGAGCGGACTGCCCCTATATCTCGCACTTGGCGGCCTGGGTCTGATCTTCGGGATTATCGGCGGGTGGGCGCCGATGGTGTACGACCAGTTCGTCAGCCGCATTTATGGGGTTATGGCAAGCGAAGTCCTGCCCGCGGTGCCGCTTTTTATTTTTATGGGGGCCATCCTTACCCAGTCGGGGGCTGCTGAAAAGCTGTTCAACGCCTTATACCGTGCGCTGGGCAGATTGCGGGGCGGACTGGCCGTATCGACCATATCGCTATGCACTGTTTTTGCCGCAACCGCCGGCGTGGTTGGCGCGACAGAAACGATCGTGGGATTGATGGCCCTGCCGGCGATGCTCAAACGAAAATACAACATCCCGCTGGCCACCGGTTCGATCTGCGCCGGGGGAACCCTTGGCATTCTTATTCCACCAAGTGTCATGCTGTTATTGTACGGCCCCACGGCCGGTCTGTCAGTGGCCAAATTGTTTATCGCTGCTATCGTACCCGGGGTCCTTTTAGCCGGTTTGTATATACTCTACACCATGATCGTCTGCTTCATAAAGCCGGAATACGGCCCCGCCATGACGAAAGAAGAGCTAGCGGAGGTTCCTCTTTCGAAGATCTTAGTCGAGATAGCCGTATATATGCTGCCTCCGATGTTTTTAATTTTTGCTACCTTGGGGACCATTCTGATCGGTGTCGCTTCACCGACGGAAGCGGCCTCCGTCGGGGCCTTTGGCGCCGTCATTGTGGCCATCGGCTATAAACGCTTTTCCCGGAAAATACTCTATGATTCCGCACTGCAAACGCTGCGCATTACGACCATGATCATGTTCGTAACGGTCGGCGCCGTCATGTTCAGCGGCGTCTTCATGGCGCTCAATGGCGCCAAGTTCATCGGCGCGTTTGTCATCGGTCTGCCGCTGGGTAAATGGGGTGTCCTGGTTGTCATGATGCTGATGGTAACCGTTCTGGGGATGTTTATCGACTGGATCGGCATTCTGTTCATCGTTATCCCGATTTTCACTCCGATTGCGATCGAATTGGGTTTCGACCCCCTTTGGTTCGCCATTGTGACCTGCGTAAATCTTCAAATGTCGTTTCTTACACCACCGTTCGCCTATTCCATGTTCTATCTGAAAGGTATCGCACCGGATTACGTGACGATGGGGCAAATCTACAAAGGCGTGTTTCCATTTATCGGCTTGCAGCTTCTGGCGCTGCTCCTGGTGATTCTTTTTCCCCAGCTGGTATTGTGGTTGCCGAGCCTGATGTGATGATCCGGGTGAATAGCAAGGGGGCGATTGATATGTACGCCATGCGCCGGTTGTCTGGGAGGGTCTGAGTTTGCAATTAGCCGAATTTAAGGACACGGACATTGACCTGCCGGAAATGAAACTGGTGCGGCAGATGTATCAGGTGCCCCCTGCCGTGGATATCCCTGCAGCGGTTCAAAAAGAATGGGATCGGCTGGACAAGACATCCATCTTAACGGCCGGCATGCGCATCGCTGTGGGCGTGGGCAGCCGGGGTGTCGCCAATCTCGCTGCGGTTGTCAGGGAAGTGGTCGCCCGATTGAAAAGCGCAGGATGCACACCTTTTATCACACCGGCCATGGGCTCCCATGGCGGCGCAACGCCCGAGGGACAAATCGAAGTGCTTCGGGCGCGCGGGGTTTGCGAGGAGCGGGTGGGGGCACCGGTGAAAGCCACCATGGACGTGGTCCCGATGGGCGAGACGGACGGGATATCGCTGTTTGTCGATCGCCTGGCCCATGAAGCCGACGGTATTGTACTGATCAATCGCGTGAAGCCGCACACCAATTTTTTCGGAAAGACGGAAAGCGGACTGGTCAAGATGATGGCCATCGGCCTGGGGAATCAAGTCGGTGCCGAGCACTATCATCGCCTGACCATGGAACGCGGCTATTATGATGTCATCAGCACGGCTGGAACAGAACTCATTAAACGCTGCCGCGTATTGTTCGGGGTCGGGCTGGTGGAAAACCAGCACCATGAAACCTGCGATTTAAAGATGGCTTTGGCGGAGGATATCGTAGCCGTTGAGACCGCGCTTTTAAAATCGGCACGTCAATACCTCCCCACCCTGCCCCTCGATAAGATCGATTTGCTGGTCGTGGATGAGCTGGGAAAAGATATCAGTGGCGAGGGCATCGATCCCAACGTGGTAGGCCGGGATGTCTGCACATGCGGTGCGCGACGTTCTTCGCCCAAGATCACCCGGATTTTTGTCCGGGATCTGACCAAGGCATCCGAAGGGGCCGCCCTGGGAATCGGTCAGGCTGACTTTACGGTCAAACGGTTAGTCGACAAAATCGATTTTGCTGTTACGGCGGTGAATTGCCTGACATCCTGCTGCCCTGAATCCGGAATGGTGCCCTTGACCTTTGCAACCGACAAGGAAGCCGTCGCCGCCGCCCTTAAGACGATCCGGCCCTATACGATGCGGGATCTGCGTCTTGTCCATATTAAAAATACGCTGGATCTGGCCTGCCTGTTGGTATCGGAGGGCTGCCTGGCGGATTTGGCCGGCAGGGCCGATGTCACGGTGGATCCATCTTCACTTCGGTTAAATTTCGATCGGTCGGGGAATCTTATTTCGCTTTGGGAAAGGGAAACCAGCCATTGAAGCATCACATGGGATGGATGCCGCTGAATGGGCCGGCGGCCTTGCACCCCCTTGGACCGGCAGCAAGAAGAAGGATCATTTGGGGGTTCATTTACACGATTGCGTGGTCCCTAGGTTACCGATTCCGAGTGGTCCGATCCGTACGCCGAACTGGATATATAGGAGCATAAGCGATGTTTCCCAAACACTTGCAGGACGAACTACGAGATGTGGTGGGCTCGGACAACTATCTTGACCGGCCGGAAGATTTGATCTGCTATTCTTACGATGCGGCCATTTCCGAAAGCCTGCCCGAAGCTGTCCTGTTGCCGAAGTCAACCGATCAGGTCGCCAGTATTTTAAAAATTGCCGACAGGGAATGGATTCCGGTTACGCCGCGCGGAGCGGGAACGAATTTGAGCGGGGGATCCGTGCCGGAAAAGCGCGGCATCGTACTGGCGTTTTCGCGAATGAACCGCATCATCGAAATTAGCAGGGAAAACCGGCTGGCCGTGGTACAGCCGGGCGTTGTCAACGGCGACTTGCAGGCTGAGCTGGCACGCCACGGCCTTTTCTATCCTCCTGATCCAGGCAGCCTGAATGTGAGCACCATAGGCGGCAATGTTGCTGAAAATGCCAGCGGCCTCAAGGGGGTAAAATATGGTGTGACCCGGGATTATCTGCTGGGGCTGACCGTCGTTATGGCCGATGGCCGAATCATCAAAACGGGCGGACGCACGGTCAAGAATGTCACCGGTATCGATCTGACCAGCCTGTTCTGCGGTTCCGAAGGCACCCTTGGGGTCATTACGGAAATCACCCTGAAACTGTTTCCCCAGCCGGAAGGCCAGCGATCGATTCAGGCGGTATTTTCCGATCTCGAAGCCGCCGGTAAAACCGTGACCCAAATTATCGCGGCCGGAATTCTTCCGGTGGCTCTGGAGCTTATGGACCATACCTCTATCAACCTTATCGAGGAGTATACGCATGCCGGTTTGCCTGTGGAAGCGGCCGGCTTGCTGCTCATTATGGTCGACGGGGTGGAAGAAAGTCTCGACCGCCAGGTGGGAACCATCGCGAAGATTTGCCGTGATCAGGGTGCCGCTAAGGTAAACGTCGCGAAGACGCCCGAAGAAGGTGACGCGCTGTGGGCGGCCCGCCGCAACCAGTTTGCGGTGATGACCCGTGTTCGGCCGAATTGTGTCGCCGAAGATATTACCGTTCCCGTGCAACATCTGCCGGCCATGATAACAGCCATTCGCGGGATTGCTGAAAAGTACGATCTGCTCATCCCGACCGTGGCCCATGCCGGCGACGGCAACCTTCATCCGCATTTCCTGATGGACAAAGCCGATCCTGATGAATGGCGCCGAGTTAAACAGGCGGAGGCGGATATGGTGAAGAAGGCGGCCGAACTCGACGGGGCCTTGTCAGGCGAACATGGCATCGGAACGGCGAAAATCCACTATCTGGATCTGTTCCTTCATAAAGACAGCCGAGGCCTTATGCGCGATATCAAAAAGGTTCTGGACCCGCGCGGCATACTCAATCCCGGCAAGTTGTATTGATCTTCTTGCGGGACTGTATGGATGAACGATTCGGGAAAACGCGTATGGGAAGATTGAGGGGTCCCGAGATGAAACGACAGCCGTCTGCGAACAATACCCGTAAGGATACGCCCTCCTTGCAGGGCGTCATTTCCAAGCCGGATAATTGCAGCAAATGCGGACTTTGTCTAAGCGCCTGCCCTGTCTATCAAGTGTGTTTGACAGAGACCGTCAGTCCGCGCGGCAAGGTTCAATTATCAAAGCGAATTCTGGAAGCCAGCCTGGGGCTTTCGCCATCGATGAAGGAAATCCTTTCCCGTTGTCTGCTATGCGGGGCCTGTATGACTGCCTGCCCGAGCGGTGTGCAAAGCACCCAGCTGTTCTCCGGTATGCGTTGGCTGGCAACACGGCAAATCGGCATCGATTGGCGCAAAAAAGCCATTTACCGCATTTTGGCTAAAAAGTGGATGCTATCGGCCTCGGCGCGCTTTGCGGCTTGGGCCGACCGGCATTTCAGAAGGCTCATCATGCGTGGCGCGCCCGCCAACATTCCCGTGGCCGGGATTCCCCCATACAACCAACAGCCGTTCAACCATACGGCCCCCGCGAAAACGCCGGCCGTCGGGCCGATACGCGCCCGTGTCCTCTATTTTCACGGCTGCGCGACCAACTATCTCTCCGATGAGATCGGCAAGGCCGTTCTCAAGGTGCTGCCCCGTATGGGCGTTGAGGTCGAAACACCGAAAGGACAAGGATGCTGCGGTATTCCGATTATTTTATCGGGCGCAAGGGAGTTGGCGCTTGAAAGCATCCGTGACGTGGTCGAAACCTTTTCGCGGGCCGATAGCGACGCGGTAATCGTTGACTGCGCGACCTGCGGCGCGGCCCTTCGCCGGGAATATGTTCCACTGCTTAAAGAGATGAAAGCAGATGGCCAAAACGTTGACGATGCCCTGATTGATGCCGCGGTACGCCTGTCTGAAAAAACACGTGACGTGATGGAGTTCGTTGCCGAGAACCACGTGTGGTTGCCGGAACTCTTAGACAATCGCCATCCTGTGACTTTCACCTATCACGATCCCTGCCACTTATCGAAAGGCCAAGGCGTCGGCCCCCAATTGCGCGCGTTTTTTCGGCGACTGCCCAATGCGAACTTCGTCGAGATGCCGGAGGCCGAAAAATGCTGCGGCGGCGGGGGTGTCTTTCAGGTGGACCATCCGGAAATCGCTGCCGCGATAACGTCTAAAAAGATTAAAAATATACAGCGTACAGGCGCGTCTATCCTTGCTACCGGTTGTCCGGGTTGCCGTATGACGATTGCGGCGCAGCTAGGCAACGGATCGAAAGTTCGGACGGTACACCCGATCCAGTTGGCGGCCGATGCGATAGGCGAAAACGACCTGTGAGCACCCAACGAGAGGAATCACGATGGATTTCGGAATCAGGGGGAAAACCGCTCTGGTAGCCGCGGCCAGCAGGGGCTTGGGATTCGGTTGCGCCGAAAAACTGGCCGCCGAAGGATGCCGGGTCGCCGTCTGCGCCCGTCACACCGGCGATGCCGAACAGGCGGCCCAAAAGATTGCAACCAAGACCGGAACCGAAGTCATAGGATTTGGCGCTGACGTGAGCCGACCCGAAGATATTCAAAGCCTGCTGGCCTCGGTCTGTGATTCGGTGGGCGCGCCGGATATCCTGGTGACCAATGCGGGCGGACCGCCTCCCGGCACCTTTGCCAGCACTCCGATCGAGGCCTACCCGACAGCTCTGGAGCTGAATTTGCTGAGTGCCGTCCATCTGATCCATGGTGTTGCCGCGGGAATGCAATCCAAACGTTGGGGCCGAATCATTGCAATTACATCTATTTCCGTCAAACAACCCATCGGCAACCTGCTGTTATCCAATATGGCCCGGGCCGGTTTGACCGGATTCCTCAAAACCATAGCAACCGAGCTGGCGCCTTATGGGATTACCGTCAATGCGTTGCTACCCGGTATCCACAAGACATCGCGCGTGAATCAGGTGGCCCAGGATACCGCCGCGCGTGAAACCAAGCCGGTCGAGCAGGTTTACGAGGAAATGGCAGCCGACATTCCGATCGGTACGATGGGCGATCCGTCCGATTTCGGAGCGCTGGCGGCCTTTTTAGCCAGTATGCCAGCCGGATACATTACCGGGCAAAACATCCTTGTTGATGGCGGTGCTTACCGCGGCCTGTTGTAGCGCACCTGTTTTTAACAACACCTGGCCGAAGTACGGCCGTTCTCTTATCGAACGGTCATCTTCAGTCGGCATGTGGACGTCTTAGAAGAGTTAGCCTGCGGTCCTTAAATCGAAAAAGGAGAACAACATGAAAGCTGCTGTAACGCTCGTCCCATCAGAATCGAGAAGACTTATTGGAAAAGGTGTCGCCCAGATGCCTGCCGTCAAAACCGCCAGCGCAAAGGGTTATGTGATTATTAACGGTGGAACGACCAATGCCTATGTAGCGCAGGAAATCTGCGGCCGCGTGGATATCCCGCCGGAGAAATTTACGGCCGGCACCAGTTCGCACAGGATGCTCTGTGTGACGGATGCGGACAAGCGCACACCGTTTCCGATTATCTTATATAAGGGAGAGCAATCCGAGAAATCTCTGCCCGAGGCCCTCACCGACTTTCATAAGGAGACCGTTCTCATCAAGGGGGCCAATGCGATCGACGTAAACGGCAAGGTGGCGGTTATCTCTTCCGGCTTCGACGGCGGCACCATGGGGGTAACCTTGGGTACCGCAGTGTCTCAAGGACTGAAATATATCGTACCCGTTGGTCTCGAGAAACTGGTGCCAAACGTCGATGAAGCCTGTGCTTACACGGGTGCCAAAACATTGGATTATACAATGGGGGCCGATTTCGGCATGTTCTTGATCCCAAATGCGGAGGTCGTCACCGAAATCCAGGCCTTGAAAATTCTGGCCGATGTGGATGCCAAGCACGTGGCCTCGGGAGGTATTGGCGAATCGGCCGGAGCGGTGGTCCTGGTGATCGACGGCCCGGAAGAAAATGTCAAGAAAGCCATCGCCATCGTCGAAGGAATTAAAGGCGAACCCACATTGCCGGGGTTCAAGGGAAGTTGTGCGAAATGCCGCTATCAGTGCTGTTTCGCCGGGGTACCGGACGCCGAGCTCCCCGAATGGCTGCGCGACTAGATGCTATCTCAAAAATGTTTTTCCGCTCGATATGAGATGGCTTATCAATAAAAAGGAGATTTCCCATGAAATATGCCCGGTATTCCCACGACGGCCAAGTCCATTTCGGTATTGTTTCCGGTGAAGATCTGCTCGAGCTCGATGGTTCCATTTTAGGCGATCCGGCCGAGACCGGAAAGCGATACCCGCTCGCAGAAGTCGATTTGCTTCCCCCCATATTGCCGACCAAGATTGTCTGTATCGGCCAGAACTATCTGGAACACATCAAGGAGATCGGAGCGACCCCACCCGAAGAACCGCTCTATTTTTTGAAACCCCCTTCATCGCTGATCGGACCGGGGGATGCGATTGTCTATCCGAAGACGGCCACCCGCGTCGACTACGAAGGCGAATTAGCGGTGGTTATCAAAAAAACCATGAAAGATGTCCCGGAAGAGAAGGCAAAACAATACATCTTAGGTTATTCTTGTTTTAATGACATAACCGAACGTGATCTGGTTGCCAAGAATCCTTTCAATCTCACCATATCGAAAAGTTTTGACACCTTCAGCGCTTTTGGCCCCTATATCGTCACCGATCTCGACCCGAATAACCTGCAAGTGAAAACTTATCTTAACGGTGAATTGATGCAGGATGACAATACAAGCCAATGCGTGTTCGATGTGGAAACCTTGTTAAGTTACCTGTCCCGGTGCCTCACCCTTTGCCCGGGCGATATCGTGACCACCGGAACACCAAAAGGCATCGCACCCATGGAACCCGGCGATGTGGTGGAAGTCCAAATAGAAAAAACAGGTACGCTTTCAAACACGGTCAAGGCGGCATAGATACCGCCTTAATTTACGCCTAAGCCAGACCGACATCTTCTACCCGACATGGAAGATGTCCTGGTTTATCGGATAAAATCGCCGGTGGAGCCCGCAGCGTCTGCGTCCCAATACTCCCCCATAGGGACAAACCGGTTTGAATACGGTTGTCGTCGGTTTTTATTCTTTAACCCGTCGATGACATGGTTTTTGATTGCCAAGAAAACGATAGGGATGGCTT
This sequence comes from Desulfobacterales bacterium, assembly GCA_963674755.2. GTDB lineage: Bacteria > Desulfobacterota > Desulfobacteria > Desulfobacterales > UBA5852 > JABZFP01. Next base: position 1,078,038 of record CAXXVS010000003.1, on the reverse strand, counting down.
TCGTCGATGGATAATCGTTATTTGATACCTGGGAAAAGATACCTAACGACGTGTTTGGCGAATCAACTACGTGGTGTAGTTGGTTCATGCCAAAACATCAATTGTATGGGGAGGTTGAGATGAGTCGTAATGTCGCATTCGTGTTCATTCTGAGTTTGATTCTAGCGCTTGGCGCGGTTACGGGCACGGCAATGGCCGAATACCCGGATCGGCCTATCCAGTTAATTTGCCCCTATGGGGCTGGTGGCGGAACCGATGCCGTTTCGCGAATGATCGCTACTTTACTCAAAAAAGAACTGGGTGTCCCGGTCAACGTTGTGAATCGCACCGGCGGTAGCGGTGTGGTTGGTCATACCGCCATTGCCACCGCAAAACCCGATGGCTACACCATTGGCATGCCCGTGTCGGAAATTGATATGATGCATTGGATGGGCCTTACGGATCTCACCTATCGAGACATGACTTTCATCGCCCTGGTCAACGCTGATTACGCAGCCATCAACGTACGCCCTGATTCCTTCGGGGATTACGCGAAGTTGATTGATCAGATCAAAAGCAGTCCCGGTAAGCTGGCAGGCTCGGGTGTCGGAAGAGGCGGTCCCTGGCACCTGGCCATGGCCGGCTGGCTGCAATCGCTGGGCTTTGATACCACTGACGTCAAGTGGATTCCCAGCAAGGGTGCCGCGCCGGCACTGCAGGACCTAATGGCCAAAGGCATCGACATGGCCATCTGCTCCTTGCCCGAAGCAGCGACTTTGATCGATGCCGGCAAAGTTAAACCTCTGGCTGTCATGAGCGACCAGCGAAACCCCATCTACCCCGACGTCCCCACTCTGAAAGAACTGGGCTCGGATTGGACCTTTGCGGTTTGGCGCGGCATCGCAGCTCCCAAGGGGACCCCCAAGGAAATTACAGCGGTGTTGGAAGCGGCCATTGCTAAAGTGTACAACAGCGCTGAATTCCAAGAGTTCATGAAGAATCGCGGCTTTGGCATGATCTGGATGGGATCGTCCGACTTCACCGAGTATGTGGCTTCCTCCGATGAGAGCTTCGGCGAGGTTATGAAAGCGGCAGGCCTGATCAAGTAATGCCAAATCAGATCTGATTATTATGACGCAAACAATCGTAAAATCGATGGGCCGGTTTTCGGCCCACCGGTTTTACAATGGCAAAGGTATTGATCCCATGCGATTAAGCAACTCCCTGATCGGTTTTTGCGCTATCGTTTTCGGGCTAGCCGTTATGATGTATACGCGGGGTTTTCCGGCCCAGCCCGACGGTTTGCCCGGCCCAGAGTTTTTCCCAAACGTGTTGGCCGGATTATTCATCGTAGCCGGGATTGGGTTAGCCTTGGGAAGCATCCGGCGCGGCGAAAGGATTCTTCATGCCCAATGGGTTGGGCTGGGCGCGGCGGCTGTGGTGAATATCCTATTGGTTTTAGGCATCATCGTAACCTACATGCTGGTGGCAGACCATGTGGGTTTTTTGTTAACTTCGCTGATCTTAATGGCTTTTTTGATGAAGTGGCTGGGCACATCCTGGCAATGGACCATCCTTATGTCAGCCACTGTGACCATGGGGATATATCTTTTGTTTGCTAAAATACTGATGGTACCGCTCCCTTGGGGGCTGTGGGGCTTTTAATCATGTTAGAACATATTCTAGTTGCGGGCGGGCTCGTTTTTCAGCCCTACGTATTGATGGTAATCTTTGTCGCAGGTGCTTATGGCCTGTTTGTGGGATCCATACCCGGGCTGACCGCCACCATGGCCACCGCCCTTTTGGTGCCGGTAACTTTTTTCATGGACCCGGTACCCGCCTTGGCGGCCATCGTAACCATGGAGGCCATGGCTATTTTTGCCGGCGATATCCCTGGCGCACTGGTGCGTATTCCGGGCACGCCTTCTTCAGCGGCATACGTGGATGAATCCCACGCCTTGACTCTGGCGGGCAAGGCGGGCTTTGTGCTGGGCACGGATGTCATTGTAGCGGCTATCGGCGGTTTAATAGGTTCTTTAATACTGATCGTCCTTGCGCCGTTCCTAGCCGAGGTAGCCATGCAGTTTACCTGCTATGAATACTTCTGGCTTGCCTGCATTGGCCTGTCCTGCTCGGTTCTTGTCAGCAAGGGCTCTTTAATTAAAGGCCTAATCTCACTCCTCATCGGTCTTATGATGACCACGGTGGGTGTATCTGAGACCTTCGGTTTTGCCCGTTTCACCTTCGGGAGCACGGACTTAATGAACGGCTTCAACTTCATTCCGGCCATGATTGGCATGTTCGGTGTGTCCGAAGTGATGCGCAACGTATCCACCGGCGATCTTTCCGGCACCCAGTGCGCGGTCATCTTGAAAAATATGTTTAAGGGTGTCGGTAAAACGGTGCGTAAATACAAACTGAATATAATGCGCTCCAGCCTCCTTGGTACGGCGGTGGGTATCCTGCCCGGTGCGGGCGCTGATATCGGTGCCTGGATTGCGTATGCGCTTTCAAAGAAATTCTCCAAAACCCCGGAGAAGTATGGCACAGGTCACATAGAAGGCATCGTGGATGCGGGGACCGCCAACAACGCCGGCTTAAGCGGGGCATGGGTACCTGCCCTGGTCTTTGGCATCCCCGGAGACTCTATTACGGCCATCGTGATCGGGGTGCTGTTCATGAAAGGCCTCAAGCCCGGCCCGATGATATTCCAGCAAACCCCGGAAATTCTATACGCGGTATATATCACCTTTATTCTGGCCAACTTGCTCCTGATTCCCTTTGGCTTTATGGCCATCCTGGCAGGCTGCCAGATGCTGCGGGTGCCGCGTAAGATTCTGATGCCGGTTATCTTAATATTCTGCATTGTGGGGGCCTTTGCCATTAACAACGCTACATTTGACGTGGGGATCATGCTGTTTTGCGGCATATTGGCATACTTCATGGAGGTGAACGATATTCCCGTCGCGCCGGCCATACTGGGTTTGGTGTTGGGCAGACTGTTGGAAGATAGCTTCATGGTTTCCATGATCAAAAGCGAATGGCAGCTCATGTCTTTCTTAGAGCGCCCTGTCAGCCTGGTATTAGGCGTGGTCACCATCATTTTATGGACGTCGCCTTTCATAGCAGCCTGGCTGTTCAAGAAGAAAGTGCCGGAACAATGAGTTCCGTCCACGGATTTTTCGCTATTCGTGGGATGCGTGGTTCGAGATGGGCACAACCATGAAGTATGTCCGTAGCCACATCATGCTTTGACACCTTCAGTACGGTTGGCCCTTATATCGTCACCGATCTCGACCCGGATAACCTGCAAATGATACCCTATCCCAACCTTGAGCAAGTCCCCTGCTGCGCATATCGCATTCTTTATAGGATGCGGTATGCGCAATCTTCGCTTACCACATTTTGGGGCAAGCGCCTGCTACCATCGGTGGGCCCCCGGCTGTCGCCTCTTTGGCATTGACGTCGTCTATTCCGCTGCATTTAGGTGCCATCCATGTCGAGCGTTCGATGATTGGAACCGTTGTCAACACGTTGAGTATCATTTTGGGAAGTCTGATCGGTCTGCTCTTCAGGGGAAGCATTCCCCGTCAATACAGCCAAACAATAATGCATGCCATCGGGCTGGCTGTTGTTATGATCGGCCTGCGGACCGCCCTGAACACGGATGCCACCGTGGTCGTTATCTACAGCCTGGTGATTGGCAGCTTTTTAGGGGAACTGCTTGGCATCGAGAAGAGGCTCAATCGTCTCGGCAACTGGCTCGGCCGCATGTGTTCAGGGGACGGCCAAAGTGTCTCCAAAGGATTCGTAAATGCCAGTCTCCTTTTTTGTATTGGGGCCATGGCCATCGTCGGCGCTTTGGAAAGCGGACTGTCCGGGAATCACCAGACATTATTTGCCAAATCCGTTATCGATGGCATCACATCCATTCTGTTTGCCTCGACGTTAGGGATCGGCGTTTTGTTTTCCGCTGTATCCGTCTTCCTTTATCAAGGGCTGATCACCGTTGCCGCCTCGGCTATCAAAGGATTCTTGGTGCCCGAAGTTGTTTCGCAGATGTCGGCTGTAGGGGGACTATTGATCATGGCCATCGGCCTTGGGCTGTTGGAAATCAAAACAATAAAAATCGGCAATATGCTGCCCGCCATATTTATTCCCTTTGTGTGCCAAATCGTGACACGATCGTTTTAGAAAAGATAAATGCGAAAGCAAGATTATATATTGATCGTCGTGCTATATGGTACGCTTCTGATCGGGCTCGTTTTCCCGGGGCCTTCTGCTGCTGTTTCCGTAACCATTAAATACCTGATGATGACCTTGCTCTTTCTTTCCTTTATTAAAATATCTCCGACGGATGTCGGCCGGGCCCTGATGTCGAACTGGGCGGGAATCATCTTGGGATCCTTGCTGCGCCTCATAATTGCACCCGTCGTGGCGTACTGGGTCACTTTGGCATTGTACCCCCCCTTGGCACTTTCCATGCTCCTGCTGGCCGGGGTCTCCACGGGCGTGTCTTCTCCTTTTTTTACCTCCCTGTGCCGGGGCAACATCTCTTACAGCCTGGTCATGGCCGTGGTGACCAGCCTGGTTGTGCCGATCAGCCTGCCTGTAATGGTCAAGTTATTGGCCCATGTCACTTTGGACTATGCCCTGACGGATATGGCCCTATTTCTGGCCATGATTATTTTTATCCCCCTCGCAGCGGCGTTTGTATTCCGGGCGCTGTTGCCGGAACTGCTTGAACCCCTGAACCGGATAAGCTATCCGATTTCAATGGTCGTGCTCGTAGGGATAAATTTCGGGGCGCTGGGTCGCTACCTCCCCTATCTCAAGGCCAACCCTGAACAGATTCTTTATTGTGTGGTTTATTCCATAGGGCTGTCCCTGATGCTGGCCATTCTTGGCTGGGGCTTCGCCCGGTCCCGGAGCTGGGCCAACCGGGTAGCCGCATCAGGCAGCCAGGTTTGGGGTAACAATATTATGATCATTGCCTTGGCCGTTGAGATGAACGAGCCCCTAGCGGCCACCCTCAGTGTAATCTACTTGATCCCTTTTTACGGATTCGTGGTCTTTTTTTCGGTGCTGGCAAATAGGGGGGCGCCGTCACCCGCTGCTGGCTAAAAAGCTTCTTGTGGTCTGGGGCAGGTTTATCCTATAAAAATTCTCTCTATCTCGATCTGCCCATCGATCCACCCCGCATGACCCGCTGGCGAGAGCGCATCGGAGAGTCCGTCGCCACGACAAAAACAAAATCTACCGTGTTCACGAGCCGGCCCTGGCGTGCATCAGCAAAGGCAAGGCTCACAAGTGCTACGGATTTGGCTGCAAAGTCAGTGTAGTGGCCACTCACCGAAGGTGATCTGACATTTAAAGCGTGACCAGCGCATGGACTGCCATCGGCTCAAGGGCACTTATGGCGATCAGACCAACGCTATCCTCAATGCCGCTGAGATAGACTTTCACAAACGGCTGCGGTCTGCAGCAGACTTTGCGCGCCTCTTGCTCAATTGGTTGGCTTACCTTCAAAGATCATCCGCCTTTTTGGCTGTTGCCTTACGCGACTTTTTCAGGATCGACTATTTCAAAATCGCTCTTTCGGGGGTGCGGCCGTCATTAAAATGTTTTTCATACCAGCCGCAACGCATCTTTTCCCGGTAGTCGAAATAGGTCACATAGGGTTTAATATCTAAAAGCGGGGTTCCGTCCGGCATGTCCACCTCGGAAAAATAGACACAGAATAAATTCCGCCATGTCTAGGTCCCCACGCGCTCCTGCTCGAAAGAGGCGAAACGCTCGTCGCTTTTGTGCTGCTCCGCGTGGTTTGATTTTCCCGCGAACCAGCCGATAGCGTCAGCCTGCCAGATATCGAAGTCCGGTACGTAGGGCTTGATGTCGATGACCGGGGTGCCGTCCAGCACGTCCACGTTTTCGAGAACCACCAGATCCTCGGAAACCGTGTCGAGCCGCATCACGGACAGGCCGATGGGATTGGGCCGTTTGGGTGAGCGGGTGGCGAAGATGCCGTGCTGGCAGGTATCCAGAAATGGTGTCACCCTGAGATGGTAGCCTTGAATCTCGTGCAGGTGGTAGAGCACGAAAACATGGGAAAAGCCTTCCAGATCCGTTAGCCCTTCGCGATATTCCGGAAGGATGGTGATGGCGCCGTAGACGCCTTTGGCGCCGGTAGGCTGGATCGGCATGCCGCGCACTTCCTTGAAGGGGGTCGAAAAGTACCCGATGGGTTTAAACTGAATGGTCATAACGTTCTCCTCTGGGAATCGGTGTTCATATCTAGCGGAACGTTCAGGTGGCCTCTGGAGACCGCGACACTTTTCACCATGGCAAAAACGCGTTTCCCGGGGGCAAGGGCAAGGGTGCTCAAGGCCCGGGGGGTAATCCGGGCCAGCAGGGGGCAGCCGATATCCATCTGAACATCCAGCAGCTTTGCGGGCCCCTCCGTGATGGCGGTCACCTGGCCCGGGAAGATGTTCTGGATGCTGGTTTCCGGAGGTGCCTGCAGGGCGATGGCCACGTTGCGGGCGCCGATGCGGACCCTCAGCCGGCTTCCCCGGGGTGCGGCCACTTCAGGCACCCAGAGGCCCCCGCCCGGGAAACGAAGTCGCGTCAGGCCGTCCAGATGATCATCCACCGTGGTTGCAATCACCGCCCCCAGATCGGCGGCCCCGGTCAAGCGCTGCAAATCGCGGCGGTTCATGAGATCCTCGAGGGACCCCGCCGCGGCCACCCGGCCCTGATCCAGCAGCACCATGGTATCGGCCAGGTTGAGCACCTCTTCCAGAGAATGGCTGACATAGAGGATGGGGGTCGACAATTCACTGCACAAGCGGGACAGGAAGGGCAGCACTTCGGCTTTGCGGCTCCGGTCGAGAGAGGCCAGGGGCTCGTCCATGAGCAGCAGGGACGGACTGGTCAGCAAGGCCCGGCCGATAGCGACGCGCTGTTTTTCGCCCCCCGACAATTTGGCCGGTCGCCGATGGAGCAGGTGCCCGATGCCCAGAAGATCCACCACGTCATCCAGGCTGACACCCTGCTCGGAGGACACTGTACGCCGCATGCCATAGGTCAGGTTGGATTTGACCGACAGATGGGGGAACAGGCGACCGTCCTGGAAGATATAGCCGATGCGCCGTTTTTCCGGAGGGACATGAAGGCCTTGGGTGGCATCAAAAAGGGTTCGACCGTTGACGACGATGTGTCCCTGGTCCGGACGCACCAGGCCGGCCACCATGTTGACCAGCGAGGTCTTGCCGGCCCCGGAGCGGCCGAAAAGCGCGGTGACCCCGACCTCCGGTGAACGGAAGGCCACGTCCACCCGGAAATCGCCCTGTTGTCGGATCAGATGCAGGTCCAGCATGAATCATCCTTTGATGTAGGCGGCAAACCGGCGGGCCAGGCCTTCCGAGGCCACCAGGGCCGCCATGGCGATGACCACTGAAATGAGGCACAGGCGCATGGCGCCCACTTCTCCCCCGGGCATCTGGGTCAACGTATAGAGGGCCAGGGGCAGGGTCTGGGTTTCGCCCTTGATATTGGACACGAAGGTAATCGTGGCGCCGAATTCACCCAGGCTGCGGGCAAAGGCCAGGATCAGGCCGGTCAGGATTCCCGGCGTGACCAGAGGCAGCGTTACCGTGAAGAAAACCCGCCCCGGGCCGGCTCCCAGAGTGCGGGCGGCCGCTTCCACACCCCGGTCCACGCTCTCGATGGACAGCCGCACGGCCCGCACCATCAGCGGGAAAGCCATGACGGCCGCCGCCACGGCCGCCCCCTTCCAGTTGAACGCCAGGGTGATGCCGGCCAGATCATGCAGCCAGGCACCGAGGATGCCCCGCCGCCCGAACCCCACCAGAAGAAGATAGCCGATCACCACCGGCGGGAGCACCAGGGGCAGGTGGATGAGTCCGTCGACGAGGGATTTGCCCGGGAACTCCAGGCGGGCCAGCAGCCAGGCCACCAGCACCCCCAGGGGCAGACTGCCGGCCACCGCCCAGAAAGACACCCACAGGCTCAGCTTAAGCGCCTCGATCTCTACGGGCGAAAGCATCCATCCCTGCATCAGCGCACCGCAAACCCGTATTTTTCGAATATGGATTTAGCTTCCGGCGACTGGAGCAGCGCCATGAAGCGGTCTGTGGCCGGAGACTGTTTGCCGGCTACGATCGCCACGGGATAGACAATGGGCGGATGGCTGGTTTCCGGGAAGGTGCCCACCACACGCACTTTTTTGGAGATGGCCGCATCCGTGGCATAGACCAACCCCAGCGAAGCCTCACCCTGCTCCACCAGCGCCAGGGCGGCGCGCACATCCTTGGCGCGGGCCACGTGACTCTCGACAGCGGCCCACACCCCCAGGCTTTCCAGGGCCTGCTTGCCGTAGATCCCCGCCGGCACGTGGTCGGGATCGCCCATGGACAGGCGGCTATCGCCGATGAAAGGCAGCAGATCGAACCCCGGCGCAATCGCGATGTGGTCCACGGAACTGCCGGCCGGTACGATCAACACAATGCGGTTGCTCAGAAGATCGATGCGGGTGCCCGGTTCGATCATCTTCTTTTCCTCCAGATAGGCCATCCACTTCTTGTTGGCCGAAATATAGATATCGGCCGGAGCGCCGTTATCGATCTGTTTCGCCAAAGTGGAAGAGGAGGCAAAGGAAGGCAGGAAGCGCTCCTCATTTCGCTGGCTGAAAAGAGCACCGATCTCGGTCACCGCGTTGGTCGTCGAAGCGGCCGCAAACACCGTTACGGCATCGGAAGCCGCCCACACCAGGCCGGTACCGGCCGTTAATACCAGAATTGTCGCCAACGCCCCTGCCACGGCCGATCTACTCAAAAACTTTTGTTTCATCGCCCTTTCCTCCGCACAGTTAAAATGTTTATTTTTTCAGTATGTTTGAACAACATTTTCCCGACTTAGCGCCCCTTTCGCCAGCCTGACAGCCGACCATTTGACGTTTTTAGCGTACATTCAATTAGCCTATGACATCTTTAGACGTCAATGGCAATCTACTCAGCACAGAACATGCCAGGACATCTTTGGGGTACTAAAAGCGGCACTATCAAAGGGATATTGACGGAATGCCACGCTTTGCGACGACCGACATAAACTTCAAGATTGTAAATCGGATCTTCAATAATGTCGTTTGTAGCTGACATGCCTTCCTGTGTCCCGGTTCCGGTGAGACGAATACCCCCAAAGACGATTTGCCCGGCTGTCATACGATCAGACATGTTGCCGGGTGTGCACCCGGGATGATGTCCAAGGCCGGTTGCATTCCAAGACATCATCCGCTATAGGATTTGACGTTCACACCGGACAGTTGGATCCGTTGCCTTCGACGAGGGGAAAGCCATGCCTAAAAACCCCGTCCCCCCCATCATCAGCCATTTAAAGTCCCTGCGCCTTGCCAAAGGGCTTACCCAGACCCGACTTGCCCGCCGTATCGGGGTTCAGCGCCAGGCGATCTACGACATGGAGTCGGGCCGCTATCTGCCCAATACGGCCGTGGCGTTGCGTCTGGCTGTCATCCTGGATTGCCGGGTCGAAGATATCTTTACCCTGGACGCGCCATCGCAAGCCCCTCCGATGACCCTCATCGGCCAGGGGGCGCCCGACCGGGACACCCGCCTGGCCCTGGCCCGGGTCCGCGGAAAGTTGGTGGGCTTCCCCCTGATCGGTAAAAATGATTTCCGGGAAAACATGCTGCCGGCCGACGGCCTCCTTATTAAAAAGAGCGGCCGCCTGCGTTTGCTGCAGCCCGAAGCAACCCTCGAGCACAAAGCCCTGCTGATGGGCTGCGACCCTGCCTTTGAAATCCTCGGTGCCCATGTCGGTCGATCCCGGGGAGCCTCCTCCCTCCTGTGCCGCTTTGCATCGAGCCAGCGCGCCTTGGAATCCCTGGCCAACGGCCACACCCACATTGCCGGCACCCATCTGCACAGCGCAGGCAAGACCGAAGCGAACGTGGCCCTGGCCCGCCGTATCCTGGGCGACTTCCGCGGGATGGTGATCGGCTTTGCCCAATTCGAGGAAGGGCTGATGGTGGCCCCCGGCAATCCGTTGAAAATCCGCGGCGTATCGGACCTGGCCCGCCCGGAGGTGCGCCTGGTCAACCGCGAACCGGGGGCCGCTCTGCGCTCCCTGCTGGAAGACCGCCTGGCCCGGGAGCACATCCCGGCCGAGGCGGTGCACGGTTTCGGGGATCTTGTCGCCAGCCACAGCGAAGGCGCCCAGCGGGTGCTTTACGGCACCGCCGACGCGGCCATGGGGCTGCGGGTGGTAGCCTCGGTCTACGGCCTGGATTTTATCGACATCGCGACGGTGCGCTGCGACCTTGTGATCCCCGGCGATCTGGTGGAGCACCCGGCCGTCCGGGTTTTACTGGACATCCTGCAGTCCCGGACGTTCCGGGAGGAGTTGGACCACCTCCCCGGTTACGACACCTCGGACACCGGCAAAGTGATCGTCCGCCAATGAGGCAACGGCCGGCCGACCCCGTATGAAATCCTGCCACGCCCCTTCTTAGCCGCGACACAGACGTCTTGACGAAACACGACCGCATTGTTACGTTCATTTTAATTTCGATAATGTCCATTATAATTGTCATATGACGACACAGCCTTCAGGTACGCCCAGACAATGAAACCCTTCGATTTCTCCGTTTTTCGGATGCTCCGCCTGAAACGGGGGCTCACCGCCGAACAGCTCGCTAAGAAGGCCGGCCTCACCAGGGCGACGGTTTCCAAAATCGAGGCCGGCGAGGGGAATCCGACCCTGGAAACCATTGCCGCCCTGAGCGATGTCTTCCAGAAGTCAGCCAGCGAATTGATTCGGCTCTCTGAAATCGCCCAGTGCGAACAGGCCACCACCCAAACCTTTCGGGCCGATGGCATCCGGGGCGCTCATATCGCCTTCCCCCATTTCGAAGTCTTCCATATCCAGGCCCGCAGCGGGGTGCGCAAACTCGCCGAGCCGCAGCATCACGACAACACCGCCGAAGTTTGCCTGGTGCTTACAGGACGCTTGAAATTGGCCGTGGCCGATCAGACCTACGCATTGGGACCGGGGGAAGCCATTCGGTTCAAAGCCCTGCAGGAACACCGTTTCGACATCGTCGAGGATGCCGAGTTTCTGCTGATGCATCACAATTGGACCTGATTTCCAGCGCATCGCCACCCAAAGCGACCGCGAAAACCGTCAGCTCTGAGGGCCCGGCGATGCCTGACTTGTCATAATAGGAGGGAAACCCAAATGAAACAAAATCTCAACGCGGCTTTGGCCGCCCTGCATGAAGAATTACCGGGGGTAATGACCGCCTTTAGCGGCTTGCAAACCTCGGCCACCGGCGACGGCGTTTTGAACGCCAAGGTCAAAAAGCTCATGATGGTGGCCGTCACGGCGGCCCTGCGATGTGAACCCTGCCTGCGGGAGCAGGTCCGTGGAGCTCTGGCCCTGGGCGCCCGTCGCGAGGAGATTCTCGAAGCCGCCGGGGTCGCCATCCTGATCGGCGGTGGACCGACGGCCGCCTATTGCGCCCTTCACCTTCTCGACGAACTCAACCAGCAAACCAACAACGGAGGCAATCATGCGGTGTGACGAATGCAATGCCACGATTGAACCCGGCGAGGAAAGGGAGCATCTGGGACGCCATCTCTGTGAAGATTGCTACATGGTGGCCCTTTCGCCGATGAAAACCTGCGATCCCTGGGCCGTACACAGCGCCAAGAATTACGAAAAACACGCCGGCGACGACCGTCCCCTGACGCCACTGCCAAAAGAGATACTGCGGGTCTTGAAGGCCGAAGGTCCCCTGGAACCCACGGCCTTGCAGGAGAAACTGGGCGGCCAGCATTCACTGGAAGATTTGCAGCGGACCTTCTCCGCCCTGCGTCATATGGAGAAAGTCCGCGGGGAAAAGCAGGGGCAGCGGGTTCTCTGGCGATTGTGGTAGGAGAAAGGAGAATAACCATGGCGCGTGCCGCCGTCTTCGATGAAATCTATGCGGATTACCTGGCCCAGGTCGCCGCCCTCAACCTAGCGCCCATTGCCGAACGTCTGGGGTTGGAACACGACGGCGATGCCCTTGTCGTCCCTTTCTACGGAAGCCGGTTCCGGGTTTCCGGCAAAGCGGTGGCCGACGAACAGGGCTTCCGGCCGAGCCACGCGGTAAGCGTGATTCTCTGTAAATATCTTCTGCTTTGCCCGCCGGAAGAGCCGCCCGCCAACACCGGCTGGGTGCGCTACCGCACGTTCAAGGATGCACTGCCTTTTGCCGCCGGCTTCCGCAACACGGCCGAGCAGCCCATCAGTAAAACCTTTGCGGGCCGTATGGAAAAGCTTCGCAGGGCTGCCGGCATGTTGGGCGGCACCCCGACGGAAGCGCCCTTTGCCTGCGATCTGGCGATGCGGCTGCCGGCCCTGCCGACCGTTCCCCTGCTCATGATGTTTGATGACCAGGACGAAGAGTTTTCGGCCCAATGCACCCTGCTCTTCGAACAGCGCGCGTCGGCGTATCTGGACATGGAATGCCTGGCCATGCTCGGTATGGTGCTGGCCTCATGGCTGAAGGGCCGGCCGGCCCCGGGGAGCGACGATCCGCCGGATGACTTTGGCTGAAAGCGGCGCGCATGACGGCGTCTTGGCCGTCATCCGAAGCCCCTGGTTGCCCTGCGACGACAGGGTGATGCCCTGGCGGGTTAGGGACCCAAACGACAAATCCGCTTGCTATTGTGCCAACCCTGTATTAGGCTTGGCGCACTCAATCAACCCGCCTCTTATCCAGCCGGGAAGTTTTGCTCTGAAGGAAAATATCTTCGTCTTCTAGCCCATCCTCCAGTTTGAGACATTGAGCGTTCCAGTAAAAGGGAGGATGGCTCCATGCACAGCACATTCGTTGAATGGTTTAATGACCCGAAGGGATTTGGCGTCATTGCGGTCGAAGATGGGCCGGATGTCCTCGGTCACCACATGGTAATCGATGTGACCGGTTTTAGATCTGCGAGGGAAGACAATCCGATTCCCTTCGATATCGACGCAAGCACCAAAAGCCCTGCAGCCCATAGCGCCGTCATCGTCTGATCCTTGAATCAAAAGGGCATTTTCTCCCGTGCCGGGAGGAAATGCCCTTTTTCGTCCACCGAGGGCACAGACAGGCGCTTGCCGAAAGGACGCTATCGTGAACATCTATATTGGCAATCTTTCTTTAACCGTCACCGGAGATGATCTACAGACCATGTTTGCCGAATTCGGCAGTGTGGAAACGGCCAAGGTGATTATGGACCGCCGTGCAGGCCGGTCCAAAGGATTCGGGTTTGTGGAAATGCCCAGTAATTCCGAGGCCGATCAGGCCATCAAAGCCCTGAACGGCAAATTTATGGACGGGCGTAATATCAAGGTCAATCCGGCTGATTCGGGCCGTAAAAAGAAAAAACGCCGATCCTTCAAGAGACGTTATTGAAGATACGGCATGCCGCTTTTATGCCACCATCGGGCCGGCGCATCACTTCAATGTGAATCAGGATACAGAGACGTAAGCCAGGTTATGGGCCAACAGGAAAACCGCTACCTGAAATTCATTTACGATCGCTATCCGGGTCGGGTCGCCATTGGCGTGGCCTATTCACAGGAGATGAATGAAATCTTTCCCGTTGTCATTGATGACGGTCATGGCCAAATCCTCGGTATTGCCGCAATGGCCGTTATGGTACATGACGACATTGCGGCCGTGCACATCTATCATTTCAGTGTATTCAGTCCCAAGCTTGGAAACGGCACTAAAATGCTCACGATCCTCTGTCGACAGGCCGACCGGTTTAAAATTGCTTTGAGCCTGACACCGATCCCCTCATCCAGGGGTGACGATCATTGTATCAGCTACGAAAAATTGGCCATCTGGTACCGCCAATTCGGTTTTGAAGGCGATGCCCTTTTATGCCGGCCGCCCCTGAACCCGCCCGTAGCGGACCACCCGCAACAATAGCGCAAAGCGGCCGCTGATCTGCCTGCGCGACCGGTGGCGGCCTCGCTTCCGTCGATACAATCCCTGGGCTTGCCTTCCTTCCGGATATCGTATATGAACGCCAGCTTATATTTCCGGAGGAAAACCCCGTGTGCATCCTGTCGAGACATGCCATCCATGGTTTGAAGACTGCGCTGGCAGCGGTTATGGCCTATGCCGTCACCACCGCCCTTGATCTCGAGTTCGGCTATTGGGCGGTGATTTCCACCGTCATCGTGATGCAGGTCTATGTCGCCGATTCCGTTGAAATGTGCCTCTATCGTTTTTCCGGCACCCTGATCGGCGCCCTCCTGGGGGTGCTGGTGATCCTCACGATCCCCAAAACACCTGTTTTCATCGGCATGGCCCTGTTTCTGACCATCGGTATCTGCAGTTTTCTGACCCGCTACAAAACACGCTATCGGATGGCCGCCATCACCGTGGTCATCGTTGTGATGACCGGATTGCAAACCCAGGATGCCTGGCATTTCGGGCTGTCGCGGGTGTTGGAGATCGGGATCGGCATCCTGTGCGCCTTTGCCGTTTCCGTTGCGGTTTTCCCCCAGCGCAAAATCGACGTTCTCAAACAACGATTGGAGAACCAGGCCAGGGCGTGCGCCGACAAGTGCCGCATCCTGGTGGAAGCCTTCATCGCAAGACAACAATGTGTCAACGAAGCCCTGATCACCGCGCTGGCCAGCGAGGTTTGGGACAATCATGCCCTGCTGGAGAAAACGCGCCGGCACGAATCCCTGATCTATCAGAAGACGTTCCGGGAAAATTTTGCCCTCAAGGTGGCCGTCATCAGCCGCTCTGTCGAGCATCTACGCAACATGGTGCGATCCCTGAATACCTGCGACGATGCGGGCTACGACATCATCATGTCTCGGGAACTCATGAGGGTCGCAGACGTGAGCGGCAAAGCCCTCGTGAGATTCGTGCAAAACGATTCTCTAGGGGTTAGGCAGGACCTGATCCAGGCCCTTGAAGAATTGCATGCGAAGCTCATCGGTATTCGAAGGGAGGGACTGATACGACGCTTTGATTACCAAAGACTGGTGCAGGTGTTCTCATTTTATAGCAGTCTGGTCTATTTTGCCGATGACATATTGGCGGGTCTGAACGAGCAGCGGCTCAGTTGAAACGAAACCTGTTTGGCCACAGACCGCTGGTCAAGTCTCCCGTGGCATCATCAGCGGGGCAATACCTTCCCTCTCTTCCAGCCCGATCGGTCAGCCTTCCACCCTGATATCGATAAGAAGCCGCCCTGCGGGCAGTCCCGCGTCGGTCAGTGACACTTCGGCCGTCGTGCCGTCGGTCACGCCCGGGGGAATGGTCAGCTTGAACTCCCGACGGGATCGGAGCACTCCGTAGCCCCGGCACGCCGGACAGTAAAAATGCCCCTGCCAATCGCTCCGGGCGCAAGCGGGGCATGGCTCGAAGACCGGCACGGCAACCGGGAATATCCCTCCGCGCCGTGCTTCCTCCGGTGCCAAAACCACTTCCAGGTATACGTCTTTGGGAATCGATGCAGGTCTGATGCGCTGGCGAAAAAACGCCGGCCGCCTACCCGCGCAAAAATCGTCCGGTGGCGATCGTGTCTCCCGGAAATTACCCCATCCCTGGTGGTGGCGCCGGAGGGTTTCGCGCACATTGGTGATGTGCACGGGGATGCCCTCCCGTTTGACCTCGGCATCGTAGGCACGGCGCCGATTCCTGTCCGAGAGGACTTCGTAGGCTTCCTGCGCCGCCAGAAATTTATCCGGGCCGATGCCCGTGCCGAAGTGGTCCGGGTGATAGCGTTTGATGGCGCGGCGGTAGGCGTGTTTGATCTGGGATAGATCCGCTCCGCGTTCAACACCCAACACCATGTAATAATCCCTCGGCATCAGCCGACCTCCGGGATGAGGATTAAAATCTCGCCACGGCAGGCCGCCGCAGATGCCGGCCCATCATATAGAGGCCTGACGTGCCAGCGGCCGGCAGATGACATCGACGTCCGCCGGCCGCAGGGTAACAACCTTATGATGCCCGCACCGTGATCTTGCGCGGTGTGGCTTTTTCAACTTTCGGCAGCGACAGACGCAGCACACCGTCGTTGAGTTGCGCGTCGATCTTGCTCTGATCGATCATCTCCGAGAGGGAGAACTGGCGGAAAAACCGTCCGGTGTTGTACTCCTCGTAAATGGGTTCCTCCTTGGAATCCCCGGCAGACGCAATGTCGCCTTCCAGGGTCAGGGTGTTGTCGCGCAGATCGATCACCAGATCTTCCGCCGTAACCCCCGGCATGTCCGCCAGCAGCGTAATTTCTTTTTCCGTTTCGAAGATATCCACGCTCGGCGTGAAATAGATTCCGGGGCGCGTTTGTTCGGCCGGCGGAGCGACCTCCTGCTTTTCACGCACTTTGATTTCCTTGTTTTCCATGGCAGCCATTTGAGCGCCTCCTTTCCTGATGTCTTCCTTACTGGCGAACCGAAATCTGTTTGGGTTTGGCCGCTTCGGCCTTGGCGATCTTGATCGCCAGGACTCCGTTCACCAGGTCGGCTTCGACTTTTTCGGCATCGATATCCCCGGGCAGGGTCAACATGCGCGAAAAGCGGCCGCCTTCGCGTTCACGCCGGTGGTATTTGACGCCGTTGCCCTCCTCGGCAATTTTGCGTTCACCCGAAAGGGACAGGCTGTTGGCCGTGACCTGGATGTCCAATTCATCGGCCTTGAGGCCGGGAAGCTCGGCGCGGACGTAATAGTTTTCCTGATCCTCGGTCAAATTTACGAGCGGGAAAACACCTGCCGTTGCCTGGCCGGGACGGCCGCCGCTGAAGGCTTCGCTCAACCGGTCCATCTGGCGCCGGATGCGGTCAAATTCATCGAAGGGGCTTTGAACTCTCCATGTCGGCAAACCAAACATGCTGCGATAAATCATGGCTAAGTCCTCCTTATTGTTTGTCATTATCGCCATTCACTATCTTCGTTCTTCTCATTTCATAAGAAAATTAAACCTGATTTCATACATGTCAATATTATAAATTTCTTTTATATTGCATTATGAAAAAGGTTTATTATATATAAGTAATATAGACTGAAACCCATTGTGGAGCGAAACCTGTGAGCGAGAAAACCAAGCCTTCCGCCATCAATCCGTTAGCGCTTATCCCCAAAGCGTCCGCCACTGATTTGAGGGGGCGGCAATCCATTCGCGTGGCCTTTAAGTTGACACCCAATTGCATCGAAGCCATGAACATCCTGGGGGCGCACCTTCGGCTCAAACCTAAATCCCTGTTCGACCACATGGTCCAGGAACCCAAAACCCTGGAAGCGATCGCGGCCCAGGCCAACAGTGTCCGGACTGACGATTCGCCGCGTGTTACCAAGACGTATGTAATCAGCCGCGATGCGGCCCTTGCTCTCGATGAGGCCGCCCGCAACCTGGAGCTTTCCCGCGACCTGCTGGTGGAGACGTCGGTACGCCACCTGATGCCGCTTATCCAGAAGGAACAAGTCCGCCATAGCGCAAGAAAAATTCTGCTCGCCAAGATGGAACGCCATCTGAGGGACGGCCGCAAAATGTATGTGGACATGGAAAAGGAACTGGGATCCAACGACCCCATGTGCGACCGGATGAACCATGTCATGGAAGCTTATGAACGGGCGTTTGCCGCCGTGGCGGAATTCATCAAGAAAGGGGAAAATATCGAAAGGTTCGAAACGGAGGGCTAAGGGCGGGGGTCGGCCGTGCAAGGATGCCGTCGCGACAGCGCCTGGCAGACACCTTGCTACGCCGCATGGGCATGGCTGTCGGGTGTTTAAGCGGACAGACGCGGATCCTCGTCGGCCTCCAGGGCCGTCATGCCTTCCGTCAAAAAGGTAATCAACATCTTCACGACGGTTTCGGTATCAGCGGCATTGGGCTCTAAATCCTCGACCGGCCATTGGCTGCCGCACAGTCGCATGACATGGGAGAGGGAACCAATGGCAAAATGCAGCCGCCAGCGCAGAACCGACTCCGAAAGTTCGGGCAGTGCGCTTTGCATCAAATCGGCCAGCAGCAAAAAGGACGGCTCGAACTGGCGGATGAAAATATTGCGAATGGCCTCATCCGGCTCCGCCAGAGCCCGGCCCACGATGACCAGGAAATGCCGCTCACCAGCCGTCATCTCCGTCAAGGTCAGGGCGGGCTCGATGTAAGCCCGCAAAAGGGCATGTACTTCAGGGCGTCGGTCCTGCTGCCGGGCCGCCGCTTTGATCTGCCTCAGGTTTTCCATGCGACGTTGGCTGATCATGGACAGCCGCCGCTCGATGACTTTTTCGACCAGGGCATCCTTGGAGCCAAAATGGTAGTTGACCGCTGCTTGGTTGACACGGGCTTCGCGTGCCAGGCGATAAATCGAGGTGTCCTTGAAACCGTTTTCCGCAAACAGGATTTCAGCGGCGTCCAGAATACGCGTTTTGGTATCGCGTTTTAGCAATTTTCCTTTGTCCGCCATCGCGTCAACTCCATCTTCAAAGCCCCGGCCGGAAGCGCCTGACGTCACCACCACCGCACCGCGCATGGACGGCAAATCATGGGGATGGCCGACCGGCGGCCGGCCTTGCCCGAAAGCCTTATTGGGCCCCGCCCCCCAGCACCGCATAAAGCCGGATCCGGTTGGCACGTTGGGCCAGGTTCAAGGCGACAAGTCCCTGCTGGGCCGCAAATAACGATCGCTGGGCCACTAATACCCCCAGATAATTGTCGATCCCTTTGGTATAGCGGGCTTCCGAAAGGCGATAGGTTTCAGCGGTGGCCCGGACCAGAGATTGCTGGGCGGCCAGCTGTTCGTCCACCGTACCCTGGACGGCAAGTGTGTCGGCCACTTCCCGGAAAGCCGTCTGGATGGTTTTTTCATATTGTGCCACAGCGATTTCCTGTTCGGCCTTGGTAACATCCAGGGCCGACCAAAGCCGGGCATCGAAAATCGGCATGGCGATCTGAGGGGCGAACAACCACGTGCCGGAGCCGGCGTCGAAAAGCCCCGAGAGCTCGGCGCTGGCCGTTCCCACCGTGGTGGTCAGCGAAATCCTGGGGAAGAGGGCCGCGCGGGCGGCGCCGATGTTGGCATACGTGCCCTTGAGCACATGCTCCGCCTGCAAAATGTCGGGACGGCGCAGGAGCACTTCCGAGGATAAGCCGGCATCAAGAGTTTGCAGGGGTTCGACATTGGCCAGATCCTCCGGCAGGAGCGCGCTTGACAAGGGAGAAGGCGTTCCCACCAGGAGGTTCAGGGCATTTTCGTCCTGGGCCACACGCTGGGTATAGATGGCCCGGTCGCGCCGGGCGACATCCACCTGGGTTTGGGCATAGTTGAGATCCAACAGGGTCGCCAGGCCCACGTCATAACGGCGTTTTACCAATGCATAGGTTTTTTTCTGGGCTTCGAGCGTACGCTGGGTCAGCTTGAGGGCCTCCCGGTCCGCCGCCAGCGCCAGATAGGTCTCCCCCACCGACGAAATGAGCAGGATCTGGGCACTCCGACGGGCCTCCTCCGTTGCCAGATAGGCTTCCAAGGCCTGGTCTTTCAGGCTGCGCAGACGGCCGAAAAAATCGATCTCCCAAGCATAGACCCCCAGGTTAACGTCGTATTGTTCCTGGGTGTAGCGCTCCCCTGTGGATGAAATATCCGCCGGCACCCGCTTTTTGGTCCCGGTGGCGGCGGCGTCCAGGGAGGGAAAAAGGGCGGCCCGCTGAATGCCGTAGACAGCCCGGGACCGTTGCACGTTCAAGGCCGCAATCCGGAGATCGCGGTTGTTCTCCAGCGCCGCCGCGATCAACTGCTGCAGAGACGCATCCGTAAAAAACTCCCGCCAGGCCAAGGCGCTCACATCCGGCGCTTCCTGCGCCTGGGGTGCCTGATAGGCCGGACCGGTAGGCCAGGTGGGGGGTACCGGCGCTTCGGGCCGCGTATAGGTCGGTGCCAGGGTGCAGCCGGCCAAAATGCCCCCCATCCCCAGCAGTAAGAAGAGACGTTTGATGAACATACGAAGAATTCCTTTAGCTGGGCGAATCGGCACGGTGACTGCGTTCCCGCTTGCGGTGCCGCCCGAGCGCCTTGTAGATCAACACATAAAAAAGCGGTGCAAAAAGGGTTACCAGGAAGGTGGAGGTCACCACCCCGCCCACGACGCCGATGCCGATGGCGCGCTGAGCACCCGCCCCGGCCCCATTCGCTAGCGCCAGAGGCAATACCCCAAAGCCGAAAGCCAGCGACGTCATGACGATGGGCCGCAGCCGCAGTTTGGCCCCTTCCAGGGTGGCTTCGGTCAGACGCATGCCCTCGTCCACCCGGGCCCGGGCGAACTGCACGATCAGGATGGCATTCTTGGTGGTCAGCCCCAGGATCGTCAGCAATCCGATCTGAAAGTAAACGTCGTTGGGCATCCCCATCAGCGTCGTGGCGATCACGCCGCCGATCGCCCCCAGGGGCAGGGTCAGCAGGATGGAAATAGGGATGGGCCAGCTCTCGTAGAGGGCCGCCAGGCACAGAAAGATCACCAGGATCGAGAACGCATAGAGCAGCGGCGCCTGGGAGCCGGCCATGCGTTCCTGGTAGGACAAACCTGTCCAGTCATAGCCCACGCCGCGTGGCAGCTTGTTGACCGCCTCTTCCATGGCCTGCATGGCTTCACCGGAGCTTTTGCCCGGTGCGGCTTCACCCCAGATATTCATGGCCGGAAAACCGTTGAACCGCTCCAGCTTGGGGGAACCGGATGTCCAGTGCCCGGAGGCAAAGGAGGCAAAGGGCACCATTTTACCAGCCGTGTTGCGGACGTAAAGCTTTTCCAGGTCGCCGGGCAGCATGCGGAAAGGCGCGTCCGCCTGGATGTAGACCCGCTTGACGCGACCCGACTGGATAAAATCGTTGACATAGGCGCTGCCGAAAGCCGCTGAGATGGTGTTGTGAATAGAGGCGATGGGCACCCCCAGAGCGCCGGCCTTCTCCCAGTCCACGTCGATCCGGTACTGGGGCACGTCTTCCAGGCCGTTGGGACGCACCCGGGTCAGGCGCGGGTCCTGGGCGGCCAAACCCAGAAGTTGGTTGCGGGCCGCCATTAGGTTGGCATGGCCGATTCCGCCACGATCCAGTAACTCGAAATCGAAGCCGTTGGCCTGGCCCAGCTCCACCACGGCCGGGGGCGGGAAGGCAAAAACCCGGGCATTGCGGATGGTCGCAAAAAACCGCATGGCCCTACCGGCGATGGGGCCGACTTTCAGGTCCGGCCGTTTCCGCAGATCCCAATCCCGGAGTTTGACGAAGGCCAGCCCGGCATTTTGTCCCTGGCCGCTGAAACTAAAGCCGGAGACGGTCATTATCGACTGCACCGCATCCTTTTCATTCTCCAACAAATACTCCCGCACTCTCCCCAGCACCGCTTCGGTCTGCTCCAAAGTGGCATTGGACGGCAGCATGGCCTGGACGTAGAGCACGCCCTGGTCTTCATCCGGCAGGTAGGCGGTAGGCATACGTTGGAACAAAACCCCCATCGCCACTACGATCAGAACGAATACGACCAGATACCTCAGCTTGCGGCGCAGGGAGTGGCCCACCAACTTCAGGTACAGTTCCCGGGCATGAAAAAAGGTCCGGTCGAACCACCGGAAGAAAGGGCGCATGAAAAAGACGGCCCCGTCCGCCGGTTCGTGGCCCGCTGCCACCGGCTTGAGCAGGGAGGCACAGAGCACCGGGGTCAGGATCAGGGCCACCAAAACCGATAAAAGCATGGCGGCGATAATGGTAATGGAGAACTGGCGGTAGATCACGCCCGTAGAACCGGGGAAAAACGCCATGGGGCCGAAGACGGCCGAGAGCACCAGTCCGATGCCGATCAGAGCGCTGGTAATCTGGTCCATGGACTTGGCGGTGGCTTCCTTGGGCGGCAGCCCCTCTTCGCTCATGATGCGCTCCACGTTTTCCACCACCACGATGGCATCGTCCACCAAAAGCCCGATGGCCAGCACCATGGCGAACATGGTCAGCATGTTGATGGAAAACCCGAACAGCCCCAATGTGGCAAAGGTCCCCAGAAGCACCACCGGCACGGCGATGGTCGGGATCAGGGTCGCCCGGATGGTGCCCATGAACAGGTACATCACCAGAAAGACCAGCACGACGGCCTCGAACAGGGTCTTGACGACCTCATCGATCGCCACTTGAACAAACGGCGTGGTGTCGTAAGGATAGACGACCTTCATGCCCGGCGGGAAAAAGGCGCTCATTTCATCGAGCTTGGCCCGGATGGCGTTAGCCGTGGCCAGGGCGTTGGCGCCGGCGGACTGCCGGATCGCCAGTCCACCGGCCGGCCGGCCGTTATGCCGGGCTTCCACATCGTACCGCTCGGTGCCCAGTTCGGTGCGGCCCACATCCCTGATCCGCACGATGGAACCGTCCGGGTTGATGCGCAGCGGAATGGCGGCGAACTCCTCCGGCGTTTTGAGCAGGTTCTGGACGATAATGGAGGCGTTCAGGCGCTGGCCTTTTTCGGCCGGCGCTCCGCCGAACTGTCCGGCCGAGATCTCCACATTATACGCCCGCAGGGCGGTTTGCACATCTTCAATGGTCAGGTGGTAATCCCTGAGCTTGTCCGGGTTGAGCCAAACCCGCATGGCGTACTGGGAGCCGAAGGTGTTCACCTCCCCCACGCCGGGCACCCGGGCCAGCACCTTCTCCAGGGTGGATTGGGCATAATCCCGCAGGTCGTTACCGTCCATACTGCCATCTTCGGAAACCAGGCCCACGATCATCAGGTAGTTGCGGGTGGACTTGCTGACCTTGACCCCTTGACGCTGCACCACCTCGGGCAGGCTGGCCATGGCCAGCTGAAGTTTGTTCTGCACCTTGGCCCAGGCCAGGTCCGGATCGGTGCCCGGCGCAAAGGTCAGCTCGACCCGTCCGGCGCCGGAAGAATCGCTGGTGGCCGAGAGATAGAGCATGTCATCGAAGCCGGTCATTTTCTGTTCGATGATCTGGGTCACGCTGTTTTCCACCGTTTCCGCCGAAGCCCCGGGATAGAAGGCTTCAATGGCGATGGAGGGCGGCGCGATGGGCGGATACTGTGAAATGGGCAGGTTGTAGATGGCAAGCCCGCCCGCCACCATCATCACGATGGCGATGACCCAGGCAAAGACGGGGCGGTCCAGAAAAAATTTGGATAACATCAGACGCCTCCGTCAGTTCGCGCTGGGGGTGGTTTGCCCCCCACCCGTGGATGTTGCCGGCCCTTGTGGGGCACCGGGTTCGAAGGGCACAGTGCGCACGGACATTCCCGGACGCACATTTTGGAGACCTTCAACGATGATCCGGTCGCCCGGAGCCAGTCCGGAAGCCACCAGCCATTGATCCTTGATAGCGCGATCGATCGAAAGCGGGTGCTGCTGCACCTTGCCATCGGCATCCACGATAAGGGCCAGCGGATTGCCTTTGGGGTCGCGGGAAACGGCCTGCTGGGGAATCATGAGGGCTTTTTCATCGACGCCCTCCTTCATCACCGCCCGCACAAACATGTTCGGCAGCAGATAACCGTTCGGATTGGGGAAGATCGCCCTGATAACAACGGATCCGGTGCTCGCATCCACGGCGACGCCCCGGAACTGCAGGGTGCCTTCCAGAGGGTAGGCGGTTCCATCCTCCAGCCGGAGGGTCACTTTTCGCTGATCGCTGCCGTCCTGATTGAGAAGGCCGCCGGCCAGGCGCTGTTTGAGACGCAGCAGTTCCGTGGTGGATTGGGGCACATCGACATAGATGGGATCTAATTGCTGGATGGTGGCGAGCGCCTGGGGTTGATAGGCGGTGAGGATGGCCCCTTCGGTGACATGGGATCGACCGATACGGCCTGAAATGGGCGCTATGATACGGGTATAGGCCAGATTGATGCGGGCCGTATCCACGGAGGCTTTGCCATAGGCGATATCGGCTTCCGTCTGACGCAGGACAGAGGCGGCATCATCGTATTCCTGCTGGCTGACGGCCTTGTCGGCCAACAGCTCTTCGTAGCGGGCGACCCGCGACCGGACAGCCGGCAGGTTGGCCTGGGAGCGGCCCAGGGCGGCCTGGGCATTTCGAAGGGCCGCCTGGAAAGGCGCCGGATCGATCTGATAGAGCACATCGCCCGCCTGCACATCCGCGCCCTCCTTGAAAAGGCGCTTCTTTAAAAGACCGCTGACCTGGGGCCTGATTTCCGCCGTGCGGTAGGCCGACGTGCGCCCGGGCAGTTCGGTCGTCAACAGGACGGGCTGGGCCTGGACCGTGACCACGGCCACTTGTGGGGCCGGAGCTGAACCGGCGGCGCCCTGCTGCTCGGACCGGCAGCCGGCCAGAAGCACGGCAAACACGGCGGTAACCGCTAGAAACGCCTTAAAAGGCTTTCGACTTGGCGTTCGCATGGGAAATTTTCCTCTCTGCTTCAGGTGCACAGGAATTTAGAAATCTGATATAATTAAAAATATGCCATCATTTTAAGTTAAATGACGATTTAAGATACTATTCTTAGTTGATTTAAATATGTATTTCAATCATAAATTTTAAATAATCATTTGCAATCCGATGTTCCCCTCCCCGGGGAACGAACAGCCAAGGGAGTTTCTCATGACTAGGCGCGAAGACGGCAGGGAAACCCGCAAGCGACTGTTGCAGGCGGCCTGCGACGTATTTGCCGAAAAAGGCTATCGCCGTGCCAAAGTGGCCGATATCTGCAAAAAAGCCGGGGCCAACGTGGCCTCCGTGAACTACTATTTCAGAAACAAAGAAAATCTCTATAAAGAAGCTTGGCACTATGCGCTGGAAAACTTCGAAGAACCGACCCTGAACGATGCCGCCGGCGACACGCCGCAAAAGCGGCTGGGACAGTATATCCAAACGTTGATTCAGAATTTTACCGCCGGGGGAGATTTGGAGCGTTTCAGCCGCCTCTATCTGATGGAAATGGTCAATCCGACCGGATTGATCCAGGACGCCTGGCATGAGCTCATCGAGCCCCGCCGCCGCGAGCTGCATGCCATCATCCGCGACATCATGGGGTCCGGGGCCGATGATCTCCGCCTGCGGCTCTGCGAAATGAGCATTGTCAACCAGTGCCGCATGATCATCACCATCAAGGCCGACGACCTCGCGTACATGCTGGGGCAACCGCTGACGCCGGAGTTGATTGGACAGCTGGCATGCCACATCGCCGATTTCTCGTTGGCGGGAATCCAAGCGGTTGGAGAAAAAAGCGAGGGGGGTCGTTAGCCTCGCCTATCGGCTCACCAACGCCGGGACGCGACCGCCGAGGGGGGAAGCAAGCCGCCCGCTTCCGGGCATTGCCGGCCAACGGCCCGGCGGCTGCTTCAGATGCGAAAATCGTCCCCGAAAACAACATGCCCGATTCGCATACGCTCCTCCGGTCCCGTTCGACGCGGGGGCGCATCAGCCCACAGAATGCCCTGGCGCGCGGCTCTTTGCACGGCAAAGCCCTTGTCCCGGTAGCACTTGAGGCATACTAGCGGCTCAAGGTTGCGCGTGGACGGCTGACCTGACACGTTGAAAACATCTCCCACCGGCGCACCCTGGCGGGAGACCCCGCATAGCCTCGCGCAGCCGCAGTCCAGTTCCAGGTAGGCCACCCCCACGGCATCCCCGTGGGAGGCGAAAATGATCTCGGCGATTTCAGAATAGGCATCGTTCATCATGTTAAAAAATAATCAATCTTAAACGACGTCGTCAGCGGTGTCGAAACAGACGGTTCCGTAAATCGCTCAAGATCAAGGCGTACAAAGCGCAAGGCGTGCTGCGAAGGCCGCCACCCAACGTCGATAGGGGACAAATTATGACGTCGCCTAAAAAAAGCTAAAGGTTTTGCCAACGGGGTCGATAACCATTACAAGCGTTGGCCAGAACGCGTAACGTATCTTTTCAAACCTCCTTGAATCGGGGGCGGCCGTCAACAGCGACCGCCCCCTTTCTTTTCGAGCGGCCACCAACAGGAAACGCCCCATCGCCCCCTAAAAGTGTTTGGATGGGATAAGCGCCACGCCCTGCTCGTCCAGGGTCTCGATGGCCCGGTCAAGATCGTCGAAGCTCAACACCATGGCGGCCTTCTGGCAGACATCATGGGCGGCGGCATAGGTGTAGCGAAGCTCCAGGCCCTCGGCATCGAGAATCTCCAGGATGCGGTGCAGCCCCCCGGCGCGGTGGTCCACTTCCACAGCCAGGACATCCTCCACCTTGACGCTGAGACCACGGTTTTTCAGCACCGCGGCGGCCGTTTCGGTGTTATCGACGATCATCCGCAGGATTTTGTAAGGTGTGTTGCTGTGTCCCACCAGGGAATGGGCCCGGATATTGATGCCGGCGTCGCGAAACAACTCGGTAACTTCCCGAAAACGCTCCAGTGCCTTTTCCATAAAAACGGAAACCTGACGGATACGCATGGCAGCCCTCCTCGGCCTCGTGTAGGTTAAGCGGCGATGCCTCGATCAGCGGGAAGCACCATCGGCACAGCGTTACGAGCGCCCAATCGGCTCTGAATCTTTGCCTCAATCCGCGCCGGGCTGCAACCCTTTCTTTCCAGGGGATGACAAACACGCCGTTAATGATTATAGTTTTGTTTTGTGGCGGGTATAAATATGACATTATTGAATTTCCGCGGCCACCCTTCCATGCTTCCGGTTGTTTCGTAACGCTTCAAAATATAAAGCGAAACATTAAATTCCGCGGTGCGCTGACGTCTGGCGCACATATCGATTAATCTATATTGGTCATTAGACCAAGGGAGGCAGAAAGATGCAAACCAATGAGAGGAAAACCGACCGATCACTTGCCGCGCACTTGAAACGGGCCCACCGCTGTTCTGTCTGCGGAACAGAGATGACCGCCCCCCAGAGCATCCTGAGCATGGATGGAACCGACTTTTGTGACGCCTGCTATCGCGACAACTTCTTCGACGGCATGCAATCCCCCCGTCGCCAGGTGCCGGACCCTTGCGATGCCTGACCGCAACCAGGCACCCCCCTCTTAAACTTCCTCGTCAGAGCCGGGCGAGCCTTTACCGTGCGGCCGCCCCGGCCCCGTCGCCCTGGATGGATATCATCCTCGTGCCCCCCCCCAGCGATGGCCCCGGCGCACCCCCTCCAAGTGGCAAGACGCCCTCTTTCTATAAGCCGTGGTCGCGCAACGCAGCGCTTGGCCGTTCCACGAAACCGTCAAAAAAGAATTGACAGCCGGCGAATGCCTGCCGGATAATCCCCACCCGAATCAGGCGACCGCACCCCATCACCTTCCCCGCAGGGCGAGGTTTTTTTATGGCCGGGCAACCGGTCCCCAAAGAACACGAACGATGCCGATATGACCGATACGCGACCCATCGACCGCTCCAAACTTTTTCTTGCACTGCTCTCCGGTGCCTTGATGACGGCCGCGTTTCCCCGCACGGGCTGGTTTTGGGTCGCCTGGGCGGCCCTGATTCCCCTTCTGCTGGCCCTGCGGGACGTCACGATCGGGACCGCCTTTCGTCTGGGATGGATCGCCGGCATGGCGCACGCCATCGGCCTGATCTATTGGCTGGTGCATACCATGAGCGCTTACGGCCATCTGCCGCTCTATGTTTCGGTGGGGGTCCTGCTTCTTTTCTGCGCCTATCTCGCGCTTTACACGGCACTCTTCTGCGCCTTGGCTGTTCACATCGGGCGCACGCCCGTACGCGCCCTGGCAACCGCCCCCCTGCTCTGGGCCGCCTTGGAGTATCTGCGCAGCTTTGTCCTGACGGGATTTACCTGGGGCTACCTGGGCCACTCCCAGTACCGCTGGCTGACCCTGATACAAAGCGTCGATCTGTGGGGCGTCTACGGCCTCTCGGCGCTCATTGTCCTTGTCAATATGGCGCTGTTCCTCCTGATTCTGTCCCGCTCCGGCAAATCCTGGCAGGGCATGCCGGTTTCCAAGGCTTTGGCCGGGCGCGGCCTGATCGTGCCTGTCCTCTGCCTGACGGCGACCCTGGGTTACGG
This sequence comes from Desulfobacterales bacterium, assembly GCA_963674755.2. Taxonomy (GTDB): domain Bacteria; phylum Desulfobacterota; class Desulfobacteria; order Desulfobacterales; family UBA5852; genus JABZFP01. The sequence continues at coordinate 1,050,028 of CAXXVS010000003.1, read as the reverse complement.
CCATCTCCGGCTGGGACAGATCGAACGGCTGGCCGCCGCGGCGCCCGAACTCAAAGTCGGCCTGGTCCAAGGCAACATTCCCCAAGCCGAGAAGTGGGATCCGGCTTTCCAGATCAGTTCCACCAAAACTTATGTGCAGCTTTCCCGTCAGTTGGCGGCTCAAAAGCCGGACCTCATCGTCTGGCCGGAAACCGCCACGCCCTTTTACCTTTTCCATAACGGCGCCCTGACCCGCATGGTACAGCGGGGTGTTCGCAGCACAGACTGCGCTTTTGTGATCGGCAGCCCGACCGTGCAAAAGGACGGCGACCAGTTGGCCTATTTCAACAGCGCCTACCTGCTGAAGCCTGACGGCGAGGCGGTGGCCCGCTACGACAAGGCCCACCTGGTGCCTTTCGGAGAGTATGTACCCCTCCGGAAGTGGCTGCCGTTCATCGGCAAGATCGTGGCCCAGGTGGGGGATTTCAAAGCCGGCCAGCCGGGCGGCATTCTCGCGTACGAAAACCACCGCATCGGGCCCCTCATCTGCTACGACGGCATCTTCCCCAATCTGGCCCGGGCCGCCGTGAACAATGGCGCCGATCTGCTGATCAACCTCACCAACGATGCCTGGTACGGCGTCACCAGCGCCCCCTATCAGCACCTGATCCAATACGTTTTCCGGGCCGTGGAAACCCGGCGCAGCCTGGTGCGCGCCACCAACACCGGCATCAGCGGTTATATCGCACCCAGCGGCCGCATCCTCGACCCCACCGGCCTGTTCGAGACGGCCGTCCGCATCCGGAGCGTGCCCTGCCTCACGAACCGCACTCTCTATGCCCGCCTGGGCGATGCCTTTGCCATCGTCTGCCTGACCGTCACAGGCGTCCTGATGCTGGTTCCCTGGCTGCGGCGGCGCCGCTCAACCCGCTGATCCCCGCACCGCTTAAGACTTGCCCCAGCCTGCTCTTGCCATCAGGAGAACAGCTTGAAGAATTAGCAGCCTTGCACTATTATGGAGTCGCCAATAACATTAAAATCCAGGCGCCGGGCCGCCTGCGCTTAAAAAGGAGCTTGCCACCATGTCTGCCGAAATGAAACAAACCCTGCACGAAATCCGCGACCGCCTCCATCAGATCCGGGACTATCTTTGACCTCGCCAACAAAGAAAACCGCCTCAAGGAAATCGAATCCATCATCGCCAAGGACGGCTTCTGGGACAAACCCGAAGAAACCAAACCGCTCCTGAAGGAGCGCACCGTACTGGCCAACAAGATCGACCACTTTCACAGCCTCTCCCAGGATGCCGAAGACAACGCGATGCTGCTGGAGATGGCCCTCGAAGAAAGCGACGAGGCCACGCTGGCCGAGATCGGCCGCAATCTGCACACCCTGAGCGAGGCCATCGAACGTTTCTCCCTGTCTCTGATGCTGGACGGTGAAAACGATGCCAACAATGCCATCGTCTCCATCAATGCCGGGGCCGGGGGCACCGAGGCCCAGGACTGGGCCGAAATGCTCTTTCGCATGTACGCGCGCTGGGTGGAGCGCAAGGGCTATACGTCCGAGATCATCGATCTGCAGCCCGGCGACGAGGCCGGCATCAAGAGCGTGACCTTCACGGCCGTGGGCGAAAATGCCTATGGCTACCTCAAGGCGGAGCAGGGCGTCCATCGGCTGGTGCGGATTTCGCCCTTCAATGCCAGCGGCAAGCGTCACACCTCTTTTGCATCGGTCTTTGTCTATCCCGAGCTGGACCAGGAGATCGACATCGACATCGAGGAGAAGGATCTGCGTATCGACGTGTTCCGGGCCAGCGGCGCCGGCGGTCAGCATGTCAACAAGACCAGCAGCGCGGTGCGCATCACCCATCATCCCACGGGCATCGTGGTCCAGTGCCAGCAGGAGAAATCCCAGCACCGCAACCGCGACCTGGCCATGAAGGTTTTGCGGGCCCGGCTCTATGACTATGAAAAGCAGAAGCAGGACGAAGCGATGCAAAAAATTCACGACAGCAAGTCGGACATCGCCTGGGGCAACCAGATCCGCTCCTATGTGCTGCATCCCTACCAGATGGTCAAGGATCATCGCCTCGGCATGGATGTGGGCAATGTCAACGAAGTCCTGGACGGCGGGCTGGACCCCTTCATCGAAGCCTGGCTGCTGTCGCAACAGCAGGCCCATGCATAGCGTGGGGCAAATGCGCCTTCCGGAAGCTTTGAGGAATCAAACACGTGAGCACCATCGACGCTGATGCCGTCATGCGGGAATACTACCCGCGGGGCTCGGCCACCTATGATATCCTGAAACGGCACGGCGAGCAGGTGGCCGCCAAAGCCCTGGCCATCGCGGACCGTCCGGATTCGGGTCCCGTGGACAAACCCTTCCTGTTCGAGGCCGCCCTGCTGCATGATATCGGCATCTTCATGACGGACACGCCGGTCCTGGACTGCCGCGGCAGCCAGCCCTATATCTGCCACGGCGTCCTGGGGCGGGAGCTATTGGAAAAGCACGGCCTTCCCCGGCATGCTCTGGTCTGTGAACGGCATGTGGGCCTTGGGTTGAGCGCCCGGGATATCGAAGAACAGCAGCTGCCCCTGCCGATTCGCGACATGCAGCCCCAAACCATCGAGGAAGAGATCATCTGCTACGCCGACAAATTCTTCTCCAAAAACAGGGCCCAGGGAGAGAAACCGCGTACGGTCGAAGAAGTGGCCGCGCTCCTTGAGCGCTACGGTCCGGAACCGATCCGCCGCTTCAAGGCCTGGGCCCGCCGGTTCGAAAACGGCAACGGCACCCCCGGGTATTCGGGCCAAAGGGGATAGCGGCCATGCATCCCTCGCGTTTGTCCCAAATTTTGCGCTTTTATTTCATCACCGACGACCAGGCCCCCGCCCTTTCCGCCCTCGATCAGGTGCGTGCCGCGCTCCAGGGGGGCGCCGGCTGCGTGCAGTACCGCAACAAACATTTTACACTGCCGGACTACGAAGAAGTGCGTCGCATCCGCAATGTCTGCCGCACCAACGGGGTCCCGCTGCTTATCAACGACAACGTGCTGCTGGCCAGGGCCGTGGGCGCCGACGGGGTGCACCTCGGCCAGACGGACGCCGATCCCCGGGAGGCACGGGCCATATTGGGACCCGCGGCGCTCATCGGGGTCTCCGTCTCGACGCCGGCCGAACTGCAGCAAACCGATCTGGCCCCCTGCGACTACGTGGGCAGTGGACCGGTGTTCGCCACCGGAACCAAAGCCGATGCCAAACCGGTGCGGGGCCTTGACGGCCTGGCGGAGATCGTGCGGCAGGCCCCCCTGCCGGTGGTAGCGATCGGCGGCATCACGGCCCGCCGCGCCGCAGACTGCCTGCACACCGGCGCCGCCGGTGTGGCCGTCATCAGCGCGGTTTCCCGAGCGGCGGATCCTCTGGAAGCGGCGACGCGGCTGGGCGAGGCCTGCGGCTGCCGTCCCCGCCGCCTGGAGGAAGGCTGGCAGGACGAATTCGGGCTCATCCGCGCGCTGGTGGCCCCCAGCCTGGAACAAATGCCGTCAGACGAGGCCACCGTTCCGCCGGGCGACGATGCGGCCCTGCTGGCCTCCCTGACCTGCCCGGTCATCACTACCGATACTCAGCGGGAAGGCATCCACTTCCGATCCGCCTGGCTCGACCCCGCAACCCTGGGTGAACGGGCCGTGGAGGTCACCTTGAGCGATTTGGCCGCCTGCTATGCCCGGCCGGTCAGCCTGTTCGTCAACCTGGGGCTGCCACCGGCCCTGTCGGAAACGGCGGTTCGTGACATCTACCAAGGGATCTATACGGCCCTGGAACGCAACGCCTGCCGCCTGGGCGGCGGGAACATCTCCCGCGCCGGGCGCCTGGCGCTGGATCTTTTCGCGGTGGGTGAAGGCCGGCAAGACATTTTCCCGCGCCGTAGCGCCGCCCGGGCCGGGGATGGCCTCTATGCCACCGGCCCGCTGGGGCTGGCCCGCTGCGGATTGCTGGCCCTGCAAAGGAACGATGAGCGCTTCCCTGAACTGGTGCAACGCTTCCGGTGGCCCCGGGCACGCTTCGACGCCTCGGAGGTCCTGGCCGCCCACGGCGTCCGCTGCGTCATGGACATCAGCGACGGCCTGGCCGGCGATGCGGCCCACATCGCTGCGGCGTCGTCCTTGACCATCGACCTGGACCCGTCGGCCGCCGCGCGCCACGAGGGGTTGCGCGCCTTCTGCGAAGTCTGCGGTCTCTCCCCCGAGGAAACCGTCCTGACCGGTGGCGAAGACTACGAACTCCTTTTCGCCTGCCCGGAAGAGCAATTCACGGCGCTAAAGCCACTACTGCCCCAGGCTCTCAGGGTGGGCATCTGCAGGGCTTTTGACGGCACCCTTCTGCGCAACGTCCCCCCTCACCTGACCTCTTTCCAGCACGGCGGGGTGTGACGCACCTTCCAAAATCGAAATCGCTATCCCCATCGCGAGACCTTCGAATAAGCTTCGCCATCACGCGGTAACGATTCCGATCGCCAGCCCGCCGCGGCTTACGCGCGGTGCTCAACACCGCCATCCGTTGGTCTGATACGACCCCAAGGTCTTTTCCCAATCCTCGATGTCCGTCCCTTCAAGGCGCCAGCAGCGGCGCCACCGCCACCGGGCGGGCAATCAGGCCGTTGGCCAGGGCAAAGTCGGCAAAAGCCTGCCAGCGCTCGGGATCGATCTCCTGGGTTGCGGCAAAGAAGGGTCGGGTCTTCTCGAAAGCCGCCGTCTCTATTTTTCGATCCACGTCCGGTACGGCTTTGAAATAGGCCTGCAGAGCTTCTGCAGGATGGAGACGGGTCTCTTCCAACCCGCGGGCCACGGCCCGCCGGAAACCGGCCACCATCTCCGGTTTGGTCTCGAGGGTCTTGGCACCGCAAATGAAAATCAGCTCGTCATAGTCCGGGATACCCCACTTTTCGAGTTCGAAATAGGCGGCCTCGATGCCTTCGGCCGCCATGGTGACGGTCTCATAGGTCTTGAAGGGCCCCATGACGGCCGCCACCTGACCGGACGTCAGGGCCGGCACGATGTTGAAACCCACGTTGACCGCCTTGTAACCGGTGATGCCGTTCTTTTGGGCGAATGCTTCCAGGAGGATGTCCATCAGCCCCGGCACCGTGTACCCGATGGTCTGCCCGCTAAGCTCGGCAGGCGAAGTGTAACCCTTCTTCTTCAAGAACAGGAGGGTCGTCAGGGGATGGGCCACCAGTCGTCCGGCCACGCGCACCGGAAGCCCCTCCGCGGCCGCGATGATGGTCTGGGGCTCGTAGGACACCGCCAGGTCCACTTGGCCGGCCACCGCCAGCTTCAAGGCATCGGCGGTATCCGAAGGACTTATGATCTTCACCTGCAAGTCTTCCGCCGCGAAATAGCCCTCCTCCTGGGCCACGTAAATGGGCAGGTGGTCCACATTGGGGAACCAGTCCAGCATCAGGGTCAGGTTTTGGGCCAGGGCGCAGGGGATAGCCGCCAGAAAGAAACATGCGACGAGAAGGATGCGCGTGTAGAGCTTCATGTCAATATCTTCTCCTTGTGGTTATAAGTTGGCCAATCGGTGAATAGGGTTCGAGGAGCCAAGGAGTCCCGGGGCCAAGGGAAGCAGACGATGGGATGAGAAACCGGAAGTACACTGATCGGCGCCACGGTTTGCTTTTCAGATTTTGCTTTACCCCCGGGGCCCTCGAATCCTTGGCCCTTGGGCCCTCACGATCCATTTTGAATATTCTGCCACCACAGGCAGCGCTTTGCGACAATCCCCACCAGCGCCCACAGTCCTACCCCCATCAGGGACAGCCACAAGATGGCCGCAAAGACCAAATCCACCTTGAGCCGGGCGTTGGCCTGGATCATCACATAGCCCAACCCCTGCTGGGCTCCCACCCATTCCCCAATCACGGCCCCGATGGTGGCCACCGAGACCCCCACCTTGAGCCCGGCGAAAAAATAGGGCAGGGCCCAGGGCCAATAGAGCCGGCGCAGGGCCTGCAAGGAACCGGCCCCCATGAGGTCGAATAGGATACGGTAGTCGCGGTCGCAGCTCTTGAAGCCTTCCAGCAGGCTGATGGTAATGGGAAAAAAAATGATCACCGCCGCCATGAGGACCTTGCTGGCCAGGCCGTAACCCAGCCAGACCACCAGCAGCGGGGCCAGGGCGAAGACGGGGATGGCCTGGGAAGCGATCAGAAAGGGCGCCAGGGCCCGTTCCACCGCTGGCCGGATGTGCATGACCACCGCCAGCGGAATGGCCACGACCAGGGCCAACCCGATACCGGCCACAATCTCCACCAGGGTCGTGGCCGCATGCGGCAGCAACAGGGGCGCTTGGCTTACCGCGGCCATCAGGATACGGGTGGGGGGCGGCAGAATGAACGCCGGGATGCCGCCCATGCGGCAGGCGGCTTCCCATATGCCAAGCACCGTCATCAGCAGGGCCGGCGCGATGAGATAAGTCTTCGTCACAAGCCGGCCTCCTCTTCCAGCCGCGCCAGCACCCGGGCCTTCATCTCCAAAAAGGAGGGGTGTGCCATATTCCGTGGTTTGGGCGCCTTCAGCCGAAAGCGCTCACAGATCCGCATGGGAGGAGCGGTCAGAACCAGCAGGTCGTCGGCCAGCAGCAGGGCCTCCTCCACATCATGGGTCACCATGAGAATGCTCTTGTTGAATTCCGTCTGCAACAAAAGCAGATAGGCCTGCAGCTGCCGGCGGGTGATGGCATCCAGGGCCGATAGGGGTTCGTCCAGCAGGACCAGGTCGCGGGCGAACATAAGGGTGCGGGCCAGGGCGCAGCGCTGGCGCATGCCGCCCGACACCTTGGCCGGCAGATAGGCCTCAAAGCCTTCCAGCTTAAGAATGCGGAAAAGGTCTTGCACGGAGGCGGCAATCAGGGCCGAGGATGTTCCAGCCAGCTCGGCCGGCAAGGCCGCGTTTTTCTGCAGGCTGAGCCAGGGCAGCAGGAGATCGCGCTGCTGCATGTAGGCCGCCAGGGCCCGGAGGTCGGGGATGTCCTCTCCCTGCCAGGCAAGACGCCCCCGATCCATGGGGACAATGCCCATGAGCAGATCGAAAAGGGTGCTCTTGCCACATCCCGACGGTCCTATCAGCACCGTGAATCCATTCGTGGGCACGGTGAGCTCGAAGCCGTCCATCACCGGCTGTCCGTTGAAGCGTTTGGTAAGGTCCTGTATAAGAAGCAAGCGGGTGCCTCGCGCCGCATGACGTATTTGAGGGGGAAACAAGGTGGACGGGAGGCGGTGGCATGAAGGACTTCCCTACGCCGGTATGATCCGGATCAGGTCATAAGGGTCGAGACTGCCAGTCTCCTCTCAGTCGATCCCCATCGACTCCCCCAGCATTTAGAGAGGCAATTCCAATAGCATTACCGCCGGTAGATGTCAAATCTATCGCCAGCCTGTCGGCCGGAGAACATTTGATCAGAACCGCCATCCGTGCATAGCGCGCAAGGTGTTTCCCCAAGAATGATGGTATCCGGGAAATCCGCCAGTCCTGCGCGACATTTTGGACGGCCGTTGAAAAGCCGGTTTCTGGATGGTATGTTTCTTGAAGAAGCCGGGTCTAAAATTATTTCCTTAGGCGATCGCTAAAACAGCTGGCCGCGATAGACCAGGGAGCATGCGCAATGGGTTTCCATGGGGAACAAACCGCCTTTATTAAGACGGCGCTAAGTGACCTCCAGGGCGCCTGGGCCGTTTTGCGTGAATCCGTTGTAGAAGCGGCCGGATTCCGTAACGGGAATCGCGTCCTTGTTCAAATCGATGAAGGAATGAGTTGGGAGGTCGTAAGAGATCTTAACAGGATGCCGCCAATAATCCTCGTTATTCGAAACCTCTGCTTATCGGGTGAGGCGCCCAAGGATGTGCTCGATAATATCGACTATGTTGGTGAGATGCTGGAAGAGGTGGTTGAGGGCTTGGCAAAGGGGGAGTGTCATTGATCTTGTGGGACTTACCAAAGCGGTGAAAAGACACCCGTCACGGGTGGATTCGAAAACGCTTCATGTCGGGTGTCTTTTAACCGCTTTGGTAGGGGGATCAACGACAACCATTCTTAACAAAAAAAATCTATTATCAGAGCCACAGGTATTCCTTATTATGCCCGAAAAGAAATTCAACCCCAAGAAATTGCAGAAGTTGAATGATCCCCAACGCCTGACGGATATCCCGCCCGACTATGTCTGGGAGAAATTAAACATCCAACACCCGCAAACCATTGTCGAAATTGGTGCCGGTACAGGCTTTTTCAGTATTGCTTTTCTCCAAAAATCCACATCTTCGACCATCTATGCCTGCGACCTGTCCGACATCATGATCGAATGGATAAAGGAAAACGTCTCTCCGCAATATCCCCGTATCATCCCATTAAAAACAGAAGAGCATTCCGTGCCGCTCGACGACGGTAGTGTGGACCTGGTGTTTATGATCAATGTGCACCATGAGCTGGAAAACCCGACGCGGACCCTTGAAGAAGCCAATCGTATCGCGGAACCCGGCGGCAAGATCTTTATCGTCGACTGGAAAAAAGAATCGATGTCCGAGGGGCCGCCCACGGACATAAGGTATTCACCCGTAACGGTTAAGCAGCAATTGATGGGGGTAGGTTTTAAAGACATTGCTGTTTACACTGACATGGTAAAACATTTCCTGGTGGTTGGGACAAAGGACCATTCTTAAACGCACGACACGGTCGGGCTCATAGTTGTGACGACTGGAACGAAAACCCTAACTTTGAACTGGCATATAGGTAACTCACCATCTTCTGAACCGGTTGTACGGAAAGCGATACAATGACCGGTACTCGCGACAAATCGCAAACGATAACACCTGCCAACCTGGCCGCAACCTTTAAAAGCACTCCCCGACAGGGGGTTATACAAAGGTCCTGTGCTGTGCGCCGGAAACCTGGCAATAAATTTGTGCCCGCGGCTGACGGGCACCCCGGGTCGATAAATCCCCTTCCCCTTTTCCGCCTTTGCGAAACCGAATTCACGACCCGTACCGCTTGGATCCTTCTAACCCTGTTGCGTATTCCATCGACAACCCAATGATATCCCAGAAACCTAACTGAAGTTCACTAAATCGGAGGACGGCATGGGGAAAAGGGGAGAGGATCCTGCAGCCCGGAACTCCAGGGAAAATATGCTGGCGAGATTCTGTCTTGACCACGCCGCGGTCAGCGCCATCCTGCTTGGCGAAACCGGCCGTATTTTGTATGCCAACCACAAAGCTTGCGAAACCCTGGGGTATGAGAATGAGGAACTGACCCAGTTGTCGATATGGGATATCGACCCCTCTATGCCTCTGGAAATCTGGCCAGAACTCTGGCGAAACCTCTGCGACAGCGGTTCCACCACGTTTGAATCCACCTCGCGGCGGAAGAACGGGGCCGTTTTCCCGGTTGAAGTGACCGCCACCCTGGTCGAATTCGACGGATACCGTTATTCCATCGCCCTGTTTCAAGACATAACGGAACGCAAATACACGCTCGAATCGCTGCGCATTGCGCAGTTCGTCTTAGACAAGGCTTCGTTCGGTATTTTCCTGACTAAGGAGGGCGGCGCCATTTACAATGTTAACGAATATGCCTGCCAATATCTCGGATACACCAGGGAAGAGCTGTGCCGAATGAATATCCTGGACATCGATAGGCGCTATTCTATAGAAAAAATTGAGCAGTTCTGGCGCCGAAAGCTGAAAATCGGCTATAATCAATTTGAGACCGTCCATCGCAGCAAGGGCGGCACCGACATTCCCGTCTCGGTTACCGGAAATATATTTGAATTCAACAACGAACGCTATGGTGTTTCTTTTGTGCACGACATTACCGAGCGGAAAGAGGCTGAAAAGCGACACCTCAAGATGGAAGCCCAATTGCGCGAGGCCCAGAAAATGGAATCGCTGGGAACCCTGGCCGGCGGGATCGCCCACGATTTCAACAATATTCTGGCCGCTATTTTAGGGTATGCCGAATTGGCGCAACTCGAATGCCCGGCCGATTCCGAACTGGAGCGATATGCCGCCCAAATCGCCCAAGCCGGCAGCCGTGCGAAAGCGTTGGTAAACCAGATTCTCGCGTTCAGCCGCCAGGGCCGATCCGAAAGAGGACCGCTCGATATCAGTCGCGCTGTGGTCGAGGCGTTAAAACTTATCAGGGCGACCTTGCCCGCCAATATTGAAATCCATGAATCCATATCGCCGAACCTCCCTCCGGTATTCGCGGATGAAACCCAGATCCACCAGATCGTCATGAACTTGTGCACCAACGCCCACTATGCCATGAAAAACACCGGGGGCTTGCTGGAAGTAAGCTTGACGGCCGTTACCCTTCAAGATCAGGGTGCACCGAGCTTGCCGGAAATGAATTCGGGGGATTACCTCAAGCTTTCCATCGCCGACACCGGTCGCGGCATCGCAGCGGATAAAATCAACCGGATTTTCGATCCCTATTTTACAACCAAGCCCACCGGTGAAGGCACCGGGCTGGGCCTCTCCACCGTACACGGCATCGTGAAAAACCACGGAGGCCGCATCACGGTGCAAAGCGAAGTCGGGCGCGGCACGACTTTCCATGTCTATCTACCGGTTGCCGAGGCAGCGGCCAAAGTCCCGGACGGGCAAACGACCCGGCTGCCCCCAGGGAATGAGTGCATTCTCTTTGTAGACGACGAAAAATCGATTATCGATCTTGGCCGGAATTTATTGGAACGGCTCGGCTATCGGGTGGAAACCTGGGCGAGTTCCATCAATGCCGTGCAAGCTTTCCGTTCGCATCCTGACCGATATGACCTGGTCATCAGCGACATGACCATGCCCAAAATGACCGGCGATGAGTTGGCCCGGAAAATAAGAGCAATCCGGCCTGAAATCCCGATCATCCTATGCAGTGGATTCAGTGAGAGGGTCCGGGGTCAAGCAATCGAGACGCTCGGCATCAATGCCGTGCTCATGAAACCGATCATCTATGCGGATCTGGCCAACAGCGTCCGGCAGGTGCTGGATATCAAACAAAAATAGTCCTTGCGGGGATCACAATCGAGCCCAACGTTTTTTACGCGTCGCGTCGAAAAGGCCTTTATGGATTAAATACGCCAAAGGCGGACAAGGGAATAATGCCCCGCCGCTTGCGGCGTTACATGGCCTTTATCGATACCCCGCTGCGTTGCGGCGGGATCGTCATTAGGCATTGGCCGCATTTTGGCAAAAAAAAGGAAAGACGATGAAAACTTTTGCTGACAGAGCATACGATCTTTTGCGGAAGGTGCCCCGCGGGCGTGTCACGACCTACAAGGAAATTGCGCATGCGCTCGGCACCCGGGCCTACCGTGGGGTCGGCCAGGCCATGAAGCACAATCCCTATGCGCCCGAGGTACCTTGACACCGGGTGGTGGCCGCATCCGGTCGGATGGGTGGATTCAAGGGCAAGACCGAAGGCACTGCTATCCGGGAAAAAATCCAACTTCTCAAGGAAGAAGGCATTGAAATCCGGGGTGGTCGAATCATGAATTTCGAAGAGGTTTTCTTCCGGTTTTCCAGCGGCGGAAGTGCCGATACACCCCATCCCTGACGTATCGGCCGTCAACATTGGGGCGGCCTTATCGAAGGGGCCGGCTTCTAGGCCGTCTCTTTGGAATTTCCAGCTTTTTCCAGTTCCGTTTTTACGGCAAGGCCTATTTTCTCGATGGTGTAGGGTTTCTTAACATATGGACCGGCGCCTAAAGCCTGCGCCTGAGCGACAGAATCGGTTTCGGCATAGCCACTTGTAATGATCGCTTTTTGATTTGGCGAGATTTCCAGCACTTTACGATAGGTCTCAAGTCCATTCATTCCAGGTGCCATGATCATGTCCAAAACCAAAAGGTCTACCGAATGATCTTTCAAATATACGAGCGCCTCCTCACCGCTTGCGACCGAACTGACCGCGTACCCTAACTGCGTCAATATGGAAGTGGCGATTTTCCTTTGAGCCGCGACATCATCGACAACTAAAATCGTCTCATCCGCACCATACAAATCTTCGAGGTCTATTCTGTCCCTGCTGTCTTGGAGGGCCTTGCGCGTCACCGGGAAATAGATCTTGAAGGTCGTACCGACACCAAGCGCGCTTGTAAGATCGATGAACCCGCTATGATCCTTGACAGTCCCCCCATACGACCGACATCCCCAGACCCGTAACGTCATTGTCGCCTAGCGATACACTTGTACGGCAAGAAGCAAAACGTCGAACGTGATGGCTTCAGGTACGTCGCAATAGCCATGCTTCAGCGCTTTCGCGGTCGAAAAACGGCCGGAACGTAAACCCCTGCGCTTCCATACACGCTTTGAAAAGCTGGGCAAACCGCACGCGCTCTTCCGTGTCCGGAATGAGAAAGGCGATTTGGCAATCGTCAGATCCCCTGCGCGGCCGTGTGTCGTTTCGATAGTGCCCATGGTGTGTTGCCGCGCATATTTTGGGTACCTCACGGGGCGTCCTGAGAGGCTCTGTTGCCTTATTAGGCGCTATCGACCGTGCCGGTCAAGCAGATCGTCCGCCGGTGGCGGGCGGATCAGCAGGTCATAACCGCGGCTTATTTTCTTTAACACACCCGAATAGGCGCAACGCTTTGCTGAAATGTGGATGCCTGTCTTATCTGATAGGCATCCTTTCTTGTACGAATGTTAAGATCGCCATTTGCTTTTGACCACGATATCCCTCAACACGGCACTGGCCGCGTCCGCCATACAAGACACTCGCTAGGGTGCTGTGCTATGAGAAGGTCCCATCGGTATGCATCCTCAAACGGCCCAAGGCCTGACGATGAAAGGAATGATATGTTTTTTGTGGAACACCCCTATGTGTCGGATTTTCTCAAGCGCACGCTCCAAAAGCATGCCCTCCCGGTGGTGCGAACGCCGGTGGTCAAGGATTTCAATCTGTACCCGGGCACCCCCCTGTTGGATGAAGCACAGGCCTGCCGCATGATTGGCGAAACACCGTATCCAAGCGTCTATACGACATCTGAAAACGCCCTGAGTTGGCTCTCGCGACACCCGGAATGCCGCCATCTCGCGCAAAAAGTCGCGCTATTTAAAAACAAGTTTGCCTTTCGCAAGATGACACGCCCTTTGTTTCCGGATTTTGCGTTTGTCGAAGTGCGTGCCGAAGCATTGACCACGTTTCCGTTTCACACCTTCCCCTGCCCCTGCATCATCAAGCCCTCCGTTGGATTTTTCAGCATGGGCGTTTATAAGATTACCCATGAGAAGGAATGGCCGCAAACGGTCGCACGCATCCTGGATGACATCACCAAAATTCAACAGCTCTACCCGGCGGAGGTCGTGAGCCCTCATGCGTTCATTATCGAACAGTGTATCACAGGGGAGGAATTTGCCATCGATGCCTATTACACCATGGCAGGGGAACCGGTGATCCTCGGGATCCTGCAGCATACCTTCTCGTCGGATCAGGACGTCAGCGATCGCGTGTATACGACCTCAAAAGCCCTATATGAACAACACCTCGATGCGTTTACGTCCTTTGTCGGTAAGATCGGGCGGATGGCCGGCGTGAAAAATTTCCCTGTGCATATCGAGCTTCGCAGAAGGCCGGACGGCGCCCTGCTCCCGATCGAGGTCAATCCACTCCGCTTTGGCGGCTGGTGTTCGACGGCGGACTTGACCTACCTCGCCTACGGCTTGAACCCCTATCTCGCCTACCATCATCAGCAGCGCCCCGATTGGCCTGAATTGTTGAGCGGTAAGGAAGGCAAGCTTTTCAGCATTATCGTGCTCGACAATTCAACCGGTGTGCCGGCGGAGGATATCGCCGCTTTCCAGTTTGACAGGGTGCTTGCCGGATTTGAGAAGCCGCTTGAACTGCGGGAAATGGATTATACGATCTATCCGGTGTTCGGATTTCTGTTCACCGAAACCAGGGAAGAGCGCCAGGACGAACTGGAAGCAATTCTGCACTCGTCGTTAAAGGAGTTTGTCACCTTGAAATAATGCCCTATGATGCGTTCCTCGAAATACAAACCTATGGTGACGCCAACCTGCAGGGTTTCAAGGATTTTATCAAGCCCCCTCTTGCCCACGAGCGCTGGATTCCCGGTGAAGCCCTTCTTATCAACCACACAGGCCCCCAAACGCCGCCCCGCTCACCAATACCCCAATTGATGCAACGACCGATTTCACAATGCCCCTGCAACCACAGATAGGGCCGGCGAAAGTGGCTTTCCCGGCGGGGTCATAAGCGTGTTTTTCGCGTCAGCCGCCCCTGTCGGTACCAGAACTGCACGTAGGCACACGCCTTGCGGGCCGCCTGTCAGGCTAGCGGCTGGCCGTCGCGGGTAATCCGGAGGCCACCCCTCTCCGAAAATTGAAGCGCAATGGTGTCATATTGACGATGACTCACAAACAGGGCGCTGTATTTTGCGATAACGGCATCGGCTTTCGCCGGGTTTGTCGTAGCGGCATATGCCTGCTGAAACGGGGGACGGAAAAAGCTGCCCCGGCGCCGGCCGGGGCCGGGTTCCGGTGCAAGGCACGGTTATGGAACCGGATTTATGTAAATTTTATTACAATATATAAATATCATTTATAATATAATTGCCGGGCGGCGATTAAAGCTTTCCCTATTATAGCCGAAAAAAAATTAGAGCCCCAATATGACACCTGATGGGGCAGAAAAATTTCATGGAGCGTTCTAAAACGAAGCGGCTGTTCTAACGCGCATGTGGACAGTGGGGGGGGGGGCAAAAGGTGCACAAACAAAAAGCATACAGTTTTCGGCAACTATTCCGGATCGCCTCCCCAGCCTTAATAGCTGTCCTTCTTTTTATTTTCGCGTCCTTTTTTCTATTTCTTCCGCAGTTTGAAAAAGGTCTGCTGGAAGAAAAAAAGATCATGATAAAAGAACTCGTCAACGCCTCTTGGGGAATGGTTGACGCTCTTAACAATGAAGTCGCATCAGGAGGATGCAGCCTCGAAGAGGCCCAGAAAATCGCCATTAACCATTTGAGAGAAATGCGCTACGGCATCGACCGGCAGGATTATTTTTGGATCAATGACTTTTCGCCGGTTCTTGTTATGCACCCCTATCGACCGGACCTGATCGGGAAAAACATGTCGGCGTTCACCGATCCGAAAGGGACCCGGGTTTTCGAGGAGTTCGTTAAAACCGTCCGGAAAACACACGAAGGTTACGTACCTTACATGTGGCAGTGGAGAGGGGACAACAGCCGCATCGTCCCCAAACTATCCTTTGTCAAAGCATATCAGCCGTGGGGATGGATCATCGGCACGGGAATTTATCTGGAAGATGTCAAGCAGGAAGTCGCTTCAATGTCGCAAAAAATGACATTTTTCGCCGCTGTTATCCTGAGCCTTGTTACCATCATCGCCTGGTATCAGATTTATCAGACACTCAATGAGGTAAGCATGCGGCAACAGGCCGAGGCCGAGCTAATAGAATACAAAGATCAGCTTGAAATCAAGGTCGCGCAACGTACGGCGGAACTGTCGCATGCCAACGCGGAGCTGCAAAAAACAATAAATGAAATTAAAACCTTGAAAGGCACGATACCGATATGTATGGACTGCAAAGAAATTCGTGACGATAAAGGTTCCTGGAGCCAGCTTGAAAAATACATCTCCGAACATTCCGAGGCTGAATTCAGCCATGGCATTTGCGATAGCTGCATAGCAAAACGTTATCCGGACACTGAGGATTAAAAACTCGGCTTTTCTGGATAAACCCGCCAGCCTAATAACGGTAACGGCTTCCACATCAGGCCACTTCCGACCATCCTTTTTTCTTACCCGGCCACGACGCCATCCCCTTGTCATTTCCATCTGCGGCTGATAATAGACCAAACCATTCCGATTGGGGTGTTCTGGCCGCGGGCCGGCAGAACTGAGAGCAGACCCATTGAACCTGATGCAGTTCGCACTGACGTAGGGAACTCGGAAACGCATTTCTGATCTTCCCACCCAGTAACAAGGGTCCCCTCCCGCAGGCCGCCATGACATGCCGCGACCGGCTGTCGGCCGCCGATCGACACCCCGCTCAATACATCCATTTTTCCTTGCAGGAGGACATCGTCCATGCGCACAGCGCTGACCATTGCGGGCTCGGACTCTTCAGGCGGCGCCGGCATCCAGGCCGACCTGAAGACCTTCCAGGCTCATGGGGTTTTCGGCATGACGGCCATCACGGCCGTTACCGTTCAAAATACACAAAAGGTGTACGATATCCAGGAGATCTCGCCGGACATCGTGAAGGGGCAAATTCTCTGCCTGTTCGACGATATCGCCATCCACGCCGTCAAGATCGGCATGGTCTCCGCTATCGCCCTGATCGAGGCCATCGCCGAAGCCCTGCGCCAGGTCGAACGGCCGCCCGTGGTGCTGGATCCGGTCATGATTTCCAAGAGCGGCTACGCCCTGCTCAAGGAAGAAGCCCAGCAGGCCCTGGTGGCAACCCTTTTCCCCCTGGCCGAGGTCGTGACGCCCAACATCTTCGAAGCCGAACGGTTGGTGGGCCACGCCATCGGTTCGGTGGACGACATGCAGACCGCCGCGCGGGAAATCCTGGACCTGGGCGCCCGCAAGGTGGTGGTCAAGGGTGGGCACCTGGGAGACACCCAGGCCACCGACGTCCTCTACGACGGGCAGACCTTCCGGGAACTGACCAGCCCCCGCTTTGATACACCCAACACCCACGGCACGGGGTGCACTTTCTCATCCGCCATTGCCGCCAATCTGGCCCTCGGCCACCCTTTTTTCGACGCCGTGGCCAATGCCAAAACCTATATCAGCGGTGCCATCCGCAACGCCCTGCCCATCGGCCGGGGCCACGGCCCGACCCACCATTTTTTCGATCTTTACGCCCGGGCCGGCCTGATTGACGGAATCCCGGCGCCTTCGCCGGCCGCGCCCGAGGATCACAAGGAGTCCCTATGACGACCAACAGCATGTCACCGGCCCAATCCGCCCAAAACTCCCGCAAAACCGCCTATGCCGTGGTTCTGGTCGCCATCGGGGTGGCCCTGGCCCCCTATACTTCTTTTCCCATCGGCATCGCCAAAGTGAACCCCACCCAGCATTTCGTCAACGTCCTGGCAGCCGTTTTGCTGGGTCCCTGGTGGGCCGTGTTGACCGCTGCGGTGATTGCCGTCCTGCGCAACGCCATGGGCGTGGGCACTCTGCTGGCTTTTCCGGGCGGCATGATCGGCGCCTTTCTGGCCGGCATCGCCTTCCGGCTCGTGGGTCGCACCTGGGCCGCGGCGGCCGGCGAAATCCTGGGCACGGGCGGCATCGCCCCGGTGGTCAGCGCCCTCCTGGTCGCACCGTTCCTGATGGGGAAAGCGATTCCCCTGCTGGCCCTATTACCGTCCTTTCTGGGCAGCACGGTGGCCGGTGCGCTCCTGGGGGTGTTGGCCCTGCGTCTGCTCCGGCGCGCGGACATCATCCAATTCTGACCGCGCGGGGCAATGTGATCGATAACGCCATCATTACCGCCCGGAACCTGAGCTATCGCTACCGCAATGAGGATCCTCGACCTATCCTGGACGGGATCGACCTGGACATCACGGCTGGCGATTATCTTCTCATCACGGGCCGCAGCGGGTCCGGCAAATCCACTCTCTGCCGCATTTTCAACGGGCTCATTCCCCATTTTTACGGCGGTGTGCTGGAGGGCGACGTCTTCGTGGACGGCCTGCCGATCCGCCAGACATCGGTGGCCGCCCTGTTCGACCGGGTGGCCATGGCCTTCCAGAATCCCGATACCCAATTGTTCTGCCGATCGGTGGAGCAGGAAATCGTGTTCGGCCTGGAGAGCCTGGGAATCGAGCGCCGGGCCATCGAGGCACGGCTGGCGTCGGCCATCGAGGCGGTGGGCATCGGCGCCCTGCGGCAGCGGGCCCCCCAGGACCTGTCGGGCGGTGAAAAGCACCTCGTCCTGATCGCCGCCCTTCTGGCCCTGCGCCCCCGGGTGCTCGTGCTGGACGAACCGTTTGCCAACCTCGATCCGGGCAACGTCCGGCGCATCAGAGGACTTCTCCGGGAACTTCATGCCGGGGGCTGCGGCATCGTGGTCTGCGAGCACCGCTTGTCGCGGGCGGTACCGGACGCCACCCGCATGGTCGTCATCCACCAGGGATGTATCGCGGCCGACGGCGATCCGCATCAGATTCTGGCCCACCCTGACGACACCTGGGGCCTGGAGCCTCCTCTGGCAACACGTCTGGGCGCCGCCCTGGGACTGAATCCGCTTCCGCGAACGATCGAGGATTTACGGCCTATTTCACCCCGTACCGACCTGATCGATGGGCTCTCCCCCCCATTACCCCCAAAGATGGTCCAACCGGGCTTGCCGCCGGTGCTGGCGGTGAATCATCTGTCCAGCCGCGCGGCGGCGAGAGCTCCGCTCTTGAAAGATATCCACCTGACCCTCCACCCCGGCGAATGCCTGGCCATCGTCGGATCCAACGGCGCTGGCAAAACCACCCTTCTGCGGCATCTGCTGGGGCTGCAACGGCCGGACAAGGGCAGCATCCGGATCGACGGACACGAGATCGGCAAAATGCCGGTCAGTGACGTGGCCAAAACAGTAGGGCTGGCCTTCCAGAACCCGGACAACCAGTTTTTCCGGTTCACCGTAGAGCAGGAAATCCGGGTCGGTCCGGAGGCTATCGGCCACCTTGATGCGGAATGGATCGCGGAATTGATGACCCTCTTTCAGTTGACGCCCTATCGGTCGAAAGCCCCTTATCGCCTGAGTGGGGGCGAGAAAAAGCGCGTCGCCTTTGCCTCGGCCCTGGCCGCCCGGCCCAAGGTGCTGGCCCTGGACGAGCCCACCGCCGGCCAGGACTTCGACTTCCGCCGCAATTTGCGAACCTTTCTGCAACGCCTGCAGACCCGCGGGCAGGCCATTATCATCGTGACCCACGACCTGACCTTCGCCGAACGCACGGCTGGCCGCTGGCTGCTCATGGCCGAAGGCCGTCTCTTGGCCGACGGCCGCCCGGATGCTATCATGGCCGATCCGGCCCTCATGTCCCGGGCCGGGCTGGAGGCCACCGACCGCTTTCTTCTCAAACAATGGTGGCAGACAGGCGATCATCATGCTTGACCCGCGCACAAAACTTCTGCTGGCCTTAGCTTGCGGCACATTGGTTGCCTTGACGCGCAAACAAGGCTGGCTGTTGGGGGAATGGGCGGTGCTGGTGATCGCCATTGTCGCCATGGGGCAGCTCAAAGCCTATCTGCGCTGGCTGATCATGCTGATCCCCATGACCCTCTTTTTCGGCGGGATCACCTGGTGGACCGCCGACCGGATCACAGGACAGGCCGCGGCCCTGGGGTTGATGGCCATCACGACGGTTTTCTTTGTCTTCTTTGCGAGCATCGAACCGGAGGATCTGGGCAACAGCCTGGTCCAGTCCGGCCTGCCCTTTCCGGTGGCCTTCGTCATGACGGCCGCCCTTCAGTTTGTTCCCGTGGTAAGCCGCAAGGCCCGGGCCGTGGTCGAAGCCCAGCAGGCGCGCGGCATTGTATTGAAACCCGGCTGGCGGTCGCTGCGCAACTACCCGGCCCTGCTGGTCCCGCTGCTGATCCAGGCCTTCCAGACGGCCGAAAGCCTGGCCGAAGCCATGGAGGCCCGGGGCTTCGGCCGGTCCGGGCGCAGCTTCCGCAAGGCCTACCGCATGGGGGGCCTCGATTGGTTGGTGATCGCCGGGGGCTGGGGCTTGGTGGTGGTTTTGATCCTTTATGGGGTCCGCTGAATCAAACGGGGAAAGACATGCCCGCAAACACGCTATCCACCCGGGACTATGACGGCCAACGGACGCTCGTCATCGGCGAGGTCAACAGCGGCAAAACCCGCCTGACCGAAAACGTATTGGCCGCTTGGACAGCCCAAGGCCGCTCGCGGGAAATCGCCGTGTTGGACCTGGCCCCGCAAACGCGTCAAAGCATCGGCGGGCGCCTCGCCCTGCCGCGGGGATTCGAGGGGATCTGCCAGACGCCCCCCATCACGCCGCCGCGCCTCATGGCCCCAACCGAGGCGGAGGCCGAAATGCTGGCCCGGGCCAACGCCGCGACAATCGCTCCCCTTTTACGGGACCCACGCCTTTCGAAGGGCACCATCCTGATTATCAACGACGCCACCCTTTATTTGCAGGCCGGCGCCTACGATCCCTTTCGGCAAGTCATCCGGTCGGCCGCAACCGCCCTGATCAACGCCTACTATGGCCACAGCTTTCCCGACTACCGCCTCTCCCGCCGGGAACGCCGGCTGACCGAGCGTTTAATTCAGGATTGCGACCGGATCATCCGGCTGCCCGCGCCACCAGCTTCCGGCCCTTTTGCGGAAGGAGAAACACCATGCCGATTCTGATGTATATTTTTGCGCTGGTGGCCATGGCGCTGTGCTTGACACCGGCCGCTTCCGGCGGCGCCCCTGCCGACTACTGGCAAAAGGAGGCGCTTCAATAGGCTAGCGCCAGCAAGATGCGCCCCCTTGATCTGGAACTGTCGCTTCCTCTCGAATTCTTCACTCGCTAGCGAAGCACCTTTACGCGTAAACGTATCGAATAGATCGCAGAGAAAAACAGGCCCAGCGCCTCTTCCGGAATCGTCCCACCCGCCCCACACCATCGCATGGCATTCCAAGTATTGCCATGCTGATCTGGCCCAACGGGCGAATCTATCGGCTGCAATCTGCATCCAAAAACATGGCAAAAAGATGCAAAATGCATCTTTTTGAACATTCGACGAATGCATCGCAACGCCCCTCAGTCATTTTTTATTTTTAAAAATCAAATGGATATAAATTTTTGGCACCAATGGAAAGATTGGTATCATTTTTGATATCATTTAGCCAAACTGCTTCCTCCAAATACATTGTGAAGAGTATGACACCATCCTTTTTCAATGATTAATTGGTGTCAAATTTGATACCGTTTATCCAAAAAGCTTTTCTCAAACACCCTAGGGGGAACGCGACATCATTCTTTCATTCATTTACTTATTTTAAGGAGGCATGAAAATGACTTTGGATCCCGCTGATGCTGTTCAAGAAACTTCCAAGCCCGTTGACACTGAAATGTATCTGGATGACGTCGCTTTGGCCAAAGCACTTCTGGATAATGCAGCCCGCAACAACGGTGTCCTCAGCAACGCGGATATCGTATTCGCTTTGCGCAATCTCCTCAAAACGACCTATTATCCCGTGGCGATCAAATATTTCTATTCGGAAGACGAGCTGGAAGACTTCAAAAACAACAATGATTACAAAACGGCGATGCACGCTTACACCTTCTGCCATTTTGTGGCCGCCTCCCGGATGCGCGGCGACATCCTTCTGGGCACCAGCGATAAAACGGGATGCTCCAACGCCCAGTTTGTCATGGGCTGGAAAGAGCTCGACGACGGCGAAATCAAAAGTCACTTAAAATATACGAAAAGCTGGGAACAGGCGGAAAAATTCGTCCGCACGAAGAAACGGCTTCCGGATGGGCTGCTGGCCTTTGCCACCGCCCCCTTGCACAAGGCCCCGTTCAAGCCCGACGTGGTTCACGGGATCTGCGATGTCCTCCAAGCCTATCACCTCGGCAACGATTGGTGCGCCGCCTATGACGAACACCCTTTCGATATGATCATGACCATGAATTCCTCGATCTGCCACGGCTGCGTCCAATGCCATGTGCTGAACAAGCCGAACATCACCCCCATGTGCAGCAGCAGCAAAACCGCCGGGAAAACCGAACAAAGCGAAATCAACTGGGTGTGGCCCGGTGACCATGTAGAACCCACGGTGCATTGGATGCTAGAACGCACGGTGCGGGACGGCGGCCCGTCCTTCCCCCGAACGGGAGAAACCTATCCCGGCTTCGACATCTGCAAACTGTGCAACTTTATCGTTTTCAGGCCGCACAAACACAAATAAATGGAACGCATCGCGATTCCTATATTTCAGTCCCGCATCTCGCCGGTCCTCGATACCTGCAACGAGCTGATGATTATCGATCTTTCCGAAGCGGGACCATTGCAGCGCGTTATCGTGTCGCTGGCAAAATTGACCCCCGCCGAGCGCGGAATGGCAATGTCTCGGCGGGGGGTCCAAAAAATCATCTGTGCCGGCGTTAGCGAATGGATGCTGGCCTGCCTCGTAAACCGTGGCATGCACGTCATTAGCGGCATATCAGGGGAGGTGGAGCAAATTATCGCCGCCTATCAACAAGATCTGTTGGACCAGGATCGCTTCCGAATGCCAGGCGGCAAAAAGCTGGAATCACCATCTCCCCTCGTTCAATCGACACACCCTATTTAGTGGTCCTCTGCACAAATACGCCGACACACGGCCGCCAATTCATCCCGGTTCTGACGAGCAGGACCGTGAAGCACCCTCGTCTTAACATCATTTGCGCGCCGCTTTAGGCCGCCGCCCGCTTCAGAAGCGCAAGACCCCACCTGACATCGTCTATCCATCGATGCCATAGGCTTCTATCTTGCGCCGCAAGGTGTTTTTGTGGATATCGAGTTCCCGGGCCGTCGCCATCCGGCGTCCTCCGTTGCGGCGCAGCGCTTCGGCAATGGCCCGCTTCTCGATCTCCCTCAGGGTCGCGGCAGCCCTGGCACTCGTATTGGTGGGGCGGGGCGCAATGGTTTCCGGGAGGTGGGTGAGGTCGATGATGCCATCGTTGCAAAGGATGAAGGCATGCTCGATGGCATTTTCGAGCTCCCGGATGTTCCCGGGCCAATCGTGCAGGGCAAAGGCGGCCAGCACCTCGTCCGAAACGCCGGCAATATGCTTGCCGGTCAGTGAATTGAAGCGCTCCACGAAATGGTCCACTAGGAGGGAAATGTCTTCTTTCCGCTCGGACAAATCGGGGAGCGTCAGACGAATGACGTTGATGCGGTAGTAGAGATCTTCGCGGAATCGTTTGGCCTCCACGAGATCTCTCAGATTGTGATGCGAAGCCGTAATGATACGGGCCTTCATCTCGCAGTCCGTATTCGCACCAAGGGGGCGATAGGTTTTGTTTTGCAATACACGGAGAAGACTAACCTGGGTGGATAGGGAAATATCGCCGATTTCATCCAGGAAAATCGTCCCCTCTCCACCCGCGGCAAACAGACCCGTTTTGTCGCGACGGGCATCCGTGAAGGCACCCGCTCGGTAGCCAAAAAGCTCGGCCTCGATGAGCGTATCCGGCAAAGCACCGCAATTGACAGCCACAAAGGGCGCATCCGGTTCGTTTCCCTGGTTGTGAATGGCTTTTGCCACCAGTTCCTTCCCCGTGCCGCTGGCACCTTCAATCAAAACCGTACTCCGGCTGGAGGCCACGAGTGGCAGGAGCCCGAACAGCTTCATCATCCGATGATTCTTGCTGACAATATCTTCGAAGCGATAAATTTTGCGGCAGGCCTGCCTTAAGTCGTTGATTTCGGAAAGGTCCCGAATAATCTCCACCGCCCCCATGGGGGTGCCCTGCTCGTCGCGCAGGACGCTGGTGGTGACACTGACCGGAATCCGTTTGTTATCGGCGCGCACGATATAAACCGGCCTGTTCTGACAGGGTTGCCCGGTTTCCATGGTCGTCTTGATACAACACGCCGATTCGCACATCTCCCCGCGCATGACATCGAAGCACTTGCGGCCGATGGCCTCCTCCCGGGGCACCCGGGTAATTTGTTGCGCCGAGCGGTTGAAGGCGGTCACGACCATATCGTTGTTCACGGTGAGCACCCCGTCGGCGATACTGTCCAAGATCACTTCATAGTAGTGGGGAGCATCCATCCCATCGGCCCTCATGTCGTCCTCCTCCACGCCTCATCCCTGAGGTTCAATTTGCACCCCCGCATGGAAGCAGGTGCATAATGCATCCTCTATCCTATTTCAGATTCGGTTGTCAATCGAATTGACAAACCTCTTTTTTCTGAAAATCCAATATATTACAGGATAAAATTCCCCATGGCATGACTTTTGTTAAACAGCGCTACAAGGACGGTCCGGTCTCTTGACCGGTCCATGCTAACGCGACCAATGGAACGCATCGCCATTCCGACATTTCAGGCGCGCATCTCACCGGTTCTCGACACCTGCAACGACTTGCTGGTGGTCGATATCGACGCCGGCAAAGAAATGCAGCGCCTGACCGTTTCGCTGGCGGGACTGTCGCTTCCGGAACGCAGCCAGATGATCGCACGCCGCAAGATCGACACGCTCATCTGCGCCGGCATCAGCGACCTGATGAGCCGCTATCTCGCAAATTGCGAGATCCATCTGATCAGCGGCATCGCCGGGGCCGTCGACCGAATTATCGAGGCGTATGGCCAGCATCGGCTCTGCGATCCATGCTATCAAATGCCGGGCAAAAGGCGGCCCTATCCGCCGGAAGCCCTTTAATGCTTTTTCCAACCATAACCGTTGAGGAGGTAAACTGTGGCACAAATCATGGCATTCGATCCCGATCCCGAGATGGGCTGGGATGAGGTGGCCGCCCTTGGGCACGATGTCGTATCGTTCAATGATGCCGGTGAATCCGTCGATTACGCGCAGGGCCACAAAGTGGATATCGCCCTGCTAGTCGGTGCGGAAGGCATCGACATGATCAAACCTCTGCGGGAAATCTCCCCGAATTTCAAAGTCGTTCTTTTCTGCGATGCGCCCGAGATCATGGAAATCCGCCGCGCGCTGCGGGGGGCACCCTGCTCAGTCCTATTCAAACCCATCGTCATCGAGGAATTGGACGCCTGTCTCAAACGGGCCCTGTTGAAAGGGAAAAGCACCATCAAGGGCAGCCTTAACCTATAATAGTGGGGAGAATACGATGGAAGCCAAAAAGCTGGCAGCAGCTAAATTTGTCATTCAGCGTTTTTTAGCAACGGTATTTGCAGACGAAATTTCCGAAGACTTTTACAAAGCCATGAAAACCGATGACTTTCTGCGCAACCTCAAAGAGGTCGCGTTCAGTCTTTACACCAAGGAATTGGCGCGGGGGGCCAAGGTTCTGTTTGAATTCTTGGACGGCGCCGGGGTCGACACCCATAAGATATTGCGCTTCGAATATGCGGATCTCTTCCTCAATGCCGGCGAAAACCCGGTCCTGCCCTATGAATCCTTTTACCTCGACCGGGAACCCACCCTATACGGCGAACCGGTATTCCAGATGCGCGAGATCCTCCGCAAACAGGGCCTCCATAAAGATCCGGCCTATCGCGAACCCGAGGACCATATCGCCGTCGAGTTTGATTTCCTGGCCGAAATGAATCGGCGCGAAGCCGCCGGGGACCACTCCGTGGCCAATGTACGATCCGACTTTGGACGCCGGCATATGGCCTGGCGCACCGAATTCTGCGCTGTTCTCCACAGCGCGGACAAATCGGGTTTCTACAAAGCCCTGGCGGAATTTACCCTGGGCTATCTCTTTGTAGCGCATCTGGCCTCACTGCCGCCGGAAACCGTCTTTCCTTCCGACCCCGCCGCGGATCTGGCAAGTATGGCGAACGTTCTGAAAATGCTCCCGTTGGCCAAAGAATCCTTTCTGCTCCAACCCGGTACCATCGACCCGGCCCCGGCCCGCGCTATTCCGACCCACTGCTATGCCTGCGGGGCCCTGTGCGGCATGACGGCCAAAACCAAGGACGGCATCTTGATGTCCACCAGCGGATTGCAGGGGGATATCAAAGGCGGCGGTCGCCTGTGCATCAAAGGCGGCAACGCCAAAAACCACGTTTACTCCGCCTATCGTCTCAAGTCGCCGCTGATCAAGGAAGACGGCCGCTTCCGCAAGGCCTCCTGGGAGGAAGCCCTCGACAAGGTGGTGAACGACTTCAAGCAGCATGACCCCACCAAAATAGGCTATATGCGCGGCAACGATTTTGCGAACTGGGTGCATGAAGGTCTTTTCGATCACCTGGGGTGTCCCAAGACCACCCACCGCCCCATGTGCGACAATGCCAACCGCATGTCCAACGAACACAATCTGAGCGACAAGCGGCCCTGGATCAATTATCAGGAGGCCGACTACATTCTCCATTTCGGCATGAATGAGGTGGCCACCTCCTATGGTCAGCGCAAGACAGCCCAATTGAAGTCGGCTGTCGACCGCGGCGCCAAGCTGGTGGTCCTGGACCCTAGACGCTCCGAGACCGCCGCCCTGGCTACCGAGTGGATTCCCATCAAACCGTCCACCGACGCGGCCGTGGCTTTGGCCATGTGCCACGTCATCATCAAAAACGGACTCTACGACAAAGAGTTCGTTGCCAACTGGACCACCGGGTTTGAAGCCTTCAAAAACCGCGTGATGGGCGAAGACGACGATCTGCCCAAAACGCCGCGCTGGGCGTCCAGCATCAGCGGCGTGCCGGCCGAAACCATCGAACGGATTGCCCTGGAATTCGCCAAAGCCAGGACCAAGGGCGCCATGTCCTGGACCGGTCTGGCCCAGGTACCCAACGGCATGTACGCCACCGCCGCCCTGCAAGCCTTAAACGGCCTCTGCGGCACTTTCGATGCGCCCGGCGGTCCTTCGCTGCCTTTCAAGCGGAAACTCAAACCCGCCTGGGGCGAAGGGCAGGAAAAGCCTCCCAAGGGCCAAGCGCCGAAGCTCGATAAACTGCGGATGTGGGCCGGATGGGCCCCCGCCTATCTGCTGGACGATGTCGAATCCGGCAAGCTGGAGGGCATGATCTGCTATTTCGGCGATCCCGTCTTGAGTTGGGGCAACCAGGCCGCGATCACGGAGGCCATAGAGAAAATGCAGTTCAAAGTCTGCATCGACGCCTTCATGTGCAACACCGCACTCTTGTGCGATGTGGTGTTGCCGGACAGCACCTGGCTGGAACAAAGCCAGATCAAACCTGACTGGCTCTATGACGCCCAGATCAGCTATTGGGCCGAAGTCGTCGAACCGCTCTACGAATCGCGCCCCATGTACTGGATTACCATAGAGCTGGCACGCCGGATGGGGCTGGAAGGCTATTTCCCATGGCAGCATATCGAAGAAGCGTTTGAAAACCAGCTGCGGGGCCTGCCCTGTACCCTGGACCAGCTTAAAGAAAAGGGCTATGTCATCACGGACAAGGCCGAATACTACAAATACCGCAAGTGGGGTTCCCTCAATCCCCCTGAGGGCTACGGCTCGTCCGGCAATACCAAGACCGGCAAATACAACTTCCTGAACGTGGTGGCCCAGGAAAAAGGCGTCGATCCGCTGCCCAATCACCACGACGGGCCACCGGATCTGGCCACCGATGCCACCTATCCGTTCCTGTTCGGCAACTTCCGGATCCTGGAGCACGAGCATTCCTCCACCTTCAGCGATTTCGGCCTGATGAAGACCCGGGGCACCAATCCCCTGTGGATCAACAAAATGGACGCCCACGATCTGGACATCGCCGAGGGCGATCTCGTCAAGCTCAAATCCCCCTGGGGCGAGATCGCCATCAAAGCCCATCCCACCTGGGACATCATGCCCGGCATCCTGGGCTCTCCCGGCGGGTACGGCCACAAACGAGGCCTCGAAGGCGATCCCAAATTCCCGCAATTCGGCGGCCAGAACCCACCAGGCATCCAAAAGCCCAACATAACGGAAGACATGGGCGGCACGCCGTTGTTGAAATACATCAAGACCAGAATCGAAAAAATGGCCCCGCCCAGCGGCGGATAACCTGAAGCACCGGGGCATTGTCCCCGCAACCCCACGTCATTAAAAAAAATACGGCGGCCCGCGCTAATCAACGCGGGCCGCCGTATTTTTAAGAGGTGAATTCCGGTTTCTGGAAAAGCCGCAGGCGACTTGCTCCCGCATAGGGAACTACGGCTATATCGAGGACATCCAGAAACCAAGAACGCCGGCAGACAAACTACCCCGCCGCAATTAGCGGGGTATCAATTAGGGAAAAATCAATCCTATCGTCCCAAGCGACGGGGTATTAAACCCGAGCTTCGCAATAAAAGCCCCTCCCAAAATATCTGTCTTGGGTTGGAAGGGGTGAGTTTTGGCTCCTGGCAAGGCCGCAGCCGACCGGCTCCCGCAAGCGTAGCGGCGCTACGCTGAGGACAGCCGGGAGGTGAGAACGCCGGCAGGGGCCAAAAGGCGCCCCTTCCAACCCAAGACTACCAGCCCCAGGTGAGGTAGTCATGCATCGAATCCGCCGCCTTCCGTCCGGCCCCCATGGCCAGGATCACGGTGGCCGCTCCGGTGACGATGTCGCCCCCGGCCCAGACCCCCTTCTTGCTGGTCTTGCCGGTCTCCGGATCCGCCATGATGTAGCCCCAGCGGTTGAGATTCAGATCCGGAGTGGACTGGGTCAGCAGGGGATTGGCGCCCGAGCCCACCGCGACGATCACCAGGTCGCAGTCCATTTGAAACTCCGAGCCCTCCTTGGGCACCGGTCGCCGGCGGCCGGAATCGTCCGGCTCGCCCAGCTCCATCTGGCGGCATTCCATGCCGGTCAGACGTCCCTTGTCGTTGCCCAGGAAGCGGGTGGGGGCGGTCAGCAGGAACATCTCGATGCCCTCCTCCTCGGCATGGTGGATTTCCGCGTTCCGGGCGGGCATCTCTTCGCGGGACCGGCGGTAGACGATCTTGACGCTGTCGGCGCCCAGGCGCATGGCCGTGCGGGCCGAATCCATGGCCACGTTGCCAGCCCCCAGGACCACCACGTTCTTGCCCCGGGGAATCGGGGTGTCGACTTCCGGGAAGAGATAGGCCTTCATCAGGTTGGCCCGGGTGAGATACTCGTTGGCCGAAAGGATGCCGATTAAATTTTCTCCGGGCACATTCAGAAAACGGGGCAGTCCGGCCCCCACTCCCAGATAGACCGCATCGTAGCCGGCCTCGAAAAGCTCGTCGATGGTCACGGTGCGGCCCACCACCTGGTTGACCTCCACTTTGGCACCCAGGCGCTCCAGGAAGTTGATCTCCTGGGCCACGATCGCTTTGGGCAGGCGGAATTCGGGAATGCCGTAGACCAGGACGCCGCCTGGTTTGTGAAAGGCCTCCAGCACCGTCACCTCATGCCCCTTGACGACCAGGTCGCCGGCCACGGTCAGACTCGAAGGGCCGGAGCCCACCACGGCCACTTTTTTGCCGGTGGGATCGGCCTTGGGCGGCAGGACACCGGTGCCGTGGTTCCGCTCCTGGTCGGCGGCGAACCGCTCCAGGTTGCCGATGGCCACGGGAGCGCCCTTCTTGCCCAGGATGCACTGACCCTCACACTGGATTTCCTGGGGACACACCCGGCCGCAGACCGCCGGCAGGGCGTTCTTGGACCACAGATTGCGGATGGCGCCCGTAAAGTCCGCCTCCTTGATCAAGCGTATGAAGCCGGGGATATCCACCCCCACCGGGCAGCCTTCGACACAGGCCGGCTTCTTGCATTGCAGGCAGCGGCCGGCTTCCTCCACGGCCATTTCCTTGGTGTAGCCCAGAGGCACTTCCTGGAAATTGCGGCGACGGACGTCCGGCGCCTGTTCGGGCATGGGAACCCGGGATTTGCTTTTATCTTTGGCCTTTTTCTGTGGCTGATCCGACATGGTTATCATCCTCCGATAGCGGTATAAAAGTCTTCTCCGTTCACAGCGCAACGATCGGCTCGATCAGGGGCGAATCTTGCAAAAATGGTCGTGGCATTGCTTTTCGTCCTCGCAATAGGCCTGCAGCCGTTTCATCAGCTCATCGTAGTCGACCTGATGGCCGTCGAACTCCGGTCCGTCGACACAGGCGAATTTGTTTTGGCCCCCGATGCTGACACGGCAGCCGCCGCACATGCCGGTGCCATCCACCATGATGGGGTTGAGGCTGACGATGGTCTTGACATTCGCTTCCTTGGTAATGAGGGAAACGAATTTCATCATGGGCACCGGCCCGATGGCCACGGCCAGCTTGACGTCTTCCTTGGCCAACACTTCCTTGAGCACATCGGTGACAAAACCATGATGGCCGTAAGAACCGTCATCGGTGCAAACGTGCAACTCATTGGAGGCGGCCTTCATCTTGTCTTCCAAGATGAGCAGGTCTTTCGAGCGTGCCCCAATAATGCAGATCACATGGTTGCCGGCCTCCTTCAGGGCCCGTGTGATGGGGTGCAGCACCGCCACGCCCGTGCCGCCGCCCACGCAGACCACCGTACCGACCTTCTCGATATGGGTGGGTTTGCCCAGGGGGCCGATGACGTCCTGATACCCGTCGCCCACCTGCAAGGTTTTGAAAAGGGCCGTCGATTTGCCCACCACCATATAAATAACGGTGATCGTGCCCTTCTCCGGATCCGCCTCCGCCATAGTCAGCGGTATGCGTTCGCCGTCCTCGTCGGCCTTGAGAATGACGAACTGGCCCGGCTTGGCCTTGCGGGCGATCAGGGGCGCCTCGATTTCATTGAGGATGACGGTGCCTTGCGACATTTCTTCCCGTTTGACGATTTTGAACATCATGACCTCCACATCTTTTGGAAAATCACCCGACAGGGGGTGAACGCGTTGACGGCCGACGGCGGCGTATGGGGGGGTGCCACAGCAGGTCTTAAAAAAGGATTGACTTTAGCGCTTGGTACCCGGCTTGGCAACCCAAATATTGCCGCGGGTGATGCTTGCTAAAGAAGGCGGTGGAATGGTAAGGGGCATGGGCATTTGGCGTACGACCGACAGAAAAGGCCCCCGCATGCGACTATTCGACAGCCATTGCCATTTGGACGATAAACGATACGAGAGCGACCGCCGGGGGGTACTGGACCGCGCCCGGGAAGCCGGGATAGAACGATGTATGGTGGTGGGCATCGACCCGGAGACAACCCGCAAGGCCATCCGGATCGCCGAGAGTCATTCCGGGGTCGTGGCCTCCGTAGGGATCCACCCCCACGATGCGGCCCGTTGCTCCGAAACGATCCTGGAAGACCTCATTCAATTGGCGGATCATCCCAAAGTCCGCGCCTGGGGCGAAATAGGCCTGGATTTCAACCGCATGTATGCCCCCCGGGACGACCAGGAACGATGGTTTCTACGCCAGCTCGAAATCGCCTTGCAACTGGATCTGCCCCTGATCTTTCACGAGCGGGACACGGAGGGGCGTTTTCTGGCCATGCTGCAGGCCTTCGGCGCCCCCGCCCTGCGGGGCGTGGTGCACTGTTTCAGCGGCAACCGCCGGGAGATGGAAGCCTACCTGGACCTGGGGTTGTCCATCGGCATCACCGGCATCGTCACCATGCAGCAGCGGGGGGAAGCCCTGCGTGCGCTGGTGCCCCTGATCCCGGACGATCGTCTCCTGGTGGAAACCGACGCACCCTACCTCACCCCGTCCCCGGAACGCAATCGCCACCGGCGCAACGAGCCGGCCTTCGTCAAATCCGTCCTGCTCAAGGTGGCCGAGGTCCGACACACCGATCCCGCCACGATGGCCGAGATCACCTGGGAGAATACCTGCCGCCTCTATGGGTTGTAACCCTCTGCATCCTAATCCAAAGAGGATATCATGACCAACAACGTCGTCATCGCTTTGTCCTGCGGTACGGACAACCCGAACCGTTCCGCCCGCGCCTTCCACCTGGCCACCGTCGCCCACAAGGAAGGCAAGAACGTCACCGTATTCCTGTTGGATGAAGGGGTGTATTTGGGCCGCAGGGGACTGGCGGACAACCTCAAGGCCGCCACCGGCGACGTGGCTGACGACCTCATCGCCTATCTCCAGGCCCACGAAGTGCCGATCCCCGTCTGCACGCCCTGCGCCAAGGCCCGCCGCATCGACGCCGAGGATCTGATTGAAGGCGCCCGTCTGGGCACCGCCGCCGAGCTGATCAACCTGTCCTGCGACGCCGCCGTGATCAGCTTATAAAGGCACGATACGTCGTGCCTTTATCAATTTTAACGACCAGGAATTTAGAAGCCGCCACGAATCGTCTCGACTGCGGGTGTAGGGCAGCGGCTTGAATTTTACACCAGGCACGCCTCACAACGCCGATCTTGGGCGTTTCAGGGCTTTGTCATCAGGTGGGTGACCATGTTTTCGAGCCCGTCGATGGACAGCTCGAACATGGGGAAGATATCGCGGATCACGGTAATGGTGTGGGTGTAGCCCCAGCGGGTGCGGGGCACGGGATTGAGCCAGACGGCCTTATCGAACGTTTCCGCCAGCAGCTGCAGCCGGCGGATGCTGGGCTCTCCGCTGCGCTCCTGGATATAGATCGACCCTTCCCGGGCCATCAATTCATAAGGCGCCATGCTGGCATCCCCCACCAGGATCAGGCGGGTGGCGGGATCGTAGCGGATCAATTCTTCCAGCCGGACCGGGTCCTTGTAGCGGGTGGGGTCCTTCCAAAGGGCATCGTAGATCGTGTTGTGGAAAAAGAAGGTCTTGAGATCCTTAAACTGGGCCCGGGCGTGATCGAAAAGGGTTTGCACCATCTGGACGTAGGGATCCATGGACCAGCCCCCGTTGTCGATGGCCAGAATGACCTTGAGGCGGTCCTTGAGATCCCGGTCGAAGACAATCTCGATTTCGCCGGCATTCTTCATGGTCTGGTAAATGGTGGCGTCCACATTGACCTGGTCCCGGGGACCGCTCGGCACCAGGTGTCGCAGGCGTTTGAGGGCCTCGTTCATCATGGAGGCCTTGAGCGGGCCACTCAGGGAGTAGTCCCGGTAGCGGCGGTCCAGGGCCACCTTGACGGCGGATTTGTTGCGGGACACCCCGCCCACCCGCATGCCCCCCGGATGGTAGCCGGAGTGGCCCACCGGCGACGTGCCGCCGGTGCCGATCCAGCGGTTGCCGCCATGGTGCTCCCCGTCCTGGTCCTTGAGGCGTTCCTTAAAGTATTCCAGCAGCTCATCGGGGGTCAGCCGCTGCAACGTCTCCTCGTCGACCCCCAGCGCGTCCGCCAGCTCGCGCGGATTGCGCAGCCATTCTTCCAGCAGGGAGTGGGCGATGTCGTCCAGCTCGAGCCCTTCCAGATCCGGCAGCTCGGCTCCCTCGAAGGTGTGGGCGAAAATCTGGTCGAAGCGGTCGAAATAGCGCTCGCTTTTGACCAGGATGGCCCGGCCGGCGGTGTAGAGATCGTTCAGGGACCCGATCAGGCCGGTCTTGAGGGCCCGGTGCAGGGTCAGAAAGGCCGTCGGACTGACCGGCACCCCATTGTCTTTGAGGGTGTAGAAAAAATCGATGAACATCAGAAGAGCTTACGGCGGTTTACCACACCTGTGGCCCGCTGGTAGTCCTGGCTTTTCTTGAAAAGCACGCCCAGAAAAGGCGCCTCACCCCGGGCGAGCTGCTTGGGTTTGAAGTCCGGATCCGCCCTAAGCGCCCGGATCCAGTTGATCAGCTCCCGGGTGGCCGGCCGCTTTTCGACGCCCTCCAACTCACGCAGGCGGTAGAAGGTGTCCACGGCGGCCTGCATCAGGGCGTCGTCGATGTCGGGAAAATGGACGGTGATGATCTTGCGCATCATCTTGGGGTCCGGGAAGGCGATGTGGTGGAAGTTGCAGCGCCCCAGAAAGGGATCGGAAAGATCTTTTTTAGCGTTGGAGGTGATGATGATCACGGGCCGGTGTCGGGTGCGCATGGTCTTGTCGATCTCGATGATGTCAAACTCCATCTGGTCTAAGACATCCAGCATGTCGTCCTGGAAATCCGTGTCGGCCTTGTCGATCTCGTCGATCAGAAGCACCGTGCGCGTCTCGGCCACAAACGCCTGGCCGATCTTGCCCATCTTGATATAGGCCTCGATATCGCTCACGTCGCGCTTCGAGTCGCCGAAGCGGCTGTCGTTGAGACGCGTCAGGGTGTCGTACTGGTAGAGGGCCTCCACCAGCTTCATGCTCGACTTGACGTTCAGCACGATCAGGGGCATGCCGAGATTTTCCGCAATGGCGTGGGCCAGCATGGTCTTGCCGGTGCCGGGCTCGCCCTTGAGCAGCAGCGGCATTTCCAGGGCCATGGAGATATTGACGATGGCGGCCAGCTCCTCGTCCAGGACGTAGCGGCTGGCCCCGGTGAAGGCGGCAGGCGGTAATTCAGACATCGTGATTCCTCTTATTGGGGTCTTACGGGTTAGGAGTTGCCGTCCAAAAAACGTCTATTGGGCCGGATGGCGTGGGTCAGGTGGTGCGTCCCCGCACCTGGGCGGACACATCCCGGGTGAGCGCCAGTACTTTCTGGGCTTGGGCCAGGCTTAGGGATCCGACTCCGCAACTGGGGCTGATCAGCGATTGGGCACGCAGTTGCGCCGGGTCGATCCCCAGGCCCACCAGGGCACGGCATTGGTCTTCCCACTGCTGCACCAGGGAGGCCGTCGTGGCGGCTTCGAGGGCTTCGGGGGAACCGGTGGGCACCAGACCCCAGGCGATGATGCCGCCTCGGCCGATAAAGCGTTTGATCTGGTCGCCGTAAAGCAAAAAGCGGTCGAAATAGGAGAAGGTGTCGAAGTTGACAATATCGATGCCCGTGGCCAGGATCAGCCCCCAGTCCGTATTAGCGCAGACATGGATGCCCGCCAGGCCCTTTTCGGCATGGATGGCCTCGTTGATTTCCTCCAGACTGGCCGCGATTTCATCCCCCGAGATGCTGATCAGCTCGGAAGAGCCGTAGCCCGCCAGGGCCGGCTCGTCTTGAAAGACGATCACCGGACAGCCGTTTTTCTTAAAAGTGCGTACCTGGTAGGCGGCTTTCAAGGCCAGGAGCTTGACGGCCGCATCCCGCACGTTGGGATCGTAGTAAATAGCACGCCCCCGTTGGTCCTTGAGCCCCAGGCCGAAGGTGATGGGGCCGGTGACCTGCCCTTTGACAGCCGCAGGCACCGGGTTCACCGCCTGCAACCGGTCCCGCAGCACGTAAAAGCCACCGGCGACGTTCTCCCCCAGGGCAAAACGGGATGTTTCCAGGGGGAGCTCATTGCCGGTTACGGCCAGATAGTCTTCATAAAAGGCCGCCAACTCGTTTTCGAAATCATCCCCGTCAAGATCCACATAGAGCCGCTCCCCTTCCACACACAAGCCAGGCATTCCCGGCGCGAACTGGGGCACCATGCCTTCGCCGGGATGCACCGGCAGCTGGGCCCAGACGGGGATCCGGGGTGTGGCCTGCAGGACCATGTCGGCGGCGGCCTGATGATCGGCCACCGGAAGGCTGCCGATGAGGATCGGAAGGCAGTCGGGGGTAAAGGATGTCATGGGGTCTCTCCTGATGTCAAAAGCCCCGGACGATATGGCCTGATCGCCCGTCCGGAGATTGATCGCACTGAGTTGGGGACGGTATCATGGTCGCCTGGGATTGACAAGCCGCACCACGCATCCATTGGGGAATGCCCCTGACGCGGCGCCATTCCCGATTGACATATCATTGGGCGTGGTGCTATAAATTTCCAGTTTTAAAGCGTGGTTAATCCTACCGGGGTTTCTGTGGCCGATATCATTTCCATATGTGACAAGCGCGACCGCGCCCAGTTGGAAAAAGAGGCGATCCTCAGCCGACGCAAACTACGGGCAGTCGAGAATCTCGTTAAGCGCTCCTGTCGCGCCACAGCATGTGAAAAATGCGGCATCCCTCTCGTTGGCGCATGCTGCGGTCAGGGATGCGGCCAAGCACATGATTATCGGGTCCCTTACCAGTTTTGTGACGACTGTAAGGAAGAGTTTATCGATTACATTGAACACCTGAAGGGACGCGGAGATCCGGATTGCTACTGGCGCAACGAGGCCTGGCTGGAAACCTGGTCAACATGGATCAACCATCGGGCCGCCTTGGACCGCCATGCCCGTTCGAAGGAATTCGCCCGCCTGTTGCAGGAAGTTAAAGATATCTCGTCTGAGTGAGAGGAGGAAGTATGTTCGGAATCGGAATGCCTGAATTAATTATCATTCTCGTGATAATCCTGATTATCTTCGGCGCGGGGAAACTGCCGGAAATCGGCGCCGGAATGGGCAAAGCCATCAAGAGTTTCAAAACGGCCACCGCCGACGACGATAAGAAAGAGACCGAAAAAATCGAAAACGGCAGCAAGGACGACAAACCCGAATAGCCCTCCCCCCGCCTGCGGCCACTCGCATCCCGCATAAACCCGACCCCCGGCCCATGGGCCGGGGTTTGTTGTTGGAAGGCCCTCTGGCTATAGGGTATCCTGTATAACAGTAAAAAAAGCAACGGACACGGCCCCATATGGAAAAAGCCGCTTCCGGGGCGATATGAATATCAGACCTGATGAATGGAACAGGTCTTGATCTCCCTAAGACATCAATCGCATAGGAAACGAGCCGCCATGCCGTCGCCCCCTGTCCCGGGAAAATCGATTCAGAAGGGAATGTCGTCGTCGGTATCAGGATAAGCGGGCGGACCGCTGTAGTCGCCGCCTTGAGCACCACCGCCGCCTCCCTGGCCCTGGGGGTAACGTCCGCCACCGGCCGGCGCACCGCCGCCGCCTTCCCGGCTCCCCAGCATCTGCATGGTGCCGCGCTGATCGATCACCACTTCCGTGGTCCAACGATCCTGGCCGTCCTGTCCTTGCCATTTGCGGGTCTGCAACCGCCCCTCCACATAAACCTGGCGCCCCTTGGCGAGGTATTCGCCGCAGATTTCGGCCAGGCGGCCGAACACCACGATGCGGTGCCATTCCGTGCGCTCCCGCTTTTCACCCGAGTTCTTGTCCTTCCAGGTGTCCGTGGTGGCCATGGTGAAGTTGCAAATGGCTCTGCCGTCCGGTGTATAACGAACTTCAGGATCGCGCCCCAAGTGACCGACCAGGATGACTTTGTTGACAGCTGCCATTTTCAACCTCCAGTGGTAATTAGTTACAAATGGAATCGTCCATCAGGTAGAGAATACAGCAGGACAATAACGTGCCGGATTGATGCTATATTTCGCCAATATTAATTGCTGGCCCATGAAAAAAGTTGCCAACATCCGGCATTGGATTGGCGACGCTTAGCCCATCTTTATTATGCGTCGTACGATCTTATGTCAACTGCCAATCAGGTTCCAGGGCCATAGGGCCATATAGCAGTTGGCAGCGCCAGCTTCTGGCGCCCATAAAAGATTGACCGCCTCCCCCGAAGATCGATAGGGTATCGAGGGCGCCAATCTGCCCGCCGTTACCCCGGCCGAGACGCTTGGGATTTTCGGCTTTACGGGTTGACGGCAGGCTCAGGTGGGTTCTGGCCGTTGGGAAATGGTGGCCCGTGGTCTTCCGCGGCGCTGGTCCGCGACAAACCGTTGATAAAATTGTCCACTGCAAACCCATAGAGATCCGTGAGACTGTCGTCGGCCAGAAGCGTGTCCGTCATCTTCCGGAAGGGGATCAGTCCGTGTAGAATCACCCAGAAGAGCAGGGCGTTGCGGCGGATGTTCATGGCGCGGAACCGCCCCTGTTCGACTCCCGCCCTCAGGGCTTGCTCGACAACCAATAGAATCCGATTGCCGTGCTGATCGATCTGCTGCTTGATTTCCGGTGTAAAGATGACGTCTCCGGCGGAGAGGAAGTAGTTGATCACATCGAAATAACTTTTCTGATCCCGGCTGAAATTGAGATAGGCTTGGGCGATATTATGCAGGCTTTGCCGGGCATCGCTGCCGCTTTCCAAAGCACGGCGCACATCCTTCAAGAGCAGCTCCAACCCCTCTTCCTGCAGAACGGCAAAGATCTCTTCCTTGCTGCGAAAGTAAAAATAGATCGTGCCCACGGCCAGTTCGGCCTGACGCGCGATTTGATTGACGGAAATGGCATTCAGCCCCTTTTTGAAAAGCAGGCCCCGGGCAGCATTTAGAATCTGCTGCCGCCGCTGTTCCTTTTCACGCCTCCGCCGTTGTTGAATACCCATCGGTTCACCTGTCTGGATCGGCCCTTACGCCTTGCCGGCGCTGACCTCCACAATAACCTTGATGGCCTGCCCGGTATCGATGCGTTCCCGGTAGACGGTGGGGAGTTGAGCTAAGGAAACCGTATCCGTTACCAGCGCCTTTCCATCCAGCCGGCCCGCGGCCATCCATTCCAGGCAGCGCCGGTTTTCCTCATGGGTGTTGCTGTAGCAACCGGTCAACCGGGCCTCTTTGAAGTTGAGGGCCATGGGAACGATGGTGGTGGGCGCAAACATCATGCTGACCACACAGATCTCACCGCCACGGGCCACCCAATCCAGGGCCTTCTGCACATTGTCGGTTACCCCGGAACATTCGAACACCACCGGAAACCCAACCCCGGCCGTGATTTCGAAGACACGGAGCGCCATATCATCATGGAAGGGATTCAGAACGTGGTCGGCGCCCAGTTCCAGCGCCAGGCGGCGTTTGGCATCCACCGGTTCGGAAAGGATAATCGGCGAAACGCCCATAACACGCAGCAGAGACACTGCGGCCAGACCGATGGGGCCGCCCCCCATCACGAGGGCCGGACCTTCGGTGGCATGAACGCAATTGATGCCGTGCAGCGCTGCGGCATAGGCTTCGGCCAGGGCGGCATTCCGCGTGTCTACCGCATCCGGCACCGGGATGAGCATCCCCGGATACACCTTGAGGTACTCGGCAAAGGCCCCGGGCATGTCGCCGATGCCGATGGAGCGTCGACCGGATTGGCAAAAATAGGGGCGTCCGGCCCGGCAGTCGCGGCAACGGCCGCAGGATGTCGGCCGCACGATGACTCGCGTGCCTAAAGCGACACCGTCGACTTCGGCCCCGCAGGCCACCACCCGGCCGCACACTTCATGCCCCAGGATGGTGCCTTCCTGTAATCCGCCGGACTTAATGAGGGAATGATCCGATCCACAAAAACCCACCTGGAGCACTTCCAGGAGGACCCCGTCCGGTTCGATGACGGGCAGCGGCAGGGTGGCCAGTTCCAGCTCATGGCCTCGCACAATAACCGCTTGCATGGTTTCCGGAATGCGCACGTTATCCACCGCTCCCCTTCCGGGCTTGAGGGTTTCAGACACGGTCACAGCTGTTCATGGCGAGTTCATCCCCGGGCAGCCGCCGCCGGGAAAACAAAAACGCTGCCGACAGGCCGGCAATGATGTGCCAGATTCCCCACCACGCCACCAGAATGGCCATGCCCCCCAAGCCGTCAAAAAAATTGAAGACCAGCACCAGACCCAGGGCGGAATTTTGGATTCCCACCTCGATGCAGACCGCCCGGCAGTCACGTTCCGTCAAGCCGAAGATCCTACCGGACCAATAGCCGATATTCAATGCCAGGAGGTTATGAATAAATACGGCAAAAACGACCAGGCCGACATAAGTCAGGAAATATTTCCAATTGGCGGCCAGGGCACCGCAGACGATCAGGAGAAAGAAACACAGACTGAAGATCTTGAAGGGTTTACGCACCTTATCCGCCAGGGACGGTACCATTCGTGAAACCAGAAGCCCCGCTGCCAGGGGAATGCCTAAAATCAAAAAAATCGTAATAAAAACATCTTGGGGGCTCAGGCTCACCTGCCGCAAAATCTCGTCGGTCGCCGGGTTCAAGCGTCCCCACAAAGCTAAGTTAAAGGGCGTCATAAAGATGGCCGCCGCCGAGGAGACCGCCGTCATACTGATGGAAACCGCACAGTTGCCTTTGGCCAGATAGGTGATGATGTTGGACAGGTTGCCGCCCGGGCAGGCCGCCACCAGGATCATGCCAAGGGCCATGGACGGATAGGGCCTGATAATCAAGGTCAGCAGAAACGTAAAAGCCGGCAGCAAAATGAACTGTGCCACCAGTCCGATGCCGGGCGCTTTAGGCGATATGATGACCCGCTTGAAGTCCTCTATTTTTAAATCCAGTGCCACGCCGAACATCATCAATCCTATGGCGGCGTTAATCACCAACAGCCCTTGAGGGTTGAAGTTGAGTCTCACCTGGTCGATGGCAGCGATATCCATAGGGCGTCTCCCGGTTGGCGCATCCCGCACAGGGGCGGGATGCCGTTATTCCTTGTCAGGTGGCCTTGTACCCGCCCAAGTTGGCCAGGGCGATGCTGCCCGGGCTGACCGTGGTCGGATCCGTCATGACGTTGATACAACATGTCTTCCCGGAAGCAAAGGCGGCTTCCAGCGCCGGGCGGATGTCTTCGGTCTTCTCAACAAGGAAGCCCAGCCCTCCGATGGCTTCGACCAGCTTATGATACGCCACCTGTCCGATATAGGTGCCCTCTTCGATAGCATGACCGATACGCAGCTCTTGGCTATGGCGGATCATGCCCCAGCCCAGGTCGTTGCTGATCACCACGACCAGGGGCAGGCCCTTGCGGATCGTATTTTCGAATTCCATAAAATTGAACCCCACCGACCCGTCACCGGTCAACAGGCAGACCCGCTGATCAGGATACCGCAATTTCGCCGCCAGGGCATAGGGCAGCCCCACACCCAAGGAACCGTAAATCCCATAGTCGAGATAGTGTCCGGGTTTGCGAATCGTGCGGGTCATGCCGATCCAGGTGGTGGTGTCCCCGCCGTCAGCCACGACGATATCGTCGTCGCGATCCATGAAGGCATCGATTTCCCGGGCCAGCCGAAGCGGATGGATAGGGGCGGCGTCGCTTTCCCAGTTGGGGCGGGCCTGAGCCTTGCCGGTTTCATCGGCCGCATTGAGGGTTGTGATCCAGCCCTGGAACTGCGCCTGCAAACCACGGCCGCCGTCGGTTTCGTCCATCAGCCGAACACAGGTATCGAGAAAGGCCCGGGCATCGCTGACGATGGGCAGATCAATGCTGCGATTGCGGCCGATCTCTTCGGGCATGATGTCCACCTGCACCATGCGCGCTTCAGGGTTGAAGACATCTCCGAAAATGTAATAAAGACCGATCCGGGTTCCCAGCAGGATCACCAAGTCGGTTTCGATATAGGCCGCAAAGGCGGCTCCGGGCCGGATGGCGAGGGCTGATTCAAAACAAAGGGGGTGCGTGTCCGAAATGGTTCCGCGGCCGGATAAGGATGTAAAAACCGGCACGCCTGCCTTTTCGGCGAATTCCACCAGGACGTCTTCGGCATGGGCATGCCACACCCCGCTGCCGGCAATGATCACCGGCTTGCGGGCTTCCGCCAACCAGTCCATCATCTTGCGGGCATTTAGCGCATCGGCGGGGCGTGAATCCGTTTCGGTTACCGGTTTTCGAATGCCGGCCGGGTTGACTTGGGCGTTAAGGACATCAACCGGAAATTCCAGATAAACCGGCCCCGGACGGCCGCTGGTGGCGGTCCGAAAAGCCATGTCCACGTATTCCGCCGCCCGTTCGGGTTTCTGGCAGACAAAAGACCGTTTGACCATAGGATCAATCACGGGAGCCTGGGCCATATCCTGCAAATCAAGCTTTTCTTTGTGGTCCAGCCCCACGCAGCCGGCAATGATGACCAAAGGCGTATTGGAAAAATAGGCGCTGGCCACCCCTGTCAGGGCGTTGGTAAAGCCCGGACCAGCCGTGACCATGGCGACCCCCGGCTGGCGCGTCATTTTGCCCCAGGCCTCGGCCATAAAAAGCGCGGCCTGTTCGTGGCGGGTATCAAATAGGGTTATGGCCGTATCTTCAAGATATTGGTAAATCGGCGTGATATGGCCGCCGCTCAGGGTAAAAATTTTTTCTACGCCGCGTGCCGCTAGGGCCTCCGCCACTAATTTAGCACCTGCTACCGTATCGGTTGTCATATTCAGCTCCTTGTTAATTGTCGCAATTCTGCAAAATCAGGGGATCCTATAATCCCATGGTCATCGCGCTATAGCTCCATTAATTGACCACCGGTCACATTGAATGCCTGACCGGTGATATAGGCGGCGGCTTCCGAGGCGAGGAAAGCGACAACCCGCCCGACTTCATCAGGAGTGCCCACGCGGTTGAGAGGGATGGTCTTGCGCATGGCCTCGTTGCGCTCTTCCACCGTCTGGCCCGTGAATTCCGCCTCCAGCGGGGCCCGCCAGTCTTCCAGGTCGGTATGGATCTGGCCGGGACAAATGGCGTTGACCCGAAAACCCGCGCCGGCCAGTTCTTTAGCCATCACCTTGGTGAGCATGATGACACCGGCTTTGGCAACGGCATAGGCGCCGTTGAACAAGGGGGGCACCTTGCCACCGCGGGAGGCCGTATTGATGATGGCGGCCGGTTTCCCGAACATGAGCGGAAGAACCGCCCGGGTCACCCGGAAAACGCTGTGCAGGTTGACATCGATCGTCTTCAGCCAAGCCGTCTCATCATAGGTGTGGACGGCATTGGGCACACCGAAAACAGCGCCCGCATTGTTACACAGGATATCAATGTGGGGAAATTGGGCCGATACCGCCGCCACCATTTTCTGCAACGACGAATTGGATGTCACATCCACGCACACCGCCATGGCATCGACATCGAATCGCTGGCGCAGTTCTTCGGCAATTGCCTCCAGTCCCTGCGCAGAACCGGCCGCCACCACGCCACCGTCCCGTCCCTCGGTTCCCAAGTCGGTCACGACCACGTTGCATCCGTTGGCCGCCAAATTCTCGGCGATCCCAAAGCCGATACCGGATTTTTTGCCGGCACCGGTTACCAGAGCGGTTTTCCCTTTTAAATCCGTATACATCCCGACCTCCCGTGTGGATAATTTTATTTCGAGCGGCATTCGAATAATGATTTATATATTGTTTTCGAAAAGTCGTCAATTAGAATTAATCGTAAACTGAATTCGGCCGGGAGCGGGAGCAGGCCAGACCGAAACAAACCAGGCACCCTTATTTTAGGACACCTCTCGCACATCAGGGGCAATAAATCCGACGGCCCCGTCGCCAGTCGTCCATTGGGCCTAAAGGGAGCCGCATACCTATTGGACGATGGCTTGCGGCACTAAAAGCATATGGAGGAAACCCCGCTCTTAGCGGGTCTGTTCATCAAAACGGTGAGGCCATGAAAGCGTCACGGTTGGCTGGCAAGGTGCGAAAGCCAAAGCAAATCCGGCATATGCCGTGTTTTCGCAATGCCATCAGGCAGGATGAATGGGCGGCCGAAGGTCATCTTAGTTGCAAATAGGGCCATTTAGGATGGGAATGGCGATAGAGGAAAAGAGGAGCCGGCTGATCCCAGCGGCGATATGAAGGACGAACGGCGTCTGCGGATACCCGGGTAGTGATGGACCCTATTCGATTGCTGCGCGGGCCGAATTATTTTTTCAGGCTACTCTGGAGCAGAC
Organism: Desulfobacterales bacterium; assembly: GCA_963674755.2. Classification (GTDB taxonomy): domain Bacteria; phylum Desulfobacterota; class Desulfobacteria; order Desulfobacterales; family UBA5852; genus JABZFP01. The sequence continues at coordinate 1,006,913 of CAXXVS010000003.1, read as the reverse complement.
GCCGGAATCCTTCCAGGGTGCCCTTCCAGACGGCGTCCTCACCGGCCATCACGGCGACGATCACGTCCTTCTCAACGCTGACTTCAACAACAAGCTCCTGATCCCCGACCTTAAACACCGCCTCGCCCCAGTGCTCGGCCGGCATGCCTGTGATTTCACAGTCATAGTCAGTTCGCATTTCGGTCGACATACGAATGTCAGTCATTCGCGAAACTCCGCGCCAGGTTTATTGAACGCCGAACGGACCGCTTGCGGCCATATCGGAGGGGATGCTTCACTGCCTCAAGAGCAGTCTTTGGGCGGGTGTAAAGCCCCTTGACCAAGGGGCGCTATACCTTTCAGCCGCCCGAAGGGGCACACGCCGGTGGTGTGAATCCCCCGGCACCGGCGGGGATCCCCTGGGGGCGGATACTCCCGGCGGAAATCAGTTTTTCGACCCCCATTTTATGGCAGCAAGGACACTCGGGCTCCGGATCGCTCGCCGACAGCATCAGGCATTCGAATTCGCTCCCGCAGTGCTTGCATCGGTATTCATATAAAGGCATGCGTCTTTCCTCCTAAACCGCCTTCGTTCAGTGGATCAAGATCGTATCGAAAACGTCAATAACGCTTCGGGGGATTATCAGGACTTCGAGGATTTCGTGGAGCGATAACCGTCCGCATACCAGCCGCCACCTTTCAATTCGAAGGTGCAACGGGATATGATCTTATGGGCGGTCTTATGGCATTGGGGACATTTAATGGATTTGGTTCCCATTTTGACCAAGCGTTCGGTTACGGTGCCTTCGGGGCATTCAAATTCATAGACCGGCATGACAAATCCTTTCGCGGGCGCCAATACGCCCCCTTGGTGTTACTGTAGAAAATAACGCCCTCCTCCCACGCTGTCAATTGATTATTGACAATCCCCATACCCGCCAGAATCCCCCTATGCCTCAAACCTGCCGGTAGGCCGTCACCATACCAAGAAAACCGGATACGGCTGAGAAAAGTGTGTCGGACGATATCGATAGAAATCTTGGGCATAATATTTGCTGCCAAGTCAGTGCGTCATTTCAGTGGAGGACCGGGCGCCGTTCTGAGGCGAACTCGCTTTCCCGCAAGGCGCCATTTTCAAGTGGGATTTTAGCTCCAAGGAACGTGCAAAGGAATGGAGACAAGCGCATGATCGAATCGCAGTACCTGGAGGAAAACGCCAAACTCATCCAATCGCTGAAAAGCATCCCCTCGCTGGAAAAGTTCAGGGAAACCGAACTCCGCATCCTGCTCCAGAAAAGCAAGATCCGGAAATACCGCAAGGGCGAACGCATCCTTAAAGAAGGCAGCACAGGTGCCTGGATTTACATTCTCGTATATGGCCGTGTGGAAATTGTTAAACACCAGCAGGTCATTGCGGCCACCGACCGGCGTGGCGAATTGATCGGGGAGATCGGCGCCATCGATGGGGCCGCGCGCTCCGCCTCGGTGTTCGCCACCGAAGATACGGTTTGCCTGGCGACCGACACACGCCAAATCCAGCGTTTGACCGGCGATGATCGTTTGGCCTTCGGCTATATCCTCTATCGCATCTTTGCCGAAACCCTGGCCGAAAGGCTGCGCGTCACAACCGGCGAACTCATACGGAAACAGGGACGCTTCAACCTATCCGCATGGCTTCCGGGAAAATTATCGGGCTGAAAGTGTCATCGCTTCTTGGAAATCCCCAAACGACGCATACGGGAGACAAAGGTCGATCGATTCACCTTGGCCGATTGGGCCGCCTGGGTGATATTCCAGTTATGCGATTTCATGAGGTGAAGCACATACGCGCGCTCGACCTCCTCCCAGGAATACTGACCGAAGCGCAACGACTGGGCAGGGTCCGGTTCACCCTCGGAAAAGGGACGACCGGGCGGACGGCGGCGATCCGTCTGTCGACGGCGCTGACCGATGTCGATCATGGGGGGTGGGAGATCGGCGCCTTCGATGACATCCTTCTCGCTGGTTACCAGGATATAGCGAACAAAATTTTCGAGCTCACGAATGTTCCCCCCCCAGCCATAGGTCGTCAGCAAATTTGTGGCCTCGCGACTCAGGCGCTTGGGGGCCATCTGCATCTTGGCCGCCTCCTGATGCAGGAAATGCCTGAGCAACAAAGGGATGTCTTCCGGACGGTCGCGCAGGGGCGGCAAGGGCAGTGGCAAAACGGATAAGCGATAAAAAAGGTCTTCCCGAAAGCGGTTCTCGGCCACCATCTCCGTCAGGTCTCGATGGGTGGCCGAAACAATCCGCACATCCACCTGCCGGGCGGCGTTGGACCCCAGGGGTTTCACCTCACCATCTTGGATGACCCGCAGAATTCGCGCCTGCAAGTTGAGCGGCATATCACCGATTTCATCCAGAAATAGCGTGCCGCCATGGGCCGCCTCAAATAGGCCGTCACGGTTCTTGACCGCCCCTGTAAAAGCGCCCTTGGTGTAGCCGAAAAGCTCGCTTTCCAATAACGTTTCCGGGATCGCACTGCAGTTTTGAACGAGAAACGGCGCCTGATTGCGGGGACTCAGTTGGTGAATCTGCCGGGCGAACAGTTCTTTGCCGGTGCCGCTTTCGCCCGTAATCAACACGGGATAGTCTGTCAGGGCATAGCTTTCCGTCATTTCGCGGGCTTGTTGGAAGGCCGGCCCCTGCCCGATCAGCCGGGTGCCGCCCTGAATGCGTTCCAGGGTACTTTTGAGGGTTTCGGTTTCTTCGAGCTTCTGGCGGTAGAGCACTGCATTGCTGAGTGCAATGGATCCGACATCGATCAGCTCCTGAATGCTTTTAAGGTATCCGCCATCCAGATTGAGTCGGGATTTGTCACGTGAAGTGTCGATTACCTGAACCGCGCCGTAGACGGTGCCATCCCGCAAAAACAAGGGGAAGCAAAGGATCTTGCTGCTCTTGATGGCCAATCCTTCTTCCGCCGCCCCGTGGTGCCGTCCGTCGGCCCCCGGCTCCGCCACGGTCATCTGGCGGTTTTCAATTACCCACCCCACGATGCTTGGTTCGTTAGCACTGATGGATAGGCCCTGGATGGCTTCAAATTGTTCGCCAAGGGCCTCCACACACTTGTATCCGTCGCCATCTTGTATCCAAATGGACCCTCTGCTGACGTCCTGCATCTCCAGCAGGGCACTGAGGAATTTACGCTGCAACCCTTTGGGGTCGAGTTCCTCGGACAGGGATCGAAATAAGTCAAAATACGTTTTCATAATTTTATTTGATCTTTTTGTTTATATATAAATAACAAAAAGCGATATATCAATATTTTTATCTGCCAAATTCGAACCCCAATGTGCTCATAAATTTTATTCGTCGTGAATTCCAGTGGTTGAAAAATAGATGGTCATGATGGCACATTATTTGATTAGAGTAACAGTCAGATTGGATCTGGAGAATCTCATGATGAAGTGCCTTGTTATCATAATGGTTATCACAATAAGCGCCTTGATGCTGGGATGCAGCAGCATGGCCCACATTATGCAGAGCAACTTCAGGTTGCAACCCAGCGGCAATGATTGGTCCGAAGAATTCAAAACGGATCGCCATTTGGGCAGCTTCTCAGTCTATACCAACAACCCGTATGCCCTTCATATAGAGATCGAAGACACCGATAGGTCGGGAGAGATAGAACAGCTTAATGGGGATGGCGGGGCGTCCTTGAATGCCTATGCCGCCTGTCTGACACTGAAGGTCATTTTTTAAGCCGAACCCTGTGTCAAAATGACCTTCCCTCCAAGTGCCCCCCATCCCCACCCCTCCCGACCAAATCGGCCCGCCGCGTCGCCTTAACCTGCGATTCCTTACTCCGGCCATCGCAACATGGAGAATCCATCTTGATCGTCATCGCCTAAAAGGTATACGGTAGCCTACCAATGCGACCAGTTGCACCAACCGAAGATGGCTCGGGACCGAACTCATGCCCCCACCCAAAAACCGTCCTTACGGGAAATTCATCATCGGCGGGGTGGTCTTGCTGTTGTTGCTCGGCGCGGTGGCTTGGTACCTTGTCCCCGCCCTGGTCGAACGCCAATTAAATCGCCTGGATGCCGAAGCGCTTTTCAAAGAATTCACCGGAGGCAGCTTTACCAGTGACCGCTTCCAGTTGGACCTTCTGCCCCTGCCGCACGTCGTCATTCCGAATGCCCGAATCAACATACCCGGACAACTGGAGGGGCAATGGCGAAATCTGCAGATATATCCCTCATTCTCAGCCCTTCTAACCGGGGACCTGCGAATCGGCAGGATCCTCATCAAAGCCCCCGATTTCGAAGTGGCCCTTCCACGACCACAAGGTCGACAAAAACCCCGACCTCACTCACCGGCCACCGCGCAAGCCATCATCCCTTTGCTGCAAAACGGCCTGCCGGGACCTGCGGCAGCGCTCCGGAAAGCGACCATCACCATTAAAAGCGGCCGCCTTCGCATCAAGGGAATTTCCCAGCCCGCCATCCAGGTCGAGGGCATCGATCTCGCTTTCCAGCTGCCGCCCGCTGACATGACGATTGAGTTGCGCTGCCGCTCGACTATCTGGGAGACCTTACATCTTTCCGGGACACTCAATCCGGCCACGTTTCAAGGACGACTCAGGCTCAGCATCGATCACCTCAATCCGGAGCCCCTGCGTTCACAGCTTCCCAAGGTTCCCTTCCAATGGGAAGGTGCGCCCCTGGACGTTACGGCCCACGCCGACCTGTCGGATCGCGACCATCTTCAGATGGCCATCCAGGCCCGTCTGCCCCGTATCCTGCTAAAACGCGGAACCGCCAGCGTAACCGTTAAGGAGATCACACTTAAAAGCGAGCTGGTCTATTCCCCCGCCAACTTTCGCATCGACTTGGAAAAGTTGCAGGTCGCTCAGCCAGCGCTATCCCTGAGTGGTCACGCGGTTGTCAATCCCGGTGCGCCATTGTATCAGGTCGAGCTGACGGGCAGCCATCTCACGATTGAACCCTTGCGCCAAGCAAGCCTGGCCCTTGCCGGCGACAACGACGTGGTTGCCGGAATCTTTGATGTGCTGCGGGGCGGGGAAGTTCCCTGGATCCAGTTCAGCACGAAGGGCACGCAACCGGCGGATATGGCCGTTTTCCGCAACATGACCCTACTCGGCACGGTCGAAAACGGCCGTCTTTTTATTCCGGGGGCCGAACTGGCGCTAACGGACGTTCAGGGCAAGGCCGATATTTCCAGGGGGATTTTAAAAGGCGACCATTTGAAAGCCATGTACGGGGAGACCAAAGGATCCGATGGCCGCCTGTGGCTGGATTTGGATCAAGAAGAGAATGTACCTTTTTTTCTCGAAATCGATGCCGATGCCGACCTGGCCCCGTTACCCTCCCTGCTGGCGGGCTGGGTTGATGATGCCGCCTTCCGGGGCGAAATGCGCCGTATCAGGACTCTAACGGGAACCGCTGACGGCAGACTCATCCTCGATGGTCGGGGTCCTGCTTTGGACGTGACGGTGGATGTCGCCCACTGCCGCTTGGGGGCCCAATACGATCGTCTGCCCGCCAAATTGTCCATCACCGAAGGCATGGTCCAATACACGCGCGACCGCATCCAAGTCATCCATATGAGCGGCAAACTTGGCGGATCAAGTTTTGTCGGATTGACCGGCCATGTCGCATTCGGCGGCACCCCTCTCCTCCAGGTGGATCATGCCTCAACGCGCCTTGATCTCGGCCAGATCATCCCATGGCTCGAAGGCCGCGGCCTATTTGAAGACCTGTCTTTTTCCCTGCAGGGGCAAGGCGGACAACTTAACCTTGACCGCTTGGAAACGGAAGGCCCTCTGCTTCATCCCGATCAATGGCGTTTCAGCGCCCAGGGTTCCGCGCAGGGACTGCGCATTGTCAGCCCGATTCTGCCCGGGCCGGCGGACATCGAGGAAGCCCGCTTTAAGGCCAACAACAGCAAACTCGAGGTCCCCGAAGCCCGCCTCCGGATGAGCGATGCTGATGTGAGGCTGCAAAAAGCGCTGATTCTTTTAAAGACTTATTTGCCGGAGGCGGTATCGTTGACGCTCAGCGGCAAATTGGGACCGGATGCGAATGCCTGGATCAGCCGCCTTGTCAATCTCGAGAAGTCGTGGCAGTTGAAGGCACCCCTGGCAATCTCCTCGGCAACCCTTGACTGGTCCGCAAATGGCGACAGGTCGTTTCTTGGCGAAATGACCACGGGCGGTGGCACCCTTGTGGCGCTGGATGTAAAAGAGGAGGGCCCTCGATTGCGCCACCAGAAAGTGACCGTCAAGGACCAGGATTCCCAGGCCACCCTGCAGGTAACCTACAGCCCGGAGAACCTGGATGTCGACTTCAAGGGCCATATTGCGGCCGCGACCATCGGTCGCATGATGCAGGATAAGCGTTACGCCAGGGGGCATGTGGAAGGCCAGTTCCAGGCGCACATTTTCCCGGAACACCCCGGTCGTTCGTCGGTCGCAGGAACCCTCAAAGCCTATGACATCCACCAGCCGCTGCGGATCGCACAACGTTTCGACATCGTCGAACTTTCCATTGAGGCCGCCGATAACACCCTGCGTCTGACACCCGCTGTATTTGAAATCGATCACCAGATCCACCGCTTTACCGGATCGATCGCTATCGAGGACAACGGCTATGTGCTTGATGTGGTGCATCGTGCCAACAACGTTTCCTTTACCCTTCCCGGAACTTCGTCGACAGGCCGCCCGCCCCCTGGCTCAGGACACGTTTTCTTCTGGGACCTGCCATTGCGGGGACGCATTATCTCGCGGATCGATTCGTTGACCTTAAATGGCTTTCAGTGGTCGCCCTTCAACGCTGCCATTCAAATCGCCAGGGACCGCTGGGATTGCCGGATCGAAGATGCCAAACTCTGCGGCATCGGAACCGAGGGCGACATCCTTGTCACCCCGGAAACCGTGTCAATCAGGTTAACCCCCGAGGCAAAGAATTCCCGCGTCGAGAGGACCATGACCTGCCTGCTGAAAAAGTCCGACCTGCTCGATGGCGAGTTCGACCTGGCCGGTCATCTGGAAACCCAGGGGATCACCAGCCAGTTGAACCGTTCGATTCAGGGCGAAATGGAATTCCAGGCCCGCAAAGGGCGTATTTACCGTTTCAACTTGTTGAGCAAGGTCCTGGCCGTTGTAAACCTTACCGAAATCTTTCGCGGCAAGATCCCCGATCTCATGCAAGGCGGTTTGGCCTATGATCAGATGGATATCCAAGTGGACATCAAGGACAGCGTCTGCACGATCAAACAGGCCGTCATCGACGGCGCCTCGGCCGATATTGCCGCTCAGGGTACCGTCAATCTCCTTACGGGCCAAGCCGATATGATCGTCCTGGTAGCCCCCTTCAAAACGATTGACGCCATCGTCAAATACACGCCGATAATCGGCGACTGGTTAGGGGGTACACTCGTGTCCATCCCGGTAAAGGTCAGCGGACCCTTCGCGGACCCGACGGTCACACCGCTGTCACCGTCGGCTGTCGGCAGCAGTTTGATGAATCTGTTGGAAAATACGGTTAAGCTCCCCGTCAAGATCGTTGAACCCCTGTGGAAAGGGAATAAATAGGACCAACCGGGGTGCCCGCCGCACAATGGAGTATTGAAGTTCAACGCAATATGTGGTTTTTTGGAAAGCGAACTTTACCCCCTGAAATCATTCTGTTGCCATGCCGACGCGGGGCTGCCCGAGGGAAATCAATGGGAATCAAAGAACGTAAGACGCGTGAAAGAGAAATGCGACGCCAACAGATTCTGGTCGCGGCCAAACGGGTTTTCACCCAAAAAGGTTATGAAAAATGCACGATGGAGGATATTGCCCGGGAAGCGGAACTCAGCCCCGGCACCTTGTACCTCTATTTCAAAAGCAAAGATGAGCTCTATGCGTCCCTCTGCCTGCGCGTATTGCGTTTCATCAATGTCAAGGTCGACCACGTCATGAGTGAAACGGCCGATTATGAAACCAAGCAGATCGGGCTGCTAAATGCCATGAAAGATGTTTACGCCTATGATCCGCTCATCCTCAACAACATGTTTCACCTGCAGTCCAGCGATACCCTGCGCACGCTGTCACCGGATTTGCTCGATGAAATCAATGCGCTCTCACGCAAGGCGCTTCATACCATGGCCGCCATGTTCAAAGAAGGCCTTCGGGATGAACGGATCGTCGACCACAATCCACTTGCCCTGGCGGATATCGTGTGGGCGCTTTTTTCCGGCATCGTCCTTTGGGAAGAAAGCAAAAAAGTGATCAATCCCGACCGCAGCGATCTGGAAAAATCCTTTAAAGTGGCTTTCGAGATTTTCGGAAGAGGGCTCCGCAAATAAGGTGCTTTGCGTTGACGGAGCTCGACCGAAGCCATGGCGGGCCAGCGTTTCCGGACAGCTGCTATGCAAGATTTCCCCCAATCCTGACTGCAAGGAGGTAAAGAATGACCATGACATTCAAGCCTGATGATAACGAAGAAGCATACGAAGACTATGATGCCTATGCCGCGCTCAATCGCCAAAGTCTTCTTCGCAAACCGTTTGTTCCCTATATCGCCGCGGGTGTCGTGGCCCTCGTGGTCATCCTGGGATTCACCATGTACAGCTCCAATTCGCAGAATGGTGCCCTGTCGGAAGAGATCGCCCTCCTGACGAAGCGCCTCGACGACATCGAATTTCGCCTCGGCAACCTCGAACAGGCCAACACCGGAGACGCAGGTCTGGCCGCCCTTCGCACCCAAACCGAAAATCTGGCCCAGCAGGTTCAAAACCTGGAGACGAAACTCGGCCAGAACCTCAACCAGATCAACGGCAAACTGGCGGCCCTTGAAAAAAGCCAGAAAGCGGCTGCCACAACAGCGCCCGCTGCATCCCCCCAAAAGCCCAAGGCGGCAACCCCCCGTATTCACGTCGTCAAAGCCGGCGAAACCCTCTACCAGATTAGCCGCAAATATGGCGTGACCGTAGATCAACTGAAAAAGTTCAACAAGATGGGCAAGGAGGTGACCATCCGACCCGGGCAGGAGCTTGTGGTGGGACAGCGCTAAAATGAGGGACTGCCGTTTGTCGCTATCGTTTTATATCGGTTAAGCCGTTTTTCGTCCGCAGGGAACCTGCCATGAGTCCGACGGCACAAATTTTCCTCGATGCAACGGCCATTTTGACCATCGTCAGTGGAACAGCGGGGCTGTTGTTATCCCTGGGGCTGATCTTTTTCCCCGAACGCACCCGACGCATCGACGCCTTTCTCAGCCGCACCTACCAGGTCAAGGAGCGCCTGGCCTACTTTGACCAGACCATTCGGAACGAGCTCTTCATTTACAGACATCCCACCCTCTATGGAGGCCTTTTCGTATTAGGCGCCTTCGTCACCCTGATCTTTCTTTTTTTTCAGCTGGACGTCCAACGGCTGCTGGCAGTCCTGCCTGGTCAGGAGACCCAACGGCTGCTCTGGAAGATGGGTTTGGATGCCCTGGTCCTTACGGGCAAGCTGGCCGGTGTGCTCGGTGTCGTCATTGGCCTGTTTCTGATGACGGCCCCCGGCCGGTTGCAGCGCATCGAAAAACGATTGAACGCCTGGATCGCCACCCAGCCCCTGGTGGACCGGCTGGATGTTTTCAACCAGGTGGTCAACGTCTTCTCCTTCCGCCATCCCAAGCTGATGGGATCGATCGGCGTACTGCTCTCCACCGCCCTCATCCTGTTGTCGCTGTCGAATTTTTTCTGACGCCACCCGCCCCATTATGCCACGCAATCGTCAGGGGGGCGACAGGGGGCCCGCCGAACCACCTGAGGGAAGCGTTCTATCCGGCCTGCGGCGGCCTTCCCGCTGGCTCAGATAAATGCCTGAAAGAACCAGTCCTGAAGCAAGATACTGGACCGTGGAAAACCGCTCGCCCAGAATCATGGCCCCCATCAAAACGGTGAGCATCGGGATCAGATTGAAGAAAACGGATGTCCGGCTGACCGGTATCCGGCTCACCCCATAATTGTACAGGCCGTATGCGCCTAATGTCACCGCCGCCCCCAGATAGACGACCGCCCCGGCCGCCACGGGATCGAAGCGATCCGGAAGAGCGGTTGACGGCAGAAGAAGAAACGGGAAGAAAAAAAACGCGCCCACAAAGGCCTGTACCGCCGTCAGGAAAAATGGACTGTAGCGGGCGGTCAGCCATTTCAGGCTGACGATATACCCTGCGGCGCAAATCATGGCCATGAATTCGAGCACGTTCCCCAGGATAGGCCGCGGGGCTTCCGCAGACGGCTCCCCGCCCACACTCAACCAGCAGGCCCCTAACATGGCCACGCCAAATCCCATTAACGTCCGGGCGGTCAGGGTCTCGCCAAGCACCAGCCGGGCACCCACGACCACCATGAGGGGCAGCATGGCGCTGATCATCCCGGCCTGGGACGCCGTGGTGAATTCCAAAGCGCGGGCCTCGAAGCTGAAATAGAGACACGGCTCGCAGAAGGCCATGAAGAGCAGCGGGCGCCAATCTTTGCGCAGGAAGGGCTGGGCCGGGCGAAAACGTGGCATCAAAACGGCAAAGCAGGCGCTGGCCACGACCATGCGGCCGAAGATCACCACCATGGGATCATAGGCGCGAAAGGCCAGCTTCAAGGCCACGAAAGAGCTGGCCCAGATCACCATCGACAGGACAAGCCCGACATAGGCCCAGGTCAATGACGACAGGCGCACCGGCATGCTGTGCCCCCCAGACTGATCGCGCATATCGAAAACAAACCTTCCTGAAAAGTCTACTGTTGCCCGGATCACTGGCCGGCGTCCGGCCGCCGCAGAAGTCCTTCCTGGACTTGCCGGACGGAAGCGCCTAAATTGTCAGAATGGACCCCAAAGTGCAATCCGAATCTAACGCGGTCAAAAGTCGGGCCCTCCCGGACCGGCCGATCATCATGGCGCCCTTAAGGGGGGTGACCGACGTCGTCTACCGCAGTACCTATGCCGATCACTTCGACGGTGTCGATCTGGCGGTGGCCCCCTTTATCACCACCCATGCCGGCCGGCGCATCAAGCCCGCCCATGTGCGCGATCTGCGGCCGGAAGACAATCGTGGACTGCCCACCATCCCCCAGATCCTGACCAAAAGCGCCGGGGATTTCATTCATTTGGCACACACCCTCTTCGATATGGGTTATGCCACCATCAACCTGAATTGCGGGTGCCCCTTTCCCCAGGTCGCCAACAAGGGCCGGGGATCCGGCTTGCTCGGTGTGCCGGATGAACTCGACCGTCTCCTGGACACGATCCTGGCGCAAATCCCCAACCGGTTGTCCGTCAAAACCCGCCTGGGCCGCCGACAGACCGATGAAATCCGCGCCGTCATGCCGATTTACAACCGCTACCCCTTGGAATCCGTCATCGTGCATCCCCGCACCGGGGCTCAGATGTACGCCGGCCGACCGGATCTGGCGGCCTTCGCCTGGTGCCTGGCCCAGTGCCGCCATCCGGTCGTCTATAATGGCGATATTACGGATCTTGCCGGTTTTGAAAAGTTGGTACAACGCTTTGAGACGGTGGCGGGCTGGATGATCGGGCGGGGGCTGCTGACCAACCCCTTTTTACCGCACCTGCTGAAATCGGGGCCGCCCTTTGCCAAGGATGATAAAACACAGCGCTTCCGGCGCTTCCATGACGACCTCTTCGTGCGCTACCAGGATCGCCTGAGCGGACCGGGGCATCTGCTCGACCGTATGAAGGGGTTGTGGAAGTATTTCGCCCGGGGTTTTCAAAAGAGCGAGGCCGCAGGCAAACGCGTTCTTAAAGCCCGAACCATCGGGCAATATCAGGAGGCTGTCACGGCTTTCTGGGATGCCGGTCTGGAATGGGCCTGATGGCCCTCCGGCCCTGGAGCAAGCCTCAGGCCGTCCAGCCCGCCCTTCGTCGGCGCATGAAAAAGCCCCACAGTTGGGAGACGAGCATGCCGGAGAGCATGAGAGCGCATCCGAACATGGCCCGGGCCGTCAACACCTCATGGAGCAGCCACCATCCCCCCAGGGCCGCAAACACCGCTTCCATGCTGAGAAAAATGGCCGCGTGGGCCGGATGGGCATCCTTCTGGGCCACCACCTGCAGCGTATAGGCCACCCCCACGGATCCCAGCCCGCCATATAAGATAGGGACAGCAGCCTGCCGCAAGCCCTGCCAGGACCAGGTCTCGATCGCCAGGGCCGTTAGGAGACTCAGCAGGGAGCAGACCGCAAACTGGGTGATGGCCAGCTTCAGGGCATCCATACGGGGCGAAAGGCGTCCGATAATCAGTACGTGGGCCGCCCAGAAAAAGGCGCCCACCAGCACCAGCAAATCCCCCCAGGCGATGGTCAGGGTCTCCGAGATGCTGAGAAAATAAAGCCCCGCCGCCGCTAAAAGCACTCCCAGCCAGGTGCCGCCATGGGTGCGTTGGTGCAGGGCCAAGCCCATGATGGGTACGATCACCACATAAAGCCCCGTGATGAAACCGGCATTGCCGGCCGTGGTATACACCAGCCCCACCTGCTGCAGGGAAGCACCGGCAAAGAGGAAAAGCCCGGCCAGACCGCCACCCCGCAGGATGACCGGCCAAGCGGCCCGGGGGCGCTGCGAAGACGTTTTCGATTCCCGGCCCTGCATCCAGAACATGAGAGGCAGCAGGGACAGGCTACCCAGGGCGAACCGTACGCCGTTGAAGGTATAGGGGCCCACGTAGTCCATGCCCACCCGTTGGGCCACAAAAGCCAAGCCCCAGATGCTGGCCGTGAGCAGCAGCAGGGCATCGGCACGGTAGGTCCGCAAATTCATGGGCGCGATCCGGTATAGGGGTTGGAAAGTAAAGGGCGGACCATACACGGCCCACAAATCGGCGTCAACCAGAGATCGGCATTGCGCACAAGCTTGCTCACATATTGCGCCGCAGGGGGAAGACGACCATACCGACCGGTGACCTGCCATGCACCACCAGGATCCCCGCCACGATGAGGACCAGCGCCATCCACAGATTGGGATAGAGAGGCTCGTTCAGGATCCATCCGGATAGGATGACGCCCACCAGCGGCATGATGAAAACAAACGCATGCAAGGCCACCGCACCGTAGGCTTTAAGCAGTGTGTTCCAGGCGATGAAGCCGAAGGAAGCCGTTACGAAAGTCTGGTAGGCAAGTCCCAGCACGGCTCTCCAAGAAAAACTTTTAAGGGCGACGTCATCGAAGCAAACGGCTTCCAATATAAAAAAAGGCAGGGCGATCAGCATGGAATACAAAACAATATGGAAGGGTTTGAAATCGTCGATAACGCGTTTGATAAAGACCGTGTTGCCGGCCCAGATAAAGGTGGCCGCCAGAACCAGGCCGTCCCCGATGCGAATATCCCGCGAAAAGGTTTCCTTACCCGCAAACACGCAGACGACCCCGCTGAAACCCAACAGCAGTCCGATCAGGTTGCGCCGGGTGATCCGATCGTTGGGAAGAAAAAAATGGGCCATGACCAGAATCAGGAATGGCAGCAGATTGATGAGCAGCGTACCACGGGAAGCATAGGTCTTGTCGAGGCCTGTGAAAAAAAAGGAAAGTTGCGCCGTAAACAGCAGCGCGTAGATCAGCAGATAACGCCATTGGCCCTTTTTCAGCCTGAAGGAGCGACCGCTGGATGCCGCCCACAACGCAATCACCAAGGCCGCCACGCTGAAGCGGATCGTAGCGGCCGTGAAGACGCCGAACCCTTCGAAAGCCACTTTGATGGCCACGGCATTGGCGCCGAACAGGACGCACAGGAAGATGATATACGCGGCGGTCCAGAACCCGACGTCCGGATTGGAGGCCGGGGAGGGAATCCGTTGTTCTTTAGCGCCCGTCATGATGGCCACCGGCAATACCGTCTCGATCGATGGGGTTAAACTCGAGCAGAAACCTCAAAAAAGCCACCCCATCCCGGGCCACGTGCAGGGTGCCGGTCCGCACGGCGAATTCCGGATCGTAGATAAAGGCCGCCCCGCCGGCGATCAGCGTGGTTTCCGGCGGCAGAGCGCGGGTGATCTCGCTCAGGTCGTCATCGGAATCGAATTGCAACACCGTAAGCCCCAGCAGGTCGGCCTGTTGCGCCCGGCAGGCCGCTAAAATCGCAGGAGGGCGCTGCAGCACGCCCAAACGATGCACCACAACACCCACCGCCGCCGCCAAGGCCTCGATGACGTCCAGGCCATGGCCCCAACCGTCGTCCAGAGTGGCGGTGATCATGAGGGGCGGCTTGAGCCACAATCCCCGGCGGGGGGCTTCCCGGCGCAGGCCTTCCAACGCCCGGGCGCCCGCAAGGTAATCCTCCCGGGTCGGCTTGCCCTTCAGCCGCCATTTCTGCAGCAAAGTGCCTATGTCATCCCGCACGATGGTCTCCCGGTACTCCTGCGCATGCAGGATAGCGTCATACCTATACGATATTATCGAGAGGTTAGCAGCGCCAGCACTTCGGCGCATTTGGCATGGGCGCGCCGGACGAGGTCTTCCGCCGTGCGGGTGGTCGCCTGCTTGAAAGCCGCATCTTCCACGTCCTGCAGGTTGATGAGAACATTACGGTAAGCGCCCCAGATGCCGGCTTCAAGGGCTTTGGCCCCCACTTCCACATCGGAGGCCGAGGCCGGATTGCCATGGCGGGCCACCGCACACAGACTCTCCCAGACGCCGTCCCCGAGCTGCATGGTCTTCAGGGGAACCGCCACCGCCGTTTTAAGGCCGGCCTGCATCTGGGCGTGCCGGGCGGCTTGCTCGGCCTCGGTTTCCCGGGGCATCCGGACGCCGTCCATATAGTCGCCGAAGGCCTGGGTATCGGCATCGATCATCGGGATGAGGGCCTGCACCGCTTCGTGCAGGGGCGGGATGGCCTGTCGCATCGCGGCATCCACGGCTTCGAATTTGCGGACCCCATAGGTCAGTTTGGCCACCATGGCCCCCAGGGCCGTCCCCATGGCCGCCATGGCCGCCGACGCCGATCCGCCTCCCGGGGCGGAGGTTCGGGCAGCGATCTGCTCGATGAAGTCCCGCAGAGTACTGCCGGCCAGCGGCTCCCGGGGGGCTTCGGCGACGCGATATTCGATGATCTTCTCGGCCGGATCGAAGGGAGCCACCGTATTGAGCCCTAACCGGTCCACCACCAGCCGAATCTTCTGGTCTTCCTCGTAAATAAACAGATTTTCCCGCTCGATATAAAAATCGGCTGCCATGAGCATGGCTTCCAGAGGCAGGAGACCCACAATTTCCGAACCGGCCACGCCCACTCGGAGTTTGGCCGCTTCTTCCTTGACCGCTTCAAAAAACACATGGGGCGGGGTTACGCGAAAATCGGTCAGGTTGACCGTCACCTGGGCCAGATTGTAGTCGTCCACGAGCCAGCCCATTCCCTTGACTGCTTTCAGGCGCCCGGGCTCATCCGGACCGCGGCCGGCCTCGCGCAGGTTCAATGCCATGCGGTGGGCCTGGTTGGGCGTGCCGAGGATGTTGACATTGTAAGCGACCAGGAAATTGCGGGCGCCGGTGACCGTGGCGCCCCATTCGGGGTCGAATTGGTCCGGGCCGTAATCCGGCTTCCATTCCGGCTGTTTGAGCCTTTCCGCCAGGCCTTCGTATTCGCCCTCGCGAATCTGGGGTAGGGTCTTGCGATGGGGGTTCTGGGCGGCGTCCTCATAGAGGAACAGCGGGATCCCCAATTCCTCCGCCGCCCGGCGGGCAAATTCCCGGGAAGCGGCCACACATTCATCCATCGTCACGTTGGCCACCGGCACGAAGGGGCACACGTCCAGAGCGCCCATGCGGGGGTGTTCACCGCTGTGGGTGCGCATGTCGATCTGCCGGCGGGCGACCCGGGCACCGGCCAGGGCGCCCTCCACCACGGCCTGGGGCGACCCCACGAAGGTATAAACCGTGCGGTTGGTGGAACGGCCGGGATCCACATCGAGCAGCGTACAGCCGGCCGTGGCGCGGATGGCCTCGGCGATGGCCTCGATAACCTCCTTGCGGCGGCCTTCGGAAAAATTGGGGACACATTCGATGATCTTTGGCATGCGCTACCTCACAACTCCGGCCGCCTTTTCAACGGCCTCCAGAATTACCCCGCTACGGACCAGCCCCACGATGCGCCGGACATCCTCCGACAGGATGCGATCGTTTTCCAGGTGGGGGACGGTACCACGAATCACTTCATAGGCGGCTTGGGTGCCCACCCCGGGCTGCATGTTGGTGAAAAGGTCCAGGGCCTGGGCCGCGCACAAGAGCTCGATGGCGATAACGTGCTCTGCGTTCTGGACCACTTCCCGGCACTTGCGGGCGGAGATTGTCCCCATGGAGACATGATCCTCCTTGTTGGCGGAGGTGGGGATGGAATCCACCACGGCCGGATGGCTCATGACCTTGTTCTCCGACACCAGGGCGGCGGCCACGTACTGGGCGATCATGAAACCGGAATTGAGCCCCCCGTCCTTGACGAGAAAAGCGGGCAGGCCGCTTAGTTTGGGATTGACCAGCCGTTCGACGCGGCGCTCCGCGATGTTGGCCAGTTCGGCCACGGCCATGCACATGAAATCCAGGGCCAGGGCCACGGGCTGGCCGTGAAAATTGCCGCCCAGAAAGAAAACGCCGCTTTCCGGATCGATCAGGGGATTGCCGGTGGAGCTGTTCATCTCGGTTTCCAGCACCTGCCGGGCATAGGCGATGGCATCCCGGCTGGCGCCGTGCACCTGGGGCGAGCAGCGCAGGGTATAGGCGTCCTGGACACGCTTGCAGTCCCGGTGGGAAGAGATGATCTCGCTGTTGCGAGTGATCCGTTCCATGTTCTCCGCGGCCACGGCCTGTCCGGGATGGGGGCGCAGCCGGTGGATGCGGGGGTCGAACTCGGTCCGGCTGCCCATCAGGACTTCGAGACTCATGGCGGCGGCAAGGTCCGCATGGCGCGCCAGACGGGCCGCGTCGTGCACCGCCAATCCTCCGATGGCGGTCATGGCCTGGGTACCGTTGATGAGGGCCAACCCTTCCCCGGCCTCCAGTGCCAAAGGCGTAAGACCGCAGGCTTCCAGCGCTTCCCGCCCGGTAACGAGGGCGCCGTCCATGAACGCCTGCCCTTCGCCGATCAGGATGATCGCCATATGGGCCAGGGGCACCAGGTCCCCGCTGGCCCCCACGGAACCTTTTTCAGGCACCCGGGGTACCACGCCGGCATTCAACAAACGCTCCAGGGCCTGCACCGTTTCCATACGAACCCCCGCATTGCCCCGGGCAAAATCCTTGAGGCGCAGGGCCATCATGGCGCGCACGATCTCGGCGGCCAGGGGCTGGCCCACTCCCACGGAATGGCTTTTAAGGATGTTGAGCTGCAGCTGGCGGGTGTCCCCCTTGGAAATGGTCACATCGCTCAGGGCCCCGAAACCGGTGGTGACGCCGTACACCGTGCGCTCCTCGTCCACCCAGCGCTGGATCAGGGCCCAGGCCCGGCGGATCCGTTCCGCCGCCCCGGGGGTCAGCGTTACGGCCGCGCCCTGTCGGGCGATGCGCACGAGATCCTCCAGGGTCATCCCCTCCATTCCCAGTGCAATGGTCTCCATCATATCCCCCATGGTGTTGTAAGAAAGCCGATTAGTATTCGTCTGGAAATGGTAGATTTTGGTTCCTGGCAAGGCCGCAGCCGACTGGCGCCCGCAGGCGTAGCCCGGCTACGCCGAGGACCGACAGGAGGCGAGAACGCCGGCCTGTCCGCCAAAGGTAGTTTTGTTCACCGGCGGCGGGCCGGGGCCAAAAGATGCCATTTCCTGACGAATACTAAATGACGCAATGCGCTTCCTCCGGCGTCACGCGAAAGCGGCTGCCGATGCGAAAGCGCGACCCCGGGTAGACAAAACGATTGCGGGTGGCGACGGCAGTGCCCACCCAGGTGGTGCGGTGCAGAATCAGACAAGGTTCATGGGCAGGCATCTGAAGCAGCTTGCGGATGCCGGGCTCCACTGGTGCGGCCTCCACCACGTGCTCCGCCTCCGTCACCGGCGCAATGCGCAGAAGATACGCACTGGGTGTCGTGCGGTCAAAGTCCTGCTGGAGAAATTCCGGTGCCACGGCCGGATTGACGAACCGCTCCGCATACTGGATCGGCACCCCGCGATCCTTGTGCACCAATATCGAATGGAAAACCGGGGCCTTCCGGGGCAACCCCATGATAGCGGCAATCTCCGGCGATGCCGGCTCCTCCTGCAGCAGCAGCACGTCACTGCTGTGAACGCCGCCCCGGCATTGGATTTCCTCGGCGATGCTGCGGACGGTCAGAAAAGCCGACTGGGGCTTCTGGGCCGCCACGAAGGTGCCCACCCCCTGCACCCGGTAGAGGCGGCCCTCGCTGGACAATTCGCGCAGAGCCCGATGAACCGTCATGCGGGAGACTCCCAGCCGTTCCACCAGGGTGTGTTCCGAGGGCACCTGATAGTGGGTGGGCCATTCTTCACGCTGAATCAGGTCCAGCACGTAGGCTTTCACTTCCTGGTACAGCGTGCGGCGCGGCGAACGGGTTAACTTTGGATTCGGCATTCAATATCTTTCTGATGCGCTATCGAACCATCGGCCGCGGCCGGTTCATTTGACCTGCAACCCGACGGGGAGGCAACGGCCCGAACGGGTGGCGGCGGTCGAGCCGCGGCCCTTTGTTGCGCTCTTACCAAACCTTCTTGACAGCTTTATGGGGAGTTGTATATACAAGTCAATACATACATAACAATTGTACTTTGTCAATACCATTCCCTGTAATTTCAGACAGTTTACAGAATACTGAGTGGCTTGACGCCATAGGTCCCGTCGCCCGTTATGGGGCAACGGTTCTATCCGATCAATGAGGGAGGTCGCCATGCTGACCAACCGGGACATCCGCGATGCCATGCGCATCCGGCTGGAAGACGTCTTCGACCAAATGCCCGCGCCGGCTGTCTTTGAAGACGGTATCCGGCGCGCGCCGCGCCGCCACATCCACCTCAGCCGGGACGAAACCGCGCTGGCCCTTAAAAATGCCCTGCGCTATGTGCCGCCGGCCTGGCACGCCGCCCTGGCACCGGAATTCCTGGAAGAACTCGAAACCCGAGGACGCATCTACGGCTATCGCTTCAGGCCCCGGGGCGCCATCCGGGCCCGGGCCATCGACACTTACCACGGCCGCTGCATCGAGGGCCGGGCCTTCCAGGTCATGATCGACAACAACCTGGATTTCGACGTGGCCCTCTATCCTTACGAGCTCGTGACCTACGGGGAAACCGGCCAGGTTTGCCAGAACTGGATGCAGTATCGGCTGATCAAGCGCTATCTGGAAGAACTCACCCGGGAGCAGACCCTGGTTATGGCCTCGGGCCATCCCCTGGGACTCTTCGCCTCGCACCCCGAGGCCCCGCGGGTGGTGATCACCAACGGCCTGATGGTGGGCGAGTTCGACGACCTGGAACAATGGAACCGGGCCGCCGCCCTGGGCGTGGCCAACTACGGCCAGATGACCGCCGGCGGCTGGATGTACATCGGCCCCCAGGGCATCGTACACGGCACCTACAGCACCATCCTCAATGCGGCCCGGCACAAGTTCGGGCTGCAGGCCGACGGTGATGTGGCCGGTCGTCTCTTTGTCTCTTCCGGTTTGGGGGGCATGAGCGGCGCCCAGGGCAAGGCCATCGAAATCGCCGGCGGGGTGGGCATCATCGCCGAAGTGGACGCCTCCCGCATCCGAACCCGCCACGACCAGGGCTGGGTGGGGGATGTGGTAAGCGATCCGGCGGAAGCCTTCCGGCTGGCACGGACCCGCCAGGACGAACGGGTCCCGGCGGCCATCGCCTTCCACGGCAATATCGTCGATCTGCTGGCATACGCCGTGGACCATGAGGTGCCCATCGATCTGCTTTCCGACCAGACCTCCTGCCATGTGGTCTACGAGGGCGGCTATTGCCCCCAGGGGCTCACCTTCGCGGAGCGCACCGCCATGCTCAAAACGGACTATGACCGTTTCAGGACCCTGGTGGACGCCTCCTTGAAGCAGCATTTCGAACTGGTCCGTCAGCTGGTAAAACAGGGCACCTACTTTTTCGATTACGGGAACAGCTTCCTGAAGGCCATCGCCGATGCCGGCGTGACCGAGGTCTGCCGCAACGGGCGCAATACCCTGGAGGGATTTATCTTCCCTTCCTACGTGGAAGACCTGATGGGACCCCTGATGTTCGACTACGGCTACGGCCCCTTCCGCTGGGTCTGCCTGAGCGGACGGCCGGAAGACCTGACCGCCACGGATCAGGCCGCCATGGACTGCATCGATCCGGACCGGCGCTTCCAGGACCGGGACAATTACAACTGGATCCGCGACGCCGGGAAAAACAAGCTGGTGGTGGGCTCCCAAGCCCGCATCCTCTACCAGGATGCCGAGGGCCGCACCCGCATCGCCCTGAAGTTCAACGAAATGGTCCGCCAGGGTGCCATCGGCCCGGTCATGCTGGGGCGCGATCACCACGACACGGGCGGCACGGACTCGCCCTATCGTGAAACCGCCAACATCTACGACGGCAGCAACGTCATGGCCGACATGGCCACCCATTGCTTTGCGGGCAACGCCGCCCGGGGCATGAGTCTGGTGGCCCTGCACAACGGGGGCGGCGTCGGTATCGGCAAAGCGATCAATGGCGGCTTCGGCCTTGTGCTGGACGGCAGCGAACGGGTGGACGCCATCATCCGGCGGGCCATGCCCTGGGATGTCCTGGGCGGTGTGGCCCGACGCGCCTGGGCCCGCAACCCCAACGCCTTGGAGACCATTGCCGCCCACAACCGCAGTGCCGAAGGCCGCGACCATGTCACCCTGCCCTATTGGGTGGATGATGACTTGATCGCCGCGACTCTGGAGAACGGGTCATGAACGGCAATCTGATCGTGATCCACGCCGCCGAGCTTGCCACCAGCCAGGGCGATCAAGCCCGCTGCGGCCAGGCCATGAACGAGCTGCACATCGTGCCCGACGGCGCGGTCTGCATCGAAAAGGGCATCATCAGCGCTGTGGGAAAAACCGACGATATACTGGCGACGGTCGACTCCCAGGCCTTCACCGTCATCGACGCTTCCGGTCGGGCCGTGCTGCCGGGCTTCGTGGACTCCCACACCCATTTCATTTTCGGGGGCTACCGGGCCGACGAATTCGCCTGGCGTCTGCAGGGGATGAGCTACATGGAGATCATGGCCCGGGGCGGGGGCATCGTCAGCACGATGGACGCCACCCGCCAGGCCGACCTGGAGACCCTGGTCCGGGACGGCCGACGGCGGCTTGACAGCATGCTGAGCTTCGGGGTGACCACCGTGGAAGGGAAAAGCGGCTACGGTCTCGACTGCGACACCGAGCTGCGGCAGTTGGAGGCCATGGCCTTGCTGGAACGGGAGCATCCCCTGGATATCGTCTCCACTTTTCTGGGAGCCCACGCCGTCCCCAAAGATTACACCGGCGGCGCGGAAGCCTACCTTGGTTTCGTCATGACCGACGTCCTGCCGGCCGTGGCCGAAGGCGGTCTGGCGGAATTCTGCGATATCTTCTGCGAAGATCAGGTCTTTTCCGTGGACCAATCCCGCCGCCTGCTGACCCTGGCCAGGGAAATGGGCCTCAAACTGACCCTGCACGCCGATGAAATCGTCCCCCTGGGGGGCGCCGAACTGGCCGTGGAACTGGGGGCGGTCTCCGCCGATCACCTGCTGCACGCCTCCGATGCCGGCATCCAGGGCATGGCGGATAATGGGGTGGTGGCCACCCTCCTGCCCATGACGGCCTTCAGCTTGAAAGAGCCTTACGCCCGGGCCCGCACCATGATCGACCGGGGCTGCGCCGTGGCCCTGGCCACCGATCTCAATCCGGGCAGCTGCTTTACCAACAGCATCCCGCTGCTGGTGGCCCTGGCCACCCTTTACATGGGCATGACCCCGGAGGAGGCCCTTACGGCCATTACCCTGAACGGGGCTGCGGCCGTGGACCGGGCGGACCGAGTCGGCAGCCTGGAACCCGGCAAACAGGGCGATGTCGTTATTCTGGAGTACCCCTCCCACCGCTTCATGCCCTACCATATCGGGGTCAATACGGTGGAAAAAGTCATCAAACGCGGGCGCCTGGTATTCGACAAAACCCGGGGAGGACGAATAGATGCTGCCTGAACTGACCCTGACGGAACTGCTGGAACAAACCGCGGCCGGCACGCCGGTGCCCGGAGGAGGCAGCCTTTCGGCCCTGGCGGCGGCCATGGGGGCGGCCCTGGCCCAAATGGTGGCGGGCCTCACGATCGGGCGCCCACGCTACATTGATGCCGAGCCTGCCATGCAAGCGCTGAACGCCTCGGCGCAGCGGTTGCGCAAGGACCTTTTGGCTGCCATGGACCGTGATGCCGGCGCTTACACCGGGGTCATGGCCGCCCGGAAACTGCCTCAAACAAGTGGCCGGGAAAAATCGCTCCGGGACGAAGCCATCCAAGAAGCCATCTGTGAAGCCGCCCGGGTACCATTGTCCGTGGCTGAAATGGCCCTGGAGGCCATGACCCTGGCCCACACGGCGATCCGCCAGGGCAATCCCAACGCCCTCTCGGACGGGGCCGTGGGCGCCCTATTCGCCCGGGCCGCATTGCAGGGCGCGGTCTATAATGTCCGCATCAACCTGCAAAGCATACGGAACGAAGATTTCCGAACCCGGATGACGGAAAGGGCCACTGAACTGGAAGACCGGGCCGCCGAGCTGGAAGCCGCCATCAAGACCGACATCAACCTCTAAACCCTATGCCGAAAATCGATGCAGCTTTTTATTGAACAGCTTCTGAACGGTATCGCCATGGGCTCCATCTACGCCCTGATCACCCTGGGCCTCGCCCTGGTCTACGGCATTCTGCGGATTCTGCACGTGGCCCATGCCGCCGTCTACACGGTGGGCGCCTACGTGGGACTCTTCTGCTACAGCCAGACCGGCAGCCTGCTGGCGGGCTTTCTGGGCGGCATGGTGTTCTGCTCCGTCCTGGGGGTGGCCATCGAGCGGCTGGTCTACTACCCCCTGTTGAAATATCCGCCCTACGTACCGCTGATCGGCAGCATCGCCATCATGCTCTCCATCGAGGAAATCTGCCGTCTGGTGGCCGGTCCCTACATCCTGACCTTTCCGGCCCGTCTGCCCTTTCCTGAATTTCAGATCGGGGGCGTGACGATCTCCTCGACGCTCACGGCGGTCTACGTCATCACCATCGGCGTTCTGGCGCTGCTCTGGTTCATTTCCACCCGGACCGAGCTGGGACTGGCCATGCGGGCCACCTCCCAGGACATCCCCATCGCCGACGCCATGGGCATCAACAGCCACGCCATCGTCAGCATCACCTTTGTGATCGGCTCTTCCATCGCCGCCATCGCCGGCATTCTGGTGGGCATCTACTACAACCAGGTCTACCCCACCATGGGGGCAGTGCCGGCTTATAAAACCCTGGCCTTGATCGTGGTGGGGGGCATGGGCTCCATACCGGGGGCGGTGATCGCCTCCCTGCTGCTCGGGGTGGCGGAGACGCTTTTGATCGGTTATGCCCAAATCCCGCTGCCACGGGACGCATTGGCCTTTATCGCCATGATCGCGGTTCTCCTGTGGCGCTCCGAAGGGCTGATGGGGTCGAAATGATCGGGAGGGATTTTTAAGGTGAATGCCTATCTGATTACCATCGGGACGTTGATCGTCATCTATGCCATCACCGTCTACGGCCTCAATGTCATCGTAGGCTATGCGGGCCAGATCTCTCTGGGCCATGCCGCCTTCTTCGGAATCGGCGCCTATGCATCGGCGCTGCTCTCCACCAAGGCCGGGCTGTCCTTCTGGCAGGCCCTGCCCATCGTCATTGTTCTGAGCGGCCTGATCGGCATGCTGCTGGGACTGCCCAGCCTGCGCCTGAAGGAAGACTTCCTGGCCATTACTACTATCGGCATCAACTTCATCGTCGAGGCCCTCTTTCTCTATATCCCCTTTTTCGGCGGCGCGCTGGGCATCGGCGGCATCCCGCGGGTGGTCCTTTTCGGCATCAAATTGAAGGGGCTGGCCTTTTTCCTGCTGTGCCTGTCTTTCCTGGCCATCGTAATGGTCATTTGCTGGTGGTTTACCCGCAGCTGGAGCGGCGTGGCCTGCTTCGCCCTGCGGGAAGACGAGTCTGCTGCGGCCAGCATGGGCATCTCGCCGGTGCGTTTCAAACTCCTGGCCTTCGTCATCGGCACCATGATGGCCGGACTGGGGGGCGCCCTCTACGCCCATTATATGCGCTTTATCAGCGCCACGGATTTCTCTTTCCCCATGTCCATCACTTTTCTGTCCATGATCGTCCTGGGGGGCATGGGCACCCTTTGGGGGCCTCTGCTGGGCGCCGTCCTGTTAGGCATTCTGCCGGAGCTTTTTCGCCCTCTGGTGGACTACCGGATTCTCTTTTACACGGCGCTTTTACTCGTTATGATCCGCTTCCAGCCCGGCGGCCTATTGGGGGAGGGCAGCTTGCTACGCAAATGGCTGGTCCTGAAACCGGCGGGAGAACGGGTATGACCGAGATCTTGTTACAAACCCGCGACCTCTCCAAACATTTCGGCGGCCTCAAGGCCGTCGACCAGGTGAATCTGGAGATTAACACCGGTGAAATCCTGGGACTGCTCGGGCCTAACGGGGCTGGGAAAACCGTCTGCTTCAATTTGATTTCCGGGGTTTACCGCCCCACCGCCGGGGAAATTCATTTCAACGGCCGGCGTATCGATGGGCTGCCGTCCCACCTGGTCGCCCGCCGGGGCATCGGCCGCACCTTCCAGATCGTCAAGCCCTTTGCATCCCTGACCGTGCTCGAAAATGTTCTGGTGGCCCGCGGTATCACCCGCTACGGACGTTTCGGGCGGCTCTGGTCCCCCTGGAAAGCGCGCTCGGAAGTCACGGCCGGAATGGCAATGCTGGAGCGCGTCGGCCTGGCGGACCTGGCCCACCGCAAGGCCGGACTTCTGCCCCTGGGGAATTTGCGACGGCTGGAAATCGCCCGGGCCCTGGTGGTGGGGCATCAATTGATCCTGCTAGACGAGTCCTTCTCCGGCCTGCGCCATGAGGAGATTGCCCAGCTGGAAGCCTTGATCCGCCACATTCGGGAGGACGGCATCACGGTCCTGTTGATCGAGCATAACATGCGCGTCACCATGGAATTATGCGATCGCATCGTGGTCCTCGACCACGGTCGCAAAATCGCCCAGGGCGAGCCCCGCGCGATCCAGGAAAACGAGCAGGTCATCGAAGCCTATCTCGGCCGGGGGGGAGGCCGCCATGCTGCTTGAAGCCACCGATCTGCATGTCGCCTACGGCGATATACGGGCGGTCAACGGGGTCGACTTTTACCTCGACGAGGGCGAGCTGGTGTCCATCATCGGCGCCAACGGCGCCGGCAAGACATCGATTCTCAACGGCGTCATGGGGCTCGTCCCCCTGCGCCGGGGAAGCCTGCGCTTTCAGGGTGAAGAGCTGACAGCCCTGCCGGCCTACCGCCGGGCGCGAGCCGGCATCCGCATGGTGCCGGAGCGGGCCCGCGTGTTTCCGCGCCTTTCCGTTTATGAAAATCTGATGACCGGGGTTTACGGCCTCAAGCGCAAGATCCCGCTGGCCGAACGGCTGGAATGGCTCTATGACCTGTTTCCCATTCTGAAGGAGCGCCACCGGCAGCCGGCGGCCACCCTTTCGGGCGGCGAACAGCAGCAGATGGCCATTGCCCGGGCCCTGATCTCGGATCCCAAGCTGCTGGTCGTGGACGAGGTCTCCATGGGCCTGATGCCCAAGCTGGTGGATCAGGTCTTCGACCTGCTGGCCCGCCTCAACCGGGAGCAGGGGCTCACCATTTTACTGGTGGAACAGAATGCCGTGGCGTCCCTGGCCATTTCCGGCCGGGCTTACGTCCTGGAAACCGGCACCTGCGCCTATTCCGGCCCGGCGGCGGAACTGATGGAAGACCCCCGGGTGAAAGCCGTCTACCTGGGCCATTGAAAGAAGGAAAACCCGGCCGGCCCATGCCGGCCGTGTGCGCCATCATTAGCATGTAGTGGCGATTGACGCTGACCTAATGACAAGGAGGTTGTTATGAAATCGATCTACAGAGTTTTACTTCTATTGCTGATCGGCCTGCTGGTGATGCCCGGCGGGGCCGGCGCGGCGGACACCGTCAAAATCGGTATGCTGGCCCCTCTGACCGGCTTTGCCGCCGCCGACGGGTTGAGCGCCCTCAATTCGGTAAAACTGGCCGTGGAGCGGGTCAACCAGGAGGGCGGTCTGCTGGGCCGCCAGGTGGAACTGGTCTACTATGACGATCGCGCCGACGGCAAGGATGCCGTGGCCCTGGCCCGCAAACTGATTCAGCAGGACCAGGTGGTCGGTGTGGTGGGGGGCTCCTACAGCACCCCCAGCCGGGCCGTGGCCCCGATCTTCGAAGACGAGGAGATCCCCTTTGTGGCGGCCTATGCCGTCCATCCGGACATCACCCTGGCCGGCAAGTACTGCTTCCGCAACGGCTTCCTGGGTACGGTGGAGGGCAAATGCGCGGGCTATGTTTCGGTGCAGCTTCTGAAGGCCAAACGCATCGCCCTGCTCACCAGCGACAACGACTTCGGCCGCACCCTGGCCGAGGGGTTCAAGGACTACCTGGCCAACCAGGCCCAGGGCGCCCAGATCGTCTTCGAGCAGACCTATCCTTTTTCTGAAAAAGACTTCAAACCCTATCTCGCCAAGATCAAGGAAGCCAATCCCGATTTGCTCTTTGCCAGCGGGTACTACTTCCAGACCGGCCCCGTGGTCAAGCAGGCCCGGGAAATGGGCCTGAACGTCCAAGTCCTGGGGGAAGAGGGCGCCGACTCCCCTAAATTCCTGGAAATCGCCGGACCGGACGCCGAGGGCTTCGTCATTGTCACCAACCTGGACCGGGATGATCCGCGCCCGGTGGTGCAAAACTTCCTGAAGACGTATGAAGACCGCTACAAGATCCAGCCCGACATGGTGGGCGCCTCCGCCTATGACGCCTTCATGATCATCTGCGATGGCATCCGGCGGGCCGGTTCCACCGAGGGCCCGGCCGTCCAGCAGGCCATTGCCGCCACGAAGGACTATAACGGCCTCACGGGCGTCATCAAAGGCTTCACCGAGGTCGGGGAAGTGGTCAAGGACGTCCAGGTCCAGATCGTCAAGGACGGCCGTTTCCGCCATTTCGGGGTGGTTACGGATATGGCCCTGATTACCCCCTGACGTTTGCGCTTCAATCCCTTGGGCACCCGCGGTCCGTCCGCGGGTGCCGCCTTTCCAGGACGTTCTGCAACCCTAACCGCTATTGCGCAGAGTGACGATGACCGATTCTTCGCCTACCCCATTCGATGATGTCGTGATTGCCGGCGGCACCCATGGCAACGAACGCACCGGTGTCGCGCTCGTACAGCACTGGCAAAAAAATCCTGCTGAAATCCAGGGGGAAACCTTTGCCACCCGGACCCTGCTGAGCAACACGGAAGCCATTCGACGCAACATCCGCTTCGTCGACTGCGACCTGAACCGCAGTTTTCTTCCCCACCACCTCGAGGACTCCGCGGCCAACGCTTACGAAATCAAACGCGCCCGGGAAATCTCGGCCTGGATAGCTGCCGGACAGGACGGTCGGCGGACCTTTGCCATCGACCTGCACACCTCCACGGCCTGCATGGGAACGACCCTCATCACCGACAGCGCGCCCGCCAATCTGGCCATTGCGCTCGCGGTTCAAAAGGACCTGGAGGGGGCCCGGGTCTATAGCTTCGCCGACAGCGACCGCATCAATTCGTGCCTGCGGGCTGCCGCCCCAGGGGGGCTGGGCATTGAAATCGGCCCGATTCCCCAGGGGGTTCTGCGCCACGACATCCTGGACACGACCCGCGCCGCCGTGGCGCGTGTGCTGGCCACCCTCGAACGCTTCAACCGGGGCGCGCTTGCGCCGCCGGACCCCCAGGCCACGCTCTATCGGCATGACCGGCACATGGCCTTTCCGGAAACCGTCCCCGATGGGCCGCCGGCCTTCATCCATCGCGACCTGGAAGGCCGCGACTACCAGCCGCTGCATCCCGGCCAGCCCATTTTCGAGAATCTGGCCGGCCACATCTGGCATTACGAGGGTTCCGAGGTCCGCTACCCGGTCTTTATCAACGAAGCCGCCTACTATTACGAAAACATCGCCTTTTCCCTGACACGCAAAATCACGTTGGCGTCCCTGGATATCTTCTGATAGCATCGGCCGGTGTCCGAACCCTCATGGAGGCGGCCTCATGCAGAAAATATTGATCACTGTGGGAATCGCGGTGTTGGCGGTGGGCCTGCTCTGGCCCTGGCTGGGAAAATTGCCGCTGGGGCGCCTGCCCGGCGACATTATCATCAATCGGCCGCAACTGAAGATCTACATCCCTGTCACCACGATGATCCTGGTCAGCCTGGTGGTATCCCTCATTTTGTGGCTCTTACGGAAGTAGCAGGGCCTGCGGAGAACTCTGTCAGGTAAAAACGCGTGGGGCGGGTGTGGTTGTATCGGGGTGGTAAGACACCTTATCCGGTCATAGACGATACACGGCGATATGGATCAGCCGGCGCAGACCAGAAGTCTGCGGCGTCCCCGGAAAACCGCGACACGCCATCCGATCAGGAGCAACGCGGCATTGCGCCCCAGCATCAACCCGGGATGATTCTGCCACAGGGCCGCTTCGCTGGTGGCGAAACAGCCGCAGTCGAAAACATGCCCCCGCAGGGCATTGATCCCGATAACCATGATAAAGGTCAGCAGCAGTCCGCAAAGCATAACGGCCGCGGCACGCGGATAGACCCCGCTCAACAATGCCAGCCCGGCGGTCAATTCGATAAAGGGCACGATAATGGCGATGAGGTTGATGGCCGCCAGCGGGAAGAGATCATAGCCGTAGACAATTTTGGCGAAAGCGGCCGGATCCATGATTTTATGGGCACTGGCCATCACGAAAAGTCCGCCTAACAGCCAGCGCAGGCCGAGGTCCAGCCACCCGTTGGCGTGCCAGTTCGCGCTATTGCCTGGCGACAGGGTATCCATTATCCGTCCATCCCGGGTAGCCGTCGATAAACACCACCACGTTTTCATATCCGCGCTCCATGAGGAGCATGGCCACCGTGTGGCTGTCCTGGCAAAGGCGTCCTGAACAATAGGTTACAATGGGGCGCTCAGGGGACACTTCCCGGGCAAAGGCCTCCACTCGGTCATCGAATTCTTCCAGGGGTAAGGATACCGCACCGGGGATATGGCCTTCCAGGTACATTTCCCGACTGCGGACATCCACAAAAAGCGCATCGCCCGCATCCAAGATTTGCTTGGCCGCGGCCGGATCGGGGATTTCAAAATCCATCCACAGGGCGGCCGCCGCGGCATCGGCCGTGACGACTCCCTGCCGGGTGTCCCATTGTCCCATCAGGGGAATGCCGTGGGGGGAGAGGCCGTTGACCAGCAAGGCCAGGCCAATAGCCGCGCTCAGCAGAAAAACCACTTTTTTAATCACATCTGGCATGCGTAAAAAAACGCCGCATCCGCGAACGGAAGCGAGCGGGAAACGGTTCAGGATTGCTCCATGATTTTGGTTAACATGGCCAGATAGCTTTGGGCCGGTATGAAGCCCGGCATTGGCCCCACCTGTTCCCCGTTGCGCATCAGGAGAACTGTCGCCGGAAGACCACGCACCCGGTAAGTGCGGGCGAGGTCCTTGTTCTGGTCGACATCCACTTTTACGGCAATAACCCTGTTGTTCAGGAAGTCGATGACCGAAGCGTGGGAAAAGGTTTCCTTCTGCATGCGGACACAATAACTGCACCAGTCCGCGTAGAAATAAAATACGATGCTCTTGCCGGTCTGCTTTGCTTTGGCCATGCCCTCATCGTAGGTATACCATTTGATCTGTTCACCGGACTGGACCGTATCCAACGAATGGAGCCCTAACACCATCGCGGCCGCTAGGATGGCCAGGCAAACAGCTTGTTTATATTTCATGCGATCGAAACCCTCCTGAAGATGATTGTCCCCTGTGCAACGCGATCCAAGAGGCAGGCCCCCTGCTAGGGCGCCTCGCCATGATCGATACTGCCAGCGGATTGATGGGGTTCAATATAACACGGCTGACATAAAAGAAAAGGGCCGGGATGGATCGCTCCCATTTCGAAACGGGCTTGGGAAGCCGCTATCCTGTGAAGGGGCATATTACATGACGGGGTGCCGGCATGCAGCTCCGTATACCGGCACCCTGATAAACCTGGCATCGCGCAGCGGCCATCTGCTAAGCATCCACGGTAACGTTGTCGCTGCTCAGCGCGACCAAGCGCTCCTTGGCGCTCAACCGCACCATTTCATCATCGTCCTTGTCGATGATCTGGCGCAGCAGCGCCGGGTCATTCAGTCGCAGCACGGCTTTCTGGCGCACATCCGGATTGGAGTGCTGCCACCGCGGCACAAAAAAGTCCTGGAATTTCATGATCGGCCTCCTGGTCCAAGATTGCCTCATCGGGTGCGGTGGCATCGTTTCTGACATGCCTCCGCCCCCGCTCCGATCGCCGCCTTCACCCGCCAACCTGCCGTCTCCAGGTCAACACGCCCAACCCGGAGACGTGATTATCGGCACTTTGGATCTTCCGTTGAAGCAGAATCCAGGCATGGGACTTCCTTTCTGCCATGGGCGCGCCAGCGCCGTGTGATAATGGCCCGCCGGAAGCACGGCCGGGCACCGCCGTTGATCAGCGCACGGAAAGACGTAACGTCAACGTGTGAAGGTCAGATCGTGGGCAGGAATAGGCCGCCAGGCGAACGGGGCAGGCATGCGCCCCAGCGCATCAGCTCCGGGCAGCGAGAAAAGCAGAGGAACAATAATCAGCAGAATACCGCTACCAATATTATAAAAATAGGGGCCGATCCACTCCCGTCAAGACCGTAACGATAGGGGAACCGTTTCCAGTGAGGGCTGGTGGCCGTCGGCAGGGGAAGGCCATGCATGGATGGCGCAGAAGGCACCGATCCATTCATGACACCCCCGCCGCATTCGGCTGCTGTTAGGCGGCGCCGTCGATCGTGACGGATTCACCGAGCTGGGGGACAAAAGCATCATAGCCCTTTTGGCCCAGGTGGCCGGCAAAGGCCAGGGCCTGGTCTTCTTCGCCATGAACCACGGCGATGCGTTTGATCTTGAGGTTGGAAGCCTCCAGGAAATGCATCATTTCATCACGGTCCGCATGGGCGCTGAACCCGCCGATCTTCACCACGTGCGCTGCCAGGGGATATTCCTTGTTTAGAAATTTGACCGTTGGCGGCTGCCCTTTGCGTCCTTCGGCCGCGTAAGCCTCGCCCAATTCCAGGATGCGTCTTCCCAGGGTATGCTGGGCCATGAATCCCACGATCAGAATCGTATTTTTAGGATTGTGGATCCGATAGCGCAAATGATGCAGGATACGGCCCGCCTCACACATGCCCGAGGCTGAAATGACGATGTGGGGCTTTTCATCCCGGGTCAGGGCGATGGACTCCTCCACGGATTGGACAAAATGGATTTGATCGAACATAAACGGGTTTTGCCCGCTTCGCAGAAAGGTTTCTTGCGTGTCCCGATCATAGACTTCCGGATGTTCGCCGAAGACTTTAGTGAGCTTGACCGCCAGGGGGCTGTCCACAAAGACGGGCAGGCGCGGCACGCTGCCTTCCATATACAGCTCGTGCAGGACATAGAGCAGCTCCTGGGTGCGGCCGAAGGCAAAGGACGGGATCAGGATGGAGCCACCGCGCGCGACCGCCTCCGTCACCACGGCCTGCAGGCGCGGTTTGAGATCGATGACCGGTTCGTGCAGACGATCGCCGTAAGTGCTCTCCATGATCAGCAGATCGATCGCACGGTGTTCCTCCGGGAAGGTCAGGACCGGGTCGCGCAGAATGGGTTTGCCGAAACGTCCCAGGTCGCCGGTAAAACAGATCGTCTTGGTCTGCCCGTTGCGGCGCACCTGGACCATGCTGATGGCCGACCCCAGGATGTGGCCGGCGTCGTAGAAAGTGCAGGTCATATCCTTCCCGATGGTGATGGGATTGCGGTAGGGATAGCCGTCGAAAAGGGTAAGGGAGGCCTCGGCATCAGGCATGGTATAGAGCGGCGTTACCGGGTCCAAATGGTGAACCCGGATCATCTCGTTGATGTTGTCCACATTGAGTTCGTGGCCGCTTTTTTTGAGGAACCTGCGGATCTCGCTGTTGGTGTTGCATGGCGTTCCTTTACCCGCCCCGGCGTCTTTCA
This sequence comes from Desulfobacterales bacterium, assembly GCA_963674755.2. GTDB lineage: Bacteria > Desulfobacterota > Desulfobacteria > Desulfobacterales > UBA5852 > JABZFP01. Next base: position 974,600 of record CAXXVS010000003.1, on the reverse strand, counting down.
TCTGGCACAGATGGGCGCGCACCATCTTATAGTTCAGGTAGAGCGCGTCCGATTCCTGGATGTGGGCAGCATCGGTCAGGAGATATTCGCAGGCGTCCGCGGTGGCCCGGGTGGCGAAAACGCGCCCGGCAAATCCTTCGCGGGCCAGCAGGGGGATCCTTCCGGAATGGTCGATATGGGCATGGGAGAGCACCACGTTCGTTATCGTACGGCCGTCAAAAGGCAAATGACGGTTCTTTTCGCTGCTCTCCTTGCGCCGGCCCTGAAACATGCCGCAATCCAGCAAAATCCGATCATTGCCGTTGCCCAGCAGATGGGCCGATCCGGTTACTTCCCGCACCGCCCCGTGAAATGTGACATCCATGAAGTTTCCTTTCCGTGGTTTCGCAACGCTGTCCGACAGGATGCATTGGCGGCCGAAGGCCGTTGTATCGATATGAATAGGGTCGTTAAGCTTGGCCGTAAAGCGCTTTCACCTGTTCCCGGTCGGTGGTGCCGTCCGTTTTTTTGGGCAGCCGCTCCACGAAGATCACATAGCGGGGTTTCTTGTAGCGTGCGATGCGGCCCGCCACGAACTCCGCCAGGTCCTCCGCTGAAACCGTCCGGCCGGCTTCAAGAACGCAAACGGCCTTGATGCCCTCGCCGAATTGCGGGTCCGGCACCCCGATCACCGCCACCTCGGCCACGGCCTCATGGGTCAGGATAACCGCTTCCACCTCGGCCGGATAGACATTTTCACCCCCCGGTTTGATGAGTTCTTTTTCGGGCTTGCGGCCCTTGAACCAAAGCGTCCCTTCGGCATCCACACAGCCGAGATCGCCGGTATGATGCCAGCCGTTGCGGAAAATTTTCTCATTGTAGACCTCCTGCCGCCAGAACCCCAGGAAGACCAGCGGTCCCCGGACGACAATTTCACCGGTTTCACCGCCGGGCACTTCATTGTCCTGCTCGTCCACGATGCGGTAGGAGGTCAAGAGCCCCTGCCGGCCGGCCGAACCGGGGTTTTCAGACACCGGCGACAGGGTCACGAAACCGGAGGTCTCCGTCTGGCCGTACAGCGTCCAGAACCGGCAGCCGGTCCGCTGCTCGAAAGCCGCGATGGCGTCGGGATGGTCGAGTCCCATAATGTGTTTGAGGGAGGTGAGATCCTGGGGATCCTGATCGAGGGCCTCTGAAAGCTTGCTCAAAATTGGCGGGAAACTGCCCAACAGCGTGACCTTGGCTTTCGCGATCCATGCAATAGCCCGCTGGGCATCGAAGCGGTCCATGATCACATTCAGACCGCCCACATGCATGACCGAGAGAGCCAGATTGAGTCCGGTGATATGGAAGAGGGGCAGCATGTTCAGGTAGGCATCCCGGGAGGTCAGCCCCAGGGTCGCAATGGTCTGGATGTTACTGTAAATGAAATTATGATGGCTCAGCACCGCCCCCCGCGAGCGGCCTTCGACCGCGGCCGTGTAAATGAGGCAATAGGGATCGTCGCCGGCCACCGGATGATCGTCGGGATTCCAGGACCGATCCCCGCGGTCGTTATCGAGCAGGTCGGGCAGGGCCTCCAGGCGGGTTTGATGATCCGGAAAGCCGCTCATGGCCGACAGGCTTTCCACGGCCGCCGCATGGGCGTCATCAAAAAACAGCCATACGGGTTCGGCATCCGTCACAATATGATGGAGTTCTTCGATGGCCAGGCGCCAGTTCAGGGGGACTAAAATGGCCCCCAGGCAGGCCGCCGCACCCATGACGAGCAAACAGGCTTCGCTGTTATAGGCCATAAGACCTAAACGGTCGCCCTTGGTCACCCCTTTCCGGACCAGGATCCGGGCCAGCGACGCCGATCGGTCGGCCAGCTGGCGGAACGTCACCTGCCCCTCATCGCTTTTGAGGGCCGGGCGATTGCCATGCAACAAAGCGTTGCGGTGGAACAAATCGTAAAGGGTTAAATCGTGCATGAACCGTCTCCTTTCGGGCGCCTTGGGCCAAAGACCGCAGCAATTTGAGAATCCCCGTTGAAACGAAGGAAACCAATCGCGCCTTCCCGCGCGGCAGGCGTTGGGCTGCAGCAGCGACAAAAACCGTGGTGTCGTCTGGTTGATCGTTGAACTATACCCACAAGCATCGGAGGCATGCAAGCCCAATGCATCACGCGCCTTCGGCCCTGCGCTTAGCCGGCGGCCCGGTGTCGGGGAGGCCCGCTAATCATCTGGTCTGTTTTGACACCAAAAAAAATTTCTGCTACATTTGTGGTGTCATAATAGGCATGCGCTAGGGCATTGGCAGATTGTGGAATCGCACTAATCGCGGCGTTTCACCCCCAGAGCGGCAGCATCTTTGATACATTCGGCAAAAGCGCTCGGCGGTCTGCCCCACCGTTCAATTAAAGAGTGCTCAAGATGGGATCTGAATTGCGTTCGGACGCTACTTTTCGGAGTGTCTCATGAAATGCCCGCGATGTGACTATCCGCGTAAACCCGGAGACCGCGAGTGTCCCCAATGCGGCATCGACTACGCCTATGTCGAACAGAAAATGACCCACCGTGACGACGCACCATTGCAATTCTCCGAGGATGACGATTCTGCCTCCGGAAAACCTACGGAAGCCTCCACCAGGGAGGAGCACATGCCTGAAACTGACCTGACGGAAACAGGCCCTGTGGCGTCACCCGCGCCGCCGACCCCGAAAAACCCCTGCCCGAAATGTGGTTTCGGAAACCCGGAGAATGCTCTGGAATGCCTGCGCTGCGGCATCATTTTTACGAAATACGAGGCTTACCTGGAAAAAAAGCGGCGGGTGGAAGAAGAAACCAACCAGACCACCGACGGCCTCCTGGATCCTGAAACCATCCGGGCGGCGGCGGAAAGCAGCCAACCCGTGGTGACGCAACCGGTTATGGCCAAAACCGCCTGTCCCCACTGTGGCCAGCGCTACGCGATCCGCGACGACCAGGTCGGCATCACCACCCGCTGCAAAAAATGCAGTTCCATTTTTAAAATCGAACCCATCCCCTCCCTGTAACGGTTCCTTCCGTCAGGGAGTGATATCCGACCAAATCCAGTGCACCCGCCAATCTTGCGCTGCCAGGGCGGCCAGATAGCCGTTCCGATAGACTTGCGCCACCGGCCAACACCGGCCCTCGAATTCCAGCGTCATCCGTAAGGGGGCGTCGATCGCCACCACGCGACAGCGGGAAAGCCCCTTCAACCCCAACCCGACCGCCTTCAAGACCGCCTCTTTCGCGGTCCAGAACCGGTAGAAAAGATACCACTCCTCTTCATGGCCCAGGCGCCATTCCTCCGGCGTGGCAATCTTGCTGAACAAATTGCGGTTGCGGGGTGTTACGGGCTCGATGTCGATGCCCAGGGGCCCCGTCCCCGCCACGCCGGCCACATAACCCGGTTTGTGGGCCACCGACCAGTGCCATCCGTTGGTCGGCAGGGGCACACCGTCGGGATCTTTGGCCAGGCGCCCCAGAACGCCACCGGCGCTACGGGCCGACATCCGGGCCGCCGCCCGCGCCAGCCGGCTCAAGGCGCGCACGCGACGCGGCCCCGTCCACCCCTGGATTCGTGCGGGTACAGCCACGAGAACCGGCTTGAGTACCCGGCGTGATCCCGAGGAGGTCATTCCGCTTGAATCTCCTAGGCTTCGCTTGCTTGCGCTTCGAGGGGCGTTAAAATCATACGGCAGTCCGCAACCGTGACGCCTTGCCCCTGGGGATGGGCCAACAGGGGGTTGATATCGAGTTCGGCAATTTCCGGATGCGCCAGGGCAAGGTCCGACAACCGGACGATGGCCTCTTCGATGGCACCCGTATCCGCGGCCGGCGTCCCGCGAAAACCCTTGAGCAGCTTGACGGCGCGGACCGCATTGAGCATGCGGCGGGCTTCATTGCGACCGACCGGGGCCAGGCGAAAGGTGACGTCCTTGAAGACTTCCACAAAAACGCCGCCGAAACCGAACATGAGCAGCGGACCAAAACCGGGATAGCGATTCATCCCCAGGATGGTCTCCTGACCGGCCGGTGCCATTTTTACCACCAGGACGCCCTCGATTTCAGCCTCCGGCTGATAGGCGCGGGCGTTGCTCACGATCCGTTCGTAGGCCGCCCGGGCCTCTTCCGGCGTCGTGATCCCGACCACCACCCCTCCGGCATCGGATTTGTGCAGGATCTGGGGCGAAACGATCTTCATGACCACCGGGAAGGCCATATCCTGGGCCAGATCGGCCGCCTCCTCCGGGCTGTGTGCCAGGTGGGTCGGCAACACATGGAACCCGTAGCATTCCAGGATACGGGCCCCTTCGAGTTCTCCAATGGCCGTGCGGCCCTCTTGCCGGCACTGGGCGATGATGGCGCGCGCCCGGTCCGTGTCATGACTGAACCGGTGGGGTGCCAGCGTCTGACGGTTGAGCCAGCGGGAATAACGGTAGAGGGCACCGAATGACTTGGCGGCATTCTCCGGAAAGCGGTAGACCGGATAGCCCTGCTCCTGGAGATATTGGACCCCGGCCGACACATCGACGATCCCCATGAAACTGCACAGAATCGGTTTGTGAGCGTTGCGGGCAACCCTGGTGATGGCCTTGGCGGTTTCCAGCGCATTGGTCATGGACTGGGGGGTCAGGATGACCAGCGCGCCGTCGACGCCTTCATCCCGAACAACCGCCGCCAAAGCGTTCTCGTAACGATCCTGGGTGGCATCCCCGATGACGTCCACCGGATTGTGGATATTGGCGGTGGAAGGCAGATGGCTGGCCAGCACCTCGATCGTTTCCGGCGTCAGTTGGGCCAGCTGCAGACCGGAAGAAACCGTCATATCCGTCGCCACAATACCGGGACCGCCGGCATTGGTCACGATGGCCACCCGGTTGCCGTTGGGAATACGCCGGGCGACCTTGCCCAGGGTGCTCTCCGCCTTGAAGGCGAAAGCACTGGCAAAATCGAACAATTCATCGATGGTGTCTACCCGAATCACCCCGGACTGTTCGAAGATGGCGTCGTAGACAGCTTCGGTGCCGGCCAGGGCACCGGTATGGGAAGCGGCGGCCTGGGCGCCGGCCACCGTCCGGCCGGATTTGATGACCAAAACCGGTGTGGGGCGGTTGCCGGAGGTGATGTTTTTGACAACCTCCACGAATTCCGCGCCCCGCCGCAGCTCTTCGATGTAGAGCATAATGACGTCCGTATCCAGATCCCGGTGCAGGTACTGGAGCAAATCCAGTTCGTTCACATCGGCCTTGTTGCCGATGGAAATAAACTTGGAGAAGCCGAAATCCCGGGCAGCCGCAAAATCGAGAACGGCCGTGCACAGCGCCCCGCTTTGGGAAATGAAGGAGATGTTCCCTGAATTGGGCATGCGCGAAGAAAAACTGGCATTCAGGCGGACATCGGTATGGGGGTTGATCACCCCCAGGCAATTGGGGCCCACCATGCGCACCCCGGCCTCGCGGCACATGGCGACAATGCGGTCCTCAACCGCCCGCCCTTCCGGGCCAACCTCCCGAAAACCGGCCGATACGACCACCACCCCCTTGACCCCTTTGTGAATCGCGTCATCGATCGCCTTCACGGCAAGTCGCGGGGGAAGGATGATCATGGCCAAATCGACCTCGTCCGGAATATCGCTGATGGTGCCGTAAGCCCGGACACTGAGCACCGATTTGGCCGTCGGGTTGACGGGGTAGAGAACGCCCTTGTAGCCGCCGCGCAGGATATTGGCGAAGATATCGTGGCCAACCTTCCCGGGTGTGGTGGAGGCACCGACCACCGCCACCGATCCGGGAGAAAAAATCGCTTCTATTTTCTCCATTCATTACTCCCTATAGGGTTTCGTCACCCTGCGGCCCGCTTGCCGTCTTCCCGGCCGGGAGGGGCGTTGCGCGCCGCGAAGGCACGGATTTCAGACCAGGTACAAACAAATTGCTACGCGTTCCCATCACCGGCCGAATCCAACCCCTGGCGCAGGGCCAGGATGCGGTCATACGCCTCCCGCCGGGAGATCCCGAAAGCCGAAGCCATTTCCCGGGCCAGGGCCGAATGACTCTTATCCCCCGCCTGAAGCGCCTGAACGATTGCTTCTTCCAGTGAGGCCGCGCTTTCCGGCGGTGTACCGTCACAGCCGGCGACCAGCAGGGTGATTTCACCCTTGATGTCACCACGTGCCTCCAGCGTCCTGGCCAGTTCCGAGAGGGGGCCGCGCAAAAACTCTTCGTAGTGCTTGGTCATTTCCCGGCCGATGACCGCGAACCGGTCCCCCATGACCCGCCGCACGTCTTCTATAAAAGCCGCGATGCGATGGGGCGATTCATACCAGATCAAGGTCCGGCGCTCTTCCTTCAGCGACGCCAGCGCGCGCTGGCGTCGGCCCGCTTTACGGGCGGGGAACCCCATAAAGACAAAAGCATCGGTGGCTAAACCGGACGCCGAAAGGGCGGCCACAAGGGCCGAAGCCCCGGGGATCGGCGAAACCGCTATCCCCTTCTGCACCGCTTCGTGCACGAGCACGTAGCCCGGATCGGAAATGGCCGGAGTTCCCGCATCGGACACCAGGGCGATCGATGCCCCCTGTTCCAGAGCAGCCAGAAGTTCCGCGGTGCGCTGGCGCTCATTGTGTTCATGATAGGAGACAAGGGGGGTTTGGATACCGTGGTGATTCAGCAGGCGCCCGGTATGGCGGGTATCTTCAGCGGCGATCCGGTCGACGGCCTGCAAAATCTTCAGGGCGCGCAGCGTAATGTCATCCATGTTGCCGATGGGGGTGGCCACGACATACAGCATCCCGCCCGTCATCCCGTCAGACGCGGTCATCGTTCAGCCCAAAAGCATTGCGGATGAGATGGATATCGTGGCCTTTGACACGGCGCGTCACGGTGACCACATCGAAACGGGCCTTGGCATAGGATTGATCGGTCATTTTGAGATAGCCCAGGGCCACCTTGGCGATCTGCCGCTGCTTCTGGGGGGTCACGGCCGCCTTGGCACTGCCGTAGCGCTCTGAAGTGCGCGCTTTGACTTCGACAAAGACCAAGGTTTCGCCCTCCCGGGCGATGATGTCGATTTCGCCGCTGCGGGTACGGTGATTGCGGACGATGATTTTATAGCCCTGTTTCTTGAGGAAGCGGGCCGCCATCGTTTCGGCCTGCTGACCAAACGCGTGCGGATTGCTGGGCATCGTCCCCCCGATCAGTCCTCCCGAGTGCCGCCAAAACTGTATGACCCGCTGAATCATTCCCCTGGAACCTGGGTCAACGGGGCATATTCCCTGACCCCTCTGAATGTGAACCGGTGGATCGGGCAACACCCGTGCTGGCGAACCGCCTCGCGATGCGCCCGGGTGGGATACCCTTTGTGCCGATCAAAGCCGTAAGCCGGATACTGGGTATGGTAGCCCTCCATCAGGCGGTCCCGCGTCACTTTGGCCACAATCGAGGCTGCGGCAATGGAAGCACTGCGGGCATCCCCCTTGATGATGGTGCGCTGGGGCAGACTCAGGGCGGTGGGATGGTTTCCGTCGATCAGCAAAAAATCTGCCTGGGGGTCGAGGTGCGCCACCGCCACCTCCATCGCCAGAAGAGCGGATTGCAGGATATTGATGCGGTCGATGATCCCGGCATCGATCACTCCGATACCGACGGCCAAGGCCTCCTGGCATATGCGCTGATAGGCGGCCAGGCGACGCTGTGCCGTCAGCTGTTTGGAATCGTTGATGCCGTCCAGCCGGATCCTGTCACCCAGGATAACCGCGGACGCCACCACCGGCCCGGCCAGCGGCCCCCGACCGGCTTCATCGACGCCGGCCACCCGGCGATACCCCCGGGCGTGGACTTCGTTTTCGAAACACTTCGGGTCCTGATTCACGCGGCGTCGGCTCCCAGGGCGGCAGGTCCCCTAAAGGGTCCCGACGCCCCGGCCTTCTGCGTTGAAAAGCCCCGCCCATCTTGAAAAGCATCGGCTTGCAGGGCCCCGCCATCAATGGCGACGACGGACGGATTAGAAACGGCGCTCTTTGATACGGGCGGCTTTGCCGCGCAATTTGCGCAGGTAGTAGATCTTGGCGCGGCGCACGCGGCCCCGGGTCACCACCTCGATCTTGTCGATGATGGGTGAATGCATCGGGAAAACACGCTCCACGCCGACACCATAGGAAACCTTGCGGACCGTGAAGGTCGCATTGGTGGTCCCCTTGCGCTTGCTGATCACCACCCCCTGGAAGACCTGAATACGCTCCTTCTCGCCTTCCTTGATCTTGACATGCACCTTGACCGTATCACCGGGCACGAACTCCGGCAGATCAAGCCGCATCATTTCTTTTTCCAGTTGTTTGAGCTTTTCCATAATAAACCCCTAATGTTGATTCCGATCAGTTTAACAATTAATGTCGGCCCATCATCAGCCGATCCATAACGATTGCGGCCGCGCAGCGAACCGATAAATGATTGTAGTCCCCTTGGCCCACGATCGGCTCCAGAACAGCATCCGCGGCCGCAACCAATTCCGGCGCCAGCCCCCAGGCGGTGCCGAACAGCACCAGATGCGGTATGCCTTTCGCCATCCTCCCGGCCAGTTCCTCAAACCCGCAGGCTTCCGGGTAGCGCCGGGCACAGGTCGCCACAACCACCGGCGGCCGGCCGCAATCCTGCGCGATGAGCAAACGGGTCTCCTCCAGGGAGGCCGTCACCCGAACGAGCTCCAAGGCCGCGCGGCGCTTAGGATTATGCACGCCGCCGGGTCCGCTGGTCCAGTGGCGGACGATCTTCTCCGCCAGGGCCCGCTGGTCCGCCAGCGGGGTAATCACATGCAACGCCCGGACGCCGAACGTGCGGGCGGCACGGGCCATGTCGTGCAGATCGAGATTGGTAACCGCCGAGGCCACCGTTTCGCCATGCTTATTCACCACCGGGTAGTGAATCAGGGCGACGTGCAGATTGACCCCGGATAAGGTTTTCAAGTCTCTGGGACCACTTTCTCAGGATGGCGCTTTCCTGAGCCGAAAACTCGCGGTTCTCGAGGAGATCCGGTCGTTTTAAAAAGGTTTGCATCAACGCCCCTTCGAGGCGCCATTGGGCGATGGCGGCGTGATTGCCGGACAACAGAACCTCGGGTACCTCCCGCCCCTCAAAAGCACGTGGGCGGGTGTAATGGGCGTGTTCCAGCAGGCCGTCCGCAAACGAATCCTGGGCCGCCGAGTCGTCGCCGCCCAGAACGCCCGGAATGAGCCGTACCACCGCATCCACAACTACCATGGCCGGCAGTTCACCGCCGGTCAGCACATAATCGCCGATGGAAATCTCCTCATCGACGAATTGTTCGGCAAAACGCTCGTCCACCCCTTCATAGCGCCCGCAAATAAAAATCAGCCCCTTCCGGCCGGCCAGCGCGGCGGCCATCTGTTGGCTGAAGGGGCGGCCCTGGGGTGTCATCAACAAGGTGACGGCATCCGGCATGCGCCTCCGCGTCGCCCGCAGGGCTTTGGCCAGCGGCTCCGGTTTCATCACCATGCCGCATCCGCCGCCATAGGGCCGGTCGTCGGTCACCTTGTGACGGTCTTCGGCGTAGGCCCGGATATCGACGGCCTCGCTCTTAAGATACCCTTGTTCGACGGCCCGCCTGACAATCCCGTGATGCCAGAACGGCGCGAACATCTCCGGGAAAATGGTCAGAACAGCGACATCCATTGTCATGCAGTCCTTCCCCCTGCCGTCTACAATCCTTCGGGAAGGTTGACCTCCATTCGGCCCTGATCGGTATCGATGGCCTGGACCACCGATGCCAGCGCCGGCACCAAGGTCTCCGCATCGCCGTCACGCACCACATAAACATCGTTGCTGCCGGTCGGCAATATGCTGTCTAACGTCCCCAGGTATTCGCCCTGGGTGGTATAGACCGACAATCCGATGAGTTCAAACCAGTAATAGGTCCCCTCTTCCAAAGCGGGGAGTATGGCCTTGTCCACCAAAAGGCGAGTTCCGACGAGTCTTTCGGCGGTTTCGCGATCGGCAACCCCCGTGATGGATAAGAGGACGCCCTTGCCATGGGGTTTGGCCCAATCCAGCGTACACGCCTGAACAAGACCCGCGGGGCTTTCCAGATAAAGCGCCAGGCCCGCTTCGAACATCAGTGGCGAATCGGCATAGGACCGAACTTTCAAAGCACCGCCCAGGCCGTGCACACCGACGATTTCGCCTATCAATTGGGTATCGCCGGGAGGGGTCCTGTCATTCGATGATTTCAAGTACCGTCCGTTTTTTCACTTTGGCCGAAGCCGCGCTCAAAATCGTCCGCATGGCCCGCGCCGTGCGCCCCTGCTTCCCTATGACTTTACCCAAATCCTCTTTGGCCACCTTAAGCTCAAGCACCGATGTCTGGTTGCCTTCGACTTCTGAAACCGAGACCTCGTCAGGATTGTCAACCAACGCCCGTGCGATGTAATCGATCAGGTCTCTCATAGCGCCATCTCCTTTGTTGGTGGGTGAGAATATGGGGCAGTGGGGGCTATGCGGTCTCTTGCGAGGCGACCTCCTTCTTCAGCAGGCTTTTGACCGTGTCGGTCGGAATAGCCCCTTGTTCCAGCCAGTACTGGACGCGCTCCTGCTTTACCGTAATCTCAGCCGGATCAAGCAACGGATTGTATGTTCCAACCGCTTCCAGGTATCTTCCGTCACGCGGGGATTCACTGTCGGCAACGACAATGCGGTAAAACGGTTTCTTTTTGGCGCCATGTCTGGCCAATCTGATTCTTACTGCCATTCGCTCTTCTCCTTTAGAAAGGTAGCATACCCCGGCCAAGCCCGCGCATGCCGCTTTTATTCATCTTCTTCATCATTTTCATGACCTGCGTATAGTTCTTGAGCAGGCTGTTCACATCCTGCACGCGCGTCCCGCTGCCCTTGGCAATGCGCTTGCGCCGGCTGCCGTTGATGATGGCATGGTTCTGCCGCTCCTTACGGGTCATGGAGTTGATAATCGCTTCGATTTTGACGAGCTCGCCGTCGTCCACCTCAAGATGCTTCATCTGCTTCATCTTGCCCATGCCCGGGATCATCTGGAGCAATTCGGACAGGGACCCCATTTTGCGTACCTGCACGAGCTGATCACGAAAGTCCTCCAACGTAAATTGGCTCTTGCGGAGCTTCTTTTCAAGTTCGACCGCTTTTTTCTCATCGACGACCGCCTGGGCCTTCTCGATGAGGGTCAGCACATCCCCCATTCCCAGGATGGTGGACGCCATCCGGTCGGGGTGGAAGGCTTCCAGCTGAGTGAGCTTTTCACCAGTGCCGACGAACTTGATGGGCTTGCCGGTGACCGCCTTGACGGAAAGGGCGGCACCACCGCGGGCGTCGCCGTCCGTCTTGGTCAGGACGATGCCGCCGATATCCAGCGCTTCGTTAAAGGACTCGGCGATGTTGACCGCATCCTGGCCGGTCATGGCATCGGCCACCAACAGGGTGTCCGACGGCTTGACGGCGTCCTTGATCCGTGCCAACTCGGCCATCAGGGACTCGTCGATGTGCAGGCGGCCCGCGGTATCCAGCAGCAGAACGTCACAGCCCGCCATTTGGGCGGCGACACGGGCTTCCAGACAGATATCGACCGGATCCATGTCGGTCCGGGAGGCATAGACCGGGACCGACAGCTGCCCGGCGAGCTTGGTCAACTGGTCGATGGCCGCGGGTCGGTAGACATCCGCCGGCACCAAATACGGCTTGTGCCCCTCGTTACGCAGATGTACGGCCAGCTTGCCGGCCGTAGTCGTCTTACCAGACCCCTGCAGGCCCACCAGCATGACCGCCACCGGCCGGGCCCCCTGGAGATCGAGCTGCTCGTGTTGCGAGCCCATCAGCTCGGTGAGCTGCTCGTTGACGATCTTGATGATCTGCTGGCCCGGGGTCAGGCTGGCCAGTACTTCCTGGCCAAGCGCGCGCTCCTTGATGTCCGCGATAAACTGCTTGACCACCCGGAAATGAACATCCGCCTCCAGCAATGCCAAGCGCACTTCCCGGAGGCCTTCCTCGACGTTGCTTTCCGTCAGCTTGCCGTGGCCCTTGAGCTTTTTGAAGACGGCATCAAGTTTGTCGGACAGGTTTTCAAACATAACCTTTCCCCAATCCGCTCTCTATCATCATAAATCGTTGAATTTAGAATTTTGATAATGGTATGTCAAGTACAAAAGGAAAGCTTGAAACAGAACCTTTTTCCCCTTAGACAGGGGGGACCACACACGAAATGGAAGCCGGGGCGGGTAGATTGCTTTCTGGAGTGTGTTATCTTTTTATATTAACCTAAGTCACTAAAAATTGCAAATAAAATGATCATCGCGGACCGTCGGACGGACATCAAGGATTACAATCGCGCCACGCTTCAGCAGTGGCTGCAGGCGCAGGGGGAGGCGGGTTATCGGGCCGACCAGATCTGGCGTTGGATCTACCGCGAACAGGTGGACCGCTTTGATGACATGAGCAACCTCAGCAAGGCGCTGCGGGCCACCCTGGCGGAATGCTTTTCTATCGGACGGCTGACCATGGAGGCCCGCGAAATCGCCGGCGACGGCGCCCAGAAATTCCTTTTCGGGCTAAACGACGGCCGGCACATCGAAAGCGTCCTGATCCCCGAGCGCAACCATGCCACCCTATGCCTCTCGAGTCAGGTGGGCTGCGCCCAGAACTGCCGCTTCTGCTTCACCGCCACCGGCGGCTGGGAGCGCAACCTCACCCTGGGAGAGATTCTGGCCCAGGTGCGGGATATCCGCAAAGAGCTCCGTGCCCCGGAAAGCCTGACCAACATCGTCTTCATGGGCATGGGGGAACCGTTGGCCAATTACCGCAATGTGGTGGATGCCATCCAGCTGTTGACGGACAACAAGGCCGGCTTCGGCTTTTCGCGGCGCAAGATCACCGTCTCCACTGCCGGGCTGGTGCCGCAAATGGAGGCCCTGGGGCGTGATACCGACGTCAGCCTGGCCGTTTCCCTCAATGCCACCGACGATGCCACCCGCAGCCGTTTGATGCCCATCAACCGCCGCTATCCCCTCGAAACCCTTCTGGAGGCCTGCCGCCGCTACCCCTTGCGGCCCCATCGCCGGATCACCTTCGAATACATCCTGATGGAGGGCGTCAACGACCGTGCGGAAGACGCCCGGCGCCTGGCGGCCCTCCTGCGCCCCATCCGTGCCAAGATCAACCTGATCCCCTTCAACGAACATGAAGGCTGCCGTTTCCGGCGCCCTTCGGAAACCGTTATCGATGCCTTTCAACAATCGCTCGTGGACCTGGGCTATACCGCCATCATCCGGCACAGCAAGGGCCGCGACATCTCGGCCGCCTGCGGTCAACTTAAAGCGCGCAGCGAAGCACATGACCCAAAACCGGATTGACATCGTGTGCTAAAGAATATCGGGAATATTCTGTGGTTTCGCAACGCCGTCAGGCAGGATGGATGGATAGGCGGTCGAATGGCATCGTCTTTATGAATAGGGGCACTTAGGCGGCCGTTTCAGATCAGCAGGCTGCCGACCGTGTCGGGCGATAAAGGCACCACCTGGAGGACACCCCGCTTACCCGGCCTTGTTATCTGCACATCGACCGCCCGATCCGAAGGCGCCTTGCTGTATCCCGCACAGATGGCGGCCGCCTTTTGGAGGGCCTCGGAGGATGCGTCGTGGGGGGCGAGCACCGTGGGTCCCGGATAGGCCTTGAGCTTCAGCAGGATATCGCCGGTCGGGTCGTAAAAATCCAGAATGCGCTGGTTTTCCCCCTGGGTGCGGCCCACCACGATTTTGGTATGCTCGTCCAGCCGGAAATGGCGCCCGTATTTGAGCAGTTCGAGCTGGGCCTCGCGCACCGCTTCCTGATGGTCGAAGAGATCTTTCAAGCGCCGGGAATAGTTGGGATCCGTCAGCAGGCAACCGCCGGCCGGAGCCGGATAGTCGGTGAGCCCGAAGGCCTCCGCCAGCGCCATCTGGGGCTTGCGTCCCCGGCCGCTCAAATCCAGCAACCGCGCGCGATCCACCAAGCCTTCGACTTCCGGGCGGGTCTCCGGCAGCAGGCGGGCGCTGAGGGGACGAAGAATGTAGCCGTCATAGCCGGAGTGTTTTTCCACATAGCGCAGGGCGGTCTTGTTCTGGCTCATGGGCCGCTGGCCCAGCACCTCTCCACTGAACAGGAAGTCGAAACCTTCCGGCCGCATCCGTTCCCCGGCCAGGCGAAACATCAGGGCGTGGCAGTCCATGCAGGGGTTCATATTTTTCCCGTATCCGCAGGCGGGACTGCGCAGCATGGGCAGGTAGACGTCTGTTATGCGCTGGACGGTGAGGGGGATTCCGGTGATACGGGAAGCGGCACGGGCCTTGTCGGCCGAAAAAAACGGGGTTTCAAAGCTCACCCAGGCCACGTCGACGCCCTGCTGTCGCAGCACCAGGCCCGCCAGAATGCTGTCCAGCCCGCCCGAGCAAAGCCCCAGGGCCCGCACGCCTTTTTTTTCAGAGTTGTTCATGGTATCTACCCATCCGCTGATCGTCTGGCCGCCGCCATCGTAGATCGAGTCCATCCATGAATGGCATCTTTTGGCCCCGGTTGGCGGGCGCTTTGGAAATCCGGGTCATAGCCAAGCTTCGCCTGCGGTTTGCACCCACAACGGGGTTGGACCGGACGGGAAGTCCAGCAACGCTGGACAATTCCCTGCGACCTTGGCCGAAACCCAAAGCGACCATCTCTGGATGAACATCAACAAATGCCATCGCCCGTACGCCCAACCGAATGGAAGATCTATGGATTCGCACCTCCGCCGCCGCACCGACAAAATCCGCAAAATCCTAAGGAACACCTATCCGGATGTCAAGACGGCCCTGACCCACCGCAACCCCTTTGAACTCCTCGTGGCCACCATTCTCTCGGCCCAGACCACCGACCGCCAGGTCAACAGCGTTACCCCGGCTCTCTTCGATCGCTACCCCACCGCAGACGACCTGGCCGCGGCTCCTGTGCGTGACATCGAAGCCCTTATCCGGCCCACGGGTTTTTACCACAACAAGGCACGCAACATCCGGGCCTGCGCGCGGGCTCTGGCCGAAAAGCATGAAGGCCGGGTCCCTCACCGCCTGGAAGCCCTCACCGCTCTGCCCGGAGTGGGCCGCAAGACCGCCAATGTGGTGCTGGGAGCGGCCTTCGGCATTCCCGGCATGGTGGTGGACACCCATGTCAAACGCCTGTCGGGCCGCCTGGGCCTGACGGCGCATACCGATCCAGCCAAGATCGAACAGGATCTCATGGCCATTATGCCCAAGCGGGCCTGGAATACCTTCAGCCTGCAGTTGATTCACTTCGGACGGGATGTCTGCCTGGCGCGTAAACCCGTTTGTCCTTCCTGCCCGCTCCGGCGTCTGTGCCCCTATCCCGATAAAACCCCGGCCTGATGGTCGCCCAGCCGCCAAGGCCTGACACGGCAACAGGCGTGACGCGGGGAATGACGGCAATGCCTGCCGGGGGGCGATCAGTTTTTATGGGGCGTCATGGTCATCCAGCTTGAAAAGCTTGCGGACAGCCGCCAGGAGTTGGGCTTTGTCGCCGTGCCCCTCCTCGCGTTTCAGGATGGTGGTGGGGTCGTGCAGAATTTTGTTGACCAGGGCGTTGACCATCTTGTCCAAGGCGTCCGGGGCCACTCCCCGGGCATCACCGCCCGGGCAGGTGCGGCCCACCTCGGCCCGGATGACTTCCTCGAACTTGCGGCGCAGCCCCACGATGGTCGGCACCACGTCCAGGTTCTCGTACCACTGGCGAAAACGGATTACCGCTTCGTCCACGATGCGCTCGCCCTTGATGGCGGCCCGCTGACGGTCTTCGATGTTCTCTTCGATAACCCCTTTGAGATCGTCGATGTCGTAGACGTAGATGTTGTTCAAACGGTTGATGTCTGGGTCGATGTCCCGCGGTACGGCGATGTCGATGAAAAAGAGCGGCCGGTTGCGCCGGCGGCGCATGGCCCTCCGGACCTGATCGCGGCGGATGACGATATCCGAAGCCCCGGTGGAACTGATGACGATATCCACGGTCTCCAGAGCATCTGGAATCTCTTCGAAACGGATGGCATGCCCGTCAAACCGCTGGGCCAGCGCCACCCCGCGCTCGAAGGTGCGGTTGGCCACCAGGATCTCGTCAGCGCGGTTGCGGATGAGGTGCTCGACCGCCAGTTCCGCCATTTCGCCAGCCCCGATCAAAAGCACCTTGCGGCCTTCAAGGTCCCCGAAGATCTTGCGCGCCAGTTCGATGGCCGCATAGCTGATGGAAACCGCATGATCCCCGATGCCCGTTTCGCTGCGGATCCGCTTGGCCACCAGAAAGGTGCGGTGTAGCAGGCGGTTTAAAATGACGCCGGATGTTTTCTTGAAAGCCGCCTTGCGGTAGGCCTCCTTGATCTGCCCCAGGATCTGGGGTTCCCCCACCACCATGGAATCCAGACTGGCCGCCACGCGAAAAATGTGACGCACCGCATCATCGCCGGTGTGCCGGTAAAGATTGTCTTCGAAGCGGTCCACCGGAATGTTGTTCATCTCCGACAGGAAAGCGATCACCTGGCGGGCCGCATCGTCCTTGGCCGGGGTGGCCAAAAGGACTTCCACCCGGTTGCAGGTGGACACCAGCATAACCTCCTGCACCGCTTCCAGGGCATGTAAGGCCAGCAGGGCCTGGTCGGTTTCGTCACCGGCAAATCCGATGCATTCCCGGACTTCCACCGGAGCGGTTTTATGGTTCAATCCAATCAGCAGTATATCGCGCTTGTCGATCATCTATCTTTATCGGCGGCTCGCGCGCCGATCACCTGTCGTTCCATCCTGTGCATGGCCGCCATATGGCGGCCCGTGCACGCTATTGTCTCTCCCGGCCTAACGCTGGGTAAATTCGCCGTGGTGCCCGCTCAGGAAAAAGTTGACCCCCAGAAAGGTGAACAGCACGGTGGCAAAACCGATGATGGCCATGATGGCCGAGCGCCGCCCCTGCCAACCCACCGAAAGCCGTAAATGAATCATGGCGGCATACAGCAGCCAGGTGATGCCGGACCAGACCTCTTTCGGGTCCCAGCTCCAGAAACGGCCCCAAATGGTCTTGGCGTAGACCACCCCCATGATCAGCCCCAGGGTCATCATCAGAAACCCGCCCAAAATGCAGCCGTAGCCCGCTGAATCGAGCTGGTCGAGGGACGGCAGGCGCCGGAAGAAGAAACCCGGCTTCTTGGACTTGATGGCCTTCTCCTGCACCAGGTAGAGCACCCCCAGCCCGCAGGCCAGCGCCATTCCGGCTTCCCCGATGAATATAAAGGTGACATGGGATACCAGCCACAGGCTCTTCAGGACCGGTTTGGCCACGAGGGCGCTGGGCGACATAACAGCCACCGCCGCCATGGTGAAGGCGGCCAGGGGCGCGGCGAAAATCCCCATCACCTTCAAACGGTAGCGGTATTGAAAGAGAAGGAAGACCCCGACCACGGCCCAGGCCGCAAAGGAGAGGGTATCCCGCAAGGTATTGACGGGGATGTAGCCCGCGGCATAGGTTTCGTAGCCGATCGACAGGGTGTGGAGCACAAAACCGGCCGACAGCAGCCAAACCCCGTGGCGGTACATGCTTTTCTTCTGTATGAAAAGAAAAGTGACATACGTCGCGGTGCTTAGCGCATAAAGCGTCAGGGTGCCGAGAATTCCGATTTCCATGAATAAATCTTCCGCCTCCAGCCTCTGCCATTAGTGGCGATTCATGAGACGCCCCATGTCCAAGTCGTCACCCAGGACCGATCGCAACAAAGCATCGATGTCCTCCCGGTCGCCGGCCTTGACCAAAGCCAGCAGCCCTCCGTCGATCAACCGGTTGAAAAGTGCCCGATGATCTTCCGGCGCATGCTCACGCTTGACAAGCCAGGCGCGCACGGCGCCCATCAGCTGCAGAAAGGGGGCGTATTCTTCGCCGAACCGGTCTTCCAGTTCCCGACGCAGGCGGCGGGCCACCGCCGGGCTTTGGCCGCACGTTGAAATGCTGACCAGCAAATCTCCCCGTTCAACAATCGAAGGAAGGATAAACTGGCCCCGATCCGGCTGTGCGGCAAAATTGCACAACACATGCCCCTGTTCCGCATCGGCTTGAATCCGCCGGTCGAGTTCCGGGTCGTCCGTTGCACCGAATACCAGAAACATGTCCTCGAGATCGGATGCGCAATAGGGACGCGGGTGCCACGTCAACCGTCCTTCCGCCGCCAGGGTCCGGATGTCCTCGCTGGCCTGGGGGCTGACCACTGTCACCCGGGCGCCGGCCCGCAGCAGGGTCTGCGCCTTGCGGCTTCCCACGGCGCCGCCCCCGACCACCAGGGCCTTGCGTTCACGCATATCGAGATAGACGGGGTAATAGCGCATCAAGCCACCTGCACCGTCAGGAGATCTTCCGCCAGAACCAGCGGTCCCTGGTAGGTGCGCCGGCACTGGGCCGCGATATCGGCATGATCGCAGGCCGGATAAAAATGGGTCAGCATCAATTGGCGCACCCCGGCTTCGCTGGCGATCCGGCCGGCCAGGGCCGGTGTAAGGTGACCCGGGATCTTCTCTTCATCGGGCACGGCCGACTCACATATCAGCAAACCGGCCCGGCGGGCCAGGGTTACCAGTCGATCGGCATAATCCGTATCCCCGGAATAGACCGCGGAGGCCCCGGAAGGGGTTTCGACCCGGTAGGCCACACTTTCCGGATTGTGCACCACCGGAGCGGCGGTGATCCGAATCCCCCCGTCGTCGAGGGCGTCCCCCGGCCGGTCGGTCAGCTCGATAAATTTGATCTGATGCTCGGCCAGCTGAATCCAATGCCCGTAAACCGCTACCAGGCTTTCAAAAAAGTGTTTCAATCCGGGCCCGCCGACGATCGTCAGACACTTGCGGCGGCGCTGGGCATCCGGATATTTGGTGGCAAACAATAACGGCACCAGCTCGGCGCTGTGATCCGGGTGGAAATGACTCAAAAACAGATAATCGATTTGGTAGATATCGCTGCCGGCCTCCAGCAGGCGACGCATCGTACCCGGTCCGGCATCGAAGACCAGCTGTTTTCCGCCCACCCGCATCAGGACCGCACAGGCGCTGCGCGCCAGGCGCGGTACGCAGGTGCCGGAGCCCAGGACCGTAACGCGGATGCCGTCAGGTATGTTTGCAGTCGATGTCACGATTCGTCCAGGTACGTTGTTCGACACGATGGATCAACCATTCCATCATGCGCTTACTGTGGGTATAGTCAACGGCTTCACCAACGGCCGGCAGGGCCAGTTCGGCACGTGCCATGGTCTTATGGCCGCCGGCCGATCCGAATTCCCCAAAGCTGCATTGGGCCAACGCCCCGGCGTCCTTACGAATCCCGTCGTTGCGCAGGATCACCACGAGATGGTGGCCGTGGCGTCCCGCCACGATGCTCCAGGCCACCGTTTCCACCCGCATGAAAAAATCCGCGATCAGCACACAAACATCCGGATGGGGCACTGTCCCCAGGTAGGCGAATATCTTCCCCCTGCGGAAACGCCGCACCTGAATGGCCCTGCGGAAAAACGCCAGATAATCCAGCTTCAGGTCCGCCTGCTCGATGCGCCGGGCCAGGGGGATATTCGCATACCGGAAAAGATACTGAAACGCAATGACATCTTCGATCAGGGTCTCACGCTCGAAATTGCAGGTGTCGACCTTGATGGCATGAAAAAGGGCCGTGGCCAATTTGCGGCTGGGCTTGATCTTGGCCGCCCGCAGGTACTCGGTCAGCACGCTGGCCGTGGCACCGTATTTGGGGCGGATGTCCACATGACCGCCCTTGGGGCGGCTGTCCGGATGGTGGTCAATGATGGCATCATAGGTAAAGCGGTCCAACGCTTCGTTGTGGTTCGGCTGGGAATCCACGAGCACCAGGCGCGCATAACGGGTCGGATCGATGCTGTCCAGATGAACCATCCGGACGCCCAGCAGCCGGATCATGGTCAGGTTGTCCGGCCGCTGCAGGACATTGATATGAGCGATGGTGACGCCGGCCACCCGCCGCCAGAGGAGTCGCTTCACCGCCATGGCACTGGCAATGGCATCCGGGTCGGCATTGATCAGGATCAGTACCTGATCACTGTTCGCAAACTGCTGGTAAAAGCGACGCAGCCGCTCCTTGGCTTTGGATATCATCGCCCAGGCTTTCAGAAAAGTTTTGGGCCGGCGCCGTGGCAAGCGGTGCCCGCCGTGCCCCTGGAGAAAAGCGCTCTGCGCCCCATCATGAAGGACCATCAAATGGGCTACTATAAAATCATCAGGCTTGGAATTCAACCTTGCCGGCCATCAGGCGGGCCTTATGAGAGCATACTATAAATTTTGAACAGCTTTTATCCGGTGAACGCTGCTCGGTTAATAATGATTGCCACAATAGGTTGGGCCGCTATATGTAGCGTTTTTTAGTCTCATAAATGCGACGACTGTCCCCCTAAGGTTAAAAAAAAGGAGTCAAACGCGATGGAAGGGGCTCTTCTCCCAATTATCATATTTCTTCTGGTCTATGTGGCCATTTCCCTTGAGCTGGTCAACAAGGCCGTTGCCGCGCTATTTGGCGTGATGGTGCTGCTCATCCTGCATGTGGTGCACGAACGTGAAGCGATTGCCTTCATCGATACGGAAACCATCATGCTGCTCCTGGGAATGATGACGATCGTGGCCATCCTGCGGCGCACCGGCGTGTTTACCATGCTTTCGGTGCGAATTGCCGAACTGACCAAAGGCAGCCCGCTCAAAATTCTCATTTTCTTTTCGGTCGTGACGGCCCTATTGTCGGCCTTTCTCGACAATGTCACCACCGTTCTGATCATCATCCCCATCGTCATTGAACTGACCACCGGCATGGGGCTCGATCCCAAGCTCTATGTCATCAGCCAGGCGGTGATTTCCAACATCGGGGGCACCGCCACGCTGATCGGTGACCCCCCGAACATCATCATCGGTTCCAAGGTGGGGCTGACCTTCAACGCCTTCGTTTTGAACCTGGGTCTTCCCGTAGCCGTGTGTTTCGCAGGCGGCCTGCTCTATCTATGGATGACCAACCGCGAAAAGTTCCGGCCCATCGACACGAACCTGGCCAAACTGTTCAGCGTCCAGCTATTGCTGGAAAAAATCCGCAATGAATTTCTGACCACCAAAATTGACCGCGTATTCCTGACAAAAGGGCTGTCCTGCCTGGCCCTGGCAATTCTGCTGTTCGTCACCCAAACCATCACCGGCATGTCCCCCGGGGTCGTGGCGCTGACCGTCGCCATGCTTCTTATCATGCTTACCAACGTCGACGTGGAACACCTCATGGAGGAAATCGAGTGGACCACGCTGCTGTTTTTTTCCGGCCTGTTCATCCTGGTGGGGGTTCTGGAAGAAAAACACGTGCTGGAATGGATTGCCCACAACGTGTTTCTGAGGGTCGGGGACAACCCTTACGTGATCGTGCTGATGGTCCTGTGGGTCTCCGGGATTGTCTCCGGTTTCCTGGACAACATTCCCTTCACGATCACCATGATCCCCATCGTCAAACTCATGCTCGAATCCCACCCGATTCCGAACGACATTCTCTGGTGGGCCTTGTCTTTGGGGGCCTGCCTGGGCGGCAACCTCACCATGATCGGCGCTTCCGCCAATATCGTCTCCGTGGGCATGGCCAAACGGCACAACGTCAATATCAGTTTCCTGGAATTCATGAAGGTTAGTGCCGTTATCACCTTGATCACACTGGTCGTCGCTTCCATCTTTTTATCCGTCTATCTATGGGTGTCATTATGAAAGAAATCGACCGTCAAAATCTGTTCAAACTCTTCCGTGACCACGGCGACGTCCTGGGAACCCATGGTACAACCCAGGTGGCCCTGGAATCGTTTCGCCGCTCCATCCAGGATCTTAGATGTTCGGCCGGGAAGCTGGAGCCTTTGGTGACCGAGCTTGTTGAAACCATTAAAAATACCGAGCCCCAGGTTACACCGCTGGTGCACCTGATCGAAGATTTCGAAAAGGAGATGACCGGCCAATACAGTGACGACTGCCAAGCCACCAAGAACAAAATCGTCGGCGCCCTCACGTCCAAGATCGATCGGCTCAAGACGATCGGCGAACAGATGGTCGTGAGCGGCTTGAAGTGCATCGATCGCTACGACGTCATCATCGTCTACTCCACCAGCGCGTCCATCCGCGATACCCTCGTCCAAGCCAACAAGATCGGCAAACCCTTCGAGGTGCTGATTTTGAAGCAGGATTTCACCAAAACCCGCAAGCTGATATGGACGGCCCATGGCGAGAACATCGACCATCAAGTCATCCCCGAGTACAACCTGAGCAACTTCATTGTCAAAGCCAACAAGTTCTTCCTGGGCACCATTTCCATCACCCCGGATCACAGGGCCGTGTGCCCTTTGGGAGCGGCGGAAGTTGTCGGTTTGTGCCATTTGAACAAGATTCCGATTTATCTCTTTGCCAACAGTCTCAAGTTCTCGCATAAACCCAGCTCCGCCCACCGCATCCACGAAAAGCATGAAAATCGGACGGAAGGGCATACCAGCTATTCCATGACCATCCATTCCCACTGCCTGGTGGATTTGGACCATGTCGATTTTATCGTCCGGGAGGACGGCATCATTCCCCGTGAGGAATTCAAAAAGCAGTTCAAACTGTAGCCCCAATCTTCAGAAACGAGCACCTGCCGGAGCCCCCCCGCGCAGGTGCTTGTCGCGTCGTTGCCCATCCGCCTGAATATCTTGCCAGCAAGCCGCTTGAGTTTCACCGCCTACCGGGATAGACAATAAGGGAACGGGACCCTATAGGCCTCCGGTTCGAAAAAATTTCCGTTGCCCGGCCGATACGCTTCCGGAATCGTCCGGGCCGGGAGTCCAAGCGTGGTCGCTTTCCAAAACCCCATATGGCGTAAAATCGGCTTCACCATCGGCGTCGTCCTGCTCGTCCTGTTGGGCGTCTCCCAGCTTTTGAAAAAGGATCTCTTTCGCCTCCATTTCGTCCTCACACTCTTTCAGCCCTCCGCGATTGTCGAAAACTTCAGGAGCATGACCCGTGTTTGGGATTATACGACCGTACGCCGCAGCGGACCGACCTACCGGCTGCCTTACAACAACAAGCCCCTCCCCGAATCCTACGTCTACATGGGAAGCGCGCATGACCTGACGGGATGGATTGCGGCCACCACCACCAGCGGCCTTATTGTCGTGCACGACGGGGCGATCGCCTTCGAACGCTATTACCGGGGAAACGACGCCCGCACCCATTGGGTGGCCTGGTCCGCAAGTCATCCCGTCATCACGGCCCTTGCGGGCTGCGCCCTGGAGGAAGGGCTGCTCCGCAGCACGACCGACCTGGTCAACGACTATGTTCCGCTGCTGAACATCTCCGGGTATGCCGGGGTCACGTTGCAGGACGCCTTGCAAATGTCCTCGGGGATCGTTTTCGACGAAAATTATGCCCGGCTCGCATCGGACATCAACCGCGTGTGGCGTTCCATCGCCTGGGGTACCGTCATGGATGATATCGTTGTCGCCACCCGCCGGATCCGACCGCCGGGTAAAGCCCATGGCATGGTGAGCATGGATGCGCAAGTGTTGGCCATGGTGCTGCGGGAGGCTACCGGGCGTAGCCTGAGCACCTATATGGAGGAGAAGCTGTGGTCCCGCTTGGGGGTCGAGGCGGATGCCTTTTGGCTGGTGGATGATAGCGGCATGGAAATGGCCTTCGGCGGCCTCAATGCCAGCCTTCGGGATTATGCCCGTTTCGGACTTCTCTTCTTAAATGCGGGGCGAAATTTCCGCGGTCAGCAGATCCTCCCGGCCCACTGGGTCCGGGCTTCGGTGGCCCCCGACCACCCGCACCCGAAGCCGAGGAGCGCCAACACGACATCCCGGCCTTCCCAGCGATACGGCTACCAGTGGTGGCTGCCGGACCCTCCCGAGGGAGACTATTACGCCATGGGGATTGGCGGCCAGTTCATCTACATTCATCCGCGCCATCGCGTGGTGATCGTCAAGACCTCGGCCGATGCCGATGACCTGCAGATCGGAACAGAAATGGCATCCGAATCGCTCGCCGTCTTTCGCGCAATTGCCGCACACCTGGCCGGGGAACCGTAGAATCGATTCAAAAATCTGTCACCTGTCTATTTCACCGGCGTCTCCGCACAAGTGACACTAATGGCTGCCGGCATCCTAGCAGCTTCCCTCCATTAAGCTTAATCATCTGATATCACGTTGGAAAAATACTTCTCCCAAATGAAGTGAATAAGGCACGCCAATTGCTTTTTAGCTCCCCAGACAAAAATGACAACGTTCATCGGAAATCATTAAACATAGGGGGTATAAAATGGATCTCGGTTTTTTGGGAGAAATTCATCTCAACGCACAGTTTTTTTCCGCCCTGGTCAGTATCGTGATTATCGATCTGGTATTAGCCGGCGACAATGCGGTGGTCATCGCCTTGGCCGTTAAAAAGCTCACCGGGCGCCAGCGGACCTGGGGCATCACCGCCGGGGCCGCCGGGGCCGTTATCGTCCGGGTCATCTGCACCTTCTTCGTTGCCAAACTGCTCATGATTTCGTTCGTCAAGCTTCTGGGCGGCGCGGTCATTTTGTGGATTGCCGTCAAATTGCTGGTGGAAGGCGCCGAGGATGAAAACGTCCGCGAGGCGGGCAATCTATGGCAGGCCGTATGGATCATCATCGTGGCGGACATGAGCATGGGCATCGACAACATGCTGGCCGTGGGCGGGGCCTCCCACGGCAACTTCTTCCTGCTCATCTTCGGGCTGGCCCTGAGCATCCCCTTCGTGGTTTTCATGAGTTCCCTGCTGGCCAAGCTCATGGACCGCTATCCCATTATCGTCTATATCGGCTCCGCCATCCTGGGCAAGGTCGGCGGCGAGATGATGATCACCGACCCCTATGTCCACAATCTGTTGCATCCCACCAAGGCCGTGGAATACGGCGTAATGATCTTCTTTACGGTCGGCGTCGTTGCCCTGGGCCAATGGATATTGATCCGGCGCCGGCAGACCGCCCAGGAACCGGAAACGGCCATGGACTTGGCAGCCCCTCAGGGCGCCACCGTCATGAGCGATCAGCAATGATGGGCCTCTAACCGAATCACCCCCTGGATGCGGCTCCTCCCTGGCGCCGTCATCCACCCCGCGGAGCCCGTCCGGCCAACTGCCCCTGGCTGGACGGGTTCTTTTTTCGGCCTTCTCTATTCCCACCACGTTAGCCGCTACCCCGACCGACCGCGGCAACGTGCCTTCCAAAAACCGCCAAGGGCTTGTCCTCCAGCGAAAGACACCCGCCACAGAGGGTGTCCACTGCCAGTATCCAATCACGCCCGGGGAAGCACACGGCGCTATTCGTTTGTTGAGAATTAATCGTTATTCCAAATAGTTATAAATTTTTGGGTCGCTTCCCGATCTGGCATGCCGCTTGTAAAGGACGGTTCCAAGAGCATGGCTCATAACCGCACCGTTTCCGATGGCAAAAACGATGCAACAACGCTTCACCCACATCAGAATACTTTTGGAAGGAGGCACAAATGAGCAACGGAACCAATGAAAGAGTGGCAGGATGGGAGGTCGCCCGGGACCTCGAAGGCAAAAAGAAAACCATATTGGAGCGCCTGATTCCCGAGTGGAACCACGTCAAGGCGGCCGGCGGCGGCATCGCCGTGTTCTTCGTGCTCTTTTTCGTGGGCATCTGGCTGGCCGGCAATCCCTTCGAGGCCACCGTACGCATGCCCTCCAAGTATGTCGTGGAGCACGGGCTTATGGGCAACGAGTGGAGCATCGTCTGGAGCGTGGTATTGATTGCCGCCTTCTTCGAATTCATGGACGCCTCGGCCGGCATGGGCTTCGGCACGGCCCTGACCCCGCTGCTGCTCATGGTGGGCTTCGATCCCAAACAGATCGTGCCGGTGGTCATGATCCAGCAGGGCGCGGCCGGCCTGGTGGGGGCCTTCCTGCATCGGGAATTCGAAAACGTGGAATGGAAATTTTCACCCATGAGCGAAACCGTCAAGCTCTGGCTCATCATCGCCGGAACCGGCGTTTTGTTCAACCTCACGGCCATCATCGGGGTCTACAAGATCTTCCATGTGGGTAAAATCTGGATCAAACTCTACGTGGCATTGCTGCTGCTCATGATGGGCGCGGTTTCATTGTTCCAGTCCAGGAAGGACCGACCCTATCGCCCCAAACGCATGGTTCTGTGGGCCGCTCTGGCCGGGTTCAACAAGGGCGTGGGGGGCGGCGGCTACGGGCCGGTGGTGACCATCGGCGGTCTGCTGGCCGGCGTACCGGTCAAGAGCATGCTGGCGGTTACCGCCATCAGCGAGGGCACGGTGAGCACCATCGCGGTGCTGATTTGGATCGGCATGCTGACCAGCGGGGTGCAGATCGACTACATCCTGCTGCCCAGCTTCATGCTGGCCACCATGTTCTCGGCCGTGGCGGCGCCCTACATGACACGCGTCTTTCCCGAAAAGCTGTGGAAGATCGTGGTGCCGGCCTACTGCCTCGTACTGACGGCCTATGCCTTCTACAAAATCATCCCGGACATCATGCACAAATTGGCCGGTGCCTGATGCCTTAACCTGCGCTCCCCGGACCCCCGGCGGTCCGGGGAGCATTTGATCCACGCCCTTGAGACCAAACAGGAGATGCCCCGCGATGAGCAAATCATATCCCCCCCCGACGATGGATACGACCGGAACCGGCCGGCCTTCCCATGGCTTCGCGCGTAGCCGTCTGCACAACTTCGGCCTGACCCTGATCGTCATGGGGGTCAGCTTCTTCCTTTATTACCTGGGGCTTTTCGGAACGGTGGAAGGCCCCCTGACCCCCGCCAATATTGGCGCTTCCCTATCGTCCCTGGGGGTCACCCAGCGCCATGTCATCATCATACTGCTCACGCTTCTGATCGGGGCCATCACCTGGAACTGGATCTACAACCTGACCAGCCTCGTCGCGGGCAACCGCATGACCTGTCAGGCCCGCTCAAAGGACGCGCACGGTTTCTGCGGCGCGCCGGTCAGGCGGATCCGCCACGTGTCCAAGCGCAGCGGCCGGACAGTCGTGGAATATATCTGCCCGGACGGTCATCGGCGCAACGAAGCGCATTTCCATCCCCTTAAAAAAGGCGTCGTAAGCCACACGGTATGCGCGGCCTGCCTGGCGTTTGTGATCATCGCCTTTTGGGGCGTCTGATACCACACCCCCATCGTCTGGCAGGCGAATGCCGGCGATGTTGATTTACAATCAGTAAAAAAAACTGACAGGCCGTTGCGCCTGAGGCACGCCTCCCCGGCCCCAGCCGCCCGCGCAACGGCTTTTTTCCCGGGTAGGAATACCCCCGGGCGGCGCCTTTTCCCTGGCACATGATTTGCTGCCCTTAACCACGCCATGGACACGATCGCACACATGAATCCCCGACAGGGGCCCGCCTGGATTATCGTGGCCGCCGCGGCCGTAACCCTGTTGGTGGCCACCGTGGTACAGATTCGATTCGGGCGACAGATGGTCATGCTCGTCAGCGATCAGTTCAACCAGGAGCAGCTCGCCGTAGCGCGCAGCACCCAGATGCTGGTGGAACAATCCCTCGGTATCCTGGAGGAAGAGCTGCTGCAACTGGCCGTAAGGATCACGGCGGCGCCGCCGGGTCCGGCCGAACAGCAGGCCTACCTGCCAATCGAACTGGAGCGATTGGGCAAGGCCGGGGTCATGGAAATTCAGGTCTGGAACCGGAGCGCCGATACGCTATGGGTGTATGCTTATGGTTCCGCCGTCCAATCGGCCGCCTCGGCACGGCCCATGCCGGCCATGGCAACGCTGCCGGAACCGGGTGAAATCAGCGTGGTCCGCCCCCGCGTAAGCGGTTCCCGGATGATCCTGTCCCTGGCAACCGCGCTGGACCGCCGCCGGGAGCAATTGCTCCTGCTGAAGGTCGACCTGGCCTGGTTTCTCACCCCGCTCCTCAAGAACATTCGCTCCGGCAACAGCGGCTATGCATGGATCATCGACGATCAGGGCCGTTTCCTCTATCATCCCTTCACGGATTATATCGGCCGCAGCGTCTTCGAAGCACGTCAGGAAACCTATCCCGATCTGGACTTCGTCCAAATCGATCACATCCAGAAGGAAGAGATGCTGCAAGGCCGGGAAGGCACCGGAACCTATCAATCGGGCTGGCACAGGGGGCTCACCGGCGAAATTGCCAAGCTGATCGCCTATTGCCCCATTCACGTTGCCCAGACACCCCGCCAGTTTTGGAGTGTCGCGGTGGTCGCCCCGACCCACGAAATCGCAGACACCGTCGGCAAGATCCATCGCTGGCAGCTGATGCTCCAGGCCCTGATGATCCTGGTCGTGGCAGCGGCGGCCGCGGCTTTGTTCCTGTTCGAAATCCGTTTCTCCCGTCGCCTGGAAAAACTGGTGGCAGTCCGCACCCAGGCGCTGAAACGCTCGGAGGAAAAATACCGTCTGCTCATCGAGAGCGCCGAGGACTTTATCTTCACCCTGGATGCCGCCGTCCGCTTGAAATCCGTCAACAGCTACACGGCCCATTTCTTCGGCAGCGATCCCGACAACCTAGTGGACCGCCCCCTGGCCGATCTGCTGAGCGACGATGTGGGGCAGCGCAACATCAAGGCCGTTCAACAGGTTTTCGCCACCGGGCGCAGTGTCCGCGAAGAAATCGAAATCCGGTCCGTGGATCCTGCGGTATGGCTCAATGCCAACTATATGCCGTTGAAAAACGAAGCCGGCGAAATCCATGCCGCCCTGTGCATCGCACGGGATATCACCGAGAATAAAACCTTGCAGCGCAACCTGATCGCCACCGAAAAACTGGCCGCCCTGGGGACCCTGGCGGCCGGGGTGGCCCATGAGATCAACAACCCCTTGGGCGTCATCCTGGGGTTTTGCGACCTGCTGGTTCGCAAGCAGCCGCCGGGCAGCCAAGCCTATGACGACTTGAAAATCATCGAACGGCAGGGACTGCACTGCAAAGAAATTGTCGACAATCTGCTCAGCTTCGCCCGGGACCGCAAGGTGTCCGAGGAAAGCACCGATCTGCATCACTGTCTGGAGGAAATCATCAAGGTGGCCCGCCACAGCATTGAACGACGCACCGTCACCCTCAAAACCGACATCGCCCGTCGGCTGCCCGCCGTGCGGGGCGACTGCCGGCAGCTTCAGCAGGTCTTTCTCAATCTCATGAACAACGCCGTGGCGGCCATGCCCGACGGCGGCCTGCTGACCATCCGCGCATCTTTCGACAAAAGCAGCCGGAATGCGGTCGTCAAGGTATCGGACACCGGCCGCGGCATCCCCGAGGCCGACCTGGACCGCATCTACGAACCCTTTTTCACGACCAAACCCGAAGGCGAGGGAACCGGGCTGGGACTGTTTGTCAGTTACGGCATCATCACCAGCTTCGGCGGATCCATTCACTGTGAAAGCCGCGATTCAGGCGGCCGGGAGCGGAGTGGTACCACCTTCATCGTAAAATTGCCCCAACGTCAGCAGGAGGCCGTATGAGAGGAAGCATCCTGATCGTGGACGATGAACGGGATATGTTGCTGTTGATCGAGCGCATCATCAGCGAAGAAACCCGCCACAAAGTGGTCACCACCCATGACCCCCTGGACGCCTTGGAAAAGGTCAAGACCGGCGGTTTCGATATGGTGATAACGGATCTCAAGATGCCCGGAATGGACGGCCTGCGCCTGCTGGAAAAGGTCAAGTCGGTCGACCCGGCCCTGGCGGTGGTGGTCATGACCGCCTTCGGGACCATCGATACGGCGGTCGAAGCCACCCGCAAGGGGGCCTGCGATTTCATCACCAAACCCTTCCGCCGCGAACGCATCCTGGTGACCATCGAAAACGTGATGAGTTTTCAGACCGTCAGCCGTGAAAATCACGCCCTGCGGGAGGCCTTGGGCCAGCGGAACGGGTTTGCCGCGCTGCTGGGGACGACGCCGGTGATGCACGACATTTTCGAACGCATCCGCCAGGTCGCCCCCACCCAGGGCACCGTCCTCATCACCGGCCCCAGCGGAACCGGCAAGGAATTGGTGGCCAAAGCCTTGCATGACCATAGCCGCCGCCGCACGAAGCGTTTCGTCACCCTCAACTGCACCGTCATTCCGGAAAACGTGCTCGAAAGCGAACTTTTCGGTCACCTGAAGGGCGCCTTTACCAGCGCCTGGAAAGACAAGCGCGGCCTGGCCGAAGACGCCCATGGCGGCACCTTGTTTCTGGATGAAATCGGCGACCTGAGCCCCGTCCTGCAGACCAAGATGCTCCGCCTGCTCCAGGAAGGCGAATACCGGCCCGTAGGCGGCAATGCCACCCGCAAGGCCGACATCCGCTTCATTGCGGCCACCAATCGCCTCCTCAAGGAAGAAATCGCCCGGGGGAACTTCCGGGAGGATCTCTATTACCGCCTCAATGTGATCAATATCGAATTGCCGCCCCTGGCGGCCCGGCGTGGCGATATTCCTCTGCTCGGTCAGCACTTCCTAAAAAAATATGCCGTCCTCAACCAAAAGGCCATTACCGCCATCAGCCCGCGGGCCATGCAACGGCTCATGACGCTTGATTATCCCGGCAACGTGCGGGAATTGGAAAATATCATCGAACGGGGCGTCATTTTCTGCCGGACCGCGACGCTGCGAACCGCCGATCTTTTCCTTGACCAAGCCCCGGAAGCGCCGGAGGGGCCCTATACCCTCCCGCCCGACCTTCGTCAGCTGGCATTCAAGGATGCCAAGGAGCAGATGATCGCGATCTTTCACCGGCAGTATATCGATCATCTGCTGCGTGACAATGGCGGCAATGTGAGCCGGGCCGCCCTGAAGGCAGGCATCCAGCGCCAGTACCTGCACCGTCTCATGAAAGAAGCGGGACTCGTGACCGAGGACTATAAAGAACTGGCCGACGGGGAAGCCGATGCGCCGGAGATGGATGCCTCTCCGGTATAGAAGGATGGGCCAAGCAATCGTCCGAGGATCCTTCCATCTATCGTGTCCGAATCGACTCAGGGCATCCGGATGCCCAGGATGGCAAACGCATCTTGCATACGCACCTGCCCTACGGGGCGCTTATCGCGGAATACGGGCAGGATGCGTACATTGTGCCGGACCATGACCTCGATGACTCTGGAGATCGAATCCTCGATGCTGACCGCGGGCGTCAACGGCAGGTCACCGGAATACGGAAGAAGGATCTCGCGGACATTGCTCAGGGTACGGGTGTCCATCATGCCCCCGGGAAAGATCGTCTGCGTCAGGTGGGCTGTCATGTGGTCCAGGCCTCACGCCGCATCAGGGGGAAGGTGATCGGCGGCGCGCCGACGTTGATCTAACGCGACTGCAAACCGAGTGCCATCCCGGTCAATTGGGCCGTTTCGATCCTTAAACGGTCCCGCAACCAGCAGGATGGGGCTTCCGCGTACCGGAGCGGCCCGTCGATGTTGGCGCTTTTACGCTGCGGTGTCCATCCGCAATGGACAAACGCCGGATTTGTGTCTACGGGTGGTATGCGACGGGCATCGACCAGGAGGGGGCCATGCACCAGATAGGGCCTTGCTTGAGATGGTGCCGGCAAAAATGAACTGCCCCGCCGCAAGACAGCGGGGTATCGATGAAGGCCATGTGACGCCGTAAGCGGCAGGGAATTAACCCCTTGTCCGCCATTGGCGGATTGAAGGCTGTGGGATGATCCTCTGGATCCCGGAAAGGACTATGCCATGGAACAGGCCTCGCTAAAAACCACGCCGCCCCGGCGGGTGCTGCTGGTGGACGATGAGGAGCGGTTCTGCACGCAGATGCGCAGGCTTCTGGAAAGACACCATTTCCAGGTCGCCACGGCCGGTGACGGCCGCCGGGCCCTGGAATTGATCGACCACCAGCCTTTTGATGTCCTGGTGTTGGATATCCGCATGCCCCTGATGGACGGCCTGACCGCCCTGGGCCGTATCCAGCAAAAGGCCTCGCCACCGCCGGTCATCATGCTGACCGGTCATGCCTCCCTGGAAACCGGGATCGAGGCCATCCGGCAGGGGGCTTTCGATTATCTCATGAAACCCTGCAGCATCGAGGACCTGGTGGCCAAATTGGAGGTGGCCTGTACCATCGGACAAATTCGACGCCGTCCCATCCTGTGGCCGCGTTCGACCGCCGGGGAATTGATCCTGGAGGCCTTTCGCCGGATCGAGGATGCCGATCCCCTCTTGGAAGCCTTCTCCGTTTTCAACCACCGACTGCCCCGGATGGCGGGCGAAACCCTTTTCATCGTGGATGCCGAGGGCTGCCTGAGCGGCCATTTGAGTAAACAGGACATCGTCCGCCAGGTCGCGCGGCCCGACACGGGCGTCATGCCCACCTGGCAGGAACTTTCCGCCAATCCCCAATGGCTGCCGGATAAAACCGTGGCCGCGGTGATGCAGCGGGAAACCATTGCCGTGACGCCTCAAACCCCGTTGCGGGAAGTTGCCGCGCTTATGATGGACAAGGGGTTTCGCACATTGCCGGTAACCGATGCGAACCGGCGGGTCCTGGGGGTGGTTCGGCTGCGGGATGTACTGATTTACCTGGACGATGCCCATGTCGATGCCGGTGAACCGCTTGCGGAATGATGGGCCATGATCAAGCCCGAACATCTCCAGGCGGCCATCGCCGCTGTCAACGCCGTTGATCCGGCCGCCGGTTTAGGACTCAGGGGCCTGTTCGATGCACACCGCATTACGGTCCCGGCTTCTGAACAGGCCCGTGATCAGGTGGCGGGTACGCGTTCTTTCCATTACTATTTCGACGGGGAACGGGTGGACATCCCCAAAACCGCCTTTGTGGCCCGCGGCATCCCCATCCTGGAACAATCGCTGGTCTTCAAACTGGGGGAACTCCGGCAAAAGCACGCCTGCACCACCGCCTGGATATCCGGCAACGTACGGCAGCTGGCCGGCGATATGCGCCAGGCCGGGGCCGCCGCCCTTGTGAACCATGAGCTGCGGCGTCTGCCGAAGGTGCCCGCCGATCTGGACGCCGCCCTGCGCATGCCGGACTTCCGCGCCGACGGACCGCATTTCAGCGGCCACCTGGCCGGCGGCCAACCGGCCCGCTTCATTCCCCTGCCCCTCAACCGGGCAACCCTGTCCCAAATGGCCGCGCAGCGCTTCGAATTCTTCGACGTCCGGTTTGTTCTGGAGAGCTGGACGGACGGGACCTTGCCCTGGATCTTCGCCTGCATCGTGCAGCAGGACATTTGGGGGCTCGTCAAGCTCGAGTTGCACCGGCAAGTCGCCAATACCCGTCTTGAAATCCGCTATATTGCCCGGCGCATGCCGCACCAGGAGGATATCCAGCAGCCCCCTCAGGGGGTCGGCACCTTTTTGGTGGCGGGTGCCTGGATGCTGTGGCAGGCCCTGCTCCCCCAGGTCCGTCATATTTTTCTGGACGGCGAGGTGGGCGCCCAGCAATTTTATCGGGACTGCGGTTTCCAGGAACAGCGGCTGTGCCGGTTCGTCCTGAAAACCCCGCGCGGCTATCTGTTGTCCGCCATTGCCGACATGGCCGACGATGAACGGACGCCCATCGGTCGGGTGCGGCCCAAGCTGGAACGCTACATCGAGAACACCCTCAAGGCCCTATGCAAACCGGATCACAACCTCCGCCGTCCATGGCGTTTGGCGTTTATCAAGCACTGCCTCATGTGCGACCGCCAACCTTATCCGGCGACCACGGCCCTGGCGCTTCTGCTGAAAAACGAACGCCGGATACCCGAAGCCGCATCGCTTATCGATTTCGCCACCCGGGCCTGCCGGGTGAAAATCGCCGGCACGGAACCCGATACCCAAACCACCATCCTGGTGGTCGACGATCCGCGCTTCGCCCTGCATCTGCAGCATGTGTTTCACCTGGAAAGCCCCAAACGGTTCGAGGCCTTCCAACGGGCACTGGCCCACCCGAGCGTTGCCGGTCGCTGGCATTCGCTGATGGCGGCACCGGCCGAACGCGAGCAACTGCTCTGGATCCATACCAGCGACTACCTGGACCGGTTGGAACGAACCGCCGGCCGGCAACTGGTCACCCTGGATCTGGACACCCAGACCACGGCCCGCTCATGGGAAGTGGCCTGTCTGGCCGTGGGAGGCGTTTTTCACCTGCTGGACGGGATCTGCGACGGCCGGGCAACCCGTGGGATGGCCGCCGTACGCCCGCCCGGGCACCACGCCGAACCGGACCGGGCCATGGGTTTCTGCCTGCTCAACAATGCCGCTCTGGCCGCGCGGTATCTGCAAAACAACCATGGCCTGCACCGAATCATGATCGTCGATCTGGACGCCCACCACGGCAACGGCATCCAAACGGCTTTTTATGAAGACGACACCGTATTGTATGTCTCCACCCATCGTTTCCCGGCCTATCCGGGCACCGGGAACCTGGGGGAGGTCGGCCGCGGACCGGGAAAAGGGTTCACGGTCAATATTCCGCTGCCCAAAGGCGCCGGAGACCGGGATTTCATCTGCGCCGTCCGACGCGTTATCGTGCCCCTGGCCCGCCAATTCGAACCCGATTTCATCCTGGTTTCCCTGGGGTTCGATCTCTACCGGCATGACCGGCTGGGGGGCATGCAGGTGTCTCCGGCCGGCTATGGCACCCTCACCGCCCTGCTGATCCAAATGGCCGAGCTGGTTTGCCGCGGGCGCATCGCCTTTATCCTGGAGGGCGGCTACAGCGTCAAAGGCATCGAAGAATGCGGACTGCGGTTTCTTCAGGAGCTGTGCATCACCGGTTCCGGACGCCGCGATGCGGCCCCCCCCGGAAACACGCCGGCCGCCCATCTCCCCTCCGCCATCGCCATGGTGCTTGAAGTCCAGAAGCCCTTCTGGCCCCGGCTGGTCTGATGGCGTTCCCCGGAAGCCCGGACGCCGGCCGCTTCCGCCGGGGTCCGCCGCCCGGCAGAGAGACACCCCTGTCATCCGCCAGTGGACAGCGGCCCTGCCAGGAACGCTCCCAACCCACTATGAAAAACACTAACCATCTAAAATTATGGGAACAAATAAAATGTTGAGCACCGCGCTGTTTGGCACATTTCTTGATTTGGATACCCCTATCTTGGAGAGTCCCGGTTCGATCAAAGCCGGGGATCAATGCTGCAGAGCAACCCAGCGAATAGATGCAAGGAGGCCGCATGCCGGACTTACCTGCAAACGTTTCCGATCCTGCCAGCACGACGGTTTCCGATAGCGATCAGAGCCATCGCTACAAACGGCTTTTCAAACGGTTTGTCCTCCTGACGCTGGTCTGCTCGGTGGTGCCCCTGCTCCTGGTGGGGTGGGTGATCAGCCATCGCTACCAGCGTTCAGCCGAGACGCGCATCATGACCGCCTTCCGCAACGAGGTCCAGCACCATCGCAAAGTCATCCAATTGTTCTTGAAGGAACATCGCGCCAAACTGGAACTCATCGCCCAGACCCATGACCGTCAGGATCTGGTTCAGCCCGGGCGGTTGCGGACCGTTTTCGACCTGTTCAATCAGGAGCACTGGAACGTGACCGATCTCGGGGTCATCGACGGCGAAGGCCGGCATCTGGCGTATGTAGGGCCCTACGACCTGCTGGATAAAAACTATCGCACGACGCATTGGTTCGGCCAGGTCATGGAGAAGGGAATTTTCATCAGCGACATGTTCATGGGGTTCCGCCGCGAACCGCACTTCATCATCGCGGTCAAAGGCAATGACGCGGCAGGTCCCTGGATCCTGCGGGCCACCGTGGATACGGAGGCCTTCCGGGCGCTGGTGGAGAATGTCATGATCGGCCGCACCGGCGAAGTCTTCCTTGTCAACCCGCAAGGCGTCTACCAGACCACTTCCCGCTATAGCGGCCGGATCATGGAAAATGCCGCCATAAAGGTGGGCGACATTCATCCCGGCATCCAGGTGCGGCAGGAGGCCGCTGACGCCGGTTTCAATGGAGAACGCACCGTGCGCCAGATCGTTGCCACGGCCTGGCTGGAGACCCCCCAATGGATGCTGGTCGTCCGGCAGGATTACGACGAAGCCTTTGCAACCGAGAACCGGGCCAATTATTCGGTGCTGATCTTCCTGCTCATCAGCGCCGTCACCATCCTGGGGGCCACGGTTCTGGTCACCCGCCACATGCTGAACCTGGTAAAACGCCGGGACGCCAAGGCCGAAACCTTGAATCGTCAGCTTATGCAGGCCAGCAAAATGGCCTCCATCGGCGAACTCTCGGTGGGGGTGGCCCATGAAATCAACAATCCCCTGGCCATCATTTCGACGGAACGGGAGATTTTGCTGGACGCCTGCCAAAGGGTCGACCATCTCGATTCGGCCTTCGGCGCCCAGCTGGACGATTCCCTGAACCAGATCGACGTTCAGATCCAGCGCTGCAAGCGCATCACCCACAATCTGCTCCGCTTTTCCCGCCGCACCCAGTCCGTCATCGACACGGTGGATATCAACGCCTTCATCAGCGAGATCGTCGACCTGATGGAACGGGAGGCCAAGTCTTCCGGCATTACCTTTTTCGAACGGCTGTCCCCGGAGGTACCGCCGATCCTGTCGGACATTTCCCAGCTCCAGCAGGTCTTTTTGAACCTCATCACCAACGCCATCGACGCCCACGAGGGCAAACAATATGGATCCGTGGCCATCAGCACCACCTACCTGGAAGCCGACGAAACCGTGGAGATCGTGGTCTCGGACACGGGTTCCGGCATGTCGGGAGAGGTCCTGTCCAAGGTCTTCGATCCCTTCTTCACCACCAAGCCTACGGGGCGGGGAACGGGCCTGGGGCTGTCCATCTGTTACAGCATCATCAAGGGGCTGGGGGGGCGGATTCAGGTGAAGAGCGTCGTCGACCAGGGAACCGATTTTATCATCCGGCTGCCCGTACGGTCGTCGGACGCTAAAACCGCAACACGTGATCATGTGATCCCGGTGGAGCAGGCCGCATGAGCCGCTCCAACTTCGGCACCCCCAACTAACGCGGGCTAAAAAGGCACCCTTTTGAAAGGAGGCTGCAATGATCGGATCAAAAATACTCTTGGTGGATGATGAAGTCATTTTCACCCGCAACATGGAAACCCTGCTGGATGCCCGCGGCTATCGCTCCACAGCGGTCAACAGCGGCGCGGAAGCCATCCGGGCGCTGCAGAACGAAGATTTCGACGTGGTCGTGCTGGACCTTAAAATGCCGGGGATGGACGGGCTGACCACTCTGAAGGAAATCAAGAAACTGGGGCTTTTTACCCAAACCCTGATTCTGACCGGACATGGTTCCATCGACTCGGCCCTGGAAGCGATCAAGCTGGGCGCTTACGACTACCTGACCAAACCCTGCCAGATCAGCGAACTGGTCGAAAAGATCGAAGGGGCCTGGGAAACCAAGGATGAGCTCCGGAAAAAGGACATCGAGGAGAAAATTCAGCGGGTGGTGGAGTCGCCCCGGGATGCCAAGCACCTCTTCGTCCGTACCACATGATCTTCCGGACGAGGGATCGTCCACACCATTCGGTGGAGAGGCGCCCCATGCGCAGCGTTGATCGAACGTCCCGTGGTGATGATATCGGCTGGCCGGCGGCCAAGGTCCTTGAACTGCCGAGGCTCCGATGATCCTTAGCGACGGGTGGGTGGAACGCTGGAAAAAACGCGTCCGGGTGTTGAAAACCGAAATCCAGGCTCTCTTCCTGGCCCGCCGGGACCCCCGGGTCCCCCGGCGGGCCAAAATCATCGTCGTGCTGGTGACGGCCTATGCCCTCAGCCCCATCGATCTGATTCCGGATTTTATCCCGCTGTTGGGTTACCTGGATGATCTGATCATCCTGCCCCTGGGCATCCTCCTGGCCGTGAAGATGATTCCGCCTGAGGTCATGCGCGACTGCCGCTTGAAAGCCGAAGGCACGCATGCCGCGCCAAAGCGCCCTTAACCGCCCGGGAGGAGGGGAAATTTTTTTGTCCTGTTTGATATCATTATTGACATATATCTCCCCCTATACGATAAATCAGAATCAAGATGCCGGAAGGCTGGGCAAGCTTGCCGATATCCGCTCAAGGTCATTGTTGCGCGGCTATCGCAAAACCAGACCATTTGGCATTTTCCCCCTGGGCGCTTGTCAGAAACACCTCACATCATGTCGGAATTGATATTAAAATGATTCATGCCATCCCTATCCAGGAAGCGGTCGGCTGCGTGCTGGCCCATGATATCACCCGCATCATTCCGGGCCGGGAAAAAGGCCCCGCCTTTAAAAAAGGGCACATCATCCGCGCCGAAGAGATCCCCGAATTTCTCAGGATCGGCAAGGAACACATCTATGTCCTCGATCTGGAACCGGGCATGCTGCATGAAAACGAAGCGGCCGAACGCTTGGCACGAGCAGCGGCCGGCCCGGGAATCCGGTTGAGCGATCCCTCGGAAGGGCGCGTGAACCTGATTGCCGAGACCGACGGTCTGCTCGTCGTGGACGTGGAGGCCCTGACCCGTATCAATTCCATCGATGACATTGCCTTTGCCACCCTGCACAGCCATCAGCCGGTCAAAGCCGAGCAACCGCTGGCCGGCACGCGGGTTGTGCCCCTGATCATCGAAGAAGCCCCCATCCGGCGGGTCGCGCAGATCTGCGCCGCATCCCGCCCCATCATCCAGGTGAAACCCTTCAACGCCTGCCGGGTCGGCATCGTGACCACGGGCAGCGAAGTCTACCATGGACGGATCAAGGATGCCTTCGGTCCGGTCGTCGAAAAGAAATTCAAGGACCTCGGCTGCCAGGTGACGCGTCAGATTCTGGTTTCCGACGACCGGCAAATGACCGTCAACGCCATTCGGGAGCTGATCGCCGAAGGGGCTGAAATGGTGATGGTCACCGGCGGCATGTCCGTCGACCCGGACGATCAGACCCCGGCCAGCATCCGGGCCGCGGGCGGTGAGGTCATCACCTATGGCGCCCCGGTCTTCCCGGGGGCCATGTTCATGCTGGCCTATATCGGCGACGTGCCGGTAGCCGGCCTGCCGGGTTGTGTCATGTATTACCGCACCAGCATCTTCGACCTGCTCATCCCGCGGCTGCTGGCCGGCGAACCTGTTACACGCGACACCATTGCCGCTCTGGGACACGGGGGATTCTGCTCCGGCTGCCCCACCTGCCGCTACCCCCTGTGCGGCTTCGGCAAAAATTGAGGCCGAAGCCCTGAACACGCCTGATTTGCATGTGCTTTTAACAACACATACGAGGGGAGGGAACATGATTAAACGCAACATTATCCTCAACGGCACCCCCAAGGTTTTGATTGCATCGGCCGATGACGCGCTGGCCACCGTGCTCCGGGAACAACTTGGCCTGACCGGTACGAAAATCGGTTGCGGTCAGGGTCAATGCGCGGCATGCAATGTCATCCTGGACGGCAAATTGGTGCGCTCCTGCATCACCAAGCTCTCCCGGGTGGCCGACGGCGCCCATGTCACCACCATCGAGGGCATCGGCACGCCCACCGGTCTGCATCCCCTGCAACTGGCCTGGATGGCCCATGGCTGCGCCCAGTGCGGTTTCTGCAGCCCCGGGTTCATCGTCTCAGCCAAGGCCCTGCTGGATGAAACTCCGTCGCCCACCCGCGACGACG
Organism: Desulfobacterales bacterium; assembly: GCA_963674755.2. GTDB lineage: Bacteria > Desulfobacterota > Desulfobacteria > Desulfobacterales > UBA5852 > JABZFP01. Next base: position 934,913 of record CAXXVS010000003.1, on the reverse strand, counting down.
TCCGTGACTGGTTTCAGAAGCACCGCAATGCCTGCCGCTGCACCGGCTACAAACCACTGGTGGATGCCGTGATGGATGCGGCCAAAGTGCTGCGCGGTGAAATGGCGGCCGACGAACTCAATTTCAAGATTCCGGCCGACGGCCGCATCTGGGGCACCAAATACCCCCGGCCCAGCGCCATCGCCAAAGTGACCGGCACTCTGGACTACGGAGCGGACCTGGGCCTCAAACTGCCCGACGACCGTCTTCACCTGGCCCTGGTCCAGGCCACGGTCTCCCATGCCGACATCAACGGCATCGACACGGCCGAGGCCGAACAAATGCCCGGGGTCTTCAAGGTGGTCACCCACAAGGATGTACCCGGCAAAAACCGTATCAGCGGCCTGATCACCTTCCCCTCCAACAAGGGCGACGGCTGGGACCGGCCTATCTTGTGCGACCGCAAGGTCTTCCAATACGGCGACGCCATCGCCATCGTCTGTGCCGACAGCGAGGCCAATGCCAAGGCGGCCGCGGCCAAGGTCAAGGTGGATCTGGAACCGCTGCCCGAATACATGAGCGCCCCGGCCGCCATGGCCGACGATGCCATCGAGATCCATCCGGGCACGCCCAACGTCTATTATGTCCAGAAAATCGCCAAGGGGGATGAAACCGGGCCTATTTTCGCCGCGGCGGATGCCGTGGTGGAGGATGACTTCTATGTCGGCCGTCAGCCCCACATGCCCATCGAGCCGGATGTGGGCTTTGCCTACAAGGACGACGACGGCAAACTGGTGATTCATTCCAAGTCCATCGGCCTGCACCTGCACGCCGCCATGATCGCTCCCGGCCTGGGGGTCGAGCTGGAGAACCTGGTCATGGTGCAGAATCCGGCGGGCGGCACCTTCGGCTATAAATTCAGCCCCACCATGGAAGCCCTGGTGGGGGCAGCCTGCATGGCCACCGGAAGACCCTGCTTCCTCAAATACGACTACCAGCAGCAGATGGCCTATACCGGCAAGCGCTCGCCCTTCTTCATGAACATGCGTTTCGCCGCGGATAAAGAGGGCAAGTTGCTGGCCATGGAAACCGACTACAGCGTGGATCACGGCCCCTACTCGGAATTCGGCGACCTGCTGACCCTGCGCGGCACCCAGTTCATGGGCGCCGGCTACGACATCCCTCACATTCGCGGCGAGGGCCGCACCGTATGCACCAACCACGCCTGGGGATCCGCCTTCCGGGCCTACGGCTCCCCCCAGAGCGAGTTCGCTTCCGAAGTGCTCATGGATGAGCTGGCGGAAAAGCTCGCTATCGATCCCCTGGAGCTGCGCTACAAGAACGTCTACCGCGAGGGCTCCACAACCCCCACCGGCCAGGCGCCGGAAGTCTACAGCCTGCCGGAGATGCTCGACATCCTGCGGCCCAGATACAAAGCCGCCCTGGACAAGGCCAAAGCTGCTTCCAGCGCCGAAATCAAAAAAGGCGTCGGCATCTCCGTTGGCGTTTATGGCTGCGGACTGGACGGTCCGGATGCCTCCGAGGCCTGGGTGGAACTCAATGCCGACGATACGGTCACCGTCTATAACTGCTGGGAGGATCACGGCCAGGGCGCCGACGCCGGTGCGCTGGGGGTCGCCCACGAGGCCCTGCGGGTGACCGGGATCACACCCGACCGGATTCGCCTGGTGATGAATGACACCAGCAAAGCCCCCAATTCGGGACCCGCCGGTGGCAGCCGTTCCCAGGTCATGACCGGCCAGGCCATTCGCAACGGCGCGGAGGCCCTGGTGGCCGCCATGAAAAAACCCGACGGCAGCTATCGCAGCTACGCCGAAATGCAGGCCGACAACATCCCGGTCCACTACACCGGGCAATGGACGGCCCCGGCCACCAATTGTGACGAGAACAGCCAGGGGTCTCCTTTTTCCGTCTATATGTACGGCGTGTTCATGGCCGAGGTGGCCGTGGAGGTCGCTACGGGTAAAACCATGGTAGAGAAGATGACCCTGGTATCCGACATCGGCAAGATCAACAACCGCCTGGTGGTGGACGGCCAGATGTACGGCGGCCTGGCCCAGGGCATCGGATTGGCCCTGACCGAGGATTACGAAGATCTCAAGAAGCATTCCACCCTGGCCGGTGCAGGCTTCCCCTATATCAAACAAATCCCCGACGAAATGGATTTGATCTATGTGGAAACCCCCCGCAAGGACGGCCCCTTCGGCGCCGGCGGTGTGGGTGAAATGCCCTTGACCAGCCCCCACGCGGCGGTGATCAACGGCATCTATAACGCCTGCGGTGTCCGCATCACCAAACTGCCGGCCCTGCCGGAAAAGGTGCTGGCCGGCCTGCAAGCCTGATCGCAAACCGTAAAACCCGCCTGGGGGAATAGTCGCCCCCTGGCCCCATCCTGAAGGCGATCCGCTGCGACACCCGTTGCCGGTCGCCTTCAGCCTGTCATGGGCGCCGGGTGGACGATCCCTCCGGCCCGACGCCTCGCAACGAAATGGAAAGGACGGTAAATGGTAAAGAAACAGCTGGTGATCAATCAGGTTCCCCGAACCCTCATTGTGGACGCGGACAGCTCTCTGGCCCAGGTGCTCCGGGAACAATTGCGCCTCACCGGCACCAAGGTGGGCTGCGGCCAGGGGCAGTGCGGCTGCTGCAATGTCATTTTGAACGACAAGCTGGTGCGCTCCTGCGTGACCCCCATGAACAAAGTCCCGGACGGCGCCCATATCCTGACCATCGAGGGCCTGGGGGACGCGACCCACCTGCATCCGGTCCAGCTCTCCTGGATGGTGCACGGCGGCGCCCAGTGCGGCTTCTGCAGCCCGGGCTTCATCGTTTCCACCAAGGCTCTCCTGGACAGCAACCCCGATCCCAGCCGGGAAGACATCCGCCGCTGGTTCCAGGTGCACCGCAACGCCTGCCGCTGCACCGGCTACAAACAACTGGTGGATGCGGTCCAGGATGCGGGCCGCGTGCTGCGGGGCGAGCTCACCATGGAAGAGCTCATGTTCAAGATCCCGGCCGACGGCCGCATCTGGGGCAGCACCATTCCCCGCCCCAGCGCCCTGGCCAAGGTCACCGGCACCTGCGACTACGGGGCCGACACCGGCGTCAAAATGCCGCCCGAGACCCTGCAGCTGGCCCTGGTGCAGGCCGAGATCTCCCATGCCAATATCCGCGCCATCGATACCGCCGACGCCGAAAAGATGCCCGGGGTGGTCAAAATCCTCACCCACCGGGATGTCCAGGGCAAAAACCGCATCAACGGGCTGGTGCTGTTTCCGGTGGGCCATCTGGGGGACGGCTGGGACAGGCCCATCCTGTGCGATGAGAAAGTCTACCAGTATGGGGATGCCATCGCCATCGTCTGCGCCGACAGCGAGGCCCATGCCCGGGCCGCGGCCGCCAAGGTCAAGGTCGACCTGGAGCCCCTGCCGGCTTATATGAGCGCCCCGGCCGCCATGGCTGAAGATGCCATCGAGATCCACCCGGGCACCCCCAATATCTATTTCACCCAGAAAATCATCAAGGGCGAGGATACGGCCCCCGTTTTCCGCGATGCCGCCCATGTGATCGAGGACGACTTCTATGTGGGCCGCCAGCCCCACATGCCCATGGAACCGGATGTGGGCTACGCCTATCTGGACGATGAGGAGGGGCTGCATATCGGCAGCAAGTCCATCGCACTTTACACCCATCACCTGATGATCGCCGAGGGGTTGGGCGTGGCGCCGGAAAAACTCTTCCTGGCCCAGAACCCCACCGGCGGCACCTTCGGCTATAAATTCAGCCCCACCATGGAAGCCCTCGTGGGAGTGGCCTGTCTGGCTACGGGCCGGCCCGTGGTCCTGCGCTACGACTACCATCAGCAGATGACCTATACGGGCAAACGCTCGCCCTTTTTCATTCACCTGCGCCTGGCCGCCGATGCCGACGGCAAGCTTTTGGGCATGGAATCGGACTGGACCGTGGACCACGGGCCCTATTCCGAATTCGGCGACCTGCTCACCCAGCGGGGCGCCCAATTTATCGGTGCGGGCTACGACATCCCCCACATCCGGGGCATCGGCCGTACGGTGTGCACCAACCACGCCTGGGGATCGGCCTTCCGGGCCTATGGCGGCCCCCAAAGCGAATTCGCCTCCGAGGTGCTCATGGACCTCCTGGCCGAGAAGCTCGGCCAGGATCCCCTGGAGCTGCGCTACGCCAACGTGCTGCGGCCCGGGGCCACCATGCCCCACGGGCAGGCCCCCGAAGTCTACAGCTATCCTGAAATGCTCGACATCCTGCGGCCCAAGTACCAGGAAGCCCTGAAGCGAACCCGGGCCGCCTCCAGCGACACGCTCAAACGCGGGGTGGGCATTTCCCTGGGCATGTACGGCTGCGGCGGCGACGGACCGGATCCTTCGGCCGTGGCGGCCGAGTTGGGGCCGGACAACAGCGTCACCATCTACAACACCTGGTCCGACCACGGCCAGGGCGCCGACGCCGGCACCCTGGGCACGGCCCACGAGGCCCTGCGCCCCCTCGGGGTGCCGCCGGAAAAGATCCGCCTCGTGATGAACGACATGGCCACTTGCCCGGACAGCGGCCCCTCGGGCGGCAGCCGCCAGCAGGTGGTCACCGGCCGGGCCATCATCGCCGCCTGCCAGGCCCTGCTGGATGCCATGCGCAAATCCGACGGCAGCTACCGCACCTTTGATGAGATGCAGGCCGAGGGCCTGCCCCTCAAATACGAGGGCCAGTGGACCACACCCTGCACGGTCTGCGATGAAACCGGCAAAGGCGACCCCTTCCCGGTCTATATGTACGGGGTTTTCATGGCCGAGGTGGCCGTGGAAACCGCTACAGGCAAAACCACGGTGGAAAAGATGACCCTGGTGGCCGACATCGGCAAGATCAACAACCGTCTGGTCACCGACGGGCAGATTTTCGGGGGGCTGGCCCAGGGCATCGGCCTGGCCCTGTGGGAGGATTTCGAAGACATTCAAAAGCACAGTACCCTCAAGGGCGCAGGGTTGCCCTATTGCGAACAGATCCCGGACGCCATGGAAATCATCTATGTGGAAAACAGCCGCCCCGAGGGTCCCTTCGGGGCAGCCGGGGTCGGGGAACTGCCGCTGACCAGCCCCCATGCGGCCATCATCAACGCCATTAACAAGGCCTGCGGCGTCTGCATCAAACAGCTGCCGGCCCTGCCGGAGAAAGTGCTGGCCGGGTTGCAGGCCGCCGGCTGAAACCCGGGGGGCATCCGATCCCCCCGCTACCATAAACGCCCCAGCGCCTCCCGCAGCCTGCTCCGGGAGGCGCTCAACGGGCCGGGAGAAAAACGTCTTGGACCAGTCGGAACTCCGGCAATGGGAGCAGCGCTGCATCCAGGAGGAACCGCCCCCCTGCATGGCCGCCTGTCCGCTGCACGTGGACGCCCGGGCCTTTATCGGCTTCCTGCAGGGCGGCCGCTGGGCGGATGCCCTTAAAACGCTCCACAGGGTCATGCCCCTGCCCGGCATCCTGGGCCGGATCTGCGACACGCCCTGCCAGACGGCCTGCAACCGCAAGGAAGCCGGTGAGGCCATCCGGATCGGCGACCTGGAGCGCGCCTGTGTAAGCCGCACCGAAGACCGCCGCCGGGTGATGCCGCTGCCCGCAAAAACACATCGCATCGCTGTCGTGGGCAGCGGGCTGAGCAGCCTCACCGCCGCCTGGGATCTGGCCCGCAAGGGTTATCCGGTCACAGTTTACGTACCGGAACAAGAGCCCGCGGCTTTTCTCCTCCGCAGCCATCCCCAGCGCCTCTCCCGGGAGATTATCGAGCGGGAAATCCGCCTGATGACATCCCTGGGCGTCCGCTTCAAAACCGGCACCGGATTCGCTACCGCTGAAGACGGCCAACGCTGCCGGAAGGACCATGCCGCCGTCTATGTCGGTCTGGATGCCGTATCGCCCGACCCCTGGGCGATGGCTCCGGCAACCGCCGCCCCCCAAGGCTCTTTCGGTACCACCGGAGATGAGGGCCTCTTTTCCGGCGGCGACCACCCCTCGCCCGTCTGGCAGACCGCCCAGGGCCGCTGGGCCGCCACCACCATGGACCGCTGGCTGCAAAAGGTCTCCCCTACCGCCGGCCGGGAAAAGGAAGGTCCCCAGGGCACCCGCCTTTATACGAACCTCCAGGGCATCGCGCCCCTGACGGCCGTGACACCGGCCGATCCCGGCTCGGGCTACAGCGAGACGGAAGCCCTCGATGAAGCCGGGCGCTGCATCCAGTGCCAGTGCCTGGAATGCGTCAAGGTCTGCGCCTACCTGGCGCATTTCGGCGCCTATCCCAAACGCTACGTCCGGGAAATTTACAACAACGAAGCCCTGGTGCTGGGGGAACGCAAGGCCAACCGCCTGATCAATTCGTGCAGCCTTTGCGGTTTGTGCGAGGCGGTCTGCCCCCATGACTTCGCCATGCAGGATCTCTGCCTGGCCGCCCGCCAGAGCATGGTGGGGCGCAGCAAGATGCCCCCTTCGGCCCATGACTTCGCCCTCCAGGACATGGCTTTCTCCCAGAGCGACCGGTTTGCCCTGGCCCGGCACGAACCCGGCCGCACCACCAGCCGTTATCTTTTCTTTCCGGGATGCCAGTTGTGCGCCTCGGCCCCCGGCCAGGTGCCCCGGGTTTACGACCACCTGCGGCACCACCTGACCGACGGGGTGGCCCTGATGCTGGGCTGCTGCGGGGCGCCGGCCCACTGGGCCGGGCAGCAGGCGCGCTTTGCAACCGAGTTGAACCTCTGGAAGGGACGCTGGGAAAGATTGGGGCGCCCCCGCCCGGTCATGGCCTGCGCCAGCTGCCTGCGCATCTTCAAGGACCACCTGCCCGAGGCCGACCCCATTTCCCTTTGGGAGATCCTGGACGAAATGGAGCTCCCCCCTGACCGCCTTCAGCCCCGCCAAGTCCCTTTGGCCGTGCACGACCCCTGCACCACCCGCGGTGAAGAAACGGTTCAGGACGCTGCCCGGCGCCTCCTGGCGCGCATGGGGGTGCCCTATGAAGAACTCCAACTGGGGCGGGCGCATACCGAATGCTGCGGCTTCGGCGGCCTGATGCAGAATGCCAATCCGGCCCTGGCCCGGGAGGTGGCCGAAAAGCGGGGCAGCCGCAGCGGCCTGGATTACCTGGCCTATTGCGCCATGTGCCGGGACAACCTGGCCGCCGTGGACAAGCGATCTCTCCACCTGCTGGACCTGCTTTTCCCGGACCCGAATCAGACCGATCCGTCGGCCCGGCCGCGGCCGGGCTGGTCCCGGCGGCGGGAAAACCGCCTGCGGCTCAGGGAACACCTGGCTCGTGAGCTCTGGAACGAACCGTCGGCTGCCGCCGGAACGCCCCTGGTCCTGCAAATGGATTCGACGGTCGTGGATCTGCTGGACGCCCGCCGCATCCTGAGAGAAGATATCGAGAAGGTCCTCCGCCATGTCCAAAAGGGCGGCCAGGCCTTCCACCACCCGGACAGCGGCCATTGGCTGGCCTGCTTCCGCCCCTATCAGGCCACTTTCTGGGTGGAATATTCACCATTGGACGACGGCTACCGCATCCACAACGCCTACGCCCACCGCATGGAGGTGCCGGGGCCATGAAAAACGACAACGTGCGGCCGGAGGATCTGCAATGGCGCTGCGGCACCTGTGATTGTGATCTGGTGGTGGGGCAGGTGGCAGTGACCTATATGAACAACCGCTTCACCACGGACCTGCCCTATTGCCCCACCTGCAGGACGGTCCTCATCACCGAAGCGGTGGCCACCGGGAAGATGGCCGAAGTAGAACAGATCCTGGAAGATAAATAAATGCAGATCAAAGATCCGCATTTATTTAAATTGAATTACGCTCAGGTTTGATGGAATCTGTCTCCTCGACGAAAAAATGAGTTCAGAACTTATTGATACGACTGAATCCCCGCCATTTCTGGGATATAAAAATGCTTTTATGGTGATTTACGATTGCATCAAAGTTAAGGTACCTCAGCATAGAAGACGAGGTGATGAGTTTGCTTCCTTTTGTCCCGCGCCGAGCATCGTTGATGCGACCGGGTCAAAGCGCGCGGCCTGCTTGTCCGCCGAAGGCTTACCGCAGGCGGGTTTGAGTCCGTCGTAGCCTTGGCGAAGGCGGGCGCGTTTCCGCGTGCTCCGGCCGTGTCGACGACGCGCAGGGCAGCCCCGCAGGGGCCGCGGGACACGGGCGTCTGAAGCCTGTCACGCCGAGGCGTGATTGCTTCGTTTTCTTCCACGTGGAAGAAAATGAACGATGTAAAAAATAACAACGAAGTATATCCCATTATAAATTACAACTATTCCGATGTGCGTCAAAATGAAAAACGGTAAGATTAATTGCCGGTAGCAGAAGAGAAAACCGCATATGCAGCTCTCTCAACCATACGAATCCCCCGCCCTGCGGAAAGCCATCGGCCCGGCCCTGCGGCCCGGGGGGCTGAAACTGACCGAGCGCGCGGCGCGCTTCTGCGAATTTGCAACCGGGGACCGGGTGCTGGATGTGGGTTGCGGGATCGGGACCACGGCCGCTTTTTTGCAAAACCATTTTAGAGCCGCCGCCGTCGGGATCGATGCCGCCACTCTGCTGCTGGCCGAAGCTCAGGAGGGTTACCCCGCCCTGCCTCTGGTCCGGGGGGACGGCGCACGCCTGCCATTTGCCTCGGGCCTGTTTAGCGCCGTGTTTTGCGAATGCGTCCTGTCCCTTCTATCAAATCATCAAAAGGCCTTGTCGGAATTTTACCGCGTCCTGAGACCGGGCGGGCATCTGGTAGTGGCCGATCTCTACTGGCGGTCATGCGGACCGCCGGACGTGACACCGCCCCCCGCCGGACGTGGCTGCTTGGCCGGCGCGCTTACCCGCCACGGACTTGAGCAGCGGGTAGCGAATGCCGGGTTTGCGCTCAGCCTTTGGGAGGACCATTCGGAGCACCTCAAGCGGTTGGCCGCCAAGCTGGTCTGGGACGGTATTCCGGTCACGGATCTCTGGTGCGCCACTTGCCGCCCGGGTTCCGGAGCGACCGGACGGCCGGGCTACGGCCTGCTGGTGTGCCAAAAAAGGAGACCCCCCCATGGATGATACCCGGATCCGCATGCTGCAACTGGCGGCTCAGGGCTACTACTGCAGTCAGATCATTGTCCAGCTGGCCCTGGAAGCCCGCGGAGAAGACAATCCGGCCCTTGTGCGCGCCATGGCGGGCCCGGCCTACGGGTGCGGCAGCGGGCGGGCCACCTGCGGCGCGCTGACAGGCGGGTGCTGTCTGCTGGCCCTGTATGCCGCCAAGGGGAGTGATACGGAAAGCGAATCGGACCGCCTTTTCTTCATGCTGAACGAGCTGGCCGACTGGTTCGACCAGCAGGTGGGGGCCCGCTACGGCGGCAGCGCCTGCGAGACCATCACCGGCGAAGACGGCCCGGCCGCCGCCCGCCAGCGCTGTGGCGGCATCGTGGCGGAAACCTTTGCCAAGGCCATGGAAATCCTGATGGCCAATGACGTCGATCCCTATGCCGCCTGAGCCGACGCCCTGATGTCCTCCCATCCTTCTTCCCAACCCACCGCAAGCCTTTGTCCGGTCTGCCTGGCGCGTCTGGAGGCCCGCCGGGTCATAAGCGGCCCGGCGGTCTATCTGGAAAAAACCTGCCCGGAACACGGCTTTTTTGCCGCCCGGATCTGGGATGGCGAACCGGCCTTCATTAGCTGGCAGCGGCCCAAGATCCCCACCCGTCCGCCCCATTGCGCCCGGCCGGTGGACAAGGGCTGCCCCTTCGACTGCGGCCTGTGTCCGGATCACCGCCAGCGCTCCTGCACCATCATTCTGGAAGTCACCCAGCGCTGCAACCTGGCCTGCCCGGTATGCTATGCCGATGCCGGCCAACAGGACAGCGCCGATCCGTCCCTCGATACGATCGCCGAATGGTATGCGGCCGCCCGCCGGGCCGGCACCGGCAGCAACATCCAACTTTCCGGCGGGGAGCCCACCGTCCGGGACGACCTGCCGCAAATCGTGGCCATGGGCCGGGAGGCCGGGTTCGGCTTCCTCCAGATCAACACCAACGGCCTGCGCCTGGCCCGGGATCCGGCCTTCGTGCGGGACCTTAAAGCCGCCGGTCTGTCCTCGGTCTTTCTCCAGTTCGACGGTACCAACGATGCCATCTGCCGCCGGCTGCGGGGCCGCGCCCTCCTGGAAGACAAACGGGCGGCCATCGCGGCCTGCGGACGCCACCGGATCGGGGTCGTGCTGGTACCCACCCTCGTGCCCGGAGTCAACGATCAGGACATCGGCAATATCCTCAGGCTGGCCGTGGCGCACTCCCCGGTGGTACGCGCGGTCCACTTCCAGCCGGTCAGTTACTTCGGCCGCTACCCCCATCCGCCGGCGGATGCGGACCGCATTACCCTGCCCCGGCTCATGCGGCTGATCGAGGCTCAGTCGGAAGGCGCTTTCCAGGCCGCCCACTTTTCACCGCCCGGATGTGAAAATGCCCTGTGCAGCTTCAGCGCCAACTTCATGGTGATGCCCGACCGATCCGTCCGGCCCGTGGGCGGCCCCTGGTCCGGGTCGTGCTGCCCCCAACCGGTCAATGCCGAAATAGGGGCGGCCCATGCCATCGGCGCGGTGGCCCGGCAATGGTCAGCCCCCCAGCCGTGTGCCTGCGCCTCCGGCTTCCAGCGACAACCTCCCGACGATAACACACTTGGCGACCCCCTTGATCTGGACGCCTTTCTCCGGCGAGCCAAAACCCATATGCTGGCCGTTTCCGCCATGGCCTTCCAGGATGTCTGGAACCTGGACCTGGAGCGGGTGCGCGACTGCTGTATCCACGTTATGGCGCCGGATACCCGGCTGGTGCCCTTTTGCCTTTACAACCTCACCAGCAGCCGGGGCCAGAGGCTCTACCGGACATGACGTCCTACACCACAACACCCCTCGACCGATGGACCCACCGCAGGATCGGTCAGTCCGGGGCACGCCCCCTGCAGCGGAACGACCTGGCCCGCTACCAGCTGGCGGCCCTCAACCTCACCCTGGCCCACGTCCGTCAAAACAGCCCGTTTTACCGCAGGCACCTGGCGGATCTGTCCCTGCCGCTGGGATCCCTGGACGATCTGGCGGCCCTGCCCGTCACCACCGCTGCCGATCTGCGCCGGGATCCCCTGGCCCTGCTCTGCGTTTCCCGGGACCGCATCGCACGCGCCGTGACCCTGGAGACCTCCGGCACCACGGGCGCCCCCAAACGTCTCTTTTTCACGGACGCGGACCTGGAGCTGACCGTGGATTTCTTCCAGCACGGCATGTCGACCCTGGTGGGACCGGGCCAGCGGGTGCTGATTCTGATGCCGGGGCAGCTCCCGGGCAGCGTGGGCGATCTGCTCATCAGAGCCCTGGCCCGCATGGACGTCCGCGGCATCGTTCACGGTCCGGTGCGCGATCCGCAAGCCGCTATCCAAGCGGCCCTGGATGAAGGCATCGACTGCCTGGTGGGCATTCCGGTCCAGGTGCTGGCCATGGCCCGTCATGAAGACGGTCCTCGCCTGGCCGGCCGCATCCGCAACGTTCTGCTCACCACGGACTATGTGCCCGAGACCACCGTTGCCGCCCTTGAAACGGAATGGGACTGCCGGGTCTTCAAGCACTACGGCATGACCGAAATGGGGCTGGGCGGTGCCGTGGAATGCGCCGCCCGCTGCGGTTACCATGTCCGGGAAGCAGACCTGCTGGTGGAGATCGTCGATCCCCGGACCCGCCGGCCGGTACCTGACGGCCACCCGGGCGACATCGTCTTTACCACCCTGACCCGGGAGGGGATGCCCCTCATTCGCTATTGCACCGGTGACCGGGCCGCGTTTAAACTGCAGCCCTGCCCCTGTGGGACGGCCTTACGAACCCTGGACACGGTCCAGGGCCGCTGGCATGACCATCTTTCACTGGGAGAAAATTCGCCTCCCCTTCTGATCGGCCACCTGGACGAAGCGCTTTTCAGGATCGACGGTGTCCTCGACTACGGAGCCGAGATTCACCCGGCCGAAGAGGGCGCCCATTTGATGCTATGGGTTGAGGTCCGGGAAACGGAAGCGTTCGCGTCTCTGCGAAAACGCATCGAGCAGGCAGTGGTCTCACTGCCGGCCATTTGTTCCGCACAGGCGGCAGGCTTGCTGACCGTCGGCATCCGTCCGGCCCTGGGCCGAACGACGGCTTCGACAGGATCCGCCAAAAGACGGATTCATGACTTGCGAGAAAGGAAATCCCATCCATGAAAACGATCGCCGAGGAGGCCTGCCGACTGCTCGATAGCGGGGCGCCCTTCGTACTGGCCACGATTATCAGCCACATAGGCTCCACCCCCCGGACAGCCGGCAGCAAAATGATCGTCACGGCCGACGGCCGAGGCATCGGCACCATCGGCGGCGGCCTTTTGGAGGCCGGGGTCATGGCCCGGGCCGTGGAACTGATTCCCCGCGGGCAATCGGCCGTCATGCCGTTTGATCTGAGCTACGACACCGTCGCTTCCATGGACATGATCTGCGGCGGGCAAGCCGAGGTGCTCCTGGACTGCGTGATTCCCGGCAATGCCGACCGGGCGATCTTCGAAAAGTGGCGGCAGATCATCGCCGAAGGCGCACCGGGGTGCTTTTTAACCAACGTTATAGCGGAAGGGGAGACGGTGGACCGGGTCACCCATTGCCTGATTGAGGCCGGTGGCGACCTCCAGGGGACCTTTCCCCTGACCGGCTTCGAACGGGAGGAAATCATGGCGGCGGCCGCTACGCCGGGGGCCAAAACCCTGGCTTTCGACGGCGCCTTCGTGGTGGTGGAGCCGGCCGGGCGGGTGTGCGCCGCCCATCTCTTCGGCGCCGGCCATGTGGCCCGGCCCACGGCCCACCTGGCCGCTCTGGTGGGCTTCCGGGTGCATGTCTACGACGACCGCCGGGAATTCGCCAACCGGGAGCGCTTCCCCGATGCTCACGCGATCCATTTGTTGGAGAACTTCGATCAGGCCTTCGACGGTCCGGCGCCGGGTGCGGACGACTTCGTGATGATCCTGACCCGGGGCCATCTGCACGACCAGAACGTCCTGGCCGGCGCCCTGGCCACCAACGCCGGCTACATCGGCATGATCGGCAGCCGCAAAAAACGGGCGACCATCTACCGCAACCTTCTCAACCAGGGAATTGCCCAGACGGCCATCGACCGGGTCCATTCCCCCATTGGTCTGGCCATCGGGGCCCAAACCCCGGAGGAAATTGCGGTAAGCATCGTGGCCGAGCTCATCGCCGTCCGGGCGGGGGATGCTCCGTGAAAGGCACTAGCGCCATCGCGGCCGTCATCCTGGCGGCCGGACAATCAAGCCGTATGGAGCGGTTCAAACCGTTGCTGCCGATCGGCTCAGGCAGGGCCATCGAACGCGTGGCTCAGGCCTTCCTTTCCGCCGGAATCAGCGATCTGATCGTCGTGACGGGTCACCGCGCGGACGAGCTCCAGCAGACCTTGGCGCCCCTGAAGGTGTCCTGTGTCGAGAACAAGCAGTACTGCCAGGGCATGTTCTCTTCGGTGCAGGCAGGTATCCGGGCGCTGCCCGCATCCTGCCCGGCCTTCTTCATCCACCCGGCGGACATCCCCCTGGTCCGTCCCCATACGATCCGCCGGCTGGTTGACGCCTTCCAGGCCTGGAGGCCGGCTATTCTTTACCCGCTTTTCGATGATCGACGCGGGCACCCCACGCTGATCCAGCGCGACCTGATACCGGGAATTTTATCCTGGAAGGGGACCGGCGGCCTGCGCGCTTGCCTGCAAGACCGGGAGGCCGCCAGCCGAGAGCTTCCCGTGGCGGATGAAGCCGTCCTGATGGATATGGACACCCCCGCCGACTACCGCCGCCTCCAGGCCCGGTCGCTCCGCGGCGATCTACCTTCCGCCGCCGAAGTTCGGGTATTGATGGAGGGCATTCAGAAACTGCCGGCGGATGTCGTGGCCCACTGCCGGGCCGTAGCGGCGATCGCCCGGCGTCTGGCGGACGCCCTCGCGGCGGCCGGGGTCTCTATCGACAGCGAGCTGACCGAAGCCGCGGCCCTGCTCCATGACATCGCCCGTACCCAACCCGACCACGCCCGGGCCGGAGCGCGGTTGCTCGAAACCCACGGGTTCCCCCGTCTGGCCCCCCTGGTGGCCGATCACATGGATCTGGCGGTGGATGGGGAAGCCCCCCTCGACGAGGCCCAGATCGTTTTTCTGGCGGACAAACTGGCGGCGGGCGACCGGCTGGTGGATCTTGAAGAGCGCTTTGGCCGTAAGATGGACAAATACGGCCGGGACCCGGATGTGGCCGCCGCCATCGCCCGCCGCCGGGACAATGCCCGGCGCGTGCAGGCCAAGGTGGAAACGGCTGCGGGCCGCGCCCTCATGACCATTATTGGGGAAACAGAAAATCACGGGGAGATGGAGAGATGACCGTCGCGCCGACGCAGCCTCCAAACGGCACCGAAGACAGCGGCCGGCTTTTTCTCCTGCGCCACGGCGACGTGGAAAAAACCGGTGCAGGCCGCCACTATATCGGTCAGGGGGATCGGCCCCTGAGCGGCAGGGGGCGCGTGCAAGCCGAGGCCTGGGCCGCCTATTTTGCCACGGTGAAACTGGATACGATTGTTTGCAGCGACCTTTCCCGCTGCCTGGATACCGCCCGAATCATTGGCGCGGCCAGCCAGCAAACGCCCCGGGCCCGGCCGGAACTGCGGGAGATCGCACTGGGCGCATGGGAGGGCCAGTCCTTTGCCGCCATTCAAGGCCGTGATCCCCAGGCCTTTCAGCAGCGTGGCCGCTGCATCGCCGACCACCGCCCGCCCGGCGGGGAATCCTTCCGGGATCTCGATCGTCGCGTATGGCCCTTCTTCGAAGAACGGCTCTGTCAACCCCAACGCCGGACCCTCGTGGTGACCCACGCCGGAGTGATCCGTGTGCTGCTCTGCCGCCTGCTGGGGATGCCCCTGGAAAACCTCTTCTCCGTCGGCGTCGCTTACGGGGCTCTGAGCATCATCGCACTGCGGCCGGCCGGCTGCCGTCTCCAGGCCCTCAACCTGCCCGCCCCTGTATAGCAACCTTCCGATGGGAAAAACCGGACCCTTTATCCATACACCCTGACGCCGTCTTTACCCCGAACCTTCATGGCAAACAACGCTTGGTCCGCAAAGGCCAGCAACTCGCCGGCATCCTTGGCCTGGGCCGGATAGGCGGCCAGCCCCATGCTGGCTTTTACCCGGACCTTCAAATCCTCCTGTTGCAGGTAGAGCGCCTCTCGAATGTCCTGTTGGATACGCGCCGCCATTTCCCGGGCTTGGAGGAGATCGCAGCCCGGCAGCACCACTACAAATTCGTCGCCGGCATAAGCGACGGCGTAGGCCGGTGAAACCAGAGGCGCCCGGATAGTGGCGGCCACCTCCTTGATGACCTGGCTGCCGTGGAGATGACCGTGGGTATCCACGATTCTTTTGAAATTATCCAGATCCATGAAAATCAAGGCTATCCCGCGGCTGTCGTAGCGACCGGAGGCAATCAGCGCGGGCAGTGACTGGTAGAGAAAACGGCGGTTGTACAGACCGGTAAGGGTGTCCCGCAGGGCCAGTTCCCGAAATTGGCGCTCGCTTTCACGCAGGGCATCTTCCGCCTCCTTGCGCTTGCTGATGTCCACCAAGGTGATGATCAGGCGCGACAGGGTATCCTCATAGCCCGAAACCGCCAGCCCCTTGGTCAAGACGGTTTTGCGCCGGCCTTTAAGGGAGGTGATCACCCGTTCCCGTTCCTCCCGGATATCACCGCCGGCAATCATGAGGATGACTTCCCGCGCCAACGCCCTGAATTCCTGCGGATCGCCCCAAGATACGCCAAACGATAAATCCTGCCGGTTGTCGGCGTCCAGCAGGTCCATGAAGGCCCGGTTGAAATCGATGGTCTTGACCTGTTGGATGCAGTTCAGGACCTCCTCCGGATTTTCCTTAAAATAGACTTCCAGATCGTCGATGCCCCGGCTGCGGAGTTCTTCGATATGGCGCTTGAGCTGGGAAGCATCCCTCTCGATCATGGCCACCGGCGCCGAGTGAAACAGGACGTGGTAGCGGTGATCGATTTCCCGGACGGCCTCGGCCGCCTCCTGCATGAGGGAGAAGTCTTCCACGAACACGATCACGCCCTCGACCTGGTTGGCGGCATTCATTACCGGGCTCATGTGAAAGCGCAGCTGCAGGCACTCGTCCCGATGGTTGAGGCAGGGGTGGGCCTTGATAGCGGCGCGGCCCGTCTTCAGGCACAGACGCAGGTCATCGCCGACACCGGTTTCCATGAACATGGGCAGTTCAAAGGCGCTGGCCTCCGGCGGGTGGGGTGCCGCGGGCCATCCCAGAATGGTGCGCATTTTGTTGTTGAGCCCGTTGATGCAGCCTTCGTGGTCGATCGTAAAAATGCCGAAAGGCGCACTGTCCCCCAGCAGCCGGTTGCGCTGCTCCATGCGCGCCAGGGTATCTTCAAGCGCCCGGCAACGCGCCCGCAGGGCTTGCATATCGGCATCAGGCGAATGCGCGTCCAGGCCGGGGACCGGTTTCGGGCTCATAGCCAAACGTCCTCATTAGATCCGGGCCCACGTATGCCCGGGCAGCGTTTTCGTACGCAGGCCTCCGGCGGAATACCACAGGGACGCGGGAAGCTGCGCTGGGCAAACAACCCGCATCCGCGCGGATCTCGGTGGCAGTCAGGTTTTGTCATTCATAGCGTCAGGGTTCGATCTTGGTCCCCAACACCTTCAGGAATTTAGCCAGCCAATCCGGATGGGCCGGCCAGGCCGGCGCGCTGACCAGATTGCCGTCCACATGGGCTTTGTCCACCGGGATGTCCATATAAGTGCCCCCGGCCCGGGTGACGTCCGGCCCTACGGCCGGGTAGGCCGAGCAGCTTTTGCCGGCGACCACCCCGGCTGCGGCCAATACCTGGGCGCCGTGACAAATGGCGGCCATGGGCTTGCCGGCCTCGGCGAAATGGCGCACGATGGCGAGCACCTTTTCGTTCAGGCGGATATATTCCGGCGCACGCCCGCCGGGAATGACCAGGGCATCGTAGTCTTCGGCCCTGATCTCGTCAAAGGTGGCGTTCAGGGCGAAATTGTGCCCCGGCTTTTCGCTATAGGTCTGGTCGCCCTCGAAATCGTGGACCGCCGTGCGCACCGTCTCGCCCGCCTTCTTGTCGGGGCAGACCGCATGTACGGTATGCCCCACCATCAGAAGGGCCTGGAAGGGCACCATCACTTCATAATCCTCGACAAAATCGCCGACCAGCATCAAGATTTTTTTGGCACTCATGGTGTTGCTCCTTTCTTGGGAAAAGGCTTCCTTGGTCAGGACCGCAGGGTCCATGCGCCGGGTCCTGGCCGCTCGCATAAAGTCTATTCCCCAAACATAAGACATTTCCCTTTCCTGACGATAGGTACCGGGCATTTTCTTCTGAAAAACCGTTCAGGATGGGGCCATTTGACATCTCGCAGAAGGCTTCGGTTCGCTATCGCCTGCCGCAGGTGGTTCCCTGCCGGGCAATGGCCTTTGCGCAGGAAACGGTCGCGGGGAACCCGCCCAACCGTGGCCGCCCCTTTTTTTTTGAACCTTTTGCATCCAAAGGGTCACGTAGTCCCGAACGCCTTTTACGGCTCAGTGACCTGCGCATATGAATTTGATGCGGTCATCGAAACCTGAACCTGAATACAAAAAGCAATCGAGGAGAAAACCAATGAGCGTAAAAACCGTCGTGCGGTCGTTTCGGAAAAAACTTTTCCTGGGTGTGCTGATGGTGGGACTTTTCCCGGGTCTACTATGGGCAGCGGATGCGCGAACCCTCAATAAGACCGCGCTCCCGAAAAAACCCGCGCTCCCCATCAAGGCGCCGCTCGAGAAACAGGCCTTCGAACTCAAACGGGAAGCGAAAATTAAAGCCATTGGATTCCGAACGGAGCCCTCCGGCAAGTGGTTATTCACATATGATATTCAAAACACCGGCGCGGCAACCCTTAACCTCCGGCAGGCGCAATTCAAAACCTTCCAGATTCTGCAGAACGGGGGGCGGATTCCGGTTCATACCGTCAACACGGGCCTGGAACTTCGCCCCGGCCAGTCAATGACCGGATGCTATGGATGGAACCGGTCGAGTTCGGCCATCCGGCTCCAACTTGAAATGCATTACGAAGGCGTCCTGCTGGATTCGATGACCACCGATGTCCCCCCCCTCGATGTCGACATCACCAGGGCCGCATTCGATCCGGCCAAGCACAAGTGGACCACGAGCTTGAAGAACAATACGGCCTATGCCCTTAGAGTGTCGGTGCGTCCGATCGCTTCCGATGGACGCGCCGGCGCTGAAATGACCAAGGTCATTCCGGCCGGTAGCGGCACCTCGTGCTCCGGGATGAGCAATGTGGCCGCCCCCATTGGCCTGCAAGCCATTTTCAGGGATGAGACCGCGGGGCAGCAGCCCGGCTACGCTGTGCTGGACACCTACAACCTGTCCTTGAAACCCACCATCGGAAACATGACGAAACCCGCCGACCGGTCAAAGATCAAAGCGATCGTGCAGGATATCACCTGGTACCCGGGAACCCGGCAATGGGTAGCGACGGTCAAAAACAACACCGCCCTGCCGCTGCCGGTGGGCATTGCCGGCTGGCCGCTGGAAAACGGTCAGCAGGGCATGACCATCTGGTCCACTGAAACCATCCCCGCCGAGGGCACGGTCCAACTCGTCGGAGACTACAGCGCTTATTCCGTGCCCCCCGGAACGCGGTTGAAGGTGCATGTGCTGTTGAAACCTTCCAACATCAAGCTACACGAGAAGATCATCACCCTGAACTGACCGCGGACACCCCCCAGGGTTTCACAGGACCCGGGACGGGAAAAGAAGTACTGAAATCCTAAGCGAAACGATTCCGGCCCCACCTGAAACCTTTGGGCGATGGGCCGTGTTTGCCAAGTAAGGGGCATCGTTGCAAGTACACCACCGCCGAATTGACAGCATCCCATTAGTAAGATAGGTTATGGAACCAAGCGCCATTACACAATTTTCCCGTGACAATCGATTTGAAGACCCGTCACTGAGCCGGAATACTGAATCTGCCACCCCAGCTGATGAGCGTTCTATGCGAAAGACACCTTCCCTTCCGATTCTGTTGGTGCTTTTATTTGTAATGGCTTGGGCGTCACGGGCGGTGCCCGCCCTCGCCGCCGGCGAATCTTCTGCGGAAAGCAATCCCTCGGGCATTATCGAACTGATCGACCCCCAGGAGCAGTCGACCGTGGTCGGCAAACAGCCTGTTATCCGGTTCCGGTTTTCAAGTCTGGAAAACGTCGAAGGCTATCTGGCCATCCTCGACGGTACCGATATCACGGCCCTGGTGCGGCAGGACCAGTATGATTTCATCTATCAGCCCATCGAGCCGTTGCCCTCCGGCGATCATCTTCTCATGGTGATCGTCTATTACGCCGACGGCACACAGGTGGAAGAACAAAAATCGTTTCACAGCCGCCATTCGGGGCAATTCGAGGAAGCGTATTCGAACAATGACGTCGGGGCGGTCTACCGGTCGGCCGTCTACCGTCGGGGACGCTTCGAAGACGAATCCAACTATCAGGTCACCGGCAATCTCAGTTCGTCATCCAAGATCAAGGAGGGCGGCTTCGAAGCGACGGCCGACGGCAATCTGTGGTACCTGAAGCAAAACCAGCCCGTACCGCCGCCCCAAGAATCCGGGGTCAATCTGGCCGATTTCCTGCTCACCGCCAGCTACACCCAGGATGACATGAAGGCCTATACCGAAGTCGGCGACATCCCCATCGACCTCACGCCCTATCTCATTCAGGGGCTCTCCCGGCGCGGTGGCGCGGCCGGCGTCACCTACGGCGACTATGCCTTCCGGGCGTCGAATACCAGCAGCCGGGATCTCTTCGGTTTCAATGGCGGATTGGGCCTGAGCGACTCCTCTGACGACAGCATCAGCGCTTTTAGCGGAACCGCCGATCTGTTCTCAGGGCTTATGAATGTCAAGGCCGCCTATCTCACCGGTGGCGTGGAAAAGGATTCCTACAATATTTGGACTGTGGATTCGGGAGCCCGGAAGGGTGACGCGGCGGGCGTCTTGTTGCAGTCGAACCTCTTCGATCAGCGCCTGCTGCTGGAAGCCGAAGGAGGCTATTCCGATTACGACTTCAATACGTCGGACGAATTCTCCTCGCAAACCGGCCACGCCTACCGTTTTGCCGCCAGCGGCTATTACGAACAATTCACCTACGGGGCCTCCTACCAGTACATCAGCCCTGACTATGAGGTCATCGGCGCTTCCGGGACGGTCAACGACAGGGAAGAAATCCGCGCCAACGGCGGCTTCAACTTTGACAACGATGCCATCCAGATCACCTTGGCGCGCTATCACGACAATGTGGAGAACGATCGCCTGTATCCCCGCATCACCTATACGGATGGGGCCATCGACTATACCCTCGGCCGGTTCGGCAACATCACGGCCACCTTGGGGTATTTACGGAATCTCGAAAAGAGCAGCCATGAGCCGGATGAGCTGGTAAAGGTGGATGCCGCCACCGATACCTTCACGACCACCCTCGGATACTTCAAAGAAAGCTATTCCGTGGGCCTCTCCGGGACTTACGCCGAACGCGACGACAAGACCGATGCGGATTACGACAGCCGCATTCTCTCGTTGGGTTTGACACCCGCCTATTATTCCGAATGGATCAGCACGGCCGCCGGCCTGAACTGGACCCGGGTCACCGATGAGACCACCGATGTGAATACGGACACCTTCACGGCCAGCCTCAACCTGAACGGAACGATCATCAAAGACAAACTCACCTATGACCTGGCCGGCACGTACACCACCAACGAAACCAGCGACGACAGCATCGACATGGTTTCTCTGGATACCATCGCCAAGCTGACCTATACGATTACAGACGACTTCTACGGCTTCGCCAACCCCTCCGTGGGATTGGAGGGCCGCTATTTTTACTCCCGCGACCGCCTGACGGACGATACGGAAAATGACGCGATGATCACGCTTGTTTTCTCCACCAGCTATCATTTCGGATTTTAAATGGAAAACCGTGATGAAACCAACCTTCGTTATATCGCTTGCGGTTTCGATTCTGCTGGGCTGGTATGCCGTTGTTCCGGCGCCGGCTGAAAAAGCAGGTTCGGACCTGAAGATCACCCGCATTGTCTTGCGCTTCGAAGATCATGATACCCAACGCATGGTTGCCCGCCGTCAGGAGGGACTTCAAGCCTTTGCGGACATCGACTGCACCGGTTCGGGCCTGTTTGAGGGCTGCTGGATGGTGGATGACAAGTTTTTTGCCGACATCACCCAGTACGTGACCGGATCGGGCACAATCCGCCTCGCATCGCCTGAAACGCCCGGGCTGCCCACTGTTGCGGAAGGACTGCATATCGTCACCCTGGTCATCAATACCCCTGCGCAACGCTTCAACCCCACTATAATCGGCTATTTCGTGACCACCGATGTCAAATCCCTGGGGCTCCCCATCGTGTTGACCGATCCGCCGGATTCCGCCGTCGTCGATCCGGCCGTGCAGGCCTTTGCCTGGGAAGGCAACCCGGCCGTAAAAACCTACCTGGTCGAGTTTATCGATGACGATCCCGACCGGCCGGTGATGTCCGCTTTTACGGAGGACCTGCACTATAAACTGCCCGTTGCCGTGGCCCGCTACAAGTTCATCCCGGGAAGGACCTACTTTTGGCAGGTGAAAGGCTTCTCCGCCGACCATAAACGGGTTTCCGCAAGCTTTCCCCGCCAGTTCCGCATGTCCGGCATGCGGGAAATCGATGCGAATTAAGGCCGCGGGTTTATTATCATCCAAACTTAAGGCGAAACCGATGAAAAAATCACTTTTACTTGCAGGTTGCGCATGTCTTCTTCTCCTGTGGTCAAGCCTGGCCACGGCAGCGGTATCAACCAGTCCATCATTGCTCACCATTGCCAGAGGCACCCAAACCGTGCACACGGTCCGGTACAACTTCAACGTCTTGAGCTTTATCCCGCCGAACTTTGTTTCACAGGAAGGGATTTTCGTCAGCGGAGGGACAGAATTGGGAAGAGTGCAACGCGCCCTAATACCCAATCTGCGTGAGCGGGTGACCGGACCCAATGCAGCCTCCGAATGGATCGGTACGGCGGTTGAACAATTGGTTATCTCCGAAACAATCCTACAGCGCGCTGAAAGGCTTGGAATCAGCCGATTCCAGTATCGAAGGGTATTTATTGCACAGAACCAAATACCGTCGCTCGATGTTGAGATACCGGATCAAATTGCGACGCTCGATATTGCGATTACCACCGCCGGCGGGGGCCCGCTGCAAATTACCAGTATTCGACTGTATTTCGACAACAACCTCGGCAATATCACCGTCAAACGCAACACGACCGATCTTGCCGTTCGTGCGGACCTCCAATACACCGGCACCGGCTTTCTGCGGGCCTACTGGCTGGTGGACGGGCGGATTCTGGCCTATATCAACCAATACCTGAATTCAGGGAATCGATTGACCCTGCGGACACCGCCCGCTCCCGGGTTGCCGACTTTCAGGGAGGGCAGCCACACCGTCCGTCTGATGATCCAGCAACCCGATCAGGATATCCCGTTTCCCAAGGCCATCTACTACGTCACCACGGACAGGACGCCATCGCTGGCCCCCATCAACCTGGCCACCCCCGGCCGGACGGCGATCGAGGCCTACGCACCGTTCCGTGTAACCTGGAACCCGGCCCCCGGGGTGGCGACTTATCTGGTGGAATTCTTCCTGAAGGACGAAGATCGCCCCGTGTTTTCGGCTTATGTGGCCGACAAGGCAGATTACCTCCTCCCCGAACCGGCCCTGCGGCATTATTTCATACCGGAGAAGACCTACGGCTGGCAGGTGAAGGGCTTCGACAAGGAAAACAACCTCGTCGGCGAAAGCGATCGTCGGGAGTTCCGCCTGCAGTAAATGCCAAGTTCTCTTGACAGCTGGTGCGAGGGCAGCGGCTGTCGCCCAAAATGACCCTTGAATATCTTGGGGGAGGCCGGATGGCTTCCCCCTTGCCGCCCCGTATCCTCGACCAGCACCGTCCCATACCACAGTCCAAACCTGCGCTGGCATGGCGCACTCCGGTGCGGGCCCTTGCTCGACGGCTCGCAGACACGCATCCGTTTACGCTGGCGCGCGGCCCATCCTCAAGCAACCACGCCCGCTTTGATCCCCCGTCCGCCTTAAAACGACACAATCGCGCTGACTTCGAGAAGATAGGACGGATCGGGTTGTCGCGTCATCCGGTGATGATGTCTTGAAGGAAGGGGGCCGTGATGGCTATTCGTCGAGGGATATCCCTAACAGCGCCTCGGTCCACTGGCGAATGGCGCCGCAGCCGGCGGGTATGTCTTCTTTGGACAGGTCGGGACGCTTTTCCAATGACAGCGCCAACAGGCCGGAAACCACGGCCGCGCTGATGGAAGTGCCGTCCAGAAAGTTGTAACGGTTGCCGGGAACCGTCGTAAAGAGATGGTCGCAGGGCGCACACACCCAGGCGGCCGCGGCAAGCTCACGGTTCGGGAAGACCTCCCCGTTTTCCTTGATGCCCCCCACGGCGATCACGGTTTCGAGAGACGCCGGAAACGCCGGTGCGGAGCGGTCCTCCCGATTGCCCACCGGTGCGACGAACAGGATCCCCTGGCGGCTCCCGGCGCCAATGAGGGCGGCGATCAGCCGGTCCCAAGTGCCCGCGCCCAAGCTCATGTTGACGATGTCCACCTTGCTCTCCAGGGCCGCATCGATAGCCCGGCTGATGGAAACGGAATGGCCCTGCCCCTGGGGGTCGGTCTCCGATACCTGCCGGCAGGCCCGCAGCGCGATGATCCGGGCTTCCGGGGCAAGACCGGCAATGCCGGTATCGTTGAGGGCCGCTGCGATAATGCCGGCCACGGCCGTGCCGTGAATTTCCGCCCGGTAGGGGTCTTGCGGTATGAAATTCCGGGTGTCCCGGATGTTGGCCCGCAGGTCCTCATGATGAATGTCCACCCCGGTATCAATGATGGCGATGGTGACGCCCCGGCCACGGCTCACACGATGAAGCTGCGGGAAATTCAACTGCCGGGATAGACTTTGCAGCGGGCTCCTGGGCTCCGTCAGGGTCCGAAAAATCTGGTTGGGCTGGGCCATTAAGACGTCGGCTTCGCCGGCCACTTGACCGGCCAACGCCACGACGTCGCCGCGCGTTTCGAACACCAGGATCGCCTGGGACAGGGAGGTCAGGGCATAGCTTTCCAGCAACCGCAGCCCGAATTTGGCACCCAGTTCCGCCGCCATCCGGGCTTTGGTTTGCAGGGGAACCGTCACGACGAGCTGCCCTTCGATATAGTCCCCTGAGGGCGGCATGGCCGGGCGCACCACATAGCGGGCCACGGCACCGGGGAATTCTTTATTGGGGGCGGTCAGGACGATGCGAATCTCATGCATTCCGACATGGTCCGACGGCAGCGCGGTCCCCGCCGGCAGACTGAGGCGGGCTTCGGGTGCGCTGGCCGCTTGCTTAAAGAAAATACGGGCCTTGCCGGGGGTTACCCAATAACCGGAAATCACGCCGCGGCCTTGCAGCTCAAAACGGGCTACCACGGACGGAATCTTCTGGTCCCTGGACACTGCGATACGGGTCTGGCCGTTTTCGAAGGCTAAGCTGAGCTTGGTGATCATGACACTGTCCGCGCCGTTGACGGCCTCGACCGGTTTTTGTGGTAGGGGCGCCTCTTGCATCATCACCGATGGTGTCGCCGCTTTGATGGTCAGGACAAACCGTTTTTCGATGCTCCGCGATCCTTGAGGGCATCCGTCAACGGCCGCAATGGCAAATACGAATTCCCCCGCTTCCTGCGGTGTGCCCGTTAGCAATCCGCTTCTTTCGAGGTTCAGGCCGGGAGGCAAAGGATGTTGTTTCAACAGCGCAAACGTGACCGGGGGCATACCCCCACTGGTCGTGATGCGAAAAAGATAGGGCTGCTGGACAGTACCGCCGGGCAGTTGGTTGGCGGAGTTGATGACCAAGGGGGGGCAATTGGCGGCCGTGGCCCCTTTTTCCTTGTCCGGGCGGGCGATGGCCGCCGGGACGGGCGAAGCACTCTTGCGATCGGCAGGAACGGAGCGAACCGCCCCGGGCAGCGGTTTGACAACCAGCGCGGATTGGGCCGCGGCACCGGTAACGGCGGCACACCAGATCATGACGGTCACGATCGCCGTCACCAGGGCAATGGGCCTGCGGAAGGCTGTCACGGCCGGCCTCAATAGTGCTGTCCGACAAAAGCCACAACGCCGGATTGCAGCATTGCGTCGGCGACCGCTTGCCGTGATCGATTGCCGGCAATGGCAACGATATAGCGCCCGTCGGCTGAAGGCCCGCCGACGATCGTGGCCCCGTTGTCGATCAGCACCGCGCGCATATCCTTCTCGCGCGTATCGGGGTCGAAGACGACATTGAGGGTAATCAGGCCATCGGGCAGGCGGCCGGGGGCGGTCAGGGTTTGGAAGGTGCCGCGTTGGGGCATGCCTGCCAGGAGCACCACCATCACCACGACCTGAACCACCGCCACCGACCAGGCCACTTTGGGAGATCTAAAGGTTGTGTAGAAAAAGTCCGCCAGTTTTTCGCGCCAGCCGGATTTGACCTCCCGGGCGACCGCCTGGTCCCGGACAGGAGAGGTCTCCTCACGGTCGATTTTATCCATAATTCTGCCGAACAGGATATCCTGCGGCGGAAAAGGCGTTTCCGCCTCCAGATCAGGGTAGCTGGCTTGTATAGCTTCATATTCCGCCACCTCCGCCGCCAGTTCGGGGGAGTCCTTCAGGCCTTGTGCGAACGCTTTCTGCTCCTCGTCGCTGAGCTGGCCATTCAGATAGAGTGGTATCATTTCCTTAAGGGCTTCGGCATCATAAATCATCTTTCGTCACCCCCAGTTCGTCCATCGTTTTCAGCAGTGCCGCCTTGGCGTAGTACACCCGGGTCTTGACGGTGTTCACCGAAATATCGAGAAGCGACGCGATCTCCTGATAGGGCATCTGGTGAAAAAAGACGAAGTCGAGTACTTCGCGATGTTTGGCGGAAATCATGGTCATGGCCTGCTTTACAATTCTTTGCCGATCCGGGGCGTCCAGATCGGGCTGATCGGGGTCCTCTAACGACACATAGTCGTCGATATTGGCATGACTGCGCTGCTTGCGCAGGGTTTTAAAGGCCAGGTTGCGGGCGATGCCGAACATCCAGGTGGTCACTTTCGATTGGCCCCGGAATTTTCCGGCCCCTTTCCACACCTCGACATAAACGTCCATCTGGACATCTTCCGCCAGGCTGGCATCCTGCATAAGGCGGTAAAGGTAGAAGTAGATACGCCGCGAGGTCGCATCATACAATTCCCGAAAGGCGCTGCGGTCGCCTTCCGCCACAAGCTTCAGCAGGCGGTGATCCGGATCGGCCGATGTCGCTCTGTTCATGGGTAGCTTCCAGTGGGGAAAAAGTTCATTGCGACGGGCATTAAATGAAAGAACGTTTTCGCCGCCTATCTCCTATGGGGGGAAAAGACATTTCCGTTTGAACCTTTTCGGGTTCGACCGGCACCTTAGCAAGTACAGGACGATTTCGGAATCAAACGAATACTATTCGTCGTCCGGGTTGCTTTTACAAGGTTTTAAAATAGCAGCGCTTTTTTCCGAAAAGCAACCCCAATTGTCTTAATTCATCAAAAGGAATTTTGGTATGCTCCGCTACGCGACCTTTCTCCGACTCATCGTCATCGCTCTGGCCGTTTGGGGCATCGCCTTCCCCGGTCATGCCGCCCAGAAAAGCGTGATCATCCCCGCCGGATCCTCCAGCGAAACAAGCAAAACGGCACCGGCGTCCAATCCACCGGACATGCCCCAGTCCGGCACCGGCAAACCGGTGCTCGCTCCAGCGCCGCCCACCCGGGAGAACAGGGCTTTGTCCATTGTGCGCCTCTATGCCGAGGCCCAACGGCTGCGCGTCGTTATCCAGAACAACGACAGCCGTAAAATCAATGCCACCCTCGTAAAGGCCGTGGGCCTCAAACTGTCTTCCGGCAGCGGGGATCTCAGGGCCGACCTGCGCCTGAGCGATCTTATCCAAAAGACGGCCACCCGCGTGCACGCGAACACCGCCGATCTCGATACCGGTCTGACCATAATGCACACAGGGCGGGTGACGGCGATTCTCTATGCCGGAAAATGGCAGACCCGCCACGCCATGCTGGTCACGGTCCCGAACCCGCCTATGGTTGGCGGAACCGCTTCAGCGGGCCAAACCCTCCACAAGCCCAAACGCCCGCGGCAGCCCACGCCGGTGGCCGGCACCACTGCCGCCGGCCGTATACGCCAGCCCACGGCCCCCATGGCACCGGCCAATGAGCTCGTTTCGGTCGATCGGCCCCAGCCCGCCAGTCCAATGCGGATCCACCGGGCGGGCGGATCGGCCGCGGGTCCCACCAAGGCCCTTACGGACAGTGGCATCCGCATCGAGCGGCCCTCGGAAGCCACCCATGTCCTGCCGGGGGAACCCTTGCGGGTGCAATACCGCTTTACCCGGACGGCCCCGGCCGGCGACATTACCTTCGAGCTGGTCGACGGTGCCTATGTGGTGGCCCGCACCACGCGTCCTTACGCGCCTCCGGCGTCCGGGGAACCGGACGATACGCTCGTCACCTTTACCTGGCTCCTTCCGGGAGAGCTCGCAAGCGGCCGCAACTATTTGATCATCGCCACCCGAGAAACGGTCTATGGCGTTAGCGACAATTTTGCCGTCGGTCTGGACACCGGCTCCAAGCCCCTGCGCGCAACCCCCGAACCCACGGCCATCCAGGTCCGGACCCCGCGAACGGGGGCCCTGACCCCCCCTGCGGTGATTCGGGATTTCGAAACGGACATCACCTGGACCATGCCGGACGCCATGAGCCTTTTTACCTGTCCCAACCGGGTTAATCTCTATGCGGTGCGTCAGGCCGACGGGGAGCGAACCCGGATTCAAACAAACGTCGACTGTGACGAAGGGAACAACTCGATCCGCTGGCGGCCGGATCGCTACATGACACCGGGACGGTATCGCGTCCGCGTCGAGGCCGGGGACGGCTGCTTCGGCGAAAGCGGCACCTTTCGCATCGATGGCTGCGACTATGGCATCGAATCGGTTACCCTCGAGGGGGTCGGCAGTTTGGCCACCGGTATTGACGTGCGGGAAAGCGCCACCGTTACGGGAACCTTCGAGGTCCGCGTCCGCTGGAACGGCATCCCGGTCCCGCCCAACCTGCCGCCGGGAACGACCTGGGACAATCGCCTGACGGTGCTGAGCGCCCGCACCGGCGATAATATCACCCATCCGGCCGAGGGGGCCTCGTTTACCTACCGGGACAGGCCTGCGACCGACGGTATCCTCCTGGTCCGGGTGCCGTTTTCCTTCCCCCGCGACGAGATCCCCGCCATGCGTCACGGCCGGCACCTTCCGCTGGAATTCCGGCTTCAACCTTTCGGCGCCAGCATCGATAGCGACGCGGCCAACAATACCTTCAATGCCGAGCTGCGCGTTTTAGGCGCCACCGACAACGATCTGCGCATCGCCATCTATCCTTCGGACTTCAGTCTGACCCGCGGCAGCCATTCCGCCTGGGCGGCACCGGTCTGGCACTGCACTTTCAACCAGGAGGTCAGCCTGACCAATCTTGCGGTAACCGACGCAGGAGGGCCGGCCGGCACCTTAGCCGCTGTCCCCTGCCGTTGGGAGATGCAATACCGCGATGACGGCGCCAGCGACTTCCATACCATCGAGAGCGGCAGCTTTACGGTGGAACATGTTTCCGGGGGCGCCTGGACAACGCGGAACATCGAGGGGCATTTCGACGTGAATCCCGACAGAACCGACCGCGCCTACCGGCTCATGGTGATTGCCGACCCGGATCAGACCCTGCTCGACCCGGACCGCAACAACAACCGGGCCACGGTTCCCTTCCGGCTGCCGGATTAAACCTGGTGCGGGGGGTGTTCTCTCCCCGCCGCGCCCGCCCCCGGCCGTCGCTGCTGATTCGTGTTCCGGGGCGCGGTATTCAACTAGCGCCCGGAAACGATGTGGCAAACGTGCCGCTTACCGCAACCTGAATAACATGGTGCCCGTAGGCGCGGCCTTCGAAAACGAAGGATGGCCCCGCCGGGTCGTAGCGCCCCACAACCGGAACGACGATCTCTTTGAAAAGGCCCAGGACTGCCGGCGCGGCGGCATCCCTCTTGTTGATGCCGATGGTCCCGGCCAGATTGCCGCCGGCGAGAGTCAACCTCCCCTGGCAGCGATAGCCCTCCGCGCCGCCGTTGAGGCGATTGGCCTTGAGCGCCACCTGCCCTGCAACCCTGGCAGCGCCGGCGGAAATGACGATGTCGTAAATACCGTCTTGCATTTCAGGTTTTCCGGCCGATCGGAGGATCCGGCCGACAACTTGCGGCGTATGCAAACCGATCGATCGAAGAAAAAGCTTGTATTTTACATCCCGAGGCGTAAAAGGAGACCGCACGGAAACATATGCTCCACATTTTCAACCTTTATCGCAAGGATCTCCAATGAACGATGCGGCTGTCAGCACCAGCAGCCCGAATCCTGTCCGGGAATCGTCCCCTGACGATCCCGACGACCCTGGCGCAAGACGGAATAGTCCTGCGGCCAGAGGTTTGAGGGGCCGGCGTCCGCCCTGCCTGTACCCCCCGTACAGCGCGGAACGCCTCTAACGCCCCGGTTCGCCTCCGGCCGCGATTGTCCCGCCAACGCGGCTGCCAATATGGGAGGTGAACCATGATCAACAAGAATCCGCTCGTGGTCCCCGAGCTGCGCGAGTTGCTTGCCGCCGGGGACACCAAAGCCCTTCAGGATTTCTGCGAGTCCGGCCACCCGGCCACCATTGCCGAAATGATTGCCCCGCTTGAAGCCCCGGAAGCCTGGGGCGTCCTGCGCCAGGCCGATCCATTCCTGCGCGCCGATATTTTCGGCCACCTGGAGAGCGATCTCCAGATGGCCATCCTGGAACCCCTGCCGCGCGATGAAATCGCCCGTTTGATGACCGCCATGCCCCACGACGAACGCGCCGATCTCTTCAAAAGCCTGCCCGAGGATCGGCGGGAAGCGGTTCTGCCGGCCCTGGCCCAGGCCGAGCGGGAAGATATCCGCCGTTTGATCGCCTACGAAGAGGGCACCGCCGGCTCCGTCATGACATCGGACTATGCCACCCTCTCCCCGCGGCTGACCGCGCAGCAGGCCGTCGAACGCCTCCGCGAGGTCGCTCCGGACAAAGAAACGATCTACTACGCCTATGTGGTGGATGATCAGCGCAAGCTGCTGGGCTTCGTCTCCCTCAAGGATCTTATTGTCGCCCGTCGGGAGGATCGGGTCGGCGACATCATGCATCCCGAGGTCATCTCCGTCCGGGTGGATGACGACCGGGAGGAAGCCGCCCGCACGATCCAGAAATTCGACCTGCTGGCCCTGCCGGTGCTCAATGGCGGCGACGCGCTGGTGGGCATCATCACCCAGGACGACGCCCTGGACATCATCACCCAGGAGCACACCGAGGACATGGAAAAATTCATGGCCATCGCCGGCAGCCACGAAGACGCCGTGTACATGAAAACCTCGGTCTGGCAGCATTTCCGGAACCGGGCGCCCTGGATCATCGCCCTGGCACTGCTGGGACTGGTGTCCGGTCTTATCGTCCAGAATTTCGAAGGTCTGCTGATGCAGTTTACGATTCTGGCGGCCTTCATGCCGATGCTGGCCGACACGGGCGGCAATACCGGCAGCCAGTCCGCCACTCTGGTGGTCCGGGCCCTGGCCCTCAATGAAGTTTCGACCAAAGACATTCTGCGCATTCTGTCCCGGGAATTCCGTGTGGCCTTGCTGCTGGCCCTGCTGCTGGGGACCATCGCCTTCGGGCGAGTGCTCTTCCTGGGCGGGGGAGCGGTGCTTCCCGGCAGCTATTCGTTGATCCGGCTCGGCATCGCCATTTCCATTGCGCTGGGGTTGCAGGTGGTCACCTCGACCCTGATCGGCGCGCTTTTGCCTTTGGGTGCCGCCAAAATGAAATGGGACCCGGCCGTGGTGGCCAGCCCCGCCCTGACCACCATCGTGGACATCACCGGGCTGTTCATCTATTTCAGCACGGCCAAGCTGTTTCTGGGAATTTAAGACCCCAAACAACGCTGCTCCGGTTCTGAGACAAATTAAAATACACGGCCATGAAAGCCGCTAGGGAGTGGCATAGGAGAACCGAAGCCACCTATCCTCCATACCGCAGGGATTGGATCAGGGGTTCCCTGTTTTGGAATAGGCATGGTCGCAGACCTTTCCGGCGGCGTCAAAATCCACAACCAGCACTTCCGAGTAGGTCACCTTACCGAATCCGCGGGCCTTGGCATACTCATAGGTCCAGCGCTCCACGCATCCGTCGGGATGCCCCGCGAGACCGGTCTTCACCGTGTAAGGCTCGCCAAACCACTGGCGAATCTGGGCTTTGGTCTGCACGCCATTCGCAATTTCATCCATGTGGGTTTTGTCGATGGGTTTGCCTGCCGAAGCACAGGCCGCCAACAGCAGCACAACCGAGAGGATCGTCAGCTTTTTAACCATTGTCATCTCCTTTGCGTTCAGGGACAAATGAAAAAATCATCCGTGTAACCTGCCGATCATGGTAATATTCTCCGTTGTTGGCGTCCGCCTCGGACGGTCATTGTCGATTCTTCGCCTGCCTCGTAGCTCTTAGCTGGCCGGCGCGAATATCGTCTATTCCCTTCGGACGGTGTCCAGCGACTGCGGCGGCGGCAACACGGCGATATCCCCCACTGCATTGATCCAAGCCTTGTATCCGGCGCGCTCCAGAGCCGCCACGGCCGCTGCGGCATAGCCTTCCGTTGCCATCTGCTGCCATAGAGCCGTTGTCTTTTGCGTGACGACGAGAGGCGATGCCGTCCGGGTTTCTTCCGTAAATTGCAGAAAACCGTCCAGGCTCCGGGTGCCAATTCCGAATTGGACCCGAAGAGCATCCACCCGGCGGGTAAAATCCGACCAGAAAATCCGGTCCGCGCGTATGGCACCGGTCAGATCCGCCAGCAGCGCGGCTTCACGATCGTCTTCGACAAGCGTAAGCCAGGGCCCGATCCCCAAGGGCCGCAAATTATCCATGCTGAAGGCAAATTCGCGGGGACGGATGCCGGCGGCATCCCTGGCATAGACGGCATAGCGCGCATAGATCCCGAAGGGATGGTTGAACCCGGTCATCATAAGGCCATTCTCGTCGAGCAGGGCCCCCATCGCGGTCAGCATCCGTTCACGGTCGCCTTTAGAAAAGTAAAGCAGCATATTCATACAGCGCACAAATTGTGCGGGCGGCAACTGAAGCGCATCGATATCCGCCTTGACAAAGGTCAGGTTTTCCCTTTCGAAATCGCGGACATGGTCGGCAATCAGCCGGCAGCCGTCCTTGGCCACCTTTGCGCTGCGGCCGTCACGCGGCGGATCAAGCAGGGGACGGAGATCCGCAAAAAGCGACTGAAAGCGGACCCTGACCCCCTCGGGGGTGTCGTTCAGGGGTTTCCCCGGCGACTGGACGTATTGAAAGCCACCGTCGCGGTTGAAGCAGGCATAGCAGCCGTCGGCATCATAGAGAACATAACGGTGAAACGCGCGATCCACGCCGCAGACGGCCCAGTCCGGCAAAGCATTGGCCGTATCGACCGCCGTCACCGGCGGGAAGCCGCACCCCAGGTCGACAAAAAGCGGCCGGCCGTTGTTGTCGGCCAGCCGGATCCGATGGTGGACATAGGCGTCGAGCTTGCGATGGCGGCCGGAGGAGGTAAGCGGTGGAATGTGGCCGCCCCAGGCCGCTGGGAGCATGGACGGCGTAACCGCGGCCAACAGCCAAATCATCTGGGCATTGAATTCCGTCGCCGCACACCCGGAACGCTTCATTAGGGCAAGCAGGCGCAGGGCCACGCCCCGGGCATCTGGCGGGAGGTCGGCAATGGGGATCTGATCGGCCAGGGTATCCGGCAGCCGCCCTCCCAAAAGCCGTTCCACATGATCGTTAAACGTTTCTGAAGCCGCCGATGCCATGGGGCAACTCCTCATGTTGGGGTTTTGAACCTTCCGGGCGGCAGACGGGGAGGTGTTGATGCTTGGGGCGCCCCGCAGCGTCTATCCCTTGTCTCGCTTGAACCGCCGAGGCCCCTCCAGTGTGGTGGGTCGGTCGCCTGGGGTTTGACGGTCGTGGAAGATCGGATTGACGGCGGGCAGGTGGCGATTTTTTTGATTGAGTGCTGTATACTGAAGCCGCATTGATCACCATAGTCCATCCCGTCCCTGTATGACAAGAGGTGAAGCGCCACGTTGCTTTACGATTCACTACGAGCATACCGGCTTTCTGCGGGTGGCCACCTCGGGAAAAACCAGGGCTCGCATCCTGGAAGAGTTTGAATGCCATCGACGCCTGCGGGTGGATCGCACAACCGCCCTCGCAATCGGAAAGCGGATTCATCAACCAAAAAGCCAGGCCGCCCGCCGCCGGCGCTTTCCTTCCATTTCCCTATAAAAGATGTGTACTTGAATCGATTTTCGCTTTATTCTGCCACAAACGCCATCCTTCGGGGTCGACTTCCGACCCCGCTTGCGCCTTTAAGGAGAATTCTCAGGAAGATGTTCGAGACTCACATTCTTGTCACCGGACTCATCGTCTTTGTGGCCCGCATTTGCGATGTCTCCATCGGTACGGTCCGGACGATCGTTACCGTTCAGGGACGGACAGTGATCGCCTTTTGCCTGGCGGTGGTTGAAATCAGCATCTGGCTCACCATTGTCAGCACGGTGATTCACCAGGTCAAAGACAATCCCGTGCTGATTGCCTTTTACGCCTTCGGCTATGCCACCGGCAATGTGGTGGGTATCATGGTGGAACGCAAAATCGCTTTTGGAACCACCATCTTACGAATTATCACCCGTGCAGCCGGGGCGGAAATTGCCGCCTATTTGCGGGACAAGGGCCAACCCGTCACCATTGTCCAGGGAGAGGGCATGCACAGCCCGGTCCATATGCTCTATATCGCCTGCCGCCGCCGGGACCTGAAATGGATCCTGCCCGAAGTGCAGCAAATCGACCCGGACTTGTTCTACGTCATCGAGCAGGCCCGGGAAATCCGCAAGGTGCTGAAACCGGTCTTCTCGCCCCTCGGCGGTTGGCGGGCGACCGACAAACGCAAATGATCAGCCCAGGCTTTAAAAGAGAGCATTGTTGGCAGGACCCCCAAGGTCACGCCAATGAGGTATGGAAATCCAATGGAACATGCCGCATAACCGGTTGAGCGCACGGTTTGCGGCAAAGGGAGGCACCATGGAAATCGCCCGCGAAAAGAAACTGGAAATGCTCCGTTCCCTGCTGCTGGCCCGCCGGTTCGAGGAAGCGCTGACGGAACTATGTAAAATCGAAGGCAAGATCCCCGGCATGATGATTCTCTGCACGGGGCAGGAGGCGGTCGGCGCCGGGGTGTGTGCCGCCCTGCAGCCGGAGGATGTGATCATCACCAACCACCGCAGCCACAGCCACCTGCTGGCCAAAGGCGCCGACCCGAACACCCTGATGGCTGAAATCTTCGGCAAGCGAACCGGATGCAACAAGGGCAAGAGCGGGACCCTGCACCTGGCGGTGCCCGAGGTCAACGCCCCCTGCACCACCACCGTGGTGGGAGGCGGTCCGCCCATTGCGGTGGGCCGGGCCTTCGCCCAGCACTATCGCCAGGAGAAAAGCGTCACGGTCTGCTTCATCGGCGACGGCGCCGCCGACGAGGGCTCCTTTCACGAAGCGCTGAACATGGCCAGCCTCTGGAACCTCCCCGTCATCTTCGTCTGCGAGAACAATCTTTATGCCGGCGCCCAGCGCCAGGAAGAGCACACCAAGGTTAAAAACATCGCGGACCGGGCCGCCGGCTATGCCATGCCGGGCCATGCGATGGACGGCAATGATGCCCTGGCCGTGTATGCCTCGGCCCTGGAAGCCCGGCAGCACGCCGTCGCCGGGAAAGGGCCGACCCTCATCGAGTACAAGACCTACCGCTGGCGCGGGCATGGCGAAAGCGACCTCCAACTCTACCAGCCCAAGGAGGAAATCGCGGCCTGGCAGGCCATGTGCCCCATTCCCAAGCTGCGCGGCGAGATGCTCGCCGAGGGCCTTATCAGCCCGGACGACCTGCGGGAGATGGAGCGCCAAGTCGATGCCATCGTGCAGGCGGCCATCCGCTTTGCCGAGGAGAGCCCCTATCCGGAGTCCCATGAGGCTCTCGAGGATGTCTTCGCCTGAAGCACTGATTTGCGCTCATCAATTGGACGGCTTTGACCAATGTCCAATATCAAGGCGTGCAAATGAAGCGGAACGAGGCGTACACCAGGTACGCCGCAGTGACGAGGAGTGAAGCACAACGCGGAGACTTGTCCGCCTCTGGCGGATTGGGCATTTTGCGAAGCCGTCCTGAAAGGAGTAGCGCCATGCAACAACTCGGAATGGGACAGGCCATCAACCAGGCTCTCAGGGAAGAGATGGAGCGCGATCCCGATGTCTTCCTGGCAGGAGAGGGTATCGGGGTCGGCATTCACCACAGCCCCATGCTCCCCACGGCGGGCCTGCTGGACACCTTCGGACCCGCGCGGGTCCGGGACACGCCGGTTTCCGAAGCGGCCATTGCCGGGCTGGCCGTGGGGGCGGCCGAGGCGGGCCTGAAACCGGTGATCGAAATCATGTTCAACCCCTTCTTCACCCTGGCCTCGGACATGATTGTCAATCATGCCGCCAAACTGCGCTATCTTTCGGGCGGCAAATCCTCGTTTCCCCTGGTGGTCCGCATCAAATCCGGGGCCGGTTTCGGCGCCGGGTGTCAGCATTCCCACAACCTGGAAGCCTGGGCCGCCCATTGTCCCGGCTTGAAGGTGATCATGCCGGCCACTTCGGCCGATGCCAAAGGCCTGCTCAAGTCCGCCATCCGGGACCCTAACCCGGTCATTTTCTTTGAAGACCTGAGCCTCTACTTCGTTCCCGGTCCGGTCCCCGAAGAAGACTACCTGACCCCCATCGGCCGGGCCGAGGTCAAGCGCCCGGGGGACGATGTGACCGTCGTGACATGGTCCAAGATGTTGGGGGTGGCCCTGAGGGCCGCCGAACAATTGGCGACTGAGGGCGTCGCCGTGGAAATCGTGGATTTGCGCACCATTGCGCCGTTGGACAAGGAAACCCTCCTGGCCTCGGTGCGCAAGACCGGCCGGCTGGTCGTGCTGCACGAGGCCACGCGCACCGGGGGATTTGCCGGCGAGGTGGCGGCCGTGGTGCTGGAAGAAGCTTTTGCCAGCCTCAAAGCCCCCCTGCGGCGGGTCACCGGGCCGGACATCCCGGTGCCGGCCAGTCCGCCCCTGGAGCGTTTTTATATCCCCGGTGAGGCGCAGTTGATAACTGCCATCAAGGAGATCATGTAGCGCCTTCTGCCATTCGTCGTAACGCTTCGCATCCCGACCTCAGGGCAGCAATTCACGGTTGGCGATGTTGCTGGGCTTGCCTTCCAGATAGTGGACCACATTCTCGAACGCCGCTTTGAAGTAAAGTTCATAGCTGTTCTGCTCCACATATCCCAGGTGCGGCGAACAGAGCACGTTGGGAAGCGCGAGCAGCGGATCGGAGGCCTCCCGGATGGGTTCGTCGTCATAGACGTCGATGGCGGCCCGTTTGGTGGGCACCGCTTTCAATTCGTCGTAAAGCGCGTTTGCTTCCACCAAACCGGCACGGCTGATATTGACAAACAGGGCATCCGGCTTCATCAGCGCCAGATCTTCCCGCGTAACGCACCCCCTTGTGGCGTCATTCAATCGCAGATGGAGGGAGAGCACATCGGCCCGGCGGAAGAAAAAAGCCTTATCCGGGGCGGCGTCAAACCCATCGGACACGGCGGCCTTGCGGGAGCGTTCGCTCCCCCACACCAGCACGTTCATCCCGAAGACTTGGGCATACCGGGCCACGCGTTTGCCGATCCTGCCATAGCCCCAGATGCCGAAGGTCAATCCCTGCAGCGTTCGGCCCAATCCCAGGGGACCTGACTGCTGCCACGCCCCTTCGATCAGCTTCTGGGCGTAGGCCGGAATATGGCGCGACGCGGCCATGACCAGCGCCCAGCAAAACTCGGCGGGGGCCACGGGCGACCCGACCCCTTCGGCCACCAGCACCCCGGCGCGGGTGCAGGCCGTCAGATCCAGATGACTGCTGATCTTGCCCGTCTGGCTGACGAGCCGCAAGCGGGGCAGACGCGACAGGAGGGCCTGGTCAATCCGGGTCCGCTCCCGGATCAGCACCAGCACCTCGGCCGCCGCAACGGCGGCGGCCAATGCCTCCCCTTCCCGGAAGGTTTCCGTGAGGACCGTCACCTCATAGGGTGCCAGCAGGTTGAAACAGTCCAGTCGCCTGACGACATCTTGATAATCATCCAAAATCGCGATTCGCACGGCTGTCTCCTTGTGTTTGATCTATCCGGCCTCTTCCCGCCGAAAATAGCGATCGGACACGATGCGCGACCCCAGGCGACAAGCCGGGCACGCCTCGAAGCCCGCGCACTGTAGATCGCAGGACCAACCGCTGACTAGTGCGGTCTGCCGTCCTCTGCCTTAGACGCCATGGGCGAACATGGTCAACCAGGCGCCTACCCCGGGTCGCCTGATAGGGGCCGGCAGCTTAACTTAGCTGTTCCCAGAGCGTTTCCATGATGTCTTTCTTGATGGCGATAAACTCAGGCCGGAGCGAGGTCCGATGGTCGCGCGGGCGCGCGATGTCGACGGTGATGGTTTTGATGATGCGGCCGGGGCGGCGGGACATGATGTGAATCGTATCGGCCAGCAGGATGGCCTCGTCGATGTCATGGGTGATGAACAGCACCGTGGCGCTTTCTTCACGCCAGACATCCAGCAGCAAATCCTGCAGTTGCAGCCGTGTTTGGGCGTCCAGGGCTCCGAAGGGTTCGTCCATGAGCAGCATGTCGGGGCTGTTGGCCAGCACGCGGGCAATGGCGGTGCGCTGTTTCATACCGCCCGAAAGCGACTTGGGCAGCGCATTCGCGAACTCCTCGAGCCCCACCAGCTTGAGATAACGGCGGGCGATGCGCCCTCGTTCGGCCGCCGGCAGGCCCTTGATGCGCAGGCCGAACTCCACGTTCTTGCGCACCGAAAGCCAGGGGAAGAGCGTGTAGGACTGGAACACCATGCCCCGGTCCGCACCAGGACCCTGGATGCGGCGTCCGTTGATCAGGGCCTGGCCCGCCGTGCCCTGCTCCAAGCCGGCCACGATATTGAGCAGGGTGGATTTGCCGCAGCCCGAGGGCCCCACCACCACGGCGAACTCCTTTTCCCGGACATCGATCGAGATGTCCTCCAAGGCTGCCACGGCCTTGGCGCCTTCGCCGAAGACTTTCCCCAGACGATCCAGTTGCAGCTTGATCATCGGCCCACCTTTTCGCTCCAGGGTACGCTGATCCGGGTGAGCCATTTGAACAACCAGTCTGTTGCCAGGCCGAGCAGGCCGATAATGATCAACCCGGCAAAAATGCGTTCGATGGCCAGAAAGCGCTGGGCCCGCAAAATCATGTAGCCCAGGCCGGAATTGGCCGCCACCAGTTCGGCCACTACCAGGTAGGTCCAGGCCCAGCCGATAGTAATGCGCAGATCGTCCATGATGCCGGGCAGGGCACCGGGGATCAAAACCAGCCGATAGATCTGGGTTTGGTTGGCGCCTAAAGTGGCGGCGGCCCGGGACAAGTCCTTGGGCACATTGGCCGTGGTATCGGCCACCATCAGCACCAGCTGAAAAAAAGTGCCCAGGAAGATGACCATGAATTTCTGCAGGTCGCCAATGCCGAAGTACAGCAAGGTGAGGGGCACCAGTGCCACGACAGGCAGATAGCGGGCAAATTCCATGAGGGGCTGGAAAAGCGCGGCAAACCGTCGGGAGGTGGCGATCAGCAGGCCCAAAGGCACGGCCAGGGCTACAGCCATGGCCCAACCCACCATGACGCGGTAGGTGGAATCCCAGGTGTACTGCCAGAGGATGCCCTCGCGCTGCATTTCGCCGAAGGACAGCAGCACCCGATGCGGCTGGGGCAGGAAGAGTTCCTTGACGGCGCCGGAATAGGCCAGCAGGCACCAGATCAGGAAAAGGGCCAGGAACGACGACAGGGCCAGCCCCGTTCCCGGCGCCCAGGTGCGTATGCGCGCAGGGGCGGGCATCTAGTCGGCCGCCGCCTTGATGTATTGGTCGCTAATCAAACCGTCCACGTCCAGATCTTTTTTCAGAATGCCCTTGGACTTCCAGAACTTCCCGGCCCGGGCGGCCACGTCATAAATGCTGTTGGCCGTGCCGCGGTCAAAGAATTCCCGGTTGTCCCGGGCCCCCAAAAACGTCACGCCCGAGGCCATGTCGGCGATGTCCGCCGGGCTTTCCCCCAGATGTTTGGCCATGATGGCGTTGCCCTCATCCGGGTTTTCCCGGTACCAGGCGATGGCGTCGAACCAGGCTTTGGTCATGTCGGCGGCCGCCTCGGGATGTTCCGCGATGAAATCCTTGCGCATCACGAACACATCCACGATGGTGCGCGGGAATTCCTTGGAGGAGACCAGCAGGTGGCCGCCTTCCCGCTCGGAGGCCTTGGACAGCCAGGGCTCCCAGGAAACGGCCGCATCGAGCTTGCCGGCCACGAAAGCCGCCCCGGCATCGGAGGCGCCCATCTCATAAATGGTCAGGGAATCTTCCGGCACACCGGCTTTTTCAAGCGCGGTCAGGAAAAAGAAATAGGAGGTGGAGCTTTTGTCCAGGCCCACGTTCTTGCCCTTCAGATCCGCGAGGGACTTGATATCCGCCGTGGCGATGATGCCGTCACCCCCCGAAGATTCATCCATGGCAAACAGCACCACTTCCGGGGTGCCCTTGGCATAATGAATGACCTCGCGGTCCAGGACGTTGCCCAGGGCATCGATATTGCCCGAGGCCATGGCGGCGGCATACTGGGATTCGTCGTCGATGATCATCAACTCCACATCCAGGTCGTATTTCGCGAACAGCCCCTTGTCTTGGGCGATATAGAGGGGGCCGTAGCCCACCCAGGTGGCGAAAGCCACTTTGACATGGGTCGGCGCGGCACCGGCCATGGGGGCCGCGAGGGCCAGGCACAGCAGGACAGCCAGGGCAAAGATCATTCGTTTCATCGGCAGCTCCTCTCGATGGAAAGGTGGAATGGTTGAAAAATAGGTTGACTACCCTACGCAGGCGGCCTTTTTCAAGTGTTTTATCGGTGCCCTCCTGCGCCCCGGGCCAGTTTGGAAGGCCTTAAAAGCCTCAGCCGGCCTGTTGCAGCATCCCCTTGCGGAAGTCCACCAGATTCTCCACGGTGAGCACCGGCATGCCGTGCTTTTCCGAAAAGGCCCGGATTTCGGGGCCGCGGGCCATGGTGCCGTCCGGATTGGTCAATTCGCACAGCACGCCACAGGGCTTGAACCCGGCCAGCAGCATGAGATCCACGCAGGCCTCGGTATGCCCGGCGCGCTCCAGGACGCCGCCCGGACGTGCCTTGAGAGGGAAGACATGGCCGGGGCAATGAAGGTCTTCGGGTCCGGCCTCATCGGCCACCGCCGCGCGTATGGTGGTGATCCGGTCCTTGGCGGACACCCCCGTCGTTACCCCCTGCGCGGCTTCGATGGACACCGTGAAGGCGGTCTGAAACCGGCTGGAATTGTGGCGCACCATCATGGGCAGCGCCAATTGTTCCACCCGCTCGGTTGTCAGACACAGGCACACGATCCCGCTGCACTCCCGGATGAGGAGCGCCATCTGGGCTTCGGTAACGGTTTCGGCCGGGAAAAACAAATCCCCTTCATTTTCCCGGTTTTCATCGTCGGTCACGATCACGCCGGAGCCTGCGCGCAGAGCGTCGAGGGCCGTTTCCACCCGCTGGCGTGAACTCGCATAAACCTCTTGAAATCGCTGATGCATGGGTGCCCTTCTCCTTAATGGAAGTTACAGTGAATAGGAATCAGGGCATAGGAAGGAAGGCGGGCGCAGGCAGGTACCGCCCCGGCGACCGATACGGCCTGGCAGGCTGGGGGAAGCGGCACCTGATGCCGATTCTTGCTCACCCAGCGCCTGCTGAGGGGGAATAGCGTGCGCAATCCGGCTTATCCTCTTCCATCCGGACTGTTACCGTCGGCTCCGGCCTCGCACCGGATCTGCTGACCTCCCTGCTAATAACTAGTGCCCGTCCCGATATGGATGGACACTCACTAAGGAGCGCTCGCGGGCTCCCCGGTTACCCGGGATACCGCCGGTGGGGAATTGCACCCCGCCCTGAGAATAAGTGTTATGTCGGCATTCGACATACCCGAAGCGGCAGGCCTTGTCAATCACGGTAGGAACCCGTGCCAGGGACATCTTTCAATCATTAATGGGATGGCGGTCGGGCCGCTTTCAGAACGGCAAGTCTTCATCCGTCGAATCGTCATCAAACTCAAAGGGCATCATTTCACTGACCAGATTTAAAAACACACCCAGCGACTCACACAGGTTTTTTACGATTCGGCTGTAGGTCTCCTTTTCAGCGACATCCTTTGTCTTCGCCATGGCCTTCAGCGCGCCCGTCAACTCTTTCGACAAACCATCCATCAGCTTATCCGGTTCCATTTGACCTCCTTGGGTAAAAATTCCGACACGAATGCAATGACGCGATTGATACCAAGATCTTTTATATGCGGAATGGGAAAAGAGTTTAGTTCGCCAATATCATCCGCAAGCCCATGGGTAATGCGCTCAGCTGGCGGAATGCGCGGCGATGTAACGCAGATGCGCCGCCCCGGTGCCGCAGCAGCCGCCCAGCATCCGGACCCCGTGGTCCCGATTGAGGGCCAGCATGGCGCGGCCCCATTCGGATACATCCTCCCCGTGCATCTCATCGGCATTGTCGAGGGCGTCATGGTCCAACGACGAGGCGTTGGCCTGGTAGCCGATCAGGCGCTCGAAAAGCGCCCTCGGCTGCTCATCGGCATGCAAAAAGGTCGGGTAGGAGCAGTTGACCATGAAACCGAGCGGCTTGGTGAGCGTGGCCGCATCGACGGTGGCGACGGCCGCCGGCAAATCCGTGCCGTCCAGCACACGGCCGTTGCGGCCGATCACGAAACTGATGACGTAGGGCAACCCTGTTCCCGCCATGGCCCGGGCAATGCCGACGGCTTCCGGGACCGCTGGCAGGGTCTCCGCAACCAGAAAATCAACGCCGGCCTGGGCCAGCTGGTCGATCTGCCAGGCATGGAACCGCTCGGCGTCCGCAGGGGGCAACCCCTCCCGGGGACGGTAAGCGTCGTTCCGGCAACCGATCAGACCGCCGATTTTAATCATGGCCTCGTCCCCACCGTACCGGGCGCGAAGCCCCCGCATAAACTGGGTGGCATCGACATTGATCGTTGCCGCTGCGCCGGCGTCTTTTACCCGTTCGGCATTGGCCCGCCAGGTGGGCGTAAACATCACGAAGGGCAGCTCCGCCGCGCGGGCCACCTGCATACATCCCAGGTAGAGTCTTTCAAGCTCGCACCGGCCGCGGTCGTCATAGATCAGCGCTGAAACCGTGAGGGTGGGATGCAGGCTCACGTCCTCCATCCGCCGGAGAGGTTCGGTAATGGCGGCTTCCATCAGGATCAGGGGGTGTTTGCGAAGAAAATGATGCATGGTGCGGTCCGGCTGCTTGGTTTTGGTGTAAACAGGATGCACTTTTCAATCTCATTTTAGACGCCCCTTGTCAAAAGTGTTCCGAAGCATTCCGGGAAAAGATGCCTTCCCTCTGCGGCAAAGCACGCTTGCCCCATTCCGCCTGGCCGGTCGCGCGCGCGACGATATTCCGGGGGGCCCCCTGACCCGAGACGCAGCGGTCAAGGCCCAAGACAACGGGGTTTCATTCCTGGAGGGGTGGCTGCGCACGCCGGATGGCCTGGATCACTTCATCCAGCTTTTGAAGAAAACGCGACCGGTCGCGTTTGGTGAGCGGCGGCGGCCCGCCGGTAACTTCGCCGGTGGCGCGCAGGTCGGCCATCAGATCGCGCATGGCCACAGCCTGCCCGACATTGTCTTCGGTGAACGGTTTGCCGCCAGGACCGATCACACGTGCCCCCGCCTGCACGCAGCGGCTGGCCAGCACCACGTCGGCCGTTACCACGATGTCATGAGGCTGCACATGGGAGACGATCCAGTCGTCGGCCGCGTCGAATCTGTCGGCTACGACCTCCAGCCGGATCCGCTGCTCGTTCGGAATCTGCATCCGGGAATTGGCCACCAGCGTGACCGATAGGCGATAGCGCCGCGCCACGCGATACACTTCTTCTTTCACCGGACAGGCATCGGCATCGACATAGATGTGCAGCAAATGGAAATCCTTACAAATCGGGATGGTAGATCTGTGAAAGGTCAAACTTAAGTCGGTTTCGTGAGCTATCCGAGATCAAGGCTTGCGGATCCTGAGGAGGGCGGCGTACCTATCGTACGCCGCAGTGACGAAGGATCCGCGTAACGCCGATATCGGACATTTTACGAAACCGTCAAATGTTGTGGAATGGATTGATATGATCCCGGTGCGCCGCCGGCACACCGTCATTGAAACGCACCTCCTTGACGCCTTCGACCTTTGCGGCGAAGCGCTTTAACTCGTCGATCCATTCTTTTTCTTCCGCCGCGTCCAGTTGATTGAGGTAGACGATGCCGTCATCGGAAACCACCTGGATTTTCGGCGCCAGCAGGGCCAATTTGGCTTTGACCAGGGCTGAAAGCGCCAGGTCTTCAACCAGTTTGCGGGACTGGGGGGTGGTTTGAAAAGCCGGTCTCTGAATCATCTGGCAGAGGATATCCACCGCGTCGTCAACCGTCACCTTGTGGATATTCAGGACGATATCATAGAGACGGCTGTCCCAGGTGTCCGTACCGTAGACCTGGAGGCCCCACTTGCGGCGTTCGTCGTCATCCTTCTTGAGGATGTAGCGTGCCTTTTCCGCCGAGATATCCTCCCGTCGCATCTCTTCCTGCACCCGGTCCTGCAGGTCGGCGATAATGCGTACTTTCAAGACATGGGGGATATGGCCTAGAAAATATTGCCCCGCCAGTCCATGGTAAACGACATTGTCCTTACGCACATGCTGGAGCAGCGCGGAGTAAAGATAGCTGATGTAGCGTTCCTTGCCGTGGGTAAACCGTTCCAGCACGGAGGGGGCGTCATGCAGCGCCCGGACGAGCTTGATTTCAGGGATGCTGAATTCGTCCGAGGCATCCAGCAGGATGTCCCGCGAAACACATTCATACCCCAATCGCCCGGCAAGCTTTTCAGCAACCGTTTTGCCCCGGCTGTACGATCCCCGATTGATGGTAATGACCGGCATTAGGTCCTCCTGGGTGTGAACCCGGTATTGTTGCGTAATTGCCCGGCATCTGACGGGATGGCCATAGGGCAGCACCCCTTCGCCCCTTGCCGGTCGGGCATTCTAACCTCATCAGGCAAAAAAGCAAGCGCCATCACGCCTGGCGCGCCAACCAGGCCTCGGCCTCCGCCTTCTGGTCCCGGTCAAAGGCTTTGATCTCCAGCCCGGGGGTGAAAAGCCCTTCCAGCTCACTGACCTTCTGCAACCAGGCTTTGTCCGTCAGTACCGCAGCCCGGTCGAATTTCTTCATCAGCCCGATCATCGCGGGCAGCCGTGCAAACTCGATTTTGATGGCCGCCAGCGACGGCAGATGAAAATCGATGATGTCGTAGAGCATCCGGCCGTCTTCAATATGT
Source organism: Desulfobacterales bacterium (assembly GCA_963674755.2). Classification (GTDB taxonomy): domain Bacteria; phylum Desulfobacterota; class Desulfobacteria; order Desulfobacterales; family UBA5852; genus JABZFP01. Next base: position 889,915 of record CAXXVS010000003.1, on the reverse strand, counting down.
CGGGACTTGTCGGCAAAATCGTCCAATGCGACTTTCATCTCTTCAGCATCCAACTTTCCGCTCAAAACGATGTCCAGACGATTGCGGCCGCTTTGTATGATGCGGAACATAAAACCTCCCATGCGATGCGCTGGTTTCTTCCTTTGAAGTTAAAACACTTCAGGTCGTTTACAAAATCTTAAACACGGGCCGGCTGGGACAAATATGAAGAAGGGCGGGTTTAGACGCCCAGTTTTTGGCACAGGACTTCAAAATCCGGGGCCTCGATATCGAAACCGGTCGCCGTGGTTTGGCCGAAACCCTCCGATAAAATGTCTTCTTCCGGAACCTTGACGAAGGCGGTATGCATCCCGGCGGTCCGGGCAGCGGCCAGATCGCCTTCATGGGCCGCCACCATCATGGCCTCTTCCGGCTTCAGCCCCAGCAGATGGACGGCTTTGCGGTAGGATTGCAGGGAAGGTTTGTAGTAGCCCAGGAACTCACAGGACAGAATGCCGTCCCATTGCACCCCGGCGGCTTTGGAGCTGCTGACGATGCTTTCCCAACTCAATATCGTCAGCACGACGACCGTGTACCGGGTCCGCAGCCGCGTGATGGCCCCCTGGGCGCCGGCAAAGGCCCTGAGCCGATGCCAGGTGGCTTTTACAAGGGTTTCGCCATCGATGCCGGATAGAAGTGGGTACTTTCCGGCCATTGAATCCAGGGCCCGCAGATGCATCTCGTCCGCATTCATCCAGGGCAGATCCCCCTGCCGTACCCGATTGTGAACCCCGAACATGGCGCCTCGCCAGTCAATGGCAAAGGCTTCGCTATCGATGACGTCTCCCTTTTCACCGGCCAGGCGTTGAATTTCCTCCCGGATCGTATTCTTCCAATCGAACACAGTCCCCCCGACATCGAAAAACAATCCTTTGACCTTTTCCATGTGGCCTCCGCGGGATGAATGGTTGCCGTTACGTCAATATCTAACGAAAAGGATTGGCATTTTGGGGAAAATGGCAAGCCCTGCCTCGGCCTACCGCAGCATTTCCCGGATACCGCATTTGATGTCGGCATATTCCAAATCAGGCATCAATTCCGCCCGAAAGCGGGAGGTATCGCCTAAATACGGCACGCGTCCGATATCGATAAAATCCTTCGTTAGGGGACTTTGGATTCCGAATAGCCGGGAAAAAAACTCGGACGTTTCAGCCGCCGTATAGATGAGCCACAGGGGCATACGCCAGGGTTTCCGGCAGCCCCAGGTCGCACAAGCCAGATCGAGGAACGATTGCAGGGTGTCGCAACCTTCGTCGCCCACATGATAGATGCCCCTGGCATGCGCATTGGTGATGGCGGCGATCACGGCCCGGCAGAAATCCGTCTTGGAAATCAACCGGATATGCGCCCTTCGTGCCAGAGGACCGCGATCGCCTCCTCCAGCCGCCGGCATGTCAGCATCTTGCGATAAAGTGCAACACGATTCATGGCCATATCCGCACCTCCTTCCTCCCGGCTGATAGCACTTTGCCAGCAGTTGGTTAAAATCTTCACGGCAGCGGCACCACGCTATGCACCTGAAATATGACCTTGGCATACATCATTTCAACCACCACCTCAAAAAGATTGATACGCAGAGGGTCGTCCCATCTATGGACATTGTCAAAAACAAAATACTGATAGAAGAAAATAACAGGGTGAATTCAGAACTCACATGAGGGTTGCGACCGGTTCAGGAAGACGATGTGGATGCACTATCAACTAAAAGTTATGTTTTGGCATGGATGTTTTATCAAAATTAGGGCTATCCCTCTGTGGTCCCCATATAACGATACAAATATTTGTTAAACCTTCACTTTCTATCAATTTCATGTTTTTCATATCCGTCTTGTGTATTCTATTTAATGATGACCAAAACCACATAACGACCGGCATCACCAGCGGCCCAGCCAAGCCGGCCGCGTCAGCGCCGCTGCGCTTCCTTCCGTCTAGTGAATGCGATTGCGATGCAATTACGTCCTTTTATAAATAGTCTTCTGGGTCTTGTAGAAATATGCTCTTCTATGAATGTGGATAGCTGGCGATTCATTTTACGTATTCAAATACATCCGTTATGATATAGTCATCGCTGATACCTTTTTTAACAAGCGGTTTTCCTTTTAAGGATTGTTCTTCGGTCACAACCAAATCGTTTGCCACAAATGATTCACCTGCGGCATTAGGCTGCTGAGCACCCGCTTTGGGAAGTCCGTACATGGACTCAATCGTGCGCAAAATATTAACATGCGTAATACCGCGATCTTCTTTATAGATGCCTGGCCTTATATGGGCGCCAGCGAAAATAGTTATGGTCCTATTCTTCATATCCTCATACAACTCGGGGTCAAGAATCTTCTTTATTTTACCGTCATTTCTATAAAATTCTGCAAACCAGGGATTCGTTAGTCCACAATACGACCTCTTGTCATCGTTTTCATCGAAGGTGACAATTAGAAGACTGTTGTTTGTTTTCGCCCAATTATAGTAAGGGCCAATATTATCTTCCAGCCACTTGTCGCCTTTTCTGACGGCATCTTCAATTGTTCCGCCCTCAGGAATGTTGTGCATGTCGTTGTTGAGGTTGGGGATAACGAAGGAAACCGTCGGCAACTTTTTAAATCCATCAGCATTTTGGGGGAATTCTTTAAAATCAACCGTGCAGGATACAGGAACGTTGTCAAAACTGACCCACGGTACATGCTTACGAGCATACAGTTTTTTCTCGTCAAAGGGAGCAAGGTGATTCGTTGGAAGATTTTCCGCATACCCTTTGAATGTTAAAGGATTGGGGGTTTTTTCGCTCAACTGAGATGCCAGGTTAGGGGTTGAGAAAGGAATACCTTCAGGAGGCGTATCAACAAAGCCGACATTATGGTTGTCCCCCGAAAAGAGCCAGAAGTAATTCCCTTGACTGAAATGCTCCTCACCGTACATCTGAACAAAGTCGGCCCCTTCCGCCTTCAGTGTTTGGTTTAGGTAAGGGGCGTAGTTTTGTCCTATAACCTCTTCATAATCTTTATTTTCTTCCACAACGATGACGATATGATCGTAGACGGGCAGATTTGGGGGCCAAGGTATGATTTCCTTCTCCCGCTCCCTAGCATGGGCAATACTGGTCAGGCCTACTAATAAAAATAACACTGCGGCATATGAGAATTTTTTCAATGTACATCTCCTATAGTTAAGTTGGCGATTCTACTTTTTGCCTAATGAAATAATTTGTCCATTGGCACTATTGCTTGCATGCCTGACGAACGATAGTTTTTGCTGCGCGGAGCCGGCGCTAAAACGCTTGTTGGACGGAACCACCTCACGGGCATTGATTTGGAATTATGGGGATTGATGGCCTGGATCAAGGCTAATATTTGCATCGTGAAAATTTTTGGGGGGTTTCTTTCAAGCCCTTATCATTCTGCGAGTTTTCGATCCTATACACCCCATAGATGCCTTGGATTGCTTGTATGCTCTTTTTAAACCGACGTGGTAGGAATGCCGGTTACCAACCGCCCCAAATCAGTCCCGAACGTGCGGCTTTCCTACATTCAGTTCCATTGAATTCAGCCTTTATATTTGATGAAAGTCCCCTGCTCGTACTCCTCAAACGCGATGCGCAATTCGTCATGGGTATTCATAACGATGGGGCCATACCATGCAACCGGTTCACCAATAGGCTTACCGGAAATCAGGAGGAATCGCACCTTATGCTCTCCTGTGGAAGCCATGATCTCGTCACCGTCGTCGAACAGGATTAGGTTCCCGTTGTCGACAAACGGCTCGCCCTGGATGTCAAAGTAGTTGATGCCTTCCATTTCGTAGGTGAAGGGGTCCTTTTCCCGGCAGAAATAGCCCTGGCCTTCGATGATGTAGACAAAGACCGTATAGCCCCGTTTCGTGGGGTGTCTGAACTCCGAGCCTGCCGGGACGGTAACATCGATATATTCGGGATCGATGACGATATCCTGCACCGGCCCCTTAGTGCCGGATACCTCGCCGGCAATGATCCTGATAATCGTATCGTTGGAAAGCTTGACTTCGGGTATGTGTTCGTTCGCCACATCCCGATAGCGCGGGTCCATCATCTTCGCACGGGACGGCAGATTGGCCCAGAGCTGAAAGCCGTACATTTTTCCGTTGCCGTCGCCTTTGGGCATCTCCTGGTGGATAATCCCGCTTCCCGCGGTCATCCACTGCACATCCCCCGCGCCAATAACGCCTTCGTTCCCGAGACTGTCACCGTGCTCCACGTCGCCTTTCAGGACGTAGGTGATCGTTTCAATCCCGCGGTGGGGATGCCAGGGGAAACCTTTCAGGTATTGGGCTGGAGTATCGGAACGGAAATCATCCAAAAGCAGGAAGGGATCGAACAGGGGCAACTCACTGAACCCGAATACCCTGTTCAGGTGAACGCCGGCACCTTCCATCGTCGGCTTGGCCTTGAGGACTTTTTTAATGTTCCGAACGGCATGCATATTAGCTTTCCTCCCTTGTGAAATCTCCATGATGAGCGCCGCCGCGCGGGCAGGGTGTCGGCTGCCGTAGGCTTTCCTTTTCGATTGCAGGATGAATGGCCTGATATCGGCCTTCTGTTTCTTCACCGAAGCGATAAGTGAGTCTCCTCGCGCTTAGCGGAAAGCCTCAAATACCCCTCGAAGGGGGCTTACAACGGTCTTTGAGATTTTGGTTTTGAATTTCCCATTGTCCCGCGCCGAGCATCGACGATGCGGCCGGATAAAAGCGTGCGGACTGTCTGAGCGAAGCGAGTTTCCGCGCGCTCCGGCCGTGTCGACGACGCGCAGGGTTGAGCGGGACACGGGCGTCTTCTTTTGCTTCCGTTTTCTTCCACGTGGAAGAAAATGAAGAATCCAATTATAAAAAAGCTCCCCGGATCGATAGAATCTCTCCGGGTCCTCCACCAGAGGTGGAGTGCTTAGATCGAAACTAAAACCTCATTTCGCATATGGCGTTCGTTCCATTCCTTCTCGGGGCACCTGTCGATACAGTCCTTGAGCATATGAAGGCCAGCTAACAATTGGCTTGCTATTCCATGGGCAAGCATGCTTTTTCCCATCCCCGGCTCCTCAAACGCTTTCGCATCGACACGGTTTATTTCAACTTCAGGAAGTCGCCATCGATTATCAGTAATGTCACACCGGTCTCGGTTACGGAGCGATGAGAGCTCAAATCGTCTGAAACCACATACGACATGCCCGGTACCAATACGTTTTTTCTTCCATCCTTTAGTTCATTGACGACTTCGCCTTCCAGGCAATGAACGATATGCCCTTTTTGGCACCAATGATCGGCGAGGTAGCCGGGCGAATATTCAACCTTTCTTATCCTCAATCCGTCAAATTGAAGCGTCTGCCAATAGGCGACACCGGTTGCCCCCTCATGCGTGGTCTTTTCGATCTTTGACCAATCGATTATCTGGAACGGGATGTTTTTAGTTTGCATGATGCTTTCTTTTGGATGCTCCTTTTGATTACGATTTTTTTTTTGGTTTAACGCTGTGGTTTAATTGAAGATCAATGATATCAATTTCATTCTCAATCTTCTGACAAAATGATTTTGTTGTATCAATATCATATGCATTGTGACTAAATATTAGGATACTCTTGTTTGAAAATAGATCTTTAAAAAGAGTATCCAATCCAAGAGTTGGAAGCGCCTTTCCTACCGAAAAGTTAATATTTTGTTTTACGCCAAAATTTTGAATCCATATAAGTGATATTTTAGGGTTGTTTATTATAACCATTTTCGCCATATGGTTTTAGCTTTTCGGTCCATAGCTCCTCAAGAAATCGGAGATCTGCGGCAGGATCATAACTCGGATCACTTAACGGCTTAAGAATTTCAAGTTCTTCAAATACAAACGCTTCAGGGCCAAATTCCTTCCATTCTTTCTGCAACACAACATTGCGGCAGCTACCGAACTTCAACTCAGCTTTAAAGCGATTAAGTGCTGCCGGCAGATTAGGACTTGATCCGATAAGCAATTTACCGTTTATTTTGTTTGTAATCCGGAAAACACCCATTGGGGGTGGATTATCTCTGTATTCCCTTATTTTGGCTTTCCTGTCCATTCCCATCCTTTTGGCGATTAAGGTAGGTCGCTTTATTAACGGGTGCAACGCTTTACAGCGTCCCGTTGATTTAGATGTTATGGTACCTAGCCGGTCTATGGCGCGTGTGAACACTTTCCAGGAAAAGCTTTTGCGCTTTCCCCCTCGCCGGTTCAGCCATTTGAATGCACAGCCCACTGACCAGCGGTAAAAACGCCACAACGAATTCAAGTTGCCGGGCACATTGAAGTAATTGTAATGGCCCTGCAACCTCCGGTTCAGCGCTCTTATAAAGTTTGCCCCCTTCAGATGACGGTTCTCCTTTAAGCCACAGGCTTTTCGGTACTCTCAGATACGGGATGATCTGCTGCCGGGAGAGACTTACCAACGCATATGGGAACGGCTTGAGCATGAGCTGGATCCCCGCGCAGCCTGCAAGGCAATCTTGGGCATTTTGTCGCTGGTCAATCGGGCTGACTGCGAACCGGACAAAGTAATTGACGTCTGATAGAATTTTTAATATTTTATACATAAGTAAAATAAATTTAGGTCCAACATAAAATATATCGGATATTCTAGGACAAAATGTCAGAACAATATGAACGGTTATTCAACTCCCATACCGATAGAAGGACCTTTCTAAAATTAGCAGCTATTCTGGGGGTTAGTACAGTCATTCCCAATATAGCAGGCTGCAGCTTATCTGGAATTAAAGGGGACTTATCAAAAGCAGCAGGTGGATTTAACCCTTACAATGGATTTAATCCAAACCTAAAGCATTATCATCATGAAAGACAGACTTGGCTCGATAATGTGATTGAACATAAGGTTGCTTGGGCAGGCATCCAATATGTATTATCATCTAGAGAACCAATTGTTGCCCCTGCAAATGGCAAAATTGCATTTATTGAAGTCAGAAGGAATGGCTACCATGGTTTAGAAGACAAAATAATTATGGATCATGGGGGTGGAATCCGAACTCATTATATTCATATGAAGCCGAATGGATCAAGTGAACTTGTAAAATTAGCCCAGACTAACATAATTGTTAAAAGAGGAGAAGTCATTGGGGTCGGCGGGAAATATTTCAAAATATATATGTTTAGAAAATCAATTATTGGTGATATGGACCACTATGGTTCTCATATGGGATATATGGACTACTGGGATGGAAAAACCAACTTAGACTTCCCATTTGATGAAGTTGAAAAAAGAAATAATGAACAAATATATTTAATTTATGACCTAATAAGGAAATATGCAGGACCTGGAGCTGAACAATTAAGAGATGTTAATGCTTACTCAAAAATTCCAAATATTCTGGTCCATAATTATGGTAGTAAGAATTATCAATGGGAGCATGCAATGGTCTTTAAACTATTAAAATATATGTATGATAAACAGCCTGAAAATTTTAGTGGAACCAAACAAGAAAATGACCAATTAATTTCAGAAATATATCAGAAACAGCCAGTTATTCTTACTCTTCCTTTCAAACAACATTGAATTTAATCATCTGCTTGCGTTTTGGATTATTTTCAATAATGGACTCCAGATGCTTACAAATATCCTCAACAGAATTTATTCGAATTATATCCTTCATGATTAATGAATTGATATCTGAATAAAGCTGTGAATTCTCAACAATCCAGGAGTATTGGGGTCAAGTCTGCCCATGACTCATCCTGAAATTTAATTGAGTCATGGGCAGACTTGACCTCTTTACCTCTTTCGATCTACAGGAGAAGTTTTTCCCTTGACAACCGAAGGCCATATAGATGTTATGTGGCTATATTCCAATTTATACCGTTCGCCTCTTTCCTACAGGGCAAATAAACTCACACTTTCTACAGAATTTTATCGCAGTTTTTTTGTCGCTGTTGTTTCTAGTGCTTTCGGTAATATCTTTTTTCATTCTATTATTACAGCGCTCTCTACTATACGTGCCATCTCTTCCTGGCAAGGCTCCAGAAAATTCAATTGACTCAAACATTGAAGCTTTCTCAGCCATGGCATTTTCGGGACAAACTCTTCGACAGTGAACTTTACAAGCGGCACAGGGGTCAAAGTCTATTGGCCCGGTTGGGTGTATTTTATCATCTAAAAATAGGGCCCTGAGTCGAATCCTGGGACCATTTGACGGTGTTATAAGCATATTATTCTTTCCAATACATCCTAACCCGGCAAGCACGGCTGCATCTTTAAGAAAAATGCCCCCTTTTTCAACGTAATAATGAAGCTTTCGGGTCCTTACTTTCAGATAATTGTCAATCTGTTGACTTGTCCGCTTTATAATATCAATTAATATACGATTGCCAAGCGTACCTCTACCATCCCACCAATCAAGCTCCGGATTATCTTTTGGATGCGAAAGTCCGATGACGAGTATTGATTTTACTGAGTCAGGCCATGTGAACAACTCATTGCCTTGAAGTGATTGGTCATCAGTGATGAATTCGTTGTCAGGAAGGCCCTCAACATCTTTAACAGGATTAATTCCGGCACAATCCATCATTTTATTATATATCATGTGAGACGCCGATATTTTAAGCGCTTCCATGCTTGCTATACCGGCAAGTGTTGCACCGTTTTCAATTGCGGTTTCAATTATACGTTTTCCAATTGACATTTAGCCAATTCTCCTTGGTATAGCAGATTTTTTAATTAGAATGATTTACATGTTTTTTTAAAATTTAGGAATGTCATTGATTGACTCATAACCGCTTAAATCAGCGGCGCGGCTTTTTTGCGTCCGCTGAATTTTATTGTGTATGGGAGCTGACTATTGTTTTCGCCCGATGCACACAAAATCCTGTCCAATCTTAGGCTCATTCTCAAGAAGCTCGCAAACCCTAATTATTTTTTCATGCATTTCAGCATCAGCTAGTTTTGACTCAATATCAGGAAGCATCCAAACAGGGCTAACTACGCCTTTCGTTGCCTCTATTTTGAAGCCTGACGACGTTATTTCTGCTTCTAATTCTTCAGGCAAATGAAAATGCCAAGTTGGATTACGAGTTCTAAAACCTGTTTCTACTTCTGTTTTAACCATTTCAAAATAGGTGTCATCCAGAATAAGCTCACTATGAATACCGTAGAAAACACCCGCATAGCGATTAATTGCAAAACCAAACAGAACCCCATTGGGCTTTAGAATCCGAAGAGCTTCATTGAGGACTTTCTTTCTCTCAACTAAGCCTGTGATGTGATATAGCGGACCATGCAAGATCACAGCGTCAAATGAGTTATCTTCAAATTCTAAATCCTTAGCGTCACCAACATGGTAACCATCAAGGAGAATTCCTTTATCCAAACCGATTCTTTCAGCCTTTTCTATATGAGCGGGCACTATGTCTAATAGATGCACATTATGACCAGCTTTTGCTAAATCAAATGAATACGCACCAGTTGCTCCACCAATATCAATTATTTTGCGAGGCTTACCTTGAAGGTATTGTTTAAAAATATTAAGTGTACGCTGTCGTTGAATTTGACCAAAACCATCTTCATGACGTTCATTTTCACTAAATATTTCCGTGTAATAATCAACGACCTTTTTACTCATAAACAATCCTCTAAATTGATTACTTATTAAATCCCATAAATATAATAATATCATGCTGCTGTTTTTTAACGAAAACGGGAAATATGAGACAATTTACAAAAAAATCGCCATTAGCGCTGAAATTTTTTAATAACAATATTAAATCAGATATTTACTACAATATAAACAAATTTTGTTGATTCAAAATGATGACAATCATTTTGAACTCGAAAAGAGGCCTTGAAGGTGTCGTTTTATGATCACCGCAGAAGACGGGGAGCCTGTCATTTCCGCTGGTTTTGGGTGTCTGCATTCGCACTCGTGACGGCTCGGGGACTTGTTGACAACCCCGTCGATAATAGCGGTATGATCAGCCCTCTTGCATCTTGCAGCTGATCCGCGGTAAGCATTGTAAGTAGCCAACCATAGATGGCATCCTCTGGATGGATACTATTTATCAATCGATATCTCCATTCATCCTGAACTGGTCTGGTGGCAGTTTTATAATACGCAAAATGGTTGAGGCTGATCGCGCAATGCGTATGCCTAAGTGTTCCACTTATATCGTCGTGCTATTCTTGGCGGCCTTCGGGCTGGTTACCGGATCTTCCGCCAACCGCACCGCCCGTGCCGCAACCCCGCCGCCCCCGGCCGGATCGCCGGCCGCCCAGGCCTCTGCCCCACGACTGTCCCGCGCTCCCCTCCACATTGTCCTCCAGGTAAAGGAACCGTTGGGCACTTTGATTGCCGGTGAGAGCGGCCACATCAATCTCGAGGCCCACATAGACAACTCGGCCACGGCCTCTGAAAAGCGCCTCCTTTGGGATCATCAGGCCGCTTCTCCGCTGCTGGTCTGGATCGCCGCCCCGGAGGGCAGCGGCATCGCTTTTTTGGATCCCGCGCACCCGGACCGGCCCCACCAGCATATCCTGGTCAAATTTGACCGGGCCGCCCATCCGGATGCCTCATTGCTGACCGCTGCGGTGAAATACCGGGTGGGCACGCGCACCCGGGCCGGGAAGCATACCCTATGGATGGATATCTACGGGAGGCTGGCCACCGCCCGGGGAGAACCTGTCCGGGACCAGGGGATCGTCAAGCTGGCGGTGGACGTCGACACCCACATCGGCACCAAGCTGCTGATGCTGGCCGTTATCCTGGCAGCTGTATTTTTCTTTATCGTGGAATGGGTGCGGGTGGACGTGGTGGCCATCGCCATGATGGTCCTGCTGCCCGAATTGGGGCTGCTGAATTCCCAGGACACCTTCAAGGGCCTCAGCAGCAATGCCGTGGTGGCGATCATCGGGGTCATGATCATCAGCTATGGGCTGAACCGGGCCGGGCTGGTCAACCGGATGATCCAGCCCCTGATCAAGTATGTGGGAACGAGTTCCCGTCGCCTGACCGTTATTTTTTCCGGCATGATCGCGCTCATCTCCAGCGTCATGCAGAATACCGGCGCGGCCGTGCTCTTTCTGCCGGCCATCCGGCTGGTGGCCTCCTACCGGCTTAAAATCCCCGTTTCGCGGGTGCTGATGCCCATCGGGATGGCCGCCATTCTGGGCGGCACCCTGACCATGATCGGTACGAGCCCGCTGATCCTGTTGAACGATATCCTGCCGCCCGGCATGCCCAAATTCACCTTTCTGGAACTGACCCCCATCGGCCTGGCCCTGGTGGTAGGCGGCATCGCCTATCTCTCCACGTTCGGCATGCGCGTGCTGGCCGGACACCCGGCGCGTCGGTCCGAAGGCCGCCCCGGAAGCGCCGGGCACGACGCAGACGGGATTCTGAGCGCCTATCCGCTGATCAAGGGCCCCTTCGAAATCCTGGTGCCCGAAACCTTTCAGGCCGGGCAGCGGCCCCTGTCCGTGGTCGATATTCGCCACCGCTATCTGGTCAACATCGTGGCCTCGGCTAAAACGGAAAGCGCCTGCGAGATCGCCCCCTCTCCCCAAAGCACCATCCGGCCGGGTCAAATCCTGTGCGTCTACGGCCCGCCCAAGGCGGTCCTGCTATTTGTCAAGGATTACGGCCTGACCCTGGTCGAAGAGCCCCAATGCTTCAAGGACAATATGTTCAACCCGTCCCTGGCAGGCGTTGTGGAGGGCGTCGTCTCGCCGCGTTCCAGCCTCATCGGCCAGACGATCAAACAAATCCGGTTCCGGGAAACCTTCGGGCTCAACCCCCTGGCCATTCATCAGACCGGCAAGACCTACTATAAGCAGCTGGCCGACCGGCCACTGCAGGCCGGAGATGCCATCCTCGTGCACGGCACCTGGGAACAATTGCATGCCATCGAGGACCTGCACCGCAACCTGATCATCATCACGCCTTTCGAAAAAGAATTCCACAAGCCTGAAAAGGCAGCCTGGGCGGGAAGTATTTTTGCGGTGACCCTGCTCTTGATGGTGTTGTCCAGCTTTTACTTCCAGCGCCTGGCCTACAACCCGATTCCCCTTTCGGTCTGCCTCATGCTGGGGGCCGTGGGCATGGTGCTGGCGCGGGTCATCACCATCAACGAGGCCTACCGGGCCGTGGACTGGCGCACCGTCTTCCTGCTGGGGGGTCTCATCCCGCTGGGCATGGCCATGAATCAGACCGGAACGGCGGCCTGGATGGCCCGGGGCATCGTGGCCGGACTCGGCCCCCTGATGACGCCGCTGCTGTTTCTGGTGGTGATGGCGCTCCTGAGCTGCGGCTTCACCATGGTCATCTCGAATGTGGGGGCCCTGACCCTGCTATTGCCCCTGGGGATTTCCATCGCCACCCAGATCGGGGTGGATCCCCGCGTGGCCGCCATCGTCGTGGGGATAGGGGTGTCCAATTCCTTTATCCTGCCCACCCACCAGGTCAACGCCCTCTATATGGGACCCGGTGCCTACCGGACCCGGGATTACATCAAGATCGGGGGCCCCCTGGCGGTGATCTACGTCGCCATCCTGGTGGCCGTGACCTATTTTCTGTATCTATAAAACCGCGCACGAACGGCGGGGAGACCATACGGTCATCACGGTTGCGGTATGCAGCCGCGACCCGATCAGAATCTTGCCGGCCCGAGGCGGACGGACCCCTGTCACATTCTCGGCCGGCGCAGGCACACCCCTGTCGATGAATCGCTTTCCGCTGTGGCGGATTGGCTTGCATCGACCCGATATGTGGTTAAGTTCAGACCAATATCTCCAACGCGACATAATTCTTCATCCGATAAAGTTCACGATTCTTCAGGGCCGCTACACCCCCTAACGGGCCGAACCTGAACGGACCAGGAACCGCCCTCTGAGCATCCGGAACGGCATCGCTTCCAAGGCCGTCCTGGCCGTCTCCTTCCGCGATTGCTGCCGTTGCTTCATCTGCCGCCATCTGCCGGGGCCCTGACCGATCCATTGCCGATTTCAACAAGGAGACATACCATGGTCAAACTATCCCCGTCTGTCGTTGAAACGCTCAAGACCCGAGCCCGAGGGCCGGTGCTGCTGCCCGGCGATGCCGGCTATGAAGACGCCCGTAAAATTTGGAATGCCATGATCGACCGGCGGCCCGCCGGAATTGTTCGGTGCGCCGGCGTTGCCGATGTCATACTCGCGGTGACCGTCGCCCGCCACAACGGCTTGCGGGTTTCGGTTCGCGGCGGCGGGCACAACATCGGCGGCTCGGCATTATGCGACGATGGCCTTCTGATCGACCTGTCGGCCATGAAATCGGTACACATCAATCCCGACACCCGGCGTGCTTATGTGGAACCGGGTGCCAGCCTTGGGGATTTCGACCATGAGGCCCAGGCGTTCGGTTTGGCCACTTCGCTGGGAATCAATTCCACAACCGGTATAGCCGGGTTGACCCTGGGCGGCGGCTTTGGCTGGTTGACACGCAAACATGGCATGACCGTCGACAATCTGATCGCGGTCGAGATCATCACCGCCGATGCCAAACGGGTGCGGGCCAGTGCCGATGAAAATCCCGACCTGTTCTGGGCGATTCGCGGCGGCGGGGGAAACTTCGGCATCGTGACCCTGTTTGAATTTCAGCTCCACCCCGTGGGTCCGGAGATACTGGCCGGCCTGATTGTCTATCCCTTCGAGCAGGCCGAAACCATTCTGACCGCGTATCGACGGTTCGTGGAGACCCTTCATGCGGATTTGAACGTATGGGTTGTGCTTAGAAAGGCACCGCCGCTGCCGTTTTTGCCCGAAGCCGTCCACGGCAAGGATGTCGTCGTCCTGGCGTTGTTCTTCGACGGGGACCCCGCGCAGGGCATGGCGGCCATCGAGCCGCTTCAAGATTTTGGCCCATCCTGCGGTGAACATATCGGCCCCATGCCGTTTACGGCATGGCAAAAAGCCTTCGATCCGCTATTGACCCCGGGCGCCCGCAATTATTGGAAATCTCATAATTTCACCGATCTGAGCGACGGTGCGATCGCCACGGCCATCGAATACGCCGGCCGACTTCCCTCACCCCAGTGCGAAACCTTTATTGCCCTTCTCGGCGGGCAAGCCAGCCGCGTGGCACCGGACGCCACGGCCTACAGCGCCCGGGATACCCAATTTGTCATGAACATGCATGCCCGCTGGGAAACCGCCGAAGAAGACCAGGCCTGCATCGCCTGGGCTCGCGAATTCTTCGCCCACGTCGAACCCTTTGCCACGGGCAGCGCCTACGTCAACTTCATGACCGAGGAAGAAGTGACCCGCATTCCGTCGGCCTACGGGGTCAACCAGAACAGGCTGGAACAGATTAAAAAGAAGTACGACCCGGAAAATTTTTTCCGGATCAACCAGAACATCAAACCGTCGGCGTAAGACGCGTCCGCAACGACAAGCACACGGCAAGAGCGGTCCAACGCTTGGACTTCGACCGCATCACGACCCATTATCCTTGGCTGGCAGAGATCAATGCGGCGAAGAGGAAACCATGACATTTCAGGACATGCTGCAACAAACCGTCAGGTGGCTCCAGCGTGATAAACGCGTGTCCTATCGTGCCCTCAAGCGTCAATTCAGCATTGACACCCCCTATTTAGACGATCTCAAAGAAGCCATCCTATATGCATACCCCCAACAGGTGGAGGAAGATCGCCAGGGGCTCGCCTGGCTCGCCGAACCGGAGACGCCTGTCACCGCGATAGAGCAGAAAACCAGAACACGGTTTCAGGCCCTCCTGCCCGTCGTGATGCTGTTGCTCCAGCGCGAAAAACGGATTACCTACAACGCCCTGAAGACCATCTTCGGTATCGACGATACGGTGCTGGAACTTCTGCGGGAAGAACTGTTCTTCCGAAAGGTGGTACGCGATGAACAGGGGGCAGGCCTCGTTTGGACAGGCCAGACGCCACCTGCTGCGAATGCTTCACTTGATTTTGAAGATCCGCCGGCGGCCCCGGACGTCAGCCGTGTCCCTCCCCCTGATGCACCCGTGATAGATCCGCCTCTCAAAAAGGCCGGGAGACCCCGCGCCGCGATCCCCCCGTCTCCCGCAACGGATGTTGACTCCCCGGAAGCCGAACGGCGCCATTTAACCGTGATGTTCTGCGATATGGCAGAATCCACCAAGCTTTCAGGGCAGCTGGACCCGGAGGATCTTCGCGAAATCATGCGGGCCTACCAGGCGACGGCGGCCAGCGTCATTCAACATTATGAGAGCTATATCGCCCAGTATCTTGGCGATGGTCTCCTGGTCTACTTTGGCTGGCCCCAGGCCCACGAGGATGATGCCCAACGTGCCGTGCACACCGGCCTGGGAATTATCGATGCCATATCGGCAACCCTCAATACGCGCTTGGCGGCGGAAAAAGGCATTCGGCTGGCCGTCCGCATCGGGATCCATACGGGATCGGTGGTCGTCGGTGAGATGTGCAACCCGGATCGATGCGAACAACTGGCGACCGGGGAAACCGTCAACATTGCGGCACGTATCCAGGGGATTGCCACACCCAATACGGTGGTGATCAGTGAAACAACCGCCCACTTGGTCGAGGAGGCGTTCGTCCTGGAAGATCTGGGGTCGCATGTCCTCAAGGGGGTGGCCAAACCGATGAGGGTTTCCCAGGTACGGGGCGCCGTCAAAGGGTATGCGGTCAAGGATCACACCCCTTCCGACAAAGCCCCTTTCCTTGTAGGCCGCGACGAGGAGCTCGGTTTGTTAATGCGCCGCTGGGAGCAAAGCAAAGCAGGTGCAGGACAGGTGGTGCTCATCTCGGGTGAAGCCGGTATCGGCAAATCTGTTCTGGTTGAGGGGCTCTGCGCCCAGCTGTCAGCGGAAAAAGGCGCTCGTATGACGTTCCGCTGTTCGCCCTATCATCGCCATAGCGCACTGTACCCGGTGATCACCCACATTGAGCAGGTGTTCGGGTTCACCCGGGACGACACCGCCGATATGAAGGTGGGCAAAATGGAGCGCGTCCTGCAAACCTCCCGCCTGCCGATGCAGGAGGCGGTGCCGATCCTGGCCGCGCTCTTGTCGGTCGCCCTGCCTGAAGACCAATACCCCGACCGCCCGCAACACCTGCGCCAGCAAACGCAGGATCTCCTGGTCGCATGGCTGCAGGAGGAAGCCGAACGGCAACCCGCGCTGGTGGTCTGGGAGGATCTGCACTGGGCCGATGCTTCAACCTTGGAGTTGTTGGAATTGTTCGTGGACCAGGCCCCGACGGTGAACATGCTGCATGTGATGACCTTCCGTCTGGATTTTGTTTCTCCCTGGGCGCCGCGCTCCCACATGACGCCGATTGTTATCAACCGGCTGGAGAAGAAGCAGGTCGGTGCCTTGATACGGCACATGGCAGGCGACCGGCAACTCCCCCCTGAGGTCCTCGACCATATCGTCATAAAAGCGGACGGCGTCCCTTTATACGTCGAAGAGTTGACCAAAACCGTCCTGGAATCTTCGCTGCTTCAGAAAAGCACGGACCGTTATGTGCTCACAGGGCCGTTGTCCGGCGTGGCCATACCGGCCACCTTGCATGACTCGCTCATGGCGCGGCTCGATCGCGTGCCGATCGCAAGGGAGATCGCCCAGTTGGGCGCCGTGCTGGGCCGTGAATTTACCTATGAAATGCTGCGCGCGCTGGCAACTGTGGATGAGCCCATGCTGCTGGAATGCCTGGGCCGGCTGGTTGCGAACGAACTGCTGTATCAGCGGGGCCGGCCGCCACGGTCGACATATGTCTTCAAACACGCCCTGGTGCATGAGGCGGCCTATCGATCCTTGCTGCGAAGGAATCGGCGAGTGCACCACCGGGCGGCGGCGGAACTCATGGAAAGACAATTTCCGGAGCTTGTGCAGACCGAGCCCGAAATCGTCGCCCACCATTATTCCGAAGCGGACTGCCCCGAGCAGGCGATCCCCTACTGGCACCAGGCGGGCCGCCGGGCGCAACAGCGATCGGCCCATGTGGAAGCGATCGCCCATCTGACAAAGGCCCTGGAAAACCTGGCGACCTTACCGGAGACCGCCCAAGGCACCGAAGACGAACTCGAGATGCTGCTTGCGATCGGCCCGTCGCTTATCGCCATCAAGGGATATGCCGCCCGGGAAGTGGAGCACATCTATTTGCGCGCACGGGTGTTGTGCCGGCAGCTGGGGGAAACCGAGCAGCTCTCTCAGACGCTCTGGGGGTTGTGGGGCTTTTATCTGGTGCGCGCCAACCACCCGGAAGCCCTGAAAGTGGGCAAGGAGCTCCGCGAACTGGCACAGGGGGCTTCGGACGTCTTTTACCGCATCCAATCGCACCTCACATTAGGCGGAACGCTGTTTTGCATGGCCGAGTTCGTTCCGGCAAGTGAGCACCTGGAGAAGGGCGCGGCGCTTTACCCCCCCCCCAAACACCGTTCCGATACCTCGCTGGTCGATCTTGGCGTATTTTGCGCCGCCTGGGCATCCCAAGCCCTGTGGCATACCGGCTATCCGGATCGGGCGCTTACAAGGAGCCGGGAAGCGCTTATCCTGGCGGAAGAACTGGCCCATCCCTTCAGCATGGCGCTGGCGTTGAACTATGCGGCGATATTCCATCAATTTCGCCGGGAACCCAAGGCGGCGCTTCAACGGGCGGAAGCAGCGATCATCATCTGCCGGGAAAAGAAGTTTGCCTACTACTTGGGATGGGCCATGATCATCAGGGGTTGGGCCATTGCCGAACAGGGCGATTGCGATAAAGGGGCGGCCGTGATTCAGAATGGTCTGCACTTGCTGCAAGAGACCGACGCCAAGCGATCGATGCCCTATTATCAAGGTCTGTTGGCCGAAGTATATGGCAAAGGCGGGCAGACCGGACAGGGGCTGCACATCATTTCAGAGGCTTTTGCGGCAGCCGAGCGTATTGGCGAGCGTTGGTGGGAGGCCGAACTCTACCGGCTCAAAGGTTCTTTTCTTCTCCGGCAGCCTGCTCCGGATGCCAGTCGGGCCGAGGACAGTTTCCAGCAAGCCCTAACGGTGGCGCGTAGTCAACATTCGATCGCGCTGGAACTCCGGGCGGCTACCCATTTATGCCGCCTCTGGCAGCAGCAGGGAAAGCGCGATGATGCTCGCCGGCTGCTGTTTGGCGTCTACAACCGGCTCACCGAAGGATTTGATACCCCCGACGGTAAGGCGGCCAAAGGCCTGCTGGATGAGATAGCTTAAATCCCGGCGGCATCCTTCCTCGCCAAACCGGCGGAATGAAGCGACGGACACCCATGGATGACAACAGCGAAAAAATCGCGCTCAAGATCCAGACCCGCCTGCTGCAGCACTTTATCAACCTTGCGCGGTCCTCCGATGAGGAGGGGATGCTCCAAACGACCCTGCAAAAAACAGTGGATCTGGCGGCGGAGATTACCGGTGCGGAAAAGGGGAGCCTGTTTCTGATCGATCGCGACGGCGTGGTGACGGATCGCATCATGATGCGTGAAATGCCATCGCCGGCAGACAGCGCCCGGCTTGTCGGAACCGTCCTGGACAAGGGCCTGGCCGGCTGGGTGGTCAGCCACCGGGAGGTGGGACTGATTGCCGACACGCGGGAGGATGAGCGCTGGCTGCAGCTTTCCGATCAGCCCTACACCGCCCGATCAGCCGTTGTAACGCCCATCCTGAAAGGAGACAACCTGTTTGGCCTTCTTTCTCTGGTGCACTCCGAACCCCACCGGTTCAACACGACGACCGCCGAATTATTGAAAGCCACGGCCGTGCACGTCGCCATCGTGCTGGAGAACGCCAAGCTGTATCAACGCCTAAATGAAGCCTTCCACGCCCTTGAAAGCGCCAACGATAAAATCGAGACCTATTCCAATGCCCTTAGCGCCGAGCTGGAAAAGGGGCGACACATGCAACGGACCTTTCTGCCCGAGAAGATGCCGGATATCCCCGGGTGGCAGATCGATGCGTGTTTTTATCCGGCCAAGCAGGTCTCCGGGGACTTCTACGATGTCTTCCCTATTGACGAAGCCCATCTGGCCATCATCATTGCCGACGTGTGCGACAAAGGGGTCAGTGCAGCCCTCTTCATGGGAATTTTCAGGAGCCTGATCCACGCCTACCTGGAAAGCGTTTTTGAATGTGGAGACCGGGCGCACCCACCTTTGGGGATCAGGGCGAAACCCGGTTCGCTATCGGACAGAACGCAAGGGGCGTTGTCGTTTCTGAACAATTACATCGAGAAACACCATGGCAAGGAGGGGATTTTCGCAACGCTCTTTTTCGGCATCCTCAATGTATTTGACGGCCAACTGGAATACGTCAATGCCGGCCATGAACCCCTGATGATCGTCAAGGACAACACCGTATTGCGCGAATTGCTTCCGACAGGACCCGCGATTGGCATATCGTCCGAGGCCCGCTTTACGTCCGGAACCGCACGCCTCGACCAAGGCCAAACCCTCCTCGGTTTTACGGATGGGGTAACGGATGCCAGCCCCGATAGCGGCGACCGTTTCTGCCGAACCGGTATCCATGCGTCAATCGAACATCTCACGATGCCCGGCAAGCCCTTGATCAAGGCCATACTCGAAGATGTCTTCAGGCATCTGAAAGGCAGCGATCTGACCGATGACATTGCCATGATTTCGATCCGCAGAATGTCAAAGACCGGGTAAAAAACCACTTCATGGATAGCCCCTGGATTCACAGGCTCGTCTCGATTGGTAGCGCGGCGATCCTGTGGACGTTTCTCGAAGCAAAACCGTTTCGCATTCCATCACCGGCATATTGCCCTGTTGGTAAGATGAACGCCGACAATAGCACCGGTTTCCTTGTACGTCCGTCCGGTCTTACAAAGCCGTATGCCTGATTGCGAAGTCCCCGATTCGTAATCGCCTAATTGCCCATCTTTTCCATGGCCTGGCTCATGCGCTCCATCGCGGCCTGGACCTGGGGATCGGCCATATATTTCATCATGTTCATGGTGGCGGCGGGCATACGGAGGCCCAGCTCTTCAAGGCGTTTGGCCTCCTGGGCGATTTCCGGCGGCATTTCATCCTGGCTTCCTTCCCGGGCCAGGTCCGGATAGGTCTCCCGAAAGGTCTTTAAGCGCGGGATCAGTTTCTCCATGCCGGCTGTGTAGGCATCGATCACAGCCGCGCAATCCGTCGGGCTGGCGGCCTCTTCCAATCCGGTGATGTAGGCCTCCATCACATCGGCATGCGCCGCCATAATCTCCCGGGCGTCGGCATATTTATCCTTGCCGCAGGCGGTCAGAACCGGCAGCGTCAGCAGAAGCAGCAAAACAACGATCCAGGCGGGTTTGGTTTTCAAGTGGGCCTCCTTTGATGAAGTTGTGAACGATTACAGCATGATAAATGAAGAGAACATGCCCATGCAGGGCAGCCTCGCATACGGTCGGGATCTGGATGCGACCGGTGCCGTCCACCCGCTTACGCTATCGGAAGGTCAGTACCGGCCAGTCCCGCCGGGCCGCAACGCGCGCCAGGACCGGGGTCGGTTCCACCACGTGGGGATGGCCCACCGATTCCAATAGGGGCAGATCGGCCTGATGATTGCCGTAGGCAAAGGACGCCCCAAGATCGATACCGGTTTCCGCCGCCAATTGCCGGGCGTAAACCTGTTTGGTGCGGTCCACACAGATCGGACCCCGGGGGCGGCCCGTCATCAGACCGTTCCGGCCGATCTCCAACTCGGTGCAGAACAGGTGCTGAAACCTCAGGTCGCGCACCACCGGTTCCAGCATGTAGCGCACCGAACCCGATATCAATACCAGCAGATGCCCGTCCCGCCGATGGTCTTCCAGCCGCGCCAGCAGGCGGGGGGCCAGATGGGGTTTCAGATAAGTCCGGTAAAACGACTCGGCCGTGGCCTCGAAGGTCGCCAGGCGGCGGCGCCGGTAGTACGTCAGCAGGATGCGGGCCATTCCCGCTTCGGACAGCCACTGCCGCCGATAGAAGAGATTGGCGATCCCCACCTTGAGAAAATACCCCAGCGGCAGCATCCCCCGCTCCCGGAGCATGCGAATGCCCATATGCCCGCTTTCGACCTCCAGCAACGTCTGGTCGAAATCAAAAAAGGCGGCTGCGTCTGGGCGCTTATTGCATTTGGTCGTCATGCGCAGATCCTCAACCCAAATCGGGCGGTATTCGGTTACCCTGGGGATTTTCGGGCATATAACCATAAATCAACATGGAATTAAATACCGCCTTTCAAAAAATGAAGGCGAATTGAACCCTTGAACGCTTTATGATAATTGATCCTATAGCCGGTCGGTTTTGCCCAAGCGGCGTTGGATCGCTTTCCATCCGTGGCAACTCTCCCGGTCGAATCGACTTGTCGGGACATGAACGGTCATGAAAGACGACATACGCCAGCGCCCTGTTAAAGACCGGCGAACCGAAGAATGGATGCCGCGTACGATCACCCGGGATCTGACGATCAGCCTGGTGCTGGCCGTGCTGGTGCCTTCGGCCCTGCTCTATGGGTTGACCTACTGGTATTTCTCCCGCACCGCCCGCACCGAGATGCAGGAAAAGGCGGAGGAATACGTCTCCTACCTCGTGGACAGCCTGGCCCTGCCCGTCTGGTCCATGGACGAGGAGGGCGTTCGCCGCATCGCCGACTCCTTCATGCGGGGCGACCTGGTGGCCCTGCTGCGCGTCAAGGACACCACCAATCAGCAAGTGCTCTTCGAAGCCCATGAAACGGGGCTGGGCCACCTGCTCGTCATGGAGCGCCCGATCGTGTTCAACCAGCGGGTGATCGGCACGGTCAAGGTGGGATTGACGCCGGGGCCCTATGAAAAGCGTCTTCATACCCTGCTGTGGTCCAACCTGCGCAACACCCTGCTGATTATTTTCGTTCTCACCATCATTACCAGCCTGTTCGTCCGCCGCTATTTACGACACCCCATCAATCTGCTGATCCAGGGCATCGAAAAGCTTTCCGAAGGCGACTATTCGCATGCCTTCCCCCCTTTCAAGCAACGGGAAATGCAAACCATCGCGTCTAAATTCCGTTCCATGGCCAATCAGGTTCGCACACGCCAGAATTCCCTGGAAGAGGCCAATCGTCACCTGGAAAGCGAGATCAGCGAACGCCGTGAAGTGGAAATCGCCCTGCGCCAAAGCGAGGAGCGCTTTCGCGCCCTGATCAACCAGGCCGCCGATGCCATTTTCGTACACGACCTGGCCGGCCGGTTTATCGATGTCAACCGCCAGGCCTGCACCGCTCTGGGCTACGATCGGGAAACGCTGCTGGGCCTGAGTTTCCCGGACGTGGATTCCCACTATGGCGGGCAGGCTTTTGCGGCCGGCATGGACGAATTGCGCGGGCACAAGCAGTTGACCCGCCAAACCGACCTTCTGTGCCGGGACGGCACCTCCCTGCCGGTGGAGATGCGCCTCGGCATCATCGAGTTGAAAGAAGACCAAGCGGTCCTGGTGCTGGCCCGGGATATCACCAACCGGCTACGGGCCGAGGCGGCCCTGCGGGAATCCCACCAAACCCTCCTGACCGTCCTGGACGGGATCGATGCGGTCATCCATGTGACGGATTTCGCGACCCGGGAGATTCTCTTCTGCAATCGCTATATGCGCGAACAATACGGCGAAAATCTCATCGGGAAGACATGCTGGCAGGCGCTGCGCGGCCTGGATAGCCCCTGCCACGACTGCCGCCTCGAAGAGCTGCTCGACGCCGAGGGCCGCCCCAGCGGCACCATCGCCTATGAATCCCGGAATCCCGCCACCGGAAAATGGTTCATCAACTATGATCGGGCCATCAAATGGTCCGATGGCCGCTACGTGATGCTGGAAATGGCCACCGACATCACCGAAGTAAAGCGTTTGCAGGAAGAACGCCGGCGCACCGAAGCCCAGCTCCAGCGGGCCCAGCGCCTGGAGGCCGTCGGCACACTGGCGGGCGGCGTCGCGCACGACTTCAACAACCTGCTGATGGGTATCCAGGGCAGCGTGGGCCTCATGCTGGACGAGCTGGCCGCCCAGGATCCGCTGGCCGGCAAACTCCGGGAAATCGAGGGCTATCTGAGCCGCGCGGTGGCCTTGACCAATCGTCTGCTGGGATTCGCCCGGGAGGGCAAGTACGAGATCCGGCCGGTCGATATCAACCAACTCGTGGAAAGGACCGTGGAACTTTTCGGGCGTACCAAGAAGGAAATCATCATCCGCACCGAATTGCACCGCACGCCGTGCACGGTGGAAGCCGACGAGGGGCAGATGGAGCAGGTCCTGCTGAACCTGTTCGTCAATGCCTGGCAGGCCATGCCCCAGGGCGGTACCCTGACCATTACAACCGGCCAAACCGTCCTGTCCGCCGAAAAAGTCAGCGCTTACGATCTGGCACAGGGTCCTTATGTCCGGATCCTCGTTGCGGACACCGGCATCGGCATGGACGCCGAAACCCAACAGCGCATCTTCGATCCTTTCTTTACGACCAAGGAAGTGGGCACCGGCACGGGATTGGGGCTGGCCTCGGCCTACGGCATCATCACCAACCACCAGGGCATCATCGAAGTGGAAAGCGATCGGGGCCGGGGCACCACCTTCATGATTTATCTGCCGGCCTCCGACCGGCCGGCCATTGAAAAGCCCCGCCCGGCCGTGGAACGCGTCAGCGGCAATGAAACCCTTTTGCTGGTGGACGACGAAGAGATGATCTTAAACGTCGGCACCCAGATGCTGGAGCGGCTGGGCTACAGGGTGCTGACCGCCCGCACGGGGCAGGACGCCATCGATATCTACCGCCGCGAGGCAGGCACCATTGCCATGGTGATTCTCGACATGATCATGCCGGCCATGAGCGGGCGCGACCTTTTCGAGCGTCTCAAGACGATCGATCCGGAACTCAAAGCCCTTTTGTCCAGCGGCTACAGCATCGACGGCCAGGCGGCCGAAATTCTCAAGCGCGGCTGCAACGGGTTCATTCAAAAACCCTTCACCCTGGACGCCCTCTCCCAGAAGATCCGCAGCATCCTCGACGACCCGACGTCGTAACTCACTTTCGACACCGCCGATCCGCATCAATATCCCTCCGGCCGGGATGCTTCGTTGTACTCCCCCCCAAACAAATGCATTCACATCCAAATATCCCACCGTAACGATATGTGTCGATATGATTCAGTAAAAACTGTCCTGGTAGGAAAGGAAGCACACTTGTCACGTAAAAGGACGGCTAAGGAAAACGTCCAAGATCAAGGCGTGCGAATGCCGAGGAATGAAGCGTACGCCAGTACGCTGCAGTGACGAGGTATGCAGCACAACGCAAATATTGGGCGTTTTCCTTAGCCGTCAGGGTTTCATGGAACCCGTCGCCAGATACCGGTTGTGGAAATCGAAGGCCTCGTCCAGCAGATGGGGCTCATGACCGCCATGGGTGTGAATGGCGCGCTGGTAGTAGTCCCACAGCAGATCACGGTAATCCGGATGGGCGCAGGTTTTGATGACCTGTTCGGCCACCTGGCGGGGGGTCAGCGGCCGCGTATCCACCAGGCCCTGCTCGGTCACCACCACATCCACGGAGTGCTCGCTGTGGTCCACATGGGACACCATGGGAACGATGGCCGAAATCTGGCCATTTTTGGCCGTGCTGGGGGTCACGATAAAGGTCAGAGCCCCGTTGCGCAGGAAATCGCCGGAGCCGCCGATGCCGTTCATCAGCTGGGAGCCGGTCACGTGGGTGGAATTGACGTGACCGTAAATATCCACTTCGATGGCGGTGTTGATGGCGATCACCCCCAGGCGGCGGATCACCTCGGGGCTGTTGGAAATCTCCACCGGCCGCAGGACGATCTTCTCCTTGTAGCGGTAGAGTTCTTTGAAAAAACGGGTGCGCGCCCGCTGGGAAAGGGTCATGGACGATCCCGAAGCCGCCCGCACCTTGCCCAGGTCGATCAGGTCCAGGACCGCGTCCTGCAGCACCTCCGAGTAAACATCCAGATCCCGGTAGAAGTCATCCTCCATGAACCCGCTCAGCACGGCATTGGCCACATCGCCCACCCCGGATTGCCAGGGCAAATTCGGCGGCATCCGGTCTTTGCGAATTTCATGCCGTACGAAGTCCAGAATGTGGGCGGCTATTTGCCGGGCCCCCGGGTCCGGCGCCGTGAAAATGGGGCAGCTGTCCTCGGCATCGCTGAAAAGGATGGCCACCACCCGGCTGGGGTCCATTTCGATGAAGGGCTTCCCGATCCGGTCGCCGGTGCGGTAGATCGGGATGGGCATCCGGTAGGGGGGGTCCTCCGGGATGAAAATGTCGTGAATCCCCTCCAGTTCGCTGGGCTCCGATGAAATTTCGATGATGATCTTTTCAGCTTCCCGGACATAGGTCGGGGTGTTGCCCACCGACATGGTGGGGACGAGATGTCCTTTTTCGGTCACGGCAACGGCCTCCACCACGGCCACATCCGCCTTGCCCCAGTCTCCGGCACGCACCTGTCCGGCCAGCCGCGAAAGATGATCATCTTTGAACTTGATGACGTCGGCATTGATCTGACGGCGCATGGTGCGGTCGCTCATGTAGGGACGCCGCCAGGCCACCAGGCCCGCCTCGGCAAGAATTCCGTCCACCGCAGCCCCGGTGGAGGCGCCGGCGAACAGATTGATTTTAAATTTTTCACCGGCCGCCGCCCGCTGCACCAGGGCCTGGGGGATCAGTTTGGGATAACCGGCCGTGAAACCGGAAACGAACAGGTTGGTGCCGTTTTGGATATGCTGCGAGGCCGTCGCCGGATCGGTGACTTTCTCCTGCAGTGGGCGAAATCGAATGCGGTCTTTCATGGTGCGTCCCTTTAAGCGGTTAAAAACCGATGCGCATGGAAATGTTGAACCGATAACACAGCATGCTGCCGTCTTCTATATGGGAAGGCTTATAGGCCTCGGCATCGGTTGTGGCATGCTCGGCATAGGGTTGGTCGGATAGGTAGCTGGCCGAGGCGCCCATTGCGAGGACCACGGGGGTCATGTCATAACTGAGGCCAAGGTGGGCTTCCAACCGGCCGGCCATTTTATCTTCGCTGTCGCTTACCCGCAGGCTTAGCACGGGGGGATAGAGATCCTGGTATGCGGTCATGGCGGCATCCGCATACAGCAGGTCCACCCGTCCGCCAATATCAAGGCGCAGTTTGGGGGTTAAGGGCACCATGGCATCCGCCCCGACCAGCACCCCGTAGTAATCGGTCTCGATATCGTCCTCAAGATAAACGGGAAACGGCACCCCATCTTCCAGCAGATTGAAGTCATTGGAAAGATCCGTATTGGAATAGGTAAGCCCCGTGTAAACCGACAGGGATGCCGTTTCGGAAATCGCCATTTCCCTGCCCAGCGTTAAATCGATGCCCCATTTTTTGTAACGTGTATCGATGACCGCCGTGTTCAGCAACCCCAGGGTCCCGTTGGCGTCGCCATACCCGTCGATGGCGAAAAAGCCCAGCGGGAGGGATGAGGAATAGCGGGTCGAACCGTCGACCGCGAGGTAGTTGAAGGCCGCCTCGATGCGTAGACCATCCTTGCGCGTTCCGTCGGGACCGGGCAGCCAAAACCCACCGGCGGCCTCGATGGTATCTCCCCAGAAGCGATGGGCGCTTTCCCCGTACGGCTGCCCCAAGACGGTGATGACCGCCTTTTCCGAAGGCAGGTTCACATAGGCTTTGCCCGCATCTAACCGCACGAAGCCCTTTTCACCCACGGCCGCGTCTTCCGCATGGACGCTTGTTGCCGCCAACAGGCATACACAAATCAACATCAGAACCCGGTCCTGCACGCGCATTCTCATATCCAGTCCCCTTTCACTCCGCAGTCGTCAGTGTCGAATTGGCGTGTCATCTGTTAGGCGTGTCTTTTCCCGGCAAACGTTTTTCCTATCATGGCCTGCTTAAGGGATGCAATGCCAGGATTGGATGCGGGGCCTGCTTCGATTCGGATCTCAGATACCGAAGTCCGGCGGTCTGGCTTCAGGGGGTACCGAACGGCTTGCGCCATCGCAGCCACGCCATGCGCCCCAGCAGGGCCGCGCCGAACAACGGCAGGTAAGCCAGGGCTTCCACCCGAAAGACCCTGACGTTATGGGCGGCGGTCAGCGGTTGGCGCATATCCAGGGTGGCAAACCAGGGCAGGGGCAAGTTTAAAACCGCGTCTGAAAAGGGCCAGTAGATGGCAATGCCCCGACCGTGGTTGTAGAGGGCATCCAGGGGAAAATGACTGAGCCAGGCCACTGCCGCCCAGGCCACTAAAGCATAACCGGGTCTCCCTTGGCGGAACACGGCATAGCAGGCCAGGGCCGCCATGGGGATCATCAGAAGCAAATTGACAAACAGGCTGTGACTGAAAAAATAGCGGTTGTGCCCCCACCCCGGGAAGGGCAGGTCAGGAAGGTAGGCCAGCAGCACGAAGAGATGGACGATAAACCACCATTGTTTCCGGGAAGCACCGGCCGGGATGGCGGCCTGGGCCAGGGAGGCCCCCACCAGACTGTGACCGACAAATGTCATGACCGCCTCGATCCCTCAGTCTTCGCTGAACTGCCTTTTGATCTCATCGAGATGGCGAAGTTTGGCTTCCACGGCCGTCATGGCGTTCATATCCAGCAGTTCCAGATCGCAAAACTGCACGTCATTTTCCCAGCGGCGTTGGATTTTGACGAAACCGGCCTGCTCCAGTCCGAAAAAGGCGTCGGCAATGGCCAGGTCCGGGCTGGTCTCGATGGCCACTGCATTTTCCTGCAGGACCCGGAGGAGATCGTCATGCCGCAGAAGATCGCCTTCTGAAGGGCAGGCTTTCACCATCTGAATGGCCTTTAGATCCACCCCGGGGGGCATCGTCGCCACCATCTCGAAAATCCGCTTGGTTTCAGGCGCGATCAGGGTGTCGATGCCGGAGAGCCCGGCCGCGACACCCACCGCCACCGGTTCCACCAGGATCGTCCGGTAAATGCCCCCACCCCCCTGGCGTTCCACCCGGTCTTTGTGAAACAGCCACAAGAGAAGAGTACGGTCAAAGTCGAATCCCATGTCGTCCAGGACTTCCTTGGCTCGTCCGACGAGCACGCTCGTACCGAGGCTGGCCAGATCGGTCTGGCGGACTTCGCGATAATACTGTTTGGCGAACCGGTCGAACACGCGGCTTTCAATCGGCATGGGTCGCGGGCTGCCGCCCAGCATGATCACAAGGGCGATGATGCCGCCCAGAACCGCCGCTCCCAGTCCCCAGACGACCTTGCTTTTTTTGAAACCGGCCAACCCGCCCTTCTTTACCTCCGCTTTCACCCGGGCCGACATGCCCTCGATAAACAAAGACACCTGCTTGCCGGCCTCTTCGGCATCCAGGTTCTGGACCTTATCCCGGATAGCGCCCAGGGTTTGCTGAAGATCGCCCGGCCGCACAGCCTGTACTTTTTCTTTCATAGCCGCCGCCCGTTGTTTTAATTTCGGCGCTTGGGCGGTGGATTTTGCAGCGCCAGTCTCTTTGGGCGCAGCGGCGTCCGTGCCCCCGGTCTTCTGAGGGCCGGCGGAAGGCCTTTCTCCCGCTGGAGACGGCATCGACGGCCTATCGGTCGGGGCCGGCACCAGATCGCACAGGGCGCCGGCTTTTGCCAGAAGCGCGCGATAGCGATCCCCCTCCTCCTGACCAAGCCCCTTTTTGAGAACCACCTCGCGGCCCGCAAACAGGCGGTCGATTTTAGCTTCATCCGTCTTGAACAGTTTCGCCAGATTGGCTTTTACCGTTTCAATAGATGCATCGGGGGCAATCTGTCCCCGAAATACAACCTGATAGGTCTGATCAGTCATGGGGTACCTCTCGTTCTTCCTTGCTTTTCAACAGGCGCCCTTCGTCCACCGCCTGTTGTCTTGTTACGTCCCGCTTTCATTAGCGTTATATCACCTGGCTCTGGTAAGGCAAATCGGATGGGGTTCGAAAGATCTTTCGTTGGGGACGTGCTTTTCGGGCAATTGGGCACGGGGGACGGGGGGGGGCTGGGGGGTCCTTAAAAGGCAGGACCCCGGCGCAGGATCAGGACGCCGGATCGTCTTCAGGCGGATCCGGGAATACCGGCACCTGGCCGGTCAGAAAGGCCCCGATACCATGTATACACTCACTGGAAGCGATCAGCTCGATCGCGGTCTGCCGCTCCAGATCGAGGGTGGCCTGGAGGGAAAGGTTGCGGCCGTCCCGGATCACTTCCAGGGCTCGGCGCACGGCCTGCGGCCCGTTGGCCATGATGGTTTCAGCGATCGCCAGCGCGGTTTCCAGGGCCTGGCCCGGGGGGCTGATGCGATTGGCCAACCCCATGCGCAGGGCTTCATCAGCCGGTACCCGGCGGGCCGTCAGGATGAGATCCGACGCTGCCGACGCGCCCAGCAGATGCACCAGGGCCGCGCCCCCGCCCCAATCCGGCATCAGGCCCAACCGGACTTCGGAAAAGCAGATTTCGGCCGCCGGATCCATTACCCGCAGGTCGCAGCGCACGGCCAGCTCGGCCCCACCGCCGAAAGCCCTTCCGTTGACAGCCGCAATGACCGGCACGGGCAGGGCGACGAAGCGGTCCACCGCCGTCCGCATGGCGCCGATGGCGCGCGCAATCGGCCCTTTGTCCCGCTGCTCGATGGCCTGGGCCATTTCCGCCACCATGGGATTGTCGGGATTGACATCGAACCCGGCGCTGAAGGCCTTTTGGCCGGCGCCGGTAACGATCACCGCCCTGAGCCGGGGATCAGCGGCCAAATCATCGGCCGCCGCCTCCAGGGCCGCGAACATGGCGGCATTGAAAACATTCAACCGTTCGGGGCGGCAGAGGGTCACAATCGCCAGGGCATCCTTTTTTTCGATCTTCAAACCGTCTTCCATCATCGGCGCTCCTTTCCGGCCGAATCCCGATTCTTTGAGATACCGTCAAATATAAGGGCTTGGCAAGGCGTACCGATCGGCGTTGTTTGGTCATCCTTGCGAAGGCCAGGGTCCCGCTATTTCATCTTGTTCCGGACGCCTGCCTTTGCAGGCGTGACGCCCCAGGGACTTTTTCCGCCCCCATCACGTATTAATGGCATATCAATTGAGGCACCGGCTTTCAATACAGTCCGTCAGGTAAAGGCTTGACAAACGAATCTAACTTGCGCCATAGTGGCAACTGGTATTACCACCAGCCAAATGAGGTTTATATATGCAGGAACTGCTAGCCCCCCTTCAGAGTCCTAGCCTTAAAGATGTCTTCATTGAACGATTCGAAAAACTCATCCTGTCTGGGCAGTTCAAGATCGGCCAGAAGCTGCCCTCCGAGCGGGAGCTGGCCCTCCGGCTGGGCGTCAGCCGACCGGTGGTGCACAACGGGCTGGTGGACCTGGAGGCCAAGGGCCTGATCACCCTGATGCCGCGGGTGGGCGCGGTGGTCAACGACTACCGGAGGGAGGGCTCCCTGGCTCTCTTGAACTCACTGGTGGCCTACCAGCAGGGGCGCCTGGAGACGGATCTCCAGGAAAGCCTGCTGGATACCCGCCGGCTCTTCGAGGTGGAAAATGCCCGGCTGGCCGCCCTCCATCGGGAAACCGAGCACCTGAACGCCCTTGAGGAGGTCATCGCCCGGGAAGCCCGGGCCCCCGGACACGACGTCACCCGCCTGACCGCCCTCGATTTCGAGTTCCACCACCTGCTGGCCCTGGCTTCCGGCAACCGTATCTATCCGCTGCTGCTCAATTCTTTTAAACAGGTCTACATCAATCTGGCCGCCCAGTTTTTCGAAGAACCGGCCGTGGTAAAAACCGTACACACCTTCCACCGGGAAATGCTCTCCAATATCAGGAACCGCGATCCGGCCGCCGCCATGGCGGTGATGGAACGCCTGCTGACCCACGGGGCCGAGCATCTGCGAAAGATGTGTCAAACAAGATGATATCGCGTTCAATCCGGGTCGGGTCGCAATCCCGGTCCGTTGCTGCCGAAGACCGGCAGGGAGGTGATCCATGACAACCGCCGTCGCCCAACCGGAAGAAGCACCCCTGAAAACCCCCGCCAACCTGTCCCCCCGCATTCAATGGCTGCGGGACTATTATTTTGAGGGGACCAACCGCCGCTGGAACAACCAGTTCCTGGCCTGGTCCACGGGCACCCCCTGGGACGTCCAGTTCAACGAGATGACCTTCTATATCGTGCCGGAGACCTATGCCCTGCTGCAGACCCTGCGGGGCTCGTTTCGCCAGGCCGCCCGCAACGTCGATCTGCCTGGTGATTTCTGGTCCCGGTCGCTGCCCGAGCGCCGGGCCTGGTTTGTCAAGGAGGTCATGGTGCACCACGTACCCCGGGAACTCCTGCCCGGCGATTTGCTGGCCGGCGCCCGCTTCAACCTCCAGACCTCCCTCTGCCTCACTGAAGAAGAGCAGAAGTCCTTCGACCAGGCCCTGCTGGGAAAAGACGGGGCCCGGGCCCGCATGAAATGGTTCCACGACCACGGCTACGGCAATAGCGGCGCCACCAGCGGACATCTCATTCCGGATCATCCCATGGCCCTGGAGAAGGGCTGGCAGGGCATCCACGCCGACCTGAAAGACCGCTACGATAAATTGAGCCCGGCCGACCAGGCCGGCCCCCGGGGCGCCCAGCTGCGGGCCATGATGACGGCCGCCACCCTGCCCCGGGAGCTGGCGGCGGGCTACCGCGACCTGTGCCTCAAAATGGCCGACTCGGAAGAAAACCCCCGGCGCCGGCAGGAACTGCAAACCATGGCCGGCAATCTGGCGCGCGTCCCCTGGGAGCCGCCGCGCAATTTCTGGGAGGCGGTCCAGGCCTTGTGGCTCAACCACATGCTTATCATGAGCGACGAGAACTATCCGGGCCCCGGGGTCTCCTTCGGCCGCATGGACCAGTACCTCTGGCCCTACTGGCGGGCTTCCATCGAGGCGGGCATGGACCGGGCGTTCGGCAAGGAAATCCTGAAATGCTTCTGGATCCACTGCAACACGGTCTACGACGCCATGATCCGCAACGGTCGCCAGGGCATCACCTCGGGCTTCGGCCAGCTCATCACCCTTTCCGGCCTGGGACCCGGCGGCCGGGACATGACCAACGATTTGACCTTCGCCATCCTGGAAGTCATCGATGAGATGTCCCCCATCCTGGAGCCCAAGCCCAACGTGCGGCTGCACCGGGGCAGCCCGCCGGCCCTGCTGGACAAAGTCGTGGCCATGATATCCGGCAGCCAGGGCGCTCCCTTCCTGATCAATTTCGACGAACGCGCCATGGCCGGCATGATGCGCGAGGCCGAACGGGCCGGCTGCCAGCACCTGATCCACCCGGACAACGTCCACGACTACGCCCCGGTGGGCTGCCTGGAGAACACCATGGCGGGCAACGACCGCTCCGGCACGGTGGACAACAACCTCAACCTGCTCAAGGCGGTTGAGCTGGCTCTGACCGGCGGCCGGGACCTGCTGCCCTTCCACAACCCCATGACCGGCAAGACCGAACCCATCGCCCAGGACGGGCCCGCCACCGGCGATGCAACCACCTTTGAACGCTGGGAAGAATTCTGGGAGGCCTATACGGCCCAGACCGCCTACATCATCCGTAAATGCGTCGACACTTACGAGGCCTCGGAGTCGGTTCGGGCCCGGTTTTTCCCCACCCCCTACCTCTCCTGCCTGGTGCGCGGCTGTGCCGCAAAGGGGCTGGACGTCACCCGGGGCGGGGCCGAGCTGAACTTCACCACCCTGGAAGCGGTCACCTACGCCACCACCGTGGATTCCCTGCTGGCCATTAAATACCTGGTGTTCGATCAGAAGAAATGCACCATGGCCGAGCTGATCGCGGCGCTTAAAGCCAACTGGCAGGGCTTCGATATCCTCCAGGCCCTGGCCCGCAACAAGGCCCCCAAATACGGCCGGGACGACGAGGGGGCCGACACCATGGCCCGGCAGGTCATGGATCTGTGGTGCGACCTCACCTGGCAGCACCGCACCCGTTCCACCCAACGCCAGTTCCGGCCGGGCATGCTGAGCTGGAACTACTGGGCCGGCGACGGCTTCGTCATGGCGGCCAGCGCGGACGGACGGCCCCGGGGCAAGTTCCTCTCCAACGCCATCTGCCCCTCCAACGGCGCCGACAGCAAGGGGCCCACGGCCAACGCCAACTCGGTGGGCAAGGTCCTGGGAGGACGGGCTGCGGACGGATATGGCGATTGGGGGGGCTATCGCAACTGCCTGCCCAACGGCGCCAGCCACACCATCACCTTTCACCCCTCCATCATCCGCGACCCCGAGCACCGCGGCAAGTTCATGGCTTTCCTCAGGGGATATGCGGAAAACGGCGGCACCTGCCTCCAGGTCAACATGCTGGACCCGGACATGCTGCGCGATGCCCAGCAGCATCCGGAGGACTACCCCCACCTGCTGGTCCGGATCACCGGCTACAACGCCTATTTCACGTCCATCGGCAAGGAGCTGCAGAATGAAGTCATCGAACGGGTGAGCCACCAGGGCTATTAAGGAAACCGCAACCCCATGCCGAATAAACCACCCGCCTTGCCAGAAGCCGACCAGGAACAGGAAGCCCTGCTCTTCGAGATCCAGCGGCTGTCCACCGAGGACGGACCGGGTATCCGCACCACGGTCTTTTTCAAGGGCTGCAGCCTGGCCTGCCGCTGGTGCCACAACCCGGAAAGCATTGCCGCCCGCCCTGATCTGCATTGGCTTGCCGCCCGCTGCATCGGCTGCGGCACCTGTGCCGCCGTCTGCCCGGAAGACGCGCTGCGTGTCACGCCGGCGGGCCTGGCCATCGACCGGGCGCGCTGCACGGTCTGCGGGCGCTGTGCCGCCGAATGCCCGTCCACGGCCCTGGAGCTGATCGGCACCCGCTGGCGTCTTGGCGATCTGGTGCACGAAGTCCTTAAAGACCGGGCCTATTTCACCAACGGGGGCGGGGTGACCGCCGGCGGGGGTGAACCCGGCTTGCAGGCCCCTTTTCTGGCTGCTTTTCTCAGGGCTTTGAAAAGGGAAGGCCTCCACACGGCCGTGGACACCTGCGGCTGCTATCCCGGGCCGATGCGGGACGCCTTTCTGCCCTTCACCGACCTGGTGCTCTATGATCTTAAAACCATCGACCCGGACCGCCACCGCACCTGGACAGGGCGCGCCAACTCCCAGATCCTGGAAAACCTCCTGGCCATACGGGACCGCATGGCCGGCGGTGATCCGCCGCACACGCTGTGGATCCGCACCCCGGTGATTCCGGAGGCCACGGCCGATGCCGCCGTCATCGCCGGGATCGGGCAGTGGCTGGCCGAGCACTTGTCCGGCTTTGTGGAACGCTGGGAATTGTGCGCCTTCAACAACCTCTGCCGGGACAAGTACCAACGGATAGACCGCGACTGGGCCTTCAAGGACCACCCCCTGCTTCCCCGGGACGTAATGGAACGCCTGGCCGACACGGCCCGTCGCTCCGGCGTTGATCCGGCGATCGTCCATTGGAGCGGATCGACCCGCCTGCCTGAGATGACCACCTCGGAAGGAATCCCCTCATGACCGCCAACCGCACCGCTTTTACCGCCGAAGAACAGAAGGCCTTCGAACCGGCCGAGAAGATCGGCATCGTCGCCTCCGTCAATCCCGAAGGACGGCCCCATGTTTCCCTGATCACCTCCATCATGGCCCCCCGGCCCGACCAGATTACCCTGGGTGAATTCTGCCAGGGGTTGAGCAAGCAGTACATCCAGCGAAATCCCCGGGTGGCCTTTCTGATCATGACCATGGACCGCCGCTTCTGGCGGGGCCGGGCCCACTGGACCCACCTGCGCCGGGAGGGGCCCGAATACCAGCGCTACAACGACATCCCCATGTTCCGCTACAATAGCTATTTCGGCATCAACACGGTACACTACCTGGACCTGGTGGAAGCCTCGACCCCGGCCCCCCTGCCCATGACCCCCATCGTGGTCGGAGCGCTGCTCACGCGCCTGGGAAAGGGGGCCGCCGCCACCGGCCATGCGACGCGCATTTTAAAGCCCTTTGCCGAGGGTCTCTTCAATCAGATGGGATCGCTGAAATTCCTCAGCTACATAGGACCGGAGGGCTTCCCCGAACTGGTGCCCGTGGTCCAGTGCCAGGCGGCCGACAGCCGGCGGCTGGCTTTTGCCCCCCTGGCCTTCGGCCGGGAGCTGCGTTGCATCCCGCCCGGGACGGAAGTGGCCGTGTTCTGTCTCACCATGGGCATGGAAGACGTGCTGGTCCGGGGCACCTTCCGCGGCCTGCGGCGCTACCGCGCCATTTCCCTGGGAACGGTGGATATCGCGTGGGTCTACAATTCCATGCCTCCGGCCCACGGCCAGATCTACCCCGAGGTGCCCCTGGAGCCAGTGACCGAATTTTGATTTTGACAACCATGTTGAAAGCCTGGACGGCATTGAGGCGCTTCGACATCCGCGGGCCATTTCACACGTTGCATGACGCCATCTCATTTTTTGAGGAATCGAATAAAAAGCGGGGCATCGGACGGCCTGAAAGGCGCCGCCGGATAGCGGCTGAACACCCCCGAATGGTGCGACGGCAGGCCGACGGGGCGGCTTTAGCGCTTGACGGCATAGAGGTAGAGATTCTCCGGCGGCGGCCGCCAGCGCCCTGTCTCCTGCAGCTCCCGGATGTGGCGTGCCGCCCGGCGGACGTCGTCTTCAGTGCCGATTCGCCAGTGGTCCGGCAAAACGGCTTGGGGAGGGGCGGCCCGCACCACCACCTCGCAGCCCAGGTTCTCCAGGATGGCAACGACCTGGGGCTGGGTAACATCATACACATCGTCCCGCCGTTCGATGGCGGCGCCGAATTCTTCCGCCCAGACCCGGGCCATGCGTCGGGAGAGAAAGGGAATCCAGGGGATCTTGCAGTGGCCTTCCCAGCCGCGCCGGGCATCCTGGGCCTTGATGGCCAGCACCCCGCCGGGACGGGTCACCCGCACCAGCTCCCGCAGGGAGACCCCGGGATTGCGCTGGTGCTCCAGCACATACCAGGAGCTCACGAGAGCAAAAGAATCGGATCCGAAGGGCAGGTCCTCGGCATCCGCCTGCAGGCAGCGCTGCTGCCACCTTGCAGGGCCGCCCGTGTAGTGAACGAGCTTGCAGAAGCGCACCAGCTTGCCGGCGCTGGCATCCACGCCCCAGATATTCAGGCCGCGCTGCAGGCCTTCCCGCACGAAATAGCCCACACCGCTGCCCAAGTCGAGCATCGGTCCTTCCAGCAGCGCGGCGTCGATGTCGCGGACCGCGGCCGCGCACTGGTTCCAGCGGGTTTGTCCTTTGCGCAGCTTGACGGGATTTAGAATTGCGCTGCGGCTGTATTTGTCCGGCAGTTGGCTCATGGGTGATGTCGTCTGGTTGCAGTTGATGATGTTGTATCCCGGCCCGGGAAAGCGCTCCGGCCTTACCCCCTGTTGCCCCATACAATGGCCGGTCTGCCAGGCAAATGCAAGCCCATCATGGCATTTTCAGCCATCAGCGTCCTCTTGACGGCCGCGGTCGTGTCGTCTGTGCCCAAGCGGACCATGAAATGACCGGGCCGCCTGTGGACATCGGGCCCGACACCATGTCAGACCGCTCATCCAGGCCAACGAACCCCGCCTCGAAAACCCCGAAGCGATGGATGGCGATCGACTAGGGGAGAACCGACCTTGACAGACCGGGCGGTTGAATCTAGGGTAGGCGCAATTTGGTTCGATAAAAAAACGCGACCGGAGGTCGATAGGCATACCGCTGCAACCAGAAATTCAAGGCCGGTATGGCGACCGAACGCAACCGCTGACACCCGGTAGAAGGAACCCCTTATTGACATGGACGATACGCTCTTCCTCAACGTGCTTAAGATGACGGTTGAGAATCATGGCTGCACCATTGTGGATGTGGATCTCCAAAACCACGTCATCAATCTGGACGGCCCCGACGATGCGGTTGCCGCCTGCGCACTGGCCATCTCCAAACTGGTCGACGATTAGCGGCCATCAACCTTCGGATGCCGGCGCCATGATGTGCCTCCGGTTTAAGGCAGCGGCAGAAAGCCCCTGCGGGCTTCCTATAAATCGGGGCGCTGACGATCGCGCCCTAGCTGAAAGCCGCCACGGAAAACGCGATAGGCCGCCCCATTTCGCTTTACATCTGCGGCACCCCTTGCCGAATAACACCGCAAGTTGACGGGTTATCGTTTTTCTGACATAGTCTTTCATCAGAGAAGACAACCCTTTTCCTGAACATTCCGCCTATTGAAATTCTCTCCCCCACCCAATATCCGCCCTGCCGGGATCGCCGCCAACCCGGGCATCCTCGCAATGGCTGCTGATTCCGATAAAATCCGCTGTTATCCCCATAACAAGTGGGAAACCTGCACGCCCATAACCTCTTTTAAAAAGCGTGGATCTCTTCTGCCCGAGATGATGGCCGCCACGGATTTGGTCCCTCAGCAAAGGGCTGCCTTCCAACGGGAAAGGCACTTGTGAAGAAACGGATTTGAACCTTTGTTCGCCTCGAGAACACCTATGCGTTGAGAAAGGCCGTCTTAAGCGGCCGGCAACAATCTGCTCAAACGGCGTTGGATCTGCCTGGTACGAACCTTTCCAGCGAGGTGCATGAATGAAACATCACCCCTTATTTGCTGCGCTGCTTGCACTGTTTCTTCTCTTCGTCCAGTCGGCCCAAGCAGGCAATCCTGTAAGCCAACCCCAGCTTCAAAATCGCCGCCCGGCCCCCACCGTCACGAATCGCCCCGGCAGTCTCCAGCCGGCAAGACCATCAACCTTTCCGATGATCCAGGCCGTCAACCCTGCGGCGCTCACTCAAGGTCAGGAGGGTGTGCTGACCCTCACCGGGCAGCATCTCCATCACAATATGCGCGTCACGCTAGGGGTTGGCATTACCACCGGCAATCCCACCATTCTAAACGAGGCCGCTTCCCTGGCGACGGTCGCCTTCCACGTCGCGGCCGACGCGCCGGCCGGGGCGCGCACCGTCCAGGTTCAATACAACAACCAGACGCACCAGAGCCCGGCACGCATCAACGTGGTCGCCGTCCAGGCGCGTCCCCATATCCGATCCATTACCCCCAACCGGTTGAGCCGGGGCCGATCCTACACCCTGACCCTGGCAGGCGCCCATCTGGAAGGCGTCACGGCGGTCAGCTTCGGTGCCGGCATCACCGCTGCCGCGCCGGTCGCCGAAGGTGGCCACCTGCGGGTCAGTCTGGACGTAGCCGCCGATGCCGCACCCGGTCCGCGCCAGGTCACCCTGACCGATGCCGGGGGTAACACCCCTGCCGCCGTTCCCGTCCTGGTGATCGCCTCCCCGGCCCTGACCGTGACCGGCCCGACGCCTGCGGCGCCCTTACAGAAAAAGACGGCGCCCGAAAAAACCGCTGCCCGGCCCGCCCGCATCAACCTGTCCGTCGCGGCCCTGACCCCCAATCAGTGGGTGCAGGGCCGAACCTACGACGTCAATGTGACCGGCACCCGATTCAAAAGCGGCTTGGCGGTGGATCTGGGCGACGGCATAACGGTCGAAGATCTGGCGGTCCTCTCCCCCACCCGGTTTACCATGAAAGTCACGGTCTCCCGCGGGGCTTCGGCGGGTCTGCGCCCCCTGAGCCTGCGGGCCGACGCCTCCCAGGCCTGGCATGCTTTTCCGGCCAAGGCCTGGGTTTTGGCGAAAAAAGACCTGGCGGTGGCCAAGCCCACGCCCAAACTGATCCCTCCGGACCTGAAGGGCATGCTGCTCGGCCGCATCACCCTTGTCAGCCCTGAAGATACGCTGACATCCAACCAATTCATCACGGCCGTCAACGAGCAGACGCTTTTTTCCTGGCGGGAGGAAAATCCCGGCCTGGCGGAATGGTACGAATTCCGCATCGTGACTGAAAACGGCTTTGTCATCGATAAAAAGCGCATCGATCCCGTCCAGTTCGAGGTCAACGGGCTCCAGATCAACGCCCCCACGAATTTCTTCCAGATGGATACGGCCTATCTGCTCAAACTGTTGACCGAAGACTGGAAGACGCATCAGAACACGGTCACCCACGGGCTGAGCAACCTCTATGTCTGGTGGGAGGTCGCCGGTTACCGGACCACCACCACGATCAAAACGGAAACGGTGCCGGGGAGCAGCCCGACGGATATCGCCCAGACGCATAAAACCGTCGAATCCAAAGACGTGGAGGTGGAAATTTCAGACCGCTGGTCCCTGCTCATGCCGGACAAACCCACCGGTCTGGCCTGCGGCGGCAGCGCGGCAAGCGCCTCGGCCATTGTCATCAACAACCCCGACAAGGGCAACCGGACCGCCAACTATCCCAACGACCAGTGGAAACTCACCGGCAAACTCAATATCCAGTCGATCCCCTATGCCACCCACATCAACGCCAAGGTCAGTGCCGGGGGCCAGATCGCCACCTACGTGCCCAACCTCTTTCTCGACTGGGGCGACGGCAGCGGCGCGATTCCGCTGGAAATCGACCTGAGCCAGCCGGGTTATCAGGAATTGCGGCCCCTGGGCCGCGTCTATCATCATCGCTACCCTTACAGCGGCAACTACACGGTACGCATTTATGCCCTCCCCGAGGAGGACATCCAGCAGGGGCCCCCCGATGCTCTGGCCGCCGCCTACGACGAGGTCATGAACAATGCCCAGTCCGCCGTGGAACCCGTGGCGGCCTCCGCTTCGGGCTATCATCCATATCTCAAGGTTATCAAAGGGATTCAAACCGCCCAGGGACCGGGATTCCAATTTTCCGGCCCGAACGAGCGCCAATTTCATTTGGATGAAAATTCGTTGTTCGCCAAGGCGGGCCGCGCCTACCTGATCCATTGCGAGACTAAAAAGATCGCGGTGCGCGAGGATCTGGTGGCTCAAGGGCCGCTCCATCTGGAATCCATCGCCATCACCGGCCACAATGGTTCCGGATCCACCGGCGCCGGCCAGCTGCCCACGAAAAAGAGCGCGCCCAAGGGCTTGCCCAACAAGAAAAAAACCATCCCCAAACCCCAGGCCGCTGCCGGCACGGCCGGTCAGGCCACCGGTCTTGTCCTGACCCCGCCCTCACCGGCAATAAGCCAGACGGTTCAGGGCGTCCTGGGCACGCTGGTCGATGCGGAAATCAGCAGTTGCGGCCTCCTCCAGGGCAATGCCGGATTGCGCTACTACGGCGAGGGGCGCGCCAAAATCACCTGGAGCCTCTATCAGGGGAACACCCGCATGGTGATCGGTTCGCTGGAAGAGAACCTGGCCTCGCCGCCGCGCACCGCAGGCGGCATGGTCCTGACCGAAAACACCCAGAGCACCCCCACGCCCGAATCCTTTGCCACCGCCGCTCTGCCATCCCCGGTGGTGGAGATGAACGACACCATGATCAACCAGGCCTATGCCCTGGTGGTGGAGGCGGAGGTGCTGCCCGAATTGTTGCCCCTCGACCAGGTCACCTTCGTCCACCTCCTGGCATCCGCCGGACGGTCCTCCTTTTCTGCCGCTGACAGAAGCATGGCACACAAGGTGCTCTCCTGGCTGGTGCCCGAAGCCCGGGCCGCTGGGGCAGGCCCCGCCGGAAACGCCCAATTGGCCCTTTTCCAAAAAAGCGGCCTCAAACTGGGCGTCCTGGCCCCCTCCAGGGAAGGCATCTCCGGGAGGCCCGTGACAGCAAGCCTCAACCAATTGACCGAGGCCAAGCGCTTTCCCGAGCTATCGGTCAAAAAGGAAAAGCCCTACTATGTGCAATCCGATCCCTTCCGCTATCGGGTCAAGGCCAGCGCCCCTGACAAACCCTGCCGGTTTTTGTTCCCCACCGCCACCGGGGACACCTTTGCCATCGGCAATCTCGATGTCGTGAATACGGGCGGCCGGTTCAAGGGAAGCGGCGTTCTCGACATGCACCTCTATACCGGGGCGGGCGGCAGCGCGGAGCGCTTCATCCTGCCGGTGGCCATCGGCGGCTGGCGCGTGGCGGACGACGGCCTGACGGTCACAAACGGCAACCTTGATATTTCCCTGACCTACAGCATCAACGGGGCCGGTATGCGCCTCCAGCTACAGAAGCTTGCCGCCCGGGCCGGCCAGACCCCCATGAACCTGACCCTGGCGGCGAAACCGGCGGATACCGATCTGCATCTTACGGGCACCCCCCAGGCACCGGAGTGGACCGTCACCGCGCCCCTTTCCGAAGCGGGCGACTGGTACGGCCGGGATGCCGGCGGCATGGAGCTGGAGATCGGCAACAGCGGCTTTTCCATCGCACCCCGGGAAGTCATTTTCGATCTCAGCGCCCAGGACGGCATGCCGGCCAACCCCGGCGGGGCCGGCCCGGAATGGGCCGGACTGCACTTCGGCGAAGATGCGCTCCTGGCCCCCAATCTCTTCGACTTCCAGGTGCCGGAGGCCAACAAGGGGCACGTCAGCGACTGGGGCGTGGTCGGCACCCGGCTAGTCGGCCAGACGGACATCACCACCCCCTTCGCCACGACCTACAAGAAGGGCACCATCAGCGTGGCCGCCATCAGCGTTGACACCACCCAAAGCAGCCTGGCGACCTACCGCGACATGGACGTGCACCTCCCCTGGCTCGACGCCCACCTGCAGGGTGACGCCCGCCTCATTTACGGAGCCCCCGGCCAGGAGGCCTACTTCGACTTCGCCGCTATCACCCAGTCCGAGGTGCACAAAGATTACCGGGCCTTTACCATGACCGTCCGCAATCTGCTCTTCGGCAACTTCCCCCAAACCGGCTGGGCCGCCCGGAGCGAGAGTACCCTCTTCCGTTTCGAGGCCGAAGAGGTGGTCTTCGCCGACAACGTGGTGGTGCCCGGCATCATCTATTCCATGGACGGGCGGCCTGTTCTGGAGAACGGCACCAGCATTGAGGTTCCCCTGGGCGGGCAATCGACCCTGGGGTTCACCCCGGTGGATCTGGTGTCCGTCCGCATCGGCTGCTATAGCAGCGGGGCCGATCTCCTCGGCTTCGATTTTACCACCACCTTTTCCATCTCCGAGGTCCTTTCGGCGGTCGAGGTGCCGGTGAACTACGGTCTGCGCCAGGACGGCAATTCCTACGAAGGCTCTGGGCCGCAGGTCGAGCCCTTTGACCTGGAAGTCGCCTTCCCGGCCGGACAGCCCCGGGTGGCGGCCACCGTCCACATCGCCTACACCGGCGCGGGCATGTCCGCCGCGAGCGCGGATGCCTCCGGCCAAGGCGGATGGTCTTTCGGGGTGGCCAGCGCCTATGCGGCC
Organism: Desulfobacterales bacterium; assembly: GCA_963674755.2. GTDB lineage: Bacteria > Desulfobacterota > Desulfobacteria > Desulfobacterales > UBA5852 > JABZFP01. Next base: position 847,642 of record CAXXVS010000003.1, on the reverse strand, counting down.
TCGGGCCCCCAGGACCGTTTCGCCGGTACGGTGAATATGGCCATGTTCAATGGCCCGCCGGTTCAGGCCGAGTTTCGTCTGGGCTATATGGGCGGCCATGACTACTGGCTGATGCGGTCGACTCTGGATCTGGGACCCGCCGGGATGCCCTTCGCGCCGCCCTTCCTCAAACTCTATCAAATGCGCGGCGGCCTGGGTCACAACTTTCCCCTGGACGCCTTCAAGAGCACCACGCCCATCACGGCCGTGACCCCGGTGGCGGACAGCTCCTATCTCTTCATGGCCGGCATGCGGGTAGGCTCCTCGGACGGCTTTGTCTGCACCATGGACGGCGATCTCACCGTCAAGCCCGGCGAGGGCGCGCGCATGGACTTCCGGGCCTGGCTGCTCGACGCCCAGCATGCCGGCAACGGCAACTTCCAGGGCTATTTCCAGTATGCGGCCGGGGGGTTCGACGGTGCCCTGGCCGGGCATTTCAGCCTCCTGGACGACAACATCTATTTCGACATCCCGGAAAACGCCTGTACGCTGCACTTCGGCGGAAGCCAGCCCTGGCATATCTATGTCGGGCAGGAGGCCGGACCCAAAGTGCGCATGCATCTCCTGATTCGCGACGCGGACGGCTATATGATGCTGGACGAGGATGCCTTGCGCCTCGGCGGCGGGGTCTATTATTACCTGGGCGCCTCCATCGGGCACATTTCCGGCGAACTTAAAACAGGTCTGACCGTCACCTCCCAGCCCCATGTAGCCGGATACGGTGAAGGCGGGGTGCGCGCCGAAGTGTGCTATAAAAAGTGCATCAGCGCCGGCATCTCCGTGCGGGTCGATGTCAGCGCCCTGCCGGTGGCCGCCTCGGCCCGGGGCTGCGTGACCATCCCGATTCCGTTCTGGAACCCCAAGATTTGCCGCACCTTCAGTCTATAGGAGACCGACCGTGAAAAAAGCGACCATTCTTGTACTGCTGCTGCTCCTCCTTACGGCCGGACTTGCCACGGCGGCCGATCAACCCCGCGGCGCCTTGTGGGCAGCTTCCGACGGCCGGGGAGGTATTTCCCTCTTCTGGATTCCCAAGGATCTCATCTGGCCCCAAGGCGGTTGGCGTCTGGAAAAAGTCGTCCAGGGCAAAGCACAGACGGTGGCGGACAAGCTCGGGCCGGGCCGGAATCAGGCCGCCATGGAGAGGCTGCGGCCGGCGGACCGGAGCGCCATCGACGCCTTTCAGGCCGATCTGCAGGCCGGTGCCATCCCTAAGACGGACAGGGAAATGGCGGTGACCGTCATGGGGCTTTCCGCGGCCGCCGACGCCGATTTCGGTCTGGCCGTCGGCCTGCGCTACCAGGATAGCGATCCCCAGGGGGGGAAGCGCACCTATCGTCTGACCGCCCTCAACAGCAAGGGGAAAAAGCAGGCGGTGCTGCAAAGCGCGGCCGTAGACCCCCTGCAGGCCACCCCCTTGCCGGAGGCGCCGCTTTCTTTCATGGCCGTCCCCGTGGAGGCCGGCGTTGAATTGAGCTGGGAGAACCCGAAGCCAAACCCTGCTGTTCCGGTCTATGCCTTCACCGTGATGCGGGAAGATAAACGCGGCGGGGACATCCTGCTTACGGAGCAGCCCCTGTTGATCACCACCGCCGGATCCCCGCCGTCAGACGCCCAGTTTATCGATCTGGCGCCGCCCAAGGAGTCGGAGGCCACCTATCGTCTGTTCAGTCTCGATTTGTTCGACCGCCGCAGCCGCCCCAGCAGCACAACCCTTTTCATTCCGGATCTTGCGGCCCTGGTGCCGCCGGCCCGGTTCAGCGCCGACGCGGGGGAGAACCGGGTCACCCTGGCCTGGGAAGCCAACCCCAGCCCCTTTACCGCCGGCTACGTGGTCGAACGCGCCTTGTTGCGCAACGGCCCCTATAGTGCAGCGACCCCCGAGGGTCTCGACGCCGATCAAACCCAATGGGAAGATACCCGGGTGGTGGGCGGCACCAGCTATTTCTACCGCGTCCGCGCCATGGATCCGCGCGGCAACCTGGGGGAGCCTTCCCTGGTCAGGACGGCGACGCCCCGGAACCGCGAAGCGCCCCCCCGTCCCGACGAGCTGGCCGCCGCGGTGGGACGCACCCGGGTACGGCTCACCTGGGAGGCGGTGCCGTTTCCCGTGGCCGGCTACCTGGTGGAGCGCAGGGCCGACGATGCCCCGCGCTGGACCTATCTCACCCCGCAGGTGGTTCCGGAGCCGCGCTTTGACGATAACGTCGGCTTGCACACCCAGGGAACCTTTCGCTACCGGGTGACGGCCGTGGCCTTCGACAACCAGCGCAGCAAGCCCAGCCGGGAAGTCGAGGCGGTGCTGCTGGATACCGTTTCCCCCAATCCGCCCCGCATTACCGGCATCGACGGCCGGGACGGCAAAGTCGTGCTGACCTTTGCGGCCGCGCCCCCGGAAGGGGATGTGGACGCTTTTCTGGTCGTCCGCTCGGTGAGCGAGGCGGATCCGGGGCTGGTCATCGGCGACCCGGTTCAGGCTAACAAAGACCGCTTCGAGGATCCCTTTGTGATGGTCGGAAAGCAATACTGGTACCGGCTGGTGGCGGTCGACGCATCCGGCAACCGCAGCGATCCGAGCTGGGCCCGCCGGGTGACGGTTTCCAACCCGCCCGTACCCACCCCGCCGGAACCTTCCCTCCATGTCGAAGAGAAGCCCTTTCGCCATGTGCGGATCGCGTTCAAAGCCCCGCCCGAAGGCCTGGACGTCATTGTCCAGCGGCACGAGGCGGACGGCGCCTGGCGTCCTTTGACCGGCGGCATCCGCGACGCCGAGGCCGCCGTGGACCTCAATCCGCCGCAGCAGCCCAGGGTGGCCTATCGTCTGATTTATCGGGCGGCCAACGGTGCCACCGGGGAACCCTCGCCGGAAGCGGATATCCCGCTGGAGTAATTCGGTATGGAATGAATTATGGGGGAAAACCGGGAGACGGCTGAACACGCCGCTCAATCCGGGCATGCCTTTCCGGAGTTGCGCCTGATCGTCGCACACTCGACCATACCCAATGATAATTCCATCTTGAGCTGCTTCGCTCTGGATTGAAACAGGCCTTTACGCCCCCTCGATGCCCCCCTCGCACCACCTTGACGACGCTTTCCTACGGCCTTAGTTTAAAGCATATGCTCATTTTGAACAGGCCGCTATTCCTCTTTTATATCTGTAACCCCGCGAACGAAATGATCTCTTAATGAGAAACGTTCTCAATTGATAACCTATAAAATTACATCCGTCATGAGGGGTTTGGTGTTCGTCAAAATACTACTTCAGGAGGCTGCAACATGTATTTCAAGCAAATTGCGGTAGAAGGAATGGGCTGCTTATCCTATCTGGTCGGCTGCCCCATGGCCAAGGTGGCGTGTGTGGTGGATCCCAAACGGGATGTCCAGGACTATATCGATCTGGCCCGCAAGAACGATATGCAAATCACCCATATTTTCGAAACCCACGTTCATGCCGATCATGTCAGCGGCAACATGGAGCTCAAGTCCCGGACCGGTGCCCAAATCCATTTCATGGAGGGATCACCCGTCACCTTCGACCACGTCGAAGTGAAGGAGGGCGACATATTTGAATTTGGCAACGCCAAGCTCGAAATCCTCAAAACACCCGGGCACACGCCGCATTCCCTGTCCATCCTGGTCACCGACCGCTCTCGGGGGGAAGATCCCTGGCTGGTGCTCACCGGCGACTGCATGTTTGTCGGCGATGTCGGCCGGCCGGATCTGGCCGGCCAAGAGTTGATCGGGGAACAGGTGGACAACCTCTACCACTCGCTCTACCAGAAACTGGGAAAACTGCCCGAAAGCCTGGAAATCTTTCCTGCCCATGGGGAAGGGTCCCTCTGCGGCAAGGGAATGAGCGCCAAATCGAGCTCCACCATCGGATTTGAAAAGCACAACAACCCCATCCTGAATCTGGATGAAACTACTTTCAAACAGACCTTTGCGTCCAGCTTCCCGGAGCGCCCCAAAAGCTTCAGCCATATCATCAACACGAATAAATCGGGCGCGCCCCTGCTGGAACGCTGCCCCATCAGCCGGGACCTCTCCCCGGCCCAGGTCCACACCCGTATCGAAGCCGGCGCCACCGTGCTCGATGCCCGGGACACGGCCGCCTTCGGCGGTGTCCACATCCCCGGGAGCATCAACATCGGTTTGGCCAAACAGACCGCCAACTGGATTGGCATGGTCATCGAGCCGGCCGCCGAACTCGTTTTGGTGGTCCCCGACGAAGAGGCCTACAATGCCATGTCCACCCATCTCCACCGCATCGGGTACGACAATATTGCCGGCTTTCTTTACGGGGGCATCGCGGCCTGGCAGGAAGCCGGCTATCCCATTCGCCAGCTATGGCAGATTTCCACCGATGCCCTCCAAAAGAAGATCCGTGCCAACCATTTCCGCCTCATCGATGTCCGCACCCCGGCAGAATGGGAAACAGGCCATGTTAAAGGCGCCCAGCACTTCCCGCTCACGGAACTCCTCAAAGGCCATCTCGATTTTCCCAAAGACGAGGAAGTTATTGCCATGTGCGGCGTCGGCTACCGGGGCAACATTGCCGCCAGTTTTCTTCAGGGTCAGGGATTTTCCCACGTTCACAGCCTGGCCGGCGGCATGAAGGCCTGGTTGAACGGGGGCTATGAGGTCATCCTCTAAATGCAGCCGCATCCACCAATACGCAATCCACAACCAAACACAAGGAAAGGAATGGCAATCATGGAAGAGAAAAAAAACAGCATGCCCCTTTTGGGGGAAGAGTTTCCTGAACTGAGCGTTCAGACCACCCACGGCCCCATGAACATCCCCGCTGACCTGAAGGGATCCTGGTTCGTGCTCTTCAGCCACCCGGCCGACTACACCCCGGTCTGCACCACCGAGTTCGTGGCTTTCCAGAAGCGCATCGCGGAATTCGACAAACTCAACTGCAAGCTGATCGGCATGTCCGTGGACCAGGTCTTCTCCCACATCAAATGGGTGGAGTGGATCAAGGAAAAACTCGATGTGGAGATCACCTATCCCATCATCGCCGGTAACGATACAGTCGCCGCCCGTCTCGGCATGCTGCACCCGGCCAAGGGCAGCAACACCGTGCGAGCCGTCTTCGTGGGGGATCCGGAAGGCACGATCCGCCTCATCCTCTACTATCCCCAGGAAGTCGGCCGCAACATGGACGAAATCGTCCGCGCCGTCAAAGCCCTTCAGATCTCCGATACCAACGGGGTCGCCATGCCTGCCGGCTGGCCTGACAACGAGCTGATCAAAGACCGGGTCATCGTGCCGCCGCCCACCGATGTGAAGAGCGCCAAGGAGCGCCTGGGCCAGTATGAAAACTACGACTGGTGGTTCTGCCACCGGAAGCTGGAGTAAACCGCCTAGGGAAGTACCAGAAGGCAAACGTCAATGCCGCCGCCCGGCTGCAAGAAAGCTGCCGGGCGGCGGATTACGTTCAAGGCCGCCGTGGGTCCTGTTCTGCCGCCCGTTTTAGAAGCAGCGGCCTGCGCCACGTTGCCGCGTCCCTCTCCGGAGCGCTTCAGACGGCCTCGGCTTCCATGGCTTCCCGGTATTCCCCGTAACGGGCGGCGGAGTTGCAGCGGGCCCGGTGGTGGAAGACGTTTTGGGCCTGGCCGACCCGGTCGGGTTTCCCCTGCCAGGTCTTGAGGGTATCTTCCTGGAGGGCCCGGCCGTAAGAGAAGGAAAGCTCCCAGGGATGGCCGCCCAGGGCGTTCATGGCGTTGAGATGGGCGGTGGCGACCTGTGAGCTCTGGCCGCCCGAAAGAAACACGATACCGGGCACGGCCGCCGGCACCACCCGCCGAAAGCAATCGACAGTACGCTGCGCCACGGTTTCCACGGGGGCCTGCTCCGGGCAGGCCAGGCCCGAGATCACCATGTTGGGCTTGAGCAGCATCCCTTCCAGATCCACCCCCTGATGGAACAGTTCATCGAACACCGCCCGCAGGGTGCGGGCCGTGACGACTTCGCAGCGCGCGATGTCGTGATCCCCATCCATGAGCACCTCCGGCTCCACGATGGGCACCAGGCCGGCCTCCTGGCAAAGGGCCGCATAGCGCGCCAGGGCGTGGGCATTGGCCTGGAGGTTCGTCGGGCTGGGCAGGGCATGGGCAATGGTGATGACCGCCCGCCACTTGGCAAAGCGCGCCCCCAGTTCCCGGTATTCGTTGAGCCGCTCCCGCAGCCCGTCGAGCCCCTCGGTGATCTTCTCCCCCGGGAAACCGGCCATGGGCTTGGCCCCCTTGTCCACCTTGATGCCCGGGATGATGCCGCGTCCGGCGAGTACTTCGGGGAACGGCCGGCCGTCGGAGGCCTTCTGGCGAAGCGTTTCGTCAAACAGGATGACGCCGCTGATGGCCTCCTCCACCCCTTCGGCCGTAAAGAGCAGCTCGCGATAGGCGCGCCGATTGTCTTCCGTGGAGGCCACCTGGATGGTGTCGAAGCGCTTCTTGATGGTGGGGCTGCTTTCGTCAGCCGCCAGAATCCCTTTGCCTTTGGCCACCAGGCGGCGGGCGGTCGATCTGAGTGCTTGGATATCCATTCATGCTCTCCTTTCCTAGTACCAGTGAGGTCCCATCCCCAGAGCATCGCCGGTGAAAGCCCCCATGAGGGCACCTGCCGCACGATCCTGCAGGGTGTTGCGGTCCATTGCAAATCCTTTCCACGTCTCCGGTGGTTAGACAGGGTCCTTGTCTGAAAAACCCATGGAAGCAATGTGATCACGATTAGCGGCCCTGTCACCATTGAATTTCGCCCTCCCCTGTGAGGCTGAATGACAGGGTGACTGACCGTCCGGTTCGGGTCGGATCCCTGTCCGGAACGGCGGCTTGGGAAGAGTTCGCGCGCGCGGTTTGGCTTGCCTGACGGGGTATCTGTTTTGGAGGAAGTGATACGGAAACAGCAGGGGCTCGAGCGCCGGTAGTGGGCACATCGTATAAATATCGACCCGGCATGGAGGAAGGGCCGGGTTGCTGCTCTGCCTCACGTCTGTTGAACGGCAGGATCGGACCTTAATGGCGGAGGATTTCTGCGGGATGGGAAGGGCGCCTGCGGGTCACACCCAGACATTGTCATCCGCCGTCCTTTGTCCGCCGGCGCTCCCCGTGTTCCGTGTTCCGGCGGGTTCGACCAGCAGGGCCTTGCATTCCTGCGCTGCACAGGGTTTGTGCTCGACCCCCTGCGGAACCACGAATAATTCGCCGGCTTTCAGGAGCACGGCACCGTCGCGGAAAACGATGGACATCTCACCTTCGATGACCACAAATACTTCGTCCGTATCCTCATGACGATGCCAGATAAAGTCTCCCTCGAATTTGACGAGCTTGAAATGGTAGTCGTTCATGCGGGCGATGATCTTCGGTGCCCATTGGTCGGAAAACGCGGCGAATTTTTCCCTTAGATTGACAGCCTTGTATTCCATCGGTTGGTTCCCGTGTTTTCCCGGAACGCAATAGCTGCGGCCGGGACGCTATAAGGAGGTTAGCAGGGAGGCCACGTGCGCCCAGATCCGGTCCGACTCCTTTTCGATCAGGGCCACGAGGTCCCCGGGGAGCCGGTCGTCATCGAAATGCCTTTGCAGTTCATAGGCCATGGCCTCCAGCGGGCTGTCGCGGTATCCGCTCTGCATCAGCCCCACGCCATAGACCATCAGGAAGCGCTCGACACCCAGCCGGTCCCACTGCACCACATGGACCATCTCGTGAAAATAGAGGCTCTCGCTTTGCCGGCCGTCCCTCACAAAGAAGTGATTCCGGTAGGTAATGCCTGAAATGGGCATGGCTTCAAAGGCGGCGAATTCCGGCAGACCCATGCGGCTCAAGGGCGGAAAGGGGGGATTGCCCGCCACGACGATGCAGCGAGCCCGGTTCAGCAGCGTTGGCGGGAATGCTTGCGCAAGCCGGGGATATGTGCTGCTGTCAACCGTAATGGCTTGTTCGCGGGTGGCGTGCAGGGTGTCTTCCACCCATTGGCGCACGCCCGGCAGGGCCGCCTGGAATTTGCCGAGCAGCGCTGTGAAGTTCCTGTCTTGGGAGGGATCGCGTTCCAAGGTCATCGTATCGTATGCGCTTGGCCGCTAGTCCTTCAAGGCGCCCATGGTCAACCCCTGGACGATGCTCTTGCGCACGAAAAAGGCGAACACCGAAACCGGCAGGACGATCAGGGTGGCAGCCGCGCCGATACCGGCCCAGTCGATCTTGCCGTAGGAGATGAAGTTGTAGACGGCCACGGGCACGGTCTTGGTTTTGGGGCCGGAGAGAATCAGCGAGAACAGAAACTGGTTCCACGAGAAGATAAACGAAATGATGGCCGAGGTGGCAATGCCGTTGCGCACCAGGGGCAGCACGATGATCCGGAAGCTTTGGAAGGCCGTGCACCCATCGATCATGGCCGCGTCCTCCAACTCTCCCGGCACACTTTCAAAAAAGGAAATCATCAGCCAGATCACCATGGGCAGGGTGATGATCAGATGGGTGATGGTCAGGGCCGTATAGGTGTCGATCAGGTTCAGGTAGCGGAAGATGATGTACCAGGGCAGCAGATAGCTCACGAAGGGCGTCATGCGCGCCACCAGGATGAGGATCCCGATCCGTCCCTGGCGGTATTTGGCGATGGAATAGGCCGCCGGCAGGCCCAGCAGCAGCGAAACGCCGGTGGCCAGGCCGGCCACGATCAGGCTGTTGAGCAGGTACTGGAAGAAGTTGTACTGCTCAAAAACCGCCCGGAAATTTTCCAGGGTCGGGGAGAAAATGAACTGGGGCGGATAGGCGATGTTCTGGACCCCGGTCTTGAGTCCCGTCAGGATCATCCAGACGAAAACGAAGACCGGCGGCAGGCACAGCAGGATGGCCCCCGTATAGAAGAGCGCCGTTTTCAGAAAGTTGGCCGTACGGTGGTTGTCGTTCATCGCCATCCTTCCCGGCCACCCCACGGCGGCCGGCGCTTGTCAGATATCCTGCGCACTGAGGCGCATGCGATTCATCACCACGTTGAACACCAGCACGATCAGGAAGACCACCACCATCAGGGCCGACCCGTAGCCGGCTTTGAAAAAACTGAAGCCCACGTTGTAGGAGTAGAGGTAGAGCGTCTCGGAGGCGATCCCCGGCCCCCCCTGGGTGATGGTATAGATCGTATCGAATTCTTTGAGATTGTCCAGGGAGCGCAGCATCAAGGCCGCGATCAGCACCGGCCGGATCAATGGCAGGGTGATGTACCAGAAGATCTGCAGGGTATTGGCCCCGTCGATGCGGGCCGCCTCGTAAGGATCCTGGGGCAGCGACTTGAGGCCGGCCAGGACGATCAGGGTGATCATGGGGGTCCATTTCCACACGTCCACCAGCACCAGGGACGGGATGACCGTCGCGGCGCTGCTGACCCACAGGCTGCCGGGCAGGCCGATGCTATTGAGCAGGTAGTTCATGACCCCGATCTCGGGGTTCAGCATGATGCGCCAGATCAGGGCCACGGCCACCGGCGTGGCCGCAAAGGGGAAGATGTAGATGGCCTGCACGACTTCACTGCCTTTGAACTGGCGGTGGAAGTAGAGCGCAATGAGCAGTCCCAGCACCAGCTCGAGGGTCAGGCTGAGACCGCTGAAATAGATCATCACCATGAGACCGTTCCAGACGCGGTCGTCCTGGAAGATCTCGATGAAATTGTCCAGGCCGATAAAACGCGGCGACCCCAGGCCGATGGTCCATTTGGTAAAGGCCAGATAGAGATTGTACCCGATGGGAATGACCACGATCAGAAACAGCGCGATCACGGCCGGGGCCGGGTAAAACAGGGCCTGGCGGCGATCGATGATATCGGAAAATTTGGCGGCGATCGTCTTCATAGACCTCGCTGCCCCCCTGGGCCGCCAATTGTCCGGCAGCCCAGGGAAGGTAGGATGGTTAGAGTTCCATTTTCTTGTTCATTTCCTGCGCCGCTTTCTTGGCGGCCGCCGCCACGTCCTTGCCCTCGATGGCGTCCACGATCACGAGGCCGGTGATATCCCGGATTTCAGGAACGTTCAATACGGGCGGATTCCACTGGGGCTGGCCGATCTCGAATGACTTCAGGGAGGCGGCTGTCCAGTCCGGATTCTTGTCCTGGGCTTTATATTCCGGCGAGTTCCAGGCGGAGGCCCGGCCGGCCGGCACGCCAGCCATGAGCGCCCCCAGCTCGTTTTCCTTATTGGTGGCCCACTGGACGAACAGCCAGGCTGCCTTCTGGCGTTCGGGGGTGCTGGTGCCGCTGATAGCCAGACTCCAGTTGGAGACGTGGGGCACCTTGCCGGCCGGTCCGGCAGGAATCGTGGTGTAGCCGACCTTGCCGGCCACCTTGGACTCCTTCGGATTTTCGTAAAGCGACTTGAAGACATTGGCATCGAAGATCATGGCGGCCTTGCCCTCCATGAAGATGGAGGTGCTCTCGGACCAGTGCAGCATGGTGGCGCCCTTGGGGCCGTAGTTGCGCAGCAGATCGCCGTAGAATTTGAAGGCCGCGATGCTGGCGGGCGAATCCAGGTTGGATTTGCCCTGGGCATTGGTCCAGGAACCGCCAAAACTGTAAAGGAAATCCACCCATTGGGAGGTGGCCGCCGCCCCCTTGCCGCGCAGGGTGATGCCGACCATGGTCTTGCCGTCCACGTCCTTGCCGTTGAAGAATTTGGCCGCCGCTTCCAGCTCCTCCATGGTTTCGGGCACCTTGACCTTGAAGCGCTCGAAGAGATCCTTGCGGTAGGACAGCAGGGAGGCTTCGGCGTTGATCACGATACCGATCCGTTTGCCGTCGATGGAGGACCCCTTCATGGGACCCGCGAAGAAATCCTTCACATCCCAACCGGCCTCGGTCAAGGCGGGATCGGCGATATAGTCATCCAGGGGCTTGAGCCAGCCTGCCTTCCAGTAGTGCAGCTTGGCCTGGCCCGGCATGATCATGTAACCGTCCACCGTGCCGCCGGCGTTGAGTTCGATCATGCGCTTGTTGCGGAATTGATCCTCCGGGAAAACCTCCAGGTTGACCTTGATGCCGGTCATCTTTTCGAACTCCGCCACCTTGGGCTCGATATAGGTGGTGAAAGGATGCTTGTTCATCAGGAAGCGGATCTCCGTTCCCTTACTCTGCATCCAATCGACACTGCCGGCCACCGCCGTCGACACCATGCCCGCACACAACAGGGCGCCCATCAGGATGTACAGCATTTTCTTTTGCATGCGCGACCTCCTTTGAGGATTGAGAAACGTTGGTTGTGGTCTATCGATAACCGCGCGCGGCGGGTCTTATGGGTTCCTTTGCTACGCGGCGGCCCCCCGCGACGCTCTCGAATCTTTTCCTGCACCGCAGTGTCTCACACAATGGTCCGGGACGTCTCGTGGTCGAACAGATGGGTCTTCTCCATTTTCAGGCGCACCTGCATTGTCTGCCCCACGGTCAGGGGATGGTCCGGAACCGCCACCCGGGCTACCAGGGTCTGGTCACCGCAGGTCAGGTGGACCAGGGTTTCCGCCCCCAGGGTCTCCACCACCTCGACACGCGCCGCAAGGGCGTCGTCCTCGATCTCGGACACGGCTTCCGTATGCTCCGCCATATCTTCAGGACGCACGCCGAAGATGACCGGTCGGCCGGCGTAGGCCGCCACCCGGTCGTGAAAGGTCTCCGGGAGACGAACGTTGAAATGCTCGGAACGGACGAAGTAGGCGTCTTGCTCCGCCGCCAGGGTGGCGTCCATGAAGTTCATGGCCGGCGATCCAATGAAGCCGGCCACGAAGCGGTTGGCCGGCTGTTTGTAGACCTCCAGCGGGATACCGGATTGCTGCAGGGCGCCGTCGTGCATGATGAAGATCCGGCTGGCCATGGTCATGGCCTCCACCTGGTCATGGGTGACATAGATGATGGTCGCCCCCAGACGTCGGTGGAGCTTGCTGATCTCGGCCCGCATGGCCACCCGCAGTTTGGCGTCCAGGTTGGAGAGCGGCTCGTCGAAGAGGAAGACTTTGGGCTTGCGCACGATGGCCCGCCCCACCGCCACCCGTTGGCGCTGGCCGCCCGAGAGCTGCTTGGGCTTTCGGTCCAGCAGGTCGTGGATCCCCAGGATATCGGCCGCCTCCTTAACCCGCCGCTCGATCTCATCGGGGGCGAACTTGCGCATCTTCAAGCCGAAACCCAGATTGTCCCGGACGTTCATATGGGGATAGAGCGCATAGTTCTGGAACACCATGGCGATGTCCCGGTCTTTGGGGGAGACGTCGTTCACCCTGCGGTCGCCGATGAAAATCTCACCCGCGGTCTCCTTCTCCAGCCCGGCGATCATGCGCAAGGCCGTGGTTTTACCACACCCGGAAGGCCCCACCAGGACGGCGAACTCCCGGTCCTGGATGGCGATGGAAAGATCGTCGACGGCCGTCACCGTCTTGAAGCGCTTGACGATATTCTTCAGGGTTACGCTGGCCACGTCACCTGCCTCTTTTACGATGTTGCGATCGACCCCCGCCCAGGGCGGCGGCTCAAATCGTGTAAGATGAAAACCCGCCGTCGATGGGCACCACCGTGCCTGTCACAAAGCTGGATGCATCCGAGAGCAGCCAGACCATGGCGCCGATCAGGTCGTCCGGCTGGCCGTAGCGCCCCATGGGGGTGTGGGCGATCACTTTTTGCGCCCGGGGCAGCAACTCGCCGGTTTCCCGGTCGATATGCAGGAATTTGAGCTGTTCGGTCATGAAGAAGCCCGGCGCCAATGCGTTGACCCGCACGCCAGTGTGCGCAAAGTGGACCGCCAGCCACCGGGTGAAGTTGCTGAGGGCCGCCTTGGCGGCGGAATAGGCGGGTATTTTGGTCAGGGGCGTAAAGGCGCTCATGGAGGACATGTTGAGGATGGCGCCGCCTCCCCGGGCGACCATCTCCCGGCCGAAGGCCTGGGAAGCCAGAAAGGCGCCCATGAAATTGAGGTTGAACACCCGCTGGAAATCCGGCCCTTCCAGATCGAAGAAGGAGCGCGCCTCCGGCGGCAGACCGGCCTCCACCGGGTGGAACTCGATGGAGGTGCTCCCCCGGGGATCGTTGCCGCCGGCCCCGTTGATCAGAAAATCGGGCGCGCCCCAGCGCTCGCAAACCGTCCGGCAGCCGTCTTTGAGCGCCGCCGCATCCAGCACGTCGCAGGCCAGGGCCTGGGCCGTCCCGCCTGCGGCTTCGATCGCCCGCACCCGGGTGTCGGCTTTGTCCGGATCGATGTCGATCACGGCCACCTTGACGCCGGCCGCGCCCAGGGCATCCGCCATGGCGCCGCACAGGGCGCCCCCGGCACCGGTAATCGCGGCCACCCGGCCGGACAGATCGAACCGCTCGGCAATGGAACTCGGCATCGTGTCGTCACTCCCTGTGATATCAGAAATCTTTAGGTGTTCGTGTTCAAGGCGTTGGAGGCGTCCGGTGGTCAGAGCCCGCCCTGCCCGTCCACAAAGGCCATCACCTCGTCCAGGGTGGGCATGGAGACCGCGCACCCATGGCGGGCCGCCACCAGGGCCCCGCAGGCATTGCCCAGGCGGGCGGCTTTGTAAAGTTCCCAGCCCTTGGCGTGTCCGTACAAAAAACCCGCCCCGAAGGCGTCCCCGGCCCCCAGGATATTCTGGACCTGCACCTTGAAGCCCGGCACGTCTTCGGCCGGCTGGCCGCGCCGGTGGAGGCGACAACCCTGTTTGCCGCGTTTTTCCACCACCAGGCCGGGACCGCAATCCAGAATGGCCTGCACGTGCCGCGCGCTGTCCCCGGCCACCCGGACATCGGTCAGCTGGCTGTCGGTCATCCGCATGGCCCGGGGATCGGTAAGTAGGGCCGCATTGATCTCGTCCTCGGTTCCCAGCACGATGTCCACCCCCGGCAGCACGGATCGGATGGTGATCCCGTAAGCGCACGGGTCGTGCCATTGGTCCGGCCGGAAATCGAGATCCAGGATAACATCCGCGCCGGCCCGGCGGGCCGTTTCCGCCGCATGCAGGGTGGCGCTGCGGCTGGGTTCGCGGCTCAGATTGGTGCCGGCGAACTGGAAGACACGGCAGGCGGCCAGCGGTGCCGCCTCGACATCCGCAATCTCCAGGGCCATGTCGGCGCAATTGTCCCGGTAAAAGACCAAAGGGAATTTGTCCGGTGGTTCGATACCCAGGACCACCAGGCTGGTGTTGTGGCCCCTCTTGCGGGGGCAGTACCGGACGTCGACGCCTTCGGCCGTGAGGAAATGCACCACAAAATCCCCCACCGGGTCTTCGCCGAACGCGGTCAGCAGGGCCGATTGCAGCCCCAGGCGGCGACAGCCGACGCTCATGTTGGTGGGCGATCCGCCCACATAGGCAGCAAAGCTTTTGATGTCCACAAAGTCCGCCCCCACGTCGTTGCTGTAGAGGTCCATGCAGGAGCGTCCCATGTGGAAGGTGTCGTAAACGGTCCGGCTGTCTGCAGATGTCTTGGATGTCATTGAAAACGCTCTGCCGGTTCGGTGTTTGTCAGCGGGTGGGAAGATCCCGGTTCAAGGGGAACGCCGTGCCGGCCGCCCCTGGGACCACGGCATTCGGAACCATGCGCCGTAATCTTTGTGCCAGCGGCGGCTCCGCCCGGCATGCCGCGCAATTGTGTATCGATTCGGTCAATTGAGCCCACCCGGCAGGCTCATTCGCATGGGCCGCGGCTGTCAGGAAATTTACCCGCCTGGAGAGCCGGTGCCCCTGCGGGAACCAACCGCGCACACCCCTTCATGCCGCCGCTCTGAACAGTGTTGTCATGCCACATATTGGGGCCGAATCATGGGTGGCGCAAGGGGTGAAGATTGCAGGGACTGATTCGGTCCGTCAGAAGAAAAACTTGCCTTATGGCTTAAATGGCCCGAAGCGCTATGTCAAGGATTGCTTGCGGGCCAAAGCGATCAGGGGCGCTTCCGGTGTTCCGCCTTGAAGTATTCCATAGCCTTGAAGACGAACCGGGCATAGGCACCGGCCTGGCCGCCGCCCATTTCGATGGCCACGTCAATGGTTTCGTAGATTTCCTCGTCCCGGGCGCCGCCTTGCAGTGCCTGGTCCAGATGCCATTCCATGCAAGGTTCGCATTTGGTCACGATGGATATGGCCAGCGCCATGAGCTCCTTGGTCTTCTTGTCCAGGGCGCCGTTGCGGAAGGCTTTCTCTTCCACCTCGAGGAAGGGTTTGTAGGTTTTGACATGCTTCAGAAATTTCAGGTGCAGGGCCTTGCGGTCCTTGATGCTTTGATCGATCTTCAGGTGGCTTAGATCAGACACGATTCCCTCCCGGGTCTTTCAGCTTTTCCGTCTTTTGCAAAACGCGACCTGTCAATGGCGCCGAGGGCAGCGGCTCAGGTCTGCCGGTCGTCTTGGCGGTCCCTGGCCCTGACCGGCATGCTGTTGCCAAGCTTCATGATCAGCAGAATCAGGACCACCACCCACACGGCCATGACCAGGAGTCCGATCAGGAAACTGCCGGATTTCATGGTCGTGATGCCGAATACGGCAAAACTGCCCAGAATCAGCAGCCAGAGCAGGGTGGTGTGGGCCAGGGCGATCTGGAAGCATTTGCGGGGCGGGAATTGGTTGGCCTTGGCGTCGTTCCAGGCCTCTTTGAAAAAATCATACGACTTCCAGATAAAGGCGATCAGAAAGATGGCGCCGCCCAGGTAGGCGAGAGGGGTCATCAAGCTGCTCATGGAAATCTTGCTCTCTCTTTACAGGTGCGGGTTACAATGGCGGACAGACACTGAACCATGTGGAATGCCGCGCTGATGTCAGGGTCCGAACCGCTTCCCTTGATCCCCCTGGGAGCAGATGTATGCTGGGGGAACAGGCAAGCCTCTGGCTCACAACGGTGCATGGCGACTATCGGGGAAGCGGCAGATTGACCTTGTTGACGGCCGGTTTGAAAAACCGCATGCCGCCCCCTTCGCTCACGATCTGCAGGATCGCCCCGGGATCGACCACCGTGATGCCCGCAAGCCGCGTCACCCCCGTATCCGCGTAGATTTCCGGCCAGAGGGGTGTCGAAGCGCCCAGGAAGACGATCTCCCGGCAGCCGGCGGCCAAGTCCAGCAAACGATCGGCCGTGGCGTTGATGAGGGAGGTCGAGGTCAGCAGGGCCACCTGGCAGCGCGGCAGCAGCTCCTCCGCCGCGGCCACGGGCAGCAGGTTGCCCTGGGGCAGCGCGATCTGCTCGAAGATGTAGAGGGTCTCCGCCTGCTTCCGGATGGCCGGCACCAGCGGGCCGAAATGGCCTACCATGCCGACCCGGTCTTCGGGACCGATCTTCAGATGCTCCAGGATGTCGCCCGGTTGATAGGGTCTTTCCGGGCGGTTGAACAGGGCATTGGCCGTGGCCAGCGCCAGGGCCGCCTCGATGCGGCCTCCGGCAGCGAACAGTTGGAGTAGGTCCCCGGCCGGCCGGCCAGCCAGAGGGCGGATATTGCGGTAGACCGAGCAGCCGCCCGCAGCCTCATCCAGAAAAGTGTAAGCGACGCCGGCGCCGCCATTGTCCAGCAACACGGCCGTATAGCCCAGGCCGATGCGCACATCGGCCAGGCACCGCCCTTCCGCCAGGGGCAGGGCCGCGGCCTTGATCCGTTCCTGCAAATGCATCATTTTCCTTTCGTTTGCAGCAGCAGAACGCATTGCCCGGCATATCGCGCCGGTCATTGGCGGTCAGATGCTAGTCCTTTTTGAACAAGGCCACCATCAGCGCCAATTCGCCGCGGATTTTATACTTCTGATCCAGAAACATCTGCTGGCCGTCCGCTTTGCGGGTCATGATATCCATCCAGACCTCGAAAGGGGTCTCGATCGTGAGGTCGGCTTTCCCGGCGGCGCCCTCCCGGGCTTCGATTCGGCCGGCCGCGATGATGAAATGGCAGGCCCCTTCCACCTCCCCGGAAAAATCGAACTGCAGGATCACCTGCCGGTCGCCTACCGCCTCCGCGTTCAGCCCAGCCGGTAAAAGCCGCAGGAAGGCCGCAATGGAGTCGGGCCGCGGCACCATGTTCTTCTCATGGAAGGTTTTGGGGGTAACCCCTTCGGTAATGCAGGTTTTCCAGAAAATATTGCCCATTTCGGCAAAGGCTTCCGGATCCACGAAGGACTGGGTGATGCGAGCCAGCGTTTCGGGAGCGACTGCCATGGACCGGACCAGTTCTCTTCCCGCCTGGGCGGTGGCCGCCAGGATATCGTCGGCCGCCACTTGGAAATAGGAATTGGTCATGGCTTCGGCGGCGGGCCGGTAGATCTCGGCCACGATGGAGGCCTCCCCGTAGCGGGTGCGGTTCAAATAATCCGAAAAGGCGTCGAATTCGGAGGCTTCCGGGAAACCGCACACGGAAAGCCAGACTGCGGCCGGCACCTTGTAGCGCAGGGGGTGAGTCGTGTTGCCGTGCGCGTCGCGTTCGAAAAAAGGTTGGGCCGCCGGCAGGGTGCGTTCTTTGAAGGTGCTCATGGCGGCGTTCATGGTGTGGTAGTAAAGCGGGGTGGCGTAAACGGCCAGGTCGGCCTCGCACCACTTCGGGAAAATCTCGGTAGTCATGTCATCCTGGTGGATGCATCGGCCGGGGGTTTTGGTCCAGCAGGTGAAGCAGCCGATGCAGTTTTTGATGGTCTTCTCCCGCAGATGGACGATGTCGACATCGCCCCCGGCCGCGCGCATGCCGTCCGTGAGGTGCTTCAGCATGAGTTCGGTCTTGCTCTGGCCGCCGGGCCGGGGGCTGGAATTGATGGCGAGAATGCGCATGTCTTTCTCCTGTCCGATGCCGTGCAGGGGTCAATGGGATGCCGGCCGAGGCCGTTATGAGGGCTGCTTCGGCTCGCGTTTTTTGTAAGGATTAAAGCCCGGATAGAGTTTTTCGGCGCATTCCGGGCAAATGCCATGGCTGAATTCGGCGGCCGATCGCTCCCGGATATAGGATTCGATGTGCTGCCAGTTTCCGGCTTCATCTCTGATTTTCTTGCACGATGCGCAGACCGGCAGGATGCCCTCCAGGTATTTCAGGCGCTTGAAGAGATTGTGGGTCACGCCGATCAGGGCCGCGCCGAAAATGCCGACACTAATGCTCTCGAACAAAGATTCCTGCCAGTTCAACGGCGATCGCGGCGCTCCGAAGAGCAGATGGGGGATATCAAACACCTCGTCGCACCAGATGGAAATGAGGATCCCGCCCAGCATGAGAATTTCATACAGCACGATTCGCCTGGAGACGGTCGCTCTGATCGGTCCGCCCATAAGATGATTCCCTTACGGCTCCGTCAATGCCAGCTTGAGCCCCAGGGCCGCAAAGACGGCCGCGAAGGAACGCTGCATCCAGGTCACCACTTTGGGGGAGTCCACCACATAGCGCCGAACCCCGTCGGCCAGCAGCCCGTAGAGGATGAAAATGACAAGGGTCATGGCCATGAACACCCCGCTGAGGATCAGCATCTGCAAAGTCGGCGCAACGGCCTGGGGGGAGACGAACAGCGGCAGGAAGGCCAGGAAAAAGATGGACAGCTTGGGGTTGAGGATGTTGATCAAAAAACCCCGGATGATGATCTGCCGCATCCCTCGGCGGGTGGTCGGCGCGTCAAACTGCAAGGCGCCCGTCTCCCGCCACATGCACCAGGCCAGGTAAAGCAGATAGATCACGCCGGCATATTTCACGGCCTGGAAAGCCACCGCGCTCATGTGCAGGATGGCCGCCAGGCCCAGGATGCTGGCCGTCAGGTGGGGAAGGATGCCGGCGGTGCAGCCCACGGCCGCCGCGATGCTGGCCCGCCATCCGAGAAAAAGCCCGTTGGAAACCGTGTAGATGACCCCGGTGCCGGGGATCAGCACCACCACCAGCGATGTCAGAAGAAATTCCGTGCTGAACATGGCCACCTCCTTATCTGGAGATATCCATATGCCGATTCGGCTCCAAATGCAAATGGCTGGCCTGGCGCTTGGATGCAGCAAGAAAACGGTGCCGTGCAAAACCTCACCGTCGAAGGATAGCGGCACCACCGGCCTTCGATCAACGAAGTGGGTTTCGAACGGCACCGACGCACTCCATCCTATTTTTTCATACCCTTCATGAACACTTTTTCACTCTTGTCCGCCATCGCTTCCGCTTTGGCGGCGGCCTGATCGGCCCGGTCCGCAGCCGCTTCGGCGCGCATGGCGGCGGCATCGGCCTTGTTTGCCGCTTCCGCGGCCATGGCTTTGGCGGCCTCGGCCTCCTGCAGGGCCTGGTCGGCCTTCGTCATGGCCTCCTGCACCTGTTCCTGGAGGGTGGTCATCTGCTGGGTTGTGGCACAGCCTGTAAACAGCCACCCCACACAGACGATCAGGCCTAAGACAAAAAGCGGGTGTTTGATCCTTGCGACGGTTTTCATTTTGATGCCTCCTTTTTGGTTGAGGTTGCAAACAGCACGACCATTCGGCCGTCCGGCGGGCTTATGGTCTTCAAAACCGCTCCGGCGTATCACTTCGGCGACGGATCCCGCGCTGACCGGTCGAGGGCCCCGGCCGTCACGTCCACCGGCAGCCCGCGACGATCCTCCAGGGCCCTTGCAAAGGCCTCGTGGTCCACGCTGTGGCGCCATTTGCTGGCCGCCAGGCGCTGGAAGCCATAGGCCCTGAAATCGGCAATCCGGCCGTAAACATCGCGATGGGCTTCCACGTAGACCCGCCCGTCCGCCAAGCCGATTTTCACCGGCTCGTAAATCAGCCGCACCCCGGCCGGCAGCACCAGCGAATGGAACAGATAGGCGATGTCTTCCGGATAGAGACGAATGCAGCCATGGGTGACAAGCCGGCCCACCGACCACGGGAGGTCGGTGCCGTGGATGCCGTAGGAAGTGCCCCCCAACCGCATCCAGTAGTCTCCCAAAGGATTGTCCGGCCCAGGCGGAATCACGGTGCGGCCGTATTTGGTGCGCAGGGATGCGGGAATGACCCAGGCCGGATGCCTCACCTTGGTGTGGATCCGGAATTGGCCCGTCGGGGTCGGCCAGTCCAGGTCGCCGATCCCCACCGGGAAGGTCTCCACCGTGGTGGCGCCCGCCTCCTGCCGGAAGCGGTAGAGCCTGAGCTCCGCGACGTTGACGACGACTTCGGGCCGCGTCGATTCGGGCAGCACCCACCGGGAGGGAATGGTCAAGACCGCCCCCACCGGCGGCAGCCAGGGATCCATCCCGGGATAGAGATCTTCCATCTCGTTGAAGCCCAGATGATACGCCCGGGCAATATCCAGAAGGGTTTCCCGTCCGCTGACCACATGGCGCCGGAGGGTGCCGACCACCGTCCGGGTGCGGCGGTCCCAGGGCATGTCCGGCAATGCCGTGCTGGGGGACGGCGGGAAAACGGGCTTCGTCATCGGTCCGCTGCGGGCGGCCATTTTCACCACGGCCATGGACTCCTGGGGGGCGATGGAAGAGATCGTACCGCTCTCCGTACGGACCGGCCCCGCACAGGCGGCGGAAACGCCAAGAAGGGTAAGCCACAGGGCGACCGTACAGCCGATTGGGATGCGAACAGCTCGATTCACGCCGGCTTCCCTCGAAAAGATAATTTCCATCACGGCGGCCAGCCGTTGCCCCCCCGCCGGGGGTCGTATCCACCCTTAGGCATTTTGGCCGCTCCGGGCCTTGTCCGGCACGTCTTCGGCAGGTGCCGGCGGGTGCGGCAGGTTTATGGATTTAATGCCTGACAGCGGCCTGCGCGACCGGGGGTTGAGGCGGCCCGACGGACGCACCGCAAACCAGCGGTCCGGGGGCTGTCGCTGGGGCGTCAAATCGGGTTTGCGACATAATTTATCGTTGTAATTCGATACTGAGTATGGGGTAAATAGCGTATTTTGAAGGGCCTGCGCTGCGGCGCCGTCATGCTTTGGGCGACAGCGGGGGCATACCGGCAGCGGAGCGGTGGTCGATGAAATCGGAGGACCTTACCCCATCCCTCCGGGATATGATATGCTGGCGGATATTGGCCGCCGGTTGTCGGCAACGATTGGCACGGTAAGGCCCATCCGGCACCGGCTTTGTCGAAAGGGAACGGTTCTATGGAACGTCAATATGAGGATTATACGAAGCGGATAAGATCATGGGGTCTGACGACCCTGGCGGCACTGCTGGTGGTCGGCTGTTTCAGCCGTACCCATGATTTCCAGATTCGCTTCGACCATGTCCAGGGCCTGCGCAAGGGCGCTGCCGTTTATTTCGATGATGCCGTTATCGGAGAGGTCCGGGAAATCCAATACACGGATGCCGGGATTTTCCTGGTCAGCGTCGCCATCCGGAAGCCGTTCGCCGCGGCGGCCACCGATGCCAGCCGGTTTTATATCGATACCGATCCGCACCAGGCTGACCGCAAGGTGATCCGGGTGGTGCAGCTCAAGCCGGGCGGCCAGCCCATCGCCGAGGATGCCGTGGTGGACGGCCAAACCCGCTATGCGGTCCTCTATGAACAGTTTGCCCGCCAGCTCGGCGAAAACATCGCGACGCTGGAATCCGGAATCAATGCCTTTTTGAACGAACTGCAGGGCATTCCCGCAAACGAGCAGGTCAAGGAACTGGCCCGGCAGCTGGATGCCATCATCGCGGACCTGGGCAACATGAGCAGTGCAATGAAAGAGCGGCTCGATAACGAGATTTTGCCGCTTATAAGGGAAAAAATCGAGGAGCTGCGGAAAGGTCTGGAAGGATCCGGCCAGGAAAAAGAACTCGATCCCCTCGAACAAAAAATGAAGACCATCGACGAGCGGCTGAACACCTGAGGTCGGCGCGCCGTCCGCTCGCCGCCAGGCGCAGGATTGGCACCATCGCCGCTGTTGCCCTGCTTCCCCTTTTCATCTGGCTCTCCTGGTCTTGTCGCCCCGTATGAAAACACACCCTTTTATAAACGACCCGGGGCGGCTCGAAACGCCCCGGGTTTCCCTGCTTCGACCGGCAACCGGCCTTACTGCCAGCAGTTGCCTCCGCCGCGGGGACCGTAACCCATCATCGTACCGTAACCGCCGCCGCGCGGGCCGTAGCCCATCATGGGGCCGTAGCCGCCATTGTTCGGACTAAAGTTGGGCACGATTTTGCGGGCCTGGAGTTGAAAATCCAGACGCTTCTGGTCCAGCTCGCTGCGCAGCGTGGAAATCTCACCCTGCAGCTTGGACGCCGCACCGCTATCGGGGTTTTTCTTGGCCAGTTCGCTTTGCAGGGCCTGATTCTTTTCATAAAGCTGCTGCCGCAGGCCCTCGGTGGCTTCGAAAAAGGCCGCGCGCTCCTTCTCCAGGGCGGCGCCCTCTTCGGGAGAGAGATTGCCATAGTAGCATCCGCCCCGCTGCCAACCGGGCCCCATCATTCCGGGCCCGCCCATCGGACCGTAGCCGTAACCTCCCATATGGCCGTAGCCTCGTCCCCAACCGGCCACGGCGAGGGTCGCCAGCCCGAAAACAGCCAGAACAGTCAGTGTCATGGTGATATTGATGTTGCGTTTCATTGTGTTGCCTCCTTGCATGTCTTTTTGAAAGCGGGTGATTGATGTTTTCGGAAAAATCGCCTGTCCTGGCCCTGAGACAAAGCAAGGAGGATGCCAAAACCCGCGAATGATCGCCATATGAATATAACTGGTTATTATTTATGGAATATTTATATTCGTTGGAGTGATGCCGGCAACTGCAGGTCGGATGCAGGGAAGGCAATATGGGGTCAAATTACCCACATGCGCCGTGGGATAGGTTTAAGGTGGGGCCAATCGGGACAACTCCGACCGAAGGGTCCGGCGCGAACGCCCCGGGCGGCGACCGGACTCAATCGATGCCGTAATCTTTCAATTTCTTGTGCAGAGTCTTGCGGTTGATGCCCAGCCGGCGGGCGGTCTCGCTTTTATTGCCGCCGCTGTCTTCGAGGGTGGCTAAAATAGCCTCTTTTTCGATCTCCTCCAGGGGGCGGTTGGCCGGGGCGGCGGACGACGCCGGCGCTGCACAGCTATCCGTATAAGTCTTGGTGATGGTGGGGGGCAGCTCTTTTTCGGTAATATGCTCGCCCGGCAGGAGGATCACGGCCCGCTCGATGGTGTTCTCGAGCTCCCGGACATTGCCGGGCCAGGCATATTTGAGGAGCATGTCCATGGCCAGCGGTGAGATGCCCTTGACCGGCTTGCGGTTTTTGCGGGCATAGCGTTCCATGAAATGCTGGGCCAGCAGCGGGATGTCGTCCAGGCGTTCGCAAAGCGGCGGGATGCGCAAGGTCACGACGTTCAGGCGGTAGTAAAGGTCCTCGCGAAAGCGGCCTTGCCGGACTTCCTCCTCCAGGTTGCGGTTCGTGGCCGCCAGAATGCGCACGTCCACATCCAACGTCTCTTCCCCGCCCACCCGCTGAATTTCCCGCTCCTGGATCACCCGCAGCAGTTTGGCCTGCATGGCCGCGGATGTTTCGCCGATCTCGTCCAGGAAGATGGTGCCCTGGTTGGCCTGCATGAAACGCCCTTCGCGCCGTTTGTCGGCGCCGGTAAAGGCACCCTTTTCATGGCCGAAGAGCTCGGACTCCAGGAGCGTTTCGGTAAGGGCCGCACAATTGACCACCACCAGGGGCTTGTCTTTGCGCCCGCTGTTGTGATGAATCGATTTGGCGATGAGCTCCTTGCCCGTGCCGCTGGGGCCCGTGATCAGCACGGTGGCCTCCGAAGGGGCGACCATGGCCAGCATGTCCACCAATTCCTTCATGGGCCGGCTCTTGCCGATGATGTGCGCCATTTCGTAATCGGCGCTCAACTTGGACTTCAGAACCGCATTTTCCGATTTCAGCCCGGAGTGCTCCAGGGCCCGCGCCAGGCCGAGCTTGAGGACTTCGAAATCCAGCGGTTTGGTCAGGTAATCGTAAGCACCGGCCTTGAGGGCCTCCACCGCCGAATCCACCGACGAATAGGCCGTCATGATGAGGATCGGAATGGACGGGTTGTAGGCTTTGATCTGCCGCAGGGCTTCGATCCCGCTCATCTGCGCCATGCGGACATCCATCAGGATCAGGGCGAAGGGGGTCTCCTTGACGCGCGCCACGGCCCGGGCGCCGTCATCCGCCGCGGAGACCCGATAGCCCCAGCTCCTGATAATGGTCTGCAGGGTTTTGAGATGGTTCGGATCGTCATCGACGATCAGGATGGGGGCCGGATTTGCGTTTGGCATCACAACCTCATTTCGCATAATGAGTGCCCGTCCAGAAATGGTAGGTTTTGGTTCCGGCCAAGGCCGCAGTGATTTGGGAACCGGAGGCGTAGCGGGGCTACGGCGAGGATTCCAAAGAGCGAGAACGCCGGCCGGGGCTAAAAGATGCCATTTCCGGATGGGCACTATTAAGGGGCAGGACGACGGTGAACGTGGTGCCTTCCCCCGGGATGCTGCGCACCTTGATCTGGCCCTGGTGGGCCTCGATCACCTTGTGGACGATCGCCAGCCCCAAACCGGTGCCCTGGGGTTTGGTGGTGAAATAAGGATCGAAGATGGCCGTCAGGTCGTCGGCGGCAATGCCTGTTCCGGTATCCGTGATCGTGATGGCCACGGCATCTTCTCCCTGCCGGGTGCCGGCAACCGTCAATTGACCGCCGTCGCCCATGGCCTGCAGGGCGTTCAGGTACAGATTCAGGAGGCACTGGGTCAGCCGATCCGGGTCGACCTCCGCCGCCAGGTCCCCGGGGGCGGGATGCAGCCCGATCTGGACGTTTTGAGCCGTGGCCTCCTGCTGTACCAGCCGGGTCGAATGCGCCAGCAGATCGTTGATGTTCGCCGTCCGCCAACTGAGCTTGGTCGGCCGGGCAAACTCCAGCAGCTCGCTGATGACCCGGCTCAGACGATCCACCTCTTCGATCATGACCCCGGCCATCTCGTAATCCTCGCTGCCGTCCGCAAATTTGTCCTTGTAATAGGAGGCGATGCCCTTGATGGAACTCAGGGGATTGCGTATTTCGTGGGCCACCCCGGCGGCCAGCCCGCCGATGGCCGCCAGCTTCTCCTTGCGGTGGATTTCGTCCTGCAGCCGGCGAACCTCGCCGAGGTCCCGGATGATCAGGACCTGGCCCACAAAGACGCCATCCGCGTTGATGATCTGGGAAGCGCTGATGCTGACGGGGACCACCCGATCCCCGGTAAAGGCGCACTCCGTTTCCTTTTCGGAAATCGTCTCGCCCCGGTCCAGGGCATCCTTCAGTCCACAGAAATGATGCGGCAGAATCCGATCGGCAGCCTCCCCCTGGGCCGCAGCCAGGTCGAGGCCCGTGATGCGCTCGGCCGCGCGGTTGTAAAACGCGATCCGGCCGTCCTTGTCCGTTGCGATCAGGCCCACCGGCAGGCTCGACACGACTTGGTCCTTGACGGCGCTGGTGTCCTGCAGCGATTGCTTGGCCGATCGGTAGCTTTGCATCCAGAACATGGAGATGAAACCGGCCATCCCCAGCACGATCAGGATGCCGGAAATGAGGACCGTGTTGCGAATGTCCTCTTTGCGCCCTTCCTCGAAGGGGGCGGGATCCAGGCCCACCCGGATGATCTGCTCTGTATCGGCAGCGTCCCCCGGGAACAGCCGATCGCTGTCGGCCCCCATCATCATGCCGTGCCG
This sequence comes from Desulfobacterales bacterium, assembly GCA_963674755.2. Classification (GTDB taxonomy): domain Bacteria; phylum Desulfobacterota; class Desulfobacteria; order Desulfobacterales; family UBA5852; genus JABZFP01. The sequence goes on along the minus strand of CAXXVS010000003.1, from coordinate 822,024 downwards.
GCGCATCATCTGGCCCATGCCCGCGCCCATCCGGCCGCCCCGGAGCGGCCGAAAAACCCGGTAGACTTCAAAGGCCCGCCGCCCCTGGCCGATATCGATGACGCGCCACTGGGTTTTCCCGGACGGGTCAATATTGCCGGCCAGGCGGTCGCCGGCCAGGTCTTTGCCAATGTCTTCCCGGTCGCTGCTGGCCACCACCCGCCCGTCGCGGTCGGTGATGCGGATGTAGAGGACATCCGGCAGCAGGGCGGTCTCCTGGATCAGGGTCTGCACCTGCCGCCCGCCCCACCCCATGCCCATCATCCCGGTCCGGGCGCCGGCCTCCATGGCCTTGATGATCGCGGCCCCCTTTTCGCTCAGGATGCGGGACATGTAGGTTTTTTCACGGCTGTAATTCTGGAAGGCCAGCACCACCACCGCCACCAGCAGGATCCCCACCGATCCGATGACGATCCAGGGCGAGGTGTGCAGGCGCCAGCGGCCGCGTGATCGATTTGACGTCATAATCCCCCCGGGAATTCACCTGTCTTGCACCAACATGCCCATGGTTGGGTATTTTGTAAACACTTTGCGGCATTCAGCCCGTCAAAAACGGGTAATATCGCCCCATCTTGCGATACACCTCACCACTGGCGCCAACCGCCGACACGCCGCTGGTCGATATAATCCCCGCAAATACAATTGGTTGACCCATGGGTCCATGGTATTGGCATGCAAATTGGAAACCAAGGAACACAAGCAGGCGGGTTTTCCGCCATTGTAGGCGGTCGATGATCCAACGGCACCAGCCCTCGAGGCGAAACCGCCGGTACCCTCGATCGGCCTGCGCGGCCTTAAACGAAAAAGGGAGAAACATTGATGTGGAGCTGTAATTTCGGGCCATGGGCCGGCGGATGGCGGGGAGGATTCTTCCCGGGGCATTTGTGGGGTTTGCTGCTGTGGGGCCTGGTGATCGTGCTGCTGGTTTATATCGTCGTGCGGCTCTTCCGGCCCGGGACCAACCAGGCCGTCAGCGCATCCCGGGATCGCGACGATTCCCTGACCATCCTGAAGCGGCGCCTGGCGCGGGGAGAAATCTCCACGGCGGAATACGCCAAAATGAAACAGGTTCTTTCGCAGCCCTGACGCCCCCCGCTCGAATGCTGTTGTCCGCGCCGATTCTTATTTGAGCTGGCTGTCCTTGCTGCCCCGCCGGTTGTAGAGCGTTTGGGCCGTCTGCTGCTTTTCCAGCTCCGCTTGGCAATCGACGCACAGGCGCACCCCCGGGACGGCCTTGCGCCGGGCCTCCGGGATGGGTTCGTCGCACATCTCGCAATGGGTCCGGCTCTCGCCGGCCGGCATCCGGCGCCGGGCCTGCGCGACGGCATCCTGAACGCTGGCATCGATCTGTTCCTGCACGTCCCCGTCGCGGGACCAGCCTACGGCCATGGTTGCCTCCGATCATGCAATCTTATCAATCAATGTCCGTTGCGTTACGGAAAAATTTCAATAACCATTGCAGCGTTTCCCGGGGCGCCTCCTCCTGGACGTAGTGTCCGCAGTCGATCGGCCCCCCCTCCACCTGGCGGGCATAGCGGCGCCATACCTCCTGGACATCCCCATAGACCCTGCCGGTATGGCTCTTGGTGCCCCAGATCACCAGGGCAGGCGCTTCGACCTTGTGGCCGGCCTCGAAATCGGCGGTGTCCATCTCGAGATCGCAGGTAATGCAGGCCCGGTAGTCGGCGCAGGAGCCGCGGATGGTCTTTTCGTTGAAGCAGCGCACATATTCGGCAAAGGCGGCCGGGTCCATGAAATCCAGCCCGATGCCCGGCTTGGACAGCTTGTGGGTCATGAACCACTCGGCCGGGACCGAACCCATCATGCGCTCCGGAAAGCCCTCGGGCTGGGCCATGAAGACCCAGTGCCAGGAGCTTCGGGCCCATTCGCGGCTGACATGGTTCCAGATGTAGTGATTCGGCAGAATGTCGATCAGGGCCACCTTTTCAACGGCATCAGGAAAATCCAGCGCCATTCGATGACCCGTCCGCGCGCCGCGGTCGTGGCCCGCCACACAAAAGCGCTCATAACCCAGGGTCCGCATCACTTGGACCTGATCTTCGGCCATGGCGCGAAAGGCGTAATGGATGTTGTTCTCGCCCGCCGGGGGCGCCGAAGAATCCCCGTAGCCGCGCAGATCCGTGGCCACCACATGAAAGTGCCGGGCCAGCGCCGGCGCGAGCCTGTGCCAGGTGACGTGCGTCATGGGGTTGCCGTGCAACAGCAGCAGGGGGGGCCCGCTGCCACCGTGCCGGCCGTGGATGCGGGCCCCGCCGGTATCGATATCCAGTATTTCGAAGCCTTCGAACATGGCATCAGCTCCCTTGCCTGTCGGTGTAATAGAAACCGCCTCCAGCCGCCCTTCCCGGCTGGACCGGGGCATTCAGAGGGCAGGCTGTGCGCATGTTAGAGCGTCAATGGCCACCGTCAAGGATCCGCGCCATGGGGATGAACCGTATTCCGTTGACGGTCTGTTCTTCACCGGCCGGTTGGAAGCCCAGTTGGCGGTAAGCGGCAACCGCGTTGGGGGAGGCATTGACGGTGATGGTATGAAGGTCGGGGGCCCGTTCCCGGCACACCGCCACCGCCCGCCGGATGAGTTCCCGAGCGATGCCCTGGCGCTGGTTGGACGCATCCACGAAGAGCAGCGCGATATGGCGGTTCTCCCGCATCTCGATGACGCCGGCGGTCTTCGACCCGCTGACAGCCATCCAAACGACATTCCCGGCCGCCAGACGCTCCGCCATGAAATCGGGTGCGATAAATTTCTTAAACTCCGCGACGCCTTCGCTCGCGTATTGGGGCGCCACGAATTCGGTAAAGACTTTCAGAACGAAAGCGGCCAGGTCGGCGCCCTCGTCCGGTTTCAGCGGGCGGTAGAATAGGGTCCCTTCGGTTCCGCTCAATTTCCGATATCCTCGTTCCGCATTAGGCCTGCGCTTCGTTTCCGTCGGATGGCAGGCGGTCCGGGTCAAACGGCATGGGGTGTCCATGCATTGCGCTCCGTGCAACGCGTGTTTAGCATTCCTTTCAGATACCAGACATGACCCATGATTTCTATCGTAATAGCATAATAGAAGGACTAAACCGATGAAAGCGATTGGATTGAAAACTTCTTTGCCCATCGAGGATTCGGAAAGTTTTATCGAATTTGAATGCGCCCAACCGACCCCGGGCCCCCAAGACCTCCTGGTGCAGGTCAAGGCGGTCTCCGTCAACCCGGTGGATTACAAGGTCCGGCAGCAAAGTGCGCCTGACACGATACTGGAATCCCCTAAAATATTGGGGTGGGATGCGGCCGGGGTCGTGGCCCGGGTCGGCGAAGAAGTGACGCTCTTCCGTCCCGGCGACGCGGTTTTCTACGCCGGGGATATCAACCGCGCCGGCAGCAACGCGGAATATCAGGTGGTCGACGCCCGGATCGTGGGCCGCAAACCGCGCACGCTTTCCTTTACCGAAGCAGCGGCGGCGCCCCTCACGGGCTTGACGGCCTGGGAAGCCATTTTTGATCGGCTGGGGCTGAAGCCCGGGCAGGGGCGGGGCAAAACCGTTCTGGTGATCGGCGGCGCCGGGGGCGTCGGGTCCATGGCGATTCAATTGCTGAAACAATTGACCGCCCTGACCGTGGTGGCCACGGCCTCGCGCCCCGCATCTTCCGACTGGTGCCGTCAACTGGGCGCCGACCGGGTGGTGGACCACCGCCGCCTCGAAGAGAACCTGCGGGCGGGAGGACATGCCCTCGTGGATTATATCCTGAATTTTGTGAGCACGGATCAGTACTGGGAGGCCATGGGGGCGGTGATCGCCCCCCAGGGCCGGATCTGCAGCATTGTGCCGTCCGAGAAGAACGTCAATCTGGCGCTGCTCTTCCAGAAAAGCGTCTCTTTCAGCTGGGAGCTCATGTATACCCGCTCCCTCTTCCAAACCGAGGACATGATCCGCCAGCACCATGTCCTGAATGAACTGGCCGAGCTGTATGATCAGGGGCGTTTGAAGCCCACCGTGACCCAGGTTTTGTCTGGGTTGACTGCGGACAATTTCAAAAAAGCCCATGCCCAGTTGGAGTCGCACGCGACCATCGGGAAACTGGTCGTCGATTTTCAATCCGGTGCCTGACGGCCTCCGCCGTGCGACCTGCAGACGATCGTGATTAAGGGGGGCTTGGATTTTCTTTTTCAAGGGTCGCGATCAGGCGCGAATCCTTCAAGGCGGCCGTGCGGTGCACGACGATGTCCTGATAGGCAGCGCTATTGATCATTCTGATGAACATTTCGATGGACGGATAGCGAACCAGAAAAATTTGATCCCATTGTTCATCCGGCGGCCCGATGACGGAGCCCTGCGCGTCCCCGATCCATACAAGGCTTCCGCCGACTTTCGCGACCTGTTTGGAAGCTTCGGTGCTGTATTTGGCATAGGCTGCTCTTCCTGAAATGGCTGGCCGTCCATCAGGATAGGCTGCCAATTCCCTGAACCTCAGCATATTCAGCATGACGACCGGAACTCCTTTGGGAACGCTAACGATCGTCGCTTGAAGCTGGTCCGGCCTTGGCGCAATCGATGCCATGCAAGGATCTCCTAAAAATTGGGCCTTTCATCAGGGTTGCAGAAATCGCGGCGACAGCGATACCTTGCCGGGATGTGCGGGTTACTCCGCGCGGGCATCGGCGCCCTGCTCGGAAAGCTGCGCGCCGAACCAGCGATGAATCGCGGTCAGCATCCGCAGGTCATTCGTTTTAGAAGCTGATCATACGATCAGCTTCTATTTACCAACTGTCCACAAACGGCAAAAATGTTGCTTCACCTGATTTGGGCGGACGCGCTTGCCAGCCGCGCAGGATCCACTGGCGGGTGTCGGCCGGATCGATGACGGCATCGATCTCCATGTAGGACGCCATGTTGATGGCCTTGCCCCGCTCATAGCCCTGGGCCACCATGTCCTCGTAGACTTTTTCGCGCTCGGCCGGATCTTCGATGGCCGCCAGTTCCTTTTTGAACCCCGCCTTGACGGCGCCCTCGATCCCCATGCCGCCGAACTCGCCGGTCGGCCAGGCGGCGGTGAAAAAGGATTCGTGGAACCCGCCGCGCGCCATGGCCATGGCCCCCAGGCCATACCCGCGGCGCAGGACGATGCTGAACACCGGCACCCGCAGATGGGATCCGGTGATGAACATCCGGCAGACATGACGCACTTGCGCCTGCTGTTCGATCTCCGGGCCAACCATGAACCCCGGAGTGTCGATGAGGGAGATCAGCGGCAGGCCGTGGGCGTTGCAAAGCTGCATGAAATGGGCGGCCTTGTCGCCGTCGTCGGCCTCGATGGTGCCCGCCATGTGCTGACAATTGTTGGCCATGAGGCCGAAAGGCACCCCTTCGATCCGCACCAGTCCCGTAATCATCCCCAGGCCGAATTCAGGCCGCAGTTCGAGAAACGAATTCCGGTCGGCCATCGTTTCGATGATTTGGCGGACGTCATAGGCCCGGCGCCGGTTTTCGGGAATCAGATCGCGCAGCCGGATTTGATCCGCGGCGCTCCATTCCGTCGTATTCCCCTGGAAATAGGAGAGGTACTGCTTGGCGACGGCCACCGCCGCCGCTTCATCTTCCACGGTGATGTCCACCACACCGTTGTGGGACTGTACATCGATGGGGCCGATTTCTTCCGGTGCAAAGCTGCCCAGCCCCCCGCCCTCGATCATGACCGGACCGCCCATGCCGATGTTGGTATGGCGGGTGGCGATAATCACGTCGCAGCAGCCCAGGAGGGCCGCATTCCCTGCAAAACAATAACCGGACACGACGCCCACCAGGGGAACCCGGCCACTCAGCCGGGCGAACAGACCGAAGGTCGGCAAATCGAGGCCGGCAATCGCGACCCCCTCGGCATCGATATCCCCGGGCCGTCCGCCACCTCCCTCGGCCAAAAGGACCAGGGGCAGACGCTGCTCGTTGGCCAGGCCCAGGAGCCGGTCCATTTTCTTATGGTTGAAATAGCCCTGGGTGCCGGCCAGCACCGTATAATCGTAGGACATGACCATGCAGCGGGCCGCGTTTTCCTCGAAATGCGAGGCGTTGACGGTTCCGATGCCCGTGATCAGGCCGTCCGCCGGCGTTTTGGCGATGAGATCCTCCACGGGCCGCCGGCTGCGCTGGGCCGCGATGGTGAGCGCCCCGTATTCGATGAAACTGCCCTCATCCATAAGATCCGCCAGGTTTTCCCGTGCCGTGCGCTGGCTTTTCCGCCGGCGACGGGCCACCGCCTCGGGTCGTTGGGCGTCCATGCCAAAGGACAGCCGCTGTTGCAATTCCGCCAGCTCGGGGCGGAGAGGCGTCGTTCCCTTTGAAGATCCATGATTGTCGTTCGAGGATTCCAATTAGTCGTTTCCCTTTTCTGCAATGGTACTGTAAAGATACTGATCGCACACTTGCCCGTCCTTAAACGCATTGGCGCGAAGGGTGCCTTCGCATTGAAAACCCGCTTTCTCCAATACCCTCATGGACGCATGGTTGGTAGCATACGGCTCAGCGTAAATCCGATGGAGCCTTAACGCACGAATTCCATAATCCGTTGGCTGCTTAACCGCTTGGGTCATGATGCCTTTACCCCAAAATGGAAGAATGCGTTCCTATTTCGTTAGAGTAATCGCAGCAATTCGCTAAAAGCGTCCTCGATGGACTTGCCGGCCGTATCCAGGCAGACCCGCTCGGCTTCCCATTCGTGGTAATCCCTGCCGATGACGTCTTTCCAGGCGGGCAGCTCAAGACCCGGGATATCGGATTCCCGCGCCTCGATGCGACGGCGATGTTCGCTCTTGTCGCTGCAGATCATTTCGATATTGACAAAGGCGGCACCGACATCGCGGGCCACCACCTGCCACTCCTCCCGGGTCAGCGTCCAGGGATTGACCGAATCCGCAATGACGCTCAGCCCCAAGCGCAGGTTGTCCTTTGCAATGCGATAGGCCAGGCGGTAGCCCTCGCCTGCAACTTCCAAACGGCACAGCTCCCGCAGCCCTTGTTCGATCGTGTCGATGCGCAAATGCATGGCCCTGAGCTGCCGTGCCATCCGCCGGGCTATCGTGGTCTTGCCGGTGCCGGGCAGACCTGAAAGAATGTAGAGTCTGGGATCCTTCATATGCATCGGTTCAGCTTTGGCCCCATTCCGTTTGGGTGATCAGCCATCCTGCGCCGGCGCGACGCATCGTCACGTAGAACATCACCCGGCAAACGCCTTTGGTAAACAAAACTGTCGCCCGGGCCTGATCGTCATGGATCGCGATGCGGAGGTTATTAAGCCTGCCCGTCGTGTAGTAATCTCCGTTGATACATTCGTGAACGAGGGGAATGACAGCCGTATTGCCGGACTTCAGTTCGGCCCAGAAGGCTGGCAGCATCGCTTCTAATCTGGCTTTGGACACCATCATCCCGCATTGAAACGTAAATTCCCCCTTTTCGTCCAGCAGGGGCAACAAGCTTCCAAGGTTCAACCGGTTCTTGGCATCCTGATATTGAACGAGCACCGCCAGGATTTGCTTTTCATCGGAATTGCGGGGCGTGTATTGCTCCAGGGGTGCGTCGCAACAGGACATCAGCCATAAGGGTAGCGCCATGCAAAAATAGGAAAAACGCCTGCTCCTGAACATCTTCATCAATGGCCCTCATTCACATGGACCGCATGCCCGGCCGCGGCCCTGGCCTATCAGGTCGGTGCTCGATTCGGCGGTCAAGGGCCCCCTGCCGCACAGGCCTGGTAGGCCTGCCATAGGACCTCGCGCTCCTCTTGGGGGATGATATGCCAACGGACGCCCCGGATGGCGCCTTCCAGACCGGCCAGCATGCTGCGGCAGGGCGGATCATCCGGTCGTATCGCCCCGATCCGGGCCGCGGCGGCAACCGCGCCCATCTGCCGCAATTCCTCTGCCGAACGAATCCCGGCTTCAATAAGCAGCCTGGCGGTTTCCGCACCGATATTCGGCAGCTCTCTAAGATCGCTTTTGCATATTGCGGCGTTCATCCTCATCTTCCTTCGGATAGCGAATTCTCATGTCACATAACAATAGGTCCCGTATCTTACCGCCCTTGTTACCCGTAGGCAAAGCCCAACTATGGAAAAACACCCTTCCAAAAGCGGTTTTAGCGGGAAAAATCGATCGATTTGATGTATTTACTTAATTTTTATACGTCCCGGCCCGTTTAAGACGTCATCGAGCCGGCAGCAGGGCTTTGCTTGAGCATTAATTCCTTGCGCGGCGGATATCCATATGATGCCCACGCTGTTCACCATAGGGGTTCTCTATTTGCTGGCCATCGGCGCCGGCCGGGTGAGCGCCGCCATGGGCATCCCCCGGGTGACCGGCTATTTGGTCGTCGGTCTGCTGGCCGGACCATCCATGGGCCGGCTCCTGCACCTGCCCGCCGTCATCACCCAGACCCAGCTCGCCTCCCTGACCGCGCTGCATGATATCATCCTGGGGCTCATCGTCTTTACCATCGGTGGCAGTTTCCGGTTCCAGGCCATCCGTAAAATCGGATCGAAACTGTTTCGCATCAGCGCCCTCGAAATGGGCGCCAGCGCGCTTCTGGCCGGCTTCGGCACCTTTTGGATGGGGGCTTCGCCGCTGGAAGCCGGCTTCCTGGCCGTAATCGCGACCACCACCGCCCCGGCCGCCACCCAGATGGTGATGCGGGAGTACCGCTCGGAGGGGGCCCTGACCGACACCGCCCTTCCCCTCATCGGGATCAACAATCTGATCGCGATCATCGCCTTTATCCTGCTGGAGCACTACGGGCTGTCCAGGGCCCCGTCCCTGCCGGCAACCGCGGTTCGCATCTTGGCACCCTTCGGTCTGGGAGGGCTCACAGGTCTTTTCATCGCCGTCATGGACCAGCGTCTGACCCGAAAGGTCGAGCGGCAGATGCTCGTGCTGGGGGCCGTCGCCCTGACCACCGGCCTGGCCTCGCACTTCGAGCTGTCCGCCATGCTGGCGGTATTGGTGGCCGGTACCCTTGCCGTGAATGCCGGGGCCCGGGAGGACCAGATCCTGCAGGACCTCACGGCCATCGATTACCCGTTCTATGTGTTTTTCTTCATCATGGCCGGCGCCGAACTGCATCTCGAAGCCCTGACCCGGATGGGCCTTATCGGGATGGTCTACGTGGCGGCCCGGGCGACCGGCAAATGGGTCGGATGCCGCCTGGGGGCCCGGGCGGCCGGTATGAGCACCACCCTGAAGACCTGGCTCGGGCCGGCCATGCTGGCCCAGGCCGGTCTGGCCATCGGGCTGGCCAATGTCCTGGCCGCGCAATGGCCCGGTCCGGGACAGGTGCTGCAGACGGTGATTCTGGCCTCGGTGGTGGTTTTCGAACTGGTGGGGCCCCTGCTGACCCGGGCGGCCCTGGTCAATGCCGGCGAAGTGACCGTGTTGAACCTCTTGGAACACCGCAGCCCGGTCAGCTTCGCAGGCGGGTTGCGCCTGGTGATCAACCAGTTCCGGAAAGCGCTGGGCATTTCACCGCTGGCGGGCGGCGGCCAATTGCCGGAAGATCTTCACGTCGCCCACATCATGCGGCGCCATGTGCCGGCCCTCTCCCACCGGGCCCCTTTCAACGAGGTGGTGAGGGCCCTCAGCCATTCCCGCTATGACCGGATGCCGGTGGTCAACGATCGCAACGAGCTGGTGGGGGTCATCAAATACGCCGATATCACCGGCACGGTGTTCGATCCCTGCCTGCGGGATCTGGTGGTGGCGGCCGAGCTTGCCACCGATGCCTTTCTGTCCCTGACCCCGGAAGATACCGTCAAAACGGCCGTGCGCGCCCTGGCCGACCATCCCCAGGAAACCCACCTGCTGGTGGTGGATAAAGTGAACCCGCGCCGGCTGGTCGGCATTGTAAGCCACAACGATCTGCTGGCCACCCACAACCGCCCGTTCCCATAACCCGGCCTTGAGGGCGATGCGTTCGAGCGGTGCGCCAGGAAGTGGATTCCACCCGCCAACCAATTCGGTGGAACGCATCACGACGATGCTTTGCCCCATGAGAGGCTAACACCATGATACAGCCTGAATAACCCCGTTTTTCAAAAACGCCTCCCCATTTATTCGCACCACAATAACATCCTAGAAATATGGCGTTTTCAATAGCATCCGGGGGAAGCCTCCCATCGGAATATGGTCCTGCCCGGAATTTTCGGAAAACCATGCCTTGAGGTTTTTTAAAGAAGGCCGATAGATGGGATAGACCGCTCGCGAAATATGAATCCGTGTCCTTTCATAATCGGTAAACCGAGGGCAGAACCATGGGAAAAAAGACTGAAAATTCGCCGGGTACACCCCAATTTGATGACTCTTTTAAGGCGGTCAGGAAATTACTGACCAACACCCCCGGCATGCTGGACAATATTACGGCCTCAATGGGCGATGGGCTCAGCATACAGGATCGGAGCATGCGCATCGTTTATCAGAACAAGTTTATGATCGACAATTTCGGATCACATATCGGCGACTATTGTTACAGCATATATGAAAAGCGCGATACAGCCTGCGACGGCTGCCCAATCATCGAGGCGTACCGGACCGGCCAGGCGACCAAGGCCTTACGCGTGGGGGTCACCAAAGAGGGAATCCCTTTCCGCTTTGAAAACATCGCTTCGGTATTGCGGAACGACCAGGGCGAAATTGTCGCAGGAATCGAATTGTGCCGCAACGTAGAGGACCGCGAGCAGGCCTTTGACGACCTGCGGACCGCGATGGAACAGCTGAGGCAGACACAGGGGCAGCTTGTCCGCGCGGAAAAACTGGCGGGCATCGGCCAGCTGGCGGCCGGTGTGGCCCATGAGATCAACAACCCCGCCGGATTTGTCTTGAGCAATCTGGGCACCATGCGGGACTATGTCCTCGAATTCTTCACCCTCATCGATGCACTGGAAAAGCTCATCGTCTGCGAGTCGCCGGGAGACCATTGCCCCGCCCAAAACATAGAGGAGGAGGTCTGCAACGTCGTCAGAAACGAGGACTATGCCTACCTGAGGAATGAACTGCCGGAAGTCATTGAGGATTCTTTACAGGGCATGCAGCGTATCAAATCCATCGTTTCCAGCCTGATGACCTTCGCCAATACCGCCAACGACGACCGGCACCCGGTCGACCCGAACGAACTGCTCGAGTCCGCGCTGAATCTGATACAAGACGAGATCGCGCGTAAAAACGGCCACATCGTCAAGGCCTTTGACGACGTGCCATTGCTACACGCCGATTCCCAGCAATTGATTCAGATGTTCCTGAGCCTGCTCATAAACGCCGTCCAGGCCATCGATGGCGGCGGCACTGTCATCGTGAAGTGCTATCTTGAAAATGACCGCATCAATATAGAAATTGCCGATGATGGCGCCGGGATCCCGGAAGACGTCCTCCCCAATATCTTCAATCCCTTTTTCACCACCAGGGATGTCGGCCACGGAACAGGCCTGGGTTTGTCCATCGCCTACCGCATTATCGAAATCCACGATGGAAGCATCGATGTCCGAAGTGCGCCGGACCAGGGCACCACATTTACGATCCGGTTGCCGCTGGCCCCCCAAGAGGAACCGGCCGATCTGTCGCGTTCTGACTTGTAAACCTGCATATAGGAAGGAGTCCCCCTCCAGGGCCTTTGGGGCGGGCGTTTACCCCTCGGCCGCCAGGGTTTCCCGTATCTTGGCGGTCAGTTTGCTGATGCTGAACGGTTTGGAAATGAAGTGCACGCCTTTATCCAATACCCCGTGATGGACGATCACGTTGGTCGTATAGCCGGACATAAAAAGCGCTTTGAGGTCCGGGCGTAAGGCCTTCAGCCGGACGTGCAGTTCCCGGCCGTTCATTTTCGGCATGACCACATCCGTTACCAGCAGGTCGATGACGGCCTGTGCTTGTTTGAATATTTCGATGGCCTCCTCGGGACCATCTGCGCATATGACTTTATAGCCGAGCCGTTTCAGAACGGCTTCCGTCATGCCCCTGACCATCTTGTCGTCCTCGACCAATAAAATGGTTTCCGATCCGCTTGCGGGGAGAGGGGCTTTCGTTGCGGCCGGTGCTCCCTCTTCGCCCGTGGTCCGGGGCAGGTAGATCTTGAAAGTCGTTCCCTGTCCGGGCTCGCTGTAGACGTTGATAAAACCGCCGCCCTGCTTCACAATACCGTAGACCATGGCCAGCCCGAGCCCGGTACCTTGGCCGACGTCCTTGGTGGTGAAGAAGGGCTCGAAGATCCGGTTGACGGTCTCCGCACCCATGCCGATACCGTTATCACTGATCGAAAGCCTGACGAAGCGGCCCGGGATGAAGCCCACATGCTCCCGGCAATAGGCTTCATCCAATACAATATGGCTTGTTTCGATGGTCAACTTCCCGCCGTCGGGCATGGCATCACGGGCATTCACCGCCAGGTTCATGAGAATCTGCTCGATTTGCGTCGGGTCGAATTCGATTTTACTGGTACCCGTGCAAGGCATAAATTGCAGTTCGATATCCTCTCCGATAAGTCGCGCCAGGTGGCCTTCGAACCGGTGCACAAGATCGTTGAGATCCAGAATGACAGGCTCGAAAACCTGCTTGCGGGAAAAGGCCAGCAGCTGCTGCGTAATGTTTTTGGAGCGCTGGGCGGCCTGCTGAATCTGGTCCAGTTCTTTTAAAAACGGGGCATCCGGTCCCACTTTGGCGCGCATGAGTTCCGAATACCCGAGAATGACACTGAGCATGTTGTTGTAGTCGTGGGCCACGCCGCCCGCCAGGCGTCCGACGGATTCCAGCTTCTGGGATTGCAGCAGCTGGGCTTCCAGCCGGTCGCGCTCCGCATCCGCCTTCAAGCGTTCCGTGGTATCACGTACAAAAGCCAGGATGCGCTCCTCATCACCAAAGGGCAGTCGGAAGGTCATGACCTCTACGGGAAAAACCGATCCATCCTTGCGATGGTGAGCGGTTTCGACCAGGCGCGATGGAACCGTCCGCATCTTTTCCCAATGCGCCGACCAACGTTCAGGCGGGAAGGTGGGATTGATGTCCCATAAATGCAGCTCCAGGATCTCTTCCCGGCTGTATCCCAGGGAGCGGCAGACCTGATCATTCACGTAGATAAAGCCGCCGTCCCGCGCCAGCAGGAAAACGCCCTCGGGCGAATTGTCAATGGCGTGTTTAAAAAAACGGAGCTCTTCATCTGTCTTCTTCCGCCGCGTAATATCCCGGACATAGGCAACATGGTGCCTTTGCCGGTTTAGCATGACCTGGTTGGAGGAGATCTCCACGGGAAATATGGTTCCGTCTTTCCGCCGATGCCTTCTTTCGAGATGGGCACCGCCGGCCTTGCCCACCCTCTCCCAGTGGGTTTCCCACTGCTCGCACGTAAAATCCGCGTCGATATCCCACAGGTGGAGCTGCATGAGTTCTTCCCGGCTGTATCCCAGGGAGCGGCAGGCCTGCGCATTGACATAGGGGAAGCAGCCTTCCGCGTTCATCCAGAACACCGCGTCCGGCGACGATTCCACCGAATGCTGAAACCGCCTGAGGCGTTCTTCCTTCGCGAAACGCTCGGTAATGTCGCGTACAATGGCCCACATGCCGACCGGGTTGTCATCGGAGTCTCTTGTCAGGACGATGCGCAACTCAACGGGCACGATGCGGCCATCCTTGCGAAGGTATTCCTTTCGGAATACGTCGGAGTAACCCCGCACCAGGACCTGGTCGCGGATAATCCGATTCTCGAGGGCATGCCACTTTTGCGGTGTGAGCTCAAAAAGGCTCATGGCCAGCAATTCTTCGCGTGTATACCCGACAAGGTCCAGAAGAACCTGATTGGCTTCCAGGACGCGGCCCGTCAGGTCCGCTGCCCCGAAGGCGTCCATCATGGTCGTACAGAGCAACTTATACTGGGTTTCGACTTCCCTGCTGATTCCCATGAACCTTGTCCTGTCTATGAGCGATCGATCCTCAAAGCCATCACGCTTTGTACATCCCGCGGCTGGTCAAACCGAAGGGCTGCGTTCACTTCGCAAGTGTCGGTCCCTGGAGTTCTTTAGCGGCAATGGTTGACCGTTTTTTTCAAGAGACCGAAAATATGGAATTTTATTTCTATGCCAATATGACTTAACGATTGGTGGAGATAATATCAAGCAATATCGGAAAGTCAGAAAAAGCCGGCTGCCGATCGGCTCCCCAACAGGCCCTTATGGCCAGGTCGATGCCTTCGGGACCATCCGGAGGGATTTGCTATGGACCGGCATGACGTGCTAATATTTTACGATTTTCAGGGGTCCCTTCCCCCTGGGAATTCTTGGCGTAAGTTTCAACTGCTTTTACGCAGCAGGCAACAGGATCAATTTTCACGCCGCAGACGAGGGGGATTCATGTCCACCACCGCCAACAATCGTGCACGAACAGCACAGGCGCTGCCGGTTGCCCGCTGGCCCTGGGCCCGGACCGTCGGGTTGAAAAAGTTTATGCCGACCCTGGTAGCCCTGCTCACTCTGGCCGTGCTTTACGCATCCAGCCTGCACAACTACCTCCTTTTTCACAGCCTGGCCGAAGTGTTTTCGATCGTCATCGCCATCGGCATCTTCATGGTGGCCTGGAACACCCGCCGCTACACCAATAACCATTATCTCCTCCTCATCGGCGTGGCCTACCTGTTTATCGGCGCCCTCGACTTCGTGCACATGCTGGCTTACGAGGGTATGAACGTGTTTATCGGCTCTGGCGTCAATACGGCCGCCGAGCTCTGGATCGCTGCCCGCTACCTGGAGGCCCTGACCTTCCTGGTGGCCCCTTTCATGCTGGATCGCCAGATCCGCTCCTGGCTCTATTTCCTCATTTACGGCACCCTTTTCACCGCGATCCTGCTGGCGATCTTTTACTGGCGCATCTTCCCGGCCTGCTACCTTCCGGACGCCGGTGGACTGACCCCCTTCAAAATTATCAGCGAATACGTCATTTGCCTGCTGCTGCTCGCCTCGGGCGGCCTGGTCATCCATCTTCGCAAGCGTTTCGATCCTGAATTTGCGGCCCTGTTGCTCTTGTCCATTTTCGCGACCGTGCTCGCCGAACTGGCCTTTACGGCCTATGCCAGCGCCTTCGCCTTCACCAATTTCATGGGCCACTTCCTCAAGATCATCTCCTTCTACTTCCTGTATAAGGCCGTCATCGAAACAGGCCTGGCCAAGCCCTACAATCTGCTGTTCAAAATCTGTCGCTGGAGCTCGATGTCGCCCAGCGTCTGCAACAGGTCAGCATGGCCATGGTTCAAGCCGACAACATCCAGGTGCTCTACGATCGCATCCTGGACACGGCCATGTCGATCATGCAGGCCGACTTCGCCTGCATCCATATCCTGTCTCCGGAAAAACGCCTGCTTCAATTGCTGGGACATCGCGGGCTGAACGAGCGCGCCGCCCGTTTCTGGGCACGGGTCGGCCCGGATTCGGTTAGTTCGTATGCCATGGCCTTGGGCATCCAGGAGCGCATCATTGTGCCGGATGTCCAGACCAACGGCGCCCTGCAGGGCAGCCAGGATCTGCAGGTCCTTGTCCAGAACGGCATCCGGGCGGTGCAGACCACGCCGCTCGTTTCACGGTCCGGGAAGTTGCTGGGCCTGCTCTCGACCCACTGGCGGGAAATCCACACCCCCACGGCCAATGAATTGCGTGCGCTGGATCTTCTGGCGCGCCAGGCGGCCGACCTGATCGACCGCAAGTGGGCCGAGGAAAGACTGCGGACCAACCAGGAGCGCTTGACGCTGCTGGCCACCGTGGCGGAACGGCTCCTGCGCTCCGAGGCCCCCCAGGCGATCGTGGAGGATCTCTGCCGCCTGACCATGACCCATCTGGATTGCCAGGTCTTTATCAACTATCTCGTCGATGCCTCCGGTCAGAAGCTTTACCTCAACGCATACGACGGGATTTCCTCCCAAAAAGCCGCCCAGATCAGCGGGCTGGATTTCGGCACGACGGTCAGCGGAATGGTGGCGCGCGACAACCAATCCATGATTTTCGATCATGTGGATCAGCGCGACGATCCGCTGACGGCCCTGGTAAAATCCTTCGGTGTCCATGCCTACTGCTGCCATCCGCTGATGGTGCAGGACGAGCTCATCGGCACGCTGGCCTTCGGGACGTGGAAGCGCCCGTCCTTTGCCGCCGATGAAGTGGCCCTCATGCGCTCCATCGCCGACCAGGTCTCGGTGGCGATCCAACGGCTGCGGACGGAAAAAGCGCTGCAGCAATTGAATACCACCCTGATAGAGCAGGTGGCCGAACGCACAGCCCTGGCCGAAGCCCGCACCCGGCAATTGCAGGCCCTGGCGGTCGACCTGATCGAGGCCGAGGAAAAGGAACGGCGCCAATTCGCCATGCTGCTCCATGACGATCTCCAGCAGATGCTGGCTGCCGCCAAGATGCAGTTGCAGGCCATCCACGGCGACGATGACGATCCGATTCTGACCCGGGTGGAGGAGATCCTGGCAGAATCCATTGCCAAATCCCGCCGCTTGTCACATGAATTGAGTCCGGCGGTGCTGCACCAGGCCGGCCTGTTCGCCGCCCTGCAATGGCTGGCCCGGCAAATGCAGGAGCAGTTCGAATTGCATGTCGAGCTGACCGCGCATGCCGAGCAGACGCTGGAGTGCGCCCCGTTGAATAGCTTCCTCTTCCGCTCCGTACAGGAGCTGCTGTTCAATATCGTCAAACATGCCGGGGTGCGCAGCGCCCATGTGGCCCTTTCCAGCAATGCCGACGAACTCACCGTTACCGTGAGCGACCGGGGACGGGGCTTTGCACCCGAGGCCATCGATTCCTGCCGGGAAAAAGCAGGCTTCGGCCTGTTGAGCATCAGGGAGCGGGCCAGCTACATCGGGGGCCGGCTCACCATTGAAAGCGCCCCGGGCAAGGGCAGCCGGTTCACCTTGACAGTCCCGGAGATCCTGCCGGACGGACAGGCCTCCGGCCTGGACCACCCGGCAGGGGTCCGGCCGCGCACCAGCGCACAGCTCCCCGAGATGGCGCCCGACGCCGGAAGGTTGCGCGTCCTGTTCGTGGACGACCACCCGGCCATGCGACAGGGCCTGATCCAGTTGATTGGCCACCAGCCGGGCATCCAGGTGGTCGGTGAAGCCTCCAACGGCCGGGAAGCCATCGAGAAAGCCCGGAGCCTTCAGCCGGACGTGATTGTCATGGATGTTTCCATGCCGGAGATGGACGGTATCGAAGCCACCCGCCGCATCCGGTCCGCCATGCCGGGCATACGTATCATCGGGCTTTCCATGCACGAGGATGAGCACATCGCACGCATCATGCAGGCCGCCGGGGCCGAAACCCTGATCAGTAAAACGGTATCCCCTGCTAAATTGATCAGGGCCATCTATGGGATGCCGCGGGTGGAAAACAGCCTGGCGGCAGATTAGGAGCGGTCAGGGGACGCGCGAATAGCCCCTTCATAAATCGATTCAGCCCATACCCATTCTCTTGACACAAGCGGAATTCAGAGCACCTTCGAAACAGGTTGCCGGCTCGTCGATGACGGCGGTATGACGCCATGACATGGTCCCTGAGTCGGCTGCGCTCGCGCGCAGCGGCGGATACGATGCCGGGTCGCGGCAGGAGATGAATGCGGCCAAGGAGGATTGCATGGGGAAAACGATAGCGGCCTGTTTGGCAGGCCTTGTGCTTTGGGGGGCACGCCCTTTTGCGCCTTCTGTCCATGCCGATCAATTGCTGCTGATGGCATTTAATGCAACCATCTCCAAACCCTGGAAATGGAAAACGAATGGGGAATATGTAGGCCCCTTTATTGATGTCATGCAGGAAGTGGCCGACCGAAGCGGGATAAGGGTACGGATGGTGCCCCTGCCATGGAAAAGAGTCCTGAAGGAACTGGAAGAGGGCCAGATTGACGGCTTTTTGGGAGGGTACAAAACCCCCGAGCGGGAAGCAGTTGCTGCTTTTTTAGATACGCCCATGAGTTGGGCGGTTTTATCGATTTTTGTCCGAAAAGGGGAAGCCTTCCCTTTTCAGAAAATCGAGGACCTGTATGGCAAAAGGATCGGCATCGTACGGGGATTTACGACGAGCCCGGAATTCGACCGCGCAATGCGCGAGGGGTTGATATCGGTGGACGAAGCCGGGAATTATACCAGTCTGGTGAAAATGCTGGATGCGAAAAGGGTTGACGGGATTGCGGGGGTGGCGTCAACGCTCCAGGCCCATATTGAAGATATGCGCCTTACAGGACGCTTGGTGATGCTGCCGCATCCCATCACAGGCCCCAAACCGATCTATATTTGCGTGTCCAAAAGGGCCGACATCCCAAACCGTGAAAAATTGATTGCGCGCATGAATCAGGCAATGAACGATATGAAACAAGACCAGGCGTTTGAAAGAATCGCCCGAAAATATGGCTATGGCAAATGCCTGGTTTTCGGTTGCATCGCAAAATGAGTTTCGGGGGGAATGCATCGGTCCACCTTTGCCATGGCATGCCTGATGGGAATAAAAAAAAGAGATGTGTAAATATGGACATGTGAAGGGCGGCCTCCCCCAGCTATGCCTCGGTGGGGACTGACGAACATACCGCGCAGTTACGGCCGGCCAGTTTGGCAGCGTAAAGGCTTTGATCTGCGGCGGCGATCAGTTTTTCAGGCAGGTTAATATCGTTTACGTTGAATTCTGCTACGCCGGCACTTACGGTCACGTGAAATTCCTGCCCGTCGCACTCAAATACCCACTCTCCAAGTGCGGTTTTCAAACGTTGGTAGACAACATTCAAGACCTGCGAGCTGCTGGCATTGGAACAGATGATGCCGAATTCCTCACCGCCATATCGGCAGACCAGATCGCTTTCACGTGAAGAATTTGTCAACAGACTGGCAAATTTTCTTAGGACTTCATCGCCTTGAGGATGCCCATAGGTGTCGTTGACCTGCTTGAAATGGTCTAAATCCAGAATGCAGAGTGACAATGGCTCCCCGGAACGGATAGCCCTCGCACACTCCCGTTCCAGCGCCTCCGTAAAGTATCGCCGGTTATACAACCCTGTCAATTCGTCTCGGACAGCCATGCGGGAGATTTTCTGCTGGGCCAGGGCCACCGCCTGTCTGAGTTTGGCTTTTTCAAGCGTATTGGCAATCGCCCGATGGAGCGCGTTGGGAGAAATTTTAAGTTTGGGGATATATTCGTACGCCCCGGCCTGGATGACCTGGGAGGCAATAATTTCATCGCCCAGGCCCGTGATGACGATAACGGGAATTTGAATATTTCGCCGGGTCAACTCATTTAAAAAGTCCAGGCCGGTTCCATCGGGAAGTGCATAATCCAGCAATATCAAATCGAAAACATCATGAGACAATCGTTCCAGGGCCGACTGAAGACTTTCGCTGCGAGATAAAAAAAAGTTGCCCGATGTCGAAAAAATATTTTCCAATACCTGATAATCCGCCACGGAATCATCAATGGACAGGATCCTGACGTCGCGGCTCACTTCCAGCACCGAACCATCTCCGGATATACCGGCAGGAATCTCGGGACGAATGGTTTTGATTCGCTGGACGACATCAGAAAGGCGACGGCCGGCTTCGCGCATTTCATCCAGGTGGGAATTGACCCGTTCGCTGTCGCCGATATCATCCGCCACCATATCGATATACCCCATCAGGATCATCAAGGGCTGACTGAACTCATGGGCCGTGGCGCCGGCCAATTGGAGCAGAACTTTGAGCCGCTCCTCTTCAAGAGCCGATGTCTGCTGCTTTAGGATCGTTCGATTTGCTGTTTTAAGTTGTCCAATCGTTTGTCTTAATTCTTCCTCGGCGGCAACTCGATCGGTAATGTCACGAATGGATACCAATAGAACCGATTGATCCTCCCATCGGGTCGGCTCCGCTCGCATCTCACCCACCCCGAGGTTGCCTTGGGGAAGCAGGATTTCAATTTCCACCGGTCTTTCCGAGCTCATCGGATGACCGAAGTCGGACCCCACCAATTGGTCTGCAGATCGGCCGAACAGCAATTCGGCTCCCTGGTTGGCAAACAGGATACGACCATCATGGCTGACGATAAGTATCGCTTCGATACTGCGCTGCACAATCGCCTCGAAGCTGGCCCGGCTTGCTTGCAGCGCTTCGGTCATACGTTTGCTTTCGGTGATATCGATCATGACGCTGACCAAACCGCCGATCTCGCCGTCTGCGTCCGGGAAAGACGCTTTATGGACAATAACATTTCTCAGGGTGCCGTCGGCCCGCGCGGCGCTCGATTCGAATGTTTTGGATCCAAGCTTTTTCAACAGCTGTCGGTTGATTTTGTCGTAGACTTGCGCTACTTCCGGCGCCATGATGTCGAAAACGCTTTTGCCCACGACGTCAATTCGTTCAAAACCCTTAAACTCAAGGTACGATTTGTTCACACTGACTATTTTGCCCTCCCTGTTTTGGTAGTAAACCGGGCTGGGAATGGTATCGATAATGGTCTTCAACAGCGTTAACTGCGTATTGGTTTCGGCTTGGGCTTGCTTTAGTCTGCTGATGTCGCTGATAATATCGCCGAAGTATAACGGCGCACCGTTTTGATCTTTGATTACAAAATGGTTTTCCCATGTGGGAAAGGTGCAGCCGTCAGTTTTTTTACAGGAGAGTTCGCCGGACCAGTTGCCCGCTTGCAGCACTTCAGGCAGTATTTCCTGCTCGATGCGTGTTTTTAATTTTGCAGGGTAGTGGTTTACAATCGATTTGCCGGTGATCTGCGTAGATGCTGGTTCCCCCACCATCTTCTTGAAGGCCGGGTTGACATATCTTATCCGATTGTCCAGCGTCCCCATAATTAAACCCTGGCCGGATTGATCGGCGAAGGCTTTGAAAATAGACAGCTCTTTGGTTCTTTCGACCACAACGGCCTGGGTATTGTCCAACTGCTTATTGAGTGCTCTTTCAAGAGCGGCGCGCAGCATTGCATTGTTCACGCAAACCAACAGTTGCCTGTCGGAAATAGGTTTTATCATGTAACCATAGAGGTCTAATTTCAGTGCCTGCTGGATCGTTGCATCATCTTCAAGGGCTGTGATGATAATGACCGCTACGTCCTTCTTGATAGCCCGGAGTCGCGATATATACTCTAAACCGGAGGGGCTTGGGGCCGGCAGTCGCAAATCCACGATATGCAGATCAATCGTTTCTGTTTTAATGAAATCCAGTGCCTGCAGGGCATCATACGCAAGCAAACACGTGTATCCCATCTTTGAGAGAGTGCGTGCATATTGCTTGGCCAGCGCCTTACAATCTTCAACGATAAGGATACGGCCACCGTTGTCTGGCTGAGTGCGATGGCATTTTGCAGCGGGAAGGCTAACGCTTTTCTTTATGCTGTTCATACGCGTTCCCTTCAGCGTTTTTTCTTTCTCAAGGTGCTTGAGACGCTTTAGGATATCGGCATCGCCCTGCTTTTGAATGGGCGTTGCATCGTTGTCGGTGGCGGTTTTATTGACCATTTAGAAGTTCTCTGGTCTTTCGCTCCAATTTGCCCTTTTCAAAGGGCTTTTGAATAAATGGGGTCCCTGCGTCCAGGCCCCCATGATGCACAATGGCATTGTCCGTATAGCCGGACATGTACAGAACCTTGAGGTCGGGCAGCCTCTTTCTGAGGCGCCCGACCAGGACTTTGCCGCTCATGCCGGGCATCACCATATCGGTAATGACCAGATCCGGACGCAGTTTGTTTTCCTCGACCAATAGCAAAGCCTCCCCTCCGTTGGCCGCGACGGTCACCTGGTAATTGGCGCGCTTCAAAATTGTCGCACAAAGTTTGCGCAACGCCGGTTCATCCTCGATGACTAAAATCTTCTCCGCCCGGCCCTTGATCGATGCCTCCGTATGGGTGGCCTCCCGGGCGATTTGCGCGTCGACTGTGCGCGGCAAGTAAATCTTGAAGGTCGTGCCCTGACCGGGTACGCTGTAAACCCAGATATTTCCGCCGGACTGTTTAACGATCCCGTAAACCGTGGAAAGCCCGAGGCCCGTTCCCCTGCCTTTGCCCTTGGTCGTAAAGAACGGCTCGAAGAGCCTTTCCCTGGTGGCGGCATCCATCCCGCAGCCGGTATCGGTGATGGACAGCTGCACGTATTGTCCCGGCACGACGCCCGTTCGATTTTGGGCATAGTCTCCATCCAGCTCGACATTGGCCGTCTCAATGGTCAAATTTCCGCCTTGGGGCATGGCGTCCCGGGCATTGACGGCCAGGTTCAGGATGACCTGCTCGATTTGACCCGGATCGACCTTTACCCGGTTCAGTTGCTCGGAGAACAGGGTTTTTAACCCGATGTCCTCTCCGATGAGTCGGCGCAGCATCTTTTCCAGGTTGCTTACGACGGCGTTGATATCCAGCACCTCCACCTGCAAGGTCTGCTTGCGGCTGAAGGCCAGCAGCTGGCGGGTCAGATCGGCCGAGCGTTGTCCGGCACTGACGATCTCCTCAACCCCCTCGCGCAATGGATCGCCCTTATGCAGTTTATCGAGAAGCTCAGCTCCGTACCCCAGAATCACGCTCAGCATGTTGTTGAAGTCATGGGCCACCCCCCCGGCCAGCAGACCGATGGATTCCAGCTTCTGGACTTGCTGGAATTGTTCATGTATTGCCAGACGTTCATCCAGCGCATTCTTCAACTCGGTAATATCCTGGAATGTTCCGTGCAGCCGGACACATGTGCCGTCCTGGAACTCCGGCTGGCAAATGGCCCGGGTCCAAAGCCTGTTGCCCTTGGCCGTTATGAAGGCCAATTCCAGGTCGAAGGGGACTTCTTCTTCACGGGCACGCCGGATGGCCTCGGTGAGTTGGTCGCGCGCTTCAGGGACAAAAAATTTGAGGGCCTCTTCAAGCGTCGGTTCATAGTCGTCCGGCACTTCGTGAATTTTTCTGGTGGACTGGGTCCAGGCGACCAACTCCGCACCAAGGTCGATTTCCCATCCCCCGACCTTGGCCATCTCGCCGGTCTCATTGAGGAGTTGCTCATTTTTGCGCAGTTGGTTTTCCGCCTCCCGGCGGGCCTGTTCGTTTTCAAGGCCCTGGAGGGCAAACGAAAGGTCCTCGGCGATTTCTTTGGTCAGCTCCCGGACCTCCCTGTCGTCGCCGAAATGCGCCGGCAGATAGGCGTTCAGATAGCCGAAATGGTTGCCCTCATATTGCAGCCGCGATGTAAACGCAGCGGCCGCCGGGTGGGGCTTTCCAAGCGGACAGAGGGCGCAAATTGCCTCCCGATCAACCGTGGAGGTCGATTGTTGCCGCTTACTCAGCCGACGGCAACACGGGGGCAACCGGCCGGTCTTGAAACCGGTCAACAATTCCGTTACGGCATGGTCGTCAATTCCGGCCTGGGAAGCGCAACGGACACCGCCGCCTTCATCCTGTAGAACAATCCAGACGGCCTCAACGCCCTGTCCGGCCACGATTATATCGCAGGCGTTGCGGATCAGGACGTCCGGCTGCCGCTCGCGACCGATCAGGAGGTTGATGCGTCGAATCGTGTGGAGCATATGATTCAGGTGGTCGACCCGGGCGAGCGCCTGTTCGAGTTCCAGACGGGTTTTTCTGCTTGCGGTAACATCTTTTGTGATGGAAGAAGCGCCGATGGTCCTGCCGGCCTCGTTATTTACCGGAGACACGGTCAACGAAACGTAGATGCGTCGGCCCTGTTTTGTGGTCCGAACGGTTTCGTAGGCCTTCACCTTTTCACCGGCGCGGATCCTTTCCAAAATAGTGGGCAGGTCGTTTTCCATGCCGGGGGAGACCAGCATGGCGATGTTTTGCCCAATGGCTTCTTCCGCACGATAGCCGTACATCCGTTCGGCACCGTGGTTCCAGCTGGTGATAACACCATCCAGGGTTTTTGAAACGACAGCGTCCTCCGTGGACTGAACGATGGCCGCCAGTAACTGGGCCTGGTCAACGGCCTGCTTTCTTAAGGTGATGTCTTTAAATATCGCATAGACCTGGAACGGCCGGTCCTCGCCGGATCTGAACCGGGGCACGGCAACGACATTGAGCCATCGGCAGGTATCGTCAACGGGATTGCAAACACCCATAACGACATCGTCAACCCGTTCGCCTGTTTGGAGCGCGACCATGGTGGGGTGCGCTTCAATCGGAAAGTCGCTTCCGTCTTCACGGATACAGCGCCAATGGGGGTCCTGTACGGTCAAAGCCTGCCCGTGCTCGAGGGTCAGCCCGAGCATCCGTTGCGCCGCCGGGTTGGCGGCGGAAATCTCACCGTCTGCGTTCCGATAGACCACACCATGGCTCATGGTCTCGAATAAACTGCGGTATCGCTGCTCGCTTTCCGCCAGTCTTTGCTCGGCATGCCGCCGCTCGGTGATATCGTGAAGATTGACGACGAAGACCCGTTTGCCTTCCCAGACGGTTTCCACGGCCTGCATCTCAACGATTGCTGTATCCGACACCTTGCGCCTGAACGTGATTTCAAAGGGTTGGCCGTCGGCTACCGGGCAGCCCAGATGGTATCCCGTGGCGCCACCGGGCGGTTTTCCCAGCAGGGCTTCCGCCGCCGGATTGGCAAATACCACGTCGCCTTCGGTGTCCAGCACCACGATGGCATCGATGGACGTCCTGACGAGATCCGTCATTTGTTGTCGATTGAGCATGCAAGGCATACCCTCTCCTTTATCAGGCAGGCGGGGCACCGGTTTGTCAGTTCCTGTTCGGATATCCATTTCAACCGGTTGCGCAGGGCGCAAGCTCCAGTGCGGACAGAACCTTACTGGTTTGCGACAGGTCGCCGATGATCTTTCGCATGGGTTCCGGGTGCGTCCGCAGCAGGGTCGGTGTGGCGATGATATCAAAGGCAAAGGCCTGTTCCGGACTCTCCAGAATGTCGCTCATCACAATGCCATAACGGCCCGCAAGATGCTCTTCGCAGATCTGGACCAACTGATGCATGACCTGTTGCGTTTTGGGGCTCTTTCCGGCCACAAAGAGAATCAGCTCCCATTTGTCCGCCGAATCCGCACAAGGCTTGCCATTGGTTGATTGGGTTGGCTTAGCGTTCATTTCGCACCTCCTGCCGCTTCAGTGATGGGGGCAAATGGCTTGACCGCAACCCCGGCGTCGGAAAGGACCAGTTCACCCATGGTTTGCGTATGGCCGATGCCCCGGGCCTTGTGCACGTAGATTTGCCGTCGGCGGCCGGCCTGCGTCCGCTTGAAGCGAATGATGATCCAGGTATCAACAATGGATGAAACCTCCGTCTCGGTTTCTTCGGACGTTCCGGAACCGGGCGTCAGGCTGGACATCGCCACGGTGATGCCCTTTGCTTTAATGAAGTCGATGACCCGCAGGAGCAGGGACTTGATGTTCTGCCGGTTTCCGACCCCGCTGAAGCTTGTGATGGGATCAATAATCACGATGTCGGGTTTAAAAGACTCGACAATTGCGTGTACCCGGACAAGATGTTCTTCAAGGCCGAAGTTGCAGGGTCGGATCGGCTCCATTCGCAACAGGCCTTTGCGGATATGCGGATCGATATCGATTCCAATGGAGCGTAAATTGCGTACGATCTGGCTGGTGGACTCCTCGAAGGACAGGTACAGGCAGCGGTCGCCGTTTTGGCAGTTGCGCGCGCCAAGACAGGCCGCAAGGGTGCTTTTGCCGGTGCCTGCGGCGCCGGAAATCAGGACCGTAGAGCCGCGATAGTAGCCTTTGCCGGCCAGCATGCGGTCCAGGCCGTCGACGCCGGTTGACAGAAAATCGGTGGGGGCTTCAGTTTCCAGAACCAACGAGGTGATGGGCAGAATGGAAATGCCCTCGCTGGTGATCAAAAAGGGATACTCGTCCGCGCCGTGGGACGATCCGCGGTACTTGATCACCCGCAGGCGCCGTTTGGAGATCTGCTCCGCGACCCGGTGATCCAAATGGATGACACAATCCGACACGTACGCTTCAAGCCCGTTGCGGGTGAAATCGCCGTCGCCCTGTTCGCAGGTGACGACGGCGGTTACCCCCATCGTCTTGATCCATTGGAAGATGCGCGAAACCTCGTAGCGCAGGTTGGCGGTGTCGGAAAACCGGGAAAACAAGGAGTCCAGGCTGTCCAGGACCAACCGGCGCGCACCGATGGACTTGACGGAATGCGCCAGGCGGACCAGCAACCCGTCCAGGGTGAACTCTCCGGACTCCACCGCGTGATCGTGGTTCAACCGGATGGAATCGATCCGAACGGACTGGGCTTTGATCGCCTCGGCACACCCGAAGCTGCACGATGCGAAATTCGTGATGATATCTTCGGCCGACTCTTCAAAAGAGACCAACAGCGCCGGCTCGCCGAACTGCAGGGCGCCGCGGCAGGCGAACTCCATGGCCAGGGCCGATTTACCGCATCCCGGTCCGCCGAAGATCAGGGTCGGCCGTCCTCGCGGCAGCCCCCCGTTCAGAATCTCGTCCAGACCGCTGATGCCGGTGGTTGTTTTTTGTAATTTATTCATTCATCGCTCCTTTTGAGTCAATTTTTCAATGCAGGCCTTCAAGTCGTTGCGCCCAACCGGTTTTGTAAAATAGGCGTCGGCGCCAAGCTGCCGCACTTTTTCTTCTGTCTCCGGCGACCCCGCACCGGTCACCACGATGATCCTGATTGCCCGGGTATTGGGGTCCGATTTTACCTGGCGGCAAATAGCAAAACCGTCGATTTCGGGCATAAACAAATCCAGAATCAGAATCGAGGGCATGTGCTTTATGATTTTCAGGCCGGCTTCAAACCCGTTGCCGGCCTCTTCGATGTCAAAACGGTCGTTTGCGACAATTTTTCGGACAAGTTTTCGAAATTGCGGATCGTCGTCGATGATCAGAATTGTAGGGTGATTATCCGGGAGATCGGTTTGGAGATAGGAAAGGTCATTTTGGATAAAACTTTCCAGATCTTCCTGTTTGATTCGATATTGACCGGTGGGCGTTTGGTAGGCCCTGAGCTTTCCGGATCTGATCCAGCGCCAAAGGGTAACCCGGTTGAGTTTGCACAATGCGGCCGCCTGGGTTATCGAGTAGATTTTTTTGCGCGGGTCTATCGAAGCGAGCATGCCATCTCCCGTAAGAAGTCCGGTTGAATAATGATACAGATGAAATACTTGTTACACATGAAATACATCGTGCCAGATGCGAGGGACGCTGTAAATGAGGGTATGCTAGGTGGTTTTATGGTAGGTTTAAGCCCCCCCTGTCATGCCGGGGGAATTAGAGATGGTGCTGTAAGAATTGGGACAGCTCTTTGTCGGATCGGCTGATGCCCAGTTTTTTGCGCAGATTTTTTCGATGAAACGCCACGGTATCGGCCGAAACGTTCAGGTGTTCGCTGATCTGCCTGGAGGTCATGCCATGGCGGATCATGGCCGCAACTTTCAGCTCGGTTTTGGTGAGCTTGTATCTCCCGGATGTCAATCGACCAATGTCCGCAGACAACAGGTGCTCAAAATTGGCAATGATCAAATCGATCATCTTCCGGTTTGATTCCAGCTTTAGTTTGTTTTTCAGTTCATACAGATCCGGCAGGATCAATTTGTTGAAATTTCGATGAATCGTATCTTTGATCGTTTTTTTCTGCCGGTCGTGTTGATCCATCAAAACGTCAAGGGCAATATTGGTTTTGTCCAATTCTTTGTTTTGCTTGTCAAATTTTCGATCTTTTTCAAGCATCAGCCGCGCTTTTTCTACTGAGACCGCCACATCACCATCGGCGGATCGGGATTCAAGCGCCCTGACTCTATTTTCCAGTTGCGCATAGGTCGGCTTGCGGGTCATCATCTACACCGTTTAATCCCGATTAGTCCCGAGTTCTTATGATTCTGGAATAAGCGGATCGATCATCGAATCGGTCCCTGTCCGAATGCCGATCCATTGGCCGTGTCCAGTACTTTCCTGATGGTTTCAGCCAGTTCCACCTTATCTACCGGTTTGCCCAAAAACGCTTTGATCCCGAATTGGGCAGCCGAATTTTCAGACACATGCTTACTGTATCCGCTGCAAATGATGACAGGGATGTCGGGCATTATTTTGATCAGCTCGACAGCCAGCTTGTCGCCGGTCATCTCCGGCATGGTCATGTCGGTTATGACCAGGTCAAACTGCCCGGGCGCGGCGCGAAACAACTCCAGCGCCTGCACACTGCTGGTACTGGTCGTGACCGTGTAGCCGAGTCTTTCGAGCATTATTTTGATCAACTTAATGATGGGGAATTCGTCGTCGATAAAAAGAATGTGCTCACGGCCTCCCGGCAGCTTCCCCGGCGCCTTGGGGTGCGTCGCAGATGGGCTTTTTTCAAGTCTGGGCCAGTAAACGGTGAAGGTCGATCCCTTTTGCGGCTTCGCCATCGCAAAAATATGCCCATTGTGCGTTTTGACAATCCCCTCAACAACGGCCAGACCCATTCCGCATCCCTTGTCTGGTGCTTTGGTGGAAAAATAGGGTTCGAAGATGTGCTCGACAACTTCAGGTGCCATCCCCACGCCGGAATCACTAACAGTGAATTTGACGTATTTCCCGGGTGGTAGATTCAAGGCGTGCCCTGCATTGACGTGCTCAAGTACAATATCGTCGATGCCGATCGTCAGCTTGCCGCCTTCGGTCTCCATGGCATGGGCGGCGTTGGTGCATAAATTCATGACAACCTGGTTAATTTGCGACTCGTCGCCCATCACCCACGGATCCATGGCGGTCTTTATATCTAAATCGATACGGATATTGGCAGGCAGGGTCGATCGGATCAGCCGGGCCGTTTCCCGGACCAGGGCATCCACCCGCAACGGCACGTGTTTTTGGGGCGCCTTCCGGCTGAAGGTCAAAATCTGCTGAACCAGAAGTTTGGCCCTTTTGCCCCCGATCAGAATCTCCTGCAAATTGTCTTCCAAATCGCTCCCCTCTTGCGCGTCATCGAGGGCCAGCTCGGTAAATCCGATCATGGAGGCCAGAATATTATTGAAATCGTGAGCGATCCCGCCGGCCAGCCTACCGATAGCTTCCATCTTCCGGGCCTGCTGCAGCTTGTTTTCAAGGTTTTTCTGTTCGGTGATATCACTGACCACCATTCTGATTTGCATAGGGGCGCCGTCGCCCTTTTCAACGACGATGCTTTCCAGGTTTGCAAAAAATTCGTCGCCCTTCTCGCTAGCCATGCGCAGTCTGCAGGACTGTGGCTTTTTCGTATCCGAAAGCTGTCGGCGGCATAAGTAGAAAACATCCTGATCCTCATTGAGGATAAACCGGCTGAACGGGTTGCCCAAAAGAGCGGACCGGTCCATGCCCAGCAGGGTGGTGGCCGTAAGATTGGCCTCGACGATGATGCCCTTCTCGCTGACCGTAAGATAGCCCACCGGCGCAAAGTCATACAGGTGTGCGTATCGATTGCACGCCGCTTCCAGCTCCCCCTGAATGCGTCGGAGCTCTTCGTTTTGCATTCTCAACTCCACCTGGTGGACCCGCAGCTCATGGATCAGATCCTGCAGGTCTTCAGATGAAGCGCTTGAAAAATCTCCGCCTTCATCGACAGATGCTTCCAGATCGGCTTCGGCACGTCGCCTGAGTTCCGCGTCTTCCGGTCTATTTTTCTCTTTTTCCATTTTCGCTCCCGCTATTCATCGGCCAGCCAGGCCAGATCCCGCTCGGTGATCGCTATCTCGACCAAACGGCCGTCTTCATCGGTCAATGCGCTGGCGGTCAGCCAGGTGTCCAATATGCCGCCGCCTTTGGTCTTGCGCCGGGTCTTGAACGATTTTACAATTTCACCTTTGGCCAGCTTATCGACAATTTCTTCAAAGTCCCTGCGCCGGTCCTTGGGCGTCAAATCCATAAAATTCATTTGCAGGGCCTTGGATTCCGTCCAGCCGTACAATTGCCGGGCCCCCTTGTTCCAGGCCAGAATCCGGCCTTTCAAATCCAGCACCATGACGGCATCATTGGCATCTTCCAAAACCGTCGCCAGACGTCTGATTTTGCCGGCTTGTTTGATCCTGTGGATATCTATAAAGGTCATCACCACCCCATTGATGACATTTCCGGCGGTCCGGTACGGAACGATCTTCAGGGCATGCCAGATCAGATCCTCAGACAGGATTTGCACCTCCACGGTATTGAGGTCTTCGAGGACCTTGCCGGCCAAGTCGACGAAATCCACATCCGGAAACCGGGTTTTAAGGTCGTTGAGCGGCCTGCCGATATCCGTTGGAATCAACTTGATGATTTTGGCCGTGGCAGGGGTGTAGCGTTTGATGCAAAGGGTCGTATCCAGAAATAGCGAGGCGATTTCCGTTGAGGCCAGCAGATTGTTCATGTCATCATTGGTTCTGGAAAATTCATCCACTCGGTTTTGAAGCTCCGCATTCACCGTGACCAGCTCTTCATTGGTGGACTGCTGCTCTTCTTTGGATGTCTCCAGCTCTTCGTTGGTGCTTTGCAGCTCTTCGTTGACCGATTGCAGCTCCTCGTTGGCTGATTTAAGCTCCTCATTGGAGGTTTCCAGCTCCTCGATGGTTGCCTGAAGATATTCCCGGGTCGATTGCAGCTCCTGTTCAAGACGCTGTCGGTCAGCGTCCGCCGCTTTGATTTTCAGTGCTCCGGGCTTATTCTTTTTCCCCGTCTTTTCCGGTGTTTTATCTTCGAAGACCACCAGCATTAAATCGGGTCCGATCTGTTTAACCGACAGATCGACAATGCCATACCCATCGTTGTAGTTGAAGCGCACGTTTTTACAGAAACCGTCTGTTTTTTCCCGGACCGCTTGGTGAAGGGTTGTGGTCAGCGCCGGTTTGAGTTCCTGACGGGCCATGTTCAGGATATTAAAAGCTGGTTTTCCCGGAGGCAGCGCCAGGTAGCGGTCTGTCCGGCCCACAAAATGCAGAATATCGAGCTGCTCATTGATCAGCACGCCAGCGGGTGAGTATTGATCGAGGATGGCCCTTTCAGCCAGAGCCTGGATGGTGTTGGTTGGCACCAGACCTTTTTTAATCTCAGGTTCACTTTTGCACCGGACGGGATAATCGATTGGGGCATACTTGGCAGGGACTGTGTCCGCCCGGCCTTTTTGGCGTGCAAAGACCTTCCACTTGGAATCAATGGGCTTAAAAAGGTCCGTGTACTCACCAACGCTTTCGGATGTGCCCAGAAACAAAATGCCTCCGGGTTTTAACGTATAATGAAACAGGGGCAGGATCTTTTTTTGCAGGACACTGTCCATATAAATCATCAGGTTTCGGCAACTGACCAGGTCCAGGCGGGAAAAGGGTGGATCTTTGATGATGTTGTGCGGTGAAAAGACGACCATGTCGCGCAATTGTTTTTTAACCTTGAAAAAACCAGTTTCTTTTATGAAAAACCGGTTTAAGCGCCCCGGGGAAACATCCACACCGATACTGTCCGGATAGACCCCTTTGCGGGCAATATCCAGGGCGGTCGCATCGATATCCGTGGCAAAGATTTGGACATTGAATTGCTTTGCGGCCTTATCCATCGCTTCGGATAAGCATATGCCCAGTGAATAGGCTTCCTCGCCGGTCGAGCAGCCCGCCACCCAGAAACGGATGTTCGTATCAGGCGCTTTCCGATCCAACAACGTCGGCAGCACCTGTTGCATCAGCACGTCATAGGCTTGCGGATCCCTGAAGAATCTGGTTACCCCGATAACCAGATTCTTAAAAAGCACGTCTATCTCCGCTGGATTTTTCTGGAGATAAAGAATGTAATCAGGCAGTGCTTTGATCTGTTGAACCGCCAGGCGGCGTTCGATCCGCCGGGCAATGGTGCTGGGTTTGTAATGGGAAAAATCGTGGCCCGTTTTGCTGCGAATCAACGCGAAAATCTTCTGGATCTGGTTTTTGACCGGAGGATCTTTGAGTTTGAGTTTATCCAGGGACTCGAGGAAAGGGTGCCTGGCATAATGGCTTAACGCTTCCGGCATCTTCTCCACGGGAAGAATGAAATCGACATGTCCGGTTTCAATGGCGCTTTTAGGCATGCCGTCATATTTGGCGCTCTCCGGCTCCTGGACCATGACCATGCCGCTGTTCCCTTTGATCGCCCTGACCCCCAGGGTTCCGTCGGACGCCGTGCCCGATAAAATGATGCCGATGGCGTTTTCATGCTGGTCTTCCGAAAGCGATCTGAAAAAGAAATCGATGGGCATGTTGATCGAGCCGGTTTTTACCGGTTCCATCAGTTGCAGGCGGCGGTCGGAAACGGCCACGTTCATGGCCGGCGGATTCAGATAGACATGGTTGGGTTCAACCCGGACGCCGTCTTCTATCTGCACAACGCTCATCTGCGTATGTTTGTCCACGAGCGATGCCATAATGCTTTTATGCTTCGGACTCAGATGCTGGATGACGACAAACGCCATGCCGCTGTCGGGTGGCATGATGGAAAAGAAAACATTGAGGGTTTCCAGTCCACCGGCGGAGGCGCCGATACCAACGATGGGAAAGCGGATGCCCTCTGTTGGTTTTTTCCCTTGCTTGACATCCTTCAAAAGATTCCCATCGTCAGGTGGCACCTGTTTCCCATGTATCGGCATATTCGCTGCTTTCTCTGAATAGATGAAAAATCCCATGGATGGCGCTAAGCGTGACGGTCCGGGCTTTTGCTGGTTCGCCTACACCGTAGCGCATGCGCTTGCCGCCCCCCATTTCAAGAATTGTATTCGATCATCCCAAATGTCCCAGGACATTTATTGAGCCGGATATAGAAGATCAAACCCCGATGATACCAAGCCTATTACCATCCGGCGCATACAGAAGGACACCTTATTCTGCTTCATCGTCATCCTCTTCGGGATAGTACTTTTCCATACAATCCGGGCAAATACTATGACTGAGTTCAGCGCTTGTGTGCTCGGAAAGATAGGCTTCGAGTCGGTCCCATATCTGCCGTTCGTCTCTTATTTTATGGCAATGCATGCAGATGGGAATGATGCCCTGCAGCGTTTTAACATGATCCAGGGCGTCCTGAAGCTGGGCGTTTTTCTTGTGCAGTTCGCGGTTAAGGTTGCCCAGATCCTGGTTGAGCAGCATGATGTCGACCTGCATCTTTTCGACATCCTTTGTGTCGAGGTGGCCCAATACCAGAATTTCACTGTCCATGGGGTGAAATGAAAAAATATAGCTATGGGGGAAACCGCTGATTCGATTGTTTTCCCACAGTTCACCGACGTGGTACATACTTCGCTGGAACAGGTCGACATAGAGCCGTTTCACGTCGATGTCATTGTCAATCAGTTCCCCCACCGTTTGCAGACACTGCGATCGTCGACCATCGAGAAGATCTTTCAGGTAATTCTGATATAAATCTTCGGTTATCATGCGGTCATCCATGGTTATTGATGGTTCGTGGTCAGGATACCAGCGCTTCAGCCGTTTGAACGATTTCATCGACGGCTTTGATCCATCGGCCGGAAAACGTATCAGCGTTTGAACCCCAGTCCATTAGGGCCCTTTTCGAACCGCAGATCCCGTTTTTTTCGTCGATTAGCGACGCGACCAGCAGCAATCCAGTGTTCTTATACTCGGCGGCCATCTCCGGGCCGATCTTCCGATCGAATCTCCCTCTATCGCCGATGAAATGATGGCGGAATGGATAATGGGTGGATCTAAGCTTGGTGGTCCGGGCTTTGGCAGGTTGGCCTACATCGTAGCTTAGGCGCTTGCCGAGCCCATCACAAGAAGTGGATCCGATCATCCCAAATGTTCTAGGACATTTTTCGAACCAGATCAGAATGCGGGCAAGTCTGATGGATTAGCGCTGGAAGTGGAATAGTATTGTTATAACAATATCAGCGGGTTTGTCAAAACTTTAATCTCTACAGATGGCGCGTGAAAATTTGTTCTGCTGAATGTTGATGGTTTCGTAGAAAATTCGAGATCAACGCTTGCGAATCTCGTGAAATGAGAATTACGGAACGCACGCCGCCGTGACGCGAGATACCGCAAGCGCGGGGGCCGTAGGCCGTGAAACGCCGATATCGGACTCTTTACGAAACCGTCAAATTTGAGACCTGACCCCTTTTTGCTCTTCTTTGCCAAAATCATTTCAATTGGCCCGAGATCAATCTTGCCACCCCGGCGGCTTCTAAAGAGAACAGGGTGGCGATATGGCTTGCGATATAGCGGTCCAACGCTTCCTTGGGGCCGTCCATAATAATATTTCCATCTTCTTGGGAGGCTTGCAGCAGACCGTCGGCCATGTCCTTCTCAAGCTTGTCCTTGTCCACTGTGAAAAGGACCACCGCATCCGTCCCGGCGCCCACCATTCGTAATATCGTATAATATTCCCCCTCCTTCACATTCAGGAAGTGGTCGCCGCCGATCTTGGACGGGACGAGCTGACAGGTCCGCATCGCATAAGCGCCCTTTTTTTCTTCCCAGTTAATGGTGGCGGCCACAAGCGTACCCCCCTCCACCAGCCGCACGAAATACACGTCGTCGCCGATCTGCCAGACGGTTTCAGGGCTGATATCCTCTTTCGTGAGGGCGATCTTCTCACCGGCATAATCTCTGGACTTGAAGCTCGTGCAGGAAACGGCACCGATGCCTGCCACCAGACAGCAGAACAAGGCCAAAATTCGTTTGACGCTGTTCCCCTTGCTTCCGGCGGCTTCATTTGACCGCCCTTCGCCGGTTGCAGGGCTTGCGTTCACCGCGCCATGCAGCATGGCTAGGGATAAATTCCGATCGTTTTCATTTTTCATTGCAATGCCTTTTCGTCCTAATGATGGTTGGGGATATCGAGCGTACGGTTTCGTCATGGAGAGGCCACCCGGCCTTCCCGTCTCGCGGACCTTCCCTGAAA
Organism: Desulfobacterales bacterium; assembly: GCA_963674755.2. GTDB lineage: Bacteria > Desulfobacterota > Desulfobacteria > Desulfobacterales > UBA5852 > JABZFP01. Next base: position 787,157 of record CAXXVS010000003.1, on the reverse strand, counting down.
CCCTACGCTGCCGGTCGGCCCCTATTCGAACCGCAGGCTGTACGGGATGTGCTGCAGGTAATCCAACTCGCCCGTATGATGCAGGGCGGCGTTGACCAGCTTGTTCTCCCGTTCGGCCGAAAGAACGATGGTGTGCAGGGAAATGCGCCCCTTAAACCGCCAGGTAATCCGGGTTTCGTAAGCCTCCGAACCGTCCGCCAGTCTGACCGGACGATTGGAGAGAATCCTCACCTTCTTGCCAAACTTGCGCAGCCGCGGGGCATAGACCTCACTCCCCACCCTGGAAAGGGGCCTATCCGCCTCGGCAGGCGTCACGTCCACGGTGAGCGCCGGCAGCCGGCCGTAGCGGCACCAGGCCAGAAACACCTGGCTGTCGTCCAGGGGCTGATCGGCTTCGTACACGGCAGGATAGCGCACCGTGAATCGCGGCGTCTCCTCGTGGAAATAGGTCTTTTTCAAACGGGTGAAGCGGTCCATAAAGGCCTGCGCCGCGCGGTTGGGCGGGAACAACGTCGGCAGGTCGATCACCTCGGGTTGGCCGGCCAAGGTCGCTTCGAGGTCGATGACCACCTCGTCCTGAAAATTGTGGAAGTAGTAGACATGGACCCGCCGGGCCTTCAGGTCGTAGATGTTGGAATAAAGGGTCACGGCCTTCTCTTCCTGGTGGGTGGCGGCCAGGATGTTGCGTACGCAGCCCATCTTATCGGTCCTGCAATTTTGCAGCATATCATTGGCGATCCGATAGCGCGGGCATGAAATCTCACCGGGCCCGGTTTCCGATTGCCGGAAGTTGGTGACCACCTGGTAGGCACCTTGTTTGCGGACGACCGCGTTGCCTTCGACAATAGCCGCATCGCCGGTGGCATCGGCAATGAACAACTGGAAATGATTCATGAAATCCAGACTGTACCGGTCGATCAGTGCCAAAGCTTCCTTTACCGTCCCACAGGTTGCCATGACCTCCTTGATCAAGTTGCCCTTGTAACGCGGCTTGGCCTCAGGATTTTCGACCGTTTTCGGTTTCAGGGCGAAGGCATCGAAAAACAATCCCTTCTGATTCATGCCGCCCTGGGGCCAGAAATTGTCGAACCCGAAAAAGACGCTGCCATAGCGGTCATGCGCCGGCAGAATGAACCAGATCTTGGCGCGTGGATTGAACCAGTCCTCGTTGTTGCCCACCAGCACCCGCTCGCCGTCCTGCACTACCAAACCGGTGCAGGCGCCTGCCGGCCTGCTCATCAGGAGCGCGCAGACGGCTAATGATAGAAGGCAATATTTCTTCATGGCCGCACCATCGGAACCTCCTCCTGCATCGAGGCCACCCCACCTGTTACAGTTTAAAGCAAAGCGGTCTATTTTTTTCGAATCTATGTTGAGGACCGACCCCATAAGGCCTTCCTGCCTGGCCCTGCCGCGTCGCGCCTTTAATCGGCGCTTGCAAGCGATATCTACCGGACCGTCCGGGTCGCCAGAAATTCACCATTGCCGATCGGCACGGTGCAAGTGGCAAATTCCGGATCGGCGCATGCCAGGGCCATAAACGGCATCATTTCATCGGCATGCGATAGCGCATTGTCCACCACAAGCAGCCCGGACGGTCGGAGAGTACGCCTGATGTCCGGCCACCAGCCCGGATATTCGCCACGCTCGGAATCAAGAAAAATCAGATCGAAACTGCCGTCATTTGCAGACTGCAGAAAGTCCGTCGCACTACCCCGCACCTGGCGGATGGTTCCGGCCAATCCCGAACGTTCGAAATTCCGGGTGGCCAGGGCGATCTTGAATTCGGACAGTTCAATCGTGGTGACATGCCCGTCGATGGCTCGCGCGGCGGAAGCGAGCCAAAGGGTTGAATAACCGTTCGAGGTGCCGATCTCAAGGATTCGCCGGGCATCCATGGCCAGGATGATCACGGACAAAAATTCCCCTGTATCGCGCGTGATGTTCAGCATGCGCCGGGGACGATCGGAAATGGTCTGATCGTTTTGTTGCCCGAACGCTTCGAGTTCACGCAAAAGCGCTTGCAAAGATGGATTTATTGACACACCCATTTAGCCCTCACCTCCTCTTTAATTCCCTCACCCCAATCTGGCCTTAAATCAAACACCATTTTTGGTCCTTTCGTTGACTGTTTACGAATACGGTAATCGGGCAGTGCGGCACGTTCAGGATGCCGAAGTGGTCGAAGACGAGGGGGGTCACGAGCTGCCCGATGACGATCAGGGCCACGACCGTGAAGGCCCCCGGCCGCGGCAGGAGCAGGATTGAAATGACGATGCAGACCGCGCCGAACAGGCCGCCCCACCACGACCACCAGGAGCTGCGTGCGATCACCTGGAAGGACAGCAGCGGGACGCGCATCGCCAGGACCATGACCAGCATGACGATCGTGCCGCCCAGGTAGCTGACGAACCCGGCCCACCTGGCCGAGCCCAGCTCATGGCACAGATTGGAATTGACCGCCTGCTGAATCACGAAACGGGTGCCGGCGACCAGGGCCAGAAAGCTGAGGAAAAGATGCTGTACCATGATCTAAGCCACCCCTCCCTATCGCTCGCAATTATCACGCATTGCCGCATAGCGGCCATCGTATTGGTTCGCGATGATCCTATCGACGCATTTTAGCACTTAAAAGGGCGGTCCTGGAGGCGCCTCAGCGAAAAACCTTATAGCGCTTTCGCTATATTTACAACATGCGGGTTTGGTCCGGCCCCCTCACGCACCCTAATTGCCACCGCCGTCGGCTTGAGATCCCCGAAATCGGCTCTACTGTACGACAAATGGTTTGGAAACCATTTGAAGGCCTTGTGATGGCGGCCGCCCCTGCATCCGATGGCGGCACGCCCCTGAGCGACGATTGACTTCCAGGGCGTCTGCGGCAGGTAACCCCGCACGCATTTAGGCCGGGGATGCCTTCACCCGCAGGGGCTTTGGTGAAAGGAGACCTTATGAATACACGCTATCTTATGGCAGTGGTCCTTGTTTTGCTGACGGCCGGTACGGTCCAGGCCAAGCTGGTCACCCGGCCGGTGGCCTACACCCAGGACGGCGTTCAACTGGAGGGGTATCTGGCCTACGACGATGCCCTGGCCGGCAAGCGGCCCGGGGTGCTGGTGGTGCACGAATGGTGGGGCTTGAACGATTATGTCCGCGGCCGGGCCGCGGAGCTGGCGGGCATGGGCTACGTGGCCTTTGCGCTCGACATGTACGGCAAGGGGCGGGAGACGGCACATCCCGACCAGGCCGGCGCCTGGATGAAGGCGGTCAACAGCAATCGGGACCTGTGGCTGAAACGCGCCCTGGCGGGGCTGGAGGTCCTTAAAAAACAGCCCCAGGTGGATACCGCACACCTGGCGGCCATCGGCTACTGCTTCGGCGGGGCCACCGTGCAGGTATTGGCTTACAGCGGTGCCGACCTGCAAGGCGTGGTCAGTTTCCACGGCTCCCTCATCCCGCCCACGCCCGAAGAGGGGCAGCGCACCAGGGCCAAGATGCTGATCTGCCACGGGGCCCTGGATCCCTTCAACAAACCGGAAGCCATCACGGACTACGTCCAGGCATTGAATGAAACGTCCATCGACTGGCAGTTGATCGTCTACGGCAACACGCGCCACGGCTTCACCAACCCCGATGCCGCCAAGTTCGGGATGGATGCCCTGGCCTACAACCCCGATTCGGATCGCCGCTCCTGGCAGGCCATGACCTTATTTTTCAACGAGATTTTTCCGGGCCCATGAAGCCATCTCAAAATGAGGATTTTCGTTGGGAATCAAGGCGGTGCCGCGTCCGGCCTTGGCGGTGGCAAGGCGTGTAGCTCTTCAAGGCGTTGCCGCCGGTCCCAGCCGATTCAGGTCTTTATCGTACATGGCGACCAGCAATAATTCACCCTTGTCGTCAACCCGGAACTGACCATACCTGGCCGGCGCGTAGTCATGGGCGTGGCCTTCCTGGAAGAAGAAGGCATTCGTGGCGAATTTGACCTCGCCGTTGCGCACCCGGAAGCGCAGACGCAATTCATCTTCCGCCAGGGGCGTGTTGTCATCCAGGCCTTTGAAAGCGCCGACCCGCCGGGCGTCCAGGGCCACCACCACATAGCCGTCGGATGCATCCACGGCCCGGCGCCAGCCCCGGTGTTCGTCTGCCTTGGGGAGGGCCTGGTGGACTGCATTGGCGATCTTAAAGCGCAGGGCCATGTAGTCGCCCTGCATCAGGGAGCGCGGATCCACCGGGGCCAGTTCGAGGTAAACGATGCGGCCTTGGGCCAGGTGGGTTTCCTTGCCGATGATCGACCAGTTGACGATGCCCAGGATGAAGACCGTGGCCAGCAGAACGATTTTTTTAGCCATTGACGGCTCCCCTCGGCCGGGAGGCGACCCGCATCATTAACCCGCGCGCGGCCAACAGAACAACGCCCACCAGAAGCAATGTCCCGGATTTATACAGCAGCGTCTTTTCGAGCAGATAGTAGTAGGACGAAATAAAGAAAAGCAGGGCGGCCATGCCCAGTCCCAGGAGAACGCGATTGCCCCCGGCAAACCCCAGCAGGATAATCGTCAGGCCGGCGGCAATGCCATGGGCCTCCAGCGATACCCCGCCAAACAACAGGGTGCTGAGCAGGGCGGTCAGGGCGAGGGGTTCCTTCGGGCGCAGGCCCAGCCGCGGCAGCAGCTTCCAGACGACGTAGAGCAGCACGGCACCGGTCGCCAGCTCACCGAGCCAGGCGGGGAGCAACGCTGCGCCGGGGCTGTATTCGATTAGACCGCCCAAGTTCTCTCGATGAAACAAGGTCGTGCCGGTCAACTGGATCAAGGCGATGACCAGGCCATACCCGATGGCCCGCATATGTCGCATATAGCGGCGGTAGCGGAACTCGTTGAGCCATATCCAGGCCGCGAGCAGCATGACGAGCCCGTGCGCCAGGTAAGGCACCCGCATGGACGCCAGCGTCAATGCCAACGTGACGGCGGCGGCATAGGACGACCAGACCCGATGCACATCGTTGGGCATGATGACCGCCAGCAGGATCTGCAGGAGCGTCACCAAGGCCCACAACAGCGCGCCATGGGTATCAAGGATTTCGAAAAAGGCATATATGGCCAGGGCCTGGCCCGCGATGCTCATGGCCAGGGCCAGGTGTTCCACGAACTCATTTTTGGGGATGCGCAAGATGGCATAGGCACCCCCCATCATCGCGCCGCCGGCGATCAGGGAAGCGAGCCCGCTATCCATGATGAATCGAAATCCCACGCCAACGAAGCCCAGCAGGAACATCGCCGCCAGCCAGCCCGAAAAGGCCAGGAGGGCCTTCACATACCAGGGGGATTCCATCGTGTCCGTTGCCGGCGCCTCGCCCTGAACCAGGCCGGCCGCAAGCAGCGTCTCCCAGAGCGGTTCTCCCGACCGACTCATGATTGCCACTCCCGATGGACATTTCTGAGCCAGACGGCCGACCCTGCCCCCAGGCCGATGATGACCAGGGCGAGCATCAGAAGACTGCCGGCCCCGCCCGTTTCGAGCATATGCCGCCCGAGAAAGGTGACCACCACGACGATACCGGACAGGCAGCAGCCGGCCAGCATGAAAAGGTCGGGGCGCTTCCGTCGGTAGACGAAGACCATCACCGCCAGCCATAGGCCCCAGGCCGCTCCGGCCAGCACCAGGCCGTGCTCCCTATCGACAATGCCAAAGATCACCAGCCAGGTCAGCGGCACGCCGCTGCCCACGGCCAGCAGGCGCACGGCCCAGCGTTCGGCCAGCCAGGGCCATGGTTTGGACAGGACTTCCCAGGCAAGCAAAGCGAACGCGTTGACGGCAAAGGTCAGCCAAAGCATGCCGTTGTCCGAGCCGAACATCAGCCCGAACACGCCCCGCAAAGCCTGATGGTAGAGGATGATGGAAAGGTTGATAAGGGCGATCCATACCAGCCAGATGGCCGGGAAACGCCCCACGATGGCCCAGGGCAGCATCAGCAGGGCCCAGGTGAAAAACAACTGCCAGGGATCGGCGCCGGTCTGGTAGGTCTGCCCGAATAAGGCCAGCAAAACGCCCAGCAGGATCGTCGCCGCAAAGAGCGCAACCTTACCCCCCATGGCATGGTCGCCCAGTTTCCAGTAGGCCGCGACCGCCAGGAGGATCAGCCCTTCCACCAGGCCGAACTTGCCCATGCGGCCGATCTCGCCCCAGTTGTAGGCGATAAAGAACATGGCCGCGAAAGCCAGGGCCAGAGCGCCCAGCCAGAGCAGGAGATGATCGATGAAGGTTTTCCAGGCTTTGGCATCGGGGGTGATGCCGGCGACCGCCAAAGCCTCATCGGTCTTGTCGGCCGGGATAACACCCTGTTCGAGGAGATTTAAGATCTCGCGGCGGAATGGTGGCATGGCGTAAAGCAGTGTCCCGGGTAGGATGGGTGGTCGTTTACGGACAAGTCTATGATACTTTGGTCCGTTGTTCAACCGATGCCGGCGATTTTGTGGTTGCACCTTTGGGTCCCGGCGGCAGCCTGGGCTTGGATCCGCTATCTGCCAGGAAGGTCATAACCGGCCTCTGGGAAGGCGAATTCCTATCTCTCCAAACAGGCCGGGCGGAAGTAGTGCGAGTGCTTTCGGCTCAAGTTTTTGAATTCGTCGCGATCTCCCTCCGATTGAAACATGACCTGATTTCCGTTATAGAAAATAGAACGGGCTCACAACGGAAGAAAATCGCACCTATTCTCAGAGGGGGCCGAATGAACGAGCCATGCAGCAGAGCGTACCTTATCGGGACAATCAGCGTTTTGTTATTGCTTTGGACGGTCGGGGGGCAGGCGGCCCCCATCGAGGTCAATGACGATGGCCGGGCCTTGATCGCCCAGGCCGCGCAGTCGTATGCCGAAGAGATGCGCGCGCGGCCCATCGTCACGGACCAGGCCTATCTGTCATACCTGCAACAGGTCGTGAAAAAGCTGCAGGGCAGCGACCAACCGCCGGCCGGCGTCGTCCCGCGCATAACCATTATCGACGCACCGACACCCCAGGTCTATTCTTATACCGACGGGAACCTCGTCATCACCACCGCCGCCGTGCTCTCGGCGGACAATGAAGCGCAGCTGGCCGCCCTTCTGGCCCATGAAATGGCGCACATCATGAACGGCCATTATCTCCTGCTCTATCAGGAAATCAAGGCGGCCGAGCGGCAGCAGCGCTATATGGCCACAGCCGGAGCGATTTTCGGAGCCATGCTGGATTCGGCCGTGGACTATGTGGCCGATGTTGAATCCGCCAAACAAGCCGACCGCGTGATGAAGGGGGAAGATACCTATCTGTCCGCAATGAAATCCCAGGCCACGATCGGCGCCGCGCAAGGTACCTACTACGGGATGAAAGAGGCCATCGCCGCCATTCCGGAAGAAGATGCCCAGGGCGACCGCATCGATCCCCGCCAGCGTTTCGAAGTGGCCGCCGATATCCAGGGCATGGTGCTCCTGGCAAGGGCCGGCTACGACCCCCGCCAGGCGTCGGCGGCCTGGCAAAATGTCCTGAATCTGACCAACAGCTTGAACCGTGCCGAAGAGCAGGGCCTGGGCGATATGGCCGAGCAGCTCAGGCAGATGCAGGCCATGATGCGCCTGTTCCAGCAGCAGATGCGTACCTCCCTGGGGCAGAGCGGGCTGACCCGCACGATTGCGGATACGCCGCCGTCCCGGCCGGCGCTGGTGGATGGCTATGTGAACCTCACGGAAGTGCGCGAATCGCTGAACGGCGGCCACGGGGATCAGGGCGTTAAAGATTACCAGGCCTTCATCCGGAAAATCCTCCTGCCCCGGGCGGAGCGCTTGATGGAAGACGAGATGTATCAGCAGGCCGAGACCGATTATCGCAACCTCTACCGCAAGGGGTTTCGCGAAGCCCCGGTTCTATACGGCCTGGCCAAATGCGCGCTGGGCGATTTCGCCTTCGCCGCCACCGAGGGGCAAAAAAAGGAGGCCGAAAGCCTCTATCGTGAAGCCGCCCAGAAGGACCGCCGCTATGCCGCGCCCTGGAAGGCGCTTGGCGCGTTATACGAAGACTGGGAGCGCTATGACGACGCCGTGGCCGCCTATCAGGGCTATCTTAAGGCCGCCCCTTCCGCCGCGGATCGCAAAAAAATCCAGCGCAAAATCAAATCTCTGAAAAGAAAGGCGGAATTGTGATGCGAACGCGAACCAGTCTGATCCCGGCGGCCCTGCTCGTGACCCTCCTGCTGTCCGGCCCGGCCCTGGCCGGACAGCGCTTTGTCTATCGATTCCAGGAGGGGGATACCTGGAAGATGAGCGAAAGGTCCGAGACCACCACCGAGGCGATGGGGACTCAAATGGTGCAGAGAGCCAAGCGGCTGACGGTGTACAAGGTAGCCCGCGACCTGGGCAAGGGATGGGTTCGCATCGCCAGCCAGATCGTATCCCAGAAAAATTGGGATAACGACGGTCAGGTCAATGAGATGAATTCCTTCGCCGGCATGCAGTTTTCCGCCGACGTCCATCAACTGGGCACCCTCAAAGGCTATAAAGCCACCGGCGGCAATCCCCAAATGGCCCAGATGCTCGGTCCGGCCATGAAGCCGGCCATCTTTTTCTTCCCCGAGTTTCCCGAAGAAGCGCTGGAACCTGGCGATGAATTCGATGCCGTCATCCGCTACGAAATGCCCGGCATGATGGGCATGGGCGGCATGAAAAGTGCGATCAAGTTAACCTATACGCTGGAAGATATCAGCGACGGCTTGGCGACCTTTTCCATCAAGCAGCGCATGAAGATGGAAGGCTCCGGCATGGATATGAAAGCCGGGGGTAAGAGCGAGGCGGTATTCGATATCGGACAGGGGATGTGGATCGAGCATGAAGAGCTGACCAAAACCGTCGTCGAACAGGGAACCGGTGCCGGCACCATCGTGCTTACCCGCCGCAAAGTGACCCTGGAGAAGAAATGATTGACTATATTCTTGGAAACGGATAAGAACCTTTACAAGGTTCGCCGACTTCAGCGCTCTCACGACTGCCAAAACAATGCGCTGCTCCATTCGATTCCAGCCCGATCGATTCCCTCGCTGCTGCTGTCCAACTCATTCGAGCCATTCCTGCCGCTTTCAACCATCCCGACAAAGGGATCTTTTTGCACGGGGGGTTTGCTATGTCTCCTGAAAAAATTCTGGCGCAATGGCACCGGGGTATTCGTATCTGCCACATCAAGCACAAAATGGCCGCGACGCATTTTAGCCGCTAGAACCGCATTTACGGCATCCCGGTTGTGGTTCTATCCACAGTAGTGGGGACAACGGCCTTCTCGACCGTGAAGGCCGCCGTAGATCCGCCCATACAGATCCTGGTGGGCCTGCTCAGTGTTGCGGCGGCCGTGCTGGCAAGCCTCCAGACCTTTCTCAGTTTCTCTGAACTGGCCGAGAGGAACCGGGCCACGGCGGCGCGCTATGGCAAGCTGCGCCGTGATGTTGAACATGTCCAGGCGTTTCTCTCCCATCACGCCGATGACCTGCCCAACCTGATGAAGACATTCAAAGAAAGATGGGATCATTTAAGCCAGGAAGCGCCTGAGGTTCCGGAGCGTATTCATAACCGAGCCGTCCATATCGTAAACTCTGAACGGGTTCGTCCTTCAGCCGACAATAGCTTTCAGACGCCGACAGAACCGATAATAAAAGCTTCCTTGTCGCTGAAATAGCAGGTTGCCACTGCAAAAACATGGTAGCTCTTTAGACTATCGCCAATTGTATAGCGATGGCCATGCCCGGACAGGGGAAGGGAGGAGCACGCTCTCTTTAAAAAAACTTATTTGTGCAAGGGCCTTTCAGGCACGCCTTAATGCATAATTTTCCAATACCGGCCAAGCGGGGAGTTCACTTCTTCAAGCCCGAAGCGGTGATCGGCCCTTACGCCGTCTCGCAGACTTCTCTGGGGTCAGGTCTCAACATCTGACATTCCCACATGCTTTATGTTGAAGGCTCAATACTTTCATACGGTGGGTGCAACCCGCAGGCATACGCCAGTATGCCGAGGACTTGCGACGAGGATTCAACGCTGATACTTGCCCGCCTCTGGCGGATCGGGCGAAAAAACTTTTTTGAGATAGCTTCTAAGGTTTTGATTTCCTGAGTTGCATCCCCGGCGCGTCACCCGGCCTGGCCTCGAAACCGTTCTTTTCGTAGAAGCCTTTCTGGTCCTTGGCACAAAAGAGCTGAATGTCTCGGATGCCTTGCTCCCGGCATTTCTTTACCAGGGCCTGTAACACCGTTGCACCGATGCCCCGGCCCCGATAATCCGGCAAGACAATCAAATCAAAGATCATGGCATGCAAGGTAAAATCCGTCACGACCCGGCCAAAGCCAACCAGCTTTTCGTCATCGAAGACGGAAATCGTAAGCCAGCTGTTCCGATTGGCGGTCTCGAGCTCTTCGGGACTGGCCTGATAGTTCTGGTTCCAGCCCGTCGTTTCGAAAAGAGAGAAGTATTCGTTCTTACGGGGTAATTCTTCACTTAAAAGGATTGTCATTGCTTTTCCTTTTTCTGCTTTTTGCCGGAGGAGGTGTCCTTGTCCTGTTAAAAGCAAGGCAAGATTTTTGGTCTGCTGTCGAGAAAGAAGCGGAGGAAATCAGTCAGAGGAGGGGCAGTTTAACGTCTTTCCGGATGACGATGATCTGGTGGACCGCATCGGAGGCAGACGCGCATTTGCCGATGCATGTTCGCTGGATATCAGAGCGTGAGGAATGTGTAAATATAGAAATAGGAGGTGTGTATACATTGAGTGGCAACTTATTTATGAATGACCGCCCACCATTTCTCCCTTAGTCAGAATGTCCCACGAAAGGCCCTAGCGATCACTTCCCCTTTATGGTTAGAAGTGAAGAAAATCTAGCCGCGCTGTGACTGACATACAATAGGGAAAAGGCTATTTGGGCAACAGACCGTTGAGACTTGACCCAACACGTGCTTTACATATGCGTTTTACGGGGTATCTTAAAGCAATTTCCCGGTTTTTCCATATCGCCCTATACTTAAGGGTGGGGTATCGGACCAGATCAATGGGCAAAGACAAAACCTACCGGATTCCTCCGCATGTCACCGAGATCATTCTGGAAAGTGTTTCCGACGGCGTGTTTACCGTGGACCATGAATGGCGCATTACCTCCTTCAACCGGGCGGCTGAAGAAATTACCGGCATTCCCCGGGAAGAGGCGCTTGGCAAGCATTGCTGGGAGGTTTTTCGCTCCAACATGTGCGAGACCGACTGCGCCTTGCGGCGCACCATGGCCCAGGGCAAGGCCTTCGTCGATACAGCGACTTACATCGTCGACAGTGCCCAGCGCCGCATCCCGGTGGTGGTATCGACCGCCCTGCTCAAAGATGACGATGGCACGGTGCTCGGCGGGGTGGAAACCTTTCGCGATATGAGCCTGCTTGAAGAACTGCGCAAGGAATTGGAGAGCCGCTACCAGGTAGGGGACATGGTGAGCCGCAGTCCGGCCATGCACAAGGTGTTCAAAATCTTGCCCCAGGTGGCGGAGAGCGACAGCACGGTCTTGATCCAGGGCGAAACCGGCACCGGCAAGGAGTTGCTGGCCCGGGCGATCCACAATCTGAGTCCCCGCAAAGGCCGGCCCTTTGTGGCCATCAATTGCGGGGCTTTGCCGGATACCCTGCTGGAGTCGGAGCTGTTCGGCTACAAGGCCGGGGCGTTCACCCATGCGACCCGTGACAAACCCGGATTGTTCGCTGTAGCCGAGGGCGGTACGATTCTGCTGGATGAAATCGGGGATCTCAGCCCGGCCTTCCAGGTGCGGCTCCTGCGGGTGCTCCAGGAACGGATGGTCCAGCCTCTCGGCGACACCCGCTCTGTCCGGATCGACGTGAGGGTGCTGGCGGCAACCAACCGTAACCTGGCCAATCTGGTGGGGGAAGGCGTTTTCCGGCAGGATTTGTTTTACCGCATCAATGTGGTCGGCCTTGATCTGCCGCCGTTGCGGCAGCGCAAGGAGGACATTCCCATGCTGGTAGAGCACTTCATCGGCCGGCTGCAACGGCTGCGCGGCCGAGACTGCACGGAGATCAGCCCGGAGGCCCTCTCGCTGCTCATGTTCCATGATTTTCCGGGAAATATCCGAGAGCTTGAAAACATTATCGAGCACGCCCTGGTCCTGTGTCCCGAAGGGCGGATCGGCGTTCACTGTCTGCCCGAAAACCTCCAGGCGTCCGGCGCCGCCATGCCGATCGTAGTGGCGGCGACCCTGAAATCCGCCGAAGCCCATGTCATCATGGAGGCGCTCAAACGCAACCATTACAACAGGCAGGCCACGGCCCGCGAACTGGGGTTGCATAAAAGCACATTATATCGAAAAATCAAACGATTACGTATAAAAGTGCCGACGATCAACGGACGTGCGGCACCCCAACATTCCGCTTGATGTTGCAATATCGCGACGGTATGCAGGCCATGGTCGCGATATTGCGCCGATCGATCCTACCTCCACCCTCTCCCCTCAAGACGCGTTGAGTCGATTCATCTGATATTATTGCATAAAAATCTTTTTTCAATTTGAGACATATCTCGGCATCCGATTTGCAATACTTTTGAGCAAACCGGGAGGTCAGATTCGATGAAAGTGGCATTAACCGTTTGGGAAGGGCATATTTCGCCCCTTTTCGATGCCACCCGCATGCTGCTGATTGCGGATATCGAGGGCAACCGGGTGACCGACCGCCGGATGGCGCCGTTCGATTGCGCGTCTGTTTTCTCCCGGGCGGCCCGACTGGAAGAGCTGGGGATCGACACCCTGATATGCGGGGGAATCTCCCGCATGTTTGCCAGCCCCATCGAGGCCTGCCAGATCCTTATCATCCCCTTTGCCGCCGGGGCGGTCGAGGACGTGCTGGCGGCCTATCTGCGGGGAAGACATTTGGCCCCCCGCTACCGGATGCCGGGGTGTATGGTAGACCGCAGTTGCGGCCATCGGATTCTTCAAAACATCATTGCAACGAAACCGCATTCAACACAGGAGGCAAATTCCATGAAAATCGCAATAACATCGACCGGTCCGACCCTGGACGACATGGTGGAGACGCGTTTTGGTCGGTGCCCCTACTTCTTGATCGTGGATACGGATACGATGGCATTGGAAGCCATCGAGAATCCCAACCGGGCGCTGGGCGGAGGCGCCGGCATTCAATCGGCCCAGATGATGGCCTCTAAGGGAGTAGGCGCCGTTTTGACCGGGACCTGTGGCCCCAATGCTTTTCAGGTGTTCGGGGCGGCGGGACTCAAAGTGATCACCGGTGTGCAGGGGCCGGTCCGCGAGGCCGTCGCCCAATTCAAGGCCGGCGCCCTCAATCCGTCCGATGCCCCCAATGTTGAAAGCCATTTCGGAATGGGTGGCGGCAGGTGTAGCGGTCGTGGCATGGGTGGTGGTCGCGGCATGGGTGGCGGTCGCGGCATGGGTGGTGGTCGCGGCATGGGTGGCGGTCGCGGCATGGGTGGCGGGTCCGGTAGCCGCCGCTAACCCGTTGCTGCCCCCCGGTTCGCTTGACAACCGGATTTGACCCGGGACCGGGTTGGACCCGGCTCAGGTCATAACGTCATTAGAACCCGTAAGAAAAAGGTCAAACACCATGGAAGATCAGCAGACCCACGCAAAGGCACGAAAAGCGGAGTACGACGCCCAATCGCGCGAAATTTATGCGCGGCTCCAACGGATGACCCATAAAATCCTCGTCATGAGCGGCAAGGGTGGGGTGGGCAAAAGCAGCGTAGCCGCCCATCTGGCCTTGGCCCTGGCGGCCCGGGGAAAGCGGGTCGGGCTCATGGACGTGGACCTGCACGGTCCCAGCATTCCCCGTATGCTGGGCTTGCAGGGATCGATCGGCCCCGGCCGCCAGGCGGGCAAAATGCGTCCAGTGGCGCTATCCCCCAATCTGGAAGTCATGTCCATCGAAGTGCTGATGGGGGATAAGGATGCCGCCACCATCTGGCGCGGCCCCCTCAAAGGCGGCGTGATCCGGCAGTTTATCGCCGATATCGAGTGGTCGGAGCTCGACTATCTGGTGATTGATTCCCCTCCCGGCACGGGGGACGAGCCGCTCAGCGTGGCACAGAACGTTCCCCGGGCCACGGCCTTGATTGTGACGACCCCCCAGGAGATATCCCTGGCCGATGTGCGCAAATCCATCAATTTCTGCCGGCAGGTCAAGATGGAAATCCTGGGCCTCGTTGAAAACATGAGCGGCTTCACCTGCCCTCACTGCGGGAAGGAAATCGACCTTTTCAAAACCGGCGGCGGCGAACGCACCGCCCGCGAGGAAAGCCTGCGGTTCCTGGGCACCCTGCCCTTCGAGCCGCGGGTGGTGCAGAATGCCGACCGGGGGGCTTTGGCCTTGACCGACGAATCCCCGTTCAATCGGGCTTTCGACGGCATCGTGGAGGCGGTCGAGGAAAGTCTGGCCGAGAGGGCCCGGGCGGCGGCGGAAGCCGCGGTCCGGGCCGCGGCCGGCCGGAAGCCGTCCAATGGCAACCGGATGGTGGCGATACCCGTTTCCGGGGACAAACTGGACCCGCACTTCGGCCATTGTAAACAGGTTGCGTTCATCGCAACCCGTGACGGCCAGATCGGATCCACCCGGTTGAAGGCGCCGCCGGCCCACGAACCCGGAGTGCTGCCCCGGTGGCTCCATGAACAGGGTGCGAATGTCGCCATCGTCGGCGGAATGGGGGATCAGGCCCGCGATCTATTGACCCAAATGGGAATCGAGGTGATCATCGGCGCGCCGCTCGATACCCCCGAAGCGCTGGTCCGGCAATACCTGGACGAGCGTCTGACCACGGGCGAGAACCGGTGCACCCATTAGCCGCCCGTCCAGGGGATCGTTGCCCGGGCGGGTTCGGACGTTGATCGGCTCCCGGCCGAGTGCGTCCCGGCATTTCATCCCCCCGGGGGAGCTTCTCCCGTCAAAGGAAAAGCGCCCCATGGGATCCACGACAAGGAGTTGATCATGATCATCAGTGTCGCCAGCGGCAAGGGCGGTACCGGCAAAACCACGGTGGCCACCAATATGGCCGTTGCGCTGCAGGGCGATATCCAATTGCTGGACTGTGATGTGGAAGAGCCCAACGCCCATCTGTTCATTCGACCGCAAATGGACGCCGCCCTGACCGTTGCCACCCCGGTGCCCGAAGTGGATATGGACAAGTGCACGCTCTGCGGCAAATGCGGAGAGATTTGCCAGTTCAAGGCTATCGTGGTGCTGGGGAAGACGGTACTGCCGTTTCCCGAGTTGTGCCACAGCTGCGGCGGCTGCATGCACGTCTGTCCGGAAAAGGCCATCACCGAAACCGACCGGGAACTCGGCCTGATCGAGCATGGCCGGCGCAACGCTATCGAGTTTATCCACGGCAAACTGCGGGTCGGCGAAGCCATGTCGCCGCCACTGATCCGCCGGGTGCGGGGCTACACCCGTAACGGCGCGCTGACCATCATCGATGCACCGCCCGGTACCTCCTGCCCGGTCATTGCGGCCATGCGTGGGGCGGACTTCGTCCTGATGGTGACGGAGCCCACGCCCTTCGGTCTCCACGATCTCAAGCTGGCCGTGGGGGCCGTGCGTAAGCTGGGGATTCCCTGCGGCCTGGTCATCAATCGGGCCGACCTGGGGGATGACCGCGTTCGGGACTATGCCCGGGAGGAAGGCCTGCCGATCCTGATGGAGATTCCTTTCGACCGCCGGATCGCCGAAGCCTATTCCCGGGGCGAACTGATCGTGAAGGCCCTGCCGGAGTGGCGGTCACGTTTCCAGGACTTGCACCAGCAGATCCAGGCACGGGTGGCCGGGGCCCCCGCTGCGGATTAGATGCCGACGGTCGGCAGCTCTCGATCTTTCCCTTGCACTTACCAGGCGTCATGGGCCGTCGGCCCATGGGGCGAAAACGATAAAAGAGGCTCCTCATGAAGGAATTGGTCGTTATCAGCGGAAAGGGCGGGACCGGCAAGACCAGTCTGGTGGCCGCTTTCGCTTCGATCGTCAGCAACAAGGTTGTCTGTGACGCGGATGTCGATGCCGCCGATCTGCATCTCATCATGAACCCGTCGGTCCGGGAGCGCCACGACTTTGATTCGGGCCATACCGCCATCATCGATCCGGACCGCTGCACCCAGTGCGGCCTGTGCCGCGACCTATGCCGGTGGGAGGCCATCGGTGAAGACTTTGTGGTGGACCCCATCGCGTGCGAAGGCTGCGGGGTCTGCTATTACGTGTGTCCCGAAAAGGCCATCGATTTTCCGCTGAATACCTGCGGCGAATGGTATCTTTCCGATACGCGCTTCGGCCCCATGGCGTATGCCATGCTGGGAATTGCCGAGGAGAATTCCGGCAAGCTCGTGACCCTGATCCGTCAGGAAGGCAAAAAACTGGCGGAAGTCCACCGGTTCGATCTATTGCTCACGGACGGCCCACCGGGCATCGGCTGTCCGGTGATCGCCTCCCTGGGGGGTGCCACAGCCGTGCTGATCGTGGCCGAGCCCACCGTCTCCGGCCGCCATGACATGGAGCGGGTGGCCGAGCTGGCCTCTTTTTTCAAGATCCCGGCCATGCTCTGCATCAACAAATACGACCTGAACCCGGAAGAAGGGGATGTCATCGAAACTTATGCCCGGAGAAAAGGGGTCGGGGTCCTGGGGCGGATTCCCTTTGACCCCAATTTTACCCACGCCATGGTGCAGGGCCAAACCATCGTCGAGTATGACGCGGAATCCGCCGGGGCCCGTGCCGTCCGCCGGATCTGGGACCGGGTGGCCGGCCGCCTGGCGGTCTGATTCCGCCGGGTTGGCCGGGGCCAAGGGCAAAGCGGTGGCGGCGGTGCTGAACAAGGTTCCCTCACCGGAAATTGCCGACCGGTTGCGGGAAGAACCGGGCCATCGCGGCATCGAGGTGATCGGGACCCTGCCGAACGATCCGCGTGTCTTCGAGGCGGGCCTGGAAGGGCGCGGGGTTGCCGAAGGCGTACTGTCGTCGCAGCGGGCCGAATCCTGGATGCCTTGCGGACCTGATCGCCCTGCCGATAGGAGGATGCTATGTGTTTGAGTACGGTTTGTCTGAAAGAGAAGGATGCCCCCCGGGAGATCATGCGGGATGTGGCCCGCATCGAAGCCGAAGGTGACGGCTACTGGCTGATCGATCTTTTCGGAAAGCGCGCCTTTGTGGAAGGCGCCATCGAGAGCATCGATCTGGTGGATGAGAATCTGATCATGCTGGCACCGGGTTCGTCACTTCGCCAATAAAGCGCCCTTCGTCGAGAGTCGTCCCCACAAAGCGGCCCCCCCTGGGTATCAACCACCGAGGTAAATTTGCAGGATTACCACCACCGCACCATCAACTATTTACGCCTCTCCGTCACCGACCGCTGTAATCTGCGGTGCATCTACTGTATGCCGGAAAAAGGAATCCGCTTTGTTCCCCATTGCGATATTCTCACCTACGAGGAAATGCTGCACCTGGTAAGGCTCTGTGTCCGGCAGGGCATCCGCAAGGTGCGCGTCACCGGAGGCGAACCCCTGGTGCGCAAAGGCATTGTCGGATTCCTGCACCGCCTCGGCGAAATCGCGGGGCTGGAGGAGATCACCCTGACCACCAACGGTGTCCTGCTGAAAGATGTGGCCTGGGACCTGCGCCGCAGCAGGCTTTGCCGGGTCAACGTCAGTATGGATACCCTTCAGCCGGACCGTTTCGCCCGCATTACCCGGCGGGACGCCTTTGCCCGGGTCTGGGAAGGCATCATGGCCGCGGAGGCTGCCGGGCTGACCCCGGTAAAAATCAATGTGGTGGCCATGCAGGGTGTCAATGACGACGAGGTGCAGGATTTCGTCCGGCTCACCCAGCGCCGTCCCTATCACGTGCGTTTCATCGAACTGATGCCCGGGGTACAAGGCACCGCCTGGGAGCGCCGGGCCTTTCTCTCCAGCGATGCCATTCTGGAACGGATCCGCCCCCTCGGACCCTTGCGCCGCCTCAATTCCCGTCCCCTGGACGGCCCCTCCCGACGGTACGCCCTGAAAGGCGCCCAAGGCGAAATCGGTTTGATCGCAGCGCTCAGCCACCACTTCTGTGCCACCTGCAACCGGCTGCGCCTCACGGCCGACGGTCACCTACGCAGTTGTCTTTTTTCCGAGCAGGAAACGGATCTCAAAACACCCCTGCGGCAGGGCGCCACGGATGACGTCTTGACGGACCTGATCCAAAACACCATTCTCAACAAACCCCGGGACCACGGCTTGAGCCCGCACCGGCGGCGGAAATGCGTGCGCGGAATGAACGGGATCGGCGGGTGAGACATTGAGGGGGCTTGGGGGACTGGCAAAGCGAGGAACCAAAGCGGATATGCCTGCGGAAAAAGTTGAGACCTGCTCCCAATCAATCTATGAATGACCGTCCCCACGCTGTCCATTGACACCGAAAGCGCATCTTTATTGTAGTGACGCGATTGAAAGGGAAGTTCCGACGCCCCTGTTCCTGCCTGCTACCGGAATAAACGCTCATGATCGGTCATGGTCAAAACAACCAATAACAGGGCCTGGTTTTTCGTAATGCCGGCGCTCATGCTGCTGGGATTCGTTGCGGTAATGCCGCTGGTTATGGTCGTGAATTATTCCTTCCACGACATTTTCTCACTCGAGTCCAAGATCTGGGTCGGCGCTGAATGGTATAGCGAATTATTGCGCTCCCGCCGGTTCTGGGAAACCCTGGGCAGCAGCCTCCTGTTTTCATCCCTGATTTTGATGATTGAAATTCCCCTGGGCATATCCATTGCCTTATCCTTACAGAAAAAAGGTGCCCTGGTTGCCGTATGCCTTGTTGCCATATCGCTGCCGTTATTGGTGCCCTGGAATATGATTGCCATCATTTGGCGTGTCTTTCTGGAAATCCTCACCAAGTCGTTGGCGACCGTGGGCGTGGGGTTTGATTGGAAATTAAACGCCTTTCATACATGGATCTCGATTGTCCTGATGGACGTCTGGCACTGGACGAGCCTTGTTGTTTTACTTTGCTATTCCAGCCTGACAACCATACCCGCCGCTTTCTACCAGGCCGCCGCCGTCGATGGGGCGTCCCGCTGGAATCTGTTCCGTTACATCGAACTTCCCGGAATGCGAAGTGTATTGCTGATGGCGATCCTGCTGCGCTTTATCGACAGCCTGATGGTCTACACCGAGCCCTTCCTTCTCAATGCCGGCGGTCCCCGCAGTTCGACCAGTTTTTTAGCCATGGAGCTGGGCACGGAGGTTGTGGGGTATGACGTGGGTCCTGCGGCCGCCCGGTCGATCATCTATTTTATCATCATCTTAACCGTATCGTGGGCCTTCAAAGCCGCTCTCGAAAGGCGCCGCTCTTTGGCTCTTCAATAAATCCCCTCAGCTGACCTGCCTGATCATAAACCCCTTGGCAATGTGATTGCGCACAAAATAGATCATCAGGGCGCCCGGAATAATGGAAAGGACCGTCATCGCCATGACAAGGCCGATATCGGTTCGAAACGTAAACAGGGCGGATATCGCCATGCTGATGGGTTTGCCGGCGGTCACCGTCAATATCCGGGCAAAGACCACCTCGACCCATGAAAACATGAAGCAGAAGAAACAGGCCACCGCGATTCCCGGCGCCAGCAGGGGAATCAGCACCCTGGCAAAAAACCCGAAGTGGGAATAGCCGTCGATAAAGGCCGTTTCGTCCAGTTCCTGGGGAATGGCCGAGATAAAGCTTTCCAGCACCCAGATGGAAATGGGCACGTTAAACAAACAATGCGCCAGGGCGATCGCAAGCGGTTTGTTGATGAGGTCCAGAGCGGCAAATATGAGAAATACCGGAAGCACCATGACCACCGGTGGCGTCATCCGCAGGGTTAGAAAGCCGAAAAAAAGATGCTGATCGCCCGCAAAAGAATAGCGTGAAAAAGCGTAGGCGGCCAGCAGCGCAACCGGGATGGTCATGAGAATATTTAAGATGACATAGCTTACGGAGTTGATGATGGAAGCCGTCAGGGCCGGATTTTGAAAAACGTGAAGGTAATTGGACAGGGTCAATTGCCCCACCGGGGTTGCGGTGCCGCTCAAGGTCGAAATGAAACTTAAATACACAAGTGAAATGAGGGGCAGGCATAAGAAGGCGATAAACAGGGTTGTCGGCAGCCAGCGAAAATGCAGGCCATGTTATGCAAAATATTTTGATAATTGCGGTTTGCCCACGAGATGCGGGACAAACCTGTTGAGCAGATAAATAAAGGGCATGCACAGCGCCAGACTGGCCGCCGTCATGGCGAAACCGATACCGAATATGCCGACCGCCGATTCGGAAAGGTTGGCCAGCACCCACTTGGCCGTCGGCGGGTTGATGTAGTGATAGAAAATGCCGTTCAGACACATAAGAATAAGGGTGTTTTGTCCCAGCCAAACGAAGGTGTCTCTGGCGGGTGTCATAGCAGCGCATAGCAGTATGAGGGCGCAGCCGGCTATGGCGGTAAAAGGGAACAGCAGGAAATGGCCGTGGGAAGAAAACAATATGACCACATCGTTATAGACATTAAAATTGAACGGGCCGGTGTTAAGTTTGTAGGTCAACAAGACGATTAAGAACGCCGCAACCGCGCCCGGAACTAAGATCTTGAATGTCATCCGGTTTACAAAAACGCGCTTGCGACGGAGATATATGCCCAGCAAATAGAAGCCGTACAGGACAATGGCCTCATGGATAAAGAAATAGTTCCAGCCGACGATGCGGCCTTTGAGGGGGTTGAACAAGTCGAGCTTCAGGTTCAGCCAGTAGCCTGCAACGTAGAATAGGCCTGCGGCCATCAGGATTTTGGCATTGGAGTCTTTTAGAAAGCGAAACGCCGTATAATGAAGCAATTCGATTCCGATAATCAGCAACAGGAACCACGAGGGAATACAAAACGACGGCAGACCGAAAATGGTGTTGACAAGCCCCCGGCTATACCCCTCGACGCTGGGCAATACCATGCCGAAAACCTTGCCCTGGAAGAAAATCGGCGGGATCATCATCACTAACGTGAAGAAGATGAAGGGCAAAAGCCGCGTGAAAAACCGATGCTTTAAAAATTGGCCCCAACGCCATTCGACGTCGCTTTCCTTGGCCACATATCCAGCCAGGACAATGAACAGCACCATATGGAAGGCGTAGATAAATTTGTATTGACTGGCGGCGGCCGGATTTTTCAGCAGCATCAATTCTTCGATAAAGTGGCCGTAGAAGACAAGCGCGATGGCATAAAAGCGCGCGATGTCGATCGCTGCAATTCGATTGGCTTTTAATACGACATCCATTTTCTATCGTCGCACTATTCTCGGCTAACTATTCACCGGGGACGTCTATGGGACGCCCTTTATACCTTTATATTTAGGAGATCGGCTAATACCCATCGCTCCCTATCGGCAAGTCCCCGGCCCTTTTTGGCCGCAACACTGACGGTTGGTACGGCAATGCCCAGCCGTCGCGCGACATCGGTCATCGGCAACCCCAGCTCTGTCACGGCCCAGTGGCACACTAACTGGCGGGCCTTGACGATGGTGCGCGCTTTACCGGGACCGATGAGCACCTGCATTTCAATGGACAGCTCACGGGCTACTGCTTTCATCACCTCATCGAGCCCGATGCCTTTGGATCTCAGAACATACTTGTTTTGCATAGCTTCCTGAGCTTCCGCCAGGACCTTGCCCACAAATTCGCTGCTGCCCAAAATCCGTTCGTCGCTTTTCAAAAGGAGACCCGCTTGGCGCTGTGATCGCACGGCCTTCCAGCCGCCGGTGCTTCGAACCAAACCGCCTCCGATCAATTCCGGCCGGCGACCCTGGTCCAAGCCCTTTTTAACGTACTCGCGATACTGGCGCCGGGCCGGGGATGTACGCTTTCCAAACAAGGACAATACACGGTCGAGCGCCTGCCAATCGTTTTCCTGTTTGCCCATCAAATAGCTGTGACCGGCAAACCGGTATCCCTCCAAGGCCACGATGTCATTAACCACCTTGGCCCTCAAAGGATTCAGATGGATGTAGCGAACCAGTTCCTTTAGATAAACATCTTCTTCGCACAAGATAGATTTATAGCGGTTCTGAAACAGATGGCCGCTGCGGCGGTGACGTCGGTTAAAGCCGATAGCATAACCTGTCAGCAGCCGGCGCATCAACGTGGCGATGGGAACGGAACCGGTTTGCAGCAGAAGATGGAAATGATTGGGAAGCAGCGCCCAGGCGAAACATGGGGTCTGGGTTTCTATAACCAGGTCGCCCAGCCGGTTTACGAAGTTGTCGCGGTCCTGGTCGTCAAGGAAGATCTTACGCCGTTCGATTCCTCTGACAATGATGTGGTGGACCGCACCGGGAGCATCGATTCGCGCTTGTCGGGGCATTTCAGATGTATATCAGAAAACGGTCGGGTATGTAAATATAAATATATAAAGGGCGTCCCCATCATGTTCCCATGCTGAAGTTTATAAGTTTGGGTCGTTCCCACGTTTCTCCCGTCCTGGTCCCTTGTCGAAAGTGGGTTGGCAGGCTGATTTAGTCTGTTGTCGCACCGAATTGTACATATAACCAATACATTGCATATTCGGCGATGCCTGCTAAAATTATCCCGAGGACAAGAAAACTAGGCCATGAGAGATTTAACGATCGTCTGAACCAACCGAAAAACGCGGCCAATATCATAAACGCAAGGAATATTGTCATTGATGCTTTATTCGGCCTGATTTTTTTATTGCAACTTGAGCATTTAAAATTCCAAGGGCTGAATGCCTTAAAAAAATGAAAGAATGAAATCGTTTGTTTGCAATTAGGACATTTAAGCTTTGGCAATTTCTCTCCTCTTCCGCCAACATGAATCATTATCTATAGTTTAGGTTTGGGTAAACTATCCGATTGGGTCGTGAAGTTTAAAAGTTTAGGGCGTCCCCATCATGGCCTCAAAGCCAATGGGCTCAGGCCCTATGATTACCTCCGGTATCTGTTCGACAAACTCCCGCTGGCGGAAACCAAAGACGATTACAGGAAACTCCTGCCGCAAAATCTGAATCAGCAAATGATCACCCCCGCACGCCCAGCATAGATAGTGGGGTTCGCTGAACGCTTACCACAAGATAGATTTATAGCGGTTTTGAAACAGATGGCCGCTGCGGCGGTGACGTCGGTTAAAGCCGATAGCATAACCGGTCAGCAGCCGGCGCATCAACGTGGCGATGGGAACGGAGCCGGTTTGCAGCAGAAGATGGAAATGATTGGGAAGCAGCGCCCAGGCGAAACATGGGGTCTGGGTTTCTATAACCAGGTCGCCCAGCCGGTTTACGAAGTTGTCGCGATCCTGGTCGTCAAGGAAGATCTTACGCCGTTCGATTCCTCTGACAATGATGTGGTGGACCGCACCGAGGGCATCGATTCGCGCTTGTCGGGGCATTTCAGATGTATATCAGAAAACGGTCGGGTATGTAAATATAAATATATAAAGGGCGTCCCCATCATGGCCTATTTCTTGCTTGGTCTATTTATAAGTAAATTTATAAAACTCTTTCCTCCCCAAAGTCAAATTTACATATAATTCAAAAGGCCAGGGCTTGGCGATTTTTTTTAGAGCTTTGTTAGGTTTTTTCAAAATAATATTGGTTAAACTATGTCGAAGTTTTTGATAGTGGTATGGGTGTCTAACAACATGGACTGGAGCAATATAGTCTATGAATATTGATAATTTATATTTATCTTTTAGTTTTTCAAAAGAAAGGCTTTTCAATTCTGCCCTTTCTGGCTTTTCTTCGTCAATAAGCAATTTATCTTCGCGCTGTCTATCCCACGTTTGCAATTGATCACAAACCAATAGCAAACAGGAAATAAAATCATTTTCCCAATTCAGTAATGTTTTATTCCGACTAAAATCCTCCGAAATTATGTTGTGAAGTAAAGTAGCCCTAGCTGCCTCTTTAGCAAATTTTTTCTGCTCCATATTTGATTGAATATTTTTTAGGTAGTAAGTAGCAGCAACAAGACCATGATCGGGTATTTTCCCTTTTATACCTTCAAGAAATTTATCCCTTAATTCTTCTCCGAATTCCTTACCGCTAATTTCATTAATTAAATCATTAATTTCAGATGGCAATTCTAATAACGGAAACCCCTTTAGATTTGGCAATGGGAGGGCGTAGTCATTGAAATGCTTTTTAAATAATTTTTGTTGCTCATACTGAAGATTATATTTTTCTACATTTATTCCTATATCATGAAACAACCCTGTATAGAACCAAATGTTATTTAAAGCTTCTAAACAGTCAACATCTTTGACCGCTTTCATATCTGGCCTATCTATCAACATGTTTTTCCAATATTGTATTACGAGATCTGAGATCTCACTAGAATTCAAAATATAGTAGCCTAACCAAAATACATTAATGGCATGCCTTGCATGACCTCTAATGTTTTTATTTAGTGCTCTCGTTATCGGTTCTGACTTTTCAATTAAACCCCACATTTCAACACAAGTGTTTTCAGTATCAAAATTATTCGCAATTATACCTATAGTTTTGTCAACTCTGTAGATTTGATCATATTCATTTAAGGCTGAATCGTAGTCAATAGTCATTTCCTTTACTTTATCATGCCAAGATGCTCCTTTAGTCATTTCTCGTATAAGAGTTTGCATGTATGCATCTGGTTGATATCTTGACATATCAATTGAAAGATTTGATAACCTCCATATTACATAGTTAGTATTTGTAGTATTTTTGTCCCATATGTCATATAAGTAATCTTGTTGCTCCAAACACTGTTCTAAAGTTGCTCTACCAGTATAAGCGATGATCGGAATTGATGTATCCTTACTTTGTGATTTACACCAATCATTCACATACTCAATAATATCCTTTAATCTATTTATTTGATCCTCTTCACCAGTTTGAGGATCGTTGAAGAAGACGTCTGCCAGTATCACACTAAATTGAGGGCCAATTAATCCCTTCATTTCATCTGGGTCAAGCGCTCTATATATTCCAAGTGGATCTATAGAATTATGGCTATTGTATTCGTCAGCAGCGTTCTTAAGTTCAAGATAATCTCTATGGCTATTTTCCACATAAAGAATATTAATCGGCATTTTCAATCCTTTTTTGATAAGTATCCTGTTGGTATCATGATTTCCCAAGCAGCCGTATAGCCATCTTCGATTTCTTCTTGATTAGGTTTAAACCATTCCCTGCTGTGAAATTTAGCGCCGAATATCTCAATGTTTTTTAACTCACGCAAACCACGTTTGCTATCGAATATTTTTTGATTAGTTATGTCGAGAGAGTCAAAATTGGTAGCAATTCGAAAAACCATCCGATCAGTATGAAACTCATTTCGATTAGGTTTAGATACTTCGATTTTTGATTTATGATTTTTGGACATTTTATCCATTGGATCAACAGCGTGATTCATGAGAATGTTCAAAAGGCTATTAATATAACATAGTACAGTACTATTTCCAGTACCTGGACTTGATATAAATTTGAAATCCAATTCAGCACTAAATGGTCTTTCTGCTTTTGTATTTTCAATATAATTCTTTATATAATTTATATCTACTTGAAATATTGCATTAAATGCTTGCACAAATTTTCCGTCTAAACTTAAAGAATCATATAAAACTGTTAGCTCTGGAGGTCTGTCCTTTAAAAGTTTTTCTCTTGTATTTATTTTTATCCAGTTCAATATTTTTTCTGACAAATCTTTAACGTTCTCTGCATCAGGAGTAATACTACTCATATCACCGAAAGGAGATGAAAGATATGCATAAGGAAGAATATCTTTAAGAGCAGCCAGAAAAACGCTTAGACTTCCTTCTAGCAATAACAAATCTTCAATATTTCTTTTTTTACTGAAATTATCATACAATACTCTTGGTAATAAATGATGTCTTCCAGCAGGAGCATTTTTGGGATCTCTCCCTCTAAATAAATTTTCTGCAACAGCATTTAAAGCCCATTTTGGACTTGCTATACTTTTAGGCCTTATTAATCTAGTATACAAATTATTTATTAAATTAGTTCCTATTTTGCTAAGTCTCTTCGTTGAATTCTCTAGCTCATTTAAAAGCTCTTTAGAAGAATCGTTTATTCCTTCCAAGTTATTGGTAGATTGCCCTTCATCATTAATACCAACTATATTTAAAAAGAATATAGTTAACCCTGTCTCAATTCGATCTATCCTTTCAATTCTTTCTTTATCTATAACTTTGTTTTCCTCTTTACGCTGAAATTCTAAACGTTCTAACTCAAAAATCATTTTTTTTAGTAAATCAAAAATATACTTGTCCGTATAGATAAAATGACAACCATTCAAAAATTTTTCAATTAGTGGGGTGTTGTTCTTCAATTCTCGATCTATTAAATCAACAAATGATTTCCTTGCTGTACTTGCTTTCACCCTGCTCCAGTTTTTAATGCACCAATCAATAACTGCCCATCTATATCGTTGATACTCTATCTTTTGGCTTTCGTCATAATTTTCCTTTTTTGCTATATTAAACTCCCACCACTTATTTATATTTCTCAATATATCTTCTATTGGATATGACAAATGCATAAGTTTGTGAAAACGCCAAATTGCTGTATCTGCAAATTTGGTTATATACTTTATAGGATGGGCTCCCATTCTTTTAGATCTTAGCCCTAAAATATCTATTCCAGAGTCAATTGGTGTAGGTTCTTTTCTACCAAAAGTGGGGCCATCGATAGCGATAGGCTTTAGTTCCCTATAACTCTCATTTACCCACTCTACAGTCATATTAGCACCAAATTGAGAGCAATTCGCTATTAGTTGTTTCAATCTCGCTCTATCATTACAATATGGGCAATCCTTTTTTTCGTATAACGGAACCCCCATAAAAGGAGCATATTCTTCTAAAATAAAATTTATTGGAGGAGTACCGATATGTTTCATATTATGCCATAATGTATGATTAGCATGTCCCATTTGATTTAATATTGCAAAATATCTTATCCATTGTATTGGATGATATTTATTAGGCAATTTGTCTAAATTGAAATTGGCTTTTCTAAATATTTTATTTAATCTATTTGATATGCTTAATAGAATTGTTTCAGCACTTCTTGCTGATGCAATTGCATCGTCAATTATGAATAGTCGCAAAGGAGATGGGTGATCATCTAATTTTGCTTTACATGCTTCAATAGCATCTAAAGATGCTCGTTTAAGTTGTTGTTCTAAATGATGTGAAATTCGATAAGTTGGGCGTCTCCCGGAAAATAATGTTGCATCTAGTAAACACATTATTACTCTACGGCCTCTCTGTGCTAATACGTTACGAATTTCAGGCCATAAATAATGTATTTGACTATGCAAGGGCATAATTATAAATGTTACATCACCTTTTAAGCGATAACCGCGGTCTCTTTCCCAAGCAGCTTGATTTCTCATAGGATTGCCTTCGCATACATCTGCAATCCAATTTGAAATGAGTTTTCCAATTTTCCCAGAGATTAATTTTTTAACATCGATGGCAACTTGGTAATGGCGATGACCATAAACATAATGTCCGGCAGCAAATAAGCAACCATTTGTTTTACTATCAAACTCAGGGAGAATTTCATCTCTTCTGCGTAAATATGGATCGCGACCTTCACCAAACTCTCTTCTTAGGTGCCTATAACTCGTTGGGTGTAATGAACGTGGTTCTATCCAAAACAAATTAGAATCATCGTCGTTTTCATTTGGTGGTTCGCAGACAGAAGGTGAAGGGGCCTCAATTAAGGAATGATATGGAAGTCTATCTGATCTTGGGCTTCGTCTATCTGCCCATCCTTCAGATACTGGAATAATTTTTGTCTTAATAACATTTTTACGTAATTTTATTAAACTAATTGCACAGAGAATATCCTTTGATTGGTTTTGTAGTTTACGTAAAAGTTCTCCTGATACTTTACGACGCTCGAAAATGTCCTGCACTATGACTATTCCACCTTCATCTACAATTGAAGGGAGGCTTTCTGATGATTCTAAAAGAACATTATAACTTAAGTCTGCAACGATTGGTCTTTTGACATCCGGCCACCATCGATACATAGCAGATGCTAGAAGCAAAGCGGGGCCAGTAACGCAAACAAAAACGTTAACGTCATCAAGTTTTCTATGTAATTTTTCAAGGCCATATTTTAATCTATAAATTAGCCTATGTGCAGCTTCATCACAATATCGTTCTCTAGATAAAATTTTAGATGATTCAAGAAAAGCATCTCTCCATTCTTCTTGCCATGGCAAATTATATTTCAGTTTGGCATGAAAGTGTTTCTTAATAATTTTAGAATCATCAAGCTCATCAATATGATCGCTATAACTTAGAGATCTTCCTTGCCATGCCCCTGTTGCATTTGCAATTTGATCAAAATGATCTGATATGATTCTATTTGCTTGTAATAGAATCTCCTCACTATTCCAAGAACAGTTCCACCGGTTCAATTTGTCTAGATAAAATAAGCTCGATTCTCTTGTTAATATTGTTTTACAAAATGCTTCGTTTTCCTTACTGCCATTAATAAAGCTGCATAACCCACTTATGGTATCTGGTGTTTCAATCAACCCAAGAAGCGCCTTTTCATATTTATGATCTGATAGTCCAAACAGATACTTTTCGCCATTTTTATCAATTCCTAATACTATATTGTTTATAGCTGTATAAGTTTCAAAAAACTTTTTTTCAGATGAATGGCCGAGTACCTTTTTATCAATAAATGTATCCGATAAATCCGCCTCTAATTTAATTACTTCTTTTGCGAGCCTGGAATCAATTTCTACCAATAATACAAGTCTTTTTTGTATGATATTTTGCAATAAATATAAAAATGTCTCGAACTGTGCTGGCTCCCAATTAATTGCACTAAAATCGAATATTAGTGGTTCGGATGGGGGGTGTTGATCTCTAAGACTATTGTTCAACCTTATGCATGCATTTCTAAATTTTCTAATGTTTTTCGTACCGCGCACAACGTTTTTAAAACCCAATGACTCCATGACAGGAACAAGATGCCCTCTAACGTGATTAGGGTCTATCGTATAACTTTTTGGTAAATAATTAAAAACTGATTCCCTTTCGACAAAATCCTTGTACGAAACAGTAGGATATA
Source organism: Desulfobacterales bacterium (assembly GCA_963674755.2). Classification (GTDB taxonomy): domain Bacteria; phylum Desulfobacterota; class Desulfobacteria; order Desulfobacterales; family UBA5852; genus JABZFP01. Next base: position 757,989 of record CAXXVS010000003.1, on the reverse strand, counting down.
GCGGAAGCAATATTTGTATATGAGAACCAACTATATTCTCATCGATATAGTCTACTGATGAAGGTTTGTAACCCATACCATTCTTATTTCGAAGAAACCCTTTTTCCGACGATATATATCTAATCTCAACTCCATCAGATCTTAGCGTAATCACCCCACCATACTTAGAAACTATTAACAAAATCCTACCTAAGGCATGTCTACTGAGAACCCAACTCTCATCCTTAGTTTTAGATGTCCCAAATTCATCAAATGCGAAAGATAAAATATCTACTACATCGGAAAGTCCACAACTTTTGCGATTGGATTGGTTTAAATATGATTCTTTTAAACTATTAACAAAACCATCTCCTGAATCTACTGCACAAATTTCTAAAAATCCATCTTTGTATTTGCCCCATAAATTACCAAGTGTTTCTGAATAATTATTCTTGCACCACCAACGTATTTTATTATTTTTCCCTACTGGTTTTACAACTCGGTAAAAAATATATCCACTTGAATTAGAGTGCTCCCATATGTTAGTTGATAGTTCATGGCATATTGAGCGCCAGATTTCTTCTGTCTCCAATATTGGCGAATTATCGAATTTTTCTCTCATCGCATTTCGCCAATTCATTACCATCTCATCTTCCAAGAATAATCGACAATTTTCTTCTGTTCTTATTTCAGTTAAACCTAAAAAAACGGTTGGTCTAGTTTCTTTATATTCATAAAAGTTCAGAAAATCAGCATCATTTAAATTCAGCCAAGGATACAATATGGAAACATTTTTTTGGCTTTTAAATAGGGCACTTTTTGTCCCAAATGCCTCTAAAAATCCAACAATTTGATATGCCCTATGGCTATGATAAAAATCTGATGGGGAGGTAGTTCGAGAAAAATCTCTATTGCCTATATATCGCATATATTCCTTTGGTTTTAATAGCATTTCTTTACTATCGCCAATCAGATCTATATCAACATAGTCAATTTCTTTTCTATCGATAGTATAGTTGACTAAAGCTACCAAAGATACCCATTCATAAGCTGAAACAAAATCTATATTGCTGAGATCAATAGTGATTCTTTTATCAGAATCAGAATTTATGTTTTTTAAATCGAAAGACACAGAATTCAGCCAATTTTTACTCAGAACATCAAGCTTTTTCTTTGGGCTTATCTCCCATCTATCTGGGATTCCTTTTATAATCATAAAAGCAACCTTTCAGAGTATTGCAGGAAATAATGAAGACGCTAAGTGTTATCATCGAGCATAATACTTTATTAACTTCAAATTTTCTTTTTACATTTATGCGCCCTTAAATATTAGTCGTCTGCACTAAATCGTGTGAGATAAACTTGCAGCTCTCTTTTCCCCTCTTCATTCAACTCAGAGCACTGCGTCTCATCCTTAGCCCCCTGGACCACCCAGGTAGCAAACACCATGCAGGTAGGCGCGCCACATTTTTTGCAATTGGTTTTGGGCAGGCGTTTTAAAACCTCAACCACCTGGGGGCGTTCGGCCTTGGTGTAGCGCGGCGCGATCTTCTCCCTGTTTTCCCAGGCGTCGTTGATCTCCCGCATGATCCATTCGACAATCTTCCGGCCCTGGGCCTCGTCCGCCACGGCGTTGACCGTGATCGTGCGCTCCGTGACCGAAATCAGCCGGCCCTCGTTGCGGAAGGTGATGGAGGGCGGGTCGGGGGTGAACTGGTCGCCCTCGATGACTGCGTTCAAGTAGGGGATGGCACAGCCCACGTCCTGGTCCAGCCGGGCGATGCAGTTGACGCTCTGGGCACTGGGCATGCAGTGGTTGTTGATGACATCGAGCTGATAGCTTTGCAGCAGCATGGTTTAAGCCTTTTCGTTCTTATAGATTTGATCTACAGCAGTTCTACAGATCTATTGTTTTTTTCCAATGTTACTTTTCTTCCGCGTGGCAGAAAAGTAACCAAAAGAAGACGCCCGTGTCCCGCTTCTTCCTGCGCGTCATCGACGGAGTCGGCGCGTGTCGGAACTCGCTTCGCTCAGACAGGCCGACACGCTTCATCCGCCCCCATCGCTGATGCTCAGCGCGGGACAAAGGGAACAGTGAAAACCAAGGGCTTTAAACCATTTAAAATACCTACTTCAGAAAACCTTTCTTAGGTGGTCACAAATTGTGACCACCTAACTAAAGGTTTTCTATATCGTACCCCTTTTCTTTCAACTGCTCCAGCAACCCTTCCTCCCCTACCAAATGCAGCGCCCCCACCAAAACCAGCTCGACCTCCTCGGTCCGGAGCATGGCCTCGATCTTGGGCAGCCAGGCATCGTTGCGGTCCTCGACGACGCGGTCCGTCATGACCGGGAAATCCTTCTCCATGGGTTTCAGGGCCACTTCTTCCAATTTAGCGTTGTCCCCCGCGCGCCAGGCCGCCTTCATGGCCTGCAGCATTTCCGGCAGGTCTTCCATCTGGCGCAGGGTGTAGGCGATCAGCGCGTCCTCCTTGCCCTCCCCCATGCCGGCAATGAAATCCAACTGCTCGTCGGCAGTCTCCAGGTGGCCGATTTCCTTTTGGTCGTTCAGGGCCCGCAGGCTGAAAAACTGGTCGACCCCCGAACCGGCAAGCCCCAGCCGCTGCAATTCCACCATGGTCAGGGTCATGGCCACCATGCCGGCCTTAAATTTTATCAGGTTGTCCATGGGAATCTGGCGCTCGGTAAGGTACTGCACCAGGTGCTGGCGCGTGTCGTCCTTCAGGAACATCATCAGATTGCGGCCCTCGGGATATTTGGCCCGGCTGAGGAGCGCCTGCTGAAATTCCGGGGTCTGCAATTCCCGAAAGTCCGCTTCGAACACGATGACCGACGACGCGCCGTAGGCCTGCTCAAAGGCCTCCGGCAGGGGGTAGTCGGCCTGGGTCAGGATGTGCACCGTGCCGCCGATAAAGAGGTGGCGATCCCCTTTACTCACTTTCCAGACGGGGGAGTCGGCTGCGGCCGGCGAGAGGAACGCCAGGAGGAGGAAAATCGAGAAACACGCCAGAAAACCTTTTTTCATGCGGTCGTCCTTGGCTGGGGGGATACGAACCGATTTCGAATGCTAGGGCATGAGCACCTTCCAAGTGCGGCTTTGGGCGCTATGCAACGCCTTCGGGAACTGCACGCCGTTGCGGCGAAGGGGGCGGGATGGCCGGCTGTCTGCAGCTGAAGCGATTCCAAAAACGAAAATCCACATTTTGAAAAGGCTTCGTTGAAATACCTCTCACCTACCACCTTGCGTCATGTCTGTAAAGCCCTACACCCCGCGTCAAATACCCAATCTTATTGATGTTGCATGATATTCTCGGGCGGTCGTCAAACAGTCCCGCCAGCGGGGGCCTGTTGAACAGCATCGGGGTAAAGCGAGTTGGGAGCCATCAGGTGTTGAAAATTTTGGAAGCGGGATTCCCGGGCCAAGCCCGGGAATGACGCTAAAGGCAAATTGAAGTGTTCCGTTTCATAACAAATCCCCCATTTGGGGGATGGCATCGTCTCTCCCTTTTCATAAATTTAGTCAAAAGCCCCACTAACATAGCGATAGACCTGAAGTAGCCTCTCAAAAGGACTTTTGATTCTTTGGTCTTGCGTTTCCCTTTGTCCCGCGCTGAGCATCGGCGGGGCGACCGGATAAAAGCACGCGGACTGTTTGAGTCCGCCGCAACCTTGGCGAAGGCGGGCGAGTCACCGCGCGCTCCGTCCGAAACCGGATGATCCAGCGGCGCCTCATGCCGCCATGCGGCGTTGCCCGGCTCGCTCGAGTGCTCACAATCTGACGATTGCTGCGCGCCTCGCTTCCCCTGGCGCCTTGCCTGACAGCATGATTCTTGCTGCATCACCGGTTTGGAGAAGCGCAGGTCAGCCCCGAAGGGGCCGCGGGACACTGGCGTTTGAAGCCTGTCACGCCGTTTTCAGGGAAGGCGTGATTGCTTCGTTTTCTGTCACGCGACAGAAAATGAAGAATCGATTTCAATAATCAGCACGAATCGATAGAGCCACTCCGAGGAATCCACCGTTGGGGGATGGCTCAGATCATAAACAACCGGGAGGCTAGTATGCCCCAAATCAAAAACACCATGGAAGTCTTCAAGCTATTGGAAAAATCAAATTGCCGGCAGTGCGAGGAGGCCACCTGCCTGGCGTTTGCCGCAGCCGTCTTCAAGGGGGCCCGACAGCTTGCCGAATGCCCCCGGCTGGATCCGGCCATTGCCGCCAAGTACGGCGACGGGGTTGAAAAAGCCCGAACGATGGACCAGGACGGCGAGGAAGCCCTGCGGCAGATGCAGCGCCAAATCGCGGGGGTCGACCTGGCCCAGGCGGCCGAACGCCTGGGGGGCCGCTACGTCAACGGCAAATTGACCCTGCGTACCCTCGGCAAGGAAATCAGCGTCGACCAACAGGGGCAGTTTAGCACCGATATTCATGTCCATGGCTGGATCGCCGGGCCGGTGCTGACCTATATCCTGGCCGGTGAAGGCCAAACCCCGTCCGGCAACTGGGTCCCCCTGCGGGAGCTCAAGGGTGGCCGGGACTGGCACCTGTTTTTCGACCAGCGCTGCACGAAGCCCATGAAGGCCGTGGCCGACACCTACACCGATCTGTTCGAGGATATGGTGCACCTGTTCAACGGACGGCTGGTGGAACAGCACTTCGACGCGGACATCGGAGTAGTCCTGCACCCCCTGCCCAAACTGCCGCTGCTCGTTTGCTACTGGAAACCGGATGAAGGCATGCCATCGGAGCTGAACCTGTTTTTCGACGACACGGCCGAGGCCAACCTCAGGATCGAGGCCATCTACACATTGGGCGCGGGGCTATCCCTGATGTTTGAGAAAATCGCGCGGCGTCATGGCTGACGCATAGAACGTATCTCAAAAATAATCTAAGTGCCCCTGACGGCGTTTCCAGCGATGCTGGATACCGCATCTGATATTTAGGAATAGGGGGCATAGCGAGCCGACTCAAAATGCTCACATACTTCGTGTATGCTCCGCTTTTTCACCGTCTCACGCCTTGTCAGGAACCCTGATCTTAATTTTGAAATGCATTCTATCCTTAAATCTCCTCTTTGCCTATTTCCGGATGGGCCAACACCAGCCAGTGTTCGTTCAGAAATGGTAGATTTTTGTTCCGGCCAAGGCCGCAGCGATCTTGAGACCGACGGCGTAGCCGTATGAGCGATAGCGTTGCGTAGTTGGCTACGTCGCGGATTTACGGAGAGCGAGAACACCGACCGGGGCCAAAAGATGCCGTTTCTGGGGGGACGTAGAAGCCTTCTCAAAATTTGGATTTTGGTTCCAGATCAAGGCGGAGGTGAGTTTCATCCGCAGGAATACTTATGTATTTCGAGGACATGAAACGAGCGTCCAACGCCGATATGGGACCAAAAGACATTTTTGAGATCGCTTCTACTTAAATTACCTTGTTCTGCACCGCCCAAACCGCCGCCTGGGTCCGATCGTTCACATTGATCTTGTTGAAGATGTGGATGACATGGGATTTGACGGTGTGGGGGCTGATGTTGAGGGCTTCCGAGATCTCCGGGTTGCTGGCGCCCTCGGCCAGGTAGCGCAACACCTGGATTTCCCGCGGCGTGAGATCATACTGGATGCGGATGCCGTAGCGGTCGTAAAGCGGCGCCTCGCCGTCTGCGGCTGTTTGGGACGGCTCTCCTGCATCCGCCTCCTGCTCCTCAGCGTTGTTCTCTCCGGCCGTCATCGGGGTAAGGCCGCTTTCGATGGACAGGGTGGATTCTAGGGCGCCTTCCGGCCCGAAGACCGGGTAAATCTTGCAGATCGTGATGGGTGCCGCAAAATCGGGACAGTCTTCCGGCAGGGCCTTGCCCTTGCGGATCGCGGCCGCAAAGGCCATGCAGGTGGGATAGCCGCATTTTCGGCAATTGGTGAGGGGCAGCATTTTAACAATGTCCACCACGGAGACAGGCGGCTGGTAAAGCTTGTGGCTCGGCGTCAGCGCAGAGCGCCTTTCATACAGGTTGTTCAGGAACACGATCAGCGCGTCGATATAGGCGACCGCATGGTCGCGCCCCCGCAGGGGGGCCGCCATGGCTTCCTTCGGATAGAGGGTGCAGGCCACTTCCCGATAGAGAAAGCGGACATGCAGGGGGCGCAATTGATAGCGGACCTTCTCCACCGCGCCGTTGATGAAGGGAAATACCGCACGGATATCGCTGTCGAGCCTGAAATAGGCGCCCCAGATCGGCTCGGAGGTTAAATCCTGGAGAATCCCCCCGCGGGTAAGGGACAGGTCGGAATACCCCGTGATGAGCATGGTGCCATCCTTTGCGATATTCATACGTGGTTTGGATTAGCCATTCCCATACCGTAGCCGACCTAAAATCGACAACCCTTTTTCTTGAAATGCCCATGAAGGATGCACGAATATAGCAATAGATCCCCACTTCGGGCGATGTGCCGTGTGTCTGAATCGGTTTTTGGGTTTTTGGTTTTGTATTTCCCTTTGTCTCGCGCTGAGCATCGTTGGGGTGGACGGATATAAGCGCGCGGACTGTTTGAGCGAAGCGAGTTTCCGCGTGCTCCGGCCGCCGCAACGACGCGCAGGATTGAGCGAGACATGGTGTCTTCTTTTGGTTACTTTTCTGCCACACGGAAGAAAAGTAACAACAGGAATAACTATGCTATATTGATAATATCCTATAAGCGTTTCACCAGGAGTGGAGAGTTTAAGTCAAAGCAATGGCTTATAGTGTGGACTTTTTTCGGAATTATCCGATATCTTCCATTTGAAGCTTTTCGCAGGCATTCGTAAGCCTTCTGGCGAGCAAGCCGCCGGTCATCGCCAAGGATTCCGGATCCAGATAGCATTCGGCCCGCCGGTTGAAAAGGACCTTGCAGCCGGCCGGGAATTCATCGTCCCGGTCGTTGAAGAGCAGCAGGAGCGATACCTTGGGAAGCGCCTCGAACCGCACGGAAAGATCGTAGGGCATCCCGGCCTCGTGCGGCACACCGCCCGTTTGCCGGCACGCTTCCGACAAATCGTCGAGCCTTCCGCTAAAGCCTTTCACGATGGCCTGCTCGGTGTCACTGGCAAAATAGTTGCTATTGGTAAAATGGGAGGTGGCTTTAAAATCCTTGAACGACACCCACCCATCGCTGGCCGGGACGACCGCAGGGCAACGCAGAAGATATTTGGAGAGAACGACACAAACCACGTATCCCGGCTTGTGGTCTTGATCATCGGCAATGCCGTCCGGCGATACGCGGTAGTCCCCCCCGAAAAACGGGATCACGATGCGATCGCCGTCCATGCGGCATCCCAGGGTATCGTTTATCGCCCTGAGATCGACCTTGGCGATTTCCTCCAGATAAGACCTGTAATGCTTTTCGAATACCGGGTTGTCGGCTGGCATGATTCCCCTCCTCAATTGTTCTCTACTGCATTCTCTGTGTTCACACAGAAATCATCCGAAACGAGGCGCCTCCCGCAGAGCGGAAAATCTCAGTGTCTCTCCTCCGACTTTGCTTCAAAAAAGAAAATGAAGGGACCTATTAGGTTAGATAGTGTCCATCCATAAATGGCATCTTTTGTCCCCTGGCGGCGTTCTCTCCTCCTGAGTGTCCTCGGCGTAGCCGGGCTACGCCAGCGGTACCCCGTCGGCTGCGGTTTGTTGAACACCGATGTATATACGGATCAGATGCGAAATCCCGCGCTGTGCGGCGGGACCAGGAACCAAAATCTACCATCTCTGGATGGACATTAGATAAACAACATTTGGCCTTTTGCCGCATCGCCCATTCGGGGGATGCGTTGCCTTTCCAAACCGTTTTAATGACGGTGCAATCCTAAAAGTTCCTAAGGATGCCGCCGGAATAGGTGACCTGAATATTGAAGCAAATACAAGGAGCCGCACATGGCAACGATCGAAGACTATGTCTCGGGAAAAGTATGTGGACAGATTGAAAAGAGTTTCGCCATCTTCGACGCGGCCGGCAAGTCGTCCCTGGCCGGAACCCGCATCGGGGATATCCTGTCGGAAAACGTGGCCAAGCTGGCGCCCCTCAAGCTGACCATCGATCAGGCCATCCGGCTGATCGAGGACGCCCGGCAGTGCGCCGTGGGACCCCGGGTCTGCAAAGCGGTGCACACGGAAGCGCCACTTACGGAATCGGTTTTCCTGGATGAACTGGCGGAAGGGATGGTGAATGCCGGCAAGGCCAGAGAGGTGACCAAAACAGAGGCCGTGGAGACCTTAATGAAATATCGCCGGCATCCGATCATCGTCACCAAAGTCTCCGGCAAGCATGCCGAGATCTGCCCCACCTGGGCCAAAAAGTGCATCTACTGGAACATGGAGAAACATGGTTTGAAATGCATCCGGCGTTAGGTGGTTTGGCGGATCGCCTTGGTGCCGACGGCGCAGTGCAGCTTCTTTGCTTTTCCGTTTCTGGAGGCGATCGCGATATGTTCAAAAGCACCGCAGGTGGCCAAGAGCGCTTCCATATCCCGGGGGGAATAGAACCGGAACACATCGCGGCTGAGATTTGAATCCTGCATCTCGGCTTTTTCATGGAAACCGACGGCCAGGCGTCCCCCCGGCTTTAATAGATCCCCTATCCTGGCGATGGTCGCCTCCGGCTGCGGCCAGAAATAGACGGTGTTGACGGTGACGATGGTGTCGAACCGGCGGCCGTCGAAGGCCATCCCGTCGAAATCGCCGAGGTGCAGCCTGACCTTGCCAGTTCGGATATGCTGCCGGTTCCTCCGTTGCGCGATGGCCAGCATCGTCTCCGAGAAATCGACCCCCTCCACCCGCCCACGGTCCACACGGCACGCCATGGCGTGAATAAGCTCGCCGGGGCCGAAGCCGATCTCGAGGATATCATCGTCTTCGCGGATGGACAGACTGTCGTAGATGAAGGCATTCATCTCGGCGTTGCCCTTTTTGAAAATTTGCGAGGCCACAAAGCGGCCGAACAGCCCGGTGGGCTTCCGGGCCTGATTTGAAAAGAACGTTGCAAAGGTCATTTCGCTCCCCCGGGGTCTTGCGGTTGTTGGCGCCAGCTATCATGGCCGCCGCCGAGCGGAAAAGCATCCCCCAAATGGGCGATCCGGCGCATGCGAGTCTCCTCCCGCATCGCGGGAGACCTCAGGAAGCCCCCTTGAAGGGGGCTTGAAAACAGCTTTTGAGGTTTTGGATGTCCCTTTGTCCCGCGCCGAGCATCGGCGATGCGGCCGGATAAAGGCGCGCGGACTGTCTGACCCCGCCGCAGGCGGGGGAGTTTCCGCGCGCTCCGGCCGTGTCGACGACGCGCAGGGTTAAGCGGGACACGGGCGTTTTCTTTTGCTTCCGTTTTCTTGCACGTGCAAGAAAATGAAGGATCCTATTGATGTAACGGCGCCCTGGATCGGTAGAACCTCTCCGCGTCCTCCACCAGGGGTGGAGGCTCAGATCGAAACTAACGGTGCTTTGTAACACGAAGCGATTAAGGTCGGAATGGCTTGCGGGCTTCGATGTCGCGGGTGGTTTGCTGACCAACCAGACGCCTCGGTGCTTCAAGGCCCGCAGCGCACGGGGGATCGGGGCGAAAAAACAGGGGCCGTCCGGTCCGGAGGAGGCCGGGCTGCAGGTTCACGGCAAACCCCGCGATCGCGGGCCGCCCCGGTATGGGTGTGCCGGCTTGAATGAAGGTGCTTACCGGGGCCGCCCGCGACGTCGGACAATTGCTGCCAGGGCCGTCTTGCGGGCCAGGCGGGCGCCTGGCCGCCGTGGGCCGCGCGTTCAGCTTTCCAGGGGCGGAACCATCATGACCGGCACCCGGGAGCTGCGCATGACGGCCTTGATGGTGGCGCCGATGGCGTTGTCCGCCAGAAACCCTTCCCGGGCCCCCATGACGATGAGGTCGCAGTTGTGGGTCCGGGCGGTTTCAAGAATTTGGCTGACCGGGTGGCCTTCCGCTACCACCACGTGGCGGGACGGTCCGTCGCAGGCGATCTCGTCGATGCCGGCCACGGTGCAGAATTCCGCCAGCGCGTCGTGGATGAACTGGTTGGAGGACTTCTTGCCGATCAGGAAATTGCGCGCCTTGTTCTCGTATTTGCGGGAGAGTTCGTCGTAAGCGCTTTTGCCCAGCATGGTCTGGATGTTTTTCTGGACATAGTCGGGCACCTGTTCGAGCACGTGCACCAGCACCAGGGCCGCTTGGTGCCGAATCGCCAGGGCGGCGGCGATCTCAAAGGCCTGGCGGCAGGACGGCTTCAGATTGGTGGCTAGAAGGATCGAGGAAAAGAGATGGCTCATGGTATCTCCCGATTTAATAAGGGGGCTTTCTAATGCTTTTATAATGCTTTGCCCCGCGCCGAGCATCGACGATGGGGGCGGGATAAGCGTGTCGGCCTGCTTATCCTTGAAGTCTTCCGCAGAAGGCCTTATCCGTCTAAGTCATCCTGAAAGCGGGCCTGCCCGCCGAAGGCTTGCCGGAGGCGGGACACGGGCGCCTGAAGCCTGTCACGCCTTGCTTCAGGCCGGACCAAAGGCTAACAAGGTCGTTTTCCGGCCGTCTTCTTCCCGGGGCAGGAAGGCGGCCTTCATGGGCATCCCCACCTTGATCGTCTCCGGGCGGCGGGCGTCCACCCCATGGATGCGGGTGGTCACCCGCAGGCCGTCGGCCAGGGCCACCACCCCGGTGCAGTAAGGGTTGTCCCGGCCGAAGCCCTCCCGCGTCATGGCGGGCGGGCAAACCGTGATGCAGGTGAAGGCCGCCAGGGTGCCCTCCTGCGGCATGGCCAGCCATTCCATCGCCTGGCGGTAGCAGCAGGTGCAGACCGGTGTGGGCGGCAGGAAAAGGGCGCCGCAATTTCGGCAGCGGCAGCCCATCAGGCGCTCTTCCGCCAGATATTCCTGAAACGACGCATCGCTGATGGTGCGCTCCTCGGACATCATGCCCTCCTCTCCAGAATCGTGAAGGTACAGGTGCCGCCGGTGCCCCCCAGATTGTGGGCCGCCCCCAGGCGGAGATCCCCTTGGGGCACCTGGCGCGGACCGGCCTGCCCCCTGAGCTGGGTCCAGACTTCGTAGAGCTGGGAGACGCCCGTGGCGCCCACCGGATGCCCCTTGCATTTGAGCCCGCCCGAGGTATTGATGGGGATCGGCCCGTCCAGGGCCGTGGCGCCGTCCCCAATGGCGCGGAAGCCTTCGCCGGGCTTGAAAAAGCCCAGATCTTCGACATGGATCAGCTCGGCCATGGAAAAACAGTCGTGCACCTCGGCGAACTGGATGTCGCCCGGCTCGGCGCCCGCCATGCCGTAGGCCTCCCGGGCGGCATAGCGCGTGGCCTCGAATGAGGTCAGGGATTGGCAGGCATGCAGCCCGCGGCCGCTGCCCTGGCCAAGGCCGGCCACACGGATGGGATGATCGGTGAACTCCCGGGCCCGCTCTTCGGCCACCAGCAGCATGCAGCTGGCCCCGTCGCTGATGGGGCAGCAGTCGTAAAGGTGCATGGGCCAGGCCACCATCGGATTGACGGCCGGGTCGGACAAAAAGGCCTTCTCGTCCGGCCAGTCGACCACCGGCCGCCCCTTGCGGGCCGCGCTGGCCTGGCGGGCCGCCATGATCTCCCGGATGGTCAGGGGGAACTGGGCTTTGGGGTTCAAGGCCGCGTTTTTATGGCTCTTGATGGTGATGTTCATCAGATCTTCCCGGCCGGCCCCGTATTTCGCAAAATAGGCCGTGGCCAGGGCGCCGAACACCCCCGGGAAGGTGAAGCCCGCCTGGCCCTCGTAGGGGAAGGTCGCCAGGGCCAGTCCCTCGGCCACCTCTTCGGTGGTCCGTTTGGACATGTCTTCCGCGCCCCCCACGAGCACCATGTCGTAGAAGCCCGAGGCGATGGCGAAAACGCCCTCCCGGAAGGCCAGGGCGCTGGAGGCGCAGGCCCCTTCGGTGCGGGTGGCGGGTTTGGGCGTAAGGCCGATCAGATCGGCCATGATGGGTCCCCAGTGGGCCTGGTGCACGAAAAAGTCGTTGGTGAAGTTGCCGAGGTAGAGGGCGTCGATATCGGCCGCGTCGACCCCCTTGTCCACCGAAGCGATCATCTCTTGGAAGGCCTCGGCGAACAGGTCCTTGGAGTTCTTGGCGGGGAACATGCCGAATTTCGACATGCCCGCCCCGACGATGGCGACGCCTCGCGCCAGTTTTCTTGGTTGCGGCATTTAAGGGCCTCCCTGGTTGAATCCGCCGGCGATGGACGGGGGGTTAAGTCCCCGCCCCTGGCGGCGTTGCATTGCCTTTAGCGAACCGCTGCTGCTTTGAACCGGGGCGGCTCATCGTCTCCGGCGGCGGAACGGGTTTCCCGCCCGGACGGCACCCCATTCCCGCGACGGCTATTTTCCGCTGTCATGGTCCGAACCGCGTTCTGCAAAGACTTCCTTGGCGGCATACAGCCCGTTCAGCGCGGCCGGAAACCCGGCAAAGACCGCCATATGCATGATCGTTTCCACCACTTCGGTGCGCGTGCAGCCCACGTTCAAGGCGGCGTGGATATGCACCTTGAGTTGGGGCGCGGCATTGCCGAGGGCGGTCAGGGCGGCCACCGTGGCGATCTCGCGCGATTTCAGGTCGAGACCCGGACGGCAGTAGATGTCGCCGAAGGAAAACTCGATGATGTAGCGGGCCATATCCGGGGCGATGTCCCGGAGGGCTTCGATCACCTGCTGGCCCCACTTGCCGTCCACTTCCGACAATTTGGCCAGACCCCGCTCATAGCGCTTTTGATCCCGCGTCTCTTCCATGGTGGCGTCTCCTATACCTGGCGTTCTTCGAGATCCCAATACCGGGCGCGCAGTTCGCGCTTGAGGATTTTGCCGTAGTTGTTCTTGGGCAGCTCGTCGACAAAATCGATGGATTTGGGTTTCTTGTAGCTGGCGATGTTTTCCTTACAAAAATCGATCAGCTCCTCTTCGGTGGCGGCGGCGCCCGGATTGAGCGAGACCACGCCCTTGATGGCCTCTCCCCATTTGGGATGCGGCACGCCGATGACCGACACCTCCCGTACGGCCGGGTGCTGCACCAGGACCTCCTCGATTTCCCGGGGATAGATGTTCTCCCCGCCGCTGATGATCATGTCTTTCGAGCGGTCAATGATGAACAAATAGCCCTGGTCGTCCAGGTAGCCCACGTCGCCGGTGTGCAGCCATCCGTTTTTAAGGGTCTGGGCCGTGGCCTCGGGGTTTTTCCAGTACCCGGCCATCATCATCTGCGAACGGGTCACGATTTCTCCGATCTGACCGGGCGGCAGTTCGCGGTCGTCTTCGTCGAAAATCCGCACTTCCACGTCAGTCCTGGGAAATCCGGCCGACCCCAGGCGTTCGGTCTGCGCGGCGCTGCCCTCCGCCTGGTGGGCCCAGTGCGGCAGGTAGGAGATGGTCATGGGCGATTCACCCTGGCCGAAGAGCTGGACCAGGCACGGTCCGAGCTTGCGAATCGCCTTCTTGAGGTCTTCCCGCAGCATGGGGGCGCCGCCGTAGTTGAGGGCCCGTAGCGAACTCAAATCGCAGCGGTCCACATCCGGATGGTCGATGAGCATCTTGATCATGGTCGGGGCGGCGAACATGTTGGTCACCCGGTACTTCTCGATACTCCGGAACACCAGGGGCGGATCGAAGGATTTCGAGGCCAGGATGACATTGGTGGCCCCTTTGCCGATGTTGGGCAGCCCATAGAGCCCGCTGCCGTGGGAAAGGGGCGCGGCATGCAGGATCACGTCCCGGCAGGAAAACCCCGGGGCGATATCGGCATAGAAATTCATGGACATCCCCAGCAGGTTGCCGTGGGTCAGCATGGCCCCTTTGGGCATGCCGGTGGTCCCGGAGGTATAGAACAGCCAAGCCAGGTCGTCGGGGGAAACGTCTTCATCGCTAAACGTATCGTCTTCCCGGACCAGCAGGGTTTCGTAATTGAGCAGCGGGCTCCCGTCGCCCTGCAAGCTGATCAGGATGGCGGCCTTGGGTATGCGGTCCTGGACGTCGAGGATCGGCCGGTTGAATTCGGGGGATAAGATGACCGCCTTGGCATCGGAGTGATCGATGATAAAGGCGAATTCTTTGGGATGCAGCCGGAAATTGATGGGCACGGCCCCGGCCCCCAGCTTGAAGCAGGCAAACAGGGATTCGAACGTCTCGGGATAGTTGTACTGCAGAATGGCTACATTGTCGCCCTTCCGTACGCCGAGGCCCCGCAGGGCATGGGCCAGTTGATTGACGCGGGCATTGAACCGGGCGTAGGTCAACACCCGCTCCCCGTGGATGATGGCGGGCTTGTCCGGGAAGAGCCGGGCGGTCTTGGTCAGCAGCATGCTTAGGTTCATCGATACACTCCTGAAGTCTCTGGTGGAAAGGCCGGCCGGTTCAGGCCATGACCCAGCCGCCGTCCACGTTGAGCACCTGGCCGGTGATATAGCTGGACGCATCGGAAGCCAGAAAGACGATCGCTTCCGCCATCTCCTCGGGCTGCCCCATGCGGGCGATCGGCAGCATCGAGACGTTGTAGTCGAAGCCCCTGGTCATTTCGGTCTGGCAGGCCCCCGGGGCGATACTGTTCACGTAGATCCCGTCCTTGGCCACGTCCTTGGCGATCCAGCGGGTCAGCGCGATGACGCCGCCCTTGCCCGCCGCGTAGGCCGGTCCGGAGCGGCCGCGGGCGGCTTCCGGCAAATCGTCCAGTTTGGACACCGCCCCCCCGATGATGCCGGAAATGGAGCTGACGTTGACGATCTTGCCGTAGCCGCGCTCCCGCATGTGCGGGTAGACCGCCTGGATGCAGAAAAAAGTTCCTTTCAGAATCACGCCCACCACGCGATCCCAGGTGGCCTCCGAGGTCTCCAGCAGGCTGTCCCGGTGCACCACCCCGGCGTTGTTCACCAGGATATCGATTGTTCCGAAAGCCTCGATGGCCTTCTCCACCATCCGGCGCACATCTTCCGGGGCGCACACATTGGTCTCCACTGCGATGGCCCGGCGGCCCAGAGCCTCGACCCGGGCCACGGTTTCGGTTCCATCGATCAGGTCGGCCACGATGATGTCGGCCCCCTGGCGGGCCAGGGCGCAGGCCGCGGCGGCCCCGATGCCGCGGGCGCCGCCCGTTACGATGGCCGTGCGTCCCTTCAGATTCATTGCGCTATTGTCCATGCGGTCCTCCATGCAATCAAAACGTGGAATGCGGTCCTTCCCCCGGGCTGATCCGCCTGACGGCCTACTGCATCGTCATGGGCAGCCAGTAGCTCAGGGAAGGGAAACCGAACAGAACGAGGGCCGCCACGAGTTCGAACAGGACGAACCACAGGCAGCCTTTGAAAATATCGGCCAGCGGCACGTCCCGCACCACTCCGGCCAGTACATAGACATTGAGCCCCACCGGCGGGCTGATGAGCCCCACCTCGCAGAGTTTGGTGGACAGGATGCCGAACCACAGGGCGTTGAACCCCATTTGGTCGACCACCACCGGGAACATGATGGGCAGGGTCACCAGCAGCAGGGAAAAGGAATCCAGCAGCATGCCCAGCGGGATGTAGAGGAGCAGGAAGAGGCCCACCACCACCATGGGCGGCACCGGCAGCGTGGCCACCCAGGCGGACACCATCTGGGGCACCTGGGCCAGGGTCAGGAAATAACTGTAGAGACCGGCGCCCACGATCACGATGAAGACCATGCAGGAGGTCCGCAGGGTGGAGATGAAGCAATCCTTGAGGGCCTCGCCGAAGGGCTCCTGGAGCTGGCGGCGGCGCACCACCATGGCAAGGAAGCTGACAAAGGCCCCCACGGCGGCCGCCTCGGTGGGGGTGAACCAGCCGATATAGATCCCGCCCACCACGATGAAGAAAAGCAGAAAGGCGCCCACCCCGTACTTGAGGCTGCGAAAACGCTCGGCCCAGCTTACCGCCAGCGGTTTGGGCGCCAGGGTCGGCTCGATGCGGCTTAGCAGGGTCAGGCCGAGGACGTAGATCACCACCGAAATAAGGCCGGGAATGACACCCGCAATCAGCATCGATCCCACCGAGGTATCCGTGATGACACCGTAGAACACCAGGATCACGCTGGGCGGAATGAGGATGCCCAACACCCCGCCGGCGGCCACGATACCGCAGGCCAGTTTGGGGTCGTAGCCCTGGTCGCGCATCTCCGGCACCGCCACGGCCCCCATGGTGGCGGCGGTGGCCACGCTCGATCCGGAACAGGCCGCAAAGCCGGCGCTGCCGATGATGGTCGCCACCCCGAGACCGGCCGGAAACTGGGAAAACCAGTTGCGCCCGATCAGGTAGACATCCTTGCCGATGCCGGCCTTGAAGGCGAAGTGCCCCATGATCACGAACAGGGGCACGACCACGAGCAGATAGCTGGCGGTCTGGACATAGGGGAAGACCTTGAGCTGAATCAAAGCCATGTCGAAACCGGCGATCGCGGCACAGCCGAGAAAACCGGTAATGCCGAGAGAAGTGAACACCGGAATACCCGCCGCCAGCATGATGAGTACTAAGGGGACACTGCCCAATACGGCTACCAAGGGATCCATTATCGATTACCTTCCGTGCACGCTTGAGAAACCAGGTTTAGCGAGAGCAGCCCGAACCGCATCTATGACCGGGACAGACGGCCGCGTATGACCTCGACTTCTTTCCAGATGTCGATGATCAGCTGGAGGTCCATCATCAGGCAGCCCATCGGAACGAGGGCCTTGGCCCACCAGATCGGCATCTGGACCGAGCCCCAGCGGAACTCACGTATCTGGAAGGACTCCCAGGCCCCGATCGCGCTTTGATAGGCCAGGATTGAAATGAAGATGAAGGTCACCACCCAGGCCAGGATGTTGAAGCCGGCTTCCGTCCTGGGGGTGAGGTTGCGCAGGAAGGCCGTTACCCGGATATGGCCCCGCTCGATCTGGGTCCAGGCCAATCCCATGTAGACACAAATGACCAGCAACACCTCGTTGAGTTCGAAGACCCCCGGAATCGGGTTGTTGAGCACATAGCGGGCCGAGGCATCGAGGGTTGTGCTCACCATCATCAGGGCGATCGTGACGGCGGCCACGACACCCGTGATCGTGCAGAAAACCGTGTACCCGTCCGCAAGTCTTTCCACCATCAGCCTGTCGTGCGATCTGACCATAAGGGCACCTTCTCCGGGGCGGCAGCCGAAGCGTTACAGCGGGGCCGGCCGGAGGCGCATGCATCCCGTGCGCCTCCGCGCCGATCCGGCCTGAGGAAGAACGTTACATGTACTTCTGCTGGTAGGTTTCCCAGGGATTCTTGAGCTTCCCGGGTTCATATTTCTTGATCAGCTCCGTAACCTTTTCCTGGAAGGCCACCCCGTCGAAGTGATTCGGCTTGGCGATCTTCTCGATCCACTCGTTGATCTGGGCCGGCTGGACCATGGCGGCCGCCTTTTGCTTTTCCGCTTTCGACCAGGTGGAAAATTGGGCGCCGGCCTTGACCATCTTGTCCACACTTTCTTCGGTCAGCTGGCTGTAGAGTTCCAGATAGCGCCATTCATAGATATCGGCCACGGTTTGATTGATGACCTCTTTCAAATCATCCGGGAGGGAGCGCCAGATGTTGCGGTTCATAACGACGGTGGTCGGCGCATGGGCGCCCGCCCCGCCTTCCACGATGTAGGGGGCCTGCTCGTGCAGCTTCATCTTCTCGGCCGTGATAAACGCGAAGGCGAAGGCCCCGTCCAGGATGCCCCGCTCCAGGGAAGTGTAGACTTCGCCGGCCACGATGGGCATCCCCTGCCCGCCCAGCCGATTGACCGTATCGGCGCCGATCCCGTAGCCCCGGACCTTTTTGCCTTTAAGGGCCTCGACATTGGGCAGCGGCTCCTTCATGATAAAGGGGCAATAGCTCCAGTTGGTGAAATAGAGCACCTTGGCGTTGTTGCGGTCTTCCCATTCCTGGCGCAGCTCGGGTGTGGCCTCGTAAATATCCCGGCACACGTGAAGCAGACTGTCGGCATGATCGCACCCGTGGTAATACCATTCCAGGCCCCGGCTCAACGGCACCGCGGAAGGATAGTAGCCGTAGCTGATCAGGGAAATCTCGGAGAGGCCGTCCCGAATGGCCGGCAGGTGCTGACCCACTTTATGCAGGGAGCCCGACCAGAACTTCTTGATCTGGATGCGGCCGTCACTGCGTTTGACGATTTCGTCCAGAAACCAGTTGTCGAGCTGGGCCGGTTCCGCGGTGGGACCGATATAACAGTCGTATTTGAGGGTGTAGACGCCCTTCTTGGCGGCCCTGGAGATACCGACGCCCGGAAACATGCCCAGGCTGGCCCCGACGGCCGCCCCCCCCAACACCACGTCCTTTAAAAACTTGCGGCGTGAAATTCCCTTGGCGATTTCACTTTTGCCCATTTTCAGCCTCCTCAGGTTTTCCCGAAAGTTCCCATACGGCGGTTCAGGCGGCTGCGCCTGCCGCACACCGTGCTTCGGGGGGTTTAAGAATAGGGACGCCGTTGCGGTCCCATATACTCATAAAACGAATCGGCGTAGGCTTCCCTCAACGCATCCAAAGGGGTAATGACAATCGGTCATTGAAGACCCTTCAGATTGTAAGGGGGAATAGCAGCGGGCGGAAAGGAAGTAAATGCCCTGATCGGGTGAAAAAGGGGTACCCTTAGGGGTAGATATGGGGGCCAGGGGGGTGGCGGCACCCCCGACGATCGGGATCGTTCTGAGCCGGCATCTTAGCGCAGACGGCGGTTGCCGCACGCTTGACCGTCTAGTGGGCCAAATGGATCAGTTTGCCCTGGATCGCCGCCCGTGCCGCCTGGGAGCGGTTGTGAACCCCCAGCTTTTGGTAGATGTTCTTCAGGTGGGATTTTACCGTATCCGGCGACAGGCAGAGCGTATGGGCGATTGCCTTGTTGGATTGGCCTTCGGCCAGGTGTGCCAAAATCTGGAGTTCTCTTTCGGAAAAGATCGGACGCGCGATCGTCTGCTCATCTGCGGCGGTGGACTGCCGTATACTGCGGAACAGCTTGCAGGCCACCGTCGGGTCGATGAAGGCGTGGTCGTGCAATACGCCCCGTATGATCGTGATCAGGTCGCCCTTTTTGACATCTTTGAGCACATAGCCGTCGGCCCCGGCCTTGATCGCCTCCATGACATATTCTTCGTCATCATAATTGGTGAGCAGGATTATCTTGATGCTCGGATATTTGGCTTTCGCCAGCCGCGCGGCCTCGATCCCGTCGATCCCCGGCATCTTGAGATCGATCAGGCTCACATCGGGCAGGACGGATTCGAGCTTATCGAGAAACTCACTGCTGGACGTGGCTTCACCGACCACCTCGATGTCTTCCTGAAGTTCGAGCAGGGCTTTGATCCCTTCCCGGACGATGGTATGGTCGTCCACCACCATAACGCGTATGCGATCAGCCATTTTGTGCCTTTCCCAGCGGAACGCTCACGATGATCTCGCAGCCCCGGCCGGCGGAAGAAATCAACTGGAAGGTGCCCCCAATGTCTTCCGCCCGTTCGCGCATGGTGAGCAATCCCAGGCCCGTCTTTTGGCGGCTGCGGCTTTTCTTCTGCATATCGAACCCGCATCCGTTGTCCTTCACGGTCATGAACAACGTCTCATCCGCGGCCACCCGCAGGGTCAGATCGACCTGGGTGGCCGCGGCATGGCGGCGGGTATTATGCAGGGCCTCCTGCAGGATACGAAACAGGGCGATGCCCTTGTCGGGGTCGAGCTGCAGTTGTTCGGGGTGGTAAAAATGGGCTTGCAGGCCGAATTCGCGCCCGAAATCCCCCACAAGCTTCCGGAAAGCCGCAACCACTCCGATATCGTCCAGGATATGGGGCCGCAAATTGCTGATGATCTGCCGCGACTGGCGCAGGGCATCATTGACGGTATCGGTGAGAAGCTCCAGCTCCCGGTGCAGGGCGCCGGAGTCCTGGCCGGCGACTTCCATACAATACAGGGCTTTGTAGCCGATAGCGGTGAGGGCCTGGGTCAGGACGTCATGGATGTCGGCGGCAATCTTTTTGCGTTCCTTCTCCTGAACAGAAATCAGGCGCGCCGTGAGATTGCGCAGATCCATGCGGTTTTCGGCGATCTCCGAGACCATGCGGCAGTTGGCCGAAACAGCCCCCGTAAAAAAGGAAAAGTGCAGCAACAGGTTTTGATCGAATCTGGGAAACGGAAACAGACGTCCCTGGTCATGGACGCAAAGGACCCCGACAAGGTTGTTTTTGGGGTCCATGATGGGCGAAGCGACCAGCCGGAACTGGTCGGTATCTGCCGGAAACGACAGGCTGATCAGCGTATTGCGGCGGTCGAGGGCCGTCGGCTTCGAGGTGTGCCCGATGCCTTCCAGAACCTTCTCCAAATCACTTTGCGCCACTTGCAGGCCAATCATGCGATAAGCCCGGCTCGAGGATTGGCGGAGCCCTCCTTCGTCGATCAAAATGAAGGTTCCCGTCAGTCCGAAGACATCGAAGACACCCTGGGTCGTCTGGGCCCAGATTTTCTCCTCTTCAAAAACCGAAACGATCCCTGCGGCGAAACGCTGGAGCGCTTGCAGCTGCTCGCGATGGCGCATGATGATTTCGTCGCGCGTTTCCAGAAACGACAGGGAAAGCAAATAATAGGCGCCGTCCAGCAGCTTGTTGAACATGAAGATATCGTCGATATTCAGGCGATAGGCCGCCCGGGCTTCATTTTGATTGTATTCCTGGCTGACGCGCCATAACGCATCCTTGAAGCAGACCGTGTAGCTATAGACATCGTTCAGGTGATAGCCTTCCAGGGCGCGGATATAGCCGATCTTCTTCTGGTCCTCCAGAAAGCGGTCGACCTTCCCGGAAAGCGCTGCTTCAAAAGAATCAAGATAAATATTGATACGCCCCTGGCCCTCGGTATGCGTCAAAATAAATTCCTGATAAAGCGACGGCGGCTGGGAGCCAAGAAAAGCCAGCAGATAGTCGTGAATCTGTTGCTTGCGGCATCTGAAAAAAGCCAGGAGTTTGTGGCTGTTGCCGTTGGACAGGATCTGGTGGAAATTGCTGCTGTCCAGCATGGCGCCGGAAAACGGTGTCAAACCGGACCCGAAACTGCTGCTGTCCTGCATGGTCATCGGTGTCTTCCTCGCCCGTATGCGGTGCTGCCGTGCCCCTCTCGAAAGCCGATCGGCTGTCGAACCAGGCGCTTTCCGTTTCACTATGGTGATTTAAGAGGGAGGGATGCCGGCTGCGTATCAAACCTGTAAAGCACCCTCCCCCTACCACCAGAATCGGGGCTTGTAAAGCACCCTGCCGCAACCACCTGCTAATCCCATTGATTTCGTTGTTTTTTTATCATACGGCCACCGGATGTTTTAGGCATGTTTTTCCGGTCCTGCCCAATGGGACCGGGACCGGGAAGCTTGGTCACCCCCTCCCGACGTGTCCGCTATTGACCCCCCTGCACCATGGCGGTAAGGTATGAGATGCACAAACGGGCTTTGCCGCCCGTCCTCCCTCGAATCGGATATCGTCCCATCCCACCCGCGACGCGATCTGGTTTGCTTGTGCGCTGAAGCCGGCAGGACCTGACAACTGGGACGCGAAAAATCGCCGACAATGCGCGCCAGCGCTTTGGGTTGCATGGCTGCGTTACGGCGCCGCGTTGCCCCGGATACGCCATGACCGCCGACGATACGATCGCCCGCCTGCAGGCCCGCATTGCCGCTCTCGAAGCAGAACGCGCCCGTTCCTCCTCCGAATGGGAAGAAACGGTGGACGCCATGTCCGACTGGGTATGCATCATAGACCACGATTTCCGGATTGTGCGCAGCAACCGGGCGGTGGAAGACTTTCTCGGGATCAAGCGGGAGGACGTGCTCGGTAAAACCTGCTACGAACTCGTGCACGGCACGGGCACCCCCATCGGCCACTGCCCCATCCTGTCCATGGTGAAATCGCATGGACGCGCCCAGACCGAGGTTCAGTTGGCGGGCGGCCGCTGGCTCTCGGTCACGGTCGACCCGCTGAGCGACCCGGAGGGGCGCCTGACCGGGGCCGTTCACCTGGTCAGGGATATCACGGCGCTCAGGCAGATTCAGGCCGAGCGCGAAACCCTTATTAAAAAACTTGAGCAGGCCCTCTCCGAGGTCAGGACCCTCAAAGGCCTGATCCCCATCTGCGCCAAATGCCGCCGCATCCGCGACGACAACGGCGCCTGGAACTCGCTGGAAGCCTTCGTACGCAACAACTTCGACGCCGATTTCAGCCACGGCCTCTGCCCCGAATGCGCCCGCAGCGAGTTCGAAGCCTACGATTTGTAAAACAACAAGGGCCCAAAGTTCAGGGGGGAAAGTTTTCGCCCTTCCCTCGGCCCCCGGAACCCTTGGACCCTTGGATCCTAAAAAGACCTGCTAAGCCTTACGCTTGCGTCATCCTCCCGCTTGCTTTTCCAGCTCGTCCAGCTTGGCGGGGTCGGAAACCGCAATGTCCACGAGGGCCTTGGGGAGGGCGCTCTGCTCGCACATGGTGCGGATTTCTTTCTCCACGTCGCTGAATTCCATGATCTCACGAATGGCCTCGATGTGGGTCAGCATCTCATCCGGCGACATATCTTCCAGCGCCGGCCCTTCGGCTTCCTTTTTCTTGCGGGCGGCTTCCTCTTCGGCCAGGCGCTGTTTTTCCTTGAGCTCCTCTTCCATGGCCTTTTTGGCCCCGTCGATGGCGGCCTGGTCGACGCCTCCCAGTTCGAGAATCAGCGGTTCGGCCACGTTGTTGTCGATCAGGTAGCGCACCTTGTCCTCGTCGGACTTGTCATTGACCTTCTCCACCAGGCCCAGCACCCGCTTGCGTTCGGCCGCCCGCTTCTCCATGGCGGTGTTGACGTCTTTGAGCTTCTCCTCGGTAATTTCCATGCCGCGGGTGATCACCTCGGGCGCCACCTTCTCGGTGATGAGCAGCTCGATGCCGTCGTCGCCGGACATGGCGCGGGCCTTTTCGATGAGCAGGTCGAGCTTGCGCTGCTCGACAAAGGCGATCACCACCGGACGGCATTCGGCCCGTTTGAGCCTGGGCCAGGTTTCGCCCACATTGCGGATCAGCTTGTCAGCGGCCGCATATTGATCCAGCAGGTCTTCCAGCAGGGGGGCATTCAGGGCCGCATTGAAATCCTCCATCAGAGGGTTGCCGACCTTGCGCATGTCCTCCAGGGCAAACCGCAATTGCAGCAGGTGGCCGCCGTGCTTGGATACATTGTAACCCTTGCCGTCCAGGTTGCCAGCGATGTTGTGCACCGTCGCCTCCGATCCCTCACCCGATAGTCCCTGTGACCCGAGCGCAAGGAGCTCCTCTTCGATTGCTAGCCAGAGGGGCTTCATTTTCGCAGCTTCTTCCGTCGCCATTTTCCAGCCTCCTTTTCATGAAGATTAACGAAACTATAGGTTCTGTTGTCCAGATGTGGATTTCATCCCAGACGTGTCCACCAGGCGCATCGACCGGCCAGGGCGGCATGCCGCCATAAGCTTGGGCCGCTAAGATGGATCCGCTGCGCTCAGCAAACGACATAAATCTGTTTGGTTGCCCAAGTCAAGCCGGGAGTTGGCGGTCGGCAGCGGTCCGGGTCCCGGTTGCGCGACAGGCGCCGGGGCCGCGCCGCCCCCCCCTTGCATAGGACGATTCAAGCGGCCACCCCGTCAGTCCATGACGACCGCCCCCTCGCCGGTCAGCGCTTGGCCGAGAATCAAGCTATACAGGCCTGTGAAAACGCCGTAGCTCTGGAGTCCGGTTCCCGGTGCCGCCAGGGCGTCCATGCCGCCGATCACCAGGGGCCCCAGGAACATGCCAAGACCCCAGGCCAGAAAATAGAACCCGGAAAAGGTGCCCTTGCGCTCCGGGGCTGCCAGGGCATTCAGGTAGCCCAGGGAGCTCATCCCGAAGATGCCCAGGGCCAGCATGGATGCGAAGAGCAGCCCGAGCAGGACCATACCTTCGGCCGCCGGCAGGAAGGCCATGGCGATGGCCGCCGGGGCCAGGCCGGCCGCCATCAAGCGGCGCTGACCGAGGCGTTCGCCCAGCAGGCCGGTCAGCAGCGCCGCCGATCCGATGGCCACGTAGAATCCGCTGAAGTACAGCGCGATGCCGGTTTCGCCGAACCCTTTAGCGGCTTGCAGATAGACGGGAATCACCGTGAGGAAGGTTCCATAGCCCGCCCCGTAAAGTGCGACCCCTAAAAGGGTTGCCATGAGAGCGCGACCGGCGGTTTCCTCCCTGGGCAGCCGCCACCGGCAAGACGTCTGGCGCGGCGCCTCCTGGCGGGGGGCATCCGCCCGGAAGGTCCCGATCAGGATCCATCCGCCGCAGAAACATAACCCCGCAAAAACAGCGAACACGCTTTCTTCCGGCCAGATGACGCGGCACAAAATCCCCAGAGCAGGACCGAGTGCCAGCCCTACATGCAATATCGCGCTGTAGGCGCCGATCAGACGGCCCGGCCGGGCCGGGTTCTGGAGAGCCAGGACCGCCGGCGCCAGGGACCAGGCCGGCGCTTCGCCGAAGCCCTGGATGAGGCGCCCCAGGATGAGCATGAGCGCATCCGCGCTGATATAGAAGCAAACGCCGGCCGCCGCACAGATGAAATAGCCGGCGATGATAAACCGCCGGAACCCGTAGCGGTCGGCCAGCCGGCCCACCACCAGCTGGACCATGAGATAGGTGATGGCGAACGCCGCTGCCAAACTGCCCACGGTGTGGGGCGAGCCGGACAGCGCAATGTAGTGCCGGGGCATGACCGCCACGATCATCCCCACCCCGGTCATCATCAAAAAAATAGCCAGAAACAGCCCGCAGGCCGTTGTTTTGGATGTCATCGATACAATCCTTTCACCTGCTGCAACAAGCCGCTCCAGGGGAAAGAGCTGTCCAGCGCACGTGCACGGGCGGAGATGAGGTTTACCCGGCACGGATGCACCAAAGGCCGGATAAACAGTCCCGTCCGTCAGCAGCCCAATTTACTGGAGAGGCTTAAGCAATGAATGACCTGACCGCATCCGCCCCATAGGACGGCGGTTCAGGAAAGACCCATGGCCGAAACGCTTTAGCGTCGGCAGGGCGGTGGGGGGAGTATCGACAGGATGGCGATATGTTTTAGAGAGGTATGGAATTGCATGGCGTGTCCCGTTAAAGGGTATGGTTGTAATGAAATGTCTGCGCACCCATAGCCCGGGGGGCTTCCTTTGTCAATGCATTAAGGGGGTGCCTGATGCCGTTATGACTTCCCAGGCGGGGTGCGGCCGGCGGATTATCCAGCATACCGCTGTATTCATCCGCCGGCCGCGGGGGGAGATTGGGTCGCCCCGCCGCAAAGCAGCGGGGTATGTGTAAAAGCCATGTAACGCCTTACGCGGCAGGGAATTAGCCCTTCGTCCGCCTCCGGCGGATTAAAAATCGCCGAAAGCGTCGTCGTGGCCGTCGTCAAATGGAATCATCGCTTCCGGAGCGCTCGAAGCATGGCCGGCCTTCTTCCCATTGGCAGGCCGCACCGGCCTTCCGGACGCGGACGCGGCAACCACAGGGCGCGCTTGTTGACTGCCGGAGATGATGGTGGCCAACTGTTCCACGATCGCCTTGAGCTGCTCGGCCTGGGCGTTCATCTCCTCGGACGCCGACGCGGATTCCTCGGCCGTGGCCGCATTGTTCTGAACCACCTTGTCCATCTCGGAGATGGCATTGTTGATCTGCTCGACCCCCTGGGCCTGTTCCTTGGAAGCAGCGGCAATCTCCGCCACCAGATCGCTGACCTTGCCGCTGGCTTCGGCGATTTCGCGGAAGGCCTTGTTGGTGGTCTCCACCAGCCCGGCACCGTTTTGAATCCGTCCCGAGGTGCTCTGGATCAGATCGGAAGTGGTTTTAGCCGCCTCGGCGGCCCGGATGGCCAGATTGCGCACTTCGTCCGCCACCACGGCGAAACCGGCACCGGCCTCCCCGGCGCGGGCCGCCTCCACCGCCGCGTTGAGGGCCAGGAGATTGGTCTGGAAGGCGATCTCATCGATGGTTTTGACGATCTTCTGGGTTTCCTCACTGGCTTTGGAAATTTCACCCATGGATGTGGTCAGCTCCTCCATCTCCCGGCTGGCCTGACCCACGATGTCGTTGGCGCCGCGCATGAGCTGGTCAGCCTGGCCGGCATTGTCGGCATTCTGGCGGGTCATGGACGCCATTTCCTCCAGGGAGGAAGAGGTCTCCTCGATGGCGGCGGCCTGCTCGGAAGCGCCTTCGGCCAGGGATTGACTGGCCCCCGAAACCTGCCCCGAAGCGGAGGCCACCTCGTCGGAGCCGGCATTGAGCAGAGCCACGATGCGGTTGATGGGCTTGCTGATGGAGCCCGCAAAAAAGAGGACCCCCAATATGGTCAGGACCAGGAAAGCGGCGCCAACCAGCAGGATCACCTTGCGGATGGTGTGGGAGGCCGCGGAAAGCTCTGCCTGGTCCTGGATGGCCAGCACGTGCCAGTTCACCACCTGGCAGGCGGCAAACCCCGCGGTCTTGTCCACACCTTTAAAAACATAGTCGCTCGTCCCGAAGGCTTTGGATTTGAAGCCGTTATAAAGCGGCGCCATCTCCGGCAGCTTACTCACATCGACCTTCAAAATCAGGTCTTTGTTGGGGTGGACCACGGTCAAGCCTGCGTCGTTCGTGATCACCGGATAGCCTGATTCGCCAATTTTGATGCTCGTTATTTTCGCCACCAGAAAATTGATGTCCAGAACGGCCGCCACGGTGCCGACCACCTCCCCGGATGCGGAAAAGACGGGCACTGCCACTGGCGCGATAAGATTGCCGGATAATTTGGATTTGACCGGATCGGACACGGCCTCCTTGCCGGCCATCGCCTTCTTGAAATAGGCCCGAGTGGATAGGTCGATTCCCTTTTGTTTTCCGCCGACACCGTCGGCTATGATAATGCCTTTGGTATTGGTTAAGAAGAGGCCTTCGTAATCGCTGCCGACTTTCTTCATTGTCGCCTGGAGCTTGCGGCCCAACAACTCGATTTCGGCGGCCGCTCCGTCCGGACCCCGGTTGGAATAGGCCTCGGCTGCGGAACGGGTTACCGGGTCGGCGGCGAGGGTATTGACCAGTTTAATCTCTTCGGAAAGCACCAGATCCACCGTGGTGGCCAGCGTTTTGGCGGTGAGTTCGATATTGCTTTTCCCCAAATTAAGCAGCGCCTGCGAGGATTTGGTGACCGAAAAAAACCCCGTAATGACTAAAGGTACCAGAACGATCAGTATGCCGCTGATCATCAGTTTGAATTTGAGGGAACGCTTCTTCATCGTTAAAAACTCCTTTGAGGGATGGAAGGCACCGCGGTGCATGGTTTTAGAGCGTCCCTGCGGGTGGCCCGGGAAACGCCCGGCCCGAACACCCATCTGGTGGGACAGGCAGGATATCGGCGATGCGGCGCAACTTCTTTAGGAATTTTTAGTTTAAGTTTGCAAAAGCAAATATGAGGGAGGCGGAGGGTCTGATCGAAACAGGGACGGCTTGCCCCCGCGAACCTGGCAACCGTAAGGTTTGCAGGGTTCGCGGGGTAAGGCAGGCTCAATTGAAGGTGTGCAAAGTCTGAGGAGCGAGGCGTACACCAGGTACGCCGCAGGGACGAGGAGCGCCGCACAACGCCGATATTGGGCGATGGCCCCTCTGATCCATGATTTGGTCCTCGGAAACCTCGTCCGGACGGCTTCGTGAAACGTCCAAGATCAAGGCGTGCAAGGTCTGAGGAGCGAGGCGTACACCAGGTACGCCGCAGCGACGAGGAGCGCCGCACAACGCAGATATTGGGCGATGGCCCCTCGATCCATGATTTGGGCCTCGGAAACCTCGTCCGGACGGCTTCGTGAAACGTCCAAGATCAAGGCGTGCAAGGTCTGAGGAGCGAGGCGTACACCAGGTACGCCGCAGCGACGAGGAGCGCCGCACAACGCAGATATTGGGCGATGGCCCCTCGATCCATGATTTGGGCCTCGGAAACCTCGTCCGGACGGCTTCGTGAAACGTCCAAGATCAAGGCGTGCAAGGTCTGAGGAGCGAGGCGTACACCAGGTACGACGCAGCGACGAGGGGCGCCGCACAACGCAGATATTGGGCGATGGCCCCTCGATCCATGATTTGGGCCTCGGAAACCTCGTCCGGACGGCTTCGTGAAACGTCCAAGATCAAGGCGTGCAAGGTCTGAGGAGCGAGGCGTACACCAGGTACGACGCAGCGACGAGGGGCGCCGCACAACGCAGATATTGGGCGTTTCACGAAGCCGTCTTGCGTTTTAACCAAAAATCGAACGACCGCCCCGGCACAAAAATATCGATCCCCACCGACACCTCGTCCAGGGGATTGGTGACGATGTGGGGTTCGTCCCCGGGGATGTAGACCGCGTCGTTCTCAGACAGGGTCTGTTCGTCCTCGTCCGTGGTGATGGTCAATTGCCCCTTGAGCACGATCAGCACCTGGGAATTGGGATGGCTGTGGCGGGGCGAGGCATGGCCGGCGGGTTTCACGAAGTGCTCGATGGAAATGTCCGCCTGGCCGCACAGACTGATGCGCTTCCAGTCCTTCTCGGGCTCATAGCTTTCGGCCGTGTCGAATCGGATGACGTTCATTGGAATGGCTCCTTTCTGTTGAAGCGGCACACCAGAAGAAAAGACGACGGCGGCCTCCTCTGCCGCGCGGCGTATTCCTATCGCTCGTCAAAACGGCTCAGGGGCAGCAGAGCGCGACAAGCAGCCGGGTGCCTCGCTCCGCTGTCCCCTTTTCAAAACGGCGTCTAACCTATCGGTATCGTCTTTGAACGCACAAACGCTTAGCAGACTTTGAATGGTCAGGCGTATCGGCCTTGGTTGTTATCTTCTGTTATATTAAAATACAACCCCCGCCTTCAGGGTCCATCCGTGAAAGCTAATGTCCGATTTTTCGTAACCGTAGGGGCTCGTCGTGTCATCGACATCGTCATGACCCACAACCTGATACTGCCGATCGCCGTTGAACCAGTAGGAAAGGAGGTAGCCGCCTTCAACGAAAAACGATTGGTACCGGTATTTCAGGCCGAGATTGATATCGACGATGGGCAGCAGGGATTCCGTATCCGAAGTTATGCTGCGCGTGCCTGTGGTAGTGCCTGTGGAAGCACTCGACTGGTAGTTGTCGCTGCGGGAAAGATCAAAATCGGCATACACAAGAGAGAGCGCCGAGCCGAAATTGACGCTGAGACCGGTATCGTAAATATCCCACATAACGGAACCGCCGATGCGGGCGCCATACCCTTCCACGTCCAGACGGTCCTCGATAACGGCCACTTGATGAAGGGCGCTTTCCCAGTTTTCGTACTGAATCGTAGAGTCGTTGTTCAGGTCGACATGGCGGAGGCCGCCGAAAAGGCGCAGGGCCGTGTGGTCACTCGTGCGGAAGGTATGTCCCAGCTCAGCGTCCCATACATCAAAACCGATTTTAAGATCCTGAGACGCATAATCGGCCACCCCGTCGTCAAAGGTGTTGTTTAGGACGACGTCCGCCAGGGAGCGATCCAGATGGTTCACCCATACATTGTCGTTGTCCACGCCTCTCTCCCCGAGGGAACTGTCCCCCGAGGTATTGAAGTGCATATATTTCAGGCCTCCGTCCCAACCGGTGGGCCCAATGTAGGACAGGCCGAAGCGCCAGGCGGTATTCTCGTCAAACTCCGTATTCTGGCCGGCATCGATTGAGGCCGTAGTGCTGTATAGCCGGATAGATAGCCGGCGTAGGCTACGGAATCCTGATCCACCGTGAGCTGAAGAAGTTCAGCATCTACCTGAAGGCCCCCCTCGAATGGCTTATCCGCGATCAGAGGTGTCATGTTCACCGGAGGTCCTTCCGCCCCGGTGGCCGCCACAACCGGTTGGCGCTCAGCCTGGCCCGGGCTAACCTGTTTGAGCTCGGCCTTGAGTTCCTTGTTTTCCTGTTTGAGGGTTTTGATCTCGGCGTCCATCGCCTGAATTCGCTGCCCCATCGCTTCCAGCCGCTTCAGGATTTCCGCATTGCTGACTTCCGACGCTTCTCCGGGACCGGCACCGAATAATAGAGACACAATGACAACAAGAGCAATCACATTCACCCGAATCATAAGCGCTTTCAACACATTCCCCTCCTCTTTCTGATGTCTGGTTTCTCCCATACATCCTTTGCTAAACCGCATATATTCCTATTCGTGCGACAACTCGCTGGACAACAGAAGAGCCGCCGCCATACTAGCTTCCATCCATTGTTGTCGCCTTTCGCCAATGCGGTTGTGACCCGGCACCTCCATGCCATGGGTGCCACGAAAGTTCTCCGCAATGCGCCGAGCAACAAAGGCCATCGGCAACACAACACCGGCGTGGCTTGTCCGCAACGGGTGTAACCATAAATTTTCGAAAACAATGGGTCTGTGAGTTGTCCCAGCACTTGGGGATGGCAAAAGGACGAATCACCGGCTTTGAAGCTGACGAATGGAGGCAGAAGTACTTTTCCCTTAGATCAACAGTGCTTCGACCGCAGCATGCATCACGCTGCCCATAGCACTTTTGAGCTTACACTTAAAGCGTTTTCGGCGAACAGGAATCCTTTATGACAGGGGCGATCAACCTTTGCGACCATGAGCACTTGGAGGTCGGACCCGGAACTCATACCATATGCGCCTGATAGGCACCCTGTCCGACGCTCCTATAGGAGAATGCTCGGGTACAGGACATGACCACGCACATCCTTGCCGGTGGGCAACCGAATAGGGGCCATACCCCATATTAAAACCAGAATGTTTGTGATTTGCCCGGCACATGGGGAGGGATGAATCACAGGCTTTGAAGCCGGTGAATCGGGTTGTGTATAACCGGGGAATGCCGAATATCGTCAATATTTTATTCATACGTTTGACTTAATCAAACGTATGAATTATTATCTGGCGGACTTCATCCGAAAGGACAGCCCACCATGACCGAATCTGACACCAAACCGGATGCCCGGGAGCGCCTGATTCAGGCGGCAATCGACATTTTCGCGGCCAACGGGTTCAATGCCACTACCACCCGCATGCTGGCGGACAAGGCCCGGGTCAACCTCTCGGCCATCCCCTATTACTTCCGCAACAAGGAGGGGCTTTATCTGGCCGCAGTCGAGCATATCGCTGATGTTCTCGGCACCCGGCTCGATCCGTTTCTGACCAAAATCCAGGATTTGGCGGAAACAAGTCTGGATGCCGAAACAGCACGCGACCTGCTGCGAAATGGACTTTCCACCATAGTGACCGTGATGTGCGGCGACCCCGGCACCATGCCGTATTCCCAGATCATCCTGCGGGAACAGATGGCGCCCTCGGCGGCTTTTGACGTGATCTACCCACGGGTAATGGAACGCATTCTCAACGCTTTCGCCATTTTGATCGCCGCCATCACCGGAGAGACCGACGAACGGCAGTGCAGCCTGCAAGCCGTGCTCTTCATCGGCCAGGTCATGGTTTGGCGCGCCGGCCGGGCCACCGTCATGCGCCGGGTCGGCATGGAAGGCTATACGGCCCAGGAAATCGCTGAAATCCAGCAAACCGTCTTCTCGCGCGCCATGGCAGCCCTCGACTTCATGGCCGCCCGGAAAACCTGATCAAAGGATCGATCCGCATGAAGAAAAAAATCATCATACTCGTGGTGCTTGCTGCGGCTATTGCAGGCGGCGTTTACGGCTACCGCACCTGGCAGCGCGACCAGGCGGCCGCAAACGGAACGGAATTCACGCTTTACGGCAATGTGGACATCCGCAAGGTGGACCTGGGCTTCCGGGTGGCCGGACGCCTGGCAACGCTTTTCTTCGAAGAGGGGGATGCCGTTCGCCAGGGTGAGCAGATGGCCCTGCTGGACCGCGTACCCTATGAAAACGAAGTGGCCCTGGCCCAAGCCGCCCGGGACCGGGCCGATGCCGAACTGACCCGCCTGCTGAACGGCACCCGCCCCCAGGAGATCCGCCAGGCCCGGGCCCAGGTCTCAGAAGCCGAAGCCTCCCTGAAGGCCCTAGAAGAACAATTTCAGCGCAACCGTGCCCTGGTGAAGGTCAATGCCATCTCCCGACAGGCCTTCGATGACATCCAGGCCGGCCGCGACGCCGCCCGGGCCCGGCTGGCCAGTTCCCGCGCGGCCCTGGCCCTGGCCCTGGAGGGCTTTCGGAAAGAAGATATCGCCGCCGGGCGCTCCCAACTGGCCGAGGCCGAGGCCCGCCTGGAACAGGCCCGTATCCGCCTGGGGGACACCGCGATCATCGCTCCGGCCGACGGGGTGCTCCTGACCCGGGTGGTGGAACAGGGAGCCATCGTCGCGGCCGGCCAGACCGTGGCGACCTTGTCGCTGAACAATCCGGTCTGGATCCGGGCCTATGTGCCCGAGCCGCAACTGGGAAAAATCTGGCCGGGGATGCCGGCCCGGATTTATACCGACAGCCGCCCGGGCCATCCCTACCGGGGGCATGTGGGGTTTATCTCACCGGAAGCCGAATTCACCCCCAAGAATGTGGAAACCCCCCGCCTGCGCACCGACCTGGTCTTCCGTCTGCGGGTGGTGACCGAAAACCCGGATGAAGGCCTGCGCCAGGGCATGCCGGTCACTGTGGAGCTGGAAACCCAAAACCCGCCGCCCGAACGGGGCCAGGGTGGGACAAGCGGATAGGGTCCAAGGGGTCGCGTGAACGGCGCAAACTCCCGAATTTCACCCCCCTACGCCGCCCCTTTTTTAAGTTTTTTTGTTTGAAAATCGAAATCGGGGTCTAAAAGACAATAACCCAAATGAAGTAACCAATTGATGTAATTACACCCAGAATCGGGAAATCGATTGGTACCGTGGATCCTTGAACCCCCGGCCCTTTCACCACGCCGGATGGTTACGCAAGGCGAATTCAGCCTTGAAAACAAACGGCCGTTTTAAAGAAAGTCGCACCGCATGCTGACCATCTCATCCATGACCAAGCAGTTTGCGGGCATGTCCCGGCCGGCCCTGGATGCCATCGAGGCCCGGCTGCATCCGGGACGCCTGACCGGTTTGGTGGGACCGGACGGCGCCGGCAAGACGACCCTCCTGCGTCTCATGGGCGGCCTTCTGGTGCCCACCGAGGGCCATGTGAGCTACGACGAACTGGATTCGGTGCGGGACGGCCAGGCCCTGCACGCCGTCATGGGCTACATGCCCCAGCGTTTCGGTCTCTATGAGGACCTCTCGGTGATCGAAAACCTGAGGCTCTATGCCGATCTACGCCATATCCGCCGTGCGGAACGACAGGCCACCTTCGAACGGCTGCTGTCCTTCACCGGCCTGGCTCCCTTCCAGAAACGGCTGGCGCGGCAGCTTTCCGGCGGCATGAAGCAGAAACTCGGCCTGGCCTGCGCCCTGATGAAAAAACCCCGCCTGCTCCTGCTGGACGAACCCAGCGTGGGTGTGGATCCTTTAAGCCGCCGGGAGCTGTGGCGGATGGTCCGTGAAATGCTGGACGAAGACATCACCATCGTGTGGAGCACGGCCTATCTGGACGAGGCCGAACAATGCGATCACGTGCTCCTGCTCAACAAAGGCCGTCTGCTGTTCGCCGGACGGCCCGACCAATTGACCAGCCAGGTGGAAGGGCGCGTCTTTCAGCTGCGGGGCATACCCGAAGACCACCGGCGCCAGGTGCTGGCCAAAATTCTGGAACGCCCTGAAATCCGCGACGGCGTGGTGCAGGGCGCCGCCTTGCGGCTGCTGTTGGCGGAATCCGCCCCCCGGCCGACCCCCGAAGCGCTGGGCGGCGGGACCGGAGCACAGGTGGTGCCGGTGGCGCCGCGCTTCGAAGACGCCTTTATCGATCTGCTGGGCGGCGGCCCCGGCGGCGGCTCGGCCCTGGCCCAGGAAATGCCCGTCCGCCCGGACAGCGACGGACCCGTCGTGGAAGCCCGGGGCCTGACCAAGCGCTTCGGATCGTTTACGGCGGTGGAGGACAACAGTTTCGCCATTCGCCGGGGGGAAATCTTCGGTCTGCTGGGACCCAACGGGGCCGGCAAGAGCACCACCTTCAAGATGATGTGCGGGTTGCTCAAACCCACCGCCGGCGAAGGGTTCGTGGTCGGGCTGCACCTGGGCAAGGCCGCTTCCAAGGCCCGTTCCCGTCTGGGCTATATGGCCCAGAAGTTCTCCCTCTACGGTGATCTCACGGTATGGCAGAACCTGCTGTTCTTCTCCGGGGTGTATGGCCTGCGGGGCGCAGACCAGAAAAAAGCCGTCAACGCCATGGTGGCGGCGTTCGACCTGCACCCCTTTCTGGGACACTCCGCCGCCGAGCTTCCCCTGGGCTTCAAGCAGCGTCTGGCCCTGGCCTGCGCCGTCATCCACCGCCCGGACGTCCTTTTCCTGGACGAGCCCACCTCGGGGGTGGACCCCATCACCCGGCGGGAGTTCTGGAACCACATCAACGGATTGGTGGAAAAAGGGGTGACCGTGCTGGTCACCACCCATTTCATGGACGAAGCCGAATACTGCGACCGGATCGGACTGATCTACCGGGGCCGCAAGATTGCCGAAGGCTCGCCGGACCACCTGAAGGCGGAAGCCCGCACCCTGGAGAAACCCGACCCCACCCTGGAAGACGCTTTCATCGCTTTGATCGAACACTCGGAAGACCGGGAGAACGGCCTGTCATGAAGCCCACGCATCCTCATTTCCGTGCCGGCCGCGCCCGGCGGGTGAAAGCCCTGATCATCAAGGAAAGCCTTCAGATCGTGCGCGACCCGAGCAGCATCATGATCGCCTTCGTCCTGCCGCTGATCCTGCTCTTTCTCTTCGGCTACGGAGTCTCCCTGGATGCCCGCCAGGTGGGCCTGGGCGTCGTCCTGGAAGATACCGCTCCGCAGGCGCGCCGCCTGGCGGCCGCCTACCAGGCCACCCCCTTTTTCAATACCCGGATCGCCCTCGACCGGCACACGCTGGAGGCCGAGGTGGTCAGCGGCCGCCTGCGCGGCCTGGTGGTCATCCCCCAGGATTTCTCCCGCGCCCTCCAGACCCCGGGCGCCACCGCCCGGATCCAGGTGATCACCGACGGCAGCGAAACCAACACGGCCAACTATGTGGCCAACTATGCGGAAGGGACCCTGGCCGACTGGCTGATTCAGGAAAGGCGGCAGGCCGGGCAGGTTTCCACGCCCGCCGTGGATCTGGCGGCGCGCTTCTTCTACAATGCCGAGCTCGACAGCCGCAACTCCCTGGTTCCCGGCTCGCTGGCCATCATCATGGCCATCATCGGCACCCTGCTCACCGCCCTGGTGGTGGCCCGGGAGTGGGAGCGGGGCACCATGGAAGCGCTGCTGGCCACACCCCTGAGCGCCCCGGAAATCATCTTCGGCAAGCTCGTGCCCTATTTTGTACTCGGCATGGCCTCCATGGCGATCTGCACGGCCGTGGCCATTTTCCTCTTCGGGATCCCCTTCCGGGGCTCCGTGTTGGCCCTGGCCCTGGCCTCGGCGGCCTTCCTCCTGGCGGCCCTCGGCCAGGGATTTCTGATTTCCACCATCACCCGCAACCAGTTCGTGGCCTCCCAGGCCGCCCTGGTAACCGCCTTTCTGCCGGCCTTCATCCTCTCGGGGTTCGTCTTCGAAATCGCCTCCATGCCCTGGATCATCCGGCGGCTGGCGCAGATCATCCCGGCCCGCTACTTTGTCACCAATCTGCGGGCCCTGTTTCTAGCCGGCGACATCTGGGCCCTGATGCGGACCAACATCCTGGTGCTTCTGCTGCTGGGCGGCCTGCTCTTTGCCCTGACCCTTAAAAAAACCCCCAAACGGTTGGAGTAGCGATCCCCATGCTGGCGCGCCTCAGAGCCCTGATCATCAAGGAACTGCTCAATATCCTGCGGGACCCCAAATCGCGCACCGTGCTGATGGTGCCGCCTGTCATCCAGATCTTCGTCTTTTCCTTCGCCATGACCATGGAGGCCAAAAACATCCATCTGGGGGTGTTGAATCTCGACAGCGGCAAGGCGGGCCTGGAGCTGGTACAGCGTTTCGACGAAGCGCAAACTTTCTCCCGGATCGTTCCCCTGACCGGCCAGGCCCAGATCAAGCCGCTCCTGGACCGCCAGGAAGTGCTGGCCGTCCTCGTCGTGCCGGTGGACTTTTCCCGGCGCCTGGCCGACGGCCGGCCCACCGCGGTGCAACTGCTCCTGGACGGCCGCAAGACCAACACGGCCCAGATCGTGCGGGGCTATGCCCAGCGCATCCTGGCAAGTTACCTGACCGAGCGCGGCCCTGGATCACCCCCGCAACCGGTCGTCCTGGAGACGCGCAACTGGTTCAACCCCAACCTGGAATTTCTGTGGTATACCGTGCCCAGCCTGATCTGCATCCTCGCCACGGTGATCAGTCTCACCCTCACCGCCCTGTCCGTGGCCCGGGAGCGCGAGATGGGCACCTTCGAGCAGCTCCTGGTCTCGCCCCTGCAGCCCACCGAGATTTTGGTGGGCAAGGCCCTGCCGGCCCACTTCCTGGCTTTGTGCTCGGCCTCGCTGCTGCTGGCCATCGCCATCTTCGTCTTCCGGATTCCCTTCCAGGGCTCCCTGCTCCTGCTCTATGGCGCCCTGGTGGTTTTCCTGTTCGCCATCGTGGGCATCGGTCTTTTCATCAGCAGCCTTTGCATGACCCAGCAGCAGGCCATCCTGGGGGCCTTCGTCTTCATGCCGCCGGCCATCATCCTGTCCGGCTTCGCCACCCCCATCGAAAACATGCCTCCCTGGCTGCAGGAATTCACCCTGATCAATCCCCTGCGCTGGTTTTTGATCATCGTACGGGGCGTCTTCCTCAAGGACATGCCCCTGGCCGATGTGCTTTCCAACACCCTGCCCATGGTGATCATCGCCATGGTGACCCTGACGGCTGCGGCGTGGCTGTTCAAGCGGCGCATGGAATAGAAATCCCCGCAAAAATCCAAATTTTACGAGAATTTCTACCCTTGGGGCACTTTATCCTATGAACATATTGATTCAGTCTGTATGGAAACCGAACAAGACAAACGGCGGCAAGCGAAGGAGAAAAAGAGGATCGCTTGCCGCCGTAAATGGGAGAAATTCGGGGGGTGGGTTAATGTCGTCGCTACCGATAGCGAATTCGCTTCGCAAGAAGACGCCTTTCATTCCCCCAGATGAATCACCAGCTTGTCGTGGACCAGGATGGCCAGGTCCATCAGGCCGTCGGCGTTCAAATCGCCGGAGGCCACTTCCCGGGGTTCGTAGTACCAGCCCTTTTCATCCCGGTTGAATTGCGGCCCCTGGAAGACTTTGAAACTGAGTTCTTCCGTCAGAGCCCCCTCCCGGAACGACATCAGTTCCATCGAGGCGTTTTTGGCGTCCAGGGCGGCGGCCATGGGCCGGGGTGGGTTGCCGAGGGTCAGGGGGTAGAGATTCCAGAGTTTGGGATTTTCCGCACGGCTGGTGTAGCCGCTGATGGTCTTGAGACGGTAAGGGGCCGCATCCGCCTGCACCCAGCGGGTCTCGGTCCGGCCGGGCAGTAAAAAGCCCTCTTCCTTTTCTTCATTCAGGGGCACGATGCCGGCCATCTCCGGGAAGTCGTCGGCCAGCGCCACGGACAACGTAGGCTGCGTCTCGTCTTGGGAAAACCAGCAGAGCTCGTTGCCGTGCTTGTTGAAAAACAGATAGCCCGGCGCGGCGGCGGGTCCCTGGGCCATGACGCCGAATTTCAGGTCGGCGTTTTCATCCGGCAAGCTGAATTGACGTTCGATCTCGAATTGCCCCGCCTTGAAGCGGTAGAGCCTGGCCGCCTGGCCCTCGTTGATGATAACGCCGGGCGCATCCGGCAGGCCGACCGGGCTGATGTCTTCCGGGGTCAGGCCGACGCCCAGGGCCCGTAGCTGTTTTTCGGACACCGGCGTCAGCTTGCGACCGCTCCATAGATGCATCAGCGGCTTTTTTAACGGGAAAAAACATACGACGCCCCACTGGCCCTTTGAAACAGGAAAGATGCGCATGGCATCGGGGATCTGGTCGGCAGGAATCTTCAGGGGCACGGTGCGCTTCTCGCCGCCGCGGTCCGCCCAGCAAAAATACAGGCGATCGGGCTTACGCTTGAGGATCGTGAAAACCCCCTGATTATATGGGGAAAGCGCCATCAAAAGAGGCGTCCCTTCCAGATCGATGAAACCGGGGAAGGCCGTGGCGGCGCCAGCCGGATGGCAGGCAATCGCGTTTTCCTCCGGGCTGAAGACATAGAGGTCGCCACGGTTGTCGACGCCCATGGATTTGATGCGGTGCAGGGTGCTGACGGCCTGGGGGACGGGATTCAGGCCCTGATCACCGCCCGGGTAAATCATGATGCGGGAAAGTTCGGGCGCGCTGACGGCGTAGTCCCTGCGGCCGTCGCCGTTGAAATCCGCAACGGCCCATGACAGGGGGATCTTGCCGCCCGTGCCGGGTGCCACCAGGCGGAGTGCGGCCAGCGCGGAGGCGTCCCAGAGGGTACCGGACGCCTCCCGGGCCAGTTCGTAGTGGTGAATGTTCACGCCATTTTTGAGTATCGCCAGGAGCTGATCGGCCGGCTGATCGGCCAGTGCAATCGGCTTCAGCGTACCCAGGGGAGGCGTCTCCAGGGGATGCTCCCAGCCGAAGCCGCCCTCCGGACGCCCCAGGAACAGGCGCAGGGGAAGCTGTTCTTCGGGAAAGCGCAGCAGGATATCCTGGCGCCCGTCGCCGTTGAAATCGCCGGTCATCACCCCCTCGCACTCCGGGGCGGTATAGTCGATGGTCAGACGCCGCCGGAAACGCCCGCGGCCGTCGTTGTACAGAATTTCGGCATACCGGCGGCGGCCGACCAGGATGTCGGGATACCCGTCATTGTCAAAATCGGCCGCCCTGACCCCCATCAGCTGATCGGTTTGTTTCACGGCGGGCGAGATGGCATTGCCGAAGCGCCCTGCGGGATCCTGAAGGTAGATCCGCAGGCCGCGATGGGTTCCGGCCGTCAGGATGTCCGGGCGATGGTCGCCGTTGAGATCCAGCACCTCCAGCTGGGCGGTTTTCTGATCCAAGAGGAAACCCGCCGAACCGAAGGCGTCTGCCAGGGCCGGCAGGCCGTCCTCGGCCACGTTCGGTCGGTCGGGTTTGCGGATCAGCACCTCGATGCGGGACATGTGGTTGTTCAGGAAAACGATATCGTCGAAGCCGTCCCCATTGAGGTCGTCAATCTGCAACTGTGAGGTGTCATCCTTGAATTCATAGATTTCACGATCGCCGAAGCCGAAGGCCCGGGAGGCCGCGCGCACATCCGCATGCGGGGGAAGAAAAACCAGCAGGATGCAACCGGTCAGTATGGCAACAATGGTGTTTCGCATGAATTGCTTTCCCTGTGTCTGTAAAATTGGCCGTCCATCGACGGTCACGCCCCACCCGCTTTGGCCCCGGGGGCACTTCGGTGTATTTTCACCCCGCAAGGAACTCCGTGCCCATCCATAAATAGCATCTTTTGGCCTCTGGCGGTGTTCTCACCTCCTGTCGGTCCTCGGCGTGGCCGGGCTATGCCTGTGGGCGCCCGTCGGCGGCGGTTTGTTGAACACCGATGTATATACGGATCAGATGCGAAATCCCGCGCTGTGCGGCGGGACCAGGAACCAAAATCTACCATTTATAGATAGGCACTCCTTAAACAGCTGCCGCCTCTTCCAAAGGCCGCTATTGATTCGGATAGCGCATCGTCATCACGGACCGGAAACCGGCCGTGTCCATGACGCTGTAGCCATCGCTGACCCCGAAATAGCGGGCCATGACCTCGGCCGACGGCAGCTTGTCGACGTCGAAATCCTTAAAAAGGGCCCCCCAGGGATTGGACTTCCGGTCATCATCACCATCACTGCTGGCCGGGGTGGCGGCCTGGACCATGGCCGTGCGCATCTGGTTCACGTAAAACCGCATGTAGGCGGACAGATCGCTCATGCCGTAACTGCAGGCATCACCTGGAATTCGGGCCAGCATGGCCTTGAAGGCCGGCTGCTCGTAAAATTCGGGCCGGCCCTGGTTGTTCACGGCCGCCTGGACATACTCCACCAGCAAATCGCCCTGGCCGATGATCAGGGCCCGATCGACGACCGTCAAACCGACGTCGCTGTAAACCGGCACCCCCCCCTCGACGGCGGGCAGGGGGAACTGGATCATGTGAATGATATGCCCCTGGATATCGGTCGGACGGTAGAAATCCCCCAGCTGCGCCACGATGGGGGAGTGCTCGGCAAAAAGTTTATTCAGGGTGCGCGTCATGGCATCGCTGTCTTTGACCTTCAGGCCGTATAGAAATTGCTGCCGGTCGTCTTCGAGGCAGGTATAGGTGAAGATCAGCCGGTCCAGATTGTTGAAAAGATCTTCGTTGACATTGATGTCCATCAGGCCGCCGGCCGCGTTCACGCCCATATTGAACTGCAGTTGAAATTCCGGTGAGATCTGCCGCAGGATTTCCGGCACCTGCGTCCAGAAGGCATTCAGGTCCAGGCGGGCCACCTGATAGCTGGCCGCATTCCGGGGGACGTAGGCCAAGCGGAAATCCAGCGGGGCCGGCTCAGGGGGAATCAGGACCATCAGCCCGCGGTTCCACTCGCCGCGCCGTGCCACCTGAAACCCCATATCGGCCTGGTCTTTCTGCAGGGCGAGGGTCAGGCGGACATCCCCGATCGCATCGAGCCCCAGGCTCTTGACGACCGTCAGCGGATCCACCGGGGATTCCTCTTCGGCCGCCCGCTCCGCCAGCAGGGACTGCAGCCGGTCCATGAGGCCGGCCTTGGCCGTCAGGGTCAGCTCGGGGGAGCCCTCCGGCTCCCGGGCCGGGGTTTCCTTCAACTGCAGCAGGGCGTGTTCCAGCCAGCCCCGGTCTTCCGACGCCAAAAGCGTGCCCTCATAAAAAGCCTGGTAGAGAAAGCGATCGCCCTGGTCTTCTTTGCGGATATAGGTGTAAAGGGTCGTGCCCCGGAAGTCTTCGCTGGCCTTGATGGTTTCCACATCTTCCAGCTTAAAAAGAAGGGTGTCCATTTCGAGGCTGCGCTTGTGATCCGCTTCGCTCATGGCGGCAACGAGGGTGACGGCCGGTTGCCCGTCGTAATCGGCGAAGTCCAATCCCAGAACGACCTCACCGCGCAGCATTTTTATCTCTTCCAGATAGATCTCCTGGATTTTGGCGGCATTGTCCCCGTCTGACTGATCAACCAGGGCCCGCCGCAATTCTTCCTTCAGGTCCCGACCGTCGCGAAAGGCCTCCATCTCCGGACTGCTCCAGAAACGGCCCAGGGGAGACGTTTCAATGGCGCTCAACAGGGCTGCGGTGCCGGTGCAGTGCACGACCATATCCGCATCGGTTACAAGGTCGAGACGCGCCATGCGCGGCCGGTTGTCCTGCTCGGGTCCCCCGCTGCAGGCCGCCAGAAATATGATCGCCAGTACTGCCAGGAGTCGGGTGAGAACGGAAACAGCAAATGGTCGCAGCTTATTCATGGGCGGCCTCTTCTTGGTGTTTGAGGGGGTTGGGGGGCGCCGACACATAGACGAAACCGGATTCCGAATTGCTCGTGTCGTAGGCGTAGGCTTCGACATGATCGAGGAGAAAGGTCACATGCCGCACCGGGATGGCGAAATTGAGTCCCTGCATGACCCGGCTGCCCATATTGACCACGCCGATGACCTGGCCGTGGCTGTTGAACAGCGGGCCGCCGGAATTGCCCGGATTGACCGAGGCGTCGAGTTGCAGGTACAGGCTGCCTTCGAAAAGCCGTCCCGTGTGGCTCAGGATGCCTTCGGTAACGGTGCGCTCCAGCCCGGCCGGGTTGCCGATAACGAAGATGCTCTCCCCGTAGACCGGTTCATCGAGACTGAGCACCACCTTCGGAAAGGGCGTCTCGTGCTCATCCTCGATCTGCAGCACGGCCAGATCATGAAAGGCATCCAGGGCGACGATGCGAATCTTTTTGTGAATGACGCGTTTGAGCTCGGCCCCCGCCTGAACGAATTGGGTTACCGTAAAATGCTTCTGCCCCTCGATCACATGGAAATTGGTGATGAGGTAGCCGTCCTCATGCACGATGAAGCCCGACCCCAATCCGGCCGGCGACTTGACCACCACCACAGCCGGACCGAAGGCCTGAACCCCCTCCACGGTGGAGTATACCTGCGGATTGCCGAGGGTATAGAGCCCTTTGCTCCCGGTGGGTGCGGTCGGCGGTGCCGGCGCGGCGGACACCCCGGGGGCGTCGATGCTGGCGATGGCGGTGCGGGGAATTTTAAGAATATCGAAACCGA
Organism: Desulfobacterales bacterium; assembly: GCA_963674755.2. Lineage (GTDB taxonomy): Bacteria > Desulfobacterota > Desulfobacteria > Desulfobacterales > UBA5852 > JABZFP01. The sequence continues at coordinate 715,676 of CAXXVS010000003.1, read as the reverse complement.
GATCCACATAGACAAGGTCGGCGGACTCCTTGATGACCGGGGCCGAGATCCGGTTGCGGTCCTTCAGCTGGATGGTTTCGGCGCCGCTAGCGCCTGCGCCCAGGAAGGTGAATGCCAACACGATGAGCCAAATGCGGTGCTTCATTTTTCCATTTCCTCTTGCGGCCGGAAATTCACGTGATCCTCCGGGAAAACGGCAGCTGTCATGACCCCTGGGGATGGTTCCGGGGTCGGGCCTCTTCGATCGGATCGTGCACACGTTTGATTGTTGTGTCAGGGGTGAAACAGATTGAATTGCATGCCAAGGAGATGCCCGGGGGAAACTGATACAACTTCCATGCCACAGGTTGCCAAAAAGAAATTTGTTTTTATTCCGATAAGTTAAGATTGTGATAGAGCCAACCCCGTCGAAATACTGACACTTTCCGTCAGCCCTCCTGTCAAATCCTGTCAGGCCAAACGGCCGGGCGGCCGGGGGGCGGCCGGCGCAAAACGCGGCCGCGATGGCATGGCGTAAAGCGGAGGCGACGATACCGGGGGGGGTTCAAACGCGTCAGGAATCCGGGCGGTAGAACAATTCCTCCTGGTGCTTCACCCGCCGCCGGCGTTCGGGCGCGAGAAAAAAGCGGTAAGGCTCCTCGTCCCCGGCGGTGGCTTGCCCGGTGACTTTCTGCTCCAGCAATGCAAGGGCTTCGATGGACTTGTCGCACACCGGGTAGCCCTTGTCGTCCAGGAAAATTTCGTCACCAAAGACCACCGGAGAGATATTGTTGATATCCACGAGTTTGACCTGACCGGCTTTGGTCATCACGATGTTGCCGGCACCGGCCAGATCCGGGACATGGCGAACCTCGGCGATCATCCGCTTGACCGCCTGAATAAAGTGCCGCCCCTTGCCTTGCGCGGTGCGGATCCAGTCTCGCCGATGGGCCCCGGAACGCTCGCCGGCCTTGTGAAGGCTTTGGTACAGGGTTGGAAACAACGGGCCGTGGTCCAGCAAACCCCACGGATCCAATATCTCGCCTTCGGTGTAGGCCTGGAAACCACACAGCATGATGCCGCATCCCGCGGGTCCCCGATAATCCACCAGGAATTCACAGGATTCGGCGATGCAGTCCGGCCCCAGAAAGGTCTCCACCACCTTGACCCGTCCGATCTCCGCCAGGGCCTGTTCCAGGGTTTGCAGCCGGGCCCGGAAGATGCGCAGCATGAAATCGGGCCGGGCCCGGGGAAACCGGCGGACCCCGTCCACCACGATGCCCCCATTCTCGGCGGCCACGTCCGATCGCTGCAGGATCTCCATGATATGGGACCGGAGCCCCTGCCGGAAATGGCGCCGAAAAAGATAGGGGCTCTCCGCCCGGATGAAATTGAGCCCCACCACATCCTCGTGACCGATGGCGGGCTTATCGCGAATATCCTGGACCATGGACCCCTCTCTCAATCCCCCACAGGCGCACGATGCGCAAACGCCGGCCGGTCCGCATCCAAAACACGCTGTCTCTGGAGAATTCGCACTGCTGGATGGGGCGTCACGCCGCCGCCCCGCGGGATAGATAAAGAACAGTCAGTGCCATCTGGCAGAGCGAAACCAGCAGCGTTGACCATAGAATGAACTTGGATACCGGCTGGTTGAATTCTTGCCGGCCCTTTTTGAGAAAATAGGTATGGATGGCGAAGGCAAACACGCCGCCGGCGCTCAAGAGGAGTGAAAACCAGGCGGCCGAAGGCTGCTGCCGGGCGACGGCCGCCAGACCGTACAGGATGACCAGCAGCAGCGGCAAATGCAGCAGAAGGAAGCCTGCAATGCCGCCCGGCAGATGAAAGAGGTTCCACTCCTGCCAGTAGGCCGAATCGATCTCGTGATCGATGAGCAGCACGGCATTGGTCAGGTAAAGCCAGAATAGGGCTTCGCTCATGATGGATCTCCCATGGGGGCTGCGGGTATCGTTCGTAAGGGGACGGAGGCCGCCGGCAGGGCAGGATCATCCGGCTGGTAGCGGTAATGGCCTGTAATGGGGTAGCGGAAGAGCATATCCTCCAGCCGGGGACCGGCACCGATATTGTGGACGATCAGGGGCCGCACGCCGTCGGCGGTGCGACGATCGGCCACGATCCCGATATGGGGCAAGCCGCCCGGCAGCATCCAGGTCACCAGATCGCCGGCCTGGTAGGCGTCCGGACGGGTTGCCACGGGCAGCACGGTTCCCTTGCGGGCCAAGAATACCTGCAGGTTGGGTACCCGCCGATGGTCGATGTTGGAATCCGGGCGACTAAGACCCCAAATGCGCCGGGAAGGATAGGCGGCAAAATGCCGGACCATGTCTTCGTGCACCGCCTGCTGGAGGTCGACGCCCAGGGCGCGGTAGCTGCGGATCACAACGTCGGTGCAGACCCCCACATGGGCTGGCACGTCGCCGCCGGGATAGGCGATCCGATAGTAGGACCCGTCGTACACCACCCGATGCCGGATGCGTTCGAGGGCGGCCCGGGCCAGGCGGCTGCTGAAATCCTCGCACGTCGCCTGACGGCCCGCGAGACATACGACCGCCGCCATTAGCCCCATTATGATTCGGGGAAGATAATCGCCCCTCTTTCTCGTCACGGCGTGCGCCCCCCTGCTAATCGTTCCCGCCGCCGGGCAGCCGATAGCTGCCGTCCAGCCGGTCCCAGAGATCATCGACTCGCTGCTGAAGCCGGTCCAAGGCCGCTTCGTAGGCGGACCGGTCCAGCCGGCCCGCGCGAAGGGCCCGTTCCAGGGCGTCCTGTTCGTTGGCGTACCACCGCTCGGGATCGAAATTATAGGTCATCGCCGCCGCTTCCCTTTTTCAGGAAGGGTTGCCCGCTGAAGCGAGGGGTGCACTTTGATAAGCCTCGCTGATGGCGGTCATGCGGCTGCGGTTGACCCCGAAATCCGAATAGCCGGTGCGCGAGGCCGAACGAAACTGAATGAGCGCCGCTTCATCGTCGAACACAAATGCCACATCGTCCACGAACCCGAACACCCGGGAACGAAACTCGTAGTGCAGGTAGTGGTCCTCATCGACCACCAGGGTGGTTCGCGGCATGGCGCCGACGATGGACATGATCAGATGACGCGATGTTGCCCGATCGATCCGGTAGGGCAGGGGCGCCATCTGATGCTCCGGATCTTGGGCCAGGGTGGAAACGCAATTGGGGGAGGACGGGCAGGGCGGGAGCCGCCCGGCCGAATCCAGGACAGCGGAGGGCTGGGCCTCGGAACGGGACCCGCCGGCGCAGCAGATCAAAAACAAGGATGCGCTGATGGCCAGATAGTGGCCGCAATGCCATTTCATAAAGGTAACCCTCCCTGTTGTTCTTTGGACGACCGGTTAGTATGTTTGTGGGACCGCGCGTCAAGGCCCTGCCGCTGGCCTAGCCGATGAACCGCCCCACGGTATCCCCCTGATCATCATCGATCGGGAATCACCCCCGGGCGGATGAGCAATGTATGGCACCTTCGGTATCCGATTCAGAAATGAGGATTTTTGGACCTGACCAAGGCCGCACGAAGGTTTGCGGTGAGGCGTACGCCCGTACGCCGCCGCCGCCGAACCCAATGTGCCCCCTAATCCCAATCTAGGCCAATCACCTCGGACGGAGGCGTAAAATGGTCGAGATCAAGGCTTGCGCCTCCGGAGGAGCGAGGCGTACACCGGTACGCCGCAGTGACGAGGGAGGCGCGTAACGCGGAGATCGGGCATTTTACGCCCCCGATATGCTTTCCTTTCCATCCCTCCACTTAGGCACCGTATGTATCCGATTCAGAAATGAGGATTTTTGGACCTGACCAAGGCCGCACGAAGGTTTGCGGTGAGGCGTACGCCCGTACGCCGCCGCCGCCGAACCCGATGTGCCCCCTAATCCCAATCTAGGCCAATCACCTCGGACGGAGGCGTAAAATGGTCGAGATCAAGGCTTGCGCCTCCGGAGGAGCGAGGCGTACACCGGTACGCCGCAGTGACGAGGGAGGCGCGTAACGCGGAGATCGGGCATTTTACGCCCCCGATATGCTTTCCTTTCCATCCCTCCACTTAGGCACCGTATGTATCCGATTCAGAAATGAGGATTTTTGGACCTGACCAAGGCCGCACGAAGGTTTGCGGTGAGGCGTACGCCCGTACGCCGCCGCCGCCGAACCCGATGTGCCCCCTAATCCCAATCTAGGCCAATCACCTCGGACGGAGGCGTAAAATGGTCGAGATCAAGGCTTGCGCCTCCGGAGGAGCGAGGCGTACACCGGTACGCCGCAGTGACGAGGGAGGCGCGTAACGCGGAGATCGGGCATTTTACGCCTCCGTCAGCCACGGATCATGACGAGCAGCATTTTGAACGCCTTCTCCGCCTGCAGCGCGTGAGGCACGTCCGCCGGCATGATGATCATCTGGCCGGCGGTCACCGTCTGGGCCTCCCCGCCGATGGTAATCCGGGCTTCGCCGTCCAGGATGTGGACCAGGGCGTCGAAGGGCGCCGTGTGTTCGCTCAAGCCCTGCCCCGCCTCGAAAGCGAACAGGGTAACGTTGCCGGTCTCTTTCTTGATGAGGGTCTTGCTGACCACCGCGCCCTCGATATAGGCCACGTGGCGGGCGGCATCAAACGGCACCCCTTTGGCCGTGGATGAAGTGTCGGACATAGCGGCTTTCCTTTCGTAAACGTTTTATCCTAGCCTAATACGGAATGCCGTTTTGACAACGCCTCTGGCAGCATGACTTATCTGGACAGGATTTAAGCGGTTTTTTTCCATAGACCTATGACCCCATTAACCCATTGAATTCTTTGTGCTTTATGGCCCCGAAATCCTTCAGACCCCTCACGCCAGGGCGATGGCCTTCTCCGGGCAGACTTCCTGGCAGCAGAAACAGGTGATGCAGGTATCGGCATCCACCACGGGCAGGTCCTCCGGCATGGAAAGGGCCCCGACCGGGCATTGGTCGACGCAGGTGCCGCAACCCGTGCACAGTGCCGGGTCGGCCTTGGGCCGCAGCCGGGTCCGCTCGGCGATGAAACCTTGGGCGGCGGCGTTGTCCTGGATGGCGGATCCGCTCAGGGGAGGCAATTTGAAGTCCGGCAGCGGCTCCAGCGCGCCGATAATGTCGATTGTCGCCAGGTCGTAGTCACCGAGCCCATCCGCTCGGGCCTTGCGTAAAAACCCCAGCCGTTCCGGCGCCACTCCCATCATGACCGCCATGACCGCATCCAGGGCCACGGCGTTGTCGGCCGCCAGGATCAGGCCGATGTCCCGCAACTCCGGGGAAGCAGGCCCGTTGCCTTCCATGCCGACCACGGCGTCCAGGATGAAAAGGTCCGGGACGCGCAGCTTGAACACCTCCACCACCAGCTCGTGAAACCGCTCCGGACTCCCGGCGATCCGGTGCAGCATGGCTTTTTGGGCGCCCGGCAGAATGCCGTAGCTGTTCTTGATCCCGCCGGTCAGCACCGTCAGGCCGTGGGTCTTGAATTTGGGCAGGCTGATGACGACATCGGCTTCCAGTACCGCCCGGGACACGCTGACACGGGGCATGAAGTCCGGGTTGAAATCCACCGTGACGCCTTCGTTGCCGATATTGCGGTAACAGCCCAGGGCCGCCGCCATCAGCCCCGTCTTGCGGAAGCTCGCTTCATTGTCGCCGTAGCTGAAAAGGCCCGGATTGTCCCCCACGACGATCTCGGCCGGATCCATGCACTGCACTTTTCGCACGACAGCTTCCAGAACGGCCGGGTGGGTGACGATTCCCTCGCGGGCTTCGGAGGCCCGCAGCACATTGGGTTTGATGAGCACTTTCTTGCCCGTTATTGGCAGGGGAAAGCAGTCGAAGACCCGGTCCACGACCTGGCCCACGCTCCCGTAGTCGGCTGGTTCGATCAGTACCCGCTTCATGATGTTATCCTTTTGGTGGTTGTCCGGAGCGCCGACCCGCACCTTAAAACGTCCAATTGAAGACCAAACGCACCCGCATATAGACCACACCCGCCCCGATGAAACTGCCGGCCGCCGCCATGTGGATCCACAAAAAGATAGGCGCGTCTCCCGTCGTGGACCGCATGTGGTGCCGGTATCGCTTGTAAAGGGTAAGGATGTTTGCGGGAGGGTGGTTGCGGTCGGCCAGGCCGTGTTCGAAAAGCGTGTTGGCGATCAGGGCAAAGGAAATCGCCGTCACCACCGCCGCGGCGCCCATCACAATGATGGCCGTCCAGTCCATGGTCGTCATGCCATCCGCTCCCTGGGCTTGCTGTAACTGCGTACCGATATGCGCGCCCTTTTACGCATGCGTAAACAGTGCCCCTCCAGCGATGGTAGATTTTGGTTCCGGCTCCCGCCGCACAGCGCGGGATTTCACATCTGGTCGCTGAACACATCGGTGTTCGACAAACCGCAGCCGACTGGCGCCCACAGGCGTAGCCCGGCTACGCCGAGGACCGACAGGAGGCGAGAACGCCGGCCGGGATCGAAAGATGCCGTCTCTGGAGGGACACTAGATGAATTGGGTCTCCCCTTGCGGCATCGCTTCGGCTTGAATCCGGTGGGCAACGATCCGGTACGCGTCCTGCGTCTTCTTCAGAATAAACTGCTCCACCGCCGGATGGCGGGAGTAGCTGGTCTTGTAAATGACCCGCACGAAAGTGCCCGCGTTGGATCCCGCATGTTTCTGGACATTCCAACTGACCGCCTCATAGGATTCAAGGTCGCCGAGCCGGCGGTTGTAGTGCCGCAGCTGGGCCTCCCATTCCTGCCGGGAGGCGTCCGCGAAAAAGCCGTCCGCATAAAAAACCATGGCGGCAGCATAATCCTGCCCCTTGATGGCCGTAAAATACTGTTCCATCACTTCGGCGGCCGCTTCCCGGCTGTCGCTGAATCCGCATCCCGACAGGAGCAGCAGCAAGGTCAGCAGCGACCCGCACGCCCGCAATTTCATTGGTGATCCTTCCTCTTTGGTGTCGGCCGCGCCCCGCCGCATCAGTGCTCGGGCGTGCCGGACCAGACAAACCGCTGCTCATGGACCGTAACACCCCATTGGGCGCCCCGGCGCTGCTCTGCCAGGGCAAACCCATATTTGTGGTAGAGATGGCGCGCCGCCGTCAGGCCTTCAAAAGTCCACAGATACACTTTAGAATACCCCTTCCGGCGGCAGAAATCCATGGCTGTTTCCAGGAGACGATGGCCCGCCCCCCGGCCCCGCAAGACGTCGGACACGATGAACCACCGCAGGTGCGCCCCGGCCCCGGACGCGTCCTGGCCGTCGATGACGATGGCGCCTTCCACCCGTCCATTGGCCTCCGCCGTCCAGAAGCCGTCCCGGGTTTCGTCGCAGCGGCTTAAAAAAGCTGCCAATTCGGTGGCCACCTTGGCTTCGAAAAACAGGCCGAATCCCCACTGGCGGTGGTAGTATTCGCCGTGCAGCTGGGCCACCCGGCCGATGGCCCCCGGGCGATACCCGTTGACGATCGTCAATTCTGTCATGGTGCTGGTTTCCTCGATTCCTTGGAGGCCTCTGCCGCAGCAGGTGCATCCCACCAGTGGGCAATGGCGTTGGCATAGTAGGCAATAACCGCCCTTTCTTCAGGCACGGCCCGGAACACGCCATGATCCTCCGTCACGAGACGCCGCAGCAACAGCATGCGGAGCGCTTCGGAAATCACCCGGGCCCGGGTGCTCCGGAGCACCTCGAAAACCGGCGCCCCCCGCCTGGCGAGGGCGCTGTGCATCCGGTTGATACGCCGCTCGATCTCCAGGATGTCCATACCCTCCCCACGAGCATCCAGAAAAACGTTGGCGACCAAGGAGACCGGCAGCACCGGAACTTCATCCGCGATCGCCCGCATGATGCGCCGGCAAAACCGCTCAACCTGGTGGAAACGTTCGGATCGCGGCAAGGTGTTGAATTGCAGGTTCTGTTCCCGGCAGTAGGTCCGCACCGACAGGGGGGTGCCGAAGTTGACGCAGGCGTAGCCGTAACGCCGCCAGCGGCTCAAGACCATCAGGACCAGGCTGCGGGTGATGAACCGAACCGTGGTCCGTATCACGAACCATCCGCTGCGTTTTGGGATCTCCGGGTCCAGGGCCCGCAACAGGCTGCGGTCCTCCAGGGTGCGGTCGTAGTTGATGCCCACCGGGATGAAAACGATGTCCCGGTCCCGGCCCGGATCGTACCCCCGGAGCATGTAGTCCACCAGTCCCAGCCTGGGCTCACGCAGACGTCCGTCACGGCTGAGGCCGCCTTCCAGGAAGACGGCCTGGCAGACCCCCTCGCGGGTGGCCATGTGGATGTAGCGCTCCAACACCCGCCGGTAGAGGGGATTGCCCGACCTGCGACGGACAAAAAAAGCCCCCATAGCCCGGATGAGCATATGCAGGGGCCAAATCTTGGCCCACTCCCCCACCGCATAGGACAGTGTGGTGCGCTCGGCGGCCAGAAAGGCAACCAGGATATAATCCATGTTGGAGCGGTGATTCATGACGAAAACGACGGTTGAGTCGGGATCGACGGTGCGGTAAGCCTCGTTTTCGATCACGCCCACACGCACCCGGTAAAGCAGCCGCGCGATTTTTTTGGCCACCCAGTAGCCAATGCGGAAATACAGATAGGCGTTGAAGGAGGGCACGATTTCCTTAGCATAGCCAATGACCTTTTTCTGTACGACTTCAAGGGGCATGTCGCTGGCCTGGGCATACTCCTGGACGGCCTCGATAACCAGGGGATCGAACGCCAGCCGGTCGATGAGCACCTGGCGCTTGGTGAGCTGAAAGGGACGGATCTCGATGTCCAGGCGGGTTCCGATTTCATCGATCACGCGGTTGATCCGCCGGCGCAGGAACCACCGCGTGCTGGGAATCAACACCCGATCGAGAACGGCGATTAAGGCCACCACTAGCAGGAGGAGAAATAGCCAGAGGGAAATCGTAATCTGGTCACCCATGGCCAACCGTCGTCCCTTGTGAAAGGGTTTTGGGAAACGACGCCGCGGCGTTTATCGCCAGGCAAAGTAGGGCTGTTCGTAGTGGGCCACGCGGGTGGCGCGGCCCCGGATCGCAACTTCACGGAACTGGTAAAGGATGGCGGCCGTGGGGGCGGCAATCCAGCTGCGTCCTACCGGCATGAGGAGCACGGGGTGCCGGCTGGCGGGAATGGACTCGAGGATGGGCGCATCCGGCCGCATCAATTCCTGGACAGGAATGCGATGCACCGAGGCCACTTCCCCGGGGTTGGGCGTCAGCCGGCGTACGGGGCCGCCCCAGACCACCACCGGCGTAATGGTGAAACCGGAGCGGGTGGTGAAATCATCCAGGTGGCCCATGATCCGGTCGGAGGTCAATTGCAGCCCCACCTCCTCGGCAAGTTCCCGCAATGCTGCCTCTTCCGGTCGCTCCCCATCCTCCGTGCGTCCGCCGGGAAAGGCCCACTGGCCGGCATGATGGCGCAGGCCGGCGGCCCGGCGGGTCAGGACGACCGCGGCGCGGGTATCCCACTGCGGATGACGGGGCAGGCCGTCGACCTCCGCCCCGTGGCCCGCCTCCACCACCGTGACGGCCACGGCCGCCCGCCGTTTCGCAGGGCCGTTCTTGGCGCACACCGTGAAACGGCGCAGGTTGGCGGTAATCCGTTCCCGAAGGCCATCGCGGCAGGCATCGTCGTCAAATGGGGTGGACAGCATACGCCCATCATGCCTGCCGGCCGGCCGGCGGTCAACCGGTTCCTGCTCGGTCACGATCGGAAAAAGCCTCCCCCTTTCCATTTTCATAGCCGGGCCATGCCGGGTATATTGCCAAAAGATAATCTGCAGATCATGTTGTCATCATTATCCATACAATATAAGTAAACCTTTTGTGGATATCGCGTCATAATCCCTTTGTTATCGTTAATCCTAATTAGAAGTGGTTGCATGATGCCATCAATAGAGAATCGTACCCCCCAAAAAGGGATAACGCCCTTTCAAGAGGTACGCACCCAGATCTTGTTTCTGCTCGGATGCGCGTTGGTTTTCCTGGTCACCTTTTCGCTGCTCAGGGCGCTGCTGCTTTATCGCAATTTCGATCTGACCGCTGACATTCCCACCGCGAGCCTGGTCACGGCCTTTGGGGTGGGCCTGCGTTTCGATTTGATCATCGTCTGCTACTGCATGCTGCCCCTCGGCTTCATGCTCCTTTTTCCCGTCAGCGCCGGATGGCGCAGGGCTTGCCTGTACTGGCTGGGGTTCTGCGGCGCCGTCTGCATTTTTCTCGGCATTGCCGAGTTGGATTTTTACCATGAATTTCATGCCCGGCTGAACAGCATCGCTTTTCAGTACCTGAAAGAGGATCCAAAGACCGTTCTGCAAATGTTGTGGTTCGGTTTCCCGGTGGTCCGCTATCTCCTGCTGTGCGCTTTTCTCTGGAGTTTGTACATGGGCGGCCTGCTGCTGGTGAACAAGCATGTCCCCGCCTACGGTAAGCGGCTGCGGCCTGCCTATCGCCCCGCGGTTCACATTCTGGCGTTTCTCCTGGTCGTTCTGCTCGGTGTCACCGGCGCCCGGGGAACCCTGCGGTCCGGCCCCCCCCTGCGATGGGGCGATGCCTACTTCAGTTCCAACACCTTCGCGAATCACCTCAGCCTGAACGGCACCTTCACGCTGGCCAAGGCCGTGGAAGATGTCGAAAGCCAAAAAAAAGGGGAGAAATGGCTGCGCGCCCTGCCCCGTGACGAAGCGACCGCCGTCACGCGGGGCATGCTGGTGACCGGACGCGACAAGCTGCTCGATCCCGACCGGTATGCGGTTCTGCGCGAGCATCGCCCGGTATCCAAGCTGGCCCCCAACCGCATCAAGAATGTGGTCGTGATCATCATGGAGAGCTTTTCGGCTGAATTCGTGGGCGCCTTGCAGCGGGATTACGGCGTTACCCCGGAATTTGACAAACTGGCCCGGGAAGGGCTTTTATTCGACCACTTTTTTTCCAACGGCACCCACACCCACCAGGGCATGTTTGCCTCGCTGGCCTCTTTCCCCAACCTTCCCGGCCATGAATACCTGATGCAGCAGCCCCAGGGGAGCAATGCCTTTTCCGGGCTGCCCGTTCTGCTGAAAGAACGGGGCTTCAACGACCTGTACGTCTATAACGGGGATTTCGCCTGGGACAATCAGGAGGGTTTTTTCCGCAACCAGGGCATGACCCGCTTCGTCGGCCGGCAGGATTACCGCAATCCCAAAGTCGTCAATCCCACCTGGGGGGTGTCCGACGAGGACATGTTCGACAAGGCCCTGACCGAGCTAGACAAGGCCGCCCAAAACCAGCCTTTCTTCGCTGTCCTGCAAACCCTGTCCAACCACACGCCCTATGTGCTGCCGTCCCCCCTGCCCTTCGATCCCCTGCCGGCGGATACCGGTCCATTGGCGGAACACCTCACGGCCATGAAGTATTCGGACTGGGCGCTGGGCCGGTTTTTCAAAGCGGCTAAAAAATCACCCTACTACCGCGACACCCTCTTTGCCATTACCGGCGACCACGGTTTCGGCGTACCAAAGCAGCTGGCCGGCATCGATATCCTGATGTACCATGTGCCGCTGCTGCTGATCGGACCGGGAATCCGCGAAGCCTACGGAAGCCGGACCTCCGTTGTCGGAACCCAGGTGGATCTGGTGCCCACGATTGTCGGCCTGCTGGGCCAGCCCTTTGTTCATCAATGCTGGGGGCGCGACTTGCTGGCGCTGCCGGCTGACGATCCCGGGTTCGGCGTCATCAAGCCGTCCGGAAGCGATCAGACCACGGCGCTCATCAAAGGCGATTATGTGCTGACCCGGACCCAGGACGATCGCTTCGTCCTCAGCACCTATCAGCTTTACCCCGCACCCCGGGCGGAAGCCGTCCATGATGAACAGCGGACCCGGGAAATGTCAAAAGAGCTTAACGCCTATATTCAGACCGCCATGACCAGCCTGGCGGAGAATACGACGGGCCGCCCATAGAGAGCGCCTTACCTGCCGTCCCCGGGCAGTGTCCAAAAGGGATCCATGAACTAAAATTGATCGCCAGCCCGGGTGCGGTCAACCGGTTCCTGATTCACCCGGATCAGCGCCTCAACAGCGAACCCCAGGTCTTGGGCACGACCCGCAAGATCTTCAAACACGGCCGGGTCCAGACGGGGCTCCCGGGATAGAATCCACAAATAGGATCGATCCGGGCCGCACACCAATGCATAGCCGTAGTGGGCTTTATCCAGGGCGATGATGTTGTAGGCACCGTAGAAAGGTCCGAAAAAGGACACCTTGAGGCGCCCCACATCCGAAGGGCCCACGAAATCGGCCACCCCCTCGGCGGTCTCCCAGCGGTCCTCCTTCGGACGGTAGCCGCGGTTGAGGACGCGCACACGCCCGTCCTCCCGCAGGCTGTAGTCGGCCGTCACCCGGGTGAGCCCCCTTTCGAAAGAATGGTCCAGGCGTGCGATCTCATACCAGCGCCCCAGATAGCGGACCAGTTCGAATTCCCGCACCGGTTCGACACCATCCGGAACGGCGACACATCCGCCCAAAACCAGCATGATGATACACAATGCCACGCGCACGGGGATTCCTTTCGATCCTCATTCCGGGGATTCGGTGGATGATGCTGCGCCGAACCGGCGCAGTTCATGGTAAGCGTGCTGCACCGCTTCTTTCCCATACGTCCGTTCCAGACGGCGCACGATGAAATGCCCCCGGGCGGTGTCCTGGAAATGATCGATGAACAGCAGATTGATGGCCGCCCCGCCGGCCGCCCCGATAACAGGCACCGCCTGGACGGCCGCTTTTTCCGAAACCAGGACGCCTAACCGGGAAGCGATCTGGGTCATCAGGCGCACCAGCACCGGGGCGCCCTTATCCGTCAGCCCCTTGCGGGCGATATACTGGGCGGCCTCGCTCAAGGTCTTGGCCAGGGAAGCCCGCACGGCATAATAACCGGTATCGGCCGCATCGTCCGCTGAACCCCGTCCCCCCAGGGCGAAAACCTCCAGGCAGGCCAGGCGGCTTTCCACCGTTGCCAGATCCTCCCCCTCGCTGCGGGCGATAGCGGCAATGGCGCGCAGCATGATGGCGGTGGAAAGGGGCAACTCGACGGCCAGCGCGGACAGGCCGAAGGCCCCGCCCACGGCGCCGCTCAGGCCGCCGGCCATTTTATGGAGCCGTCGGGAGGGCTTCGGGTGGGCGCTTCCGTCCATGGTCTTCAGGGCCAGACCCAGCAAGCGGGTCACGGTGGCCCGGACCGCGCCGTGAACACCCGCGGCGACCGGCTGCGGCAGGGTGGTCATCATCTTTTCGATGGGCTGCCCGGCGAAATGCGTCAGGCGGGCGATGAAGGGCGTTCGTTCCAGCAGCCCGACGGCCGTCTGCAGATCGGCGAAATCCTGGGGGGCCCAGGCGTCCGTTTCAGTTCCGTTCAAAGCCGGCTCCCTGCCGGATCGCCCTCACAGGCGCTCCTCCCCGAAGGCCTGATACCAGCTTGCGATGAGCTTGTCGGTGCGCTGCCGCAGCCGCCGGGCGATCACTTCGGCCAGATGCTTCATGAACAGTCCGCCGGCCTCGGGATGGCGCGCTAAAATGTCCTCCAGGTCCTCGGCCGGCAAGGCCACCACCCGCGTGGGTACGGTACAGCGGGCGGTGGCGGTCAGCTGGTGGGGGGGAATCAGGGCCGACCAGGCAAAAATCTCACCGGGCTCGATGGTCTCGAAAACCATTTCCTGCTCGATCACTTCCACCCGTTTGTGCACGTATTCCTCGTGGCGGACATCCGCCTTGAGCACCCGGTCCTGGAAAACCAGGCTCAGGGTGACCTCGCCTTCCAGGAGGCCGTAGAGCTCGGTCGCCAGGACGCCCTCCTCAAAAAGGACGTCTCCGGCCCCGAAGGTCTTGACGGTCGTCCGCCGCCCCATCTCGGCCAGCGCTTCCGATGGCATTCCGGCTACAATCGCAAAACCTGACAACGGATTCGATTCCACCATGATCGCCTCCCTGATTGCGGGTTCATGTCCGGCGGCAAAATCCCCAGCGGTCTGCCTGAATAGAAATGGGCATTGTTTTCGCCATCGACAACCCCCTGGCCGACGCCCGCCGTCAGGACCGGGGTCGGCCGGGGGTTGAAATGTCAGGATTGAACCAGTTCGTAGGTCCGGCTTCCCAGGCCCAGTTTTTCGGCATAGTCCAGGGCGTAGGTCCCGTCGACGTCCGCATGGAGGGCCTTGAACTTGTCGGCGCCGGCGGCCAGATCTTTGGGCAGCGCGCTCGGGTAGGACGGGGGGGCCTGGTTCACCATGTCCAGGGCAGCCTGGTCCACGGCCACGGGATCGTTGGAGGCCAGCACCCCGATGTCCGGGCAGATGGGCGCGTCCGAATGCCCCTCGCAGTCGCAACCGGGACTGACATGCGTCACAAATGTGATGTGGGCGGTCTTGGGATGGGGGGCCAAGGCCGCCGCTGCATATTCCACCAGCCGTTCGAGGAATACCGGCGTGTCCGCCTTCCAGTCGATCATGAGGGCCCCGAATTCGCAGGCGTGCATGCAGGCGCCGCAGCCCACGCAACGCTCCCGGTCGATGGCCGCCTTCTTCTTTTTCAGGGCAAGCGCTCCGTAGAGGCAGGCCGCCACGCAGGATCCGCAGCCGGTGCACTTCTTCGACATCAGGTTCGGCCCCAGGCCGCAGTGCTGCTGCATTTTGCCCTGGACCGTGGCGCACCCCATGGCCAGGTTCTTCAGGGCACCGCCAAAGCCCGCCAGGAGATGCCCCTTGAAATGGTTGAGGGTCACCAGGGCATCGGCGTCCGCAATGTCGCCGGCGATACTGCAGGTCTCGAAATGCCGGCCTTTGCAAGGAATCTCCCGGGCGTTGCCGCTGCACAGGCCGTCGGCGATCACCACCGGGGCCCCGATAATGTTGGGATCGAAGCCGTGCCGGGCCGCCACCAGGGCATGGGAGACCCCTTCGAAACGCTGGCCCTGATAGAGGGTATTGGTGTCGGCCAGAAACGGCTTGGCGCCGGTTTTTTTGATGAGGGCCACGATGGGGGCCACCTGCAGGGGTGAGATGAAAGCGGTGGTGCCGGCCTCGCCGAAATGGAGTTTGACCGCCACCAGTTCCCTGGACGTGATGGCCGCAAAGATGCCCGCCCGCTTGATCAGCTTCTTGATCCGCTTGTCATAGGGCATTTTCATGGACGTGCGCAGATTCCAGAAATAGACTTTGGACGTCATGGTGTCTCCTGTTTGAACCATTTTCCCTGAGGGTTAACATCCGGCTACGGATGAGTGGAAGTCATCATTGCTCGCCTTGGGCCTTTTGCATTTCAGGTCCTTCTCCCGGCGGCATTCGGCGCAAACGGTAGATGCCGATATTGCCGCCGCTGACCTGTTGGCAGCCCTCGATATGCAATCCGTGGCGGGCGGCCAGTCCGGGGATGCCTCCAGCCGCGCGGAAATGACGGAAGTTGGTATAGTGCCGCCGCCCGGCGGCCCGCTCGATGCCGCGGATGATGCCGCTTGCCACGGCTCCCTTCAACGAGGGGCGGGGCTGCGGGTGGTAGTCGATGATGCCGAGCCGGCCATGGTGCCCTATAACCCGCAGCATGTCTTCCACCACGGCTGACCGCACGGCCGGATCCATCTCGTGCAGGACCAGGGTCGCCATGACAAGATCGAAGGTTTCCGCCGGGTAGGGCAGGCGGGCGGCATCGCCCCGGCATACGAGTGTGCCCCGGTCCAGACGCGCGCGGGCCACCCGCAGCATGGCCGTGGACAGGTCGATACCCGTTACGCGGCAGCCCTGGGCCCTGAAAAGGGCCAGCTGCATGCCCGTGCCGCAGCCCACCTCCAGCACGTTCGTATGCCGTCCGGGCCGGAAAAGGCGGAAGCCCGTGGGGCGCAGCGATCTGATAAAAGGACCGAGCAACACATCGTACCAGGGGGCGATGCGGCGGTAGTCATCGCTCATGGGAAACCCTTTCGGCCCCTTCCGGCAATATCGCCCAAGGGTGGCGGGCGGGGGCGGCGTTCGGCACGTGGTCCGGTCTCGAGGTTGAAAATGGGTCCGTCATGCGGCCCGGGCGGTATCGGGTCGGCAGATGATCACCCCGATAGCAGATGCGGCTTCGCGGGTCAATTTTCCTTTGGGACTCCGGTTTCCGGCGATACCCGGCGCTATGAGGCCCACAGGGGGGGCCCTCCGCCCAAAGCGGCGGATTTGGATCAAATGTCAGGCACCGCCCCATCCGGGCGTTGCCGTTGTGTGCATCCGACCCATGCAATGCCTATATTATAAGTGAAAGAAGGTGATCGCATGAAACGGGAACACCCCTACAGACTGGTGTACCGGGTCACCGACCTGAACCACATGAGCTACGACGTGGTAAAAACCCTGCTTGAAGCCAGGGGTATCGACTACGATTATTTCCTCATCGACACCACGGACGGTGTGGCCTATGTCTACCAGTATCGCCACCCTTACCGGATCTTCTACGAGCAGTAGACCGTCCGGACCCGTTCCGCTGAGATCAGTGGTCGATCCAGACACGCCTGCCTTGGCATGCCTCCCTGTCGTCTGATATACTTATACAACTGACAAGAATTACCGCAGCCGGTCGCACGCTGCATTCAACTAGTTCGAACAACCCGGGGGCGCATGTATCTCTATCAAAAGACAAATCGCTATTTCGCCCAGGTGGCCAACGATATCAAAGACCTGGCCGCGGCAGAGCTGGATGCCCTGGGCGCATCGGCGGTCAGCAGCGCCTACCGGGGCCTTCATTTCAACGCGGCCCCCGAGGTCCTCTACCGGATCAACCACCAATCCCGGTTGATCAGCCGCGTGCTGGCGCCGCTGGTTACCTTCCCCTGTCCGTCCGATGACGCGCTCTACCGGCGGGCGGCCGGCATCCGATGGGAGGACTTTCTCGATCCCGACCGCACCTTCGCCGTCTTCGCCTCGGTCGCCAACAGCGCCATCACCCATTCCCAGTTCGCCGGATTGCGCCTTAAAGATGCGGTAGTGGATTACTTCCGCCAGCGCACCGGCCGGCGCCCCTCCATCGACACCCGTAGCCCGGACATCTGGTTCAATCTGCATATCGAAAAAAACCAGGCCACCATCAGCCTGGATACCTCGGGCGGCTCCCTGCACCGCCGGGGCTACCGCCGCGCGACGGTCGCCGCGCCCATGGTGGAAACGTTGGCCGCAGCGGTCATTCGCCTGACGGAATGGGATGGCCGCCGCCCCCTGGTGGATCCCTTCTGCGGATCCGGCACCCTCCTGTGCGAGGCCTATATGGCGGCCTCCGGCACCCCGGCCGGGATTCTGCGGGAGCATTTCGGCTTCCAACATCTTCCCGGCTTCAAAGATACCCTGTGGCAGCAGGTCAAGCGGGAAGGGCTCAACCAGCGTGTCCTGACGCCGCCGGGCCTCATCAGCGGCAGCGATCTGGACCCGGCCGCAGTCCGGGCCGCGCGTACCAATGCGGACGCCATCACCCGCAACCACCACATCACCATCGAGCGGCGGGACGCGTTCGACATCCCGGCTATCGAAGACAAGGTCATCGTCTGCAACCCGCCCTATGGCATCCGGTTAAGCCAGGGGGAAGATCTGCCCGCCTTCTACCGCCGGTTGGGGGATTTTCTCAAACAACGCTGCCGCCGGTCCACGGCCTTTATCTACTTCGGCGAACGCGCCTATATCAAAAACATGGGCCTGAAGCCCTCCTGGAAGAAGCCTCTGGCCACGGGCGGCCTGGACGGCCGGCTGGTTAAATATGAACTATATTAGTGAGGAGCATCGGGAATAATGACCCCCTGCCGATCCTGCCGGCATCCGGTCGCGTCTGACGCTATGGCCTGCCCCAACTGCGGAGCCCCTTATCCGGCCAAGCCGCAATGGGACGGCTACGGCTTCGAATACAAGACCCAGGCCACCTTTTTGGGATGGCCCCTGGTGCATGTCTCCTTCAAATACCGCCCCAACCGGGTACCGGTGGTGGCCCGGGGTGTCATCGCCATCGGGCAGTTTGCCTGCGGGGGGGTTACCCTGTCGCAGTTCGGCATAGGCCTGGTCAGTGTCAGCCAGTTCACCATCGCCGGATGGGCCCTGGCCCAGTTCGCCCTGGCCTATCGCCTGATCGCCCAGATCGGCATCTATCTCCACGATGGGGTGGGCCAGTTTGTGATCAGCCTTTCCGATCTTCTGAAAATGCTGCCTTAGCTGCGGCCCGTTTGCATTCCATCCCAACCATCTTTATGGTGGGGAGGTACCGAGAATACATCACAAGATTCCAACGGCAGCCGCATTTCGGCTTGAGGCGCCGTTTATGCGCGGCCTGCGAGGGCGACCATGCAAACCGTACTGGTCATCGAAGACGATCACAATACCGCCGCTCTGGTAGCCCTTTATCTGGAACGGGAGGGGTTCCGCGCCCTGACCGCCGGGGATGGGCCCGCGGGCCTGGCCCAGGCCCGCCGCCAGGCCCCCAGCCTGGTCATCCTGGACCTCATGCTGCCGGATATGGACGGCTGGGAGGTCTGCCGGCAGCTGCGCAAGGCCTCCGAGGTCCCCATCATCATGCTCACCGCCCGGGGGGAGGAAATCGACCGGGTGGCCGGCCTCACCCTGGGGGCCGACGACTACGTGGTCAAACCCTTCAGCCCCCGGGAGCTGATGGCCCGGGTCAAGGCCATCCTGCGCCGGACGGCGCCCTCCGCGGACCGCCCAGGGAAACAGCGTGCCCACGGGGATATCCGGCTCGATCTGGAGAAGCGACGGCTGCAGGTCAAGGGCGAGACGGTCAGCCTGACGCCCCACGAATACGCCCTGCTGGAAGCCCTCATGGGCGCCCCCGGCCGGATCTTCACCCGGGACGAGCTCCTGGACCGGCTCTATCCCCGGGGCGAGGCCGTGGTGATCGAGCGCGTGGTGGACGTGCATATCAACAAGCTGCGCCAGAAAATCGAGCCCCGCCCGTCCCGGCCGCGCTACATCCTCACCGCCCGGGGCATCGGCTACCGCTTTGCCGATTCCGAGGAATAGGGGGGGAACACGCCTTGAAGCGCTACCTGATCCTCAAGCTGCTGGCCATCCACCTGATCGTCATCTGCTTTGCCATGGTCATCGTCTGGTTTTCCATCGACACCCTGGCGGCGGGCTATTTCGTGACCCTCATGGAGAAGTACAACATCTCGCCCAGGCCGGCCCACGCCATGTTCGTAAGCGCCATCCACCGCTATCTGTTGTGGGCGTTTGCCGGGGCCGTAGCCCTGGCCGTGCTGCTGAGCTTTCTCATGATGCGGCGCGTCCTGGCGCCCCTCTCCCGCATGACCGTCATCTCGCGCGAAATCGCCGAAGGGAATTTCGGCACCCGGGTGCCGGTCGGTTCCCGGGACGAGGTGGGCCAGCTGGCCCAGGCCTTCAACCAGATGGCCGCCAGCCTGGAGGCCATCGAACGCCTGCGCCGCACCCTGATGATCGACGTGGCCCACGAGCTGCGCACCCCCCTTACCAATATCCGCGGCTACCTGGAAGCCCTGGACGACCGCGTGCTGCCCTTTTCCAAGGAAACCTTCACCCTGCTGCAGACGGAAACCCTGCGACTGGCCGAGCTGGTGGAAGACGTTCTGCAGCTGGCCCGGGCCGATGCGGCCCACGGCCGGCTCGATCTGGCGCCCACGGACCTGACAGACATCATCCGGACCGCCCTGGCGCCCTTTGCCCGCACCATGGAGGAGAAGTCCGTCACCGTTAACGTGGACCTCCCGGAAAGCCCGCTGATCGTGGCCGGGGACCGGCGCCGCCTGGCCCGGGTCATGCGCAACCTGACCGACAACGCGGTCCGCTATTCGCCGGCCGGGGGGCGCATCGAGATCCGCCTGACAGGGGATGACCATCAGGTGCGCATCGACTACGGCAACCGCGCCGACCGGCTCGTGGCCGACGACCTGCCCTATCTGTTCGAGCGCTTCTACCGCGGCGAGAAATCCCGCTCGCGGCAACACGGCGGGGCCGGCATCGGACTGGCCATTGTCAAGGAACTGGTGGAAGCCCACGGCGGAAAGGTTTCCGCCACCCTGGAGGAGGGGCGCTTCCAGATCCACCTGACCCTGCCTGTCACACCGCCGGAGACATAGGATAACCCCCTTCAAGCAGGCTTGAATTCGGTTTTTGTGTTTTTGGTTTTTGATTGCCCTTTGTCCCGCGCCGAGCATCGGCGATGCGGCCGGCTGCACATGCGCCAGTCTTTACGCGATCTTTACATTCCCTTTAAGACACCTACATTTTCAAGCCTTACTCTATCACCATGAAAAAGCGGCGCCTGAGACAGGACTTGCCGACCATCTGAATAAACACCATCGTTTAGGGAGGTGTCTGATGCGAAACCTGATCATAACCACATTGGCAATCGCTGCGATCCTGGTGGGCTACCACCAGGTGCGCAGCATGGATACAAGCGACAACCCGGCTATGAAGCCCGGCCCGGCCATGACCCGCACGGCCATCTTCGCCGGGGGATGCTTCTGGTGCACGGAGTCGGACTTCGAAAAGGTGGACGGCGTCATTGACGCCATCTCGGGCTATACCGGCGGCAAAGAGGTCAATCCCACCTATGAGCAGGTGTCTTCCGGCCGCACCGGTCATGTGGAGGCCGTCCAAGTGATCTACGATCCGACGAAGGTGAGTTATGCCCAGCTGTTGGATGTCTTCTGGCGGCATGTGGATCCCACCGACGACGGCGGACAGTTCGTGGACCGGGGCCCCCAGTACAAAAGCGCCATCTTCTATGGCAATGAAGAAGAACACCGGCTGGCGGAAGCCACCAAGGAAAAGCTGGCCGCCTCCGGCCGCTTTGACAAGCCCATCGTGACCCTGATCGAACCCGCGGGACCGTTCTACCCGGCCGAGGAGTATCACCAGAACTACTACAAGAAAAACCCGATCCGCTATAAATGGTATCGTTCGCGATCCGGACGGGACCAATTTTTAGAAGAAACCTGGAGCAAAGAGGTGCCCGATATGACCATGACATCCGATATGCAGGAAATGAAACCCGACAAGATGACCGCCGCTGCGGACAAGACCATGTATACCATTCCTGACGACGCCCAGCTGCGTGAACAGCTGACCCCCATGCAGTACAAGGTCACCCGGAAGGAAGGCACCGAACCGCCCTTCAACAACGCCTACTGGGACAACCATGCGCCCGGGATTTACGTGGACATCGTTTCCGGCGAGCCGTTGTTCAGTTCCACGGACAAATTCGAGTCCGGCACGGGCTGGCCCAGCTTCACCCGGCCCCTGGTGCCGGAGAACGTCGTCGAAAAGAAGGACCGCAGCCTCTTCATGGTGCGCACCGAAGTCCGCAGCAAGCACGCCGATTCCCACCTCGGTCACGTCTTCAACGACGGGCCCCAGCCCACCGGTCTGCGCTACTGCATCAACTCGGCGGCCTTGCGCTTCGTCCCCCAGGCCGATCTGGCAAAGGACGGCTATGGGCAATTTGCGAAGCTGTTCAACTAGTTTCGATCTAAGCCCTCCACCTGTGGTGGAGGACGCGGAGAGGTTCTACCGATCCAGGGTGCCTTTACATCAATTGGATCCTTCATTTTCTTTCCCGTGAAAGAAAACGGAAGCAATCACGCCTCGGCGTGACAGGCTTCAAACGCCCGTGTCCCGCTTAACCCTGCGCGTCCCGCCTGCGGCAAGCCTTCGGCGGACAAGCAGGTCGCCGCGTCTTTTCCGCCCGCAGACGGGATGCTCGGCGCGGGACAAAGGGAAATCCAAAACCAAAACCTCAAAAACTGTTTTCAAACCCTCTTCGAGGGGGTTTCCTGAGGCCCCCCGCTATGCGGGAGGAGACTCACCCGGGATCACGCGCGGCCTATAAAGGAGGAAATGGCTTATGAAAAGAATACGCATACTGACAACGCTGCTGCTTCTGGCCGGGATCGTCGCGTGGGCGGCGGCCCCGGCCCGGGCCGATGCGCCCCTGTCCGAGATCACCTTCTACGTCCACTGATACGACGTGGGCAAGGCAGCCCTGGACGGGCTGGACGGCGTGAAAGAGGTCACCCGCGGATGGCGCCGGGGGCGTGAGATCAACACCGTGACCTACGACCCTGACGTAATAACACCGGAAGCGATGGTGGCATCCCTCAAGGCAGCCGGCACCTATGCCGGAACGGTGCAATGAGGTCGTCTTTTGTGAACGCCAGATGGTGCCGTAAAAAGACTCCTATCGTCACTCCCGCGAAGCCGGGAGTCCAGAGCAAAAAAGTCTGGCTCCCTGCCTCCGCAGGGATGACAAAACCGCTCTTTCGGTGGTTTCTTACGGATTCATCAACGCTTCTTGGCGGTGCGCTTCTGCTCAAAGGCCCGCTGCCATAACCTTCCCCTGAAGCGCTGCTGCGCCAACCACTCCCCTTTACAAGCCATACCCGCCGTGGTAGCGTGCAGTCGACTTTTCCGCACCATCCAAGCCGGCAAAAATCTCCCCTTTTCGGGCGCCTTCTGTTTTGGCCCACTGACATAAAATATGAGCCCGAAACGGGCCTGTTTCTTTTGCGAAGTATGCCGCAACTGTCTCAAGATAATTTTACGATGTTATTATCATGCAACATGCATAATAAGGACAAAAAATGAAAATAGGAACATTGATATTGTTCTCTGGAAAGATGGGAGCTGGAAAATCAACAAAATCAAAGCAAGTATCTCAGGATCGCAATGCTGTACTGATCTCTGAGGACGAATGGTTGTCGGCACTTTACCCCAGTCAAATCACTTCATTTGCAGATTATCTCCATTATTCATCTTTATTGAAACCGCTAATTAAGGCGCATGTTGTGAATATACTGAAAACGGGTACAGATGTTGTAATGGATTTTCCAGCAAATACTGTAAATCAACGAAAATGGTTTAAAGAACTTATTTCTGAAGCTAATGCCCCAAACGAACTTATCTACCTCAATGTGAGCGATGATATTTGTCTAAAACAAATTGAAAAAAGGCGATTAGAGTTACCAGAAAGGGCTATCTATGACACTGAGTCAATGTTCAATGAAGTAACCAAGTATTTTCAAGAGCCGGAACAAAGTGAAGGGTTTAATATTCAAGTTGAGGAACGAAACGCATAACATCTATATGGCCTTCGGTTGTCAAGGGAAAAACTTCTCCTGTAGATCGGAAAAGTAATTGAATCTATCTTCCGTCCTGTAATCAAGAAACTCGCTCGGATCCAAACTACCCTATGCTTCGTTTACACCGCATAGCATGTCCGTTTGGAAAAGCTCCTGAAAGCGCCCATGGCTATGAGAAAAATGCTAACCAACAAAGCCTTCACGCTGATCGAATCAGGACCGGTGGTCCTGGTGACGACACACGATGGTGAGAAGCACAACATCATGACCATCTCCTGGACCATGGTGGTGGACTTTACGCCGCGCTTTGCCATAACCACCGGGCCCTGGAACTACTCCTATACGGCACTTCGCAAATCCAGGGAATGCGTCATTGCCATTCCCACGCTTGACTTGATCGATCAGGTGGTCGGCATCGGAACGTGTTCGGGCGCCGATACGGACAAATTTGAAAAATTTCGTCTGACGCCGGTGAAGGGCAAACATGTTCGCTCACCCCTGATCAAGGAATGTCTGGCCAATCTCGAATGCAAGGTCATCGACATTGTTAACAAGCACCATATCCTTGTCCTCGAAGGCGTCGCGGCGTATTGCGACCGCTCACGCAAAGAGAAACGGACCATCCATGCCATCGGTGACGGCAGATTATCAGGCTGTTGATAAACAAGCATCAGGTCGAAAGGCAAGGCGCCGTCCGATGCGAAATGCGCAGCAACCATCAGGGTTGTGAGCAGTTTCGCGAGGGCGGCAACACCGCATTTCGGCCTGAGGCGCCGTTTAGCCACGGCCTGTTATGGCAACACCCACAAGGCGTGCAACCGTGTATTTCGACCCAAAATTACATAACGCTTTGAAGTTAAAAGCCATAGCACCATATAGATCCATTTCCGAGATAGTGAATACAGCCGTCAAAGAGGCCCTTGCGGAAGATGCAGAGAATATTTCAGCGATTTAGGAAAGGGGGGACGAACCTCTCATCAGTTTTTCTGAAATGATCAAAAGACTAAAAAAAGATGACAGAACATGAGATATTTATCGAAAAATCTGCAGGGTTTTTCGATATCGACTTCGAATCCATCAGAAGGAGGCAACCATGGCGGTACGCGTCTTGAGACTGGGTAGCGACCGGGTCGAGGGGGAGGGCCTGCGCATCGGCACGGTCCGGCGCCCGCCCCGGGGAGTGCCCAAGACCGAATTCAGTTCGCAGAACTGGTACGACGTTTGGTTTCCCAATCTGTCTCCCAGCCCGGAAACCATGAAGTTGGGGCAAGGCGCCAAGACCGACAAGGAGTGGCTGGCGTTCAAAAGGAAGTATCGGGCCGAGATGGCGACGCCCGAAAACTCCCGCACCCTGGATCTGCTGGCCGCCCTGTCCCATCAGACCAACTTCTCGGTGGGGTGCTACTGCAAGGACGAGGCTCGCTGCCACCGTTCGGTACTCAAGGCACTTCTCCTTGAAAAGGGCGCCGATATGGTGGACGTCGGTTAATATTGATGGAGCGTGTCTCCCCCGTATAGCAGGGGAGCTTAAAAGCCCACCCCGAAGGGGGCATAAAAAAGGCTTTTAGCCTTTGGTTTTCGTATTTCCCTTTGTCCCGCGCCGAGCATCGGCGGGGCGGGCGGATTAAAGGGTGCGGACTGTTTGAGCGAAGCGAATTTCCGCACCCTCCGGTCGCCGCGACGACGCGCAGGATTAAGCGGGACGCGGGCGGTTTCTTTTAGCTTCCTTTTCTTTCCCGTGAAAGAAAAGGAAGAGACCATTTAGCGAACAGCATCCCGGATCGGTCGAACCGCACCGGGGCCGCCACCAGAGAAGGAGGAGATACCGTGGACCGACCTTTCATCGAAGAAAACCGCCGGGAGCGCGAACGGCTGCGTTCCCTTGCCGCAAGACTGACCGAAGAACAACTGAATATCCCCCTGGGCGAGGACTGGACGGTGGCCATCGCCCTGGCCCATCTGGCCTTTTGGGACCAGCGCTCCCTCACCCTGATCCGCAAATGGAAGCAGACCGGCGTTGTGGAACCCTCACCTATCGATATCGACATTACCAATGAAGCCCTGCTGCCCTTGTGGCGAACGCTGGCGCCGCGCGCGGCCGCCGAACTGGCCGTGGCCTGCGCCGAAGCCGTCGACCGGGAACTGGAAGACACCGACGATGACATGATCGCCCAAATCGAACACACCGACGACCAGTGGCGCGTTTATCGCTGCCGCCATCGCAAGATGCATCTCGATCAGATCGAGGAGCACCTCGGCACGTAGGGAAATTCTGCCTGGCAAGGCGGCCTTCAGGGAGAACGCCGGCCGCGCATACGCCGCCCCGTGAAGGGGATAAACCATCACACGGCCACCCGCATAGTTGCGATTGGGGATCCTGAAATCATCTTTTGGGGGAGAAGCATATGGAATGCACGATGGATCACATTGTTTTAAACGTTGAAGATGACGAAGCGATGGTTGCTTTCTATTCCGGTCTTCTTGGGCTGGCAACGGAAAGGCTGGAAGAATACCGGGCCGGCCAGGTGCCTTTTCCTTCAGTCCGTATGAATGCGGATACCATCATCGACCTGTTTCCGAAGCGGATGTGGTCGCCGGATGGCGCGGGCTTCCACGGCAGGGGGCATCTCAATCACTTCTGCATGGTCTTGAAGCAGCAGGACTGGGAAGCATTGTTGGAACGCCTGCAATCCAATAACATTCCCCTCGAAGACGGCCCGGCTCCCCGATGGGGAGCCCATGGGACGGGGACTTCGATCTATTTTCGCGACCCGGAGGGCACCCTCATCGAGGCACGCTATTATGACCGGGAAACGCCCCACGGGAAGTGCCTGTTGGGATCCTGACGGATTCCGAGCCGCCGAGAAATCGAAATGACCGCCGACGTTGTCGACTTTGTGCCGATCATGGAAGCCCATAACGCAAGGGATCGGGTTTTCATCAAATCAATGAGGAGGATACGCTTCTCCAGCGCGTATCGATCCGGCATACCACTATCGAATTCACAAGGACCCGTCCATGTCGATCCGTTCCAAAAGCGAAGCCCAGCAAAGGGCCGACCAGATTGCATCTTTCCGGTCTGAACTGGCCATCGTCGAGGGCGAACAGGTGCTCACCCTCAGCGACAGCCAGCGGACCGCCCTTGCCGACTACCACACGAACCTGTTGGCCGGGCTGTCGTCCGCCTACGACATCGATACCGACCGCCGCGAAAAGCAGCTCAGCCTGGGGATGAAAATCGCCTCCTTCCTGGGCGCCCTGGGGCTGGCCGCCAGCGTGTTCTTCCTTTTCTACCAATTCTGGGGACGCTTCGGCACCCGCACCCAGGTGCTGATTCTCATGGCCGCCCCCTTGCTTGCGCTGGCCGTCACCATGAGCGTTTCACAACGGGAAAAGACCGGCTATTTTGCCAAACTGCTGGGCCTGGTGAGTCTGGCCTGCTTCGTCCTGAATCTTTCCATGTTCGGGCAGATCTTCAACATGACCCCTTCGGAAAACGCCTTCCTGGTATGGGCCGTCCTGGCCTTCCTGTTGGCCTACGCCGCCGATGCGCGTCTGCTGCTGGCCTTCGGCATCATCAGTCTGGCCGGCTTCCTGTCCGCCAAGACCGGCACCTGGAGCGGGTGCTACTGGATCTATTTCGGCGAACGTCCGGAAAACTTCTTCCCGGTTGCCGTTCTGCTGTTCCTGGCGCCCCTGATACCCCACCACCGCTTTTCCGGGTTCGCCGCGATCTACCGCGTCTTTGCCATACTGCTGTTTTTCATTCCGGTCCTGATCCTGGCCAACTGGGGGGCCGTCAGTTATCTGAATCTTGACAGGGATGCTGTCGAGGCCATCTACCAGGTCGTGGGTTTTCTTGTCAGTGGGGCCGCCATCTGGGTCGGCATTAAACGCGGGTGGCCCGACGTGGTGAACACGGGCAATGTCTTTTTCACGATTTTCCTCTACACCAAATTCTACGACTGGTGGTGGGACTGGATGCCCAAATATCTTTTCTTTCTGGTGATCGGTCTGACCGCCATTTTGATGCTGTTGATCTTCAAGCGGCTGCGCCGTGCCGTCAGCCGGTCACGTCAGGAGGTGCCCGCATGAAATGGCTATGGTCGCCGCGGGGTCTGTTTGCCTTGGGCTTTTCCGTGCTGGTCGCTACCAACATCGCGGTCCTGGCCGGGGTGGCCTACAATCGGTCCGGAACGCCTGAAACCCTGATCACCCTCAGTGAAAGGGAGCTGCCGCTGCCGTATTACCGCAATGAGGAAGACAGCGGCCTGGCCCTCCATGTGGATTGGCGGGTCCTGGGCGCGGAAGAAGACGATGCGCCCTACCGTTCCTGGGGCTATCCGGCCTGGCTCACCGCCGACAAGCTGGCCGCCCTGGGCTTTCAAATCAACGCCGATCCCGGTCTTGAAACGGACGGCAACCGAACCAGGACGCCGCTTCCCAAAGCGGTTTTCATCGTCCTGGAAAACAACGGCCCGGCCTATCGGGAAGCGCTCCGGCGGGCGGAACAGGCGCTCGCCCGTGCGAAAGACCGGCTCCGTGCCGACCGCACCGACCAACAGCGGCAGGAAACGGTTGACAAGGCCGCTAAACGCCTTGAAAGGGAACGCATCAGCGCCTCCCGCCTCTTTGCCGTGGATGCCGGCCGCGATCCGGCCCGCTTGCGGGAAACCTTTGCCGACCGGGCACGCTTTATCATCGCCCGGGGATTGGTCAAGCTGACTTACGATTACGGAAAGCATCGCCGGCGGGTGCAGGGCTATATCCAGCGGCTCAGTGTGGAAGATATCCATGTACCCCTGGCGCAGCGCAAGCTGCTGGATGCCCTTATAGCGAAGGATCGCTCCCGGAGGGAGGCCGACGCCCCCCCGCGCTACGACATCGCGCTGGCCTATGGCCGCCGGTTCGAGCCCTGGATCGTGTCCGTCAAGGCCCTCAACTAAGATTGCGAAGAGAGCGTCTGCGTCGGGTCTTCATCGACAGAGGGGCAATCCTTTGGGTAAGGGAGAGCGTTAATCAGAGATAGGTGGGAAGGCTGCCGATCGCCCGGACGCCGGCCGACCGGAGCTGTTCGATCCGTGTGTCAGGCAGCGCGTTTTGTCCTGCACCCCCGTTCGCGCAATAATTTGAGCACCCGGCCGGCTTCGTGCGTCTCTTCCGGTGTCAGGCAACCGGCCGCGATCCAGGATTCCAGCAGGCGCTGTCGACCCAGCCGCTTTTGGGGGCTGTCGTCTTTAGCATATTGGTGCATCAGTTCCATATCCGTCAACATCATGATGGCCTCCATGTCCAAACGGACTTCAAACGTCCGTGGACAATCCTATTTGGCCGAGCCCCTTAAAGCGCTATCCGGGATCCCGGCAAATCTCCTGTTAAGGATAATCCTGATTTGGTCAGAGCTACCGCAGGGGCTCCTTGTCGGCAGGCGGCGCGGCTTTTACCCGAAGTTGGCCGCCGGCATCCGCTCCGGCTGTCCGCCAGGCGACTCAGTAGATCCCGCATCAGACTTGACACAGTCGCGTCCGGCCCCTTTGGCCCGGTATAGGGCCCGGTCCGCCTTTTCCAGCAGTTCAGCCGCCCCCCGCCCCTGCCTGGGGATGCCGGAGGCCACGCCGGCGCTGATGGTCAAATAATCCCGCCCGCGGGCGCCCTTATGACGGAGCTTCATGTCCCGTACCGTGCGATGCATGGTTTCGGCCACCTCGCGCCCGCCCGCCAGATCGGTGTTGGGCAATACCACAACGAATTCTTCGCCGCCGTAGCGCGCCACCAGATCGCCGGCCCGGCGGACATTCTTCCGCAGACAGGCCGCCACCTTCTTCAGGCAATCGTCACCGGCCTGGTGGCCGTAGATATCGTTAAAGCCTTTGAAATAGTCGATATCCATCATGATCAGGGCCAGGGGCTTTTGCTCCCGCATGGCGCGCTGCCACTCGCTCTCCAGAGCGGCATCGAAACGACGGCGATTGGCCAGAGCGGTCAGGCCGTCCTCCATGGAGTATTTCTTCAGGATCTGCTGGGCCCGCTTCTGTTTGATGATGGACCACATGCTGGTCATGAACAATGTCAATTGGTTGACGTCCGATTCGTTGTAATCCGTTTCCTTGTTGCCCACTCCGGCCACGGCCACGATGCGGCCGTTGTCCATCACCGGAACGCTCATATGGCGATGGATGGGGAAATGCCCTGCGGGCATGCCCTTCTTGTCGGGAACATTTTGGAAATCGTTGTGAATGATGGGGCGGCGCAGGCGGACACTGTCGGCCCACACACCGGCTTTGTCCAGGGCATAATGACGGGTCTTGTCCGCCCGACAGGCCTGCCGGACGTCCTTGGACCATGCCACCAGCTCAAGCGATTGGGTTTCCTCGTTTACAAAATGCAGGTAGCCCGCCTTGCTGCGGGTCAGGCGTACAATCTCTTCGAGGGCGTAAGCGCGAATTTTTTCATCGCTCACACTACTCATCTGGCTCAGCTTCAGCAGGGATTGCAGCCGTTCTTCGTTGAGTTTGATCTTCTCCTGGGATTTGATCTGATCGGTCACATCCCTTGCTACGGCGTAAATGAGCCCTTCCTGGACGTCGGGGGTCACATTCCACTCGAGCCAACAGATACGGCCGTCCTTGCCCACATACCGGTTGCGGAAATCCCGGACGGATTCGCCCGCGGTGAGTTTGCGTCCAACAGCTTCGGTGGCGGCGGCATCGTCGGGATGCACGAAGGAAAACCAGGGAATGCTGAGCAGCTCCTCCTTGGACCAACCGAGAACCCGGGTCCAGGCCGAATTGAGATCCTTGAAATACCCGTTGAAGTCCGCCACGCAAATGGGATCGATGGACAGGCTGAACAATCGTTCACGGTCCTCCTCGGCCCGTTTGACGGCGGTGATGTCCTTGATCACGCTCACCACGCGGTTGACGCGGCCGGAGGCGGAACGGACCGGGTAGTAGCGCACGAGCAGGTGGCGCTTCCCCATGGTATGGTTTTCCCGCACCATTTCATATTCCACCACTTCCCCCTGGAAGCAGGCCTCGAGATGGGGCTTGATGGCATGGAAGGCGTCCTCGCCGATGGCATCGACAATGGAGGTGCCGATGATTTTCTCGCGGGCCGTCCTGCGCCGCTTGAGGTAGGCGTCGTTGACCATACGGAAGATGTAACGGCGGTCCAGGACCGTGACCATCTCATCGGAGGCTTCCAGCGCCAGATGGTATTCGCTGAGCATCTCCCGGGCCTGGCGGTGGTCCATGACCTCTTTCTGGAGGTTGCAGGTGCCGGCCTTGATCTGGATTTCGAGATGCGACTTGTAACGCATCAGGGCCAGCTCCGCCTGGCGCCGTTCGTCGATTTCAGCCCGCAGGTTGGCGTTGGCTTGCAACAGGTCCGTTGTTTGCTGGTCCAACGCAGTAGACAAGGTTCGGTTGGCGGCCCACAGTCGGAATATCACCAGGCCGACAATGATCAGCAACGCCGCAAGGGCTGCCAAGGCAAAAAAGGTTCCCGCCGGTTTGTCGGCGCCGCGCCAGGCCGAGTGGACCGTAACAACGGCAATGGCAAACGCTAATCCGGCGGCCGCGACAAGATGGCGGTGCCGCGCAAACGCGGTGTTTCTCGTCATGGTGATGTTCAGCGCTTTTCGGCTCATGGCAGCAACAATCGAATTAGAGATTAAGGTGGCAGCGGCCTTGAATCGCCTTCCACTATGCCGTTATGCAATAAATTTGCCAACACCAATACGTGATCGACAAGCGATGGGGGACGAATGCTTGACGGCCAATCGACCGCAACCCAGAACGCGCGCGATTGCCTTTTATGACTGCCGTTTTCCGGCATAGGCCATGAAAACCGGCCCATCTGTCAGCATTTGAGGGGGGGTGGGTGAACCATGAGGCCGCGGGGGAAGATTTTGCCGGATCGGTCAAATCCCTATCGGCTGCGTCAAAATTTTACCGGCAGTCCCCATAAATCAATTGTCTTGGGGTCACAAGGCGATCATCGTCTCCGCGCCTTCAGGACGGCCCGAATCGCTTCCGCCAAAACATCGGGGACTTCTTCCTGCAGAAAATGTCCGGCCCGGGTCTCGGTGACCGGGGCCGTGGGGAAAACACCCCGCATATTTTTCAGGGCGCGGCCCAGAATAGGATCCTCCATACCCCAGACAAGACGCACCGGTCCGGTAAAAGCCTCGGCCCAAACGCGGATCTTGCGCAGGTCGTGGGCGGTGGGGTGGTCGGGGCCGGTGGGCACCAGGCGGGCCAGGGCCAGTGGCGCGGTGCGGTCCCGCCAGGCTTTTAACGGCCAGCGATAGGCTTGCCGTTCGAGAGGTCCGATGCTGGCGGGGTCGCCTTGAACCCGGTGCAACATACGCAGCGGGAAGTTGGCCCCCTTGAACAGCAGCGTGCTGGCCAGGGGAAGGTGGGACAATAGATGAAAAAACGACAAGGGCCGCTTTTTCCGCGGCGCGGAAAGGCCGGTATTGGCAAACACCGCACCGGCCACACGCTCCGGGTGCCAGGCGGCCATCAGCCCCAGAATGGGGCCGCCCCAGTCCTGGCCCACGATGACCACATCCCGCAAATCGAGGGCCTGGACGAGCCGGCTTACGTTCAGGGCATGGAACCGCAGGGAGTGCAGGCCCGCTTCACGGGGCTTGTCGCTCAGTCCCAGTCCGATCATATCCGGAGCGATCACGCGGACCCTCTCGTCCGCCAACAGCCGGATGACCTTGCGCCACAAGAAGGACCAGATGGGGTTGCCGTGCTGCATCAGCACCACCGGCCCCTCGCCTTCGTCCACGAAGTGCATGGCCCATCGGCCCCCGCGGAACAGACGCCGCCGGAAGGGGAATTCATGGGTGAGCCAGTCGGGCAGGGGCACGGCGTCTTCGAACATGGGCGTGGCGGCATTCATGGGCAGCAATCCTCTTGGCAAGAAAAAAGGGTTCGTGCGATGGGAACCGCTGGAAACGAAGGTTTGTTTAGCTCTAAGGGAACTAGGGGGAAATGGCAAGGCCGCCGTTGCCGGCATCCGGGAAGAAACGAAAAGGAAAGCGAACCGTTACCGGAAGACCTTCCACAAGGGGTTCCGGCGTCCCGCCGGGCAACAGTTGGATCGGCACCAGCAGGCGATTCTCCCGGGAGCCCATGGGGGAACTGACGGCGGCCGGCAGACGTCGTGTTATTTCAGGGGCACGAATCACGACACCGGGCGCTTTATGTCCGTTTTGAAACTGCACCGTCACCGGCTGGCCCTTGTTGGCGTAAGCCGCGTATCGGGCGTCCAGGTAGGCCATGATCTCCGGTTGGGAGGTATCGCCCAGCAAGAGAATCGGATCACCCGGCGCGAGACTCTGGCCCGCTTCGGCCAGGAGCTCCAACACCCGGCCGGCGGATGGGCTGTGCAGGATGAGCGCCTCGCGGGCCTGGTGCAAAGCCGCCAGTTCGGCCCGCACCACCTGCAGCTGGACGAGCTCATCCTCGCCTGTGGCCGAGGCGCGCACGATTTGAGCCTGCATTCGGCCCAAATCGGCTTCCACGTTTTCGTAATTGAGCAGGGCTTCGTGCAACTGGTTTTCGGCCGCCTGCAGTTCGGCGCGGGTGGCGGCCCCCTGTTCGAAAAGAAATTGCACATCGTCCCGGTTGCGCCGCCGGTAGGCGACCATTTCAGCCGCCAGCGACAACCGACGCTGCATCCGGTCGGGGTCGAAAGAAAGTTTCGGCGCTGCGGCAAGAGCCTTCTCCCGGGCCTCGCGCTCCGCCGTCAATACGGCCTCGCGGCTGTCCATGGCCGCGTTCTGCAACCGGGCCAGCACCGCCCCCGCCGACACGGTTTCGCCGGTCCGCACCTCAATATCCAGCAGGACGCCCGCGATCTGGCTGTTGACCGGGGTCTTGCGCAATGTCACATAGCCGGGTGCCGAAACGATCAGCCAGCCGTACAAAATCTGACCGACGAGGTAGATCAGCGGCAGGGAGACCAAAATCAAAATGAGGTACCAGCGCCAGCGTGCCATCACACGTTTGGCGGGCGCATAGGAAACGCGCATCCCCTGCTCGCGCTCCGGTGCCTGCTGTTTGGGGGATCGAAACCGTACTTTCATGGGACCATCCGCTCCCAGTCGCTCCAGGACTGGACGATGAGTTGTTTCAGATGGTGACCCAGGGCCGCGGAGAGATGGCGCCCCGCTTCACGCACCTTGCGCCGTCCCATGGACGCCCAGCTGGCGCCGCCCTCCACAAAGGGTTCCACACTGACCGCAATGGAAAAGGGGATCTGCGGATAAGCCTCAATAAGCGGCGCCGCCCGGTCGGCGGCCTGCTCCGGTGTCGCCACATAGATCATGAGAACCACCTCGGCCAGGTCGAGATTGCTCAGGGCACAGCCCAGACAAAAGTTGAAGTTGCTCTTTTCCAGATAGCGCGGATGCACGCTGAGCCCCACGGGCCAAGGACTCACCCGCTGCACCGCGGCGATGGTTCGCACCAGCTGAGCCAACAGGTATTCTTCGGAAAAAAGCGCCGGGTCCAGCTGGTTCGGTTCGAGATCCAGGTGCAACCCGTCAAACGGCAGGGCTTCCAGCGACTGCACGATGGCCAAAAGGTCGCGCCGCTTCCCCGGCAAAATCCAGCTCGGTTCTCCAAGCAGTAGGTCCGCCGCGACGCCTTGCCGATGGGCGTCGGCAATGAAGCGACGCACCCGCCCGGCGCCGGCAGGGGTGGCCGCCCTGCGGATCTGTTCCCTGTCGAGGGATATCAGCAGGCGGTTGATCCCGGCTTCCCGCAGCCTGCGCCAAAAATCCGGACGACCGGCCTCCGACGCCAAAAGGGCATTGCTCTGCCAGAGGTAGACCCCGATGTCGTCCGAGGATGCCGCATACGCCACCGGAGGTGTCTTTTCTCCGTCATCGGGCGCGGCTTTGGGCCAGGCCAGCCATTCGGGAGAGGCAGGATCGTTGGGGATGACGGAATCCGCTGACCAGTCGGCCAGGGCGGTCTCCAGCGCGCCGCAGTCGCCGGCACCGAATTGCAGCAGATTGGACTGGGCCTCCAATTGGAGAACCTCGGCTTCCACCAGATCCAGGGCCGCCTGGTAATAGCGAAATCGGCTCTGCTGCAGCGTTTCGATCGTATCGCCGGACAGAAATCCTCTGCGCAGCGTATTCTCCCGCAGGCGCTCCAATGCCGTTCGGGTTCGTTGACGGGCAAAGGCCACGTTGCCGCGGGCCGCCTCGACACGCGCCAAGGCCTCGCGGGCCTCGGCCAACAGCTCGCCGCTGCGCTGTTCCAGTTCCAACTGCCGTTGCCGCAAGGCCGCCCGGGCCATGCGGCGGCGGGCCGAAACCGCCTGGCCGATATCGGCCGGCATCTGAAAATGGAAGGTCAGGGCCACCCCATAGCCGGATTCCCCGACCGGGAAATCCTGGGAGGCGTACCCCGTCAAATCGGCGTGGGCCTCCAGGTCGCTCAGGGGATTCAGCTTGAGGACCCCCATCTCTTCGTCAACCCGTCCGCGCAGCCGCATGATCTCAGGGTGGGCATCCAAGATGGCGGCCACCAGACGATCCTCGTCCCGGCAGGAGGGGGGCAGCACCGGCGGCAGGCAGTGGAAGGCGGAATAATGGGTGCGCATCAGGAGATTGATGATGGCCAACGCCCGTTTGCGGTCGGCACGGTCGTTGGCCATCTGCCGCTCGGCCAGATCAAAGGCGGACAAGACCTCCTGCAGATCGGCATCCAGCAGAAAGCCTTCCCGCCGGCGTTTTTCCAGGGCCTGGACGACCAAGGCCCGATCCTCCAGGAAGGCCCTGCCGAGGGCCAGACGGCGGGCCCCGCCCCAGTAGCGGACATACGCTTCCCGCAGGACCTTGAGACCGGTCAAACGCGCCGCCGCCATCTTTTGGCGCCGCTCCCAGGTCCCGGCTTCCGCGGCCAGGATGTCCAACCGCTCCTGATCCCGCGTGCCCAGGAGGGGGTAGCGCAGTGACAGCCGGCCAAAAGCCTGATTGTAGTCCCGCACCTGGTTTTCGTCGGTGGGTTCCCTGTAGTATCCCGTGCCGCCGCTTCCCAGGATCTGCAAACCGCTGGCGGCCTGCTCCCTTTCGAGACGGGCAAGGCTTTCTTCCAGGGCGGCCGCCGCCACCAAAACGGGAGGGGCATCCGCGATGGCGGCCTCCATTTCCGTCAAGGAAAGGGTCTCCATGGCCAAGGCGGCCGTCGGCACACACAGGACCAGAAAAAAGGCGAAGAAAAACCCCATATGCCCGCAAACAAGAGCCACCCTATGACGATAACCTGAATCCATCAGTACTTGGTCTTTCGCAAAACCCACCAGGGCGCCATGGTGGAGTCCAGATGGGATCGTAAAAGCCCTTCATTGAGGGTCGACACACCGCACCAGATGCGCGTGATGAACGTAAATATCGGCACTAGCGGCAGCCAGACCGCCAGCTTGAGATCCGGTCCCGGCCGTTCGGACAGAAAAACAATGTACATAATGAAAAACACCAGCGTTACCGCCAGGTAGAAGAGATAGACCAGAGCCCACACGGCCAGCACCCAGGCCGGTGGGTAGAACACCATGACGTAAAGGGTGTAGGCCAGAATCACGAAAGGCATCACAAGCTGGAAAAACATACCGGTCCATAGCTGCATGATGAGATTGCGCCAGCCCAGAAGATTGGGGGTGAAACTCATGGAATGCTTGCGCACGTAAAGGTAGAAAAGATCCCCGTCCCAGCGCAGACGCTGCTTGAGAAAATCCCGCAAGGTCTCCGGGGCGTCGGTGTGCCCTACGGCTTCCGGCTCGAAGCGGATCCGCAGATTCGGATGGCGGCCGAAATAATTCTTCATGCGCAGGGTGATGTCGAGGTCTTCGGCCGTGCCGCTGTCCCAGCCCCCGATGGCCCGCAGGAAAGACGCCCGGAACACCCCGAAGGCGCCCGAGATATTGTTGACGATGTTGAATTCGCTCAGCCCCACCTTACTGGCATGGATGGAGAGCATGTATTCGATGGCCTGCAGGCGCGTGACAATGCTGCGCCCGGCGTTGCGCACCCGCAGACAGCCGGCTACCCCGATCACATTGGGGTCCACAAAATGCCGTACGGCGCACGCCACCATGGTGTTGTCAAAAGAGGTGTCGCCGTCCAGGGCCATGACCACCGATCCCTTGGCGATATTCAGGCCGGCATTCAGGGCGGACACCCGACCGCCGCGCTGCCATTTGGGCAGGACCGTCAGGCGACGGTCGTGCCGTGCATTCACCATGTCGGTCAGATCCAGGGCCGCTTCCAGGGTGGCCGTGTTCCGGGCGGCCCCATCCACCACGGCGATGATTTCGATGGCCCCCTCATAGAGCTGCTCCGAGAGGGACCGGATCGTACATGCCACCTCGCGGCCCTCCGCATAGCAGGTGATCAGGCAGCTGACCATGGGCCGGTAGGGCCGCCGTATGGGTACACGCCAGTAGCGGCGCAGCACGTAGCGCACGATGCCGGCAAAAATCAACAGGTAGATGGGCAGCTCGAAAAACACCACATAGGGGATAAACTTGAGGATGAACTCCCAAAAGCCCTGGTTGAAGGGGCTGAGCAGCAGTTGGAGGAGCATTTCAGCCGCCTGGCGCAATATTTCCGTCATGCGGCCTCCCCTCCCATGATGCGCGCCATGGTCAGACGGGACGGCTCGTCCGGCAGCATGTCATCCGGTGCGGTGTAGGCCACCACGTCGAATTCGAGCGCCACGTCTTCCTCCTGGCGGGTCTGTTTTTTGAGCTCGACAATCCGCGACTTCAGGATATCGCGGCCGGCGGCCCCGGTTTTGGGCAGCAGGATCCAGAGATTGCGCTTGCTGGCGCGGGTGGTCAAATCGGTGAGACGGATGGACTCCCGTAGGCGCACCGCGAAGGCGTCGATCAATTGGGCCGTCCGATGACGCCCCAGCCGATCGGTAAGCGTTTCGATATTCTTCAGACGGATTCCCAGCAGGCTGAAGACCTCTTCATCATAGCGCCGGCAAAGCGCATGCAGCCAGTCCACCAGGGATTCGAAGTAAGGCGTTCGCACGTAATTGAGATCGTCCAACAGGGCGTAGATATCTTCCAGGCTCCCGGTACGTGCGGCCGATCGGCCGCGCTCGCTCAGCTGGAAGGTATGGATATCTTCCGGGATGAGTTTGTCAGGATCGTTGCGCGCCCCGCAGCCCAGGCACTGGGCGACGACATTGGGCTCCACGAAACTCTGGCCGCAATCCTGGCAGGCGTAGTTGTCCATCGGACGATCATAGTCGGCCCCGATATGACGCAGCTTGGCCCGGCAATGGGGACACACCAGACGCCCTTCCTTGATAAAGGTCTCCTCCGGGGCCACATGGCCGCAGGTAAAACAGTGCAGGAACGGCTTGGCCGCAATGGCAATACTGGTGCAATGGGGACAAATGTCGACGTAATTATGATGGCAGCCTTCACACGTGGGGCAATGCCGTACCCGGCCTACGAGACGGGCGGGTTCCAGATAGCGACGTTCGACGAGCTGTCGCAGCCAGGGGCCGGCCTGGTTGCCTTCGTCGGCCAGCACTTCGGCGAGGGGATAGGTGTAGATGGCGCGTTGCTGCCAATCCTCGATCGGGGCCAGGACCGTTTCGGGACGACAGTATAAATAGGCCAGCAGACGAAAATCCTGGTCCTGCCGCTCCACCTCGGGCGCAAGCTTCTGCATCCGATGCCGCAGGCGCTGCATGCGGTCGTCACGCGCCTGTTGACCGGAAGGTATGCCGTCGCACAGCGCGGCCAGGCGGGGACCTAAATCCCGCGATAGAAAAATCGGCAAAAGGTAGGTGGCCGGGTCCGTGCGCAACGCTCGTACAACCGCTTCGGCGCGTTGCACATCGCGTGTGTCCACCATAAAACCGGTGGCCGTAATGCCGGCGGAACGAAACGCCTCCAGGGAAGGATACAGCACCTCATCCATCCCGCCACCGTCGGGGGAATCCTCCGCATCCAATATCAAGTGCACGAAAGGCATCTAGGTCTCACATCATATGGGGTTGCCTGACACGTTGAGCCGCTTTCCGGGAATCGTAAATCACCCGCGCGATCCGGGCCGCGACGGTCCATCCAGGGGTCGGCATCTGCTTCCCTTATCGGTCATTTTGCGGACGGCTTTAATCCGAAGTCCGGCTAAGGCATGAAAATTACAGAATTTAGTATGGAAGAAGACCGCAGGGGATTAAAAACAGGACGTCCCGGGGCGGATGGGGTTACAACGTTGGGGCGTCTGTCACCCGTGAACGGGGTGGGAAGAAGGCCCTTTCCGGCATCGTCAGCCGGAGCGCCACGCCTGAAAGAGCCCCCTCACCAGGGACATGCAGCAAAAGGTGTCGAACGACGTTGGTCAGGGTTGCGGTGGAGCACGTCCGAGCAATGCGGATCAAAGGGCCCGTTCCCCAATCGGAAACTCAAGGCCGCCGGTACAGGGAATCAGCCGCCAAAACCGGCCTCCGGCATAGCCACCACCGCGGTTTCGGTCGCCAGGATGGCGTCCATCTTGCCGTGGGTTACGGGCAGCAGGCTGTTGATAAAGTAGCGCGCCGAGAGAATTTGACCGTGGTAGAAAGCGGCGTTCCTATGGCTGGCGATTTTTTCCTGCCGGGCATCTTCATCCAGATCCGCCAGCAGCGTTTCCAACTGCGGCGCGGCAACGACGGCCCGCCAGAGCAGCATCCAGGCCATGACCACGTCCCCCATGGTTTCCTGGAACGGCGTGGCATGGGCGAAGGCTGTGCGGAACTGTGCGCTCATGGCGGTCTGCCCCAGGTGCATGGCCGTTTCGCCCAGCCGGTTGAGGGCCTTTTCCACCTTGTCCGCCAAATCGGCCAGGGCGTCTATTTCCCGGGCGCGGGCCACGATCCGGTTGACTTCGCCCATGAAGTTCATGAAGACCTGTCCCTTTTGCATGCCGATCTTACGGCCCAGCAGGTCCATGGCCTGGATCCCGTTGGTGCCCTCATAGATGGAAGCGATGCGCACATCCCGCAGGAGCTGCTCCACCGGGTATTCCCGGGTGTAGCCGTAGCCGCCGTAGACCTGGACGGCCTCGGAGCAGACCTCAAAGCCCCGGTCGGTGCAGTAGGCCTTGATCACCGGCGTCAGCAAATCCAGCAGGCCCTGGTGATAGGCGCGTTCCGCATCGTCGGCGGCGCACTTGATCTTGTCGATCAGCAGGGCCCCGTAGTAAAGGAGGCTGCGCATGCCTTCCACGTGAACCTTCATCCACATGAGCATGCGGCGCACATCCGGGTGGCGGATGATCGGCACCTGGGGGGCGTCCGGCTCGAAGGTCTTTTCCAGATCCCGCCCCTGGCGTCGCTCCCGGGCGTAGTTGAGGGCGTACAGGTAGGCCGCCGAGGCGCTGGTGAAACCGATGGCCCCCACCAGCAGCCGGGCCGCATTCATCATGTGAAACATGACCTTCATGCCCCGGTGCTCCTCCCCCAGCAGCAGGCCCCGGCACTGCCCTTTGCTGCCGAAGGATAGCGAGCAGGTGGGGCTGGCATGGATGCCCATCTTCTCCTCGATGCCGGTGCAGACCACGTCGTTGGGTGCCCCCAAAGAACCGTCCGGGTTGACCCAAATCTTGGGAACGATGAACAGGGAGATGCCCTTGATGCCGGCCGGGGCCCCCTCAATGCGCGCCAGGACCGGATGGATGATGTTTTCGGTCAGGTCGTGCTCGCCACCGCTGATGAAGATTTTGTTGCCCGCAATCAGATAGGTCCCGTCGGGTTGCTTACGGGCCGAGGTGGTCAGGGCCCCCACATCCGAGCCGGCTTCGGGCTCGGTCAGCACCATGGTGCCGGCCCACTGTCCGGTATACATCTTCTTCAGGAAAAGCTTCTTCTGCTCCTCCGTGCCGAAGATCTCGATCATCTCACCGGCCCCCACGCAGCCGAAACCGAAGAGAGTAAAGGCGTAGTTGGCCCCCAGTTGATAGTCCGTCACCGCCTGGGCCACGAGATACGGCAGCCCCTGCCCCCCAAGGTCGGGATCAGCCGTGAGGGCCGTCCATTCCCCCTCGATAAACAGCTTGTAGGGCCGCCGGAAACAGTCCGGCACCCGCACTTGCCCATTTTCAAATAGCAACCCCTCCCGGTC
Source organism: Desulfobacterales bacterium (assembly GCA_963674755.2). Lineage (GTDB taxonomy): Bacteria > Desulfobacterota > Desulfobacteria > Desulfobacterales > UBA5852 > JABZFP01. The sequence continues at coordinate 675,397 of CAXXVS010000003.1, read as the reverse complement.
CCCCTCGGCTAAAGTCGGCAGGATCTCCTTGACAGCCAGCTGGCGGGCCTCATCGATGATCAGGTCGAAGGTCTTGCGGTTGAATTCGCGGTAGGCCGCATGACCGCAAAGGGTTTCGGCCTCCAGCTGCTCGTAAAGCACAAAATCCACATCCCGGCGATCGGCAATGACTTGGGCCATTTTTCCCGCCTCCAAATCTTCAATAAAGTTGCATGGTCAGAGAAGAATCTATCCAAACCTGACTTTGCCTGTCAGGCAAGGCGAACCATTATCTTATTATCGCCGCGCTCCGCCAGCATCCTCTTCAGGAATGAGGATTTTTGGTTCTGATCGAGGCCCGACGAGGGTTTGCGGTGAGGCGTACGCCAGTACGCCGCAGCCGCTAAACCCGAGGAGAACGAAGATCAGGGCCAAAAAGACCATTCCTGGAGTGGATGCTATAATCGCATGAATTTGGCCGCAATGCCCTTCATGATCTCATTGGTCCCGGCAAAGATCGACATCACCCGCACATCCCGGAAGGCCCGGACGATGGGGTGGTCGTCGCGTATGCCGTGGGGGCCCAGCAGGTCCATCGCGCGGTCCGCCACCCGTTTGACCATCTCGGTGGTCCAGTACTTGGCCATGGAGGTCTCCACCACCACGTTCTGCCCCTCCATGTGGTCGGCCACCAGCTTGTCGATAAAGGTGCGCCCGAGCTTGACTTCGGTGGTCATTTCCACGATGGCAAACTGCACGGCCTGGCGCTTGATCAGGGGGCGGTCGCCTTCCTTGTGGGCGGCGCAGAAGGCCCGCACCCACTCCATGATCCGCTCGGCCGCCGCCACCGCCCCCAGCGACGCGATGATGCGTTCCTGCTGAAGTTTTTCCATCATCATGATGAATCCGTAGCCCTTGGCCCCCAGACGGTTGGCCGCCGGTATCCGGCAGTTGGTAAAAAACAGCTCGGCCGTGTCCTGGCTGTGCCATCCCATTTTCTTCAGATGACGGCCCCGCTTGAAGCCCTCGCTGCCGTCCTCCACCAGGTAGAGGGAAAGCCCCAGGTGGGGGTTGTCGAGATCCGCATCCCGGGCCGCCACGATCACCAGATCGCAGAGCAGGGCATTGGAGATAAACGTCTTGGCGCCGTTGAGCACCACCATGTCGCCGTCTTCCTCCGCCAGGGTACGGACACTCGCCAGATCGCTGCCCGCATCCGGTTCGGTCATGGCGATGGCCGTGACGATCTCACCGTTGATGCAGCCCGGAAGATAACGCTGTTTTTGCGCCTCCGTTCCGAAAGCGGAAATATAGGGCACCACGATATCGCTGTGCAGGGCGGCGGCAATACCGGTAATGCCCGTGCGGGAAAGTTCTTCGGTCACGATGACGGAATAGAGAAAATCGCGCCCCGCCCCCCCGTATTCCGGAGGCACGTCCATGCATAAATAACCGGCCTGACCCATCTTGCGCCAAAGCTCCCGGGGAACGATGCGATCCATTTCCCACTGGTCGGCATAGGGTATCGCTTCCCTGGCCAGAAATTCGCGCAGCTGGTTGCGAAAGGCGTCGTGTTCGGCCGTATATTGCAGAATGTTCATAGAGACCTCTAAAATGGTGGGTGGTTCGTGATCGGGTTACGCCTCTGTCTTGCGCAACTGATAGATGCCTTCGGTTTCCGCCACCACGCGGTCGTCCGCGTCCAAGACTTCCACGTTCAGCGTGAATTCGGACTTTCCCAGACGTTCGGCTTCCTCGGCGATGCGTTGGGCTTCCTCTTCCGTCAGGGAAACGTCTACGGTCACATCCGTAAACGCCGGCCGCCGGTAACGGATATTCATGGCTTTAAGCACCGGATAAAAGCGTGTGACGTCAAAGGTGGTCAGGAACAACGCGCCCCCCGGGAGCTCAGCCACCGTGAAAAGGGCGCCGGCATAGATGGAGCCGATGTGGTTGGTATTGCCTTCCAGCGGAAGCCATAGCTTGATCCGCCGGGGTTCCATGACGACGGCCTTCACACCGGCGCGTTCTACGAAGGCAAAAGGTTTCTCCATAAACGCTTGGGCTTCTTCGGGGGTCAGCAGCATGGTCAGGCGCCTTTCTCCGGGACAGCCGGGATTTCCGCGCCGCCGGCGAGGGGGAAACGATGCGTCTTGCCACCATCATCAAATAGAACGATCACCTGGAATCTGGCTAAAAGCGCCGGGTCCATGTCCGCATAGAGCGCAGCCACCTCGCCCGGAGCAATCCGGCGGCCGCCCGTCCCCTCCAACCGGAAGCGGCTCTGGAGAGCAACGGCCGCCTCGCCCCGGTTGGCGATCCGGATCTCCAAATTCTGATCCGGCAGTCCGCCCCCGCAGCATTTGGAAGCAAAGATGTCCGCCACGGCGGAATCGGGTATGACGGTCATTTCCAGCATTTTCAAGATTCCCGGTGAATCAGCTGTAAAGTAATACGATACTGCCTCGAATTCATCATGACATCACTGTGAAAATGCTCACCTCTTCATCTCGAACCGATTGCACAATGATTGACGATTACAACACTCATGGTGACACGCATAGAATTGAAGTTCATCCAGAAAGGGTAGATTTTGGTTCAGGCCAAGGCCGCAGCACTTTTGAAACCGACGGCGTAGCCGTATGAGCGTCAGCGTCGCGTAGTTAGGGCTACGTCAAGGATTTCAAAAACGCGAGAACGCAAACCTGGGCCACAAGATGCCGTTTCTGGATGAACGGTCTAAGCCCCATAGCGCCCCAGGATGGCAATCGAGCAGACGTTCATCTGGGGGAAGCCACCCAGGTTGTGGGTCAATCCGAATTTGGGATCTTCCAGCTGGCGCTCCCCGGCCCGGCCGTGGAACTGGAGGTACATCTCATAGAGCATACGCAGGCCGGAGGCGCCGATGGGGTGGCCGAAGCATTTGAGTCCCCCGTCCACCTGGCAGGGCACCTGCCCGTCCCGGTCGTAGAACCCGTCCATGATGTCGAATACGGCCCGGCCCCGCTCGGAGATATGCAGGTCCTCCATGGTCACCAGCTCGGTGATGGAAAAGCAGTCGTGCACTTCCATCATGCTGATCTCCTCCCGGGGATTGGCGATGCCGGCTTCCTGGTAGGCCTTCGTGCTGGCCTTGCTGGTGGTGACGAAATGCTCCCCGTCCCAGTCGTTGTACCCCATCTCCTCCCCATTGCTTAAGGCCAGTTGCAGGGACTTTACGGAGACGATATTCTTCTTGCCCAGTTTGGCGGCGATCTCGGGAGTCGTCACGATGGCGCAGGCCGCCCCGTCACTCACCCCGCAGCAGTCGAACAGGCCCAGAGGGTGGGCAATGATGGGGGCGGCCATGACCTGCTCCTCGCTGACGGCCTTGCGCAGGTGGGCCTTGGGGTTGAGCACCCCGTTGGCATGGCTTTTGGCAGACACGTGGGCCATGGCCCGCTTGAGGTCCTGATCCTTGATGCGGTATTTGGCGGCATAGGCCGAAGCCAGCTGGGCAAAGGTTCCGGGAGCTGTCAGGTTGGGAAACCACTGCCAGTTGAGACTGCCCGCATTGGAGCCCACGAAGCTGGGCAGCCCGCCATAGCCCGTGTCTTTCAGCTTTTCCACGCCCATGGCCAGACAGATGTCGTAGGCGCCCGAGGCCACGGCGTAGACCGCGCCCCGGAAGGCCTCGGTGCCGGTGGCGCAAAAATTCTCCACCCGGGTCACCGGGATGAAGGGCAGCCGCAGGCTGATGGCAAGGGGCAGAGCGCTCTTGCCCACGCTGATCTCGTCGAAACAGGTGCCCATCCAGGCCGCTTCGATATCGTTTTTGGCAATGCCCGCATCGGCAAGGCACTCCTCGAAGGCTTCCACCATGAGCTCCTCGGCGCCCACCTCCCAGCGTTCGCCGAATTGGGTGCAGCCCATGCCGATGATGGCGACTTTATCTTTGATGCCGGTAGCCATGTGATACCTCCCTTTAAGCAATCTTGAAAAGCTGGCCGATGAGCTGCGACTTCATGACGTCGCCTTCGATCCTGAGCTTGCCCGAGGTAAAGGCCTGCATGGGATCCAGGCGGCCGCCGATCATGTCGGCGAAATCGCCGGCCCCGATGATCAGGGTGCAGGTGGGTTTGTCCGCTTTGCCGGCCGTTACCCGGCATTGCGCGTCCGTGATCGTGACCTGCCAGTCCCCGCCCCCGGGGCCGGTGATGCAGTATTGAAAGACCGCTTCCACCTCGGCGGCTTTGTCCGCCTGGAAGGCCTCCGGCATGCGACTGAAGATTTCCGCCACATCAGGGGCATCCGTTTTGGGGGCGGTGTCCTCAGCGGCCGGAGCCGGCGGCGCCAGGAGATCCATAAGCGCTGCGGTGGCATCGTTGATCTCCTTGCCGGCTTTAAGATCGTTGATGGTCGCCCAGTGGGCCTCGATGTCTTCCAGAGTGGGGGGCTTTTCCGGCGTGCCCAACTGGGCGCCCGGCCCGGTGGCCACGGCCGCCCGGTTGAAATACCCCATGCCGGCGTTGAAGATCTGGCCCGTGCCCTCGCATTGTTCGCTGCAGAGGTATACCACCATGGGCACCACGAACTCCGGCTTCATCTTGGCGAAGATCTCCGGCGGCATGACGTCCTCGGTCAAGCGTGAGGCCGCCAGGGGCGCCACCGTGTTCACCTTGACCCCGTATTTGGCCCCCTCCAGCTTGAGCGTGTTCATCAGGCCCACCAGGCCCATCTTGGCCGCCGAATAGTTGGTCTGGCCGAAGTTACCGTATAATCCGGCGGCCGAAGTGGTCATCACGATGCGCCCGTAGCCCTTCGCCTTCATCACCGCATAGGCCGGCCGCGTCACATGGTAGGCCCCGTTCAGATGAACGCCTAACACCGCCTGCCAGTTCGCCGGTTCCATCTTAAGGAAACTCTTGTCCCGCAGGATGCCCGCGTTGTTGATCACGATGTCCACCGTGCCGAAGGCCGCCAGCGCGCTCTGGACGATGGCCTCGCCCCCCTCCGGGGTGGCCACGTTGTCATCGTTGGCCACGGCCTGGCCGCCGATGGCTTCGATCTCCGCCACCACCTTGGCCGCCGGCGTACTGGAGCCCTCACCGGAGCCGTCCCGGGACCCGCCCAGATCGTTCACCACCACCTTGGCCCCCCGGCGGGCCAGCTCCAGGGCATAGGCCCGGCCCAGGCCGCCGCCGGCCCCTGTCACGATAGCCACCCGGCCTTCGAAGTCGATGCGGTTCATGGCCTCGGCCGCACCGGGCACGGGCACCGCCTTCCAGAAGTAATTGCTGAAGCCCCGCTCCCGGTCCACGCCCTTGCGCTTGAATGCCATCCGCACGGGCAAGCCCACCTTCAGCTCGCCCAACTCGCAGTCCGTAAAATCCGCCATAAAGCGTCCCCCGCCTTCGAACTGCACCATGCCATAGATGGCCGGGGGATCCACGGACACGGAGAGCATGTCGCCGGTGAAGGTCTTGACCGAGGCCGGCACGTCGGCAAATTCGTAATCGTCCTGGCTGTGATAGGCGCCGCAGGCCGGATTGACACAGATATCCGCCTTGGGAAACTGGGGCGTGCCGCACTCCCGGCAGCGGCCTCCCACCAGGCCCAGGATCATCTTGTTTTTGCGGTAAAGCACGGTCGTCGCCGTCTGGGTGGGGGCCTCGGCCCGAATGCCCATTTCGGTTTGGATGAGATCACGGAATTTGAGAAACTTGGGATAGTTGTCGGTGGCTTTGCGGTTTTCCAGGGTGCCCTTCAACCCGTTGCGGGGCGCCAGCTCGTCGATCTGCTCGGTCACCTCGAAGCACAGGGCCTGGGCACCCTGGCCGAAGCCCACCACGACGATGCGCTCCCCGGGCCGGGCCTCTTCCAGGGCCCGGGTCATCATGAGGAAGGGATGGGCCGCCCCGGTTTCGCCGCAGACCTCATGCAGGTTGTCCACGACCTTCTCCGGGGCCGCGCCCAACTGTTTGGCGATCTTGCGGTGCTCCGCCTTGAAGAAGCAGGGGAAAACCAGGCGATCCACATCCGTCATCGTCATCCCGGTCTTTTGCAGGAGACCTTGGACCGCCTCGGGAATCAGCTTGGAATAGCCCGCATCCCGCACCCAGCGTTCTTCCCACATGTAGTCGAAACGCCGGTCCGCGCCGCGGTAGTGGTCCACGAAATCGCAGGATACGGTATAGCCCCCTTTGTAGGCGGCAATCACGTTTTCAGCGCCCACGCAGAAGGCGGCGGCGCCATCCCCGAACCACATTTCGTAAAAGTAGGCCGTCTTGGTCTGGCGGCTGTCGCCGGCGGTGACCAGCACGTTGCGGCGCTCGCCGCTCTTGACCGTTTCCAGGGCGGTCATGAGGGCCGTGGTGCCGGCCTTGAGGGACGCCGTAAAATCGGCCGTTACCAGCTGGCGATTCAGATTCAGGGCGGCCGCTACGATGCCCGCGTTCTGCCGGTCGGCAAAAGGCAGGGTGGTGGAGGCCAGGTAAAGTCCGTCCAGTTCTTTTTTATCCACGCCTTTCAAACAGTCACGAGAAGCCGCCACTGCCATGGTGAGGGTGTCTTCATCCCAGTTGCACATGGCGCGCTCGCCCTGGGCCACCGCCATGATGGCCGGGGCGAACCAGCCCATGCTCTGCACGATGGCCGCCCGACTCAGCCGCAGGCGGGGGGTATAAGCGCCGTAAGAGGTGATGCCGATCATCGGTTGTTCTCCTTTATGGAAGGAAAGGTTCGATATGGGGATTTTCTACCGCGACGGCTACCGCCGGAAAAGCCGCTCGATCAGCTGGCTCTTCATGATGTCCCCTTCGATCTTGAGTTTGCCCGCGTTGAAAGCCTGCATGGGCGGCAGGCTGCCGCTCATCATGGCCAAAAAGTCCGGTGCCGCCATGATCAGGGTGCAGGTGGGCTTCTCGTGAACCCCCTGTCGGATATCGCAGGCCTGGTCCTTAACGGCACAAACCCAGTCGCCGCCGTCCTCGCCGGTGATCCGGTATTGGAAGACCACGTCCACGCCTTCCGCCGCCTCGGGCACGAAAGCCTCCGGCATGGCCGCAAACACGGCGGGTACGGTCAATCCGCCCGAAGCGCCCTGATCCGGTCCTATGCCGGCTGTTTCCCCGGAGCTGCCGAAGGCGTTCATCACATCGGCAAACTGGGCGTTGAGCTGGTCGTACTCCTTGCCGCCCTTGAGGTCGGCAATCTTGTCGAGGGCCGCGGCCACCGCTTCCACCGTGGGCACCTTGTCCCCGTCTGCCACCACCGCGCCCGGGCCGGTCACCACGGCCGCCCGGTTGAAAAACCCCATGCCGGCGTTGTAAATGTTGCCGCTCACCGGACATTCCTCGGAGCACAGAAAAAGCGTCATGGGGACCACGAACTCCGGTCTGGCCTTTTCGAAAATTTCCGGCGGCATGACGTCCTCGGTCAAGCGTGAGGCCGCCAGGGGCGCCACCGTGTTCACCTTGACCCCGTACTTGGCCCCCTCCAGCTTGAGCGTGTTCATCAGGCCCACCAGGCCCATCTTGGCCGCCGAATAGTTGGTCTGGCCGAAGTTACCGTATAATCCGGCGGCCGATGTCGTCATCACGATGCGCCCGTAGCCCTTCGCCTTCATCACCGCAAAGGCCGGACGCGTCACATGGTAGGCCCCATTCAAATGGACACCCAGCACCGCCTGCCAGTTCTCCGGTTCCATTTTAAGAAAACTCTTGTCCCGCAGGATGCCCGCGTTGTTGATCACGATGTCCACCGTGCCGAAGGCCGCCAGCGCGCTCTGGACGATGGCCTCCCCCCCTTCCGGGGTGGCCACGTTGTCATCGTTGGCCACGGCCTGGCCGCCGATGGCTTCGATCTCCGCCACCACCTTGGCCGCCGGCGTGCTCGATCCCTCCCCGGAGCCGTCCCGGGACCCGCCCAGATCGTTGACCACCACCTTGGCCCCCCGGCGGGCCAGCTCCAAAGCGTAGGCCCGACCCAGGCCGGCACCGGCTCCGGTTACGATGGCCACCCGGTTGTCAAAGCGGATTTGCTGTTCCGGCACCGATCCGTAGGTAAACACACCATAATCGATCACCGTGTCGCCGGTCCTGGCATTGACCACCCGCCACAAGGCCCGGCCCTCGCCGTCCTTCCAGATCAGGGTGCGGATCGGATCGCCGGGATAAAGCGGTTTGGAAAAGCGGCAGTCCATGCGGCGCACCTTCTCCGTCTCCCCCGGCACGAGACATTGCACCAGGGCCCGGCAGGCGAACCCATGGGTGCACAGGCCGTGCATAATGGGTTTTTCGAACCCGGCCATTTCGGCAAAGGCTTGGTCCACATGGAGGTGGAACACATCGCCGGACAATCGGTAGAGCAAGGGCTGATCCTGTGTGGGGGCGTCTTCGATTTCGAAATCCGGTGCCCGATCCGGCATGACCACTTCCTGCTTGGGGGCGTTCTCGCCACCAAAGCCGCCGTCCCGCCGGGAGAATATCGTCAGGGTGCTTGTAAACAGCTTCTGGCCGTTGGAATGCCGGGTGACACTCTCCCCCACCACCAGGGCTCCCTTTTCTTTGCCCTTGTCGTAGTAGTGGGTCAGTTTGCCGGTGGTGGTCAGGGTGCCTTCGGTGGGAATCGGGGCGTGAAATTCCAGCTTTTGCTCGCCGTGCAGAATGCCGGCCAGGTTGAGGTTGGATTCGGCCGCATAGAGCGAGAGGAAATCGAAGACCGCTGCAATGGAAAAGCTGGGCAGCACCTTCAGATTCTTTTCGTAGCAGTAGTCGATCTCCTCGAATCCTGCGCCAACCCCCAGGGCGTAGAGCACGACGTCCTTCCAGGTGTAGTCTTTGGTAACAGGACCCAGGGGCTTTCCGATGGCATCCGGATTCAGCGCCATGATTTCCCTCCTTTTTTGGGGGTGATAGCGTTCATCAATCTGTCGTAAAGGCCGGTACCAGGATGAACTTCAGCGTTTCCTTGACCACGTCCTGGTAGGATGACGGGTCGATATCCATCATGGGCCGAAAAAAACTCTCGCCCGAAATAAAATTCAGGACGGAATTCCACACCGCCAGGATACGGGCCTTGGCCTGCACCGAAACCTGCCCGGCGTCCGTTGCCAACCCCATGGCAATGGCGATGTTGGAGATGTAGTGGGCGATATTGACGTCCAGGACCACGTCGCGGTCCGCCTTGCGAAAATAGCCGAAGAGAATCAGGTTGGCGACTTCCGGGTGGGAAAAGAGATAGTCGCACATGAGGTCGATGGCGATTTCCAGACGCCGGCGCAGATTGACCCCGCGGCAGCGGCGTTCCACCTCCTTGAATTTGGCAAGAATCTCCTCGTTGATGGCGGCCAAGACCCCGGCGTACAGGTCCTGCTTCTCACCCCAGTGGTAGTGCAGGGTGGACACGTCGATACCCACCTCGGCCGCGATCATGCGGGTGGTGGTATCGCTGTAACCATTGGCCCCGAAAAGCCGCCGGGCGGCGGTCAGGATGCGCGCCTTCATGGAGTCCGGGTTTTGCAGCGCTTTTTCGAGGCGGGAGGCCATAGACGCCCCTTTCCTTCGGTTTGAAGCCCATCGAAGCCACTATCCAGCACATGATTCCATCAGTTGATGGAAATATCTATCGAGTTTGTTGGCGGTCGTCAAGAAATAAATTGGGTTCAGTTTGCCAAAGGCTTCGATTAGAACGACCTGAGGCTGCTGAACGATCCGTCCGGTAGACCTGAGCACCTTGCAATCAACAGGCCGCCGGAAGGTTTCCGGCTAAAGGGTCTGGTTCACAAATACGATGTCATTCGGCAATCGATGGCGGCCGCATGAGACCGACAGGGCCGCGAAGATCGCGGCAACTGCCGGTCGAGGAAACCGCGTCTGGCGCAATGGATTGCCCATGGGCGGGATGCTACCGAAAATAGCTGGAGATAGAGCGGGGTTCGCCGGGTTGGAAGTTTTCATCATCCGGCGTCAAAGTCTTTCAGAAAGGTATCCGCCGCCTGGATGGAACGTTCGATATCCCGAATCAATACGTCCACATCCGCTTCGATATGGCCCATTTCCGCACCCAGGGCCCCCACCGCCTGGGCGTTGAGGTTGTGTTTGAGGTAGAGAACGTAATCCTTCAGGCGGATCAGGACCGGATCCATGCGCTCGCGGGCCCGCACCATGGCCCGCTGCAACTGGCGGTAACGCTCGCGGGTCCGGGCCAGCGACCGGCGGCTGCTGGCGCGAAACGTGGCGTTGGACATCTGGCCGATTTCCGTTTCCCACTCGGCAAACAGATCGGCTGCGATCTGCTCCACGTTGGCGATACGCTCGTCGATAATCGCCGCCCGCTGCTCGCAGTCGTCGTAGTCATCTTTCAATTGCAGGTAGACGTTTTCCAGTTCGCCGCCCTGGAAATCGGTCAGCTCCTTGACGCGGGTCAGGGCATCCTTGAAGTCCTCGGAGGCTTCGGCCTGATCTTCGCGGGCCTGCTCAACCTCATCCCGCAGCAAATGACGCTTTTCCTTGCCCAGACTTTCCCACATGGCGTAATAGGTGCTGCGGCATCCGCTGATGAAAAACACAGCTAGCCCCAACACCATCAAGACCTTGACGCATTTTGTTTTTTCCCGCATGGGCTTGTTGTCTCCTGCGTGCTCGATCGCCCTGAAGCTACCATCAAGGGTTCTGACCCAGCATATGCGTAAACTCCGTAAGGATAAACGCCATCAACTCCTGGCCGATCGCGATACCGTAATCGATCATCTGGGGGCCGTATTTTTTCCCTGTACGGCTGCGGAAGGTTCCCTTGATTTCCTCCAGCCGTTGCATGCCGCCCGGGTAGCGCGCCACGAAATCCGCCAGGGAAGGGTTGTAGAACGCCACCATGTCCCAGAGGGTATCGGTAAAGTTGTCCGGCCCCCACCGGAATTTGTCGGCATCATAAAGGCAGTCGGACAAAAAACCGGCGGCTTCCGTGGGCGGGGCCTCGATCTGTTGAAAGGCCTCGTGGCTGCCGATGGCATAACTGATGTCCTCGATTTCAGGAGGGGTGAACGCAAACGCCGCCAGGGCCTGGCGGGCGAATCGCGCCCCCTCGAGGGCATGACCGGCACGCTTGCGATGGATATCGTGAAGGAGGCCGGCCGCCTGGCAGACCAGGCTGATGCGCTGGATGCGCTGGGGGGCATAACCCGCCCGGCGACCTTCGATCAAGGACAGCGTCCCGGCGTCCGTGGCGACCTTGACAGCGTGGCCGATACCGTGGCCGAAATCGTCGTCCAGCCGTTCCTGGACGAAAGCGTGCAAGTCCAAAAGCAGCGGATCGTGATCCAGCCGGCGCCGGGCACGCGTCCAATCGTTTTCGTAGATCCGATAGAAATCCGGTATGGGCTGACGCACGGCAATGGCCCGGGCCTGCTGCTTCAGGATCGCATAGACCGCTGCGGTTTCTTCTGGAAAAAGTGGTGGCGTATGCATCTTGGTCACGCGCGTCCCCTGGATAGCGGCAACATCTAGGGAGGAATGGCTCCACGGCCTTATCACACAGGAGCCCAAAAGAACGTTAGGCCGATAAGCAATAAAAAAAGGGAGATGCGTGAAGCGCCATGCATCTCCCTCGGATGATCGAACCGTCTTCCCGACGGAAACGGCCGGGCTTGGATCGTTAAACCGCTACTAATCCCATCAGCCCATCAGCGCGTAGTCGTATTCGCAGACTTTCCAGCGCCCGTCTTCCTTCACCAAATCGACCACTTCGTCCAGATGATAGGTTTCGCCCATATTCCACATCCTGAGAAAATAGGCAAACGCGGGATGAATCGCGCGCTTCATGGAACAATGCAGCTGCACTTGGGCCGAGGTGCCATCCTGGGCCAGCACAACCGCATGAATATTGAAAAGCTGCATCTTCGGATAGGATGCGCCGAAGCCACATTCGCGGGCCTCAGCAACGGCGTTGTAAAACTGGTCGTTGATCTGGGTCTTGTCTTCGAGCAGGTCGCCGCACATGCGATCGGTCACACGGGGGGACATTTGGTAAAACGCTTTGGTAAATTCCACCGCCGCCTCCGCCGGTGTTTCTTTGGTCTGCATCGCCATGAGCGCGACCTGTACCAAGACACCCAGCAGAACCACCAACACCAGGGGAATCAAATTGCGGAACCTATCCATCGATCATGTTCTCCTTTCGCATTGTCGGCCGGTTGGTGCAGCACCTTTTCCGAACGCTGTCCAGTTGTGCGTATGAGGCTGTGGATAGCATAGAATGGGCGTCCTGCCAAGACCTCTTCGTAAGGAGAGCGGCAACTGCCGGAGAATCAAATATTTTTCGCCCTTAGCGATTTCAGTGCCGCCGATATGGTAAATGTAGGGTTAAATAAATCTTGACACACAATATGTTGTATGAGAGATCTCGGTTCGTTGCGAATCACCCGGCAGCAGATCAACCCCCTCCATCTAATCGATTTTCGTGCCGGAGATCGCGTGCATCGTGAGGCCTCTCCCTGCCCCCGGCGCAGGGTGTTGAAAAGCATCGGCGAACCATGCTTTTTGCTTCTTCCTGATTACATTTAGATGATTACCATAGAATGCATTAACGGTCCGTTGGTTTGGATGGGCCCCAAAGTTTACCCCCGGAGGTTTTCATGGCCGAAAGATGTCGCTTTGTATTAACCGAGGACGGACGCCTTGACCTGTCCGCCTATCGATGGGATGACCACCGCTTTACGGACCTGATGACCCGCACCGGGACGGCCACCACGGATACGGCCATGAGCATCAGCCGGCATCTGCGCAAAGAGATCGACAAGATTCAGGATCAGACCATTACCATGGCAGATATCGAAAAAATTATCGATGACAAGCTGAAAGAATTCGGCCTGGATGCCGCCAATCCGGTCAAACTTGATGGCAGTGTTTTCCGGAAAAAGGGGCCCAAGCTCAGCGGTAACGCCAAAACTGTTCTGGAACGCCGCTATCTCAAAAAAGATCCTAATGGCAAAGCGATCGAAACGCCGGAAAAAATGCTCCGCCGGGTGGCCCGCCATATCGCCAGGGCAGAATTGGCCTTCGAGGGTGAAGAAAAAGCCGCAGAGATGGAAGAGGCCTTTTATGATCTGATGACCGAATTTCGATTTCTTCCCAACTCACCCACGCTGATGAACGCCGGACGGCGGCTTGGCCAGTTGGCCGCGTGTTTTGTACTGCCGGTGGAAGACAGCATGGAGCAGATCTTCACCTCCCTGCATCATGCCGCCATGATCCACAAGTCGGGCGGGGGCACAGGATTCTCCTTCTCGCGCCTGCGTCCCAAGGACAGCCGGGTGGGCACCACTGGAGGCGTAGCCTCCGGCCCGGTCTCGTTTATGAAAATTTTCAATACTGCTACCGAACAGGTGAAGCAGGGCGGCACCCGGCGCGGGGCCAATATGGCGATTCTGCGGGTGGACCATCCGGACGTCATGGAGTTCATCTACTGTAAAAAGGAGCAGGACTCCCTCAACAATTTCAATATCTCGGTAGGCGTCACGGAAACCTTCATGAAGGCCGTACAGGCCGATGAGGACTATGACCTCATCGATCCCCGGGACAACAGCGTGACGGGCCGGCTCAACGCCCGGGAAGTCTATGGGGCTCTCGTCAAGCAAGCTTGGGAGAACGGCGATCCTGGCGTCATTTTTTTGGATCGCCTGAATCGGGACAACCCCACGCCGGCTCTGGGCGCCATCGAAAGCACCAACCCCTGCGGCGAACAACCGCTGCTGCCCATGGAAGCCTGCAACCTGGGCTCCATCAACCTGGCCAAATTCGTCATTAAAGAAGGCGAAGCCGCCGTGGTGGATTTTGACGAGTTGAAGGAAACCGTCAACCTCTCCGTCCGTTTTCTGGACAATACAATCGATCGCTCACGCTACCCGCTGCCTGAAATTGATGCCATGGTCAAGGGCAACCGCAAAGTTGGCCTGGGCGTTATGGGATTTGCCGATATGCTCTACCAGCTGGGAATCCCCTACAATTCCGAAGACGCGCTGAAAATGGCCGAGGAGGTCATGCGCACGGTCCAGGAGTCGGCCCGGGACGCCTCGCGGCGCCTGGCCGAAAGGCGCGGTCCTTTCCCCAATATCGATAAGAGCATCTATAAGGACAGCGAAAAGGATCAACTGCGCAACGCCACGACGACCACCATCGCCCCCACCGGCACCTTGAGCATCATCGCCGGCTGCTCCAGCGGCATCGAACCGCTGTTTGCCCTCAGTTTTGTGCGCACGGTCATGGACAATGACCGCCTGATGGAAGTCAACCCGGTCTTCGAAGCGGTGGCCAAAGCCCATGGCTTCTACTCCGAGGAATTGATGAGCAGAGTGGCCCAAAAAGGCTCGATTCAGGATTTCGAGGAGATCCCGCCGGAGGTGCGCCGGATTTTCGTCACCGCCCATGATGTCTCCCCGGAATGGCACATCCGCATGCAGGCCGCCTTCCAGAAATATACGGACAATGCCGTATCCAAGACGGTCAACCTGCCCCGCGACGCCACCGTGGGCGATGTGCAGAAAATCTATGACCTGGCCTACGACCTGCGATGCAAGGGCGTCACCATCTACCGCGACGGCAGCAAGGAAAACCAGGTGCTGGCCTTCAGCCAGAAAGAGGATTCCAGCACCCGTTTCCTGAGAGCGGTCAAGGAACGGCCCGAGACCCTGGAGGGATTCACCACCCGGATGAAAACCGGCATGGGCCATCTTTATGTCACCGTGACGGAATACGAAGGCCGCCCCTTCGAGGTCTTCGCCACCATCGGCAAATCCGGCCGTTCGACCGCCGCCAAGGCGGAAGCCGTGGGCCGCCTGGTATCCCTGGCCCTGCGCTCAGGCGTCAAGGTCGGCGACATCGTCAAGCAGCTCAAGGGCATCGGCGGCGAATATCCGGTGTTCCAGTCGGGCGGACTGGTGCTCTCCATTCCGGATGCCATCGCCCGCATTTTGGAAAAACGCTACTTGAAAAATGCCAACGGGGCCAACGCCCATCCCCGTGGCGCCAGCCTGCTGGGTGAAAAATGTCCTGAATGCAGCCAGACCATCAGCTTCGAAGAAGGCTGCATGACCTGTCATTTCTGCGGTTTCACCAAATGCGGCTAAAAACGGGTTTGTGAATCCATCTCATGCCCCATGCCGGCGTTGTGAAGCGGCTTTGAATGCTCACGTACAGAAGTACGCTGCGCTTTCAAAGCCACTCCACGCCTTGTCCTGGAACATGATCTGAATCCCCAAACCCGTTTTGGGGCAATTTGTCGGACAAATCAAAAAACCGGCCCGCGCATCATTTGATGCACGGGCCGGTTTTTTATTATAAAAACGGTTTTCCGGCTGGCAAGGGATCAGGTTATGGGCCTGGGCAAGGCATCAGGGGTGTTAGGGCAGGTCTGCTCTGACAAATTTGAGGGTCGCAGGGCGTTGGCTGAGGGGTGCGGCCAAGGCGCCGGGGGGTGGCGGAAGGGGAGCGTACCCCGGTACGTGAGCATTTCGTCACCGCCGGCAACACCGGTCCGCGCGTCTCAGATGACGTCCGGCGCCCCTCAAAAAGGGACGGCCCGGGGGGGATACCCGGGCCGTCTGTCTTTGACGAAAACGGATCGCAGGAGAAGCGCTGGAAATGTCGGTATCAGGTCAGGATTCGCAGGAGCAACGTCATCGCACGAAGCAGTACTCAACCATCGGTTCAGCAATCGCTTTCAGGTGCCACAATTCGTTGTCGTCAAAAAAATGGTCCCTTGTCGATCCCGCATCGGGATCAAGGGTTTTCTTAGCATAAAACTTCTGGATTGCATAGGCCTTTGCGCCTTTAATGAAAGAGGCGATCCGCCCCATGGTCATGGCGCTTATCAGCGGCCTAAAACAGGTGGTCCGAAACTCGTATGGCAGTCCGGAGCGCATGATCAACTCGATGCTCGCCTTGATGGCCGGCGCCGGATCCGGCGCGCATAATACCGGGGCGTAGCGATCCGGATCGGTTTTCACATCCATGGCGATGCAATCGATGAGCCGATCCTGGATGAGGGTCTGTAACATCTCAGGCAAGCTGCCGTTGGTATCCAGCTTGACGGCGTATCCGCGGGCCTTGAGGGCGCGACACAAATCCGGCAATTCCGGCTGCAGGGTGGGTTCTCCACCGGAAATAACGACGCCCTCCAGTAGGTTCCGGCGGGCATCGAGGTAGGCCATAACGTCTCCCTCGGCAATCCGCGCTCCGGCTGTACCGGCGGCCAGATCGGGGTTATGGCAATAGGGACAATGAAAATTGCAGCCGCTCAGGAACAGGACGGCACTCAACTTGCCCGGATAGTCGATCATCGATACCTTTTGCAGACCACCGATATGCATCATGATCTCCGGCCTCCCTTAGGAAGCAACCGCCTTCACCCGTTGCGGGACAGGCGGATTGGGTGATGGCAGGTCGCCGGAGCTTTCGCTGGCTTCCGTAGAGGGCTGCCAGTCAAACGGCCGTCGGTTGGCATATTCAGCCTGCTTGCCGTCATTCCATTGTTTGACCGGTCGGAGATAGCCCACAACCCGGGAATAGACTTCGGTGGCCTCTCGGCAATGGGGGCATTCCGGCTGCTCCCCCTTCAAATAGCCGTGGGAGGGGCACACGCTGAAGGTGGGCGTCAGGGTAAAGTAGGGCAGTCGGAACCGACCGGTGACTTTGCGCACCAGGTTCTTGACGGTATCGATATCTTCCACCATTTCCCCCAGGAAAAGATGCTGGACCGTACCGCCGGTGTATTTGGCCTGGAGATCGTCCTGGTGGATCAGCGTCTCGAAAAGATCATCGGTGTAGTTGACCGGAAGCTGGGTCGAATTGGTGTAGTAAGGTGCCGCCCCCTGGCGGTAGTCGTCTTCATTGGCGCAACGGATATCCGGATATTTCTTCTTATCGAGCCGGCACAAACGATAGGAAGTGCCTTCAGCCGGGGTGGCTTCCAGGTTGAACAGATCGCCGGTCTCTTCCTGAATGTCGGCCATCAATCCACGCAGGTGGTCCATTACCTGCAAGGCGAAAGATCTCCCGGCAGGGTTGCCGATCGCTTCGCCCAGGAAATTAAGGCAGGCCTCATTCATGCCGACCAGGCCGATGGTGGCAAAATGGTTCTTCCAGTAGAGCCCGGCCCCGGCCTTGACATCTCGCAGGTAAAACTTGGCGTAGGGATAAAGGTTTTGCCGGGTAAACTGCTCCAGCACTTTACGCTTGATGGTCAGGCTGTCCCGGGCCAGGCCGACCTGATGATCGAGCCGGTCAAAAAAATCCGTTTCACTCTCGGCCAAATAGCCAATGCGGGGCAGGTTGATCGTTACCACACCGATGGAGCCGGTCAGGGGATTGGCGCCAAAAAGGCCGCCGCCCCGTTTCCAGAGCTCCCGGTTGTCCAGCCGCAGCCGGCAGCACATGGAACGGGCGTCGTCCGGCGACATGTCCGAATTCACAAAATTGGAAAAATAAGGAATGCCGTATTTCCCGGTCATTTTCCAGATGGGATCCAGTTCCCGGTTGTCCCAGTCAAACGCTTCCGTGATGTTATAGGTCGGGATGGGAAAAGTGAAGACGCGCCCGCGGGCATCACCCGCCATCATCACGTCCGCAAAGGCCCGGTTGATCAGATTCATTTCCGCCTGAAAATCGGCATACGTCTCGGGGCGGGGTATCCCTCCCACAATCACCGGGTGATCTTTCAGGATGGACGGCACCACCAGATCCATCGTAATGTTGGTAAACGGTGTCTGAAAGCCGACCCGTGTCGGAATATTGATATTGAAAACGAATTCCTGGAGCGCCTGCTTGACCTCCCCGTAGTCCAAACCGTCATACCGCACGAAGGGGGCCAGAAGGGTGTCAAAATTGGACAGCGCCTGCGCACCGGCCGCCTCGCCTTGCAGGGTATAGAAAAAATTGACGATCTGGCCTAGTGCCGATCGCAGGTGCTTAGGCGGGGCACTTTCCACCTTGCCTGCCACGCCCTGAAACCCCTGCACCAGCAGATCCTTCAAATCCCATCCCACACAGTAGACGGACAGCAGACTGAGGTCATGGATATGCATGTCGCCCTCGCGATGCGCCTGGCGTATCTCGGGCGGATAGATGCGGTTGAGCCAGTATTCGGTGGTAACATCCGATGAAATATAGTTGTTGAGACCCTGGAGGGAATAGGACATATTGCTGTTTTCCTTCACCTTCCAGTCCAACTTGCGGATATAGTGCTCCACGAGGTCGACATTGGCCTTGGTGGCCATTTGCCTGATCTGGGCATGCTGCTCGCGATATAATATGTAGGCTTTGGCGGAACGGTAAAACGGGGAATCCAGCAAGACCCGCTCGACGATATCCTGAATCGCTTCCACCGTGGGTTGGGGCCCCAGTCGCAACTCATGGGCCAGGGTCAGCACCCGCAAGGTCAGCTTGCGCGCCTCCCGGGCGCCAAACTCCTCCGTAGCCTCCCCCGCCTTGGTGATCGCCCGGGTAATCTGGGAGGAATCGAATTCCAGAATACGCCCGTCCCGCTTCCGAATTGTTTCAAACATGGGATGAAACTCCGCTGGTATGGAATAATCGTACGATGTCCCTCCTGGAAAAAGGATACCGACGTTTAGCGCAAGCTTGCTTCATGGGAAGACTTTCAGGATACGGTTAATGCCATTAAAAGGCCGTATCCGATGGCGATGTTCAGCAAACAATAGCCGGCATGGGAGGGTGCGAATAAAAGGAAAAAACTTAGTAAGCAATCAATCGTGGTGGGTAGTACACAATATATTGTGGCATGTCAACATAAAATAACTCTATATTGTTATTTTGACATGATACTCTTCAAGCAATAGGGATTGCCGGTCAGAATCGATCAGGGCGTCACCCAAATATAGTCCGCCAGATCGAGATCAACTTCCGACCCGGTGGCCGCCAGGTAGATGGTGCGAAACGGCACGGGGTTGCGTTTGTAAGCACGCTCGGGAACGCCGTATTTGTATTGGATATGGCCGTTGCCAATCACGACCACCATGGCGCCGTTGCCAAGCTTGCGGGCAATCGATTGCGCCATGGTATCCTCCCAGGCACACTGCGCTTCATAAAAAAAAGCGAAGGATGACTGCATATGGTGATGGGCACTTTCCTGGAAGACCGATTCTAGGTAGGCGCGGTGCGCCGTATTGCCGGTATCGACCTCCGCGGCCACCATCCGCCGTTCGTCGGGCAGCAGGCTGGCCAGTCCGCCGGCTTTGATTTCGGACGGAATCCAGAAGGGAACATTCAACCCCACGAGTCGTATGCCATCGGCCTTGATGGCATCAAAAATGGGGGCATAAAGATCGAACGGAAATCCCCACCCGGCACAGCGTGCATACCAATGGGTTTTTTCGATAAAGGCCTCGCGGTCAAGCTCACCGGCGCTCCATAGTGCCAGCACCGGGTCATAACGATGATCGAACATCTCCATACCAACGGAAAGATCCGGCCGCGCGTCATGCAAGGCTTCGATCAGGCGGGTCTGTATGAGATGGTGTTCGCGATTGGTATGGGTTTCGCCAACATAGATCACGCGGACGCCGCCCAACGCTTCCAGCAGCGCTTCAAAGGTGATCGGCTGGCCGGTGCGGGCGGCAATGATCGTCCCCGCCGGAAAGGTGGCGCCGGTGTTTTTGATGGTTAATTGCTTCGGCATCGTTGTACAGCAGATAAGCAGGAAAAAGGTTAGAACAGACAGAAGGGCGCCGGCGCTTCGCGCGGTTGGTTTCATTGGCAAGACACTCCGTAGCTTGCATTTTGATGGGTTTTATGCCAGTTGCAATAACTGCCTAAACCCATAATGCCAACTCAACCGCACGTCAAGGTGAACGCTTCAGCGATGCATCAGGATAAAAACCCCGTTTTCAGGAAAGCCATCATCCCATGGTACGATTCCACGCGGACCTGCTGGATTCTAATCGGCTTCCTGTTGGCCGTGGTTCTATTCGGCGGCGCCGGCGTTAATGTGGCCTTGCAAACCCCGTCTTTTGCCGCCTATGTGTGGGTCCCGCTGTTGCTGGTCATGCTGGGACTGGGCGTCATCGGATCGATTATGATTCGGATGCTTCGCCGCTATTTGGACCGCTTGTCACGATAGCGTGCTGCTTTGTGCTCCCGGCACGGCAGGGGCCCGGCCGGCTGTGGCGACCGGCCCCCCACAGCCTATTCATGATCATTGGCGTTAAAGCCCCGCCATCCCCTCGTCTACAATTGTTCGTTTACATAGCGCAGGACGGTTACGAACTGTTCGGCTTCATAGTAGCCTAGGAAATTACGCAACTTCGTGCCGTCTTCCGATAAAAACCAATTATCCGGTACCGGTCGGATATGATACTGGCCGGCGACCTTCGTTTCCTCGTTGGTATTCACACGGATAGCAATAAACTCATTATTGAGCAGCTTGATGACGGAAGGGTTGCGAAAGGTGGTCTGCTTCATCTCTTTACAATAGTTGCACCAATCGGTGTAAAAATGGAGGTAGACCCGTTTGTGCTGCTTTTTCGCCAGCGACATGCCCTGCTTGTAGTTATACCAATTGATGTGGTCGGCCTGGCCCTTCTTACCTGCCAAGACCACGCTTCCGGACAGGCACAACATGATGATCAGAACAGGGATCAATAAGAATGATTTCTTCATGAGTAACACCTCTGACATGAAATTTCTCCGCTCTACAAGCGGAAGCGGGTGTCAGCCGGCCGCCGGCGCAATCAACGACCAGAGCATGCTGAAACGATCAAGGACCAGCGCGATCCCCAGTGCGATCAGCAGCGTACCGGCCGCCACGTTGATAAATTTTAAAATTCGCCGGGTCCTTTGGAGAAATCCCAGCATCATATTGATGAACACCGACATCACCAGAAATGGTATCCATAACCCGGCGGAATAGACGGTCAGCAGACCGACACCCTGCAGAACCGATTCCTCGCTGCCCGCCACAATCAGAATAGAGCCCAGCATGGGACCGATACAAGGGCTCCAGCCGGCCCCGAACGCCATCCCCACCAGGACGGTTCCGAGAACATGGGCCGGCTTTTCCCGGATCTGAACCCTTTTCTCCACCTCGAGAAACGGCAGCCGGCAAAGCCCCGTCAGGTGCAAACCGAAAACAATGATCAGAAGCCCGCCGGTCACCCGGAATACTTGATCGTAACGTGCCGCCAACCCGCCCAGGAAGGATGCCGAAGCGCCCAGAAGGATGAAAATCAGCGAAAACCCCAGACCGAAGGCCATGGTTGCCATGATGACCCGCCGGCGAATACGCCCCGCCTTGGCACTGGTCAACTCGTCCAGCGACAAGCCGGTTATGAAAGTAAAGTAGGCCGGTATGAGGGGCAGTATACATGGCGAAAAAAAGGACAATAGCCCGGCGAAAAAGGCTGCCGGATAGGTAATGGTTACGTCCAACATAAGGCTACTTTCGGTAGTAACGGCATCCGTCGGTGTTTGATACGTCTCGGGGGATTGCTCCGGCCGCTCAACCGAAAACACATATCTTCGGATTGATAGTCAGAGCAAGATACATGCCGAGCGCAAGGATGCCTGTATTGACTTGAATATCAAGTAGTAATAGCAAACGACCTTCTTTTCTGTTTGGACCGTTTGACAAATTTTGTCAAGCAATGTGACAAACCACGTCATGGATTTGACGAACCCGCGATCAAGATGGGCCGATAGGCGCCCCGCATGACCCTATGGCCTTCAGTGAGGATCTTCGCTAATGGGGTTTGTTGGTCCAGGGATCGTTCCATCCGAATCGGCTTCCATAGCGGCCTTTCAGATGGGCGAGGGGCTTCCCGCCGGGCGGCATCCCGGGCAACCGCAAAAGCACGTCAGACTAGCCCGCTGCAGACTCTTGCCAAAGCTGGGCGGGCAGGCCCATACCACGGAAAACCCTTGACTTATTGACGATTATCGTCAAGATTGATGAAGTTAATTTACTGCTCTGTAAATCCGGCCCACCGGCGCGCGATCGCGCGGGATAGGCCACAAAAATCAGGAGATCATGACGTTGCTCAGCTATTTTTTAGGGGCCTTGGCCACCGTACTGAACATTGTGCTGACCCTTTACATGTGGATCATTATCGCCCGTGCTGTTCTATCGTGGGTAAGCCCGGATCCTTATAATCCTATCGTGCGCGTCATATACAACATCACCGAACCGGTTCTCTCCCAGATACGCCGCCGCCTGCCGGTCAGTTTCAGTGGTATCGATTTTTCTCCGGTTATTGTTTTTCTCATCATCATTTTTTTACAAAACTTTGTGGTGAATTATCTGCTCCATCTGTCGCAGAGTTTGCCGTTGCGATGACGCCCTTATAGGAGGCGGTTATGAAACTTACTCCTCTCGATATCCAGCAGCAGCAGTTTAGTATGCGGTTTCGTGGCTTCGATGTGCGGGAAGTCGATTTGTTTCTCGAACAGATGGCCAATACGTTCGAACAACTGCATCGTGAAAACGAAACCCTCAAAGAAGAAATTCTGCGCCTGCGACGGGAGAGCCAGGGCTTGAAAAAGCGGGAAGAAACTTTCAAGCGGGCCATGATTCATTCCCAAAAAGTCTTGGACAACATGAGGGAAAATGCCGAAAAGCAGGCCGAATTGATTGTCGCGGAAGCCGAGATCAAAGGCGATAAGATTGTCCACCGTGCGCAGAACCGGTTAAATCAACTCCAGGGCGATATCACGGAACTCAGACGGCAGCGCGTGCAGATCGAGGTCGAAATCAATGCCATCATCGAAGCGCACGCGAAACTGCTAAAAATCAGCCGGGAAAGCATGCAAGTCGCCGATGACCAAGATGCCAAGGTGGCCATTCTCAGCAACAGCAGCACCTGACCATCGATGTCCATCTTTCCATTGCTGATTAAAGATAGGCAGAAATCAGACTGTTGAACACGATCCGGCCCCCTGGTTGAATCCCCGCACACCCCCATCAGGAGATATGCATGGCCAAAATCGATGCCTTTTTTAAGCTCCTCAATGAACAGGGCGCTTCCGACCTCCATCTGGCTGCCGGTCAACAGCCGGCCCTGCGAATTCGCGGCGAGATCGAGCGCATCAAATACAAACGTCTCAACAGCGATGATTTACGGGGCATGCTGTATGAAATAACCCCGGAAGACAAAATCAAGGTCTTCGAAGAAACCGGTGATATCGATTTTGGCTACGAGATACCTGGGTTGGCCCGCTACCGTTGTAATTTTTTCATGCAGAAAAATGGCGTCTCGGCCGTCTTCCGCGAAATTCCGGACACCATCATGACCTGCGAGCAGCTGGGCCTGCCCCCCGTTCTCTCTAAACTGGCATCGCTGCCCCGGGGACTGGTGCTCGTCACCGGCCCCACCGGTTCCGGTAAGTCCACAACCCTGGCCGCTATTGTGGATGAGGCCAACCGTACACGCAAGGACCACATCATCACCATCGAAGACCCCATCGAATTCGTGCACCAAAGCCAGTCCTGCATCGTCAACCATCGCGAAGTCGGCCTGCATACCAAAACCTTTTCGGCAGCCTTGCGGGGGGCCTTGCGTGAAGACCCCGATATTATTCTGGTGGGGGAAATGCGCGACCTTGAAACCATGTCCCTGGCCATCGAGGCCGCCTCCACCGGGCATCTGGTCTTTGCCACCCTGCATACGCCCAGTGCGCCCAAGACCGTCGACCGCATCATCGAAGTCTTTCCGCATGACCAGCAGGCCCAGATCCGCTCGACCCTGTCGGATGGCCTGCGGGCTATCGTGGCCCAAGTGCTGTTTAAACGGATCGACATCAAAGGCCGCTGTGTCGCCCTGGAAATTCTGATTGCCACCGCGGCGGTGCGTAATCTCATCCGCGAGGGCAAAACGCATCAGATCCCTTCGATGATCCAAACCGGGAAACGCTACGGCATGATGCTCCTGGACGATGCCATCATGGATCTTTTGAACAAGGGAATGATCAGCGCCGATGAGGCCTACATGAAAGCCAATGATAAAGGGCGCTTCCGGCCGCTGCTGCAAAGCCCGCCGGCCGATTTCACCGAAGCATAGCCGGCCGACGGCCGCAGCATGCCGCCCATCATACCCGGAAGACGGCCTTACCATCACAGGATGAGGAAAGGATCATCCGATGCGCAAGAATGAGATCGACCACATCCTTACACGCATGCTCGACTCCCATAAAAATGTCTCCGACCTCAATCTGACGGTTGGCAAACCACCCCAGGTTGAAAGTGCCGGCGTTTTGCTGCCGGTGGAAATGCGTCCGCCCTTAAAAGAGCTGACGCCTTTTCAGACCGAAGTCATGGCCTTGAACCTTATCAACGGAGATCGCCGGCTTACCCGGGATCTGCTGGAAAGGGGGTCCTGCGACCTTTCCCACAGCCTGCCCGGCAAGGCGCGCTTCCGCGTGAATATCTTTTCCCAGACCGGCAATTATTCCATCGTGCTCCGCAAATTGGAATCCAAAGTGCCGACCATCAAAAGCATGAACCTGCCGGAATCCTTCTATGACATCGCCAAGGAAAAAAACGGCATCGTGCTCTTCACCGGCGCCACCGGATCCGGTAAAACCACCTCCCTGGCGGCGATTCTCGACAAAATCAATGAAGACCTATCGGTGCATGTGGTGACTCTGGAAGATCCCGTGGAATATCTCCATCCCCACAAGAAAAGCACCTTTAATCAACGCGAACTGGGTCTGGATTTCGACAGCTATGCCAGCGGCCTGCGGGCCGCCCTGCGCCAAGCCCCCAAAGTGATTCTGGTGGGTGAAATGCGTGACCGGGAGACGGTGGAAATCGGGTTGAGCGCGGCCGAAACGGGGCATCTGGTCTTCTCTACCCTGCATACGGTCGACGCCGGTCAAACCATCAACCGCATCCTGGGCATGTTCTCGACGGAAGAGGAAAACCAGATCCGCATCCGCATGGCGGATACGATCCGCTGGATCGTGGGGCAGCGTCTGTTGCCCAAGGTCGGCGGGGGACGGGTGGCCGCCTTCGAGGTGCTGCGCGGCAATATCCGCGTCAAGGACAGCATCCTCAATGGTGAAAGCGAAGGCAAAACCTTCTATGAGATTATCCAGCAGGGGGCGGCCTTCGGCATGTCCACCTTTGACGAGTTTATCATCCATCTCTATGAGCAGGGATTGGTCACCCAGGAAACGGCCATGGCCTATGCGTCGCGCAAGGGAATCGCCGGCCGCGGCATCGATATGGTCAAGGCGGCCCGGGGTGAATCCACGACCGATATCGATCGCCTTGAAATCGATCACCAATACCGCAAAAATCCCCGGCGCTAAGGGGTCTTCGTGCGGTGCATGGCATCGCAAGGCGATCAGCTTGGCGTACGCATGAAAAAGAGGAGATAGGGAAGATGGAGGTTGTTTGCGAATCCTGCCAGGCCCGCTTCAATGTTCCCGACGACAAAATTCCTGCCGGAAAAAGCATCCGGGCCGCCTGCCCCAAGTGCAAAAGCAAGATCACCATCGCGGCCCAGGAGAAGGCCGG
This sequence comes from Desulfobacterales bacterium, assembly GCA_963674755.2. Lineage (GTDB taxonomy): Bacteria > Desulfobacterota > Desulfobacteria > Desulfobacterales > UBA5852 > JABZFP01. The sequence goes on along the minus strand of CAXXVS010000003.1, from coordinate 649,918 downwards.
AGCGCCTGCGTCGGATGAAGACAAAGCCGGTGCCGAGCGCTATGACGCATCCGAAAAACCATTTGATTTCATTGAAGAAGATGCCCTGACAGCTTTGATATGCGAACCGGACCCGGCCGTGAGGGAGAAAATTTCATCGGTGTTGGAGTTGATGGAGTACCATATCACCACCGTCAGCAACACCCGTGAAGCCCTTAAAAAAATGCGCTATCACAACTACAACGTTATTGTGGTCAACGAATCTTTCGACACCACCAATCCCGATACCAATGGTGTGTTGCTCTTCATAGAACGTCTGCCCATGAGTACCCGGCGCACCATCTTCGTCTGCCTGATCAGCAACCGCTACCGGACCATGGACCACATGCTGGCCCTCAACAAGAGCGTCAACATGATCATCAACATGAAAAATATCAACGAGTTCGGCAAAATTCTCAGCTCCGCTATCACCGACAACGATATCTTTTACCGGATCTACCGAGAATCCGCCAAGCTTTTAAGGGGGTTTTGATGCCGACCCCATCCCGCTACGGATGCAGTGACTACCGCATCGAAATGCTGTTGGCCGGTCTGCAGGCGCGGCTCAGAAACGAGGATCTGGCCGAAGACGAACGCCGGCGCCTGGAAGAAGAGCTGAAGGCCCTGGAAGACGATTTTTATGGTTGAACCATCCCGCACCGCACCCGCCGATTGATCTTATGCCAGCACCCTCCGCAACCGTAACCGCTATCGATGACAAGCTTTACCTGATCGCTCTGACGCCACCCCTGCCCGGATTTGACCGCTTTCTCGGCGTCTGGTTGTATACCGGTCCACCGGCTTTTCTGGTCGATGCAGGTCCATCATCCACCAGTGCTGCGCTATTACAGGCTCTGGAGAATATCGGGGTTCGTCATCTTGAATATCTACTGATGACCCATGTCCATATCGATCACGCCGGCGGCGCGGGGCAGATAACCGAAGCCTTCCCGAAGGCCCGGATTGTAGGGCATCCCAAAGGGTTGCTGCACCTAGTGCAGCCGGAACGGCTTTGGAAAGGGGCTTTGCAGACACTGGGCGCCACCGCGCAGGGGTATGGAGAAATCCAGGCCGTGCCGCCGGACCGCATCATGGATGCCGCGGCACTGGATGATCCCCTGATCCAGCCGATCCCCACGCCCGGCCACGCGCCTCACCATATCAGCTATCGCGTGGGCGATATTCTGTTTGCGGGCGAGGCCGGAGGCGTGTGCCTTCCGACCGTTAACAGCCAATTGTATCTGCGGCCAGCCACGCCCCCACGCTTTTTCCTCGACACCACGCTGAACAGCATTGACCGATTGCGGGCCGTGGCTCCTCGCAAAATTGCCTACAGTCATTTCGGCGTTTATACGGGTGCGAAAAAGCGGTTGGAATCCCATGCTGAACAACTGCTACTATGGCAGTCCATCATTGGCGGGGTCCTGTCTGAAGGGGAATTGCATGATCCATGCAAGGCTTGCCTGGAGCGTCTCTTGGGGGAAGATGTCCGCCTGGGAGGTTATCGGGCCCTGCCTGTTTCTGAACAGCGCCGGGAAGAGGGGTTCTTGCGCAACAGTATCCAGGGGTTTATCGGGTATTTGCAGGAAACGGAGCACTACTGATCGTAACGCCGGCGCCCTTTGTCCTCCGCCGGATTATCCGACTTCCCTGTAGCGGAAACAATCCACGGTATGGTCGTTCACCATTCCTACGGCCTGCATCAACGAATAGCAAATGACCGGCCCCACGAATTTGAAGCCTTTCTGTTTCAGATCACGGCTCAGGGCCTCGGATTCCGGCGTCGCCGCCGGAATGTCCGCCACGGAGCGCCAACGGTTCTGCCGCGGCCGGCCATCGACAAACTGCCATAAATAGCGATCAAAACTGCCGTATTGCACCTGCACCGCCAAAAAAGAGCGGGCGTTGGTAACGACGGCTTCGAGTTTGCGCCGGTTGCGCACCAGCCCCGGATCCTGCATCAGGCTGGCAAGGCGGCGGTCATCATAACGGGCGACAAGGACCGGGTCGAAGGCATCCATGGCCCGCCGGTAATGAGGCCTTTTTTTCAGGATGGTCAGCCAGCTCAAGCCGGCCTGGGCGCCTTCTAGAACAAGAAATTCAAACAGGCGGCGGTCATCATGCACCGGAACGCCCCATTCTTCGTCATGGTAGGCGATATAGTCAGGATCCCGGGTCACCCAGGCGCATCGTGTCGGCATGCTGGCCCTCTCCTCAGCCACAGTACTTTCCCTTGATCATGGTGTTCTGCCACAGGAAGGATCGAGCGCCCCTCCGGGGGGTCGTATCTCTCAGGTTGTTGGCCGCTGCAGGCAGAGGGCGCTCAGTCTAAGGACCGTCGACTCCGGTGGTCAGCCATCCGTGGAAGCGCTGATAATGCGCAGTCCCTCCAGCGTCAGGGTTGTATCGACCTCTTCGATGGTTTCGGCCACATGCTGCATCAACGGCGCCAGACCGCCGGTGGCTATCACCTTCGGCTGGCCGCCCATTTCACGGGCCATGCGCCGCACCACGCCGTCCACCAACCCGGCATAGCCGAAAATGATGCCCGCCTGGATCGAGGTGGCCGTGTCTTTGCCGATCACCACCGGTGGCGGCCGGAAGAGGTCCACCCGGGGCAGTTTGGAGGCCTTCTGAAAAAGGGCCTCGGAGGCGATGTGGATGCCGGGACTGATGGCCCCGCCCAGATACTCGCCTTTTTCGGAAATGGCGTCAAAGGTGGTCGCCGTACCAAAATCGATAATCACCAGCGCGGTCCGATAACGGTGGTAGGCACCCACCGCATTCACAATACGATCGGCCCCCACTTCCGCGGGATTGTGATAAAGGATCGGCATGTGGCCGCAAGTGCGGGGATCCACCCACTGGGGGGCATGCCCCAGGTACTTGCGGCAAAAAGATTCCAGGATCGTCACCATAGGCGGCACGACGCAGGATATCACGGTTTTAGCGATGGCCCCGGGATCAATCCGGTTCAAATTCAACAGATTGGTCACCAACACATTGAATTCGTCTTCCGTGACATTCTGTTCGGTGCGAACCCGCCAGTCACGGACCAGGGTCTCCCCTTCATAGATGCCCAGCACCGTATTGGTGTTGCCCACATCGATAACGAAGATCATGGTGTCAAGACGCTCCTTTGGCAACGTGGGCGCTCCCGGCGCCCGCGTTGCGGATGGCATCGATGATTTTCAACGTGACGCGGGTATCGGCGACATCGTGCACCCGAACGATATGGGCGCCGTTCAGAGCACTGGCGGCCACGGTGGCTTGGGTACCGGCCGCCACCAGCGGTAAATCGGCCGGGATATCGGCCTTGCCGGCGGGCTTCAGGAGGTGGCGGATAAAAGCCTTGCGGGAAGCGCCCACCAGAACAGGAAAGCCCAATTCGCTGAGCGCCTCCAGGCGCTGCAACAGCTGCAGGTTGTGATCTAAGGTTTTGCCGAAGCCGATGCCTGGGTCGACGATGATGCGGTGCGCATGGATGCCGGCCTGAAGGGCATGTGCGGCCGCCTCCCGCAGAAAAGCGCAGACCTCGACGACCACATCATCGTAGTGCGGATCCTTCTGCATGGTTTTGGGTGTACCCAGCATGTGCATCAGGATGACGGGCACATCGTAGCGTGCCGCCAGCGGCGCCAGGGCCGGATCCACCCGCAGGGCGCCGATGTCGTTGATAATGCACGCTCCGGCTTCCAGGGCCTGACGGGCCACCTCGGCTTTGGTGGTATCGATGGAAATCGGAACCGTGGTGCGGCGCGCCAGGGCTTCGATCACAGGTAAAACCCGTCGGAGCTCTTCTTCCACCGGCACCGGATCGGAACCCGGCCGCGTGGACTCGCCGCCGATGTCAAGAATGTCGGCGCCTTCGTCCAGCAAACGGTTTCCGTGGTCAATGGCCGCTTCACGCCCCAGAAACCGTCCGCCGTCGGAAAAAGAATCCGGAGTCACGTTCACGATCCCCATCACCAGGGTGCGCGACCCCAGGACCAACCGATGATCACCCCACGTCAGATCATAGCGTTTCATTCCTCTTTAGCCTTCGGAGCGTCGTCAGGGGTGTCTGTTGCGGCATCATCAGGCGCCGCTGTCTCCGGGGTGTCGGCGGTTGCCGCCGGTTCATCCGCCTCTTCTTCCTGTTGTTCAGGCTCCTGGGGAGCGGCGTGATCGTGTTTGGAGGGAAAATCAAAACCGGGCCGCATCTCCAGGACCAGGCGATCCAGCTCATCCCCCATGACCGTCTCCTTTTCCAGCAGGAGGGCGGCCAAACGGTGAAGGATATCGATATTTTCCTTAAGCACGGATTTGGCCCGCTCATAGGCCCCGTTGATGAACTTGGCAATCTCGTCATCGATGCGCCGGGCCGTGGCTTCGGAAAAATCCCGGTGCTGGGCGATTTCGCGGCCCAGGAAGATCTGTTCTTCACCCTTGGCGTAGGACAGGGGGCCAAGATCGCTCATGCCCCAGGAGCGCACCATGCGCTCCGCCAGGTCCGTGGCCTGCTTGATGTCACCGGCGGCGCCGGTGCTGATGCGGTCGAAGATCAATTCTTCGGCGACCCGGCCGCCGTAAGCCACTGAGAGTTCGCTCTGCAGCTGGTCCTTGTATTTGAAATCGCGCTCTTCGGGCAGGAACCAGGTGACACCGGCCGCCCGGCCGCGCGGGATGATGGTTACCTTATTGACCGCGTCGGTATAGGGCAGGAAACGGGCCACCAGGGCATGTCCGCCTTCGTGATAGGCCGTGGTTTTCTTGTCCTCCTCCGAGATCACCTTGGATTTGCGCTCCAGCCCCATATAGACCTTGTCTTTGGCTTCTTCGAAATCCGCCATGGCCACCCGCTCCTTATCCTGCTTGGCGGCCAGCAGGGCGGCTTCGTTGACCAGGTTTTCCAGATCGGCCCCGGAAAAACCCGGCGTGCCCTTGGCCAGGACCAGCGGATTGACATCGGTATCGATGGGCGTTTTCTTCATATGAACCCGCAGGATTTTTTCGCGTCCCTTGATGTCCGGCAGGGAGACCACCACCTGGCGGTCGAACCGTCCGGGCCGCAGCAGGGCCGGGTCGAGCACATCGGGACGGTTGGTGGCCGAAATCAGAATCACCCCTTCGTTGGATTCGAACCCGTCCATCTCCACAAGCAGTTGGTTCAAGGTCTGTTCCCGCTCGTCGTGGCCGCCGCCCAGACCGGCCCCCCGGTGGCGTCCGACCGCATCGATTTCATCGATGAAAATGATGCAGGGGGCGTTCTTCTTCCCCTGGACAAACAGATCACGCACCCGGCTGGCCCCCACGCCCACAAACATTTCAACGAAGTCCGAGCCGCTGATGGAAAAAAAGGGCACACCGGCCTCACCGGCGATGGCGCGCGCCAGCAAGGTCTTGCCGGTTCCGGGAGGCCCCATCAGGAGCACGCCTTTGGGAATGCGCCCCCCCAGGCGCGTGAATTTTTTGGGATCACGCAGGAATTCCACGATCTCGCCGAGCTCCTCCTTGGCCTCGTCGATACCGGCCACATCATCGAAGGTCACCTTGGCGGACTGGTCGGAAAGCAGCCGTGCCCGGCTTTTACCGAAACTCATGGCCTTGCCGCCGCCGGACTGCATCTGTCGCATGAAAAAGATCCACACGCCGATCAGGATGAGCATGGGAAACCAGGAGACCAGGACCGACATGTACCAGGGGGACTCGGCCGGCGGTTTGGCGGTGATATGGACGTTTTTGGCCCGCAGGGTTTTGATCAGGTCCGGATCCTCCGGGGCATAAACCTTGAATCGGTCACCCTTGGTGTCTTTGACCGTCAATTCCTGACCTTGGATGGTCACTTCATCCACCCGTTCGTCGGCCACCATCGCCAGGAATTCGGAATAACTGACCGGCGTTTCGGCATGCCGCTGCTCGCTGAATATCTGGTAGAGCATTACGAACATCAATGTAATGACGATCCAGAGTGACAGATTTTTATAAAATGGATTCAAATGCTGTTTCCTCCTGCGATTAGAGTGTCTAAGGCTTTAAATCGACTAAAAATAACCATCATCTCGGCCCAGGCAACCCGTCACGTCGACTTTAAGCCAGCGCCGGGTGTGCGATCCGATTTTGGCGATTTCACTTTGTCGCAGACCGACGATCCAGAGGATCTGATCGCCGCACAGAAGCAGCGGATAGCGCGGTCGGTCTTCGCGCGGAATTTTGCGGTCGATCAATATTTTCTTGACCTTCTGGGTACCTTTCAGTCCCAGGGGGGCCATACGGTCGCCCGGTCGGAAATTGCGAACCAGCAAGGGAAGGCGCAACTGATCCATATCAAAGAAGGCGGTTTTCTGTCCAGTTTGGTGCACGGGCCTATCCGGCCCGGACGCCGGCAGGGAGAAGGTCATGGTCAGCCCTGAGGGGTGAATGGCATACGATCCCATGGCGGATACCTGATACGCAAATTCGGTTGGCGGGGCCGCGGGGTCCGACCGGCGCCCCACACCCCTCCGATAAGACCGGCGCTGCACTTCGAGCCGCCGGCCGCGGCCCCTCACCACCAGGCCGTCCGGCAGGTCGCAGGCCCCCTGGCGGGGACCCTGGACCGCCAATTTACGGGCGGCCTCCAACGGAGCGAAGCCCACACGCCGGAGGCTGCCCTTGCACCGGGCCACGGCGGCACGCAGCACGCGGCGCTGCAATGCGGGCGGGCAGGCTGTCAGGCGTCGGCGGTCCAGCACCAGCAGGGTGCCATGGTCGGCAAGGGTCAGAGACGCGAGGGTCTCCCGGGCGATCTCCCCCAGCCAATCCTCCTCGTCCCGCAGCAGCCGGGCCAGACGGCTCAATCCTTCCGCCAGGGCCGGATTATAATCGCGGGTCAGCAACGGTAGCAGCTCATGGCGAATGCGGTTGCGCAGCAGGCGCACGTCGGTATTGCTCTCATCCTGCACAAAGGCCACCTGACGGCGTCGTAAAAAGGCCATGATCGCGGACCGGGACACGCGAATCAGGGGCCGGATCACCGTGAGGGGGCTGCCCGGCACCTGGCGCAGCGGCGCAATGCCGGCCAGCCCCAGCGGACCACTGCCGCGCAGCAGGCGCATCAGCATGGATTCAGCCTCGTCGTCCCGGTGATGGCCCAGGGCGATCCGGGTGTATCCCCCTGCCAGGGCGGTGCGCGCTAGAAAACGGTAACGCACCTCCCGCGCCGCCTCCTCGATGCTCATACGGTGGGCCTTGCGGAAAGCTTCCACCGAATGGGTTTCCACGACACAGGGGATGCCCAGGGCGGTGGCGGCCTCGGCCGCGTGCCGCGCATCCGCTACGGCACGATCGCCCCGCAGGGCGTGGTTCAGGTGGGCGGCGCCCAGCGTAAGGGCGTACTTGGTCGCCAAATGATACAAGCACAACAGGGTGGCCGTCGAATCCGGACCGCCGGAAAACCCCACCAGAACCCGGTCGCCCGGTTGCACCATACGGCATCCCACCAGGGTCTGCTCAACCGTCTGGACCAGTGGATCGTTGCCTGGGTCGTTTGGCGTTTTCATTGTCCCTGTAAATCCTTTGCAATGGGTCGTCGCCTTATGGCCCCCATACGCCCCTTGGCTCTGATAGGGGCGTGCAAGACGATAAGTCAACTCCAATTGACCGCCGTGGGTCTACTTTTTCCTTGCAATCTGCTCCTGAGTTGTTGATACTGTCATCGGTTTATCACTTGGAAAGCGGCCCGCTTGGATCGCTTCCTGCCGGGCACCGTCATCTTGTGGCCGGACCCCGCGCAACAGACGCTTACGAACCTCGTCAGATCCGGAAGGAAGCAGCGATAAGTAAGGCTGGCTGTGTCGCGGGATTTCCGGCCTTCCCGGTGCGCCATACCACCTGAAGACCCCTCACCGGGCCCACTCCGACGAACTCCGCCGCACCCCCTCCATCCCGCCTAAACCCCCGTTACTCGCAGGCTTATCGTCTTGACATCGCATCATCGCGTCTTAATATTTAAGCGTTGATCGCATCCGGTCTAAAAGATTGCCGCTTCCGGGTTCCGGAAGCGGTGCTTGTTTAGGGCTGCAAGACCGGAAAGCCCGCGCCACCCCCCCGAAAGCAACCATCGGGAGAATAGAGCAAGGAGATGCAGCGGAGTTATGACCGAAAAAGAGATGATGGCTAACGTGGCCGAAACCGAATCCTCTTCCGCGGACACGCCGACCCCCTCTTCGGACCCCCAGGAAACAAAATCCCAATCAATACCTCCCAAGGATAAACCCGTGGACGCTTCATCAGACCCAGCCGATGACAATACGGTGACGGCGGCGACGCTTGAAGAAAAGCTGTTGGCCGCCGAACAGCAGGTTCAGGAAAGTCACGAGCGCTTCCTGCGGGCCGCCGCCGAACTGGACAATTTTCGCAAACGCAAGGAACGGGAAATCAGCGACTTGCGCAAATACGCCAATCAGGCCCTTTTGCGGGAGTTGCTGGGGGTGGTGGACAACCTGGAACGAGCTCTGGTTTCGGCCCGGGAGAGCGGCCACCCCGAAGCCCTCATGGAAGGCGTCGAAATGACCCTGAGGGAGCTGCTCAAAATCTTCAATCAGTTTGGGGTAACCCCCATCGAGGCCCTCGAACAGCCGTTCGACCCCAACCACCACGAAGCCGTCATGCAACAACCCAGCGACGCCTTTCCGGCCAATACCGTTATCCAGGAACTGCAGAAAGGGTATCTGCTGCGCGACCGCCTATTGCGCCCGGCCATGGTTGTGGTTTCCACCGAGAGCGCTTAGCTTCCATCAAGCTCAATAGGCACACATACCTGATCATCGATTTAGATAAAATATTATTCGACCTTCAAGGAGGATCATCAACATGGGCAAAATTATCGGAATTGATCTCGGCACCACCAACTCCTGTGTGGCGGTCATGGAGGGCGGGGATGCCAAAGTCATCACCAATGCCGAAGGCGGGCGCACCACCCCTTCGATCGTTGCCGTCAACGACAGCGGCGAGCGCCTTGTGGGACAGATTGCCAAGCGCCAGGCGGTCACCAACCCCGAACATACGGTTTTTGGCGTCAAGCGTCTGATCGGCCGTAAATTCGACTCCAAGGAAGTCCAGGATGATATCAAGATCCTGCCTTACAAAATGGAAAAAGCCGGCAACGGTGATGTGCGAATTGCGCTCAAGGACAAACGTTACAGTCCGGCGGAGGTCTCCTCCTTTATTCTGGCCAATATCAAGAAGACGGCCGAGGATTACCTGGGGGAACCGGTTACCGATGCCGTCATTACCGTACCGGCCTATTTTAACGACAGCCAGCGCCAGGCCACCAAGGATGCCGGCAAGATCGCCGGCCTGAACGTGCAGCGCATCATCAACGAACCCACCGCGGCCTCCCTGGCCTATGGTCTGGACAAAAAGGCGGAAGAAAAAATCGCCGTTTTCGACCTGGGCGGCGGCACCTTCGACATCTCGGTACTCGAAATCGGGGAAGGGGTGTTCGAAGTCAAGGCCACCAACGGCGACACCCATCTGGGCGGCGAGGATTTCGACCTGCGCCTGATCGATTACCTGGCCGATGAATTCCGCAAGGACCAGGGCATCGATGTCCGCAAGGACAAGATGGCCCTCCAGCGCCTCAAAGAGGCGGCCGAAAAAGCCAAAATGGAATTGTCCTCCTCCGTGGAGACCGAGGTCAATCTGCCTTTTATCACCGCCGATGCCAGCGGCCCGAAGCACATGAACATCAAGCTCACCCGGGCCAAACTGGAAGCGCTGGTGTCCGATCTTCTGGACAGACTGGAAGGCCCCTGCCGCCGGGCCATGAAAGATGCGGGCCTTTCCAACGGTGACATCGACGAAGTCATCCTGGTGGGCGGCATGACACGCATGCCGGCTGTGCAGGAACGGGTCAAGAAGCTCTTTGACCGGGAGCCCCACCGGGGCGTCAACCCGGACGAAGTGGTGGCCATCGGCGCCGCCATCCAGGGCGGCGTCCTCCAGGGGGATGTCAAGGACGTCCTGCTGTTGGATGTCACCCCCTTGTCCCTGGGCATCGAAACCCTGGGCGGGGTGATGACCCGCCTGATCGAAAAGAACACCACCATCCCCACCCGCAAGAGCCAGATTTTCTCCACGGCGGCCGACAGCCAGCCGGCGGTGTCGATCCATGTCCTGCAGGGTGAACGCGAAATGGCCAGCGGCAACAAAACCCTGGGGCGTTTCGAACTGGTGGGCATTCCCCCGGCGCCGCGCGGCGTACCTCAGATCGAGGTCACTTTCGACATCGATGCCAACGGTATCGTCAGCGTATCGGCCAAGGACCTGGCCACCAGTAAGGAGCAATCCATTCAGATTACAGCCTCCAGCGGTCTGTCCAAAGAAGAAATCGACGCAGCCATCAAGGAAGCCGAGATGCACGCCGAAGATGACCGCAAGAAAAAGGACTTGGTGGAGGCTCGCAACCAGGCCGACACCTTGATCTACTCCACTGAAAAATCCATCAAGGACCTGGGCGACAAAGTGGACGAAGACGCCAAGAAAAAGGCCCAGGATGCCATCGAACCCCTGCGCAAGGCCATGGAGGGCGACGATCCGGAAGAAATCAAGCGCCTCAGCGAAGCCCTGACCCAGGCCTCCCATAAATTGGCCGAAGCCATGTACCAGCAAGCCTCCCAGGGCGCTTCCGGCGAGCCGGAAGCCGGCCCTCAGCAGGATGCCGGGAGCGGTCCGCAACAGGATGATGTCGTGGACGCGGATTTCGAGGAAGTCAAAGACGACAAAAAATAAACTGTCGTTTCCAAGATATGAAAGCCCCACAGGAGTGGCCTGTGGGGCTTTTTTTATTGGGATGCGAATACTTCTTTCAGCAGATCGGTCACCCGGGCCGCCGGATCCTGCCGAATCTTGGCCTCCTCATCCGCCACCAGTTTAAAGAGCCCATCCAGGGCCTGGGCGGTCACATAATCATCCAGATTCACCATCCAGTCCGATAGGAAGGGGATAGCGGCGGTCTCCGCCTGCAAGGTCTGGTATTCCTGGGTCACGCCCACCTTTTCCATGGCCTGGTGGACCAGCGGTTTGAATACGGTGGTCAGCTGACCCGTGGTCTTTTCCTGAAAATAAAGGGTCGCTTCGTTGTCCCGGCCGTTGAGGATGCGTTTGGCATCGTCGATGTGCATTTGCTTGATGGCATCCCAGAAAATCGATTTGGCCTCGGGGGCGGCTTGCTCGGCCGCCCGGTTCATGCTGAGCACGAAGGTATCCAGCTGATCCCCCATACCGGCCGCCCGGACCAGGGTTTCGGTCTTGGCAATGGTGTCGGGCAGGGGAATCTTGATTTCCGGGTTGTTGAAATAGCCGTTCTCCCGGCCGGCCAGCTGTACGGCCTGGGAGGTGCCAATCTCCAGCGCCTCCTTGAGCCCGTCGACGATCTGGGCGGTGTCGAGCTGGTTGCCGTTGCCGAAGGAATTCAAGGTGTTCTTGAGCACATCCGACCATCCACCGGCAGCGTTCGAAACCGCTCCGGCCCAGGTCACCGCTAGTACGATCACAAGCCAGCGAAAACGTTTCATCGCTCTTATCCTTAAATCATGAGGTTGGTGACCCTTGGGGCCTCTTAAACCCGATCGGGCCTGAAGCGCCGCTCAGTGACCCTTTGTCAGTTCGAAAGCGGTGGCTGTCATGGTCGCCGCCGACCAGGTCGATGCGTGGCGAAAACGGCGTTCCCGGTGTTTGCAGTCGGAACGACCGCAGACCGGGCATTTGTCTTCTTCGCAGGGGTCCATGTGCACCAGCACGCTCTCCGCCCCGGGCACTTCCTTGAGGATGGCATGCTCCAAGTCGTCGGCTTCCTGATGGGCGTCTTCCAGGGGCATGTCCCGGGGCAGGATCAAATGGAGGTCCACGTGGATGCGGGAACCGGCGTTCCAGGCACGCAGTTTGTGGATGTCGATCCAGACGGGCCGGCGGTGGGCCAGGATGACATCCGCAATCAGTTTGAGCACCTCGGGATCGGCGGCATCCATGAGACCCTTGAAGGACGATCTTATCAGACGCACGCCCACAAAAAGGATATGAACCCCCACCAGGCAAGCCACCAGCCCGTCCATCCAATACCACTCGGTCAAGCGCACCAGCACCAGTCCGATCACCACACCTGCCGAAGTATAAACGTCCGTGAGGACGTGGCGGCCGTCGGCCTCCAGCGTGATGGAGCGTGTCCGCCGCCCGACCCGTACCAGACCGAAGCCCAGGAGGAGATTGACCGCGCTGACCGCCACCAGCAACAGCACGCCCATATCCAGCTGGGGCAGTGGGCGGGGCGCCAGCAGATGACCGGCACCCACCCGGAAAATGCCCAGGGCCGCCAGCACGATCAGGGCACCTTCAAAGCCGGCCGAAAAAAATTCGATTTTGCCGTGACCGTAAGGATGGCTTTCATCGGGCGGCATGGCCGACATGATAATGCTGACGATGGCAAAAGTGCTGGCGACCACATTGATGATGGATTCCAGGGCGTCGGAAAGCACGGCCGAAGAACCGGTCAAACGGTAAATATAAAATTTGCATGCCATGAGGCCTGCGCCCACCACCAGGGATATCAATCCGCCGGTAATCCTCAACCGCTGCTGTCTTTTCTCCATCATGAGCTATGGTCTGCCTGTCGTTTTCAAGATCCCGCCGAAGGCCGCCGTTGGACGAATACCAAACGCCTGGAGTTTTTAGCGGCCCGCGGCGTCGATTATGAGGGTCAACCGGGTCACCAGTTTATCAATGTCGATCGCCTGCTGATCGCGGAGGGCATCCCCGAACCGGCGCAGCCGCGCCACCGCCTTGCGCGCCAGGCTTTCGGCGGCGGCCGTGTGCCCGGCTTCCCGATGGACATCGACTCCGATCGCCTGGATCAGGCCCTTCAACCCCTCGCGCTTCCGGCCGGATGTTGCCAGCCAGTAAGGTTCCAGAATCTCGTGCGATTCGAAATACAAGCCGTGACGATGCAGAATGGCGGCCTGGGCCAGCGGTTCGGCACCGCTCGCCAATATGTCGCGCGTTGCCGCCCGGTAGCGTTCCACCCGGTCCTGCATGTAGGCCCTATAGGGCGGCTGCGGAAATTGCTGCACGAGATCCCGGGGCGCATCACCGAACATCTCCCCGGCGGCAATGCAGGCCTTCAGCTGTATCGCAAGCGCGTTGCGCACGGTACGCGAGGGACGATCGGTGAAAGGGTCGAAGCCGCGCGGCGGCGATGGGGGAATTGGATGGGGTGCGTTCATGCTTTTTTCGTTCATCTCACGATGCCCCCAAACGCTCCCCCTCCAGGGACAGGATGCGTTCGCGCACCACCCCGGGCAGATCGGTTTTGCCCCCGCCGGCATAATCGATGGTGACGATGCGCCCGTCCCCTTCAGCGGCGAGCTTGCCGTGCCGGCGGCTGGCCACGGCATACTGCATCGTAAAGCCTTGCGGTGCCAGGGCACTGACCCGGACCCCCACCGTGACCGTGTCCGGAAAAGTGAGGGGGATCCGGTAGCGGCAGCGGGTCTCGGCCAGGATCGGCCCCACGCCGGTGGTCTCCATGACATTCATGATTTCGATGGCATCGAAATAGGCAATGCGCGCGCTTTCGAAATAGCGGAAATAGACCACGTTGTTGACATGCTGAAACGCGTCCATCTCGCCCCAGGCAACGGGGAGCCGGATTGTAACCGGAAAGTCCTGCAGCAGTTCCTCCATATAAACTCCTCTATGCAAACAAGCGATCAAGACCGCGCTGGAACAGGGTTCCGATCCATGGCATCCCGGGGGACAGCCTGGGCGGGCTCGAACTTGATCACCACCAGCGTGACATCATCCTCCAGATCGGCGCGTCCCCGAAAGTTCCCCAGGGCCGCCACCAACCCATCCCGGATCACGGCGGCCGGCTCCCCGACATGACGCCGGAGCACCTCCCGAACACGTTCTTTGCCGAACATATCGCCTTGGGCATTACAGGCTTCCCAGAGGCCGTCCGTTCCTATCAGGATAATGCTGCCCGGAGTCAGATGATCACGGCGCTGCAACACATAGTCAAACGCACCGTCCACCCCCAGGGCCAACCCCGGCCCGGCCAGGCTGGTGAAGCGCCTGGCGCCGGGGTCGTATAGAATGGCCGGGTCGTGGCCGGCCCGCACCCAGACAAGGGATCCGGTCCCGGGGTTGACGGCCAGTGCTGTCAGCGTCACAAACCGCCCCGAATCTCCCACATCCTGGGCCAGTTGGCGGTTGACGTCCTTGAAGACGGCCGCCAGATCGCCCGGAAGGGACAGACGCTGGCGCAAGAGCGCGCGGACCGTGGTCATGAGAAGGGCCGAGGGCACGCCATGACCCGATACATCCCCCACCACCACCGCCAGGGGCATACCGTCGGAGGCGCCGCTTGCATAGCGGATATAGTCGTAGTAATCCCCGCCGGTTTCATCACAATAAATACTGGTGCCGGCCATGTCGAGGCCCTCCAGCCGGGCCGCTTTATGGGGCAACAGGTTTTGTTGTACTTCCCGGGCCAGCATCATGGACATGCGCATCTGCTCCCGTTCCTTGAGGCCCTCGGTCATCTGGTTGATCACGTCCCCGGTGTAGCCGATCTCGTCGTTGGAGGTCACGCGCACCCGGTCGTCGAAATGGCCCTCCCGGACCCGGTTGAGCGTCCGGATGATCGACGCAAACGGACGGGAGAGGTTCGCGCTCACCAGAACCCATATCCATACCCCTGTCGCCATGAACAGCAGGGAGTTGGTCACCAGAAGCTCTCCCAGATGCTCCAGAATAGCGCCCGGTGGATCGCCAATGCTCGACAAGTTGAAGTAGGCTTGAAGCATCGCCAAAAAGGGCACCAAATTGCAGGCGAACAGCATGGCCGCCAAGCGTACCCGGATGCTGATGCGGATTGTCCCCGGGACTTTGTAAATTTGACCGTTGGGGAAAAAGAACGGCGCCAGTGCTCTTTGGGAGATATGCTCCAGGGAAAAAAAGGCAATCACGCTGGTGATGAGGCCGATGTTCAGGTTTATCAGAAAGGCTCGCCGGGTCACGTAATCCGGTTCGCCCATCCGCCCAAAATAGGTGGACCAGAAAACCGCGGCTAAAAGCCATATAACGAAATCGAGGGCCATCGCAAAGAACGGCTCATTCAATAAGCGGCGCAGCACCAACTGTGGCGGGACGAGTCGTCCCTCCGTGCCGGGGTCGCACTGTTGGAGGTAACCGCGTATGGGATGCTCGTAGAGGATGAAAGCCACCAAGCCCAGCAAGAAAAGCAAAGGGGTGGAACTCATCTGGATCAAAACGAATTGCCGATGGCCCAATTCGGCAAGTTCAAGGGGCGAGACCAAATTGGTAATGACCACGGCACCAATCAGGTTGGCCAGGATGTTGGTCGCCAGCATCCGATTTTTAAGGAGGAAACATTGCCGTGCGGTCATGGTACGCACCTGTTATGAAAAACCTTGTCGCCTACAGGATGGTGCCGCAGCGCGCTCGCGACCCTGAAGATCGATCGGGTCAGCCGGCCGGATCGATCTGGATCGTCAGGGGAACGGCGTGGTGGCTGCGATCGAATTCGATGGTGCGGCCGATTTCCCAGGTTCCGCAATGACAGGAGCCGTCCAGCAGCTGGTCGATCTCGCGTACCAGACCGGCCACATTGATGATCGGGTGACGGCTGAAGACATGGGGCAGCCCATAGGTCAGGCTGCAGGACAGGCATTTACCCGGCCGTTCGGACAATTGAAAAAGAAAATGCAGTTGGCCGTTCTGGGAACCGTCGTAATCCAGCCGGATATCGTAAGCACCTTCACGTGCATCACCAAAGAGTGCATCGAAAAAACGATCGGCGCGGTCCGCGGGAAAGAGGCGTTCCAAACGCTCCGAAGTAAACAGGGTTTCAAATGATTCGGCTGCCATACAACCCGTTCCCTCCTGTCTGGGTATCCTAGCCTGAAGGTCCCTGTAGAGAGCCGTCCGGGATCGTCAGGGGGCTTCGGATGAAAACGTCGCCGCGATACCGAGCAGGATCAGTACCGCCGATGTCAGCATCAGGACCGCCTGGATAACAAAGCCAAAGGATTCCGGCAATTGCGGCTGAAGCCAAACCCCCAGGGCAGCGGCCGCCGACCCCAGCAAAATCCTGCCCAAAGCCTTGAAGCGGCGGCGGGCCAGGGCACCGAGGGCGGCCATCAGGGCCGCCCCGCCCCACCAGTAATACAAAACAACCGCATTGAATTGCAGGGCCATACCTGACTCCCTGTTTTAGCTGATAAATCGCTGGAAAAAATTGGACCGCCTTTTTGGGTTGGCGGGCGATTCTTACCATATCAACCGACAGAATACAAATACCCGGCGCCCTAAAACCACCCCCGCCGGTTGACGGTCCAGGCGACATCTCTTAACATGGGAGTTCACTTTAGCGAAGCCGGCATGGCCGGGCAACACGCGGCGTTTCTTAAGATAGGGCAATGGCGCTGAGACACAATAGATGGTTTCTGCTGGGCGGGTTGCTATGCGGTCTTCTCTTCACCGCTCTGCTTTTGGTGCGCACGGGCACCGTCTCCCGACAGGAGGCGGCCGCACCGGTCACCGGGGAGTCCCCAACCGGCCCCCTCGCGGCATCGGAGCGCTGGATGGCCATCCTCCAGGGCGATCGCCAAATCGGCCATTCCCACAGCCGCCTGGCGCCCGTGGAGGACGGCTATCACCTGAGTGAACAGGTCACCATGCGCATCAACACCATGGGACTCGTGCAGGAACTCGTGCTGGACTCCCGTGGATGGCTGAACCCGGACCTGTCGCTGCAGCGCTTTTTCTTCACCATGCATTCCGGCCTGTTCGTCTTCCAGGCCCAGGGGCAGGTGGAGGACGCCCACCTGGTCTGTCGCATTCGATCCGGCGACAACGAACGCCATCTGCGGCTGCCCCTGGATGCGCCCCCCTATCTGCCCGCCGGAATTTTTCCGGCCCTGATAAAAAGCGATCCGGCTCCCGGGACACGCCACGTGTTTCATATCTTCGATCCTTCCACCATGTCCCAGGAGGAAATCATGCTCACCCTGCAGGGTCGTGAAATCGTCCCGTTTGGAAAGGAGGATATCGAAGCCTGGAAAGTCACCCTGTCCTTCAAGGGCGTTTCCCAGGACACCTGGCTGGATGACGACGGGCAGGTCCTGATGGAACAGGGTTTGATGGGGATCCGCCAGGTCAGGGTGTCCCGGGAGGCGGCCTTGGCCGGGCCACCCCTCGCCGCCAGCGAAGACCTGACCCGGGTGGCGGCCGTGGTGCCGGACAGACCCCTTCCCGATCCCGCCCATCTCACCCGGCTCACGCTGGCCCTGGAAGGCATCGCGCCGACACGCTATCCCTTGAACGGCGGCCGTCAGGCACTGGAAGGCAACCGCTTGATCCTGTCCCGGGAGAGCCTGGCCCACCTGCCCGACCGGCTGAAACGGGATACATTGCCCCCGACGGCCGCCGCCCTGCTGGCCCCGTCGGATTTCGTCCAGTCCGACCATCCCAAAATCAAGGCCCTGGCAGCCCGGCTGGTGGT
Source organism: Desulfobacterales bacterium (assembly GCA_963674755.2). GTDB lineage: Bacteria > Desulfobacterota > Desulfobacteria > Desulfobacterales > UBA5852 > JABZFP01. The sequence continues at coordinate 632,358 of CAXXVS010000003.1, read as the reverse complement.
TCCGGAAGACACGCCCCTGGCCAACCTGCAGCGGATCGTGGACTGGATGCGAACCCATATCGAAAAACGCCCGGTGCTCTCCCTGCCGGACGCGTTGAACACCCTTGAGCAGGGCATGGGGGACTGCAACGAATACGCCGTTCTCCTGGCGGCCCTGGCCCGGGCGGCCGGATTCCCGGCCCAGGTGGAAGCCGGTCTCGTTTATCATCAGAGCCGCTTTTTGTACCATGCCTGGAATCGGGTCTACATCGGCCGCTGGATCACCGTGGATGCCCTCTTCGACCAGATCCCGGCGGACGTGACCCATATTCGTTTCGCCCAAGGCACGATGCACGAACAGCTCGACATCCTGCCGCTCCTGGGGCATCTCCGGATCAAAGTAGTCGCGGCGGAATAACCCCGGGCCACCGAAACACCGGAAAGACTTGTCAAAGCGAACCGGCAGCCACCGCCCTTCCGACGGGAAAAGATTGGGTTGGCTGGCCGTTTACTGAGCGGAGCCCTTCTCCCATGATCGAACTGCACAGCATCGTCAAGACCTACGGCACCCACACCGCCCTGCACGGACTGGATCTCACGGTCCCGACCGGCGAGATCTTCGGCTTTATCGGACCCAACGGCGCCGGCAAGACCACCACCATCAAGATCATCGGCGGCATCATGGCCCCCACTTCGGGCACCGTCCAAATCGCCGGCATCGACATGGCCCGCGACCCGGTGGCGGCTAAACACCGCATCGGATTTATTCCCGATCGGCCCTACCTCTACGAAAAGCTCACCGGCCTGGAATTTATGCAGTTCACGGCCGACGTCTACCGCGTCGCCCCAACGGTTTTCCGGGAAAAGGCGGAAGCCCTGCTCAAGATGTTCGCCCTAGCCGACTGGGGCGAGGAACTGATCGAATCCTATTCCCACGGCATGAAGCAGCGCCTGATCATGTGCGCCGCCCTGCTCCACGAGCCCCAGGTCCTGGTGGTGGACGAACCCATGGTGGGGTTGGATCCGGTGGCCATCCGCATGGTGAAAAACCTTTTCCGCGACCTGGCCGCCCGGGGCATCACGGTGTTCATGTCCACCCACACCCTGGCCGTGGCCGAAGACATCTGCGACCGCATCGGCATCATCCACCGCGGGCGGCTGATCGCCCAAGGCCGCCTGGAGGACCTGCGCCGGGACATCCGGGGCGGGGCGCCCAACCTGGAAGCGATTTTCATCAACCTGACCCAGACACCGGATGAGGCCCCCGGGGAGGTCCCGCAACCGTGAGCACCGTTCTGGACCTCATCAAGCCCCGTCTTTGGCCCCTGCTGCATCGGCGTTCCAATGGCGCCGCCCGCAAATACATCCGCCTGGGGGTGATGACCAGCGTGGCGGGCCTCCTCTGGATCGGCGTCTTCCTGGTGAGCCTGCGGGTGCTGGGTCATTTCAACACCATCGAGCAGATCGGTCCTCTGCTGAACTTCAAGCTCCTCAACATGTTGATGGTGACGGCCCTGGCCCTGCTGGTCTTCAGCGACATCCTGACGGCCCTGTCCAAGCTCTACCTGGCCCGGGACCTGCCCCTGGTGCATGCCCTGCCGGTGCCGGCCCACCGCATCTTCCTGGCCCGCTGGCTGGAGATCAGCTTCGACGGCTCCTGGATGGTGGTGATCTTCACCCTGCCCGTCTTCCTGGCCTACGGCATGGTCTTCGAACAGGGGCTTCTCTTCGGGCTGGTGCTCCCCGCGATCTTGCTCCCCTTTGCCCTGCTGGCGGCCGCTTTCAGCTGCCTCCTGGTGCTGCTGGCAGTGATCGTCATCCCGGCTACCCGTATGAAGAACATCTTCATCCTGCTGGGCCTGCTGGCCTTCGTGGCGGTCTATCTCGCCGTGCGCATGGCCCGCCCCGAACAGCTGGTGGATCCGGAAGTCTTCGACAGCGTGCTGGCCTATGTGGCCTCGCTCCAGACCCCGTCGTCGCCTTGGCTGCCCTCCACCTGGGCCTACAACGCCTTGCAGACCGCCCTGGAAGGCCAGCCGGCCCGGGGGCTGCTCGATATCGCCCTGTTATGGAGCGGCACCGGGGTTTTGCTGTTCATCTGCGTGGGGTTGGCCGACACCCTTTACTTCCGCGGCTACTCCCGCACCCAGGCGGCCGGCCATAAATTCCGCCGCCAGCCGGCGAGCCGAAGACGGCGGCGCAGCCTGTTTTCCGGCCCCACGCGGGCCCTGATCGACAAGGAGTTCAAAACGTTCTGGCGGGACCAGACCCAGTGGTCCCAGATTTTTCTGATCATGGCCCTCGTGGTGATCTACATCTACAACTTCAAGGTGCTGCCCTTGGAGAAATCGCCCATGCCCACCTTCTACCTGCAGAATCTGCTGGCCTTTCTCAACATGGGCCTGGCCCTCTTCGTACTGACGGCCGTTACGGCCCGCTTCGCCTTTCCGGCCATCTGCAGCGAACGGGAAGCCTTCTGGATCATCAAGACCGCCCCCCTCGCCATGCGGTCTTTTCTATGGATCAAATTCGCGATCTACTTCCTGCCCCTCCTGGTGCTGACCGAAGGGCTGATCGTGGTCACCAACACCCTCCTCAAGGTCGCCCCCTTCATGATGGGGCTCTCGGTACTGACGGTGTTGGTCATGGTGCCCGGCATCGTGGCCATGGGAATCGGCTTCGGCGCCCTCAACCCTGATTTCCGCACCGAAAACCCGGCCCAGGCCGTCACCGGTTTCGAAGGCCTGCTCTTCATGGTCTTCAGCACGGCCTTCATCGGCGCCGTCCTGGCCTTGGAAGCCGGCCCGGTCTACCACTTTCTCATGGCCCAGCTCTACCACCGCCCCCTTTCCACCCGCTGGTTCCTGCGCGCCTGGGCCAGCGGCCTGCTGGTGGTTCTCCTGTGCGCGGCCGCCGCCGTGGTGCCGATGGCCATCGGCCGGAAGCGACTGGAGCGCCGTGGGATCTAATGGGACCTCGCGGTCAAACTGGGAGTCGGTTTCGTGTCACCCGACCTGAATCGGCGAGATTGCCAGCCGTTAAGGCTGGCTGCTCTCCCGGACGGCGAGGTCGGGGGGCAGGATAACGGACACATTGCGGCCAACGGCCGATCGCAGATTGGCATCGAAGAGCAGCTGGGCCGCTTTCCGGCCCATCTCAAAAGAATGAATCTTGACGGAAGAAAGCGGCACATCCAGGGAGCCGCAAACCGGGCTGTCGTCGTAGCCGACGATACCCACATCACGTCCGGGGACGAGCCCCCGCTCGCATACCGCACGATAGGCCCCCCGAGCGATCAGGTCGGTGAAGCAAAACACCGCATCCGGCGGTTCCGGACAGGCCAGCATCCGGCGCATCTCCACGTAGCCGGGCGCCTCGAATTCCCATGAATCGGAAAAAGCGATCAGGCGCTCGTCCGGCTGGCGTCCGGCCAGATCGAGAGCGCTGAGGTAGCCCATATAGCGGTTGAGGGAGATGGTATACCGCGGGTGGGATATAAAGGCGATGCGGCGGTAGCCCTGGTTTACCAGATGGCGGGTTGCCAGAAGTCCGCCGTGGAAATCATTGCTCACCACCTGGGGTGCTTCGATTCCCAGGGCGTTGCGGTTACAGAACACGAAGGGAATTCCCTGTGTTTTAAGCTCCTGGAGCATCGTGAACAGCTGGCCTTCCAGATCCTCGCTGGGGTTCGGCCTAGCCGGCACAATGATCACCCCGTTGACCGTGCTGTCGATGAAATTGCGCAAATAGCTGGTCTGGCGGGCGGCCTGGTTTTCAATATTGCCCACAATCAAGTTTACATCGTTTTCGAAGCTGACGTGTTCGATGCCGCGCAGAATACCGGGGTAGGTATAGTGGCGGATATCGGGCAGGAGTACGCCCCAGGAGCGCATTTGCCGTCCGGTGGACGCCGTGCTGTCTCTTTCGGTCACATAGGTACCGCTGCCATTTTTGGCATAGAGATGGCCTTGGCCGATGAGTTCCGAAATGGCGCGATCGATGGTGGTACGGCTCACCTTGTATTCCCGCATGAGATCGCGACGGGAGCGAATTCTGGTGTTGGGGGGCGCCGCTTTGATTTCTTTCAGCAGCAAGTGCCTTATCTCATTGTAAATGCTTCCGTTTTCCTTGGCCATATCATTAATATCCTATGCATCCCAAGCCCGTTGGCGCAGGCCCGCCATAACATTGATGGATACACCATCTGGCCGGTAATTCCAAACGATTTGAAAAGGACCACCCCAACCGGACCGTCCAATTATTCTAAGCGGCCTGCTTTCTATCGATTATTTATCAACCAATCAAGCCTGTTAGACGCAATTTGGGCTGATGCGGCTACCCTTTCTTTTTCTTCCCGCCTATTTTCAAATTGTTAACATATCGTTAAGTTTGCTAATTTTAAGTTAAATCAACGCTGTCAGACCAAGAACCGTTGACATGGTGCGATAGATACCGTATTCGTGAAAAATCCTATGGGCGCGGATTGCGAGTTCGATGTGGACAGTCCAAATAATGTCAAGCGGACTGGCCACATGGTAAAAACCAACCGATTACAGGGGGATTCCGGCCGATGGCTGTTGTGACCGGCATCTATTTACTCTATCTCTTCATCCCCATTATTCTCCTATTTGTCGGATCGTTCGGCGAAAATTGGACCAATACCCTGCTTCCGACAGGATTCACCGGCGCCTGGTATCTTGAACTTTGGGAAGACGGCAGCTTCCGCCGGGCTTTTTCCGTCAGCCTGGAAGTGGTTTTGGCCACCTGCGTGTTCGGCACGCTGCTCGCCGTGCCGCTGGCCTATGCGCTTTACCGGAGCGCTTCCAGGGGCGTTTTGCTGGCCGCCCGGATCGTATTCCTCCTGCCCATTGCCGCGCCGCCCCTGGTGCTGGCCTTTGGCTTTATCCTCCTCTTTTCCACCGACGCCCTGCCCTGGCTGGGCAGCATCTGGCTCCTCGTCGCCGGCCACATCGTGCTGACCTTGCCCTATCTGCTGCAAACCCTGGTAGGGGATATGCGTCATCTGCGCTTGGATGAACTCGAGCTGGCCGCCGAGTCGTTGGGCGCTACGTTTCGCGAACGTTTCATGGATGTTATCGTCCCCCTTCTGCGCCACAGCCTGGGATCGGGACTCATCATGGTGGCGGCCCTGTCCATCGGGGAATTCCAGCTGTCCAACCTGATCGCGGGCTTTCTCTACCGCCCTTATCCGGTGGTGCTGCTGCAGGCCTTCTACGGATCGACCGGGTTCGCCTGTGCCGCCACCGTCATTCTCCTTGGCCTGGCGCTGCTGGCCGCAGCGGGGGGGGCCCTAGCGGCCCGTTCGGCCAGCCGATATCGAAAGAGTGAATCATGAGCCTCAATCTCGAAAAGGTGACCTTTACCTACCCCGGCACCTCGGTGGGTGTATTCGACATCGATCTCGCCATCGCCGACGGCGAACTCCTGGCCGTGATCGGTTCCAGCGGCTCGGGTAAAACCACCCTGCTCAAACTCATCGCCGGTTTCGAAACGGCCCACCACGGCAGCATCCGACTGGACGGTACCGCCATCACCCACTTGCCGGTGCGGGAACGGCAGCTCGGGGTGGTGTTCCAGTCTTACGCCCTCTTCCCTCACATGACGGCCTGGCAAAACGTGGCCTACCCTCTCAAGATCCGCAAAATCGCATCGCAGAAACGCCGCCACCTGGCTGTCGAAGCCCTGGAGCGGGTCGGACTGAAGGGCTTTGAAGAACGCCAGCCCCAAACCCTGTCCGGCGGCCAGCAGCAACGGGTGGCCCTGGCCCGGGCCCTGGTGTTCCAACCCAAAGCTCTGCTTCTTGACGAACCCCTTTCGGCGCTGGACGCCAGCCTGCGCGCCGACATGCGGGATGAAATCCGACGCCTGCAGCGCGAATTTTCCATTTCCACCGTGCATATCACCCACGACCAGGAAGAGGCTCTTTCCATGGCCGACCGGGTGGCGGTCATGGAGGCCGGCCGCTTGGTGCAAATTGCCACACCGCTTGAGCTCTATGATCAACCGGCCACCCGCAGCGTGGCGAATTTCGTGGGTGAGGCCAACCTGTGGGAAGGCGAAACAGCCTCATCGACGAGCGTTCGGCTCCCCTTCGGTCTGCTGGCAACAGCGCCCCATGACTATGCGCCGGGCCGCAGGGTAACGGTTTTGGTGAGGCCTGAAAACATCACGGTCGGGCCAGGGCCCGATGGGATCAACGTATTCAAGGGGGGCATCGTCCGGGATCGCTTCCTGGGGGCGGTGCGGCGCTATGACCTGGCGGTCGGCGAGGCAGTTATCTTAGGGCAAACGGGCATCCGCGGCGATATCGACGCGATCAGCATACGGCCGGAGCATATCAGGCTCTTGCCAACCTAAAATGGACCATCACAAACGGAGGAGGCTAAAATGAAATTCAAGGCAATCTTGGCAGGTATGCTTTCCCTGGCATTTCTTGCATCGGCCGCCATGGCGTTCGAAGGCCAGGAACTGTATCCCGGTGAAAAAGCGCTCTACGAATCCGCGGCCAAGGAAGGCATGGTGGTGTCCTTCGACACCGGACCCACCTGGGCCAACTGGAAAACCATGTTCAAACGTTTCAAAACCCGCTACCCCCAGGTGGAGATGGCCTATAACGACCTGGGATCAGGCGCTACGGTGGTGGCGCTTGACAAGGCCCGCAACCGCCCCCAGGCCGACACCGCCTATTACTTCGGGGGATCCGCCATCGACGCGGCCAACAAGGGCCTGCTGGAAGGCTTCAAGCCCGTGAACTTCGACAAGCTGCCCGAAGTCTACCGTGACAAAGAGGGCCGCTGGTTTATCATCCACCAACTCACCATCGCTTTCCTGGTCAACACCAAGCTGGTGGACAATGTGCCCCAGTCCTGGGCGGATCTGGCCAAGCCCGAATACAAGAATGCCATCGTCTACCTCGACCCCCGCTCCACCGGCCAGGGCCAGGTGCTGAGCTTCGCCGCCAATTTCGGCAACGGGGGCGACATGACCAATATCATGCCCGGTATGGAGTACCTGGCCAAGCTGCACAAGGCCGGCAATGTCCTGCGTGTGGAAGGGACGACGCCCTATGCCAAGTTCGTCAAAGGGGAGATACCCATCTGGATCGGCTACGAGAACGACGGGCTCAAAGCGAAATACCAGGACGGCATGGGCGACGGCATCGCCGTGGTGATTCCCAAAGAAGCGACCGTGGCGGCGCCCTATGCCATCAGCCTGGTCAAAAACGGCCCCAATCCGAATGCGGGCAAGCTGTGGCTGAACTTCATCATGACCGATACGGGGCAAACGACATTTGCGGAAGGCTTCGTACGACCCTCCGTTCCGGGGGTGAAACTTCCGGCCGACATCGCCGACCGATTCCCGGCGACACCCCAGCTCAAACCGCTGGACCTCGTCAAGGCGGCGGCGCTTAAACCTGAAATTGACAAAACCTGGGCAAAACTGATCCTTGGCCAATAAAATCCCCAACAAACGCCGGCGGCGGCTGGCCTTGATGGCCGCCCCCGGCGCGCTAACCATCCTGTTTTTTTTCGTCATCCCCCTCGCGGTGGTGTCCGAGGAAGCCTTTACGGGAGGCGGCAGCGCTTTCACGGCCATCTTCACCGACCCCATCTTCTGGAGGGGCCTGGCAGGGACACTCGTGCTCGGGGTGACCGCGCCCGCTTTCTCTTTGATGGTCGGGTTCGGGGTGGCCTGGCACCTCTCCGCCCTCCCGGAGAACCTGCGTACGAACCTGCTGTTCTGGATTTCGCTGCCACTGACCTTCTCCGGCCTCATCGTGGCCTATGGCTTCATCCTGGCCTTTGGACGCGCAGGGTTCATCACCCTTTCCCTAGCGGCCCTGGGATCGGATCCCGCCACTTTTTCAGGCTTTCTCTATAGCCCGTTGGGGTTGGCTTTCGCCTACTCCTACTATCTCATCCCCCGGGTGGTGCTGATCCTCCTGCCCGTACTGGTCAACTTCGACCGGGCCCAGATAAAGGCGGCGCAATCCCTGGGTGCCGGCCACATGAGAGCGCTGGTGGACATTCTGATTCCGCAAATCATGCCCAGCGCCGTTAGCGCGTTCTGCCTCGTTTCGGCCGTGGCGATCGGCGCTTACGGCACGGCCCTGGCCCTTGTGGGCACCCAGGTCAACATTCTGCCCCTCATCCTTTACAGCCGTATTTCCGACAGCGGTGCGGACTTCCCCTCGGCAGCGGCCCTCTCCGTGGTCCTCCTCACCCTGTGCACACTGGTCCTGGCGGCCGGCGAACTATACGCCCTCAGGAAGGAACGTCATGAAGCTCTTCCTTGATGAACGAAAGGCATGCCTCACCACGTCCGAAGGCCTTGGATTTTCACCCCGGGATCGATCCTGGATACACCCTAAAGACCCTGCGCCCGCCGGAAACGAAATCTCCCCGGTCGAAGCCGTCGCATGGCTTCAGCGTTTCAGCGGCGCCCCCTGCCTGGTGCCGGTCGCCGTCATCGGCGGACGCGAAGCCACACCTGCCCAGCTTCAGGCGGCTGAAGATATGGGAAAGCAGCTGGCCCTGATGGGCCTTACCTTGCTTTGCGGCGGACGCCAGGGCATCATGGAGGCGGCCTGCCAGGGTGCCGCCAGCGAAGGCGGCTTGAGCATTGGACTGTTGCCCGACGCCGACCCAGCCCTGGCCAATCCCTATGTCAGCGTGCCCATCGCCACCGGCATCGGCATCGCCCGCAACGCATTGGTGGCCCGGGCCGCCTTGTGTCTCGTGGCCGTGGGCGGGGGCTATGGCACCATTTCGGAAATGGCCTTCGCCCTGCAATTCGAAAAACGGGTTTTCGTCCTGGCCGACGGCCCCCACCTCGACGGCGTTCACGCCTGCGCCTCCCCGACCCGGGCGGCCGAGGCGGTCGCCGGCGTGGTACTGAACCTCCCCTTCACAATCTGATCCGTTCCGATGCTGCCGGTTGGTCCCGACAGGTCACATGGTGAAGACCCATTACCGTCCGTGGGAAGACATTCGCCTCCCGGGAGATCATCACCGCCGAATAGGGGCGGCTTTGGCCGCCGTCATGGGAAAAGGGATGCCACGTATGGCGACCCGCCCTCGGCGATCAAGCGTTCGTCGCTTGTTCCGGCAACCGATTCTCGGATTGCCGGGCGACCATCCAACCCGGGTACTCCGCCGGCAACTCGCTGACCGTATTCAAACGGGACAGCTCCTCGGCGGACAGCTTGACCTCCGGTGCGGCGAGATTGTCCGCCAGCTGCTCCGGTGTTTTGGCACCGACGATTACGCTGGTGACCACCGGCTGATGCAGCAGCCAGGCCAGGGCGATCCGGGCCACGGAAACCTGTTTGGCCTGCGCGATCTCCCGCATCACATCCACCACGTTGAAGGCCCGCGCCTTGTCCACGGGCGGAAAATCGAAATCCACCCGGCGGGCACCGTCCGGCCCTTTCCCTTCGCGATCGAATTTGCCGGACAATAGCCCGCCGGCCAGCGGGCTCCAGACCATCAGCCCGAGGTTCTGATCCTGCAGCACCGGAACGACGTCCCGCTCGAGATCCCGGCCGGCGATCGTGTAGTAGGCCTGCAGACTTTCGAAACGCTGCAGGTTGCCCTTGTCCGAAACCCATAGGGATTTCATCAGCTGCCAGGCCGCCAGGTTGGAGCAGCCGATGTAGCGTACCTTGCCGGAATGCACCAGGTCGTCCAGAGCCCCCAAGGTCTCTTCCAGCGGGGTGAGCGGATCGAACCCGTGAATCTGGTAGAGATCGATGTAGTCCGTACCCAAACGCGCCAGGCTGTCTTCCACGGCCTGCATGATGTGCCCCCGGGAAAGCCCCACCTGGTTGGGCCCCGGCCCCATGCGGCCCAACACCTTGGTGGCCAGCACCACTTCCTTGCGGCGTTTGCCCAGGGCCTTTCCCAGGATCCTTTCGGAATCCCCTTCGGAGTAGATATCGGCCGTGTCGATAAAATTGATCCCGGCATCCAGCACCCGGGCAACCAGGTTGTCGGCCGCGTCCTGCTGCAGCCGCCCGATCGCCCGCCAAAACCCCGTCCCGCCGCCGAAGGTCATGGTGCCGAAGCACAATTCCGACACGAGCAAACCTGTCCGGCCAAGCTGTTTGTAGCGCATCGTTGAAGTCCTCCTTTTCTTTCGTGGGCCGGAAACCCGATGCATCGTATCTCCGGCCGTTATGTCTTGTATAACAATAAGCCCTGTCCACGGATTGCAAGGGTTCCTTTGCAGGAAAGCGCATCTTCAACGGCTAGAACTGCGTTTGTCCAGCGATAACCGCTTGGGGTTCCGGCCCAGGCCACAGTGATTTGTCCCGCACTGCGAGACTTGCCGTCTCATACGGCCCGCCGGGGGTGGAAACCGACGGCGTCGCCGTATGAGCCATAGCGTTGCGGGGCCGCGCTATGGCGGGGATTTCCAAAGCGCGTCCGGTGGGGGCCGTATGATGCCGTCTGAAGATACCATCGATGGGTGGGCACTTTAACTTTTTGATCATCTTGAAACCATCTTGTCGTGAGGTTGATGGTCTATTGTGTCCCTACGTTTGCACAGACGGCTTTGGGCCGTAGCGCATCCGCAACAGTTCCTTTATCAACGACCATCAGGAGGTAGCAGACGATGCTTCGACGCTTTCGATTCAAAAAGACAGTTATGGTTTTAACCCTGCTGGGCTTTATCAGTGCGCCCGGTTTGACGGCCGCCGTGGCGGCCACCAGCGATCCCGGAGTGCACATGGTGCCCCAGAATTTCACGGCCCTGGCCGACAAGGTCGGACCCGCCGTGGTCAACATCCAAGTGGAAAAAAACATCCAGCCCGCCATGCACCCGTTCAATGGCGGGAGCGGCGACATGAACAAACAGTTCCGCGATTTCTTCGGCCCCTATTTCGGGAATCAGACCCCCCAGCCGCGCAGCCAGTCCGGCCTGGGCACCGGATTCATCATCGACCGGGACGGCTATATCGTCACCAACAACCATGTCGTGGAGGGCGCCGACAAAATCAAGGTCGTCCTCCAGGACGACCGCAAGTTTGACGCCACCGTGGTGGGCCGCGATCCCCAGACCGATCTGGCCCTGATCAAAGTGAAATCCGACAAGGCCCTGCCGACCGTCACCCTGGGTAATTCAGACGATCTCAAGGTCGGCCAGTGGGTGGTCGCCATCGGCAATCCCTTCGGCCTGGACCACACGGTAACGGCCGGCATCGTCAGCGCCAAAGGGCGCGTGATCGGTGCGGGACCCTATGATGACTATATCCAGACCGATGCGTCCATCAATCCGGGCAACAGCGGCGGACCGCTCCTCAATATGCAGGGCGAGGTCGTGGGCATCAATACGGCCATCATCGCCAGCGGCCAGGGCATCGGTTTTGCCATTCCCATTGATATGGCCACCAGCATTGTCTCCCAGTTAAAAAGCAAGGGCGAAGTCACCCGGGGATGGCTGGGTGTCACCATCCAGGACCTGGGAAACGATCTGGCCACCTATTACGGTGTCAAGAAGGACCAGGGCGTCCTGGTCACCAAAGTGGTTCCTGGTGATCCCGCCGATCAGGCCGGCATCAAGCCCAATGACATCATCACCGAAGTGGCCGGCACCAAGGTCAACAGCAGCCATGAATTGACCGCCAAAGCGGCTTCCCTGGCGGTGGACGACAAAGTGGATGTCACCCTGCTGCGCGACGGCAAGGAGAAAACCGTATCCCTCAAAGTGGGACGCCGCCCGATGACCCTGGCCCAGAATGGCGAGGCGGAATCCGGCACCGAATCCGGCTACGGCATCCAGGTCACCGATCTGACGCCCGAACTGGCCCGCCGGCTGAACATCGACGCCGAACACGGTGCCGTCGTGACCGGTGTCGAGCCCGGCAGCAAGGCCGCCCAGGCCGGCCTCGAAGAGGGCGACGTCATCGTCGAGATCAACCGCCATCAGGTCGAATCCGCCCGGGACTTCAAAGACCGGGTCCAGGAAAACAAGAAGGGCGATCATCTCAACCTGCTCGTCAAGAGCGACAAGGGCGGACTGAAAGTGGTCCAACTGGGTTAACCAACGGAAGACAACCGTCGGCCATCCCGGCCGGCATCGATGCACGCACGATCACAAACCGGCGTCAGTAGGTTGATTCCGCCCACGGCGGTTCGCGCCGCACGCAGCGAGGGCCAGGAATCCTGAAAACAACCGGCCCGGCATCGATCCCGGCCGTTACCCGGGCCGGGGGGTTCGCCCCCCGGCCCTTTGATTTAATAGCAGATCGCCTGGCTCCACAGGCCGCCTCCTTTAGCGGCAGCCAATCGTCATTCAATTTAATAAGATAAACAGACACATGCCTCGTCATCAAAACCCAATCTCCGGTTTGACCAACAATGTCCGACGCTGGTTCCGGCGTGACATCATAGGCCTCATGGGAGAGATGCGCTGGAGCTATGTGCCGCCGCTCATGGTGTATTTTGCGGCCGGCGTGTCCGGCTTCACCGGCATCATCGAATCCTTTTTCGTCAAGGAGGAACTTGGCCTGAGTGCCGCCTTCCTGGCCGGACTGGGCTTCTGGGCCGGCTTGCCCTGGGCGCTCAAGATGCCTGTCGGCCATCTGGTCGACCTCTTCTGGCGCTGGAAGGCGGGCTTCGTCTACCTGGGGGCGGCCCTGATGGGCGCCAGCCTGCTGATCATGGTGGGCCTGACCGGCTACACCGCCCAGATGGCCGCGCTGCTTCCGCTCGACACCTGGTATGTACTTGCGGTCCTGCTGGCGCCGGTGGGGTATGTCCTGCAGGACGTGGTGGCCGACGCCATGACGGTCGAAGCGGTTCCCACCCTCCGGGTCGACGGCACGCCGTTTCCGGAAGAACAGCTCAAGCAGATGCATGTCACCATGCAGACCCTGGGACGTGTGGCCATTATCGGCGGCGGGGCCGTCGTGGCCGGCAGCGGCGGCTGGCTGGCCGCCACCCTCTCCTATGCCAGCATGTACCAGATCGCCCTGGTCATACCGCTTATTTCCGTAGCCGGGGTGCTGCTGGCCGCCGGCATGCGCTGGCGCGCCCGCCGCTGCTCAGGGGCCTTCGCCGCCCCCCCGGTGTCGCGATCGGACGTCCGGGTCAACCCTCAAATTCTATGGGGCAGCGCGGGTTTTGTGGCCGTATCCCTGCTGGTCGGTCTTTCGGGCCTGCCGCACAAGGAAGAAATGATCTTCATCGGATCCCTGGGGGTCATTCTCTACCTCATGCGTCAGGTGCTGGCCGATCTGGCGCCTGAAAAGCGACGCGAAATTGTTGCCATCGCGATCATCGTCTTCGTCTTCCGGGCCATGCCCACGGCCGGGGCCGGCGCCAGTTGGTGGCAGATCGACGCCCTGGGTTTCGATGAGGCTTTTTTCGGGACCCTGCGTCAGATTTCGGCCCTCCTCACCATTGCCGGCATGCTGGCCCTGCGGAGCTGGATGGGACGCCACTCCTTGCCCTACATCGTCGTATTCCTGGCTATCTACAGCGCCTTCATGATGCTGCCCTTTATCGCCATGTTCTACGGCCTGCACCAGTGGACCGCCGCCCACCTGGGATTCGGCCCGCGAACCATCGCCATGATCGACACCATGGCCGACGCCCCCATGGGTCAGGTGGCCATGATTCCCATGCTGGCCTGGATCGCCCGGGAAGCACCCGCCCACCAGAAGGCCACCTACTTTGCCGTCATGGCGGCCTTCACCAATCTGGCCTTGTCGGCCAGTCAGCTCGGCACCCGCTATCTGAACGAAATCTTCGTGATCGAACGCGGCCAGTATGCCGCCCTGGGTCATTTGCTGATCACCGTGGCCCTGCTGGCCCTGGTCGTCCCCATCATCGCAGCGATCCTTTTCCGTCCCCGCCGGCCACCTCGCATGGCGGGCGATCGCGCCCTTCCCATGGGAAACCCTGTGCAAACTTGACAAGGTCGCTATTAGCCTATTTTTTTGACAAGCGATCCTATTTTTGCTACCGGTTTCGTAAGTCTCACCCCGTACCAGCCGGCACCACCCCGGATGACCGCGCAAGCGGAAGCTGTTAAAAGAACATCTGCCATTTGCAGCCCTGCTTCCGGCCCAAGGAGCCCTTCGATGTCTGAATCCTTCCTCACCTACCGCGGCACGGTTTACCCCTGGCACTGCGATCACGTGGGGCACATGAACGTCATGTGGTACGTCGGCAAATTCGATGAGGCGACCTGGCAGTTCTTCAACCTGCTTGGGCTCACCCCGAGCTTCCTGCGATCCGCCCATCGCGGCATGGCTGCCGTGGATCAGCACCTTTCCTACCTTCAGGAAGTCCGCGCCGGCGATATCATCTCGGTGCATTCCGAACTTCTCGAGATCAAGGAGAAGAGCCTGCGCTTCCGCCACGAGATGCGTCTGGACGAAACCCTGGCGGTTGCCGCACACACGACCCTCAAAGTCGTCCACATGGACACCGAAGCCCGGAAATCCTGCCCCTTTCCCGCGGCTGTGGTGGAAAAGGCTTCCGCATTGCTGCGGAGTGAAACATGATGGCGGTGGGCTGGCATACCGCCGTCCTTTTCGAATGCTCCAACCCAAGCCGGGTCTTCACATGATCATCAGAAAAGAAACCGCCGCCGATATCAAGGCGATCACCGAGGTCACGATCGCCGCCTTCAAGACCCTTCCCATCAGCCATCACACGGAACAATTCATTATCAAGGCCTTACGGGCGGCCGGCGCGCTCACCCTGTCGCTCGTGGTGGAAATCGACGGACAGATTGTCGGCCATATCGCGTTTTCTCCGGTAAGCATTACGGATGGGACCCAAAACTGGTATGGCCTTGGTCCGGTTTCGGTCCTGCCCGAATATCATAGGATCGGCATTGGGAAATCGCTTATCCAGGAAGGCCTGTCTTTGCTGCGGGAAATGGGCTGCCAGGGCTGCGCGCTTGTCGGCGATCCGAACTATTATAGCCGCTTTGGTTTCAGGAATTATCCTGAACTGATCCATGAGGGCATCCCGCAGGATGTGTTTCTGGCCTTGCCGTTTACGGAAAAAATTCCACGGGGAACCATCATTTTTCATGAAGCGTTCCTGGCAACAAATTAACCCGCTAAACCTTGGCCTTTCCATTTCCGGCGGCAACATCCCCTTGCAGCAGGTCGGTCTTAGGCCGCCCGCATGGCTTGCTGTGACCGAAATTGGGTATTTGCGACGAATTGTTGATCCCGTCGTCCGAAGCAAAAACGCATAAATTCATCTCCGGCCGCATCTTAATCAAAACGAAAAATGAAACCACTTTTTTGGCTATCTACCGGTATTGTAAATTTGGCATTCTCCAATGATTATGGTATGATTCCCACATCAATGAAGCCGGTCCCGCCCCAAAGCCGCGCAAAGCGGTCATTACCATAGCTATCGATTTTATGGCTGTCGGGCTTTCCGTTGATCGCCCGTACATATCTTTTGAAATAAATCTGTCTCAAAATAACTCGTTTTTGTAATTATCATGCAGCAGGATAATTACGATAATAAGCGCTAAAATCTGCAGTATGATAATATAATAGAAGATCGAGGATTCTATGAAGCTACTTTATAGTGGAAATGAATTTTGCGATCAGCTAGTTTTAAAAAGGATGCTAGTAGTGGCTGAAGGTATCTATTTTATGGATAGGCCTTCAGTCACTTTCAAGAATTGGGGAACAATTGGCCACGATTCTTATGCGAGAAGAATCGATTGGTCTATCTCTCCAGTTCATATTGATATATTTAAGCCTCCATCCGGTCCTGCTCAAGTTCTTTACACTCCCTATATTGAGGCAGATATTAACAATCCCATCTTTACTCAAGTGGTTCTCGATGGTTTTCGTTCTAGTGATGAATTCGCATCAAAATTTATTCAGTTTGGTGCAAACTATGGTAGCGGCACAGGTCAAGAAATTGCGAATGCGTTACGCCAAGATAAAGAACTATTAAATGGCACATTTAATTTGGATGTTGATGGCCAAAATATGTTCGATGTTTCAACTCCACAACGCCGTGAAGAAACCTTTAAGACGATTTTGATTGAAGCATCTATAAAAACAACGAGTGCTGTATTAGTGGCTGGAGAAACAAATACAATTCCTATATCTGAAGATCCTTATATTGCAAAATTGATTGGTCTGAGAACATCGGATTCTGCTTATGTTGGAGGCACATCGAGACACGCACCATATATTGGTTTGACCATTGCTAATTCTGTTATACCAGATGAGGCCCTTCAGATTCTAAAGATAACTGACATACTAGAGTACCGAGAAAAGGCGAAAGATGCCTATTCCTCATGGATCACTGAGGTAAATAGAGCAGCAGCGGAAATCGGTAATATCGAAGGCAACATATCTCAAGACGAAATTGCGAAGATTATAGCCACTGATTTTGCTCCTCGTGTAGTTGAATATAAAAATGAGATGCGTGCTATTCGTGACGATATTTTTTCTGATGTAATGAAAAAAATTGTTAAATGGGAGTTCCCGTCACTATCATTATCATATCTTGCAAATTTGGGAATTGCAGGAGCGTTAACGCTATTTGCTTCCGCATTAGCACCAGCTATCCCTGATGTTGTTGATTATTTAAAAGCCAAGAGGGATATAGAAAGAAGGAATGCAATGTCGTTTTTATTAAAATTATCTAAAGATGCATGATGATTTGGAGTGGGCCTCTAACCTGACGCCACACCAGACACAAGGGCCGTGCTGCCCTTGTGTCTGGCGAGCTTACCGTTATCTTCTTGAACTATGACGAAATATAGAATGTACATAGATGAAGTTGGAAATTCTGATTTAAACAGTTCAGACAACCCACTTCATAGATTTTTAAGCCTTACAGGTGTTATTATCGATCTTGAGTACGTAAGAGATAAGTTGTTTCCAGAAATGGAAGGATTAAAAGCAAAATTTTTCAATTATCATCCAGACGAACCGCTTATTTTTCATAGAAAAGAACTTGTTAACGCAAAGCGTCCTTTTGATGCACTTAGAAGGGAGGAAACGAAAAAGGCTTTTGATAGCGATTTATTATCACTATTAAGGCAATGGGATTATATAGTTATCACTGTATGTCTAGACAAAAAATCTCACAAGGATACATACCAGGTATGGAGGTATGATCCGTATCATTATTGTTTAGCAATTTTACTTGAGCGATTCAGTTTCTTCTTATCGGCCAAAAACACTCATGGCGATGTGATGGCAGAGTCAAGAGGTGGTAAGGAAGATAAAAGGCTTAAGGCATCATTTCTCAAACTTTGGAACGAAGGCACTCAATTTATACTGCCTGACGCATTTCAGGAAGTATTAACCAGCAAGCAGTTGAAGGTCAAACCCAAAGCAAATAATATTTCTGGGCTTCAACTAGCAGATCTCGTCGCTCACCCAAGCCGAAATGAAATATTAAACGAGAACAAATTATTAGAAAGACCCATAGCCCCTTTTGCAAGTAAGATAATCTCAATATTGCAAAATAAATACTATCAACAGGGCGGCAGGATTTTTGGCAAGAAATTTTTATAGGCAATAAAAAAGGGCCTTTCGGCCCCGATGGCAGGTTGCCATCCACCTCCACTTAAGTGGATTATAATTACGGTAATTCATTGAGACAGAATTGTCAAGTTTTGTTTTGGATAAGCATAGTGAATAAAAACAACAAGATAATAAGCGCATCTACCTCCAATTCGCAGGACTATCGCCCGGCTCACGGGTAATACACGACGTTAAACCTCCAACCGGAGACCCGACCAAAACATTCCCATGAACGTTTGCCAGAAGAAGGGAGTACTCCTTGCCCACCAACTACGTGCTGATCGACTTCGAAAACGTTCGTCCCAAAAACCTGGAAATCCTTTCCCGCCATCCCTTCACGGTGCTGGTGTTCGTCGGCGCCAGCCAGGCCAAGGTGCCCTACGACCTGGCCGAAGCCATGCAGAAGCTGGGGGACAAGGCCCGCTACATCAAGATCAGCGGCAACGGCAAAAACGCCCTCGATTTTCATATCGCGTTTTACATCGGCCAGCTCGCCAGCCAGGAGCCGGACGCCAATTTTCACATCATCTCCAAGGACACCGGCTTCGACCCCCTCATCAAGCACCTGAAGGGTATCAAAATAAGGGTGCAGCGGGAAAAAGACCTGGCCGAAATCCCGGCGCTGCGCATGTCCAAGGCCAAGAGCAGCGATGAAAAGATCGACGCCATCGTGAAAAACCTGGCCGGCCGCGGCCAGTCCCGGCCGCGCAAGGTCAAGACGCTCACCAACACCATCAATTCCCTGTTCACCCAGAAGCTCCAGGAAAAGGAGCTGACGGCCATCATCGATACCCTCCAGCAGAAAAAATACATCGTGGTCAAGGACGGCAACGTGTCCTATAAACTGCCTAAATAGTCTCCCGTGATCGTTCCAAACTCTTTTCTATATATAGATGAGGAAGTAAATGCGAATTAATAGAAGGATGGGAGCCATCTTCCCGGGCTATGCGAAAGCGGGATGGAAAACGTATCTCAAACCATCGGGATGGGAAATGAACCGACGAATGATCGCCGTTGCAGGTCTGTTTTTTTTATGCGTCACCCATATCGCCCTGGCCGCCGGGCCCAGTTTCGACTGCACCAAGGCATCCAACCCGGTGGAGCGGGCGATTTGCGCCTCCGACAGCCTGTCGCGGCAGGATGTCAAGCTGTCCCGGCTCTACCGCAATGTCCGCGATGGACTGCCTGCCGAGGAGGCGGCCCGGGTGAAAGCGGAGCAGTTGGAATGGCTTAAAAGCCGCAACCAGAAATGCAGCCGCCAGGGTCATGCGGACGATGCCTGTCTGGCGGAGAGCTACCGCGAACGGAACGAAGACCTTGCGGCCATGCTGGCCTTCGATGCGTCGGCCGTGCCGGCCGGCCAAGCGTTGAAGCTTTTGCGGATTACCCCGAAAGGGGATGATGTTCCGCCGGGGCGGCAGATCGTTTTTCAGTTCGACCGTCCTGTTGTGCCCATCGGCCGAATGGAACGCAGCGCCGCCGAAATTCCCGTGACGGTGACGCCGGCCCTGGCCTGCGAGTGGCGCTGGCTGAATACCAGCGCCCTGGCCTGCCAACTGCGCGAAGAAGACCGGATGAAACCGGCCACCCGCTACGAGGTGGTCATGGCGCCGGGTATCACAACGGAACATGGCGCCCGTCTGAAAAAGACCGTCACGCACAGCTTTGTCACGGCCCGGCCGAAGGTAAAGTTCCAGCGGTTCGTCAACTGGCTGTCGCCGGGGACGCCGCTGATCCAGGTCACCTTCAATCAACCGGTGACCAAAACGTCCGTGGAAGCGACCCTGACCATGACCGCACGGCACTCCGGGCAGTCCCATCCCGTCGGGGTGGTGGCCTTTCCCGACGATATGCCGCGAGAGCTGCCCTGGTGGCTGGCGATGACCGAGGAGGGGAAACAGCCCGGCGTCGATGACCGCTACACCAAGGTCGGCGAGGATGAGGCTCGCCGCATCTGGGTGGTCGAACCCCGGCAGGAGCTACCCCTGGGCGAAACCATATGGTTCGACATCGCCCCGGGGCTCGTCTCGAGCGAGGGGCCGGAAACCGGTATGGAAAAGCGAACCCTGGTCAGTTTCGAAACCTATCCACCATTCGAATTCCTAGGGTTGCGCTGCACACCCAAGGGGGAACGCCGCCCCCGGGATTTTTCGCTCGCCGAGCTGCGCGCGCCGCAAGGCCAAGGCGTCCAGGATCGCTGTGTCCCCCTCAACCCCATCGGGCTTATCTTTTCCGCGCCGGTGAAGAACACCCAGGTGCGCGACCATGTCACGTTTTCCCCCCCGCTGGATGGAGGGCGCAACGACTACGATCCCTGGGAAAACCAGTACGATTTTACCCGCCTGGACTATCCGCACCGCAAGGGACGCCATTATAATGTCTGGCTGCCGGAATCCTTGCAGGCGGCCCGGAAATATACCCTCGCATTCGATGTCGCCCGGCTGCAGGATGAGTTCGGCCGGCACCTGGCCGAACCGGTGGACTTCAGCTTCGTTACCAGCCATCGCGAACCCCGCCTGGTGTTGAACCATTTTGCCGCCGTGCTGGAAAAAGGGGTGGACAGCGATGTCCCGCTTTATGTCACCAACCTGAACAAGGTGACGGTGGCCTATGACAAGCTGGGGCGTTCACAGGCGCGTGCCGGGCTCACGGAGACGATGGCGGTTAAGGGGCCCGAGGATATCGCCTATGCCATGCCGATGGGCGTCAGGAAATTGCTGGGGGAATCGTCCGGAGTCTTATACGGCTATCTGCATCCGGATCCGGTGCCGCCCGACTGGTATCGCGACCCGGCGGTTCTGGCCGAGGTCACGCCCTACCAGGTGCATTTCAAGCTGGGGCACTTCAATTCCATGGCCTGGGTGACCCGTTTCGACAGCGGCCTGCCGGTGACGGACGCCAAGGTGTCCCTGCTCAAGGGCGATTACGATCATCTGACCGAACTGCAAACGCTTGGGCCGGCGGCGGCGACCGATCGCGACGGCTTGGCCCGGCTGCCGGGGCTGGCCGCGTTCGATCCCGATCTGAAGTTCGTCAACGGCGGCTACGGTAAAAACAATCCGGGGTATTTCGCCAAAGTCGAAGCCAATGGGGATATCGCCCTCCTTCCCTTAAACGGCAACTTTGCCGTCCGGGGCAGCGGCACCTATCCCCGCCTGGAGAAGCGCGGCGGGCATACCCGCAGCTGGGGCACGACGGCCCAGGGTATCTACAAGCTGGGGGATACGGTTCAGTACAAGATTTATGTTCGGGAGCAGAGCAACACCCACTGGATCGCTCCCCGACGGGAAGGGTATGCGCTGCAAGTGGTCGATCCGCAGGATAAAATCGTTCATGAGTTGCACGACATCACCCTGAATGAATTCGGGGCCTGCGACGGACAATTCAAGGTGCCCGAACAGGGCGCGGTCGGGTGGTATCAGTTTCGCCTGATGCCGTCCAAAACATCCGGGGAGGAAACACCTCGCTTTACCTGGACCCCCATGTCGGTCCTGATCAGCGATTTCACCCCCTCGCCCTTCAAGGTGAAGACGGAGCTCAACGGGGACCTGTTCAAGGCCAAGGACCAGGTGGAAGTGACCTCCCTGGCAACCCTGCATTCCGGCGGCCCCTTCTCCGCCGCGGAGATCCGGCTGACGGCGACCCTGGCCCCGAAACCGTTTACGACCGGCAACCCCCAGGCCAAAGGCTTTACCTTCGGCAGCCGCAGCGGCAGCCATTTGAACCGGGAACAAAGCCTGCTGCTCGACATCCGGGGCAAGCTGGACAACACGGGGCAGTACGTCGATGCCTTTACCCTGCCCGAGACGGGGATCTATTTCGGTGCGATCACGGTCGAAGCCGCGGTCCGGGACGACCGGGGCAAGTTTGTGGCCGCCACGGCGAAGGCGGACTACGCCGGCCGCGACCGCTTTGTCGGCCTGCGCAATACCCAGTGGCTTTACAAAAAGGGCCTGCCGGCGAAACTGGAAGCGCTGGTGGTGAACCAGGCGGGCGAACCGGTTCCGGGCGTGGATGTCGAGATTGTCGTCAATCACCGCGAATACAAGGCGTCCCGTGTCAAAGGACCGGGCAATGCCTACCTGACCAAAAATATCATGGCGTGGGTCGAAGAAACCCGCTGCCGCCTGGAGAGCGCCAAGACGGCGCAAGCCTGTCAATTCACGCCGCAGCATCCCGGCTATTACCAGTTCGTGGCGACCATCAAGGACTCCCAGGGGCGGCCGCACCAGACCACGATCTACGGCTGGGTCACGGGAAGGGGGAGCGTCGTCTGGGATCAGACCAATGATGCGACCCTGCAAATCATGGCCGAGCAAGAGCGCTGGAAAGTCGGCGATACGGCCCGCTACCTGATCAAAAATCCCTTTCCGGGGGCGAAAGCGCTGGTGACCGTGGAGCGCTACGGCGTTCTGGACAGCTGGGTGGAGACCCTGGCGACCAGTACGCCGGTTATCGAGGTCCCGGTCAAGCCCGACTACCTGCCGGGGTTCTACCTTTCGGTGGTCGTGGTCTCCCCCCGCGTCGAAAAACCTCTCGGCCCCGGCCAGGTCGATCTCGGCAAGCCAAGCTATCGCATGGGCTATGTAAGCGTGCCAGTGTCCGATCCCTACAAGGAAATCGGCGTCACGGTGACCACCGATCGGGAAGTTTACAAGCCCAGGAGCACGGTCAAGGCCGGGATCCGGATCGACCCCGGGAAACTCGGCGGGCGGCCGGATTGCGAAATCGCCGTCGCGGTGGTGGACGAGTCGGTCCTGGCGTTGAACCGCCGCGGGAAGAGCTACTACGATCCCTATGCGGGCTTCAACCACCTGGACCCCCTGGACGTCGACACCTACAGCCTCATCAGCCGCCTGGTGGGCCGGCAGAAGTTCGAGAAGAAGGGGGCCAACCCCGGCGGCGGTGGCGGGGCGGCCTATTTGAAGCTGCGCAACCTGTTCAAATACGTCAGCTACTGGAACCCCTCGATCCGGCCGGATCGCGACGGCCGGGCTGAAATCGAATTTTCGGTCCCGGACAATCTGACCGGTTGGCGGATCCTGGCCCTGGCCGTGAACCCGGACGATCGCATGGGGCTGGGGGATGCGGGCTTCAAGGTCAACCGACCGACCGAACTGCGCCCCGTGATGCCCAATCAGTTGATCGAGGGAGATGCTTTCAAGGCCGGCTTCAACGTGATGAACCGCACCGGCCGGGAGCGGCATCTCAAGGTCAAGGTTGCTGTTTCCGGTCCGCTGGCCAAGGGGACGCAACGGGCGTTTGCATACGATGTGCCCCTCGCGCCCTACCAGCGAACGAACATCTGGCTGCCCCTGACAACGGAAGGCAGCGGCGATTTGAAATTCGTGGCCGAGGCCCGCGATGCCGTGGACGGCGATGCGATCGCGCACACCGTGCCGGTGCATAAACGCCGCGCGCTGGAAACCGCGGCCAGCTACGGCACCACCACGGCCGCCGCAGTCGACGAATCGATGCGGGTTCCGGCCGGCGCCCATGCCGATGTAGGCGTGATCGAAGCCGTGCTCGCCCCTTCGGTGATCGGCAATCTCAGCGGGGCCTTCCGCTACGTCCAAGACTATCCCTACATGTGTTGGGAACAGCGGCTGACCAAGGCCGTAATGGCCAACGGCTATGTCGCCCTGCACCCCTATCTGGATGCCGCGACCCAGTGGCCCGACCCCGCCGGCGACATCGCCGGGGCGCTGGGGGCGGCCGCCAACTTCCAGGCGCCCAATGGCGGCATGGCCTATTGGGTCCCCACCAACGACCACGTCAGCCCCTATCTCTCCGCCTACACGGCCCTGGCTTTCAACTGGCTGGGAAAAAGCGGGCACACCATACCGGCCGAAGTTGCGAACAAGCTGCATGACTACCTGTTGAACCTGCTGCGCCGGGATGAATTCCCCACCTTTTTCAGCCGCGGGATGGCCTCGTCGGTCCGGGCGGTGGCCCTGGCAGCCCTGGCGGAGGCCGGCAAGGTGTCCGCCGCGGACGTGGATCGGTATGCCTCCCACCTGCCGGAGATGGACCTCTTCGGCAAAGCGCATTTCCTGCAGGCCGCCGTCAAGACCGCGAAGGTGCCCCCAAGCACCGTCCGCACCACGATCGACGCCATTCTCGGCGCGGCCAGCCAATCCGGCGGGAAGTTCCAATTCAACGAACCCTGGGACGACAGCTACAAATACATCCTGGCGACGCCGATGCGTTCCAATTGCGCCATCCTCTCGGGCCTGCTCAGCGCCCAGTCCGAGCTCGGCCCGGAGGCCGCGGTGGGCGACATCCCCTTCAAGCTGGTCCGCAGCATCACCCAGAGCAGGGGCAATCGGGACCACTGGGACAACACCCAGGAGAATCTCTTCTGCACCAATGCCCTGATGGACTATGCGGCGATTTACGAAAAGGACCAACCCGATATGCAGGTGGCGGTCCGGCTCGACGACGAACCCCTGGGCGAGGCCACGTTCACGAACCGGTCCGACCCGCAGGTGACGGTCAGCCGGCCGATCCGTTCCGGCGACCCGGGCCGTTCCGAGACCATGCACATCACCAAGCAGGGCCCCGGCCGCCTCTACTACGCGGCCCGGATGACCTATGCCCTCAAGGAAGGGGCCGCGGACCGCATCAACGCGGGCATCGAGATCCGGCGGGAATATTCCGTGGAGCGGGACGGCGCGTTCGTTCTGCTGGAAAGCCCCATGGAGATCAGGCGCGGCGAGCTGGCGAAGGTCGATCTCTTCGTCTCCGTGCCCACGGCGCGTCATTTCGTCGTGGTCAACGATCCTATTCCGGGGGGGCTTGAGCCGGTGAACACCGATCTGGCCACGGCCTCCCAGGTGGATGCGGACAAGGGTAAATTCCAGGCGGCCGAGGGTTCCTGGTACTTTCATTTTTCGGACTGGACCACCTTCGGGCGTTATTTCTGGAGCTTCTACCACGAGGAGCTGCGGCATGATGCCGCACGGTTTTATGCCGACTATCTCCCCGCCGGAAACTATCGGCTTTCCTACACGGCCCAGGCCATTGCGGAAGGCCGCTTTAGCGTCATGCCGGTGCACGCCGAAGAGATGTACGATCCCGATGTCTTCGGTAAAGGCCTGCCGGCCACGCTGATCGTGGGGGAATGATGTTTGGCGCTCGCTTCCGAAACCTGCCCGGCAGGAAAATTGCCGCGATTGGCGGGGGCTGCGCCGTGGCGGCCCTCGTCGTGGCCACCCTGCTCGGCCTGCAGCCGATCCCCGCCGATCTATACGGCGGCGCGGCCGAGATCAGAAAGCCGATCTATCTGGACCGCCGCGGCAGGCCGTTGAATGTGACCTACGAAAACGCATGGAATGCCTACGACACGGTCCGCGTCCATGACGTCCCCGAGCTGCTGCAGCGGGCCTTCATCCTCTCGGAGGACAAGCGGTACTATGCCCACGGCGGCGTCGATTGGCTGGCGCGCCTGAATGCCGTCCGCCAAAACCTCCTGGCCGGCGGGGTGGTCCGGGGCGCCAGCACGATCACCGAGCAGGTCGTGCGCATGCTGCACCCGCGGCCCCGGACGTTCTGGTCGCGGTGGGTGGAAGGCTTCGAGGCCATGCGGCTGGAGCGGCGCTTCTCCAAGCTCGAGATTTTCGAGTTCTACCTGAACCAGGTCCCTTACCGGGCCCGCCGCCGGGGGGTCGTTCAGGCCGCCCACGCCTATTTCGACCGCGACCTGTCGACCTTGAACGAAAAGGAGCTGCTGGCGCTGACCGTGCTGGTCAGAGCCCCGCAATGGCTCGATCCCGGGCGGCAGGAAGCCAATCTCGACCGATCCATCGTCAACCTGCTCGGCCGCCTTGAACTGAATGACCGTGACCGGGAGCGAATCGCGCAGCAGAACCTGGATCTGCGCCGGTCCGCTATGGCGCATGACGTATCCCATTTCATCGCCCATGCCGATACCCCATCCGGTGATGCGGTCACCGACCGGGGCCGGATCCATACCACCATCGATCTGACGGTGCAGGACAAGGCCCAGCGCATCCTTGACACCCGACTGGAGTTCCTGGCGAAGCGCCGGGTCCGCAACGGCGCGGTGCTCGTCGCGGATCATACCACCAATGAAATTATGGCCTGGGTCGTGGGGTTCGCCGGCCGGCCCGACAAGGCCTTCAACCGCATCGATGCCGTAACGGTAAGGCGCCAGCCCGGTTCGGCCCTGAAACCGCTGCTCTATGCCAAGGCCCTGCGCAAGGGCTGGACGGCCGCCACGATGCTCGACGACACGCCTCTGGAGGAAAGTGTCGGCCGCGGGATGCATACCTATCATAACTACAGCCGGGGCCATTACGGGATGATTTCGCTGCGGGAAGCATTAGGCAACTCGCTCAACATTCCGGCCGTCCGTGCCATCCAGTACGTTACGCCCAAGGCCTATTTGTCCTTTTTGCACCGGCTGGGCGTCCGCAGCCTCTCCGGTCATCCGAATGTCTATGGAGACGGGCTGGCGCTCGGCAACGGCGAGATCACCCTCTATGAATTGGTTCAGGCCTACACCGTTCTGGCCCGCATGGGCGACTACAAACCCCTCTCTTTTCGGGCGGGGGAATACTTGCGCAATGGCCATGCGCGGGTTCTCTCCGAAGATATCGCCAGCCTGATCGCCGATATCATGTCCGACCCCGGGGCCCGGGAAAAAGAATTCGGTTGGAACTCGATTCTCAATTTCCCCCACCAGACGGCGGTGAAAACGGGAACCTCCAGCGACTACCGGGATGCCCTGGCGGTCGGGTTCGACGACCAGTATACCGTCGGTGTTTGGATGGGCAATCTGGACTATGCGGCCATGGACAAGATTACCGGCTCATCCGGCCCCGCGCTGGTGCTGCGGTCGATCTTCAATGAACTGAACCGGTACCGCGAGGCGAAGCCGCTCTATTTCAGTGAAAAACTGGAAAAGCACCGGGTCTGCATCGCCACCGGCCGGCCGGCCGATGACGACTGCGAATCCCGGGACGAGTGGTTTGTGCCCGGAACCGGGCCCATGGCTCCCGAGATGCAGAAGGAGATTCGCATCCGCAAACCGAGCAGCGGCCTCATGCTGGCCATGGACCCGCGAATCCCGGATGATCGCGAATACTTCCAGTTTGCCCTGACCGCTATCCCCAACCTGGAAAAAGTCCGCTGGATCGTCAACGACCAGCCGATTTCCTACACGGCCAAGCCGACCTACGACTGGAAGTTGTCCAGGGGGGAATTCACGATGCGGGCCGAGGTGTTTCTGGAGGGTCAGGACGCCCCCGTAACGACGGAAGAAGTCGCGTACCGGGTGAATTAGGTCAGGTGATTTTCCCCAGCAATTCTCCCGCTTTCCCGATGGCCTTGGCCACCTTCTCTATGGCCTTTTCCAAGTTTGCCAGGTCATCGATAGCTTCTTTGGTCTCTTTGGCCGCTTTTTTCATAGCGCCGGCGGCTTTCTTGTACTTTTCGGTGTCCCGCTTTATCGCAGCCTCGATGAGGTCGATCCGCAATTGGTAGAGTTCGTCAAGAATTTCATTCAAGGCTTTGACAGGAGGATCCACCAGGTCCCTTAGCACCTCAAGATTT
The DNA here is from genome assembly GCA_963674755.2 of Desulfobacterales bacterium. Lineage (GTDB taxonomy): Bacteria > Desulfobacterota > Desulfobacteria > Desulfobacterales > UBA5852 > JABZFP01. The sequence continues at coordinate 605,249 of CAXXVS010000003.1, read as the reverse complement.
TTGATGGTCCAGTCAAGTTCCAGACCGATGCTCACGTCATTGGGAGCATAAAGGGGACGCCCTAAACTTCTTAACTTGATATTTGATGTCCGGTTTGATACGTTTCTTACCATGCCACGTCAATCCTGCTTAGATGCCCCCGGCGCCCTGCACCGCATCATCGTTCGCTGTATCGAACACCGCGAGATCTTTGCCGATAATCGTGATCGGTATAATTTTATCGATCGGTGTGGCGCTATTGTCGTAGAAACTGGCACCAGCTTCTACGCTTGGGCCCTGAGTCAATAACCCTAAAAAGACCTCGAAACAGAATCATGACGGCATAGAGGGGACGCCCTAAACTTATTAACTTGATATTTGATGTCCGGTTTGATACGTTTCTTGCCATGCCACGTCAATCCCGCTTAGATGCCCCCGGCGCCCTGCATCACATCATCGTTCGCGGTATCGCGCGCAGCGAGATCTTTGCCGACGATCGTGATCGGCACGACTTCCTCGATCGGTTGGGCGCTATTGTCGAAGAAACCGACACCGGCTGCTTCGCCTGGGCCCTGATCCCCAACCATTTTCATCTTTTGCTGCGTACCGGCAACGCTCCCATCGCCACGGTGATGCGGCGTCTGCTGACCGGACATGCCGCGCGTTACAATCGCCGCCATCGCCGCAGCGGGCATCTGTTCCAAAATCGCTATAAATCCATCCTCTGCCAGGAGGACAGCTACCTCCTGGAACTGGTGCGCTACATTCATTTGAATCCCCTGCGAGCCAAACTGGCCGGGGACATGGACAGCCTCGGAAAATACCCCTTTTCCGGCCACAGCGTCATCATGGGCAAAACCCAAAAGCCCTGGCAGGATATCGATAAAGTGCTTAGCCATTTCGGAAAACACAGGGGGGCCGCACGACGGAGCTACCGCGTGTTTGTCTCGAAAGGAATCAAGCAGGGAAAGCGATCGGATCTCACCGGCGGCGGATTGATTCGAAGCCAGGGAGGCTGGGAGACGGTCAAAAGCTTGCGAAAGGCCGATGGTCACCTCAAGAGCGATGAACGCATCCTCGGCGATAGTGCTTTCGTCCAAAAAGTGCTGGCACAAAGCGAGGAGGCCTTGGAGCGAAAGGTTGCGATGCAAGCGAAGGGCATCGGCATCGAGGATATTGCCGAACGCGTGGCACATCTTCTCGGAATGACCATTGATGAAGTATGGCTCCCCGGCAAATACCAACAACAGGTTGCGGCGCGCAGCCTGCTGTGTTTCTGGGCGGTAAACGAGTTGGGATTCAGCGTAACCGCACTTGGGAAAAAGTTGGGCATTTCCGCACCGGCCGTCAGCAAATCCGTGCGGCGCGGCGCGGCGATTATTCACGAAAATGGTTATACGCTAGAGAAAAGTTAAGAAAGAAGGGCTCAGGAAAACACTTATTAGGCCAAACCAAGATGGAAGGTGCCGCAAAGAGGGGGTAATGAATATATCTTTCATTTTTAGAAAACCTTTATTCCCATTGATTTGCGATCTAGATGGCTTTGTCATTGCCGCAAGGTCCAAAAGAGGTTTGGAAAAACAATTATCGAAGCACAAAATGTCTAAGGATTCTTTCTACAGCGTTATCGACAGGTCTGGCGAAGGGTGGGCCTTTTATCCTAAATTAATGGTCATTTCACCCCTGACGACAAAAAAAAGATGGTTCAAAAAAGAGGTGATCGGAATGTACAACAATCGGAAAAACAACGCTTCAAATACGTTGTATAGCGAAAAATCGCTTTCGGCCAAACGATTTGATACTATTTTTACCGAAATTGTAGAACTTTTAATAAAGAATTGTTAGCTATCGACTGTTATTTCGGAATTATACTCCTTGACCTTAGTGGCCATATTCACAAACGGATAGGAACTGTTTACAATGCCATCCAACCCGGAGAAGATTAGATGCCCCATTTATTTGCCAACCACCGCCGCAAGAAGCTGATCGCTGAGCCTTTCCCGCCTGATTGGGAAGATATCCTCCACCGCAACGTGGCCCACTACGACCGGCTGTCAGCGGAAGAACAGGCCCACCTGAAAGATCTCATCAAAGTGTTTATCGCCGAAAAGCACTGGGAAGGGGCCGGCGGCCTCGAATTGACCGATGAGATCCGGGTCACCATCGCCGCCCAGGCCTGCCTGCTGCTCTTAGGGCTGCCCCACGACTATTACCGGAACGTGGAATCCATCGTGATCTATCCGTCTACCGTGGTACCGCCCGAGCGCAGGCCGGGTTTCTTTGAAAACCCCACCGGACCGCTCGATGTCCGGCATCCCATTCTCGGGCAGGCCTTTCTGCAAGGGCCGGTCATTATCATCTGGGATGCCGCCCTGCGGGGCAGCCGCCATCCCGAAAACGGCCACAACGTCATCTACCACGAATTCGCCCACAAGCTGGACATGCTCGACGGCGCCGCCAACGGCACCCCGCCTTTGCGCGACCGGGCCGAATACCGCGACTGGGTGGAGACCTGCTCGCGGGAATACCTGCGCCTCAAACATGACGCCGCCCACGGCAAGGAAAGCTTCCTCGATGCCTACGGCGCCACCAACGAAGCCGAGTTTTTCGCCGTGGCCACCGAGCAGTTCTTCGACCGGCCGCGGCACATGCGCGCGCATGCGGCCGATCTCTACCGTGTACTGAAAGAATACTACCAGCAGGATCCTGCCCAGCGCCAGGGCCGGCATACTTCCAAGGGCCCCCATCATTGAAAACTATTTTCGCGGCCCTGGAAGATATCGAAAGGGAATTTGCTGCCAACGGATTCCGTATTGACCGCCTTTATGCCGATGTCGCCGGATCGTCCTATGATCCTGCTTTCCACGAGCTCGCCGTGGTCGCCAGGCGCGTTTAATGTGAAAATCGTTTGCGGGATGGACTCCCCTTCATCTTGTGGGATAAACTGCTGGGCATGAACCTTTTGTTCGGCATGCGGTACCTAATCTCAAAAGAACGCATCCAGCATCTTAGGTTTTTTGCTTTCACGGGAAATCAACACCTTAATCCAATGGAGCCTATGACGATGAAACCGCAAACCCGCTTCACAATTCTGCCGCATATTCTGGTGCTTGTTCTGGGAATCGCCTTGACCGCACTCCCGGCCGACACAACCTCCGCCGGGATGCTCCTTCAGAAGTCCGGGTTGGTTTTGAAAAAAGATTTTGGGCCCCAGGTCATGCTGGATCAAACCCTTTTCAATGTGAATATCCCCCTGAATATAGCGAACATGCCCGGTCCCTGGAAAAGTGCCAAATTTTCGGCCGTTGCGCTTGTGTATTTTTTGGATGGGGCGGGCGATATGATCGGCTATGGGATGAGTGAAGGGGGAGAGGAGGGAATGCCCCTCAATATCACCCTCGACAACGGCAGCTACAACGGTACCGTGGCCCTTCCCATCCGGGAAACCGCGGGAACGCTGTCCGGCAAAACCTGCTCGGTGACCATGGTGTTTGCCAAGCAGGGAGGTCAACTCATGTTTATCGGCGCCTCCAAGGGCGGCACCGCCCCCAACTCCGGGCAATGCGGAAAAGTGGATTTTTCCGGGATCAAACCCGGCACGATTATGCCCAATTGACGATCGAGGGCCGGATCTCACTCCGGATCGCCAATTCAAACGGGAGCGTACCATGGACCCTATCCGCCATTTAATCTTCATCGCCCTGAGCCTATTGCTGATGACCTTGCCCTGCCAGGGCGGAATGCCGCAACCCACCGGCAGCGGCACCATGCCGGACCTGTACCCCGCGAATCTGCCGGATATCACGGTTGGCCCCATTGTCTACCTGGGCCCGACCCTGGCCGACATCGGTATGAAACTGATCACCTACGAGGGACCCGATCTTGCCGACATCACGGTGGACCCCATCCAGTTCAGCCCTCCCACCTTGTCCGTTGTCAAAAAGCCGTCCCTGAAAAAGACGGCCTCACCGTCAGCCACAACCATCGCCCTGATCCCGCAGCCTCTGCCGGGCGTTAAGCCCAGCCTTAAAATCCTGTCCCCCCTGCCCGGCCAGACGTTCAGCGGCAGTGTGCCGCTGGAGGTGGCAATCACCGGCTGGCAGGGTATTCCCCCGGTCAAGCTCGCCTGGTGGTGGAGTCCGGCCACCGCGCCCGGGCAATGGCCCGCAACCCCCCAGGGGATGACGGTCGTGGATCGCCTCGACGGCAAGACCCGCATCACCATACCCCGTTCGGCCTTTCCCAAAGCCGGCCTGTGGCGCCTGGAGGCCTCGGTGCGCGTCTCCGATCATCAGCGCGTGGTTGACGACGTGAGCTTCCGCGTGGCCGGGACGCTCCAGCCGGTGAACACGACCGGAATGCCGAAGATGGCCCCGCAGAAGGTGGCACCCGGCGTCGCACCGAACAAAGCGACGGCCGCCCCCCGGGCTCCGACGCGACCGATGACGCCGGCCAGACCAGGTGTGGTCTCGCCCTGATCGCCGGCGACGGCCTGGACGGACCCAATCTCTTCATAACCGGCGTGTGGGTGATTAAGAAAGAATGCCCTGCGATGCCGCTCTCGACAACGGGTGATAGAAAGGCCATCAGACCAGATCAAAAACGGCGAGCGTCTCCGAAATCGGCAAGGGCATATCGATAGTGGGGAAATACAAGGAAACGCTTGTTCCACGTCCTGGACTTGAATCGACATCGATCCAACCATGGTGGTTGTGCATAATACCATACGCGGCTGCCATCCCGAGCCCACGACCTTGAAAACGCGTGGTAAAAAACGGTTCAAAAATTCGCTTTACGGTTTCCGCATCCATACCTATTCCGCTGTCTTCAACCGAAATCACCGCATAGCGACCAGGGGCCGAGTCCGCGCCCTTAACAGCCCTCTCCTGAGTAATCCTGACGGATTCGGTGCGAATCGCAATCCGCGCCGGGGGTTGAACAGCCTCTAACGCATTGCGGACCACATCAAGCAGTACCATTTGGAGTTGGACGGTATCGGCCTGTATTTTCGGCAAGCCGTCCATCAGATCGGTGACCACTTCGATTCCGTCATCGGCCTCGGATAGAATCAGTGGCAGTGTTGCGGCTGTAAACTCACTAAGGCAGACGATTTCGGGGCAGTATTTTCCACCCCGCGCGTAGCCCAATAGCTGGTCCGTCCACCGCGCCATCGATTGTGCGGCAACCGCCATGACATCGGTGTATTTCTTGATGACAAGGTCTCCCGGACGCTCCAATAGAAGCAAATCGATATTTCCGATAATTCCCGACAAGGCGTTGTTGAATTGATGTGCGATCCCTCCGGCCAGTGTGGCCACGGCCTCCATGGTGTGGGCCTGGCGAAGCTCGGCTTCTATTTGAAGCTGGGAACCGATGTCTCGGATAATAAGAAGGGATGCCGGCGATCCGTACCAAAGCGTCCGGGCGGCACTGATTTGCGCCCACAGTGCATTATGGCACCGCGTAAGCATGCGGGCCGAATAGGTGATGGGTACATCTTCACCTTTCATACGTCTGGCGTAAATATCGGAAACGTGCTCCCGGTCCGATGCATGGGTCAGATCTGAGAGGGGGAATCCTGCGAGATCCTGAGTTGATGATTCGAAGAGCTGCACTGTGCGCTGATTGGAAAAGGCGATACGGCCCTTTTGAACAATGCAAATGGCGTCGTTGGCATTTTCAACCAGATGTCTGTAATTCTTCTCTGAATCGGCTAGTGCTCTTTCAGCATCGACGCGTTCGGCAATCTCCTGCTTCAGTCTTTCATTGCTCTGTCGCAAGGCGGCTGTGCGCTGCTCTACCTGTATTTCCAGGCTATTTTTGTGATCGACCAACGCCTTTCGAGCATTTTCGTGCTCGATCAACCGGCCTATGCGACGAGCCACCTCGGTCATCAGATCTGCTTCAGCTTGCGCTAAGGAGGCCCAGTCCCTTGGCGCTGGGTTTCCCAAGGGGCCGGCAGCCAGAAATCCGTTAGGCTTCCCATGGACTAAAATACAAAATTGCTGTTCGCACGAGGCCGGGGGGACATCGGCCGTTCGGTACTCACGCTGCCCGAGAGAAATCCGGATATAGACCCTTTCAGAAAATTGCCATGTCTCTTCGATCAGGGTCGCCGTCTTTTGAAGAATGCCATCCATGTCGATTCCCGGCTCTTCCCGAATTTGGGTCATGCTATAGAGGCACTGAAGTTTGCGGGTTTTGTCGGACAAAGCCATCGTTCGGGCTTTGAGCGCGGTCTCAGCAGCGGAAATCCTCGAACGCAGGTGGGCTACGATCAATGCAACGGCCAGAAACATTACTGCCCGAAAAAAATCGTTGAAACTGACCGGTGCCGGTCTCAGCAGCAAACCGCTGAGCAACAGAAGGCCGCAGAAAAATACAGCAACCAGCAGCCCTTTTTCCTCCCACCAAAGGGCTGCCAGAATGATCGGGATGTAGAACAGATGGCTGAAAGCCCGCCCCGTGTGAAGTATGCCATGAAAGTAGTAAGTGACCGCTATAGCGCCGAGGGCAAGGAGGCCAATCACCACAAACCGCGAGCGGTTACTTGAATGTAGAAAAGAAAGAGGCATTCGAAAATTGCTTGCGTCCTGGCCCAACGAGCGTTCCGTCATTTGTCAATCGTCCTTGTTTATTGTCAGAGCAAATTAGGTGCCGCCTTGTTCGGCGTCCAGTTATCCGTAGATTTTAACAGTCGTACGGGTGTCATCGTTGCATGCCCACCGCCGGCAAACCAGTTTTTTTCCGCTTAAAACGTTTGTTTTAAGTATAAAGGGCTCCCCCATCCTGAGAGCGGCTAATGTTGCAGGGATTGCGGCTGAAAAAATTTCGGACGGCCATCTTTACAACTTGCAAAAATACCTGACACCCAATTGTTTCCTTCCGCAATATAGGTTAGATGAAAAGTCCGGCAAAGCTATAACAGTCGGGCGCATCTTGTGGTCACGCTTTAAACGATATGCGGCACATTTTTTGCTGAAAACAACCTTTCGCTCAAATCTCGATCCGTTACCCAAATAGCGCGCCGCACGGTCACCATCAGTCCCTAGCCCACTTCCTTTAGAAATGATTTGGGAAGGGATAGCTGTGCGAGGCACGCACCTGCCAAGCACCGTGAGTTTACTGGAATTACTTAAATGCGACTGTTGCTGGAAGAATGGAAGCATCACAATCTGGAAAGCGTTCAACGCTTGCAAAGCGGTCTTTGTATCATAAAAAAAGGGATCATTCACTGTGCCAGCCCTTCCTTGGTGACCATGCTGGGCGGTGGTCAGGAGAGTGACGTCACAGGAAAGGCGTTTAGCGAATTTGTCGCTCCGGAATGTTTGCCAACCGTGATCGGATTGCCGGTTTTTCAGGAACCGCAAACCGGCGACGTCCGCTCGCAACCTCACCCCTTCATTGCCTTGCGACTCGACAAGCACCCCTTCCACGCCGATATGCAGATTGAAACCATTACCTGGGGAGGAGAAGCCGCGCTCTGGGGACTCATAAGAAATATCGACCCGTTCCAAAACGGCGCCTGTGTTTCCTCCACAGACACAAGCCTTTTTCAATCCGTGATTGAAACCATCCCCAGCCCTGTGGTCGAGCTTGACCGCTCCGGTGCCGTTCTCCACGCAAACGAAGCCTTCAAACAGATGTTCTTTGAACCATGCCAGGAATTAAATACGACCTTTCTTATGCATTGGGCGGCAAGTTCCTCCGATAAGCAACGCTTGCAAGAGTTCCTGGAAAAATTCCGTTGGCGCCATAGCGACTTCTCCCCCTACTTGGGGCACTTCAAGCTGAAGGAGGGTAAAAGCATTCCGATCCGGATCAACTGGAGCTTACGACGAAGTGACATCGGTTCACTTCTGGGATTGGTCTGTATTCTGGCCGAACCTTGCGACCCGCATTCGTCCGGCAACACCGCCTCTGATCAGGAAACCGAGCTGCATCGCGCCCGACGGCGTCTCGATGCATTCAAATCCGCACTTGAAGTCTTACTGGAAAAGCGAAAGGAGGATAAAAGGGCGCTTGAAGCCTCAGTGACGGCCAATCTGCAATCATCGGTTTTTCCCTGCCTGGAAGCGTTGGCTAAAAGCGGCTTATCCAAACGCCAAAAAAGCATATTAAATATGATCGAGGCAGGGCTCCGTGACATTTCATCTCCCTTTGCAAACCGTGTCTCATCGCGTTTCTATGGCCTGAGCCCGATGGAGATTCGAGTCGCCAAACTTGTCCGGAACGGAATGGCGAACAAGGAAATCGCCGGCATTTTGCATCTTTCCAAGAGTACCATTTTGACGCATCGCCACCATATCCGCAAAAAGCTCGGGTTGAAAAACAAAAAAATTAACCTGCGGTCCCACCTTCTATCTTTCGAGCATTCCGACAACACATAGCCCGTATACTGCATTTTATCGATATTTTATCGTTACTTTATCAATTCATGTGCAGGGTGGGCTCGCCGATATTGCTGTGAAGCGGATACGCTCTGTTAAAGGCACGCCATACGAGAGTTGAAGCTGATTTTCCAGGCATAGTGAAGCGCCCGGGGTATGCGCTGAATTCAAGTCGCTTAACGTAGATCAGTTCGGAACAGGAAGATGGATAATGTATCCTCACAATACTTGGAAGGAGTTAGCAGGCCATGAACAATTTTACTGTTAAGCAAAAATTAATCGGAATGGTGATCATCTTGGCGATAATGGTCGCCGGGTTATCGATTTTTTTTATCAACAGGTTCGGCGTCATGGCAGACGTCTATCGGCAAATTCCTGAAGTGCGTGGCCCCCAGCAGCAGGTCGCCAATGCCATGGTCCAGCGGGTAACCCATATACGCCTTAATATGAACGAAGCCTATGGGGTTCAGCGAAGTTTGGAAAATTTTAAGCTCTACGCCCAACGTACCCGTGATCGATTTGAAGAATTCCACTTTCTGTCTCAAGCCCTGCTCAACGGCAACCCCGATCTTGGCACGCGCTTGGAGGAAATGAAGGGACTATCCATCCCTCCCTGCCGCAAAGGCGGAGAGGTTGAGAGTCTGACGCAAAAGGCCGCATCGATGCTGGCCGAATTCGAACAGGTCTGTAACCGGATTTTGGACACCAAACAAAAGCAACTGGAGCTAACCAACGCGATCGGATGGTATGACAGCAGTCAAGATAGCCAGGGGGCCCTTAAGAGGATCGTCGAATCCGGTCGGGAGATGGACCAGCAAGCCGACAGACCTGACGTCAAACTGCTTGTTTACGAAATGCGCCGCCAGGAGAAAAACATTCTTCAAAGAGCCGATAAGCGCTATATTGACAGGCTCTATAGCGCATACCAGCAGCTTAGCGCGATCGCGACCGGACCGGTCGCGACGGCAGGAAAGCGGTATTTTGCTGCTTTCGAAGAAATCGCAGAAAATATTTTAACCGAACAGCAATTGAAAGATGAACTGAAAGAGGCGATCCGTACGGACCTTCGAGAGCGTCAAATAATGGTTGCGGACGCGCTGGACAAAATTAAAACCAGAGTCAACGAGCAGATGGCAACCTACACGCAAGACGCTTTCGCCATCGAAAGATCAGGCAAGCGAATCATCGCTATCGTCTCGTTGGCTATGGTGCTTTCCAGCCTCTTATTCGGATGGTTTATTTCCAACGGAATCAATCGATCACTCCAAAAAATCATCGCAGGGCTCAATGAGGGTGCCGAGCAGGTGGCGTCCGCAGCCGGTCAGGTTTCGTCTTCGAGTCAGTCCTTGGCCGAAGGATCGAGCGAACAGGCGGCCGCCATCGAGGAAACCTCTGCATCGCTTGAAGAGATCGCCTCCATGACCAAGCAGAATTCATCCCACTCGGTGGAAGCCGACCATCTGATGAAAGAGGCCGGGGGCATCGTTCAAAATGCAAACGACGGGATGGCCGCCTTAACCGCGTCCATGAAAGATATCTATTCGGCAAGTGAAGAGACATCCAAGATCATCAAAACCATCGACGAGATCGCATTTCAAACGAATCTGCTTGCGCTGAACGCCGCCGTTGAAGCCGCCAGGGCCGGGGAGGCGGGCGCCGGGTTTGCGGTCGTTGCCGACGAAGTGCGAAACTTGGCTATGCGAGCGGCCGATGCCGCCAAAAATACAGCCGAATTGATCGAAAGCACCGTTGATAAAGTTGGTACCGGCTCACAGATCGTCACCAAAACCAACGCTACGTTCGAAGAGGTGGCTGCCAGCGTTGCCAAAGTCGCCGATCTGGTAGCGGAAATTGCCGCAGCATCCAACGAACAGACCGAGGGCGTCGGCCAAGTCAATACAGCCGTGGCGGAAATGGACAAGGTGGTTCAGCAAAACGCCGCCACGGCGGAGGAATCCGCTAGTGCTGCCGAGGAATTAAGTGCTCAGGCCGAACAGATGACGCAGCTCGTAACGGACCTTATGGCCATGGTCGGCGGCCAAAGAAACAGCACGCTGAACGGTGAGACAGCGTCAGATAAAATGTCTTCCACGACCCAAACCCTTGCGGCCGCCCGCACAACTCGGGCCGCCGGCGGCCATGCGGACAACGCTTTAGCCCGGAGTGCAAACCGGTGGGAGGACGATGGCGATTCAATAAAGGCTTTTTGAACTGAAAATGGTTGAAGCGGTTAAAAACCGTGCGGTCATTGTTGGTGATGACCGCACGGACTCATTTGATGCGGCAAGTGCATTTATATGGCGTCTTTCCTGAAAAGCCCGCGGAAGGACGACGAAGCATTTGATCCTCAGCTAACGCATTAAAGATACTGTTCCCCCTAAATATTAAATCAATATTTTAAAAATTTGACATTGTGGGGGCGGTCTGGTGGAATTTATGATGTTGGTATGCCCGCCATTAAAGCCTTACGAGATATCATCCGTCGCCGACAGAGAAGACATGATGACTCGAAGAAGCGATCCACTATGTCAGGCCCTCTTCGACAATCCACTGACAGGGATTGCCTTATCTTCAATCAAAGATGACCGCTTGGCGCAGTGCAACAGCACATGGCTTACGATGACGGGATACAGCGCCGAAGAATTGCGGCATTCTTCACTCGAAGACCTCATCCATCCTGACGACAAACCGCTTTTTCTGCCATGGCGGCGGGCTATCCTCGCCGGAGTGAAGGACAGCTATCAAACGGAAGTACGCATCCTTCGAAAAAACGGCCGCAATTTCTGGACCCGCATCTCAATGCGCAGTGTCCGCAACAACGCTAATGATATCTCATCTGTTTTGCATATTATCATCGACATCAACCATCACAAAAGACTTAAGCGGCAGTTTCAGCGAACCCATAAAATTGGGGCGATAGGAGCGCTTGCTAGCGGCATTTCACATGATTTCAACAATTTTTTAATGCCTATCATTGGCTATGCCGAAATGCTCCAAATGGAGTGCCAGGAAAACGCGGCGTTCACCAAGCCGCTGCAAGAGATTCTATCGGCCGCCCGAAGGGCTTCTAAACTGGCCCAGCAGATTTTGGCTTTCAGCCGTCCGGGTAGGGAGCCGAAAGTTCCGGTTCGCATTGATCGTATCGTCAGCGAGGCCATGCAACTGCTCCAAGCTTTAATTCCGACAACCATTTCGGTTCAGCACAACGTGCACCATATCGGCAATGTTCATGCCAGCCCGACTCAGATTCAACAAGTCGTCATGAACCTTTGTATCAATGCCTATCAGGCGATGAAAACCAACGACGGCAATTTGCGGGTCGAACTCGTAAAACAGGTCATCACCGATAAGGCAAATACCGGACTGCCACCAGGCGCTTATGCCAAGTTGAGCGTTGAAGACCAAGGCGATGGAATCCCGGATGAGATTTTGGATCGCGTTTTCGAGCCGTTTTTCACCACAAAAGAGCAGGAGGCCGGAAGCGGCATGGGGCTTTCGATAGTTCAGGAAATCGTCGATGACTGCAACGGGCACATTCTCGTGGACAGCACGGTTGGAAAAGGATCAACGTTTGTGGTCTATTGGCCCCTTTCCGAAACAGAGGAAGACCCTCCCGCAAAAGGCCCGATCGAAATGGCGCCTTTGCCGCGAGGAACCGAAACGATCATGGTCATCGACGATGAAATTGCCATCACACAGGTTCTTGAAATGCATTTGGTCCGGTTGGGCTATCGTGTTGCCGCCTACCACGACAGTGTCACCGCATTAACTGAATTTACGAGCGATCCTAATCAATACGATCTGGTCATCAGCGATGTCACCATGCCGGCCATGACCGGTGTGGAACTGGCCAGAATCATGCACCAAATCCGTCCGAATCTACCGATCGTCCTTCTATCCGGTCACATCGCCCTCAGTCCATCCGTTTCCGGGTGGGAACAAAATCTGCCGGGAATAAAAAAGATCCTCACCAAGCCGATTGGGGTTCATAAGTACGCGATTGAAATCCGGTGCATTTTGGACAAGACAAGCGAGACTGCCTGACAGTTGCGGACCTTTAGCGCTTCTTTGATGAAAACGAAAGGGGCCTTTAGTCTTTGGTCTTCATAGCTCATCCCCCTTCCCTCCGGCTTAACAACAGCGCCGACACCATCTACAACTGGCTGGCCTGTTTATATCAAACAGGAATTCCCGGCCAACGGTTTCCGCATTGACGACCTTTATGCCGATGTCGCCGGATCGCCGTATGATCCCAACGCCCACGAATTCGCTGCAGTTGCCAGGAAAACTTAAGAATATCATCGTTTGCGGGATAGACATCTCTTCATCTAAAAGATAAACCGCCGGTTATGAACCTTTTGGACGGGCCGGGAGAGATGATAGGATATGGCGTCAGCGAGGGAGGCGAGGAAGGCACGCCCCTCAATATCACCCTCGACAATGGCAGCTACAACGGTACCGTCGCCCTCCCCATCCGGGCCGCCGCGGGAGCGCTTTCCGGCAAGACCTGCTCAGTGGCGATGGTCATTGCCGAACTTGGGAACCAGCATATGTTTATTGGCGCTTCCAAAGGCGGCACCGCCCCTAACTCCGGGAATTGCGCGAATATCGGTTCTCCGCCGATCCAACTCGGCACGATCCTACCCGAATAACAGCCCAGGGGAAGATTTTAGTCCTGATCGCCCATTCTGATAGGAGTGTATCATGCGTCACAGCCGCCGCTTTTTTTCATCATCATGCTGAGCATTGTGGTGTTCGCCATGCCCTGCCTAGGCGGAACACCGTCCCCGGCCGGCACCATGCCTGACTTGTATCCCACGAACCTGACCGACATCACGGCAACCCCCATCGTCTACCAGGGGCCGACCCTGTCCGATATCGGCGTGAAGATGATCACCTATGAGGGGCCCGAGCTCCTCGACATTACGGTGGAGCCCATCCAACACACCCATCATACCGTGTCCCGGACCAAGCCGCCGTCTCTGAAAAAGGTAAATTCACTGTCGGCCAAACCGAGCGCCAGCGCCTCGATCCCTCAGCTCATCCCGGGCGTTCAACCCGACCTCAAAATCCTGTCGTCCATGCCAGGCCAGAGGCTAACCGGCAGCGTGCCGCTGGTGGTGGAAATCTCCGGCTGGCATGGCATTCCCTCCGTAGACCTCAACTGGTGGTGGAGCCCGCCCAGCGCGGCCGGTCAATGGCCCGCCACCCCCCCAAGGGATGACGGTCGTGGAACGCCTCGACGGCAAGACCCGCATCACCATTCCCCGTTCGGCGTTTCCTAAATCCGGTCTGTGGCGCCTGGAAGCCTCGGTGCGTGTGTCCGATCATCAGCGTGTCGCTGACGACGTGAGTTTCACCCTGACCGGGACGCTCCAGCCGGCGAGTACGACCGGGACGAAGAAAATGGCTCCGACGAAAATGGCGCCCGTTACGGTGCCCACCAAAACGGCCACCGCCCCCCGGGTTCCGGCGCTGCCGACACCATCCACCCGACAAAGCGTGGCTCCCCAATGAGCATGACCGCAACGCCTTTGACCATTCCGGCCCACCCCCGTTTCCCCTCACTTGACAAGGACGCCTGCACCATCTACAGCTAACCTACAATCGATCCGAAGGCGGCAGCACCACCCGAGAAACATCGGCTGCGCCTGCCGACAACCTATGCCCACTTGACTGTTTCCTCTTGGGCCGTCATCCCCGTTTCCAGCTCGGAAAGTCACGCGGACGCCAATTTTCAACGGGTCGCTAGGACAGACGCCGTTCCTCACAAGAAGGGAGGATCATGACGAAGCATGCCCCAGGCAAGGCGCATCCGGCTCCTTGCACCACCGACTATCTTTTCTACCAGGCCCGCCGGGCCCTGCCTTTCATCGATCGGGCCGAAGGCATCTACATCTGGGACCACACCGGGAAACAATACCTCGACGGATGCTCGGGGGCGGTGTGCTGCAACATCGGCCACGGCAACCTGCGGGTGGCCGAACGGCTCGCGGACCAGGCCCGCCGGGCCGTCTTCGCCTACCGCACCCAGTTTGAAAACGAGCCGGCCCACCGCTACGCCGCTGAGCTGGTCAAGCACCTGGCCCCCCACCTGCAACGCATCTTCTTCGTCTCCAGCGGTTCCGAGGCCGTGGAGTCCGCCATCAAGCTGTGCCGCCAGTACTTCTTCAACCGCGGCGAAAAACAGCGCACCCAATTCATCAGCCGCCGGCCTTCCTACCACGGATCGACCCTGGGGGCGCTGTCCCTGACATCCTACGCCCCCCTGGAGATCCCCTTCCGGCCCATGATCCAGACCCATCCCAAGATTCAGGCGCCGTCCTGCTACCATTGCCCGTACCACCGCAAGACGGCCTGCAACCTGCAATGTGCCTGGGAGCTGGAGAAGGTCATCCAGGAGGAGGGGCCGGACAGCATCGCCGGGTTCGTGGTCGAACCCATCGGCGGCGCCAGCACCGGGGCCGTGGTGCCGCCGCCGAACTACTTTGCGGTGATCCAGGAGATCTGCAAAAAATACGGCATTTTTCTGATTCTGGATGAAGTCATGACCGGTTTCGGCCGCACCGGCAAGCTGTTCGCTTATGAGCACTGGGACGTGGAGGCCGATATCGTGGTCCTCTCCAAGGGCATGACCTCGGGCTACTATCCCTTGGGCGCCATCGCCGCACGCACCACCTATGTGGAGGAAATGCTGGCCAAAGGCGGCTTTGCCCACGGCCACACCCTGGCCGGCAATCCCATGGGCTGCGCCGTGGGTCTCGAGGTGCTGGACGTGATCATCGAACAGCGCCTGACCGAAAACGCCGACCAGATGGGCCGGGTCCTGAAGCGCGGCCTGGACCAGCTAAAAAAGCGTTACGCTTTCATCGGGAACGTACGGGGACGCGGACTGCTCATGGCCATCGAACTGGTCCAGGACCGACGGCGCCGGGAACCGTTTCCGGCCGAGCTGAATGCCCATTTCCGGCTGACCGACGCGGCCTATGACGAAGGGCTTATCATCTATCCCCGGCGTCCCCTCAACGGCCTGCGGGGAGACCATGTCCTTATCGCGCCGCCCCTCATCGTCACCCGCGCCGAAATTCGGGAGCTGCTGGAGCGCCTCGATCGGGCCCTGGCCAAAACGGAAGCGCAGCTGCCGCCAACGGATGGATAGGGGAGGACATGATGGATAAAACCATGGCGATCGAGCAGGCCCTGACCGCGGTGCAGGACGGCCACACGGTCATGGTGGGCGGCTTCGGCGTGCCGGGAACCCCTTTCACCCTGATCGACCGGCTGCTGGCCCAGGGCACCCGCAACCTGACCCTGGTAAAAAACGAGGCCAATGAAGCCGGCATGGGGGTTTCCAAACTTCTGGAAGCCGGGCGGGTGCACACCTTGATAACGTCCCATCTGGGACTCAATCCCACCGCCATCGCCATGATGAACCGCAGCGAAATCACGGTCGAACTCTACCCCCAGGGCATCCTGGCCGAAAAGATCCGCGCCGGCGGAGCGGGCCTGCTGGGGATCGTAACGGATATCGGCATCGACACCATCCTGCGGGAGAACCGGCAGCTCGTCCGGGTGGCGGGACAGGAAGCCATTCTGGAGCCGGCCCTGCGGGCCGACATCGCCCTGATTCACGCCGCCACGGCCGACCGGGCGGGCAATCTCCAATTCGCCCAAAGCGCACGCAACTTCAGCCCTCTGATGGCCATGGCCGCCGACCGGGTCATCGTGGAAACCGAGGCCATCGTTCCCGTCGGCGCCCTGGACCCCGACGCCGTGCATCTGCCCGGGGCCTTTGTCGACCATATCGTTGTCCTGGACGAACTCACTGCGGAATACGGAGTGCTGGCACGCCATGTCCTATAAAGAAAAGATCGCGGCCCGGGCCGCCCGGGAAGTACAGCCGGGCCAGGTCATCAATCTGGGCATCGGGATTCCCACCATGATCCCCGACTACCTGCCCAACGCCGGCGAGGTCTTCATCCAGTCGGAAAACGGCATTTTGGGCGTCGGCCACCGCTGTGGCCGCGGCACCGAGGACCGCAACCTGATCGACGCCGGGGGCAGCTACGTGACCCTGCAACCCGGCGCCTCCTTTTTCGACAGTGCGGTGTCCTTCGCCATCATCCGCGGGGGGCGCGTGGACATCACCTTTCTAGGCACCCTGGAGGTGTCGGCGGAAGGGGATCTGGCCAACTGGATCGTCCCCGGCAAAATGGCACCGGGCATCGGCGGAGGCATGGAGTTGGCCCAGAAGGCCCGCCAAGTGATCGTCACCACCACCCACACCACCCGGGACGGCCGGCCCAAGATCCTCGAACGCTGCACCCTGCCCCTGACCGCCAAGGGCTGCGTCAAGACCATTATCACCGAGCTGGCCGTGATCGATGTCACCCCCCAGGGGTTGCGGCTGCGGGAACTGGCCCGGGAAACAAACCTCAGCGAGGTGCAGGCCAAAACCACCGCCCCGCTTCTGGTAACGGACGGCGCAATCCCGCGCTTTTAACTTCGGCAAAGGAATTCCGCCATGGACCCTCGCGAACGCAAACTCATCGACACGGTCGACCGCCTCTCTGAAAAAATCATTGACCTGACCGAACAATTGGTGGCCCAGCCCAGCGTGCTGGAAAAAGAAACAGGCGCGCTGGAAGTGATGGAAGCCGCCTGGCGCGGCCTGGGTATGTCACCGGTGCGAGTGCCCGTCGAACCCGACAAGCTGTCCGACCATCCGGGCTTTGCGCCGGTTCCGTGGGGTTATCAAGGACGCTACAACCTGGTGGCGCACCGACCGGCGGATGCCGACGGCGGCCGCAGCGCGCTCTTCAACGGGCACCTCGACGTGGTCAGCCCCGAGCCCATGGACCTGTGGCAGACCGACCCTTTCACCCCCACCCGTCGCGACGGCTGGCTTTACGGCCGCGGCGCCGGCGACATGAAGTCCGGGGTGGCGGCCATGACCTATGCCCTGCATGCCGTCGAAGGAGCCGGATTCGGCCTCGCCGCGCCGGTCACCCTGGAGGCGGTCATCGAAGAGGAATGCTGCGGCAACGGAGCCCTGGCCTGCCTCGAAGCGGGCTACGATGCCGAGGCCGTGCTCATCCCGGAACCCTTCGGCCCGACCCTGTACACCGCCCAGGTGGGGGTGTTGTGGTTCAAGGTCGCCATGCACGGACAGCCGAGCCATGTCCTGGCGGCCACCGCCGGCACCAACGCCATCGAAAAGAGCTGGCCCGTGGTGGCCCGCTTGCGTGGCCTGGAAGCGGAGATGAATGCCGAAGCGCGCCCGGAGGCCTACCGGGAGATGGCCCATCCCATCAACCTGAACATCGGCATCTTCCGCGGCGGCGACTGGCCCTCCACCGTGCCGGCCGCCGCCGAATTCCACGGCCGCCTGTCCTTTTTTCCCGGCACCCCCTACGAGACCGTCTGCCGCCGCATCCAGGACGCCGTGCGTGAAGCCGCCCGGGAAGATCCCTGGCTGGCGGAGAACCCACCCCAGGTATCCTTCTACGGCTTCCGGTCCGAAGGCCACACCATCGACCGCGGACACCCGGTTCTGGCCACCTTGAACGATTGCCACCGGGCTCTCATCGGACAAGAGGCCGCCGGCTACGTCTCCACCTGCACCACCGACCTGCGCGCCTTCCACAGTTTCGGCCGGGGGCGGGGCACCTGCTACGGTCCGGTGGCGGAGAACATCCATGCCGCCAACGAACGGGTGGAAATCGCCAGCATCCTACAGACGGCCCGGACCTACGCCTTGTTTCTGGCCCGCTGGTGCGGCCTCGTGGAGTAAGCGTCTTTCATCGACGGCAACCCACCCAAGACGGCTCTCGGCCGAACGAAATAGGCCTCTTGATCCGCTCCGGCCCGAGCCTTATGTTGAACATGTTCTAGGTGAGCACTTAAAGGCGCCCCTGAAGAGGCGTCTCTAATGAAAGAGAATCGCATGAAGCAATCTATTCCTCTGGCCCGATTCCATCTGCCCATCCAGGTTCGCTTTGCCGACACGGACGCCCTGGGCCACGTCTTCTTCGGCAGCTATTTCACGTTCATGGACGAGGGCTTCATGGCCTATCTGGCCGCGCTGGGCTATCCCTGGTCGACCTTTACCGCGAAGGACCTGGCCCTCTTCTACGTGGACAGCGGCTGCCAATTCAAGGGGCCCTCTTTTTTCGAAGACCGGCTCGATGTGCACGCCCGGATCGCCAAAATGGGCACCAGCAGCCTGACCGCCGAGATGACCATGGTCCGTGAGGCCGATCGCAAAATCGTGGCCACAGGGCACATCACGGCGGTTCTGGTGGACGCCCGCACCGAGAAATCCACCCCGCTGCCGGACGCCTTCCGCCAGGCGGTGACGGACTATCAGGCCGAATGAATTCCAGCGCGAACGATACGGCCCTGCCCCAAAAGAATGCCCGCCGGCGCCTGGCCAAGCTCTCCCTGGCAGCGTTGGGCGTGGTCTTTGGCGATATCGGCACCAGCCCGCTATATGCCATCCGGGAGTGCTTCCATGGCGACTATGGCATCCCGGTCACCCAGGGGAATGTCCTGGGAGTGCTCTCCCTCATGTTCTGGGCTTTGGTGCTCATCGTCACCCTCAAATACCTGACCTTTGTGGTCCGGGCGGACAACCACGGCGAGGGCGGGGTGATCGCGCTGACCGCCCTGCTCCGGCATGTTCAGATTGCGCCGCGCTATCGGGCGGGTTTGGCGACGGTGGGGCTGTTTGCCGCCTGCCTGCTCTATGGCGACGGCATGATTACCCCTGCCATCTCGGTGCTTAGCGCCGTGGAGGGGATTCGCATCATTACCCCTTTGTTCAAACCCTACATCGTTCCTCTGACCATTGTCATCCTGACCGGTCTGTTTTTCATCCAACGGCACGGCACGGCGCGGGTGGGCAGCTTTTTCGGCCCGATCATTCTGGTTTGGTTTGCCCTGCTGGCCCTGTTGGGAACACTCCAGATTCTACGGGAGCCCAACGTTCTGACGGCGCTCTCGCCCTGGCATGGCATCCGGTTTTTCGTTGACAACGGGCTGCATGGATTTGTCGTTTTAGGCGCCGTCTTTCTGGTGGTGACCGGCGCCGAAGCCCTCTATGCCGACATGGGCCATTTCGGCAAGATCCCCATCCGGCTGACCTGGACGTTCCTGGTTTTACCGGCCCTGGTGCTGAACTATTTCGGTCAGGGGGCGCTTCTGATGCGCCATCCGGAAGCTTCGCATCATCCTTTTTACGCGCTGGTTCCGGAATGGGCCCTCATCCCCGTGGTCATTCTGGCCACCATTGCCACCATCATCGCGTCCCAGGCCGTGATCACAGGCGCCTTCTCCCTCACCCGCCAGGCCATCCAGCTGGGCTACCTGCCCCGCCTCAATATTGCCCATACTTCGGCCACCCAGATCGGCCAGATCTACATCGCCCCGGTCAACTGGCTGCTCATGGCCTGCACCATCGGGCTGGTCATCGGTTTCCAGTCCTCCAGCCAATTGGCCGCGGCCTACGGCGTGGCCGTCACCTCCACCATGCTGATCACGACCACCTTGTTCTTCGTCATCGCCCGGCACCGCTGGCAGTGGCCCTGGCCCGCGGCCGTTGCGCTGACCGGCCTCTTTTTCCTGGTGGACATCCCCTTCTTCCTGGCCAATATCAGCAAAATCCTGCACGGCGCCTGGTTTCCGCTGGTGGTGGGCGCTTTCTTTTTCTTCCTGATGATGACCTGGAAAAAGGGACGCAAAATTCTGGCAGAGCAACTGACCGATCGCGCCGTCGCCCTGGACGACTTCCGGCAACGGATCGAGGAGGAGCAGCCGCACCGGGTCCGCGGGCAGGCCGTTTATCTGACCACCAGCCCCAATCGCGTTCCCCAGGCCCTTGTGCAGAACCTCAACCACAATAAAATCTTGCACGCCGACATCATGATCCTGCACTTTGCCACCGAAGACATCCCGCGGGTGCCGAACTTCGAAAAAATCGAAGAGGAAAAACTGTTCGGCGGCGTTTACCGGATCATTGCCCATCACGGCTACATGGAGGGCGCCCGGATCGACGCCGTTCTTTCCCTGATCCGGGAGAAGGGCATCGGTATCAAGGCGGACAATGCCAGCTTTTTTCTGGGGAGAGAAAAGCTGGTGATCGGCGAAAAACCGCAGATGCGCCGCTGGCGATCGAATCTGTTTTTGTTCATGTCCAAAAATGCCCTGGATGCCGGATCGTTTTTCGGCATTCCCTCCGATCAGGTGATCGAGGTAGGGGTGCAGCTGGAACTCTGAACCTTGTGGGCGACGTACCGCATCGCCGCCTATGGCGACCGGTTCCCAGGTCCCCATTGCGAGGATCTGCCGAGGTTGTGCTCACGGACAGCGCGCTGGAGAGCAGGTTGCCGCCCGCCCCCATATGGCGGCATCGGATCGGGTCAATTGAAAAAAGCCTTATTCGGATTCGAATATTGCCAGCGCCGTCCGGATATCCTCCTCCTTGAAACCCACAATGGTGGTATCCCCCACCACGAGGGTCGGAAACGACATGCGGGGATTGATACGCCGGAGATGCCGCAGGGTATCGTTGCGTTCGGCGCCCGCCAGCATGTCGACATTAACCGTTTGAAACGGCAGTCCACGCTCCGCAAGCCACCTCTTTAAATCCTTGCAATGGCTGCAGGTCTGCAAGGCATAAAGGATGATCTTCGTCGATTCGACTCTGGATCGCTTTGACATCGTTTCCCGCCATCCGGAATGATCGGTGACGGCTGTCCGGGCCCGCCAAACCAGCGGTCCCGCAACAGCCGTGTTCGATGGGTACGCGATTTTATCGATAAGCGCTTTACAGGGCGTTCTTATAAATTCCGATCACGTCCTCCAGAGTGGGGCAGCGCGGGTTGGTGAGCCCGCAGGCATCCTTCTGGGCGTTTTCGGCCATGGTCTTGAGGTCCTTTTCCTTGACACCCAGTTCCTTCAACCCGGATGGGATGCCCACGTCCACGGAAAGGGTCTGGATGGCATCCAGGGCCACGTCGGCAGCCGCCCGGATGGACAACCCTTCAATGTTTTCGCCCATGGCCACCGCAATATCGGCGAAACGGTCCATCTTGGCGATGAGGTTGAAGCGGCTCACGTGGGGCAGCAGGATGGCGTTACAGACCCCGTGGGGCAGATCGTAGAAGCCCCCCAACTGGTGAGCCATGGCGTGCACATGGCCGAGGCTGGCATTGTTGAAGGCCATCCCGGCCAGGTACTGGGCGTAGCACATCTTGTCCCGGGCTTCCATGTCGCTGCCGTTGGCTACGGCGGCCCTGAGATAGCTCGCCACGAGTTCGATGGCTTTGAGAGCGCAGGCGTCCGTGACCGGCGTGGCAATGGTGGACACATAGGCCTCGACGGCATGGGTGAGGGCGTCCATGCCGGTGGCCGCCGTCAGGGCCGGCGGCATGCCCACCATCAGCAACGGATCGTCGATGGCCACATTGGGGGTGACGCGCCAGTCCACGATGGCCATCTTGACCTTGCGGCTGGTGTCCGTGATGATGCAAAAGCGGGTCATTTCGCTAGCCGTGCCGGCAGTTGTGTTGACGGCAATAAACGGCGGCATGGCTTTTTGGGATTGGTCAACGCCCTCATAGTCGCGGATGTTGCCGCCGTTGGTGGCCAGGATGCCGATCCCCTTGCCGCAATCGTGGGAGCTGCCGCCGCCCAGGGAGATGATCAGATCGCATTTTTTGGACTTGTAGAGCTCGTAGCCCTCGTGGACGTTCTTGTCGGTGGGGTTGGGATGCGTGCCGTCGTAGATGACCGGTTTCACGCCGCAATCTTCCTTGATGACCGCAGTGACCTGATCCGCAATTCCGGCGCCTGTGATGCCTTTGTCCGTACAGATGAAGGGCTTCTTGCCGCCCAGCACCTTGATCTGGTTGCCGATTTCTTTGTGGGACCCAATCCCCATGAGGGTCACGGTGGGAATGAAAAACCCGAATACTTGCTCTTGAACGGTCATGGCTTTCTCCTTTGGCAAATTGGTGTGAAGGATTGAAACCTTACGCCTGACGCATGGCAAATAGCGGGCCAGAGTGCGTTTCTGTCCATGACCGGCAATGCGCTGAAGCTGATATCCCTTTGAAAATTGAATCTAAATCAGTTATCGTAATTTTTATAAATGAATGATGGCGGATAAGTTTTCAACAAAACGGGGGCCTTGCCACCTCCTGGCCGGCGGGGCAGGTTGACCCGCCGGCCAGGAGGTTTTCGGGTCGTTTTGACCCATATCTTGGCTGCCTCCGCCTTTATTCCCGGCGTTTTTGGACGTGTGCCCTGGCACGCCCTTCGCAGACAAACATGCCAGGAGGGCCAGACCATGGACGTAAAAAAATTTTCGGTTCCGGAAATTCTGTTCGGTCCGGGCAGTTTGAAGTATTCGGCGTTGTGCGCCAAGCGCCTGGGGGCGGAACGCGTTTTTCTGGTAAGCGATGAGGGGCTCGAGAAGGCCGGGTGGGTCGAGCGGCTCCAGTCCATACTGAAGGCCGAACGGCTCGAGTGGATCTATTTCAACAAGATCAGCGCCAACCCCCGGGATCAGCAGGTCAAGGAGGGGGTGCGCTGTTATCAGGAGGCCGACTGTGACGTGGTCATGGCCATTGGCGGCGGCAGCCCCATGGATGCCGCCAAAGGCATTGCCATGGTGGCCAGCAACGGCGGCACGGTCCAGGATTACGAAGGCGCCAATCGCATCCAGCGCCCGCTCCCGCCCATGGTCTTCATGCCGTCCACTGCCGGGAGCGGGGCCGACATTTCCCAGTTCGCCATTATCACCGACATGCAGCGCCAGGTGAAGATGTCAATCATCAGCCGGACCCTGGTGCCCAACATATCCATCATCGACCCCGAACTGCTGACCACCAAAACCGAAGACCTCATCGTCGCTTCAGCCATCGACGCCCTGTCCCATGCCGTAGAATCCTACGTCTCCAGCATCGCCTCCACGCTGACGGAGAACCAGTCTCTCAAGGCCATCGACCTGATCATGAAATATCTTCCCTTGGCCCTCGGGGGGCATCGCATGACGGCATTGGATAATTTATCCAGCGCCTGCACATGCGCGGCCATGGCCTTCAGCAATGCCAGTCTGGGGTTGGACCATGCCCTGGCCCACTCCCTGGGCGGCAAGCTGGACCTGGCCCACGGCCTCATTCACCCGATCCTGCTGCCGGCCGTCATGCGCTTCAATCTGCCGCTATGCGTGGACAAGATGGCCGATATCGGCGAAATCGTCCTGGGACAACGCGCCGGCAGCGCCGAAGCCACGGCCCAGGCCGGCATTGGGCGCTTAGAAGCCTTCTTTGCGGATTTGGGTGTTTCCACCCGGCTGCGGGAGATCGTGGGCGATCCGGCCGTGCTGCCCCAGATCTGTGAAATGGCGGCTCAGGATGCCTGCCTGTTGACCAACCCCCGGGAGGCCACGGTAGAAGACATGGTCGACCTCTGCCAAACGTGCTGGTGATATGAAACCGAAACCGAGCATCGAAGATCTCATTGGTTTGGGCCACACCAAGCTGGGCTTTTTCAAGGAAGTCCAGGTCAAAATGGGCGAACTGCGCGAGTCCAACCGTGAACTGCGGCGCGAACGGCGCCATGTCCAGGCGATCCTCGACGGCATCACCGACATCGTCGCGGTCATCGCCCCCGACTACCGCATCCGCTCGGTCAACCACAGCTTTTTCGAGCTCTATCAGGAGCGATCGCCGGTGGGAGGTTACTGCTACACGATCTTCCGCGGCCGTTCCGAACCCTGCACGGAGTGTCCCTTGCCGGAAGCCCTGGCCGCCAACCAGGTCTGCGGGCAGAACGCCATCTTCAGCGTCAACGGCCGCAACCGCCACTTTGCCCTCACGGCTTCGCCGCTGCGCAACGCTGCAGGACAGCCCACCGACATCCTGGTTGTCAAACGGGATGTCACCCTGGAAAAAGAATTCCAGGCCAAATACTATCACGCCGAAAAGATGGCCACCATCGGCCTGCTGGCCGCCGGCGTGGCTCACGAGATCAACAATCCCCTCACATCCATCCAGGGTTTCGCCGAAGGACTTCAGCGCCGCATGGCGAAGTTGGCCGAAAGATTGAACGACGACCCTTTGCGCGACGACTTCGAGGAATACCTCGACATCATTCGCAAGGAATGCCAACGCTGCAGCGGCATTGTTCAAAGCCTCCTGACCTTTAGTCCCCGCAAGGACAGCGAGCTGAGCCCGATACGCCTGAATCCCCTGATCCGCAACGTTCTGCGCCTCCTCCATCACAAACTCAAACCATACCCGGATGAGCTCGTCGACTTGCATCTGACCCCTGATCTGCCGACGATCAAAGGCAACGCCGCCGAGCTCGAGCAGGTGATACTCAATCTGGTGCTAAACGCCCTCGATGCCGTTGCACCGGATGGTCGCATCACGATCCGTACCCGCGGGCGTCGCAAAGGGGGCGTCGTGGTGGAAGTGGCGGACGACGGCTGCGGCATTCCGCTGGACCACCTGCCCAAGCTCTTCGAGCCGTTCTTTACGACCAAACCGGTCGGCCAGGGCATCGGCATCGGGCTTTCCACCTGCTACCACATCATCCAAGCCCATAGGGGTGAGATCCATGTGGACAGCGCCCCCGGGAAAGGCTCCCGGTTCACGGTGCGCCTACCGGCGGCCGAGGAGGCGACGTCGTCATGACCCCTGCTCTGGAAAAAATGCAGGTCCTCGTAGTGGATGACGAACCCAATATCCGCCGTCTCGTGGAAAAGGAGTTCGGCAATGAACGGCGACGCATCACCACCGCCGGCACTGTCCGTGACGCCCGGACGCTGTTCAAGCAGGAGACCTTCGATCTGGCCCTTCTCGATATGCGGCTGCCCGACGGCAGCGGGCTGGATCTGCTCACCGATTTCCAGGAGCTGGCCCCCGAAGTGCAGGTTATCATCATCACCGGTTTCGGCGACGTGGACAACGCCGTGCGGGCTATGAAGATGGGGGCCTACGATTACATCACCAAACCGTTTGACCTGGACCGGCTGGCCCTGGTCATGGAAAAAGCCTTTCAGCGGACCTGCCTGCAGCGGGAAAATCGCCTGCTGCGCCATTCCCAAGCGGCGCAGGGCTACCCGAAGCTGGTGGGGCAGTCGGAAGCCTTGGAGAACGTACGCTTCCTGATCCGCAAGGTAGCGCCCGCCCGTGTCCCGGTTCTCCTGACGGGGGAAAGCGGCACCGGCAAGAACGTGGTGGCCCAGCTTATCCATGAATTGAGCGACCGCAGCGCACGGCCCCTGATGGTCAAAAACTGCGGGACCTTCCAGAAAGACCTCCTGCGCAGCGAGCTATTCGGATACCGCAAGGGGGCTTTCACCGGGGCCAGCGAGTCCTACGAAGGGCTCCTTTCCTTCGCCCACAAGGGAACCCTGTTCCTGGACGAGATCGGGGAGCTGCCCGTCGAGGTCCAAAGCGCGCTGCTGCGGGTGATCGAGAACCAGACCTTTCGCCGGGTGGGAGAGAAAAACGAACAGAAGGTGGATGTGCGGTTTATCTTCGCCACCAACCGTGATCTTCACCAGGAAGTGGAGGCGGGACGGTTCAGCGAAGCCATGTATCACCGGCTCAACGTGTTCAATATCGCCCTGCCCCCCCTGCGCAACCGCAGGGAGGACATCCCGGCCCTGATCGAGTCCTTTACCGGGCGCCTCGCACCCGGCGAACGCAAAGTGCGCATCTCGGACCGGGCCATGCAGTGCCTCATGGCCTATGACTGGCCCGGCAACGTGCGGGAATTGCAGAACGTTCTCGAACGGGGCCTCATCCTCTCCGAGGGCGACCTGATCACGGAACGCGCCCTGCCATTGGAATTGACCGGCGGGGGAATATCGGTTGACATTGACCAACCCTTTCTGCCCCTTAAGGAAATGGAACGCCAGCACATCCTGGCGGTACTGCAATACGTCGGGGGCAGCCGGACCCGTGCGGCGGAAATTCTGGGCATCGGACGCAAAACGCTCTACCGCAAGCTCCAGGCGCTGTCGGAAAGCTAACGCCCGCACCTTGAAGCGACGGCACCCGGCCCGGGTTGCCGCCAACGGCCCACAACGAAAGGTCTTGGAAGATGAAAGCCATGGTCTTGAACCAGCTGTGCCGTCTTGACGAAAACCAGAAGCCTCTGGAATTGACCGACATGCCCGAACCGGTTCCGGCGGCAGGCGAGATCCTGATCAAGGTAGCCGTCTGCGGGGTCTGCCACACCGAATTGGACGAAATCGAAGGTCGCACCCCACCGCCCCGGCTTCCCGTCGTACCCGGCCACCAGGTGGTGGGGCGGGTAATCGGCCAGGGACCCGGCGCGCAACGTTTCCAAACCGGCGATCGGGTCGGCATTGCCTGGATCTTCTCGGCCTGCGGCGACTGCCCCTACTGCCGCTCGGGCAACGAGAATCTCTGTCCGGGTTTCAAGGCAACGGGCCGGGATGCCCACGGCGGCTACGCCCAGTACATAACCGTCCCCGAAGGCTTCGCCCACCCCATCCCGGCCATCTTCACCGATGCCGAAGCCGCGCCCCTGCTGTGCGCCGGTGCGGTGGGCTACCGTTCCCTGCGGCTGACCGATCTAAAGGACAACCAAGCCATTGGCCTGACCGGCTTCGGCGCCTCCGGGCACCTCGTCCTGAAGATGATACGGCACCGCTACCCCCAGGCCCGCGTTTATGTCTTCGCCCGCAGTGCAAACCAACAGGCCTTTGCCAGGGAATTGGGCGCCGTCTGGGCCGGCGGCACCGAAAAGCAGCCCCCCGAACCTTTGAATGCCATCATCGACACCACCCCCGCTTGGAAACCCGTGGTGGCGGCCCTGGGCCACCTGGCCCCGGGCGGCCGGCTGGTCATCAACGCCATCCGCAAGGAGGACAATGACAAGGAAGAACTTCTAAAGCTGGATTATGGCAAGCATCTGTGGATGGAAAGGGAAATCAAAAGCGTGGCCAACATCAGCCGGCAGGACGTCGCGGAATTTCTCTCCCTGGCTGCCGAAATGGGCATCCGGCCCGCGGTCCAGGAATTCTCCCTGGAAGAGGCCAACCAGGCTCTGATGGAACTGTGCAACCGCCAAGTCCACGGCGCCAAGGTGTTGACGGTTTCATAGATACGACACCGCCCTTTTATGGTATAGGGCACGATGCCGTCCGCTTGGGAACCAGATCATACCATCCCTGACAGCCAGGCCGAGACGGCCTTTTATTGTAGAAAACCCTATATCCTTTAAAAGGAGAGGAAAAAAGGCATGATCAATCGGGCTGCTGTAATACTGAAATACAAAGAACCCTTCGTCGAATGGCTCAATAAAGCCGATCCCCATAAAGAAGATCCCGGCCTTACGCTAGCGGAAGCCAATGACGACTGCACCGTTTACCTCATCAGCGAAGAGGATGGCGAAAACCTGGATGAATGGATTGCGCTGAACTACCAAACCCTTTTAGTCAACGAAATGGAAGACTGGTATTCGGATGAAACCCTCTGGCCGAAAAAGCGCACCAAGAAAATGTTTCACGAATGGTTTGAAGTCGACTGCCACACGGCGATCTATGATACCGTCGACGCCCCGATCGTGGAAGCCGAAGACTGAGCAAGGAGGCCAAAGCAATGCATGGTGAGCCCAGGTCCGAAACGTTATACACGGCTCAAAACACCTTTCAAAATCTGGCCTGCTACAACGAACGGGCCAATCAGGAGCTGTTTGAAAGCCTGTCACATTTGACCGGTCGCGCCCGCCGGCGCGACATGGGGTCGTGGTTCGGGTCTCTGCACGGCATCCTGAACCACATCATCATCTGCGACATCAACTGGCTCCGGCGCTACCGCACCCTCGAACCCGACGCCCCTGTGCTGAACGACCCCGCCCTGGATCCGCCCAATCTGTCGTGGGACCGGGACCTCCACGATGATTTCCGGGGCTTGCGGGAACATCGCTGCCAGGTGGACGCCCTAATCCGGTCTTGGTTCGATGCGTTTCCCCCGGCCCGCTACAACGAATCGTTTCAATACCTTGATTCGGTGGGCACGCCGCGGTCCGCCCGGGCCGGCCGGGCCTTCGAATTCTTGTTTCTGCACCAGACCCACCACCGGGGTCAAGTCAGCCAAATTTTAGATGCCCTGGGCCTGCCCAACAACCTGGCGGACAACGCCGCCTATCTGGAATAGCAATGCGTGGCGTTCACGCTGGAGCGAATGCCGGTTGACGAACATCGCTTCAACCGCTATGCCCAATCCCGGATGAGGTATTGGACGGAAGCCGGCCTTATCTGAAACCGGTATGACCCCATCGGCACGCAAACGACAAGCCACCGCACACCATGCCCGAATTGGAGATCTACTTTTTTCAGCCGGAACAGCACCCGGTCCACACCTATGAGCTGGATGCCACCGGTTTGATCTATCGCCCGCCGGGGCGGGAATCCGCCGCGGTGCGCTGGGACGCGATCAGCTATCTGAAGGATGTCCCCGGCCAAAAGGTCGATATCGTGATCAAGGATTCTACCGCCGTGATTCCCCTGTTCTACGCCACCCGTCATTTTGCGGAACTGCTGGACAGCGTATGCACCCGCCTGGCCGACCTGCACCGGGAGCAAATCGGGGTGCGGACGTTCAGCGGGCAGAGGTCCTACCTCCTGCACATCGGTATCGTTATAAGTGTTTTCGCCCTCCTGATCGTGTTCAGCACAGTGAATCTGCGCGATTTCACGGTCGCCTGGCTGTTCATTCTCGCCACGGCGGTCCCCATGACGGTCTATCTGCTCCGCCAGCCCCATACGGTGACGCCGGAGGATGACGATCTGGAGGTGAAGGATTTCATCCGCACCCGGATCATCGACTATGCCCGTATTCACAAGCTGGTTTTCGATCTCCACGGCGACCAGCACACGGCCTATTTGTGCATCAAGATCCAGACGACCGACGGCCGGAAGATCAAGATCCAGCGCTTCGAAAACCTCCTGCTGTTGTATATCTTCCTGAAAATCAAATGGGAGGCGGCCAGAAGCCGGGCCGGAGGGCGCTTCCGGCCTGTCGATCCATCCGCAACATCCTAAGCAACGGGACGGGGCTTCATGAAAAAAGACGGCAACATGACGGAACAGGCAATCCGATTCAAAGGCTACCTCACTTTCGAGGACAGCCTCAAGGTACAGCGGGTCGTCAAGCCCCGCCGGGTGCCGCCCGCCGTGCTCGTGACAGCGGCCATACTGGGCGCGGTGGCCCTGGCACTCTCACAAATGCGCGTCGCCATGGTCCCGGCCTTTCTTCTGCTGGCCTTCCTGGGGACGTTCATGGCCGTCGGGTATCACCTGATGAATTCCGCGGCCCGCCGATCGCAGCAGAAACTCTACGAGCAAGCCTGCATTCAGCGCAACGGCCTTCTTAAAAAGGACGGCATCCACCTGAAACGGGGAACTGACCGGAAAACTATTCCATGGGAGCGCTTCGACCGGGTGATCGAGGTCGGCGGACTGATCGCCATCGTCAAGAAGGCGGAAGCCATCGGGTTCGCCCGCTACATGTTCAATACGGAAAGCGAATGGGCCCGGGCCCGGGAGATGATCCTGGGCCACTATGCCTGACCACCGACGCCCAAGACAGGCCGCACACCATCTTGACACTGCCATGACCTATCCCTAGTTTTCCCTATTTAGAGTCCGCTCATAAATGGTCGATTTTGGTTTCTGGCAAAACCCGCGCGTGGTTTAAACCGGAGGAATAGTTCACTATTTCAAGGATTGAAAACAGGCGAGAACGCCGCCAAAGGCCGAAAGATGCCATTTCTGGATGGACACGACGCGATGACGTGTCTGCCTGATGCATGTTGCGCGCCTTTGAGCGGGCGTCCGTGTCACCCGCCGGAACAGGTACCATGAGCCCATGGAACGGAAACGACAACGCGCCTCTAACCGCCATTCATGCAAACCAAGCGTTCTTTGCGCGACAGTGTCTCCTATGCAACTGAACGGTTGTCGGTTCCGAACCTTCACCCGTCTTGAAATCCGGCCGACAAACCACCCATTTTGATTATGTCACAAAATGACGCGGGGCATGAGGGCCCCTGCCCATCCTACGGCTGAAAGGAGCCGACCATGAATCGTATTGTCAAATGGTTGTTGATCGGCGGCGGTACCCTGGTGATCCTGCTGGTCGCCGCTGTCGTCCTGATTCCTCTGCTGGTGAACGTCAACAGCTACAAGCCCCAAATCGAGGCCAAGGTTCAAGAGGCCACCGGTCGCAGCTTCAAGATCGGGGGCGATATCGGGCTGTCGGTTTTCCCGTGGGTCGGCCTGTCGCTAAGCGATTTGGAACTCGGCAATCCCCAGGGGTTCAAGGAGACCGACCTGCTCAAAGTCGGGGATTTCGAAGCCCGGGTCAAATTGCTGCCGCTCCTCTCCCGCAAGGTGGAAATCAAACGGATCGTTCTGCAGGATCCCCAAATCGTCCTCGTCAAGGACAAGGATGGCCGCACCAACTGGAACTTCAAATCCGCTGCCGCCACCCCATCGGCGCCCACGCCGGCGTCGGATACCAAGAACAAGACCGGCGACGCCTCCCCGGGGTTCGCCCTGCAGTCCCTGACGGCCGAAGAGATCGCCGTGCAAAACGGCACGTTGACCTATATCGACCATGCCTCCGGCAAAACCGAAACGGTATCGGAGATCAACCTGGCCCTGTCCAATGTATCCCTGGACGGCCCCGTCAAGCTGACCTTTTCCACCCGCATCAACAATCAGCCGTTGAAAATCGAAGGCACGGCCGGTCCCCTGGGCAACCCGCCGGGCAGCCAACCCCTGGCGTTTGACATGCAGATTTCCGCCCTGGACGAAATCAACGCCAACCTGAAGGGGACGGCCCGGGATCTGACCGGCAAGCCTTCCGTTGACATGGCCCTGGAAGTGGCGGCCTTTTCGCCGCGCAAGCTCCTTGAGCGTCTCGGACAGCCCCTCCCGGTGCAGACCAGCGACCCCGCTGTTCTCAACAAAGTGTCCCTTAAAGCCAACGTCAAGGGCAGCGCCACCCAGGTCAGTCTGCAAAACGGCGTTCTGGTGCTGGACGATACGCAAACCGATTTCACCCTGGCCGCCAAGGATTTCCAGCGGCCCGACCTCTCCTTTGACGTCAAGATGGACGCCCTGGATCTCGACCGCTACCTGCCGGCCAAGACGAAGACCGCCCCCGGCGAAAAATCGGCAACCGAGAGCAGCCAACCCGCCGGGAAAGCCAAGCGTACGGACTATGCCCCCCTGCGGCGGCTGATCCTGGATGGCCGCCTGGCGGTGGGCAAGCTCACGGCGGCCAAAGCGCATATGCAAAACGTACGCTTTCAGATCGCAGCCCGGAACGGCCGCTTTCAGATCGAGCCCCTGGCGTGCGACCTGTATGGCGGGACCGCCAATATCACCGGCACCATGGATGTCAGCCAGAGCCAACCCCGTACCGATCTGAAACTCAGTCTTCAGAAAGTCACCGCCGGCCCTCTGATCAAGGACGTGGCCCAGAAGGATATCCTCGAAGGCCTCCTTAACTCCCAGGTCAGCTTGCAGTTCCAGGGTGACAACGCGGATCGCATCAAGCAGACCCTGAACGGCGGCGGCCAGCTGAACTTCAGCGATGGCGCCATCAAGGGCATCGACCTGGGGGCCATGGTGCGCAATGTCCAGGCAGCCTTCGGCGAGGGTGGAACAGCCGCCTCCGACGGCTCCCAAACCGAGTTCAGCGAATTCAATGTCCCCTTTACCCTGCGCAACGGCACCTTTGTAACCGAAGCCACCGAACTGAAGTCGCCCGTGATCGGCGTCAAGGCCCAGGGGCAGGCCAACCTGGTGACCGAAAAGATGGATTTTCGGGTCGAACCCGAATATGTCGCCACACTCAAGGGGCAGCGCAGCAGCGAGGACCTCAAGGCGATCAAGGTCCCTGTTCTGATCAGCGGGAGCTTTCAGAACCCGACGTTTGCACCGGATCTGAAGGCCATCGCCAAAGAGCAAATCCAGAAACAGCTCATCGACTCCGGGGAGTTGGACAAGGTCTTTGAGAAGAATAAAGACCTGAAACCCCTTGAAGATACCGCCAAAGGCGTGCTGAAGGGTCTCTTGAACCAGCAATAGGCACGGGGAGGATGGCATCATGCATAGTGTGAGGTCGCTGACCGGCGCCATGGCCTTGTCGGTCGTTCTGAGTCTTTTGCTGATGGGGGGCTGCGCCAGCCTGAACCCCTCGCTGGAGCCGCCCCGGATCAGCATGATCAGCATGACCCAGCAGCCGTCCAGTGATATGGAAACCGCTTTTCAGCTCGAATTGCGCCTGATCAATCCCAACGATGTCTCCCTCGATCTCAAGGGGATCGACTGCCGGCTGGAGATCAACGACAGCACCATCGCTTCGGGGGTCTCCAACCAGGCGGCCGAGCTCCCCGCCCTGGGAACCCTGGTCTACCCGGTGACGATCTACGCCTCGGCCAGCGACTTCATCCTTCTGATGGTGCGCCTGATGGCCGGCAGCCATCGTTCGCCGGAAGACTTTGAATTGACCTACCGCCTGGCGGGACGCGTGTTCCTGGCGGGCGCCCTCCCGGGCCTGAACCGGCTGAACTTTACCTCCGAAGGCGATCTGCTCAAGCTGATCGAACCCCCGCAACCCTGAAAGGATCTCAAAATGAATGTTGTCGCCTTTAACGGCAGCGCCCGCCGCAAGGGCAATACAGCCCTCCTCCTCAAAACCGTAACCGACGTTCTCGATCAGGAAGGCATTCAAACCTCCACCATCGACCTGGCCGGCAAGTCCATCCAGGGCTGCATCGCTTGCATGAAATGCCATCGCGAAAAAAATCGCCGCTGCAGCGTGGACACGGATTTTCTGAATGAATGCATTGCCCGTATGGAGACTGCCGATGGCATCCTGTTGGGTTCTCCGACCTACTTCGCCGACGTCAGCACCGAGATGAAAGCGCTCATCGACCGGGCCGGAATGGTCGCCAAGGCCAACGGCGACATGTTCCGTCGCAAGGTCGGCGCCGCCGTGGTGGCCGTGCGCCGGGCGGGCGCCATCCACGCTTTCGACAGCATGAACCACTTCTTCCTCATCGGCCAGATGATCGTGCCGGGGGCAAGCTATTGGAACATCGGTTTCGGCCTGGACCGGGGCGATGCCGCAGCGGACAGCGAAGGCCTCCAGACCATGGAGACCCTGGGCCGCAACATGGCCTGGCTGCTGCACAAGCTTCGATCTTGATCCCCGGCAACAATTACGTTAAAAGGCCACCTTTACGTACCTCCGCAGAAGGCGTGCTCCTCCCTAAATCAAGCGGGCGCGCGCGTGTCCTTTTCAGAAATGAGGATTTTTGATTCTGATCAAGGCCACCCAATTACGGAGAGGCATCCGCAGGTCCGCCGCAGCCGAAAACCCGCGGAGAACGCCGATCAGGATACAAAGACCATTTCTGAAAAGGACACGATATGAAGCTGGGCATCATCGGCCTGGAGCAGGCCGGCAAGGCCACTGTTTTCGAAGCCCTGACCGGCGCCGAACTAAACCCCGGCGCCCGGACGGAACCCCACATCGGCACCATCCGTGTACCGGACAAGCGGGTGGATACCCTCAGCGGGATGTACAACCCCCGCAAGACCATCTATGCCCAGGTGGAATACTTCCTGCCGGCCGGCCAGCCCCAGAGCCGGGAGAAGCGTGCCGGTGAACAGCCCTTCTGGACCCAGGTGCGGGACTGCGATGCCCTGATTCATTGTGTGCGCAACTTCGACCTGTTCGGCAGCCAGGCGCCCAACCCCTGCGAGGATTACCGCAAGATCGACCAGGATTTGATTTTCGAAGACCTGATCGTGGTGGAAAAACGGCTGGAAAGGCTCGAACTGGATCAGAAACGGGGCAAGAAACCCGATCCGGAAGAACTGGCTCTGCTCAACCGCTGCCACGCGCTCCTGGAAAACGAGCGCCCCCTGCGGGAAGACCCCGAGCTTGCCACGGCCCACAAACTGCGGGGTTTTGCGTTTCTGTCCGCCAAGCCCCAGCTGGCCCTGTTCAACAACGCCGACGAAGACGACGGACTGCCCACGCTCGACAAGGCGCTGGCAACGGCCGATACCATGGTCATCCGCGGCAAGCTCGAACAGGAACTGGCTCGCATGACCCCCGAGGAGGCGGCCGAATTTCAGGAGGAATTCGGGGTGGGTGCGGCCGCGGCCGACCGCATCATCCAACGTTCCTATGCCCTGCTGGGTCTGATTTCTTTTTTCACTGTGGGCGAAGACGAGGTGCGGGCCTGGACCATCCGCTGCGCCACACCGGCCGTGGACGCGGCCGAAGTGATTCACTCCGACATCAAGAAGGGTTTCATCCGGGCGGAAGTGCTGGCCTACGACGACCTGATGGCCGCCGGCAGCTATGCCGAAGCCCGCAAACTGGGCACGACCCGCCTGGAAGGCAAGCAATACGAAGTCCAAGACGGGGATATCATCAACTTCCGGTTCAATGTTTAACCGCGGTCTCGACCGCCGCGATCCCTCCCCATCCTGCCGGCCGGCCAGCCGGCTAAAAAGCGCCCCGCCTAGCCACCAAAAAGCTGTTGGCCATGCATGAAATATGGTATGCTATACAGTTATGTTGAAACCTTTCGGCATGGATCGCTAAAGAGGCAGGCAGAGCGTGGCCAAATCCTCGGTACATGAAAAATTCATATCCGGCCTGATGGACACCCAGAGCATGGGCCGGTACAAGATTATCCGCAAGCTCGGGCAGGGCGGCTCCGGTGTGGTCTACCTGGCCCGCGATGCCTACATCCAGCGCCAGGTGGCCCTCAAGATCTCCCAGGGTATTTCCAGCCAGTCGCGCAAAAAACTTTTCCTGGAAGCCCAGTCGGCCGGACGCCTCAGCCACCCCAACATTCTGGCGATCTACGATACCGGCCTCTACAAGGAATTCTGCTACATCATCATGGAGTTCGTCGAGGGCGAAACCCTGAAAAGGAGATGCCGCCCCGAAAATCTCCTGCCCCTGGACCAGTGCATCGAGATCATTTTCAAGGTCGCCAGCGCCCTGCACTATGCCCATCAGCAGGGCGTCATTCACCGGGATATCAAGCCTTCGAATATCATGCTGGACAAACACGGCACGCCGAAATTGGCCGATTTCGGCATCGCCCGCATCTCCAAACAGGACCCCGAAAAGGGTATCTGGGGAACCCCCAGCTATATGTCGCCGGAGCAGCTCAAGGAAGAAACCACCACCCACCAGAGCGATATCTTCTCTCTGGGCTGCGTCATGTATGAACTGCTCACCGGCCAACGGGCCTTCAGCGGTGAGAACGATTTTGCCATCATCTACAAAATCACGCGCGAAAACCCGGTGCCCATAAGAGAGCTGCGCCCCGACCTGCCGGAAATCTTCGATAAAATCATGCGCCGGGCCCTGGCCAAGAGCCTGGAGCAGCGCTATGCCTCCTGTATGGACCTGGCCTACGACCTGCGGGTCGCCCTGCGGGGGATCATGCTTCCCAAGGGGGATAAAAAAGTCGAGGACATTATCGACCTGCTCTGCCAGGTTCCCTTCTTTCACAACTTCACCCGGGAGCAAATCGAGAGCCTGGGGCTTGCCAGCAGCATCATCAAGGTGCCGGAAGGCAAAGTGATCGTAACCGAAGGCGACATCGACGACACCTTCTACATCCTGCTCAACGGCAAGGTCAAAATCCGCAAAAATGGCAAGGTCATCGCCAAAATCCGAGCCGGCGAGTGTTTTGGCGAAATGGCCTACATTGCCGGCAAGGCACGGGTGGCCTCGGCCACGGCCCATACCAATTGTCTGCTGATGAAAATCAGCGCCACCCTCATGGACAAAGCCCCGGAGGCAGTCCAGCTATTGTTTTTCAAGAATTTTGCCCGCACCCTTTCCTATCGGCTGGAAAAAAGTTCGGCTTTCGAAAGCGGATCTAAAACCCGATAAGGCGATTGGATGATGATGCTCCGGAAACCGGCAACCGAGAGAAATACCCCCTTTCATATTTCCGATGAGGCCGCCCGATGATAACGGTTGTCGCCGCCGGGCAAACGGATGTGGGCCAAAAACGGAAGGGCAATGAAGACGCTTTTCTGATCGACGAACAACTCCAACTTTACGTGGTGGCGGACGGAATGGGGGGCCGCAAAGCCGGTGAGGTCGCCAGCCGCCTGGTGGTGGACACCATCCGCAAGACCATGCAAAAATTGGTCTCGGCCGAAAATCCCGACCAGATGGTGGGCGTCGACCGCAACCTCTCCTCCCAGGCCAACCAGCTGGTTTACGCCATCCGCCGGGCCAACCTGAAAACCTATGAATATGCCCAGAATGACAAGAGCTGCAAAGGGATGGGATCGACCGTGTCGGCGGTCTACTTCAGCGACACCCATGCCATTGTCAGCAATGTGGGCGACAGCCCGGTCTTCCTGGTGCGGGGAGGGCGCGCCGAAATCGTTTCCTCCCTGCACACGGTCATGGCCGAGCAGGAGGCTCTGGCCCCGGAAGGCGGTCTCAAACTCGGCCAGCAATACCTCCATATGATTACACGGGCCATGGGTATCCACGAAACGGTAAATCCCGACACGACGGAAATCCTTTTCCAGGAAGGAGATGTGCTTGTCATCTGCTCGGACGGTCTGAGCGACAAGGCTTTCCCGGAAGAAATCTATGAAATCGTCGATAGCAGCGCCACGCCTGAAGAATCCTGCCGCAAACTGACCGAAATGGCCAACGAACGCGGCGGGGATGACAACATCACCGTCATCGTTCTCAAGCTCGGTCCCGGGATCGAAGCCCATCAACCGGCCAGCGTCATGGTCGCGGCAGGTGAAACCGTGTCGGAAAAACCCCGGCCTGAATTGTTGGTGGAATACGACACCGAAGATGCCTCCTATTCAACCGCAAGCCGTGCTATCCGGATAGACGGCATCTTTCTGGAAACCTCGGAGCCATTCACCAAGGGCGAAGAGCTGATGCTGAACATCACCGACCCCCGCACCCAAACCACCCTCATGCTGTCGGGCATCATCGTGGGCCGCAACCCCAGAGGCATCGAGGTCTCCTTCGACGATCTGAAGCCCTCGCAGCTCGAAACGTTGAAGGCCCTCATTCGCGAACTATAGCATCCCCGGTCCCGGCCAGAGATTGGCCATCGGCGCGTTTGCAGGCCAACGCCAAGATGCCCCTTGACAATCCATCCCGCCCCCGTTATCGTATGCCAAAGCAATCATAGGAAACCAGCATGCAAAACGTAACGGGCAAATTCTATTTTTATTTCGGCTATTATTATTTTTACGCCGGTCTGCCCGCGGTGTGCTGAAAACCTGACATACGATTTTCAAAACCGCTGGCGGACCGAACGCCGCGGTTTTTTTTGTTTCATTAGGCCGTGGCGATCGAGGCGCTCCACGGCCTTTTTAGTCCCGCGCGGTTAACCGGCAAGGTGATGAACAAAACCTTATTTCTTACCCGTTGCCCAGGCAACCACCCCGAAAGGAAACCAGCCATGCCAGCGCCACGCATCGAAGACGTCCGCGTAAGGGACTACCTGCCCTTGATGCCCCCGCGGGAACTCAAACAACAGCTGCCGTTATCGGCCAAGGCCAGCCAAACCGTTATCGGTGGGCGTGAAACCATCCAGCGCATTATCAACAGGGAAGACAAACGCCTCCTGGCCATCGTGGGTCCCTGCTCCATCCACGACGAGAAGGCCGCCTTGGACTATGCGCAACGTCTGGTGGAACTGAAAGACAAGGTCCGGGACACCTTCTTCCTCGTCATGCGGGTCTATTTCGAAAAGCCCCGCACCACGGTGGGGTGGAAAGGTTTGATCAGCGACCCCGAGCTGGACGGCAGCTGCGACATGAATGCCGGACTGTTCAAGGCCCGCCGCCTGATGATGCAAATCGCGGAAATGGGTCTGCCCACGGCCAGCGAAATGTTGGAACCGATCATCCCCCAATACATCGCCGACGTCGTCTGCTGGTCAGCCATCGGGGCACGCACCACCGAATCCCAGACCCACCGGGAAATGGCCTCGGGGCTTTCCATGCCGGTGGGCTTCAAGAACGGCACGGACGGCAACCTGTCCACGGCCATCAACGCACTCGTGGCGGCCCACGCCGCCCAGACCTTTCTGGGCATCGACCAGGACGGCCGGACCTGCATCGTCAAGACCGGCGGCAACCCTTATGGCCACATCGTATTGCGTGGGGGCAGCCGGCCCAACTACGATCCCATCAGCATCGAAGAAGCGCGCCTGATGCTGATCACCAAGGGGTTGCCCGAAGCGGTGATCGTGGATTGCTCCCATGCCAACAGTCACAAGAAATATCAGGGCCAGGCCATCGTCTGGCGGAATGTCATCGATCAGGTGGTCAACGGCAGCGAAGCGCTCATCGGTCTCATGCTGGAGAGCAATCTGCACGAAGGCAATCAGAAATTCAGCGGCGACCGCGATGCCCTGAAGTATGGCGTCTCCATCACCGACGAATGCATCTCCTGGGAAAGCACCGAAGAACTGGTGCTCAGCGCCCATGCCAAGCTCAAGCAGGTCCGGGCGGATCAGTTCGACCGGGCCTCCTGATGCCGGTAAGTTCTTCATCGCCGATGCCGGGCGCCGTCCCGGACCACATGATAAAAAGGGTTTCGTTCTTATGAAGCAGCTCCAGATCCAGGGGGCTTCGGGCTCGTCCACCTTATTGGTGGGGGAGCCCCTGCGCCATTTATCCCGTCATCTGCCAAGTCGGCCGCCCATCATCATCACGGATGAAAACGTGCACCGGCATTACGCCGACCAGTTCCCTGCCGGCCATGTGATCACCATCGGCTCCGGGGAGACGATCAAGACCCTCGATACGGTGACTCGGATCTACGATGAACTGATGCAGCTTGAGGCCGACCGCTCCTGCTGCATCGTAGGGATCGGAGGCGGCATCGTCTGCGACATCACCGGCTTTGTGGCCTCGACCTACATGCGGGGGGTACGCTTCGGATTTGTGGCCACCACCCTTCTGGCCCAGGTGGACGCCAGTGTGGGCGGCAAAAACGGGGTGAACTTCGGCGGCTATAAAAACATGGTGGGCACGTTCAATCAACCCGACTTCGTCCTCTGCGATCTGGAAATGCTGCCCTCCCTGCCGGAAGAACAGCGGCAATGCGGCTTGGCCGAAATTGTCAAACATGCCGCCATTGCCGACGCCGACATGTTCGCCTATCTGGAGCAAAACGCCCCCCTGGCCCTGGCCCTCGACCGGGAGGTTATCGAACGTCTCGTCTATGACTCGCTGGTCATCAAGTCCACCATCGTCAACCACGATGAGAAGGAAGCCGGGGAGCGCCGCAAACTCAATTTCGGCCATACCTTCGGGCATGCCGTCGAAAAAGTGACTGGCGTGCCCCACGGCCAGGCGGTCAGTATCGGTATGGTCTTGGCGGCCCGTCTTTCCCGGCGGCGCGGTCTGATCACCGCTCACGAGGAGCAGCGGCTGCAAGACTTGCTGGCCCAGCTGGGGTTGCCGCTGCGCAAAACCTTCGACCAGAAGGCGGTTCTGGAAGCCCTGGGCAAAGACAAAAAGCGGGAAAAGGAGAGCGTGCATTTCGTGCTGCTGAATGGTCTGGGGAATTGCATCGTCACCGACATCCCCCTGGCGGAGTTGCGCGAATTGCCGGGATGCTGATGTATCGACCGACCCTCCCCAAGCAAACCCGGAGACCACCTTTGACAAATTCGGCCCGAAGGGATTGAACGCTATGGACAGACCCAATATCGTTTTGACCGGCTTCATGGGGACCGGCAAAACCACCGTGGGCAAGAAGCTGGCCCAGCAGCTGGACTACGCTTTCGTCGATACGGATGAACTGATCCAGGAGCGGGCCGGCAAGACCGTTCCGGAAATCTTCCAGGAAATGGGGGAAGTGGCCTTCCGCGAAATGGAGGGCGCGGTGGCCCGCGAACTGGCCGACCGGCAGGGAGTGGTGATCTCCACCGGCGGGCGCCTGATGCTGGATCCGGGCAACGCCGCGGCGCTTAGCCGCACGGGGCGCGTCTTTTGCCTGGTGGCCACCCCGGAAGAAATCCTGGACAGGGTCTCCAGAGACACCACTCATGAGCGGCCCCTGCTGGCAGTGCCCGATCCCATGGAACGCATCGTCGAGCTGATGCAGCAGCGCCAGGAAGACTACGGCCAGTTCCCCCAGATGGTGACATCCGAAAAAACGCCCGACGCGGTCACCAATAACCTGATCGGCCTCTTTCAGGCCAACCCGGACCAGCGCGTGTCGATCACCGGGGCCGGCAAACACTACGAGTATATCGTCGGCGGCGGCCTGCTGCCCTTTGTGAAGAATCTGGCGGGCATCGCCGGCCCCGTGGCGATCATCACGGACACCAACACCGGGCCTTTGTACGCACAAAGCTGCGGTCCGGTCGATGCGGTTATCCAAGTGCCCCCCGGACAGCAGCATAAAACGCTTACCATGGTGCAGTCCATCTGCGAACAGCTGATCGAAAAAGGCTTCGAGCGCAACGGCACCATCATCGGCCTGGGGGGGTCGGTCATCAGCGGCCTGGCCGGATTCGTGGCGGCGGTCTACATGCGGGGGGTGGACCTGGTCCATTGCCCCACAAGCCTGCTGGCCATGGTGGATACGAGCATCGGCGGCAAGGCCGGCATCAATCTTCCCCAGGGCAAGAACCTGGTGGGCGCCTTCAAGCAGCCCACCGCGGTGATCGCTGATGTGGCCACCCTGCAAAGTCTTTCACCGGAGGAATTTTCTTCCGGCATGGCGGAAGTGATCAAACACAGTCTGATCGATGACGCGGCCCTGTTCGCCCAAATCGAGGGCGGCAGCTGGGCCCGGGAAGCCGGGACCCTGGTGCCGCCCCTGCCGGATCTGCAGGCCCTGGTAGCCCAAGCCATTCAGGTCAAAATCAGGATTGTGCAAGAAGACCCCTTTGACCGCGGACGCCGCAACCTGCTCAACCTGGGGCACACCTTCGCCCACGCCATCGAGCAGGTCTGCGAACACACCATCCGCCATGGGGAGGCCGTGGCCATGGGACTGGTGGCGGCCGCCAGTCTGTCGGCCCGTCTGGGCCATTGCGCGCCGGAGCTACAGGAGCGCCTAAAGCCGGTTCTGGTCGATGCCGGGCTACCCGTTCGCATTCCGGCTCACATCGATTTGTTCCGGGTCTACGAGGCCATGCGGCGGGACAAAAAGGCGGCCTCGGGCCGCATACGATTTATTCTGCTCCGC
Source organism: Desulfobacterales bacterium (assembly GCA_963674755.2). GTDB lineage: Bacteria > Desulfobacterota > Desulfobacteria > Desulfobacterales > UBA5852 > JABZFP01. The sequence continues at coordinate 563,575 of CAXXVS010000003.1, read as the reverse complement.
GCCATCGGCGATGTCTTCGTGAGCGATACGGTAGAACGCGAACAGGTGATGGAGACATTGGAAAACCTCAAGGCGTAAACGCAATCGCCCAACGAGGATAGCGTCTAATCGCCGATTTGTTCCCTCATCCTTTCAGCGCCCGAACGACCCCGAACATGACTTCTACGGGGGGCTCGGCTCCTGTCCATTTACGGAACCCCTCGGCCCCCTGGTAGACCAGCATCCCCAACCCGGGGACGGTTTGACAGCCCTTTTCTTGGGCCACCCGCAGCAGCTTCGTCCGGGCGGGATTATAGACGATGTCGCTTACGATCACACCCCCTGGAATCAGGTTGCCGTCGATGGGTATGCGGTCCTCTTCCGGGTGCATGCCGATGCTGGTGGTATTGATGAGCACGTCCACTTGTTGGACGGCCGCCTCGATGCGGGCCGGTTCCACCGGTACCACCTCGCTGCAGGGGCTGACCTTGGCGTTGATTTCAGCGGATAAATCATGGGCTTTCTGTTCGGTGCGGTTGCAGAGGAAAATCTTCCGGGCGCCTTTGGCGGCAAGGGTCATGGCAATGGCCCGGGCCGCCCCTCCGCAACCGAGGATAAAATGGCATTTCCCGTCCACCTTGGTCCCGGATTCCGCCTCCAGGGACCGGACAAAGCCCTCGCCGTCCGTGTTGTAGCCCGTGGCACGGCCGTTTTCCAGAACGACGGTGTTGACCGCGCCGATGGCCTGGGCCAGGGGGTCGATGGCATCCAGACAGTCCATGATGCGGATCTTGTGGGGGATCGTGATGTTGTAGCCCGCAAAGTTCATTTTGGCGATGCCGGCCGCCACGGTGGGCAGATCTTCCGCCGTCACTTCGATGGGCAGATAGAAGTAATTCAGCCCGAGGGTCTCAAAGGCCTTGTTGTGCATGGCCGGCGAAAAGCTGTGCCCTAATGGGTTGCCCAGCAGCCCGACCAGTTTCGTGTTGACATCCACTACGGCCATGGTGTTTCCTTTCTCATGAACGACCCCGCCGCAAGCGGCGGGGAATTGACCCTTAGAGATTAAAGGGCAAAGCCGACCAGGCCTTGCGCAAATCGGCAATGGGGATCTGCCCCGGGGCCGAGCTGGCTTTGCCCAGCGCAAAGGTCAGGTCGGAGCCGAACAACCCCCCGGCGATCCGCGTGATGCCCCCTTCCTCCCCCATGGCCATGGTGATGATGGGGATGTCCAGCCGTTCGGTCCGCGCCGTATAGGTGGCGCTGAGGAGCGTCAGCACGTCTCGATACGTTTTCGGCATGACGGCCGTCTTGGCGACATCCGCTCCCAGTTTGCCGGCTGTGACCAAGCGATCCAGAATGAAGGCCTCATCCGGGGTTTCATCGAAATTGTGATAGGATAAAATCAACGGGCAACCGGCCTTCCGGCAGGCCGCTTTCATTTCGGCCACCATGGCCTCGCCGTTGGATATCTCCGTGTCAATCAGATCGATCTGGCCCGACGCGATGACGGCCTTGTTAAGAAGAAGACGGTCTTCGGCCGCGATTTCCTGGAACCCTCCCTCATGAATCACCCGGCAGGTAAAGATCATCGGAATATTGCCGATGCATTCCCGAAGCGCACCCAGGGCCGCTAAGACCGCGTCCGTATCCAGAACCGTATCCAACTTGTCCACCCGCCACTCGATGACATCCGGATCGAATGAACACACTTCCTCCGCCTGCGCGAGAAGCGCTGTCTGATCGGTGGCCACCAGAGGCAGACAAATCAGGGGCAAAGGCCCGCCGAGAATCTTGTCTCGGATCTTCAAGGTCTTCTTGCTTTGCAGTCGCATGCCTAATTCTCCTTTGGTTGAAACGGATGGGGGATGGTCGCCATGGTGCAGGGTCATGCCGATGGGGTCTATAATATTTTGTGAGAGCCGATGGCCACAATCATTGCAGCAGCGGCATAGGTCTCACGCACTCGCCCGGTTGCCCAGCAGCAACGACAGCTGCTGGGCGGCATCAAGCAACTGCGCCAGCATCTTTTTGCAGCGTTCGGCGCCAAATCGTTGCGTGGGTCCGGCGATGTTCAAGGCGGCGCATACCTGGCCTTCGTAATCATAAACCGGCGCCGCCAGACCGGCCACCTCTGAAACGAGTTCACCTTTGCTGAAGGCATACCCCTGCTGCCTTATAATTTTCAGCTCTTTTAGAAGCGCATCCGGGTCGATAATCGTTTGATCGGTAAATTTTTTGCGTTTGCGCTGGATGATTTCTATCTGGAATGGTTCTGAAGCAAAGGCTAGCAGCAGCTTCCCGCCCGCTCCGGCATAGAGTTCCTGGACCTCACCTTCGTTGATGGCGTATTGCAGCGGTGAGGGGCCTCTCTCCCGGACAAGACAGAGCCGCTTGGTGCCTTCGATCACAAAGAGTTTGGTGGATTCACCCGTCAGCGCGGAAAGCGCTTTCATAACAGGCCTGGCTATCGCCGTGAGGGGATTGGTGCGCTCATAGACCTTGCCCAGCGTCATCAGCTTGGGACCCAGCTTATAGGTCGCCATGGGGGTGCGAATGAGATAGCCGTGGGCTGCAAGGGTGCCACCCAGCCGGATAATGCGGCTTTTATAAAGCCCTGTTTTTTCGCTGAGCTGTTTGAGGGTCAGTTCGGGCTCGGCGTCCGTAAAGCAGTCCAAAAGGCATAGCGCCTTGGCAACGGTGTCGATTTGTCGGTCGGATTCCCTGACGGGCTTGCGGCCATTACTATTCACAGCTCCTCCGGTGGTCCAATACCCTTTTCATGCGTCCGGGCAGTTGACGCGCCAACTTGTTTTCGAGATATGCCACGGCGTCGCACAGCTTTTCAATGGCGATGCCGGTCGGTATCCCCATGCTCTCGAACATGTGAACGGCATCCTCGGTGGGGATGTTGCCGGCTGCCCCCTTGACAAAGGGGCAGCCGCCCAGGCCTCCGGTGCAGGTGTCGAAGATGCGGATGCCGGCCTCATAGCCGGCAAACATGTTGGCCAAGGCAAGCCCCCGGGTATCGTGCAGATGCAGGGAAATCAGAATATCGGGAAAGGCCTCATGGACCTTTTGGACCATGTTTCGGATGGCCAGGGGGTTGGCCATCCCCGTGGTGTCGGCCAGATTGATTTCCCGGGCTCCGGTCTGCACCATCTTTTCGGTAGCCTTCAAGACCGCATCCTCCTCAATGGCGCCCTCATACACACACCCGAAGACGCACTGCAGACCCGCACGGACATCGAGCCCCTCGGACAATGCTGTGCGGATGAGACCCGTCATGGCTTCGAGGGCCTCCGCGGCCGGACGGCGGGCATTCTTGCGGCTGTGGGTATCGCTCACCGAAACGGACATGCTCACATGGCCCACACCGCTGGCCAGGGCACGTTCCAACCCCTTTTCGTTCAGGATCAAGGCAGAGATCAGGTGTCGTTCTGTTTCCGGGATGGCCTTGATGAAAGCATCGGTATCCGCCATCTGGGGTACGATTTTCGGGTGAACGAAAGACCCTACCTGTATGCGATGGACACCGGCCTCATGAAGCATATGAAAAATCTGCCGTTTCTCATCCAGACTGAAGATGCGCGCCTCCATCTGAAGCCCGTCCCGAAGCGCTTCATCCTCGATAAGCAAATTCATGCTTGATCCATCCATGCCCATTTGCGTTTCCTCCATATTATCTGTTGCAGGCCCTTGGAGTCGCCGCGGGCTGGGCCTGCAAACCGTTGATCCGGAGTATCCTCATGCCCGGTGGTTTTTCCGGCACAATCTGAAAAGGCATATGAAAAGAACTTGACAGGGGTTTCCCATCTGTATATTCTGCGGAGCAGAAGGTTATTCTACTAGTTAGAATATCATCCCATATGGCACGATGCAAGTCTTTTTTGGACTGAATTCGAAAGCAAATGACTTGCGGAGGCGGCATGCGGCGGGTCGCCTTCGGGCGACATTCCAATAGGTCCTTCCAGCCGTTATGCTGCACAAGGGGCGCCTGCCTGTTGGGTCACCATTCTTCTCTGAGTCCCAGAAACCAGGCGCGCATAGGCGAGCAAAACATCTGTTCGGCATCAATATCGTTCGGCAAGACCGATACCCCAAAACCCAAACATAGGAGGATGAATGATGAAACGATTGCTTTTAGTGTCGATGGTTCTGGCCGTCTGCTGTTTGGGAATCGCCTTTGCGGCCGACTACCCCGACAGAGATCTGCAGGGGATAATCATGTGGGGCGCAGGCGGCGCCACGGATAATGTTGCCCGCGCCATCACACCGCTCGTAGAGCCGTATCTCGGTAAGCAGATCGTGTTGATCAACAAGCCGGGCGGGACGGGCGCCATTTCCACCCAATACGTCTACAGCCGCCCGTCGGACGGTTACACTCTGCTCTACGGCGCTGAAAACCCCCAGCTCCACGGCGTGCTCAAACTCTCCAAACTGGACTACAAGGATTTCTACCCGGTCAATATTCTGGCCCGCGGCGTCGGCGTTATCGTCGCCAACAACGACACCCCGTGGAACTCCTTCAAAGAGCTGATCGAAGATGCCAAGAAGCGCCCGGGTCAGATCAAGATGGGGTCCACCGGTCCCGGGGGGCTCCCCTACACGGTGGGCGCCATGATTCAGGCCGTCACGGGCTTCGACGTCATTCGGGTGCCCTTTGACGGCGAGGGCCCCGGTGTAACGGCCCTTATGGGCGGCCATGTGGACATCATGCCGGCCGGTCTCACGGCCGTGCGCGAACAAATTCGGGCCGGCCGGGTCAAGGTCTTGGCCGTGGTTTCTAATACCCCCATCCCCGGGCTCGAAAACCTGCCCCTCATCACCCAGGACTATCCCGAATTCGACAAGTATCTTCCCTGGGGCCCGTTTTATGGAATCTGGTGCAAACGGGACGTGCCCGAGGCCGCCAAGCAGAAACTGGTCGAGGCCTTCCATAAAGGCGCGGCAGAGCCTAAATTTCAGACGTTCGTCTCTGATTTCGGTGCCGTCATGATGAACATCAACGGCGACGAGGCCGACGCTTTCCTTAAGAAATGGCAGTCGGTCAGTACCTGGCTGCTCTTCGATGCCGGATCTACCAAGGTTTCCCCCGAGGTACTGGGCATCCCCAAACCGTAAACCCAAAGCCGGCAACGGCCCCTGCTGCGACCGGGGCCGCCGGCCATAACGTGGGGTGGCCATGAAAAAAACCAGAAAACTCCGCCCTGGAGAAAATGTCTTTGTTTACCTGATGATGGCCTTCAGTCTGTTTATCCTCATTCTGGCCTATCGGATAGCGGGTTTTTCATCCATCAGTTCGCCGGGGGCTTTTCCGATGGCCGCCGGGGCGGTCATGGTGATCTCTGCGGGACTTACCCTGCTGGGCAATCGAAAACTGGAAAAACCCGACGCGCAAAACTTTAGAGACGAGATGAAAATTGCCGTAAAAGCAATCTTTCCAAAAGAATTCGTCATCTACACAGGCATCGTCATCGGCTACATGATCGTTCTCCAGCCGCTCCATTTCCTTCCCAGTTCCTTTGTTTTCATGGCGGTGTCGATGGTGGTCCTCCGGGGAACCGGCTGGGTCAAGTCCTTGCTGATCAGTGCGGGCACACTGGTCTGTATCTACGTCATTTTCCAGTACTTCTTCAGAGTGATCATGCCCTGAACGTTTTAACACCGAGGTGTCGCTTTGACTGAATCGGTATTTTCATACTTCTTCATGGGCTGGTTCGATCCGTCCCTGATGGCATTGACGGCCGCGGGGACCCTGGCCGGCATCTACATCGGAGCCATTCCTGGCCTGTCCGTCACCATGGCGGTCTCGATTCTGATCTCCTTCACCTTTTCATGGGAGGTGAACAACGCCCTGGCCTTGATGGTGGGTGTCTACTGCGGTGGGGTCTACGGTGGTTCGCGAACTGCCATTCTCCTGAACATCCCCGGCGCCCCGGCGGCCATCGCCACGAGTTTTGACGGATTTCCCCTGGCCCAATTGGGAGAAGCGGGCCGGGCGATCGGCGTCAGCACTGTCATTTCTGTAGTGGGTGGATTTATCGGCGTCGCCGTGCTGGCGCTGGCCGCCCCCTGGGTGGCCGACATGGCCCTCAAGTTTGCCCCCCGGGACTATCTGCTACTTGCCGTCATGGGACTGCTCCTGGTCGGCAGTCTGTCAGGCGAATCCATGGCCAAGGGGATCTTCGCCGGCGCCTTCGGCGTCATCGTGGGGCTGGTGGGAATGGATCCCCTCACGGCGGAAGGGCGGTTTACTTTCGGCACGATCGCCCTTTTGGGCGGCGTTCACTTCGTGATTGCCATGATCGGCCTGTTCGGCGTTGCCGAAGCTCTGGTCCAGATTCATCAGATCGATCTGAAACCCGTCAAACAGGATGTCTCCAAAATCCTGCCGTCATGGTCGGTGATCCTGAAATATCTCCCGCTTGCCATCCGGACATCATTCATCGGCGTACTGATCGGAGCCTTGCCGGGCACGGGTGGCGACATCGCATCACTGCTGGCCTATGACCATGCGCGGCGCTCGGTGAAAAAACCATCCCGCCCATTCGGCAAGGGGGCTTACGAAGGTCTGATCGCACCGGAATCGGCTAACAACGCCGCCATCGGGGGCGCCTACATCCCCATGCTCACGCTGGGAATACCTGGAGACGCCGTGACGGCCGTTATAATTGGCGCGTTGTTCATCCACGGTCTCAAACCCGGCCCGATGCTGATGATCGATACGCCGCACCTCTTCTGGTTCACGGTGGGCAACCTGGCCTTGGCCAACATATTTCTCCTGATCTTCGGTCTTACCGGCATACGGATCTTTGCCAAGATGGTCGAGCTGCCCAAGGGCATCCTCATTCCCATCATTATCGTTCTTTCGGTAGTTGGCACCTACACTATCCAGAACAACATCGTCGACGTCTATTGGATGCTGGGTTTCGGTATCTTCGGATATTTTCTAAAGTTGTACGGCTTCCAGGTAGGCCCGGTCATTCTGGGCGTAATCCTGGGGCCCCTCATGGACGTCTCTTATCGTCGGGCATTGATGTCGTGCCGCAATGACATCGGCTTGACGGTCCAAGAACTGTTTACCAATCCCATTTCACTGATTCTGACCCTCGCGGTGATCTGGATGCTGATCAGTCAGACACCTGTATGGAAGAACCGTAAAAACCGTCTCAGTAGTAAATAGGCCAAATCTTAAGGATAGGTTTACGGGTCGCTTAAATTTTGCAAAAAAGCAGCCCTTTGAACAATCAAAAAATTTAAAGAAGTGAAATCGTCATACCGGCAAGGAGGTTGCATTGGCAAGACCCATTACAGAAGAAGAAAAGCAATATGCGCAGGAGTTGCTGGCCAGAGCGCGGACCGCTCAAAAATTAATCCAAGAATACGATCAGGCCGCCATCGACAGGGCCATTCAGGCCGTGGGATGGGCCACGGCCAACGAAAAAACCTTTACCCGCCTGGCCCAGATGGGTGTGGATGAAAGCGGACTGGGCGACCGGGCGGGACGCCCCAATAAGCGCTTCAAGATCATGGGCATCCTGCGCGACGCCCTGCGACAGAAAAGCATGGGGATCGTCGAGGAAATTCCGGAAAAAGGTCTAGTCAAATACGCCAAGCCGGTGGGAGTCGTCGCCGGCCTGGTGCCCACCACCAACCCGGCCCTGACCCCTCCGGGAATGGGGATCTATGCCCTCAAGGCCAAGAACGCCGTGATATTCTCTCCGCATCCGCGCGCCAAGAAGACCTCCTTCGAGACCGTGAAGGTGATGCGGACGGCCCTGCAGAAAATTGGTTTCCCCGAGGATCTCTACGTTTGCGTCGAGAAACCCAGTATTCCCCTGGCTCAGGAGATCATGGCAATCTGCGACCTTACTATCGCCACGGGCGGCCCGGCCATGGCCAAATCCGCCCACCAATCCGGTAAGCCCGCCTATGCCGCCGGCCAGGGCAACTCCACCATGGTGATCGACGAAACCGCCGATATCGAAGAGGCCGCCCGCAACACCATGCTCAGCAAAACCTCCGATTTCGGCTCCGGTTGCTCGGCGGACGGCAACCTGCTGGTGGAAGCCGGCATTTACGACCCATTTTTGGCCCAGCTTCAGAGAGAAGGCGGCTACCTGGCGTCTGACGAAGAAAAAGTCAAAATCCAGGCCGTCTATTGGGATGCCGAGGGACATCGGACGTTTGACACGATTGCCTGCCCGCCTCAGAGAATTGCCGGGAAGGCCGGTTTTACGATTCCGGAGGACCGCAAATTCATCATCGTCCAAGAAAACAAAATCGGCCGCGAACATCTCTTCTCCACTGAAAAGCTGGGCACCCTGCTGTCGATCTTCAAATACAGCGGCTTCGACACTGCCCTGGAAATGATCAAGCAGATCTACGACGTGCAGGGTAAGGGGCACTCCTGCGGCATTTATTCCTTCGATGACAACCATATTCACCGTCTGGCCATGGTCGCCCCGGTCAGCCGCATGATGGTGCGCCAGCCCCAGTCCAAGGCCAATGCGGGCGCGTTCAACAACGGCATGCCCATGACGTCCAGCATGGGTTGCGGCGTGTGGGCCGGCAACATCACCAACGAGAACATCAACCTGAAGCACTACTTGAATTACACCTGGGTGGCACGGCCCATCCCGGAAGATCGGCCTTCGGATGAAGAACTGTTTGGCGAATTTTACAATTCGGAGACGTTTTAGCGCTCCAAACCTTCTCGGGCCTGATAAGGCTACGCCGCAGCACCAACACAAGGAGCTGCAACATATGTATATGGTGCAACCGCAAGGGGACAGCGCCAACTGATGAATACGCCTCAGAAAGAAAGCCACCGTCTTGTTCGATTAGGCGTCATCGGCGTCGGTTTAGTCGGCGCTAAACATGCCGCCATCGCCGCCGGGATGCCGGGATGCCATCTAGTGGGCATCGCCGACCCGAATCCGGCGGCACGACAATTGGCGGAAGCACTATCCGTCGATTTTTACCAAGACTACCCGGACATGCTCGCCGCTAAACAGCTCGACGGGGTCATCATTGCCACCCCTACGGAACGCCATGTCTCGGTAGGGATCGACTGCGCCGAACAGGGACTGCACCTCCTGGTGGAAAAGCCCATCGCCTCGGATGTTCAGGCGGCCCGCGACTTGATCGACTGTGCCAAACGACAGCCAATCCACCTTCTGGTGGGGCATCACCGACGCTTCAACCCCTTGGTGGAAGCCGCCCGGGAGGTCGTCCGGTCCGGTAAAATCGGCCGGTTGGTAGCCGTTTCCGTCCTGTGGACCCTGCTTAAACCCACTGACTATTTCGACGTCCAATGGCGCCGAAAACCCGGCGGCGGTCCCGTGCTGATCAACATGATCCACGAGGTGGACAACCTGCGCTACATCTGCGGTGAAATCCAAAACGTATATGCCGAGGTAAGTTCGGCTGCACGGGGTTTTGAGGTGGAAGACACGGCCTGTGCGACCCTGCGATTCCGCAGCGGGGCGTTAGGAACAATCGTAACCTCCGACTGTGTGCCCTCTGGCTGGTCCTACGAAGCCACCACCGGTGAAAACCCGGATTATTTTCGCACTCACGAGGACTGCTATCTGTTCTTCGGCACCGAAGGCACCCTCGCTTTTCCGAGCATGAAACTCGTCCATTACCCATCGCCATCCGCCGCAGGCTGGCTGGAGCCGCTGGAAACAACGGAAATTTCCGTGCATGGACAAGACCCTCTGGAGCGTCAGATCGAGCATTTTTGTGCTGTTATCCTGGGGGAGAAAGCCCCTCGCACCAGCGGCGAGGACGCGCTGCGCACCCTTACGGTGATCCGTGCCGTCTTGGATTCCGGCGCCAGCGGGCAACCGGTGGCTTTGGATTTGGGCAATGAATTGGCCGACCATTGATCTTTGCTCGGGGGCGAAACCAAAGGCCCCGTCTGATTGGCATCATGCAAACCGACCGTCCCTCTTACCCTTTGCCATCCTCTCGAATCTTGCCCTTCCGGGCCCGCTTCTCGGCTATCGCCCTGCTGGCGGTCCTCTTCTTTTTCAATTTTCTGGCGCGCTTTATCTGGGGGCCGCTGCTGGTCAACATCGAAGCCGATCTGGGCATTACCCACACCGGGGCCGGCGCATTGTTTCTCTTTATTACGGCCGGTTATTTTTTCGGCGTCCTGAGCTCAGGGTATCTCTCTTCCCGGCTGAACCATCAAAAGACCATCACCCTGTCGAGCCTCTCCTGCGGGCTGGCTTTGGTCGGAGCGGCCATGGGAACCTCCCTGCCTTTTCTCAGAGTGGCGCTGGTCCTCATCGGCGTTACGGCCGGTTTCTATCTTCCGGCGGGGATCGCCAGCCTGACCTATGGACTGGCCTCCAGGGATTTCGGCAAGGCCTTTTCAATCCACGAAATCTCACCCAGTCTTGGCTTTATCGCCGCCCCCCTGCTGGCCGAAGCGGTAATAGGATGGGGCAGCTGGCGGAGCGTCGTATGGCCGATTGCCATGGGATTGATCGTCACCGGGCTTTACTACGCCTTCAAACGACCGACCGGGGACTACAGGGGCGATCCCCCCACCTGGAAAAACATGCACCAGGTGCTCTCCCGGTGGACCTTCTGGGCCATGCTGATTGTCTTCGCCCTCGGTGTGGCCGCCAACGTAGGGGTGTTTTCCATGATCCCCCTCTATCTGCAAACCGAAAGGGGGATGGGGCAGACCTTCACCAACTTCATCATGTCGGCCTCCCGCGTGGCCGCCATGGTGTCGCCGTTGGCGGCGGGCTGGTTGTCCGCCCGTTGGGATCCGCGATCGGTGATGGCCGCCGCGGCCCTGCTGAGCGGTCTGGCAACCATTATGATAGGTCTGGCCGACAACAATTGGTTGTGGCTGCCGCTGCTATTGCAGCCGCTTTTTGCCGCCGCGTTCTTTCCGCCGGCTTACGCCGTCCTGACGGGCATGGTGGCGAGCGGGCTCCGCAACCTGGTGATCGCCCTGATCATGCCCGTTTCCATGCTGATCGGAGGCGGCGCTTTCCCCACCGTGATCGGTATGTTCGGCGACAAGGGGATGTTTGACCAGGGCTTTGCCTTAGCCGGGCTGGTCATGACCGCCAGTTTGTTGTTGATCTTTTCCGTGCGGTACGAACCGGAAAAGGCCCAATTAGGATAGGCTTGATAACCGATTTGGCAGAATCGAAGCACGCCGCTGCGGCGGCCAATGATTTTATTGCAGGAGGATTGCATGAAAGCTCTCGTCGCACATCAATTGGTCGACTATTTGGAAGATCGAGGCCTGAAACACATCTTCGGTCTTTGCGGACACACGAATATCGCTGTTTTGTCCGCCCTGGAAAACAGCACCATCGATTTCATCAACGTGCGGCATGAACAGATTGCCGCCCACGCGGCCGACGGCTATGCGCGCGTCACAGGCAGGGCCGCCGTGGTTTTGACCCATCTGGGGCCCGGCATGACCAATGCCGCTACAGGCGTCGCCAATGCCGCCCTGGACTGTATTCCCATGGTGGTGATCGCAGGCGATGTTCCCAGCCACTACTACGGCAAACACCCCCACCAGGAAGTGAACCTCCATGCCGACGGGGATCAATACGAGATTTACCGCCCCTTTGTAAAACGCGCTTGGCGGGTGGAGCGCCCGGAGCTCTTTCCTGAAATCATTGACAAGGCCTTTCAACTGGCTGAAAACGGACAACCCGGGCCGGTGCTGGTGGACGTGCCCATGGATATCTTTTCCAAAGAGGTGGACACTGTCCTTTTCGATCGGGTTAAATCCAACACCCGCGTGCTCCGCCAACCGTCCCTGGACCAGGATACCGCAAGGGAAATCGTGCAAGCCCTTGCCGATGCGGAAAAGCCCGTTATCTATGCTGGAGGCGGCGTCCTTCTTGCGGCAGCGGCGGACGAACTAAAGGCCTTCGTGAATCACATGAACATCCCGGTGGCCCACAGCCTCATGGGCAAGGGCGCCCTGCCGGACGATCACCCCTTGACCCTTGGTATGACCGGCTTCTGGGGCACCCAATTCATCAATGAGGCCTGCCGGGAGGCCGATGTGATCCTGGGCCTGGGCACTCGCTTCAAGGAAGCGGACTGCAGTTCCTGGTACCCGGAATATACCTTCGCCATTCCCCCCAGCCGATTGATGCAGATCGACATCGAGCCCAGCGAAATCGGGCGCAATTATCCGGTGGAAATTGGGGCGGTGGCCGATTTGAAGCAGGCCCTAAAGGTTCTGACCCATGTGGCCAGGGATCTTTTCCCCAACGGGATTCAGCACCAAGAGCTGATTGGAAAGATCGCCGCCTATCGGGAAGACTTCAAAAAGACCAACGTCGCCATGGAGCAGAGCGATGCCTTCCCCATGATGCCCGAACGTATCCTGGCCGAAGTACGCGAGGTGCTTCCGCGGGATGCCATCATCACTACGGATGTGGGCTGGAACAAGAACGGCGTGGGCCAGCAATTCCCCATCTACACACCGGGAAGCATTCTCATACCGGGCGGCTACGCCACCATGGGCTTTGGGGGCCCGGCGGCCATCGGCGCCAAACTGGCCTGTCCCGACAAGGTCGTGGTAGCGCTGATCGGCGATGGCGGGTTCGGCCAGAACCCGGCCCAATTGGCCACGGCCCGGGCGGAAAACGTGGCCGTGGTGTTCGTGATCATGAATAACGACGCCTTCGGCACCATCGCCGGGCTGCAGAAGGCCCACTATGGCACCACCTTCGGCACCGTTTTCGAAAGGGACGGCCAGTTCACATCGCCCGATTATGCTGCAGTGGCCCAAGCCTATGGCGTGGATGGGGTCAAAATTACCGCGGCCGCCCAATTCAAGCCGGCTCTCGAAAAGGCCATCGCATCCAACCGCCCGGTGGTTCTGGACGTGGCCATGATCAACAACCCGGTGCCCACTGCCGGACACTGGAACATTCTGGACATCTACTCCCCCGGCAAGAAAATATCCCATGTCAGCACAGACTGAGGGATACATGGGCGGATGGTGCCATATTTAAAACCCCGCAAGCAGGATTTTAAGGAGAAAACATCAAATGGCGCATGAATTTTCACTCGCTCATCTGACCGTTTTGCAGTGTTCCCCGCCGGAGATGGTGGCCATCGCCGCTAAAGCCGGCTACCAGTACGTCAGTCTGCGAATGACATCTGTCACACCCAACGAGAAAACCTACCCCCTTATGGACGACCGCACCCTGATGAAGGAAACCAAGGCGCGCATGGCGGATACGGGTGTGGGCGTGCTCGACATCGAACTGGCCCGCATGGATCCCCGGACGGAACCCGAGGCCTATCTCACGTTTCTGGAGGCGGGGGCCGAACTCGGGGCCCGCGCCGTCATCGCCCAACTCCCCGACCCCGACCGGGCACGGGCTACCGATCGCTTCGGCCGACTTTGTGAACTGGCCCAACCCTTCGGGCTTACGGTCGATCTCGAGTTTCCCTCGTGGACCGACACCCCGGACCTGAAAGCCGCGACTGCCGTAATCGAAGCGGTGGACAAACCTAACGCGGGCCTGCTGGTGGACACCCTCCATTTCGACCGCTCCCGGTCACGCCTGGAGGACCTGCGCAATGTCCCCCGGGAATGGTTTCATTTCATCCATCTCTGCGATGCGCCGCAAGAGATCCCGACCACAGAGGACGCGATCGTTTACACGGCCCGCGCCGGGCGCTTATTTCCGGGCGAGGGCGGAATAAAACTTCACGAAATCCTGGAGTGTATGCCCACCGCGCCCTATTCGCTTGAAATCCCCAACGAGGTCCTGATGAAAGCGCTGGGGCCGGAAGAGTTCGCCCGTCGCGCCATTCGCGCCGCCGAGCGATTTTTGGAAAGAGAGCCGACATTGAAGCCATGAGGATGCCTTCTTCAAAGCAATGAAGGCATGATCCCTTGGGCAATGTATGCCGTAAGAGCGTCCGACAACCGATGGTTCCCCAAATGCCATCAAACCAAAGGAGGGCAACATGTTCCGTTCAATCAAAGTATGGAGTATAGTTGTGTTCACGCTCGTTTTTGCTACAGCTGCCATGGCGGAACCCATCATCAAACTGGGGCACGTCGACCCTGCCGAATGGACGAGCTCCAAAAAAGGGGCGGCCAGCGTCATATTCAAGAACATCGTCGAAGGGGAAACCAACATCACGGTCGAGCTGTTCCCGGCCAAATCCCTGGGCGACGAAAACAGTCTGGTTCAGCAGGTGATGGAAGGCACCACCCAGATGGCCATTGTATCCGGCGCCATGTCGACGGTGTGCAAGACAGCCGACGTGCTGAACATCCCCTATGTGTTTCCATCCGCCCCGGTGGCTTGGGATGTGCTGGACGGTCCTTTCGGCCAGGAGCTGGCCGAGCATTGCCTGCAGAAGACCGGGCTGCGCACGCTGGCCTATGGCGAAACCGGTTTCCGCGACTTCACCAACAACGTGCATGAAATCCGGACGCCGGCCGACATGAAGGGCCTCAAGTTCCGTGTTCAGCCCATTCCCCTTTATGTCGAGATGGTGAAAGGTCTGGGCGGGGAGCCGACCCCCATCGCCTGGTCCGAGCTGCCCAATGCCCTGGCCACCGGTGTCGTGGACGGACAGGAAAACCCGGTCGGCGTCATCTACAACAACCAATTGTACAAGCTGCAAAAATACCTGACGCTGGACGGCCACGTCTACGGCGCCGACTTCATCATCATCAGCGATGAGTTCTTCCAGTCCCTGCCGGCCAAAGACCAGGCCATCATCAAGAAGGCCGCCCGCATTGCCGGCACCATGGGACGCGCCATCCAGGAGTTCAACACCGCGGAGGGCGTGACTAAGGTGGCGGCCGCCGGTATGCAGGTCTATTCTCCGACCGAAGAGGACCTGGCCCAGTTCCAGGCCTTGGCCCAGCCGGCCGTCAAGAAATGGCTGGCCGGAGAACTCGGGGCGGATGCCGTTTGGATCAAAAAGCTTGACGATGCGGTCTCGGCCGCGTCCAAGTCCGAGTAACGGTCTGCCCTCCGCGGCGCCGGGAAGCGCACCTTGCGCTTCCCGGCGCCCTCCTGTACCCATAAGGATGACGTCATCTATTCACCATTTTTGTGTTTAGGGGAAGAGCCACCGCCATGTCGAAAATCATTGCAAGCGTATCCCGCCGCTTTTCGCAACTGGCTGCCGGAGGCGCATCCCTGTCCATGTCGCTGCTCTTTTTAATTGTCTTCGTCAATTCCCTCCGCCGCTATGCCATCGGGAAATCCCTCGAGTGGGGTGAGGAGCTGCCGGTCTTCATCGCCATTTACGGCGTCATGTTCGGGGTGGCCTGGGCCTATCTGCAGGATCGGCACATCCGTTTCACCATGCTGGTCCACTTCCTGTCGGAATCCATGACCCGCAAACTCTACATCCTCGTGGATCTGATCATGGTGCTCAACGGCATCATGTTAACCTATTCCGGCTGGATGTTTGTGATCAAACGGGGCCGCCTGGAATCTCCCGGCATCATCAATCTGGCCAAATGGCTCAAGGCCCTGACCGGATGGGACGGGATGATCTGGATCGGGCACATGTATCCCTATCAGGCGGCCATCGTCGTCGGTGGCGTTACTCTGACGATCGCGGCCCTGCTGAAATTGGTGATGCGCCTTACGGAGAAACCCACCACCGAAACGACCGGAGGGTAATCCCATGGTTTATGCAATCCTGATTGTCTGCCTGATCATCGGCGTACCGGTGGCCTTCTCCATTGTGGCAGCCCTGATGTATTTCATGGCGATCGGGGCCTTTCCCTACAATGTACGCATCGTTGCCACCCAGATGTTCGGCGGCTTGGAATCCTATCCGCTGCTGGCCATCCCCCTCTTTATCCTGGCCGGCGAACTGATGAACGAATCCGGCATCACCAGCCGCATTATCGCTTTTACCACGATTATGGTCGGACGCTTGCGGGCCGGCCTGGCCCTGGTCAATATCTGGGCGTCGGTCATTTTTGCCGGCCTGTCCGGCTCGGCAGTGGCCGACACTTCCGCCATCGGCCGGGTCTTCATTCCCGAAATGGAAAAGCGGGGCTATCCGCGCGACTTTGCGGCGGCCATTACCGCCGCATCATCGGTGATCGGCCCGATCATCCCCCCGAGCATCCCGGTCATCATCTATGCCCTGATCGTGACAGGGGTGTCCGTGCCGGGCATGTTTCTGGGTGGTGTGGTGCCGGGGATCCTGCTGGCCATTTTTCTGTCGGGCTACGTCATGGTCTTTGCCGGCGACTATGAAAAACCCGACCCTCAGGCCACCGCCGGTGGCAAGCGCACCATTCTCATCCAGGGCATTATTCCGCTGCTGATGCCGATCTTTGTGGTGGGCAGCATTCTCTTTGGTATCGTTACCCCTACCGAGGCGGCCAGCTTTGCGGTGGCCTACGCCCTGGTGGTCGGCCTGTTTCTGTTCCGGGAGCTTAAATGGTCCGACCTCCCCAAGATCTTTGCCAATTCCATGCGCGACAGTGCCGTCATCATGATCGTCATGGCCACGGTCTCGGCCGCCAACTGGCTCATGACCTACAACCGCATCCCCAACATCATCACCGATTTTGCCTTGACGTTCATGACGGCCAAATGGATGTTCCTGGTGTCTTCGATGATCCTGTTCCTCTTCATCGGGCTGTTTTTGGAAGGTATCGCCGCAATGCTGGTCCTGGTGCCCATCCTGCATCCTATCGCCGTCAGCATGGGGGTCGACCCGACCCATTTCGGTATTCTGGTGGTCTTCAATCTTATGATCGGCCTGATCACCCCGCCCATGGGTCTGTGCCTTTTCGTGGCGGATTCCGTGGCCAATGTCGGCCTTGGCCGCCTGACGCGCCAAATCGTGCCGCTCTTTTTCGTCGAACTGCTCGTGCTGATCATTATTTCGTTCGTTCCGGTAACGGTTCTTGGACTGCCGCACCTGTTCGGCTTCTGAGCCGCGTGCCACAATAATTAATTGCCACGGCGTCTCCGTTGAAGTTCCCTGGGGAGGCCGCCGATGCCGGACAAAAGCTCTTTTAGGAGATAAGGGAAGCATGAAAGCTGCCATATTGACCGAAGTCGGCAGACTTATCGTCGCCGACGCCGGCATGCCGGTATGCGGCCGGGACGAAGTCCTGATACGGGTGAAGCTGGGGGGCATCTGCGGCTCCGACCATACCCTTTATCACGGCCGGTTTGGCGTTCCCCTGCCGGTCATACCCGGCCACGAAGCCGTCGGCATCGTCGAGGCGACGGGGGAGAGGGTGACCGGGCTGGAACCCGGCCAGCGGGTCACGATCCAACCCAACTTTTCTTGCGGCCAATGCCCCTTGTGTACATCGGGCCACGGCAACACCTGCCCGTCCAAAATCCGGCTGGGCGTGGATACCGATGGTGTTTTCGCCGAATTTGTCAAAGTGCCGGCACGCTATGTCTGGGAAATCCCGGATGCGCTCCCCGACGAGGTAGCCGTCTTTACGGAACCGCTGTCCGTGGGGGTTCATGCCATGCGCATCACGGCGCCGAATCCCGGGGACAGGGTCCTCATCTTCGGTGCAGGCATCATGGGGCTGCTCGTCATGCAGCTTGCCGCGCGCAAGGGTGCCAGGGTCAGCGCTTGCGATCTTTCTGAAAAACGGCTGTCGCTGGCCGAACAACTCGGCGCAGGGGAAATTATCGGACCTGACGCCTCCTATGAGGATTTCACCAATACGTTCGATGTCATCTATGAGACCAGCGGCGTGCCGATGGCGCTGGACCGCGTCATTCGATTGGCCGCACCACTGGGGAAAATCGTTGTCCTGAGCTTGCCGGGGAAGGATCATACCATTCCCATCGACATGGTGGTCCGCAAGGAATTGACGATCCGGGGCTCTTTGATCTATACAAATGAGTTTCCCGAAGCGATTGAATGCCTGGAAAAAGGGCAGATCCAAACCGGCCCCTTGACGACCGGCCGGATAACGCTGACGGAACTCGATCAATTTCTGGGGGCCTTCTCATCACCCGAACGTATCAAAACCCTGGTGGATATCTGACCCGGCCGGTTCATGCAAGTACTCTCAACCATCATCCCGATCTTCGCTGTCGTCATCCTGGGCTGGTTCGCCCGCCGCCGGGGATTCATGCCGCCGGAATTCCTGGGGCCGGCCAATCAGCTGGTCTACTACCTGGCCATCCCGGCCCTCATCTTCCGCTCCATTTTAAGAGCTTCCTTCCATACGCAGTTCAACATGATGGTTCTGATCATTACCCTGTCATCGGCGGTTCTGGCCTATTTCAGTGCCTGGCTGATCGGGCATGCGACCCGTTGGCCCAAAGGACGCATCGGGACGTTTATCCAGTGTTCCGCCCATGGCAACCACGGTTACATCGGACTTCCGGTGGCCTTTTACTTCCTGGGCGAAAGCGGCCTGGCCAAGGCCGGTATTATAGCGGGTTTTCTGATGATCCTGCAGAATGTGCTCTCCGTCCTGGCGTTGCAGGCCAGCACCGTGGCGGATGGCGGACCCCGCAAAAGACTGCGGGGCATCGCCGAGAAACTGGGGCGCAATCCCATCATCGTATCGGCCCTGGCCGGTGTGACGGCCTCGTTCTTTCAGGTGGAACTCCCCCCACCGATCCTGCGTTTCATGGACATTTTGAGCGGCCTGGCGCCGCCCATGTCGCTGATGCTGATCGGCGCCTCGATATCCCTGGAGGTCATGCGCAAGAATCTTTTCTCGGTCCTGGGCGCCGTCGCCATCAAGATCGTCGCCCTGCCACTGGCCGGCCTGGCCTTCTTCATCCTCTTCGGGCAAAAACCCGTCGATTTTCTGCCCGGTTTGATCCTGCTGGCCACCCCTACGGCGACCGTGGCCTACGTCATGGCCAGAGAAATGCACGGTGATGACGAATTCGCCGCCGCCGCCATCTCCACCAGCACCCTGGCATCGGCCTTGACCTATCTTATCTGGTTGTTGGCGGTGGGGCCTTAATGGTTATAGGCACACTGACGGGACGCGAAAGCCGTATGGAAGCAAGGTGGGAAGGTGAAGCCCAAGGGGCGCTTCAGCAGATATAAAAACGCGGCATCGATATGCGGCTCTCCCGGCAGCGAGGGCAGCGGCCCGGGCGGGAAAAACGGCTGCGGTCCTCGAAAACGAATCCGCAAGCCAGGCATTCCGCGGGTCGGATCTCTAGTTTTTGCTGGGTAGCGGACAAGCTGCGCCGGATATGCTCCAGATGGTCTCCCACCTCTTTTTCGGAAATGTGCAGCGCCTTGGAAATATCGCGCACGTCGCATGCTTCATCTTCCAACAGGGCGATCATCCGTTGTCGAACCGTCAGGCGGCCCTTCACCTTTTCCATGGCGTTGTCCTCAAAGCGGTAGAATTTCTTCCTTCAGCATGCAACAGGCGATCCGGTAGGCCGGCCGGCCGTCTTCGCCGTAAACGAGGTTGCCGGGCTGCACCAGTTTATTCATGACGCAGCCTTCCGGGATATCCAGGGCAAAGAGGTCTTTTTCGTTAATGGCCGGCATGGGGTCGAGCCGGTCGTTTTCCAAGGTATAGCTGTGAAGGGGAAAATCTTCGCACAGGGGACAGCGGTAGACGCGGCCGTTGGGGAAGACAAAGTAATTATCCGCCACCCGGGCGGCACAGTCGAAGACCTCACCGGCCTCGAGAAAAACCTTGGGATAGGTCACCGTAAGCCCGCGATCAGCGATCGTGGCAGCGGCCGCCGGAATCTTCGCCAGCCACCTATCGCGATCCACCTGCAGCGGCCGGTCAGATGCCGCGCATTCGGCCAGCCGTGCGGGGTTGCCCCGGATCCCCAGCACTTGGATGAAAAACCGCTCCACGCCGAGCGTTTCCAGCAGCGGGCCCATCTGCGCCAGTTCATGGATATTGGCCGCGCTCACGGTGTAGATCAGGCTGGTGCTGAAGCCCCTGGCCACCGCGCGCCGAATGCCATCCAGGCAGGCCGCGTAGGATCCTTTTCCCCGCAGAGCATCATTGACCTTTTCTGTGGCCCCGTCCAGGCTGAAACTGAAGTAGTCGAGGTCGTCCGGGGTGATACGGTCCAGAATGTCGTGGAACAGGTAGCCGTTGGTATCGATGGTGATGGAGGCAAAGCCCAGACGGCGGGCCGTTCGGACCACCTCGGCCAGGTCCGGGTGCAGGGTCGGCTCGCCCCCCAGAAGAACCAGATTGGCCGGTTTGTCCAAATCGGCAAAAATCTTGAGCCAGCGCTGGATGATGGCCAGCGGCAGCGTCGCCGTGCCGTGCTGCGCCGGGTTGATGTAGCAATGGCGGCAGTTCAGATTGCAGCGGGTCAGAAGGTGGAAAAAGAGGTTGGCGGCCTGGGCGGAAAAGGCGACGGTACGCTTGCGGGTCATGGGTTTAGGCCAGGGCCTTGAGGATTTTGTTGGCCTTGATCAACTCCTCGTTGGTCAGGCGCAGGCGCAGGGAAAGAAATTCTGCAAAAATCCGGTACAGCAGAAGCAGGAAATCGAGTTGTTCGTCACGATCCCCGGTGCCTGACATGCGGTCTTTGGCCGTGGTGTTGACCGCCAGGCAAACCGTCGGCTCCAGGGCCACCACCGTAGCGGAGCGGCTCTGGCTGTCGATGATGCGCATCTCGCCAAAGACGTCCCCCACTTCGCGGATCACCCCGATCTCCACATCCTTTTTGGTGACGCGCACCTGGCCCTCCAGCAGAAAATAGAGCCAGGGGTCCTCATCCCCCTCCTGGATGATGGTCTCACCGGTTTCGTATTCGCGCATCTTGCTCAAGTGCAGCAGCCGGCTGAGGTTGCTGGTCTCGAAATTGCGCAGGGCTGGGATGGACATGAGCCGCTGGATGTTTTCCAAGTTGTCCTTGAGGTAGCGCGACTCCTGCATGGGGTCTCCGTATCGCTAGGATGGGGTTTTGATACGAATTATAGCATTTCCATACAGTTTTTGGAAAGCTCTCCGTCGAAATCGACCGGATAGCAGCCGTCGAAGCACGCTTTGCAGAAATGGCCTTCAGGGTCTTCGACCCCTGTGGAGGACAGCAATCCCGGAAGGCTGAGGTAGGCCAGGGAGTCCAACCCCAAATAACGCCCCAGGGCTTCCACGGACATGCTGGCCGCAATCAACTCGCCTTTGGTTGAAAAATCAATGCCGTAATGGCAGGGAAACCGGTGGGGCGGTCCGCTGACCCTTAAATGGACCCGGCGTACACCGAGCTCGCGCAATGCTTTGACACGGGTCTTGGCCGTGGTGCCGCGAATGATGGAATCCTCGATGATGATGATGTCCTTACCTTGCAGGAGCTCCTTGACCGGGTTGAGTTTGACCCGCACGCCGAAATCGCGCATGCTCTGGGTGGGCTGGATAAAGGTCCGACCCACATAGTGGTTGCGGATCATTCCCATTTCGAACGGGATACCCGAGGCTTCCGAAAACCCCAAAGCGGCGTAAGTGCCCGAATCCGGAAAGGGCATGACGAAGTCGGCATCCACCCGGGATTCCTTGGCCAATTCACGTCCGTGGGCCTTGCGGGTCAGGTAGACGTTCTTGCCGTAGATCGTGCTGTCCGGTCGGGCAAAATAAATGTATTCAAAGATGCAGAACGTGCGTTTGGCGCCTTCCGGCTGGGTCCGGATGCTTTTGACACCCTTCTCGCCGATGATCACGATTTCGCCCGGATCCAGCTCCCGTACGAACTCGGCCTCCACCAGATCCAGGGCACAGGTCTCCGATGCCAGAACGTAACTGCCGTTGAGCTTTCCCAGGCACAAGGGCCTGAACCCGGTGGGGTCCTTGATCCCGATCACTTCGCCTTCGCTGGTCAGGAGCACGAAAGAGTAGGCGCCCTTGAGGCGTTTGACGGTCTCCACCAGTGCGCCCTCGAAGCCATACTTCAGGTTCTTGACGAACAGGTGCAGAAACACCTCGCTGTCCATGGTGGTCTGGAAAATGGAACCGGAACGCTCCAGCTCGTCCTTGAGGATATGGGCATTGACGAGATTGCCATTGTGGGCCAGGGCGTAGGAGCGGTGCTGATGGCGCACGAAAAAGGGCTGGGCGTTGCCGAGGATGGAGCTGCCGGTAGTGGAATAGCGAACATGTCCCACCGCGCTGGTGCCGCTCAGCTCCTCCAAGTGGGTCATGTCGAAGACGTCCGAAACCAGCCCCATCCCTTTGTGCCCCACGATGGTTTTATCCTGGCAGACAGCGATACCGGCACTTTCCTGACCCCGGTGCTGCAAAGCGTAGAGCCCGAAGTAGGTCAACTTGGAAGCATCATGGTGACCGTGAATACCGAAAAGGCCGCAAGCCTCGCGAGGTCTTTCGTCAAAAATCATCATCGATAGGATTCTCCCGGGAATGCTGGTGAATCAGGCCGAGGCCGCTTCCTCCGCCCGCTTAAGGGACTGGTGGTATTCCTGGAGGGATTTCACCTCCAGGCGCCGCTCCTTCAGGGCGGCCACCCCGTGGCAGATGGCCCGTGCGCCGGCAATCGTAGTGGCATAAGGCAGCCGGAACTTCAGGGCCGCCCGGCGGATTTCATACCCGTCGCGCTTGGTTTCATCACCCGAGCCGGTGTTGATCACGAGTTGAATTTCACGGTTTTTAATGGCGTCCACCACATGGGGCCGGCCGGTGGAAACCTTGAAGACAAAACGGGACGACAAGCCCTGGGTTTCGAGGTAGTCCGCCGTCCCGCTGGTGGCCATGATCTCAAATCCCTGATCGATAAAACGTCGAGCGATGTCCACCACCGCGGCCTTGTCACGGTCCTGCACGCTGATGAAGACGGTGCCCTGGGCCGGCAGATGCTGGCCGGCGCCCATCTGGGCTTTGCTGAAAGCCGAGCCGAAGTCGAAATCGATGCCCATGACCTCGCCCGTGGATTTCATCTCGGGGCCCAGCAGGGTGTCCACATCCGGAAAGCGGTCGAAGGGCAGCACGGCTTCCTTGACGGACACGTAATCCGGAATGATTTCCCGGGTGAGCCCCAGTTCCTCCAGGGATTTTCCCAGCATGACCTTGGTGGCCAGTTTCGCCAGCGGCACCCCGGTCGCTTTGCTCACGAAGGGAATCGTGCGGGAAGCCCGGGGGTTGACCTCCAACACGAAGACCTTCTGGCCCTTGATGGCATACTGGACGTTCATCAACCCCACCACTTGCAGCTCTTTGGCCATGGCCCGGGTGGCATCGGCGATCTCTTCCAGCACGGCGGCCGGAATGGATCGGGGCGGCAGGATGCAGGCGGAATCGCCGGAGTGAACCCCGGCTTCCTCCACGTGCTCCATGATGCCGCCGATAATGGTTCGTTCGCCGTCGCAGATGGCATCCACATCCACTTCCACGGCGTCCTCCAGAAATTTGTCGATCAGGACAGGATGTTCGGGGGAAGCTTCGATGGCCAGGCGGGTAAAATTCTCCAGGGCGTCGCTGTTGTAGACGATTTTCATGGCCCGCCCCCCCAATACGTAGGAAGGACGTACGATCACCGGATAGCCGATGGAGGCCGCCACCTGAACGGCCTCCTCCACGCTTTGGGCCGTGCCGTTGTCCGGCTGCACCAGTCCCAGTTTTTTGAGCATGGCCTGGAACTGTTCCCGGTCTTCGGCCCGGTCGATGCTGTGGGGGTGGGTGCCCATGATATGGACGCCGGCCTCCAGCAGGGCGGTGGCCAGGTTGAGGGGCGTCTGGCCGCCGAACTGGACGATCACGCCGGTGGGTTGCTCGGTTTCCACGATATGCAGCACATCCTCCCGGGTCAGGGGCTCGAAGTAGAGCTTGTCGGAGGTGTCGTAGTCCGTGCTGACCGTCTCGGGGTTACTGTTGACCATGATGCTCTCCACGCCCTCCTCCCGCAGCGCGAAGGACGCGTGGACACAGCAGTAGTCGAACTCGATGCCCTGGCCGATGCGGTTCGGCCCGCCCCCCAGAATCATGACCTTGGTGCCCGTCGTTGCCCGGGCTTCGTTTTCCTCTTCGTAGGTGGAATAGTAGTACGGTGTGGCCGCCTTGAATTCCGCGGCACAGGTGTCCACCAGTTTGTAGACGGGTTTGAGGCCCATCCGGTCCCGCCGCGCGCGCACGGCATTTTCGGTCTGCCCCGTGAGATAGGCGATCTGAATGTCGGAAAAGCCCCAGGCTTTGGCCCGGGCCAGGAGGTCGTCGTCGGGATCGTCGGCCGCGATGGCTTCTTCCAACGCGACGATCTGGCGCAATTGGTGGAGAAACCAGGGATCGATATGGGTCAGGGCGTAAATGGCTTCGATGGACATGCCCTGCAACAAAGCATGCCGCAGATAGAAGATGCGCTGGGAATTGGGGGTCGCCAGGTAGGGTTCGATTTCGGCCCGGGTGAGAGGGTGCCCCTCCAGGGCCCGCTTGTCGCCAGGGTCCCGCCCGTCGGCCCCAAATCCGTAGCGCCCGATTTCCAGCGACCGTAAGCCTTTCTGAAGGGCTTCCTTGAAGGTCCGGCCGATGGACATGGTCTCGCCCACCGACTTCATGGCCGTGGTGAGAAAATCCGCGGTTTCAGGAAATTTTTCGAAAGTCCAGCGCGGAATCTTGACGACGCAGTAATCCAGGGTCGGTTCGAAGGAGGCCAGGGTTTCCCCGGTGATATCGTTGGGAATTTCATCGAGTGTATAGCCCACGGCCAGTTTAGCCGCGATCTTGGCGATGGGAAAACCGGTCGCTTTGGAGGCCAGGGCCGAGCTGCGCGACACCCGGGGGTTCATCTCCACCACGATCATCTCGCCGGTTTGGGGGTGAATGGCGAACTGGACATTGGAGCCGCCGGTATCCACCCCGATCTCGCGCATGATGGCCAGGGAGGCGTCGCGCATGACCTGGTACTCCCGATCGCTCAGGGTCTGGGCCGGGGCCACGGTGATGCTGTCGCCGGTGTGAATCCCCATGGGATCCATGTTCTCGATGGAGCAGACGATGACCACGTTGTCGTTCTTGTCCCGCATCACCTCCAGCTCGTATTCCTTCCACCCCAGAACCGATTCTTCCAGCATCACCTGGGTGTTCAGGCTGGCATCCAGTCCGGCTTTGGCGATGCGCTCCAGGTCCTCGGGGTTGTAGGCCACGCCGCCGCCGGTGCCGCCCAGCGTGAAACTGGGGCGCACGATGATGGGATAGCCGATCTCTTCCACGATGCTGCGGGCTTCCTCCATGGTGTTGGCAATCCCGCTGCGGGGAATCCGCAGACCGATATTGGCCATGGCCTTGCGAAACAGGTCCCGGTCCTCGGCTTTGCGGATGGAATGCAGGGTGGCCCCGATCATCTCCACGCCGAATTCTTCCAGCACGCCCCGTTCGGCCACCCTGACCGCCGTATTCAAACCAGTTTGCCCTCCCAGGGTGGGCAGCAGCGCATCCGGGCGCTCCTTTTCGATGATGCGTGCCACGGCCTCCGGGGTTACCGGTTCGATATAGGTGTGGTCGGCCATTTCCGGATCGGTCATGATCGTGGCCGGATTGCTGTTCACCAGCACGACCTCGTAGCCTTCCTCTTTCAAGGCCTTGCAGGCCTGGGTGCCGGAATAGTCGAACTCGCAGGCCTGGCTGATGATGATCGGGCCGGCGCCAATGATGAGAATCTTGTGAATATCGGTTCGTTTGGGCATGGGTTCAGATCTCTGTCGGGTTCAGCGGCGCACTGGCGGATGGTGTCAAGAGGCCGCGGCCGTCGTCTATTTCTTATCCTTCAAGGGCGTATTCTCATCCATCAAGCGTGCAAACTCATCGAACAGATAACGGGCATCGTGGGGTCCCGGCGAGGCTTCCGGGTGGTATTGCACTGCAAAGACCGGGTAGCGGAGGCTGCGGAAGCCCTCGAGGGTGTTGTCGTTGAGGTTGATATGGGTGATCTCGACGTCTTTGTCCTTCAAAGAGTCGGGATCCACCGCAAAGCCATGATTTTGCGAGGTAATCTCGATGCGGCCGCTGGGCAGGTGCTTGACCGGCTGGTTGGCCCCCCGGTGGCCGAACTTGAGCTTGTAGGTCTTGCCCCCCAACGCCAGGCCCATCAGTTGATGGCCGAGGCAGATGCCGAACATGGGACGGTAGCCGATCAGATCCCGGATGGCATCAATGGCATAGCGCACCGGCTCGGGGTCCCCCGGTCCGTTGGCCAGAAAAATGCCGCTGGGCGCCATGGTCCGGATAGTTTCGGGCGGCGTTGTGGCCGGCACCACCACCACCTCAAAACCGGCCTGGGTCAGACAGCGCAGGATGTTGTACTTGATGCCGTAGTCGATGGCCACCACGGAATGCTTTTGGCCGCGCATGCGCCAGACGGTCTCATCGAGACGGGGTGCCCCCGTGCCGTCGGTTTCCAGCGGTAGCGGCCGATTATTTTCCCAGCGGTAGGGCAGCTCGGTGCTGACGCCGCTGGCCAGGTCCAGGCCCGCCATGCAGGGTATGGCCCTTGCTTTGGCCACGGCGGCTTCAGCATCGAGAATCGATGTGGATAGAAAGGCGCGCATGGCGCCGGTCTTGCGGATATGACGGGTCAAGGCCCGGGTGTCCAGATCTTCGACCCCCATTACTCCCTGGGACTTGAGGTAGTCCGCCAGGGATTGCGTTGCCCGGTAGTTGCTGTAAAAGGGCTGGTATTCCTTTATAATAAAGGCCGCCACCTGGATGCGGGCCGACTCCACGTCTTCCGGGTTGATGCCGTAATTGCCCACCAGGGGGTAGGTCATGGTGACCAGCTGGCCGCTGTAGGAAGGATCCGTCAAGATTTCCTGGTAGCCGGTCATGCTGGTGTTGAACACCACTTCGCCCTGAGCTTCCCCCGGGCCGGTATACGAACGGCATTTGAAGGTTCGCCCGTCTTCCAATGCAAGGAGTGCTTTCATGGTGCCCTATCCGTTATGCAGAGGCCGGGTGCCATGGGCAACCGGTCGAATGGGTTTTAAAAATTGTATTTAGTAATGAACTTGGGGCGATTTAGCAATAGAAAACCGGCCCCGCCGCGAACGCACGGGACCGGGGCCGCGCTTTAGCAAAACAGTCCGCCGTCATCAACTTAGGGGCGTGTTCTCCACCAGGTCCCAGATCCCGCAGGGACAGGCCCCGGCGCAGAACCCGCAGCCGATGCAGCGCTCGGGGTCCACCACGTATTCGTAGCTCTCGTCGGCGCCTTCCATCCGGCTGATGGCGCTGTAAGGGCAAACCGCCGCACAGATGCCGCAGTCCCGGCAGGCGCCGCAGGAGGAACACTGGGAACCGCAGTGGTCGATGTCCTCGTAGTCCAGGATGCGGGGATCGAAATACTCCAGCGACACACGCTTCTTGTCGATCATCTGGCGGGTGTCGCTGACCGGACGCTGACCGGCCAGGATTTCCACGATGGCGCCGGCGGCTTTGCGGCCAGCCCCAATGGCATCGGTCAAAAGCCCCGGTTTGACCAGGTCACCGATGGCAAACACCCGGGCGTCCGTGGTCTGGAAATGGTCGTTGACCACCACAAAGCCCCGCTCGGTGGCGATATCCTCGGGGATGAAACTCAAATCCGGCGCATCGCCGATGGAGATAAAGACCGTATCCGCCGGCAGCAGTTCACCGTCCTGCAGCACCACGCCCGCCTCTGTGATTTCTTTGGTGAAGCAGGGATAGCGGAATTTGGCTCCCGCTTTCTCGGCTTCTTCCCGTTCCTTACCAAAAGAGAGGGGCTCCTGGATATCGATCAGGGTGATGTCCTCGGCGCCCAGCCGGTGGGCTTCCGTGGCCACGTCGCAACCCACGTTGCCGGCGCCGATGATGATGACCCGTTTACCCACCCGGGCCCGTCCCACCTTGGCATCCCGCAGAAAATCCAGGGCCGTGATGAGGTGTTCCTTGCCCGGCACCGGCACCACCCGGGGCGTTTGGGCGCCGGTGGCCAGCACTACAAAATCGTAATCTTCGCGCAATTGAGCGATGTCCTTCTGGCTGACTTCCTGCTGGAGGTGGACATGGGGAATAATCTCCCGCACCCGCTCCAGTTCGGCCGTCACCACTTCCGCGGGAATCCGGCTGCTGGGGATGGCCGAAGCGATCTTGCCGCCCAGGGTGGCCGAGGTGTCGTAAACCGTGGCTTCATGCCCGTTGCGGCGCAGCTGCCAGGCCACGGAAATCCCCCCCGGCCCGCCGCCGATGACAGCCACCTTGCGGCCGCTCAAGGGCGGCAGCTCCCCCACGGCCGCGTTGATGCTGGCCTTACCCAGCCCCCGGATATCCACCGGTGCCATGAAGGCCGATTGGCGCGTGCAGCTGCTCATGCACAGGTTGGGACACAGATAGCCGCACACCGTGGCCGGAAAAGGGGTATAGCTCAAGGCCAGATCCACGGCCTCGTCCATACGCCCCTGGCGCACCAGCCGCCAACGCTCCTGCACCGGTATCCCGGTGGGGCAGGAAGATTCGCAGGGGGCCGCATATTTGCGGTTCTCCCAGACCGGTACGAAACGCCGCAGCTCGCCCGTCGTTACCACCGGAATCTGATTGCGGTCCTGGTCGCTGAGGTCGCCGATGATGCCGCCCCGGCCCAGTTCCTTATCCCAGACATCCCGATGGAACGCCTGCATCGACCGGGTGCGCAGGGTCTTTTTTTCATGGGGTCCCCGGGACACGATCAACTGCCACTGGGTGCGGTCCGACAGCGTCTCGAGCAGCTCCTCATGTTGGATGCGCTGCAGAAAAACGTTCAGGTTGTCCGCCAGCCATTGCCAGTCGTCATCATCGATGGGGGCCAGCTTGGCGTCGCCCTGGCTGTAGCCGCCGTGGGGTCCGCGGAAAAAGGCCTTGCCGCCCACCATTCCCACGAAGGGACGATAGCCGAGCACATTCTCGGGATCCTGGGGATTCACGCCGCAGACGACGGCAATGCCACCCGCCATGAACTCGCCAAAATAATCCCCCACCGAGCCCAGCACCCAGAGTTCGGGTGGGGCGAAGCGCGGGTTGCTTTTGGTCATGGTCATGCCGCGGGCACCGATATTGCCGGCCACCCGCACAGCCCCTTGGGCCATGGCGTTGCAGGTGCCGTTGCCGGCATTGCCATGGACGATGATTTCAGCCCCGGCATTGAGCCAGCCGGTATCGTCCGAGGCCGGACCATGCACCTCGATGGTGGTGTTGTCAAAGCCCAGGGAACCCAGCCGCTGGCCCGGCGGGCCCTCGATGCGGATATGCACCTTCTCGCCGCCCGCCTTCCACAACCGGCCGCCGATGCCGTGCTGGCCAAAGGCCAGAATCTTCAGGTTCCGCTCGCCGCTGGCCACCGCCTCCTGAATCTTTTCTTCCAGCACCCGCGACTCGATGCGCTCGCCGTTTTCCTGGCCGCTGATAATATGATAGACGTTCTGTTTTTGATTGGCGTCACTGCTCATGAAACATCTCCACTGGCGTTGAAATGTCGCCCTGCTCCGGCCCTCGTGCGATCAGACCACATAGTTGATGTGCAGCCGCTCGGCCGCATTCTTGTCGGCAATCCCCAAGGCATCGGACATGCCGATGGGCAGGGCGGTCGAGCGCCCCAACGGGGCCAGGATCTTCCGCAATTCGGTATCGAAGGTCAGGAAGACATCCACCACCCGCTCCGCCACCTGCTCCACGTCCAGACGACGGTAGAGTCGCGGATCCTGGGAAGTGATCCCTTTAGGGCACAAGCCGATGTTGCAGATGTTGCAGCGGTCGCTTTCCGATCCCAGGCACCCGGCTGCCGCCTGCATGATGTATTTCCCCGTCTGCACGGCGCTGGCGCCCAGCATGATCAGGGAGGCGGCGTTGGCGGCCAGGTTGCCGGTCTTGCCGATCCCGCCGCCGGCAATAATCGGAATTTCGTTCTGCATGCCGATCTTGGCCAGGTTGAGGTAGCAATCGCGGATGTTGCTGGCGATGGGGTGGCCCATGTGGTTCATGGAAACATTGTAGGCCGCCCCGGTGCCGCCGTCTTCGCCATCGATCGCCAGGCCGCCTGCATAGGGGTTGCGCGTCAGATTGTTCAATACGGCCAGAGAGGTGGTGGTGGCCGAAATCTTGGGATAGACCGGCACCCGGAAGCCCCAGGCCATGTACATGGACTGAATCATCTTGGCCACGGATTCTTCAATGGAATACTGGGTCTGGTGCGTCGGCGGACTGGGCAGGCTGACACCCTCGGGAACGCCGCGAATGGCGGCGATCAGCTTGTTGACCTTGTACCACATGAGCAGACCGCCATCCCCCGGCTTGGCGCCCTGGCCGTATTTGATCTCCACGGCGCAGGGGTCTTCCTTCATTTCAGGGAGAGCATGGATGATTTCATCCCAGCCGAAATAGCCGCTGGCGATTTGCAAAATCACATATTTGAGGAAGCGTGAGCGCAGCAGGCGCGGCGGGCAGCCGCCCTCACCGGTGCACATGCGCACCGGCATCCCGAGCTCTTCGTTCAGATAGGCCACGCCCATCTGCAAGCCTTCCCACATGTTGGGCGAGAGGGCCCCGAACGACATGCCCCCGATCATGAGAGGATAAATTTCCCGCACGGGAGGCGTCCAGCCGTTTTCCGCCATGAACTTGAGGCTTTGTTCCGGGGGCAGAACACGGCCCAGGAGGGTGCGCAGCTCGAATTCATGCCGGCCGGCATCCAGGGCCGGGTCGGTCAGCATGGAGATGCGGATAAACTTGATCTGGTCCAGCAGACTGCCGGGATCGTTGCGCCGGCCGCCGCGTCTCCGGGCCTGGCCGCCCCGGTTGTTATGCATGCGCAGTTTGTCGATCTCATCGCCGTGCATGGGGATGATAGCGTCGTTGGGGCAGACCATGTTGCACATGGCGCACCCCACACAGGCATAGGCTGGATCGGTTTTCTGGCGAATCCCGTAGTAAAGTTTGTACTCGTTTTCGGGGGCTTCCAGAATGCCCACCGCCGGGGCCACCAGCCGCTTGCGGAAGACCCCGAGTTCAATGGCGTTGACCGGGCAGGTGGCGGTGCAGCGGCCGCAAAGGGTGCATTTGTCCTTGTCCCAGGCGATCTGCCAGGGCAAGTCTTTGATGCTCAGTGAGAAAGGTGCAATGGGTCCTTCTGGCTGCATATCTTAACCTCCCGACGATCCGCGTTCACGATGGCGGTATCCAAATGCATGGGTTGGAAATCCTGGGACTTGTCGCGCTCCGGAATAGCGGCGTCCAAACCGCACAATTCCGAGGAAAAGGCATAACGGCCGGGGCGCCCGCCCACCACCCCGGGCCGCAGCTTCTTGCGGTCCTGGACCATGAACAGGCTGTGATCCGGCAGCGATCCGATCACGCAATTGGGGCCGTCGATGATCAGTTTGCGGCAAGTCTGTTTGAGGCCCTTGAGCAGCTCCTGGTTGGGGTGCCGGAGGAGATCGTCGTTCTGGAGCGGCGTAATGATGTGCTTGTAAGCCTCCACCCCCAGCCCCAGGCGGTTGACGGCAAAATGCAATATGTGGGTGAACACCTCCGAATCGGACTGATAGCCCACATAGCCCGGGAACCCCCGCGAAGAGAGATAATCCCGGATTGGGATGAAGGCCGTATTTTCACCGTTGGTCATGGTGGAATAGCCCTGGATGAAAAAAGGATGGCAGGCGTAGAGATTGATGGCGTAATTGGTGTTCTGGCGTCCCTGGGCCATGATCACCCGGGCCCGCAGCTCCTTGCGGTCCAATTGCAGGTACTTGGCCACCCCCATAGGATCCCCGATCTCCTTGATCATGATGACATCGGGCCAGAAGGAAAACACGATCATATCACCGGTCTCTTCGCCCATGGCCCGCAGGATGAGGCGGGTCTCCAGCAGCCGGCTGTATAATTCGCTCTGGGACAGTCCGTCCCACTGCTCGGGATATTCGTAAGCCCGCACCAGGTAAATATCCCGCCGGGGCACCCCCGGTGGCGGTGATTTCGGCACCTTGATGGAAAGCTTGTATTTGGTCATGAACCCCAGGTTCATCATATAGGTATCCAGGCGCTTCAAGCCGGCTTCGCTAAAAATGCCTGACAGGACGGGAGCATCCTTGATCTCCTCGAAGGGCCCGCCCAGATCGCGCAGAAACAGCCCCACACCGGACCCGTCATGCCCTTCCCGCATGACGTCCAGTGCCTGGAGCGCCACCATGGGCGAGAGGGCATCTTCACTGGTGATGGCAAATAAACGGCACATAACGATCGATCCTCCTTGCCAGAAATGATTCCTGAGACCGATTACTTTTCGAAATAACTATATAATTTGTTTTCCATGCAAATCAGGCACCTATTGCCCACGCGGCGTCCGCAAAACGCATCCTGAGGCAAACCCGCCTGGCGGTCAGGGGAATACGATTTTAGCGAAGCGCCTTAGCGTACTAAGCAACGGCCGTGCCACGAACCGTCGTCACCGAATTCTTGTTTGTTACCAACAGGTTGGATGGGAACCAAATGAAACCGGCGCATGCAGGACGGTCTATCAACAACAAAATTGTCGCTAACCTGGAAAAACATCGACAAATTTGTCTGTTTTCACAATCCCCCAATTTCCAATGAATTATCAGGAAGATGCCGTCAGCCTGGGGCAAAGGCGAACCGTTACCATAGCTGATCTTTCCCAAAAGAATCAAGGCGTATTTGATCTTGCCCTGTTTTTTCAGTATATCCACTGCAGTCGCCTCTGATGCCACGCGGAGACGGGCGCTATCGATATAAATAATTTGATGAAAAGGAGGATTCCCATGTCCCTCCCGACACATAAATGGTTGACGGCTCGCGGCATGAACAGGCGGGATTTTATGCGCTTAAGCGCGCTGGCGGCGGCCGGCTTTTTAAGTGGATGCGCCACCAACCCGGTAACCGGCCGCAGCCAGCTGATGCTGATGTCCGAACAGGAGGAAATCCAGCTCGACCGCCAGAATTCCCCCTACCAGATATCCTCTGATTATGGCCTCACCCAGGATCGAAGCCTCGAAACCTACGTGGGCCAGGTGGGCCAGCGGCTGGCCGCTGTCAGCCACCGCCCCCGCATGCCCTACCGCTTCGACGTGGTCAACGCGACCTACATCAACGCCTATGCTTTCCCCGGCGGCACCATCTCCGCAACCCGCGGCATTTTGCTCAAGCTCAACGACGAAGCTGAACTGGCCTCCCTTCTGGGGCATGAACTGGGTCACGTCAATGCCCGGCACACCGCCCATCAAATGTCCCAGGCCATGCTCACCCAAACCCTCGTGGGCGGAGCGGCGGCCATCGTCGGCACCCAGGGCAGCACCCTGGGCGACCTGACGGCGCAATTGGGCAGCATCGGGGCCGGCGCCCTGCTGGCCTCTTACAGCCGGGACAACGAGCGAGAGGCCGACGATCTGGGACTGCGCTACATGGCCGCCGCCGGCTACGCTCCCCAGGGTTTTGTGGAGCTGATGGAAATGCTGCGCAGCCTCAACAGCCAGAATCCCAATGCCGTGCAGACGCTGTTTGCCACCCACCCCATGAGCGACGAGCGCTATCAAACCGCCGTTAAAGCGGTCCGCACCCGCTACGCCCAGGACACGGGCGCCCTTTACCGCGAGCGCTATATGGATCAAACCGCCGGGCTGCGCAGGATCCAGGGGGCCATCGAAGCCATGCAAAACGGCGAGAAGGAAATGGGCCGGGAAAATTTCGACGGGGCCGCCGCCCAATTTCAGCAGGCTCTCCGGATCGCGCCCCAGGACTATGCGGCCAACCTCATGATGGCCAAGTGCCGCTATGCCCAAAAACGCTTTGAAGAGGCCGAACGCTACGCCGTGGCCGCCCAGCAGACCTACCCGGGCGAAGCCCAGAGCTACCTGGTGGCCGGATTTGCACGTTTGCAAACGCGCCGTTTCAATGCCGCTTTCCGGGATTTCGAGGCCTATGATGTGCGCCTTCCAAACAACCCGGAAATCCTATTTTATAAAGGCTACGCCCAGGAAGGGGCCCAGCGGCAAAAGGAAGCGGCCCGCTATTATGCCGACTACTTAAAGGTCGTCCAGCAGGGTCCCCAGGCCCAGCATGCCTACCAACGGCTGGTCCAGTGGGGCTATCTGCGCCAATGACGACGCTTTCCATCTCCTGATCGATAGAGGATCCCATGCAACCGCTGCCCGCCCCCCTGGCCCAGGAAGCCCGGGACAAACTGGAATCCCTTTTCGCTGCGGCCCGCAGGGCCGGCGTTAGCCTCCACGTCCCCGACGACCTGACTGAAGAGATCCTGGGAGTTTTAGCGTGCAGTGACTTTATTGCCCGTACCGGCCAGCGCCATCCCCAGGTCTTGGGTGACCTCCTGGAAAGTGGCGACCTGCTACGCAGCTATCCTGAAGAAGCCTACCGGAACAGCCTGCAAGCCGTCCTGGCCCAGGTACCCGAAAATGATTTCACGGCCCTGGAGAAAGCCCTGGGCCGTGAACTGCGCCAACAGCGCCGCCGCGAAATGGTCCGGATCGCCTGGCGGGATCTCGCCGGCCGTGCCGATCTTGGGGAGACCATCGAAAATCTGACCGCGCTGGCGGATGCCTGCATCGGGGCCGCCCTGGACATCCTCTACAAAGGACTATGCCGGCAGTTGGGCACCCCCACCGGCACCACAGGCAGCGTCCAGGAACTCGTGGTGGTCGGGATGGGCAAACTGGGGGCTGGCGAGCTCAATTTCTCCTCCGACGTCGATCTGATCTTCGCCTTTCCTGAGTCCGGCCACACCCAAGGTGCCGCAACGGCCATTTCCAACGATGAGTTTTTCCTGCAACTCTGTCGCCGCCTGGTCCGCGTGTTAGGGCAGGTCACCGAGGAAGGGTTTGTTTTCCGCATCGACACCAACCTGCGTCCTTACGGTGAAAGCGGTCCTCTGGTGATGAGTTTTGCCGCTCTGGAAAGCTACTACCAGGCCCAGGGCCGGGAATGGGAGCGCTATGCCTGGATCAAGGCCCGGGTGGTGGCCGGCGACAACCGGGCCGGCCGCGACTTGCTGGACATGCTGCACCCCTTTGTCTACCGCCGCTATCTGGACTATGGCGTCTTTGAATCCCTGCGGGAAATGAAGCAAAAGATCGCCATGGAGGTGAAACGGCGGGGCATCGAAAAAAACATTAAGATAGGCGCCGGGGGCATCCGCGAGGTGGAGTTCTTCGGTCAGATCTTCCAGCTCATCCGGGGGGGTATCGAGCCTGATCTTCAAGAGAGGCGCATCCTGCGCGTGCTGGCTCTCTTGGTTCGCCACGATATGGTCGCGCCGGACATCGGAGCCGCCCTCCAAGCCGCCTACTGCTTCTTGCGGCGGGTGGAACACCGGCTGCAAGCCTACCGGGATCAGCAGACCCACGACATACCCGATGATCCGGTGGCGCGCCTACGCCTGGCCTGGGCCATGGGCTATTCCGACAAAACCACTTTCCAGACGGCTCTGGAAGAGCATCGGCGCCTCGTCCACCGGCAGTTTGCCACCCTACTGGAACCCGTCGCTGAAAAGCCCGGGGAATCCGAAGACGCCCGGTTGATCGAATCCTTGTCGGCCGTCTGGTTTGCTTCGGTGGAACCGGACCAAGCCTACGCTATTCTAACGGAGGCCGGCTTTTCCGACCCCCAAGACATTTTAAGCCGTCTGGATTATCTGCACCGCCAGGCGGGAAAGCAGAAAATCAGCCGGGAGGGGCAGCAGCGTCTGGAGCGGCTCATCCCCCTCTTTCTGCTGGAAACCAGCCGCAGCGAAGCGCCGGATATGACCCTGGGCCGAATCCTCGACATCCTGGCCAACATCGGCCGGCGCACCACCTATCTTTCCCTGCTGGCGGAAAATCCCACCGTGCTGCAGCACCTCGTACGACTGACCGGGGCAAGCCACTTCATCGCCACCTTCCTGGCCCGCCACCCGGTGCTGCTCGACGAACTCATCGACCCTCGTACGCTTTTCAGACCGCCGGGACGCCGGGAAATGGAAGAAGAGCTGGCCCGCCTGCGGGAAAACATACCGCCGGACGAAGTGGAATTTTTCATCGAGTCCCTGTGCGTCTTTCAACAGGTAAACACCCTGCGCGTCGCTGCCGCTGATGTTACCGGAGTCCTGCCCCTGATGAAGGTCAGCGACCACCTCTCCGACCTGGCGGAAGTGATCCTGGATGCGGTGGTGCAGACGGTCTGGCGTGAACTAAGCGCCAAACACGGGCGGCCCGCCTGCCATCTGGAGGGGACCGCCTGTGAAAATGGATTTGCCATCGTAGCCTACGGCA
Organism: Desulfobacterales bacterium; assembly: GCA_963674755.2. Classification (GTDB taxonomy): domain Bacteria; phylum Desulfobacterota; class Desulfobacteria; order Desulfobacterales; family UBA5852; genus JABZFP01. The sequence goes on along the minus strand of CAXXVS010000003.1, from coordinate 527,395 downwards.
AACTGGGGGGGTTCGAACTGGGCTATGGCTCCGATCTGGACCTGGTCTTCCTGCATGCCGCCGCCCCGGGTCAAACCACGGGCGGTGTACGACCTATCGACAACACCCAGTTTTTCGCCCGCCTGGGGCAACGGGTCATCCACATTTTGACGAGCCACACCCGGGCGGGCCGCATCTACGAAACCGACATGCGCCTGCGGCCCAGCGGCAGTTCCGGCCCCCTTGTCAGCCACATCGATGCCTTTGCAAAATACCAGCGGGAAAGCGCCTGGACCTGGGAGCATCAGGCCCTGATCAGGGCCCGCGCCCTGTGCGGCGATCCGCAGCTCAGGGCGCGCTTTCACCGTATCCGTCGTGACATCCTGGCCCAGCCGCGCGACCGGGAGCAGCTCAGACACGATGTCCTCGATATGCGCCTGCGCCTGCTGAAAGAAAAAGGTTTGAACGAGGCGGCCGCCTTCGATGTCAAACAGGGCCGGGGCGGCATTGTGGACATCGAGTTCATCGTTCAGTATTTGGTTCTAGCCTATTCCCACCAGCATCCGAACCTCACCGACTGGACCGACAATGTCCGCCTGCTGGTCACCCTGATCGACAGCGGGCAGATCGACCACGCCACCGCCTACCGCCTGCGGGAAGCCTATCTGACTTACCGGGCCGCCGTTCACCGTCTCAATTTGCAAAACCAACCCCCGATCCTGCCTATCGACCGCTTTGCCGCCCAACGGGAGTCTGTCACCCACGCCTGGACGCATTTCCTGGAAGCCCACAGCTTGCCTTAATCCACCTCGCAATCAACGATATTGTATGTTTCCCCACTTAAAATGCCAAAAATGTAATTAATATATCTATTATATACATAATTGTCATTTAAAGCCCTTTTTCCCTTAAGCGCTTAAAATTTAAATTATGCTGTTTATTCAATATCATAAACTCTTTTTCGGTCGCACAATTTCATCTGGCACAGCCTATGCTTTAAACCCCTCTCAAAAGCAATTCAACGGCTGCGCGCACTGATTTTCACCACAATGGAAAGGATTGAACATCATGAAGAAGATTGAAGCCGTCATCAAACCCTTCAAATTGGATGACGTCAAGGACGCTCTCAACAAAATCGGGGTCAAAGGCATGACCATCAGCGAGGTCAAGGGATTCGGCCGACAGAAGGGCCACAAGGAAACCTACCGGGGTGCCGAGTATCAGGTGGATTTCGTCCCCAAAATCAAAATCGATCTGGTGGTGGATGCCGCCATGAGCGACCAGGTGGTGGCCGCTATCAAAGAAAGCGCCTCTTCCGGCAAAATCGGCGACGGCAAAATTTTTGTCATGTCGGTGGACGAAGCCGTCCGGATTCGAACCGGTGAAACCGGCCGCGATGCCATCTAATCAATTCGTGCCAACGCACAGCAACCTACAGTAGATAAGGAGAGCCATCGTGAGGAGATTGATATTTATTCTCGTACTGATCGCGGCAACAGCCGGCAGTGCCTGGGCAGGGGATGAAGTGCCGACCGCTTTGAGCAATAAGGAGGCCATCGACCTGGTGCAGACCCATGCCAACTATCTCTGGACTCTGATCGCTGCAGCCCTGGTCTTTTTCATGCAGGCCGGCTTCGCCATGGTGGAAACCGGCTTTACGCGCGCCAAGAATGCCATCAACATCCTGATGAAAAACCTCATGGATTTTTCCGTGGGTTCCATCGTCTACTGGGCGGTGGGTTTCGGTATCATGTTCGGTACCACCACTACCGGGTGGTTCGGCACCGATGGATTTTTTCTCAGTGATTTTACGCCCGGCGGTGATCCGTGGGTGCTGGCCTTCTGGATGTTCCAGGTGGTTTTCGCCGCCACGGCCGCCACCATCGTTTCCGGCGCCATGGCGGAACGCACCAAATTTGTCAGCTATCTGATCTATAGCGCCATCGTCAGTACGGTCATTTATCCGGTCTTCGGCAGTTGGGCCTGGGGCAGCCTGTACCATGGCAACGGCTGGCTGGAAGGGCTGGGCTTCATCGATTTTGCCGGCTCCACCGTGGTGCACTCCGTGGGTGGCTGGGCCGCTCTGGCCGGCGCCATCGTGCTGGGTCCGCGCATCGGCAAATACGGGCCGGACGGCAAACCCCGCGCCATTATGGGCCATAACATGCCCCTGGCGGCCCTGGGTGTCTTCATTCTGTGGCTAGGCTGGTTCGGTTTCAACCCCGGCTCCACCACAACCGCCGACAAAAGCATCGCCATGATCTTCGTCAACACCAACCTGGCTGCTGCCGCCGGGGCGTGTACAGCCTTGATCACCTCCTGGATCAAGTTCGGCAAGCCTGAAGTGGGCATGACCCTCAACGGCGCCCTGGCCGGTCTGGTAGCCATCACCGCAGGCTGCGCCAACGTCTCCCCTGCCAGTGCGATCATCATCGGCGCCATCGCCGGTGTTCTCGTGGTGATCTCGGTGCTCTTCATCGATAAAATCAAGATCGACGATCCGGTAGGCGCTGTTTCGGTTCACGGCGTCAACGGCGCCTGGGGCACCCTGGCGGCCGGCATCTTCAACATCGGCGGCACCACCGCTACCATCATCGGCGTTCAGCTGATCGGTATCGCCGCCTGCTTTGTCTATACCTTTGGGATTGCTTTTATCATGTTCAAAATCATAACGGCCACCATCGGCCTGCGAGTTTCGCCCGAAGAGGAAACCGAGGGCCTGGACGTCATTGAACACGGGGGTAGCGCCTACCCGGACTTCGAGACTTCTACTTATGCCCAGAGTTGAGATATGCCTGAATGAATGAGCCTCCCAAGCGTTCATTCGAAGCCAGGGGCCGGAACCTGATCCCAGCACTCCGGCCCGATCCTCCCTGAAAGGACGCCCGCGGTTGCGGGCGTCCTTATTTCATTAAAATCATCCGTGGCCCGTTAATCTCCATCTTCCCAACGCCACTCGCGGGGAGCGCCTTGCACGCCTCCCGGACCCCGGCTCTTTTCACCCGGCCCAAACCGGTATCCGTCAAGGCCAATGGCGTAGCCCCCCTGTCGGCAACCTGATTTCAGGTTGACAATCCTTACCGGATAGACAATTAGACGGCCTATGGAAAAGCTGATCATTACCGTGGCCTTGACGGGCAATGTACCGACAAGGGAGCAAACGCCTCATGTGCCCGTCACATCGGAAGAAATTGCGGCCGACGTAAACCGCTGCGTTGCGGCCGGAGCCAGCGTTTTCCATGTCCATGCACGGGATCACCTGGGAAAACCGACGCTTGATTTGAGGGTTTTCAAGGATACGGTGCGCCGAATCAAGGCGCGCACACCAGATGTGATCATCCAGCTGTCCACCGGCGCCCGGGCCGGAAAGGATTGGGAGGCGCGCGCCAACCCGGTGCGGCTGTTACCCGAAATGGCCTCGTTTACCACAGGCTCCAATAACCTGCCGGGCGTCGTCTATGAAAATGCGCCGGATTTCATTACCTTTCTGGCTGGCGTATTCCGCGATACCGGCGTCAAACCGGAAATCGAGGTATTCGAAACCGGTATGATCAGCAATGCTCTGCACCTAGTTAAAAAAGGGTTTCTGGCGCTCCCCCTGCACTTTGATTTTGTGCTGGGCGCACCCGGTTCCATGCCGGGCACGGTCAGAAACCTGGTTTTCCTGGCGGATTCCCTGCCGCCGGATTCCACTTGGACGGTGGCTGGCATCGGCCAGGCCGAACTGCCATTGGCGACGGCGGCCATTGCCATGGGCGGCCATGTCCGCGTCGGTATCGAAGACAACTTGCAGCTGCCTGACGGAACCCTGGCCACCAACGCCCAATTGGTGGAAAAGGTCGCCGCTATCGCCCGCTTGATGGGGCGTGAGATCGCATCCCCGGAGGACGCCCGGCGGATCCTCGCGCTGAATCCGAATCATAAGGATCGCATTTTGGCGCAAATCGATTGACCACTCGCGACCTGCTACAGGGTCGCGGCCGATATGACCTTTGGGTCGACGAACAGGGGCGGCAGTGGAACACTGCTTTCAGCATAGCGCTGCAAAGAGGACAAAAATGAAACCTTGCGATCATGTCTTTTACCGGAATTTGAAGAAGATTTACCCTGTGGCCGACCGGGCGGAGGGCGTTTACATCTGGGACACGGCGGGCAAGCGCTACATCGACGGCTCCGGCGGCGCCTGCGTGGTCAGCATCGGTCATTGTGTTCCCGAAATTCTGGAAGCCATGCAGACCCAGTTCCAAAAAGTCCCCTTTGTCCACAGCAGCCACTTTACCAACCCGGCCGCCTGTGAGCTGGGGGAGTTACTCCACCAGATCGCCCCCGACAAATCCCTGACGCGCACCTATTTCCTGTCCGGCGGTTCCGAGGCCGTGGAATCGGCCGTCAAACTGGTGCGCCAGTACTGGCGGGAGGCCGGCCAGCCCGACAAGTACAAGATTATCTCCCGCTGGTCGAGCTTTCACGGCAATACCACCGGCGCCCTGGCCCTGGGCGGCCATACCGTACGGCGCAGCCACTATCTGCCTATCTTTCAGCACACGCCGCACATTGAACCGGCCTATTGTTATCGATGCAGCTTCAAGGCCAAGCCCGAAACCTGCGACCTGCAGTGCGCCGATGAACTCGAACGCTGCATCAAGCACGAAGGGCCCGAATCGGTGTGCGCCTTCATCGCCGAGCCGGTGGTGGGGGCCACGGCCGGGGCAGTCGTTCCCAAGGATGGCTATTGGCAGCGCATCCGACAAATTTGTGACGAATATGACATCAAGCTCATTGCGGATGAAGTCATGACCGGGATCGGGCGTTGCGGCACCAATTTCGGCATTGACAACTGGGGGGTCGTCCCCGACCTGATCGTGATGGCCAAGGGGCTGAGTTCGGGCTACACCCCCCTGGGGGCGGTCATGGTGAAAGACGACATTCACACCACCATTAAAAACGGATCGGGGGTATTCGTGCATGGCCACACCTACGGGCAGAACCCCCTGTCCACGGCCATTGGCGCTGCCGTGCTGCGCTATATTCAGGAAAACGACTTGATAGCACGCTCCCGCCGAATGGGGGCCTATCTGCTCCAAAAACTGGGCGAGCTTGAAAACCTGGACATCGTAGGGGAAATCCGGGGACTGGGCCTTTTCGCCGGCATCGAGCTGGTCCGGGACAAAGCCACCCGGGCCTGGTTTGATCGCGATCGCCAGATGAACATCAAGGTCGCCGGCCAGGCTTTCGAACGGGGCCTTATCACCTATCCGGGTAACGGCGGCGTGGACGGCATCCACGGGGACCACATCCTGCTGGCCCCGCCGTTCACCATTGACGAGGGACAGATTGACGAAATGGTCTCCATTTTAAGAGCGTCTATCCAGGCCGTCGAGGCAAAACGATAGCCTTTCTTACCAGGCCCGCGCTCACCTGCGAAACAAGGGCCTGGCCGCCTTAACACCTTTACTCCCCGCGTGCGGCTCCAGCCGGGCGCTCCCCGTCACACACCTCACGGCACACCGAAAAAACCGTTTAATTAAGGAAGAAGGATACATTTTTGTAATTTGATGGGGCCGTTTCGAGACATAAATGTAATTTGAAGGTTTTTAACGTATTGTGGCTTATCATCATATCTGCCTGTAATTATTATTATAGTTGACTACAGCGGCCCATGGCACAACAATTGCTCAAAGCCCACATACAGTCTATCACGATAAGACCTCCAAAGGTAAAAATGGCAAATTCCGAACCAAATGCGGCCAAAGTTCTCGAAACGGGCCGCAACCGCCTGATCCGCGAACTACCGCGAACGGCTGCGCCGGCGTTCATGCATGCCATGGCGGGGCTTGTGGACGAGTACTTCCGCACCAGCTTCGAAACCAGCGCCATCGGCCCGCGCATGAACATCACCCGCAATCCCTATGCCATTATCGCTCTGGGCGGGTATGGCCGCAGCGACCAGTGCGTGCACTCCGATGTGGACCTGTTGATTCTGTTTGAAAAACGGGTCCCGGATGCCGCCGAGGGGCTAATCCGGGAAATTGTCTATCCTCTGTGGGACATCGGCCTGGATGTGGGACACGCCACCCGATCATTGAAAGAATGTCTTTCTCTGGCCGGTAAAGATTATGAAATTATGACACCGCTGCTCGACGCCCGCTTTGTTTGCGGCATGTCCCGGCTCTATACGTCCCTCACCCAACAGCTGCGCCAGAAAGTGGTCCTGCGGCATGCCCGCAAGGTGGTCGACTGGCTGGTGGAGTCCAACCAGGCCCGCCACGAACGGTTCGGCGATTCAGCCTATCTCCTGGAACCCAATCTCAAGGAGGGCCAGGGGGGGCTGCGCGATTACCATACCATGCTCTGGATCGCCCGCATCAAGGCCGGCCTGACCCAGGCCCGCGATCTGGAATATCTCGGTTTCCTGTCCCACGAGGAATACGGCCAGTTGGAGGACGCCCTGGCCTTTATCAACAATGTGCGCAATCGGCTGCACCTGCTCAACGGCCGCAAATACGACCAGCTGCATTTTGAGAATCAGCTCAAACTCGCCAAAGCACTGGGCTACCGCAAGGTGAATGGCCAACAGCCGGTGGAATGCTTCCTGGGGGATCTCCACGGCCAGATGGAATTCATCAAGCAGCAGCACCTCATGTTCCTGTTTGAACAGGGGTATGAGAAACGGATACGCCGCTTCCGACGCCGTGCCAAAGTTACCAAAATCGACGGCATTGTCATCGTGAAGGATGCGTTGCAGTTTGAATCCGCACGCCTCGTGTCGGAATTCCCCCTGCTGTTGATGCAAATTTTCGAGGAAAGCGCCCGACTGCGCCTGCCCTTGGGGGTGGAAGCCCTTCGCATCGTGCGCGAGTTCGGACATCTTTGCGACGCAGAATTGCGCAACTCGCGCGTTGCCGTGAAATCCTTCGAAAAAATTCTCCAGGCGCCGGCGCCGACCTTCAACGTGCTCAATGCCATGCTTCAAGCCGGGCTTCTGGAGCGCTTCATCCCCGAATTCCACGCCGTCATCAACTGCATTCAATATGATGAATATCACATTTACCCTGTCGATCGGCACCTGTTGCGCACCGTAAAAACCCTTAAACAATTTGCGGACGCCTCCGACGACCGGTCAGACGATCTGGCTTGCCGGATCTATGACGACCTCAAACAGCGCAAACTATTGCTCTGGGCAGCGCTTCTGCATGACATCGGCAAGGGTCAACCCGGGGGCCATCATTCCGAGAAGGGCGAAGTCCTCGCAAAGAGCATTCTGACCGAAAAAGGCTATCCGCCGGCGGCGGTCGATACCGCGGCCTTCCTGGTGCGGGAGCATCTGCTGCTGGCCAAGACCGCTGCCCGGCGCGACATCAACGACGAAGAAACAGCGCTTTACTGCGCCCGCCGCATCAACGACGTCGATCGCCTCAAGATGCTCTACCTGCTCACGGTGGCCGATTCCATGGCCACCGGCCCCAAGGCCTGGAACAGCTGGTCGGCGGCCCTGTTGAAAGACCTTTTCCTGAAAGTGCTCAACTTGCTTGAAAAGGGCGAACTGGCTTCGCGTGAGGCCGTTGCCGATTTGGAGCGCAAACACGAGGCCCTGCTGGCCCATACCCCCAAGCGCCGGCAAAAGGAGGTGGAAGCCCTTTTTAGTATTCTCTCGCCGCGTTACCTGCAGAATGTTCCGCCGGAGGTCATTCAGGAGCATATCCGGCTCTATCGGACCTTGGGCGAAGAACGCTTTGTCTGGGAAATCGAACCTTCCATGACCTCCAATACGCGCATCGTTACTTTGTGCGCCAAAGACCAGCCGGGTCTTTTCTCGCGTATTGCAGGCGTGTTTACGCTGAACAAGATCAACATCCTGGATGCCCAGATCTTTACCTGGCGCAACAATATCGCCCTGGATATTTTCAAGGTGCAACCGCCTCCCGACCCGATTTTTGAAACGGATAAATGGGACCGCACCCACCAGCATCTGCTCCGGGCTCTGGAAGGTGAGCTGGATTTGTCCGCACGGCTACAGTCCCGCATGAGGGCCTACCGCTCACCGCGGCCGGCCGCCATGGACCGCCCGCAGCGCATCAAAATCGACAATACCACTTCCAGCTTTTTCACCATCGTCGAAGTCTTTGCGGAAGATTTTCCCGGCCTGCTCTTTCGCATTACGGATGCCCTGTTTCGCTGCCAACTCGACGTATGGGTGGCCAAGATTGCCACCAACGTCGATCAGGTGGTGGACGTTTTCTACGTTCGGGATTTCGACGGCCAGAAAGTCGACGACCCCCGGCAGGTGGAACGCATTAAAACGACCATTCAGGCGGCCCTGCCGCCTGAAAACGATACGGACACCGACAACCGCGGAGAGGAACGTGAAACCCATGACAAGAAAACTGCTTAGTGCTCTTGCTATCGTATTGGCCGCACCTGCGGCGGCGCTGGCCGCCGACGGCCTCGACACCGGGGATACCGCCTGGATGATCGTTGCCACGGCCCTGGTCATGATGATGACCCCGGCCGGACTGGCGCTTTTCTATGGCGGCATGTCCCGCTACAAAAACCTGCTCAATACCATTGCCATGACCATGGTGGCCTATTGCCTGGGAAGCGTCATCTGGGTCATGTGGGGTTATACCCTGGCCTTCGGCCCCAGCCAGGCCGGGCTGGTGGGCGGTCTGGACTTTCTCTTTCTCAACGGCATTGGCGCGGAAAGCCTTTCGGGCACCATTCCGACCTATGTTTTTCTGCTCTTCCAGATGACCTTTGCCGGCATCACGGTAGCCTTGGTGCTGGGCTCCATCGTCGACCGGATGAAATTTTCGTCCTGGATCGTTTTTGCAGCCCTATGGCTGACCTTCGTTTATTCGCCTGTTGCCCATTGGGCCTGGGGCGGCGGCTGGATGGGTGCCATGGGAGCCCTGGATTTTGCCGGCGGCACCGTGGTCCACATCAATGCCGGCGTCGCCGGCCTGGTACTCTCCCTTGTGGTGGGTAAACGCATTGGATATGGTAAGGAAGCCATGTTTCCTTCCAGCATCTCCCTCACGGCCCTGGGCGCGGCCTTGCTCTGGTTCGGATGGTTCGGCTTTAACGCCGGCAGCGAACTGGCCGCCGACGGCGTAGCAGGCTCGGCCTTTCTGGTCACCAACACTTCCGCCGCCATGGGAGCCCTGGCCTGGATGGGGGCGGAATGGTTTGTCACGCGCAAACCGACGGTGCTCGGTCTGGCCTCCGGTGTCGTGGCCGGATTGGTGGCCATTACACCGGCGGCCGGTTTTGTAAACATGCCGGCATCGCTCCTGATCGGTCTTCTGGCCGGGCTGCTCGGCTATATCAGTGTTTCCAAACTTAAAAACATGCTGGGCTATGATGATTCTCTGGATGCCTTCGGCGTCCATGGGTTATGCGGCATATGGGGGGCTTTGGCCACCGGCCTGTTTGCCAATCCTGCCGTCACCGAGGGCGCCCAAGGCCTGTTTTACGGCAACCCCGGACAATTGTGGGTACAATTTCTTTCGATCCTCGGTACGGCTGCCTTTTCCGCCGTGGGAACATTGATCGTCGCCTATCTTACAAAACTGATTACCGGGGGCTTGCGCGTTGATCAGGACGAGGAGGTGGCCGGCTTGGACAATGCCCAGCATGGCGAGCGCGCCTTTGAAATTCAAAATGTCTAACGCTTCGACCGGCCGAATCCGGCCGGTCCAACTGAATCCGCAGGAGGAACCGTATGAAAAAAATTGAAGCCATTGTAAAGCCCTTCAAGCTTGACGATGTCAAGGAGGCCCTCAATGAGGTCGGCATCCAGGGCATGACCATCACGGAGGTCAAGGGCTACGGCCGCCAGAAAGGGCACAAGGAAATCTATCGCGGTGCCGAATATGTGGTGGATTTCATCCCCAAGATCAAAGTGGAAGTCGTTGTCGCAGATGATCAGGCCGAAGCCGTGGTGGCCAAAATACGCGAGGCTGCCAATACCGGCAAACTGGGAGACGGCAAGATCTTCGTCTTAAACGTGCAAGAAGCGGTTCGTGTTCGGACAGGCGAGACCGGCACCGATGCCCTTTAGGATGTTGTTTGTATCAGGTGCTTCGCGATATTCGATTTTCATCATTGATGGGTTTAGGTTTGCCGCATGTGAAGCAAGTTTACACTTTATGACTCAACAAGGAGGAGCATTATGACACCCAAAGAAGTATTGGCTTTTGCAAAGGAAAAGGGCGCCAAGGTTGTGGATATCCGCTTTCTGGATTTCCCGGGCGTGTGGCAGCATTTTACGGTCCCTATGTGTGAACTGGACGAGTCCAGCTTCGAGGACGGGTTCGGTTTTGACGGTTCCAGCATCCGCGGCTGGCAGCCTATCAACGCCAGCGATATGCTTGTCATTCCCGATCCGACCACGGCCAAAATGGATCCCTTTTTCGAGGCGGAGACTCTTGTCCTGATCGGGAACATCGTCGATCCTGTGACGCGGGAATCCTACACCCGGGATCCGCGCTACATCGCCCAAAAGGCCGAAGCCTACCTCAAGAGCACTGGCATCGGCGACACGGCTTTTATTGGACCGGAAGCGGAATTTTTCATTTTCGATGAAATTCGCTTCGAATCTTCCCGCCACCGGTCCTTCTACGAAATCGACTCGATTGAGGGCATCTGGAACACCGGCCGTGACGAGGGCCCTAACCTGGGTTACAAGCCCCGCCACAAACAGGGTTATTTTCCCGTTCCGCCAATGGATAAGTTCCAGGACCTACGGACCGAGATGCTGCTGGTTTTGGAAGAACTCGGCATTGCCGTGGAATGCCAGCACCATGAAGTTGCTACCGCCGGGCAATCGGAAATCGACATGCGCTTCCAGCCGCTGCTGCTAATGGGCGACCAACTCATGTGGTTCAAGTATGTTCTGAAAAACGTGGCGACCCGCAACGGGTATACGGTGACCTTCATGCCCAAACCGCTTTTTGAAGACAACGGCACCGGCATGCACACCCACCTCAGCATTTGGAAGGATGGCGAACCCACCTTTGCCGGTGACGGCTATGCCGGCGTTTCCGATACCGCCCTTTACGCCATCGGCGGCATCCTGAAACATGCCCGGGCCCTGTGCGCGTTTACCAACCCCACCACCAACTCCTACAAGCGGCTCGTGCCCGGCTTCGAGGCGCCGGTGAACCTAGCCTACTCCAGCCGCAACCGCAGTGCTTCGGTCCGTATCCCGATGTATTCCGCCTCGCCCAAGGCCAAACGCATCGAATTCCGTACACCTGATCCGTCCTGCAACGGCTACCTGGCGTTCTCGGCCATGCTCATGGCGGCCCTGGACGGCATCGAAAACAAACTCCACCCCGGTGACCCCCTGGACAAGGACATCTACGGCATGTCGCCTGAAGAATTGGCCGACGTGCCTTCCGCGCCGGGATCACTGCAGGAAGCCCTGGCCGCGCTGGCCGATGACCATGCCTTCCTGCTCAAAGGCGATGTGTTCACCCAGGACGTCATCGATACCTGGATCGAATATAAAACGGCCAACGAGGTCAACGATGTCAACCTGAGACCGCATCCCCACGAGTTCTTCCTGTATTTCGATATCTAAACAACCCAAGGTGGTCTGCGATCCCATATCGCAGACCGCTTCTCCCCGGAAAGAAGGGTAGCCGCTGTTCTTTAGGCGGCTGCCCTTCTTTTTTGCTGTTCCCTCCGGCGGGCTGAAAATCGATCAGCGCCCGATCCCCATTTGTATCGGCCTCAATACTCTATTTAACTACGTATTATGACCTTTATTTTACCGTATTGTAATCCTCCTTCGATTCGATTAACAATTATCGTTACTGACAGGCATTATTCGATAATTCCGTTGCCGGAATGGCAGCCAGGCCAAAAGCGCAGATCAGGTTGGAGGAATGAGAAATGCAGTTGACGGGTGAGCAACTGAACCGACTTATCGCTCAGGAAGAGGGCTTGTCCCAAAAAAAAGCCAAGCAAGTCGTGGACGTCATCTTTGAGAGTATGTCGGAGTCACTGGCAAGCGACGATCGCGTCGATATCCGTGGTTTCGGTACATTCAAAGTCAAACGCTACGACGGCTATACCGGCCGCAACCCGAAAACCGGTGCCGCGGTGTCCGTTTCGCCCAAACGGCTGCCGAATTTTAAAGTCGGCAAAGCGCTACGGGATCGCATCAACAACGGCTCCGACGCTGATTAGCTCAAGGCTTCAAGTCTAGAACGAAATGCCGAAGCCCGCGCCGCCGCCATGGCTGCCGGCGCCAATGCCCACATTCACCGCCGGCCCGCCACCGCCTCCCCAATCACTGCTTGTCCATTGCTTGATTTCGATGGGCCGAAGAACAGGCAGGTCATAGGGATACTCCCCCACCGGCCGAACCGTATGACCGGTGACCTCGCCGACGACGGTAATGAGGGTCAGTTTCGGATAGGCGGCCGGGTCGAGAAATTCCGGTGACGCAATGAGAAACCGTCCTTCCGAAGGCTTGTCGAGGGCGGGCTTATCCGAGATTCCCAGGGGCAACTGAAGAACCGTGATCTCGGTCCCGGTCTTCGAGGGGGCTGTTTCCACAATCCGTCCGCCAAACATGACAACCTGACCGCGATGCTGGTCCGGTGCGGCCTGCAATTCCTGAAAAGACCCCTTGTAAGTCACCATGGCGCGGGAGGCCTCCGACACACCGGAAGCACAGCCGAGCATGGCCCACCCCATAAAGAACAGCCCCGCGGCAATCCCGGCCACACGCCCTAACCGGCGGCAACGAATCTGTGCTCCCATGGCCAACCTCCTTATATATTGCGGGTGGATTCCCGCTCACAGGGAACACCTTGTGGCCTAAGCCGCACGGGCGATACCGCTGTAATGGCGAATTTCAAAATCCCAGATCAATGGGATATGATCGGAAAAGGGGACCTGGGGCGCCTCGAATCCATGGGCCTCGATCCCCGGACTGTGCAAGATGAAATCCAATTGACGTCGCGGCGCCCGACTGGGATGGGAGGGGTGACCGGCGGCGTTGGCGTTCAGCAGGCCGCTCGCCCCTAAAAAGTGGGTGAGCTCGCTTTCTCCGCGGAACACATTGAAATCCCCCGCCACAATCACCGGTTTGCCGGACCGGCGAACCAATTGATAGAGATCCCGCAATTGCTCCTGGCGATGGCGGTAATGCAGGGAGAGATGCACCACAAAGGTGGTGAACTCCTCCAGTTCGGCCTCGATAACCAGGCGCTTGAAACCGCGGTTGAAATAATGAAAACGCAAGTTGCGGACATCTTGATTGGTCAGGAAGGCGTTGCCCTGTTTATTGAACAAAGGCAGTTTGCGCACCATGGAGCGCCCGCTGTATTTGTTGCCGAAGACGTGATGGTGCTGAATTTCTTCGGCCACCAGCCGGGCCTGATTGTTGCGATGGGATCGAAAAGACCCGCTGTCCACCTCGATCAGGCCGGTAATGTCCGGGTTGACCGACCGGATAAACTCGGTGATCTGGCGGAAATTATCACTCGTATGCCGGAGATAGCCGCTGAAAGGCACCGGAAAATGAATTTTCCAGCCGGTACCGGCGCCATATCGAATATTATAAAGGAGAAAACGCATACGCCTCGCAGAACCCATGCCATGACTTTTTAACGGCCGAACAACCAGCGTTGCCCGCATTGATGGAATAATAACTGCCCCCTGTGAAAAGTCAACCGGAGCAGGAATCGACGGCCAACCGTTCAGATGACCCCGAACTGGGCATAGGCCGACAGCACGATCCAGGTCTTGACGTCCATACGTCGATCCGCCGCCGCACAGATGGTTTGGGCTTCCTGCCGCCCAACGAACAGTGTGCGAATATCCTCGGATCCTTCGTTGGCCCGATTGCTCGGTGTGCCGTCGCACTCCACGAACACCATGGCGACGGTTTCGTCCGTAATCCCGGACGATGACAGCACCGGCGGGCTCTGCCGCAGGATGCGGCCAAGCGTAAGGCCGGTCTCCTCCAAAAGCTCACGGCGGCAGGTGGTCTCGATCGTTTCGCCGGCATCCACCAGACCGGCCGGGAACCCGTATTGGTAACCCCCTATCGCCACACGAAACTCCTCGATAATCACCATGTTGCGCCGGGCGACGTGATAGGGGACGATGACCACCGCATCCGGAACATACCATTCTTCGGATACAAGGCGCGGGGGGTCCTGCCGGGAAGCAAAAATCCAGGCCTTCGGATCGCCGTGGCGATCTTCGTAACGGGTGCGGAAAAGGTTAAGAAAAGGTAAGTCCGTCAGTTTGCGGGTATTCAAAATATTCAATGGCCGTGTTCCTTCCATGGCACTCCAAGATTAAAGTTTGGCGGCCAGCTGCCGATAATCCATGAAGGTCCCATGCGTTCGCAATGTTTATAAGGATTGGAAAGGAAAAGAGAATGCTCCGCTTTGCGTTAGCGGCCCTTGCGGCCGCATTCATGGTCCTGACCGGCTGTGCCCGCTTTTATGGGCTAGTAGAAACCGATGCCGCCCTGATGTCGGAGTGTGAGTGCATCGGCACCTTCGCCGAAACATCCAACCCCGGTCGGGAAGACGGTGGTGTCCTCAAGCACTATGCCGACACCACCGGCGTTAAACAGCGGGTCATGCAGCGGGCCGCGATGGCGGGCGCCACCCACCTCGTTTGGCTGCACACCTATAGTGTGGCCGCCGCGGCCCAGGCCTACCGCTGCCCAGGCGCGCAACCCTTGAAGGTGGCCAAATCCGCACCGGCCGGTATTGCGGAAGAAGATCTTAACTGAGGCCTCACACCTCCAGGATTTGCCCCGTCCTCTCGGTCCCATACCCTCCCAGCGCCTGAACGCGCTGCTTGAAGCGGTCACTGCGGATGGTTTCCAAAAGAACCTGGATACCGGCATCATCAAAGAATTCTCCCGGGATTACCAGATCGTATTGCTCGGTAACCACCGGAATAAAGTCCAACGCCAGGGCTTGGGCCGCCGCCTGGATGCCCAGGCCGACATCGGCCGTACCGCTGAGCACGGCCACGGCCACGGCCATGTGGGTAAATTCCTCGTCGGCATACCCGTTGATAACCGCGGGATCGATCCCCAGCGCTTTCAGTTGGAAGTCCAGCAGGATGCGGGTTCCCGCCCCGTTCTGCCGATTGATGAAGCGCACTTCCGACCGCACGAGATCTTCCAGGCCGGCGATGCCTTTGGGGTTGCCCTTCGGCAGAATAAGCCCCTGATCCCGCATGACCAGATGCACCAGACGGACGTCCCTTCCCGGCAGATATTTGCGAATATAGGAGCTGTTGTAAGAGCCATCATCGGTGTCGAGCAAATGGGATCCGGCGAGGTGACAAACCCCGCGTTTGATGGCCATCAGCCCGCCCATGCTGCCCACATGGCTCGACGACAGGGTGAGGCCTGATGCCCCCCGCCGGATTTCATCGGCCAGAATATCCAGGCTGTTATCGTGGCTGCCGACGATCATAATGGTCTTGTCAATCGCCTCGGCCGGTCGCAGCAGTTCCGCCACCGTCTGTTCACCTTCGCGCAACCCTTCAACATTACGGGGAATTCTAATAATCCCATCGGCCTCGGTGATGGAAGTGATGCAGCCGGCGCCACGGGGCAGGGGCGCAGCCACCACCCGCGGTCCCACTCGGCCCAGTTTCACCCGCAGGAATTCTTCGGTGCCCAGTTTGGAGGGAATTTTGCGGGCCGTCTCCACCGACAGGATTTGCGGCTTGGCATCGGGCTGCGCCATATAGCGCCGCAGCAGCGGTCGGACAAACTGCTCGAACGCGATGATGGCCGAAACAGGGTAGCCGGGAATGCCGAAGACGGGTTTGCCGGCGACGTCTCCCACCAGAAGGGGTTTGCCGGGCATCATGGTCACGCCGTGCACCAGGATCTCACCCAACTCGGCCACCACGCGCTTGGCATGATCCTCCGATCCGGCCGAAGACCCCCCCACCGTCAGAACCATGTCAAAGTCGCCCTGCACGGCCTCTTCCACCGCCTGACGGATCATTTCCGGGTCATCGACGATAATAGCGTCGCGCTCGAAACAGCCGCCGGCCGCCTTGACCAGCTCCCCCAGGACGTAGGAATTGGTCTCCAGCACTTGTCCCGGCTGCAGTTGCCGGGCCTGGGGCGATCGCCAGCTCACAAGCTCCGATCCCGTCGGAATGATCCGTACCCTGGGTCGCGCGTGCACCTCGACGTCAAAAATCCCGCCGGAAAGCAGCGCCCCGATACAATAGGGTGTCATCACATGGTTACGGGGGAATAGGAGTTCGGTGGCGACGATGTCCTCGCCCATGCGGCGCACATTCTGCCATGGGAAGGCCGGGGCTTCGATTTCCATCCGCCCGTCACCGAGATCGTTGACATGTTCGATCATGATGACGGCGTTGGTATCGACCGGCAGGACATGGCCGGTATTGACAAAAAAAGCCTCCCGGTCGATCTGCAGCTGACGCGGGCTGGTTTCGCTGGCGCCAAAGGTCTGCTCGGCTTGAACCGCAATTCCGTCCATGGCGGCCGAATGAAAGTTTGGTGAAGACAAGCGGGCAAACACAGGGGCCGCCAGCACGCGCCCCACGGCTTCCGGTACCGGCACCGTTTCCGTGATGGGGGGCGAGGGCGCCGGAAAGTGCTTGAACACAAGGTCTCGCGCGGTTTCCAACGGTTTCATCTTGAGATAGATATTGCGTTTACTGGTCATTCCAGTCCATCCTTCAATCTAAATGTTCGGGCATGTCCTTCGAACATCGCTGAGTGGTTCTGTTCGTAAAAACGGTGACGCCATAAGGTCGTCAAGGTACAAAAACTGATGGATATCCGGAAAATTCCATGTTGGCGCAACACCGCCAGACAAGGAATGCCGGTTTAGAAAAGTTCTACGGCTACCAGATCGCCCTTGTCGAGGCCCTCGGCATCGGCCGCAATACGCACCAGCCCGTCCGCCTTGACCATGGTATTGATAAGGCCGGATTTGCCCAAGAGGGGCTCGGCGTAGAGCGCGTCTTCGCGATCCACCAGACGGACGCGCACGAAATCCACCCGCCCCTGGGCGGACGCCAGATTGCGCGCCAGGCGGGCCGGTATCGTCAAGCGCTGGCGAGAACCATCGTTCCACCCGCCCAGATGGAAAATAAAGGGCTCCACCAGCACACGGAAGACGACCATGGCCGACGTCACATGGCCCGGGATGCCCCACATGGGCTTGTCACCGGACCGGGCCAGGATCGTTGGTTTGCCCGGGCTTATGGACACGCCGTGCACCATGATGGCAGACGCCGGCTGGGCTTCGAAGGCCTCGATGGTAAAATCCCGCATCCCCACCGAACTGCCACCCGAGACAAGAAGCATGTCGTTTTCGGCCAAGGCGCGGGCGCAGGCGGTTTTGAGGCGATCCGCGTTGTCGTTGATGATACCGTAGTCCCGAGGCCGCCCCCCGGCCGCCCGTACCATGGCCGCGAGAGTGGTCGAATTCACATTGCGGATCTGTCCGGGACCGGGCACGACGGACACCGGGACCACTTCGTCGCCGGTGGAAATGATGCCAATACGCGGTTGGCGGTATACAAGCACCGTCTCGCACCCCATCGCCGCCAACAGTCCGGCTTCCTGGGGACGCACCCGCTGGCCGCGGACGAGCAGATTGTCGCCCACGGCGATATCCTCACCCCTGGCAACAACGTGCTGGCCGGGTGCAACGCTTTTATAGACTTCAATCGTGGCCTCGTCGAGGATTTCGGTATGCTCGATCATCACCACGGCATCGGCGCCCGGCGGCAGCATTCCCCCTGTGGCAATACGCACCGCCTCCCCCGGCCCGATCCGAAGAGCGGGCTGTTCGCCCATGGCCACCGATCCCACCACAGTCACATACCCGGGATTGCTCTCGCTGGCTCCGAAGGTGGTGGCCGCCTGCATCGCATACCCGTCCATGGTGGAACGGGCAAAGCCGGGAATATCCAGATCGGCGGCGACCGTCTCCGCGAGAATACGCCCATCGACGGACGTCAGCGGCACCGCTTCGGCGGCCACCACTGGGAATTGGGCCCGCAGGGCGCAAACCGCTTCGATATCCGCCACCTTGAAAAAATTTTTCATCGTCCCCGTCATGCTCCGTCATGTGGGCGGCACACCCCAACCACTCCGGGCCATGTCGTACCCGTAGAATAATCGTATTGCCCGGCGCTTTTAATTTCAACAGCGCCGCTTGCTTTTACGGCCGCCTCGCCGTAAATTGTGGTTATCTACTGAACGTGCCAAAAAATCAATATGTTTGGCATCGTAACCACCCGCGAACGATTCCCTGGGATGGCACCGGCGTTCAGTCCGGCGGCAGGCGGTTTTGCAACGGTCGAAAGCGGCCTGACCCATTTCCAAGATCGCTTTGCGGCTGTTCAAGGATTAAACAACACCGGGATCGATAATGAACACCATACGCCGGGCCATGCGTGCAATAACTTGCAAATTCTTGAAAAAAGGGTATAATCCACCAAATTCGGATGAAATATCAATGGCACCTACCCGCCTTACAACCAATGAGGACACTATGATCGAATCTCCGGACGCGCCCCAACCATCCGAGCGCGCCGATAAACCGGCTTTTCTCACCCAAGCGACATTCGACCGCTTCGATTTGCCTGCAAGCCTGCTGCAGGGCCTGCAAGATGCCCAATTCACGCGCTGCACCCCCATCCAGGCCCAGGTGCTGCCCGTGGCTCTGGAAGGCCGGGATATTGCCGGCCAGGCCCAGACCGGCACCGGCAAAACCGGCGCTTTTCTGGTCACCATGTTCACACGCCTGCTCAAAATGTCCGACCGCCAGCCAGGGACACCGTCGGCCCTGATTGTCGCGCCCACCCGGGAACTGGCTTTTCAGATTTACGAAGAAGCCCTTTTGCTGGGCGCCCATACCGGTCTGAGCTGCGTCCAGGTGGTGGGTGGCGTCGATTATCAGAAGCAGGCCGATGCCCTCAAAAGCGGTGTAGACATCGTTATTTGCACGCCGGGCCGCATTATTGACTACTATAAGCAACACATATTCAAAACTGACAATATCAAGATCGTGGTCATCGACGAGGCCGACCGGCTGCTGGATCTTGGTTTTGCCAAAGACATGCGCTTCATCCTGCGCAAGCTGCCCCATTACGAAAAGCGTCAATCCATGCTCTTTTCAGCCACCCTGTCGCACCGGGTTCTGGAGCTTACCTATGAATATATGAACCTGCCCGAGTTCATTTCGGTGACACCGGAAGAAGTGACCGTGGAGCGTATCAACCAGTCGCTGATCCACGTCGGCCAGGAAAGCAAACTGCCCCTGTTGCTTGGCATTCTAAACCGTGAGGACTGGCACCGCGTGCTGATTTTCGCCAATACCAAGTCCGGCGTGGAATGGCTGGCCGAAAAACTGAAGGGCAATGGTTTCCCGGCGGAAGGCATCACCGGGGATCTACCCCAGCGCCAACGCTTCAAGCTGATGGAACAATTTAAAAACGACCAGGTCAAAATCCTGGTGGCCACCGATGTGGCCTCCCGGGGCATTCATGTCGAGGATATTTCCCACGTCATTAATTACGATCTGCCCCAGGACTCGGAAAGTTATGTCCACCGGATCGGGCGCACGGCCCGCGCCGGCAAATCCGGCGAGGCGATTTCCCTGGCCTGTGAAAATTATGTTTTCCATTTAGAGCCGCTTGAGGAGATGCTGGGCTACAAGCTGCCGATCATCTGGCCGGAAGATGACTGGTTCGTCAAAGACCAGGCCGGGCCGGTGAAAACGTCGCGGTACGCGAAGCCGAAAAGAACATCCCACAAGCCGTCACGCCCGCGCAACAGTCAGCCCGCGGCCGGACGGGGGCCGCGCCAAACTACCGCCAGCCGTCAGCTGGACAAGCTCAAAAACCGTTCCCCCAACTATTTCCCGGGCACCTTCTTTGGATTCACACCGCCCCAGGGGGCTGCTGAAACGCTAGCGACACCGGAGCCCACACCTGAGATAAAGGCGGAGCCCGCCAAAAAGAAACGGCGCCGCTGGCGACGCAAGAAAAAAAGCACCCCGGGGAAGGCCGAAACCACAGCGGCCACAGCTGAAACGCCGACCGGCGGACAGGCGCCCAAGGAGGCGAAGGCCCCGTCCGGGAGTACCCCGGCGGCCAAAGCCGCGGAATAAGCCTCTCCGCCAGTTTCCCAAGGCTTCGCCGCCCGCCGGTATTGCGGCCGTGCCTGTTTTGTTTCGGCCACCTGCCGTGGCGTCCCTCTTGATATTTCCATGGAGTTGACTAGAGTTTCTCCCATGGGACATGTATTCGATTTCAATGATGCCAGGGACTATGAACGGTGGCTGAACGACCCGCGCCGGCGATTTGCGGCGGAGCTCGAGAGCCGGCTGATGCTCGATATGCTCAACCCGCTGCCCGGGGAAACCTTGCTGGATATCGGTTGCGGCAGCGGCGTCAGCTTAAAGCCTTTTCTGGATTTCGGTCTGCAGGTGACGGGGATTGATCCTTCTCCTTATATGCTCGATATCGCCGTCAGCCAACTCAAGAACCGTGTGGACTTCTATCGTGAATACGCCGAGGACCTCCCTTTCGGCGACAACTCCTTTAACTACGCCGTTCTTGTCACTACCCTCGAATTCGTGGAACAGCCCCCGAAAGCCATTGAGGAAGCCTGCCGGGTGGCCAAGGACCGTGTGTTTCTGGGCGTTCTCAACCGCTACGCCATCAAAGGTTTTCAACGTCGGGTGAGAGGACTGTTTTCCCCCACCATTTTCAACAAGGCCCGTTTTTTCAGCGTCTGGGAAATCAAACAGATGTTTACCGACCAACTCGGCAAAACCCCCATGTCCTGGCGGACGGTGTGCCAGCTATCCGCCAAGCCCAACGGGCTGATCTCACGCCTCGAACGCTCGCACCTCGTACAACGCTGTCCCTTCGGCACCTTTGCCGGTGTCGTGGTATCCCTGGTCCCCCGCTTCCGGACCCGCCCCCTGACGCTACGCTATCAGGCCGGCGGCACGACCCGGGCCTTGCCGGGTCTGCCGCTGTCCCACCCGAATGCTTAAAGGAGCCCTGTCATGGAAGCCCTGCTCTATACCCCCCTCGAAAAAGATGCCGTTCGTTGCTTCCTTTGCGCCCATCGTTGCAAAATTACCGCCGGTCGACGCGGCATCTGTCAGGTGCGCGAAAACCGCGACGGCCGGCTCGAATCCCTGGTCTACGGCCAACTGGTTGCCCAGCACGTCGATCCCATTGAGAAAAAACCGATATTCCACATGCTCCCCGGCAGCCGCGCCTATTCCATTGCCACGGTAGGCTGCAATTTCAAGTGCCGCTTCTGCCAGAATGCGGACCTCGCCCAAATGCCGACAGACCACCAGGGGGCGATTGTCGGGCAAACGGTGACGCCGGAGGCCGTTGTGGCCGAGGCACGCGCCAACGGCTGTGCGAGCATTGCCTATACCTATACCGAACCCACGATTTTCTTCGAATTCGCTTTGGACGTCGCCCGGCTGGCCCGGGCTGCCGGTTTGCGTAACATTTTCGTCACCAACGGCTACATGACTGCGGAAGCCCTGGATATGCTGCTGCCCGTCCTGGATGCGGCCAATGTCGACCTGAAATCGTTCTCGGAAAGTTTTTACAAGGAGACCTGCGGGGCTCGGCTGGAGCCGGTCAAGGCAACCCTGAAGCGCATGAAAGCGGGTGGGGTGCTGGTGGAAGTTACAACCCTCCTGATCCCGGGTGCAAACGATGATCCGGAAGAATTGAAGGCTCTGGCGCGCTTCGTGGCGGTGGATCTGGGACCGGAAACCCCCTGGCATATCAGCCGTTTCCACCCGACCTATCGCATGACCGAGCGGCCCGTCACCCCGCTGGAAACCTTGAACCGGGCCCGCGACATCGGCATGGCGGCCGGGCTGCGCTATGTCTATGTCGGCAACGTGTCCGGCGGCGGCGGTGAAAACACCCTCTGCCCCGCCTGCGGCAACATCGTGGTCAATCGGTTTCACTACCGCAGCCGCACCAATCTGATCGATACGAACCACTGCGCCTACTGTCACCAGGTCATCGACGGCATCTTCTAACAGCGTGCGCATCCTGCTGCCGGAACGCGGCTTTCCGGCCTACGCCGATTTGGGGAGACGGATAAACTGGACCCCGGCCAAGGATATGAACGCCAGCATCGCACCGCCCACGAAGGGGATGCGATAATCCACCATCCACAGCATCCCTCCGATCGCAGGCAGCGCCACGGCGGCAATATGGTTGATGGTAAATCCTACGGCCATACTGGGCGCAATATCGCGCGGATCGGCGACTTTTTGGAAATAGGTGCGGATAGCAATCGCAAAGTTGAAAAAAATATGATCCAGAACATACAGGACCGCCACCATCCACCTGGACTGCACCCCGGCATAGGCCATGAAGATGACGATCATGCTGGCGTATTCGAGCGAAAGCACCCGGCGCTCGCCATAACGCACGATGGCTTTGCCGATTATCGGACTCAGAAAATAATTGATTCCGTTGTTCACAATAAACAGGAGAGTGATTTCCTGGACGGTAAAGCCAAAGCGTTTCACGAGAAGAAACACGGCGAAAGAAGTGAAAATCTGCCGTCGGGCCCCGGATAGAAAGGTGAGAAAATAGAACAGCCCGTAGCGCTTGCGCAGAATCATCTGCTTACGCTGAACCGGCAGGCTGCTGCGGGCCGGATCTTTCCGAAACCCCCAGAACGCCATGCCGCACAGGGCAATCCCCATCAGAAGATACATCACCATATAAGACAGAACGAACGCCAGGGCGTAAATGGCAATCCCCACCGCAATATTCGTCGCGGCCGCATAGCTTCGCTGACGTCCGAAGACCACCGGAGCGGTGCCCTGATCGAAATACTGCAGCGTCAGCGATTGGTTGGTGGTTTCGTAGTAGTGAAAGCCGATGCTCATGATGAGGGTCGTCATGACGAGTCCTCCCATGGTGGGCATCATACCGGTGATTCCGACGCCTACCCCCAAAATGAGAATGGACACGGCCGAAAGGCGATGTTCGCGCATGACCAGCAGAAAATAAACCGCCAACAAGGCCAGAAAACCAGGGACTTCCCTCACCGACTGGATGATACCCACCTGGCTGCCATTGAGCCCGGCCACTTCGACCGCAAAATTGTTGAAGAGGGTGCGCCAGCCTTGCAATCCAAAGGCCGACGCCACCGTCAAAACCAACAGGTAGCGGTACATGGGGTCTTGCCTGATGCAACTATCCATAAACACCCGCCCTGAGAACAACCATGAAGTTTGTCTATCCAACAATTAAAATTGAATAAGTTTAATTATACAATATTATCATATAGATAATGCAATCCATGCCGGATCGTGCGCGAGAGGTTCAAATTTTTGAACTTTCGGGCTTATAATGATAAGTATTTGTTTAATCAAGATGTTATCGATATATGGGAAAAAGAGAGGTTAATATTTTTGAATTTTCTGGCACCACTCGGAACGTTTTCCAGTTTGGAGTTGACACAAAAAGTCATGCCGAAAATTTATAACCAATTGAAATTGTTGCAATATATATTTTATCAAACACTTATAAGCAAATTTGGCATGCTGTTTGCTTTTACCTATGGCCAACCTAACCTAACCTTTCATATAAGGTTTCCTCCTTAACGGTTATTCGCTTCGCGAATAACCGTTTTCTTTTAGCCAAAACGCCCGGAACCGATATCACGATCACGGGGCCTACAAAAGCGCATCCTGCTCGAACGGATTTTAAAGATAATCGTTGCAGTTTCGATGGCTTAAGCATATGCTTAAGTTTTTCTGCAAAGTATCGCCCATCAATTAACCCAAGCCGTCTTGAAATCATTGCGGGGGAGGTCTTGTATCCATGAGGGATCCCATCTTTGAACCGATCATGATCAACCAGTTGCATGTTAAAAATAGGATTTACATGCCGGCCATGCATCTAGGCATGGCCGTCGATTTCGAAGTGAGCGACCCCTTGGTGGCCTTTTATACCGAACGGGCGCGGGGCGGCGCAGGTCTCATTTGCGTCGGTTATGCCACAGTGGACGAGTTTTCCGGCAATACCACCAACATCGGGGCCCATAAAGATACATTTATTCCCGGCCTGTCCCGGTTGGCCAAAGCCATCAAGGAAAACGGAGCGCGTTCCGCGGTGCAGCTCAACCATGCCGGCCGCTACAATTTCTCTTTTTTTCTCAACGGGCAACAACCGGTGGCACCATCGGCCATCGCCTCGCGCATGACCAAAGAAACTCCGCGCGCCCTCACCATCCCGGAAATTCGAACGGTTGTCGAACGTTTTGCCCAGGCTGCCGGCCGCGTCCAGGCGGCGGGTTTCGATGCCGTGGAAATCCTGAGCGGCACTGGCTATCTGATCAGTGAATTCTTGTCCCCCCTGACCAACCAGCGGGAAGACGAATATGGCGGTTCGCTGGAAAACCGCATGCGCTTCGGCCTTGAAGTCATGCAGGCCATACGGCACACGGTCGGCCCGCATTTTCCCGTCATCGTCCGCATGAACGGCAATGACTTCATGAAGGGCGGACAGGATCGCCGCGAATTGCAGACCTACGCCCGCGCGTTGCAGGAAACAGGCCGCGTCGATGCGCTGAGCATCAATGTCGGCTGGCATGAAGCCCGCGTACCCCAGATCACCACAGCCGTTCCCCGTGGCGCCTTCGCCTATCTGGCGCGCGCCATCAAGACCCGGGTGACGATTCCTGTTATTTACGGTCATCGTGTCAATGATCCGGCCACGGCCCGGGATTTGCTCCTGGATGACATGTGCGACATGGTCGCCATGGGACGCAGCCTGATTGCCGACCCTGACCTTCCTGAAAAGGCCCGTCAAAACCGGGAAACGGAAATCGTCCATTGCGTGGCCTGTGCCCAGGGCTGCTTTGACAACCTGTTCAAACTCAAGAGTGTGGAATGCCTCTGCAACCCTAAAGCCGGCCATGAGGCTGAATGCCGGGAAATGGCCCAGGCCGCAACACCCAAGGTGGTTGCGGTCGTCGGCGGCGGGGCCGCCGGCATGCGTGCGGCCCTGACAGCTGCCGAACGAGGCCATCGTGTCCATCTGTATGAAGTATCCGATCAGCTCGGGGGACAGCTCCATCTGGCCGCGGCCCCTCCGGGCCGTAATGAATTTGCCGAACTGGCCCGGGATCTGGCAAACCAGGTGGCCATCAGTCCGGTGAAGGTTCATCTGAATACAACCGTGGATGAAAAGCAGTTTCTAAAAGATCGCCTTGACCATGTCATCCTGGCCACCGGCGGCCAGCCGATCACACCTCCCATTGCGGGTATTGACCGAGACCATGTCGTCCAGGCCTGGGATATACTGCGCCATCGGGTTCGTACGGGCCGGCGGGTGGTTGTCATCGGGGGCGGCGCCGTGGGGGTGGAGACGGCCCTTTTTCTGGCTGAACGGGGCACCCTTTCCGGTGAAGCCCTCAAATTTCTCATGGTCAACCAAGCCGAACCGATCGAGGACCTTTATGAGCTGGCCGTCAATGGGACCAAAGAGGTGACCTTGATCGAAATGATCGACCGCATCGGACAGGGGCTCGGTAAAACCACGCGTTGGACCTTACTTCAGGATATGCAGCGCACTGCTGTGAAGGTGATGCCCGCCACCAAGGCCCTGGAAATCACACCGGACGGCGTCATGGTCGAAACAGGAAACGGCCGTCGGCAGGAACTCCCGGCGGACACGGTGGTTCTGGGGGTCGGCACCCAGCCGTTTCACCCCCTTGCGGCCACCCTGGAAAAGTTACAAATCCCTTATACCACCGTGGGCGATGCAGACCAGGTGGCCACGGCTTTCGAGGCCATGCACAGTGGTTTCAGGGCTGGGCTGGCGATCTGAGTTCAGGATTTGCGCAGGCTACGGATCAATCCCCGCAGACGGGCAAGTCGATTCGCAAGCCGCACCTTAAGCTGATAGGCGGGCGTTTGATCACGCGAAGCGCTCAAGGAATTTTGATCTTTGGCCGGCCCCCTCTTCAAACGCTTCCGGACAACTTTGACGTGGGCCTCGATTCTGGCCGGCAGGGGCCGGACGGCACGGGCCGCTTCATACAGCAATAAGGCGGGACTATCCATACCGCGGCGGGACAATTCCATGGCAAAAGCGATACGCAGCACGTTGGGATGGGTTTCGGCGGGCTGGTCCCCGGCGATGATGGCATCGATCTCACCCTTGATCAATTCCGGGGTGTATAACGCCATGAGGCAATCGATTAAACCTTCGAGGTAATCGGCAAGGGGCTGCTTCAGGCGGATCAGTTTGCGGTATTCTTCGATAGCGGCTTCATAAAGACCGATACTGCCGAGGGCGACGGCGCAAGTGCGAACGTCGGCGGCACTCTGGGCGTCGCCCCAGCCCTCGCGCAGAATGCACAGTTCCCGTTCCGAGACCACGTCGGACAGATCGACATCCAGTTCGGCAAGCTCCGCTTCAAGCTGGCTGATTTTTTCTTGGAGGGATTCGGCCAGCCCGGACCCCAGCGCACCGGATTCCTCCAGAACCTGGCGGTAAAGCTGGCGAGCCTCTTCCAACAGCCCGTGGGAGCGGTAGAGTTCGGCCTCGCGGCGGCTGAATGCGATGGTCAGTTTGTTGGCCATAGGCATAGGAGGGCTGAATTTCCACCTATGCCATACACCGGACCTCCATTCAGCGTCAATGGGGTTGTGGCCGCCCCATGGCCATGCCTATGCGCAACGCCTCTCCACCGGCAGGACTACCCTGAAGAGGGCCCCTGACTCCGGCGGGCTCTCGACCGCAATGCTCCCGCCGTGCGCTTCGATATGCTGCTTTGCAATGTGTAACCCCAGACCGGTGCCAGCCGGCAGTTGATCCTCAGTTTTGGTGGACATGTAAGGATCGAAGATAACGCTTTGCAGATCCGGGTCGATGCCCGGTCCGCTGTCCTGGATTTCGAGGCGAAGGGCGGGTCTCCCGTTCGGCATCCGATCGTCATCGATCGTGATGCGTATATCGCCGCCCTTCGGCGTGGCCTCCATGGCATTGTGCAATAGATTGACGATGGCTTCCTTTATCCTTTCCTGATCAATCCGAATGGTAGGAGAAGACATATCAATCCGGGTGTGAAAACGGAGACAACGCTGTTCGGCCAAGGGCGCCTTCAATGCCAAAAGATTTTCCAACATGTCCTGGATGTTGGTAGAGGTCAGCTGTGCGGACTGCCTCTTTCCCAAATCGAGCATATCATTGACCAGTTGGGCGACGCGTTGAGTTTCTTCGTTGACCACCGGATAAAAGCTGTCACGAAACCGCTCATCGTGCCATCTGGAAGGCAGCAACTGCACAAACGTCGATATACTCGTCATCGAATTCTTAATTTCGTGCGCCAGATGTACCACCTGGTCAAGCGCCGTTTGAAGCGGGTCTTCCAATCGTTTGTTTTTGATGTCGTTGGCCGTCATAACGTTCTCTCTTTCCGGGGTGCCCTCCCCGCGCGCATATTCATAGCGGATGGTGCGTGCAAAAGGTCGTGAAGGAAGAAGCCGGCAATTCCATCTCCATAAAAAATATTAAAGAAACGGCTTTGATTTGGCAAGTATGAAACGATTTTTCGCTGTCATCGCGTCCTAACGCCCCCGCAGAACCTTTATGGGAAAGCTTCTTCATCGAAGATGACTCTCCCATCGAGACGTCATAGGCACACCTTTTTAAGTCCAACTGCACATTTTTATGTGCAGTTATTTCCATGGCCTGTTTGACGAATGCATTAAAATGTGGTGCAATCCTCTCGCCGGCAATTTCCTATAAATACAGAAGGAGAGGGAGGATTGGAGCCAATGTACAATGAGCAATGGTCACAGCTATTCTATCCTGATTGTCGACGACGAAAAAAGTGTTCGCGAATCTCTCCGCATGGTTCTACAAGACGACTACAAATTATACACAGCCAAAACCGGTAGAGAAGCACTCCGTATCTTCGAATCACGCGCAATTGATATCGTACTTCTTGATATCATGCTGCCGGATATTGACGGCCGCAATTTAATTCCGGACTTTAAACAAATCGACGACAGTGTCGATATTATCATCGTAACAGCGGTTAAAGACCTTCAATCCGGTATCGATGCCATTAAAAATGGGGCGTATGATTATCTGGTTAAACCCTTTGCTGTCGAAAATGTCAGGGATATCGTTGCCAAGGCTGTCAAGAAGAAAAAACTCCTCAAAGAAATTATCCTCCTGAAGCAGGAAGTGGGGCAGTGCCGCCCTACGGAAAACATGGTCGGACGCACCCCGGAGATGCAGAATGTATTTCAACTGATCACAACGGTCGCCTCCAGCGACGGAACGGTTCTCATTCAGGGGGAAAGCGGTACCGGCAAAGAACTCGTGGCACGCGCCATCCACGACCAGAGTGAGCGGGCACAAAATCCGTTCGTCGTTATTAATTGCGCCGCCATACCGTCGACCCTCATGGAAAGCGAGCTCTTCGGGCACCGTCGAGGCGCCTTTACCGGAGCGTCCGCCGACTGTGCCGGAAAACTGGAAATCGCTAACACCGGAACCGTCTTTCTGGATGATATCGATTCTCTCTCGATCAAGATGCAGGCTAAACTGCTGCGCGTCATTCAACAGAAAGAATTTGAAAGAATCGGCACCCATCGCATCATCCAGGCGGACATTCGTTTTATCGCTTCTTCAAACCGGGATTTACTGAGCCTCGTCGAACAAAATCACTTCCGTCAAGATCTCTACTACCGACTCAATGTGTTGCCCATTTTCCTTCCGACGCTACGCGAGCGGGTGGATGATATTCCGCTGTTGCTTGATCATTTTCTACATGCCCATGCCAAACGCCGGGGCGGGGCCGTCAAGCAGCTGACCCCGGCCGCTGTCGACCACCTCTGCGCCTATCACTGGCCTGGCAATGTCCGGGAGTTGGAAAACTTTGTCGAGCGCATCTGCACCATCAATCCCGAACGCATCATCCGCCTGGCCAACCTTCCCCCGTTGGTCGTCATCGGCACCCAGAAGGAGAAACGCTCCCTGCGCGACGCCGTACTGGCCTTTGAAAAACAATATATTCAGAGCGTGCTTGGCGCGACGAACGGAAACAAATCGGAGGCCGCCCGCCGGCTGGGCATCCATCGCAATACCCTGCTGACCAAAACCAAGGAATTGGGCATCGTGTCGGATTGACCCTTTAACAAGGGTCCGTTTAACCGGTCTTCTGTGTCGTTACCCTTTAGTATTACAAAAAAATAAATAATGCCCCCACAGGAGGGCTGTCTGCGCAACCACCAAGTATTGATCTGCTTTTTTCCGCATCTGATCGGCCCGGGCTCCTTTCCTACAGCCCGGCTTCCCGGCCGACGGGAGCGCGGTGTAGCGGCCCCCATTTGCCGCTCATGATGAACAATGCTAAAGGGATTTCAAACCTCTGACCAGTCAATGCTCAACGGGCCGCAGCTGCCGGGCGGCATTTTACCCTTCACAACAGGAGCCTACAGCCGATCGGTATGAATTTCGAAAGCCTCGCCACCTATAGCCGCTATTTCTACTACGATCATCCCATCGTAGCCATCGCTCTGGGAGTGGTGGTTGTCATCCTGTTTTGATCAATCAGCCATCCCAAATATTCGATATGGCCATCGTCGGAACCGGACCGGCGGGCAGCCTGTTGGCTCACCAAATGGCCCGTGCGGGGTGGCGGGTGTTGTTACTGGAAAAGCACAAACTGCCACGCTACAAAGCCTGCGGCGGCGGACTTACCCTACGGGCGCGGGCCTTGCTGCCTTTCGACCTTGACGGGCTGGTCGAAGATCGCGCCAGGACGACCCGTCTGCGGGTCCACTATCGGACCGCCTTCGTGCAAAATGATGGCACCGCACCGGTTCATCTGGTCATGCGCGACCGCTTCGATCATTTCCTCGTCCGCCAGGCCGAAGCCGCCGGCGCCGTGGTCCGGGATCAAACGCGCTTCCTTTCCCTTTCGGGTTCTCCCGGCCAGCTGACGGTCAAGACGACGGCCGGTCGTTTCCACACCCGATTGGTTGTCGGGGCCGACGGGGTCTATAGTCGCGTGGCGCGGTCCCTCGGCCTCTCCATCAGCCACCAGGTCATGCCTGCCCTGGAAGCCGAATTGGCCCTGCCCCACAATGCACGGCAGCGGTTGTCCGGTGCCATTTGTTTCGATTTCGGTGTCGTTCCGGGAGGGTATGCCTGGCTGTTCCCCAAAAAGAATGGCCTTTCCGCCGGAATACTGGCCCGGAATCGCCCAGCCAGGTGCTTGAAGCCGTTTTTGCTGGACTACCTTGCCCGAAACAGCCTTCCAGGCAATGAGGGCTGCCGATCGCTACGGCTGCACCCGATTCCCTGCCGACCCGATCCCCGCAATGGCTATGCCGACCCACGCGGCCTGGTGGTGGGGGATGCCACCGGGCTGGTGGACCCTGTGACCGGCGAAGGGATCTATTATGCCCTCAAGGGTGCCATGATTGCCGCAGCGGTTTTATCTTCACCAGATTCCTATGGCACGTCGACAGCCCATCGATATACCCGGGCGATCAAAGCGGAAATCGAGGCGGAAGTGCTGAAAGCGGATATCCTGGCACGCATCCTATATGGTTGCCCCAAGCTGAGCAATTGGGTTCTGACCCGCTGGGGCGCTAAAATAGGTGCCACCCATTTAGCCGTCTACCGTGGTGAGATGAGCTACCGTCGGCTTTTCCGCTATGTCATGAGCCCGGTGGGGTTCGCCCATTTATTGTGGTCCCAACGCGGTGGGACCAAAAGAAGTTGACCGCCAGGCCACGGCCCTCGCAGTGTAATACATGACGTTTTCCCTATACGGGAGGACATTGACTAATACGCCGAATCCGTCTACCGTGCCCCCCAAACCGCCGTCATAGGCAGTGCGGATAAATCCACCACAAGGGAGGGGCTGAGGAACTAATGGCCGAGACCGCAGATACCGAGCATGATGGATGGCAGTCGCACTCCCTGACCTTTCTCGAGATGGCCTTTCGAACGGATCGGCAGGGGCGTCCTGCCAACCCGTCCGGCTTTGGACATAATGTCGGTGCGTGCAAGGACAGCATCACGTTTTTCGTAATGGTACGCGGACATGTGATCGAACGTGTCGCGTATGAACTCGACGGGTGCCTGAATACCAATGCCTGTGCCAACATGGTCGCGGAAATCGTCGAGGGGCAGGATATCGAATCCGCCTGGCGCATTACCCCCGAAATCGTAGCCGATCACCTCCAAACCCTCCCCCCGGGCCACTTCCACTGTGCCGAACTGGCCGTGGGCGCCCTTTACAAGGCCCTTGCCGATTATCAGCAAAACGGCGGCAAAGACTGGAAAGCCGGCTACCGTCGTTCCACCTGACGGCCGATAGCGTATATCGGATCACGCTTCCAGCACCTCCCTCGCAATAGCTCTTTACCTTCTGACCAACCAAACTGAATTTGTTTTCATTCAAAACGACCTCTTTTTCAAAAAACGCGCCGCCTTTTATGAAAGTCTGACAAGGAACAGCTTGCCATGACGGTATGAATCCTATCCGCGCAATTTGCCCCGTCGCGCTGCCGTACGGCCCTCTTTGCCCGACCAGCCGTCGATTTGGGGCCCAGGCTTTAGGAAATTTGTAAAAATTTTGGCCCACCGAAACTAACCTATCGGGATCGCTCCAAATCTCCTTGACAGAAAATCCCAATTTGACTATAGAATTCTCTTTCAATATCGGGCATTCGTTCTGTTGCCTCCGCTTTTGACCTTCACCGGTAGAGAGGAGTACCCAAGCCGTTTTCGAGGGAACGACCCTTGAAACCGAGCCACCCCTTCTGATGAGGCTGGAACATCGAATAGCGAAATATAAAACGCAAATCGCGAAAGATTGGTTTGCGGTCCTGGCCGGTACCTATCCGCCCGATACCGCCCGTTTCCTTAAATCCAACAAGGATATGTTTGCCAATCCGGTCGGCGGAACATCGCGTCAAACCCTGGAAAGGGTCCTGGATGAGCTCCTAGCCGACGCCGACCCCGAGGTACTCGCCCACCATTTGGACGCGCTGATTCGTATCCGCGCCGTCCAGACCATGTTCACCCCCTCCCAAGCCACCGCCTTCATCCTTGACCTGAAAAAGATCATCCGCCGAGCATTGAAAGGTAAACTGCAAGATTTCGATACGCAATCACAACTGCTGATTTTCGAAGAGCGCATCGACCGGCTGCTGCTGATCGCCTTTGATATATTTATACGTTGCCGTGAAAAAATATACAGTATGAAGGCCACCGAAGAACAAAGCAAAATATACCGGGCCTTTGCTCGTGCAGGACTGGTGCGCGAAAATCCGGACATGAAACCGGATTCCGGGGTCTCTTAATATCATCACCTTTTAATTTTAAAGGCGGTTTCCGGAACAGAGACCATCGCTACTGTTGCCGGAACCCAAAAGTGAGGTAAAGGTCAATGAATGTTAAGTATTTCTATTCCCTTTTAGCCGTTGGGGCTCTGGCACTGATCGCCTGGGTGGGATGCGACATCCTCGGGTTGCAGGTGCTCTTCGGCGTGATCCTGCCATACATCGCGGTGGTCGTTTTCTTGGTCGGTTTTTTCATCCGCATGATGGACTGGGCGCGCTCGACGGTACCTTTCCGGATTCCCACCACGGCCGGCCAGGCCAAATCGCTGCCTTGGATTAAAGCCAACACCATCGACAACCCCTTTACCGGCAAGGGCGTGGTCGCCCGGATGTTCTTCGAGGTGGTGACCTTTCGGTCCCTCTTCCGGAATACCCGCATGCGGCTCAACCCGGACGGTCGCATCAGCTACGACCTGGAGCTGTGGCTCTGGCTGTTCGCCCTGGCCTTTCATTACACCTTTCTGGTGGTCCTGCTGCGACACGCCCGCTTTTTTCTGGACCCCCTGCCCTTGCCATTTGAGATTCTCGAAAAAATAGACACGTTCATCCAGGTCGGCCAACCGGTCATTTCCATGTCGAGCTTCGTTCTGCTGGGCACGGTTCTCTTTTTGTTTCTGCGTCGCGTCTACCTGCCCAATATCCGGATGATATCGCTGGCATCCGACTATTTTCCCTTGTTCCTGATTTTTGGCATCGCGTTTACCGGCATCTTCATGCGCTATTTCGCCAAGATCAATCTGATCGACGCCAAAGAGTTGACTTACGGCCTGGTGACCTTCAGCCTGCCGACCATCGACAAAATGCAGGCCATCGGTTCCATTTTCTACATTCATCTCTTTTTTGTCAGCGTGCTGCTGATGTATTTCCCCTGGAGCAAGCTGATGCATATGGGCGGTATTTTCCTGAGCCCCACGCGCAACATGGCCAACAATTCCCGCGCCGTTCGCCATGTCAATCCATGGAACTACCCGGTAAAAATTCATACCTACGAAGAGTATGAGGATGATTTCAGGGAAAAAATGATCGAGGCTGGACTGCCTGTGGATAAAAAGGAGTAAGACATAATGAGCGATCTACCCAAAAGCGATGAACTATTTTCCCATATAGATCATCGGCCGCCCAAAGGGAAAGACTGGATGGACATCCCGGTGGACATCCGCCCGGGAATGTATTGTTACTCGGCCAACCCCAAAAGCATGGAGACCTTGAGCGCACCCAACGTACGCAAATGGAACCCGCTTGAGGAGGATTGGCTGCTGCCGGACAACTGGCAGGAGATCCTGCACAACGGCCTCAAGGAGCGCCTCGAAAAATTCCGCTCCTTCAAAGTCTTCATGGACATTTGCGTGCGCTGCGGGGCCTGCGCCGATAAATGCCACTATTTCATCGGCACCGGCGATCCCAAGAACATGCCGGTGCTGCGGGCCGAGCTGCTGCGTTCGGTCTACCGCAACGACTTCACCAAGGCCGGCAAAATCCTGGGCCGCCTGGCTGGCGCCCGCCCGATGACCCTGGATGTGCTCAAGGAGTGGTGGTACTACTTTTTCCAGTGCTCGGAATGCCGGCGCTGCTCGGTGTTCTGCCCCTACGGCATCGATACGGCCGAAATCACCATCATGGGCCGGGAGCTGCTCAATCTGCTCGGCCTCAACATCGACTGGATCGCCACCCCGGTGTCCAACTGCTACATGACCGGTAACCATCTGGGCATCCAGCCTCACGCTTTCAAAGACATGCTGGATTTCTTCGTCGAGGACATCGAGGAGATCACCGGGGTCAACTGCGAGCCCAATTACAACAAAAAAGGCGCCGACATCCTCTTCATTACGCCCTCGGGCGACGTTTTCGCCGATCCAGGTACTTACACCTGCATGGGGTATCTGATACTCTTTAAATACCTCAAGGACAAATATGGGTTGGATGTCACCTGGAGCACCTATGCCTCGGAGGGCGGCAATTTCGGCTTCTTCACCTCCCACGAAACCATGAAGCGCCTGAATGCCAAGATGTACGCCGAGGCCAAACGCCTGGGCGTCAAATGGATCTTAGGCGGTGAATGCGGCCATATGTGGCGGGTGATTCATCAGTACATGGACACCATGAATGGACCTGCCGACCACCTGGAAGTGCCTGTCAATCCCATTACCGGAACGGTGTTTGAAAATGCGGCCTCCACCAAAATGGTTCACATCACCGAGTTTACGGCCGACTTGATCAAACACGGCAAACTGGATTTGGATCCCAGCCGCAACGACAACCTGAAAATCACCTTTCACGACTCTTGCAACCCTTCGCGGGGTATGGGTCTGCTGGAAGAACCGCGCTACATTATTAAAAACGTAGCCAAGCACTTTTACGAAATGCCGGCCAATACCATCCGGGAAAACACCTTCTGCTGTGGCAGCGGATCCGGCCTCAATGCCGGGGAAGACATGGAGCTGCGCATGTGCGGCGGCCTGCCGCGAGCCAATGCCGTTCAGTACGTTGCTGACAAATTTGACGTCAATATGCTGGCCTGTGTATGCGCCATCGACCGTGCGGCTCTGCCGGATCTGATGAACTACTGGGGGACCGGCGCCGATGTCACCGGTGTCCACGAGCTTGTGGGTAATGCGCTGATCCTGCCGGGCGAAAAGAAGCGGGAGACCGATCTGCGCGGGGAGCCCCTGCCGGGAATGGAGGACGAGGCTGATGAATGATAAAGGTAAAATCATCGCGGGAATCATAATCTTTTTTATCGTGGCGACATCTCCGTTCTGGTTCAACATGTTCAAAGCCAAAGTGCCGGCACCCGAGGTAGTGCTGACCCCCAAGGCTAAGGCCGCCGAAAAATGCGTGCGGGATACCGACTGGATGATCGCCAATCATATGCAGCTATTGAACACATGGCGAAATGCGGTTGTGCGGGATGGGGAACGGATCTATGTCAATGCCGAGGGCAAAGAATTCAACATGAGCCTGTCCAACACCTGTCTGGACTGCCATTCCAACACCGCTGAATTCTGTGACCGATGTCATCTATACACCTCCATTGAACCTTACTGCTGGGATTGCCATATCGAAAATCCGAAGGAGACCAAGTAATGGAAGACAGCAGGAGACAATTTCTTAAAATCGCCGGCGTTGCCGCCTTGGGGATGGGCACGGCCGGGGTCATCGATGCCGCCGCCGCTGAGGGGCATGGCGGCCAGCCCTATGTGCGCAAGGGGAAAGACGCTCTGACCGCCCAACAGTGGGGGATGGTCATCGACACGGCCAAGCTGGACCATGCACGTATCGAGCGCATGATCGAAGCCTGCCACACGGCCCACAACGTACCCTACATTACCGCTGCCAAGGTCGGTGAAAAAGTTGCCCTACGCCAGGAAATCAAGTGGATTTGGGAAACCCATTTTCATAATGCTTTCCCGGGGTTGGGCTCGAATTATATGGACGAAGCGGTCGAAGAGCGCCCCTTCCTGGTGCTCTGCAACCACTGCGAAGATCCTCCCTGCACCCAGGCCTGCCCCACCAAGGCCACCTTTAAACGGGCCGACGGCATTGTCATGATGGATTATCACCGCTGCATCGGCTGCCGCTTCTGTATGGCGGCCTGCCCCTACGGGTCGCGCAGCTTTAACCTCCGCGACCCGCGACCCTTCATTGACAAGCTCAATCCGAAATTCCCCACCCGCACCAAGGGTGTCGTCGAAAAATGCAACTTCTGCGCAGAGCGTCTGGCGGTAGGGGAAATGCCCGCCTGTGTGGAAGCCTCCGAGGGGGCCTTGGTCTTCGGTGATCTGGGAGACCCTCACTCTGAAATACGGGAAGTATTGAGCAAACACTATACCATTCGCCGCAAGGTCGCCCTCGGGACCGGCCCTGCGGTTTACTACATCATATGAGGTGGCCATGCTTGAATATGCGATTAAAGGAGACAAAAAGTACTACGGATGGATCGTTTTCCTGCTGGCCGTGATCGGCGTGGGATTCGGGTTTTATCTGTGGCAGCTAAAATTCGGTCTCGGCATCACCGGCCTCGGTCGGGATGTGTCCTGGGGATTTTACATCGCCCAGCTGACCTATATGGTGGGTGTCGCCGCCGGTGGCGTGATGGTGGTATTGCCCTATTACCTGCACAATTACAAGGCCTTCGGTCGAATCACCATCATGGGGGAATTTCTGGCCATCGCCTCGCTGATCGTCTGTATGCTGAGCGTTTTGGTCGACCTGGGGCAGCCCATGCGGGTCTTGAATGTCATTCTGAACCCTCAGCCCCGCTCAATGCTGTTCTATGACATGCTTGTCCTCAACGGCTATCTGCTCCTCAACCTGATAATCGGCTGGAACGTATTGCAGGCCGAACGCAACGGCACCCATTATCCAATGTGGGTCAAGCCATTGATTTACCTGTCCATTCCCTTTGCCATCAGCATTCACACCGTGACAGCCTTTCTTTACTGCGGCCTGCCCGGCCGCGGCTTCTGGCTGACGGCGATCCTGGCACCGCGCTTCCTGGCCTCGGCTTTCGCCGCAGGACCGGCCTTGCTGATTCTGCTGAGCTTGGTTATCCGGCGGGTATCGAACTTTGATCCTGGCCGGGAGCAGATCCAAACCCTGGCCAAAATTTCCACTTATGCCCTTATCACCAACCTGTTTTTCTTTGGCTGTGAGTTGTTTGTGGCCTTTTACAGCGGCATTCCGGAGCACATGGACCATATCAAATATCTGTTCATGGGAATCAACGGGCATGGCGTCCTCGTTCCCTGGATGTGGACCTCCATGGCATTGATGGTGCTCGCTCTGGTTCTGATGATTCCGCCCGTTACGCGTCATAACGAAGGTGTTCTGGCAGTGGCCTGTGTCATGCTGTTCGTAGGCGCCTGGATCGACAAGGGGCTCGGGCTGATCTCGGGCGGTTTCGTGCCTAACCCGCTGCACCAGGTCCATGAATACATGCCCACCTTCCCCGAGGTGATGATCACCATCGGTGTCTACGCCGTTGGTGCCCTGATCCTGACCATCTTTTATAAGATCACGATTGGTGTTAAGGAAGAAGTCCGGGCCTAAGGCGCTCCCGCAGCGCAGCGTCAATTAAGTAAAAACACCAAAGGCGCCCTCCCTTTCCGGGAACGGCGCCTTTTTGTTGGTATTTATCGAAAAAAGGGGGGCATCAATCCGGGGGCAAACGGTGTTCGGCGGTGTAAACCCACAGTCCCCCACCGGGTCGGCGGGAGGCCAGGGCGATATTGAGGCGTTCCGCCAGGGCCACGGCCAGGGATGTCGGACGGGACACCGCCACGATGATGGGAATGCGCGCGCAGGCTGCTTTCTGAACCAGTTCGTAGCTGATACGGGAGGAAAGAACAATCATGGCCGCGGATTGCAGGCGGTCGTCCAGAAACAACCGCCCGATAGCCTTGTCCAAGGCATTGTGGCGCCCGACATCCTCGGCCGCCGTCAGCAGCAAGCCCTCCTGATCATGGATCGCCGCCGCGTGGGCGGCCCGTGTCTGCTCCCGCAGGGGTTGCTGACGTGGAAGATCGGCCAAGGCGTTCGATACACGCGACAACGGTATTGCCGTAAGGCCGCTGAGAGGCCGGATCTCGGTGTGAATGTCCTCAATAAGCTCCTTGCCGCACAAACCGCAGCCGGACTGGCTAATGTAAGCACGTCGGTCGCCACGCTGGGTCAGACGGTCGGCGCAATGTTCCTGAAGGGTCACCGTCACGGTATTGGTGTCATCGCCATCACAAAAGGCCAGCTGGGCGATGTCCGAGGGCTGGCGGATAAGCCCCTCGGCAAGACACAGACCGGCCGCGTGGGCCAACTCCGCGCCAGGCGTTCGCATGACGACCATATAGGGGCGCCCCTGCACACGGATGGACAGCGGCTCTTCGGCAATCAGGGACATTGTCTCGCCGGTGGCCGGTTCGCCATTCAAAGGGGATGACACGATGCGAGTAGCCCTATAGCGTTCCATGCGGTATCCTTGCATTTAGTCTTTTTAGCCGCCCAGTCGGAAGGTCGCGTGGGGTTGTAGGCTTTATACCGCCGGTTGTCAAATATTTGGTGGTATCCTTGGCGCCCGCCCGCTTACCCGAAGGGCCGCTGCATAACTATTTTTTTGCTTGACACGACACGCGAATAAAGTAATATTCCCTGGTTTTGAAGTCGAAATTTTTATTGCATCGAAGTCGGTTCACTCCAGAGGGTCGCAGGGATAAAGCCGGATCGACGCTTATGGTCAAAGGAGGCGCGCATGTACGCTGTGGTCAAATCAGGCGGAAAACAATATAAAGTCCAGGAAGGCGAAACCTTCCGCGTAGAAAAGCTCCCCGGTGAAGTGGGGGCCGAGATTACGTTTGATGACGTATTGATGTTTTCCGACGGCGAAACGGTTCAAGTCGGTACGCCCGTGCTTGACAACATTACGGTCAAGGGGACGGTTGTCGAACAGGGGCAGGCCAAAAAAATACTTGTTTTCAAATATAAGCGTCGCAAACGGTATCGCCGCAAGCAGGGACATCGCCAACAGTATACCGCCATCAAGGTCGACAGCATCGCAATCCCGTAGCATGAATGCCTAGCGTTTCAGGCGTCCAAGGAGTCTTTATCATGGCACATAAAAAAGCAGGTGGTAGTTCCAAGAATGGCCGCGACAGCAATGCCCAACGACGCGGCATCAAGCGTTACGGCGGTGAAAAAGTGCGGGCCGGCAATATTCTGGTGCGGCAACTCGGTACCCGAATCCATCCCGGCGACAATGTGGGAATGGGAAAAGACTATACCCTCTTTGCCAAGATTGACGGCATTGTCGCCTACGAACGTCTGGGACGCGATAGGAAAAAAGTCAGCGTTTATGACGCGTGAAATTCATTGATGAAGCAACCATTACCGTTCAATCCGGGAACGGCGGCCGCGGGTGCGTCAGCTTCCGCCGCGAAAAATTCATTCCCCGCGGCGGACCGGATGGGGGCGACGGGGGCAAGGGCGGTGACATTGTCCTGGTAACCACGCACCGCAAACGTACCCTTAAGCAGTTTCAATACAAACGTCAGTTCAAAGCCGCTAACGGCGGCCATGGCCAGGGTTCTCAAAAAACCGGGCGCAATGGCGCCGATCTGACCATCGAACTCCCACCTGGCACCATTATCTTGAACGCGGACGACGGCGCACTCATCAAAGACATGGCCTCGCCGGACGAACGTTTCGTCCTGGCCCGGGGCGGTCGCGGCGGACTTGGCAACACGCGTTTCAAATCATCCACCAACCGTACCCCACGCTATGCCCAGCCTGGGGAACCCGGTATCGCTCTATCCGTCAAACTGGAACTCAAACTGCTGGCCGACGTAGGGATCATCGGGCTGCCGAACGCCGGCAAATCAACATTGCTGAGCGCCATCTCGGCCGCCCGGCCCAAAACGGCGGACTACCCGTTTACGACCTTGAATCCCTACCTCGGCGTCGTACGCACGGAATGGGCCGAGCCCTTTGTGGTGGCCGATAT
The DNA here is from genome assembly GCA_963674755.2 of Desulfobacterales bacterium. Lineage (GTDB taxonomy): Bacteria > Desulfobacterota > Desulfobacteria > Desulfobacterales > UBA5852 > JABZFP01. The sequence goes on along the minus strand of CAXXVS010000003.1, from coordinate 487,483 downwards.
CCCCGGGTTGATCGACGGCGCCCATCAGGGGGCCGGCCTGGGCCATCGCTTTTTGAAACATATCGAACGCACACGGGTTCTTCTTCACCTGATCGATGCCCAGGCCATCGATCAGGATCGGCCCTTGGCCGCCCTGGACACCGTCAATCGCGAGCTGACACTTTACAATCCGTCTCTGGGGACCAAACCCCAACTGATCGTCCTCAACAAACTGGATCTGCCGGAAGCGGCCCAAAAAGCAGAAATCTTTCGACAGGCGCTGCCGGGCGAGGCCATCGTCACAATCTCCGCCCAAAAGGCGGAAGGCCTTGCTGCGCTGACCTCCAGGCTGACCCAACTTCTGGATGGTGACTAGCCCTTGAATGCCCTCCACCATTTTGCCCAGGCGCGCCGTGTCGTCGTCAAAATCGGCAGCAACGTTCTCACCCGAGACCAGGGTCTGAATCTCCCGGTGATCGAATCCATCAGCCATGAAATCTGTCATCTGGTGGCCACAGGCCGTCAGGTGATCCTGGTGTCATCCGGCGCCATGGCGGCCGGCATGCGCAAGCTTGGGCTGGCCCGGCGACCGGAGGCCATACCGGCCCGGCAGGCCATCGCCGCCGTGGGCCAGGCCGGTTTGATCGAGGCCTATGAAGAAGCCTTTGCGCGCGACAGCATGAAGGTGGCCCAGATTCTGCTGACGGCAGAAGATATGACCAGCCGCAAACGCTATCTGAATGCCCGCAACACCCTCAACACCTTGTTGGAATGGGGCGTCCTTCCCATTATCAATGAAAACGACACCGTCATGGTGGATGAAATAAAATTCGGTGACAATGACAACTTGGCGGCGGTAATCGCCCTGCTCATGGATGCAGACCTGTTGATCAACCTGACGGACATCGATGGGTTATACAACAAAGACCCCCGCGTGTTTGCCGATGCCGAACTCCTGCCCGAGGTGGAAACCATCGGCAAACCCATCGAACGCTATGCCAGCGATATTCCGGGGGCGCTGGGCACCGGCGGCATGCTGACCAAAATCAAGGCCGCCCGCAAGGTGACGGCCGCCGGCATTCCCATGGTCATTGCCAACGGAACCCGCTCCGACATTCTCCATTGCTTGTTCAGTGAACCCGTACCGGGCACCTTCTTCGTTCCCCGTAAGGAGCGTCTTTCGAGCCGCAAATGCTGGCTGGCCTTTTCCCTGAAACCGAAAGGAACCGTCACCATTGACCAGGGCGCCGCCAAAGCCCTTCAGGGGCGGGGCAAAAGCCTTCTGCCAAGCGGCATCGTACGGGTCCTCGGCGAATTCAGCGTCGGCGATCCGGTCCAGGTGATCGATCTCGAGGGCACGATCCTGGGCAATGGCCTGGTGAACTATACGGCCAGCGACATCCGTAAGATAAAAGGACTCAAATCCACCCAGATCGCCAGCCGCCTGGGGGAAAAGCCTTATGACGAAGTCATTCATCGGGACAATCTGGTCTTGACCCAGGAAACGCTCGCTTGACCGCGCAAACCTTTTGAAGCGACCCTTCCGAAGCGTACGCTTCAGGAGTATCTTTTTATAGGAGCCGTAGGCGCCTCATGGCCATAAAAATCGGTATGTTCGGGGGCACATTCAATCCCATTCACTTCGGTCATTTACGCGCCGCTGTGGAAATACGGGAGGGATTCGATCTCGATGCGGTCTATCTCATCCCGTCGGCATCGCCGCCCCACAAGGGCCGCGCCAATCTGGCGCCCGCAACGGACCGCATGGCCATGGTCAAAAGGGCGATCGAAGGCCATCAAGGGCTGCGCGCATCGGATATCGAGTTGAAACGTGAGGGGCCCTCTTTCACCATCGATACGGTCTGTACCTTCCGCAAACACCTGCCGGAAGAAGCCTGGCTCTATCTGATCATGGGACTGGATGCCTTCTTGGAAATCGAAACCTGGAAATCCTATCAGGATCTTCTCCACATCATCCCCCTGATCGTCATCAACCGGCCCGATCACCGGGGACGTCTGCAACCCTCGGTCAACCATGCCGTGAAAGAATTGCTGACTCAAGGAGCATTGCAGGGCTACGAATGTACCTTGGAAACCTCCTGCTTTACCCACTGTGAAAAACAGCCCATATTTGCATTCAACGTGACCGGTCTGAACATCTCCGCGACTCACATTCGCCATCAGATTCGGCACCAAAAAGCGATCGACTTTCTCGTTCCCGATTCGGTTCGCCAATACATCGACACCAAAGGACTCTATCGATGAGCGACACCAACGATCCCCAACTGGACCTTTTCGTAAAGGCCGTACTGGGTCGCAAGGCCCTTGATGTGGTCATGCTGGATGTCGGTGAGCTGACCTCTCTGGCCGATACCTTTATCATCTGCAGCGGTCGGTCCAACCGCCAGGTCAGTGCCATTGCGGAATATATTCGAACCGACCTGAAAAAAAGCAGCCTGATCCCCCTCAGTGTCGAGGGCTTGAAGGAAGGGCACTGGGTTTTGATGGATTACGGCAACGTCGTCATTCATGTCTTCTACGACCCGGTGCGCCGCTTTTACGATCTGGAGGGATTATGGGCCGATGCGCCGCGGATCAATACACCGGCTCTGGAAGATTGGCGCCGCCATCAATCTCAGGAAGAACCGGCAGGCCACCCGGACGACGAATAACACGGTTTCACAAGGGACACGCATGACACCATCATCGACACCGCCCACCCTGAAGGACTACCTGACCGGGGCTGTCATCCCCGATGTGGGAACTGAAAGCCATCGGCAAGCGGTTCTCCGGTTTTTGGTGGAAGAAAAGGGGTATGCCCGCGAGACCTTGTGGGTGGACGCGCCCCTGCGCATCCGCATTGACGACAGCCCCTACACCGGTAAAATCGACCTGATCGTCAAGGCCGGCGAGTCCCTCATCCCGATCATGGCCTTTAAATGCTGTGCCGGCTCGCTGGGATCGCGCGAACGGGAAATTCTGGCCGCCGCGCGTATTTTCGGTGCGACCCCGATCCCTCTTGCGGTGGTGACCGACGGACGCGAGGCGGTCATTCTGGACACCGCTACGGGCAAACCCTGTGCGCGGGGTTTGGCGGCCCTGCCGTCACCCCGGGAGGCGGCCCGCCGGTTGGCCGAGCAGCCCCCCCGTCCTTATCCGGAAGAGCGCTTGGCGCGCGAAAAGCTCATTTTCCGAACCTACGATCAAGACAACGTCAATATCATCAGACCGCCGGAGCAGGGATAAAAAAAGCCGATCCCGGAAAACAATTTTCCTGATCGGCTCAATTCGGTTGACGCCGTCCGCCCAGGGCCGGCGCCTAAATCGTCGGTTACTCCCCGGCCACCTCTTTGCCGCAGTGTTTGCAGATCTTGGCGCGCTGCTTGATGATTTCCGCACAAAACGGGCACTCACGGGTAAAAAACCGCGTATGGATCTTGGCCACACTGTCCTCGACTTGCTGCTGGATGAGCTCATTGCCTAGCTTGAGGTTGCGCAAAGCATCGATAGCTTCGAGCCCCCCGATATCACCCAGCATTTCCGCGGCCTTCAAACGCACCCGGGAGGGTTCGGCCGAGTCCAGTAAAAGTCTCAGGATCGTCGGCCCGTCTTTTTCCACAAAGCACGTCGCCAAAATGTTGAACCCCTTTTTGGTGGCGGCCTTGAGGGCTTCCTCCTGGGCCAGGATCTGGTCATCGATCACTTGTCCCGTACCACCGTGGGGACTGAAGACCGGCATAAATTCAAACACACTGGTACCGGGATAATTCATGCAGCGATAAGAAGCATGATGGGCATAGGTTTCCTCCATGTGGTCCCAGCCATTCACATAGGAAGGGCACGTGTCGTTGAAGCATACGAAAAGAAAGGGTTCCCCCCACCCCAAACCGTCGCTGAAGTTGATGGGAGGCACCTCCCAGAGATTCATCTCTTCACCGCAGTGGGGACACTGGGGTTTTTCCATATGCATCACGCGCTCAAGCACTTGCTCGCGGGTCTCAAAAGCCATCCCATTACCCTCCGGTTTCTTATCGCTCAGGTTGCAAAGGCTGCTACTATCAAACAGAACACACGAAAGATCAAGCTAAAGCTGAATCGACTGATGTCAAACGCATTCCCGTCGTTCGAAACCGGTGTTTCGCGTTGCGCACCATCTTGATCCCGGTTCAGGGATATACTATGGTAACCGTGCGGAAGCCGTCGCCGACCACCAGCAGAGGAGGAGGAGAAGATTGGACAAGGACTACGTGCCCATCGAAGATTTGAAGGCATTCGCCATCGATTTCATCAAAAAAGCCGGAGAAGAAGCGCTCGAATTCTATGGCAAGGGGGCGTCCCAGGTCAAATTCGACGAAACCCTGGTGACCCGAGTGGAGCTGCATCTCAATGAGCTTTTCCAGAAAGCCCTCCGGGCACGCTTCCCGGAGCATCATTGCTTCGACGGGCAAAGCCCTGACGACGCTTACACCCATGAGGCCAAACGCTACGTCTGGATTTTCGATCCGCTGGACGGCATGTCCAATTTTATGGACGGCATCCCGATCTGGGGGATGTCCATCGCCCTATTGGACAACAAGTGGCCCGTGATGGGCGCCTTCTACATGCCGGCCACCGATGATCTGTTTCATGCCGTGGCCGGCCAGGAAGCCTTCCGCGGCGACCAGCCGATTCATGTATCCTCCCAGGACAGCATCAGCGATGAAAGCGTTCTGCTGACCTTCTCCCGCTTTCACCAGAACTACCAGAGCGGATTTCCCGGCAAGCAACTCAACCTGGGATGCACCTCCGCCCACATCTGTTATGTGGCCATGGGATTTGCCGAAGCGGCGCTGATCGCCAACGAGTCTTACAAGGATCTGGCCGCGGTGCGGGTGATCATGGAGGCCGCCGGGGGACATTTCATGCGTCTGGACGGCACGAAATTTCCCATCGCCGAATACCTGGAAGGCCAGGGCCGGGATATTCATCTGCTGGCCCTGTCGACCAGCCTTTTTGCACAGATCAATCGCTGCCTGAAAAAATCCCTTTGATGCGGGCTGCTCCGGCACGCATCAGGGAATATCCACGCAGCCTTTTTCCAAAGCCTGGGACAGCATATCGTTCAAGAATTGCTGCAGTTCACGTGGGCCGAAGGTGGCGGCAACACGCTCCGTGCGCATGCTGATGGGACGCCGGTGCACCACCCCTTCCCGGACCTGGCCCACGTAGACCACGATTTCCAGCTCCAGGTCCATGCGCGTGTACATGAGCCGTTTCTCGGCATTGCACCGCAGGCGCAGGATATCGCCTCCGACCAGGACGTCGAACCCCTTGCTCAGGTCCATCATCTGGTCCGGCGTGTAATTCCATCCTTCCAGCTCCCCGGGAACGTCCCCCTTTTGCCGGATGAGCTCACGCGTCATCCGGGTCACGGCCTGGGCGACGTCATCCGGGCTGGAAGCATAGCGCTCCCGTTCGCCCTCCCCGCGGCCCACTTGGCGGTAGCCGACCGCAAAACGGTCTCCCGTATCGCGCCGGTCGCGAAACGGTTGAATGCCGACCGCCACTGTTTCATCCGCCGCGGGCGGAACATGGCCGTCGTAGGCCAGCTGGACCGGATAGGTAATCGGGGCCGCGCAGCCCATCAGCAATACCGCCGCCAGAGCCACCGCCCACAATCCCCTGCGTTTCCGTTCGGAATCTCGCATCGATCGTTCTCCCTATACCGTTCAAAGCGAAGCCGCGGGAAAGCCCGCCCCCGGCCCGATGGTGCCACTGCCGCTCGCCTGATGGATCAGCTTAGGCGTTTCCGCCCGTTTGTGCAACCCTGCCCGGGACGCCGCCACGGACCGCAGGGGCGGCAAGGGGGCAACGTGATCCACGGTCAGGGTCAACACGCCCCAATCCATCTCCACCCGGCCGCTCAAGAGATAGGGACGCCCCCAGTCCAGCATATGGCAGAATCGACGGTAAACCTCCGGGAAAAAAGTAGTTTCGATCAGATCCGTTTCATCTTCGAAGGTTAAAAATTCCATGGGATCGCCGTGTTTGGTATGCACCACCTTGCCGGTCACGAACCAGCCCCCGAAGCGCACGTGACGGCCCACCCAATGTCCCAGGTCCCGGGCCGGGACCGCTTGCCGGGCCTGTAGCGCCGCACGATACAAGGTCATGGGATGCCGGTCGCACAAAAACCCCAGGACGGCAAACTCCCGCCGCAGCCGCTCCAGGGGGTCGTCGTCCGGCAGGCAGGGCGCTGCGGTGCCGGTTGGGGTGGCAAAAAGGGAATTGGCATCGACGGACCGATCACGTCGGTGCTGCCAACAGGCCAGCGTCCACATCAACCCGGCCCGGTCCCCCGGCGGTGTCAGGCCGTCCAGAGCCCCAGAGCGGATCAGGGCCCGCGCTTCGGCTTCGTCCGGCTGCACCCGCTTCAGGAAATCCATCCCGTCGCGAAAGGGACGCCGGCTTCTTTCGGTCACGATGCGGGCGGCGGTGGCCCTGCCCAGCCCTTTGATCGCCTGCAGGCCTACCCGCACGGTCTGCCCCTGGCCGGTCCAGCGCTGCCGGCTGCGGATCACATCCGGCGGCAGGATGGTCAGCCCCAGGCGCCGGGCCTCGGACACATAGGCAAAGGTGGTGTAGTAACCCCCTTGGTTGCTGATCACGGCCGCCATGAATTCAGCGGAATGGTGCGTCTTGAGATAGGCTGCCTGGAAGGACACCCGGGCATAGGAGGCGCTGTGGGGTTTGCAGAACGAGTAGCCACTGAAACTCATCATCATCGCCCACACCGCTGCGACCGTAGGCTCGGCAACCCCGCGCGCCCGGGCGCCCGCAAAAAAACGGGTGCGAAAATCCTTCAGGTGGAATTCGCGGTCCTTTTTGGACATCACTTTCCGCAGGCGATCGGCCTCGCCATGGGAAAACCCGGCCAGCGCCACCGCCACCCGGGAGACGTCCTCCTGGTAGACCATGATACCGAAGGTTTCCGACAAAACGTCGGCCAGCAGCGGGTGGATGGGGTCCCAGGCGCCGCCGTGCAGCCGCCGGATGTACGCCTGAATGAATTCGTTGGCGGCCGGACGAATGATGCTGCTGTGGATGACGAGGTGTTCGAAATCCCCCACTCCCGCTTTTTTCTGGAGAAGCCGCATGGCCGGACTTTCGATGTAGAAACAGCCCATGGTCCGGCCCTGGGCCACGGCTTCCTGGGTGGCGGGGTCCTCCTCCGGTGTCCAACGCTCTTCGTCCACATCGCCGCCCTGGGCCCGGACGCTGGCCAGCGCATCCCGGATCACCCCCAGGCTGCGGTTGCCCAGCAGATCGATCTTCACCAGACCGGCATCTTCGATGGCATCCTTTTCCCATTGGATGATCGGCACCCCTTTGGCCGCCCGCTGCACCGGGACATAGCGGTCCACCGGCTCCGGGGTTATCACGACCCCGCCGGAATGCACGGACAGATACCGTGGTATGCCAATGATGCGTTCGGCGCAGGCCAGAATCTCCGGCCAGGGGGACGGGAAATCGAGGACGCGGGCCTCCGGACGCCGGCGCACGGCGGCCAACAGTTCCTCGGCGGGACCCTCCATGCGCCAGTACCAGGGCAGACGGCGGGTCACACGTCCGATCTCGCCTTCGGTCAGCCCATAGACCCGGGCCGTTTCCCTGACGGCCATGCGAGGCTGAAAGCAGACATGATTGCATACCATAGCCGCATGCGCCCCGTAGGTGGACAACACGGCCTGCTGGAGCGCGTCGCGCTCATCCCAGGCGAAATCCACGTCGATATCGGGCGGATCTGTGCGGCCGGGATTGAGAAAACGCTCGAAATAGAGGTTGTGTTTGATCGGGCAAACATTGGTGATGCCCAGGCAATAGGCCACCAGGGAAGCGGCTCCCGATCCCCGTCCGCAGGTCCGCGAACCGGGACCCACAATGTCGCGCACCACGAGAAAATAAGTCGCAAACCCCATCTGGGCGATGACCCCCAACTCGTGTTCCAGCCGCACCACCACCGCTGCCGGAAGCGCTCCTCCGTAGCGGCGCCGTGCCCCCTGGTAAGCGGCCTGCCGGAGGGCTTCATTCGGACGCGCTTCGCCGCCGTCGGCCGGCGACCAGGGCGGCATCACCGGGCCAAGGGGCGGCCCGGTAAAAGCCGCTTCTTCGGCCAGCACCGCACTGGCCGCGAGCGCTTCGGGACAAACGGCAAACCGCTGCCGGTATACGGCCGGCGGCGCGAGCCAGGCATCGGCCGGGGCCGCATCCGCCGGTGCGAGGCGATCAGAGAAGGTTTTGCGGTCAATGGCGCGCAAAAGGCGATGGATCCCGTACTCGGCCGGTTCCAGGAAAAAACTGCCCGGGGTGGCCACCACCGGAAGGGCGCACCGCTTGGCGGTCCGTCGCAGGGGGTGCGCCGCCGGCAGGGCCTTCCGAGGCATGGCGGCCGCCACCCGCACGCCCGCGGCATGCCAATCAGCGAGCAAATCGGGCATCTGGGTAAGCACCACCAGGCCTTCGGCCCGCTCCGGCAGGGCTGTTTTCAATGCAAAGGCATCGTCCATGTGGCGGGCGGTCAGCAGCCGGCAGAGATTGCCGTAGCCGGCATCGTCGGCCACCAGGCAAACCGCCCGTTCGTGCCGGACAGGATCCGTCACTTCCGCCCCCACAATGGGCCGCACCCCTTCCCGCCGACAGGCCGCCAGAAACGGCCACAATCCGTAAAGATTGTCCGTATCCGTGAGGGCCAAACGCCTATAGCCCATCCGCCGCGCTCCCCGGACCAGGCGTGCCACCGAGGCGGTCCCCCACATGAGGGAATAATGGGAACGAACGGTAAGCGGCACCATGCCGAAAGAGAACCTTTCCACAGGAAAAACGAGAAAATTGTTTTCCGAAACCGTATCCTTCGTGTTTCCGGCGAAGGATTTTGGGCAAGGTCAAGGAAGACGTTGATTTTAACCGCAGGCATACTCACGTATGTCGAGGATTAAAATCACCGTCTGACGCCGAGATTGTGCAAAATAACCGCCGGAAACGCGAAGGATCAGGCGGCTAGGGTGCGGCCGAGCCGTATGGCGTCTTCCCCGAACCGCTCCCGGATATCGTCCAGTGCAGACACCAGGCGGACCCGACGACCCTCCCGGACCCCATCGGTCGGGAACAATTCCTGCTGGGCCGGCGGAAAGGCCAGACGGTCGCAGACCAGCCGCAGGTGGCGAATCCGCACCCGACGCTGCCAGGCCAGATGGAGAGCGGCGCACCCCGGTTCGAACAGGGCCATGTCGTTGGCCGTAGCCGGCCGCACCGCCCGCTGGCGGGCACAGCGCCGGCCGTCGGAAAAATCCAGCACCACGGCCACGCGCCGGGCCGCCAGACACCGCTGCCGCAGGATGCGCCCTGCCTGTTCGACCAGCGAGTACAGCGCCCCTTCGACCATCGGCACCACCAGGGCATCTTCCGCAAACCCATGATCCAGCACCACCCGGGACGGCTTTTGATCCACCGCCCGGACCGGCGAACGATCGATGCCCCGCACCGCCTCGAACAGATCTAGGGCCCGCCGGCCAAACGGGATCTGCAAAACCTCCGGGCTCAAGCCGGCCACCTGGCCGGCGCAGCGAAAATTGAAGTCGCCCAGACGCACCAGATCCTGGCGCTCGATGCCGGGCACCAGGTGAAGGGGAACCGGCGCCAGAAGGGCCGCCTCCTCTCCGGCGCGCACGACGGATTCGCCATCGGGTTTCACCAGCCGGGTGGCAACCTTGGCCACGAGCTTGTTGGGGGCCACGGCCCACACGGGCTCCAGCCCCAGCTCGGCCCGGGCCTGTTGGCGCAGACGCCAGGCCACATCCGCCGGCGGCCCGAAAAGGCGACCGGTACCGGTGACGTCCACGAACAGATGGCCGTCCGCCTCCCCCGGTTCGATAAGGGGGGAGTAGGACAGGGCCTGCCGGATGAGGGTCTGCATGGCCCGTTCGTAACGGGCCGGATGGGGCGGCAAAATGCGGGCGTCGGTGCACAGGCGCACCGCCCGGCGCAAATCCATGCCTTTGCACACCCCGGCCTGATAAGCTTCTTCGCTCATGTCGTACACCACGGCCCGGGCAACGCCCTCGGGGGCCACGACGATCGGGCGTCCCCGCAGACGCCGGTCCGCGGCCCGCTCCACCGCCACAGCAAAATCCGTCACATTGATGTGAATGACATGGCGCTCTACCAACGATTGGATACGCTTCATCGCATCGTCTCCGGCCCCCGCTGCAGGCCAATCACCTTGCCCTGCACCAGGACCTCGTCGAAACCATAGCGCCGCACCGGATAAGCGCTGTTCTCCGGGCGCAATTCGATATGGTCGGCACACAGGAAAAACCGTTTGACGGTGGCGTCTTCCTGTCGGATAAGGGCCACCACGATCTCACCGTTCTGGGCATACTGGCGGGGCTCACAGATGGCCAGATCCCCATCCAGAATGCCGGCCCCTCGCATGGAGTCCCCTTTCACCCGCAAAGCAAAGAGGTCGCGCCCCGGAAACAGGGCGGCATCGATCACCACGCTGCCGTCCCACTCCTCTTGGGCATACATGGGCAACCCGGCCGTAATGCGGCCAATCAGCGGGACTTCGCGCCAGCGCTGGCCGCCGGTGATTTCCCGCGCCCGGTTCAACAGCACCAGGTTGCGGCTGTAGCGGCCCTCACGCCGCACAGCGCCTTTCTCCTCCAGCGCTTTCAGGATCTGGGCCACGGCCGCGTGGCTGACGCCCAAATCGGCTGCCGCTTCGCGCAGGCTGGGGATGCGTCCCCGCCGACGGATCTGCCCATCCAGGTAGTCCAGCACCTGCTGCTGCCTGGCAGTAAATTCCGCTCGCATAACATCCTCCGATGAATGAAACCCGGTTATCCAAAACCATAGAAATCCCTGCCATAAATGTCAATATAAATGTAAACATAAAGTAACGTATGTCAGGAATGCCAACACGTGGCGACGAAACGGATTTGTTCAAGGTATTCCATGTGATATAAGCACCGATACGGTGCAGGAGGGCCTCCTCCGACCCGCCGCCGGTGGCCACCCGCCCGTTCGCCGGTCTCTCTCGTTAAACGCTAAACCGATGGAGGATGGGATGAAACGATTGATGATGCTCATTATGGTTGGATCAATGCTGCTTACGGCCGGATGTGCCACCACCCAGGTGAGTTCCGATGCGGTCGACCTCACCGTCGATTTCGCCTGGCAGCCGTCTGATCGGTGTTCCCGCCGCTCGCCGGAAATCCGCGTAGCGAACATACCGGCCGCGACCAAGACCCTGTATGTCAAACTTAAAGACCGGGATGTGCCCAATTGGAACCACGGCGGGGGTACCATGGCCTATGACGGGTCGGGCTTAATCCCGGCCGGGGCTCTCAAAAACGGCTACAACGGACCCTGCCCTCCCAGCGGCTCCCATCGCTACGAATTCACCGTGCAGGCCATCGATGCCGCCGGTGTTGTGGTGGGCATCGGCAAAGAGACACACCCTTTCCCCTGAACAGGCTTCGTCGCATGGCAACACAATGAAAAAAATAGCGCCGGCTAAGGGGCGGCCGCCGCTTGCGAAGCCATAGGGGGAGCGATGTTTTTCTCCAGCGCATGGTTCAACGCTTGACGGACGGTCCGCGCGAGGGCTTTCAACGGAACCGGCTTTTGAAGATAATGCCGGATTCCCATATCGGCGGCCGTTTCCGGTGAAAGCGCCTCACTGAAACCGGTGCAAAGAATAATGGGCAGTTCGGGCCGCAATTTTAGAACTTCAACGGACAGCGCGGCGCCGGTCAGCTTTGGCATGGTCTGGTCGGTAATCAGCACATCGAAGGCCTCCGGCGCCTGCCGGAAAGCCTTCAGGGCATCTTTGCTGCTGCTCATGGTCGTGACATCGTACCCCAAACGCTCCAGAATCTGCCCCTGCATAGCCAGCAGCTGGGGCTCGTCGTCCACCAGGAGGATGTGTTCGTGGCCGAGGGGGACAAACTCCGTGGTTTCTTGAAGGGTCGTTTCATCCACGCTGGCCATCTGGGGGATGTAGACCCGAAACGTCGTCCCCCGGCCCAAGGTGCTGTCCACGGTAATGTGCCCCTGGTGTCGCTTGACAATGCCATGCACCATGGACAACCCCATACCCGTACCTTCCGCAGGACCCTTGGTGGTGAAATACGGCTCGAAGATGCGGTCGATGATGGCCTGATCGATGCCGTGACCGGTGTCCGCGACGCTCAAGCAGGTGTAATGGTCCGGCGGTAAATCCCGCCCGGGCGCCTGGTGGGACGCGTTGACGTCAACCTCCGCCAGAGAGACGTCCAGTTGCCCCCCCCGTTCACGCATCGCCTGGTAGGCATTGGTACAAAGATTGACCACCAGTTGATGGATCTGGGTGGAGTCCCCCATCACCGATCCCGTTTCTTCTTCGAGCCGCACTTGAATGTCGATCGTCGACGGCAGGGAGGAACGCAGGAGTTTCATGGATTCCTGGACCACCGGCAACATTTTCATGGCCTTCATTTCCTGGGTATCCTGGCGGCTGAAGGTCAGAATGTGGCGCACCATCTCTTTGGCACGCTGGGCAGCCGTGAGGACTTCTTCCAGATTGGCGCGCGCCTGGCTGCCGGGGGGCAGTTCTGCGGCCGTCATTTCAGTAAAACCGATGATCGGCGACAGAATATTGTTGAAATCGTGGGCAATGCCACCAGCCAGGGTTCCGATGGATTCCATTTTCTGGGCCTGGCGAAGTTGGTTTTCCAACAAGCTCTTTTCTTCTTCGGCACGCTTGGTCGCCGTTATATCCTGAATGACACCGGAAACAACGGGATCCTGGCCGCTCGAACGGAAAATGAGTTCGGCTTTGGAGTGCAGCCATATCAGCTGGTTGTCGTTGGCACGACGAAGCCTGAACACAACATCATAATCGATGTGGTGCTGGATAAGATCGTCAAGCGCCTGGCGCACTCGCTCGCGGTCTTCCTCCACGATGAGCGCTCGAACCTTATGCAGCGTAACTTTGGACGATGATCGATCCAGTCCATAGAGCCGAAACCACTCCTCCGAGCCCCGGATCGACTGGTCCCTCGGATCAAGCTCCCAGTAACCCACATGGGCCATAGCCTGGGCCTTGCGCAGACGTCGTTCGCTGGCTTTAAGCGCTTTTTCGGAGGCGATCCGGTCCGATATATCCCGAAAGTTGATCAGAATGCCATTGATCCTTTGGTTGTCGAGCCTGTTGACGGCAATCAACTCAATTTGCCGGTAAGAGCCGTCCCGTGCCTGGTAACGACAGCGAATCGTCCGGGAAGCACCCGGCGTGCCAAGGAGCCCCTTAATATGATGCTGAACATGGTCCAGGTCGTCCGGGTGCACCAGATCGCCGGCGCGACGGCCCACGAGGGCACCCGGCTCCCAGCCGAAATGGCGCGTAATGCTGGGGCTTGTGTAACGAATGTGCCCCCCCCGAGCGTCAAGAATCGCGATCACATCGAAAATATTGGCAATCAGTGCCCGGAAAGTTTCGTCACTTTCCCGCAACGCTTTCTCGACGTGCTTGCGGTCTTTGATTTCCGCTTTGAGTTCCCGGTTGGATCGGGTGATTTCCGCAGTCCGCTCCCGGACTTTATGCCGCAGATTGTTTTCGGCTCTTCTCAGGGCGTTTTCACTAGTTTCCACCCGTTGGTACATTTCCAGGTATTTTTCGGCGGAAAGCCACACGATCGTCAGGCTGAAGCCCAGAAATCCGAATTCCATCAGAAACTGGCCTACCGGAACCCCAAGGGTTCCGATAATGTCATGGAGCCCCAGGAGACTCCATACGACAAAGCTGATCACAAATCCCGTGCGGCCGGGACGCTGCCGGTATTCGGGCTTGAGCCAGATTGCCAGAACGGCCAACGCCATGCCGAACGCATACAGCAGGTAGACGGTGCCCAGTTTGCCCAGCGCCGGTTCGACATAGGGCCGGGAGAGCCAGAGATGATGGCGGGTTACGAAATTATCGCTCACAATGAGATGGGTCGACCACAGCAAACCTAACAGGACCGCATGCCATAGCAGCAGGAGCCGGTGACGGCGGCGGCCCTCGATGCCCAGAAAAGCGGCCGTAAACCCGAACAGGGCGTGGGCCAGCAAAATAAAGACCGTGTATTGGATGCGTTCGCACAAGGTATTGGCCGGTACGGCGGGCAGATTATACTGGGCGAAGACCGTCACCGCAAAGACGGCTGTAAGGAAGGAAAGAGCGGCACCCCATTTGTTCCAGTTGAATTCAGGCCGCTTAAGTACGATCACGGCTTGGAACAGGCCGAACGTCAGGCAAAGCACCGCCACGATCAGGGAAGCAACCATCGGTAACAGGGTGAGGTCAAAAGTCATCGCTATCGTTCACTCTTCAATAGGTGGTGCGCCTTTGCAGGCCGAGTTCCGTTCACAATCCGCGCCCCGGGATGACCAAGCGGATGTCAATGGCCACGGCATACCCTCTGTAGTCCTATCGGTCATTGCACCGACTTCTTTAGGGACTGGCGAGACGACCGTCGAAGGCCTGCCTGCCATCGGGTGGAAAAGGATTGGACTTCGCCGGACGAATCCAGTAGGGTGATGCCATATCCCGCTCTCTTCCTCCCACGACAAGCCCTGGAGCCCCGGATGACTGGAAAAGCACCCTCCGACGACGATATCGCCAGGCTTTTCGAGGAAGGCCGCAAATGCTTCCGCAAACCGGACGGCCTAGGGGCCGTGCGTGCGCTGCAAAAAGTGATCGACCGGGACCCGGCCTACCGCCATCCCGACGGTGACAATCCCTATTTTTATCTGGGCAAGATCAACGAGGTGGAAAGCCGTTATAAAGATGCCATCGCCCTGTATACCCAGGCCCTGACCGTTGATCCCTGGGATGAGGAAAGCCTCATCGGCCGGGGAAGCTGCCTTTCGGTGACGGGCCGGCAGGATCGGGCCATTGCCGATTTTAAAAAAGTGCTGGCCATCCCGGCTAAACATCGCCGCGCGCCGGTGCAGCATCTGCTCTATGCCATCGCTGAAAATTACCGCCAGAAACACGATTACGCCGCCGCTCTGCATTGGGGCCAGCAGGCCCTGTCAAAGGAGCCGGATAATTTCCGCCACCAGGAGCTGGTCAAAGACATGCAGGCGCGTTTGATGGCGAAAGAATAATGATCGGCTCTCCTACGTCCGTCCTGATTTAACTTCCATCCCCCGAGCAGCTGATTATTCCGGATAACGCCCTTGACAGAATCGTTAAAGGGCCTATGATGTGGCGAATATATTCATGTTGAGAGGCGTGAGGGAACTGGCCCTGCGACCGCCCGGCAACCTGATCCACAAGGTGCCAAATCCAGCCCGCAAGGGGAACATGAGGGCAAACGGCCCATGGATTCGGACCTCCCTCGAACGGGAGGTTTTTTCGTTTTCTGACCGGCAGATTGCAAAACACTCGCCCCTATAGGGTCGACAAGGACCGCTTAACGGCATGCCGTATAAAGGGGGGGCCATACACCTGCCCAACTCGCTGATCGTGAAAATACGACTTTAGCTGATACGTAAGGAGAATATCCCTATGAGTGAAGAACAATTTGGTTTAGGAACCCGCGCCATTCACGCCGGGCATACCCCGGATCAGGATACGCACTCCCGGGCCGTGCCCATTTATCAGACCTCATCCTACGTCTTCGAAAATACCCAGCATGCCGCGGATCTCTTCGGCCTGCGCCAGTTCGGCAATATCTACACCCGCATCATGAACCCCACCACCGATGCCCTCGAACAGCGAATTGCCGCCCTGGAAGGCGGTGTCGGCGCATTGGCGACCGCCTCCGGGCAGTCGGCTGAAACCCTGGCCATCCTGACCCTGGCGGGCGCCGGGGATGAAATCGTGGCGTCGACCGATCTTTATGGGGGCACGGTAAGCCTTTTTACCCATACCTTCGGCAAGCTGGGCATCAAGGTCGCCTTCGTGCCCCCCAACGATATCGACGCCTGGCAAAAGGCGGTTACCGATCGCACCCGGGCCTTTTTCGTCGAAACCATCGGCAATCCCAAACTCGATATCATCGATATCGCTGCGATTGCCGATGTCGGCCGGCGGCATGGCATCCCGCTGGTGGTGGACAATACCGTAACCACGCCGTTTTTAAACCGGCCCATCGAACACGGGGCGGCCGTCGTGGTCCATTCCGCCACCAAATTCATCGGCGGACACGGCACCTCCATCGGCGGGCTGATCGTGGATTCCGGCAAATTCGACTGGAACGGCTCCGGCCGCTTTCCGGCCTTCAACGATCCGGAGCCGGCCTATCACGGCCTGCGCTTCGTGGATACCTTCGGGGACATGGCCTTTATCCTGCGGGCGCGCGTGTTGGGCTTGCGCGACATGGGGGCCGCCATGAGCCCCTTCAATGCCTGGCTGTTTCTACAGGGGATGGAAACGCTGCACCTGCGCATGGCCCGACATTCGGAAAATGCACTGCGGGTGGCGCGCTTCCTGGAAGAGCACCCCTGCGTCACCTGGGTTCGCTACCCCGGACTCGAATCGTCGCCCACCTACCACCTGAAAGAGCGCTACCTGCCGGAGGGCCAGGGCGCCCTGGTGGGCTTCGGTATCAAGGGCGGCCGGGAGGCGGCCGTCAAGTTTATCGAAAGCCTCTCTCTGGTCAGCCACCTGGCCAATATCGGGGATGCCAAGACCCTTGTGATTCATCCGGCCTCCACCACCCATGAGCAACTCTCGGAGGCGGAGCAGCGGGCCGCCGGGGTCACACCGGATTTTATCCGCCTCAGCATCGGGATCGAGGACGTGGAGGATATTATTGCGGATCTGCACCAGGCCCTGGAGACCGGCGTGGCCTGCACCCTGTGAATAAAACGAGCGTCTGCCGCCAAAAGCCAAGCCCCTGCGGCAGACCGTTTGGAGGAACGCAGACAAGATGTTGATCGAACGCCAGTCGGTGGGCTTGGTGGAGCCCCAGCGCTATGTTTTCGGAAGCCCGCAAGATCCTCTGGTGCTGGACTCCGGCCGGATGCTGGAACCGGTGGAGCAGGTCTATGAAACCTACGGCCGGCCCAATGCGGACCGCTCCAACGCCGTATTGATCTGCCATGCCCTTTCCGGCGACGCCCATGCGGCCGGTATTCACACCCCCCACGACAAGCGCGTGGGATGGTGGGACAGCATGATCGGCCCGGGCAAGGCCTTCGATACCGAACGCTACTGGGTCATCTGCGCCAACGTGATCGGGGGCTGCAAGGGCTCCACCGGACCCAACACGACCAATCCTGCCACCGGCAACCCTTACGGCAGTGATTTCCCGCTCATTACCATCGGCGACATGGTGGAAGCCCAGAAGCGGCTAACCGAGCATTTGGGCATCGAAAAACTCTTCTGCGTGGCCGGCGGCTCCATGGGCGGCTTCCAGGCCCTGGAATGGGCTCTGCGCTATCCGACCCATGTCCATTCCGTTATCAGCATTGCCGCCGGCGCCAACCTTTCCGTCCAGGGCATCGCCTTCAATGCCGTCGGCCGGCACGCCATCACCAGCGATCCCGACTGGCAGGGGGGACACTTCTACGGTACGGCCGGCCCGGTGCGCGGCCTGGCCAGCGCCCGCATGGTGGCCCATATCACCTACCTCTCCGAAATTTCGCTCAACCACAAGTTCGGCCGCCGGTTGCAATCGGCCGACCGCTTGAGCTACGACATCAACCACGAATTTGCCGTGGAATCCTACTTGAATCACCAGGGAACCCGGTTTACCGAACGTTTCGACGCCAACAGCTATATCTATATCACCAAAGCCATGGACTATTTCGATATCGTGCGCACCTACGGACCGCTCAAAGAGGCGTTTGCCCAAATGCCGTCCCGCTTCCTTTTGATTTCCTACAACTCGGACTGGCTGTTCCCCACCCGGCAGTCCAGGGAGATCGTACAGGCCTTGACCGCCGGCGACCGGGATGTATCCTTCATCGAAGTTGATTCCCCCCATGGACACGACGCCTTCCTGATCGAAACCGAGCGCCTCACCCGCATCACGGCCGCCTTTCTGGACGGCAGCCAAAGGAGCCGACCCCTTGCCGAATGATCCGCGACGCGTCAACTACGTCAACACCCTCAGCCAGACCGATGTGGACATTATTGCCGCGCTCATACCCGAGGGTGCCCAGGTGCTGGATCTGGGCTGTGGCGACTGCTCCCTGCTGGGGGAGCTGGTGACCCGCAAGAATGTCCGCGGACGGGGCGTGGATATCGATGGCGAGCGGCTGGTGCGCGGGATGTCGTTGGGGTTGCCGGTCTATCAGGGCGATCTGGATGACGGCCTGGCGGATTTCGCGGACCAGGCTTACGACTACGTCATCTTGAACCAGACCCTCCAGGTGGTGAAACATCCCCAGATCGTTTTACGGGAGATGATGCGCATCGGCCGGTTTGGCATCGTGGGTTTCCCCAACTTCGGGCATTTGGCGCTGCGTAGCGGACTATTCTTTGGCGGCCGGGCCCCCAAATCCTCCGCGCTGCCCTTCGAGTGGTACAACACGCCCAATATCCGGGTGTTGACCATAAAAGATTTCCGGGCCTTCTGCCGTGAAGAAAACCTGCGCATCGTATCGGAACATCTTCTGATCCTCAACCAGTGGCGCGGACATTGGCTGGCGCGCCGCGGCGCCAACCTGCTGGCCCATATCGGAATCTTTGTGGTCACCCGCCGGGACGGCGCCCCTAACGCACGATGAAGGGCGACGTGGTTATCGGTAGAGACAACATCACAAGGGCGCCCTTCTCTTAACCCATGCTACGGGATGGCTGCCATGCCGCCAAAAACCTATCATTTCAAAGTACAGGTCTATTACGAAGACACCGATCACTCCGGTGTGGTCTACCATGCCAATTACCTCAAATACTTCGAGCGGGCCCGGGAAGGGGTCATCGGGCCGGCGGCCCTGGCAGCCCTCTGGAAGGAAAAGGGGCTGGGTTTTGCCGTTTACAAGGCCGGCCTCAACTTTCTGGACGGGGCCGAGTTCGGCGACACCCTGGATATCGTATCGACCGTATACAAAGAAAGCGACTATCGGCTGATCTGGCACCAGGAAGCCTGGCGGCCGGGCGCGGCCAAAGCCGCCGTCAAGGCCGAAATTCATCTGGTATGCGTGGACCGAGAAAAAAACCTGCGCCCCATCCCCGATGTCGGTATGGACTTTGATCAAACCGTATAAAGTTGTGCACAAATTCCCGCCCTTCTTTTAGGGCAGGCGGCCTCCCATTGCTTCCCAAGCATGGTCATTCCTGAGAAAACCCTATATGGCCTGATATTTGCAGGATTACACCCAATCACCATGAAACTGACCATCTTCAAACGGCTCACGCTGGGCTATGGCGCCTTTGTGATCCTGCTGATAGGCCTGGGCATCTATGTTTCCGCCCAGCTCAATCGCCTCAATCAACTGACCTGGGCGGTTGTCATGCGGGACGGCGAAACCGTGCGCCTGGCCGAAGGCCTCGACACCATGGCCGTCTCCCTGGCCCGCTTCGAGAAAAAACACCTGGTGACCGGCGATGACGCCTTTTTCAAGCGGTTTCAGCAAATTCGCCAGCAATTCCTAGAAGCGCTTCAGACCATGCAGCACCATATCGACACCAAGGACGTGCGCACCATGCTGGACGGCATCGGAACGAACAGCTACGCCTACTTCGCCCTGATCGACCGGGAAAGAGAGCTCATGGGTAACACCAGCGGCCGACAGGCCGACATCTACCATGATCGCAAGGCCGATCTCCTCGATCGCATCCGGCTCTCCCTGCAATCCATCATCGGAGAAGCGCGCCAGGCCCGGGACAAGAAAATCCTTTTGTCCAGCCACATCAGCGTCGATGTCATCCGCATCGGCATCATTACCATCAGCATCGGCGGCTTGATCGGGCTCATCATTTCGTTTATCAGCGCTCGCCAGATCAACCGTTCCATCCACCGCCTGCAGCATAAAACCCACGAAGTGGCCATGAGCCGCTTCGCCACCCTGCCGCCGGTCGAATCACCCCCGGAAATCGCGGCCCTGACACATGATTTCAACCGCATGTGCGAGCGCCTGAAAGAGCTCAGCGACATGAAAGAGGATTTTATCTATCATGTGTCCCATGAATTGCGCACCCCCCTGACCGCTATCCGGGAGGCCTCCAGCATGCTGATGGAGGGGTGCTATACGGGGCGTCCGGAGCACCAGAAACAATTGCTGGGCATCGTGCACGGAGAGTGCGAGCGCCTGATCCAATCCATCAACCGCATGCTGGATCTTTCCCGTATGGAAGCGCAAATGATGGAATACGCCTTTAAGGCTTTCGATGTTTTACCCCTGGTGCGGGCCTGCATCCTGAAGCTGGCCCCCATCGCCGTGGCCAAAAAAATCCTGTTGGAGCTCAAACCCTGTGATCCACTGCCGAACGTGCGTGCTGACGCGGCATGCATCAATCAGCTGATGGACAATCTGCTCGGCAATGCCCTCAAGTATACGGAAAGGGGGGGGGAAGTCATGATCACCCTGGCCCAGGACAGCGGGGAGAAGGGGTTTGTCCGGGTCAGGATCAGCGACACCGGCTGCGGTATTCCCCAGAGTGCCCTGGAAACCATTTTCGATAAATTCCGCCGGATCGATCAGGGACAGGATACCGAGAGAGGCACCGGCTTAGGTCTGTCGATTGCCAAACATATCGTGATGGCACATGGAGGAAAGATATGGGCCACAAGCCAGCCCGGAAGCGGCAGCGCTTTTACCTTTACCTTGCCGGTTGCCTGATGGCCGGTTTTTTTATCATGGGCTGCGCAACCGTCTTGCCCGGTCCCGGAGGCCAGGATTCCGATCGAATCGCGGCCCGGCATCTGGCCCTGGGGGAATGCCGGTTGCAGCAGGGCGATTTTGAGGCCGCCCGGCGGGAATGCGATATCGTTCTGACCCAATACCCCGGCCAGTCGAATGACCAGGCCCTCTATCTGTTGGGGATGGTGCTGGTCCACCCGGACAATCCCGGGCAGGATTTTCAGCAGGCCGGCATTTGCTTCCAGGACATCATCGGGCGCTATCCGGACTCCGGTTTGGTGGCCGCCTCCCAAACCTGGCTGGCGCTGATTGCACAACTGGAAGCACGCCAGCGCACGGTCCAAGACCTTGAAGACGCATCGGCGTCCTTAAAAAAACAGCTTAAGGACGAGAAGGACAAACGCATCCGTCTCGAAGAACGCTTGCAGCAAATGAAGGCCATCGACCTGACGGTGGAATGAGTCCATTAATAAAAGCCGCCCTCCCGCGGCGGTCTTCCCATAGAGGTAGATCATGGCGCATATCCTGGTGGTGGACGACGATCACAACATTCTACAGGTGCTGCGCATGCGCCTTGAAAGCGACGGCCACCGCGTATGCATGGCGTCCAATGCGACTGAAGCCCTGGCACACATCAAAAAGGACAGCATCCACCTGGCCCTGATCGATCTCAAACTCAAAAACGAAGACGGTATGGTCCTGATGGAGGATCTGCGGCATCAGATTCCGGGGCTTCCCGTCATTATCCTGACCGCGTTCGGGTCCATCGATACGGCCGTGTCCGCCATGAAACGCGGTGCTTACAACTATCTCACCAAACCCTTCGACGGCCAGGCCTTGCTGGCTCAGGTGGACAAAGCGCTCGCCCAGGGGCAACTATCAACGGAAGTACGGCGTTTGCGCCATCTGGTGCAACACCGCTACGGATTTGACAATATTATTGGCAACAGTACCGCTATTCAAAAGGTTCTGGAACGGGTTTCCCAAGCCGCCCAAGCCGATTCCAGCGTCTATATCGAAGGCAGCAGCGGCACGGGCAAGGAGCTCATCGCTAAAACGCTGCATCTGGCAAGCCCGCGCTGCGAGGGGCCTTTTATTGCCATCAACTGTGCCGCCATTCCGGAAACCCTGCTGGAAAGTGAACTTTTCGGTTATCAGAAGGGGGCCTTTACCGGGGCTCACCGCACCAAAAAAGGGCTGCTGGCGGAAGCCAACGGCGGCACCTTTTTCTTCGATGAAATTTCGGAAATGTCGCCCGCCATGCAGGTCAAGCTGCTGCGGGCCCTGGAGGAGCGGTCCTTTTTTCCCCTTGGAGGCGATGAGACGATTCAGGTGGATATCCGTATCATCGCCGCCTCCAATAAATCACTCGAGGCGGAAATCACCAAAGGCACCTTCCGGGAGGATCTGTTCTACCGCATCCATGTCATCCCCATCAAACTCCCGGCCCTCAGGGAGCGCAGGGAGGATATCCCCTTGCTGGCGAACCATTTCCTTGAAAAATTCACCCGGGAGATGCAAAAAACCATCGACGGGTTCTCCACCGCGGCCATGGAAAAAATGATGGCCTATGATTGGCCCGGCAACGTCCGCGAACTCGAGAACGCCGTCGAGTGTGCCGTGGCCATGTCGGATGCGCCCCTGATCGATGTCGACATCATCCTGCACAATCCCCGCCAGACCACAGCCGATGAGGACCTGAAGCCCTTCAGGGACGCCAAGGAAAGCTTTGAACGCCGTTATTTGATGCAATTGATGCAACTGACCCAGGGCAATATCAGTCAGGCGGCCAAATTGGCCGGGAAATACCGCGCCGATCTCTATGCGCTTTTAAAAAAATACGCGCTGGATCCTGCTGATTTCAGAATTGCAGGATAAAATCCGCATCGACAGCCGAAGGAAGGGGCAGGAAGGCGCAGAGGGAATGATGGGCCCTCTGCGCCGGGAGGGATAGTTCAGAGTGTCCCCGACATGGGGACCTTATTCCTTGATGACCTTGTAGTCATCGATTTTAATCACTTTCTGGCCCTCGCTGTTCTCCATGACCGTGCCCTTGACTTCCACCTTCTGGCCAACCTGGCCTTCCAGTTCAAGGGCGCCCTCATCCTTGGTCATCAGGTATTCCTGCCCCTGGTCGTCCATAAGACGCCCCCCTTTCAGGACAGTACCCGTGATTTGGATCTCATCCCCTGCGGCCGCGCTGGACGCCCAACCGGTGCCGATGAAGAGAAACGCCAGAGCCAATCCAATTGCCATTACCATTGCCGTTCGTTTCATGGTTCAACCTCCTATTTAAGTATTAACCGTTTTTGGCCCGCAGGCTTCGGATGGCCAGTCCAGGGATCGTATCGCACGCCCTACCTGCCTGCCGGAAAAAGCCACCATGGCCTGTTCCGCGTTAACGGGCAGTCCCCATCAAAGCAAAGGCGATGCCAATTCGTCATTTTTTTTAACATGCTGATTTTACATAATAATTAAATTTGTAGCCATCGGCGGGATGGCTTCTGGCATGAAGGGCTTTTCCTACAGTCTGTCTCGCAACAGGACGATTCATATGCATGTCCGGAAAAGGCCGTGCAGGGCCACCGGCCCAAAAGCTCCTCATTCTTCACTAGATGATTTTTTCAGTTTTATACTGCGTCTCTAAAGTGTGGTGCACCCCGAAAGGGGTAACGTCGGCATGAAAAATTCATTCCCCGGAAAGATCGGTCAACGGTGTGCATTTTTACACACATCGCCTGAATGGAAAATCCTTCATAACAATGTATTACTATATAAATACAGATCGTTATTAACTTTAGGGGAAGGTTTTACGGGAGGCTCTCTGTAGGGTTAAACAGTCAATTATAGAGAAGGAGAATTTGACATAAGCCAGCATTCTTTGTGAACTCAATCAGTTATACTGCGTGGCATGGCTTTTGCTAGAACTTCTGTGCAGGCGGACGGTTAAAAATGGCGAAGCCATGGAAGGAGTTCCGGCATGAAAATTTTGGTTGTCGACGATACCCGCATCATTTTGTCCGTGATCGAAGCCATCCTTATCCAGGAGAATCAAGACGTCATATTGGCGTCCGACGGACGGGAGGGCTTGCAGGCCTTCTACGAACACGAGCCGGAAATGGTCATCACCGACATTGAAATGCCCTGGCAGGACGGGCTTTCCATGATGAGGTCGATTCGCCTAACCCACCCGGAAGTGACCACACTGTATATGACCGGAAATCCCGGCCCCTACCATCAACACTTGACAAAAGAGGCGGACACCTTTGGGGCGGGGCTCCTCAATAAACCCTTTACCCGCAGCGAGTTGCTCCAATCCATGACCGAGGTGCTCACCCAGGCCTTGCCCGGAGGGCGTCCAGGCGTTTCTCTGAAGTCACAACCGGCTGTTTGCCCTTCAAATCCTCAACCGGCAAAACACGACTTGGAATCCTTGAGCGTCGCCAATTTCCAACGGGAATACCGCTATGAGAAAATCCATCGTCCTTTTGCTGACCATCATCAACTTGATAGCCTCCGCGCCGGCAGTCGCGGGTGATCAAACCGCCCCGGCCGATGACGGCTGCCAACATGTGACCGGCACGATCCTATCGGTAAGCTACGCCACCGGGGAAATTTTAATCTATCAGGACAGTGGCTCCCTCTTGGCATTATATGGCGTTCACCGCGCGCGTTTGCGCGATATCGGCGCCGGTGACCGGGTGGCCGTCACCTTTGGTGAAAACCTGGAAGTGGCCGCCATTGAAAGACTGGATTTGTAGAGGCGTCAGACACTAAACCGTTTTGAATCGTTCCCGCCGCGCCCGGATGGCGCCGACCGGCAAATGTTTCGCCTCCTCCCGGCGAACACCATCCGGGATTGACCTATTAAAACCCCGACAAATGGGCGGCCCGTCGCGCCCCCCGAAGCCGAGATCGCATCAATAGGCCCATTTCAAGTAAACCGCTCCCCATGTAAATCCGGCCCCGAAAGCTGCCATCACGAGGTTGTCCCCTTGTTCGAGCCGCGTTTCGTAGTCGAAAAGGCAGAGGGGGATCGTACCGCTGGTGGTGTTGCCGTATTTGTGGATGTTGAGCATGACACGGTCGGGTCCGATACCCATTTTTTCCGCCGTGGCATCGATAATGCGTTTGTTGGCCTGGTGGGGTACGAGGTAGGCGATATCCCCGGAACACAGTTGATTGCGCTCCATGATTTTGACCGCCACATCCGCCATATTTTTAACGGCGAATTTGTAAACGGTGGCGCCTTCCTGGCAGACATAATGCTCCCGCGCCTGGACCGTCGCCAAACTGGCCGGCCGGCGGCTTCCGCCGGCCTTCATGTGTAAAAAAGGCTCTCCCCCACCGTCGGATTTGAGAATGGCGTCCTGAATGCCGAAACCCTCCCGGGAAGGCTCCAGCAGCACCGCACCACCGCCGTCGCCGAAAATAATGCAGGTGGTTCGATCCTCGTAGTCGATGATCGACGACATCTTGTCGGCCCCCACCACCACCACTTTCCGACAGTAGCCGGTTTCGATGAACTGGGCGCCGGCGGTGAGGCCGTATAGAAACCCGGAACAACCGGCCTGCAGATCGAAGCTGAAGGCATTGGCGGCCCCCACGGCCGCTGCGATAATATTCCCCGTGGCGGGAAAGGGCATATCCGGTGTGGTGGTCGCGCATATCAATAGATCGATATCCCCCGGCGCTGTCGCGGTTTTTTCCAGCAGCCCCCGGACGGCGGCAATTCCGATCACCGAGGTACCCTGATGATCGCCCTTCAAAATACGCCGTTCCTTGATGCCCGTACGGGTCGTAATCCACTCGTCACTGGTGTCCACCATAGTGGCCAATTCGTCATTGGTCAGAATATAATCCGGTACCCAGGCATGAATGCCGGTGATGGCGGCATTGATCTTCTGGTGCTGTTTCATGTGCGATTCCTCATAACCTGTTTGGCGTATAAACCTGTTTGCGCCCCCGTCGGCTTTCGATTATACTTGCCCATACCTTTTTATAGCGCGTCAACAAGCGCGGCCACCCGCTAATGACGGTACCGACAAAGCGGCTTTTTAAGTGCTCGTCTAACCCTTTTGAGTATACCCGGCGAACCCGAATGACAAGGCCCAAGGATAACCACACGCCCCCCTATCGCGATCTGCCCGCAGACGCCGCTGCGTTTTTCCAGGAACTCGCCCGCCAATACCACTATGTCGTATGGGTCTTTGACTGGGCGAGCCAACGCCTCACCTATGCCAGCCCAGCCTATGAACATGTCTGGGCCCGGTCCTTGGAAACACTTTACCGTCACGCCAGCGAATGGCGCGCAAGCCTTCATCCTGAAGATCGTGACGCCGCTGTGGCCGCTTTCGAGTCCATGGCCGCTTCCGAACACAGTGCCGCCCATGAATACCGCATTTTGCAACCGGATGGCACGGTGCGCTGGATCGCCGACCGGGGGTTTGCGATCCGGGACGCTGACGGCCGCGTTCTAAGGATCATCGGCATCGCGGAGGATATTACCGAGCAGCGCCTGGCCGAGCTGGAAAGACTGCGCCGGCAGAAATTTCTTGAATCCGTTCTCTATCATGCGCCGGATGCCATCATCACCCTGGATGCCCGCCATCACGTATTGGACTGGAATCCCGGTGCCGAAAACATCTTCGGCTACACGCGCAAGGAAACCATCGGGCGCAATCTGGACGATCTGGTGGCGGGCCAGGATATGACCGCTGAAGCGAATTCCTTTGCGCGCGAAGTCCTATCCGGCCAAACCCTGCAACCCATCGAAACGGTCCGTTACCGCAAGGACGGCCGACCGATTCAGGTGATTGCCGCCGGGGCCCCCATCATCGTTGAAAACGAGCTCCGGGGGGTGGTCGCCATCTATACCGATATCTCCGTCCTGAAAAAAGCCGAACACGCCCTGCGGGAAAGCGAGGAACGCTTTCGTGTGGTCTATCAGACCATACCGGATCCCGTGGCCGTGATTCGCATGTCGGACAGCCGGTGCGTGGACATCAACGAAGCGTTTTCAAAGCTCAGCGGCTACCCGTCCAGGGAGATTATCGGTACCACCGCTGTCGAAGTGGGCCTGTGGGGTCATCCGAGCCAGCGGCAAAAGATGCTCGCCGGGCTTTCCACCCAGGGGTTTATCAACAACCTCGAGGCGGAATTTAAAACCCGCGGCGGCCGCATTATCACCGGGCTGGTTTCGGCCAAAGTCCTTTTCCTCCAGGACGAACCCCATGCCCTCGTCATCACGCGGGATATCAGCCGGATCAAGGCGGCGGAACAGGAGCGGAAACAACTGGAGGGTCAGTTGCGTCAAGCCCAAAAAATGGAGGCCATCGGCACCCTGGCCGGCGGCATCGCACACGATTTCAACAATCTGCTGATGGGTATCCAAGGCCGCAACTCCCTTATGATGGCGGATCATTCCACGGATCACCCCCATTGGGAACACCTCGAAGAAATTCAATCCTACGTCCGCAGCGCGGCCGATCTGACCCGCCAACTCCTGGGGTTTGCCCGGGGTGGCAAATACGAACTGCGCCCCGTCAACTTGAACGAACTGGTGGACAACAGCACCCGCATGTTCGCCCGAACCCACAAGGAAATCCGCGTCCGGGCAAATCTGGCCCCCGATCTCAAGACCGTGGAAGTCGACCCGGGGCAAATCGAACAAGTCCTGCTGAACCTCTTTGTCAACGCCTGGCAGGCCATGCCGACCGGCGGAGACCTGTCTATCAGGACGGAAAACGCGGTCATTTCATCCGGCGAACCCCAGGCCGCGGATTTAAAACCGGGCGCCTACATTAAAGTCTCGGTGACGGATTCCGGCAGCGGGATGGACGCCGCGACCCGCGACCGCATCTTCGAGCCGTTTTTCACCACGCGCGAAATGGGCCGGGGTACGGGCCTGGGGCTGGCATCGGCCTTCGGGATTCTTCGCAACCACGACGGCCATATCGCTGTCGACAGTGAATTGGGTCGCGGCACCACCTTCTCAATTTACCTGCCGGTCAGCGAAAAAGTCCTTCAGCCGTCCCAGGCGGCGACCGCCGAAATTCATCCCGGCGGTGAAACCATTTTGCTGGTGGATGATGAACGCATGATTCTCGATGTGGGGCAAAAACTGCTGGGCAAGCTCGGCTACCACGTCAAAACAGCCGGCAGCGGCCAGGAGGCCATAGAGCTCTATCGGCAATATCGGAGCGCCATCGATCTGGTGATTCTGGATATGATCATGCCCTCCATGGGCGGCGGCCGGACCTTCGACGCCTTGAAGGCCATCGATCCGCATGTTCGCGTTCTGCTCTCCAGCGGATACAGCCTGAACGGCCAGGCCGCCGAAATACTGCAACGCGGATGCCGGGGCTTCCTTCAGAAACCTTTCGACTTGGGAACGTTGTCACAAAAGCTGCGGGAAGTCCTCGACCAATAGTTCTTACCCGCCGTCAATCGGAAGGGGCGATACCTTATCGGGGGGCTGTTCGCAAAAAACGGTGCGGCCATGCGGGCATCCAGGCAGACGAGGCGTGAGAACGAATGAATATCCAGAACAGAACGTATTTCCGCAACGCTCTCTGACAGGATGAAGGGCCGTTCGGACTAGAGCGACAACGATCCGCCCGGTTTCAAAAGATCGACCTGGGCCTCCGTTTCTTGCTCCACACGGACTTTCCAGGCGGCCGCGTCCTGCTGAATGACGTCAAACGTATTGTAGTGAATCGGCAGAACCCGCTTCGGGGACAGCAGTTTGACCGCCCGCAGGCTGTCCTCCGGGCCCATGGTGAAATTGTCGCCAATGGGCAGAACCGCCAAATCGATCCCTTCCTCTCCGATCAGCTTCATGTCGTAAAAAAGCCCTGTATCGCAGGCATGGTAGATTTTCTTGCCCTGGATGTAGAAGAGAAAACCGCAGGGATTGCCGCCGTAAGAGCCGTCCGGCAGGGCCGAACCATGATGGGCGATGGTCAGCTTGACACGGCCCCAGGGATAATCGAAGCCGCCACCGATATGCTGCGGGTGGGCTTTTTCGACCCCTTGCCCCAGCAGCCAGTTGTGAATCTCGAAATTGGAGACGACCGTGGCCCCCGTGCGGCGGGCGATGGCGACCGTATCGCCCACATGGTCACCGTGACCGTGGGAGACGAGAATGTAGTCGGCCTGGACCTCATCCGGGGCAACCGGAGCCAGCGGGTTGCCGGTGAGGAATGGGTCGACCAGGAGCTTGGCATCCCCGGTATCGATGGACAGGCAGGCGTGGCTTAGCCAGGTAACATTGATGCTCATGGCAACCTCCTTCAATTGATAGATAACCGCTAGGGTCTTTAATGGTACCACTAATACAGGAAGGGAACACTGCAAAGGAAGGGGCTTTGGCGATTCGGGCGCCGTGGCCCCAGGCAATGATAAGGCAGGATAACGGAATCGCAAACCTGGTGCAAGTCGAAAGCCGATCGGCGGCAATGATCAGCGTTCGACGCGCACGACACCCAGTTTGCCGAGAAAGATCTCCATCGGGCACCATCCGGTAAAAGCGGATTGAAGTAGATTCAGCCCAACAAACCCCGTGAAAATAAACCAGTAGGGATTCACTAAGTATCCCAGGCTAAGGGACAAAAGAATAAATGTTCCGGCAATGGCGCGAATAGCATGTTCCATTTTCATGACCAGATCTCCTATAATTATCGTGAGGCACGCCTCGGCATGCCTGCTTTATCAAAACGGTGCATTAATTCATCAGAACCCGCCCGCCCCAAAAAGTTACAAATGGCGGCCTGCCCGGATGAGCGGCAAGGCTGTTCCTGTCCCTTTTAAGATTTGGGCAGAGCGTATACCGTCTGTATCGTTTGTTGGATCATCAAGCACTCGTGCCATGGTGCCCCCTGACAAAGGGCGCTAAGAATGATATGGATGCAAACTTTCCGGTTACTATAAACTACCGGCACCCCTACATGGGAGAATCGCAGCCATGTTTTCAATGGAAACTTTTTATCAGCGATATCAGACCCAACCGCGCGACTTAGTCGTTGGGAAACGCGCTTTCCGATTCCTCGTGCCCACCCATCTGGAGCCGTTTATCGACGCAGAGGATGTTTTTAACGCTTTTCCCCTCTGGACCAAGATCTGGGAAGCATCGTTAGCCCTGGCAAACCGGATTGCCGGCCTGCCGCCGCAGCACGGCCAGCGCTGGCTCGAGCTGGGCGCCGGATTGGGTGTGGTGGGTGTGGTTGCCGCCGCTTTTCAGCACGAGATCACCATTACGGAATATGATCGGCACGCCCTCGACTTCATCCACGCCAATGCCCACCTCAACGGCTGCACCCCGAACGAAATTCGTCGCCTGGACTGGTCGCAACCCGATTTGGACACCCGTTTCGACCGTATCGTCGGCTCGGAATTGATCTACAACGAAAACAGCTTCCCGGCCCTGCGCACCCTGTTTTTATCCCTCTTGAAACCCGACGGCGAAATTCTGCTGGCAGGTGAAGTGCGCCAAACCAGTGCGCCTTTTCTGGACCTGATGCAGGCGGATTTCCGGATCGAGATGGCCCGTACCACCCTGCGCTCCGGGGCGGATAGCACCATGATCCTTCTCACCCGGTTGCGTCCCAAGTCGCCTTTGCCGGCATAATTCTGCCACAAAGGAAGTTTTTGCATCATGCCGCCTTAGGAATACCCCCGAATCCCAACCGAACCAACCGTGACTTGCCTAGCCGGTCTTCATCTGGTATGTTTCTAAATTAATTAACAATAGCAGTTGCTTCGGACAACTGCCGGAAACCCACCTGGTCGGGAGCAGGGGAATGGAGCACCTCCCGGTTCCTTGGCCTGGGTTCAAGCTGACGTTACAATAGGCCGATAAGGTGGTGGCAACCATGGCCCGATGGCCTGAGTCATAACCCGGGAAGACCGGAAACTATCTTGCGCGCCACGGGGAAAAGTAGACCATGCGGTATGATGTAGTCTTTAACGGAGAATTCTCGCCCGAGTACGACATCGATGAGGCCAAACAAAAGCTGGCCCAAATTTTCAAACTCACTCCCGCCGCCGTGGACAAGCTGTTCTCCGGCCAAGCTGTCACCATAAAAAACAATCTGGATGGGGTGACCGCGGAGAAGTATCGCAAGGCGGCCGCCGGGTGCGGCGTCATTTTTGAACTCGTGCCCGTGGAGGAATCCCCTGACACCCCACCATCGCAGGCCGCCGCCGCCCGCGATGCCACCATGGTCGTCTGCCCCAACTGCGGCTATTCCCAGAGCCGTTCGACCACCTGCCTGAAATGCGGCGAGTTTCTGATCAAACCCGAGGAAACCACCTCCCGGCCCGCGCCCATCGCCAGGGTAACGGTGCCGGTATCGTCGGCGGAAGATGCTTCGGGGTCCTCCCGGAATCTCTGGAAAAAAGCCCGCATCGGTCTTCTGCTGCTGGTTTTGTTCATCGTCGGCATGAATACCGTCATGACCGGACGCTGGACCACCGACTGGGATGAAACCCTTTGGGTGGGCATCTATCCCATCAACGGCGATGACCAAACGCACGTGGCCGATTATATCAACACCCTGAATGAAGAAAGCTTCCGGCCCATCGTCGATTTTTTCAATGAGGAAGCCGAAGCCCACGGACTGCCCCTGGCCGAGCCCTTTACGATACGTCTGGCACCGGTGGTCACCGAATTGCCGCCGTCTCCGCCCTCGGGACACAATCCGCTGGCGGTGATCTGGTGGAGTCTCAAGATGCGCTTCTGGGTTTATCGGCATGATACCTTCACGGCCGGCCCTTCGCCGGACATCAAAATCTTCACCATCTACCACGACGCCCGCCGCCCGAACCCGCTGGAAAACTCCCTGGGATTGCGCAAAGGGCTCTTCGGCGTGGTTCACGCCTATGCCGACTATCGGCTGGAACCTAAAAACCAGGTGGTCATTGCCCACGAGATCCTTCACACGGTGGGTGCCCGGGACAAATACGACATGGCCACTCAGCAGCCGATTTTCCCGGACGGCTATGCCGATCCCGATCGCAAACCGCTCTATCCCCAGCCCTTTGCGGAAATCATGGGCAGCCGGATTCCGCTCTCCAAAGACCAGTCCCAAATGCCGCCCAACCTGCAATATACCGTCATTGGGAAACAGACGGCGCGTGAAATCAAGTGGATCGAGTAAAGAGCCGACGCAGTTGGCACTGCGGCCCGGCGGGTGTGACCGGCCGCGGCAGGGTCCAGGAAGAAAAAGACGTCCAGCTATAGGGAAGCTTCCTCCAAACGAATGCCAAAAAGGACATGGAATGGCAATATGGTTCTCCCCTCCAACCGTCGCAGATCTTAATGCCCGATCCGCCGACACCCTCGTCGAACACATCGGCATTGAGTATACCGAAATCGGTGATGACTATATCAAGGCCCGCATGCCGGTCGACAGCCGAACTGTCCAGCCGGCGCGCATCCTGCACGGCGGCGCCTCCGTCGTTCTGGCGGAAACCCTCGGCAGCGTCGCCGCTTACCTTTGCATCGACCCCGCGCAAAAAATGGCGGTGGGCCTGGAAATCAACGCCAATCATGTGCGCGCGGTACGCGAAGGCTACGTCACCGGAACCGTGCGACCGCTGCATATCGGTCATTCCACCCAGATCTGGGAAATCAACGTCCGGGACGATCAGGAGCGCCTGGTCTGCATATCGCGCCTTACCATGGCGGTTCTGGACCATTCCTATCGGAAATGACATAGACGACCATCCGCCCCTGCCGGAGATCCGACACTAGATAGGGCAAGCGGCTGCCGACAAGGAAACGCATTCCGATGACCGCCAAACGATTTGATCTGGACCGCCTTTTCAACCCAAAGGCCATTGCTGTCATCGGCGTCAGCAAGAAGGAAGGCAATATCGGGCGGATCATTTTCGAACGGTTGGTGCCTTCCCTGCGCAAGCTCTATCCGGTCCATCCGAGGGAGCAGGACATCCTGGGCTACAGGGCCTACCCGAATGTGGCCGCCCTGCCGGACGGCATCGACGTGGCGGTGGTCGCCACCGGGGCCGCCGCCGCCGTTTCCACGGCCGAGGCCTGTGCGATCAAGGGGATCCCCTTTCTGATCGTCGTGGCCGGCGGTTTCGGTGAAACCGGCGACCAGGGCCTTCAGCTTGAACAACGACTGCAAAGCATCCCCCAACAGTTCGGCAGCCGGATCCTGGGCCCCAATTCCCTGGGCGTATTTGTCCCTGCCGAACGGCTGGACACCATTTTCGTGGAACATGGCGACAAATCCCTGGGGCGCGGTGGCGGCGTAGCTTTCATCACCCAGAGCGGGTCGGTGGGCGTCGAGGCTCTGGGCCTGGCCAGCAACGCCGGTTACGGCATGCGGGCTTTTGTCGGATTGGGCAACAAATGCGATTTGGACGAACTCGACTTCCTCGACTACTTCAGCCGTGATCCGGAAACAACCTGTCTGGCCTTCTATATAGAAAATTTCGCCCATGGCCGTCATTTCCTGGAAAGCGCCCGGCGGGTGGCGCCCCACAAGCCGGTCATCGTATTGAAGGCCGGACGCACCCCGGCCGGTGCCCGGGCAGTGGCCAGTCACACCGGCCGTTTGGCCGGCATGGATGCCGTTGTCAGCGGCGCCTTTCGACAGTACGGCATCCAGCGGGTCGTCGACGACGAGGAGCTCTGCGATGCCTCCAAATGCCTGGCCATGCTCCCCCCGGCACCGGGTCGGCGCATTGCTGTTCTGACGCCCGCCGGCGGTTTCGGCGTCATGTGCGCCGATTACATCGAGGCCGACCAGCGCGGCATTAAACTGGCCATGGCGCAGCTGGCCCCCCGCACCGTGGGCCTCATCCGGGAAGCGTCGTTTCCCTTCGCCGCCTGTGACAATCCTGTGGACCTCACGGCCAGTGCCGACGACGGTATGTTCGGGCGCAGTCTTGACGCGCTTTTGGAAGACGACGGCGTAGACATGGTAATTTGTACGGCCTTTTTTGCCCCACCGGCCATTTCGGACAACCTGATTAAGGAAATCGCCGACCAGGCCCGCCGCAGTCCCAAGCCGGTAATCACCGTCACCCAATACGGACCGTTTACCAACCTCTACCTGCGCCGCTTTCACGATGCCGGCGTGGTGGGGTTTCCTTCCATCAGCCGCGCCGTTCGGGCCGCGCGCTTTCTGGTGGAAAGAGCCTGCATCCTGACCGCGCTGGAGGGACATGCATGAAATCCCTCCTGGAACAATGGCGTTCCGACCTGCAGATCGCCGACCGTCCCGATGAATACGAAGTGAAAGCCCTGCTTGCCCGAATGGGGCTGCCGGTCCCCCGCGGCATCCGGCTGTCGCCCGGCGCCGGCGGGGTCGTACCGGACTTTCCCGGTCCCTATGTCGCCAAAGTCTGCACACCTGACATTCTGCATAAAACAGATCGCCAGGGCGTTTACCTCCATCTGGAACCGGGGAATCTGGCGGCGGCCATTGGTGCCCTATCCCATGCTTTTCCCCAGGCGTCTATCCTGGTGGAACAGATGGTCGTCTTCGAAGGGCCCGAAATGATTGCCGGAGGTTTGATGGACCCCGCTTTCGGGCCGGCCGTCATGGTGGGGGCCGGGGGTCTTCTGACCGAACTCGTCCAGGATGTGGCTTTTCGCCTGGCGCCCTTGGAGGAAGCCGAAGCCCGGCGGATGCTGGCAGAACTAAAAATCTACCCCATATTCGAGGGCTTTCGCCGGCTGCCTTTGGACGCCCCGGCCATGGCTCGGCTGTTGGTCCTCGTAAGCCGCCTGGTGGCGGCCCTGGGGCCGTGCTTTGATCAACTTGATCTGAATCCCATTGTCTGGACGAATCACAGCTGGATGATTTTAGATGCCAAACTTATACTGCATGCCACGCACTGACGCGTGACCCTCGACGGATGAGGGGGAAACCGGTGGGATTCCCAAACCCTGTCCGATACCCATTACAGGCGATCGGAGCAACCACCATGCTTGCAACCATGAAAATCCTGGTGCCTGTTCTTATCCTCGGCGTTTTGCTGGTGTATTTCCTGCAAGATGCGATGATTTTCTTCCCCCAGGCAGTCCCTGATTCTAACCGGGAGCCGTTTGCTGACGATCGCTATACAATTGAACACGAGGGCAAGCGGCTGCAAGGCTGGTACGTTCCGGGCCAGGTGTCTCGCACACGTCCGCTGGTGGTGTACTACGGGGGCAACGCCGAAGAAGTATCCGGCAACCTGGGAGACCTGGCGCGCCTGGCGGGCGGCGCCTATCTCTTCATGAACTACCGTGGTTACGGGGACAGCACAGGCAGACCCTCCCAGAAAGCCCTCTGCCGGGATGCGCTCTATATCCTGGACGCGCTGGTCGCCCGGGAAAAAATCCCTCTCGACCACGTTGTGCTCATGGGCCGCAGCCTGGGATCAGGTGTGGCGGTTTATGTGGCGGCCCACCGCCCGGTGCGGGGGGTTATTCTCATCACTCCCTTTGACAGTCTGGTCAATGTGGCCCGCCACCATTATCCCTTCCTGCCGGTGAGGCTTCTCCTGCGACACCCTTTCGATTCCGCCGCCCTGGCGCCGGAAGTTAGGATGCCGGCCCTGGTCCTCATGGGCCGTCAGGACAATATCGTTCCCAATTCGCTTTCTGTCGCGCTCGCACAACGTTGGGGCGGCCCGGTCCAGACCGTGATGATCGAAGGCCTGGGGCACAACGACCTTCAGATGGACGATGGCTACTGGAACGCCATCAATTCCTTTTTGTCCGAAACCGCGAAAACCGGTTGAATCTCTGTTCCCATACCGGAACCCATAAGGACACGCATCCATGACCCGACGTTTTCCATCTCTCCTCCTGATCGCCTACCTGGTGCTGTTTACCCTGCTGGCCATCAAGCCCTATGACCGCGCTGTCTGGTTTGCCGAAAATCTCCCCATCGCACTCATCGTGGTGGCCCTGGTGATTAGCCGGCGCTGGTTTGCATTCTCCAACACCGCCTACCTGATGATGGCCTTTCTGGTTTTTCTGCACACCATCGGCGGTCACTATACGTTCGAACGGGTGCCCTTTGACTGGGTTACCGATCTCTTCGGCTTCTCCCGCAATCATTATGATCGCATGGCCCACTTCACCGTGGGTTTTTACGCCTATCCTCTGGCGGAACTTTTGCTGCGCAAACGGCTGGTAGCCTCCCGCTTCGTGCTGTTCTTTTTCCCGGCCTGCTTCATTCTGGCCGTGGCGGGGGCCTACGAAATCTTCGAATGGCTTTATGCCGTTTCCGCGGATCCCAGCGCCGGTGCGGCGGTACTCGGTTCTCAGGGAGATGTCTGGGATGCCCAAAAGGACATGCTGGCCGATGGCCTGGGCGCGCTTGCGGCCATCGCCCTCTTTTGCGGTCTGCATTGGCGTGCGATCGTACGGATCGCACCCCCGGAGGCATGACCCTATCGGAGAATAGCAAACCGGGCCTCCCTTCCGCCAGGGAGAGCCCGGTTCAACGGCTAGCACTCGCTGTGCATTAACTTTGGATTTACGGATCCTTATCGTTGTACTAGTTCAAGGCGTCACTCCAGCCAGGCCTCGTGTACATCCCCGACAATGTTTTTAACTTCGCTGATCGCATTGTTCATGCGGGCGTACATCATGGCCAGGCCGATGATTTCCGCCAGCACGAAAAGGGAGTCAAGATCCTGATCGGAAATATCCCATATATCGTGGTGATAAAGCCGCAGCACACCGATAACCCGACCGCTGAATTCGATCGGGACGGACACGATGGCCCCGATGCCTTCCTGAAGGGCATCCGCCGAATACTGCAGCAGGTCTGAATTTTTGACATCCCGGACCACCACGGCCTTGCGTTTCTCGACGCTCTTGATGCTGCGACTGATATAAATCGGCCCCTTGTTCATGTAACGAATGCTGAGCCCGAAGCTTCCCAGCACCTCGAGTTCTTTGGTTTCCGGGTTGGTCGCAAATATGGTGGCGCCTTTGATCTCGAGGGCGCCGATAATGAGCTGGACCAGGTGCTTGGCCATGATTTCCAGGTTATTGGATTCGGCAATCGCGCGGGTCACGATCTTGAAGATATCGATGTTGATGCGGTCTTCGGTTTGCATAGCATTCCTCCTCCGTGGATCTTTGCGGCGGACGGCCGCAACCGACAATGGCGCCGATTGCGTCACGATACGACGCACACCGTGACGTCCCTCAGCGCCGTGACAATCTTCGTGAATACGCTCCCGGTAAAAAAGCGCGTCACCTTGCCGGGTTTATGGCTCAAGACGATGACATCGTAAGCTTCTGCTTTGGTCTGATCGATAATGGCCGTCGCCACTTCTCCTTTGCGGGACTTGAATACATAGTGCACCCGATCCCGGCGAAACCCCTTGTCGATCAAGTGTTGATACACCTCCTGAAGGGCCATTTCGCGCTCCGTCAGTTCCTGGGTGAGGTAGGAAAGACGCCGTTTCAGTTTGGCTGTCGCCGACTGATGATCGGGGGCCTCAATTTCGGATATGGGCGTAAAGGCGTGGAACAGCGTAACCTCGGTGTCCTCCAGGGAGCCAAACGTTCGAATGACAAAGGCCAGCGCTTTCTGATCGATTTGGGAAAAACTATACGGCAACAGGATCCTCTGAGCATCCATGGTTCCCCTCCTTTCCCCGAAATGGATGGATTAAAGCATGACGGAAGCCTTGGGCCGAACACACCGTTTGCACAAGTGGAATTGTTGAACCGGCGCGTGTGATAGCGCGTCCATGCGAGGCACTTCCAGCCCCAGGGGAGGTGTCGGTGGCAATCACGCCAAACGTATAGGAGGTGTCGGTTTGGAAGAGGGTATGGGTGGAATGCCCCAAATGCGTGAGCACGGTCATCTCATTGCTGCCACAGGGATAGGGGGCTGTCAAGTGAAATTAGAACGGCCAAACGGCGCAGCCTTTGCGTCGGCGATACCCCAGCGACTTCTCGACAAAGCGATCGTGTGTTATAGTATATGCTATTGTGAGCATCAATCAATGTTGCTGCAACATTCGTATACGGCAACTATCAATGATACCCCTGCGTTGCCACCGGAGCTGATCCTGACCCGTCTGGTGATATGTGTTTCATGGCCCATTGAGACCTCCGCGCTGCTGCCACGATACCATTGCCCCAAGTGGTCCTGTTTGCAAAAACGGTGACGTAATAGGACCACTTATGACGGATTTGACCATGCGGATGCGCCCTAGCGAACGGTCTTCCATCGATGCCCTCATCCAGGGCTATGACGCCTGGGCGACGACCTACGACCGGGATGTTCGCGGCTTGGGCTATCGTACGCCTGAGCATGTTGCGGATGCCGTCTGCCACCATATCGCGGACCACGGCGCTCATTTGCTCGATGTGGGGTCCGGCACCGGCCTGCTGGGTGAAGCCTTGTACCAGCGCGGTTTTCGGCATTTAATGGGAATGGACGCCTCCCATGGAATGCTGATCCAGGCGGCCCGAAAGGGCATCTATCGCCTATTGTGCCGGATGATGTTGGGCACCCCGCTGGGATTCCCCAATCGGTCCTTTGACGGACTTGTCGCGGCCGGCGTTTTCTCTTCAGGTCATGTGCCGCCCGCGTCGCTAATGACGTTCGAACGTGTCGTTCGCCCCGGAGGATGGATTGTTTTCAGTCTCAAATGGGACGGAAATTTCAAAACGCCCTTTCTGGCGGAGATTCGGCGATTGGAAGAACTGGGTCGTTGGCAGCCGCTTACCGCGTCTGCGGTGTATGCTTCCTGGCCCCATACCGATCCAGGGATGCAGGCCCGTGTACTGGTCTACAAGGTTCTTTAAAAACCCTGGCCAAATCCGTGAACGCACCTGACCCGGGCCGCCGCCATAAAGCCATGGACAAATGGTGCCTGCCCTGGCAAGAAAAGGCCGGCCGTAACAATCGAAAATCCCAAACCTTTTTTAAGAGGAATTTATTGCAGCGATGGCCTTT
This sequence comes from Desulfobacterales bacterium, assembly GCA_963674755.2. GTDB lineage: Bacteria > Desulfobacterota > Desulfobacteria > Desulfobacterales > UBA5852 > JABZFP01. The sequence continues at coordinate 448,733 of CAXXVS010000003.1, read as the reverse complement.
GCAATCGTCAAACCCAAACGTGACAAATCCCTTATCCGCAAACATCCCTGGGTCTTCAGCGGTGCCCTGGCCAAAATAAAGGGCAATCCTTCCGCCGGCGAGACGGTCGATCTCGTCAACACCCGGGGCAATTGGCTGGGCCGGGGCGCCTATTCCCCACGCTCCCAAATAGCTGTTCGGATATGGACCTTTGACGAACCGGAAGCCGTGGATGCGCTTTTTTTCAGGAATCGCCTCGCGCGCGCCATCAACAGCCGCCACGAATTGAAACGGCAATTGAACCTTAGCGCGTGCCGTCTGGTAAACGCCGAATCGGATGGGTTGCCGGGACTGATCATCGATCAGTACGATCAGTATCTCATCTGCCAGTTTCTGACAGCGGGCGTGCATGCCTGGAAAGCGGTCATTGCGGAGCAACTGCAGGAACTTGTTGCCCCGGAAGGCATCTTCGAGCGCTCCGACAGCCCGGTCCTGGACAAGGAGGGGCTGGAACGTACGGTGGGTGTCCTGGCGGGCAAGGCGCCGCCCGATACCATCACCATCCAGGAGGGTGATCATCGCTATTTGGTGGATGTGCGCAACGGCCATAAAACCGGGTTCTACCTGGATCAACGGGACAACCGGCGGCAGGTGGGGCGCTATGTGGCCAATGCGGACGTGCTCAATTGCTTTTGCTACACAGGCGGATTTGGTGTCGCGGTCATGGCGGCCGGCGCCCGCACCCTCACGAATATCGACATCTCGGCCGCCGTCCTGGATATCGCCCGGCAGAACATGGCGCTCAACAACCTGGACTCGGAGCAGGTGACCTATCTGCAAGCGGATGTCTTTAAACAATTGCGCTCTTTTCGTGATGCCGCCCGGGAGTTCGATGTCGTCGTTCTCGATCCGCCCAAGTTTGCCGATTCCCGCCAGCAGCTGGATCGCGCCAGCCGCGGCTACAAGGATATCAATCTGCTGGCTATCAAGCTGTTGCGCGCCGGCGGCTATCTATTCACCTTTTCCTGTTCCGGCCTGATGGAGCCCGGTCTCTTCCAGAAAATCGTGGCGGATGCCGCCCTGGATGCCGGACGCGACGCCCAGATTATCCGGCGTATGGGTCAGGCCGCCGATCATCCCACGTCTTTGAGTTTCCCCGAAGGCCATTATCTGAAAGGGCTTCTGTGCCGCATCTGGTAGGCGCGGCGGCCTTCTCCCCAGGTATTGCCGGCGCCCTGAGCACTGGTAAACCTTATGGAGTGGTGCTGCCCCCCCCCTGGTCGACTCGTCCTTGGCCTTGCAACCCGATGGCCAAACCCGTTCGTCGGCCCTTCCTGCGCGCTTTAATTCTGAGCACCTATTTGCCCGGCAATGTACCCCATTGCGAAACCTCTCTGCAGGCCTCGCGGATGCCGGCGCCATCATAGAAGGCAATCGCACTTTCCCTGCCTATCCCTAAAATACCCGCCACAGGATGACATCCTCCGTCTATCCTTTAAGTCCAGGACACTGTTTCCCCCATGAGAACAGCCGGACCCGATTAATCCACCGCCAGCAGGATGCCGAAAAAAGCCAGCAGCAGTCCGGACACCTTTTCGATACGGAACACCCAGCGGTCCAGCAGCCGCTTCATCCGCTCACGGCCGAAGGCCACTGCAACACCCATGTCCCAGACCAGGACCACGGCGACCATCCACAAGGCATACAGGATGCGAATCCCAAGGGGCGTCTCGGCCGAAACCATGACCGTAAACAGGGACAGGTAGAAAATGGCGTTTTTGGGATTGAAAATGGCCGAAAGAAACCCCACCATCAACTGCCGTCCCACCCCCGGCACGTGCAGGGCGCTCACCGGCGCCCCGGCGTCTATGGAACGCCGGGGGGCGCGCAGCAGCATGAGGCCCACGTAGACCAGGTATCCGCCGCCCAGCCATTTGAGCACCAGCATCAATGCGCCCATCTCCCGCACCGTTTCCAGCCCCATAACGGCCACAACCAGATAGACCCCGTTGGCCGCGGCAATGCCGGCGCAGACCAGGAACGCATAGCGTAGCGGCAGCCGCAGGGCCGCCTGCAGGATGAGGAAAAAGTCCGGCCCCGGGCTGAGCAGGGCCATGAAATGGGCCGACGCAATCAGTAGAAACTCCATGGAAACCCCCTTTCTCAGGGGTGGAGTATAGGGGGCGGCAATGAATTATGATTGGATAAAATTGAGCTGGTATTCCCGGGGCGTCACGGTGGTCATGGTTTTGAAGTGGCGGTGGAAATGGCTCTGGTCGAAAAAACCGCAGGCCAGCGCGACCTCGCTGATTTCCATGCCCTCCTGCAGCAGGGCACGGGCCTGCTCGATGCGGCAGTTCATCCGGTAGGCGTGGGGTGTGATGCCGGCAACCTGCTTGAACCGGCGTAGCAGGGTGTACGGGTTGGCACCCAGTTCCCCGGCCAGATCGGTCAGGGTCAGATCCTCCGCCAGATCGCCGGCCAGGCGGCGCTTGAGGTGGGTGATCGGCGGAGGCGATGCGGTCACGGCCTTGATGTTCCGGCAGCAGCGCCGGAACAGGCTGGCCGCCAGATCGGCCAGGGACTGCTCTTTGGCCATCAAGTGGGTCGCCCCCATCAGGCAGGTCATGGCATCCATGAACCGGCGATAAAGATCCTCGTCTTTCACAAGGCTGTCCGCCACCGGAACAAAAGCCTCCGTCTGCCAGAGGGACTGCTGGACCCGAAGGCACCAGTCCGTGGTCAGGTAAAGCATGCCGTAGCTCCTGGCGCTTGCCTTTGTGGGGTTGCAGCAATGGAGGGTTTCCGGATTGATGAGGGCCAGCGCGCCGGGGCGGAGGCAGATCTCCCGATCGGCCACCCGGAAAATAACGTCGCCGGCATCAACGGCGCCGATGCTGAAACGCCGGTGCATATGGGGTTTGAACAATCGTCGGCTGTCTTGGGAATAGCGGCCTTCGGCAAATGGCAGGCGCTCGTCTTTGAAAAAGGTTTCCCGGTTCACGATCGTCTCACACACAGGAGGATCTTACGCCCTCACTGCCGCTCGTCTATCCGCGGGCGCCGTTGTCCCGTCACAGGGCCTTGGTCAGGGACAGCTGCTCCCCGGCCTCCGGATCCAGGAAGGTGGCCTTGAATCCAAAGGATTGATAGATCCGGCGGGCGGCCGCGTTTTTCATCTGCACTTCCAGGGTCATCTTACAGCATCCGCGTTCTCTTGCGATACGCTTTACGGCCTCCAGGATGGCCGTACCGATGCCACGCTGCCGAAATTCGGGCAACACCATGAAATCGTGAATGTTGATAAGGGGGCGGGCGTTGAAAGTCGAGAAGCCCAAAAAGCAAATCGCCATCCCGACATAGGCGTCGTCCATCCGTGCCAACAAAACAATGGCTGTGGGAAAGGCCTCCAGACCGGCCACCAGACGCTCGATCACGGCCTCCTCCAGGGGTTTGCGAAACCCCAGCAGATTCCTGGCATAGGCATTTAGCAGCTGCGGGATAGCCCGGCGATGGTCGTCGTCGTCGTAATCCGCGATAACAATTTTGAGGCGATCCTTTTCCATAGCGTCCCTCATTCGTATTGCGGCCGCAGCCCTCTTGCGCCACAGAAGATATCCTTATGGCTTTTCGGATACCAGGCACCGGAATACTCGAATGTGCTAACACGCCGCGCTTTCATGATCAAGCGATGGAAACCCATCCTCAACGGATCAGCGGATTTGAAGTTGTTATCCGATTCTGTTATCCAGAGAATTTCACGACAGACCGTCGATTCACAAATGATGCGGCAATACCGTAAGAAAAGGTCCTTAGCCGACTCGCCATGAACAAAACACGCATGCTGTTCCTGCTGGCCCTCCTTTCGGCCTTCCCGCCCCTCTCCACGGATATGTACCTGCCGGCCCTGCCGTTATTGGTTAAGCTCTGGCAGCAGCCATTGGCCATCATCAACCTGACCCTGGTCTGCTTTTTTATCAGCTATTGTTTTTCCCTCTTGTTTTACGGGCCGCTGTCCGACCGTTTCGGACGTCGGCCCCTATTGTTAGGCGGCATCGGTCTCTTTATTCTGGCCAGCATGTTGTGCGCCCTGGCTGGCAGCGCCATCGCGCTGATCGTATTTCGGGTGCTCCAGGCGGCGGGCGCGGCATCGGCATCCGCGCTGGCCCTGGCCATCAGCAAAGACATCTATGATGGCCATGAACGCGAACGCATTCTGGCCTATATCGGCGTGATCCTGGCCCTGGCCCCCATGCTGGCGCCGGTTTTCGGCGGTTGGGTCCTGACGTGGTTTTCGTGGCGCTGGATTTTCATTGCCCAGGCGGCGGTGGCAACCGTGGCCTGGATCGGGGTGTGGCGGATGCCGGAAACGTTGCCGACAAGGCAATCCATAAGCACGCTGCAAACCGCCGGCATCTACCTGGGGCTTTTCCGCAATCGTCCGTATATAGGCTATGCCCTTTTAATGTCGGTTATTATTCTCCCGCACTTCGCCTTCATCGCGGGGTCGGCCGATATCTACATCACGCGCATGGGGCTTTCCGAGCAAACCTTTGGCTATTATTTTGCGTTGAATGCTGCCGCCATCATGGCGGGATCTTTAACCTGCTCGAGGATGCTGGGCCACATCGGGTCACGCGCCCTCATGACGGTCGGTTTTGCCGGCGTCCTGGTCGGCGGCCTGGTCATGTTGACACGTTGGATACCAGGTCCCTGGGGATTGACCTTGCCCATGGCGACCGTTTCCTTCTGCTTAGGCCTCAGCCGTCCCCCCAGCAACAACCTGGTTTTGGAACAGGTGAACCGCCATGCCGGCGCCGCATCCTCCCTGCTTATTTTTATCTATTTCATGTTAGGCGCCTTTTCCATGTGGTTGATTTCGCTCGATTGGTTTGACAAAATCCGCATCATCGGCATTCTGGCGGCCGGAGCGGGCGGGGTGCTTCTCGGGGTGTGGCTGCTGCTTCCCCGGCTTGCCAACCGCCGGCAGGCCAATGCCTGAGAGGCGGGGTCTTTCTTGAACACCGGTCTGCTTTTATTGAGCTGGTCGCCCGTGGTGCTGTTGACGGTGCTGGCCGTGGTCTTGAGGCGTTCGGCTCTGGAACTTTCCGTCTATGGGTTTTTATTTGCACTGGTTCTGGCCATGGGCTTTTTTAACACCCCTCTGTCCGTGGCGCTACGGGCCGCCCTGGACGGCGTTGTGACGACGCTTCCCCTGCTGCTCGTCATTATGACCGGCATTCTCCTCTCCAGCCTTGTGATGAACACGGGCTCCCTCACCCGGATCGTGGAGTGGTTCAAGGCCGGTGCCGGCGATGCTTTGGGAAGGAACATGCTCATCACCTTCGGGGTGGGTAATTTTATGGAAGGCGCAGGTGTCATTGCCGAGCCCATCGTGGCCCCCATGCTGCGCGCGGCGGGCGTCTCGCGGACCGGCGCGGCGGCACTGTCCATTATCGGCTATGCCGGTCTGATGACCCTGGAGTTGGGCGGTATCATCATTACGGTGTTGGCGCTTGTCACCGAACTTCCGGTTCGCGACTTGGGGGTGGCCGCCGCCTGGATTTCCATCCCCGCCACGGTATTGCTGGCGCTTTCCGCCCCCTTTTTCCTGCCAAAGAACGATACTATCGGAAAAACGCTGGTGTCCGCCCTGGCCATCGGCCTGTTGCTCGGGTTTGCCGCGCTGGGGGCCGCCGCGCTTTTAGGCATCCCGGTTTCCGGGATAGTGGCCGGTTTGGCCGTCATTCTGGCGGTGATTCTGATGGGATCCGGACGTCTGCCGCTAAAGGACGGTATCCTGCGCGATCTAGCACCGTTTCTATTTCTGATTGTATGCCTGTTTTCGGTCAACGCCCTGCCGATGCTTAAAGCCCTCACCTTTGACCGGCTTGCCGTCCGGATGCATCTCATCCCGGTGCACGCCATCACGCTCCGCCCTTTTTTTTCGGCCTACCTTTATATCTTCCTGGCTTTCCTGCTCGCTGTCCGGCTGCAAGGGGTTTCCCGTATCGAATTAAATTTGGTTTATAAGCTGGCCTTTCAAAAGGGCTGGCGGGTCTCCATCGCCATGGGGCTGTTCGGCGCCATGGGACAGATTATCTCCTTCACGGGCTATCGGCCGGGCTTTGAAACCCTGGATGCCGCCCACAACATCCCCTGGATTATCTCCCAGGGGTTGATCGCTTTCACGGGCGGCTACTATCCCATCTTTGTTCCTTTTCTGGGATGGGTCGGAACATTTCTGACCGGCTACGGCGTGGCTTCCATCATGCTGTTCGGGCAACTCCAGATTCAGGCGGCCACCTTGTTGGGGACGTCCGGGACCATGCTGGCGGCCGCGCTGGCCGTGGGCTCCTCCATCGGGTCCGTATCCTCGCCCTTCAAAATCGCCCTGGCAACACCCATGGTGAATGCCATCGGACAAGAGGGGGAGATTTTACGCGTCACCATCCCATTGGGGATCGGGATTTCCTTTGTGGTGGGTCTGGTGCTGTGGTTGTTCAGCTGAAAGAATGATCGCGTCTACCCAGACCTGTTGCCGACCGGCAGGGGTGACCGGCTTTGTTTGACGGCTGTCTATCCTGACGTTTATAGGCCTGCGGTTTCCATCAAGAACGCAATGAACGAATAGCGAGGATCCATAGCGATGATTCTATATGATCCAACCGATCGTATGGGCTTTTTTGAGTTCGGTATCCAAATCCCCATTCTGGACAGCAAGGTGACCAAAACCTTCGAGGCCCTGACCCGGGATCCTGAACTGGGTCCGCTGGTCAGCCAATGGCACCTGGCGCGGGTCGCGGAAAACCTCGACCGGGAAGATCTTCAGCGGGTGCACAGCAGGGGCTACGCGGACCGGCTTTATTCCGCCGCCCTCGAAAAGGAAATTATCCGCACCTATGAGCTGATCGACGATCAGGGGCGCTATTATCGCTACGATCCGAACCAAGCGACCCAGCCGCTGACGCATCTTTTCGATCGGATCCTCAAACGGGTGGCCGGCACCACCCAGTGCTGCCGGGTGGCTCTGGAGAAAGGGTTTTGTTTCTATTTCGGCGGCGGCATGCATCATGCCCAATATGATTACGGCAACGGGTTCTGCCTGCTGAACGACATCGTCATCGCCTTGCGCAAGCTGCAGGCCGAACAAAAAATCCACAACGCCTGGATCATCGACGTGGATGCCCATAAAGGTGACGGCACGGCTGCCCTGACCCGGGACGACGACACCATCCGCACCCTGAGCGTCCACATGGCCCAGGGCTGGCCCCTGGACGGCCAACCGTTCGATGCCGAGGGGCGCCCCAATCCTTCTTTCGTTCCCAGCGATATCGACATCCCCATTGCTGCCGGGGAAGAGCCCACCTACAACCGCCGCTTGCAGGAAGGCCTGGACCAGCTGGCCGGCTTGTCCCGGCCTGATCTGGCCATTGTGGTGTCCGGGGCCGACCCCTACGAGGGCGACGCCCTGCCGTCCACCCAACTTTTGCGTCTGTCGCAAGCCCAGCTTCTGGAGCGCGACCAGATCATCTACCGCTTTCTGCAAAAGCGTCGTGTTCCCCAGGCCAGCCTGATGGCGGGCGGCTACGGACCCGACGTCTGGGAAGTCTATGCGGGTTTTCTCATCTGGGTGCTCCGCGAGCGCCTGAATCTTCACCAGCGCTGAGCGATCATCCGGATGCCGCCTGTCCCGGCCGTTGACGGAAACGGTTTCTCTTTGCTAATGCCTCAATAAAGAATTACTTTTGTAAGGTAAGCCCCATCATGGTGCCGAAGCTGCGCCCTCCGCCTGCCCAGAGATATTGCGGTTCGGCCCCGCCCCTCGCCCGACCACGGCACCTCAACGGAAAGGAGGACGGTCATGCTGGTCAAAGTCTTCATCAAGCGGCGCTTTAAAAAAGGCAAGGTCAAGGAAATCAATGCCCTGCTCCGGGATTTTCGTTCGGGGGCCATGACCCAGCCCGGCTATGTTTCCGGTGAAACGCTGGTGTCCTGCGACGACCCCCAGGATGTCCTGGTCATCGGGACCTGGCAGAATATGGAAAGCTGGCTGGCCTGGAGGGACAACCAGCGCCGCAAGGATTTCGAAGTCATGCTGGAAATGTACCAGGAGGGGTCCACCCAATATGAATCCTATGTGCTGGGAATTCCTCCCCAGCCCTGATCGGGATGCCGGAGACCTCGCCGCCGGGTGTTCCTGTCACGCGGCAGGGTAACGCTTGGGGAATGCATAGAGTCCCTTTCGTCCTTGATATCAGCCCTACGGCCCGGTTGATGCCCCTCCTCACCGGGCCGCCCTCATTTGTCAGGCTATTTCCAGTCCGCACTGCACCGTACAAAAGGCATGTATTTCCAATCGGTTAATCCTAACATGACACCATTGCACACTTGCGGCGTGCCCTACGTCTGCGAACCAGATTACCATTGCATTCCTCCCGGGAGAGACTATGTTAGCGCAATGACCGCGGGCATGATCACGCCTTATGAAAGAGAGAACAACCCGGGTATGGACGCTTTTTCCGAACACATCGAAAAAATCATTCTGCAGTTCAATACACGGGGCATGGCACGTCTTTACCAAGCCATACCCCATGGCTATTGCCATCGTGCCGCCCGGCTCATCCGAAACAACCCGGGCACCGTACTCATCGGAACAGGCTTTCCGGTCAAAGGCACCTTTGAAACCGACGGACCCCTCGGCGCCATCGCCATGTATGACGTTCTCCGGCTGTTGGACTATGATCCCGTCTTCGTCTGCGGCCCTCCGCTTTCAGGCGTCCTTGGGGGACGGTTCAAGACCTTTGAAATCCCTATCCTGGGGTGGCAAGCCAGCGTGCCGGTGGTCGAAGCAGCGCTTGGAAAACTGCACCCGGCACTGATCATGTCCATCGAGAGACCCGGCATTACGGCCTCCGGCCGCTATTTCAGCATGCACGGACGCGACATCAGTGCGGACACCGCCAAATTCGACCTGTTTTTCAATCTCAGCGCTTGCCCGACCATCGCCTTCGGGGATGGCGGCAACGAAATCGGGATGGGCAATGTGCAACACCTGCTGACGGATTTGCCCATCACGCCTGCCGTCACAACCTGTGACGAACTGGTCATCGCCACGGTATCCAACTGGGGCGTCTATGGCGTCATCACCGAATTGAGCCACCTGACGGGCAAAGACCTCCTTGCTGGAATCAACCTGCCCGAATCACTATCCTACCTGCTGTCCAACGGTTGTCTGGATGGTGTTACTGCCGAACCGACCGCCACGGAAGACGGTTTCCCCTTGGCGGTGGGCGAGCAGATTATTCGTCAATTACAGGGGACTTTGTCCCCCAACCCCGCCAATGGCCTGCTGCACGTATAAAAATTATAAACTTCTCGGCATCGAGCTTCCATAAAAAGAGGATGCCTTCCGTGCCAAGATCGGGAGGTCCACATGATTGAAAAAAGCGATTTCGGCTCCATCCAGGTCGACGGTAAACGCTATACGACCGATATTATCATTTATCCGAACGGGCGGGTGGCCGACAACTGGTGGCGCAAGCACGGGCATCGGTTGTCTTTGGCCGATATCGAGGACCTGATTGCCGCCGAACCGGAGCTGATCGTGATTGGCAGCGGAGTCTACGGCCGCATGCTGCCGGAGACCGGGCTGGAAGAAGCCCTGCGCGCACGGGGCATCATGCTTGTGATGGATGCCACCGGCAACGCCATAACCCGTTTCAACGACCTTCAACCCACACGCCGCATCGGCGGCGGCTTTCATCTGACCTGCTGACAACAGGCCATCCCCCTGCGGACGGTTTCACCGGCCAGTGGAATCCTGCGGTGCGCCCCTCTTTATTGAATACTGTTCAGGCACTATCGAAGGTTTTGTTTTTGGGTTGACATGAATGTTGAAAGTCTTTAGTAATGGTCGAACCATTTAACTCCTTCGCACGCCATGATACGCATGTTCCGAGCCGCCAAACAAAACCGCATCTTTCAGGACGTCGTCGAACAGATTGAAAAGGCGATCGTCGACGGCAAGCTCCAGGCCGGTGATACCCTGCCTTCCGAGCGGGATCTCAAAGAATTGTTTCAGACCAGCCGCGGCACCTTGCGCGAGGCCCTGCGCGTTTTGGAACAAAAAGGCCTCATCGAGATCAAACTCGGCGTCGGCGGGGGCTCGGTGGTCAAAGCGGCCCCCATGCAGCAAGTCTGCGACAGCCTGGATCTGCTGGTGCGGTTTCAGCAGATTTCCCTGGTGCATCTGGCCGAATTCCGGGAGGGCATCGAAGGCATCGTGGCGGCCACGGCTTGCGGCCGTGCCACCCGGCGGGACATCGCCGCGCTGGAAAAACTCGTGGAAAAGGCGCGTTCTTACGTGGCCAAGGGCGTATCCCAATCGCGCCGATTTGTCGAAATCGACAAACAAATTCACCAGGCCCTGGCCCGAATCACCGGCAACCCCATGTACATCGTCATCCACCAGATGGTGCATGATAACATCCAGCGCTACTATGAGCGTTTTTTGCCCTGGACCGAGGCCATGTTGCAGGAAAATTTCGATGATCTCTACAACATTGTGGCGTTTGTTAAAAAGGGCGATGCGGAGCAGGCCAGCGACTTGGCACGCCGGCATGTCCAACGCTTCAGCGAGCATATGATGGAGAACGAGGCCGGGAAGACGGCTCTGCCGAAAATTTTTGACGGGCAGGCCCAACCGTCGCAATAACAGGATCTCGTGATCTTTTTGGGAGTGTATCGTTTTACACGGGCCGCTCCTGACAGACCCAAAGGTACCAACCAATCTTAAAGGAGGCATTCATGAAAAAGGTATTGTTTCTCACGCTCATTCTCTGCCTGGTGGCCGGAACCGCTCTTGCCGCCGGCCCCATCAAAATCGGTTTGATGGCACCCATTACCGGCGCCTGGGCCAGCGAAGGACAGGACATGCAGCAGATCGTCGAATTGCTGGCGGATGAAATCAATGCCGCCGGCGGCGTCAACGGTCAAAAAATCGAGATCATCACCGAAGACGACGGCGGCGATCCGCGCACGGCCGCGCTGGCCGCCCAGCGCCTGTCCACCCAGGGCATCGTCGCGGTCATCGGCACCTATGGTTCCGCCGTGACCGAGGCCACCCAGGGCATTTACGACGAAGCCGGCATCATTCAGATTGCCAATGGCTCCACCGCCATCCGGCTTACCGAAAAGGGACTCAAGTATTTCCTGCGCACCTGCCCACGGGATGACGAACAGGGGTTGGTCGCCTATAAAACCTTGAAAAGCGGCGGCTATCAACGCATCGCCATCCTGCATGACAACTCCAGCTATGCCAAGGGGTTGGCGGACGAAGCCAAGGCCCTGCTGGAAAAAAACGGCGCCAACATCGTCTTTTACGAGGCCCTGACCCCCAAGGAAAACGACTATTCGGCCATTCTCACCAAAATGAAGGCCGCCAATCCGGACGTGGTCTTCTTTACCGGATATTACGGCGAAGCCGGTCTCCTGCTGCGCCAGAAGATGGAAATGAACTGGAACGTGCCCTTCCTGGGGGGTGACGCCACCAACAATCCCGATCTGGTCAAAATCGCCGGCAAGGACGCCGCGGCCGGTTTCATGTTCCTCAGCCCGCCGGTTCCCCAGGACCTGGACACCCCCGAAGCCAAGGCCTTCATGGCCGCCTACAAGAAAAAATACAATTCCGAGCCGGGATCGGTCTGGGCGGTGCTCTCCGGCGACGGCCTGCGCGTGATCGTTCAAGCCATCAAAGCCACCGGGTCTACGGATAAGGATAAACTGGTGGCCTACTTGAAGAACGACATGAAAGATTTCCCGGGATTGACCGGTCAGATTTCCTTTAATGAAAAGGGCGACCGGGTCGGCGATCTCTACCGGGTCTACAAAGTCGATGCCAATGGGAATTTCATTCTCCAGTAGTCCCGGGGATTGAATTCCATTGCCGTGCTATACCATCAGGGCGCTGGTCGCCGCGGATGACACCCAAGTCGATCAGCGCCCTTTTGATGCCAAATGCGGACGCTCATCTTTGATAAATTCACAATCCGTCATCTTTCATAGAAACGGAGAGCCGGATGGAGCTCTTTATCCAACAGCTGACCAACGGACTGGCGGTGGGCGGTATATATGCCCTAATCGCCCTGGGGTACACCATGGTCTATGGCGTCCTCAAACTCATCAATTTCGCCCATGGCGACCTGTTTACCATCGGTGCCTATCTGGGCCTGACCCTGCTGACCGCTCTGGGCCTGACCAACTACCTGGGGCCTTTCGGTGTGGTGGTGGTGCTGGCTCTGATGGTCATGGGGCTGGTGGCCATCGTGGGCGCGGTTCTGGAGCGGGTGGCCTACCGTCCGCTTCGCCAGTCGCACCGCCTGTCGGCCGTGGTGTCGGCCTTGGGGGCCTCCATCTTCTTTCAGAATGCCGTCATGCTGATCTATGGCGCACGCTATAAAGTTTATCCCCACGACATCCTGCCCCGCACCACCATCTCCCTTTTCGGGCTGGATATTCCCCTGGTACGCTTGCTGATTCTGCTGACCTCCATTCTGATGATGATCGGTCTCTATCTTTTCATTCAACGCACCAAAATCGGCACGGCCATCCGGGCGGCGGCCATCGATCAGGGAGCGGCCAAACTGATGGGCATCAACGTGGACCGCGTGATCATGATCGTTTTTCTGATCGGCCCGGCACTCGGCGGAGCCGCCGGCCTCATGGTGGGTCTCTATTACGGCCAGATCAATTTCACCATGGGATGGATCTACGGCCTCAAAGCCTTCACCGCCGCTATCCTGGGCGGCATCGGCAATATCCCCGGGGCCATGGTGGGGGGCTTGCTGCTGGGCGTCATCGAAGCCATGGGGGCGGCCTATATCTCCATCGCCTGGAAGGACGCCATTGCCTTTTGCGTGCTCATTCTCATCCTCATTGTTCGCCCCACGGGTCTCTTGGGTGAACGGGTAGCGGAAAAAATATGAAAAACATGCGCCATATCCTCTACGCGGCTTTAGGCATTCTTCTCCTGGTGTCGCCGACCTTCCTGAATGCCTACTGGGTGGATGTCTTGAACAATGTGGGCCTGTATACCATCCTGGCCTTGAGCCTCAATATCATCCTGGGCCATGCCGGCCTGTTCCACATGGGCCATGCCGCCTTTTACGCCCTCGGAGCCTACACGACAGCCATTATCAACACCACCTACCATATTCCCATTTTCTGGCTTCTGCCGGTCAGCGGGCTGGTGGCCGGCTTGGCGGCCCTCGTGGTAGCCAGGCCCATCATTCACCTGCGCGGTGACTACCTGCTCATCGTCACCATCGGATTCGTCGAAATTGTCCGCATCGCGCTGGTCAACAATGTGTTCGGCATTACGGGCGGCAGCAACGGCATCTTCGGCATCAATCGACCCATGCTCATGGGCATGAAAATCAACACGCCCGCGGAATTTTTCTACCTGATCTGGGGCTTTGCCGCCGTTACGATCTTCCTCTTCGACCGGTTGGAAAAATCCCGTTTCGGACGTGCGCTCAATTTTTTGAGGGAAGACGATGTGGCGGCCGAGGGCAGCGGCATCAACACCTCCCATTACAAATTGATCGCCTTTGTGATCGGGGCCTTCTGGGCCGGTATGGTGGGTAATATCTTCGCCGCCAAAATGACCATCATCGCACCGGAATCCTTTAATTTTTGGGAATCCGTGGTCCTTTTTATGATCGTTCTGCTGGGGGGTCGCGGCAGCATCCCGGGAGTGATTCTGGGCGCCTTTCTGGTCCTGGGGCTACCAGAGCTGTTTCGACAATTCGCTACGGCCCGCATGCTGATTTTCGGGGCCTTCATGGTTGTCATGATGATCCTGCGGCCGGAAGGCATTCTGCCGCCGCTGCCGCGTCGCTACCCCATCGCCAAACTGCTCGGCCGGGAGGGAAACGCATGACGACCTTACTCAGCCTGAATAACTTGACCAAGCGTTTCGGCGGCCTGGTCGCCGTGGATCATGTCAGCTTCGACGTCCAGACCGGATCCATTGTCGGGTTGATCGGCCCTAACGGCGCCGGCAAGACCACGGTTTTCAATCTGATCACCGGTAATTATCGCCCGGACGAGGGCGATGTCATTTTTAACGACCACTCCATCAAAAATCTTCCCACCCATAAAATCGTATCCCTGGGGATTGCCCGAACCTTCCAGACCATCCGCCTCTTTCAGAAGCTGGCCGCCATTGAGAATGTGCTGGCCGGCTGCCACTGCCGCATGGCATCCGGCTCCCTGGCCGCCATGTTCCGTACACCGGCCCAGCGCCGGGAAGAAAGCCAGGCCCTGGAAACCGCCCTCAAGGAACTGGAATTTGTGGGCCTGCAAACGCACGCGGACCAGCTGGCGGAGAATCTGTCCTACGGCAATCAGCGCCTGCTTGAAATTGCACGCGCCCTGGCCACCCAGCCGCGCTTTATCATCCTGGACGAACCGGCCGGCGGCATGAACGACCAGGAAACCGCAGCGCTGATCGAGACCATCCGCAATATCCGTGATCGGGGGATTACCGTGCTGCTCATCGAACACGATATGAGTCTCGTGATGGAAGCCTGCGAGCAGCTCGTGGTGATTGAAAACGGGGGTAAAATTGCCGAGGGCACCCCACAGGAAATCCAGTCCGACCCGAAAGTCATCGAAGCCTACCTGGGAGCTGATGAGGAATAGCCCATGATTCTGAACGTGGAAGACCTGCATGTAAAATACGGCAATGTGGAAGCCCTGCACGGCATCGATATCAAGGTCAAGGAAGGTGAAATCGTCACGATTCTCGGCGCCAACGGCGCCGGAAAATCCACGACTCTGATGGCTATCAGCGGGTTGGTGAAAATTACCCAGGGGGCCATTCAGTTCGAGGGTGAGGCCATCCACAAACTTCCGGCCCACGGCATCGTGGCCCGCGGCATTGCCCAGGTCCCTGAGGGGCGGCGGGTTTTCGGAACCCTGACCGTACAGGAAAATCTCAACCTGGGCGCCTATACCTCCAATGACGTGAATCGCAATCGAAGAAACCTGAAGTGGATTTTCGAACTATTCCCCCGTCTGGCGGAACGCTCAGGCCAACTGGCCGGTACCTTGAGCGGGGGGGAACAGCAGATGCTGGCCATCGCGCGGGCCCTCATGGCCACCCCCAAGATTCTGCTGCTCGACGAGCCCAGTCTGGGCCTGGCCCCGATTCTGGTCAAAGCCATTTTCGATACCATCCGCGAGATCAACCAGGCCGGCGTAACTGTTGTTCTGGTGGAGCAGAATGCCCGGGCCGCCCTGAAGCTGGCCCATCGCGGGTATGTGATGGAAGTCGGCAACATTGTTTTGGAAGACGCCGCCGCCAACCTGCTGTCCAATCCGGATGTGCAGAATGCATACCTAGGCGGCAAACACTAGAGACACCAAAGATCTGCATCGGCCGCAGGTAGCGCTGGGAAACGGATATCGGCCGGAAAGCGCGCCCCCCGAAAATGAGAACGAGAGGCTGTGCGGAGGCGCTTAAAGGTTAAAGCAAACAATTTAATTTAATGGTTTAACCATTACAATCCCAATCGCGCCCTTTTGGGATACCAAGGTTGGAGAACTCGGGGCTTGCGACATTTCCGGCGGAGCTTTAGCTTTCCATCAAGATCGACAAAGCTGCACCCGAATATTCCCAAAGCACAACCCATTCGCTTCAGAAAGGAAGAACACCATGCAAACGGCCACGGAAGAAACCCTGCAGCGTGAGGCCATCCTGCTTGCCGAGGCCTGGCAAAACCGGGCCGACGAGCTGCTCAAGCAGGATGAAAAGGCGTATCAGAAGCAGATCAAGCATCTGCTGACCCATCCGGAAGACAAAATCACCCTCACCCAACTGATCGACCAGAGTTTTCGCAGCGAAAATTACCGCCGCGTAGCCGACCAGGTCAGCAGTCTGCTCAAACGGCGCGGTATTCCGGGCTTCTTTTCGTCCACCGAAAAGATCCTGATGCACCTCTTTCTCTCTGTGGGCCGCTTGATTCCGAGCATCTCCGTGCCCCGGATGATCGAAAAAATGCGGGAAGACAGCGCGCGGGCCATTGTTCCCGGGGAGCCGGATGTGCTGCTGGCACATTTGCAAAAGCGCAAGCGCCAGGGAATCCGCATGAATATCAATCACCTCGGGGAGGCCGTGCTGGGGGAAGAAGAGGCCCGGCATCGTCTCCAGACCTATATCGAAGATCTCAAAAACCCGAATATCGAATATATTTCCGTTAAAATCTCCACCATTTATTCCCAAATCCAGTCCCTGGCTTTCGACCATACCGTGGGCGTGCTGATGGAGCGCCTCGCGCAACTCTACCGGACGGCGGCCGCCCATGAATTCGAACACTCGGACGGCCGCCGGGTTCCCAAATTCGTCAACCTCGACATGGAGGAATACCGGGATCTGGCGATTACCACGGAGGCCTTTACCCGCACCCTCGACCAGGAAGAGTTCAAACAGCACTCGGCCGGCATCGTGCTCCAGGCCTATTTGCCCGATTCCTTTGCTATCCAGCAGGAACTCACCACCTGGGCCCGGCAGCGCGTGGATGCCGGCGGCGCCCCCATCAAGATCCGCATCGTCAAGGGGGCCAACCTGGAAATGGAGCTGGTGGAATCGGCGCTTTTCAACTGGCCCCTGGCCACCTATGACAACAAGCGCGACGTGGATGCCAACTACAAGCGCATGGCCCACTTCGGCCTGCAGCCCGACAACATGCGCGCCGTTCACCTGGGCATTGCTTCCCACAACCTTTTCGAGCTGGCCTATGCTTACAAAGTGGCGGAACACAACCGGGTCACCGACGGGTTTTCTTTTGAAATGCTGGAGGGCATGGCCAACCATGTCCGGCGGGCCATATCGGAAATGACCGGCGAGGTGCTGCTCTATGCACCGGTGGCCGCCCGGGAGGAATTCATCAACGCCATCGCCTATCTGGTACGTCGTCTGGATGAAAATACGGGCGAGGAGAATTTCCTGCGCTATTCCCCCAGTCTGACCACCGGATCCCAGGAATGGCGTTTTCTTAAAGACCAGTTCGAGGCGGCCTGCGCCCATCGGGACAAGGCGCCCCGCACCCCCAACCGGATTCAGGACCGCGGTCACGAGATCTTTCCCGCCAAAATGGGGACCTATTGGGAGGGGGAATTCAACAACGAAGCCGACACGGACTGGTCTCTGGCCGCCAACCGGGAATGGGCCCAGGCCATATGCGACCGCTGGAAAAAATCCACCGGCGACGCGCCCATCGACATTCCCCTGGTGATCGGCGGCGATGACATCTACGACGACCGCGAGGTGCACACCTGCCAAGACCCCAATCAGATACCCCAAGAGGTGGTCGTGGCCGCCTATCGATTGGCCACCCCTGCGGACGCCGACCGGGCCGTGGCCGTGGCCAAGGCCGACCCGGACGGGTGGCGCCGCCTGTCGCCGGACCAGCGCCACGAGACCCTCTCCCGGGTGGCCATGGCGCTGCGCAGGGCCCGCGGCGACCTGATCGGCGCGGCTGCCGCCAATACCGGCAAGGTCTTCACCGAAGCGGACGTGGAAGTCTCGGAGGCCATCGATTTTGCGGAGTTTTATCCCTTCTCGACCCGCGCCTTTACGGAACTTTCGGGGACCAAAGCCACCGGCAAAGGGGTGGGTGTGGTGGTTTCACCCTGGAACTTCCCCATCGCCATCCCCTGCGGCGGCATCATGGCCTCCCTGGCCGCCGGCAACACGGTTATCTTCAAGCCCGCCTCGGATGCCGTGCTGGTCGCCTGGGTGCTCTGCCAGGCCATCTGGCAGGCCGGCATTTCGCGCAATACCCTGCAATTCCTGCCCTGTCCGGGGGGCAGCACCGGTGCCCACCTGATCGGCCACGACGATGTGGACTACGTCATCCTGACGGGCGGCACCGAAACCGGCATGCAAATGCTCGAACAAAAGCCCGCTCTGCACCTCTCGGCGGAAACCGGCGGCAAAAACGCCACCATCGTAACCGCCATGGCCGACCGGGACCAGGCCATCAAAAATGTCATCTATTCCGCCTTCGGCAACAGCGGCCAGAAATGTTCGGCCACCTCGCTGCTGATCCTGGAGCGCGAAGTCTATGAAGACGAAGATTTCAAACGCCAGTTGGTGGATGCCGCCCGCAGCTTCAGGGTGGGTTCGGCCTGGAACTTCGCCAACAAGATGGGCACCCTGATCCACCCTCCCCAGGGCGATCTGGAACGAGCCCTGACCACGCTGGAGCCGGGGGAAACCTGGGCCCTCAAGCCCGAAATGAAGGGGGACAATCCCTATATGTGGACCCCAGGCATTAAATACGGCGTACAGCCCGGCTCCTACACCCATAATACCGAGTTTTTCGGCGCCCTGCTGGGGGTCATGCCGGCCGACAACCTGGAGCAGGCCATCGAGCGGGTGAATATGACCGGCTATGGTCTCACCTCGGGCCTGGAAAGCCTCGATTCCCGGGAGCACATCGTCTGGAAGGAAAAGATCCGGGCCGGCAATCTCTATATCAACCGGGGCACCACCGGGGCCATCACCCTGCGGCAGCCTTTCGGCGGCATGGGCAAATCAGCTCTGGGGCCGGCCATCAAGGCCGGCGGCCCCAACTATGTCTCCCAGTTCATGAACTTTGAAGAAGTCGAAGTGCCGCGCATCGGCGCGCTCCAAAGCGAACATGCCCTATTGCGCATGGCGCTGGCCTGGCGACGGAAACTGCTTTGGGGCCAGCTGGGAGCCTACAAAGAAGATCTTGAAAAAACGATCCGCGCCATCAAAAGCTACCTTTATCATGCCGAACAGGAATTTAATCGGGCCAAAGACTACTTCCATCTGCGGGGCCAGGACAACCTTCACCGCTACCGGCCACTGGGTACCATCGCCATCCGGCTGCATCCGGAAGACCGTCTGTTCGACGTCCTGGCGCGGGTGGCCGCGGCCCGGATCACCGGCAACATCCCGCTGATCAGCATTCCTGACGATTTAGACAATGGGGTGACCGCCTTTTTCGACACCCCGGAGGGCCACGAGATCACGGCGCATACCGTGGTAAGGCGCCAATCGAACGAGGCGCTGATCGCCTCCATGGCCGTGGTCCAGCGTATCCGCTACGCGGCCCCCGAACGCGTCCCGGCCGCCGTCCTGGCAGCCGCCGCCAAACGAGGCTTCTATATCGCCCGGACGCCGGTCCTGATGGAAGGCCGCATCGAACTGCTGCACTACTGCCAGAACCAGAGCATCTGCGACACCTACCATCGCTATGGGAATTTGGGGGATCGCTCGATCTTGAAATAACGCAAACCAACGGTAGCATGCCGACCCCGCTCCGGAACCATCGGAGCGGGGCGCCTAAAAAAGAAATGCCAGGGCCTGGTGTTCGACTAAAATATTGACGCCAATGCCAAGCAACACGAGTCCTCCCAGCACCTCCGCCACCGGGCTCAGGCGTTCCGCCGAACCCACCGATTTCCCCAGATGAAGGCCCACCACGGTGAAAGCGCCGGCCACCAATCCGATCACCAGGGCCGGAAACCAGATGGCCACTTTAAGCATGGAAATCGTCAGACCCACCGCCAGAGCGTCGATGCTGGTGGCCACGGAAAGCATCACCAGGGTCAGGCCACGGGTCGGGTCACGCTTTTTCCGGGCATCTTCCTCCAGCTTGAATGCTTCCCGGATCATATTGATCCCCACAAAGGACAGGAGGCCGAACGCGATCCAGTGATCGTAACGTTCGATGCTCCCCCGCACCGTCAGACCGGCCGACCAGCCAATAATGGGCATCATGGCCTGGAAGAGGCCGAAGTGCCAGGCGAGTCTAAAAAACTGGCGCAGGGATACGCGTTTCAGACGAACGCCGGTGGCGATAGCGACGGCGAAGGCGTCCATCGCCAGGGCAACGGCAATTGCAATGATATTTAGCAAACTCATATGGCGAGCCCCGAGTGGAGAGCGGCAATCGATTTCAATAGGGTTGTTTATGGTAAAAGCTGATACGGGCGATGTCAAAAGAAACCCTCGATCGATGTTGTCATCCCGACTTACCCGCTTTGCGTTGACAGGTTTACGGATATCACCCATATTGCATTTGTATCGATAGCACCAACCCTCTTATTCAATTGTCTAAACAAGGATGCCCGCCCGCCATGTCCGTGAAGACGCTTCCCATACCGTCTTTCTTCGACCCCCAATCGGTTGATGCCGTCTGGCGGGTCCCCTACCAGCAACGTGCGAACGATGCCGCCGACTGGCGCCGGCAGCACCGTCTACCGGCGGCGGCTGATGATTCCTTTCGGGTTTCCCTTATGCTGGTGGACCTTCAGAACACCTTTTGTGTGCCTGACTTTGAGCTTTATGTCGGCGGGCGGAGCGGACGCGGTGCGGTGGACGACAACCGGCGCGTGTGCGAATTTATCTATCGCAACTTGGCGGCTCTGACGGAAATTTGTCCCACCATGGATACCCATCAGGCCCATCAGATCTTCCACAGCATTTTTCTGATCGATAAGGACGGGCGTCATCCGGCGCCCTTTACCACCATAACCTTTGAAGATATCGAACGGGGTGTCTGGCGGTTCAATTCCGCCCTGGCCCCGGGCCTTCAGTTGACCGCCGAGGAAGGCCAGCATTACATCACGCATTACGCCCGCGAGTTGCAATCCCGCGGCAAATACGCCCTGACCGTCTGGCCCTATCATGCCATGCTGGGGGGCATTGGCCACGCGCTGGTGTCGGCCGTCGAGGAAGCCGTTTTCTTCCACGGCATCTGCCGCTTGAGCCAGGCCGATTTCCAGGTCAAGGGACGCCATCCCCTGACCGAAAACTACTCGGTATTGCAGCCTGAAATCACAACCGGTCCGGACGGCCAAACGGTCGGGACTAAAAATTTCAAATTCATCCAGAAGCTGCTCAACTTCGACGCTGTCATCATTGCCGGCCAGGCCAAAAGCCACTGCGTGGCCTGGACCATCGAAGATCTTTTGAATGAAATCCAGGCCAGCGGGCAGCCTTTGGCCGACAAGATCTATCTGCTGGAGGATTGCACTTCCCCGGTGGTCATACCGGATGTTATCGACTATACCGAGATGGCGGACCGCGCCTTCCAAAAATTTGCCGAGGCCGGGATGCATCTGGTCAAATCAACGACCCCCCTGAGCGAATGGCCCGGGTTCGATCGATGAGGTCTTTCCCCGGCCAAAATGACTCTTCCGGGAAACGAATGCCATGACATCCTTTCTGGCCGGTCCTCTCGTGACGGATCTTTATGAAATCACCATGGCCGCCGGCTACTGGAAACACCATCTTCAGGACCAGGCCACGTTTTCGGTTTTTGTGCGAGACCCCGAACACAAACGCAATTTTTTCGTGGCGGCCGGATTGGAAACCGTTCTACAGGAATTGGAGCGTTACCGCTTTCAGGAAGACGACCTCGAATACCTGACATCGCTTAACATGTTTGATCCCGGTTTCCTGGACGCCCTCCGGGAGCTGCGCTTTACCGGCGACATCTATGCCATGCCGGAAGGCACGTTGTATTTCCCCGATGAACCCCTTCTGGAGATCACCGCCCCGATCATCGAAGCCCAACTGGTCGAAACCCTTGTTTTAAACACCGTGGGGATCGCCTCGCTGATTGCCTCCAAGGCGGCCCGCTGCACCCATGCGGCCCAGGGCCGCCCCCTGGTCGATTTTGCGTTGCGCCGCACCCACGGCCCGGATGCCGGCGATCATGTCGCCCGCAGCACCTACCTTGCCGGCTTCGCGGCCACCAGCAATGTGCGGGCCGGCAAGCGCTTCGGCATCCCCGTGTCTGGAACCATGGCGCACGCTTTTGTCACCGCCTTCGACAACGAACTGGAGGCTTTCCGAGCCTATGGGACATCTTTCCCGGAGGCGACCATCTTCCTGATCGACACCTATGATACCCTCACCGGTGCCCGTAATGCCGCCACTGTGGCCAAAGAAATGCAGCAGCAGGGCCGCCGGGCGCTTGGGGTACGGCTGGACAGCGGAGACATGCAAACCCTGAGCGGCGATGTGCGCCGCATCCTAGACGATGCCGGCTTGCCCGACATGCAAATCTATGCCAGCAGCAACTTCGATGAATTCAAGATCGCCGAGATGGTGAAAGCCGGCGCGCCCATCGACGCTTTCGGTGTGGGCACCCGGGTGGGGGTATCCGCCGACGCCCCCTATCTGGATATCGTCTACAAACTGGCGCGGTTGGGCAATCGGGATATCCGCAAACTGAGTCCGGGAAAGGTCACCCTGGCAGGCCAAAAGCAGGTTTTTCGCTATCTGGACGATCAGGGACGCTATCAAAAAGACGTCATCGGCTGCCGGGACGAGACCATCCCCGGCACGCGGCCCCTGCTGACAGCGGTGATGCGCGCCGGCCGCAGGCAGCAACCCGCCAACACCCTGGAGGAAATCCGCCGGCGATTTGAAGCCCAGGCGGCTTGCCTCCCGGAGCGCTTCAAAACCATCCACCGCCATGAAGCCTACCCCGTCACGGTCAGTCCCCGACTGCACGCCCTCCAGCCATAACGCACGACACGGTCACAACCTGCGCCACCCGGATGGCAAGGGCACGGTAGGCCGCGTAGCCCGCCCTTGGCAACGCCGCTAAAATAATCTACGGACGTGGATCAAAAGACGGGCTGTGTGGAGCCTCCAGCAGGGACGATATTGTCTTGGGTCAGATAATCAGGCGAACCCCGCCGAGGTCGGCGATGCCATAGAGAAAATGCGTGCCCGGGGAACCGATGAACATTAAATTCGCCGGTATATGCCATTTTGCGGAAAGTTCTTTGACGAGCTGGGGGCCGAATGTTCCCACCTGCACGACAAATTCAATTTCGATATTGGGATAGGCTTCGTTGAGAAAGGCCAGGTCTTTTTCTAGGTTGGCCGATACTTGTGTGCGGTCCCGGACCACCGTCACCACTTTGATGCGGTTGGTGTGCTCATTTTGCTGAACATACAGCATGGCGCGGTTGAGATTGGAGAGGTTGTCGCCGCGGGTGAAAAAAACGATCTGTTGCGAATTGATCTGATCGATCTTGCCGCGGATCAAAAGGGAGATCTCCATCATACGCTTGATGAAAAACTTCAGCAGCGAGCGGACCACAAAGAGGCAGGCCTGAAGGATGGTGATGCGGCCCAGCATCACCACCACCAGCAGGACGGAGGGAATAAAATACTCCAGAAACACCGCCAGATAGGATGGATTCATGACAGCATTGCCAAGCAGTCCGGCGACCACGGCCCCTATGGCCACCAATACCCCCATCAGCGGTGCGACGGTCGGCCGGGGCAGCCCCGCCCGCTTGGTTTTCAGGAAGAGATTACCCAGGGCAAACAGCGCCATCACCGATAGAAACGAAATCGTATAGACACCGGCCAGGGCCTTGAGTTCCCCTTCGGTGATCAGGAGCACCGAAACGGACAGCAGGAAAAAAGACATCAGAATACGATGGGTCGTGCCGCGCCGATTGGTTTTGAGAAAAAATTGCGGCAGGCATCGATCCAGCGCCATACGCCTTACCAGCCCGTTGACACCCACAAAGCTGGTCAGAACGGCACCGCTCAGCACCAACGCCGCATCGATAGAGATAAGATCGGTCAGCAGGATACCCCCGGACAAACCGCCCATATGCGCCAGCAAAGCCTCTTTGTGGACCGCGACCTGCTGCATCGGCACAATCGCCATAGCGAGAAACGCCATCCCGGGATTGAAAATCGTGACGGCGACCCACATGTTTCGCAGCGTCTTGGGAAATACGCCCTCGGCTTGTTCTTCCACGAAATTGGCAGAACTCTCAAAGCCCGAAATACCCAGCAATGAGGCGGCGAAACCGAAAAAAATGGCATTGACCAGGCCATCTGATTCGGGGATGGCGAGATTGGCTTCGAACGTGCCCGGTCCGATATTGCCGAGATAAACCAGACCGGCAACCAGCAGCACCACAAGCGTTACCAGGTGAAAAATGAAAATAAAAACCGCCACCCGTGAAGACTCGGTAATCCCGATAATGGTCAGCGCCATAAAAAAGGCCAGAATACCGATGGTGGCCTCGATCACGGGGAATCCGGGCCACATGGCCTTCAGGTAATGCATGGCCTCGCTGGCCGATATGACGGCCGTCGCCATGTAGGAGAGAAGCGTCAGGCAAGCGGCAATGGATGCCCTGAATTTGCTGGTCGTATTGAGAAGCGCATTGTAAGCCCCTCCGTTTAGCGGCAAGGCGCCCACGACCTCAGCATAAATGGAGCGGAAAAGATAGAGGACTCCAGAAACCAGCAGCAGTGCAACGGGCGCCCAGCGACCGGCATAGAGAATCGCAAGGGCGGAAACGTAGAGGCAGGAGGAGGTAATGTCATTTCCACAAATGGCCGTAGCCGCCAGCTGCTTCATGCCGCCCTTTTTGTGCTGGGTTACACCGTCGATGGGTGGCGCAAAGGGTTTATCCTGCGAAGCGGAGTGGTCGGCGGCAAGGGTATCATCCATGGCTTGGCTGACAGATGAATTTTGCGGTGTCATAACGCCCTTTTACATCGACAAGGGGACACAATCAACCTTGCCATGGCAGAATCCGGCGCGCAAGACTGGGCGGCGGGCCCCATGTGAGCTCTGCTGGAGTATGCTATTTCGGATTGAAATAATAGGGAGGCGTTCGTACCGCGAATGGCGCTAAATACCGAGATAGGCTTTGCGTACATCCTCGTTGGCCAACAGGTTTTGAGCGGCATCCGCCATAATAATGCGGCCGTTTTCCATCACATAGCCCCGGTGGGCGGTTTTAAGCGCCAGGTTGGCATTCTGCTCCACTAAAAAGACCGTTGTTTTATTCTCGCTGTTGATTTTCTGAATAATATCGAAAATACGTTTCACCACCAGAGGCGCCAGTCCCAGCGAAGGTTCGTCCAGCAGAAGAAGACGCGGACGGGCCATCAGGGCCCTGGAAATGGCGAGCATTTGCTGCTCGCCGCCGCTCAGGGTGCCGCCGGGCTGGTGCCGCCTTTCGGCTAAAATGGGGAAAAGTTCAAATATATAGTCCATGTCGCTTTTAATGTCGGCCTTGTCTTTGCGCAGAAAGGCGCCCATATCCAGGTTTTCGGTAACGGACAAATGGGGGAAAATGCGCCGGCCTTCTGGCACCTGGGAAATTCCCAGGGATACGATCGCATTGGGCGCCATACCGTGAATGGGTTCCCCTTGAAAATAGATCTCGCCTCTGCGCGGCGGCACGAGCCCGCATATGGACATCAGGGTCGTGGATTTGCCCGCCCCGTTGGCGCCGATGAGGGTTACGATTTCACCCTCGGCGATTTCCATGCTGATGGATTTCAGGGCCTGGATGTTGCCGTAAAAGGTCTCGACATTTTTGAGCTCAAGCATCGATATCTTCTCCGAGATAAGCCTTGATGACCGCCGGGTTGCGTTTGATTGCGTCGGGGTTGCCTTCGGCAATCTTCTTACCGTAGTCCACAACGTAAATCCGGTCCGACAAGCTCATCACCAGCTTCATGTCGTGCTCGATCAGCAGAATCGCTACCTTCATTTCCGAACGCAACCGCAGGATGAGCTCATCCAGGGCGTTGGTTTCCCGGGCATTCATGCCGGCCGCCGGTTCGTCGAGGAGAAGCAAAAACGGTTCGGTGGCCAGGGCCCGGGCGATTTCCAACCGCCGCTGGGCACCGTAGGGAAGATTTTTGGCAAACTCGTTGACATACTGGGTCAGGCCGATTGTCTCCAGCATGCGATAGCTGTCTTCCACCACCTCCTTCTCTTCCCGGCGGTTGGCGGGTGGCCGGATAATGGCCCCCGGGATCCCGGAATGCAGCCGGCAGTGGCGCCCGATCATGACGTTTTCCAGAACGGTCATGTTCTGGAAAAGGCGGATGTTTTGAAAGGTTCGGGCCATGCCCCGTTCCGTCACCCGGTTGGGTTTGAGGCCGTTAAGGCGCGAGGCCTCCCCGTCAGGGCGCGTCAACACCATATCCCCTTTGGTTGGGGTGTAAATGCCGGTGATGCAGTTGAAAAAGGTGGTCTTGCCGGCACCGTTGGGGCCGATCAGGGCCACGATCTCCTCTGCATTCACCTGAAGATCGATGTGATCGAGGGCGCGCAGGCCGCCGAAATCCATGGTCAGTTGATGGACGTCTAAAACCGGTTTCATGCCTTTTGGTTATCCGTCGATTGTTGTGGCTCTTCAAAATGATAGATCCGCCGAACGCCGCTGATGATGCCGCCGGGCCTGAAAACCATCATCACGACGAGCAGAGCGCCGAATACGAGCATACGATATTCCGAGAAGGCCCGCAGATATTCCGGAAGCAGAATCAAGATCAGCGCGCCGATAATAACCCCCAGGATGGACCCCATGCCGCCCAGCACCACGACACACAGAATGATCACGGATTCCCAGATGGTAAAACTGGCCGGATTGATAAAGGCCGTTTTGGCGGCAAACACCACCCCGCCCATTCCGGCCCAGGTGGCCCCCAGGGCGAAGGCGGACAGTTTGGTGCGGGTCTTGTCGATGCCCATGGCCTGGCAGGCCACTTCGTCTTCCCGCAGGGCGATCCAGGCCCGGCCGATGCGCGAATCTTGCAGCCGCCGGACCACGAAAATCGTCATCAGGGCCAGACCGATCATCAGAAAATAGAGATAGATGGTCGATTCTTGAAGGGAGAGTTTTAGACCGAACAAACCGGGCTTGGGGATATTGGCGATACCGCTGGGGCCGAAGGAAAACTCGTTCCAGTTTTCCAGCACCAGCCGGATGATTTCACCGAAGCCCAGGGTAACAATGGCCAAGTAGTCGCCCCTTAAACGCAAAACAGGAAAGCCTAAAAGAATCCCGAAAATCATCGCCAACAGGCCGCCGATGGGCAGTGCCATCCAGAAGGTCACGCCGAAATGATAATTCAATAGGGCATAACTGTAGGCCCCCACCGCGTAAAAGGCCACATAGCCGAGATCCAGGAGGCCGGCCAAGCCGACAACGATATTCAACCCCAACCCCACCACGACATAGATCAGGGCCGTGATGAGGATACCGGTCTGGTACCAGCTGAAGACAAACGGGAAGATCACCACCAGGGCCACGGACGTCACCAGCCCCGGGATCGTGAACCGGCGGTCGCTCAGCAACCGCTGGAACAGGGGGACTTTCACAATATTGTCATCTTCCGCTTTCTTCTTCCCTGCCTCCTTGCGGGCCATGGCATACCGCCATACAAACGACAGGCAAAATGCACCCAGCCCGACCCCCGCCATGCGCCACCAACGCCAATCAATGGTCTGCTCGATGGTGTTCACCTTGATCACCATGATGGGAAAGGTGAGAAACATGAACCAGAGCGACACCAGGAACGATTTTTTAATTTCTTGCAATGACATCATCGTTTATCGTTTCACTCTCGAACCGGAATAATAGCGACCTCGACGGTCGGCGGTTTTTGGCGAAAAGGGATCTCCCTTAGACCTTGTCCGTATCGGAGCGTCCGAGAAGACCGGCCGGTCTGAAGATCAGAATGAGCACCAGAAAGACAAAGGCAAATACGTCCTCATAGTCGCTGGATATGTAACCCGTGAAAAAACTTTCGGTCCAACCCAGCACGAGGCTGCCCAGCACCGCACCCGGCATGCTGCCGATGCCCCCCAAAACCGCCGCTACGAAGGCCTTGATTCCGGCAATGAAACCCACATAGAAATTGATCTGGCCAATGTGGCTCATGACCAGAACGCCCCCCAGGGCGGCGATGGCCGAGCCGACGATAAACGTGAACGAGATCACGCGGTTGACGTCCACCCCCACCAGCATGGACATCTCCTGATCCTGCGCCACGGCGCGCATGGCCTTCCCCATGCGGGTAAACTTGATCAGGTAGGTCAACGCCACCATGACCAGGGCCGTGGAAATGTACAGAACGATTTCGGTAGGCCGCACGATGTGGGCATAGGGCTTCAGCCACTCCCATTCCGGAATCAAATTGGGATAGGGCAAAAAATTGGACGTCTGGGCCAGAAGAACATAGTTTTGCAGGAAGAGGGACATGCCGATGGCGCTGATCAGGGCCGATAGGCGCTGGCTGCCCCGCAGGGGTTTATAGGCAATCTTTTCGATGGTGAAACCGTAGGCCGCCGAATAGATCATGGCGATCAGGGCCGCCATAACGATAATGGCGAGCGTCGGCCATCCCATAAACGTCAGAACACTGATGACGATGAGACCCGTAAATGCGCCGATCATATAGATTTCGCCATGGGCGAAATTGATGAGCTCGATGATCCCGTAGACCATCGTATACCCTAGTGCGATCAGCGCGTAGATGCTGCCGCGGGTCAGCCCGCCGAGGAACAGCTCAAAAAAATAATCCATCGCAAACGATCCCCAAACCCCATGCAATTCAGCGGGGTTACAAGGGCCTCAACAGGCACGGCCGTTCACCGTGGCTGGCCGGGGCCCTATAGTCTTCCCTAAAGCTTTGGAAACCCAAAATACATCAGGGGTCTGCACTGGATGGCGCGACCCCTGATGGATTAGGAATATCCGCGTTTAGTATTTTACGCTGACATATTTACCGTCTTGGACCTGGTACATGGCAAAGCCCACACCGATGGCATCGCCCTTGTCATCGAACTTGATGATGCCCAGGGGGGTGGCCACCCATTCCGACCGCAGGGTTTTGGTCAGCACATCATAGTCGGTGGAATTACTCTTTTCAATGGCGTTCAGCAAGGCCAGAGTGGCAGCATAGGCGTTCAGATAAAAGGCGCCCGGCTCTTCGCCGTATTCCTTTTTATGCATCTCGACGGCCTCGATCGCGATGGGGTTTTTGGACGTGTCGACCGGACCGGTGGCGTAAACGCCTTCGGCAAATTCGCCGGCCACTTTGATAAAGGTGTCATCTTTCACGCCGTCATCGGAAATGAACACGGTGTCCATACCCGAATTGCGCATTTGCTGAACAAGCTTCGAGGCTTCCGGATGATAGCCGCCGAAGATAACGGCCTGGGCGTCGGACCGTTTGATTTTCTGGACCACGGCGGAGTAGTCCACGGCACCCGGGGTGATGCCTTCATACAGCACGACTTCGGCCCGGGGGTCCGCCTCCAGGAAGCCCTTGGCAAACTCGGCCAACCCCTTGCCGTAATCGCCCTTGTCGTGGAGAACCGCGATCTTATTCAGCTTGAGAACATCCAGGGCGAAGTCGACTTCCAGACGCGCCTGGGCATCATCGGATGCAATGGTGCGGAAAAAGTTCGGGTATTCGCCGCTTTGCGTGAGGGCGGGATTGGTGGCGGACGGACTCATGGCAATAATGTTGGACTCCTTGTAGATGCCCATAGCCGCTTTGGTGGCACCGCTGCAGATATGCCCCAAGACGACGTTGACACCGTCGGTGACCAGTTTGGTGGCCGTATTGGTGGCCACTTCCGGTTTACAGACGTCGTCTTCCACCAGAAGCTCGATTGGGCGACCACAGATACCGCCCATGGCATTACGCTTTTTGGCAATCAATTCCGCGGCGTGCACTGTAGGAATACCGTAGGAGGCCAAGTCGCCACTATGGGGGCCGGCAACACCCAACTTGATGGGCTCGGCCGTCTTTTCCATTGGCGCGGCGTCTTTGGTGGCTTCAGCCGGCTTTTCCTGCTGCTGGCCACATGCAAAAAGCACCATACCGGCCAGCGCGATCAACGCGATCAGGGCCAAATATCTTCCAAAGCGATTTTTCATCATCCCCTCCTCCTTGAAAAAGTGACAAATTAAGGGCGAATTCATTCCGAAAGCCTTGTTTTTATAGTCATGCGGGACATTTGAGTCAAGAAAATTCACCCAGGCATGCGCCATCGGGCTTTTGCGGCTTGACCGTCCTGATAGGATGCAGTAGTCAAGGCCACAGTGACCTCCATACCCAATCAGCGCACCGACATCACCTTCACAGAGTGCCCATGAACAACGCCCCGACCATCGGAATTATCGTCAAACCGGTTGCGGAAGCACAACAAACAGCCGACCGACTCGAGGACTGGTTGGCCGACCGCGGTATTTCGGTCGTCCGGATCGATCCGCACTTTTCCGGCCAGAACGCGGCTCGCGATAGCGCTGCCACGCCGAAGCCCTCCAGCCTATTCTGCCTATTTGTCCTCGGCGGGGACGGCACCTTTCTGAGTGCCGTGCGGTGGATTGGCAACACGCCGCTGCCGGTATTGGGGGTCAAGTTCGGCCAGGTGGGGTTTCTGGCGGAAACAACGGCTGAAGACCTCTTTTCGGCCGCCGAAGCCGTCATCCAGCGGGATTTTGCCATCCAGCAACGCATGCGGCTGGCGGTGACCGTGATTAAAGACGGTCGCGAGCGCTCCCGCGAAATCGTGCTCAACGACGTGGTCGTAACCAAAAGCACCCTGGCCCGGCTGGCGCACGTGGAAGTCTATATCGACAATCACTATCTGACGACCTTCCGGGCCGACGGGCTCATCGTTTCCACCCCGACCGGTTCGACGGCTTATTCCCTGGCGGCCGGAGGCCCGGTCATCCACCCCGAAGTCCCGGGCATCATCATGACGCCCATTTGCCCTTTCACCCTGACCAACCGCCCGCTGGTCATTCCGGACCGGGCCGGCATCAAGATGTCCCTCGAGAAGCATTCCTCCAATATGATCCTGACCTTCGACGGTCAGGCCGGAATGGAAATCAACCACCGGGACAGCATCCTGATTCAAAAAAGCCCCCATCCGGTCCATATGATCAAAGTCCCCGGAATCGAATATTTCGATATTTTGAAGGCTAAACTGAGCTGGAGCGGCGGACGGGTCTGAAGATCGCGCACAGCAATCAAGGGCCGGCCTGCCGTGCTTAACGCTCACGGCAGGCCGGCCTTGATGGTATTTACATCAAACCCTCGATTGGCGCATCAGTAGCGGTAGTGGTCAGGCTTGAACGGCCCTTCCACCGGGACACCGATATAGTCGGCCTGTTGGCGTGTGAGTGTGGTGAGGCGAACCCCCAGGCGGGCCAGATGCAGACGGGCCACCTCTTCGTCAAGCTTCTTGGGTAGGATGTAGACTTGCTTTTCCGGTTTGCCCGAGGCCAGCTCAATCTGCGCCAGGCATTGGTTGGTAAAGCTGTTGCTCATGACGAAACTGGGGTGCCCGGTGGCACACCCCAGATTGACCAGGCGCCCCTCGGCCAGCACGATGATCGAACGACCGGAAGCCAGGGTCCATTTATCCACCTGGGGTTTGATGGTTTCCTTGGAGCAGGCCGGGGTCTTTTCCAGATAGGCCATATCGATCTCGTTATCGAAATGACCGATATTGCAGATGATGGCCTCGTTTTTCATCTGTTCCATGTGCGCGCCCGTAATTACATGATAGTTGCCCGTGGCCGCGACAAAGATATCGCCAAGGGCGGCGGCATCTTCCATGGTGACGACTTCAAACCCTTCCATGGCCGCCTGCAAGGCACAAATAGGATCGATTTCCGTCACCAGCACCCGGGAGCCATACCCCCGCATGGAACGCGCGCAGCCTTTGCCCACGTCGCCATAGCCGCAGACCACCACGACTTTGCCCGCCATCATGATATCCGTGGCGCGCTTGATACCGTCCGCCAGGGATTCCCGGCAGCCGTAGAGGTTGTCGAACTTGGATTTGGTCACCGAATCGTTGACATTGATGGCCGGGAACAAAAGTTCCCCGTCCCGGGCCAGCTGATAGAGGCGGTGCACCCCGGTGGTGGTCTCCTCCGAGACGCCGCGCACCCTGGCCGCCACCTTGGTCCAGCGGCCGGTATCGGCCGCATAGCCCGCTTTGAGCCGTGCCATGAGATAGTGCATGTCCGGATTGTCGTAAGTTTGATCCAGGAGGTCGGGGCTCTGCTCCACCTTGACTCCCTGGTGGATAAACAGGGTGGCATCACCGCCGTCATCCACGATCAGGTCGGGACCGCTGCCATCCGGCCAGGTCAGGGCCATTTCCGTGCACCACCAATATTCCTCCAGGCTTTCCCCCTTCCAGGCGAAGACGGCGGCCGAGCCATTGTGAGCGATGGCGGCGGCGGCATGGTCCTGGGTGGAAAAAATGTTACAGCTGGCCCAGCGGATGTCAGCCCCCAGAACTTTGAGGGTTTCAATCAGCATGGCCGTCTGGATGGTCATATGAAGGCTGCCGGTTACTTTGAGCCCTTTGAGCGGCTGGCTGGATCCGTATTTATCCCGCACGGCCATGAGGCCCGGCATTTCATTTTCCGCCAGGCGCATTTCCTTGTTGCCGAAATCCGCCAGGGCCATGTCGGCCACCTTGTAGGGTAATGAAAGATCAAGCGCCAAAACGCCCGAAGAGGCATCTTTCATCGGTATAATCGTCATGGAGGGTGCTCCTTGTATTGGTTAAGTCGTATATCGAGATTGGCTGCGCGTAACACCTCTATATAATAGGGGTGTGAAACGGTATTGTCAGTCCCTATCGGCTAATAATCCCTCTGGCATTAGGGCTGCCGGGCTAGATTCCCGCCAAACCGCGGATTTCATCCACACGATGGGTTTTTTCCCAGGGAAAATGTTCCTGATCGCGCCCGAAATGGCCGTAGGCGGCCGTTGGGCGGTAAATGGGTTGCAGGAGATCCAGATAGTCGATGATGGCCGCCGGCCGCAGATCGAATACTTCGCGAATGATCTCCTTGACGCGCTCTTTGGGAACCACCCCGGTGCCCATCAAATCCACCATCACTGAAACCGGCTGGGCCACGCCGATGGCATAGGCGATTTGCACCTCGCACTTTTTGGCCAATCCGGCGGCAACCACGTTTTTGGCGATATGGCGTCCCATGTAGGACGCACTGCGGTCCACCTTGGACGGGTCCTTGCCGGAAAAACACCCGCCGCCGTGGCTGCCCTGTCCGCCATAGGTATCGACGATGATCTTGCGCCCGGTGAGACCGCAGTCACCCATGGGGCCGCCTACGACAAATTTGCCCGTGGGGTTGATAAAATACTTGGTATCTCCATCAATCATGCTCCGGGGAATGACTTTCTTGATCACCTCTTCAATGACCGCCTCACGGATGGTCTCGTGGGTGACATCCGGCTTGTGCTGGGTGGAGATGACAACGGTATCCACCCGTTTGGGCGTGCCGTTTTCATATTCGACGGTCACCTGGGATTTGCCGTCCGGCCGGAGAAAATCAAGGGCCCCGTTTTTGCGGACTGTTGCCAGGCGGCGTGTCAGGGTGTGGGCATACATGATCGGCATGGGCATCAATTGAGGCGTCTCGTCGGTGGCAAAGCCGAACATAAGGCCCTGGTCGCCGGCGCCCTGGTCCTTGTAAAGGCCCTGGCCCACATTGACCCCCTGGGCGATATCGGGCGACTGCTGGTCGATACTCGTAAGCACCGAGCAGGTCTGGTAATCGAAGCCCATCTGGGAGGAGCAGTAGCCGATATCCTGGATCGTGTCCCGCACGATCTGGGGAATGTCGACATAGCACTCGGTGGTGATTTCACCGGCCACGAAGGCCAGGCCGGTGGTCACGAGGGTTTCACAGGCCACCCGGCAGTGTTTATCCTGCCCGATGATGGCGTCCAGAACGGCATCCGAAATCTGGTCGGCTACTTTGTCGGGATGGCCTTCCGTGACGGATTCAGAGGTGAAAAAAAACTGTTCGTTGCCCATTGCAAATGTTCTCCTTTATGGTGCGCCCCTGAGACGCCTGGTCCTGAATCGCTTCAGGGTGTCAGAGGCATGTTGTCGATCAGCCGGGTCGATCCGACCTTGACCGCCATCGCCATCCTGACGGGACGGTCAATCACAGCCACGTCTTCAAGGGTTTCGGTATCCACGATCACAACATAATCGATAACGGTATCCGGAAACGTGCGAATCCTCGCTTCGGTGGTTTCTATAATTTTCGCAGCCCTGGTCTCCCCGGCGGCAACCAAGGCTTGCGCCTTCCGTAGCGATCGGTTGAGACTCAGAGCGGCCGGCCGCTGGTTTGATCTTAGATAAGCATTGCGGGAGCTCATGGCCAATCCGTCGGGTTCCCGGACCGTCGGCACGCCGACAATATCAACCTGGAAATTGAGATCTTTCACCATGCGGCGGATAATGGCCAACTGCTGAAAATCTTTTTCGCCAAAGAGGGCGATATGGGGGTTGACCATGTGAAACAATTTGGTGACCACGGTGGCGACCCCACGGAAAAAAATGGGCCGCGAAAGGCCGCACATGCGGTTGGCAAGATCCTGGGGAGTCACGTAGGTTTGGCAGCCGTCACCGTAAATGGCCCGGTCATCCGGCGTAAACAGAATATCCACGGGCACCGTTCGGGCCAGCTTGGCATCTTTTTCCATGTCCCGGGGGTAGGTCTCGAAATCCTCTCCCGGCGCAAACTGGGTCGGATTGACATAAATGCTGGCAACAAGAATATCGGCCCGCTGCCGCCCTTCATGCATCAGCGCCAGATGCCCTTCGTGCAGAAATCCCATGGTGGGTACGAATGCCAAAGTCCGCCCCGCACGATGCAACTCACGGGACCGCTGTTGCATTGCTTCGACGTTGGAAATAATTTCGATTGGTTAGCTCCCCCCTTTCCCGAACTGGGAACATCCGTCTCTTATGGTAGCCTTTGTTAAAAGTCAACTGGGATATGGCGTTTTCGCAAGGGGATCGGCAGGTCATGACGGGGTGCTGCTGGCAGGCCGGCCGATGTCGGCCGTCGATGGCCCCATGGTCGCACAGAACCGTCACGAAAACGGGCTGTCATTATCGGGTGGGATGGGCCTATAGCGAACTAAATCAGGCTTTCGATGTCCGGATGGTTTCGCAATACCGTCACAAACTGACTGGTGCGGTGATCGAGACGGTTTTTGACCACCCACAGGAGGCGCAGATAAAATATGGTGGCCATCTCATGATCCTTCTCCAAAAGATGGCGAATTTTATCGGATCGAATCGAGTAGACTTGGCAAGGTTCCGCACAAAGGGTCAGGGTGGTATAACCCGTCCCCTCCCCTAATACCGACGACCACCCAAAGGAAAAACCAGGTTTGACCGCACCGATGGAAAAAGAAATCTTGTCGGATATGCGTTTTTCGAGCAGAACCTTGCCCCGCTTCAAAAAAAAGAGCCGGTCCGCCGGATCTCCCTCCTGGAATATGATGTCGTCCTCTTCATATTGGAGGATATCGAGACTCGGAATAATGGTATCCAACATCGCGTCGGACAAATGGCTCAGGATGATGATATCTCGCACGTCATCGTAGGAAAGCATAGATGTTCACCTCTGGGCAGCCGCAGGCGTCTGGCGGCGTATGACAAAATCCTCATTTAAGATAAAAGAGCACTAGCAGAAACAGCCCGGATATCGCGGCGCTCAAGCCGATCGGGATGACACCGTTGTCGAACGCGTCCTGAATCGCCTTGCCAAAACGCCGGGAGGCGTCGGCGCCGCCAGGGGCCACCAAGCGATAAAAGGGCAATAACAGCCAGGCACTGATGCGCGCCGGCGCGTGGCGGCAGAATTGATTGATCCCACCGGTCAGTCCCTTGGCCAGCCATTGGTCGCACACCCGGTTGAGGGTGTTGAAACAGACATCCGCCAACCGGTAAAAAAGACGCCCCCCCTTGCGGTAAAACCAGTCCGCATCCAGGTTGATACAACGGATTTCAGCCGGGTAAATGCCCGAAAGCAAAAGAAGCGCGAACGCCAGGGCGGAAAAAAACAAAATCTGGGTCTGAGCCAGCACGTGGGGAAAGTTGTACGGTTCATAGCCCACCGGCTGGTACGGCAGAAGGCTGTAAAGGAAATGCGGAAACGAGCCGTTGAAAATGCACAAAAAAGCGGCCAACCCCATGGCAATGAGCATGTGCAGAGGGGCCTCTTTGGGCCGCAGGCCGGAATCATGGGAAAAAAAGGCGAAGTAGGGAATCTTGATTCCGGCATGGTGAAACACACCCGCCGAGGCAAACAGCAGAATGAACCAGATCAGCCGCAGATGCTCGCTTCCGGCGGCATCCATCACCATGGATTTGCTGACGAACCCGCTAAACAGAGGAAAGGCGGAAATCGAAGCCGCACCGACAATGCAGAAAAGACAGGTCAGTGGCATGGTGCGGTAGAGCCCCCCCAAATCCGTGGCGTTGATCTTGCCGGTGCGGTACATGACCGCCCCCATCGTCATGAATAAAAGCCCCTTGAACAGGATATCGTTGAAGGCGTGGGCCACGGCCCCATTGATCGCCAACTGGGTGCCGATGCCGATGCCGCAGACCATGAAGCCCACCTGATTGATCAGGCTGTAAGCCAACACGCGCCGCAGGTCGTTTTCGATGACCGCAAAGAAAATGGGGAAGCCGGCCATGATAGCACCGAGCCAGATCAGCGGCGTCGCACCGGGAAAGGCCCGCGCCAAAGCGTATACGGCGGCCTTGGTGGTGAAGGCGCTCAGAAAAATGGTCCCCGTAATGGTGGCCTCGGGATAGGAATCGGACAGCCAGGTATGCAAAAACGGCCAGGCGCAGTTGATCCCCATCCCCAGGAAAATCAGCAGAGAGCCCGGGCCCCCGTCCAAGCCGATCAAGCTGAATGCGAGCGAGCCGGTATGGTTGACCCGGAGCACGATGCCCGCCAGCAGAACCAATCCCCCCACGACATGGAACAGAAGATAACGAAAGCCGGCGCCCTCGGCCTTCTTGGTGCGGCGCCCCCATATGAGTTGAACGCAGAAAACCGTCAACAATTCCCAGAAGATAAAAAAGGTGAAGAGGTCCCCGGCAAAGACCACGCCCAGAGCACTGCCGGTATACATCAGACCGGCCATGTTTTGCAGGGTATCTTCCACATGCAGTGCATAGATGGTGGTGATCAGGCCGATCAGAATAAAAATATAACCGAAGATGAGCGAAAGCCGATCGATCCGGGACAACACCAGTTCCTGGCCCAGAAACGAAACCACCCAGCTGTTTCCGGCCGGCAGTTGAAGCAGGTCGATAAAGGCCAGAACCGGCAGGAGCAGCATCACGCCGCGCCGCAGATTGCCCCTTAAAAATGAGATGACCAGGGCGCCGATGATGAACACGAACGCCGGCGGGATGGGACTAATCATAGTAGTCCTCCGGCCGCTTGACCAGCGGCCGCAAGATGTATTTGGCGGCCAGCACCAGCAGGACGCAGGCCACAAAGCCATAGACCGCATAAAAGCCCCACCATGCCTCCCACGGGAAATGGGGATGCTTGTGGACAAAGAACTCGGCGATCAACAGCACCACCAGCGCTGAATAGAAAAAAATGAAAACCCGTTTGACGTTTTTCGGCTTATCGAACAGGTAGGTTTTCTCTTCCGTCGGTTTCGACGTCATGTTGCGGTTCTCCCAAACCGTTTGCGGCGCGAGGCATTGACGCCGCCCTTACAAGGTGTTGAAGAGAATGACACCCAGATAAACGAGCCCCACCGTTATCGCCACGAAAAAAATCGGGCGATAACCCGGTACGGAGTCGTGCGTGAGTTCCATCAATTCTTCATGCTCTTCGGGCATGGCTTAAAATCCTGTAAACTTGGCCGCCGCCATCGTGGCCAGCTGCATAAAGGGCTGGGGATAGATCAGCAGCCCGATCGATATCACGGCGGTGATGACGAGGGGGGCCACACAAAAAAAGGGCGCCTCCTGAATCCTGGCCTCAAAAAGGGCTTCTTCCGGCGGGCAGAAAAAGGCCCGGTAGACCACCGGCATGAAGTAGGCTGCATTCAGCAGGGAACTGAACAGCAGCACCACCACAATCGCGATTTTATCGGCCTGCAGAGCGCCCAGGACCAAATACCATTTGCTGAGGAAGCCCCCGCAGGGCGGCATCCCGATGATGCTCAGCGCGCCGAAAAAAAAGGCCAGCATGGTGAACGGCATCCGTCGTCCGATGCCCGTCATTTCGCTGATATTCTTTTTTCCGGTCGCCACGAAAATAGCGCCGGCACAGAAAAAGAGCGTGATCTTGCCGAAGGCATGCATGGCAATATGCACCATGCCGCCGGTCACCCCCTTCGGTGTCAGCAGGGCCGTGCCCAACACGATGTAGGAAAGCTGGGCAATTGTTGAAAAGGCCAGCATCCGCTTGAGATTATCCTGGGACAGGGCGATGAAGGAGCCTACCAGGATCGTGGTGGCGGCTACGAACAGCAACGGCGTACTCAAACCAAAGTTATGAAGCAGCTCAGTGCCGAAGATGCCCGTGACGACCCGCACGATGCTGAAGACCCCGACCTTGACCACCGCCACGGCATGCAGCAGCGCGCTGACCGGCGTGGGAGCTACCATGGCCGCCGGCAGCCAAGAATGAAAGGGCATGATGGCGGCCTTCGCAA
Organism: Desulfobacterales bacterium; assembly: GCA_963674755.2. GTDB lineage: Bacteria > Desulfobacterota > Desulfobacteria > Desulfobacterales > UBA5852 > JABZFP01. Next base: position 410,353 of record CAXXVS010000003.1, on the reverse strand, counting down.
AGCCGAAGACGAACATGAACAACAAAAGCGCCACGGTTCCGCGGGAAGCGTTGCCCGCTAAAACCCCCTGGGGGCTGAAATCCAGACTTCCGGTCAGCTGGTAGGTCAACAGCATGGCCGGCAGCACCAGACCGATGGAAGCCCCCACCGTATAGAGCAGGTATTTGCGGCCCGATGTCCGGGCCTCCTTGTCCTGGTGATGGGTCACCAGGGGATAGGTGGCCAGGGACAGCATTTCATAGAACAGATACATGGTCAGCAGATTGGCCGAAAAGGCCACGCCCACGGCCGCACTCAGCGATACCGCAAAAAAGCTGAAATAACGGGTCTGGGCATGCTCGTCCAAACCGCGCATATAGCCGATGGAATAGGCCGAGGTGATGATCCATAAAAAGGAGGCCACCAGGGCGAACAGCATTCCGAAGGCATCCACCCGGAAGGCGATGCTAAGCCCCGGGAGCACTTCCACCAGTTTGTAGGAGATCTCCATGCCGCTCATGACGGCCGGCAGCATGGATGCCACGATGGCGAACTTCACGATGGCGGCCAGAAATGTCCAGCCTTCACGCACATTGGGGGACCGGCTAGTGGCGATCAGCGGTACCGCAAGCAGCGAGACGAGGATGGCGAGCAGCGGCTTTATCGAAATCAAGGTATCCATAGGGCTAGAGGATCCCCACCGGTATGGCCTGATCGATGATCAGACTGACGATATCGCCGGCATAGATCCCCAGCGCAAAGAGAAGCCCGGCGGTCACCACCAGCGGCGCCAGTGTCTCGAGAGGGGCCTCCTGCACCTCGGAGAGCACCCTGCCGGGCCCCGGGGAATGTTCGCCGTGCTGCGCCTCGAAGGGTTCGAAATAGGCGATTTCGAAAATGCGGAAAAACAACACGAGATTGATCAGGCTGCTCAGCAGCAAAGCGCCCACGAAACCGTACTGACCGGCGGCCAGCGCGCCCGAGATCAGGTACCACTTGCTGAAAAAGCCGCACGTCGGTGGAACGCCGATAATCGATAAGCCCGCGATCACGAAAACCGCCATGGTGACCGGCATTTTTTTAAACAGGCCCTGCATGTCGTCGATACGGTCGCTGCCGGTCCGCGCGATGATGGCCGCGGCCGTCAGAAAAACACACAAGGTCATGACGGCATCGTTGATGATGTGCAGGATCGCACCGGATATCCCCAGGCGGTTGCCCAGCCAGAAGCCTCCCACCATGTAGCCCACTTCGGCCACGATGATGTAGGTCAGCATGCGCTTGATGCGTCTTGTGGACAGGGCCAGGAACGATCCGGCCACAATGGCGATGACAGCCAGCCACACCATGGGAGCGCTGATGGTCATCAGGTCGAAAGCAAAGGCCGGCGTGAAGACAAACAGCATGATCCGGACCATGACATAGACCATCACCTTGGTCATCAAGGGGGCCACCAGGCTGCTCACCGGGTCCGGGGCATGGGAATAGGCGTTGGGCAGCCAGGCATGCAGGGGAAAAAAACCCATCTTCAGGCAAAGCCCTGCCAGGCAAATCACAAATGCCGACACCACCACGCGGGATGGATAGAGGGCCGGCAGACGTGCGGCCAGATCCGCCATGTTCAGGGTACCCGTGACGAGGTAGAGATAGCCTATCCCCAGGAGATAAAAACTGGCGCCCACCGTGCCCATGAAGATGTAATTCAGGCTGGCCAGCGGGGCGCGCCCCTCCCCCATGCCCACCAGGGCGTAGCCTGTCAACGCGGCGATTTCCAGCAGCACGTAAAGGTTGAACGCATCACCGGTGACCACGATGCCCAGCAGGCCGGTCACCAGAAGGACATAGAGGGTGTAGAAGGGGCCCAAACGATCTTCGAAGAGGTCCGCCACCAGCGGTCGTGTACCCAGGAGATTGATAAAGGCCACGCTCGCGACGGCCACCAGAACGAGGGCATTCAGATGATCCACCCGATAGGCGATACCGATCGGGGGCGCCCAGCCGGCCAGATGATATTCCACCACACCGACCTGCATGACACGGATCAGCAGCCCGATGGAGGCCAGCAACGCTCCGAGCAGCGCCAGGGCGGCCAGTGGGAAGGCCAGGCGTTTATTCAGCAGCGATCCGATCAGGACCAGAAAGGCCGCCACCAAAGGAATGACAACGACAAGTGCGGGGTAATGCGCGCTCATGGCTCATTTATCCGTTGGGCGATTTCATCTTCCTCCAGCGTGCCGTAACGTCGATAGATCTTGATCGTCAGCGCCAGGGCGACCCCAAGGGTGGCCACCGAAACGACGATGGCGGTCAGCATCAGCACGTGGGGCAGCGGATTGATATAATCGATGGCATGGACGGCCTGGTGTCCGGACTCCCCGTGCCCATGGGCGATGATCGGCAGCATTTTGCCTTTCTTGGCACCGATGGAGACGTAAAAAAGAATCACCGCGGTCTGAACGATGTTCATGCCGACGATCTTTTTGACCAGATTGCGTTTGGCAATCATGGCATACATCCCGATCATCACCAGGCCGATGTAGACCCAGTAGTTGTACTTGGCGAGAAAGTTGGTCAGCAGGCTTTCCATGCTTACAGCCCTTCGTCATGCCGGCCGGCGGACGACAGATTGTAGTAAAGCGATACCATGACGGCCATGACGGCCAACCCCACGCCGACTTCGACGATGAGGATGCCGTGGGAGCGGGCCATGATGGCATTGGTGTGGAGGAGATCCGCCAGCTTACCGTAATCGAGAAATTTACCCCCCAGGAGCAGGCACAGCAGGCCGGTGCCGACGTAAATCAGAACGCCCACGGCACTGGCCAGCAGGGCGGCCCTCTCGTTCAGCCGCCGGAACGCGCGGCGCAAGTCGTTGGAAATGGCATATAGAATGATGGCCGCCCCGAAGATGACCCCTCCCTGGAAACCACCCCCGGGGGAGTGGTGGCCGTGGGCGATCACGTAGAGGGCAAACAGCTGAACAAAAGGCACGATCAGGCGGCTGCAGACCTTGATGATCAAATCATACGGCACCCAAAGCGAGTCGATGCGTTCGAACTCATCGGTATTCTCGGGCAGTTTACCCCCCTTGGCGATCCGCAGGGTGATGCCGGTGTGCACATGACGGTAGAGCCGGGTCTGGTCCGATTTGCGCCGATAGACCCGCAGCAGGAAAAGGCAGGCGATACCGGCCGAAAAGATCACCGACGTCTCGAACATGGTATCGTAGCCGCGGTAATCCGCCAGGACCGCGGTGACGACGTTGGGTACGGCCGTGTCTTCCATGGCGTGTTCGATGTAGTAGGGGGATACATGCCGGCTGGCCGGGGATTCGGAATCGCCCCAGGACGGGAAATCGGGCGTCGCGTAGAACAGCAGCCCGCCAAGCACGAGAACCGTTATCAGGGCAAACGCTTTCAATCCTTGGTCCTCCTGGAGGTACGGAACACCGCCGCCACAAAAAAAACCGTGCTCACACCGGCGCCCACGGAGGCTTCCGTAAAGGCCACGTCCACCGCCCCCATAATGGCCCACAACAGGCACATCATGAAGCTGTAAGCCCCGAATAAAATCGCGGCCCCCAACAGATCACGCACGTTGATGGCCGCGATGCCGCAAATCATCACGAGCACCATGATAATGAGATCCACCGGCCAAATCATGCTTTGTCCTCGCTGTTGTCTCTGGTCCAGGGCAGCATCCCGGCCCGTACCCCGGCATCAACGATGGCATGGGTTGCCGTAGGGCTGGTGATAAACACGAAGGCCACGATTAAAAGGATCTTCAGCGCGGTCAGAACTGCGTCGATGGTCCCTTCGTGGGCAACCCACAGGGCCATGGCGATCATCGAGGCGAACAGACCCATGGTGTCCAGCTTGCCGGCGGGGTGCAGTCGGGAGTAGAAATCGGGAAAGCGCAAAATGCCCACCGCCCCGGCAAAAAAGAAGAAAAGCCCGGCGATCAGTAAAAAGATGACGATCAGACTGAAGACACTCATGTCCATCTCCCCGGAATCCGGAGCCGTGCCTGTTGAGGTATCCGGCGCGTGATGCGGGCCGTGGCCCAGCTACCGGCTTCCCGTCTCGTCGTAGAGACCTTTCCTTTTCTGGAAATAACGGGAAGCCGCCAAAACCGCGATGAAGTTCAGGGTGGCGTAGGCCAGGGCAATGTCGACGAACATGTCGACACGGTCATAGAGCAGGCCGATCAGGATCAGGAGCACGGTCGTTTTGCTGCCAATGGCATTCACGCCGATCAGGCGATCCAGGACGGTGGGGCCGAAAACCGCCCGGTACAGGGAAAGCACCATTACCCCGCATAAAAACACGCTCGCGTATAGAAAGACGTCGTGCATGATTCACTCGCCGAAAATGGCCGCCACCCGGGACTCCATCTCGCCCGGCAGACCTTGCGCCGAAGCATCGTCGATGGCATGCACGGTATAGGCCCCGTAAAGGGACACATAGACAGTGATGGTTCCGGGCGTCAGCGTAATGGAATTGGCATAGATGAAACGCGCCATTTCGCTTTCCAGGCGGCTGTTGAATTTAATCATCTGCGGATTGATCACGTCCATCATGCGCGGATGAAACACCAGACGCATGACATGGATATTGGCGCGGAAAATCTCGTAGAGCAGCCATGGCACATAGACGATGAAACGTAGCCATTCACCCGGCAGGCGTTTCACGTTTTGGGCGGAAAATAGAAGGTCACCGGAGGCGAAGGCCACGATGCCGCAGGAGATAACCCCCAGGGTCAGATGAAAGGCATCAAACTTTCCCGAAAGCACCACCCAGGTCAGCATGGAAACCAGAAAGGTCAGGATATAAGGGGCAAAAGATCGTCTGCGCTGGGGGGGACGGGGCGGGGATGAGGGCGTCCGGTTCGCAGATCGATTAGCAGGTGAGGGATTCACGGTTGAAAAATTCGCCTCGCTGGGGAGCTTCGGATATCGGATTAGGCAACCATTGCCTCTGACGAAGGATAAATCTGCTTCAGAGCATGAATCTCATAAACTCTTTCGATCTTCCAAGTCAACCCTTTTCAAGACCGGCGCCGTTCAGTCAATATGGGACGACAATGCCGAGCGGCCTTAAGCTGGTAGTCGCTATAGCCGCTAAACGACGTTATATTTTTTGACAAAGTGTTCAGAATACGTTAGCCTCTAACGCTTTTTCAGCAGTATTTGCTGTTGGCGGTTTGGGATGACATATCTGTTTCATCAGCGAAAGGAGGAACACATGAGAAGGACGCTTTGGGTGGTGCTTTGTATTCTGGCTTTGGTATTGGCCGGAACGGCCATGGCCGCGACCCCGCAAAAAGGAGGAACCCTGGTTTTCGGCCGCGGCGGCGACAGCGTCGGGCTGGACCCGGCCTATGAAACCGACGGCAACTCCTTCATGGTTTGCGACAACGTTTTCGAAGCCCTGATCTTCTATGCGGATGAATCCACCGCCTTGGAACCCGGGCTGGCCGAATCCTGGGACATTTCCCCGGACGGCAAAACTTACACGTTTCATCTGCGCAAGGGCGTTAAGTTTCATGACGGCACCGATTTCAACGCCAATGCGGTAGTGTTCTCTATCGGCCGCATGATGAAAGACCGCCAGGTCAAATTTGTGGGGGCCGGTTATGAGATCCCGGCCCAGGAACGCCCCCCGGAGTACTGGGTCTCCATGGAAATGGACGACATCGTGGGCAGCATCGAGGCGGTCGACGATTACACCGTGGTCTTCAAACTGAAACAGGTCAATGCCCCCTTCCTGGCCAATCTGGGCATGGACTTCGCCGACATCATCAGCCCCACGGCCTTCTTGGAAAATCCCAAGGAATTCCTGCGCAACCCGGTGGGCACCGGCCCGTTCAAGTTCGTCAACTGGATCAAGGATGACCGTATTACCCTTGAAAAGTTCGACGGCTACTGGGACAAAACCGGCGGTCCCTATCTGGACAAGGTGATTTTCCGCTCCATCCCCGAAAACTCGGTTCGTTTCCTGGAGCTGAAAACCGGCAACATCCACATCTGCCAGTTCCCCAACCCCCAGGACATCGCCCTGGCCAAAAAGGACGCCAACCTTATTCTGCCCACCCAGCCCGGTATGAACATCGGCTACCTGTCTTTCAACCATACAAAAGAGCCCTGGAAGAGCAACGTCAAGCTGCGCAAGGCCATCGCGCACGCCCTCAACCGCCAGGCCATCGTGGACAATTTGTATCAGGGCATGGGCCAGGTGGCCAAGAACCCCATTCCGCCCACCATGTGGGGCTTCAACGAGCGAATCCCGGGTTATAGCTATGATCCCGCCTTGGCCAAGAAGCTTTTGACGGAAGCCGGCTATCCCGACGGCAAGGGCCTGGGCGAGATCAACCTGTGGTCCATGCCGGTGCCCCGTCCCTACAACCCCGACGGCGTGAAAATCGGCGAGGCCATGGCGGCCGACCTGGCCAAAGTGGGCATCACGGCCAAGGTAGTGACCTATGAATGGGGCACCTACCTCAAACGCCAGCGCGAACAACCGGAAGACATGGATCTCTTCCAGCTGGGATGGACCGGCGACAACGGTGACCCGGACAACTTCCTGGCAGTCCTGTTCGACGGCAAGGCTTCCACTGCCATCCGAACCCAGTGGATCAACGACGCATACCACGACCTGATGGTCAAGGGTCGCGAAACCATCGATCAGGACAAGCGCGATAAGATCTATCGGCAAGCGGAGCAGATCTTCTTCGACGAATGTCCGGCCATCGCGATAGCGCACTCCACCGTCATCTGGCCGGCCCAGAAGTCGGTCCACAACTTCCTGCTGCATCCCACGTCATCGGTGCGGCTGAAAAACGTATGGTTGAAGTAAAATCGTCTGAATAACGGCAGATGAACGGGGGGGCCATCAACTGATCGTCCTCCCGTTCGACCCTTTTTCGAAATCGATCGGATTATGCTAGCCTATATCCTCCGACGCATCATGATCATGATCCCCACCCTGTTGGGCGTCACCATCATCGTTTTTCTGATGCTGCACGCCACGCCCGGGGATCCGGCCGAGCTGCTGATGGGTGAGCGCGCCACCGAAGAGTCCCTGCAGCAGTTGCGGGAGCATCTGGGACTCAACGAACCGCTCTATGTGCAGTACGGCATGTTTATGGGGCGTCTGCTCAAGGGCGATTTGGGGGAAACCATCTGGACCCGTCAGAAGGTCTGGACCGAGGTCAAGCAACGCTTCCCGGCCACCATCGAATTATCGTTGGTGGCCCTTTTTATCAGCTGCGTAGCCGGCATGATCCTGGGCATCATATCGGCCACCAAGCAGTATTCGGTGTTCGACTATGTCAGTATGGTCGGCGCCCTGGCCGGAGTCAGCATGCCTATTTTCTGGCTGGGGCTGGTTTTCATGCTGATCTTCTCCCTTAACCTGGGCTGGCTGCCCCTGTCCGGCCGTCTGAGCATCGGCATCGATCTTGACGTGATCACCAATTTTTATATTCTGGATGCCGTCATCACCCGCAACTGGCCGGCCTTCAAAGATGCGGTCTGGCACATCATCATGCCGGCGGTGACCTTGAGCACCATTCCGACCGCCATCGTGGCCCGCATGACCCGCTCGGCCATGCTGGATGTGCTGCGCCAGGACTACATCAAAACCGCCAAGGCCAAGGGACTCTCGCAGCTCGCCGTGATTTTCAAGCATGCCCTGCGCAACGCCATGATACCGGTTGTCACCACCATCGGCCTGCAGTTCGGGGTCCTGCTGGGCGGGGCCATCCTGACGGAAACGATCTTTGCCTGGCCCGGGGTCGGCAAGTGGATGTACGATGCCGTCATGCAGCGCGATTATATGGTAATTCAGGGCGGCACCCTTTTGATTGCCGGTCTCTTCGTGGTCATCAACCTTTTCGTGGATGTTCTCTACGCGGTGATCAACCCGCGGATCAGCATCCAGTAGGCGACCGGAGGTATGGCTGATACACGGCCTACGATAAGATTGCACTATGGCGAAACCTAAAAATCCATATGATCGCCACCCGTTTTTCGAGCAGATCAGTCAGCTCTGGCGCAACAAGACCGCCATTGCAGGACTGATCATCGTTACGGCATTTATCCTGATGGCGATTTTCGCGCCGTTTCTCAGCCCCCACAACCCTGTAGAAACCTCCCTGTACGACCAGCTCAAGCCGCCCGTCTGGCATGAAACCGGCAAATGGGAAAATATTCTGGGAACGGATGAGCTGGGGCGGGATACGCTGTCACGCATCATTTACGGCGCCCGGGTGTCCCTCACGGTGGCCATCGTCAGTGTCGGGATCGCTTTTACCTTGGGCACTTTCCTGGGCTGTATCTCCGGCTACTACAAGGGGTTTTGGGACAGCCTGATCATGCGCATCATGGACATGATCCTGGCCTTTCCCTATCTGCTTCTGGCCATCGTGGTGGTGGCCTTTCTCGGCCCCAGCCTGCAGAACGCCATGATGGCGATCGGTGTCACTTACGTGCCCCGCTTTGCCCGCATTGTGCGCGGCAGCGTGTTGGAGGAATGCGAAAAGGATTACGTCATGGCGGCCCGCGCGGTGGGCGCCCGGGACTGGCGCATTATTTTCATCGGCATCCTGCCCAATTGTCTGGGTCCGCTTATCGTTCAGACCACCCTGAGCATGGCATCGGCCATTCTGGACGCGGCCGCCCTGAGCTTCCTGGGCCTCGGCGCCCAGCCGCCCACCCCTGAATGGGGAGGCATGATTGCCCGCAGCCGGGCCTTGATTCTGCGCGCCTCCTGGGTCATGACCTTCCCGGGCATCGCGATTCTGTTGGCGGTATTGGGCTTCAACCTGCTGGGTGACGGGCTGCGGGACGCCCTGGATCCGAGATTGCGGGACTAAACGGGATGGACATGAACGCAGCCCCCCTTCTGAACATCGAAAACCTCAAGACCTATTTTTATGTCAGGGGGCGTGTCGCCCGGGCCGTCGACGATGTCAGCCTCGCCATTCAGCCGGGTGAAACCCTGGGTCTGGTGGGGGAGTCGGGCTGCGGCAAAAGCGTCACCGCCCATTCCATCATCCAGCTGATTCCGGAGCCCCCCGGAAAAATCGTGGACGGCCGCATCTGGTTCGACGGTAAAGACCTGCTCCGTCTCCCGAAAGCCGAGATGCGCAAAATTCGGGGCAACCGCATCTCGATGATCTTTCAGGAGCCCATGACATCGCTGAACCCCGTTTTCACGGTGGGCGATCAGGTGGGGGAAGTGCTGCGTCTGCACCGGAAATTATCCCGGCCGGAAACCCGCCGCCGTGTGCTGGATATCTTCAAACAGGTCGGGATCCCGGCCCCGGAAACCCGCCTGGATGACTACCCCCACCAGATGAGCGGCGGGATGCGCCAGCGGGTCATGATCGCCATGGCGCTGGCCTGCAATCCACGCCTGATGATCGCCGACGAACCCACCACGGCCCTGGATGTGACCATTCAGGCCCAGATCCTGGACCTCATGAACAAGCTCAAAGCCGATACCGGGGCCTCGATCCTGTTCATTACCCACGATTTGGGGGTCATCGCCGAAATGGCCCAGCACGTGGCCGTGATGTATGCCGGCCGCATGGTGGAATACACGGATGTCGAGACGCTTTTCGCCACGCCCAAACACCCGTATACCATCGGTCTGCTGGAGTCGATCCCCGTTCTGGGGCAAAAAACGGCCGAGGGGCGTTTGAGCACCATCAAGGGCGTCGTACCGTCCTTGTTCGACCTGCCGCAAGGCTGCCTGTTCAGCGATCGCTGCCCCGATGTTTTTGACGACTGCCGCCGGATCGAGCCGCAAATGTATTCGGTCGGCCCAAACCATATGGCACGGTGTCTGAAATATGCCTGATACGAAGCCCCTGCTGGACGCCCGCCGCCTGATCAAATATTATCCGATCCGCGGGGGCGTATTTATGAAAGAAATCGCCGCGGTCAAGGCCGTGGACAACATCAGCCTGAGCATCTGCAAGGGGGAAACCCTGGGGCTGGTGGGGGAATCGGGTTGCGGCAAGTCCACTTTCGGCCGGGCCATCATGCGCCTGGAGGAGCCCACCGCAGGTGAGGTGTGGTTTGACGGCGACAATATTCTCACTTACGATGCCCAGCAAATTCGGGCGTTGCGCCAAAAAATGCAGATCATCTTTCAGGACCCGTTTTCTTCCCTGAACCCCCGCAAGCCTGTGGCCTCCATTGTTGGCGAACCGCTTTTGATCCACGGGATGAAAAGCCGCCGGGAACGCGAGGCGCGCGTCCTGGAACTGCTCGAGGTGGTGGGGCTCAGCAAGGAACACATGCGCCGCTACCCCCACATGTTCTCCGGCGGTCAGCGGCAGCGTATCGGCGTCGCCCGGGCTCTGGCCCTGAACCCGGATCTCGTGGTCTGCGACGAGGCCGTATCAGCGCTGGACGTTTCCATCCAAGCCCAGGTCATCAACCTGCTCAAGGATCTGCAAAACGAATTCGGTCTGACCTATCTGTTCATTTCACACGATCTGCATGTGGTGGAATATATCAGCGACCGGGTGGCCGTCATGTACCTCGGCAAGATCGTGGAAATCGCTGCCAGCCAGGCCGTTTACCGCACGCCCCTGCACCCGTATACCCAGGCGCTGCTGAGTGCATCGCCCATGCCGGACCCCCAAAAGAAGCAAAACCGCATCCTCCTCAAAGGCGATGTCCCCAGCCCGATCAATCCCCCCCCGGGTTGCCGCTTCCATACCCGCTGCCACTATGCCCGGGAGATCTGCGCGGAGCAGGAACCGGCGTTGCGGGAGGTGCGCGACGGCCACCAGGCCGCCTGCCATTTTGCCGGCGAAGTGGGGATCTGAGAAAACCCTCCCCTTAAAAAACGTTCAACCCTGGGCATCCTGGATGGCCACTTCCTCGAACGTTTTGATGTCCGCCAGAATGCGGGTGGCCATGTCCATCAATTCCATCGCCGCCGCGGCACCAGTGCCCTCCCCCAGCCTGAATTTGAGATCCAGCAGCGGTTCCCGATCCAGCCGGCTGAGCATGTAGCGATGGCCGATTTCGACGGAATTATGGCTGGTGAACAGATAATCCCGGGCCGTCGGGGCCAGTTCGCAAGCCACCAGGGCACCGGCGGTGGCGATGAATCCGTCGCAGACCACCGGCACGCCGTTGGCGGCGGCACCGATCACCAGTCCTGCCAAGCCCCCGATTTCGAATCCCCCCACCTTGGCGAGCACATCCAGGGCATCCCGCGGATCGGGCCGATTAAGGGCCAGTCCCTTTTTGATGACCGCTACCTTGTGCTGCAGGGCGCCGTCGTCGATGCCGGTGCCCCGCCCGGTGAGTTGATCCACCGGCAGGCCTGAAAAAGCCGCAATGATGGCGGTGGACGGCGTGGTGTTGCCGATGCCCATGTCACCGGTCCCGAGAAGATCGACGCGCGCTTCGGCGTGCAGTTCTTCGATGATGCCAATGCCGGCTTCGATGCTCTGGATGGCCTCATCCCGGCTCATGGCCGGCCCCCGTGCAAAATTGGCGGTCCCCTTGCCAACCTTTGTGTGGAAAATGGGCAGGTCCGGTTCGAAATCCCAGTTCACGCCGAGATCGGCCACTTTAACTTCGGCTCCGGCGTGGCGCGCCAGCACATTGATGGACGCCCCTCCATGGACAAAATTATAGACCATCTGGGGGGTGACCTCAGACGGGAAAAGGCTTACACCCTCGGCACAGACGCCGTGATCCCCGGCGCAGGTCACGATGACTTTGCGGTTGAGATGCACGTCCAGCGTGCCTGCGATGCCGGCCAGACGGGCGCCCACGTCTTCCAGGATCCCCAGGCTGCCGGCGGGTCGGGCCTGCTGGCGCAGGCGTTCGTGGGCACGCTGTTGCCATTCGCTATTCGGTGGTTGAATTCGGTCGAGGGCGGCTTGTAGGCGTTTCATGACATCTCCTTATTGTTTAGGCCTGGATGAAAACAAGACGGCAACCCGCTGTCGCACCGGGTCCCCAACCCGAGGGGACGCGGTGCGCGGACCGTGGGAGGGCGCTTAATCCGCGCCTCCAAAAAAAAACCGTGCATCGCACCGAGGTGCGATACACGGAAATCAGCGGACACCATCATTCCTTATCATTTGTGAGGTTGCCGGGCAGGTCTTCTGACTTGCAGATCATCCCAGGCACCGCGCCTTCCCGCCCTATGAAATTCGGGCAGTGGCCGCTTGCAATGCCGGTCCCTGCTTACAGCGCCGGTCCAACGCTACGGATTTTCACCGTATTCCCTTTTCACCCCCCGTCAAGCAAGGGGCACCGCGACAACGCAATCCCTTTTACGCCAAATGATTCTTGAATGCAACCGGCCCTTCTCCCAAAGGTTGCTTCAGGGACGATCGGAGGCCACGGGATCATCCCCTGCACCCGCAGGCGCGGCACGGGCCCCCGTTTGCTTGAACAGGGAGGCCAGTTTCGTAAAGACCGCTTTGATACCCCGCCACAATTTGGGCAGCAGCCAAATCAACAACACAATAAAAACCGATAGACAGGCCAGAAAAAACCAGGGATGAACCAGGGCCGCCCAAACACCGGCAATCACCGTAACATCCTCGCCCAGGGAGGCAATCCAGTTGGTAAACGGTTCGGGCGAGGTGTTGATCAGAACGCGGCTGCCGGCTTTGGCTGCGTGGGTGCCGGCCGCTAAACCACCGCCCAAAATACCGGCGGCAATCATAACCGCCGGATTCACGTCCCCCACGGCACCGGCCGCGAGCAGGGCGCCCCCGGGAATCCGAATAAAACTGTGAATCGCGTCCCAGCCCGTGTCCATGCCGGGCACTTTATCGGCAAAAAATTCGATGCAAAACATCACCGCGGCGGCCATCATGACGATGGGCGCGGTAAGAATCTGAAGGTCGGCCGGCAGGGCCATTTGGCCGGTAGCGCCCAAAAATCCCAATGTAAGGATGGCCGCATACAGGTTGATGCCGCTGGCCCAGGCGGCCCCCATGCTCAATGCGATGATGCGCACGATGTGATCCAGTTGTTCCATCGCGGGACACTCCTTTGCCGCTTTTGTCCGCCCGGGGTTGTTTCGGAAAATTTTCGGCTATATGATTTAGAGTAGCAGGTAATCCTTTACATAAAAAAGGGCTTGTGTTAATCGTTTCATCTTTCTATTCTAGGATCAATCTAATAATGATAAGGGTTGCCTTATGAAAAAGAAAGATCTTGAATTTTTTAAAACACTTTTGTCGGAACGACTGGAAGAATTGCTCAGCCAGGCGGACAATACGGTTTCCGGCATGACCTCCCAAAAGGAAAATTTCCCCGATCCCACGGACCGTGCCTCCCTGGAGGCGGACCGTAACTTCATGTTGCGCATCCGGGACCGGGAACACAAATTGATCAAAAAAATTAAAAAAGCGTTGGATCGCATCGAAAACGGCACTTTCGGCATCTGTGATACCTGCGGCGAGGAAATCTCCATCAAGCGGCTCAAAGCACGGCCAGTGACGACCCAATGCATCGACTGTAAAACCAAGGAAGAGGCACAAGAAAAAGCCCTTGGGTTATAACCCGCATCCGAGTATCGATCTCCACATTCATTCCACCGCCTCCGACGGCACGCTGACGCCAGAAGAAATTATCGCACGGGCCTGCCGCCTCGGATTGGCGGCCATTGCCATCACCGACCATGATACGGTGGATGGCGTCCAGCAAATTCTGCAAAACGGCATCCCACAAGAGTTGCGCCTTCTAACCGGTGTTGAGGTGAGCACCGAGGCGCCGTCTGAATTTCCCTGCCGGGGAAGCCTGCATCTATTGGGCTATGGCTTCCGGCCGGACGACGCGGCCCTTGACCGTCAGCTTCAAAAGCTCCAGGACGCCCGCCGCAATCGCAACCCACGCATTATCGCCAAGCTGCAAGATCTGGGCATCAACATTACGATGGAAGAACTGGCGTCCGGTGATCCCTTACAGCAAACCGGCCGCCCCCATATTGCCCGGCGCTTATTGGAAAAGGGCGTCGTAGCCTCTTTTGACGAGGCCTTTGAGCGTTTTATCGGCAACGACGCTCCAGCCTACGTGGACAAATACCGCATTGAAATCCGCGACGCCCTTCAGTTGATCCGTCAGGCCGGCGGTATTCCAGTCCTGGCTCACCCCGCCCTGATCCATCCGATCGGCAACTGGCAGTTGGCAGACCTGTTCGCCGAACTGCAGTCCTTTGGCCTCTTGGGTCTGGAAGCCTATTATCCGGAGCATTCCGCCGCTCAAACCCAACAATTTATAGCGCTGGCGGAACAGCATGGTCTGCTGGTCTCCGGCGGTACCGACTTTCACGGAGCCATCAAACCGGACATTGAAATGGGGTCTGCGAACGGCGGCTTTCAGGTGCCTTTTGATGTTTATGAACAACTGGTCGCCCGCCTTTAGGGCATTTGTCCAATAGCCATCAAGAGGAGACTGATTTGGTGTCTACAACCGAAGAGGACTGCCGACAAGCGCTGGAAGGGACCCTCGGCTACCACTTTCGCAAACCCCACCTCCTGGCGGAAGCGCTGCAACATCGATCCTATGTCAACGAACATTCCCAGGCGGATGTCCGGGATAACGAGCGGCTCGAGTTTTTGGGAGATGCCGTCCTGAATCTCGTTGTCAGCCATGTGCTTATGCGACAGAATCCGAACTTGTCGGAGGGTGAGTTGTCACGCGCCCGGGCCCACCTGGTCAACGAGACGCATCTGGCGCAGGTCGCCCGATCGCTTCATCTGGGCGACTGCGTCCGACTAGGACGTGGCGAATCGCAGACCGGCGGGCATGACAAGCCGTCCATTTTATCCGATACGCTGGAGGCGATTTTGGCGGCCGTCTATCTGGACGGCGGTTTCGAAGCGGCTTTCGAAGTGATCGACCGCCGCCTGGCGTTCCGTCTGGACGCTGTCGAAACACCGGAGGCCATCGTCGATTTCAAAAGCCGCCTGCAGGAACATGTCCAAAATCAGGAAAAAATTGTTCCGGTGTACCGTGTCGTGGAAGAAAGCGGTCCGGACCACGACAAGACCTTTGTTGTGGAATTGCGTCTCACGCAGCTGAAGACCATCGGCACCGGCCGCAGCAAGAAAGCGGCGGAGCAGGCCGCCGCCCAGGAGGCCTTGAAGCAGATCTCCGACCATGAATGAATGGTTTTCCATCCGGCATGTCAACGACCGCACCCTGGCCGCTGTCAAGGGGCTGGCGCCTGGCAGCCACACCCCTCTGCGTCCGTTCATCATCCCGGTGTTCATCCCCCTTTCCGGATGCCCGCACCGCTGCAGTTTTTGTAATCAGACCGCCATTACCGGAGTGTCCCCCCACCGCCTTTCGACCGCCACGGTTGAACAAACGGTGCGCACCTGGCTACCTCGTGTGCGCGATTCCAAGCGCCCGGTGGAGATCGCCTTTTACGGGGGTAATTTTCTCGGTCTGCCGACAGGACTGGTGCAGGACCTGCTGGCCGTCGCCGCAGGCTTTGTTCGCCGGGGGGAAGCGGGCGGTATCCGCTTTTCCACCCGACCGGACACCATTTCGCCGCAGACGCTGGCTGCCATCCACGACTTCCCTGTCGCCACCATCGAGCTGGGGCTGCAATCCATGGACGACCGGGTGCTGGCATGCAACTACCGTGGGCATACCGCGGCCTGCACCGCCGCGGCGGCACACCGGATCAAATCCGCCGGCTACGCCTTAGGGCTCCAGATGATGACCGGCCTTCCCGGCGACACCCTGCAGGGCGCCGCGCAGACCGCCGAAGCCATGATCCGGTTGGCGCCTGACACGGTGCGCATCTATCCGACCGTGGTGCTGGACGGCAGCCCGCTGGCCCGACAATTCCGCAAGGGCGACTTTATCCCTATGGGCCTGGCGGAAACCATTACCCTGGTCAGCCGACTGCTGTTACGATTCATCTCCTCCGACATCCCGGTCATCCGCATGGGCCTGCAGGCCGAGGAAACCCTGTCTTCGAACGATACGGTGCTGGCTGGCCCTTATCATCCCGCTCTGGGGGAGCTCGTTTACAGCCGGGTGTTCCTCGAACTGGCGACAGCGGCCCTTGCCCGTCATCCCGACCGCCAGCGCCCCGTCCGCCTCCGCATCCACCTACGCCACCTTTCCCGCATGATGGGCGCCGGCCGCCGGAACCAGCAGCGCCTGCAAGCCCGTTTTCAACCTCCTTCCTTGACCATTCAGGCCGATGAAGGCATTACCCCCCATCATTTGGAAGTTGACAATCCCACCCCCCTTATTGCATCTAGGTCATGTGGTCCCTGAGGGAGGACGCTGCGGAACGGTCCAAACGCTCCGCCGGCACCGCGCGCATCTTTCCCCCACGGCTTGCTCACCAGGGAGCCGGCCGCAAAGGTACGCAATGTTTCCGAAGCGAAATCAGGGACACCTGATCCCATTTGGCTTCATTTAGCGGAGCGCGCAACATGCGTTTACGACTTATCCTGCTTGTTCTTGCTTTTCTTGCTTTTCTCTCTACATCTCTCGGCGGCTACCTCTACTATGCCAACTTGCACGCATCGGCCTTTAAAGAAGCCGAGCGTCAGGCGAAGATGCGCCTGGAAATCCTTTCCAAAAGCGTGACCTCCTACCTGGCCGAAAACAACAAGGTCGTCCGCATTCTGGCCGGTCAGACGCTTCTGTCAGATCATCTCAGCGCAGCAACCAGCGCGTCGACCCAGGCGGTCAATGCCCTCCTGGATCAATTCCAGCGGAACCTTGAGGCGGATGTCTGCTACCTCATCAACCAAGAGGGCCTCACCGTGGCCTCCAGCAACCGTCTTGCCCCGGACAGTTTTGTGGGCCAGAATTTCGGTTTTCGCCCCTATTTTAAAAAGGCCATCAAGGGCTGGCCCACCGCGTATCTGGCCCTCGGTACCACCTCGCAGAAACGGGGGATTTACAATAGCTGTCCGATTTACGGGAATCCTACGGAGGACCCGATCGGGGTCGTGGTCATCAAATCCTCCATTGACGTCATTGAAAACCGCCTGGGATTAACCAGCGAAGACATCGTTCTGGTCACCGATCCCCGAGGGGTGATCTTTATTTCCAACCGCGGCGACTGGCTTTTCCGCTTAGCCTGGCGCCCCTCGCCTGACGAAATCCGCCAAATCGCCGGGGAGCGGCAATTCGGCGCCGGCCCGTGGCAATGGGTCGGCCTGACATTCCAGGACGACCAGCAAACGGCCACCCTGGGGGCAGAGCGTTTTCTGATGAACCAAGTGGAGCTCGATACTTTCCCGGGATGGAAAATCATTCAGCTTAGAAGTTACCAGGCCATCTCCGCCGCTATTTCGGACCCGTTTCTCCGTGTCACCGGTCCGGTCGTCTTGCTGCTCTGCCTTCTGATCGGTGTTGCCGTGCTTCTGCTTTACCAGAATGCCAGCAAAGAAATCGCCCGGCGGCGGCTGGTTGAAAGCGCTCTGCGCAAGAGCGAGGAGCGTTATCGCTCTCTTTACCATCGTACGCCCGCCATGCTGCACTCCATCGATACCGAGGGGCGGCTGGTCAGCGTCAGCGACTTCTGGGCCCAGGCGCTGGGCTACCAACCCCATGAGGTGATCGGACAGCCGCTAACGACGTTTATGACGCCTGAATCCCGGCGGACCGCTGAAAAAGAAATTTTCCCTCTGTTTTTCAGCACCGGGCTCTGCAAGGACGTGGCCTATCAGTTCCGTACCAGAACCAACGAAACGATCGATGTGGTCCTTTCGGCCATTGCCGACCGCGATGACGAAGGCCGACTTACACGCACCCTGGCGGTTTCCATCGATGTTACGGAACGCAAGCGGGCGGAAGAGGCCCTCAAACGCACCCAGAAGGAACTGAGCCGCTATTCGAAAGATCTGGAGCGCCAAGTCACACTACGCACCCGCGAAATCAGCAGCATCCTCAAACACACACCGGCCGTCGTCTATTTCAAAGACATCAACGGACGCTACCTGCTGGTGAACTCGCGCTATGAAGAGCTTTTTGAGCTCAGGGACGCCGACATCCGCGGTCGCAACGACCATGAGATTCTGCCGGACACAGTGGCGAAACAATTTCAAGAAGGGGACCGGCGGGTACTGGCCGAACAGCGATCGTACCAAGTCGAGGAAATGATTCCCCAGTCCGACGGACAGCATACCTACCTGTCCGTGAAGTTCCCGGTTTACAACGAAGACGGAGGTATTCGCGGGGTGGGCGGTATTGCCACCGATATCACGGATCTGAAAAAAGCTCAGAACCAGCTGCGCCGCCTATCGGGCAGTATCATGGCCAACCAGGAAAAAGAGCGGGCGGCGATCGCCCGCGAGCTCCATGACGAGCTTGGCCAAGTCCTTACCGCGTTGCGCCTGGACGCTGTCTGGCTGCAAGAAAAACTCAAAACCGGCGATAAATTCATTGCCGGACGCATCGGCAGCATGTGCCGTATCATTGACCAGACCATCGACGATGTGCGAACCCTCGCGTTTCATCTGCGGCCGGGGGTTCTGGATGATCTGGGTCTTGTGGACGCGCTCGAGCTTTACACTTCGGACTTTGAGCGGCGCACCGGTATCACCTGTGTTCTCAAATCAGCTGCCATACCCACCCCCAGTGATACGGTGGCCACCGCCGCTTACCGGATCGCCCAAGAGGCCTTGACCAATGTGGTGCGCCACGCTGAGGCCGACCATGTGAATGTACGTCTCGGCACCACATCCGATGGCCTCGTGCTTTCCGTGCACGACGACGGCCGCGGCTTTGAAGTGAACCATCTGCCGGAATTCGAGGGCTTGGGCCTGGCCGGCATGCGGGAACGCGCAACACTTGCCGGCGGCAAATTGGAAATCCACTCCCAGACTGGACACGGCACGCTGGTTCGCTTTATGGTGCCTTTGAATCAAGAGACCTGACGCGGCCGCTTCTTGCCGGCCACTACCGCGCCAACAGCGCACAACGCAACGGGGACAACTGAACATGGTCAAGGTTCTGCTGGCCGATGACCACAGCATCGTACGTGCCGGTCTGAGGCGCCTGATCGAGGAAAGTGGTGATATGACTGTTGTGGCGGAAGCCGCCAACGGGCGCGACGCCCTGCGTGCCGTGGAAAGCGCACGGCCGGATGTGGCCGTCATCGACCTCTCCATGCCGGGGCTCGACGGCCTGGAAGTGATCAGCCGGTTGCACGTCGATCATCCTTCCCTCCCGCTGCTCGTCCTCACCATGCACGAGGAGGGGCAGTACGTCGTGCGGGCCATCGAGGCTGGGGCCATGGGGTACATTACCAAGCAATCGGCCCCCGAGCAGTTGGTCAGCGCCATTCGCAAAGTCATCGGCGGCAGCCGTTTTCTGACGGATGAGGCCGCCGAGGCGCTGGCCTTGCGGGTGGCCCGCGGCACCGGCGGTCAAAATCTGCTGGATTCGCTTTCCATGCGCGAACTCCAGGTGATGCGCCGGCTGGCTATGGGCGCGACCAACCGCGAGATCGCCTCCATCTACGGCATCAGCATTAAGACCGTCGATACCTACCGCTTCCGTATCCTGAAAAAGCTCAACCTGCGGAACAACGCCGAGCTTTCCCGGTTCGCGATCCAGAACCACTTGGTAGAACTGTAAGAAATATTCTTACATACGAATCAGAAATTCCCGTCGCTGGATTTCAGAACTTCCCATCTTTACTTTTGCGGTCCTGGTGGCTAAGGGGTAAAAGGCTTGTCGTTCCTTGCGCTACCTGAAGAGAGGAGCTGACAAGGCACAGCCCTGCAACAGGAGGGGCCTTCCTGCGCCGATGCCTTGCGACGTGCTCCGGCAGGCGCACCGAACAGCCCCACAAACCATGAAACGGGATGAAAGGAGAACCCCATGAAGAGACACGTAATAATCGCCATAATGGCGGCCGCGGTGATGGCAATGATCGCCGTCCCGGCCCTTGCGGAAAACTACAGCATCAAGATCGGCGGCGGGCCGACCGGCGGGACCTTCAACACCTTCACCAATGCCATGGCCGTGTACGTCCCCAAGGTTGATCCGAACATCCAGGCCAGCTCGGTGGGTTCGGGCGGGTCGGTGGAAAACCTCAAACGCATCCATAACGGCGAGTCCGATTTCGGTCTTTGCTATGCTGTGGACAGCGCTCTGGGATTCAATGGTAAGTTGCCCCAGGACGACGTGAAATACAACAAGATCCGGTCCATGGGCTACCTCTACGGCGCCCCGGCCCAGCTCGTGGTACGCGCCGACGCCGGTATCACCAGTGCCATGCAGCTTGAAGGTAAACGCGTGGCCTTGGGCAACGCCGGCTCGGGCGCCGCCGCCAGTGCCGAGCGTTTTTTCCGCCATATTGGCCTGTGGGATAAATTCAAACCGGATTTTCTGGGTTACAGTCAGGCCGCAAGCGCCTTCCAGGACGGCAAGATCGATGCGTTCTGGGTGTTAGTGGGTTATCCCAACCGTTCCATCATCGAAGCCGCCGTTCAGGTGCCGATTGCGCTGGTGGATGTGGGCGTCGACGCCGAAAAAACCGGCTTTTATAAGGCTTTCGCCTACTCGCCCATGACGATCCCGGCCGGCACCTATGGCAAGGGCATGCCCGCCACCAAGAGTTTTCAGGATTCCTGCATTCTGACCACCAATGTCGACATGCCCGAAGATCTGGTCTACACCATCATGAAAACCTTGTGGTCCAAGGCCGGCATGGAAGCCATGGTTACAGCTAAAAAATCCTTCAGTGAAATGAACCTGAAAAACGGCTTCACCGGCGCTTCCGTGCCGTTGCACCCGGGCGCAATCAAGTTCTGGAAAGAACAGGGCAAAGAAATCCCCGCCAATCTGATGCAGTAAAACAAACCGCGGGGAAGCGCGCCATTGCGCTTCCCCGCTTTATCTTTAACATGAGCTTTCACAGGCCAACAGTATTGTCAACAGCAGTACGAGGAATTTGAAATGAGCGAAATCGACATCCCCGAAACCGCTGAAGATAAGGAAAAGCTTCAAAAAATCGTCAGCAAGGACGCCAAAACCGGACGCCCCGTGACCGGCATCTGGTTCGGGCTGATCTCCGCCATGGGCGTTGGCATGGTGCTGTTTTACATGTACGCCGCCGCCATCCCGGTCGATACCCAGTACTTCCTGGGCATCTATGTCATGGTCACCTATGTAATGATCATGCTCAGCTACCCTATGACGGGCAAACCCGTCAACAAACCTGGCTACTATCTCGATGCGTTGATCCCTTATCTCACGACGGCAATGCTCTTCTATTTTGCACTGCATTTTCTCTTCGGCACCCAGGGGGCAAGGGAACCATTTGTCGCCATCAACTGGCTCTATCTTATCGTCAGCCTGGGCTTGTCGGTCGTTTTCTTCCTGCCGCTCCCTTACTGGGGAAAAAACGACAGCGCCCCCGTTGCTCTCGATCTATTGCTCACGGCCGTCGCCATTTTCGCGGTGGGCTACTACATCAGGGAATACGCGGCCATCAACTACCGCATGGGATCCGAAACCCCCTTGGACACCGCCGTTAGCTTTCTGGGCATCCTGGTGTCCCTCGAGGTAGCGCGTCGGGTACTGGGCTGGTCCATGACCCTGGTGGGCGTTTTTTTCCTGCTCTACGCTTTTTACGGCGACCTGCTGCACCACATCCCGGTACTCAAGGCCTTCGCCCACACCGGTTTTAAAATAGACCGCGCCCTGAACCACATCTATTACAAGCAGGAGGGCGTGTTCGGCATCATGGCCAGCGTTTTGGTGACCTATGTCATCCTGTTCATTTTCTTCGGCTCATTTTTAAAATTTTCCGGTGCCAGCCGCTTCTTTCTGGATCTGCCCATGGCGATCGCCGGCAAATCGGTAGGCGGTCCGGCCAAGGTAGCGGTGCTGGCTTCGGGCTTTTTCGGATCGGTCTCGGGTTCGGCCATCGCCAACACGGTTTCCACGGGTGCCTTCACGATTCCTCTGATGAAAAAGGCCGGATTCAGGCCTCATGTGGCCGGAGCCATCGAACCCTCGGCCTCCATCGGCGGCATGTTCATGCCACCTATCATGGGGGCCGGCGGCTTTATCATGGCTGAAATGACGGAAATTCCCTATGTGAAGATCATGCTCATGGCCATCTTCCCGGCCGTGATCTACTTCCTCTCGGTTTTCGTGATGATCCACTTCGAGGCCAAACGCCACGGGCTGGTGGGTATCCGCGAGGAGGGCGCCCCTTCGGCCTGGCAGATTCTTAAGAAGCAGTGGTTCATGTCCGTGCCATTGGTGGTCATCGTGGTGATGATGCTCGTCGGCTATTCACCGGGATATGCGGGTTTCTGGGCGATTCTATCCTGCATCGCGGTGAGTTGGCTGACTTCGGACAGCCGCATGGGTATCAAGGAAATTTTCGGCGCCATGAACGAGGGTGCCCGGGCCACTCTGATCATCGGCGCCACGGTGGGCGTTATCGGCATCATCGTCGGCACGATTCAGCTTACGGGTATCGGGCTGCGCTTCTCCCAGATCATCATCGAGCTTTCCTCCGGCAACCTGATTATCGCCATTCTGCTGGTAGGTCTCGCCTCGCTGGTGCTGGGCATGGGCGTGCCGGTCACCGCCGCCTACCTGATTACGGCCGTGCTGGCCGTGGGTGCCGTGTCCGACATGATCTGCCGCAGTTTTTTCGGGATGGGGCTGATGGAACTCCAACTGCCCCTCGGTGAGCTTTTGCCCGGTGATCCCCAACGCGACTTGATTATCGCCCAGGTATCATGGGCCCTGATCGCCTCCCACATGATCGTCTATTGGTTCAGCCAGGATTCCAACATCACTCCGCCGGTATGCGTGGCGGCCTACGCCGGCGCGGCCATTGCCGGCTCCGACCCCTGGAAGACCGGCTGGACCTCTTTCAAGTTTGCCAAAATGCTCTATGTCGGCCCATTTCTGTTCGCCTTTTCTCCGGGCTTTCTGCTTGGCGGCCCGGAGCATATGATGCCCTGGTATCAGGTGGTCTCCACCATGATCACCATCGTTTTGGGCACCATCGCCTTCGGCAGCTTGACCATGGGATATTTCCTCTGCCCCACCAACATCATTGAGTGGATCATCAGTGCCGTGGCCACCCTGATCCTATTCTTCCCTCACCTGATCAAGTGGATTATCGGTTTCGAAATGCCGACCTTCATCGTGGACGGTCTCGGCATTGCCTTGTGGGTGGTGGTTTTCTTCATGCAGAAAGTGCGGATCCGAAGGAATCCGGACCTGACGCTTCCCATCCATCAACGCCAGGCCCTTAAAAAAGCAAGCACCTCGGCATAAAGATGGCCAAGAAGTGGATTCGAATGATATCCAGATGCCGCGAGGGTCATTTTCAAAAACGCCGTCGGAGCGGATTTAAGGCTTAATGATATTGTTCCGGTGAGCTGTCTGGATTAAAAATCTTCGTAACTTTTCCGATCGGAACGCGTTTCCGGCCGGAAATTTGGACGCACTCAAAAGACAAGGGAACCATACCATGAACGTCGATCTACCCTCAGTGGAAATCAAGCGTATTTTGTATGCCACCGACCTGTCGGAAAATGCGCGCTATGCCATGGCCTACGCTGTCAGTCTAGCCAATAGCTATGGCGCCCAGATCATTATCCTGCACGTCATCGATGAGACTCCCGAATTTGTGGATGCCAATGTCATCGGCTACATCGGGGCCCAAGAGTGGGAAGACATCAAGAAGCGCAACATTGACGAAGCCCGCGATGTCCTGATCGGTAAAAAACGGGATAATACCATGATTCATGAAGTGCTGGACCGCTTCTGTGAAAACCTGCGCCCCGGTACCGACGACCACGAAGCCGCTCTGGACGAAACCGTCATCAAACGGGGCAACCCGGTCGCTCAGATTCTCGCCACGGCGGAGGAGAAGCATTGTGACGTAATCGTGATGGGAACGCATGGCCGGGGAGCCCTTGTGGATGCCATGATGGGCAGCACCACCAGCAGGGTGTTGCGCCGCTCTAAGATTCCGGTGCTCGCGGTACGCCTGCCGGAATAGGATTAGCCTGATCCAACGGGTTGAAAACGTCACACCCTTCGGATCTCCCCCAAAAAAGCCGCTGCTTTTTCATAAAGCAGCGGCTTTTTCTTTCGAACTGACGACGTCGATATCGTTTTTAATGTTGCCGATCGTCTTTCGGCAGCGATCACATACCGGCCTTGAAAAGGTCCTCCGGTTCCGCGATCGTATCGGGGGCTTTGGTATGTTCGGTGGGCACGGTCCCTTCTTTGAAACACTCGAAAATCGTCTCCTTGGATTCGGGAATCGGCAATAAACCGGTTTCGGCATCGATGCGGCTGAAGACGATGCCCTCCGGAACCTCAAAGACTTTGACGGGGCGGTCCGCCATGACGCGCTGCATGAATCCCAGCCAGATCGGGCTAGCCGCCCGGGAACCGGTTTCGCCTCTGCCCAGGGACCCCTCTTCATCGAAACCGACCCAGACCCCGGTGATGATATCCGGGGTATAGCCCACGAACCAGGCATCATAAAGGTTGTTGGTGGTGCCGGTCTTACCGGCCACCGGACGGTTGAGGGCGCGCACCCGCTGACCGGTGCCGCTTTTTACGACGCTCTCCAACAGGCTGCTGATAATATAAGCCGTGGTTTCCTCGATCACCTTTTCACGCTCAGGGCGATTTTCTTCCAGCACATGACCGTCGCGATCGGTGATCCGGGTGACAAAGATCGGGTTGACCCGATAGCCCCGATTGGCGAACACCGAGTAAGCATTCACGATTTCCAGCAGGGAAACCCCCGAGGAGCCCAGGGCAATAGACAGATCACGGTTTAAATGGGACTGAATCCCCATCTTGCGGGCATAGTCGATGGCATAGTCGATCCCGATATCCTTTAGGATCTTGACCGTCACCACATTGCGCGATTTGGCCAGGGCCTGGCGCAGCAGGGTGGGGCCGTAAAACGTTTCCTTGTAGTTTTTGGGCTTCCAGGTAAAGTCCCGTTCCGTGTCTTCAAAGACGATCGGGGCGTCCAAAATGACCGTGGCCGGCGTATAGCCTTTGTCGATGGCGGCTGCATAGATGATGGGCTTGAACGCAGAGCCCGGCTGCCGCCGGGACTGGATGGCCCGATTGAACTGGCTGTCTTGAAAGTCACGCCCGCCCACCATGGCTTTGACAAAACCGGTTTCCGCTTCGATACACAACAACGCGGACTGGGCTTTGGGGGTCTGCTCCAGGGCCAACGCCCAATCGGCATCACCGTCCTTTTGGGCCTTCAGGCGCACGTCGATCACATCACCGACCGTCAGGGCCAAACTCGGGCGTGTGATTTTGACAGCCCAATAGCCGACCTCCGGATTCGGTTTGCGGGCCCAGGCCATATCTTCCAGCGCAATGAAGCCCTTGGCGCTGCCAAGCGACACTTCGACCCGTTTGCGTTTGTCGTCCACGGCCGTCACAAGCCCGCGTACGATGGTATCCGGCGCCAGCATATCAACCTGCTCGGCGGCCAGACTTTGGAGAAACGCATCACGTTGATCCGGGGCCAGGTGTTCGCGTGGTCCGCGATACCCCTGGCGTTTGTCCAGATCGCGCAGCCCCTTCCCCATCTCTTCCCGGGCGGCGGCCTGCGTACTCACATCCACGGCCGTATAGATGTTGAGCCCCTCCTGGTTGAGGGCCGCTTCACCGTATTTCTCCGCCACGTAGCGCCGGACATGTTCCGTGTAAAAGGGGGCTTTTTCAGCATACCAGTTGCGCCGCGGCTTGATATCCCAGACCTCGTTGCGTGCTTCTTCGGCCTGTTGCTCCGTTATGTAGCCTTCCTCGACCATACGACTCAAAACGTAAAGCTGCCGCTGCCGGGCACGCTCCGGATAGCGATGGGGTGAGTACCGGCTGGGGGCCTGGGGAAGGCCTGCCAGAATGGCGCATTCGGCCAGGGTCAGATCCTGGACGGATTTGCCGAAGTAGTTTTGCGCGGCGGCCTGAACACCGTAAGCCCCGTGGCCCAGATAGATCTGGTTGAGATAGAGAAA
The DNA here is from genome assembly GCA_963674755.2 of Desulfobacterales bacterium. Taxonomy (GTDB): domain Bacteria; phylum Desulfobacterota; class Desulfobacteria; order Desulfobacterales; family UBA5852; genus JABZFP01. The sequence goes on along the minus strand of CAXXVS010000003.1, from coordinate 384,355 downwards.
CAGCACCTCCTCTTTGGTAAAGCGCTCGCTGATGCGATAGGCCAGGACCGCTTCCTTTAACTTGCGCTTGTAACTTCTCTCGGGCGTAAGAAAAAACGATTTGGTCACCTGCTGGGTAATGGTGCTGCCGCCCTGGACAATGCCCCCGGCCTCCAAATTTTTGAAAAAGGCCCGCGCAATACTTTTGAAATCGATACCGCGGTGCTCGTAAAACCGCGAGTCCTCGGCCGCGATAAAGGCCTCCACCAGCATGGGGGGAATCTCTTCCAGGGGGATCACGATACGGCGCTCTTTGTAGAACTCGGCGATTTTCTGGCCGTCCTCAGCATAAACCGTGCTCACCGTGGAGGGCCGATAATCGGCCAGGGTGGTGATTTTGGGAAGGTCTTCGATCAAGTAAAAAAAGAATCCGGCCGCGGCAATGGCGCCGACAACGCCGGTAACCGCCGTTAGGCCCACCAGCCAGAAAAAAATACGACGCCCCCAGCGGGGGGTGGTTTGACGGGCCCGCTTTTCGATGGCGCGGGTCCGCTTGCTGTCTTCCGTCATGATATGTGGTTCCTGCGATAAGGTCTTATCCAAGCAGGGCCGGGCCCGTCCATGCGCTAAATCGTCCCGATGTCCCCAAAAAATATAAATCTAACAAAAGGCCCACTATAATGCAAGCCAGCATGATTTAAAAAGAGTTGACTTAACAAGTTGATATCGTTAAATTGTCAGTTTTACAAATCGGCAGCGATCATATGCGGGACGGTTGCGATGCCAGGGGGACCTTGAATCCCATGCCCAGGGAAAGGAAAAACGATGATTGATCTGGATTTTGACAAAATGGGCGGGCTGATTCCGGCCATCGTTCAGGATGACGCCAGCGGCGACGTCCTGATGCTGGCCTATATGAACGCCGAAGCCTTTCAGGCCACCTTGGAAACCGGACACGCCACCTTTTATAGCCGCAGCCGCAAGGAGCTGTGGGTCAAAGGTAAAACTTCCGGAAATTTGCAGGTGGTCAAAACCGTCTTTTTCGACTGCGACCGGGATGCCATTCTCGTGCGGGTCGACCAGATCGGCGGAGCGGCCTGCCACACCGGCTATCGAAGCTGCTTTTACCGCAAGATTGAAAACGGAACGGTTCACACCATCGGTGAGCCGGTCTTCGATCCCAAGGAGGTCTATAAATAGCATGAGTGATATATTGAAGCTGGGGGTTCCCAAGGGAAGTCTGCAAGATGCCACCATTGCCCTGTTCAAACGTTCGGGGTGGAAAATCAACGTCAACGGCCGCAGCTATTTTCCTGAAATCAATGACAGCTCCATCGACTGTGCCATCTGCCGGGCCCAGGAAATGTCGCGTTATGTGGAAAACGGCACCCTGGACGCCGGATTGACCGGCAGGGACTGGATCGCCGAAAACAGCTCGGACGTCCATGTGGTCAGCGACCTGGTGTACTCGAAAGTCAGCGCCCGGCCGGCCCGCTGGGTGCTCGCGGTACCCTATGATTCCGACATTAAAACCCTGGAGGACCTACAGGGGAAAAAAATCGCCACGGAACTGGTGGCTTTTACCCGGCGCTATTTCGAGGAACGCGGCATCGCGGTGGACATCGAGTTTTCCTGGGGCGCTACGGAAGCCAAGGTGGTCTCCAAGCTGGCCGACGCCATCGTCGAAGTCACCGAAACCGAGAGCACCATCAGGGCCCACGGTCTGCGCATCATTCACGAGCTCATGCAGACCAACACCCAGCTCATCGTCAACCACACCGCCTGGCAGGACCCTTTCAAACGTGAAAAGGTCGAACAGATTGCGTTGTTGTTAAAAGGGGCCCTCCTGGGGGACAAACTGGTGGGGTTGAAAATGAACGTGCCCCAGGAGCAGCTGGACCGCGTGGTGGCCTTGCTGCCCAGCCTGAATGCCCCCACCGTGGCCTCCCTCTACCAGTCCACCTGGTTTTCCGTGGAAACGGTGGTGGATGCCAATACGGTCCGGGATCTGATTCCGGAATTGTTGAAAAACGGGGCCGAGGGCATTATCGAGTACCCCCTCAACAAGGTGGTCTAGAACAACGGTTGCGGGGATGGATGCCGCCTCCATCCTAAATAAAGGGTATCCTATGGTCGCCAAACGGACCGAAGAAATCAGCTCGTTTATCGTCATGGACGTGTTGGAACGGGCTTGCGAGATGGAAAAGTGCGGGCAGGACGTCATCCATTTAGAGGTGGGCGAGCCGGATTTCGACACCCCCCCCTGCATCAAGCAGGCCCTCTGCCGTGCGCTGGAGGAGGGGCACACCCACTACTGCCACAGCCTGGGGCTGGCCGGACTGCGGGAAGCCATCAGCGCCTATTATCAACGGACCTATCAGGTGGCGGTGGATCCCGGATGCATCGTCGTCACGCCCGGCACCTCGCCGGCCATGTTTCTGCTTTTCGCTGCCCTGCTGGAGCCAGGGGACGAGGTCATCATCTCCGACCCGCATTATGCCTGCTACCCGAACTTCATCAAATTCGCCCAGGGCCGGGTCGTGACCGTGCCGGTTTACGAGGAAGACGGTTTTCAATACCGGCCGGACGCCATCGCCGCCCAAATCTCCGACCGCACGAAAGCCGTCTTCATCAACTCGCCCTCCAATCCCACCGGCAATCTCCTCTCGGCCGAACGCATGCAGGCCATCAGCCGGCTCAAGCCCTATGTGGTCTCCGATGAGATCTATCACGGGCTGGTCTATGAAGGACGGGAGCACAGTATCCTGGAATTCACCGACCGGGCTTTCGTATTAAACGGATTTTCCAAGCTTTTTGCCATGACGGGTTTTCGCCTGGGTTATCTGATCGCCCCGCCCGAGTTCATCCGGCCGATCCAAAAGCTGGTGCAAAATTTTTTCATCTCGGCCAATACCATGGTCCAGAAAGCCGCAATTGCGGCCTTGACCGAAGCGGAGGAAGACACGGCCCGCATGCGAGCCATCTACAACGAGCGGCGGGTCTTCATGATCCGCCGGCTGCGGGAATTGGGCTTCGGCATAACGGTCGAACCCACCGGCGCCTTCTATGTCTTTGCCAATGCGCGGCATATCGACCAGGATTCCTACCGCCTGGCCTTCGATATCCTGGAGAAGGCCCGGGTGGGGGTCACCCCCGGCATCGACTTCGGCCCCCACGCGGAGGGCTATCTGCGTTTCTCCTATGCCAATTCGCTGGAACACATCAAGGAGGGCATGGATCGCCTGGAGGGGTATCTGGCGTCGCTCCCCAAACCATCCGACAGGTCATGATTATAAAATCCGCCGAATTCGTTACCAGCGCCGTCAAACCCCAGCACTATCCGCCACCGGACTATCCGGAAATCGCCTTTTCCGGGCGCTCCAATGTGGGCAAATCATCGCTGATCAACCGACTGGTCAACCGCAAGCGGCTCGTGAAAACCAGCAATACCCCCGGCCGCACCCAGCTGATCAACTTTTTCTGCATCAATGACTGCCTGTCTTTCGTTGATTTACCCGGATACGGCTACGCGAGGGTACCGGTGGCGGTCAAGAAGCAGTGGGGGCCGATGGTGGAGGCCTATCTGGCCTCCCGTGAAATGCTGCGGGGCGTCTTTTTGTTGGTTGACATTCGCCGCATTCCCAGCCAGGAAGAACATGATCTGGTGCGCTGGCTGGCGTTCCATCATCGGCCGCACCGCATCGTCGTCACCAAGGTCGACAAGCTCTCCCGCAACAAGCAGGTGCGCCCCCTGCGGACCATCGCCGAACAATTTGCCTGCCCTCGGGAAGCGCTGTTGCTCTTTTCCGCCAAGACGGGCCAGGGCGTGGAAGCCCTGTGGCAGGCCATTGATGCCATGGTTGAACAACCCCAATGATCGAAAACACCGTTCACGATTTTAGCGGGTTCCACTCCGGTTTGGTGGCGCTTATGGGAGCACCCAATGCCGGCAAATCAACCCTCTTGAACCGCCTGCTGGGCACCAAGATATCGATTACGTCCCGCAAACCCCAGACCACCCGCAACCGCATTCTCGGAATCGTTCATCGCCCGGCGGCGCAGCTCGTCTTCATCGATACACCCGGCGTGCACCTGACCCAAAAACCCCTCAATGTCCGTATCGTGGATGCCGCCCTGTCCGCCCTAAGCGATGTGGATGTGGTGCTGCTCATGGCCGATGCCCAGCGGCCAGATCCGCCAGCCGAGAATTTTTTGCTCACCAGGTTGACCGAAATCCCCAAACCGGTCGTCCTGGCGGTCAACAAGATCGACGGACTGGCAGCGCAACCGCTAGCGGAAATCCTGACGGCGTGGTCACAGCGCTTCGCGTTTGAGCACCTTCTACCCGTTTCAGCGCGCCAGGGCACCCAGGTGGATAAGCTGCTGGCGGTGCTGGAAGCCATGCTGCCCGAGGGACCGCCCTTTTATGAGGAAGCCATGCTCACCGACAGCGCGGAGCGTTTTATCGTGGCCGAGCTGATTCGCGAAAAGGTGTTCCGCTTGACCGGCGAGGAAATTCCCTATGCCGCTGCCGTGACCATCGATGACTTCCGGGAGACCCCTCAAAGCAAAACGGTGCATATCAGCGCCACCATTCATGTCGAACGGGACACCCAAAAGGGGATTGTCATTGGCCGGGGTGGGCGCAAACTCAAACAAATCGGCCGGGCCGCGCGGGAAGACATCGAACGGCTGCTGGACACCCGGGTCTATCTGGCGTTGTTTGTCCGGGTTCAGAAAAACTGGACCCGGGACACCCGTGCCCTGCGCAAATTCGGGTATTGACCATCACCATGATCCTTTCTTTCCATCCCCTTTACGAAGGCGATGTGAATCGCCTGTGTGCCGGGCGGGATCCGGATGCCGAGGACCGGGCCGCCATGCGCCAGGCGGCTGCCGTGATTCTGCCCCAGGGATGTCGGGAGTCGCTTTACCGGACCGCCGTGCGGGCCTGCGGCCGGGTTTTTCCCAATTACGAGGCCCGCTTTGCCTATCCCGGTAAAATCGGTCAAACCTGCTTGTTTCAAAAGATCGGTGTTCCCCATCCGCCCAGTCTCTGTTTTGCCGATACAGCGGCTTTCCTCCACCAGGACCCGGCCGGCAACGGTCCTTTTGCTCCACCCGCGGTGGTTAAGCTCAACTGGGGAGGTGAAGGGCAGGGCGTTTTCCCGATTACGCAGACCAGTGATTTGAACGACATTATCGCGCGCTTGCAGTCCTATGAAGCCACCGGACAGAACGGCTTTATCTTACAGGAATGGATTCCCACCGGCGCCCGCGCCCTTAGGGTGGTGGTCATAGGCCAGGAGCTCTTTTCCTATTGGCGGGTTATGTCTGCTGAAGATGCTCCCTTGGCGAACCTGGCCGGCGGCGGGACCATCGACCATCGCAGCGACAGCCATCTCATAGCAGCTGCCGAAAGGGCGACGTCCGCCTTTTGCCGCCAAACCGGCATCAATCTGGCCGGCTTCGATTTCCTTTTCTGCAGCGACCCCATGGTGGCCGACCCGCAGACGCCGCTTTTCCTCGAAATCAATTATTTTTTCGGCCGCCGGGGGCTGTGGGGCTCAGCCGCCTATTATCGGCGACTGCTGCGAGCCATCGATCATTGGCTAGCAGACGGGACCGGGCCGGCCACGGGAGCGCTCTCCATATGATACATCTTCCTGATTATCCTGTGGACGAGGCGACCCTGCGCCGGCAGCGGCGCAAGGCCCGCGAATTGCGCCAGACCCAGTGGTGGAAACGGCGTTGCGCCAAGGGCGTCTGCCACTACTGCGGACGCCCTGCGCCGGCCCGGGAGCTCACGATGGACCATATCGTTCCTCTGGCCCGGGGTGGGCGCAGCACCAAAGGCAATTGCGTACCGGCCTGCAAGGATTGCAACAACCGCAAGAAAAGCTTGTTGCCCATGGAATGGGAAGCTTATATCGAGCGGATTAAAAAAACCGCACCATAGCCCGCCGCACACCCGGCCGGGCTTTCCAAAAGCGGTTGCGAAAGCCCCCAAAGCAAGCTATAAGCGGTGAATTCTGTTGTGCTTTACAACTTTCCTCAGGAGGAACGTTATGATGAGAAGATTGGTATTGATTCTATGTTCTTTGGCGTTGACCTTCAGCGCCGCTCCGGCGATCGCCAAAGATTTCCAGGTGGGATTCGTGTATGTCTCTCCCATTGGCGACGCGGGATATTCCTATGCCCATGACCAGGGACGCCTCTTTATCGACAAGATGGACGGGGTCAGCACGTCCTATGTGGAAGCCGTACCCGAAGGACCCGACTCCGAACGCGTCATGCTCAACATGGCCCGCAAGGGTTACGATCTTATTTTTGCCACCAGCTTCGGCTATATGGACCCCATGCTGAAAGTGGCCCAGAAATTCCCTAATACGGTTTTTATGCATTGCTCGGGGTTTAAAACCGCCCCCAATATGGGCAACTATTTCGGTCGCATGTACCAGGCCCGTTATCTATCGGGTATGGTGGCCGGATCCATGACCAAATCCAATACCCTGGGGTATGTGGCCGCCTTCCCCATTCCGGAAGTCATCCGGGGCATCAATGCCTTTACCCTGGGAGCCCAGGCCGTCAATCCTGATGTCCAGGTGCGGGTGGTGTGGACCAAGACCTGGTACGACCCCACTACGGAAAAGGAAGCCGCCAAGAGCCTGTTGGACGTGGGAGCCGATGTCATTGCCCAGCACCAGGACTCCCCCGGCCCCCAGGAAGCCGCTCAGGAAGCCGGGGTCTACTCCATCGGCTATAACAGCGATATGTCCGCTTTCGCCCCCAAGGCCCATCTCTGCGCCGCCGTCTGGAACTGGGGTCCTTTTTACGAGGAAGTGGTTGAAGCTGTTCGCAACGGGACGTTCGAGCCCAAAGCCTACTGGTATGGCATCGAACACGGTATCGTAGATTTGAGCCCTATGAGCGACATGGTCCCGGAAGATGTACAGCAAAAGGTGCTGGCCGAAAAGGAAGCCATTATATCCGGTAAGGAGGTTGTCTTCACCGGGCCGGTCAAGGACCAGGACGGGAAGGTTCGCATCCCCGAAGGCCGGGCGGCTGACGATGGCGAATTGCTCGGTATGGACTACTTTGTCCAAGGCGTTATCGGCACCACTGAATAAACCCCGCGGCCGCTGTCGTCCTGGCGGCCGCCCGACCAGCGCCCTTACCCCATGCTCAGCATCAATGCCTATAAAAGACAGGAGCCGCGTCCGTGGAGCTCCTGTCTTGTTTTTTTGGCGGCCGTCGTGCTTTCGCTGGCCGTCAGTGCCTTCATGCTCAAGCTCCAGGGCAAACCGGCCTTTAAGGGCATCGAACTTCTTTTCCAGGGGGCCCTGGGGTCCCGCTGGTCCATCGAAGACTGCCTCATCAAGGCCGTTCCGATTTTTCTGTGCTCGCTGGGGGTGGCGATCGCCTTCCGTTTGCAGATCTGGAACATCGGGGCTGAGGGGCAGTTTGCCCTCGGGGCCATCGGCGCGACCTGGGCCGCCCTGACTTTTCCGGACCAGCCGTGGTATGTGCTCCTGCCCCTGATGGCGTTCATGGCATTTGTCTGTGGGGGCTTGTGGGGGCTGCTGCCGGCGCTCTTGAAATTGCGTCTGCGGGCCAACGAGATCATCGTCACCCTCATGCTCAACTATATCGCCATTCTTTTCCTCGACTATCTCGTCTACGGCCGCTGGAAGGATCCCCGCAGTTTCGGCTTTCCCATGACCCCCACTTTTTCGGAAAGCGCCATTGTGCCCAAAATCGCCGGTACCGAACTCAACTGGGGGCTGGCCGTGTGTCTGGTGTGCGGACTGGCCATGTGGGTTTTTTTTCGATTTACCCGCATAGGATTTGAGTTGAAAGTCTCGGGGGAAAACTTCCAGGCCACCCGCTATGCCGGACTGCCTTATGCAAAACTGGTGTGCTTCGTGATGATCGTCAGCGGCGGTCTGGCCGGTATGGCCGGCTTTCTCGAGGCCTCGGCCACGATCAATCGCCTGCAGCCCAGCATCATGGTCGGCTACGGCTACACCGCCATCGTGGTGGCCTGGCTGGCCCGTCTCAATCCTCTGACCATCGGTATTGCCTCCTTTCTTTTGGCGGCCTTGCGGGTGGGCGTTGAGAATCTGCAGCTTGAACTGCAGGTGCCGGCCGCCTTCGGCGGCATCATGGAGGGAATGATTCTCTTGACGGTACTGGCCGGCAGTTTTTTCAACGAATTCGGAATTCGTCTCCGGAGACGATCATGAACGCCGAGTTGGTCGTTCCGCTGCTGGCCGCCGCTATCCAGTCCGGCACACCGATATTATTTGCCACCCTGGGTGAGATTCTCACTGAAAAATCCGGCGTCCTCAATCTCGGCGTCGAAGGCATGATGATCACCGGGGCCTTAGCCGCTTTCGTCACCGCCCAGTTGACCGGCCAGCCGGCCCTGGCCTTTCTCGTGGCCGGACTGGTCGGGGCGATCGTGGGGGGCATCCATGCCGTCGTTTGTCTGTGGTTTCTCGGCAATCAGGTGGTTTCCGGCCTGGCCCTGACCATCTTCGGGCTGGGGCTGGCGAACTATCTGGGCACCCCGCTTATCGGGCAATCTGCGCCGGGATTCAGCAAGCTGGCCCTGCCCTTCGTCCATCGCCTGCCTGTCCTCGGCCCGATTCTGTTTCAACAGGATGCCCTTGTTTATGTGGCCATGCTTCTGGTACCGCTGCTTTGGTTCTTTCTCGAAAAAACCCGTTGGGGCCTGCATCTCAGGGCTGTCGGCGAGCACCCCGAGGCGGCCTCTGCCGCCGGTATCCGCGTATTGCGGTACCGCTGGATCGGTATAACAGGCGGAGGCGCCCTGGTGGGCTTTGGCGGGGCCTACCTTTCTCTGGCCTACACCCATCTTTGGACCAACGGCCTTTCCGCCGGTCGGGGCTGGATCGCCGTGGCGCTGGTGATTTTCGCCTTCTGGCGGCCAAGTCGCGCCCTGCTGGGCGCCTATCTGTTCGGCGGTGTCATGGCCTTTCAATTGCGGTTGCAGGCCGCGGGCACCCACCTGCCTTCCTCGCTTCTTCTCATGCTGCCTTACGGACTCACCGTCGTCGTGGTGGTATTCGCTTCCTGGAAAAATCGCCAAAGCGCCTCCCCGGCCGCCCTGGGTGTCAACATGGAACCAAACGACTAGCAGGAGTATGATCATGAACTCGTCTCGCTATCGCAAAACTTATCCCATTTCATGGGACCAGCTCCACCGTGACGCCAAGGCGCTGGCCTGGCGCCTTTTGGATCATGATTTTTATCAGGGTATTATTGCCATAACACGGGGCGGACTGGTACCGGCAGCCATCATTGCCCGGGAACTCGACGTCCGGCTGGTGGATACGGTCTGTGTGTCCAGCTATGCCTGGAAAGACCAGCGCGGCGATGTCGAAATTCTCAAGCCTGTCGACCATGACGGTCAGGGGTGGCTGATTATCGACGATCTCGTGGATACCGGGCGCACGGCCGAAGTCGTGCGCAAGATGCTCCCCAAAGCGCATTTTGCGACCATTTACGCCAAACCGGCCGGACGGCCGCTGGTGGATACCTTCGTAACCGAGGTCAGCCAGGATACCTGGATTTTATTCCCCTGGGATTCGGAATCGCAATTTGTGCAACCCATCATCGGGCAAACCCAGGAGCATGTGTGACCGGCGATCAACCGCTCATACGGCTGGAGGGCCTCAGTAAGAAGTTCGGCCCCAAATACGCCAACCGCGGGATCTGCCTGAACATCCGGGCCGGCAAGATCAAATCGCTGCTGGGGGAAAACGGGGCCGGCAAAAGCACCCTCATGGGCATGCTGGCCGGCCGGTTGCGTCCGGACGAGGGCCGCATTTTGATCGAGGGCCGCCCCTGCTATTTCTCTTCGGCCCGGGATGCGATCCAGGAGGGCATCGGCATGGTCTACCAGCATTTTATGCTTGTAGAGGCCATGTCCGTGGCCGAGAACATTTTTCTGGGTCATCCCGGGGGGATCCTGCTCAACCCCTCGGAGATGGAGCGCCAGGTCGCCCAGCTGGCCCGGGATGTGCGGCTCGACATCGATCCGGGTGCCCGTGTGGCAAGCCTTTCCATGGGTGAAAAGCAACGGGTGGAAATCCTCAAACTGCTCTTCCGCCGCAACCGCGTTTTAATTTTGGACGAACCCACCGCTGTTTTGACACCCCAAGAAGCGCAACAACTTTTTGAAGCGCTGCGTCAAATGACCCGTCAGGGCAAAGCCATCGTGTTCATCAGCCATAAGCTGGGCGAGGTCATGGCCTTATCCGATGAAATTGCCGTTCTTCGCAAAGGCGAAGTCGTGGCTGACATGAAGGCGCAGGCTGTGCAAACCAAGGAAGAACTGGCCCGTCTGATGGTGGGGCGCGAAGTGATTTTGCAGGTCGAGCGGGAGGCCATGGAACCCCGGCAGAGTGTTTTACGGGTCAGCGGACTCAACGACGCGCCGCTCAAAGATGTCCACCTGACCGTGCGGCAGGGCGAAATTCTGGGGCTGGTCGGTGTGGCCGGCAACGGACAACGGCCCCTGGTGGAAACGGTTTGCGGCCTGCGCCCCCCGCGCACCGGACAGGTGCGCGTTATGGGACAGGACTGGTTCCCTTTCTACCGTCAAAGAGCGTGGGACGGCAACCTCTCCTACATTCCTGAGGACCGGCAGGCGCGCGCTACCTGCCGCAACCTGACGCTGACGGAAAACTTTTTGCTGACCACCCGACAGGGATTTTGCCGCGGCCCATGGCTGCTGCGCAGCAGCGCCGAAGAGCGCCTGCTTGAATTGATCCAGGATTTTGATATCCAACCGCCTGAACCCCACGCCTTGGCCCGGCAGCTTTCCGGGGGCAATCTCCAAAAAATGGTTTTAGCGCGCGAATTTTTCCGCCGGCCGCGGTTGATCGTGGCCGAACAGCCGACCCAGGGGCTCGATATCGCCGCCACGGAAGATGTCTGGCAAGTCCTTTTGAAAGCGCGCGGGCGAGCGGGCATTCTGCTGGTCACGGGCGATCTGGCGGAAGCCCTCTCCCTGTCCGACCGCATCGCGGTTATTTTCGACGGCCGCATCGTGGATACCTTCGATGCCGACGATCAGGCCAAAATCGATCGTATCGGCCTGATGATGGCCGGAGTCGCCGCTTAAGCCATCCGATCAAATGCCTTTTGGGCATCTTCCCTGTTTTGGCATTAAAGGACGCACTTAATGCCGTTCACTATTTTATTGACATTCTTCAATAGATATGACTTAGTCTCCCTTTTGTTTTGACGTCTTCGATCGCGCCTTTCAAGCTCCCCCCTTTCCGTGGGCCGAAAGGGCTGTCGCAGGCTATTCGACGGCCCTTGCCAAGGCCGCTACCATCCCAGGAGGATTTTTCGATGGGTTTGGAGAATATCGCCCTAAATCACGGTTGGTCCCAGGCCTTTCTTGGCGCACTGATTGTTATGACAGGCCTCGTCATTTTATCCTTTGCCATTTCCCAGATCCACAAGCTTGTCGCTTTTTGGGAACGCCGCCAGGCCGGACCCTCTTCCGCTGCAGGCGAAGGGCCTGCGAACCAAGAAGCGGATAGCGCATCCGTCGAGGGTGCCCAATGCCCTTTGGACTTCACCACTACCTTGAAGATCTACCGTCCCCTGACGGAGTCTTTAGGCGCCCCTTTTCAGTTAAAGGATCTCTATCAGCGCGCCGTCGAATATGACCTGCCCCACCCCCATATTACGATCCGTTGCCTGCGCGAGGACGGCCATCTGGTGGCGCTGGGAGAGGGATTTTTTAACTGGAACGAATAGTTCGGGTATCGATTATGAGCCCCCAGAGGTTGCGCCATGTATGATTTATTGATCTCTTTTCTCACCAACACCGGCTACTATTTCATCTCCCAGGATTTTCGCTATATCATCATGATCCTGGTGGGTTGCCTTTTTCTTTATCTCGGCATTGCCAAAAAATACGAGCCCCTGCTTTTAGTGCCCATCGCTTTCGGCATTATTGTTGGTAACATACCGTTTTTTAAGGGTTTCGGAATTGGTGTCTATGAAAACAATAGTGTTTTTCACTACCTTTATTTCGGTGTTACCACCGGCGTATACCCCTCTATCGTGTTTCTTGGCCTGGGGGCCATGACAGATTTTTCTTCCCTGCTGGCCCAGCCTAAATTGATGCTGCTGGGGGCCGCCGCTCAAATGGGCGTCTTTTTCACCTTGCTGGGCGCTTTGTTCTTAGGCTTTCTGCCCAGGGAAGCGGCGTCTATCGCTATCATTGGTGGTGCCGACGGCCCCACCTCCATCTTTTTGACCGCCAAACTCGCCCCGCATTTGATCGGTCCGATTGCGATCGCCGCCTATTCTTACATGGCCCTTATTCCGGTGATTCAGCCGCCTATCATGCGGGCTCTAACCTCCCGCAAAGAACGGCTCATCCGCATGGAAGACCTGCGCGACGTCTCGCGCACCGAAAAGCTGGTCTTCCCTATCCTTGGGGTATTGCTTTGCTGTCTGTTGGCACCCACGGCTCTGCCTTTGCTTGGCATGCTGTTTCTGGGAAACCTGCTCAAGGAATGCGGCGTCGTCGACCGTTTGGCCAATACGGCGCGCAACGCCATCATTGACACGGCCACCGTCTTTCTCGGTTTCGCGGTGGGGATGAGCACCCAGGCGGATGTCTTCCTGACCCCCCAGTCTTTGAAAATTTTCGGGCTGGGCGCATTGGCCTTCTCTTTGGCCACAGCTTCCGGTGTCATCTTCGGCAAAATCATGAATCTTTTCCTGAAGAAAAAGATCAACCCTCTCCTGGGTGCCGCCGGCGTCTCCGCGGTTCCCGGTTCGGCCCGCGAAGTTCATTTGATGGGCCAACACGAAGATCCCGACAATTACCTGCTCATGCATGCCATGGCCTGCAATTCTTCCGGCGTGATCGGCTCCGCCATTGCCGCCGGTGTGCTCTGGTCCTTCAACATCATGGGATAATAAAATTCGCGTCCTCAGGGAGATACAATGAAAAAGTGGCGCTGTACGGTATGTGGCTATGTTCACCAGGGCGCTGAGCCGCCGGATCAATGTCCGGTCTGCGGCGCCGACCGAAGCCGCTTTGTTCCTGTGGATGAGGCTGAAGAGACGGCTCCCGGCGCAGCCGCTTCAGAGCCGGAATCCTCACCGCCCGCCGCCCTAAAGTGGGAATGTAGCGTATGCGGCTTTGCCCATACCGGCGCCACCCCGCCCGACACATGCCCTGTTTGCGGATCAGAAGGACGCCACTTTCATACCGCCGATGAAACGCCCCGCCCGACCCCTCCGGCGCCATCTCCTGCGCCGGTCTCCGGCAATCAGGAAGCCCGCAACATAGGCCCGGAACTGCGCTGGCAATGCACGGTGTGCGGCTATATCCACACCGGCCCCGAGCCTCCTGAAAAATGTCCGGTATGCGGTGCCGATAGATCCCAATTCGTGCGGATAGATACGCCCGAAGAAAAACCGGCACCAACGGAAACGGAAGCGACGCCTGCTTACGATCAAGCCCCACCAGCTGCCGCCTTTTTAACTCCCTATCGAAAGTGGATCGATCTGGCGATTGACTATCACGCCCATCCGATTGCCGTTCACATTCCCAACGGTGTGTTGCCCATTACAGTGACCATGGTATTTTTAACGGCCATTTTTCACTGGCCGGCCATCGGGCAGGCCGCTGTTTACAACATGGGCTTTATCCTCCTCTCCATGCCGGTGGTCCTCTTCACCGGTTATCTCCACTGGCAATTCAAGTTTGGCGGCAACATGACGGATCTGTTCAAGTGGAAGATTATCTGTGGTGCGGCCGTGCTGGTTTTGTCTTTTATTCTCTTCGCCTGGGGGTTGATATCCCCCGAATCCGCACGCGACCCCGGTGCTTTTTATTTGCTGCTGCACGTTGTTATGCTGGTCGTTGCCGGCATCGCCGGATGGCTTGGAGGCAAACTGGTCTTCCGCCCCCGGGCGTGATCCCAAGATCGATGTCAAGCTGCCGCGGTATGTAGACCCTCCTACGAATACGCCTCATGGCGCCCCTAGCGACTGGAGCATGGTCGATCCGCCTCCCCTGTTGCTGGAAAGCCTTACCAGATAAGGCCTGAAACGCCGAATCCACCATATGCCATATATTCGACTATCTCCTGGACAAGAATACAACATATTGTGTTTTAGTTTTTTTTGAAAATTAGCGCCCTGGAGGCCCTGTGGACAGGGGTGATCTTTATCCGCTAGGTTGCGCCATACGAAGCTAACGCCCCCTCTTCAGCGTCTATAAATACGCCTCCGGCCCACCCTCTGCTTGCATTTTGCCATAACGGATGCAATCCTTTGGCGTCGTAAATGCCCACGAGATGCGGCCACTCCTCCTCCCGGCATCCGCTGACCACCACACAGCCCCGAGGGCTTAAACAATTGCGCACCCATCCGACCAAACCCGCCAGCGTCGGCAAGCGAAGATTGGCCATAATCAAATCGAATCGCTCGTCAAGGGACTCCGCAGCGCTGTCGGTAACATGGACGACCGCTACCGCCTTTGGATTTAATCGAACGTTGTGGAGGGCTTCCGTGCGGGCGCAGGCATCGATGTCCAGTGCCAAGACACGCGCCGCACCCAGGCTGGCGGCCGCTATCGCCAGAATCCCGCTGCCCGTACCAATATCCACCGCACGTATGGCGGCGTCCGGGTTGTGTTGCCGGAAATGGCCCCATCCTTTGTCAAGAGCGCAAAGTGCCAGGCACGTCGTGGCGTGTCGGCCATCACCGAAGGCAATTCCCGGAGCGATGACCAGGGGAATCTTGGCCGGCGGCATTTGGCCGGCGTGTCCGGGTGGGACAATGGTGAAGCGGGAGGTCAATTCCACCGGATGGGCGAAGGACACCCCCAGATAAGACTGCCCGAAGGTGTAATGATATTCGAGAACGCCCTCCGCTATGAGCCTGCGGAGAGCTGATTGGACCACGGAACGGGAACAGTTTTGTTGTTGTGCAATTTCATGCACCAGATCGCGCATCGTATGGTGGCGCCCGGCGTTGAAAATCCGATCTTGAATGGCATTGCGGATATGAGTCGGTATTTCCCGCGCTTGTTGCTCTTTTTCCAACCGCCCCACGGGGATCAATCCCGCTTGGCCCCTTCCCTCTCGAGAAGGGCATTGTACCAGGTGGCAAACTCCAACATGGCGACATAGCGCTCGTCATTGTTGATAATGCCCAGGCACATTTCAAGGACGCCCCGCCCATAGGCATTGCTGTAGCCCTCCATGGGACGCGACTGAAGAAATTCTCGAACCAATTGCTGGCTGGTCCGCTTGGTGGGGTCCCGACGGATTTCGATCGGATCCTTGGGTTCCTCAAAGGGATCCCATTTGTCATAACCGATACGATCGATATAGCGTCGGTTGCGGCTTCCCAGACTTTCGTAGATGGCGCGTTTTCTTGCTTCGGCCTCATCTTTGGATACCGTCATTTCAGGAGGACTCCTTTTCCGATGCCGATTCTTCGGTCCCCATGAAGGCGTCATCGAACTCCGTTATCAGGGCCATCGAAAGGGGCATCAGAAGATCGGCCAACTTGATATTAGCGGATTGAATATCCCGTAAGATCTCCGCCGAAATCTCCTGGAGCCGGCTGTGAATCTTGTCGATATCGGCCGTAGGATAGGATTTGCCGCCCTCAAATTTGGAAAGCTTGCAAGTGCGCCCCTTCCCACCAATGGCGGTTGGAATGCCATAGAGACGACAGGTGATCGGCCGGTGTTGATACATGTCACACATGTCGCGCTCGTTTAGCAGGGGACAACGCACCCGCTCTTCTCCCAGAGCGGCCAGAATCTCATCTTCGGATTTACCGGCCTTTAAATCCCGATAGGCTTCGCGTTTCAATTTATGGATCGTCCGATCGGCCCGGTTAGCTTTTTCCAGCATGGCCTCGCGCTCCGCACCATCGTAACGGGCCTTGAACTTTTCATTCATGTACAGGGCTTCGATCAGGGTTAGATCAAAAAGGGCATGGCAGCAGTCGGCGCACTCCTCCCGGCACTGCACACAATCCGGAAAGGCTTGCCGAACACGCTCGAATACCTGGTCGGCCGCTTTTGAGAGAGCTTCGTATTTTAAAAAGTAGGGGGCGAAATCCATTGACCAACTCCTTTGGGGGGCTCCCTTAGCAGGGCATTGATTGTTTCACGTGAAACATTATTTCCCTATACAGAAGCGCTTAAAAATGGTTTCCAACACATCCGGTTCAACATCTATTCCTATTATCTGATTAAAATAGTGTTCGCAATCTTTCAAATCCATCGCCAGCGCATCAATCGTGGGGCTCGTTGCAAGAGAATCGCTAAGAAGGCTCTGCACTTTCATCAAGAGGTCCTTTTGCCGCCGACTCGGCAGCCAGGTGTCATTGCCGATCGCCAGATCCTCTCCGAAATGATCCATTATTTTGGTCTTGAGCGTTTCGAGCCCGTCTCCCCGCAGAGCCGAAATATCGAGATAGCCATCTAACGGCGGGGCAGCAAACGACGCCCGTCGCGCCGGATCGGCCACAATATCCACCTTGTTGCGTACGACCAAATGTGGCCGTCCTTCGACCTTGTCTGCCAACTCACGATCATAATCGTCGACAGATTGACTCCCGTCAATCATGAACAAAAGCAAATCCGCCTGTTCGATAGCCTGCCAGGCTTTCTCCTGTCCGACCCGTTCAATAGGATCAGGATGGCGCCGTAGCCCCGCCGTATCGGTCAACAGAATGGGAACCCCTTCGATTTCAAATCCTTCTTCAATCGTGTCACGCGTTGTCCCGGCAATCGGCGTAACTATGACCCGTTCCTTCTGTAAAAGCCGATTCATCAAACTGGACTTACCCACGTTAGGCTTGCCGACGAGCACGATACGGAGGCCATTGCGAAGCCACTCGCCATGTTGATGAGCCACGATGAGTTGGTTGATAACCGGCAAAACCTTTTGGCCCAGCATGTCCTGGATATCCTGGGGCGCTACATCCATGTCCGTCTCTTCGCCAAATTCGATGGCTGCCTCGATACGCATACGGCTCTCGTCGATAATGCGCAGAAGGGATTGGATTTTGTTTCCCAGTCCGCCCTTGAGCATCCGGCCTCCGAGCCGGGCCGCGCGTCTTGTCCGGGCCTGAATCAAATCGATCGTGGCTTCCGCCTGGGTCAGATCGATGCGGCCATTCATAAAGGCCCGGCGGGTAAATTCGCCCGGCTCCGCCAGACGAAGACCTCTTTCCAAAAGCAGGTCGAGAATGGTCCGTGAAACCTGGGGACCGCCATGACAATTGATTTCCACCACATCTTCACCGGTAAAACTGTGGGGCCCCTTGAGCACGGTAATCAGAACCTCGTCGATCAGGTCCCCCTGCCCGGGGTCATAAACATGCCCGTAAAGCATGCTTTGGCTAGGCAGTTCGGGCAACGATCGCTGTGGGTTAGCCGGCTTAAAAAGTATCTCGGCGGCCCCAAGGGCATCCGGACCGGAAATTTTGATGATCGCTATGCCTCCGGTTCCGGGAGGTGTCGCGATAGCGGCGATGGTGTCGTTGAGCATGGTGGATCGTCGTGCCGGTATAAATCATAAAAGCCGCTTTAAAAAGCGGCTTGGTATCTGACGTTAGACAAAATGAAACGGCCCGAACTCAGGTTTTGGTTCGTGGATTTCGCTGTGGATAAATCATCAGTTTGCGCACCGGCCCTTCACCGACACTTTTGGTCCGAACACTGCGGTTGTTTTTCAGGGCCAAATGTACGATGCGCCTATCCTGCGCGTTGAGATATCCAATGCTGCCCGGATTCCCTTTGGAGGCCACCTTTTTGGCAACACGTTCGGCCGTTTGCACTAGTCCGGCCTTCTTTTTGGCGAGATACCCCTCAACGTCGACCTGTAACCGCATGCGCTGTCCGCCAAGCCGCCGCGCCGCCTTTTCGACCAAAAGCTGCATGGCATCGAGGGTCTGTCCACGTTTGCCGATCAGAATTCCGGACTGACCCCCTTCGATGATAAACCGCACCCGCTTTTCATCTCTTTCGACAACAATCGTAGCCTCTGGTGAAATGGCATCCACCATGCGTCGCAAAACCGCTTCGCCGATTTGGATAGCCTCTTCAGGATCGCTCGCCACTGCATTTTCACGGTCCGTAACGGTCTTCTTCTTGGCTAGGGCTTCCTCGGGTTCATTATCATCATTGGGTCGATCTTCTTCTGTCTTGCTTTTGACCACAATGCGGGCTTTTTTGATGCCGGCCAACCCGAAAATGCCCGTTGAACCGTGTGACAGGATATCATAGTCAATCTTTTCAGCCGGTATGTCGAGCCTTTCAGCGGCTTTTTGAAGCGCCTTTTTAACGTTTCGTCCGGTAAATTCCATGTCAGCCGTCATAAAAATCCTCTGGCTTTAAGCATATTTCTTTTGGATGTAATATTGCTGCGCTATGGAAAAAATATTATTCGTCAACCAGTACAGTACAAGTCCGGCCGGAAAATTAATAAAGATCACGGTGAAAATAATCGGCATGAACATCATCATTTTGGCCTGGGTCGGATCGCCCGGCGGCGGTGACATTTTTTGCTGCAGCAGCATGGTAACCCCCATCACGATGGTCAGCACGGGAATCCCGTAAGGCGGTTGCATGAAGGGAATGCTAAATCCAAAATGAAACAATCGATCCGGTGCTGATAAATCGTTGATCCAGCCGAAGAACGGTGCATGCCGGAGTTCGATGGCTTGGTAAAGCATACGATAAAGCGCAAAAAATACAGGCAGTTGTACAATCATCGGAAGGCATCCGCCCATAGGATTGATCTTGTAGGTGCGGTAAAGCGCCATGGTCTCTTCGTTCATTTTCTTTTTGTCGCCTTTATACTTTTCCCGGATTTCAGCCATGAGCGGCTGCATGCGCTTCATGTCGTTCATGGATTTATAGCTTTTATTGCCCAGCGGCCATAAAATGATTTTGGTCATCAAGGTCAACAGAATGATGGCAATGCCGTAGTTCGGTATGACCTTGTAAATCTGATTCATGATCCATAAAAAAGGTTTGGCTAAAAGATCAAACATCCCGAAATTGACGGCCTTGCTCAGATCGTAGTTGGCCTTCGCCAGCACTTCGGTATCCTTAGGCCCGATGAACGATTTGTAGCTGAAGTTCTTATCCTCGCCCGGAGCGATGCTGGTTTCCGGTAAAACCAGGGTGGCAATGACCATGTCGTCACCGACTTTTTCCATCTTCATCGCACCGTCGATGGATTCTTCCGGGATAAGAACCGTCATAAAATAGCGATCCGTTATACCGATCCAGCGCAAAGAGCCTTCCAGTTCGGGCTGTTTGGCGATATCCTTCATTTTGACTTCTTCAAGGCTGGTGCCCATCAGCGCCATGGGCCCTTCAAATGTAATACGACTGTCAGGATCGCCAACGACGTTGGCGATCTTCACCATGGGTTTTCCGTCAATGGCAGCCGCCGAATGGTTGGCAATCGTCACCGTCATTCCTATAAGGTAGCTATCGGGCCGGAAGGAAAATTCTTTTCGAATGGTGATGCCTTGGGCATTGGTATAACGGAATTCAATGGTCTGCGGCGTATTCTGGACCTGGATTTCATCCTGGGAGGTGCCGCTTTCATAGAGCGCGTTTTCCATTCCTGGTAAATTCTTCCCCACCCAGCCCGTTTGGAGCGGAATTTTCCGTGCCGCTTCGGGAATCATATCCTTAAGCGGACTGTCTTTAGCGGTAGTCTCATGGTAGTCTTTCAGGATGAGGTCATCCAAAGCACCACCCTTCTCGGTGAATACGGCCGTATAAAGCGGGGTTTCGACACGGATCTGCCGCGCTTCGCGATTTTCCAGGGTGGGCGGCGCCTGTGGTAATGGGGTTTCCTGGACTTCCGGCGCAACCAGGTTTCTCCCCCCCTCCGGTTTAGCCGAGGGGGTCGTCGCACTTTCTTCCGATGTAGGGGTGCTTTCGGCCAGCGTTGCTTGTTCTGGCGTCTGTTTGGCCATTTCGGGCTCAACCATCAGCCATTGCCACACGACGAAAACGAGAAACGATAGGACGATGGCAAGCAGCAAACGCATTTGTTCCATTTTATAAACTCTCCTAAGATTTGGCCTGAAAGCTAGGCTTCCCTCTGCAGACCGCTAAATTCTTCAACTCGAGTTGATTCCGTACTCCACATCAACGGCTCAGCTTTCGTGTGCCGTACCTTTAACCATGGCAACAGGCCCGGCCGAATGGTAAACCGAGAAAGCCTTTTGGCGATGAGGCCTCACGGAACAGGGTCGACACCGCCGGGATGGAACGGATGGCATTTTAAAATTCTTTTGATGCTGAGAAACGTGCCTCTGAGGATTCCGTGACGTAAAACGGCTTCGGCGGCATATTGTGAGCAGGTCGGATAAAAGCGGCACCGGGGGCCAAGCAGCGGGGATATGAACCATTGATATCCCTTTATCATCTTCAGGATAATCCAGGCGCCGATCCCAAGTTCCTGCAGGCCCTCACTTAATTTGGGAGAAGAGCTTTTCAAGGCTATAGACTAATTCTTTATGGGCTGCCCCCGCGGCGGCGTTGCGCGCGATAAGGTGCACATCGTAAGCAACCGCCAATCGTTTCCGGTAGGTACGAAAAAACTCTCGACACACTCGCTTGAGGCGATTGCGGGTTACCGCGTTTCCTACCTTTTTGGTAACGGTGATACCGATTCGGGATTGGGGATGTTCACTGGAAACGTAAACCACAATGAAGTGCCGCCCCACAAGGCGTTTTCCCACCTCACCCAATTGCTTGAATTCGGGGCGCTTGCGTATGCGGTTCGCTTTAGGAAATCCTTGCCCCAAAGATCGCACTTTCGCCCATCGCCTTTCATCATCTGATCGGCGCATTCACCTTTACAGCACAATTGACTTTTTGGGCGCCGCCACTTCGGATCAATATTTAACGGCTAGCCGTTTACGGCCTTTGGCGCGACGGCGATTGATCACGGCCCGCCCTCCTTTGGTGGACATCCGCTTACGAAACCCATGGGTTCGGGCACGTTTGATTCGACTGGGCTGATAGGTTCTTTTCATGGCTTCGACCTTCTTTTATGGCACCGCCCTACATTATCTGTGGGCTGCTAAAAAAATAAGCCGGAATAGCTATTCCGGCAATTTCATAACCGTAACCTCAGTTATTGACCATATGATATTGTTTTTGTCAATAATTTCTTTGATCCCATCCCGATCGATTCAGTCCTTCAGAATCTCGATGATTTCGATTTCCTCCATGTGGAACTGGGGATTAGGGTAAATGAAAATCGGTCGTCCGATTTGGCGCTCCAGCGCTAGGATCAGCTCATTTTCCTCCCCGTGCAGCAGATCGGCCACTTCCGGGTTCACCTTGACCGATAGCCGCTCTCCGGTGATATCCTGGCTTTCCCGCATGATCTCCCGGTAGACATTGTAGCAAATCGATTGCCGCGAGATCATATACCCCTCGCCTTCACAATAGACGCAGGGCTCGCACATCATTCGGGTCAACGGTTCCTTGTTGCGTTTACGGGTCATTTGAATGAGACCCATATCGGAAATCGGCAGGACGTGGGTTTTGCTGCGGTCCTTGGTAAGGGCATCCTTAAGTGCGTTGTAGACCTTATCCTGGCTGGTCTTTTTCTGCATATCGATAAAATCGATAATAATGAGCCCGCCGATGTCGCGCAAACGCACTTGATAAGCGATTTCTTTGACTGCTTCCAGATTGGTCTTGAGAATCGTCTCTTCCAGGTTGTGTTTGCCGACATAGCGCCCGGTATTGACATCGATCGCCACCAGGGCCTCGGTGTGTTCGATGATGATGTAGCCTCCTGATTTCAACCAGACTTTACGTTTGAGCGCCCTGGAAATGTCGCCCTCCAGATTATAGGCGTCAAAGATCGGCTCACGTCCGTCATAAAGGCTCACCCGCCCCTTCAGGTTCGGCATAAACACATCCAGGAAGGCGCGGATCGTTTCATATTCGTGCGAGGAATCGATGACCAGTTGATCAGCTTCGTGGATCAGCAGATCCCGTACGGCGCGCAAGCTCAGGGATAACTCCTGATGGATGAGGCTGGGGCACGGGGCGGTCTTGAACTTGCGCTGGATGTTTTCCCATAGATTGACAAGGAATTGCTTTTCGTGAACGATGCGGGCTTGGTCGATGCCTTCGGCTGCCGTTCGCACAATATAGCCATAGTCATTGTCGCGCATCTCTCCGATCATGTGCTTCAGTCGCTTGCGCTCATCCTCATCCTCGATGCGCCGCGAAACACCGATATGATTTGAAAAAGGCATCAACACGAGATAGCGCCCCGGCAACGAGATATAGGATGTGACCCGAGGCCCTTTGGTCCCCATGGGGGCTTTGGCAACATGGGCCAGGATATCCTGTCCCTCCGTCAGCAAATCTTCAATGGGATATTCCCGCTCCTCGGCCCGCAGCGCATCGAGCATCTCATCCACAGTATCGTTTTCGCCGTCCCCCTCGGCCAGTTCGCGTTCCACTTCCTTGAAACCGTTGCGGATGACATCATCCACATAAATAAAAGCGGCCTGGTTCAATCCGATATCAATGAAGGCCGCCTGGATGCCCGGCAACACCCGCTGCACGCGACCTTTATAAATATTCCCGGTAATATCGACAATATCACCGCGTTCGATGAATAGCTCGACGATGGTGCTGTCTTCCAGAAGAGCCACTCGGGTCTCACGTCCGGTGACGTTGATGACAATTTCTTTAAACATGATGGTGACAGTCTTGCACGTTAATCCCCTTTGGGGGGTGGACTGCTAGACGGCTGCCCGTAACGGAGCTTGACGACCCGGGCGCCCCGAATCGCCTCCGACGATAATGCGCACACATGCTTTAAAACAATATCCGGACGAATAAAACCACCTGAATGCGCTAGGCATTCCATCTCAAGCGTTTCCGATCCCAGCAAGTCGATGCGCTTCACCATAGCCTTGAGATTGATCTTTTTCAACAAACCTTTGCGATTGGTTTTGGCGTAATCAACCGATTCGGCCGCTTCAAAACGCTGCACGGCTTGGGGATCGAAAGAATCGCTGTTACTAAGCGTAACCCGGTAGACAACCGACCGGGTTACGGGTTGATTTTTTTTGTCGTAAGGCTGGCAGTCCGTGATCCTCAAACCTTCGGGAAGTTCGGCATTGAGCCGACTTACCAGTTCTTGAGGCGCCCAACCCGCTTCAGGCGAGAACAACATCGTTTCAACAAGGCTTTCCATGCCGATAGGCAGCGCGTCGTCGAAGACCAATTTGGGTTTGGGATGAAAGCCGGCACTGAATTTCACGCGGATGCCGGCCCGCCGCAGCGCCCTGATGAAAATATTCACCATCTCAAGATGTCCCCAAAAGCGCCCCTTCCCCGTTTTGCTAAAAGAGACGCTAAAGGGTTGGAAATCCGCGACCGGCTGTTTGGGTTCCGTCTTGCCAGCGGCATTAAACCCTTTGGTCGAATGAATCCTTGGTTTGATGTCGCTGAAATCGCATACCCCGCAATCCTGACAGGCACCGTCCCGGCAGTCCCCCGTGGTATCCCCGCGCAGGCCCCGCTGCCACTCATCCCAGAGATAGGACCGTTTCACGCGCATATCGATATGGTCCCAGGGGAAATCTTCGGTCGAAGCGCGTTCCCGGTATACGATGTCGTCCGCGTCCAATCCAACCTCTTCAATGCTCTTCTGCCAGAGATCGAAACGGAAGTGGTCGCTCCACCCGTCCAAGCGGCAGCCGTTGCGGTAGGCACACAGGATCAGCTCGGCCATACGCCGGTCCCCGCGGGCCATAAGCCCCTCAATATAGCTGACTTCCGGGTTTTGCCATTTGAGCCGGATATGCGGCGAGCGCAGCGCTTCCCTGATCCAATTGATCTTCTGCCACCCCTCGGCAATGCTGATCTGGGATGCCCATTGAAAGGGCGTATGGGGCTTGGGGATCATGGTCGCCACGCTCACGTTGATGGTATTCTTTTTCCTGCCGGGCGTCCTGATCTGACTCAATTCCCGGGCGAGAGACACCAGTTCTTCCAGATCCGCCTGCTGTTCGGTGGGCAACCCCACCATAAAATAGAGTTTAATGAGGTTCCATCCCAGGCCGAAAGCGTCCTGAACGGTTTGATGGATGTCCTGAGCCGTGATATTTTTATTGATAACGTCCCGTAGCCGCTGGCTGCCGGCTTCGGGTGCGATGGTAAAACCGGTCTTGCGAACCGCCTTGATGTGCGCCATCAACTCGGGTGTCAGGGTACCGGCCCGCAGGGACGGCAGCGAGAGAGCCACGTGATCGCAGGCGTAACGGTGGATCATCTGTTCCATCAGGGGCGCAATACAGCGGTAGTCCCCCGTGCTCAGCGAGAGCAGCGAAATATCATCGTAACCGGTTTTGGCCAGGGACTGTTCGCACTGACGCATCACCGTTGCGGGATGGCGTTCGCGGACCGGCCGATAGATCATTCCCGCCTGGCAGAAGCGGCAGCCGCGGGTGCAACCCCTGGCCAGCTCGAGCCGTAATCGGTCATGCACCGGCCGGCTGAAGGGAACGATCGGTGCGGTCGGAAAGTCGGCACCGTCCAAATCACCCAAAACGGCCCTATGGACGCGCGTCGGCCCGGCGGCCGGCTCACCATCGCACATTCGATCATACAGGGCCGGCACATACACTCCGGTTAATTGCGACCAATGTTTCAACAAATTCTCCCGGGACCGCCCGCCGTTTTGATGCCAATCGATCCAGGCTTCGGCCATCTGGAGCAGGACCTCTTCGCCGTCCCCCACCACGATGGCGTCGAAAAAGTCCGCCACCGGCGCCGGGTTGCAGGTGCAGGGACCCCCGGCAATAACCAGGGGATGACGCTGGTCGCGGTCTGCACTCTTGAAGGGCAGGCCGGCCAGTTCCAACATCATCAACACATTGGTATAGTTGAGCTCATAGAGCAGGCTGAAGCCCAGAATGTCGAACTGCGCCAGGGGCCGTCCGGACTCCAGCGCCTGGAGCGGCAGCCCTCTTTCCCGCAGGAAACCTTCCATGTCTGCTGCGGGGGTAAAAACCCGTTCGGCCAGAATAGCGGGATGCCGGTTAAGTATGTGGTAGAGGATCTGGAGACCGAAATGGGATGTGCCGATTTCATAAAGATCAGGAAAAGCCATGGCCACCTTCAATTTGACCTTCCTGGGATCTTTCTTGATGGTATTGATCTCGCTTCCCAGATAACGGCTGGGGGCGTCTACCAGTGGCAGGATATCTTGAATGTGCGTCGACCTCATGTTAGGTAATGCCGTTCCTGAATTTGAATCAAATCGCCAGCCTGACGGCTACTTCTCCTCTGCGGGCCGCTCTGGCGATGCGCGTATTGATAGAGTGGGGGCTCACATGACAAATTTCAACCAACAAAGCAACTATAAACACGTGCCGTTATGCCTCCTGGCCGCCCTGCTGGTCGTGCTGGCCGGCGTTCCTTCCACACGGGCCGGCCAGACCACTTCCCGGCGCAGCGCTGTCGTGGAGGCGGTCAGCAAAGTCAGCCCGTCGGTTGTAAACATAAGCCTGGAGTATGAAATTCGCAAACGGATCAGCCCGTTCGCCGAATTTTCCAATCCCTTGTTCGAGGATTTTTTCAACGATTTTTTTGATCCGGGATTCGACCGGCACTACAAACGCACCAGTTTAGGATCCGGAGTGATCATCGACGGTCGTCGCGGCTATATTTTGACCAACGCCCATGTGGTGGAAAAAACCGGTACGGTCAATGTCACCCTCAATGACGAGCGTGAGTACACGGCTGAAATCGTTGGTATCGATCTTGATTCCGATCTGGCCGTCCTGCAAATCAAGCCCAAGGGTCCCCTGCCGTCCGTTGCCATGGGCGATAGCCGTGATCTGCTGATCGGTGAAACCGTGATTGCCATCGGTAATCCTTTTGGCTTCTCCAATACCGTCACTACCGGTGTCATCAGTGCCCACAATCGCAGTTTCCGCACCAAAGACCGCGTTTTCCACGATTTCATCCAGACGGACGCCTCCATTAATCCTGGCAACAGCGGGGGACCCCTGTTGAACATCAATGGCGATTTGATCGGCATCAACACCGCCATCTATGCCGGGGCCCAGGGAATCGGCTTCGCCATCCCCATCAACAAGGCCCGCCGCATCATCGAAGACCTGATCGCCTACGGCGAGGTCATCGATGCCTGGGTCGGCGCCTGGGTCCAGGAGCTGGATGGCAGCCTGACCCGCTATTACAATCTCCCCAAAAAACAGGGCGTGATGATTTCCACCGTCGATTCCGACAGCCCGGCCCACAAGGCCGGCCTGCGGGCGGGAGATATCATTCTGGCCATCGACAGCCGTAAAATCGTTTCGGTCGAGGATTACCAAGCCCGTCTGCAAAACTACGGTGTCGGCGATCGAATGTCGGTGACGATCTGGCGGGATGGCAAAAAGCGCGACATCCGGCTCGAAGCCCGCGCTTTTCCCATTGGCAAGGGGCCGGATCTTGCCTATACCTTATTAGGACTTAAAGTCGACCCCGCATCACAAGAAGGGGCGGTCGTTTCCGATGTCAAACAGGGTGGCTACCTGTCCCGTACCGGTGTCCGGACCGGGGATGTGATTCGCCAGGTCAATGAGTTTATGGTGCGTGACGCTAAGGATTTCCACAAGGCGGTCATCAAATACCGCGATGAAACCTCCGTTGTCTTGCTGCTGCAACGCGACAACCAGCGCTATTACATCACCGTACCCATGACCCGTTGATCGCTGTCAGCGGCACCTGGCGTTTGAATAACCATAATTGCCGTCAAGGAAAACGTCGATGAAGCGAACAAAAATTAAGGTGTTGCTGGGTCTGGAAAGTGGGTTGGAAGACGTTCTCATCAAGGGATGGGTGCGTACCCGGCGTGATTCCAAAACCTTTTCATTTATCGAAGTCAATGATGGATCAAGCCTGAAGAACATCCAGGTCGTCGCTGACGAAGCCCTGCCCAACTACGACGATATCCGCAAGCTGTCCACCGGATCGGCGCTGGCCGTGCAGGGCCGCCTGGTGTCCTCCAAGGGGGGCGGACAGGACTGGGAAATCCAGGCCTCCCGGGTGGAGATCATCAGTCTGGCGCCGGAGACTTTTCCCCTCCAGAAAAAGCGCCATACGGATGAATTTCTGCGCACCATTGCCCATCTAAGGCCCCGTACCAATAAATACGGCGCCGCCTTTCGCATCCGCTCGGAATTGTCCTATGCGGTGCATCACTATTTCAGAGAGCGGGGCTTCCGCTATATTCATACCCCCATCATCACCGGATCCGATTGCGAGGGGGCCGGAGAGTTGTTCCGCGTCACCACCGTGGATATGGCCCACATCCCCATGGCAAACCACAAGCCTGATTTTTCCCGTGATTTTTTCGGCACGGAAGCCAACCTGACCGTATCCGGGCAGCTTTCCGCCGAGATGTTCGCCCTCTCCCTAGGGGACGTTTACACTTTCGGTCCCACCTTCCGGGCTGAAAATTCCAACACACGGCGGCATGCCGCCGAATTTTGGATGATCGAACCGGAAATGGCCTTTTGCGATCTGGACGGCAACATGGAACTGGGGGAGGATCTGATAAAAAGCCTGGTGCGCTTTGTCATAGAGGAATGTCCGGACGATCTGCAACTCTTCGCCCGTTTCGTAGACAAGGGCCTCATGGCGACCCTGGACAATATCATCGCTTCGGATTTCGAACGCCTGCCCTATCGCGAGGCGGTGGCCATTCTGGAAAGGGCCAAAAACAAATTTACCTATCCTGTTGGGTTCGGCCAGGATCTGCAGACGGAACATGAACGCTACCTGACGGAGGAACACTTTAAAAAACCGGTCATTCTCTATGACTATCCCAAGTCCATCAAGCCCTTCTACATGCGGATGAACGCTGATGATGAAACCGTGGCTGCCATGGATATATTGGTGCCGAGCATCGGCGAGATTATCGGGGGAAGCCAGCGCGAAGAGCGTTTGGAGGTGATCGAGGCCCGCATGGCAGAGGTGGGAATGGCCAGGGAGCCCTATTGGTGGTACCTCGAATCCCGCCAGTATGGCACGGTGCCCCACAGCGGATTCGGACTGGGGTTCGAGCGTCTGCTGATGCTGGTGACCGGCATCAGCAATATCCGGGACGTGATCCCCTTTCCGCGCACGCCCGGCTCCATAGATTTTTAATGTCCCCCTCGGGGAATGGGAGAAAATCCCTCGCCTTTAGGCGAAGACTTTAGTAGGCTTGCGATATTATGAAGAATTACCGCAAGACCTCGCATTCGGTTTATGACATCAAGTATCATTTGGTATGGATCACGAAATATCGCAAGCCGATGCTCAGTGAAGGAGTGGGGACGCGGTTGCGGGAGCTGATCCGTGAGATCTGCAAGGCGATGGATATAGAGATCATCAAGGGGCATGTTTCCAAGGACCACGTCCATCTGTTTGTTTCCGTACCGCCGTATCATTCGGTAAGCCAGGTGATGAAACGCATCAAAGGAAAAACGTCAAGGCGGTTGTTAAGCGAAAGCCGTATTTTAGCCAGACAATGTTGGGGTCGTCATCTGTGGGCTCGCGGCTATTTTGCAGCATCATCGGGTAATGTCACCGATGAGGTCATAGCTGACTATATCGAAAAGCAAACCCACACTGAGCGAGCCCGCGATGACGACTTCACCGTGGACTCGTGAGTCGACTTCAGTCGACCACGTTTGAAGCCACCGCCTTTAGGCGGTCGGAGCCTTCACTTTTTAGGCTACGCCTAAAAATAAGAAAGGCCCTCCCGGCAGGCTACAGGGAGGGCCTTTCTTATTTCAATCTAGTCTTTCAGGCAGCGCAACTTGGCCAGATCTTCGGCATAGCCGTAGAGGTGCAAGCCTTTGCTCTCGACGATCATCTGACCGTCTTTAACGCCGATTTCGGCGGCCATGTATTCCTTGAGGTTCTGAATCCCGGCCAGGTTGGCCGGCAGCCCCCCCCAGAGATCCCAACTGCGGAAATAGACGAAAAAGTTCAGGGTATCGTCCTGGATGCGGGTGTCGATGGAGCGCAGACAGGGGGGGTCCACCAGGGTGAGGTCGGAAGGGTGGGCCACCTGCAGGACCATCTGATTGTTGCGGAACCCGAATTTTTTATAGGTATTGATGATCCATTCGATCTGGTTCAGGTATAGCTTCCCTTCCTCCTCGAAAACGGCCTTGCCGTCCACCTCGCGCTGGTCGACGATTTCGGTGTTCCCTGCCTCCCACCAGGCCTGCTTGTCGCCGGTGATGGGCACCCGTGTCAGTCTTTCGCCGTAAGTGTAGGATTCCCCCGGCTCCTTGTGGGGCGTCATCAGGTATTCGATGTAGGAGCGGTCATATCCCTCACCGCCATAAATATAGTCGTGTTCAACCGGGTTGGGGATGCCGCAGGAGGGCGGAATGTCGGGGATCAGCGGCTGGGTACCGGGATAATTGATGAGACCTGTAAAATAATCATACTCCAGACGGGTTTGACCGGCATAGGATCCGCGATCGATGGTAAACCGGCGACCGTGATCGAGAATGTCGTGAACGGCCTGAAACCAAAGGTCCGGCAGATCCCTGGCAACAACACTGTGAATGTACATCACGCCTCGCTTTATCTTTCATCACGCCGGATGGGGCATCGCTGCAACGATGAATACCGGCGCCTGGCATTGATGATTCCAAAAGGGACCACCACAGGATTAGATATCCAGCATGGTGACTTCCAAGGCATTGTTCTGGATGAATTCGCGCCGCGGCTCGACTTCCTCTCCCATGAGAACCGTAAAAATTTCATCGGTATCCATGACGTCTTCGATATTGACCTGCAGCAGGTTGCGCTGTTCGGGATCCATTGTAGTTTCCCATAGCTGATCGGGATTCATTTCCCCCAAACCCTTATAGCGCTGGATGGACAGACCTTTTTTGCCTTCCTCCAGCAGGAAGTTCAATAGCTCCCGCTTGTCGCCCACGGCGCTGCGGATGATTTGATCGCCTTTGTCGAGAATAACGAATGGCGGCTGCTCGAAATCGAAAATCGATTCCGCCAGCACGTTGAGTTGCTGATAATCTTTGGAGTGAATCAAACCGCGTCCGATGCGCACCGGTATAAACGTCCGCCCGATAATGTCCGAACCGGCTTCCAGGATGCTGCTGTCAATTTTTTTGGCGACCACTAGAAGCTCGAACACCCCTTTATCTTCATGCCACTCGGGATCGTCAGTCTCGAACCCATTTTCCTCAAGATGATGCTTCAACTCTTTAAGCTGATCTTCATTCTGCAAGACGGTCTTGTCGTTGACGCCATAGCGCAGAAGGGTTTCCACCAGCTCGGGGTCGATCATCTTTTTGGCCATTCGATTCAGCAAATTTTGAAATTCGGCAAGGTTGCCCATCAGTAGATAAAGATCATGACCTTCCACCATCTGCCCGGAAGACCCGTACTGGACTTTCATGTTGTCGCACAACCGCCGCACCACATGCTCGTCCAGTTCACCCTCATCTTTCAAGTAAATCGCCTTTTTACCTTTGCCGACTTTAAACAGGGGGGGTTGGGCGATATAGAGGTATCCTTCCTCTATAATTTCCTTCATCTGACGGTAGAAAAACGTCAACAGCAGGGTTCGGATATGCGATCCGTCCACATCCGCATCGGTCATGATAATGACCTTCTTGTAGCGTATTTTTTCGATATCGTATTCGTCGGTGCCGGCACTGGTTCCCAAGGCCGTGAGAATATTTTTAATTTCCTCGCTGCGGATGATCTTGTCGAGTCGGGCCTTCTCCACATTGAGAATCTTGCCCTTCAACGGCAGAATCGCTTGAAATTTGCGATTACGGCCCTGTTTGGCCGAACCGCCGGCGGAATCGCCCTCCACCAGAAAAAGCTCGCGCTCTTCAGGATCGCGTGACTGGCAATCCGCCAGTTTGCCGGGAAGGGTGGCATCCACCAGGGCGCCCTTGCTGCGGGCCAGATCCCGGGCCCGCTTGGCCGCATCCCGGGCCCGGGCGGCTTCCACCCCTTTGGCGATAATTTTGCGCGCCACAGCGGGGTTCTCTTCGAAAAAGGCCGCCAGTCTTTCATTGACCAGGGATTCCACCAGCCCCTTGACTTCACTATTGCCCAGTTTGGTTTTGGTCTGTCCCTCGAACTGGGGCGACTTGATGCGCACACTGATCACCGCCGTCAAGCCTTCGCGGACGTCATCACCGGAAATCTTGGCCTGCAGGTTTTTGGGCAGGTTCCCATTGGTCGCATACTGGTTGATGGTGCGAGTAAGAGCCGATTTGAATCCGATTAAATGAAAACCACCCTCTACCGTATTGATATTGTTAGCAAAAGAGAAAAGCTTCTCAGTAAAACTGTCATTGTACTGGATGGCCAGTTCAATTTGAACATCGCTTCGGGTGCCTTCGATGAAAACCGGTTCATGCAAGGCATTGTTGCGGCGGTTCAAGTATTCCACAAACTGCACCAGACCGCCTTCATAAATGAACTCATCTTTCTGATCATCCCGCTCGTCTTCGATGGAGATGCGCACGCCTTTATTGAGAAAGGCCAGTTCGCGCAGACGCTTTACCAAAATGTCGTAGGTGAACTCGGTAGTTGTGAAAATTTCCGAATCCGGTTTGAAATAAACCTTGGTGCCGCGCTTGTCAGTGGTGCCCACGACTTTCAACTCGGAGGTCTTTTTTCCCCGGGAATAGGTCTGGTAATGAATTTGCCCGCCGGAATAGATCTCCAGTTCCAGTTGTTCCGAAAGGGCATTGACCACCGATACCCCAACCCCGTGCAAGCCACCGGACACTTTATAGGAATGATCGTCAAATTTGCCGCCGGCGTGCAGACGGGTCATGACCACTTCGACAGCCGGAATTTTTTCCTTTTTATGGATCCCCACAGGGATGCCGCGGCCGTTGTCCTCCACACTGACGCTGTTGTCGGTGTGGACGATGACATTGATATGGGTGCAATGGCCGGCCATGGCTTCGTCAATACTGTTGTCCACCACCTCATAGACCAGGTGATGGAGGCCGGCCACATCGATATTACCGATGTACATGGAGGGCCGTTTACGGACGGCTTCCAAGCCCTCCAGGATGGTAATATTATCTTCGTTGTATGTTACATCGACACGTGTATTCATATTCTCATCGGCATGATAACACTAAGAAATGTTTGCTCTCCATCCCCTTGTAGCAGACAGGGGCGTTCTCCATCCACGAGATGCAGTACCACGGTATCTTCCTCGATGACCGCCAGAGTCTCGCTAAAATAACGCGGGTTGAAAGCACCTTCAATCACTTCACCCGCAAAGGTGATCGGCAAGTCCTCTTTTGATTCTCCCAATTCCGGGTTGTTGGCCCTGATTTCAAGACGATCCTGATCAAACTTAAATATAACCCCTTTATAGTTCTCCGTCGACAAAATGGACATGCGCCGCAGGGTTTTTAAAAAGGCGGTCTTGGGCAGCTTGATCTCATAGGCGTTCTCAGGGGTGACGATGATATCCTGATACTGGGGAAAATCGCCCTCCAAAAGTCTTACGATAATGATTTCATTGGCCTTTTTAACAATAAAATTATTATTTTGAATGCCCAGTTGAACATTTCCCCCCTGCTCCAAGAATTTCCCGATTTCGCTCAATCCCTTTTTGGGAATGATAGTCGCCGAAATTTGGGGCAGTTGGGGATCATCTCCAAACGGATAATCCACTTTGGTTAGCCGGCTGCCGTCGGTGGACACCAGACGAAACAATGGGGGGCTTTCCTGGTGCAGAATCTCCATCAGGGCACCGGTGATATGAGCGCGGCGGTCGTCCCCGGCACCGGATACAAAAATGGTTTTATCGATCATTTTGCCGAAGGCACCGGAATCCACTTCGAAAAAGGCGACATCATCGATGCTGGGATTATCCGGGAATTCATCCGGATTCATCCCCATGATATGGAATTCGACATTCTGATTGCGGATTTCGATCCACTGATTTTCGGTTTCGTTGATCGAAATTTCATCGGATGGAAATTCTTTAATAATTTCAAAAAGCTTTTTGGCATTGATGGCAATGCTGCCAGGCGTTTCGATGGCGGCCGGATAATGCCCTTCAAAACCGGTTTCGAGATCCGTGGCGGTAATCGCGATATCCGAGCCTTCCGATCGAATCAGTACATTGGTGGTAATGGCCAGATTGGTCTTGCGGCCTGCCAATCCCTGCACTTTTGCCAGCACATCCTGAATATCCGCTTTTTTGATAGTGAATTTCATCTATTCTATCCTTTATATAAGAGTAATAAATAAAGGAGATAATAACCTGTCGATACGCCCAATAAAATTATAACTATATATTTTTATTAAAGATAAATACTAAATTGGTTGTTCATAAAGCGTTGAAAAGCTGCTGAAAAAACTCACCTTGTGAACATCACGCCGGCGCATGTTCATAACTCCGTGGTTATCGACAGGCTGTGAATATCTTGTGAACAGCTTATGAGGATAAAATCCATTTGCGAATTCCCGGTACGGTTTTGGTCGACCATTCATTGGATATGCGCAGCTTGATGAAATATTGAAATAAGACATTAATTAACTTAATGATTTTATCATATAAATAGGTTTTTTCGATAACAGCGCCCTCGATATCCTCCCGGGTTTCGATTTTGCCGGTTTCCGGAACGCGCAGACTGGACAGATTGAGGCTTTCGCCCTTCAGGTTGAAGCGCCATTCCTGGTCGCCGGAACGGTAGACGAGGTTGACTTCGGTCACCATGGCGCCTTTTTTCAGGGCCAGCAGCCCCTCGTCCATATTAGCCTCTTCTCCTTTAATGGTGACCGTTTCCTCGTTGTCTTTGCGGTAGCGGTTTTCGAAAACCATCCGGTTGCCGATTTCCAGCGCGGCGATTTCCGGATCGATGCGCGTTAGAAGCCGGGCATCCTGCTCAAGGGTATACCAGAGCCAGGTGAGGAATTCATCGCCGATGAACTGGTAGCGGCGATAGGCGACGGCAATATCCAGCATGATCTATTCCATGAAAAGGGTTGGTTTCAATTGGTCGAGGGCATCTTGTTCCGGACCGCTCAAACCGGCCTGCAGACCGGCCGTGTAAGGAAACAAGCGCACCAGACGAAGTTTGAAGGAACGGGTAAACAGGGTTTCCAGCGCTTCATTGGCCGCTTTCAAGTTGGTAAAAAACCACAACAGCCCCTCTTCGTATTTCCAGAGAATATCGTAGACATTGGGCGTGGCCGGTATGCGCATGTTGAGCACGGTCAGGACATGCTCTTTAATCTGCTTTTTCTCCGCCTTGGAAAGGTAGTCCCGCCCGGATTCGGCCAGCCGTTTGGCCACCTCCATATTATAATGCTTCTTCAGCACCTTGGCGGGGATACTCTTTTTATCGATCCGCAGGGAAAAGACCCAGGCGGTATCGATGACAAAGCGGGATCCCTCGAAATCGGGCCGGTAGGGATCGTCAAACGATGTCCACCCCATGGTTTGCTCGCTGGCATCGTTGTCGATTTCATTAATCGTATTGTTTTGCAACGCGGCGGTCACCTGCTCGTTGACCGGCGAAGGCAGTTGGCCCTCGACGCGATACTGGGTGATCGATACGCTTGGAGACAAAAGGCCCATAGCTTTATATACCCATTGATGGTGAATAGGGTTTCAGGCTAAAATACAATATATGGTATGGCGCTTACTAAAAAGTGAATATATATAGCCTGATTGTCTTGCGATTACAAGATTTTTAAGGGTTCCGACGATCCCGTGGCGGATATTTCCGTCACGGGATCAAAGATGCTCCTCCCAGGCGCTCCGGGATGACAAAAGGGATTGGAAACAATGACGTTTTTAGCTGATCTGCATATCCACTCCCGGTTTTCCCGGGCCACCTCCAAGGATCTCGATCTGGAGCAACTTCATACGGCCGCCCAAATGAAAGGGCTGGCGGTTCTCGGTACGGGCGATGCCACCCATCCCGGCTGGATGTCGGAAATCAGGGCCAAGCTGGTCCCGGACGGCGATGGCTTGTTCCGGCTCAATGACGAGCTGACCTCGGCCTGCGCATCCCGCGTGCCGACCGGATGCCGTGCGCCCGTGCGCTTTCTGCTGGTATCGGAAATCAGCAATATTTACAAAAAAGACGGTCAAACCAGGAAAAACCATAACCTCGTCTTTCTGCCCAGTCTGGACGCTGCGGAGCGGTTCAACCGGCGCTTGGATGATATCGGCAATATTCGCTCCGACGGCCGCCCCATTCTCGGTCTGGACGCCCGCGATCTGCTGGAAATCCTGCTGGAGACGGATGAACGCGCTTTTTTGATACCGGCCCATATCTGGACCCCCTGGTTTTCGCTCCTGGGATCGAAATCCGGCTTTGACAGCCTGGAGGACTGTTTCGGGGATCTTTCCGGCCACATTTTTGCGGTCGAAACCGGTCTTTCGTCGGATCCGCCCATGAATCGGCTGGTATCCAGCCTGGATCGGCTGACCCTCGTCTCCAACTCAGACGCCCACTCGGCTTCCAAACTGGCCCGGGAAGCCAACCTATTTCATTGCGAACCAGCCTATAGCGCCATCCGTGCCGCTCTGGAAAACCCTTCCCTTGGTCATTTTGGTGGTACCATCGAATTTCATCCCGAGGAGGGAAAATATCATCTGGACGGGCATCGCAAGTGCGGGGTGTCTCTCACCCCCGAGGAGACCCGGAAATTCAAGGGGATATGTCCGGTCTGCGGCCGAGCGCTCACCGTGGGGGTGTTCAACCGGGTTCAGGCCCTGGCCGACCGTACCCCGGAAACCGTACCGAATGGTTATCCGCCTTTTGAAAGTTTGATTCCCTTCGTGGAAATCCTGGCCGAGGTGCTTCAGGTGGGGCCGGCTACGAAGACCGTCAAACGGGCTTATCATCTCGCGTTGTCTTCCCTGGGAAACGAGCTTTACATTCTGCGCCAGGCCCTCCCGGAAGATATTGACGCCCTGGGCATCCCTTTACTGGGGGAAGCCATTCGCCGTATGCGCTCCGGGGAAGTAAACATTAAAGCCGGGTTTGACGGCGAGTTCGGCCGCATCCGTATTTTTACAGATAAAGAAAAGGCTGCTCTGCTGGGGCAACGGGTACTTTTTCCGGGCATGCCGGCCAAGGAACCGGCTCCGAACAACCGACCGGCTGATCATTCCCCAGTTGAGGAGGACAGCCGTTTTTACGACGATTTACCTTTGAAGAAACAACTTACAGGAAAACCGGAGCGGGACAATAACGCCCAACAGCAAGCCATCACCCATGGAAACGGGCCGCTGTTGATCGTGGCCGGTCCGGGAACAGGCAAGACGCGCACCCTGACCCACCGGATCGCCCATTTGATCCAGGAGCGCGGCCTGCCGCCGGAAGCCGTGCTGGCGGTGACCTTTACCGAAAAGGCCGCCGAGGAAATGCGCTCACGTCTGGTGCATTTGCTGGACGAGGATATGGCGCTGCCCATGACGGTCACCTTCCATGCCTTGTGCTGGACCCTGATCCGGGAAGAAACGGCCGGGCGGGCGCTGCGCATTGTCAATGATGAAGAGCGCCTGTTTATCATCCAACGGGTCTTGCACCGCCTTGTTCAGGATGGCGATGCGGTGACCGTCAGTGCCCAATCACTTCTGAAGAAGATCGTCGATGCCAAACAGCGCTTGCGGGGCCCGGAAGATCATTTCGAATCCGTGGCGCCGGAAGCGCCGGCCAGCCAATTTGCCCGCGCCTATGGCGTCTATCAGCGTTTCATGGAGGATCAAGACCTTCTGGACTTTGAAGACTTGATCTTCAGGGTGGTTCGACGGCTGGAAAACGACGCCGCATTTTTGAAAGGATGCCGCCAGCGCTTTTCCCATGTGTTTGTGGATGAATACCAGGATTTGAATTTCGGACAGTACCGTCTGATCCGGCGGCTGGTGCCCCCGGACGGGAATCTCTGCGTGATCGGCGATCCGGACCAGGCCATCTACGGCTTTCGGGGATCCGATGTGGCCTTCTTCAACCAGTTCGTGGAAGACTATCCTGACGCCCGGGTCGTGCACCTCACTCGCAACTACCGCTCCACCGAAACCATTTTGGCGGCCTCCGGTCAGGTGATCCGCCCCAGTCAAAGCCCTCTATCCGGTCTGGGGGGAATGGGGGCCCGGCTCTATTCGGGGTTGACCGGCATGCCGCACCTGGCGGTGATCGAGCTGCCGTCGGAAAAGGCCGAAGCCGTTGCGGTGGGGCAGACCATCGAAAAGGCCGTCGGCGGAGCCGGTTTTTTGGCGATCGATTCCGGCAAGGTGGACGGCTATGCGACCCACGATTACAGCTTTGCGGATTTTGCTGTCCTTTACCGTACCAGCCAGCAGGCTGATACTTTGTCGGAGATCTTCGCGCAGGCCGGCATTCCCTTTCAAACCGCCAGCCGCCGGCACTACTATGAAGACCCGCGGGTAGCGGCATGGTTGTCGTTGTTGCGCATCACTTATGGTATGGCAACCGCCAACGATATCAATCGAATGGCCGCTTTTCTGCTGCCCCCCATGGATAAAACCAGCGTGATGGTATTGCTGGACGTCATGGACCACCATCAGTTTACCATTTCACAAGCTATGGAGCAGATCGATGCCGGGCCTTTTCAGGCGCTCTCAGCGTCCAAAAGGCGACGGCTCGCCCAGGCACTGGACGATCTGCAAAACCACACGGCCGAATTGAGGTCCTTATCTCTTGCCGATCGCATCCGCCATCTGGCCGCCCAATGGACAAAGGAGGAGGATGACGCCGCGCGGTTGCAGGAATCGGCGAACCGCCTGGTGGTCCATGCCGGACAATGCCAGGGGGATCCGGAGCGTTTTTTCGCCCGGCTGGCCCTGCAAAGTGATGCCGATATGGTGCAGCCCCGGGTGGAGAAAGTGACCTTGTCCACCATCCACGCGGCCAAAGGATTGGAGTTTCCGGTGGTATTTATCGTTGGGTGCGAGGAAGGTTTGATTCCCCTTTGTCGCGGGGATAGCGCCGTCGTGGATGTGGATGAAGAGCGGCGTCTGTTTTACGTGGCACTGACCCGCGCCAAAGAGCAGCTTTATCTGACATGGTCCCGCAAGCGGCGCCTATTTGGCCGTCAGGAAGTGCGGGACTTATCTCCGTTTGTGTCCGACATCGAGCGCCAGCTCTTGAAGCACCAGTCCCCGCAGCTTGCCGTGGACCGTAAGGTGCAGCAGGTGCAGCTTAAACTTTTTTGATTCCTTATGAGAAAGGGTCTGTTGGGGCCTGTGTTATAAAACGCGCCAAATTCTGGTAACGATGGGCACCCACCAGGCGGCGGCCGTTGGCGACGAAGGTCGGCACGGCGGTGACTCCCATGGACCGGGCGCGCTGCCAGTCTTGATCCACGGCCGCCTTGAAATGGCTATCGTTCAAAGCGATGCGTGCTTTTTCAGGATCCCCCCCGATGACTTGCACAATCTCCAACAGCACCGGCAGTCGGCCGATATTCCTTCCCTCGGCAAAATAAGCCTCGAAAACAGCGCGGTGAAAAGCGTCCCCCAGGCCGCGCTGTTCGGCCCACTTGCTAAGCTCCTGCGCCTTACGGCTGTTGAAGGTCATATGGCGTTCGCCGAAGGGCAACCCCATCTGATCGGCGGTTTTTTTAAGGTGGGCCAGCATCTCCGGGATGTTGACGGGTTGTCCGGCAAAAAGATCCTCTAGGCGGCGGCCCTCCTCCGGTGTTTCCGGATGGAGGGGAAACCATGTCCAGCGAAGGTCGATGTCGAATTCCTGCTGCAGTCTTTCAATACGCCCGGTAATGAAATAGCACCAGGGTCAGATATAGTCCGTGAAGATTTCAAGGATCGTGCGGTCGGACATGGCGAACGCTCCTTTCCGGTGTTTGCTTGCTGGCATCTTCAGGCAGGTGCCGTCAGGTTGATGATTGAAAGACCCGATAGCCTCCAAGGGCAACAAACAGAATCAGGTAGATGAAAAATCCGGTCGCCAGGATGGGCAGCACCATCCCCCGCAGGAGGTTCCAGTCCCAGAAATTGGAGAAAGCCACTACGGGAATGCCGATGGCGAAAACGCTGAGATGCAGGATGACCTTAAAAAAGCGGTTCATGGTCCAAGTCCTTCTTGGCGGGATTAACGGCGCATTGCGGGTGACGTTCCGGCGTCATGGCTGTGGCTCTATGGCGATCACTGATGAAAGCAAAGATCACAGCGGTCGGCGCCCCCATGTTTTACAAGCCTATCCCTGTCGACCGAGCTCCTCTGACTTCCGGGTGGCGGCTTCCACGGCATCCATCAAGGCAGCCCGCACACCGGCCGCTTCCATTTTGTGCAGGGCCGCGATGGTGGTGCCCCCCGGTGAGGTGACCATATCCTTCAGCTGTCCGGGGTGACGGCCGGATTCGAGGCACATCTTGGCCGCCCCGAGAAGGGTCTGGGCGGCTAGTTCGAGTGCTACCGGACGCGGCAGGCCCATTTTAACGCCGCCGTCCGACAGGGCCTCGATCATCAAAAACCCGTAGGCCGGTCCGGAGCCGGAAACCCCGATGGCGGCATCCATGTGCTTTTCTTCCACCATGACGATGCGGGCCACCGGTTCGAAGATAGCCGCCGCCGCGGCATAATCCTCTTGACGGGCGGGTCCGTCGGCAGCGATGGCGACCATGCCCTCACCTACGAAAACCGGCGTGTTGGGCACCGTGCGTACAATGCGCGGTCCGGCGCCCAAAGCGGCGCTCATGGTGACGGAGGTCAAGCCGGCCACGATGGAGATGATCAGCTTGGTGTCATCGGTGTGGGAGGCGATGTGGGCCAGCACCTGTGATGCCACTTGGGGCTTGATCGCCAGCACCAGGATGTCGGCTCCCGCAACCAGGGCCCCATTGTCCTCCGTGGTGCCGATGCCATAGGTGGTTGCCATGAATTCAAGGCGCTCGGGCATGACATCGGAAGCCGTGATGTTTCCGGGACTCACTGTCTGGCTGTCCAGCAATCCCCGAATGATGGCTTCGGCCATATTACCGGCGCCGATAAACCCGATCCGTCGTCCTGCGAGCACATCGTTGGTCATCGTAAGATTTCCTGAATCATCTTGAGTGGTAAGGGGCTGGCATTATCGGAATCGGCCGCGCACCGTCGACCGCCCTACTGCATGCTTAAGGAAATCTAAATCATTTGCATCGAAAAGTCCATTCGCAACCCCCGGAGCGGCAGGTGGCATCCGATGGTTTAGTTCCTATAATGATAGGGGCAACCCAACGACAGCAACCCCAACCCACGGAGGGTCAATTGATGAAACCACTTGACTACGATGT
This sequence comes from Desulfobacterales bacterium, assembly GCA_963674755.2. Lineage (GTDB taxonomy): Bacteria > Desulfobacterota > Desulfobacteria > Desulfobacterales > UBA5852 > JABZFP01. Next base: position 343,970 of record CAXXVS010000003.1, on the reverse strand, counting down.
CGTCATTCTGGGCCTGGGACCGGCCGGGCTCCAGGCGGCGGTCCATGCGGCCCGGCGCAAGACATCCGTTCTGCTTTTGGGAAGCATTGAGAAAAGCAGCCTTTTCAGTGCGCATATCGAAAACTATTTCAGTCTGTTCAATATTTCCGGCGAAGAAATGCTGGCGCGCGGCCTCGAACAGGCGCGGCGCTTCGGAGCCCATGTCAGGGAAGAAAATGTTTTGGGGATCGTTACGGAGGGGGATCGCTTTCGCCTTCGCACGGAAGGCGGTGCAGAAATCGAGGCCTGGAGTTTGATCCTGGCCACGGGCTCCAAGCGCAATCACTTGGGGGTTCCCGGGGAGAAGGAATTCTTGGGCAAGGGTGTCAGCTTTTGCGTGGATTGCGATGGCCTTTTTTTCCGGGGGATGGACGTGTGTGTGGCTGGCGGGGAAAGCGCGGCTGTGGACGGCGCCCTGACCCTCACTAAAACGGCGCGCGAGGTGCATTTGGTCTGCGATGGCCTGGCGGTGGCCGAAACCCTGAAAAAAGACCTTCTATCCTCGCCGGTCATCCTTCATGAAGGCCAGCATATTGAAGCCATTTACGGCAACGAGGCGGTGGAAGGGGTTCGCCTGGGGGATGGTTCCCGTCTGGCGGTGCAAGGGGTCTTTGTCGAACTGGGCGCCAAGGGGGTGTTGGAGTTGGCGCTCAATCTGGGCATTCAGCTGGATGACAGCATGAAATACATTCGGACCAATAAGCAGCAGGAGACCAATGTACCCGGCATTTTTGCCGCCGGCGATATTTGCGGGATGCCCTGGCAGATGGCCAAAGCGGTCGGGGAAGGCTGCGTGGCCGGGATCGGTGCGGCCCAGTGGGCCAAGAAACAACAGCGCTCCACAGGGTAAGCCGCCTTTTGTAATATGGCTGAGAAAATTTGGAGGGCGGTACCCCCATACCCTTGACACCCCCACGACAAACATTACTTTTGTTATAAATGTTTTTAAGTAATGTAATAATAATCTATATAGGGGGTATTCATCATGGGTAAGGTTATTGGAATTGATCTGGGCACCACCAATTCTTGTGTCGCGATCATGGAGAACAAAGACACCAAGGTGATCACCAACAGCGAGGGGGGCCGTACCACGCCTTCCATCGTGGCTGTCAACGACGCGGGTGAGCGCCTTGTGGGTCAGATTGCCAAACGCCAGGCCGTTACCAATCCGGAAAATACGGTTTTCGGTGTCAAACGGCTGATCGGACGAAAATATACTTCAGCCGAGGTCCAGCGGGACGTTCCGGTATTGCCCTATCGGATCGAGGCAGCCGAAAACGGCGACGTGCGCGTCCGTCTCAAAGATAAGGCTTACAGTCCGGCGGAGATTTCGTCCTTTATTTTGAGCACCATACGCAAGGCGGCGGAGGACTACCTCGGGGAAAAGGTCACCGACGCGGTCATCACCGTGCCGGCCTATTTCGACGACAGTCAGCGCCAGGCCACCAAGGACGCCGGTAAAATCGCCGGTCTGAACGTCCTGCGCATCATCAACGAGCCTACGGCCGCCTCCCTGGCCTATGGCTTGGAAGGAAAAAAAGATAAAAAAATCGCGGTGTTCGATCTTGGCGGCGGCACCTTTGACATCTCCATCCTGGAAATCGGGGACGGGGTGTTCGAAGTCAAGGCCACCAACGGCGACACCCATCTGGGGGGCGAGGATTTCGACCTGCGTCTGATCGACTATCTGGCGGACACCTTCCGCAAGGATCAGGGCATCGATGTGCGTTCCGACAAGATGGCCTTGCAGCGGCTCAAAGAAGCTGCCGAAAAGGCCAAGATGGAACTTTCCTCTTCGATGGAAACGGAGATCAATCTGCCCTTTATCACGGCCGATGCCGGTGGTCCCAAACACATGAACATCAAGCTGTCCCGGGCCAAACTGGAAGCACTGGTGGCCGAATTGCTGAACAGGCTGGAAGGACCATGCCGTCAGGCCATGAAGGATGCAGGTCTTTCTTCAGGCGAGATCGACGACGTCATTCTGGTGGGCGGTATGACTCGTATGCCGGCTGTCCAGGCGCGCGTGAAGGCAATTTTCGGCCGCGAGCCCGGCAAGGGTGTCAATCCGGACGAAGTGGTGGCCATGGGGGCCGCTATCCAGGGAGCCGTCCTGAAAGGTGACATCAAGGACGTGCTGCTGCTGGATGTGACCCCGCTGTCCCTGGGCATCGAAACCCTAGGCGGTGTCATGACGCGGCTGATCGAACGCAACACCACCATTCCGGCCCGTCAGAGCCAGGTGTTTTCCACCGCGGAAGACAACCAGCCGGCCGTAACGGTGCATGTTCTGCAGGGTGAGCGGGAGATGGCCTCGGACAACAAGACCCTCGGCCGCTTCGAACTGACCGGGATCGCACCGGCCCCCCGGGGCATGCCCCAGATCGAGGTCTCTTTCGACATCGACGCCAACGGCATTGTCAGTGTTTCGGCCAAGGATCAGGCCACCGGCAAGGAGCAGTCTATCCGCATCACGGCTTCCAGCGGTCTGAATAAGGACGATGTCGACCGCCTGGTGCGGGAAGCGGAAATGCATGCCGATGAGGACCGCCGCAAGAAAGGGCTCGTGGACGCCCGCAACGAGGCGGATGCCCTGGTCTACACCACCGAAAAAAGCCTGCAGGAGTTGCAGGGCCGGTTGGACGAGAGTTCCCGGACCCAGGTCAGCAACGCGGTCCAGGCTTTAAAGACCGCCATGCAGGGGGATGACGTGGCCGAGATCCGCCGCCTGAGCGAGGATCTCAAACGCATCGCCCAGCAGATGGGGTCCACGGCCTACAGCCAGGGGGCTGGCGGTGCGGGAACCGGGGAAACGGCGTCTGCCGGGCCTTCCCGGAAATCCCATGAGGATGTCGTGGACGCTGAATTTGAAGAAGTGCATTAACCCTGCACCCGCCGCCTCCCGCCCTCAAGCGGGGGGCGGCGGACAATTTCCTGAAGCGATGGCCCCCTCTCCTTACGCCAGTCCTTCGAAACGGCCCGTCTAGGCGGGCTCTCCTTTAAGGCCGATGGCATCGGCCACCTCCTGCATTCCCATAATGGTACCGGTGATGAGGGCCGCGAGTTCCATGTCCAGCATGGCGGCCCCCTTCTCGATGATGGATCGATCCACACCGGCGGCGAAGCGTTTGTCCTTCCATTTCTTTTTCACGGATTTGACCTTGAGATCCATGACGCTTTTCGAAGGGCGCACCAGGGCCGTGGTGGTTACCAGGCCGGTCAGTTCGTCCACCGCAAACAGCACTTTTTCCATGGTCGAGCGGGGCTCCACATCCGTGCAGATACCGTAGCCGTGGCTGATCACGGCCCGGATATAGTCCTCCGGCCATTCATGCTCCCGCAGGATTTCCTCGGTCTTGATGCAGTGCTGATCCGGATACTGCTCGTAGTCCAGATCGTGGATCAGGCCGATAATTCCCCAGACGGTTTCGTCTTCACCGTATTGGCGGGCGAAATAGCGCATGACGCCCTCCACGGCCAGGGCGTGTTTGCGCAGGCTCTCGCTTTGATTGTAGGATGTCAGCAGCTTCCAGGCGTCTTCGCGCGTGGGGAGCGCGTTGGTCATGGCAGGCCTCCTTTAAAGGGTATGGTGGTGAAGAAAGGCTTCATTTAGCGTGCAAATTTTGTTAGAAGCATTATATATACGGGTATCCGGCGCGAGCAAGCGCCCGACGTGAGGGTTTTAGAGGATGGATCCTAATCTGTCAAAAGCCATCATTGCGTTTTTCACGAACATCCCGCTTTTCAGCCGGATGAATGCTGAAGAAATCAAATTGGTGGCCAAACACATGAACGTGATCGAGTTGCAGCCGGGCGAGCTTCTCTTTCAGGAGGCCGACCGGGGCAATTTCATGTGTTTCATCGCCCACGGTACGCTGGATGTCATCAAACAACCCACGGCGAAGGAGCAGGAGATCGTCATCACCACCCTGCACAAGGGGCAGTCCATCGGCGAAATGTCGGTCATTGAAAACATGCCGCGCTCGGCCACCATCAAAGCGCGCGACAACGCCAAGCTGTTCATTCTCTCCCAGGCGGCCTTCGACCTGATTTTGCACCGTCATGCCAACATCGGCATCAAGCTGCTGAAGGGTATCGCCATTTTGCTCAGCAACAACCTGCGCAAAACATCCAGCCGCCTGGCAGACTATATGCTGCCCATCAGTTGAGGCGGTTTCCGCTAAGCTATCATCCCATGCCTTGTACCCGCCCGGTTTACCCATCATAGACATTATATTGCCGGTATCCGGTTGAAGGGAGGTCTTGCAGATGAACGACACACCGCTTGAAACCCGTCAATTGCCTAACGGGATGACGCTCCAACTGGTGAATCTCTCCCGCCCGCAAACCGCCGACCGCTGGATCGTGGCCCTGGAAGCCCGCATCGACATCCCGGTTGACACCCACAGCCTATCGGCGCTGGATGGCGACCGCCCGGCCCTGGAAACGCTGCGCCGGGTATTGGGTCCCTGCGTGACCTATGTCAGCCGCAAGCAGCGCGTCTTCGTGCCCAGCGAAGACAAAGCGCAATTGCTTCAAACCTTCCAGGATGAATTTTGTCGGAATACCCTGCCCTATCTCGCCCTTCCAGCCTTTCCCGCCCGTTTCATCCTCAAGCAGTATCAGGCGATTCGGAAACAGCGCTCATGGGCGCCGGCCGACCCTGGGGATCCGGACCAAAACGACTGAACGCCGGCGCGAAAAAGGTTGGACGGATCCCGCCCCCCTGTTTTCCCTTCCGGCGCTCAACGTCCGGCCCTTCCATATGCCGGCTCGCCCGGCCAAAGGGCTCAAGTTCCCGCCGCGCTACGCCGATAGTGCGGATAGGGTCCCGCCCGGCAAGCCTCGAGGGGAGCGCGCTTCCGATATCCTATGCACTGGAGGGCCGCCGCGAGTGGAGGTCTTGAGTTTCTGAAAAAAACGACCTATAAAAAATAATGACGGCCCGCAAGGGATTGGATGGGGAACCGGTTTTCAACCACAGGCAAACGCAGGCTTATGCGAGCGGACGTAATCACAATTATACGGCGGGGGCTCTACACACTCCTCGCGGCGACGCTGTTGCTGGCAGGCCTGCCAGCGGCCGCCGATATTTACATGTATCGTGATAACGACGGCGTGATGCATTTCACCAATACACCGTCCTCCCCGGAGTACCGCCTCTATATCCGCACCCATAAACCCCGGTTCTATACCCCGGCCGACACCACCACCTACGACCGCATCATCAAGGAAGCCGCCCGGCGCCACGGCATCGACTTTTATCTGGTCAAAGCCATTATCCAGGCGGAATCCAGCTTCAATCCGCGGGCGATATCCAAGAAAGGCGCCCGCGGGCTTATGCAGATCATGCCGCAGAACTTCCCGGCCTTAAATATCAAAGATCCCTTTGACCCCCACCAAAATATCATGGGCGGTACCCGCTATTTCCGCTCGCTTTACGATCGCTACCAGGGCCAGTTGGCCCTATGCCTGTCGGCCTACAATGCCGGCCCTACCATCGTGGACCGCTACCAGCGCATACCCCCCATACCCGAGACCGAGCGTTACGTGGAAAAGGTGATGCGCTTTTATCGCCATTATAAAAACGGGATTTGAAGCGCCCTCCCGGCAGCTTTCCCCGGGGATGGGGCACACGCCTTCCCGTTTCCTTCATCCCATCCCATAACTTGCGGATAGAGAATCAATCCACCTTCAGCAGCACCTGGGCGGTGCGGTTGGGGATATAGAGTTGCAGCCGGTACCGGGTCCCTGAGGGATCCTGGGCCTCCGGGAGGGTAAGGTGTTCCTGGTCGGATCGCAGGCGACCATGGCCGCCGAACGCCGGCCGATCACTGTCGAATATCAGCCGGTATTTTCCCGGAGTTGTGGGGAAGCTGTAGTCGCTGAACGATTGGGTGGGGTGAAAGCCGAAAACGAAGAGCAGGTCGTGGCGGGCGAAGGTCAGAATCTTGTCGTCGTTGTGTTCGTATACCAGATGCGCCCAGGGATCCTGGAAGAGCGCGCGGGTCTTCACCAGTTCCAGCATCGCCCGGTCAAAGGCGGCCAGCAGACCGTATTTCAAATCCGGATGGTCCGCCAGGTGCCATTGACGGCGGGCATAGTGGTAGGACCAGTTGTTGCCCTCCCGGGGAAAGTCGATCCATTCGGGATGGCCGAATTCATTGCCCATGAAGGTCAGGTAACCGTTGCCGGCCGTGGCTAGGGTGATCAGGCGAATCATCTTATGCAGGGCCACGGCCCGGTCCATGGTCAGGTCCGGATCGTCCCGGTGCATGTGATCGTACATGGCGGCATCGGCCAGGCGGAACATGAGGGCTTTATCCCCCACCAGGGCCTGGTCGTGGCATTCGGCGTAGCTGATGGACTTTTCATGGGCCCGGCGGTTGGTCAGTTCGTGCCAGATGCTGCCGATCTGCCAGTTCTCATCGGGCACCTCCTTGGTCAGCCGGATCCACTGATCGGCGATCCCCATGGCAAAGCGGTAATCGAAGCCGACCCCTCCCTGGTCGATGGGCAGGGCCAGCCCCGGCAGACCGCTGATGTCCTCGGCAATGGTAACGGCCTGGGGATTGACGGCCTGGACCACCTCGTTGGCCAGGGTCAGGTAGGCCACGGCATCCTCATCCACGTTCCCGCTGAAATAATCGTTATAGCTGGTAAAGGCTTTTCCCAGCCCGTGATCCAGGTAGAGCATGCTGGTGATGCCGTCGAAGCGGAAGCCGTCAAAACGATATTCTTCCAGCCAAAAGCGGCAGTTGGACAGCAAAAAGCGCAGCACCTCGACCTTGTGGTAGTCAAAGCAGCGGGAATCCCAGGCGGCATGATGGCCCCGCGGCCCGTCGTGAAAGTACTGGTGGAGCGTTCCGTCAAATCGGCTCAGGCCCTCCACCTCGTTGGAAACGGCATGGGAATGGACGATGTCCATGACCACCCGCAGACCGGCCCCATGGGCCGCGTCCACCAGGTATTTGAGATCTTCCGGTGTGCCGAAGCGCGAGGAGGCCGCAAAAAAATTGGACACCTGGTAGCCGAAGGACCCATAATAGGGATGCTCCTGGACCGCCATCAACTGGATGGTGTTGTAGCCGGAGCGTTTGATGCGGGGCACCAAAAGGTCGGCAAATTCCCGGTAGGTGCCGACACCGTGTTTTTCCTGGGCCATGCCCACATGGGTTTCGTAGATCAGGATCGGATCCGGCGCCGCCGGTGCGGCATGGTTCCAGCGATAGGGTTCCGGCGGGTACCAGACCTGAGCGTTGAAGATATGGGTATGGGGATCCTGGACCACCCGACGGGCGTAGACTGGCAGCCGCTCCCCCTGGCCGTCCGGCCAATAGAGGCGCAATCGATACAAATCCCCGTGCGCGATTTGATCCCTGGCCAGACGAAGTTCCCAGACCCCGTTCCGCGCCGTCGTGCGCTGGAGGGCAAAAGACGGGTTTTCCTCCCAGGCATTAAACGTCCCCAACAGAAAGACTGCTGTGGCATTGGGGGCCCATTCCCGGAAAACCCACCCGTCGGCTTCCGCATGAAGGCCGAAATAGTGATGGTCGCGAGCCACCTCCTGCAAGGGGTCACCGTCGGCCAGAAGTCTGTCGCGGGCGGATTCCATGGTTTGCCGCCGCCGGACCAATCCTTCGCGAAAAGGCGCCAGCCAGGGATCTTTCGCAAGCAGGCGGTTCAGCCAGATGGGGGCATCGCTGGATTGTCCTGAGCTCATGGGCGCACCTTAATAGGGTCGTTCGGCGATCAGGGGGCGATGCAGCATTTTTTCATAAAGCTGCATGTAATGACGAGCGGTGACGTCGTGATTGAACGTCTTGACGCTTTCCTCCATGATGCGTTGGATTTGTCGACGCCGTGTTTCTTCCGGCAATTCATGGAAAAGCATGGCTTGCTCCATGGCCCAGAAAAGTCCAGGGCTGTCGTAGGTTTCGAAAAGGAAGCCGTTGCCCGAATCCGTTTCCGGCGACAGATGGGCGACGGTGTCATGAATTCCGCCGGTATCGTGGGCTACGGGCAGACAGCCGTAAAGGGGCCCGATCATCTGGGGCAGTCCGCAGGGCTCGAAGCGTGACGGCATCAGCATGAAGTCGGAAGCGGCATAGGCCACCCGGGCCAGTGTTTCGTCAAACCCACAGACGGCCACCCGGTCGTAAAGTTCGTGGAAGGCCACGATATTATGGAAGATGTTCTTGTAGTCGCCATTGGCCACAAAAACGATCTGCAGGTGCTGATCCCAGTATTGGGATACCACCCGGTAGAGAATGTCGGCCAGCAGCTGACAGCCCTTCTGCACCGGGTCCAGGCGATGGGGCCAGAAAAAAAGCGGTGCCCGGTCGTCCGGCACGAGGCCTAGACTGCGCTGCAGATAGCGCTTGTTGGCTTGTTTGCCGCGGGCGTGATCCTTGGCGGAATAGGGTTGCGCTAGGGCGTCGTCCGTCTCGGGGCGATAAGATGGATCGGGGGCGTTGAGAATCCCGGTGGCGCATTCGGCATAGTATTTATTGGCCAGTTCCTGCCGAATATGAGGCGCAACAAAATGGTGATGGCCATCCACGATTTCCCTGAGAAAGGTGGGACTGACCGTATTCACGAAATGGGCGCCGAAGATGCCGCTCACCAGGAAATCCACAGGATTGGTATCCCGGGTTTCCTCATATTCCATTGCCATGTTCTCGTAGTAGAGGTGGTGCCAGAAATAGGCCGCGTCGACACCGCGGTCTTCGATGTAGGCCAGCAAGGCCTTGACGGTATGGATATTATGAACGGTAAACAGGCAGGGGATGCCCATTTCCCGTGCGGCGGCCGGAATTAGACCGGTCATCCAGTCATTGCAATGGATCAAGTCCGGTTTGACGCGGGGCATGATGTTGTTGATAATTTCGCGCTGGAACGCCAGGGCGATTTTGATGTTATCCGCCCCATAATGGGAATAGACCGTGTTCATGTAGAAAAAGGCGCGGTCTTCGGCTAAATGGATGCGTTCATCCGGCATCTTGTCGCGAATGCGCCGAAATTCGTTTTTTAAAAGCGGCGCCGTCTGGGCGGCAAAAATTTCGCGATAGTCCGGCAGGGCGACGTGCACATCGGCGCCCTGGTCGAATAACGCACTGATCAGAGCGGCGGATACATCGGCCAGGCCGCCGGCTTTGGCCGTCAGGTGGTTGGACATGTTGCCCATACCTTCCGGCAGATAGGTGACTTCAGGGGTTACCACCAATACGGTGGGGTTGCTTAAAGGCGTTGGCATAAAAATCTCCCTTTGGGGGCCTCCTCCTTCCCCGATCCCGAGGGCTTTGGTGGGGCTATCACCCCCGATTCAATAAGCGGTCCGCCGCGAATCGTCCTCATCCATCAGGCCCAGGCGATCAGTCCCGGGGTATAGCGTGTCCAGATATCGCCCTTCGGTGTCACCCGTGCGGTAAACCCGTAGCGACCGGCTGCATCGCATGGCAGGGAGCAGCTGTAAAGATAGCGGTTTTCGCTGAGCGTCTCCTGAACGGTCATGGTTTTGCGATAGGTTTCCTCCAAGCGGTCCACGGTTTTGGGTGGGCCATAGCAGAGTTCCACATCGACTTCGTCGGGCTTGATCTGACCCAGATTGACAAGTACGTTGATCTGGAGCCGGTCGCCCACCCGCAGGGTCCCCTCGGTTTGCAACACCGGGAAATCGATGACGATTTCCTTCCATAGCTTCGTCAGGCGCTCGTTGGTTTGGCTTTTCTGCACGGCCAGCCGGGCCTGATCGGCCAGGAGGTCGTGATAGTGTTGTACCGCCTGCGTGTAGAAGCGTGTGCTGTATTGGTTGACCATGCGCTGGGCGCTGAAATCCTGCATGGCCATTTTCATGGAGGCCTTCATGCGGGCCAGCCAGCGCAGGGGCAGACCACCGGCTTCACGATCGTAAAAACAGGGGATCACCTCGTTTTCCAAAACATTGTAGAGGGCTTGGCCCTCGATGCGGTCCTGGTAGTCGGCATCCTCGAATTCCTCACCGTTGCCGATACGCCAGCCCCGGTCATCCCGGTAGCCTTCACACCACCACCCGTCGAGAACGCTGACGTTGAGGACGCCGTTGATGGCCGCTTTCATGCCGGAGGTGCCGCAGGCTTCAAACGGCCGGCGGGGGGTGTTCAGCCAGACATCGGCCCCCTGGATAAACCGCCGGGCGACCTGCATGTCATAGTCTTCAAGAAAGATAAATCGGTGCCGGATGCCGGGACGCCGCCCGAACTCCACCAGGCGCCGGATCAATTCCTTGCCTTCGTTGTCCTGGGGATGGGCCTTGCCGGCAAAGATAAACTGCACGGGATGGTCCTCCGAATTGATCATGGCCTCCAACCGATCAGGGTCTTGCAGCAGAAGATTGGCCCGCTTGTAAGTGGCAAACCGGCGGGCAAAGGCAATGGTCAAAATGTCCTGGTCCAGAACAGACTCCATCTCCTTCATAATCGTAATGGGGGCGTTGCGCCGACCGTATTGGTCCGCCATGCGGCGTCGGCAGGTTCGGATGAGACGGGCGCGGTTGATTTCGTGGGCGTGCCAGAGCTCCTCGTCGTACATTTCTTCCAGGCGGTGACCGTTGTCGGAGGTCCCGACCGCCAAGTGCCAGTCCGGTCCGATATAGCGTTCGAACAGCAGGCTGGTTTCCGAGGAGGTCCAGGTGGGAATGTGAACCCCGTTGGTGACGTGGGTGATAGGGACCTCGTCCTCGGGAATCCCGGGCCAGAGATGGTGCCACATCCGCCGGGCGACGGCCCCGTGCAGCTCACTGACGCCGTTGCAGTAGGCTGACATGCGCTTGCCCAAAATAAACATGGAAAGCGGTGTCTCGGGAGAACCGCCCTGGGGCTGACCCCATCGAACGATGGCGGCCACATGGGTACCGAGTTTTTCCTCGAAAGGTTTCAGGCAGGGCATGACCATATCCACTGGAAAATCATCGTGGCCCGCCGCCACCGGGGTGTGGGTAGTGAACACGGTGGTGCGCGGTAACACCTGGGTGGCGGTCTTCAAATCCAGACCTTCGGACTGCACCAGCTGGGAGAGCCGCTCCAGACTGGCAAAAGCCGAGTGTCCCTCGTTCATGTGAACCACCTGGGGATTGCGATTCAGCTTTTCCAAAACCCGCATGCCGCCAATTCCCAGAACGATTTCCTGGGCCAGGCGCCGCCGGCTGCCGCCCGAATAGAGCCGGGCGGTGATGTCCCGCAGGGCCGGGGGGTTTTCGCGAACATTGGTGTCCAGCAGATAAAGGGGAATGCGGCCGACGCGAATTTCCCAGGCCATGGCGTGAAGGGGGCCGTCAGGGCTGTCCACTTGCACTAGGATTTCCTGGCCTTCGGGGGTTCGGGCCCTTTCGATGGGTAGCATAAAAATGTCGTTCTCGGGGTAGGTCTCCTGCTGCCAGCCATCGTCGTTTAAAAACTGCCGGAAGTATCCCTGTCGGTAAAATAGCCCGATACCCACCAGGGGCAGCCTCAAATCAGAAGCCGCTTTGAGGTGGTCGCCCGCCAGAATGCCGAGGCCGCCGGAATAAAGGGGCACGCTTTCGTGCATGCCGAATTCCATTGAAAAATAGCCGATCGTCGCCTCGGGCGCAAAGGGCCCGTCTTCGGAGGGCGGACTCATGACCTGGGACTCGAAATGGAGGCGCACCCGCTCCATGTGGGCGATGAAGCTTTTGTCCCGGGCGAGTTCCTGCAGGCGTTCCTGGGGGATGCGGGTAAAAAACAGGATGGGGTTGCCCTGGCATTGATGCCACAGGCCGGGGTGGATACGGCGAAACAGCTCGAAAGCGTCCCGCTGCCAGCACCACCACAGGTTCCGGGTCAAGGTTTCCAGGAACGCCAGGGATTCGGGAATAAAGGGAAACACCTGAAAAGTCTGAATGTTGCGCATGAACTCGTCTCCGTTAAAGAATATGTATGCCGCCCCGGGGGGGCGGGTTTTTCAATTTCTAAGTTGACCGCTATCGGTCGCCGTCAGGCGCCTTCCGCATCGTGATTCAAGCGCCGCCACACCCGGTAGACTTCGCTCACCGACCAGGCCTGGGCGTCGCAGCCCCGTGGCTGGTGGGGGCTGCTGCCATCCACGATTTCCGGTATATGCCCCAGGCAACCGCCATTCATGTAGGCCGCCGATGTCGCCAGGAGCGCCCGACAGGCTGCCCGCCTGCTTGCGCCGTGAACCATATCCCACGCTTCGCAAAAGGAAGGGAAGACCCATGTCCACGCGGTACCGTTGTGGTAGGCGGGCTTGCGCCGGGTGTCCTCATCCCCCTGGTAGCGGCCCTGGTAGGGGCGATGGGGATCGTTCAAGAGATGCCCCTGATGGTGGATGGCCAGCGGGATCTTGACCGGCCGATCGGCCAGGCTGCGGATAGCGCCCGGCACAATCAATGCCTCGCACGCCGCAACGATACGCCCGGTCTTGGCCGGATCGTGAACGGCCCCCAAGGTAATCGCAAAAAGCTGGTTGGGTCGCAGGGCATCGTCGGCCTGGCAGGCCCTAGCCGGCCGGCCGGTCGGACCGTGTAAGCAATCCACTAGATACCCCAAGTCATCATTAAAATACAGCCGGTTGATGGAGGCTTCAACCTGCGCGGCCCGCCGGCGCCATTCCGTCCTGCCGGACGGGTCCCCGTATTCCGCCAGGAAATCCAGCGCGGCGAACCATAAGGCCTGAATTTCGATGGGGTAGCCCTCCCGCGGCGTACCGGCCGGATAGTTCGTGTCCATCCAGGTAAAATGGGCCGGGCTGAAAAGGAGCGCGGATTCATGGTCCATGACAATTCCGTTGGGCGTACCCCGAACCAGGGCCCCGGCCAGGTCGGCCAAGACCTTCCGGAGGGGTCGTTCGCCGCAGGGCATATCGAGGATATCGGTATGACCCTTCCGGATCAGGTCCCGGCAGACGACGAAGAGCCATAAAGGGGCATCCGATGTATCCCGGTCACTGGCGTCGTTGCCGCGGATCATATTCGGCAGGGTGCCGTCCTGCTCGAAAGCGGCAAACTGACGGATGATGTTGACCGCGGTTTCGGTCATACCGGCGGCGATCATCCCCCGGCAAAAGATCAAAGTATCCCGCCCCCAGTCCAGAAACCAGGGATAACCGGCGATGACCGTGGCGAATGATCCTCTCTGGACGATAAACTGCGACATGGCTTGCCGCAGGGCCAACTCGGTATCGCGATATTTTTCCAAAAGGCCGGCCTGACGCTCGCCTTTATCGGCGGCGGCCCCGTCGTGGCCGTTAACGGAGGCCCGGAGAATCTGCCGGGCGCCCCCGGACAAAGGGGCGGTGATGTATCCCGGGCTGAATAGGTCTGAGGCCGCATCGAGCCCCCTTTCCTCCTCCAGCGGGCGGTGGACCATATAGGTCCATTCCGGCTCATGGACATAATGCCCCAGGGTGGTGCTCAGCTGCAGCTGCCGCTCGGAATCCGGCCGAAAGATGAATCCGTCGGCCCGGGGTGTCACCGCCGCGGGAAACCCGGTTTCAGGTCCAAGGTAGGCCTTGGTGGTAGCGTGAAAATTGCGGTCCTCGATATCGGGACGCAGGATCAGGTGAACCGGCAGATCGTCTGGCAGGCCGTTGGGCACCTGACCGGCCGGCTCCCTCACAAAAGCGATCCGGACGGCATTGGCCGCCTCCGGCATGTCGATCGAAACAGTGAGGCGGATGGATTGCCCCTGCCCCGTGGGCATGTGAAATCGCCAGCGGGCCCGGTTTTGCCCGTCGTAATGAAACGATTCCAGACAGTCATGGCGGATTTCCTGGGAGTAGCCCTGGAACACGACCCAGGCGCGCAGACGGGTCAGCATGATCCAGCGGTCCTCGGGCACTTCGGGGTTCAGATTGGCGGCCAGCAGGGCATCGTAGCGGCTGTAAAGAACACCCCAGCGGACCGGGGTGTGGCTCATGGCGCCGCGGCCGTTGGTGCCCAGCCAAACCAACGGGGCGTCGGGCAGGCCCTGACGGGGCCATAAGGTGCGCACAGACATACTTTCCGCGGCGGTCAGCAGGAGCATGTCCGTAAGGGAGCGCTCGGTGGCTTCGGGCGTGTAGAGAAAAAGTTCCAACCCCACGGTAACCGTATTCGAGGGCGTTTCGCCCAGGGTAAAGAAGGCAAAATGCCCCGCGTCGCGGCCTGCCAGCGAGGTTTCCTGGCCGATCACCCGGCGATTCAGCACGATGCGCGCCTGAAAAGGGTGGGGGGCCTCCACCAGCAGCACGTGCCCGGGAGGAATCATGACCTGCCGATGGAGATCCTGCGGCCATTGCCAGCGGGTGACACCCGGATCGCTTCCAGCGTTGCCCAGGCGGCGGCAGAGGGCCAGGGGGTCCGCCGCCAGCTCTTCCGCTAAAGCGTCGATATCCAGTCCATCGCATCGGCCGCCGTTCCAATGCATTACCAGATCCAGCACCTTGGCCCTTCGGCGTTGCTGTTCAACCCTTGGAACGGCGGCCATCAAGGCCCCGGTCTCCGGTTCCGGAGGCGTGAAGCCGGTTTCAGAGGGTGCCAGGCACAATACCTCCCCGGGCGCCAGGTCGCAGCGCACATAACCATCCTGCCGAAGGGGCGTCAGGGAGCGGCCCGAAAGAAGATCCGTCAATTCCGAAGGCATTTCAGGGGCGGCCTCCGACAGCCAACTGGCCGTGGCCGGGGTCTTGTCGTCCAGGTTGACCACCACCAGCAGACGTTGATGTGTGGGCTGATGGTGGCGCAGCATGACCGCCACATTGCCCCCGTCGGCCTGAATCAATTGCAACCGGGTCTGATCGTGGAAACAGGGGTGGTGTTTGAGCAGATCCGACAAACGGCGAATGACCGCCACCTGGTTCGGAACAGCCCCCCAATTGAGCGAGGGCGAGTCGTGCACGTTGATTTTTTCCGTGGCAAACCATTCCACGCCGTTGGCAAACCCAAAGGCGCCCTGGGGGGCAAACAGGGCGCACAGGGCCGTGCGCAGACGGGCCCACTCCTGGGAGCGGGCGGCCAGCCGCAGGTTGTCGTGGGTTTCGGCAAAGTTGACCGTCAATCCGTCGGTGCACGCGATGTCGAGCGCCCCCGGGAGGTAGGACTCGATCTGGCCGCGGTCGTAATTCTGGAACAATTCCGAGTAGGCCCAGTTGAAGTTGGCCCGATTGAGCAGGGCGCGGGTGACGGATATCTTGCCGCCCAGGCCCTCCAGCAGAAAAATCGTATCCGGAAATTGGCGGCGCACCTTGGCCACCATGTAGCGCCAGGCCGGTTCCGGAATCATGTAGCCGGCATCACAGCGGAAACCGTCCACTCCCCGGCGGCACCAGGTCAGAAACATGTTGGCCATGAAGCGCCACAAGTCCCGGTGGGCGTAATCGAGGCGCGTCAGGTCCGCCCATTCGACCCCCCAGGCACCGGGGACTTCGATGCGGCCCCCGTCGTCCCGGGCCAGCCATTCCGGATGCATGCCGTGCAGGCGGGCCGCCCAGCCGGTGTGATTGATGGCGATATCCAGAAAAATCCGGGCTCCGCGGGCGTGGACGGCATCCACCAGTTCGCCGAATTGTTCCAGGGGGGTGGCGGCCGGATCGAAACGGGCCAGGGCGGGATCCACATCCAGAAAGCTCAAGGCGGCATAGGGGCTTCCGAAACGCCCCATGCGGGCGTAGGTGGTGGGGGTCGGGTGAATCGGCAGGAGTTGGATAATGGTGCATCCCAGCTCCCCGATGATAAAATCCAGGTGCTCGATCAGGTCGCGAAAGGTGCCCGAAGGGGGAATGACGGTGAACTGCTTGTGATCCAGTTCGTTGACGGCCTCACAGGCCCACTCCGGGCCGACCCGGCCGTCCCGATTGGGCCCGAACTGCCGCACAAAGGCATTGTAAATAATGTTGGCCGCACAGCTGGTGGCCGGCTCGACATTGACGATGGTGTTGCCGCCCCGGGGCCAGAGGGGGGGATGCCCGCCATCTTCCAGAAAATAACATTTGGCTTCGAAATGGCCCACCTGCTGAAGCGGCACCACGATGCGGAATTCCACATCGTTTACGGGCGACATGGGGCGGTCGTACCAGTCGCGCCCCAGCGGGTTTTCATCCCGTTCGGCCTGGCGGATGATTTCCTGGCGGATGGTGGCCGCATGGCCGATGTTCGCGCGCAGCCAGGCCTGTCCCTTCAACGGACGGGGCAGGCGCAGGGTAAAGGTCACCGTATCCCCCCGGCTCAGCAACAGCCGTTGGTCCGGATCGGGAATTTGTTGGAGGTTGACCGGCATCGTCTATTTTCCGCAACGCTGTAAAGAGCGTTCCTTCGGGGGATCAAGGGCTCCGTTTTCCATACCGAAAAAGTTCAGCATGAGACTGCCCAGACGTTCACGCAGAATACCATAGGAATAGTGGCGCGCCGCCACCCGGTAGTTGTGGTTCACCATTTGCGCGCGCCGCTCCGGCGAGGCCAGCACCTCCCGCACCGCCTGGACATTGTGGCGGGTGAGAAAACCGTCCATGACGACCATGTCGAACCCCTGGGGCTCGATGTCCTTGACGAAGATGGCATAGCGGTTGATGAGCAGGGGCTTCTTGAAATAGACCGCCTCCAGAAAGGCATTGCCGAACCCCTCATAGAGGCTGGGATAGGTGATGAAGTCGGCATGGGGATAAATATCCCAGAGGGAGAGATGGCGAAAATCGTCGTGTTGCGGCAGATGGGTGGCTCTATCCGGGGCTTCCAGAAAACGCAGATCGACGCCCATTTTATGGGCGTCTTCCTGCAGCCACTCCGCATACTCCAGGCCCTCGTCGCCGGCCGCATGGGATATGACGAGTTTGCAGCGGGGATCGTCCAGTTCCTTGACCAGTTCGATGGCGTGTTCGATCCCCTTGCGCTGGACGACACGGGTGGGTTGCAGGATCATGATATCGTCGTCGCTCAATCCGATGCCGGCCCGCAGGTCATTGTCCGAGGGAAGATGCGAATTCGGCGGGTGGGCAAAATTAAGGACGTTGGGAATGATGACCGATGAGAGTCCCTTGCGGTGGGCCAGCTCCTCCTGGGCGGTGGAGTTGATGACCACATGTTCGATGTTATTGAGCCGCGGTGGAAACGCCATGCGCAGATAGTCGCCCACCGCATTCACCGCGAAGCGCACCCGCTCCCAGTAAAAATCATGGTGGTGGGCAATGGTGGGGATCAGGGTTTCGGCGATAACCTCGGAGAGGGCCAGACCGAGGGGGATCTGCATGGGAATGGTCAGGGCGTTCTGAACAACCAGCATGTCCAGGTCGAACCGCCGGATAAAGCCATGCAGGCGGCTGCGCAGGTAGTGGCGCAATTCATGAATGGCATCGGTAATGGCCGGGGGGCGGGCCTTGTGGCCGAAGACCGCTTGCATGATCTCCTGGTTGCGTTCGGTCTGGAAATGCGCTTCGGGTACCAGTTCGCTGACCGCGGCCGGCCGGTCCAGCTCGCCGCCAAACCAGAAACAACGATGCCCCTTTTCGCTCAACACCTCGGCCCATTTGGCGGCCTCCAGCGATACGCCGTCGGTTCCGGCAAAGCGCGTCGCCACAAAGCCGATATTTTTGGGTCCGGCTTGCATATCAGATGGCATGATCGTTGTCCCGTCGAGCGTTTCTCAATCTGGTGGTCATCGACCCTATGGCGTCCCCGGACGGTATCCCTCACGCTCAACGGAAAAGAGGCGTCGGAATCCTCGATCGCCGCCGTCGGATGACACGCCATTAAGACGAATACTAGCGCCGGGATTTAAAGTTGCAAGTCCTGATCGATCGTGGTGCCGGCTTTTACGACTGTTTGAGCACCCCGGGAATTCGTGATGGTGACATCCCCCGCGATGCAAATGTCTTTCTCGAAAAGGACGTCGCCGTCGACGCGCAGATGGCGGCAATGCACCAGTGAGGGGGACCCTTCGGGAAAACGTTCATCAAACATATCAATGTTACTGTAATATCGTGAATCCAGGGAAATTTGAGGACCGGCATGCGTCAGCTCGGGATTGGGTTCCAATACCAGATTGGCGTTGAGCCGATAGGCGTCCGAGCGCACTGCCAGCAGGTCATTGCAGGTCTTGACCGGAAAAAAGCGGGTCCGGGGCACTTGAACGGCCCGGGCTCCGTCAAACAACCCGATGGCAGCCCCCATGGCCGATTCGAGCTGGTAGACGCCCGGGCTGTCATCGTCACGGGGGTCGAGGGTTTTGGGATTGACGATCAGGGGCAGCCGCAGGGTTGTTTCGCGGCGGATCAGCGTTTTGAGGGCCTTCAGATTCACCCAGAGGTTGTTGGTGTTGAAAAAGCGATAGACGTCGATGTCCTGGCCCTGACTGTTGGGCGGAAACTGGGCGGATTCCCGCAGGATCAGTCCACCGCTGCGGTCCACCGCCAGGTGGCCCCCCTTGGCATCCGAGGGCGTGCGCCGGGCCACCTCCATGAGGAACGGCAGTTCATGGTGGGCAAAATAGCCTAAAAGCGCATCATCCATGGTGGCGCCCAGGTTGTCGGAATTACAGATCAGGGCATAGCGGATGTCCTCTTCCAGCAAGCGGTCCAAAATCCCGGAGGTGGTCATGGCGGTGTAGATATCACCGTGTCCGGGCGGGTTCCATTCCAGTTCGGGGTTGGGCGGCCAGGCGGCCGGCGCCAGATTCTCCCGCAGGATCTTGGGGAAGCAGTTCTGGGTAAACATCAGTGGTGCTTCGGACGGGGCTAGCGCACGGAGGGCCTGTTCGGTGGCCGCTTGGGTGCTGAAGCTGTTCATCAGGACCTGTTTGATCTTCAGGCGCGCCGACTGCCCCAGAATGATTTCCAGAAAGGATTTACGGTCTTTGACCGTCAGCAGGGATTTGGGCCCCATAAGGCCCATGCTGGTGCCCAGCCCCCCGTTGAGGGTAATCCGCACCGCCTGGTTAAAGGCGGCCTGGCCGGTGGACCGGTAGGCCGCGAGAGACGCTGCCTCGACGACCTCGCCGTTCCTCGGGGGGCGTATGGCGTCATCCGCGATGATGCCGGTTGCGCCGTTCACCAGTTGGCCGTAGTAGGCCGCGAAGGTCTCGATCACCATGGGGGCGAGCCCGGCGGCCACCATTTTGGTTTTAAATGCCTGTAGATGG
Source organism: Desulfobacterales bacterium (assembly GCA_963674755.2). GTDB lineage: Bacteria > Desulfobacterota > Desulfobacteria > Desulfobacterales > UBA5852 > JABZFP01. The sequence continues at coordinate 324,807 of CAXXVS010000003.1, read as the reverse complement.
TCCTCGCTGTGCTGGTTCATGTGCTGCGTCACCCTTGGGTAGCATGGCCTGCCGGGCGGATAGCATTCCTGTCGGTTGGGTAGAATTGGTGGCTCGGATCAGACAGGTTCGACCCACCCCATAATATCCTCCCCGGTGCCATACTGGATGTTCGTGATCGCTTCGTAAAATTTATGGGCCAAGGGCCCTACCTGGCCGCCGCTCACCTCGAAGCTGCGGCCATCGTAGTTCAACTCGCCCACCGGTGAAATGACGGCCGCCGTGCCCGAGCCGAAAATTTCCTTCAACCGGCCGTCGGCGTGCGCGGCGATCACCTCGTCGATGCTGATCTTGCGCTCGGCAACCTTGAGGCCCCATTTGCGTCCCAGGGCCAGCACCGAATCGCGGGTAATTCCCGGCAGGATGCTGCCGTTGAGGGCCGGCGTGGCCAGCTCGTCACCGATCACGAAGAAAATGTTCATGGAGCCCACCTCTTCGATATATTTCTGCTCGACCCCGTCCAGCCAGAGCACCTGGGTGTAGCCCTCTTCGTGGGCCCTGTCGCCCGCCAGCAGGCTGGCGGCGTAATTACCCGATGTTTTGGCTTCACCGATCCCTCCGCGCACCGCGCGCACGTGGTCCCGGGTAACCTGGATCTTGACCGGGTTGAAACCCTCCGGGTAATAGGCACCCACGGGCGAAAGGATAATGAAGAAGCGATAGGTTTGGGAGGCCCGCACCCCCAGATAGGGATCCATGGCCACGATCGTGGGGCGGATGTACAGGGACGTCTCGGGCGCCTTGGGTACCCACTCCTGTTCGAGGCGCAGCAATTTTTTCAGGGCTGCCAGAAGAAAATCCGGATCGAATTGGGGGATGCACAGCAGCTGGCAGGAGCGGTTCATGCGCTTGAAATTCTCCTGGGGGCGAAACAGCTGAATGGCGCCTGAAGCGGTGCGATAGGCTTTGAGGCCCTCGAAAACCTCCTGACCGTAATGGAGGACCGTCGTCGAAGGATCCATTGCGATCGGTCCGTAAGGCTCGATGCGCGGGTTGTGCCATCCCTGCTGTGGATCGTAATCCATATTGAACATATGATCCGTGAAAAGGGCACCGAATCCCAGACGATCGGCGTCCGGTTTGGCTTTCAGTGATTCGGCCTTGGTTATGGTGATATCCATGATGTCCTCCTTTAGATCGTCAAACAGATAATCAACTATTCCAAACGGCCGGATCAGGACGGCTTGTCCTGCGGCGCGTTTTCTTGAAAGGCAAGGACGAGCTGTCCGGTGCGGGGATCATAGGTCCGAAACGTCACCGGTCCTCTGAGCTCGTTCACCACGCACTCGGCTTCCGCGGCCAGGGTTTCCGGAAACAGCCGGCCCCCCACCACGGTGTCCCCATCCGCCAGCATGATATGGGCATAAAAAAGGGGGCCTCGCCTGCTGTTGACGGCAGGCCCTGGCCGCGGACGATCTCCATGGGACGCTCTTCCGTACGGGTAATGTAGACCTGCTGGTGCGGGTCGAAGGTGCCCACCGTCAGTCGTGAGATGCGCCCGGTAATCGATACGCAGGCCGTGGCGATAGGCTCCCTCACGCCAAGATCGGTAACGGCCCGGATGAGGTCTTCGTCGGCTGTCAGGCGCCTCAAAAAGCAGCGTCCCCACCGGTAGTTGCGCCATGCCGCCATGCTTGCGGATTCCAAAGAAAACTAATCGCTTATTCCGATCAAAAAGAAATTTCATAACATGTTGGAAGCTTAAATCAAGCATTAAATCTCGATTCTGAATCCCATGCGGCGCGGATCCGCCCGGCATCGCGGCTCCTATGGGCATGTCGATGGGCCTGCAAGGGAAGTCCTGCCGAGCGGCCGTCGGCCGAGGGAGGAAAATAAGGGCTCAAAGTCAAAAAATTAACACGATTGGAAGGGGTTTACAGCCTTCAAGCACGTTTGACTTCCCCGGGCAACTCCGTTATGGAGGGGATGCCTTGGAGCCAAATGAGAATGGCTCTCGTTTATTTCATTTTCTAATACCCGGAATGATGGTGGAGGTTAATCAAATCTTATGACCGATAAGGAAGCCATGGCCCAGATCGCCCCCATGCGTGTAGGCCTAAAAAATCGCTTTAAATTCAAATGCCATCCCGGGGTGCCCTGCTTTACCCAGTGCTGCCGGGGGATCAACATCATCCTGACGCCCTATGACGTGATCCGGCTGAAAAACCGCCTGGGGCTGTCATCGGAAGAATTTCTGGCCATTTACACCGAGCCCCATATCATGGAGAAAACGGATTTGCCGGTGGTTACCCTGAAGTTGCTGGAGGACGACCAGCAATCCTGCCCCTTCGTCCGGGAGGAGGGCTGCATCGTCTATCAGGATCGCCCCACCACCTGCCGCTACTATCCGTTGGGCGTGGCCGCCCTGACCCACAAGGAAGGGGCGGACGACGAGGGCTTCTATTTTTTCGTGGACGAGGCGCACTGCCGGGGCTTCGAGGAGGAGCAGACCTGGACGGTGGAGGAGTGGCGCCAGGATCAGGGGGCAGACCGCCATGACGAGATCAATGCCGAGTGGACCGACCTGGTGGTGCGCAAGCGCTCCTTCCCCCAGAACATCAAGCTGACCGACCAGAGCAAGCAGATGTTTTTTCTGGCCAGCTACAACATCGACAAGTTTCGGGAGTTCGTCTTCAGCAGCAGCTTCCTGAAGCGCTACGACATCGATGCCGCCACTCTGGACGAGATTAAAAACGATGAGATCGCGCTGTTGAATTTCGGGATGCGCTGGCTCAAGTTCATCCTGTTTAAACTCGGTGATTTCAAAATGAAATCGGAAGATCCGTCGGCCTGAGCCCCGCTATTGCACGACCCATGACAGGCCAAGACAAGCCGCAGCGATTAACGCTGCGGCTTTTTCATTTTCAAGGAAAGCATCAAACCCAGTCAAAGGTGCGTGTCACGGCTTTCTGCCATCCCTGATAGGCTTTTTCCCGCGCTTCCGCCCCCATGCGGGGTTCCCAGGTATGGTCCATGGACCAGTTCCGGCGCAGCTCATCGGGCCCGGACCAGTAGTCCACGGCCAGCCCGGCGGCGTAGGCCGCCCCCAGGGCCGTGGTCTCCGTGACGGCGGGCCGTATGACGGGAACATCGAGGATGTCGGACTGAAACTGCATCAGCAAGTTGTTGGCCACCATGCCGCCGTCCACCTTGAGGCTGGTCAGGGCAACACCCGAATCCTTGTTCATGGCCTCCACGATGTCGCGGGCCTGGAACGCATTGGCTTCCAGGACGGCCCGGGCCAGATGGCCCTTGTTGACGTACCGCGTCAGCCCCACGATGACACCCCGGGCGTCCGAACGCCAATAGGGCGCGAAGAGACCGGAAAAGGCCGGTACGATATAGGCTCCGCCGTTGTCTTCCACCGATAGGGCCAATTGTTCGATTTCAGGCGCCTGCTCGATCAGGTTCAGATTGTCGCGAAACCACTGCACCAGGGCGCCGGCGATGGCAATGGAGCCCTCCAGGCAGTAGACGGGCTTTTCGCCGCTCATCTGATAGGCCAGCGTTGTGAGCAATCCATGTTGGGATACAATCGGTTCGTGGCCCGTATTCATCAGCAGGAAGCAGCCGGTGCCATAGGTGTTTTTGGCTTCGCCAGCCTCGAAACACGTTTGGCCCACCAGGGCGGCCTGCTGATCGCCCAGGGCCCCGCACACGGGAACGGTGGCGCGCAAAGGTCCGTCCAGGAGGGTATGGCCCCAGGTTTCCCGGTCCACCGAAGGCACGATGCGGGGCAGCATCCGGCGGGGCACGCTCAGGATATCCAGGATTTCCTCATCCCAGGCCAGGGTTTGCAGGTTCATCAGCAGGGTGCGGCTGGCGTTGGTGACATCGGTGACATGGGCGCCGCCCCGGGGCCCGCCGGTCAGCCACCAGATGATCCAGGTTTCGATGGTGCCGAACAGGGCATCCCCTGCTTCCGCCGCCTGGCGGGCGTGTGGGTCGTTATCCAGAATCCATTTGATTTTGGGGCCCGAAAAATAGGTGGCGATGGGCAGCCCTGTCTTGGTGCGAAAGCGGTCCTGGCCGCCGTCGGCCATGAGATCGTTGCAGATGGCGTCCGTGCGGGTGCATTGCCAGACGATGGCATTGTAATAGGGCTGGCCGGTATGACGGTTCCAGACCACGGCCGTCTCGCGCTGGTTGGTGATGCCGATGGCCGCAATCTCCGTTCCCCGAATACCCGTTTTCCCGAGGGCTCCCCGGATTACAGAACAAGTGTTGTCCCAGATTTCCATGGGATTGTGCTCCACCCAGCCCGGCTTGGGGAAAATCTGCTCGTGCTCCATCTGATCCACGCCGACGATGCGGCCCTGGCGATCGAAGATAATAAAACGGTTGCTGGTGGTGCCGAGATCCACGGCGCCGATGTATGGGTCCATGCACGGCCTCCTTATTAAAAGGATTGATCGATCCGGAAGGGATGCTCCCAGCATGTCTAAAAGCCAAAGAAAAAGCAATACAGACCGGAGCCGAGGCTCAAAGGAGGGCTGTCAGGCTTTTGATCTCTTCCCCCAGCTGGTCGTCCGGCAACCCCATGGCCCACCCTAAAAGCTGGGAAACCAGTACCGCGGGTAAATCACCGCCTCGGCCTTCGGAAACGTATGGTGTTTCGTAGATGCCCGTAAACTGCATCTGACAATAGGTGCAGGCCGTGACAAGAAGACGGGCGCCGGCGGCGCGTGCGTCGTCACACTTGCGTTGCATCAACTCGGCCGCCAGGGTCGGGTTTTGGCTGCGCACAGCGTGGCCGCAGCATTCCAGCCGCAGTGGCCACGCCACCGGGGCGCCACCGGCGGCGGAGAGCAGATTCTCGAAAATCGTGGGGGCCAGGGGGTTGTCCAACTGTACGACATGGCCCGGGCGCAGGGCGTGGCAGCCGTAATGGGCAGCCACGGGCAGGGTCTGCAGGGGCCGGCGTATCCGTTTCTGTATCTTGGCCAGCCCGATATCGTCGACCAGGACGGAGAGCAGGTGGCGGACCGGGATGCCGGGGCGCCAATGGAGGCCCTCGGCCGCCAGTTCATGGTTGACGAAGATGCGCAGGTCGCTGTTTTCGCCCAGCCAGTAGGCCGCCTGTTTGAGCTGGCCATAGCAGCATTGGCAGGGCGTCAGCAGGGGCAGGCCCACCCGGTCCGCCATGGCCAGGTTGCGGGCGGCGGCCAGCATGGCGGCGGCCAGATTCCGGTGACGCACCGGGTAGCCGCAGCAGTTCAGTTCGGTATCGTCCAGATGGATGTCGAAGGCGCGCAATACGGCCCGCGTGGCCCGGTCGTATTGGGGCAGAAAGGGGGTCAGTTTACATCCCGGAAAATAGAGATAGGCGGTTTGCACTAGACGGACCTCCCGTTGGCCGGGCCCTCTGATCTTCCCTGCTGCCAGGCGATATTGCGTAGTTCATAAAGGATGTCCGCCACCTTGACGTCCTGGGGGCAGTGTTCCTGACATTTGTAGCAGGTGACGCAGTCCCACAGCATCCGGCAGCCCAGGGCCTGGTCCTTGAGCTGCAGCCGCATCAGGTTCATGATTTGCTGGGGGGTCAGATCCAGATCGCCCCGGGGGTCGTCGCTGGCCGCCACCACCGGGCAGACGCTGGTGCAGGTGGTGCACTGGACACAGGCCCAGAAGGTCTCCGGCCGGTCGCTCAATCCCAGCGAAACCGGTGCCGTAACCACGGGGGATGAAAGAGGCGCAGCAGCGGAACGGCCCGGAATCGGTGCTCTTCCGCCGGGGGCCAGATCGTTGCGGGTGGCCTGCCACAGATCCTGCAAGTCGATCCCGGAGGGGCACCATTGGGTGCACCGGCCGCACAGGGTGCAGATGAAACTGCCTTCCGCCAGCACTTCATTCGTCGAATGGGGCGACATTCGATCGTGCTTGACCGCCGGCAGCTTTTCCGACGGCAGAATGGTCGGATTGGGGATGACCCTATAGATGGGGGCCACGGAACAATGCTGGCTGCAGATGCCGCAATGGGTGCAGGCATCCAGGGCCAGGGCCCGGCGCATGGGCTGCAGGGCCGGGGTGGCCGCTACGGGGCCTGCGGTCCGGGCCAGCAGATTGAAAGGGGTGGCCACCAAATGGAAGAATTTGCTGAAGGGCAGACAGGCCAGCGCCAGGCAGGCGGCCCAGAAATGGAGACGCCACAACCACAGGTCCACGCGATGATCTCGCAAGGCGATCATGGCGGGTTTCAACAGGCGAGAGAGCGGATAGGACAGAAAGGCCGCCTGGGGTCGTGAGTGGCAATCCGCACAATAGCTCTCATGCAGCTCGCGGCCGGCGGCCATGACACCCTCCGGGACGATGGTGTCATGGGATGGCGGCAGGGTGCCCATTTCAGCGGCCCAATAAGACTGCAGGGCGGCCACGTCTCCGGGATCGTCGGCGCCCATGTAATCTTCCACCATTTCCTGAAAAATCACCGGGGAAAGGATTTGGGTGCTCTCCAGCACAACCCCGCTAATCACCAGCACAGCTACCGCCAGCAGAAGGAACCGGTCACCGCGCGCGCGGGGGATCTTTAAAGGGGCTTGCCGTCGCCGGAGCACGGCCACCAGAAGACCGGCCAACACCACGGCCGCCATCAGGTTGCGCAGCCAAAGGAACGGATTGCGCGTGGGGACGTAGTCGGCGAAAAAAAGCGGGGCGCTCCAGTCATCCAGGGCATGGAAGACCACCAGCGCTAAAAAGCCGTAGCAAACCGCCATGTGGGCAGCCCAGCGCCACGGATGGCGCTGCAACAGATGTCCCAACAGGAGGGTCTCCCATAGAGAGGCGGCAGCCATCCGGAAAATGCGCCGGCTGCAAAGAACCTTCCGGCAAGCCTGCAAGGCCGCACCCAGCCGTCGACCGAAGGACAGGCCCTCGCTTTCCAGACCGATCGGGCTACGCAACCAGCGGCAGATGCGCCACAGGACACCCGCCAGGCAGATGGCCAGCGCGATGCTAGCGATGGTGTTGGGGGACGGCATCAAGTGGGTTCATCATCCTTGGCAACGGTTAGCAGTCGTTTATTCGACTTTATTCATAGGGGTTAAATTCAAGAAGGATTGGCCGGCGTGCACGGCGGCATAGGCGCTGGCGATGGCCAGGCCGCTGCCGCATTTCTGGCGAATCCAGTCCTGGTGCGCCAGGATGGATCCGGCGGCGAACAGATTGGGATAAATATAGCGTCCCTGTTCGTCACAGGGCCGCAACAGGCGGTCGACGACCAGGCCGGCCTTGTGGATCGGGTGTCCCTTGTGACTGAAAAGGGTTTTACGGTGCCAATGGGTCCGGGTGGCCGGTTGGTAGACCGGCAGATTGAAGATGGTCTCCCGAATGGTGTGCCGGTCGGCATGCAGGCCCTGGCCGAAAAACCGCCCGCTGGCCAGGATGACGGCCCGAGCCCGTACCTGAACCTCGGCGCTTTCGCCCCCCAGCGGGGCGATAAATTCACCGTCCGACAGGCGCGGGCTGGATACAATCTTTTGCTGGTAGCGGGCCCGGACCCCCATGCGGGGCAGGTGCCGTTCGAAACATTCCCGCAGGCGAACGCCGGTGACGGCCGGCAGCATGGTGGGGATTTCAAAGACCGGCACGCCGAGGGCGTCCTGAAGATTTTCAAAAACTTGCCGGGTGCGGGCAATCCCCAGAACGGCCGGCAGCCCCACCACACGGGCATCCTCAAGGTGGCTGCGAATCGAAGCGGCCAGCAGATTCGCCACCCCGGGGGTTTCCAGCCGACGGGCCATCCGCTCGGTTTGCAGTTCCCCGCTCAGTCCCGGAAACGGCAGCCGCACCGCCTTTAAAGCGGGCCAGCGCTTTTGTAAGGTGGCTCTGATCTGGCCGGCGCTGAACCCTTTGAGTCCGGGAAAATCAACCAGCAGACAAGGGGTGGCGGCTTGCAAAGCCTTTTCGACCGCTGCCATGGATTCCGGCAGAGCGTAGGTGGTTTTAACCGTGCCTAAAGGCGTGATCACCTGGGTATTGCGCTGGGGCTGGTAGCGATAGGGCAGATCCGCTTCGTTTAAAAAAGTGATCAGCTCTTCCATTCCGGCCCGGATTGTTTCAGCGCCGATATGTGCATATGGATGATGAGGTTGGTCGATAATCAACTGGGCGATGGCCTCCCAGGGATTGGACCAGGTTTGGTGCGACCCCGTCGGATGGACGCTCAGGAGATCCAGCAAACCGCTGGCAAAATTGATTTCACCGGTCATCCCCACTTGAACCGTGTCGATGCCGCGCCGGGCGGCAAACAGGGCGGCGGCCATACCGGCCATACCGGTGCCGATGATCAGCAAATCGCAGCGTATTTCAGGTTGCGCCGGGCTCATGGACGTATTTTAGCCGTTGTCGTCAAGGCCGGTCATCGCCGGGCGGTGGGGCATCCACCTGCTCCAGCCCAAACAGGCCGCTGTGCATGGCCTCCAGCAGCTCGGCCTGGGCCAGGGATATATCCCATAAAAGGGGTTGCTGGCCCCGCCAGCGCTTCTCCAGAAACTGGCGCAGCTCGTGAAGGCCCTGGTCATGGGTCAGCGCTCCCAAATCGTATAAATAGGCGGCCAGCCGCTGGCTGCAGAAGGTGCCCTGGCAAGGCCCCTTGCCGATCCGGCTGCGCAGCCCGATGGCGTTCAGGCTGGGATGGCCGTTCTGGTTGCGAATGGACTGGACAATCTGGTCCACCACGCTTTGGGGCACCATTTCGCATTCGCACAGGAGTATATCCCGGGAGTCGTTGTTTTGAACCCACAGGCTGGGCGCCAGGCCCGGTTCGGTCCAGCGGGCATCGACCGTCTGGGGCAGCGGATCGCAGTGGGTACGGCAAGGGCTGCAATGACTCAGCCGGCGGCACACCCGATCGGCCGTCTTTTCGGCCATCAGTCGAAAGGTGGTCAGCTTGCCGCCCGATATCGTAATGAAGTTTTCCAGGCCGGGATCTTCCGTGGCGTGGTCGATTAAAGCATAGCCGCGGCTGACACTGCGATCATCCCCCTCGTCGGAACTGCTGATCAAGGGGCGCACCCCGCAATAGGCCCTGATATAGCGGATGGTGGCCAGTGCCGGAATCATGGCCGCGCCCTCGTCGATAATGTGGTCCACTTCATGCACTTTCGGATGGATGTCATCCGGCGAGGTGCAGCGTTCGGAGGTTGTCCCTAAAATTGAGACCGTACCCCCGGGGACCAGAATGTCGCCGTCGGTGGCCTTGCGCAGGCGATTGATGACCCGGCCCCCGATACGATGGTGGGTAACGAGCAGACTGCCTTTGGAATAGCGGATGTGGATCGGAATGCCGGCCAGGGCCGCCACCTGACCGGCCCAGGCACCGGCGGCATTGACCACGACGTCGGCGCGGATGTCGGTTGCGCGGCCCGTCAGGTGGTTGCGCACCTGGACGGTCTGGATGCGACCGGAGCGGGTCGCAATGCCCGTCACCTGGGAAAAACGCATGAGCTGACAGCCGTTTTGCCGAGCTTGGGCCAAGTTATCCAGGGAGAGCTTGAAGGGGTCGATGGCGGCATCATCCACGGCATAGGCGGCGATGATGTCCTTGGACAGGGCCGGTTCCATCTGGCGGGCCTCTGTGGGCGTCAGAGGCCTGGCTGGAATACCGCAGACCGCGCACTTGGCGGGAAAATCGGCGACATAGTTTTCGTCGTCGCCGGCCACGGCCACAAAAAGGCCGCCGGTGTCTTCAATGCAGTGGGGCGCCAATTGTTTCAACAGCAGGTTTTCCCGGTGGCATTCGGCCGCGGCGGCCGGGTCGGATGCGATATAGCGGGCGCCGCTGTGCAGCAGGCCGTGATTGCCGCCCGAGGCGCCGGCATTGATATCCTGCTTTTCCACCAGAAGGCAGGCAACCCCCCGCAACGTCAGATCACGGGCCAAGCCGGTCCCGGTGACCCCGCCGCCGATGATGAGTACCTGGGTTTCCAAAGCGGACCTCGGATGTTGATGCGTTGAGTTTGAGGCGGGCCAAAGGGCAGCCATTATTTTCTCTTGTGAAAAAAAATGGTGCATGTTACGGCCCAGAGACGCCTCATTTTTGCTCAAATAAGCGCCATATGACTGGCGATTTCCTAGCATACCCGGCAAATTTTGTCACGATAATTTTCTTTAAGCCACAATTTTGACCGAATATTTTCATAAACGAACATTGATAAGCGGTTCAACCCCGTGAAGGGGTCCCGATGATCAACGATAAATCGTGAGAAAACCAGAAGATGAAATCAAAAAAAGATCCCGCCCAAGATCCCCCCGAAACCACCGGCAAATCCGCTCCGGTAAGAGAGCGGCATGCCAAGATTCAGCATCTGGTGCGCGCCAAAGGTTTTATCACCATCGAACACCTGGCGGCCCAATTCGAGGTCACACCCCAGACCATTCGCCGGGATATCAATATTCTCAGCCGCGAGGGGCTTATCCACCGCTATCATGGGGGGGCCGGCTTGCCGCCCAGTACGGAAAATGTGGCCTATACCCAGCGCAAAGTTCTGTGCCTCAAGGAGAAAGAGCAGATCGCCCGCATGGTGGCGGCCTGCATACCGGACCACGCCTCCCTTTTTATCAATATCGGCACGACGACCGAGGAGATTGCCAAGCTGCTCTGCGGACGCGAGCGACTGCGGGTGATCACCAACAGCCTCAACGTGGCCTCCATCCTGGCCGGCAACGATCACTTCGAAATCATCGTGGCCGGCGGCCTGGTGCGGCCCCGGGACGGGGGCATCGTAGGGCCCTTGACCATCGACTTCATCCAGCAGTTCCGGGTGGATTATGGCATTATCGGCATCAGCGGCATCGACATGGACGGCACCCTGCTCGATTTCGACTATCGTGAGGTGCGTGCCGCGCGGGCCATTATCGACAATTCCCGCAAGGTCTTTTTGGCGGCCGACCATACCAAGTTCGGACGCAACGCCATGGTGCGGCTGGGCAGCATTGGCGAGATCGACGCCCTGTTTACCGATCGCCGCCCCACCGAGGCCCTGATCGAGGTCATGAACGCGGGCGATGTGGAACTGCATGTGGCTCAACCGCCGGTCAATTCGGTGGGTGGTACCGATGACGGTAATCAGGAATGAAAACGAACCTATATTTTCACTTGCGAAAATAAAATGGCCATGCTAATGGGGCATAATATCCCGCGCATATACTCATAATTTGCAAAAGATGTTTCTGCGAGCCGGATTCTAAGAACTCTGGAAGGCCGAGGGGGGAGGCATGGGGCTGGCGCTTAGCAATGTCGACAAAATCGTCGGCGGCGAAACCCATCTGAAAGGGATCAGCCTCGAATTTGAGACCGGATCGCGGAATGTCCTTTTAGGTCGAACCCTGGCCGGAAAAACCACCCTGTTGCGCATCATGGCGGGGCTTGACCGACCCACCCGTGGACAGGTGCTGGTGGATGGTGCGGATGTCACCGGCGTTTCCGTGCGCAAACGCGGTGTCGCCATGGTCTACCAGCAGTTCATCAACTATCCTTCCCTTAGTGTCTATGAAAACATCGCCTCACCCTTGCGCCGCAGCGGGCTGAATAAACCCGAGATTGACCGTAAGGTCCGCGAGACCGCTGAAATCCTGCATCTTGAAGGATTATTGCAGCGGCTGCCCGCCGAATTGTCCGGCGGCCAACAGCAGCGCACAGCCATTGCGCGGGCGCTGGTCAAAAATGCCCAATTGCTGTTGCTGGATGAACCCTTGGTCAATCTGGACTATAAACTGCGGGAGGAACTGCGCGAGGAGCTGCAGGATATCTTTCGTAAGCGGTCCGCTATCGTCGTCTACACGACGACAGAACCTTCCGAGGCCCTCATGCTGGGGGGCAACGTCGTGGTTCTCGACGAAGGGCGGGTGCTGCAGACCGGATCGACCGCTGCGGTGTATCAACGTCCCGAAATGTTGCGAACCGCCGAGGTTTTCAGTGACCCGCCGATCAACGCCCTTCCAAGCAAGATCGAAGGCGCTCAAGCGGTGATGGGGGGGGATATCCCCATTCCTTTGGTAGGGCATTTGAACGGACTTGCAGCGGGATCCTATCAATTCGCCTTCCGATCCAACCATTTGTGGCTTTCCAGTCAAGGCGACGGCGACATCGCGATCAGCGGCAAGGTGGATCTTGCCGAAATCAACGGCTCGGAAACCTTCGTCTATATCAAGCGCGGTGAGAGCGCTTTTGTGGTGCAGCAGGAAGGGGTGTATCCCGTTTCCATGGGCAGCACGATTACCGTGTTTATCCATCCGAAGCATCTATTTGTCTACGACACCGAGGGCCGCCTGGTGGCCGCACCCCAGCGCAACACTTAAGGGGCTTGGCGACAACGGGGAGAGGATTATGGCGCGCATCGAATTTGTCGAAATCGCTCACTCCTACAATCGGAATCCTAAAACACCGTCGGATTATGCGCTCAAGGAAATCAATACGGTGTGGGAGGACGGCGGCGCCTACGCCCTTTTAGGCCCCTCCGGATGCGGAAAGACCACCCTCCTCAACGTCATTTCGGGACTGCTCAAGCCCAGCCGTGGGAACGTGCTTTACGATGGCGTCGATGTCACCGCACTGCCGCCGGACAAACGCAACATCGCCCAGGTTTTTCAGTTTCCGGTTCTCTACGATACCATGAGTGTTTACGACAATCTGGCGTTTCCCTTGAAAAACAGGGGCTTTAACAAGACCGATACGGCCGCCCGCGTTAAGGAGGTGGCCGACATTCTCGATCTGACCGAAGATCTGGGGAAAAAAGCCGCCGGTTTGAGCGCCGATGCCAAGCAAAAAATTTCCCTGGGGCGGGGCCTGGTGCGCAGCGACGTGGCGGCCGTGCTCTTCGATGAACCTCTGACCGTCATCGATCCTCATTTGAAATGGCATTTGCGCCGCAAGCTCAAGGAAATCCACGAACAGCTGAGACTGACGCTGATCTACGTAACCCATGACCAGGTGGAAGCCCTCACCTTTGCGGATCAGGTGATCATCATGTACGAGGGCGAAATCGTTCAGATCGGCACGCCGGAGCAACTTTTTGAAAATCCTCAGCATAAATTCGTGGGGTATTTCATCGGGAGTCCGGGGATGAATTTCCTGCCATGCACCCTCGAGGGACAGATGGCTCGGGTCGACGACGTGACCATTGGCCTCTTGCCGGAAACCGCCGCCCGGGGAGCCCAAACCAAAGGTGTACTGGAACTGGGCATCCGCCCCATGCATCTGGAGGTCCATGATGCAGCCGTCGAAGGCGGGGTGCCGGTAACGGTCAAGGCGCTGGAGGACCAGGGCAGCTTCAAGATTCTGACCGCCGGCCTCAATAACCATATCATCCGGGCCCGCCTGCCGGAAGGGCACACGGTGCCATCCCGGAGGGCCTGGCTGAAATTTCCGCCGTCGCGGACCAAGCTATATGCCGATGAACGACTGGTAGGATAAGGGGAGAGCGGCATGGAAAAGTGGGAGGACAACCGGGCCTGGTACCTTGTGCTGCCGGTGTTTGTCGTGGTGGCCTTCAGCGCCATTATACCCCTGATGACCGTGGTCAACTATTCCGTTCAGGACATTTTTGGCCCGGACAACGCCGTCTTCGTGGGAACGGAATGGTTCAAACAGATGCTGACGGACTACCGTCTGCACGATGCGCTGTGGCGGCAATTCCTTTTTTCCGGTCTGGTGCTGCTGATTGAAATTCCCCTGGGCATCATCATCGCCCTGGCCATGCCCAAAAAGGGCTGGGGGGTTTCCGCCAGCCTGGTCACCCTGGCCATCCCGCTGCTGATTCCCTGGAATGTGATCGGCACCATCTGGATCATCTTCACCCGGCCGGACATCGGTCTGTTCGGGGTCGGCATCAACAGTCTGCACCTGCTCGACGTGCCCTTCGATCATACGGCGCGGCCCTCCTTCGCCTGGATCACCCTGATGGCCATGGAGGTCTGGCACTGGACACCGCTGGTGGCTCTGCTGTGCTATGCCGGCTTGCGGGCCATTCCGGAGGCCTATTACCAGGCGGCCAAAATTGACGGGGCCTCGCCCTGGGCCATCTTTTGCTATATCCAGCTGCCCAAGATGCGCGGGGTTTTGACCATCGCCGTGCTGCTGCGCTGGATGGACAGTTTTCTGATTTACGCCGAACCCTTTTCCCTCACGGGCGGCGGGCCGGGCAATTCCACGACCTTTTTATCGATCTATCTGGTCAAGCTGGCCACCGGACAATTTGATCTGGGACCGGCGGCGGCGTTTTCCCTGATCTATTTCCTCATCGTATTGCTATTCAGCTTCATCTTTTACCAGGCCCTCCTGAACGTCGGGAAAGGAGACAAGGTTTCATGAAAGTACGCAAGCGAACCATGGCGTTGCTCTTCTATTTCCTGCTGCTCATGGTCCCCATCTATTGGATGGTCAACATGTCCCTGCGCAGCAACGCCGATATCCTGAGTTCGTTTTCCTTATATCCCGCCAACATGACTTTCAAAAACTACATCAAGATCTTCACCGACCCGACCTGGTACTCGGGCTATATCAATGCCATCATCTACGTTGGCATGAATACCGTGATGTCGCTGGCGTTTGCCCTGCCGGCCGCCTACGCTTTTTCGCGCTATAAATTTCTGGGCGACGGACAGATGTTCTTTTGGCTGTTGACGAACCGCATGGCTCCGCCGGCCGTCTTCCTGCTGCCCTACTTCCAACTCTACTCCACCGTGAATCTTATCGATACGCATGTCGCGGTGGCCTTGGCCCACTGCCTGTTCAACGTGCCCCTGGCGGTCTGGATCCTGGAAGGGTTCATGTCGGGGGTTCCCAAGGAGATCGACGAAACCGCCTTTATTGACGGCTATACCTTCCCACGATTTTTCTTTACGCTCTTCCTTCCGCTCATCCGGGCCGGAGTGGGGGTGACGGCCTTCTTCTGCTTCATGTTCAGCTGGGTCGAGCTGCTGTTTGCCCGGACGCTGACGGTGACCGAGGCCAAACCCATCGTGGCCACCATGACCCGTACCATCAGCGCCACGGGTTTGGATTGGGGACTGCTGGCCGCCAACGGTGTCCTCACCATCGTACCGGGGGCTCTGGTTATCTGGTTCGTGCGCAATCACCTTGCCAAGGGGTTCGCCCTGGGTCGTGTATAGAAGGGAATGCGAATGAGCTTAGCGTGGATGTATTGGACGGTCCCGACGGCGATCTTTTTCATCACCATCTTCCTGATGCTAGTCGGCATGTTCGTCTGGGAACTGGTTTCCCCCACCATCGAGCGCCGCGGATTTCTGAAAATTCCGACCACACGGGGAACCCGCTTTTTTATCGGGTTGTTGGGAACCGCTTATATTCATCTGGCCTGGCTCGGACTGACCGATGCAAATCTGTGGTACGCCATGCCGATCTCCGTGGTTTGGGTGTTTATCGCCATGCGCTGGGCATAGTCCCGACGCATGGGGACGTTAGGCGGTTTAACGTCCCTCATGTTCACTGTCGCTCCACCTCGGCTTAAAAAAGGACGTGCCCTTTTCGTCAGGCGATACAGCCTTCTCGCCGGCGATGCCGTCCGAACAAACCAATCCCACCCCCGAAGGCGCAAAGGAGGAACCTCATGCAAGTAAAAATGAGAAAGACCATGCTTCTGGGAGTTGCATTGGCGATCATGTTTGCCATGGCGGCGGGTCCGGCCGTGGCTGATATGGCCGCCGCCAAGAAATGGGTTGATGAGGAATTCCAGCCCTCAACCCTGACCAAAGAGCAGCAGATGAAAGAAATGGAGTGGTTTATCAACGCGGCCCGGCCCTTCAAGGATATGAACATCAAGGTGGTCTCGGAAACCATCCCCACCCATGAGTATGAGGCTAAGGTCCTGGCCAAGGCCTTCGAAGAGATCACCGGCATCAAGGTGTCTTTCGACCTGATCCAGGAAGGCGACGTCATCGAAAAGCTCCAGACCCAGTGGGCTTCGGGCGAGAATATTTACGATGGCTGGATCAACGATTCCGACCTCATCGGCACCCATGCCCGCTATGGCTACGTCGTCCCGCTGAGCGATTTCATGGCCGGCGAGGGCAAGGACGTAACCCTGCCGACCCTGGACGTGGATGACTTCATGGGCAAGTCCTTTACCACCGGCCCGGACGGCAAACTCTATCAGCTGCCGGATCAGCAGTTCGCCAATCTTTATTGGTTCCGCTACGACTGGTTCAAACGGCCTGACTTCCGGCAGCAGTTCAAGGAGATCTACGGCTATGACCTGGGAGTGCCGGTCAACTGGTCGGCCTACGAGGACATCGCCGAGTTTTTCACCGAACATGTCCGGGAGATCGACGGCAAGGCCATTTTCGGTCACAACGATTACGGTAAGAAAGCCCCGGATCTGGGATGGCGCTTCACCGATGCCTGGTTGTCCATGGCCGGTGCCGGCGACAAGGGGCTCCCCAACGGCCGGCCGGTCGATGAATGGGGAATCCGCATGGAAGGTTGCCGTCCGGTGGGTGCCAGCGTGTCCCGCGGGGGCGCCACCAACGGCCCGGCGGCCAAATATGCCCTTCGCAAGTATATGGAATGGCTAAGAAAATATGCTCCTCCCGGCAGCCTTGGCATGGATTTTTATACCTATCTGCCTTTCCTGGCCAACGGCAGCGTGGCCCAGCAGATTTTTTGGTATACGGCCTTTCTGCCAAGCATGGTGGAGCCGGGTCCCACGGTGAACGAGGACGGCACCCCCAAGTGGCGTATGGCCCCTTCGCCCCACGGACCCTATTGGGAAGAGGGCATGAAGCTGGGCTACCAGGATTGCGGTTCATGGACGTTCATGAAGAGCACGCCCCTGGAGCGCCGCAAGGCCGCCTGGCTGTTCGCGCAGTTCTGCGTGGCCAAGACCACATCGCTTAAAAAAGCCCATGTGGGCTTGACGCCCATCCGCGACAGCGACATCCGCGACAAATCCTTTACCGAGCGGGCACCCAAACTGGGCGGCTTGGTGGAGTTCTACCGCAGCCCGGCCCGCGTGGCCTGGACGCCCACCGGCGTCAACGTGCCTGATTATCCGAAGCTGGCCCAGTTGTGGTGGCAGAACATCGGCGAGGCCGTGGCCGGCGAGGTAACGGTAAACACCGCCATGGACAATCTGGCCAAGGAGATGGACCGCGTGATGCAGCGCATCGCCCGTTCCGGAACCCAGGGGGAGTGCGGGCCCAAACTTAATCCTGTGAAAGACGAGGCTTACTGGCTGAACCAGCCCGGGGCTCCCAAAGCCAAGCTGGCCAATGAAAAACCCAAGGGAGAGACCGTCGACTACGACCAGTTGATCCAGGCCTGGCGGGAGGGCCGGGTGAAATAGCTCTGTTGGTACGGCCCAAATCTGAAAACCACTAAAAAAGCGGGAAGCAGCCTACAAGGTTGCTTCCCGCTATAATTTTTGGCTCCTGGTGTCTGTTTTCAATAATCGGCGTAGACCAGGTCTTGCCAGTTGTGCGGGTCGTTTAGACGCCCATCGATATCGACACCGAAAAATTCGGCACAAGGTTTGAAAATGGAGGGGTTGGCAGCCTGCACCCTGCGGGCGATCGCCAGGACCGCTTCGATGGCATTGGGCGTCAGTTTGCCCAGGGGCGGGCGGCATCCGCCGCAAGGCATCCCCAGAATGGTCATCAAGGCCTTGATGGCGCTGGGATTGCGGAAGCGGGCCGTGACCGGGCCGAAAGGGGTCTTTTCCGTGGTGGAGACGGTGACCAGACCGAAGAGGGGTGTTAAATCATTTTTCAGGGCTTCCGCCTGGTCGATGTTGTTTTCCGCCAAAAGTTTCACCAGTTGGGCAACGGCGCCCGGGACCACGTTGGAGATCACCGAAATCACGCCGCTGGCGTTGATATTGGGATCGGTCATCATAGCGAAGGTCATGCCGTCGTCACCGGAAAGGATCGTAAATTGGGGCCCACAGCAGGTGCGGGTCCGTCTCATGTTGTCAAGTTTGCCGGTGGCTTCCTTGACACAGGATACGTTTGCATACTGTTGGCTCAGGAGACCCAGATCCTCGGGCAGCAATTGGGTGCCGGTGCGCCCCGGAATGACATAGGGGATCACTTGCAGCTGCGGAAACGCGGCGGCAATGGGCGCCACGTATTCCCGGCGGATTTCCAGAGAGCTGGGGCCATTATAATAAGGGTCCACCAGAAGGACGGCATCTACCCCGGCCTGGGCGGCGAGCCGGGTGGCCTCCAGCGCTTCCCGTGTGTTGTTGCTGCCGGTGCCGGCGATGCACAGGCCTTTGTTTTGGGTCCGCTTGGCAATCCGTTCCACGATCTGATTATGTTCGTCCCATGACAGGGCCGGGCTTTCGCCGGTGGTCCCCGCGGCCAGAATGCCTGTGATGCCGTTGACGATCTGAAAATCGACCAGACGATCGAGACCGTCATAATCCACCGCATCGCCGTCAAACGGGGTGATGATGGCGGTATAGCTTCCTGGTTGCATGTCGCCCTCCTGAGAAGAATTAAATATTAGTCTGGGATCCATAGAGCGGGTCCAAGTCCCTGAGAGGTAAAGAAATGCGGCCTCCCTGTCAAGGGAAAAGCGCCTATATCCGTGATAGATCAGGTCTTTTCCCTTGACAGAGCGTAAGGGGCATATTACCCAAACCATTTTTAAAATGACAATTCGATGGATGCCCTGAGCCCCAATCAACTATAGTGATATTAAGATGGTGAGGAAACAACGATGAACAAACCACAGAATGCGCAGGAATTTATCGCCGAACAGCGCCAGGCCATTGCCGCTAATCCGGATTGCGGCACCTCCCACTACAATCTGGCCGTGGCCCTTATGGGTACCCAGGAGCTTGAAGAAGCGGAAAGGGAGTTGATGGCCGCCATCGAATGCAGCCCCGGACTGGCGGAGGGCTATGTCCAACTGGGGGCCCTGTGTCTGCGGCGGGGTGACCTGGAAGGTTGCCTCAAATGGAACCAGCAGGCGGTGAAAGCCCGGCCGGGATTTTCGGAAGGGCACGGCAATATCGGGTTTGTCCATTTGCAGCTGGGTAATGTCGATGAGGCCATCGTTTCCCTGAAACGCGCCACGCATTTCAATTTTCGCTATGTGCAGGCCTTTGCCTCCCTTGCCACCGCCCATCTGATGAAAGGCGAGGTGGAGGAGAGTATCGAGGCCTGTCAGCAGGCCCTCAAAATTGACCCTAACTTCCCGATCGCCCACAATAATTTGGGTATCGCCTATATGGAAAAAGGGGATTTTGACAAGGCCATGGAACATATCGACCAGGCCCAGGCTTTAGGTTATGACGTGGCCCCGCAAATCATAGATGAGCTGAAAGCGTATCGCGGGGAATGATATTTGGTGGTCGGGCGAACCCCCGACCGCATCCATCAAAGGGGGGGTGGCGCATCGCTATCGTTTACCGCATTACCGGATATGACGGCGTCATCCGTCCGGACCATCGTGTATGGAACACCCCCCTGCCCTCCATCAGGAAACCTCTTCCCGGTTCTTCCGCGCCCCAAGACGTCAACGCAGAGCCGATCACCCACGGCAACTATTTCCAGGCGATACGAGACTATTTACAAGGGGAAGGCCAGGACCATGTGCGTAAGGCCCTGATGGTCCGCTATCCCTTGTGCGCCGATGAGTTCCATGGGGAAACGTTGGAGATCATCCTCGAGAAGCACGGTGAGTTTTATCATCCGGCCCGCATTCTTGTGCCCTGCAAGGATGGGGTGCTGTCGCTGGTGCTCAATGTCGCCGTGACGCCGCACGGCCGCACTTGGATGGCCAGCGAAATCAACGCCCTCAACAGCGTTGCCGGACGCTTGCCCCCGGACGGTGTACCGGCCGTTTACGGTCTTGCAACGGTACCTGGCGCCAACCATGCGCCGCTTTCCATGTTTCTGGCGGATTGGTTCGAGGGCTTTCATGAGTTCCATCTGTCCATCGACCCGCAAAAAGGCCGCCAGGGAATGGTGGTCTGGGATACGACGACCGCGCCTTTTTATCTGTCCGACCGTCAGCAAGCGGCGGTTTACCGCCGGGTGGCCTTTTTGCTGACCCGCGCGTTTAATCCCCATACCACCGAACAGATCTATCCCTGGCATCATGCCTCCGGTGATTTCGTTTTGCGGGTGAAGGACGATGCTTTGGATCTGCGGCTCATTACGGTTCGCCAATATGCGCCGACCATCGGGGACCGCAACGGCGAGCTGGAGGCGGAGGCTCGCCTGACGGCTCTTCTGGTATTCTTTTTCAACCTGACCATTCGCAACCGATTGGATCGGCTGGATGGCACCGGCCCTCCGGCCTGGGCCGATGCCATCGCGGTTCAGGAGACCATAAGGGGGTTTTTCGACGCTCTCGATGAAGACCAATCGATAGAGGTCAAAAGATTACTCGACGCTTACGCCTTAGATGAAGTGATGGAGTTGTTGTCTCTCGTGGCCGAGCGCTATCAGCTCATGGACATGGAAAAAGGCCTCATTCGTGCCAATTTGGCATCCCATGGCGCATTGCTTCATGAAACCTTGCAGAGGCGGTTTCAAGCCCATTGAGGGGGGCTTCGGAGGTTGTTTCAGCACGGTCGCGAAATCGGCAGTTGCTTTATGAAAACCACAAGATAAAGGGGTTTTGAAGGCGGGGTTCACAAGATAACCGGATGATAATGGGAGGGTGTGCTTAACCCCGCGAAACCATGCTTTTTTATTGACAAGAAACCGGTTTAATTTTATATCAAACGACTTAACGGCCTTAAAAATTCCACTCGCGATGATACCTTATATAACAAAACGAAATTGAGAGGAGGTGACGGCGGAGCCAACCAAAGCTTTTGGTAGCAACGACGATTGTGTATAGATAGTTAATTCCTATTTTAACTGGAGGTAAGACGATGGCAAAACACGCAACGCCTTTGTTGGACCAGCTTGAGTCCGGGCCTTGGCCAAGCTTTGTGTCCGACTTGAAGCAGCAGGCTGAAGTTCGCGCCAAAAACGCTGAAAACATTGAATTCCAGATCCCCCAGGACGTGGTGGAAGACCTCTTGGGCATTTTGGAACTTTCTTACGAAGACGGCACCACCCACTGGAAGCACGGCGGTATCGTGGGCGTCTTCGGATACGGCGGCGGCGTCATCGGTCGTTACTGCGACCAACCCCAAAATTTCCCCGGGGTGGCCCATTTTCACACCATGCGCGTGAACCAGCCGGGCGGCAAGTTCTACACCACCGAGTACCTGCGTAACCTGTGCGACCTGTGGGATTTCCGCGGCAGCGGCATCACCAATATGCACGGGTCCACGGGCGACATCATCTTCCTGGGTACCACGACACCCCAGCTGGAAGAAATTTTCTACGAACTGACACATACTTACAACCAGGACCTTGGCGGCTCCGGCTCCAACCTCCGGACACCGGCCGACTGCGTGGGCCAGGCCCGTTGCGAATATGCCTGCTACGACACCCAGGCGCTGTGCTACACCCTGACCCAGGAATACCAGGACGAACTCCATCGTCCGGCCTTCCCCTACAAATTCAAATTCAAGTTCGACGGCTGCCCCAATTGCTGCGTGGCCTCCATCGCCCGGTCCGACCTGTCCTTCATCGGCACCTGGAGAGACGACATCAAAATCGACCAGGAAGCGGTCCAGGCTTACATCGGCGGCGAATTTCCGCCCAACGCCGGTGCCCATTCCGGCCGCGACTGGGGTGCCTTCGACATCCAGAAGGAAGTCATCGATCTCTGCCCCACGAAATGCATGTGGATGGATGGCAAGGCCCTTAAGATCGACAACAAAGAATGTACCCGCTGCATGCACTGCATCAATGTCATGCCGCGTGCCCTGCGCATCGGCGACGACCGCGGCGCATCCATGCTGGCCGGTGCCAAGGCCCCCATCCTGGACGGTGCCCAGATGGGCTCCCTGTTGGTTCCCTTCATCAAGGTGGAAGAACCCTACGATGAAATCAAGGAAGTCATCGAAGCGGTTTGGGACTGGTGGATGGAAGAAGGCAAGAACCGCGAACGTCTCGGTGAGCTCATGAAACGTCAGGGCTTCCAGAAGCTGCTCGAAGCCACCGGAATCGATCCGGTGCCGCAGCATGTTAAAGAACCGCGCTCCAACCCCTACATCTTCTGGAAAGAAGACGAGGTGGAAGGCGGCTGGGACCGTGACATCAACGAGTACCGTAAACACCATCAGAGATAAGGGGGACGCACCATGGCATTCGTTTCTTCAGGTTACAATCCTGACAAACCGATGGAAAACCGGATCACCGACATCGGTCCGCGCAAATACGATGAGTTTTATCCGGCGGTCATCGCCAAAAACAAAGGCAAATGGCTGTACCATGAATATCTGAAACCCGGCGTGCTGGTCCATGTGGCCGAATCCGGCGACGAGGTTTACACGATTCGCTGCGGCGGCGCCCGTCTCATGAGCACCACCCATATCCGTGAAATCTGTGAAATTGCTGAAAAATATTGTGACGGCCACCTGCGCTTCACCACCCGTAACAACATCGAGTTTATGGTGGACAGCAAAGACAAGGTGGAGCCTCTGCTCCAGGATCTGGAAAGCCGTAAGTTTGCCGGCGGCAGCTTCAAGTTCCCGGTAGGCGGCACCGGTGCCGGCATCTCCAACATCGTCCACACCCAGGGCTGGATCCACTGCCACACCCCGGCCACGGATGCCTCCGGTACGGTCAAGGCCACCATGGACGAGGTCTTCGCTGACTTCCAGAATCATCGCATGCCGGCTCACCTGCGCATCTCCATGGCCTGCTGCCTCAACATGTGCGGCGCCGTGCACTGCTCGGACATTGCCATCCTGGGCTACCATCGCAAACCGCCCATGCTGGACCATGAATATTTGGACAAGATGTGCGAAATTCCCCTGGCCATCGCGGCTTGCCCCACCGCCGCCATCAAGCCGTCCAAGATGGAAATCAACGGCCAGAAGGTGAACAGTGTGGCCGTGAACAACGAACGTTGCATGTTTTGCGGCAACTGCTATACAATGTGCCCCTCCATGCCGCTTTCCGACAAAGAAGGTGACGGCATCGTCCTGATGGTGGGCGGCAAGGTGTCCAACCGCATCAGCGCACCTAAGTTCTCCAAGGTAGTTGTGGCCTTCCAGCCCAACAACACCCCGCGCTGGCCGGAAATGACCGCTGTCATCAAGAAGATCATCGAGACCTACGCAGGAGACGCCAACAAATACGAGCGTCTAGGCGAATGGGCCGAGCGCATCGGCTGGGAGCGTTTCTTCGATAAATGCGAACTGCCGTTCACGCATCACCTGATCGACGACTTCCGTGATCCGGCTTACTACACTTGGCGTCAGACCAGCCAATTCAAGTTCTAAGCCGACGTAAGGGATGCTTACTTAATGGCCGGAGCATAACCCCAACGGGGCTGCTCCGGCATATCATGAAAGAAGGTACACCATGGCAATGGACTATGAAGAGGCGAAAGCCAAAATCGTCGAAGCGCTGACCAAGAAGCTGAAATCGAAGAGCAAATTCTACTTCAACGATTTGTCCAAGATCCTTGAAATGAAACCTCGCGAGGCCAAGAAAATCGTGAACAAACTCGTGGAGGACGGGGTCCTGGAATATTGGTCCAGCGGCAGCACTTCCATGTACGGCATGCCGGGCACCGGCAAGCAGGCGAGTGCCGAGCACGAAGACTAACCGCCCGTTTGTCAGTTGAAGAATGAGCTCACGTTTTTCGGTGGCGATCGGTGCCATCGGAGAAGATGATTTGTACCCACAAGGCGGAAGATGGGAAGGATCACAAAGCCCCCATTTTTCGCCTTTGTACTTGGATCGATCCGTTATTCGGAAGCCCCGGCTGGATTGAAGAAAAAGGACCCTTTTGATGGGTGAACAGCTTCAGGCATATCCCGGCCTTGTAGTGGGCGCTCTGCGGGGGGGCTCCGGCAAGACCATCGTCTCCATCGGATTGATTGCCGCCCTGTCGTCCATGGGCCGCCGGGTCGCACCTTTCAAAAAGGGACCGGACTATATCGACGCCGGGTGGCTGTCGCTGGCAGCGGGAAATCGCCCCTGTTATAATCTGGACACTTTTTTGATTGAGGCCCGGCGCATCCGGCAAACCTACGCCGATTACAGCCGGGGATGCGACCTGGCGGTCATCGAAGGCAATCGCGGCATCTACGACTGCATCGACACCCGTGGTGAGACCAGCACGGCCGAATTGGCCAAGCTGCTGGGTCTTCCCATCCTTCTAATCATTGACGGGACCAAAACCACGCGGACCATGGCGGCCGTGGTTTCCGGCTGCAGCCACTTCGACCCTGCCGTCCGCATTCGAGGAGTGATTCTCAACCGTATCGCCGGTGCCCGGCATGAAGGCATTCTGCGGCGCAGTATCGAAGAGCACTGCGGCATTCCGGTCCTGGGGGCGATCCCCAAGCTGCGCAAACAAAGCTTCCCCGAACGTCATATGGGCCTGGTCCCGACTCCTGAACATGACTGGGCGCGTTCCTCCATCGAAGCCGCGGCCGATGTGGCCCGGGATTATATCGATTTGGAGGCGGTGATGCGTACGGCCCGGGAAGCGGAACCGTTTTTACTGGAGAGGGAAGCCGGGGCGGAGGAAGCCTCCCAAGCGGGTTTTTCTTCTGACGCGCCGCCCCCCACCATCGCGGTGATCCGGGACAGCGCTTTTCAGTTTTATTATCCTGAAAACCTGGAAGCGCTGGCGGCGGCCGGCGCCCGTCTGGTCTTTACCAGTCCTCTGGAGAACGGCACCCCACCGGATGCCGACGCCATGTACATCGGCGGCGGATTCCCTGAAACCCATGCCGAGGAGCTGGCCCGCAACGAAACGTTTCGCGATCGTCTCAAACGGCTGGCCCAGGGCGGGCTGCCGATCTACGCCGAGTGCGGCGGACTGATGTATTTAGGGGAGCAGCTGGTGCTGGACGATAAAGCCTACGACATGTGCGGCGTCTTGCCGGTGACGTTCGGTTTTTCCAGGCGCCCCCAGGGACATGGCTATACCATTCTGGAGGTGACCGGCGCCAACCCCTTTTTCCGGACGGGTACGACCCTCAAAGGTCATGAATTCCACTATTCAAGTGTACTCAAATGGCACGGCCGCAAGGAGGATCTGGCTTACACCATGGCCCGCGGCACGGGCCTGATCGACGGAAAGGACGGCCTTTGCCACAAGAACGTGCTGGCCACCTACACCCACCTGCATGCCTCCGGCACGCCCCTGTGGGCGCCGGCCTTGGTAGCGAAGGCCCTTCAATACCGTTCATCCAAATAAGAAGCGGGAAAAACGCTAGGGTTTTTCCCGCTTGAAACCGCTAAGCCTGAACAGGCAGAGGCTTATTTCTTGGGATGGCACTTGCTGCAGGACGTCGGAGCAGCCTTGGATTTATTCTCTTTGTTCCACTTTTTATGGCAGCTGATGCAGTTTTCATGCAGCGCTTCCACGTAGTATTCAAGTTCAAGCTTTTTCATCTCGTCTTTTTTGAGCTTTTTGGCGCGCCATTCCTTTTTAACGTCTTTGGGCACTTCGCCGGGCTTTTTGTGGCATGTCATGCAGGTTTGGACGTCGTCGCCTTCCTTGAGATTGGTCAGGGGCTGCCCCTTGTCGTCGTGATGGCAGTCGCCGCAGCTGGCGCCGTAGTCGGCAACATGCTTCTTGTGATCAAACGTGACGATGCCCTTGGTGTGTTCGAACGTCTTGTTGTCCATCTTGATGACGTCGGGCATCTGGGTGCCGGCCTGCAGGCCTGTGACCAAGAACACACAGGCGATCCCCATCAGAGCGAGCGCGAAAAACAGTGATTTGAGCTTCATAGGACCCTTATACCTCCTTCCAAAAGGTTAGTCATCCCTCATCCCCAAGCTGGTTTAACTAACAGATCTCGGGATTAGTGTCAATAAGCGAAGTCAAGCCTGCTGCGGCTTCAAGGCCAATCGTCTTTTCCCGCTAGCGTCCATTCCTACTGGTAAGACGCAAAGCCCTTCGCTTTTGTCGACAAGATTCGGGGAAAACGGATCGTGATCGGCGTCAGGGGATATCAAGTTCAGAGCCCACAGAGGCTGCCAATTCATGGTGCCGGCGGCGGAAGTCCTCCAACCCTGCCAGAAGGGGCGCCATGCGCTGCTGCTCCTGGGACACGTATTCGTAGAGGGGCAGGAATTTGCGGTCGATATCGTCGTAGATCAGGTCGAGGCGCTGGGACAGGCGCTCGGTCAGTTCGGCTTCGAACCGCGCCTTGCCGTCCTCGAGCCCTTGCTTGAACTGCTGAAGAAGGCGCCCCTTCTTGATAAACAGAACGCCTCCGGCCAGCAAAAGACCGGTGCCAGTCAACAGTCCACCGGTGATATCGAAAAAGAGACCGTGGGTTACCGCCAGTACCAGGGCACCGATGGCGGTCAGGGCACTGCCGCCCATCAGGGAAGGCGCCAGACGATTCGAATTCCGGAGAGTGTTCTCCGCAAAAAGGTCTTCCATGGCGGTTTCGGCCATTTTGGTGCGCACTGTGGCGATAACATCCTGTCGGCGCCGGTCGATTTTTAAAAGCAGATCGTCCTGGTGTAATCGGTGGCCTTTAACCTCATCCAGTTCGTCCAGCAGATAGGTGAGCAGCTGGTGCAATCCGTCCAGAAAGTGATCGGCCCCCTCTTCGGTCAAGGCCTCAATTTTTTCCCTGAGGTCCGTTTCAAAGGATTTCTGAATGTCTTCCAGCCAGGCTTTCACAGACGTTTTGCGGTTCAGCGTGGCGCGGATGGATTTTCCAAAGAGCTTGGCAAAGGAAAGGCCCTCATCGAATCGTTCCGCGGCTTGGCGCGCTGCGGCATCATAAGCGGCACCCAATCGTTGGATCAGGGTGCGCAGTTCGTAGGCCGACTGTTGATGTCCGCTCTCCAGCCGGGTGCGGATCGTGTCCACAACGCGCTGGTCTGCCAGGTGCTGCTCCCGTCTTTGAGACAAGGCCTGATCCACCTGCTCCAAAACCTGCCCCGCAGTTTCGAGAATGGACTCCAGCTTCAGACGGTAGTGGCGGCCGCCGGTGACGGTCTGGCGGATAAACCGACGGACGTCTTCGAAGCCGCTGTCCGGTGTTTGGCTTAGCTCGCGGGCTGCCGATGTGGCAAAGATCGTGGGAGAGGCGATGCCCTTCTGAAGGGCGAGATCCCGCACACGGGCCATGTTGGTCTCGATTTCATCCGGGCGGGCCAGGTCGGCCTGTTGCAGAATAAAGATTGTCCGTTTGCGCCAGTCTTCGCGGATGTAGTCCAATAAGTCCCAGGCTGATTGGGTGTAAGGGTTCTTGGCCTGGAAGACCATGAGAACGAGATCGCTGTTGGGAATGAAGTTGCGGGTAATCTCCTGGTGGTTTTCGATTACCGTGTTGGTGCCGGGGGTGTCGACGATGGCGATGGTCTGCAGAATGGCCAACGGGCGACCGATTTTTTTAAGGAAAGGTCGAATCGTATCTTCGTAAGGTCGTTCGGCATAGACGATCTCCTGGATGGCGTCCGTACATGGGGCGGCATCCACCGGGCAGATATCTTCTCCGAGCAGGGCATTAATGAAACTGCTCTTGCCGGATTTGACTTCTCCCACCACTACGAAAAGAAACGGCTCGTTGAGCCCGGACCGAAGATCGCTTACAATGGTCGGCAGGGATGTACCGCCCATGCCGTTGATATAATCGTGGAGGTCCTTGAGGAAATCTTCCAGGTGGTCCTTTAGGATGACGAACCGGTTGTCGATGATAGCGTGTTTCATGAATCCGCTTCTCCCCGGCGGAGATCAGGTCGTTGTTGGTTCAACCTACGATACGATTTTCGAAAAGGCAACGCATTAAGTAGGGGCGCCGCCGAATCGGCTGGCGGCCAGATTAGACGCGGCGGGAGAGTGGACGATCGAAAGCTTGTCGGTAGTGTTGATACAGTCGTGGACTGACCCGGCTGAAACGATCGAAATCGGCCACCAGCTCCAGACCGGGAACCAGGGCCCGCACGACCGGGATGCCGACGTCCTGCCGGGTCAAATTGATATATATCGGGTGGAGATGGTTTGCGGTCAGCATGGACTCGATGCGCTGCAGATCGTCTTCGGCATTGCCTGAAGTATAATCCGGCAATTCTTCCAAATAGCGTAGCGGCAGCTCTGCCGGACCAGGCTGTGACGCCGGGCCGTGGGGATAGGGATAGGGGGTTTCAGTAAGGGCCGCCAGGGCGGCCTGCCAGCCGGCGAAATGCGCGCTGGTGCCCTTGGCGATTTCGCCGTCGGTTCCTGACACAAAGCATTTATAGCAAGGGATTCCGAATTCCGAGCTGCAATCCTGGAAGACGACATCGAGGCCGCATCGACGGTAGTCGGCCAGCAGTCCGTCCACCGCGGCATCCCGGGTGGCCAGACGAAAACAGTGTCCCGCATGGTAGGGTTGAACCGCTTCGGCATCGCGCTCGATACATTCCAGCAATGCATGGAATTTGGCTTGTGCCAGACTCACGCCGGCGGCCAGCCCGGTGGAGCCGAGCCCGCTAAAAAGGCAGACCTCATCGAGATTGGCAAATAGAAATACGGCCTGGAAGGGTACCCACACGGCGCCCCCCCCCTCGGCTGCGCTTCGGATCCCTTCGATCCAATAGATCGACTGGTCTTCATAAGGAACTTCGAGAACCATGGCATTGGGGTCCAGGGCCGGGTGGCCCTCGTGCTGCAATCGGGACAAGGAGGACCGCTGCAACTGAAGCTGCTGGGCGGTGTCAGGGAGCGTGCCATTAATAACGGTTGCGAAGGAAGAACAGCGCTCAACGATTTCCATCGCATAGGAGGCTCGGGCACGTTCCAGGCTCAAGCCCTTGCCATAGGCGGTTTGATGTCCCCTGAGAATAAATCGGTGCCGGTCCTGTTCCACCCGGGTTTCCATCTGCCAGCGGCGCAGCAGGGCGATGGGGCTAAGCGAACTCTCATGCCGCATTTCCTGCTCCAGACGGATACCGGCACGTTTCAGACCCTCGATGGCATGGGTATAGACGGTTTCAAAGTCCGGGAGGGGTGAAGATGGGGGTCGGGGTCCGGACCGGGCGGCGATGGTGGTCAGGGGGATCCGCTTGCGGGAGGTGGCATCTTCAAAGAGCGGCGCCAGGCCGGTTTCCAGCGGTGGCGGCAGCGGCTGGTGGTAGAAGAGATTGGCTTTGAAGAGGGCGATCCATTTTCGATGCAGGTCTTGGTCGGGAAGGGTTTCGGAGCGCAGAATCAGGAGGGGGGAGGCGGTTCGCAGAGAGTACAGTCGCTCCTCCCGCACCTGCTTTTGCAAGGGCGCCAGCGGTTCGTGGGTTAGGATGGCCTCCAGCAGCAAGGCCGTCAAGACGGGATCCCGGGCGTCGACCGGCAGCAAAGCCTTAACCTGGGCCGGCGGCATCTGCAGCACCTGCTGCAAGCCCCAGCGATGCATGAATTCATCGTTGGGATGCTCCCGAAGATAGGCCAGGGTCGCCTTGAAATCAGGCTCCGCTTTGGGAACAGGCATGAAATAGCCCGTGGCGGAGCGGGTCGTCATCAGGCGCAGCTCATAGGTCAGCGCCGGGGTTTCCGCCGATGGGCGCAAAAGGGGGGTGGACGTCGTCATAAAAAGGATCCAGGGTGGTTTTACTGTTATTCGCCCTGGCCATCCCCGTCGGTTTGGTCGTCTTCAGCGTCAGAGGTCGCCAAAGGTTTGCGGCCGAAGATGCGGGCTCCGATGATACTGATTTCATAAAGCAGCATGAGGGGCAGCGCCATCATGATCTGAGTGACCACATCGGGTGGGGTCAAGATAGCGGCTCCCACGAAAAACAGAAGAAGAGCGTATTTGCGGTTGCGCTTGAGAAAGGGCACGGTGACCAGGCCCAGCCGGGCCATAAAGGTAATCACCAGGGGCAGTTCGAAGACGATGCCGAAGGCCAGCAGGAGTTTGGCCGCGAAGCTCAGGTACTCCTTCATGGAGGGCATGGGCCGGATGGTTTCGGTGGCGAAGCCGAGAAAAAATTTAAAACCGTAGGGGAAGACGATAAAATAACCGAACAGGGCGCCGCCCACGAAAAAGAGGGTTGAAAGAAACACAATGGGCAGCAGCAGCCGTTTTTCCTTTTCGTAAAGCCCGGGCGCCAGGAACATCCAGAACTCATAGATGATGACAGGGGACGCCAGCCCGATACCGGTCAGAAAAGCGACCTTTAAATAGGTAAAAAAGGCTTCCGGCAGGTTGGTGAAGATTAGGGTATCCCCTTTGGCCATGACGAGTTTCAGGGGGTGTGCCAGGATTTCGAAAAGCTGTTCCTTGAAACCATAGGAGACGGCAAAACCTATGGCCACGGCGATAAAACAGACGATCAGCCGGCGGCGAAGTTCTTCCAGATGAGACGTAAACGGGATCTTGTCGTCGTCACTCATTGCGTAGCGGTTCCTCGGGATGCTCGGCGGAGGGTGCTTCGGGAGGTGTTTCAGAAGACGCGCTTTTGTCTTGGGGTTCCTCCTCCACCGATGGCGCCGCTTTGGCCGATTTGAGGGGATTTACATTGACCGCTTCCTTGACGTCTTGGTTGAGATCGTCAATGGATTTTTTGACCTCCTGGAGATCGCCGTCGATATCCATGGAGTCCTTTATTTCGCGGGTGGCCTTCTTGAACTCGTTCATGGCCCGCCCCAGGGACTTGGCCAGATCGGGCAGTTTCTTAGGGCCGATCACGATCAGCGCGATGGCCAGTATCAGAATCATTTCCGGCATGCCGATACCGAACATGATGGTTCTCCTTGCTCCGAACCGCCGGATAAAGCAGCGGCGTGTAGTGATGATGAGGCGCTTTCCGGGGGAAGCGCATTAGCCAGGAATCATTACTTTGTTTCACACCTCCCGTCAAGGCGGGGTTGGCGCGGCCTCCGGTTTGAGCACCAGGAAGTAGAGGTTTCCCGGATGCTTCAAATGACCGGCGGCGGTCTCGGCATATGCCCCGCTGCCCCAAAAAAGATCGGCCCGCCCGGGCCCCTTGATGGCGCCGCCGGTATCCTGATTGAGGACGAACCGTTTCAGGGGCGCCCATTGGCCGATCTCCCGCTGGCCGGTTATCAGGGGTTTGCGGGTGTCGATGAAGGCCAGGGCGCCGTTGGGAAACAGGCGGCGGTCCGTGGCGATGCTGCGCCCGGGGGTCACTTCGACACCCAGGTTGCCGAGGGGGCCGGTGTCCCCGATGCGAAAAAACACATAGCTGGGGTCCTGATGCAGGAGACGATCAGTGTCTTCGGGGTGCTCCTGAAAGTAGCGGCGGATGCGGGCCATGGACATTTCTTCGACCGGCACTTTGTTTTCCCGGATGAGATGCCGCCCCACCAGATCGGCAGCATGGCCGTTTTGTGCGGCATAGAGAATGCTGATCCGGCGGCCGTCGGGGGTCTGGATGCGACCGGAGCCCTGAACCTGGATGAAATAGAGATCCACGGGATCGCGCATCCAGGCGATGACCGGCGCCTTGCCCTGCAGAACACCTTCGGTTTGAATCTCTTTGCGCGTGTAATAGGGTATCAGGCGCTGGTCCTTCACGCGGCCCACGATGCGCTTGCCGGCCAATGCATCCGCAAAATTGCCCAGGTTGGCGGTCACCAGATCCTCCGGTAAGCCGTAGACCGGTATGGTATAACCCGGGGCGGGGGTGAGGCTGCCGGGGTAGAGGGGTTCGAAGTAGCCCGTAAAGAGGACATCGTCGTCCGGCGGGCGTCCGACGGAGCGGTAGACCTCATAGTGCTCGCGAACGAACCGGTTGAGCTGGTCGCGGTCCGGACGTCCGGCAATGAAATCGCGGAACAGCTCCAGGGATCGGACCATATGGCCCTTGTCGACTGTGGTGGGGCCGAATTGAAAGCGGCGGTCGTCCGGTATCCGGCTGCAATAGAGCAGGCTTTGCGCGATGGCTTCCGCCAGGCCGTCGTAATCCATATCATCGGCAAACAGGGGCAGATCTCCGGGTTCGAGGCGTTCCAGCACAGGGGGGGCGGCGCCCGGCCGTTCGGGGACCGTCGGAACGCAGCCGGACGCGAAAAAGGTCAAAGCCGCCGTAAGAATTGCCAGGGCGACCGGGTGGTGAATTCGGCGTGATATCATTTAGGGGGTTCCTTAAAGTTGCTGCTGCGCGGGGTCTGGGTGATGGTTCGCGGGGGGGCCAGATCAGGCTCGGCATCCGCCACGACCCCCAGATCCTCAAAGCGCCGGGCTGCGGTCAGGACCCGCCGTTCAAGGGATCCTGCCATGCGATTATAATGCTGGACACAGCTTTCCAGGGCCTTGCCCATCTGGTCCATATGGCGGGCCATGACCTGCAGCCGTTCGTAAAGTTCCCGGCCCTGACGGCAGACGTTTTCGGCATTGGCGGCGGCCTGGTCCTGACGCCAACCGTAGGCCACCGCCTTGAGCAGGGCGATCAGGGTGGTCGGTGTGGCCAGAATGACGTTTTTCTGGACCCCGCTTTCGATCAGGCCGGGATTGCGGGAAAGGGCCGCGGAAAAGAAATTTTCGCCCGGGATGAACAGCACCACGAATTCGGGGGTCGGGTCGAAATGGGCCCAATAGGATTTGGCCGCGAGTTGCTGGATGTGGCTGGCGACTTGCTGGGCATGACGGTCCAAATGGTTCTCCCGTTCTTTTTCCGACGTGGTTTCGAGGGCATCCAGATAGGCGGTCAGGGGCACCTTGGCATCCACCAGAATCAGCCGGCCGCCGGGCAGGCGTACCAGCATGTCCGGCCGCAGCCGACCCTTGTCGCCGGCGGTGCTGGGTTGTTCGAAAAAATCGCAGTGCGCCTGGAGACCCGCCATTTCCGCCACCCGCTTGAGAGTGATCTCCCCCCAGCGCCCGCGCACGTGCGGCACCCGCAGCGCCTTGACGAGTTTTCCGGTTTCCCGGCGGAACAGGTCCTGGGATGCGGCCATGGTCTGCAGCTGCTGGCGCAGCTCCCCATAGGCGTTTTCCCGGGCCCGCTCCAGGGACAGGACCTGTTGATCATAGCGCGTCAAGGCGTCACGAATGGGGTTCAGCATGGTTTCCACGGCTTGGGAGCGCTGGGTCAGGTCGCTGCGGGCGGCATCCAGCTGGCGTGCCAGGGCGGATTGGGCCAGATCGAGAAAGACCTGGTTGTTTTCCCTGAGGGCCGTAGCGGACAAGGCTTTATAGGCGTCACCCATACGGGTCTGCCAATCTTCCATGAAGGCCAGCTTTTCCCGCATGGCCTGGCGATCCCGGCGGATGACGGTCTCCAGGCGTGCCCCCCGCTGGCTGGCTTCGGTCAATTGGTGCTGCAATTCGGCCAGCTGCCGGTCGCGCTTTTGCAGGGCGTTTTCCAGCGAGGGCACTTGCTCGGCCCGGGCGCGGGCGGCCGCGCCTTCTTCCGTCAGGCGAACCACCTCATGGCGGCGTTCTTCCAGTTGATCCTGCACCGCGCGCTGCTCGGTCAGAAGGCGGCGGCGACCCAACCACCAGGCCAGCCCCCCGCCTACGGCAAAGCCAAGGATTGCGCTGGCAGACAGGCGCAGCAGGTCATAATCCATGCTCATGATCGCAATTCCGGGCTATGGCGCGGCCACTTCGGGAGGACCTTCCGTGGGGCCGCGGTGGTAGTCGCCGCTTTTGCCACCTGATTTGCTCACCAACCAGGTGTCGGTGATGGACATGGCCCGGTCGTAGGATTTGCACATGTCATAGAGCGTCAGGGCCGCGACCGTGGCTGCGGTCAGGGCCTCCATCTCCACCCCGGTCTGGTCGATGACCCGCACGGCCGCCTCGATGCGAATCCGATGGCGATCCGCATCGGGAAAGAAATTGATTTCCACATGCCGCAGGTTCAACGGGTGGCACATGGGGATCAGTCCTGCGGTTTGCTTGGCGGCCATGACCCCGGCGATGCGGGCGGTTTCAAGTACGTTGCCTTTTTTGATCTTGCCCGCGGTGATGCGCCGGAAGGTGTCCGCCTGCATGACCACCACCGACTGGGCCACGGCCCGGCGGTCGGTGGGGGGCTTGTGGCCGACGTCCACCATCCGCACGCGGCCCTCGGCATCGAGATGGGTGAAGGATCCCATGACGGCGACGCTCCTTATGATTCCGTGAAGTATTC
Organism: Desulfobacterales bacterium; assembly: GCA_963674755.2. GTDB lineage: Bacteria > Desulfobacterota > Desulfobacteria > Desulfobacterales > UBA5852 > JABZFP01. The sequence goes on along the minus strand of CAXXVS010000003.1, from coordinate 290,673 downwards.
GGTCTTGGAGGTGACCGTGGTTTTTATGGCGTTCAGGGTGGTTTCCAGAGTGCGGATGACGTTTTCCCGAATATCGCCCGCCACGATCAGCACCATGACGTCGTCCCCCACGGCCAGCCGCTGGTTTTCGGCGATTTCAACCTGGATATCGACGATGCCCGGTGTCTGGCGGGCCTCGGCCAGGATTGTGGCCAGCCGGTCGTGATCGACCGCCACGGTGAGGCCCGAGACTGGCCGGCCGTCCCGTGAGGTGGCCCGCACCACGCCGTTGTGGCAGAGCACCATGCCGGCCCGGTGGAAATCCGGGTGGGATTTAACGGATTGCAGCATATCGGCAGCATTCATGGCAATTTTTCTCCTCTATAGACTGCGCGGGTTAACTAGACCGCGTAGCACGTTTCGGTTCCCCATGGGTTAACCTGCTAGTTTTATGAAGTAAATTTTAAATTGGAAGTGTCATCATAGAGGAAAGCGCGCTGCGAGGCAAGGTGATTCCCATTGCCGGGGAGACATCGACCCGCCGTGGACAAAGGGTCTTGATCTCCCTTCAACGAATGATATAAGCGAGATAGAAAGCGTTTTGGCGCAACGCCCGCGCTGGCGCCGGATCGTAAGGCCTGCCCAGCCGGAGCGCCGTGGACCGCCCCCACAGGAGACCATCATGAACAAGAGCGAAATGGTTATGGATGCCAAGGATATCGACCGCACCATTATCCGCATGACGCACCGTATTCTGGAGGTCCACAAGGGGGCGGCCGAGTTGACGCTGATCGGCATCCAAACCCGCGGCGTCTTCCTGGCCAAGCGCCTTCAGCAGTATATCCGCGATATCGAAGGCACCACCGTGGCCACCGGCGATATGGACATCACCCTCTATCGTGACGACTGGACCCGCATCAGTCATCATCCGGTGGTGCAGGCCACGGACATCCTCTTTTCGGTTGACGGCAAGCACATCATCCTGGTGGATGATGTGTTGTTCACCGGACGCACCACCCGGGCTGCCATGGACGCCATCATGGATTTCGGCCGCCCCGACCGCATCGAACTGGCGGTCCTGGTAGATCGGGGCCACCGGGAGCTGCCCATCCAGGCTGACTATGTGGGACGCTTTGTGGAAACCCGTCGTTCCGAGACGATCAACGTCTGCCTGAAGGAAAGCGACGGCGAAGATCAGGTGCTGCTGGAAAAACAGACCGCTCAGGAGAGTTGACTATGGGAGCACACGAACACAAGGCCGACGTGCCGCGCAATCTGCGTATCGCGATCTTGACGGTTTCCACCACCCGCAGCCTTGAAGAAGACAAGAGCGGCCAATGGATGGCGCGCCTGGCCCGGCGGGAAGGCCACGAGGTGGTGGATCACCGGGTGGTGACAGACGAGGCCGCGGCCATTGTCGCCCAGGTGCAAGAAGTTCTGGCGGCCTTTCGCCCCCACGCCCTGCTGGTGACCGGCGGAACCGGAATCAGCCCGGCGGATGTGACCATCGAAGCGGTGCGCCCCTTGCTGCAAAAGGAACTCTCCGCCTTCGGCCCCCTTTTCGCCCAGCTAAGCTACGAGGAAATCGATTCGGCGGCCCTGCTCTCCCGGGCCACGGCCGGCACCATCGACAGCGCCCTGGTTTTTTGCATGCCCGGCAGCCTCAACGCCTGTAAGCTGGCCTGCAAGGCGCTTATCTTCCCGGAGCTGGGCCATCTCGTGAAGCACGCCCAGCAGGGCTGACCCCTCCCGTCGGACCCTGCCGTCCGGCAGAGTCTATTCTTTCCCAAAAACACAAGCGTTGAGCCGCTCCGCGAGATCGTCCGGGGCCGCCAGCGGCCGGCCGTCCAGACCGACGGCCGGCACGCATCCCATCAGGGCGTTGGTGAGCAGCACCTGATCGGCTTCGCAAAGGTCTTCCGGATAAAGGGGTTTGGAGGCTATGTCAAATCCCATAGCCGTGAGCTGTTCCAGGACCCAGGCTTCCATCACGCCCGGCAGCACATGGGCGGATCGGGGACGGAAAACCGTCCGGCCTTGCACCACAAGGAGGTTGGCGGTGTTGGTCTCGGAAAGGGTGCCGTCCGGGTTGAGGATGACGGCTTCGTGGGCGCCCCGGGACCGGGCCCAGCGTCCGGCCTGGTGGTAGAACAGATAGTTGAGGGTTTTATGGTCGGCCAACGGCGTCTGGCGCGGCTGGGGATAGACGGACAATTGCAGGCCATGGGTGCCTAAGACATCAAGGCGATGGCGGTAGGTCCGGGCCGTGACATAGAGGTGGTAGCCCGGGGCGTGATCGGCCTGCCCCCGGGCGGCGGTCAGGCGCACGGCCGCCGTGGCGTCGGCCAGCCCGTTGTGCTCCAGGACCTGCCGGATGACAGGCTCCCAGGTGATATCCGGCGGCGGCCCGTCCATAAGCGCCAGCCAGCTTTTCTCCCAGCGTGCCATATGGCGGGCCAGAAGCGGCACATGCCCGTTTGCGGCCCGCAGGGTTTCGAAGAAGCCATAACCATAACGCACGCCCTCATCTCCCACAGGTATACGCGCATCGGCGCTGGGGCACATGCGGCCGTCGAACCAGACCCTCTGCGGCCTTTCTTTCAGGGGAGCGCATTCGTCGCACACGCTCACGAGGGTGCGTCCTTTGTGCAGGGTTTCGTCGTATTCGTCAGCCGGATCCGAGTCGTAGACGATGCCCCCGCCCACGGAAAAAGCCATGCGGTCCCGGTGAATGACCGCCGTGCGGATGGCGATGGACAGGTCCAGGGTGCCGTGAAAGCTGATATAGCCCAGGGAGCCGGTGTAGACGTGGCGGCGGTCGGGTTCGAGCTCGTCGATGATTTCCATGGATCGTATTTTAGGACAGCCTGTGATGGAGCCGCCCGGGAAAGCCGCCCGGACCAGATCGATGCCGTCCCGCCCTGGCGCCAACTCCCCTTCCACGATGGAGACCAGGTGATAGACGTTTTCATAGGCCTCGACGGTTTTGTGGGCCGCCACCCGGACCGAGCCGCCCCGGCAGACCCGCCCGATGTCGTTGCGCAGGAGATCGACGATCATGGACAGCTCGGCATCGTCCTTGGCGCTGGTTTCCAGGGCCGCACGCATGGCGCGGTCCTCATCAGGGACCTGGCCGCGGGGCCGCGTGCCCTTGATGGGGCGTGTTTCCACCTTGCTATCCTGCAGCCATAGAAACCGCTCCGGGGAAGTGGACACCAGCTGATGATCGCCGGCGTTCAAAAAGGCGAAAAAAGGGGCTGGATTGCGTTCGTAGAGGGCCCGGAAAAACCCGAAGGGACTGCCCTGGAAACTGGTTTCGAAGCGTTGGGACAGATTGACCTGATAGACGTCGCCGGCGGCGATGTAGGCGCGGATGCGCCGGACCGCGTCTTCATAGGCCCGGCGGCTGAAATTGGATTGCAGGTTGTCGCGGTCAACGGCAAAGCTTTCATCCGGCGGCGGCGCTTTTTCGATACCTGTTAGACGCGCGTGGCCATCCGGTGCCGGCTGCCCCCGGCGTACAATTTCATGCCGTACGGTCCGTCCTCGCTGCCGGTCGTGCACCAGGATGATGGAAGGTGCATAGAAACACAGGTGCGGCAGAAGCCAGCGCTCCAGCGAGGTACGGGGCAGCGTCTCCAGTACATCCTTCAGGTCGTAGGCCAGATAACCCATCAAGCCGGCTGTCAGGGGGGTTTCGACCGTACGGCCCGGGGGACAGCCATACTGGTGCACGATGGCCCCCAGGGCTTCCAGGGGATTCATTTCCAGTCTGGAAACCTGCCCATCGATGGTTAAGGTCAGATCGGTGCCCCTTCCCTTCAGACAGAGCCAGGGGTCGAAGCCCAGGATGTGATAGCGGGCGCTTGCCAGCCCCCCGCCGCTCAGGAGCAGTACGGTCCCCTCCTGATCGGCCAGGCGGGCGGCCATATCGATCATGGGCCGGGACAGGGTTGTCTCCTCGGTGCGGATCGTTTCGATCGCACTGCTTAAATGCAACGCCTGGCAGGATTCCGTCATCATCTATATCTTCTGGTGAATGGTCAGCCGAGCCTCGTCATGGGGGGCGCAGCGCTGCGGCGCGCTCAGCGGTCCCAACCGCAGGAAGTTTTCCACAAGGTCGAACCCGGCTTCCGTCATGAAACTTTCCGGATGAAATTGAACACCGTGTAGGGGAAATGCCGGATGGGAGAGCCCCATGATCACGCCATCGTCGCTGCGGGCCGTCACTTCGAGAACCGGCGAACGGACGTCTACCATCAGGGAGTGGTAACGTGCCGCCGCGAAGGGACACGGCAGGCCTTGGAAGAGGGCGCGGCCCTCGTGATGGACCGGGCTCACCTTGCCGTGGCGGGGCAGCGGGGCACGCACCGTCCGTCCCCCGAAGGCTTCGTTGAGGCATTGCATGCCCAGGCAGACCCCCAGGATTGGCAGGTGGCGATACCAATGGCGGATAAGGGGGATGGAGATACCGGCATGGGCTGGGTCCCGCGGCCCCGGGCTCACCAGCAGATAATCCGGTATCAGTTCCGGAATCTGATCCAGCGCGATCCGGTCGCTACGGTAAACGCTGATGTCCAGCGGGTATTGCAGAAACATCTGGACCAGATTGTAAGTGAACGAATCGTAGTTATCGATGACGAGCAGACGAAACGGCATCGCCCCTCCATTCCATAAAAAAACGCCACCCCTTTGAGTCTGGGTGGCGTCGACCTATGGCATAACTCAATTTAAGCTGTTCTATGATGAAGGTCACCATACCAGATTAAATATGCGGGTCAAGAGGCGAACGTCTGATTTTAAGACGCTTTTCTTTTTTCGGACAAAAGTGTAACCTTCGTGAATTTGCGGTTACCGGACCGCTCCGGATCGAATTGCAGGAGGTTTTCCATGCAGCAGGATATTCACCATGATGCTTCACCATCGTCGGAGCCCGATCCTCTGACGGCCTTCCAGGATCTCCTGGACCGGCTCGTCGCGGTCATGACCGTGATCGGTATACCGGTGGTTCTGGTCTCCATGGCGCGTGCCGCCGAGTTCGGGTGGCAGTGGGGGGCCAGTGTCCAGGCGGCCGCCTGGGGCGTCGTTGTTGTTTTGCTGATGTTCCGGCGTCGGCTGTCGTTTCGTGGGCGAACCTATGGTTTTCTGGCCGCCTTGATGGTGTATGCGGGCACGGGCGTGATGGCATGGGGATTGAACGGACAGGGATTTTTACTCCTGTTTGCCGGAGTGGTGATCGCCACCATGGTCGATGGTCCTAAAGCCGGCCTGGCCGCCACGCTGGCCGCACTGGTCGTCGGGGGGCTTGCCGGGGCGGGCTTCGTAACGGGCTGGATGGGGGCCGGCGTCCCATCCGCGGACTACAACCGTTCTCTGCTAGGCTGGGCCACCGGAATTTCCACGGCGGCGGTGGTCATGCTGGGGGCGGTCTGGAGTCTGGGACGCCTGAAATCATCTTGGCTGGGTATCATGAAGATTCTCCGGGACCAGGAAGAAGAATATGCTTCGATTCTGCGCTTCACACCGGATATTATCTACCGTCTCGATGTCCGCAACCGGATCACCTATATCAGCGACGCGGTCCGACGCTACGGCTACGACCCCGATGAACTGCGAAGCCGTTCCCTGATGGATTTTGTCCATCCGCAGGAACGTTCGACGGTCGCCCACCGCCTGCAAGAGCGCCGCACGGGACGGCGCCGTACCCATAATATGGAAGTGCGCCTGTTCGACCGACCGGCCTCTATTCCGCCGTCCCCCCCGGTGGGCGGCGAAAGCTTCGGGCCGCCGGTTTTTTTGGTGAGTGCGGAAGGTTTGTACGAGGCCGGCCAGGTGCACCCGGACCGTTACCGGGGCACCCAGGGCGTGGCCCGGGATATTACGGAATATAAATTTATGTACCGGGAGCTGCTCAGGGAGAAGATTTTATCGGAGACGATCATTAACAGTCTGCCCGGGGTGTTCTATCTCTTCTCGGAAGCCGGCCATCTCGTGAGCTGGAATCGCAATCTGGAAGAGGTCACCGGATATGCAGCGGATGAATTACGGGACCGCCATATTCTGGACTTCTTTACCCATCAGGAGCAGAACACCATCAGCGAAGGCCTCCGGGAAGCCATGGCCCAGGGCGGCAGCCATGCGGAGGCGCATCTCGTATCCAAAGACGGAAGCATGGTGCCTTATCTGTTTACCGGTTCGGCGCTTGTTATGGACGGGCAGCGCTACCTGGTCGGCATGGGGGTCGATATCACCGAACGCCAAAAGGTGGAAACGACCCTGACGGAAAGTGAAAAGAAATACCGCTTTCTGGCGGATAACATCGAAGATATTATCTGGATCATGGATCTCGATCTCCGCTTTACGTACATCAACCCAGCGGTCAAGAAGATCCTGGGGTGGAGTGTGGAAGATATCCAAAGCGGGGAGCTGGCAGATATCATGCCCACCGGTACGTGGGAGAAATTTCACCGGATGTTCGTCAGAGGATATGCCGACAGCGCTGCCCGGAACGATTTTTCCCGCGCCGTGACCCTTGAGCATATTCTTTTACATAAAGCAGGCCGCGGGGTATGGGTCGAAATGACCGTCAGCTTTCTATGCGATCAGGACGGACAGCCCTACGGCCTTTTGGGGGTAACCCGGGACATCACCCAACGGCGGCAGGCATTGATGGAGAAGGCCGAACTCCAGCAGAAACTGGAGCGGGCGCGCAAAATGGAGGCCCTGGGACTCCTGGCGGGAGGCGTGGCCCACGATCTCAACAATATCCTGGCCGGCATCGTCAGTTATCCCAGCCTGATACTGATGAAGCTCCCTCCGGACAGCCCCATTCGCAACCATCTGGAGAAAATGAAGGCTTCGGGCGAAAAAGCGGCCGAGATTGTTCAGGATCTTCTGACCCTGGCCCGGCGGGGGGTCAAGAACAGGGAAGTGCTGGACATCAACCAGGTGGTTCGCGAGCATCTCAAATCCGCCGAATATCTTCACATGCGCGCCGCGAATCCCGGCGTCCGGGTGATTTCGGAATTGGCGCCGGACCTGCTGCCCATCGAAGGCTCGCCCCTGCACCTGAAAAAAGCCCTCATGAATCTCATCTCGAATGCCTTTGAAGCCCAGCCCGGAGGCGGATCGATTACCATCCTGACGCGCAACCGCTATATCGACAAGCCGTTGAAGGGGTACCAGGACATCGAAAAGGGGGAGTTCGTGGTGCTGCGGGTGACGGACAAAGGTCCGGGCATGGCGCCCGATGAAGTGGAGCGGATTTTTGAGCCTTTCTATACCCGCAAAACAATGGGCCGCAGCGGCACCGGGCTGGGGATGGCCGTGGTGTGGGGGACGATTCAGGATCACCAGGGCTATATTCACGTCAACAGCGCCCCGGGCCAGGGGACGCGTTTCGATCTGTATTTTCCGGTCACGCGGCGGGCGGTGCGGCAGACCCCATCCGCGCCGGAATTGGCCGCCCTCGAGGGCGACCGACAAACGGTACTGGTGGTGGACGACGACCCGGAGCAGCAGGCCATCGCCCTGGAGATTCTGGAATCCCTCAATTATCAAGGATCCGCCGTGGCCAGCGGGGAGGCGGCGCTGGATTACCTGCAAACCCGAGGGGTGGATCTTGTGTTGCTCGACATGATCATGTCCCCGGGCATGGATGGGCTGGATACCTATCGGGCGGTCCTGAACCGGCACCCCGGCCAGAAAGCCCTGGTGGTCAGTGGTTTTGCGGAGACGGAACGTGTCCAGGAAACGCTGCGGCTGGGGGCGACCGGGTTTATTCGCAAACCTTACAGCGTGGAAACCCTGGCCCACGCCATCCGGAGGACCTTAGGCCGGACCGGCGGAAGGTGATGGGACGGGGCGCCTGAGCCCTCCGGTGTCAGGTGAGATGGTCGGACATCAGATCGTCGTAGACGTCATCCGATTCCTTCTCCACCACCGTTTGGATGCGCCGATACTGTTTCATCAGTTTTAAGGCCAGGGGCGTCAAGCGCGACCCGCGACCCGCGCGCATCACGAGAGGCCTGCCGATGCGGTCCTCGGAGGCCTTAATGCGGCACCAGACCGCCCGGTAGCTCATGTGCAGATCTTTAGCGGCCGCCTGCAGCGATCCCAGGCGGTCGATGGCATCCAGGATGCGATAGCGCCCCAAGCCGAAGACCACCTGGCCCGCGGCATCTTCAATCCAGAGTTTGGAGCGAATGCAATAATCGATCGTTTTATCCGTGGCCGTCATACCGCCTCCAATCTTAATTCCCTCTATCAAAAGCCCCTCTTTCAGACAATCGTCTTATAGGTTCGTCCTGGTCGAATCCAATTACGATCTTGGAAAAAACGAACCGCAACGGACCCCCAACGACCTTTTATAACGATATCAAAATTGACATATATGGCGCAATGCGCTAATCACATTTTCGAATACGGAAATCGCTTTTGGTATGCTTATGCGTCCGTCCAAGCCGGTGTGCCGCATGGCCGATCGAAGGATGAACCTGTGTATTCCTTGATATCAGAAACGCATCGGAAAAACCCGCCCGGGATCAGGGCCAGATGAACGGATCGCTCGCTTCGCCCCAAATGGATGCTCGCCCCGCTGTGCGGCCCTTCGGCGACCTCAATCGCCTGCTCGATCAGCAGGTGGTGCCATACACGGTCAACGAAAACCAGATTGCGGCCTGGCGCGAAAAGGTGGGCCGCCTGGGGCCGCCCCATTCGGCTTGTTACTGGCTGATGATGGCTCGTTTGGCCGAGCTGGCGCTGCTGTGCGCCGGTTATTACGCCGATTGCGGCGAGATTGGTGCCGCCGGGGATTTGCTGGTCAATCCGCGGCGGATCGAGATCCATGTGCGGGGAGTCGATCGCCCGATCGTGAAAGACCGCCACCGGGGGCTTTCCGAGCAGCTCAACCCCGGCGACTTATCGTTTGCCGCGTTCACCGACTGGTTCCGTCGCAATGCCATCAGCCGCATTGTCGAACCGGCCCTGCTGCCCGATTTTATGGACCGTCTGAAAGGTTCCGGATGGTTGTCGGAGACATTTCTGGGCGCTTTGCAAGATCGCCTGTCCCAAGTGGCCGATGCCATGCGGCTTGGCTCGACCGGCGGTGCCCCCCGGCCAACCTGGCAATGCCGTTTCAATGATGCGACCTACCGTCTGCTGGGACGCCATATCGCGCGGACCTGCCGTGATCCGGGCTATCACAGCGCCTTTCTGGTGGCACATCGGAGGAGGGGCCACCCAGCTGCGCCGACCGCCGCGGACAAGTCCTCGGTCCTTCCCGCACAGGTCGCTGTTTGAATTCGCCGTCGGTTATTGGAAAGGAAGAACCCCGAATGGTTATCGGACCTTATACACTGGATGATTTTCTCGATCTGGTGAAATCGTTTCACGGCAGCGTTGCCCCCGGCATCCTGCTGGGGGGCTATATGGTGGCCTCCCTCCAGAAGCAGCTCCCCAAGGACCGGCTCCACGACGCCCTGTGCGAAACGTCGGCCTGCCTGCCGGATGCGGTTCAGCTGCTGACCCCCTGCACGGCGGGCAATGGATGGCTGCGGGTCATCAATCTGGGCCGTTATGCCGTTACCCTTTACGACAAGGAGAACGGGCAGGGCCTGCGAGCCTTTGTCGATACAGCCAAACTGGCCGCCTATCCCGCCGTCGAGGAATGGTATTACAAGCGCAAACCCAAAAAGGCCCAGGACAAGGAGCGTCTGCTGGCGGAAATGAAGTCGGCCGGGGCCGCGGTCTGCAGCTACCAGCACGTAACGGTGCCAGCCCGCTTGCGGGGCAAAGCCTCCCGCGGGGCCATGACACCCTGCCCCATTTGCGGCGAAGGCTATCCTGCTTTGCACGGGGCGATTTGCCGGGGCTGCCAGGGGGAAGCGCCCTATGAGACGCCCTGCGTCCAGGAAGACGCCGTTTGCCTGTCGGCGCCGGTGGTGAACACAGTGGCCCTGAACCATGCCGTGGGGCTGCCGTTGCTGCATGACTTAACCCAAGTGGAACCGGGACGCTCCAAAGGGCCGGTCTTCCGCCGCGGCCAGGTCATCGAAGTCGGCGACATTTGCCGGCTGCAGCGCATGGGAAAACGCCACCTCTATGTGGAAGAGAATTCGCCGCCGGAATCGGACTGGATCCATGAAGACGATGCGGCGCGCGCTTTTGCAGCGGCCATGGCCGGCGAGGGGGTTGCTTGCGACGGCGCGCCCCGGGAGGGCAAGATCACCTTTACCGCTCGTGAGGACGGACTGCTGGTAGTGGACAGCGTCCTGCTGGAAGCCTTCAATATGGTCGAAGGCGTGATGTGCGCCGCCCGTCAGGGCTTTTCGGTGGTGCAGGCCGGTCGCGCCCTGGCGGCCACACGGGCGATCCCCCTGTATCTGTCTAGAGGGCAGTTTGCGCGGGCCATGGCGGTGTTGAGCGGCGGTCCGCTGTTCAGGGTGAAGCCCCTGCGCCGGGCCCGGGTGGGTATCCTGGTAACCGGCACCGAGGTTTTTGAAAAGCGGATTGTCGACGGGTTTGCGCCCATCATCCGCAACAAAGTGGCGCGCCTGGATTGCCAGGTGGTGTGGCAGGACGTTGTTCCCGACGATCGGGCGGCCATTGCCGACGCCGTCGCTGCCGCGCAGCAGTCCCAGATCGATTTGCTGGTCACGACAGCAGGGCTTTCGGTGGATCCGGATGACGTGACCCGCCAGGGGCTGCTCGATGCCGGGGCCACGCGTCTGCGTTACGGCGCGCCGGTCCTGCCCGGGGCCATGCTTCTGCTGGCACAGATCGGTGCCGTTCAGGTCATCGGCGTGCCGGCCTGCGCCCTCTACCACAAGGCCACCAGCTTCGATCTGGTGCTTCCCCGGCTGCTGGCCGGTATCGATATAACGCGCCGCGATTTGGCCCGGCTGGCCGAAGGCGGATTTTGCCTGGGGTGCAAAACCTGCACGTTTCCCAAGTGCGGCTTTGGCAAATAGGTTTCCGCTATCATCAACTATCAGGGCAGCGGCCGTATTGCAGCGGCACGGGCCCAGAACGGAGGAGGTCGATATGGCGACAGAAAAAGTGTTCAGCGTGTGCGGCATGTGCACCGTACGCTGCCCGATTCAGGTGGAGACCGAAAACGGTCAGGTGTGCTTCATTCAGGGCAACCCCCATGTCAAGGGGGTCGAAGGCGCTTTGTGCGGACGCGGTGCGGCCGGCAAGGCCCTCATCGAAGATGCCGAACGTCCCCGGGCGCCCATGATTCGTCAAGGGGCCCGGGGGGAAGGCAAGTGGAAGGAAGTCAGCTGGGATGAAGCGCTGGATTACACGGCCGAGAAATTGCAGAAGGTGATCGATGCCCACGGCGGCCGCAGTATCCTGTTCTCGGACCGGGGCGGACCGTTTCGGGATCTGCATCGGGCCTTCATGCGGGGCGTGGGATCCCCCAACTGGACCAACCACGACGCCTCCTGTGCCCGTAACGTCCACCATGCGGCCCAGTCTGTTTTCGGTTTTGGCCGCAAGGGCGTGGTCTACGACCTGAAAAACGCCAGGCATGTGGTGCTCCAGACCCGCAACCTATTCGAGGCCATCAACGTCAAAGAGGTCAATGACCTCATGAGCGCGCTGGAGAAGGGCTGCAAATTGACCGTGATCGACATCCGGGCCACGGTTTCGGCCACCAAGGCCACCCGCTTTTTCATGATCCGGCCCGGTTCGGACTATGCCTTCAACCTGGCCGTGATTCACGTTTTGCTCAGTCATGGTCTGTACGATACGGACTTCGCTACCCGCCATATCAAGGATCTCGATACCCTGCGGGCCTTTGTGGGACCCTACACACCGGACTGGGCCCAGAAGGAAACCGGGGTGCCCGCTGAGGAACTGGTGAATTTCGTTCGGGAGCTGGCTACGGCCAAGCCCGCCGTTCTCTGGCATCCGGGCTGGATGACGGCCCGCTACAACGACTCCTTTTACATGTCCCGCACCATTTATATCATCAACGCTCTGCTGGGCTCCGTCGGCGCTAAGGGCGGTTTGCCCCGGGCCAACACCCCGGCCGATGTGGGGGGCAAAGGGCTGCAGGCGCTGGTGGATCTCTTTCCGGCGCCTGATGAGAAGCGGGCCGACGGCGTGGGCTGGCGCCATCCCCAGTTCGACAAGGGCCCGGGTTTGCTGCACCTGGGTTTCGAGGCCATCCGCACGGAAGATCCTTACCCGGTGAAAGCCTATATCGCCTACCGCCACGATCCCCTGATGGGCTTCCCCGATCCGGAGGCCCTGAAAAAAATCTGGGACAAGCTGGACTTCCTGGTGTCGGTCACCTTCACCTGGTCGGATACGGCCTGGTACTCGGACGTGGTGCTGCCCCTGTCGCCCTACCTGGAGCGGGAATCGATCATCGCCTGCAAAAACGGGCTAAATCCCTATTTCTTCATGCGTCGCCGGGCCGTCACCCCGCGTTACGACACCCGGGCCGACTGGGAAATCTTTTGCGGTCTGGCCAAGCGTCTGGGGCTCGATGCCCTGGGCTTCGATTCCATTGAAGACATCTGGGACTACCAACTGAAGGGCACCGGCGTGACCCGGGAAGACTTCGATGCCAAGGGCTATGTTTCCCTGGCCGACGGCCCCCGCTACCGGCAGCCCGGCGATCTGGGGCTGAAGACCGAATCGGGCAAGGTCGAGATCATCGCGCCCAAGTGGGAGGCCCAGGGGCTGCCGTCCCTCAAACCCTATGAAGGCTCCCATCCGCCGGAAGGGCAATTCCGGATCACCTTCGGCCGTTGCGGGGTCCACACCCAGGGCCATACCGCCAACAATCCGCTGCTTTCCGAACAGGTGTCGGAAAACACGCTTTGGATGCATACGTCCGCCGCCGTCGGGCTGGGGCTCGCCGACGGCGACCAGGCCCAGGTGTCGGCCAATGGTGCCAGCGGCACCATTGCGGTCAAAGTGACGGAGATGATTCATCCCGAAGCCGTTTTCGTGCTGCATGGCTTCGGTCACACCCTGCCGGTGGAAAGCCGGGCTTTCGGCAAAGGGCTGGCTGAACAGCGGCTCATGGGCGGCGGGTTGGACAAATGGGACAAGGCCGGCGGCGCCATGGCCATGCAGGAGCACTACGTAACGGTACGCAAAGCAGCGGCCTGACGGCGGCGCAGCGCGTACCTCTTCAAGGAGAACGCCATGTCGGAAATGGAAACCCTCATCATGAACGGCCAATCCCTGTCATTCAGGCGGGGGCAGACCCTGTTGGAAGTGGCCGAAGAGCATGGCATTACCATCCCGACCCTGTGCCATCTCAAAGGCACCACCCCGACAGGCGCCTGCCGGGTTTGCGTGGTGGAAGTGACGGGCGCCCGGACACTGCTGCCGGCCTGCAGCACGCCGGCCGGGCCCGGAATGGTGGTGAAAACGGAATCCCCGGTGGTGGTTGCCGCCCGGCGCACCATCTTGGAGCTGCTGCTGGCCTCCGGGAATCACAATTGTGCCGTTCCCGCGGATGACGACGGTGACTGGACCGCGTTCCAGCTGAAGGTCCAGAAGGCCGACCAGACCGACGAGCTCTGTCCGGTCTGGGGTGACTGCAAGCTCCAGGAGCTGGCCTACGCTTACCAGGCCCGCAGCGACCGCTACCCCCGCACCGCCAAGACCGGGGAGCCGCCCGAGTTGGCCAATCCCATGATCGTGCGTGATTTTTCGCGCTGCATCCTCTGCGGCCGGTGCGTTCAGGCCTGCAACGAGGTGCAGGTCAACCGGGCCATCAGCTACGGCTACAGGGGATCGGAGAGCAAGATCGTGGCGGCCGGCGACCGCCCCCTGGCGGCATCGGACTGCGTTTTCTGCGGGGAGTGCGTCCAGGCCTGCCCGGTGGGGGCTCTGGTGGAGAAGAAGGCCCGTTACACCTGGCGGCCCTGGAAAGACGAGAAGGTCCGTTCCACCTGCCCCTATTGCGGGGTGGGCTGTCAGCAGTGGCTGCACGTCCAGGACGGGCGCATCGTTAAGGTCACCGGGGTGGAGGATGCCGAGCCCAACCAAGGCCGGCTGTGTGTCAAGGGGCGTTTCGGCTATGATTTCATCTATTCCGAAGACCGCCTGAAGACCCCGCTCATCCGTGAGGGGGACGACTTTCGCGAGGCCTCCTGGGAGGAAGCCCTGGACCTCGTGGCGGATCGTTTCAAAACCATTATCGCGGAAAGCGGCCCCGACGCCATCGCCGGGGTCAGCTGTGCCCGCAGCATCAACGAAGACTCCTACCAGATGCAGAAATTGTTTCGCGCAGCGATCGGTACGAACAATATCGATCATTGCGCGCGTACCTGACATGCGCCCACCGTCGCCGGTCTGGCGGCAGCATTTGGTAGCGGGGCCATGACGAATTCGTTCAACGAATTCGCCCGGGCCAAGATGATTATGGTGATCGGCTCCAACATGACGGAAGCCCATCCCGTGGCGTCCACCTTCGTCAAGAACGCGGTGGCCGACGGCGCGCGGCTGATTGTGGTGGATCCCCGGCGGCACGCCCTGGTGGACCACGCCGAACTGCACGTGCCCCTGCGGGTGGGGTCGGACATTGCGTTCTTGAACAGCGTCATGCAAGTGCTGATCGAGGAAGAGCTTTATGATCTGAAGTTCGTTAACTCCTGCACCGTGGGCTTTGAAGAGCTCAAGGAAAAGGTGCAGGCCTACCCGCCGGAAAAGGCGGCTCCCATCTGCGGCATCGGGGCGGATCTGATTCGGGAGACGGCCCGGCGCATCAGCTCGGTCCAGCCCATGATGCTCTGTTATACTCTGGGGATCACCGAGCATACCTGCGGTCGCAACAACGTTCTGTCCGTAGCCAATCTTCAGATGCTGCTGGGCAACATGGGGGTGGAATGCGGCGGGGTGAACCCCCTGCGCGGCCAGAACAACGTCCAGGGGGCCTGCGACATGGGGGCCCTGCCCAACGTCTATCCCGGTTATCAGCCGGTCACCAAACCCGAGGCCCGGGAGAAGTTTGCCGCCGCCTGGGGTGTGGAACGGCTGCCCGACCAAAATGGACTGATGATTCCCCAGATGATGGAAGGGCTGGTGGATAAATCCGTGCGGGCCTTTTACATTTTCGGTGAGAACATGGCCAATACCGAGCCCGACATCCACAAGGTGGAGCACGAGCTGGCCTCGGCCGAATTCCTGGTCTGCCAGGATATCTTCCCCAACGAGACCACACGGTTCGCTCACGTGATCCTGCCGGCCGCGGCCTGGAGCGAGAACGAGGGCACCTTCACCAACAGCGAACGCCGGGTCAGCCGGGTGCGCACGGCCAGTGCGGCCCCCGGCCTGTCCAGACCCAACTGGTGGATTTTCAAGGAGGTTGCCAAACGGCTGGGACATGCTTGGGCCTCGGACAGCGCCCAGGAACTCTGGGACAATGAGATTGCGGTCCTGGCACCCCAATTGTGCGGGATCAAATACGCGCGACTGGAAGGCGATGGTTTACAGTGGCCCTGCCCGGACGAAAACCACCCGGGCACCTGCTTTCTGCACAAGGATGGGGATTTCACCTGCGGATTGGGCGTATTCAACCCTGCGGAGTGGACCCCTCCGGCCGAAGTGGTCTGCGAGGACTATCCCCTGGTGCTCAGCACCGGGCGCCGGCTGGCCCATTACCACACCCGTACCCAAACCGGGCGCTGCGAGGGTATGAACGACATCTTGGGGGAGGAGACGGTGGACATGTCACCCCTGGATGCGTCGGCCCTTGGAATCGGTCAGGGAGAAACCGTTTGCGTCAAATCGCGGCGCGGCGAAGTGCAGGTCAAAGCCCATGTTACGGAGCGCGTCCCCCGGGGGATGGTCTGGATGGCCTTTCACTTCCGGGAGGCCAATGCCAACTGGCTGACCAATGCGGCCTTCGACCCGGTCACCCTGACGGCGGAATACAAGGCCTGCGCGGTGCGTGTGAAAAAGCTCGAAGCGCAGGCCTAGCGGTCCTGTTCGCAACTGCGATGCCGTTCGCTGGCCGATGCATCCGGTCGGCCAGCCGGGGCGGCCTCGTGAGGTCACCATTTGAACGAACCGGACCGCTTCGTCGGTTCCCGCCCGTCCTGCCGAAGGCTCTCCCCTTGCCATCTTTAAATTAGGCCCCATGTTAAAATCGCGCTTTACGGCGGTGCACAAGCCCCGGCAGCGCCGGGACGCAGCGCGATTTTAACGGGGGCGCTTACGCAATGAACGGAACGTCATGCCGCAGCTTTACAAGACCCTGATCGACGGACAATGGATTGACACCGGGCACCGTCTGGAAGTGTTCAATAAATATTCGGGTGAGGTGATCGCCACCGTGGCCCGGGCGGACGCCGCCGAGGCCCGACGGGCGGTCGCGGCGGCCGAGCGCGCCTTTGGTTCCTTTAAGAAGACGCCGGCCCACGTCCGCGCCGCGCTTCTGGAAGCGGTCGCCGCCGGGCTCTGGCAGCAGGCCGAAGAACTGGCCGGGATCATCAGCCGGGAGACCGGCAAAGCCTTCAAGTTTGCCCTCAATGAAGTGCAGCGCAGCTCGGAAACCTTCAAGTTTGCGGCCGAGGAGGCCAAACGCATCCACGGCGAGACCATTCCCATGGATGCCAGCCGGTTCGGTGAAAACCGCATCGGCTACTACCTCCGGGAACCCGTGGGCGTGGTAGTGGCCATCACGCCCTTCAATTTCCCCCTGAACCTGGTGGCTCACAAGGTAGCTCCGGCCCTGGCGGCCGGGAATACGGTGGTTCTCAAGCCGGCCTCCGCAACGCCCCTCTCGGCCCTGAAGCTGGGCGAGCTGCTCATGGCGGCCGGATTGCCGCCGGGAGTTCTCAACATTGTGGTGGGAGCCGGCGCTGCGGTGGGGGACGCCCTGGTTACCCATCCGGCCTGCCGCAAGGTTACCTTCACCGGTTCGGCCGATGTGGGCGAGAAGATCATCGCCAAGGCCGGCATCAAAAAGGTGACCCTGGAACTGGGCAACAATTCCGCCACCCTGATCGAACCGGATGCGGATCTGGCCAAGGCCGCCGAACGCTGTGTGGTGAGCGCCTTTGCCAATTCCGGCCAGGTTTGCATTTCCCTGCAGCGCATCTATGTCCACCAGGCCTGCGCTGCGGCCTTTAGCGACCTTTTCGTGGCGAAGGTAAAAGGCCTCAAGGTGGGCGATCCCTTAGATCCGGACTGCGACGTGGGCCCCATGATCGACTCCCGGGAGGTCGAGCGCATCGATGCCTGGGTGCAGGAGGCCGTGGCCCAGGGAGCGACGGTGGCCGTGGGCGGCCGAGGGGAGGGTCGCATGTACCAGCCCACCGTGCTGACGGACGTCACCGAGGACATGAAGGTCATGTGCCGGGAAACCTTCGCCCCGGTGGTCTCCATCGTGGCCTACGACGATTTCGATGCGGCCCTTGAGCGCATCAATGCCTCGGACTACGGGCTCCAGGCGGGGGTCTACACCAATGACATCCGCAAAGCCATGCGGGCCGTGCAGGCCCTGGACGTGGGGGGCGTTATGATCAACGACACCCCCACTTTCCGGGTGGATCATTTCCCCTATGGCGGCAACAAGCGCAGCGGTCTGGGGCGGGAAGGTGTGCGGTTTGCCATCGAGGACATGACAACCCTTAAAATGGTCGTGATCAACCAGAATTGAGGGCCCCGTGGGGGCGGGCGGGTGCTGGCAACAGACCTGGTTGCGCCTCCCTAGATGGGACCGGGAAGTAGCCTTAATCATAAACGTCAACGATCATATCGACGGAGGATGATGCCATGGCGGAAGCTGCCAAGGTGCTGCCCATAACTGAAGACAACCGCGCCCGCGCTGTTTTTAAGCGCCAGAAAGCTGCTTACTTGTCGGAGCCACCCCTGTCCCTTGAGGCGCGGCGCGCCATTCTGGAAAAGCTCGAGGCCGTTCTGATCGCCAATCAGGACGCCATTGCCGAGGCCATTTCCAGGGATTTCGGCAATCGTTCGATCCATGAAACCAAAATTCTGGAACTTTTCCCGGCCATCGACGGCTTGCGTTTCACTCGCCGGCACCTTAAAAAATGGATGAAACCCAAGCGGCGCCATGTTTCGCTGCTGTTTTTCGGGGCCCGCAACCGGGTCATCCCCCAGCCCAAAGGGGTGGTGGGCATTATCGCGCCCTGGAACTATCCCCTTTTCCTGGTGATCAGTCCCCTGACCAGCGCCCTGGCCGCCGGCAACCGCTGCATGATCAAAATGGCCGCCCATTCCCAGCGGCTTTGCCGCCTGCTGCACGACCTCCTGGCCCCTGTTTTCCCGGAAGAGCTGGTGGCGGTGCTGCCCGGGGTTTCGGCCCAGACGTTTACGCCCCTGCCCTTCGATCACCTCGTGTTCACGGGTTCCCCGACTTCGGGCCGGACCGTCATGAAGACCGCCGGCGACAACCTGACGCCGGTGACCCTGGAGCTGGGGGGTAAGTCGCCCACCCTGATTGCCGATGATTTCGACATCCGTACGGCGGCCGAGCGGATCCTGCACACCAAATACATGAATGCCGGCCAGACCTGCGTGGCGCCGGACTACCTCCTGATTCCGGAAGATAAAGTCGACGCCTTCGTGGCCGCGGCCGGACCCATCGTTCAGCGCCGCTATCCCCGTTTGGAGACGCCGGACTACACCAGCATCATCAATGAACGCAGCTACCAGCGGCTGACCGGAGTGCTTGATGACGCCCGCGCCAAAGGGGCGACGGTCATTAACCTGCTGGAAGGGACGGACCCGGATCCCCAATCAAGAAAGATTCCGCCGACGATACTGACCCATGTAACCGATGCCATGGAGGTCATGCAGCACGAAATCTTTGGCCCTGTGCTGCCCATTAAAACCTACCGGACCCTGGACGAGGCTATCGCCTATATCAATGCCGGCGAGCGGCCCCTGGCGCTCTACCTTTTCACCAACGACGAGAAGGCCCAGGAGACCGTTGTGGCCGGCACCATGTCCGGCGGGGTCGGCATCAACGACTGCGCCATGCACGTGGCCCAGCACGATATGCCTTTCGGCGGCATCGGCAACAGCGGCATGGGCCAGTATCACGGCTATGAAGGCTTTGCCGAATTCTCCAAGCTGCGGCCGGTCTTCCGCCAGGCGGCCCGGCCGCTGGGGGCGGCCTTTCTCTACCCGCCTTACGGCAACGTGTTTGGGTGGATATTCAAGGCGCTATTGAAGATGCGCTGGCTGTAGGCTGGAAGAAGGGTTCCGTCGTCAAGGCGATTTGGATTCCTGGAAAGCGAAGAAATTGTCCCACCGCTTATCCAGGCAGGCTTTGGCCTCCGGCAGGGGAAGTGCTGCCAGATGGCCGTTGCGCTTTTGCACGAGACCCCAGCGCTCCAGCTTGGCCAGGGCATCATCCACCTCGAAGTCGATGGTACAATCCCAATCCTTTGCCAGCCAATCCTCGACAGCGGCGTCCAGTTGCGCGCGGGTGAGTCCTGTTTCATTCTGCGCTAAAAAGAGGTAGGCCAGCAGGGCTTCCTTGAACTCTTCCTCTTCGGCCGCATCGATCAAGTGATGGAAGACCCCGGCATTGTTGTCCAGGTTCTTGAAGTAGAGATTTTCCGCCAGAGCCTTCATGAAGCGTAGTTTGCGGTTTTTAAATTTATTGAACTGCTTGAACAAAAACCCGCCCAGAGTGGCCAGTCCCAGGCCCAGAGCCACCAGGTGGCCCTGCTGGATGTCCACGGCGGTCGGGCGCAGCCCCAGCCAGAATGCCACCAGCGAGCCCACCAGCGCCAGGGAGGCGCCCAGCTTGGTGACCACGACGACCGTCCCACTTACGGCGGCCGGGATCCCGATGATCAGCTTGTCGATGGTCTTCATGCGGATTTCGCTGTTGGGGAAGAGCATTTCCAGGTCGGCCTTGGGCACGTTCTGGAAGAGTTTGATCACGGTCGCCCCGGGCCTGAACGGCAGGCGGCGCCGGCCGGCCGCTTCGAAATAGGGGGCCTTCTTGAATTGGATGTAGACCACCACCCGGTCGTAATTCGTAAAGGTCACGGGCGTTTTTCTCAGGCCGGCCAAGGATACCAGCGTTTCCCGGCGCTGATGGGCCCCCCGCCGAAAAAAAAGCACTTCTTCGAAATCGTCGAAATCCACCTCCAGCCGGATTTTAAACAAGGACTCCTCGGCCAGAGCTTCCTTCAGATCGGTCTCGGTTATGGGTTCGAAATTGGCGGCATTCAACAAAGTGTGCATGGCCCGGACAAATTCCTTCTGCTCCTGTCGGTGCTGTCCCGGATCAGCGGACCGGATGCTCCGGGTGTCCGCATCCGGGTTGAAGGGCGCATAGGCGTTTTTAAGGGATTCCAGCAGTCGGTGGTATTCAAAATGAAGCAGGGCTTCCAGAATGGCGCGGAAATCCTCGAAATCGTCTGTATACGGGCGGGGCACCAGTCCGGCGTCCCGGCACATGGTGACGAGATCCGATTTCCGGAACGGGATAAAACGGCCGTGTGGCTTCGGGTTGGTCACAGTGACGCTCCGTTTGAAAGTTGGGGGGAGAGAATCCCTATGGGAAAGCGAATCGGCGGCCGGGTCTGCTGCTTTGCGCCTCAATCGAAACGTGCCCGGCCGCGGATGAAATTCCTTGGCAATATGGCCACTTTGAGCCGGAGCGTCAAGCGAATCGCGACCTGCCGTGGTTCTGAAGGCGGCTGGGCAGGGACATTTATGGGGAGATACCTTGGCGAAATGTTAGAAAAATGTTAGCGTATAGGGCATTGTAAGGAAGTCAGCAAGTGCGTCCGATGCGGTTTTCAACGCCCTAAAGATAGTTGCCATGCTCCATCAGATACCATCGCCCAAAAACAGTCTGCCCATTGGCCCCCCCACAGGCCCGGCCGATTCGCCGCCGCCCCGGATATCCCGGCTGCTCTTCGACCGGCGCGACACCGAGCTGATCAATATTATCAACGCCGTTATCCAGCAGGCCCGTGACCTGAGTTATGCCCGCAAGCAGTACTACGGCTATTTTCATCCCCACGGTATCAAGGAGATGGCCGAGTCCCGCAGCCTGCGCATCGCCTACGCCATGGTGCACCTTCTGACGTCCCTGGAAATGGGCCGGATGGACGATCGGCTCAGCGCCCTGCGGGCTCTCAAAGACGAGCTGCTGGATACGGCCGAAGGCTCCCTGCCGAAGAATACGGCCCGCGTCCTGCTGCAGATCATGAAGGAACTGGTGCGGGCCCGGGGCGACCAGTATCGCCAGCTCAAGCTGGCCCACGATTTCCGGATTACGGCCTCCGGGCGGCCCCGTTCCGTACGAAAACAATTGCGACGCTACCACCTGCTGGAAATGCCGGAGGAGTGGAACCAGGTCACCTTCGACGATCACGTGCACGACGTCAACACCAAAGGGCGCAAGTCGTCCACCCATCTGATCATGGACGCCTGGATCAAGGGCATCCGGCGGCTGCGGGTGGTCTACTACAACTACATCGAGCCCCGCTTTGCCGCCGAACTCCTGGAAGCGGCGGAGATTCTGGGCATCCATGTGCGCATCGGCATCGAATTCCCGGCCCGCTTTCGCAACCGCCTGATCCAGATGATCTGGACACCCCGGGGGTTTGCGGACGCCCAGGCGTTTTTGTGCTTTCTCGAGGAACCGGGGGTCAGCCGGCTGATGCGGGAGGGCCGGCTGTTGTCACGCTACCAGCAGGCCTACGTCACCGCCTTGCTGGAGGCCTTCAACGAGACCCATCGGGAGCGCCTGCGCCGGGAATACGACATCGGCCTGGAACCCGTGGACATCCAGGATTTTCAAGATTTCGTCGGGGCCGGACAGCGTTCGATCCTGCATCTGAAAAAGTTTATTGAGAAGAAGATTTACGCCGCCCTGCACATCAAAGCCGATCAGCTGCGGGAACGCTATCCGACGGCGGACGCGCAGGCGCGGGAATCCATCGAGGAGTGGTTCCAAAAGTGGAACGGGATCGACCTGGAAGCCCTGGTGGGGCGGTATCTGAAACCGTCCAACAACCCGCGCATTCCCAGTCCCATGGTGCCCGGCCAGTCCGATAAAACCCTGGCCGAACTGATTCTGGCACCCAAAGCGCTGCTGGACCGTCTGGCCGGACTCCAGTCAGGCTACCGGGTAACCCTCAACCTGACCCGCCTGCGCCCGGAAGATGTTCTTGAGCTGCTCTATGATTGCGATGGGATGATTTCCCGGCTGGAAATCTTCAATCTCAAGGACTGGGCCTCGTCCAAAACTGACCATATCGAGGCCATCAGTCATCTCCAGGAGGCCATCAACGACCAGAACCCCATTGCTCTGAAACGGATCATCCTCGAGTACATCGCCAATGCCGAGCACCGTGAAAAAAACCGTCTCCTGACGTCCGACCGGGTGGAGAAGCTGACGTATATTCTGCACGACATCATCGGCCTTTTGTCTTACTACAAAGACAGGCCGCTCAAGGCGCGCATTGGCAGCGATTCCACCGGACAGACCCTGCGCGTGCATGGGATGGGGCTGGCGGTGGTCGACAGCCTGACCCGCAGGGCGCTGGGAAGGATCAAGCACGATATCGGGGAGGGGCGCGCCATGATTCCCATGCGCCTTCCCGTCCACAAGCGCATCACTCTGGTGCCCCGCAGGGAGGCCAACAGCCGTCATCGTTCAGCCCACCGTCTGAGCGCCTGGCTGCCCGGTCTGCGCCACCTCGGCCATGACCGCATCGTGGATTGGGCGGTGCAGGGGGATGCCGCCCGCATGACGCCCCAGGGCAATATCGTCACCCTGGGCGGGGTACAAACGAAAGTCGACAATCAGCTGCACCTCAAGCCTCCGCACCAGGATTCCGGAAAGCCGGGCCTGTCCTGGACCTATCTCAATTCCGATCTTCGCAACTGCATCAAAGTGCTGATCGGGTTCATTCCGGCCTTCGCCACCTTTGCCCTGACCAAAGACTGGTGGCTGCTGGCCTATTTGGGGGCCTTCATCTGGTTCGGCATCACCGGGTTGCGCAATATCCTCCAGTCCGTACTGGGGGGCGGCGGTCTGCGCCGCTCCCCCCTGCTGCGCTGGAACGCCTATGTGAGCTGGGACCGCATCGCCGATTCCCTGCTGTTTACCGGGTTTTCGGTGCCGCTGCTCGATTACCTGACCAAGACCGTGGTTCTGGATCATCTTTTCGGTATTAACACCACGACGCAACCGGTGGCCCTCTATACGGTCATGGCCCTGACCAACGGGGTCTATCTGTCCAGCCACAATGCCTTCCGGGGCCTGCCCCGGGGAGCGGTGCTGGGCAACTTTTTCCGGAGTGTGCTTTCCATTCCCATCGCGATCCTGTTCAACCTTTTGCTGGGAAACCTGCTGACTTACGGGGGTATCGCCGCCGTGGATCTGGTGCTCCAGAAATGGGCCGCCGTAATCAGCAAAACCGCTTCCGACATGGTGGCCGGCATCATCGAAGGTACGGCCGACCGCTTCAAGAACATCCAGCTACGCTCGCGGGAATACCGCAAGAAGCTCTCGGCCCTGCTAGGAATTTACGCGCAGATGGAGCTGCTCTTTCCGGAGGCGCGCACCGTGGAGCTACTTGAAAAACCGGCCCAGCATCAGGAACGGATCAATGCCGAGGCCCAGGACCTGGAGCGCATCCTCATGATCCACGCCCTGGATTTCCTGTATTTCTGGCTCTATCAGCCCCGGTCGCGCAGCGCCTTCAAGCAGCTCCTGGGAACCCTCACCGAAGAGGAGCGCCATATCCTGATCACCTCCCAGAGTACCCTCCTGCGCCAAAAGGAAATCAGCCAGATGTTCATCGATGGCGTTCTCGGCCATGATTTCGCCCGCGCCCTGTCCTTTTACCTGTCCTGCTATCCGGATTATCTGAAGACCCTGCAGCAGTTTGCCTGAGTGTCCGTCCAGAGGCGGTATCTTTTGGCCCTTGGCCCGCCGCCGGTGGACCGGGTTCCCGAAAAAGGATCAATCCACCTTTGGCGGACAAGCCGGCCTACGCCTGTGGGCGCCAGTCGGCGACGGCTTGTTGAACATCGATGGGTTACAGATCAGATGTGAAATTCCGCATTGTGCGGCGGGGCCAGGAACCAAAAGCTATCATCGGAGGGATACTGGACTTGGCCAAGGAAATCGCTATGAAAGATACCCTGGCCGACAAGGGCGAAGCCCTTGTCAGTCCCGAAGGGGGATGTGGATCGAAGTAAGCACCCGGGTCGAATTGGGCTTTTCAGGCAGGATAATGGGCAGCGGCGGTAACACGTCCTACCAGATGTTCATGGCGGATAAGCGACATCCCGCCGGGCAGAGGGGACGATGGTGGCATTAGGAAGGTTTATGGTGTGTCAGGGGCATTCTCATCTTGAGGCCTTTCTTCTTCCGCGGCAAGTGGCTCCGCTCCATCGGGTTGAACGGATTCATCGTCAAGTTTGGCCTCTTTCTTGGCCAGTCGCCGCTGTCGTTTTTCTTCCTGTTTTTTCTGACGTTCAAGTTCTTTCTGTCGTTTTTTAAAGGAAAAGTTTGTTCTTGCCAATGGGCAGCCTCCTTGATGCAGGAATGGGGGGGAAGGAAAAAAAAAGAGGCATTTCTTCAACCAGCGAAGAAATGCCTCTTTTACGAATCAGGCGGGTAACTAGACCCGGGTCACGTTGGCGGCAGCCGGACCCTTCGGTCCCTGCTGAACGTCAAACGTCACACGGTCGCCCTCGCTGAGGGATTTGAAACCGGTCGCATTGATGGCGGAATGATGAACGAATACATCCGGTCCGTCTTCCTGCTCAATGAAACCGAATCCTTTTTGATCGTTGAACCACTTAACAGTGCCATTAGCCATGATACCATTCTCCTTTCTTAGAGTTTTCAACGTCGCCTGCTGGAGGATGCCATCTTGTCAATGGTACTGTCCTTCAGAATGCTGTCAGCCCGCCAACACCTGACGGGCCTTGTTGAGGCGTCCAACATAGGCCTTCTTGGTCAACAAAGCAAGCAATATCGCAAATATTTTTAAAAAAATTGTGTTTTAGGGGCTAATTCGGCCGATTGTCCATAGGGCGGCATCGGAGGCGACGTGAGGTTTTGGCGCCCCCGATGGGCTGATCGGATTTTTCAGTCGATCAAGGGCTGGTATCGGTGCCCTTGTTTGCCAATGACAGCATCCAGGTGGTCGCGCCCTCGGGCTGAGGGCCTTTCCAGGTGATGGGCGTCAGTTCAAGTTGATCGTCCTGCCGCCTGTACCTGAAGATCATGAGTTGTCCACCGCCGTTATTACTTTTCAACCCTGAACCGCAGTTCCGGTGAATTCGCCGGCAGATCAGTCGTCTTGCTGCGTGGCTCTTTGCCATGAAGAAGCGCAAAACTCTCCATTTTGTTTTTCAGGGCGTAGGCCGGTTGCTGCCATTCGTTCCAGTCGCAGGACACCGGGTTGACCGGATGGTCGAGGCTGAAGACCAGCGTTTCCTTTTGATCGAGATAGGCCCTAATGCAGCCCCGGGTATAGTGCGAAAGGCAATCCTTGACATCTTCCTGGGACAGCTCGTTTAAAATTCGTCTTAAATAGCGATTTGAACGAAGCTGTGTCGTTTGTGAACCCAATCCGCCCATATGGGTTGTCAGGAAGACGCAGTAGGCGATTTTTTTGTTCTGCGGTACACCATGCCCCTCGTAGTGCATGGCGCCAAGATAGACGAAGGCCGCGGCATTTTGGCGTGCGAAGGCGCGCAGAAACCAGTCCATGGCCTTGTCATAGTCCTGTTGCACCTTGTCCCCCTGGTAGTAATAGACGCCCAACAGCACCATGGCCCGGTCGTCCCCTTCGGCCGCCAGCTTCTCGAATAGCTGAAGGGCTTCCGCCGTTTGCCCCTGATCCATCAAGTTCGCCGCGTCAATAAGTGTATTTCCGGCGCATAGACCCGCCACCGGCGTGCAGGTGACGACCAGCGCGATAAAGCCAACCCAAGCTTGGTATTTCATCGGAATTCGATTCCTTTCTCCACGGTTTTTTGCAACGATCGGCCAAGCGCAGCGGTAATTGGCGGACAGCGCGGCCTCTATTGGATCCTATCCGAAGGACGCCATGAGCGATGATAACCGCAATATGCATACCAAGAAAACAATCTTGTGATTACGGGGTGTTCGTTGGGGGGAGGTTGAGAAATTGCCCTAAACGGGCGCCATGGTGCCCTGATTAGTGTGCAAACTTTGCGGAAGTCGGCGTGATGGGGCGGGCATGGACGACGCCGGTTAGACCATCGTTCCACGGGCGTTCCGTCAAGGGCCAGACGTGAAAGACCCGTTTGCCACCGAGCAGGTTGCGATACGCTCCGGGTTTAATGCGCCGCCATGTCCTGCCTCAGTCAGGTCGGTCCGGGCATCCGTTCAACGTTGACGTTCATATTGAGCAGGTCCACCGGGTCGCCGAATTGGGTGTAAATGGCAACGTCGGACGCATCGCGGCCAAAAGCGATTGCGACGCGTCCTCCCCGCAGATCGGCTTGCGTCGGGTCGAATGTGTACCATCGATTTCCAACATAGGCCTCGAACCAGGCGTGTAAATCCATCGGTGCCAGCGCCTCGAGGTAGCCCACCACCATACGTGCCGGTATTGACAGCGCTCGGCAACAAGCGATACCCAAATGGGCCATGTCCCGGCAAACGCCGCTGCCCAGCTGGTTGAGCTCGGCGGCGCTGATGATCTGCTGTCCGGCGCCGGGCGTGTACCGTATCGCGTGGCGGATATACTCAACGATGGCATGACATTGATCGTAGCCGGAGGGCCGGCCCGCCGTGATCGAGGCCGCCATGTCGGTAAAACGATCCGACTCGCAATACCGGCTGGGATAAAGAAACGGCAGGGTTTCATCGGGCAGATGCTGTACTTCGACAAAGGGCGCCCCGGGGGCCGTGTCGGACGCGTCCGCGGTTTCGACATCAACGGAAGTGCGCACCGAAAAATAGCCGGCGGGTGCAACCAGCCGCTGACACAGGTTGCCAAAGGCGTCCGTGAACTCGACCACCGGTACGCTGGGCGACAAAACGTATTCTTCGCGTGCGATCCACTGCTGCCGTCCACTCCGAGGGCGCAGCGTGAGCAAAAACGGCGTTGGAACCGGAATCTGGAATTCAAGCAGGCAGGATGCGTTTAACCACATGGCAATCTTTCAGGCGCTGAGGTCAGGAAGACAATCTGCATAGGTGAAGCACTATGAAGCCGTGTAACCGTGATGGCCCCTGACACCGGTGAAGAGACTGTACCGCCCAGGCTCGACTACCCGGGCCTGGGCAGGTGCGCCGCGTATCAGGCGGTGAAGAGAAACGTCATTTTGAGGTCGATTCTAGCCCCGTCCAAGCGCTTGCAGGATTTCGCGCAGATGGTCCGCATGAAACTGAACATGATACGACCCCAGCCCTCCGATGAGTCCCTCGAGGGTCGGATAGTCCCCCAGGGGCGAGTCTTTGAGCATGGGGATATGGGCCTTGCGATCGAGTTGTTCCCCTGAAAGGCCGTCGGCAAACGCGGCGACGCCTTCGTATTCCTCTTGGACCTGCGTGACGAGTTCGGCAAAGGTCATCCGGTCACGCTTTTCGGAAAAGAAGGGGTCCTCGGCCTCGAGGTCGATCCGGGGGGTGTCCTGGTCGAGAAAGGCCTGCAGGATCGCCATATGGCCCGACCCTTCAGGCCCGGCCAGGTGGGAAAGGATTTCCTTGGGGGACCAGCGCCCTTCGGGGGCCCGGGAGGCCGTTTTCTCATCAATCCCGTCGCATACGGTTTTCAGCTCCCCGATTTTTTGTCGGATATCTTGAGCCAATTGTTTGCCGGTCGAAGTCGCCATGCTACGCTCCTCTTTGAGTTGTTTGAACGAGAAGGTCTGCCATGCCATTGAGCATAATCATGACTTCCTTTTTTTCAATGTTGGGGAAGGGATAGGTGCGCGGTGGATCGGGAAGGCGTTTTGTCTGAAGGCATGCGGCGGATGAATAAAACGGAAATCGGTAAAAGCGTTTTCTAACGGGCACCTTTATCCATGCATGCGGCAATGCGGGAATGGCCCCGCTTGTATCTTACGATTTGGCGCTCCAAGCGATGCAGTTGAATGAGCGATCCGACCAGAAAATAGCCGGCCACACCCAACACGATGGCATTCAGCACGATAAAGGGCACCACCAGGTGCATCACCTCGACCAATTGGTAGAATCGGGAGGTCGCAATCAGAAAGCTCAGGATGGATACCTGCACCATGATGGTCCCTATCGCCATCCGGATCGTCATTAATATGGTTCGCTTCTCCTGAAAAAAAAGAAGAATTTCGTCCACGATGAGTTTGTCCTGATCCGGGGGAACTTGATTTACCATGTGACCCTCGCCCGTATCGATTTTGTGGTTGATATTGCCTCGGCAACCCTCGCTGGTTCCGATCAGTCTGGCAACCGTTACCAGGACAGGAAAAATATCCGCAGCCCCACAACCCCCAGAGCAATTGCCAGGCCACGAATAATCCAGCCGCCCTTCACCTTTTCGGACAGATGGGCGCCGATTTGAGCCCCCAATACAACGCCGATGGCCAAGGCGATCGTCCGGTGGACACCGTGGGCAAACGTTCCTGTCATGATGTGAACGATGGTGCCGGTCAACGCCATGATGGCCAAGATGAAATGGGAGGTTGCCGTGGCGACATGCACCGGGAAATTCAGAAAATAGCTGAGCGCGGGAACATGGATAATCCCGCCGCCGATGCCCAGAAAGCTTGAGATGTAGCCGACAAAGACGCTTATCGTCATGCCTAAACGGAAACTGAACGAATACTCATAATGGTCACCATGGGCATCGACCAGCCGGCGTGTGGTTTTACGGGATCCGGCGCGTGCCGTCTTGGCTACGTGTTTGGTCCGGGAGGGGCGCCATACCAAAAAAACAGCGGCTACCAATAACAAGACCGAAAAAATCATATCAAACATGCGACGGGGCACGTAGTTCGTGTTCAAGGCGCCGATGACGGCCCCCGGAATCGTCGCCATGGAAAAGAAAAAGCCCGAGCGATAATCGATACGTTTCATCATCGCATAGGCTTCGGAACCCGATAAGGCGTTGAAGAAGACGACGGCCAGGGAGATGGACGTCAACAAGTTGGGATTTTGGTGGGGATAAAGCAGCAACAGAACCGGCATCAAGACAAACCCGCCCCCCGCCCCGATCAGGGTTCCGTAGCATCCCACACCGACCCCCATGGCCACAAGCCATATGTAGTGCCAGGAAGTTAACGCCATCATGCGTCCTTTCAAATTGAAGTCCGTACACGAATTCAGATACGGGACTCCCGAAGGGCTCCCCCTGGATCGGGGTTGTCAGCCGCATCGATAGCAGGCGGGTTGGGAGCTGCCGCCCTATAAGCGGATGGGGTTTTGAAGAGGCGGTTAAGCCTGCCGACACCGCTTAAATGCTATCGGGCTGCCAATCAAAGGGGAAAATTTCGAGAATCAGATTCAGGCTAGAAAATGCAGAACCTGAACCTTAGCAGAAAACTACTTTAACCGTCAAAAATAATTGGCATGATACGATCGCGATCAAGAGATGCTTGACAATCCGATCCCTTGCCTGCTTTGATCGGCTTTTTTTTATGATACACACAACCGAGGAGCGATATGCCATGACCGAGACGCCCTTGCAGGAAAAGTTCGAACGCGCCGCCGGCGTCATCTGCCGGCAGGGAATGGTTCCGTTTCCGGTCTCCCCCACGGCGGTGGCCATTATCCAGCGTGTGGTGGGAGAAGCGGAAGACGAGCTGGACCTGATCCATGCCTTTCGCGACAAGCCCTCCCAGACGCTGGCACAGTTGACCGAAGCCAGCGGATTTCCCGCGGAAAAGGCCGGCGCCCTGGCGGACAGCCTGGCGCAAAAGGGACTGGTCTTCAATCAGCCCAATTCCCGTGGAGTGATGGTCTATCGTCTC
The DNA here is from genome assembly GCA_963674755.2 of Desulfobacterales bacterium. Taxonomy (GTDB): domain Bacteria; phylum Desulfobacterota; class Desulfobacteria; order Desulfobacterales; family UBA5852; genus JABZFP01. The sequence goes on along the minus strand of CAXXVS010000003.1, from coordinate 260,775 downwards.
CTGCCCCTCATGATGATCGGGTTGATGGAATACAAGTTCATGGGAAAACTGAATGGCAGCGACGCGGAAAAGGCGCTGGCCCGGCTGTTCGAAAAGATGATGGCCGACCTCCGGGAGCAGACCCAGGGCAATTACGATGCCCTGCTGCCCTTCTTTAAAGCCGCCCCGGCCATCGACCGCACCGTGCCGGGCGGCCGTACCACCGAAGGAGGGCCGATCCGGGTCATCCCGGTCGACAAACCCATCGACGCCAACGAAGAGTTCGTCCTTCCGAGCCAGACGGTGGAGGAGATCATTGAAAAATTCGACGACATCGCCGTAGGGCACTGCTTCTGCCGCCAGCGACGCAGTCTGCTGGGGGAGCCCTGCCGCACCCAGGCGCCGGTGGTCAACTGCTTTACGTTTGGCAAGTCGGCCCGCCACACCGTGGCCCAGGGCTTCGCCAAAGCCGTCACCCGGGAGGAAGCCCTCGCGATTCTCAAAGAGGCCGAACAGGCCGGCCTGATCCACAAGGCCTTTCACCCGGGCGCACGGGAGTCCGCCGAAGAAACCAGCATCTGCAACTGCTGCAAGGATTGCTGCGACACCCTGCGGCTCTGGCGCGACGGCACGCTGCCCATGGTGAACTCTACCTATCACCTGGCCGTGATCGATCACGGGGCCTGCACCGGCTGCGGCACTTGCGTGGACTGGTGCCCCACCGATGCGATTGCGCTTAGTGAAGAGGGACTGGCCGTGCGGGACGAAAGCGCCTGCCTGGGATGCGGCGTTTGCGCCCGCTTCTGCCCGGAAGCGGCCATTTCGCTCAAGGAAGGCTTGCGCAAAGTCTTCATTCTGCCGCCGCGGCTGCGCAGCGGACAAGAGGCATAGGTCCCAGGCCCTTAAAAATGTGATCCATCCTCAAGGCCGGGCCCCAAGCCTGGCCCGATTTCTTTTCTCTGCTTTGGTGGGCGTACTTATTGCGCAAGAAGCCTCGAGACAAAGTGCTTATAGCGATGGTGTCTGGTGCGGGTTATCCTTGACGGCCCCTGAGGTTATCGTATAGTAAACGCCGTTATCCAACACAGATGAAAGAGGGCTTTATGTTCAAGAAGTTAATGGATCTTGTGCCAATCGTTGCCGACATGGGGACCAATTGCCGGTAGCGGATTGAGCATCGTTTTGCGGTATCCTTAAAGAGCGGTTTTCTTTAATTCCAGATCGCGTTTTCCCAATCCCTCCTCAGCAGGTCTCTGATTGAGCATCTGGCGCTATACCTGCCGCCCCTGTCAGCAACACCCCTCATATCCCGATCGATAAACATCGTCACAAGCGCCGGCACGTGTGAGCGCGAGCGTTTTCATGCGCTGGCGAAGCGTTGCCCATTCATCCTTCGAAGCCCGGAATCCCGTCTTTGCTAATGTGGCGGGTAGGAGGCGTTTTGCAGCATCATCAACGAAAAAGATAGGGTGGACTTAACCATGAACATCGAACACGATATGAATAGAAACGATAACCGTCATCACCTTTCCCAGATGGGATGGACATCCCATTTTCAAACCCAATGGGAGCACGGTTCCGGCGACGGTCTTATCCCGGCCCGCGTGGTAGGGGTAGGCAAAAACAGCTTTCGCACCAGCGACGGCAGGCGCGAATGGCGGGCCACACTGGCCGGGAAACTCCAACATGGGGCCGGCGGGCTTTTTCCGGTTACCGGCGATTGGGTCCTCATGAAAGAGGCCGTGATTGCCAGGGTGCTGGTGCGCCGGAATGCCTTGTCCCGGGGTGCTTCCGGTACGCATAACAAGCAGGCGGCCCAGCCCCAAAGGGAACAGGTCATTGCCGCCAACCTCGATACCGTCCTTATTGTTTGCGGGCTGGACCGGGATTTCAATCTACGCCGCATCGAGCGCTACCTGACCCTGGTCTACAATTGCGGCCTAACGCCGGCGATCATCCTGACCAAAGCCGATCTGCACGAAGATCCGGCCCATTTTGTCAGTGAAGTGGAGGCGGTCGCTTTCGGTGTTCCCATCCACCTGGTTTCCGCAACGGATAACGACGGCCTGACAGCTTTGGAACCCTATTTGTCCGGCGGCCGGACCACGACCCTGGTGGGGTCTTCCGGGGCGGGCAAATCCACTCTGGTAAACCGGCTCTACGGTAAATCCATACAGCTTACCGGTTCCATCAGCACCCATGTGGGCAAGGGTAAACACACAACTACTTCCCGGGATCTGATCCGGATGCCCCAGGGGGGAATGGTGATCGACAACCCGGGCATCCGGGAAATCGCTTTCTGGGAAACCGACAGCGGAATTGAAACGGCCTTTCCCGAAATTGAAAGGCTTGGCCGAGGATGCCGCTTTTCGGACTGCAGTCATACCCACGAGCCCGGTTGTCGGGTCCGGGAGGCCGTCGATGACGGCGAAATCCCAACGGACCGGCTGGAAAACTATCGCAAGATGAAACGGGAACTGGATTATCTGGCCCAGCGCCAACACAAAAGTGCGAACCGTGTCGAAAAGGAGCGCTGGAAAGAGATCGCCTTGAAAATCAAGACCATGAACAAGAAGTGAAGCAAACCTAAGGCAGAAAGCACTTGAGATCAAAGGAACCGGCGGAGGTTGGAATGGGTGCGATCTCCGCCGGTTTTCATCGTTAATCATACGAGCGTGACAACGCTTGGGTTCCACGGGCCAAACCGTCAATGGATGCCGCATGCCGTCCGGCCATGGATCCTTTATTTGCGAGGGACGCTTTTCTGATCTTCAGCGTTCAGCGCGGTGGCCCTTCGGTCACCTGAACCAGGTCCGCGGGGCGTAGCCACTTGGCAAAGGCCGCCTGAACCTGTGCGGCGTTCAGATTCACATAGCGGTGGGCCGCCCGGGTCGGCTCGTCGAGGGGCAGATCCAAATCCACCCGGGAGAGAAAGCCATTCGCAATGGCGCCCAGACTCGATTCGGCCAGGGTAGTTTCGCGCAGCAGCATGGCCTTGGCCTGCCGCAGTGCGTCCTCGTCGATCCGGGTCGATTGCATCTCCTCAAGATCGCGCGCCACGATACCCCGCGCCTTGGCCACGTTGGCGGGATCGCAGGCATAGGCCACCATGTAGAGGCCCCGGGACCGGCCCACCTGGAAAGACGAAGAGACATTGTAGACCAGTCCGGTCTTCTCCCGCAGATCCTGGTAGAGGCGGGTGGCGTAAAACCCGCCGCCCAGCACATGGTTGCCGAGTTCCAGGGCATAATAATCCGGATCGTGCCGGGTCAGGCCGAGGGTTTCGGCCAGGATCACCTTGTCCTGCACCCGGCTCGCATCGGGCACCCGGGTGGTTGTCGGCGCGTTGGGCGGCACCGGCGGCAGGACCGTGTTCGGCCTCGGTCCGGTCGCCGTCCAGGGGCCGAAATAGTGTTCGACCGCGCGCCGGGCGCTTTCCGGGGTGATGTTGCCGATGACCACCAAGGTGGTCTGGTCCGGGCGAAAAACATGGTGATAGTAGGACGTGACATCCTCCAGCGTCAGGGAAGACACCGTGGACGGCGTGGCCCGCCGCAGCGCGGGGTCGCCCTTGGGAAAGAGTGCTATTTGGAGGGCCCTGGCGGTCAGATAGTCAGGGCTCTGGAGCTGACCGGCGACCGTATCCGCCACCTGCCGGCGGACGATCCGAAAGGCCGCCTCCGGCAGGGCGGGATCGAGTTCATTGTCGGCCAGCAGTTGAACGCCGTGTTCGAACCGGTCGGCGGCCACTTGCAGGGAAAAGTCGGCACCGGCCGAGGCGTACGCGCCGATGTCGTCCAGGGCTTTTTGATAGGCCAATCGATCCAGAGTGCGGGTACCGTAGGAGAACAACTGGTCCAGCACATCGTCCACCCCCTCCCGGCCGGCCGGGATTTGCAGGTAGGGGTTGTTGCGGACGTGTCCGTAGATGCTCACCGTGTTGCTGGCCGATGAGGGCTGCACGATCAGGCGCAGGCCATTGGGCAGGATGGTGGTCACCGGATGGGTGGACGGCGTGGGCATCGTGAGGCGCTCTAGGGCAGCGGAGGCCCAGGCGGGGAGCTTGACGCTCTTTGCTTTTTCGGGCGCAAAGGATTCCTTGCCGCCGAAGCCGGAGGACGCCGTGGGCCCGCCCGACGGCTGGGGTGTCAGAATGGCGACAATGGTTCGGTCCGGATCGAGGTATTGGCGGGCCACACGGTTGACATCCGCGGCGTTGACCTGCCGGATCGCCGCCACATCCGTTTCCGGCGACCGGCGCTGCTCAATGGCCAGGGCCTGGGACCAGGCCATGGCCAGTCCGGGGATCGAATTCTTGTCGAGCTGGGCGTCCAGAGCGGCATGCTGCTTGGCGGTCTCAACCAGATCGGCGGGAAACCCCTGGGACAGGTCGTCGGCCAGCACCTTGCGGACGGCTTTCAGCAATGCGTGGGGATCGCCCCCGCTGGGGAAGGCGGCGGCGACAAACCCCAGGCCGGACTGCTGAAAGGGCCTCAGGCTGAACCCGGTGCTCAAGGCCCGGCCGCTGGCACTCAGCCCGTACAGGGCCCCGCGGGGGCTGTTCAGGATATCGGAAAGTACCTGGGCGGCGGCATAATCCGGGCTGTCATAGCCCGGCATGCGATAAGCGATCGCCACCAATCCGTAGGGCAGGTCCGTATTGAGTTCCATAGTCTCTGGCTTGACCGGCTGCAGGTGAATAGGGGGCTTGGCGGGAACGGCCTGACGGGCGATGCCGCCGAATTGCTTTTTTACTTCGGCCAGGGCGGCTTGCGGCTGGACATCCCCGGCGATCACGAGAATGGCGTTGTTGGGCACATACCACTGCTCGTGGAACCGTTGCAGCATGGCACCGGTGGTTTTGTCGAAGGAGGCCCGGGTGCCCAGGGCATCGTGCGCGTAAGATGTCCCCTTGAACATGGCCGCCAACAGCCTTGTGTAGAACACGTAGGTCGGGCTGGAAAGATCCCGGGCCACTTCCTGCTCGATGGCGCCGCGCTCCTGCTGCCACAGTGCTTCACTGTCAAGGACGCCGTGCATCCGGATGGCTTCGATATGGAGGGCGACATCCAGGTCTTCGGCCGGAACGGTAAAGAAATACTGGGTGACCGCCTGCTGGGTGTCGGCATCGAACATCCCGCCCATGGCGGCCGCGATGTCGGCCAGCTGGTCGGCGGAAAGTCCGGGGCTTCCGCGGAACATCATGTGTTCCTGGGCATGGGCGGTGCCGGGAAACCCAGGGGGCGCTTCGTTGGAACCCACCAGGTAGTTCATCACCGTCGTGACGACCGGTGCGATGGGGTTGTGCACGATCACCACCCGCAATCCGTTGGGCAGGGTGGTGCGCAGGACGTCATTGCCGGGGCCGGTACGCCCACCGAAAGCCGGCGCTCCCAAGCCGGCCGTTAACAGGAGCACCAGGACGACCGTGATCCAGAGAATCCCTGGTCCGCTCCTGGGCCACAGGAAGCCGGATAGTGTTTTGCGGCTATGAAGACGGCCGTCGCGATTCGACGCGTCTCCTTGGTTCGTGGTTTTGGACAGGCGGTCTGGCGCCCGCTTGCCTGGTCTTGGTTGAACGGCTGTTTCAGACATCCCTAATTCCCCTTTCTGCGCCCGATGGTCTCGGCCTTCCGGCAACGATTCGAAGTATACCCGAAACACTAGGGTCATTGCCGCAGAACCGCCATCCGGTTTCTTCCGATTTTTTTGTAGGCCATTCGCGCTTCTTGCTATCCGTGTTTGGCCTACAGCATCGACAATGTCACGACAGCGGTTCAGGTCCCGCAGAAGGTGCGGTAGGGCTGCGCCGAAGGGGGTGCGGGCAGGTGATAGCCGCCCTCTTCCGGCGGCTCCTGATAGGGATGGGACAGAACCTCCAGCAGCTTTTCCATGACAGTGTAGTCGGACCGTTCCACGGCCGCCGCCAGCGCTTCTTCCACCTTGTGGTTGCGGGGAATGACGGCCGGGTTGTGGCTGTTCATGAGACGGCGGGAGTCCTCCCACGCAGCGGGCTGCCGTTTCAGCCGGGCCTGCCAGCGCGTGAACCAGGGCTTCAATTCCGGGGTCTGGAAAAGGGAGGTCTCCGGCCGGGCGCCGGAAGCCAGCGCGCGGAAGGTGTTGGTAAAATCCGCGCCGCGGCGGTGCATGCCGTCGAGCAGGTCTTCCACCAAGGTGCCGTCCTCGGTTTCCTGGTTCGACAGACCCAGCTTGGCCCGCATGCCCGCCAGCCAGTGCCGGCGGAAAAGATCGGGAAATCCGGAGACGGCCGCGCTGGCCATGGATAGGGCCTCTTGGTGATCCGCGTGCATGAGCGGCAGGAGGGTCTCGGCCAACCGGGCCAGATTCCATTGGGCGATTTGCGGCTGTCGGCCGTAGGCGTAGCGGCCCTGGTGGTCGATGGAACTGAAGACGGTTTGCGGATCGTAGGTGTCCATGAAGGCGCAGGGGCCGTAGTCGATGGTCTCTCCGCCCAGGGCCATGTTGTCCGTGTTCATGACGCCGTGGATGAAGCCCACCAGCAGCCAGCGGGCCACCAGGGAAGCCTGCCGCTCCATGACGGCTTCCAGCAGGGCCAGATAGGGATTTTCGGCCGTGGCCAGGTCGGGAAAGTGGCGGCGGATGGTGTAGTCGGCCAGGGCCCGGAGTTCGTCGGGCTTGCCCCGCGTGGCCGCAAACTCGAACGTGCCCACACGGATGTGGCTGGCGGCCGTGCGGGTGAGAATCGCCCCCTGGAGGACGGTTTCCCGGAAGACCGGCTCCCCCGTGGTCACCACCGCCAGGCTGCGGGTGGTGGGGACCCCCAGGGCGTGCAGGGCTTCGCTGATGATGTATTCCCGCAGCATGGGCCCGAGGGCCGCCCGCCCGTCGCCCTGCCGCGAAAACGGCGTCCGGCCGGACCCTTTGAACTGGATGTCGAAGCGCTCGGCCGTGGGTGTGACCTGTTCGCCCAGCAGGATGGCCCGCCCGTCGCCCAGCATGGTGAAATAACCGAATTGATGGCCTGCATAAGCCTGGGCCAGCGGTTCGGCCCCCGGGGGAATCCGGTTGCCTGCCAAAACGGCGGCGCCCTCCCCGCCTTGCAGGGCCTCGGGTTCGAGTCCCAAAGCCTGGGCCAGCGGTACATTGAATACCACGAGTTCCGGCGTGCGCACCGGTACCGGATTCTGCCGGACATAAAAGGCCTCCGGCAAGCGTGCATAGCTGTTATCGAAGTTCCAGCCCGCCTCCGGGCGGCTTGGTATATTGTCGGGCGTCATAACTCCCCCTGCATCTCGAATTGTCCTATGGGATAAGAACCTTGGACTGAAATCCCGGTAGGTCAAGGGGACGCGGGTGCGAAAGGATGTCCTTTGGCCATCGGGAGATAAGAGTATCTCTTCGATAGAAGGGCATTGCCGCTTTGAGGAAGGGTACCCGAAGCGCTGCACCTATCACGGCCGTTGCAGCCGGTCATGCGCCGACGGAAAAACTATGATATATAAACCGCCGTCCTCTTTCTTGACCGGCGCAGAGCTTTCAATGCCGTTGATCGTCGAAAACCGGGAACCACCACCTTGTCGCTGCCCCGACTTATCCTGATCGCCGCCTGCCTGGGCCTGCTGGCCTGCAGCATCATCGAAACCACGTACGATGTTACAGTCGGCACTCTGAAGCTGGGCTATCAGGTCACCAAATTCGCCGGCAAGACCGTCTACTACGTGGGCAAATTCACCTTTACCGTAGTCATGGCCCCCCTGAGCTGGCCCCTGACGAACGACGACCTCGAAACCATCGACGGATTGCCGCCCAAAGAAGCCATTCGCCTGGGACGGGTCAAAACCTCGCCTTACGTGGTCAACGGCAAGCGCTACGTGCCCATGAGCGTCGAGGAGGCCCAAACCTATCGCGAGACCGGCATCGCCTCCTGGTACGGCTACGAAACCTACCATCAAGAAGGCGGTCACATGACCGCCAACGGCGAAGCCTTCGACCCCCGCGGCCTGAGCGCGGCCCACAAACATCTGCCCCTGCCCACCTTCGTACGCGTCGTCAATCTTGAGAACCATCGGGAAATCATCGTGCGGGTCAACGATCGCGGCCCCTTCGTCGAGGGTCGGATCATCGATTTGAGCGCCGGCGCGGCCAGGAAGCTCGGCTTTTACGAGAAGGGCACGGCCCGTGTCCTGGTGGAGGCTGTCGAACTCGAGAGCTGATCGAGATCCGCTTGGTTATAATAAGTGGACGGTTTGACAGCGTGCATTGGGCCGCCTAGCTTGTCGCTGATACCTCATTTCCAAAGCGGTAAAAAGTCGCTGGCCGCAGGGATCGTCATCCTCGTGCGGAGATTCCGTCATCGCATATCATTCCGGACTTCCGTCGGCACGGGAGCGACGCCCCTGCTAACTTTTTTTAACGTCACGGTCCAGAGGGCGTTAATTTATCCAAAGCGGAAAAGGATTCATTCCTATGCGCATATTTATCCTCTTTTTAGCTATCATGACACTTGCGGCCCCGGTGGCATGCGGCGCTTTCCCCATCGAGGGTACCCGGGGCACCGAACTGGCGGCCGCGCGGATCGCGACCTTCGACGAGCCCTGGGCCATGACCTTCCTGCCTGACGGCACCCTTTTGGTTACCGAGAAGAAAGGCGTGTTGTGGCATGTGGCCCAGGACGGATCGAAAAGCGAAGTGCAGGGCCTGTGGGAGGTTGCCTATGGCGGTCAGGGCGGTTTGGGCGATGTGGTGCTGCATCCGGATTTTGAACACAATGCCTGGGTCTATTTGTCCTATGCCGAATACGGGATGGATGACGCTGCACGGGGTGCGGTGGTGGTTCGCGCCAGGCTCGATCTTAAGAACAACCCGCTCAAGCTGGAAGGTGTGGAAAGACTGTGGGTTCAGGAGCCCAAAGTCACCGGCAAAGGGCATTACAGCCATCGCATCGCTTTCGGCCCAGACGGCAAGCTGTTCATCACCTCCGGCGAGCGCCAGAAATTCGAACCGGCCCAGGTCTTTGACGGTAATCTGGGCAAGGTGATTCGCCTGAACGACGACGGCACCCTGCCCGAGGACAATCCGTGGCAAAATCAAGGTGAGATCGCCAAACAATTCTGGACCATGGGACACCGCAACATGTTGGGCATCGCTTTCGATGCCGATGGACGGTTGTGGGTCCACGAGATGGGGCCGCGCCACGGCGACGAGTTGAACCTGATCATGGCCGGCAGGAATTACGGCTGGCCCATCGTATCGAACGGCGACCACTACTCGGGCAAGCCCATCCCCGACCATGACACCCGCCCTGAATTCGAAGCCCCCAAAGCGTATTGGGTGCCCTCCATAGCCCCGTCCGGCCTCGTTATTTATGACGGCGAGCTGTTTGCCGATTGGAAAGGCGATGCGCTGATCGGCGGGCTTGTATCGAGAGCTCTAATTCGTGTCGACTTGAAGGGGGACACGGCCCAAGAAGCCGAACGCTTTGAATGGGGAGAGCGCATCCGCGAGGTGGAGCAGGGACCGGAAGGGGCCTTGTACGTACTGGAAGACGGTTCCGATGGTCGTCTTTTAAAGTTATTCCCCGGCCGATAGACAAAAACGATATTAATGGTGGTCACCAGTCACTACCATATCGATGACAGTCACCCTGCAGGATTGTGGTTGGAAGAAGCGGCGGCACCCTATTTGGAATTCAGGGCCCATGGCTTCGAGGTGGCCCCTGCAAGCCTCCAAGGCGGCCAGGCGCCGATTGATCCGCGAAGTGAGCCCACCAAGACGCAAGCCGCACGTTGGGGCGAAGTTGTCACGGCCTTGCAAACCGCGCCTGCGATGGTTTCCCTTGATTGAAAGTATCAGCTTGAACGCGTATGCTTTCGGTCAACAATATCCCCCTCTTCTACCATATACCAGGGGCCAGCCGGTGCGGCACCTTGGCCGCATACGCGCTGTATCCTGGAAGCTCCGCCATGAGGAAGCGGTCTTCCCTGGCGGTGCGAAATATGAGAAGCAACGCTGTGCCGATTCCCGGCACCCATGCCGCCCAAGCGCCTAGGGCCAAAGGCGCCAACAGATTGAAAAGCGCCGCTCCAGCGTATCCGGGATGGCGAATCAGGCGATACGGTCCGGTTGACACCACAGCATGCCCACGGTCCTGTTGGATGCGTACGTGGCTGGAGAAAAAGAGGTTGGCGGCCATGGCGCGGTAGGTGAGCATGGCCGCCGGGATCATGGCGGCCAACGCCGCCATCGAAACAGCCGCCGACACCGGAGGAAACCATCGAAACCGCATGTCGAGCGCCGCGACAACCAGCATGACTGGCAATGCCAGGTTAACCATGCGAACCACGTTTACATCCCAATGTGGCGCTCGGGCCGCCGCGGTGCGGCGCTCTTCGGCCAGGCCCGGGGCGTTTTGAATGAGACGATGCGTTGCGGCACCGGTCACGCCCATGAACGCAAGGAACACCCAAACATTCCACCACGCCGCGGTTCCGGCGATACCCAACAGCGCCGCCAGAGCGATGGCGGACCAAAGCAAAATTCCGATAGCGCTTTTCATTTCTCCCCTGCAAGGACGCGCTTAAAAATGGGCGGTGCTGCACTGAAAACCGGGCAATGCATGGGGGTACCCATACCAAACCACGTATAAGGATACCATAAAGACCATCGCCGGCGCGTGGGAAAAAGCCCGTAGCCGCAAGGCGTGGCCGATGGCCATCCGGCGGCCACGAATGTGGGGGACCGGGCAAGCGGTATGCGGGTACGAAAATTGCTAATATTCGGTCGCTATTAAAATCCCAACCAGGAGAAGCGACCCATGAGTGATCAACCCCAGATGCAGTGCCCGTCATTCAAGATCCACAATCGCACCGGAGCGGTGCAGTTTACCCTGAAGCCGGCCCATTTTGACGGCGAGATCTTTGCCGCCCGCGACGGCGACGTCCATGTCCTGAAAAAGGGCCACCTAATGGTCGAGATGGCCAATGCCGTCGACCAAGCCGACCGACACGGCAACCTCGTCTACGACTGGGCCGGCAAGGTCGTGATGAAGCTTTCCGACACGGATATCCAGCATATTCTGGCGGGCTTGGAGGGCCGGACCTGCCAAATTGTTCACGATCCGAACAAGGTCCGGGGCGGCGGCAGCGACGGCACCCTGCCGAAGAGTTGTCTGCAGCTGCAACGGGGTGAGCGCTTCGGCTATTTTATGTCCCTGAGCAGGGGCGCTAAAAAGGCCCGCTGTCCCCTCAGCGACACCGACGCGGCCACCCTGCGCCTATTGCTGCAACGCGCTGTGGTGCGCATCTACGGCTGGTAGGCGAAAGCCGGGTGGTCATCCGGCAAATTGGCAAACTCAAACGGGAGTGGATTGATGCACCGAAATTCCCACCGAACAGACCTATCCCCGCCCTCCCTAACCGGCCGCTACGACTGGCGGGAGAACCTGCTGATCGCAGGGGAGCCGGTATTAGCATTTGACATATGGGATGATTGCCTTTTTAATTTCCCTCAAGCGTGAGCGTTTTACATTTTGAAACGGCATCATTCTGGCTTCCAGGGAAGAACGTCATGCTCATTATACCTGTATCCGGGAAAATCGGATGGAAAAACCCGCCGCTGGCCACATTGACACTTCTGGTGGTCAATTGTCTTGTTTTCTTCGTGTTTCAATTAAACGACGGCGAGAACAGGATTGCCGCCGAGCAGTACTATTTTGACTCGGGCCTGGCCGAGATCGAAATACCCCTCTATGTCGACTATCTGAAGGCAGAGGGCAAGACCACCCCCGAGCAGCAGGATATCGAAGCCATGGATGTGGAAGCCGCCATGGCGGTCCATATGGCGATGGAAGAAGATGCGGCTTTTCTTGACCGCCTTAGGGACGGCGGCGTTATTCCGCGCGAAGATTCCCAGTTTGCGCTATGGCAATCATCCCGTCACACCTACGAGCGGCATCGCAACCAGAGCACGGCGTTTTCTTTCGGGCTCCGGCCGGCCTATCCACGACCCGCCACCTTCTTTACCCACATGTTTCTGCACGGCGATGTCGGGCACCTTGTGGGCAATATGATTTTTTTATGGATCCTGGGATGCATGTTGGAGATCGGTGCCGGCCGCGTTCTGTTTCTCGTCATTTATCTGGCGAGCGGCTTGGCGGCGGCAGCCGCATTTTGCGCGGTCTATCCTTCCAGTACCACGCCGCTGGTGGGGGCTTCCGGGGCGATTGCGGGGTTGATGGGGGCTTACACGGTGCTGTATGGCAGGACAAGGGTGAATGTCTTCTATTCCCTCGGGTTCTTCTTCGACACGGTTGCAATTCCGGCCATCCTGCTCCTTCCGCTCTGGCTGGCCAATGAAGTTTATCAGCTCTATTTCAGCGATGCCACCCAGGTGGCCTACGTGGCGCATATCGGCGGCATTGTCACCGGCGCGCTGCTGGCCGTGGCCGCAAAACGATGGTTAAGCCGTGTTGACCGGGACAGTTTCAAGGCGTCGCCGCAAGAACAAGCCCAGCGCTTGATGCATCAGGCCCTGGAACACATGGGTCAACTGGAGATGACCGAGGCCCGGCGCCTGCTGGAACAGGTGCTCGTGTTGTCACCCGAAGACCCGGAGGCCCTCAAACATCTCTTCAATATCCATAAACTCAATCCCCAATCCGAGGTTTTCCACGACACGGCCCGCCGGCGGCTGCACGTCCTGCTGCGCAATCGGGCCGATCATGCCGCCGCCGTTGAATGCTATGGGGCGTATGCCGACCTGGCCCGCCGTCCACGTCTCGCGATTCCGCTGTACCTGCAGGTGGCCGGGGCCATGGTAACGGCCGGCCATATCGACGGGGCCGAGAAAATCATCCTGGCCATCATGAAGCAGCAGCCCCAGACGCCGGGTCTGCCGTCGAGCCTGGTCAAGCTTTCCCAGGCCTTTCGGCAAAAAGGCCGGCATGACCGCTGGGAAGACTACCGACGCCTGATCCGCAAACGGTATCCGGATTCCGCGGAGGCGGCCATCATCCATAAAGCGGACGGCGCCCGCTGAGAAGCCTGCCCGGTCTTGTCCGTGTTAGCCCATCTGGGCCAGGTAGCGCTCCACAAACGGGATGATGTCGTGTTGGGGATACTTTTTGATCAAACCCGCCAGGATCGTCCGGGCTTTGTTCGGGTTCAAGAGCCGGGCGTGGATGATCTGCGCCGCCCGGAAATAGGACTTGGGCACCAGCGGATCCTGGGGATAGGCCTTGGTCAATGTGCTGAAGGCGGCCACGGCTTCCTTGGATTGACCGGCTTCATCGAGCCACCCGCCAAGCTTGAACAGGCTTCCGGCCGAAGGCGCAAAGGCGGGGTCTGCGGACCGGCAGTCCATATAGACGCTGAGCGCCGCGCTTTTTTTCTGTCCGCGTACCAGAAGCTCCAGGTGGTGGCGCCCGTGTGACGGCAGCTCTTCCGCGCCGGTCATCTTCAGCAGGGTAAAATAGCGCTCGGAAAGGAGCGGATCGGAAATCCTCTTTCCGCCGGTTTCCCTCTCAATGGTTCGCAGCGCACCATCGTGGTCGCCGTCCTTGATTTGTTGATTGATCCGCTTGAGCAAGTGGGCCTCGGGGGAATCGGCCGCAGCGGCGTCGCCCCCCTGGCCCGCATCCGGGGTTTTGAAATCCTCGAAATCAACCTGGTAGCCAAGGGCCTCGTGGTATTGCAGGATAACATATCCCATAAGGTGGTAGGATATGAAGGTGTAGTAGATTTGAAGGAGCGTGAAGAGAAAAACGTGCAGCAGCGGCGGCAAAAGGGGCAGCACCTGATGGCCGAGCAAGGCCGGCGCTCCGGCAAGGGTGCTGTAGAAGAAGTACATCAACAGATAGCCCCACCCGATCTTCACGGCCAGCCTTACGAACATAAGCGGATTGAGCGCGGCCAGCAGGGATTCGGTGCAGACCAGCAGCATGATCATGGCGGGCAAAAACAGCGTGGCCAGCATCAGGAAGGGGATTCCGACGCCCCGGCCGATTTCTATGAACACAAACCCCACCGCAAAATAGAACGCCGCATAGATGCCGACCTGCTTGGCGACCGGTCCGAAATCCTTATAGAGGTTCGTTGCATTCAGAGGCGGCGCGGTGAGGTCGCCGCCCACCGTGTTTTTGAGGATCGCATAGGCGTACTTGAACGCCATCCCCCAAATCCCGACGGCCCCCACGATGGCCAGGATTCCTGCCTTGGGCAGCAGGGCCGCAACCACCGACAATCCCAGCATCAAGGTCAGCGGCCGGAGGGAGAGAGGATAAAGGAAAAACCTGGGGATACGTTTCCAGAAGGGATCGATGATGTTGCCGACGCCCAGCCAATGGAGCGGCAGGTTGCAGTTGGGGCAGACGTGGAGCTTTTGTCCCTGGCGGTGGCCCCCCATATCCCGGGCTTCGACACACTCCTGGCACATGGTCTTGCCGCATCTTTGGCAGGACCAGTAGGCCGGCTTGGCAGGGTGATAATGACAGAATTGTTTCATGATGTCGGATTGATGCGATTGGGATCTGTTGTTAAGGGACGCGCTTTACACGATAGCAGGGAAGTCAGAGCAAGATCAATGCCATGTGAAACAATTCGATTTTACATGTAATTCCTATGTTTTCGAGATGTTGTGGGGTAGCCCATATAATAGAATGCCAATTTTCGGCAATTGTTTTGCCAAAATTTGGCATTATCGGATTTGTGGTGGAAGGTCAAATGTGTGGCCACGAAGGGGGAAGAATGGACCGCTCCCATTATTCCATGTCTTCAGGCCCAAAAGGAGCCTGCCGGGGTTTTTGTATGCCAGCGCGGTCGGGAGCGATAATGGGAGATCTTTGTTGATGATCGACCGCGCTCCCCGTCACGGGGATTTGGTAAACAGGGCCATTCGATAATTCAGGATCCCCCTCTTGATCGCCACTTGTCGCGCCCCGCCGCCGATCAATGACTTCAAGTAAAGATTGTCAGCGTGCCGCAAACCCGCTAGATACAATAACGCCGTCACCCGCGACCTCATAGACCACTTCACGTATGGGTTTAAATTGTCAGCTCTTTTCAGCCGCAGCCCGTTTTTCAGGGCTAGTGCCTGAAAACATTTAGAATCCATCAAACCGTCCGCAAACCAGTTGGCCTGATAGTCATGAATTATCCGCCTATCGGCAATTTCGGGATCCCTTTGATCATCAATAAAATCATCGATAACCACAAAGAGGCCATTTGGCTTTAAAGCCCTGGAAACTTCACGCAACAAAACGGATAGATTCCGGGCTTGAACAACGCTTTCAATCGCATATACGATATCCATGCCCCTGAAATAGCGGGAAAGGTCATGATAATCTTTGCAAACAATGCGTACACGCTCACCCAGTTTCTCTCTGGCAAAACCGGCTTGTGCTCTACTGATCGTGATGCCGGAGAATTCCAGCGCAGCCGCATCGGCATTGGATAAAATATACTTGATTGTTGCGCCATATCCTGAGCCGAGATCCAGGACGTTAATTCGGTTTTTTCCTCCCGTTAAGGTATCTTTGATGATCCTTAACATCAAATGATTCGCGTAATTGGCTGCCTGCCGTTTTGTTTTGGTGTTGCGGTCCCACAGTGGCTGGTGAATATTGTGATCTCTGGTATCAATACCAAGTCTTCGGAACTTTTTTTCGTTATGCTCGTAGTAGCGGCGTATATTGTGAGACACGATCATAGACACCTTGCGAAAAAATCCTGATGATAAACGCGCATTGCAAGCGTTCGTTCCGCAATCATTCTCTTCTTTTCCACCATCCATTCATTGAATTCAGTTTGCTCTTCCTGATTCAATATCAACTCCGGCACCGCATTTTTATAAAAAGCCAGATTCTGGGAAATAAAAGCGGATTCTTTGGCACCCAATAGCCACGGGCTATCTGAAACGGTTAAATTCCAACCGTTTTCCGGATTCAGCACATCCTGAATACAGGTCATCGTTCGTTTACCCATAGGGCGCCCTTTACGCAGCAAGCGGGACATATGGTTTTCATATAAGCCTACAAATTTTTCATCCCTTCCGCACGATGGGGAAAATTCCGTTCCGCAATAATTCAGTACGCCATAGAGTGACATATGTCTCCGCTTCAAACCCTTGAGCAGATCATGGAATTCATCCTCCGTGAACAAATCGAAGAGCGCACTGGCACATACGACCTGCAAGTCTACCTTGCGACGCATAAATTCACTTGTCAGTTCGTTGTAAAAATAAAAGGCATGCTGATATTCGCCATTTTTCAGATAAACGGCATTATTGTGTTCCTCACAACATCCTGCATTTTTCTCCCTGATGCGTCGCCGGGCTTCTTCCAGAAGGTATGTTTCGCGTTCCACCAAATGAAATTCCGCGTGGCGGGAAGTCAAATTCTCCGATAAGAACAGGGCATTGCTTCCCGTCCCACATCCTAAATCGGCCAAGGTTATATGGGCTTTCTCCACCTCCGCAAGAAAAGCATCAAGCACTTCCGGGCTCCTGGCTTGTCGGTCATATTTTGCCCTGCTGTTTAGCCAGTTTATATCCAGGGGGGTTTCGTTTTTCTTCATCTTAATTCCTCAACAAAATTATCTGGAGAAAAGATGAATACGCCAACCTTGATTCTTAACGGTGTCAAGGGGGTCGCCATGACAGATCGGCTAGGGGGCGACCCGTTTCAGTTCCTGAAGGTGGTCCCGATAGACCGTTTTCAGGCAATCGAGAGCCTTGTAAAAGGCCTTATCTTCTGGATAGTGGTACGGGGAAAAGACGCACTTTTGTCGCTCTGCCTCCAAATACTGCTCTGCGGCCCGGCGGCCGGAGTTTTCCAGCGCTGCCGTGGCGCGGTGTGCAGCCGCACTCATTTCGGCAAGCTCCATATCCGCGCAGATCAACTGCTGCGCTGTGGTGGCGGCCCTTGTGCAGTCAAATCCGGGCCGCACCGGCTTGCCGGAAGCCGCCATCATCTGAACATACACCGCGCTGTTTCCCTGCTGGTCCCTATACGCCGACACGAAATCCAGCGGTGAGATGCCCTGCTTGTCGCCGGCATGGATATCGCCACCGAGCTCGAGCAACACCGCCACCGCATCTGCGCCGCCTCGCAATACGGCACGATGAAGTGCTGTTCGACCGAAACCGCCGTGGGCGTTTACCGCCGCACCGTGCTCGATGAGCAGCCGCACCGCTTCGGCGGCATTGTCGCCGGCAGCTTCCGCGAGGGGCGAGTCCTTTTCGACATTGGCGTCGACATCCGCGTCTAGCGCGATAAAGAGCTTCACCGCTTCCACCTGATTGCCCTTTGCCGCAAAATGCAGCGGCGTTTCGCCGAAGGCGTCCCGGTCTACCAACCGGCAGCCGTTTTTCAGCAGATAGCGGCAGGCCTCGATCCGGCCGTGAAAAGCCGCCCAGAAAAGAGGCGTACGGGTCAGGGCTCCCCGGAACATCGGCAGTCCTCCGTGTTCTTTCAGAAACTGCATCGCGGCGACGCTCCCTCCGGCGGCGGCATAGTGAAAGGCCGTATCCCCGAAGGCATCCCGCTCGTTGATGTAATGCCCGGCGGCCAGCATGCGGGCCATCTCTTTGATGTCCCCGTCGGCGGCCGCCCTTTCAAAAGGCGTTCCCATTCGATACCAGGCCTTATATACCTTGTATTGGCCGCCATGCGTTTCCAAAAATGCTTTTGTTTCCGCCTCTCCGCAGTTGATCGCCCACCACAGCGGGGTTTTGTGATCCGAAGCATGCGTAGCGTTCACATCGGCGCCATGCGCTACCAGGGTCTGCACGATGGGAAGCGACCGGCACACCGCTTCATGGAGGGCGGTCCGGTAGACGGTCTTTTCCCGGGCATCCGGCTGCGCGCCGTTTTCCAGCAGCAGGTTTACCAAAGCCAGGTTTCCTTTTTTTACGGCCGCCCTGAGGGGCGCACCGAACGGCACGTTGGGATCCACGCCGGCTTCAAGCAAGGCGTTTACACAGGATGGGGATTGCGACCAGATGGCCGTCTCCAGGGCATTCAGGTCGTATCCATCTCTCAGATAGGGACTGTCGCCGGCTTCGAGCCGCTCGATAAATGTCCTGACGTCTCCGACCCTGGCGGCCTCGTTCAATTCGTTGCTTTCGCCCCTCGTTTTCATCACCGGTATGCCCTTATCAAGCAGCAGCGCAATGCTCTCCTCATGACCGGTCCATAGCGCATCGTCCGCCAGCGAGCGCCGTGTCGGACTGATATAGGAAAGATCAGCGCCTCGGGCGACCAGAAGATCGAACCAGGCGTACTGCTTCTGCCGCAGGCAGATGTACACCAAGGGATAGCCGTAGTCGCTGATCACGTTCGGGTCGCTGCCATGCTTGAGCAAAAGTCGAAACGCCTGCCGGCTTTTTGCTCTATTGGCCATCAACAGCAAGGGCAGGTTCCGTTTCTCGGGGTGGTAGTCCAAATTCGCACCCCGGGCGGCCAAGACCTCCAGCGCTGCCTCGGCCCCGTTTTCCGCTGCGAGGTAGACCATAGGCTTTCCGGCAGCGGCAATTCCATCCGGGTCGGCGCCGGCCTCCAGATAACGAATTACCCGTTCGGCATCGTCAATCTCAATGGCTTTCTCCAGAAACCGCCGCGTCCGGACCGAATGGCCTCCCAACCGCGATAGCGCCTCGGCCAGATCAAACCTTCCGTTTTCCAGGGCCGTGTTGGAAAGCTGTGCCGTGATGCGCTTACGGTCCAAAACCGCGTAGACGGCGGCACTCAAGGTCGTGATGATCAGCAAAACGACCAGCAGGGTGCGGGTGGATTTGCCGGTGCCTTTGCTGGCCTTTCGCTCGACCATGGCAGGGTCCTTTCCGGGATTTTCAGCGATTCCGGCACTCCGGTGCGGCGCCGACGCATCGGCCGTCTTCGACAAAGTAAAAGGTATTGTGGCCCCTGGGACCCGTAGGCATGTTTCGGCCCTCGGGGATAATGAAGGATCGCGAATTTGCGCCGTAGAGGCCGGTGGGCAGCTCAAAATCCGCCAGCACCACGTATGTTCTCTCCGGATACATGTGATGTTCGACCTTCAGGCCCGGGTTATATTTTTGATATTTTGCGCTTGCCTTTTCGACCCAGCGGAAAATGTCCTCCTGGTTGGCCGGCCGGATCTTGTTCTGTTTGACCAGAAGGTCGAGCCCTTTCTCACCGGGAGGAAAGCGGCCGGTTACCGAATAGTCCTCCATGGTCAACTCTGTCCCGTAACGCAGAGAAGCCGGGTCGATCGTTTCATAGGCGCCGATATAAAATTTTTGATTGTGAGGCGATGTGACCAGCTCGGTCAGCTCAGCGCCCGTGATTTCCCGGATTCGTTGGATCGCCTTGTCGAGTTTATTGCCTGCCTTGTAGGCGTAAAAGTATTTGCATGCGGTTTTTTCTTCGTTAACCGCGAACAACCGCGGCGTTTTTTTCGTGACGCCCAGAAGGGCCTGGGAATGGTATCCAGCGACGATCACGCCGAGAATATGGCTTTGGGGCGTCTGTTTCACCTTCCAGATGACCGGATCATAGGCCATTAACACCAGGATCAGCGCTTCATTCGGCTTGTTTACGATGACTTCGATCTCTTTTACCGTGTGCCCGCTGTCGCCTAGCTGGTAATCCGACGGGACAAGGCCGCTGTAAGTGCCGATGCCATAGACTTTCACATCGTCCGGTACATTAATGAATCTACAATTTTCTAACCGGATGTCGCCGACTGTCTCAGGAACACGCTCAGGCTTGTTTTTGATTGTCCGCCGATAGTGTTCGAAATCCTGCAGCCGCTGCTGCGTTAGCCGGTAGAGACAGGCCAGGCTTTGATCCCCTTCGGTCTGTTGCACCACCCAGTTTGGGTTTTTCACCGAGAGTTGTTTTTCGAATCCGCACACCTGATCCCGGTAGGCGATCCACTGCCGCTGCGCTTTTTGGAGTTGGGCAAAGAGATCTTTATTCAGTTGTGATTCCAGTGCCGTGTATTGGTTGTTCATTTTTTGGTCGATCGCCATGGTCTTTTCCTGAAGTTCGGCCGGAGGCAAGGACGAAAGTTCCGGAGCTTGCCAGGACAAGATGTTGATCAGTTTCGCAGTGATTTTGGTGCCCCCGTAATCAAGCGCATACCCCTTGCAGGATCCGTTTGTCACCAGCAGCTCGGGGCCTTCCGATCGGGGAAAAGCGCCTCCGCAGCCGACGAAACCGGTGAACACATACATTCCAGGATCTTCGATTATGAGCTGTCCCGAATCTCCCTTTGCGATTTCGCCGATGCTGATGCCGCTCTCCGCGGATCGCGATGCTTTGCGCTCCTGAAGAATGGTCTCGGTGCGAATGTCGAAATTGAAGTTAAACCGGTTCTGGTTTTTGAGCGTATAGGTTTTTAACGCTTTGCCCTCGGGGGTGTAAGCCGTGACCTGAAAGGCCTTCAGTTCCGTCTCGTCAATGATATACCCATAGTTTTTGGCGTTGTCGAAAGCGAAGGAGCCCCTTACCTGGTATCCGTTCTTCCCTGTCCAGGACAATTCGTATTCAAGAACATCCGCACCCCCTGCGACGGGAAAAACCAGCACAAGCAGCAAAAATCCTATCATCGTTTTCGCAAATTGCCGAACCATTCGGATGCTCCCTTCGTTTAAGGTGCCTGCGTGTTTTTTTCACTGGTATTTACTGATTCCAGATAGGCATAAAATCATGGGGTCACCGGCCAATCGGGGAAGTTGACCTCAAAATCAATCACGGAGCGCAACGCATCGTACATGGCCGGTGTTGCGCCCATACCGGGTAAAAGAAACCATTTTGGCATGCGTTTATTTTACACCTAATGGTTCATCTGACAAGCGGGTGCCGTTTTGGCCCGTTCGCGATCGGAAAGATTTTAGGGTTGGCCTTTGGGAATTGGGCCACCGCCCGCCGTGGCTTGATGCTTATCTTTCGCCCGGGCCGCGGCGGGGGCTGCATCCACCGTGATTTTGGACCCTAAAAGAGGGTTATCGGAGTACCTTGACGGAAATTTTCAAGTCGATTAGTCATGGAGTTCATTTTAGCTTGGTCAGACCGGAAAACCCGACAAAGACGTCCCTAAGCCGTTCCTTGATTGCCGTCCTCAAGGGCGGTTATCCATAGAAAGAGCTGTTTCATGGAGAAAGCCAAAACGGAGCACCTGAGCTTGATTTGCGACATCGGCGAATTGTCCAACCTGATGTCGGAAAGCAAAGACATCGACAACTTCCTGCAACAGGCCGTCCACCTCGTGGCCTTGCACTTGCACGCCGATGTGGGATCGATCTACCTTTTGGAAGCCGACTCGGGCATCCTGGTACTCAAAGCCACGGTGGGGCTGCACCCCGATTCTGTGGAGCGGGTGCGGATGGAAATCGGCGAGGGATTGGTCGGCTGGACCCTCGAACAGATGGCCCCGGTTTGCGACGGCGACGCCTGCCATAATCCGCGCTTCAAATATTTTGAAAGCTCGATGGAGGAACGCTTCAAATCATTCCTGTCGGTTCCCATCAGTTACGGCGCTGAAAAAACAGGCGTTCTGGTTGTCCAGCACACCGACGCCGATTTTTTCACCCCGGCGGATGTGATGGCGCTCAAAGCCATCGCCGCCCAATTGGCCGGCACCATTGCCCACGCGCGCCTGATGATGTCCCTCACCCCTTCGGCCACCATGGCCGACGCGCCAGCCATGCCAGTCGGCATGCAAATGTTTAAGGGCGAAGCCGCGGTCAATGGGTTTGCCCTGGCACCGGCGATGACCATGCATTCGTCCGATCCCCTGATGGAGGATGTTGCCGACGATCAATTCAATGCCGGGCTAGGGCATTTTCAGGACGCCATGGCCAAAACCGTCGATCAACTCACCCAGCTCCAGGAGGAAATGGTCCGCCGGCTGCCGGAAAGCGCGGTGTTGATCTTCGAAGCCCACCACATGATTCTGAAAGATCCCCGGTTCGTTCAACAAATAGCGCAGCTCATAAGCGACGGGCTGTCCGCACCGGCGGCGATTCGCCGTGTGGCCCGCCATTTTATCGACCTGTTCGAAAGAAGTCCCAACGCCTATATCCGGGAGAAATCAAAAGATATCGAAGATCTGGTGCGGCGGCTGCTGTTCAACCTGCGCAAGCACACGATGACCGGGCAGAGCCCCATGGAGGGCCGCATTGTCATCGCCAATCAGCTTTATCCCTCGGACATCCTTAAACTGGCCTCCGAGTCGGTGGCCGGCATCATTCTGGCCGGCGGCGGCGTCACCTCCCATGTCACCATCATTGCCCGGTCCCTGAAGATACCCACCATCATCGCCCTGTATCCTGATTTATTGAAGATCCCCTATGATACCCCTGTGCTCATGGATGCCGATGTCGGAACATTCTATGTCGATCCCTCCCGGGATGTCTGCCGACAGTATGACCAGCGCAACCGGGCCCTCCGCAAAACCTCCGGCCCCGGGGTAAAAATGGCCCCCGAAACCCTGACCCGGGACAAGGTGCGCATCCACCTGATGGCCAATATCAATTTGTTGAGCGAGCTGGACCTGGCCCGGGAGCTCAAAGCCGAGGGCATCGGACTTTATCGGTCGGAATTTCCGTTTATCGTTCGCGCCGGTTTGCCCTCGGAAGAAGAACAGCGGCTGGTCTATGAGCAGCTGTTCAATAAGATGGACAAGCGCCCGGTCTGGATCAGAACGTTGGATGTGGGCGGCGACAAAGTGCTTCCCTATCTCGATACGCTCCAGGAAGACAACCCGGAACTGGGATTGCGCTCCATCCGATTCTCCCTGCGCTACCGCGACATCTTCGATCAGCAGATCCGGGCCATTTTGCGGGCCGGGGCGCGCTCCCCGTCATTGGGCATCATGTTTCCCATGATTTCCTCCATCGATGAATTCAGGACCGCGCGACAGACCGTCCGGCAAGCCATGGCAGCGCTGAACGAAGAAAAACTGCCGCACCATGGCGAACCACAGCTGGGCGCCATGATCGAATTGCCTGCCCTGGTCGAGATCATCGACGAGCTGGCCCGGGAAGCCGATTTCCTCTCCATCGGCACCAATGATTTCACCCAGTACATGCTGGCGGCCGACCGCACGAACAAACATGTTGCGGCCTATTACCAACCCTACCATCCCTCCGTCCTGCGCGCCTTGGCCCGCATCATTCAAAGGGCGACGGACAGCCAGGTCCCGGTCTCCGTATGCGGTGAAGTAGCCCACCAGAAGGATTTCGTTCCGTTCTTGATCGGCATCGGCATCCGGCGGCTAAGCGTGGATCCCCAATTTCTGCCCGTCCTGCAAAAAACCATCCGCGCCATGTCGGTAACCCGGGCGGAAGCGTATGCCCGGCAGATGCTGGCGGCATCTACCCTCGCGCAAGTCGAGGAAGTGAGGAAGGATTGGGCCTGGGGGAACGATAGCGCAGACGAGCGTAGATAAACTCAGGGGAATATGGAATGTCACCTCTATCCCTCCAGATGCTGACATAGTGGGTATATGACCGACGAGAAATTCACCCTCGGTTAAAAAACATGATAACATAGACGTTCCCTACCTTGCCTTTCACTTTTAGTTGTGGGAAGCGGGAGGCTGATACGGTGAAGACCTCTTGGAGGTTTTGACAAGGAGAGGGGCTCTGTGTAAGATCAGAGCTACTCATCTGCCCTTACTGAACCGGCAAGGGAAACAGCACATCCGAGGTATCGTCATGGCCACAGCGGAACAGATCAAGTCCCTGATTCGGTCACACCTGAATGATAACACTGAGCAGTTCTACGCTTCCGCATTGCAGATTGCGGCCCATGAAGCGAGACAGGGCCACAGTGGATTGGCGTACGAGATCCGGGACCTGGTGGACAAGGCCCGGAGTCGGTCGACATCCCCCAAGGTTTTGGCCTTTCCCCAGGACATGGCGGGACTGATCCTATCGGAGGAGCCCTCCCGACCGCTGGCGTCCCTGGTGGTGCATGACGATCTGAAACAGCGTATCGATCGGATTATTACCGAGTTCCGGCAGCAAGGCCGGTTGAAAAAGCACGGCCTATCCCATCGCAGGAAGGTGATGTTGTCCGGCCCTCCGGGAACCGGCAAGACTATGACCGCCCAGGTGCTGGCCTCCGAGCTCAAGCAGCCCCTGCACATCATCCAGATGGATCGGCTGGTGACGAAGTTCATGGGGGAAACCGGTGCCAAGCTCCGACAGATCTTTGACCGGATCCGAATCGCCCCGGGCGTGTATTTTTTTGATGAATTTGACGCCATCGGAGGAGAGCGTGATCTCGGCAACGACGTTGGAGAGATGCGCCGAGTGCTCAACGCCTTTCTACAATTCATCGAAAACGACCCCTCCGACAACCTCATCATCGCTGCCACAAACAATCCACGGTTACTGGACCGGGCTCTTTTCCGGCGTTTCGATGACATCCTCCACTACCAAATGCCGGATATAGACCAGCGAAAGCGGCTAATAGCGAATCTATTGGGAACTTTCCTCGGCAAGCGATTCCCCTTGGAGAAAGCTGCCCAGCAGGGGGAGGGACTAAGCCATTCTGAGATCGACACCACTTGCAGGGATGCGATCAAGCTGTGCATCCTTGGCAACAAAAGCAGCGTCTCATTCACAGCATTCCACACGCTCTTGCAGGAACGACATGCAGCATACCGCATCAGATAACCGAGAGAGGAATCGATGGCACATGAACAGTGGCGTCACATCGTCCTGGAGCGTCCACCTGCCGCAATAGCCTACACCACAAGACCAACCCGGGGAGCCAAACCCCGCATCCCTCCAAGAGACCGTCAGCATCACAGTCAATTCCTTATAAAAAAATTTGAAGAAGCATGGCAGAAGGCCAACTCTGAACGCGCCGTGTTTCATGCTGATCGTCACGGTGTTTATGTCGAATTCCAGAGCGATCCCGATTTCGACCTTTCGATTCGTAAACTCGAAGAGTTTCGAACCAGAAGAGTGCGGCTTTTAAACGTGCGGACCGAGGTTTCGGAATCGGAAGATCCTGTAACTGGCGAGACCGTTGGCAAGGTCACCACTTTTGCAACTGTATTTGTTGCGAACGACATGAGAAACTATTTTTTGGATCGGCTGGAGGCTTTCGCGGAGAAGGAGACTCCAACGGGAAAACCCTCGCAGTGGGAACTGGTTCAAAGCATCGGGGATATCCGGAAGGCGCTCCGTGTCGAATCATTCTGGACCGATGACAAGGCTCTCATCCCAAAAGAGGAACCGGAGTGGTGTGAGATTTGGCTGAGCAGCGACAGCAAGGAGGTTGTTTCCCGATTCGAAAAGCTGTTGGAAGAGGAAGGAATTGAATCCCGAAAAGGAACCATATCGTTCCCGGAGCGTGCGGTGAAAGTGGTTCGGGCCACCAGAATACAACTGGAAAGACTCTCCGCCCGGTCGGATGACATCGCAGAATACCGGCTTGCAAAAACGACAGCATCATTCCTAACCGAAATGG
The DNA here is from genome assembly GCA_963674755.2 of Desulfobacterales bacterium. GTDB lineage: Bacteria > Desulfobacterota > Desulfobacteria > Desulfobacterales > UBA5852 > JABZFP01. The sequence continues at coordinate 235,349 of CAXXVS010000003.1, read as the reverse complement.
ACAACGCGGGCCAGGCCGAATGGGTTGAGGATCTTTTGAGCCGTCTGTATGTTCAACCGGACGCTCAAACTTCCGTTTGCCTTCTGGATACCGGGGTAAACAACGGGCACCCCCTTCTGGCGCCGGCGCTTGCAGATGAAGATTGTCATTCCGTGGATCCCGCGTGGGGTGTTGAAGATCACGACAAGCACGGGACACTTATGGCCGGGGTAGCGTGCTATGGCAATCTGAAATCGTGTGTGACCGGAAGGGAACCTGTCATTGTTCAGCATAGGCTTGAATCGTCGAAGATCCTCCCACCACCGCCAAATGAGAATCATCCGGATCTTTGGGGTTTCATCACAGCCCAGGGAGTCTACCTCGTGGAGATTTCTCGACCCGAAAGACGCCGGGCATTGTGCATGCCGGTTACTGCAGCCGACAACCGAGACCGTGGTCGTCCCACTTCCTGGTCCGGCAAGATTGATCAACTGGCTTCCGGTTCTGATGATGATGACAGTAAGCGAAGGTTGTTCATTCTTAGTGCGGGGAACATTTCCAGCCTGTCGGATGCGATTACCTATCCCGAAGCCCAGGTGACAGACTCGATTCATGATCCTGGGCAATCCTGGAATGCTCTTACGGTCGGTGCCTATACAGAATACGATCAAATCGTATCTAAGGAATACGCAGGCTATTCCCCGGTTGCTCCACGGGAAGGCCTCTCACCTTACAGTACGACATCCAATATCTGGGAGAACAAGTGGCCGAATAAGCCCGACATCGTGATGGAAGGCGGGAATTTGGGCCGCGGTCCGGGTGACTTTCCATCTGAGATAGAAGACCTTTCTGTTCTGTCTACGTATTACCGGCCAGTAGAAAGCCACTTCTGGCCATTCTACATGACAAGCGCAGCAGCTGCACAGGCTGCATGGTTCGCGGCCCAGCTGCAAAGCGGGTATCCCAATCTATGGCCGGAAACGATTCGGGCGCTCATGGTTCATTCGGCAAACTGGACGGACACCATGAAAGAGCAGTTCCTCCAAGGCAGCACTGGAAGGACCGACTATGCCAAACTGTTGCGGATCTGCGGGTACGGGGTCCCGGACCTGAACGCCGCCCTGTTCAGCGCGTCCAACTCTCTCACACTCATCTCCGAGGTCGAGCTGCAGCCGTTTGATAGGAAGGAAAAGGGCAGCGGCTATCGGACTAGGGACATGCACCTCTACGACCTGCCATGGCCAAAGGATGCGCTTCTTGCTCTTGATCCAACAACCCCGGTGTCGATGCGCGTCACGCTTTCCTATTTCATCGAACCAGGCCCTGGTGAGATCGGCTGGAAAGATCGGTACCGGTATGCATCTTACGGGCTGCGGTTCAGGGTTAAAGCTCCGACCGAAACCAGCGGTGAATTCCTCCGGAGTATCAACGCAGCTGCACAGCAGGAAAGCGATGAGGATGGATCTTCCCATGCCACTTCGAAAAATTGGGTCATCGGACCGACCGGTAGAAACAGAGGTTCGATCCACTCCGACATTTGGGAGGGGTCCGCTGCTGATCTGGCAGAATCCAATGTGATTGGAATCTATCCCGTCATCGGCTGGTGGCGGGAGCGTGCGCATTTGGGAAAGTGGGCCAGCCGTACCCGGTACAGCTTGGTGGTGTCCATCACCACCCCAGAGGAAACCGTGGACCTTTATACACCCGTAGCCACGGAATTAGGTATTGCGGTGGAAGTCCCGGTCGGCTTTTAATCGGACTGACTGCATCCCGATAACCCTCAAAATGACCTATGAAGGTTTGTTGCTTTTGACGGCCGGATCCGTCCGAGCTGTTTTTTAGGGTGCAATCTAATTGGAAGGCCTATTTGGTTGTCCGTTAGATCTTCGACCTGGGAGACAGGTCGCCCCAAGCCAATCTACTGATAGTAGTTGCAATTAGCCTTAAAATTGCATAGTGGCTCTTATTACTGCGATTTTGCTATTGAAAGTAAGATCATAGAGTACCTTGCTGCCAAGGCCACGTAGACGCTCCCCGCGTAGCAGCCTTTCGCAAAAGGTCTGATTCACTTTTCAATTCTGCCTTTTCAGATAATCGCTCCACACCAGGCGGTCAAAAAAACCATTGACAAGCCCCCGTCTTTCATCACAGTTTGGCGTCCAAATTCAATGATGCTTCACGGTGCCTTTTACGTTTAAAGGATAATAGGGAACCCGGTGCAAGTCCGGGACGAACCCGTCGCTGTGAGCGGGGACGAGGGCTGCAGCAGCCACTGCATCGTGTGAAATTGTCCGAAACGATGCGGGAAGGCGCAGCCGGTAGAGCGATCCGCAAGTCAGAAGACCTGCCGTGGAGCGATGTGTCTTGGTGGTGATGGCAAAACCCCAGGCTGAAAATTCATTTTCGGTCCGGGGTTTTTTTGTGGGGCGGCAAACCCGCCCGGCGCCCCGTTCCGAGCCCAAAAGGAGGACATCCCATGAAGACACAGATCGAATTGGCTAAAGAAGGCGTTATCAGCCCCCAGATGCAATCCGTGGCGGATGATGAAAAGATCGATGCGGACATCATCCGCAGGCGGGTTGCCCAAGGCCGGATCGTGATCCCCAACAACCCCTTTCGCAAGGGACAGAAAGCGGTCGGCATCGGCCGCGGCCTGCGGACCAAGGTCAACGCGTCGATCGGCACCTCGTCGGATATCTGCGACATCGATCAGGAGGTGCGCAAAGCCCTCGCTGCCGAGGAGGAGGGGGCCGACACCCTCATGGAACTGTCCGCCGGAGGTGATTTGGATACCGTGCGGCGTGCGGTGCTGGCCGCCACATCCCGGCCGGTGGGCAACGTCCCCCTCTACCAGGCTTTCAAAGAAACGATCCGCAAAACCCGCAACCCCGCCAAGATGGACCCCGAATACCTCTTCGACCTCATCGAAAAGCAATTGGCCGACGGCCTGAGTTTCATGGCCATCCACTGCGGCATTAACCAGTACACCATCCGACGACTGCGCAAACAGGGGTTTCGCTATGGGGGTCTCGCCTCCAAGGGCGGGACCTTCATGGTGGCCTGGATGGACATGAACAAAAAAGAGAATCCCCTCTACGAGCAGTTCGACCGGGTCTGCAACCTGATGAAGCAATACGACGCCGTGCTTTCCCTGGGCAACGGCATTCGGGCGGGCGCCATCCATGACAGCCACGACCGCGCCCAGATGGCCGAGATGATCATCAACTGCGAACTGGCTGAGATCGGGCGCGAGATGGGCTGCCAGACCATGGTCGAGGGCCCGGGACACGTTCCCTTGGACGAAATCGCCGGCAACATCATGCTTGAAAAGCGCATGAGCGGGGGCGCTCCCTACTATATGCTGGGTCCGATCCCGACGGACCTGGGGGCTGGTTACGACCATGTCACAGCCGCCATCGGCGCGGCTGCCTCGGCGCGGCACGGGGCCGATCTGATCTGTTACATCACCCCGGCCGAGCACCTGGCCCTGCCCACCGAAGCCGATGTGCGCGAAGGCGTCCGGGTCACCCGGCTGGCCGTGCATATCGGCGACCTGAGCAAATATCCCCAGCGACGGGATTGCGACCGCCAGGCGGCCATGGCCCGCCGGGATATGCGCTGGGACGATCTCCAGGACCTTTTGCTCTTCCCGGAAGCGGCCCAGGCGATCCGTGACAGCCGTCAGCCGGAGCAAGCCGAAACATGCACCATGTGCGGGGATTTTTGCGCCATGAAAAAGGGGATGGAGGTGTTCAATAAGGATATTGCGGGCGATAAATGCACCCCATGAAAGGCCTTTCCCGGTCCAAGTCATGGGTATCGGAATAAGGAAATGGGAGGACGGCCGGGGACGGGGATTTTCCTGCTACGCGGGGCTTCCCGTCCGGCCAGTCTGGTTTAGAGGTCTTCCGGCGCCCCCTTTTGGTGTACAAGCGATATATGTCCCTCGGATAGATAAGGACTCTATGGGGTCAGGCTGAAACCTTCATCAAGCCAGCCCGTTACACCGCCAATCATCTTTTTCACCGGCCGCCCGAGTTTGGCCAGGCGAACGGCGGCCTTATCGGCACCATTGCAGTGGGGGCCGGCGCAATAGACCACAAACAGCGTATCGGGTGGATATTCTTTGAGGGTATCGGCATTGATCCGTGGGTGCGGCAGGATGATGGCGCCTTCGATGTGGCCCCGCGCATAAAGCGCCTCACCACGGACATCCAGCAGAACAAAGTCTTTTCGATCATTGGTGATGGCGTGGTGAACATCCCAGCAATCGGTTTCGAATTCGAGCAAGCTTGTGAAATGTTTTAATGCCCGCGCGGGCTCTGCCGCGGGAGGCCTGCTGACGGCTGAACTCATAGGATTTCCTCCGGTTGAAACGCTATAGATTAATAATCACACATTCTGCTGAATATGGTGCCGTTTTGGGCTCCTGGCGACATCGCTATCGAAATGCCAGTATGGGGGTGTGGTGATGGCTGCCTCTTTACTTGCAGGACGCTACGACTTACCCTATTCGAGTAATATTTTTGGTTTTTAAGCCCTTTAGGGGGCCTGGTGCAACAGCAGCTCGGTATCCGATGCGGCGGCCGCTGTCCGTTGCCGAGACGGCCGCCGCCGAAGGTGTGGCCCTCCCAATCCCAAGGAACCGTCCCATGATTACGATTGCCATCGGTCAGGCCGAAGGAATTGACACCCGGAACGTCGTTCGGGACGTGCTGACCCAATGCCGCGCCCAACTTGGCGGTGTTAGGCCGGGCGCCGGGATCGTGTTCGCGGCCGTCCATTTTGACCATCAGTTGATGCTGGACAGCATCCTGCAGGCCTTTCCGGATCTCGATCTGGTGGGCTGCACCAGCGCTGGCGATTTTGCCACCCGCCTGGGCTTCAGCGACGATGCCGTCACCCTGATGCTGTTTCAATCCGATGACGTGGAGATCCGCGCCGGTGTCGGACGCCATTTGACGCAGGCGCCGGAGGACGCAGTCCGGTCGGCCGTGGCCCAGGCCCGCGACAGGCTGTCGGGCGAACCGCAGTTCGGTCTGGCCTTTCCGGACGGCTACGACAAGCATTTCGATCCCATCCTGACGATCCTCAACCAGGAGCTGGGACTTGATTGCCCGGTTTTCGGGGGGGCGGCCGGGATGCTGTGGACCGAAGAGCAGAACGCCAAGCAGTTTTACCGCAACGAAGTCCTGGAAGACGCGTTGCCGCTGCTGCTCTGGGCCGGACCCGTCGAGTACGCTTTTGGCATTGCCAACAGCTGGAAACCGGTCGGGAAGAAGGCGACCGTCACGGCCTCCCAAGGCCGCACCGTAGGTCGCATCGGATCGATGACGGCTGTCGATTTCTACCGGCACTATCTGGGCGAACATACCGAACCGGCCCGTGAGTTCATCCTGGCGGTGTCCGAGGGCGAAGGGGCCCAGGCTTACCTGCGGGCGCCCATCACCTACAATCCGGATGGCAGCATTACCTTCTCCGAAACCGTTCCCCAGGGCGCTGTGGTGCAACTGACAGAGGCGATCCGCGACGTCATATTACAGGATACCCGTCGCACCGCCGAAGCCCTGACGCGTGATCTTGCCTTTCAACCACGGTTCGGCGTGGCGTTCTCGTGTGCCTTTCGCAAGGATATTCTGGGCACGCGCACCCCGGAGGAATTGGCGATTTTACGCGACGTTCTCCCGCCGGGGCTGCCAATCGGCGGTTTCTACAGCTTTGGCGAAATCGCCCCCCTCGAACGCCGCCAGCCCACGCGGCTGCACGGTGCCACCCTGGTAACGCTGCTGGTGGGTCAGAAGGACGACGCCCCCCTTTCAGCCGGGGCCGCCGCGGACACGTCCGACGTTATTGCCGTCGGAACCCAGGCGTTGCCCGGTCGGGAAGCGCTGGCCACGGAGAATGCCTATCTGAAGCATAAATTGGAACGCTCCGAGGCCTACCGTAAGCGGATCGAGGCGCTCAAGGACCTCAACGCCGCCATGCACCGCACCATCATCGGGGAGGTGGAAGAAGCCCGGCTCGAAATTTTGCAAAAGGACGCCGCCCTGCGCAAAAGCGAGGAAAAATACCGCCGAATCGTCGAAACGGCCGGCGAGGGCTTTGTCCTGACGGACGAGCACCTCACCATCGTGGACGTCAACGAGGCCTATTGCCGTCTGCTGGGTTACACGCGGGAGGAGCTGCTGGGTCGTAATCCGCTTGATTTCACTACGGAGGAATACCGGCAGATCCTGTTGGCGGGGCAGGAAAAGCTGTTGGAACCGGAATACCGCAGCCTCGAAAGCGTACTGGTGCGTAAGGACGGCCGCCATGTGCCCATCCTGATTCACGGCAACCGGCTGAAGGACGATGCCGGGGCCGTTATCGGCAATATGGCCCTTGTAACGGATATGACCGAACACAAAAAGGCGCTGGCCCTGGCCGGCGAGGTCCAGAAAAGCCTCCTGCCCCAGAAGGACCCGGCCATCCCGGGCTTCGATGTTGCCGGCCGGAATGTCTCCTGCGACGAGATCGGCGGCGATTACTTTGACTTCTTCTGGCGTCGTGAATCGCCCCAGGAGCCGTTCGGCATCGTGGTCGGCGACATTACGGGACACGGTGTCGACTCGGCCCTGCTCATGTCCTCGGCCCGCGCCTTTTTACACATGCGGGTTTCCCAACCCGGCACGGTATCGGAAATCGTAGCGGCCATGAACGTTCAGATGGTCCAGGACGTACTGGACAGCGGCCGCTTCATGACGCTTTTCTATCTGGTGGTCGATCCGGCCGGGGATGCCCTTCACTGGGTTCGGGCCGGCCACGACCCCGCGCTTCTGTATGATCCGGAACAGGATATCTTCGAGGAATTAGACGGGCCAGGCATGGTCCTGGGTGTTGATGCGAACTATGTTTTCGAGGAAAGTCATAAAGAAGGGCTGAAAGATGGCCAGGTGGTGGCCGTGGGAACCGACGGCATATGGGAGGCGTTCAGCAAGGATGGGCAAATGTACGGCAAAAGGCGTTTCCGGGAGCTGCTGCGCCGGCATGCCAGCGCCCCGGCCAGGGATATCCTCGATGCCGTCTACCGCGATGTCATGAATTTCACGCGCGGCCGCAAGTCCGATGACGACATTACGCTGGTGATCCTGAAGATCAACCGCAGCGGGCCGCGGTGATCGACATCCCCGCACCATAAGGGGTGGTGGGTCCTATTCGGGCGCCACTTTGGGCTGTTGATGACATTCCTATCAAAAAGCTAATATGGGGGTGGTAGGGGGCAGGGGCAGGAAGGTGATGTCTCGCCATAAAACCAACGTATATCGGGGAGTCTTGTTACCATGGCCAAATGCGAAAAATGTCAATTCCGCGCCAAATACGACCAAAACCCGCGCTCCATCCTGGGCCGCCTCTGGAAATGGCACACGGGTTGGTGTCCCGGCTGGAAGGGATATTTGAGATCTTTGCCGGACGAGGAGCGTGACAAGCTGGTGGAACGCTATCGATAGATCCGACGGTTTCGTCAAATGCTCAATCTCGGCGTTGTGCGGCCTTCTTCGTTGTTGCGGCGTACCTGATGTACGCCTCACGCCTCAGAACTTGCACGCCTTGACCTTGAACATTTGACGAAACCGTCTTGCTTTCAGAAGCGGCCTCAAAAATTGGATTTTGGCTCCAGATCAAGGCTTGCGAATCTTGAGGAGTGAAGCGTACGCCAGGTACGCTGCAATGACGAAAGATTCGCGTAACGCCGATATCGGGTTTTTTGCGAAACCGCCCGGCTTCTATATTCGGTCGGGGAACAGCGTCTCCGCCATCTCCCGCAGCTTATACTTCTGAATCTTCCCGCTGGCCGTCATGGGATAGTCCTTCACGAAGGCCACGTACTTGGGGATCTTGTAGTGGCTGATCTGACCCCGGCAGAAGTCCTTGATGTCCTCGGGCTGGTAGGCCTCCTGGCCTTCCTTTAGGATAACGAAAGCCCCCACCTCTTCGCCGTACTTTTCGCTGGGCACGCCCGCCACCTGAACGTCGGCGATGCCTTCCATACGATATAAGAACTCTTCGATCTCCCGGGGGTAGATGTTTTCCCCGCCCCGGATGATCATGTCCTTGTGGCGGCCGGTGATGGCCAGGTAGCCGTCTTCGTCCATGACGCCCAGGTCCCCCGAGTGCAGCCAGCCGTCGGCGTCGATGGCCTCGGCCGTGGCTTCGGGCATGTTGTAGTAGCCCTTCATCACGTTGTAGCCCCGGCAGCAGACTTCACCCTGTTCGCCCGGTCCCAGGATTGCGCCGGTATCGGGATCGACGATCCTGACCTCGATGCCCGGCATGGCGCGGCCCACGGATTCCACCCGCAGGCGGATGTCGTCGTCCGGGCGGGTCTGGGTGATCACGGGCGAGGCTTCGGTGAGGCCGTAGCAGATGGTGATTTCGGACATGTTCATCTGGTCGATCACCTGGCGCATGACTTCGATGGGACAGGGCGAGCCGGCCATGATGCCGGTGCGCAGCGATGAGAAGTCGAATTTCCTGAAGAGTTTGTGCTGGAGCGCCGCGATGAACATGGTGGGCACGCCGTAGAGGGCGGTGCAGCGCTCCTCCTCCACCGAGGCCATGACTTCCACCGGATCGAAGGTTTCCAGCAGCACCATGGTGGCCGCATGGCTGACAGCGGCCAGCACGCCCAGGACGCAGCCGAAGCAGTGGAAGAGCGGCACCGGAATGCAGACCCGGTCATTATGGGTGAAGTGCTGGTTCTCGCCGATCCAAAACCCGTTGTTGCCGATATTGTAGTGGGTCAGCATGACCCCCTTGGGAAACCCGGTGGTGCCCGAGGTGTACTGCATGTTGACCACCTCGTGGGGATCGAGGCTCTCCTGACGCGCAAGATAGTCGGCGTCGTCCACCATGACGCCCAGGGCCATAATCTCGGGCATGGCATACATGCCCCGGTGCTTTTCCGGCCCCAGGAAGGCCACCCGCTTCAAGTGCGGATAGGTCTCGCTCTTGAGATAGCCGCGCTCCTGGGCCTTGAGCTCCGGCACGAGTTCGTAGAGGGTCTGGACGTAGTCGGTGTCCCGGAAACCGTCGATGATGAAAAGGGTTTCGGTTTCCGATTGGCGCAGCAGGTAGTCCAGTTCGGCGCTCTTGTAGTTGGTGTTGACGGTCAGCAGGATGGCGCCGATCTTGGCTGTGGCGAATTGCAGGGCCACCCAGTAGGGCACGTTGGTGGCCCACACGGCCACTTTCTCGCCCCGGACCACGCCCAGGGCCATGAGTCCCTTGGCCAGGCGGTCCACCAGCTCGCCGAACTCGCGATAGGTGAGGCGGAAATTGCGGTCCACATAGATGACGGCATCGTTGTCGGGATGGGCGGCAATGGCCTGGTCGAGCAGTAGGCCCAGGGTGGCCTGTTTCAGATCGTGTTCAGTCATCGGATCCTCTTGGCTGTTATTCAGGGATGTACAGGACGGCATAGATGGCAGCAGGGGTTTCGTCGATGCAGCCCACATGATGGGGCACGATGGAGTTGTAGTAGATGCTGTCGCCCACATCGAGCCGATGGGTTTCCTTGCCGTAGACCACTTCCACCTGGCCTTCCATTACGACGATGAATTCCTCGCCTTCATGGCTGGAGAGCTCTTTTTCTTGCGCGGATTCGGGCAGCAGCTCTACGAAGAAAGGCTCCATGTGACGGTCGGTCTTGCCTCGCCCGAGGGAGTAGAATTTGGTTTCAATGGGTTTGTCCTTGGCCCGCAGGGTGGAGAGCGCGCTGCGGCGGTCGCTGCGGCGCACGATCAGGGGATCGACGCTGCCCTGGTCGTCGAGAAAGGTGCCCAGCCGCACGCCCAAAGCCCGGGCGATTTTCACCAGGGGGCCCAGCGAAGGGTAGACCTCGTCATCCCGGATGGATGTCAGTAGGGTGATGGACAGGCCGGTGCGTTCGGCCAGGGTTTCCATGGAAATGTCGTTCTGGGCCATGTACTTCGCCATCCGCGGGCCCACCTTGGATGCTACCATGAACTACCTCCTCATGTTTGATCGCGGTCTGTTCCGGCACCGCCGGAAAATGAAAAAGAGGCGATCCTATGACAGATGATCCGTGAGGTCAACTCCGGGGTCGAAAACGAGAAATGGGAAGAAATACAGAAGCAAACACTAAAAAGGCAGAGCCTCTTTGAGGCTCTGCCGCTGTTTTTCATTTCCGGGTCAGCTTGTGGGAGGCCCTTTCGTTCTGGTCAACGGGGCCGTCGTTTAATAGGTGCAGAATTGCCGCGCGGCTGTCTCAGATCTTGCAGGCGGCATATGAATGAACGCTGCTGATGCAGCTGTTGATATAATACCCAAGGATCGCGATGGTCAGCAAAATTCCTATCATAAGGCACCTCCTGGGGTTTCATCCCGCCACGTCGATTCCCGGATCGCATCCCAGATGGGGGTCGGGGCTTTCGCAGCGGAAGTTTTGTTCGCGGGTATCGGCATGACCTTCGTCGTCGTCTTTGAAGTAGTCCTGTGCGTATGGTTTTTCCATGGTGTTATCCTTGTTGTGGGTTGAGGTTAATAGGGACCTTGTCCCTGCTTCATGGCAACATAGCCACGAGAGGGGGCTTGGCAACCTTTACAGGCTCAGCAGCTTGAGCTGCACGCTGATGAGGTCGAACACCAGGTGCATCCCCAGGTGGTCGAAAAAGCGGCTGGAACCGTAGACAATGTTCCAGCGGGTGCGGTCGAAGTCGAAATGGGCTTCCGCGGCCAGTCGCTGGTCCGGCAACGTGGTGAACGTGGCCGGGAACTGCAACGGCGCGCGCAGGCCCATCATTTCCAGTGAGCCGCTCACCGTGAAATTGGGGGTGGTGAGATGGCCTTCGGCAATAGGGGTGAGGCCTTCCAGCCTGAAGGTGGCCGTAGGGAAACGCTCGATCCAGAAAAAGTCGTCCGAGAGCAGGTGGGCGATCAGGACGGGCTGATTCGGGTCCCCCTCAAGGCTGGTGTTCCTGATGGAGGCCAGGTCGATGACGAACCGGCCGCTGACACCCTCCGCCCGCGTATCCAGGAACCCCTCGAAGAGGCGCAGACTGCCGGTGTGCTGGGTGTTGGGGTTGCGCCCCACCCAATGGATGATGCTGTTGGCCGTATCCACGGTGTAGCGCCGCTTGTCGATAACCGGTGCATGAGGGGACGCGGCAAGGTCGTCAGGCGCTGTGCCCTCCAGGGGATAGCCGGCTGCGTGCCAGGCCGCCAGGCCGCCCTCCAGGACCGCTACCCGGGTGTAGCCGGCCCGCAGCAGCTTGCCGGCCGCGGACTCGGCGTCCAGGGTTCCGGCACGGGAACCGTAAACCACGATGGCGGCCTCCTTGTCCGGCACCAGCGCCGTCATCCGGTCCAGGAAGGTCACCTGGAATACGCAGGCATTTTGGGCACCGGGCAGGTGCACCTGCTTAAAATGGTCGTCGCTCAGGGTATCCACTAGAAGGGGCGCGTTTGCCTGCTGCAGACACTTGTTCAACGCCTGGGCGGAAATACGGTCAAACGCCGGCCAAGGATTCATGGGCGCTCCTTTCAGCCATGGGGAAAGAATCTGACAAGGTATAGACGCTTAAGGCGTCAGCGGCCTGCGGCTTTCAGGCCGGTAACGGCCAAACGCCTGGAAGGAAAGCTATACCGCGGTTCGATGCTGTCAACAGCAGGAGAAGGCGCCGCATGGCTAATTTTCAGGGGTCGGCGGCCGCCCTGGTGCCGTCATTTGTCAATATCATCGACAATTTGCGGCAGGTTTACCCGCCTAATATGGTGCGCCTTTCAGCAAAAGGCACAAGATATAGTGGCGCGCTGAAGTCCTCAAGATGGTTTAAATCTTGCACTTCCGATTCCGGAATTCACCTCCCCTATCACCACAATGGCTGCGGCGATGCCGCCCGGAACATACAATTTGTGGTCCTAACCTTCGGGTTGGCAGATCCCCTTTTACCTTCAGGGAACGGAGGATATCGTGAAACGATTTCAGTTTGTAGCCATCCTTGTCTTACTTTTGCTTCTGGTTGCGCCGGCCTGGGGAACGCCATCAGCGGAGCAGCGTTACGAAAGCGCCCAAGACTTTCTCGACAGCTTCGATTTAAAAGCGGGAAGCGTCGACCTTCCCAACGGGGTGGCCATGCTGGAAGTACCGGAAACCTTTCGCTATATCGGGCCTGAGGACAGCCGACGCTTTCTGGAGGAAGGTTGGGGCAATCCGGACGGGTCCGGCCAGATCGGGATGTTGCTGCCCACCGACACAGACCTTTTCACCAGCAGCGGCTGGGCCGTGGTCATCAGCTACGAGGAAGACGGCTATGTGTCGGACAAGGATGCCTGCCAGATCGACTACGATGAATTGTTGGCTTCAATGCAGGCCTCGGCGCGGGAGGGCAATGACGCCCGTACCGAGCAGGGGTACGAACCGGTAACGATTGTGGGCTGGGCCGCATCGCCCTACTACGACAGCGAGGCCAAAAAGCTCTATTGGGCCAAGGAACTCCGGTTCGGGGACAACCCCCAGCACACCTTGAACTACAACGTGCGCATCTTGGGACGGAAAGGCGTCCTGGTTCTCAATGCGGTTGCCGATATGGAACAGCTGCCGCTGGTAGAGGACGGCATGGAGCAGGTGATCGGTTTCACCAATTTCAAAGAGGGCCATCGCTACAGCGATTTCGATCCCGGTGTCGATAAAGTGGCGGCCTACGGTCTGGCGGCCCTGATCGGTGGTAAGGTGGCCGCCAAAGTCGGACTTCTGGCCAAGCTGGGGGGGGTGCTGGTGGTCTTCAAGAAATTTATCATCATCGGTTTTCTGGCCGTGGCCGGATTCTTTTCCAAAATTTTCAAACGGCGCAAGGTCGGACCTGTCGCCTGAAAGCGGAGGTGGTTGACATGCCCAATCTTTCGGAAGGCTTTTTATGGTATCTGGCATTTCTCTTTTCGGTGGTCGTACATGAAGCCTCGCATGCCTATGCCGCTATGAAACTGGGCGATCCGACGGCCTACGACGGGGGCCAGGTCACCCTCGATCCCCTTCCCCACATCAAGCGGGAGCCCCTGGGAACGGTGGTGGTGCCGCTGCTCTCCTTTTTGGCAGGAGGATGGATGATCGGATGGGCCAGCGCGCCCTACGATCCGCTGTGGGCGCGCACCTACCCCCAGCGCTCGGCCCTGATGGCGCTGGCCGGCCCCTTGGCCAATCTTGTAGTGATCGTGGCGGTGGCCGTGCTGATTCACCTGGGCATCGCCCTGGGCCTGTTTTACGCCCCTGACTGGATTTCGTCCTCCCACATGGTCGCCGCCCGACAGGATGGCGTCCTGACCGGCGTGGCTACCCTTTTGAGCATTCTGTTTTCCCTGAACCTGCTGCTGTTCGTGTTTAACCTCATTCCCCTGCCGCCTCTGGACGGCAGCGGCATCATTCCGCTCGTCCTGAGTGAGGAAAAGGCGGTGGCCTACATGGATTTCATCCACAGCGGACCCTTCGGGTTCGTGGGGATTTTTGTGGCCTGGAAGCTCCTGGATTTTATGTTCAGTCCGGCGCACTGTTTTTTTGTGTCGTTGCTCTATCCGGGGATCGGATACCACTAGCAAGCTGCGGATTCGTGTCGCTCAGCATTGGCTGGATGGCGAAGGGATTGCCGGACCCTTATGGCGCAGGGCGGAAAAACGCAGTTGATGGATTAGCTGTTTTTATACGTTCTTGTTTCGATCAGCTCGTAATGCGTTGACTCCTGATCCCACCGTTTAAGGATCTGCTGCGCAGCCGTGGGCACATAGCAACGCTGATAGTTTTCACCCTGGAAATCGATGACATTCCGCAAGGATTCAAAGGTCATGATACAGTCCCGTCGTCGTCCCTGTTCAGGGGAGGGCAAATCCTGTTCGATAGCGCCTATCCAAGACGATCACCATAAAAATTTGACGCCGACACCGGATTGCGCCCTGCGGGCAATCTCCCCCTCGATATCCATGGCGTGTCTGGAATTGCGCAGCTGGAAAGCGATGCGGATCTGATCCCCGACGTCGGGGGGGACCAGGGTTTCCATAAACATGCCGTAGGAGCTGATATCTTTCACGAATCCGGAACCGTTCAACAAGGCATTGGAATAGCGTACCGGGGTACGGTATGGGGTCCGCAAGCAACAGCGCCGTTCCGGGTAGTAGGTATTGTTGCAGGCCTGGTTTGCCATTTTCTTCCTCCACCTCCAATAGCGAATGACGGTAATATAATGCCGCCTTTTCGCATGTCATACCGATTCTTGTGCTTTTAGGGCGGGAGCTGCAAAAATCTTATCGATATACGCATCCAAGGCATCATTTCCTAGCCGCGGATGAGAGGCCCGATGGACCACCGTGTCCAGGAAATGACCGCGGTTGCGGTGACAGCGCCGCGGTCAGTCGTCAAACGTGATGTCAGCACTTGACACGGCCCGGACCCGCGGACCGAAGCTTGCGATCTGCATCAGAGTCTCATTGTGGTGGTCGATGATTTGCCGAGGCGTCAGGACGGCGTTACCGGCGGTCGTGTGGGCATCGCCCACCAGGATCACCGGATAGCCTAGAGCAAGCGCGCGTCGTGTCGTGGTGTCGACACAAAACTCCGTGTGCATGCCGCAAATGGCCAGTTCGGTCACTCCGCGGCGCTTGAGCATGGCTTCCAGATCCGTTTTGAGAAAGGCATCCGGCGTTGTCTTGCGAACCCGGAGATCCTCCGGTGTCGCCTCCAGGCCCTGGGCCAGCTGCCAATCGGCCGTGCCATATGTCAGCATCCCGGATGCGGATTCATGCTGGATGAAGATGACAGGCATATTCGCACGCCGCGCCTGGGCGGCCACCCGATTGATCCGAGCGATGATAGTGGTCGCATCATGGGCCGGGTTTTGACCTGTACAGAGGCCCCGCTGGACGTCAATAACAAGCAGCGCAATCGTCACGAATTCCAACCTCCCTGGTTGCGGCTAATCGTCGATTTAGCGTCGTGATAAACCGCTTCCCGTCGGGCGCCTATTCGGTATGGCCCCGGGTCAGCTTCAGGAAAATGCCCAAGGCTACGAGCAGGGCGCTGCCCCCCAGCAGGATGCCCACCGGATAGAAAAGATTGCCGGCCAGTTCGAGCTGGCTGTACTTGATGATCATGATCAGGGCCTCCAGGACGAGGGCGATGCAGACCGTGCCGACGAAGCGGGTGATGGTCCGGCGGATGTTATGATAGATGTTTTCGCCCTCGTCGGAGACGGTATACTCTTTTCCGACGCCGGTGCCCAGCTCGAATATGGCCAGGGCGATGACAAAGGTATTCACCGACTTGACGATGACGGAAATGAACTCATTTTCGCCTCCCGCCACCGAATGAAAGAATTGCCAGATCCCCAAAATCACAAGGGTCGCGGAAATGCACTTGAAGATAATGGAGAACAGCAGGGCCATCATCATCTTCATCCGGCATCTTAGCGCGGCAAAACGGCTGTCGGAGACGGAAAGGAGCGGTTCGGTCACTTCTTCGGTATTCATAGGGCGTTACCTCCTAGCGTAATGCGCCGACCGGAAAAGGGTCGACGTAGTCATACCCGGGAGGCGAAGAGCAATATGAATGCCAAAAGCGTTCATATTGGTTATCCGGGGTTCGCGGAGAACGGTTAACTATCGGAAGAAATGGAGTATTCGGGCTCTAATGGTCGTGAGAGGTCGTTTTCGTCCGGTCATTGTCGTATAACCTATTAGAAATATGGTAAAATTCCTATATTTTGACTTACCCGGGGTGGTGGGTAAACCCTACATGCGATCGTATACGAAGATGCAATTACAGGGGCGGCGGGGCCGCTGCCGTCTTGCGGGGGAGAGGAAGGCCGCTATCGCCTGCCAGGGGAAGACCGGTCCGCCGCCACGGGTTGAAGAAAGGTGGTTCTATCCCAGAAGAGCCATGAGTCGATAGCGACCCAGCCCTCCGGCAGCAGGCACCCCTTTTCCCGGAAGCGCTCTTAGGCTTTTCCCGCCAGGCCCGGTTTGAACGTTTCGATCACCATGTATCGCGTTCAGATGCCATACTGCATAAATGTTACATCGAACGGCAGGTGCGCGAACGTGCGCGTATCTTTTTCGACAAAGCCGAGGCCGGCATACCATGTTTTAAGGCCTTCGTGGCTGGCGATGATGCCGATGCTGACAATGCTGACCGGCCTGGATCGGGCATATGCCAGAATGTGGCGGACAAGAGCCGCGCCGAGGCCCTGATGACGGTATCCAGGCAAGACGGACAGCCGGTTCAGGTAGGCGGTTTGGGCGTCCGGCTGTTCGAAGGCTACGCATCCGGCAACGGTATCGCCGATCTTGCAAAGGAAGTATTCTTCACCTCTTCGAAAATCCTTCAATACCCAGTCCGTGGCGCAAAAAGAGGGATGTTTGGGGTTATTTTCTTCCGTAATGGCGAACATCCGAGCGACGTCCTGATGCGATTCGCGGATGATAGCGGCGATCTGTGAGGCGTCTTCTTCCAAGGCCTTGACGATTTTCATCGAAACAGCTCTTTCAGGGACCTTCTACAAGTTCATCATGGTTAACCTGCCAAAGCAAAATCCAGAGCGGCATCGGCATGGAGGGCGGCGGTATCCAGAAGCGGAACCGGTGCATCCGCCTGTTTGATGAGCAGCGGAATCTCCGTGCATCCCAGGACGATGCCTTCGGCGCCCCGGTCGATCAATGCTTCGATAACGCGTCGGTAGGACGCTCGGGAGCTTTCCTGCAAGCGCCCCTGGATCAGCTCTTCCACGATGACACGATGAACGACGGTCTGGTCCTCAATAGGGGGAACGACCAATGACAGCCCGCTTTGGGCGATGCGGTCGTGATAAAACCCGTCGCTCATGGTGTACCGCGTTCCGAGCAGCCCCAGGGTTTTCAATCCGAGTTCCCTGGCCTTCACGGCCGTGGCGTCGATAATGTGAATCAGCGGGAAATCGACGGCGGCCTGCACCGCGTCGAACACCTTATGCATGGTATTCGTTGCGATCAGCGCGAAATCGGCCCCGGCCTTTCGGAGCCGTTGCGCGGAAGTGATGAGATCGTCTGCAACCAAATCCCATCGGTTCGCGCTGCGCCAGCGGTGGTATTGTTCCAGATTGACGCTGTAGATGATGATCTCGGGATAGCTGTGATCGCCGAAGCGTTCGACATAGGTGCGGGTGATGTGCAGATAATAACTGATCGTCGATTCCGGGCTGAGCCCACCGATGATGCCGATTTTTTTGTGCATCTTTTAACCTTTTGGACGTGGTCCCCAGGGTGGTGTCGCCGTCGCGAAAATACGCCCTCCCCAGCTAAGCGCCTGTCTCGATTTCATACCAGTTGATTTTGCGCGTAATGTACATCACCATGGCCAGTATCAATAAAAGCCCGATACTGCCCATGATGAGGGCGTAATCTTCGAGCTGCAAAACAATAAACAGATAGCCATACAGGACGGCCAATATGCCTAAGATGGTTAAGGCAAACCTTGGATTGCGTGTTATCGCTTTGGCATAGCCTGAGATGATCAGCGTGACCGCAGCGGCCGATAAGAGGTAGGCAAAATTAAAATGCATATACTCGGACAGCGACAACACCAGCGTATAAAAAATCAGGATGGCCATTCCGACCAGAATGTATTGGATGGGATGAATCCTTTGTTTGTTAACGATTTCGGAGAAGAAAAAAGCGGCAAAGGTGAAGACAAGGAACATAATCGAATATTTGGCCAGTCGCATTGACTTCTGATAAATATCGGCCGTCAGGATCAGCTTTACGCCGAAAGCCGATGGCGTGACTTTATACTGAGCGCCTTCCCAGAATTGGGGATAGTTCCGGTTTAAATGCAGAATGCGCCAGTTGGCGATAAATCCGCTCTTTTTAACCTCGCGGTTGGCGGGCAGGAAGGCACCATTAAAGCTCGGCGAAGGCCAACGCGAGCCAATCTGGACGGTATTGGATTCGCCAACGGGAATAAAGCTTATTTGTTCACTGCCATTAAGGTTCAAATCAAATGAAAAATTGTTGGCTTCATTCAGCATTAAGGAATTGATCAGTGTGCTGACGCCGCCGGCGGCCAAATCGGTCGTCTTTAGTCCCGGGTTGGCGTTATAAACGGATTTATTGAACGACATTAAAATCTTATCCTGTATGCCGCGCATATCGGTCAGGCCCAGCGATAGGTTTGCCTTGTCCCACAGGATGTTGTTTGAATCGATGTTCAATTGATTCAGCGGCGGCAGTTTAAAGCTGCCCCTGAATTTGAGCCTGATATTATAGAGAACCGCTTCGAAAAGGCTTCGATAACGTACTTCCGGCCCTATCTCGCCCGAGATATCCAGTGTTTCGGGCAGAAGATGCAGGTACTTCAGGTTAAATCGTGTCTGATCGGCAGCGTCTGTGAAAAACACTTTATAGGGGATGGTCATGAAGGGGCCGGTTATCGTTTGAGGGGCGCCCCATTTTTGGCTGATTTCCCTAACGACGGCATCACGCCGCGCTTGTCTTTCGCTTATCAGATTCTGAACCATTGCAGTGGGTATCAGTAGCAGTAAAATCAGGATGCCCACAGAAACGATCTTAAGCGTTATTGAACGCTTGATGTAAGTCGTTGTCTTTTTGACGAGGTCTTGATTATTTGACATTGATCTCCTCTCGAACGACTCCGTTGAGATGTGACAGTCGCATCAAAACGCCCGACTTAAGCCGCCATCAACGATTATATTTTGGCCGGAGATGTAACTGGCCTGTCCGACATTGTTAACAAGAATGTGGAACGTCTTATATTCGGCGACCACTCTATTAACTAGATCCTTCACCGACGCGGCTTTGGACATATCGCCGGAAACGGCCAGTAAGCCTTTTCCCGTAGCAGATTCAATTCCCGTTGCTGTCTGCTTTAATGCGGTTGGATGGCGGGCCGAAATCGCTACTTTCGCGCCTTCCTATGCCAAACTGAAGGCGATTGCCTTGCCTAGTCCCGCACTTGCACCCGTCACGATGGCTACTTTATCTTTAAGATTAAAGTTCATGCAGTCGATTTCCCCAACAAGAGCACGACACGATTATAGACCTTCGAGCCCTGGAATGTGCTCTGAGTCAATCGATATGACATAATAGATGCCGTTGATATTGGCAATGGTATCGCGAATGAATTCCTGCATGGCCTCCGGCGCAAAGTTCTGCTCTTGCAAGTCCAGGTTTTCCCGTTTCAAGGCCAGCATCAAGGCTTCCTGCGGAGACTTGTAGATCGCAATGCCTCCGAACACGTTCCAGTGCCGGCTTTTATCCAGGCCGTCCTCTTTGTTGCCCGGCAACAGGAAATTTTCCAGGGCGATGGAATTGGGCAGGAGATCTGTCGGGATGCGTTTCACCCACCCCAAAGGGATGCGGATGGCTTCATCGAGAAGGGCGACCGCAGCCTTTTTATCGTTGCCGGAAATGCGCAGGGCTTCGCGGAACAACAGAATCATCGGCAGGTTGTGGTTTTGCAGCTGAGTGTCCTGCTGTTTGGGGGATGTGTTGGAGACGGCTCGCAGGTAGCGGCGGTCGTATTGGGCATATAAAACAAGCTGCCTGAAATCCTCCTTGCGGGTTTTGCTTTTGTAAGCTTGCCACTCGGCGCGATCCAGATAGTTTTGCAGATTCGTAAAATCCCTGGGCGGCGCCAGGGACGCCAGGTCCACGGAAAGGTCCAGGTCGGCCTTAAGGGCGGCCTCGATTCTCTGGTAGATCACTGTATAGGGAATCCGGCTCTGTTTGAATTGCGCGAATTCATCGGAGAGCAGCAATGCTTTCAGGTGATCGCGAAAATACAATATCTTTCTTATAAACTCGGACTGGTCCGCGATCGACAATGTTTCCGCGTCTTCCACCAGGCTGATCAGGTTGAGCAGCAGCGGGTAATACTGCCCGGCATCAAAAAGATTGTTGCAGTGCCGGATTTTCCCCTGGGCATAGTCGCTTTCGATGGCGTCGAGCTGATCTTTCCGGACCGTATAGGCCGATGAAAAGCGCAGGGCCTCGTTGTAGATTTCAATCAGAAGCTGCTTTTCGTAGGGTGTGTCCGCGCTTTCAGATGACATCGCCGGCAGAAAAGCAAAGGGCGACATCCTGGCGACCGGGTGCAAGGCAAAAAGCGGCCGCTGAACATATTCGTATGTCGGCAGATACTTGAAAAATTCCCTCGGCCGGGGAAAATAAACTCCCCGTTCCCCCGCCTTTTGTTCAGCCAGATAAGGATCGGAAAACTGATACAAATGTCTCAGAAATGACACATCTTCTTCGTCTATCAGGTCGTTGCGGTTGACATCGATTTTAAGCATCATCCGGCGATCGGACCGGAATGGATCGGCGAGCACATCGGATAGCGTTTCCGCATCCTTCAAATTCCATTGGTTGTCATTATTGAGATCACCAAGCATGACCAGTTCGGATGTGATCGCGACGCGATTGACCGGCAGGTAAAGATAGGCCAGTGCAAGGCCGGCGGCCGTCAGCAGCACGAAGGCAAGGGCAATCCTCAATGCTAAACGCATGGTTGATATTCTTTCGCTCTTCATCAGAACGTATTATTCCGCTGCGATTTGCTTTAGTGGTCAGGATAGCCTTCGACCAGAATGGCCTGGGCGTCGGCGCCTTCCTCCCGCAGCGAGGCAATAGCGGTGTATTCCGGCGATGCCAGCCAGCGCCGGATGGCATCCTCGGACGGGAACTCGATCACGATGATTCGTTCAGGACGCCAGGCCCCCAGGGGGCGGATGTTTTGGCCACGCACATGGTAGCGTCCGCCGTGCTTCTCGACGATGGGTCGCACCTGATCCAGATACTGGTCGTATTTCCTGCGGTCCTTAACCGTTGCATCGATAATCATGTAAACCGACATTGTATTTCTCTTCCCTCGCTAATCGCAAAACTTAGACGGACGTATCATTTGTTTGTGCCTCCTCGCCTGCTACCACTGCCATGGCCTGACGTCGGGCGGCACTTTCCCAGATAGCGACGGTTGCCAGCACCAGCGCACCGAACAGGATCTGGCCGGCATAGAGGGTGTTGTCCGCATTCAGTGGACGAACCTGCACGACGGCGAGAAAAATCCAGAGGGCCATGATAAAGTCCAGCAGGTAGGGCGGACGGGCGGCGATGGCCAGCCATTGGACGATTTCCGTCCGGAGACCGGCATCCACCTGTTTCTTACAGCGGGTCAGTTCCTGCAGGCAGCGACAGATGTCGGCCGTCATCAACCCCAGAACCACCGCGAGCAGGGTGGGAAAAAAGGCGATGGCCTGCACACCGTCGATCACGGCGATGTTCAGGGATTTTTCGATGCGGAGAAAATTTTCCGCCGCGCGCGCGGCCAGCGCTTCCTTTTCCCGGCGCGTCGCCGCCAGAAGAGCCCTTTTCTTCTCGATTTCCTGGCGGAGCTTGTCCCGGTCGGCCGCCAGGGGCAGAATCGCCTCCTTCAAGGTGCCGGCGATCCGATCGAGATTCCTGTCGAGCACGGCTTCCTTGCCCGAGACGGTCATCCACCAGTCGCCCTCCGGGGCTGTAAAGCGATAGCGCCGCACCTCGTCGTCGATCCTGGTCAAAAGTTCCTCGATCCCCCGGAACGTTTGGGCGGCGGGCAGCCCGTCGCGGATACGCTTCAAGCCGGCTTCGATGGCTGTTTTTTCATCCTGCCAGCGTTGGTTGGCCTGGGTGAACGCCGGGTCAATGATCAGATCATGAATCAGCAGGCGATAGGCCGCGGTCTTGTCGCCGGCGTTTTCGGCTTTCGCCACCGCTTCGGCCAGGGCCGTGTTCGCTTCATGTCCCTGCCCTGACTTGCCTTGGAACTGACGGTCTGATTGGAAAGGGGGTTCTTGGGGCTGGTCTTCCATTGGCGCGCGCAATGCGTCCCGAACGTCGTTGAGGTCCTTGAAGCGGGCCACCAGGTCGTCCAGCAGGAGGGTTTTCTGCCGGTCGACCTGATCCAGAGCGCGGTGGACATCGGTTTCCACCGCCTGCAGATGCCTGATACGGGTTGCCAGCGAGGCGGCCTCGGCCTGGTAGCGCTGTTCATCCGTGGACAGGCGCACGAACGGCGTAACGATAAACAGGTGCAGGGCCAAAAGGCTCAGCAGGACCAGCACGCGTCTTCGATAGAGGGTGGGCAGTTTACGGGTGAGGGTGCGGATATGGTCGTCCAACAGATGTAAGGCCACGGCGACTCCCGGGAAGGTTTACGCTACGGAAGCAAAAAGGCCGGATGACCGCAAAGCAGGATTGGCCGCCCGTTGCTTTTTTTCGGGACAAGCGCCTGTCATCGCAACGTCAAGGCGCATTGGTGGTTGTCTGCAAGGCCCTTTCGCGGGCGCCGCCGCATTGCGCGGTTTGGAGGGGCATGCCGGCTTGGCACCTGACAGGCGCAGGATTGGTTTTATGTAGCAAGAAACCGATGGGACTTCAAGGCTGCGCAGGGCGCCTTCCCGTATCTCCCAGGCTGCCGCCCTTCGATTCCGATTACGACGTTTGCGTTTCCAGAACGCGGATAATCTTCAGCAGGGCGGCATTGACCGGGGTGGCGACACCGAGTTCGCGGCCCAGGGACACGACCTTGCCGCTAAATATGTCCACCTCGGTGGGGCGGCCGGCTTCCATGTCCTGGAGCATGGAGGTTTTGCCATCCGGGGACAGGCCGGGCAGGATGGCGAGAAAGTCTTCGATGTCCTTTTGAGACAGGTTCACGCCCCTGGCTTTGGCAAGGGTGACGACTTCTTCCATGAGGGTCAGCATCAACGACCGGGCATCCTCTGATGTCTGAAAGATACCGTAGGGCGCTCGCATGACGGCCGAGGCCTGGTTAATGCCCACATTTACCATGAATTTCCACCACAGGACGCGTCGCATGTCCTCGGGCGTTTCATGGGGTATGCCCGCGCGGGTGAAGGCTTCCTGCAACCGCCGGACCCGGGGGCTGATGGCTTTGTTTTCAGCCTCGCCGAAGATCAGGCGGCCAGCGCTCCGGTGGGAGATACGGTTGCCCTCCCGCAGAGCATCAATGCCCACCGCAATGGCCAGGAGCACTTTGTCCATGCCGTAGCGGGCGCCGATGGTCTCCTCGCTTTCCAGGCCGTTCATGATGGAAATGATGGTGGTCTGCCCGCCGATGAAAGGTGCCAGATCGGGCAGGGCTTCCGCCATATGGTGGTGCTTCAGGGCCACCATGATGAGGTCGACGGGCGCCGTGGACTGTTCCGGCCGGACCACCGGGAGGTTCAGGGGCCGGCCGTTGACGATCAGGCCCTCCCGGGCCAGGCGCGCAGCCCGCGCGCCCCGGGCCACGAACACGGTTTCAAATTCGGGAACGGTATCCAGCATAGCGGCATAGGCACCGCCCATGGCGCCGGCACCCAGAATGGCGATGGATGTGATGGGGGGCATGGCGGGAGTTCCTCCCCGGGTGTTGGTTGCTGTCATGTCAGCGGTCAGACGATAGGCTTTCACTATTTAATGTCCATCCATAAATGGCATCTTTCGGTCCCTGGTGGCGTTCTCGCGTCCTGTCGGTCCTCGGCGTAGCCGGGCTACGCCTGTGGGCGCCCGTCGGCTGCGGCCTTGCCAGAAACCAAAATTTACCACCTCTGGATGAAAACTATTTACGAAAATAGGGTCCGAGGGTCCCGGGGGGCAAGGCATCAAGGGTTATTTTTCTACCATTTCCCAGGTGGTTATGGGGATCATTTTCTTTTCAAGTTTTTAAACGAGGCTTGTTCGGCTCACGGTTTCCCCTCAGCCCATCGACTTCTTATCCTTCTCCTACAACAGCTTCATCATCCGGTGGGTGGTGCGGAAGCCGAAGAGGCGGGCAAAGGGCCCCATGGTGTGGGTGGCAATCGATTCGTACCCCAGGCGCTCGTAGATGCTGCGGGCCCGGGGATTGGTGTCGATAACCTCCAGGGAGACGGTTTTAAATCCGTTGTCCCGGGCGCGCGCTTCGAAGGCTGCCATGAGGGCGCGGCCGACCCCCTGCCCACGGTACGGTTCGGCCACGACGAGGCCGTCCAGGT
Organism: Desulfobacterales bacterium; assembly: GCA_963674755.2. GTDB lineage: Bacteria > Desulfobacterota > Desulfobacteria > Desulfobacterales > UBA5852 > JABZFP01. The sequence goes on along the minus strand of CAXXVS010000003.1, from coordinate 211,323 downwards.
AGAGATCCCCCGGCGGCAGTTTGTGGTCCAGCAGCATGAGCAACATCATGCGCGTCATGCCCATCACGGCGCCGTAGTGCCGGACCATGGTCTGGTGGGATGGCTCCAGAAAGCTCCCCCGGGCGTCGTGAATCCCCAGGATGCCGATCAGTTTCGAATTCTCGAAGGCGGTCAGGCAGCGGGAACGCCACAGCGATTGGGGCAGAACGGCCAGGGCCGTCTCCGGCGGTCCGAAGACGGGCGCCAGTTTGGCCTGCAGGCCAATGTAGTAGAGGGCCGCTCCCTCCCGGAGATTTTTTTCGGGTAGGTGATCGCGGATAGCGAGGCCCCTTTTTAGCCCGGCGTTATTCATACCCCATCTGTTCCCTGAGCTACAGGAACGGGCCGCGAATTCGACTTGGCGGTGGTCAACCCGCCAAAGCCCGCGCCAGATCGTCCAGCAGATCCTCCGGATCTTCGATGCCCACGGACAGACGCAGCAAGTCGTCCGTTATCCCGATGCGGGCCCGTTCCTCGGCAGTCATCTTGGCGTGGGAGGTCACCACCGGGGCGCAGATGGTGGTTTCCACCCCGCCCAGGCTGACCGCCGGCCGGATGAGTTCGAGGTGGCGCATAAAGCGGTCCATTTGGATCTGCCGGGAATCCAGTTCGAAAGACAGCATGGCGCCGAAGCCCGTCATCTGGGCCCGGGCCAGGTCGTGCCCGGAGGCGCTCTGCAGCCCGGGATAGAACACCCGGCGGACCTTGGCATGTCCCTCCAGGTATTCCGCGATCTTCCGGGCATTGGCGGTCTGGTGTCCCACCCGCAGGGCCAGGGTCTTGAGACTGCGCTCGAGCAGGTAGCAGGAGGCGGCATTCAGGCTGCCCCCCAGGTGGCGGGCCACATGGAGGATTTTTTCGGTGTTGGGTTGCGAAGAGACCGCCACACCGCAACACAGGTCACTGTGACCGCCCAGGTATTTGGTGCCGCTGTGCACCACGATGTCGATGCCCAATGCAAGGGGTGTCTGGTTGATGGGGCTGGCGAAGGTGTTGTCCATGATGGTGGTGATGCCGCGCGAGCGGGCGAAGCGGGCCACCGCGGCAATGTCGACCACGGTCAGGAGCGGATTGGTGGGGGACTCGATCACAATGACCCGGGTGCGGTCGCTGACGGCCGCGGCGATGGCCGCCGCGTTGCCTGCGGTGAAGGCATAGCCGATGCCCATACGTCCGAGGGTGTCGGTGGCGAAGGCATGGGTGCCGCCGTAGAGTTCGTCCATGAGGACCACGTGGTCCCCGGCGCCGGCCAAGGCCAGGATGGCGGTGGTCATGGCGGCCATGCCGGAGCTGAAGAGCACCCCGCCGGCGGCCCCTTCCAGCGCGCAGAGTTTTTTCACCACCGCGTCTTGGTTGACGGTGTTGAAATAGCGCGGATAAGGCGCTTCTTCCCGGTCCAGGTAGTCGTAGGCCGAGGAGGTGAAGATGGGCGTGTTGATGCCGCCCGTGGTCTTGTCGAAATAACTGCCGCTGTGAACGCAGCGGGTGTCGGTTTTCATGGCAATGCTCCTTGTTTTGCGATTGTCGGCCGGTTTGGGGAGGCGGTTTTGATTTCCGGGACCTGCCACACCTGGCGGATGCCTTCCACCAGCGCCCGGATCAGCGGTTCGGAAGCCCTGCGACGGGGATAGATGAACCCCAGATCCACGCTGCCGAGGGCTTTTTCCCAGATGGCGACCCGGCCTTCCTTTTGGCTCCGGCGCGCTTCTTCCTCGATCATGATGGAGAGCCCGATGCCCGCGGCCACCAGGGTCCGGATGAGCGGTTCCTGATCGGCCACCGTCACCCGCAGGGGCTGCAAGCCCCGGCTTTCAAAGGCTTCCAGCGCAATCTGGCAGAAGCGGCAGTTGGGCGGGGTCCAGATCCAGGGCATACGGGCGACGTCTTCCCAGCCGGCCCCCCTTATCCGTTTCTCCCAATCCGCCGGGCCCACCACGACCACATTGAAGGTGCGTAGGGCGATTACTTCCAGTTCGGTCAAGCCGGGATCGCCGTAGACGAAGCCGCCGTCCAGGTCGCCCTTTTTGAAGGCCTCGGGCTGCTGCCATGACCAGCGCTGGAGCAGATGAAAGTCCAGTTTCGGATAGTGCCGCCGCATGTGGGAGAGAAAACAGTCGATCTTGAGAAACTGGGGATCGATGTGCAGACCGATGCGGGCCGTGCCCACGACATCCGCCTTGAGTTGGGAAGCTTCCCGGTAGAGGGCGTCGATGGTGTCGAGGGCGGCCTGGGCCCTGGCCTGCAGGATTTCGCCCTCCCGGGTGAGCAGCATGCCCTTGGGGGTCCGGATGAAAAGTGGCACCCCCATTTCCTCCTCCAGGGCCTTGATATGGGCGCTGACCGCCGGCTGGCTGGTGTGCAGCCGCTCCGAGGCCCGGGTCAGATGTCCTTCTTCAGCCACGGTGACAAAGGTTTTAAGCTGGTAGAGTTCCATTTCGCAGGTCCTCTCATGATCATTACGTGTGCCAGGGCCCAAGGCGGGCTGGTGAGACTTCTATCGCCGACAGGCGATACCTGTCAAATCAGGATTTCGGAAGACCGTCATCAGCAATCCGTATTGGATCTGAGGCATCGGAAGACTTAAGTTGGCGTCCAGACAGGGGGCGATGGTTCCATCGCGGCAACGAGACGGACAGGAAAAGCAGCATGGCAGAAAGAAGGGTTTCATGGATGCATGAACTGTTTCGACCGGAGGAAACGGCCTGGCGGAATCCGGCGCCGCCTGCCGTAAGCATGCGACCGCGCGCCTTGTCGCTGAAAGCCGTGTTCTGGTGCGCCATGGCCGTCGCCATCTCCCTGGTGATCGGCAATCTTTTGTGATCCCACGATATCTCATTCGGAAAGGAAGATGATCATGGAGGCCAACGCCTATTTTGAAACGGCGGCGCCGGAATGGGACGCCATGCGGCGAAGCTTTTTCTCTTCCCATGTGCGGGATTTCGCCATCGGGGTGGCCGGGGTGGGGCCGGGCTATCTGGCCGCTGACATCGGGGCCGGCACCGGCTTCATGACCGAGGGGCTGGTGGCCGCCGGGGCCCGGGTGATCGCCGTGGATCCTTCCGCCAACATGCTGGCAGAACTGCGCCGCAAATTCGGCCGGGCGGACGCCGTCGAGACCCGTCTTCTGGAAGCAGAGCGGCTTCCCATCGAAGATGGGCGCGTGGACGGGGTCTTTGCCAATATGATGCTGCACCACAGCGAGGTGCCCTCCCGGGCGATTCTGGAAATGAAGCGCATCCTGAAGCCCGGCGGCCGCCTGGTGATCACGGATCTGGACAAACATGCGTTCCAATTTTTAAGAGAAGAACACCACGACCGCTGGATGGGGTTTTACCGCAGCGATATCCGCCACTGGCTCATGGCGGCGGGTTTTTCCAATATCATCGTCAACGGGGTTCCAGGCGAGCAGTGCTGCGCGGATTCACGATGCGGGGCCGAGCGGGCGGCGGTGGGCATCTTTATGGCCACCGGAACGGCCTGAGGAGGACGGACATGTCGGATACCTATTATGGGTTGGAATGCCTGGTCCGGGAGCGCGCCCGTGCCATCGACAGGGAGGTGCGGCGCCGGCAGCTGCTGAAACAAGCGTGTGGGCGGCATCCATGGTGGCCTTTTGCGAAGCGGCTCAAAGGCGGCGGCAAAGGGATCCTTCGATTCCTTGGTGGGCGGACCGGAAGTGCGGCCGGGCGCTGCGGTTCGGCGGGTTGCCGCTGTTGAGACGGAAGACTTCAGGGGCCGCAGGCTACCAGCTGCCGCCTGATGATCTCTTCTTTCATCTTCGGTGTGAGATCGTTGAAATAGGCCGAATACCCCGAAACCCGCACCAGCAGGTTGGGGTAGGCCTCGGGATGGCGGTAGGCCCGCAGCAGCTCGTCCGCATCGAAGACATTCACCTGCATCTGCATCCCGCCCCGCCGGAAGTAGGTTTTGATCAGACTCTGCAAGGCCATGCGCCCGGCCTTCCCGCGCAGGGTCTGCTTGTCGAACTTGAGATTGAAGTTGACGCCGTTGGCGGTTTTGGAGAAATCCAGCCGGTTGAGGGAGTTCAGCAAGGCCGTGGGCCCCTTGCGGTCCAGCCCGTTGCCGGGGGCGATGCCGGAGGCAAAGGGCGCCCCCTTCCGGCGGCCCTGGGGCAGAGCGCCGGTGACGCTGCCAAAGGCCTGGTGGGCCGTCACCGAATAGAGTCCGGTGACATAGGCCCCGCCGCGAGTGTTGCGGTGTTGCGCCAGGACCCGGGCAAAGGTTTCCACCACCCAGCGGGTCCAGCGGTCGGCCTCGGGGGCGTCGTTACCGAATTTTGCAAGCCCCCTCAGGTAGGCCCGAAGCGCCTCGTCGGACAGGTTGGCCTTGAGCTGATCCACCAGCGCCCCAAGGGAGAGCCGGTGATCCTTGAAAACGGCCTGTTCGATGGCGTACAGGGCGTCTCCGGTGTCGGCGGGTCCCACACATTGCACACCGGAGAAGTTGTAACGGGCGCCCCCGGCGGTGGAACAGATGCCCCGCTCCAGGCAGCCCTCCAACAGCATGCTGGTAAGCGGGGTGGGGTGGTAGCGCCGGTTGGCCGCTTCCACGGCGTGCAGATCGCGGACCAGGCGGGAGATCTGCTGCTCGAGCTGGGCTTGGAAGGCCGACGTCACATCCGCCATGGCGGTCATGCGGGCCACCGGCGGGGTTCGGGCGCCGGAGCGCCGCCGGGCCCCGAAGCGTCGTCCTTCGTTCAAGGCCCGCTCCAGCAGGAGGGGCACGTTGACCAGGGCGGCATCGGTGGAGGAAAAACTCCTGCCCTGGGAGACCGGCTCCACGCAGCCCACGGCCGTGTAGTCGCGGGCGTCCTCCAGCGCATAACCTTGACGGCACATGGTCTCCACGATGATGTCGTCGTTGTAGAGGGCCGGTGAATTGCTGCCGTCGGCCAGGATGTCCCGGATGCGGGCCAGGTAGTGCGGCGGGGTGTTCCGGTGGAGGCGGGCATGATAGTTGGGCTGCCGCATGCGCAGGGTGTTCATGACGTCCAGGAAGATGATGGTGAGGTCGTTGACGGCATCCCGCCCGTCGGCCGTGGTCCCGCCCACGGTGACCACCTGTCCGTTGAACAGGCCGCCGTGAAAGCGGGTCAGGCGCTCGGAGAAAACCGGCACGATTTCCGCCATTTTGATGGAGAAGGCCGCCACCAGCGTCCGGGCCTGGTCCGGGGTCAGGCGGCCGTTGCGCACGTCCCGCTCGTAGAAAGGGTAGAGGTATTGGTCCATGCGGCCCGGACAGATGGAGTTGTCCAGGCTCTCCAAATTGAGGGCGATCTGGGCGAAGAAGAGGCTCTGGAGAGCTTCCTGCAGGGTGCGCGCCGGGTGGCGGGGCACCTGGCGGCAGACGGCGGCAATCCCGTATAGTTCTTCGCGGCGATCCGGGTCGGGCTCCCGGCCGGCCATGTCTTGGGCCAGGCGGGCATAGCGTTCTCCGAAACGGGCCAGCCCTTCGGCGATGATCTGGACGGCCTCGTAGAAAAGATCGGCTTCCGAGTCTTCCGGCGTCTCTTTCCGGCGGGTTTTCGCCCGGGCCGCGATGCCGTCCGCCCCCAACCGCAGGAGCGTGGCATAGTCCGGTGCCAGATGGGCAATGCCCCCGGACTCGTTGATGAGGTAGTCCTGGCCCTGGAGCTGGTGGAGGATAAACCGCCAGCGGCGGGCCGGGGACCGGAAGGCGCGGTAGGCCAGGAAGCGGCGGGACCAGAAGGGGATCAAAGCGGCCAGCTGCCGCTGTTCTTTGGAGGAGATCCGGAGGGGGTTGGTTTTTCGTCGGGGGAATTTGAGCAGATCTTCCAGCATGGGAACGCCGTGCAGTTCGGGATAGAGGGAGCCGCCCACCCGCTTGGAAGAGAAATTGCCCACGATCAGTTCATCCGGGTAAATGGTGATGGATTTACCGCGCAGCACCTCCCGCAGGGCTTCCGCCATCTGGATGGCCGCCGGCTTGCGGCGGTTGGTGGCCAGGCGGTGATAGCGGGTCCAGATCCGAGCCCGCTCGGTGCAGACTCCGGGACGTGCGCCCTGAACCGCTTCTTTGAGGCGTTGGATGCGGCAGTCCGGAGGGCATTCTTCCGTCCGGTCAATCGTAGATAAGGGCATGGATCCCCTCCTGGGCAAAGATATCCGCCACCCACGCAAGTCGTTCGGGCGTCGGCCGATCGGTTTTCAAGGGATGCAGCGCGGTCTGCAGCCGCGCCAGCTTGGCCTCGCCCAGGTTGTGGTAGGGCAGGCAATGGATGCGGTCGTGCCGGTTTACTGCGAGAAAACGGGCCGTGGCCCGCAGATTGGCCTCATCGTCGTTCATGCCGGGCACCAGCGGCATGCGCGCCCGCAGGCCGGCAAAGCGCGACGCAAGCCGCCTGAAGTTCTCCTGGATGAGGATATTGTCCCTTCCGGTCAGGGCCCTGTGGATGTCCGGCGTCATGTGCTTGAGGTCGAAGTAGATCAGGTCCAGATGGGGCAACAGGGGCTCGATCTGCTGCCAGGTGAACACGCCGCAGGTTTCCAGGGCAACATGCAGGCCGCGTGCTTTAAGCGCCGGCAGCAGGCAGGCCAGAAAGGCATGTTGCCCCATGGGCTCCCCCCCGGAGAACGTTACCCCGCCTCCCGAGTCTTCGAAAAAATCACGGTCCTTTTCGATCTCAGCCACCAGCCGGTCAACCGGCCAGCGCTGTCCGATCGTCACGATTGCCTGGGGATCGCAGCGCGCGGCGCAGGCGCCGCAGGCGGAGCAGCGGACAAAGTCGATGCGCGCCTCAGGTCGGCGGGTGATGGCCTGTTCGGGGCAGACCGCCTCGCAGCAGAAGCAGGCCTGGCAGCGCTCTTGGTAAAAAGCCATTTCCGGGGTGCGCGTTTGGGATTCGGGATTTTGGCACCAACGGCAGCGCAAGGGGCAGCCCTTGAAAAACACCGTGGACCGGATGCCCGGCCCGTCGTGCAGGGAAAATCGCTGTACGTCGAAAATTAGCCCTTCCTGGGGGTCGCGCGGGGCCATGGTGCCCTCCCGTGTCTGCGGCTCGCCGCCGAGCCGCTGGGGTATCCATAGCCTGATCGGCGCCCTGTTGCAACCGGTCTCCATGGCGGGTGACATGGTGAGGAGCGGGTGGGATGAAATTACAACATCGTCTTGATTTATTGGGAAATAATGGGCTATAGAGCACTTTTATGAGCTGCCCTAAATGTAGTGCCGAAACAGCCGAGGGCCAGAACTACTGCGGCGGATGCGGAGCGCAGCTGAAGAACGCCTGCCCCGGATGCGGCACGATCAATCCTCCCTTTTTCAAATACTGCGGTCAGTGCGGGCGCAACCTGGTGGACGTGGGCTCCCTGCTGCTGGACCGGGCCGGCCTCATCCTGGCGGCCGACGCCAAGGCTCTCAAGATCATCGGGCAGAACGCCGGCACGGTCAAAGGCAAACCCTTTTCCCTGTTCGTCAAGATCGACGACCTGGTGGTGTTCTACTCCCACTGGAACGAACTCCAGCGCTCGGCCAAGCGCCAGAGCGTGGAAGTCGAACTGGTAGCGGCACCCGGCACCCCCCGCCACGCCCAGATCGAGTTGGGGCTGTTGCGCGGCAAGGGCGATCGGGCGCCCCGCGTTCACCTGGCCCTCTCCGATATCACGGACCTGCGCCTGGCCATGCAGGATGCCCAGACCGTGCAGGATCTGGTGAATCTGATCTTCAGCTGGGTGGATGCCTTTGACCCGTCCCGGACGGTGGGGACCGCCATCACGATCGGCGGCGCGCTGGAGAAAATCGGTCTCTTCGCCGGGGCCCAATACGGGTTTGTCAGCCGCGTCGACGTCAAAGAGCAGTGCCTGGTGACGGATTTCAACTGGCATTTGACCCCCCAGGAAAGCGCGCCCCCGCCCCCGCCCCCGCCCATGCCGTTGGCGCTCATGGCCCGCATCTACAGCCAGCTTAACAAAAATCGCGAATGGGTGGTCAACGATACGGGGACGCTTTCCCATCTGGAGCGCAAAGCGCTGCGGGCGTGGCATCAGATGGACCTGAGCGCTATCCTCTGCCACGTCATCTTCCGCAAGCAGACGCCGATCGGCATCATCGGCGTGGCCTCTTCCCATCCCATGCGCTGGGTCGACTATGCCATTTCCCTGGTCAAACTGGCCGGGCGGCTCATGGCGGAAGCCCTGCCCCATGCCCGGCCCGGCCCGGCGTTGATTCAGCCCCGCCCAGGCGCCTCTCCCGCTCCGGGGGAGAAAACCGCCGAATCCGCCGTGGAAACCATCGATATCGCCGATATCGAGATCATCGACGAACCAGCACCGGCGGCCCCGGCCACCCGCCGCCGGCTGGCCGCGTCCCAGAACACGCGATCCGGTGGTAAAGTCAGGCCGCGGATGAAGTTTGCCGCCGACAAACAGGCGGGAAGCGACGGACGCACGTCGGTTTTCCCGGGCCTGGACGGCAAGTACGAGATGACCTGCCCCCAATGCGGGTTTCAGGATGCCGTGCCCGAGAAGCTTTTCGAGCTCATGGGGTCGGCCGTACGGGTGCAGTGCCCCTGCCGCCACCGCTTTCGCATCATCCGGGAATTGCGGACCAACTTCCGTAAGGAGGTGCGGCTGGAGGGCTATTTCGCCCAGTCCCGGCACAGCGGCAACAAGCTGGCCTCGGGGGATGTGTGGGGTCCCATGGTGGTGCAGAACCTCTCCAAAACCGGGCTGCAGTTCAAATGCGGCAATGCCGGACTGCTGCGGGTGGGCGATCAGCTGCAGGTGCGCTTCAATCTGGATAACGCCAACCAGACCCTCATCAAAAAGACCGGGGTGGTACGATCGGTTTTCGCGGATACGGTGGGCTGCCAGTTTCACGGCACGGATCCGTACGACGCGGCCCTCGGCTTCTACTTCCTCTGAGGGCTCCGTAAACGTCCAATATCGGCGTTGCACGGCGGCCCTCGTCGGTGCGGCGTACTGGCGTACGCCTCCCTTCTCAGGCCTTGCGCGCCTTGATCTTGAACGTTTACGAAGCCCTCAGTGAGATAGCCCAATATGGGCGTTGCACGGCGGCCCTCGTCGGTGCGGCGTACTGGCGTACGCCTCCCTTCTCAGGCCTTGCGCGCCTTGATCTTGAACGTTTACGAAGCCCTCAGTGAGATAGTCCAATATGGGCGTTGCACGGCGGCCCCTCGTCGGTGCGGCGTACTGGCGTACGCCTCCTTTCTCAGGCCTTGCGCTTGAAAGTTCCGAAGCACACTCCTCCCATATCCGTGTTGCGTGTATCGATCATCGCTAAGGTGTACGGAAGAAAACCGCGCTCCTCATAATCCATACACCTTGATTCGGGAATATCAGGATTAGACGTCCACCTCGGGCTGGGCTTTGATGGAGTGGTCGCGGGCTACCAGCATGTAGATCGAGGGGACCACGAAGAGGGTGAACAAGGTGCCGATGGCCATGCCGCCCACCAGGACGAGACCGATGGAGTTGCGGGCCGCGGCTCCGGCCCCGCTCACCAGCACCAGGGGGAAATGGCCGGCGATGGTGGCGCCGGTGGTCATGAGGATGGGCCGCAGGCGGGTCAGGGCCGCCTGGTGCACGGCCCGGCGTTTGCTCAAGCCGGTTTCCTGGAGCTTGTTGGCGAACTCCACGATCAGGATGCCGTTTTTGGACACCAGACCCACCAGGGTCACCAGGCCCACCTGGGAGTAGATGTTGAGGGTCGTGGTCCAGCCCTTGGTCCAGAAGGCTACGTTGGGGTCGGGCATTTTGAGGAAGGTGAACACCAGGGCCCCGAACATGGCCAGGGGCACCGATCCGGCCAGGATGACGAAGGGGTCCCGGAAGCTGTTGAACTGGGCCGCCAGCACCAGGAAGATGAGGATGACCGCCAGGGTGAAGGCCTGGATAAAGGTGTTGCCCTCGACCCGCAGCTGACGCGACTCTCCGGTATAGTCCAGCACGTAGCCCTTGGGCAGGATCTGGGCGGCCTGGTCCTCGAGAAAACGCAGGGCCTCGTCCAGCGGGCGCACCGCAACGCCGCTGATGGTGACGGCGTTGAGCTGTTGGAAACGCAGCAGCGCGCGGGGCACCGTCTCGTTGCGGAGGGTGGCGATGGTGCTGAGGGGGATCAGCCCGCCGTCCGGGCCGGTGACGTAAATGTTTTTCAACTGGCCCGGGGTGAGGCGATCGATGCGTTTGATCTGGGGGATGACCTTGTAGCTGCGTCCAGCGATGTTGAAGCGATTGACGTAGTTGCCGCCCATCATGGAGGCGATGTCGTTGCCCACCTGTTCGAGACTCAAGTTCAGATCGGCTGTTTTGTCCCGGTCGATGATCAGTTCGGACTGGGGCTGGTCGATCTTGAGGTCGATGATGGGAGGAAAGGCGAACATGCCGCTTGCCATCGCCTTGCGCTGGATCTGCTGGGCAAACGCCAGAATCTGATCGGGCTCCGCCGTGGAGGCGATAACAAATTCCACCGGGAACTGCCCCCCGCCGGGAAGGGCCGAGGGCGTGGTGGCGAACATGCGGATGCCCGGGATGGTGCCGAGTTTGCCCTGCACTTCCGGCAGGATCTCCTCGATGGTGCGCTCCCGCTCGTCCCAGGGTTTGACCACCATGCCGGCGAATCCCGACGAGGGCTGGGTCACCTGGAAGGAGAAATCCGTTTCCGGGGTCTGGAAGAAGATATCGTTGGCGGCGGCGGTATAGCGGCTGGTCTGGTCCAGGGTGGAATTGGCGGCCGCTTCGACGATGCCGAAAAGGATGCCCTGGTCCTCTTTGGGGGCCAGCTCTTTGGCCGACATGCGGTACATGGGGATGGCCAGCAGGCTGATGGCGATCCAGACCACGTAGACCGCCGGACGGGCGTCGAGGGTGGCATCCAGCAGCTGGCCGTAGCGCCCGCGCAGGCGGTCGAAATCCCGGTTGATTTTGCCTGCAAACCCCTTTTCGGACATGCCTTTGCGCAAGAGCCGGGAGGCCATCATGGGCGAGAGGGTGATGGCGACGATGCCGGAGATGACGACGGCTCCGGCCAGGGTGAAGGCGAATTCGCGGAACAGGGAGCCGGTCAGACCGCCTTGCAGGCCGATGGGGGCATAGACCGCCGCCAGGGTAATGGTCATGGAGATCAGCGGGCTGACGAGTTCCCGGGCCCCCAGGATGGCGGCCTGCATCGGTGACTGGCCCTCATGCAGATGCCGTTCGACATTTTCCACCACCACGATGGCATCATCCACCACCAGTCCCACCGACAGGACGATGGCCAGCAGGGTCAGCAGGTTGATGGTGAACCCGAAGACCTGCATGAGAAACACGCCGCCAATGAGGGACAGGGGGATCGCCACCACCGGGATGACGGCCGAGCGCAGGGATCCCAGGAAAAGGAAAATGATCACGATGACGATCAGGAGGGTTTCACTCAGGGTCTTGACGACTTCGTGAATGGCATTGCGGATATAGTCGGTGGCATCGTAGGCAATGCGGGCCTGCAAGCCGCTGGGCAGGCGGTTCTGAACGGCCTCCATGGCCGTGCGGACCCGGCTGATGACGTCGAGCGAGTTGGCGTTGGGCAGGGCCCAGATGCCCATGAAGACCGCCGTCTGTCCGGAGAAACGGACCTGGGCGTCGTAATTTTCGGCCCCCAGTTCGACGTCCGCGATATCCTGCAGGCGGACGATGGCACCACCTTGCTGGCGGATGGCCAGTTGTTTGAATTCCTCCACCGAGCGCAGGTCGGTATTGGCGATCAGGTTGACCTGGACCAGGGACCCCTTGGTCTGGCCCACGGCCGCCAGGAAGTTGTTGGCTGCCAGGGCCTGGCGCACCTCGACGGGACTGATGTGATAGGCGGCCATGCGTTCGGGCTTCAGCCAGATGCGCATGGCAAAGGTGCGGGCTCCCAGGATGTCCGCCCGCTGGACGCCTTCCAGGGCCGAGAGCTGGGGCTGCACGGCGCGCACCAGGTAGTCGGTGATCTCGTTCTGTTTGAGGACATCCGAGGTGAAGCTCAGGTAGGCCGAGGCGAATTGGCTGTCGGCGGACTCCACATTGATGATGGGCACCTCGGCCTCCGGCGGCAGGTCGCCCCGCACCTGGTCCACCTTGGAGCTGATTTCCGAGAGGGCCTTGATGGGATCGTAGTTCAGCTTCAGCCGCACGGTGATGGTGGAAAGGCCCAGGCGGCTTTCGGATTTGATGTAGTCGATTCCGTCGGCGGCGGCGATGGCGCGCTCCAGGGGCGTGGTGATGAACCCGCGCACGAGATCCGCATTGGCGCCCACATAGATGGTGGTCACCGTCACGGAGGCATTGTCGCTGCGGGGGTACTGGCGGACATTGAGGGACCGGATGGCCTGCAGGCCGGCAATAATGATCACGAGGTTGATGACCAGGGCCAGGATGGGGCGCCGGATGAAGATGTCAGTGAATTTCATACAACATTTCGCTCAAGAAGCAGGTGGTGCGTTATCGTGGGCAGCGGTTTTTTTTCACGAAATTCGACGGGGCAGGCCCCTTACCGGTCCTGGGGGTTGGGCGACAAACGGAACTCCGGTTCCAGGGTATTGTCCACGACGACATTTTGCCCGTTGCGGTATTTGAACACGCCTGTGCTCACCACGGTGTCCCCCTGTTTGAGGCCCGAGACCACCGCCACGAAGTCGCCACGCTGTTCGCCCAGACGGACAAACTGCTGGCGAATCTTCAGGTCGGAAGAATTTTGGCCCTCGGAAGGCGTCTCCTCCAAGACGAAGACCGAATCGCTGTAAGGTGCGTAGAGCACCGCCGTGGTGGGAATCACCAGGACCGCGTTCTTGTCGGGCAGGATGACACTTACGGTGGCGTACATGCCGGGCCGCAGCCGTTCCTGAAGATTTTCCACCGTGGCCTGGATGCGGATATTGCGCGTGGCCTCGTCCACCTGGGGGTTGATGGCCGTGATCCGGCCTTCGATCTCTTCACCGGGCAGGGCGTCGGTGGCAACGCGGACGGTAAGACCCGGCTGGATCCGGGCCACATCCTCCTGGGGCAGGGAAAAGTTGACGAAGATCGGGTCCAGGGACTGGAGGGATACGATGGGTTGGCCCCCTTCCAGATTCTGTCCCAAATTGACCAGCCGGATCCCCAACCGTCCGGCAAAGGGGGCGCGGATGGTTTTCTTGGCGATGACGGAGCGAATGCTGTCGATGCCCGCCTGGGCCTGCCGGTATTCGGCCAGGGCCTGGTCGTAGGTAGCCCGGGTGGCCACCTTTTGGGCCAACAGCTCCTTGGAGCGTTCGTAGTTAGCCTTTTTCAGCGCCAGGGTGGCCTCGTCGGACCGCAGTTGGGCGGATTCGGAGGATACGTCCTGCTGCAACAGCAGATCCCCGGCCTTGACATAGCTTCCCGGTTCGAAAGCGATATGGGCCACCTTGCCGCTCAATTCGGCCGTAACGGTCACCCCCTGCACCGCGTCGAGGGACCCCACCGCCGTCAGCCGTTGCTCCCAGGTGGCGGCGGTCACGGCAGTGGCGGTCACGGTGGCCGGGGGCGGAACAAACGCTTTGCCCTGGGCGATCATGCGGTCGATCTGCAAGAATTTGATGCCGCCCAATAAGCCTGCCACCAGCAATACGCCGCAAAAGGCCAGCAAGACTTTTTTCCACATGCGCATCTTGGTTCACCACGAATTTAAATGAACATTTGAATCGTAAAGATGGGCCATTTTGGTCTCGATGTCAAACCGTCGGCACACCCTCTCACGATTTTCTAACCGGCCTGTAATGGGCACTTAATTCCCGTTCGCCATCCTTCCCCCAATCCCGCCGTTTGCGGCGGGGCAGTTCATTCCCCAGGGATTTTTATCAGTCAAAGGCCCCCGGGACGTGTGCGTCCTGATCGGGGCGCCACCCAATGGCAGTTCAACCTGAGAGAGGAGGCACGAGGATGTACAGAAGAAGAACAGCAACGGCGATTACGGCCCTGGTGCTGGCGGTCATGATGTTTATGGCGGCTCCCGGCGCTATGGGGTTCAACGGCAAGGACAAGGGACTGCGCGAAGGACACCGCCATGGCGGCTTCCGGAATGTTATCGTCATGATTCCCGACGGATGCGATGAAACCGTGCAGACCGTCGCCCGTTGGTATAAAGGCGAAGATCTGCAGGTGGACCGCATGGTGGGGGGCGGCGTGAAGATCCACATGGCCAATTCGATCATCACCGGTTCGGCGGCAGCCGCAACGGCGTTCGCCACCGGGCACAAAACCACCGTGCGATTTCTCGGCGTGGGGCCACGCACCGCGGACCTGCTGACCGGGTTCGAACCCACGGCGGCACCCTATGCCCCGGTGGCCAGCATTTTGGAAGCGGCCCAACTCAAAGGCAAAGCCACGGGGATCGTGGCCACCTCACGGGTCACCCACGCCACCCCGGCCGCCTTTGCCTGCCATATTGAAGACCGCGGCTGGGACAACGAGATCATGGAGCACATGGTATACAACAATGTAGACGTCGTCTTCGGCGGGGGAGCCCGCCATCTGATCCCGAGCGGCGAAAGCTACACGACCACCTTTGGTGACGAATGGGGCGGCAAGCGCACGGACGGGGAAAACCTGCTGGGGGTCCTCCAGGAGCGCGGCTATGCCTTTGTGGACAACCGGGATGACATGCTGGCCCTGCGGGAGGGTCCGGTGTGGGGCATGTTCGACGACAGCCATATGCAGCCGGACATGGACCGCCCGTACTTTGCGGAGCACGAACCGTCCTTGGCCGAGATGACGGCCAAAGCCGTCGAGCTTCTCTCCCAGGACAAGGACGGCTTCTTCTTGATGGTGGAAGGTTCCCAGGTGGACTGGGCCGGCCACAACAACGACCCGATCTATATGGTCAGGGATTTCATCGCCTTCGACGATGCCGTCAAAGTGGCCTGTGATTTTGCCGAAACCGACGGACGCACCCTCGTGCTGGCCTTCCCGGACCACAACACGGGCGGCATGAAGATCGGCCACTACACCACCGCGGTGGATTACACGGAAACCAAGATCGAGGATCTGGTGGCGCCTCTCCAGGGCATGACCATCTCTTCGGTCGGTTTGGTGGCGATGCTGGAAAACGACAGCGATGCGGAGCTGAAGGCCAAAGTCGCCCAATACTGGCGCCTGGACATAACGGACGACGACGTGGCCGCGATCCGCAGCCTTGAACCCACCGTGGGCCTGGCGTATGCCCTGGCACGGGTTCTCAGCAACAATTATACGGTCATCGGCTGGACCACCCACGGCCACAATGGCGAAACCGTTCCGGTTTGGATCCAGGGTGCCGACGCGCCGGTGGGCATTATCGACAATACGGATCTAGCCTACATGGCGGCCGATGCCATGGGGGCCGATCTGGCGAAAGCATCGGATTATCTCTATGTCGATCTCGAGGATGCGGGGTTGGCGTTCCACATCGATGAATCGGATCCGACCAATCCGGTCCTGCTGGTCAAGGGTGCCAAACTGCCGGTCAGCAAAGACATCATGTTGATCGAGCACAAGGGCAGGACCCGCAGCATTCAGCTGCCCGGATTGACGGTCTACGCCCCGGCGACCGGAAAAGCGTATGTGTCCCAACAGGCGGTGAAGATTCTCCGGCGGTTGTAAACTGCCGGATCGACCGGGAACGGAAGGATTGATTGAGAGGAGGTGTGTCAACACGCGCCTCCTCTTTTATTGTCCCTGGATGAGAAGACGACCGGCAGTCTCAAGGACCGAAGCGGACCGGATAGATGAAAAGGCTGTCTTCGTCGCTGCGGGCCCAGGGGGTGAAATCCGCATCCATGATGAAGTCGCGCAGTTTTCGCAGAAAGGCGTCCGATCCGATGGTGGTTTCCACTACCGACACGGCCGCGACCTCGCCGGTGTATTCTACCGCCACACGGAAGACCACCATGCCGGGGCCGAGTCCCGGGTCCCGGGCCTGCATGGACCGAAAAAGCGCGCGGCCGCTGCAGACCGGCGGCACCATGTCCCGGATGATATTGCGGACAGATCGCGGGCCGGCCAGAATTTGAAGACCGTCCACATGCTCCGGAATGATGTCCAGGCAGGTTCGGGGGTCGAAGGCGGCGGTTGGGGGCCGAGGTGTGCAGGCGGCGAAAAAAATCAGAGCCGCGGCAGTCAGAGGCAGAATGCTTCGGTTGAATGGGCAACGTACGGCGTGGCGCAGAAAATAGCGGTGCATATCAATCCCTCTTCAGTTTTGATCTAAACCGTTCACCTCTGGTGGAGGACCCGGAGAGGTTCGACCGATCCGGGGAGCGTTTTTGCAAGCGGATTCTTCATTTTCTTGCACGTGCAAGAAAATGAAAGCAATCACGCCTCGGCGTGACAGGCTTCAAACGCTCGTATTCCGTCCCGCCTGCGGCAAGCCTTCGGCGGACAAGCAGTCCGCGTGCTTTAATCCGTCCGTCCCGCCGATGCTGAAAGGTGCCGAAAGGGCGTGACCGCTGGGAGGGTACACCGAGCCTGTGTGAATTGGGGGCCCGGGCGCCGCAGGGTATGTTGAATCCCCTTGTCTTCGCGCAAAGGGGATTCAACCGAATGTGTGTTAGCGGATAATGAGGACGGCGGCCAGCGGGCCTCAGCCGGCCCAAACGGCCGGTCGTTTATCGAACCAGGGCCGGGCCTGTTCCAGTTGGGCGGCCAGCCGGAACAGACGGGCTTCCTCGCCGAAGGGCGCCATAAAATGGGAGCCGCAGGGCAGGTTGTCGTCGCTCCAGAAAAGGGGCACCGACATGGCAGGAAGACCGGTCAGGTTAGCCAACTGGGTGAAGGGCGTACGCTCCAGGCTTTTCCGGGCCAGTTGATCCACAATGCCCGAGGCTTTGAGCAGGCCGCCCAGCCCCAGCTTGTTGACGACGGTCATTAGCGTTTTTTCCGCTCCAGAGGGCTGCAAGGTGCCGATTTCGGCGGGCGGGAAAGCCGTGGTTGGCGTCAGGAAAAGATCGTAGGATTCAAAAAAGCGGCCCATTTGCCGGGCGGCAGTATCCCAGCAGCGCATGGCCTGCACAAACGACCCGGATGAATAGCTTTGACCCAACAAGGCCAGCATGTAGGTCAGGGGTTCCACGTCGCGGGGCGTCACTTTGCGTCCGAGGTAGGTCCGCATTTCTTCCAGATCGGCCGCCATTTCACCGAAATAGAGGGCCAGGTAGCTGTTGGCCAGGGCCTGGCCGTCGACGCCGGTTTCCGTTTCCTCCACCCGGTGGCCCAGTTCTTCCAGCAGACGGGCCGTTGCCGTCACGGCCTCCGCGCAGTCCGGGTGGACCGGGGTGCCGATGGGGGAGGTGGTGGTAAAGCCGATCTTCAGCTTGCCGGGGTCCTGCCCAACTTCTTCCAGATAGGGTCGGGCCGGCCGGCGAATCTCGTATGGGGCTCCCGTATCGGCGCCCTGGGTGGCATCCAGCGCCGCGGCGCTGTCGCGCACCGAGCGGGAAATCACATGCTCCTGCACCGCCCCCTGCCAGACCCGGCCGTGGTGGGGTCCGCTGGGATTGCGCCCCCGGGAGGGCTTCAGGCCGAAAAGGCCGCAGTAGGCCGCCGGAATGCGGATGCTGCCGCCCCCGTCGCCCCCGGCGGCCATGGGGAGCATGCCGGCCGCAACGGCCGCGGCGCTGCCCCCGCTGGAGCCGCCGGGCGTATGGTTCGTGTTCCAGGGATTGCGGCAGGGGCCGAAGGCCTCCGGTTCGGTGATGCCCATCAACCCGAACTCGGGCGCGTTCGTCTTGCCGAGAATATTCAAGCCGGCCTGTTTGTAGCGGGCCACCATGGTGCTGTCATAGTCCGGCTTATAATCGCGATAGACCCGGCAGCCGCTGGCCATGGGTACCCCGCGATAGGCCAGCAGCAGGTCTTTGAGCAGAAACGGCACCCCGGCGAACGGTCCCTCCGCCGGCGGTTGGCGCCCGGTTTCGCGGGCAATCTCGAACATGGGGGTAATCACGGCATTGAGCTGCGGATTGATCTTTTCGATGCGCTGAATGACTTCTTCACAGAGCTCTCCGGCCGTGACGTCGCCCCGACGGACGCATTCGGCCAATCCCAGGGCGTCGTGGCGATCGTATTCTTCGAATCTTCCCATGTGTGTCTCCCTTCCTGCGTCAATAGGCGGTTTCCAGCTTGCTCCGGCGGGTGCCCCGCCGGGGCGCCTCTTTTCAATTTCAAGAACGGGCTACCATAACGGGTTTGTCCGTCACTGTCACGCGCCTTCGACGAAGGGCTTCGGGGGCCGGCCTGAAGATAGGAACGCGGCATAGGTGCCAAATCGGCGACCGATGCCGCGTCTGGAGGAGAGATGCCAAGCGCTCAAGACGACATGCAAGTATTGAGCATAAGACCATAATAGCAGGCCCGGAAAAATTTGCAACTGTTTTTCGCTCAGGATTGCAGGTCGCGGATGTGGCGGCGGACGGCAGCCCGGTAGGTGTCTTTATGGACATAGTAGGCCATGCGGTCGAGCTTGAGATAGCGAACCCCGCCGCGCATGTCCGGAAAGGCGCCGCGCTTCAGCCGGCGGAAAGCCAGGGCGGCCGGTGTTTGCTCATTGATGCCTTTGATGTAGCGTGCGATCAGCTCGGCCTGTTCGTTGCGCCCTTCCCAGCCCAGGCCGGCCGCCTCCACCAGACCCGCCATAAAGAGATTGTCATCGTCGGGATGAAAGGCATTCAGGTAGAGGTGGGGTGCCGCGCCCCGCCAGTTGAGGTAGCGTCGGTCGATAAAGGGGTAGTGCAGCTTGTAGCCCGTGGCGGTCAGCACCAGATCGAAGGCCTGGCGGGTGCCGTCCCGAAAGACGACCGTATCGCCGTCCAGCCGGGCCACGTCCTTGAACAAGGTGATATCGCCGTGCCCGAGGTGGTGCAACACCAGGGAGTTGACGACGGGGTGGGACTCGTACAGGTCATGGTCGGGGCGCGGAAAGCCGAAGCGTTGGGGGTTGCCGATGAAGCAGCGCAGGAGGAGTTTGTCCAAGCGCTGCTTCAGTGGAAAGGGCAGTTTGATGCGTCCGCCCACCGTATCCGCCGGGCGACCGAAGACGTATTTGGGAACGAAGTGGTAGCCCCGGCGTACGCTCAATCCGACAAAGCGCGCCCGGTGCACGGCATCCACCACGATGTCGCAGCCGCTGTTGCCGGCGCCGACGATCAAAACCCGTTTGTCCTCGAAGATGGCAGGCGTCTTGTATTCCGCGGCGTGCATCAGGCGGCCGCTGAAGGTGCCTTCGAAGCGGGGCCGGTTAGGCTCGGACAGAGCCCCGTTGGCGATCACCACGCCCCGAAAGGGCCGCGTCCGAAGGCCGCCGCCGTTTTTTAGGGAGCGGGTGGTCACCTGCCATCCCTGGTCCGGCGCGTCGTCGAGGGGTTCCACCGCTGTGACCTCGGTTTCGAATTCGTAGCGGGCGTTCAAGCCGAAGCGTTCGGCGTAGGCCCTGAAATAGCGAAATACCTCGGTGTGGTGGGGGTAGTCGGCCACCCGGTCCTCCATGGGGAATTCCTTGAACTCCGTCATGCGTTTGGAGGAGATCAGGTGCGCCGAGCGGTACATGGTGCTGCGCGGGTTGTCGATATTCCACAGGCCGCCCACGGTGGGGCCGGCCTCGAAACCCACGAAGGGGATCCCCAGTTTGTCCAGGTTGCGGGCCACGGCCAGTCCGGCCGGACCGCCTCCGATGATGGCATAAGACGTTTCAGTGTTGGTCATTGGCAATCCTCCCGCGACAACATAGGCTTTTTTAGCGCACTATCAACTATGGGATTTTTCTCCCAGGCTTGCTGAAAGCGGGAAGCATCGGCGATACCGGGAAAAGGCGCAAAATCGCGTGGACAGAAAACAGCTCTGAGGGAGCGGCCGGCACGATCGGCCGCCGATGGTAGGGGACGTTCCCTGAGCGTCATGCGGCATCCAGGGGACGACAGTGGGTTTCACGGGTAAAACAGAGCAAGACCAGCGCCAGCACGGTCCAGGCGATCATCAGGGCGAAGCCCGCCTGGTAGTCCGCCTGGCTGTAGATGCGAATGCCCTGTGCCAGGGTCCCGCTCCAGCGCAGGTCGAGCACCCAGCCCACGAGGGGCTGGAGCAGCATGGGACCCGACATCACGCCCATGTTGACCACACCGGTGGCGGTGCCTGAAAGGGCCGCCGGCACCGACTCTTTTACGAAAGCGAAGCTGATGATCATACAGCCGGAGCTGAATCCCGTGATCACCAGCACCGCAACCAGGGCGGCCAGCGGAAGATGGCCGGCGTAGAAGGCGACCATCCACCCCGCCAGACTTACGGCGCAGCCCACAATATAGACGCTCTTGCGACGACCGGTGTGATCCGAGAGCCAGCCGAAAAAGGGGCCCCCGATGGCCCAGGCCACCAGCAGGGTCGTGGTCAGCATGGCGGCCTGGGCGGGATTCAGGTCGCGGTGGGTCGTCAGATAGGGCACGCCCCATAGACCGGAGAAGGTCAGCACCGGTCCCACCACACCGCCCGGGGCCAGAAAGAGCAGGCCGGTGTTGCGGTAGCGCAGCACCTGACCCAGGCCGGCCATCACCGTCAAGCGCTTGCCCCGCGCCAGTTTTTCATCGCGCACACGCCAGTCGGCAAAGCCTTTTTCGTGGGGATAATCCCGCACCACGAGCCAAATGGCCGCGGCAATGGCAAAGGTCACAAGGCTGGATGCCAGGATGGTGCTGCGCCAGCCATACGCTTCCACCATCAGCCGCAAGGGGGGGCCGGCGCAGGTGGCCCCGATAATGCCGACGAAAAGGGCCATGCCGGCGGCCAGGGAATAGGTGCGGGGAGGGAACCAGTTGTTGGAAAGCTGCAAAAGGCCCACAAAGGCCACCGCCACCGAACCGCCGACCAGAAAGCGCCCGGTGCCCACCAGCAGCATGCCCGGGGCCAGGGCGAACAGCAGGGTCCCGATGCCGGCCACCAGCGCCCCGGAACTCAAGAGCCGGCGGGGTCCCCAGCGATCCGCAATGATGCCCGTGGGGATCTGCATGGCCACATAGCTGTAAAAATAAAGCGCGGAGAGGTTTCCCAGGGTGGCCGCCCCGATCTGAAATTCCCGCATCAGGGCGTCGGTCATGACCGCCGGGGCGACGCGCTGGAAAAAGGCTATCAGATAGAACAGGGCGCCGATGCCCCAGATCATCCAGGCCAGGCCAACAGGGGAATGGGGTTGGGAATCGTTACGGGTCATGGGATCCCGCCGATGGATCCGGGGCGTACCCCCCTTTTCCATGGGCCAACGGTTGTGCCCGACGGCCGGCGTCGGGCGGCCGGATGTCGCGCGGAGCGTGAGGATGCGCCTGATCCTATATAGAACCCGACCGGGCGCGGTCAAGACTTGATCCTCGACAGCCTTGTCTTCGCGCTGCGGCCGAGCGGCTAAACACTTTCCATGTCCCGGGCGCCGCAAGCGAAATCGCTTCCCGGGCGCCAGCATCGGTTGGGCGGAATTTTCGCAAGGTGTTTCTTCCGTCGGTCGATAGGCGGCTTCTGATCGAAAGGGCGCGCTTGCGCTTGTTTCACGTTCCTATGCTTGTCAAACAGACATTTTGCGTCCATTTTGGAAGGATCCTTCCGGCGTTCACCCGGGGTGCGCTGCAAAACGATGGGCACAAGGGAAGCAACCATGAGCATTCGCTGGAAATTTTTGATCGTCGTTCTGGTTTTCAGTATTGTCCCGCTCCTGGCGGTCATCACCCTGAGCCAGGTGGGAACGCTGCGACTGGGCGCCACCATATCCGAACTCATGGACAACATCCTCACCCAGAGTGCCGGCGCCGAACTCACCCAGACCACGGCCGCCTCCGCCCGGATACTTGCCATAAAGTTGAAAGATATCCAAACGGCGCTTACCCGGATGCCACCGCTTTTTCCGGCGCCGGTGCCTTCGTCAAAGGCCATCCCGGCCTTCACCGTCACGCCGGCCGGCGAATTTCACGGTTCGGCCGCCTTTATTCTTCCCGGATCTTTGCGTATCGAGGAGAAGACTCTCCCCGAGGCGCCGGAGGATGACGGTGTCGCGCCGGCCGCGCCGCACCCGATCTGGGGGAAGCCCTATCTTCGGCCCGGATCATCCGAGATGGCGGTAAGCCTCTCCGTACCGCAGCCGGGTGAAAACGCCCATCGTACCCGGTGGGTGAGCGCGGACATCGCCCTTTCCAAATTGCTGGCCGCCTGCATGCTCAATTCCCGCTGGTCCCTTCGCATGCATTCCTTTCTGCTGGCGGTCAACTCTCCGGGCACTGATGCGCCGCAACTGGCGGTTTTTGCCGTACGGGATACCCTGGAAAATCGCGGTCAGTGGCGCCCGGTCGATATGTCCGAAACCGCCCTGCTGCCCGATCTGCAACGACTGCACCAGATCGGGAAGCGGATGGTTCGGGGGGAAACGGGGTTTCTGGAAATCCCCTGGAAGGGCCAAAAGGCCCTGTGGGCCTTCGCCCCGGTGTCGCCCCGGCTGATGATTCTGAACATTACGCCCGGCATGGTGGTGGATGTGGCCCGGGACGTTCTGGCCTTTGCCCGCTGGCAGTGGATCGACACCGTGGTGGCCTCATTGTTCGTCATCCTGGTCCTGGTGGCGATCGGGGTGTGGCGGTCCAAGGCCTTGACGGCCTGGTTCCAGGACATGGTGCAGGCGGTGGAGCGGTTGGGTCGCGGGGACTTCGCCTTCCGCATGCCCCTGGGGGATGGCGACGAGCGGGAGCAGGTGGCCCGGGCGTTCAACGAGATGGTCCCCCAACTGGAGGATCGCATGCGGATCCGCAAGGCCCTGGACGTGGCCCATGAGATTCAACAAACGCTTCTGCCGTCCGGCGAGCCCGAAATTCCCGGATTTGCGGTGGCGGCCCGGAGCGTCTACAGCGACGAAACCGGGGGCGATTATTTTGATTATTTTCCCTGCGGCGATAGTGAATGCGCGCGCTACGGTTTCGTGGTGGGCGACGTGACCGGCCATGGCATCGGGGCGGCGCTGCTGATGGCCACGGCCCGTGCCTTTGTGCGGGCGGAAGCGGACCAGCCCGAGGCGCTGGCCCGGCGCATCAGCCGGGTCAACCGCCTGCTGACGGCCGACACGCGGCATTCCGGCAATTTCATGAGTTTGTTTTTTCTGGAAATCGAGGTCGGCTCCCGCAACGTCGTCTGGGTCCGGGCGGGGCACGACCCGGCGCTGCTCTACGATCCCGTCAGCGGCGCCTTCCAAGAACTCGACGGCCCGGGACTCGTTCTCGGCGTCGAGGAGGATTATGCCTACCGTCAACAGGAAATGACCGTCGAACATGCCGGCACCCTTCTGCTGCTCTTTACCGACGGCATCTGGGAAGCCCATGACGGGGAGGGGCGGTTTTTCGGCAAGGAGCGGCTGAAGGCCATCGTAAAGGATCACGCCGCCGATTCCGCAGCCCGGATCCGGGATCGCATCGTGTCGGCTGTAGATCGGTTCCGGGGCGATCTTCCCAGGGAGGACGATATGACCCTGATTGTCATCAAGGCCCTCTGACGGGGATTATTGCCAAACGAAATCCCCTTCTGCTTATGGATCCGATCAGAGGTTTACACTAAGGAAGGAGATGCACCAATTATTAGGGCTGTCGTGTCCCCTTGAACCAGTATTCCCGGACGGTTTCCACGAACCAGCCCTGTTTGCGCCAGGTATAGACGGCCTCGATCCGGTCCCCCCGGACGACGCCTTCCCAGACGATCTTGCCGTATTTTTCGCTGCGGGTTTCGGCCGTGAAATGGATGCCGTCGTCTGCGGTACGGGTCGTCACGATGCCTTCGCCAAACCCCCAGCGCGCGCAGTCCACCGAGTAGAGCTTGCCGTCGTAGAAGGTCAGCTCCTCGTCGCCGTAGGCTTCTTCGCCCTTTTCGCCGGTGGGGCCGATATAGCGCCTGTCGTCCAGGGGGTTCGCAACGGCCATGGCCGGCAGGCTGAGGCCGAGCAAGGCTGCCAGCCCCCAGACCATACAGCGGCTTTTCAAAAAAATGATCACGATCTGCTCCCGGCCTTTGGTTAGCCGGCGGGTGGCCGCCAGGTTCCTTAGGGTAAGGCCGATCCACGGCGGGTCAATGTTGTTCCGGAGCACCGCATACGGCGTATGGCCGGCAATTTTCTCGTGTAATTCTTGTTTTCGCCCTTTGCGCTGCGCGTCGCTAAGTATGCCCGTTACGCGCGGACAGGTAGGCATGCCAGAGGATGCGGGCCGCGATGGCGCGCCACGGCCGCCAGGGACGGCCCATGGCCTCGAAAGCCGTGTCGGTCGGCAGCTCGGGTAGGTGTTTGACCTTTTGCAGGGCGGCTTTCAGCGCGAGATCGCCCCGGGGCCAGATATCCGGGCGGCGCAAAGCCATCAGGAGATAGATATCGGCGGTCCAGCGGCCGATGCCCTTGACCTGCATCAGCCGTTGGCGCACATCGTCATCGGCCAGGCGCTGCAACCGCCCAAGGTACAGGTGTTTTTGCGCAATGGCTTCCGCCAGGTGAAAACAGTAGACGCGTTTCTGGCGCGTTAAACCGGCCTGCTGGATCAGGGTTGGATCGATTTGGCGGAAACGCGCGGCTGAAAAGGGTGAAACGACAAGGGTCAGTCGCTGGTAGACGGCGTGGGCCGATGCCAGGGAAACCTGCTGCTCCAGAATGATGCGTACCAGGGTGGCAAAGCTGGGTCGGCGCGCCCACATAGGGGGCGGTCCGCAGCGTTCCACGACCCGTGCCAAGTCGCGATCGCGGGCAATCAAAATCTTCAGCCCCGCCTGGAACCTCTCCCGCGTCAATGGCATAACAGGATTGAGGATGGGGATTTCCTTTCCGCAATGGAGCCGGGCATCCGCCTCCATCTTCAGTGGTCACCAATTGGTCAGGTGTTCTATCGTTATCCGCAATGCCATCTTAGTGTAAAGATTCCCCTTGAGATTGTCACCGTTAAAGCATACCTTTTTATAGATGAGTACGATCTGAGCCCCGGGACCGATCGGGCGTCTCCGGGCCGATATCGGATTCGTCTGCCGCACCAGGAAGGAGTACCGATTCTTATGAGTTTCAGTGACGTTGACCAGACGCGCGCGGCGCTGGAAAAGGCCGGCTATGTCTGCACGCCGGAAATCGCCACGGTTGTCTTTCTGGCCGCGGCCGCAGACAAGCCGATTCTGGTGGAAGGACCGGCCGGGGTGGGCAAGACCGAGCTGGCCAAGGCCGCGGCCCGCAGCATGGGGCGCGACCTGATCCGTTTGCAATGCTACGAAGGCCTGGATGAGGCCAAGGCCCTCTACGAGTGGGAGTACGCCAAGCAGCTGCTCTACACCCAGATCGTGCGCGACAAGATCGGCGACGTGGTGACCGGCGCCCGCACCCTGGCTGACGCCGTGGATCGCATCGCCGCCGAGGCGGACGCCTTCTTCTCGGAGCGCTTCCTGCTGCCGCGGCCGCTCTTGCAGGCCATCCTGGCTCCGGCCCCGGTGGTGCTTCTGGTGGACGAGATCGACAAGGCCGACCCGGAGTTTGAAGCCTTCCTCCTGGAGCTTTTGAGCGACTTCCAGGTGACGATTCCCGAGCTGGGCACCCGCCGGGCCGTCCACCTGCCCTTCGTGGTGCTCACTTCCAACAGCTTCCGGGACATGAGCGACGCTCTCAAGCGCCGCTGTCTGCACCTCTACATCGACTACCCGGGGCCGGACACCGAACGGGAGATCGTTCGCCGGCGCGTGCCGGCGCTGCCCGGCCGCCTGGCCGATCAGATGGTGGCCGCCATGGTGCGCATCCGGCAGCTCGACTTGAAGAAAAAACCCAGCATCGCCGAAACCCTGGACTGGGCCCGGGCCCTGATCAGCCTTCAGATCGAAGCCCTCGACCGGGAGGCCGTCCTTGCTACCCTCAATGTGATCTGCAAATACCGGGAGGATGCCGAGCGGATGCGGGGGGCGGTGGATCAAGTGGTCAATTTCAAGTAGTGCCCATCCAGAGATAGCATCTTTTGGCCCCGGCCCGCCGCCGGTGGACTGAGTCTCCGAATGGGGATAACCTCACCTTTGGCGGACAAGCCGGCGTTCTCGCTTTTTGGAAATCCTCGCCGTAGCGAGGCTACGCCTCCGGTTTCCAAAGAACTGCGGCCTTCGCCGGAACCAAAATATATCATTTCTGGTCTATGTAGGATTTTGTTCAGCAGGGACTTTATGTTGAACGAAATCTTCCGCCTCCGTTGGAGAATCTGGTAAGGTTTTACCAACTGGTTTTTTGCTGTCGTTACTTTTCTTCCGCGTGGCAGAAAAGTAACCAAAAGAAGACGCCCGTGTCCCGCTTGATCCTGCGCGTCGTCGACACGGCCGGAGCACGCGGAAACTTACCCGCCTACGGCAAGCCTTCGGCGGGTTCAGACAGTCCGCGCGCTTTAATCCGTCCGCATCGCCGATGCTCGGCGCGGGACAAAGGGTAAGACAAAAACCCAAAGGCAAAAACCTTCTTTAAGCCACGTTTGAGGCTTTCTGAGCTGCAGGTTCGATGGGAGTTCTATAACCATTGGAGGGGATGATCCTTAAATTTGTGGCCGCGGCCCGGGCAGGCGGGCTGCGCATCTCCACGGCCGAGACGCTGGACTGTCTGGCCCAGCTGCCCCGGGTGGATATTCTGGACGAGGGCCAGTTCGCCACGGTGCTGCGGGCCAATTTTGCCAAGAGCCGGCTGGAGCGGGCCCGCTTCGACCGTCTCTACCAGCTTTTCTTCCATGAAATCCGGGAAGACCTGGATCCGGCCGCTCAATCCCTGGCCGCGCAGATGGAAACGCTCAGGCAATTACTCCTCGCCATCGAACCCCAGATGCCGGCCCTGACCGCCATTGCCCAATTCCTGGCGGCCGATCCGGCGCCCTATCTTCAAATGCTCCAGGCCATGCAGTCCGAAGGGCCGACCAGGGGCCAGGGTCCCCGGGGGGCGGGCTCCAATCTGGGGGGGCTGGTGAGGCGTCTGCCGGTGCTGCGCGCCCTGCACCGGGCCCGGGAGGCGGTGGACGGATATCTGGCCGATCACTGGCGGGAGATCCCCTGGGAAACACGCCAGGCCGTGCAGCGGCAGGTGGCGCGCCGGTTGGAGACGGCCCGCCGGCTCCTGGCGGAAAACGGCCCGCCCCTGCCCCCGCTGGACGTCAAAAAGACCGCGCCCCGCGATGCCTACGGCGCCCTCGGGCAAACGCCCTTTGCCAATCTCTCGCCGGGCGAACTGATCCGGCTGCGGGAGATCATCGCCCGGTTGGTGCGCAAGCTGCGGGACATGGTGAGCCTGCGCTACGCCGCGCGCGCCCGGGGCATCCTGGATGTCAAGCGCACCCTGCGGGCCGCCGCCCGCACCCAAGGGATCCCCATCGGGCTGCGCTTCCGACGCAAACCGCCCCGCAAAGGGCGCATCGTGGTGCTGTGCGACGTTTCCGGGTCGGTCTGGTCCTCGGCCCGCTTCATGCTCACCATGCTCTACGCCCTCCAGGACTGCTTCGACCGGGTGCGCAGCTTCGTGTTCGTGGACGAACCCGTGGAGGTCACCCGTTATTTCGATGATTTCGACATCGAGCGGGCCCTGGAGGAAATTCTCGGCTGCCCGGAAGTCGCCTACGGGGCCCCCACGGATTACGGGCGCACCCTGCGTCTGTTTCAGGCCCGGCACATGGACAGCATCAACAAAAAGACGACCGTCATCATGATCGGCGACGGCCGCAGCAACTATGGCAATCCCGAAGAAGGCATCCTGGAAGCCGTCCGGGACCGCAGCCGGCGGGTGGTCTGGCTCAATCCGGAGTCGGAAGCCTTCTGGCATTCGGGAGACAGTGAAATGCGCACTTACGAAGCCTTCTGCAACGAGGTGCGGGCCTGCTGGAACCTCGATCAGTTGGCGGCCTTCATCCAGGAGCTGGTGCTGTGAGCGGGGTCGATATGGCGGTCATGGAAGCGCTCCTGCAGGCGCCGGCGGAGCCGCCCGGCCGGATCGATGATTTTACGGCCTGGAAAGCAGTTTGGCGGAAGATCGTGCCCCGCTGGGAGCAGCCCATCGACCGGGCCCTGGCCGGCGGCTGGGCGGCGGATCGTCCGGCCTGGGCCTTTGCCGCCGGCTACCAGGCGGCCATCCAGGCTTTGCTGCCTGACCACCCTTGCGATCAGCTCGCCGCGCTGTGCATCAGCGAAGACCATGGTGCCCATCCCGCGGGCATCCGAACCCGCCTGAGCGCTGCTGAGGGGAGCGCCGGCTGGCGGCTGGACGGCACGAAAACGTTTGTTACGGGGGCTGAAGGGGCCGACCTGCTGATGGTGGCGGCCTCTGCCGGCGCGATGCCCGACGGCCGCAACCGCCTGCGGATGGCGATGGTGCCGGCGGACCTGGACGGTGTCCACATTACCTCCCTGCCGAACCTGGGGTTTGTTCCGGAAATGCCCCACGGCCGGGTGGATTTCGAGGCGGTGGGGCTGACGGACGAGGCCCTCCTGCCCGGTGATGGCTATCTCCGGGCCATCAAACCGTTCCGCACCTTGGAAGATGTGCATGTGACCGGCGCTTTTCTGGCTTGGTTTGCAGGCGTCGGACGCCGCTCCGGCTGGCCCGATGCCCTTCTGGAAACCTTGCTGTCCCTGATGGTGACGGCACGGACCCTGGCCCTGGCGCCGCCCCTGGCCCCCCATGTCCACCTTGCCCTGGGGGGACTGCTCTCCCAGGTGGCCCGTGTGCTGGACGAGGCGGTGCCTCTCTGGGAGCAGGTCGATCCCCGGACCCGGCTGTGGTGGCAGCGCGATCACAAGATTCTCGAGGTTGCCGCCAGTGTACGTACGCGTCGCCTGGCGGCCGCCCGCGCCCATTTTCAACCCTCCTGAAACGATTATTGCAGGCCCTTCCATCGCTGCCCGTTTCGTGACGGGCATTCTAGCCTGTGGCGCGGAGCGGATATCCTTTTCAGGTCCGGACGGGGCCCGGTTGCTCCTGGTTGAAATTCGCATCGACCTTCGCAAGGAAAGCCGCGCGCTGATTAAAACCTGGGCCCCCGCACAAAAGGCCGAAGACTTTGTGGTTTCGGCTTTACTCGAAGCCGTAAAGCCGGTTCGGTAAACGCGTTTGCCAAGGGCGGTATTTTTAGTTTTTACTTTGACAGATTGGGGGTGCCATAGTAGAAAACGGCGCTGATTTTCAAAAACCCATTCGACCGATGGCCGGGATGGACGCACGGTAACATTTCTGAATTTGCTTTTTCGACACGACAAAGGGGTCTTCTATGGAAAGAAAACCGCGGCATACCGGGAGGCGCTCCACCGGCCTATTGATTCTCCTTCTGCTCATCTTCGTCGCAGGCTGTATGAGCGCCGGCGGATCGTCTTCCCCCCCCAGCGATTCACCCCAAGTCGCCCCGGCGCCGCCGGAACCACGCCGCACGTTGGAGGAGGTCCAAGGGGATATTGAACGGACCCGGAAGCATATCGACGGCCTCAAAGAATATGAGACCCAGCAACGGCAGATCGGTGTCATCAACAGCGTCGCCGACTACAAGAGCAGAGGCTGGACCAAAGGGGACTCAAATCCAAGCTACGGAGACCTGGCGGACGGGGCCTATGCCCAGGTGGCAGGCACCGAGAAGGAAATCCAACGTTTGGAGCGGCAGGTGGACAAACTCGAAAAAGAAAAGCAGGCGATTCTTTCGCAATCGACCGGCTGCTTCCCGCCGGATGCACACGTGAAGATGGAAGATGGCAGCGCTAAGCCTTTCAAAGATATCACGCCCGGCGACAGGGTGCTGACCTACGATATCGGCTATGATAGGGCCGTGGGCCGTCCGGTGGTCGAGCGCTACCGGGTCGAGGCCAACCATCTTTATACCATCAACGGCGATCTGCGCACCACCGGCGGGGAACGACTGCTCACGCCGACCGGTTGGAAAAGGGTGCGGGACCTTGTCAAGGGCGATGCCGTCCATGTGGACGGCCGCATGGTGGCGATTGTCAGCATCGATTTCCAACGCCTCGATACGCCGTTGTACAATTTGCAGGTGGCGGATACCCACAACTTTTATGTGGTCACGGCGAGTGGCCGGCGCTACCTGGTTCACAATACCAGTGGCGGCGGTGGCGGAAGTGGCGGTGGAGGTGGTGGTGGCGGCCACAAATAGTCCGGTGCATGACCTATCGAAAAACCGATGCCCTTCAGGAGTTGATCATGTTCAATCGCCAATGGATCGTTTTCCCGCTCGTTCTGCTGTTCCTGACCGGTTGCGCAGGATTTACGGATTCCGTCAAATCGCGCATGACGTCCACCGCCAACTATTTCAAGGCCAGTGCCGCCGAGACCAAAGGTGACACGGCCTACGCCGAAAAAGACTACTCCGGCGCATTGGCCGCCTACCAAACGGCAGCCGAGGCCGAGGGGGGATACGGTCAGTTCATGCTGGCCAACATGTATCTGGCCGGGGAAGGGGTCAAACGCGATCCCAAGCAGTATCTGCAGTGGATGCGGCGCTCGGCGGAAAACGGCTATCCTCCGGCCAACTACCTGATGGGCATGGCCTATATTTCCTGCAACCCGTCTGAGGCCGCCCGCTATTTCGAAGCCGCGGCCAAGGAGGAACACGGTGCGGCCATGCATATGCTCGGCCTGATGTATGCCAGCGGGGTGGGGGTGGCGCAAAGCGACCGGGAGGCCCTGCGCTGGTTCCGCCTGGCCCGCGCCCAGGGGATTCCTGTCGAGGACCGGTTTTTGTCCGAAGCCGGTGTGCAGGCCTACACGAAACAGCTCAAACAGCGTTCCGCCAGGGCGCGGCAAGCCGCTTTGGCACGGCAAAAAATGGTCCGTGAGGTCCAACAGCGCCTGACGGATCTGGGATACCAGCCGGGTCCGGTCGACGGCCTCTTCGGCGGTAAAACGCGTGCGGCGATTCAGGCCTTCCAGCGTGATAAGGGACTGGAACCGGACGGCCTGGCAACGGAGAGTATTCTTGAAGCGCTGCGCCGGACGCCGTAACCATCGATAGCCTGCTGCAGAATCCACCGGCCGGGGACGCGTTCGATTCCCCGGCCATCTGAGCCATTATTTCCTGGAATCCTTCCACCGGTGTGCCTAGCGAACTGCGTTCTTGACAGCCGGCCGAATTATTGACAAAAATCCTATTCAAACAACCCCTGCCGCCGGTCATGCCCATCGCCTGTTTCCCCTTGGAACAGGATAGCGTGCCTGCGCGCATGCGCTTTCATCCCTGTCGTGCAGGATTCGCAAGAGTGATGCTGGAATGAAATGCCCCGACTGCCGATTTGAAAACCTGGAAGGCGCCAATTTTTGCAGTCATTGCGGTACCGCCCTATCAGCCCCTTCCAGCGGCGGCCTGTCCGCCCAGTCTTTCGATGACAAGTTCGCTAAGATTCAGCGCTATTTACCCCAGGGCTTGACCAAAAAAATCCTCAGCCAGCGCGACCGCATCGAAGGGGAGCGCCGCTATGTCACCGTGATGTTCTGCGACATGGAGGGGTTCACCCCACGGGTCGAACGTCTCGGCGCAGAAGCGGCCTATGCGGTTATGGATGAGATCTATGAAATCCTGATACGCCAGGTGCACGACTTCGAAGGCACTATCAACGAAATGACCGGAGATGGCATCATGGCCCTTTTCGGCGCTCCGGTCGCCGTGGAGGAAGCACCCCAGCGCGCCCTCTGGGCGGCACGGGCCATTCATCAGGGTATGGTTGTTTTCAACCAGCAGCGGGCGGGAGAATACCCCATCCGCATGCGCATTGGAATTCATTGCGGACCGGTGGTGGTGGGTACGTTGGGCAATGACCTGCGGGTCGAATTCAAGGCCGTCGGCGATACGGTCAATCTGGCATCCCGTATGGAGCGCCTGGCCGAACCGGGGACCACCTATGTCACCCAGGAGGTCTATCGACAGACCTATGGCATGTTCGAGTTCGCAAACCTGGGGAAAAAGGTGATCAAGGGCTGGACGGAAAGCATACCGGTTTACAAGGTGCTGCCGAGTCGCAAAGATATTCACCGCCCCCAATTGGGTTCGGAACGGGCGATATTCACCGAGATGGTGGGCCGGACCAGCAAGTTGGACAAGCTGGAGCTGCAAGTGCTGAAGCTGATCAACGGCGAGGGTTCGATCGTCAATGTGATCGGCGAGGCCGGCATCGGCAAGTCCAGGTTGGTGACCGAACTCCGACAGCGGGAGTCGATCCGGCGGGTGACCGTACTGGAAGGCCAGGCCGTCTCCATGGGCCGCAACTTGAGCTTTCATCCGATGATTGATCTTCTCAGACAATGGGCCAACATCGGGGAAGAAGACAACGCACATGCGACATGGCGCAAATTGGAGACGGCGGTCCGGGGATTGTTTAAAGATGAGGGCAACGAGGTACTGCCGTTCATGGCGATCCTGATGGGCATCAGCCTGCCCGACGCCTTTCGTGAGCGAATACGAGGTATTGAAGGCGAAGCCCTGGAAAAACTAATCCGCCGGAGCGTTCGCGAAGTTTTATCACGCATCAGCGCGCTGCAGCCGCTGATCGTCATTATCGACGACCTGCACTGGGCCGACAAAAGTTCGATCGAACTTTTGGAATACCTTTTCCGTCTTGTCAGACAGTCCCCCATCTTGTTCATCAACATTTTCCGTCCAGGATATGAAGAGACCGGTCAACGGATCGGATCTTTCATCAGAGAAGAATTTTTCCCTTACCAACTCGACATTCCCTTGGAGCCCCTGGACGATCGCATGAGCGAAGCCCTCATTACCGACATGCTGGATTTGCGCGGTCTCAATACCGCAGTTGTCGGGCAGATCGTGCAACGTGCCGGCGGAAATCCCTATTTTATAGAGGAGGTCGCCCGTTCGTTTATCGACGAAGGGGCCGTCGTGATGCGGAACGGCACCTTCAAGGTGACCGACAAGTTCGGCACCATGACCATCCCCAACACGATCAATGACGTGCTGATGTCCCGCATCGACCGTTTGGAGGAGGGCGCCCGGGATCTGTTGAAAGTGGCGGCCGTGATCGGCCGGAATTTTTTCTACCGCATCCTGGCGGAGGTGGCCGGTTCGGTCTCCAATGTGGACGACCGCCTGTCCTACCTGAAACAGATGGAGCTTATTCTGGAAGGGGAGCAGCACGAAGAGTTGGAGTACTACTTCAAGCATGCCCTTACCCAGGAAGCCGCCTATGCTTCCATTCTGCCCCAGAAATGCAAGACGCTGCACCTGAAGGTGGCCGACACCATCGAAAAGGTTTTTGCCGAAAAATTGAGTTCTTTTTACGGCATGCTGGCCTACCACTACAGCCGGGCGGAGCAACTGGACAAAGCCGAAGCCGCATTGATCAAAGCCGGCGAAGAAGCGCTGAAAACATCGGCTTCGAGCGAGGCCCTCCATTACTATCTGGAGGCGCTGCGCCTCTACCGGCAGAAATCAGGCTCGGCAGCCGATGCGGCCAAGATAGCGTTGCTGGAAAAGAACATCGCCCTCGCCTTCTATAACCGCGGCCAATATGAGGAGGCGGTGGAGTATTTCGATAGGGCCCTTTCCTTCTATTGGAAAAAGCGGCGCGATCCCGCCCGTTTTCCGTTTTTAAAGGTGTTGCCCAGCTTCGCCCAATTCCTGACCAGCCTATGGCTGCCCTGGTTGAAATTCAGACGGATTCTTTCCGAGGAGAATCTGCAAACTTGTGATTTGTTCTATAAGAAACTGAAAGCGCTGGGTATAATTGATCCAAAGCGCTATTTTATAGAATCACTGTATTTCTATGGACAAATCTCCCGCTTTGACCTTAAGCATTTTGATGCTGGTTACGGCCTGCTCGTTGGGGCAAGTTCGCTCTTTTCGTTCAGCGGACTTTCCTTCGGGATCAGCAACAAGATTTTGAAATTTGTCGCACCCAAAATTACACGGGAAAATTTCAAATCTTATATTATCTACGATTTTTCAGAAACATTGCATCATTATCTAACAGGCAACTGGAAGTCCATCGGAAGATTCGACGAAGACCTGGTGAAGCACAACTTGGATTATGGCGAAGTCTACTTCATTTCGCTGCATCTTCACTGGCATGCCCTCCCCCAGCTGCATCAGGGCGAAATCGCCCTGGCCCAATGGCTGGTGGAAAAGCTCGACGAAATATCGGATATCTACGAGAATGACTTTTCGCAACTCCTCAAACTGTTGCTGAATACGGGTCTTTTTCTGGAATGCCGCCGCCTTCAGGAGGCCCGGAAGGAGATCGCGGCCGGAATCGACTTCGCCCAAAAAACAAAATCCGGCTTGGGAATGATTCATTTTTTGGGCTGTCTGGCCAAACTTCATCTTCTCCGGGCAGATCGTACCGCCGCTGAAGAGGCCCTGGATCAAGCCGAGGCCATTCGGCGCGAATTGCAGCCGGTACCCTGGCAGTTATCGATGTTTCTGCGCAGCCGGGCCGAACTTGGCCTTTATGGGTTGCAGGAAGCCCTTGCCGGCGTTGATGAAGGAGAACCCCTGAAATGGAAGGTGCGGGCCTATCAATACTGCCGGGCGCTGGTGCGCCAAACGCGCAAGGTCGCTCAGTATCGCACGGATGCCTACCGCCTGATGGGGCTCTTTTTATGGCTGACGCAACGGCCGCGGCGCGCCCGCCGCTGGTGGTGTAAAGCCATTCGTGAAGGTGAACGGCTGGGAGCTCGGATCCAGTTGTCGCGAACCTATTTTGAAGTCGGTCGACGACTCGCGGAAGGCGGCGTCCAGGATACCACACTGCTCGGTCTGGAAGCCGAAACCTATCTCGACAAAGCCGAACGGCTATTCAATGAGCTTAACCTCGAATGGGATCAGGAACGTCTGCAAACCCTGAGAAGACATGCTCCCGCAGAGCGTTCCGCTGACCCTGAACCGCAGCGGAATCGTTGATCGGCACCGCTCCGCCTGCGTTGTTAAAAAAAATGCTCCGCCATGCAAAATAATCCCAGCGCGAGAACGGCAGCGAAAACGCCGGTCGCCCGATTCGGTGACGTTCGGCTGGCCACCGCCGAACTGGCGTTTCGCAATGAGATGAACCAGGAGATGATGGATCTCCTGCGGTCGCTGCCCGAATCCGTGCACACCGATGCGGCCGTCCTTTTAATGGAGCATTTCAAAACACCCTTTTTTCCGGAATTCAATTACTTCCAAAACTATTTCGCCCCGTCCTGGTCCATCCTCTACTGGCTGGAACAATTGAGACCCGACGGCGGCCTCCCACGGCATCAGGTCCACCGTCATGCCCTGAGAGCCCATGCCATGGCGCTCTTTCTGCATCCGCTGGATGACCATCTCAATGACGGGCAACTGCCGGCCAGCCATCTGAGCTTATTACTCCGCAGCCAGGCCTGGCTGCGGATGAATGCCGGCCTCAAACCGCTGGCGGCCGCCATCCCGAAGGGCGACGGGATCGTCAGGGACATGACCAACGACTACTATGCCAGCATCGACGCGCCACCGGCAGTAACTAACCTGGACGGCTACTGTACGCATTTTCTGAAACAGATGGCCACCTGGATGACCGTGCCGGTGCTCCTGGCCGCCGGGATAACAGCGGAGGAGTCTTTTTGCAGGGCCCTGCAGTTCGCCTACGGTGCTTTTGGGACGGCCTGGCGGCTCATGGACGATCTGCAGGATATGGACGCCGATCTGGCCGGCGGAAGCCCCTCTGCGGTCTACTACATGCTGCCGCCGCCGGTCCGGCACCTATGGAATCGGCCTTGCGAGAGGAACTCAGCCGTGCGCATCCAACAAATCCGTGAGGCCATTGATCAAGGGGGAATTGTGGAAACCCTTATAGACAGAATCAGGCGGGAGCTGGACGGCGCGGCAAAGACCATGGCGTCGATTCAGCTGGAAGGGCTGGCGCACGAGCTGCTATGCCTGGCAGCGCCGCTCGTCGAAGGGAGGACAGCGCCATGAAGGCTGGGGCGCGCGATCCAAGACCCGAGGTTCCCAAGGTTGGCCACCTGGGCATCGAGTTGACGGCGCGCTGCAACAGCGAATGTGTTCACTGCTTTGCCCGGGTGGGGGTCACGCCGGAAGACCGCCTGACGCCTGCACTGGCAGAAACCCTTTGCCGGGAAGCCTATGGGGCCGGATTTTGGCATCTGCATCTCACGGGCGGGGAGCCCTTGCTCTGGTCCGGCCTGTTCGGTCTCCTGGAGACCGTCTTCGATCTGGGTTATGAGTCCGTTTTTTTAAACACCAACGGCCTGTTGCTGACGGAAGCGGTCGCCGGCCGGCTGGCGCGCTACCCTGGTCTGGGGATCTCGGTGAGTTTGCAGGGACCCGCCGTTCTCCATGACGCCATGCGCGGGGCGGGCGCTTACGGCAGGGCGGCCGAAGGGATCCGCCGGGCCCTCGATGCCGGACTGGCGGTGACGGTTTTTGCAGCTCTCGGGCAAACACTGCTGATGCAGCTGCCGGATTTTGCGGCGGAACTGAACGCAACCTTCAGCGGCATCGAACGGTTGACCCTGATTCAGCTTTTCCGCTTGGATAACGGGCCCTGCGATTTTTGCGATGAGCTGCTGGGCCCGGATGACTTTCTGCGAATGGTGCGGACGGTATCCGCCCTGAACCTTTGCGGTTTGAACACCCATGTCCTCAACGATCCCCTGGTCAACGTAGCGGCTGGGATGCTGCAGCTGCCCCTGGTGCCGCGATCACATGCCCTTGTGCGGCCGGGCAAACTGATGGTCCGCGCCAACCTGGATATCACCCTGGCCCACTCAACCCCGGAAATTATTGGACAATACCGACCCGGTATGATAACTAGGACATTAACGTGCGATTGCTACCGCAAAGCGGTTGCGCAGGATGACACCACCTGCCCGATGTGCTCTTACATCGATTACTGCCGCAAGCACGGCAAGCTGCACCCCTCGCCATCCGTTATGGATATGCAGCCTGAAGTTCCGTATTGTCAAAGGGTTTTAGCCGGCATCGAACAACCTGTATAGAGACCAACACCGCATGGGGCGTCGGCTTCCGATGAGGCCCTCAGCGGTGTTGTGCGGGGTTTATAAACGGGTCTCGGACCCCCAAACAGAGATGGAGGAGAGCATGGCAGGTATTCTTGATTTCTTGACCGATGTCGGTGGCGATCGTGACCTTTCGGCGGCGTTTGTGGGTATTGTCGCCAGCCCGGACTGCACCCGGCAGGACCTTGTGGATTTTTTCGCGAGCAACAACTACGACGGTGTAACAGCGGCCGACGTCGATAAAATCATTGCTCAGCGGGACACGATCAAACGTGATTTCAATGTTCCGGAGAATGTGGATTATTAGCTTTGATTAAACGCCCACGTCGCCGGGCCACGCCCACACCGGGTCGCCTGCCTCAGAACCAGAGGTGCGACGCCGCCAGGCGGTGGCCCGGTGCCCAGAGGTAAACGGACAGCTGGTAGGGCTTCTTCCGCTTTGTGCTTCGGGCATCATCGGGCAATTGATCGAAAAGCATCAGCGGAATGGCCAGCCGGGTTCCCGTCGGTTCCATCTTCAGCAGGCAATCTTCCTCATACCACACGGACAATACGGCATCCCTGGGGCAGCTATTCATGTTCACCACCAGGATGTCTTCCGCTAGCCGGGTGCGCAGACGCAACGGCCCTGGCTCGCTGCCCCAGACATGGAGCGTCGGATCGCCCACGACGTGATAGATTTCAAAATGCTTCTGGGTGTTGGCGTTGACGCCGTGGGCGATCAGAAGATAAGCCTTGGCGTAGTTCAGGATGTCCCCCATGCGGTAGTATTTTACCGGGAAGCGCATCGTCGTGACCGGATAGGTCGGAATAACCCCCGGCCAGATGGCATCGAACAGGGCTTTGATCATACTGTCGTTGCGCCAGGAACCGGACAGTTCGGTGGCCGCGACCAGGGAGGGGGCGCCGCCGTTCATGGCCAGGAGCTCTTCCGCAAAGCATTCCCGTGCACCATCAAAACTGCCCGTGCGGCAGCTGATGCTGAAGAAGATGGACGGGGTGGTGCCGGCAATCGATTGAATATCCGCCGTTCTAAGCGGGGGATTGAGCCAGCCCAGCTGATCTCCGTGGCCCCGGTGGCCGATGATCAACTGCCCCGTATTGATCAGCCCCATTAGTTTTTTGGTGGCCAGAGGACCGTCCGTCTTGTAAATGAGTTCTTCTCTTAGCTTCAGCGGCACGGGCGTCCCGTCGCTGAATTCGGCCGGCCTGCGGTTGTTGGAAACATAGACCCGTTGAACTTCGAAACCGTGGGAAACCATGTGGTCCCGGATCGACTCCATGGTTTTCATATAGGCCTGGTTGGCGCGGCCGTCCTGCCGGCCCAGGCGGTCCTTATCCTCGAAATAGGCTGCCACGGTCATGCGCGTAAAATAGTCCGGATCCTCGGGCGGTGTGCTTTCGTAGCGGATGATCTGGTCCACCACGGCGAGTCCCTCCCCTTCATCCCGGGCGGCAATACGGCCGCCCGCCACCCACGGTAACAGGCATTCGTCCCTTTCGGCATCCCGGTGGGTGAAGTAATAGAGATCGGTGGTATCGCATTGGACCGCCCCTGTGCCGGGCCGCGGTCGTTCTTCGCTGGGAATGGTGCTGATGTCGCCCAGGAGCAGGACATAGCGCAGCGGCGAACCGGGCTTACCCCGCATCGTCCGGATGAAGGTTTTGATGGCCTTCACCTGGTCGGCACAGGAACTGCCCGCCCCCAGCGGGGCCAGAAGCTGCGCCACGGGAACAATGTCGGTATCCAGGCCGCATTTTCGTTTCCAGACCTGGAGCTTGCGTGCCGGCGTTTGAAGCGCTTCTCCGTAGAGGATTAAAAACTCCGGCTGATCGGCGCGGCGCTTCACCATTTCGCCCGTCGGCGCCCGAAGGCCCGCCTTGATAAAAAATTTCCGTTCCGGGTTGAAAAGAAAGTTACCGAAGCCCTCCAGACTGCGCTTCTGGTCCTGGTAAGCCCACAGGGGCACTTCGCCGGTTGCCTTGCCGCTTTCCTGGGGCGCGGGTTCGGGCGACAATTCGACGGCCACTTCGATGGTGCTATAGCAGTAGAGCCGTTCCTTGGCGGGGTTGTACTGCATGGGCCGGACATGGAGGCAAAGGGTGCGGTAGCCGTCCATGTAAAACGGTTCGCTGACTTCCACGATCTTTTCGGGATACAAGTGATCCTTGCCATAAGTCGCGTCATCGAATTCGAAGGTCCAGGGGGCCTGGTCCGTGGCATTCTCCTGGGCCGGTCTGATCTTCATGTTTTCCAGTTCGCGCAGACCGCTTTCTTCTACCCGGACCTTATAGGTGAAGCCTGGCGGAATTTGAAGAAACCGCCCAAATGACGGCAGCAGCGGTTTGCCGCTTTCGGAAAGAAAGCCGGTACCTCGGATGCCGACCTCGTGCAGGAAATCGGTCTGGCCGGCAGGATCGGCGCCCGCTCCGGCCGTTGCGGAAAGGTCGGCAAAGCTGTAGCCGGGAAACTGATAGGTCAGGCGGAGCGTGCGGTCCTGAACGGCTATGGTTATAATGGGTTTTTCGCCGTGTTCCGCCAGATTGAAATTGGCGGGGAGGCCTTCGGGGTTCAATGCTTTGAGATCGGACATCACGCTCTCCTTGTGGAATGGCTTCGACTAGAACAACAGCAGCTGCCAGCCCTTGACGGCATACCAGTCGAGCTTCTGCGTCTCGGTGTGCACCAGTTCCGGCGGCA
The DNA here is from genome assembly GCA_963674755.2 of Desulfobacterales bacterium. Classification (GTDB taxonomy): domain Bacteria; phylum Desulfobacterota; class Desulfobacteria; order Desulfobacterales; family UBA5852; genus JABZFP01. The sequence continues at coordinate 171,593 of CAXXVS010000003.1, read as the reverse complement.
GATGGTCCGCGCGATCCGCCAGATTGGCCTTCATCTCCGGGACCAGGTCACGGGCGCGTCCGCGTTGGATGTAGAAGCGCCGGATCATTTCCTGCGGGGTCGTCCCGTGGTTGCGATGGGTCAGGTAGCGCTGCGGATCCCCGGCGGCCTCCTCGGGGGTCACAAAGGTTTTGGAGATCTGCGCCCAGCGGATCCAGTCGGTCAGGCGCGCGAGCAAAATGTCGATTTGCCATCGGGCCGGATTCTCGTAGAGCCGGCTGCCGGGCAGGACGTGCAGGTTTTCGATCCAGTAGATGAAGCCGCCGGCCGCGACGACGCGGGCGAGCATTTCCGTGGTGGCCGCAAAATCAGCTTCCGTCTCCCCCGGCAGGTTGCATATCCAGGAGGTCACCGCCAGCCCCCCTGCGTCGGCAATGCGCCGGACGCCGGCCATGATCTGTCTCGAACTCGAGCGGCGCCCCATGCGCTTCAAGAGAGCGTCGGAACCGCTCTCGCAGCCCATGGTGTAGCGGTAAAAACCAGCCGTGACCATTTTAGGCAGGAGGTCCTTGTCATCAAACAGCGCGGGGTGGGTTTCCAGCTCGAAGCTCAGGTTCAGCTTCTCGCCGATGATGGCCGCGATCAACGTTTTCATGAAGGCCGTGTCCAGGAAATGATTTTCCCCCAAAAAAACGCTTTGAATGCCGTGGTCCTGATACAAGTGCAGCTGCGCGAGAATCCGATCGATCTGCATGAACTGAAACCGACGCGGGTTGATGGTCCGGTTGTTGGCCACGCAATAGGTGCAGGCTTCCGGGCACAGCCCGCGGGAAATATTGATGAAGCTGCGTCGCGGCCATAACAGGTCGGCAAACGGTTTGGCCTTCGGTGCGATGAGCGGCATCGCTTCCAGCGGCAGCAGGCCGTCGGGGCGCGCCGGGCGGGCCACACCGCAGCCCTGGTCGTTGCGGGCGGCGACGCCGTCGATGGTGGTTAAAAACCCCGTGCCTGGTTCGGTTGCTTTTTCGATGACGCGCTCAAAGGTCTTCTCGCCTTCGCCCAGCACGACGCCGTCGATGCCGGGCATGGTCAGGAAGTCCTGCCAGCAGGCGGTTGCCATGAAACCGCCCACCAGAACGGCGCTGTCGGGGAAGATCTTTTTGTAAACCTCGGCCACGCGAACCGCCCCCCCGCAATAAAGATAGAAATGCGCTTGAATACCGCAGATGCGGGCCGGGAATTGGGATAGAATGGTTTCTAACGGATTGGGCATCTGGTTGACGGCGAGGCCCAGGCGCTGTAAGGCGTAGAACGTATGCGGCAGGTGCACCACGCGCACCCGGTAACCGCGATCTTGGAGGTGCTGGGCCACGTGAAGGATGCCCAGCGGGATGATCATGGATAGATTTTGGACGGCGACGGCATCTTGGGCGGGGAGGGGTTGCCCTTCGCTGTCGTAGTGATAATGCGGTGATATCAGGATGGCATCATACATGCCCGATTTCCGGTTGTTGGCGTCCATCGGGGAATGCAACCCGGCGCCGCGGTTCGGTCAGGGCCAGGCCCCGGCAAGCGTTTCCGACGGGAGCTATGTAGCAGGTCTGCTCCAGGCTTGGCAAGGCGGGATGCGATTCGCAAGCGCTTTCGGCCGCCACGGCAACAGTCGCCCCGAAAGGCCAGCCGGCCCTTTAAGCCGATTTTTCACCGATCATCTGATCCGCATGACATTGGCGGCGCTCATGCCGGCCCGCTCCACATCAGGACCATGAGCCGCTATCGTCACCATAGGGGGGATCAAGGACAAATGCCGACGGCGACATGAGGGACAAGCCTTCCATTCTGCTGATCTATCCCCCCGTGGCCAAGCCCTGCGAGCCCCCGGCCGGACTGGCTCTGCTGGCCGGAACGCTGGGGGCCGCCGGGATCCGCTGCCGGGTCTACGATGCCGGCCTGGACGGAATTCTGGGCCTGCTACAGCGCCCTTTCGACGCCGAAGACACATGGTCGCGGCGGGCCCTGAAACACCGGGCCGCCAACGTGAGCGCCCTGCGATCGCCGGACCTCTACCGCCACCGGGACCGCTATAAACGCGCCGTGATGGACGTGAACCGGGCGCTTGCCCTGGCCGGTCGGCCCTACGATGCGGCTATTTCCCTGGCCAACTTCGAAGCGCAGCGCCTCTCGCCCCTGCGCAGCGGTGATTTAGTGCGGGCCGCCGAAGCGTACGAAGACAATCCCTTCTATCCCGTCTTCTCACAAACGCTCGGCACCTTATTAAAAGAAGAAGAACCGACCATCGTGGGGCTGTCCGTCAATTTCATGAGCCACGCCCTGTGCGCCTTTGCCATCATCGGCTGGCTCCGGGCCCGGCTTCCGAACGCCAAAATCGTATGCGGGGGCGGGCTGGTGACCTCGTGGTTGAACATCCCGGGGTTTCGCAATCCTTTTCAAGGGCTGGTGGACGAGCTGGTGGCCGGGCCGGGGGAAGCGGCCCTGCTGGCCATGTGCGGCGGACGCCCGGCCGATGCCGGTTCCGGCGGCGGATACGATTTTTCTTCCTTTCCCTGGGGGGACTACCTGGCGCCGCGCCGGGTGCTGCCCTACAGCACTTCCCGGGGCTGCTACTGGCGCAAGTGCGCCTTCTGTCCGGAGAAAGCGGAGAAGACGCTTTATCGGCCCATGGCGCCCGCGGCGGTGGTGGCCGAGCTCAAAACGCTGGCGTCGTCGCCCGCCCTGCCCCTGATCCATTTTCTGGACAACGCCCTGGCGCCCCGTTTGATGGCCCACCTGATCGACCATCCACCCGGCGCGCCCTGGTATGGTTTCGCCCGCATCACGCCCCATCTGGCCGATCCGGCCTTCGTCCGCGGCCTCAGGGCTTCCGGCTGCGTCATGCTCAAGCTGGGGGTGGAATCCGGCGACCAGTCCGTTCTGGACGCCCTGGGCAAGGGGGTGGATCTGGCGACCGTTTCGACCGCCCTAAAGACCCTCAAGCAGGCCGGCATCGCCACCTACGTCTACCTGCTGTTCGGCACCCCGGCCGAAACCGAGGCGGCCGCCCGCCGCACCCTGGCCTTCACCCTGGCGCATGCCGGCGCCATCGATTACCTCAACCTGGCCGTCTTCAACCTGCCGGCCACCAGCGAGGAGGCGGCCGCGCTTAAGACCGTGCCGTTTTACGACGGCGATCTGACCCTCTACCGGGAGTTCGTGCACCCCCAGGGCTGGCAGCGGGATGCGGTGCGGCGTTTCCTGGCCAAGGAATTCAAGAAGCCGGCCCCTATCCGCGCCATCCTGAACAACGACCCCCCGTTTTTCACCTCCAATCATGCCGCCTTTTTCCGCATGGCGCCCTGACGCTTTGGCCGGCCGGGCATTTTCCCCTTGAGAATTCAACGGATTTTCACTACCTACTCGCCTATTCGTGACTATTATGGTTTTTAAAGGACAATTTTTTACATGACCAAACGCCGGCCCAAGCAGCGCGGCGCCGCCAGGCGCCCGGAACAATTTTTGACGGCCCTGGTGGCCACCGCCCAGGGAGAGATCATCGACCTGGAAGGTTTTGCCGCCGTGGGCATGGACGGGCCGCTCTTAACGCCCCTGACCACCCGCACGGCGCAGCGCATCCCCCATGGCAGCGAGTTCATGTACCTGCCGGACCGCCGGCCGGTGGTCTGGGACCTGGAAACCGGAGAGCTGGTGACCCTGGCGGAAAACCCCTTCGCGCCCGGGGAGCCGCTGTTTCCGGTGGCGGCCTTCAACTCCCCGGGCTACGTGATCACTCGGCTTTGCGCCTATGAGGAGACGGCAGCCGCCAAGGCCCTGCCGCTGTTCTCCTACGGGGCCGTGGGCTGGCATGCCGGCACCTTTTATACGGCCGTGCAGCAGGTGGACCGGGAGCGCCGCCAGGACCTGCGCCTGATGCCCCTGGACAAGGTGCAGGGCGGGGTGCGGCATTTCCAGGCCGCCCTGCCGGACAATCGCCTGCGAACGCACCTGGAGAAATGCGCCTTGCAATACGGCTGCCCGGCGGCCAAGAATTTCTTCATCGGCCGCTGCGAAGCGCCCCTGCCCACCTCGCCCCGCTGCAACGCCCGCTGCCTGGGCTGCCTGTCCCTGCAAAAGGACTCTCCGATTCCCTGCAGCCAGGACCGCATCGCCTTTATGCCGTCGCCGGAGGAGATTGCCGAAATCGCCCTGGCGCACCTGGAGCGGGTGCCGGACGGGGTGGTGAGCTTTGGCCAGGGCTGCGAGGGCGATCCCCTGCTGGCGGCCGAAGCCATCGAACCGGCCATCCGCCTGATCCGGGAGAAGACCGAGCGGGGCACCATCAACCTCAATACCAACGCCAGTCTGCCGGATACGGTGGCGGCGCTTTTTGACGCCGGCCTGGACAGCATGCGCGTGAGCATCAACAGCCTGCGGAAAGACGGTTACCAGGCCTATTTCCGCCCCCGGGGCTACACTTTCGAGAACGTGATCCAAAGCGTGGATGAAGCCCTGGCCCGGGGAGGCCACGTGGCGCTCAACTACCTCAACCTGCCGGGGTTTACGGACACGCCGGAGGAATACCGGGCCCTGGAAGCTTTTCTCGAGGCGCATCCCATTCACCTGATCCAGTGGCGCAACCTGAACTACGATCCCCTGCGGTATTATCAGGTGATGGAGGAGGCGGCGCCGGGGGGGGCGCCCATGGGGGTGCCGAGGTTGTTGAAGAAAATTAGAAAAAGATTTCCGGCGTTGAAGTTTGGGTACTTTAACCCTTCTCTGAAATAATGTGGGGGTTGTAAGCCATAGCACTTAGCTTCAATTGATCTGCTTCCGAGATGAAGATGATCATGTTTATTGAACCCGGTAACCAATCACGCCTCGGCGTGACAGGCTTCAGACGCCCGTGTCCCGCTTCTTCCTGCCGGCCGCATCGTCGATGCTCGGCGCGGGACAAAGGGGATAAACTTCAAAACCTTAAAACCGTGACTCTCCATTTGAGAGATTGCTAAAGCCTCTCATTTTGTGGGGAAAGAGTTTCACTAAGAAGCTGCTAAAGACAATTTAAATCAAGATCTATTTGTGATTTTCTACAGGCGGTAGATTGCGTTCCCCGGCAAGGCCGCAGCCCATCGTGCGCCGCAGGCGTAGCTAAGCTACGTCGAGGACGAACGATGTGGTGAGAACGCCGCCGGGGGATGCAAGATGCCGCCTGTGACACATCACGCGCAGGAGCGTACCGTATGGAATGGATCGAAGCCAAGATCGATTTTGACACCGGCCAGAATGCCGCGGCCGAAGAGCTGATCGCGGACGTCTTCTACCGGTACGGGGTCAAGGGGGTGGTGGTGGACGACCCCGACGTGGAACCGCCGCCCGGCACGGACGTGATTCTGGAAGACGAGGTGCGCCCCACCGTGCATGCCGTGAGCGGCTATTTCCCGGCGACGGTCTTCGACCAGGACCAGCGCGGGCAGTTCGAAGCGGCCCTGAAGGCATTGGACGGGCCGCTGCAGATGCAGCACCGGGTCTTCTACCGGGCCGTGGACGAAGAGGACTGGGCTGAATCCTGGAAAGCCTTTTTCTGGCCGGAAAAAGTTTCCGGGCGCATCGTGGTCAAACCCACCTGGCGGGACTATCACCCCACGGACGACGAACTTGTGCTGGAAATCGATCCGGGGATGGCGTTCGGGACCGGCGCCCACCCCACCACCGCCCAGTGCCTCCAACTGCTGGAAATCTACCTCAAACCGGAAGATCGTCTGCTGGATATCGGCACGGGTTCGGGCATCCTCATGACGGCCGCCGCTCTGCTGGGCGCCGCCGCCGTGCACGGGATCGACAACGACCCGGTGGCGGTGATCGTGGCCCGCCAGAACCTGATCCTCAATGCCGTGCCGGCGGACCGCTGCCGGGTCTGGCAGGGTGATTTGCTGGGCGGCGTGGCCGAGCGCTACGATCTGGTGGTGGCCAATATCCTGGCGGAGGTGGTCCTCACCCTGCTGCCCCATGTGCCGGAGGTGTTGGTACCGGGCGGCATATTCATCTGCTCGGGCATTCTCCATAGCCAGCAGGAAGCGGTGGCCTCCCGGGCCGGGGCGCTGGGGTTTCGCCTGGCCAAAACCTTTTTAAAAGAGGAGTGGGTGGCCATGGCGTTCGAGGGACCGGGCGGCTGAGGGGCGGTTCCGGGGGTTGAGGTTTCCCCCGCCTTGGGATAAGGTCGGTTGGTGCTGGATGCTCCAGAGCGGTTCTACCGATCAGATGTATTTTGCAGTTGTTACTTTTCTTCCGCGTGGCAGAAAAGTAACCAATCACGCCTCGGCGTGACAAGCTTCAGACGCCCGTGTCCCGCGGCCCCTGCGGGGCTGCCCTGCGCGTCCCGTCCGTGGTCGGACGCACCGAAACTCGCCCGCCTTCGCTCACGCTACGGCGGACTCAGACAGTCGCCGCGTCTTTTTCGCCCACAGACGGGATGCTCGGCGCGGGACAAAGGGAAACCTGAAAAGCCAAAGCCGAAAAACAGCGTTTTCAAGGCCCCTTCGAGGGCGTTACCTGAGGCTTCCTGCTTGTTTTCAATTCTCGGAATATAGGGCTATTTTCCCGGTTGACACTCACCGGTAGGAAATAGATCAGACGGGGCATCCCACGAAGCGGGAAAACGCGCTCGGGCCTTGCCAGGAACCAAAAACTACCATTTATGGACGGACACTGAGCGGATAAATGTAACGGGAGATTTGATTGTCCGGACTCTCTGAAATACTGCTGATACTCATCATTGTGATCGTGCTGTTCTTTCTTCCCCGCATGGTGTCCCGCCCGGCACCCCCGGTGCGCAAAGCCCCGCCCCGTCCCCTGGTCAAACGCCTCTCGGGCCGATTGCGCCTGGCCATCCTGGCTTCGGTGATCTGGCCGGCGGCCGCGGCCCTGTGGCTGCAGCCCTGGCAGGGAAACCAGCTTTTGTTCGTCGCGGTCGGTGCGGCGCCGGTGCTCGTGGGCTGGGGGGCCTACTGGGTTCTGGCAGGATTCCGGCAATATCGCCGTTGACTTGGTATCCACGGTTGTTGCACGCCAGCGCTGAGCAGCGCGGCAACTGGAAGCTCGCCGGCGGCGGTTTTGGCATCTACTGGCCGGACATCGACGAAGATCTGTCTGCCGAAGGACTCTTGCGAGGTGCTCCGGCTCCACGCAAGATCATGCCCAGTGTGGCCTGACGGACCCTTACGCCCTGCCTGGATAAACCTTCCCTCCATTACCCCCTGTACGGTCCTTCTGCCAACGCATCTATCAGCACATTTGAACAATTCTTATTTTTTCCCAGCGCGTGTTCATTTTCTTCCACGTGGAAGAAAAAATGGACACGTATTAGCTCATCTTATAGACGGTTGCGAAAAAAGTTCGAGACCAAGGCTTGCAAGCCCTGAGGAAAGAGGCGTACGTTGGTACGCCGCAAAGACGAGGGGCGAAGCGTAACGCCGATATCGGACTTTTTACGGAAGCGTCAAGAAAAGGAACCAATCACGCCTTGGCGTGACAGGCTTCAGACGCTCATGTCCCGTGCTTTGCCCTGCGCGTCGCCCAACCGGCCGATGCAGCGGCGCCTCATGCCGCCATGCGGCGTTGTCCCGCGTTGCGGGAGTTCTCATCTGCATTTACATATTTCGGTGAGTCCCAAACTCGCTCGGGTGCTCATCCCGCCGTCGGCGGGACTGCGCGCCTCACTTCGCATGACGCCTTGTCTGACAACATGATGCTTGCTGCATCGACCGGTTGATGCAGTCGGACGCGCCGGAACTCGCCCGGCCTTCGCCAAGGCTACGGCGGGGCTCAAACCCGCCTGCGGCAAGCCTTCGGCGGACAGGCAGTCGCCGCGTCTTTTTCGCCTGCAGACGGGATGCTCGGCGCGGGACAAAGGGACAGCAAACACCAAAAATTGTAAATCCGAATTCAAGCTTCCTTCAAGAGGGCTGTCTGAGGCGCTGCTTAGCCGCAGCTCTTTACAGCCTTACCGGGATATAATCTTTCGGCAGATGGGCGGTCCCTTTTACACAGGCAAGCCCCGTTGCCTGATGAACCTGCTCCATCAGCGCGTCGACCTGGTCGCAGAAGCCGCCTTTTGCGATTTCCCAACCGTTTTCGGTTTTGCCGGCAAACGTGCAGGTGCAGAAATGGATAGCTTCGGCCCCCTTGGCTTTCAGGATCTTGCCCAGGTCCGCCACGTTGTCTCCTGGGCAGCGGCAGGTGAACACTCCGGCGGGCACCGCCGCCTGATATCCGGCAAACCCTTCCGTGGCTGCCGTCAGGCACTTGAAGCAGCCCGTCAAGGGGCATCGTTCCACGTTCTTTTCACAACGGATAATGGCGATTTTGGTCATTTTGCGCTCCTCTCCCATCGGTTAGGGTTCAGTGGGGAGGCGTTCACCTGAAACCCAGCGCTGCATATATCGGCTCAGGGCCTCCTGCAGGGCGGCGGCGGCCAGATCCGCGCAGTGCCGGTCATCCGAAGGAAGCCGTCCGATGGCGTTTAAGACCGCCTCGCCGTCGATATCGGCGACCGCGTCCAGATCCTTGCCGATGGCCAGTTCGGCGGCAAACGAGCCGCAGATGTTGCTGGAGCCGCATCCGTCCGTAAAATAGGAGGCGTCCGTGATCCGGTGGTCCTCGATTTGCAAATAGATTTCGATGCTGTCGCCGCAATCGCCGGTGACACGGGCGAAACTGTCGGCCGATTCCATCCGGCCGTTGAACCGGGGGTTGCGCCAACGGTTAAACCCCTTCTCCCCATAGGCCTCCCGGGCCTCGTCGAAAATCCGTTCCTGCAAGTCGTTCATAAACTGATCGAAATTATTCATGTTCGTTTTCGCTAACCCCCCTCTTATCCAGGTTGGCGATAATGGCGTGAGCGGTTCGGGCCGGCTCATGGTGGAGAAATGAAGACCTTTCGCGCCGTGTTTGAAAAGGGCCCGGAAGCGGCCTTCCCCAGGGTGCCAAAATTTACTATTATGAACTTATGCCCATAACATGGCAGGCCCTGTTCGCACAAGGGGATTTTTCAGACAAGAGCGCACCGTCTCAGGTGTTATCTATTCATGGAGGAGGCTATCAGGCGGGTGATGGCTGGGTTGGGCAATTGGTCGACGGAGTTTCTTTGGTGAATTTCAGAACAACATAAAAAGGGCGGTCTGATGACCGCCCCTTTTTAATTTGAACAAAACCTTATTTTTCCCTTTGTTCATTTTCTTCCACGTGGAAGAAAACGAACCAATCACGCCTCGGCGTGACAGGCTTCAGACGCCCGTGTCCCGCGGCCCCTTCGGGGCTGCCCTGCGCGTCGTCGACACGGCCGGAGCACGCGGAAACTCACCCCGCTTTCAGCAGGGTTCAGACAGTCCGCGCGCTTTAATCCGGCCGCATCGCCGATGCTCAGCGCGGGACAATGGGAAACCAGAAAATCAAAAACGCAAAACCATTTTAAAGCTTTCCTAAAGGGGTATCTGAAGCCCACTGCACTAGAGTAAGGAATTCAATCCCGCCCAATAGAAAAAGGGCGGTCCGAGGACCGCCCTTCCGTTTATCAAATTTTGGGGCAAAAAACGCTGTTATGCAGCCGCGGAAGCTCGGCGTCGCGTTTGCGAACGGCGGTTGGCCGTGGAAGGCGCGGATGATTTGCGCTGGGGCCAGGTTCGGCGGCCTTTAGCGGCTCCGGCAGGGCGTTGGTTGCGGCCGGCCGGGCGTGGGGGACGGGCGAATTCTCTGTCCTGCTTGGGAGCCGGTGCCTGGTAGTCGAAATCCTCCAGCCGGCGTCGCTCCAGGGGGCTTCCCAGGAGGCGCTCGATGCTGCGCACCATGCCATGGTCTTCCTGGGTGGCCAGGGTGAAGGCGTCCCCGGTGCGGGCGGCCCGGCCGGTGCGGCCGATGCGGTGGATATAGGCTTCGGGCGTATTGGGGATGTCATAGTTGATCACATGGGAGATCCGGGTCACGTCGATGCCCCGGGCGGCGATGTCGGTGGCCACCAGGATTTGGAAGGCGCCTTCCCGGAAACCGTCCAGGGCGGCCTTGCGCCGGTTCTGGGACAGGTTGCCCTGCAGCGAAGCGGAGCGGTAGCCGGCCTTGTCCAGCTTGGCCCCCAGGCTCTTGGCGCGGTGTTTGGTGCGGGTGAAGATCAGCACCGATCCGCCGTCCGTGCGGTTCAACAGTTTCAGCAGGATGGCGGTCTTGAGGTGTTGCTCCACCGGGTAGAGGGCGTGGCTGACAGTCTCCGCCGGGGCCGTGCGTCCCACCTGGACCGTGACCGGCCGGGTGAGGGTCTCTTTGGCCAGCCGCCGGATTTCCGGGGGCATGGTGGCCGAAAAAAGCAGGGTCTGGCGCTCCTTGGGCACTTGGGCGATGATGCGCCGGATGTCCGGGAGAAAACCCATGTCGAACATCATGTCGGCCTCGTCCAGCACCAGGACTTCAAGCTTTTTCAAGCGTACGGTTTTCCGGTCGATATGGTCCAGCAAGCGTCCGGGGCAGGCCACCAGGATATCGATGCCCTGCCGGAAGCGGTTGATCTGGGGGTTGATGCTCACCCCGCCATAGGCCGTGGCGCTTTTGAGCCCGGTCTTGCGGGCCAGCACGCCGATGGCCTCGTGGATCTGCTCGGCCAGCTCGCGCGTAGGGGCCACAACGAGGGCCCGCAGGGTCCCCTTGGGGCCGTCCATCAGGCGGTTTAAAATGGGCAGCACGAAAGCTGCAGTCTTGCCGGTGCCGGTCTGGGCCAGGCCCATGACGTCGCGGCCTTCCATGACCGTGGGAATGGCTTCGGCCTGGATGGGGGTGGGGGTGGTGTAGCCGGCGGCGGTAATGCCGGAGACCACACGGGGGTGAAGGGCAAATGTGTCAAATGTGTTCAAAAAGATTTCCTTTGGTTTTCGCGTTCCGCACAGAAGCCTACGCAAAAATTTTGTGCGGGCTTCCAAATACAAAAAGCCCCGGATGCATTCCGGAGCTTTACGATGATGTCGTTTGTTTCCAGGAACAGCGGTTAAAGATGATGGACAATACACCTGCTGTAGGGCGTTGTCAATCGGTATCGATCGTTGCCGCCAGGCAGGCTTCGCTACGAGCTTTTGAGAATATCGGGTTGCGGTGCCGCATGGCGATGTTCAGGCATTGACTTTACAGCCGCCTGCCGATAAGAGTTATCTGCGTCCCAACACATTGCAAGTATGACGCAATTACCGGTCCAAGGGATCGCCCGAGGACGCCATCGGTTCGAGCCCTCGCGCGACGCTCGCCGGATGCATATATGTCAAACCCAGGCCGTCCCGACCTTATGAACCGGACCTACGCAGGGCGAAGGACATGCGCCCTGATCGTGGAATAGCAAGCCAGCAACCCCCTCAAAGCCGGCATCCCGCAGCCCTGCAACGGGGCTTTCGAAAACCTTTGAAAGGGGTGTTTCTCTATGTTCGGAATCGACCATTCCCACTTGATCTATGAGGCGGTTTTCATCGTCAGCCTAATTGTTTGCATCCTTTGCCTGATCATCCAGATTCGTGCCAAGATCCTCGAAAGTATCTCGGCAAGCATATTCCTGGGCGTCCGAGACAAGCGCAACCGGTAGCATTCGTGAAGGTGTGATCCATCAACCATGGCAAGCCACCAGCCGAATGACGGGCGCTGGATCGCCCGGTACGGCAGGGTCGCCCTTCCGGACAATCCGGATCGCCTCCGAAAATATTTCGTTCGCGGGGGAGGAGGATGAGAAGCAGGCGGAGATTATGCGAAACGCAGCATAAAGCGAATTCCGGCGGTTAGAATGCAGTTATAGGCGCTACAAATCGGGATCGCTATCGGGATCGAAATCGCAATCGAAATAAATCGAAGCTCGATCCCGATTTCGAGAAGGCCAACCCTCCACCGTCATGCCTGCGCAGGCGGGCATCCAGAACAAAATATAATTGTAAGTCATCGCAATAATGCAGAAAATCCGAAACCGTGCGCTTTACATGCCGTTCCGATTATGGTAGCAATTTCCAAAAGCCATCCAAGAATTAGGGTTTTCGTTCAAGATCAAGACGAGGCTGAGAATCAATCCGTAGGCGCCCGAAGGAAGTACCCTTGGGTACATACTCAGGTATGGCGAGGATTTGAGACGAGGCATCAACGCCGATACTTGCCCGCCGCTGGCGGATCGGGCGAGAAGACTTTTTTGGAATAGCTTCTGATATCATCTTCTGCAGTAAAGCCGGCCAACATCCCGCATGTTTGTGTACGTCCCCTGCGCACTTTTCTATAGTCACACAAGGCTCCAGAACATTTGCATTCTATAAACCGCAACCATGTTATCTTAAAAATAATTAACCTAATGGGTTAACAACTTCTTGACTATATGATATATGAATATATCCTTTAAGAACAAGAAACTTGCAAAATCCTTCAACGAGGGGCCGCAACTCGTGAAAATTCACGGTAGTTCGCGGGCTAAGAAGATACGCATACGCATGACAGAATTGCGGGCGGCTAATAGTTTGAAGGATTTCTGGCCGCCTAAAAGTCCGCCTGGCCGCTGTCATGAGCTCACTGAAGGGAAAAGGTCTGGTCAACTATCCGTGGATCTGGATCATCCCTACCGTCTAATTTTCACCCCCGATCATGATCCTGTCCCAAAGCTTGATGACGGTGGATTAGACTGGTCCCAGGTCACTGCGATCAAAATACTGGGAGTGGAGGACACCCATGGCTGATAAGACCTCAACGCAATATGATCCGGATTATTTGGTTCTACCAGGAGAGGTTTTGGAGGAATATTTGGAAGCCTTCAGCATGACCCAGGCCGAATTAGCTGCTAGGACTGGACTTGCAAAAAAAACCATCAATGAAATCATCAAGGGGAAATCGCCTATAACACCAGATACAGCGCTGAAATTTGAACATTCGCTTGGCCGTCCTGCGCATTTCTGGAACAACCTTGAGAGACAGTTCCAGGAAGATCGCTCCCGTTTAGCCGAAGCAAAGAGACTGTCCTCCCAATTGGACTGGTTAAAAAAGGTGCCCGTTGGTCAACTGACCAAACTGGGGTGGATTCCTAAAAAAAAAGACAAGATATCTCAACTGACTGAAGTTTTACGTTTTTTTGGGGTGGCATCTCCTGATCAATGGGTGACAGTTTGGCGAAAACACCAAGTGGCTTATCGACAGACACAACGCTTTGAGGCCTGCGCTGAATCGGTATCGGCCTGGCTTCGACAGGGTGAGCTCGAAGCAAGAAAAATATCTTGTGACCAATTTAATAATAAACGATTTCAAGAGGCGTTGGGCAACATACGAGGGCTGACCATCGAAAAGCCGCATCTTTTCCAAAGGAGATTGTTAGAGGTCTGTGCTTCGGCTGGTGTAGCAGTAGTTTTTGTCCCCGAGTTGTCAAAGACCGGGGTTTATGGCGCAACCCGTTGGCTCGGCAACAAGGCCGTCATTCAGTTGAGCCTCCGGTATAAGAGCAATGACCATCTTTGGTTCACATTTTTTCATGAGGCGGGGCATATACTCCTGCATGGACGCAAGGAAATTTTTATAGAAGGCAACGGTATGAATTGTGAAAAAGAGGAAGAAGCCAATGCCTTCGCCAGGGATAGATTAATTCCTCCAGCCGATTACCGAAAATTTATTGAATCATGGGATGGGCGATCATTCGCCCCAATTAAGACCTTTGCAAAGAAAATAAAAATAGCGCCAGGAATTGTCGTTGGGCGATTGCAGCATGATAAGCGTTTGCCTAATTCTCATGGTAATGGGCTCAAGATGTTCTATCGTTGGTCGGAGGTGGAGGATTAGGGGCTAAAAGGGGGCCCATTCATAATAAGTATCAATTTTCAATCTGATCTGCTAACCTCTCCGTCTGCCTCGCCAAGCCCGTATCGATGCCCCCAGTGTTACTATCGATCTCTATCGCCGAGATCTCCATCAGTATGTGATCTTTCAAACATCCTTTTCGACTTTTTTGAAGAATTGATTGCGAAATTCTGCTGGTGACACACCATACATTCTTTTGAACTGCCTATAAAAGTTGGGTAAACTTGAAAAACCGCTCTGAAATGCTGCCTCGGCAATACCTTCACCTGTTGATGAAAGAATTATCCCGGCCTTTTGGAGGCGTCGGATATTGATATATTCAACAATGCTTGTATTCGTATAACTTCTAAATTCGCGTGTAAGTAAGCTTCGAGACAATCCGAACCGCAACGCTATCTCGTTTAAGTCTCCCGGGTCCTCTGGCTGTCTGTCAAGCCAATCACAGACAATATAGGCGCTGATTCCAGACCATCGAGGGGACGTTGTTGACAAAGTGCACAAATGGTTTGCACACCAGATTATCTTAACGACCTTACGGCAGAGCCTGATTCCGGGTCGGACAAGCCAACTAAGAGATTTCACACATGATTGTTCCGAAAACCACCCCAATATAGTCCCTATGATGCCATTTTTGACCTGAAAATCAGGGTTATGCGAACGCCGCAGCCATGGCACGCCCTCATCGCCACTTCCCTGCTCAAGCGCCGTCCTTTAAAAATTCAGCAAGCAGTTTGTTAAATACTTCCGGTTGCTCCTGATGGGGGCTGTGGCCTGCATCTTTCAAAAGATATAGTCTGGCATGTGGCGCCGTGCTGGCAAGCGTTTCCCCGAATTCAGGGGGGAGCCAGGTGTCTGCGCGGCCCCAGACAATAAACAGGGGCGTGTCCAGATGACCGTAGCGCGACTGCATGGCGGTATGCGCTTCGGAAAAATATTGCTTCGAAAGTCCTGCCAATACCTTCACGTACCCTGGTTTGCGTAAAGGTTGCGCATACTCGGAGACCATGGCGTCGGTGACCTTGCTTTTGTCGTAGAAGACATCATTCAACGCCATACGGATGATCCATTTCCCGGCAATGGCGCCGGCAAAATGCGACGCTCCCGGTAGCCTGAAAAATTGGAATCTTTTGGGATCGTAGCAGGCCGCATCGATAATCATCAGCTTGGCGATGCGCTGCGGGTAGTGCGTGGCCAAATACAGCGCAATCCCACCGCCCATGGAGTGGCCGACCAGTATGAAACGCTCGATGCCCATCCGGTCCAAACAGGTGCGGATGGCCTCGGCCTGGTTCTCAACGCTGTACACGTAGGGTGCGGGCGGGATATCCGATTGGCCCAATCCCGGCGGCTCGGGCAGAACAACACGGAATCCATGTTCGAGAACCGTTTGGACGTTCCTGTGGTAGCAGTAGGCGGAATCCGCGAAGCCGTGAATCATGACCACGGGGATGCCCGTTCCCATGTCAACGGCATTCAGCGAATATCCGCCCACATCGACTTTTCGCAGATGGTTTGCCACGACCTGGTGCCAGGACCTGTCGCCCGGACCCGGATCCTTCTTGCAGCCCCAGGAAAAAGTCACGCTGCCGACGATCAGGCATAGATACACGCCTTTGATGTAATCTCGCATGCGGACACCTTTTTCAAAATAGCATGTATTGGCAGGTTTTCCGGCTATCGGGAAAGACTTTGTCGATGACCGTCAACTTCTTCTAAACTATAGAGCCATAGTCAGGTCAAACCGGAAATGAAGTTCATCTTACTAAGGGGGCAAATCGGGTCGGACCAAAACCATGGCGCGCGCTCATGGGCATTTTCTACCCGGAGGGCTTAGCATCCGACGTATCGGTATCTGGTTAGGAACAGCAGAAAGACCAATTGCGGTATAGCGAGAATTCTTGTGGTCAAAATGGCGCTACAGTTTGCCGAAATCAACGGCTATGACGCATAAGCGACGTGAAAGCAGGTAGATCTCTTGGTGCGCCCCGATTCATCCGTTTACTGAAAGGCGGCCCCTTGCGCGCGGCCCATCCGTTGATAGCTTATGGCAACGTATGGACCCACCACAACCAAAAGAGGGGGAACCACCATGAGCATGGAATATCGCCAACTCGGGCGCTCGGGGCTGATGGTGCCGGCCTTCAGCCTGGGCACGGGCACCTTTGGGGGCAACAGCGAATTCTTCAGGAAGTGGGGCAGTATCGATGTGAAGGAAGCCACGGAGCTGGTGGATATCTGCCTTGAGCACGGCATGAATTTTTTCGACACGGCGGATATCTATTCCAACGGCCTGGCGGAAGAAATTCTCGGCAAGGCGGTGGGCCGAAGGCGCAACGACGTGCTCATCGCCACCAAGGCCACCTTCGCCATGGGCGAAGGGCCGAACGAATGCGGCTCGTCGCGCTACCACCTCATCCGCGCCGCGGAAGACAGCCTGAAGCGGCTCGGCACCGACCATATCGACGTTTACTTCATGCACGGCTTCGACGCGCTGACGCCGGTGGAAGAAACCCTGGCGGCGCTCGACAACCTCATCGCGTCCGGCAAGGTGCGCTACATCGGCGCCTCCAACTTCTCGGGCTGGCACCTCATGAAGTCGCTGGCCACGTCGGAAAAACACGGGCTGGCCCGCTACGTGGCCTACCAGGGCTACTACTCGCTGGTGGGGCGCGATTACGAATGGGAACTGATGCCGCTGGGACTCGACCAGGGCGTGGGGCTGATGGTGTGGAGTCCGCTGGGCTGGGGGCGCCTTACCGGCAAAATCACCCGCAACAACCCGCCCAAGGAGGGGCGCATCGCCCAGGGCGGCGCCGAGGGCGGCCCGCCGGTGGACGACGAATACCTGTTCACGGTGGTGGACGCGCTGCAGGAGGTGGCGGCCGAGACCGGCAAAACCATCCCGCAGGTGGCGCTCAACTGGCTGTTGCAGCGGCCGACGGTCAGCAACGTGGTGGTGGGCGCGCGCAATGCCGACCAGTTGAAGCAGAACCTCGGGGCAGTGGGGTGGCAACTGGACGGGGCGCAGATCGCCAAGCTCGACGCGGCCAGCCACCGCGAGCCCGCCTATCCTTACTGGCACCAGAAAGGCTTCGACCAGCGCAACCCCAAACCCACGCCGTGGTAAGCCCCCAATGCCGATGCCCGGCGGTCCCGAATAAGGAGTTGGCGGCATGAGGATTGGCGATGTCGACGTGATGATCGAGGGCGCCGGCCCGCAAGCGATCGTGATGATCCATGGCTGGCCTGACACGCACGCGTTGTGGGATGCCCAGGTCGAGGCCTTGAAGGGCCGCTTGCGCTGCGTGCGCTTCACCCTGCCGGGATTCGACCTGTCACGGAAAGGCCGCGCCTATTCGCTGGCCGAAGTTGTCGGGACGATCCGCCGCGTGGTCGACGAGGCCTGCCCTGATCAGCGCGTAAGCTTGTTGCTGCACGATTGGGGCTGCTTCTTCGGCTACCAGTTTGCCATGCGACATCCGCAGGTTGTCGAGCGGGTGATCGGCGTGGACATCGGTGACGCCGGCTCGCGAAACCACCGCGCGGAACTGGGCGCCAAGGGCGTGCTCATGGTGGCGGCCTATCAGATGTGGCTGGCCCTCGCCTGGCGCATAGGCGGCAGGATCGGAGATGCCATGTCGCGCTGGATGGCGCGCGTATTGCGTTGTCCGACCGACCCCGAGCGCATCGGTTCGCAAATGGGTTATCCCTATGCGCTGGCCTGGCTGGGCGTTTCCGGCGGGCTCCGCGGCCTCCGGGCCTTCGATCCGCACTGTCCCATGCTCTATATCTACGGCGAACGCAAGCCGCTCATGTTCCACTCGCGCGCCTGGATCGAGGGTCTCGCCAAGCGGCCTGGCAACCGCGTGATTGCCTTGCCCGCCGGGCATTGGGTCATGATCGACCGGACGCGCGCGTTCAACAACACCCTGCTGTCATGGCTCACTGAAACCGAGAAACTGGTTTAAGAGATTTCAATCGGGTCGGACCAAGCCAACTAATAGAATTCACACATGATTGTTCCCAAAGCCTCCATAATATTGCCTCTATAACTGCGTTTTTAACCCCAAAATTGGTGTCATGCGGAATCCGTAACCATGGAATGCGCTCATCGGCATTTTCTACCTGGACAGGTATGGCACCTGAAGCACCGATGCATAGCAACACAATAACCTGAATATAGAACAACCAAATAACCTTAAATATGTTTGACACGAAAACCTAAAAACAATAGAACACAATAACCTGAAATAACCAAACGCGGATACATCAATATAAAGGCCAAAAAATGGCAACACCACAGGATAAGCTTTCGGAATCTCTCGCTGTCCTGAAAAAACTTCAGGATGAGGGCATCGTCGCAATTCATTCAAAGAATATGACCCGCACGCACCGGGAACGGCTCCTCAAAAACGGACTTATCAAAGAAGTAATGAAAGGATGGTATATTTCGGTCCGCCCCGAAGCGCCAACCGGGGAAAGTACGGCATGGTATGCTTCATTTTGGGGATTTTGTGCCGATTACCTTAAATCAAGGTTTGGTCATCAGTGGTGCCTTTCCCCTGAACAATCATTATGCATTCACAGCGGAAACTGGAATGTCCCGGGACAACTGCTTGTTCGCACCCCAAAGGGCGGCAACAAACCAACCTCTCTTCTTCATAAAACCGCCATACTGGACGCCCGCCTGAAATTGCCGGACAAGAACGATATCGAAAGCAAAGAAAACTTGCAGATGATGACCCTGCCCGCGGCCTTGATTGCATGTGCGCCCGGCTTTTATTCAAATCATGCGGCAGAAGCCCGCGCGGTGCTGTCCATGATTCCTGATGCTTCCGAAATATTGCACAAGCTTCTTGAAGGTGGACATAGCACCGTAGCCGGCAGGCTTGCCGGCGCTTTCCGAAATATTGGGAAGAATGCGATTGCCGACAACATTATCGAGACAATGCGAGCTGCTGGATACAGCATTACAGAGAACGACCCTTTTGAGGGAAAACCGGCCATTGTTTTCAGTGAACGCGAGCTTTCACCTTACGTCAACCGGATACGGATGAACTGGGCCGAGATGCGCGGCGTTGTCCTTGAAAACTTTCCGCAGGCGCCTGCCATGCGCCAGAACACCGACGAATATCTTAAACATGTCGACGACCTATACCTGACGGATGCCTACCATTCGCTTTCTATTGAAGGGTACCGTGTTAGTGAAGCGCTTATTGAACGTATTCGCTCAGGGAATTGGGACCCGGAAACAAACCGCAAAGACAAAGCGTACGCCGATGCATTGGCGGCGCGTGGTTACTGGCAGGCTTTTCAAGCGGTGAAGAGAAGCTTGACCAAGGTTCTAAATGAAAACGCAGCAGGAACAGTGGTATGCCAGGATCACTCCATATGGTACCGAGAGCTGTTCGCCCCAAGTATAAGTGCGGGTATAATAACGGCATCTGATCTTGCCGGCTATCGCAGCCAGCCTGTCTATATACGTAAATCAAGGCATATACCGCCTCGCTGTGAAGCCGTGCGTGATCTAATGCCGGCCTTTTTCACGCTTTTAAAAAATGAAAAAGAGCCCGCTGTGAGGGCTGTTTTAGGCCACTTCTTCTTTGTATTTATACATCCCTATGTTGATGGAAATGGCCGCATGGGAAGATTTCTGATGAATGTCATGTTAGCCAGCGGCGGCTATCCGTGGACCGTAATTCCGCTTGAAACCCGCAATGACTATATGGCTGCTTTGGAAGAAGCCAGCATGAGAAAAAATATCGAACCATTTTCCAGATTTTTAGCGGAGCTCGTTTGCGGGGCGTCAAACGTTTCGAACGGGTCGGACCAAGCCAACCCGGTTTAACCGTCTCCAAATCGGGGCCCCCGGGTTTGAAAAACAGTAACCGCGATGGTTGAGGCATGGCTGAAACAGTATACCTGGCCCTTATTGCCTATCTGGGCGGGCTCGTTCAGGGCATGACCGGATTCGGTCTGATGCTGGTGTCCCTGCCCCTCATGGCGCTGATGATCGACATCAAGACGGCCATCCCGCTGATCATGATGCTGGGCCTGGTGATGAACGTTATCCTCGTCTGGCGGCTCGCCCGCCACGTTCAGGCCCGCAAGTGGCTGCCCCTGCTGATAGCGTCTCTTCCGGGGGTGCCTGTGGGGGTCTACATTCTCAAAACGGTCGAAGCGCAATGGTTGGAGTTGCTGGTGGGGGGCGTGATCATCGCCACGACGGCCACGACCTGGCAACACGGGTCGTCGAAAACGGAATTGAAGCAACGCTGGACTTTCACCGCCGGCTTCAGCGCCGGGCTTCTGGGCGCCAGCATCGGGGCGGCAGGCCCGCCTGTGATTGTATACACGGCCCTGCAGCCATGGCCCAAACACCAGATCAAGGCCACCCTGGTGACATTTTTCTGTATCAGCGGTGCGCTGATCCTTGCGCTGCAGTTTTTTTCCGGACTGGTCACGGCTGAGGTGGTCCACCACTTCACCTACTGCCTTGTGCCCCTTCTGGCCGGTGTTTTCACTGGTATGCGGCTCTTTGATACCATCGACCAGCGCCTTTACAAACGGACCATCTACATCCTGCTGTTCGCCCTGGGCGCGCTGATGCTGCTCAAGGGCGTCGGGGGCTTTGGCGGCTAATGTCGCTTCCTGCTTGCCCTCCGGCGGGCGTTGCCGATTCGAATCGGGTCGAACCCCGCCAAAAACCTCACCCTTATGTGGACGCATTACGCATAGTGTCTGATTTCCGGCCGGGTTATATATTTCCCGCCGTCGTTGATTGACTGTTTCGGACCAGGATCAAGGCGGCATGGCGGGCAGCATCGATATAGTCCAAATTGTCATGAATCAGGGCCAGGGTCTGACACCCCTCGATCAACAACAGGACTTCCCGCACCAGTTGTTCGGCATCATCCAGACCATGGGCGGCAAACTTTTCTACCAGATACCTTTCGACCGCGGCCTTTTGCCGGCGCGCCGCTTTGCGGGCCGGATGTCCCGGCTGATCGGCAAATTCCACCGCCGCCCGGGTAAAGCCGGATCCCTGCCACTCCGGGCCGGCGGCCCATTGAGCGAGTTTTCCAAAAAGCGTCATCACCATCTGATCCGGTTTTCCGGTGAGGCGATCGGCCCACCGCCGGATGCGTTCGAGCGCCATCTGGTGCTGATGTTCCAGCACCGCTTCGATCAGGTCATCCTTGCTGCCGAAGTGCTGATAGAGCGTTCGCTTGGTAATGCCCGCCGCATGGGCGACCGCATCGACGCCGGTCCGCATGAAGCCGCGCTGATAAAAAAGGGTATAGGCCGCATCGATGATCTGCTGCCGGGTTTCTGCGGATTTTCTGCGCATGGCGCTCCTCCTATAAGTATACTGACAAGTGAGTGTACATTATTCTCGTCCGCGTTTAAATAGTGTCCATCCAGATGTGGCAGATTACGGTCAAGATCCATCTACTCATCTTAGCAGCATCAAACCACAGGGGGATGCGGTATGGAAAAAGAAGAACGGGACGAAGAGCTCGAGGAACGGATGCAGACCTATGAGGGGTGGATAAAAGAGGGGAAGATTCCGTTCTCATCGAAGGTCATCCCGGTGCAGCAGTCGCAGGACTATTTGCAGTGGGTATTGCCGACGCAGCAGGTGATAGAGATTCTGCGGAATTCGCACTCGTTCGCGCTGGCCGACTGTTTGTGCCGGACCAAGCACAAGCGCTGCGACAATCCGCTGGAGGTCTGTTTTTATACGAACGATGTGGCGGATAAAAAAGTCGCCCAGGGGGCGGCCCGGCGCGTCGATCTGGAGGAGGCGGCAGAGGTGCTGAAGCTGGCGAATGCGCATGGGCTGGTCCACCTGACCATTTATAACCCCGAGCAGCATGTGTATGCGCTCTGCAGCTGCTGCGCGTGTTGTTGCCATGATATCGGGTTCATGAAGAAGCTTGGGCGGCCCGATCTGGTGGCGCATGCGGATTATGTCGCCGTGGTGGACACGGACGCATGCGTGCAGTGCGGTGCGTGTACGGAACGCTGTGTTTTTGGCGCCCAGAGCGGGGAATCGGGCGCCGTGGTCTTTCATCAGGACAAATGCTACGGATGCGGTTTGTGTGTCGCGACCTGTGCGTCAAATGCCATCCGGATGGTGCTCAGGGCCGGAAGGACACAGGCAGGAAACCGGAGGAGCGGAGAGCGGGGAGGAGCCTGAAATGGGCGGCGGAGGGAATCGGAAACCTTGACGGGGTCAGCAACATTTGACAAAAAAAAGCCGCCAGGCGATATCCCCTCCAAGCGGTACAATGCGGCCGGCCATGCCTTCTGCCTGATGGACAACCATTATCACCTCCTGCTTGAGACGCCCTCCGCCAATCTGCCCCAGATTTTTCTTGGCAATCAGGTCCGCAGCCGGGATCTTCCCGCACTTAGGCAGATCCATGAAGGGATCGATCTGGGAACGGTCGTGGATTTGGTGAAAGGGGCGCTGAGGGAAACCCCGGCGCAGACAAGAAACGCTTGTATCTACCTTTTGTTAAAAGTTGAGACCTGCCCCCACCGCGCCGCCAACCCACCGGTGATCAGGGGACCATCTGATTCCCGGTCGGAGCAAGCCCGCCAATAAAGCTCACAAGTGATGGTTCCCAAGGCCCCCTTAATAATGTCGCTATAATCGCATTTTCGACGTCGAAATCGCCGTCATACAGACCTAAAACCCTAAAAACGATTAATCGTAAGATCACTATGATTGGTAAAGATTTTAGCAGGTTCTTTACAAGTTGGGATTCTGATGTTAGGTGATTGTAATAATCACAATTTTTGCAAGCCGTCGGCTCTTTTCCCTTCATTGCCGCAATGGCAAAAC
This sequence comes from Desulfobacterales bacterium, assembly GCA_963674755.2. Taxonomy (GTDB): domain Bacteria; phylum Desulfobacterota; class Desulfobacteria; order Desulfobacterales; family UBA5852; genus JABZFP01. The sequence continues at coordinate 148,933 of CAXXVS010000003.1, read as the reverse complement.
TCAAAACATCTGGTTATGGACGGCGCCGCATCATATCTCCGATCACCCTCCTAAACATCGCTCATGATCGGGTTGACGCTGATGAGGCGCTCGCTTGATAAAGCGCTTCGCGAGAGCATATATCTATGCGGTTATGACCTGCGATAGACCTTAAATGTAACGAGATTCTGTGGTTTGCACGTCAAGGGCGCCCCAGAAATGGGACTTGCCGACAAGGGGCTCATCAGCCCCTGGAGTGTTCCCGCTGATCACCCAAGACGATATGAACCGCCCGGTACGGTTCCGTATACCGAATGGTGTGAGAGGGGGGAGGCCGTGAGACTTCTCCCTTATCTCGATTAAAATGGCCGTCGGGGGGGAAAAGCGGATGATTGAACGCAAGGAAGACGTTAATGCGCTGTCAAAAAACGGAGAAAAGAGGCGCCTTGTGACACCAGAATCGCAGCAATCGAATGATCTTCCCGGCACAAAATATCAGATCTCCGACCTGATTGATATTGATCAGTTTCAGGTGCTAATGGAAAAATTTTCGGCTGCCACCGGCGCAGGTACAGCCTTGCTTGATCTGGATGGCAAGGTACTCGTAGCCGCCGGATGGCAGGATATCTGCACCCGGTTTCACCGGGTTCATCCCGAAACTGAAAAATGCTGTCATGAATCGGATACAGCCCTGGCCAACATGCTCAGACAGGGAGATCAATATAATGTCTATCGCTGTATGAACGGTATGGTGGACGTGGCGTTCCCGGTCAAAATTCGGGGTACGCATCTTGCCAATCTTTTCACCGGCCAGTTTTTGTCTGAGGCACCTGACATTCATTTTTTTCGTCAACAAGCCCGCCAATACGGTTTTAATGAAAAAGAATACCTTCAGGCCCTATCAAAAGTTCCTATATTAGCGGATGAAGAAGTAAGGCTGAGAATCGACTATCTTGTAGAGCTTGCCGTATTTCTTGCCGAAGCCGGATTGAATAAGATGCAGCTTCAGGAATTGATGCATAGCCTAGAAGCCCGTATTGAGGAACGCACCCGGGATTTGAAGGATTCCCAGATAGCAACCCTGAAAATGGCGCAGGATGCTGAAGAGGCCCGCCAGGTGGCGCAAAAAGCAAATGAAAAGCTGAAAGGGGCGATGGATGAACTCAATCGTTCCAATAAAGAACTGCAACAGTTCGCCTATGTAGCGTCCCACGATCTGCAGGAGCCGCTACGTATGGTTGCCAGCTATACCGAGCTTCTTGAAGAAAAGTACAAGGGAAAACTCGATGCAAAAGCCGACAAATATATAGGCTATGCCGTTGATGGTGCCAAGCGTATGCAGGGGCTTATCAATGATCTTCTTGGGCTTTCCCGGGTGAATACCCACGGCAAATCCTTTGATAAAATTGACGGCAATGAAATCGTTGAAAAAGCCTTGTGGGCGCTTAGCAAGGCCATTGAGGAAAAACAGGCCCAAATCCAGGTGGATAGATTACCGACGATTATGGGAGACGACGGCCAGCTTATCCAATTATTCCAGAACCTCATCGGCAATGCCATTAAGTTTCACGGTGCGGAAAACCCTGTCGTGAAAGTTGGGGCAAAAAAGGAAAACGCGAAATGGGTCTTTTCAGTCCAGGATAATGGAATCGGTATCGATCCCATGTTTTTTGACCGGGTTTTCGTGATCTTTCAGCGTCTCCACGGACGTGATGCCTATCAGGGTTCCGGCATCGGACTTGCCATATCGAAAAAAATTGTGGAACGTCATGGCGGGAAGCTCTGGGTTGAATCCGAACCCGGGAAGGGATCGGTTTTTTATTTTTCATTGATAGCGGCAGAATAACTTTCACGGAGGCTGTCAGATAATGGAACTGATAAAAATTTTATTGGTTGAAGACAACCCGGCGGATGCGGATCTGACCTGCGAGAGGCTGGAAGCGAGCAAGATTTTAAACGAGATCACCCTTGTTAAAGACGGTATGGAAGCAATGGATTTTTTGCTGCGCAACCCCCCATATGAAAACGCCGACAGGCCTGACCTGATTCTGCTGGATCTCAACCTGCCCAAAAAAGACGGACGGCAGGTTCTGGCTGAAATAAAAGAGATGCCCGTCTTGAAAAGAATCCCGGTGGTGGTTCTCACCTCTTCAGCGGCAGAAGAGGATATCCTTAAAAGCTATGACCTCCAAGCCAGTGCATACGTAACAAAACCCGTCGATCTGAAAGGTTTCGAAACGATCGTAACGGCCATTGAAAGCTTCTGGTTCTCGGTGGTTCGCTATCCGCCGGAGGCGTAAAATGATGATGGATTCCAACTCCGTGGAATTTGATATCCTGTTGGTTGAAGACAACCCCGGCGACCGGGAGCTCATCCTGGACTACCTTGAACAGTCCGGAAAGGCATTTCGGGCCGAGACGGCCGGCAGTCTGGGCAGCGCCCTGAAAATTCTGGAGAAGCACAGATCCAATGTGGTGTTTCTGGACCTTGGCCTTCCAGACAGCACCGGCCTGGAGACATTGAAACGCTTCATAGCGGAAGCACCGGAAATCCCGATCATTGTGCTCACCGGTTTGGATGACGAAACGCTCGGTACGGAGGCCATCAGGATTGGCGCCCAGGATTATCTGGTAAAAGGGCAAGTAAACACCGATATGCTGTTGCGCGTCCTCAGGTATGCCATTGAAAGGGGAAGCCTCAGCGTTAGACTGAAGCATTACAATAGGATGCTGCAGGCCATCCGCAGTATCGACCAGCTTATTGTTCGTGAGAAGGACCCGAAGGCATTGATTCAATCCGCCTGTAAACTGCTCGTTAAAGAGGGGCATTACCGGCATGGTTGGATAACCCTTTTGGAACCAAGCGGAAGCGCCATGGCCTTCGCAGCGGAAGGGTTGGGAGAAAGCGCCGGGGCGCTACAGGCCCTATTTTCGAAGAGCGTGCCTCCCTGCTGCAAACAAGCCATGAGGTCTAAAGAGGTCCTCTTGTTTAAAGAGGGCGCATCCGATTGCCTACCCTGTCCCCTTGCACCAAAAAAATCGAGCAACTGCGGGATGGCGGTAGGTCTGACCCATCAGGGGAAAATATTCGGGGTCATGGCCTTGGCGGCGCCTCAAATTATTGAGCCCTCTGAAGACGAACTGTCCCTGGTCAAAGAGGTGGCATCGGATATCGGGCTGGCCCTCTATGGCATTGAACAGATGGAACTAAACCGCAAAGCGGAGAAGGCACTGCGGGCGAGCAAACAAAAGTTCCAGACCATGGTGGACAATATCGGGATGGGGGTGGTCCTGATCAATCAGAACATGGAAGTTATCGAAATAAATCGAAAATTGCGCAAAAGGTTCCCTGATATCGATATCGGCCAACGGCCCATCTGTCATTGCACTTTCACGGACCCTCCCCGGGAAAGCGTCTGCGATAACTGTCCCGCCATTAAAACCCTCAAAGACGGCACCGTAAATGAAGCAAGGGTGATGACACAGCGGGGCGGAAAGATCCGCAATCACCGTATTATCTCATCTCCCATCCTGGATGACCGCGGCCAGATTACCGGCGCCATCGAAATTGTTGAAGACATCACCGAACAGCTCAGGCTTGAGGGTCAGCTGCGCCAGTCCCAAAAACTCGAAGCCATCGGCACCCTTGCCGGCGGTATTGCCCATGATTTCAATAATATTCTTTCAGCCATTATCGGATTCAGCGAAGTGGGGCTTGCGGAGGTTGATAAAGATACGGATCTTGCGGATGATCTCAAAGAAATTTATACCGCAGGAAAACGCGCCAAAGACCTCGTCCGACAGATATTGACCTTTGCCCGTCAAACCGATGAGGAGATCATACCGGTCCAGGTCGGCATTATTGCCAAAGAAGCCCTGAAATTTATACGATCCTCAATACCGGCCTCCATCGCGATTAATGACACGATAGAGAGTAAATCCCTTGTCATGGGATCGGCCACCCAGATTCATCAGATCTTTATGAACTTGTGCACAAATGCGGCCCAATCAATGGATGATCAAGGCGGCGTTCTCGACGTAATCATCAAGGACACCTGCGTCACGGCCGGGAACAAAGCCGCCGATTTTGGTTTAAAGCCAGGAGACTATGTGCAGGTCAGAATAGCCGACACAGGTAAGGGCATTCCCCAGGAAATTATCAATACCATATTCGAGCCCTATTTCACCACGAAGCCTCCAGGCGAGGGTACCGGTATGGGGCTGTCGGTTGTTCACGGTATTGTTGAAAAATACGGCGGCAAAATTCTCGTTGACAGCACACCGGACCTGGGAAGCACCTTCACCGTTTATCTGCCGGTGAGCAGAAAAGATAAACGCTGCGAGGTTGAGAAAAATGTGGGTCTGCCTTCCGGTACGGGTACGGAGAGAATTCTTTTTGTTGACGACGAAGCCGCCATTGCAAAATTGGGTCGACGGACCCTCGAATCCTTAGGCTATTCAGTGACGGTAAGAACAAGCAGTGTGGAGGCTCTGGACCTGTTTCGTTCAGCACCGCACGAATTCGATCTGGTCATCACCGACATGACCATGCCGACCATCACAGGGGATAGATTGGCATCCCGATTGATGTCCCTTCGACCCGATATTCCGATATTGATTTGTACCGGGTACAATAACAGGATATCAGAAAAGTCGGCTGCTGAAATCGGTATCAGGGCGATGCTTTACAAGCCGGTTGCCAAAGCGACGCTTGCCAAAACGATCCGGAAAGTCCTGGACGGGGTCAAAGGATAAGACGCGGGAGGGGGACCTTCGATATTCACAAACGTTGTCTTCACACCAACAAACCAAATTCCCTGACAGACCAAACCAACGCCTATAAGACCAGATGAGAACTTCCGCAACGCGGGACAACGCCGCATTGCGGCCTGAGGGGTCGTTTATCCACGGCCCTTTAAAGGTGGGCAAGGCGGGACAAACGCGGTATAGTGCGCCTCCCGGCGGTCAGACGGCGGCCATGGGGGATCCGCATCGACGCTTGGGCATTAAAACAATCGGTCAGGCGACATCGCAATATCAAATGAAAGTGTAAAAGGAATGGACAAAAGCATGAGTGAAAATCCACGGCTGGGAACACGCGCGGTTTGGGCAGGCGAAGAAGACTATTTGATGCAGGGTGCCACCCAGGTGCCTGTTGTGCATAGTGTGTCATTCGGTTATCGGGATGTGGATGAATGGCTGCAGGTCGCCTTGGGGCGGAAGGAAGGCCATATCTACAGCCGCAACACCAATCCGACCGTTCAGGTGTTTGAAGAGAAAGTCCGCAATCTGGAAGATGGGGAAGCGGCGACCAGCGCCGCAACCGGCATGGGGATCATCAGCAGCACCTTGTTCGCCTTGCTTTCCGATCAAGATCGTGTGGTCACGGTCAAGGACACCTACGGCGGCACCAGTGTGATTTTCAGCGAATTTTTGCCGAAATTTCGGATCGAGGCCAAATTGTGCGACACCACCGATCATGAACAAATCGAAAGGGAAGTCGCAAACGGCTGTAAAGTGCTTTATCTGGAAAGCCCCACCAACCCCACCACCAAAGTGATCGATATCCCACGCCTGGTGAAGGCGGCCGAGGCGGTCGGCGCCATCGTCGTGGTCGATAATACCTTCGCAACACCCATCAACCAGAACCCCCTTCAAATGGGCGCGGATCTGGTCCTGCACAGCGCCACCAAATTCCTCGGTGGCCATGCCGACGCGTTAGGCGGCGTCGTTTGCGGCCGGAAGGATTTGATCGATCGGATTTACCATTATCGCGAAATCAATGGCGCGACCCTGCACCCGATGTCGGCGTATCTGATCCTGCGGGGCATGAAAACACTTGAGCTGCGGATTCAGCGACAAAATGAAAGCGCCCTGCGGATCGCCCAATATCTGGAATCGCACCCCGCCATCGAACGTGTTTTCTACCCCGGTCTTCCTTCCCATGACGGCCATCAGATTGCGAAACAACAAATGCGCGGCTTCGGCGGCATGATGAGTTTTATGCTGAAAGAGGATACGCTTGAAGCGGTAAGCCGTTTTATCCCCCGGCTGCGGTTTGCCCATGCGGCGGCCAATTTGGGGGCGGTCGAGACCATCGTGGGGCCCCCTGCGACCACCAGCCATGTGGAATGCACACAGGACGAGCGCGCCAAACTGGGCATACCGGAGGGGTTGATCCGCTACTCGACCGGTATCGAGAATGCGGAAGATCTGATGTCGGATTTGCAGCAGGCGCTGGATATTTTTGTTTAGAACGGGAGATAATGAGGACGGTCATTCATAAATAAGTTGCTTTGTGGCCAAGTGTAACCGAACAAGGCCCATCAACCGATTATTTCGGCAGAGAACGGATTACGGCTTCGCCCTGTGGGCGGACCGCGCGAGCAATTTCCCAGGTAAGAACGGGACACAGAAGATCGCCCCGAGGAACCACACCGTGACGAGTTGGTAGGTCAGATCAAGACCCAGCCGGTCGTTTAATACGCCCACAAGCACGGTCATCCCGGACCCGACCACAAAATTGATCATCATATAGATCCCGTTGACATACGCGGGCCGATCAGAGCCGCTCTCCTGGACAATCGCCAGCATGACGGGGCCGTTGGACAGCAGGAAGAAGCCCAGGAGAAACAGGATGGGGAAGGTCAGGAAACCAGGGTTGCGCAGGAAGATCCACATGAGCGCCGGAGCGGCGAGGATCGCCGCCAGCAGGACAAACTTTCGTCCCCAACGGTCCGAGAGGGGCCCGGACGTCAGGACGCCGATGACGCCCCCCGCTTCCAATATGGACAGAGAAACCCCGGCCACCACAAGACGGGCGCCTTTGTCCGTCAAATACGCCGGGAGAAAGATAACCATGGCGCCCTTCAGTCCTCCCAGAAAAATACTGATGCCGGTCAAACCCAGCAGGGTCGCCCGCATGTCGACAAGGGTTTGTCCCAACCCGGAGGACGGGGTGGCATGCACCGTGTGTTGGACAGGCATATGTCTAAACTTCGCCGCGAGGAACAGGGAGGCCAACACGCCCGGTAGAATCAGCCAATAGGTGCGTTCCAATCCCCAGCGCGAGACCACGCCAATGACGACCAATGGGCCGACCGTTCGGGCAAGTTCGCCCCCAACCATATAAAAACTCATTCCTTTTCCAACTTGCGTGCCGGCAATGTGCTTGATCATCACCGGTGTCGGGACATGATAACAGGCGGCGCTGATTCCCATGATCACCAGGAGCACCACGAGCACCGGATAGGAGGGCGCGAGCCCCAGCAAGCTCATGGATATGGCGGTCACTGTCGGGGCACCGATCACAAAATAGCGAACACTGATTCGATCCGCGATAACGCCAAAAAATGGATTCAGGAGAGAAGGAAACCGCTGCGCCACCGTCAGAAAGCCCGCCATCGTATAGGAAAATCCTAACTTTTCGATCAACAGCGGCAAGAGCGGGGCCAAAAACGACCCATAGATGTCATGAATAAGATGAGAGAATGCAATCAGAATGACATTTGCCGTTTGAAATTTCGGCGTATCAGGCTTAATTTTCATAGCGGAACGGTCTGCCTGATATGTCACAAGGCGTCAAGGTTTTTTCTGTGCGCGCGTGTTCTCCGAAGCCTTTTCCGCCTGTTCGCACACCTTGGGGAGAAACAAGGCGCCCTTTCCCCTAACCGTATGGGACATTGAACCGTGAAAACACTAATGAAGCCCGAGAACGAAGCCGAAGCAAACGTCATCAAATCCGTTTTAGAGGATAATGGCATTTATGCCGAAATTAAATCCTTTCACGACACGGCTTATGATGGCCTTTTCCAATCACAATATGGCTGGGGCCTGATTCGTGTTTCTGAAAAAGATCTTCCGGAAGCCCAAAGCATCATCGAGGAATGGCGCAATGCCGCGCCGGAAGAACTTCCCTGGAATATCAAGTCAGCCGACTAAGCGTAATAGCTTTAAGGGCCGCCTTTAAACGATCCGCCGGCGCCTTTCCTTCGGCGCCGCGCAATTTTCCCGCAAAGGCCATGCACCATGCCCCGATCTTCTCCGACCGGGGGAGGTCGCCACGGTACAGGTAATGGTTCTCAAAACCGCTATCATGATGTCCCCATGGCACCGTTGTTGACGTCAAAATCGGCGCAATGGCGTTTTCGCCGTCCTTACCAGGCGAAGGTGATGCCGGCCTTGACGGCGGTTTCCCCACCGCCGGCCAGGTTGGTTGAGACCCCGGCATTGAGCATCACGTTCTCGTTGACGATACGGAAATAGCCCATGGCCACGGCGGCGGACTGTTTGTAGAAGCCGGTGCCGACAGCCACCTGGTTGCGGCCCGTGGCATGGGGGTTGGGGTGCAGTCCGGCAAAGGCGGCGGCCAGGGCGCCCACGTCGTCCATGCGGTCGTCCAGGTCGGCCACGTTTCTTTCCAGGGCGTCGACCCGTGTCTCCAGGCCGCCCACGTCCATACTCATGGCCTGCAACTGGCGCAGGTTGACGGCATCGGTGGGGCTGACCCCGTCGGCCACGTTGGTGATGCGCCGCTCGCTGCCGCTGGCGCCCACGGATACGGTGTCGGCTTCGCCGGCCACCGAGCCGCTGCCGATGGCCACGGCATTGTCGGCGGTGGCGGTGGCGTTGGTGCCGAGGGCGGCGGTATTGATGCCGGTATTCGCCGTGGCGCCGTCGCCGAAGGCGGCCCCGCCGTTTCCGGCGGTGGCCCCCGCTCCCACGGCGACCGACCCCGTGGCGGTGGCGCCCTGGCCGATGGCGATGGCACCGGTGCCGGAGGCGGTGGCGCTTCTGCCCATGGCGATGGCATCGGCCCGGGTGGCGCTGGCGCTGTTGCCGATGGCAATGGTGTTGGCCGCCGTGGACTGGGCGCCCGCGCCCATGCCGATGTTGTTGCTGCCCGTGACCGTGGCCCCCATGACGGCCACGTTGTTGTTGCCGGTGACCGTATTGTCGTAGCCGGACACGAGGTTGTCATCCCCGGATACGGTATTGGAATGGCCGCTGACGGCGTTGTCGTCGCTGTTGTTAGAGACCGTGTTTTGAGAGCCGCTGACGGCGTTGTCGTCGCTGTTGTCAGAGACCGTGTTTTGATAGCCGCTGACGGCGTTGTAGTAGCTGTAGTTAGAGACCGTGTTGTCCCTACCGCTGACGGCGTTGAAGTCGCTGTAGCTAGAAACCGTGTTTTCATAGCCGCTGACGGTGTTGTAGTAGCTGTCAGAGACCGTGTTTTGAGAGCCGCTGACGGCGTTGTAGTCGCTGTCGTTAGAAACCGTGTTTTGAGAGCCGCTGACGGCGTTGGCGTAGCCGTTGTTAGAGACCGTGTTGCGCCTACCGCTGACGGCGTTGTAGTCGCTGTTGCCAGAGACCGTGTTGCCATCGCCGGTGACGATGTTGCCGTCGCTGGTGGGCGCATCGGGGATTGTATTGCCGGCCTGTACGGTGTTTTCCGCCCACGCCGGGGCAACGGCCATTATCGGCACCAGCGCCAAAATCATGATCCCCCCAACTACCATCAGCCAATCACCCCTTCCGCTACCGCGCTTTGCTTGCATGTCCGCATCCTTTCCCGTTCCGTCGTCGTTGTCATGTCCGCATCCGCTCTGGTTTCCACTCTGTGCCGTTGTCCCTTTGAAGCGTCGGCTCTGTCCCCAGCCCGAACATTTCACAAAATATTCGGGCTGGGGCGGCCGGCCCCAAGCCGAAAAGGGAGTATCCCCTCCCGCAGCGCAGGTTGGTAACGGCCCAGAACAATTTGAAATTATGATCTGATTAACACAAGGCTGTCAAAGGTTTTTGGCAAACGCTCAAAAATAAAACGAAATTAGATTTTTGGCAGATAAAAAGGATAATATTTGCTATGCATTATTGCCGCTGCCGAAGCAGGTTCAAGGGGCGGCCGTCGTCTCCTTGTTATGGCGTTCCGGGTTTGCATGGCCATGAAAGTTCTTTTCACGGAGGGATCGAGTCTTACGGCGCGGGAATTCCTGAGCGTCCTGGGGCCGGCCGGGCACTGGATCGAGGTGCTCGATCCGAGTCCCGCCTGCCTTTGCCGCTTCAGCCGCTGGACCCGGAAGGTTCATCCCTGCCCACCCGCCAACGCGGACCCCGACGGTTATCTCGAGGCGGTCAATCATGTTCTCGACAAGGGCATGTTCGATGTCCTCCTGCCCACCCACGAACAGGCCTGGCTGCTCGCCGCGGCTGGCAAGAGGCTGCGGTCCGGAGCCGGAACAGCCATGGCCGCCCCGGAGGCCTTCGCCCTCGTCCAGAGCAAGATCGCCTTTGCCGGGCTGCTCGATGACATCGGGCTGCCCCAGCCGCAATGGGGCCGCCTGGACGCCATCGCGCAACTGGCCGGTAAACTACCGCCCTTCTACCTCAAAACGCCCTACAGCACGGCCGGATCCGGTGTCCGCCTGGTGAAAAGCGACGGTGACGCCGTTGCGGCATTCCAGGAGCTCCTTGAGGTTTCAGACGGCCAGCCGCTCATGTGGCAGGCCGCCGCAAAGGGCGACTATGCCCAGGTGCAGGCGCTCTTCGATCATGGGCGCCTGGTGGCGTGCCATACCAGCATGCAAACCGCGGTGGGGATCGGACCGAGTGCGGCGGGCCGCATGAGCGTCGATCACCCCCTGGCCCGGGAAGATATGGCGAAAATCGGCCGGCATCTCGCCTGGCACGGGGGCCTCACCCTCGACTACCTCTTCAGGGACGGCGAGCGGCTTTATATCGAATGCAACCCCCGCACGGTGGAGCCGGCCAACGCTGCGGCCAGCGGCGTCGACCTGCCGGGCCTGCAACTGGCCCTCTCCCGGGGCGCGCATCCGCCCGAGGCGCCTCCGGGCAAATGCGGCGTCCGGACCCACGGTTCACTGGCCATCCTTCTCGGGACCGGTGCTTACGCTGGAACGCGCCGGGCGGTGCTGCTCAAAATGGCCGAGATCCTGCTGCGCCGGAAGGCTTTCAACGGCAGTCACGAAGGGCTGACACCCGTCACGCGCGACTTTCCGAGCATCGTTCCCCTGCTCGTCGTCGCGGCGCAGGCCTTGATCCTTCCCCGATCGGTTGTGGGACTGAGCCGGTCGTCCATCGGACGTTACAATGTCACCCGCAAGGCGATCGAAGACCTTGCAGCGAGCAAGGGATGAAGACATCCGGTTTGATCGCAACACCTTGAAATAGGCCCATCGGCCGAAGGGAGCAGAGATGATTTATTCCGTTGTCAGCATGACGATCAAGCCGGGGAAAATGGAGGCCTTTCTGGCGGAGTGCCGGAAGGTGCGCCCCCTTGTCCTGGCCGAGGACGGGTGCCTGATGTACGACTATACGCGCGAGATCGACAGCGGATCGGATCGCCAGGAGCCCATCGATCCCAACCGGGTGACCCTCTTCGAGAAATGGGCCTCCCTCGCGGCGCTCGAGACCCATTCCGCGACGGCCCACATGACGGAATTCGTGGCGCGGGTGGCCCCGCTGCGGGAAAGCGTGGTAATCAGAACCGGGACCGAGGCGTTCTGAGTTTCATTCTGGCGGTATGCTATCTGCTTAGGGCGTAAGGAATCTATGCGTGCGACAGGGCATTGCGCCGCGCATTAGCAAAAGCACGGCCATTTCCTGCCACAATATAAACTGAGGTGGTGTCCAACCAGGTGCTGGCCGCCTGCGGGAGCGATGGGATCACGTCTGAGACCATGCGGAATGTCCAGGCCTCGGGGGAGTGCTGGGCGGGCGGCGCCAGCTGGCAGGGGAGCGCGGTGATCCGCATCAGCGTCTGCTCCTGGGCCACCACCGAAGCCGATATCACCCGTTCGGTGCGGGCGTTTGTTACGGCAAGTGACAAAGCGATGGATTCACTTCCCAAAGGATAACCACATGTTCCTGCCGAACGCCGAGCCACCGGCCAGCATTCATCTTCTCTGAAAAATTTGCATAGCCGTACAGAAAAGCCTCCCGTCATCGCGCATTCATGACTTCAAGGGCTGTCCGGAAAAAATCTCATCGACAGGCCTCCACCTTCGCAGAGAAGAAAAAATCAATTTTACTTCAAACCAAAAGGGCTACCCGTTCGGCCTGGCCCCCACCATCTGCCGCAGCGCCCGGGCGGTGTGCGTTTCAACCCCCTTGCGCAGCCATTCCTCCGGCGACCCCTGGGCCACGATGCGGCCGCCCTGGTCGCCGCCGTCCGGTCCCAGGTCGATGAGGTAGTCCGCGGCCCGGATGAAGTCCAGGTTGTGCTCGATCACGGCCACGGTGTGGCCCTGGTCCACCAGGGTCTGGAGCACGTCCAGCAGGCGGGTCACGTCGGCCAGGTGCAGGCCCGTGGTGGGTTCGTCCAGGATGAAGAAGGTCTTGCCCCGGCCGGGTTTGGCCAGTTGGCGGGCCAGCTTGATGCGCTGGGCCTCGCCCCCCGAGAGGGTAGGGCTGGGCTGGCCCAGTTTGAGATAGCCCAGGCCGATGTCGCAGACGAACTGTACCGGCAGGCGGATGGACGGAATCGCGCTGAAGAATTGCAGGGCGTCGGCAAAGGTCATGTCCAGCACGTCGCCGATGGATTTGCCCCGGTAGGTGACGGCCAGGGTCTCGGGGTTGAAGCGCGCCCCCCGGCAGACCTCGCAGGGCACGTAGACGTCGGGCAGGAAACTCATGGCCACCTTGGGATGGCCCTGCCCCTGGCAGGCCTCGCAGCGCCCGCCGGTCAAATTGAAGGAAAAGCGTCCCGGGGCGTATCCCCGGGAGCGGGCCTCGGGCGTGCGGGCGAACAGCTGGCGGATGTCGGCCAAAAAGCCCACGTAGGAGGCCGGCACCGAGCGCGGGGTGCGGCCGATGGGGCTGTGATCCACCTCCAGGACGCGGTCCACGGCCTTCCAGCCGGTGATGCCGCGGCAGGTCCCGGCCGGGTCGTCGCGGTCGTGGAGCTTGTTGGCCAGGTTTTTATAGAGCACTTCCTTGAGGAGGGACGACTTGCCGGAGCCGGATACCCCGGTGACCCCGATCAGGCACCCCAGAGGGAAATCGGCCCGGATCCGTTTGAGATTGTTGGCCGCGGCCCCGGTCACGCTGATGCGGGGATTTTTGCGATAGGGCCGCTGGCGCGAAGCGGAGGCCGCGTGGGGCACGCCGATAAAGGCGCCCGTGACGGACTCGGGCGTGGCGCGCAGGGCCTCCAACCCGCCCTGGGCCACGATGCGGCCGCCCTGGGCCCCGGCTCCGGGCCCCAAATCGATGACGGTATCGGCCGCCTGGATGGTTTCCTCGTCATGCTCCACCACCACGATGGTGTTGCCCCGGTCGCGCAGCTCCCGCAGGGCGTTCACCAGAATACCGTTGTCCTTGGGATGCAGCCCGATGGTGGGTTCGTCCAGGACATAGACGACGCCCGTAAGATTGGACCCCAGCTGGGCGGCCAGGCGCACCCGCTGGGCTTCCCCCCCGGACAGGGTCTCGCCGCTGCGCCCCAGGGACAAATAGCCCAATCCCAGATGATTGAGCAGGCCCAAGCGGGTGGCGATCTCCCGCATGACCGGGTCGGCCACGGCCCTCTGGTGGGTCGGGAAACGCCATTTGGCCAGCAGGGCTTCCAGGCGCCGGGCCGGCAGCTGCACCAGGTCGCCGATGGACTGCTTCTGCAATCTCACGGCCAGGGCCTCCGGCCGCAGGCGGGTGCCGTCGCAGGCGCTGCAGATCCGACCGGGCCTTTCGTCGTCTTCACTGCCCTCCACCCCCAGCCCGTGGCAGCGGGGGCAGGCCCCCTGGGGACTGTTGAAGGAGAACAGGCGGGGATCGAGCTTGGCCACCCCGATGCCGCAGGTGGGGCAGATCCCGTGCCGGCTGAAGATCTCCTCTTGTTTGCCCTTGAGGACGATCAGGCCGCCGTCGCCCTCTTTGAGGGCCCGGGCCACCAGGCCCTCACGGTCCTTGGCGGCGAGGCTGCCGATCACCAGCTCGATGGTGTGCTCGTGGTAGCGGCTCAAGGCCATGTCCGGCACGATATCCACCAGTTTGCCGTCCACCCGGGCGCGCTTGAAGCCCCGCTTGAGCGCCAGCTTGAAGACGTCCTTGTGAAAGCCCTTGCGGCCGGCGATCTTGGGAGCCAGGATCCAGCCGGCGCCCTTGGGATAGCGGGTGTTCAACTGGTTGAGGATGTCCTTGGGCGACTGGGCGGTCAGGGGCCGCTGGCAGCCGGTGCAGTGGGGTGTCCCCAGCTTGCTGAAGATCAGGCGCAGGAAGTGGTAGATCTCCGTCAGGGTGGCCACAGTGGAGCGCCGGCTGGCATGGCTCACGCGCTGTTCGATGGCCACGGTGGGCGCCAGGCCGGTGACCAGGTCCACGTCGGGCCGCTCCAGGATTTTCATGTACTGGCGCACGTAGGGCGCCAGACTTTCCAGGTAGCGGCGCTGGCCCTCGGCGAACAGGATGTCGAAGGCCAGGGTGGACTTGCCGGAGCCGGAGACGCCGGTCAGCACCACCAGCTCGTTGTGGGGGATGTCCACGTTGACATTCCGCAGGTTGTGCTCCCGGGCGCCCCGGATGCGGATGGCGTCCGAGGGTTCGCCGGATTCATATACGGCGCGGGCGTCCCGAACCTCCTGGGAAACCGGCCGATTATCAAGGGAAGGGGCGCGTGACAAGGCCTCTGCAAGGTAGCGGCCGGTATGGGAGGCCTTGGTTCGCACGATGGTTTCCGGAGTACCCGCGGCCACCACGCGCCCGCCCTTTTCCCCGCCCTCCGGTCCGAGATCGATGATCCAGTCGGCGGTTTTGATGACATCCAGGTTGTGTTCGATCACGAGCACGCTGTGGCCCCGGTCCACGATGCTCCGGAGGGCCTGCAGCAAGATGCGGATATCCTCGAAATGCAGGCCGGTGGTGGGCTCGTCGAAAATGAGCAGCCGGCCGGCGTCGGTTTCCTTGGGATCGGCCGTGAGGAAGCGGGAGAGTTTGAGGCGCTGGGCCTCGCCCCCCGAGAGGGTGTTCAGGGGCTGGCCCAGGCGCAGGTAGCCCAGGCCCACCTCGGCCAGGGGCGCCAGGGCGGTGACGACGGGCTTGCGGTCGGCGAAAAAGGCCAGGGCCTGGTCCACCGTCATCTGCAGGATGTCGTCCACATTGCGGTCCCGGTAGCGGACGGCCAGGATCGGGTCGGTAAAGCGGCGTCCGTTGCACTGGGGGCAGGCCACATAGACGTCCGAGAGGAACTGCATCTCGATTTTTTCAAACCCCTCGCCCTTGCAGGTGGGGCAGCGGCCGCCGTCCACATTGAACGAAAAAAAGCCGGGGCCGTAGCCCCGTTCCCGGGCATCGGCCGTGTCGGCCAGCAGACGCCGGATGGGGTCCATGGCCTTGGTGTAGGTCAGGGCGTTGGCCCGGGGGGTGCGGCCGATGGGGCGCTGGTCCACCAGGACGACGTCCGCGATCTGCCCGGCCCCCGTGAGGCGCGTATGCCGTCCGGGCTTGCCCTGGGGATCACCGAGCTCCCGTTTGAGGGCGCGGAAAAGGATCTCTTCGGCCAGGGTGGACTTGCCGGAGCCGGAAACCCCGGTCAGACAGACCAGCAGGCCCAGGGGGAGGGTCACGTCGATGCCCTGGAGGTTGTGCTCGGCCGCTCCCCGGACGACGAGCTGCTTGTGGGGGTCGGGCGGACGCCGGGCGGCCGGCATGGGAATCGTGCGTTCCCCCCGCAGATAGGCGCCGGTCAGGCAGCCGTTGATGCCGGTGGTGGGGCCGAAATATTGCAGCTCGCCGCCCTTTTCGCCGGCCTGGGGACCCAGGTCCAGGATATAGTCCCCGGCCCGGATGATGTCGGGGTCGTGCTCCACCACCACCAGGGTGTTGCCCAGGCGGCGCAGGCCCTTGAGGATGCCGATCAGGCGGTGGTTGTCCCGGGGGTGCAGGCCGATGCTGGGCTCGTCGAGCACATAGAGGGTGTTGACCAGGGAGGATCCCAGGGCCGAGGCCAGGGACACCCGCTGGACTTCGCCCCCGGACAGGGTGCGCGACTGGCGGTCCAGGGTGAGATAGCCCAGCCCCACGTCCTGCAGATAGCGGATGCGGTTGCGGACCTCGTCCCAGACCAGCTGGTCGGCTTCGTTGCGGATCTTGGCCTGCAAGGCGTCAAAGAAGGCCGCGGCCCCGTCGATATTCATGGCGTAGATCGCCGCGATATCGCGTCCCTCCAGCCGGTAGAGCAGCGCGGCGGGCTGAAAGCGCGTGCCGCGGCAGTCCGGACAGACGTCATAGCTGCGGTAGCGGGAGAGAAAGACCCGCACCGGCATCTTGTAGGTTTTGGTTTCCAGCCATTGGAAAAAGCCCCGGATGCCGTAGTAGCCGTCCCGGCCGTCGATGATGGCCTGTTGCTGGCCCTTTTTCAGCCGGCGGAAGGGAATGTCGGTGGGGATGCCCGCTTTGCGGCAGAAGTCCATCAGATCGTCGAACTCCATGCGGTGGTTACCGCCCTCGTCGAAGCCGCCCCAGGGCTTGATGGCCCCCGCCGCCAGGGTGCGCTGGGGGTCGGGAATGATGAGGTCCAGGTCGATGTCGATCACCCGGCCGAAACCGCGGCAGGTCTCGCAGGCCCCGATGGGGCTGTTGAAGGAAAACAGGTTGGGCAGGGGCGGGGCGTAGGCCCGGTCGCAGCGGGCGCAGTGCAGGGCCGTGCTGAAGTCGTGGCGCTCGGAATCCGTGTGCACGGCCAGAAGGCCGTTGCCGAAGCGGGCGGCCATTTCCAGGGAATCCAGGATGCGCTGCCGCCGCTCGGGGCTCAGCACCACCCGGTCGACGATGACGTCCGGACGGGGGGGGCCCTGGGCGGGGTCCCAGGCGGAGAGGTCGGTGGTCCGGCCGTCCATGAAAAGACGGTCGAAGCCCAGGCGCTGCAAGGTCTGCCGCACCCGATTGGCATCCGGCGTCCCGTGGTCCTCGTCGGTTTCCACGAAACGATGGGCCTCGAAGGGAAAGGTCACGATCAGCCGGCTGTCCGGGGGGAGTTCCCGGAGGCTCTCCCAGATGACCTGGGGGGTCTCGGGGATGACCGCCTGCCCGCATTGCGCGCAGTGCAGGACCCCCAGGCGGGCGAAGAGCAGCTTGACGTAGTCCGTGACCTCGGTCATGGTGCCCACGGTGGAGCGGGAGGTGCGCACGGGATCCTTGCGGTCGATGGCGATGGCCGGCGGAATGCCCGTGATGGTCTTCACCTGCGGGCGGTCCATACGGTCCATGAACTGCCGGGCGTAGGGCGAGAAAGTTTCCACATAGCGGCGCTGGCCCTCGGCGTAGAGGGTGTCCAGGGCCAGGGAGGACTTGCCGGAGCCACTGACGCCCGTTACCACGGTGAAGCGATGCAGGGGGATCTCCAGGTCCAGATTCTTCAGGTTGTGCTGGCAGGCCCCCTTGATTTTGATGGCCGGATCATTCATCTTTAACAAGGTCATATTAAGATCGTCTTTGAACGGGGGAAGCAATGGGATCGACCGGCAGGCTGGGGCTAAGCTTCGCCTCAGGCCGAAATGCGGCGTTCCCGCCCTCGCGAAAATGCTCACAACCCTGATGGTTTCTGCGCGTATCCCATCGGGCGGCGCCTTGCCTTTCGACCTGATGCTTGCTTATCGACAGCCGGCTGAACGAATACCGGTCGAAGTCAAGCCAGGAACAATGATAACCATCGCCGGGCAAAAAAAAAGCCTCGGGGTGGGACATTCGGCCGGCCTGGCCCCGGGTGTTGGAGACCCGGCGCCGGGGCCGGTTATAATAGTGAGGTTGCAGGAAATTGACGTCCGCCGCCAATGCACAACCGATCCCCCGTGCCAACGGGAACGCCTGCCTGTCCTGCGGCACGCGGGAGAACATGCAGCGGCGCAAGTATTGTTCGGTGGAATGCCGGCAGCGCCTGCGCTACAAGCTCCAGGTGCGCACGGGCCTGCTCAGGGCGCTCCAGACCCGCTACGCCACCTTTTATTTCGATGACCGGGTGATTGTCCTGGATATCCTGCCCTACGGCACCCGGGAAATTTACAGTTTTTTTTACGCGCGTCGTCCAGGGGTCACACCGGCCGATGATTTCAGCCGCATGGCCAATATGCTGGGCAACGACTGGTGGACCGAACGGCGGCGCACCAACAAGAAATACCGGGCTTCCCAATACCTCCTGCGCACGGCCCGCCAGGGGGCGGCGGATATCCGCACGGTCATGCCGGTGGAAAAACGCCGCCCGGCCATCAAGGACCATCTGCTGATCCAGCTGAAAATCAAGCGGGGCGACCTGGACTCCCCCCAGCTGGATCGCATCGTCAAAAAAGCCTACCGGCAGCAGGCCTTGCGCCACCATCCGGATCGGGGCGGCACGCCGGTCGCTTTCCGGCGCCTCCAGAAGGCCTACGAAGCCCTCATGGACTGGGCCGAGCACCCTTCTTTCACCCGACGGCGGGGATTTCCGGACAAATGGTTTTATGATGGCGAAACCAACCGCTGGGTGCAGCCGGTGCCGGTCTCACGTGTGCGGGACGGCTCTTGAGCGCGATGGAAAGGGCGGGGCTTTCATGAAAGGGGAAAGCGGGCCGGCCACCGCCAGAGCGCCGGTGCCCTGGGCCACGGAAGCTCTGTGGGCGGAGGCCCAGAACGCTCTGGCACACAGCCTGGCCGCAAACGGGGCGCGGCTGGCGCCGGCCCGCCGGCAGGCGGCCGCCATCGCCCACCACCGTCGGTGCCTGGCGGCCCTTTTCGACGAGGTGACCGCGGTCACTTGTGCGGTCTGCGCCACCCCTTGCTGTCAGCACGCCAAAGTCTGGCTGGATTTCAAGGATTTGCTGCTCCTCCATCTGAACGGGGTGCCCCTGCCGCCCCACCAACTGCGCGAAGATCTTAACGCGTCTTGCCGATATTTAGGGCCACACGGCTGTCGCCTGCCCCATCCGTCACGCCCCTGGATTTGCGATTGGTACATCTGCCCGGATTTGCATCGGGCCATCGCACGGGATATCCCCGGGGGCTTGGTTGAGGTCGACGGTTTGCGGGCGCGGGTGAAAGCCGGGCGGGAGGCCATGGAGAAGGCTTATCTCGAAGCGCTGGAGTTTTCAGCGGCCCATGCCGCATGATCCGATCCAATGATCGGATCGCTACATGGAGATGGCGCCCTCGCGGAAGTCCGTGCGGCCGATGAGGACGTTGATCAGCACCGGTCGGCCGCCGGCCGCGGTCCGGCGGGCCTCCTCCAGGGCAGGGAGGATGTCTTCCGGCCGGGCCACCCGGAGACCCTTGGCGCCGAAGCCCTCCACAACCTGTTCATAGGCCGTGGGCGCCAGGACGGTGGCCACGTCGTCCTGCAGATACTTCACCTGGTCGCGGGCGATCTGGGACCAGCCGGCATCGTTGCCCACCACGGCGATCACCGGCAGTCGGTGGCGCACGAAGGTGTCGAATTCAGCCAGACTGTAGCCGGCCGACCCGTCCCCATACAGCAGCCAGACTTCGGCTTCAGGGCGGCACAATGTAGCGCCGGCCGCAAATCCGGCCCCCACGCCCAGGGTGCCGAAGACGCCCGGATCGAGCCAGGACAGGGGGCCCCGCGGGCGCAGGGTGTAGGCGGCCGTGGCCACGAAATCGCCGCCGTCGGCCACCAGCAGGGCCCGGTCGTCCAGAAAATCCTCCAGGGTTTGCAAAAACTGCAAGGGATTGACGCCATCGACGGGGGTTGCCGCCTGGGAGCGGATGGCGGCCTCGCGGGCGTCTTCCCGCTTGCGCAGGGCCTCGTGCCAGGGCGCCCACTGCTCGGCGGGAAACGGCCCGTTTTCCGCCAGGGCTTGCAGGAACCGGCCGGGATCCGCGGCGGCGGCCAGCTGGGGGCTGCGGTTGAGCTTCAGGTCCCGGCGGCTGCGATTGATCCCGATGATCGTGGCCGGGCGGTTGATGCTGCGGCCGTAGTCCAGGCGAAAGTCGCAGGGCATGCCGGCCATGAGAACGGTGTCCGCCTCCTTGAGGGCCTGGCGGCGCTGGTGACGAAATGCCAGGGGATGACAGCGCCCCATCAGACCCCGGGCCATGCCGGTGAGGTAAAGGGGGAGACCGATGCGCTCCAGGGCCTTGGCCAGGGCGTCGGCCTGGTCGGCCTGCAGCAGGGCCTGGCTGCCCACGACGGCCACGGGTTGCCGGCTTTGGCGCAACATTTGGGCCGCCTGGGAGACGGTGGCGCTCTCCACCGTGTCTTCCGGGGGAGACCACGGGCCGCTTTCCATGGTGTCGAAGCTGCAGGCGAACATGCGGTCCACATGGCGGTTCAGATAGGCCTGCAGCAGGCGTTCCCGCAGGCTGCGGGACGGTGCCGTCTGCTTTTGCCCCCCATACCACTGGCGCACCAGATCCTCGGGGTAGAGCAGATCGATGGGGCATTCCACAAACACGGGGCCCAGGACGCCGCTGGCGGCCGTCGCAAAGGCGGTTTCCAAGGTCGACAGAATGTCGCAGTTGCGGTTGATGCGGAAGGTTTGTTTGACCACCGTGCGCAGCAGGTTGGTCTGGTCGATGTCCTGCAAGGCGCCGCGCCCTTTGAGGACGGTGGGGGCGGCACCGCCGATGAGGACCACCGGCGACTGGGCCAGGGCGGCATTCTTGAGCGCGGTGACGGTGTTGGTCACCCCGGGGCCGGCCGTCACGGCCGCCACTCCCGGGCGGCCCGTAAGGCGTGCCGTGGCATCGGCGGCAAAGACTGCATTGACTTCATGACGCATATCGACGATGCGGATACCGGCTGCCCGGGCGGCCACCAGGATCGGCGAGATATGCCCCCCGCACAGGGTAAACAGGCAGGCTACCTGACGTTCGGCCAGAAAGCGGGCGATGATATCGCCGCCGTGGAGGTCCATGCCATCTCCTTTGTTCCGTGCCCATCCTTAAATGGCATCCTTCGGCCCCTGGCCCGCCGCCGGTGGACCGGGTTCCCGAATGGGGATAAGGCCACCTTTGGCGGACAAGCCGGCGTTCGCGCCTCCTGTCGGTCCTCGGCGCAGCCGGTCTACGCCTGTGGGCACCCACCGTTGAAGAACCCATCAGATGGGAATTCCCGCTTAGCGGGACGCCCGGCTGCGCTTGGTTGAACACCGATGTGCTACCGATCAGACGTGAAATCCCGCGCTGTATGGCGGGACCAGGAACCAAAACCTACCGTTTAAGAACGGACACTGATTAGCACCTTAGGGTTGTCGGAATTCTACGCGTCCATTAACTCAAAATGTGAACGACTTCCGAGGCCGGCACCAGCTGGACCTGCTTTTGGAGCTCGGGCAGGATTTCCCGAAATATCTTGACCGTGATGCTGTGGGGATGGGCGATGGCCACAGCCTGGCCGTGCATCTGGGCCTCTTTGACCAGAAGGCGGAACTGCTTGCGGATAAAGTCGGCCTTCTGGAAGTGGTCCAGGAAGATGTCCCGTTCGGCGAAACGGACCTGCAGCATGCGGGCCGACGGGAGACAAATGGTATCCGCCGTGGAGCGGCTGTCGATGAAATAGAGCTTGCGCTTCTTGAGAACGGATAAGACCTGGTACATGCGGGTGGACTCGGTGGTGAGCTGGGAGCCCATGTGATTGTTGACCCCCTTCACCCCCGGCAGGCGGTCCAGGTTGCGCTCCAGCTGCGCAATGAGTTCGTCGGCGGTCATGGCCGACAGCAGGGCTCCGGGGCCGGGGTTGGCAGTCGGGTATTCTTTGGGTTCCATGGGCTGGTGAAGCATCAGTTCCAAGCCCTGGGCCTTGATTTCCCTGGCCAGCGTGTCGCCGAAAGGGCTGTCGGGCAGCACCGAAAAGGTCAGGGGCACCTTGAAGGCCATGAACTTGTGGGCCAGCCCCCGATCATAGCCGATGTCATCGATGATGATGGCGACGCGCGGTTGCCCGGTGGTCGGCCGGTTCGGTGGTACCGGCGTACGGGCACGATTGGCAGGCTCTTTTTCGGGAAATATTTCATAGACCGGCGCTTTGGTTTTTACGGGCGCCGTTTTTTTCGGCGGCGGAGGCTGGGGGGCTGGCGAAGCCGGCGCCGGCGCCGGCTTCTTAGGGGACGCCGGGGTTTTGGCCTGGTGGACCGCCGGGGCCTTGCCGGGCGTCGGGGGCAGATAGCGGTGCAGCAAAAAACCGCCGCCCACAACGATGCCGGTCAACAGGATCAGGGCGATGGCGATTTTGAGGCCTGTGCCGCGCGGCACGCTCTGGCGCTGGGGTTTGCGGCTTGGTTTACGTTTGGTAGCGGCAGGTTTCTTTTTCTTCTTCGCGGCGCTCATGGGGACAACTCTCGATCCGATCGGGCCGGTAGGCGGTTGGTTCGGCGGTGGCGGCGGCCGAACCGGCTACCGGACTTCGGAAGTCCGGGCCGGGTCGGCCGCATGTCATGCATTGCCGGAGGCGTCAGGAGCCCAGGTGTTTGAAAAGATCGTAGGACACCAGAATGTCCAGGGCCCGCATGACCTGATTGTCCCGTTTCAAGCTGTCGGGTTCCAGCGGATTGACGGTGGACTCCATGCTCTTGATTTGTTTTTTCGGCTTTTTTTCCTCCTGGGGTTTTTGCGCGCCTTCGGGCATGCCCTCGAGATGATTCTTGAGGTCGCTTTCCTTGACGAAGCCGTCGTCACTGTTGAGGTCCGCGGTTTCATCCAGGGGCTTGAAGGGCACGACGATATCGGGTTCGATCCCCTTGGCCTGGATGGATCGCCCGCTGGGAGTGTAATAGCGGGCGATGGTCAGTTTCAGGCCGTAGCCGTCCCGCAGGGGCTCGACGGTCTGCACCGACCCTTTGCCGAAGGAGGTGGTGCCCAGGATGAGGGCCCGCTTGTGGTCCTGCATGGCGCCGGCCACGATTTCGGAGGCGCTGGCACTGCCGCCGTTGATCAGCAGGACGATGGGATAGTCACGTTTGACCGCCGAGGGTTTGGCGGGAAACTCCTTGGTGTCCTCCCCGCGTCCCTTGATGGATAAAATGATGCCCTTGTCGATAAAGATATCGGAGATGCGCAGGGATTCCTCCAGCAGCCCGCCGCCGTTGTTGCGCAGATCCAGCACCAGCCCTTTCATGGGGGCGTTTTCGCTCTCCAGCTTTTCCAGGGCGTTCAGGAAGTCTTCCGTGGTGTTGCCGGTGAAATTCGTGATCCAGATATAGCCGTAGCCGGGTTTTAAGGTCTGGGCCTTGATGCTTTTCACCGGGATGACGTCCCGCACCAGATCAAACTCCAGGGGTTCCGGAACGTCCTTGCGCAATATCGTGACCTTGACCGGAGTGCCCTTGGGCCCGCGCATCAGGTTGACGGCCTGGCGCAGATCCTCCACCGGGGTGTCGTCCACCTTGATGATGCGGTCCTGGGCCTGAATACCGGCCTTGAAGGCCGGTGTTCCATCGATGGGGGAGATGACCGTCACAAAACCGTTGCGCAGGGTGATATGGATGCCGATGCCGGTAAAATTTCCTTTGGTATCGATGCGCAGGTCTTCATACGCCTCCGGCAGCAGCAGGCTGGAGTGGGGATCGAGACTGTGCACCATGCCTTGGATGCCTTTGACGATCAATTCGTTCGGATCGACCTGATCCACATATTTTTCCGTGACGATCTGGAGGACATCCGTGAACAGCTTGAGCCCTTTGTAGGTCTCATCGTTGCTGGCGGAGAGTTCTTTCAGGAAGCCTGCGCCTGCCGTGTAAACGACGACGGCCATGGCCAGAACCACCCAAAGTTTGATGCTGCCTTTTGGTTTGCCTGTCATTGCAATCTCCTTCGTTCCTGGCCCTTTACCAGACCGGGCGCGCTGTGCGAATTCGGTTCAGGGGCCTTTGAGCCATTGTTGCGGATCTTCGGGCTTGCCGTGATGCCGGACCTCAAAATAGAGGCCGGGTCCGGACAACGTTCCGGAATCCCCCACGGTGGCGATCACTTCACCGGTTTCGACCGGGTCACCCTTTTGTTTGAAAAGCTCTTCGACATGGGCGTAGAGGGTGCAGTAGCTGTTGCCATGGTCGATGATCAGCATATTGCCGTAGCCTTTGAACCAATCGGCAAAAAGGACTTTTCCGGCAAACACGGCCTGCACGGGCTCGCCTCTATCGGACTTGAATTCGATGCCGCTGCGGAAATTCATCACGTTGTAGCGGGTATTTTTAAACGGTCCGAAAAAATTAGTAATTTTACCTTTAACAGGCGCATCAAGCAAGCCTTTTAATGTTCCCAGCGACCCCGGCGGCGGGACCTCGTGCCGATCGCGGTCGTCGTGGGTCAGGGAGGCGATAACGCCGTCGAGCTCACCGGCGGCGTCCTGGAGGGCGGAAATCGCCGCCTTTTCAAGACGCTTCTGGCTGCGGACATCCTCCAGCAGCGCCGCCCGCACGGCTTTTTCGCGATCCAGCTGCCGCAGCTGGGCCACATGGCGGCTTTCCAGGGCGAGCTCATCCTTGCGGCTGTTTTCGAGATCGATCTGCAGGAACGACCAGCGCTCGTAATCCTGGAACAGGGTTTCCCGCTGCACGTTGTCCAGATCGAGAATTCGTTCCAGCGCGGCTTTGCGCTGCACCATGCCGTTGATGGAATCCGCCGACGCCAGAATATTGAGATTGCCCAGCCAGTTGAGTTTGTACAGGGCGACCAGGCGGCCGGCCACATGGACCTCCTGGGTTTTAATGCGCTTGGCGACCTCCTGCCGCTCGTCTTCGGCCTCGCTGATGCGTTTCTCGATGGATTTGATCTTGCGCCGCAATTCGGCCGCCGTCTTGCGGGCCGAGGCGATGCTGTGGCTGACACGATCGAGCCGGTCGAGCAGGTCGCTTTCGTGGCCGGCGATATTTTCGAGGGCCTGCCGGTGAGTGGCCAGTTCCGCCTGGACGGATTCCCGGTCTTCCCGGGCCTGATCCAGGGCCGGGGTGGTGTCCAGGTAGCGGTCACGGTTGCGGACATAACCAATGGTGTCCTTGTAGCGGACCTTGATCCATTCGGGTCCGCTCTTCAGGATCGTCAAACGGCTGCCGCGCGCCAACTGCCGCAAGGGCGTCCCATCGGTTCCCGGCCGGCCCCGCAGGTTGAGATGATCCACCTGGACCACCACTTCGCGCGGCCCGGTTTCCAGGGCCCATCCCACGGCACACCACCCGATCAGACCGAGACCGAGCGCGGCGATCAGAGTTTGACGTATTGTTTGACCGAAAGGTGGCATCCCAACCATCCGACGAGCATGCTGCATCCTACGATGCCCATTTGTGTGGCCGCCGACAGAAAACGGGGTTCAAAAAAGGCGGCCGTCATGCCTGCGGTGATCCGGGCTTGGATCAACATATACATGAGGTAAAGACCAACCAGGCCGATCACGCTGCCCGCGGCGGCCTGCAGCAGGCTTTGAAAATAAAAGGGGGCCAGGATAAAACCCTCGGTGGCCCCCACCAGACGCATGATTTCCACCTCTTCCTTCCGGGAGAAGAGCACCAGGCGCACCGTGTTGCCGACGATAAAGACGGCCGCCATGAAAAAGAGGGCCCCCATGGTATAGGCCGTCATCTGAAACAGATGGAACACATTGATGATGCGTTTGATCCAGCGCTGGCCGTACTCCACTTCATTGACCCCGTCCAGCGCTTCCAGGGAAGCGGCCAGCTGTTCCACCTTGTCCCAGGTCTGGGAGGCCGCGATCATTTGAATCTCGAAGGCGTCGGGCAGGGGGTTGGCCTCCAGATTATCCAGGATGGCCGCCTGGCGGCTCATCTGTTCGCGCAGGCGCGCCAGGGCCTGATCCTTGGAAATAAACTCGGCGTGCTGCACGCCATAGAGATTCTCAATCTGGGCCTTCAGGTGGCTGCGGTCGGTGTCGGTCAGGCCGTCCCGGAGATAGGCCATCAGGTGGATGCCTTGCCGCCAGCCGTCGATGATGCTGTTCATATTGACAAAAAAGAGCAGGGCCGTGCTAACGATGAGAATCGACAAGGCAAAGGTGCTGATGGTCACCAGGCTCAGCAAACGATTGCTGCGGATGTCTTTCAGGGCACTCTTCAGATGAAATTGGAGCATCGGCATGACGGTCCTCCGGCGGCTACACCGCCGACGCGTTGGCGAGGCGCCCCTCCTGTAAATAAACGATGCGCCCCGGCAGGCTGCGAAGCAGCTCCCTGTCATGGGTGGCCACGATCACCGTGGCCCCCCGGGTGTGAAACGATTTCAGCAGCTTCATGATCAGTCGGGCCGAATCGGCGTCCAGACTTCCGGTGGGTTCGTCCGCAAGGATGATGGTGGGATCCCCCACCACGGCCCGGGCCACGGCAATGCGCTGCTGCTCTCCCCCGGACAGGCTGGGGGGCAGCGCGTCCTGACGCTGTTCCATGTCCACGATCCGGAGCACGCTTTGCACTTTCTTGCGGATATAGGCCGGTTTGCGGCCGGCCGCCTCCAGCACCAGGGCCACGTTGTCAAAAATCGTGCGGGTGGGAATCAGTTTATAGTCCTGGAAGATGATGCCGAACTTGCGGCGCAGCAAATGAATTTTCTTGTGGGGAATGCGCGCCAGGTTCATGCCGTCTACCAGAATCTGGCCCTGGCTGGCGGTTTCACCGCGGTAGAGCAGTTTGAGCAGGGTGGTTTTGCCGGCGCCGCTGGGCCCGGTCACGAAGATGAATTCATTGCGGTAAAAATCCAAGGTGATGTCCGTCAAGGCCCGGGTGGCATGGAAGTGCCGATGGACGTGGAAGAGACGGATGAGGGCGTCCCTGCTGTCATCGGGGGTCATGCGGTGGCCTTCCTCGTGGATGGGCCATGCGGGGCCGCGGCCACCGGAAGAGGGTTGCGTATCCTAAAAAAACACTCGCTCGTCATATGCTACGACCCACCGGCCGGGCGCCAACCATGCGGCTTAGCGATTGACCCGGTCCTGATAAGCTGGTAATTCTGGTCCCGAGTTCAGGGAGTGCCGTCCCCGGTTTTCCTTGCTCAAGCCTCCACTAAAACCCATTAGACAGGCTTCTTCCAAATTAGTGGAGGCTTTTTTTATACCCAAATTGCGTTTCAAAATCAAGCGGTTAACAAAATCGAAGAGTGTTCGGGCGGTGAAACCGCCGCTGGGAGCGCTCTCCGAGGGATGGGAACGGATAACAGCGATGACCTACAAAGAAGAACTCACCGCGCTGTTGTGCCAAAAGTCTTTTCAGTACAGCCCGGAGCCGAAATTCAAACTGGTGTCGGGGCGCCTCAGCCGGTTCTATGTCAATTGCAAACCCACCACCCTGAGTCCGCGGGGGATGTTTCTGACCGGACACCTGGTCTTCGAGGCCATCAAAACCAGGGACGTGAGGGGCGTCGGGGGCCTGACCTTCGGGGCCGATCCCATCGCCGTGGCCACGGCCTTCGCCTCAGAACTGAACCAGCAGCCCATCCAGGCCTTTTCCATCCGCAAGACGCGCAAGGATCACGGGATCATTCGCTGGCTGGAGGGTGATGTTCAGCCGGGGGAGCGGGTGGCCATCATCGATGACGTGGCCACCACCGGGGGGTCCACCATCAAGGCTATCCAGCGGGCCCGGGAAGAAGGGCTGGAGGTTGTGCAGGCGGTAATTCTCGTGGACCGTGAGGAAGGCGGGCTGGCCAACATCCGGGAGCATGTCGCCGATGTGACGGCCATCATTACCCGTGACGAACTTATGGCGTGTATGGAAAAACGGTCCTGAGGCCCCCGCAATGCGGGGAGGAGCCTCACGCGGGCAGATAGGTGGCGCAGGCGTCGTCGGATTCCCAGGCGGTCACCCGGGAGACGCGGATGCCCGGAATGTCCAGCCGCTCGGCCAGGCGGTCGGCCACATAGCGGGCGATATTCTCTGACGAAGGGGGCGTGCCGTCCTGGAAATAGTCCAGCTCGTTGAGAAATTTATGGTCAAGGGTCTCCATCAAGGACCGAACGTGGCCCTTGATGATGCCGAAATCCACTAAAACCCCTCCCCGGTCCAATTCCTGCCCCTGCACATAAACCTCGATTTTCCAATTATGACCGTGCAGATTTTCGCATTTGGCACCCACCATGGTCAATCGGTGGGCGGCGGCAAATCGAGTGACAACGCGCAGTTCAAACATGATCCATCCTATGGCGTTCAGGGAGTGTGCGGCGGCCGGTGGCGGTTCTGTCAGGTGCCGACCGACTCGCCCCGGAGAATATTTTTAAGGCGTTTGGAAATCTTGCCGGATTCCAGTTTGGCGAATTCCTTGAGCAGCGACTCCTGCTTTTTCGACAAGCTGGTGGGGGTTTTGATGATGACCTGAATGATTTGATCGCCGCGTCGGCCGGTGCGCAGGGAGGGGATGCCTTCACCGTTGAAGCGGAAGACGTCGCCGTACTGGGTCCCTTTGGGAATGCGCAGTTTTTTTTCATCCTCCAGGGTAGGTACGCTGATGGTGTCCCCCAAGGTCGCCTGGATAAAGGAGATGGGCACCCGGCAAATCACGTCGGCATTGTCGCGCTCGAAAAAATCGTGGGGTTCTACGTGGATGAAGACGTAAAGATCGCCGCGGGGACCGCCCTGACGGCCGGCCTCCCCCTCGTTGGTCAACCGCAGGCGCGAGCCGGTGTCCACCCCGGCCGGAATTTTGACCGACACGGTCTTGCGGGTCTTGATCTGCCCCGTCCCCCGGCAGTCCCGGCAGGGATCGGCGATCATCTGCCCGGTGCCCCGGCAGTGGGGGCAGCTGGTCCGAACCGTGAAAAAGCCCTGGCTGCGCGCCATCTGCCCGGTGCCGCGGCAGAAATTGCAGGTTTCCGGCTGGGTGCCGGACTGGCAGCCGCTGCCCCCGCACGTTTCGCAGGTATCCATTTTTTCCAGGGGCAGCTCTTTTTCCACCCCGAAAGCGGCTTCCAGAAACGTCAGGGACAGGTCATAGCGCAGGTCCGCGCCGCGCTGGTGCCGGCTGCGGGAGCCGCGTCCCGATCCCAGGCCGAAAAAATCTTCGAAAATATCGCCAAAACTGGAGAAGATGTCCTCGAACCCTGAAAATCCCGAGAAGCCCGAGCCTTCCAGGCCCTGATGCCCGAAGCGATCGTAGAGCTGACGCTTCTGGGGGTCGGTTAACACATCGTAGGCTTCAGCCGCTTCTTTGAATTTTTCTTCGGCGGCGGCGTCACCGGGGTTGCGGTCGGGGTGATATTGGAGGGCCAGTTTGCGATAGGCTTTTTTCAGGTCGGCATCACTGGCATTGCGCTCAACGTTGAGGACTTCGTAGTAATCCCGTTTGCTGCTCATGGATGCATCCAATTTTGACTTAAAACCATTCAGGCTCAAAGATGGTTAGCGGTTAAAGTCCCCACCCTGGGGCGCCCTGTCCTCGGCGGGGTGTGAGACTCTGCTCGGACCTCAAATTCCGTTATCCGTTGGGGGATAACAGGAATGATGCGGGGGGTTGTTCCCCCGATTGAATCAATGTGGCGTTAATGTAAAGCAAATTCCTAGAAAGTCAATCGATTCCGCAAGTCAGCGCTATCAATGGTTGCCAGGGTCCATGCGTTGCAGGGCCCGGCGGTCGGCGGATTCGAACGGCACATCGGTTCCGCCCGACCACCAGCGGAACGCACCCACCCCCATCACCATCACAACCGCCCCACAAGGAAAGGCCCAGCGGAGTGTCAGCAGATCCATGAACCCGCCGGCCATTAGTGCGCCGATCATCATTCCCAGGCTATGGCCTAAAGTCAGGAGGGCCATGATAGACCCCATGGCACCGGAGCGGACGCCTTTGCTGACGGTCATGCCCATCAGCGCCGGCATGGCGATACCGCCGCCCAGGCCGAACAATCCGCTGCTGAGCAGCATACCGGCGAGGGTCTGGTCCCAGATAAACGTCAGCACGCCCAGGCCGGCCAAAATGCCGCCCACCGTCACCATGCGGGGTTTGGACAGGCGATCGGCAAGGCAGCCCATGGGAACCTGAAGCAAACCACTCACCATGACACCGGTCATGATGAGCGCGCCGATGGCCGAGCGGCTGGGGTGCAGGGCCTGGTCGGCATAAATCGGCAAAAATCCCCAAATGACGCCGATGCAGGTGGTGTAAGCCGTCCGAAAGGCGAACAGACCGATGACTTCCCGGTCGCGCAGGAGCTGCCGCCAGGCAACCGGGGCGGCGTAGTGGCGAAACCCTTTTTCGTGGCGCGCGGGGGGCAGCCCCAGCAAACTGAGGCCAAACCCGATCAGGGCCAGAATGCCCATGCTCGCAAAGGCGGCCTGCAGATTCCAGCGGTCGCTGATAATCCCGCCCAGAAGGGGGCCCAGGCCGAGTCCCACAAAGGTCGCCAGATTGAAGACGCCCATGGTAAATCCCTCGCGACCGTCGGGGGTGATGTCGCCCACATAGGCCTGGAGCACGGGCATCATCATGGCGGAAAAAATGCCCTGAAAAAAGCGAATTGTGATGAGCATATTGATACTGGTGGTGTAACAGAAGGCGGCGGCCACAACGGCATAGCCCAGCAGACCGCCTAAAATGAACGGTTTGCGTCCCCGGCGGTCGGAGGTGCGACCGAAATAAGGAATGAAAGCGGTCCGCGAAATGGAAAAGATGCCGAAGATCATGCCGATATAGAAGCCGCCGGCCCCGATGTCCCGGGCATAGACCGGCAACAGCGGGACAACGATGCCAACGCCGGTGACGGTGGTCATCAGGGCGAAAAAAAGGATGCAGAAGGTTTTGATTTCTTTGGCATTCATGGCTCGATATCCTGATCGGCCCGGTCATACCACCTGGCCGGTCCAGGTACAACCGGCTTGTGCGGGAGGGGAAAAGCGAAAAGAGAAATGCGCTGCGGTTGCATGGCGGGTGGTGGCGGTCAGCCCCGGATCGGTCCCCCGGCCCGGGCTTCCCGGATGGTCAACGGGGCGCGCGGCCGTGCGGTTCATGCTATCGATAGTGTTTGTAATCAATACCGTAGCGTTTGGCCTTGTAGGCGAACTTGCGCACCGTGGTCTTCAGAATACTGGCGGCCTGGGTGATGTTGCCCCGGGCGTTTTTCAGCGCATCGATGAGCATTTCCCTCTCGAGGTTGGCCACGGCTTCTTCCAGGGACATGGCCGGCAGGGTATCGGATTCTTCGCCGGTCTGCAGGGTCGGGGGCAGATGATAGCTGTGGATGACCCCTTCTTCGCAGAGCAGGACCGACCGCTCGATGCAGTTTTCCAGTTCGCGCACATTGCCGGGCCAGTGGTAGGCCATGAGCATATCGATGGCAGGGGTGGAAAAGCGTCGGATATCCTTGTCGTTTTCCTTGGCGTATTTTTCCAGGAAGTGGTCGGCCAGCAGCAGGATGTCGGTCTTGCGCTCCCGCAGGGGCGGCATATAAATCGGAAAAACATTGAGGCGGTAGTACAAATCGCCCCGGAAGGTGCCGTCCTCCACCGCCTGTTCCAGGTTTTTGTTGGTGGCGGCGATAATGCGTACGTCCACCTTGATGGTTTTCTGACCGCCTACCCGCTCGAATTCGCGTTCCTGCAGTACCCGCAGCAGATTGACCTGGACGTCGAGCCCGATGGACCCGATTTCGTCGAGAAAGAGGGTGCCACGGTTGGCCAGCTCGAATTTACCGAGTTTCTGGTTGATGGCGCCGGTGAAGGCTCCCCTCTCATGACCGAAAAGCTCGCTTTCGATCAGGTTGGCCGGAATGGCGGCGCAGTTGATCTTGATGAAAGGCTGCTGGGCCCGGTGGCTGTTGTAATGAACGGAGTTGGCCACCAGCTCTTTGCCGGTGCCGCTCTCGCCACGCACCAGAACCGTGGCGTTGCTTTTGGACACCTGGGAGACCATCTGGAAAACTTCCCGCATTTTGTTGCTGTTGCCGACGATATTGGTGATGCGGTACTTGTTTTCCAGCTCCTGCAGGAGACGCCGGTTCTCCTCGCGCAGGGTTTGTTTCTCCATGCGAATGGTTTCCAGATTGATCACATGGCGGGCTACCATGGTGGCGACCACGGTCAGCAGCTTCTCGGCCTTTTTCAGGCTGTAGTCAGGTTCATAGGCCTTGTCCACGCTCAGGGCACCGATGACCTGGCGGCCCTTTTTGATGGGGACACAGATGAAAGACAAATCGAGATCCTGCTTGGTACGGCGGGAAACGGTGCGGTTGAGGAAATTGGGCTCTTCGCTGATTTTGGGAATGGAGACCGCCTTGCCGGACTGGATGACCCCACCGGTGATCCCCTCGCCCAACTTGTACTTGACCCGCCGCATGGCGCGCTGGGTGATGCCGTGGGCCACTTCGATGCGGATTTCATTGCGCACCGGATCCAGCAGGGTGATGGTGCCACGGGCCATATCCAATGAGTTCGCCAGGATGTCGAGCACTTTGTAAAGCGATTTTTTCAGATCGAGGTGCTCATTCAGGGTTTCGCTGATTTCATAGAAAAACGAAGCTTCTTCGATTTTCTTCATGGGGCCGCCCTCTCCTCTCATCTATGCGACCGGCCAGGCCGTCGTGGTGTGATGACCCGTTGGCGCAATCGGGACTTCTTATAACAATAATGTAATGGAAAGCAACTCTCTAGAACAAAAATGTTGGACGCCGCGGCGCGCAACGCGAGGTGGGCAGGGGGTGCGGTTAGAGACGCCCCTTTTTGATGATGGCGATCAGGAGCCACAATCCCATCACGGCGCCTGTGATGAACACAATGATGCCGATCAGGGAGATACCGTAGAACAGGGGCGGGACGCCGGAGACCACGATGATCGAGCTGCCGATGATCAAACCGGCAATGATAATGGAGAAGGACACCCGGTTGCTGATCTGGTCATGGGTTTCCAGCATGGTGTCGAGGCCTTTTAACTCCACGCTCAGGGAAAGTTTTTGCTGACGAACCTTGCGTGTGATTTCAAGGAGTTCCCCAGGGAATTGCTGAAGAAAGGTCAACAGGTCCGAACTGAGCTGCATAAAATCACCGGTTAAACGCCGGGGATGAAAGCGGGCCAGTTTGACCTGCTTGATAAACGGCTCGGCCGTCGTAAAAATGTCGAAGCGGGGATCCAGCATTCGGGCCACCCCTTCCACCGCCGCCAAGGTTTTCATCATCAGAAAGATATCCGGGGGGATCACGAGACGGTTCTGCGCGGCCAGTTCCAGCAGGTTTTGCAACAGGCGGCCGAAATTGATTTCGCTCAAGGGGCGGTATAGGTGATGCCCCATGAAATCGGCCACGTCCTTTTCAAATATGCGCATATCCGGTTTTTCATCCCAGGTGGTCAGCTTGAGCAGGACCTGGGCTGTCCGGCTCTCATGGCGGTGGACCACCGCATCCACCAAATCCACAAAATCCTCCCGTGTCTGCCGGTCGACGGAACCGACCATGCCGAAATCCAACAGGCAGATGACATTGTCCGGCAGGACGAAAATATTGCCGGGATGGGGATCGCCATGGAAGAATCCGATTTCAAAGACCTGCCGCAACAGGATGTGGGCGCCCCGCCGGGTGATTTCGCGGCGATCAAGCCCCGCGTCTTCCAATTGCCGGATTTCGGAGATTTTAATGCCATCGATAAATTCGGCCGTGAGGATTTTAGAGGTGGTGAAGTCGCGATACACCTTGGGGATGTAGACCGTCATATCACTCAGAAATTGGCCGGCCACGCGCTCCATGTTGCTGGCTTCGATGGTATAGTCGATTTCCCGCTCCAGGGTCTTGGCAAATTCCTCGACAATCTTGACCGGTCGGTAAAAGGCGATCTCTTCGATGTGGCGCTCCATCAGGGTGGCCAGATGGAGCATGATTTCCAGATCCACCTCGATGGTGCGTTCGATGCCCGGCCTCTGGACCTTGACGGCCACCTCATCGCCGTCTTTGAGGACGGCCCGGTGGACCTGTCCGATGGAGGCCGAGGCCTGGGGGGTTTCGTCAAACTGGTCAAAAAGCGTTTCCGGGACGCTGCCCAGCTCGCGGGTGATGATCTGCCGCACCTCGTCAAAAGGAAAGGGCGGCACCTCGTCCTGGAGTTTGGATAATTCTCGGATAAAATCGACCGGGATCAGATCCGGACGGGTGGAAAGCACCTGGCCGAGCTTGATATAGGTGGGGCCCAATTCTTCCATGGCCAGGCGCATCCGTTCCGCACGGGTCATGCGCTCCAATCGTTCCCGCCGGTTGCGGGAGATCATCTGCAGGCCGATTTCGATGTATTGATCGATTTTCAGCAGATCGACCAGATCGCCAAATCCATATTTGAAAAAAACGGTCAGGATTTGCCGATAACGGGTTAAATGCCGGTAGGTCCGGCCAATAACGCCAATTTTCCGGATACTGAGCATGCGGGTTTCCCCATGCCGATCGTGGATCGCTGGTGAGCCCAGCCGCAAGCGTGCGCCGCACGGGGGGTCGGTGAAGGCGCACGCGTCGCTGGAAGGCGACGCCTCACATCGCGTCGGGTCTAGTTTTCCCCGGTCCCATCCGCGGTTTTGTTGAGGGACTGCTTCAGATCGCGGATTTCTTTTTTGAGGGCTTTCAATTCGTCGGTGGTGACGATGTCGGCCTTTTTCAGAAATTTTTGAACGGATTTTTCGACACGGGCCTCAAGTTTGTCCTGGGTTTCCTCATAACGTTTCTGAATGTCCTTGAGGAATTTCTTACCCTCTTCTTCATTCAGGTTTAATTTTTTTTCCAGCTCCCGGGCCAGATCCTCGGCCTCGTCCTTGGCGGTCAGGGCCAGACCGATGCCTGTCAGAAGGGCTTTTTTAGCGATATCGATAACATCCGGCATAATTTCTCCTCCTTTATTTCAATTTTCCGATAAGGGCGCTGGCGATGGTGTTTTTCTGGATTTCGCGGGTGCCCTCATAGAGTTCGGTGATCTTGGCATCGCGGTAGAAGCGCTCCACCTCGTACTCGCTCATGTAGCCGTAGCCCCCATGGAGCTGGATGGCCTCGTCGCAGACTTCCACCGCCGTGCGGGCGGCTACCATCTTGGCCATGGAGGTCAGCTTGGGGTCGATACGCCCCTGGTCGAAATTCCAGGCCGCCTTGTAGGTCATCAACCGCGCCAGCTCGATCTTGGTGGCCATCTCGGCCAGCTTGTGCTGGGTCACCTGGAACAGGGCGATCTTCTTGCCGAACTGCTCGCGCTGCTTCACATAGGCCAGCGCCCGGTCATAGGCCCCCTGGGCCGTACCCAGGGCCTGGGCCGCCACCTGGATGCGGCTCTCGTCAAAGAAATGCAGCACCTGGTAAAACCCCCGGCCCTCCTCGCCCAAGAGATTCTCCACGGGCACGCGCACGTCCTTGAAGTTCACCTCGGCCGTGGCCATCATGCGGATGCCCATCTTGCGGCCCACATCGGCCGTCGTCAATCCCTCACGGCCGGCCTCCACCAGAATCACGCTCATGCCCCGGTGGCTGGGGACAATCTCCCCGTCGGTCTGGCAGAGCACGCAGTACACGCTGGCCAGCCCCCCGTTGGTGATAAAGGTCTTGGTGCCGTTGATCACCCATTCGTTGCCGTCTTTCACCGCCGTGGTGTTCATGCGGGTGATGTCCGAGCCGTGGTCGGGTTCGGTGAAGGCCCCGGCCGAAAGGGCCTGGCCTTCGGCGATCTTGGGCAGCCAGGCCTGCTTCTGGGCCTCGGTGCCGTTGTGCAAAATCAGCTCCGAGGCAAAGGCCGCCAAAGCCACCGCGCTGCCGATGGTGGAATCCCCCCGGCAAAGCTCCTCGATGACCAGAATGTCTTCCAGCGACCCCAGCCCCTGGCCGGAATATGCTTCCGGAAAATGCACCCCGATCAGCCCCAGGTCACCGGCCTTCTGCCAGATCTTCCTGGGGAATTCGTGGGCCTCCTCCAGCTCCAGGGCCAGATCCTTGTCAAACTCCCCCTTGGTGAAATCACGAACGGCCTTCACGATCTCCTGCTGTGTGCGATTTAACTCAAAGTCCATTGTGCGTCCCCTTTTACATATGACAGATGATGATCGGCAGCGGCGGCGAGGAACCGTTATCTTGCATCCAAGGCGAAACCCCATGCAGACGCCCGTGGCGGGGTGCGGTCCGCCCGGGGGTCAAACGGTCGATGATATGCTGTTCGGAGCCCAGATTTTTATCACAGGGTATGGTGCTTTGCAAGATGGGAAGCACGCGGAGTGATGCGCTGCCGCCAATCCGGAATGGCATACCTCAGAACGCGGGCCAGAGCCCGCCGAAGGGCGTTCCGGCGACCTTTAGCAGCCCTTGGCAGCACGATGATGCACTTCGGCCATCACGCCATCCTATCGGACGGCGTCGCGCCAGCAGGGCCGTGTCCGCGTGGGATGCCCCTTCTTTTGGCACCCTTTGTCCGTCAGCCGTGACGCCTTCATGCCGTTATCGTTTTAGCGGACGGCCCCCTTGGCGACCGGTTGGAAAAGGTCCTTGACTGTTCTGGCCAACTGTCTTAAGTGGTTAAAATTAGACGACATTGATTTAGTGGCCATCCATAGCTGGCATCTTTCGCCCCCTGGCGGCGTTCTCGCTTGTTTTCAATCCCTGAAATAGCGCGCTATTCCTCCGGTTGAAAGCGCGCTCGGGCCTTGCCAGGAACCGAAATCTACCATATCTGGCCGGACACGAATTATTTTTTTCAGGAAAGGATATCGTTATCATGCCGTTTTCAATAGCCCTGGCCGGCAAAGGCGGTACCGGGAAAACCACCATGGCCGGTCTGCTTGTGAAGTATTTGATGAGTGTCAACAAGACGCCGATATTGGCGGTGGATGCCGACGCCAACGCCAATTTGAATGAAGTGCTGGGAGTACCTGTTTCGGAAACGCTGGGGGACGCCCGCGAAGACATGAAAAAGGGCAAGGTCCCCGAGGGGATGACCAAAGATGTCTTTATGGATATGCGCATGCAGCAGGCCATCGTCGAACATGATGGCTTCGACCTGCTGGTGATGGGGCAGCCGGAGGGGGCTGGATGCTACTGCGCGGCCAATTCACTGCTGACCCGTTTCCTGGAGCAGCTCACCGGCAATTACCCTTATCTGGTCATGGACAACGAGGCCGGCATGGAGCACATCAGCCGACTGACCACCCAAAACGTCGACATCCTGCTGATCGTGGCCGATGCTTCCCGGCGGGGGCTTCAGGCCGGTCTGCGGATCAACACGCTGGCCAAAACCCTCAATATCGGTGTGGAAAGGACATGCCTCATGATCAACCAGGCCAAGGGGCCTCCACCGGAGGAAGTCATGACCCTCATTCGCCAGGCGGATCTGGAGTATGTGGGCACGGTGCTCGAAGACGAGACCCTGTATGAGTATGATCTCAACGGCCAACCGACCATGGCGCTACCCACGGATACGGCGGTTGTTCAGGCCGCCTTTGCTATTTTTGACAAATTGTTGAAGTGAACTTCCGGATGGAGCGAGAATGAAGCGGACCGGCTTTCTGTATGATGAACGGTTCCTCAAGCACACCACAGGACCCTATCATCCCGAATGTCCCGAGCGGCTGACCGCCATCTATCAGGGAATTGAGCAGATGGGGCTGCTGGAACACCTGACGGTAATTCCGGCGCGGCCGGCCGAGCGGATGTGGATCGAGCTCGTCCACGACAAAGATTATATCGATCGGTTCGAAGCGGCCTGCCAAAACGGTCAGAAGACGTTTGACAGCGCCGACAACCAGATGGGCCCTGAGACCTTCGAGATCGCCCTGCTGGCCGTGGGTGGTATTCTTGATACCATCGACAGCATCATTGCCGACGAAATCGACAATGCCTTTTGCGCCGTGCGCCCTCCCGGGCATCATGCCGAGCGGTCCAAAGCCATGGGGTTCTGCTATTTCAACAATGCCGCCATCGCGGCGGTCTACCTGCAAACCAAATGGTTCCTGCAGCGGGTGGCGATCATCGATATCGACGTCCATCACGGCAACGGCACCGCCCATATTTTCGAAGAAGACGATACCGTATATTACTTCTCGATTCATCAGCACCCGTCCTTTGCCTTCCCCGGCACGGGGCGCGCCTTCGACCAAGGCGAAAAACGTGGTGTCGGCTACACTTTCAATGCCACGGTTTTGCCCGGTCAGGGGGACGAGGTCTACCGGGAGGCCATCGGCGGTGAGCTGGCCACCGCCATCGAGCGCTTCCGGCCGGAATTCATCATCGTGTCGGTGGGGTTCGACGCCCATGTCGATGACGATATGTCCGATGTCGCCCTTTCGACGGAAAGCTATTCCTGGGTGATGCAACAGATCGTCGACATGGCCGCCCGACATGCCGATGGGAAGTTGATATCCATTCTCGAGGGAGGCTACGCGCTAGAGCGCCTCCCCGAGCTGGCGGGCAACCATGTTCAAATCCTACTCAATGCCTAAAACGTGCGTCCGCACCCGCGAGCCGGCCTGCATCAGCCGTTGCTGCGGGGGGCGCTGCACTTGGGGGCATGTCCAGGACGTTCGTGCATGCCCGGGGAGGTTATGATGTTTGTCAGTAAATCCATGACCCATAAAGTGATCGCTGTCCGTCCTGAAACCAGCATCATCGACGCCCGTGACCTTATGCTAAAGCACCGCATTCGCCATTTGCCGGTGGTCGAAGACGATGATTCTCTGGTGGGTATCATTACCGATCGGGACGTTCGCAGCATCCTGCCGGCGGCATTTTACGCCAAATCCGACACCCACATGGAGGTGGGCGACTTCTCCAGCCTCAAGGTGGCGGAAGCCATGACACGCAACCCCCGCACGGTTTCGCCTGAGGATACCATCGAAGATGTTTTGCTGCAGATTCAAGCCCTGCGTGTCGGCGCCTTGCCGGTTGTCGATCGCCAGGGTCGGCTGCAGGGCCTTATCTCGGTGCGTGATCTGCTGCGGGCCTTCATCAACGTGCTGGGGATCGAGGAGCCCGGCACCCTGTTGGGTGTTCTGGTGGAAGAAAAACTGGGTCAGATGAAAATCATCGTCGATGCGATCACCGAAGAGAACATCTCGTTCGGATCCATCCTGGTGGCCCGCTCCTGGGAACCCAATATGCGGGCAGTGTTTACCTATCTGCTGACCAACAATGTCCGGCGGGTCAAGAAGAAACTGGCCGCCCTTGGATTCACGATCCTGGATCCTATGGAGTGGACCATGGATCGTTTGCCGAAGAATGATTGAATCTCCGTCACGTGATAAGGCGGCCCCACGCTATCGGCCGCCCTATGAGGATCTCTACATTTATTATATGGAAGGACGCGTTCCGGAACAGGCGCTGGCCGATAGGCCGACCTTCATCGGCACCTGGGAAGAGGACGGATTCTCATTCGTGTTTTTTTCGGCCGCCGCCGAGACGACCATCACCGCTTTGCTGGAAGCCCATCCCCACCTGTCGCTTATCGATCGCTTCCAGATGCCCTATGACGACTGGCAGGGTGGACGCGTGGCCGCCTTCCGCGCCGGTTGCTTCCATGTGAAGCCCCCCTGGGCAACCGATGGGGGAGCGACGTTCCAGCCGGAGATCGTAGGGCAAATTCCCCTTTGGCTGGACCCCGGGGTGGTCTTCGGCACCGGCACCCATCCCACGACCCGGGATTGCCTGGCGGCGCTGGAAATCCTATACCGGGAAACCGGCATTGACACCGTGTTGGATTTGGGCACCGGTACGGGCATTCTGGCGGTTGCGGCGGCCGGTTTGGGTAGTGAGCACGTGCTGGCCGTGGACTTTAACCGTCTGGCGGTCAAGACGGCCCGGCGCAACATCCGGTTGAACGGTTTTACCAACCAGGTCCTGCCGGTTCACGGGCGGGCCGAAGAACTGGTGGATTGCCCTGCCGAGCTGTTGCTGGCCAATGTCCATTTTGAGGTCATGAAGACCCTGCTGACATCACCGGGCTTCAAGGCCAAACGCCACTGGATTTTGTCGGGCTTGCTGCGCAGCGAAGCCCGGGAGGCGGAAAGCCTGCTCCATGGCAGCGGCGGGCGTATCCGCAATCGTTGGACACGCGATAACATCTGGTATACCTATCTCGGTTACAACGCCGCCCCCTGAACCGCCTCTTTATCGGCTGGTGATAATAGCGATAGTCGTGGGGAGCATGAACACATCCTATGCAAGCATTGATTCGGCAAACCGCGGAAGTATTGATGCACACCCGCAAGGCAGTTGCCTTAACCGGGGCCGGCATTTCCATCGAGAGTGGCATTCCCCCTTTTCGGGGTCCCGGCGGTTTATGGGAACGCATGGATCCCATGGAGGTGGCCCATATCGATGCCTTTCGCCGCAACCCGGCCAGAGTATGGCAGCTGCTGCTAACAGGCATGCAGACCGTGTTGAGCGCTGCCCGTCCCAACGCGGGACACACGGGGTTGGCACGTCTGGAGCAATGGGGCTATCTGCGATCGGTGATTACCCAGAACGTTGACGGTCTGCACCAGGCCGCCGGGAGCCGCGACGTGATTGAATTTCATGGAACGTTCGCCTGGCAGCGCTGCATGGATTGCGGGAGCCGCTGTGAAACCCGGCAGGTCGACCTTGCCCGAATCCCTCCCCGCTGCGACTGCGGCGGCATTTACCGACCGGACTGCGTGTTTTTTGGCGAAATGATTCCGCCCCAGCATTTGACCCGCTCCCAGCAGCTGGTGTCCCATTGTGAGGTGCTGTTGGTGGTGGGCACCTCGGCCACGGTTCAGCCGGCCGCGATGATGCCTCTCCTGGCCAGGGAAAGCGGTGCCCGGGTGGTGGAAATCAATCCCGAACCGACCCCCCTGACCAGCCGGATCAGCGACGACTTTATCCAAGGAGGGGCCGGTGAGGTTCTGGAAGCCATCGTGGCCTGTATTGCCGAGCGGCGCCGCGAGGAAGGGCGTCCTCAACCGGGGCGGTGCGCTTTGGCGGACCGTCGCATACCCGCGAACACCCATGGGGGGAAATGAAAACCGGAGACCGCGCCAGCTGGCTTGAGACACTGCGACTGCCCCCACCATCCCTGTCCGACAATACAGCCGATCAGGAACGTCTGATCGGTGTTCTGCAAAAGCGCCTCGGCGGATCGGCCGTTCATCTGGACGCGGAGCTCCTGGTCGATCTGCCTGCCCGTCTGCGAGGCTGGAATTTCGACCTGCGCTGTGCGCTGGTGCGTGACAACGAGGCCTGGCAGGTGTGTGGCCTCACCGACATCAAGGATCCCGCACCCCTTTGCGGCCTGGCCATCGATCTCGGTACGACGCGCATCGCCCTCAGCCTGTTGGATCTCGCAAGCGGTCAGATGCTCCGGGAAGCGTCCTTCGACAATCCCCAGGGGATCATCGGCCCGGATGTGCTGACGCGGATTCATTATGCCGATGAGCAAGGCGGCCTGGCGCACCTCCATCGTCTCGTGGTGGACGGGCTCAACGGCATGATCGCAACGCTCTGCGAGCAGGCGGATACGGCCCGCGATCGCATCGTTCTGCTGGCCTTGGCGGGCAACACGGTCATGACCCATCTTTTCATGGGGCTGGATCCCCATTGGATCATCCGGGAGCCCTACATCCCGGTCGTCAACCGGCCCGGCATCCGAACCGCCCGATCCCTGGGCCTGGAGGTCGCCCCCGGGGCCCGGATGATTATCTTTCCGAATATCGGCAGCTATTTCGGTGGTGATTTGATCGCCGGTATCCTTTACAGCGATCTGGATCACCGTGAGCAGACGGCGCTTCTGGTGGACGTGGGCACCAACGCCGAGGTCGTCCTTGGCAACCGCCACTGGATGATTGCCTGTGCCGGCGCGGCCGGACCGGCCCTGGAGAGCGGGGTCAGCCGCATCGGCACCACGGCCCGTCCGGGTGCCATCGATCAGGTGCGCATCACCGGGACTGAGCGCCGGTTTTCCCTGCGCACCATCGCAGATGTCCCGCCGGTGGGCATCTGCGGCTCGGGGGTCATCGATCTGGCCGCCCAGCTGTTTGCCAGCGGTATGATTGACATTCAGGGCCGCTTTGTTCCCGCCATCTGCGGGGAACGGCTGATCCAATCGGACGGCGAGCCGCGGCTGGTTGTGGCCGAGGCGAAGACAACGGCCAGCGGGAATGCGTTGACCATCGGCCAGACCGATCTGGACAGCTTGATTCGCTCCAAGGCGGCGATGTACACGATTCTGGAAACCATTACGGAGGCGGTGGGGATGACGCCCCAGGAATTGGAAACGTTCTACGTGGCCGGGACCTTCGGGGTGTTTATCGATCCGCGTTCGGCCATCACGATCGGGATGCTCCCCGATCTTCCCCTGGCGCGTTACCGCCCCTTGGGCAACAGTTCATTGGAAGGGGCCAAAAAAGTGCTGACCCAGCCGACGAGCCTGGAACGGGTGGATGCGATCCGCGACCGGATTACCTATATGGAGCTCAATGTCAATCAAGACTTCATGAATCGTTTCAGTGCGGCCAAGTTTCTGCCCCATACGAATCCGGGGTTGTTCCCGAGCGTCCCCCTGCCAGCATCGGTAGCGGGGGTATCATCCTAACGGGAGACAGGGCCTCAAGGACGGAACGCAGGTTACCATAAGGTTGGGCAGCATGGCGAAACTTTACATTTTTACGAAAAAGGGCCGCAGTGAGTGCGAGCTGGCGGATCACAACGTGATCGGCCGGCACCCCAAGAACCGGATCAAAATTCTGGAAGCCGGTATCTCCAAGGTGCACTGCCTGATAACGGCCGAGCAACAGCAGGGTTTTTCGATTCGTGATCTGGGCAGCCGCAACGGGACCTTTGTCAATGGGGAGCGCGTCAAAGGCAAGAAAGTGCTCAGCGACGGCGATGAACTGCGGATTGGCAATACCCGCTGCCTTTTTCGGGAGCGCATGGAAGCCCGGAAGGTCAAATGGGTGGAGGAGGATGAAGAGGTCCTTAAACAGCGCATCCTCCAAAAAGTGGCGCCCGAACAGATGAACAAGTTTTTTCCCGAATCCAATATTATCGACGAAGAGATGCTGCGGACGGATTATGAACGCCTGCGCATTTCTTTCGATCTGCAGCGGGATATCGGCTTCGACCTCCATGTAGATTTTATTCTGGGGCGGGTATTGGATCGCACCTTCGAGGTGCTCGACTTCGACCAGGGGGTGATTCTGCTGGTCGCTCTTGACGGCGAATTTGCGGTCCATGCCTATAAAACCAAGAACATGGATGATGAACTGACCATCTCCCGCACCCTGGCGGACCTCGTGGCCGAAGACGGCCAGGGCGCGGTGCTCATGTCTCCGAACCTGGCCGCCAGCCGGGAGGCCCCCGAGTTTATCGAAACGCCGGTCCAGGCCACGCTGGCGGTGCCGATCATAGACGAACACGAACTGCTGGGCGTGATCGTGCTCGACCGTTGGGCGGCCTACAACCCCTACCGTGAAAAGGATCTGAATCTGCTTGCCAATGTGGCCAACAAGGCCGCCATGTTCATCCGCAATTCACAGATTGCCAAGAATGTGACCCGTGAATCCCTGGAGCGCGACCGGTTCCGCAAACTGCTCTCGCCCGAGATGGCCGAAATGGTCGTTGCCGGTCAATTGCGCGTATACCCGGAAGGCCGCACGTATCCGGCATCCCTGTTGATGGCCAACATCATTGATTTCCGCGGTTTGACCCGCGGGCTGGATCCCGAGGGGGTGATCGACTTCCTCAATCACCATTTCGAACAGCTGGCCGGGGTGGTGTTCCGCTATGAGGGGATGATCGGCAACTATCTTGGTGACCGGATTCTGGCGGTCTGGGGGATTCCCATGGCCCATGCGGACGACCCCGGGCGTGCGGTGACCACGGCGGTTGAGATGCAGCAGATGGTGATCGCTTTAAATGAGCAGCGGGTGCGCGACGATCTGCCCCCGCTGGAGATCGGTATCGGTGTCGCCACCGGTTCGGCGGTGGCCGGTGCCATGGGCGCGCTTAAATCCCGGCGCTTTTCGATTATCGGCGATGTCGTCAACGAGGTTCGAGCGGTTTGCGGCTCGGCCCGCTCCGAGCAGGTGCTGATCAGCGAAACCACCTTCAAGGCGGTGCGCAAGCAGTTTGACATCGATGAAGCCCACACGCTGCAATTGGGCGACCGGGCCGTCAAATGCTTCGAAGTCATCGGGGCGCAGGAGGGGCGTCCGGCCCAGCCCTGGAGTTATTTGGGGTGAGAAGGCGCCGGCCGCTCGATCAGGAAATGGGGGATATAGCGCGGATCGAGACGATCGGCAGGCACCCTTCCATAATGGTCTTCCAGTTCGGCAAAAAGGGCTTCCAGGGTCGGTCCTACGGCCTCTGATAGCGCCTCGGCCGGTTGATGACATCGATCGGCCAGCCAAGTCAGAAAGTCCGTCCGCAGGGCAGCCGCGATGCGGCTCCCCTCCCCGTCCGGGCGGTCTTCTTCCTGCGGGAACAGGGTCTTGAAAAAGGACCGAAAGTCTTTAAAAGCCATCGGGTGCCCATTTTCCGTCAGGCCCATCCGATGGCGGGCCCACAAGG
This sequence comes from Desulfobacterales bacterium, assembly GCA_963674755.2. Classification (GTDB taxonomy): domain Bacteria; phylum Desulfobacterota; class Desulfobacteria; order Desulfobacterales; family UBA5852; genus JABZFP01. The sequence goes on along the minus strand of CAXXVS010000003.1, from coordinate 104,576 downwards.
TCAACAAAAGGTTTTTATAAGTCAGAAAGCCATGGATCGTTCCGGTCGGGAGGGCGGGATTCAACCGGCCCAGCAAGCGGTCGGTCTGCTGGACCTGGTCGAGCTGGCGTCGGCTCCATGCAATCTCTTCCATGTCGGCAAAATCGCGGTACAATGTGCCGGACTTGTCGTTATCGAAAAACAGCGGGCGCTTGATCAAAAGTCCGCCAATGACCCCCAGCCAGGTTTCCCCCCAAAAGGTCAGGGGCAGGCCGCGGCCGGCAAACCAGCTCTGGTGAACCCAGGCTTCGGCCGTCTGCTTGAGCGCGACGGCCTCACCGTAACCCAGCCGAAAAAGTCCCTCAAGATGGTAGCGGCACAGACTCCGGGTGGCGGCCGGGACATCCGGCGCGCTGGAAGGCGCTTCCTTGGGCTGCAGTTTTTGCAATCCCAAATGGAGAAAGCCGCTGGCTTTGGCCACGATGGCGGCCAGGTTGTCCCGGCTTTCGATTTCCTGCCGATCGGCGACAATGATACGGTTGCAGAGGGCGGCCAATTCTTCCTGAAGGGCTTGCCGCTGCTCAGGGGACGACATCGTTTCCAGGGCACGCGTGAAAAGGTTGCCGGCGGGCAGAACGGTTGTGGGGACCAGGGCATAGAGATCCGGATGGTCCGGGGCGATGGGTTTCTGCCGGAGGGCACGGTGCCGGAAAACGTCTTCGTGCCAGGACTGATAAAGTCCCACGGCTTCCGCAAAGGGCAGAAACCCTTTTTCCGCGAGACGCGCCGTGCGCAGGCGGTATTGTTCCTCCTCGGTTTCCGCCGGCAGTACATGCACCGCTTCCAGCAGAATGGCCTGGAAGCGGACATAGTCGCTTTCCGCCAGGTGGTCCAGCAGGTGTCGAACCGTTTCCTGGGCGGTCGATAAGTTCGCCTCCGTCTCTTGGTCAAGGGGTTTGGGGGGCGCCAGAATGCGGATATAGAACACATCGTCATAGGAAAAAAAGTTTGCTCCGAAGACGGACGGATCCTGATCGTGTTCGCGCATCCGTACTTCGATGGAGCGGAACAGGAACAGCTCCACCAGATCGGTCTTTTCTTCCGCCAGCCAATTGGCCATGCGCTGCGGGGAAGATTCGGCGTGCAGCAACCGCTCCAGCCATTGCGTGGTGGCCGACAGGTCGATGCGGTCGTGCTGCCAGATTTCCTGGTCGAGCACATATTCAAGCTGTTTGTGGGAAGCCAGGGCCAGCAGCGGGAGGGCGTCATCCGAACCGATTTCCCGGATCAGCAGATGGAGATCTTCCTCGGGAAAGGCATGCACCAGGGCGGCCGGCTGGGGATAGGCCAGGATCTGCTCCAAGGCTTCCTCCGGCGGCAGGTTCAAACAGCGCCGCCGCTCAGCGGCCAGCTCCCGCCGCCGGGTCAGCATTTTATCGTCGGGTTTTATGGGTTGCATGGAACCGAACATAAGCATTTTCGGTCTGTTTACCAGCCGCGCGGCTTATCCTTCCTGATGAGGTCCATGAGGCGTCCAGGGCGCGAATTTGGTCAGCATCAGCATGCCGGGAATCGCCATCAGGGTGCAGAAAATAAAAAAATTTTCCCATCCCAGGGCTTTTGCCATGAAGCCCGTAGGCGCCGAGGCGAAGACGCGCGGCATGCCCATCAGGCTGCTGAGCAGGGCATACTGGGTGGCGGTGAATTTTTTGTTGGTGATGCTGGCCATGAAGGCCACGAAAGCGGAGGTTCCCATGCCGCCGCTCAGGTTCTCGAAGGTGATCACCCCGGCCAGGGTGGGCAGGTGGTCGCCCATCCTGGCCAGCACGGCAAAGCCGGCCGTAGATAGGGCCTGCAGAACGCCAAAAACCCACAGGCTGCGCGCAATGCCCAACCGCAGAATCGTGATGCCGCCGATGCCGGCGCCGGCAATGGTGGCCCAGAAACCGAACAGCTTGACCACCGCGCCCACCTGGGATTTGGAAAAGCCGATATCGAGATAAAACGGTGTGCTGATGGCGCTGGCCATGGTGTCGCCGATTTTATAGAAGAGAATAAAGGCCAGAATCCAGACAGCCTCCGGCCGCTGGAAGTATTCGGTCAGCGGCGCTACCACGGCCTCTCTCAGGCTCGTGGGCGTCCCTTCCGCAACCGAAGGTTCAGGGGTCAGCCAGGTGGTGACCAGGCAGGGCAGCGGGCAAAGGGCCATGATGCCATATACCTGAAAAAAGGGCATGTGATCGGCCATGATAAGGCCGCCACCCCCGGCCAGCAGCATGCCCAGGCGATAACCGTAAATATAGAGGGAGGAGCCCATCCCCAGTTCGTGGTCGGGGAGGTCTTCGCGGCGATAGGCATCGATGACGATGTCCTGGGTGGCGCTGAAAAAGGCCACCAGGCAGGCCATGAGCGCCATCAAACCGAGGTGGCGTTGGGGATCGGAAAGGCCCAGTCCGGCGATCGAGGCCATCAGGGCCAGCTGGGCGATGACCAGCCAGCCCCGGCGGCGTCCCAGGAATGGCAGAGTGTAGCGGTCCAGAAGCGGGGCCCAGATAAATTTCCACGTATAGGGGATCTGTACCAGGTTCATCAACCCGATAACGGCCAGATCCACGCCGGCATCTTTCATCCAGGCCTGCATCAATCCGATAGTCAGCAGCAGCGGCAGACCGGCCGCAAAGCCCATGATGAAGGCCACCAGCATGCGCCGGCTACAGAGGGTCTTCAGGAGCGCGGCCATCGATTGGGCCTGAGGGTTCGGTCGGTTCATATAAAGATGCGTGTGCTGCCCCGTCCTTTTCTCTTAACTGCCGGGCGATGCTCAGACGGAGGGCAGGTCCTCTTCTGGTAAAAGCAGCCGGTAAGACGCATGCCGCCTTTACCACCGGAGCCTGTCTCAGCGGGTCGCGCTACGGGTGTCCAACTGCGCCGGGGTTACGATGGGACCGTATTCTTTCTTAAGCGCGGCTAACCCCTCCTGTTGGGCTTCCAACACCTGGAAAAGCGTGGCAGGAATGTTCTCTTCCTTGCGGTAGGCCTCGATCTGCAAAGCGATGCGGGCCAGGATATTATCGATATATAACGAAAACTGCTGGCGATAGAGGGATTCCGGATAGGGCTTGTCGATGAGAGCCTTAAAAAGGGGTTTCAGGTCGTCATAGCGCGGCAGAAAGCCGATGGGGGTTTCAATGGCGTCCACCTCGCCATGCGTCCGGCGCTCCAGCCAGGCCAGCCAAACTTTGACGTCGCGCTTTTCGCCCAAAAGTTTGTTGCCCTCGCCGCCGCGGGCCGCATGGGTGAGAAAGTAGTTCAGGCCGGCCATCACGGGCCGTTTGTCAGCCGCCAGCCGGGCGCTGCCAAAAAAGCGGAACTGGGCGTCCATATAATCCCCCAGGGCCCCGGGGATGAAAGGGGCATTGGCCCAGGGAGCGCGCTTGACGCCGGTGGCCCCGACTTCCGTGGCCGTTGCCGCGGAAACGATGCAGGCCCCGATCACGACGCCTTCATCGGCGTTGCGGGCGGCCCATACCGGCGGCATGGTATTGCTGTCCCGGCCGCTGTAAGTAATGATGCGCGTTTCCACGCCGGCGGGATCTTCTGCCGAGGGGGAATAATTGCCGAGGGCGGTGGAGGCCAATGTACAGCGGGCATTGGGGTGGGAGATGGGCACGGCGTTGCCGTCGGCATCGGTCATGCCCGCCTCCCAGCGACCCTGGAAATTGCGTCCCCTGGAAGGCTGGGGCTCGCCGTTGCCCTTCCAGTGGGGTACGCCGTTTTCATCGATGAGCACGTTGGACCAGATGACTTCGGTGCCGGGTTTCCGCAGGCAGTCCATCAGCATGGGATCGCCCTCCCGGTTGACGTCTTCGACGATGCCGAAAATGCCGCATTCCGGGTTGATGGATCGGATACCGCCGTCTTCGGCGATCCACATCTGGGCCAAATCGTCCCCCACGAAGTGGTTGCCGGCCATGGCGGTAGTGGTTTTCCCGCAGCCGCTGGGCGCCGCGCCGGCGACCCAGGTGATCCGGCCGCCGGGGCCATCGATGCCGGTGATGAACATGTGTTCGGCGAGTTCGTGGCCGCACTTTTCGTAGACCGAACGATCCACCGAAAAGCGGTGATTACCTTTTTTGAGGAGCAGGGTATTGCCCGCATAGGTGCACTTGAAGCTATAGGTGGTGCGGTGGTTGCGATCCATGAAGACCCGTGCATGGGGCAGATCTTCAGGCCGGTTCAAGCCTTCACTGTGGATGTTGGTGTAAAAATGGCCCTGCCGGGTTGCTTCGCGGTCGAAATGGTCGAAAGCGTTGCGGTAGAGGATCTCTGCGCTATGGGACACATAGGCCGAACTGGTGATTTCCAGGGCCGGATTGGACACCTGGGCGCCCACCGGTCCCCGGATGTAAAAACCGATAATCATGGTCATGCCCTGCATGATGCCGGTCATTTCCCGCCGGATTTCTTCCCGGGCGTCCTGTCGCAGTTTCTTGAGGGCCAGGGAGCTTACGGCCTCGCCCGGATCGACGATATAGAAGGTCCGGTCGATGATGCGCCCCTGCTCTTCCCTGAGGTCGTAGTGGATGGTGTGATCCGGCATGGGCAGGGATTCTTCTTCCCTTTTTTCCAGGGCATGGCGTTTGATCCAGGCCCGGTCCTCATCTGATCCGGTATTCACAAAGACGGCGGCGGGATCGCACATGGCAATGGCATTGGCTATTTTTACAAGGATGGCGGGGGTGGCAATGTGATTGATTTTGGCCAGATTGTCGGCGTCGAGCCGCTTTGCGAACAGGTCGCGGGCGGCCGCTTCGGTTTCGATCCGGCCGAGGGCCTTGGCGATATCAGAACAGTCTTTTCCCTGAGTCATGATGCTCTCCCTGCAGCCGTTGGTCGGCTGTGTGGTACGGCGCCCGCCGCAGGCAGGCGCGGCGGGGATGTTGAATCAATATGGCGTGTACATACCCCTGTCAGGTGTTGGCCGGATGATCGTCGTCGTCTTCCGAGATACAGCCGGAACGCGCCACAACCGGCATATGCTGCCGGATCCAGATCAGGACCTTGCCGAATTCGGATTGCAATTCCTGCAGGGCACGTCCGCGGTGACTGACCTGGCTTTTTTCCGCCATGGTCATTTCGGCGAAGGTCTTGCGGCTTGGGGGATAGTAAAAGACCGGGTCGTAGCCGAAACCGCTCGCGCCCTGGGGCTGGCGCGTTATCAGTCCCTCGCAACGGCCCTCGTAGGTTAAAGCCGGCCCTTCCGGAACGGCGATGGAAATTACGCATTCGAAGGCGGCCTGGCGCCGGTCCTGGCCCTCCATTTCCCGGAGCAGCTTGGCGCAGCGGTCGGCATCGGTGGCATTTTCACCGGCGTAGCGCGCCGAGTAAATTCCCGGGGCACCGTCCAGCGCTTCGACCACCAGTCCGGAGTCGTCGGCCAGGGCCGGAAAACCCAGCACGCGGGCGGCGAAATGGGCCTTTTTATAGGCATTTTCATCAAAACTGGCCCCGTCTTCTTCGATTTCCGGTATGGGGCCGAAGTCATCCAGGTTGCAGATTCGGATCGGGAAAGTTTTTAGCAGGTCCCGGATTTCAGCTGTTTTGCCGGCATTGCGCGTTGCCAGGACAAGGACGGGCGGTGCTTCCATAAGCCTGCTTTCGATCGGGGGATGATTGCCTCGGAGATTGCGAAATCCTTATCTTTAAATCAGCGTGGCAGCGTTGTAAAGGAATTTCAACCGGTTCGCCGGGCGTCAGTCTCGGCCCCTGCGGAGAAAGGGCTTTACAGTTGGTTCGGGGCTGGTATAAAGCGGGAAGCACTTAACAAAAGGATTCGGTCGGTTAGCGCTGCGGGGCGAGCTGCTCCGGGCGCGCTTTGCCCTATTCCCGCAAAGGATTTGCCATGCACAAATTGATGACGGACCAGCCCGGGCAGAAATTGCTCCTGCTGGGCAACGAGGCCATCGCCCGAGGGGCGCTGGAGGCGGGGGTGGCCTTTGCCTCCACTTATCCGGGGACGCCTTCTTCGGAAATTTCGCTCAATCTTTTTCAGATTTCCCAGGAAACAGACCTCTATTTCGAATACAGCACCAATGAAAAAGTGGCCCTGGAAGTCGCGGCGGCGGCCGCCAATTCCGGTCTGCGCAGCATGTGCATGATGAAGCATGTGGGGCTCAATGTGGCGGCCGATGCGCTCATGACCCTGGCCTACGTGGGCACCCGGGCCGGATTGGTGATCCTTTCCGCCGATGATCCGTATATGTTTTCCAGCCAGAACGAACAGGATAACCGGTACTATGGCAAGCTTTCCGGGCTGCCGGTCCTGGAGCCGTCTTCGGTGGAAGAGGCCAAAGCCATGGTACCCTACGCTTTCGAACTTTCGGAAACCCTGGGTGAGCCCGTCATTCTGCGCACCACCACCCGTATCAACCATTCCAATGCCGTGGTGACGCTGGGTGCTTTGACCCCGCCCCGGACCGCCGGCCATTTTGAAAAAGACCCTTTCAGCTTTGTGACGGTGCCGGCCGTGTCGCGGCGGCTGCATGCCCGCCTGCTGGAAAACATGGCCCGCGCGCAGCATATGGCCGAGGAGAGCCCTTACAACTTCGAGGAAGGGCGGGGCTCCTGGGGCATCATCTGCAACGGCGTCAGTTATCCTTATGTGGCCGACGCCATCCAGGACCTGGCCATTGAAGAGCGGGTCCGCGTGCTGCGGATCGGATTCTCCCATCCCCTGCCGGCGGAGCGGATCGGCGCTTTTCTGGCGGCTTGCGAAAAGGTTCTGGTGGTGGAAGAGGGCGAACCCTACATGGAAGAGGCGGTCAAAGCCTTTGCCCAGGAGCGGGGGCTGACTTTACCGATCAACGGCAAAGGGCCGGAGCTGTTCTCCCGTCTCTACGAGTTTGACCCGGCCATGGTGCGTGGCAAACTGGCCGCTTATTTCGGAGTGCCGTGCCCGCCCCCGGCCGTGCCGGATCTCTCCGACCTGCCGGAAGCTCCCCAGCGGCCGCCCACGCTCTGCGCCGGCTGCTCCCACCGGGCAACGTTCTACGCTGTCAAAAAGGCCACCGAGGGACTGGACGTCATCCATCCTTCCGATATCGGCTGCTATACCCTGGGCTTCATGCCGCCGTTATCCATGGGGGATTATGTGATCTGCATGGGAGCCTCCACCGGCTCATCCGGCGGGTTTTCCCGGGCCACTTCCCAGAAAGTCGTCGCCTTCATCGGTGATTCGACCTTTTTTCACTCCGGCATGCCCGGTCTGATCAACGCGGTTTTCAACAACCACAACCTGACACTGGTTATCCTGGACAACCGGACCACCGCTATGACGGGCCATCAACCCAACCCCGGCGTCGACATGCAGGAACTGCATCTGGAGGGCTATAACCAGATTGTCCTGGAGCCCCTGGTCAAAGCCATGGGTGTCCGGCATGTGACCACGATCCGCCCCTATCAGGTGAAAAAAAGCATTGCCGCCATTCGGGCGGCGGTGGAATTCGAGGGGGTATCGGTGGTCATCGCACAGGAGAAATGTGCGCTTTACGCCAAATCGTTGCGCCAATTGAAGGGCAAACCCTTCCAGGTGTCGGACCGCTGCCGCAATCACCGGGACTGCCTCAACGACCTGGGATGCCCGGCCTTTTACCTGGAGGGGGAGCGGGTGCGCATCGATCCGGATATTTGCATCGGTTGCGCCCTTTGCGCCCAGGTGTGTCCGGAAAATGCCATCGTTCCGGTGAAATCGAAATCCTGACCCCCTGACCGCGGGCGGTGGTCCCAAAACGAGGAGCAACTATGAAAGCGACACGTCTGATAATCGTTGCGGTGGGCGGACAGGGCAATCTGCTGGCATCTAAAGTACTCGGCGAAGCGGCCCTGATGGCTGACATCCCGGTGCGCATGAGCGAAATTCACGGCATGGCCCAGCGCGGGGGTGTGGTGGAATCGGCCATTGTATTCGGAGATGCCCGTAGCACCATTATCTCCGACGGTGAAGCGGATGTCCTGGTGGGCTTTGAACCGGCGGAAACCCTGCGGGCGCTGAACAAATGCAATCCGCAGACCACGGTGATTTCCAACATGGCACCCCTGCCGCCGTTTACCGTCTCCATCGGTCGGGGCACCTATCCCGACCTGGATGAGATCAAACAAAAGATCCAGGCCAAAACCAGCCGGTTGATCGCTCTGGATGCCGCCCAATTGGCCCGGGAAGCCGGCAATATCATGTCCGTCAATATCGTGCTGCTGGGGGCACTCTGCCAGACCGGCATTTTGCCGCTGACCGAGGAGATGATCCGGCAGGCGATCCAAACCCGAACCAAAGCGGCCTTTGTGGATACCAATCTCAAGGCTTTCGAAATGGGCTACCAAGCGGCTATGGCTTAGGTCGTGCCCATCCATAAACGGCATCTTGCGGCCTCGGCCGGAACCCAAAGCGGCTATCTCCGGACAGAAACAAGGTAACGGCGCACCCGCATGGGCCCTTGGCGGCGTGGCGCCTTGCAGGCCGCCCATACTGATTGTCCTTTGCTGGGAAAGTCTGGTAAATCCCCAATAGGCGCGGCTTTACAAAGATAGCCACCTGTGCCATACTGCCCCAAAAAAAGTAACCGGACGATATTCGGTGGCCATCATAGGCGTTTTCAACCCATCCGGTACCCCGGTTGCCGGACCCCCTCACCATGCTCCGAGATCTATCCATAAAGAATTTTGCCATCATCGATGACCTGCAGATGCAGTTTGATACCGGTCTCACCATCATGAGCGGTGAAACCGGGGCGGGCAAATCCATTATTATCAACGCGGTCAAATTGTTGCTGGGGACCCGTGCGACGGCCAAGCTCATTCGAACGGGTGCGGAATCAGCCGAACTTGAGGCGTTTTTCGATATCGGCACGGCATCTCCGGCGGCCGCCACGATGGCCGCCCACGGTTACAGCGCCGAAGAGGGGCTCCTCATCAGGCGCATTATTGCCAGCAATGACCGCCATCGTATCTTTATCAACGGCAGCATGGCCACCATGCAGGTGCTCCAGGCGATTACCGAGAATCTGGCCAGTATTTCCAGCCAACACGCCCACCAGTCGCTGCTCAAGGAAGATTTCCATCTGGATGTTCTGGATGAGTACGGCAATCTCATGGGGATGCGGGAAGCCGTGGGCGACATTTACCGGGAAATTATACCCCTGCTGGAACAACGGGAAAAGCTGCTGACCCTTCGCGATCGCCAGAACGAGCAGCGGGAGCTGCTGCAGTTTCAACAAACGGAAATTGAAGCCGCCCGTCTGGTGCCCGGCGAGGACGATCAACTGGCAGCCGAACGACGCCGCCTGCGCAATTCGCAGACCTTGATTCAGACCGTCCATCAATGTGTCGAATTGCTCTATGGGGCCCAGGATGCCGTGACGGATCATCTGGGCGCCATACGCCATCAGCTGGAGACAGCGGCGGCCATTGACGGCGAGCTGCAATCGCCGGCCGAGCGGGTGGCCGAGTTGAGCTACCAGGCCGAGGATGTGGCCGAAGAGCTGCGGCGCTACCTGGGGAAGGTGGAAAGCGATGACCATCGTTTGGAGGAGGTGGAAGCCCGCCTTGACACCCTTACACGCCTCAAACGGAAATATGGAGAGACCCTGGCCGACGTCATGGCCAAATTCGACGCCATCCGGGAGGCGCTTGCCGATCTCGAAAACCTGGGCACCCAGATCGACGCGCTGGACCAGCGCCTGGAAGCGAGCCACGAACGGTTAAAAGCAGCTGTCCAGAAGTTGCATGACCAGCGCCGAAACGTAGCTGTCGATTTATCCGGAGAAATGGCCCGGCAGCTGGAGGCGCTACATATGTCGGGGACGCAATTCGCCATTGCGCTCGCCACCGTTCCCGCTGATGGTCGCACCTCATTATACCTCACCGTTGACGGCTGCAAGGTGGACGAACGCGGTATGGATCGCGCTGTTTTTCAGATCGCCCCCAATGTGGGCGAGCAGCTGAAGCCCCTGGCGGCCATTGCCTCGGGAGGCGAGTTGTCGCGGGTCGTTTTGGCCCTGAAAGCCATCCTGGCGGTTACGGGTTCGCTTGAGACGCTTATTTTTGATGAGGTGGATGCGGGGATCGGCGGCGGTGTGGCCGAGGTCGTGGGGCAGAAACTAAAGGACTTAGCAGCCCATCACCAAGTCATTTGCATCACCCACCTGCCCCAGATCGCCAAATTCGGCCGGGAGCACTTCAAGATATCCAAAGCGGTTCATCAGGGCCGGACACGGGCGACGATTGCCCCTTTGAATGCCGACGAGCGACTGGAAGAGATGGCCCGGATGCTGGGAGGTATCGAAATTACCCATAAGACCCTCGACCATGCACGCGAGATGTTGCAGAAGACGTAAAACGCACATCCTTGCCGCTTGACAAGGCAGAATCGAAGGGCTTAATTAGAGCCCCAAACGATTAGCCGAGGAATTGCCAATGCCGATTTATGAGTTTAAGTGTCTGAAGTGCAATGAGTTTTTTGAATTTCTGGCGGTGCGCAGCGAGGACACCATGGAAATGCAATGCCCGCATTGCGGCGCGGAAGATTTCGAGCGTGTCATGAGCACCACCAACTATGCGGTCAACAATAGCACGGGACAAACGGCCTCAAAGCAAACCAGGACTTGCAGCGGCGGGAATTGCACCACCTACGACATTCCCGGGCCTTGATCCTGGCGGACCAGCCGAAGCAACAGTCCGCTTGTCAGCGCCCGATAGGAGCATGTCGATTCAAGCGATCGCCTTCATCCGGTTCCCTGTTCGAGCCCGAATACGGACCGGATTTTTGCTTTCCAGGCGGCCCACGCCACCCAACGGAGGAGAGGTGGACCAGGGAGCGTGATCGGGCCTGATGAATGGCCCTGCTATCTCCACTTGCAATCTGGGCTGCCGGTTTTGTCAGAACTACGAGATCAGCCATGAAGGGGCCGGCCACCCCGTGACGGCAGCCCAGCTTGCTGATATGATGGTGCGATTGCAGGGCATGGGCTGCCTGTCAACCTGGTTTCTCCCTCGCATGTCGTGCCTCAGATTCTGGCGGCGCTGGAATTGGCCGCATCTAAGGGTCTGCGGCTGCCGCTGGTTTACAACACCGGCGGATATGACACACCGGAAACCTTGGCTCTCTTGGGTGGTGTCGTGGATATCTATATGCCGGATTTCAAGTTCTGGGATCCGGCTTCCGGGAGTGCCTATTGTGGCGTTGCGGACTATCCCGCCGCCGCCCGACAAGCCCTGCTTGCCATGCACCGACAAGCGGGTGATCTGATCGTGGATGAGAAAGGTATCGCCAGGCGCGGCATGATCGTGCGCCATCTGGCCATGCCGGGCGGCGGGCTTGCGTCGTTTGGATTGAAATCTGGAGGAACTGAAGCGAAACAATAGCGACCGCCAGCGCGGCGGTGAAAGAGGAAGGTTGCATGTCATTGACAATGGACCGGGTCCGCCGAAGTGGCAAATGGAGTTGGTGCGTTGGCCTGTTGGTTCTGACAAGCCTAACCCTGGTCGGAATGGCCCGGGCCGAGCGCATGTCGGTAACCGTCGGCAAAGCCAATATTCGCTCCGGCCCCGGTACGGAGAAGTATACGATCCTATGGGAGGTCGAACGTTATCACCCGGTGGAGGTTCTCCGCAAGCAGGACGGCTGGGCGTTCTTCCGCGATTTCGAAGGTGATGAAGGCTGGATTTCTGAACAGCTATTAGGGAAAGAAAAGACGGTCATCACGCTTGCCGATATGGTGAATGTCCGATCCGGCCCTGGCACACAGAATACCATCGTTTTTAAAGCCGAGAAAGGCGTTCCTTTCCGCGTGCTTCAGCAAAAGGGTGATTGGATCCATATTGAAAGCAGCGATGGGGACAAGGGCTGGATTCATAAGAAATTGATCTGGTAGGCGTTTGGATAGTGCTCATCCAGAGGCGGTAGATGTTGGTTTCTGGTAAGGCGTCGCCGGCTATGCCGAGGACCGACAGGAGGCAAGAACGGGCCAGGGGCTAAAAGATGCCATTTAGGGATGGGCACTAGAAGGTTTGTTTGATGAAGCTTGGGTATCGACAGCGAACAAGCGCGAACCATATGACGGGATGCAAGACACAATGAAAAATGATTTTTTTCTGGGCAACCATTCCCGGTTGGTGGTCGGCATCGGATCGGTGCTGGTGGACATTATTGTTCCCGCCTCGGAAACGTTTGTGGCGCGCGCGGGGGTACCCAAAGGCGGCATGGTGTATTTCGATGCCGATACCATCCAGCAGGTGCTGCACCGGGCGGACGGCAAGGCACGGGTTGTCCCTGGGGGCGCTGCGTGTAACACGATTCTGGGGGTGGCTTGCCTTGGCGGCGAGACCCGTTTTCTCGGCAAAAGAGGTCAGGATGAATTTGGTCATCTTTTTGAAAAAGGTCTGGGTCAACATCGGGTCGATCCATTCTTAATCAAGGCCCCTACGCCGACCGGGCGCGTCTTATCCTTGATTACGCCGGATTCCCAGCGCACCATGCTCACCTATTTAGGAGCGGCGGCCGAGATGACGCCAGCGGAAATCCCTGCCAACGCTTTTGAGGGTGCAGCCATTGCGTTGATCGAAGGCTATCTGATCTATAATCGTGACCTATTTCTTTATGCGCTGGACAAAGCCCGCGCCGCCGGGGCTAAAATCGTGCTCGATCTGGCAAGCTTCACCGTTGTGGAGGAAAACAGGGATTTCTTAGAAGCCGTCGTTCAAGAATATGTCGATATCGTTGTGGCCAATGAAGATGAAGCCGCTACTTTCACCGGCTACCAGGAAGAGCCGGCCGCCCTGGATGCGCTCGCCAATTTGGCGGATTTAGCGGTCTTGAAACTGGGCGCACGCGGCAGCATGATTGCGGCCAACGGTCACGTGTGTCGCATTGAACCGATTCAGGCGAACGATATTGTTGATACAACAGGAGCCGGTGATCTTTGGGCGGCGGGTTTTCTTTTCGGGCTCGTGAACGGAATGCCGCTCGACGTTTGCGGCAAGCTGGCCTCGGTGTGTGGCTATGAGGTCTGCCGGGTCATGGGCGCGAGCATCCCGGACGAGACCTGGCAACGAATCAGGCGGGACATCAACTGAGAGAATGGCTGCGCAGGGATGGCCTGTGCGTAAATCGTGTCTTTCTATAAATGGTACCGTTCGGCCCCGGCCGGAACCAAAATCTACCACTTCTGGATAGACACCGAAATTGGGAGGAATGGCATGGCGCAGAAGCGGATTTCCAGGGCGCGCAAGCGTGATCTTGATAAACCGGACGAATTTCTGACGTTGACATCCAGGATGCTGGAAAAGATAAAAACCAACTGGAAACCGATCAGCGCTGTCGTCGTGATCCTGTTCATCGCCCTGTCCGGTGCTCTGGCGGCCAGCTATTTTAGTAAAAAGGCCGAGGAGCAGGCGTTCGTTTTGCTTAACCAGGCCATGGTTCATTTTGCGGCGGAACGTGATAGCCTAGATCCGGTCAAAGCGTTAGAGGCCGTAACACCGGATTTCGAAACGCTGTTTACGAAATACGGGGACCGTCGGGCCGGGGCCGAAGCCCGCTTGATTTTCGCCCAGATGAACTATCTTGCCGGCCGCCCGGAAGCAGCGGCAACCCAATATGAGGAAGCGCTTAGGCTCTATCCGGAAAATTCCTTTGCGGCATCGGCCGCCAGGAGCGGGCTGGGGTATGCCCAAGCGGCGGCAGGCCAGAATGAAAAAGCGATTGCGGCTTTTGCCGCCCTCGTTGACGGCCCTAATCCGGTTTTTAAAGCCGATGCCCTCTACCAGCTGTCCCTGCTTTATCATAGAACGAAGCAGGAAACGGCGTACGCGAAGACAATACAGACGCTCAAGGAAGATTATCCGCAGTCCATGTATGCCGGCATGATCGCGGATGAAGCCGGAAGCTGAGCCCCTCTGCTGCCAGGCCATACATTGAACCTGCCGGACAGGGCGTTGCTTTCCCGGCAACCGATAGGCGATACACTCCGGTGGGGCTCTGCGCGAGGGGGCGCCCCACTCCCCCCTAAGATCCTACAGGTCTGCACGTGGTGTAGCGTTGACCATGTTGTCGCCGTGGGGCCATGGCCCGGATGTCAATTCATGTTGAATTTCTTGAGTTTTTGATTCAACCCGCTCTTTCCGATACCCAATATTTCGGCGGCGCGCGTTTGAACATTGCCGGTCATATGCATGGCCCGTTCAATCATTTTTTTCTCTACCATTGCCAAGGTGTCGTACAGCTGGGCATCGGCCGGAATGGCATCCAGATGTAAGGTATTGTGGAGGTTGTCGCGAAATTCGTTGGGCAGGTCGTCCATCGTTATCGTGGGCCCTGAACATAGCACCATGACCCGCTCGATGATATTTTCCAATTCCCGTACATTGCCGGGCCAGTGGTAGGCGTAAAAAGCCCTTTCAACTTCCGCATCAATCTTCGGGGCAACGGACTCGGAGGGGCGAAGGGAGCCGTATTTGTTAACAAAATGGTTGATTAGCAAGCGGATATCCTCGGGACGTTGTTTAAGCGGCGGCAGCTCGATTTTCACAACATTCAGACGATAGAAAAGATCTTCCCGAAAGCGGCCCTTTTCAATTTCATCTTTCAGGCTTCGATTGGTGGCCGCAATAATGCGGATGTCAACCCTTATGGGGGAAGTTCCGCCGACGCGTTCAATAGTCTTTTCCTGAAGAACCCGTAACAATTTTACTTGCAGATTGAGAGACAATTCTCCAATCTCGTCGAGAAAAACGGTTCCGCCATCGGCCAGCTCAAAGCGCCCTTTTTTGCGGGCAATGGCGCCGGTGAAGGCGCCTTTTTCATGACCGAACAATTCGCTTTCCAGCAAGCTTTCGGCCAAAGCCGCACAATTGACGGTGATAATCGATCGATTGCGTCGGGGACTATTGAAATGAATCGATTTGGCTACCAGTTCTTTTCCCGTTCCGCTTTCGCCTTCAATCAAAACCGTGGCCGCGGTCGGACCTACTTTGCGAATTGTTTTAAAAACATTCTGCATCGACTGACTTTTGCCGATGATGTTGTCAAAGCTGTACTGGGATTCGACTTCATCCTGCAAACGACGATTGTCATTGACAAGACGTTGGAGCTCTAAGGCTTTGTGCGCATACATCACCAAACGTTCATTTTCGAAAGGCTTTAAAATGAAGGTGTAGGCGCCCTTTTGCATGGCTTCCACCGCTTTATCGACAGTGCCATGGGCGGTCATGATGATCACGGGCATGTCGGGAGCCTTTTTTTTAATTTTTTCAAGCAACTCAAGGCCATCCATCGCCGGCATCTTCATGTCAGAGAGAACCAGGCTGATTTCTTCCTTTTCGCACAATTGCAGCGCTTCCTGGCCGCTATTGGCCGTAAGGGTTTCAAACCCTTCTTCCTCCAGGACAGCACTCAATACAGCCGTATAGTTCTTCTCATCATCGACAATAAGAATGGTTTCCATCTTCATATCTCCGTGTACATCGGTAGGAGTATTTCTACACGGGCCCCACCTTTTGAAGCATTCGAAATACGGATTTGGCCTTTATGAACTTCCAGGATCTGTTTAACAATACCCAGCCCGAGTCCGGTACCTTTTTCCTTTTTAGTGAAAAAAGGGTCCCATATTTTATCGAGAATTGATTCGTCAATGCCGGGTCCGGTATCCTGTAGGATCAACATTACCTGTTCGCCCTGAACGGTCACTGTTATGTCGATACGGCCTTGGGTTTGAATCGCTTGCATGGCGTTAAGCAGCAAATTAAGCAGGGCTTGGTAGATCATGTCGTTGTCCATCATCACGGCACTCAGTCCTTCATCAAACCGAGTATTGATGAGGACCTGGCGATCTTCGATTTCGTTTGCAAGGTGTTGCAATGCTTTTTCGACGAGAGGCCTGAGGTGACCTGGGCGCAAGGTAGGCTGAGGAGGGCGGGCAAAGCTCAGAAAGTCGGTGATGATATCATTTAGGCGCGAAGCTTCCTCGACGATAATGCCCGGCATAGGATTTGTTGGATCAAGTTTTTGAAGCTTCTTTTTGAGCAATTCAGCCGAACTTTTAATGATGCCCAATGGATTCCGGATTTCATGGGAAATACTGGCGGTCATTTCCCCAAGGCTGGATAGGTGCTTCGCACGGGCGAGCTGTTCCTCAAGTTTAAGACGCTCTCTAGCGCGTTTTTCAATAATATCTTCCCCACGCCTAACAACAAGCAATAGAACAAGAAAGAGAATCAACATAACGGCTATTGAAGTAAGAATGACACGGATCTGCACGCGGTAAATCGCTTGATATTCAGAGGAAATATCTTGGACCAGTTCAACCACCCCCAAGACGGGCCCGGGAATTCGTGAGAGAGGCTTTTCGGCGCGTAAAGGGGCGTAGGTTATAATTTTGCTTTCATCGGGAATACCAAATAAAAGTTGAAGGAAATTGCCACGTTGTTCCAATCGTGTTCGACGCTGCCCGTCCAGCGCATCCTGGTAATAGGTCCCTCCAGCGTTTCTTTTGCCAATGACACTTTTATCAAGGCTGTATGAAATCGTATTGTTGAGATCATATATATTGACCATATCAACATTAAAGCTGTGCAGCGTGCTGCGAACGACCTTATCCATAAGCTCATACTGGGAAGGTTCACGTAAATGGATGGATCCCTGCTTTAAGATCGTTGGAATGATGAATTGCAAGAATATCTGGTGATTTAAGTTTTCTATTAACAGGAGGGCGTATTCTTCGTTCTTTTGAATTTGCATTTGGCGGGCCCAATGAATATTGAGCGCTGAAAGCACGATTGCGCCGGCGAAAACCACTACGAGACTGGTCAGTGTAAAATATTTGACAAGTCTGAAGGGCTTGCCGGGTTCCCGCTGATTCAGTTTTAGATGTTGCATGGCTTGTGCGCAGTGTTCAACAGTGGAATAAAAATTCCTGGTTAATATCAATCAATGGCGCATCGGTTTTTAACTACAGCAAATACACTTTAAGGCTTTTGGTGTGGTTGGCCTCATCGCCTAATAAAAATTATCCCTATTGGCAGCGCTTTCATGAATCTCAAACCCTTTGTAAGGTGCCCAATCATAGAACCTCACTCTGTGTGTTCAGCATAGAGGAGAGCTCGCAACATGCCGGCATGCCCGGCTACAGCTCTTGTTTATCGTGAAAGCCAAAAATTGTCCACTCCCCGTGCCCCTATGAGCGGATAGACGAATTTAGGGTAAAAAAATTGTAAACCCGAGTCGGGAAGCGGCCGATAAGGGCAATAGCAGACACATGTTTTTAGGTAAAAAAAACGATTTGTATCGATGCCTGCGTCAGAAAGCACAATATCTAGTGAATTTCCCCATACATGAGTACAATATGAAGTAAGTACATATAATTATATGTTAATTTCGCATAATTTGCTTGACTTCACAGGGGCAGGGTGTAAACAAAAATTACAGGGTAAGCACTTAGAAAGCATAACTTTAAATCATTCAATACTGTGTAGATAATTAAATGGGCGGCAAAAACTCACTGAGAGAAGTTCGCGAGTCCCTTCTGATGAGCAAAGCGGAGTTGGCCAGGGATGCAAATGTTTCACCCATTACGATATCAAGAATTGAGAGGGGCTTGCCGTGTAGAATGGAGACGAAAAGGAAGATTCTATTGGCATTGGGCCTGAGTCTCTCTGATAAAAATAAAATTTTTAAAGAATAAGAGAAATCCATGCTGTTTGGGAAAAAGAATCAATTAGTTGGGTTGGACATCGGCTCCCGATCTATTAAAGCGGGAGAAGTTGTTGATGGCAAAAAAGGGCTGGTTCTCAAGAAATTTGGTATGATCGACATCCCTTCCGGATCCATCGAAGACGGGGCCATCAATGATCCCGAAGCTGTTGCAGACGCAATCCAGCAACTATTTAAAACTTACAATATTAAGGAAAGTAATGTCGCTGTCTCGATAGGTGGTTATTCGGTTATCGTTAAAAAAATAAATGTTCAGACGATGCCGGAAGAACAATTGCAGGAGACCATACAGTTTGAGGCGGAACAATACATCCCTTTTGATATCGCCGATGTGAATTTGGATTTTCAAATTCTAGGCGAAAGCGAGCATAATCCTAACCAAATGAATGTGTTTCTGGTGGCCGCCAAAAAGGAAATGGTCAACGATTACATTAATTTGGTCAACATGGCCGGTCTCAACCCCTGCATTATCGATGTTGAAGCGTTTGCCTTGCAGAATATATTTGAAATGAATTACGATGCGCAGGGCGAGAATATAGCATTGATCGATATTGGGGCAAGCAAAACATCGCTTAACATTTTAAAGGGTACTGCTTCGGTGTTCATGCGTGATGTGGCATTGGGGTGCGGTCAGATAAATCAAAAGATTGTTTCACTGATTGGCTGCTCGGTAGAAGAAGCCGAACAACTGAAGCAGGGAGACCAACAGGATAAGATTTCAAGCGAAGATTTAAAGAATATTGTATCGACAGTAGTGGCGGATTGGTGCACCGAAATTCGACGCGCCCTGGATTTTTTTTATTCTACCTATCCGGAAGACCAAATTACGCGAATCGTATTAGGTGGGGGTGGAGCGAATATTGCGGAGTTTCGGCAGTTGTTGGGGGCGGAGACATCGGCGCATGTAGAAATGATCAATCCTTTTCAGAACATGCAATTAGATGATGATGCGTTTGATTCGCCCTATATTCAGCAGATAGCGCCGCAGGCTGCTATCTGTATGGGACTGGCAATCAGAAGAGTTGATGATAAATGATACGTATAAACTTACTTCCGTTTAGAGCTGCACGAAAAAAGGAAAACATCCGTAAACAAGTATCGGTATTTTTCCTCTGCCTAATGCTAGTCATGATCGTTCTGGTCTGGGTACATTTCTATTTGGGTAGCAAACAGACCCGCTTAACGGCAAATGTGACGGATACAAAGAAAGAACTCGCTTTATATAAGCAGAAAAACGATGAAATTAAGGAAATTCGTAAAAAGCTGCAAGATCTCGAAATGCGACAAAATGTCATTAAAGACCTTGAAAAACAGCGCTTTTTGCCTGTCCATATTCTGGATGAATTAACAGGAGAAATTGTTGCTGAAAGAATGTGGCTGACGAGTTTGGAAATAGAGGGTAATCAGATGAATGTTGATGGCATCGCTCTAGATAATAATACGGTGGCAAATTTTATCACGAATTTAGAGGGAATGCCCAAACTCAATGATCCCCATTCGCCAATGTATGAAAAAGTTCGGCTGAATAAATTACAGCAAGAGCAAATTCGTAATATAAATATGAAAAGCTTCGAAATAACGGCTCTCGAAGTTGTCAATCCCGAACCAAGCCAGAACAAACAAAAAGGAAAGCGAAAATAGCTGACGAGTATAAATAATGAATAAAGCAATAGGTTCATCAAAACAACTAGACGCACTGTTCGATCGTGTAAGTGAGTTTTCAAAAGTCCAACGCATAATGATATGTGTCGGTGTGTTTGCAGTGATCTTTGTGCTGTTCTGGTTTCTATCTTACTGGCCTAGATGGCAGAGCATTGGAAAGCTCGATTCAGAATACAAAAGACTTACGGCCGACCTAGAACGCTCTAAAAAGAATGCGCAGCAACTCGAATCCCTTCGAAAGGAATTCGAGTCTAAACAACGCGATTTCAACCTGGTGATGAAATCGCTTCCTGAAAAAGAAGAGATTTCATCTTTATTAACAGGAATATCGCAATCGGGACAACAGGCAGGGCTGGATTTTCTTCTATTCCAGCCACAGAATGAGGTGAATAAAAATTTTTATGCGGAAATACCCGTCTCGATCCGGGTACAGGGTGGATACCACAATGTCGCCGAGTTTTTCGATAAGGTCGCAAATCTTTCACGAATAGTGAATATTCGCAATATTCAGATGAGTAGGGATAAGGCCGGGGTGCTGATAACTTCTTGTGAAGCTGTCACCTATAAATTCATTGAGACCAATCCGGCGAATGCTAAGCCCGCAGAGAAAAAGCTTAAGAAAAAGTAACCCTATTTCAGATATGCAAATCGAGCTGAACATGATAATTCAACGATCAGGAATTGGCAGATTGAAAGCTGCAAACCGCATAGCCATTATTTTGACAGCGTGCTTTGCTCTTGTTCTTTTGGGATGTGAGGGTAAAAAGGCAACACCAAAAGAACCAGTAGTTACGAAGCAAATCGCTTCTATCGCCAAAAAAAACGAAAAACCAAACGAGAATATCAAAGACAAACCCCGTACTCCGGCCGATGGCAAGCCATCGCCTGAGATCGCCGACAATGCGGTCAACAAACGTACGCCATACAATCCAATCGGCAAGGTCGATCCCTTTGCACCTCTTTTTAAGGAGGAAACAAAGAAAAAACCCGAGGACATAGTTGCTAGGCCAAAGGAACCCGAACGGCCCAGAACCCCTTTGGAGAAACTTGACTTGGCCCAATTGAAGCTCACAGCAATTGTGACGACGAAAAATCAGAAACGTGCATTGGTTGAAGAGGCCTCAGGTAAAGGGTATGTAGTCGAGATTGGAACAAAGATCGGACTCGAAAGAGGCACCGTGGTGGCGATAGATCCAGATCGTATTATTATCGAGAATAAAGCCCAGAATGATTTTGGCAAAATGACTATTAGTAAACGTGAACTTAAACTTCAGAAACCTCCTGGAGACTAATAAGAATGCGCTTCATAGGCTCAACCAACGCCAGGTCAAGAATTGCTGCTGCCTTCGGTTGCATTATTATGCTGTCATTTGTATTTTTAGGATGCGCCGGAAACCCAGTAGCAACTCCAACAGATACGGGCGATCTATCCAACAACGACTTGAGGAAGATCACCAACATCGCAGTCACTGAAGATGGTAATAACGTACTTCTTTCCATTGAGGGAAGTCCTGATTTGCTCTTTTCGGATATAAGAAAGACATCTCCGCCGGAGGTGACTTTCTATTTTCCAGGCACTGAACTTGAAGGACTAAATAACCAGTATAATGTTGACCTTGATCCGGTTGAGCATGTCAATACATCAACGGTTGTTACTGACGGCCAAACCGCTAAAATATCTGTATCCCTGCAAAGAGAAGTCCTATATAGCATTGAGCAGTCAGAGAATGGTATTTTTGTCACCTTTTCTAAGGAGGCAGTCGTTGATCAAGCATCGGCAGATGAGAATGCGGCTGTTGATGTGGAGGCCCAAATAGAAGACGAGCCTGCCGATATTGCGACTGCGCCAAAGGGGACATGCATCGACACTTTTAATGTTCAAAAGCATACAGACGGGATTGATATCTTGGTCGTGGCGGACGGTCAGATTCAAGACTATACGGCCTTTACCATCGATAATCCACCCCGAATCGTTTTTGACATTTACAACATAGGAAGCCCTTATAAGGGTTTGCAAAAGGTTGAAGTGGATTCAAAATGGGTAACTGGATTGCGCCACTTCTGTTATCCTGATAAGCTGAGGGTCGTACTAGATACTGATCGTGCTTACATGACTTCATTTGCTTCCAAGCCATTAAAGAATGGTCTTATGATCAGTGTCAGCGAAGAACAACCAATCATTAGAGAAGATCTAATCGTCCCTGCAACGGTGGAACAAGTAGCGGCAAATGAGCCTGGAGAGGCAATTACGGAAGGTGTTAAGCAAAAAGAGCAGAAGACAACCCCGGCGTGGTTAAATAAAATCGAATTTACTGGCGCGGAAGGCGGTGAATCCCTCGTAAGCATCGGTACGACCGATGCGGTTCGATATGACCTGGAACAGGTTAACGACCGCAAGCTGCAACTAAGGTTGTTTGATACCCGGGTACCGCAATATCGAAAGCGCCCCCTTATCACGACGCGATTCGAGAGCGCCGTCGATCGTATTACGCCTGTGCAGACGCCTCAAATGGGAAATAATGCGGTGATCGTATTCGAACTGCGAGAGGCGGTCCCTTATGAGATTGAACAGGATGCTAATTTTATCTTCATTAGGTTTGCGCCTTCAACGGTCCCGCCAAAACCCTTGGAAGCCACTGCTGAACCCGAGTGGAAGAAAGCCCTCAGTGGAAAAGAAGCCGGCCAAACAGATCTCGCCGGCACGCCTCCAGGGTCATCTGCATCGACAGAAGCGAAACAAGGCGCCGCAGAGGCTGTTACTGCAACCCCACAAGCGAGAAGCAATGAAGAGTCCAAAAAGTGGGGGCTTGCTAATGAAGTTCTTATGGACGAAGGAAATGTTGTCAAGAGAGTCGACGAAAATATTCTCACCAAAAAGAAGGTATACACGGGCGAAAAAATTGCGTTAAACTTTTATGACACAGATATTAAAAACGTCTTTCGAATTCTCGGCGAAATATCCGGCCAAAACTTCGCCATTGACAAGGATGTTACAGGAAAGGTTACCTTGAATTTCGAGAAGCCCGTTCCTTGGGATCAGGTCCTTGACTTGGTTCTGCGGATGAACCAACTGGGCCTCAAAATGGACCAGGGCATATATAGAATAGCGACTCAGGCGACACTGGCGCGAGAAGAAAAGCTTGAAAGTGAAAAACTCGAAGCATCGCGGAAAAAAGACGAGGAAGAAGAATTAGTCACAGAGTTCTTTCTTTGCAGCTACATCAATGCTAGAGATACGGCCTGCGCTCATCTGGCAAGAACATGTGAGGAGCCCAATGAGGTCGGCTGGGACAGTAAATTCAGCCCTCGAGGGACTATTTCTGTCGATATCGACAAGAATATGATTATCGCTAACGATATACCAAAGGCGATCGAACGAATTCGAGAGATTATTCGCATCTTGGATCAGGTGACGCCACAGGTACTGATTGAAGCGCGCATTGTCGAAGCCAATACCGATTTCTCAAGGGACATTGGTTTTGATTGGGGCACCGTCAGTATTGGTAGCTTCAACCTGGGAGATGTTTTCCAAGTTACCGGCATCGATATGACGTCTGATAACATCCCTGCCACAGCTTCTAATAATGGCTCGATTGGATTCGGTCTGAGCAAACTTTCCGGAACATCGTTTGATATCATCGATGCCCGCCTGCAATTAGGGGAGTCGGAGGGAAAAACGAGGATTATTTCCGCACCAAAAATTCTAACTCTTGATGGCAAGTTGGCGGTTATCAAGCAGGGTTTTGAAATTGCCTACCTTGAGCGGGATTCAGCTGGAGGGTCATCCGTAAAATTCAAAAATGTTGACCTGGAACTGCGCGTACGGCCCAAAGTGACCCCAGATAACCGGGTAATGCTGGCGGTTCAGGTCCAAAAGGATGATGTTGTAGACCTGTTGGTGGAAAATCCTCCCTTGTCCACCAACCAGGCCAACACAGAATTGTTGCTGGAAGACGGTGAAACGATAGTGATCGGAGGTATCATAAAAGCTACTGTTTCAGAAGGCGAGGATGGTATTCCAGGGTTGCGTAAAATACCCGGGTTAGGCCTTCTTTTTAAATACAGTTCAAAAACCGATCAGCAAAAGGAATTGCTAATTTTCCTAACGCCCAAAATCGTGAAACTGGCGCAAAAGGAAGTAAAAAGCACAAAATTCTAGGTGCAGTAGCGCCAATCATGAAAATCCCCCTTGCTTAAAGGGGGATTTCAGATCTTTGACAAACCCCGTCTTATTTGAGGCGGGGTTTGTTATTTTTTGGCCCATCGCCTTAAACGGTCATAAAGACGTTTTGTTTACGCTACAGTACTTACTTAATGGGGTCATTTTACACCCGACACGTATTTCGCGTTTTAACCGTCAATAGTGGATCTATAATTTCTCCATGTCGGGTGGGTTTTAACCCCATTAGTAAGGGCATGGTTTTTCGGACACAGAAAACAGCCAAAATGCTCATCATAGACAAAGGCACTTTTGGGCAGATACCCCTTGCGGTGCACCGGAGACGGCTATAGGCAAGCACCCCGCTTATCCCTCGATCCTCTATGCCCTTGCAAATCGCCGCCGTGTAATAACCCGCATCTAATCCCATCGCTTCCACCTCAAATCCAAAGCGCTCGCGCTGACGATCCAAACGCCCCAGATAGGGGATGCTGTCATGCACATTGCCCGGGGCCACATGGGTGCCGGCAATTATGTTGTGCTTGCCATCCACCGTGCGATGATCCAGATAAAATAGCCTTTGGGCTGGGCTTGTCCTTGCGGAACATATAGCCGCTGGCTGGATCCGTGGTGCTGACCCTGCCCTCTTTGACTTCAGGGGCTTGAGCCTGTTGCTTGCCAAATTTGGTTTTGTTGGCGCTGGCTTTAAGCTGGGTTGAATCGGTGTAAAGAATTCGCCCGGGGACCATCTTGCGCTTGATCGCCTGCAACACGATCTCGTCAAATATCTCCTGGTGGACGGGGTTGTCATTAAACCGCCGCTGTCGGTTCTTGCTGAAAGTCGAGTGGCTCGGATCCTTCTCGCGCAAGCCAACCCCTAAAAGCCAGCGATAGGCAGTTGACCTCGACCTCCTTGACCAGTTGGCGCCCGCTGCGAATGCCGAAAAGGTAATCGATAAAGAGCATCTTGTGGATTTTGCGCAGAAGGTGATCGTGGGGTACTAACTGCTCGATGCTGAGGAATCCCATTTGCCCTTGGGTTTCATAGCGCTTTTTAGCATGATCCATTATGACAAAATCCCCACTGTTTGTGGGGACTATGTCAACAGGCTGAAATCCCACTTGTCTAAAGGGGGATTTTTTTTGGTCGACTCGATGAAAAAGCGGCTTCCTTTTTTCCAGATGCCACTACAACGAAGGGCCACATGGATCGACTCTCAGAAGGCCGATTTAGACCGTTTGAACATGAGCGACGCTATCCCTGGTTTTCTGCATTTAACTGGCTGCACACAGGGGAGTGAGTCGACACTATTTTGTCGACTTACCTTTTAACCACGCTATCAGCGCCTTCGCCCGTTCAGGTGTTTCTCTTTTTAGGAGATCACTTCAGAAGAGACAACTCAGTCGCAGCCGTGTTAGCCAAATCCGAAGTCGGGGCTAGCTCAATTACTCGCTGGTAGGCTTGCCTTGCGCGGGGCGCATCACCTGCCAATCGGAAGGCCCGAGCCATGTCTAGATAAAGGTCCGGCCATTTGGGGGCAAAAGGAATGATTTTTTCAAAATAGCTTATCGCTTGCTCTGGTCTGGATTGTGAGAGGGCATCCAGTCCCATGACGCGCAGGGCTTGGACATAAATGGCATCTTTAGGAAGTCCGGACTCGTAATAATCGAGTGCTTCCTGCAAGTACTGCCTTGATTCAGGATATTGCCCCTCTAAATAATAGGTCCATCCAAGGAGATACTTCGGGTATTGCGGTTTGGTATATATCTCAAACGATAAACCTTCGATGGTTTCTTTTAAAATTGTGATCGCCTGGTCATACTCTTTCGCTTTAATGTATGAAACGCTCAGGCCGATTTTTGCTTTCGTCATATCGGGTTTAAGGGCCAATGCGCGGCGCAAATGTTCTTCTGCAAGCTTGTAATTCATTTTTTCCTGAAAGGTCATTCCTAGCTGGTATTGCAATTCTGGATCGTCCGTAAAATATTTTGCGGCCTCGAGATAATAGCGGAGGGCATTCGTGTAGTCACCCTGGCGATAGTATGCGTCCGCTAACCTTTGATTATCTTTTGATATGGCCTTGCTCTTTTCGACAGTATAATCTGTCGTGGCACATGCCATCAAAGGGAGAATCATTATTGATAACCAGAAAATAGGCTTAATGGCTTTTTTCATATGATATTCCCTATCGATGATGGGTAAATCCGCCCTGAATGCGTGCCCGCAGTCGAAGCTGAAGATGGCTGCCACAGTTCCTGATACCGTGCCGTATTCTTGATGGTTACCGTTGTTGATTAAGCGTTTTCAGCTTCAGGTAGGTGGCGATATCCCGCGCAACATGCTCGACAAATTTCTCAAATGCCTCACCCTTAAGAGGGGTGCCGGCTTGAGGCAGGTTTTTTATATCTTTCGGTGTTACCAAAACAGGTTTATTCTTCAGCTCATTCTTGGGTTGAATATCAAATTCCGGCGGGAAGCAGCCTTCGAAATAGAGGTCTTGAAAGCCGGCAAATTTTAATGAATGAGCGGTCGAGTCCAAAATAGCCGTCTCGCCCGTGGAAACGTAACCGGACGCAAGGGCTTGCATCAGCCCAGCCAGACATTCACCGCCATGGGTGCAGGCAATATGGCCGTTGCGGTTGGCAACCAGCTGCCAGTCCATGATATCCTGTTCCGTGACTTGAACAAAGGAAACGCCACCCTCGGCACGTGCCTGGTAGTGTTCCACAAGGTGTATGACGCGCGGCATGGAAACCGGATTCCCGATCATGGCGGCTTGGGCCACACTCGACCGAACCGTGACAGGCTCAAATTTTCTTTGTTTGGGGTCGGGTTCGAGGTAATAACGATAAACCGGATTGGCGTGCTCGGATTGGACGCCGATGATTTTAGGAAGATGGGATATAATGCCGGCATCCTGAAATTTAAGGAAGCCCCGCATAATCGCGGTAATGTTGCCTGCATTGCCGATAGGTACGACAACGACGACGTTTTTTAGGTCGTAGTCGAAGTCCTGCGCAATTTCATAAGCGTAGGATTCCTGGCCCAGGATGCGCCAAGCATTTTTGGAGTTCAACAAGGCAACTTGGTAGGTTTCGGATAACTTTTCGACAACTTTCATGCAGTCATCGAAGACGCCGGGTATTTCAAAAACCCGCGCGCCGCTACCCAGAGGTTGTGACAATTGCTGGGGTGTAACCTTGCCATGCGGCAACAGAACGGCTGATTTGATGCTTTGCGACATGTAGGCGGCATAAAGCGCCGCCGCGGCACTGGTGTCTCCCGTCGAAGCGCAAACCGCAAGAATATCGGCAAGCTGACCGGTACGAATCATATAGGAAAGATAGCTGAAGGCGCTTGCCATGCCCCGGTCCTTGAAAGAAGCACTGGGATTCTGGCCCTCATTTTTGACGTACAGCTTGAGACCGACCCGCTCTTGAAGAAGTTGATTCCCCTCAATAAGCGGTGTGCCGCCCTCCCCCAAGTAGACGATGCTGTCCAGAGGCAGTACCGGACCGATAAATTCATGATAGCGGTAGATGCCCCTGAGAGCGGGATGGTTCAGCATTTTGCGGTAATCAAAGATTTGATGCCATAAGGCGCCGGATCGTTCTTTCAAACGGTATGATTCAAGGTCTTCAATGAGCAGTACCTGCCGGCAGTGCGGGCAGACATAGTGCAGCTCGTCAATGCCGAATGTTTCCGAACATCCCAGGCAACGGTATACCATTTCCCCTGCTGGTTGAGGGATGAGATAGGGGCGAATGTCTTCAGGAAAGCGCTCGATTCTCATTGTGAAAGGCTCTCGATATTCCCCATGTAAGGTTGTAACGCCTTCGGTACCGTAACAGTCCCGTCGGGCTGTTGGTAGTTCTCAAGAATTGCGGCAAAGGTTCGGCCTACGGCGAGACCTGATCCATTGAGGGTATGGACAAATTCGGTACCTTTGCGTTCCTTGCGGCGAAAGCGAATATTGCCTCGTCGAGCTTGAAAGTCCTCGAAATTACTGCAAGAGGATATCTCACGGTAGACACCTTGAGCAGGCATCCAGACTTCGATATCATAAGTTTTGGCAGCGGAAAAACCTAAATCTCCGGTACAGAGTGTGATGACCCGATAGGGAAGTTCTAGTTTCTGGAGAACGCTTTCAGCGTTTTGCAGAAGTTGTTCAAGTTCATCATAGGACGTCTCCGGGGTCGTAAATTTGACCAACTCGACCTTGTTGAACTGGTGCTGGCGGATAAGACCCCGGGTATCTTTGCCGTGGGATCCGGCTTCTGATCGAAAGCAAGGCGTGTAGGCCGTGTAATGGATCGGCAGCTGTTCTTCGCTGAGGATTTCATCGTGGTGGATATTGGTTACCGGTACTTCGGCCGTCGGAATGAGGTAATAATCCACGCCTTCCAGCTTGAACAAATCCTCTTCAAACTTGGGCAGCTGACCTGTATGGGTCATGCTGTCGCGATTGACGATAAAAGGGGGCAGCACTTCCTTATACCCGTGCGTGTTGACATGCAGATCGAGCATAAAATTGATCAGCGCCCGTTCCATCAAGGCCCCTGTACCAAAATACAGTGGAAAGCGGGCACCGGTGATCCGGGCAGCTCTTTTGAAGTCGAGAATGCCCAAATTTTCACCAATATCCCAATGGGCTTGGGGCTCAAAATCCCATTCCGGCGGATGGCCGATGGTTTTTACGACGGGGTTGTCATTTTCATCCCGACCGATGGGAACACTTGCATGGGGCAGATTGGGAATCCGCATCAGAATGGATTGCAGGACGGTTTCGTTTTGGGCCAAGTCTTTGTCCAAGGTTTTGATACGGGTAGAGACCTCCCGCATTTCAGTCACCGGCCCGTCGGAGGATGCGCCTTTTTTTTTCAGTTCGGCGATTTGGTCCGACACCACATTGCGTTTATGTCGCAGCCCCTCAATTTCTTGTAAAATGGTTTTGCGGTTATCATCCGCGGTGATCAGCGCTTCCCAATCGACGGAATCGCCTCGGTTTTCAATCGCCTGTTTTACGTCCGTCAATTTTTGCCGGATGAACTTGATTTCGAGCATATGAATACCTATTATTGAAGGTTATTCAAATGTTGTACTGTGATCCATCTGATTCATAAAACCGAAGGCGAAGGCTAACACCTGCTGTAAATCTAGTCAATTATTATTGCTAGTTGAATCAGGTGGGCTGGTTCGGATACGGATTTGAACACATGAACAGGGCTGGGGGTTACCATGGAGGAAATTCGGGAAGCGAAGCGGGAGTTACGTGAAAAAATCGATGCAGCCCTCAAGGCGCTGCCTGAGGAAGAACGCCGCTTGAAAATCAGCGAAATCGGAACCCGCCTGTTTGATTTTGCCAATTTTCTGGAAGCCCGCATCGTTCTATTGTACGTGGCGGATAAAAACGAGGTCGACACCCGGAACATCCTCAGCAAAACGTTCGATTACGGCAAAATCATTGTTCTGCCGATGTTTGGGTCGGAAAAAAAGAAGGTGCGCCTGTTAAAGGTTGACGATCCTCATCGTGATATGGTGGAGGGGCCCAACGGACTTCCGGAACCCAATCCGGAGCGATGCCGTGAGGTGCCGATGGAGTGCATCGATATCGCCATCATTCCCTGTATTGCCGTGGATGAAAAAGGGGGCCGGCTGGGTGCGGGCGAAGGCTATTACGATCGGCTTATCCCCCAACTACCCATCACAACCCGCAAAGTGGCGCTTGCGATGGAAGATCAGATCGTTCCCCAAATTCCTACCGAATCCCATGATAAACATGTCGATATTATTATTACGGACAAGCGTACGATTTATAAAATCTGACCCCATGGGACGGTCCGTTGGGGGCGTCCTGTATTTTTTCAATGCGCTAAATAACGGTTTTTCCGGCCCCCTAGTGGTTCATCCGGCATTGCGCGGCGATTCTTGACGAAATCGAGGCCGACTGTTAAAGACCTCACCATGGCAGATTCGGGGCACACATATGACCGCCGTCGAGACGAGATGGTCAAACGGCAGATTGAGGCGCGTCATATCTCCGATCCCTTGGTGCTTGCGGCGATGCGCCGTGTGCCCCGCCATTTGTTTGTCAGCGAAGCCCTCCGTCACAAAGCTTACGAAGATTATCCCCTGCCGATCGGCGAGCAGCAAACCATATCCCAACCATTCATTGTCGCGGAGATGACCCAGGCGCTTGCGATTACACCTAATGACCGGGTGCTTGAGATCGGTACGGGATCAGGATATCAGGCCGCGGTCCTGGCTGAAATCGCCTATCGGGTATACACGATCGAACGATTGTACCCCCTTTATCGCCGGGCTCGAAAGCTTTTTGATGAATTGCAATACCACAATATCGTAACGCGCTACTCAGACGGTACCATGGGATGGAAGCAAGAAAGTCCCTTTGATGCCGTCATTGTTACCGCCGGCGCTCCCCGTATTCCGAATGTCCTTTTGGCACAGCTCGCGGTGGGCGGTCGCATGGTATTGCCCGTCGGCAACCAGTTTACCCAAGACTTGGTAAAAATTGTCAAAGATGAGAAGGGATGGCATCAGGTCAGTCTCGGCGGCTGCCGCTTTGTCAAGCTTATCGGTGAAAACGGATGGGACGGGTCCTGAGCTTGTTAAACGCCTTCGGCTGACCAGCTTTCTCTGGCCCATCGATAAACTCGATCGAATCCAGGTTTCTGATGCCAAGGGAGCATGGGCAGGTGTTTTTTTCGCGCCGCGTTATTTTTTGCATGCCGCTTTATCATTTTTATAACGCTGGGTAATGTAGTGCCGAAAGGCACCCGCAAGGGGGGAAATTGTTCGGCGCTTGTCAACGATAAGATGGATTTGCCTTTCAAGGTCAAGGCCTTGAATATCCAGGGCCCGCAATGTTCCGCTTTTTAGCTCCTCTTCGATCGCTCTCGTCGAGAGAATGGATACGCCCAAACCGCTTTTAATGGCTCCGACGATGCCGATGGTGTTGCCGATCTCCGCAACAATATGAAAGTGTTCGGAGAGTTCCAATTCATTGGCCTGCAATGCCTTAGACAGAACCCGCCGGGTCCCGGACCCGCTTTCCCTGACAACCATGGGTTCATGGCGCAGGGCCTCAATGGCGATCGAACTTTCTGTGGCCCAGGCGTGATGGGGCGGAACGATGAGCTTGAGGCTGTCGTTGGTCAAAGGGGTCGTTTGCAAATGAGGTTCGGAGAAGCGCGCGCCCACAAACCCCATCTCTATTTCGCCGTCCAACGTTTTGCGAACAATGTTGCGCGAATCGCCAATCATCAGCGAGATCCGAATATTGGGAAATTCCCCATTGAACGGCCCGATAATTTTCGGCAACAGGTAACCTCCCGGGATGGTGCTGCCGCCAATCCGCAGCTTCCCCTTGTATTGACCCTGGTATTCGGCCAGAGCGGCCTCCGTTTCATCCCGCAAGGCCAGAAGACGCAGGGCGTATGTGTAGAGCAGGTCGCCGGCCTTGGTTGGAACAGCGCATCGCGACATGCGGTCGACCAAAGAACATCCAAAATGTTTTTCAAGATCTTTGATGTGGCTGCTGACGGTTGGCTGGGAGAGATGGATGGCCTGGCCGGCTTTACTGAAGCTGGCCAATTCAACAACTTTGCAGAATATGTGAAGCTGCCAAAGATCCATTGGCCTTCATGGGGTATCAGCTGAAAATTTTTCTTTCAGCTTTTGTTGAACGATTTTGGGGACCATGCCATTGATGTTGCCCCCAAATCGGGCGGCTTCCTTGATAATGGAGGAACTGGTGAATATCCAGCGCAAACCGGTCATTAAAAAGACCGTTTGGATATCCCGGTTGAGGCGACGGTTCATAAGTGCCATTTGAAATTCATATTCGAAATCGGATACTGCCCGCATCCCCCTAAGGATCGCATTCGCTTGGCGCTGAACGGCGAAATCCACCAGCAACCCATCATAGGTTGTGACTTCGATATTTTTAATGCCGTTAAGGCTTTGATTGAGCATATCCATACGTTCTTCGATATCAAAAAGGACGTTTTTGGCCGGATTGTTTAGAATACAGACGACAATATCGTCGAAAATCTTAAGTCCGCGGACAATGATATCAATATGGCCGTTGGTGACAGGATCGAAGGAACCGGGATAGATGGCCAATTTAGGCATTCGAATGGAAGCCCTCCAGGGAAACGTTCATCAAATGAGCGCCGTCGATCGGCAGCTGTCGGTGGGTAATGATGTTCCGCCTATAGCACACCGTCTAAAATCGATACAAGGGTTTTCCCATAGCGACGCTGGTCTCTAAGGATAACGCCATCCGGAAGATGCCCTAACGATTCTTCCTCGTTATGTTCAATGAGAGCAGTTGTGAAACCAATCTTGGCCGATTGCAAGTTAACGAGCGTGCGGTGGATGAGACCTTTTCGGTAAGGGGGATCCATGAATATCAGGTCAAAAGCCTCCTGGCCGCAAAGGCATTGAAGGTTGCGCTCGATGTTCCAGGGGATGATCGTTGTCTGTTCGGCGGCTCTGACTTTGGTGATATTCCGGCGGATCAGATCGAGCGCCATGGGATGTTGATCAATAAAGACGGCATGGGTTGCTCCACGGCTCAAGGCCTCGATCCCCATGGCCCCGGTGCCGGCATAAAGATCGAGAACACGTTTTGTATGAAGCCGTGATCCGAGGATATTGAAGATCGATTCGCGCAGGCGGTCCGCTGTGGGCCGGATTTCAATTCCTTTGGGTGTATGAAGTCGTGCCCCCCTGAAACGCCCACCGATGATCCGCACGCTTAACTCTTGCCATTCATTTGTTTAAGTTTTTTGTGCAGATAACTGCGACCAACGCCGATCTGCCGGGCTGTCTGAGATACATTGCCGTCGTTTTCGCGAAGTTTTTCACGGATAAAGGTTTCTTCAAAGGCTTTTTTGGCATCTTTGAAATCGTTCGTCATAAGATAACTTTCCTCCTTTAAAGAGGGCCATGGCTTTTCAATGCGATAGCTGGGAGGTATATCGTCTTTGGTGATTTGATCTTCCGGAACGAGAATGACAAGGCGTTCGATCAGGTTTTTTAACTCGCGCACATTTCCCGGCCAAGCATATCTTTTTAATATATCTAAGGCTTCATCATCGATGGTTTTACATCGTGTGCGGTTTTGCAGGGCGCAATCGTTTAAAAAGTGGTCGACCAAAAGGGGAATATCCTCTTTCCGTTCCCGCAGGCTCGGCACCTCAATCGGCAGGACATTGAGCCGATAATAGAGATCTTCCCGGAAGCGGCCTGCTTCGATTTCGACCGTTAGGTCCTTGTTTGTGGCGGCAATGACGCGTACATCGACTTTCAGCACACGGCTGCCTCCCACCCGCTGAAATTGTTGCTCCTGGAGCACACGCAGAATTTTCGCCTGAGTTTTGAGGCTCATGTCGCTGATTTCGTCAAGGAAAAGAGTCCCTTCATTGGCGATCTCGAATTTGCCGCGTTTTTTGGTCGTTGCGCCGGTAAAAGCGCCCTTTTCATGCCCAAACAACTCACTTTCGATCAGTTCCTCCGGTATCGCGGCACAGTTGACATCGACAAATGGTTTTTCGGCACGATTGCCGAGTTGATAAATCGTCCGCGCGACAAGTTCTTTGCCGGTCCCGTTTTCACCGCTTATCAATACCCAAGTGTCCGTGGGGGCAACGGCCGCGATATTTTGTTTTAACTGCAGTATATGGGGGCTGTTTCCATCGATAGAATTCTTGGCCAGCGTCTTGCGACGAAGATAGCGGTTCTCCTCCTCTAGCCGTCTGAAATTGAGCGCGTTGTTGATCCCGACAATCACCTTGTCGATGGAAAGGGGTTTTTCGATCAAATCGAACGCCCCGAGTTTGGTGGCTTTCACGGCTGTTTCCACATTGCCGTGGCCCGTTATAACGATAACCTGAATGAAGGGATTATTCGCTTTGATTTCCTTAAGGGTTTCAATGCCGTCGATTCCAGGCATCCATATATCCAGCAGAACCAGATCGGGGGATTCGCGTTCGATGGCTTTTAGCGCTTCATAACCGTTGGGCGCCGTCATCACCTCGAAGCCTTCGTCACTTAACAGACCTTTTAACGATTGGACGATGGATGGCTCATCGTCAACAATAAGAATTGTTGGAAACATGTTGCCTCGATATATTGGGTTAAAGAGATAAAACGCAGGTAATAGGCCATTGTTTGTCTGGGTTGCCCAAGCAAAGGCCCTGCGCGGTTTGCGGCCTATCACGTTCAGGAACGGTCTATCAGACGACCACTTCCGAGTTTTTTTGGTGAACCGGCAATTCGATGATAAACCGCACCCCATGCGGTTTGCGGTCTTCCACACTGATGGTGCCCTGGTGGTCGGCTACGATGGTGTTCACGATCGTTAAGCCTAACCCCGTTCCGGCTTTTTTGGTCGAAAAATTCGGTTCGAATAGTCTTGACTTAACCGCATCGGAAATGCCGGGTCCATCATCGCAGACCTCTATGCGCAGGAAGTCCCACGTATGATGGTAGATCAATTTGATTTCAACATGCCCCTTCCCCTTCACGGCGGCAATCGCATTGTCGACGAGATTGATCATGGCCTGCTTGATTTGCTGGCGGTCCAAGTTCATTTGCGGGATAGGCAGATCGCCTTCAATTTTTGTTTCAAACTGAATAAGCTCGTGGCCCTCTTTGTACAGAGCTACCGTTTCTTCAATAATAGGTGGTAGATCACATGACGCTAAATCGGCCGTGGGAAAGCGTGCAAAGGCGGAAAATTCATTGACCAGGTTTCGAATGAGGTCGACATGGTCGATGATCATGCGGGTACACTCGTCGAATACCGGATCATCGATCTGGCTGGCATATTTTCGCTTTAATCGCTGGGCCGAAAGCGAGATGGGGGTGAGGGGATTTTTCACTTCATGGGCGATGCGGCGGGCGACTTCGCGCCAGGCGGCCATGCGCTGGGCTTTTTCCAATTCGGTCAAATCATCGAAAACCATCACCACGCCCATGTGGTGTCCGGCATCGTCCTTAAGCGCATTGAAATTGACCAGGAAGCTGCGCGGCCTTCCCTGCACGTTCAGTCGAATAGGGAATTCAACTGCGTTGTTCTTGGCGGAATTCAACTCCTGCAACACTTCGTCAGCCAGCTCCAGATAGTGTCCCGCCAAGAGTTCTGAATAATTATGGTCAATGATATCATCCGCATTGAGGTTCAGCATCTTCTCGGCGGCCTTGTTCATTGTGGAAATCATTCCACGGGCATCCAGCGAGATGACGCCTGCCGAAATATTCTTTAGAACGATTTCCATGTACTGCCGCCGGGCTTCAATTTCAATGTTGCGTTGACTGAGCATTTCGGCTGACAATTCGATTTGCTCGCGACCGGTCCTGAGATCGCGAGTCATCTTGTTAAACGAATCTACAAGAATGCCGATCTCATCACTTGCGGTGATATCCAAATGAAATTCAAGATCGCCATCCGCCACCCGGCGTGTTCCTTCGGCAAGCTCCATAATGGGGATGGTGATGTTCTTCGCCAGATAAAACCCGAACCAAACCGCACAGAACACGACCAGCAAGGCGACGATCGACAAAGAAATGTAATAGGTGATTTGAATGGGCTTTTTGAGAAGCTTTATTTGCTGATACTCTTCAAAGCCCTGGGAGATGGCATTCATCTCATTCGCGTGGGTTGGGGGTACGACAATTGACAAGACGACAAACCCCTCGGCATTATTACTTTTAACGCCAAAAGGAACCGTTGCTACCGTCCGGACGCTTTCGCCGGCCAGTGAAAATTCCGTTACTGTTTTTACTTTTTTCAGGGCGTCGTCTTTGCTGAAGATTTCCGGCGCTATAGGCGGCAGGGTCTTGTTTTCCAGTTTAGGAGAAACGGCAAAAGTTACGCGCCGAAAGTCGCGATCGTAGATTTCAACGGCATCAAGGTTGAACTCCCGTTGCACGACCTGGATATAGCGTGACAGCGCTTTTTGCTTTTTGTTTAGAAGCAGGTTGTTGGCATTGATCTGATAGGCAATTCGTTCGAGGAAAAATTGGTTGTTGTGTTCAATGCGGTCATATACCCGGCGGCCCACATTCAAGGATTTTTGCAACGCCTGTTCCACAGGAACATTGAACCAGAACTCAATGCTGGTGGAGATAAAATTGATGGAGAAAAAAAAGAGAATCGTCGTCGGGAGGAGTGTGAGCGCCACAAACGCCACGACCAGCCGTGTGCGCAGAGTGGCCCCTACCGCCTGGCGGCGCCGATCATATAAGAGCTTAACGAGATTACGGAAGACGAGGAAGATCAGAAGAACCAGCAGCAGGAGGTTGATGTTGATCAGGATGAACATCAAAATGGTATTGGAGACCGGAATATCGGCGCCAAACCGAATCAGTCGTGCTTCCAGGAACGTCAACAGTGCGACGATTCCAAGAATGAAGGGAATCAGCAACAGTTCACGTTTTCGGCGCCGCTTTTCGCTTTCCGGGTGCGGTTCCCGAAATAGCTGTGAAGATTTGCTGGGCATGATGTATACCGGCGCTTAGGCGCGACTGCGCTAATAGACGAAAACGACCGAGTGCCAATCGGTCTCAAAATCCCACAAGGAAACAAAATAAAACACATAATGAAGATAAAACGGAAGGGTCATTTGGCTCAATTGCGCTTTTGCCAGAAGCTCGTATTGTTCATTCTTCTGC
The DNA here is from genome assembly GCA_963674755.2 of Desulfobacterales bacterium. Lineage (GTDB taxonomy): Bacteria > Desulfobacterota > Desulfobacteria > Desulfobacterales > UBA5852 > JABZFP01. The sequence goes on along the minus strand of CAXXVS010000003.1, from coordinate 68,315 downwards.
ATGCGGTTCAAGTCGATAATCGGCAGCCCGTTAATATGCGTCATCAGCGCCTGTGCTTCTGCTAGCGAGGGTGTGATGACGGGCTTTTTGTCGATCCATGAGCGGTACACCGAGAATTCTTTTTTCAAGTTATCGTATTTAATCGTATGGGTAATTTCGAGATCCGTGAGCTCTTCGTCGAACCACCAGCTTCGGGATCGATAGAGTTTGATAAAAAAGGAAAAGTCCGCCGGAACACCCTTAAGGATCGCTTCCATGACGTCCTGTGTAAAGGCTCCCTCGACCTCCAGCGAAACCAATAGTTGATCGTCGGCACTCGAAATGGTGATATTTTTCAGACGCGCTTCCTGGGCGGCAGCCGCTGCCGGCATCGCGATAATGACCAATAGAAAGGAGAACCTTACAAGGCGTAGAAGATAGGAGATCGTTTGCATTCGTGTCGGCCTAAAAAGAAAATAGCCCGAAAGGGGCTCAACAATTATCTTGATTGTTACACCTTCATCCCTGCGGGTTTCTGCCTGAAACAAGCAGCGGCCTTGGCGTGCTTCAACCCATAAGGAATATTATAAAATGCAGCGTCCTTTAAGATTATTAGCGAATCCGTCGTTAAATGGCAAGCGCTCTTGAAAGGGGGGGCATGGTCGGTTCGATCGGGGTGACAACCGGGCAGGCCTGCCAAGAGGACTTATTTTGGAAAAGCTTTTCAAGAAAGGCATGATTAAACGCATGCCCGGATCGATAGGTCACCAAATGCCCCACGATCGGCATGCCGAGTAATGAAAAGTCTCCAATACAATCCAGTAGTTTGTGACGAACAAATTCGTCAGCGAACCGCAGGCCGCCAGGGTTCATAATTTTATCTTGATCCACCACAATGGCGTTTTCCAGCGAACCGCCCCGCGCCAAGCCGAATCGTTTCATCATTTCAACTTCTTGCGCGAATCCGAAGGTTCGGGCGGGGGAAATGTCTTCTCTGAAAACATGGGGATCAAGGTTGACGGAAATGGCCTGGGTTTGAATCAAAGGATGGTCATATTCTATGGTACAGGATAACTTGCGGCCATTATACGGATAAGCGGCTACAAATTTGTTGCCATCGCGAAGCTCAACAGGCTTTTTGATGACAAAGAAACAGCGTTCCGCTTCCTGTTCTTCTACCCCAACCTCTTCGAGCAATTCAAAAAAAGGGCGGGCGCTGCCATCCATAATCGGCATTTCATAGGCATCAAGCGCGATCACGGCATTGTCGATGGAAAGGGCCGAAAGGGCCGCCATCAAATGTTCGATGGTCGATACAATGGCCCCCTCGCTTCCGATGACGGTGGCTAAACTGGTGTCCACCACCTGGTTAAACAGGGCCGGAATCATGGGGGTGCCCGGCAGATCGGTACGAACAAACCGGATGCCATGATTGGCCGCGGCCGGTTTAATGGTTAAATGGACTTTATTGCCAGAGTGGACGCCGATACCCTGGCAGTTGGTTTCATAGGCGATGGTTCGCTGTTTAACGGGGTCGGTCAAAAAATTTATATGCATAGGGGCCCTCTGATATTCATATCGGGCAACCGTTATGAGGCCTCAATCTTACGGCAAAGGTCGTACCAGCGTCAGGCGTTAAAGAGGCTTTTAACGTGTAACCGTATAGATCCTTACAAAAACCTAATAAAGAGTCAAGATCGCGATGCACTGATGGGCGCTATTCTCGCTTATCAACGCCTACTCGCATTGTGTGCTTCATATCACAAACTGTCCTCATTAGGAAACAGTGTCAAGATTGCAATTATCGGGCGAATTTGGTAGCGTTAGGGTCTGTATGGAGGCGGCGTCTTTTGGCCTCTGGTGGCGTTCTCGCCTCCTGTCGGTCCTCGGCGTAGCCGGGCTACGCCTGTGGGCGTCAGTCGGTTGCGGCCTTGCCAGGAACCAAAAGCGGCCATCTCTGGACGGACACCGATATAAAATAAGCGGTGGCCATTAATGGCGACACCGGCCTGCCTAGTGACTCCCATGACGGAGACTTCCATTTGATCCTTAGCGTTCCATGAAACCGGCAACCTTTCCAACGTCCTTCGATTAGGAGCCCTTTTGCTTTCCAAGGTCCTCAGCAGCGCCGTCCTGGGCATTGATGCGTATCTCGTAGAAGTTGAAGTGGATATTGCCTCGGGTCTTCCCTGTTTTACAACTGTGGGATTGCCTGAAGCCGCTGTTAAAGAAAGCCGTGAGAGAGTCAAATCCGCGATCCAAAATTCTGGCTACCGCTTTCCGGATGATCGTATCACCGTGAATTTAGCGCCGGCCCATATCAAGAAAGATGGTACCGGATTCGACCTTCCCATGGCGCTCGGTATTTTGGCCGCCACCCGGCATTTCCCGGCGGAAAGTCTGGACACGTTTCTTGTCATGGGCGAGTTGTCACTGGATGGGCGCATCAAACCGGTGGCCGGCTCGCTACCCATGGCGCTGGAAGCCCGCCGGGCCGGCTATGCCGGGATTATCGTGCCGGCCGACAATGGGCTTGAAGCCGCCGTGGTGAGCGGCATCAAAGTCTTGCCGGTGGAAAATCTGCCCCAGATCGTATCCTTTCTAAGAGGTGAACTGGCACTGGATCCCGTGCAACCGGATTTGGGTTGTCTGCAGGATCATTTTACCGACCAAGAGGAGGACTTTGCGGAGGTTGTCGGCCAGGAGCACGCCAAACGTGCCATCGAAGTTGCGGCCGCAGGCGGGCACAATCTTTTGATGGTTGGCCCTCCGGGATCCGGCAAGACCATGTTGGCCAGAAGAATCCCTTCGATTCTGCCGACACTTACATTTGAAGAGGCCATCGAAACGACCAAAATCTACAGCGTGGTCGGCATGGTGGGGCATGACCAGGCCTTGGTGGTTCAGCGGCCCTTCCGGTCGCCGCACCACACGATTTCCGATGCCGGTTTGATCGGCGGTGGTCATATGCCGCGCCCCGGGGAAGTCAGTCTGGCCCATAACGGGGTTTTGTTTTTGGATGAATTGCCGGAGTTCAAGAAGCATGTCCTGGAGGTGCTGCGTCAACCCCTGGAGGATCGGCAGGTCACCATATCGCGCGCAGCCTCAACGTTGACCTATCCGGCGGCCTTCATGCTGGTGTCGGCCATGAATCCCTGCCCGTGCGGCTACTTTTCGGATCCAAACCATGCCTGTTCCTGCTCGGCATCTCAAATCAAGCGCTATCGGTCCAAAATTTCGGGTCCTCTCATGGATCGTGTCGATATCCATGTGGAAGTCCCCGCCGTTGCCTATCGTGATTTGACCGCCAGTTCGGGCGAAGAATCATCCGCCCAAATTCGTGCACGCGTAACACGGGCACGCGCCATTCAGAGCAAGCGCTTTCGGCGTTCCCGGATTCATTGCAACGCCCAAATGAACACGCGGCAGATCAAGGCCTTTTGCGCCATCGATGCCGATTGCCGGCGTTTGCTGGAATCCGCCATCGCAACCCTGGCCCTGTCGGCCCGGGCCTATCATCGTATTCTGAAAATCGCGCGCACGCTGGCGGATCTTGCGAGCCGCCCATCCATCAGCGAGGACGATATTGCCGAAGCGATTCAGTACCGCAGCTTGGATCGGTCGTGAGATGCACCCGTGCGGGTCATTTCATTTTCAAGGTGGGCAGAGATCAGATGTCGTTTAGAAAATCCTGGATGAGGGTATCGGCGTAGTTGAAATCAATTTCCGACTGTTTTTCATAGGCCAACTCCTGGTTGGTCTGCTTCAGCTTTTTCAAAAGACTGAGAATGATCATCATCAGCACTTTATTGCCCGAGCGTGGGTTGTCCTTGATGAATTGCAGCAGATCACCTTTATGAATTCGCAAGGCGACGGTATCGTCGGCGCAAGTAACGCTGGCCGTTCGCGTTTCGGAGGTGAAAAAAGCCGCTTCCCCGAACATATCGCCGGCCTCGACGGATGAAACGAACATTTCGTCATCGTTCAAATCCCTAAAACTGACATCGGCTTTGCCCGTTACGATGACGTAGAGGAAATTGCCGCTATCGCCCTGGGCGACGATTTTTTCTCCCTTACTGTAGAGCACGGCTTCGGATACCGTCAGGAAACGGTCCAATTCATCCGCTTTCAAATGGTAAAGAATTTCGACTTCTCTGACTTGGTCCAAGTAGATACCGATATCCACAGTTTCGGCCATTTGGCACCTCTTTCAAAAGGCTTGTTATGGTATGCAACTCAAAAACATATTAAAAGTGGCCGAGGGTGTCAACATTGAAGCGATGGTTGACATGTGTGACGGCCAGATTTATACTGATTGCTTATCGAATATAACTATATGTATTTAAAGATTATTTTGTCGTTGGAAACCGGTGGCCAAAATAGCTCATGCGATTTCGCTAATTAGCGGGCAACCAATGCAAGGCTCTTTTCCTAACGGGTAGGTGAGCACCATGATTGATGCGGATTTTTTTAAAGATAGCGAGATGATCATCCAGAAGCTCATGAAAATTCCCGCAATGCGCGCACTTGAAAAGCATCATTTGCAAGCGCTGATCGAAATGAGCGAGATCAAAGCGTTCGAACCCGGTGATCAGATTTTGGAGGAGGGGCAGTTCGATCGCAACATATTTTATTTGATTTCCGGAAAAGCTCGCATTGTCAAGCACGGTAAAGAGCTGGCGACGATAAGGCGCACCGGGGACGTGTTTGGCGAAATGGGGGTTATTGATGGTTCCGCGCGTTCGGCCTCCGTCTTTGCCGTGGACAAGACGGTATGCCTTCAAACCGATATGGCCGCGGTGGAGTCCCTCTATGGGGATTCCAAGCTCGCCTTTCGTTACACCATTTTCAGAGGGTTTGCCCAAATCCTGGCCAATCGGCTCCGGATGACTTCCGAAGAACTGCTGCGCTGCCGAGAAGAATTATCACAATCCAATCAGACGGCTCCCTGATCTTCTAACTTAAAAGCCAGGGAAAAACAGCCCTTCAAAGAGGTACGAGATGAAAGACAACTGGGAAGAAAGACTATCCTGCGCCACAGCGTGCTATGAATGCCATAAAGCCATCGCTCCGAAGGAGCTCCGCATTCTATCGTCCTTCACGCACCAGCCGATATGTATGGACTGTAAGAAAGCTGAAGAGCAGAAAGCGGATTATGCCGAAGTATCGCAAGGCATGATCGGGGAGTGTATGGCCGAAACGGAAATCCTGTACGGCGACATCGGATCCTACTGCTATCATCATTTTTACCCCTTCAAGTGTTGAAGGATACGCTTATGGAACCTCGGCGAGTGGTGGTAACGGGGATGGGTGCCTTGACAGCCATCGGCAATTCCCTTCAAGATTATTGGCGTGGTCTGCTGGCGGGCCGCAGTGGTGCCGCCCCCATTACACGATTTGATGCGCAGCGTTTCAAAACACGGTTTGCCTGTGAAATCAAAGGGTATGACGGTGAAGATATCTTCGGGCCCAAAGAAGCGCGCAAAATGGATGCCTACACCCAATACGCCCTGGTGGTTGCCGATGAGGCTGTTCGCGACGCCGGCTTGAACTTGGATCGACTGGATCAGGATCGTGCCGGTGTTATTTGGGGGTCGGGGATCGGCGGGTTGCAAACTTTTCAAGAGGAGGTGGCCAAATACGCTCAGGGTGATGGACGTCCCCGCTTCAGCCCCTTTTTCGTCCCCAAGATGATTGCCGACATCGCCGCCGGCCATTTGTCGATTCGCTTTGGGTTTCGCGGGCCTAATTTCGCAACCGTATCCGCCTGCGCATCCTCGACCAATGCGATACTGGACGCTTACACATACATCCGGGCCGGCTACGCTGATCTGTTTATTACTGGCGGCTCTGAAGCGCCTGTAACAGAAAGCGGACTGGGCGGGTTCGGTTCGATGAAAGCCATTTCCGTACGCAATGATGCGCCTGAAAAAGCGTCCCGGCCTTTTGACCAGGATCGTGATGGGTTTGTCATCGGCGAGGGGGCCGGTGCATTGGTGCTGGAGGCCGAAACCCACGCCCGCAAACGCGGCGCCCGTATTTATGCCGAGATTGTGGGGGGGGGGATGTCCGCTGATGCCTATCACATTACCGCCCCCCATCCGGAAGGGCTCGGGGCGGAAAAGGTGATGCGCAATGCCCTGCAACAGGCCGGCATCCAGCCGCAAGCAATTGATTATATCAACGCCCATGGAACATCCACCCCCCTTGGCGACCTCAGCGAGGCCTTGGCCATCCGTCGGGTATTCGGTGAGCATGCGGAGCAGCTGAACATCAGCTCCACCAAATCCATGACCGGCCATCTTTTGGGTGCGGCCGGGGCGATTGAGGCCATCGCCTGTATTCTGGCCATTCAACATCAGAAGGTGCCGCCCACCATCAACCATTTTACGGATGACGCGCGCATCGATGCCGGGCTCAACTTTACTTTCAACAAGGCCCAGGAACGCATTGTTAAAATGGCGTTAAGCAATACCTTCGGATTTGGAGGTCATAACGCGACAGTCGTTTTCAAGCGCCATGCTTCGGGCTGACGGCTTTTCTGCTACTGCCACTGCCGGGTTCCCGTCTTGCAGGGGATAAACGGCATCGAAGGGCTTTCTCGCCTTTTAGAGGCATTATTCCTCACGCACGCACGTTCAGGACCACTTTTCCAATATTCTTGTTTTTCTTAACGTATTCATGGGCTTGGCCGGCATCGGCAATCGGGAAAACATGGTCCACGATCGGGTAGATCTTGCCGGCGACCATGAGCGGCCAGACCCGATCCCGGAATTGATGGGTGATATCTGCTTTTTCCTCCCGCGAGCGCGCCCGCAGCCGTGTTCCTTTCAGCGTCAGGCTTTTCATCAGCACAGCAGCTAAATCCAGTGTGCCCTTGGTGCCCCCCATCAGACCGATGGTGATCAGGCGCCCGTACGGTTTGAGAACGGCGATATTCTTTCCCAGATAAGATCCGCCGACACAATCCAGGATCAGATCGACCCCCTGGTGTTCGGTCAGAGACATCACGGCTTCCGCAAAATTTTCTTCATGATAGTTGATGGCCCCGGACGCGCCGAGTTCGCGGCAGCGCGCCAATTTCTTCGCTGATCCCCCGGTGACGATGACCTGCGCACCCCATTCGCGAGCAAGCTGGATGGCTGCGGTGCCGACACCGCTGGCACCGGCGTGGATCAGGACGGTTTGGCCGGTCTGCAAGGCGCCTTCCCGGCAGAGGTTGGAATAGGCCGTCAGCCAGACTTCCGGTACGGCGGCTCCCATCACATAGGTCCAATCTTTCGGGAGGGGGATCAGAAGCCCCTCGGGAAGGACGGTCTGCTCGGCATATCCTCCGCCTAGGGCCAAACTGCAGACACGGTCACCCGGCTTCCAGGCCACGACCCTTGAGCCGACCGACTTGATTTGCCCGGCGACTTCCAATCCAAGGATAGGGGAATCCTCGGGCGGTGGCGGGTAGAGTCCCCGGGCCTGCAAGAGATCGGCGCGGTTGACGGCTGTGGCATGGATATCCAGCAAAACCTCATCCGGCCCCGGCTCGGGATCGGATACATCCTCCCAGGATAGGTCGACGACGTCCTGGCTGGATCGGACAACAATGGCTTTCATTTTTAGGGGCCTCCTTTTGACGGTCGCAGATAATGGTTTTGGAAAACCAACCTGAGGAATAACAAAAAAACAGCCGGGAAGCGGGCAACTTCCCGGCTGGTCGAGCAGGAGGTATTAGGACTTGTGAAAACCGGTGACGATGGCAGGGTACCGGTTTTCATTTTGTTGGAGAAAGGACAGGAAACAGCGTGCTGTTTCCTTTTTTCACAATAAGACGCGATTTTGGGCCGTCAAGGCCTTTTTCACAACCGACAACCCGAAGGCCTCGCTGGCTGACCGGAGCGTCGGCACCAGAGGCTTGCAATCAGGTTTTAAAAACGTATAATAGCGTCATAAGGGAACTCAATATATGAAAATTGGCGAACATCAAGCGGCAAGTACCATTGTAAAGATCTCCAAGAATTCCGTCGCCGAAGCCTCTGCGAAAAGAAACTCCGCGGGTCAGCCGGGCGATAAGGTTTCGCTGTCACCACAAGCCCGGGAGCTGATCAAAGCTCAGCAGGCATTGGCGGCCCTGCCCGATATCCGTGAAGATAAGGTCGCGGAGATCAAAACCCGCCTTGCTGAGGGGCGCTATCAGATCGACAGTGACGGCATCGCTGCGAAAATGATACGGGAAGGCCTTTCGGAAAAAGACTGATCCCGCTCCCCCACTATCCGATACCAGCATCAACAAGCGCTCCCCCATCGCCTGCCCGAAGTCAAGGCGTCGACAAAGCCCATTGCAACCAATGGGTCGGTCGCATAGAATATTTTCCGCAGGGGGCATTGCCGTAGTGAGTAAAATCGGAAATTTCCCTGCGCCGTCGTTCGTCCGCGCCACGTTTTTTGGGGGCGGTGTCTGCTAACCTCCTCACGGAAGAGACTATTTATGGAATCCATTTATTATAAGTCCATCGGGATTATCGAAACCCCCTTTAAGGACCGGGAGGGGATGCCGATCCAGGCGTCCGGAGGAGCGGGGGTTCGCGGCCATATTCGGGTATTCGAGGAATATAAGCCGGGGCTTCAGGACCTGGACGGCTTCTCGCATCTCTTTTTAATTTACCACTTTCACTTGACCCGCGATTCGCAGCTCGTGGTGACCCCCTTCCTGGACACCACCCCCAGGGGAGTTTTTGCCACCCGGTCCCCCAACCATCCCAACCCCATCGGCATTTCGATCGTCCGGCTGCTGGAAATCCGGGGCACCACCCTTGAAGTTGAAGATCTCGATATTGTGAGCGGCACGCCGCTGCTGGACATCAAGCCCTATGTCCCGAGCTTCGACCATCGGCAACCGGAAAAGCTGGGATGGCTTGCCAAGTCAGGTGCGGCGGTTAAGCAAACCCGCGCGGACAAGCGGTTTACCTGATGGCGGACAAGGCGGCCATGGGGTGTACCGGGTCTCCTCGGGGGCTAACGCTTGGCGCCGGCGGCCACCAGGATGCGGGCGATGTTGTCGTGTCTCTGGGCTTCCGCCCAGCGCAAGGGCGTCCAGCCGATCTTGTCCACGGTGTTGACCTTGGCCCCGTGGGCGATCAGGATCACAAGAAGCTCTTTTTGTCCTTCCCGGGCCGCCCAATGGAGGGGGGTCTCGTTGTCGTCATTGCAGAGGTTGGGGTTGGCCCCGTTTTCGATCAACAGCCGGGCCATCTCGGCCAGCCCCAGACGGGCGGCCCAGTGCAGGCCGGTGTTGCCGCCGAACATGTCTTTGGCATTCACGTCCGCGCCACTGCTGAGAAGGTCTTTGACGTCGTCGATGTGGTTTTCACGGACGGCGTCCACAAAAAAGATCAGTTTCTCAGCCCGCAGGCCGGGACTCCACCAGAGCATCAGACCAATGGCGAGACCTGTTAAAACGGCCCTTTTCATCTGTTGCCGATGTAGAAAGGTGCCATGCATGGAAGCACTTCCTTTTTCAGGGTCAAAAGCCATTTTCCCCCAATCCGAATGAGCGCTGACCGCCCGGCAGAATTTCCACAACCAACGCGATCGGAGTCGCCACGGCGCGCGGCTGGGCTGCCAAGGCCGCCTGGTTTGATGCTCAAAACATCCGGTGGATAGGTTCCCAAACCGCCCGCGACATCCGGTGGCCGAGGAGAACATCGGCCCAGACCAGGCTATGCAGCAGGACGATCGACCAAAAGATCAGCTGGTAAGATACTTTTTTGATTTTGTGCCGCAGGACCCATTGGGCCAGCAGGCCGCCGGGCCAGCCCCCCAGCAGTTCGATCAGGTGAAGCGTCGCTTCCGGTATGCGCCATTGGCGGCGGAGCGCTTTGCGCTTGTCCCGGTAATAGGCGATAAAGCAAACCACGCTCATCAGGCCGTAGATTCCCAGCACGGCATCGAGGGATATAGATCGGACATAATCCCCGGCGTGGCGCAAACGGCTCAACCGATCTTTAAGCGGGACTTTCGGCCGCAGGTTCTTGCCGTCGGCCGGGGGTGTTTCAGCTACCCGCTCCAACTGCCGGGTATTTTCCGGACATCCCTCATCGGAGTAAGTAAGGGTGCCGCCGGCGTCAATGCATTTATAGATGTCGGCCAGTGCGGTTCCACAGCCCAGCATGCAGAATATGACCATGAGAACGCGGAGCGTTTTTTTTAGCATGTGAAAATGCATACTTCCTTTCGCGTCATGCCAAACGAGTGGAGCCTTTGGCCCTTGTCGACTTTCTATGCATGGCACGATAACACAGGGAATTCAACTGATTTAGCGCACTGTTCAGCGCAAATCATTCCGTTTTGACCGGCGCTATATCAGGGAGGTGGAGCTATCAAAATGATAGAAATGCATTGTCTTTCAGGCGGCTTTCCATTACATTGGCCTCCATGGAGCCCCCTTCCGATACCTTTACGCTGCTCTTGGTGGATGATGACCCCCAGGCCACCGACGCCCTCAAGCGTCTGTTCCGCAAAGAGGTCTATCGTCTCCTGTCAGCAGCCTCCGGCCCCGAGGCCCTCGCCCTGATGCAGCACACCACGGCGGATGCCGCCCTGATCGATTATCAGATGCCCGGCATGGACGGACTCGAGCTGCTCGAGCGGTTGGTTGGGGCCTACCCCCATATGCAGATGGTCATGCTGACCGGCCAGGGCAGCATTGAAACGGCCGTGGCCGCCATGAAAGGCGGCGCGGTCGACTTCCTGGAGAAGCCTTTCCAGCCGGAAGCACTGCGGGCCCGCATCGCTCAGCTGGTGCACATTTGGCGCCTGCGGTCGGAAAACCGTCGCCTGAAGCAGCGGGGGAATTCCCCCTCCGGTTTTCAGGCGCTTATCGGCAATGGCCCGGCCATGCAAACGGTCAGAGAAATGATTTCCCGGGCGGCGCTTTCGGACGCCACCGTGCTGGTCTATGGCGAGACCGGCACCGGCAAGGAGCTGGTGGCCCGGGCCATCCATTATCAGAGTGCCCGCAGCACGCAGCCGTTCGTCCCGGTGGACTGCGGTGCCATTAATGAAAATCTGTTCGAAAGCGAACTCTTCGGTCACGTCAAGGGGGCTTTCACCGGCGCCCACAGGTCGGCCGCGGGGTTGATTCGATCGGCCCAGGGCGGCACCCTCTTCCTGGATGAAATCGGCGAGCTGCCTTTGGGCGCCCAGGCCAAACTGCTGCGCACACTCCAGGAAAAGGCCGTACGTCCCGTGGGCAGCCACCAGTCGATCCCTGTGGATGTCTGTTTTGTCGGGGCCACCCACCGCGATTTGGGCCGGGAGGTTACAGCCGGCCGCTTTCGGGAGGATTTGTATTACCGGCTGAACGTCATCCCCATCACCCTCCCGCCGCTAAGGGAGCGGGTCGACGACATCCCTCTGCTGGCGACCCATTTCACCGCCAAATTCAACACGGGCTTCACAGCCCCCAAGCCCATCGATGCGGAAGCCATGACCTGCCTTGTGGCCTATGCCTGGCCGGGTAATGTCAGGGAACTGGAAAATGTTCTGCGTCGCGCCCTGGCCCTGGGACAGGGCGCCTCGGTTGCCCGAGGCGATCTCCCCGAGTCCATTGTCGGGGGCGACCATCGACCCGTCGGTCGGCCGGATTCACCCACCACAGACAGTTTGGCGGCCTACGAACAGGCGGCCATCCGCAACGCGCTGCGCAAAAGCCGCGGCAATCGAAAAGCCGCAGCGCGCCTCCTCGGCATCGGTGAAGCCACCCTCTATCGCAAGCTGAAATCCTACCAGTTGCGCTGAAATCCTATCAAATTGATCGATCATGTGACGAAAAGCCTATCAGATTGATCGCCGGCCCACTTCTAAAACACGCGCTGTATAGATAATTTGTATAATATTCAATGTGTTAAAATACTGGCATACCTCTTGATACGCTGTCGGTAAACATGTTTCAGGAGGCTCGCCATGACCCGTACAACACTACAGTCCATCGGACGCCAGGCCCTGACCGTCGCTCTGTTGGCACTCGCCGCATTTGCCTACGTGACGATGGTGATTTCGAGCACCTCACAGTCAACCGTTATTAAGCAGATACCCTCCCCCGGTCTATCCCCCAAAGCCGCTGTTCAAGGCGCCACCGGCGCTGATCCCGGAACAGGACCGGATGCGTCTCTGTCAAACGTCCGCGACCGCTCAGGAACCCTTTGGCAGACACCTCCGGCCCGGTCGTCCGACATGGCGCCCTTTCGGGGCAAAACAGGGGACTATGTTTACGACGCCATCATCCTGAAAGCCGCACACGACTACGGCATCGATCCGGCCGTCATCAAGGCCGTGATCATGGCCGAGTCCGGATTCAATCCCCAGGCCATCAGCTATGCCGGCGCGCAGGGGCTCATGCAGTTGATGCCGCCAACCGCCCGAGCGCTGAAAGTCGCGGATCCCCTGGATCCCCAGGCCAATATTCAGGGGGGCACCCGCTATCTGAAACGGCTGCTCCTGCGTTTCCACGGGAACCTCGAACTGGCGCTGGCCGCCTACAACGCCGGCAGCCGCCATGTGCGCCGTCATCACGGCATCCCGCCTTTCAAAGCGACCCACCGCTACATTGCCAAGATAAAGGTTTACCATCAGTATTACCGGCAGGAGGGGTTCAGCATCGCCAGCCGTGTCACCGCCGCCATTCCTCCCGAACTGGATCGGTTCCCTACCGTGGCTCTGGCCCGCTATCTGACATACTTCTCGTCGATTTGCAGGGCTGCGGTCTAAGCGGCCTATTGATTTCGGCGCCTGATGGTTTCTCCCAGCACCAGCCCCGGCCAAATGACGAAAGGGGGTCCGGATGCCCTGGTTGTCATGTCCCGTGGGTTGTTTAGCCCCATTGCACACCCCTGGGGAAGCCGGGCGGACAACGAAGAAATGGGGCCAGGCGGCAACCGCTGCACTTTAGCGGCGTCAGGCGGACAAGTGCAGGTTCACTCCGCTTGGTACTGGGCAAACTCCAGAATGATTCCTTCCGGTCCATAGAAATAGACTAGCTTCTTGCCGGTGGCCGGGTAAGTTCCCACCTCGCTGAAAAGGGCGATGCCGTCGTCCTTTAAGTCGGCCACCAGCGCTTCGATGTCGTCCACCGCGAAGGCCAGATGCCGGATGCCGAGGTGATGGGGTCGGTTTTCAAGGGGGGCGGGGGGTGAGGGCGGGCTCTCGAAGGCGAGGAGTTCCAGCCGGCAATCGGTTTGGCCCAGGGCCAGCTGGACATAGGAGGCCCGCACGTCGGCCAGGCCGACGACGGCCGAAATCCATTCGCCCTCCAGATCGCCGGTATGGATCACGATAAACCCCAGTTTGCAGAAGAAATCCCTGGCACGCGCCAGATCGCTTACGACGACATTGACATGATCGATCTTTTTCAACATGGTCTTATCCCTGATGACAACGAAGGTGCCCGACAGGCCGATTTCCCCCGGGCCAAGGTCCCTTAATATGACAGGCTATCCGACGCTCATCAACCTTATCCAGGACGATTCGGCACCCCATAAAACCGCTGCCACGTTTCCATGTAAGACTGTTCCTCCCGGCGCCAGCGGTCATCGCTCCAGCCGAGCAGCGGCTGGCAGATGGTTCTTATGCGGGGCAGCACTGCCCGGCCGCCGTTTTCCAGCAGCAGAGCGATGCGGGTTCGCCGCAGCATGAGGTCTTCCAGGTGCACCACGGCTTCTTGCTGCGCCGCCCAGCGCAGCTCCGCCCACAGGGTCCGCGTCCCGGGAATGGTTTCCAGTTCGCCCGGTTCGGCGGCAGCCATCAGCAATTCGGCCCGATTCCCGTAGCGGCCTTGGAGCCGGCCCCGGGTCTTCGCATCGAGCTTTCCGGCATCAGGGGGCCAAGGTTCCAACGGAGAAAAGATCCGCTGTTTTTTATCGAGGTCCGGTAATGCCCCCAGCATGGGCTGGGCGGCTCTGAGGGCATCCAGGGCGATCAGCCGGAAGGTGGTCAATTTGCCGCCGGTTACGGACAGCAGCCCGTCTTCATGCCAGACCACATGGTCCCGGGATTCCCTGGAGGGATCCTTCTTGCCCGAACCCACCACCGGGCGGACCCCGGAGAAGGACGCTATGATATCCCGGCGGGTAATCTTTCGATCCGGAAAGTGGTGCCGGACGTTTTCCAGAAGATATTCCACCTCGTCGGCCGTGGCGGAGGCTTCCACGTCCAGGCGGCCGGTATGATCGATATCCGTATTGCCGGTAATGACCCGGCCTTCCCAGGGGAAGATGAATCCGGGCCGGCCGCTGGTGGGATGGGTGATGACGATGCTCTGGCTTACGGGCAGCCGCTCGGCGGAAAACACCAGGTGGCTCCCCCGCAGCGGCCGCAGGTGTCGAGTACTTTTTTTGCGCACCTCCCCGCGCAGGGTGTCGACCCAGGCCCCGGTGGCATTGATCACCTGTTTGGCGGGCACATCGATCTTCTCCCCCGTGACCCCGTCTTCCAGGGTCACGCCGCGCACCCGATGGTTTGCCTGCCGCAATCCGGTCGCCTTGCAATAGTTCACCGCCAGGCCGCCCTCTTCCTGCGCCTGCTGCAACACCCGCAGCACGAGCCGGACATCGTCGGTGACGGATTCGTAGAATAAAAGCCCCCCTTCCAGGCCTTGTCGGCGGATGCCCGGAAAACGCGCGGCCATTTGCTTGGCGGAATAGGTGTGCTTTCTGAAATGGCGGCTCATTATGTCGTACACCAGCAAACCGGCCTGCGCGATCAGGCGCTGACCCCGGTTGCCTTTGTAGACGGCCATCATCATGCCGAAGGGGTTTACCAGCCCGGGAAGCTCTTTGAGCAGCATTTCGCGTTCCCGCACCGACTGATAGGTCAGCTTCACATCCCCCTGCTTTAAATAGCGCAGGCCGCCATGCACCAACTGGCCGGAGCGGCTGGAGGTGCCCCAGGCGAAATCGCGCTGTTCCACCAGCAGGGTCTTGACCTTGCGGCGGACCGCTTCCCGCAGGATACCGGCGCCGGTAATGCCGCCGCCGATAACGATCAGGTCCCAGGTGTCGGTCTTGATCTTCTTGAAAATGGCGTCCCTGTTCAATGGCATGGGCGGGTTTCCCGGAATAAGGGGGAAGGCATTATTTTTCCTGGGTCTTGTAATCAATGAATTTTCCGATCACGTCGGCAATCTGTTCATTGCTCAGGACATTCGGTTCAGCGAGCGTTTTGGCCCGCAGGTAGAGGTCGGCGCAAAATTCCATGTGTTCGGCCAGGGCGAAGGCGTGGCCGATGTTGGGACCGGTCGCCAGGGCGCCGTGGTTGCCCAGGAGGCAGGCGTAGCGGCCTTCGAGATACTTAATTGCGGTTTCCGCCAGTTCCGGTGTGCCGAACAGGCAGTAGGGCGTGCAGGGAATGGTGGCACCACCGCTGACGGCGATCATGTAATGAATGGCCGGAAGGTCCCAGCCCAGCACCGCCAGGGTGGTGGCCTTGGGGGAGTGGGTGTGCACCACCGCGCCGATGTCCGGCCGGTTCTGGTAGCAGATCAGGTGCATGCCGAATTCCGATGAGGGCCGCCGGATGCCGTCCACAATGTGCGCATCGAGGTCCTGGACCACCACATCCTCGGGTTCCATCACCGCATAGTCCATGGAGCTGGGGCTGATAGCCATCAGGCCGGCCTCGGCGTTGAAGATGCTGATATTCCCGCCGGTACCGGTGGTCAGTCCGCCGGCATCCAGCTTGTGGCAGTATTGAACGACCTGGGTGCGCTCTTTTTCCAATAGCATGGTTATTTCCTTTTTGATTTTTGGCGTGGCATCAGGCTGCCGCAACGCCAAGACTGCCCGAAAGTTCAAAATACAGGCTGAGAATGTCGTCCACGATCCGGCGGCGATGATCGCCGGGTCCGCCCTTTGACAATGGATTGAAGCCTAATGCGGAGGCTTTCCAATAGGGTTTGATGAGATCGGTGAACACGTTGAGCTTGCAAATGCCCCCGGCTATGCAACGGCGGATATTCTCTGCTCCGGTTCCCGATCCGCCATGGAGCACCAGGGGAACATCCACGCCTTTCCGGATGGCGGACAGGCGTTCAAAGTCGATGCGGGGCGTTCCCCGATAGGTCCCGTGCAGGGTACCGATGGCAACGGCCAGGGCATCCACGCCCGATTGGGCGGCAAAGGCCGCCGCCTGGTCCGGATCGGTCAGGTCATCGGCTCGTGCTCTGCCGTCCCGCGTGTCGTCATGGCCCCCCACATGGCCGATTTCGGCCTCCACGCTGACACCGGCCTTGCGGGCCGCTTTCACCACCTGGCGGGTCATATTCAGGTTCAAAGGAAAATCATGGGCGCTGGCATCGATCATCACACTGGTAAAACCGGCCCGGATGGCCTTGAGGCAGGTCGGCACATCCCGGCCGTGATCCAGGTGCAGACATACCGGAACCGGTGCGGCATCGCACAGGGCGCACACTTTGCCCACCCATCGGTCGAAGGGTCGGAACCGGTCCATGGGCAGGGGCGGGTAGCTGGCAATAAGGGGGCACCGATATTTTTCGGCTGCGGCAAGATAATGGCCAAGCATGCCGGTAGTCAGAAAATCGGGGGCGATGACGGCGTAATGGCGTGCTTGCGCCGGTGCCAGGATGTCGGACAAGGTGACCAGCATGAGGTGCGTTCAGTCGTGATTTTCAAATTGGTTTAGATGGTCCTGAATCATGGCGGTTAAAAACGGTCGCTCCCCTTCGAGCTGCCACATGGCCATGCGAAAAATACCCGTCACCAGAGCCCATTTCCGAAGGTCTTCCTCGGTCATGTCCATTTGAGCGGTCAGGTGCCGGCGGTAGCTTTTTTCGAAGGCCTTTCGAAAGACGGGGATGATCACCTTGAGCAGCAGGCTGGTGCCCGGTGCGGTTTCCGCCATGGAAAGCATCAAGGAGGTCATGGCAACATCGGCCTCCGGCGCTCCTTTGACGGCTTCGGACCAGTCGATGACCTGGTAGCCCGCATCATTGAGCATGATATTGGCGGGATGGAAATCCATATGGCAGATATTGCAGCCATCCGGCAATTGGTCCAGATAGCGTCGCAGGACGGCCAACTGTTCCGGCCGGAGGGTGCCTTCGGGAAGCGTCTGGCCCATGCGCCAGGCCTCTTCTTTGATATCCGGCAGATCCGGGGCCTCGCGGTTTAAAAAATCCCGATGGATATCCGACATGAAATGGGCGCCGGACCTCAGGTTCAATGGATTCCCCAGCTTGGCCTTCATCAGGTCGCGTTTGCCGGCCCATTCGAAGAGGATGCCCCGCCGCCCGTCGATTTCCACCAGTTCCAGCGCGCGAGGGGACGGGACGCCGGCCTCGGCGACAATCCGGCAACGCCGGAACTCGTCTTCCACCTTCCAGTCCGGAACGGTCGCGTGCAGCAGCTTGAGCACCTTGTTGTCCCGGGTAACAAAAACGTGGGAGACGCGTCCTTCCGCCAGGGGTGTCAGGTCTTGCAGGTTCATCGATGGCCTTCCTCAGGGGGTGTTCCTATATGGCCTGTAGTCCTCAAACCCAACGTGTTCATAGGAGAACGACTTTCTTCAAGCCTTGCTTTTCGAGGCTCAGCGCCACGGCTTCGGGCACACCGGCCAGGCTGCCGAAGCGATGCGTGATCAACCGTTTGACGTCGATGCGGCCGGCCGCGATCAGGGCCATCGCTTCCCGATAGTCCTCCGGTGAAAAAGAAGAGGTGCCGGTGATGGTCAATTCCTGGTAGTGGAGCAGCTCGGAGGGAATTTCCACCGTGGAGCCGCCGGGCATGCCGCCGAACAAACTGACCGCCCCACCGCCCCGGGCCATTTCAAGCGCCAGGCGGTAGGTTTCGGCACGGCCTACGGCCTCGATCACCACATCCGCTCCCATAAAGCCGGTCTTCAGGCGCAGCACCTGATTGGCGTTGTCCGTGGCGGCATCGATGACCTCATCGGCCCCGAAGGCCAGGGCCTGCTCCAGCCGCTGCGCATCGACATCCACCATGAAGACCCTGGCCGCGCCCTCGGCCTTGGCCAACTGCATCAGGATCAACCCCATGGGACCGGCACCGATGACGGCCACATCGGCCCCGTCGGGTATCTTGACCTTGCGGATGGCGTGCCGGCAGGAGGCCACGGGCTCGGCAAGCGCCGCTTCTTCGTAGCTGACCGCATCGGGCAGGGCAATCGTTCGCAGGTGCGCACCCTCTCCCGGAACCTTGAAATATTCGGCAAATCCCCCGGGCTGGACAAAGCTGTCGGGTGCCTTGTGGCAGAACCGATAACTTTGCCGTTGGCAGGGTGGACAGGTGCCGCAGGGATTGAAAGGGGCCACGGCCACCCGCTGACCCACGGAAAACCCTTTGACCCGGCGGCCCACGGCGGCAATCTCACCGGCCATTTCATGCCCCGGCACCCAGGGCAGCCCGTAAAGCTCGATGTAAAAGTGTTTGCCGTGCTGGCAGGCTTTGACATCCGTATAGCATAGGGAGCAGGCATGCATTTTCACCAGAAATTCGTTTTCGGCGATTTCCGGGACCGGCATGTCCACCAGTTCGAGCCCGTTAGGGATCCGGGTCAGCGCTAGGGCCTGCATGGTTTTCATTGACGCTCTTGAATTAATTTTGATATAAAATTATCACATTAATCCTCATTAATTGTAAAAATTTGGCGAATTTGTCAATTCCAAAAATGACAGCGAGGACAAAAAAGCTCCCGTGGCATTTAAAAAAGGCAATATCCCCCTTTATTTTCAGTTCTACCTTCAGTTGAAGCAGGAGATCATTTCCGGCGACCGTCCCCCGGGATCCCCCATCCCGACCCTGAACGAACTGGCGGAGCAGACCGGCATCAGCCATGGCATGATCCGCAAGGCCCTCGAACTCCTGGAGATGGAAGCGCTGGTCTTGAAAAAGCCCCGTACGGGGACGGTCGTGCGGGAAAGTCCCCAGAAAGCGCTGTGGGTCCCTTCCCCTTCCATGACGGAAATCCGAGAACGCCTGATGCGCGGGAAAATTCGCATGCTATTGAACGGATTCATCGACCCGCCCAACCGCGTGATGGCCCATTTTGACACCCGGCAAGAGATTTTGAAGAACGGCCGGATCTATCTATCCCATTTTCTGCTGATCTCCAGCGAAGACGAGCGGCGCAAGGACCTGGCAAATCTATTCGTTCCCCTCTGGCGCTATCGGCAGGTGTCGTCCTCCAAACTGCGCCGGGCGCCGCTTCTGACCGTCGCAGCGGATGTTGAATTAAAGGAGATCCGGCAGATTACCCGCCCCTGGTTCTGCGACCATTATGCGGCCCGTTATCTCCAGATCCCGGACGGCACGCCCATCCTGCACCGGACCATCATCGCCTATTTGGCCGATGAAAACCCCCTGGCGATCCTGGAACTGCAGACGAATATCAATGCCATGGAAAGGAGGGTTGTGCTGGGCAGTACGTCCATCGAGGAGGGGGAATAGAGGCGGCACTTTGTGACGACTGGTCGCAGCGGGCGCATGGCGCTCGCTCTCCGCTGAATACCGAGGTTAAATCCTCTCGCAGGTAGATTAATCCTTTGCAATAATCTGTCGCTTGAAGTGGTAAGTTGTCATAAATAAGCAGAAAATTGTTTGAGAACTTTTTAAAATCGCCTCTGCCTCAACCTGAACGAACGCCGGGATGAGCCGCCGAAGGCGGAAGGCGAAAATTGCGCTTTAATGCAATTTACCGTGCTATCCGACCGAGCGGACGGGCCCACATGGGGTCGAGGATCACGCCGGCCGGATTTACGGGGCGAACGCGTCTGTTCCCGGCGTTTGATGATAGATGTTAGGAATTGTCATCTCGAGACGCAACAATTCTTTCTACAGACGCTCCAATCTCCTCTTCGATCTGCGTCATAAAAAGCCTTGCGGCATCGTAGGCCCGCGCAAGTCTGTTTAAAAAGAATGAATTGTTGCTATAACGCGTGCGCAATGACGTAAATCGATTGTTTAGAGTTGTCGGCTGATCAAACTCAACCAGGTAATCGACGAGGGGTATGATTTTCTCTTCGCTACCGCAATTTTTACAAAAGCTCGCCAAAACCGATGCTTCTTATTCTGTTTGATTATGCCGAGAATGAAGACCTGACCATTGGTTTTCCCAAATACTTCATTTGGTCTGACCCACGCCCGCATGAGAAGTATTTTTTCTTGACCTGATCGCTAATAGGCGGTCACTGTTTTTATGCCTCCCAAGATTCTTACGGAGATGCTCTCCGATAGCGTGTGCCAAACACTATATCCCACAGCGGGGTTGTAACGCCGAAGTTGGTATCGGCGTGGTAGTGATGGATGTGATGATTGGCGGCCCAGTTTCGAGCAAGGACATAATGAAAATGATGGTGGTGGATGGTGAAATGACTCAGTCCATAAATAACGTAACTTAGTGTAATTGTTCCCGTCAGCAGAAAAGCGTACTTAGCGGGTAGAAGCAATGCAAGCACGCCTGTGAGCGCCAGCAGCATCACGGCCGGCAAGAAGAAGGGTAACGAATCGTAGCCCAACGGATTCTGGTGATGCGCGCGGTGACCCTGTGCCACGATCGGCACTGATCCGTGAAACAGCCAGCGGTGAAATGCGTATTCGATGATGCTGAAGAAAACAAGGCCAAGCAGGATGGTTAGAACAATTGCGATGGGGCCGAGTTCACCACCCCGCAGACCTGCAAAGATTAGCATAGCACCAAACGGGATATCGACAGCGAACTCTGCCCAATAGTTCAGCCGCGTCTCAGACAACTTCGATATCGTTTTCAGCAAAGTATCAAGCAACTGCATGCTGTGTGACGGCATCGCCGAGCGTTCCCCGTGGGTCCTTTTCGATTTAGGTGCCTGCTATCCAGCCCCGCCAGCTTCATGCAGGCCCTGCAACGATATTTGGTGATAGATCAGATCCCCTTGCGGCTTCTTCGTGTGGCCCTGTTTCAATTCTTGCATCCAATGGTAATCATTAATCGGGCCGGACCAACCTATAATCATTATGAAAGGACAGACGCAACACCGATCTGTCGGCAGTTTTCAGGCGTCGCAGAATTCATGCCGCGTACGCAGGCGGAGGGCTGCTATCAGCAGAAGGTTTTTAATGCGTTGAAATTAGAAGTCATGTGGACTATGCAAAAACAATAAGGATTGTATCGCTTGCGGGAAATCGATCCTGCTCAAACACTCAGTTCAGGGTGCGCCGCCGGAAAACAGTGCCTTTTCGGATGCCCCATCGCCCTGACGGACCAAAGGTTGAATCGATCGGCATGTCCGGATTTCTTTTCAAGATTCTGCTGGTAATGGCAGGCGGCAGCCTGGGGGCGGCGGGGCGCTACCTGGTGTCGTTGGGGGCCATCCGCCTGCTCGGCACCGGGCTGAACTGGGGCACCTTTGCGGCCAACATGATCGGCTGCTTCGTGATCGGCGTCACCTTCGCCCTGGTGGACCGGCTGCCCCTGCTGACGCCGCCGGTGCGGCTGTTTTTCATGACCGGCTTTCTCGGGGCTTTCACCACCTTTTCCACCTATGCCCTGGAGCTGGTGGAGTCCATCCGCGGCGGCGGTTTCGGTGCGGCCGTCCTGGCCTTTGTGGCCCACAACGTCGGCGGTATCGGTCTGGTCCTGGCCGGCATCCGGCTGGTCCAGATCCTCTTCAAAGGAGGTGCGACATGGCCATGAACTATCGCCTGATCACCATCTATACGGCGGAGGAAGTCCGCAGCCAGGGTCGGCCCCTGCTGGAGGCCGTGGTGGACTACGTCAAGAGCCTCAAGATCGCGGCCCGCTGCGTGGTTACCCGGGCCATGGCCGGCTGCTATGAAAGCGGTGAGATCGCCTCCCAGAGCCTCCTGACCATTTCCTACAATATGCCGCTCAAGATCGAGATCGTCCTGCCGGTGGCCGAATCGGAGGCGGTCCTGGAAGCCTTGGAGAACCTCGTGCCCGACGGCGTCGTGGCGGTGGGCGAGCTGGATGTGCGCTCCTACAAAACCCGCCAGAACCTCATCCCCCGGCAGATCAAGGTGCGGGACATCATGACTCCCGACCCCCAGCGGATAACACCCGAAACCCCGGTGCAGGAGGTGGTCCGCCTGCTGTTGACCGTCACCTTCACGAGTGTACCGGTGGTGGACCGGGCCGGCCGTCCCCTGGGCATCGTCACCCAGGGGGATTTGGTCTACCGGGCCGGCCTGCCCCTGCGCCTGGGCCTCCTGGCCGAGGCGGCACCCGGCCACAAGGACAGCGCCTTGGAAGCCTTGACCGGCAAGCAGGCCGAGGCGGTCATGACCCGGCCGGCCGTGGTCATCTCGGAGGACCAAAGGCTGACCGAGGCCGTGGACCTCATGCTGCGCAAGGACGTCAAACGTTTGCCGGTGGTGGATGAAAACGGACTGCTGACCGGCATGCTCTCCCGGGTGGACGTGTTCCGCACCATCACCCGGGAAGGCCCGGACTGGGAGGCCTTCCGGCAGCGGGACGTTCAGGTGGAGAACCTGCGCTACGTCTCGGACATCATGCGGCGGGACAGCCAGACCGTGGGGTCGGAAACGCCGGTGGAGGAGGTGATCCGCATCATCGACACCGACGACATTCAGCGGGTGGCGGTGGTGGGGCCGGAGGGGCGCTTCTTGGGGATGATCTCCGATCGGGACCTGCTGGCCGCTTTTAGCGGCAAGGGTCAGGGGTTCTGGGATTACCTCAGCTGCCGGCTGAACTTCAAAACTCCCCATGAATGCAGCCGGGAGCTGCGCAGGACCCTGCGGGAGAAGACGGCCGGCGAGGTGATGAAAACGGATCTGGTTATCGTGGGGGAGAGCACCCGCATCGAGGAGGCCATCCGGCTCATGGTGGACAAACGGCTCAAGCGCCTGCCCGTGGTGGATGCCGAAGGCCGCTTCCGGGGTATGGTGAGCCGGGAGAGTTTGCTGAAACTGGCCTGAAGCAACCTTGAGGGTTTCTTAAAAAGTCCGATTCCCCTAAGGGGACTGAAGATCAGCGTTAGGCGGCCTATGGCCCCAGCGACAGCGGTATTCCTCAAGATTCGCAAGCCTCGATCGTAAACTGTTTACGAAGCCGTCAACCTTTCGCAACCTGAATTTCCAAAATAGGGTTGACAATATCCTGACGGCATCACTATATTGCTAAAAAGGAATATAGTGATGAAAAACTTCACCCAGGTCATGAAGGCCCTGGCAGATGCCAACCGGGTCAAAATCGTCAAATTGCTGCAGCACCGCACCATGTGCGTCTGCGAACTCCAGGGCGTCCTCGGGCTTGCCCAGCCCACTGTCTCCAAGCACTTGAAGATACTTGAAGAAGCCGGACTTGTGGTGTCCCGCAAGGACGGCCTGTGGGTGAATTATGCCGCTTCCGACGGCGGCAACAGCCCCTTTGTGGCCAGTCTGCTGGGCAATTTGCGCCACTGGCTGGAGGACGACCCGGACATCCGCCGTGCGGTGGCGCAACTTCCGTTTGTCAACCGTGAGGACATATGCCGTCGCTCATAGACGCATTATATGGATAATTGGCAATATGGCGACCGACGTCTGATTCGGTTCCAAGCAGGCTGGAACTCGTTGGTGGAGGTCGCCCCATCAAAAAGGAGGAACCCGAATGGAGATCCAAATTCTGGGACCTGGCTGTGCCCGGTGCGAAAAGACGGCCAAGGTCGTGAAGGAAGTGGTGGCGGAAACCGGTACCGACGCCCGCGTTGAGAAGGTCACCGACATGATGCAGATTGCCGCCCACGGGGTGGTGTCGACACCGGCGGTTCTGGTGGACGGGGTGGTCAAGTCCGCCGGCAAAATTCCCAAAAAGGACGAGGTCGCCGGCTGGTTGAAGTAGTACCGTCCCGATGGTCGGTCGTACGGTTGTTCTAGAGAGGTCTTGGTATGTTGAAATCAATGAATGAGATATCCTGCAACTGCCAGGCGCCTGGGCCAGCGGGAAGTGACGTCCGCCGACCCTTGCCCGCCTGGATGATGCTCGCGGCCGCACCGCTGGGCATTGCCCTGTGGTGGCTGGTCTACACGCACCTGGCGGCATTTTCCAAATTCCTTACCTATCGCCTGCTGCCCATCGCGCCGGGCTCACACCTGGGGGCATCGGTTGAGTTTTTGCTCTATGACACGCCCAAGGTCATGATGCTCCTGGTACTGGTGGTGTTCGGCGTGGGCGTGATCCGCAGCTATTTTTCGCCCGAGCGCACCCGGGCGCTACTGGCTGGTCGCAGCCTGCTGGTGGGCAACGTGCTGGCGGCCCTGCTGGGCATCGTGACCCCCTTTTGCTCCTGCTCGGCCGTGCCCCTGTTCATCGGGTTCGTGACGGCGGGCGTTCCCCTGGGGGTCACCTTCTCTTTCCTAATCGCCGCCCCTATGGTCAATGAAATCGCCCTGGGGCTGCTTTACGGCCTGGTGGGCTGGCAGGTGGCGGCGCTTTACGCCGCAACCGGGTTGGCCATCGCCATCGTCGCCGGATGGGTGATCGGGCGCCTGCATCTGGAAGGGTACGTCGAAGACTGGGTGCAGCAGATGACGGCCGCGGACCAGGCTCCGGTGGAAACCCGCATGACCCTGCGGGATCGAATGGTCTACGGCAAAGATGCGGTGGTGGAAATCATCGGCCGGGTGTGGAAGTATATCCTCCTGGGCATTGCCATCGGCGCCGGCATCCACGGCTTTGTGCCGGAAGGATTCATGGCCTCGGTCATGGGCCGGGGCGACTGGTGGGCCGTGCCCCTGGCGGTGGTTCTGGGGGTGCCCATGTATTCCAACGCGGCCGGCATCATACCGGTGGTGGAAGCCCTGCTCGGCAAAGGCGCCGCCCTGGGATCGACCCTGGCTTTCATGATGTCGGTGATCGCGCTATCGCTGCCCGAAATGGTGATTTTGCGCAAGGTGCTCAAGCCCCGGCTGATCGGCGTCTTCATCGCCGTCGTGGCCACAGGCATCCTCATCGTAGGCTACCTGTTCAACATGGTGATGAGCTGAACCGGGCAGCGGCCGGCCTTCAATACGGATAGAAGGGGGCATTCCGCAGATCGAGCGCCGCTTTTATACGGTGACCCGGGAAACGCCGGCCGGACAGCCGCGTGTGACCCTGCAATCGTCCGGCCGGTAGACAACTGATGATCGTCCCCCATGGAGAAATCCTTCGATGGCAATTTCACGACACGCCCGCTGGCGGGCCCAGGTTTTATTGATGCTGACGATCGCGGTGCTGGCCGTCACCGGCCTGATCAACTGGCTGCTGCCGGCCGGTCCGACATTGCGATCCCTGCGCCACTTCATGCGCTGGATCCATGAGGCGGCTGCCCTGGGCTTTGTGACCTTTCTGGGCGTCCACCTATATATGCAGTGGGACGCGATCCGGCGCAACCTGCGCCGTTTCGGCTTTTGGGGGTCGGAAACGGGTGGTTCATCATCCCCGTCAGACGTTTCAAGGCATTGATAATAATCAATTTAATTGACTTCCCGGACGCCTTTCCTTACCCTGCCCCATCGGCTGTGTCCCGGCGGGGGTGAATCTGTCCCCCAGCTGGACACGATGCCGCCGAACCTGAAGCGATGTCATCTCCGGAGGTCTGATGAAGCGTAAACATGGCCGCTTGTGGTGCGGCATGTTTGGCGTGCTGGTCACGATTCTTTCTATCGGGGCGCTTCCGGCCCGGGCTCAGGAACCATTGAAGCTGGGGATTCTGCCTGTGGTGGACACCCTGCCGCTTCTAGTGGGCGAGACCGAGGGGCTGTTTGCGAAGGCAGGCCTGACCGTTGAGCTGGTAACCTTCCAGCGCGCCCTGGAGCGGGATGCCGCCCTGCAAGCCGGCCAGCTGGACGGCTATTTCAGCGACATCCTGAACACGCTCCTCCTGATCCGCGCGGGCCAGGACCTCAGGATCGTCACCACGGTTTTTCACACCCACCCCGATTTTCGCATGTTCGGCATCGTGGCGGCGCCCGGTGCAGGACTCCAATCCCCCGCCGATTTCATGACGACCGCTACGTGGTCGATGCCTGCCGCAAGGATGTCTCCGACGACCATTTACGGGAGTGGCCGGACGAATTGACCTTCGATCCTTAATCCCTTCTTATCCCACCATTTATCTCGCCACGCTCGTTACCCCGGCAGGCTGCCGAGCGGCCTTGGCCACGCGTTTAGCGTCTTTGGCCATCCCCAGGAGGGCAGCGATGGCTTCCACGGCGCCGTCGATGGAGACACAGCCGGTGTTGACGATCATATCGTAGTTCAGGGGATCGGCCACGCTGGTGTTGAAATATTTGCGAATAAAGGCCCGACGCTGGGAATCGGTTTTCGTGATCCGTTTACGGGCCTCGGCCTCGGACACCTGATGATTGCGGACCACATTGGCCACCCGCACTTCAAAAGGCGCGATCACCCGGACGCTGAAGCGCCGTTCGGGGGGTAGAATGAAATTGGCGCCGCGGCCGATCAGAATGGCTCCGCCATGGCGTCCGATGGCGCCGATAACCTTCATCAGATGCTTGAGATACTGATCCGGCCACATGTGGCGGAAATCCACCAGATAGGCCATCCAGTCTTCCAATACGGACAATCCCTTTTCGTCCAGTGTTTCCAGCAGCTGGTCGCTGACTTTGGCGCTTTTGGCCATGGCGTGGATCACCTCCTGATGGAAGAGTTCCACGGAAAGACGCCTGGCAAGTCGCTCGCCCAATATGTTCCCACCGCTGCCCGGTTCACGGGAAATGGTCACGATGGGCCTGAAAGGTTTTTCCGTCTTGGGTTTGCTGATGGCAAACTGCCATTTGCGCACCTGCTCTTCGATCATTTGTTCGATGGAACGGGCTGGTGTTCGCATGGGCCCCTCCTTTCGTGATGCCTGCAAGTTTGAGGACCAAATGGTGGTTGGAAGGGGACGGGCGTTAAAATCAGCTCGAAGCATGAGCGAGAAGGGCAGGTTCCGCGGCGCGTCCATTGATCAGATCATTTGGATAACATGCCGCGCGGAGGGGCTTGGCGTTTTCGTGGGTGCTTAGCGGCAAAAAGCGCATCGTTCCCGGGCCGGTGATGCGTCCACCTTCTATTATATCCTGTAAATTATAATATATTTGCTCCCCGCCGTCCGTCAAGGCAGTGAACCGGCAGATCAAGCTGGCGCGGCATGCTCGGCGATACAAACGGCGTTTCAGAATAAGTTTGACATATGAATATAAGTTCACTTAATAGAATTAATATTCACATTAAGTAATTTATTGTCATGTTATGGAAGGAAAATTCATGGAAACCAAGGCGCCGGGACGCAAAGAACGCGAATATCGCCGTCGTCGCAGGGAAATCCTGGAAGCGGCTCTCAGGCTTTTTTCGACCAACGGGTACCACAATGTCACCATGAACGAGATTGCCGTCCAAGCGGAATTCGCCGTGGGAACCCTCTACAAGTTCTTTTCGAACAAGGAAGCCCTCTACCGGGCTTTGATGACCGAAAAGCTGGATGAATATTTGCAGGAATGGGATTCGGCGGTGGACTGGACGGGGGATGAGATCAGCATCATCCGGGAATCCGTCAAGGCCCATGTCGGCATCTTCAACCGGAATCTGGACTATGTGCGCCTCTACCTGTCGGAAGCCAAAAGCGCCAGCTTCAGCCTGCGGGCAGGGATGGAGCAGGAGATGAAGACCAAGATCCGCGGCATGACGGACAAGGTTGCCGGTGTTTTTGAAAGGGGGATGCGCAAGGGTATTTTTCGACGGACAAACCCCCTTTACATGATGCTTGCCCTGGACGGAATGATCGACGCATTTTTGTTGGAAGGGCTTGAAAATCCCGCCATTAGCATTGTTGAACCAGATCCGATTTTAGATTTGTTTTTCAACGGCGCATTGCTCAAAGAAAGGGATGAGGATGCTTAAACGCTGGCTACACGCCGTTTTATTGGTGTCGCTGGTTGGGGCCCACACCCTGCCGGCCATGGCCGAAGCGCCGCCGGAGCTGACCATGGATGAAGCGGTCGCCATCGCGTTGCAGAATAATCGCCTGATTCAGGAAGCGGAGGAAAATGCCCGGGCGGCGGTGGAGGCGAAAAACAGCGCCCGGGCCGATTTTTTGCCCAAAGCCAGCCTGGAATATGGCTACCTGGCCCTGGACGACGCGCCTTATCTGGTGGTGGATTCCCCTGCGGTCACTGTCGTGCCGGGCCTGGGGGGTGTGATTACCGGCACCGAAACCCGGGAAATGCAGGTGGCCGATCGTCAGCAGATCCATTGGAGCGCACGGCTGACCCAACCCCTTTTTACCGGTTTCGCCCTTACCAGCCGTTACCGGATGGCGGAGCTCGGGATCCGTATCAAGAGCGTAGAGCATGAGCTGGCGGTGCATGATGTGGTTCGCAATGTCAAGGGCGCCTGTCTGGATGTGCTGCTCAGCGAGAAGATGCTGGCCGTGCTGGAAGATGCGGAGAAAAGCCTGACGGCCCACGCCGCCAACGGCCGGCGCTACTACGAAGAGGGCCTGATTCCCTACAATGACCTGCTGGAGGCGGAAGTGGCCCTGGCGGCTGCGGTTCAGCGTCGCGTTGAAGCTCGGGCACGCGCCGATATGGCGGTAGCGACTCTCAGCATCCTCCTGGACTGGGACGTCAACCGGAAGGTGACCGTGCAGGAGGTGACCGCCGTGCCCGCAGCTTTCCCCGCCCTCAGCGATTTGCTGGCGGAAGCCCGGGAGGCACGCCCTGAACTGCGTGTCCTGGGGCTGGAGGCCGAGCGCGTCGGAGAAGGGGTTCGTCTGGCGGCGAGCGCCTATTATCCCAAGGTTTCCCTGGTGGGCGAATACTACCAGGACGGCAACAACCTGGCCGCCACCGAAAACGACTATGCCAATACGCACAACGCGGCCGTGGCTGTGCAGGCCAAATGGACCTTTTTCGAATGGGGCAAGACCCGGGCCGAAACCGCCCGGCTCAAGCACCAGCGCAAGGCCCTGGAGGACAAAATCCGCGTGGTGGCGCAGGGCGTCGGTCTGGAGGTGAAACACGCCTATACCAATTTGGAAGTTACCCGCACCAATATCGCTACAGCCGAAAAGGCGCTGGGACAGGCCCGGGAAAACCTGCGCATCAACCGGATGCGCTTCGATCAGCATATCGGCGATACAACGGACGTTCTCGATGCCACGGTATTTTTTACCCGCTCCGAGGCCAATTACTATCAGGCCCTTTATGGCTGCCAGCGGGCCGCGGCCGACCTGGAGCGGGCGGTGGGGCGTCTACCGGAGGGAATGGTGGCCGCCGAGAGCCTTCAGGACGCGACCGATCCGACAAGCTTGCCTTATCCGTCCGACGCCCGTTAACGGGAGGGATTCGGCGATGGAACCCATTAAGAGCCAAACGAGGTGGAAAAAAGCGCTATGAAGCCCTCATACTTGCGATCCTTGTCACCGGGGGTTGCCATTATCCTGGTGGCCATCCTGCTAACGGCCGGATTTACGATTTACAACCTGATCCCCCGTGGACCCGATGCCGAAACCACGCCGGCGGAAGAACGGGTGCCGGTGACCGTGGCTCCGGCCGCCATGCATTCCCTGAGTTATGTCCTGGAGCAAACCGGCGATGTGCAGCCTTGGGGCATGGTCAACATCTTCAGCAAGGTGCCCGGCAAGATCATCGAGCAGATCCTGGTGGAACAGGGCGATGCGGTTCGCCAAGGTGATCCCGTCGCCATTCTGGAGCGGGACTTGATCGATGCGCAGCTGGCGGAAGCCCGCGCCGGACTGACGGCGGCCGAAGCCAATCTGGGGCAGGTGGAAGCGAACCTGGAGGCGCTCGCAAAGGACCGCACGCGCTTGGAAAACCTGCTGCGGGAGCGGGCCGTCGCTCGCCAGAAAGTCGATCATATCCAGGCCCAGTACAATGCCGCCGTGGAGCAGCGGGCCGTGGCCCAGGCCCAGATCGAAAAGTCCCGGGCCGTGATCCGCCAGTTGACCGTTCTGAGCACCCACCATACCCTGCGGGCTTCCATCGACGGTATCGTGGCCCAACGCTATCTGGACGTTGGCAATATGACCGCCCCGGGCGTTCCGCTTTTTAGCCTGGTGGACGATCGCACTGTTAAGGTCGTTACGACGGTGACCGAGAAGGATTGGCCCGCCGTCCAAAAGGGCATGGTCGCGGAGGTGCAAGTGGATGCCCATCCCGGGGAGATCTTCCAGGGCCGGGTTGCGCTGGTGAGCCCACTCGTCGATCCGGCCACGCGTACCGCCCGGGTGGAAATCCATGTGCCCAATCCCGAGCGGCGCCTGGCGGGCGGGATGTTCGCCAACGTCCGCCTGATGCTTGGGGCCCGCGACGCCCTGATCGTGCCGGCCGATGCGATTCAACGTTTGCCCGGAACCGGGCAGCCTTATGTCTATGTGGTGGCGGATGAGACCGCCCATGTGCGTAACGTGGTCACGGGCATGCATCAGGGCGACACCGTGGCGATCGAAAGCGGTCTGGCCGCCGGAGAAGTGGTGGTTGTCAGGGGCCAAAATCGCTTGCGGGAGGGGCGCCCGGTGACACTGGCGGCACCGGACAGCGCCGCTTCGGCGACGGGGGAGCCGTCATGAATCTGAGCGCCTTCTCGGTCAAACAGCCCATCGCGACCCTGATGCTTTTCCTGGCCTTTACCCTGCTGGGTACCTTTGCGCTCCTGCAACTCAATGTGGACATGATGCCGGACATCGAACCGCCGGTGGTGTCCATCATCACGGCCTGGCCGGGCGCCAGCGCCTCGGATGTGCAGACCGAGGTGACCGAGGCCATCGAAGACTACGTCAACGGCGTCAGCAATCTGGACAAGCTGACCTCCAAATCCCTGGACAACATGTCCATCGTGTCCTGCCGCTTCGACTGGGGGACGGATCTGGACGTGGCCAGCAACGATCTGCGCAGCGCCATCGGACTTGTCAAACGGGAGCTGCCGGATGATGCCGAGGAACCGGTGCTGTTCAAATTCAGCAGTTCGGTGGCACCGATCCTGTTTATGACGGTGACGGCCGAAACCAGCTGGCCGCGGCTGTACCATATCGCCGACAAGCAGATTGCCGATGACCTGAAGCGCGTGCCCGGGGTGGGGGCGATACTCATCCAGGGCGGGGCCCGGCGGCGCTTCAACGTCTATTTCGATCGGGAGCGGATCGAGGGCTATCACCTGTCTCTGGCCAGGATCAACGCGGTGCTGGCGGCCGAGAACCGGAATATTCCCGGCGGACGCATCAAGTCCGGGGCCATGGATTATTTCGTCCGCATTCCGGCCCGCTATCGGACGGCCGAAGAGATGGGTCAGACCGTTGTGGGCATGCAGGCGGGACGGCCGGTCTATCTCAAGGATGTTGCCCGGGTGGTGGACGATTTCAAGCCCCAGGATCACAACGGGTGGGGAGACGGCAAGCCGGCCGTGGTGCTGATTTTACAGAAGCAGTCCGACAAGAATACGGTGGAGGTGGCCCAGGCCGTTCAGACGCACCTGGCACGCCTGCAGACGGAACTGCCGGCGGATGTCGAGATCCAGACGGTCATGGATACCTCCCAGGATATTCTCAGCTCACTGGCCAATCTGCGCGGTACCCTCTTTTGGGGTATCGTGCTGGTTTCCTTGGTGGCCCTGGTCTTTTTGCGCCGTTTGCGAACGGCGATCATCGTCGTTCTGACGATCCCGGCCTCCCTCATCATTGCCTTTATCCTGATTTACCTGGCCGGCTACACCATCAACCTGGTCTCCCTGATGGCGCTGGCCATTGCCACGGGCATGGTGGTGGATAACGGCATTGTGGTGCTGGAGAATATTACCCGCCATGTGGAAAACGGCCGCCGAATCGATTCCGCGGCGGTCTTCGGCGCGCGGGAAATGGGGCTGGCCATCACGGCCTCGACCCTGACCACGGTGGTTATTTTCGTGCCCCTTATGTTTTTGACGGGTTTGGCCGGGATCATTTTTAAACAACTGGGCTTCGTGCTGGTGGTGACCCTGATGGCTTCGCTGCTGACGGCCCTGATGCTGACCCCCATGTTGTGTTCCCGCTGGATGACCACCAGCCCGACCCAGCTGCGTCTTCGCCAAAGCGCCATCGGGCGGCTCTACGCTGTTTCCGAAAAAGGTTTCGAAGCGCTGGAGCAGATTTATCGCCGGCTCCTCGTATGGGCCCTGGGGCACCCCTATCTGGTGGTCCTGCTGGCCGGGGTCGTTTTTGTGAGCAGCCTTTCGCTGATTCCCCGTTTGTCCACCTCATTTTTCCCGGAAATGGATTCGGGGGCCGTGGAACTGAAATTTCGTCTTACGGAAGGCCTGCGGATCGAAGAAACGAACAAGGTGATCCGCACCATCCTGAATGACATCGACGAAGTGGTTCGACCGGAGGAAATGCGTCACTCATACGCCATCGACGGCGAAAGCGAAGAAGGTCTGACCGTGGCCCTGGGATTTGAGGAAGGGCCCAATGTGGGTACCATCGGGTTCAAATTGGTGGACCGCGACCAGCGGGAGCGCTCCGCCAAAGAGATCGCCGCCGCCCTGCGGGAACGGGTATCCCGTGTAGCGGGGATCGATAAAATCAAGGTGACGGCCCAGAATCTGGTCATGGCCGCCCTTTCCGGGGCCACGGGGAAACCCGTGTCCGTGGAAATTCAGGGGACGGACCTGGACGCCATCCTGGCTTATGCCGAGCGTCTGCACGAGGCCATGGCGGCGATCCCGGGGCTGGTGGATCTGGAGGTGAGCCAGAAGGCGCCCCGGCCTGAGATATGGGTGGATGTGGACCGCGATCGGGCCAGCGCTCTAGGGTTGAATGCGGCCATGATCGGCGGCACCCTGCGCAACTATTACTATGGCTTCGAGGCTTCCCGGTTTCGGGAGGAAGGCTATCATTTCGACATTTTTACACGCCTCAAGACGGCCGACAAGGATGATCTCGACGGCCTGGCGGACATGCCCCTGTTCACCCCGGACGGGCGTATGGTGCGGCTCAAGAGCGTGGCCGATATCGTACGCGGTTCCGGGCCCATCGAAATCGAACGTAAAAACCGCCAGACCATCGTGCGCGTGGAGGGGGATCTCTACCGGCGCTCCCTGGGCGAGATCACCGCCGATGTGCGCGGCATCCTGGCGACCCTGGACCATCCGCCCGGGGTGAGCGTCGTGCTGGGCGGCGACGTGGAAGAGCAGCGGAAAGCCTTCCATGACATGACGCTGCTGCTGGTGCTCGGGGTCTGTCTGGTCTACATGCTGATGGCAGCCCTCTTCGGCAATCTGCGGGATCCCTTGATCATCATGTTCGCCGTACCCTTCGCGTTTACCGGCGTCATCTACGCCTTTTATTTCACCGGGACGACCCTGGGGATCATGTCGTTCATGGGCATCATCATGCTGATGGGCATCGTGGTCAACAACGCCATCGTGCTGCTGGACTACATGCTGCTGATGCAAAAACGGGGTCTGGCGCTCAGGGAGGCCATCACCCAGGCCGGCGCCCACCGGCTGCGTCCGGTTCTGATGACCACTTTAACCACCTTTTTCGGCATGTTGCCCATGGCCCTATCGGACCGGGTGGGGGCCGAGGCCTGGAATCCCCTGGGGATCACCCTTTTGGGCGGATTGTCGGTTTCAACCCTGGTGACCCTCCTGTTGATCCCGACGCTCTACTACCTATTGGAGCGACGGAAGATGGGCAGAAAAGGAGGCGCGTCATGAAGATGCTGCTCTTAGTCTATGACGTAACGTTCGACGACGATGTTATGGAGGCGCTCGCGGCCTGTGGGGCCGAGGCCTGGACCAAATGGGAACGCTGCCTGGGCCGGGGAGAGCGCTCTCCGGCCCGCCTGGGCGATGCCGTATGGCCGGGTTTCAATTGTGCCCTCATGATGATGGTTCCGGAAGAGGGCGAGCGCCGCGTGCGTGAGGCCCTGGAAGCCGTTTACCTGCAGATGGGCCGCCAGGCCCTGCGCCTTTTCGCCTGGGAAGCCCAAAGTCTCATTTAACATCCGTTCAGAGGCGGCATTTTTTGGCCCGTTCCCGTCGCCGTTGGATAAATCGACCATTGGCGGACAAGCCGATGTTCTTGTACTTGGGGAATTCTTGCCGTAGCCGGGCTACGCAACGCTATCGCCCATACGGCTGCGCCGTCGGTTTCCCAATCGCTGCGGCCCTGGCCGGAACCAAAGTCGACCACCTCTGGAGGGACACGATTAACGCCACCTTGCCGGCCTGCTGGGCCGGGTGGTCATGCCGGGCGGCTATTTGAAAAGTCTGCGTCTTCCACCCATTTTTTGAGGAGAGCGGTCAGGGCCGGTTCGAGGGGCTTGATCCGTGGAAAAAGCGCCAGGCCATCCTGCCAGGTGAACTCCACGGCATCATAGCCGGCCTGGATGACATATTCGTTGTTTCTGCCGTAGGTTTCCCGGGGGGTGTATTCGACGAACTGCATGCGCGGGGGATCGATGCGGAATTTCCGACTGACCACGGTGGCGATATGGCCGGCGGCGCTGCGCACGGACACTTCGCCCTTCATCATCCCCTCCCGGGGCAGGTCGGAGGCCACCACCACCATGGGCCGCAGATGCAGCACCTCTTTTTCGCCGGAGCGGTTGAGATCGAAAATCCACAAGCGACAGCGTCCCTTGGCGAGCTTGAGCTGACCGCCCCATCCCTCCCATTCGAAAATGCCGTCGTAGACACGCAAAGGCGCTCGCCTCCTGCCCGGATTCCTGGATAAACGCCCCAACAGCGGCCTGAGCCGCTCGGCCATTTACATACCTTGTGAACCTATTCTAGGTACGTGTCAGCACGCCGTAAAGTCGTAGGAGCTTGTCCGGCAGTTCCTGGACGTTGGAGATGACGGTATGGCGCACCGGACCGTAGAGTTCGTCCAGCCGGGGGCTGGCGGGCAGATTGACCGTAATGGCCTGGGTGATGATGCCGCTGCTGTGCGCTTCGGCAATGGCCTGGCGGGTGTCCTGGATAGCATAGTGGCCCTTATAGTCCGTGTCGTTGGGGAAGCCATCGCCGATTAGCAGCAGCAGGCGCACCCGGTTGTCCTGGGCCATCAGATCGAGAGTCGCGCGCCGCACGGCGGCACCCATGCGCGTGCTGCGCTGTGGCGCCAATCTGCTGATCGTCCCTTTGACACTGGCATCGAGGGGCGCCGCGAAGTCCTTGATGCGGAAGAAATCCACCCCCAGACGGCCTGTGCCTGAAAAACCGGCCACGGCATAGCGGTCACCCACCACTTCCAGGGCCTGGGTGAAAAGAACGATGGCCTCCTTGGCCACGTCCAGCACGGACCGCGAAGATCCGCTGACGATATTAGATGTTGAGCGCGAAAGGTCCACCAGCAGCATTACGGCCACATCGCGCCGCTGCTTGACCCGTTTGATATAGAGGCGCTCGGAGGGCTGGCGCCCGGCCCTGCGGTCCACCACAAAATCCAGCAGGGCCCGGTAGTCGAAATCATCGCCCTCCCCCCACGGGCGCAGTATCCCGAGGCCCTCGGGCCGCAGCAATTCGAAGGAGCGCCGGATGCGGCGTACCAGCCCTTCGCAGCGCTGGAGCACATCGTCGTAAAAGGCGGTGTCGCTACCGCCCAGGCGGCGATCCCGCACGCGGACGTGGGCGTGCAGGTAGTCGCCGATGGCCGCATTCCACTCCTTCAGCCAGGTGATCCGATCCACATCCCCGGGATCGGCCTGGTCGTCGTCAAAATCCGTTGCGGCCAGAATGTCTTTCGGAATTTGCGCCAAGGACAGGGCCGATGCGTCGGCGTCATTTTCCTGGGTCGCGGAGGATGGGGGGCAGGCCAAGCGGAGGATGTCCTGTGCCGTGGGACGTCCCCCGCTGTGCAAAAGCTGCTGGCGCAAGTCGCCGCGGTAGAGTTTGACGCCGCAGGCCTGCAGGCGTTGAGCCAGGCGGTCAGCATCATCCTGGGCGGCTCCTCCGGCGGCATCGATGAGCGCCGATATGAGCGGCAGCCGGTAAGGAGGGGCCAAGGGGGGGGCCTGGAATCCGTCGCTGGCCAGGGTTTTCTGGACCGGGTCATAGAACCTGGCCGTCAGACCGGCGGCATGCTCCACGCGTATGGTCGGGGCGTTGCCGGCGACCAAGGCGTTTTGCATATTGTCCAGCAAATGCCCCCCAAGGGCGGCCTGGGAGGCAAATAGGGTCGGAGGAAGACCCAGGGCCAGGACGCCATAGCAGGCGTCCAGGAAGCTTGCCCGGCGGCCGGAATCGGTCCTGGACCGCATGGCGGCCTGATACAACGGCAGGCCGTTGCGCAGAAGCCCCGGGTAGGCTTGAGTCAGGCGCAGACGAAGGCGGGCGTGTTCGAATACGGTGAAAAGATCCAGGGCCAGGCGCGGATCGTCGAACCACCGGCTGAAACGGGTGAAATCCGAAACGCCGGTTGTACCGGTGGCTGTATCCGCGGCATCCCGCGCGTTCAGGCATCCCAGGTCAAAAGCCCGTTCCAGGTCGAAGGTGAAGGTGCCGAATTCCAGCAGGCCGGCTTCAAACTTAGCCAGGACGGTCAGCAGTCGGGCGTTGGCCGCACGGGATTCAAGCGCATCTATGGTGTCCGGGAGATAAAGATGCAGGCCGTCAGTTGCAGCTTGGGGAAGCCCCGCGTTCCCCTGGCCCGCGTAGTGGCGGATGGCGGAAAAGGGCAGAATGCCGTCCGTCCGTCCGGTCCGGGCCCGGAGATAGCGGGTCAAGCGGGGCAGGGCCTCGTTTAAAACGACGGCCGTTTGCAGCGCCCGGCAGGCGGAGCGCCCCCTTTCGGAGCGCAAGGCCAGAAACCGACGCAGGGCTTGCGGGTCTTGTCGCACGCTGTCCAGGACCTGATCGACAAAAACTTGCAAGGCCTTGGGGGAAAGCATGGCCAGGCCTTCGGACAAGCCTTCCAGATAGGGTTCGATCAGGTTGAGATCGATCCGGATAAGGCGCAACAGCTGCCGGATCTGTGCAGGGCGCCCTGTTTTTTGCAGCTGCCCGACCGCGCGCGGCAGCAGGTTGCCGAGGTATTGGCAGCGGTTATAGGAAAGGGTTCGGCCAAACACGGCCTGCAGGAGTTCCAGGTAGGCCCGGGCGCTGCCGTCGGCGGCGGAGATCAATGGGGCCAGGCCTTCCAGGGGCGCTTTGACCAGGTATTCGCCCTTGGCAAGGAGGGTGGTCAGGGTCGTCTGAAAGGTGTCCCAAAGGTCGGCTTCACGGGAGAGCAGTACATGGGGCAGCAGGCGGGCCAGGTTGCGGGCCAGCCCCACGCTGCGTTCAGCGGCCTGCCGGATTTCGCAGCCGAAGGTGGCGACGGCCCGGGGCCGCCCCCCCGCCAGCAGTCGGCGGTAGCCCTCGGCCACGGTGGCCCCCAGCGCCATATCCAGCCGGTAGCCAAGGAAGATGGTTTCCACCAGTTCCGTGAGATCGGTCGCCGTCAGTTCAATGCCGGACTGCCGGCGGGCCGCGGCCAGGGTTTGCGTCAGTTCGGGGTCGAAGGTTGCCAGGCGCTGCAATGCGTTGTCGCTGGTCATGACCGGCTAGAAAAAATCCTGAATGAGTTCTTCCATGGTTTCCTGCAGCCGCTCGTCGTCGCTGAGGGGTTGGCAGATGGCGGAGCGGCAGGCCGTGACGGGATCCACGCCGCCTCGGATCAGCAGCGCGGCATAGATCAGGAGACGGGTGCTGGCGCCTTCGGACAGGCCCTGTTCGCGAATGCGGCGGATACGCGTGGCCAGGGCCACCAGGCGCGCGGCCATTTCAGGCGCGATACCGCCCTCATGGGCCACGATCTCGGCTTCGCGGGCCTCGTCGGGATAACGGAACACCAGGCTGACAAAGCGCTGCCGGGTGCTCTGCTTCAGGTCCTTGAGGACGGACTGGTAGCCGGGATTGTAGGAAATGACCATCATGAAATCCGGATGGGCCTGGATCAGCTCCCCCTTCTTATCGATGGACAGCAGCCGGCGGTCATCGGTCAGGGGGTGGATCACTACGGTGGTATCCTTGCGGGCCTCGACGATTTCATCCAGGTAGCAGATGGCGCCGATCCGAACGGCGGTGGTAAGCGGTCCGTCCACCCATACCGTTTCATCGTTTTTCAGGAGATAGCGGCCCAGCAGATCAGAGGCAAACAGATCCTCGTGGCAGGAAACGGTAATCAGGGGCCGCCCCAGGCGGTGCGCCATGAAGGTTACAAAACGGGTTTTACCGCATCCGGTAGGGCCTTTGAGCATGACCGGCAGTTTGGCCCGGAAGGCGGCTTCGAACTGCTGCATTTCATCCCCGGTGCTTAAGTAAAAGGGGGCCTGGTCGATAAGATGTTGCGATGCCGAAGCTGGCATGGTGGCTTTCATGCGATTTTCTCCCTTGGGCCTATTCGTCCAATCTAACGGATTTGGCCGGCTTTGAAAAGAGGCCCGGAAAATCCGCACCCCTTTATGTATTGCACCGGGCTTAATTGTGTCCTATTCTACCCGATTGCCTATAACCGAAACAGGAACACCCATGACAGACGATAGCTCAATCCATCGCCTGGAGCACCAGGGCCGCACCATCACGCTGATCGGAACGGCCCATGTCTCCAGGGAAAGTGCCGACCTCGTCCGCCAGACCATCGAAACGGAAAAGCCCGCAACGGTCTGTGTGGAATTGTGCGCATCACGCTTGCAGTCCATTCGCCAGAAATCGCGTTGGCAGGAAATGGACATTATCAAGGTTATCAAGGAGAAGAAAGCTTTTCTCCTGTTGTCGAACCTGATTCTGGCCAGTTTCCAGAAGCGCATTGCCGACCGCATGGACATCAAGCCGGGCCAGGAAATGATCACGGCTGTGGACGCGGCCGAGGCGGCCGGGGCGCAGGTCTGG
The DNA here is from genome assembly GCA_963674755.2 of Desulfobacterales bacterium. GTDB lineage: Bacteria > Desulfobacterota > Desulfobacteria > Desulfobacterales > UBA5852 > JABZFP01. The sequence goes on along the minus strand of CAXXVS010000003.1, from coordinate 29,471 downwards.
CTGGTGGACCGGGATATCCGTGTGACCCTCTCCCGCACCTGGCGCAGCATGGGGCTCTGGGATAAAAGCAAGCTGCTCTTCCAGCTGCTGCTGTCGCTGGGTGAGGTGGACGATCTCAGCCGTGAGGACATCGAGCGAATGAAGCAGGAGGATGTGCTCGATTCGCTCCTGAAGGAAATCGGTGCTTCCCAACCGGTCATCCGCGAGATCCTGATCGACGAACGGGATCGCTATCTGGCCCAGAAGATCAAGGAAGCCCCCGGAGACCATATTGTGGCCGTGGTGGGCGCCGGCCATGTGCCCGGCATCAAGCGCTACTGGGAACAGGATATCGACCTCAAGGCGCTGGAAGGGCTGCCGCCCAAAAGCCGCCTGACAGGTTTTCTCAAGTGGGGCATTCCGGCGGCCATCGTGGGGCTTTTTATCTACGGGTTCTACGCCGGCGGGTCCAAGACCGGCTCGGACATGATTCTCTGGTGGGTGGCCGCCAACGGGCTGCTGGCCGGGGCGGGGGCTCTGATTGCCTGGGGGCATCCTCTGACCATTTTGTCTTCGATGCTTGCAGCGCCGTTGACATCCTTAAACCCAATGATCGCCGCCGGTTGGGTGTCCGGTCTGGTGGAAACGGTTTCCCGCAAGCCCAAGGTCCGTGATTTCGAAACCCTCCAGGAGGATATCCGCTCTGTTCGGGGGTTTTGGACCAACAAGGTTACCCGCGTTCTTCTGGTGGTGGTCTTTACCAACCTGGGCAGTTCCATCGGCACCTTCGTGGCTTTCCCCATGATCGTGCGGGCGCTGCATGGGGTTTGAGGGGCGCGGCCCCATTCCCGGCGCGCTTCAGGGGGCGATGGCCACGACACGACGCTTCTCACCCGTCACCACTTTGAGTTTTCCCTGGGCGTAAAGCTCGATACAATGAGGATAGAGCTTCCACTCTTCAGCGAGCCCCTTTTGCTTGAAGGTTTCCAGGGAGTCGCCCGGCGCGATGACCAAAGCGCGCTGGCCGATGATCGGTCCCGAATCCTCCCCATAGTCGATGAAATGCACCGTGCATCCCCCAACTTTGCAGCCGTAATGGTAGGTGTCCCCGTATCCGTCGACCCCCGGGAAGGACGGCAGGAGGGCGGGATGGATGTTCATGATGCGGGGCAGGGCCGGATCCCGATTGATCCGGTCGATGAAATAGGGGGTCAGATTGCGCATGAAACCGGCCAGGATCAGAAGATCAAAAGGATAGGGCTGCATGGCCTCGATCAGGGCGTTTTCGGCAATGGCCCGTGTTTCGAGAAATTGACGGATGCGGTCGGCATTCGTCCCGGCCGGCAACAGGCGGCACTTCGCCTGGATGTCATCGAAATCAAAGTCGGCCGGCAGGGCTTGCGCTCGCGGATCCTGCTGATAGCGATCCAAAATGGCGCCGTAGTCCACCACAAAGGAGGGGATGGCGTGCCGGCGGGCGCGCTCTAGACCCTTGGCGTCGGGATTGTCGGATCCGACAAAGGCGATCCGACCGCTGATGGCGTGGTTTGCGCAGCCGTCGATTACCGCTTGCAGATTGGTGCCCCCTCCGGAGATAAGGGCCCCGATGCGAAGAGTGGCCTTCATGTTCGTTCCTCCAAGGTTGGAAGGTGATGCTGGTGGGTTGATGCGCTGGCGCCAGTGGTAGCAAATGCGCAAGAGGCTGTCAAACGATCGCCTCCTGCAAAATGCCTTGATATTAAGGGATTAAGTCCGGTTTACGCGGTTGACAACCACAGACGCTGTGCATATAATTCCGCGGCGTTTGATATTCAATCCCAGAGAGGAAATCAATATGGCTGAAAACGTAATGGAAATCGATGACGCGCGTTTTGATGCGGAAGTACTGCAATCCGACACCCCTGTGATGGTGGATTTTTGGGCGCCCTGGTGCGGGCCCTGCAAAGCTATCGGACCCGTCGTGGAAGAACTGGCGACCCATTACCAGGGACAGGTCAAGTTTATGAAATGCAATGTCGACGACAATCCTGCAACCCCGGGTAAATATGGTATCAAAGCCATCCCCACGCTGATTTTTTTTAAGAACGGAGATGTCGTCGACCAGATCACCGGCATGGTGGCCCGCGGCAAACTGGAAGAGTCCCTCGGAAAGCTGCTCTAAACGCAAAATTCCGATTGGGTGCGGGCGGCAGCCACTGTTGACGATAGGGATGCCTCCCCGCACCGCTTCCGCTCGATGTCGGCGGGCGACATCCCAAAGACAGGACCCCATGAAACGTTTCATTATCCTTTTACTGATCGTTCCATTTTTCATCTCCGGGTGCGGCCTTTTCAATCTTTTCTGGGAAGGTAAAGACGATGAGACCGCCCAGACGTTGGCCTGGGCCGGTATGGACGACTTCGAAACCGGAGACTACGAAGGTGCCCGGGACGCGTTTGAAAAACTCAAGGACTGGTACCCCTATAGCGAATATGCCAAACTGGCGGAACTGAAGATCGCGGATGCCAACTATCGCCTCGGCAACTACGAAGAGGCGGTTTTCGCCTATGAAGAATTTGAAAGTCTGCATCCCCGTAACGAAGCGATCCCTTACGTGATCTACCAGACGGGGATGTGCTATTTCGAGCAGATCGATACGCCGGATCGTGATCAGGAATCCACCCGCAAGGCGCTGGATACTTTCGCACGCCTGGTGAGGGATTACCCCAACGATGCCTATGCGGTAAAGGCCCAGGAAAATATCAATGCCTGCCTGCGCAGCCTGGCGCTCTCCGAACTCGATATCGGGCTTTTCTATTATAAGTCCGGTCATTACAAAGCCGCGTTGCGGCGATTCAAAAACGTTTTGAGCCGTTATCCGGACGTGGGTGTCCACCAGGAGGCCCTGCACCGCATCCTGGAAGCCGAAACCGCGTTGGCCGAGATCAGTCGCGAAGACAGCCGCAGCATCCTGCCTTTTTTCTAAGCTTATCGCAAGGTCGCTACGCTTATCATAAAGATGATCGTGCCCTTTCTTGCGCCCGGTCTATCTTTAGCGTCCAGACTGCCAATAAAAAATCTTTACAAAAAAAGCGGCATAATATATGGTTTCTTGTTTTGATTCTGAGGGATAAAGACGTTAAGTATTAATCGAAGGGAATTCTGCAATGGCCAAGCAATGTGAAATTTGCGGCAAAAAACCAATGGTGGGCAGCCATGTCAGCCATGCGCACAATATCAACAAGCGGCGCTTCAACCCGAACCTGCAAACGGTCCGTGCACTTCACAACGGTCAGGCCAAACGCATGGTGGTCTGCACCAGCTGCATTAAATCCGGGCTCGTGGTCAAGGCGCCCTGAGCCTGTCAATACCGTCCGGCTCCTTTATGGGCTGCTGATCAGGGGCGTGAGGCGATCGCGACCGAACGCCCTGATATTGCGATACCGCTAGACATTCAGGCGCCGCACATCCTGAACGAGATGAACTCTACGCAGGGCGGATAGCACGCGATCCAGATGGGTGGTGCCGGAGACGGCCAAGGTGATAAAGCTCTCAACCGTCTGATTTTCAAGTGTTTTTGTGTTTACGCTGACGATATTGGCGTCGCTTTTGCTGATGGTCATGGCAATATCGGCCAGCAGACCGACCCGGTCGTGGGATGTCACCAGGATCCTGACCGGGTAGGTTTCCTTGTTTTCCTCGGTCCATTCAACCTCAATCTGCCGTTCCGGGTTCATCTTCAGCGCATTCACGCAGTTGGCCCGGTGCACGGTCACGCCATAGCCCCGGGTGATATAACCGATGATGGGATCCCCTGGAACGGGCTGGCAACACTTGCCGAAACGAATCAGGATATCATCCAGCCCCTTGACCAGAATGCCGGTCTTGTCGGTCTTCTTTTTGACTTTTCCCATCAGGCGGCCGATAATCGATTCGCGTTCGACTTCCTCCTCACTGTCTTCTGTCTTGGGCTGAAAGCGCCGCACGACTTGCAACGGTGTGGTTTTACCGTATCCCACGCTGGCAATCAGATCATCTGCGGTTTTAAAGCCAAAATGCTCCACCACCTCTATCATCTGGGGTGATTTGACCAGGGCGTGAAAATTGAGCCGATATTTGCGGAACGCTTTTTCGCACATTTCCCGCCCCAGGGTCAGGCTGCGGTTTTTTTCCTGGGTCTTGATCCATTGGCGGATGCGAGCGCGGGCTTTGACCGTTTTGACGAACTTGAGCCAGTCCTTGCTGGGGTGGTGGTATTTGGAGGTCGTGATATCCACCGTATCGCCGGTGACCAATTCATGGCTCAGGGGAACCATACGGCCGTTGACTTTGGCGCCGGTGCATTGATTGCCGACTTCGGTATGGATCAGATAGGCAAAATCCACCGGTGTGGCCCCCTTGGGCAGGGTTTTGACATCCCCCTGGGGCGTAAAGACATACACTTCATCGGGATAGAGGTCGATGCGCACATTTTCCAGAAATTCTTCCGGATTGGCGATGTTTTCCTGGTTTTCCACCAGATTCTGGATCCAGGCAAAGCGCTTGCTGACATTTTCATCGACCTCACCACCCTCTTTATAGTGCCAGTGGGCCGCAATGCCCGACTTGGCCACCTGATCCATTTCCTGGGTTCGAATCTGGATTTCGACACGCTCGCCCGCCGGACCGATGACGGTGGTGTGGAGCGACTGGTACATGTTGGGCTTGGGGCGGGCGATATAGTCTTTGAATTTGATGTCGATGGGTTTCCAGAGGGAATGCACGATGCCCAGGGCTTCATAGCAGTGGGGAATGGTATCTAAAATAATGCGGAAGGCAATGATGTCGTAGACATCTTCGAAGGCCAGATTCTGGGTGACCATTTTCTGGTAGATGCTGTAGTAGTTTTTATAGCGTCCCAGAACGTCGCTCGTAAGGTTGTGGGCTTCCATTTTGTCGCGAATGATGGTTTTGACCTTTGTCATATAGGTTTCGCGTTTTTTGATGTCGGCGATGACGCGGTCTTTGATACGGTTGTACTCGTCGGGCATGAGAAACATAAAGGAAGAGTTCTCAAGCTCGTTTTTCATCCAGTAGATGCCGAGGCGGGCGGCAATGGGTGCGTAGATATCCAGTGTTTCCTGGGCAATCACGCGCTGTTTGTCCGGTCTATGAAACTGCAGGGTCCGCATATTGTGCAGACGATCGGCCAACTTGATGAATACGACCCGGATATCGTCCGCCATGGCCAGCAGCATTTTGCGCAGGCTCTCGGCCTGCCGGGCTTGGGAGCTGCTGAAGGGCAGCTTGCTGATTTTGGTCACACCGGAAACGATATGCTGGACTTCATGCCCGAACGTGGATTCGATTTCCTCCGGCGACGCATGGGTGTCTTCAATCACGTCGTGCAGCAGTCCGGCGGCGATGCTGACCGGATCAAGGTTCATGTCCGCCAGGATGCCGGCCACCTCTAGAGGATGGGAAAGGTAAGGTTCGCCGGACAGCCGAACCTGGCCGTCATGCACCCGGGCGCTGTAGATATAGGCCCGGTCGATAATGTCCAGATCGGCCTCGGGGTTGTTTTCGGCGACCTTATCCAGAATATCGTTGATGCGAATCATAGTGCCCTAATACGCCTTGGCCCACACCACTCGCTCGCTGCTGGGCCGGCCGCAGCAGACACAGCGCCCCTCTTCCCTAAGCGGCTCCAGGGGAATGCAGCGAATGGTAACGTTGAGCTTGTCTTTGATCTGCTTCTCACACTGGGCGTCGCCGCACCAGTGGGACAGGGCAAACCCGCCGTGGATTTCCGGCTTTTCCAAATTGCGGGGTGTGAAATAGGCCTCGAAAGCGTCGTGGTCGTCCAGTTGGTGGGTGTGGGTCTCCTGAAACGCCCGGGCCCGTTCATAGAGCTGTTGCTGGATATCGTCCAGCAAGGAGGTGACGTCCTGCAAAAAGCGGACGCGAGGAATGGATGATTTTTCCCTGGGGCCGCGATCCCGCCGCCCGACGAACAGGGCGTCCTTCTCGATGTCCTTGGGGCCGATTTCGATTCGCACCGGAATGCCTTTCTTGATCCAGTCCCATCCCCGTGCCCCACCGATGTCGCGCTCGTCGATTTCAACCTGGATGGGGCGGTCATGGTAGCGCTGGGCACGCAGATCGGCCGCCAGCTGGGTGGTGTAAACCATCACCTGTTCGCGGTCGGCCTCGGAGCGGTGGATGGGCAGCAGGACCACATGGGCCGAGGCGATGCGCGGCGGCAGCACCAGACCGTCGTCATCCGAATGGGTCATGATCAGCCCCCCGATCAAACGAGTGGAGGAGCCCCAAGATGTCGTCCAGGCGTATTCTTCTTCCTCCCGGGCGTTTTGGAAGCGGATCCCGGAGGCCACCGCGAAGTTTTGTCCCAGGAAATGCGACGTGCCGGCCTGTAAGGCTTTGCAGTCCTGCATCATGGCTTCGATGCAGAGGGTGTCCACCGCGCCGGGGAACCGCTCCGTCGGCGTCTTGCGGCCCCGGATAACGGGGATGGCCAGAAAATCCTCGACGAAACGGGCATAGACGTCGAGCATCATGTGGGTCCGCTCGGCGGCCTCCTGTGATGTGGCGTGGGCGGTGTGGCCCTCCTGCCATAGAAATTCGCTGGTCCGCAGAAAGATCCGGGTGCGCATCTCCCAACGTACCACGTTGGCCCATTGATTGATCAGGATCGGTAAGTCCCGGTAGCTGGACACCCATTTGGCAAAGGAATCCCCGATGATGGTTTCAGACGTCGGACGAACCACCAAAGGTTCGGCCAGCTCGCCGGCCGGGACCAGGCCGCCCTGGGCGTTTTTTTCGAGCCGGTGGTGAGTCACCACCGCACATTCTTTGGCAAAGCCTTCGACATGTTCGGCCTCTTTTTCCAGGAAGCTCAGGGGGATAAAAAGCGGGAAATAGGCATTTTTCACTCCGGTGGCCTTGAACATGTCGTCCATGCCGCGCACGATATTTTCCCACAGGGCATAGCCCCAGGGTTTGATCACCATGCAGCCCCGCACAGGTGATTTCTCAGCCAGGTCGGAGGCCTTGATGATCTGCTGATACCATTCGGGATAATCCTCGGCCCGGATCGGCGTGATAGCGGTTTTCAGTGGCTTGGTCATAACGTGCGTCTCCAATTCATGGGTTGCAGGCTCGGGCGGAAGTTCGGGAAAATGGCGTTTAGGCACCGTTCATCGCTTGGTTATCCATTTTGCCGCTGGCCGAAGAACGCAATTTAAGGCCTTCCATCTTCTGGTGCAACGGAGCCCCCTCCGGGTTAACGGCAAGAGCGGCCTTGTTTCATGGCAACGGGATCCATGTTCAAGGCCCCTGTTTTTCCAAGTGGTCGATCTCCTGCATGAGGGCATCGACGAGTTCGCTTTCCGGCACCTTGCGAATCACATGTCCCTTTTTGAAAAGGATCCCCACCCCGCGTCCCCCGGCAATGCCCACGTCGGCCTCCCGCGCTTCCCCGGGGCCGTTGACAACACATCCCATAATGGCGACTTTGAGGGGCGTTTTGATGTGATGCAGGCGGGCTTCGACTTTCTCCAGAACATCGAACAAGTCGATTTCGGTGCGGCCGCAGGTGGGGCAGGCGATAATGTCAGGGCCCCGGCGGCGCAAGTTGAGGGCCTTCAAAATTTCGTATCCCACCCGCACTTCTTCCACCGGGTCGCGGGTGAGCGAGACCCGCAGGGTGTCGCCGAGGCCTTCGGCCAGGAGCATGCCGATACCCAAGGCTGATTTGACGATTCCGGAATAGAGCGATCCGGCTTCGGTGACGCCGATATGAAAGGGCCAATCGGTTTGGGCGGCCAGCAGGCGGTAAGCGGCCATGGTGCGGCCCACATCAGAGGCCTTCAAGGATACTTTGATCATGCGGAAGTCCAGGTCTTCCAGCAAAGCGATGTGGCGCAAGGCGCTTTCCACCATGGCGGACGGCGTGGCACCGCCATAGCGTTCGAGCAGATCTTTTTCCAGGGAGCCGGCGTTGACGCCGATCCGGATGGGGAGGCCGTGATCCTGGGCGCAGTGCACGACGGCCCGAACCTTGTCCCGCCCGCCAATATTGCCGGGATTGAGGCGCAGCCCGTCGGCGCCGGCCCGGGCCGCCTGAATGGCCAAACGGTGGTCGAAGTGTATATCGGCAATCAGGGGAATTGCAATCTGGGCTTTGATGGCCCTGATGGCATCGGCGGCGGTTCGATCCGGTACTGCCACCCGGATGATTTCACAGCCGGCTTCTTCGAGTCTGTGGATCTGGGCTACCGTGGCTTCGACATCCTGGGTCGGCGTGTTGGTCATGGACTGCACGGACACCGGCGCGTCGCCGCCCACAGAGACAGCGCCGACCTTGATCGGGAGGGAATGCCTGCGATGAATGGTGAATGCTGCGTCCATGGGAAGAAGAGTCCGGCCTGCTACAAAACGGGTATGACGCCTGTATCGGTTTCATGGCGAAGATCGCATGTTCCCGCTGCCGGCTTTCGATAGGTCGTTGCCTGAAAGGTATCAAAGCGGTGACGGGAGTTCAAGCAAAATGGGCCTTTGCATATACGGCGCTGGTCTCCGCGGCCGACACGCCGGGGTTTTCTATGGGTACGACGAGGCGCTAAAGCGCCCACGGTTAAATATGCCTTGCAACCGATCTGCAGGGTCAATCAGGCCATGCGGGCAAACGGGTTGTAGCGCTTTTCGGTACCGATGGCCGTTTCAGGACCATGACCGGTATAGACGATGGTCTGCTCGTCCAGGGTAAAGAGTTTCGTGTGGATGCTGTTGATGAGCGTGTCGAAGTCGCCTCCTGGAAAATCCGTGCGGCCGATAGAGCCCTGGAAAAGCGTATCGCCCACAAACACGCAGCTGTCGGTATGCAAGGAAATGCCGCCCGGGGTGTGCCCCGGGGTGTGCAGCACCGTGAGGTGCAAATCGCCGACATCCACCGTATCGCCGTCTTCTATGGTTCGATCCGGTGGGGGGGAATTATCAGCCCTTAGGCCGAAGGCGCCGGCCATGCGGTCGAGCTGGGTGAGCATGGGGGCGTCGAGGGCATGGATCAGCAGCTCGGCGCCGGTGGCGGCTTTGAGCTGCCGGTTGCCGCTGACGTGATCGAAATGGCCGTGGGTGTTGATGATCGTTTCGATATGCAGATTGGCTTTTTCGACTTCCGCTATAATCCGCTCCGCCTCGTCGCCCGGGTCGATGACGGCGCCCGCGCGGGTTGTTTCACATCCGATGATAAAGCAATTGGCTTGAATCGGCCCGACGGCCAGGGATTTAATGATCATGGCTGTCTCCTGAAGCGGTTTTCGTCGTTGAATGGCGCCCTTCGGCCGCCGGAGAAGCCTCCGCCGGGTGAGCCCCGGCCGGCAGTTCAATTTCACCCTTTTCGAGCGCCAGCCGTATCCGGTCCAGGATTCCGTTGATGAAGGCCCCGGAGTCGTCGGTGCCGAAGCGTTTGCCGATATCGATGGCTTCGTTGATGGAAACCTTGGCCGGGATGTCTCCCCGCCAGAGCATCTCATAGACCGCCACCCGTATGACATTGCGGTCCACCCGGGGCATGCGAAAGACTTTCCAGTGGTCCGAGTAGCTCTCGACAATGCGGTCGATTTCGACGCGGGTTTGCTGCACCCCCCGGACGAGTTCCAGAAAAAAGGCGCGGCTTTTGCGGGGCGGCATAAAATTCCCGCAAAAAAGCTCCAGGGCCTGCTCGGGGTCGCCGCGCTGTTCTTCCAGAAAGTAGAGGGCCTGCAAGGCCAGCTCGCGGGCTTGTCTGCGTTTCCCCATTGCTTACGACTGCTGCACGACGTCCATCAGGTTGGCCATTTCCACCGCTGATATGGCCGCACTCCAGCCTTTGTTGCCGGCTTTGGTGCCTGCCCGCTCGATGGCCTGCTCGATGGTGTCGGTGGTCAGAATGCCGAAAATGACCGGAATGTCCGCCTCCAGGCTGACAGCGGCAATGCCTTTGGAGACTTCGGCGCTGACATAGTCGAAATGGGGGGTTGCCCCGCGGATGACCGCCCCCAGGCAGATGATGGCATCGTAGCGGTTCCTGGCGGCCATCTTTTTAGCCAGAAGCGGGATTTCAAAGGCACCCGGAACCTTGACCAGGTCGATGTCTTCGTCCCGGGCGCCCGAGCGCCGCAGGCCGTCCAGGGCGCCCGCCACCAGTTTTTCCGAAATAAAATCGTTGAAGCGGCTCATGATGAGCGCAAATTTTTTGCCTTCCGCCAGCAGTTTGGCTTCCAGTACTCTCGGCATGACTTCTCCTTTTCAATAGGCGCGGAGGTATGGCATTCGATTCCCATTGGTTTAGCGCGGCGGATTGCCGCGACTAGGGCGTGGAATCGACGGTCTTCAGCAGGTGTCCCATCTTGAGCTTCTTGCAGCTCAGATAGCAGCGATTGTGCTCGTTGGGCTCGATTTCAATGGGCACCTGCTCCACGATACTCAGCCCGTAGCCCTCCAGGCCGACCATCTTCTTGGGGTTGTTGGTCATGAGCCGCATCCGGCGCACCCCCAGATCCACCAGGATCTGGGCCCCGATGCCATAGTTGCGCATATCCGACTTGAATCCCAGTTCTTCGTTGGCCTCCACGGTGTCAAGTCCCTGTTCCTGTTGAAGGGCGTAGGCCTTGATTTTGTTGACCAGCCCGATGCCGCGTCCCTCCTGGCGCAGGTAGAGGATGACGCCGGAGCCTTCCTTATCGACTATTTCCATGGCCCGGTGGAGCTGATCCCCGCAATCGCATCGCAGGGAACCGAAGACGTCTCCGGTCAGGCATTCCGAATGCACCCTTACCAGGACCGGCTTCTCGGAATCAATTTCGCCTTTGACCAGGGCGATGTGGGTCAGGTTGTCGACATCGTTTTCGTAGACCACGATGCGAAATTCGCCGGCTATCGCCGTGGGAATCTTGGTTTCCGCGGCCCGCCGCACAAAGGACTCCTTGCGCATGCGGTATTCCACCAGATCGGCGATGGTCACGATGCCGATGCCGTGGGTCTGGCTGAATTTTTCCAGGGAGGGCATGCGGGCCATGGTGCCGTCGTCGTTCATGATTTCGCAAATGACGCCCGACGGCCGCAGGCCGGCCAGACGGGCCAGATCTACCGAACCCTCGGTCTGGCCCGTACGCACCATGACACCCCCCTTGCGGGCTCGCAACGGGAAAATATGGCCCGGTCGAACCAGATCCCTCGATCGGGCGTCGTCGCGGACCGCAGTCAGAACTGTGGTGGCGCGGTCGGCAGCGGAAATGCCGGTGGTAACCCCGCAGCGCGCTTCGATAGAAACAGTAAACCCGGTTTCAAATGGCGAGGTGTTGTGATCCACCATCAGCGGGAGATCGAGGGCGTCGACTTTCTCCGGGGTTAGCGAAAGGCAGATCAGTCCCCGGCCGTAAGTGGCCATGAAATTGATGGCTTCTGCGGTAACCTTTTCCGCGGCCATGCAAAGATCGCCTTCGTTTTCACGGTCCTCGTCATCCACCAGGATGACCATCTTTCCCTGGCGGATGTCTTTAATGGCTTGTTCGATGGATAAGAGCGGCATGGGTGACGAAAATTCCTCCTGATTGAGATTTATCGCGGCCGGGTCTAGAGAAACCCGGTTTTGAGCAAAAATTCCCGATCGACGGCGGATGGCGGCGGCGCCTCTCCACGGGCGGTCGTGGTGAAACGTTCAACATACTTGCCGATCAGATCGGTTTCAATATTGATTTTGCTGCCCACCGGTTTGAAGCCGATGGTGGTGAGGCCGGCCGTGTGGGGGATGATGCTGACGTCGAGGCCGGTCTCATCGCAGTGGTTGATGGTGAGGCTGACCCCGTCCAGCGCTACCGACCCCTTATGGATCATATAGCGGGCCAGGGACGGCGGCACGGTCACCCTAATCAAAAGCGCATTATCGAGGCGTTCGCGGGCTTTGATCGCGCCGATGCCGTCTACATGGCCGGATACGATATGGCCGTCCAGGCGATCTCCAAGGCGCAGGGCGCGCTCCAGGTTCACGCGGTCGCCCGTCCGGGCTTCCTTAAAGGTAGTGGTGTTCAGGGACTCGGGGGAGAGATCGACCTCAAAGCGATGACGTTCGATGCGGACCGCCGTGAGGCAGGCGCCGTTGACGGCGATGCTGTCGCCGATGCGGGATCCTTCCAGGCTGAAATCCGATTCAATCACCAGACGGCGGCCCCGGCCTGACGAGCGTAGGGCTGCGAGGGTGCCCAACCCTTCTATAATTCCCGTAAACATGATGGCCGTATGCATCCTCACACGATCGAGGCGATCCGTCGGCGGATTGAAAAAGATCCAATAAGATCGACGATTATTCGTAAACTATTAAAATAATTTCGATAGACAAAATGTCAACGCGCGTGGCGGGCGTTGTCCGGGTAGCCCTCGATCATCACATCCGGGCCGAAGCGGTGTACGGTGAGATGATGGACGTTCAGGCAATCTTGCATGCGCTCGCAACCTGCCCCCTGTGAGATGGGGATGCCGTCATCACCGGCCAATAGCTTGGGTGCATAAAAAAAGTAGAGTTTGTCGACGATGCCCGCTCGCAGGGCCGCCCCGCACACCCGGCTGCCGCCTTCCACCAGGACGCTGGACAGGCCTTCGGCTCCCAGGATTTTTATCAGGGCGTGCAGATCGACGCGACCGTCCCGGCAGGATACGGTCAATACACGGGCGCCGGTTTGCACCACCCGCTGGCGTACGGCTTCGTCCACATCCGGGCCTGTCACCAGGATGGTCGGTGCTTCCGATGATTGGGTCAGCACACGCGCGTTTAACGGGATCGAGAGGTGTGTGTCAAGGATAATCCGTTGGGGGTCGCGCCCGCCGCCCTCGGGGAGGCGGGTGGTCAGGCTCGGGTCGTCGGCTTTAACGGTACCCACGCCTACCAGGATGCCGTCTACGGCATGGCGCAAGGCATGGACGAAACCGCGCGATTGGGGGCCGCTGACCCATTGGGCGTCGCCGGTTCGTGTGGCGATGCGGCCGTCCAGGGTGGCGGCGCATTTGAGAATGACAAAAGGCGTTCCCGTCCGGGTATGCTTGAGGAAGAATTCGTTTTGCCGTTGGGCGGCGCGCCGAGCGACGTCTTCCACCACCTCCAGGCCGGCGGCGCGCAAACAGTCGATGCCGCCGCCCTTGACGCCCGGGTTGGGGTCACCCATGGCCACCACGACGCGGCGGATACCGGCCGCAAGTATTTTTTCGGTGCAGGGCGGGGTTTTGCCGGTATGATTGCAAGGCTCCAAGGTGACATAGAGGGTCGCTCCGCGGGCCTTTGCGCCGGCCTCCTCCAGGGCATTGACTTCAGCATGGGCCTCGCCGAAACGCTTGTGGTAGCCGCGCCCCACCACTCTTTGATCTTTGACCACCACCGCGCCCACCAGCGGATTGGGCGCGGTATACCCGCTGCCCCGTGCCGCCAGGTCCAGCGCCATCTGCATATAAAATCGGTCTTGCACCGCCGAAGCGTCCATAAAGCATCCTTCAGCGGTGGCTGAGCAGGCTTTTCAGTTCCGCAAAAAAATCATTCACGTCCTTGAATTCACGGTAGACCGAAGCGAAACGCACATAGGCCACGTCATCCAGGACGTGCAGCTTGGCCATGATTTTTTCGCCGAGATAGGAGGACGGGATTTCTTTTTCCCCGACCTCGCCCAAATCCCGCTCCAGTTCATCAAGGAAGATTTCGATCTGGTTGACACTGATATCGCGTTTCTCACAGGCCTTCAGAACACCGTTGCGGACCTTTTCACGGGAGAAGATTTCCCGCCGACCATCTTTTTTAATGATCATGATGGGGATCTTCTCGATGTGTTCGTAGGTGGTAAAGCGCCGTCCACAAACCAGGCATTCCCGCCGGCGTCTGATTTCGTTGCCGTCCTTGCTGAGCCTCGAGTCAATGACCTTGTTGTCCGTTTCTTTGCAAAAAGGGCATTTCATTCAGCGGCCTCCTGATCGCTGGGGTCCAGGTGAATGACGCTTACGCCGGCTTCGGCCAGCATTTCGGTGGCCATGAGATCAGCGTAGCCGGATTGATAATAGATTTCTTGAATGCCGGCATTGATGATCATTTTGGCGCAGATGGAGCAGGGCTGGGTCGTGCAATAAAGGGTGGCCCCTTTGATGGAAACACCATAGTAGGCCGCTTGAATGATCGCATTCTGTTCGGCATGGATGCCCCGGCAGAGTTCATGGCGTTGACCGGAAGGGACCTTGAGCTGCTCCCGCAGGCAGCCCACTTCGCGGCAATGGCGGATATGGCTGGGAGCGCCGTTGTAACCCGTGGACAAAATGCGTTTATCCTTCACGACGATCGCCCCCACCGCCCTTCGCAGGCAGGTCGTGCGTTTGGCGACCAGGGTGGTGATATCCATGAAATAGGTATTCCAGGAAGGTCGGTCGTTGGGGGCGGTCATCAGATCCTTTCTCGCGATGGCGCTCAGAGGGCGGATTCGTCAGGGTAAAGTGGAAAACGCCGGCAGAGGGTTTCCACATCCCGACGGACGTTTTCCAACAGAGTTTCATCGGCTGGTTGCTGCAGGACCTGGCAAATGAACCGGGCAATCGTTTCCATTTCAGCCAGCCCCATGCCCCGCGTGGTCACGACGGGGGTGCCGAGCCGGATGCCGCTGGTGATGGATGGCCCGCGTTCATCATAGGGGATGCTGTTCTTGTTGACCGTGATGCCGGCCCGTCCCAAGGCTTCCTCGGCCTCCTTGCCGGTCAGGCCGAGGTTGCGCAGGTCTACCAGCAGCATATGGTTGTCGGTTCCGCCGGTCACCAGATGGACGCCGGCGTCCATCAGCACTTGGGCCATCTTGTGGGCATTGCCGATGACCGCCTGCTGGTACCCTTTGAAATCATCGCCCAGGGCCTGTTTGAAAGCGACCGCTTTAGCGGCGATGACGTGCATCAACGGGCCGCCCTGGATGCCGGGAAAGATTTGTTTGTTGAGGCGCTCGGCCAGCTCCGCCCGGCCGAGGATCAACCCGCCGCGCGGGCCGCGCAGGGTCTTGTGGGTGGTGGATGTCACCACATCGGCGTGGGGGACGGGCGAGGGGTGCTGTTCAGCCGCCACCAGACCGGCGATATGGGCCATATCCACCATGAGCCGGGCATCCACTTCCCGGGCAATGTCGGCAAAGGCTTGGAAATCGATGATGCGTGGATAGGCACTGGCCCCGCATACGATCAGCCGCGGCCGGACCTCGCGGGCCAGGCGCGCCACTTCGTCATAGTCGATGCATCCGGTTTCGCGATCCACCCCATAGTGGTGAAAATTAAAAAGGCGTCCCGAAAAACTGGCCGGACTGCCGTGGGTCAGGTGACCCCCATGGGAGAGGTTCATGCCCAGAACCGTGTCGCCGGGGTGCAGCAGGGCGAAGTAGACCGCCATGTTGGCCTGGGAGCCGGAGTGTGGCTGGACATTGGCGTACTCGGCATCGAACAGCAGGCAGGCCCGCTCGACAGCAAGCTTTTCGGCCATGTCGACAAATTCACAGCCGCCGTAATAACGTTTGGCCGGGTAGCCTTCCGCGTACTTGTTGGTCAGAACGCTGCCCTGGGCCGCCATGACGGCCAGGCTGGTGGTGTTCTCCGAGGCAATCAGTTCGAGATGGGTTTCCTGCCGGTGCCGCTCTTGAGCGATGGCCTGCGCGATTTCCGGGTCGATTCTTCTGAGCTGAATGTCTTCCACGTTGTCGTCCCTTTTTCGTATGGCGTGTGGTGTGTCGCCCAAGCGTGCGGTGTCCGAAGCCGTAAGATCACGTGGTTTCGTCGATGCGGCCAAACATATCCAGCCGTTTCTGGTGCCGCCCGCCCTCAAAAGGGGTTGACAGCCACACCTTGATCATTTCTTCCGCCAGGGTTTCGCCGGTGACGCGTCCGCCCAGCACCAGGATGTTGGCATCGTTGTGGCGGCGGCTCATGATGGTCCCGAAAAGGTCGTGGCACAAGGCCGCCCGGACACCCGGGAAACGATTGGCCACCATGGACATGCCCAGCCCGGTGCCGCACAAAAGAATACCCCGGGCGTAGCGGCCCTCGGATACCAGGGCGGCCACCTTCTTGCCGTAGTCGGGATAATCGACCGATTCGGTGCTATAAGCCCCTGCATCTTCCACGGTATGACCGTTGCGAAGCAGATAGGCCTTGAGTTTTTCCTTCATTTCGTAGGCGGCGTGGTCGCATCCGATGACAATAGCGGATTTGGTGTCGGTCATGTCGGCTCCTCGTTCCAAGCGGGTCATCCGCCGAGCGATGCTGCATCGGGATCGGCGGGTATGCGAAGAAACCAGCAGGGTACTTGGACCATGCTTCTAATACAACCCGTTTCCGCAGCGCAAGGGAAAAGACAGGTTCCCGAACCTTCCCGGAGTTCGCAACCACGCTGATATGACGGCGGGATAGCTATAACGGCATCCAAACCAACAAAACAGGGCCGGCGCGGGATAACGCCGACCCTGGTCGCAGGAATCTTCAGGCCAGAATAAAAGGATGGGATGTGAATGCGGTCATGGACGCGCCCGATGTGGCTATCGGGTCGTTCCATTTGGCTTTAATGGGCGTTGATATAATCGATGGCATCCTTGACCGATAGAATTTTTTCCTGATCTTCATCAGGGATTTCGATATCGAACTCTTCTTCCATGGTCATGATGAGTTCGACCAGATCCAAGGAATCGGCACCCAAATCATCGACGAATTTGGCTTCGGGTACGACTTCGGAAGGGTCCACATTGAGTTTCTCGGCGATCATTTTTTTGACTTTATCTTCAGTCGACATGAATTCCTCCTTTTTGCGGCAGCTGCACATTGAAATTGCGCATGAAAAGGGTCCTTTTCCCGCGAGTGACGGGTGTTGCGTCGCACTGACGGGCATAAGGCCGTGGTCGGCTAGCGGTCGTCTCGAACAGGGGCCACTACAAAGCGGCCGGCGAGTTCCCCGCGGAGGCCTTAATCTTCGTCGACCTCCATCAGGGTGCGGCCTCTATAAGTGCCGCAACTCATGCACAGGTGATGTGGCAATTTAGGCTCGCCGCATTGGGCGCATGTGGTGACGCTGGGTGCCGCTGTCTTTTTATGGGTACGCCGCATGTCGCGTTTCGATTTGGATGTTCTTCGTTTGGGTACCGCCATGAGTCATCTCCTAACCTGCTGGTATCATATCGTAAAAATTTCAAAAAAGCTTACCGTGACATAAACTGTGATAAGTAATTTAACATGTGCCAAATGTCAAGAAAATTTCCACCAAATGGCCCGATTGTCATATTGTACCCATATTAAGGATATGATATGGAGTTCAGTTTAAATAAGCTACAGAGCGCTTTTCAACGAGGAGAGATGTGAATGGATCCCATTGTTACGCGGTTCCCCCCCAGTCCCACCGGATTTCTGCATGTGGGCGGCGCCCGAACCGCACTTTTCAATTGGCTTTATGCGCGCCATTGCGGCGGTCGATTCGTCCTGCGCATCGAAGACACCGATGTGCAGCGGTCCACCCAAGATTCGGTCAAGGCGATTTTCGACGCCTTGGAATGGTTGGGTATCGACTGGGATGAAGGCCCCTTTTATCAGACCCAGCGGCTGGATATCTATCGTGCCCACATCCAGAAACTGATCGACAAGGATCGTGCTTACTACTGCACCTGTAGCCCGGAAGATATCGAGTCCATGCGCCAGAGCGCCATGGCACGGGGGGGCAAACCGCGCTACGACGGCCGCTGCCGTGACAAGGGGCGGCCCGCCTCCCCGGATGCGGTGGTGCGTTTCAAAGCGCCCCGCACCGGGACGACGGTAGTCGAGGATATCGTCAAGGGCCCGATCGTTTTCCAGAACGACGAACTGGATGATTTCATCATCTGTCGCAGTGACGGGATGCCCATGTACAATCTGGCCGTTGTGGTGGACGATATCACAATGGGGATCAACACGGTCATCCGGGGAGACGATCACGTCAACAATACGCCCAAACAGATCTTGTTGTATAAAGCCTTGGAGGCGACCCTGCCGGTTTTTGCCCACGTCCCCATGGTGCTGGGTAGCGACCGGACCCGTCTGAGCAAGCGCCATGGGGCCATGTCGGTAACCGAATACCGGGATATGGGCTACCTGCCGGATGCGGTGTTAAATTATCTCGTACGCCTGGGGTGGTCCCACGGCGACCAGGAGTTTTTTACCCGGGAAGAACTCATCGCCAAATTCAGCTTGGCGCACATCGGCAAGTCGGCCGGTGTTTTCGACTTGCAGAAACTGCTGGCCCTCAATGCGGATCACATCCAAGCCGCCACCCCGGCGGCCCTGGCTCCCCGGCTGAGGCCCTTTCTGGCTGCCCGGGGGGTTGCGGATCCACCTGAAGACAATCTGCAGGCCGTGATCGAAACCCTCCAGACCCGCAGCAAAACACTGCTGGAAATGGCCGACGGCGCGCTTTTCTATTTCCAAGAGAAGGTCGCCTACGAAGAAAAGGCCGCACAGAAATTTCTCAAACCCGCCATTCAGGAACCGCTTGCGTTTTTGATCGCCCACTTGGAGGGGCAGGATTCCTTTACCGAGGCTGCCGTCGAGTCCGCCTTTGTCCAGACCATGGAAAAAACCGGACTCAAGCTGGGCAAGATCGCCCAGCCGGTGCGTGTGGCCCTTACGGGCAAGACGGTCAGCCCAGGGATCTTTGAAATCATCCGGGTGTTGGGAAGAGAGGAAACCCTCAAGCGTCTGGCACAGGCCGTGGCATTCATTTCCCGGACACCGGATTGAGGGCCGCTCCTTTCAAAAAAACTTGACTCCTCTGGCAATTTACGGTAGGGGATTTTCCCTGTATTCGATTGGGGGATCGTCCAATGGCAGGACTACGGACTCTGACTCCGTCAATCCAGGTTCGAATCCTGGTCCCTCAGCCAAGCCTTCCAAAGGAGTTGTGGTGCTTGACCGCAACTCCTTTTTCGTTTTGGGCCGCAAAGGATTTTTTCCCGGGATTCCGATACCGCCATCCTGAAGGGTGATTTGGAGACGGTCCGTCACCGCGGGTTCCCGCGTTACATCGTTGAGGTCAGCCTCAGACGGGGCTTGCTGTTATGTTATTTAATTCACAGGTATTTTTAGTCGTTTTCCTGCCGATCACCTTGGGTGTGTACTACCTCTTGGCCAATCGACCCGAATGGCGAATGGGCTGGTTGCTGCTGGCCTCCCTTGTGTTCTACGCTTATTGGGATGTCCGCTTTCTCCCTCTATTGCTGACTTCCGTGGCCCTGAACTGGCTGTTGGCGCACCTTTACGGGAAAAGTGGCCATCCCGCCCTGCCCCTGGCAGGGGTCATGGCCAATCTCGTGATCATCGGCATTTTCAAATATGCCAACTTTTTCGCCGGCAACGTGGTGCACGCCGCCGGCGAAGGTTTTGCCCCCTGGGATATCGTGCTCCCTTTGGGCATCAGTTTTTTCACCTTCCAGCAGATTTCCTATCTCTTGGATTTGCGCGGGGGCCGAGCGCCCGTCTACCCTTTCCGGCAATATGCGCTCTATGTCACCTTTTTCCCGCAGTTGATCGCCGGTCCGATCGTCCGGCATAATGAGTTGATTGACCAGTTCGGACTGGCGCCCATGCGCGACGGCCAGGCTGAGCGTTTGTCCCGGGGGGCCGTGCTGTTTTTAATCGGGCTTTTTAAAAAGGTCATCCTGGCGGATGCCTTGGCTGAAATCGCAACACCGCTCTTCACATTGATTGCCCATGGCAAAAGCCTCACCCTGGCCGAGGCCTGGGTGGCGGCCGGCGGCTATACCCTTCAATTATATTTCGATTTTTCGGGATATTCCGATATGGCGATCGGTCTTGGGCTGCTTTTCGGGTTTATGATTCCCATCAATTTCAATGCACCCTACCGGGCGTTTTCCGTCCGTGATTTCTGGCGTCGCTGGCACATTACCTTATCCCGGTTTTTACGCGACTATTTATACATCCCGATGGGGGGCAACCGGTACGGGCTGCCGCGTCAGATCGCCGCCCTCTTGGTCACCATGCTGCTGGGGGGGTTGTGGCATGGTGCCGGTTGGACTTTCGTGCTCTGGGGCGGGCTGCATGGGGTTGGATTGGCGGCCAACCACCTGTGGGAAAAGACGGGCCTGCGCTTGCCGCGGGGCACGGCCTGGCCGCTTACCATGCTGTTCGTGATCTTCGGCTGGGTTCTTTTCCGTTCCGCAACGCTGTCCGATGCCTGGATCATGATGGCCACCATGACGGGCTGGAACGGCTGGTCGCTGGCCGTGCATGGTGTGCCGCTTCGTTGGAGCGTCTTGATTTTCGCGCTGCCGGCCCTGCTGGGGCCTACCAGCCAGCAAGTCGCGTTCGAGAAATTGCAGCCGCGGCCGATATTCGCGGCTCTTGCGGCGAGCGTGTTTTTCTATTTGGTCCTGCGCATCGGGGATCAGGGATATTCTGAATTTGTCTATTTTCAGTTCTGACAAGGGGTGGAAACCTTTTTTCCGCCTGTTTGTTATCCTGCTGGCGGCACTGTTTATCGGTGGCTACGCCTTCATTGTGGTGGTGGATCCCTACGATTCGATCCCCTTTTCCCCAAAATGGGACCGGGTGCCCGTCGACCGTGATCAGCCCTATTTTTATCCGGCGCTGGCCCGCTCCGCCCGGTTTGACAGCGCCGTCATCGGCACCTCCACGGTGCGTCTGCTGAAACCGGATGAATTGAACCCCAAGCTGAACAGCCGCTTCGTCAATCTGGCCATGAACGCCGCCTCGGTTTTCGAGCAGGAAACGATATTTGATATCTTTCTGCGGTATCACCCGAAGCCCAAAACCGTCATTTTCGGTATCGACCACCTCTATTTTGAGGAAAAATACTTCCAGCCCCATGGGGAGGATTCATCCATCTGGCCGGAGTGGCTGTACGATAAGAATCCTTACAATAATTTGCCCCCATACCGCCTCAAGACCCTCACGCATGCCTGGCGTGAATTTTTGACCGTTACCGGACTGAAAACATACAAGTACGGCCGCGACGGTTATACGGATTTTACCAAACCCATGGACGAGTACGATTTGAACCGGGCCCGGGTCAAAATCTATGGCACCCTGAAACCCAAACCGGTTCGGGCGGTGGAGCCGCCGGTTCGACTGTCTCCCGAAGCCATCCGGGCCATGCAGTTTCCGCAGTTGGGGGTCCTGACGCGAATGTTGGACAAGCTCCCGGCGGAAACCGTAAAAGTTCTTTTCATAACCCCCTTTCACTACTACGCTCAGCCCCATCCAGGCTCAGAGGAGGAAATCCGCCGGCGTGAATTCTTGCGCCGTTTAACCGATATCGCTCGCAACCATCCCAAGACCTGGCTCCTTGATTTTAATATCGTCTCCCCGATTACCACCGACGATTCCCATTACTGGGACCAGGGTCATTACACGGTAATCGTCGCCAGCCAACTCGCGGACCTGATTGAAGAAGGGGTCCGGAGCCGAAACCGCAGCGATGATTTTGTGCGTTTGTACCCGACCAGCGACCCCACCATGCCTGACATACCAGGCCGGATGGGGGTGGCCGCACCGCAACCGCCGGGAGGTTCAGACGGGTGAGACCGTAAAAACGGTCCACCGCCTTTGCCCAAAGCGCTTCCCCTTTTCAGGAAGGCTTGCTTGGAAATATCCGGGCGTTATAATGACAATGACAGGGTTATGTCCTGCCGCTTGGGTGTAGCGGCGGGACACCACACCACACCGCGTACGTGCGCGATCAAGACAAAAAGACCAACACGATTAGGACGGTTAATATGAGCGAAAAAGCGGTCCCTTCCAATTTTATCCGCGAGATTATCGAAGCTGATCTGGATTCCGGCCGGCATTCGTCCATCATGACGCGCTTCCCACCCGAGCCCAACGGCTACCTGCACATGGGCCACGCCAAATCCATCTGCCTCAATTTCGGACTGGCGCGGGACTACAACGGGGTCTGCAATCTGCGCTTCGACGACACCAACCCCACCAAAGAAGAAGTGGAGTATGTGGAATCCATCAAGGCGGACGTGCGCTGGCTGGGGTTTGACTGGGAGGACCGCGAGTACTACGCTTCCGACTATTTCGAGCAGCTCTATGAATATGCCGTTCAACTGATCAAAGACGGCAAAGCGTATGTGGACAGCCTGAGTGCGGAGCAGATTCGCGAATACCGCGGGACCCTGACGGAGCCCGGGCGCAACAGCCCCTACCGGGAGCGCACGGTGGCGGAAAATCTGGATCTCTTCGAGCGCATGCGCAATGGTGACTTCGCCGACGGCACCCATGTCCTGCGGGCCAAGATCGACATGGCGGCCCCCAACCTGAGCCTGCGCGACCCCACCATCTATCGCATCCGCAAAGTGGCCCACCACCGCACCGGGGATCAATGGTGCATTTATCCCCTTTACGATTTCGCCCATGGGCTCTCGGATTCCATCGAGGGGGTCACCCACTCTATCTGTACCCTGGAGTTCGAGAACAACCGTGCCCTCTACGACTGGTTTATCGACAACCTGCCGGTGAAAAGCCGGCCCCGGCAGTATGAGTTCGCCCGCCTCAACCTCAGCTACACCGTGTTGAGCAAGCGCAAATTGCTCAAGCTGGTGGCAGAGAAGATCGTCGATGGGTGGGACGATCCCCGCATGCCGACCCTTTCGGGCATCCGGCGGCGGGGCTACAGCCCGGAAGCCATCCGGAACTTCTGCGACCGCATCGGGGTTGCCAAAAGGGACAGCATGGTGGATGTGGCCTTGCTGGAATACAGTGTGCGCGAAGATTTGAACGATCGGGCGCCCCGCTACATGGCGGTCTTAAATCCCCTGCGGGTGGTCATCGAAAATTACCCGGAAGACGGGCAAGAAGAGTTGGAAGCCTTGAACCACCCCACCGATCCTTCTTTCGGTACGCGCCGCATTCCCTTCGGCAAAGTGATTTACATCGAAAAGGAAGATTTTCGGGAAGACCCGCCCAAGAAATTTTTCCGCCTGGCGCCCGGCCGGGAGGTTCGCCTGCGCTACGCCTATTTCCTCACCTGTGTCGACGTGGTCAAGGACCCGGCCAGCGGCGAGGTGATCGAACTGCGCTGCACCTACGATCCGGCCACCCGCGGCGGGGATGCCCCGGACGGCCGCAAGGTTAAGTCCACGCTGCATTGGGTTGCGGCGGCCCAGGCCATTGAGGCCGACGTGCGGCTCTATGACCGCCTGTTCACCGAACCGGATCCGGAAGCGGCCGGTGAGGGGGATTTCCGCACCTGCCTGAATCCAGCCTCCCTGGAAACCCTGGCTGGCTGTAAGCTCGAGCCGGCCCTGGGACGCATCGCGGCGGGCGCCACGGTTCAATTCGAACGGATGGGGTATTTTTGCCTGGATCACCGGGACAGCACAGCGGAACGGCCGGTTTTCAACCGTACGGTGACCCTGCGGGATCCCTGGGCGAAAATCGAACGGCAATCGAAGCAGGCACCCCCCAAGGCGGGCTGATGGCGGCCTGTTGAAATAGCAGAGGACATTCCTGATGACACCCTATGAATTGTCCCGTGAACTGCATCGGGACCTGTCGCCCATCGCCCCGCGGCTGGCCGCGGCGCTTAACCGGGCCCTGGTCGATATAGGGGAGGGTTCCGTGCTGGTGGGCCTTCCTCAAGGGATGAGCGCCAACGACGCGGTTTCTTTCGATGAGCGTGAACGCATCACTTTGCGGGGAGCGGAGCCGGCCGCCATCCTGGCGCGTATCACCCAGGCCCTGGCCCTGCTGGAGAATCATTCTTCCTGGCGGGTCATCGTGGACAAAGGCGGCGGACAGGGGCGTGATCAACTGGAGCTCCGTTACACGCTGTTCAGGGAACCGGCGGTTTAGCATTACCAGCCGGGCTGTCGGCCGCCAGTAACAACCATGCGACCGGTCATCAGCAAAAGGCAATGCCGGCATAGCCCACAAAACTGTCGCCGGGGATTTTGTCGTAGCTGGTCGTGTGCGCCATCAAAATCCCTTGGGATGCCCCCAGCAGCTGCGCAGCCTGGATCGTGGCCGCGGCGGCACCGCTGCAACAGGCATTCTGGCGCTGCAATCCCCCTTGAATGACCGCTTCCGGATCCAACCCCAGGGCGGACTCGATAAAGCGCCGGTCGTTGTCCGTTTTAACCCATTCAACCGCCGGGGCACCGCTCCCGTGGCGGGTGAATCCATAGTTGGGGCCGTAGTGGGTCAAATCGGTGGAGCCCACGATTTTTAACTTCAGGCCCAGATCATGGGCGCCCGCCACGACGGTTTCCGCGATGCGCAGGGCCAGATCCGACGGGGGTACGCCAACGGGCAGAATCGGGACTTCGCCAAAAAAGTGGCGCACAAAGGGCAGCTGGAGTTCGATGGTGTTGTCCCGGCTGGGGTCTTCCGGCCCTTCGATGGTGAAGGTGAGCCGTTCGGTCAAGTAGGCGGCCAGATCCTCGGCGATGGGCAGATGACCCAGGGGGGTTTCCCAGGCGCCCCGGTCCATGATGACCGGACGCTGCCCGGGATGCATATGCATGCCGAAGAGAACCACCGCGTCCGGAGCGTCACGTTCGCCCAACGCCTGGATGACCTGGCAGGCGACCGCGCCTGAAAAAAACCAGCCGGCATGGGGAACGATGCCGGCCTGGGGGGCGCCCGGCAGATCGACATCCCTGAATTTCTCATCCAAAAATTGTTCGATCTGAGCCCGACAGGATCGTTCATCGTCGGGATACCAGCGGCCGGCGAAAGCGGTGCGTCGCAAACGCATGGTGGACCTCCCTCTGGCCGATACAGGGGTCATGAACCTCCTCGGGACGGCACGTTTGCCCCAACCCATGATGACCCCAAGGCATCAGGCCGGTTTCTCCTTCCAAGTTAAGCGTTCCGCATGAGGAAGTCAAAAGTCGTCCCATTGAGGCGGATACTCGGACGAGACGGAATTCAACTTTGCTAAAAGGCGCCTGATTGTGATATAGAGCCGCCTTTCGGACCCGGTTAAAACAAGACCGCCTACCGGTGACCCTACCAAGGAGGGATGGAGCGACCATGTTCAAGGTCATGATTCGAGACAGCATGTCTCCCGTCGCAAAGGAAATTCTGGAAGCCACCGGACAGATCGAAGTGGTGGTGGACAACGACAAGACCACCAACGATCCGGAACGCCTGGCCGAAATCATCGGCGAATTTCACGGGCTGGCCGTGCGCTCCGGCACCCGGGTGACGGAAGCCGTTTTGGCCCGGGCCAACAACCTCAAAGTCATCGGCCGGGCCGGCATCGGGGTGGACAATATCGATGTGGAGGCCGCCACCCGCGACGGCGTGGTCGTGATGAATGCCCCGGGTGGCAATACGGTCACCACCGGCGAGCACGCCATGGCCATGCTGCTGGCCCTGGCACGCAACATTCCCCAAGGGACCTCGTCCCTGAAAGCGGGGCGCTGGGATAAGAAAATTCTCACCGGTGTGGAGTTGACCGGCAAGACGCTGGGCATCCTGGGCCTGGGCCATATCGGCCGCGAGGTGGCCACCCTGGCCAACGGATTGCGCATGAAAGTGATCGCTGCCGATCCATTCGTAAGTGCCGAGGCGGCCGAAGCGTTGCATGTGGAGCTGGTGGACAGCGACGACCTTTACGCGCGGGCCGATTTTATTACCCTCCATGTGCCGAAGCTCAAGGAAACCGTCAACATGATCAATGCCGCTACCCTGGGCCGCATGAAGCCGGGCGTTCGCCTGCTCAATTGCTCCCGGGGGGAAGTGGTCAACCTGGATGATTTGTACGCTGCGCTGGAAAGCGGTCAGGTGGCCGGCGCGGCCCTGGATGTGCTGCCCGTGGAGCCGCCGGATCCCGCCCTGCCGCTTTTGCAGCACCCCCGCGTCATTTTTACGCCCCATCTGGGCGCCAGCACCGGCGAGGCCCAGGTCAAGGTGGCCGAGATGATCGCCAACCAGATGGCCGCCTATCTGTTGCACGACGTCATCGTCCACGCGGTCAACTTCCCGTCCGTTTCGCGGGAAGTCATGGCCCAGATCAAACCCTGGGTGGACCTCGCCGAAAAAATGGGGACCCTCATGGGGCAGATGGTGACCGGTATCCACGACATCACCATGACCTTTTCCGGCGATGTGGCCGGATTGGAAACACGCCCTTTGACCAATGCGGCGTTGAAGGGATTTCTGGGGGTGTTTACCGATAAGCCGGTCAATTTCGTCAATGCCCGGGCCATTGCCAAAGCCAAGGGCATCAAGGTCAAGGAAACCCTCAACAAGGATCGCGGCAGCTACACCGGGACCATCCGCATGCGGCTGGAGGGTTACAGCGAAGGTCCCGACGAGATATGGGGAACGATTTTCGGCGACAAACATCCGCGGATCGTCCGCTTCGGCAAGATTTACATGGATGCCATTCCCGAAGGGTCGATGATTATCATCCAGAACATCGACAAACCCGGCGTGATCGGCAATGTGGGCCAGACCCTGGGCAAGCACGGCATCAATATCGGCCGCTTCCAGTTGGGCCGCCTGGGCGACCGGGCCGTCTGTATGGTCAATATCGATGCAACCGCCGACGACAGCACCATTGAGGATATCCGCAAGCTGCCGAATATGGTGTCGGTCAAGCAAGTCCACTTAAGATAGCGGCCAACGGCCGCTATCTTAAAATTTAAAAGGCCGCTAAAAGCAAACTGCTTTCGGCGGCTTTTTTATTGTCTAAAAGCGCGCAGAGCCAAAGATGGCAGGTCTTAAAGGCGCTTTAGCCAAGTTTTTCTTTTGCGCAAGTCTTGATCCACTCCAGCCAGGGGGCGAAGCCTTCTTCGGTTTTGGCGGAGGTTTCGAAGACCGGTATACCGGGGTGGATCTGAAGGATATTGGCGGCGGCCAGTTTGATGTCGTAGTCCAGATAGGGCAGCAGGTCGATTTTGTTCAGCAGGGCGGCGTCGCATTCCCGGAACATGAGGGGGTATTTGAGGGGCTTGTCTTCCCCCTCCGTGACGCTCAGAATCACGGCCCGTTTGTCCTCGCCGATGTCGAATTCGGCCGGGCACACCAAGTTGCCGATGTTCTCCACGATGAGGATATCGATGGCTTCCAGGTCCAGCCCCCCCAAGGCTTTTTCGATGACGTGGGCGGCCAGGTGGCAGTCACCGCCGAACTCGTCGGTATTGATCTGCACCACCGGCGCGCCGCTGGCGGCTAGGCGGTCGGCATCGGCCGTGGTGCAGATGTCGCCCACGATAACGGCGCAGTGGAATTCGGGCATGAGGCGCTGCAGGGTTTGCTCCAGCGTGGTGGTTTTGCCGGAGCCGGGGGAGCTCATCAGGTTGAGCACGAAGATCCGCTGTTCGGCAAACCGTTTGCGGTTGGCGGCGGCCATGATATCGTTGGCATCCAGCACGCGGCGCACAACCTTGATTTCGCGCCCGCCATGGGTGTGGGTTTCCACCGGCGCCGCGCCATCATGGGGGTGGTGATGCGGATGGCCCTCCTTGTGGTGGCAGGCCCGGATGGCATTGATTCCGTCTAGAAGCATGTCAGTTTTCCTCTTCAGCCAGTTCGATGGATTCGATATCGAGTTCACGTCCGGTCAGCAGGGTAATATCGGCGCTCTGGCAGGCAGGGCAGGTAAACGCCGGCTGGTCGATGGTCCACTCGTTGCGGCAGGCATTGCAGGCGGCACGCACCGGTACTTCCGTGATATGCAGGCGGGCGCCCTCGAGGGCCGTATCCCTTGAGACCGCCTCGAAGCAGAAGTGCAGGCTGTCCGGCACGATGGCGGAAAGCTTGCCGACCTTCAGGTTGACGGTAGCGATCCGGCTGCCGGCCAGGTCCGCCGGAATCGATGCGGCAGCGATCTCCACGATTTGCATGGCGATGCCCATTTCATGCATGACGTTCTCCAATGACGGAGGCCGGATGACCGAAGTCGGAGGATAGATGGCCGGTTATCGAATTCCGTCGCCCGTCGGTTGAATTCAACGTCGGTCAATTATCATCAAGGCCGGAATTGTTCAACCTGCAATAAAAAAAGGACGGTCTCAGCAGACCGTCCTTTTTTATCATAATAGAATCCATCAATGGCCAATTTGCCCGATAGTTGCCCTGCGTTCGAAATTTTATCCTTGGAATATCAACCGTATGCTCGCGGTAAAATCTTCCCGCGGGGGCCTGTCCTGTATCGTCTTCAGCGGGAGATCGCGACCACCTGTGCCTATTTCTGGATGGACACCGGGCATCGTGGGAAAAGCTTTTCAAAAGAACGGGGCGGGGAGAGATCCCGCCCCGGCTTTGTTTTAGCCCCAAAACAGCGCCATCATTTCCGATTGCCAAGCTGGCTGATCATTTGAAGGTTTCGGCACAGACATCGCTGAGATACGCGAGGTTTTCGCACACGTTGATTCCGTTGGCCTTCATGGCGGCCACCTTGCTCTGGCCGGTGCCGCTGCTGCCGCTGATGATGGCGCCGGCGTGACCCATGCGGCGGCCGGGCGGCGCCGTCAGACCGGCGATGAAGCCCACCACCGGTTTGGTGACGTCGGCTTTGATGAAATCGGCGGCCTTCTCTTCGGCGTCGCCGCCGATCTCGCCGATCATGACGATGCCCTCGGTGGCGTCGTCGGCCTGGAACCGTTCCAGGCAGTCGATGAAGTTGGTGCCGTTGACCGGGTCGCCGCCGATGCCGATGCAGGTCGTCTGGCCCAGACCTGTAAGGGTCAGGGCGTGGACGGCTTCATAGGTCAGGGTGCCCGAGCGAGAGACCACACCGATCTTGCCGGGCTTGTGGATAGGGCCGGGCATGATGCCGATCTTGCACTCGCCGGGGGTGATGATGCCGGGGCAGTTGGGGCCGATGAGGCGCACCGGCTTGTCCTTGATGTAGTTCTTCACCCGCATCATGTCCATGACCGGGATGCCCTCGGTGATGCAAACGATCAGGGGCACTTCGGCGTCGGCGGCTTCCATGATGGCGTCGGCGGCAAAGGGCGGGGGCACGAAGATCATGCTGGCGTCGGCGCCGGTAGTCTTGACGGCGTCGCCCACCGTGTTGAACACGGGAATCTCGTCCATTTTCTGGCCGCCCTTGCCGGGGGTCACCCCGGCCACCACCTGTGTGCCGTAATCCACGCATGCCCGGGTATGAAACTGGCCTTCTTTTCCAGTAATACCCTGCACCAATAGCTTAGTTTCCTTATTGACTAGTATGCTCACAATTCAATCCTCGCCTATTGATGGTGATGGTTACTGGATGGCTGCCTTCAATTTTTCGGCGGCGTCCTTGAGGTCCTTGGCATTGATCAGGTCGAGGCCTGATTCAGCCAGAATCTTGCGCCCTTCCGCCAGGTTGGTGCCTTCCATGCGGATAATCACCGGTACGCGCATGCCGACCTTCTTGGCGGCCTGAACCACACCATTGGCCAAGCGGTCGCAGCGCAAGATCCCACCGAAGATGTTGATCAGGATGGCTTTCACATTCTCGTCGCTTTGCAGAATG
>CAXXVS010000002.1:10000-2606729 GCA_963674755.2 Desulfobacterales bacterium | reverse complement strand
CCTCGACGATCAGCCACCGCGTCACACGTGTCGGTGGGAAACCGCACGCCAGCAGCAATCCGATCTCCGCCGATCGCTGCTCGGCGCCCAGGCGGAATAGAAGTACCACGAGGATGACAGCCGACGCGATCAGAAAGAAGCTAAACGCCACGAACAGCACGCCGAAGTCCGTCGCGCCCGCACCGGCGGCGAGCGCTCGATCTCTGACGGCGTCGAAGCTCAGTCCGAGCGTTGACACGTCGAGACGTTCCCGCAGGGCTCGCGTCATCGCATCCGCCGCCGCGGCGAGATCCCGACCACTGCGGGTGGGTACAAACCGAATCGACGTCGACCGACCGAACCGCTCGCTCCCCGTACTCCAAAGTTGTCGCCCGTCCGTCAACCGGATGAACGCCTTGGGCGCGGCGCGATGGCGATCCCAATAGGCTTCGTCCTTGTCACGAATGGCGGACAGATCGATCGGAAACGGCGGATCCCAGTCGGCCAAGTTGTTGGTATCGGTCACGCCCGGATACGACGGCGTGAAGCCCGGATCGGTCGCCGCGCGATCCATGCGCACGACCCCGCGAAGCACGAAGGACTTGGTGTGCGTGTCGAGCTGCCGGATGACGACGTAAGAAAGTAACTGAGCCGCACGCGGTCGCCGACGCGGGCATCAAGATCCTCGGCCGCCCATTCGTTAAGCAGAATCTCGCCCAGCTCCATCACCGGCGCCGGCGATCCGTCCGCGAGCACCAACGGCGGCGCGCCCGGAGCCCCCACGTCAACGGCCGCGACGGTCGAATACGGAATCGCACGCGGCGGCGCGGCGGTGGCGCCGGCCACTGGATTGGCATCCGCATCCGTGACGGACTCTATTCCGATCGCATTCGCCAGATAGGTGAGCACGGGCGCGGGAAGCACTTTCACATCCCCGGCCACCTCGATCACAGCCGCCTCCACCTCCGGTTCAAGCAGCAGACGGTCGCTTTCCAATGCGATGTAACCGCGCGGCTCATCGACACGGAAGTCGAGCCCGAGGTCGCTGGGCGTCCACGCACGCTGCAGAACAGCATCGAGTCGGTCTGCGGTGGAAAGTGAGTCGTCACCCGCGTCGGTCGAATCCGTCCGGACCAGGATCGCGTTGACACGGTCGGTTTGATCAAGCCGGCGCTGCACCACACGGAGTGGAATCCAGGCGTTGTACGGCGTGGATTGACTCGGCGTCAGCGCGAATTCGCCGCCCTCCCGCGCCGTGACGACCCGTTCGACCGTCAAGCGGAGTGTCAGCGCGGTGTCATCACGCCGCCCGAGCAGTGTCTCGGTCGACACCTTAGCGGGTTTGCCGATGCGCACGAGCACGTCGTCCCCCGGCGCGGCGTCCAATGCGCGTGCGAGCGGTTCGTTGATCCACACGATCCGACCGGTCGGCATCTCGATCGGTGCCTGCGCCGCCGAGGTCGCCAGTCGCCAGAAGGACGGTTCGACACCGAAGACGCTGATCTGATTCGCCCGAGCGCGCGTGTCCGCGTGCACGATCCCCGCCGATTCGATGATGAGTGGAGATGCCTCGATGCCAAGCGACGGCGAAGTCGAGTCGACCAGCGCAGTCGCCAGTTGCTGATCGACGTACCGGTTGCCGACCATGGCATGGTCGACGCCTCCGAGTCGCGACAGCGCCATCGACCGCAGACTCGTCCGCATCGAGTCACCGACCAGCAGGGCGCCCGTCAGTACGGCTGTCGCGGTGGCGACACCGATCGCCACGACGGGCGTGGGAGCGCCGGTTGTACCACAGGCTGCGTCGAAGGTAGTCCGCCACACGCATCTCACGAGACCTCATGCGACATCAACGTCCCGTCGACCATGTCGAACCGTCGTTCGAATCGACCTGCAAGAACCTGGCTGTGCGTCACGGCGATGAGCGTCGCGCCCTCGTCGCGGTGGAGATCCCCCAGCAGCGAGACGATGCGTTCCGCGGTGGCGCGATCGAGGTTGCCGGTGGGCTCATCCGCCAGCACGATCGACGGACGGTTGATCAGCGCACGGGCGATGGCAACACGTTGCCGCTCGCCGCCGGAAAGCTCCGCCGGACGATGGTCCAGCCGATCCGCCAGCCCGACGCGATCCAGCAAGGCCCGCGCTCGCGCGGTCGGATCTTCAGAGCGATCCGCCCCGTCCATACGCGCCAGCGTCGGCAGGGCGACGTTCTCCAGCACACTGCACTGTCCGAGCAGGTGATGATCCTGAAAGATGAACCCGATGTGGCGGTTGCGAAAGCGGGCCAGGTCGCGCGGCGACAGCTCGAACGGGTCGCAGCCTTCGATGGTGATGCGGCCACGCGTCGGCGAATCCAACGTACCCAGGATATTCAGAAGGGTACTTTTCCCCGACCCGGATGGCCCCATGATAACCGCCGACTCGCCCTTGGCGAGGGACATCGAGACATCTCGCAGAACGACGAGGTCGTCGCCCGGCGTCGGAAACCTCTTCTCGATCGACTCAGCATCGAGGCAGACCGCCATGAGTTCTCCTTGCCTCCTGATAGGATCATGAGAGCCCGCACTGAACCGCGGAAGCTCGCCATCGTATGAAACCTCAAGTCCGCGGCAACCTCAGCCGGTTCAGCTGGGTGGAATCGAAGCGCTGCTGTCAGTGGAACCCCGCAGCCTGTTGTCGAGACTTGTCGACCGGTGCCCTCACACCGATCGTTCCTGTTATGTAGCCGGTTTGCTACCATACCGGGCGTGGCGGCGAGTACTACGGTCCGGCTTCTGGCCTTGCCCCAGCGCAGCGCCGGTGGATGTTGCCTTGAATTCGAGTCTTGAGCGAGTGGAAGAAACATGACGAAACTCGGGTCATTCGCGTTCGCATCACTCCTTATTTGCTGCTCCCTGCGCGCGGGCGCCGCTGATCCGCCGCCACCGTCGCCGAAGTCCGGCGATTGGGCCATGTGGGGCGGATCACCCGACCGGAACATGGTCTCCAACGAGAAAGGAATCCCCCAGACATGGGACGCCCGAGCGGGCACGAACATCAAGTGGACCGCGAAACTGGGCACAACGACGTACGGCGTTCCGGTCGTCGCCGGCGGTCGTGTCTACGTCGGTACGAACAACGGCGGCAACCTGCGACCGGAGATCAAAGGCGACAAGGGCGTACTCGCGTGCCTCGACCAGAAGACGGGCAAGCTGCTCTGGCAGGCGACCCACGACAAGCTGCCGACGGGTCAGATCAACGATTGGCCGGAGCAGGGCATCGTGTCCTCGCCCTGGGTCGATGGCGACCGCCTTTACTACGTAAGCAACGAATGCCAATTGGTCTGCGCGGATGTCAACGGCTTCCTCGACGGCAACGACGGCCCGTATCAGAACGAGAAGTACAAGCACGCCCAGGACGCGGACTTCATCTGGGTGTTGGACATGTTCAAGGATCTGAAGGTCCGCCCGCATAACCTCGCAACATGCTCGCCGCTTCCTTGGGGCGACCTGGTCATCGTCTCGACCTCCAACGGCGCAGACAAGTCCGCATGAGAAAGTCGCGAGCCCTACCGCACCGGACATCGTGGCTGTCAACAAGTACACCGGTAGGGTCGTGTGGCAACGCAACGACGCGGGCGCCAAGGTGTTCCACGGCCAGTGGTCGTCTCCCGCGCTGGGCACGGTTTGCGGCAAACCGCAACTGGTGTACGGCGCCGGCGACGGATGGTGCTACGCGTATGAGCCTGCCACCGGGAATCCAATCTGGAGATTCGACCTGAATCCCAAGGGTACGGAATGGAAACCACACGGTCGCGGCACGAAGAACAGCATCATCGGGACGCCGGTGGTTCACGGCAATCGCGTGTACCTGGCCGCGGGGCAGGATCCCGACCATGGATCCGGTCCCGGGCACCTCTATGCGATCGACGCGACCGGTAAGGGAGATGTCACCGATACACACCGTGTGTGGCACGCCGGTGGTGAGGAGTTCGGCCGATCGCTTTCGACGGTCGCTGTGGCGGACGGTCTGCTCTACGCCGCCGACCTGAGTGGATTCCTCTATTGCTTTGACGTTAACACCGGGCAGCGTCACTGGCGGTCACGACACGTTCGCGTCCGTGTGGGGTTCGCCCTACGTCGTTGACGGGAAGGTCATGCTGGGCACGAGCGACGGCGAGATCATTGTGCTGCGTCACGGCAAGGAACTCGTGGAACTCGCCGTCAACGACATGCTCGCGACGCTCTACTCGACGCCGGTGGTTTCCGGCGGCGTGCTATATGTCAGCACGCGGCGCGCGGTCTTCGCGATTTCGAGCGGCGGATCGTCTCCAAAGCCGGGGGATTGAGCCCCGCGACCAGGGACCTCACGCCATCCGGTTCGATTCAAACACGCGGGATGGGACTGCCGCACACGCCCGCCTGCGAACCGTACAACAAAACACAGAACGCCGCGTGCGGGAACGAGCCGAGCCTATACGGATTGGTTAACGTGGTTATGCGCCGCACCCGTCTGAACTGGCTGCGGTCGAGACGACAGCGTAACATGCCGGCCGTCAGCTTACCGGCGGGCGGTTCGGGCAGGAGTCCACTTTGGCGGCTGTGCGGCGATCGACAATCTACCTACTGGCGGTCTACGCCGCCGGCACCACCGCCGCGCCGGGGGGCACCCATCCACGACGCCGCGAAGGCGGGCGATCTTCAGACGATCCGAGGGATTCTTGCAGACACCCCGGGCACGCTCGATGCGCCTGACAAGTCCGGGCGTACACCACTGCATCTGGCGGCGTACCTCGGGCATCAGAACGTAGTCGAGTTGCTGCTCGAAAAGGGCGCGAACAAGAACGCTACCGACCGGCGGGGGATCCGTCCCATCGACGCCGCCATGAGGCGCGGGCACGCGCACCTGGCACCGCTGCTGGCGCAGGAGGACATCGTCCAGCTCGCATCCGGCGTTCATCGTGTGCGCTTCACGTACGGCGAGCAGGTGAACACCTTGGTCTTGACCGGACCGGACGGCGTACTGGTCGTCGACACGGGCGAAGTCGAGGTCGCGCCGTTGCTCAGCGACATCGTGCAGCGCCTCGGTGGCGGGCTTCCGACCATCGTCATCAACACGCACCTGCACGGCGGACACACCGGCGGGAATCCCGTGCTTGCGAAGCATGCCCGCGTCATCAACTGCGACACGCTCAGCAATCGCGTGGCGGACGGAACGTTGCACCGCCGCCCCACTCCTCTCGTGGGACGTTCCGGACGCTCATTCGATACGGTATACACCCTGCCATTCAACGGCCGGGAGATTCAGATCATCCACGCCCCCGGCGGCCATACGCTCGCTGACCTGATCGTCTTTCTGACCGGGTTTCACGATTGAGCCCCAGCAGACGCTCCTTGAAGGCCTGCCGCTGCTGGTCGTCCAGGCCCACCAGCCGGCGATAGAAGGCTTTGCGGGCCGCCGGACCGGGCGGATCGGGCTTGTCGATTTCCGCGCAGACCTGGAGGATCGCTTCGTGGATGTCCTCTTCGCTGTAATCCCCGGACGCGATAAAGGCCGATACCCCCGCATAGACGTCAAGGGTGCGCTGGATGTGGGGGTCGCGGTAGGAGCCAAAGGAGAAAAGCCCCTCCTCCGGGTTGTAGAGGGCAAAACCGCCGTAGGCCCCGCCTTTTTCCCGGATTTCGCGGTGCAGATAGAGGGAGCGCAGCAGCTTGGCCGTCACGGCCAGGGCCGGGGCATCGGCATGGGCGTAGCGTACGCAGGGCAGACTCTGGGCCACAAAGGAAACCGCGGTCCCGGTGTGCCACCCCTCCCGGACCGGTGCGGCATCCAGCGGATCCACGGCTGGGGAGGCCTCGGCGCTGGGTTCCCCCGGCAGGCGCTCAAGCAAGGCGGCGGCGTATTTTTCGGCGGCGGCGGCCTGGTTGCCGATGAGCGCCAGTTGCATATTGCCCTGCCGGAAGAGATGGCGGGCGATCTCGGCCAGCTGCTGCCCGGTTTGGGCCAGGGCATCGTTATCCGTTTCCATGGCCTTGGTCAGGGTTTTGATGAACCGCAGCTGGTGGATGCCGTGCCACATCTCGTTGAGACGGGCGGCGGGTGTCATGGTGCGGCTGGCGAGGGAGATCGCCAGCCGGTGGCCGTTATGGACCACCGCGCCTTCGTGAGCGGCCCGGTATTCCAGGATGATGCGCTTCAGCTGATCGAGATCGCTGAAACGGATCTGATCCAGAATTTCCCCCAGCACGGCAAAGAGCCGGTCCCGGTTGCGGTCCAGGCATTTGCCGCCCACGGCCACCATGGGCAGGGGGGTGAAGTCCCCGTCGAAGCGGGTACGGGCCTGCACCGACAACCCCAGGCCGCCGGTATAGCGGTCGAGATAGCGGGCCAGGTCGACATAGTCCCGATCCGCGGTGCCCATGCGCGTGGCGGCGTAGCAGAAAAGCGGCACCAACGGCAGGTGCGCATCAGGGAGGGGCGCGATGCCCAGCGACGAGGAGAAATAGAAAATGCCCGCGGTGGGCGCGTCATAGACCGTGAGGTGGCCGTCCGGGATGGCGCTCGGCGCGACCCGGTTGACGGTGGGCGGAATATCCGCCAGGGTCAGCGTGGGCAGGACGGTGACATCTTCGTTCTCCTCCTGGAGACGCTGCAGGGCTTCGGTATCGGCTTCGATTTCGGCCGCGGCGGCCGGGGTCAGGTTGTCCTGGACCTGCCGCAGCCGGTCCGCTTCGGCACGGATCTGCTGGTCGGCCAGTTGCCGGTCGGGCACCAGCTTGAAAAAGACCCGATGGGGATTGTCGATAAAGTACCGGCGCAGGCGCTCCTCAAAGAAACCCGGAGCGGCCATCTGCCGGCGCAGTTCGGCCATATCGTCTTCAAAAAGAAGCAGACGGCGGGGCTGGCCCCCGTGGATCCATGTGCCGGTAAGCGCCACCAGCAGTCTGAGCCCATAGGGATAGGGGGTATTGGTGATTTCGCGGCGGTGGAATTCCACCTGATGAATGGCGCTCTCGATGAGATCTCTTTCGATGCCCTCTTCGGCGAGCCGGTTCAGGGTCGCCATGATGAGGGCGGCGATTTGCTCCCCGTCCGCTTCGGCCACATCCTTCAAGCCGCAGAAGAAAAAGGTGTCTCGGTTGTCGGCATCGAAGCCCGTGCCGTCCGCCAGGGATGACCCCCAACCGGATTCCAGCAGGGCCTGGCGCAGGGGCGAGGCGGGATTGCCCAGCAAAACCTCTTCCAACAGGGTCAATACCAGGACTTCGTAGACATCGCGGATGTCGCTCATCAGCCAGGCGATGCCGATTTGATATTTGCGGGCCGGGTCTTCGTCAGGGGCCAGGGGGTAGGGGTAAACCGCCTCCCGCGGCGCCTTCCAGCGCGGTTGGGAAGGCACTTCGGTCCGGGGGTCGATGCGGGTGAAGCCGTCCAGGACCTTGCGGTTGATAAAGGCCAGATGGTCCTCCAGGGGCAAATTGCCATAGGAGTAAAAAAAGGCATTGCTGGGGTGATAGTGCCGGGCGTGGAAGGCCCGCAGCCCTTCGGCCGTCAGTTCGGGGATGTCCTGGGGATCGCCCCCGGAATTGAAGCGGTAGGTGGTATCGGGGAAAAGGGCCTGCAGCAGCGAGCGGCCCAAGACCTGGTCCGGCGAGGACATGGCCCCCTTCATTTCATTGTACACAACGCCCTTGTAGACCAGTTGCCGCCCGCCGCCGGGACCCTCTTCGAATTCCATGCGGTGGCCTTCCTGTTTGAAACTGAGCCGTTCCAGCCGCGGGAAGAAGGCAGCATCCAGGTAGACATCCAGGAGATTGTAAAAATCTTTGCGATTGGGGGTGGCAAAGGGATAGAGCGTCCAATCGGAGGCGGTAAAGGCATTCATGAAGCTGCTCAGACTGCGTTTGAGCATGGAAAAAAAAGGATCCCGCACGGGAAACTTTCGCGAACCGCAAAGCACGGTGTGCTCCAGGATGTGGGCCACGCCTGTCGAGTCGGTGGGGACCGTCTTGAAGGCCACTCCGAAGGCATTTTCCCGGTCGGGGCATTGGATGTGGATGTAGCGGGCGCCGGTGGCAAGATGCTCCAGGGCATAATAGACACCTTCGAGATAGGGCAGGGGCACGACTTCGGCCACCTGGAAGCCGAGGCGGTTCTCGCCCGCGGTCCAGGCGGGGACAGGGCTGGTGGTTTGGGATCGGGTCATGGGCAGATGGTCCTTATTGTGGTTATGAGAAAGGTTGTTTACCCGCCTGCCATCCGTTGCCGCCGCAGGTCGATGGACGGGAACGGCCGTATGGACGGGTGATTCAGGGCGGGGAGTCATCGTTTCGGTTCAAGACGGGATATAGACGCCGCGGTGCTTGCGTTCGATTCTTCCCATTTTGTGCAAGCGAAAAATCACATTGCGGATTTTTTTGTCGCCGTATCCGGTTTGGGTCTGGATTTCCTTGAAAGTAGTCCCGTCACGGGAGCGTTTGATGATATTATGGACTGTTTCGAGGGCGGTCAGAGGGGCTTTTTTACCGACGCCTTTGGGAGTCACGGCGGTGCTGCCTCGGGCCCCGTCCGATTTGATGAGCTGTTCGATACGGTCGAGCCGGGCCTGTAGATTATCCAAGTCTTTTTTGGTCGGAATGTTGTAATTCTGGATAAAAAATTTCACCATGGCATCGAAACTGACGGATTTTCCCTTTTTGCGCATCATGCCTTCCTCCTTGCCGCAAAGGTGCTCGCGCATGTCATGGTACGCCGTCCGGCGGCTGGCAAAAACTACTTCCAATATAGCTAAAGTCAAGCATAGGACAGCCCACCGATAAGTCAAAGAAGCACTTCGCGAACACTTTGGGTCGGCCACTGCGGCCCGGGGCACGGCCCGGGAAAACCTCCGGCGGCGGCAACCCTGTTAAACGCTTGCCAAGCCGGCCGCTTTCCGGTAGTCAGATCACGCCCGCCCGTTATCGGCGGCCGGGAAAGAGGGGCCCCGGGAAAACAGGCAATTTAACGCCGGAGCGTAACGTAAGCCAAAGGAATCCAGCGGTCATGACATCGCCGCGTACTCTGCTCAAAGCCTGGAATCTGAAACCCAAAAAACAGCTGGGCCAGAATTTCCTCCTGAATCAACCCCTGGCGGATACCATCGTGGGGTCTGCGGAACTGACCGCCCGCGACCATGTGCTCGAAATCGGCGCCGGACTGGGGGCGATCACCATCCCGGCCGCACGCCAGGCGGCCCGCCTGGTGGCAGTGGACAAGGACGCCCAACTGCTGGAGCTGCTGCGCACCGAGCTGGCGGTGCAGAAGCTCGCCAACGTGGAGTTGGTACATCAGGATATCCTCACCGTCGATTTCAAGGCCTTTTTCGGCACCGGCCAATCCCGGGGCGTGGTCATCGGCAATTTACCCTACAACCTGTCTTCCCAGATCATCGTTCATCTGATCGCCGCGCGGGCTTATATCCGGCGGGCCCTGCTGATGCTGCAGAAGGAGATGGCCCAGCGCCTGACAGCACCCCCGGGCAAGCGCGATTACGGCCGGCTGTCCGTCATGCTCCAGTACTGTGCCGATGTCCGGGTGGTGGCCGAAGCGCCGGCCCGCCTGTTCTACCCCCAACCCAAGGTGGATTCGCAGGTCATCCAAGTCATTTTCAAGGAACGCATCGCGCATCCCGCCGATGACGAAGGCCTGCTGTCCCGGGTGGTCAAGGCCGGTTTTTCACAGCGGCGTAAAACCTTGCGCAATGCGATGGCCGGCAATATCCTCCATGCAGATCACGCCCGAGTGGAAGCATGGCTTGGCCAGGCGGATATCGATCCCCGGCGTCGGGCCGAAACCCTTACCATCGAAGAGTTCGTGCGTCTGGCCAATCTGATATTCAAAGAGACGGGATAGGCGCCGGCCGCATTTGACATGACCGGGCAATTTCAATAGATACGGAAGGCAAATCGCCTTCGTCCTGCGAAGCAGGCGGCCAGAAGACCGCGTCGGGAGGAGCTCCCCTTGACGAGGATGCCATTGCGACGAAGGCCACCGCCCCATGCGCGGGCGCTGCGGGTTGCCACCATACCTTAAACCTGTGAAACAAGGCGTTGAGGATTTTATGGACAAAATGACGGATGCTAAGATTCGGATGTGGCTCAAGAATAACAGCCCGGATCTTCTGGATGCCTATAACCGCTATCAGGCTGAAAAGATGGGAGATTTTTCACTTCCGGGCGAAGAGGCGCCGCCTGCCCCCGAGCCGTTGCGCGTCTGGATGGAAAACCGCCATCCGGATGTTCTGGGAAAGATCCCCCTATGGTAAACCGGGAATAGCGGGAAGAATCCAACCGGTCCAGCCGATCCCATCCGGCGGCCCTGCGTCCCGCAGGCCATCGAGAATTCAATGACAACCAGAAACGACGCCATCAACGCCTTCGAAGCGCATGTGTCCTCCGGTAAAGTCGCGTTCTTCAAGCGCTTCGGCATGGATTTTGTCATGGGGGCCCGGCAGGGGCCCTGGCTGCACGATTTGGACGGCCGCAGAAAGCTCTTCAACCTGCATTCCAACGGCGGCGTTTTCAATCTTGGCCATCGCCACCCGGTTCTCGTGAACGTTCTTAAGGAAAGCCTGGACCGGCTAGATATCGGCAACCATCATCTCATCAGCGCCGAACGGGCCGCCCTGGCCCGGGATCTGGCCGCCCTTGCGCCCGGGGATCTGGACTACGCTATTTTCGCTTCAGGGGGCGGCGAGGCCGTGGATCTGGCCATCAAGGTGGCCCGGGCCCATACCGGCCGCAGCGTCATCATTTCCGCCCAGGGAGGCTACCACGGCCATACCGGACTTGCCATGGCAACGGGCGATGCCCGATACCGCCAGCCTTTCGGCCCCCAGCCTGCCGGATTCACCCAGGTGCCGTTTGACGATCTGCCGGCCCTGAAAGCGGTTCTGGACAGCACCGTGGCCGCCGTCATTCTGGAAACGGTGCCCGCCACCCTCGGCATGGTGCAGGCCAGCAAAACTTATTTCGCGGAGGTCCGACGGTTGTGCGACCTGGCCGGCACCCTGCTGATCCTGGATGAGGTCCAGACCGGACTCGGCCGTACCGGACGGTTCTGGGGATTCGAGCATTTCGGTCTCCTGCCGGACATGGTGATCGTCGGCAAGGGGTTGTCGGGCGGCCTCTACCCCATCAGTGCCACGCTCTTGCGGCGGCCCCTGGAGGCTGTTTTTCACGCCGATCCCTTCATCCACATTTCGACGTTCGGCGGCGCCGAACTGGGATGCCCGGTGGCCCGCAAAGTGCTGGAGCTGTCGGCTCGGCCCGAATTTCTGTCCCATGTGCGGGAATTGGCGCAACGCTTCCGGGAAGGGGTCGAAGCCCTTCAAGGCCGGTATGCGCCGTTTTTACGCGGTTTGCGCCAGCTGGGTCTGATGATGGGCCTGGAGCTGCAGGACGATCTCTGCGGTCCGATTCTTTCCAAATGTGCTTACGACAACGACCTGCTCATGGTCTATGCCAACAACGCCCCTGCGGTCTGTCAATGCCTGCCGCCCCTGATCATGACCCTCGAAGAGATGCCATGGGTCATGGAGCGGCTCGATCGCGCGCTCGCGGCGGCGGCTGATTTTCGTGCCGCCTTGGGCTGATATGGCACCAATCCCTGTACCGGTTCCTGCACGCCGAATTTATAGCCGGAGGGACACCGCGGCAATCGAGGCCTTATGAATTCATGGGAACAACCGTTGGAGGTCGATGCCGACTTTCTGGCTGATTTCGAAGAAGGTTTAGACCCCCAGCACCCTGAAGCTTCCCGGATTCCCGCCCGCATTCTGGGGTTCGGCGAAATATCGAGCATCTTTGCCGTCCAGGACATGGCGGGCATCGCCTTCAAGCGCCTGCCGATCTTCCGGGCCATAGAAGAGGCCGAGAACTACGCGGACATGTTCCGGCGCTATTGCCGTCACCTCGGGGAGGCCGGTCTGCGGCTGCCGGGTCAGGCCGCCGCCGCCGTGCCGTCGGCCGGCGGCGTGGCCCTCTATATCGCCCAGCGGCAACTGCCGGACCGGGATTTCGCCCACCACCTGATCCAGCGGAACGAAGATGAGGTCGTTCTGTCCATGATCGCCAGGATCACGGCGTTGATCGACGGGGTCTGGGCCTTCAATGCGACCCGCAAGCCGCATCTGGAAATCGCCCTGGACGGCCAGCTGTCCAATTGGGCCTGCCTGGCGAACGATCCGGAAGATCGGATTTTGTATATCGATACGAGTACGCCGCTCTTTCGGATCGAAGGACGCGAACAGCTGGATCCCGAGAAACTGTTGAAAAGTGCGCCGGCCCCCCTGCGATGGATCCTCCGGCGCTTTTTCCTGGACGATGTGATGAATCGCTATTATCTCCACCGCGATGTGCTGATCGACCTGATCGCCAATCTCCACAAGGAGCAGCGGCCGGACCTGATCGCACCCGTTGCGGCTCTCATCAGCGAGCGCTCGAAGATCTTGACGCAGCCCATCGCAGTGGCGGAGGTGGATCGCTACTACCGCAGCGATCGCGTCATCTGGTCCGTTTTTCTGGCATTTCGCAAGTTAGATCGCTGGTTGACCCAACGCTTTTTCCGTCGGCGCTACGAATTCATCCTCCCCGGATCCATCAAACGGTGAACAGCCCATGTGTGACACCTTTGTAGCGACCGCCGCCGCCACGGCGGACGGCTCTGTCGTTTTTGGCAAAAACAGCAATCGGGAAGCCAACGAGGCCCAGGCTCTGGAATACCATCCGGCAAGGGAATATCCTTCCGGGGCACGCCTGAAGTGCACCTACATCGACATCCCCCAGGTGTCGGATACCCAGCCCGTCCTGCTGTGCCGCCCGTTCTGGATGTGGGGGGCGGAAATAGGGGCCAATGCAGCGGGGCTGGTGGTCGGCAACGAAGCCGTCTGGACCCGGATGCCCCTGAATCGCCAAGGGGGGCTCACCGGAATGGACATGGTGCGGCTGGCCCTGGAGCGGGCCCGCACCGCAGAGCAGGGTGTCGAGGTCATTGTCGGACTTCTGCGCGATTACGGCCAGGGCGGCATCTGCGGCTACCGCGACCGCCGCATGATCTACCACAACAGCTTTATCCTGGCCGACCCTCAGACGGCTTGGGTTCTGGAAACCGCCGGACCCTACTGGGCGGCCAAGCATATCCGGGGGATTTACGCCATCAGCAATGGACTGACCCTTGGCGAGGATTTTGATAGGGGGCATCCTGATTTAGGCCGGTTCGGAAAAGGAGGGCAACCCCTGCATTTCGCCCGTCAGTTTTCCAACTGGCTTTACACGTTCTTGGCCGCCGCCCGGACGCGCCGATCTTTTGCCCAGGGCCAGCTGTCAGGCGTGGAGGGACAGATCGATGCCCGCCATGCGATAGGGTTGCTGCAGGACCATGGGACAGCTTCCTACCGTCCGGATAGCCACTGGATGGGCGA
The DNA here is from genome assembly GCA_963674755.2 of Desulfobacterales bacterium. Classification (GTDB taxonomy): domain Bacteria; phylum Desulfobacterota; class Desulfobacteria; order Desulfobacterales; family UBA5852; genus JABZFP01. The sequence goes on along the minus strand of CAXXVS010000002.1, from coordinate 2,593,312 downwards.
TCGCATCTGTGCCCACGCCACCAATGGCTTAACCCGCAAGATCGCCCAAACGACCGGTTCCCTGGTGGCCCACTTGAAGCCGGATCGCGTGACGGTCTGGGTGACTGGCACGGCGGCGCCCTGCAGCGCCATCTTCAAGCCGGTCTGGTTCGACGGCGACGTGCTGCCGGATATCGGTCCGCCTCCCGGCAGCCGGTTCGATCCGGCCGCGCTGTGGTGGTTCCACGAGCAATTCCACCGCCGCCTGTTATTCGATTTCGAGGGCGGTCGCAAAGCCTGTCGGGAAGGGCAGCAGGCCCTGCAGGAGGCTTTGCTTCGAGAGGCCCGCAAGGTTCAGGGCATTGAGGCCCACGGCCTCACCTGCGATGCGTTTCGGCGCGCCCGGGATTGGACCGAGGCGCAGATCGAACGTCTTGCCGAGGACAACGTGCCCCGGGGAAAGCCGCCGCATCTGGCCTACCGGCGCTACTGGGCGAAACTGAACCGCCAGGCGGGTATGCCGCTATAGCGGGAGGCAGCCCTTGGCCTCCCATGGGGCTTAGGCCAACGGCAGGCGGTCCGCTTCGGGGAGATTGCGGTTGATCCCATCCTAACACCTTGATATTCAGAAAATTAAACCTTTTATCCGTGTCAACGGACGCATTTCGGCAAGGCGGCTTGCCCGGATTTTACAGATGGACGCGTTCACCCAATTCGGCAAATACCAGATCCTGGACCGCATCGCCTATGGCGGCATGGCGGAGCTTTTCCGTGCCTGCAGCCAGGGCGACCAGGGATTTCAGAAGCTGGTGGCCGTCAAAAAGATGCACGCCCACTTCACGGTCGATCCGGAGGTGGTGGCGGCGTTTATCGCGGAAGCCAAACTGGCGGCCTTCCTGCAGCATCCCAATATCGTCCAGATTTACGATTTCGGATGCATGCAGGACACCTATTTCATCGTCATGGAATATCTCCAGGGCAAGGATTTACGCACCCTGACCACTGCCCTGGCGGAAGCCCGGCGCCCCCTTGGGCTTGAAAACAGCCTTTCCGTCGTGGCTTCCATCTGCTCCGGCCTGGAATATGCCCACCGGCTTACCGATATGGCCGGCCACCCCCTGCAGATCGTCCATCGCGACATTAGCCCCCAGAATATTTTTGTGACCTACGCCGGACAGGTCAAGATTCTCGATTTCGGCATCGCCAAAGTCACCGATCGCGACGCCACGACAGAGGCGGGAGTGCTCAAGGGCAAGGTGGCCTATATGTCGCCCGAACAGGCCCGGGGCCGGCAGATCGATCGGCGCTCGGATCTCTTTGCCGTGGGGGTCATCCTGTACGAACTGCTCACCGGCCGGCGCTTCTACCACGGCAATACCATGGAGATTCTGCGCCGGGCCCAGACGGCCGATTTTATTCCGATCGAGGAGCACCTTCCGGATTTGTCCCCGGAACTGCGCCATGTCTTCCGGCATCTGCTGGCCCTGGAACCGGAGGAACGCTTCGCGGATGCCGGGGCCGCTCTGGCCGCTCTGGAGGAATGCCTGGGGGATTTGCCCCACCGCGCCCTTGAACGGCATCTGGCCGATCTCGTGAGCGACCTTTTCCGTGACGACAAGGCGGCCGAAGACGCGGCCCTGCAGACGCTGATCGGTGAGGACCCCATGGCCCAGCGTTCCAAAACCGCTTCCGATCATGCTTCCGTGGACCGGGAGACGCCCGATGAGAGGGCCCTGCCGGAAGTTCCCCCGCCATCGAACCGCCTTTTTCGCAACCCGCTGGGGCGATGGCTGACCTTGGGCTTGGCCGGCCTGCTGCTGGCGGCGTCGCTGTTCATGTGGATGCGCTGGCATATCCCCGGTCGGGGAGGGGCGGCATCACTGAAAGCCTTCGATGCCCGCCACTACGGGGCGTCCCTTGACGACGCCCGGGCGGGCGGGCGTCTCGCTGGAGCGTCAGACGCTCAGGAACTGTCGGCCGAAGCGACACCCCTCGAGCAGCAGGCGCGGGCTTTGATGGATTCCGATCCCCACAAGGCGCGGGAACTCTGGGAGCAGATCGTTGTGCGGGCGCCCGGCAATATACGGGCGTACTTCAACCTGGGGCTGATCCAGCTGAACCTGGCCGACTACCCCCAGGCCAGCGCCGCTTTCGAGCAGGTTCTGGCATTAGATCCGGATATGGCGGATGCCCGCTTTAATCTCGGCTATGCCTATGTTAAGCTGGGGCATTATGAGGATGCGGCGGCGCAGTATGCCCAGGTGGCCGACAGCATGCCGCAATACCTCGATGAAGTGCTTTTCAATCTGGCCATCGTGCAGGATTTGCAGGGCGATCGCCAGGCCGCGACCCGGAGCCTGCAAAACGCCATTCATTTCAACCCCCACAATGTCCGGGCGATCACTTATCTGGCACGGATGGAAGGCCGCTTTTCGGTACCGCCATGAGACGATCTGCATGGGAAGGCTTGGGCCGGCACGCCTTGCTGTTATTGCTGACGGTGTTTTGCCTGACAGCCTGTGCGGCCTTCAAGCCCAAGGTGGACCCCGTAAGCCCCGGCAGCCAGGCCCCGCCCCGCAAGACCACTCCGGCCCCGGCCCGCGCCACCTACCGGGGGGTGCCGTGCTATCTCCACAAGGTGCGCTGGCCGGAGGAATCGCTTTCCGCCATTGCGCGCTGGTACACCGGCAGCACGCGCAATGCCCGCATCCTGGCCCAGGTCACCCCCAACCTACGGGACGATGACCTGCGCCCCGGCGACGTGGTCTTCATCCCCCAGGAACTATCCCGCCGCACCGAGCCCATGACCCGCAGCTATGCCCGCCGTTACGGCAAAGCGTCCGCTCCGGCCAAGCATCCGGAAACCAAGACAACCGAACCGGATGCCAGTGAGTCCCCGGACGATGAGGCCCCTCCGGCGCCTTATGGCCCCCGGACCTTTCCGGATTAGAAGATACGGCGCCAAATTGCACTGAGGCGCCGTTAAATTGTGGCTGTCGGTAGATGGTCGTTTTGGGTTCCAGCCAAGGCCGCAATAGTCCGGCAGAGCAGACGTACGCCGAATCCCGTGGCGCCGGGCTGGTGGTAGGGTTCGCCTTTCTTGTGGTAGGCCGGGCCGGCGATGTCGATATGCGCCCAACGGGTTTCACCGCTGAATTCCTTCAGAAACAGGGCTGCCAGAATCGCACCGCCCCACCGGTGGGGGCCGATGTTGCGCATATCGGCGAGATCGCTTTTGAGCAGTTCCCGGTAGTCCTCCGGCAGGGGCATGGGCCAGCAGCGTTCATGGACCTCGCGGCCGGCCTGTTCGATCACGCCCCTTAAAGCGTCGTCCGGGGAGAAGATCCCGGCGATGCGTTCCCCCAGGGCCACCACGCAGGCCCCTGTCAGGGTGGCCATGTCGATCATGATCTGCGGGCGGTAAGTCTGGGCGGCGTAGGCCAGGGCGTCGGCCAGAATCAAGCGTCCCTCGGCATCGGTGTTGCCGATCTCGATGGTGCGTCCGTTGACGGCCCGGACGATGTCGCCCGGTCGAAAGGCGTCGCCGGAGACCATGTTTTCGGCCAGGGGGATGACCCCCACGACGCGCTGGCGCGCGCCGGTTTCGGCCAGGGCCATGACGCTGGCGGCCACCGCTGCGGCGCCGGCCATGTCGATCTTCATCAATTCGATGGATCCGCTGGGCTTGATGTTGAGACCGCCCGCGTCGAAGGTGATGCCCTTGCCCACCAGCGCGATGGTTCCGGACGCTTTAGGCGGGCGGTAATCGAGGATAAGGAGGCGCGGCGGGTGGGCACTGCCCTGACCCACGGCCAAAAGTGCGCCCATCTGCATGGTTTTCAGCTTCTTTTCGTCAAAGATGGTCACCTTGAGCCCTTTTCCCTGGGCAGCCCGGGCCATCCGGCGGGCCAGTTGGTCGGGCGTTTTTTCGTTGGCCGGCTGGTTGATCCAATCCCGGGCCAGCAACGTGGCGCGGCCGACCGCTTCGATATGGTTTAAATCGGCTTTGGCGTTGCGGGCCAGGGATGTATCCGTATGCAGGCGGATGGATTTCAGGGGCTGAATTTTGGGATCCGATTGATAGCGGTTCTGGTGGTGGTTGCTGAGAAGGGCGCCTTCGGCCAGGGCGGACAGTATGGCCTTTCGCTCCAAGGCATCGCCCCCGTCGATTTCCGGCACCAAAAGGACCGCATCGCCCGGATCGGTGTGCTGGGACAGGCGGACGCCCCTGCCGGCGGCCTGCCGGAACCGTTCGAGGTCCAATTCGGCCTGGGAGCCTATCCCCAGGAACACGATCCGTTCGGCCCCCACATTCGGCGGCTGGTAAAGGATCAGTTCATCGCCCTGCTTGCCGCTAAAAGGCTTCATACCCAGGGCTTGTCGCACCAGCGACGAGATGGAGGGGGACGGATACAGCTCCCGGTCCGGGCAGACCGGTATGATGAGGGTTTCCGTTTTGATGCGGCTCAGGGCGGATGAAATCAGTTTGATCATGGCGGTGGTCTCCTTGTGGGGTATCAGCTGTGCGATTGCAGAGAAGCGCCGCTGCAGAAGGCGACTCTGGCTCTGCTGATAAAGCGGTCGAGCAACTTATCTGGATCCGCCCGGGAAGGGCCGATTTTGGTTCCTGATCCCGCCACACAGCGCGGGATTTCACCTCTGATCTTTAAACCTCTCGGTGTTCAACAAGCTGCCGCCGAGGGGCGCCGGAGGGCGTAGCCCTATGAGCGACAGCGTTGTCTAACCGGGCTGCGCCGAGGGACGGCAGGAAGCGAAAATGCCGCCAGGGGCCAAAAGATGCTATTGCCGGACGGATACTATCTAAGCAGTTCGTCCCCAGGGGTCAAGACATGGCGCGCCGCGTTCGCCCCCAAAGCATCCTGGCCGTCTTCAGCCGTTCATGCGGGTCATTTCCTTGAGCCTCGCCAATGCTTCCCATGAAAAATTTTCCGGCTGGCAGGGGAAGATGGCATTGTTGCAGAAAAGCGGGTCGGCCGCCAGATCATAGCGGGAAGCGGCCACCGCGCGGGCCCACATCCGGGTATGGGGGATGGGGGTGTAATAGGCCAGAATGGGGCGGACCCCCTTATTCTTTACCAGATGGATCGAGTCCGCCACGGCATTCCAATCCTGGTCGGGCAGGCCTATCAGAAGATAGGCGCCGGCTTCGCGATGGGTGAAGCCGGCCTGACGCAGGCCTTCGGCGGCGCGAATGAATTCGTTCAGCTCGACTTTGTGATCGTCGGCCTGCCCGGAAGGTCGCACGGTGGTCTCCAGGCCGAGCCGGACGGTCTGAAAACCCGCCCGGGCCAGCAAAGCGACGATGGCCGGGGTCAGGCCCCTGATGTGCAAAGCATTGGGGGTGTGAAAGCGCAATGGGAGGCCGGCACGGATCAGTCCCTCCAGGATGGGGGCCGCATGGGCCTCGGCATCCAGCAGGAAGGCGTCGTCGTAGAGGACAAAGTCCCTGACCCCGGTGGTCTTGTGCCAGAACAGGATCTCTTCCACCACGGCCCGGGGCCGGCGCCGGCGGCAACGGGGTTGCAGGAAACGGGAGGCACAGTAGGCGCAATCGAAGGGGCAGCCGAAAGACGTCAGCACGGGGAGGTAATTGATCCGGCGCTTCAGATGCCAGGCCGGATAGGGATAGGTATCGACATCTTGAGGGGCGTAGACGGTCCCGCCGGTATAGCCGGTGAGCCGGCCGATGGCGTCCAGCAGCGGCCCGTCGATGCCCCCTGTCAGCACTTCGTCCGCCCCGCAGGTGCGTTCGGCATGCGCCCGGCAGAGGGTGGCGTAGATGCCCCCCAATACGAGGGGCGTGTCGGGAAAGGTTCGCTTCAGGACGGCGATGGTGGCCCGGACGCCCGGGTACCAGTAAGTCATCGTGGAAGTTACCAGGATCAGATCGGGCCGGGGTGTGCGCGCCAGGTCTTCCCGAAGCCAGGTCTCGCGGATGCCGTAGCGGGAGAAACGGCGCGGAACACCCTCCAATCCCGGAGGGTTGGGCAGGGGGGTTTTAAGGTAGGGGCCGCGGCCGTGGCGCGCAAAGGGATCGGATCGGGGGGCTTTGGGATGAAACCGGTCGAGGCAGTCCACATAGGTCAGTCGATAGCCCTGCCGCCGCAGCAGGCTGGCCAGGGTGAGCAGCCCCAGGGGCTGGGCCCACACGTCATAGGCGGCGAAATCGTCGATCCAGGGATTGACCAGGAGGATATGGGGCGCGTCGGTGGTCACGACCCTTCGTCATCGTCGTCCACGGTGAAATAGGTCATGGAGGTCTTTTTGAGCTCCCGCCGGCTGAAGAGCAGGGTATAGGTGTCCACCCCGGCCTGGCGGGCCATCCCACGCGCGATATCCCAGCAGGCCGCTTCGGATTCGGCGTGAATCATGGTGTAGAGATTGTAGGGCCAATCGGCGGTGGGGTTGCGTCGATAGCAGTGGGAAATCTGCCGGCAGGCCGACATGATCCGGCCGACCTCCTCGACGCGCGGTTCGGCCACCTGCCAGGCCCCCATGGCGTTGGCGGCATAGCCCGATTTTTGATGGCGCAGGGTGGCGCCGAAGCGCCGGATCAGATCCCGTCGGCGCAGGTCGACCAGGGTTGCCAGAAAGGTGTCTTCGGTGAGGCCGATGCGTTCCGCCAATTCCCGGTAGGGGCGCTCACAGACGGGGATATCCCCCTGGATGGCCGCAATCACTTTCTTTTCCTGTTCGTTCAGCATAGGTCCGTATAGGGGGCCGGGCTCTTGGTTGTCAAGGGGATTCGGTTGGGCGCCCGGCGGCGCGGTTCAGCTTGAAACGGATGCGCAGCACGTCGCCATCGACATCCCAGGAGGTGATGCGGAAGGCGCCCAGTTCGCCGGTGTGCGACACGTGGGCGCCCCGGCAGGGGCAGGCGTCATAGTCGCCCACCCGGACGATGCGGATGGTCTCGCCGGCATCGTCCGGGAGGCGTTCCAGGTTGAACTCCCGGGCCGCTGCCGCCCGGGGCAGGGTGTCGGCGCACACCGCCAGGTCGGCCTGGATGATGCGGTTGACCTGATCCGCGACGCCCTGCAGGTCCTCGGAGGTCGGAGGGGCGGTAATGCGATAGTCGCACTTGGACTTCTTCTTTTCGATGTGGGCGCTGAAGCAGCGCCCGCAGCCCAGCCGGCGTACCATGGTCTGGTTGAGGATGTGTTCGGCGGTGTGCATATGGGGATCGGCGGATTTCATCGGCAAGCATCCCTGCGGTTGCGGTTCTTTCTCTCGTCTGCGGCGGTTGAATGATTCCGTCGCACTCCTTATATTGGGATTCCTCATGCGTTGCAACCGCCCCGGCCGCCGGATGCGGCCGAGGGACAACTGAAACACCGAAAGGCTTTGAACCTCTTATGCGTTCCAATTTCCTCGGCTGGCAGCACCGATCCCGCGCTCCTCGTCCCCATTATGGGAACGCCCTGCATACGGTAATACTGGTGGGGTTTCTGACCCTCATTCCCATGGGCGCCCATGGCGCGCCGCGGTCGCAGGAGGCGGTGGAAGGATCCGCCGTTTCCCAATTGATCCGGCAAGATATCGAAACCCGTCAGAACGACCATCAGTTCACCTGCCGGGGCGAGCTCATTTGCGGCATTGCCCTGATTCCCGATTTTTATGCCGGCCGGCATTACGAACCGGTCTGGTCGACCCCCCAGAGACCTACGGCCCAGGCCTCGGCCCTGCTGGCGGAAATCGCCCGGGTGGATGAATACGGGCTGTCTCCTGAAGACTACCACCTCAATCGCCTGCGCGCCATGGCGGAGCAACTGACGGCGGACGGTTCGTCCGCCGGGCCTGCGACGCCTCGCATGCGGGCGGACTTTGACCTCCTGGCGACAGATGCGGTGTTCCTGCTGGGCGCCCACATTCTGGGCGGGCGTGTCAATCCGGAAACGATTCATGCGGCCTGGAGTGCCTTTAGTCATGAAGTCGACCTTATCCAGCTCCTCAACAACGGTCTTGACGGGGGGCAGGTGGCCCATTTGCTGCAAGGGCTGCACCCGCCTTACACCAGCTATTCCGGCCTGCGCCAGGCCCTGGCCGACTATCGCCGTATCGCGGCGGCCGGCGGCTGGCCCGCGCTGGCCGAAGGGCCCAGCCTTCGGTTGGGTGACCAAGATCCGGCCGTGGCAGGACTGCGGGAGCGTTTGCAGATCTCCGGCGATTTGCAAGATGCCGCGCCGGTTTTACAGCCCGCCATGTTTGACGAACCCCTCGATGCGGCCGTGAAGCGATTCCAGCACCGCCACGGGTTGGCGGCGGACGGCGTGGTGGGCAAGCAGACGCGGCAGGCCTTGAATGTCCCGGTCGCGCAACGCATCGAGCAGTTGATGATCAACATGGAGCGCTGGCGTTGGATTCCCCACGACTTGGGGCCGCGCTATATCGTGGTCAACATTGCCGATTTCTCCCTGACCATGGTGGACGAGGGACGGGTGCGGGGCACCATGCGCGTGGTGGTGGGCCGCAACTATCGCAAGACCCCGGTTTTCAGCGGCACCATGACCTATCTGGAATTCAACCCCTTCTGGAACGTCCCCCGGCGACTGGCCGTCGAGGACATTCTGCCGCGGGTCAGAAAGGATCCCGCCTATCTTGAGCGGGAGGGTATCCGGATTTTTTCCGGCTGGTCGGAGGACGCCGTGATGCTCTCGCCCAGTGAGGTGGACTGGGCCTCTCTCAACCAGAACTATTTCCCCATCCGCCTGCAGCAGGCGCCGGGTCCCAAGAACGCCCTCGGACGGATCAAATTCATGTTCCCCAACCCGCACGCCGTCTATCTTCACGACACCCCCGCCAGGGGATTGTTCAACAGGGTGACGCGGGACTTCAGCTCCGGTTGTATCCGGGTGGAGGATCCCGCCACCCTGGCGGAATTCGTTCTGGACGGGACGGCCGGGTGGGACCGCAAGACCATAACGGAACGTCTGGGGGACGGTGAGCACCGGATCGTGCGGCTCCAGCGGCCGATCCCGGTTCATCTGCTCTACTGGACGGCCTGGGCGGATACGGACGGTACGGTTTTCTTTCGGGAGGATATTTACGGACGGGATGCGCCCCTCATGCGGGCCTTGCGTGAAAAAGCGGCGCCGCCGGACCTGACGCCGGCCGAAGGTCTACCAGGTGCGCACGCGGCCGACGTCCACATGGACAAAGTCGGATTTGGGGTAGTAGCCGACCCCGCCCCGGTGCAGGGCCAGGGCGATTTTACGCAGGGCCCCGGTGCGAATTCCCGGGATGCGGATGTCGGCCGCAAAGCCTTGCATGTGCAGGCTTTTGCGGGCCACGCCGCTGCTGTGGCGCCGCAGCATGGCATTGGTGGCCGGTGAGCGGTAGCCTGAGATGATATGCAGGCAGCTGTCGTGACCGACTTTGGTGCGGATGGTGTGCAGCAAGTCCAGGAGGCCCAGGTCGATGGGGTGGACTTCATCCGTGCGGTGGTCGCGCAAAATCGTATTCACGGCCCTGATGGCATCCTGGTCGTAATGGCCGTCCCGGCAATAGCAAACTTCCAGATGTTCGCGGGTGTGGGTGTTGAAAAACTTGAGGGACCGTTCGCCCCGCTCTTTCGGGCGGGGCGTTGCATACAGGGATTTGGGCAGGACCAGTCCGGCGGCCAGCAAGGTGCCCAGTTGGAGAAAACGTCGGCGGGAGAGATGGGTGCGGTCGTTCGACCGGGAAGGCGTCGGTTGCGTTCGCACTGTTTCAGTCATGCCAGTCATCCTATCGTAAGGTCTTGGGAAGTCAATGGGCGTTCACGAATCCGGCGTGGGCGCGATCATTCCGCTTTTTGTAAAAGTTACGCTGGTTTTTGCAAATCCCATGCCTGCATCCGGGCAGATTCGGCAGGCGACCTTTTGGATCAATAAATACTGATATATCTATATGTTATTTGATAAAAACAGAATCATCGATGAATATGATTCTGTTTTAAAGTGACATTTTTTGACACCATCCTGTCATAAACCGTACCCTTCCATTGACTTCAGGGACCGGCCGGTCACAGCCGCAGGTTTTGAATGATAGCGGCCGCTCGCCGGGCGATCGCCGACGGCTCGCGGCAATTGGCCAGGGCCTGCAGGTGGGGGACGGCCTCCTTGGGCCGCTCTTCCCGTTTTTGCAGGGAGAGGGCATACCAGACCGGCAGCACCTCGTCCAGCAGGTCCTGAAGCTCCGCGGCCGTGCGCCGCAAGGTGTCGCGGGTCTCATCCGTCAGGGTTTTATCACGGGCGGCCGCCTTGACGGGATTCCCCAGACGTTGTTTCAGCCGCCGGTAGGCCATCACCGGCCGCAGCACGAAGCGCACCAGGACGTAGCCGAAGCTCCCCATGATCAATCCCACCGCGATGCCGGCCACAAGCACCATGTCCATGGTCTAACGCCCCTCCTCTCGATGTCCGCTTTCCGCCACAATGGCCTTGGCCGGAATGAGCCCGGTGGCGCTGGCGGAGACGATATTCCCGGCCACGCCCGGTCCGTCACCGGCCACGTACATGCCCTGCACCGGGGTCTGCAGGTTGTGGTCGGTGTCCACCTGGGTGGCGAAAAATTTGATTTCCGGGGCATAGAGCAGGGTCTCGTCATTGGAGACGCCGGGAATCATCAGGTTGAGCTTTTCCAGGCCTTCGATCAGGTTGCTCAAGATGCGCTCCGGCAGGGCCATGGCGATGTCGCCGCAGACCACGTTCCCCAGGGTGGGGTCGATATAGCCCTTGCTGACCCGGTTCCAGGTGCTGCGCCGGCCGCGCTTAAGATCGCCGAAGCGCTGCAAAATAGGTTTGCCGCCGCCGATGATGGAGGCCAGCTTGCCGATGGATTCGCCGTAGGCCTGGTTGTCGGTCACCGGTTCGGTGAGCACGACCTTGGAGAGAAAAGCGAAATTGCAGTTTTCCGACTTTTTATTCTGATAGGCGTGTCCGTTGACGCAGACGAAATCCTGGTAGTTTTCCAGGGCCACATAGCCCCCCATGTTGGTGCAGAAGGTGCGGGTCTGATCGTCGTATTTCTGGGTCTGGATAAAAAAAGTGGGGTCGTAGATCACATCGCAGAGATCCTTCATGATGTCGTTGTGGACCTCCACCCGCACGCCCACTTCGATGCCCCGCTGGGAGACGGCGATCCCCAGCCCCTGAACGAGCTGGGAGACCCAGTTGGCCCCCACCCGGCCCGGGGCCAGGATGACCCGCCTGGTTTGATAGGTCTGCCGGGGCGTGCGCACCCCGGTCACGGCGCCGTTTTCCACCAGGACGTCTTCCACGGCCTCGCCGGTGTGGATGTCGACCCGCCGGGCGATATGCTCGGCCAGGGCCGTGATGTGCCGGGGCAGGCAGTCGCTGCCCAGGTGTTTTTGTTTGATGATGAGCAGGTCGATGCCGTACTTTTTGGCTTCCTTGCGCAGGCGCCGGGCCTCGGCCATGTCCGTGGGAAAAGTGGGGCCGTCCATGCCGAAGCGGTTGAAGATCAGCTCGGTCTCGTCGATCAGGGCCTCGGCGGCGGTGCGGTTCAAGAATTGAGTCAGATCGGTCTTGCCCAGCTTGTGGATGTAGTTGAGCTTGCCGTCGGAAAACAGCCCGGCCCCGCCGATGCCGTTCAAAATATTGCAGGGCTGGCATTTGATGCACTGCTGGCTGTCGCTGATGGGGCAATGGCGCTGGTGGGGCATCTTGCCTTTTTCCAGCAGCAGGATATCCAGGTCGGAATGCTCGGCCAGGTAATAGGCCGCAAACAGGCCGGCCGGGCCACCGCCCACGATGATGACGTCGTAGTGTGTCTTTGCGCTCATTGAAACCCCCTCAACATGTATGGCCATAAGTTCGTCGCCCACGGCCGCCGGCACATATCATATTTGCGCGGGATGTGCCAACCAGCCGGGCATCGACGCCTTTCCCCACCGAATCACGGGGACTGCACCTGGTCACCCCAGGTAGGGGAGCACCTTTTTCACCGCTCCGGGTAGGGGGAAGTCCTGAAGTTCGTCCGGGGGTACCCAGCGAAAGGCGGCCGACCCGTTCAGCCGCACCCGGCCCGCCTGCCAGCGGCAGGCCATCACCTCCATGGTAATCTTGAAATGGGTATAGGCATGCCGCACCCGGGCGATGGGGTCCCCCACGGCTACCGACAGGCCGGTGTGGTCCCTGATGGTCCGCTGGCAGGCCTGGCCGGCCGTTTCGCGGGGCCGGCGGCGTCCTCCCGGAAACTCCCACAGACCGCCCAGAAATCCCTCGTCAGGGCGCCGCAGCAACAGCAGTTTGCCCCGTTTTAAAACTATCCCGGCCACCAGGGCGTGTTCCGGCACGGCGGCCTTGCGGTCCCGCAGCGGGTAGCGGTCCACCACACCCTCCCGCCAGGCCTTACATGAATCCGTCAGCGGGCAGGTCGGGCAGGACGGACGGCGGGGGGTGCAGACCAGGGCTCCCAGTTCCATGACGGCCTGGTTGTGGAGGGCCGGATCGGCATGGTCCAGGAGGCGGTCGGCGACGGCCTGGTAGCAGGCGTGGGACCCGGGGCGGTTGACCGGTTCAGCGATGCCGAACAGGCGTGCCAAAACCCGTTTGACATTGCCGTCCACCACGGCCCAGGGCTGGTTGAAGGCGATGCTCATGACCGCATTGGCGATGTAGTCCCCAACCCCCGGCAGGGAACGGAAAGCCTCGCGCCGGTCCGGCACCTGGCCGTCCCACTCCCGGACGATGATCCGGGCGGCTTCCATGAGATGGTGGGCCCGGCGGTAGTAGCCCAGGCCCTCCCAGAGTTTCAGAACGGCCTGGGGGGCGGCCCGGGCCAGGCGGGCGATGTCCGGATAGGCCGCCACGAAACGGTTGTAGTAGGGAATGGCGGTTTTGACCTGGGTTTGCTGCAACATGACTTCCGACAGCCAGATGCCGTAAGGGTCGCGGGTCTCCCGCCAGGGCAGACGGCGGAGGTTTTTGCGGTACCAGTCGTGGAGGTCCCGGCGGATGACGTTTCCCTCCATGGGGCGGCTCAGGCAGTCGCGGTTTTTCAGAGGGGTGGTGTCCAAATGTTTTTCTCCGCAGGAATCAGGCCTTGGTTTGGCAAGAGGTGTTTTAGGGGGCATTCCCACCCAAAGCGGCATAGCGGTTTTCGGAAGCGGGCACAAGGGGAAATCAGCGGGGGCCGGGAGACACGCCCCCGGACGGGGGCAATTCCAGATCGGGGTCTGTGGCGTCGGGTGCGGTCGCTATCGATCGGGAGCGCGATGGAAATAGGGCGGCAGGGTCTGCAGACGCGAATCCTCGATGGGGACACCGACGGTGAAATGGTAGAGGCTCTGCCAGATATGGTCCTGGAGGCCGAGGCGTTCGTGGACGGCATCGTCGAAATAGCAGCCGATGCCCGTGCCCCGCACTCCGCGGGCCTCGGCTTCCAGATAGAGCACCTGGCCGATCAGGCCGGCTTCCCAGAAGAGCTCCCGGTAGACCCAGGGCGTGTCGCGCACTTGCGCTTCAAAGCGGGCTAACATGCCCAGGGAAAAGCAACTGAAGCCGCCGATCTCCTGCCGGCAGGAAAGGTCGATGGCCTCGGCCCGAACATCGCCCGGCTCCAGGAGGTAGAGCGGAAAACCGCTCTCCGGGCAATCCCAGGCAAAAGCGGACGAGGTGGCTCGGCGCAGATCCGCCAGATGAGAGGGATGGCGGATGAAGGCATACAGCCCGGGAGGTACGTCCCGGACGCGGTGTACGAAAAGCACCAGGCTGATGCGCGCCGGTCCGTTTAGGGCATCGAAGGGCGGGCCGGCCGGCCGCGGCCGGGTCCGGTCCAGCAGGCCCAGGAAAGCGTCCCGGTCGAGCTGCCCCTGGGGATCGAAGGCCTGGGCGCTGCGCCGCTGCCTAATAATGGCGGCCGCTCGGAGGCCGGCCGGTGGCGGACCGGCAATGGGCGTATCCGGCGCTGTTTCTATCGGCGGCGGGGCTACCGTTTGCTGTGGGCAGCAGCAGGCGGCGGCGGTCTGGGGAATGATATCCCAATCCCGGTGCTCCGGGCTGAGCCGGTTCGGACGCCCCATAATCTCGACGGTTCCCAGAATCCGGGCGGCTTCGGCCGGGAAGATCTGTGGCGGACGAGCATCGCCGGCCGGGCGCAGGGTGGCGATCAGGGCCGGTGCTTCGCTTTCCTGGGGCGGCCAGGGGGTGCGATCCAACCCCAGGGCGGTGCTGATATCGTCGTCCGCGGCTGCCAGACGCACCAGCCGCCAGTTTAAGATCCGGGCGGCCAGGCGCAGGGCCGCCAGGGCGTGGCCCACGTCGTGCTGGCAGTAGCGCAAGGCGCGCTCCCCGTATTTCCAGGCTTCACGCCAGAAAATGCTGGTGAGGGCCACCAGGCCACAGGGCGCGCCGAGGTGCGGTGCCAGGGCGGAGGCCTGGGCCGGCGAGAGCCGGGCCCTCTCCTCCAGGGCATGCGCCAGGGGATGGTAGTGATAGAGACCGTCGGGCAGGTCCCGGAAACCGAGGGCGATAATATGGGCCTCGGTGGGGTGCAGATTGCCGCTGGAGGGGTTCATGCGCAGGGCCCAGCGCTGGCCGGCTAAGGCTTTCCAGGCAGAGAGCCCCATGGCGAGTTCGAAGAGCAAGCCGATGGGGGCAAGCTCCCAGGGCATCGGTAGGCCCGCGGCCGGCTGGAACAGGGCGGCGTACTCCAGGGAAGGGTCGCTGCCGACCAGGGGCAGGGGGATCGAGCGCGTCCCGGTATAGGTTCGGAAGGGGGCCGGCTGGTTGTCCCAATCCATATAACCGGCCGAGCGGGCAAAGCGATGGAAGTGGTGCTTGGTTCGCTCGTGGTAATCAAGAACCTGGCACCCAGGGGATTCGGATAGGGACATGGCGGCACCGTTCAGAATTGTGCGCCTTTGCGCAACAGGTCGGTTAAGGCGCGGGTTTAAAGCTGTCGGCCAGGGCCTGCTGCAACTGCCGCATGTGGGATTTCTCCGCCTGGGCGATGGTCAGCAGATTGTCTCTGACATGGGCGTCCGCAGTGCGTTCGGCCAGGCTGCGATAGAGATCGTAGGCCCGGTATTCGATGCTGAGGGACAATTCCAGGATAGGGATATGGTTATCCGAATGCAAGGCCTGGAGGTGATCGAGGGCCTCCTTTAACGTTGCGCCGCCCTCCAGGATATCGCCGAGCAGGTCGTCGAAGAGGGCTTCGAAAGGCGGCGGGTCGGCTTGATTCGGTTGCCAGAGGGCGTAGATCATGTGGGCGTGGGCTTCTTCCGCCCGGGACAAGTGTTCGATCACGGAACGAAAGGGCAGGGCATCGAAGCGATCCAGGATGGCGCGGTAGTAGCGATAGGCGCCCTTTTCGAGATCCATGGCCGTCAGCAGCATGTCCGGCAGGCTGCGGGCCTGGTCGAAGACCTGCACCCGGGGGAAATCGGCGATCTTGTGGCCGTCCCAGGCCAGCATGCCGCCCACCAGAGTATAAATCGGCAGATTGGAAAGTTCGGCCTCGGCGGCCAGGGCCGCGGCGATTGCGGAGCGCGGTCCCGCACTGCAATAGAAGATGAGCTCCCGGTCGGCCGGCAGATCGAACAGACGCTCCTCCAGCTCCATCAGGGGCAGCAGGGTGGCCCCGGGAATATGGGCCACGGCATATTCTCCCGGTTGCCGGACGTCGATCAGGGCGTAGCGCTTCTCCCGGGTGCGGGCCAGCAGCTGCCGGAGCTCGTCGGGCATCAGTTCTTTGATTCGATCGGAATCCATGGCGCCTCCTTGGGCGGCGGCGGGGGCTTCAGGGAAGGGCACGTTGTACGGCCGACCACGGCCTTAGTTTCGATCTACACCCGCCACCTCTGGTGGAGGACCCAGAGAGGGGATATCGATCCGTGGTGCATTTCAAAGATAGTCTCTTCCTTTTCTTTCCCGTGAAAGAAAAGGAAGCTGAAAGAAAACGCCCGTGTCCCGCTTAACCCTCCGCCCCGTCGATGCTCAGCGCGGGGCAAAGGGAAGCATGAAAACCAAAGGCAGAAAAAACCTTTTTCAAATCCCCTATGACGGGGCTTAAGCTTGGGGCCGCTCTCCAGGCTTGTTCTCACACTCGCAATGCTTTTCGCCGCAGTTCCGGCAGACAAATTCGACTTTCGGCGGGTTGGCCGGCCGGGTGCGTCGCAAGATAAAAAAGCCGGCGATTCCCGCCGCGGCGGCAATGGCGCCGGTGATGACAAATTCCATGGAGGCTCTCCCGGGCTGCCCGGCAACGGCGTGCCGCGCCATCAGCCTATATTATATTTTCCGGATTCGATATAGGGGATGTCTTCCACTTCAATGGCCTGGATGATCGGGCGGTTCAGCCGCATTTTCATTTCCTGCACGATGGCCCGCTTCTTGTTGAGGCTGCGGGCGAAGGTCAGGGTCTCATCGAGCAGGTCGGAGATGTGGCAGGCCTTGCGGATGATATGGTGCCGCTCACAATCTTCCGCGGTCAGGCGGCAGCCGGTATACTGCATTTCCTCCAGCTTGTAGTGGGGGATGGCCTTGGCCAGGATGGCGTTCATGCCAGGCAGGAAGGGGATGCCCAGATCGACTTCCGGGAGGCAGAGAAACCCCCGGTCGGAGCGCATCAGGCGAAAATCGAAAGTGCAGGCCATGATGGCGCCCCCGGCAAAGGCATGGCCGGTGATGGCCGCGATGGTGACGGCCGGGTAGGTCACCAGACGTAGCAGGAGTTTGTTGAGCAGAAAGAAAAAGTCCTTGGCGGCCGGGATATCACCTTTTTGGATGACAGGCACCAGCCACTCCAGATCGATGCCGTTGCTGAAGATCTTGGCATGGGTGGAATGGACCACCAGGGTGCGGGCCTCGGTCTGCTGCTCGATCTCGTCCAGAACCGCCAAATAAGCGTTCAGAAAATTCGGATTGAAACGGTTTTCGCCGTCATTCAATGCCACCACGGCAACGGATTCGTCCAGGGTGTAGTCAATCTTGGCCATGCCTCATTTCCTCCTGCGGGTCGTTGAATAAGCCTGTTGCCTTTGCCACCGGTTTCTTAGACCGATAGTAATCCGTCAGATTTGAACGGGATGCTATTCAGTACCCATCCAGAGGTGGTAGGTTTTGGTTTTTGGTCCCGCCGCACAGCGCGGGATTTCACATCTGATCTTTGAACACAACGGTGTTCAACAAACCGCAGCCGACGGGCGCCCGCAGGCGTAGCCCGGCTACGCCGAGGACCGACAGGAGGCGAGAACGCCGCCAGGGGTCAAAAGATGCCATTTCTGGATGGATACTATTTAAGTGAAAACTTAACGGCTGAGTTACCATCATGATGATGCCCCGTCAATACGGCATAAAAAAAGGCAGCGCTGTTGGGCGCTGCCTTCGATGACCTTGGGTCGATAGTTATCCGCAGGTGCCGGATGATCCGCATCCCGAACAGGAGCTGCCGCCCGCGCTGAAATCCACGGCGCATGACAAGCGGAAACCGATATCCACGAAATCTACCTTGATGGGTTTGACCTTCTCGATGAAATCCTTGTCCACGATGTACTGGAATCCGTCGACGTCGAAGACCTGGTCGCTGTCTTTTGGCTCATCCAGAGCCAATGCCAGAGAGGGGCCGCCTCAGCCGCCGGAATTAAGAAAAACCCGAATGGGGGAGGCCTCTTTGCCTTTAAAATACTCAGCAACCTGCTCGGTTGCTGCCGGGGTGACTTCAATCATGCGTGTAATCCTCCTTGGTTGATGCGGGCTGTCGGGCCCGCCCCCCGACCAATTGGGTCAGGGCGTTTGCAATTTGCGCCCAACTTAATGGTTTTCCCTTGATTGTCAATGAAAAATTGCGATTCGCGTCCGTGTGGAGCAGCGAAAAATGAGGCTAAAGACGAGCCGGCCGTGGTTTCAGGCCAGGCTTTTGAGATAGTCCTCGTAAACGCGCCGGTCGCTGTCCGAAAACAGGACGAACACGACCCGTTGGAGGCCGGGGTGGTTGGCCAGAAAGGCCAGGGTCGTGTCCACCGCGATCTTGCAGGCCGCTTCCAGCGGGTAGCCGTACACCCCGCAGCTGATGGCCGGAAAGGCGATGCTCTCAAGCTGGCGTCCGGCGGCCAGCTTCAGGGTGTTGACATAGCAGCTTTCCAGCAGGCGGGGATCCTCCGGGCGGCCCCGGTAAACCGGCCCCACGGTATGAATGACATAGCGTGCCGGCAGGCGATAGCCCTTGGTGAGACGGGCCTCCCCGGTGGGGCAGCCCCCGAGGCCACGGCATTCTGCCAGCAGCTCCGGACCGGCCGCCCGGTGAATGGCCCCGTCCACCCCGCCGCCCCCCAGCAGGCGGGTGTTGGCGGCATTGACGATGGCGTCCACCTCCAGGCGGGTGATGTCGCCCTGTTGGATCCCGATGCGTTCAAGCAAGCGTTTGTCCATGGCATTATTCCCCTTGGTTTTGATCTAAGCCCCTTACCTCTAGTGGAGGACCCGGATAGGTTCTACCGATCCTGCATGCAATTACATCAATTGGAACCTTCATTTTCTTCCACGTGGAAGAAAACGAAGCAATCACGCCTCGGCGTGACAGGCTTCAAACGCCCGTGTCCCGCCTCATCCTGCGCGTCGCCGATGCTCGGTGCGGGACAAAGAGAAATCTTAAAACCAAAGGCTAACAGACTGTTTTTAATCCCTTTACTTATAAAAGGGGGGTTCCCTGACGCTTATTGCTATGCGGGATAAGACTCACGCTGTCAATGGCGGCGGACCGATCGGCCTATAAGTCGTAGAGGGTTTCATCGCGAAACGGGGCGCGCTGTCTGGCGGCGGCCAGGCGGGCCTTTTTATTTTTCAGGATGAAGGGGTCTTCGCCTTCCAGGAGATCGCCCATTTCAGCCTCGATCTTTTCGGGGTCCTCCCCCTGTTCCATACGGCTCAGGGCTTCCTGCATGCCGTCGCCCAACTCCATGCCGGTCATATTGGAAAGCTTGCGCATCAACTGCGCGGCCTGGCGGGGGTCGTCCTCATTGATCTTGTCCGCTTCGCCGGCCAGCATCTGCATGGCTTTTTCCATCTGGCTCTCGTCAAAGGGCAGGTCGTCCGCATCCCCGTCCTCCTTGGCGCGTCCGGTGACGGCGAACATGGAGACCTGGCGGGAGAGTTTGTTCTTTTTACATTTGGGGCAGTCGGGGGTCTTGGTGGTATTGACCGTGCGGGAAAAGAAGTTGAAGATGGTGTGGCAGCGGTCACAATAGAACTCGTAAATGGGCATGCGTCCTCTCCTGCGAATGGTTCATCGATGCGGGTACGGGTCGCAAAAATAACCATAGTGTCGCTTGGCTGTCAATCCGCTGGCCGTTATTTGCGAATGGGGCCACTATGGTTTGAAATGGCGAAAATTCGGGTTCCGGATGTTTGACCTTGCTTTACGCGAGGGGAATTTCGGTGGAAATTCAGAGATGGTTTGAACAAAGGGCTGCGGTTTTAGTTCGGTTCCCGTTGTTCACGCAATTCATCTCTGATCGCCAGCCCAATTTTTTCTAATGTGTAGGGCTTCTTAATGAATTGGCCTGCCCCTAAGCGCTGCGCCTTCCTGACTTCGTCGGTTTGTGCAAAACCGCTCACCAGGATAGCCTTTTGTTTGGGATGCAGGGCGGTGATTTTGGCGTAGGTTTCCAACCCGTTCAGGCCGGGTTCCATAATCATGTCGAGCAGGACCAGATCCACCGAAGCGTGCTTCAGGAATTCGACCGCCTCCTCGCCGCTGGATACGGCCCTAGCGTCATAGCCTAATCGCTGCAAAAGCTTACAGGCGATTTCCCTTTGGGGTCCCACGTCATCGACAACCAATACGGTTTCCCCCTTGCCCTGGTACATGGCAAGGGGCTTGGCTGAAGCGCTGTCTAAAACGGCATCTTTGGTTATCGGGAAGTACAGCTGGAACGTCGTTCCGGTATTGTCCGATGTCACCTCGATGGTTCCGCCATGATCTTGCACCACATTCCATACCACGGCCAATCCGAGGCCGGTGCCGCTTCGGCCCATGACTTTCTTGGTGAAAAACGGTTCGAAAATCCGTTCTAATTCCCCGGGTGAAATTCCCGGGCCCTCATCGGTAATCGACAAAACCACATAGTCGTTTTCCGTCAGTTTTGCATAACGATCCACCTCCATATCGATGTAGCGGTTTGATGTCGAAATGGTTACGGTACCGCTTCCCTCAATGGCTTCCGCGGCGTTTGACAATAAATTCATCAGCGCTTTGCGGATATGAACCTGGGAGGCTGAAATGTTCATCAGGTCGGGATCCAATTTGGTCCTGACCGTAACATCGGGATGGAATTGGAGGAGTTTTTTAAATTCAGGGGAGGCCAAATATTCTTTTATAACGTCGTTCAGACGAAGAGGTCCTCTAGTGATGGCGACGCCACGGGCAATGGTCAGCAGGTCCTCTACGATGGCGGTCGCTCTTTTCCCGGATTCCTGGATAGTTTCGATGGGGTTTCGGAGCGGGCTGTCCGCCGGCAGGTCCAGCAGCAACAATTCAGGATAGCTTACCAGTCCGGAGAGGACATTGTTGAGGTCATGGGCAACACCTCCGGCCAGAAGGCCCAGAGATTCCATCTTCTGTGATCGACGATGCTGGGCTTCATATCTGTAACGCTCGGTAATATCCCTGATGGCGGCCATGTGGACATCCCGCCCTTCATATTTCAAAATCCGGGCGGAAATTTCCGTGGGGAATACGGTTCCATCCTTCTTCTTGTGCCACCTGATGGGGATATATGCGCCTCGCAACCGGGTAGCTTCGGCGGTTTTGTCCGGCTCCGCTGAAAAATCGGTGTTCTTCATCCGGAGCACTTCCGATTTGCTGTAGCCATACAGTTCGACAAAGGCTTGATTGACATCGAGCATTTGCCCGGTTTCGATGTCAATCAAGCCAAGCGCATCCGAAACCATGTCGAAAAGGGTAAGATATTCCTCATCCCGCGCGCGCAGGGCCTCCCTTGCCAGATTAATCTCGGTGGTCTCCCGCACGATCGCCTGCACCAGCTGCTTCCCCGTCGTTTCCAAAAGATTCAAGGATACTTCCGCATCGAATTTCCGGCCATTTTTCTGGCAGTGCCGCCAGAAGAATTTCTGGGGTTTTCCACCTAAAGTGGCTTCGATCAATTCAATAGCTTTTTCCTTTGACGGGCGTCCATCAGGCTGGTGGGGCGGAGAAAAATCCCAGGGGTGGGATCCCAGGATATCGTTGACGCGATTACATCCAAACATCGCCAGCGTCATTTGGTTGCATTCGAGAAACGCATAGTCCTCCAAAGTGAAAATGGAATCGATGGCTCGATCGAAAAGGCTCCGATACCTCAGGTTATCTTCGGTAAGCGATTTAACCCTGGCGGTAAGCGCGGCATTTTTGGACGCCAGGTCCTTGATCGCCTTTTCCAAACCTTCATCGGTTGGCTTGGTGGTCATTTTGCCTCACCTGGCAAGGATTTAGACGTAATTTTTCCCAAAATATCAGCTATATTGGTAATATGCACATAGCCATCTCAGAAATCCAGACGGATAGCAAGGGAGAAAATGCGATTTCGGGGGTCCGGGAAGGAAAGGGGCTTTGAATGGGTTGGCCGGCTTTTTCTAACGCAGTCGATGGGCGTTGGATGATTTCGTCGCTGTCGGCTTCGCGCCAGGGCGTTTCATGATAACGGTGGGAATGCCTGCGGGATTCAATCCACCATCCTGGTCGTCAATGAACCCAAAAACCGCATATAATTTTCGCGCCGCTTGACCTTCTTCCACTGCACGGTCAAAGGTCTGGACAACAATGTCTCTGGTTGTGTCCAAAGCATTCAGGGCCAATGCGACCAATTGCCGACCGAATCCTTTTCCGCGGTCGGCTTCGGAAACAGCCAGCCACATGATTTCATTCGAATTCTTTGAAATAACGATGCCGCCCGCCAATGCGGAGCCCTCTGCCGAAGAAATACACAGGGCGGTTTGGTTGGAGATGGCATCCATCAAAGCGGACTTGAAGCCATCGTTTTTTATCATGGGACCGAACAAAGGCTCCACTTCCCTTGCAAGGGCAAGCCATTGCACAAAGTCATTCAGATGGGCGTATTTAACAACCATATTGCTTCCGTCTCTTTTCTGTTCTTGGGGGCCGTCAGAGGGACGCCCATGATCTTCGGCGTTCCTGTTTTTAGATATGGCCATCCTGAAGGATGGCGCACTGTTCGTCTAAATTTTTATCGTGCCGGCTGGGGGTAGGGTAATGATGGTGCTGGTCGTGCAAATTGGGCGGATTTCGTATTGTTTCTATGCTCATATACCGCGCGGTTTGTTTTCAGTCAACGACTCCTGGGGTGGGCAGTGTTGCGGCGGGCGGCTTGACCCTGAGCCGTCCCAAACGATAGGGTGCGTTTTCGTATGATGAAATAAGGCGCGGGTGTGCGCCTCTGGGCGGAATGCCGCCCCTCATACCGATAAGGGAATCCTGCCATGAACGAATCCGCTTATGCCGGCCTTATCCGCGGTCACCTTGGAGCGCTGTTCCAGGGGGATACCGGTGTCCTGGCTTCCTATCCCGGTGTCGCCGCCTCCCAGGACGCCTTTGACATGACGGCCTTCGGCCAACCCTGCCGTATCTCACCGGCCGGGATCTTCCTCGGCGGACAAGCCGAATGGGGGCCGCGGGGGATCATCGTGGCGCTGCTGGCGCGCCATGCGGTGCCGGACATGGTTGTCGAAATGCCTTGGCGGGCCTTCCGCGAGTTTCCGGACAGCGCACCCTATGTAGGCGCCTTCCGCGCCCACACCGAGCGGATTCTGGTGCCCCATGTGCCGGCGCTCCACCAGCAGCAGGCCGCCATTGCCGAAGCGTTCCAGGCGTGTCCGGCCGGGGACGACAGTCCCGGGGACTGGTCGCTGATCGTGGCGCCCCTGCCCAAGATCATGCTCTGCTACCATTTTTATCTGCCGGATGAAGACTTTCCCGCCAATGTGACCTGCCTTTTTTCCAACAATGCCCATCGCTTTCTGCCCACGGACGCTTTGGCCGATGTGGGGGAATACATGTCCCGCGCCCTTATGTCGCATCTATCTTTAATCTAATGCCTCCATTACTGGTAGAGTGAAGTACCCGGAGAGGTTTTATCGATTCGGTTTTTCTGCCGTTGTTACTTTTCTTCCGCGTGGCAGAAAAGTAACCAATCACGCCGCGGCGTGACAGGCTTCAGACGCCCGTGTCCCGCTTCTTCCTGCGCGTCGTCGACACAGCCGGAGCACGCGGAAACTCGCCCCGCCTTCGCCAAGGCTACGGCGGGACTCAGACAGTCCGCGCGCTTTAATCCGGCCGCATCGCCGATGCTCGGCGCGGGACAAAGGGAAATTCAAAACCAAAACCTTAAAAACCGTATTTTAAAATGCCTTCAATGGAGCTGCCAAAGACCTTCTGCCATGCGGAAGGAGACTCACGCTGATGCGAACGGCCCATCATCACACTCGTTGTTCTGCCGTTGTCCATTTTATGACAGCCTGCCTGCCGCGTTGACTTGCCCATGGGCTTCTGGTATGGCAGCGGCAAATTTCAACCCTATGGAAAGGAACTTGGACCCAATGGAACGAACCCTATCGATTGTGAAACCGGACGGCGTGGCCCGCGGGCTGATCGGCGAGGTGGTTAGCCGGCTGGAGGGCAACAATCTCAAGATCGCCGCGATGAAAATGATCCATATGACCCGCCCCCAGGCCGAAGGCTTTTACGCGGTGCACAAGGAGCGGCCCTTCTTCGGCAGCCTGACCGAATTCATGTCCTCCGGACCCTGCGTCGTCATGGTGCTGGAAGGGGACGACGCCATCGCCCGCTACCGCGAGCTGATGGGCGCCACCAACTACAAGGATGCGGCCCCGGGCACCATCCGGGCCGATTTTGCCACGGACATTGAAAAGAATGTGGTGCACGGTTCGGACGCGCCGGAGACGGCGGCCTTCGAGATCGGTTATTTCTTCAACAGTTTCGAAATCGTGGGCTGATGTCCGACGGCATCGACCTGGCCCGGGTGCGGATTGTTCTCAACCGGCCCCGCTACCCGGAAAACATCGGGGCGGCGGCCCGGGCGGCCTGCAATATGGGGATTTTCCGGCTGGCCATCGTCCAGCCGGAAAATCCGGCCGAAGACCGCATCCGCATGATGGCCACCCATGCCGCCGGCCATGTGGTGGACCGCATGGCCGCCTTCGACAGCCTGGGGGAGGCCCTGCAGGATTGCCAGTACGTGGTGGGCACCACGGCCCGCCTGGGGGGCCAGCGCCAGGTGGTGCTCGAACCCGGGGTCATGGCCAAGCGGTTGATCCCCATTTCCCGGGAGAATGAGATTGCCCTGGTCTTCGGCCCCGAAGATCGCGGGTTGACCAACGAGGACCTGCGGCTCTGTCATGCGCTGATCAATATTCCCACCGCAGATTTTTCTTCCCTCAATCTGGCCCAGGCCGTGATGGTGGTCTGCTACGCCCTTTTCACGGCCGGCGGCAAGAATGGCGGGCCGTCGGCGCCCCGGCTGGCCACGCGCCACGAGCTGGACCGCATGTACGACCAGCTCAAGGACATCCTGGTGCGCATCTCTTACATCAACCCGGAAAATCCCGACTACTGGCTGAGCCATATCCGCCATTTTTTTACCCGCATCCAGTTGCGGGCCCGGGAAGTGAGTATTATCAGAGGACTTTGCCGCCAGGTAGACTGGTACGCCCGCAAGAACTACGAAGACGGCCTCGAAGAAGGGCGTCGACAGAGCCCAAAGGAGTGAAGCCCATGCGACTGATTCGGTTCGGCAATAAAGGGGAGGAACGGCCCGGCCTGTGGAAGGACGGCCGCATCGTGGATTTGCGCCGGCATTTTCCGGAACTGCCCGATATCGGTGAGACCTTCTTCCGGGACGGCTGGCTGAAGAAGATTAGCAGCCTGGCGGATGACGGCCAGCCCATGGACGTGCGTCTGGGAACGCCCGTGGCGCGGCCCTCCAAGCTGATCTGCCTGGGCAAGAACTACCTGGAGCACGCCCAGGAGGGTAATTTCGATGAACCCGAAAAGCCGCTGCTGTTCGCCAAGGCGCCCAGTGCGCTCACCGGCCCCGGCGACCCCATCGTCCTGCCCCGCAGTTGCGGCCAGGTAGACTGGGAGGTGGAGCTGGCCGTGGTGGTGGGCCGCGAAGGCAAACGTATCCGTCGGGAAGACGCCTGGGATTACATCGCCGGCTACACCATCATGAACGACGTCTCCGGCCGGGAGGCCCAGTTCGGCGACGGCCAGTGGTTCCGGGGCAAGTCCTTCGACACCTTCGCGCCCCTGGGGCCGGTGCTGGTCACTCCCGACGAAATCGAGGATATCGGCAACCTGCAACTGACCGCCACGGTGGACGACACCCTCATGCAGACCGGCAACACCCGCGATCTGATCTTCGACATCCCCCACCTGTTCGAATATATCAGCGCTGACATCACGCTCCTGCCAGGGGACATCATCTCCACCGGCACGCCGGCCGGGGTCGGCATTTTCCGGGATCCGCCGATCACGCTTACGGCCGGCAATGTGGTGACCTGCCGCATCGATGCCATCGGCGAGCTGGTCAATCCCGTAGCGGCGTCGGATTAGGCCGACGGCCGGCTGACGGGGGCGGGTTTCTATTGGCCCCCGCGCCGATGCCCGGCGCGGGACAAACGGCAATTCAAAACCAAAAACTATAAGCCGACTTTAAACCGCCTCAGGTCGTGCTGTCAGAGACCTGCCCCCTATGCGGCGGGAGACTCACGGCCTGGAGCAGACGGGAAGGGCATTGGTCCAGGCCCGGCGGCCTTCGGCATCTTCGATCTCAAGGCGCACGAAATCCCAGTCCGTCGGAAGACGGAAGGCCGCTTCCGTGAATTTCCGGGTTTGGTGGATCCATTCCCCCTTGTAGCGGGGACCGACCAAGCGGGCGAACCGGATCGGCGAGGTCTGCATCCGCACCTGATCGTCTTCCACCTCCAGGGAATGGATGACCGGCCCCTGGGAGGCATAAAACCGGCCCTGCCGGAGAGCTTCCAGAATGGCCCTTCGCTTACAGCGGGGGGCATCGACCATGACCCAGCCCCCCTTCCAGAACATACTATCGGTTGTAAAATGAGCGTCGTCCGTGGCGATGCCGATAACTTCGGAACGGGTTTCGAGCATTTCATCCCATTGTGAGGTGGCATAGCCTTTGCCGATTTCGCACTGGCAACCGTGGTTGTAGATTTCCAGACCGTCAAATTCGTGGCCCCGCGCTTCTGCCACCGTGTTGCCTGTCCAGTGGGGATGGGCCCAGATCACCAGCGCTTCCTGTTGACGGGCCAATGCCATGGCATCCACAAGCGGCGTATCTTGGGGGATAGGATGCCCGGACCCCACCACGAGCACATGGAAATAGCGGCCTGCGGCATCGAGGCCGTCCAGTTCGACACCGTTCAATATCAGGAGCGGCAAAAAAAGATAGGTGAAAAACAGGGCCAGATAACATGCGGTGGCGCTACGGAGGATCGACTGGGACGACATCAGCGGGCCAGCTCCCTTAAACTGACGCGGAAGACTTTCAGCATCAAAAAGCCGAATGCCAGGCACAGGGCCGCCAGCACGGTGGCATAGGCCGCCCCCTGATTCCAGTCCGCCGTTTCGAAATGGGTATAGATGATTTCCGTGAACCAGAAGCTGCTGGGACTGCCCAGGAGCTGGGGGGCCGCAATCGAGCCGGCCGCCAGCATGAAGGTCATGATGCCGCCCACCGCAATGCCCGGTTTGGCATGGGGCACCACGATCCGGCGATGGATGCGAAACCAGGAGGCCCCCAGGTCCCGGGCGGCGTCAACCTGGTTGCGATCCAGGCTCTCCATGACGTTGTAGAGGGGAAACACCATGAACAGCACATAGGCATAGGTCCTCCCGACGATCACCGCCCCGTTGCCGGCCCGGAAATTGACCGGCTCGTGGATGACGCCGACGGCCATGAGGACCAGGTTGAAGATGCCGTTGTCGGACAGGATGAGCTGCCAGGCGAACAGCCGCAGCAGTTCATTGATCCAATAGGGGATGATCAGGCCGATCATGATCCAGCCGATCCGGGGGCCCCCGGCGACCTTGGCGAGGTAGAAGGCCATCGGGTAGCAAACCCCCAGCGCCACCACAGTCACTACGAGACTGGACCAGATGGTTTTCAGAAAGACCATGCGATGGAGGGGGTTCGTGAAGAGAAACCGGAAATTGGCGAGGGTCCGGACATCCTCCGGGCCGCCGATTTTGTCGAGGGGCAGCAGGGGACGCAGGGCGTAATCGATCATGATGAGTTGGGGCACCAGAACCATCAAGAGCAGCCATAGCCCCACCGCCATCAATATATACGTGAGGCCCGCCCGGCCGAAGGTTTGCAGGGCCTGTTGCCAGAGCTCACGCATGGGGCCTCTCCCCCCCGGTCAAACGCCACGGCGCTGGCCGGGCGAAAGGTTACCGTGACGGGTTGACCGGCGTCCAGGGCAATCGTGTGGCCGTCATTGTTCAACCGCATGGTCAGAACCTCGTCGCCGGCGGTGCGAAGAAAGATGTTGGCGTACGGCCCTTCGAAATGGTGGTTTTCCACCCGGCAGGCAAGGCAATTTTCTCCGTTGCCGTTGCCGTTGCCGTTGCCATTGGCCAGCGTAATGGCCTCGGGGCGGATAAACAGGTGGGAGGCATGGCCCTCCCCCAGATGTTTCGGGTTCTGGCAGTGGAGGATGCCGGAGGCGGTTTTACTTCCGCCAATGGCCCGGCGGCTTTTTGGACCCGCCCCTTCAGGCGGTGGTTCTCGCCGACGAAGGAGGCCACATTGGTGCTGTAGTTGGTCAGCTTTACATTGATGCCGGTGGCCTTTTCAAAGGCCTCGATCACTTCGGGCTTGGAATAGTCGGACCAGGTGAACAGGCGCAGATCACCCGAAGTGGAGAAGGCGTCCTTGATGAACCACGGCCCCACGCTGGCGGTGGCGAAGACCGCCGCTCCCGCCAGGGCGGACTGTTTGAGGAAATGACGCCGGGTGAGGCGTTTGGAAGATTCGGTTTTGGCCGCAGGATGTTTCATCAAAGCCTCCTCGTTGCAAAAAAAAGTTATGCCGGCGGGAAACGCCGACCGATGGAGATCCCAAGCGCTTGAAAACGGGTCTATAAAAGAGCCGTAAAGGTTAGCCCCTGATAATCGGTTCGTTAGGATTCGGTTGGCCATGCAGAAGCGTGTATCGAAGGGCGGATGGGCATTACCGGCTACGGCGGCCTTCGAGG
The DNA here is from genome assembly GCA_963674755.2 of Desulfobacterales bacterium. GTDB lineage: Bacteria > Desulfobacterota > Desulfobacteria > Desulfobacterales > UBA5852 > JABZFP01. Next base: position 2,565,053 of record CAXXVS010000002.1, on the reverse strand, counting down.
CCGTGAGGGATGGTCATTGTGACGGGCGAGGCAGGCGGCCGGATATGGAGCAACCTTTGGCTTTTGAAGGAGATCCGGCACTCATGATTGGCCTGCGGCGGCAGTCGACTGGAGGCGACGCAGGCTGCAAGATGGTGAGTTGGTATGTATTATTGCCATAGCGATAATCTAAACCCTCCGCCTCTGGTGGAGGACGCGGAGAGTTCTACCGATCCGGAGTGCCTTTACATCAATTGGATCCTTCCTTTTCTTTCCCGTGAAAGAAAAGGAAGCTAAAAGAAAACGCCCGTGTCCCGCTTAACCCTGCGCGTCGTCGACACGGCCGGAGCGCGCGGAAACTCCCCCGCCTGCGGCGGGGTCAGACAGTCCGCGCGCTTTTATCCGGCCGCATCGCCGATGCTCGGCGCGGGACAAAGGGAAATCTGAAAACCAAAGACCAAAACTTCATTCTTGAAGCCTTCTTTTAGGGGGCTACCTGAGGCCTCCCGCTATGCAGGAGGAGACTCTCGATTCAATCCTGTGGCAGGGCAGGGGCATTCGGTCCGGGCATCCTGAAAGATGTTGCCCCCGGTGATTTCGTTTGGCAGGTGGTATTGCGGGAGAACGTTCGGACGCTAATCTTCTTCCCAGCTGATGCATTCCACCGGGCATGAATCCATGGCTTCCTCGACACAGTCCTCTTTGGATTCAGGGTCGATGACCCGCGCCTTCTGCGCGTCGTCGTCAAACGCGAAGACGTTCGGGCACAGCTCGACACAGGTTTCGCAGCCTTCACATTCATCTTCATCGATGACAATCCGCTTGGCCATGGGGATCTCCTTTTGTAAAAAGGGTTTCCGGAAAAAATCCGTTGCAACAAACCGATCGAGGCCGGCGCCGAACGTCTGCATGGGCAGACTCCGCCCCTAAAGCTTGTAGCCGATGGTGCGCAAGAGGGCTTTGCGTTTGGCAATATCCTCTTCCCCTTCGATGCCCTTGGCGGCATAACCGTCGATGACGCCCATAATGCCGCGGCCCAGATCGCTTTCGGCAATGATGACTTCGACAGGGTTGGCCGTGGCGCAGAAAATGCGGCATACTTCGGGAACATTCTTGATGGTGTTGAGGATATTGACGGGAAACATGTCGCGCAGGAAAATAATGAAGCTGTGCCCGGCCGCCAGATCCATGGCGTTTTTCTGGGCCAGGGCGACAAGTTCCTCGTCGGTTCCGGCATGGCGGACCAGGCAGACATCCGAGGCTTCGCAAAAGGCCAGACCAAATCTGGCCCCGGGGACGGTTGTCACGATGGCTTCGTAGAGATCCTCGACGGTTTTGATGAAATGGGATTGGCCCAGAATGAAATTCAACTGATCGGGATTGTCGATGGCAACGGATTTAAGCTCCATGGTCTTGTCTCCTTCACGGAAAGCGGGCGGTTTCTCTAATTATGGATGGCCACTGACCTACGCCCTTAAATCGCGGCAAGGCGGCCGACGGTGGGCGTTTGCATGGGGCTTTTAACCCTCCTATATTATAGAAGCCCTGCATGGGTATGCAATTGGTACAATTGCCCAATCAGGGATGGATCGCATGGGTATTTTTACCTAGTTCGTGCCCATCCATAAATGGCATTTTTCATCCCCTGGCGGCGTTCTCGCTTGTTTTCAATCCTCGAAATAGCTTGCTTTTCCTCCGGTTGACACCCACCGCTGGGAATCGATCAGCCGAGAAGTCCCGCGGAGCGGGAAAATGCGCTCGGGCTTTGCCAGGAACCAAAGTCTGCCATTTAGGGATGGGCACTGATAGGGTCCCTATTCTCTTTGGGCCAAGGCATACACGCCCACCAGTTTGGCTATCTTAAAAAAGCCGGCTTCCTTGCCGGGGGTATAGACGGCTTTGAGATATACGCTGCTTGTGCTCTGGGGATTTTTCAGGGCCAGGCGCCCGGCGACCAGTCCCACGCGCCAGCCGTTGTAGTCGGCATAGCGGCTGTCCTTGGCATAGCCCTGGATGCCGGCCGGTGTACTAGAAACGGCCAGGCTTGCTTTGGCCGAAGGTGACATCCGGTTCAGGAAGAACACGGCCATCACATAGTCAGAAGCCCCCCCCGGGACCACTGCCTGGGGGCTCAGCGCCCGTTCGCCCATATATTGGTAGAAGGCCGCAAAGCTGCGGGGAAGATTGCCCTTGTCCAGACGCGCCGCCTGGGCCGGCACCACAAAACAAATCGCTTCGGGTGGGGTGTCGAAAAGAGGGGTGATACGCACCTTCTTTACGACCGTGCGGGGTCCGGTGTCGTAATCCGCTTCAAAGGTCACCGCCGCCGTGCGTCCCAGACCGTCCTGCAATTCGAGGCGTCCGGCCGCCCGGCGGGCAGCGGATCCGGTACCCGTTTTCGTATACTGGCATAGATTGGCCGAGCGCACCCTGAAGCCGGGTTCAATTCCCGGGTAGGTATTTAAAACCCGATCCACCGCAGGCTCCAGCCGCACAGCGGCCGGCAGGGCATCGCCGCCCAGACGGTTCCCGATGGCGCGGGCTACTACGGCCGCATCCGGCGGCATGGTTTCCAAAGATTCAGCCACCAGCTCCGGGGAGGCGACCACCCCCATCATCTGGCGCGTCGCGCTGCAGCCCGGCAGCATGGCTATCATGGCTATCGTCAATATTGCCCAAAATTGCTTTGTGATCATCAGCTATCCTCCGGCTTGTTGGACCGTTATGCTTTTTCAGGGGGTTCCCAACATGTTAGGCCACATCTTGGCGGTGAAGCGCTTGACCCGGAGGCCCTGGCCACCCGTCATGGCCGGCAGGGGGCCGGCGGCTTCGGCCAGATGGCATAGCAGACCTGCGCTGAGTTTTCCGTCGGCCGACATACCGCAGGCGTTCTGGTAGGCACGGATGGCTCCGGCTGTCTGGCGACCCATCTGGCCGTCGATGGGTCCCGGATCGTAACCCAACATTGTCAGGGATGTTTGGACCAGCGGCACCGCAGGGGGCCAATCGGTCGCCCGTAATAGCGCCAGCAAGGCCAGGGAGGGTTGTCCGTCCATCGGAAGTCCCTGTTGCTTCTGGAAACGCTCGATGGCCCGGCGTGTTTGGGCGCCCATTTGCCCGTCGACCGGGCCCGGATCATATCCCCGCTGAGCCAGAGCCTGCTGGGTGCGCATGAGCAGGGAGTGAGTAGAGTAAGTATTGGCCAGCCAGAGATTTTTATTCACATGGAGGAAGATATTGAAGAAGTTTTCCTCTCCCTGGCTGTAGGCGAAGGTCGCAGGAAGGATCGTGTAACACCATCCGTCCTGGTTTTGCCCATGATGACGACGGGCTCCCGAAGCACTGCCGGAAATGGTGCTTTGGACTATCTCCATCTGAACGTCAGGCGGTTGGCGGTCCATCATGAAGGCCACCACGGTATACGCCCTGGGGCGGCTGTCGCCCCGTCGCCCTTCCGATGGGATGGCGTGCCGGTTGGCCTTCAGCAGTGCTTTTTTGAAAGCGAGGCCGCGGAAGCTGTCCGCGGAGGCCTTTTCGGCCGGAACAAAATAAAGCGACGTGCGGGGGGTGGGCGTATAGGTGGGGGACAGATCAAGGCGCGTGATGGCCAATCGGGCGTCTTCCCGAAAGGCGGCTTTGAATCCCGTCAGGATGATGCGGCTCAAGCCATCCCGGTGATAAATCAGACCGGACAGACAGCCCTTGGCATTTGTATTCGTGAAGCTATGGATATAGGCGCCGGCCAGGTAAAAATCGGGATCGGCCAACTTTTCATCGATCCGTTGCAACACGGCGCCTGTTTCTACCTCCTCAATAGCGGAGAGGCAGTCTTGCTGCCCGCTCATCGCGTAGCCGATGGCCAGTGCCAATTGGCGGGCCCGGGGATCATTGACATCCGATGCCAAGGCTGGCGCTGCCAACCAGAAGGCGATCAGGCACACCACCAGAGCGAAGTGCAGATGGTTGCGGAAATCGGTTTTCATTCAGCCTTCCTCCTGAAAGAATGCGTCAGTTTACCAGGCATAGTGGGGATCAAAGCTCCTCTGCAGGGTTGCCAGCGAGGCGCGATCACGGTTGAAGCTTGGTTCGGGGAGGACTTCTCTGAGCTTGTTGACCCCTTGGCTGATCGCCGCCTGCCCTATCGGGTTGACGGGGATAAAGCCGATTATAAAGTCCTGGATGGTCGCTTTGGTGGTGTTCCCTGCCGCCTTATCATCATCGCTTGTGGCGTAGGTTGTCAGGCCGGCATAGGCGCCCGAGGCGGTGGCCTGCCCCAGGACGGTCCACCCTGCCGCTGCCGTGGAATATCCCAATATGATGCCGCCGGTTGTGATCATGATGAAGTCGAAGGCGGCCTGCAATTGCTGCAATTCTTCCGGCGACAGGGTCTCCGGTTCCCCAGTGATAGCCGTCCGGTCGGTGCTGGCGGTCTGTTCGGGGGACAGCTCGGTGATGTAGTTTTCATCAAGAGGAAGCGGGGTAAACCCGACCGGCGGGTTGCTGGTCTCGCCGTTTGCCAGATCCGTCATGTTGGCGTCCGCTCCACTGCCGTCGCCACTACCGCTCCCACCCCCGCCCCCACCCCCGCCGCCCCCGTAACCGTACGCCGGAAGGCCGGAAAGCGTCATCAAGAGGAACAGAGTCAAGGTGCCGTAGAGCAATTTTCGCATAAGACCTCCCTTGGTTAGGCAGTGCCCGGTTGATGGATCCTGTTAGTTTGAGATTTTTCTGAAGAAACCTTCTTCAAATCGAATTTTTTCCAGCGGCATGGATGTTCGCGGAATGACTTCTGGGAGCACGGCCGCAAACCCTTCCTGGTTCAGGCGGTTCAGCGCCACCGGCGGGCTGTCGTTGCCCGCCGCATCCACATGGGTCAGAAGTAGTTCCGTATAGGCGCTCATGGCTTTGGAGGCGAATACCAGCCAGCGGCTGTTGCGCGACCAACTGTGCCAGGAGTTCATCCGTCCGGTGTTGCAGCGCATGCGCCGCGACGGACCGCCCTGTGAGCGAACCAGGTAGAGAGCGCTGTCCGGTTGCAGGACCAGTCCTGTGGCGCTCTGGTTGAAAGCCACCCATTGCCCGTCGGGAGAGTAGCGCGGGAAGAAATTGCTGCGGCCGTTGCTGCTGGCGCCCTCCAACCGCCGGGGGGTGCCCCCGCGTCCGTTGTTGAACGGCAAGGTGTAGAGGTCGAACCGGATGCGATAGCGCCGGTTGAGATCGGCGATGGTTTCCCCCCTGGCCGGTTCCAGAAATTTTTTAGCCTGCATCTGCTTGGCCAGGGCAGCGTTCACAGGGGCCCTGGCAAACATGATCGTCTTCCCGTCCGGACTCCACTCCGGGCAGGTTTGCACCGCATCGTTTAGGTCACCGCCCGGCAGCACCCAGAATCGGCCGGCCGCCTGATCATAAACGGCCAGACGGCCCTCCAGCGGGAAAAAAAGCTGTGAAAAGGCGAGATCCGGCAACATGGCAAACAGTGATGTTTCCTTGACCGTGCTGATCAGGTAGCGCCCGCAGGGTGATATTTTGGTGAACAGCCCCATGCTGGAGCGGCCGTCCTGCGGGCGGTAACTGTTCCAGGAGAGATAGTGCGCAGTACCAAGCTGCATCCGGGGGGCGGTTGGGGCCAGCAGAAAGCCCCCCTTGTCGCCGTTACGATCAATATCGATTCCGAACATATGGCCGTCCGGCGAGAACGTGTGGCAATGGGCGCAGGTGCCGACCCCTTCCAGGACGATTTGCGGCGGCCCATCGTCGGCGATGTCGGCCAGCACCCAGCGGGCCTGTTCCGGATGTTCCCGGGCCCGCAAAAAAGGAAGCCGCGTCTGTTTGAAGAAGATGAGGCCGTCGAAGGGGTCCGGTGATATCGTAAATGTGATGTGGGTGCGGGTTACCGGGTGCAGGTCGGTGGATCGGGCCAAGCCGATAACGGTTAACCCCGTCGGGTCGTGGCCGGCCTGCTGCCGGAGCCATGCCCAGGTGGACCGATCCGGCACCCAGCGCGGCCGGTCGGTAAAGCAGCATACTCGTGCACCGTTGCGGGCCTCCATGACAACGAGCCAGGTGTCGGAAAGCAGGAAGGGATCGTTCCAGAAAATATGGGGGGCGGCCATGTTCGGCGGGAACAGGGCGCCGTCGTCCGGATGCTGGATATCGATTTCCGGTAAATAGATATCGGATGCCAGGAAGGGCTGCAGGGCTTCCACCTTGGCCCGGGCCGTGGGTGCGTCCAATTCCCTGACAAGGCTGATATACCGCCGGGGCGCTTCGGCCGCCATCGCCGGCAGGGCAGCGACCAGCCAGCCGATGGCCAGCATAACCGGTAACCCCCAGCCGAAAGACTTCTTCACGGCATTGGACATGGGGCGCATCGTTTCAATTCAATTAAGAATGGTTTCGGAAGAGAGTGCCGTAAATTTTTTATGAGATATATCTTAGCATGTTACAGTGCATTTGGGAACCGTAATTTTCGTGATTCGGGGCGTTTGGGGGTGGTTGCGGCGGGAGCCCGAAAAGAGGTTGGGGAGCATTCCCCGCGGTATGGCGATAGAGGTCGGCGTGGGGGTATAAGGGGTGGCGCTTGCCCTGATCGCTCGCAGCCGATTGTGCCTAGCAGGGCTTTGCGCTCGGTGATGTCGTCTTCCCCCTCGATGTCCTTGGCGGTGGCCAACCCGCTGCCGGCACGATCAAAATGAGAGGGGCGACGCCATGGGGCGATCACGTCGCGCGTTTCAGAATCTTAGGGGGCGGTGTTCGGCAGCGGCGGCGGAGCAAGTTCCATGAGATCACCCTCGCCCCAAGTCCAAAAGACGTTCTGGCCCCTTCCGGGGCTGTCGGTTTCGTCGTTCTCCCCCCTGCGGATCGTGCGTTGCAGTTTAATGCCATATTTGGCTGCGGCCTGAATGCGGGCATGAAAGACCTCATCCGGGATGGCATGTTTGAAATCGATGCCGTCCGTTTCCCAGGCCACACGGCGGCGGGGTGGGCGGCCTGGAAGGCATTTGAGGCCGTCACAGCTTACTGTGGTTTTTTGGGAAGCAGCGGGATGTCGGGTGGCTTTGGCCAGCTTGGCGATGACCTCATGGGACATACCTTCCGGAAACTCTGCGATTACCGTTACATCGACTTTCATGCGTTTCGTTGTGGACCTCCTCAAAAGGGCTGACATAACAGACTTGGAAATCTTATCGGTTATTGCTGCCGATATCTTGAGCTTTTTATCGTCATCGCTTTCGGGGCGGTTTTATCGTGCCTACCAGATATGTTTCTGCAAGATCATCCGTTAGGTGACGGCTGTGGACAAGTTCTCGGATGGCGAGACGGCCGGCCCGCGAACACGATTTTGCCTGCCACCGGTGCCCATTTTGCAAGGCAGGCCGCCCATCTTACAGGGCGGACAGCCAGCCTGAACAACCTTGCCACGGTTTGCGGAAAGCAAGCTGTCGGGCAGAAAACTTTTTTTTGATCATGCCGCGATTCCCCTTGGAGGGATAAACTTGAACACCCCACCGTCAAAATATGGTTCTGATTTTCCACGCTAACCTGCCTTTGGTTCCCCGGAGTCGACCGCCATCTATGCCTCGTCCACGGGGACCCATGCGTCCCGTTAATCATTCTGCGTAGGGGGAGTTGGCACTCATTTTGCCATGGACAGAGTCGTTATCGGATCGAAGGACGGCTGTCCGGCCATTACGCTGACGCGCCTTCAAGACCACTTCATCATGCGCACCAGGTGACAGGGGCACCCATCACCAGGGGCGCGCCGGGGACGTGCGCCATGCAATGGCGCCACCCGGTTTATCCTGTCTGACCCCCTAAGGGGTCTCAACCTTATCGAATGCCGAGCCTATGACCCCGTATCGACGATTCCCGCAAAGTGTCCGCAGATGTTTCTTGCCGGCCATAGCATCCGGCGTTTTCAGTTCCGTTTGCCGTGCCATAGCCCGGTTGCGATGGACAGCCGCCAGGCTCAGGATGGCACTGCTGCTTGGTTTAGCCGTTGGCTGCGCCTGTCCCCATGGGCTTTGGGCCGCGGATCCCCCTAGCGACCAAGTGGTCTATGTCAACTCCGGCCGGGATGCGGTGGCGGCGACGCTGGTCCCCGATCAGACCCCCGGCGCCGTTCCCGATGATCCCTCTCTGGTGGAGGCCACGGCCAACGACAACGCGATTGCAATTCAACTTGCGCCCGGGCAGGGCGGACAAATGGACTTGAGCGGCAAGCTACCGGGCCTGGCCGACGGCCGGCACCGGGGTGCGGTCAAGACCCTTACCCGCGAGGGCAGCCAGAAGGACCGTAAAGAACTGCTCATTTTCGTGGATTCCAAGCCCCCCCTCATCGAGCGGGTGGAACCCGAGGGGGATATCTTCCCCCGCACCGCCGGAGCGGTCCGCTTTCGGATCACCGACCCGGAGGAAGGTTCGGGCGTGTCCATCGACCCGGTGGAGTGCGCCCTGAACGTGGTGGTCAGCGGCGCATCGCTTCAAGACAGGATTTTCTCTTTCGATGCGAACGAGCTCAGTCTGACGGTTTTCGTGGCCTTTCCCGACGGCGCCGCCGCGCACGATTCAAGTTTCACCGTTTCGGTATCCCTGCAGGATCGGGCCGGTAACGTGGCACAGGCCAGCGAAACATTCACCATCCGGAGTCTCGTGTCCCCGGTTTTCGAAATTTATAAATGCAAGGGGCGGGAGACCTATATCGAAACGGAGATGGAATTCCTTGTGCAGCCCGCTTTCAGCGCCATGGCCCTGACCGTGGGAAGTGACAGGCAGCTCGATGTGTTTACCCGCGGCTGCTACGGCAAGAACTATTCTTATCCCGAAAAAGTACGCGAACTCATGCGTCAATGGGAGGCGATCGACAAGGAAACGGAATCCGAAGTGGTCACCATGAACGCCTTTTTTCAAAAGGCTGTCAGTGATCGCATCGAGATTCAAAGCACATCCGGCAATATCATCGCTCACAAATTGGAAGACAGCGATTTCAAGGACAGCCGCGTATCGTTCACGATCCATCAGGTCAATCCCGCCGCCATGGGCGACCAGATCGACGCCCTCCTGGTAACGGTCCCCGTATCCTGCCGTATCGACCCGTCGAAGGTCGATTATTGTGAAGCCCAGCAGCAAAAGGACGTCTACGATATTGAAGACAACACCTATTATCACATAGCGGAAGACGCGTTTATCTATACCTACGAGACCATTTCCATCCCGGTTTATTTAGAAACCGCCGCCGAACCGTTCAACCTGCGGGTGGAACAGGAAGGCGATCAGCTTATCGCTCAAGTGTGGGCCGCCCCCATCGAAATGATGGACACGGGTGCTTCCTGGTTCGCGTTTCTAGGAAGAAAATACTGGTTCGAGCGCCAGGGGGAGGCCTGCGTGGCCCAGGGGCCGGCCCGGGAGGGAACGGTGCATTACAAAATCGCCGCTGCCCACAAAAACGCCCAATTTTGGGACCTCACGGGCGGTGCGGGCGCCACCAGCCGCACCATGACAACCGAAGGCGATGTCGTGGTCTGCCTGGATCCGCCGGAGATCGAGAGCTTCCGTTACGACCGAGAGGCCAACACCCTAAATGCCAGGATTGAGGATGAGGGGACCCCTCCGGAGGATCTTTCCATCGCCCTCTGGCTTTCCGGTATGCGTCTGGATGCGGAGTTCGATTCCCAGACGGGAGAACTTACCGCCGAGTTGCCCTTCACACCGGTTTCCGTGCAGACCGCGAGTTTGAGCGTGACGGATCTGGCCAAACAGACCACGACGGATAGCTGCCAGGTATTCGGAGAGGCCGAACCGCAAGAGGATACCCAGGAGAGCACGGAGGCAACGGTACACAAGACTTACAGCTACAGCCCGAATACAAAGGGTGTAGATCAGATCATAGGAACGACCGGTGAGGGTAAAGCCATCGTGAAAATTTGCCAGGACGTCATGACCTGGGGCTATTACCGCAACGGTCAATTCGTGCCGCTCAACAGCAGCCCGGAATCCCTGGTTCTGGTCCAGCTGCGCTCCCTGGATCCCGCGAACATCAAAGAAAGTGCCAAGGCGGTCTCGAAGCAGTTGCCCCTGTATGTGGAGATCGTGGGAGAGAGCTACGACAAGCGGCTTTATGAGCCCATGGCCCTGCCATCCGGAGGGGGGGCGGGGGGCACCTCCCTTGCCATGACGGGCACGCAAAATACAAACAAAGGCCGACCATTTTATTACATCGTCATGGCCCGGGCCGGCAACCGCAACATCCCCATGCGCAATGCGGGTTTTACATGCGGGCTCTCACTGGGACGAGGGGTCATAACACAATGCCATGCCGAGGAGCGCGACATCCTGGCGCCGGTCATCCGGCCCTCGTTCGATGCGGGAACACAGGTTCTGAAGGCTTCCATCCACGATCACGGCATGCCCCTGTCCGAGCTTGAGATCGATATGAACGTCAGCAGCGATTCCGCCAACAGCATCGCTCACTGGGACTACCGGAGCAGCAACGCAGGCCGCCAACCGGATTTCACTTTTCAAAACGGCATTCTCACCAGCAAGTTCACGCCACCCCCCAAGGGAGAGTTTTTTTCATTCCGGATTTACGCGAGGGACAAGGCGGGCAACCGCAGCTTTGTCGATATCGACGTTGTCATACCGCGTGATCCCCCTGACGTAAGCCTGACGGCCGAAACCCAGGCGTCCAATCAGTCGACGACCCGCAATGGCGTGAATGCTTCCGCCTTCATGACGGGCGAGGCCAGGGACGACTCCCGGATTGTTCCCGAGAAAACCACCTTGTGGCTGGATGAGCAGGTGCTCCAGCCCCTTACCCTCTACTCCAATAGGCCCGACGCTGACTGGCGCAGCCGGTTCGACTACAAAGCCGGTTATGCGGCCGGGGTGGGGGAAGGTCCGCACCTGGCCCGTTTCCGGGCCACGGACGCCACAGGCCTCTGGGCCGAAACAACGGCGGCTTTCGATTTTAAGCTGGCCCCCTACATCTACGACTTCAAGGTGATGCCCGATGCGGTGCGGCAAATCGGCGGGCCGGCCCTGACCGCCATGATCATCGATATGGGGGGCGATCTGGACATCGGCGGTCTGTCATTGATCATCGACGGTCAGCCCCTGGATCCATCCCATTTCTACTTCGATCCGGCCAGCGGCTACTTTGCGGTGGACGGTCCCCTGGAGTTGTCCGATGGTCCCCATCGGGCTGAAATCACGGCCACGGACAGCCACGGCAACCAGGCCCGCGACAGCCTGCGCTTCACGAGGGCTGCCGAGATCACCACAGCCTATCAGAGCGGCGGCCAGGACCTTTTTATTGAAAATCTGACGCTGATGGAGCTCGAGCATCAAAACGGCGACGGGCAGGCCAATCCCGGCGAGCTGGTGCGGCTTTTCATCACCCTGCACAACGACACCGATGATGATCTGGCCTGTATCGGCCGCCTGACGTCCGAGGACACCGACATCCGGGTGGAAACCGCAAGTGTGGATTACGGCCTTATGGTGCCCGGCAGCACCGTGGTTCCCATGAAAGGATTTGACCTCGACATCGGCAGGGACATCCTGGAGAAGACCATCAGCGATCCCTATGAAGCCTATTTGGACCTCACCCTCGATTGCGGGCCGGGGGAAGAATTTGTTTTGCCCCTGAAGCTGCCGATTTACCAGCCATCCATTCCCATCGATGCGGGTCTGACGATTACCCTGGACCGCATGCCCCCCACCACCACGGCCGGCAGCGTCCGCGTGCAGGGCATCGTTGCAAGCGAGGCCGAGTTCATCGACTGGATGGAGATCCGCGTCAACGGCGTGCTTCAGGGGCCCGTGGCCTTCAACCGGGATGGCGGCCGTTTCGAAGCCACGGTGACACTGGCGGACGGCGCCAACACCATCGAGGTGAGCGGAGCGGACAGCAACGGCGCAAGAGGATCGGCGGCGGGATACATCTTCCGCACGGTTTCCTTTACGCCGCCCGCCATCACCATTACGTCGCCGTCCCAGGGAAATTTGGACCAGTGCAACAACTTGACGGTGACGGGGACCTACAGTACCGGCAGCGGAACGCTGGGCGACATTACCGTGGATGCGCCCTGGGCCGGACTCACCTGCCCGGTCACCGTCATCGACGGCTCCAACTTCAGGGTGAATTGCGGGGATGGCTCATATTGGCCTGGGGGATTCTACGAGATCAAGGCCACCATCACCACCACCGAAGGGGTTCAAGCAATCGATACCATCGCCATCACTGTAAGGGGTTGCTCCTGATGGTTCGATCCCGGTTCATCTGCGCAACACTTCTTTTCGTCTCGCTGATGGTTTTCCCTCGCCCATCGACAGCGCAACAGAACCTGAATATCCCGTTGAACGATGCAGGCATCTTCGACCCGGACAAGGGGCCGCTTGTCGTGCCCTACGAGCTGCGCAAGGATGCCGAAGAGGTGGCGGTGCGTATCCGTGACTTCCGGGGACAGGTGGTCCTCCAAGAGCGTTTTATCGAACTTTTGGCGGGAGACCACATCTTTGAATGGAACGGCCGGGATGCCAATGGCGACCGGCTGCCCGAGGGCAACTACCAGCTGGTCTTCGAGGCGCGTTTCAAGGACGGCACGATTGGCCGCAGCGTGGTGGCGGCCCGCATCGCCGCGATGCCGGCCGCGCCAGGCGGCCCTGTACCGGAACTTCTCCCGCCGGAAGAGCACCGCTATAAGATCAGCGGCGCGGTGTCTTCCTTCTGGCGTCATGACGGGGAAAACCATGAAGATTCAGGACAGGTGCGGGTGCGCACCCGGCTTTCCTATGCCGACGACACCCGCCGGGCGGACGGCGTCCTGGACGCCATCGACACCTATCCCGGCGGGGACACCAACTATGACGCCAGCCAGGCCTTTGTGGAGCAGCGTTGGGCCGAGGGCCGGATCAAGGGGGTGTTCCGGGACAGCCTGGGGGACTTTGAAGACCCCATCAAACTCTTCAGCGATTATAAAAGCGCACGCAAGAAGTTCGGCTTCCGGGCGGACCAGGCGTTGGGGGCCTGGCAGGCTACGGGGCTGGCCTTCACCACCGAGGGGGATGTGGACACGGAGGCCTCCGGGGCGGCGGCCCGTTTGCGTTTCGGGGAGGACGGCGGCTGGCGCTGGGGGGCGGGTTTCACCCACCAGGAGGCCCGGCTGGCCGACGGCGGCGAGGACCGCTACCGCAACCAGGCCATGGCCGCCGACCTGCTGGTGCCCATTATCGAGCCTTTAACGTTGTCCGTGGAATATGCTCACACCGAGGACACTGTGAAGGGCACTGACAACGGCTATACGGCCCTGGCGGCCTTCGATCAGGGGCGGCTGCGGTTGACAGGCGGCTACATCGACCTGGGGGAGAACTTTTTCGCCGATTTTGCCGACCCGCTGCACGGGGTCACCACGGATGCCAGGGGTATTGAGGCCGGTGCCGACGTCGTTCTCCCCAGCACCTGGCGCTACTTTAAAAACCCCATCTTCACCATGCAGTTTTTTGATCTCAACCGCCACAGCGACGATGAAACCCTGCGTGAAATGGATGCCTCCCTGCGTTTTGCCGCCGGCGAGCGGGACACCTTTTTTCTCAACTGGTACGGCCAGGAGAATGAATTCGGCACCAGCAACACTTTCCTGGGGACGGCCACCCACCAATGGAACCCCTGGTGGACGTCCAGTTTGCAGGTGAACCGCGTCGATGCGGAGGCCAGCGGCACCTGGCGTTTTACCTTGGACACAGCTTACCGGCGGGAGGAGCAGACCGCCCGGGTGGCGCTGGAATGGATCCGACGCAGCATCGACGCCTCCACGCTCTCCCCCTATGAGGAAACCAATCTGCGCCTGGACTGGGACAACCGGCGCTGGGGGGTGCAGCTCCAGGGCCGTTACAGTGAGAACGCCGAGGACAGCGGCTTTAACGCTTTCGGGCGGGTGGAATATCGCCGGGAATTTCTGCACCGTTACCAGGTGGTGACCTATGCGTCGCTGGGTAACCGCGCAGCGTTCGAGTTTGAAAAGCAGGTGGAAGTGGGCATGGGACTGCGGTTTTAAAAACAGAGGTAATGAGGAATGGAAAACAGAATACTGATAGGGACACCGATCCGCACCATTGGATTCTTAGTTTTGGTGATTTTTCTTCTTGCACTCCTTTGGTCCTGCAGCGGTCTGCGAACCGAACTCTACCGCAAAGAGACCCTGCATCGCTACCAGGGGGCCTGCAAGCTCTACAAAGAGGGCGACTATGCGGGGGCCGGAGAGGGCTTCGAAGCGGTCATCGCAATGGACCCGGATTACGGACCGGCCCACGCCGCCCTGGGTAACATATCCTTAATCCAGGAAGACTATCCCGGAGCGCTATCGCATTACCGGCAAGCCATTGCAGCGGACCCGGAGCTGGAGGCAGACCTGCAGCCCTTCATCATGGTGGCCCAGGTCCACAAGGAACGCGCGCCGCTCAAGGCGGCCGGGGTAAGCCTGAATCAGCTCTACCCTTTGGTCATGGCGGATCGACGGGCGGAGGTGGAGGCCATCCTGGAAGAAGATATTCCCCTCCGGCTGCTGGCCAACGATACCATGGGCATCACGCCGGGCCGTTTGGGCGAGATGCGCCAAAAGATGGCCGAGACGGCCGATCCGCTGACAGGAAGTGTGCGCTACCGGCTCTTTGCGGGCTACCTGCTCTTCTTCGGTCAGACGGATGACGACCTGGCGGCGGCGCTGATCGACGGCGCGGCCAACGAAGCGACTGGCCGGGAGCGCCAGGAGGCCCTGGTGGTCCTGGGGCAGCTCCATGAGCGCCGGGGCGATCCCAATGGGGCCGTAGACGCCTATCTGGCCGCCGTGGAGGCCGGCCTGCCCATGACGGAAGTGGCCCATCATCTGGCCCGGGTCTACCGGGTGGCTATCGAGACCATCCTGCCCCCCAAGAGTGCCGGCAAAGACGAGACCGCGCCGTCCGAGCCCATGGGCATCGAAATGTCGACCTTCCTGCCGCCGTCGCGGACGCCGGATTTAGGGGCGGCCGCGCTCCCGAAGGATATAACGCCCGCCGAGCGAACCGGGTCCCAGAATACTTTTTGAGCGGAGCTTTTCCATTAGCGTTAGCAGCATTTGATCTTCTGAAAGGTGAATTCCATCCAGTCCGAACAAACCATGAAAGCATAAAAAATGATCATCAATGAGGAAGCGTTTCGTGATGGCACCATTTCGAAGTATATGGTTCTTCTGATTGTTATCCTGACGGTTTTTCCGGGATCATATATACATGCTTCGGATGTCATGCTGCCGCTTGTATACGACGGCCACATTAATTTTTCCGACTGGCTGATGAGCGAGAAACTTGACGGAGTGAGGGGCTATTGGGACGGCCATCGGCTCTTATCCAAGAGTGGAAACCCCTTCGATCCGCCTGCGGCGTTTACCCGCAATTTCCCGGATTTTCCGGTTGAAGGGGAACTCTGGGGGGGACGCAACACCTTTGAAAAGACCATCGGTATCGTCAAGCAACAAGGGTCGCACGACGGGTGGCTGGAATTGCAGTTCGCCATATTCGATGCCCCCGAAGCCCCCGGTGGATTTGAAACGCGATTGAGCCAAGCCGCCAAGTGGTTTGACGAACATCCTTCCGCATATGCGTTTGTCATCGAACACCGGCCGGTGGTAAATCAGAAGTATTTGGACAGTGAGCTTCATCGCATCGAAAAGCTCGGTGGAGAGGGCATCATCCTCAGAAGACGCGGATCCCCCTATTCCCCCGGGCGCAGCCGGGACATCCTGAAGGTCAAAAGCTACGACGATATGGAAGCCGTGGTGATCGCGCAGCTTCCAGGGAAGGGCAGGAACGCGGGCCGAATGGGGGCCTTGCTGGTGGCTTTGCCGGATAAAACTATTGAGTTCAAGATCGGTACCGGGTTTTCCGATGCCGTAAGAGAAAATCCGCCTCCTGTCGGATCACTTATCACGTTCAAATATTACGGTTTTTATGCGTCGGGTATACCACGATTCCCTTCCTTTCTAAGAATCAGGGAGAATTTTTAGTGATCTAAATAGGCCCCGCATTTGATAATTTGGGTTCCCCAGGCTATACAAAGTGCGGCCGATGAAAAACAGGTCCTGAGTGTTTCCTATCGATAGCTGAAATACGGAAAGGATGCGGACCATGAAGCTTATTTTACGATTTAGTATGGTGCTGGCCGTCATTTTGGTTGGCGCGGCCGTCTTGGCATCAGGGGATTTCGGCTGGATGCGGGACGTTAACACTCGCGCCGAGGCCAACCCCATGGACTTTCGGGCCAGGATGGAGGCGCGTTTCAAAATAGGGTATTTGGAAATCGATGCCGTATTGGCCCATGTTCCGAGTCCGGCCGAGGCCTATATGCTTTTCCGGCTGGGTGAGATCGCCGGTCAGCCCATCGGGCGCGTGGTCGAACGCTACGATGATCATAAGGGCCAGGGCTGGGGGGTGCTGGCCAAGAGTCTCGGCATCAAGCCCGGCTCAAAAGAATTTCACGCCTTGAAACAGCATCAGGATCTCTACGGTGAGAACGGCGGCGACAACGCCAAGCACCAGGGCAAGGAAAAGGGCAAGAAGCCAAAGCCGTGAGGCACGGGGGCTCTGCCCGTCGGATCGCACGATGCATCCCAAAGGCATCATAAAACCATCGGTCTACGTGCGTTATGTCGCACTGCAACTGATCGAGCTGGCAGTAGTGGTGCTTGCGCTCCTGGTCGTCCGGCAGTGGTGGATGATGCCCGATGGGCTCTTCTGGGGTCTTGTTTGCGGCTGGATCATAAAAGATGCGGTGCTGTTTCCCTTCGTCTGGCGGGCTTACGATCAGGACGCGCCGGGTGCCGCCGGCAGCATGATCGGTGAGTTGGGCATCGCCAAAAGCAGGTTGAATCCTTCCGGCTACGTCCAGGTGCGCGGCGAGCGCTGGAAAGCGGTGCGCGCCGGGGACGGGCCGCCCATTGAGCAGGGGAGCCCGGTGCGCATCCGCAGCAGGACAGGACTCACCCTGCATGTAACCCCGGATGACGAGGTCTGGCGCCCGGCCGCTCCCCAATGAGGCGCCTTGCGACGGGGGCATGCAGACACTCAGGCAGGGATGCTTCCGCGGCCGATGGGATGGCGGCCTTGCGATCAGCCGGATCCTTAAGCCTCATCGGCCCCGGCAAGGGCCGTCCCGGCATCATCCAATCCCAGCCATTGGCGGGCTTCGTCGATATCCCGGAAGGTTTGAAATTCAATGGGGACGTTTTCAATTTCAGACAGGGCTTGATACATCCGGCCCAATCCGTACTCCAGGTCTGAGTCGAAAACAAACGCCGACCGGCCGCCCTGGCGCGGCCCTGTCAACCGGTTGAAGGATTTGGCATGTGCCTCCACCTCTTCAAACGAAATGGCCGAGAGGGTCGCTTTGGTCAAATCCCACAGGATAAAGCGGGTAACTTCGCCGGCATAATACTGCTGAACCCAGTCGATAAGCTCATCCGCCGTCAACGGGCCGGTCCCCGTGACAATGGTGAGATTTTGGGCCTTGTCGGTAATGGCGTCTATGGATCCCACGCTGGTTTGCCTTTTAACCAACCTGCGGACGCGCGAAGCAACAACAGGTGGACATCCGCCCCTTGGCATTGTTCCGCGCCGAATTTCCTAACAATGTCAGATCCCGTCGTTCCGGGCCAGTGAACAAATTTATCACAAAGCATGAAACACCGCCAGCCGCCTGGTGCCGCAGGTCCATCTTTGCAAATTTTTCTCCAAAGTTGTACATATCGTCTGCCATCACCGGCAACACATGGATCCGTATCTGCACGGGTAGCAAGGAGAGGCCATGCTCACCAGAGAAACCGTTGTCGCGCGGGGCCGGGAATTGGGGTTCGAAGATGTCGGCTTTACGACGGCCGAACCTTTTACGGCGCACAGGGAACGGCTGCTTGAAATGCGCGCGGAATACGCCTGGGCCGAAGCCGTCGGACTGGAACTCCTCAATGGCACAGACCCCAGGGCCATCATGCCGGAGGCCCAAACCATCATTGTCCTCATGGAGGTCTATTTCCGCCAAGCCTATCCCCGATCGATGGAGGGGCACTTCGGTCGCTGCTACCTGGATGACGACCGAGTGACCCACGACGGCCTCTATCAGCGCATCAAGGCGTTCAGGGGATTCCTGCGCGATCACGGCATCAATTCCAAGGTACCCTTCAATCTGCCGCACCGTGTGGCCGCGGCCCGTGCGGGCATGGGAACTTTCGGGAAAAACTGCCTCTTCTACTCCAACACCGTGGCCCGGGAGGGTTCATGGACGCTTCCCATCGCGGTGGTTATCGACAAGGCTTTCGAACCCGGGATACCGACTATCGAGAACGGCTGCCCGGACTGGTGCCGCAACGCCTGTATTGCAGCCTGTCCCACCCGGGCCTTGAAAGGCAACGGCCGGATCGATCCCCGCAAATGCGTCTCCTTTCTCTCCTATTTTGGAGATGGCCTGACCCCCCTCGAGCTCCGAGAACCCATGGGCATGTATGTCTACGGCTGCGACCGCTGCCAGAATGTCTGCCCGCGCAATCAGCCCTGGCTGGCACAGGAAAGGCCCTTAAACGAAAAGGTGGTGGCCAAGGCGCCGTATTTCGACTTGCCTTCGCTGCTCCACATGGACAAAGTCTACTTCGAAACCAAGATCTGGCCTCATATGTTCTATATGTCATATGAGGATATCTGGCGCTGGAAGATGAACACCTCCCGGGTGATGGGCAACAGCCGTGATCGCCGATATGTCCCGGATCTGATCCGGGCCATGAAAGAAAACAGCGACGAACGCGTAAGAGGGATGGCGGCCTGGGCACTCGGCAGGATCGGAGGCCGGGAGGCCGAATCCGCACTCCGCGCGATGAGGGGCGGAGACGGCGAGCTGGTCAACCAGGAAGTGGAAAGGGCCCTTGCCGATTTAACACGCTAGTGCCGGATGTGGAAGAGATTTCCCCAACCAGCGGAGCACCCGCGATGCACTCCCCATTGGCCCGTGTGATTTTGGCCATCCTAAGCGGATATGTCATTATCCTGCTTTTAATGACCGCGTACAACTGGATCAAAACCGAGTTTCCGCAACCGCCTGCAAAGGTTGAGAATACCGCAGGGGTTAGCCATGCTTTTTATCATGCCCGGGCCGAAGCAACGGTGAAACGCTTTTTTCAGCTAGCGCCAACCAAAAGAGAAGCGATCGAGGAAAATCTGACGACCCGCATGCGTTCCTTGGAACCGTGGCTGAACGAGGTAGACCATTCTCCATACCAGGTGATCTGTCTCGGCGAGCTTCATGAAGAGGCAACCCGCGCTTTTCTGGCCCAAGCCTTTTTCGCTGGATACAGCGTCGACACCCTCATGTTAGAGGCGACCGCTGAGACATTGAACCGTATCCACAGGCGCCTGAATGCCGGACGGCCCTATTTCCCTTTGCTGGGGGTCGATGGCCTGGGGATTATGAGGGCCGCCAAAGCCAGGAATCCGTCTATTAGAATTTGCGGAATCGAAGAAACCGCGCAACATGAAAAGAGACAATCCGGGCAATCGGGTGCGCGCGATCGCGCCATTGCCGCCAACTTCTGGAGGGCCTTTATTCCCGGGGAACGCCATGTTATCTTATTTGGCGCGCTGCACTGCGCGAACGAGGAGAATTGGCTTTTTTACAACCTTCGCAGCCAGGCGGACGCCTTTCTAAAAGAGAGCATGCTGAATGTCTGTGTCGTAGGAGAACACCAGAATGGCATGCTCGAGGCGTTTGTATTTTTTCTGGATGAAATCGGCCTGGCGCCCACAACTTTCATCATAGCCGATACGCATACTTTGCACCCCTGGATCTACAAGGCTTTCCAGGATTTGAACAACAATATCATGAGAAAGTATGCTGCCCTGATCGTGTTTCGATCATGAAATTGGGAACCTGGAAGAGACTTTCCCGCAGCCATAAAAAAGCCCTATCTATGATTCATGACGAAGTGGGCGGGTTAACGCATAAAAAGATAGAAAAAATGGATCAGACACCAACCGATCATGCGACAAAGCGTGCCCTGGTCGTCGAGGGCGGCGGGATGCGCGGCATTTTTGCAACGGGCGTTCTGGACGGTTTCAGCGACCAGGGCTACCGGCCCTTCGATGTTTGCCTTGGGGTTTCCGCCGGGTCCACCAACCTGGCGGCCTGGCTGTCTCATCAACGGGGCCGCAACCATAAAGTCATCACGGACTACTCCTGCCGGCCGCAATTCATCTCTTTCAAGCGTTTCCTTCGCGGGGGACACTGGCTCGATCTCGATTGGCTCTGGGATATTACGATCCGGGAAATCCGGCTCGACCTCGAAGCGTTTGCCGCACAACCGATTCCGCTCTACGTCGTGACCACCAAGGTCGCCGATGGCCAGGCGGCCTACATCAGGGCCACGCCGGAAAACCTGGAACAACTGCTCAAAGCGTCCTGCTCCGTCCCCATCGTATACCGCAATTTCACGATGATCGACGGAGAGCCCATGACGGACGGCGGCGTGGCCGACTCGATACCGGTTGTAAAGGCGCACCGCATGGGCGCGCGGGATATTACCGTGATCCTCTCCCGCCCCAATGGCTACCGGAAACAGCCACCGCGCTCGCCCTGGTTTTTACGACGCCTGCTGGCGAAAACCCCTCGGCTGGCGGAAGCCATGATCAGCCGTGCCGAACGATACAACCAATCCATCGACTTTGTTGAAAATCCGCCCGCGGGGTGCCGTATCCGGGTTGTCGCGCCACCCCGCGATTTTGCGGTCGGCCGTATGACCACGGATTCCGCCAAACTCAGGGAGGGCTATGAAATGGGTTTGGCCGCCGCCCGGTCGTTGCCGGAACTTACCTTCGTCACGTCATAACCGGATCGCCGACATGGATATCAAGGCCAGTGGAGACCGCGATGATGCCCATCCATTTTCTGCTTGTCGATGATGAACGGCTGTTTATCGAAACGCTGGCGACACGATTGGACCAAAGGGGATTCCGGGCGGACTGCGCCTTTTCCGGCACTGAAGCGCTGATGCTGTTGGAAAAAAAAGACACGATTGACGTCGTGGTTCTCGACGTCCGGATGCCCGGCAGCGACGGTTTTGAAGTGGTGCAAGCGATTAAGAAGCGCTACCCCCTGGTGGAGGTTATCATGCTGACCGGTCATGCAACGGTGCCTTCCGCCATCGCGGCCATGAAATTGGGGGCGGCCGATTTTCTGATCAAACCGTGTGATTTGGACTACCTCCTCATCCGCGCCGAAGCGGCCGCTGCCAGAAAAAGGGGGCGTGAAGATGAGATCCTTCGCATAAAAACGATGCCTTACATCTCCGATCGCGAGCGTGACGAAATGATTGCAAAGATCCTGGCCTCCTAAAGAGGCGGTCTGATGCGGGGCACGACCTTTTGCGGTCCTTTGTCCAGAGGTTCCGTTTTATATAGAAGCGATCTCTAAAAAGTCTTTTAGCCCGATCAGCCAAAGGCTGACAAGTATCGGCGTTGGACGCTCCTCTTATGTCCTCGAAATACCAATGAATTCCTGCGGGCACCCACCGCTGTAGAATCAATCAGATGGGAAGTCCCGCTCTGCGGGATAAAACGCGTGTCCGCCTTGATCTAAAACCAAAATCCTGATTTTGAGATGACTTCTAATGTGCTGGAATTTGACGCCAAATTGAAAACGCCGTGTCGCCCCGGCAAGTAAATACCGTTCCGCCGCTCAACCCTCCCCAGATGACCGTGAAGCAAAATCCCTAAAGAAAATTTTCCCGACACCGATAAACCCTCAGCATCTTAGCGGTGGGATTTATCAAACGTTCGCTATCGGCGTTATCCCCCATGACTCGTTTGTTGGCGCGCTGATGTCCGCCATCCTACACGAGATAAGCCGGCTCCGATCGCGATCGTTTTCCGAAACCGTCTGTAGTGTCATGACCCGGGTGCATCTATCCGATGTTTCCCAAATTCCAATTGAAGGAGATTAATGATGAAAAGAATTATTGTGATTGCAATCGCATTCGTGTTGACGATGGCTACCGGCGGATTCGCGGGAGACCAATACAAGATCGGCGTTTTGGCCAAACGGGGACCGGTCAAGGCCATGGCACAGTGGAAAGCGACCGCTGATTATCTCAATCAAAAGGTTGCCGGGAAAACCTTTGAAATCGTTCCCCTGGATTTCGACGCGGTAAACTCGGCCCTCGCCAACGGCGATGTGGATTTCTTTCTGGTGAATTCATCCATGTTTGTCACCGCCAAGGTCCGATTCGGCGCATCGGCCATCGCCACGATGATCAATTCGCGACAGGGCCAGCCCTTGAAATCGTTTGGCGGTGTTGTTTTGACGCTGGCGGACAATGACGCCATCAACACCCTGGCCGACGTCAAGGGCAAGCGTTTTATGGCGGTCAAGAAAAGCTCCTTCGGAGGCTGGCAAATGGCCTACAAGGAGTTCGTGGATGCCGGCATCGATCCCTTTCAGGAATGCGCCTCGGTGGAGTTTGCCGGCAAACACGACAATGTCGTTCTCGCGATCCAGAACGGGGTGGTGGACTGCGGCACCGTGCGTACCGATACCCTGGAGCGCATGGCCGCCGAGGGCCTTGTGGATATGGAGGAATTCAAGATCGTTCACAAGGTCTCCTACAGTGATTTCCCCTTTGTTTGCAGTACAACGCTTTATCCCGAGTGGCCGCTGGCCAAAACCAAAAATACCGACCCACAGGTCGCCCAAGAGGTGGTCGCAGCCCTTAAGCAGATGACATCCGACGATGCCGCGGCCAAGAGTGCCAAAGTGGTCGGCTGGATCGATGCACTGGATTACGGGCCGGTGGAGGCGTTGCAAAAAACTCTCCGGGTCGGCGCCTATGCTGCCAAGTGATCCTGGTGGCCACCGCTTTCCGCACATGGCCGTAGGAAGAAGAACGGCGGCCATATGCGGGCCTTCTGCGCCGATCGAACAGGTTATTTCTTTATCAGGGCGGACCGACGTAACATGATCCATTCGATTCCATTTATGCGGAGCAAAGAGTTATGATACACAAGCTAATTTCAGGCGGCCTTCGGCAGCGTCTCCTCATTCCCACCATGGCGGTGCTTGTCGTTTGTATGCTGTTGTTGTCTACGGTTCTCATTGTGCTGCAACAAAAGCAGCTCGACAAACTCAGCGACACCATCGTTACGGCTGTCAATAAGGCCGATGCGAGTGCGCAAAACAGTTTCAGCGCGCTTTCCGGGGAGGTCGAGACCCGCCTATCCGACATGTCCACAACCAGCGCCGCAACGCTATCCCAGGAATCGCGATCGGCGCTGGAGGTGGAAAAGACCGTGCTGGGGCAATCCTTCGAAGACATGCTTAAAAACAACGCCGACTCGATGACGGATCTTCTGGCCCAGGTGGCCCCGGCCGCCATACTGGCGAACAATTTCATCGACTTGATCAACTTTGCCAAGGCCGCCAACCAGAACCCGGATGTGGTCTATGCCCTGTTTTTGAAGCCGGACGGCAAGCCCCTTACCCGCTATATCGATCGCAAGGACCCCGATATCCAGCGGTTTTTGAAGACGGGCAGCGGCACCAAGAAGCTCGATAAGATTCTCAGCGCTTCGCAGGATGATCCGGCTGTCCTGCGGGTTGAGAGGCAGATTCAGATTGAAGGTAAGCATTTTGGCAAAGTCGTCATATGCGTGAGCAAAGCGGCTGCCCGGCAGCGCATCGCCGACATATCCGGTCGTTTTGAGAGGATGGTGGACGCCAATACCCGCAGCGTCAGTGCCGTGATCGATGGAGAGGCGAAAGCCGTGGTGGGCGAGATGAAGGACCATTTCGGCCAGGTGGCGGCCCAGAACAATGCCGCCGTACAAACCGTTGCAGCCACCATCAAGGATTTCAGCCGGGATATCAACTCCCAAACCAAGCTGATGACCTCCGGCTTGGGCGGCGCCACCGTGCTGATCATCGCGGCGGTCCTCTTTATGGTTATCTCGAAGACCTCCAGGACGCTTCAGCAGCTGACCGGCAGGTTGGACAGCGGTGCCAAAAGCGTGGCGACAGCGACCGTGCAGATTTCATCGGCGAGCCAGACACTGGCTTCCGGGGCCACGGAACAGGCGGCCTCCATCGAAGAGACATCAGCCTCCCTGGAAGAAATGGCGGCCATGACGAATCAGAATGCCCAAAATGCCGGCCAGGCCAACCAGTTGATGCAAAGCGCGAAAGCCATTGTCGAAAAGTCGAATGGCTCCATGCAGGCCCTGACCGACGCCATGGCGGAAATTTCCCGATCCAGTGACGAAACCCAGAAAATCGTTAAAACGATCGACGAGATCTCTTTTCAGACCAACTTGCTGGCGTTGAATGCGGCGGTTGAAGCGGCCCGTGCCGGTGAGGCGGGGGCCGGGTTTGCCGTCGTGGCTGACGAGGTCCGCAATCTCGCCTTGCGGGCGGCCGATGCGGCCCGGGATACAGCGGCCCTGATCGAGGGTACGGCCGGGCGCATCGCGGAAGGGTCATCGCTGGTCGGCGAAACCAACCAGGCGTTTGCCCAAATTGCGTCGTCCACCGCCAAGGTGACGGATCTCCTGGGTGAAATCGCCAGTGCTTCGAGCGAGCAGGCCCAAGGTGTGGAACAGATCAACAAGGCCGTTACCGAGATGGACAAAGTGGTTCAAAGCAACGCCGCCAACGCCGAAGAGTCCTCTTCCGCATCGGAAGAGATGCGGGCCCAGGCCGAACAGATGCAGGACCTGGTGAGTGATCTGGTCGCGATGGTGGAGGGGCACGGGGAAGCGCTAAAGAAGGGGGCCATACCCGATGCGATGGCCTCAGCACCATCATCCCGCCCTAAAACCAGGTCGGGTTTCGCCCCGGAGCAGGTCATCCCTTTTGACGGGGATGAAACGTTTTCGGGCTGATAAGGGCTTTCTTCGACCGGCGGGCTTATACCCGAACAGGGTGGTCCGCCGGTCAAGCCCATAAAAAAGGAAGTATTCCTCAATGGGCAACGCGAATGGCGAGTTGCTCCTATAACCTTTTATTCATACCGCAAGGCGACAATCGGATCTAACTGCGCCGCTTTGCGGGCCGGTACGTATCCGAAAACAACGCCAACGGCGCCTGAAAAAAGAAAGGCTGCCACGACGATGCCGGGCTTGAAGACAAAGGGCACACCAATCAGGTGGGCGGCCGACCCGGCGGCACCGATACCCAGAACGATACCGACCAAACCGCCGAATGTGGAGAGAACGACCGATTCCACCAGAAACTGCAGCAGGACTTCGCTCTCCAGAGCGCCGATGGCCAGCCGGGTGCCGATTTCACGGGTGCGTTCGGTTACGGAGACCAGCATAATATTCATGATACCGATGCCGCCCACCAGGAGGCTGACGCCGGCTACCGCGCTGAGCAGGGCTGTCAGGACGGTGGTGGTTCCGGTGAGGGTGTCGATGATTTCCTTCATGTCGCGCACATGGAAATCATCATCCTGATCCGCCTTGATGCCGCGCCGCTCACGCATCAACTGTTCGATCTCGCGCTGAACGGCGCTGGTGGAGACGCCGTCGGCCACCGCGACCAGGATGGCCTGGACGTCGGTATTGCCCTTGATGCGGCGTTGCAGCGTGCGCAGCGGAACGATGACGATGTCATCCTGGTCCGTGCCGAAGGTGGACTGGCCTTTGGCCTTGAGAGTGCCGATGACCTTGAAGGCCAGTTTCCCCAGACGCAGGGACTGGCCGAAGGCAGGGGTATTGCCGAAGAGTTCCCTTCGGACGGTCTGCCCCACCAGACAGACCGCTTTGCCGGCTTTTAATTCGTTCACGGCGAAGATACGCCCCTGGTCCAGCTGCCATCCCTGGGCATCCAGATAGGCATTGGTGGCGCCGGTCACGGAGGTGGCCCAGTTGGCACTGCCGTGAATGGCTTGACTGGCCGCGGAGGCCGTCGGCGCGACGGCCTTGAGCCCGGCAATGTTGTTGGCGATGGCGGTGGCGTCTTCCACCGTGAAGGCGTCCGCGCTGGTGCGGGCACCGCCCGGTCCCCGCATCCCCTGGCCGGGACGGACATGGAGCATGTTGCTGCCCAGGGAGGAGATGTCGCTGGTGACCTTGGCCGTGGCCCCGCTGCCCAGGGTGACCATGGTGATCACGGCGGCCACGCCGATGACAATGCCCAAAATCGTCAGGAAGGAGCGCAGCACGTTGCGCCGGATCGTTCGTTGGGCGAGCAAAAATGTTTCCCAGAGCATCAGGAGGTTCCTCCATTGCGACTATCCGACCTGATCATACCGTCCTGGAAGTGAATTTGGCGGTCGGCATAGGCGGCCATTTCAGCTTCGTGGGTTACCATGACGATGGTGATGCCCTGCCGTCGGTTGAATTCCCGCAGCATCTCGGCAATCTCGTGGCTGCGCACGGAATCCAGATTGCCGGTGGGCTCGTCGGCCAGCAACACCCGTGGTTGCCCCACGATGGCCCTGGCGATGGCCACCCGCTGCTGCTGGCCGCCGGACAACTCGCCCGGTGCATGGTGCGCCCGGTTTTCCAACCCCACGGCCCGTAAGGCTGCCAGGGCCTTCGCGCGGCGGACCTTGGCGGGGATTTTGCGATAAATGAGGGGCAATTCGACGTTTTCAAGGGCCGAGGTGCGGTTCAGGAGATTGAACCCCTGGAAAACGAAGCCCAAAAAGTGGCGGCGCAGCAGCGCCCGCTGGTCCCGGGCCAGGTGCTCCACCGGCACCCCGTCGAAGCGGTAAGTCCCTTCGGTGGGGGTGTCGAGGCAGCCCAGTATGTTGAGGCAAGTGGATTTTCCGGAGCCGCTGGGTCCCATCATGGCGACAAACTCGCCGTCGCCGACCTGCAAATCGATACCATCCAGGGCCCGCATGGACGCGACACCGCTCCCATAAACCTTGGCGATCTTGCGGAATTCGATCAATAATTTCTTCGGTACCGGTGACATTTTCAACGACTCAGTTGCTCGTGGTAAGGGCATTGACAATCAGATCCATACCGACCTTCAAATCTTTTGATCGAACCGCTGTCAAGGCGCCGTCCGTGGCCCTTTTTTCGACCCGGACCGGTTGCGGCCGCCCTTCCTGCAGAACCCAGACCTGTGAAGCGTTGGCCGCATCCGGCCCGCCTATCTTTTTGGATTTGGTGCGCCGGGGCGGATGTGGCAGCAGGGAATCCAACAGGCCGCGTTTGGCATTCGTTTCGGCAGAGGGCACCGACGGGGTGAAGCGTAAGGCCGCGTTGGGCACGAGCAGGGCATCTTCGATTTTCAACACTGTGATGTCGGCCGTGGCCGTCATGCCGGGCCGCAGCAGAAGATCGGGATTTTCCACACTCAGCACGGCCTTGTAAGTTACCACACCGTCGGTGGTTTCGGCCCCGTAACGCACCTGGGTAATGTGGGCCTCGAAGGTCTGGTCCGGGTAGGCATCCACGGTAAACGTGGCGGTCTGACCTTCCCGGACCTGGCCCACATCGGCTTCATCCACATCCACCTGGAGTTCCATGCGGCGCAGATCTTCGGCCAGGACATAGAGCACGGGTGCTTCCAGGGATGCCGCCACGGTTTGTCCGGGTTCCACATTCCGGCTGAGGACGATGCCGCTGATGGGGGCATAGATGATGGTTTTTTCGAGATCGGCCTCGTTGGATTGCAGGGATGCTTTGGCCATCTCGATGGCGGCGGCCGCGGCCGTTACCGCGGCCGTCGACTTTTTTAGCTCGGCCTCGGCCTGTTCCAGATCGTTCAATGAGGGCAGTTTGCCCTTGGTCAATTCCCGGGCCTTGCGGTAGCGCTGCACCTGTTTTTGATTGGCTTCGCGGGTGGCCAGCGCTTCCTGGTACTGGGCTTGGGCCGAGGCCACTTCGGCCTTGGATTTCATGACGGCGGCTTTGTATTTGACGTCGTTCAGATAGGCCAGCGGCTGGCGGGCTTTTACCGTATCGTTATAGTCCGCGGTCATTCGGGTAATGATGCCGGACAACTCGCTGCCCACCTCGACCTGGTTGGTGGCTTCCAGGTTGCCCGTGGCCGTGACGGTGATGGCCAGGTCGCCCTGCTGCACCGCCTGGGTCTGGAAGCGGGAGGCGCCGTTTGGTTGCCGCGTACCAAACAGGGCGGCCAACGCTGCCATCACCGCCACAAGGCCGATGCCGGTGATCCAGAGCCACCGTCGCCGGCGGCCGGAAGCCGTCGCCTTGTCGGCCAGGATCTTTTCCACGGAGCTCGTATTCGGGTCCAACATGTCGATTATCCTTTGTTCTTTGCGGGCGCCGTCGTTAAAGGCGTTTGCTCCAAGGATTGCCAACCGCCCCCTAGTGCTTTGTAAAGCCGGACGAAATCCGCGAAAATCGCCCCTTGACTTTCCGTCATCTGGTCCTCGAAGGAGAGCAACGAGCGCTGGGCGTCCAGCACGTCGCTGAAGCCGGTCAGACCGGCGATGTATTGTTGGCCGGCCAGCTGGGCGGCCTGGCGGGCGGCCTCGGCGGCGGCTTGCAGGGACGCGATTTTATGCTGGTCCTGGGCGTAAGCGGTCAGGGCGTTTTCGACTTCTTCGAGCGCGGAGAGGATCACGGCTTCATAGGTGAACAGGGCCTGTTGCCGGAGTTCGTCCTGCACACCGATATGGCTGCGAATCGCCCCGGCGTCGAAGACCGGCCAGCTGACCGAGGGCCCGATGGACCACAGCGAACTTCCGGAAGAGAACAGGTCGCCCAGCGAGAGGGATTCCAGCCCGATGGAGCCGCTCAGGGTGAACTTGGGGTAGAGTTCGGCTGTCGCTTCGCCGACGCGGGCGGTCTGGGCGGCCAGTTCGCGCTCGGCCTGGCGGATGTCCGGCCGCTGGCGCACGACATCGGCCGGGATGCCGACAGCCATCGCGACGGATACCCGGGGAATCGGCTGGATCTCTTCCAAGCCACTGTGCAGCGAACCCGGCGCCTTTCCGGTCAGCACGGCCAGCCGGTTCAGGGCCGCTTCCAACCCGACCTTCAAATCGGGAATCTTCGCGCGCGTGCTTTCCAGGTTGTAACGGGCCTGGGTGACGGCCAGTTCATCGCCCGCGCCCGCCCGGGAAAGGGCATCCAGCAGCTGCCAGGTCTCTTCCTGGATCGCCAGATTGCGCTCGGCTACGGCCAGGCGTGCCTGATAAGTGCGCACATCGGCATAGTTGACGGCCACTTCCGCCAGCAGGGTCACCTGGACATCCCGGAGATTTTCGACGTTAGCCTCGACGTCGGCCTGGGAGGCCTCCACCGCGCGCCGCACACCGCCGAAGACATCCAGCTCCCAGCCGGCATCGAACCCCGCGGCGTAGAGTTCACTATCCGAATAGGTCCCGTCATTGGCATGGGCGCCGCTTTTGCGGGCGCTGCCGGTGGCATCCACGGTCGGGTACAGCGCGGCCTGGGTTTGCCGGCGCTGCAAACGGGCTTGACGCACCCGTGAAGCAGCCTGGCGGACATCCAGATTGGCGGCGGCCGCCTGATCGATCAAATCCGTTAGAACCGGGGCATTCAGGGTTTCCCACCAGTCCGGCAACAAACGGTCGCCAGGGGGCGATCCCGGAGCGGAAATACCGTGCCACTGATCGGGCAGGGACATCTGCGGCCTGATGTAATCCGGACCTACCGCGGCACACCCCGCCTGAAAAACGAGGAGCCCGAGCAGGCCAATGATGGGGAATATGCGTGTCACGATGAGGCGTCTCTCCTCGCTATCGATCTCGATGTGCTGAAATGATGCCCCGGTCGCCGGCGACATCCTTGCCTGAAAAAAGTTGCATTATCGCTGCCTTCACCAAACCGATCTGCAAGACGGTTTATCTATTGTGTGTGACGTTGGATGTCGGGAAATGGACGACATGAAAAATGCCCTTTTCGCCAGTTTTTTGCTGCGCATGAGATGATTTAGCCTTGAATGTGGAGAAATTGTGGAGGAAATCTGGGATTTGTCAGGAATGACGGAATGACGATTGCAAATGGCGGTCAATGATTTTAAGGAAGGACCTAAACCGCAGCCGACAGACAGGTAACTATATGAAAAATTTGCGCAAAAAAATCGCGGCGCGGCTTCCCGGCAAAGAGGTCATCCGGACCATCTATGGCGTGGGGTACAAACTGAGTGTCTGACAGACAGGTCTTGAATCGAGTTGGTCACAGACCCAGTCGGCGGGTGGCGGCCACGATGACCACCCCGACAATCATCGACAGGAAGACGTTGCGGGTCTTCCAGGTGCACACGGCCGTACTGGCGGCCGCCACAGCACCCCAAGGTCCCGCCGCCAGAATGCCGGGCGCTACGAGGGAGAGCAGGATGGTGCCGGGCAGGGCTTCCATGAAGCGCCGGAATCCGCCGTTTTGGGGCAGCCGCTCGGAGAGCAGCAGGCCGCCCAGGCGCAGTCCATAGGTGGCGGCCGCCGCCCCCAGAACGGCCGTAATCGCCGCCATATCCATGTTATCCCAGACCATCACGTTTTCCCTTTCGCCATTGGCCGCCGTATGGGCGCAACACCGGCACCAGGGCGCCGGCGATGCCGCCGGCCAGGATGTACCACTTGCCGGGCAGAAGTTTTTCCACACCGACCGCTACCACAGCGGCCACCAGCCAGGGCAGGACGTCCTGCCGTCCACGCCACAGGCTCACCGTCAGGGCCGTAAATACGGCCACGAAAGCGAAGTCCAGGGCATAGGCCTCGGGGTTCTGCACCACGGCGCCGAGCCGGTGTCCCAGCATGGTGCCGGCGCACCAGGCCGAGAGCACACAGAGGCCTCCGCCGAAGAGAAAAGCCGTCGTGGCAATGCCGCTGCGGTGGGCGGCCATGGTCACCGCCCAGTTCTCGTCGGCCACCAGGTGCATCATGGCCATTTTGTGCCGCAGGGTTTTGCCTTGGAAAAGCGGGTGCAGGGAGGCCCCGATCAGCAGGTAGCGCATATTGATGATCAGAACGGCCATAATCATTTCGACCACGGGCAGCGGCGGGGCCCACATGTCCACCATCACGAACTGGGCCGAACCGGCAAAGACGGAAAGGTTCATCAGCAGCAGTGTGGACCAGCCGATACCCTTCTGGGCGGCCAGCACCCCCAGCACACTCCCGTAGGCGGCAACGCTGGCCGCCACCGGCAGATTGGCAATGAAGCCGCGGCGCAACTGAAGCGCGGCGGTTTCGTGCAGGTGGCTTGGGCGATGGTCAACAGCAACTTGCATGGGAAATTTATCTTTCTTCGGCAGGCGCATGGGGACAGGCTATCGAAGCGGTGCTGCCCGCGCAAGACCCAGACGGCGCTCAACATCTTCCAACCAACGAAAACCGGTTGCCGAGGGGTACCACATCTGCTAAGTAATAACAGATACAGAAAATAAATTTTACGACCATAACAGATGCGGGAACTTTCATTGGGTTCGCAGACGGCCGTTAAAGAAGGGTTTCGCTACATCCGCCTGGCGGATGAACTTGAAAGCAATATCACCACCGGGGTCTACCGGGCCGGTGAAAAACTGCCGTCCATCCGCCGCCTTCATCGGAGGACCGGATTGAGCATCACCACGGTCTACCAGGCCTTTATCGAGCTTGAAAAGCGCGGCCTGGTGACCCCGCGCCAGAAATCGGGCTATTTCGTCCGTCCCCGCAAGGAAAGGATTCTTAAGGCGCCGGACTGGCAGCGCTACCGGGCGGTTCCCAAAAAAGTGACCGTCAGCACACTGGCCAGTTCCATCGTGGAGGCCATGAGCGATCCATCGTTTCTGCAGCTCGGCGGCACGCTGACCGCTCCGGCGCTCCTGCCGGTCAAGGCCTTGTCCCGCAGCCTGCGCGCCCTGACCGCCCGGCAGTTGACCACCGGCCTTGCGACCTATGAAAATCCATACGGCAATCCGGGCCTGCGGGAGCAGATTGCCAAGCGGAGCCTGCATATCGGCCCGGTGAACGACATCGACGATCTGGTGATCACCAACGGCTGCATCGAGGCCGTGGGGCTGTGCCTCCAGGCGGCCGCCCGTCCGGGGGATACCATCGTGGTCGAATCGCCCACCTATCCCTGGTTTCTCCAGCTGATCGAAGATTTGAACATGTTGGCCCTGGAAGTGCCCACCGATCCCCAGAAGGGCATCGATCTGGAGGCCCTGGAGCGCGCGGTCCGTGAAAACCCGGTTGCCGCATGCATTCTCGTGCCGAATTTTCACAATCCCCTGGGCTGTGTGATGCCGGACGCGCATAAGAAGCGTCTGGTCACGATGTTCGGGGAGCGTGGTATTCCGATCATCGAAGACGATATCCACGGGGAGCTTTTTTTCGAGGAAACGCGCCCCACACCGCTCAAGGCCTATGACCGTACGGGGGAGGTGCTCTACTGTTCTTCCTTTTCCAAGACCCTGGCCCCGGGGTTGCGGTTGGGCTGGACCATCCCGGGCCGCTACCGGGACAAGGTGCGGCGGCTCAAGTTGAATCTTTCCATCGCCTCCCCGACCCTGAACCAGCTTGTGATGGCCGCCTATTTAAAAGATGGCGCCTTCGAGCGCCACCTCCGTCGACTCCGTCCGGCCCTCAAGACCCAGGCCGCCAATCTCGCCCTGGCGGTGGCCCGCTATTTCCCGGAGGGGACGAAGATGACTTCCCCCAAAGGCGGCGTTACCCTGTGGATCGAACTGGCCAACAAGATCGATGCCTTGGACGTGTTCCATCAGGCCCGTGAGCAGCGCATCGCCATCATGCCGGGCATCATGTGTTCCACCACCCGCCGCTACCGCCATTGCATCCGGTTGTCCTGCGGCTTTCCCTGGAGTGACGCATTGGAGGCGGGGGTTAAAACGATAGGAGACATCATCCATAACCTCAACTGAACGAAGCGCACCCGGAGTATCGTACCTGCGTGTTCATGGCTTCGGCCAAGGAGAGATCATGAAAATCCCAAGGCTCAGCATGGTAACCCTCGGCGTGGCCGATTTGGGCCGGGCCACCGCATTTTATGAAACCGTTCTGGATACGCCCCCCAACACATCCTATGACGGTGTCACTTTTATCGAACTGCCGGGAACCTGGCTTGCCCTCTATCCGCTAAAGGATCTTGCCCAGGATATCGCACCCGACCTCACGGTCAGCCGCGGCGGTTTCGGCGGCATCACGCTGGCTCACAACGCCCGCAGCCGGGATGAGGTCCGGGCGATCATGGAGCGGGTGGGATCGGCCGGGGGGCGTATCGTGAAGCCCCCCCAGAACACCGGATGGGGCGGCTTCAGCGGTTACTTTGCCGATCCGGACGGCACCTACTGGGAAGTGGCCTGGGGGCCGATGTTTGCCTTTACGGCCAGTGGTGCGTTGCGATTCAAAGACGATACCGCGCCAAGCTGACGACGACCTTCAGGAGATAAACCATGCGTACCGTTTTCTTGCTGCTGGCCTTTATGCTAGTGGGAGGCGCCGTCCAGGCGGAGGATTGCAAACCCCCAGCCCTGTCTCACCAGGCCTACTGGATCGTAAGGCCCTTTATGGAACTGCGGATCAAGCAGGTGCGCGAGCAGTACACTGAGGACGGTCTTTGGCGTGCTGAATCCCGGTATACGCCTAAGGTCAACAAATGGTTTAACGCCATCCTGCGCGATCGCTCCGATGCGGGTAATGAGGCGGTCGCCTATCTTTTAAACATCTACATGGGGATTGGTGATTCCGAGCGGCTTGTTTGCAATGCCATTGATCGTGGAAGTTCAATGCTTCCCCTGCTGAAAACGTTTAATCAGTGTCGACCTGAAATCGGCCTGGAGCCGCTTCCCACATTGGTCATTGGCTCGGGCTTTTTTGGGCAGCAAGCCGAAGGATGCCTGGCGAAAGGCGAAATGTGTCCCTATGAGCAGCGCACCCCAACAACACCAGATGATCTAGGACCCATTGTGCCATTTCCGGCTCGACCATGACAGGCGATCGATCATTTATTTCGTCACCACCAAGTGAGCGCCCTTTGGCAGCGACTTTTTCCTTTTTATACCTGGCAGGCGGTTTGTGAAGGGTGCGTATTGGAAGGGGGGGCGCCTGTCATAAATACGGCATCAACCCCATTTACAACCACCAGCCGCTGCCTTCTATTCATCGGAACAAAAAGATAGCTGTTTAGTGGGCATCATAACGCATAGCGGTTTTGCGCCAGCGCCGGTTAGACGAAAGGAGTTTTTCAAATGGAAATGGTGACCATCCCGGGGACGGATTTGGAGGTGTCCCGCATCGCTTTGGGGACCTGGGCCATCGGAGGCTGGATGTGGGGCGGTACGGATGAGAAGATGTCCATCGACACGATCCACGCGGCCCTCGACAAGGGCGTGAACCTGATCGACACGGCCCCGGTTTACGGGTTCGGACGTTCCGAGGAAATCGTCGGGCGGGCCGTCAAGCAGTACGGCCGGCGGACGCAGATCCATATCTCCACCAAGGCCGGACTGGCATGGCAGGACGGCAAGGTCTCGCGCAATTCGTTGCCCGCGCGCATCGGCGAAGAGGTGGAGGCCTCCCTCAAGCGTCTGCAGACCGATGTCATCGATATCTATTTCATCCACTGGCCCGATCCGAAAGTCCCCTTTGAGGATACGGCAGGCGTCATGGAGCGCCTGAAGAAACAAGGCAAGATCAGGGCCTGCGGTGTGAGCAATTTTTCGCCGGACCAGATGGATGTCTTTCGTCAGGCCGTCGACCTGCACCTGTGCCAACCGCCTTACAATATATTTGAGCGCGACATCGAGGATAACATTTTGCCCTATTGCAAAAGGAACAGCATTGCGCTCATGACCTACGGGGCTCTCTGCCGGGGACTGCTCTCCGGCAAGATGACGTCCGACCGCGATTTTTCCGGCGACGATCTGCGCAACTATGATCCCAAGTTCCAGGCCCCGCGCTTCGACCACTATCTTACGGCGGCTAGCCGCATCGAACAGCTCGCCCGGGAGCGTTATCAGCGAACACTGTTGGCCGCTGCCGTGCGCTGGGTACTCGACATGGGGGCTGCGATCGCCATTTGGGGCGGACGCCGTCCGGAGCAGATGGATCCCATCGAGGATATTGTGGGCTGGCAGATCGACGGGGCCTTCAAGAGCGCGGTGGATGCGATTCTGGCGGAGACGATTCCGGACCCGGTGGGCCCCGAATTCATGGCGCCGCCGGCCCGATGAGGGCGAATTGCGAACACCCAATGCAATGGAACAGCTAAAGGAGGATCCATGCGAACCGGTTTCATCGGTTTGGGCATTATGGGCAGCCGTATGGCCCGCAATCTCCTGGACGGCGGATACGACCTGACGATTCACAACCGCACCGCGTCCAAGGCCGAAGATCTGCTGGCCCGGGGGGCGAAGTGGGCAGCGACCCCGAGCGATCTGGCAAGCCGGGTGGACGTGCTGTTTACCATGCTGCCTACCCCCGAGGTGGTGCAGAATCTGGCGGTCGCGGAAAATGGATTTTTAGGTGCTCTGCCGCAAGGCGCCCTGTGGGTCGACTGTTCCACGGTGGATCCCGGTTTTGCACGCTGGATGGCGGGCGTGGCCGCTGACAGCGGGGTGCGCCACCTGGACGCCCCGGTGGCTGGCACCAAAGGACCGGCTGAAAACGGCGAGCTGGTTTTCTTCGTGGGCGGTAAGGCCGAAGATCTGGAAGAAGCCCGTCCCCTTTTGGCCTGCATGGGCAAGGCGATTTTACCCATGGGGGAAGCGGGGCAGGGGGCGGCCATGAAGATGCTGGTCAACCTCATGCTGGGCAGCGCCATGGCCGCTTACAGCGAAGCGCTGGTGCTCGGCGAAGCCCTGGGGTTTGCCAAAGCCACCATCGCCGAAACGATCCTCAGTTCCCCGGTGGCGGCTCCTTTTCTGCAGCTGAAACAAGGCCTCATCGAGCGGAATGATTTCAAAGCCCATTTCCCGTTGCGCTGGATGCGCAAAGACCTCCATCTGGCCGCCCGGACGGCCTACGAATGTAATGTCGCGCTGCCGGCCCTGAACAGCGTCAAAGAGATCTACGCCCTTGCTGAACAGCACGGCCTGGGGGAAGAGGATTTTGCTGCTATCTACCGCTTTTTCAGCCAGTAGCATTGGGGCCCTTTGCGCGATGCCGCCGGGTGCTGTCGGCCCGACGGTGGGGAGAGCCTGACAAAACCTGTCATCGGGCTTGTTTCGTGCCTCCTGATTCTTGACATCAGCCCTGAGAGCCCTCATTTTGTAACAGTTCAGCGCACCAAGAGCAGCATCGCTTCGCCTGGATGCGGCCATGACCTCAACGATCCTCGGCCCATGCTATTGCAGCTTCGACCGCTGAGGACTCCCCGCCAGTCTCCGAATGCCTTTTGATAGCCGCTGCTGCGCGTAAACCAAAACCTTGAAGACGGCGCAGGCCGGGTGGGGTAACCTAGGCGGTAGCGGATGTTAGGTGCTGCCCATGGATGTGGTTTAAGCCCCACCGTCGATTCGGGTCAGGATCGGTGTCGGAGAACACTGGAGGGTGCCGGCGTGACAAACGAAATGAGCGATAAACGCAGAGAACCCCGCTTCACGACAAACAACGCGATAACCTTCTCGCAGCTGAACAAGAACGAAAACTATATCGGCATCGTCCGCAACTTCAGCCGCAGCGGGATGTTTTTCTTTTCTACCCGCAAGCTCAGCCCCGGCAGCTGCATCGTCATTCTTCCGCTAGCCTGCGGGGCCGCCGCCCCTTTGTGGGGCGATGGCGAATGCGATGTGGTCGCCGATTTCGCCTGTGCGACCGAAAACCGTCCTGAAGATCACCAACTGGCAAGTTTCATCAGTATGGTTACGGCCCGGGTTACCCGCTGCGAATCTCTGGAGAAGGCGAACCGACTGCGCTTTGGTGTCGCCGTCGACTATATCCGGCCGACGATATAACCAGGCTTCCTATGCCATCTCAGGGGGGGCGCCAGAAATCCCACCGTGTAGCGTTGTCTCCGGCATGACCCGAAAAACTGAAAGCCACCGCCCGGTCGCCCGGCGGAAGCGCCCCACTATGGTGAAAGTCCCAGTTCAGTCCTCCCCTCAGCCGATTGCGGTTGGAACCGCCCGTGACACCCGTTGCGCCGGCGAGGTTCGGTATTACCCTATCAGTGTCCAGCCCGAAATGGCATCTTTCGGCCCCTGGCCGCGTCTCGCTTGTTGTCAATCCTCGAAACAGTGAACTATTCCGCCGGTTGACACCCACCGCTGGGAATCAATCGGATGGGAAGTCCCGCAAAGCGGGAAAACGCGTTCGGGCCTTGACAGGAACTAAAATCTACCATTTCGGGACGGCCACTGATTAACAAGGTTCATTGACTTCCGGATGGATCGGAAACATTGGCGATAGTGTCTGTGTATACGCGGCCCAAAACCATAAGGAGACGACATGGATCGAAAACAGGTGATGAGGATGTTCAACAAGAAGACCCGCATTGGTGCGCTGGCCACGGCCGACAAAGACGGCAATGTCGACGCCGCCGTTTTCGGCTCGCCGCGCATGATCGACGAGGACACCGTGATCATGGCCATCGGCGACAACCGGTCCTTCCAAAATCTGCAGGAAAATCCCAAGGCCAGTTTCATCGTGATCGAGCCCGGCGAATCCCCGACGGAATGGAAGGGGGCCCGGCTTTACCTGGAACTGGATTCCTTTGAGCGCTACGGTGAACTGCTGGATTCGTTCCGGAAAAACATCCGGGAAGTGGCCGGCGACCGCTCCGCCAACGCCATCGTAGCCGCCGTCCGGTTTAAAATTACGGATGTCAGAGGGCTGGTGGCGCCCAAAGCATAGTCATCCTAATTGGTGTGCCATATGCCCGATCACGACCGCAAATGGCGCCGCGCACCTGGGGAGAACAAGGTCCGCCGGACAACCCGATTTGGATGGTTGACTTTTCGGGCTAGATACAGGAAAGTACCGCTAATTTAAAAGCGCGAAAGCGTATTGACAGGATCAAAGGTTCAATGCCGACGCTCCACCTGACCAAAACCAAAACACACACCGGCACCAAGCGGGGCGCCACCATAATGACCCGCCCGGGAAGGGGTTGGTTCGGGAAGCGGCGCTAGGAATTGAATCCAAAGCAATGTAAGCCTTTCTGAACCGGCACCGGGGTTCAGAGAGGCTTTTTCATTTGGCGCCCTGTTTTTCATTTACCCAGAAAAAGGAGTGCAGAAGATGAAACGTGTCGGCTTTATCGGATGGCGGGGAATGGTCGGCTCGGTCCTCATGGATCGTATGCAGGCGGAAGACGATTTCAGCGGTTACGATCCCTATTTCTTTTCAACTTCCCAGGCGGGGCAGAAGGGGCCTGACATCGGCCGGGACGTGCCTTTGGTGGAAGATGCCTTCGATCTGGCGCGTCTGGCGCAGATGGAGATCATCGTGTCCTGCCAGGGCGGTGGCTATACCGAGAAGACCCATCCGGCACTGCGGCAAAACGGCTGGCCGGGCTACTGGATCGATGCCGCTTCGACCCTGCGGATGGATCCCGCCAGCGTGATCGTGCTCGATCCGGTCAACCGGCAGGTCATCGACAAGGCCCTGACCGAGGGCGTCAAAGATTTTATCGGCGGCAACTGCACCGTATCCCTGATGCTCATGGCCTTAGGCGGCCTGTTCGCGAAGGACCTTGTGGAATGGCTGACCTCCATGACCTACCAGGCGGCTTCCGGCGCCGGGGCCAACAACATGCGCGAACTGGTGGCCCAGATGCACACCATCGGGAGTGAAGCGGAGGCCCTGCTGAACGATCCGGCTTCCGCCATCAAAGCCCTGGATCAGCGGGTCACCGACACCCTGCGTAGCGGGGATTTCCCGGTGGCCCAGTTCGGCGCCCCGTTGGCGGCCAGCCTGATCCCCTGGATCGACCGCCCCATGGAAAACGGTCAGACCCGGGAGGAGTGGAAGGGCTATGCCGAAACCAACAAGATCCTGGGCCGCCAGGGCAACCCCGTACCCATCGACGGCCAATGCGTTCGCATCGGCGCCATGCGCTGCCACAGCCAGGCCTTCACCATCAAGTTGCGGCGCGACCTGCCCCTGGATGACATCGAGGCCTTGATCGCCGGACACAACGATTGGGTTGCGGTGATCCCCAACGAGAAGGACATCACCCTGCGGGAATTGACGCCGGCCAAGGTGACCGGCACGCTCACGGTGCCGGTGGGCCGGTTGCGCAAGCTGACGATCGGGCCGGAATATCTGACCGCCTTTTCCGTGGGGGACCAGCTCCTGTGGGGGGCGGCCGAACCCCTGCGGCGGATGCTGCGGATTCTGCTGGAACACACGTCTTGATATGCGGACTGCGGCGGTTGGCTCTCCCGAGGGGCTAACCGCCGTTCGGTGTGTCAGTCGCCAGCGGCGGCATGGATGGGCGGTGTCCGGTGTGCCCAGGGTTGGGCGGCTTCCAGTTGCGCGGCCAGGCGAAACAGGGTGGCCTCATCGCCGAAGCGGCCCATGAAGTGGACGCCGATGGGCAGCTCCGCCTCATTCCAGAACAACGGCACGGACATGGCCGGCTGGCCGGTGACGTTGGCGAGGGGGTTCAGGTGAACATAGTGTCCGGCCCGGTCGAACCCCTGGAGGGGATTTTCCGGTGCCGGATCGAAGGAGCCCAGCAACGGCGGCGGTTCCGGGACGGTCGGGGCCAGCAGTACATCATAATGCTTAAACCAGCCCGCAATCGTGCGGGAGCTGCGCTGGAGCTGTTCCAGCGCCAGGACGTAGTCTGCTCCGTCGATGTTTCGGGCCATCTCATACAGGGCCCAGGTCATGGGCTCCACCTGGCCCGGGCCGGCGCCCAGCATTTTGAGGACTGAGGCCGTTCCCGCGGCAATGACGACCCGCACACAGGATGCAAAGTGCTCGAAAGGGACATCGAGCGCCAGGGGCAATTCCTCGATATGGTGGCCCAGGTCGCGGCACAGGGCCATCGCTTCTTCCGCCGCCCGGCGGCAATCCGCGTGAACCGGAAAATCCGGAGAAATCGCATGGGCGATGCGCAGGACGCCCGGATCGGCGCCGACTTCCCTTGAAAAGGGACGTTTGGCCGGGGGCGCCCAGTAAGGATCGCCAAGCTCGGGGCCGGCCGTGGCGTCCAGCAGGGCGGCACTGTCGCGTACGGATCGGGTCAGGGCATGCTCGGCCATCAGTCCGCCCCAGCCTTCTCCGAAATCAGGCCCCAAAGGATTGCGGGCCCGGGTCGGTTTCAGACCGAAGAGACCGCAGCAGGACGCCGGTATCCGAATCGACCCGCCCCCGTCGTTGGCGTGCGCCATGGGGACCATCCCCGAAGCCACGGCCGCGGCCGAGCCCCCGCTGGAGCCCCCGGTGCTGCGGGTGGTATCCCAGGGGTTGCGGCAGGGGCCGAACAATTGGGATTCCGTTGTGGGCAGAGTACCGAATTCCGGTACATTGGTCTTGCCCACGAAAATCAAACCGGCCTGCCGCAAGCGGTTTACCAGTTCGCTGTCGTGGTCGGGGACGAGATCGCGCAGGAGCTTGGACCCAACGGTCATGGGGACACCTTTGCACATGCCGAGGATGTCCTTCAGGAGAAACGGCACGCCGGTAAAAGGCCCTTCCGGCAAAGGCCTCCGGGCGGCTTCCCGCGCCTGGTCGAACATCTTCGTCACGACGGCGTTGAGCTTGGGATTGACGGCCTCGATGCGTTCGATGGCGGCATCCACCAGCTCGATCGCCTGAATGTCTTTTCTCCGCACCCGTTCGGCCTGGGCAATGGCATCCAGGCGGGTCAACTCACTGAAATCGGTCATTACGTCTCCTTTTGCGCTTTTTCGTGCTCTTCGTCCCGCAAAACACGCCGCAAAACCTTGCCGATCACCGATGTGGGCAGGGCCTCACGGAATTCGACACGGCGGGGGCGCTTGTAACCGGCCAGGTGCTCCCGGCAGTAGCCGATGATCTCTTCTTCCGTGGCGCTCGCACCGGGTACCAGCTGGATAAAGGCCTTAACGGCCTCGCCGCTTTTGAGATCAGGCACACCCACCACGGCCGCCAGGGCGACCTTGGGATGGGTATACAAGACCTCCTCGACTTCGCGCGGATAGCAGTTGAACCCCCCCACGATGATCATGTCCTTTTTACGGTCCGTGATGACGATGTAGCCGTCCTCGTCCACATGGCCGATATCTCCCGTAAGAAAATAGCGTCGGCCTCGGACATCGCGGAATACAGCGACGTTCTCTTCGGGTTTGTTCCAGTAGCCCTGCATCACCTGGGGGCCGCTGATAGCGATCTCGCCATCCTTCCCGCGGGGCAGCTCTTCGGTTCCGGTGGCGAGATCCATGATTTTAACATCCGTATTGGAGATGGGAAATCCGACCGTACCGAAACGCCGCGAATGCTTGTCGGTGGGATTGCCGGTGGCCAGCGGCGCGGTTTCACTCAACCCATAGCACTCAAAGATCACCGAACCGGTTTTTTCCTCGAAGGTCTTGGCCACCTCCACCGGCATGGGGGCGCCGCCGGAGCCGCAGCCCATGATGGAGGACAGGTCGAACTTATCCAGCAGGGGATGGTTGTTGAAGGCTACGAAGATAGTTGGTACGGCTGACAGTATAGTGGCTTTGTTGTCTTCCACCGCCTTGAGAACTTCGGTAAAAGGTGGGTTGCCGGCTCGGGGATCCGGAATGCACACCAGACGGCTGGCAATAAGGCAGGACCAGAGCATTATGATTGTCATTCCGAAGCTGTGGTACATCGGAAGAACGCCTAAGAAGCAGTGAAAACCGCCTCGACGCAATTGCTCCGGCCGGCCTCCCGGCTTCTGCGGGATGCGAACCCATTGATCCAATGCCATGACATCGAAGACGAGGTTGGCGTGGGTAAGGGCGGCCCCCTTGGGAACGCCGGTGGTGCCGCCGGTGTAGATGATTACCGCCAAATCCCTTTCGGGATCGATCTCGATGACCGGTGCCCGGGGTCGGGCCTGCTTTATAATCTGGTCGAAGAATAGATGGCCGGCGGTATAGCGGCCGGCTTTGGGAATTTTGCCGAGCAGGCCGCCGATGAAGCCTTTCAGCGTCGGGAGGATGGATTTGACGCTGCAGATGACCACGGTCTCGATATCCGTGTCCTGAACAGCCGCCACCGTGACGGGGTAGAACTGGGGGTGATCCATGCAGAAGAGGGCTTTGGCGCCGGCATCCTTGAGCTGGTAGTTGAGCTCCCCGGCCGTGTAAAGGGGGTTGCAGGTGACGCACACGGCCCCGGCCTTGAGGATTCCGAAATAAACCATCGGGTAGTGCGCCAGATTGGGAAGAAAGATGGCCACCCGGTCGCCCTTGCGGATGCCGCGGTCAATCAGGAAATTGGCCACGCGGTTGGCGGTCTCCTGCACCTGACCGAAGGTTCGGGTGGCCCCGCTGAAGATGGTGTAGACCTGATCGCCATATTCGGCGGCGGTCTCATCGAGGATGGAAAAGAGTGGTTTGCTGTATCCGGTGATATTGCGCGGTACGTCTTCGGGCCAGCAGTCGGTGGGCCAGGTGTTGACATGCATGCGCAATCCTCCTCGCCTAAGGCTGAGATTGAAATAACTCACGCACCGGATGTCGGAACGGATGCAAATGGGTTTAAGGCGCAGGGCAAGGCGCCTTTTAAGACCGATTTATCGGATCGCGGCTGGTGTTTGAGCGGTGCGCCGTCGTGATGGAAATTGCAGAACAGGCGGCTGTCCGGCCGGATGCCACATTTTCTTAATCAGGAGCGGAAAGCGTGTCAATCCCAATTCGCCTGAAAGCCGAGGGAAATCCTCCTTATGAAGGTTTTTAGCCGCGCGCGGGCCTCGAATTTCTTTGCAGAAGCGCTTAACATTTTAAGTTATTAAAAATGATACAATTTTTTAAGGTCGGCATCGATATGCCACACCTCTTTGAAGTGAGGGGACACCCTGCTTCGGACCGGATTCAGCACCGATCCGGAGATGTACATGCAAAAAGGGTTCTTGTTTTTCCGCCCAAGCGTTGAAATGCCTGCCATCAAGCCATTTGCACGGCGCGAGGAATTCCCATGGCCCGTCGTCCCAGCTACGAGGAACTGACGCTCGCATTGCCGACTTGGAAGAACGCCTCAGGGTGCAGGCGTCGAGCGCCAGTGCCCATTTGCAAGATTCACATGTTCTGGCGGCCGCCCTCATCTCAAGTCCGGACAACCTGATAATTTCTCGTCTGAAGGACGGCTTGATCCTGGATATCAGCGACTCCTTCACACAGACTTCGGGCTATCGTCGGGAAGAAGTCGTGGGCCGGACGGTTCTCGACATCAACCTTTGGGCGGATAAGGAAGATCGTCGGCAGTATGTCAACCTTTTGCGGGAGAACGGCGAAGTACGCGGCTTCCAAGCGCATATCACCATCAAAGACGGCCGCTCGCAGCCCTTCGAAATTTCCGGCCGCCAGGTGGAGATCGGCAGGGAGGCCTGTGTGGTCAGTGTCTCGCGGGATATCTCCGAACACCGGCAGCATGAGATTATCCTCCGCAAGAGGTACAGACACAGCTGAAAGACAAACAGCGGGTGGAGGACGCCCTGCGACTCAGTGAGCAGCGCTACCGGGCCGTTTTCGACAACACCGGCACCGGTGCGGTGCTCAGCGAGCAGGATACGACCCTTTCGATGGCCAATCAGGGGTTTGCCGATCTGGTGGGCTACACCCGGGGCGACATCGAGGGGCGCATGAAGTGGACTGAACTGATCGATCCGCAGGCGGCCCCCAAGCCCATTGAGTGTGGCCTGATCGATGTTGCGCAAGGATTGCGGGAAGGGGGCGAGGTCCGCCTCGGTATTGTCCGCTAAAGTTCCAAGGTGGAATCCCGATATCCCATAGTGACGGCTACGACTGCCCTTTCCCGGGGGCATTTTAAGATGGATCGGCACATGCCACCAATTGGTCTGGCGCCAGGGTAGATATGACACAGGGAACGTCAGCAATGGGCGGATTCTCCGTCTTTGGGAATATGCAGATACGCGGCAAGCTGCTCGTCGTTTATATCGGGCTTTTAATCCCGATGCTCGTGATCGGCGGTTTGGGTGCGATTTACCTGACGCGGGCCATTATCCGCTCCCATATCGAGTCCGATTTTCAACAGGCCACCGATTCCATTGCCAATCTGGTGGAAACCAACGCCACGACCGCCATCAAGACCCACCTCAAATCCATCGCCGAATACAATCGCCGGATTGCCGCGTTGCTCTACCACCAGGCCCTGGCCGGCGAGATGACCATGGCGGAAGCCCGTCGACGGATTCGACGTGTGCTGATGGCCCAGGTGATCGGTCAAACCGGTTATATTTTCTGTATTGACAGCCGGGCCGTGGCCGTGGTCCATCCCAAAGCCGACATGGAAGGGAAGGATCTTTCCCAATATCCGCTGTC
Source organism: Desulfobacterales bacterium (assembly GCA_963674755.2). GTDB lineage: Bacteria > Desulfobacterota > Desulfobacteria > Desulfobacterales > UBA5852 > JABZFP01. The sequence goes on along the minus strand of CAXXVS010000002.1, from coordinate 2,520,661 downwards.
CGCCGAACAGATCCGCCGCAAAGAAGGGTATATCGAATACGAATGGCGCAACCCGGGAGAACCGGTGGCGCGCGCCAAGGTGCTTTATATGGTCTATTTCGAGCCCTTTGACTGGATCATTTCCGTTTCGGCCTATCGGGACGAGTTCAAGTCCCTGCTGCCCATGCAGGACCTCCGCAGCAGCGTGCTGTCCTTTAAGCCAAGCCCCAGCGGTTATGTGTTTGTCGCCGACCGAACCGGTCAAGCGGTCATCCATCCGCGGCTCGACGGCGGATCTGTTTTTGAGATGGAAATGCCCCGGGCGGTTTTCGAACACATGCTGGCGGAGAAGTCCGGCCGTCTGACCTACACCAGGCATGATCCCGGGAAGGCACAGGCCCGCGAAAGACTGGTCTATTATGGTTCGATCCCCGAGTACGGCTGGATCGTGGGGGCCACCGACTATATCGATGTGATCTATGCCCCGGTCGAGCAGGCACGCGATATCCTATTCGTTTTTATCCTAGCGGCCGTTTGCCTTTGCATCGTTCTGACCCTGTGGATCAGTACCAGCATTACCAGTCCGCTCAAAGATCTCATGGCGATGATCGCACGCGGGCGGAACGGCGACTACGAAGCCCGGGTGCCGGTCACCGGGGGTGACGAAATCGGCCGTCTGGGCGGCATGTTTAATGATTTCATGGCGCGACTGCAAACCTACCATCGGGATCTGGTGGCCGAAATCGAGGAGCGCCGACAAACCGAGGCTGTCCTGCAGGAAAGCCGCCTCAAGTTCCAGGCCATTTTCAATCAGACCTTTCAGTTGACCGGTGTTCTGGATCCCGACGGCGTCGTTCAGGAGGCCAACCAGACGGCGTTGGACTTTTTCGGTCTGTGCGCGGCCGATATCGTCGGCCGTCCGTTATGGGAGGCGCCCTTCTGGCCGCACGACGCCGCGAGTGCGGCGCGGATAAAAGATGTTGTTCGGCGGGCCGCCGGCGGTGAATTCTGCCGTTTCGAAACCGTCCATATCGCCCGGAACGATAGCCGGCATTACATCGATTTTTCCCTCAAGCCGGTCAATGACCCCGATGGCCGCGTGGTCATGCTGATTCCGGAGGGGCGGGACATCACCGAGCGTAAGGAGGCCGAAGAGGTGCTGCGCCGTTCGGAGGAAAAATACCGGCAGGTGGTGGAAAACGCCCACGATGCCATCCTGGTGATTCAGGATATGCAGCTGCGTTTTGCCAACCGAACGGCCCAGGTATTTCTGGGGTATGACGAAAAGGATTTGCTGGAGCAGGACTTTGCCGAGATGGTCCACGCCGACGACCGGGCGCTTGTCATCGCCAGGCACATGGGGTGCTTAGCCGGGGAAGAGCTGCCCCAAAGCTACAGCATCCGGCTGATGACCCGGGACGGCGATGTAAAGTGGGTCGAAGTCAATGCCGTCCGGATCGAGTGGGAGGACCAGCCGGCCATCATCGTATTCCTGAGGGACATCACTTCCCAGAAACGACTGGAAGCCCAGCTGCTGCAATCCCAGAAAATGGAGGCTGTGGGCACGCTGGCGGGCGGTATCGCTCATGATTTCAACAACAGTTTGCAGGCCATATCGGGATTTACCCAACTTTTGCTGATGGACGAGGCCCGACCTAGGCAGGACAGGGAAATGTTGGCCACCATCCGACAAGCCGCGCGTCATGCCGAGGAACTGACGCGCCAACTACTGACGTTCAGCCGCAAGATCGAAAGCAATCCCGTGCCCCTGAACCTCAATCGCGAAATCCGGGAAACCTGCCGCCTCCTGGAGCGTACCCTGCCCAAGATGATTCAGATCGAAACCCGCCTTCGGCATAATCTGCCCATCATCCGGGTCGATAAGGTCCAGTTGGAGCAGGTGATCATGAACATCGGCATCAACGCCGGCCATGCCATGCCGGATGGCGGGCGGCTGGTTTTCGAGACGGCCAAGGTCCGCTTGGAAGATGAAGACGGCCGTCGCCTGGCGGTTTCGCCCGGTGAATTCGTTCAATTGACCATCAGCGATACCGGCGCCGGGATGGACGAAAAAACCCGGCAGCATATTTTCGAGCCCTTTTTTACCACCCGTGAAACCGGTTCAGGCACCGGCCTGGGGTTGGCCACGGTATATGGCATCGTCACGAGCCATGGGGGGGCGGTTACCTGCACGAGCGCGAAGGGGCAGGGGACGATATTCACAATCTACTTCCCGGTGGCCGGGCTGGCAGTGATAGATCAGGAGACCTCGGCCCCGCAAGCGGAATTGGTCGGCGGGGGGGAAACCATCCTGATCGTCGATGACGACGCCGTGGTCCGCCGGCTGGGTCGCGATCTGCTCGGGCGCTTCGGCTACACGGTCCTGGAGGCGGCCAGCGGCGAGGAAGGTCTCGAGATTCATGCGCGCCGGGGGGCGGAGATCGGTCTGGTGATCCTGGACCTGAACATGCCCGGCATGGGTGGGGCCAATTGCCTGACCCAGCTGATGGCGCACGACAAGCCCCCCCGGGTCATCGTCGCCAGCGGCTATTCCCCCAGAGGTACCGTCCGGGAGACGCTTGAAAAAGGTGCGCGCGGGTTTATCGCCAAACCCTTCCATCTTCCGGAAATGCTGCAAATGGTGCGGGAAGTCCTTGATCAAAAGGAATAAATCCGCTCGAAGCTTACATCGCCGAACAATCGGAAGCCCAGTTTACCCACGGGGTTTGCCCCGACTGCATGGCCCGGCTCTATCCGGAGGTCGATAGCGAGACCTGAACGCCCCGCGATACCGAAAGATCAAAACCCGGACTGGACGCGTCTTGACAAGCTCGCCGCCATTGACGATCATGGGGGCTGCTACCCAATGATCGGTTCCCCAAGGCGGGAGGTCTTTTCGTGGGCATCGGCATCAAAGTCTACCAGGCCAGAGATTTCGTTACCGGGTGGCCAAAATCACCCAGGGCAAGCCGCCCTGCTGCCATCAGGCGCTTTCCGAACCGGGGCCATGATCCGCAGATGATAAGGTTGGCGCGCGCCCATGCTGAAAATTAAAACCCTGCAGCAGCGCTTCGTAGTCTCTATGCTCCTTCCCGTGGCGCTCCTCCTTTGCGTTATGGGGGCCGTGGGATTTGTCTACGGCCGCAATGCCATTATTACCCAATGGGAGGAGGCCGCCATCCTCAGGCTGCGGCTGGCCGCCCACCATGTGGACCTGCGGCTGGCGCGGCCCAAGGAACGGGTCAACCTGTATTTGAAATTGATGGAGAACGACCAGCGTCCGCCGGCCGGGGGGATCGACATCCTCAAGGAACTCGCCGACCACCCGGGGGTGATGGCGGTCTACCGCAACGGTCAGCGCGTGTCCGCCGCCACCGGCCGGGATACCCATGGGGCCGGCGGCGGCATGGGCCGGATGAACGCCGGGCTGGGGCGTGCCTCCGGGCCGATGGGGCGCGGACGGGAGTTTACCATCACTGAACCGCATTACAACCCGGATACGGATGATCGTACGGTGTCCCTCATAACACGCGCCGTGAGCGACAAGCCGTCGGCCGATGTCGAGATCGAGGTGGTTCTGGATTTCGATTATCTTCTCCAGGACATGCCCTTTGCCCGTTGGTGGCATAGCCAGAAAACGTTCCTGACCGACCGCGCCGGCCAGATTTTTGTCAGCATGGCGGGCGGTGGGCGCAAACAACTGGGCGGAACGGGGGATCCGGTGGAAGAGGAAACCCTGGCCGCTATGCAGAAAACCGATTCCGGTACACTGCGGGGCCAAGGGCATCCGCCGCGTGAGATCAGCGGCTTCTGCCGGCTCGAAGAAGCCCCGTGGTATATCGTCGTTTTGGCCCCCGGCGAAGAGATTCTCAGCCCCATCCTTCGTTTCCGCAAATACTATTTCCTGACGCTGGGTGGTTTCGTGCTGGTCATTCTGCTGCTCATCCGCCGCGTGGCCGGTCAGGTGGCCCAATCGGTCAACCAGCTCTCCGTCGCCGCCGGGGATATTGCCCGCGGCCGATTCGACCTGGCCCTGCCGGAGCGCAGCGAGGATGAAATTGGGGCCCTGACCCACAACTTCAACACCATGGCCGCCCAACTCAAGGAACGGGCCCATCTCCTGCAGTCCCTGGATTTGGCCAAAGAGGTGCAGCAAAACCTGCTCCCGGCCCGGGCGCCTGCTTTTCCGGGATTGGATGTGGCCGGCCGCAGTGAATACTGCGAGGAGACCGGTGGTGATTATTTCGACTACCTGACCGACGGGGATGCGCTGCAGCTGGTCATCGGCGACGTGGCCGGGCACGGCATCCCCTCGGCCCTGCTCATGAGTTCGGTCAGGGCGGGCTTGCGCCAGCGCTATGACGGCCGCGATGATATCGGACGTGTGGTCTCCGATGTCAATCGCCAGATTGCCTTGGATGTGGGGGATTCGGGACGCTTTATGACCCTGCTGGCCCTGCTGGTCGACAGGGCCCATAGTGAGCTCCGGTGGGTCCGGGCGGGGCACGATCCGGGCATGCTTTACCGACGCGGCCAGGATCGCTTCGACGATCTGGGCGGCCCGGGGATGGCCCTGGGGGTCGATCCCGCGTGGATCTATCGGACGCAGCAAACGTCCGGGCTGCAGCCCGGGGATATTATTCTGCTCGGAACGGACGGCGTCTGGGAGACGATGGACTGCGGGGGACGCATGCTCGGGAAAGCCAAGGTGCGCGACATCCTGCGCGAGCGTCGCGATCAGCCGGCCGAGGCCATCCTCGGAGCGCTGTTCGATGCGTCGGCCGCCCATGCTTGTGGCACCAGGCGGACCGATGATATGACCTTGATCGTGGCCAAAATCGTTTCTATCGAGGAATGACGGACATGGATCCTATTGTCTGGGATGACCGTTTGGCGCTTCATATTCCGGAGATCGATACCCAGCACCAGCGGCTGGTCGCGATCGTGAACCAGCTCATCCAAATCCAGGACCGGGGGACCTCCGGGGACGAGATGACCGAGATTCTTGGTGCCCTGACCAACTATATCGGGGATCATTTCGATGCCGAAGAAGAGATGATGATCGATCACGGCTACCCGGAACTCGACTCCCACCGCGAAGAACACCAGGCCTTTGTCACCCAGATCGCCTATTACATCGCCACCTACCAAAGGAGCGGGGCCTTGCTTAAAGAAGATCTGCTGCGTTTTCTCAAGAACTGGCTGGTGGCGCATATCGGCAAGACCGATGCCGCTTTCGGCACTTTCTTTAACGCCAACGGCCCACGATAAGGCGTTGGCCATCCAAAGCGATATCCCTGTATTTGAGCTTGACATTGTCTCCCGGTCTCCTCTAAAACTATCCCCAAGGTGCCGCAAGGCTTAATAGGGAATCCCGTGCAAATCGGGAACGGTCCCGCCGCTGTAACCGGTGACGAAATCCGCCCACGTGCCACTGTTCGATTGCCATCGAACGGGAAGGCCTGGAGAGTAGAACGACCCGGGAGTCAGAAGACCTGCCTTGACAACTACCGCGGGAAGACGGTTGACAATGCGATCGGTGGAGGACTTTCGGTTGAACAACGGAAGGCCCGGCCGGTCGGATTGAACAAGGGTCAAGCTAGATGGGTGCAGCCCTTCAAACCGTAGAGGTTTGAAGGGCTTTTTTTATGGTGTTCCGGTTGATGCCGCACCCCGGTGGAAGCGGGGAGGGAAGTCCTGGCAGGGGTTGTCCCTCCCCGCTTCCACCACATCCGGCGACCGCTTCCGGCGGGCATTGCTACCCTTTAAAGGAGGATGCCCCATGTACAAACTTTTCAGAACGGCGACCCATCATCTGGGCGGATCGACGGAACCGGATTATCTCCTTGACGAAGGCCGGCTCTTCCCGACCGTCGACCATCCCCGCGGGTGGTCGGAGAACCCCGATTATGAGCTGCGGGCCGACGGGAAGATCTACCGCTGCCCCCATCACCCCCTGGGGGCGGGTTCGTTGCCGGATTACGAAATCGGCGCCGATGGCCTGCTTTATCGCACCGCGGCCCATCCGGACGGCCCGACCGACCAGCCGGATTATGCCTTGAGCGATCTTTCCTGCTGAGATCACGCCTCTGGGCCCACCATCTGCCCCGTCAAAGCATGCCGGGTGTCCGGAATCCGCAAGGTCCGGGAGGTGCCGGGATGTGCCTGTCAGCATCCGGCGTGCTTTGACACTTCTCCAAGGAGCCCCACCGGGAAAGCCCGGTCCCGCATGATCCTTCCCTCCCCAAAAAACGGAGGCGGGCCGTGCCTGCCTGAATCGTGCGGAAAATGCTGCTCCGACCCCGGGCGCGCCGTCCCGGCGGGGCCGCTATGTTTACATTCCGTCAGATATAGATACTTTATAGAGATGGCTACAGGACGGTGTTTTCAAGGATACGGCGTATGACCGTTCGACTGAGAAGGAAACCCTCGCCCGGGCTGCAGACCTCTCCCTGGATTATCTTGGGCTCGACCGCCATTTTGCTGGTGGTGGTCATGGTATTGGCCATCGCCAATACCAACCGTGAAAAGCGCTATATGGCCCTGGTCCTTAAAACCAGAGGGGCGGCCCTGATCCAGGCCGTGGAGGCCGGAGCGCGCACCGGCATGACCGGCATGCGCTGGCACGGGCAGGAAGTGCAGCGCCTGCTGGAAGAAACGGCGCGTCTGCCGGACGTGCTGTTTATGGCCGTGGTGGACCGCAACGGCCGGGTCGTGGCCGACAGCGATAAGGCGCTTATCGGGAAGCCTTTCCGGGACGAAGGACGGCCCCTGCGGCATCTGGGCCCTGAACAGGATGAAGACTGGGAGCTGGTGGAGGGAGCCAAGGGGCAGCTTGTTTTCGAGGTGCATCGCCCTTTCCGGCCCTGGGACAACATTCTGGAACCGGACGGGAGCCACCCGGCGGCCATGCGACCCCAGCACGGCCCCCTGCCGAATGGCCGGGAGGATTGGTTCCAGCCCCTCAATCAGCTGCTCATCGTGGCCGGCCTGGATGTTTCCCCCTTCGAGGCGGCCATCCGCGGCGATATCCTCAATACGGTGGTGCTTTCGGCAGTGCTTCTGGTCCTGGGCTTCGGCGGACTGGTCTCCCTGTCCTGGATGCAGAATTATCGGGTGGCCCAGAAAAATCTGCAGGACACCACGGCCTATGCCGACGAAATCGTGGCCCATCTGCCGGTGGGGCTGATCGCCACCGATCCGGCGGGGCAGATCGCCTTTTACAATGCAGCGGCGGCGCGCATCACCGGATTGAATCTGGACCGCCTGCGGGGCCGGATCGCCGATGAGACCCTGCCCCAAAGCCTGTGCGGACTGCGGGAGGCCCTGGAGCGGGGTAAAACGATTCTGGAACAAGAGATGGCCTGTAAAACGCCGGGGGGGCACGAAGTCCCGATCAGCCTCAGTGCGGTGCGCATCGTCAATGCGGATGGCGATTATGTGGGCCAGGTGCTCATCCTGCGCGATCTCGGCGAGGTGCGCCGCCTGCAGGACGAAGTGCGTCGGCAGGAGAAGCTGGCCGCCATCGGCGGTCTGGCCGCCGGGGTGGCCCACGAGATCCGCAATCCGCTGAGTTCCATCAAGGCCCTGGCCACTTTCTTCGCGGGGCAGTTCGCCACAGGCAGCGCGGGGCGGGAAGCCGCCGATGTGATGACCCAGGAAGTGGACCGCCTCAACCGGGCCATCACCGAATTGTTGGAGTTTGCGCGTCCCACGGATTTGAAGCCCCAAGAGGCCGACATCCCCTTTCTGATCGCGCGCTCCCTGCAGCTGGTCCGCCAGGATGCCGCCGACCGCGCGATTCGCATCGAAACCCGGATCGACGACGCCCTCTGTCCGGTCCGGGTCGACCCCGACCGCTTCGCCCAGTGTCTGCTCAATCTCCATTTGAATGCCATCGAGGCCATGGAAAACGGCGGGACCCTGACGGTGTGCTGCCGGAGCAACCGCGGCCGCTACCTGGACATCGAGGTGGCCGATACCGGTCCGGGCATTGCACCGGAGCAGCGCGAGCAGATCTTCGATCCTTATTTCACCACCAAACCCAAGGGCACCGGGCTGGGCCTGGCCATCGTGCACAAGATCGTCGAGGCCCACGGGGGCCGGCTGACGGTGGACAGCACCCTGGGGCGGGGCAGCCGTTTCACCCTGCGCCTGCCCTGCCACCCGGAGGAAAAGACCCCATGACGGCCGCCAAGACAACCCGGATCATGATCGTGGACGACGACCCCGGCCACCTGATTTCGCTGGCCACCGTTATCCGCAGCTGGGGCTATCAGGTGGAAACCGCCACGGACGGCCGGGAGGCCGTGGAGCGGGTCAAAGCCCTGCCGGTGGACCTGATCCTGATGGACGTGCGCATGACGACCATGAGCGGCATCGAGGCCCTGGACCATATCAAAGGCTACAACCCCGCCATCCCGATCATCGTCATGACCGCCTATTCTTCCGTGGAATCGGCCGTGGAGGCCCTCAAGGGCGGGGCCTACGATTATTTAATCAAACCCTTTGATTTTGATGTCCTGAAACTCAGTATCGAGCGGGCCTGCGAGCATGCCGGCCTCAAAGCGGAAAACGACGATCTCAAAGCACGTCTGCAGGAAGATTTCGATCGGCCGGACATCATCGGCAAGAGCGCTTCCATGAAGGCATTGATGGACATGCTGGCCATGGTGGCGCCTTCCGAAGCCACCGTGCTGATATCGGGGGAGAGCGGCACCGGCAAGGAGCTGATCGCACGCTCGCTGCATGACAACAGCCCCCGCCGCGAAGGCCCGCTGGTCACCGTCAATTGTGCGGCCCTGGCCGAGAGTCTGCTGGAGTCCGAGCTTTTCGGACACGAAAAGGGGGCCTTCACCGGGGCCGACCGCCGGCGCGAAGGCCGCTTCAAACAGGCCGACAGCGGGACGATTTTCCTGGACGAGATCGGGGAGACCTCCCCCCGCATGCAGGCCAAGCTCCTGCGGGTCCTCCAGGAAAAAGAAATCCAGCGCGTGGGCAGTGAAGCCGTTCTGCCGGTGGACGTGCGGGTGGTGGCCGCCACCAACCGCGATCTTGAAAAGGACGTGACCGACGGGCGCTTTCGTGAAGATCTCTTCTATCGGCTCAACGTCGTGCACCTGACCATCCCGCCCCTGCGCGACCGGCAGGAAGACATCCCCCTGCTGGCCCAGCACTTCCTCAACCACTACGCCCGCCGCAACCGCAAGACGGTCAAAGGCTTCGCCCCCCTGGCCATGGACATGCTGCTCAAATACGGCTGGCCGGGTAATGTCCGCGAGCTTGAAAATGCCATCGAACGGGCGGTGATCCTGGTCTCCGGCGAACATCTCACCGATAAACATCTGCCGCTGCGGATCGTCCGCCAGCATCCGGGTCATGTCCCGGCGGAGGTTGCCGCCCCGCCTGCCACGGACGGCAACCGCACGCTGGAAGATCTGGAGAAGGACGCCATCATGGCCACCCTGGCCGCCACGGAGGGCAACAAGAGCGAGACCGCGCGGCGGCTGGGCATCTCCCGCAAAACCCTGCACAACAAGTTGAAGGCCTATGATTTGGCTTAAATCCCGTCGATCCCGGCCGGCCAAGCCATCCTGTGTAAATAGGTTACAGGCGGTTCCCGCAATATTCCCCTCAAGCGTGTCACTTCTACCCAGGGCGTCAGGCCGACAAGGCGCCCTGCACAGCCCTACGTAAGCTAAATAATATAAAAATAACAAAAGGTTAAAAAAATAATGCGACGTCGTCGCTAACAATGGCACGGGCTTTGCCATATCTTCGAAGAAACGACCTTTAGCCAGTACCCTTATACAAGGAGATCGAATGATGAACAGAACACAGATACGCAACACGCTTATTATCAGTGCCATATTTATTCTCGCCGGTGCCGGCGTTGTATGGGCCCATGGCGGATACGGCGGCATGATGGGCTACGGTGGCGGCTATGGCGGTCCCATGATGGGCTATGGGGGCGGCTATGGTGGTCCCATGATGGGCTACGGCTATGGCGGCGGCTACGGCCCGATGATGGGGCCCGGCTACGGTCCCATGATGGGGCCGGGCTATGGACCGGCTTATGGCAACTTGTCCCAGGATCAATACAACCAGCTGGATAACGCCCGGCAGAAATTCTACGATCAGACCCAGGATCTGCGGCAAAAAATGGATCAAAAACAATATGCCATCCAGGAACAATTGAGCCAGCCGAACCCCGACCGGACCAAGCTCGAAGCCCTCCAGAAGGATTTGTCCGCCTTGCGAGCGCAGTACGATAAGGACGCGCTGAACTATCATCTGGCTGTCCGGAAGATCGCGCCCGATGCGACCCCTGGTCCGGCTTACGGAAACGGATACGGATACCGCGGTGGCTACGGCTGGTAGTCCGCAACCTGCCGCTCGTCCGAGGCCGACTTCGCAACGGTCCCGGACCGTAATACGAGATACAAACATAAAGCGGGTTTGCAGAAATCGGAATCCAGATATGAAGGGAAGCACGACGATGGATCGCAAACCAGCAAAGGAGAAACGATATGAAACGGCAATTGCGCAGTGCCTTCATTCTGGCGGTTCTGCTGGTTTTCACGGGGTCCGGTATCGCCCTGGCGCATGGTGACTGGGGGCAACGGGGCGACCGCGACGACGACAGCGGCCATGTGTGGAATTACGACGGCGGTCCCATGATGGGTAATTTCGATGACGGCTACGGCGGTCACATGGCGGATCACGACTGGCACTACGGCGGCCATATACGGGATTACGGCGGGGGGGACGGCGGTCCCATGATGGGGTATTACGACCATGGCGGTCCCATGATGGACCACGACTGGCACCACCATGACGACTGGCGCCATCACGACGGCTGGAACCACCATGACGGCTGGAATCACCATGACGATATGATGGGGCCGGACTATGACAGCTATGGGCTGGTCCACCACAATCTGTCCCGGAGCGAATATCGCCGACTGGAAAAGGCCCGGGCGAAGTTCTACCATCAGACCCGCGGACTGCAGGAAAAGATGGCCGAGACCCGCCATGCCATCCAGCGCGAAAAGGACCGGGTGATTCCCAATCGGCACAGGATCAAAGTGCTGCGAAAGGAATTGGCCTCGTTGCAGGCCAAGTTCGATCGATATTCGGTTAAATACGATCTGGCCCTTCACAAGGCCCGGCCCGATTCGGACCACGACCGGGCGTATGCCGGCGGATTCCGCGGCGACTACGGTTGGTAAATCGCAATCGACCGCTCGTCCGGGGCCGCCTGGCCAACGGCCCCGGACCATACAATCTAAGCAGATAGCCGGCCTGCCAAAATCAGGCTTTGGAGCAGGGAGAACCCACCGTGATGGATCATAAAAAAAGCACTTATCTGAGCATCGGCATATCGGCCGCCCTTGTGGCCGGGGCGATCTGGTTCCTGTTCAACCACCGCTACAGCGTATGGGCCACCGGCTACTGGCAGATGCCCCAAGGCATGATGATCGGCGGCGGTGCCGGTTTCGGGATCCTGATGTTGCTTTTCTGGGTGGTGGTCATCGTTGCGCTGGTCCTGTTGATCGCGGCGCTTTTTACCGGCAGCGGGGACGGCCAAGGAGCTCCGCGCGCCGAAAGCGCGCTTGAAATTCTCCAGAAACGCTACGCCCGGGGTGAGATCGACAAGGAGCGCTACGATGCCATGCGACGCGACCTGGAACAAGGGGGGAGGGAACAATGAACACCCATAGATCCACAACCAGAATGATCGATCCGGTCTGCGGCATGGAAGTCGACCCGTCGACCGCCACCGCGGAAATCTGCCATGAGGGCATCAACGTTTTTTTTTGTGCGGAAGGGTGCCGCGACGCCTTTCTCGCCAACCCGGAGCGCTACACCAAGCCCAAGCGCAAGGGGTTCTGGCGGCGCTACTTGGCCCGCATGGAAAAGGCCACCGGAGGCAAACCCATGACATGCCACTAGAATGAAGGGATGCGGCCGGTGGTGCACCAGGCGCGGTCGCATCCCTTTCCGCCGGGCGTCCCTTCCGTGCCGGATTGAGACGGAATGGGTAATCATTACACAGTCCCTCGTTTTCTTCCCCCAAGCGCTGTAACGAAATTACCCGAGCGTCATTCTCCCAAAAAAATCTTAACCTATAGAAATTAAAGTAAAAAACTATTTTTATGCTGGCTGGCACACGGATTGCTCTATTTACGCTGCAACATGGGGAAAGGAGATGACCATGAATCCGTTGGCCAATACCGATTTGCAGACTTACCTTAGAAACCTGGTGGATCGTCACATGCCGGACAAGGACGGTCACGGCAAGGGGTGGGCACCCCATCCGAAGGCTTTGCACGAACCGTCGGACAATGGGGGGGCCCGGTCCACGGAAGAAAAAGAAACGCGGACGGAAAAGGTCTGAAATTCCCCACCGCTTCACCCGACAATGCTGAAAGGAGACGGCCGTGAGTGAGGAGACCGTTACCCTGCCCATTACCGGTATGAGCTGCGCCAACTGTGCCGCCAATATCGAGCGTGGTTTTAAAAAGCTGGACGGCATCGAGGAGGCCTCGGTCAATTTCGCCTCCGAACAGGCCCAGGTGCGTTTTGACACCGAGGCCTTGACCGTCGCGGATTTGGTCGCGAGCATCCAGCGCTCGGGCTATAAAGTGCCGGCCACCCATGTGGAATTGCCCATTACCGGCATGAGCTGCGCCAACTGTGCTGCCACCATCGCGCGTGTCCTCGATAAGAAGGTGGACGGGGTGGTGAAGGCCGCGGTGAATTTTGCCAGCGAGCGGGCGGCCGTGGATTACCTGCCCGACGTGGTGACCATCGACGCCATCGTGGCCGCCATCGAGAAAGCGGGCTACGGCGCCATCGCACCGGACGAGAGCGGGGATGCCGAAGATGCCGAGCTGCAAGCGCGGAGCGCCGAAATCAAAGACCAGACCCGCAAGTTCATCGTGGGCGTGATTTTCGCGGCGCCCCTTTTCGTGTTGAGCATGCTGCGGGATTTCAGCATCATCGGTACTTGGAGCCATGCGGTCTGGATGAACTGGCTTTTCCTGGCCCTGGCCACGCCGGTCCAGTTCTACACCGGCTGGGACTATTACGTGGGCGGTTTGAAAAGTCTGCGCAACAAGAGCGCCAACATGGATGTCCTGATCGCCCTGGGCTCTTCGGTGGCCTACTTCTACTCCCTGACCGTGCTCTTCCTGCCCGCCCTGGGAACCCATGTCTACTTCGAAACCTCGGCCGTGATCATCACCCTGATCAAACTGGGCAAGCTGCTGGAGGCCCGCACCAAGGGCAAGACCGGCAGCGCCATTCGCAAACTGATCGGCTTACAGCCCAAGACCGCCGTCATTCTCGATGGAACGGAAGAAAAGGAGATCGCCCTGTCGCGGGTCGCCAAGGAGATGGTGGTGGTGGTGCGGCCGGGCGAACGCATCCCGGTGGACGGCCAGGTGATCGAAGGCCGCTCGGCGGTGGACGAGGCCATGCTCAGCGGCGAACCCCTGCCGGTGGACAAGACGACCGGCGATACGGTGATCGGCGGCACCATCAACGGCGAAGGGCTGCTGAAGTTCCGCGCCACCCGGGTGGGGCACGAGACCGCCCTGGCCCAGATCATCCGCCTGGTGCAGGAAGCCCAGGGCAGCAAGGCCCCCATCCAGGCCCTGGCCGACCGTGTGGCGGCCGTCTTTGTGCCGGGGGTGATCCTGATCGCGCTCGTCACCTTCGGCATCTGGTGGGCGATCGGCGGCCAATTCGTGCCTGCCATGATCCGCCTGGTGGCCGTGCTGGTCATCGCCTGTCCCTGTGCCCTCGGGCTGGCCACACCCACGGCAATCATGGCCGGCACCGGCAAGGGCGCCGAGAAGGGCATCCTGTTCAAACAGGCGGCCGCCCTGGAGAAAGCCACCGAACTGGACAGCATCGTGCTGGACAAGACCGGCACCATCACCGAAGGCAAACCCGCCGTGGCCGACCTGGTGCCCCGGCCCGGGGCCGGTATTACGGAAGACGAATTGCTCGTGCTGGCCGCTTCCGTGGAGCAGGGCTCCGAACATCCTTTGGGCAAGGCGATCGTTCGTGAAGCCCGGGAGCGTGGCCTGCTGTTGGGCAAACTGGAAGATTTCAGAGCCCATGGCGGATTCGGAGTGGAAGGCCGGGTGAGCGGCCAAGCCCTGCGGGTGGGCAAGCCCAAGTGGTTCAACAACGCCGTCCTGGAGGATGCCGCCGGTGATATCACAAGGCTGCAGGAAGAGGGCAAGACCGTCATGGTGGTCACCCGCGACGATCAGACGGCGGGCCTGCTGACGGTGGCCGATGCCGTGAAATCAGAGTCGGCCGAAGCTATTGCCGCTTTGCAGCACCAGGGCCTGCAGGTCATCATGCTGACCGGCGACAATCCTCAGACCGCCCATACCATCGCCGCCCAGGTGGGCATCGAGGATATCTTCGCCGAAGTGCGGCCGGAAGAAAAGTCAGCCAAGGTCAAAGCGATCCAGGAAGAAGGCAAAATCGTGGGGATGGTGGGCGACGGCATCAACGATGCCCCGGCCCTGGCCCAGGCCGATGTGGGCCTGGCCATCGGCACCGGCACGGACGTGGCCATCGAGACCGCCGACGTGATCCTGTCCAGCGGCAGCCTCAACGGCATTCCGCGCACCATCGCCATCAGCCGCCGGACCATGCGCACGGTGCGCGAAAACCTCTTTTTGGCCTTTGTCTACAATGTGGTCCTGATCCCCATAGCGGCAGGCGTACTGGCGCCTTTCAGCGGATTGCCCGAGATCCTGCGCCATCTGCACCCCATCCTGGCGGCCCTGGCCATGGCCATGAGCAGCATTTCGGTGGTGAGCAACAGCCTGCGGCTGTATCGGGCCCGGATAAAGTAACGACAGGCAAGCTTGGAAGGAAAAGGGGCGCCCCCCGAAGGCAAGACCGCGGGTGCGCCGCGAAGATGGGGCTAAGTGTCCGAACAAGAAAACAGCCAGGGAGAATCCTCATGAAAAGAATATGGATGGTCGCTTTAAGCGCAACCCTATTGTTGATGACACCCGCCGCCTGGGCCGGCGGGCTGGGCGGCGGAGGCTACCTGAACGATCATAAAATGAACGACCAGGGCCAATGGCGCAATGACGCCCCGTTGCCGCTGGAAACCCTCGCCCAGAAAGCGCATGAGCGCCAACAGTACGATCAGGAATACCGCTGTCTGCACCAGGCCATCAAGGCCCGGCAGGTCGCCCTCGATCAGGAACTGAACCGCCCCATCCCCGACGTAACCAAGGTCGAACGGCTGCATCACGACATCGGGAAATTGCGGGCGGAATTGGCCCATGCAGAATACGGGTTCGATTTGCTGCAACAGGAAGAGGCCGGACGTTATCCAAACGCGCCTTATGCGAACGCCTGGTAGAGGGGCATGCCAGGATCTATGGAAGGGAAGAACCCGTTTACGTCCCTGTAGGTTGCATCGTTGCAACAGCTTTGGGGAACGATCCCCGTCCGCAATGACGGCGACCGCAAAGGAGAAGAAAAGCGAGGTGCTGCTATGAAAAAATGGATCGGCTTGGCAAGCGTCTTTCTCGTGGTTCTGGGCTATACGGCGGGCGCTTCGGCCGCGGAAACCAGGGTCATCAAAATGACCGCCGAAAAGTATCATTTTACCCCTGAAACCATCAACGTGAACTTGGGCGACACGGTCGTGCTGGAGGTGACGGCGATCGACACGGAACATGGCTTCGGGCTGTCCGCCTTCAACATCGATAAGGATTTGCCTCCCGGCAAGACCGTACGAATCGAATTCGTAGCCGACAAAAAGGGCGAATTCACCTTCAAGTGCACGCACTTCTGCGGCTGGGGACATTTCTGGATGGATGGCAAACTGATTGTCTCCTGAGCGAGGTGCAACATGGGTGAGCAGATCGGAATCGTCGTCAACAATGAATCGAACGGCATGGCGCGGGTGGTGACCGACCGCAACAGTGCCTGCGGCGGCTGCCATTCCGGACCCGGCCATTGCCATGGCTGTCTGACAGCGAGCAGCAAGCTGGAAAGTGAGGTCAGCAACCCGGTCAATGCCGGTGTGGGGGATGTGGTCAGGATCAGCATTCCCCCGGCCACGCTCTTCAAAGGGGCGGCCATCATGTACCTGCTGCCCATCGCAACCTTGATCCTGGGCGCGGTGGGCGGACTATGGCTGGGCGGCACCGCAGGCTGGGGCAACGGTGCGTCGGTTCTGGGAGGGCTGGCGGGGCTGGGTCTGGGCTTCGGGACGGCGGTCTGCATCGGACGCAGCCGGCGATTGCGCATCCGGATGACCCCTACCATCACCGCGATCGTGACGCCATCGGACAGATCGACCATACCGTTGCATGGATCGTGCTGCGGATAGGGGGGACCATAGGGGCATCATGATGAGAATGAAGCGAACACTTCGGATTCTTGTGACATGGATATTGCTGCCGCTCGCCTTTCTCGGGTGCACCCCGCAGCCGATGGGCGGCGCCATGGGGGGCTGGGGCAACATGATGGGCTATGGCGGTTATGGAGGAGGGGTTATGTGGTTGATCATTATCATCGTGATCGCTGTCGTCGTCTATCTCATTTACAATCGGAATGTCGGGGCCGGGGGATCTTTCGGGAGTCATCGTGAAACGCCTCTGGATATTCTGAAAACCCGTTACGCCAAAGGCGAGATTTCAAAAGAAGAATTTGAACGGCTCAAACGGGATATCGAAAGCTAAACGCCCATAGAATCCTGATCGGGAGGGGAATTTGCATCCGTTGACAATTCGTTATCAAAGCATCCTATGAATCTCCCAAGGTTTACATATTTTTTAGCTATCTCAAATTTCAGAACTACATTGAGGGCTTTCTGTTAATAGCAGCTAGCACAATTCAGGGTGTTTTACGGACAAGTTGGTGATAGCGCAGGTTCACACTATTCCAATATTTTCAAAATACGCGTTACGGATCTGAATTTAGCCAGTTTTCGATGGCAGAAAACTTTGAAGGGATAATTTTTAGTCAGGCGAACGATTGCATTAGAAGGTGCATGGAGCGCACTTGAATGCAATCCCCTGAATGCAGTGGATGAAAATATTATCCATTTCGAAAAAATCGAAACTTATCCGGACATTGCTCAGCAAGCCGAATTGGCTCACCATCAATCTTATATCGATAAGCCGAAGAGCGCATTACGGACCCATATGCTGCGGGGAGTGGGTGGAAGTGCGGCGTCTCCCTATCCCAATAGGTTTAAGTATCAAATTCCCGTAACCCATTTTTTTCAGGCTTTTCTTGGAAAACCCTTATTATAGCAATGGACTGGAAAACCGTTGGGAATGGCTGCCAGGCAACGGTTACAAGACACACATGAAACCTTACCTTTTTTACTTTCTTTAAATTTTTTGACGATAAACGGCTCCCGGATAAAGGGACGAGACATGGAGATCAGATCCGCATCCTGGTCTGTGACGGCCTGCGACATTTTGTCCAGGGTGCGCATGCCCCCCACTAAAGCAAGTGGGATATCTCCTATCATTGGCCGGATTGATCTTGCCGCGGCCATATTATATCCTTCATCAAGATCATACTTTCCTTTCAGACTCTGTATCATAAACCAGGCAAGCGGCTTTTTCCAAAGCGGCATGCTCTGAACCAGCTCTTTAACCGGAACATCCCCGCGGCACATGTTCATGTAGGAGAATATGGATGAACCGCAGCTTACTTCGATCATGTCAACGCCCAGGTCTTTGAGCATTCCGGCGTATTCAACGGCGAGTTCAGGGGTTATTCCTGGCTTGGGGGTGAAATCATTGGTATTTAGCTTGACGGTTATGCAGAAATCATCCGGCACTCTATCCTGTATGGATTGGATCACTTGTTTCAGGAAGCTAAACCTGTTTTCTGACGATCCGCCCCACTTGTCCTGTCTGCGGTTAAAGAAAGGCGATAGAAACTGATTGATCAGATAGCAATGGGCACAATGTACTTGTATCCCGTCGGCCCCTGCCTTTACAGCCCTTTCTGCAGCATCTGCAAATGCTTTTGCCGCGTCTCTAATCTCGGTTTCATCCATCTGCCTGGGTTTGAAAAAATAGCTCGGATCCCTGACTGAGTTGCTCGGTGCCAAAGGCGTCTGACCGATATCTTCAGGACGGGTCTGCTGGCCGGCATGGTTGATCTGGAAAAAAATTTTGGAATCAAATTCGTGGACTGCTTTTACCAGACTGGCCAGCCCTTCAATCATATTGTCCGAGTGAATGCCCATGGGGGCATTATAGGCCCGACCGAGAGGATGGACATACATAAATCCTGGAATTATCAAACCGACCTCCCCCTGAGCCAGCTGATGGTAGCGTTTTAGCAGATTTTTTGTGACGCTACCGTCAGGACCTGCCATTCCTTCATATGTAGCAGAATGAACAAACCGGTTTTTAATGTCCCCCTCGGGGAATGGGAGAAAATCCCTCGCCTTTAGGCGAAGACTTTAGTAGGCTTGCGATATTATGAAGAATTACCGCAAGACCTCGCATTCGGTTTATGACATCAAGTATCATTTGGTATGGATCACGAAATATCGCAAGCCGATGCTCAGTGAAGGAGTGGGGACGCGGTTGCGGGAGCTGATCCGTGAGATCTGCAAGGCGATGGATATAGAGATCATCAAGGGGCATGTTTCCAAGGACCACGTCCATCTGTTTGTTTCCGTACCGCCGTATCATTCGGTAAGCCAGGTGATGAAACGCATCAAAGGAAAAACGTCAAGGCGGTTGTTAAGCGAAAGCCGTATTTTAGCCAGACAATGTTGGGGTCGTCATCTGTGGGCTCGCGGCTATTTTGCAGCATCATCGGGTAATGTCACCGATGAGGTCATAGCTGACTATATCGAAAAGCAAACCCACACTGAGCGAGCCCGCGATGACGACTTCACCGTGGACTCGTGAGTCGACTTCAGTCGACCACGTTTGAAGCCACCGCCTTTAGGCGGTCGGAGCCTTCACTTTCTACATTGCCGACCATCTGTGATGTAAAGAGTACATTCATAATCCACCCCTTCGTTTTGCCTCAAAATTTAGTCCATTTGTAATACCTCAATGAGCAATCCTTAATAAAGTGGCGCGGAATATTGAAAAGGCCCCCTGTGTCAGGGTAGTTGTCACCTCTGATGAACTGTGTCTCTGCTGGGCAAGCCTCGGGGCTTGCCCAGCGAGGTATGGATTTGTATCGTCTCTCTCAAGGATTCAGAGCTCTGACTAGTGCGAAGCCATAGCAGATAACTGCACTCTGGTAATTTTACAAACAAGTTGGAGGACCCAAAACTTTTTGATTAAATAGCTTAATACCGGTATACAACAGTCAAATTTTGACATCACAATTAGACAAAATATTGTTAGCATTCTTTTAAGTGAATGTAACCTCAAGGATTGTGAAATCATCTTCAAAACTTTCTGAGTGTTTTAGATCTATAGCATATCGGTGTAATCGATCGAGTATTGATTGACCGTCAGTCTGGATCTTAATCATAAAGTCTGTAAATTCCTTAAAACGCCACATAGAACCATCTTGTTTTTTAACTTCATAAACCCCATCGGAGAAAACATACAATTTTGCATGCTTGCCAACAGATAATTTTCTTTTTTCGTACGTGGCATCTTTTATGCCTCCAATTACATAATTTGGCGTTTTCAGCAATTTTGCTTCGGAATCATTTCTAGTGTTGTATCTTAGTAAGATAGCTGGCGGATGGCCTCCACTTGCATAGGTCAAATATCCGGTACTTTTTTTGTAAACGCCGTACCATATGGTAAAAAACATATCATTATTATCTTCACTTGGGTACTTTTCGTTTAATGATTCCAATACCTGTTTGCAATCCCTAAAATCGATTTCAGGCAATGACTGCGAACGGATAGCATTCATAACGGATACAGAAAGCAATACAGCTCCGACACCGTGTCCTGAAACATCTATCAGGTATAATGCAAAATTATCTGAATCGATCCAATGATAACCGAAAGCATCACCACCTAAAGACGCAGAAGGTATAAATCGCCACTCTGTTTTAACCGAACCTTCAGCAATTGGATTTGGCAGAAGACTTCTAACGTAATCTTCAGCTTCTGTAAGCTCTTCATTTAATAGTGATAATATCCCATTTCGCTCCGCTAAAGCCTCATTTGTTTTTTGGTGCTCCAATTCTAATTTAAACTCTGTTTCATCCACAATAGTTTGGTAATGGTATGAAAAATACGAAAGAATAAAACCAAAAAAAACAATATTAGAATAATTGAAAACATACGAGAGTGTCGGATTTATAACAAATATAGGAGAAAAGTTTCGGAAGAAATAATTGAGGAGGCTGTATAATATTATGTTTATTGAAAATGCTACTATTCTGGGCCCAATTGTCCAGGGCGTTAGAAAGATAAAGGAAGTCATCACCAATATATGGTAATGAAAGCCAGTATTCCAACCAATGAAAATGGTACAAATATACGCATGCATAACAATTTCGAAGTTGGCGAATACAAAGCTTGTTTTCATGAAACCTTTGAGGTTAAAATAAACCGCAAATGCTCAAATTATAGAACTTAATATATTCAGTAATGCCAGTGGCAAAACATCAAAAATTGTAAAAATAAAAATAAACATCAAGTGAAATAATCCACCCATTATTGTAGCATAATTTCCTAAAACCCACGATTTATAATACCTGTCTTTCAAATTATTGGGCGGTCTATGTATACGGCTAACAAAATTGTTATAAATATGCATTTTACACTCTCTTAAAACATATATTTTTGGTAATTTGTTTTCACTTGCTGTCGTCTACTAGTAGTTATTTGGAACCGCCGCCCAACACTGACGCTAAGCGCCTTCATCAGCCATAGGTATACCCACATGGTTGAAGTTTTACCCTTAGTACTCAGCAAGCGGATCAACCAGAGAATGGAAGGAGAGGACGGAAGAAGGACTCGATTCAGCGATAGAGAGCCGCTCCAAGTCAGATGGAGTGATGGTTCAGAATCTATCCAATAAAGCTTGTAATCAAATCGGTGATATTTAGTCAATCATTATTGGGGAGCAGCAGCGGGATTGGGGAGCAGTAGCGGGTAGTCATACCTGGCCATTAAACCAAAGATCAACCAACTACCGATATATTGAGATAAACCCACCGAAATTGAACCAGCCAAAAATCCAGATTACGTGCCACTGTCCAACCGGCTTGGGCTGAGTCCTACATCCAGATAGGCATTTGATACCAAACTGATAGTACGGAGGATTGAGATCAAGGCAGGGCTATCCTATGATCAGGCTTTTATTTGGATAGTCTCTTTCAAACATTCAGCGACTTGATTTTCATAGATTCCGAGGTTTTTTATCTGCCCAGGGCTTCGCCTTTTCCAATTGGCCAGCCATCCTCAGCAGGGCCGCTTCGTCACCAATCCGGGCAAGAAACTGAACACCGCAAGGAAGCCCATTTTCCGTCCAATACAAGGGGACGGACATTGCTGGCTGTCCCGTAATATTGGCAATTAAAGTAAAGGGTAGCTGAGTTACCATAAGTTTTTGAATAATATCTTCTATAATTGAAAAAATCACCTTTCTATTGGCCGTCATGATTTTACCAACCATCGAACTGAGAAGTTTCATGGCCCGTTGATCTGATTTGCTCGGACCTACAGAACCTACAGGAATCGGCGGTTCTCCAATCGTCGGTGTGAGTATAAGGTCATATTTCTGCAAGGTTTGCCCCATAATGTACCCGTAAGTTCGCCATTTACGCTTGGCATTGATAACGTCCACCGCCTTCAAGTTCGATCCTATTCGGTAAGATGCATAACTTCTTTCTTCCAAATTGTGTTTGACAGCATTCCTACCATAGACCGAAATCAATTTTTCGACATGGGCCGCAAAATTTCCAAGCATGACGATGAACCAATCCAAAGCCATTTCCTCTTCTTTGTAAGCGAGTTCGATTTCTTCGACCTGATGCCCAAGTTCATTTAATAACCTACACGTCTGTCTAACGGCCTCCTTGCATTCCGCGTGGACCTCTCTACCGAAGGCAGAACGTGTGTGAAACCCAATGGTGAGGGGCTCCGGCTCTGTGCTTACCTCATCGATGAATGGTCGATGGTGGGGTGGAGACCAAAAGGGAGCGCCAAATTCATATCCAGAAACTGCGTCCAGTATTGCGGCAGAATCACGAACCGATCGCGTGATCACGTGGCTGGTTGATACGCCATCCCATTCCAAGTCGAAATCCGGGCCAACAGGATTACGGCCTCTGCTTGGTTTGAGACCAAATAGACCGCAACAGGATGCGGGCACACGAATCGAACCACCTTCATCTGTACCTGATGATAGGGGAACTATGCGAGCAGCTACGGCTGCAGCCGATCCCCCGCTGGAACCGCCAGGCGTAAATTCCGGATTCCATGGGTTCCTTGTTATTCCAAATGCTTTAGGTTCAGTGACATAGCCAATTTTAAATTCCGGTGTATTGGTTTTCCCTAAAATCACTAAACCACATTGCTTGAAGCGGCGTACGATTTCCGCATCGATATCGGCGACATTCTGTTTCAATAAGGCGCTTCCATAACTTAAAGTTTCCCCTTTCAATGCGTGGTGGGCGTCTTTCAGCAAAAATGGAACACCAGAGAACGAACCATCTACCGGCAGCACCCCTAATGCCTTTCTGGCATAATCATACAAGGGCGTAATAATAGCGTTGATCTTGGGGTTTAGCGCTTCTGCTCGGCGAATTGCTTCTTCACATACGTCAACAGCCTTAATTTCATCGTTCCGAATCAAAGTGGCCAAACCCACACCGTCATATTGTTCGTATTCTGCAAAGTCTCCCATACTGACCTCCATATTCCTTCAGAGATTCTGTTAGTGGATGTAATTGTTATTTTGAATGGAAGCAGAGGAAATGGAAACTAGATGAGTAGGTTTTTGCGGAATGAGATCAATTGAAAGAAAACTTCGGTCACGGATAGAGAGGAGGGGGTGAGAACTGAAAGCTATTAGAGGAGTATAAACCCAAGCTATGGGTACTAAATGATATTCGAATTTGTCAAGATTTTCTTGGATTTAAATTGGGTGGTTATAAAAAACCTAAGTTGCGATTAGTTAATATTGATAAGAAAATCACAAGCTCTGAGCGCTTCCCGATATTCCAGATTGCGTGCCACTGTCCAGAATCCGGATTAATTGCAGGTAGGAAGCGCTAATCTCGCAGTCTCACACTTCCGAATGAAATGGTGATCGCTGCCATCGATCCGGCCGCGTCGATGGCGGCCGCGGACAATCCTGTGCCGAAACTAATCGTCGCGGCCATCGGAGCGGAACGCCACGCCGTCATTGCGCCGGCGTGATCATCAGGGGGAAGCGTTTCATCAGCGCGGTATTTGCCATTGTCCGGCGTCCGTCCGGCAGGCCAGACCAAAGAAAACTTGCTCCTCGCCTGACCGGTTCAGGTGCTGCACATACTGGCGGCAGTAGTCGCCGGAAGCAAGTTTGAAGGTGGCCGTCGGGGTTGTCGTGCCGGAAAGGCCAAGTTCCGCGCGGTTCCACTGCAAGGCGGCCCCGCTGGGTTTCTCTTCCAGGGCCTGCTGGAAGCTGGTTTGGAAAGCGGCCTGCGCCGCGCGATGCATATCCGCGACCGGTGGCAGGACGGCCAGCAATTCGATGCTGCGGTCCGGGCGGCGCCCCAGGTAACGGCCTTCCAGCTTCACGTAATAGCCCACGACCGGGGCATAGTACAAGATGCGTTTTTCGCGCAGGCGGGAAGGCTTAAAGGCGTCTCCGGCAGAAAACCGGCGGCCGACGATCTTCCATGTGTCGAAGTCACCCGCCTTGACGCGGATGCGTTCCTGGCCGATCACTTCCAGTTGCCAGTGGGCTTCGTAGGTGTGCTCCCGGTTGTTTTCGTCCCGCCATTTTCCCGACTCGACGTAGTGCGCTGTTTTGCCCGGGGCCAGCGGCCAAAGGGTGGCCACCGGAACTCCCAGGACGCGGGCTGCTTCGGAATAGGTATGTCCCTCGACGGCCACGAGGAGGATTGCCGCCCGATGCTCCTGGGCCAATTGCCCCAGGGCCTTCTTGACATCCATGAAGGAAATCAGCCGCCCCGGTGAGGGGGGACCTTCCCCGCGGCTATCTTGGACCTCCCGGAGCGCTTCCTGGTGGGATGCGCGTCGTTGCCTTCGGCGGGTCCGGTCGATCCACTGGGTGTAGACAATCCGGTAGAGCCAGCTGTCCAGACGCGTACTGTCGCGGTACTGGTGCAGGCGCTGGAGGGCACGCTCGCAGGCCATTTGAACCAGGTCGTCCGCGCTGTCGGCGTCGCCGGTCAGGTTGCGGGCAATTGGCCTGTGTCGTGGTGGAAGCCAAAGGGCAGGGCAACCAGGACCAGGGCATAAAAGGACGTTAACAGAACATGAAAGAAAATACGCCGCGTGCAGGGCGCGTCGCTGTGGGGTTTATTGGATGTATCCGGCATTTCAACCTCCCGTTTAAATAGTTTTCGGTTTGGGGTTTCCTAACTTGATAACGCCGGCGAGTTCTGATTTTATCCCTCTGAATGGTATCGATAGATTAAAATAGATGGTTTTCGACAATTGTCCAGGCATTCCCGGCTATTCCGGCAGCCATTGGGGGAGGCCGGTTTGGTGGTGCTTTCTGACAGACGCATCCCCTGCCGGTCCGGCTGGAAACGCCATGCTGCCATTCCAAGGAGGGCGAACCGTGACTGATGACAGGTCCAAATCCAATTCGAAAAACGCCGTTTCCGAGAAGCGCCTGATGCCTATACTGGTCTGGGACCTACCCACCCGCGTCTTCCACTGGCTGCTTGTTTTGCTGGTGACGGTATCGTTTGTGACGGGCAAGGCGGGGGGCACGGCCATGCGCTACCACGAGTGGAGCGGCGTGGTGATTCTATGGCTGATTCTGTTCCGCGTGCTGTGGGGGTTTTGGGGTAGCACGCCGTCACGGTTTGTTTCCTTCCTGCGCGGGCCACGCACGGTTTGGGCCTACGCGCGTACCTTGTGGGGCAAGGGGCACGACGCCTATCTCGGCCATAATCCCATGGGGGCCTGGTCGATCATAGCCATGCTGACGGTACTGACTATCCAGGCGGGAACCGGTCTTTTCGCGAACGACGACATCTTCACCGAAGGCCCCCTGTTTCATCTGGTCAGCAAGGCGACCAGTGATTGGCTGACCCGTGTTCACCGCATCAATCAGGACATCCTGTTGGCCTTGATCGTGCTGCATCTCGCCGCGATCGTTTTCTATTGGGGGGTGAAGCGCGAAAACCTCGTCGCTCCCATGATGACGGGGCGCAAATACTGGCACGAAACGGTCCGCCAGGCCGAGGGCCATCCGGTCAAGGCGCTTGTCCTGGCGGCCATCCTGGCGGCAGGGGTCTATGGGATCATCTATTGAAGCCGACGTTCGGCTTTTGCGGGGTGTGGGATCCGCCAAGGGCGCCCCCCTGTCTTGCGGCAGCGCCCTTGTTGGGATGATCGTGGGGAGCGGTTATTTGCGGAAGGCTTTGTGGCAGGCCTTGCAGTCTTTGGCCACCGCGTTGAAAGGGGCCTTGAGTCCGTCCAGATCCGCGCCCTGGGCCGCTTCCGCCAGGATGGCCGTATCATTTTGGAAGGCGGCTGAAAGTTTCAAAAAGTCATCTTTCTTTTCAAAAACGGCCGAATCCATGGTGGTGTCGCCCTTGTCCGTACCCGGTTCGAGCATGGCCTTCCAGGGCTGCGTGGCCAGCGTCTTGACGGCCTCCGCATCTTGGGCAAAGATCTGCCGGTCAAAATCCGCCTTGCCCTGCATGACCGCCGCCATGGGCTTAAAGTGTTTGGCAATCTGGGACATGATCGATTTACGGTATTGAATGGCCTCTTCGGGGTTGGCAAACTGGGCTGCGGCCACACCGGCCACCATTACCACCAGGGCAACGCCCGCCACGATTTTGAACATGGATCGCATTCAGACCTCCTTTGCTGGTACGCATGGGTTGTTAGACGTGTGAAATCGAAGCTGTCGGTATGTCTTGCGTGCGTGGTGAAAGTACGATTCCATGGAAGTCGCGCCGTCGTCAACCCTTTTTATCATCACCCCTGTTTCTTGTTTCAGAGACTCCCCGGGTGTGCTTTATAGCGGGTGGATCAGCGCAGGGATACAATTCTTCAGGCAACCGCTTCTGCCGGGTGTTGCTTGACCCCGTGGTGCTTTTGATGGTTTAGTTTCCAGGGTTGTGAAATCGAATCCCCAGCCTTTTCCGAGCGGAGGTGTGTTCGTGGAAGTCATCGGCATCAGGTCGAATACGATCCCCCTGTCACTGGGCATCGGACACTTTAAGACGATCCCCCCATACGGTGGCGACATCGACCGCCAAGCCGCAGCGCGCGATGCCGTTTTATTGGTGAACGTGCGGCCGGTCGGAGCGGGGCGCTTTGTCTAGCCGGGGGATCGCCGGGGCCCATGGCAAGGCCGGCGGTCGCCCCCTCAATCTCCTGCACGTTCTCAGCCAGCGTCCGGATTCCACCGGCAGCGGCATCTACATCCAGGCCATGCTGCGGGAAACGGCCGCTCGTGGCCACCGTAATTGTCTGGTGGCCGGCATTCCCCACGACCAGCCGGCGGTCCTGGACGGTCTGGCAGACGACCGGTGCAGTTTCGTGCGCTTCGGTGGGCAGGAAGTCGCCTTTCCCATCGTCGGGATGAGCGATGTCATGCCCTATCCCAGTTCGCGCTTCGGCGACCTCTCTCCGGATCAGCTTCAAGAATATGAGGCCGCCTTTGCCGCGCGCCTCCACAAGATGCTGGCCCGTTTTACTCCCGACCTCATTCACAGCCATCACTTGTGGATCGTCAGCGCCCTGGCGCGGCGGCTGGCGCCGGGGATTCCCCTGGTGACCACCTGCCATGGATCCGACCTGCGGCAGTTTCAGAATTGCTCCCACCTCCGGCGGCGCGTGCTTGAAGGCTGCCGGCGGTTGGATGCGGTCATGGCCCTGAGCGAGGCCCAGAAAGCGGACATCGTGTCGCTCTACGGGCTGGCCGCCGAGAAGGTCTTCGTAGTGGGGGCCGGCTACAATGACTGCCTGTTTGCTCCGGAAACCAAACCACCGCCGGATCCGGTGCAGATCGTCTATGCCGGCAAATTGAGCAATGCCAAGGGTGTCCCCTGGCTGCTGCGGTCCCTGGCCGCCATCACGGCTCCGGCCTGGCGGCTGCACCTGGTGGGGGGCGGCAGCGGCGAAGAGAAGACCCGCTGCCTGGCGCTGGCCCGGCAATTGGGGGATCGCGTCCGGGTGCACGGGGCCATATCCCAGAATGCCCTGGCCGGGATCATGAAAGCCGCTCACATCTTCGTACTGCCGTCCTTTTACGAAGGACTGCCCCTGGTGGTGCTGGAGGCCCTGGCCAGCGGCTGCCGCATCGTGGCCACCGGCCTGCCCGGGGTGGCGGAACTCCTGGGGAATGTGGCCGCCGACTTCATCACCCTGGTTCAAACGCCGCGGCTGGTCAACATCGACCAGCCCCTGGCGGAAGACGAGGCCCCCTTCGAACAGCGCCTGGCAGATGCCCTGCAGACCCAGATCGAGGCGGCCGCACGCTGCCCCGACATCGATCGCACGCCCGTGCAAAGCAAATTGGAAGCTTACACCTGGGACGGGGTCTACCAAAAGGTGCAGGCCGTGTATGACCGCATATTGGACAGGGCCGTCAATGGTGTTAAATAATATATCTATTTGAAATAGTAATTCGTTTTCTTCCGCGGGGAAGAAAACGAATTCGGAGGAGAGAGGCGTACACCAGGTACGCCGCAGCGACGAGGAGCCGCCGCACAACGCCGAGATTATAGCCATCCCGAAGTTGAGAGAATTGATGGGGAGGTAGTCTAACCCGCCGGGAGCGGGGTCGTAAAACGGCCAAGGTCAAGGCGTGCAAGTTCGGAGGAGGGAGGCGTACATCAGGTACGCCGCAGCGACGAGGGGCGCCGCACAACGCCGAGATTGTAGCCATCCCGAAGTTGAGAGAATTGATGGGGAGGTAGTCTAACCCGCCGGGAGCGGGGTCGTAAAACGGCCAAGGTCAAGGCGTGCAAGTTCGGAGGAGGGAGGCGTACATCAGGTACGCCGCAGCGACGAGGGGCGCCGCCCAACGCCGAGATTGTAGCCATCCCGAAGTTGCGAGCATTGATGGGGAGGTAGTCTAACCCGCCGGGAGCGGGGTCGTAAAACGGCCAAGGTCAAGGCGTGCAAGTTCGGAGGAGGGAGGCGTACATCAGGTACGCCGTAGCGACGAGGAACGTCGCACAACGCCGAGATTGGCCGTTTTACGGCCCCGCTCAGCCCTTGATGACGGCGATGGGCACGAGCCTGGCCACCTTCCGCGCAATCCCGGCGCCATGCACCACTTCCACCACCCGGTCCACATCCTTGTAAGCCCCGGGGGCCTCC
This sequence comes from Desulfobacterales bacterium, assembly GCA_963674755.2. Lineage (GTDB taxonomy): Bacteria > Desulfobacterota > Desulfobacteria > Desulfobacterales > UBA5852 > JABZFP01. Next base: position 2,492,198 of record CAXXVS010000002.1, on the reverse strand, counting down.
TCGGCCAGCCCGGAAATGCTGCCGGCCCGCACATGGATGCCGCTGTCTTCCATCGCCTGGCGCAGCCTGGCACCCTTGTAACGCTTGCGCGCCTGGCGGCGGCTCATCTGCCGGCCAGCCCCGTGGCAGGTGGACCCGAAGGTCTGCTCCATGGCCGCTGCGGTGCCCCGCAGGACCCAACTGCAGGTGCCCATGGAGCCGGGCACCAGAACGGGCTGCCCGATATCGCGATACTCCGGCGGCAGCCCGGGGGATCCCGGTCCGAAGGCGCGCGTGGCGCCTTTGCGATGGACGCAGAGCTCGCGGGGGCGCCCGTCGACCCGGTGGGTTTCGATGCGGGCCATGTTGTGGGCCACGTCGTAGACCTGGAAAACTTGGTGGTTGGCGACTTTGCCGGCCAGGACCTGTTCGAAGCCCAGACGGATGCCGTGGGTCAGGACCTGCCGGTTGGCAAAGGCGTAGTTGGCGGCGGCGGTCATGGCGGCCAGGTATCCCCGGCCCTCCGGGCTGCTTAGGGGTGCGCACATCAGCTCCCGGTCGGGCAGGTGCAGACCGTAAGTATGGATGGCTTTCTGGAAGCGTTTGACGTAGTCGCTGCAAACCTGGTGGCCCAGGCCGCGGGAGCCGCAATGGATCTGGACCACGACGCCGTCTTCGGCCAGGCCCATGCGCTCGGCCGCGGCAGGATCGAAGATTTCCGCCACGGCGTCGATTTCGATGAAGTGGTTGCCGGCTCCCAAGGTGCCCACCTGATCCCGGCCGCGCTCCAGGGCCCGCTCGCTGACGCAGCCGGCGTCGGCTCCGGCCAGGGAGCCGCCGCCCTCGGTCCGTTCCAAGTCGCTTTCCGTGGCCAGGCCCTGCTGCAAGGCCCAGCGGGCGCCCCTTTCCAACACCTGGCGAAGCGCCTTGGGATTCAGGCGGAGGGTGCCGCCCCGGCCCACACCGCTGGGGCAATGGGCGTAGAGGGCTGAAACCAGGTCCTCCAGGTAGGGCTGCACCTCCTCCCGCCAAAGGTGGGTTCCCAACAGGCGCACCCCGCAATTGATGTCGTAGCCCACGCCCCCCGGCGAGATGACCCCGTCCGGGACCTCCGTGGCCGCCACGCCGCCGATGGGAAAGCCGTACCCCTGGTGAACGTCCGGCATGGCCAGGGCATACTTGACGAGGCCCGGCAGGCAGGCCGTGTTAACCAATTGTTCCAGGCTGCGGTCGGCGGAGGCGGCCTTCAGAATTGTGGGGTCGGCCAGCAGACGCGCCGGGACCTGCATATCCGCCCGCCAGTCGGTGGGAATTTCATAGGTAAAGGGGCCTATTCTGGCGGGGGTTAAAAGTGCCATGGGGCTATCCACGCTTTCATTGCCGGGGTTGACCGTTTACACGTCGAAAACCACGGTTGCGGTGTAGCCCCGGCCGACGTTTTCAATCTTCAACTGGTGATAGGTGACCGCTTTGATCAAGGTGTCGATATGCCGGATCGGCCGGCCCACGAGCTTGGCCCCAAGGCGGGTGGCCGACAAGGTTTCAAACCGCATCTCTGCGAAGACGAGGCCCCCGGCTTCCGCCTGGTAGGCCAATTCCCCCAGCCAGTCCACCAGAAGGCCCTCCACATCCTCGGCCGCCAGGCGCATGCTGTGGCGGGTAGCGGCGGCCAATCCCCGGGTTTCAATCCCCATCAGATGGTACATGCCCCGGGCGGCGCTACGGAAAAGGGCTTCCAGGCTCGTTCCCCCGCATCGCAATGCAAGGTCGGCCGTGTGCTCGATTTCCTCGAAAAAGCCCGTATCCGGTTCGTTCATGGCTGGGGATGGTTGATGGGTGGCCCGTTTCTTTCGCCGGCTCAATTAAAATGCGCATGGCGCCGGGACAATGCAAGCGTCGACCGCGAATGCGCAGGGGGCCGGCTTCCGGTAGGATAGGGGGTCAGTGGAGAGTCTGGCCCGCCATTTCCTTGCGGGTTTCCAGGTGGGCGATGAAATGGTCGAGGATTTTTTCGGTGGAGTCGAAATCGGATATCAATTCATCCGAGGTGTAGTGGGTGGCGCTGTTCAGCATGAAGTCGTCGATGGAATGTTGCATATCCTGCTGCTCTTCCTCGTCCAGGTCTTTGCAAAGGATGTGCACCAGGGTATGGCGAAGGTCTTCCAGCAAAATGGTCTTGCTGACCATTCCGCTGTCGTCCCTGGTATGCCATCCAATTGTTTTTTCCATCACGCATCCCGTTCCGGCGGGCCCCATGGCGGAGCGTTGTCAGCATGCCCACCCATCAAGCTTGATAACTTATTTCTAACATCCAACCTCCGGAGTATCAACCTGAAAAATCCGGGGAAGGTCGGGGGGCCGCCAACACCACCAGGGTGGCCCCCCACCCGCCGGCTTCGGGCGGGGCCAGCCGGAACTCTTTGACCAGAGGGTTTCTTTTCAGCAGCGCGTGGACGCGCTCCCGCAGCACTCCCCGGCCTTTGCCGTGGATGATGCGCAGGGTGAGAATGCCCTTGGCATGGCAGGCGTCGATATAGTCCTGCAACAGGAAGGCCAGCTCGGAGGGGTGAAAGGTATGCAGGTCGAGTTCGCCATCGATGGCGAGTTCGACTGGCCCCTCAAAGGGCGGTTGATCCTGGTCGCCGGTCATGATTATCCTTCCAATGGGGCATACCGCATGGGGCGGCGTCCTTGGGCTTGCCCTGCCAAACGCATCAAGGTATGTTCCCATGACTTCACCCGCGAGGCAACCCCGATACCGTCGGCCGACGGTATGGATGGCACGGCGATCGGCTTGGAGGGACGCACACATGCATTCGGGACTGTGGATTATTGCCCTGGGACTGCCTGGGGCAGCCTATCTGATGGGCTCGATACCGTTCGGCTTTGTCATCGTCCGCCTCATGGGGCGCGGGGATATTCGTGAAGCCGGCAGCGGCAATATTGGCGCCACCAATGTGCGGCGTACGGTGGGCACCCTCCCGGCGGTGACGACGCTGTCGGGGGATATCGCCAAAGGCTTTCTGCCGGTGTGGTGGGCCGGAAGTCTGGCGGCAGGTGCGCCCTCCCCCTGGATCCAGGCCTACGTGGCCCTGGTGGGAGTATGCGCCCTGGCCGGCCATCTCTATCCTGTTTTCCTCAAATTCCGGACCGGCGGCAAAGGGGTCGCCACGGCGGCCGGCTGCCTGCTGGCTGTCGCCCCTGGCGCCCTGGGGGTCAGCGGACTGGTCTTCATCATGGCGGCCTGCGGCCTCAACCGGGTGTCGGCGGCCTCCCTGGCAGCCACTGCCACTTTGCCCCTGACCGTCTGGTATGCCACCCATTCGGCGGTTTTTGCCCTCTGGGCGGGACTGACGGCCGCCTGGATCTGGATCCGCCATCGCGATAATATCCGCCGGCTCCTCGCCGGCACGGAGCCGCGCATTTGGAAAAGCGATGCGTGACCGACGTGGTGGGCCGCCAGCCCCCCTAAATACATGATTACCCGCCTTGACGCTGTATAAGATTCCGCCTTAATAGCAGATAGGTGCGCGTAGCTTTCTGCCTGTATTCAGATCCATACGATTCCACGACAACATCTGGGACGCTCACAGGAACCTCCTATGGATGGCCTTCGACGGCTTGGAATTCCGGTAATTGATATGTCGACAGGCCCTGGCCCTGAACCTTTGGCGCACCCCTTATTTTTGAAGGGCCGTGCCAGGCGGCTATAGGCCGATCCGAAGGGACGGCCCAGGAAGATGGAAAGCATGCCTCCTTGGGCTCCTGTTTGCCGGCGGCCCTGGCGTATGACGTATCGTGATGAGTCAATTACCATTCACCAAGAAAGAGAGGGTCTTACAATGAACGCAATTTCGATAAAGCGCAAGACAGCGGTTGGCATGATGCTCATCGGGATTTTTATGGCGGTCGGGCTGGCAGGCTGCCAAACCTTCGGTCAGGGGGATATGGGGCGCGTGGTGCCCGAAGCCAATCGGGTGGCCATTCCCAGCCCGGGGCAGACCAGTTCCGGGGCTTTCGAAACCAACGCCATGACGATTGACTACCAGTGCCGCAGGGTCGGCGATCAATTGAAAATCTGGGGCACGAGCAAGATCCGCTTTGATAGCATCAATGAGCTGGTCTTTCACCTCTATTTTCTGGATGCGCGCGGCGAGGTGATCAGCATTAAAAACTTTTTCTCCTTTGTGGACTTCACTGACTTTGACGCCCGAAATCCTAAAGTACGCCTCTTCCATCGTGATCAAACCATACCTGCCGGGGCGGTGGCCCTCGCCATCGGTTATAATGGAATGACGGGCAAGTCTCCGGACGGCACCTTCGAGATACCGTTTATGTATACTCCATTTGACAAATAAGACCGTCAGACATCCGGGCAGCGCGGCCAACCCGCAGGTGAGCGCCACGGCTGCTTGCCGACCCGGCGGGGATCTCTGTCGCGCGTGCATCCTCATGCGATCGAAGGCGGGCAAGCGTTGCCATCACGTACGGGTCCAGGCCCTCCTCCCGCTGAAATTCTCTGCCGGGAGGGGGCCTGGCGGTTCTATTGCGACGGGCGGTATTGAAAGCTGGCGCCGGTCGGCGGCATCCTTCCTAAATTCGATCGGCAGGCGGAGGCTGACGTTGCCCGGGGACCGGATGACACCGCAGTATTCATCACGGTCGGCAGCGCCTGGGATCCCCTTTTCCGAGGCCCTGGCGACCGGAGCCCCTTTCCCCAAAAGATTCCCTATCAGGCCCTGGCTAGGTGACGTGTTTTCTACCGGATCTATCCGGGAGATCCGCTGGACACACCGGCCTATCCGGCCAATGCCGACCCCCCGAAGCTTTTGACAGGATGCCTGGCTGTTCGCTTCAATTCCGACCTTTTGGTTTCATCTCCCATACAAAAGGGTGACCTTCCATGGTGGTCCTTCGGCCGCCGGCCAATGCCGGACCAAACATTCAGGTGGGCATTGACATGATGTCACACCTGTTACAATTTCAACGTAACATCTGAATTGGATATCTGAATGGCAACCTCATCGCATGACAAGTGGCTTCTCCTGATTCATCAGCTCCCCCCCGAACCCAACGCCCTCAGGGTCAAGATCTGGCGACGATTGCAGCAGGTGGGGGCGGTGGCCATCAAACCGTCGGTATACGTCATGCCCGCTTGCGAGCATTCCCTGGAGGATCTGAACTGGACCCTCAGGGAAATCGTGGACGGCGGGGGAGATGGTTCCATATCCGAAGTGCGGTTCAAGGAGGGACTCAATGACGATCAGGTGATCGCCCTGTTTCAGAATGCCCGTAAGGCGGACTATGGAAGAATCATCCAGGAGGCGAATCTCCTGCTAACGGAATGGGCGGCGCACGCCATCAATCCCCAGGATCCGGCAACCAAAGCGGCGACCCAGGTCGCCAGGTTGCAGCGGCGGTTCGACGAGGTTGCCGCCATCGATTTTTTCAGGGCGCCGGAGCGGGGGACGGCGGAGTTGCTGATCCGGGATCTATCCTCACGCCTTGCGGGCGAGAGCGCGGAAACCGGCCTCCCTGGCAAACGCGCTGAATTGCGCGGCAAGACGTGGGTGACGCGGCGCAATATCTTCGTGGATCGCATTGCCTGCGGCTGGCTTATTCGACGCTTCGTGGAGGAGGATGCCGACATCCAATTCGTCGATCCCGAAACCCATGCCGCCGGGCCGAACGAGGTCCGGTTCGACATGTTTGAGGGCGACTTCACCCACGAAGGGGAGCACTGCACGTTTGAAGTCATGGTGCAACGGCTTGGCCTTGGGAATCCGGGTCTGGGAGCGTTGTCCGAAGTCATCCACGACATCGATCTGAAGGATGCCAAATACCGGCGCGCCGAAACGGACGGCGTGAAGGCGTTGCTGAACGGGCTGGCCGCCGCGGAGCCGGACGACGGGCGGCGGCTGGATCTCGGCATGCAGCTGATGGACCATTTATATGCGCATTACCGGCGCCAGAAGGCGCGCTGAATCGCCTGCGGCTGATGGGCGCCAGCCGACCAGGGATGCGCCGGGAATTTCGACATGCAATGGAATATGCGATTCCAGGCCCATGTGGCTTGGCGCGAAGGATAAGGGCGTGACCATGGCCACATCGGACGCCTTAAAAACGAGGGCCTCCCGGCTGAGCGGTTTCCTCGGTCTTCAGCGCAGCACCGTCGGTATGCTGGCCATGGTGGTGCTGGTGGGCATGGGCGAGCGCATGGCCGAGCGTTTCCTGCCCATCTACATCATGGCCCTGGCCATGACGGTGGCGGCGTTGTTCCTGCAACAGCGCATGATCGCGGACGACCGACCGGAGCGCGTATCGTCCGGTGATTCCTGTCCCCTCACGCCCGAGAAGAGTCCGATCAAATTGCCGAGGATCATGAATCCCGCCATGAAACGGCTGCTGGTCACCGACATCCTCATCCGTTTCTGCGAGCAGATCCCCTACGCCTTCGTGGTCGTCTGGAGCATGAAGGTGATCGCCGAACCCGTGTCGGCCCTGCAGTTCGGTTGGTTGACCGCCATTGAAATGGCAACGGCGGTGCTGGTCTACATTCCGGTGGCCTACCTGGCCGACCGGACCACCAAGAAGCCCTTCGTGCTCATCACTTTCGGCTTTTTTACGCTTTTTCCCCTTGTGCTGCTGTTCAGCCACTCCTTCGAATGGTTGATGGCAGCCTTTGTCCTGCGGAGGCTCAAGGAGTTCGGCGAGCCCACCCGCAAGTCCCTGATCATGGATCTGGCGCCGGAAACCTGCCAAGCCGGCATGTTCGGGCTTTACTACCTGATCCGGGATGTGGTCGTATCCCTGGCCGCTTTCGGCGGGGCGATGCTTTGGCAAATCAGCCCGGAGACCAATCTGGTGACCGCCTTGGTCTTCGGGATCATCGGCACGGCAGGTTTCGTGGTTTACGGCCGCGACATCCCGTTGCCTGCATATAAGGAGATAAACCATGACACATCACAACGAACCCCATGAAACCAACGCGTCAAAACGCAAGCGTGTTTTCCTACGTCATGCCCAGGTGCTGTCGGAAGACAAGCGCCATAGTCTGTCTGAGCAGGAGAAGGCCTACGAGACGGCCTGCCATAAAAAAGGCGTCTGGCTGGAAGTCTTTTGCCCGGACGACGCCTGTTTCATCGAAGAAGAGCGCCTCCGCGTGCCGGTCTCCTGTGAAGACCCTCAGGCCAAGAAAAGCTTCTGGCTGGATGTCTTCTGTCCCGAGAACCGCTGTGAGGTCGACACATCCACCGGGCTTTCCTGAGACAACTCCGGCTGGCCGGTTCGACGCCGGCCAACCGGAATCAGCTGGCCGGCCGATCATTTCCGTTTGCCCCATAGGTGGTTTTCCTGCTTCGTAGCGCTTCAAGGGAGGCTGTATGACGACATCACCCCCGTCCCCGACGTCCTTCAAGGAGGCTCTCAAATTTTGGGCCAAACTGGGATTCATCAGCTTCGGCGGGCCTGCCGGCCAGATCGCCGTCATGCATCAGGAAGTGGTGGAGCGCCGCCGTTGGATCGGTGAAAACCAGTTCCTGCGGGCCTTGAATTTCTGCATGCTGCTGCCCGGCCCCGAAGCCCAGCAGCTGGCCACCTATATCGGCTGGCGCCTGCATGGCACCCTGGGGGGCATCGCGGCCGGGGCGCTGTTCGTGATCCCGTCGATTTTCATCATGCTGGCCCTGAGCTACCTGGCGGTGGCCCATATCGACGTTCCGGCCGTGGCGGCCGCCTTTTACGGCATCCAGCCGGTGGTGGTGGCCGTGGTGATCGAAGCGGTATGGCGCATCGGCAAGAAGGCCCTCAAACATGGTGTGCTCTATCTCTTTGCGGCCCTGGCCTTTATCGCCATTTTTGTTCTGAAAATCCCGTTCCCGGCTATCGTGGCGGCGGCCGCCATCGGGGGGCTGCTCCTGCAGCGGCGTCTGCCCGAGGTCTTCTGCAAAGGACGCTTCGACCGGGAGACCCGGGAGTGCCGCATCGAAGACGAGCAGGACGAGGCCGGGACCAGATCCCGGCCAACCCTTTTCCATGTCATCCGGGTATTTCTGGTTTGCTTTTTCCTGTGGGGGCTGGCCGTCGGAGGGCTTTGGCTCTGGCAGGGTGGCCACACGCTGACCCAGCTCGGGTTGTTTTTTACCAAGGCGGCTTTTGTGACCTTCGGCGGCGCCTATGCCGTGCTGAGCTATATCACGGATGTGGCCGTCTCCAGCGGGTGGCTTTCCACTCCTCAGATGATGATCGGTCTCGGTCTGGCCGAATCAACCCCTGGTCCCCTGATCATGGTGACCCAGTACGTGGGGTTTCTGGCGGCCTGGAACCTGCCGGGCGGGCTCACCCCGCTGACGGCCGGCATCGCCGGCGCCCTCGTGACCACTTATGTGACCTTTCTGCCCTGCTTTTTCTTCATCTTTGCAGGCGCCCCTTTCATCGAGGCCATGGCCGGCAATCAGCGCTTGCAGGCTGCCCTCACCGGTGTCACCGCGGCGGTGGTGGGGGTGGTGCTCAATCTGGCCGTCTGGTTCGGCTACAAAGTCGTGCTGCCCGAGGGCGGCATCGATTTTTTTGCGGCGGCATCCGCGGTGGTTTCCCTGGTGCTGCTGCAGAAATGGCACCTGCCCATTCATTACCTGGTGCCGTTGGGAGCGGCGTCAGGCGTTGTCTGGCGCCTGGTAGGCCAATAGAATTGTAACTACGGCGCCTATAAGGTCAAAAGTAGGCGGCCTGGACGGTGGCCAGAAGGAAAACAACCCCGAAAGCGGCAAGGGCTCCCCCGGAGACAAGCCCCAGGATGCCTTCGATGGTGTGGGCCCGCTGGTCGGAGACCAGGGTGAACAGACCGCTTTTGCCCAAGGTCACGGCGATTACAACGATGGAAATGGTGGTGGCCATGCCGAGTGCCAGGCAGCCGACCAGCACCAGACCCAGCACCATCACATCCATGGACAGGCAAAAGAGCATGACCATTGGTGCTGCCACAGGACGATTTTGACGAAGAACTTGTTCTTGATGGGGGGGGCGGGTGTTTTTTGCTGAATTCCCGGTTTGTCCGTGAAAGGGTTTTGAGCCCAGGTGGGTGCAGCCGCCGCTACACTGATGGTCAACATGATCGCCGCAAGCCAAAAACGCTTCATACCCTTTTCCGAAATTCCAGGAAGAGCGCCCAGGGGTGGACCATATCATAATAGATCGACGTGTCCGGATCTTCACGTACTTCGGTCTTGACCTCATAGGCATCAGCGGCGCTCAGGGAAACCGGGGCCTTCTGGGTAAAATAAATGGCCGAGTAATAGTTGGGATCGTAGGTGACGATGGCCAGCTTTTTGGGAGCAGTGATAGCTGTCACATGGCAGGGGATAAAGAATTCGTAGACCAGACGATTGTCTTCAAGAACGGCGTTGAAGTCTTTGACGAACTTCACGTCGAAAGGTCGGCCGTCGATCCGGATAAAGGTGAAGTAGTTGTAAGTTTTGATGAAGGCAAAAGCATTCTCCTTTACCGACTGCACCTCTTCGGCTTCCAGACGACCGTCCCGGTTCGTATCATGATCCTCGGCAATCATGCTGGCGAACATGTCGTCGAATTTCCACCAGACCTTGATTCCGCCCAGTCCTTCAGCGTCGAATACAAGTGTCAGACGCTGCACGATAAATACATGGGGATGGGCTTCCGGGGCCGGCAGGGGCAGCAACAGGGCCGCCAGCATGATTAGCCCCGCGGCCCGGCAGCGTTTTACTCAATGCAATATGAACGATACGTGTTTGCGCGCCATCACATTCCCGTCGAACCACTGGTAGCATCAATATCTGTTTATACCAATGCCATCGGTAACGGTCAATGCGACCCGGCGCGATTGGCGACCAATGGGTGTCAATGCGAATCGAGCGCAGGCCTGCGGCGTTCATTGCGGACTTCGAAAACCAGGGTGGCGGTGCGCTTTTCAGTCAGGTATTCTTTTTGGCGTTCCTCGGGGGCGGGGGTTTTGGTGTAAAAACGGATAAACCAGCGGCCGCTGACATCGATGGGTACGCTGAATTGACCGGCATCGCAGGGCGTCTTCTGGATATAGAGATCCTCGGCTTCGGTGGAAAAACCCGTATAGGTAGCGTCCCAGAAGCCCTTTCCGTCGTACGGCTGGCCATCGTTGTACACCTGCAGCTCAATTCGGTCGCCTTTTTTAAGTTGGGACAGGTCGCGGGTCGGTACGAGCTCCAGGGGGAGCCCCACTCGGGCCGGAAAGGGCTTGGGGGATGCCCCGCACAAGACGTAGCTTTTAGCCCACTGGCTGCTGCGCATGCTTGACAGGATCTCTTGGGCCTTGTCGGCAAAGGTGTCCATCGGTTTCAGGGAATGACGCTTGCGCCCTTTATTGTCGATGTACATGGCAAAATAACCCGGACGGGTTTCGGCAGTCAGGACGTAGGTGCCGGGGATCTCATAGGTGATGGGATAGGAGTGCAGGGACCGATCGTCCCGCAGGGCAACCTCGTTGGCAACCCCGTCCGGCGCGATCACCCGGACATAGGCGAGCTTTTGGCGGCGGATGGCGTCGTCCACCGGAAAGTGGTGGCCGTAGCAGAAGAAAAGCGGCGAGGCTTTGCCTTCCGACACCTGGTGGCGGCCGGACTGAATGTACAGGGAGTGGGCCACAGACGCTGTGGGAAGCATGAAGGCCAAAAGGACAAAAGCGGCCAGGGTGCAAAAGAAACGCCGGTAGTTCTGGTGAGGAAACATGGTCATTTTCCTTTCGGGAGGCCCAGCGAGGGCACAAAAGACAGGGTTGTCGTGTCGTTTGGGTGTGTTATCCCCTTTGTCCTATTAAGGCCAGTTTGGCGATTACTAAAAAACTTCGGTGGGAGAGCGTTCCAGATAGTGCCGCATACGCGCAACCACCGCCTCATCCACAACCGATCCCATGCGGGCAGCGGACATTTCTGCGGTCTTGGGGGACATCCTAAGGGTTTTCCTGAGAAAACAGGCGATGATGCAATGATGTCCGGCAATTTTTTCCGCCATTTCCCGCCCCGCCTCTGTCAGTCGGATCGGTTGGTAGGGGCGGTAATCGACCAGTCCCCTCTCCCTTAGGGTTTTCAAAGCCCCGCTGACCGATCCCTTGCGCAACCCCAGCTCGCGGGCGAGGTTTTTGACACGTATGCATCCCTCCTGGCGCTCCAGCCGCAGGATCATCCTTAAATATTTGGCCGTACAATATGTTTGTCGCTGCTGCGGTGACATGCTCCCCTTGTTCCACTATCCGCAGATAACCACCGCCAAAGCCGGCATCCCTCCAGGGAGAGAGGATGGCCGGCCTCTGGCGGGTCGTGGGGGTCGGCCGCAAGCCATGGATGGATGACCGCTATGGTCCATGGCAATCGGAGCCGATCCGGAGGGTTACGCAAACTCCCCGGCGACGGATTGGGCCCAACCGACGATTTCGTCCTGGTAGTCGGCCGGGTCGCCGTCGATTTTCAGTCCGTCCTGCACCAGTTTGCCCCCGAGTTCGGTCATTTTTTCTTCGAGCTTGTCGACCGAACCGCAGAAGTATTCATAGGAGCTGTCACCAGGCGCAAAAACGGCAAAGGGCTTGCCGTTCAGTTGGACACTGTCCATTTGTTCGTAGAATTCTTCGAAATCTTCCTGCAACTCGATACTGTCATCACCATAGGCGGGACATCCCAAAACAATCAGGTCGTTGTCGGCGGCCAAATCGTTTACGGTAGCCTCCATGACATTTTTCAACACGGTTTGCAGTCCGGCGTCTTCCAGTGCTTTTTGAACCGTGCCGGCCATATCCTCGGTATTGCCGGTGGTGGAACCGAAAAGAATCAATGCTTTGCCCATCTTTTTCTCCTTTTGTGATCGGGTAATAAAAAGCGATGCGGTTTTGAACCGCATGGTTTCAGGGTCGGGAAGGGCTCACGCCTTCTGCGGTCTGGTGTTTTGCAAATGAGTACCCGGCTCCCGTTCGGTGCGATAGCCAATCCTTTCTCGCCTTTAAAATAAAGCCAGTCCGGGGGCATTCTTCCCTGTACCATGTATCCTTTGAACCGCTCCGCATCGCCGGTGATAACCTTCGTAAGTCCCTTGGTATTGACAAAGATGCGACCCGAGCCAGCGTTCTGTTGTTTGATGGTTTTGTAAAGCGCCCAGGCGCACATGAGGTTGAACGTGCCGGAAAGCTGGATATGCAGATTGCCCGCACTGTGGCGATAATCGATATGAAAGTCCTGATGCAAAGAAAACCTCCCTGTGGGGGTGGGAAGGGCGTGAAATTCCCGTCGCCCCGGGCGTTATGAATAATAGGATGAAAGTTCTTCGAAGGGCTCCTGGTCACGAAAAACCAAATGACCCTTGCGGCTGTCACCGGCCACCATGTCCGATGTAAAGAGCGTGATGACCTGCTGCTGCGCGCACAGAACATAGTAGTTGTGTTTAAACAGTTCGACACGGTACATGGTTTTGGGTTTGGGCCGGCCCCGGTAACTTTCGGCGGTCAAAAGAACTGTGCGGCCGTCGTCCCGCACCCGGTTCAGGGCCCGGGCAATCACCCGCCGAATTTCTTTGCTGGTGCGGCGTTTGCGCTGGACGGCCGGATCGGGGACCCTGGCTTTGTAGGAGTTGACCGGATGGGCGCCGATTTTCCAATCGCTTTTGGTGCGCTTGCCGATTTTCGCCATAGCGATTTCCTTTCGAATGGTTCGGTTGAAAACAAGTGCGCTCGGGACTGTCTGATGGCCTGCATGCGTCCGTCAGGCCTATCAGGCAAGGAATGTCGCGTTATGCCGTCCTGTCTTCGGCACTAAAAAAGGCGCAGGGATTTCGCGAGTTGCGAAATCGCTTGCGCCTTCACTTCCCTGCGCACCACCAGACGGTCGCCGGACGTAAGGTATGTCGAAATAAAATAGAATTACCTAATTCATTTAGAAATACCGTACAATGGGAATTCCTTGCCTGTCAAGCAGTATTTCATCAAAACGAATTTTTGCGGGCGACATCCATGTCCATGGCTCCCATGGGCAGTTCGATGGTGCGGGAGTGCACCGAACGGAATCCGCAGCGCAGGGCCGCCGCGCCGATTTCTCCCTGGTCGAAGGCCAGGTCCCGCCCCGTGCGGAGCATATCGCCCAGGTGCCCCAGCATAACGGCGGGCCAAGTCCGCTCGTGAGTCAGGCCGTCCTGAAAACTGATGAAAACGCCGCCGGGATTCAGCGCCTCGTGGATTTTCGTGGTCAGGGGATCCAGATCGTGGCGGGCGAAATTCAGGGTGGAGCAGGCCCAGATGAAATCGTACCCGCTGCCGATGGCGTCGGTCAGGTAATCGCCCGCCATCATCGACACGCGGTCTTGCAGGGCATATTCCCCGGCAAAATTCTCCGCCACCGCCAAGACGGCAGGGCGGTCGAACACCACGGCCGTCATGTTCGGATGGGCCTCGACGAAATAGAGGGCGAACAGGCCGTGGCCGCCGCCCAAATCCAGCATGCGCCGGAACGCCGGGAACTCGGGCAGACCGGCGACGATGGCCGCCACCTGCGGGCCCACAAAACCTTTCACCCAGCCGGCACTCGCCCGGGTGACCTCCGCCCAGAGGGCCTCGGCGCTGAAATCGGTTTCCGGGGAAGGTGTCGCCGGGCCGTGCTTCACCCGTTCGCAGAGATCATCGAGGGAGGTCACGCACATGGTGTCCACCAGGTCCAGGAAAGGACCTAAAAAGGTCGCCGAGGATCGCATCAGGTAGGCCTGCGCCACCGGACTGTTGCGAAAGCGGCCCGCCCTTTTCTCCAGCAGACCGACCGTCACCAGAGCGTTCAGAAGCCGTTCGGTATTGCCGTTATGTGTCCCGATGGCGGCGGCCACCGCAGTAGCGGCGCGGAAGGTCTCCAGTTCATCAAAGACACCCAGCTCGATGCCGGCCATCAGCAGGCGGGATCGAATCGGGCCGGCCGTCATATCGTGCAGGACTTGATAACTCGTTTGCAAAACCGGAAGGGATGTCATGGAAGCGGTCTCCTTTGCGGTTGACTATAGAACGTGCGTGTGCAGGTTGCGAGGGAAGCGGCAAAACCGGTCATAATGAGCTGATTGATCAGCCGGTCGGGCACACCATCCATCAGCGCCAGGGTTTCCATAAAAATGCACCGCTCGCGGATTTCAGCGCTTTGGCGAATCAAAGGAATCCGCAAGCGGATGCGTCCGGCAATGGTATGCTGAACGATAAGGGCGTTAACGCTGGTCTGCATCCGGCCGGTCCCTGTCTTTGTGAAGATTGCCCTGCGCCGGACAGCCATCGCAGCCGCCGCACGCGCAGGACGGATTGTCGGAACTGATGGAACGGCGAAAGCGCCGGAATAGGTACCAAAAGGCAGCGCCGAAAACGAGCAGGACAAGTAACAATTCCATGACATTATCCTTAACGATGGGCCGGGTGCTCAACTCCAATGACGTTGGTCGTGACCCTGCTCCGATCGTTTGAGAAGCGTGTAGATCAGGCCGCCGTAACGCGGCACGTTTTCGGTATAGGCTTGCCAGGCGACGCCAAAGTGCCGGGCCATAAAGCGCTCTTCGGCCAGCGCCACACGATGGTGGATGCCCACCGCCACCAACAGGCAAACGACCGCCAGAGGGGTGCCGACATAGAGGGCAGCCCCGCCGGCCATCAGGAAAAAGCCCGTATACATAGGGTGACGTGACCAGCTATAGATACCGCTGGCTTTCAAACGGCAGTTACCGTTCGGAAGCCCGAAGCGCAGCTCGCGGCCGAGGGCGGCAAAAGATATTAAAGCCACACTGCTGCCGGCGACAAACAGAATGGTTCCGCTATACTGGAGCCATGTCACGGGCTCTCCGGGCATTCTCACGGCCGCCGCAGCGCGCCACAAAGTCAGCCCCCACAATAGACCCATGGCGGTTTTGCCGGCTAGAAAAACCGGCCGGGAGACAGGCGGCCGGCCTTTGACGTCGTAACCGGCAAGGCGCAGGCACCACCCTTTGAAAAGCAGTACCGCCAGAAAGCTACTGCCGGCCAAAAGGATAAGAATGTGCGCCATACACCGTCCTGTGGTTATCGTTAAAGGAAGACCACCGGGCGGCCGGCGGGGTGTTCGGCGGCCGCCCGGTGATCACTTGCCGCGGGCGAGGAGGTCCGCGGCAAAGGCGTTACTAGTTTATGTCCGCCCAGAGATGGTAGATTTTGGTTTCGGCCAAGGCCGCAGGGAATTGTCCAGCACTGCTGGATATTATCCCGCTAGTCGGGACTTCCCGTCTGATCCAACCCCGCTGTGGGTGGAAACCGGAGGCGTAGCTGGGCTACGGCGAGGATTTCCAGAGAACCAGAACGCCGGTCGGGGCCGAAAGATGCCATCTCTGGGATGGACACTACTTCATATCCCGGGCCTGGACCCAGATAACGGCGTCCTGGGAAAGCTCCTTGCCCTGGTGCTCCTTGACCGGCCCGGCCCCCAGGGCGCAAAAGCCCCACCAGCCGGCCTTGGGAATTCCGAAGGAAAATTCGCCGTCTGCATCGGCCTTGATGGTCATGGTGACAAAAGCGTCCTGGGGCGCTTCTACAGCGGCCTTGGCGGCGAAAGCATTCTTGTCCATCATAGGGGCGTGGTTCAGGTATTCCACCTCGATCTCGGCATAAGGGACCGGTTTCCCGCCACCCTTGACGATCCCCCGGAAGACATTTCCCGTCCATAGAGCGTAGGGTTTGTCCAGAGGAACGATTTCCGCCGACAGGCCGACCTCGGCGTCCCAGTCGGTGGGGAAACCGGCGGTGTTGACCACCATCTTGGTGATCTGCTGGATGTAGACTTCTTCTTCGGCCTCGTAGTAGGGGGCCGGCACCAGGCAGAAAACATTATCCCCCATGCCGCGCAGCTTGTAGCTGGTTTCGTAGGCCGCCCCGCTGTTGGTGAGGCTGGTCCAGGTGATGGGCTTCAGGGTGCCGAGCAGATCGCTTTTTTTCTCCTTGCGGACCACGAAAAACTGCTCGGGCTGGCCCATGTCCATGGTGTGTCCGGCCTCGAAGGGATGGGTGAAGACCATCTTGAGGTCGATTTCCCCGGCCTTATCCAGGGCCGACTCGGGCGTGTAGATCATCTGGAAATGGGCCATGGCCGGAACCGCCACGGCCAGGGTCAGCAAACCGGCCATTACCGCAATTGTCTTTCGCATCGAACAAACTCCTTTCGTCATGAATTGTCTTCTCGTTTTCGGTGATGTGAACAACCATTCCTGATCGCCTCGGTTCGGGATCGGGATATGATCCGTGCGCCGGAGGTACCGCTTTACTCGAGGATTTCCTTCCCGTCGATTTCGATGCGGTGCCCCTCACCGGCGTCGAAGACGACCCGGTAGTCCCCGGAAGGCTTTTCAAAAGTGAATTCGCTGAATTCGTCCATCTTGCCCCCGATCAGCTTGGCGCCGCTGCCGTCCTCCACGCGCATCTGCACCCCGGAGGCCGAAGAGCCGTCCGAAAAGCCGCCTTCGCAGGTAACGGTCCCGTCGCCGTTGTCGTAGCAGGAACACAGCGGGGTGTGGGCCCAGGCGGCGCCGCTCCCCAGAATCAGCCCGATGGCCAGGGCGTATAGGAAAATGATGGTGCGTTTGTGCATGGTGCAATCCTCCCTTCTGTTATGATGCGTATTCCGGTTGGTTTTTGATAAGGCCCATGAATAGGGTAAACGCCAGGGCCAGGCCGTAAAAGGCGAACATGGCCTGAAGTCCGCTAAAATCCAGGGCCCGGCCCAGGGAAAAGACGAGGGTCGCCACAGCCAGCCCCAGCGCCATGGGATAAGCGATGGAAAACAGCATCCATTTGACCGAGCCCGCCTGCAATTTGACCGCAATGGCGGTGGCCAGGCAGGGCGGGTAGAGCACCATGAAAAGCATCAGGGCCAGGGCGTGCAGGGGGGTGAAGCCTTCCTCGCCCCGGGCCATGCGTTCTTCCAGGGCTTCGCCCTCTTCTTGCGGCTCATACAGGGCGCCCAGGGTGGCCACGCTGCTTTCCTTGGCGGCCAGGGCGCTCAGCAGGGCCACATTCACCCGCCAGTTGAAGCCGGCCCAGCGGGTCACCGGCTCCAGCCAGCGCCCCATGGTGCCCAGAAAGCTTTTGTCGATGCGTTCCTTGCGCATATCGAGCAGCAGCCCTTTGCGGGTTCGCACGAGATTTTTAAGCGCCCGGTTCACGGTTTTGCCGTCCTTGCCGTCGCGCCGCACGACCGCAAAATAATCCGGATTGCGCGCTTCAAAGGCGGCGTTCAGTTCGGCCAGGGCGGCCTCGCTTTTGGCCCCCATGCGGGCGGCCTTGTAGTCGTCCCCGTAGATGATCAATGCCATCAGGTTGTCGCCCCGGAGTTTATCGACATAGGACGTCTTTCCTATTTTTTTAAAAAACGCGGCCGCCGCCTTTTCCTGGCGGGTCTTGTAGTGCGTCATGCGCTTCTCGTCGATTCCCGGGAACTGGAGCAGCACGAAAACCACCACCGCCACCGCGACAACAATGGTGGTGATCTTGCGCATGAACAGCCAGACCCGCTCCAGGGCCCGGCCCAGTACGCCCCGCAGGGTGGGCAGGTGATAGGGCGGCATCTCCATGACAAAGGGGGCCGTCTCTTTGTCCTTGAGAACGGTCAGGGTCAGTATTTTGGATACCGGCAGCACCAGCAGCAGGCTGATGGTGGAAATGAAAAACATGGCCCAGGCCTTGTGGGCCGCAAAGTAGATATTGATCAGCAGCACGTAGAGCGGCACCTTGGCCAGGCAGTTGAGCATGGGGATGATCAGGATGGTGGCCAGACGCGAGCGTTCGTCCGGAATGCCTTTGCAGGACATGACCCCCGGCACGGCGCAGCCGCCGACGTAGATGCCTCCTAGCACCATGGGCAGGGTGGACTGGCCGTGCAGGCCGAAACGGCTGAACAGCTTGTCCATGATGAAGGCCATGCGCGGCATATACCCGCTGTCCTCCAAAATGGCGATCAGACCGAAAAGAATAAAGAAAATAGGAATGTAATTCAGCAGCGCATTGACGCTGTCCACCATCCAGAGGGATAGGGCGCGGATCAGCGGAATTTCGATGAATCCCGGGGCCGGCATCACTGCTTCGGTCAGACTGCGTAGTTTGGCCAGCAGCGGCCAGGTATAGTTGGTGATGTTGTAGCCCTGAACAATGGACAGGTAGTAGAGCAGCCAGATGATCCCCACCATGATGGCCGGTCCCAGAAAGCGATGGCAGACCAGGGCGTCGATTTTATCCGAAAGGGGGCGTTTGGCACCGCCGGCCATTGTCAGGGCGGAACGTGCGATATCGTCCGCCATGCGATAGCGGCGGTCGGCAATGGCGACCTCGGAGGCCACCCCGTGGCGTTTTTCGAAATCCTCCCGCAGGGTTTCAACGGCGGCCAGCAAGGTTTCGGCTTCAGGATTGTTCTGCCGGAGTAGCCGCTGAATCTCGCTATCGCCCTCCATGAGTTTGATGGCCGTCCAGCGCCGGGCCTGGGTTTCCAAAAGCGCGCCGGTATCGGCCAGCCGCGTTTCCACTTCCCGCAGGCAGGGCTCCAGCTCTCCGTAATCGATGCGTGCTGCCGGCTTGGTCCGCCCGCCGCCGGCCAGGGTCGCAATGGTTTCCAAAAGGTCCCTTTTGCCCTGCCCGTTTTTCATGGTTGTGGGCACGACCGGGATACCCAGGCGCTCGGAAAGCTTTTGAACATTAATGGCCATGCCGCGCTTGGCGGCGGTATCCATCATGTTGAGATTGAGGACCAGCGGGGTCTCCATCTCCAGCAGTTGAAAGGTCAGATAGAGGCAACGCTTGAGATTGGCGGCGTCCATCACGTTCACCGTCACGGAGGGCTGATCGTGGAGAATAAAGTCCCGGGAGACCCGCTCCTCGGGGGAATAAGAGGTCAGGCTGTAGGTGCCGGGCAGATCCACCACTTCAACCCGCAGACCGTTGTGTTTGTACCAGCCGGTCATCTTGTCGACGGTGACGCCGGGATAGTTGGCCACATGCTGGCGGGCGCCGGTGAGGGCGTTGAATACCGTCGATTTGCCGCAGTTGGGCTGGCCGGCCAGGGCTACAAGAACCTTGTCAGCGCTCACAGTGTTCGACCTCCACGAAGCGGGCCTCATCATGGCGCAGGCTCACGAAATAGCCGTCCAGTTCGACCTCCATGGGATCTTTGAGGGGGGCATTGCGCACCACCTTCAGCCGCAGGCCGGGGTAAACCCCCATATCCATCAGTCGCTGGCCCAATTTGTCCCGCACCGACAAGCGTTTGATCCGGCACTCGCTGCCGGGCTTCAATTCGTCCAAGGTCATGTTCGGCTCCTTCCCCAATGGCATGTGACCATAAAAAAAGGCGCAACCGCTTGGTTGGCAGTCATCCATCAGTGACATCATCCCCGGGGATGCGTCACATGGATGCCGAACCGCGTGTTGCGCCTTCACTTTCTTCGCGCCTGCGACCGGCCGAAGACCGTAAGGCAAGTCGATAGAAATTAGATAACCCTAACGACTTGAGGAATTGCTAATAACAATAGGGGTGTCGTGTTGTCAAGGGGTTTTTGGGGGAATAGGATTTTTGGTCGAGGTTTCCCAGACAGGCGACAACAAAGTGGCTGCGTCTTCAGGGTGTTCTGAAATTCGGCCCTGGCAAAAAATCTTTCATGGGGTCTGCCAGGATCCCACCGAGACCGGCCGATCTGTCCCGGAGACCTCGCGTCGGATGTTTAGGAACGCTTTAAGGCATTTCGGGGTCGTTTTGCGACAATGTTTCCAGACCCCGCAGCCGTTTCCGGTCGGCGCGCATGGCATCCAGGCAGCGGTTGAGATCGCCGGCCAGATCCTTGAAGGCATCGCTTTTACGGAAAGTCACCGGCCGGTCCGGGAAGCGCCCTTCGGCCGCGGCTCGGAGCACCTGGCGGGTCTTATAGACGGGACCCGCAATGGCATGGGTTCGCAGCACCGTCCAGGTCAGGATTCCCGCCGCCAGGCAAACCAGTATGATGCCCAATTTAAGAAGATAACCCGGGTGCAGTAAGACGGTGCACAATTGGTCGTCCAAGATATAGATGAAAATCCAGCTCACCGTCAGGGCCGTGACCAGCATTCCCAAGGCGGCGATCAGAAGCATGTTGCCGGCGAAGGCCAGCTGAAAAGGTTTGTTGATGAAGTAGTTGCGGCG
Source organism: Desulfobacterales bacterium (assembly GCA_963674755.2). GTDB lineage: Bacteria > Desulfobacterota > Desulfobacteria > Desulfobacterales > UBA5852 > JABZFP01. The sequence continues at coordinate 2,472,027 of CAXXVS010000002.1, read as the reverse complement.
CTGGAAGCGCTTGCGTCGGGTATGGGTCGTCTTATCCAGGGCGCGAATCGTTGTCGATGTCATGGTGTTTTCTCCTTTCAGGGGCCGCTGACGCGCAGGTCGTCGGCGGTGCCGGCCATTCCGTCCGGACCCATGCTGGTCAGGGTAAATCGGCGTTGGGCCGCATCGGTCTCATAGACCAGCCATTGTCCCCAATGATCGCGGCCCAGGTCCTGCATGGGGTTTTCCTTGAAGGTTCGCGCCAGCCAATCAGCGAATTGCACGGGACGCGGGTAGCGTCCCCGCTTCATGAAGGCATAGTCCAGCATGTTGCTGATGCTGCGCAGATCGGCCGCCGTGGCCAGATGCCGGGCGTGGGCCACGGTTTCGTCGTAGAAGCGGGTGATCTCGTCGGCGTTGCCGGCAATGACCCCGATGGCCAGGCCCGCCACGATCAGTCGTCGGATGATTTCAACCATTCGGGGTGCTTTCCATCAAGTAATTGAGAGCATGTCTCATTCGGTCGGGTCGCAGGGTTCGGCGTTGTGACCCGGACCAGCATGCATGTAGACCCGGTAATGGGTATTCGGTAGCGGAAAGGAGAATTCGCCGTGTACGTCGATTTCCCCCTGTCGAATTATCTGGCCGGTATCGTCTATAACGGTCACCCGGGCTCCGGTGGCTGGCGACATGTCCGAAAAGAAACCTTGGCATTGGCACTCACCATCGGCTTCCATGCAGTCGATGATGGCCGTGTGAGCCAAGGCCGGGGCCGGCGTTCCCATCAAAAGAATCGCTCCGAGGATCCATGTCAGGCGTCGCATCGGGAGGCTCCTTTCTTGCGTTTGTGCAGGCGCAGCATGGCCAGGAAAAAAATCGCCAGCCCGACGCCGGCGGCGCTGATCGGCAGCACGTAGCGCTGGTAGTAATAGCCCCATTTCATGACGTAGGTGTAAACTTCCAAAGGGGCGGTCGTATTCTTCGTCCGATAGTGCCAGATGCCGTCCGATCCGCGGCGGATCGTCATGACATCGGGAAAGGTGGTCTTCTCCTTAACGTCCAGAACGATGAAGTGGATGTCCGCCCGGGGACCATCGTGGTCCACCCGGAGAAACTCCTTGACATAGAAGCGCCGTTTGCTCTGGACAAAGCGATGCTTGTAGAGTTCCCGGTGAACATAGGACTCGACGAAATAGGCCACGTCATCCACGCCGATATCCGTCTTTTCCAGCGGGATCTTGATGCGCCCCTTGGTGCTGTGAGCCCGGGCGGCAACCGCACTGTCGAGCAGCAGGATGGCTGCCAGCAGAAAAATGACCGCCGGACGACTTACAGGCTGGGGTTTCATGAGGGCTTTTCTCCTTTCAGAAAGCGATCCCGTCGGGCCGCGTCCACCTTGAGAGCGAACTCTTTCTTGAGCCGCTCGTAGGTCGCCTGCCAGGATTCGCGGTAGCGTGCATACAAGAGGTCATTGCGCACATAGGCTTTCTTTTCTTCGAAATCATGGGGTACCGGGGCGGTTCGGCCGGCCAGTTCGAACAGAAACCAGTCGTCTCCGATGGCGGTGGGCGCCGACAGCGATCCCGGTTCCAGCTCGGCAATGACCGCGCGCCAGTCGGACCGGAACCGTTCAAGAGGGCGCGGCCCCACGGCACCGCCCTTGTCGCGGGTGCGGCCATCGGTGGAATGCGCCCGGGCCGCCGCCTTGAAGGTGATCGCTCCCTTCGCGATTTCCACCCGAATATTTTCCAACTTGGCCCGGTCGGCCGCCCGGATGATCCGCACATCGTAGTGCGCGGGGGTTTGATAGCTTTCCGGATGGGCGTCGAAATAGGCGCGCACCTCCTCCTCGCTGAAGTCCTGCTTGTCGATTTGGGGTACGAGCTTTTCCTGCATGACTTTGAGAAACAGGTCGGCCATGAAGGCGTGGATCTCGGCCCGGATGCGGGGATCGAGGTGAAGTTTTTCCTCGAGCCCCTTGGCAATGATCATCTCCATGTTGACAGCGTGCTCGAAAGCGAATTCCGGGGTGAGCTGCTCCTGGTTCCGGCGGAAGCGGGTGCCTTTTTTCATCTTATCGTAATGAGCCGAAAGGTCTTCCGCGGTCAGCCGGCCGCCCTCAAAACGTACTACCACATTGTCACCGGATTCCGCCTGGTGGCAGCCCGACACACCCAGCGTCAGGCAGAAAAGGGTCAAAAGGATCTTTAATGCGTGAAGTTTCATAAATCTCTTCCCAAAAGAGTTCAGGGTTACATAAAGCACAAATGAACGATCCGGTTGGAGAGCAGGGGTCTGATTAGCGGGAAACGTCCCAGGTAGCCGAACCACTTCCAGCGCTCCTTGTGGAAATCAAAATAATCCCATTCTTCCATAAATCGGATATGCACGTCCCAGGTCTCGATCTCCCGGCTGTCTTTGAGGCCCCACTTGAATTCAGCGCGGCTGCCGATTTTGCTTACGGCATCATGATGCTTGCTCTTGCCCACCAGAAAAGGGGCCAGCATCTCGAAGAGCATCTCAGCTCCCGGGAATCGCGCGGCCAGTTGCTTGAAAAGAACCCGGATGTCTTCCTCGGTGAAATACATGAGCAGGCCTTCGGCGATGATCAACGTCTTTTGACCGGCGGCATCCATATCGTCCATCCAGGACAGGTCGAAAACCGACTTGGCAATGAACCGGTTCCTTTCGCTTTCCGCAAAGAATTTACGCCTCAATTCAATCGCATGCGGTACGTCCAGATCGTGCCAGGAGACAATCGCTTCCTCTTTCAACCGCTCACAGCGCGTATCCAGTCCGGCGCCGAGGTTGACTATCTGCGCACCGGGATGGCGGGTTACAAAGTCGTGCACGGCATTGTCTATCAGCATCGTTCGGATCGACACCCCAACTTGCGACAACCAGGATTTTTTAAATTTGGCAAAGTCGTAGTCGATCCGGGAGACCATTTCCACCGCCATGTCATCCCGGATAATCGGTTTCTCCCGCACCGTCTCCACGGCTCGCGCCCATAAAGGAATGAGCATCGTTTCCGGAATGCCGCTTAATTTCTGGTTCATCGTCTTCTCTGCAATTTGGATACGGTGATCGGCCATAAAGGCCATATGCTTCTTATGCCCGTCAAAAATCCCCCGGAGGCAGTCGCCATGGCGCCTTTTTTTTATATTGGCGATCGGCATCGGGAAATTTCTGCAACAATACTTCTTCTTCTTTTAAAGAAGTGGCCATCCAGTGGATCATGGTCAGCAACGCCATCACAAAGGTTGGCAAGATGCCGAAGGCCAGGGCAATCCCGATATTCATGATGATCATGCTGAGATATAATGAATGAAGAATCAACTTGTGTTTCATTCTGTTCGTCTCCTTTGCGATACCTGTCGGCAGGCCCCCCATCGGGAAGGCCGTCCGCCTGTTCGCTATACGGGACCCTCTTCTATTATGCCGCCGAATACAATGCCAGCATGCCGGCCACCAGGCCCCAGGCCACGTAGCCCACGATACCCCCCAAAACGATGATCAGGACCGGTTCGATCATGGCGCTCATGCGCGCGATTTTGTCCTGCAGGATTTTTTCGTGGAGCTGGCCCACGGTGGCCATGGCCTGGTCCATCAGCCCCGAATGCTCGCCGATTCGCACCATGGCCTTCACCATGGGCGTGAAGAACCGGTCGCCGGCCAAGGCGTGGGACAGAGGGTCGCCGGCCAGCACCCGGTCGTTCATCCGGCGGATTTGCTGGCGCACGGCCTCGTTGGTGACCGTATCGGCCGTGGCCCGCAGGGCATCCACCAGGGTAATGCCGCTTTCCAGAAGGGACGCCAGGGTTTTGGAAAACTGCACGATGACCCCGTTGCGGAAAATCGGGCCGATCACCGGAATGCGGATCTTATAGCGGTCTATATAGATCCGGCTGGCCGGCAGGGCGAACAGCACCCCCAGGACCAGCCCTGACCCCGCGCTGGCAATCAGAATGGCCCGGGCGTTGCCGGTCAGGAAAGCGGCTGTATCCAGCAGGAACTGGGTATTGGCCGGGAGCTTCCGGCCCCCCAGCAGCGAGGCGAACTTGGGGATCACATAGGTCACCAGGAAAACCACCACCACGGTGGCCACCACCACCACTACCGTGGGGTAGATCATACTGACGATCATCTTGGTCCGCAGGGACGCCTTGCTTTCGAGGTAATCCGAAATGCGCTCCAGGACTGTGTCGAGGATGCCGCCCAGCTCCCCGGCCCGGATCATGTTGGTGGCCACCCGTGGAAAAACCCGCGGATGACCGGCCATGGCGTCGCTCAAGGGCTCGCCCCCCTCGATTTTCAGACGGATATCATTCAGCACGCGCTTGAGTTGGCGGTTCTCGGCCTGTTCGTGCAGGATTTCCATGGCCTCGGAAATGGTCACGTTAGAGGCGATCAGGGCCGAAAACATCCGGAAAAACAGCACCACGTCCTTGGTCCGCACCACCCCCAGGACCGCCGTCAGCCCCCCGCCAAGGCCGGCCGCAGCGCGTTCCGTGGTTTCGCTGATCTCCGTGATGGTCAGGCCCTGGGCCCGCAAGCGTTCGGCGGCCGCATTGACATCGTCGGCCGTCAGGCGCCCGCGGATGCGTTTACCCCCGGAATCGATCGCGCTGTACCTGAAATGTGGCATACCCTATCGCTATACTCCTTACGGCCGTCGTCAGGCCGCCTTGCTAACAGGCGATGTCAGTCGATGGTCACCCGTATGATTTCCTCGGGTGTGGTCAGGCCCTGCCGCACCTTGGCGATGCCGTCCTCCCGCAGGGTGCGGAAAGCCTGGTGTGTGATCGCAGCCTGCCGCAGGGTTTCAAAGTCGGCGGCCTCCAGGATATGGGGCTTCAGCTTTTCGTCCACTTCCAGCAATTCGAAAATGCCCAGCCGCCCTCGGAAACCCATCTGGCAGTTGTCACACCCCGGCCCGCGGCGGATCTGAAAGGGCATACTATCGAGGCCCAGCATGCGCTGTTCGGCGACGCCGATGGGCACGGCCCGGCCGCAGGCCGGGCAGACCGTGCGCACCAGGCGCTGGGCCAACACGGCCCGCACCGAGGCTGCCACCAGGAAGGGTTCGGCCCCCATGTCCATCATGCGGTTGAAGGCGCTGGGGGCGTCGTTGGTGTGCAGGGTCGAGAGTACCAGGTGGCCCGTGATGGCCGCCCGCAGGGCAATCCGCAGGGTCTCCGGGTCGCGGATCTCCCCCACCATGATGACATCCGGGTCCTGGCGCAGGATTGCCCGCAAGGCATTGGCAAAGGAGAGCCGCTCCCCCGAGTCCACCTGGGTCTGGTTGACTCCCCGCACGGTCAGTTCCACCGGGTCTTCGATGGTGGTGATGTTGGTGGTCTCGGCCCGCAGCATTTGCAGGGCGCCATACAGGGTGGTGGATTTGCCCGACCCGGTGGGGCCGGTCACCAGCAGAATCCCGTGGGGGGTGCGCAGCAAACGCTTGAAACGTGCCAGCAGGGCCGCGTCCATGCCCAGGCCGTCCAGCTCGATGACCTCGTCATGGGGCGGGAGCAGCCGCAGGACGGCTTTTTCGCCGTTCACCACCGGCAGGGTGCTGACCCGCACGTTGACCCCGTCGATGGCCACGTCCAGGGCCTGGGGCAGGAAGTAGAAGGCGCCGTCCTGGGGCTTGCGGCGTTCGGCGATATCCATCCCGGCCAGCACTTTGATGCGGGACACCAACCGGCCGGCCAGATCGCTGGGCAGGGCCTCGGTCCTGACCAGCATCCCGTCCACCCGGAAGCGGATCGCCAGAACGTCACGCTCCGGTTCCACGTGCATGTCCGAGGCCCCCTGATTGACGGCCCGCAGCATGAGCTTCTCGAAAAGCTCGATGATGAAGCCCGTGTCCTCCAGGTCCACCGCGCCGGTCAGGTTGATGGCGGTGTCGAACTCCCGGCTGTAGAAGAGATTCTGCATCTTGTGCAGTTTGCGCGGGGAGGTCAGCACCAGGCGCACCGGCTGTTTGCTGAGCCGGGAAATCGTCTGGAGCATGGTTTTGGACAGCGGGCCACTGCAAGCCAGCAAAAGCGCGCCGCCCTCACCCGTCCCCACGGGCAACACATTGGCCTTGAGGGCCATTTTCTTGGGAATGACGCGGATAATGCCCTTTTCGATGGTGTCGACGGTGGCTTTGAACAGCGGCATGCCCAGATATTCGCCCAGGTAGGCGGTCAGCTCGTCCTCGGTCAGCAGACCTTCGCGTACGGCGATGGTGCCGATTTTCTCCCGCACCAGGCGTTGGGCCGCCAGCAGGCGGGTCAGGTCCACCCGGCGCACGGCGCCCTTTTTCACCAGGAATTCCCCGAAACGTTCCATGCGTACCATGGTGTCCTACCTCCGGTTCCGCGGATAATCGCTTATCGGCGCCAGGCTCTGGCCTGTGCGGTGCACCGACAGGCGCTGGCGCAGCAGGGATTCGTTGCGGGCCGCGGCCAGGCCCGTGTCCATACCGATCAGCCCCTCGCGGATCAGCTTGATCAGACTCTGCTCCATGGTCTGCATGCCTTGCTGGATGCCGGTCTCGACGGCCGAATAGATCATATCGTCTTTGCCCTGGCGGATCAGGTTGGCAATGCCTGGCGTGGTGAGCATGATTTCCACGGCCGGCACCCGGCCCGTGCCGGCCGCGTTGGGCAACAGGCGCTGGGAGACCACGGCCTTCAAGGTCGAGGAGAGCTGCTGGCGGATCTGGGCCTGCTCCCCGGCCGGAAAGGCCCCCACCATGCGGTTGATGGTGGAGATGCAGTCCCGGGAGTGGAGGGTGGAGAAAACCAGGTGGCCGGTTTCGGCGGCCATGATGGCGGTCCGCATGGTTTCCAGGTCGCGCATTTCCCCCACCAGGATCACGTCCGGATCGGCCCGCAAAGCGTCGCGCAGGGCGTCGGCAAAGGAGAGCACGTCCGTGAAGAGCTCCCGCTGGTGGATCACGCTGCGATTGTTCTGGTGGATGTACTCGATGGGATCCTCGATGGTGATGATGTTGTGCCGAGCCGTGTTGTTGATGTCGTCCAGCACGGTGGCCAACGTAGTGGATTTGCCCGAGCCGGTGACGCCGGTCACCAGGATCAGGCCGTCGCGCAGCCGTGTGAGCCGGGCGATGCTCCCGGGCAGGCCCAGGCTTTCGAAAGTGGGGATGCCGGCGTGCAGCAGGCGCGCGGCCACGCTCAAGGCCCCGCGCTGGTAGAAGGCCGCGATCCGGAAGCGGCCCACGGTATTGACGCTGATGGCGAAGTCCACGGACTTTTTCTTCTCCAGCACCTGCCGGTGCCGGGGGCTCAGAATGGGCCTGAGCAGGCTTTCGATTTCCTCCGGGGCATAAGCATTGCAGGCCATGGCCCGCAGGTCGCCTTTCACGCGGAAGACGGGCGGCATGTGGGCCGTAAGGTGCAGGTCCGAAGCACCGCGGCGCAGGGTTTCCCGGAACAACGCGTCCATGTCGCAGGGCCGGGCCTCGGCCATGGGGATGGGGGCACACAGGCTCATGGTTTGACAGGCAGATCCCTTTCCAGAATATTTTCCATGCCCCTGGTGATCTGCTCATGGGAGCTCTTACGCCGCAGGAATTCTTCCGTGGCATGCCCGGCCAGGGCCGGGTGCATGATCACATGGGGGGTCAGGATAATGACGGTTTCAGTTTTCTTTTTGGCATTGTTGATTTCCCGGAAGAAGAAGCCCAGACCGGGGATATCCCCCAGCACGGGCACCTTGTTTTCCAGGAGATCGAGGGTTTCCTTGATGATGCCGCCGATGGCGATGGACTGCCCTGATTTGGCCGACAGGATCGATTTGAGCTCGCTCTTGGTTGTGGCATCCAGGGGGAATTCGATGGTCTCGCCGGTTTGCTGGTTGACCACCGGGATGGTGCTGTAGTTGAGGATAGGGCTCGTGATCTCGGCCTCGAATTCCAGGGTCACGGTGGCGTCTTCGTTGATGAAAGTGGTCATTTCCACGTCGGTGCCCAGTTCTTCGCGAATGATGTTGTAATCGTAGGTGGTCATGGTGTCGCCCAGGTCGCCCACGGACGTAGTGGAGGAGGTAACGTCGTCCCGCAGGGGGGTCTCCTCACCTACGAAGAATTCCACTTTGCTATTGTTGGCGGACATCAGAAAAGGAGTGGCGATGATTTCGGCCCGCCCCTCGTTTTCAAAATAGGCCAGACGGGCATTGAGCTTTTCACTGTCGAAGATGAAATCAAAGGTCTGCGAGCCAATGGCCGTACTCCCGCCCAGCCCTAGTTCCGTAACAAAATCACCGGTCAGGCCCATTGATCCGCTATCGGTGTAGTCGAAGTCAAAAAAGCTCTCGAACCCGTCGTCCAGGGTGAGCTGCAAGATCTTGATTTCAAGCAGCACCTGGCTGGTGGGGGTGTCCAGGGCCTCGATGATGCGGGCCATCTCATTGAGCAGGGCCCCGTCCAGGGAGCGGGCCACGATGCAGTTGTTGCGCTTGAATACGGTAAGGATGGCCAGCAGGGGCCGTTTGCCCTCGGCCGTCCGGGCGGCTTCCGGTGAATCGAATCCGGCCCTGCCGATCGCCGTTGGCCCCGCACCGGCCCTGCCGGCGGCCACACTACTTTCTACCGTTCCGCCGCCCAGCACCGGGGCGTCATATTCCCCGTCCCCCACTTCTGCCTCCTCCTCGGGATCGATGTGGCCGTAGATCTCCTCGTCCTCGATCACCTCAAGATGGACCTCCTCGCCCATGGCGGCCTGGATGACTTTGGCCATGTCGGCGGCATTGGTATAGCGGGCATAAAAAGCCCGGGTCTGTTCGCTTTGGCGCACCTGGATGTCGCGTACGTATTCATCGCGGGTCATGAGCGTAATGATGCCCTGGCCTTCCCGATACCAGAGGTTGTTGAGCCGGCAGACAGCCTCCAGGGCCTCCCGCAGGCTGATGTTCTGGAGGTAGATGTCGATGGGCCGGCCGGCCACCGTGTTGGTGGCTACCACGTTGTAACCGCATATTTCGGTAAGCAGTTCGGCGATCACCCGCACGTTCACGTCGCGCAGGATGAGGGAGTCCAGCTTGGCCTGCAAGCCAACAAGGGCCACCGAGGCTTCCTGGACCATTTTGGCGCGGGCCGCATCCATGTTTTCTACAGGGGTGCCCTTGATGATCCGCACGATGGGTGATGTGTGGCGCGGCGGCGGCTCTTCCCCGCCTCCCCCCTCAATCATTTCTTCCTGGATGCCGTGGGTCGCGAAGGTGGGGCCCTGCATGGACTGCATCTTTTCCTTAATGTTCCGCACCGTGCCGGCGCAGCCGGCGACCACGGCCAGGAGAACGACAATCGTCAACCACCGGATCAGGTCCTTCATTGGACAAACACCTCGTAGGACTGGCGACGGATCCGATCGTCATCCGGCGCGGCATCCCGTGCGGGCAGGGCCTGAAACCAGACGCTTTTGGCCTGGATGCGGCCCACGGTGAAGGTGTGGACCAGGCCGTCGAGCCGCAGGGCAATCTTGTCGCCCTTTTTGAGGACCGCCAGACCGTCGATGTCCGCGATGCGTACGATGATCCGCTCGGTCTTTTCGGCCCGCACGATGCCCTGGACGGTCAGCTTCTGGATGGCCTCCTCATGGCGATAGGGGTTTTCCGCGGAGGGCACCGTCTCAAAGGGATTGCGTTCCGGTGCGACCGGCCCTGCGGCCGCCGCCGCCAAAGCCGAGACCAGGGACAGACCGGCCAGGGCCATGGACCACACGAGCACTGCGCAAGCCAACCGTCTGCGGGGTTTCGCCAGGGAGACGGCCTTTGGCCGGGGCCGCGGTCCGATGGCCTTGTAAAGCATTTTCTTCAGCATGGTACTCCTCTATTGTCAGATCATCAGATTGAGTTGGATGTGCAGGAGGCGGCCGTCGCCCCTTTCCATTTGCACCTTTTCGATTTTGACCGCATCTTTCAGATCCTTCAGGTCGCGCACAAAATTCAGGAAGCCCTGGAACGAGCCCTCCAGGTTCAACTGAAAGAGATTCCACTCCAGCAGTTCGTCCGTGCTGGCGCCCCCCGGCGTCAGGGAATTGACCCGCAGACCGTGGCAAGCCATTCTGCGGTTGATGGTGCTCAGCAGCTTGGTCACCTCCCGCTCCGCACCGGTTTGCATCTGGGTGCCCTGCAACTGATCCGACAGCGCTTCCAGGTCCTTGCGGTAGCGCTTCAGGGAGCGCTTGACCGTGGCGGCCGGCGGCACCTCCTCGAGGTTGTTGATCTGGCCCACCACCTTGTTGAGGGTGGCGATGGTCTTCTTCAGACGCGCCTCCTGGGGCTCGTAGACCTTCTTCACGTAAAAGAAGGTGCAGGCCACGATGACGGCCGCCATGAGGCCGAATTTTTCAAAACGGGACAGTTTCCTCATGTGGCCTCGCGGGGCGCTTTGAGGGTCATTTCGAAATCCAGGCGCTGGCCGTCGTCCCCCTTCTCAAGCTTTTGCAGTACGGCCGCTTCGCACCAGGCCGTCTCCTGGAGCCGGGTGGCGTAGACGCCCAGCGCATCAAGGTCGAAGGCGCTGCCGGTCACGGTATAGGTGTCCGAACCGTTCTGGAGGATGGCTTTCAGGACGATCTGATCCGAGAGCGCATCCGCCAGGCCGGCAATGCAGGCGATGAGGTGGTCCAATTGTTCGTCGGCCTGACCCTCGATGTAGGCCAAACGCTTCTTGGCCATCTCGATCTCCTTGCGCAGCGCGTCCTGCTCTTTGATCAGATCCTCGTATTTGGCGATTTCGGCCTGACGGATCTTGAGGTCCGCCTTCAGGGTGGTGATGCGGGCCTTGTAGACCCGGTCCTGGTGTTTCATGAATTGGTAATGGCCGGCCAGCAGCACCCCCAGCACCAAGGCCGTGGCCAGGGGCGCCAGGTAGACGCTTTGCTTCAGACGGGGCACCAGGGGCATACGGTCGTCGATGCCGGCCTGGCGTGCCTGCCGCCCCTGCAACTCGCGTACGGCGGCCCCCACGGTGGTGCCGAAAACGGCGTGGGCGCTTTCGTCCCGGGCGTCGGCCAATCCGGCCGTGCGGGACAAGGTTAGGGGGCGGGCCCCGTTGGGGCTAAACCCGCCAATGAATTCCACCACCGCGGCGTTTCCGGCGCCCGGTCCGGAAATCACCAGGGGTTCGGGCTCCGGTGTCTGGCGCACGGTGAAACGCAGGCTGTCTTCCAGCTCATGGGACACCGCCTCCCCGCTCAGGTGGGCCGTCATGGCATCCAGGCTCAGGCTGAGGGTGTTGATTTGCTCGGGCACCCCGCCGCGCAGGATGGCAAAATTGGAATAGTCCGGCCCCACTTCCAGCAGGGCCCGGGGCGTTTCCAGCGGCGCCAGGTACAAGGCGTAGTAAAAGGACACCTCCGGCGGATAGATGCGCACCAGCTCGAAGCCCGCAGCCTTGAAACGCTCCCGGGCCGCCCGGTAGACATTGCGCTCGATGGCCGCCACGGTGACGGTGGCCTGTTCGTCCTCATCCTCGGAGACGATTTCGCCGGGGCGCGCTTTGGGCCGCTGTTCGGGTTCCACGCCGATCAGGGCGCTGGCTCCGGTGATGCCCGTGTAAGGCTCCACCTCCCACTTGACGGTTTCAAGCAGCTGGTAGTGCTTCAGGCCGCTGATCTTCTTGCGGTCCATGAGCAGCTCGAAGGCCCGCGCCAGGGGCGTCACCAGCACGGCCGGTCCGGTGGTCTGACCCAGGCGGTCGCCCAGGGCCTTGAGGGTCTCGACATTGGGCAGATCGTCCTGGGGATCGGGCCGCTTGAGGGCGGCGAAATCCAGCACCTCGAAACGGCCGCCCTTGCGGCGCACCAGGGCGGCCCGGATGTCGTCCCCGGCCAGCTCCACGGCCAGCACCCGCCGGGGAATCCATTGTGTCAGCATGCGTTCGATTTTCAATGCACAGAATCCATTCGCGTCCATTCGTCCAACATGCGCCTGCTCCCTCAGCGGTTCAGGGCAGCGGCTGGAAATCGGCCGTGTCCACCTGCACCGGTTCATACTGGCCGCTGCCGGCCGAGGCCGTTACCGTGTAAATCAGCGCGGTAAAGTCTTCGCCGCTGTCGATGGTGTCGCTGCCGTCCGCATCGTTCCAGAACACCAGATAGCGGGCCCCGGAAAGAGCGGTCTGGGGTGTCGTGTCGTCATAATTGAAAGCCGGATCGGCAGCCGTGCCGTCCCCCCGGGACCAGTCGTCCGCCACCAGGTCGCCGTCCTCGTCGGTAAGAGCGGTGGGCGCCAGTAGGTCGATGTCGGCCACAGGGGTGCCGTCGGACCGGAAAAAGCAGGCCTTGGTGGTGCCGTAGGCGACATCGCCCAGGTAGGCGTTCAGGACCGTGAAGCCCGACAGCCGGAAAAACCCGGGCTGCCAGTCGTTTTCGGCGATCACGGCATAGCGGTTGTCGGCATTGACGACCGTGGTGGGGTCGTAGCCGGTCACATCTACCACTTCGACAAAATCCTCGGGTTCGGTCCGGGCCGCATTGGTGGTGCCGAAATCAAAGCCGCCGTCCGCGCCCCGGGAGAGCACCAGCAGCAGGCCGTTGGCCGCATCGTGGAAAAAGAGGATTTCCCGGCCCCAGGCATCCCGTACAGATTCTTCCTCACCTACGCCCCCCGGGCGGGTAAGGCAGGCATGGCGCCAGCCGATGCCCCACCGGGAGGCGGCCAGGTCATCGTCCGTGTCGTCCGTGTTGGGGGTGGCGGTCCACAACCCCCGGGGCTGGCCCTTGGTGTAGGCTATGTCGGCATCGTCGGCATTGTCCCAATGGTCGTCCGTCTCATCGTCCGGCGTGCCGTTGTCCTCCCAGCGGAACAGGGCCGGCCAGGCGCAAAAAGCCCCGGTGTAGCCGCTGTTGAGGCCGCCGGGGCTCTCTCCGGCCAGGGCCCGGCGGATGTGCTCCAAAATGGCGTCGGTGAGCGCTTCCCGGCGGCGGGTCTCCTCTTCGAAGATCGCTTCCCAGTCGCGGGAGAAAAGCTTGAGTACGATGTTGTCCTGGTTCTTGTCGGCGTCCGGATCATAGGCCGTGGCCATGGTGTCGGCGGCGTCCACGGTCCAGACATGGCCGCTGCACGAGCCTTTAGTGGGGTAGCGCCCATCGCCGTCGGGCCCCTCGGAGAGAATCCAGAAGACCGTGCTCCCGGCGTGGTCCGCATCGTCGGTGATGAAAAAGCGCAGGGCCCGGCCCCAGCCGTCGGTCAGCCGGCCTTCGGTCTGGAGCAGGCGGAAGGCCTCTTTGTCGTCGAAAAGCTCGCCCAGTTCGCCGGCGGGAGCGTAGTCGCCCTCCTCCCAGGTTTCGTAGCCGGCATGGGCACCCGAAGTTTGCCAGGCCGGCGCCAGGTTATCGTACATGCCATCGTTTTCGGCCCAGTGGTCGCTGTCCGAGGGGTTGTCTCTCAGGGGCGGGGCGATATAGGGCCCTTTCCAGTTCTCGCCCAGGTCCAGGCCCGGGGCCGCATGATCGGTGAGGTCCACGTTCAGCTCCTCGGGAAAGCGGGTCCACAGCCCCCGGGGCTGGCCCTCGTTCTCCGTGGCCAGACCGCCGATGTGGTCGCTGTCAGTCGTCGTATCGTCGTAGAGCCGGCGATACGGAATGTTCCAGTGCCAGCGGCTCTTGGTGAAATGCCCGGACGGACGAAAGAAGACATGGCCGGGATCCACTGTGTAGTCCGGCCCCTGTCCCAGGCCGGCGGTCAGGGAAGAGGGGGTGTCCCAGCCGCTGCCGGTAAAATCGGGTTTGATCTCGGCCCGCGCTTCCCACAAATCGGGCCAGGCCTGCATGTCGCCTGCATAACCGCCGATGAGGGGCCGGCCGTGGGTATCAAAACGGTCGTCCGGTCCCAGGATGGCCCGCCGGACGGCCGCCATGCGCTCCCGGGTGATGCGTGCCCGCTGGGCATCGTCCAGGATGCCCATGGCCGGCCCGGCCATGGCGGCGATCATCCCCAGGATAAAGAGCACGATGAGCACTTCGAGGAGGGTGAAGGCGGATTGGGGGTGCGTTTTATTGGCGGATTGTTTCAATTGGTTTGTTGGTTACCTCTCGTTCCCGTGCTCTGCTAGGAAACGGTGAAAGTGCTGAGCGGCGGATCGGATCTGTTTTATCTAAAAGTTGAGAGCGGGGAGGTTGCCCTCCCCGCTGATACGCTCCTGTTAAGGTCTTTCAGGATTCTTTATCAGAAGTCCGTAGCGACAAAACTAGCGTTGTCCGGATTGACTGCCCAGAAATCGGAATCGTCAGCCGGATACATATGACCCTCGGGGCACATGGTGGAGTACTCGTAGTTTTCCTGGGCACCAAAGGTCATCAACCTGGTTTTTATGCCGGTCGGTGAGGTGAGAACGGTACCGTCGGTATCAAACGTGGCCGCCGTAATACCGCTACTCGTGTCAAAATTTTCGGTGTACCCATAGGCCGCGTACTGGATGCCGGTGATTGAGGTCGCCAGGTCCGTGATCTCAGGAGTGGTTTCGTCCAAACGATCTACCGTGGATTGCAGCCGGGGCACGATCAGGTTGTAGTCGTTGTAGGTGATGTTGTCGGAATTCTGCAGACCACCGGGGCAATGGGCCGCGTTGGTGACGATACCGGACGTGACCAGACCGTTTTCCGGACCGAAACCAAGGACGATACGGCCTAGGAATTGGGCTTCGCCAAAGCCGGTAAGGGTTTCCGTCTGCCAAGCGCCAGCGGAATCGACGCCCATGCCGGACATCATGACGGCAAATTGTCCCGTCGTATAATCCACATCATCCGGGGTGACTTCTTCCATGGGGTTGCCTTGGTTGGCATCGGCAATAGGCGTTGTTCCATCCGGGCCGTGGTCGGTTCCGTCGGTGGTGAAGTTGTCATAGGCGTTGAGGTTGAACAGTTTTTTGATGCCCATGTCGGCCAGTTCCTGGGCTTCGTCCGCGCTCAGGTAGTGGATCATCGGATGGACGCGCTCGCCGAATTCCGCGGCCAGGGTTTCCTGGCCATTATCCGGGTCGCCATCGCTGACGCTCGGGGTATAGTAAGTTGCGTCATCCCAATCGGTACCCTCCACCGCAACAAGGTTGGTCAGCTTGTTGGGGAACTTGCCGGTTCTTTCAAAATAAGCGGCCACCATCGTGATGGTGCGGTTCTGGTTGGTGTCGCATACCGTGTCCACGGCTTCACTGGAGATGCCGGCCAGACGCGGGGCCACCATGGCGATGAGGAAACCCATGATGGTGAGGACCACCAGGATTTCGAGCAGGGTAAAACCTTGGTTGCGGGTCATACGGTTGGTGTGGCGTTGCATTGCAGTCTCTCCTTTAAAGTAGAAAAAATGGTCTTGCGCAGCGGCAACCCCGCCACAGGGTCTGCGCCGCAGGCGGTTGAAATACAGATTGTCAGAGATTCCGGCAGCCCGGCCGTCCCCGCGGGACCCGCGGCTTTCCGTCCCCCGGTTGCCCGGGGTTTGGCTTTGGCGAAATGCAAGGTTTCCTTCCGGCGCCCTGCCGTGACAGGCGGACCGCCCCGGGCGGCCCGTTGGGTTCGGTTTCCGGCCATCACCTCCTTTCCGTGGGCCGACTGTTTTTTATAAACGGGCGGCCTTCCGTCAGCCGCCGTTGAGCACGTGGTTGGCGTTCATGATGTCGATACCCCAGATCTCGTCATAGCGCTGGCGGTTGGTATCGAAATCCCAGACGGCCATGGCATCCCCCAGCCCTAGGCCGTTGCGCACCTTGAAATGGTCGGCGTTGGCCGTGATGCCATAATTGGTGGAAGGCGTGGTTCCGCCCTTGGGCCAGGAGACCGCCTCCAGATCGTCTGACGACAGGGCCGTGTAGTTGAGGCTGCCGCTGCCCCACAAGCCGGCATAGGTGGCCGTTTCCAGGCGGTCCACCGTGGCTTCCAGCCGCGGCAGGATCAGGTAGTAACCGCCCCAGGTGAAGTTATCAGCGTTCTGGATGGAGCCCGGGCAGTGGGCCGCGTTGGTGACGATGCCCGAGGTGACCAGCTCCGATTCCGGCCCCAGACCGAAAACCATGCGGCCGAAGATATCTTCTTCGGCCCACCCGCGTTCCGCCTGCACGTAGGTGAAGGCAGTGCCGCCCACCGCTCCGATGCCACAGCCGCACATGGCCACCCCGACACCCTGTTCAAGCGTGCAGGATTCCATGGAGGGCCGCTGGTCGCTGACCGCGTTGACGTTGCCCCAATTGCTGACCCGGGCGCCGTCCGAGGCTGTGGCCGCGTTGTGACGGCCGTTGGCCGCGGCGCCGTTCAGGTCGGGAGCATCGGCAGCGTAGTCATTGAGGTTGTAAACTTGGGTGAGGCCCAGGCTTTTGAGTTCGTCGGCTTCCTCCTGACTGAGACGATGGATTACGAACTTGTAGAGCTTGTTGTGACCCTTGGCGAGTACTTCAGGGCCGTTTTCCGGATCGTCGTCCGAGCAGTAGGGGATCTGGTAGCCGTCATCCGAGGCGTTGGCGGCGGCCAGGTCCGTGCCGTCGGTCATGACCAGATTGGTGAGTCCGTTGGGATAACGGTCATATTTCTCGTAGAAGGCCGCCACATAGGTGCGGGCTCGGCCCTTGTTGGTGTCGCAGACCGTGCCGCTGGCATCATTGGTAAGGCCGGCCAGGCGGGGGGCCACCATGGCGATGAGAAAGCCCATGACCGTCAACACCACCAGGATTTCGAGCAGGGTGAAGCCGTTCGTCGTAAAGATACATTTTCGGTGTTTCATGACAATGCCTCCCGGATAGAAAGGGTTGGTGTTTATTTGTGTCTGCAACCCACCCCCAGGGTCTGCGCGGCACTTGTTCAGCGCCAGGGCATCAATGCCTTATGCTTATTTCTGATCTCCGACCGCGGCGGCGGCTTCGAGGGCTACCGCCCAGCGGGTGAGCACATCGGGATAGGCCAGGGGATCGGCCCCCACATAGAGGGGCAGGGCAAAAACCGCCGGGGCCGCTTCCTGGGAGGCGGAACGCCTGAGGGCGCCGGCGACCTTCACCGCAACGGGGAGGGCATCCCCGGTGGCGGCGATCACATCCGGCCGGGCCGCCAGGACCCGGTCCAGCCGCCGCAGGACGAGATGCCCCTTGTCGATCTTGTCGCTGTTCTGCACGATGTCGGCCGCCACGTTGACGGCCCCGGCGGCTTTCAGCACAAAGGCGTCGCTGTAGCCGCCGGCCGCCTCCAGCCGGGTGAAGCATTTGCCCGTGGCCGTCTGAAAGGTGCCGGACACCACGGCCACGCGCAGGCCTTTGGGAACGGCAGCCAACCGTGTGCGGGCCCGCTGGAAGGCCTTTTCATAATTCGCGGCAAGCTTCTCGCCGTCGGCCGCGCGGTCAAGGGCTACGCTGAACTCTTGCACCGCTGCCATGGGATCGTTATCGAAAGCGATGATGCGCGGTTCGATCCCCTCGGCGCGCAGGGCTTTGCGAATCTTGCGATAGTCGATATCCGGCCGGTAGCGGCACTTGAGATGCGTCATATAGACGGCCTTGGGGTCTAACGCGCGAATGCGTTTGATCATGGCCAGTCCCTTGGGTCCGGAAAGACGCCCCGGGCAACCCAGGGCCTCGGAAGCCGCGGACAGGCGTGCGCCGTCCTCCCAGAGGGACTTGCGACCCACCCAGGCCAGGGGAGCGATGTTCAACCGCAGGCAGACCGCGGCCAGCGGCTCGCCGATCACGACGATGGGGCGCTTTACCAGCGCCTTGGACCGGCAAGCCGCCGGGGCGGGGTCGGGTGCCGGCAGGAGCAGTATTGCCAGGAGGCTGAGCAGGGCTGCGATCCTGACCGGCGAGGGGAATTGCGGCCGGCGACCCGGAAAACGATATTGTTTCAGCATGGGATTTATTCCTTGTTGTCGGGTAACGGTGCCTATCCCCGGCGGATGCTCGCTGGATAGTCCACCACGAAGCGAAATTCCTTGCCGCAGATCACGACCACCTCTTTTTGTCCCTTTTTTAGAAACCGCATGGTCACCCGCAGTTCGCCGAATCCGTCGTGGCGGAACAGGTCTTCGTAGAGTTCGGAAATCTTGCGCAGAATCGGTTCATGGTCGTCCGGGATGGCGATTGTGCTTCGGGGTTGCGGGGACGGCAAGTGTTGCTCCTTTAGGGTTCGATGGTGACCGGTTGAGCGGCGAATCCTGCCGGGGGAGGAAGCGGTTGTACTCGCTTCCGACCGGCGAGATGGTTGTTTATTCTATCTATGTTCGAGTTGTCTAATCCCAAAAGCCAAATAAAAAGCCCCGGAAGCCAGAGGAGGTTTCCGGGGCCTGCGGAACCGCAGCGCATGCTCAGCAAGCTGCTAAGCCGTGTGACGTGCCTGGGAGGGTGTGAAACCGAACTGATCGGCAAAAGCGCGTGCAAATTGGCTGGGACTGGCGTAGCCCACCTCGTAGGCCACATCGATCACACTCATATCGGTGCTGCGGATCAGGTAGAGGGCGCGCTCCATGCGGGCCTGCCGCAGATAGGTATAAGGGGGCCGGCCGCACACCCGTGGGAAGACCTGCTTGAGTTTGGAGAGGCTCATGCCGACCTGGCCGGCCAGCTCTTCAAGGGGTGGCGGGGCTGTCATGCGATCCTCCAGAATGGATTGGGCGGCATGGACGGCTTCCTGATCCCGGCGACTGACGCCATGCTTGCGGGGCTGCTGAAAATGGCGGTCGAACAGCCAGATGAGTTCCATGGCCTTGGAAGTCAGAAAGAGGGTATCCGCGTCGTGACCGGTTAACAGATCCTCGGTCTGGTGCAGAATGCGGTCCATGTGCGGGGTGATTTTGAGCAGGGCTTCGAGGGGACGCTTGGCATGCTTGGAACGGATCAGGGGGTTGCGCAGGCCGTGGGGACCGATCAGGCGCAGCAGGGTACGCCGCGAGAACTGGATTTCGACCGCCCGGGCCCCGTTTTCACCGGCACAGGCCATGCAGCGGCAGCCCTGGGGGTGGTAGACCAGGGCGCAGTGGCCGGTCTCGATGTCCATGGGGTTGCCGGTGCCGGACTTGAACCCCAGCAGCAGGACACGGCCTTCGAAGCAAAACAGCAGGTGGCAGGTATCGCCGCCGTCCCGGTCGCCCAGCAGGGTGGTGGCCGTTCCTTGCAGCTTCAGGCGGTTCCACACCAGCCAGAGCTCCTCCAGGCATAGCGACCAGGAGTTTTGGGGACTGTGATACGGCGGCAAGGGCGGTTTCGGAGAAACTTCAGGCGCAGCAGGGGGAAGTGTCAGTTTTGGCATCGTGCTTTTCTCCTCGTTTCATCACATGTCGCAGGGCGCACTATACCCGCCGGGAAGCGCGGCTTCGGCAATGGGATTCAACCCGGCAGCTCTCCAGAACCAGGCGCCAGAGGCAGTGCTTGGCCCGGCCGTCAGGGCAGCGGAAATCGGCCGCGCACAGTTCGCCCCGGGCCAGGAGTCGGGCGATGGTGGCCTCGGACAATTCGACACGGACATAGTTGTTTCGAGTGGTCGCCATGCTACCCCCCCCTCTCTTAGTTGGGTTTCCGTCGTTGGCGGCAATGGCAGTCCGCACAATTGCCATCGCAGCCACAGCTCTTCGGCCGGCCGGCGGATAAAATCCGACAGCCCTCCGGCGCGAGGATCGGGCCCTTTTCGCCGGTGAACAGGAAGCGGTTCCGCGGGATGCGGCTTTGGTCGATCTGGCATTCGAAGGTGGTTCGGCCGAAGGGACAAACCTTTCGCAGGCGGCTGGTATCGATGATGATCTCTTTTTCCCCGCGGTAAGTTTCATTCAATTTGTGGACCAATTCCCAGGCAGAATTGCCGTCGAAGTCGCCACGGGGAAGGACATGCAAATGATCGTTGTTTTTGTGGATGCCGATTTGGAATTTGCTGTTCATCAGGTTTTCCTCTCAATTCAGGGAATGTTGATCGCTTTGTTCGCCCCAGATGGCCCGGGAAACGGTGTTCAAGCTTGAGTTGGCAAGCATGTGAACGGTCTTGTTGTGTTTCTTGGCCAGGCTCTTGACCACGGAGCAGGCGTTGTGGCTGTTGCAGCTTACAGGGCACAGGACCACGTCCGCCCGCCGCAGGCGTGATTCGAGGTGGCGGGCGCCTTTGTGCAGATAGCCGTCGTGATAGTCGAAAATCCCGCCGCTGCCCTCGATGAGCCCGCGATAAAGAGACTCCATGCGCGTCATGCCGCCTACGATGAGGATACGCCGCTGGCATAGATCGTAGGCCGGGCATTGGGCATCGCAGGTCTTGCAGGTCAGGGCTCCGGACATTGCCTCCTGAATCTCTTTTCTGAAATGCGCGTTCAGCTCCTGCTGGCGATCGAGTTCGGCCGCGAGCCGGCGCTGTTTTTCCTTCAGGGCCACTACCAGGCATTGTTTGTCCGCGAGCCGGCTGCGCAGCGCCTCCAGCTCTGCTTTGAGCCAGCGGTTCTCCTGGTCGAGAGTAGTCCCCTTGTCGCGCCCGACCAGGGCTTCCCTGAGCTGCTGGCTTTCGCGCTTGGCTATGGCCAGTCCGGCCTTCAAACCGGCCTGGGCGTGGTGCAGGCATTCATACCGTTTTTGCAGGTCGCGGTGCCCGCGGGCTGTTTCCGTGAGGTGCTGGCGCAGCTTATCGATTTCGGTCTGCTGCCGGGCAATTTTCTGCCTGAACCGCAGATGCTCGGCCCCATGCTGGTGCATGGTCATATGGATCACACCGAAGATTTCGCGCTTGGTGTCCATGGGTAACTGGGGATTGACGGCCGCCGCCCATACCGGGCCGGCATAATCGCCGGTTTCAAAGGCGCTCTTGAAATGCGCCAGAAACGCTTGCGAATCGAGGGCAAAGAGGGCTGCGGTTGCGGGACCGAATTTTCGCTCGAGCATCCGATCGACTTTCCGGGACAGGCGGTTTTCCTGATGCCCGCCGGCTACCAGGATCTCGTGGACCTCGAAAGGGGTGCGCTTCGTAACGGCCACCCCCGTTTTCCTCAGCAACCTTTTTTGTTCGGCAAGATTCAGGCAGAGGCCCACGACGGGGCATTTGAAGCACTCGTCCGCTTCCCAGAAGGGCAGGCGCCTGACGACGGTTCGGGCTGCGACCTCCGGCGTCGGGGGGATATCCGAGGCGGTTTTGAGGGACTGCTTTTCATTCATGGTCTCTATCTCCTTTGCTTCGGGCGTCTCGACAGGCATGCCTGGTCGGCCCTTCCCAACAAAAAAGGCGTATCCCGAGCGCGGTTGCGTTCGCGTTACGCCTTCACTTTTCCCATCACCGCCAGCGGTATGGGACCCGCAAGACATGCCGAAAATCGTTTTAAGCGTCAGGCCAGATCAATAAGCACCTGAGTCAGTTTTTTGCGCAAGGCTTCGAGCCGTTTGGATTTGAAGGACCGCCGGGTTTCCTCGATGACCTCGATGGCCTCCTGGAGAGCCTCGCGCAATTGACGTTCCCGCTGGCGCTCGGGGCATTGTTCCATCTGGGTTTGCAGGCGCCTGAGATCAAGCGGCTCCTCCATCAACGCAGCCAACAGACAGCAGTGCGTTTCAATTCCCTTCTGCAATTCCTTGACACTGTTGCTCAAAGCGCTGATCATTGCCTCCTTGTCTTTCCCCATGAGTTTTGAATCCCTTTGCATATTAGGCATGTCTAACAAGAAAGTGCTAAAAAAACCGCCCTGTACTTGATAGTGGCAGGGCGGATCCTGGTCACCCTGTTTCCGGCGCTGCCCCGCCGAAGGGGGATCCGATCTTTTTTATTGTAACCGGCTATGCCGGCTTTTTCTTTGCAGGCGTCACCTGTTTTTCGAACTCGTCCGAAAAGGCTTCGCTACGGGCGCGGCAGGCCTCCGGCCGGCGGCCGTGTTGCCGGTAATCTTCAAAATACTGCAGCCAGCTCTGTCCCGCCCGTGGACAGGTCTGGATAAACTCCATAAAGTCGATCAAGCTGTCCAAGGTGGCGGAACTGAGGGTGTGCTCCATCTTGCAGGCCTCTTCGTCGGCAACCGCATCGTCGATTTTTAAAATTTCCGTTAAAAATTTATGCAGAACACCATGGCGACGGCGCATTTCTTCACCGACGTCGGCCCCGTCCCTGGTCAGCTCGACATATTCATATTTTTCGTAGCGCACCAGCCCCCTATCGTTCAGGGTTTTCAACATGCTTGAAACAGAGGGCATCTTGACATCCATCCGCTTGGCGATGTCCTTGACCCGTACGACCTTTTTTTCCTGATCCAGGTCGAAAATCGCCTCGAGATAGTCTTCCATGACTGAGGTCAAGGGTTTGCTGCTGCTTTTTGTTTTAGGTTGCGGAACCATGGCGATGTTTTTTAGGAGTCCTTAATCTAATTAGGAATGTCTAATATATAGATTGCTAAAAATTGTCAAGAGGGATTTTGCACTGGTCGCAAAAGGGAGTGCACCCTCAGATAAGGCCCCTCGTTGCCATGGACCAGACAACTCCGATCACGCCTGCCAGGAGAAAGTGCGATTCGGTCAGAAATTCGATCCGTGCGCCGGCCAGCAGTTTGCCCTTTTCGTGAAAGGTGATGACGGCCATCATACCCATGGGGATCACGGTCAGGAAATAGCCCAAAACGGTGGTCAGGCCGAGGGCGCTGGAAAGCGCCGGCAGGGCGATCAGCATGACCAGGCTCACCTTTAGCAAATCCATGGCCCGCTTTTCACCCAGTACGATGGGCAGGGTTTCGCGGCCCACAAGGCGGTCGCCCTGGACATCCAGGAGATCGAAGAAGGCCGTGCGGCCGAATACCAGCCCGGCCACCCAGACCAGGGCGGCCAGGGTGGCGGTCCCGATGCGGCCGCTTTCGGAAAGGGCCGGCATCACCGTGGTGACCAGCCCCCAGGCGGCGGCGATCAGGAAGGTTTTAGAACCGGGGATGTCCTTGATCCGGCGGTAGCGCCCGCCGCTCAAGGCGGCCGGCAGGATGTTCAGATTGTAGGACAGGCCGAGAAGACTCATGACCAGGAGGAGGCCGAAGGGCAACGGACCGGCGCCCATGGCAATGCCCAGCCCGCCGGCGCCCCCGGCAACGGCCATGATGACCAGGAGCCACTTGTAGCGCTGGTAAAAGTTGGCCCGTCCGGGATCGTTGTAGCGGTCGGCCTCGCCTCCCGTCAGGTGGTTCAGGACATGCATGGAGAGCACGTAGAGCATGGCCACCAGACCATGGGGCAGAAAATGGTGCAGGCCCTGAAGCTGCATCGATGCATAGCTCAGACCGCCGGCCCCCAGGGCTACATAGATATTCGTCAGCAGCAGGGCCCGCTGCAGGCGGTAGAAGGACCGGCGCCACCCGGTAATACCCCGATACGGAATGGCCTCCAAGGTCCGGCAGACTTTCTTGATCTGCCAGTTGGGCGTCGACGCGCCGGCGGTCACGCCGATTCGGCGGTATCGGGCCAGGCTGTCCAGGTCCAGCTCCGCTTCGGTTTCCACATGAAAGGCCGGTTTGCCGGAATTGCGGGCCACCTCGTAGAGCCGCTGGGTGTTGCCGCTCTCCCGGCCCCCCACCACCACCACGGCATCCACCTGGGCCGACAGGCATTGGACTTCGGCCTGGCGTTTTTCGGTGGAGTCGCAGATCGTATCGAAGATCTTGTAGTGAGGCACTTCGGCGGCCGCCCAGGCTTTGATCGATTCATAGAGGCGTGTATTCTGGGTGGTCTGGGCCACGATGATGGCCTGCTCGAAGACCGGCAGCTGCTGGAGCTCCTCCAGGGAGGCGGCCACATACCCCTGGTCGCCGGCATAGCCCTTGAGACCGATCACTTCCGGGTGGTCCCGGTCGCCGATAATGATGGAAGCGAAGCCCTTGGCCGTATGCTTGCGGATAATCGTCTGGACACTGATGACCCGCGGGCAGGTGGCGTCGATGACATTGAAGCCGGCGGCGCCAAGGCCGGCTTTGGCCTGGGGCGGGACGCCGTGGGCACGGATCAGGATGGTGCCGTGACCCGTGGCGGGCACCCGGTCGCACACCGTGATGCCCTTTTCCTCCAGCAGGCCGAGCACCTGGGGATTATGAATCAAAGGGCCGTAAGTGCAGATCGGGCCTTCATGCTTGTCCGGGGCTTCGAGCACCATCTCCACGGCACGACGCACCCCCATGCAGAAACCGGCGGTTTTGGCGATCAGGATTTTCATTTTGATGCGGGCAGGCAGGGCGCTCCATCTTGTCCAGCGGCCCGGAATACATCATCTTTCCGGGTGCTTCCCGAGGAATCCTTCGCGGGGTCCGAGTCCCGGCGAATTCAGCCGTTGGTTTTCAAATAGATCTTGTGGTCCACCAATGAGAGGGAATGGATGGTCGCATTGAGGAATTTCTGTTCGCCGAAGATGTTGATCAGACGCACTCCGTCTTCGCCCGGTTCCACCACGTCGACGGCCTCCATGACGAGGCGGCTGTCGTCGCCTTGTACGAGATAGGCATTGGCTTCACACATAGGGGTCCTCCCGAGAGGGGTCAATCGGCTTGTTTCAGAAGTTGCAGCAGCCGGTCCAGATCCTCGTCGCTGTAAAATTCGATGGCCACCGTGCCGCTCTTTTTCTGCCGCTGGATCGTTACCTTGGTACCGTAATACCGCGACAGGTCATCGGCAAGGGAGGTCAGATGGCGATCCATCTCCGTCGTCGGCCGCCTGTCCGGCTTGGCGGGGGCGGCCTTGCGTTTGCGGATCAGCATTTCGGTTTCGCGCACCGAAAGGTTTTGGTCTATGATGGTGCGCCAGGCCGCCAGACGCATGGCAGGGTCCTCCAGGCCGAGCAGGGCCCGGGCATGCCCCATGCTGATCCCGCCTTCGATGATGCTGGTCTTGATGGCATCGTCCAATTGCCGCAGACGAAGGAAATTGGCCACGGCCGAACGGCTTTTACCCACCCGCTCGGCAGCCTGGTCCTGGGTCAGACCGAATTCGGTCATCAGTCGGTGATAGGCGTTGGCCTCCTCGATGGGGTTGAAATCCGCCCGCTGGATGTTTTCCACAATGGACATTTCCAGCATTTCGGCCTGGCTGACGTCTTTTACGACCACCGGAACCTGGGGCAGGCCGGCCATTTTGGCGGCCCGCAGGCGGCGTTCGCCGGCCACCAGCTCGTAGCCGCTGCCATCCCTGCGCACCAGCAGCGGCTGAATGACCCCCTGGGCGCGAATGGAGGCGGCCAGGTCTTCCATATCCTTTTCGGCAAAATGGCGCCGCGGCTGGTAGCGGTTGGGTTTGATCAGGGCCACATCGCAAAGAAGGTAGTCGCGGGCCTCCTCGGACGTCTCGTCTATCCCGGGGATCAGCGCTTCGAGCCCCTTGCCCAGGGCCATCTTCTTGCGTTTGCGGCTTGTTGTGTCATTTGATGCGGTGGGTTTGCGTGCCATAGCGATGTGCTCGCTCCGGTATTTGCCGCTACGGGATTAACAATTGATGATTTCGTTGGCCAGTTGAATATAGCTTTGGGAGCCCACGGAAGCGGCGTCGTACATGAGAATCGGTTTGCCGAAGCTGGGGGCTTCCCCCAGGCGGATGTTGCGCGGGATGGTGGTTTTGTAAACCAGGTCCTTGAAATAGCGTTCGGCGTCCTCCGCCACCTGGTAGGACAGGTTGGTGCGCTTGTCGAACATGGTCAGCAGGATGCCGCCGATGCGGAGCCCCGGATTCAAGCTTTGTTTGATGCGCTTGACGGTCTGCAGGAGCTGGCTCAAGCCCTCCAGGGCGTAAAATTCGCATTGCAGCGGGATCAGCATGGCATCCGCGGCCGTCATGGCATTGACCGTCAGCAGGTTCAGGGAGGGCGGGCAGTCCATTAGTATGTAGTCGTAGGATTCCCGCAGACCGTTGAGGCAGCGCTTCAGGATGGTCTCACGGCCCTCCGTATCCATCATTTCCACTTCGAAGCCGATCAATTCCACATTGGAAGGCAACACCTTCAGGGACGGGATGGCGGTGTCCCGCAGGAGCTCCGCCGTGTTCACCTGACCGATCAGACCGTGGTAGAGGGTCCGGGCCAGGGTTTTCTTGTCGATACCCAGACCGGTGGTGGCATTGGCCTGGGGGTCGCAATCCACCAGGAGGGTGCGTTTTTCCGCTGCGGCCAGGCAGGCGGAAAGATTGACCGCCGTGGTGGTTTTGCCCACGCCGCCCTTTTGGTTGGCGATGCAGATCACATGAGCCATAGATGCGCTATCATCCTGTAACTTGGTGATTAAAAAGATCGTCTACCCTATCGAAGGGCATGCAAAAGTGCAACAGGTTTCTTGGCGGCCGGAGGCTGACGGGGCCGGACGGGCGCTTGGAACGGACGTCACCGTCGGGTCGATCCGATTGGCCTTTAACGACTTCGGAATATGCGGACGGTGCTTGATCAAGGCGTTGAAATCCCATATGATAGCCCCGCCAAACTTGAGGGGCGCGTCTGTTCGTAAACAGCCCCGCATTCATCGATGAAAGGAAATCGCATGCAGCGATTAGCCCGGCTGCGAATGGCCCTGAAGGCCCTGGTCGTCCTGCTGGTTTTGAACTGGTCGGGAGCGGTACCGGCCCTGGCCATTACGATCAAAGAGGAAAAAGAGCTTTCCAAGGAATTTCTCGAGCTGCTGAAGAAGCAGTTTATCCTCATCGAGGACCCGGTGATCGTGGACTACGTCAATAAAGTGGGACAGAAACTCGTGGCCACATTGCCCGAGCAGCCCTTCGAGTACCATTTTTATGTCGTCAAACAGGACGTCTACAATGCCTTCGCGACGCCGGCCGGCCACATCTTTATTTACAGCGGCCTGCTGGCGGCCATGGAAAACGAAGACGAACTGGCCGGCATTCTGGCCCACGAAATCAGCCATGTGGTCAGCCGCCATATCTCCGAGAAGATCGAACGGTCCAAGACGCTCAACATGTTGTCCATGGCCGGTATGATCGCCGGTATTCTGCTGGGGGCCACCGGGGCCGGCGAGGCCGGCCAGGCCGTTTTGATGGGCTCCGCGGCCGGCACCCAGAGCATGATGCTGGCATACAGCCGGGCCGATGAGGAAGAGGCCGACCAGCTCGGTCTGACGACCCTCTACCGGGCCGGGTACGCCGGCGAGGGCATGGTCACCATGTTCGAGAAGATCCGCAGCAAACAATGGTTCGGGCCCGACGAAATTCCCACCTACATGATGACCCACCCGGCTGTGGAAACGCGCATCGCCGACATCAACCGCCGGGTGCAGCAGCACGACCAGAAATACGGACGACCCAAACCGGTGGACCCCATCCCGTTTTTCCGCATGCATACCCAGCTTTTAGTGGAATACGGCAACGAAAGCGTCGTCCTGCATGAATTCCGGCAAGCCTATGAAAAGGATCCCGGCAATCCGCTGACCAACTATGAGTACGGCCTCATTCTGGCCCGTACCGGACAGCGGGCGGAAGCCATCCAACATCTTCAGAAAGCGCTGGCGGCACGCCCCCTGGACGGGGACATCCTGACCGATCTGGGGAGGATCTATGTGCTCGAGGGGCGCTACGACGAGGCCATCCCGGTGCTGGAGGGCGCCGTCCAGGCAGCTCCGGACCGGCCCGCGGGCCGCTATTACCTGGCCCGGGCCTATCAGGAGGAAGACCGGCTGGATACCGCTGTGAGCCAGTATGAAAAGCTGCTGCGCGACCATCCCGGCTACTACCAGGCGCAATTCGATCTCGGCAAGGTTTACAACCAGATGGGGCGGCAGGGGGAGGCCTTTTATCATCTGGGCCGGTTCTACTACGACAAGGGCGACATGCAAAAGGCCGTCTTCCAGCTCAAAAAGGCCCTGGCGTTCGAGCAGCCCCCCAAACAGCGCGAGGATACGAAAGCCCTGCTGGCCGAGATCGAATCGGCCGAAAAAGACAAAAAGGATCCTAAGAAAAAGAAGAGGGAGTAGACGGTCCTAGGGGAACCGGGCAGCATAGAACATCACCCGTTAGACGGCATCGTGAAAGGGCCAATTTCCGCGTTGCACGGCCTCCGGCCCCCGCGTTAGCGGTATTCCTCGTCAGTGCGGCGTACCGGTGTACGCCTCCCTCCTCGGAATTTGTGCGCCTTGAACTTGGCCCTTTCACGATGCCGTCAGCTGCGGTCGAAGTGGGAGAAGTGCATGGAAAAGGTTCCCCGTCCCTGGCTGGCCGAGCGCAGGGCCGTGGAATAGCCGAACATGCGGGCCAGGGGAACCTTGGCCGTGATGGCCTGCAGACCGGTGCGGTGCTCGATGGCGTCGATCTTGCCGCCCCGGGCATTGATATCCCCGATGACCTCCCCCATAAAGGCTTCCGGTACGAAAACCTCCACCTTCATGATGGGATCCAGCAGAAAGGGCTCGCCCTGGACCAGGGCGGTCTTGCAGGCCATGGAGGCCGCCACCCGGTAGGCCAGCTCGCTGCCCTGGGATTCCTTGAAACTGCCCCCGAGGATTTCGGCCTCCACGTCCACCACCGGATAGCCCATCAGCGTGCCGCTCTCCAGGGACTCCATGATCCCCTTTTCGACGGCCGGCATGAAGGCCGGAGGGATCTGATCCTCCGGTACGATGCCCCCGCAGGCATTGCCCTGCCCGCGCGGCCGCGGCGACAGGCGAAGGGTAACTTCGCCGAAATGGCGCTGTCCGGCCACTTCCTTGTCGAAGACGCCATGGCCCTCGCCAGCGGAAGCGATGGTTTCGCGGTAGACCACCTGGGGCTTGCCCACATTGACGCTGGTATTGAATTCCCGGAGCATGCGGCTGATGATGACTTCCAGGTGCAGCTCCCCCATGCCGGAGAGAATGGTCTGGCCGGTGTCCTCGTCGACCTTGACCTTCAAGGTGGGGTCCTCCGCCAGAAACTTATTGAGCACCTCGTCGAGTTTTTCCTGGTCGGAATGGGTCTTGGGTTCCACGGCCACCGAAATCACCGGCTGGTAAACCTCGATGTCTTCAAGTAGAACAGGATGGTCCGGCTGGCAGAGGGTCTCGCCGGTAGAGGACTCCTTGGGCCCCACGATGCCCACGATGCCGCCGGCCCCGGCCAGGTCCAGCCGGTCGCGCTTGTTGGCGTGCATCATGAGGATGCGGGAGATGCGTTCCTTTTTCTTGCGGGTGGCGTTGTAGACTTCCTCGCCGGCTTTGAGCTTGCCGCTGTAGACCCGGGCATAGGCCATCTTGCGGCCCTCGATCATGGCGACCTTGAAAATGAGGGCCGCCAGCGGGGCGTTATCCTTGGGAGGGCAGGCCACGGCCTCCCCGCTGTCCGGGTGAACCCCCTTGATGGGCGGCACGTCGAGGGGGCTGGGCAGATAGCGTACGATGGCATCCAGCAGGGGCTGGATGCCTTTGTTTTTAAGCGCGCTGCCGCACAGCACCGGCACGCGTTTTAGCGTGATGGTGGCCTTGCGCACGGCACTTTCCAGCAGATCCGGTTCGATGGGCGTTTCATCGAGGTAGGCTTCCATGATCTGATCGTCCACCTCGGCCAGGCTTTCCAGCATCTGTTCCCGGTGGGGGGCCAGCTCGGCCGTCTCTTCGGGGGTCAGGTCGTGGGTGGCAAATGAGGCCCCCAGGGTGTCGTCGTCCCACACGATCTTTTGCATGCGGACAAGATCGTAGACTCCCTCGAAGCGGTCTTCCACCCCGCAGGGAATCTGCAGCAGGAGGGGGGATGCTTTGAGGCGCTCTTTCATTTCGTTTACGGCATTGAAAAAATCGGCGCCCACCCGGTCGAGCTTGTTGACGAAAGCGATCTTGGGAACCTTGTATTTGTCGGCCTGGCGCCAGACGGTCTCGGACTGGGGCTCCACGCCGCCCACGGCGCAGAATACGCCCACGGCACCGTCCAGGACCCGCAGGGAGCGCTCCACCTCGATGGTGAAATCCACATGGCCGGGGGTGTCGATGATCTGCACGTCGGTCCCCTGCCAGTTGCAGGTGGTCACGGCCGAGGTGATGGTGATGCCGCGTTCCTGCTCGTCCACCATCCAGTCCATGACGGCCTCGCCGTCGTGGACCTCGCCGATCTTATGGGATTTGCCCGTATAATAGAGGATGCGCTCGGTGACCGTGGTCTTGCCGGCATCGATATGGGCGATAATGCCGATGTTGCGGATATGGCTGATATTGGGGGTGCGTTTCATGGTTTCGTTCGCAATAGCGGGTTGCGCGCCAGGGGGCGTCCGGGCGGAGGCCCGCCGTCCCGGTGATCAGGTGGCGCGGAAATGCGCAGTTCATTAGGGCAAACCGCGGCAGATGTCAAGGATGGGGCCCCGGCCGGCAGGTCCGGCGGCCAAGTGTCAGCCCTACCGCTTCGGTTTAGGATAGAAGCGCTGGTCCTCTGGAGCCTGTCGCGCTACGTCGCTTTCTCGGGGAACAGGGCGCGAATCGCGGCTTCGGTGGCCGCGCAGACGCCCCGTTCGGTAATGAAACCGGTCACCAGCCGGGCCGGGGTCACGTCAAACGCATAATTGGCCGCCGGACTGCTGGCGGGCGGCACGAGCACGCTGCGCAGGCCATCCTCGGAATATCCCTGAATATAGCGGACCTCATCCGGGTCCCGCTCTTCGATGGGGATCTCCCGCACCCCGTCGCGCAGGCGCCAGTCGAAGGTGCTGGACGGCAGGGCCACATAGAAGGGCACTTCGTTGTCCCGGGCGGCCAAGGCCTTGAGATAAGTGCCGATTTTGTTGGCCACATCGCCGGTGCAAGTGGTGCGGTCCGTTCCCACGATGACCATATCCACCAGGCCGTGCTGCATGAGGTGACCGCCGGCATTGTCCGTGATGACGGCATGGGAAACCCCGTGGCGGCCCAGCTCCCAGGCCGTCAGGCGGGCGCCCTGGTTGAGGGGGCGGGTTTCGTCTACCCAGACATGCACGTCGATGCCCTGGTCGTAAGCGGTGTAGATGGGGGCCGTGGCGGTGCCGTATTCGATGGTGGCCAGCCAGCCGGCGTTGCAGTGGGTCAGGATGTTGACGGCGGCACCGCTTTTCTCCTGGCTGAGGGCCTCGATCAGGCGCACCCCGTGGCGGCCGATCCGGCGGCAGTTGTCGGCTTCTTCTTCGGCGATCACGCCGGCGATTTTCCGGGCCGCTTCGGTTCGCTGGCCGGCCGGCCGGTTCCTGATGTCCGCCATGACCCGCTCCACGGCCCACTGCAAGTTGACGGCCGTAGGGCGGGCGGCCTTGACGCGTTCGCATTCGGCCGTCCAATCCGCCGGGCCGGAACCGGCGGCGGCGTTTTTAACGGCCAGATAGACGCCATAGGCCGCGGTGATGCCGATCAAAGGCGCCCCCCGGACCACCATTTCCTGGATGGCATAGATGATGTCGTCCACGGTCTGCAGCTCCAATACCACCTGTTCGTGGGGCAGGCTGCGCTGGTCGATCACGTTGACGTCCCCGCTGGCGTCGTCTATCCAAATGGGGCGCAAGGGTTGTGGGGTATCTTGCATGAAACGCATTTCCTCTCTTATATCGATCGTTCCAATCAACGGTAGTGGCCTCGGCCGCTACCGTTTTTGCTATTCCTATTGAAGGAAAAGATCAACGGGTTCGAAGCGGTTTACGTCCACCAGGCCCCGGTCGGTGATCTTGAGTTCCGGAATCACGGGCAGGGCCAGAAATGACAAGATCATGAACGGGTCCTCCAGGGGTGTGCCCAGAGACTGGGCGGCGGCAATCAGGCCGGTCATCCGGTCCTGGATCGTCCGGACCGGGTCCGGCGACATGAGGCCGGCAATGGGCAGGGCCAGTTCCGCCAGGATGTGGCCATCGGCGGCTGCGGACAGCCCCCCCTGCATGGCAATCACCCGGCGGGCGGCGGCGGCCATGTCTTTATCGCTGGCACCCACCACGATGATGTTGTGGCTGTCATGGGCCACGCTGGAGGCCAGGGCGCCTTTGCGCAGCCCCATGCCCCGCACAAACCCGATCCCGATGCGCCCGGTCCCCTGATGGCGCTCGATTACGGCGATCTTTAAAAGGTCCTTTTGGGGATCCGCCACCGCGTGGTCGTCGGCTACCGGCGTTTCGGCGATGATTTGGCGCGTGACGATCTGCCCGGGGACGATGTCGATGACCCGCATCCGTTCGCCCCGGGCGACCAGGCGAAAGTCGAGCTGCGCCGGGTCGACCTGCATAGCGGGCGCCACCGGAACCGCATCGGGGAAGACGGTCGTTTCCAGTAGCACCCCGTCTTCGGCCACGCGTTGCCCGCCGGCATAGACCATTTCCACCACGGGATTCGTGGGATCGCTGAAGACCACCATGTCGGCCCGCTGACCGGGCGCCAGGGCACCGGTGCGGGGCAGGCCGAAATAGACGGCCGGGTTCAAGGTGGCCATGCGGATGGCCAGGGGCAGGGGCACACCCCGCCGGACCGCCTGCCGCACGATGGCGTCCACATGGCCTTCGGCCAAAATGTCATGGGGGTGGCGGTCGTCGGTGCACCACATGAGCTGGTGGACGGTCTCCGGCCGGATGATGTCCACCAGGGCGGCCAGATTTTTGGCGCCGGTGCCCTCCCGGATCATGATGTGCATCCCGCGCCGCAACTTCTCAAGGGCTTCTTCCGGGTCGATGCATTCGTGATCGCTGGCGATGCCGGCGGCAATATAGGCGTCCAGGGCCCTCCCGGCCACCCCCGGGGCATGGCCGTCCACCCGTTTGCGGGCGGTGTGGGCCGCCCGGATTTTGGCCAGGATGTCGGGATCCCCCTGGATGACGCCGGGGAAATTCATGACTTCCGCCAGGGCCACCACCCGGGGATGGGGCATCAGGGGGGCCAGATCGGCGGCGGTCAACGTGGCACCGGCGGTTTCCATGGTCGTCGCCGGCACACAGGAGGACAGGCTGAAGAAAAATTGCAGGGGCTGCCCCTCGGTGGCCTGCAGCATGTAATCGATGCCCGCCCGCCCCAGAACGTTGGCAATCTCGTGGGGGTCGGCCACCACCGTGGTGGTGCCGTGGGGCAGCACGGCCCGGGCGAATTCGGTGGGGGAGGCCATGGCGCTTTCGATGTGGACATGGGCGTCGATGAAGCCGGGGGCCAGGAAGCGTCCGCCCAGGTCGATCTCGGCCCGGGCTTCCCGGGGGCCGAAACCCGCAATGTGGCCTTGCGCCACAGCGATGTCCGTGTCCAGGATCTCCCCGGAAAAGACGTTGACGAGCTTGGCGTTGCGCAGGAGCAGATCGGCCGGCTGGTCTCCGCGGGCCACGGCGATGAGGTGTTCCATGGTCATGTCGGGTCTCCCTTTCCGTCAGTCTGCCGGGGTAGTTGGCGCCGGGCGTTTTGGATGCGGCGGCCGATGGCCCGCACCTGATCCATGACGTCATCGAGATGGCCGTCCGTCATATGATGATGACGCACGCGTACCTGTCCGGCCACGATGGTGTCCCGCACCGCGTCCCCGCCGGCCGCGTAGACGGCCTGGGAGACAGGATTGTAGACCGGGCACAGGGCCGGGTGGGCGCTGTCCAGAATGACGAGATCGGCCTGTTTGCCTGCCTCCAGGGACCCGATGCGGTCGCTCAGGCCGATGGCCCGGGCGCCCTCCCGGGTGGCCAGGGCCAGTACCCGGGCGGCCGGCAGGGCCGTGGGGTCTCCCCCGGCGGCCTTGTGCAGTTTGGCGGCCGTGTCCATTTCCCGCAGCAGGTCCAGGTCGTTGTTGCTGGCGCAGCCGTCCGTACCCAGACCCACCGGGATGCCGGCCTGCAAAAAGGCCGGCAGCGGGGCGATGCCCGCGGCCAGCTTCATGTTGCTCTCCGGGCAGTGGACGATGCCGCATCCCTTCTGGGCGACGATGTCGATCTCTTGGGGGGTGAGCCAGACCCCGTGCACCAGAAGGGTGGCCGCATCCAGCAGGTTCAGGCGCGCCAGCCGTTCGACGGGAGGCTCCGGTTGGCCGCCCCCTTCGGCCGGGGCGTATTCCGCCCGGGTTTCGGCCACATGGATCTGGAAGAGAACCCCTTTGGCCGTTGCGGCCGCCTTGGCCCGGGCCAGGGTTGCGTCGCTGCAGGTGTAAGGGGAATGGCAGAAGATGGAAGGGGTGATCAGGGGCGTGCGGTTTTGCCAGGCGTCAACAAAATCCATGGCGGCGGCCACGTTGCGGGACGGATCCGGCACGCCCGGGGCCGGAAAATCGATCACCCCCTGGCCCAGGACGGCCCGCAGGCCGGTGGCGGCCACCGCCCGGGCCACGACGTCTTCCAGGAAATAGCCGTCGCAGCAGGTGGTGACACCGGTCAGGAGCAGTTCGGCGCAGGCCAGCCGGGTGCCCCAGTGGACCGTATCCGGTGTGATATGGGCCGCCTCGGCCGGGAAGATGTATTCCTCCAGCCAGGTGTGCAGGGGGAGGTCGTCGGCCAGCCCCCGGAAGACGGTCATGGGCAGGTGGGTGTGGGCATTGACCAGGCCGGGCAGCACGATGCCCTGATCGGCATCGATGGTTTCCCGGGCGGCCGGCCGCGGATGCTTCTCCGGACCAACATAGACGATTCGATCGCCTTCAATGCCGATCAGGCCGTTGGGGATCACCTCCCAGCGGTCATTGACCGTGACCACCCAGGCATTGCAAATCAGAAGATCGTACATTCTCGAACCTGATCTTGGGTTTTCAACCACTTCAAACAGGCCCAGGCAAGGCCATCAGCGCGCCACGGCATCGGGCAATGCTTCGCGAATTTCAGCCGCCAGGCGGTTGACATCCTGCATGACCTGCTCGCGGTCCAAAGTGCGCAGGGTCCGGTTTTCCATGACCACTTGGCCCCGGATGATGCTGGTGGCGACGTCACCGCCCCGGGCCGCATAGACCAGATGCGAAGCGGGGTGATAGAGGGGGGTCAGGTGGGGCTGGCGGGTGTCGATCACGATCAGGTCGGCCTCCTTGCCGGCTTCCAGGGAGCCGATGCGGTCGGCCAGGCCCAGGGCGCGGGCGCCCTCGATGGTGGCCATGGCCAGGACGGTTTCGGCATCCAGCACGGTGGGGTCCAGGGTGTTGACCTTGTGCAGCTTGGCCACCGTGTCCATCTCGCTCATCAGGTCCAAGTTGTTGTTGCTGGCGCAGCCGTCGGTGCCCAGGGCCACGCAGATGCCCCGCTCCAGCAGCCGGGGCACCGGGGCGATGCCCGAGGCCAGCTTCATATTGCTTTCGGCGTTGTGGGCGATTTTGACGTCGTGGGTTTTGAGCAGGTCCATGTCGTCATCGGTCAGCATCACCCCGTGGCAGGCCAGCAGCCCGGGGTGGAGCAGATCCAGATCGGCCAGGTGACCCACCGGGGTGAGGCCGTAGCGCTCCTGCATGGTTGCCACTTCGGCGCGGGTTTCCGCCAGGTGAATCACCAACGGCACCCCATGCCGCCGGGCGATGGCGTCGGCCTTTTTCAGAAGATCGGGGGCGCAGAGATAAGGGGAGTGGGGTTCCACGGCGATGGTGATGAGAGGCTCCCCACGCCATTTGTCGATCAGCCGTTCGGTGTAGACCAGACCGGCCTCGGGGGGGCCGTAGTTGGGGGAGGGGAAATCGTAGAGGACCTCGCCCACCACGGCCCGCAGGCCGGCCTGATGCGCCGCTTCGGCCACGGCATCTTCGAAGAGGTACATGTCGCAGAAACAGGTGGTGCCGGAGAGGATCATTTCGGCGCAGGCCAGCAGGGTGCCGGTCTTGACCTTGTCGTGGTCGAGTTGTGCCTCGGCCGGGAAGATATGCTCCTGCAGCCATTCCATCAGGGGCAGGTCGTCGGCCATGCCCCGGAAGCAGGTCATGGCCGCGTGGGTGTGGGCATTGACCAGCCCCGGCAGGATGATCCCGCCGGCCGCGTCCAGGGTCCGGGCGGCCGTCCATTGGGCGGCCTCGGTCATGGGACCCACGGCCGCGATATGGGGGCCCTGCAGCGCCACGAAACCGGGGTTGAATTCCCGGCGCCGGTCATCCATGGTCAGCACCCAGCCGTTGGTCAGCAGGAGGTCGGCGTTTTTCATCTTATTCCAGATGCTCCAATACGGTTTCGATCAGACGGGCCAGCCGGGGGGCGGCCTGGTCCGCCACTTCGATGATGTCTTCGAGGGACGCGGGAACCGGGCGGTCGGGATGGTTTACATTGGTGATGACGGACAGTCCCAGGATGCGCATCCCCGCGTGAACCGCGGCGATCACTTCCTGCACCGTGGACAGCCCCACGGCGTCCGCCCCGATGGTGGTGAGAAAGCGGATTTCAGCGGGCGTTTCCAGGGAAGGCCCTTTAAGACCGGCATAGACCCCTTTCTGCAGGGGCCATCCCAGGGATTGGGCGGCCGCCCGGGCCTGCTCACCCAATCGGGGATCGTAGACCCGGCTCATGTCCGGGAACCGGATCCCCCAGGCGGGGTCATTGGGGCCCACCAGCGGATTCTCGCCCGTCAGGTTGATGTGATCCGTGATGCCCATGATATCCCCGGGGCGGAAGTCGGGATTGAGCCCCCCGGCGGCGTTGGTGACGATCAATGTGCCGGCGCCCATGGCCTGCATCAGCCGGATCGGGTACACCACTTCCCGGGGGGGGTAGCCTTCATAAAGGTGAAACCGCCCCTGGAAAACCACCACGGCCCGACCCTGCAGGCGTCCCATCAGCAGACGCCCCTTGTGGCCGGAGACGGTCGAAACCGGGAAGTGGGGGATGTCCCCGTAGGCGATGTCGCAGGCCACGCTCATGTCTGCGACGCAATCCCCCAGGCCTGTGCCGGTCAGCAGGCCGACCGTCGGCTGGAGGTCGCATTGTCGGCGGAGAAAGGCGGCCGCTTCATCCACGCATCGCTTGTGTTCGGTCATTGGAACCGGGCTCCCGGGTGTCAGGTTTATCAAATCAGGCTTACGGCGCGCCGGCGCACGCCTGGCTTATAGACCAGGGGCCGGACGGCGTCAAGGCAGGGCAACGTGGCCCTATGCACCCATACGAGGACCTTCAGCCGCCGGCCAACCCGTTCCTGCCGGGAAGCGGGCCGCCTATTACATGTTGCCCAGTTCAAGTGATTGTGATAAGCGAGTTTTTTGCATACTTCTAACATAGTTTTTGGGTTTGATGGCCAATCGGAAGAAGTGATTTGTCGGCAGCGGATTCCCCGTTCACCGAAGCGTTTGCAACAATCGGCCGTATGGCGGATGGTGGCAAGGCTTCCATGAAGGCGCCCGTACCGCTTCAGGCGCGGCCGTGTCGACCATGGTCGGCTTACGACAGTATCCGGCGCGGACAAATCTCCGCTTCCGTCTTCGTTTGAGCGACACCCGATGACGCGCTGATATTGCCAACTTAGTAATTGGAGACGGACCATGACGCCTGCCTTTCGCCCCGAGCATCCGGATATCACCCCTGACATGTGGGATCAGATCGATACCATTATCGCGGAAAATCGCACCATCGCGGGTTCCGTCATTGCGGTCCTGCGCCGCTGCCAGGCCGTGGTCGGCTATCTGCCTGTGGAATTGATGGAATACATCGCCCGGGGTATGAACCTGTCCCGCAGCGATGTTTTCGGCGTGGCCTCATTTTACGCCCTGTTTTCCTTCGAACCCAAGGGTCGCCATACGATAAAGGTTTGCACCGGAACCGCCTGCTATGTCAAAGGGATCAAAGAGGTCGTGGCCCGGATCCGCAATGAGTTCGATCTGGAGGAAGGGGGAACTT
This sequence comes from Desulfobacterales bacterium, assembly GCA_963674755.2. GTDB lineage: Bacteria > Desulfobacterota > Desulfobacteria > Desulfobacterales > UBA5852 > JABZFP01. Next base: position 2,434,447 of record CAXXVS010000002.1, on the reverse strand, counting down.
CCCCGGATCGTCGTTTTTCACTGGAAGCGGTCCGCTGTCTGGGAGCTTGCGGCCTGGCGCCGGTCATGGTCGTGGGCAGCGACACCCATGGGGCGATCAGTTCCGATAAGGTAATCCAGATTCTCAACCAATACGAATAACCAGCCTAGTGACGGTGAGCGGTATGAAACTATCGGAAATCAAGGACATTCTCAAAGCCAGGGTTTTGACGGGAAACGATGACATGGACCGCAACATCGTGGCCGGGGGCGGGGCGGATATCATGGAGGCCATCCTGTCCGCCGTGGCCAAGGACGGTCTTCTGCTGACCGGCCTGACCACCGAGGAAGTGGTTCGATCGGCCACCATTTCACAGATCGGCGCCGTGGTTTTCGTGCGTGGCAAGGAGCCTTCGCCGCGGGTCATCGCCCAGGCCGAAAGCTTCAAACTGCCGTTGCTCGTCACGGACTACTCCATGTTTATCTCCATCGGCAAGCTCTATATGAACGGATTGCGGGGGCTGGACGGATCCTGGTAACAGCCGGAAAGGGAATCTTATGGGTGCGTTTACCATTGCAGAACTTCAGGCGGTGCAGGAGAAGGCCGCCGCACGGCTCGACGAGCCGGGCGTATTCCGTCTGATGGTGTGCGGCGGCACCGGCTGCCACGCCACCGGCAGCATCGCCGTTATCAAGCGGCTGCGGGAAGACGTCGTTGCCAAGGGACTCCAGGACAAGGTGCGGGTGATCGAGACGGGCTGCAACGGGTTTTGCGCCATGGGGCCCATCATGGTGGTGCATCCGGGCGATATTTTCTATCAGAAGCTGACCGTGGACGATGTGGCGCTTATCCTGGACGAACATATCGTCGGCGGCAAGCCGGTGGAAAAGCTTTGCTACAAGGACCCGGTCACCAAGAAAAAGATTCCCTGCCAGGACGATATTCCCTTTTTTGCCCACCAGATGCCCCGGGCCTTGCGCAACAAGGGGCTCATCGACCCGGAGGTCATCGAAGACTACATTGCCCGGGACGGCTATCAGGCGGTGGCCAAGGCCCTCCACCAACTTTCCGCTGATGAGATCATCGAAGAAATGAAAACGTCCGGCCTGCGCGGCCGGGGCGGGGCCGGATTTCCGGCCGGCATGAAGTGGCAGTTTGCCAAAGCCAGCCCCGGCGAGGTCAAATATGTGCTTTGCAACGCCGATGAGGGCGATCCCGGCGCCTTTATGGACCGCAGCATCCTGGAAGCCGATCCCCACGCCGTGCTGGAAGGCATGATCATCGCCGCCAAGGCCATCAATGCCCATCAGGGGTATATCTACGCCCGCACCGAATATCCGCTGGCCATCCGGCGGCTGGGGATCGCCATCGAACAGGCCCGGGAACGCGGCTTGATCGGGGACAACATCCTGGATTCGGGCTTCGATTTCCACGTGGAGATCTACCAGGGGGCCGGCGCCTTCGTGTGTGGCGAAGAGACGGCCCTCATGCGATCCATCGAGGGCAAGCGCGGCATGCCGCGTCCGCGCCCGCCTTTCCCGGCCCACCAGGGCTTGTGGGAGAAACCCACCATCCTGAACAATGTGGAAACCCTGGCCAACGTGCCCCAGATCATCCTCAAGGGCGGCGCCTGGTATGCCAGTGTCGGCACCGAGACCAGCAAGGGCACCAAGGTGTTCGCCATGTCGGGCGACATCAACAACATCGGCCTGGTGGAGGTCCCCATGGGAACCTCCCTGCGGACCATGATCTATGACATCGGCGGCGGGATTCCCAAAAAACGCAAGTTCAAGGCGGTGCAGCTGGGCGGTCCTTCCGGGGGCTGCATCCCCGACAGCCACCTGGACACCCCGGTGGACTACGAGGAGATCGCCAAGGTGGGCGCCATCATGGGCTCCGGCGGGGCCATTGTCATGGACGACAACACCTGCATGGTGGACATGGCGCGTTTTTTCATGGATTTCATCCAGGATGAATCCTGCGGCAAATGCACCCCCTGCCGGGAGGGCACCCGGCGTTTGCTGGAACTGCTGAAAAAAATCTGCGGCGGCGAGGGCGAACCCCAGGACCTGGACGAGCTCGAAACCCTCTCGGCCGTGATCAAGGAAACCGCCCTGTGCGGCCTGGGCCAGACCGGCCCCAACCCGGTGCTCTCCACCCTGCGCTATTTCCGGGACGAGTATGAAGCGCACATCCTGGAGCACCGCTGTCCGGCCAAGCGTTGCGTGGCCCTGCTCAAATTCGAGGTGGACCCGGAGGCCTGCACCATGTGCGGCATGTGCGCCCGGGCCTGCCCGGTGGAGGCCATCGCCTGGGAAAAGAAGCAGGTCGCCCGTATCGACAAGGACGCTTGTATTCAATGCCTGACCTGCTACGATAAATGTAAATTCGACGCCATCTCTTAATCGGCAAAGGACGGATGACGGCTGTTTTTTTCGTCCGTCCGGAGGAATGACATGATGGGGGATTCAATACTTCAAGCACTGATACTACTGGGCGGTCTGGGTGTGACCGTCGGCATCCTGCTGGCGGCGGCATCGAAAATTTTCTATGTCTATGTCGATCCCAAAATTCTGGCCGTGGAAGACTTGCTGCCCGGTGCCAATTGCGGCGGCTGCGGACTGCCGGGGTGCAGCGCCAATGCGGAGGCCATCGTGGCGGGTCGCGCCGCGCCGAACTCCTGTGTCGCCGCTCCTCCCGAGACCGCCGAAGCCATTGCTGGCGTACTGGGCGTCAGTGTCGAGGCCAAGGAGCCGGATATCGCCGCGCCGGGGTGCACTTACGGCGTCAAGGATGCCGACACCAAATATCGCTACGACGGCCTGAACGACTGCCGGGCCGTGGCTTTGCTGGCGGGCGGCATGAAGGTCTGCAATATCGGCTGCCTCGGGCTGGGCACCTGCGCCCGGGCCTGCCCCTTCAACGCCATCACCATGGGTCCCGAAGGCCTGCCGGTGGTGGACGAGCTGAAATGCACCGGCTGCGGCACCTGCGAGCGGGTCTGCCCCAAGACCATCATCAACCTCTCGTCGGTCACCCGCCGGATCCTCAAGGAATACCTGAGCGACGAATGCACCACCCCCTGCCAGCGGGCCTGTCCGGCCGGCATCAATATCCGGGAATATCTCCGTTTGGCGGCCGAAGGGGATTACAAGGGCTCCGTGCAGGTCATCAAGGAGCGCAACCCCTTCCCGACAGTCATCGGGCGCATCTGTCCGCGGCCCTGTGAAGACCAGTGTCGGCGGCAGTATGTGGACGAACCCGTGGCCATCAACTACGTCAAACGCTTTGTGGCCGACGCCGAACGCCAAAGCGGCGAGCGCATCCAACCCTTCAAGGCGCCGGAAACCGGCCGCCGCATCGCAGTGGTGGGCGGCGGCGTGGAAGGGCTTTCCACCGCCTTTTTCAGCGCCCGCCTGGGGCATTCGCCGGTGGTCTACGAGGCCACGGCCCAGATGGGCGGCCTGCTGCGCAGTGCCATTTCCCGCTACCGGTTGTCCCATGAGATCCTGGACTGGGATATCGAGGGCATCCTGGAGATGGGCGTCGAGGCCCGGCTGAACCAGGCCATGGGCCGTGACTTCACCGTGACCGATCTGCTCAAAGAGGGTTTCGAAACGGTCTTTCTGGCTTCCGGGGGTTGGGACAGCCGTCTGGCACGCAACGAAGCCGGTGTCCTGCAAACGCCGTTTCCGGGGGCTTATCTGCTGATCGACTTCATCCGCTTCGGCCGCAAGGACGATCCGGGTATCGTGGTTCACCCGCAGGCCGTGATCGTGGGCGGTGGCAAGCTGGCCGTGGAGGCCGCCCAAATCGCCAAGCGCCGCGGCGCCTCCGGCATTACCGTGCTGCTGCGCGAAAGCCGGGAGGAGACCCCCCTGCAAAGCGATGATCTGGAAGCTCTCGAAAAACTCGGCGCCAAGGTCGTGTTCAAGGCGGCCGTAGTGATGCTGAGCGGGGAGGAGGATCGGTTAGACAGTGTGACCTGGGCCGATGTGGATACCCGCGAAACCACCGCCCTGCCGGCGGAGACCCTCGTATTGGCCTCCGGTCGTTTCCCCGAGCTGATTTTCACCCGCCACCAGCCGGAGGTGGAAGAAGGCGAGAACACGGCCGCCGCCGAAGGGCCGCTGCGCTGGAACGCCATACCCCCCTACAAAAAGGCCGACATCAGTCACGAAATCGGCCTGTTTGCGCCGGGAGACGTCATTACGGATTACAGTGGCGCCATCAAAGCCATCGGCGCCGGGCGCCGGGCGGCCGCCTCCCTGCACCAGATGTTGTACGGCATGACGCCCGACGTACCGGAGAAGATCTGCACCCCGGACGAGCTGATCCAGAACGTGGATGCGGTTTACGAAGTGGCTCCGACGGTTCGTCATATCATGCCGGTGGCCCCTTCACGCGATCTCGATCGTGAAGGCCAGCTGGAGCTGGGTTTCAGCGAAGAAGAGACCCGCGCCGAAGCGTCGCGCTGCCTCCAATGCGGCCTGATCTGTTACGCCCATACGGAGACGACGGAGATACAGGACTTGCGGAAAACCGCTTGATATTCGATCCAGAAACGGTCTTTTTTGCCCTGGTCGTCGTTCTCCGCGAGGTTTGCGGCTGCGGCGTACCGTCGTACGCCTCACCGCAAACCCTCGTGCGGCCTTGACCAGCACAAAAAATCCTCATTTCTGGGGCGGACATAAGTTGTTTGGGATATGACACGGTCTGTTGCTGGATAGAGGTAATCTACTAATGCTTTAAAATGATTTAAAAATTAAGCCGAAGGCTTCATTTTTAAATAAGGGTTGATTTTTAAATATGGCTACTGAAAAAGGCATCGTTACCAAAATAGGACCCGGCACGGCCTGGGTTCGCACCCTGCCTTCCGAGGCCTGCGCCAGCTGCCCCTCCTGCGGGAGCTGCAATGGCCAGCGGGAGGATACGGAAGTGGAAGTCATCAACGAAGTGGGCGCCAAGCTCGGCGACCGGATCCTCATTGATATCAAGACCTCGGCCTTTCTCAAGGCCACTTTCCTGCTCTACGTCTTCCCTGTCGTCGGATTGCTGGCCGGGGCCCTCCTGGGCGACCAAGCCGCCACGTACTATGGCTACGACAGCTCGGCCTGCTCGGCCATTTTGGGCTTTGCCGCCTTTTTCCTGACCGTGGCCATCGTGCGCGTCAAGGGCAACCGCATGGGCCAGGACCGGGCCTACCGCCCCAAGATCGTGCGCGTCCTGCCCCCAATGGCGCCGACAGCCGTCGATTTGAAGGATCGTTGCCCGGTTTAGCTGGACGCGGGTCGGCTTATAAAAAGTCACGCTTTTATAGAAATTTCCACTGGTCTGCCAAGATACAGGCCACGGAAAACAACGATTCATTTGCACCTCTGAAGCCGGTTCCTCCCCCAGAACGCCGCAATGGCGCCGCAAGTGCCTTCGGTCAATGCCGACTAGGACACACCAATTGACAATTTCCTGCCGACGCAAATGGGAAATATGGCGCTAAAATACAAACCAAAATTCCGTCAATATCCAATATTCGGAAAAAATTCCTGTTAATCACTAGTTTGCTCCCCTATGGAAAACTCAAAAACACTATCTACAGCTCTGGGGCAGATACATTTTATTGTACGAGCCGTGCCCAGTCTTGACGGCGAATATACAATCGAGCTTCAGGTTCTGAAACCTGAACCGATCCTACCACCAGGCATGTCAGTGCAACGAGTTAGGGCTGTTTTCTTGCGGGCATTTTCATTGACAGGCTTCGAACACCTCGATTTTAGCTGCCGATTCGACACAGAAATAAAGGGAGGACCGGAATCAGGTGAGTGTCTGGATGCTCAATCTTGGGAAGGGAAGCAAGGAATTGTTGTCGTTGGAACTGAGGATGGTGAAGCCCTATCGAGACGAATGCCTTGGATTGAATTTCTGGAAGACCCATTGGCACTCGTAGAATATCAAAAAGACGGGCTAAATGTTCCACTGAAGAAAATTCCTGCAGGCGAAACAATTGATTTACACTATATAATTGCTGAAAATAGCAATCCTGAACCTGTTGAATGCTCTGCTTGGTACGCAGTTGATATTCCACACAATAAACTCATTAAAGATTGAAGCTAACAATCGGCTTGGCTGTGGAACGCGCAAAAATCCGCGCGCCCCACAGCCAAGCCGTTAAATGTCTAAAATAAATCACGAGTTAATTAAATATGTTTAGCGCAGATCAGCCAATAAATAGCCATAGTGAAGATCTACTTGGTCGGCACTCATTTGCGAGAGCACTTGCAAAAGCAGTTTTGAGTTACGAATTAGAAGATAGTATTTCTGTAGGATTGTTTGGCAAATGGGGTTCCGGAAAAACATCACTCATTAATTTGACTTTGGAGGAAATACGATCTTTTTCGTCACAAAAAAAACCCTTGATAATAAAATTCAATCCGTGGAATTTTTCGGACCAAAACCAACTTATCCAACAATTCTTTAACGAACTTTCCTTGGTTCTATGTAGAGATGATTCAGCTGAAAAACACATAAAAATAGGACAAACTATTCAAAAATATTCAAGGTTTTTTGAACCATTTGAGTATGTACCTACAATTTCATTTATCGGAAAAATCGCGAAGGCTCTAAAAGGGGTTGGAAAGGCGTCAGAAAAAGCCGGGGAAGAATCATTGAAAAACCTGAGTGCCATAAAAAGCGACCTTAATGTCTTACTCAGCGATTTTGATACAAAAATTATTATAGTCATAGACGATATAGATAGACTAAATAATACTGAAATTAGGCAAATATTTCAGCTCGTAAAATCGCTAGCTGATTTTCCGAATACAATTTATCTACTATCCTTTGATAAGGATGTAGTCATAAATGCTTTAAAAAAAGTTCAAGAAGGCTCTGGAAATGATTACTTGGAAAAAGTTATTCAAGTTCCTTTTGAAATCCCACAAATATCCAAAAAGGAAGTAGAGCATTTTCTTTTTAAAAAATTGGATGAACTTATTAAAGACATCCCGGAGGGGCGATGGGATAAAACATATTGGGGTAATATCTATCACAGTGGTCTTAGGTATTTATTCCACAATATAAGAGATGTTAATCGATATCTAAATTCATTAAGCTTCGGGTTTAGTTTAGTTAAAGATGAAGTTAATCCAATTGATTTCATTGCTATAACAGCTGTTCAGGTTTTCATTCCTGATTTATATAGAAGCATCAGAGAAAATAGAGATCTTTTTTCCGGAGTAAGAGATTCCTACCGGAATTCAGACAAAGCACAAAAAGAAGAATCTCGAATTGAGGCGATTCTTGAGCAAATAAATGAGCTAAAACAAGATATTTTAAGAGATTTCCTTCAGCGGCTTTTTCCTAAAATGGAAAATGTTGGCTACAGCCACAGTTTTCTTGAGTCTTGGAGAAAGCAAGGGAGGATATGCAGCCCTGATCTTTTTGACACATATTTTAAATTATTTATTCCTAAAGATGAAATATCCTTAAGGGAGATTGAAAGAATTCTATCAACTGGAAATAATGCCGAAGTTTTTTCCAGTGAATTGATCAAACTTAATCAAGATAAAAAAATTATTCGGTTTTTAGAGAGAATGGAAGATTACACACGTGAGGATATACCTGAGAATAATATAATTCCAATAATTAATGCGCTAATGGACGTTGGAGACATATTTCCAGATGTAGAACGTGGATTTTTCACGACAGGTACTCCGATGCGCATTCTAAGACTTTTTTATCAATTGAGTCATCGTTTTAAAGAACATAATAAACGCTACGAAATATTTGCTGGTGCGATAAATTTTGCAAAAATGAGCATTTATACAGTAGTTAATGAAATTGGGGTGCAGTGTCAGCAACACGGGAAATATGGTTTTAAAGAAAAACCAGAACCGCCTGAAAATACGACAGTGAATTCTGATCAACTTGATGAATTAGTCAAATTAGCACTTGCAAAAATTGAAGAGTGGGCAGAGAGCGGGAAATTGACAGAACATAACCACCTCCTCTCTATATTATTTTTGTGGCGTCGCTGGGATGCTCCAGAGCAGTCGCAAAAATATGTTCAATCCTTAGTTAAAACCGACGAGGGGCTTATACGATTCATAAAGCATTTTCTTTCTGATGTCCGGAGCCATGGGATGTCAGATTATGTTGAAAGTGTTAGTTGGAGGATTAGTCTCGATAGTGTGGAAACATTTCTAGATTTAAATGATGTTGATAAACGACTTAGAAAAATTCGAACGGAATCGCATTTTAGCGATTTAGATGATAAAGAAAAACTGGCAATAAATATTTTTTTGGATACACGAGATGGTAAGATTAAGGATCTTTCTAAATTCTAAAACTTCTTCTGTTTAGAAAACAATATAGGAGCTTTTGCGGGACGTCCATTCATATATTCATAAGCCCGACAAATGTTATGCGCCCATGGAGTTACCCCGCCCGGTGGGTGAAGGGGTACTAAAAGGGCGCATTTTTATCATTGGGGGATGACGCCCATGAGATTATGCTTTGATAGGGTATATACCTATTGCTACGTTAAAGGCTATGCCAAGAGAGTCACGAATCGACGCCCGTGGCGCGCTGCACCATTGAGCGTCAGATCGATAAACGGTAACGCATGAAGTCATGGGCGTACCCTATCTGGTCCCCCATGCTCCGGACCCCGATGAAATCGTCTTTTTCAAAGAGGATAATCCTTGCGGATCTTTCTGCACAGGCATTGTCCCTCCAGAGGTTATAGCCTCAACGCCGGGTGATTCATCAATAGTGATATCTCAGTTGAGCAATATGAATGGCATCTTCTGAAACTTTATAAACGAATCTATGTTCGCCATTTATTCGCCTGGACCAATACCCGGAAAGTGCATGTTTCAAAGGTTCAGGTTTACCAATACCCTCAAAAGGATTGCGTTTTGTTTCAATTATAAGGGTGTTGATACGGCGAAGAATTTTTTGGTCAGTTTTTTGCCCATGGAGGTAATCGTTCCAGGCATGATCTGAAAAAATGAGCTTCACTCAATAAGCCCCTTTTCGTTTCCTTTGCCGTTTTCGAGTTGAGCGATGGATTCAATCAGCCGCCTGGTGTTTTTTGGAGACCGTAATAGATAGGCCGTCTCTTCAAGGGCTTCATAGTCCTCAAGAGACATGATAACTACAGATTCCGAGGATTTTCGCGTTACAATCATCGGAGTCCGGTCTCGGCAAACTTTTTCCATTATTTTCGCAAGGTTTTGCCTTGCTGCTGTATAGGTTATGGCTTCCATTCCGGCATCTCCTGTACAACTAATTGTACATACTGGGTCGAATTGTCAATATTTCAGTGTTTGGTCCCAACCATCTGCTGTTGGGGACGGCGAGAACCATGCCGCCCCAAAGGCAGCACGGTAGAATTCCTTAAAGAGAAATAAACCCAATGAAAATTTCAGATTGGCTGGATGAAAAAGTAGCCGAGAAGGTGGATGTCTCTCAAATCGATTTGCCGGCCGACATCGCTTTTGATTCGGACCCCGATGAAATCGTTTTTTTCAAAGAGGATAATCCTTGCGGATCTTTGTGCACCGGCAACCATCCCTTTTCCAAGGTCGAAAGGTTCGGGCACTGGTATTCCTGCAAAGGCCAGGACAAGAAAGCCGGAATCCATTCATCGCAAATGAAGTGGCGGCTGTTCACAAAGGACAAGGACTTGGCACTCCAGACCGCTAAAGCCCATATCGAATAGTGCCCATCCCGGCCAGATAGGGCAGGAAAAAGCCCCCGACGCCGTTTGCCAGGTAGATGACCAGCATCCGGTAGATCCCAAATTCACGTTACAGGATTATTATGCCCGGTGGTGTAGGGGGAGATCCTGATTTCCCTCTTTATCTCGACTAAACTCGCAAGCGGTGTGCCATCCAGGGGATTGGATCATATTGGGGAAAAGGGTAAAATGTTACCGGTTAATTGACATTTTAGCGATTAATAGCTAATATATTGCCGCTTAATGGATTCGATGCGCTTTTCCGATCAATCGGTAAAATATTGTCGGTAAAATCCAAAAAAGGAGTTTAAGCGGCAAAAAATGGCCTATATCATCGATTTCGCGATAGCAACAAGTGATCAGATAGAGACCGCCCTGTGCAAGCGATTGCAGAGCATAAGGCTTTCCCGAAATATGACGCAGCAGCAACTCGCCGAGGAAGCCGGCGTCTCGAATAGAACCATAAGAAGGCTGGAGAAAGGACAAGGGGTTTCGCTGGACACATTCATTCGTGTCCTCACTGCACTGAAAATTCAGCACGGTCTCGAAAGTTTGTTGCCCGACCCCGCCGTGAGGCCGATCGAACGGGTCGGACTTGGCACGGGAGAGCGCAGGCGCGCACGCCCTGTCTCTGTAAGTAAAGAGCCTCCTGTGTGGTCGTGGGGCGATGGAGAGGACGACCATGAACAATGACGCCCGCGTCATGCTCTGGGGGAGTCTGATTGGCGCCGTCACTTGGCTTGAGGATCGGGAGATCGGGGTCTTCCAGTACTCACCCGATTTCCTGTCAATGATCACCCTAATGAGGCCACCTATGATCGCCTTAATGGGGCCATTTCAAACCGACCAAAAAGCGGTTTTCGGACCGGCTTCAAACTATTGTTTTTCACCCCCTTTCGAACCGCCGTTTTTGGGCGTTTTTTGACATGTGTTTTTAGCTGATTTGGAGACCGGTCGCGGGGAGCGATAGCTCTTGCCCTCCAGCACGACGGTGTAGGCACCGTGGCGCAGCCGGTCGACGGTGGCTTCCCCCAAAATCCGGTTTGGAAAGGCGTCGGTCCATTCCGGGATGTCCAGGTTCGAGGTCACGATGGTGCTTTTGCGCTCGTAGCGCTCTGAGATGACATCGTGGAAGTCCTCGTCCTGAGCGGGTTTGAGGGGTTTAAGGCCGAAGTCGTCAATGATCAGGAGATCGACGCCGGCGATCTTTGCAAAATGCCGATCGTAGCCGTTGGTTGCCCGGGCGGCGTTTAGCTGGGAGAGCATCTTGGATGCGGAAGTAAAGAGCACGCTGTGCCCGTTTCGAATGGCGCTGTGGCCGAGGGCCTGCGCCAGATGGCTTTTTCCCGTTCCGCACGGGCCGATGATGAACACACAGACCCGCTCGGCCATGAACCGGCACGAGGCCAGCTCCATGACCAGGGCGCGATTGATGTTGGGATTGTAGGCGAAGTCAAACTCTTCCAGGGTTTTCTGGTTACGGAAGTTGGCCCGCCGCAGGGCGGAGGCTAATTTCTTCTGGTTGCGACGGGCGATTTCGTCGGTGATGATGGTGGCCAGAAAGTCCATGTAGGACATCTTGTTTTCGATGGCCTGCCGGTTGCGCGACTCGATGGAGTCCAGGATTCCCGACAGGCGAAGCTGCTTTAGCATGGGCGTCAGATCGGGTATCGGATTCATGACGGCCTCCTTTCCCGGTACACCTGGTGGCGAAGAAAACGGCCGTTGCCGGTGTACGCCGCAGCTAGCGGGATCACGTTGGGCTGCTCGTAGAGCGGCGCCTGGTCAAGGCCCTGATGCAGGATGCTTTTTACCGTACGGTATTTGACGTTGTCGAAGTGAAGCGCCCGGCGGCAGGCGGCTTCCAGGCGGGCCGTGCCGTACTTTTTGCTCAAGCCGATTACGCCCTGGGCCGCGCGCAGATTGTCGAGCACTTTGTGGGCAAACAGCCGGCGGACGAGCCGATGACAATCCGGGCCGACGGCTTCGGCCTGCTTCAGACACCACTGTGGGTCCTGCATCTTGTAGGCCAGGGCTTCCGGCGGCATGTGGCCGTCGACCGTCGAGCGCTGGCCGGCGCGCTTGAGCCGCGGGTGGGTGGCCACGAGCTTCACGTCCTGGTAGAGTTTTACGGTCGTGTCGGTGGCTTTTAGCATCAGCTCCTGGTGCACCAAGCGGAAGGGCGCCGAGTAGTAGGCCTTTTCAAACTGCACATGGCAATTGCCGTGCACCTTGACCCGGGTCCAGACGGCGAGTTCCACGGGAACATCTGGCAGCGGCTTTAAAAAGTGTTTTTCGGTCTCCGCAAACATCTCCAGCGGCCTTCGGTGGGTTGTGCCGTGGATGCGGTTGCCGGCCCTTTCCAGCAGCCAGCGGACAAGCTGCTCGTTGGCGTCGGCCAGGGTTCGGAAGGTACGAAGCGGCACGAAGTTGTTTTTGACATATTTGACACCGGACTCGACCCGGCCCTTTTTCTGCGGGTCCCGGACGGGACACGGCGAAATGAGAAAGCCGTATCCTTCGGCCAGCTCGCCGTAGGAGCGCTGAACGTCCGGATCGGTGTAGCAGGCCCGGGTGATGGCGCACTTGGGATTGTCGATGATCATTTTGGCCGCCACGCCATTGAAAAACGCGAATGCGCGCCGATGGCAGGCCAGCCAGGTTGCAACTTTCTGGTCGGTGACGATCTCGGCATACATGTGGCGGCTGAAGCACAGCGTCATCACAAAGATCCAGGTCTTGATCACCGCGCCGGTAAACACGTCCTTGATCGTGGGCCCTTTGCCGAAGTCAACCTGGGCTGCTTCGCCTGGGGCAAAGTCCAGAACGCAAGAGGCTTTGGGGCTCGCGTGGCGCAGCTTTCTTACCTGGCGCCGGACAGAGGAATAACTGCCGGAAAATCCGAACTGCCCGACCAAGGCCTCATAGATCGTCGTGGCTTGAATGCCCTCTGCGACCCATTGCTTGATCTGATCCGCATGCGGCTGGGTCAACGGGGCTTGGTTTTGGCCGGGGGATCTTTTAACCTCGAAGATCTTGGCGAGTTGTTCGTCGTCGGGCAGCGGGCCGCTATTGAGCCAGCCCTTTTGCCCAGCGACCTCCCGCACGGCGGCGCATTTGGTCCGTCCGATCAGTTGGCTTTTCGCGATGGCGCGGTCGCTTTGTCCAAGGCGCATACGGTGGATGACTTGTCGGTACTGATGCATCTCGATTCTCCTGTTGGCCATGGCATTCCTCCCGGCGGCTGGTGGTTTGCCGGAAAGACTTACCAGATTGTGGATGTAAGGTCCGAGATGCTTTTTGGTTTTATACGCGTTTTTCCCTGCGGCAGGTGGCCTCATTACGGTGATCACCAACTGGCCTCATTAGGGTGATCATCAAGTGGCTCCATTAGGGTGCTCACAAAGTGGCCTCATTAGGGTGATCACAGGGTGGCCCCATTAGGGTGCTCATGGAATGGCTCTATAGCAGTGACCATTAACATTTCCTGCGAAGCGGTATTGAATTGGCCCCCATCGCGATGCCGCTTGCCGAGTTCCCCTATGAATTCCCGGCGCTTGCGCGGAACACATTCAAGGGACTGCCCGGTCTGCTCGCCGACGCCCTGCCAGACAAATACGGTAATGCTATTATCGACGCCTGGCTTGCATCTCAGGGGCGCACCGCCACAAGCTTTCACCCCGTGGAACGGCTTTGTTATATCGGAAGCAGGGGGATGGGGGCGCTCGAGTTCGAGCCCGCTATTTTCGGCCCACCGGGCAGCAAACGCGCAGTCGAGGTTGCAAACCTGGTCGACCTCGCCAACCGGATTCTCAACGACCGTGCCAGCCTGGGGGGTGTGTTCTCCGGCGATGACGATCGTGAAGCAATCAACGACATTTTGCGCGTCGGGACCTCCGCCGGCGGTGCAAGGGCGAAGGCTATTTTGGCCTGGAATCCGGAAACGAACGAATTCCGTTCGGGCCAAGTTGGTGCGGAGCAAGGTTTCGAACATTGGATTATGAAATTCGACGGCGTTTCCAGCACCAGAGATGCCGAGATAACAAGCCCGATGGGCTACGGCAGGATCGAATACGCCTACCACTTGATGGCCCGCGAAGCCGGCATAGAAATGACGCCCTGTCGCCTTCATCAAGAAGGTGGCCGAAGCCATTTCATGACAAAGCGGTTCGATCGAACAGAGCAGGGCGGAAAGCTTCATATGCAATCCCTCGGGGCTATGGCCCATTTCGATTACAGGCAGCCCGCAAGTTATTCCTACGAACAAGCCATCCAAGTCATTCAGCGCTTGGGCCTATCCCGGAAGGACATGCAGCAGCAAGTGCTGCGGGCATTCTTCAATGTAGTGGGTCGCAACTGTGATGATCACGTCAAGAACATCGCATTCCTCATGGACCGGCGGGGAGAATGGTCCCTCTCACCGGCCTTCGACGTTTTGTACGCATGGAATCCCACGGGCGAATGGACGAGCAGACACCAAATGAGTATCAACGGAAAAAGAGAAGGGTTCGAGCGTGCGGACCTGCTTGCGCTAGCCAGTACGGCTGGCATCAAAAAGGCACGCGCAAGTCAGATGCTGGACCGTATCATCGAAACTGTGCGCCGTTGGCCCTATTTTGCTGGCGAGGCTGGAGTCCCGGATCGACGCATTGACGAGATCCAAAGCAACCAACACGCTGAGCTGTAACCGCTCCTTCACCAAGAGGAGATCCGAAACGAAAAAAGCTTTAATGGATCTCCATCCGGCAATTGAGTGGTAATCCATTCATCGCAAATGAAGTGGCGGCTGTTTACAAGGGATAAGGACCTTGCGCTGCAGACCGCTAAAGCCCATATCGAATAGGGCCCTTCCATAATAAGTCACAACGGGTCGCACCCGGTTGTCCTAGCTGGTGTGGGGCGGCAAACACCACTCCACTTCACATCTTCACTTTGGCAGGCCGTCTCTAAAACAATCCATAAGATTGACAAATTGTGCGATAGTATGTACAGCATAACTGTACATATAATGGGGAGGCGAATATGGCAATTCAAACATCATATACCGATGCACGGGCAAAGCTGGCTTCGTTGTTGGATGAGGTAACGAAGAATCGTGAAGTTGTTATCATCCAGCGGCGTGGGAGTGAGGACGTCGCCATGATCGCCGCCGATGAGTTGGCCGGTATTCTCGAAACCGCCCATCTGCTGCGCTCGCCTAATAATGCCAAGCGGCTTCTTGCTGCTCTGGATCGGGTAAAGACGTCATCGGGTGCTCCTCAAACGATCGATGAACTTCGCAACGAGGTCGGTTTTGAGTAAGCGCTCAACGAAAAAGACGAAAACGAAAATACAACGGGAATCTGTATTCCAGCCTGAATTTAGGGAAGACCTTAAATACTGGGTGGAAACAGATCGTAAAACAGCGCTTCGCATATTTCAGTTAATAGAGGCAATCATCCGAGATCCCTTCCAGGGGATCGGTAAACCTGAACCCTTAAAATTTCTTGGTTCAGGTGTATGGTCTCGTCGGATTACCCAGGAACATCGACTAATTTATGTTGTCAGACATGAAAAAGTCGATTTTGTCCAAGCGCGCTATCATTACTAAGGGTAGATTTATCTTTTTCAACCTACTGGGCAATTGGGCCCCGTCGACTGAGCTTGGCGTTGGAGTGCATCAATAATGGACAAGAACCTTAAAGCCAAGAATAATTCAGAATTTTGATTTCGCTTAAAAGAAAATCCAAAGATCCTAAGGATAAACAGCGACTTCCTGTCCTTGAAGAAACACTGCGACAATTGGAGAAGAAGTAGGTCGTGATTTTTACATGAGAAAATGGGAACCCAAAATCTCCTTGCTATTGTTTTCGTATCATGCTATCAAAACAGTAGCGTTTAAATTAATCAAAGGAGACCATCATGCCGGTTATTACTGTCGCTATTCATCCAATTGACCAAGAGCAAAAAACTCGTTTAGTCAGAGAGCTAACTGAAACTGCAGTGAAAATAACGAAAGTTCCTGCAGACAAATATGTCGTTTTTATTGACGAATACCAAAATGAGTCTATCGGCCTTGCAGGCAAAACACGCGCTGAAATTATTGCCGGGGCATCTCTTTAAAATGTCTTTATCACAGCCAGGTAAAAAGGTTAGAGGCTCAAGTTCCGGCTCACCGCTCAACGCTCTCTTTGACCTCTTAGGACAGCGTTGGGCGTTGGGCATTCTCTGGTACCTCGGGGATAGCTCAAGCACATTTAGAGAACTCCAGAATCGCTGTGGGGGGGTATCTCCCTCTGTCCTTAATAGCCGACTAAAGGACTTACGTAATGCAGAAATTGTTGCAAGGAGTCTTGATGGTTACGTTTTAACGGAAAGAGGGAAAGAGTTGCGTTCTTTTATTGTTCCACTCGCAAATTGGTCAGCAACTTGGTCTAAAGAAGTATATGGCTATGAACGTCCGGGAATGAGTGAAAGACTAAAGCAAGAACAATCGAAAAAATGAACAGCCCGCTTTCACCCCTTCAATTAAAAGCAGGCGTTTGAGCGCTTGAAATCGCAAATTGCGCCATCAAGTTCAGAAAAGCTTAACGGATCTCTATCCGGCAATCGTATAGTAAACCGCAAATCCCGCCGTTGTAACCAGCACCGCCGTGGTGGCCAGGGTGCCGATGCCCGCAATCGCCTTGTGGGCGAAGGTTTCCGGGCGGCGATCCTGGTAGCCCAGCAGAAAGGCCAGCCCTAAACCCGTCAGGAATCCTCCTGCATGCCCCCAGTTGTTGATGCCGGGCAGGAAGCCGATGAAAATCAGTCCGATGGCCCACCCCCCGATCTGGCGATAGACCATATTACCATACACCCCGCCCCGCGACTTGCCGAAATAGATCAAGGCGCCGATCAGCCCGCATATGGCCGCCGAGGCCCCGATGGTGAAGGGCACCCCGGCCAGATAGGACAGGAAAAAGCCCCCGACGCCGCTTAGCAGGTAGATGATCAGCATCCGGTAGGTCCCGAATTCACGGATGGTCAGCGGACCGAGCTGATACAGCACGATCATGTTGAAGAGGATGTGCAGCAGACTGCCGTGCAGGAAATTGGCGGTCAGCAGGGTCAGCCAGCCGATGCCCGGAAGACCGGTGAGGCTGGGCCAGATTTGGTCAATGGGGTAGCGGCCCGTGGCGCCCAGAAGGAAGAGGGTGTTGCTGGCCGGGGAGAGGAAATTGAAGGGGTTCATCGAAAAGCTGAAGCCCCGGGGGTTGAGCAGCAGGGACAGGACGTAGAAGGCCACGTTGGCATAGATGATGGCCTTGATCAGCCCCTCGGGGGAATGCAGCTTCAGGGTCCACCAGTTGGCTTTCCAGGCCGACCCGGGATGGGCCATGCCGCAATAGGGACAGGCCGGTACATCCCGGCTGATCAGTTTGCGGCATCCCGGGCACAGCAGGGCGTTGTTGCGGGAATCATTCATGGGCGTAACGGTAATCTCCAATTATCGATTTGTAAATGCAGGTCGTGTCTATGCGGAACTTTTTGCGCTGACAACGGTGTCGAATGGAAAGGTTTTTTCTATCCCGGTTGTCCAAAGTCGGATTGCATGCTGACGTATGAGAATCCGCTTCAACCGATGGCTAAACCTTTGCCGGACGTAATAAGTGTCAGATCCGGAGGTGGTAGATTTTGGTTCCGGCCAAGGCCGTAGTTCTTTGGAAACCGCAGGCGTAGCCGGGCTACGTCGAGGATTTTCAAAGAGCGAGAACGCCGGCCTGTCCGCCAAAGGTGGTTTTGTTCACCGGCGGCGGGCCGGGGCCGAAAGATGCCATCTCCGGATCTGACACTAATGGGCCTCGTTCCAATTGTCTCCTACCGCCAGATTGACCTTGAGCGGCACGGCCAGCTCCCAGATGCCTTCCATGGTGTCCTTGACCATGGCGCTGACCGCCTTGATCTCCTCAGGCGGCACTTCGAGGACGATTTCGTCGTGCACGGAGAGAAGCATGGCCGATTGGAAAGGCGTCTCGCGTAACTTCCGGTCCACCGCGATCATGGCCAGTTTGATGAGATCCGCCGCCGTCCCCTGGATCGGGGTGTTGACCGCCGTTCGTTCGGCAAACTGGCGAACGTTGACATTGCGGCTGTCGATGTCGGGCAGCAGGCGGATGCGCCCCATCAGGGTGCTGGTCTGTTTGGTGCGGCGGGCGGTCTCGATGGTCTGGTCGATAAAGGTCTTAACGCCGGTGTAGTGATTGAAATAATTATCGATATAGGTCTTGGCCATGGCCTGGCTGATGCCCAGGTCCCGGGAGAGGCTGTAGGGACCCATGCCGTAGATAATGCCGAAATTGATCACCTTGGCATGGCGCCGCAGCTCGTTGTCCACCAATTCTTCAGAGGTTTCGAACACTTCGCAGGCCGTGCGAGTATGGATATCCTCATCCCGGGCAAAGGCCTCGATCAGGATGGGGTCCTGGGCATAGTGGGCCAGGATGCGCAGCTCCACCTGGGAGTAGTCCGCCGCCAGCAGCTTCCACCCCTTACGGGGAATGAAGGCCTTGCGGATTTCCCGGCCCTCGGCCGTGCGGATGGGAATGTTCTGCAGGTTGGGATCCGAGCTGCTCAGGCGGCCGGTGGCCGTGACGGTCTGGTTATAGGACGTGTGGATGCGATGGGTGGCGGGGTGCACCATGTCCATGAGGGCATCCACGTAGGTGGACTTGAGTTTGGCCAGGGCCCGGTGGCGCAGGACCAGGGCCGGCAGTTCGTGCTGTTCGGCCAGGGTGGTCAGCACGTCCACGTCCGTGGAATAGCCGGTCTTTTTCTTGGTTTTTTTCTGCACCGGCAGACCCAGCTTCTCGAACAGGATGTGGCCCAATTGCTGGGAGGATTTGATGTTGAAGGGCTCGCCGGCCATTGCCTGGATACGGTCTTCGAGGTCTTCCAGCTGGTCCTGGAAGAGCTTCGAAAGATCCCGCAGACGCGGGGTATCCACCGCGATGCCGGTCATTTCCATGCGCATCAGCACCGGGATCAACGGCATTTCGATGGTGTCGAAGAGCGCCATCAGGTCCAGGGTTTCCAGCCGGGGGCGCAGCGCATCCCAGGCCATCAGGGTGATGTCGGCGTCTTCGGCGGCATAGGGAACGGCCTGCTCCACCGGGACGGCTTCGAAGCCGGCTTTCTTGCTGCCCTTGCCCACCACTTCGGCATAGGTGATGGTCTTGTGCCCCAAAAAATCCATGGCGATCTGGTCCAGGCTGTGGGAGCGCTTGGAAGGGTTGAGCAGATAGGACGCCACCATGGTGTCGAAACGCACCCCCTGGAGGTCGATGCCGTGCCGGTCCAGAACAATCCAGTCGTATTTGATGTTCTGGCCGATTTTCCCGATGGCGGGATTTTCCAGGATCGGCTTCAGGGTTTCGAGAACCTCCGCGCAGGGGATCTGGTCCGGAGCGCCCAGATAGTGGTGGCCGCAGGGAATGTACCAGGCCTCGTTGGCGGTCAGCGCAAACGAGAGGCCCACGAGATCCGCCCGCATGGGGTCCTGGGAGGTGGTCTCGGTGTCCACGGCGATGAGGTCGGCTTGGGCCAGGCGTGCGACCAGGTCCGCGAGGGCTTTCCGGTCCAGGATGCCGTGATAGGTCTTGGCGGGGCTATCGGCCCCTTTGGTGTAGCGTTGCTGGAGTTGGCGGAATTCATAGGTCTGGAAGAGTTCGGCCAGCTTGTCGTCGTCCGGCTCGGTGGCGCGCAACGCCTCGGGATCGAAAGACAGGGGGGCATCCGTGTGGATCGTGACCAGATCCCGGCTCAAAAAGGCCTGGTCTTTGTATTCGACCAGATTGCTGCGTTGCTTGGTGCCCTTGATATCCTCGATATGGCCATAGACGCCCTCGATGGTGGCGTAGGACTGGATCAGTTTCAGGGCGGTTTTGGGGCCGATCCCCGGCACGCCGGGGATGTTGTCGGCCGTGTCGCCGGACAATCCCATGACATCGATCATCTGACGGGGGCGGACCCCATTGGCCGCGGTCACGTCCTGGGCGGCGATGGTTTTGTCCTTCATGGGATCCCAGATGCTGACCCGGTCCGTCAGCAGCTGAACGAAGTCCTTGTCCCCCGTCACCATGACGACCTCGAAGCCGGCCGCCTCGGCGTGGCGGGCCACGGTGCCGATCAAGTCATCGGCTTCATAACCCGCCATCTCGAAGACCGGTATCCGGAAGGCCTCCGTGACCGCTTTGATGGGCGCGATCTGCATGGCCATGTCTTCGGGCATGGGCGGGCGGTTGGCCTTGTAGTCGGCATACATGTCGTGTCGGAAGGTGGGCCCCTTGGCGTCGAAGAACATGCCGATGTAGGCCGGGGAGCGCTCTTCGACCAGTTTGAGCAGCATGCGCGTGAAACCAAAAATGGCGTTGGTGGGGAATCCCTGGGCATTGGAAAGGCTTTGGATGGCGTGATAGGCGCGATAGATATAGGCGCTGCCGTCAATCAGGTAAAGCTTTTGGCCGGTTTCCATGAAGCGGGTTCCCATCGTTGTTTTAAGGGGTGATATTGACTTGACGCGGCAAAGGCCCTAAACTCGCGCGTCCGATTGATGGGGAGAGGGCATATCATTTTCTCCCCCAAACGACAAGCATGGCGCCGTGCCCGGCCGCCGGCCGGACCTGCTCCTAAACAGTCGGCCCCTATAGAAAAGGAACCATGACAGCATCACCCCCCCGCAGCACACGCCGCCGCCGAAAGCGGGCGGCCCTCACCGCCTGCCACTGCTGCCGCGCGTCGGTGCCTTTCTGCTGGACCTGCCGTCAATGCGGTTTCGCCATGTGCCAGGCCTGTATGGACGAGAATTTCTGGGGACTTTCCTGCAACGGCATTACGTGGGTTTGTCCGGATTGTGGGGCATCCAACGGCTACGGCAACCAGTAGTCGGATTCGTCAAACGCCCAATATCGGCGTTGTGCTTCATTCCTCGTCAGTGCGGCGTACTGATGTACGCCTCCTTCCTCGCAATTCGCACGCCTTGATCTTGGGCGTTTGACGAATCCGACTTATCCGTAGTTGAGCACCCGATATTGGCGTTGTGCTTCACCTCTCGTCGTTGCGGCGTACTGATGTACGCCTCCTTCCTCGCAATTCGCACGCCTTGATCTTGGACGTTTGACGAATCCGACTTATCCGTGCACCCGTTGGCGCGTTTGCTTCATTCCTCGTCAGGGCCGTATCTTGATGGAGGCCTTGCGCCTCGGATTTTGCGCCCCCCGATCGCAATCCTCTGGCGACAAACCCCTTTTTCTTTTCGAGGCTGCCCAATTGAAATGGGCCGCATGTCTTACAGCTACGTCGTTCTAAACCGTCAGGTAACGAGGGCAAATAGGGTCGGCCTTTAGGCCGGGGAGGTGCTGTTCAGCAGGTCGAGGACCGCGTCCAGGCGGTCCACGTGGCGCCAGGCCTTCAGCTCGGGGTTGCGGTAGGCGATCAGGGGGATGCCGGCGGCGCGGGCCGCCTGCTCGTCCAGGCTTGAATCACCGATGTAGATGGCTTCCCCCGCGTCGATCCGGAAATATTCCAGAGCGCGATTGAGGATATCCGGAGCCGGCTTGGGCGCGGGAACATCGCAGGCGGTGACCACCAGATCGAAGTCGTCGGTCAGACCGTGGACGTCCAGGACATCGTCCATGGTGTCCGTGCGGTTCGTTCCCACCGCGGTTTGGATCCCGGGGCGCAATCGCCGCAGCAGCGGTTTCAGGTGGGGTTCGATTTCCATCATGGGGATAAAGTCCCGATAACCCATCGTGCGGCGAAAGGCCAGGGCCGCCTCCAGCTGGCCGGCGTCCTCGAAGAGAAACTTGAGGGCATTGTCCACGGTATGCATATGGCAATAGGCAAACTGCTCGGGGGTCAATTCCGGTCGGCCGAGGTGGTTTAAAATGCGGTTGTAATAGGCGGAATTGGCCCCCGTGGTGTCGAACATGACGCCATCGCAGTCGAAGATGACCGCTTTCGTCTGATTGATGTTCAAGGTTTGGCAGCTTCCTTCTTTTGGGCCGCGGCAATGGTGCCGTATACATGGATGGGGAGGGTCGGTTTGAGCTTGCTGTCCGTCGAAATCAGCAGGGTATCGTAGTATTTGCCCGGCGTGGTTTTGGTATTTTCAACGGAAATGACGTAGGATTTGCCCTCCGGGCTGTCCTGCTCGTGCATCTCGATGCGGATGTTGGTGCCGGTCTTGGCTTTGACGTCGGTCACCTTGAAGGGGTAGCTTGCCCGGGGCGTTACCACGACTTCCTGGCGTATGGTCTGGCCCCCGTAGCCCCGCAGAATAACGCGTTCGGGATGGATATCGGCGAACCGCTCCACGCTTCCCGCCACGGTCAGCCGCAGCTGCGGGTGCCGGGTATCGTTGGTAAAGACCGTGGCCGACTTCTTGATGTTGTGGCCGCCATAACCGCTGGTATGGACTTTGATGCGAATGGTTCCCTCGCCGCCGGCGGGGATCTGTCTCGGATACGAGACCGCCGTGCACCCTCAGCCGGTTTGGACTTTGGAAATGGCCAGGGCGCCTGTCCCTCGGTTGTAGACCGGGAAATCATGGACCACTTCGGTACCGTCCACCACATTCGGGAAAGTGAACAGCGGGTCCGGTATCGCAATCTCGGGTTGCAGCTTCTGATCGGTCGAGATCCCTTCCTGACCGGCCTTGTCGGTCGCTTGGGCGGTGCCGGCGGCATTGACGAGGGGGGGGCTGAACCAGGTCAGGATAATCGACGTTGTCACCAAGATCGTCATGATCGTGCGTTGCATGGGGCTTTTCTCCTTATAAATCATTCTAACAGCGCTTATCGGTCAGGCCATCGATCGTGCCGGCTGCAATTTGTCCCGGCTGGCACGGCAATATCATCTATTGTCCATCCACAAACAGCATCTTTGGGTCCTTGGCCCGCCGGCGGTAAACCAATCCACCTTTGGCGGAAGCCTCAACAGATTAAAATTACATCATAGCCTGGGGATCCACGTCAATGATTACCTTGACGGCCTCCGGGCCCCGCGGCGGTCCTACGGCCTGCAGGAGTTCCCGCGTAAAGCGGTTCAAGGTGGACGGCTGGGTGCCCTTCAGCAGCAGTTGCCAGCGGAACCGGCCGGCCACCTGGTGCAAGGCGGCTTCCACCGGGCCCAGCAGCGTTATCTGATTTTTCCAGGCCCGATCGTTTTGCAGCCGGTCGCGGCCGGCGACCCCGAGGGTTTCCGCAAAATGGCGGGTCGCGCCGCGGTTTTTGCCGCTGACCAGGAGTTGCACCATGCGGCTGTAAGGGGGGTAGCCCAGGCTGCGGCGATGCTGGATTTCCTTTTCATAAAAGGCGTGAAAGGCCTGCTTGCGGGCGGCCGTGATGGTGAAATGGCCCGGAGTATAGGTTTGTAAAATGACCCGTCCGGGCCGTTCCCCGCGTCCGGCGCGTCCGGCCACCTGGGCCAGAAGTTGGAAAGTGCGCTCACTTGAACGGAAGTCCGGAAGATTCAGGGCCGTGTCGGCGCAGACGATGCCCACCAGGGTGATGTTGGGGAAATCGTGGCCCTTGGCCACCATCTGGGTACCGATGAGGATATCGATGGCGCCTTGTTGAAGGTTTTTCAGGATACGCAGCAGGCTGCCCTTGCGGCGCGTGGTATCCCGATCCATGCGGGCAATCCGGGCGGCGGGGAAGAGGTGTCCCACGGCTTCCTCGAGCTTTTCGGTGCCGAACCCAAAATGCCACAGGGTGGCGGCCCCGCAGTTTTCACAGGGCTGATTGGCGGCCCGGGAATGGCCGCAGTAATGACAGCGGTAGGCATTGGCGCTGCGGTGGTAGGTGAGGGTGATGCTGCAATTCCGGCAGCGGACCGGTTCGCCGCAGGAAGTGCAGTGGGGGTAATTGGCATAGCCCCGACGGTTCAGGAACAGGAGGGCCTGCTCGCCCCGCTCGAGGGTCTGGCCAAGGGCGGTGATCAATTCGGGCGTGAGGTGTTTGCGCAGGCCCCGCTCGCTGCGCACCGGTGACAGATCGACGATGTCCACTTCCGGCAGCGGCTGGGGGGTTACGCGCCGGGTCATTTCGATGTGCACGAAGCGGCCGGTCTGGGCATTGTGGTAGGTCTGGACCGAAGGGGTGGCCGATCCCAGAATAACCGCGCAGCGGCGGTGCTTGGCGCGCACCACCGCCAGGTCGCGGGCATTGTAGCGCAGGTGGGTGTCCTGTTTATAGGAAGGATCGTGCTCCTCGTCGACCACGATCAGGCCCATATTGCGCTGGGGCGCGAAGATCGCCGAGCGGGCGCCGATGACGATGGGCGCCTCCCGGTGCAGGATGCGCATCCACTGGTCGAGGCGTTCGCCGGCCGAGAGACCGCTGTGCAGAACGGCCACCTTTTCCCCGAAACGGGCCCGGAAGCGCCGCTCCATCTGGGAGATGAGGGCGATTTCAGGCACCAGCACAAGGGCGGTTTTCTGGCGGGCGATGGCATCGGCCACCAGATGGAGGTAAATCTCGGTCTTGCCGCTGCCGGTGACGCCTTCCAGAAGGATGGGGGCAAAGCCCCGGGCACCGGCCTGATGGATGCCATCCAGGGCCTGGCGTTGCTCGCGGGTCAGTTCGGGGGCCTGTTCCGGCAGGATCGGGTCCCCGAAGGGATCCCGGTAGGCAACGCTCTCACGTACGTCCACGAATCCGCGGGAGGCCATTCCACCGACGATGGCCGTTGCCCGGGGCACCACCCGGCGCAATGTATGAAGGGGCGTATCGCCGTGATGTTCCAGATATGACAGAATCTGCTGCCGTTGGGGCGTCATCCGCTCCCCGGGGATCGAACGATGCAGGAGATGAACCAGTTTCTCCTGTTTGGGCCGTGTCCGCCCCCCCAACAGGGTTTTTTTACGCTGCACCCATCCGCAGCGCTCCATGGCCTGCAGCAGACGGCCCGGCACCGGGCGCTCGAGGTGGGTGCTGAGATCCTTCAGGCGGCAGGCGCCCTCCCTGAGGCAGGCCAGGACCGCTTTCTCCAGTTCGGAAAGATCGCTTGTATCCGGCAGCTGGCAAGCCTTTTCCGTGATGGCGTACTGGTTGAATTCATATAGGTTGAGACCGCCGGGCAGGGCGCCCCTGATGACTTCGCCGATGGGGTAGATGTAGTAGTCGGCGATCCAGCGGAAAAAGGGAATCAGGTCGGCCGTGAAAAGAGGCTCGTCATCCAGGACATCCAGAATAGCCTTCAATTCGTTGGCCGGGACGGCCTCTGCCGGACCTAGCACATAGCCCGTAACACGCCGCGTCCCGAAAGGCACCAGAACCCGCCGGCCGGGGACGGCCGACGATAAAAGGCCGGTGTGGGTCCGGTAGGTGAACGTGCCCCACACCGGCAGCGCCACGGCAACTTCAAGGCAGGCGGCGGCATTCCCGCCGTGGATTTCATCGTGGATCGAGGCGGACGACATATGGCAACAACCCATTGGGAATATTATTGTTATTTCCTTGACAGAGGGGCATCTATTTCCTACGCTTATAATGATTACAAAGGACGGCGGCCTGATGAGAACACGCGAACAGGACGCCACTATATGAAGGACGCGGACCGGATTCAAGCCCCGTCCGTTTCCATCCTGACCGGCTGTTAGTGACGGTTGTTGGAACCGCCGGGTTCCCTTACCTTTTTTAGGAGGCTTACCATGCGCAAGTTAATCACGTATATGGTTGTCATGATGATCAGCCTGAGCCTTTCGCTGACGCCCGTCGCCGCCATGGCCCAGGAAAATACCGCGGTCGATATTTACGGCAGCGGTCCTACCGGAGAAGCCATGATCGGTGATGCGTTGATCGTGCGGCCGGTATCCCTGGTCTGCCTGGGCGTTACCAGCCTTGTATTTCTGATCGGCTGGCCGTTCGCCGCTGCGGGCGGAAACCAGGCGGAAGCCAAACAAAAGCTTCTGAAGGATCCTGTCGATTATACGTTCAAGCGGCCCCTGGGGGATTTCTGACCATCCGCCTAACCTCTTACCGTCAGGGAGATTACAGCGCATACCGGTACGCCCCGCTGCGGGGATCGACAGGGGCAGTTTCCCACTGACAAAGCCCCTCTTTTATGGTACTGCTAACCGGCTCTTGAGCAAGAGCCGGTTTTTTTATGCCCTGATGGCAGACGGCTCCCTATAATGCCCGCTATCGACTCCGGGCGGCATACCTGATGCCGTCCGGGAGATTGACATGCTTTGACTTTGGGCTCGCTATAGAGCCGCTTTCCGACGACAATTAGCCCATTTATGATTTTCTTGTAACAGGATCCCAAAAAAGGAGGGCACCGTGTCCGTATGCATCGTGGAACACCCGCTGATCAAGCACAAACTGGGACTGATGCGTGAACACAACATTTCCGTCAAAGATTTCCGGGATATCGCCTCGGAGTTGGCCAGCCTGCTGACCTTTGAGGCCACCAAGGATCTGGAGACCGAAAAGCGAACGATCAAGGGCTGGGCCGGCGATGTGGTGGTCGAGGGGATCAAAGGGAAAAAAATCACGGTGGTTCCCATCCTGCGGGCCGGGCTGGGGATGATGCACGGCGTCCTCAACCTGATCCCGTCGGCCAAGGTCAGTGTGGTGGGGCTCTACCGCAACGAGGAAACCCTGAAGCCGGTCAAGTACTATGTCAAAATGACCGGCCGGATCGAGGAGCGCATCGCTCTCATCCTCGACCCTATGCTGGCCACCGGCGGCACCCTGATCGCCACCATCGAGATGCTCAAGGAAAGCGGCTGCCGCAGCATTCGCGGTATCTTCCTCGTGGCCGCCCCGGAAGGCATCAAAAAGGTCCAGGAGCTTCATCCGGATGTGGACATCTATGTGGCCGCCATCGATGAGCGCCTGAACGATATCGGCTATATCCTGCCCGGCTTGGGGGATGCGGGAGACAAGATCTTCGGCACGAAGTAGTGTCCGCCCAGAGATGGCATCTTTTGGCCCCGGCCCGCCGCCGGTGAACAAAACCACCTTTGGCGGACAGGCTGGCGTTCTCGCTCTTTGGAAATCCTCGCCGTAGCCCAGCTACGCCTCCGGTTTCCAAATCGCTGCGGCCTTGGCCGGAACCAAAATCTACCATCTCTGGACGGACACTGAGTAATGATCATTTTTTTTCGCAACCATCCGCATCGGTTGTTAGACCGGTTGTATTGAGTGACGATTAGCTTTCAACCCGCTGCAAGAGGAGGTTTTATGGCCCCGAAGACTTCGCCCACCGCTTATCACTTCAGACTGAAAGACAGTGTCATCGGTGCCCAAATGATGTTTGTGGCCTTCGGTGCGCTGGTTCTGGTTCCGCTTCTGACGGGGCTCGATTCGAATGTGGCCCTTTTCACCGCCGGCATGGGCACCCTGGTGTTCCAGCTGCTCACCAAGGGCATGGTGCCGATTTTCCTGGCCTCCTCCTTCGCCTTCATCGCCCCGATCATATACGGGGTTCAGACCTGGGGTATTCCTTCCACCCTCTGCGGTCTGGTGGCCGCGGGGGTGCTCTATATTGTCCTGAGTCTTTGCATCAAGGCCTTCGGACCCAATTTTCTGCATCGCATCCTGCCGCCGGTGGTGGTGGGGCCTGTCATCATGGTGATCGGCCTCGTGCTGGCGCCGGTGGCGGTTCACATGGCCATGGGGCGCACCGGTGACGGGGCGGCCTGGCTGGTGCCGGATAAGACGGCCATGATCGTGGCCGGTGTTTCCCTGCTGACCACCATTATCGTATCGCTGTTGGGCAAAGGATGGCTCAAGCTGATCCCGATCCTCCTCGGCGTGGGCGCCGGTTATCTTACGGCCCTGATCCTGGATGCGGTCGGCGTTTCAAGTACCATCCAGGCCTCCTTCGATCCCGGGACCCTGAAGAATTTCACCGGCCCGGCCCTGGTCAGCTTCAAGCCCCTGGTGGAGGCACCCTGGTTTGCGGTGCCCAATTTCGTATTCCCGGAATGGAACCTGGAAGCGATCTTTTTCATCGTGCCGGTGGCGATCGCCCCGGCCATCGAACATTTCGGCGATATCCTGGCCATCGGCAACGTGACCGGCAAGGACTTCGTCCAGACGCCCGGCATCCACCGCACCATGATGGGGGACGGGGTTGCGACTTCTCTGGCATCTTTTATCGGCGGCCCGCCCAATACGACCTATTCCGAGGTGACCGGGGCGGTGACCCTGACCAAGGCCTTCAATCCGGCCATCATGACCTGGGCCGCCATTTTTGCGATTCTGCTGGCCTTTATCGGCAAGGTCGGCGCTCTCCTGCAAACGATTCCGGTGCCGGTCATGGGCGGCATCATGCTCCTGCTCTTCGGCGCCATCACCGTGGTGGGGCTCAATACCCTGGTGCGCGCCGGAGACGACCTCACCGAGCCGCGCAACATGTCCATCGTGGCCCTGATCCTGGTGAGCGGCATCGGCGGGATGGTGCTGTCCTTCGGGAAGTTTACGCTGGAGGGGATCGGTATGGCCGGCATTCTGGGCGTTGTCCTTAACCTGGTGCTGCCGAAGCCCAAAGCCTGAGCAGTCCCACAGCGCTGATCAGACCCGCCTCAATGGTTATGGCCGGCGGTTTCGTCTCCCGACGGCACCGCCGGCTTTTTTGTGCTTTCAGCGCGCTTCCACCGGAACGTAGTCCCGCAGGGCCGGCCCGGTGTAAATCTGGCGCGGGCGACAGAGCTTCCAGTTGGGATCGTCCATGCTTTCCTTCCATTGGGCAATCCATCCGGGCAGCCGCCCGATGGCAAACATCACGGTGAACATGTTCGTGGGGATGCCCATGACCCGCAGAATGATGCCGCTGTAGAAATCCACGTTGGGATAGAGGTTATGCGAGATGAAGTAGTCGTCTTGGAGGGCGATTTCTTCCAGTTCTTTGGCCAATACCAGGAGCGGATCGTCGATTTTGAGATTGTCCAAGACCCTGTCACACATGGTCTTGATGATCTTGGCCCGGGGGTCGTAGGTTTTGTAGACGCGATGGCCGAAGCCCATTAAGCGGAAGGGATCCTGGCGATCTTTGGCCCTTTCCACGTAATGTCGCAGGCCGCGACCGCTGGTGGCAATATTCTCTAACATTTCCACCACGGCCTGGTTGGCCCCGCCGTGCAGCGGCCCCCAGAGGGCGGCGATTCCGGCGGATATGGCGGCATAGAGATTGACCCGTCCCGAACCCACCATGCGTACGGCCGAGGTGGAACAGTTTTGCTCGTGGTCGGCGTGCAAAATCCAGAAGACATTGAGGGCTTCCACGATATCTTCATCGATTTCATAAGGTTTTACAGGCGAATCGAACATCATGTTGAGAAAATTGGCGCAGTAGGAGAGGTCGGGCCGCGGGTAGACGACCGTATGCCCGCGGGACATCTTATAGGACATGGCCGCCAGGGTGCGGACCTTGGACAGCAGGCGGGTCACGGTGATGTCAATTTCTTCCTGCAGGGATAGCAGCTCGGGGTAGAAGCTGCGCAGGGCGTTGACCATGCTGGACAAAATGCCCATGGGATGGGACCGCTTGGGGAAATTCTGATAAAAGATCTTCATATCTTCATGGACCAGGGAAGCATCGTTCAGCAGAACGGAAAAACGGTTCAGCTCTTTATGGCTCGGCAGTTTGCCATGGACCAGAAGATAGGCGGTCTCCCGGAAAGAAGAGTATTTGGCCAGCTGCTCCACCGGGATGCCCCGATAGCGCAGGATCCCCTTTTCACCGTCCATGTAGGTAATGTCGCTGGTGCAGCTGCCCGTGTTGGCATACCCCGTATCGAGGGTGATCAATCCCGTATCCTGTCGAAGCCGGGAGATATCGATCCCTTTTTCACCCTCGGTTCCCGTGATGACGGGCAGTTCATAGGTTTTACCCATGTAGCTTAGCTTGGCTGTTTCAGTCATTGTGGCTTGCCTCCTGCTGTCGTTGGCCGATGCGGGTGCGCACCGAAAATCGTCTTATTTTTTCCACTAGCCGAACGAAATCACCACGGCCGGTTCCAAATGTCCCGCGATCGTATGGCTGGCCCATTGCTTTCGCAGACGGGTGCGTCTCTACGCGTCTGGATAAACGGGTGCCGGCCTCGTTCATCAAAGCATGGTCGGTGTCTTAGGCAGCCTCTCTGCCCCGAGCGGGGGGGGACAATCGGTTTCGGCTGATGGGTGCGGTCGGTCATTGCGTGACGGCTTGCAAGATGTATTTATTTAGCCGAAATCGTCGGAGATGGTCAAGAAGATTGTCCGTCCAAACCGCCCGAAGCATGATAGCGCTTGTTTACAGGGGGCGCGCTGTGATAGGCACGGTTTTCAGCATTCAGCAATTCTACTCCTCTCTCGAGACCATCTGGTATTCGTTTTCGTGCCGTCCAGCGCATTCCGATCATTTTTTGGATAAAGGAGGCTCTAACGATGGCATTCAAGGACAATTTACGCAAGAAAATCGAGATCAATGATCTGGTTGGCCGCATCCGATCGTCCATGGGGCCGCCGGACAGCGGCCGCCGCATCGATAAGGATCTGGTCCGCGATCTTCTGGCGAGGGGCGGTTATGAAAAAATCGTCGATAGGGATGTGGAGCTCTACCGGCTTTCCCCGTTGGGCGACCAGCAACGCCTGCTGGTGCTCGACAACGATCTGCCCATCTATAAAACCAGCATCGAGGACGTTGTCCTGCGGAAAAGTCCGCTGGTGAAGGAAATGCTCAATATCCGAAATGTAATCAAGATCTTAAACGATGCCAATGTCATTATCAGCAAGAAGGAGGACTCCCTCGAAACCCTGCGGGCAGAATTGATTGACGGCCTGGACCTGCATTTCACCCGGACCGATATCGACGATCTGGTCTATGACGGCCGTAGCGCGTTGGAAACCCGCTATGCGGAGGGCGTCCAGGAGACGCTGCGGTTCTTTGCGGATCTGTTGGCCTATGGGCCGGCCCCCAAAGCGCTGGCGGTTCCCCACCACACCATCCTGGGGCGCTGGGCGGGCGGCGGCAAGCGGGTATTCGGTCCTGTGGTACTTTACGATCCCATGCACAACCGCCTGAAAGGCATCCGGGAGCCGATCGACCTCAACGACCCCCAGGAGATGGCGCGCTACGAAGCGGTGGCGTCCAACACGGCCCCAGCGGATGAGGAGGGGGAGGCCGTGTTCAAGACCCTGGGGCGGGCCGTTCTTGAAGACGCGGCTTAACAGGCGATGGGGCGCCATGACGGCACCGGGCTGCGATGAAACATCGCCCGGGTCGCGCGTCGTCGTCAGCTTCGGGGCGAATGTTTGTAGTAGGCGATGCCGGTGCAGCCCGGACCCATGTTGATGCCGATCGCCGGGCTGAAAAAGGCGTCGAAAATGTCATCGCAGTTGAATTCGGATTGGAAGACGCTGCGCAGGCTTTCAATCACCGACACCTCGGCGGCGGTTTGGAAGATGGCCAGGGTGATGGGCCGGCCGGCGATATCGTCGCGTATCATATCGAGCATCGAGAGGATCATATTCTTCTGCTCGCCAAATAGTTTGGTTTTGACCACGATTTCCCCCTGCTCGACGGACATGACCGGCTTGACCTTCATGGCCATGCCCACCAGCGATTTCAGCCCGCTGATTTTTTTTCCACGACGGAGGTATTTTAACTCCGGAAGCGCAAAGAAAGCGGAGGTGTGCCGGAGCACATGGGTTACATGGGCGGCGATCTCCTCTTCATTGCGGCCCTGCTGCGCCATGCGGGCGGCCGCAATGACGGCGATACCGTATCCCATGCCGCACTGGAGCGAGTCGATGAGGACCACCCGGCAGTTATGGCTGTTTTGGAAATCCTGATGCACCTGTTGGGCGATTTCGAAAGTGGCGCTCAATTTGTGGGACACATGGATGAAGACGAGCCCGTCGTATTCCTCCACCAGCTTCTTATAGGCCAGGGCATAGTCTTCGTAAGAAACGGGCTGCGAGGCCATGTTCTTGTACTGGTGAAAATTCCGGTAGAAAGCTTCCGCTTTGAGATCGATGCCATCCCGGTAGACTTTTCCGTCCAAAATCACATTGGTCGGAATGATATTGATCCCCAGATCCTTGGCAAGGGCTTCCGGGACGTCCGAGATGGTGTCTGTCACAATGCCGATTTTTTCTCCCATGTCGACCCTCTTTCCATGTTCGTGGTTCTTGGGCAGGCGCAGCATGTCGCGGGCGATGTCGCGTTGCGATTGAGAAGCGAGGGGGCGCTTGCAGCCGCATCCCTGTTGAACTTTTATGCCATGTTTCCGCCGAGCTGGCAACTGTCTGGCGCTCCCGGAGCCATCTGGCTATATCATATTCACCAAAGGGAGAACCCCGCCGGCGAATGTCGCTGCAGGGGGGGGGGGGGGGCCGGATGACCAAGCTTTCTTTGGCCCTGCACAGTTCGCCGCCTTGTTGCGGAATCGACGACATGCGGCTTGCCGCGGGCCGCTGATGTGGTGTATGCATCAACCCGCCGAAGATGGCGGCCGGAAAACCGCCACCCCGGAGAAGACGCTTGCAACGTGGTGTCGTTCATAAAAACGGAATTTCCCGATCGCATATACACTATTGCCCATCCGGAGATCGTCACTTTTGGTTTCCGCCAGGGGCGCAGTGATTTGTCCCGCACTGCAGGACTTCCCGTCTGATCCAACCCCGCTGGGGGTGGAAACCGACGGCGTCGCCGTATGAGTGATAGCGTTGCGGTGCTGGGCTACGGCGCGGATTTCCAAAGCGCGAGAACGCCGGCTGGAGCCGAAAGATGCCGCTCATGGATGGGCACTAACCAACAACCTCGTACCCCTAAAGGAGGAAACATCAAATGCAACGCACGACCGTAGCTACCCAAAAAGCGCCTGGCGCCATCGGGCCGTACTCCCAGGCCATCAAGACCGACACCATGGTGTTCGTTTCCGGCCAGCTGGCCATCGATCCGGCCTCGGGGGAATTGATAACGGGCGATATCCAACAGGAGACACGCCAGGCCCTCACCAATCTCCAGGCCATCCTGGAGGCGGCCGGCAGCAGTCTGGCGCAGGTCGTCAAGACCACCGTCTACATTGCCGACATGGATCAGTTCGGGGATATCAACGCGGCCTATGCCGAATTCTTCAAGACGGATCCCCCGGCGCGGGCCTGTGTCGAAGTGGCCCGGTTGCCCAAGGATGCCAATGTCGAAATCGAGGCGATCGCCCTGCGGCAGCCCTAACCCTTTTCCCGGGAGAGTACCATTTATGTATGTGTCCCACCTCGAATGCCCCAAGTGCCGCGCCACCTATGATAGTGAACAGGTCATCCAGCTGTGCCGCTGCGGGGCGCCGCTGCTGGTACGCTACGATCTCGACCGGGTGAAGGCGGTGCTGCACAAGGAGGACTTGCTGCCAAGGCCGGCGGACCTCTGGCGCTACAGGGAATTGCTGCCGGTCAGGCAGGAACGCAACCGGGTTTGTCTGGGGGAGGGCATGACCCCTCTCCTGCCCCTCCGAAAACTGGGGCGGGAAGTGGGGCTGCCCCAGCTATTCATGAAGGACGAGGGGATCATTCCCACTGGCACCTTCAAGGCCCGCGGCGCCGCGGTCGGCGTGTCGCGCGCCAAGGAGCTGGGAATCGCAACCCTGGCCATGCCCACCAACGGCAATGCCGGTGCGGCCTGGGCGGTTTACGGCGCGGCCGCCGGCATCCAGACGGTCATCGTGATGCCCGAAGACGCGCCCCCCATCCCGCGGGGCGAATGTGCCATTGCCGGCGCGGCGTTGTACCTGGTGGACGGCCTGATCAGTGACGCCGGCAAGATCGTCGCCCGGGCGGTGGCCGAGTATGGGTGGTTTGATGCCTCCACCCTGAAAGAGCCCTATCGCATCGAGGGGAAGAAGACCATGGGGCTCGAGATTGCCGAGCAGTTCGGCTGGCAGCTGCCGGACGTCATTCTCTATCCCACCGGCGGCGGGGTCGGCATCATCGGGATCTACAAGGCGCTTCGCGAGCTTGAGGCCATGGGGTGGATCCGCGGGAACTTCCCGCGGTTGGTGGCCGTTCAGTCGACAGGCTGTGCCCCCATCGTCGAGGCCTGGAAGGAAAATAAGCGTGAGTCGGTGTTCTGGGAGAATGCCGCCACCCTGGCCTTCGGCATCACGGTGCCCAAGGCGCTGGGCGATTTTCTGGTTCTGGATGCCATTTATAAAACCGAAGGTTGCGCCGTTGCCGTGGAAGACGACGATATCCTGAGGGCCGAGGCCATGCTGGCGTCCCGGGAGGGAACTTTCGTGTGCCCGGAAGGCGCGGCCACCCTGAGTGCCGCCATCCAGCTGGCCGGGAGCGGCTGGATCAAACCCGAAGAGAAGGTCGTGTTGCTCAATACGGGATCCGGCTTGAAATACCCCGAAACGGTGGTTGCCCGGCCACCGGTCCTGGGGCCGGAGGACCGTCTATCACCGCTGTGGGACTGAAAACATCAAACCGGCAATGTTGCGGCAATTGCGCCGAGCCGTGGGCGTGCCGGCGATTTGGATCCTCACCCGGCCCCCCGTCGTGGTTGGTGGCGCCGGCCGCCGTCCAAGGTGGGGGAAGAGCGTTGACAAGGTCTGGTGTCTAATATATCTGATTTCTTAGGGACGAATGTGACGTTTAGGTGAAGCGTCCGGGGATAACACGGCCTCGGGCGGCAAGAGAGGAGAAGATGTGGCCATTTTGAACGTGAAATCGTTGCGGGAGCAGGTTTACGAGTATATCCGCGACCAGATGATGACCGGCCACATCCTGCCCAACACGACTCTCAATCTCAATCAGATCAGCGATCATCTGGGGATCAGCAAAACCCCCCTGAGAGACGCTCTCATCCGCCTGGAGGTGGAAGGCTTTGTGACGATCATGCCACGCCGGGGGGTCGTCGTGAACGCCCTCACACTTCAGGATGTAAAAGACTTTTACCAGATTTGCGGTGCCCTGGAGGGGGATGTCGTCAAGGCGATTTTCGACCAGTTCAACGGCAGCCACATCGCCGTCCTGCGCCAGCTCAATTCCGAAATGCGGGGGGCGATCCAGCGTGAAGAATTCGACCTCTACTACAAGATGAACATCCGCTTTCACGACGTTTTTCTGAACCTTTCCGACAACCGGACCATACAGCCGATCCTGATGCCGCTCAAAAGGCGTCTTTACGATTTTCAACGGCGGCCCTACGTCAAGGAATGGGAATTGCGCAACACCGATGAGCACGATCGGTTTATCGACGCCATCAAAATGGGGGACAGGGACGAAGCCGTGCGTCTATTGCGGGATGTGCATTGGTCGTTTAGCGTCCAGGAGGACTACATCCGCACCTTCCATCGACGTGAAGCGGAATCGAATGGCAAGCAGATCGGCCTTATTCGATAATTTCTTCTAAACGGCTCTTTTTCGACCTTACTCCATCGTTTTTCGATCCGACATGATTGACCTATAGCACGGTTTCGGGGCTGTGGGCCCTGTTGTCGAAGGGAAGGTACCGCGGGACAAAGTTCAGCTTGACAAATGTTCTGAAGTCTGATGTATCAGACATTAAGTTTCAACGATCGCCTGCCATGATCGGTGGCCCCATGACCACGATTTTTAAAAAACCTTCCCCCATAATCCATCCCAAGGGATCCGTCCCGATTTTCAAGGAGGAACAGCCATTATGAGCAAGATTAAAATGACAACCGAAGAGGCCTTTATCAAAGTCCTTCAAATGCACGGCATCGAGCACGCCTTCGGCATCATCGGATCGGCCTTTATGCCGATTTCCGACCTGTTCCCCAAGGCAGGCATCACGTTTTGGGATGTGGGCCATGAAGGCAACGCCGGCATGATGGCCGATGGGTTTACCCGTGCCTCCGGCAAGATGTCCATGATGATCGCCCAGAACGGTCCCGGCATCACCAATTTCGTAACCCCGGTCAAGACCGCCTACTGGAATCACACCCCGCTCTTGCTGGTCACGGCGCAAGCCGCCAACATGACCATGGGGCAGGGCGGATTCCAGGAAGTTCCCCAGATGGCTGTCTTCGAGGAAATGGTGGCCTATCAGGAAGAAGTGCGGCACCCGACGCGTATCGCCGAGGTCCTCAACCGGGTGATCCTGCAGGCCAAGCGGGCCTCCGCGCCGGCCCAGATCAATGTGCCCCGCGATTTCTGGACCCAGGTGATCGAAATCGAGTTGCCGGCGATTGTTGAATTCGAGCGTCCCGCAGGGGGCGAGGAAGCCATTGCCCGTGCGGCCGATCTGCTTTCCAAGGCGAAATTCCCGGTGATTCTGAACGGCGGCGGTGTCGTCATCGGCGGTGCGATTCCGGACAGCATCGCTTTGGCCGAGCGCTTGGACGCCCCGGTCTGCTGCGGCTATCAGCACAACGACGCCTTCCCGGGCAGCCATCCCCTGTTTGCGGGCCCCCTGGGCTACAACGGCTCCAAGGCCGGCATGCAGCTGATTGCCAAGGCGGATGTGGTCCTGGCGCTGGGTACCCGCTTGAATCCTTTTTCCACCTTGCCGGGCTACGGCATCGACTACTGGCCCGCCAAGGCGGCCATCATCCAGGTGGATATCAACCCCAACCGCATCGGTCTGACCAAATCGGTCACCGTGGGCATCGCCGGTGACGTCAAGAAAGTCGCCAACGCCCTTCTGGCCCGGCTTGCCGCCACGGCGGGGGACGACGGCCGCGAAGAACGCAAGGCCCTTATCGCCCAGACCAAAACCGATTGGGATAAAGAGCTGGCCGCCATGGATCACGAAGCCGACGATCCCGGCACCACTTGGAACCAGCGCGCCCAAAGCAATGAGCCGGATAAGATGACCGCCCGCATGGCCTGGCGCGCCATCATCAAAGCCCTGCCCAAGGAGGCCATTATCTCTTCGGATATCGGCAACAATTGCGCCATCGGCAATGCCTATCCGACCTTCGAAGCGGGGCGCAAATACCTGGCGCCGGGCATGTTCGGGCCCTGCGGCTACGGTTTCCCGGCCATCCTGGGCGCCAAGATCGCCAAGCCGGACGTTCCGGTGGTGGGGTTTGCCGGTGACGGGGCCTTCGGCATCTCCATGAATGAGATGGCGGCCTGCGGCCGTGCCGAATGGCCCGCCATCACCATGGTCATTTTCCGGAACTACCAGTGGGGCGCGGAAAAGCGCAACTCGACGCTTTGGTATGACGACAACTTCGTGGGCACCGAACTGGATACCGGTGTCTCCTATGCCGGCATTGCCAAAGCCTGCGGCATGGAGGGCGTTCAGGTGAAAACACCGGAGGATCTTACCGCCAAGTTGGCGGCGGCCGTCAAGGGCCAGATGGAAGAGGGCAAGACCACCTTCATCGAGGTCTTGAACAATCAGGAACTGGGCGAACCCTTCCGGCGCGATGCCATGAAAAAGCCGGTGGCCGTAGCCGGTATCGATAAGGCCGATATGCGCCCCCAAGAAGGGGTTTAGGCAACTAGGCCGACCTGAATGACACACCGCGGAACGGGGAGGATCGCCGGCAGCGTTCTCCCCTTCGCGGATGAGATGGGGAGATCCGCCGGGAGGCGTTCGCCGGCGGAGAAAACAGCTTTCATACGCGAGACGCAAGCGCAGGAGAATACCATGGCAGATTTCACCCGCATTAAGAATTTTATAGATGGTCAATGGGTTGAAGATACAGCGGCGAGCTACGTACCCCTTTACAACCCTTCCACGGGGGAGGTCATCGGTGAGGTGCCGCTTTCGACGCCGGAAACATCGGCCGCCGCCGTGGAATCCGCCCATGCCGCCTACGAGGGGTGGCGACGGGCTAACGTCGGCAAGCGCGTGGGGTATCTTTTCGATATGCGCCAGGCCATGCTGGATCGACAGGAAGAGCTGGCCGTAGCCATCGCCGTCGACCAGGCCAAACACATCAGCGAAGCCCGGGGGGAAGTTTTGCGGGTGGTGCAGATCCTGGAAGCGGCTTGCAGCATCCCCACCCTGATCCAGGGGGAAACCCTGGAGGGCATTGCCGGCAACATCAACGGCCGGGTCATCAAACAACCTCTGGGGGTGTTCGGCGGAGTGGCGCCCTTCAATTTCCCGGCCCTTGTCTTCGGCTGGTTCGTCCCCTACGCCATCGGGGTCGGCAATACCTTTATCTTCAAGCCGTCA
This sequence comes from Desulfobacterales bacterium, assembly GCA_963674755.2. Classification (GTDB taxonomy): domain Bacteria; phylum Desulfobacterota; class Desulfobacteria; order Desulfobacterales; family UBA5852; genus JABZFP01. The sequence goes on along the minus strand of CAXXVS010000002.1, from coordinate 2,396,622 downwards.
ACCCAGTCACCGCTTTTCATGCAGGGCATCGGTGAGATCTTCAACGATATCGGCCTGCCCAAGGGGGTTGTCAATATCATTCACGGCAACCGCAGCGTACCTGAATCCTGGTATGAAAATCCCAAAATTTCCGGTGTCTGCCTGGTGGGATCGACACCGACCGCAAAGAAGATTGCCGAAGGCTGCGGGCGGGGCGGGAAGCGCACCATGCTGCTGGGAGGCGCCAAAAACTACCTGGTGGCTATGGAAGATGCCGATCCCGACATCTTTATCGATAATTTCCTGCACTCCTGCTACGGTTCGGCGGGGCAGCGCTGCCTGGCCGGCTCCATCGTAGCGCTGGTGCCGGAAATCTATGACAGCTTCGTCGAGAAGATGCTGGCGGTTTCCCAAACGGTGAAGGTCGGCAATGCCATGGACCCGGAAGTCTACATGGGCCCGGTCATTTCGGCAGCTGCCAAGAAGCGCATCGAGGACTACATTGAAATCGGTCTGAAGGGCGGTGCCAAGTTGCTTCTGGACGGACGCCGTCCTGACGTCAAAGACCCTGACGGCTATTATGTCGGGCCGACGATTTTTACCGATGTAACCCCTTGCATGCAGATCGCCAAGGAGGAAATCTTCGGCCCGGTGGTCTCCGTGGTCAAAATAAGCGGCCTGGACGATGCCCTGCAATTGATCCGAGCCCAGGAGTTCGGCAATGGGGCCTGCATTTTCACCCAGAATCAGTATTATACGGAGCAATTCATCTCCGAGGCCGACGTTGGCATGGTGGGGGTCAATGTGGGTATCTGTGCGCCGCATCCCTATCTGCCTTTCGGGGGGATCAAGGACTCCCATCTGGGTACGGATAAAGTCCAGGGCAAGGACGGCATTGACTTCTTCACCCAGAACAAGGTCGCCACGATTCGTTATGCCCCCCCCAGCGGCCGCTATCTTGCCGCGGACAAGGGAGGCCTGCCGACGCCGCAGAGTGGCCAGCCGAAGGTTAGGAGTTGCGTCGCCTCATAGATTCCCAGGGCGGTGCGGGCGGTGATCGGGGCACACCGTGTTTACTCAAAACGGCGCGCGTTATCTGACGGGAGGTAGAAGAACGATGCATTTTCGCAAGGTGCTGGTCGCGGTTAACCCGGCCGGTGAAGGCCAGACGCAGATCTTTGAACGGGCGCTGGGCCTTGTGGCCGAGCAGAGAGGACGGCTGATGATCCTGGGATGCCTGAAACCCTCCACCGCCGCCGAGTTGGACGATCGGGTAGCCGCTATGGACGGGTTGGATTCATCTTCGTCCCTGTCCGCCCGCGACCGTTTCCAGGGAACAGAGCTGGACCACAGCCGGGCCTGGCTCGAAAGCCTGGCCCATACGGCCCGGCAGCAGGGCCAGGAAGTCGAAGTGGTGGCGGAAGTCGGCAAAGCCGGACCGGAGATTTGCCGGGCGGCCGCGCACTGGGGGGCGGATGTGATCGTCCTTGGCCTGACGCGCCGGGGGGAATTCGCGGATCGTCTTCTGGGAAGTGTGACCCACCATGTCGTGCACCATGCACCATGTTCGGTGCTCATGGTGCACAACGGAAAGACAGCCTAACCGGAATCCGGTGGCGGCCTTTCATCACAAACATGAGGTTCGACGGGGGACACGTGGGAAATCAAGACGGACGCAGCGTTAAAATCGAAGTCAAGCATCTGACCAAGAAGTTCGGCGATCTCGTGGTGCTGGACGACATCAATTTCAATGTTAAAAAGGGAGAGTTCCTGGCCATCGTCGGTCCGACGGGATGCGGCAAGACCACATTCCTCAACTGCCTCTCCAAGCTCATGCCCACTTCCGACGGCAATATCTTCATCGACGGCGAGGTCGCCGACCCGAAGCGCCACAACATTTCCTTTGTCTTCCAGGAGCCCACCTGCCTTCCCTGGCGCACCGTCAAGGAAAATGTCGCCTACGGCATGGAGGTCAAGCGTTATCCCAAAGGCCAAATCGAAGAGCGAGTGGAATACATGCTCAAGCTGGTGGGTCTGAAGGATACGGCGGATCTCTATCCGAATCAGGTCTCCGCCAGCATGGTGCAGCGCATCACCGTAGCCCGGGCCTTTGCCGTGAATCCCGATTTGCTGCTGATGGACGAGCCTTACGGCCAACTGGATGTCAAGCTGCGGTTCTACCTGGAAGATGAATTGGTCAAACTCTGGGAAACCCTGGGGAGCACGGTCATTTTTGTGACCCACAATATTGAGGAGGCCGTTTACGTGGCCGAGCGGATCCTCGTACTCAGCAACAAGCCCACAAATATCAAAGAAGAAATCACCGTGGATCTCCCACGACCGCGGAACCTGATCGATCCCGACTTCGTTGCCATACGCAAACGGGTGACGGATTTGATCCGGTGGTGGTAGCGGACCCGGCGGATAAGGGGGGTCAGGCGGGCATCCAAATCGCTGGATCAGAAAGGAGGACGCGCAGCACTTAACCGGCATCGCGGGAGAGGTATTTAGGAGGCGCAGACCGTTGCAGGAATTCCAACTGTCTTAGGATAAACAAGGAGGAGACGCATGAAACGTTATGTCAGCGTAGTGGCCCTGGTTTTGACCGTTGTATTCATTTTAGCAGGCGCCGGCATGGTGATGGCCAAAGATTTGATCAAAGTGCCCACCTGCTGGATGCCGGAGCATGAACTCTTCTTCGCCTGGTACGCCAAAGAGAAGGGCTGGGACAAGGAAGAGGGGCTCGATCTGGAGCTGCTCTACTTTGAAAGCGGCATGCAGGAACTCGAAGCCCTGCCTGCCAAACAGTGGGTTTTGGGTGCTACGGGCGGCGTGCCCCATGTCCTGGGGGCCCTGCGCTACGGTGCGCCCCTGATCGGACTCGGCAACAACGAGTCTTATCTCAACACGGTGTTTGCGCGGCCCGACAGCGCTTTTGTCAAAACCAAAGGGGCCTATCCCGACTATCCGGAAATCTACGGCACAGCTGAAGAGGTCAAGGGCAAGACCTTTCTGGTGACGACGGCCTCATCGGCCCACTTTGCCATGAGCACCTACCTCAATGCGCTGGGCCTGAAGGACAGCGATGTGGTCGTGAAACAGATGGACCAGGCCTCCATCATGGCGGCTTTCGAATCCGGCATCGGCGATTTTGCCTGCCTGTGGGCACCCTACAGCTATCAGGCCGAGTCCAACGGCTGGATCGAAGTCTCCAACGTCGCCAAGGCCGGCGCCGCCCTGCCCATCACCTTCGTGGGCGACAAAGAGTACTGTGAAAAGAATCCGGAGGTGGTGGCCAAATTCCTGCGGATCATGTTCCGGGGCATCAACAAGCTCAAGGAGGAAGGCGCTACCGACGAGAACATCAAACTCTTTCAGCGCATGTATCAGGAATGGGCCGGCATGGAGTACTCTTATGAGCAGGCCAAGAAGGACATCGAAATGCATCCGGTCTGGACCCTGGAAGAGCAGTTGAAACTGTTCGATACCTCCAACGGCGAAAGCACCGTTCAGCGCTGGGAACGCACCATTGCCGAGTTGCTGCTGTATGCCAACGGCCGCATCACCAAGGAAGAGCTGGACAAGGTGTCCAAGGGCGATTGGATCACTGACAAATACCTGAAGATGGTGAAAACCCCCATCCCCAGCTATAAGTAACCATAGGCCCCCGGGTCCGGCCGGGCGCGGCCGTTGCGCCGCATCCGGCCGGATAGCGATGGCATGCGAAGCGCGGGGACCCCGGTAAGCACCATGATGGCGAGTGCCACCAACGGCGGTCCCCAGCCTTGGAGCAGACTGTAACCTTGTTGCGGCAAGCGGACGCGTCGGTGAAGGATCCCTTCGCTGGACGGTCCCGCCCGGTTCAACCCAGAGAGTGAGGTCCGAAATGGCCTATGAACAGGTAAAGGCCCAGACACCGATCATCCTGAGGGTTCTCTCCCTCTCCAGTTTGGCCCTCTTTTTCCTGGGCTGGCAGTTGCTCGTGGCCACGGATATCGTTCCGTCCACCATGCTGGCCAGTCCGATCCAGGTGATCAAGCTGTTTTTTGTCAAGCTGACCGATCCGAATCCGGATGGTGCCATATTGGCGGTCCACGCCTGGGTTAGTGCCAAAGAGGCCGTCACCGCCTATCTTCTGGCGCTGGTGATGGGAGTCCCCCTGGGGCTTGCCATGGGGTGGTTCACCGTGGTCCGCGGTCTGGCCCGACCTGTTTTCGAGATTATTCGCCCGATTCCCCCCATTGCATGGATTCCCCTGTGCATTTTCTGGTTCGGCATCGGCATCTGGGGCAAAGTTTTCATCATTTGGATTGCCGGTATCGTGCCCTTCGTCATCAATTCCTGGGTTGGCGTGAGCATGACCAACCCCACCTTTATCCAAATGGCGCGTACGTACGGGGCCAGCGACTGGCAGATTTTCACCCAGATCTGCATCCCGTCGGCCCTGCCCATGGTGTTCGGGGCCCTGCAGATCGCTCTGGCCTATTGCTGGACCAACCTGGTGGGTGCGGAACTGCTGGCGGCCGATCAGGGCCTCGGTTATCTCATCAGCATGGGCCGGCGGCTGGCCCTGCCGGATATGGTGGTGCTGGGTATGGTGACCGTCGGTCTCGGCGGCGCCCTCATCGGCGTTTTTGTGGATATGGCGGAAAGACGCCTTTTAGCGTGGATCAGGAGGTAAGCCCCGTGGTTGACAGATCGGTAGCGAACGAAATCATTGTTCAGACCAAGGAACGCAAGCCCTTCAGCATCATGCGCTTGATCACCAACGAGTACTTTCTTTACGGCGTCTCCCTGGTGGCTTTTTTTTCGATCTGGCACTATGTGGCGGCAACCAAGCTGCTCGGTAAATCCTTGGCGACGCCTTACGAGGTCGTCCTGGAGTTGATCCGCATGACCCACCTCAAGCTGGCGGGCAAAACCCTGTGGGGGCATATTTGGGCGAGCGCCCACCGCATCCTGATCGGATTTTCCCTGGGCGCGCTCATCGGGGTGCCGCTGGGGCTTTTCATGGCGCTCAATCGTTATGTGAATGCCTTCGTCAAGCCGGTCTTCGACCTGTTCAAACCCATGCCGCCCATTGCCTGGATCTCGATTGCCATTCTCTGGTTCGGTATCGGCGAGCCCTCCAAAGTCTTCATCATCTTCATCGGCTCCCTTGTGCCCTGTCTGCTCAACGCTTACAACGGCATCCGCATTATCGATGAAGAGCTTTACGATGTCGTCCGTGTGCTGGGGGGCAATCGTTGGCATGAAATTTTTCAGGTGAGTTTTCCGGCCGCCCTTCCGGCGCTCTTTGCTGGGTTGCAGATCTCGCTGAGCATCGCCTGGACCTGCGTGCTGGCCGCCGAATTGGTCAGCGCCCGTTCCGGCATGGGATGGATCATCATCCGCGGCATGAAACTGACCAAACCCGAGCTGGTGCTGGGGGGGATGGCCATCATCGCCATCGTGGCCTGGGGAACGAGCCTGGCCATCGCGGGCCTGGAAAAACTTCTTTGTCCATGGCGGCGCTCCATTCGGGATCTTTAGCAGGGGCAGGGGGCCGGGCAGCATGTCCGGCAGCGGTAACAACGACCAGGACTAAAGTGCAGGGAAGGATTAGCGGTGGCCGAACAAAGCAGCAAACCCAAAATTATCTGCCAGCATATCAGCAAAACCTTCATCCAGAAAGGCACCCAGCGGGTGCACGTGCTGGAGGACATCAATCTGGAGGTCCGGGACAATGAGTTCCTGGTCATTCTGGGGCCCGGTCAGTGCGGCAAAAGTACGCTCTTGCGCATCATCGCCGGTCTGGAAACGCCCAGCGAAGGCGAGGTGCGGCTGGACGGCGCAGTCATCAAAAAACCCGGCCCTGACAGGGGCCTGGTGTTTCAAACCTACATGCTCTTTGCCTGGCGCACCGTCATCGGCAATGTGGAAATGGGACCCAAGCTACGGGGCGTGGGCAAAGAGGAGCGTCGCAAGATCGCCCAGCACTATATCGATCTGGTGGGCCTCAAGGGATTCGAAAAACATTTTCCCCACCAGTTGAGCGGCGGCATGAAACAACGCGTCGGCATCGCCCGTGCCTTTGCCAACAACCCGGAGGTCATGCTGCTCGACGAACCTTACGGCCAGCTCGACGCCCAGACCAGGATCTTCATGGAAAAGGAGATCGAGCGCATCTGGCAGACCGACAAGCGCACCGTCATTTTCGTCACCAACAATATCGACGAAGCCATCTATCTGGGGGACCGCATCGTCACCCTCAAGAACAAACTGCCCGGTGTCATGGATGCCGTCTACCCCATCGATCTGCCCCGTCCCCGGGAGCACACCGATATGGACTTCCTTAAATTGCGCCAGACCATTACCGACGCTTCCGAGCTTGTTCTTTAGCAGGTTTTTTAAAGACCGGAATATATATGACAGAAGAATGGTAGATCTTTTTTTCTTTTAAAATTGATATATCAGATATCAATTCATTGTCGTCTAACTAAGAAGGAGGCGTTGAACAATGAATGCCACGACGAATTGGTTGGCCTACGATGTGGAAGCGATGGTCCAGAGCGACCGGGATTTTCTCTGGCACCACATCAAACCCCACAAGGTATTTCAGAGCGCTGAGCAGATGATTATCGTGGAAGGGCAGGGGTTGACCGTCAAGGATATCCACGGTCGCGAGTACCTGGATGCCACTTCCGGCGGGGTCTGGAGCGTCATGGTCGGCCACGGGCGTGAAAGCGTGGCCAAGGCGGTCTATGACCAACTGGTGGCCCTGGGCTACTATGCCGGTACGGTGGGCAATATTCCGACCATCAAATTTGCGGCCAAACTGGTGGAACTGCTGCCGCGCCTGCAGAAAGTCTTTTTTTCCAACAGCGGTTCCGAGGCCAATGAAAAAGCCTTTAAAATCGTTCGCCAGCTATCGCACATCGATCCCTCCCGCAAGGGCAAATACAAGATCCTCTTCCGTGACCGGGACTATCACGGTACGACGATCGGGGCGCTCAGCGCCACCGGTCAGATGGAACGCAAACAGGATTTCGGTCCCTTCGCCGAAGGGTTCGTAGAGTTTCCTCATGCCTGCTGCTACCGGTGTGCCTTTGATCGCACCTACCCGGATTGCAACATCGAATGCGCCCGCTGCGTCGAAGAGGTTATCCTCAAGGAAGGGCCGGACACCATCGGCGGCTGCATCGTGGAGCCTATCGTCGCCGGCGGCGGGATCATTCCGCCGGTGAAGGAATACTATCCCATCCTGCAGGCGATTTGCCGTAAGTACGGCATCTACCTGATCATGGACGAGGTGGTCTGCGGTTTCGGGCGCACCGGCAAGTTCTGGGGGCATGAACAATACGACGTGGATCCGGAGATGATTACCATGGCCAAGGGGCTGGCCAGCTCCTACATGCCCCTATCGGCGACCGTGGTCAAAGAGGAGATCTATGCCAAATTCCTGTGCGATCCGTCCGATGAGCATCAGCGCATGAATTTTTTCCGCGACATCAGCACGTACGGCGGGTGTGCCGGTGCCACGGCGGCCGCCCTGGAAAGCACGCGCATCATCGAGGAAGAAAACCTGGTGGAGAACAGCCGGGTCATGGGGCAGTACCTGCTGGAGCAGCTCCAGACGCTGTCCGAAATGCCCCTGGTGGGTGACGTACGCGGCATGGGATTGTTCGCCGGTCTCGAGTTCGTCAAAGACAAGGCGGCCAAGACGCCCATTTCGGAAGCGGAGATGGGTCGCATCATGGGGCTGGTGGCCCAGGAGGGCGTCCTGGTGGGGCGAACCAACAGCAGCCTGCCGGGCAATAACACCATCATGAATTTTGCGCCGGCCCTGATCGCCACCCGGGAAGACATCGATCGTATCGTGGCCGCGGTCAAGGCGGCTCTTGAGAAATTTTGACAAAAGGATTTGATCGCCTACCGGACACCTGTTAAAACCAGACAGCGGAAACACTATTTGATGGGAGGACATCATGATCGTCGGGATACTGAAAGAGATCAAGACGGAAGAGAACCGGGTGTGCATGACGCCGGCCGGTGTGGAAGTGATGAAGATGAACGGCCATGCGGTGCTGGTGGAAAAGGGGGCCGGCATCGGCAGCGGGTTTGCCGATGATGCCTATGCGGCGGCCGGGGCCGAGATAGTGGCCACCCCCCAGGAGGTTTACGAGCGCGCCGCGATGGTGATGCATGTCAAGGAACCCCTGCCCTCGGAATACGACCTGATCCGGCCGGGGCAGATTGTCTTCACCTATCTGCACCTGGCGGCGGCCGAGGAACTGACCCATGCCATGCTCAAGAGCGGTTGCATCGGCATCGCCTATGAGACCATCCAGAAGGCGGATCGCTCCCTGCCACTTTTGACGCCCATGAGCGAAGTGGCGGGGCGTATGGCGATCCAGGAAGGGGCCAAATACCTGGAGATGCCCCAGGGCGGTCAGGGGGTCTTGCTGAGCGGGGTGCCGGGCGTGGATCCGGCCACGGTGGTGATCATCGGCGGTGGCGTGGTGGGTACCAATGCGGCCAAGATGGCCTGCGGTCTGGGGGCCAAGGTGTATATCCTGGATATGAGCCTCAACCGTCTGCGGTATTTGAGCGACGTCATGCCGCCCAACTGCTTTCCGTTGATGTCGAGCCCGGCCACCATTCGCGCGCTTCTGAAGGAGGCCGACCTGGTGGTGGGCGCGGTGCTGATTCCCGGGGCCAAGGCGCCGCGTTTGGTGACCAACGACATGCTCAAGGACATGAAGAAGGGGGCGGTGCTGGTGGATGTGGCCATCGACCAGGGGGGCTGCTTCGAATGTTCACGGGCCACGACCCACACCGACCCGGTGTTCACGCAGGATGGGGTCCTGGTATACTGCGTGGCCAACATGCCCGGGGCGGTGGCCAAGACCTCAACCCTGGCGCTGACCAACGCGACCTTGCCCTACGCGGTGGAGATCGCCAACAAGGGCTGGCAGCGGGCCAGTGTGGAGAACAAGGAAATCCGGCTGGGGTTGAACATCGTGGACGGCAAGGTGACCTTCCGGGGGGTGGCCGAGGCCTTCGGGCTGGACTACGTGGATGCCGGTACCCTGATTTGACGGCAGGTCCGGATCAACACCGGCATCGCCCTCCGGGGGTGGTGCCGGTGTTGTTTGTACGCTCATCATCGGTTAGTCGGTAGCCATGTCTCTCTCTGTTTTCGCCCTGGTGGCGGCATCGGCCGCCCTGCACGTCCTCTGGAACGCTCTGGTCAAGACCTGTCGCGACAAAGCCGCCTTCGCTCTGCTGACCTCGTTGGTCAGCTTCTTATTGGTGCTGCCCCTCGGGTTACTTCTGGCGGGGCGGGCCTGCTTCTCACAACCGGTCGCCTTTTGGGGCCTGGCCGCCCTGTCCGGCTTCTTCGAGGCCCTGTACACCGTTTTTCTTTTCAGGGCCTATCGCAGCAGCGATCTCTCCGTCGTATATCCCCTCAGTCGTGGCGTAGCGCCTGTTTTCACGATGATCTTGGGCGGGCTCTTGATTGGAGACACGATATCCGCGTTTCATTCTCTCCTGGTGGCCGTGATTCTGGTAGGAATAATCGGCGTTGCGATGTCAACCAACGCCAAGGGCCCCACCACGATGAATCAGGCCGGGATCCTGTTTGCGCTGGCCACCGGGGCGGCCATCGCGGGCTACCACCTGGTTGACCGGAAGGTCATGATGGCGGCGCAGCCGCCCTCGCCCCTGGCGTATCTTCTGGTTATGCACGCTTTCCTGGCGTTCTTCATTAGTGCCTACGTCCTGCTGGTCTCCCCCAACGAGCACCCGCTGGCCCTGGAATGGCACACCAATCGCCGCGGCGTCCTTATCGTGGGAGCCTGCACGCCCCTGACGTACCTGCTGATCATGGTGGCGCTGCAATTCGGCAATGTTACCCATGTGGCCGCCGGGCGCAATGTCGGTATCTTGTTCAGCACGCTGGCGGGCGGCCTTATATTGAAGGAACGCATCTCCCCCGCCCGAGCGGCGGGGGTCCTCATGATCGCAGGAGGCGTCGCCGGGCTGGTCCTTTGTTAGCGGCCGGCCGGGTTCCGTGGAGACCGGTTCATTTCAGGCGCAGGCGCACTGCATTGGCATGGGCGTCCAGTCCCTCGATTTCCGCCAGCTGAATGATATCGTTGGCTTCCCGGAAGAGGGCCTGGTCCGTATAGCGGAGCAGGCTGGTTTTTTTAATGAAGTTGTCCACCGAGAGGGCCGAGGAAAAGCGCGCCGTGCCGGCCGTGGGCAGCACATGATTGGGACCGGCGATATAGTCGCCCACCGGCTCAGGCGTGTAGGCGCCCAGAAAGACCGCGCCGGCGTTGCGGATGTCGCCCACCAGGTCCATGGGGCGTTCGATCATCAGTTCCAGGTGCTCCGGTGCGATACGGTTGGCCAGTTGGACGGCGGTTTTCAGGTCGGCCACGTGCATGATAAGGCCGAAATCCCGGAGGGAGGCCGCGGCGATGTCCCGGCGGCCGAGGTTCTCCAGTTGGCGCTCCAGTGCGACGACCACGGCCCGGGCCAGCTCCGGATCCGTTGCCAGCAGGATGGCCGACGCCATGGGATCGTGTTCCGCCTGGGAGAGCATGTCGGCGGCCACGAATTCCGGGTCGGCCGAATGGTCGGCGATGATCAGAATTTCGCTGGGCCCGGCCACCATGTCAATCCCCACCGTGCCGGCCACAAGCTTTTTGGCCAGAGTGACATAGAGATTGCCGGGGCCCACGATGACATCCACCGGGGCGATGGTTTCGGTGCCGTAGGCCAGCGCGGCAATGGCCCAGGCGCTGCCGACGCGGTAGACCGCATCGATGCCGCAGGCATGGGCCGCGGCCAGCAGATGAGGGTTGACGCCGCCTTCCCGGGTGGGCGGGGTCACCATGATGCGGCGCGGCACTCCGGCAATGCCCGCCGGGATGGCACCCATCAGAACGGAGGAGACCAGGGGCGTCTGTCCGCCCTTGCCGCCGGGGACATAGATGCCGGCGGAGTCCACCGGATGGAACAGCTGGCCTAGCAAGACGCCCTCCCGGGCCGGATCGACCCAGGACTTGCGAAATTGCTGGCGATGAAACGATTCGATCTGTTGAACGGCGCGCTTGAGGGCCGTCTTGAAGCGTCGGCTGACGGACCGGGCGGCCGCCCGGATATCTTCGGGTGATACCTGCAAAAGGCCGGTTGTCATACGCGGGGCGTCATACTGGCGGGAATAGGTGAGCAGGGCCTTGTCCCTGTTGCGGCGCACGTCCGCGAGGATGCGGGAGACGGCCTGGACGTCCTTTTGGCGGAACAACAAACTGCGCCGGCTGATGGCCTCCAGTTTCTTTTCGGCGCTCGATGACGGGTAGTGAAAAATAGGCATGCGGTTGGTTCTCCTCTTGCAAAGCGTGGTTTCATTGGGATCATAGGACCGCCGGCGCCGGCTGGCAAGCGGTGCCCCTCTATTAATCGGTTTGGCGGGTTCTGTCAAAGGTACCATGGTGGCTTGCGCACATATTCATTGACATCTGCCGTGGGATTTGATCAATCTACTTCTTTTTTATTCCTTAACGACGATCGAGACAGACGCAGGAGGTCACCCATGAGCACGCACCGCATCTACAACTTCAATGCCGGACCGGCGGCCCTGCCCCTGCCTGTCCTGGAGGAAATCCAGGCCGGCTTTCTGGATTTCAAGGGCTCCGGCATGTCGATTACCGAAGTCAGCCATCGCTCCAAATGGTTCGACGACGTAATCAACGACACCATCGCCCGGCTGCGCCGCCTCCTGAAGCTGGATGACCGCTACCAGGTGCTTTTCCTGCAGGGGGGCGCCAGCATGCAGTTCGGCATGATTCCCATGAATCTCCTGCCGGCGGGTGCCTCGGCGGACTACGTCGATACCGGCACATGGTCCACCAAAGCCATCAAAGAGGCCCGCACCCTGGGCAAGACCGTCAACGTGGCGGGGTCCTCGGAAGACAAGAACTACAGCTACATTCCCGGGAATTTGACCCTGGACGACAAAGCCGCTTACGTGCATATCACCTCCAACAACACCATCAAGGGCACCCAATGGCAGCGCTTTCCCGAAACGGCCGGCGTACCGCTGGTGGCCGACATGTCATCCGACATCATGAGCCGTCCCTTCGATGTGACCCCCTTCGGTCTGATCTATGCCGGCGCCCAGAAGAACATCGGCCCGGCCGGGGTTTGCCTCGTCATCATCCGCGACGATATGTTGGCGCGGGTGCCGGACACCCTGCCCAGCATGCTCAAATACACCACCTTTGCTTCCAAGAATTCCATGTACAATACGCCCCCCTGCTTTGCCATCTACACGATCCAGCTGGTGCTGCAATGGCTGGAGGAGACCGTCGGCGGGCTGGCCGCCATGGAAACCCTCAACCAAAAGAAGGCCGCCCTGCTCTACGACTTGCTGGACGGTGGGGCGTTCTACCGCGGCACAGCCGAGGTCGGGAGCCGTTCCCTGATGAACGTGACCTTCCGTCTTCCCAGCGAAGAATTGGAGGCGCGGTTCGTCGCCGAGGCACTGGAGAACGGTTTGGGCGGCTTGAAAGGCCACCGCTCGGTGGGGGGCTGCCGTGCCTCGATTTACAATGCTTTGTCGCTTCAGGCAGTGGAAGCCCTGGTGGCTTTCATGGAAGCCTTTGCCCGACGCAACGGGTGATTTCGACTGAAGCGGACCGGGGGTGTCTTCTCTCGGCCGCCGGCTGAATTACTCATCGAACGGCCGGTGTACCCGCGTGCGCGATGCGCAGGGCTGCCGGCCGTTTTGCGAACGTCTCCGCGGGACCGGACTTCTTGGCCGGATACGTTAAAACCCAAAGAGCGAGCGGAATTAGACCGGAGGCCCTGTTGCAATTCCAACGTTTTTGTAATACAGTTTAACTATTGAAAAATTTTACTAAAATTGAGGTATCACGGCACCAGCAGCCGGCGGTTGTCACCCTTATCGCCAAGGGGTGCTTGTCTTCATCGGAAGAACAACCGGACTGCCAATGAACAGGGGTTCCTCGGGACCGGGAGCGGCGCTATGCAGAAAGCCTTCGTCTCCAGCAACAACAAAGTTACCTTTTCATGCCCCCAGTGCAAATATACACGCACCGTGGATGTGGCTAAGTATAGGGCCTTGGAGAAGGCCGTCAAAATCAAGGTCCATTGCACCTGCGGCAAAGACTACCCGGTCATGATCGAACGCCGCCAGCAGTTTCGCAAAGCGGTCAGCCTGCCCGGCACGTTTACGCGGATCTACAATCAGCGACGGGCCGGGCGCGGCACCATGGTCGTCAAAGACGTGTCCCGCAACGGCTTGTTGATTCGGGTCAACGATTCGTCCCATATGAACGTGGGCGATATCCTGGAGGTCGACTTCAAGCTGGATGACAACAAGCGCTCCCCCATTTTGAAGGAAGTGGTGATTCGTAAGATCTCCGGCTACGATCTCGGAACTGAATTTCTTTCCATCGATCCCGGCAATGCCTCGGACAAGGCCATCGGTTTTTACCTGATGTGAGAAGCAGCCTGCGGCGCAACTGAGGCGTTCACCTGCGCGGGAGCCGCCCTTCGCGGCCGGCCCGCGAGGTGGCTCCCATGCGGCGACCATCCCGGGACCCTGCGCCACTACTATCCATCGGACAAGACCCGCGGGTATTTTGCGCCATGGTCACGCCGATGGCCTTCCGGTCGTTGCCGCGGACATCCTGCGGAATACGGAAAGGAGTCTTCTGATGGCGCGCTGCTTGCACTGCGGCAAGATCCACAATGTGGGGTTTGTGGCCACCCGCCTGGCGGGCACCGACGGTGTATCCCTGGAGACGGAAAAGTGGGCCCGGATTTTCGAAGACGCCGGTTTCAACTGCTACTATTTTGGCGGTGAACTGGAAACCCCCGAAGAGCGATCTTTTCTTTTTCCGCAAGCCCATTTCCGTCATCCCGATATCCTGGCGATCTACCAGGAGTGTTTCGGCGTCCGCAAACGCGGTATTCAAACAACGGAAAAGATCCATCGTTACACCTTGATGCTCAAGGAGCAGCTCTACCGTTTCGTGGAGAAGTTCGACATTCAGCTGCTGGTGCCCGAGAATGCGCTGACCATTCCCCTCAACTTGCCCCTGGGCATCGCTTTGACGGAACTGATTTCCGAAACGTCGCTTCCAACCATCGCCCATCACCACGATTTCTTCTGGGAGCGGCAGCATTTCCTGACCAACGCCGTCTGGGAATACTTGAACATGGCTTTCCCGCCCCACCTGCCGTCGATTCATCATGTGGTCATCAATTCCTCGGCGGACAATCAGCTCGGGTTGCGCACCGGGATTTCTTCCACGGTCATACCGAACGTGATGGATTTCGAACACCCGCCGGATCCGCCGGACGCCTATGCCCGGGATGTGCGGCAGGCCCTGGAGATCGACGACGACACCCTGTTGGTGCTCCAGCCCACCCGGGTGGTCAAACGCAAGGGCATCGAACACGCCATCGAGCTGGTCCGCCGGCTGGACCGCAAGGCCACCCTGGTGATCTCGCATGCTTCCGGCGACGAGGGCCACGACTACGAACAACGGGTCCGGGCCTATTCGCGTATGATGGAAGTGGATACGCGCTTTGTGGCCCGGATCATCAACGAGAAGCGGGGGCGTACGGAAGACGGCCGCAAAATCTACACCCTGGAGGATATCTATCCCTTTGCCGATCTCATCACCTATCCCTCCAACTTCGAAGGGTTCGGCAATGCGTTCCTGGAGGCGGTCTATTTTCGGAAACCCATCCTGGTGAATACCTACTCCATCTATCAGATGGATATTCAACCCAAGGGATTCCACGTCATCCAGATGGACGGCTATGTGACCGATGATACGGTGCAGCAGGCCAGGAAGGTTTTGGACGATGCGCAACTGCGCCGGGAGATGGTGGATCGCAACTATGAAATTGCGCGTAAATGTTACTCTTATCAGGTTCTCAAACGCAAACTGGGTGGGTTGATCGAAGACAGCATGGCCTGCTGGCGGTGAGCATGGAAAACGAAGGAAACGATACCGTGGATAGCGCAACACTTCTGCCGGCCCTGCGGGCAGGCTTAACCAAAGGACTGCGGGGCACGGTGTGGATGCTCAAGATTCTGCTGCCGTGCTCCTTTCTGACGTTTATCATCGAGGCCAGCGGCCTGCTGAGCCATCTGGATTTCCTGCTGGCGCCGGCCATGGGGTTTCTCAGCCTGCCGCCGGAGGCGGCCCTGCCGCTGCTGGCCGGGCTTTTGGCGGGCATATACGGCGCCGTGGCGGCGCTGGCCGTGTTGGATCTGAATCTGACGGCCACCATTCTGGTGGCCGTTTTTCTGCTGATTTCCCACAACCTCATCCAGGAAGGTGTGGTCCAGGCCCGCTCGGGCCTGAATTTTTTCAAGGCGACCGTCACACGGCTGGCCGCCTCCGTGGCGACCGTGCTGGTGCTGGCGCGCCTGCTGCCGGAGAGCGCCGCCCTGGCGCCGGCGATGGCGGCCCCTTCCCAGGCGGCCACTCCCTTCGGTGTCCTGCTAAGGGCGTGGATCTGGGATACCGGTATCCTCAGCCTGAAGATCTTTGCCATCATTTCGGCCATGATGGTGGTAATGGAGTTGCTGCGGGTCTTGCGCGTCATCCCCCTGCTGGCGAGGATGCTGCGACCCGTGCTATGGCTGATGGGCTTGAGCCCGCGGGTGGGTGTGCTCTGGCTGACGGCGGCCGTTTTCGGACTGACCTACGGGGCGGCCGTGATTGTGGAGGAAGCCCGGGAGGGCCATTTCCACAAGGAGGAGATCGAACACCTGCAACTATCCATCGGCATCAATCATGCCCTCATCGAAGACCCGGCCATTTTCCTGGCATTGGGCATTCCCGCTCTATGGCTGTGGGGGCCGCGGCTGCTGGCGGCCCTTGTGACGGTTCACTGCCACCGGCTGTGGGCGGGCTGGCGCACCCACCAAAGAAGAAGGTTGCAGACCAAAGCGATTACCGGGCCCTAAACGGTTCCGATCGCAAAGCACAGCGGGGCGGCCGGCCAGGAGGCCGACCGCCCCGTCCAGGATTCAATGCGGACCCTATTTGTACTGGGTGCGCAGCTCTTTCTTGTTGATCTTGCCGACGCTCGTCTTGGCAATCTGATCGGTAATGATGACCTTGTCGGGAACGCCGTATTTCGGAATGGTGCCGTTTTCGACGAACCCCATGAAAAACTGTTTGAGATCCTCCTCCGTGACCTTGTCCTTGAAATCGGGCTTCAGCACCACCAGGGTCAACGGGCGTTCGCCCCACTTGTCGTCGGCCACGCCGATGACGGCCGCTTCGCTGACCGCCTCGTGCTGGCTGATAATGTCTTCCAGCTCCAGGGACGAAATCCATTCCCCGCCGGTTTTAATGACGTCCTTCATGCGGTCGGTGATCTGGAGGTAGCCTTCTTCGTCGATGATGCCCACGTCCCCGGTATGCAGCCAGCCGTCTTTCCAAAGGTCTTCACTCTTTTCGGGATCTTTGACATAGCCCTGGGTAAGCCAGGGGGTGCGCACCACCACTTCACCGGCGGACTGGCCGTCGTGGGGCAGCGGCTTACCGTAGGGGTCGAACACCTCCAGGAGGACGTTGGGTACCGGCAGGCCTGTTTTGCAGCGGATGTTGACCTGACGATCGTTGTCCCAGTCCAGCATGTGGGGCTTCAAGTTGGCGGCGGTCAGGATAGGGCAGGTTTCGGACATGCCGTAGGCCGAGGTCACGTTGATGCCCAATTCCAGGGAGGCCTTGCAAAGCCCCTTGGACAGGGCCGATCCGCCGATGATGACCTTCCAGTTTGATAGATCGAAGTTTTTGACGGCCGGGTTGCTGACCAGCATGTGCAGGATGGTCGGCACGCAGTGGGAGAAGGTGACCTTTTCGGTCAGCAGGAGCTTCAGAAGCATCTCAGGCTCGTAGCGTCCCGGATAGACCTGTTTGATGCCGATCATGGTGCAGAGATAGGGCACGCCCCAGGCATGGACATGGAACATGGGGGTGATGGGCATGTAGACATCCCCGGAATCGATGCTGATCTGGGAACGGTAGATGCAGAAGCCGGACATCAGTCCGTAGGTGTGCAGCACTAGCTGGCGGTGGCTGTAGAAGACCCCCTTGGGCAGGCCGGTGGTGCCGGTGGTGTAGAAGGTCGTGGCCATGGTGTTTTCGTCCAGATCCGGAAAGTCGTAGTGCTCGTCGGCTTCGGCCAGGAGCGCCTCGTATTCGCCCGCCAGGGGGAGAGACGTTTCCGGCTGATCGCCGTCGCTCAACAAAATGTATTGGCGCACGGTCTTGATCTGATCCTTGACGGCTTCCAGCATGGGAAGAAATTCCGAGTACACCAGAATCACGTCGTCTTCGGCGTGGTTGATGGTGTAGAGCAGTTGATCCGGCGAGAGGCGGATATTGATGGTGTGCAAAATAGCGCCCATCATGGGCACCGCGAAAAAGCATTCCAGGTAGCGGTGGCTGTCCCAGTCCATGACGGCGACAGTGTCGCCGGGTTTGACGCCCGCAGCCGCCAGCATGTTGGCCAGTTTGTGAATGCGCCGCTCGAGATCGCGATAGGTGTAGCGCATCTGGTCACGATAAACGATTTCCTGATCGGGGGCATACTGCAAGGGCGTGCGGAGGATGTTTTTGATCAGAAGGGGATACGTATAGGCCGAGGGGGTTTTCTCAATCAGTCGGGCTGGCATGATACCTCCTTGAACGGTTGACCTTTAAAAGGTGTTGGTTGCGGTGCGTTGGCGTTCCTGCGGCGGCGGGATGCGATCCCTGTGCGAGGGACGCTGGTCGGCGGGTCGGGCCAACGCCGGCCTGCCGACAGGGTGGGTGCTGAAGTGCTAGAAATGAATCAATATTCATTTAGTAGGTTGAACCCTATTAACTAAATTTTAGCCTATCTTTATGTTGCGGCAATTGACCCTGTCAACCCCTTTTCCGTGCAATTCAGCGGGGTTGAAAAATCGTTAAAGGGCATGCCGGCCGATTTTTGTTTACATCCCGGATAGAAACCCGATAGGTTGCATTTCCTCCGGCCGATCCCCGGCCGGCCGGATAATATCGATAGCTGCCAGAGGACTGTTGTGCTGATTGTTATTCTGCTGATCGCGGTCGGATTCGCCCTGCTATTCAAAGGCGGTGATTTTCTGGTAACGGGTGCGGCCGGCATCGCCCGGAAGAAGCATGTACCGCCCTTCATCGTCGGCATCACCCTGGTGGCGTTCGGCACCAGTGCTCCGGAGCTGTTTTTCAACCTCATATCCGCTTTGCACGGCAATGCCGAGTTTGCCCTGAGCAATGTATCCGGCAGTAACCTGATCAATCTCTGCATTGGCATCGCCGTGAGCGCCATCCTGGCGACCCTTCCCATCAAACGGGCTAAATTTGCCAAGGACCTGGGGTTTCTCTTTACAGGCCCCCTCCTGATCGTGGTGTTCATTTGGGCTTCCGGCCGCAACGTCCTGACATGGCCCCATGGCCTGTTGCTGCTGACGGGCTTTGCGGTCTACCTTTACCTGACCAAACAGGAATTGAGCCGCCAGAACAATCGCCTCCCGGAATCTGCCGGAGAGTGTCATAAAGAATCCTGCCGGCGCGAGTGGGGCTTTTTTTTGCTCGGGGTGGTCATGCTTTACATCGGAGGGGAGATCATCTTCCGCAACGCCATGACGATTGTGGAACGACTAGGGCTGTCCGAATCCGTCGTCGGGCTGACGATCATCGCGGTGGGAACCTCGATTCCGGACTGCGCCGCCAGCATCGTGGCGGTTCTCAAAAAACAGACGGATATTGCCGTGGGAAACATCCTGGGCAGCAATATCTTCAATATTTTTCTTGTGTTGGGAACGACGATCCTGGCCTTCCAGGCGCCTGTGTTTTTCAACAGGAGCAATCTCTACGATTATCTGAATGTAACCCTCCTGTCCTTCCTGTTTTTCCTGGTGGCGATCACCCGGCAGTCCTTCGGGCGCATCTTGGGGATCGCCACCCTGGCCTACTACCCGCTTTCGCTCTATATCCGCATCATGTATTTTAATTAGGGCCCATCCACAAACGGCATCTTTCGGCCCCTGGCGGCGTTCTGGCTTGTTTTCAATCCTCAAAACAGATCGCTATTCCTCCGGTTGGCACCCTCCGTTGGGAATAGATCAGGCGGGAAAACGCGCTCGGGCCTTGCCATAAACCAAACGCTACCATTTATGGACGGGCACTGATTCGATTCTTGACGCTTGACTCTTGCGGGCTGTGCCGACTAATTAGGAGGCACCTGTGAATAGCCCCGGATGGGTTGGCATGTGACGCAACTGTAATGATGGCGAGAGGGATGGGGCGGGAGGCGATCGACATCCTATGAAAACAAAGCTGATTTTGCTGGGCCTGCTGGCCGGCCTGTTGACGTGGCCGGGATGCCGCCCGCCCCAGGAGGAGAAGGCGGCCGAGGCCAAGCCGCGGCCGGTCAACATCCTGGTGGTCGCGCGCCGCGATTTGCCGATCGTGGTCCGGGCGGTGGGCCGCCTGGTTTCCAACCGCGAGGTGGTGCTGTCGTCCCAGGTGTCCGGCATCGTACAGTCCTATGGGGTGGACACAGGCGATGCCGTGGCCGCCGGGCAGCCCGTGGTGACGCTGGATCCCATCGACTATCGATTATCCCTGGACGAGGCCCGGGCCAACCTGCAAGCGGCCCGGGCGCGGTTTGCCGCGGCCAGGAATTCCTTCCAGCGCGCGGAGCAATTGCTGCCGCAGAAAGTCATCACCCCGGAAGTCTACGACAAGGTCGAAGCCGAATACAAAGCCACCCAGGCGGCGGTTTCCCAGGCGGAGATCATGGTGGACATCGACCAGCGTCGTCTTGAAAAGACCGTCATCGGGGCTCCCTTTGACGGCCTGGTGGCCCAACGATTGGTGGAAATCGGCCAGAATATCAATATCGGCGACCCGGTCATGGCCATTGCGGATATGGCCCGCATGCGCGTGAAGATCTTCGTCAACGAACAGGATTACGTGCATCTCGACAGGGCGGATACCGTCCGCGTGCGGGTGGAGGCCTATCCCGAGACGGCGTTTGCCGGGCAGGTGGACAAGATCGGTGTCAAAGCGGATTCCCATACCAATACGTTTGAAGTCGAAATCCTGGTGCCCAATCCGGACCTGCTGCTCAAGGCTGGCTTGACCGCCATGGTGAGCATCACCGTGGATGCCATCCGGGATGCCATCATGATCCCCCAGGACTGTGTTCTGTTCCGGGAGAACCGCCGGGAAGTCTTCGTGGTGACCGGCGGGGATCAGGCCGACGCCCGGGAAGTGACCCTGGGACGGGTGGACGGATCGACTGTCAGGATTCTGGAAGGGCTGGCGCCGGGCGATAAGCTGGTGATCACCGGCGCCCAGTATCTCAAGGACGGCGACCGCGTCGCCATTGCGGCGAGCAGCTCTTGAAATTCTTCCGCTATATCATCGACCACCGCCTGATTTTTAGCCTGCTGGTCATCTTCCTGCCCATTGTGGCGGGGGTTTTCGCCTACCAGTCCCTGCCCAAGGAAGGGGAGCCGGAAATCTCCGCGCCGGTGGCCATTGTGGTCACCCTCTATCCCGGGGCCTCCCCCAGCGAAATCGAAAGCCTGGTGACCAACCCCATCGAGGAGGAGCTGAGCGATCTCAAGGATGTGGATGAGATGCGCTCGAGTTCGGCCGAGGGGGTCTCGGTGGTGGTCATCGATTTCCAGGCCGAGGCCGATCTGGAGCGCTCCCTGCAGAAGGTGCGCGAAAAGGTGACCGACGCCCGCAAGGACCTCCCCGAAGACGCCGAAGACCCGGAGGTCAACGAGGTCAGCTTCTCCGACATTCCCATCATGATCGCTTCGGTGGTGGGCGATATCGATCCGATCAAACTGCGGCGGCTGACCGAAGACGTGGCCGACGAGATCGAGCTGATGCCCGAGGTCCTGGCCGCGGACGTGGCCGGCGGCCTGATCCGCGAGATCCAGATCTTTGTGGACCCGGAACGCCTGAGCCAGTACGGTTTGACCCTTCTGGACGTCTACCAGGCCGTCCAGCGCTCGGACATCAATATCCCCGGGGGCCAGGTGAACGTGGAAGGCCGCCGCCTGCTGCTGCGGACCCTCACCGAAATCAAGAATGTCGACGACTACAATAAGGTCCCGCTGATCCGGCAGGGGGACCGGGTGGTCTTCCTGGGAGATGTGGCCCGGGTGGTGGACGGGCATTCGGAAGATATCACCCATTCCCGGGTCAACGGGGTCTCTTCGGTCTCCATCGCCATCAAGAAGCGGGCCGGCGCCAATATCCTCGAAACCTCCCGCAAGGTCGCGGCCAAGCTGGCCGAGCTGGAAAAGACCTTTCCGGCCGGGGTGTACGCCACGGTGACAGCGGAAAAGGCCAAGTTCATCAAGCAGGGCTTCGATCAGATGAACAACTCGGCGGTCTTCGGCCTGATCATCGTCGTCGTCGTGCTCTACTTCGCCATGGGGCTGCGCAACGCCATCATCACGGCCCTTTCGATCCCCCTTGCGCTCCTGCTGACCTTCGTGTTCCTGAAGATCCTGGGCATGTCCAACAACGACATGGTGCGCTTTTCCCTGGTGCTGTGCATCGGCATGATTGTGGACAATGCCATTATCGTGGTGGAAAACGTCTACCACCACTACCAGCTGGGCAAGGACCGCGTCACCGCCGTGATCGAGGGCACCGCCGAAATCGCCATGCCGGTCGTCTCGGCCACCCTGACCACCATGGCCGCCTTCCTGCCCATGCTCCTCATGACCGGGGTGACGGGCGAATACATGGGCTTTCTGCCCAAGACGGTTTCCATCGCCCTGGGGGCTTCCCTGGTGGTGGCCCTGGTGGCCAATCCCCTGATCCTGAGCTTGATCATGCAGCGCACCGTCAAGAAGGGGCAGATCGCGCGGCCGGAGGACGATCTGCGGCAGCTCAAAAAGCTCTATGTGCGCGGGGTTACCTGGGCCCTGAACCACCGCTTCCAGTTGATTCTTATGATTTTTCTCTGTCTGGGAGGCGCGTTCGGGCTCCTGGCGGCAGGGATGGTCAAGGTGGAGATGTTTCCCGACGCGGACTTTGACTATATCTACATTACGGTGGAAACGCCGCGGGGCACCGAGGTGGCCATGACCGACGCCGTGGCCCGCAAGGTGGAGGCCATCGTGGCCGCGCACGTGCCGGAGATGGTCCAGACCGTATCCACGGTGGGCCAACAGGGCCAGAGCGCCTATGAATTCTCCGTCGGTACGGGCACGATCAGCAATTTCGCCGAGATCACGGTGGAACTCCAGGACGGCAAGGAGTTTGCCCGTGCGTCGCACCGGGAAATCCAGGAACGCCTGCGGCCCTTCCTCCAGGCCATCCCCGGAGCCGATATCCGTTTTCGCGCCATCCAGTGGGGTCCGCCCACGGCGGCGCCTATTCTGCTCAAAATCGTGGGCCCCGACCTGGATGTGCTGCGCGGCCTTACGGCCCGGGTGCGCGCGATCATGGAAGACCAGGAGGGCGTCGTGGACATCAAGGATGATTTCAGCGATGCCGCCCCGGAACTGCGGGTGGAGATCGACCGCCAGCGGGCCGCGGCCATGGGCATCCCCCTGGAGTACGTGGCCACTACCCTGCGGGGCGCCACGGCCGGCCTGGAAATCCGTCAATTCCGGGACGAGCGGGACGTGTCCAAGGAATACGATCTGCGACTGCGTTTTGCCCCGGAAGCACGCACTAGCCCGCGCATGCTCGAAAAGGTCAAAATCCGCTCCGATTCGGGCGAGCTGGTGCCCCTCACCACCATTGCGCGCTATTACCAGGGGGAGGGGTTGAACAGCATCCGCCATTCGGACCGGCGCCGCATCGTGCGCATTTCCGCCAACAACCGGGGGCGCTCCGCCGTGGATATCACCCAGGAGCTGGTGAAAGCCCTCGACCGGGTCGACTTGCCCGCCGGCTACAACTTCGATTTTTCCGGGGAGTACGAGGAGACGGCCGAGTCCTTCGGATCCCTCCGGCTGGCCTATATCGTGGCGGCCCTGCTGATCTTCACCCTGCTGGTGTCCCAGTTCAACTCCATCGCCCAACCCTTTGCCATCCTGACGGCCCTGCCGTTGTCCATCGTCGGCGCCATGGTGGGCCTCTACGTCACGGGCAACAACTTTTCGATCATGAGCTTCATCGGCCTGGTGGGGCTGAGCGGCATCGTGGTCAACGACTCCATCGTGCTGGTGGATTGCATCAACCGCATGCGTCAAGACGGCCTGAACATGTTCGAGGCCATCATCGCCGGCGGCCAGCAGCGCCTGCGGCCGATCATCTCGACCACCATTTCCACGGTGGGGGGCATCCTCACCCTGACCATCACCGACGAATTGTGGGAAGGCCTGGGGGTGGTGATCATCTTCGGCATCTGCTTCGCCACGCTGCTGACCCTGGTGGTGGTGCCGGTCATGTACGCCCTCTTCGAGGGGGTGCGCTACTATGTCATTTCGGCCTTTCGGGGGCCGCGCTGGAAAGACGCCCCCCGCGGGGAGGCCTTTTTCTTTTCCCGACGCCGGTACGCACGCCTGGCCCTGCTGCTGATCGCTGTGGTTCAGGTCCTGGCGCTGGCGGCCGGGCTCCAGGCCCTGGCGCCGGCCTTTACGGCCCGCTTGGCCGGTGCCGCCCTGCAGGCGCCCTCGGTACTCAAGCTGGTCATCGAGGCGAGCGTCTTTTACATCGGCGCGGCACTGGAAGCCCTGGGGGTGCTGGCCCTGCTGTTGATCCCCACCTGGATCGGCCTGATTTTCTTCATGGCCAAACGCAGCCGCGAAGGCTACTGGGTCGACATCACCCCGGAGGGCGTTTCCGTGGGAACGCCGGTGGAACGCTACTTTTTGGCCAAAGACGAGATTACCCGGGTCAGAACCGCGCGCCTGTTTCCCCTGGTCCCCTCGATCTGCATCTATGCCGGGCGCCGCCGCATCGTCCTGCGCAAGCTGATCCCCGCCGCGACGGTTCCCGCGCAGAAGGGGATCTGGGCCTGGCTGCGGGGCCCGGCCCCGTCGCGCGACGCCATCCGCCACGGCATGCGGGCCCTGAAGGAATCCCTGGAAAACCTGTTGGCATAACGGTGCCGGAAGACCGGTTTCAAAACCCCTTCCGGTCAGGTGATATCCGGGATATCACCCGCTTGGGCTAGCCTCAGATCATCTTCGCTGTTGACATTGAAAAAGGAGACGAGCCGCTCGTCGACAATGCGGAATTGCGTGTAGGGGATCTTCCGGACGCGCATGCGGGCGAACAAATGAGCGATTTTGAAATCCCCGCTTCGAAGCTGTGCTTCGATCACCGGGGCGCAATGCTTGGCATAGACAGCGCACAGGGGCTGAAAATAGGGGCCGGAGGCGGGCACCACGATGTCCGTATCAGGATCGGTGGCCGCCATCAGCATGCGCAGCACACCCTTTTTGATCAAGGGGGTGTCGCAGCCCACGCAGAGGCCATAGTCCGCCTGCATGTGGACCAGTCCGGCGTGGATCCCGGTCAGGGCGCTGCGGGCGCTCAGGATGTCCGTAACGACCCGGAGACCTCGGTCGGCATGGCCGGCATAACGTTCGGGTTCGCGGGTCACCAGGAGCATGTCGCCGCAGCAGGCCGACAGGGTGGCGACGATTCGGTCCAGAAAGGTCTGCCCGTCAATGGTGAGGAAGGCCTTGTTGCGGCCTTCCATGCGGGTGTTCAAGCCGCCGGATAATATGATGCCGGCCCATCGGCCCATAAAGGTTTCCTTCTTCTTCGGCTCCTGCCGGGCTAAGGGTTTATGTCGGCCCCCAGGCGTTCGGTGCGGCCATATGCAGCATGGGGGCCGGGGCCCTTGCCGGCCATGCCCAAGGCAACGGCGCCCTTCACGCAAGCATCTCCACCTCTACCGCAAGCCCGGCCGCCATATGATCGATCCCCTCGGGGATCGTCAACAGGGCCTGGGCCTGGCCGATGGACTTCAGCCGGCTGGCCTGCCGGTCGGGCTGAAACAAGCGGCAGCCCTCGCCGTTCACAAGGATATTGCCGAACACGGCCTGGGTCCACCCCTGCCGGCCGCGGACTTCGCGCTCCAGGCGGACACGCTGCCCCGCCAGGCCGGCGTCCTGATGCCCACCCATCTTGCGCAGGGCCGGCAAAGCCAGTTTCAAAAAGCCGACCAGGTTCGCAGGCGGCCCACCGGGCAGCATGAATACCGGGCATTGGCCGACCAGACCCATGCCGGTGCCCTTGCCGGGCCCCAGGCGGATCCGGTGGAAGACCATCTGCCAGCGGAGCTCTTCAAGGGCCTGGCGGACCAGGTCGCGTTCGCCGGACCAGGCCCCGCCGCTGGTCAACACCGCATCGCAGGTTTGGACGGCCCTCTGCAGCGCGGCCAGGATGGTCTCGCGTCGATCGGGAACGATGGTCAATACGGTCGCGCAGTTGAAGCGCCGGCACCAGGCCTCCAGGGTGACGGCATTGCTCGCATAGAGCTGGCCTTGGGCCAGCGGGGTGCCGGGCAGGCGGACTTCGTCGCCCGTGGCGATAACGGCGACCCGCGGATTTCGGTGGACCCGGACGCGGGCACGGCCGGCGGCCGCGATCAGGCCCAGACGTCCCGGTGTCAGCCGATCCCCGGCCGCCGCCACCTTTTCGCCGGACGCCACATCGGTGCCTTGCGGCAAAACATTGCGCCCGGCGGCCAGGGCTTGATCCACCACGATGCCGTCGTCTGCAAGGCCCGCGAATTCTTCGGCCACCACCGTATCGGCCTGTTGCGGGAGACGGCCGCCGGTGAGGATGCGGACGGCCGCGCCGGCAGGGACGTTTTCCCGTTTCGGCGCGCCGGCGGCCGCTTTGCCACCGGTTACGACGAGCCGGACGGGATGCTCCGCTGAGGCCCCGGCAATATCCGAGGATCGGACGGCATAACCGTCCTTGAGGGATGTGGGGGCTGAAGGCGAATCGACCGTGGCGTAGATATCCTCGGCAGCGACGGCATCCAGGCCGTCGGCCAAGGCGCGCTTCTCGGGCGTCAGGGGGCTGACGCCGGCGAGGGTCAGTTTCAGGGCTTGGGGAAAGCCGATATAGGATTGGGGCATGGCAGGACCGCCTTTATCTTCTTTTCACGACGGGCGCCGGAACCTATTTCTCGGAATCAAGGTCCAACTCCGGGTAGTGCCGTTTGGCACATTCGGCGCATAAACTGTGGCTGAATTCCGCCGCCGAGTGGTCGCGGATGTAGTTCTCGATTTGATTCCAATCCAACCATACAAAATGCCCGCGCTTGTGCCGGAACCGATAGATCACCGAGGTGACGACGGAGGCCTTCTGAATTTGGCGGTGGCTCCGGCGGACATTTCCGATATCATCCGCATGAATAAAGTCATAGGCACTCCGACCGACGGGCTCCTCCGGCCGATAGCCCGTTAAATCAAAGGCCGCGGGCGAGGCATAGATAAGCACTCCCCTGGGGTCATGCTGGCTGATGAGATCCGTGGTGTTATCGATGATGACCCTCAGATAGCGACCATGCTCCTCGACGGCCTGGAGGCGTTCTTCCAATTCCCGATAAGAAGGCTTTGCACCCATGGTGTGTGTCCCCGCCGCATCAAAAACTGTGACTGGTGAATTGCAACGACCATATGGTTTATCGTTGTTGTCAGTATACAGCTTTTAATGGCGATGAAAAGCGTAGAGCCGATTTGGTTAGGGGCTGCAATAATGTGTTCAACCGGCACCATGCTAAGGGAACACCCCTCGGACCGCTTGACAATGTCAGCGCCGATGCAAAGTGTGGCCCAAATGCGGAAATTCATCCGTCCCTGTCTTAGGGCGGCAGCTTTGGCAGCGGATAACCGATTGCGATACCCGGGGGGACGCCGGCGGGGTTGCTTGGGCAAGAGCCTCTTCTGCTCCAAACCTTCCACCATATCTGTTTTAATCCGTTGGGGTTATTTTCGGTATTCGAATTCCGGGTTTGACATACCCCCTGTTAGAATTGACATTTAACGACCAGTACGGTAAGCGATCAACGCCAAGCATGTTTCAATCCTTACCACCCAACCACAACCAATCACTCTATCGACGAAAGGGGACAAAGGCATGTACAGGATCAATGGCAAAATCAGCATCGCCCTGTTAGCATTCCTTTTGATGGTTTCTGTCACGGTTTCCGCGCAGGCTGCGGACAAAGTCCTGACGATGGCCACCACCACCAGTACGGACAACACCGGTCTGTTGGACTATCTGGCACCTAAGTTCCAGGCCGCCACCGGCATCGAACTGCGCTGGACGGCCACCGGCACCGGCAAGGCCTTGAAGCTGGGCGAAAACTGCGATGTGGACATCCTGATGGTTCATGCACCGGCGGCCGAGAAGAAATTTGTGGACGACGGCTTCGGCGTGGACCGCCGGGAGGTCATGTATAATGATTTCGTCATCATCGGCCCCCCGAATGATCCGGCCGGCATCAAGGGGAAATCCATCAAGGATGCCCTGAGCGCCATCGAAGCCACCAAGTCGGTTTTCGTCAGCCGGGGCGACAACTCCGGCACCCACAAGAAAGAGCTCTCCCTCTGGAAGGCCGCCGGTCTGCCGGTGCCCGAGAAGGAAAGCTGGTATGTCCAGACCGGTCAGGGCATGCTGAAAACCATCAATGTGGCCGCCGAGAAAGACGGGTACACCATGACGGATCGGGGGACCTACATCAAGTACGAAAACAATATGGGCGGCAAGCCCCCCCTTGTAATTCTCGTGGAAGGCGACAAGGCGCTTCTCAATCAGTACAGCGTGATCGCCGTCAACCCGAAGCACTGCCCCAACGTAAAGACCGATCTGGCCCAGGCTTTTATCCAATGGATCATCAGCCCCGAGACGCAAAAAGCCATCGGGGACTTCAAACTGCTCGGGAAAACGCTCTTTACGCCCAATGCCAACAAGTAATGGCGTACCCCTCCTGGGAATCGACCTCGGGAACTTGATCTGAGAGCAAATTGACCTGCTGACACCAATGCGACGATGCGGGCGGGGGAAATGGATGCCGTCCGGATCGTCGCATTTTTTAACCCGTTGCGAAAACAGCTATGGATTTTCTACTGGAAGGCTTTTTCGAGGCCCTGCGCCTGCTTTTTACGGGCAACCCGGAGGCCTACTCCGCCATCGGGGCCACCCTGCAGGCCTCCGGCTATTCCATGGTCTTCAGTCTGATGGTGGGCATCCCGACCGGCTTCTGCCTGGGCTATTTCCAGTTTCCGGGCAAGCAGGGGGTCCGCACCGTCGTGGACACCCTGATGGCCCTGCCCACGGTTTTCATCGGGCTGCTGGTCTACGCCTTCCTGACCCGCCGCGGTCCCCTGGGAGAACTGGGCCTGCTCTTCACCCTGCCGGGCATTGCCATTGGCCAGGCCATATTGGCGCTGCCCATCGTCATCGGGCTGTGCGCCACGGCCATCGAGGGCATGGACAAGAAACTGCGTATCGCGTTGCTGTCCATGGGCGCCGACCGGCGGCAGTTGTTCCTGAGCAGCCTGTGGGAAGCCCGGCGCGGTATCCTGGCGGCCGGGGTGGCCGCGTACGGGCGCGTGATGACGGAGGTGGGCATTTCCATGATGGTGGGCGGCAACATCAAGTGGCATACCCGCACCATCACCACGGCCATCGCACTGGAAACCAACAAGGGACTGTTCGGCATGGGGGTCGCCCTGGGCCTCGTGCTTCTGGTGATCGCTTTCGGGGTCAACCTCTCGGTATCCTTTCTCAGAAGGCGGGCCTGAGCATGGCCGCCCCCCTTTTTGAAATCCACGCCCTGAAGCACATCTACGCTGAAAGGCTCGTGCTGGATATCGACCGGCTGACCATCGCCGGAGGCGCCATCACGGGGCTGGTGGGCCCCAACGGCAGCGGCAAGAGCACCCTGCTGCGCATGCTGGGCAGCATCGAGCGCCCCACGGAAGGAGACATCCGCTATAACGGAAAGCCCATCGCGCCTTTTTGCGAGGCGGCCCGCTTCCGGATAACCCTTCTGCCCCAGGAGCCCTTTTTGATGAAGCGCAGCGTTTTCAACAACGTGAGCTACGGCTTGAAGCTGCGCGGAGAAAAAAACGGCATTGCCGAGCGGGTGCATCAGGCGCTGGCCCTGGTGGGGCTGCCCGCGGACCGTTTTGCCCCACGTCCCTGGTATGCCCTTTCCGGCGGGGAGGCCCAGCGGGTGGCCCTGGCAGCCCGTCTGGTGCTGAAACCCAAAGTGCTATTGCTGGACGAACCCACTGCCAGCGTGGATGTCGCCAGCGCCCAATTGATTCAGCATGCTGCCCTGCAGGCGCTACAGGAATGGGGCACCGCCATCGTGGTGGCCAGCCACGACCTGCAATGGCTCCACGATGTCTGTGACGACGTGCTGCACCTGTTCCGGGGGAAAGTGCTCGGCACACGGCACGAGACCATTGTCCTGGGCCCATGGAAAACGATGGCCGATGGGCGCTATGGCAAACAGCTGACCGAGGGCGCACGCCTGACCGTATCCCCACCGCCCTATGCCGATGCCGCCGCCATTATCCGGTTTTCCCTTCTGGACGGCACAGGGCCTGGTGCCGAAACGGGTTCGGCGGATCAGTCGGTCAGGGGCACCATCCGGCGTCTCAGCCGGGAACGCCGCACGGGCAGGATTATCGCCACCGTCATGGCCGGCGATCTGGCCTTCAGCGTCCCTCTGACCGAGCAGCAGCTTCATGACGGTCGTTTCTTCCCCGGCCAACCCCTCGATGCCGGCTACCGCATCGATCACATCACCTGGATTTGAGCGTATGAGAGTATTTGTTGGATTTGACGATACGGACGCGAGCGATTCGGAATACGGCACCGGTAAAGTGGCCCGCTGGTTTCAACCCATGCTTCCGGAAGGCTGCCGCTGTCAAGGCGTTGTCCGGCAGCAGCTTCTGGTGTGCGACGACATTCCCTATACCTCCCACAACAGCGCGGCCTGCATGGTGCTGGAGGTTGCGGCGCCGGATCTGCTGGCGTCTCTGGTGGAGCAAGCGGTCCGGCACATCGAAGCCCATGCCGCCGACGGCAGCGACCCCGGTCTGTGCGTGGTGGCGGAGGATCATGCGGCCCTGACGGATCTGGTGGCCTTCGGCCGCCGCTGTACCCACGCGGTGGCCTCCCAGGCGGAGGCCCTGCGTCAGGTGGACGGGGCCCACTTGTCCGGGCACGGGGGTACCAACGACGGCATCATCGGGGCGGCGGCGGCCGTCGGTCTGACCGCCTCGGGCTGGGCGGGCCGCTATATCGAGCTCGGGGATCTGCGGGGCGCGCCGGAGGTCATGACGGTGGCGGATATCCGGGGGCAGGACATCGAAGTCGTGGCCGAAGACCGCGACGCCCAGCTGCCGGCTCCCGAAGACCGGGTGCTGACCCACCGCTGGCTCCGGCCGCGTCTCATCGGGCACCGGCCGGTCCTGCTCGTGCGCCCTAAAAACGAGGGGGTGTGGGAGAATATTTATGGCAAGCGCCGACACGCAGACCACTGGACAGCGTGAAAAGAGCGCTATGCCTTAAGTCGAAAGGCCAACCTTCATATGTTTGGGGGTTGGCCTTCACGTTTTTAGGGTGGCGTTGGTCTGATGTGATAGCAGGTATCTCAGTTCCAGAGGAGTTATGGATTAGCTTGGGATATGATAACATGAAAATCACCGGTTTATCCAGTGCATTTTCTGGTTGGAATTAAGTATCATGTCCCCGGAACTCCATGCGATTACAGTATTGTAAAAATACTATCATCAATATGAT
Source organism: Desulfobacterales bacterium (assembly GCA_963674755.2). Lineage (GTDB taxonomy): Bacteria > Desulfobacterota > Desulfobacteria > Desulfobacterales > UBA5852 > JABZFP01. The sequence goes on along the minus strand of CAXXVS010000002.1, from coordinate 2,365,810 downwards.
GAAAACCAATAAAAGTAATGCTTTTGTCGTATACCATATTATTTTCATCTCATCTATCATCTCTCTGGCAAGGAGAAAGAATCAGTATCAATGCATATGATTCTTAAGTATTGCTTCTATCTGATTGATCATTTCCAGATCAATATCCACATATAACCCAATACCGTACAAGAATATGAGAACAACCGAGAGAAAAGCGGTGAAAATTACGATCCGTCTATTCTTCAGATATTTTTTTATGGGCTTGAAATTATAATAGATGTGAAATATTCCTGCGATGGACAAAACTATGCCAAAAAAGTTATGTACCAGATGCATCCTGAGCATGAGCTCAAAACCACCTATGAATATCATCATCATACCGGAAGTTGCCAATGCGATAAATGATACTCCGGTAATTATTGAAATATACCTTTTCATCCTATACCTACCTATCAATAGATGAGATGATATATAGACGTTTGGGGTGACTAACGGTGCCAGGGTGAAGGTCAAAATCGTAAGAATATAATAAAAACACTAGCCTCCTCATATATCTCTACAGAAAGCTGGTTGTCTGGTTCGAATTTTGGCATTGCTATTACGTCTTTCCTTGGGTCTAACGTTGCTAATCAGCGGCGCGGTTTTTGGCGTCCGCTGCATTATCCTTGTTATATGTTATTCTTTCCAGAAATGTTGAGTTTATCTTTGCTATTGAAAAATAGGCGGAATAAAAGTCTTCGCCTTTGCTTAATCTATTTAAAAGCTCTTTTAGACCATCAACTCCGGCTCTTTCAAGCCACCGGGCTACTTCTTCCCGTGCAGCGCCATAAGACATTATGTGTTCTTCTTCCCGATTTGCCTTCAACCACTTTTGTAATGTATCTATATCATCCAATCCAAGTGTCTTATTTGTTTTTTCCGTTGCTTTTAACCACTTTTCATGCGAATAGACTTCATCTTTACTGATATAAACAGCTAAACCTTCATCAAACCAATATGCTATTTTCCTGCTTTTGAAAAATCCCAGTCTTTCAAATAATTCACGGTGAGACCATTCGTGTGATATTATTTCTGGATTGATTCCTCTTGGTGATAATAATATGGCTACACTGCCATAATTTTTTCCTTTGGCTGAAACCCCACCAAACTTCCTGTAACAGTCCTCTGTGCCACACGCCACAATTTTGGGTTTTGTTTTTAACGTTCCATAAAAATAAGCAAGCCTTTCCTTGGCTGTATTAACAGATGAGTATAATTCATTTTTTTGGTTTTCAGTTGCATCTTCATCTAAATAAATCCCTTCTTTTATTTCGGTTGTGCCAAATAACGAAGGGGCGATTATCCGAGCACTTCTAATAACACTGCACCCTGATGTTCCAATAATTATTATTGATAACAATATGGCTGTGATAATTAGATATTTTTTCATGCTTGTCTTTTCCATGCACATATAACGCCGGGCATAAAGCGCGGCGGCTTTTTGCCGTCGCTCTTAATGCCCTTGTTCTGTGTTTTCCGGTCCATTAATAGATAGATTGTCTAAATCCGAAATAGATGTCGGCGGGAATGCTAAAGTGTACCAATAATGGGAATGAAAAGTGTACCACCCCGGTGGTGTAATTGGTGGTAAGACCCTCTGCTAAAGGAGGGCGCCGCCATGATCACCAGGGAGGCATTCATGGACATTCATTCCTATCACCGCCAAGGCTTCACGATGCGCGCCATTGCCAGGAAGCTTGGCATTCACCGCAACACCGTCACCAAGTACCTGGCAGATCCCACAATGCCCCGGTATCGTAAACACAAGCGCAAGGAATCGATCCTTTCCCCCTACCACCAGATGATCGACGACTGGCTCCAGCAGGACAATTACCGCGGTACATGGATCTTTCAGAAAATCAAAGACCTCGGCTATTCCGGCGGCTACGACACGGTCAAAACCTATGTGCGGGCCGTCAAAGCCCGCAATCGTCGTCAGGCCTTCCTGCGATTCGAGACGGTTCCCGGTCTGCAAGGCCAGGTGGACTGGGCCGACTTTAAGATCGCCGCTGCCGGTGTCGCCGACATCACCGTGCATCTGTTCCTGCTGGTTCTCGGATTTTCCCGGGCCATGTACGCCGAGTTCGTCACCCGCTGCACTCTGGCGGCGTTTATGGACGCCCACTTGCGGGCCTTCAAGTATCTCGGGGGCGTGCCTTTCGAACTGCTCTATGACAACATGCGCCATGTGTTCGCCGGCCGCGCCGATGGGCGAGCGCGCATCAATGTCGAGTTCACCGATTTTGCCGACCACTGCGGCTTCAAGCCGGTGCTGTGCGCCCCCTATAGCCCCTGGACCAAAGGCAAGGTGGAACGCCCCATCGACTACATCCGGGAAGCTTTCTGGCGCGGCTATGTGTTTGAGAGCATCGACCAGGCCAATGCGGATCTGCTCCACTGGATCTCGGAGACCGCCAACCGGCGCCAGCACCGTACTCACCGGCAGCTCGTCGACATGCGCTGGCAGCAGGAGGTCCGCAGCCTTGGCCCGGTGCCCAGAGACTACGACACCGCCATCAAGGTCTACCGGAAGGTCTACAAAGACTGCCTGATCTCCTACGACGCCAGCCGTTACCAGGTGCCGCCGGAAGCGGTCGGCAAAAAAGTGCTGCTGAGGATCAAGGACGGCGTCATCCGCATTTACGACGACGACCGGCTGCTGATCACCCACACCGAGAGCCCGGAGAAGGGGCGGATGATCACCGATCCGGCCATCATCGAGGAGATCCTCAAGCTGCGCCGCGAACAGCCGCCGAAGACACCACCCTACGGCCGCCGCAAGGGCAAGGCCACGCGGGGTCTGGTCAACGGCAGCCTGTTTCCCCAAGTGCTCTACAGGCCGCTGTCCGTCTACGAACAGGCGGCCCAGAAAGGAGGTGGGGTATGGACCAACTGATTACAGACCGCCTTCGGGACAATCTTCAGCGGCTAAAGCTCACCCAGGCTGCCGCCGTGCTCGACACTGTCCTTTTGCAGGCCGAAACCGACAAGAGCTCATATATGGCTTTCCTGGATCACCTGCTGGAGGAGGAAGTCGGCGCCAAGGAAAAGCGGCGGGTGGAGACCGCCATGAAGACCGCGGGCCTTCCGGCGGCCAAAACCATCGATGCCTACGACTTCTCGTTCCACCCGGATCTCAATAAGAAAGACGTCATGGCGCTCTTCGATCTGGACTTCATCCCCAAGCACGAGAACGTGATCTTCCTGGGGCCTCCGGGGGTGGGCAAAACCCATCTGGCGATCGCACTGGCCACCAAGGCCTGTCATCACGGCTTCAAGGTCTACTTCATGACCATGGACGCCCTGATGCGAAAACTTAAGGAGCAGCCCCAGTCCCGGCACAAGGCCTATCTGACCTCCAGTCTGGTGGTGGTCGATGAGGTGGGCTATCTGCCCATCGACAGCAAGGAAGCCTACCTGTTCTTCCAGTTCATCAGCTACCGCTACGAACGAAGCTCCACCATCATTACCTCCAACAAGAGCTTCGGGGACTGGCAGGAGCTGTTCGGCGATCAGGTCATTGCCACCGCGATCCTCGACCGGCTGCTCCACCACTGTCGGGTGGTCAACATCAAGGGCCACAGCTACCGGCTCAGAAAGCACACTTTGTCAAAGAACGAATTTAACACCGCGCCGGCTTCACCGGCTGCATTAACCGAAACCCTTAACTGAGCGGAAGTGGTACACTTTTCGTTTCCCGAAAATGGTACAATTTTCATTCCCATTGACAATAGATTCGATTTCAGTCAACCATCTTAGATTTTGACAAAAAGATTTTGAGCAAGGACTCTTTTCCTTGTGCCTCATTGTTCCAAGGCGTATTTCAACGTAATACTCATAACTTTTGTTTTCATTATCAGTACTGTACCCAGAATACCAATATGAATAGTCGCTACCATATTTTTCTTTAAAAGGTCGTTCACTAAGGACAATTCTCATTCCATCGGCTGTTTTTTTATCGATGGCAAAACGTATTCTTTTGGCTTCGTTCAAATAGTAGAATATAGCGAGAACAAAAAATTGTTCCCCTTCTTTTTCAACATTGATCCATTTGATTGATTTTTGATTTAGCATTTCATTTACACAGAACGCTGGAGCTAAAGGACCGGAGTCGCGTAGCGGCGGAGGTCCCAGTGAAGCGCACAAATGTGCGCGAAACGACTTTAGCGACTTGTTATGTTTAGTCCTTTAAATTCGGATGCTTGTCATAAAAGCCCTTTAGATTTTCAACCTTAGAACCACATATGGGACATTTATCATTACGTATTTGATTCCCGCTGAAAGGTTTTAAACACTCAGAACACATATAATTGTTATCTGAATCGTAATTTTCTCCGATTTTTTCTCGGTATGCTAAGATAAAGAATATAATAGAAATAACAAAGAATAGCACAGACACTGTAATATAACTTTTGCTTAAATCAATAGAAATACCATGATGATTATAGCCTTTTTCAAAAACAACAAATATGCCCAATAGGAATGATGCAATTGCAGATATGGCAAAAAATATTTTAGGAAGCATTTTCTTATTTACGACATAACTTATTTATTCAGTGGAAATCTGCCTTTCCGCACCAAAGGCCATTTTCAGACAAAAATGTTATTTTATTTGACTACCTGATATTTATCAGAATTCTATCATAACTCGTTGTTAAGTCAATGTATCTGAAGTGAAGGCTCCGACCGCCTAAAGGCGGTGGCTTCAAACGTGGTCGACTGAAGTCGACTCACGAGTCCACGGTGAAGTCGTCATCGCGGGCTCGCTCAGTGTGGGTTTGCTTTTCGATATATTCAGCTATGACCTCATCGGTGACATTACCCGATGATGCTGCAAAATAGCCGCGAGCCCACAGATGACGACCCCAACATTGTCTGGCTAAAATACGGCTTTCGCTTAACAACCGCCTTGACGTTTTCCCTTTGATGCGTTTCATCACCTGGCTTACCGAATGATACGGCGGTACGGAAACAAACAGATGGACGTGGTCCTTGGAAACATGACCCTTGATGATCTCTATATCCATCGCCTTGCAGATCTCACGGATCAGCTCCCGCAACCGCGTCCCCACCCCTTCGCTGAGCATCGGCTTGCGATATTTCGTGATCCATACCAAATGATACTTGATGTCATAAACCGAATGCGAGGTCTTGCGGTAATTCTTCATAATATCGCAAGCCTACTAAAGTCTTCGCCTAAAGGCGAGGGATTTTCTCCCATTCCCCGAGGGGGACATTAATTGACTCCAAGCCCCTTTTAGTATTCACTATTCCACTTTGGCGCTCTTATCAGTGAATTATCGAGTTTTCCGCATAAGCAACGCCAAGTTGTTATCATCGCGGGTAGATAAGTGATAGAACTCGGATCAGGAAAGAAATGGGAAATTTTGATTAATGAGGGGAAATGTAGGTTATCACAGAGAAATCACTACACCCAAAATCTGCGATTACGTGCCATAATCTGAAAGAGAAGACAATTATAGAGGACATTAAAATGCAGTGCTCGAAAGGTAAACCGCAAAGGTTTCAGTTCGGGTTCAAGCTGGGCGGCTGTTTGGATCCTGCCATCCCCATTCATTATTCATCTTGAGATGACCGATACATGGTAATGAAATTGGACAATTTTCGGGCCTGCCGGTCCATGTAGCCGATCCAGAACGACAGGACCTCCTGTCCCTCGGCGGTCAGCTGGTAAATTCGCTTGGCCGGACCGGCCCCCTCGGTGTGCCACTCCGATGTTACCCAGCCGTTTTCCTCCATGTCCCGCAGATGGCGGTAGATCATGCCCGGCGGTGCCGACCCCTCCACGAAGCCGAAAGCGGCGATTTCCTGAATCAGTTCGTACCCATAGGAAGGCTTGCGCTGGAGCGCGAGCAGGAGGGAGGGCTGGATATAGCGCTGGGCCTTGCCCGACCCGGGCTGCCAATTTCCCTTGGGGTTTTTATCAGACGATCTTGACATATATCCTCCAAGGACATATATATTGTTTACAACTTAAGGATTCGAATTACCTATACGCTTGATAGCGAAAGGAGAGCCTCATGGCCAGTAAAATTTTCGTGCGTGAACGCCGCAAGATCGAAAAGGGTGAGAAAAAGCCGCGTTTTCGCGTGGTGGGCGTGAGCGGCGCTGATTTAAAACTATACGTAAAGCATATTCGCAAGAAAGAACTTGACCATATTTGCCGCGAGAGCGGTGCGCAAGTGGTTTACCTTGATGCCGGTCAGGGACAGAAAGACGGGGGCGGGCAGGGGAGCTAACCGCCCATAACCTCCCATGGGGTCATGGCGAGGAAAAAATTCCCGGCCATGAGTCCATGGGGCGATCGTCCGATGATTCGGGATCGCTGTCGGAATCCGGAGCGTATCTTCAGGAGGGCGACAGGCGGCCTTTATGAGGAGGGGGCCACCCAGCTTCAAAAGGCGCTGTCGGGAAGTGCGTGTTCAGCCGGTTGGCAACCATTGCCAAGGTATTTTGATAGCGATCCCGACTGGCATGTGGTTTCGATTTAACCCCTCCACCTCGGGTGGCGGACCCCTATATGTTCGACCGATCCGGGGAGCGATTCTGTGAGCAGATGCTTCATTCTTTGTAGACGATCGTCCCCACATGCTCGCCCCTGAGGGCTGCCAGGATGTGTTCGGGATGGCGGATCGCATCGATGATCTGGAATTCCTTGAGGCATTTGGCCCGCTGCAGCAGGTTGATAATGGGCCGCTCGATGATAAGGTCGTCCAGATCCAGTTCGAGGAGTTCCCGGGCCGATATGCGGCTGTAATAGGTCAGCTGGTCCCGCTCGTCAGCCGGTACTTTCTTGGGGTCCTTGGCAAAGAGGCCTTTTTCGTCTTTCAGAAAAATCAGCGAGCGGGCGCCGATGTTCTCCGCCAGGAGAAAAGCGCCGCAGTCCGTCCGGTGGGGCGGAATCGAGCCGTACTCCGCCGGGTGTTCGAAAAACCCGTAGGGCGGGATGCCGTAGGTAATGGGGATGTAGCCCAGGCGGCAGAACATGGTGAGCTGCTCCAGATTGTCGCCGTGGCCGATCTTCACCCCGCCATGCTTGGCCAGCAGGACCGAGAGCATCTCCGCATTCTGCCAGGATACCTTGTCCCCCAGTTTGGAAAGGACGCCGGTGGGCATACCCAGGTCCACACCGATATTGTAGACATGGCGCGCACGGGTGCCGCCGCCGGTCATGATGAGCATCTTGTATTCATCCTTGGCGCTGATGAGCGCCTCCAGGATCGGAAACAGGGCCTGGCCTCCCCGGTCCATGATGCTCTGGCCCCCGATCTTGAGCACATTGACATCCGGGTGCATCCGGAAATACTCCTTGGCCTCGGTTTTTTCCAGCAGCTCCTTGCTCACCAGGGATTCCCCCATCAGGGGGGTGTCGATGTGGAGCCTTCCCGCTTCGCCTTCTTCCTTGATCAGTTTTCCCATAGGTTGCCTCGCCTTTGGTAAGGTATACATGTTGAAACAAAATTATGGCCGATGCCGTCCCCGAACCGGGACCATTGAATTCTCTCCAACATAACGATCGTCCGATCCGTCCGCAACCCTGTTTAACAGGCCGATCCATTGTGAGTGAATTTGCGGTGGAGGTCTTTGCGGCCTTAGGGGAAGGTCCCGGGCCGTTAAAGAGTGCCCATTCAGAGATGGCATTTTTTGGCCCCTGGCGGCGTTCTCGCCTCTTGTCGGTCCTCGGCGTAGCCCAAGCTACGCCTGCGGGCACCCACCGTTGAAAAATCAATCAAATGGGAAGTCCCGCTCGGCGGGACGCCAGTCGGCTGCGGCCTTGCCAGGAACCAAAATCTACCATATCTGGATGGGCACTAAATAGCGGCCTTGTTCCGGCACCCTCTTTACAGACAGGACCACTCACTCGCGGGGCGTGTGGTTGCCCGGAGGCAAGCCCCAGACGGCTAGCAAAGCGGCGGCCAGATAGAGCAGGCCGGCGGTTCCGAAAACCATGCGAACGCCGAACCAGGCCGAGATGCCGACGCCCAGCAGGGGCCCGATCATACGCGCCCCCGAGGTGATGGCGGTGTCCAGGCCATAGACCGCGCCCTCGTCGCCCTGGCGGGAGAAGACCGCCAGCAGGGCGCTGATGCCTGGCACGATGCCGCCCAGGGCCACGCCGTAGAGGACCTGCAATCCCAAAAGCTGCCAGCCGGCGGTGACCATGGTTTGCAGGAGAAAGAGGAAAGCGGTGACCAGCAACCCGATGATGACGATCCACCGGTAGCCGGCGCGGTCGCCCAGGCGGCCCAGGTAGACGGAGAAAATAGCGGTGGCCGCTGAAGAGGCACCGATCACGATGCCTGTGAAACTGTTGATTTTGTCCGGGCTATCGATCAGCGAGAGGACGAACAACGGCAGAATCGGCATGAAGACGATGCGGCCCATCTGGTTGATGAACCGCAGGGTGTAGGCCAGCAGCACGCCCCGGGAGGAAAAAACGCGCCGCCAGGCGCTAACGAATTGCAGGGCCTCGCGGCCCGCGGATTCCCGGGCCACGAAATGCTCCTCCACACCTGCCCAGACCACGACCCCGGCCACGGCCAGAAGAGCAGCCGTGATATAAAAAGCGGCCCGGTAGCCATAAGCGTCCGCGACCATTCCTCCGATCACCGGACCCAAACCGAGTCCCACGCCCATGGCCACCTGCATGAGTCCCATGGCATAGCCGGCCCGGCCGCGGGGCACCGTGGCGGCCACCAGGGCATTGGTGGCGCCCATAACGCCGGTGATCAGCCCCTGGACCATGCGCAGGGCCACCAGCTCTTCGGCCGAGTGCACAAAGGCCATCAACGCCATGATGACCGCCCCGCCGAACATGGCCCGTTCCACCATCAGCTTGCGGCCCCAGCGGTCCGCCAGAGCCCCCCAGACGGGCGAGGCGATCATCATGCTGAAGGCCTGTCCCGAGAAAACCAGGCCGATACAAAGGTCGAGACTGAGGGATGTCACGGTTCCCAGGGACTTTACATAGAGCGGGAGGAAGGGAAAGATGCTGGAGAAGCCGATCATGGAAACCATCTGGGCAAAACACATGATATACAATGTGCCCTGCCAGGCATCCGGCGACGATCGATGGAATTTGAACGGGATGGGCATCAGACATTGTCACCGCGACAATTGCACGGGGCCTTCCAGGCGGACGCCGGCCGGCATGACGCAGCGCGGTTGTTGTAGACCGAGGGGGCCACATGGCGGAAGCAATTGTCCCGCGCGGCATGGCGCATCATCATCAAGGTAACCGGGAATGCAGGGGCCAAACGGGGATCTTGCCTTTTCCGGTAGGGTTCCGGTGGGATTCGCCGGCAGACGAAACCGCCGGGCCCTCTCCAGGAAGAAAAAGCGGGGAGACAGATCACACCGTCTCCCCGCTCGGATTATCGTTCAGAAACGCTGTGTCAGCGTTTAATGACCGGCTTCTTCAGCCGCTGCCGGCGGTTCACTCTGGGAGGCCTCCTTGAGCGATTGGGCTTCCGCTTCCAGGGCCTTTGTTTCAGCGGCGGCCTTCTCCGCGGCGGCCTTGGCCATTTCGCGGTCGGCCAGAACGCCCCCGGCTTCTTCGATTTTGCGCTGGACCATTTCGGCTTCCGCGTCACTTAAATCGTACCGGGCGGCCTCTTTCAGAAAGCCGATGGCCTCCTCGGCACTTTCGACGGTGCCGCGGTTCATCGCGGCCTGGGCCTTTTGGATCAAGGTCTGCATGTGGATGCTCACCAGCCGGGTGCGTGCGGCATCCCGCATTTCCCGATCGGGGGCATAGGAGATCGCTTTTTCGAGGTCCTGGGTAAGCGCCGCCGTGTCCGGGATGCCCGGAACCGCAAGGGTCGCATCCGCTTTCTCGATATAATACTGGTACATGAGGCGGTACGCATCCTGCCACCCGTAAGTCTTCTTCACTTCCGGCGGCATTTGAATACCGGGCAGGATCATCAGGCGGGTCTTGCCCATGGGGGCGAAGATGCCCCGCCAGATTTCAACGGCGCCGTCCTTCTCGGTGATATAGTAGCTCTTGGTATTGGAATAGCTGGAAAAGATGAGCAGGGCAATGATGGCGCAAAAGCCGATGATGCCCATTTTCATGGGGTTGAACCCTTTTCCGGCGTCGGCACCGGTCTCTGCGGGAGGGGGTGTCATTTGTTCTTCAGCCTTTCGTTTGGCTTCTTCTTCGGCTTTGCGTTTGGCTTCTTCCTCAGCCTTACGTTTAGCTTCTTCCTGGGCCTTACGTTTGGTTTCTTCCTCGGCTTTGCGTTTGGCCTCTTCTTCAGCTTTACGTTTGGTTTCTTCCTCGGCTTTGCGTTTGGCTTCTTCCTCAGCCTTACGTTTAGCTTCTTCCTGGGCCTTACGTTTGGTTTCTTCCTCGGCTTTGCGTTTGGCCTCTTCTTCAGCTTTACGTTTGGTTTCTTCCTCGGCTTTGCGTTTGGCTTCTTCTTCGGCCTTACGCTTGGCTTCTTCTTCGGCTTTACGCTTGGCTTCCTCTTCGGCCTTACGTTTGGCTTCCGCCTCCGCCTTGGCCGCCATCTCAGCCGCGTATTTTTCTCCGGCGGCCTTGATCTCAGCCCAGTCGAATTTGCGTTTCAGGACCTCCCGGGCCTTCTTGGCGTCGCTCTCGCTCATGCCGCTGAAAAAGGACGGGGGGTCGGGCACGGCCGGCGGCTGGCTTTTGGCCGCGGGGGTATAGCGTGCCGCCGCTGACAGGGGCTCGAATTTTTTCCACAGCAGCTCTTTGCGGGTCAGTTTTTTTGCCGCCGGTTTTCGTGGGGCAGGGGCTTTCTTGGCCGGCTTCCGGGCCTTGGCTGCCGTCGCTTTCGGTGCCGTGGCTTTCTTGGCCGCCGTCTTCTTTGCCGGGCCGGCCGCTTTCTTAGCGGCCGTCTTTTTGGCTTTGGCTGCCGTTTTTTTGCTGGTGGTCTTCTTGGCGGCGGCTTTCTTGGCCGGCTTCTCTTTGTCCGCTTTGGCCGTCGCCTTTTTCTTGGAAGTGGATTCGAGTAAGCTGTCTTTTCCCATAAAAACCCCTTCAGGTCTGAATGTTGATGCCGCCGAAATCATCCAACTCAGCGTTGTTTCCGGTATCAGGCGCGTATCCGGCAGGTGCGGTCCATGGGATGATTTGTGTTTTCCCAGGTCCCACACCGTTTACCATGGTGGGCTGCACCGGTTGATACCTGTTTCCTGAAATAGACGCATTGTAACGGACCATCAATAAATAGGAGGGTCATTAAACTATGTCCTTTACAGGAATTGAGCCTTGATTGGCAATGATTAATTTGCCGCAGGAACCAAATTCCGCTATGCTGCGGCGCATTCCATGAATCAATTCCAGGCCCCGGGCCGGGGCAAGGTCGTGCGATGACCCTAACGCCTGACATAACGATGAAATATGACCAGCTGAAGGATCGCTTGCGCCCCTTGCCGTCCCTGGCAGTGGCCTTTTCCGGCGGTGTGGACAGCACGCTTCTGTTGGCCGCGGCGGTGGCGGTGATGGGTAACCGGGTGGTGGCCCTGACCGCGGATTCGCCCGTGCATCCGGCCCGGGAAACCCGGGCCGCGCTGGACATCGGCAGTCGTCTCAAGGTTCATCACATTCTGGCCCGTACCACGGAGATGGACCAGGCGGGCTTTCGTGCCAATACCCGCGACCGCTGCTATGTCTGCAAAAAACTGATCTTCCGGCAACTCATGGCGCACGCCGCCGCCCTGGGAATTGCCCACATGGCCCATGGTGCCAATCTGGACGATCTGGGCGACTACCGGCCGGGGCTGCAGGCGGCGGAGGAACTGGCGGTCATTGCGCCCCTGGTGGAGGCCCGTCTGACCAAGAGCGAGGTGCGGCAGCTGGCCCGGGAGCTGGGGCTGCCCAACTGGGACCGGCCGGCCATGGCCTGCCTGGCTTCCCGCATCCCCTATGACACCCCCTTGAACCAGGCGCTGCTGACCCGGGTGGAAGCCGCGGAAGACCTGCTGGAGTCGCTCGGTATTCAGGGCGGACGTGTTCGCTGCCACGGCGACGTGGCACGCCTCGAACTGGCCGGCGAAGCGGCCATGGCCAGGGTGTTGATGCCCGACATCCGGCATCGCCTGGTTCAGGGACTGAAAGCGGTTGGCTTTGTCTACGTGGCCCTCGATCTGGAAGGCTACCGGCAGGGCAGCCTGAATGCGCCCCTCTTCAGTGTCGATCCATAAATAGCATCTTTTAGCCTCGGCCCTCCGCCGGTGAACAAAATCACCTTTGGCGGACAAGCCGACGTTCTCACTCTTTGGAAATCCTCGCCGTAGCTCAGCTGCGCCTGTGGTTTCCACCCCCAGCGGGGTTGGATCAGACGGGAAGTCCCGTCTAGCGGGATAATACCCCGCCGCGCGGGACAAATCGCTGCGGCCTTGGCCGGAACCAAAATCTACCATTTCAGGATGGACACGATTAACGTCTCGGGAAGGGTGTGTTCCCGCTGGCGTTAAAAGGGCCAGAAGTAGGGGATCAGGACGGCCCCGCCGGTGATCACGATCAGATTGAGGGGCAGTCCCAGTTTGAGATAATCCACGAAACGATAGTTGCCCGGCCCGTAGACCATCAGGTTGGTCTGGTAGCCGATGGGGGAAGCAAAACAGGCGCTGGCTCCCAGGCAGACGGCGATGATGAAGGGGCGTGGGTCGACCCCCAGGGTGAGGGCCGTGGAGATGGCCACCGGCAGGAGCAGCACCGCTGTGGCATTGTTGCTCAGGATCTGGGTGCCGAGGCTGGTGAGCAGGAGAAACCCCGCCAGCACCACCGAGGGTCCGGCCCCGGCAAAAAGTTTCAGAAAGGCATGGGCGTACAATTCCGTGGCACCGGTGGCCTGCATGGCCTGCCCCAGGGCGATGGTGCCCACGATCAGGAGCAGCACATCCGCCCGCAGCTCCCGATAGGCCGTGCGCAACTGGAGGCAGCCGGTCAGAATCATCAGGAGCACTCCGGCCATGGCCGCCACCATGATGGACAGCAGCCCTGTCGCGGCCGCGATCACGACCCCCCCGAAGATCAGCAGGGCCCGTCCGGCCAGGCGCTTGTGGACGATTTCGTGATGGACGTCCTCGATCACGATGAAGTCGCCCTCGCTGCGCAGGCTGGCCACTTTGTCGATCGGCGAGCGCACCAGCAGGATATCCCCCACCCGCAGGCGCCGGGTGCGGATTTTAAGATCGGCATAGTGATGACTGCGGCGTTTGATGGCCAGGATCTGGATCTCCTCGTCCCTGAACAGCCGGGTATCCGGCACCCGGGCCCCCAGCAGGCCGGATCCCGGGGGAATGACCAGCTCCACGATGAGGTGTTGCGGGTCGGATCCGGCCTTGGTGAAATCAGCGTCTTCATGGGGCAGTTCGACCATCCCCGCGGCCAAGAGGGCCACCAGGTCCGTGGCCGAGCTTTTGACCAGGAGCAGATCTCCGGGGGCCAGGCGCAGGCCGGCCTCGTCCGGGTAGTGGATGTCCGATCCCCGCACCACCTCGATGATGCCGACGGCCGGGTGGCTGTCGGCCAGGCCGGCCGGCGTACGGCCGATAAGGGCGCTGCGGCCTGGCAGTCGGAGCTCGGCCAGGTAGGCGCGGTTTTTCCCGCCTTCCACATGGCAGGTGGCGGCGGCATGGCCTGGCAGGAAACGCGAGGCCGTCAGGGTCAGGAACAGGATGCCGATCAGGGCCACCGGCAGACCCACCCAGGCCAGTTCGAACATCGCGATCGGTGCGTAGCCGGCCTGGATACTGAGGTTGCTGACGATGATGTTGGTGGAGGTGCCCACCAGGGTGCAGGTGCCCGCCAGGATGGAGGCGTAGGAAATCGGGATCAGGAATTTGGAGGGACTGATCCCGAACTCGCAGCTGACGGCCATCATGATGGGGATGAAGAGGACCACCACCGGCGTGTTGTTGATAAAGGCCGAGGCCGCGGCCACGATCAGCAGGCTCATGAGGAGCGCCCGATGGGGGTTGCCCCGTGACCCCTTGATGACGCGCTGGCCGATGAAGCCCACCGCACCGGTGCGGATCATGCCCCGGCTCATGAGAAACATGGCGGCCACCGTGATGACCGCCGGGTTGGCAAACCCGGCCACGGCTTGGCCCGGCTCCAGGATGCCCGTCACGGTCAGGGCCACCATGATGCCCACGGCCACCAGGTCCACCGGCGCCTTGTCGGTGATCAGAAGGATCAGCGTCACCAGCAGGATTGCCGTTACCAGCCAGATCGTCATGGGCGTTCATCTCCTTGGCAGTAGGGGCGGGGAAACAGATATCCCGACAAATTAAGACCGAATCGCCGCCTGCCAACCGCTGGTTTCAATCCCCTTGTGCTTCAGGCACCCCCACCGGAAAACTATTGTAGCGGACGATGGCATTCTATAGAGAAGGACCTGAGGTTATACACGGATCACCGATAACATAGCGCCACAGGGGGCCATTGCTATGAATGCCATTGAGCTGACCCGACAACTGGTCCGGTTCGACACCCGCAATCCACCGGGTGATGAAGACGCCTGCGCCCGCTTTTTAGCCGATCGGCTGGAGGCGGCCGGGTTCGATGTACAGGCCTATGAATTTGCGGAGGGGCGCACCAATCTGATTGCCCGGGGTGCCGGCACCTTGGATCGGCCGCAGCTTTGCCTGTCCGGGCACCTGGATACGGTGCCCCTGGGGGAGGCGCCCTGGGCCCGGGATCCCCTGGCCGGTACCATCGCCGGCGACCGGCTATACGGCCGCGGGGCCAGCGATATGAAAAGCGGGGTGGCGGCCATGGTGGCGGCGGCTTGCGCCGTGGGCCCCCGTCCCGAGGTCTGTCTGGTGCTCACCGCCGGGGAGGAAAACGGCTGCGAAGGGGCCCGCTATCTGGCCGCGCACGGCCTGTTGCCGGAGCGCCTGGGCGCCCTGGTGGTGGGAGAGCCCACGGCCAATGTGCCGCTGGTGGGCCACAAAGGGGTCCTGTGGCTGGAAATCGAGGTCACCGGCCGCACGGCCCATGGATCCGCCCCGGAGCTGGGGGACAATGCCGTCTACAAGGCCGCCCACCTGACCCGGCGTCTGGAAGGGTGGACCTTTGCGGAAAAGCCCCATCCGGTGCTGGGGCCGCCCACCCTCAGCGTGGGCATGCTCCACGGCGGCCTCAACATCAACTCCGTACCGGATCGGGCCGTCATCAGCCTGGATATCCGCACCATTCCGGGGGTGGACCACGATGCCCTGCGGGAGGCCGTGGCGCGCTGCAGCGATGCCCCGGTCGAGATCCGCACCCTGGCCGATATGGCCAGCGTGGCCAATGACCCGGCCGATGCGTGGGTGCGGCAGGTCTTCGATGTGGTGGAGAAGAGGATCGGCACACGGCCGCTGCCCCGGGGCGCGGCTTATTTCACTGATGCGGCGGCGCTGCGTAGCGCCGGTCAGGCCCCGCCCACGGTCATCCTCGGCCCGGGCGAGCCGTCCCAGGCCCACCAGACCGATGAATTCGTCCGGCTGTCGAACATCGAAGCGGCCGTGGCCATCTACACGGATATCATCCGCGCCTGGTGCGAAGAAAAGCTTTGATGCTGGGGTCTGGATACTGGATGCTTGATGCTGGATGCCGGATTTGGGGGGCAGGCACCACGCCGGATGCGAAGCGATCGGGGGGCACGGCCGGACGGGCCTGAAAGGTCGGGGGGCAGGGGTTGCCCTGCCCAGGGGAAGGGTATATGGATAGCCATCGATCCTGACGAGTGATTGGCCATTCGAACCAAGGAGGAGAATTCCCATGGGTAAAGGTGATCGACGCAGTAAACGCGGCAAGATCTGGCGCGGGACCACCGGCAAGAAGCGCCCCAGGAAGAAGCCCAAACGCAAGGACTAGCCCGGCTGAAAAACGCTCCGCCCCCAGGTCCATGGACTTGGCGGAGACGCCGGTCAAACGACCATGACCCCGCCCCTGCCCCTGGAAACGCCGGCCGTTGTCATCGAGCGGCAAATCCTCGATGACAACATCGATGCCATGCAGGCCCTGGCCCGTGACCGTGGGCTTCGGCTGCGGCCCCACATCAAGACCCACAAGAGCCTGGCCATCGCCCGGCGGCAGATGGCGGCCGGCGCCTGCGGCATCACGGCCGCCAAGGTGGACGAGGCCTTGGTGTTCATCCGCGACGGTATTTCCTCCGTCACCCTGGCCCAACCCCAGATGATCGCCGCCAAAGTGGACCGTCTGATGGCGGCTGCCAAAGCCCAGGCCTGCGAGGTGCGCTGGATCGTGGACAGCCGGCCCGGGCTGGACCTGCTGGCCGGCCGGGCCGAGGCCCATCGCCTGGTCACGGGCGTTTCCATCAAAATCGATGTGGGGTTGCACCGTTGCGGCTGCCGCCCCGACGACCCCGCCATCCGGACCCTGGCCGAAAGGATCCAGGCCCACCCCTGGCTGCGGCTGGTCGGTTTGCTCTCCCATGCCGGGCACGCCTATGGCGCGGCCAATCGCGCTGAGGTCGCGGCTATCGCCGAGGACGAGCGCCGGACCATGCTGGCCGTGGCCCACCGTCTGACGGCGGCCGGCCTGGCGGTTCCCGAGATATCGGTGGGGTCGACGCCCACCGTCCTGGCGGCCGAACGGTTTGACGGGATCACCGAAATCCGCCCGGGCAACTATGTCTTCATGGATCGGACGCCCCTGCGGTTGGGGCTGGTCAGGCGGGCGCAGATTGCCCTCACGGTGCTGGCCACGGTCATCAGCCGCAACGCGGATTTTTTGATCGTGGATGCCGGTTCCAAGACCTTCAGCTCTGATGGCGGCGCCCACGGCGCGGCCGCGGCCGACGGTTTTGCCGTGGGCTGGCCCCTGGAGCGGTTCGGCGCGGCGGGGCAGGCGCGGATGCTGGTGCGCCTGTCGGAAGAGCACGGCTTCATCCCCCGCCATGGTCCGGATCTGCCCCTGGGAACCTGCCTGCGGTTTATCCCGAACCACGCCTGCCCGGTGGTCAACCTGACCGACCGCCTGGTGGTGCGGGATGGTGACGGCGTCCAGGTGTGGCCGGTGGACGCCCGGGGCCGGACACGCTGATGCTTTCAAATACGCAAGGACGTTATGAACCTGAATCTGAAACGAAACGCGGATATCGATGATGCGGATGGGCCGCCGGCGCGGCCGGCGGCCACGCTGGTGATCCTGCGGGACGGCGCGGCCGGTCTGGAAGTTCTGCTGCTGCGCCGCAGCCGGGAGCTGTCGGCCTTTGCCGGGGCCTGGGTTTTCCCCGGCGGAGCGGTGGAACCGGTGGACGGCCCGGCCGACGATTGGCCGGCCTGTCAGACCACTGCCCGCCGTGCGGCTGTCCGGGAACTGGCCGAAGAGACCGGACTGACCGTGGCAACCGAGGCCGTGGTGCCCCTGTCGCGCTGGACCGCACCCGTGGAGATGCCCCGGCGGTTCGATACCTGGTTCTTCCTGGCGGCCTCGCCCGGGATGCCGGTGCGCATCGACCAGGGTGAGATTCATGACCATTGCTGGCTGGCCCCCCATGAAGCGCTGGCGCGGCATCGCACCGGCCGCATGCCGTTCTTCCCGCCCACCTGGGTTACCCTGCATCACCTGGCATCGTTTGCCAGCCGTGACGCGACCCTGTCCACCGCCGCCCAGGTCCCGGCCTACCATTTTGCTCCGAAGGTGGTCCCCCGCGGGAAGGACACCTGTTTTCTCTACAGCGGGGATCAGGCTTACGATCAATTGGACATCGATACGCCGGGGCCCCGCCATCGGCTGTGGGCGCGCCGGGAAGGGTGGCGTTACGAATGCACCCCGGATTCCGGCGGCCCCTATGGCCCGTCGGAAGCATGAGGGCCTCGCATCCCGTCCTATCGGGTGGTCTTGACACCTGGATGGAATTGGGAGACAAGGGCGGGACATCAGCCGGCGTATTGGCCGGGACGGGGATCTCAGCCCTTTGCCCTTGGTGGAGGTCTCGGAGAGGGTTTAACGATCCGGTGCACTTTTCCATAGATGGTTTCTTCATTTTCTTTCACGTGAAAGAAAACAGAAGCAATCACGCCTCGGCGTGACAGGCTTCAAACGCCCGTGCCCCGCGGCCCCTTGGGGGCTGCCCTGCGCGTCGTCGCGGGACAAAGGGAATCATGAAAATCAAAGAATAAAACCTTCTTCAAGCCCTCTTTGAGGGGACTATCTGAGGCCTCCTTTCTATGCGGAAGGAGGGCTCACTTAGGTGTGACAGGAAAATAGAAAGCGGAAAGGAGCGCATACAGCCATGATTGTCGTTACCGGCGGGGCCGGATTCATCGGCAGCGCACTGATCTGGGCCCTCAACGGGCGCGGCGAGGAGGATATCCTCGTCGTCGATCAGCTGCATCAGACCGAGAAGTGGAAAAACCTGGTGGGGCTGCGCTTCGCCGACTATCTGGACAAGACCGTGTTCATCGAGCGGCTGGCCCGGGGCGATTTCGGCGACGGTCTGCGGGCCATCCTCCACATGGGGGCCTGCTCCGCCACGACGGAAAAGGATGCCGATTACCTGATGGAGAACAACACCCGCTATACGGCCCGCATTGCCGCCTGGCGGGAAGACCATCCCCGCTGCCGCCTGATCTACGCCTCCAGCGCCGCGACCTATGGTGACGGCGCCCGGGGCTATGCCGACGACGAAGCGAAGCTGGATGAATTGCGCCCGCTGAACATGTACGGCTATTCCAAACATCTTTTCGATCTGATGGCCCGGCGCAACGGCTGGCTGAAAAACATCGTGGGGCTGAAGTATTTCAATGTCTTCGGCCCCAACGAAACCCACAAGGGCGACATGCGCAGCGTCATCAACAAGGCCTACCCCCAGGTGCGCGACGAGGGCCTGATGCGCCTTTTCAAATCCCACCGCCCGGACTACGGGGACGGCGAACAGCTGCGGGATTTCATCTACGTCAAGGATGCGGTGGCCATGACCCTGCACTTCCTCGAGCGGCCCGAGATCGGCGGACTCTTCAACATCGGTACGGGCCGGGCCCAATCCTGGAACGATGTCGCCGCGGCGCTTTTCAAAGCAGCCGACCGCCCTCTGAACATCGACTACATCCCCATGCCGGAGGACCTGCGCGGCAAGTACCAGTATTACACCTGTGCCGATCTCACGAAGCTGCAGGCCGCCGGATGGTCGACCCCCTGCCGCTCTCTCGAGGAGGCGGTGGATGACTATGTGCGCCACTATCTGGCTCCCGATGCCACCCTGTCTCAGGCCTGAAAGCCCCGGGCACCGGGGAGATGGTGTGCTGTGAATACGACGGCCGTCGTCCTGGTCCTGATCTCCGCCGCCATGCACGCGGTCAGGAACTTCCTGACCAAGACGGCGCACGACAAGCAGGTCTTCGTCTGGTGGTACGAATTGCTGGGGTTGGCCTTCTTTGCGCCGGTCTTCGTCTATGGACTTTGGCGCCGGGCCTTCGACCTGGACGGCATCTGGCCCATGGCCCTGCTCTCCGGCCTGCTGCATTTCCTCTATTGGCTCTGGCTGGCACGGTCCCTGGAAACCGGCGATCTGTCCCGGGTTTATCCTATTTCGCGCTCCGCCCCGGCCCTGGTCCTGGTGCTGGCCGTGTTGTTCATGGGAGAGCAGGTGAGCCTGCCGGGGGCGGCGGGGGTCCTTCTGGCGGCGATAGGGGTCTACACCATCAGCCTCGATCACCTGACGCCGAAGGCCCTGCTCCGGCCCCTGCGCAATTTCCGCTACGATGACGGCACCCGCTATGCCTTCCTGACCCTGCTGGCCGTGGCCGCCTATTCCCTTGTGGACAAGCAGGCCGTGGAGCGTTTTCATCCGGTGGCCTTCGCCTTCATCTACCCCTGGTTCAGCATGGCCCTGCTGTCGGCCTATGTGGCCGTTGCCCGGCACAGGGGCGCCCTGGGGCGGGAATGGCGCGCCAACCGCCGTTCGATCCTGGTGTGCGGCGTATTGGGCATTTTCGGCTATTTCCTGATCCTGGTAGCGTTTTCTCTCGAACGGGTCAGCTACGTGGTGGGGCTGCGGCAGATCAGCATCGTGTTCTCGGTTCTGCTGGGGGCCCTGGTCCTCAAGGAGCGCCATGTCCGGCAGCGGATGGTTTCGGCCCTCTTGATTTTTGTCGGCGTCTTCCTGATCGCGGGCGCGGGGTAAAGGGGGACGCGGCCGGCCGGCTGTCGGCCACGGATATTCCGTTTTAAAAGAAAGGCTGCTGGCCGGGGGAGGGGGCCTTTCCAAGAATTCCAAAGAGGTGCAGACAGGACGTGACAGCCAGCGAGCAAACCGCGTTTTTTGATTGCTGGCCGGGCGAAATCGAAATCGATAAAGCAAAGAAGCAGATAACGATCGCGATCCCGGGGCAAAGACAGCCGGGAACCATCGAGCATTTTTTTCGATGGGCATGCCGAAGAACACCAAAAACAGAGGATAGGAAAAAACCATGCTAGAAAACGTTATGGCGGCGCGCCGCCGCCTGGCAGGACAGGCCCACGTCACACCGGTGATGACGTCCTCCACTTTCAATGCGCGGGTGGGGGCGGAGGTGTTCTTCAAGTGTGAAAACCTGCAGCGCATTGGGGCTTTCAAGTTCCGGGGGGCCTACAATGCCATTGCCGGCCTGCCGGAAGACGTGCGCCGCAAAGGGGTGATCACCTTTTCCTCCGGCAACCACGCCCAGGCCGTGGCCTTGGTGGGACGCCTCCTGAAGGTGCCCGTGACGGTGGTCATGCCGGAGGATGCGCCGGCCACGAAGCGTGCCGCCACCCAAGGATACGGCGCCGAAGTCGTACTCTACGATCCACGCCACGCCTCCCGGGACGACCTGGCGCGATCGCTCCAGGAAGAGCGGGGCGGGGTTCTGGTGCCGCCCTACGATCACCCGGACATTATCGCCGGCCAGGGCACGGCGACCCTGGAGCTGTACGATCAGGCGGGGCCGCTGGATATGCTGCTGGTCCCCTGCGGCGGCGGCGGACTGCTCAGCGGGTCGGCCGTGGCCGCCTGCGGCGTGATGCCGGGCTGCCGTGTGATCGGCATCGAACCGGAGCTGGCCGATGACGCCACCCGCTCCTTTCGGACCGGCGTGCTGCACCGGGTGGACAACCCCCCGACCATCGCGGACGGCACGCGCACGCCCTCCCTCGGTCAGCACACCTTTCCCCTGATCCGCGAATTCGTCAGCGACATGCAAACCGTCACCGAGAGCGCCATCATGGCGGCGGTGCGGTTTTTCTTCTACCGCATGAAGATTGTCGTGGAACCCTCGGGCGTGCTGGGGGCAGCCGCCCTCTTGAGCGGGGCGGTGACGCCGGCCGGACGGGTGGGGGTCATCCTGAGCGGCGGCAATATCGACGGCCCCACCATGACCCGCATCCTGGCCGAAGGGGAGGAAGAGGCCGGATAGACGCGGCACCGGCAGGCGGTTGCAAACCGGGAAAATTGGCGTTAGGGTGCTGTTTCAACCGGTTTGGCCCCTCGGGCGTAAAGGAAGCGCTCACCGCAAAGGCGCACCTGCCTGGGTGGAGGCGCTTCCGGAGAACTTTGGACGGATAACCGGGTTTTGCCATGCAGGTCGAATGCCACAACATGACGTTTCGCTATCCCGGCGCCGAGATGCCGGTTTTCGAAGACCTCTCTTTTCGGATGGAAGGCCCCGGGTTCAACGCCCTTTTCGGTCCTTCGGGCGTGGGCAAGACATCCATCGCCCGTATGCTGACCGGCGATCTGACCGCGTTTGACGGGCGGCTCCGTACGCCGGGGATCGCGCGCATCCTGTATTCCTACAATCTGGAGCGCCTGCCGGGGTGGGCGGCGGTGGGTAAGCATCTCGATCGCATTGCGATGCCGTCAGCGCGGGTCACAAAGGAAGAGCTGGTGGCGTTGTTCGGGATGACGCCCTTCCTGGGATCGCGTTTTTCCCAGCTCTCCCTGGGGCAGAAGAACCGCATCAACCTGATTCGCTATCTGCTGCAGGATTTCCAGATGCTGATCATGGACGAGAGCCTGGCCAATGTGGACGAGCTGACCCGGGAGAAGATCATCCTCAACATCAAGGCCCTCTTCCCGGACAAATTCTTCATCTACATTTCCCACAATATCGTGGAAGTATCCAAATTCTGCCGGGACATCCTGGTGCTGGCGGGAACCGGCCGCCGGCAGCCGGCGACGGTGGTGCAGGGGCAGGACCAGCAGACCGGGCAGTCCCTGGAAAAACAGGACATGGAAACCACCATGCTGGAGATCATGAATGCTGCCTAGACGGATCTACCAGTTTTTCATCATCTACGCTCTGGGACTGGCCCTGCTGCTGGGTATCAAGTATGCGCTGAATCTTTCCAACTACGTCATTCCCGGACCGGCCGAAATCTGGACGACCGCCCAGGAGGAATACCGCCGCTATTTTTCCGATGTCATGAACACCATGTCGGTGGCCATTGTCGGCCAGGTGCTCTCCATCTGTCTGGCGGGTTTTATCGGCATTGTCGGCCGCCAGACCACCTGGCTGGGATCTTTCGTCAAGGTGGCGGCCTACAATGTGCAGGCCTATCCGATTGTGGCCCTGGCGCCCATCATTTTTATCCTGTTGGGGGACGGTTTCATCTCCCGCTTGCTGATCGCCGCCATGATTTGCTACTTTCCCCTGCTGCTGTCGGTCCTGGGGATCATGTCCGAGCCGGTGCAGGACATCGAGCATTTCTATCGCGTCACGGGACGTATGCGCTGGCAGCTGGAAGTGAAGATCCGGGCTTTTGAAAACATCGGGAAGCTGACCACGGTGGTGGCCGGCAGCGCCACGCTGGCCATGGCCGGAACGATCGTGGCGGAGTTTATCGCGGCCAATGCCGGTATCGGCTACAGCATCCGGATCGCCCTGTACCAGAGTGACCTGGGCAAGATTCTGGTGGCCCTCTTTCTAATCGGCATATCCCTTTCGGTCTATCAGGGCCTGCTCGAATGGCTGGGGGCGGCCATTCGCAAGGCATGGGAAAGCCAATAATCCCGGAAGCGCCTCCCATGGCAGCCGCAGCGTCGGCCGGGGGCAACAAAGGAGGTTGATATGCAACCGTATCGATGCCTGATGAAGGGGTGGGCGGCCGCCCTCATCCTGATGGCCGTGGTGGTGTTGGCGTCGCCCGCAGCCCGGGGGGCCGAACAACTGACCTACCGTTTGAAATGGCTTTTCAATACCAGCGCGGTCGGTGATTTGTATGCCGTGGCGCACGGCGATTTCGCCGACGCCGGCCTGGACGTGACCGTCAAAGCCGGCGGACCGGAGCGGGATGCCATCAAAGAGCTCGAGCTGGGACAGGCCCAGTTCGGCGTGGCGTCCGCCGACCAGGTGATCCGGGCCATGGGCAAGGGATCGCCCGTGGTGGTCATCGCGCAGCTTTTCCAGGAAAATCCCCTGCAGTGGATCTACCGCCAGTCCGATCCGCCGATTGTACAGCTGGCCGATTTGCGGGGACGGACCATCGGCATCACATACGGCGGCAACGATGAAACCATCATGCGCACCCTGCTGGCCAAGGGCGGCCTGACGGACCGGGATGTGAAACTCTTCAGCGTGCGTTACGACTACACGCCCTTTTATCAGGGCAAGGTGGATCTCTGGCCGGTCTATCGCAACACCCAGGGCATTGTCATCGGCCGTAAAATGGCGGCCAACGGGGATCCGGTGCAGTTTTTCATTCCTTCCGACTTCGGCGTCAAGTTTGTGGCCAATTCCGTGGTCACCTCCCGCCAGATGGCGCAGGAGCGGCCGGATACGGTGCGCCGCTTTATCCAGGCCCTGCTCAAGGGCTGGACCGCGGCCCTCGATCCGAACCAAAGCGACATGGTGCTCACGATGCTCCAGGACTACGACAAGGACACCCCGCGCGACGAGCTGCAAGCCCAGCTGGATGTCACCCGCGACCTGGTCCAACCGCAATCCGGCGAACCCATCGGCATCATCGACACCGACGCCTGGATGCAGACCGAAGAGATCATGTACAACCAGAAGCAGATCATCAAGAAGGTGAATGTGGCCGGCGCCCTGATGCCGGGATTTGCTTTCGGACAATAGAAAATGCCGGACCATCACGGGGCCGGACCTTTTTAACGGGACAGACAAATGACGCACGCTTTTTGGAACTGGTGGCAGCACTTGCCCAGCCATATCGACCCCACCCTTTTCCAGATCGGGTCCTTCCAGCTGCGCTACTACGGCTTGATGTACATCGTGGCCTTCACCTGCACGTATTTCCTGCTGGTGTACCGCTGCCACAAGGATGGGTTTACCTGGTACACCCCGGAGCGCATCCAGGACCTCATGGTCTGG
Source organism: Desulfobacterales bacterium (assembly GCA_963674755.2). Taxonomy (GTDB): domain Bacteria; phylum Desulfobacterota; class Desulfobacteria; order Desulfobacterales; family UBA5852; genus JABZFP01. The sequence continues at coordinate 2,341,486 of CAXXVS010000002.1, read as the reverse complement.
TTCATCGCCGGGACGATCATCGGGGGACGGCTGGGATACGTCATTTTTTACGACTGGTCCTATTTTGCCGCCCACCCCCTCAAAATCATTCTGCCCTTCGATGTCAGCAACGGTTTCCATTTCACCGGGATCTCCGGCATGTCCTATCATGGCGGGGTGATCGGCATCGTGACGGCCGGCTATCTTTTCAGCCGCCGCCACAAGCAGCCCTTCGTCACCATGGTGGACTTCGTGGCGCCCGCCGCGCCCCTGGGCTACACCTTCGGGCGGCTGGGCAACTTCATCAACGGGGAGCTCTACGGCCGGGTCACGGACGTGCCCTGGGGCATGTACTTCCCGCTGGACCCGACCCATCAGCTGCGCCATCCCTCCCAGCTCTACGAGGCTTTCTTCGAGGGCATCGTGCTCTTCTTGATTCTCTGGACAGTGCGCAACAACCCCCGCCTGCGGGGCGGCATGCTGGGGCTCTACCTGATGGGCTACGGCATCATGCGCTTCTTTTTGGAGTTCTTCCGCCAGCCGGACCCCCAGCTGATGTTCGTTCTGGGACCCTTCACCATGGGGCAGGTGCTGTGCTTTTCGATGGTGGTGGTCGGCCTGGTGGCGTTTATCATCGGCCGCCGGGCGTCCCGGAAGGCGGAGATGTCCTGAATCGAGGGGGGGGTAAAGGCCCAACGGTCACATTAAACTTTTCATCGTCCGCTGTCCCTGTGTTTTAGGGGGCCGTCGGCCAAGTTCTTGTCATCATATTAAAATTCTGGTATCTATTTTGTGCATAATCCTCTTGCCGGCTCCCGCCTGAATTCCGCGCAAAGCGGCGTCAATATGGGCGACCCTAACAGGTCGCCATAGCACACTATCGCGTCCCAGATACTCATTACGAAGTTGCACAGTAAATAAGGCATGTCGCACAGGTAAAAGTGCTTATGACGGGTTCACAATGTCCTAACCCGGCTAAATTACAGTATGTACTTTTGGTATGGCTTTTGCTGATCTTCAACACCATGCAGGATTTCAAAGCCTACCTACTTTCCATGCGCATTGCCAACCCCAAGGCGGTGGATTTTTACATTCACTGGGTGACACAATTTTACCGCTTTCATCGTAAACAGCCCAAAGATGCCGTCTCCAAGCAGGAGATCGAAACCTATTTGAAACATCTGTCCAAAAGCCGGGAATCGTGGCAGGTCGATCAGGCGGCCAAAGCGATTTCACTTTATCAATTCCATGAGAGGCGAAACGCGACTCGTTCAACGAGACTGAGATCCGCAAGAAACGACCAATGGCGATCAGTGGTCAACGACATGCGCAGAATGCTGCGTCTAATGCACCGGTCCTATCGTACGGAAAAAGCTTACATTGGTTGGGTTCGACGCTTTTACCGATTTCTATGTGGCAAATCGCCATTTAGTATAGATAGTTCCGCGGTAAAGGATTTCATGACGTATTTGGCAGTTGAAGAAAAAATTGCTGCATCCACCCAGAATCAAGCTTTCAACGCGTTGCTGTTTCTTTTTCGACACATTCTCGACAAGAATCTGGAAGATATAGCCGATACAATAAGGGCAAAAAGAAAAGAGCGCTTACCGGTGGTCCTTACGCATTCGGAAATCGACCAACTTTTTCAGGCGATGCAGGGAACCAATCTGCTTATGGCCCGCATCATTTATGGTTGCGGCCTGCGGTTGGCTGAATGCGTAAGTTTAAGAATCAAAGACATCGACTTCGAACGCGAGGCCGTTACGGTGCGTGCCGGAAAAGGCGACAAGGACAGAGAAACCGTACTTCCTTCGAGTATCAAAAAAGATATGAAGGACCATCTATGTTGTGTTCGCATACTTTACGAGCAGGATCGCGAAAGGGACGCAAACGGCATCATGACACCGGGGGCGCTTGAGAAAAAATATCCTAACGCCGGCAAAGAATGGGGCTGGTATTGGGTTTTCCCTTCCTACAAAGAGTCCATCGATCCAAGATCGCGTATTTTGCGGCGGCATCATATATATCCTGACAATTTGCGCCGAGCTATTAAATCCGCAGCACAAAAGGCAGGTATCGCCAAACATGTCACAGTTCATACGTTGCGCCACAGTTTTGCGACCCATCTATTGGAAAGAGGCTATGACATCAGAACGATCCAAGATTTGTTGGGCCATACAGACTTGCGAACGACCATGATCTACACCCATATCATCAGCAAAAACAGGCAGGGTGTGGTTAGCCCTTTGGATTAAAACTGTCTCAGGATAATTCATAAACGTTATTATCCTGCAGCAGGATAATAAGATATATAGCACCAAAAACTGCAGCCATGGTACTTTGAAGATGCTACAAAATTTGTTATGTATATGTAAGCAGTAAATATAATGAGTAATTATCGAATTGCGGCGCTAAATTGATTTTCTGTATCAAGTGTCTTTCGAGACAATTATCTGTCTAAAACCTGCAGCAGGATAATAAAATAGTTGGGCTAAGGAATATTAATGAGAATTACGAAGGTAACATATCATCGTTTTAAAAAATACCGGGATATTGAAATCCTATTGCATGATGGTGTTTCGCTGATGGCGGGAGGGAACAGTGCGGGGAAAACATCTATATTGCAAGGTTTAGCTATATGGGAATTCTGTCGCACTGTGCTCGAAACAGAACGCGGAAAACCCAGCATTTGCGCTGAAAGCAGCAACCAAGGAGTTGGTATTGGAGATGATGAATTTTCCCCCGTAACGGTTCCTTCCTTGAAACACCTTTGGACTAATTTGAAAACGCAGAAAATTGACGAGGCTGATGGCTATACACTTTGGATTCAAGTTGATTGGATGGACGACGATTCATTAGAAAAACATATTCGCATTGGTCTTTCATTAGTGAACGATAGGCTATTTATTCGTACTCTGAGTTCTAATGTTACTACACAAGATCGAGTTCCACGTATTGCATATATACCGCCATTTGCTGGTATTTCAGCCAAAGAACCTCGATATACACCAGCTATGATTAGAAGGTTCATCGGTGAAGGATTGCCTGGGGCTGTATTGAGAAACGTCATATTAGATCATTATATCACAAATGAAAAAAAACGAGATGATGAACGTCGAACAACAGGAGTCAGAAGACTTAGAAGTTCTTTTCTCAAAAGATTACGAAAAAATGATCCATATGAACGTCTTACGAAACTGTTAAATACTGTCTTTTCCTACAACCTTCGAGTTAAGGAGTTCAGCGATATATATCATACACATATTACAGTGGAGGCTTTCAGGGGTGAGGTGCGTTCAGGACGCTTTCAACGATTAAATAACTATACACCCAGAGATTTAATGGTGGAGGGCAGCGGATTTTTGCAATGGCTGACTGTTCTTGCCCTTACCCTCGATCCAAAAATCACAATGGTTTTGCTCGACGAACCTGATGCACACATACATCCAGCATTACAAGAGGAGTTGCTTCGAGAACTCCGAGAAATAGCAGATCAATTTAGCAAGCAGGTGCTTTATTCAACTCATTCAGCAGAGCTGATTAAATGCGAAGAACACTCCCGCATTCTAAATGCCAACAAAAGCAGACCTTGTTATCTCAATACTCGTGACCAGAAGATTTCCCTTCTTGCCGGCATTGGATCTGAATATACACCTCGATTTTCGGATATTGAAAAGCATAAACGCATTTTATTCGTTGAAAATGAATCAGATGCAAATATTCTCAAAAAGGCGGCAAATAAATTAGGGACACCTCTGTCAGACACATTCGTAGTATGGCCTTGGGCTAGCGGACACAAAGAGCAAAATACGTCCATCTTGAACTTAGAAAACTCTTTCCGACACTGGTTTCGATTTCTCTTGTAGACAGAGATTTTCAAACTATAGAGAGCGTTGATGCTCAACTAAAAGACAAACAGTATAACGATGATAATGTTAACAGCTTTTTCCCGCGCAAGTGGCGAAGACGCCATATCGAAGGTTATCTGCTTCATCCAGATGCAATTGCGCGGGCAACAGGTAAGAATCCACAAGATATTATAGATCATATTACACAACACTTTGCCTTAGATATATCGGCACGTATAATAGACCAAAGCGAACCAGAGCTTCTTTTGCAAGCAAATGGAAAAGATATAATTGATGAAAATACCCATTCTATCAAGAATGCTTTTCATGTCGACAAATTCAACATTTTAGAGCAAATGGATGCCGGCGAAGTTCCGCAGGATATCAATATGTTGGTTGATGAAATACGAGCTGTACTGTGAAATTATAGCACCCAACAATTTACTGCACGGGAGCGCAAAAAGCCGCGCCCCGTGAGCACAGCGTTATGTTTCAGCCCTACCAACAACCTATAAAGGGAAATGGCAATGAGCCTAAAATCAATTATCGAAAATAGCCCTTCAATTATTGTCCTTGGCTGTTTGTTCACCGGGTTCATGACCGGTGTTGGTGCTATGGAATATCTTGATAGTCGAGAAGAAGCTCTACGTAAGGAGTTGCTCGCTCAGATCAAAACAGAAAACAGCAAGTTAAAAGCCAGTAATGAAGAATTGGACTCTGCTGTTAAAGAATTAGTGATAAAGTATATAAGTGCGCAACAAGATATCGTGGCTGGCCCTGGTAAGAACAACGAAATCAGGAAGGTCATCGAAAACATAGACTCTCATGAACTATCTAAAGCCATTAAAGATCCAACGAAAGATATTTCTAAGAGCCTTGGAATCAAGTGGTAATAAAACATAACAAGTCAATTATGTCGCCCGCAAAAAGCGCGGGCTGGGACAGCCTACACGCCGCTTCGCTCTGTTCCGGCTGCCCCATATTGAAACGTTCACTGTTGAAATTATGAAAATATCACCCATAAAGCTCAAAGATTCCGAGGGGTATAGTTTATCCCTCACGATAGACCGAATTTATGAAGTGCTCGGCATTGAAGCCGATAAATATAGAGTGCTTACAGATCCGGAATCGAAACCATATGGCAATGATCCTGTTCTTTATGACCCTGATTGTTTTAGGATCATTGATCCACAAGAACCAGATTTTTGGACATGTCAATATGGTGAAGAGGGTGAACGCTACTGCTATCCTCCAGAATGGAATGAAGTTGGCTTTTTTGAATATTACCATGATGGAATATCTGAAGTTCGTGAAAAGTTTTGGAATTTGTTGAAGTCCTACTATCCGGAAACATGGAATGAAAGAAAAGGAACAGCGAACATCGGCTTTCAGCGGACGCCTGACGGCGCGCGCTGAAGCCGGGCGTTCGCTGTAATTCTTAGGAAGCGCTTAACATAGGGCTGATGATGAAAGAATTTTTTCAATATCTTTTGGACCCAACAATAATTGTTGTAGCGATAGGCGGTATCCTGACCTCATTTTTTGGTTTTATAGCAGGGGTTTCAAAAACAGAAAAGACTCCAAAATGGATTGCATGGGGTTCATTTATCGCAGGGCTTATCGTTCTTTGTGGTGGCATTTTATCTGGGTATCAAAATGAACAATCAGAAGAAACACTACAACAAAAAACTGAGAAGATTGCAGAAATATCAGAAAAAAATACAAATTTGGCGATAAAAAATTCAGAACTAAATGAAAAGATCGCTAGCTCAATAACAGGTGGAGACACCTATTGTTACCTTTTAATGAATGCATCTAAATCAAACCGAATTGATTTAATACTTCTTACTGAAGGCGAATATCCTTTATATGACGTTGAAGTACGAATTCATGATTTGGACAAAAGGGTTGAGAATTTGAATAATTGGCGTGAGGCTGGGAAGCCATCCGATTTATCACTCAGTGATTTCTATAGTCTGGTTAATAAATCTGCAAAAATTATAAGAATTGGGAATATCGGTAAGAGTCAAGGCTATCCCCTTGGGACTTTAACGCTGCCTAAAAATGCTGATAAAGCAAGATATGAAATTGAAATAATGGCTCGTAATGGTCGCGTTTTACAGCTTGTACAATACAGGAGAATAGACAAAAAATGGATACAAGCTGAAAAAGTATACTTTCGTAACAAAATAGTAAAAAAGCATATCGATCCGAACTTCCCGAAAGACGATGAAAGTAAGCCCTTCTGGGACGAAAAATAGTATACGGAAAGGTTTTGTTGCTGATACGGTCTTTTATATAATTAAGGACGAGCGAACAAAGGCGTGCACAGGAGCGCATGGACCGTGCGCCCTGTGACCTCCGGCGTTAGCACCATGAAAATGAAGAATGTTTACATAGTTACACATACTCAATCAGTTCACCACATAGAAAAAAAAGTTGGTGGTTGGTATGATACTGGTTTGACTGAACATGGTAAAGATCAAGCTGCAAAAGTTGCTCAGTCTTTAAAACAAAGAATAAATACGGAGCCTGTAAATTTATTCTCTTCAGACTTAAAGCGAGCAGCAGAAACAGCTGCAATTATTGGGTTGGCTTTTAAGCAAAATGTAATATATGATCCAAATCTTCGTGAACTAAGTTACGGTATTGCGGAAGGACATGAACAAGCTTGGTTATCCAAAAGAATTTCTTATAAACCAACAGATGGTAATAGACTAGATCATAGAGTTTGCCAAAATTCGGAATCAAGAAGAGAAATTGGAAGTCGCATAGAAAAATCAATCGCGAAAATTCTAAATGAAATGAATCAAAATGCAATCGTTGTTACTCACGGCTTTGCTTTAACATTCGTTATTATGTCTTGGTTAAAAATTCCAGTTTCAAACATGGCTTATTGCAATTTTTCTTCAAATCCAGGTGGTATCACTTTGCTTCAAGAGGGTGATGTTTTTGAAAATAGAAATGTGAAATATATAAACAATATAGAGCACTTGAAGTGCTAACCCGTCGTTCAACATCGCTCCGTTGCACTCCGCTTGGACGTGGCAAACGACGCCACGCCAGTTAACTCTACGTTAGCTCTCTTATGAAGAATATCCTGACTATAGCAACATTATTGATATCAATTTTATTAGCCTCAAATTCTCATGCTGAGGATCAAAAAATAGAATTCTTTATTGAGGCACAGAAATTGTTTTATTTACATGAGTTGAGGGAATCAGAAATTCTTGTAAATTCATGCCCTGAAGTTAAATCATTTTATGAGCTTTGGATACCGATGAAAGAGGCTGAACAAGAAATGGATTTGATAGCCTTCAAATGGCGTCTATCCAATAACCCTAATAGCATCAACTGGGAAAATCCATGGGACTGGACGACACCATTAGAATATAGTGATGAAGAGCAAAAATTATCTGAGATCAATGCAGAGTATAGAACAGCCCGTGAAGATTTTTTAAAACGACGATCATTGCTTCATAAAAATAAACATCTGTTCAAAATTAGAAAGGATGCCTACAATAAGAACCGTAAGGCCATGGAAGATCTCGAAAAAAAGTTTATTGAAGACCTTGAGATGCTTCAGTCGAAGGTTAAAGATAAAATCCTAAGCTAACATACGGATTTACAATTCATACCCGAAGAAAGAATTATTGAGCTGTTGAAATCAAGCGGTTTCACAAAGAATTATAAATTTTACCAGTCATACCTTTTTGGTGGCTACATCGCTGAAAAGGCATAACAAGGCTAATTCAGCCGACGCAAAAAGCCGCGCGGCTGATTAGCAGCGTTAGACAATTCAAAACATAAATAGAAGCGCACATTTATGAATGCTCTGAAATCGTTCTTATTCGTAATCCCTGCTACAATTTTAATATTTAACTGCATTTGTTATTCAAACCAAGATTTGGATGAAAAACTATTAGAGGCAACGATATCTGGTGATACGAAATTGGTTGGACAGTTAATTCAAAAAGGAGCTGATGTAAATTGTACAATCGAAATCCAGAGTCTTAAATATACTCCGATCGCAATTGCTACATCATCCGGCAATATCGATATGGTAAAGTTTTTATTGAAAAGCGGATCAAAACCGGAAGGTAGTATTGAGTTTCCTAATTTGGCATTTTACTTATCTATAACAAGAAATTATCCAGTAATTGCAGACGAATTGATAAAGGCAGGAGTCGATCCTAACTTCGCATGGGATGATGAAAATGGTGGAACTTTGCTAACAAACGCGGCTCAATTCGATAATATCGAAATTGTTGACCTATTAGTCCGAAATGGGGCTGATGTTAATTATACTGGTAGTGGAAAATACAGCGCACTCTATAGATCGATTATTTATGATCACCCTACTGTAATGATGCATCTGTTAAAGAATGGCGCTAAATTGAATCAAAATGACAAATTAGCCTTAGATTCGTTTGGGTTTTTTGAAAATAAAGAATTCGAAAATACGGTACAGATATTATCAAATAAGGGTGCACTAAATTAGCGCTCAGCATGAAATATCTGCTTGTCTAACCAGCTGCTGGTTGGGACGCGCAAACTAACGCGCACCCCACATCAACAACGTTAGCTGTCAATTAGTTAATTATTCCGTAAATTAACCATCAATATCTAAAAGGATAAATGGATTAGTGGAAAACAAATTAAAAACCACCCTAAATGGAGTGCAAAAAACGCTGCTTATTCCTTTATGGGGTCGGGCTAAAGAATATGAGAATGATTCAGCCATCATTAGGGACAAATATGCACATGAAATAATATCTAAACTTGAATTCGACTCTACTTTTTTACAAAATATTCCGGCTCATTTACAAATAAACAGCGCAATTCGTGCTTTCAATTTTGATAAAGAAATTTTAGATGTAATCAGTGCCTGGCCAGATGCAACAATCATTAATATTGGGGCAGGATTAGATACAACGTTCCATCGAATTGATAATGGAAGAATATTTTGGTACGATCTTGATTTAGAGGACACCATTTTTTTAAGGAATCAGTTAATTCCTCAGGGTGAAAGAAATAAATATATTGCTAAATCTGTTTTTGATAGAAGTTGGTTCAAGGATATCGAAATAAGGGGGGCAAAAATTCTCATTATTGCCGCAGGGTTATTAGCATATTTTAACGAGAAAGAAGTAAAAGGATTGCTTAATGATTTATTAAAGGAATTTCCTAATAGTGAAATGGTGTTCGAAATCTACTCGAAAATTATGCTATGGCTTAATCGGCTTGGTGAAAGACAGAATAAATGCAAAAGTGATATAGAAGCAAGGATGCGTTGGGCTATTAATTCAGCAGAGTCCGTTGCTAAATGGAACCAACACATAGAAATTATTAACGAATATCCATTTTACTCCAAGGTGAAAATTGATGAACATTGGGCTAAACAAGATATCTCTTCTATTAAAGTCATTAAATTTTTTAATGCCATAAAAATGGTACATCTTAAATTCAACGAAAAATTACAGCTAACAAAAAAATCCAGCGAACGCAAAAAGCTGCGCCGCTGATTTTTGGCGTTAGATGTTGAACAAATAAATGGAAACCGAGTCATTATTCAAAATCCTACCCATCGTCTCAATAATAATTCTCTTTATTGGATTCTTATTATTGAAATCTGAAGATGGGAACGGAACCAAGACAAAAATGGCACGGAATTTAATTTATGGGCCGCTCAGTAAACCTTTTCATGAATCGTTTGCGAAAATTTTTGAACGACCACTTTCCAAGCGAGAGAAAATTGGATGGTATATTGTTATTTCGTTAATGGTGTTGGCTTTTCTTGCAGATTATTTAAAAAAATAAGGAACCACATCTAACAAATCGTTTGAGTCTCGACGGGTAAACGCTGACGCGTTTCCCGCGTCTCAACTCAACGTTAGAAATATGAAAAGAACTTTATTTATAATTATTGCTACCTTGTTGTTCACGGGTTTGTCCTGCCATTCAGAAAAGTACGATGATGAACTGATATCAAAATTTTTTATAAATATTAATCAATTGTTTGACCAGATTGATGAGGCCATTCAAAAACGCCCATACAAAAGGATTAGTGACATAATTACTGAAGAGAAAAAGGCAACCTTTCCTGAATGTAGAAATGAATTGATAACACCAGCAATGAAACAGAATACATGGTTTAAAGAGCAAATATTACCAATCCAAGAAGAAATCGTTAAGAAGCACCATGAAATTCTAAAAGCAGAAATGAAACAGTCCAACCGCGAAAAGATAATAATAGCCGCAGCTATTTCGGAAAAATACTTAGAGCATTACCAGTTAATAACAAAAAAACTCGACTTGATTAATGATGAAACAATTAAGACGAATAATGAGTTTAAAAGTAGGTTATCAGAGTTAAATGACCAAAATAATCAAATCAAAAATGATATTCGTAAATTAGAAATGAAGTTGAAGGATCACGGCGTTAATATAAAGAGTTAGCCAAAAGAGTTCTATTTCTAACAACTTGCTGGTTGGGACGCGCAAAGGCGCGCGCCCCACATCAAAATCGTTAGCCTTTTGCGTAATAATCAATGACCTACTCAAACGTAAACATCTACCAACAAATTGTTTACGACAATTATTCTGATATGGTGAGGGATATAGAGAATAATAGAACGCCTAAAGCAGATGGTAGTGGTTATATTATAAAATACGATCCCTCCCAATTATCGTTTAAGAAATCAATGATTGTAGTTGTATTTGCTGTTATGTGGATTGAGGCAATATTTCACCAATTCATGGTAACGAATCATAGTAAAAATCAGTTTAATAAACACAATAAAAAGCCATATAAAGAAAAATTAAGAATGATGGGCATTTTAGATCCAAGTATTTTGGATACAGCAGAAAAATTTCAAAGAACAAGAAATGAACTGATTCATGAAAAAGCATTCATGGATAAGGGGGATATAAAATTCGCTCAAAATGAGGCGGGAAATGCGCATTTTATTGTCCGCTATATTTCAAAACACCTAAAACAAGGCTAACCTGGCGCTGGAATCGACGCGAAAACGCTTGCGCGTTTTGCGCGTCTCAGCTTGGTCGTTAGCCACCTACATTTAAATAATGCTATTCAAATTTAAATCATCAAAATCGATGTATACAATTCTATTTTTGTTAATTCTTATTACCATATATTCATTCATGCTTCATGGTTATTGGACAAAGAAGTTTGAAGAAATAAATGAAATTCAATTGCGTAATAGAGGAGGCCATTCAACAGTACTTGTAGGAGAAGGAGCAATTGTCACAATCAATTTTGTTAATTTTGCAAACAAGTTATCGCTTATTTTAGTGATTTTTTTCGGGATATCATCATTTCGATTCATAATGGAAAAAAAACTAAGCACAAGAAAACTAGAAAAAATCAATAAATCCAACTCAACTGAAAAGAAAAGTTGGATGTCATATATAAAAGAATCAAAACCATACTTTAAGCACCTCGTATATTTAATTGTGTTCGTTGAAGTTGCATTAGTGCTATCCTTTTTAGCTATATACATGAGACCAAGTTAATGGCTAACAAATCACTTGTGTGGGACGGATAAATGCTGACGCATCTACCGCCCCACAGCTCAACCGTTAGCGCGCCAAGCGAAGCTTGGTGCATCTTGCAGGGTGTAAGTCCCTGTCGGGTAAGGGCTAGCCGCCCACCCGTATCGAGTGTTGCGCCCGTGGGGCAATATGGCGAGAGTAGGCAAAGGACTTTACGCGCCGTCAGTGAGCACGGGCCTATCGCCGGGTGTTTCGATAACATTTCATCAGAGTGGATGCTCGAAAACATCGTAATGGATAAAGTTGTTCTTAGCAAGTGGCTCACGGCAGGATATGTTGAAAACGGCATCTTATATCCTTCTCGTAAAGGAGCGCCTCAGGGCGGGATAATCAGCCCGACCCTTTCCAATATGACACTCGACGGGCTGAAGCGAACGTTAGATCGTCTACCAAATGAAACCTTATGATATGAACAATAGCCGGATCGAATATACAATAGGCATATTATCAATTTGTGTTTGGTTGATGTATCTCAAATATGTGCCGCCTTTTACGAATTATCCAATACCCACGGACCCATCGGTTCAAAACGCTGTCCATCTCAGCATTGCGAAAGCTTACCTGATGATTGTCGTCGGGGTATTGGGTGGATACCTTTTGCTAAAAGGGAAAAAAGCCGGACGCCATATTACAATCGCCATTTCAACTTACATGGTTGCAGGCCGACTATTTGCTGCATTTTCACATAAAGGCGGTGTCTTGGATTGGATTAAAATAATATATAAAGATCTGCTAATTCAATCTCCTGTCCCAATAATTCACAAGGATATTGTCGCACCTTTAGTTTTCGTCTTCAGCATAATTTTTATAGTGAAGAGCTATTCCGGACTAATTAAAAGAAGAATGATCTAACCTGTCGCTTGAGAACCGACGCGCGAAACCTCGCGCGTCTCAGCTCGGACGTTAAAAGTCTAATAGAGAGTTATGGATAATCAGTTGTTATTGAAAATATTAGGTTCCTTTTACAGTTTCATTACATTACCGGCTTTAGCAATATCCGGAGTATTCTATTACTATAAATTTCGGACAAAAAGTGGGATGCTTTTTGGTGGAGGTGCATTCCTCGCAGCAATCGGTTCAATGTATAATAAAATAATTCCCTGGCAAAATTTTGTATCTGAAACTCAGCACAGATTACTGGACTGGGTTCATTCAACTATGTCGTTTGCCCTTATTGTTCATTTAATTGGATTAAACCTTTTGGTTGCTGGCATACTGTTGATGACTTTTGGAAAACAAAATAAAAATAGCTTTTAACCAATTTCTTCACCTGACCGGTGTTACGCTGCCGCTCCACACCGGCCAGGTGAGAAGAACGTTATGTCTCTGAGATAAAATTGAATAAATTATGAAGAAAAGCTCAAACAACGAAAAGGATGAAGCCCAGATAGTTCCCTTCAGAGGGGCAAAGCTAAATAAACGTGAAGCTAATCAAACTGGCTTTGCTGTAGTCGTCGGGATTGTAGGAATTATCTTGGCTTTAATTATATTTGGAAAAGATAATAAATTTTATAGTTTGATCCTCGTAGGGCTTTTTTTGGGTTTAGGTTTTTTTGGTTATGGATTTCTATCAAGAAACAATAAGCGAGATAAGACATAACAACTGCATGGACATCGGACCGGGAAAACGATGCCATTATTAGCTTTTAAGCAATCATTATTAAACGTATCCTTTGCATAGGACGTGATCGTTTTCCCGTCCGGTCATGTAGAGCGTTAGCCTCCAAACATAACGGATGTTATGGACAATATTATCAGACCAAAAGGGCTTACAATATTAAGCGTCTTTACATTCTTAGCCGCTATTATTGGAATACCTAAATTCACTGCTGTCCAAAATAAACTAAGAATCCCTTTCGGGTGTAACGATATCAAGGAGTTAGGCGTATAAATGCCCTAAAGTTAAAATCAGGTTGCCGTTTTCAATTGATGCTGTCCAAGTCCCTTGAACGGAAGAAGATATTGGACGGATTTGGGGATGATCGGCAGCACATCGAAGGGGTGGTCGATCCATTCCCATAAATCCCTATAGGTAAACAGGTTCCAACGCAAAAACGCCACTAGGTTCGACAACGACCAGCCAAATTTGGCCTTGAAACTGAGATACTTGATCAGAAGCATGGCAATCAGTGCTGTCCAAATCTGAATGAAGAGGGCATTTTCTGTCGTGCCGACAAAGGTTTTCACTTTCAAATTTTGTTTAAGCGCCTTGAAGAAGAGCTCGATCTGCCAGCGATCTTTGTAAATGGCCGATACGGTCGTAGCGCCAAACTTCAGGTGATTGGTTAAGAGGATGAGCTCCCGGTCATGCTCCTTGTCCCATACAACGACTTTGCGCAGGGGATAGGGACAGCGTTTATGTGCCTTATAGCCATTAAACTCGATGAGCTCATCGCTTAGGATATTACGGTTGGCAGGTACGCCGCGATCCTCGACAACCCTGTAATCGGCATTGCCCTTGAGCCGGGTGACAAAGTAAATCTGGTTTTCTGTCCATTCGGCAAAGAGCCGATAGTCATTGTAGGCACGGTCCATGGCGACAATCGAATGGGGAGCCAGCGGTACCCCGCGGGCGATGGTCACATCGTGCTTCTTTCCGTTAGAGATGTAGGCGAAGGTGGGCAGATAGCCATCGTGATCTAACAGCAAGTGGAGTTTCACGGCCCCTTTGGTTCGACGGAATTTAGCCCAGGGAAACAAAGACAGACACAATGAGATGGTGGAGCTGTCCAGCGACAGTAGCTTGTTCTTAAAGCGGAAACGGTGTTTGCCAGGTCCGGCCATTTTGCAGACGTTGAGGGTCTGATAAAAGAGATCCCGGTACAATTGCCAGGGACGATGGGCATTGGCATAGGACAGCGTGGATTTATTCGGGGATTTTTGCACCCCCAGATGACGCAGCTTGCCCAGGCAGCAGGATAAGCCGCCACAAATTTCGCGAAGGCTCTTGGCTTGGGCAAGTTGGCAAAAAAGCATGGCTACGAAATGATCCCAGCTGGTGAAACCCTTTGCATACCCGCTCCGCCTGATGCCGAAAGACCAGGTTATGAAAATGCCCTCGATTAAACAGACCAACCAGTTGACTGAACAGGCTTGCGTGACGTACCATCAATTTGCCTCCTTGTTGTTGGCTATAGGTTTTTCTTCGCAGCTAAACCATGCCTTACAAGGGGGCTTTTTTTCAAGATCTCATTAGATTACTTCCATATAATCCCGTTTTTGGACAAGAGTGACCTAAATTATTTAATGCCAATAGTAGTTTTATACTATTTGGATTTCTATTCGAGGGCATGCATTATGATATCCTGCAATCTATAATAATTCTTATAAATATTGTATTGGCGATCGGAATTTTTAAAATTCATCGATGGTCATACTACGGATTCCTCTATTTTAATGCTTTTTTTATTATCGCTTTTATTTTTAATATCCTGTTGGTAAATAATGACATTTTAATCCGTGCTGGTTGGGATAATCAAAATGATATAGCTCTTAGATTCAAGATGGTTGATATTGGATCAATAATAATCGTCTTACTTTATAGTTCTTGGATTTATCATTATCGGCAGTTTTTTATAAAGCGACCAAATAAAGGCTAACCTTGGGCTGTTGCGGACTCGGTTCCCTCGCCACAAAGCCCCGCCGTTAGAAAGGTGATTGATATGAACGATGTCCTACTTGGAGTAATAATCGGAAGCTCAATAACCTTAATTGGTCAGGTTATAATACAAGTATTCCAACTTAAAAGTGTAAGATGGAAAAAATATCAAGAGCGTTTGGATCTTATTTTTAAAGAACGAATAGAAGCCTACAAGGTCATGCATGTTCTACTTTTTAAGTTGGCAGATGCAGTATCAAGAAAAGAAAATTTCAAACAGGTGTGTGAAGAGGTGATTTCGGCTTGGGTTGAGAGAACAGTTTATTTTTCTCCAAAAGTTTCAGACAAAATTCTTAAAGTTATAAATAATAGTAATATGTTGGAGGTAGATCCTGACACTCGTGATAAACTAATGTATATGGAGTCCCTAAAGGAAGCGAAACTTGCGCTACAGGGTTTAGAAGACATCAATTGGTTACCTCAGGAAAACATTAATTGGTTGCCGCAAAAGATAATAAATTTTCTAACAAAATGCTCTACCCGACTGGGCGATAAAATGCCGTCCAGCCGGTAAGCATCACCGTTAGAAATCGCTTCAAGTTTCGGGTGAACTCAGAAAAAACATCTCCGTCTATGATAAGTTTTGGGGAATCAGCAAATAGGTACTACTGATATGGAAGGCAAGAATATCATTGAGGCTGAATTAGAAAATCTAATTGAGCTCATAGATAATCGATCACTTGAAATACAAAGCTTTAAAGCTTATAGCCCTCTTTTCAAATCAATAAGCCAAAAATATAGTAAAAAATATTGGAAACAGAGAACATGCATATATCCAAATTGCAGGTTCATCCGATTAATGCGTACCTGGCCAAGTGAATGGTCATGATTTTAAGTTTAAAGAACTCCTGATCACGGTAGCCATAGGCTTGTCTTTTCATGGTTGTCCTAGTCACCAGATGATGACACAACCGATATAGGGAAATTGGGTAACACTCCTGAGTGTAGGAATCAATTGAAATGAAAGGAGTGTGTCCCATGGTTAAGAGAGGTAAGACCAAGGATAGAGGGGGGAAGGCCAAGCCGCGTATGCGCGCGCAGTTTGCCAGCTTTGACGAGGCCGTGGAGCGCTGCGCGTACTGGGTGAAGTATTACAATTACAAACGACCGCATCAGGGCATCGGCGGGCTTTGCCCGGCCGATCGGTTCTTTGAAATCGCCCACGATCTAAAACGCACCCTGGCGCAGGGGGTGGAGGAAAACGCCCTCGAGCTGGCCCTGCGGGGCCGGCCGGTGGACCCGTTTTACATGGTGGGCCGCATGGGAGATCAATCCGTGGTGATCCGGGCGGAAAAGGGCAAAGTGCGCATGCTGGTGGATGGTGAGCAGCAGCGCCCCCAAAAAGAACTTGTCTACGATGCGAGAAAGGGTATAGACGATGAAGACAGCCAAACGTCCCCGCAGGATATTCGATCCACAACAGAAAATCACGGCCGTGTTGTCGATCTGGAGCGAGCGTCGCACGAGCGCCCAGGTCTGCCAGGAGATGGAGATCAGCCCGGCGCTGCTCGGCCAGTGGCAGAACCTGGCCATCGAGGGCATGCTCAAAGCGCTGGATCCCACGACGAAAGCCCCCTTACCGCCGCTCAATCACCGGCTCACACGGCTGATCGAAAAGAAGCTGGCCGCCCCCAATGCGAAATTGGAGAAGCGCCTGCGCAGCATCCAGAAGGCCAGCGCCACCTAGTTCCTTCACCAGGAGGCGATAATGAAAGCGCGTCCTCCATCGCAAAAGAGGGCCCGTCAGCGGGCCGAGGCGATCATGAAGGTGCGTTGCGGTCTTCTGAGTGCCAGCCAGGCGGCCCGCCAGTTGGGCGTCTCCAGGAAAACCTACTACAAGTGGGAGGAACGGGGCCTAAGCGCCCTTTTGGGCAGCCTGGAGGATCAGCCTGCCGGCCGCCCGCAAAAGCCTGTGGACCGCCATCGGGAGGCCTTGGAAAAGCAGCTGGCCGAGGCCCAGCGGGAGAGCGCCCTGATGCGCCACAAGATGGCCTTAAAGGACGTGCTGACGGAGCTGAAGCTGGATCCCGGCCTGGACCGGGCGAAAAAAAAATGAGCGCATCCGAGAGGTGGTCATCATGATCGAGGCGATGAAAAAGCGCTATGGCGTGTCGATCCGCATCATCGTCCGGGAACTGGGGATAGGCTACGCCACGTTGATGCGCTGGAAGCGGCGGCTGGACCGGGGGCAGGCACCGGTGGAGAAATCCGGACCGAAGAAGGTCTGTCCGCTTGATCTCGGTGAACTCAAAGCGCAGATCCGGGACATCGAGCACGGACACCGGCGCAGCCGTGGGACTGGACGTCTTAAGGGCGCTTTTGGTGATGCTATCTCCCGGCGGGAGTTGGAACGGATGATTGCTGATGTCCGCCGGGAGGCGAACCGCAAGCGTTCGGCGCAGACCTGTCAGGTCTCCTGGCTGCGGCCGAATCTGGCCTGGGCCATGGATGACTGCCAGTGTACGGAGATTGTCGATGGTCGCCGGTTGTATTTGCATAATCTGAGTGACTTATGTTCCCGCTACAAGTTCCGTCCCCTGGCGGCCACACAGCTTGCCTGCGGTGAGGAAGTCGCCGGGCATTTGGATCACTTGTTTTCTCAGTTCGGGGCGCCGTTGTTTTGTAAACGCGACAATGGCGGTAATCTCAATCATGCCGCCGTTGACGATATTCTGTCCGAGGCTCTGGTGGTTCCCATCAACAGTCCGGCCTATACGGCGCCCTACAATGGGGCCATCGAGCATACCCAGGGCGAGTTTAAACGCTATCTTCGTGACTGGGGCTGGAAAGCGGACAGTTGCCGCGGCGCTGCCGTGCTGGCGGAAACCGCAGCCCATGATTTGAATCACCGCTCCCGGCGCAGCCTTGAAGGACGAAATGCCTGCTATGTCTATTTTGGAGAGCAGCGGCTTCGCTATCCCAAGCGCAAGCGCCAGGACGTCTATCGCTGGATCAGAGATCTGGCCATCACTATATCCCAGGGGGCTGGTAAGGATTGGATCGTGCCGGCCGCCTGGCGGGAAGCGGCCACCCAATGGCTGCTTAAAAACGAGATGATCACGATCCGCAAAGCAGGTAAAGTGTTACCCGATTTTTCATCCGAATTGTGTCATAATTAGCGATGTTGCACACTGATCAAGGGCATGTCCTTCAACCTGTATTTGATGTGTTTGGAAGCAACTTTAAATTGTCAATGGAGGCGGTAGGAGTCAACAAAGCCTCTACCTTTCCGGGGTACTGTGAAGCCCATGAAAAAATCTTTCAGCAATATGAAAATTTGAAGTTGGATGAAGAATCTTTTCTTGCATTGCAGGTATACAGATCAATTTGCAGAGAGATAGTTCATCTTTATATTGAAGTTGATAAAATGCAGGTAATGATTGAAACATATGAATCTATAATGAAAGAACAAGCATTCAATATATTGAGAGCAAACTTAAGAAGGCAAGGAATTAAAAAAGATATTGATTGCCTTAATATTAAAGCAAATGATGTCATACTGATTCAATTGCGATATATGAAAAAAGATTTTGAAAAGCGTATAATTTATTTAAAAGATTACTCATCACGAATCCTTAATGAATATTTAGGCAATTCTCAAAATAGAAATAGTACAACAATAAACCATGGAGTTCGGATTGATTACCAATTCCCAGTAGCTCTTTGCGGCTATACCTCTTTGGCATATGGCGATGAGATAACCAATAAAAAAATGCTCATGATAACAAACATCATTCCATTAGAAAATTGTACATATGTTTTTTGTTCGGCAGGTAAAGAACACAATAATTTTTTTCGAAATATTATCGATTTCTATTTCCAAACTCCTCTTACAATTTTAAGCTTTATTGAATCGGTTATGATTCATAGTAGTGACCATTGGTTTGTTAAACCGTCCTATTGGAATTCATTTAGCCAAGACAAAAAAGACATGATACTTGCGGAAATCATGAATGTTGATAAGCTTATTACTGATGAATTTGAGTATTCAATATTTGACGATATTAGAAAATCGATTTTGTCCGTATACAAAGAGCACAAAGAAGAATATTCAGAGGCTGACCATGTTATGGTCGAAAAAGAAAATGACAAACTAACTAATATATGTAGCTATAATCTTCCGACAGAGAATTTTTTGATTGATAGTGTTGAGAAATATTGGAATGATAAATTTAAAAGCCATGCTTAAACATAATCAAAGGCGTTTAGATATTGAGAAATTCTAACAAAGCTTTTGCAGCGGATCGCAAAAAGCCGCGCCCGCTGAAAAGCGCCGTTATCGCGCCGAGCAAAGCTTGGCGCATCTTGCAGGGTGTAAGTCCCTGCCGGGAGAGAGTCGGTAACGGCTTTCTGTAAGGGTTAGCCCCCCACCCGTATCGAGCCTTGGGTCCATGGCGGAGATGCTTTCTGATCATTGTAAGTGCTGGAAGTCGCTGTATTGGCTGGAAACGAGCCGCGACCCGGGAGACCGGTGGCATTCGCGGATGGTCTCACCCCACTGAACGAACAATGGAGCAGAGGTATCGAACAAGATGGGCTAAGCGTAGGCAGAGAATCCTGTAGGCCGTAGGGGAGACCGCGCTCCCTGAAGAGCTGGTACAGCTTCGAAATAGCAATTGCGGACGCCGAGGGTTTTAACGTGCACCGAAGGCAATACAGACGCATCCGTTACAGGCGAGGATGTGGAGGTCCGCCGGAGTCATCAGGCCGTGGCATGCAGGAAGAGATGCGCTGTAGAACTCGGGAAGCCCCATTGCGCTCCTGGCAATCATGATCCTGAACCAGGTGGGTCGTCGCAAGGCGGCTATATGCCATTGGGGTGTCTTATCAGGCATAGTACTCAGAGGTTGGGAAAGCCAGCCACAGGCATGTGTCATGGACACATGCACGGGAAAGGACCTGACGGAAGGACGTAGCCCACAAAGGAAACTCGTGCCGGACATGTAGGGCTGGATAACACGAGCCAACCTCACTGCGGGGAATAGCAACTGGATCTTGTAACGGGCAACTGTGAAGATCCGCGCGGAAGCGAGTCCAACCGAAGAATCCCGCCGATGGCGGGAGAAAACCGCACGTCCGGGTCTGAGTGGGGGGCGCCGGGTGACCGGCGTTCCTACCACGAGATATTCAAATGATGAAAAAAATACTTCCCATATTTCTAATCTTGTTACTTCCCCAAGTTACACAAGCGAACTATTTGAATCGCTTTAAATGCCGCCAAAACATTTCCACAATTAAAAATGCAAGTCTTGAATTCATACAAGTTGAATCAAATATGAAGTGGTACAAAATAGGGGATTCAGTTGCTAAGTTTGGTGAAGTGGAATCTAATATTGTAAGTTATATGTTTTTGGGCGGTGTGTTTTATGGGGAGGATATAGGTATAATTGGAAATGATAATATTAATAAATTGCTAAGATATTTTAGGAATAAAGTAGAAACGCTATATAAAGATCAAAATAAATTCGCGGTATTCACTCGTCAAATTGAAAGAAAGGATGGCAGTTGGGTTTTCATAATGCCTGATGAGGTGATAATTATCAGGCGATTTTCGGTTCATCTAGGTCAAGTGCAGGTTTTATGCAGGGATCTGTGGGCGGAATACGCAGGAGTTCCAGAATTAAAAACGAAATAAAATAAATCGGAATAATATAACATCAGGCTGTATCGGATTAGGGCCACTTCGCGGCCCTCACCTTTAAGCCAGGGCGTTATTTTTTGGAGAAAATATGAATGAAAGTAAGAAGGCACTTTTTGCCGAAATACATGCTGCAATTGAAGAGTCTGCAGAAGTTGCAATTAATGCCTTAGGAATAAATGGAAAACCTTCGCCTGATTACCCTCCGGGAATAGAACTCAGTCAGGATGAGATTTCAGCACTTTCAAAACTGGAATTATCAGATACAGCAAAAGCTGCGCTAAAGAAAATTATTAAAGATGCATGTGCGTATCCCTGTTTTCATCTATGCTCTCTCATAGATGGCGTAACTGAACCAAACATTATTGAAATTGAGGATTGGGATGGTGAAAGTCTTTCCTCTGATGAAACAGATGAATTGATGTTACATGATACATTTTATGAATCTTACTGGGATTATGAGGAAAGAAGATAACAATTTTTTGCAGTGGGACCGGGCTTACGGCGCGGTTTTTTTAAGGTTAAAACAAATATAAACAATGTCTTTCAGCGGTTCATTTTCGACAATCGCCGCCCGGCCTCTGAAAAATGCATTATGCTTAATTGTGGTTTTACTAGATTAAGAAAATATCTAGGTACATAAATATGGCAAAACAGACTCAGCTATCTCATCTCATTCTGTATGTCGTGATTTCGTATTCGATACTATGGGCTTTGTTTGGTATTGGAAAACTGTTTGAAATACCTTTCACTTACGATCCTAGACAATTGGGTGGATTACTTGTCCTTATCGGAGTTCCAGCAGCCTTAATTGCGGCTACTACCTCATTGTTGATAACAAATGGGAAATATGGGCTTCATCATCTAATAAAGCGTTCATTAAATTGGCGTTTCAATATAATATGGTACATTGCAGCAATATTGACTCCACTGGTGATTGCGGCTGCAAGTACATTGACAGCAGTCTTGATTTCAGAAGCTGAATTACCTAACAATTGGTTTTCGCCATCTATGCCCTTGGGTTTCATGATTTTTTTCTTGGTTTATAACGGGCTTGGTGAAGAGATCGGCTGGAGAGGATTTGCACTGCCAGAACTTCAAAATAGGCTGGGATCACTTGGGGGCAGTCTTGTTGTAGGCACTCTCTGGGCCCTCTGGCATCTGCCTCTGTTTTTTGCACCTGGATCGTCTCAATATGGTGACTCCCTTATTCTTTATATATATTTGCTTACTTGTTGGACGATTGTCATGGCACTATTTATATACAAAGCCCAAGGAAGTGTATTACCGGCAATCTTACTACACGAGTCGGCCAATTTCCTTGCGTTTGCAGTCAACTACCGGAAACAGTACAATTTTCTTTTCTGGGGAGTTGCTGCATTTATCGCAATAATATTTCTTCCGAGACCGCTGATTAAATTTGGAAACAATTCAAAATCAATCACCTAAGCGTAACAAAAGTTTAAATACGGACGTTTATCTCCGCTACGCTCCGATAAACGCCGGTTAAACTGGCGTTATCGCGCCGAGCAAAGCTCGGCGCATCTTGCAGGGTGTAAGTCCCTGCCGGGAGAAAGTCGGTAACGGCTTTCTGTAAGGGTTAACCGGCATCCCTATCCGCGACTGCAAGAGCAAATTTAGAATGGTCTCCATTCGAACGCCAGGAGAAGAAGCATAAAAAGCCCTATAGACCCGTGAAGGAGATGCCATATGTCACTCAGCACCTCTAAAGTATTTTGACGCGCTTCGAGATTATTTCCGTCGGATCGAAGAGGCTGATGACGCCAAGGAACGCACGCGACTCAAGAAGGAGATGGAAGAGAAGCAGGACCGAAATGTAGCCGTCTACGGCATGATTACCCTGCGGGCACTCGGCGAACACGTCGTCATGGCTCAGAAGCTGGAACAACCCCGCGACAACGGAACCAAATGGGACATTCATGAATTGATCTGTAACTCGAAACGGGAGGCGTTCGAGCTGGTCACTCATTAGTGAAGCGCCATCCATGGGCGGGCGCGTTAGAAGCGCATCGGTTTGACGATCAGCATCTCATGGTAGCCGAAGACGGCGCTCAGATGATGCAGGAAGGCATGCTGGCCCTCCTTGTACCATAATGAAAAAGGATTGAAGGTCAAGGCGCCTTTTATTGGGCGCAGACGCTTTTCCCGGGCCTGACCCGGTTAGACCGGTATGCCTCCGGATGGGTGCATATATCCGCCGCCGGTTTTCGGTGAAAAACCCTCGGCTTCAAGCTGGTCGGTCAGCAAACGGGCATTGCGGGGCGCCTGTCCGCGGACATGGTTGTTGAAAAACACGACTCCGGTTTTGGCCCTGTCCGCCATCCGGGGGATCAGGTCCCGGCTCCAGAGCGCCAAATCCGTTTCGGTGTAGTCATAGTCGAATTGAAGCTGCTTGTTTCCCGATCCCCATCCCCGGGCGTTGCGCCCGTGCATCCGCACATAAAACAGGTCCGGGTTTGTCACCACATCGAGGCGGGGAAACATGGCGTTTACATCCGGCGCGTCCACGGCCACCAGGCTTACCCGGCGGTGTTCGAGCTCGGCAAACACCCGGTCGTCCGCCCACGAGCGGTTGCGAAACTCCACGGCCAGGGGCAGGGCCGCGAGTTCATCGAGCAGCCGCGCCAGGTATTTGCGGTTTTCCACGGTTCGCCCGAAGCGCGGCCCCAGCTGGATCAGAATGGCCAGCAGGCGCCGCTCGAGGACGAGCGGGGCGATGCCTTCACGGTATTGCTTCACCTGGGTGCGCCAGCCGCCGGGATCGATTTCATGGGTCATGGTCCGCGTCAGCTTGGCCGTGTAGACAAAGCCCTGCGGCGCGCGTATGGCCAGACGCTCGATGGCGCTCGGCCGAGGCATCTGATACCAGGTATAGTTCAGCTCAACGGCGGAGAACCGTTGGGCGTAGGATTCAAGCATCACCTTGCCGGAGGTGCCCGGCGGGTAAAAACCCGCTTTCACCCATTCGGGGTAGGAATAGCCACTGGTGCCGATGTATAGCTTTTCAATCATGACAATCGAGGTCAGTCGGGATGGGTTTGCCCCGGGCTGTCAAAGGGTGCGGCAGGTCGGTCGGTAAGTCGATAGATGTCTCGCATAGGCGCGAAAGTCTGGTTATGGCCGTTGGCTAAGGAGCCAGGCGCGTGCTTCCTGCTCTGTTCGAAAGATCCGTTGTTCGCAAAACCCATCTTCCCGGTAAACGTCATGAACCCGCGCCACCCCATAAGCGAGGTCATTCAGTGCGATAACGGCGACCTTCGAAGGAATCGAAAATTTTGACTTGCCGTATTCGGCCAGCTGCTTCAGCTCGGCGTCGGTCAGACTAAAACCATTGCTAAAATCCCATATCCTAAGCCCACTCAGATAGTTTTCGACAACATCATCGATTGCCTGGCGAATGTCATCCAGCTCAGGGATAGCGGCAAAGCGGATCGTCGTAATGCCGTCTTGGGATTCAATTCGATATTTGGGTGCCATAAGATCAACTTTTAACGTTTAATGGATGCGTGCCGACCAGCAATATCATGGGATCAGACGCCCTTTGAGGTTTCAAAGCAATACGGAAGGGCGTTGTCTGGCAAAATGCGCCTAAAACGGGGCTGCTGTCAACTGCCACCGGCTGAATTCCAATGAATAGAAGCTGACGGATTCCCCTTTCACTCAAGTTTCCGGGGTTTTCCCCGAAAATCCAAGGGGGGTGTGGATGTCTATCCGTGGATGAATCATTTGGGTCTGTCTTCACTACGCCGTCCGGTTTAACACATTGCGGGCCGTCTCTTTGGAGAGTTCGATAAGATCCTGGCGGTTTTTCTTTATCAGCGCGTCCGCTTCCCTGAGACCGCAACCCCGGACGAGATGCGTTTCCCGAAATCCTAAAAACTTAAAAATCATCCGGTATTTGGTGCAAACCTCGTCAAACAGACTCTCGTCCCGGTTCTGGGCGGTGATGAGGACGAATTTTTTGCCCGTCGCCAAACGGCTGTGCGTGGGCATGTCGTCAAAAGGCTCCAGGTACGCGTAGCAGCGATCGACGAAGATCTTGAATTGTGCGGAAACATCGGCAAAGTAAATGGGCGTTGCCGCCACCAGGACATCGGTGTTCCTTACGGCTTCCAACACATCCGTCAGGCCGTCCTCGATCACGCATCGATCCGTTTTCGTCTTGCAGGCGTTGCAGGCCTGGCAGCCCCTTGCGTCCAGCTTGTTTAACAGAAAGGTCTGTACCTCGGCCCCCGACGCTTCCGCGGTATCGATAAAGGCTTTGGCGAGGGTTGCCGTATTCCCGTTGGTTCGGGGACTGCCCAGAAGCGTTACGACGTTCATTGCAAATTTCCCTTCCGGTTCATGACGGTTATGGGGGCGGTGGGTTTTGAGATCGGTCTTCTGCCGTTTGCCTGGAGACGATACTTAATTCCAGGCGGCGGCGCCACCCGATCTTCTGCCAAAATGAAAGACCGGCATGGTTGTTGTTGAAGACAAAGAGGTGGCATTTGCGGATGCCGGAATCCTCTAGTTTCGCGATGCTGCAATCGACGAGACGACGCGCCACCCCCTTTTTGCGAAAATCCGGATGTACCGCCAGGTGATGGATATAGCCACGTCTGCCATCATGGCCTGCCAGTATGGCACCCACGATTTTTCCGGAAGACGAAGCAATAAAGCTCATCCCGGGATTGCGCTCCAGATATTTCTGGATATCTTCCCATGAGTCCGCATCGCTCAAACCCACACCATCGCAGCACTGCCATAAGGCTAAAACGTCATCATAGAGCGAAATTTCAAATGGCGTGATCTCGATATCCGGCATTTCTGTGATCAACATCGATTCGGGTGTTGATGCCCTGAAACGGTTTTGAAAATCCTTAACAGCACATAGAGCAATAGAAACAGGCCGATGGCGGGTAACCATAGGTACAATATTTCATTTTGGAGCACAAACCCGCCCTGCCCATTGAAGAACCTGGTGATGCTCAGCGTCGAAACTTCAATGGGGCGATAGGGAAAGAAAAACCGTTCGGCCGAGAATGGCAAAAACAGTCCTATGCCAAGTCCGCCGTTTGTTGCGGCATCCAATAAGCCGTGACTCAGACCGCAGATAAAAAGATATCCCCAAACAAGCAGATTCTTGTCTAAGCCCTTTTGCCTGTTGATAGAGGTAAAGAGGATACTGGCCATAAAGGCAAATAAAATGGAGTGGCTGATGCCCCGGTGACCAAACATATGACTATAGGGTATCCCGAATTTGAACGCAACAACATCGAGATCGGGCAAAACGGTTAATAATGCACCGGAAATGACGAGCAGCGGTTTTCTTTTTAAACCTTGCAATAGGGGTGTTGTCGCCAAGGCAATTGCGGGATGTGAAAATACGGTTGGCATAATAATGGTTTTAGCGAGGCCCCCTGCCAGCAGGCGGCGGGCTATCGCGTGTCCAAAATTTTAGAAGCTGTTTTTTAGCCTATAATCAGCCAAGAGCGTGGGCCATGCCTATCTGATGATTTGTTTCGGCGGATTTCGCAAGCTCAGTTTCATATAAACGATCCCGGATAGCGGATTGTCATGATAGGGTTCCGCACTCATGAAACCCAATGATCGGTAAAGCTGAGTGGCCGCCTCCAGCCGCTCAAGGGTGTCGAGAACCATGACGGCGTATCCCAGATGAACCGCCTCCCGAATCAGTTGTTTGGCAATCCGTTTGCCAAGACCCCGGCCCCGGGCGCAGGGGCGGACATACAACCGTTTGATTCCATGATTGAAGCCGGCTTTGACGGAAAACTTTTCCGGATCAATTTCAGCAACGCATCTCAAGCGCTATGTTTTCACTGAACGTATTTGGACAATATTCGATCGTAGGTTCCATCGGCTTTGATTTTTTTAAGTGCTTCCCTGAATCGATCGACCAAGTCGTCAGGGGTATTTTTGCTGAACGCCATATACGCGCCCCCGGCAGATAACGTTTTCAGGTAATAGACTTCTTTTATAATGCTTTTCGGGTATCGGTTGGATTGGGCGATATAGTGTGCGGCTAAATCCGCCACTCCCCACAGATCAATACGCTGGTTGGTCAATTTTTTGAAATTAGCCTCAAACGAACTGTTGGGTTCGATATTCGTCCTTATTTGAAACCCGTTCTGCAACAAATACAGCTCGACGATGTCATCTCGAACGGTTCCGATTTTATATCGTTTGGCGTCTTCCAAGGTGCGTACGCGGATGTCGTTGCGGCTTGTCAATGCGAACAGGCAATAGCGCACCGGAGAGGATACGCCGATCCATTTGAATAAACTTTCCCGTTGCGGGGTTCGGGCGATGCCGAAAATCAGCGTGTTTTTATGATGCAGCGCCATATAATAAGCGCGTGCCCAAGGGTATATCTCGATGCGGGCCTTGATGTTCAATACGTCTAAAACCGCCTGAACCGTTTCGGTCCCCTGGCCCACGACAACGCCGTTATGCTCGTAATGATAGGGCGGATAATTTTCCGTAACGATGGCAATTTCCTGGGCATGGGCTGGATAGATGGTTCCTGATATGAAAAGAAGCAGAAACAGGAATAGGCGCTTCACGACGACCTCGTTTGATTTGGTTCAGCGATAAATCGAGCACATTTTTACTTACCGCAATGAAAAATCCGGTTTATCCTTAGCGCTTTTCAATTGCCGTGTCTAACGGCCGATCCGGGCAAGCTTTTATTCTGAAGGCTTTGAGCGACACGGGACGCTCCCATTGCGGCAACCTGGGCGCAGGTCCTTCGATCTTCACCAGCGGCGGGATACGGTCCGCAAGTCCGTTGATCTTGGCCCACAGGGTTGTGTCTCCCCAGAATTGGGGCGGGGTATCAGCGGCCGCCACCGAGGCAAAAATCCTGCCCGGTGTTTGGCAGCCGGCCCGAATCGCGTCGAGGGCCAGTTTTTCGAGCCGTCCTAGTCCAGTGGCCGGGTCGGGCTGCTCCTGCAGCCAGCGCGTTGCTGCCGCCGGAACCCAGGGTAAAGGCGGTCCGGTCATTTCCGACAGTTCGGTAAGCAACGCAAGATCCTGGGTTGCGAAGGCCTCGTCCGCGACAGCGGCCAACCGGAACTGCGCGTCTGTGACGGAACGCCGGTTGGGATAGAGGGATGCCAGTTGTTGCGGCTGCAGTTGCCCCAGTCCGTGGAAGGGCTGGATGCCGGGGAAGGCGTCGACGCACAGAAGCTCCGCCTTCAGGATCCCTTGGTGGGATAGGCAGGTGAGGATATGGGCCAGCATGGACTGGTCAAAGAGACAGGCATCGAACCACAGAACGATCTGTTCATAAGATCCTGCTTCCGCCAGCCTTTGATACTGGGTATGCAACGTTTGCAGAATGCGGTCCCTGTCCAAACCGCCGGCGGTGAACGCCTCCAGAAACAGCGCACGGGCACGGAGCGTCTTTTCATCCGGCCAACCGGGCTGCCGGGGTCCGTCATAGAGGATGTCATGCCAGACGAAGACTTCTCCCGGAAGCTCGGACTTGGCCAAACTTTCGCCGGCGATGTCGCCGCTTGTGATGTGAAGTATCCCGCTCATCTGTTTTTTTCTGTTGAACAACTTGTCCGATTTTGCGTTGCGCATATGTAATGTGTCCGAACTTTAGGGTGATTCAAACTCCGCTGTATCAGAAAATCACCTCGAATCCGTTCTCGATCATTTTAATGCCAAACATACCTGGCAGCGTACATTTCAGCAATGGTGTGGAGATGAATCTCAAGGTAGGTTTCGTATTCCCGAAAAAGTCTTCGGATTTCATCGATCTCATGTGGCGCTTTGGCTTGGATAATGTCCATGATTGAAACCGGCGTTGACGGAAAATTTTTCCGATTCAGGATTTTTTCACGGTGGTAAACAAGTGGAAACCAGGCGTAGGGCGTTTTACCTTAATGTCGGTAAATCCGGTTCAGATTTTCATTGAAAGTCTTTAGACAATATTCTGCCGTAGGTTCCATCTTCTTTGATTTATATGTTGCGGATATGGGCTTCCCTAAGATCATCTTTGGTTCATCGCGCCATGGAGCATACCTAAAAGTTCATCAGATGTGCATTTGCATGCAGGGCCCAAAAGGAATAAGCATAGAACGCCCCGGTGGCCGTGATAATGTCCGTTGCTCGCTAACTTCAATTGCAAAATTGCTACATTGAATCAATAGGATAGATGCCGATCACGTACCACAACGCGCCGGTCGTGGCAACCCGGGAGCGGTGGAAGGAAATAATGCACGACCAAGGATACCAACCCTGCCGTCGCATTCGAGGATTCGTTCGGCAAACTGGGAATCCGCGTGGGTCGGGTAAGGGACGTTGCACTTGAGATGTCCGTGAATCTATCGGTAGTTGCCGGGCTATGCCGGCTGTCTTGCCTATACGACCAGAAACAGTTTATGCTGTCGCAAGTTGCTTTCGGGAAAGCTGGAGATCACGCAGATTAAAGAAACTTGCCGGCGTCCCAAAACCGATTGGCACACCGGCCCAATATGACTGGAGGACATTATGCTGTATCGCAAAATACCGAAAACCGGGGACGAACTATCTATATTGGGGTTCGGGTTGATGCGGCTGCCCGTGACCAAGGATGGCAAGATCGATGAACCGCGGACGATTCAGCAGATCCGCAGCGCTATCGACCAGGGGGTCAACTACCTGGATACGGCCTGGCCCTATCACGCCGGGGAGAGCGAAGCCGTTATGGGGCGGGCCCTGGCTGGCGGCTATCGCGACAAGGTCCGGATCGCCACCAAGCTGCCCTCCTGGATGATCAAAAGCCGGGCGGACATGGACACCTACCTCGACGCCCAGCTCGAAAAGATTCAGACCGACCGCATCGACTACTACCTGCTGCATGCCCTGGCTGGGGAGCCCTGGGACCAGCTCGAGGCCCTGGATGTGATCGACTTCCTGGATAAAGCCAAGGCCGACGGCCGCATCGTCAATGCCGGTTTCTCCTTCCATGGCAGGTTGCCTGATTTCAAGCGGATCGTGGACGCCTACCCCTGGGAGTTCTGCCAGATCCAGTACAATTATCTGGACGAGGAAAACCAGGCCGGCACCGAGGGGCTGCGTTATGCCGCATCCAAGGGCCTGGGCGTGGTGGTCATGGAACCGCTACGGGGCGGCAACCTGGCCTTGCCCACCCCGCCGCCGGAGGTGGCGGCCATCTGGCAAAAGGCGGCGACGGTACGCACGCCGGTGGAATGGGCCCTGCGCTGGGTGTGGGACCACCCCGAGGTCACGGTGGTGCTCTCCGGCATGAACGACGAAGCCCAGATCGAAGAGAACCTGGCCATCGCCGCCGAGGCGCTTCCCAATTCATTGACCGCGGAAGAACGCACGCTGGTGGAAGAAGCCGGCCGCAAGTACAAGGCGCTGATGAAGGTGGGCTGCACCGGATGCGGCTACTGCCTGCCCTGCCCATCGGAAGTGCATATCCCCGGCTGCTTCGAGGTCTACAACAAGATGCACATGTTCGGCAATCCCCAGGAGGGCAAGGTCTTGTATGCCATTCGCTTGAGCGGCATCATTTCCGGCACCGCCGGTTATGCCTCCCAATGCGTGCAGTGCGGTGAATGCCTGGAGAAATGCCCCCAGGAGATCCAAATCCCCGACGTTCTGGAGCAGGTGGCCGAAGAACTGGAGGACGCCGATTTGGAGAAGCGTGTCGCCATGGGGAAGAAGATGCTCAACATCGACTAGCAGGTCTTTCCGGCAAGTGCTTGCGATGCGGCTGGGATGGCAATGATTTTCAGCTTTGGTTCAAGTTAAATATCAGCTGGCCCAATTCCGTGAGTTTTGCGGACGATTTGGCGATACTAAAACTCACTACCCGGTATATTTAAATTTTTTTCTCCAAGAAATTTCGAAATATTTTCGCTGTTTCTTCAGGCTTTTCAAATATGGGACAATGGCCCGTGTCTTTAAGAATAACGGTTTCGTAATTTTTTAAATTCTTTTCTATGAAGGCAACCCCGCCAATATCGGTTATTTTGTCTTGATCCCCCCATATGATCAGGACCGGCGCCTGAATATGTGACAGGGCGGGGCCTATGGAAAATTTGGAAAATTCGACTGATTGCATGTCATTCCATATTTTCATGTTGAACTCTGTGTGGGCGATCCAATCGGCTGCTAAAATTTTTCTGAAAGGCGCAGGCATTGAGGGCCGCTTTGTGAAAACCAAATCCATTAGCCTGTTATAATCTTCGATGCTGTTAATCTGGAAGGGATTATTGCCTTTTTCCAGCTGCATGGCGAACTCGCTCTTATTCTGTGATGGCGCTCCGGCCGTGTCTATTAAAGCCATCGTCAACACCTTCTCGGGATGTTTAGCCCCGTAGGCTGCGGCATAAGCGCCCCCTAATGAATTTCCCGCCATATGGAATTTATCGAGAGCGAGTACTTCCACAAATCGCTCGATGCGCCCCACTTGGCTGTCAATATCGTAGCGATGCGTTGATACCTGTGAACTTTCCCCAAAACCGGCAATGTCGGGGATCACCAAATGATACCCCCGCAAGTATTTGGCAAAGGCCGTCCAGGTGTCCTTGTTGCTTCCAAACCCATGAAGGAGTAAGACGGTTTCTCCCTTTCCGCCTTCCAGGTAGACTACTTTTTGGCCATCGACCTGAATTTCCTTTTTGATTAAATCGGCAGCGCGTCGTTGCGTGTTCAGTGCCAGCTTGAACACAGTTTCAGGAAACAGATAGTAAAATCCAGCCAAGATGACCGCAACGACTGCTACACCTATTAATCCATACCCTATGGCTTTTTTCATCTTATTCCCCCTTCCTTGAATTCGTCGATGATCATTTCAGATGAATGAACAGCAGATGGCGCTTGGGAGGCGCTGCGGAGGATAATGGATGGCGGTGAGCTCAGGGGAAACTTCGGTCATCGCCAGCGAGGAGGAGCAAGAACCGAAAGCTATGACGAGAATGTAGACCCGATTTGTAGATACTCAAAGGCATTTTAATTTGTCAAGATTTTCCTGAGGTTAGGCTGATGAGGCCCACGAGGCATAGATCGAGATGATTTGATGTTATTAACCCGGCGATTATTCATACCAAAATACTGCGAAGTATGGTATAGTACTTCGCATGGAAACAACAGACACCAGAAAGCTTAAACCAGAGGTTCAAGAGCAACTGCGCCGACAAGTTGTAAGGCTTCGCAAAGCTGGCAAAACTTACAAAGAGATCGGTGAGGTTGTTGGCATTCACTACACTAATGCGTGCAAGATATTTAAAGCCTACGAAAAAGGCGGTCAAAATGCGATTAAGGCAAAGAAACGGGGGCGCAAAACCGGTAGTTGCCGAACGCTTGATCCAGAGCAGGAAAAGCAGCTGAAAAAGGTAATTACCGATAAAACCCCTGATCAACTCAAGTTCCCATTTGCCCTTTGGACCCGTCGGGCTGTCCAGCAGTTGATCACGCAGCTTTTTTCCATCAATATGCCGATTCGCACCGTAGGTGAGTACCTCAACCGCTGGGGCTTTACCCCCCAAAAGCCTTTGCGCAGAGCCTATGAACAGAACCCAAAATTGGTTCAAAAATGGCTTGACGAAGAGTATCCCGCCATTGCAGTCAGGGCCAAGAAAGAAGACGCTGAGATCAATTGGGGGGATGAGACCGGGCTTTGCAGCGACAGTCAGCATGGCAGAAGCTATGCGCCAAGAGGAAAAACGCCTGCCATACGGCTCAATGCAAAAAAGGAAAGGGTCAACCTGATCTCTTCGATTACCAATCAGGGTAAAGTCCGTTTCATGATCTACAATCAGACAATGAACTCGCAGACCTTTATCAAATTTTGCAAACGATTGATAAAAGATGCCGACAAAAAGGTATTTTTGATTTTGGACAATCTGCGAGTTCATCATAGTCATATTGTCAAAGACTGGATCGATCAGCATAAAGACAAAATCGAACTGTTCTTTTTGCCCTCGTATTCGCCCGAATTGAATCCAGATGAATATTTGAACTGTGATTTGAAGGCCGGGGTTCATTCCGGTGCGCCAGCCAGGTCAAAATCCCAATTAAAGAGCAAGGCGCTAAGCCACCTTCGCATGCTACAAAAATTGCCAAGGCGCGTTGCAAAATACTTTAAACATCCTAAGATTGCTTACGCAGCATAATTGGTAACTATTATTGCCGGGTTAATAACGAATCCCCCGCCTTCTAAGGTCTCGCGGGAGTGACCCATGCGCCGATCAGGGACGGTTTCTGCAAGATAGCCAATCCTTACCGGCAACCAAGGCCTATTGTTTGCTTGACACGTTTCCCCCTCCATTACTAATGCCTATGACACACGCACAATACATTTACAATTCGCAAAGCCAACCCCACCGTGAGGTGCGGACGGAAAACCACGGGTCTTCGACCGACGCGGGTACTTGACGCACAGGTAGGCAAGATAGCCGGGCTGCCGAGGGGTGACATCGTCAAGGTCACCGACGGTGTAGTTCGGCTTTTTTATATGCATTGAGTGCCATCACAACTTAAAGGGGGAGGATTTGCCATGACAGGGAAGTGCGTAGAAGTGGGTTCTGGCCGGATAAAGATGTTGCTCTTATGGGCCGCTGTAATGCTAGTGGTACTTCCCTCGTCAGCTCTTGCTGCCGACCCGCCTCCCCCTGATGCCATCCTCGATGCCGTCATTGATGTAAATCCAAATACATTTAATCTTCAAAGCAAGGGGAAATGGACCACGGTCTACATCGAATTTCCGAAGAGATGTCCATACAATGTCCGGCAAATCGACGTGGGGAGTGTCGTTTTAAGCGTAAATGGATACGATATATCGGCTGAATCCAAAACCAAAATCGGCGACCATGACAAGGATGGCAAGCCGGACCTGAAGGTCAGATTCAACCGGCGGGAATTGCAATCCCGCATGTTTACCGGATTAGAAGAATTGACCGTAAGCGGATCTGTCAATGGCGCTGAATTCGTTGGTTCCGATACCGTAGCGGTAAGGGCCAAAGGGGTAACATCCACGCTTCTTCAAACATCCGATGTACACCATCATGCGAGCGGGTATGGGCCCTTTATCGATTATTCCCCGGATAGCCTGGGAGATGACGATGTTACCGGCGGGTTTGCGCGGATAGCAACCGTCATAGAAGACATCCGGCATCAACAGGCCAAGGCTTGCATCCCAACACTACTGGTGGATTCAGGGGATTACTTTATGGGGACCACGTATGATCTGACCGCCAGTGATCCCATCGCATTAAAATTTTTCTCGCTCATGGAATATGATGCCATAACCCTGGGCAACCATGAATTCGACTGGACACCGGCCGGTCTTTATATGCTTCTGAGTGCAGGGCTGGAAGATGATTTCGACATACCGATCGTGGCCAGTAATACCATACCGGATGATGTAATCGGGACCGGCGATGATGGGATCGAATATCTCATGACAACCGGCACCATCGTTACCAAAAAAGTCATTGAACTTGAAAATGGGGTCAAGGTGGGCCTCCTGGGCTTGATGGGGGAAAATGCCGATGAGGATGCTCCTGTGGCCAAACCCATCACATTTAATCATGACTATGCGTTTATCCAGGCAGGCGTTGATGATCTTAGGAACCATGACGGGGTCGACGTTGTGGTTGCATTATCCCACACGGGCGTCAATTCAAGAGGCGCGGGTGAAGATATCGAACTTGCCGAACATGTTAGCGGGATCGATATCATTGCATCCGGCCATGCGCATACCGCAACACATGACGCTTACGTAAAAGGCGGCTCCAGTACGATCATCTTTTCCCCGGGAGAATACGGGGAATGGGTAAGCCATCTTGATTTTACCTATAGTAAAAAGCTCGGGCGTATTGTCGGGTTTGATTTTCACCTTGTGCCTGTAGACGATACGGTCCCTGGCGATCCGGACATACAGCTCATGGTCGATAAGTACAATGCCGGGATCAATGCATCACTTTCTGACGCGGGGATGCCCCGACTGGCCGATCCTGTTTCAAGAACCGACTTTGATCTGGATATGGGGGCTTACCAGGCAACCGGCGTGAGCGGTCTTGGCAGTCTTTGCGCGGATTCCGTCCGGAACGTTGCGAACGAACTGGCCGCCAACGGAGGATTGGACCGGACCCCGGTCGACGTGGGGATCGTGCCGACCGGTGTTATCCGGGATGAAATTTTTGAGGGCAATACAGGGATCGTCACATTTTCAGATGTCTACAATTGTCTGCCGTTGGGGATTTCTCCCGACACGACTCAGCCCGTTCCCGGTTATCCGTTGATGCACGCCTATTTTACGGCACAGGAGCTTTATATCATTGCGGAAGTCGGTCTCACGGTTTCCCAGCAATTCGGATCGAGCTATTACCTGAATTTCTCGGGCGCCAAAATCGAATACAACCCAGCTGCACCTTATCTGCAGGGTGTACAGAGCGTAAGCCTTTATGCCCCCGATGACCTATTCTGTTTGGGGCCGACAACTCCGGTAGATCCGGATACAACCAGATTATATCATGCGGTCGTCGACCTTTATGCTTTCCAGTTGTTGTATGTGGTAAATGATTTTATTGGCCCTTCTGGTCTTTCGATAATTCCCAAAGACGAGAGTGGAGAACCGATTATAGATTACTTGCCTTTCAGGATCGATAGGAATCCTGCTACAGAGGAGGTAGAGGAACTAAAGGAATGGATGGCTCTTTTGAGTTACCTGAATAGGGCTTTCCCGGCATATGAAGGTGGTGCTCCCACAAGTACGGGTATCCCTTATGGTATTTACGGGCCGGGCGGCGCTGTTGAGGGACGGATCGAATTGGTGGTTGACGATTGACATTATTTTAACCCCCGGGCCCTCCGCCTCTGGTGGAGGCCCCGGAGAGGTTTTACCGATCCGGGGTGGCTTTACATCAATTGTTTTCTTCATTTTCTTGCACGTGCAAGAAAACGGAAGCAATCACGCCCCGGCGTGACAGGCTTCAAACGCCCGTGTCCCGCTTAACCCTGCGCGCCCCGCCTTCGCTTTAGCTACGGCGGACTCAAACCCGTCTGCGGCAAGCCTTCGGCGGACAAGCAGGTCGCCGCGTCTTTTCCGCCCGCAGACGGGATGCTCGGCGCGGGACAAAGGGAAATTCAAAACCAAAACCGCAAAAACTATTTTCAAGCCCCCTTCGAGGGGGCTTCCTGAGGCCTTCCGCTAAGCGGGAGGAGGCTCACTTGCCGGCCTCCTAAGACGTTGCTTTTTTCAGATAGCCCGCTGCCTTGCGGCGGGCGTTTTCTTTTTGAGGAGGTGTTCCATGATCGTCGGCATATTGAAGGAGATCAAGACGGAAGAGAACCGGGTGGGCCTGACGCCGGCCGGTGTGGAAGTGCCGTGACGGCGATGCGGGGCAGGCGATCGGCCAACTGCGTGACAATTTCATAGTTAATGGTATCGATTTTGGCGGCCAGTTCGTCCGCGCGGATGGTTTCGTTCCCCTGGTTT
Source organism: Desulfobacterales bacterium (assembly GCA_963674755.2). Classification (GTDB taxonomy): domain Bacteria; phylum Desulfobacterota; class Desulfobacteria; order Desulfobacterales; family UBA5852; genus JABZFP01. The sequence goes on along the minus strand of CAXXVS010000002.1, from coordinate 2,305,304 downwards.
CCGATGACCACAACCTCATCCCCAGGGGCGACCTGGCCCCTGAGCGGGGTGGCGTCCACGAGGCATTGATCCATGCAGATGCGCCCGACCTGGTGGCAGCGCTGTCCCTGGATCAGGACCTCGAGCCGGTTCGAAAGACCCCGGCTCAGGCCGTCGCCGTATCCCAGGGGAATCGTGGCGATATGGGAGCGGCCGGGGGCCACATAGCGGTGGCCATAGCTAAGACCGGTACCCGCGGCAACGTCCTTGAGAAAGGTGATGCGGGTCTTGAGGGTCAATACGGGCTTGAGTTCGTTGACCTGCTCATTGACGATGTCCGCCGAGGGTTTGAGGCCGTAAATGGCAATGCCGGGGCGAACAGCGTTGAAATGCGCTTCCGGCAGGTCGAAAATGCCGGCGCTGTTGGCCATATGGAAATAGGGGACGGCAAAGGCACCGGCGGCATCGCGTACGGTTTGAAAGAGGTCGATCTGGTGACGGGAAAACGCCTTGTCGGTCTCGTCCGCCTTTGGAAAGTGGCTGGCGATACCCTTTACGCGAACCAGAGGGTGTGCTTCGCAGGCGGCCAGGAAAGAGGCCACCGCTCCGGGCGGGATGCCGACCCGGCCCATGCCGGTGTCCACTTTCAGGTGGACATCGATGATCCGGTTGGTGCGCCGGGCCGCCACGGATAGCGCGGCAACCTGCGCTAGATCGCAGACAAAGGGCTCCAGGCCATAGGCCACGATTTCGGCCATGTTTTCCGGCAGGCCGGGGGACAGAACGATAAATCGGGCTTGCAGGCCGTGCGCCAACAGGTGCACCGCCTCCGAACTGTGGGCCACACAAAGGGTGCCATACCCTAAACTTGCCAGGTGGCGGCCGATGATGAGTGCGCCGTGGCCGTAAGCATTGGCTTTGATGGCCGGCCACAGAGGGCGGCCACCGGCCAGACGCTCCAATAGGCGCATATTGTGCGCAAGGTTGTCCAGATCGATCAGCACCTGTGTCGGATGCGACTTCCGGTGGTCCCGCATCTGTCCCGCCGGCCCTTCAACGGATGCCGGATGTTTCTCCCCATCGACAGACGAGTCCATGTTTCAACCCCTTATCTGGTTGGTGGTTGTCCTGTACGTTTCCCTACCCCGCAGGGCTTCCCGGGGAACGGTCGCCGACGGACGGCGATGGCCGTTCGCTTTACGGTTTTTTTAATCCGCCAAAGGCGGACAAGGGGTGGTTAATTCCCCGCCGCTTGTGGCGTTGCATTGCCTTTATCGATACGCCGCTGCTTCGCGGCGGGACAATTCATTCGGAGCCCCACTCCTTCCTTTTACGATAGAGGGTCGGCAGACTGATGCCCAACTCCCGAGCCGCCTGTTTTTTGCCTTCCACCGAATTGCCGAAGCGCAGGATGGCATCGTCGATCAGGGATTGCTCGTAGACGCGAAGCTTGTTGGCCAGGAATTTGCCGCCGGCTCCGCCGACACTGTTCTGCACGATACCCTTTGGCAGGGATTCGGGGCGAATATGGTTGCCGGCTTCGAAATTCACGGCATACTCCACCGCGTTTTGCACTTCCCGCACGTTGCCGGGCCAGCGATAGGCGATCATGATAGCCATGGCTTGGGGGGTGAAGTCAACCAGTGCTTTGTTCATTTTTTCATTGTATTTGTCTTTAAAGAAGCGCGCCAGGCCGGGGATGTCTTCGCTTCGGCTTCGAAGCGGCGGAATAACGAACGGCACGACGTTGAGCCGGTAAAAGAGGTCGTTGCGAAAGTTGCCGGTTTTGACCAGGGCTTCAAGATCCCGGTTGGTGGCGGCGATGATGCGGACGTTGACCGGGGTGGACGTTATGCTGCCGACGCGTTCGATCCGGCCGTCCTGGAGCACACGCAGCAGCTTGACCTGCATGTGAATGGGCAGTTCGGCAATCTCGTCCAAAAACAGGGTCCCGTCTCCGGCCATCTCGAATTTGCCGGGTTTGCCCCCTTTGCGCGCTCCGGAAAAGGCCCCCTCGTCATAACCGAACAGTTCGCTTTCCAAAAGGTTTTCAGGAATGGCGCCGCAGTTGACGGCGATAAACGGCTGCCCCCGGCGTTTGCTGCTGGCGTGAATGGCGCGGGCGAACAATTCCTTGCCGGTACCGCTCTCCCCCAAGATCAGAATGGTTGAATCGTTGGCGGCGATCCTTTGGGCGTCCACTTTCAGCTGCCTGATGGTATCGCTGATGCCGTGGATGTCTTCAAAGGTGGTTTCGATATTGCGGGCCGAAAATTCATATACGGTTGAACGCAGCTCGCTCATGTCGCTGATGCAGATGATCGCGCCCTGGACCTGACCGTCCAGGTTCACGGGATTGACGGATAGATAACAGTGCAGTTTCTGCGGGGTTTGGACCTTGAGTTCCTGGGGCGGAATCATTCCGCCGTCCTGCAAGACCGGTTTGAGGATGTCGTCCGGCAAAAACACGCTGATATCCTGGCCGACGGCGTGTTCGGGCAATACTTGCAGGAGTTTGCAGGCATGGCGGTTGATTTGCGTAATGACCCCGTGGCGATTCAAGGCCACGATGCCGCTGTCGATGAAATCGATGGCGGTTTCCAGTTGCCGTTTGGTCAGTTTCTCTTTTTTAAGGCTTTCCTGCAGGCGTATCTCATCGCTGATCAGGTTGGCCATTTCCCCCAGGAACGATAGGAGTTCGCTGGTGTTGCCCAGGATCTTTTCCTTCTGCGTTTGGGTGTAAGCCACCATCAGGATGACCCCGAGCCATTGGTCATTATAGAAAATCGTTCGAATGACCTCCGCGGTTTCGGGACAATTGCCTTCATAGCGGCAACCGGCGCACAAGCGGTGAAAGCCGGGGTTGGTAACAACTTCAGCCCCTTTGCGATAGACCCCGCGAATGAAATTCCGGTTGATATCGGTTCCGCGTGTTTCCAGAAAGGTCCGGCTGGTGGCCACGATTTCAAAGTTGCGATCGACAATGGCCACATCGACGCCGAGCGCCGCCGCGATGGCGGAAACGACATGCTGAACCGTATGCCGAATTTGTTTGAGGTCTTCCATCAGGAAACCGGCTCTCCCCATCCCGTCTGCTGGTCGTGTTCGCAATCCCGATTAGAGCGGCAACCGCATTGTTTCTAAAAAATGAAAAATGCTACATATAAAAACTTTCGACCGGGGTCAATACCGGTCAAAACCATTCATTAATTATCGATAATGAGAAATTTGGCTGCGGCAGGTTTATAGAAAATGAGAAACCAAGAATTGAAGGGCGGTTGGGATCGGAGACCACCCGATGAAGCCGAAACGGTTTTTTAAAACTGAGAAAACCGCAGGCGTGACTTGGTCTAAAGGCCGGTCGGCGTAACCACGTTGGCGACTAAGGATAACCTTCTGAAATACAATTGTTAATTTTCGATGAGCACCGTCCTTGGTCCGGTTGGACACTTGATTTCGACCTACATGGCACGCTTATTGTTTATTTGCCTCACCTTTAACTTGTCTTTGACGCGCCGCCGCGGTCCCGAAGATCATTGCCAATACGGTGCTTGTCAAAACAGCGTGGCATCTATTGATGCCGATGGAGGGAAAGATCCGAACATGGAGAACCTGAGAACGGCAGATCCTGAACTTGCCCGACTTGTGTCCGATGAGGAAACGCGAATCGAGACCACCCTCAATTTGATCGCCGCCGAGAACCACACGCCCCGGGCGGTGATGGAAATTATGGGATCGGTGCTGAACACCAAGACCATCGAAGGCTATCCGGGGCGCCGTTTCCATGCCGGCTGCGCGCATGTCGACGATGTCGAGCGGCTGGCGATCCAGCGTGCCCGAGCGCTCTTTGGTGCCGAATACGCCAACGTCCAGCCCCATAGCGGGACATCCGCCAACCTGGCCGTCTATTTCAGCGTACTGAATCCGGGCGATCGCATTCTGGCCATGAGCCTTCCCCACGGCGGGCATCTTTCCCACGGACACAAGGCCTCCATTACCAGCAAATGCTTCGATTTCCGCCATTATACCCTGGATCCCGGGACCGAACGCATCGACTACGATCAACTGGATGCCATGGCGCGGTCCTTCCGTCCCAAAATGATTGTGGCCGGAGCGAGCTCCTATCCCCGTCTGATCGATTACGAACGGATCAGTGCCATCGCCCAGGCGGTGGGCGCCTATTTTTTGGCCGACATGGCCCACCTGGCCGGCCTGGTGGCGGCGGGCGTCATCCCGAGCCCTGTGCCCCACTGCGATTTCGTAACTTTCACCTGCTATAAGACTCTGATGGGCGGGCGGGGAGGCGTTGTCCTGGCCCGGGAAGACTATGCGCGCCAGATCGACCGGGCGGTGTTCCCCGGCACCCAGGGGACCAGTGCCGTCAACATGATTGCCGCCAAGGCTCTGATTTTCAACCTCGCCCTGTCGCCGGCCTTTAGACGCATTCAGCAGCAAACGATTGAAAACGCTCAATTATTGGCCGGCCATCTGGCGGCTTGCCATTACCGGCTGGTGACCGGCGGGACGGACAACCATCAAGTGGTGGTGGATCTTACGGACCGGGGCCTGTCCGGCGCAAAGGCGGAGCAAAGCCTCGAAGCCGCTGGCCTTGTGCTCAACCGCAACGTGGTTCCAGGGGATACCGGCAAGGCCGGGGCGGCCAGCGGGATTCGTATCGGCACCGCCGGCGTGACGACGCGCGGAATGGGATCGGATGTCATCGCTCGGATAGCGGATTGGATGGACCGCCTATTGGCTTCTCCCGATGACCAGGATCTCGGGTTGCAGATCAGAAGTGAAGTGCGGCAGCTTTGCAGCGATTATCCGGTATATGCCGAAAAATCATCATAGGAACGCTCTTTTGAAGACCAACGGAACAAACAGGATCAACCAACGAGCACAAAAGAGGGGAGCGCTGAATGGATGAAGGACGTTTCAACGAGCTCGCTGCTCAAGTCGATCAGGCTTTCTTGACGGCAAGACTGAAGGACATGGTGGCTATCAAAAGCGAAAACCCGTTTGATGAAGCCCCGCGTCCGGGTTACCGCGAAAAGGAGATGGGCGAGTATTTGGCCGATCACATGGCTGAACTGGGTATGGACGTGACCGTCAAGGAGGTTCTCCCGGATCGCCCCAATGTTTTCGGTTTCCTGGCGGGGGAGGGCCCTGGGCCTCGGCTCATGCTTGCCGGCCACATGGATACCGCACGCACCGATGGCTACGAAGATGCCTATCGCGTGGAGGAAAAGCAGGGGCGCGTCTATGGCCGGGGGGCTTGCGACATGAAAGCCGGTTTGGCCGCCTACCTCGAAATCGCCCGCCTGTTAAAAGAAAGCGGTAAGAAGCTCAAAGGCCATTTGATCATCGCGGGTATCGCCGATGAGGAATATCAGATGCATGGCAGCCAGGATGTGGGCCGCAACGGGCCCCTTGCCGATCAGGGCATTATCGGCGAGCCCACGGACCTTAGCGTCTGTCCGGCCAACAAGGGCCGGGTGAGCACCTTCATCCGGACCTTCGGACGGGCGGCGCACTCCAGCGTTCCCGAAGAGGGTGAAAATGCGATTATCCGGATGGCGTCCGTCATCCGGGCCTTTGCGGACTACAACGCAGCGCTGTTGACCCAGACCCCCCATCCGCTTTGCGGTCACGGCCGCTTCAATCCCGGCGTCATCAAAGGCGGTGTCCAAGTGAACATGGTGCCCGACACCTGCGCCCTCGAGGTCGATCGCCGCACACTGCCGGGTGAAAGCAAAGAGCAGGTCTATGCCGAATTCCAGCGCCGGCTTGACGGCCTGAAAGCGGAGGACCCGGGATTCCGCTATGAGATCACCGAACCCTCCTGGCTCATTCCTCCGAATGATATTGCGCTCGAGGAACCGGTGGTCCAATCCTTGTTAGGCGCCTACCGCCAGGTATGCGGGCGGCCCACGGAAGCGACGGCGTTTGTGGCCGGGTCGGATGCCCCCCATATGGGGTTCCCCACCGTTGTATGCGGGCCGGGCTCGATCAACCAAGCTCATAGCACCTGTGAATTTGTTGCGGTCGAACAACTCGTTGACGCAGCCCGGATGTATCTCTGGACGGTTCTCGATCTTTTGGGCTGAAGGTGTGCTTTGTCAGGGGTTTAGGAAAGTCCTGTAGAGTCGACGGCTCGGCCTGCAGGATCGCAAATCCCTTATTCGGAAGACAGGAGGTTATCAATGAAGGAAAGTGTATGGGTGGCCAAGGCCCGCGAATACAAACTGCATTTAGCCGTTTTGGTTATCAGCGTGATTGCGGAATTGCTGGGGCTGCAAAAATTCAAAGTCGGGCCGGCCGTATTGCTGCTGATCCCGTTTGTTTACGCGTTTTTGATAGCGCTGTTCCTGAACCCGTCCATGACGGAAAACTATTTCAAAGGTTTCGGCAAGATCATCGGCACCTTCGAACAAAAGGCCGCCACCCCCTGCATCACAATCGGCATCATTCTGTTTATTGCCAAACTGGCTGTTCTTGTCGGTGCCAATATGGACAAAATCATTAAAGGCGGACTGGCAATGGTGCTCCAGGAGTTCGGCAATCTGGGAAGCATCTTGATCACGCTGCCGATTGCCGTCCTTGTATTGCGGATGGGGCGGGAGTCTATTGGTGCTTCGTTTTCGGTTTGCCGGGAACCTTCCCTGGCCCTGGCCTCCGAAAAATGGGGCTTGCAAAGCCCGGAAGGGATCGGCGCCATGGGAACCTATATCGTGGGCACGGTCATCGGCGCCCTGTTTTTCAGCTTCATGGGGTCGATTTTTGCGTCGTTGAACATTTTCCACCCCTATGCCCTGGGTATGGCTTCCGGGGTTGGATCGGCCAGCATGATGACGGCGGCCGCCGCGACCGTAAAAGAACTGGTGTCGCCCGAACAGGCCGATCTGGTCATGGCCTATGCGGCCGCAAGCAACCTGATTACCACGGCCACCGGCATGTATATGTCCATTTATCTGGGAATTCCGCTTACCGAGTGGATGTATGCAAAGTTCGGCCGCAAATAGGAAACCGTCTTTTCAAAGTGGGAGATCATTATGGCAACACAAACCAATAAGCCTTCGTTCAGTATTATCGAATGGTCCGCGTTTTTGATTATTTTCGCCGTCATCTCCATGGTGGCTCAGGCGGCTAACTTCTATGCCCCCATGGGGATCAGCACGGCCAAAACAGCCCATCTGGGGGACATGCTCATCGGCTATGCCATCTTGTATGTTTTCACGGTCCTTGGCCTAGTTCTGACCAAAAAAGTCGGGCTTGGGTGGCCTGCGGTTTTGTGGGTATCCGTGGTCCTGATCGTTGTTTCGCTCCCCTGGATGCCGACCCATGATTTTGTGATCAAATATACAACCGCGGTCGCTTTGCTGCCGATGGCGACCCCGGTGCTGGCATACGCCGGATTCGCCATTGCGAGAAATGAGTTGAAACTCTTCAAAAGTGCCGGGTGGAAGATTGTTATCGTGGCCTGCCTCAGTTTCGTGGGATCCTATGTGATGTCCGCGGCCATTGCCCAGGCAGTGCTGAAGTTGACGGGACAGATCTAATACGGAAGGTATAAAACGATCATGATCGTCGGGATACTGAAAGAGATCAAGACGGAAGAGAACCGGGTGTGCATGACGCCGGCCGGTGTGGAAGTGATGAAGATGAACGGCCATGCGGTGCTGGTGGAAAAGGGGGCCGGCATCGGCAGCGGGTTTGCCGATGATGCCTATGCGGCGGCCGGGGCCGAGATAGTGGCCACCCCCCAGGAGGTTTACGAGCGCGCCGCGATGGTGATGCATGTCAAGGAACCCCTGCCATCGGAATACGACCTGATCCGGCCGGGGCAGATTGTCTTCACCTATCTGCACCTGGCGGCGGCCGAGGAACTGACCCATGCCATGCTCAAGAGCGGTTGCATCGGCATCGCCTATGAGACCATCCAGAAGGCGGATCGCTCCCTGCCGCTTTTGACGCCCATGAGCGAAGTGGCGGGGCGTATGGCGATCCAGGAAGGGGCCAAATACCTGGAGATGCCCCAGGGCGGTCAGGGGGTATTGTTGAGCGGTGTGCCGGGCGTGGATCCGGCCACGGTGGTGATCATCGGCGGTGGCGTGGTGGGGACCAATGCGGCCAAGATGGCCTGCGGTCTGGGGGCCAAGGTGTATATCCTGGATATGAGCCTCAACCGTCTGCGGTATTTGAGCGACGTCATGCCGCCCAACTGCTTTCCGTTGATGTCGAGCCCGGCCACCATTCGCGCGCTTCTGAAGGAGGCCGACCTGGTGGTGGGGGCGGTGCTGATTCCGGGGGCCAAGGCGCCGCGTTTGGTGACCAACGACATGCTCAAGGACATGAAGAAGGGGGCGGTGCTGGTGGATGTGGCCATCGACCAGGGGGGCTGCTTCGAATGTTCACGGGCCACGACCCACACCGACCCGGTGTTCACGCAGGATGGGGTCCTGGTATACTGCGTGGCCAATATGCCCGGGGCGGTGGCCAAGACCTCGACCCTGGCGCTGACCAACGCCACCCTGCCCTACGCGGTGGAGATCGCCAACAAGGGCTGGCAGCGGGCCAGTGTGGAGAACAAGGAAATCCGGCTGGGGTTGAACATCGTGGCCGGCAAGGTAACCTTCCGGGGGGTGGCCGAGGCTTTCGGGCTGGACTACGTGGATGCCGATACCCTGATTTAACGCCTTCCAATAAACATCTTCGCTGGAAGACACCGGCGCCGTGGCAATGCCAGGGCGCCGGTGCTCTTTTTTTTCTGCAGGGATACAAGCGCTGCGGTCAGAAAGAATAGCGGAAACAGGTTTCCTCAGCGCGGCAGCCACCCGATGGAATCGGCGTGGAGGCTTTGCACGTACAACCGGTTGCGGGTCTCGGTGACGGCTGTGGTTTCGGGGTAGGCCCCTGTGGGGTCCTGGAGATCGGCCACGATCCGGCCTTCTTCGGTGAAGGCGATCACATGACCGTAGGGCCGGGGTACGGGCCACAGGGCGCGCGGCAGGCGCAGGGTAAGTTTGCGCAGGAAGGGTTTGTCCGCCAGTATGTCGACGGTGGGATTGCGCGGTTTAGCGAAGCCCAGCCAAATCTTCCCGTCCAGGCCGCGCATGAGGTTGTCCGGGTAGCCGGGCAGGTTGTCCAGCAGGACAGTGGCCAGGGGGGATCCCTGGCGTACGTCGAGGTCCTCGGCCGCCACGGCGATCTTCCACACGCGGTAGCGGCCGGTTTCATTGACGAAGAGAAATTGCCCGTCCCGGGAAAGGGCCACGCCGTTGGCGAAGCTTAGGCCTCTGGCCAGGATGCGTGTTTTCCGGGTGGCCGGGTCGTAGGCCAGGATGCGCCCGGTGCAGGACTGCTCCATCAGGTCCAGGATGCAGGCTTCGAGGGTGCCGCCCCAGGCAGCCGGTGCGAAACGGGTGGAGGCGTCGCTGAAGTAGATGGCGCCGTCCGCGGCCACCACCACGGCGTTGGCGTAGCGGATCGGCGCGCCGTCCACCTGATCGGCCAGGACCGTGATCTTCCCCTGGGGACTGATGGACAGCAGGCCCTTGATCGCATCGGCCGCAATCAGGTTGCCGGCCGCGTCGAAGTCGAAGCCCAGCACCCGGCCCCCGGTATTCACGAACACCTCCTGGTCTGTGCCGTCCGGCGCCATCCGCAGAATAGCGCCGCTGGCCACGGCCGCGTAGAGCCTGCCGTCGCCGGCCAGGACGATGTGCTCCGGGCCTTCCTCTTTTCCCAGGGGGATCATTTCCAGATCCGCCAGACGGTCGTTGGGGGTGTGGACACCGGTGTAGCCCGGAGAAGCCGGGGCCTGCCAGCGCACCGGATCGACCGGCACCGGCCAGAAGCACAGGTAGGCCGCTACAACGATCAGGAACAGGGTCAGCGCCCCCAAAGCTTTTTTCATACGATTCTCCACGGAAGAAGCAGCATTGTTTTTTGTCTCAACCCCCATCGCTGGTGGAGAACCCGGAGAGGGTGCTCGGTGCGGGACAAAGGGGTCAACTCTTAACCATCAAAGGCGTTCCAACGCTTTCCGGAAAAATTGCCGGGGGTCTCCTGCTATTCGGGAGGTGCCTCACGCCTGCGCGTGGCTCGGCAGGGTCTCTTCGCCGGTCACGAGGGGTTTGATGTCGAGGATGGGGGTGCCGTCGCGCATGTCCATATGACGCACCCGCAGCACATTGTCTTCCCGCGCCACGACTTCCAGCACCGACAGCCCGATGGGATTGGGCCGCCGGGGGGAGCAGATGCTGAAGACCCCCATCGATTGCCCGCGATGGGGCGGGGTCTGTTTCAAAAAGTCCTTCGTGAAAGGGGGGCTTTGATGGAAATGAAACAGCACGACGATGCGCTGGCCCGCGGCGATGTCCGCGAGCCCCTCGGTATATTCGGGATCGATCACTATGGTGCCCTCCACGTCCGACACTGTCCAGTGGCGGGGAATGCTGGCCGCATCCGTGTGGGCGGTTCCGATGGGATTCAGCGTAACGGACATCATGGGCGCCTCCAGGTCTGTCGATTGGGCCGGTTGCGGCGCGGACGGCACCGGTGCGGCTGGCTCGCAGGTCGGTGGCCGCGTCGATCCGCCATCACTAGAACATGTCCTTTTCGCTTTCCTGGATGGTTTTCTCGATGTTGGCTTTCAATTCCTTGGGCAGCCCCATGATGTCCACATTGAGGAAGCCCCGGACAATGGTGGAGGTGGCTTCCTCCTCGTCCAGGCCCCGGGCCATGAGGTATTCGATCTCCTCCTGGGCGATCTTGCCCACGGCGGCCTCATGGGACAATTCGACGCCGGGCACGGACCCCACCAGTTCCGGAATGGCGTGGATGACCCCCTTGCCCAGGATCAACCCCTTGCACTCCAGGTGCCCCTTGGCCGGCACGGCATTCCCGCCGATAAAGCCCCGGGCGATGATGGTCCCGCCGGTGGTGATGGTCTTGGAGATAATCTCCCCCCGGGTATCCGGCGCGTTGAGTATGATCTTGTTGCCGGTGTCCACGTGGGCCCCCGGGGGGGCTACGATGATCGAATTGAAGCGTGCCACACCGCCGCGCCCGTTGAGATAGGCCGCCGGGTAGGACTGCAGGGTGCGGACCGGCTTGAGGAGGATGTAGTTGCTCACAAAGACCCCGTTTTCCTCCACGTGGACCGCGGTCCGGGGGCGGACCGCCACCTCCTCTCCCCAATTGTGGACCATGGTGAAGGTCAGGCGGCCGTTCTTTTTCACATAGAATTCGGAGATCCCGAGATGCAGGGCGGACTGCACGCCGTGGGCCGTGGCGCACCCGGTGATGATGTGCACCTCCGAGTCCTCTTCCACCACGACCACGTTGTGGACGGACTGGGCCACGTCCCGCCCCTTGATATACAGGCAGGACTGGACCGGTTGCGCGATCCGGGCGCCCTTGCGGGTGCGGATGAAGTAACCCCCGTGGATCACTTCGGCGGCTTCCCGGGTGAAGGCGTCCGTGTCCGGTGTCAGAGCTTTCCAGTAATACTCCGGCAGGCCCTGGTAGCGGTCCAGGGCCTCCTTGATGCCCAGGATCTCCACGCCGGGATCGCTGGTCCGGCAGTGCACCTGGGTTCGATCGAACTGGAGAAAGGTCCCGCTGCGTTCGGCCTCGTCGACATCCACACCGGCCATACGCAGCTGCTGCCGGTCCTCCGGGTTCACTTCGCGAAGGTCCGGCAGAAGGGGGGCATCGCTCCCCTCGAAAGAATAGGCCTTCAAATCGATATCGGATGGGGCGGTTTGCTCTAATTTAGACATCGCACGCACTCCTTGTAGCCGAACTGGGCAATGTGCTCCAAAATATCCCTGGGCCGGGCCTCGCAGCACAGGATGCCGTCATACATGACATGGCCCCGGTCGGCGTTGACATAGTCCAGGATGTAGCCCGTATGGGTGATGATCAGTCCCGCGGTGTTGACCTTGGCCTTGAGCGCCTTCATGGGGGTATCGGCCCGGGGCTGGATTTCGCCCTGCAGCAGCATGCGCACGGTCCGGCCGATGAGTTTCATGTTTTCCAGGTCCACGCCGGACTCGGGTTCGTCGAAGAGCACGAGCCGGGGGTTTTGCGCCATGAGCTGCAACAGCTCGGAACGCTTGATCTCGCCGCCGGAAAAGCCGGAATTGATGTCGCGTTCCAGAAACGACTCGAAGTGGACCTGCCGGGCCATGTGCTCGATGTCCACGTCCCGCCCGCGGCTGCACATCTGCACCAGATGGCGGGTTTTCAGGCCGGAAATGGTCGGTGGCCGCTGGAAGGACATACCGATTCCCAGGCGCGCCCGTTCGAAGGTGGGCATGCGGGTAATGTCCTGGCCGCGGAACAGGATGGTCCCCCCGGTGACCTCATAGCCGGAGAAGCCCATCAGGGTCATGAGCAGCGTGGTCTTGCCCGAACCGTTGGGTCCGAAAAGGATGAAGGTTTCCCCCTCCGCAATGTGCAGATCGATCCCTTTGAGGACCTCCTTGCCCCCTACATTGACGTGGAGATTGTCGATCTTGAGCATGACGCCCCCTTTACTGGCGTTGAACGGGTTGTGGTCAACGATGGAATCACGAAACCTTGTGGTGGGTTGGGCACTGTGGCCGCAACGTCGGCACCCCTTATCAGGCTGAAAGAGAAACCGCTATTCAGGTGGTACCTGAAGGGCGGTGAAAGGAACTGAGATATAACCGGCGGAAGGGCTTGTCAATATCGTGCGGCGTCATTGGGGATGGGGGATGGCCTGGTGGTCCGCGGCCGGCGCCCATGGAGAACCGGTCATGGGGGAGATCCGATCCCCTGTGCGGTGCCGTCAGCGCGGCTGGATCTTGCCTTGGAAACCGGCCTGTTTCAAAGCGGCCAATACCTGCTTGGCGTCATCGGCTTCGCGGAAACCGCCTACCAGGACGGCGAATGAGCCGTCAGGGTTGTCCGCGGGCAGGCGGTAGGGAAGAAAACCGGCGGCCATAAGGCGGTTTTGCAAGGTTTCGCCGGACGGGTCATCGGCGTCCGGCCGAACCGCAATGGCAAAGGCGATGGGGGTCAGAAAGGCTTCCGGAAACCCCTCCCGGCGAATGTCGGCACGGCTTTGTTCCGCTTTCTCAGGTGTCTGGTAGCAGCCGACGTAGACCCGGTACCACACGCCGGTGGACCCCATGACGCCGCGGCCGATATAGGCCCGGTGGCCCTGGGTGGTCAGCTCCACCCCCAGTTGGAAGGCGTCTTCCTTCTGCTGGTAGGACTTGACCTGATAGGCGTAAAGGAAGCGGGGCGCGGCAACGGCAATGGCCGGCTGTCCAGGGACGTTGTCGGCTTCGCCTTCGGTCGCCGGCGCCGTCTTCGGAGCGGGGGGAGCTGTTTGAGGCGTGGATGGTGGCACGGGCGCGGGAGCTGGCGCGGCAGCAGGCGACGCCGGAGGCGGGGCCGGGGTTTCCGCCGGCGGGACCGGCTTGGCATCGGGGGCCATGGCCGGCACGCTGGCATCGCCGGGTACGCGCCGCACAAAAGCGCCCTTGAAGCGATCCTTGTCAAGCCCCTCCAGGGCGGCCTTGGCCGCTTCCGGAGTGGGGTAGGTGTTGATGAAGACCCTGTGCCACACGCCTTTTTCCGGCACTTCCACGGCGTAGCTGAAGGCGTTATAGCCCGCGGCATGAAGCTTGGCTACGACGGCCTCGGCGCCGGCGGGATCTTTCACGGAGCGTACCTGGATGGTGAAAAGGCCCTGGGGAGCAGGTTTCGCGGCCGGTACCGGTGCCGCTGCCGGTTCAGGTGCCGGTGGCGGTGGGGGTTCCGTGGCCGGGGCGGGGGGTGCCGGTGCTGTTGACGGCGCGGCGGCCGCGTCCTGATCGGCCTTTGGTGGAGACGCCGGCGGCGTGGCCTCGGCCGGCGGCGCCTCTTTCGTCAGCGGAGCGGCCACAGGTGCTTCCTTCTCCGGCGCCGCCAGGGGCGTCTCCTCAATCGGCGCCGGTGGGGGCGATGGGACCTCTTTCTCATGCAGTGCTTCCGAAGCTTCTTCCTGGATAGTGGTTTCCTCCGCCGGGGGAGCTGGCTCAGCTACCGTGATGGTGATGGTGGCCAGGTTCGAAAGGCCCACCGCATTGCGGGCCCGGAAGGTGAAGCGGTCCTGGCCCTCAAAACCGGGGCGGGGCATGTACAACAGATGCGGCAGGGTTCCCCGGAGGCTGCCTTGATACGGCACGGTTTCGAGCTCGAAGGTCAGCGGCATGCCATCGGCCTTGGCGTCGAGGGTGATTTCCACCGGCTCACCGGGCGCGGTCCGGACGGATTGGTTGTAGGCCTCGGGAACCGTCACCGGAGGGTTTGTTTCTGTCTGGGCCAGAAGCATGGGGCGGGCGCCGCCTTCGCCGTCAGCGGACGCGGCGGCGATCAAACCTTCTGTTTGCTCCGCTGTATAGACGGCCGGCGTCGCAGCGGTTTCGAAAACCAGGGCGTCCAGCGTTGCCAGTTCGCCCTGAAGATCGGTAACCGCACTCACCGGCTGGATTTGAATGGGTTCCCGATAGGGACGGCCCTCTTCGTAGATGCTCAACCTCTGGATGTGCAGGGCCATGGTGTCGGTCTGATGCGCTTTCGCCAGGAGCGATATGATCCGGTTTTCGATGGCCACCGCCTGGGCGAAACGTCCGTTTTCGGCATAGGACGCCGCCAGGGTATCCAGGAAATTGATGTCGCTGGTATCAGCGGCGGCTTTTTCGGCATAGGCCACGGCCCGGCGCCCGTCCCGCAGGCGTGCGTCAGGGGAGGTGGCCATGATCCAGGCCATGTTGTTGAATACCTCGATGTAGTCCGGATTCACCTTCAGGGCCTGGATGTAGTCGCGCATGGCACCGCCCGGATTCCCCTGGCGGTCCTGGGCGTAGCCCCGGTTGTAGAGCGCCTTGGCCGAGCGGGGGTTGAGGTGCAGGGCCTCGGTGCAGTCGGCGATCGCTTCGGTATAGTCGGCTTTGCGGGTCCAGGCCAGACAGCGGTTGCTGTAGGCATCCACGTAGCGGGGATTGATGGTCAGGGCCTGGTTGAAATCGGCGACCGCGGCATCGAATTCACCGATGAACAGGCGGGCGAAGCCCCGATTGTTGTATGCTTTGGCCGAACCGGGTGTAATGGCGATGGAGCGGGTGCAGTCATCGATGGCCCCTTCGTAGTCGCCGGTGTAAATGCGGGCGAAACCGCGGTTGTTGAGGGCTTCGAAATCATTAGGGACAGCTTCGATCGCTTTGGTGAATTTGTCCACGGCGGCCTGGTAGTGCTGGTCCTTGAGATCCGCCAGCCCCATTTCAAACCAGTTGTCGGCGGCCGGCGCAGGGACGGTCGTGAGCATGAGCGTGCCGAGCATAACCGTCAGACCCACCACGCACCAGAACCTATGGCGTCGAATCATTCCCAGATGTTGCGTTTGCATGGCATTCACCCGTTTTGGCGGTTGGATTGGCGCTAAGTATTCGGTGCTGCCGGTGCCGGCGCGGCACCTGTCCTTATAGCGCATGTCCATGTTAGTACTATAAAAACCAAGGCAATTCAATGCCTTCGCCCGTGGCGGACCGTTTCCATGGCGGGATTTGTGCTCACCCCACCGGCGTCATCCCCTGGGCCAGGTATTTGGCCGCCAGGTCGATATAGATCTGTTTGCCGAGGGCCCAGAGTTCCGTGTCCTTTTCGCTGACATCCCGTACGATCCGGGCCGGATTTCCGGCGGCGACCTTGGCGGCCGGGACCTTTTGGTTGGCCTTCACCACGCTGCCTTCGGCCACGATAGCGCCTTCGCCGACCTCGGACCAGATGCTGAGAATGGCCCCCATGCCGATGACGGCCAGCTCGCCGATAACCCGCCCGTGCAGGATGGCCCCATGGCCGAGGGTGACCCGTTCGCCGATGCGATGGACATCACCCGGCGGACAATGGATGATCACCCCCTCCTCCACGGCGGTGCCGCTGCCGATTTCGATCCGCCCGTAGTCGCCGCGGATAATCGCCCCGTGGCCGATGTAGCAGTTGGCCCCCACCACGACATCGCCGATCAGGGTTGCCGTTTCACTCACATAACTGTCCTGGCCGATCACGGGCTGCCGGCCGTCAAAACGGTAAAGCATAAAGCCTCCTTAACGTCTCCATCCGTCAATGGCGTTTCGCGGTCCCCGACCCTCCGCCGGTAGACCCATCCACCTTTGGCGGACAAGCCGGCGTTCGCGTTCGTTTTCAATCCGCTAGGGACGGACACTCGTCAGGTATTGGGTAAGCGCTAGATCAGGTCCTTGCGGGCATATTTTTCCGCCAGGTCTCCGACCCAGGGGAGTTTGTAATGGTGATGCTGGAACGCCCTGATCATGAGGATGATCCAGAGGGCGAAGGCCAGCAGGGAGAGCAGCGGCGCCAGGAGGGCCCCGATGAAGGGGACGGCCCCGGAAGCGATGCTGGCCAGGGTCAGGATCCCAAAGACGATGATAGATTGGGTGGCATGAAACTTCACGAAATCGCTTTGCTTCTCGATGAGATAGAACACCAGGCCGCTGATCCAGCCCAGCAGGTAGCAGAGCAGTCCGGCAATGTTCTCCGGCAGTCCGGTGGATGATGCTTGCATGGCGGATCTTCCTCCTTTTCGTTTCAAGCGGTTCAAATCCTGTCCGTTGGTATTCATCGGCATGGATGACATGCGGTGGGGGCGTCGATCTTTCCGCTGCTGGTCGCTATAAGATCTTTTCGCATGCGATCCCGGAGTGATCTTATAAACGGTTTCGTGCATCGTTCAAGGTCAAGGCGTGCAAGATCGAGGAAGGAGGCATGCACCAGGCACAGCGCACTGACGAGGAGCGCCGCATAACGCCGATATTGAGCTGAGCGATTCACGAAACCGTCAGGATGGCCGGCAGGATTTCATAGTGATCGAAGGGCGGCATGATGCAGGCCCCGGCAAACCGCTCCCGGGCCAGGGTCAGGTTTTCCCGGGCGATGGCGATGCCCTCGGCAATGGGGTCGTGGGCTTGGTGCATGCGCTCCCGCAGGGGCCGGGGTACCGTAATGCCGGCCACCCTGTTGTGCAGGAAATCGGCGTGGCGTGGGGTGCGCAGGGGCAGGAGGCCCATGATGAGCGGGATCGCGATGCGGTGTGTCGCTTCGGCCAGGGCGTCGGCCAGGGATGCATCGTAGACCGGCTGGGTGACCACGAACTGGGCGCCGGCATCGGCCTTGCGGGCCAGCCGCTTCACGGCGCGGGCCAGGCCGCCCGGTGCGGGGCGGGGGTCGAGGACCACCCCCACCCGCAGGCCCGCCTCCCTGGCCATGGTTAGCAGGCTGAAAAGGTGGATGTCCCGCACGTCGGAGGTCGTGGCGCGGTCCTGCAAGGCCACGAAATCTCCGGTGGTCACCAGCACCGTGGCGATGCCCAGGGCTTGGGCGCCCCACAGGAGACCCTGCAGGCTCAGGCGGTTATGGTCCCGGGTGGTGCAATGCAGGATGGCGGCCCGTCCGGTGCGCTTTTGGATAAGGGCGCACAGGGCCATGGCGCTCATGCGGGGCTTGGCCACGGGATTGGTGGCCACACTGAAGGCGTTCACCGGAAGGTCGGCCAGGGACGCCAGGGACTTGAGCAGGGGCCCGGCGTCCGGTCCGGCTGGCGGCACGACTTCGATGGAAATAAAGAATCCTTTGCCGGGCATGTCTTCCGTAAGGGTCATGGCGGGGCTCCCATCAGTCGGCCAGGGCCAGGAGGCGTTTGAACCGGCCGTGTTTGTCCACCGGGGCCGACGACGCTGCCACCACCCCGAACAGGTCGCGCAAGGCTAACTCAAAGGCGCTGGCGGAGGCGCCCCCGTCGCGGATCAGGGTACCGTCGATGTGAAAAAGGACCGGCGCGCGCATTGTGCTCTTTTTCGTAAATGATCACATACGATATGGCATTGTCAGTATCACATTGTTTGGGTTCCAAGCGACCGTTTTTGCATTTTGGCGGGAGTTGCAGGGGATGCTGTCCTCGACGGAATCCAAGCGATATGCGGTTTTGCGGGGTGGGACGGCTGAATTTAACGTTCCAATGGCTGTCTACGCCGTTTGCGGTTAACCACCGCAATCGTAAACAAGCTTGTCACTCGATGCGAACGCGCCAATCCGACTTTTTTGAAAATCGACTATCATATCGATAGGTTATGAATCTTAAGAGACCGCGCGGCCTGGCTGGTACGCAATATGTATGAGCAAGGGCCGTACCATGCAAGACCATCAACCGAGTGGAGGCATAGAATATTGAGTGTTCCGGGAAAATATATCGATACGGTCATTGAGACATTGTATGACAGCGTGTGCGCGCCTGAGGAATGTGAAGGCAATGGGGATCAGATGCTGGCCTTATTCCTTCCCGGTGCCCGCATCATGAGAGCCGATGTATCGGAAGAAGGAAGCTATTTGTCGGCTCTCCTGGAGGTAAAGGAGTTCATGGCCTCCATGGCGGCTTCTTCCTATCAAAAGGAGCGCTACTGGCGGGAAACAATCCGGCGAACGGAAATGTCCGGCAACCTTGCCAGGGCGGTTAGCGTCTATGAAGGTTGTCTTGAGCAAGACGACCAGAAACCATTCCGACGCGGTACCATAGAAATGCGACTCTACAATGATGGCCAAAGGTGGTGGATCGTCAACATGCTGCTGCGCGAATTCCGCAAAGAGGATCTGTTCCCCGAATTTGACCGGTCGAAAAAATCTGACCCCAAAATGATGGACTAGATCATATCGATTTGATGATTGATCCAACCACTTAGGGCTTCAGTTTGAAACCTTAACCATGGGGGCAGACCATGGCCGATGGAGGTTTTAAGCGTAAGCTCACCGCTGTTCTCAGCGCAGACGTCAACGGTTTTAACCGACTCACGGGTAATGATGAAGCGGCGTCTGCACGCTCAAAGCCTGCCGTGCCGTCATAAATGATCTTGACGGGCATCGGATCAAAACCATTGCCCGGCCGATACCTGTATACCGGGTGCTGTCCTAACACTTTCAAAATTGCTGATATATGGATATCAACAGTGATGATATCGCACGGGGAATCCAAACGAGGCTGCTGCAAGGATTTTTTACAGTCCATCATTGGTGATGTATTCGCACATCTGGGCTGCTGCGATTTGACAGATGACATCGCCATGATTTCGATTGGCAGAGTGTCATCGTAAACCTCATTAACAGCGAAGGAATCACTGAATGGAACTCACCCCGCATCTGCATGCTTTTTTGTGGACATCCCCCCATGCCAACA
The DNA here is from genome assembly GCA_963674755.2 of Desulfobacterales bacterium. Lineage (GTDB taxonomy): Bacteria > Desulfobacterota > Desulfobacteria > Desulfobacterales > UBA5852 > JABZFP01. The sequence goes on along the minus strand of CAXXVS010000002.1, from coordinate 2,286,064 downwards.
ACTGCAATACCTACCTGATCCGTTCGCCCCAGAAGACGATTTTGATCGATCCGGGGCACGCGGCCTATTTCGATCATGTCCGGCAGGGACTCGTTGGGCTGGGTTTGACGGCAGACGATGTCGATCTGGTGATCTGTACCCACGCCCATCCGGACCACATCGAAGCCATGAGCCTCTTCGATCGTTCTTCGACCCTGTTCGCCCTGCACGAAGCCGAATGGCGATTGGTGGAGGAGATGGAGCCCTACCTGCCGTCTGCTATGAATGTGGATCCGAGCTCTCTGGCGCCTGATTTTTTCCTTCAGGAGGGCGAGCTGGCGGTGGACGATATCACCCTGGAAGTCTATCACACCCCGGGGCACGCCCCCGGTGCGGTGACCCTCCTCTGGCCGGCCGAAAAGGCCCTTTTCAGCGGGGATCTGATTTTCAAGGACGGGTTGGGGCGCACCGACCTGCCCGGCGGCGACGGTCGTCAGCTCAAAGCAAGCATTCAACGGATGGCCGGGCTTGACGCGGCCTGGCTGCTATCCGGCCACGGTGGGGTGATATCCGGGGCCGCGGCGGTACGCAAGAATTTCGAACGGGTGGAGCGGACCTGGTTCGGTTACGTATAGAACGGCCCCCCCGGCTGGGAAGATCGACATCGAGATGAAGTTCCACCCGGCCCCGATCAAAGCATCAATGCTTAAAAAACCATACCGACCTGCGCATGAAGGACGGTTTCGCCGCCGCCTATGGCATTTCCTGCAGCAGCTGCGCGACCCTCTCTGTCGTCTCATTCCTGAGGGTCGTGAGATGTTTTTGCGTAACTGGATCCCGGCGGGGATTGGGTACGACGGCCGCACCGGTGATGCCATGATCCCGGCATAGCCGGTCCCGCAACTGCTTCTGCCCGGTCTGCAATAAGACAGCCTGGTCTTCTTTATAGGCCGCAAGCAGGGCGACAAGGGGACGGTCGAGGCCCGGTGCCAGATGTTTCAGGAAGGCCAGCCATCGGTTATTGTCCTGGTCGGGATCGATACGATCAAGCACGGCCTTCACCGCGAGCCTGCTGCCGGTGACGCCGGTTTCTTTTCCCAGAGCCGCCATGCGGTCCCGGAGTTCATCCATGGGCATGGCCCCATCCGCATATTGCTGCAAAAGTCCCTGGAGCCGTTTGCCAAAGTCTTCCCGGCGCTGAGCTTCTTTCTCTTCCGCGGACAACGACAGATGGCGCGTGCGCTCCATCACCAGATCCAGTGTGCTTTTGATTTCACCCATGGGCGTTGCTCCAGTCTTCAACACATTTTGCAGACGATTTCGATCCGTCACTTAAAACAGCCCTTCCACCGAGGTCAAGCCGTAGCCCGTGCGCTAAAGGGGCTTCCGGAAATCTCCCCCTCGGCGGAAGGAACCTAATTGAAAAGCCCCTTGTGGTGCACCAGCATCTCCAACTTTTCCTTGCCGGCCGGGCTGAGTCCCAGGCGGTCGATTTCCCGGTCGAGCTGTTCCGGGCTCCCGTATCCACCGGCATAGCCGTTGAGACGGGCCGCAGCCGTGGAGTCCACCAGGTCCCGGTGGCGGGGATAGACCCGAGTCAGGTCCCGCAGCAGATCGGCTTCACGCTTGAGCAGGTATTTCTGGTGGTAATCCTCGGCCCGGGTGAAGGACCGCAGGGGGATCACTTCGGTCTGTACGGTGCGGCCCAGTTGTTCCTCGACCGCCGCTTGCGAGGCCAGCGCTTCTTCCTGCTGCCGGTCATTATGGTAGAAAACGGCATTCAGGTACTGTCGTTTCCAGGGAGGGCTGGTGGGCCGGTGGCTTTGCCAGAAGACTTCCAGCAACTCCGCGTAGCTGATCCGTTGGGGGTCGTAGTCCACCTGAACGGCTTCCGTGTGGTCGCCGATGTGGCCGTAATCCGGGTTGGGGGTGGTTCCGCCGGCATAGCCGGAACGGGTCCGGATGACCCCTTCGAGCGCCCCGAACTGGGCGTCCACGCCCCAGAATCACCCCAGGCCAAAAGTAGCCGTATCAAAGGTTTGCGGGGCGGCGGCGTCGATGGGCGGCAGAACGTCGGTCGATGACAAGGTCCGGTTTTCAGGTTTCATGGCAGACTCCTCTTCTAGGGTATTTCGGCCGGCCTCGCGCTCCCCGGTCCGGGAACAGCCGATCACGATCGGCGCCATCCATAGCAGGAGAATCCCCCCCGCCAATATGGTCGTGTGCGTTCTGTTCATGAGAGCGTCCCTTCAGCAGGGCCAGTGCGACCGGTTTCGATTATTTTTGTTTCGGTCGAACGGCATCTCACCCGACACTATAATCACGATTTCTCCTGGCATATGTAAAAATTGGATAAAGATTGCCCGCCTTGCGGTGGGTCATTTGCGTTAAAGTTGCGAACCCGAAGACCGATAAGGAGTTATACCGCTTAAGGCGGTTCGATCGGCGGGCTCCGTTCAAACCGCATATGCGGCTAAGTTGGCCGCAGGAATCCATTACAACGGCTTGTCGGGTTGTATACGGTCTTCTGAATTAACCCACTTCCATCCGAGGTAACTGAATGGCGTTTGACCCCAAACAGGTCCAGATTCTGCTGGTTGAAGACACCGCCGTCATGCGGAAAATCGAAATCAAAACCCTCAAGGAGCTTGGATTTGAGGGGATCATAGAAGCGGTGGACGGGGATCAGGCCATTGGCATCCTGCAGGAGGGAACGTCGGTCGATCTGATCATCAGCGACTGGAACATGCCCAACAAGGACGGCTACGAACTGCTCTGCTGGGTCAAGGGCCAAGCGGCCACCCGGCCTATCCCGTTTCTTATGGCCACCGGCCAGGGGGACAAGGCCCAGGAGAAGAAGGCCGTGGATGCCGGGGTCAACGCTTTCGTGGCCAAACCTTTCAACGAGGCGGAATTGAAGGCCAAGATCGACGAGGCCCTCGGACTGGCGCCGCGGGAGAAGAGCGCCCCGGACAGCGTCGTGGGCCCCCGGGAGGTCGTCGACGGCCGCGTCAAGCTCAGGGTGGCCCACATCCAGATTACCGATCATATCATCCTGGGGGTGTTGAAGCACCTGATCGCCAGGGGCGATCTGCAGCCCCGGCATTTCGAACTGGAGACAGTCTGTCTGCCGGGCTGGAACCCCGTCCAGGAGGCCCTGGAAAAAGGCGCCGTGGATGCGGCTTTCATCCTGGCGCCCATCGCCATGGATCTATACAGTTTCGGCGTCCCGATCAAGCTGACCCTGCTGGCCCACAAGAACGGCAGCACCTTTGTGCGCAGCAAACGGGAAGGCTATGCAGAACCGTTTGCCGACTTTTTCCGTACCCGATCCTTTTTCATTCCCCACAAGATGTCCGTGCACCACATGCTGGCCCATTTGTTTTTCAGCGGTGTCGGTCTGAAAGCGGGCATGGTGGGGGAGGGGCAGAGCGATGTCAATTTCGAAGTGGTGGCCCCCATCAAGATGCAGGCGTTTATGCAGAGCAATGCCGCCGCCGCCGGGTTCATGGTGGCGGAGCCCCTGGGCACCAAGGCCATTGCCTCGGGCAGGGCCGACCTGCAGTTTTTGAGCAGCGAACTGTGGGAAAACCACCCCTGCTGTGTGGTCACCATGCGGGATGATTTCATCACCCCCCACACGGAGGCGGTCTACGAGTTTACCGAGATGCTGGTCCAGGCGGGCAAATTCGTGGCCCAAAAGCCGGAGATGGCGGCCGAAATCGGGGTGGCCTTCCTGGATCCCGACAAGACCTTGGGGCTCAAGGTGCCGGTGCTCAAAAACGTCCTGAGCGAGGAAAAAGGCATCAAGACCGGCGACCTCTATCCGGCGGTCGCAGACCTGCGGACCATGAACGACTACATGGTCAAACGGATGCGCATCGGTGCGCCGGTGGATATGGACGTCTTCGTGGATACCCGGTTTGCCGATGCGGCCTGCAAGGACCGGGTGTCCGGCAACCTGCCGGCCTACCTGCACATCGCCGACGACACGGCGATGGATCTCTTGTCACGCCACGTCCAGCGGGCCAATGGCGAGGACAAGTCCATGCTGAACCTGGAAGGCAAATACTTGACCTTGAGTCTGGACGGCCAGCTTTACGGCATCGACATCCTGCGCATCCGGGAGATCATCGGCATGTTGCCCATCCGCAGCCTGCCCCAGGCCCCGCCCCATGTGCGCGGGGTGGTCAGCCTCCGGGGACGCACCCTTCCGGTGGTGGATCTGCGCCTCAAATTCGGCCTGGGGGAAGCAGCCTCCGGGGACCGCAGCTGCATCGTGGTTTTGGAATGCGGCCAGGGCGGGGAAGGATTGATGGTGGGTGTGGCGGTGGATTCCGTGTCCGAGGTGCTGACCATCCGGTCCGCCCAGATCGATCCCACCCCGCGGTTTGGCGCCCGGATCGATACGCGGCACATTCCGGCCATGGCCAAGGCCAAAGACGGCATTTGCATGCTGCTGGATATCGACCATGTCCTTCGGGAGGAGAAGCTGGCCGGCCTGGTGTCGACGGTTGATACGGCGCACGCCGCCTGACCTGCGCCCGAACCGTGAGACCGAATTCCCTTTGGATCCTCTCGGCGGCCGTTTTCACCAACCGCGCCGATCGCTTGCAAGACCGTATTTTGCGTCTATCCTGAAAGGACTTCCGCCGGCTAGCCGTTGGATCGGTTACTTCCCGGAGTTTCTCCCGAGGCACACCCCGAAGGCTTCCGGTGATTCAGTCCCGCATAGATCCGGCGGTTGCGGCGGTAGATGTCCAGGAAGGCGCGAAACAGCGGTTGGTAGCGCTGGTGCCGCCCGGGATCGGGTGTGTAGGTGCCGGCGATGGCCACCTGTCCTGCGATGTCCTCGAACCGGCCGTAGCCCAGGGCCACGGCGGCCAGGATGCCGGCGCCCCGGGCGTTGACGGTCACCGGATCGCGAACCTGGAGAACGGTGCGATCGAGGACATCGGCGCATATCTGGCACCAGAGGTCGGAATTGGCACCCCCGCCCACCATGCGGATTCGGGTCAGTTTGCGCCGGATGAATTTTTCCACGTAGCCCATCAGCCAGCGGGTGTTGTAGGCCACGCCTTCCATCACGGCGCGCACCAGGGCGCCCCGGTCCGCCTCCAGGGAGAGGTTGTGGAATCCGCCCCGTACGGCATGATCCTCCACCGGTGTGCGCTCCCCATAGAGCCAGGGGGTGAAGATCAAGCCCCGGCTGCCGGCCGGCACCTGCCTGGCCAGGGCTTCCAGGGCGGTGAAGCGGCGCTCTTCCGTGTCGGCGGCAGACGCATCCGCAGGCGGGAAGAGGATCTTGTCCCGCAGGAAAGCCAGGCAGCCCCCGGCGGTTTCCTGTTCGTTGGCAATGAAATAGCGGCCGGGGATGGCCGAGGGGATGGCGGCCATGTTGTGCAGGAGATCGGTTTTTTTAAACGGCACATGGCAGGTCAGCCAGGAGGAGGTGCCGATATAGAGGTGGGCCTCATAGTCGCGCACGGCCCCGGAGCCGATGGCGGCCGAATGCAGGTCCGGGGTGCCCATGACCACCGGCAGGCTGTCCGGCAGGCCGAGATCCCGGGCGGCCGCCGGGAGCAGCGGCCCCAGGATATCCACGGCCGATTTGAGCTCCGGCAGGGTGGCCCGGTCCAGACCCGCCAATTTGAGCAGACCGTCATGGTAGCCGATGCGGTCGATGCGGCGGTTGTCCGTCACCCAGTGGAGCGTGATCGAATCATAGGCGGCGGCATAGCGGCCCGTCATCTTCAGATTGAGATAGTCCTTGGGTTCCAGGAATTTGTAGGCCGCGCGGTAAATTTCGGGCTTTTCATGCTGGAGAAAAAGAATGTGGGCGATGGGATCTTTGCCGGACGGGCTGGGGATGCCGCCGGTCAGCCGCACCCAGGTCCACAGCTTGTCGATGCCGAAGCCTGCCAGCCGTACCGGCCCGGAGGTGATGCGGCGTACATAAGGAGCCCCGCGGGAATCCATCCAGATGATGGCATTGCCCAGAGGGTTGCCCCCTCGATCCACGGCCACCGTGCCGGACCACTGGGTGGTGGCGCATACCCCCACGATGGGGATGTTCTGCGCCTCGGGCCGTGCCAGCAGGCGGCGGCTGGCCCGGCAGATGGCCTGCCACCAGTCCTCCGGGTCCTGTTCGGCGCCGCCTCCGGGCAGCAGGGTCAGCGGGGTTTTTTCGATCTCGCAAGCCAGAACCTGCCCTTGCACGGAAACCAGCGCCACCTTGGGGCCGGAGGTGCCGAGATCGATGGCCAGCGTGGCCTCCACCTGTGTCGATGTCATTTCAACTCCCTTTCCGAAGATCGTCGGTACGCTTTATTCATCGCGCCAGAAGCGAAGTTTGTCTTCCAGCTTTTCCAAAAACCCCTTCTCTTGGGGAACGACACCTTTTTCAGCCGCCGCGACCGCGGCCACGCAGGGATTGCCGCCTTCAGTACCGACAATATCGGAAAATGCCAAGGCAAGGCCTATCGGGCCGAAGAGCAGTCCGCCCGCAATCCGGCCGGCGATGAGGGCCGTGGCGGTGGCATCGATCCGCAGGGCGGGCGCCGCCAGGGTGCCCCCCATCCGGAAAGGTTTGGTGAGGGCACCGAGACTGATTTTACCCTGCCTGGGGGTGGGTTGAATGCCGATATCGATTTTTTCGGTGCCCAGATCGATATGGCCGCCGCCCACCACGACGGCATCGGGGGTTACCCAGACCAATCGGGACAAATCGGCCAAACCGTTCGTACTGTCGAAGCGGATCACGAGACATTCGATGGGGGTCGCGTCGGATTGTTTTTGGCGCGGATTGAGAAGCGTGATCAATTGACGCGCGAGGCCCTCGTCGAACAGGCCGAAAAACAGCTTGCCCAGGCGGCCCTTGCCCGAAATCAGTGTGGCGTGGCCGTTCAAACTGCCCATCAGTTCGGCCACGGAAAGCCCCCGGCCTTCACGGCCAGTTCGAACGCCCAGTCCTTCCCGGGGTTCAGCAGATCGTTCAGCAAACCGACACCGCCCTCGAGAGAGAATGTCTTCCGGTCGTAGGCGGCTTCCATCGTCATTCTGAGGGGCAGGGCTCCGCCCTGTCGTTCTAAGGTGAGTTTAGCGATTTCGAGGCGGGTGGTTTTCCCGGTCTTGTCATTTTGGTAGCGCAGGGTCCCGTCCCGGATATCCACCTCATGAAGCTGGACATGGTAGCTGCCAGAGCCGGATAGAGGACCGGGGGCCGGTTGGCCGAGGGTCCCTTCGAACTGCCAGTTGTTGCGGCGGCCGTCGGCCTTTTCCTCCACCAGTACGACCGGTCTGGTCAACAGCAGGTGCTTGATCAGGACGTCTTTGGAGAGGAGCGCCAGAAGACTGATCTGGAGCTCCAGCGTCTGGACGGTCAACATGTCCGGCTGGGAGCTCCAGTCGGGGTTGCGCAGCGAGACCGGTCCGGTGACCAGGGTCGGGGATAGGCCGATTTTAAGACGGAGATCGCCCGCGATGGTTATTTCACGTCCGGTGGCAGCCCGCACCTGCTCGATCACCACCGGTTTTAGATAATTGAAACCATGGCGGGAAACCCCCCAAACGATGCCCAACAGGACCAGCACCAGAACGATCGTGACAAGGGCCAGGTTTTTTTCCCACGACATGTCGTGACCTCCGTCGATGAAAGTGCTCGGCAAACCACTTTGGGATAGGAAGGATTCCAGCAATACGGTCGGGCAGGCTCAGGGCGACTCCGTCATCATGCCGGCCCGCTTGAGGCCGCCTCGCCGGTGCGGCCCAGGTAGCCGTCGAACATGTCCTTGATCAGGCGTCCCACCCGCTGCATGTGGGCCAGACTTTCCGCCTCGGAGCGGCCGGGATATTTGCGAAACGCAATCAGGATGCCGCTCAAGGAGGCAAAAAGCGTATGGGAGAGCAGGCGTTTATCCGTGCCGGCGGGGGCATCGGCAAAGACCAGGTCGAGCAGGTCCATGAAGCGCCGGGCCACCACATCGAGTTTGCGAGAGGATTCCCCGCTGATCTCGCCGTAGAGGGAAAAGCGCGTGATCATCTGCCAGTAGACTTCGTTGCGGGTGTTGTATTCCAGGAAGTGGGCGATCAGAGTTTCAAGTTTCCGGGAATCGTCCTTGTCCTGCAAGCGGGCCTCGAGTTCGCCGATGAAGCGCTGGGTATCCCGATAGGCGGCCTCCACAAACAGGGCTTCCTGATTGGTAAAATAGGTATAGATGGAGGATTTGGCGATCCCGGCCGCATTGGCGATTTCCTGCATGCTGACCTTGTCGTAGGTCTTGGCGCCGAAAACGGTCCGGGCCGCGTCGATAATCAAGTCTTCACGGGTTTCCCGCTCTCTTTGCCGGAGTTTGCTCAAGGTGTCTTTTTTTCCCATCGGGCCCTCACCCTCGCCTATAAGATTTGGTCCAGAAAGCTATCGCTTCTTTGTTGGCGGGAAAATGGATGAATCTGGAGTTGATCGTATTGTCGATAGCATTTTGAAGGAGAAAATGCAATTATTGGTTGACCGATCGACCGCTGGTCGATATTAGAACTGCCAAACGACCCGATGGCTCAAATCACCATTTATTGCAAAGGCCTGACGAATCATGACCCCTGACCAACCCTGGCTCGCTTACTACGGTGATGTGCCCCATCACATCGATTATCCCCAAGTGACCATGTACGAAGCCCTGGCGCTGACCGCTGAACGGTGCCCGGAGGCGGCGGCCTATGATTTTTTCGGCCGGCAGGCGACCTACCGGCAGTTCGTGGCCGAAATCGATCGCTGTGCCGATGCCCTGGCGGATTTGGGGATGAGGGCCGGCGACCGCATGACGATCGCCATGCCCACTTGCCCCCAGGCGGTGATCGGATTCTACGCGGTCAATAAACTGGGTGGGGTGGCCAGCATGATTCACCCCCTCTCGACGGCCACCGAGATCGCCTTCTATCTCAATCTCAGCCGGAGCCGCTTTGCCCTGACCCTGGACGCCTTCTACGGCAAGTTTAAATCGATCCTGGACAGCACTCCGGTGGAGAAACTGGTTCTGGCCCGCATCCCCGACTATCTGGGCCGGATCATGCGCATCGGCTTCCAGCTGACCAAAGGCCGCAAGATTCCCAAGGTGCCGGACGACCCCATGGTGGTCTGGTGGCGGGCCCTGATGAGCGGCCCTCATCCCCGGGTGGACAAGGGACCGGCCCGTTTCGAAGACCTGGCCGTCATCCTCTACAGCGGCGGCACCACCGGCAAGCCCAAAGGCATCATGCTGTCCAACCGGAATTTTATTGCTGAAGGCATGCAGGTCTCGGCCTGGGGAGACTTGACGGCCGGCGATGCGATCCTGGCCATTCTGCCGGTGTTTCACGGGTTCGGCCTGGGCGTATGCCTCAACGCGGCCTTCATGGGGGGCGCCAAGAGTATCATGGTGCCCCAGTTCACACCGGAGGAGGTGGCCAAACTGATCCGGCGCAAGCGGCCCAATTTCATTGTGGGCGTGCCGACCCTTTTCGAGGCCCTGAACCGCAACCCGGTGTTCCGGAAAACCGATCTCAGCTGCATCAAAGCCGCCTTCTGCGGGGCCGACACCTTGCCGCGCAAGGTCAAGGAGCGTTTCGAGGCCATCGTCCGTCAGCAGGGGGGCAATACCCAGCTCAGGGAGGGCTACGGTCTGACCGAGGCGGTGACCGCCATCATGGCCATGCCCATGAGCGAGTACCGCGAAAACAGCGTCGGCATTCCTTTCCCGGATATGGAAGCGCGGATCGTGCGCTCCGGCACCACGGAGGCCCTGCCGCCGGGCGAGGAAGGCGAGATCTGCCTCCACGGTCCGGCCGTCATGATGGGCTATCTGGACCAGCCCGAGGAAACGGCCCAGGCCCTGCAGGTCCACCCGGACGGAAAAACCTGGCTGCACACCGGCGATATCGGCACCATGGACAGGGACGGGTTCTTCTACTTCCGCCTGCGGGAGAAACGCATGATCAAGTCTTCGGGCATGAACGTCTATCCGGCCCAGGTGGAAGAGCAGCTTTACCGGCATCCGGGGGTGCAGGAGGTGTGCATCATCGGTGTGCCGGACGCAAAACAGGTGGAGCGGGTCAAGGGGTTCGTGGTGCTGAAGGATCCGGCCAAGGCCGGGCCCGCCATGGAAAAGGAGCTGATCGACTTCTGCCGTAAAGATCTTATCCTTTGGAGCTGCCCCCGGGAAATCGAATTCCGCCAGGAATTGCCCCTCACGCTGGTGGGCAAGGTGGCCTTTGCGGAACTCGCCGCCGAGGAGGCCGCCAAGGGCAAAGACCCAACAGGATCCGATGAGGGCTGAAATTGCCCCATACCGCTGTTTAATCCCTGATCCTGAGTTGCCGCATTGATGTTACCAAGAACGGCAGGGCCGTTTTCTACGGACCGGTTGCCGATTTGAGAAGGAGTGTCGCCATGGATGCCATGCAAGTGTTTCATGATGTTGCCGCCGATCCCCAGGCCTATGCCCGGGAGTGGAAGGCGCGCACCGGGGGCAAGGTCGTGGGAACCTTCTGCTCCTATGCCCCGGAGGAGTTGATTCTGGCGGCCGGTGCCCTGGGATACCGCATCGTGGGGGGCAGCGGGGCGATTTCCAAGGCCGATGCCCATTTGCAGGCCTATTGCTGCAGCCTGGTGCGCGGCGCTCTGGAAGACGCCCTCAACCAGCGGCTGGATTTCCTGGACGGTACCATCTTTCCCCATACCTGCGATTCCATCCAGCGGCTCTCGGATTTATGGCGTATGAATGCCCAAACCGGTTTTCATCTGGATGTGGTCCTGCCGGTGAAGCTCGACACCGCCAGCGCCCAGGATTACATGCGGGCCGTCATGGCAAAGGCCCGCTCCGAGCTGGAAGGCTTGCTGGACACGACCATTTCCGACGCCAATCTCCGGGAGGCGATCGACACCTGCAACCGCATCCGGTCCGCCATGCAGACCCTCTACACCATACGGCGGGACTGCCCCGGCGTTATGGCCGGCCGGGATGTCCATGCCATCACCCGGTCCGCCATGGTCATGGACCGCCACGATTTTCTTAAAAATCTGCTCACCGTCGTGGAAGAACTGGCCACCCAGGCGAACCCGGCCTGCCACGATGCCAAACGGATCTTCCTTTCCGGCGGCGTCTGCAACCTGCCCGATATCTACAGCGTCATCGAAGCGGCCGGCGGTGTAGTGGTGGGGGACGATCTGTGCACCGGATCCCGCCAGTTGACGGGAACCATCGCGTTGGAGGGCGATCTGATGGGCGCCATTGCCCGCCGCTACACCGGGCGGGCGGTCTGCCCGGCCAAGCACGCCGGCATCAAACGCCGCGGGGAAGATCTGGTGCATCTGGCACGGGAGAGCAAGGCCCGGGGGGTTGTCTTCCTGTATCTCAAATTCTGCGACCCCCATGCCTTCGACTATCCTTATCTGAAGGAAATGCTGGACGCCGCCGGTATCCCCACGCTTTTGGTGGAACTGGAGGAGCAGACGGCATCCGACGGTCAATTCCGGACGCGCTGCGAAGCGTTCATCGAAATGCTCTAGTGTCCGTCCAGAAATGGTCTTTTTTGCCCTGCGCTTCGTTCTCCGCGGGTTTGGCGGCTGCGGCGTACCAATGTACGCCCCGCTCCAAACCCTTGTGCGGCCGTGATCAGAACCAAAAATCCTCATTTCTGGATCGGACACATAGGGCATCGTCGGCAATCATTCGGAGAATGCAATACAGACTTGATAATCGAAGATGATCCCTCCGGTAAGTGCCGGAGAAGATGTTTGAGGAGGAATAGATGAACGCAACGGACAAGCCTGTCGATCCCGATAAGGAGCGGCGCAAGATCAAGTCGGTGGCGAAGATGAAAGAGATCATGACCCATTACTACATCGATGCCAAGACCGCCGAGCAGACCGGCAAGAAGGTGGCCTGGATCACCAGCGGGGGACCGGTGGAGCCGCTGATCGCCATGGACGTGATTCCGGTCTATCCGGAAAACCACGGGGCCATGATCGGGGCTTCCAAGATGGGGACCGAGCTTTGCGAAAAGGCCGAGGGCATGGGCTATTCCGGCGATCTGTGCACCTATGCCCTGGCCGACATCGCCTGCTCCACGGTGAACGGCGGGCCCATCGGCGGCCTTCCCAAACCGGACATGCTGGTGTGCGGCAACAATATCTGCGGCACGGTGCTCAAGTGGTACGAGGTTCAGGCCCGTTATTACGACGTGCCCCTCTTCATTCTCGACACCCCCTTCTGCCACACCGAATTTTCGGAGGAAGCGCGGATCTACGTGCGCCGGCAGCTCGACGAATATCTCCTCTTTCTTGAAAAGGCCTGCGGCAAGTCCTGCGACCGGGACCGCCTCCAGGAGGTGGGCCGGCTTTCCATGGAGGGGCAAACGCTCTGGCAGGCCGTGCTCGACACCACCACGAACAAACCGGCGCCCATGAGCGCCTTCGACGCCTTCTTCCATCTGGCCCTGATCGTGACCCTGCGGGGGACCCAAACGGTCGTGGACTACTACACCGGGCTGCTGGCGGAAATGAAGACCCGTGTGGCCGAAGGCATCAGCGCCGTACCCCATGAAGAATACCGCCTGCTCTGGGACAACCTGCCCATCTGGTACCGGACCAGATGGCTGTCGGAGAAATTCGCCGCCCACAACGCCTGCCTGGTGGCGGATACCTATACCTCGGCCTGGTGCGGGTCGCTGCCCTACCTCAAGGAAGACGATTTCCTGGCCTCCATGGCCGAGGGCTATTCGCGTATCTACCTCAACATCGGCACCGACCGCATGGCCGAGATGGTGCTGGAGATGATCGACAAATACGACGTGGACGGTCTGGTCATGCATTCCAACCGCAGCTGCAAACCCTACTCCATCGGACAGTACGACATCGCCCGCATCGTCCAGGAAAAACGCGGCCTGCCCACCCTGATCATTGAGGCCAACATGACCGATGCCCGCAGCTTTTCGGAAAGCCAGGTGGAGACCCGGATCGATGCCTTTATGGAAGTTTTGAAGGGGTGAAACTGGATACTGGATACTGGATACTGGATGCTCGATGCTGGATACTGGATGCTTGATATGACAGGCGAGAGCGTAGAAGTGATGCTTTGAGCGGAGGGGTATGAGTTATCGAAATCTTGAGATCTGGCAGCTTGCGAAAGCAATTGTGGTCGAGATCCATGCGTTGACTCTCCGGGAGTTACCGAAATTTGAAATGTACGAGGAGGGCAGCCAGATTCGGAGATCGATAAAATCGGTAAAGTCCAATATCGTCGAAGGATATGGACGGAGACGATATAAACAGGAATTCCTGCGGTTTCTTACGTATGCCCAGGCATCAAACGATGAAACCATCGATCACCTTGAAACCTTATACGAAACAAAAAGCTTCGCCGATAACGTCCAGTATGAAAAGCTTCATAGCGATCTCACGATGCTTGGGAAGAAAATAAATTTATTTATTCAATCGGTTATGAAAAAACATTCCAGTGAGAAATAGTGATCGATCCAATTTCTTAAATTCAAGGCAACGCTTTTGCAGTATCCAGCATCCTGTATGCAGTATCCAGCATCTATTATTTTTCTGGGGCATCCAAGGCTGGTTCACCCTATCGTAACCCAAACAAAGGGGAATACTTAAGATGCTCGCCGTAGGTATCGACGTAGGTTCTATCAGCGCCAAAGCCGCCTTGCTCAAGGACGGTGAGCTGGCGGGGTGCAAGGTTATTTTGACGGGTTACAACGCCCGCAACGCCGGCCGGGCGGTATACGAGGGGCTTTTGGAAGGACTGGGGATCGAGGCCTCGGCCGTGGAGCGCATCGTGGCCACGGGCTACGGCCGCAACAGCGTGGATTTTGCCCACAAGGCGGTTACGGAGATCACCTGCCATGCCAAGGGGGCCTACTTCCAGAATCCGGCCATCCGCTCCATCATCGATATCGGCGGCCAGGACAGCAAGGCCATCGCCCTGAACGAAGCCGGCGGGGTGCGGGAATTTGCCATGAACGACAAGTGTGCGGCCGGGACGGGACGCTTCCTGGAGGTCATGGCCCGGGCCCTGGAGGTGGATCTGGACGGGTTCGGGGCCATGTCGCTGACCGCCGAAAATCCGGCCCGCATCAGCAGCCTGTGCACCGTGTTCGCCGAATCCGAAGTGATTTCCCTGATCTCCAAGGGGGCCCGCCGGGCCGACATCATCGCCGGCATCCATGAGTCGGTGGCCGCCCGGGTGGCGGCCATGGCCAACCGGGTGGGGGTGACGGAACCGGTCATGATGACCGGTGGGGTGGCGCACAATATCGGCGTGGTCAGGGCCCTGGAAGCCAAACTGGGCTACCCCATCGAGGTGTCGGCCTATGCCCAGGAGAACGGCGCCCTCGGCGCGGCCTGCATGGCCGCCAACCTATCCTAGTGTCCGCCCAGAGGTGGCATCTTTTGGCCCCTGGCGGCGTTCTCGCCTCCTGTCGGTCCTCGGCGTAGCCGGGCTACGCCTGTGGGCGCCCGTCGGCTGCGGCCTTGCCAGAAACCAAAATCTACCACCTCTGGACGGACACGATAACTTATCTCAAATTAGGCGGTTTCGTAAAACGTTCGAGATCAAGGTTTGCAATTCCTGAGAAATGCCCGCTAATGAGAAACCTGAAGGGTGCGTATCTAATTATTCGGCGCAGTGAGGTGGGGAATGCGTAACGCCGATATCGAACGTTTTACGAAACCGTTGACTTATCCTTCCAACCGGATGACCTCGAAAGATAAATCCTCCAGATCGAAGATCAGCAGGCCGCCGTGCAGGGTGGAATCTCTTCCCAGAAGGGTTTTTACCGCCTCGCTGCATTCCAGGCTGGCCAACATGGTGACGGCGTAGGGCAGGTTGCCGAGGGTCGTTTCCGCACCACGGTCGGGTGCGGCGGCGAGATCGCCGTAGAGCGCGGCCAGTCCCTGGTCCTGCGGATGGATTACGGCGATCTGGCCACTCACGCCGGCCACGGCCGCAGACACCATGGGGATCTTCGCCTTCCGGCAGGCGGCCTGCAAGTCGCGGCGGGCCTGCAGGGTGTCGAGACAATCCAGGGCGATATCCGCATCTCCCAGGAGGGCCGGCCAGTTGTCGGTCGTAAGGCGTTCGGCCAGCGTGACCACCTCCAGCGCCGGGTTGATGGCGGCGATTTGTTCCCGGGCGGCGGCCACCTTGGATTGTCCCAGGCTTGCCATATCGGCAAAGCGCTGGCGGTTGAGGTTGCTGTCTTCGAAGCGGTCGCCGTCCACCAGCCGCAGCCGCCCCACACCGAGCCGGGCCAGGATTTCGGCGACATGCCCGCCCAATCCGCCGACGCCCACGATGCAGGCTGTACAGCCCAGCAGGCGCTGCTGATCTTCCAGACTTAAAGTGGTCATGTTGCGGGCATAGCGCTCGGGAAGGATGCCCATTCCAAGGGCCGTCCGTTCGATGTGACGCAGGGCGGCCTTCAGCTCGCCGGCCAGCCGGCCCGCGGCTGCGGTGGACAGGCTGCGATAGATCGTGCCGTCCGGTCGGCGGCGGTCTGTGGCTTCCCGGGCGAGGTGTGCGCGCAGATCCGGCATGGCGGTCAGCCGCCCCCTACGGGGGGGAAGATGCCAAGCCGGTCGCCGTCCTGGAGGGGGGTGTCCAGTTCCCGGCGGATGTTATTGATAAAAATCAGCTTGGCATCTTTGACCGGGATATCGAGCTTCCGCACCACATCGGCCACGGTGGTGCCGGGCGCCACGGCATAGTGATCCGCGTCGGCCGGCGCGTAGGGCCGCAGGGTGGCGAACAGCTTGATCGTAATGTGGAATGCCATAACTTGGAATTCTCTGTTGATAACGGTCCGAGGGTTTGCACGAATGAAAACGGGTACCGTTCACTCCTCAAGAAGCGTAGGAATACTCGCAACGAAAGTCAAGCCCAAGACGGCTCGCAGGAGGGTGGGCGGGATGATGATTAACAGGCCGCTAACCGATCCGTGTCAATCCATCACGAGACGGTCCTCCGGCGGCCGCTGCGGCGGAATCCCTGAGTTGCCA
The DNA here is from genome assembly GCA_963674755.2 of Desulfobacterales bacterium. Taxonomy (GTDB): domain Bacteria; phylum Desulfobacterota; class Desulfobacteria; order Desulfobacterales; family UBA5852; genus JABZFP01. Next base: position 2,270,040 of record CAXXVS010000002.1, on the reverse strand, counting down.
ATTGGGCGTAATCGTGCTACCCGATACGCTTCTATGGTTTCTGAACCTAACGCCATTCAGTGAGAACATCCATGACAAAACCCATTACGCATGCCCTGGTGACCGGAGGAGCCGGATTCATCGGCTCCCATCTGGTGGAGGCTCTTATCGGCCAGGGGGCCCGGGTGACCGTGATCGACAACCTGTCCACCGGCCGCAGGGAAAATCTGCAAGGGACTGGTCCCGGACTCGATTTCCATGAGGGCGATATCCGGGACCGTGACTTGCTGAAGAAATTGATGGGCGGGGTGGAGGTGGTCTTCCACCAGGCCGCCGTGGTGTCGGTGCCCCTTTCCGTGGCCCAGCCCCTGGCGTCGGCCGAGGTCAACGAGATGGGCACCCTGGCGGTGCTGGAGACCGCCCGGCAGGCCGGCTGCCGGCGGGTGGTGCTGGCCAGTTCCAGCGCGGTCTACGGCGACGACCCGCAACTGCCCAAGCGCGAAGAGATGACGCTGCGGCCGCTTAGCCCTTACGCCATCCAGAAAATGGTCGGCGAATATTATGCCGGCCTCTATGGCGCCCTTTACGGGCTGGAAACAGTTTGTTTGCGCTATTTCAACGTCTTCGGGCCGCGCCAGGATCCTTCCTCGCCCTACTCGGGGGTGATCTCCATTTTCATGGACCGGGCCGTGGCCGGCCGGGCACCGTCCATCTACGGCGATGGCGAGCAGACCCGTGATTTCGTCTACGTCCAGGATGTCGTTGCCGCCAATTTGAAAGCGGCCACGGAAACGGATGCGGCGGGGCAGGTCTTCAACATCGGCACGGGCCATACGATCACGGTCAACCGCCTGTGGCAGAGCGTGGCGGCGCTGGCCGGCATCGCCCTGGCACCCGAATACCAGGCGGCCCGTGAGGGCGATATCTTGCATTCCGTGGCCGCCATCGAGGCCGCCCGCCAGCACCTGGGTTTTGCCCCGGAAGTGGGCTTCGAAGAGGGTTTGGCGCGCACCTATGACTGGTATCTGGGCCGATAGGCCCTAACCACGATCATCAACAGGAGATCTTCATGACCGATTCCTTCAACCATGTCCTCGTTACGGGAGCGGCCGGCTTCATCGGGTTTCACCTGTCCCGGCGCCTGCTGGATAACGGCGTCCAGGTGGTGGGACTGGACAACCTCAACGACTACTACGACGTCAACCTGAAGCGCGACCGCCTGAAACAGCTGGAAGCCCGGGAGGGGTTTACCTTTGCGCAAATCGATCTGGCCGACCGTGCCGCGATGGACAACCTTTTTAGCCGCAAACCCTTTGACGTGGTGGTCAACCTGGCGGCCCAGGCCGGCGTGCGCTATTCCCTTAAAAATCCCCACGCCTATGTGGACGCCAACATCGTGGGCTTCGTCAATCTTCTGGAATGCTGCCGTCATCATGCCACGGGCCACCTGGTGTTCGCCTCCTCCAGCTCGGTCTACGGGGCCAACACCAAATTGCCCTTCTCCGTGCATGACAACGTGGATCACCCGGTGTCCCTGTACGCGGCCTCCAAAAAGGCCAACGAACTCATGGCCCACACCTACAGCCACCTCTTCGGCCTGCCCTGCACGGGGCTGCGCTTTTTTACGGTCTACGGTCCCTGGGGACGTCCGGACATGGCCCTTTTCCTGTTCACCAAGGCCATTCTGGAGGACCGCCCCATCCAGGTCTTCAACCACGGTCAGATGCAGCGGGATTTTACCTATATCGACGATATCGTGGAAGGGGTGGTGCGCGTCATGGCCCGGCCGGCAGTGCCCAACGAGGCCTGGCGCGGGGACCGTCCCGATCCCGGGACGTCCTACGCCCCCTACCGGATCTACAACATCGGCAACAACAACCCGGTGCAGCTGATGGACTTTATCGGTGCCATCGAAGCGGCCCTGGGGAAGGAAGCCCGGAAGACCATGCTGCCCTTGCAGCAGGGCGACGTGCCCGCCACCTATGCCGATGTGGACGACCTCGTGCGGGATGCCGGCTTCCAGCCCAGCACGTCCATCGAGACGGGTATCGGCCGGTTTATCGAATGGTATCGGGAGTATTACGGGGGGTAGCCTGTTTCAGCGCATAACCGCCATTAGAGCGTGCGGCGGTCTGGAAAGTTGAAGTTGCTTCCAATCTAACAGCACGCACCACGAAGGTCACGAAGAACACGAGGGGATTCACTTCATTTGGATCGGCAATTCTTCGTGTTTTTGAGCTTGCTTCTAGTCCATGGTGGCCAGTACCTGGAAACCCGCCTTTTCCAAGGCCCGGCGGATGATGCGGGTATCGCAGACCGCCAGCCGGAAATAGTAGACCCGCTGGGCCGGCGTCTGGGCCGTCATGGCGATGTTGATGATATCTCCTCCGGCGTCGTTGACCACCTGGATGGCCCGTTTGAGTTCCTTGGGGCCGTCTTCCAGAGCCACATCCACCCGCGAACTGGCCGACAACAGGCCCATCATGTTGATGAAGGCCCCCAGGAGATCCGTCACCGTGATGATGCCCACCAGCTTGCCGTCCGCCACCACGGGCAGCCCGCCGATCTTGTGCTTGTAGATCAACTGGGCGGCAATTTCGATGTCACGGTCGGCGGCCACGGTGATGGGCTTTTTGATCATGAGGTCCTTCAGGGACAGATCGCCCACCATGGAGGGGATGAGCCCCTGCTTCAGATCGGCCAGGGTGACGAAGCCCCGCAGGGTATCGTCTTCGGCCACCACCGGCAGATGCCGGATGGAGTTGGTCTTCATGCAGGCAATGGCCTCGCTGATGGTGGTGTTTTCTGAAATGGTAATCGGGTCCCTGATCATGAGCTCTTCGATTTTCATGATACACCTCGACCGGTTGGATGGGGGTTGATTGGCGGCGGTGGCGCAAAGGCTGCTTACCGCCAACCCGGTATCTCAGGAGGGGCGCCCCGTCGGGCTATTTGCGTCGGGGCGCTGGCTGGTAGCTGCACAGCGGCTCTTCGGCCATAAAATCGCCGCTGGCCTCGAAAGCCCGGGCCCGGCAGCCGCCGCAAACCCGCTTGTATTCACACTCGCCGCACTTTCCTTTTAAATCATCATAATTGCGGAGTGCAAGAAAAACCTTGGAGCCGCGCCAGATCTCGGCGAAGGAGGTTTCGGTGACATTGCCGCTGTCCACCTGGAGGAATCCGCAGGGCTGCACCACCCCCCGGTGGGAAATGAAGCAGAAGCCGGTGCCGCCCAGGCAGCCCCGGGTCACCGCGTCCAGCCCATGGGAGTCGAAGGTCACGGACTGGCCTTCCTCCCGGGCCCGCTGGCGCAGGATGCGGTAGTAGTGGGGGGCACAGGTGGCCTTGAGCTGCAGGGGCGTCTTGCCGCGCTGGTCGTAGAACCAGTTGAGGGTTTCCTCGTATTCCCGCGCCGATATCTCCTGGTCGATGATGTATTTGCCCCGTCCGGTGGGCACCAGCAGGAAAATGTGGTGGGCTACGGCCCCCAGTTCCACGGCCAACGCCTGGATCTTGGGGATCTGATCCAGATTGAGTTTGGAGATGGTGGTATTGATCTGGAATTCCAGCCCTACGGATTTCGCGTATTCGATGCCCCGCAGGGCGCCGTCGAACGCTCCCGGAACCCCGCGGAAGCTGTCGTGCTTTTCCCGGGTGGCGCCGTCCAGGCTGACGCTGATGCGCTGGATGCCGGAATCCACCATGCGCCGGGCATACTCCGGCGTGATGAGGGTACCGTTGGGCGCCATCACCATGCGCAGGCCCTTGTCCGTGCCGTAGCGGGCGATGTCGAAAATATCTTTCCGCAAAAGGGGCTCGCCGCCCGTGAGGATGACGATGGGTTGCCCCACCTCGGCGATTTGATCCAGGAGCCGGAAGGCGGCCGCGGTGTCGAGTTCGCCTTCGTAAACTTGGTCGGCGGCAGCGGCCCGGCAGTGCTGACAGGCCAGGTTGCAGGCCCGGGTGGTTTCCCAGGCCACCAGCCGCAGGGGGAATTCCCGGGGATCTTTTTTAAGGTCGGACGGCGCCCCGTGGGGGTGGCCCCCCGGATGCCCGCCGGCGTGTGCATGCGTCATAATGGTTTTCCCTTTGATATCTGATCGACTATCGTTCACCTGTGATGGTAAGTTGGAAAAGGTGTTGTTGCATCGTAACATCCCGTAATTTTAATCCATTTTCTTTCACGTGAAAGAAAACGAACCAAAAGAAAACGCCCGTGCCCTGCGGCGCGGCGCGCTCCCCTGCGCGTTGTCACTGTGACCGGAGCACGCGGAAACTCGCCCGCCTGCGCCAAGGCTACGTCAGACTCAAACAAGTCCGCGCGCTATTTTCCGGTCACACCGCCGATGCTCGGCGCGGGACAAAGAGATTCAAACCAAAAATACAGAACGCGGTTTTAATCTCTACGATTGTATTGGCCCCTAAGGGGCAATTCTACAAGAGGAGAGGTGCTCATCGCGCCACTTGAATCCTTGACCCCAGGACACCCTGGATCCTTCTCAGTCTTACCGATTCAGCAGCTTGGCCGCCTTCACCGCAAAATAGGTCAGGATCATGCCGGCGCCGGCCCGTTTGATGGCCGTCAGGGTTTCCATCATCACTTTTTCTTCGTCGATCCAACCGGCCTGGGCGGCGGCCTTGATCATGGAGAACTCGCCGCTGACGCTGTAGGCGGCGATGGGCAGGTCGAGTTCGTCCCGCAGGCGGCAGATGACATCCAGATAGGGCAGGGCCGGTTTGACCATGATGATGTCGGCACCTTCCTCCACGTCCATGGTGGCCTCCCGAATGGCCTCTTGGGCGTTGGCCGGGTCCATCTGGTAGCTGCGCCGGTCGCCGAACTGGGGGGCCGAGTCGGCCGCCTCACGGAAAGGGCCATAGAAGGAGGAACAGTATTTGGCGGAGTAGGCCATGATGGGGATCTGGCTGAAGCTGTTGTCGTCCAACAGGGCGCGGATTTCGGCCACCCGGCCGTCCATCATGTCCGAGGGCGCCACCATGTCGGCCCCGGCCTGGGCGTGGGACAAGGCCGTGCGGGCCAGCAGGTCCAGGGAGGCGTCGTTGTCGATCTCGCCACCGTCCAGCATGCCGCAGTGGCCGTGGTCGGTGTACTGGCACAGGCACACGTCGGTGATCACGATCATCTCGGGCACGCGCTCCTTGACGGCGCGCACCGCCTTCTGCACGATGCCGTCCTTGGCATAGGCCCGGGTGCCGAGGGGATCTTTGCGGTCCGGCAGTCCGAAGAGGATGACGGCCGGGATATGCTGGGCGGCCGCTTCCTGCACGCTTTTAACCAGGTGGTCGAGGGACTGCTGATAGTGCCCGGGCATGGAGGGGATCGGGTTGCGGACATCTTTGCCCTCCACGGCGAACAGGGGCAGGATAAAATCGCTGGGGGACAGTTCGGTTTCGCGGATCATGCGGCGCAGGGCTTCGTTGCGGCGCATGCGGCGCGGGCGGTATTCGGGGAATAGCATGGTCAGGCTCCCTTGGGGTGATGAGGCGCGAACAAGTTGAATAGTGTTCGTCCAGAAATAGCATCTTCCAGCCCCGGCCGGCGTTCTCGCTTCTTGGGAATCCTCGCTGTAGCCTTTCTAATCAACGCTATCGCTCATACGGCTACGCCGTCGGTACCCAATTTGTTGCGGCCTTGGCTTGAACCAAAATCTACCACTTCTGGAAAGACACTCAAAACTATTTTGATCGAAAATTATAAGAACAAGGCCTCGCAGGTCGTTTTCAAAAGATCTTACGATATTTTATTTGTTCATTTTCTTCCGCGTGGAAGAAAACGAACCAAAAGAAGACGCCCGTATCCCGCTTAATCCTGCGCGTCGTCGCGTCGGCCGGAGCACGCGGAAACTCGCCCCGCCTACGCTAAAGCTACGGCGGGACTCAGACAGTCCGCGCGCTTTAATCCGTCCGCCGCGCCGATGCTCGGCGCGGGACAAAGGGGATCAACACCGGAAAACAAAACGGCACTTCAGCTTTCTGAATTTGCTTCCAAGTGCGTTTGTGATACGTGAACGATAACGCACACAATTCCTACAGCGTCTGGCTGATCTCTTCGTCCGTCAGGTAGCAGGCCGGATCCGGGGCCCAGACATCGTCGGTGGTGGCCTCGGCCCGCACCCGGAAATTGCCGCCGCAGACATCCAGCCAGTTGCAGGATGCGCAGCGGCCGGTGACGTATTGCTTCTTGTCTTTGAGCTTTTTCATCAGGGGATCGGACATATCGGTCCAGATCTGCGAGAAGGGCCGCTCCTTGACGTTGCCGAAACTGTAATGCCGCCAGAACTGATCGGCATAGACTTCGCCGTCCCAGCTCACGCAGCCGATGCCGCGTCCCGAGTTGTTGCCCTCGTTCATCTGGAGCAACTCGAGGACTTCCCTGGCCCGTTCCGGGTCTTCCCGCTGCATCCGCAGGTAGAGGTAGGGGCCGTCGGCATGGTTGTCCACCGTCAGGACTTCCTTGGGTTTGCCGCGGTCGTGGAGATCCTTGGTGCGGTCGATGATCAGGTCCACCACCCGGCGGGTTTCCTCGTGGGAGAGGTCGTCTTCCACCAGTTTGGAGCCCCGCCCGGCATAGACCAGGTGGTAGAAGCACACCCGGGGGATGTCCATTTCCTCGAGCAAATCGAAGATGGCCGGAATTTCATCCACGTTGAACTTGTTGATGGTGAAGCGCAGACCCACCTTGATGCCGGCCGCCTGGGTATTGCGGATGCCCTCCAGGGCGTCCTGGAAGCAACCCTTGACCGCCCGGAAGCGGTCGTGGATCGTCTCCATGCCATCCAGGCTGATGCCCACATAGGACAGGCCGATCGCCTTGAGGGTGCGGGCCATCTCGGGCGTAATCAGGGTGCCGTTGGTGGAAATGACCGCCCGCATGCCTTTGCTGACGGCGTATTCCGCCAATTCGGGCAGATCCGGCCGCATCAGGGGTTCGCCGCCCGAAAACAGCATGACCGGCGAGCCGAAGGCCGCCAGGTCATCGATCAGGGTTTTGCCCTCCTCGGTGGTCAGTTCGTTGTCAAAGGCCTGGTTTTTGGCCTGGGCATAGCAGTGCACGCATTTGAGGTTGCAGCGGCGGGTGATGTTCCAGACCACCACGGGTTTTTTATCCTTCGAGAATTGCAGAAGATGCGAGGGCAATTGGCCCGAGTGCCGCCCGTAGCGCAGGGCATCGGAGGGCTCAACAGTGCCGCAATAGAGTTTGGAAATACCGATCATTAAACGACAAACCTTTCGATTGGACGGTCATTTGGATGGCAGCGACGGGGTTTTCAGGCCGTTACGGATCAGGCCGCTGATGTAGGATTCCGGGTTTTCCAGGGCCTCCCGGTTGACGAAAAAGCGGTTTTTGCCGGTTTTCTCCAGCACCAGCTTCAACCCCAGCTCAAAGCTTTCATTCAGCTGCCGGGCGATTTCATCGAGCGTGACCGCCTTATCTACAATTTGCTCCATGATGAAGTCAATAGCGTCCTCCTCGAGCACGATGTTGATGTCGTTGCGCTTGTAGAAGGCCAGCTCGATGTCTTTGATGTCGTCATAGCGGGCGCGTATCTGTTGGAAGACCTGGCCGATGTCGAGGATATGGTTGACGTAGAAACGGGCCAGGGTATCCAGCCGCGAGGGGGTCAAGGTCAGGTTGTAGCGGTCCGCCAGGATGTGGCGGTTGTTGCGGATATAGGTCTTGATGCTTTCTTTTTCCTGTTCTGACAGGCGCCTGAAAGTATGCTCGATTTCAGCCCGGTCCGCTGTCAGCATGGCGTTCAGGGAGATCCGAGGATCGCTGATGACCTCCGCCGTGACCGGGAAGCGGCGCAGGTTGGTGGACGGCAGGCGGGTTTCGTAGAGCAGGAGCGCCCCTTCGATGGCGCTCACCAAGCCCCGGGCCCCGGTATTTTCGGCACTGGCCGCCCGGGCCAGCAGCCGCAGGGCCTGATCGTCGAATTTGATGTCGATGCCGTAGGCGTCGAAATCAAATTTTTTGCCGAGGATGATAGGGTTGCTGGGGTTTTTGAGGATTTCGTAGAGATCGTTTTCGTCCAGGGGCTCCAAAACGGCCCGCACCGGCAGACGGCCCACGAATTCGGATTCGAAGCCGAAGGCGATCAGGTCTTCCGATTTGACCTGCTGGAGCATGGCCGGCTCGGGACCACCCTTTTTGAGAGGGGCTCCGAATCCGATGCCCTGCTTGGCAACGCGGTTGCGGATGATGGCGTCCAGCTCGTTGAAGGCGCCACTCATGATGAACAGGATGTTGCCCGTGTTGACGGTGCGTTTTTCCTTCTGGCCGGTCTTGCGGAAGTTTTCGATCTCCTGGATCATGGAGACCGGGTCGTGGGGCACCTTGAGGTCCACCTCGGTTTCTTCCATGGGTTTGAGCAGGGCCCGCTGGACCCCGGACCGTGAGACATCCGCGCCGATCATGTTGCGGGAGCCGGCGATCTTGTCGATTTCATCGATATAGATGATGCCGTGCTGGGCCAGCTCGATATCGTCGCCGGCTTCGCGCACCAGATCGCGCACGAGATCTTCCACATCGCCGCCCACGTAGCCGGTTTCACTGAACTTGGTGGCATCCCCCTTGACGAAGGGCACCCCGATGTGCTGGGCGATCAGCTTCACGATATAGGTTTTGCCGACGCCGGTGGGGCCGATCAGCAGCACGTTGTTTTTAATGCGGCCCACCATGTCCCGGGCGGGCGCGCCGCTCTGGCGCTGGCGTTTGATGCGATTGAAATGGGTGCAGATCTTGGTGGCCAGGATGGCCTTGGCCGTGTCCTGACGAACGATGTAGCGATCCAGATAGGCGATCAGATCCTCGGGCTTGAGGTCGAAATTGATGCCGGCCGTACCATGGACCTTTTTGCCCGCCCGGTCCACGTCATCCGGGTCGGTCACCATCATGGGGCTGACAATTTTGACATGGCTGCCGAAGCGCTTGGAGAGGAATTCACTGATCTCTTTTTCGATTTCCGCGGGGTTGGGAATTTTTTCATCAATTGTTTTCATAGTGCTGACATATTAATCACCTGGGCCACAGGATGCAAGCAAACCCGTGCCGCCCTGAGGAATTGCGGGGCCAGGGCGACCGGCCGTGCAAGCGTCTGCGGGACGCGCCGGGCTATCCCTGAGTCGTCTATCGGCGTCAGCGTCAAGCAAATCTCGGCCTTCACATCGGCGTGCACGGCCCGTCACCAAAAAATTCTCAGCGACCGCCCCGAGGCCAAAGGCGGTGCGGACCGGGGTCCCATGGGGGGCGAAATGCTCCTGATGGGGCTGGGTGGGTGCTTCATGAGCAACCTTCTGGCGGCTGTCCGGGCTCACGCGGCCCAGGTATCCGGCCTGGCCATCGATGTGGCGGGGCACCCTGGCGGAAGCGCCGGCCCGTTTTGCGGCCATCCGGATGACGATTTCCGCACATACGCCGACCGCGCCGAAATGGAGAAACTCGCCACGATCGCCGAGCGGGGCTGCATCGTCGCGAATACGCTTAAAAACGCGGTCCAACGGTCCCTGGCGCTTGCCTGAGCGATCAAGTTTAGGCTTGCAAAACCAGATTGAGGATGCTCATATGGCTCACGAGGCGCCGCCCGGGACTGCCCTGAACGATCGCTTTGGAATGCCTGCCGTTGCATCTCCGCCTGCTGGACGCCTTATCTTCGTCTTCCGCCGCCTCGCAAAAAATCCACAGCTTCAACGGGTCTCGATAGGCCCCGGCCGTTAACAGCAGGGGCGCCGGCTTCCATTGTTTTCGGGGGGGGGGTAAGCGATGGTAAGACAGGTCTTTGAATTGAAGATCAAAGATCCGCCGCTTTACAGCACCAAAGATCGGCGTTCTTACAGGGATCGACGCAAAACCGGCCGGCGGGACTACTTTCTAAACGGCGGCAAAGAGCGGCGCAGCTGGAAGGAACGGCGTTTCCTCTGGTATATGACCCGCTAAACCACCAGCAGCAAACCACCTGGCAATACCGCTTCGGGATGGCGTTCCGCGGGCCGTCAATAGTGGGTGTCGGCGTATTCCAGCCATCCCCCGGCCTCCACCAGCGCCCGGTCAAACGGGGCCAGCTGGAAGGGGAGGCTGAGCGAATCCCTGTCCGCCGTAAAGGTGAAAGTGCCTCCGGCGAAATCCGTGGCCAGGCGCGTGTCCCGGCCGGCGAAACGGGCAAACAGGTCGGCGATGGTCGCTTCCGGCAGCGCCACCGCCATCATGCCGCCATTGAACATGTTCTGGCGGAAAATGCGGGCAAAGCTTTCGGCGATGACCGCATGGATCCCGTTGACCTCGAAAGCCCAGGGCGCATGTTCGCGGGAGGAACCGCAACCGAAATTGGCCCGGGTGACCACGACCTGCTTGTCCAGCGTACTTTTTCCCGGAACGAACCCCTCCAGGCACAGATCTTCCAGCAGGTGAGGTCGCAAGGCGTCCTTGGTGATCTCGGTCAGGTATTTGGCCGGGATGATTTCGTCGGTGTTGATGTCGGAGCGGTCCAGAAACAGGACATTGCCGCTGAAGTTTTTCATGAGAGACCCTCCGCTTTCCGGCTGTTCGAGGGGGGCGCCAGGTGGCCGGCCACGGCGCTGGCCGCGGCGGTGGCCGGACTGACCAGATGGACCATGCCGCCGATGCCCATGCGCCCGTTGAAGTTGCGGTTGGTGGTGGCCGCACAGACTTCCCCTTCGGCCAGAACCCCGTTGCTCATGCCCAGGCAGGCGCCGCAGGTGGGGTTGGTGACGCAGAAACCGGCCTCCAGGAAGGCTGCGATCAGACCTTCCGCCAAGGCCTGACGGTAGATCCTGGGAGTGGCCGGCGAGACGATCCCCCGCACGGTGGGGGCGATGCGCCGGCCGCGCAGCTCACGCACGGCCGCCCGCAGGTCCTCGATCCGGCCGTTGGTGCAGGAGCCAATGTAGACCTGATCGATCTTCTGGCGCGTCATGGCGCTCACCGGTTTGACCTGATCGGGTTTGTGGCCGAAGGTCGCCAGGGGCTCCAGGTCGCTCACGTCATGGTCAAGTACCAAAGCATAGCAGGCGTCGGGATCGGGCTGCAATTCGGTAAACGCCGCCAGGGCGTCATCCTTGTCCCGGAAATCTGCTTGAATGAACTCCCAGAGGTAGTCCAGCGTGGTCTCATCCGGGGCGCAGATGCCGCAGGTGCCGCCGGCTTCGACGGCCATGTTGCAAAGCGTCATGCGCTCTTCCATGGACATCGCCGCCACCACCGGGCCGCTGAACTCGATCACCTTGTCGGTGGCGCCGTTGACGCCCAGCCGGGCGATGACCGAGAGGACGATATCCTTGGCGTAGACCCCGGCGGCCGGCGTTCCGCTGATGCGGACAAGCAGCGTTTCGGGTTGGCGGAAGGCGCAGACCCCCTTGAGAATGCCCACCTCCAGGTCGGTGGTGCCCACCCCGGCCGCAAAGGCGCCAAAGGCCCCGTAGGTGCAGGTGTGGGAGTCGCCCATAATAACGGTGTAGCCGGGGCGGATGAAACCCTTTTCCGGGAACAGGGCATGGCAGACCCCGTTGCGGCCGATATCGAAGAAATCCCGGATGCCGTGGCGTCGGGCCCAATCCCGCAGGATCTTGCCCTGGGTGGCGGTCTTGGAATCCTTGGCCGGGGTCACGTGGTCGATGACGGCCTTGATGCGCGCGGGATCGAAGACGCGGTCCTTGTCCCGGGCGGCCAGGTCGTTGATGGCGATGGGGGTGGTGATCTCGTGGCAGGCCACCACATCCAGACGGATCACATGCACGCCCTCATAGGGGGTGTCCACGCGGTGGCGGTCAAATATCTTTTCAACGATGGTACGTCCCATAATGCTTCCCTTTGCGGCGCTGGATGTTCGGATCGATGCAGCTTCAGTCGCTGTCGGATTTGAGAACGGACAGAAAGGCTGCCTGGGGGATCTCCACCTGGCCGACCATTTTCATGCGTTTTTTACCCTTTTTCTGTTTTTCGAGCAGCTTGCGTTTGCGGGTGATATCCCCGCCGTAACATTTGGCGGTCACGTCCTTGCGGAAGGCCGAAACGGTCTCGCGGGAAATGATGGTGCCGCCGATGGCCCCCTGGATGGCAATCTTGAACATCTGGCGGGGAATTTCGTCCTTCAGCCGCTCACAGGCCGCCCGCGCCCGGGCCACGGCCCGCTCGCGGTGCACCAGCTGGCTCAAGGCGTCCACGCGTTCGCCGTTGATCAGAATGTCCACCTTGACGAGATCGGTCCGCCGGTATTCCAGTAGATCGTAATCGAAGGAGCCATAGCCCTGGGTCACCGATTTGAGCTTGTCGTAGAAATCGTAGACCACTTCGGCCAGGGGCAACTCGAAAATCATTTCCAGGCGGTTGCTGGTCAGGTACTGGTAGTTTTTGTTGATGCCCCGGCGGTCGAGGCAGAGTTTCATCACGGCTCCCATGTAGCGGTCCGGCACCATGATGGCGGCCCGGATGAAGGGCTCCTTGGCGTACTCGATCAGGGTCGGGTCGGGATAGAGGGCCGGGTTGTCGATCACCTGGGTGCTGCCATCGTTCATGACCAGCTCGTAGCTCACCGAGGGCGCCGTCAGGATCAGGGACAGGTCGAATTCCCGCTCCAGGCGCTCCTGGACCACCTCCAGGTGCAGCAGACCCAGGAAGCCGCAACGGAAACCGAAGCCCAGGGCGGCGGAGGCGTCTTTTTCATAGATCAGCGAGGCGTCGTTGAGCTTGAGCTTTTCCAGGCCGGCGGCCAGGTCTTCGTAGCCGTCCGAGGCCACGGGGTAGATGGAGGAGAAGACCACCGGCTTGGTTTCCTTGAACCCCGGCCGCGGCCGAGCACAGGGTCGCTCTTTGTGTGTGACGGTGTCCCCGCAGCGGGTATCGCTGACGGTCTTGATGCCGGCGATGAGGTAGCCCACTTCGCCGGCCGACAATTCCTTGCGAGGCTTGCGCACGATCTGGAAGACGCCTACTTCCTCCACCTTGTAGGTGGCCTTGTTGGACATGAATTGGATCGTGTCGCCGGGCCGGATGCGCCCCTCGAACACCCGGAAGTGTACGACGGTGCCCCGATAGGCATCGTAGTGGGAGTCGAAGATCAGGGCCTCCAGCGGGGCCTCGGGGTCTCCCGCAGGAGGCTTCAGGCGGGTGACGATACCCTCCAGGATCGCCTCGATGCCGATGCCTTCCTTGGCGGAAACCAAAAGGGCGGTTTCCGGGTCCAAGCCGAGATCCTCCTCGATCTCATCCTTGACGCGGTCGATCTCCGCCGAGGGCAGATCGATCTTGTTGATCACCGGGATGATGTCCAGGTTGTGTTCCATGGCCAGATAGAGGTTGGCCAGGGTCTGGGCTTCGACCCCCTGGCTGGCGTCCACGAGCAGCAGGGCCCCTTCGCAGGAGGCCAGGGCGCGGGAGACCTCGTAGGTAAAATCCACGTGCCCCGGCGTGTCGATCAGATTCAGGCTGTAGCGCCGGCCATCCTTGGCCTGGTAGGGCAGGCAGATCGTCTGGCTCTTGATAGTGATGCCGCGCTCACGCTCAATATCCATGGTGTCCAGGATCTGATCCTTGAAGTCCCGGGCCGATACGATGTCCGTGGTCTGGATCAGGCGGTCCGAGAGGGTCGATTTCCCGTGATCGATGTGGGCGATGATGCTGAAGTTGCGAATAAGGTCCATTTGCAATGTCGTCTATTGAATTCGGATTATGCCCCCACCAGGGGCGTCTGACGGCGACAGCCCCTGTGGCGGTCGGCGGCTTAAATATATTTTATCTATAATATCAGGCGTATGAATGCAGAGGAAATTCAGTCCGGAAAATGAAGCAGCCACTCCCGGAACGGAAGCTTGCGGCGGCTTTGGGCGCGCTGCTTCTTCGGCAGGAAGGGCCTAAATGCCAGTTGACACGCTGATCCTTTCCATATTATAGATAACACCTTATAAACAAAAGAGAATGCTCCTAATACCAGATCACTTTTTATCCTGTCAACCCGCATGCGCGGGCTGCTAAGTAAACCCATACCAGCCGATACATGGGAAGCCTTGTGGAATGGAAGATACCTGCATTCTGATTGTGGATGATGACGCCGGTATTCGCGATACGATGCATGAATTCATCGGCATGTCGGGTTATGAAGCGCTTGCTGCGGGCAGTGCCGAAGAAGCCCTGGACATCCTGGACGCCAATCGCGTGGACGTGGTGATCTCCGATATTTCGCTGCCGGGGATGGACGGCCTCGAGCTGACGGACCGCATCAAGAAGAATTTCGATGCCGATGTCATCGTCATCACCGGTTACAGCGCCGATTACTCCTACGAGGAAGCCATCAGCAAAGGCGCCAGTGATTTTCTTTTCAAACCGGTGCGTTTTGCGGAACTGCTGCTGCGCTTGAAACGCGTTCTGAAAGAACGACATCTGACCCAGGAACGCGTCAAGATGCTGGAGCAGCTCCAGACCCTGGCCACCACCGACGGTCTGACGAAGCTCTTCAACTCGCGGCATTTCTACAACCAGCTGACCCTGGAAGTCGACCGCTCGATTCGCTACAATCCGCCGCTCTCATTGCTCCTGCTGGATATCGACCACTTCAAGGAGTACAACGACAGCTTCGGCCATCTCGAGGGCGACAAAGTACTCGTTCGTCTGGCCCAGCTCATCGAAAGCTGCCTGCGGAAGCTGGATACGGCCTATCGTTACGGCGGGGAAGAGTTTACCGTGATCCTGCCCGAGACCACCGGCGAGGAAGCGGAAACGGTGGCCCACCGTATTAAAAGCGCTGTGCAGGTGGAAAAATTCCATCCCCAGGCCGAGGGCGACGTCACGGTAACGGTCAGCATCGGCGTGACTCAGTACCGCCCCACCGAAGATATCACGGTTTTCGTCAAACGGGCCGATACGGCCATGTACCAATCCAAGGAGGACGGTCGCAACCGGGTGACCGCCCTGTTTTCGGAATAGATCGCTTCCCACCGAAGGGGCTATCCGCCGACCGCGCTATCCCCTCGTTTGAACTTTTGTCTTCCTTCGCGCCTACAGGATGAAACCGCCGTCCTCGATGGGGAAAAAGCTCGTCGGAAGTCATGCCAGGCTGGCCGGTGGCGGCCGCCCTATCGACGCCAGCCTTCTTTTTGCGGCCGGGCCAGCCGCCATTGACACAGAACCTACAGGTAATATTATCTATTACGAGCAACAGGATCGGGCGTCGAACACAAATTGACACCTCCCTGAAGCAGCCTTTCGCCTACCTGCCCTAGCCGATTTCAACGGAACCGCGTCCAACATCTTCCCGCCTCCGGATGCCTGCGAATACCGCTCTGCCTCCAAACTGTGCTTTCTCTCTGGGTTGCCGGTCCCGGCAGCCTTGAAGGGTCTACCTGCAAGCCATAGGAGGTCCACCATGTATGCGTTGATCTATGATGAAAATGATTCCAAACGCCCTTTGAAGGAAGTCCTTTCCGTCCACAAAAGCCGGCTTGCGGCCGAAAAGGCGCTCAACAAACGGATGAGACAACTTGGCAAACGGGTTTGGGAATGCCATGCCCGCATCGTCTGGATCGACAAGCATGTCCGGGCCAAGGACCTGGTGGCGCCCAAGGATTTTTCGACCTGGCGTCCGGGTGAGCCTGTCCCGGTGGGCGAGCGCTATATGGATTCGGATTGAATCGTGTTGGGTAGACGGTGACAAACCGGACGGCCTTTTGGTCGGCTTCCGGTGCGTTTTCCATGTGGTTGGATCGACAACGTCTCGCCCGGCAGGGGGGCGTGAACGGTGGGTTGCGCCAGAGGGAATTGATATGAGCACTATCCCATTGACATCGGCCTGATATATGGGATATTGCCCATTTCGGCATTTACTTCTTCTTCAGCGGGAAATTCGGACCTGATCTGGTATCGTTGTTTCCAATCGATTGCCAAGGAGCCGCTATGAAACATGCCGGATATCTGAGGGGGGCGTTCGTCATCGCCCTGGGTGTTTTTGGCCTTCCATGTCTGCCAGCCGGTCAGCCGTTGCCGGCCAGCACCTGCGTGCAGTGCCATACCGATGTCAAGAAGCTCATCCGTTTGGGCTGGGAGGTGGAAAAGGTCCGCGGGAAACCCGAGGTGTCCGCTGAAAACGAAGGCGAGGGCTGAGGGGGGCCTCTGGCTCCGTTGGAGCCTTACGAAAAGATTTACGTAGCCAAAGCCTTTCTCGATAGCGATCACGGCCAGATTGCGTGCGTGGACTGCCATGGCGGCAACCCGCAAGACCCGAATTGGCAGACCGCCCACCGGGGCCTGATCAAAGATCCCACCTTTCCCGATCCGGAAGGCGCCTGCGGTGAATGTCATCCCGACATCAGCGCCGCCGCCCCCGCAAGCCTCCACTATACGATTGCCCCCATCGGAAACGCCATTGCCCGCCGCATGGGACCGGCCGACCAGAAGGTGCAGGCCGCCATGGAAACCGCCCGGGAGCGACACTGCAGCCAATGCCACGCCAGCTGCGGCCAGTGCCATGTGAGCCGGCCGAACTACGTGAACGGCGGCTTTCTGGCGCAGCACCAGTTCCGCAAGACACCGCCCATGGAGACCACCTGCGCCAGCTGCCACGGCGGGCGCATTTTCGGTGAATTCACCGGACTCAATAAGGATCTTGCTGCCGATACCCATTTCGCGGACGAGGATATGACCTGCATGGATTGCCACCAAGCCGGCCAGATGCATGCGCCGGCCGGTGAGGACGCCACCCGGCACACGTCGGCCACCCGACCCCGCTGCGAGGCTTGCCATCCGGAGGCGGCCGCGGAAGACGCGCCCATACCTTCCCACCGGATCCATCGCGGCAAAACCGCCTGCCAGGTCTGCCATGCCCAGCCCATCAAGCAGTGCTACAGCTGTCATGTGGGCGCCGATGCCAAAGGCATGGCCTATTTCAAGTGCCAAAAAACCGAGCTGGATTTCAAGATCGGCCGCAATCCTCATCCCACACCGGAGCGTCCTTATACCTTTACGGTCAAACATCATCCGCCCGTGGTCCCGGGAACCTTCGACTTTTACAGCCCGGGCGCCCTCAAAGAATTTGCGCAATACCCCACCTGGACGGACGCGGCGCCCCATTCCATCCGGCGCATCACACCCCAGAACAAGTCCTGCAACAATTGCCACGGCCGGCGCGCGCTTTTCCTGGGGATCCGTGATTTGGATGAGCGGGAGGTTGCGGCCAACGCCGACGTGGTGGTTCCGGACGAAATGATACCGCCGATCCAGGCGAACGACACAGGGCCCCCGGACTAACTGCCGGTTTTCCGGCCCTATCCATTAAAAAAGGGGAAAGGAGATACGTTATGAAAAAAGCATTTTGGTTGACAGCGTTTGTCGCGGCCATGCTGGTTATGGTGGCCGCCCCGACCCTGGCCGGTTTTGCTTACGAGGCCAACAAACCCCACCTGGGCGGCGATGTCACCCCGCTCGATGCTTTTGAGATGCTGAAGAAGAACCCGGAGCACACCTTCCTGGTGGACTGCCGGACCAGGGCGGAGTACCAGTTCGTGGGCCACCCCGAGGGAGCCTACAACGTCCCCATCCGTTTCCTCTCCAGCAAGGTCGGCAAGAAGGGCTATGTCGAGGTGGACAACCCCGATTTCGGCAAGGACCTGCTGGCGCGTTTCAACCCGCAGACCGACACCCTGATCATCCTCTGCCGCAGCGGCAACCGCAGCTGCGCGGGATGCAACGAGGCCATCAAAGCCGGCTGGCCCGAAGACAAGGTTTTCAACCTGATGGGCGGCTTCGAAGGCGGCAAGAACAAAAACAAGGCCAGCATCTTCTATGGCCAGCGCTGGGACGGCGGCTGGCAGCGGGAGGGCCTGCCCTGGACCTACAGCATGGACACGGCCCTCATGTACAAGCCGGACGTGGACAAGATGGCGGCCGCTGAAAAAGATGACCAGCTCAAGGTGGCCAGCAAGTAAGTCTACGAAAAGTCGGTTCATCGCAAAGAAAGGGAGGTCACGCGCCTCCCTTTCTTTTATGGGGGAGGCGGATATCCGCCGGTTGGAATTTGCCGGGGCTGCCTTTTACCGCCGTGATCTGGCCAAGGTGGAAAAAGTCGCTCTGGAGATCGAAGCCTGACGGCCTCGACAATCGGTACCCCCTTTTTACAACCTTCGTGACAGCGGCTGCCGGATTGATTATGATGTCCTTATGAACCGCCGCCAAGAAACCCTCCGCGCGTTCGATGAGCGGATCTATCCTGTTCTGGTCGGCCAGATCTACGCCCGCGCGAACATCGGGATCGTTGCCACG
This sequence comes from Desulfobacterales bacterium, assembly GCA_963674755.2. Taxonomy (GTDB): domain Bacteria; phylum Desulfobacterota; class Desulfobacteria; order Desulfobacterales; family UBA5852; genus JABZFP01. Next base: position 2,251,778 of record CAXXVS010000002.1, on the reverse strand, counting down.
ATCGTGAATGCGGCCATCTTTGTCGCTGTCCTGTGGGAGCAAATTTCGCACCGGCGACTGATCGTATGGTTGACGGCCCTCCTGCTGGTATCCTTCATCCGCTTCCTGCTGAACCGCCGATTCCTGACAGCGCCTGACACCAAGGAAGCCATACGGGGGTGGGGGCAACTTCTCATCCTGGGATTGGGTATCGCCGGTATGCTGTGGGGGGCGAGCGGCCTTTTCCTTTTTCCGCTGTACTCGGTCGCCCACCAGGTCTTCATCGCCTTCGTTCTGGCGGGCATGGTGGCAGGCGCGGTGGGCGTTTTTTCCCCGCTTTTGCCGGTCTTCCTGTCCTTCAGCATCCCGGCCCTGGTCCCCATCGCCATTCGCTTCTTTGCGATCGGCGACACGCTTCACATGGGCATGGGCGCCATGACGACCCTCTTTGGCATTTTGACCTACACCACGGCCAGGCGCATCAACGCCGCGAATAAAGAACTCATCGCCTTGAAGGAAGCCTTTGCCGATCGGCTGGAAGAACGCACGGCCGAGCTGGAGGCGACCAACGGGCAACTGCGGCGTGAAATCGAAGAACGCAAACAGCTCATCACGGAATTGCAGGCGGCGATCGCCAAGGTCCGGACGCTGAGCGGGCTGCTGCCCATCTGTTCCGCCTGCAAGAAGATCCGCGACGACAAGGGCTACTGGAACCAGATAGAGGCCTACATTGAGGAGCATTCCGATGCGGCCTTCAGCCATGGCATCTGCCCGGAATGCTTTAGGAGAATTTATCCCGATATGGATGGACCGGAAGAGTAGACCGCCTCAGGCGGACTCCCTATAGGCCTCATCCGGGGAGGATCAGCAATCCTGCCACCTAACGACCTGTTGAAAAAATCTGTTTGCTAACCTTCAATCATTGTTTCTATACCCTTTCGGGAAGCTTTTCGACGTTTCCAGACAAGCGAAAGCGATTTTATCGGTTAAAGCAAAGAAGAACGTCTTAATCCATTCATGCGCCTGATGACGGCCGCCGTCCTGTGTGCCGTGCCCGTCGGGACCGCGGGGCTTTTGAAAAGGATGTCTTTCCGACCACTGCGGGTGACCTGGCGATCACCTTCATCGGCCACGGTTCCCTTTATCTGATATTCGAGGGCCGGGTCATCCAGTCGACCCTTTCAGCCCAAAATTCTTTACCCCTATCATTTCGGCGAGACGGACCCGGCCCGGCTCACGGAACTGCTCGAAGACCGGGAAGGGATCGAGGTGCGCATCCGGCCGATGTCCTGAAGATGGGCCCGTTGCATGGGGTTCGATGTGGGTGTTTCCCGGGTCACTAACGGAGAGGGGACAGGCCGCTTTTCCATGAAAGGTTGCCCAAGAAGCGCTCCCGGTTGGCAATGAACAGGACGCTAATGCAGTACTTGGTCAATTTTTTGGGAGAGCTCGGAGAGGTTGAAGGGTTTCTGGAGAAATCCGTTGCAGCCTCTTGCCATGATGTCTTTGGCCTGGCCGTTGATCGAGTAGCCGCTCGATAGAAGGATGGGCATATCCGGGCGGATTTCCCGGATGGCGTCAAATACCTGGCCGCCGGGCATACCCGGCATGATGAGGTCCAGAACAACCAGATCGATGTCTTCTTCCTGGCGTCCTACAATATGGAGCGCCTCTTCGCCGCCGCCGGCAACGATCACGCGGTAGCCCAGTTTTTCCAGCATCGCCCGCCCGACCCCCAGGATCATTTCCTCATCGTCTACCAGAAGAATGGTTCCCGAACCTTTGACGAGGCCCTTTTGTTCAAGGTCCTCCTGGAAGGCCGCCTTATCCGAAAGAGGCAGATGGATGGTGAACGTCGTCCCCTGGCCCGGTTCACTGTAGACCGTTATGATGCCGTGGTGATTTTTGATAATGCCGTAGGCCGAAGCCAGCCCCAGCCCTGTTCCGCGACTTTTCCCCTTGGTGGTGAAAAAGGGGTCGAAAATCTTGCCGCGGGTCGCTTCATCCATGCCGATGCCGGTATCGGTGACCGAAAATTTAGCATAACGGCCCGGTTGGATATGGTGGGGTTTGCAATAATTCTCATCGAGGCTGACGACCTGAGATTCCAGATAAATATCGCCGCCCTTGGGCATCGCCTGCCATGCGTTGACAAACAGGTTCAGTAACACCTGATCAATCTGAGATCGGTCGATGTCCACCACGGGCGAGGGTTCCCGCAGCTTGGAGTGGATCTGAATTTCCTTTTTGGTCCGACCGAACATCGTGGCGCTGTTCATCAAAAATTCGTTTAAATCCGTTGGGTTGATTTCATATTGACCGCCGCGGGCAAATCCCAGGAGCTGTTTGGTCAGATCGGTGGCCGTTCGAATATACTCCTCGACGGCGCTTAAATGTTCCGAATGGGGATGGAACGGTTCGAGGTCCGCCGCCACTAGCGATATCCGGCCCTGGATGCCCATCAGGAGGTTGTTGAAGTCATGGGCCACCCCGCCTGCCAGGGTTGCGATCGCCTCGAACTTTTGGGTCTGCTGGAGCTGGCGCTCCATTCTTTTCTTGTCGGTGATATCTCTGGTGATGGCTAAAATCACCTTTTCGTCATTGATTTCCAACATGCAGGCCGTCATCAGACCGATTCGGATCTTCCCATCTTTGCAGGAAAATTCCGCTTCCAGGTTTTCAATAAAACCGTTCTGAGCCAGACCCTCGATCATACGCTGCCGGTCCGCGGGATTTTTCCAAATTTGCAAGGAAATAGACGATTCACCAGCCACATCCTCGCGTGTAAACCCCAGCGATTTGGTAAATCCTTCGTTGATATCAATGATCATCCCGTCGGCGGACCGGGTCAAAATGATGGAATCGCGACTGGTGTGAAAGGTCAGTCGAAACCGTTCTTCACTCTCGCGCAGGGCCCTTTCGGCGGATTTGATCGCGCTTATATCGCGCGTAATACCCTCTACGCCGACGACTTCCCCGGATTCGTTCCGGTATAAATGAGCATTGGATGCCGCCCACCATGTGGAGCCGTCTTTACGTTTCAGCTGGGCTTCAAAATTGGTGACCTGCCCGGTTTGGTTTAATTTTTCCAGGAACGTTTCCCTCATTTCGGGGAAAAGGTAGATCTCTTCCGCGATCTTCATCCCCACGGCCTCTTCCACCGTATACCCTGAGAGCCTGTAAACGGACGACGATATGAACGTGATCCGTCCCTGGAGATCCGTCCGGTAGAGCAGGTCCGGGCTGTTTTCCACCAGCGTCTGGTAGATTTCGACTTTCTCTTCGAGATCGCTGATTTTTTTCAGCAGTGCTTCATACGTGGGTTTTTCCATTAAATAACAATCCAATTCCGTCTGAAAATAGGGGCATGCCAACAGCGCCTGGCCTGGTCCGCGACGACGGCCACCGCCGAAGGGCAGGTATCTTATCCTGATCGGATCGACCGCACGACAAGATCGTATCAATATCAGATTGCGATGAAAAAACAAGAAGTTCGGGGGAGGGAGGCGGTGTCCGGCAGCGGCTGGTTGGAGCCACAGGGATTGGACCGCCAGGGGCCAATGGCCGCCCTCTGCGCTTCATCCATCGCAAACGCCGCATTTGCCGGGCCGGTCCAGGACTAAAACCTGATTTTGAACCTTTCGGAGCATGGGCGGCACCCATGGTTGAACCTGCAGGAAAGTGGATGCCGATGGCCTTCATAAACGCGATGGGCAACCCCAAGATGCAATTCTCAGCGAAAGGATATCATCCCATGCTAAAGCGACTCATCCTCACCATGTCAGCGGCGGTTTTCGTGGCCGGTCTGGCGATGCCGGTGCACAGTGCCGAGGTCCGCAAACTCAATCCCGCCGTGCTGCAAAAGGCGCCCAAGGCCGTGCGAACGCCCCAACAGGTGGACACGGGTCATATTGCCCGGCCCAAACCGGATCTGCAGATTATGATGATGCAGATTTATCCGTCCAATCCGAAGAAGGGGGACACGGTCCGGTTCACCGCCCGGATTGTGAACAAAGGGCTGGCGTCCGCCGCGGCGTCCCAGGGTGGCATCCGCGTGGGCGGGGAGTCTAAGCCTCAAACCTATCCCGTGCCTGTCCTGGCCCCCAACGCGGTCCATACCATCACGCGCTATCAGGTGATGTCCACCGCCGGCAATTTTCGGGCGGCCTTCATCGCCGATGCCAACGGATCGGTGGCCGAAAGCAAGGAAAACAACAATTCTACGTTCAAGGATTTCAGGGTCAAAGACATTCTGCCGGACCTCACGCTCGTCAATCCCCGGGTAAAGCCGGCCAACCCCACCGTGAACGATCAGATTTTTCTCACGGCCACCATCAACAACATCGGGGATATCCCTTCCGGCGCCTTCCGGACCGGGGTGCGGATCGGGGGCGAAAGCCAGCCCAAGGATGCGGCCTCTGTGGGCCACCTGGATGTGACCACCCCCCAGAGCCAGCAATATGTGGTGGCCCGGATGTGGAACACGACCCGGCCCGGCAAGTACGTGGTGGCGTTTTTCGTGGATACCCAGGATGATGTCCAGGAGCACAACGAGCACAACAATTCGATCAAATTCACGATCACCGTGGCACCCTAACGCACCGTATAAAACCTGCGGTTCACGCCCACATTCAGGACCGTCCAAATCAATAGCGCCGTTCATGCTTCCGGTGGGCATGACGGCGCCGTTTTTGCCCCGGCTTGATATTTGCTAAAGCGCGGCACAGGTATTGGTTTTGATCCTAACCCGCCACATCTGGTGGAGGATGTGGCGCGGTTCTACCGATCAGGGGGCAGGAGATGCAGGCCTCGCCGTTCTGATAGATCAGGAAACGATAGGCTTACGATGAAATTCCCAATGTTAACGATGCTTTTTTAGGCAGACATTCCTGAGGTGCAAAATGGGAAGAAAAAGGCTTTCCGAATCAATTGATCATTCACCTTGGGGCACCAACGCTTTACCTGGTGCGTGCAACTGATGCACCAGCCCGCCGCGGATCTATGTTCCCGATATGGTCCATGGCTCCAGGTATAATCGTGTTACTCCTGCGGTGCCGGGCGCGCTTCGCCGTTATCGCTTTTCGCCACCGCCTGCATAACGGCTTTGCGGGCCATGCGCGACAGGACAATCATGACGACCACGCACGCCACGAATCCGCCGATGATGGCCAGGTCGTGCAGCTGGGTGGCTTTTGCTCTACCGCCGGCCAGCATGGCGGCCTGCTTGCCGGCGTACCCGAAATAGACTTCGATCATCAGGTTGGGGGATGACGCCAGGCAGGCCACGATGAACCCGGCAAACCGGACGCCGGCGGCCCCGAGAAGGTAGCTGATGGTGGCGGGGTTCAAGGGCGTCAGGCGCAGCAGCACCTGCAGGCGAAAGGCGTCCCGAACGACAGCGTCCTGGATGGCGGCCAGGGAGGGCCGCTTGGCCAGCATGCGCTGGATGGGTGCCCGCATGAGCTTGTGCGCGAGGGCGAATTGCAGCGGCGCCGCCAGCACGTTGCCCACCAGCACCGCCGCTATACCCCCGTACAACCCGAAAAGGGCGCCCGCGACGAGGCACAGCACGGTGTCCGGCACCAGAAACGACGTCGTCACAACGAACAGGCCGATGAAGGCCATAATGCCCCACGGGCCGATGCCGGCCAGCCAGGATTCGATCGTATTGATGTGCTGCTCGATTTCGCGGCCCGCCACAATTACAGCGACGAGCAGTAATGCCCCCAAGGCCAGATAAAGAAGGGCGGTCCGTGAGGTCGCCCGTCGCAGAAGCCGGAGCAGTCTTTCGCTGGATATGAGATTTTTAGAGTCGGGCATTACGCCTTCTCCCTGGGAGGGCCGCCGGGCGGCCCTGACAACCAGAACGGCAGGCCAGCTATCGCTTCGATGACCATTTCCCCCTTTTGTGCTAACCGGCCGGCCATCCAACCAATCGATGCTATGCATCCGGCAGATAGGCAGGCGGTCAGGACGGTTTCGGGCCGGCATCCTGAAGGAAATTAGCGATCATGTCAATTTGCTGCTGCTGCAACACCAGCATTTTTTCCAGTTGCTTTTCCCGCATGGTATCCATCTTTTCATGCAATGCCATGATTTCCAGCTCGGCCTTCAGATTGACCTCGTAATCATGCTCCGCATCCGCACGGTCCTTGGCGGCCTGCCTGTTCTGGGACATCATAATGATCGGGGCTTGAAACGCAGCCAGCATCGACAGCACCAGGTTCAGCAGGATGTAGGGGTAGGGATCGAACCTTTTGACGAAATGGAAGAAAGCGAAAGTATTCACTGCGATCCATATCAGCAGGATTGCGAGGAAGAGGATGATGAAGGTCCATGACCCGCCGAAAGCGGCCACCTTATCCGCCAACCGCTGTCCGAAGGTATAGTGCTGTTCATAATCCTTGATCACATTCCTGCTGATGTGCAGACCCTCGGTAATGGTTTTAAGGACCCGCTTCTCACTCTGGGTGAGGGTGCTGAAACCTTTTTGCATCAATTGCCGGAATAGTTTGCGGTCATTTTCACCCATGATCGGATTCCCTTCTTTTCAGCGATGGTGTCGAAGTTGCTGATGGGGATATCGGCCGGCCGGCATGCGGGGGCTTAGATCGCTTCTGTTTTACCGAAACAGAACCCTGCATCCGGTGTCGAAAAAAGTATAGCCGTATCGAAAGGCGGCTCCAAGCCCAATGTCATCGGCACCGAGCCGGCCGTGCCTTAAACCTTAGGTCGCCCAAGGGGCGGGATTCTCCTGCCTGACCGATGCATTCCGCGGACGGCCTCCCACGCCACAACCTGACGGCCTGGACGCTATAGAATAGGGGGGGCCGAAGTCGCTGAAACCAGGCCTCCTCCGCTGTGCAGAGACAACCAACGCCCTGCCGGGAAATCATTAAGAAATTCATGAGATTGCCGATGATAGCCTTTGTTGGTGCAAACCCGGGCCTTTGCCGGGGATGTCCCGGCGACAACAGCGCGGTGCAATACCGCGACGCCTGACCGGGAGACGTTGTACCGGCCCCCCCGGGGACAAGGGCGGAGACGGAAAGTGAGATAGCATGAATAAGGTTTTGATTACAGTGGGTTTAGTTATATCCATGGTGGGTCCGGGAGTCGCGTTGTCAAGGGCCGCTGATAGGGTCAAAGTGGCCGCCATTTTTGCCAAAACCGGTGAAGCGGCGGAAGACAATCTGGAACTGTTCGAGGCCATCCGGTTTGCCGCCGACGAGGTCAATGCCGCGGGCGGGGTGCATGGCAAAATGATCAAGCTGCTGGAGTACGACAATCACAGCACCCCGATCCAGAGCCGGCTGGCCGCCAAAAAGGCGGTCAAGGACGGGGCCGTCGCCGTCATCGGAGCTTCCTGGAGTTCCCACTCCCTGGCAATGGCCCCTTATCTGCAAAAAATGAAAGTCCCCATGATCAGCCCGGATTCGACCCATCCGGATGTCACCACAACAGGGGATTACATTTTTCGGGCCTGTTTTATCGACGCCTTTCAAGGCCGGGCCCTGGCCAAGTTCGCCCGCAAGGAACTCAAAGCCGCGACGGCCGTGATCGTCCGCAACATTACCAGCGACTACAGCCTTGGCTTGTCAGAGGAATTCGAGCGCCGTTTTACGGCGGAAGGCGGGCAGGTGCTGGCCGTTCTGGATTACAAGTTCCGGCAGACCGCGTTCCGGGACCTCCTGGAAGCGGCCAAACGATTGAATCCGGATATTCTTTTCATCCCCGGTCACGCGGAAAGCGGCTACATCGTCCGCGAAGCTCAGAATATGGGCATTCAGGCGAAGCTGCTCGGCGGAGATGGCTGGCCTTATCGCCAATTCTACGCCAACGGCGGCCAGGATTTGAAGGAAGGCTATTATACCGCCCATTGGAGCAAGGCGCTGGATACGGCCGAAACCAAAGCCTTCATCGCCCGGTATAAAAATACCTATGAAGTAACGGATTTCGCCGCCATTACCTACGATGCCGCCATGCTGCTGTTCGATGCCATGCAACGCGCCGTCGCCCTCGACCGCTCGGCCATTCGCGACGCCCTGGCCGCCACCCGGGACTATCCTGGTGTGACGGGCAACATCACGTTTGATGAAAACGGTGATCCGCAAAAACAGGTGGTCGTCATGAAAATCACGAACGGGCGTCCCGCCCTGCTGATGACCATGCCGCCGGATTGAAGGCCGCCGATCGGTTGAAACCATGCGCAACAGGCAAAGTCTTCGCTATAAGATTTACCTTTCCGTAACATTGACCATGCTGGCGGTGGCCGTGGTGTTCGGAATGGCGCTCACGGTCTTCGAGACCCAGCGGCGCCAGTCGGCCATCGAGCAGATCGAGCTTTCGCTGAACGATCTGACCCTGCAGTACCGTGAGCAGTTGGGCAATGAGATCTTCGCCTCCCAGAGCATCGCCGTACAGGCCACCCTGGCCGAAGTCATGAAGCGCAAAAACGTGCTCGCCATTTCGGCCTACGATGAATCCGGGGCTGCGCTGGCCGCCGTCAACATCGCCGTCCCCGACGACCTGCCGCCGGAATTGGTGGCGCGGCTCGCCTCACGGCCGGATTCCGTTCTGCGCCAATGGGAGGGCCGATCCGTCCTGACGTATACCAGTCCGATCGTGGCTTTCGGCGAGCAGGTCGGTTTCTGGCAGATCAACTACGCGCTGGCGGCGCTTGAACGCCAGACCTTGGAAATTATCGCGATTTTTATTGCCCTGATCTTTTCCGCGGCCCTTCTCATCGGTTTGTTTCTGAACAGTATTCTGGTGCGGTTTGTGCTCAAACCGGTCTACCGGCTGCGCAATGCCATGCAGCACATCCAGGGCAGTGACCATGAGGTGGATCCACTGACCGGCCGGACGATCCAACATCAGACCCTGGACAAGATGATCCTGGCCATTGACGATTTTCCCGACGATGCGGCCCTGTCGCCCGGGGCACATGATGAAATCGCGTCCCTGGCCAATTCTTTCCGCCAGATGCTGTTCGCGCTTAAAACTGCGTATACCGGGATACGCACCGACAGACTTACCGGGTTGCACAACCGGCTGAAGCTGGATGAAGCCCTGGAAGGGGAAGCCAACCGGGCTAAAAGATATGGAAGCCGCTTTTCGATTATCATGCTGGATATCGACAACTTTAAAGGCGTCAACGATTGCTACGGGCATCTGGCAGGGGACGCTGTTTTACATAGGGTGGCGGAGCTGCTTGAAGAAAACCTGCGTGGGACGGATACGGTGGGCCGATGGGGCGGCGAGGAATTTCTGATTCTTCTGCCCCGGCAGGACAAAATTACCGCCGGCCGGGTGGCCGAAAAATTACGGGCCACACTAGCGGACTGCCCCTTTACGGATGTCGGTGCGATTACCGCGAGTTTCGGCGTGACCGAGAGCATTGCCGAGGACACAGCGGAAACGCTTGTCAAAAGAGCGGATGAAGCCCTGTACGAAGCCAAGCGATCCGGAAGAAACCGTGTTGAAATGCGGTGAAACGGCAGGTATTGTCGTATGACAGCGGCTGGCGTGCACCGGCATTTTTGCTGCTTCAGACTTTTTCTGTCCAGTTTTGAGCCGGACTTTGCCGATACTGATCAGGACTACTCAACCAGACGAACAGGACCATGCCATGCCACTGATGCGAACTGCCCGACCCCGGCTGTCGGATGGCGCTGCCCATCGACCTCTCAACCGAATCTTCCGTTGCCGGATGCTCTTCTCTGTGGTGCTTCTCTACGGGCTGTGGGCGAGCGTTGCGCTCGCCCAGTCCCCGGAAGAGGCGCTCCAGGACAACATGCGGAAACTCGCTGGCGGAGGGCCTGTCGAAGCGTTCAAGGCGGCCCGTGAAATCGGGAAGCTGGCGCACCAGGGCCAGGCCTGCGATGCGGCCATACCCTTGTTGATGGACCATTTGGACGATGGGCGGAAGGTGCGTGTCGTTTATTCGTTCGGCAGCATTTCCGGCGACTATGTCCATGAAGCCGCCCGGAGCGCCCTGGTGGCCATCGGGAAGCCGGCGGTCGCCCCCCTCATCCGGCGCGTTGACGCCATTTTACCGGGCAGCGGGCGTGTGGGAGACCAAATGGCCATCGAAGCCCTCGGTGATATCGGCGACCCGCGGGCCCTGGACGTGCTGCAACCTTATATACTAGGCCAGGGGCGGCCTTTTCGTCATGTGGCCATACGGGCGGTTGCCAAGATCGGCGGCGAAGCGGCCTGGGCCTCTCTTGCCGCAATTCTCGACAACGACACCGGCAAGACCCGTCTGATCGCCGCCCAGGGACTGGCCTCCCTGGATGCGGCCCAGGCCGGCCCGCTGATTGCGCCCCATATCGGGGCCATGCTTTCCGAATCCGACGTGCGCCAGGGCGCCATTACCCTGGTCCACAATTGCCGTATCCAAAGCGCCGCCCCTCAATTGGTAAAGCTGTTGGACGACCAGGACGAGATGGTGGTCGCCCATTCGCTCACCGCCCTGGCGGTGTTATCGTTGCCGGCCGAAGCCCTGCCGCGCCTGGTGGCCTTGTCACGCCTGAAGCCCCACAACGAGCGGGCCGCCAAGGCCATTGCCGCCATCGACGACCCGGCGGCCCGGAACGGGTTGACGGCCTTGCTCGATGATAACGATTCTGTTGTACGCCGGGCGGCGGCCGCCGCCCTGGGAAAGCTGAAGGATCCCCGGGTGGTTCCCCTGCTCTATGCCCGGCTGAATGATCCTGATGCCGAGATGCGCTGGCAGGCCATGAATGACCTGAAGACGACGCCGGGACCGGAAGCCCTCCAGGCGCTGCTCTTGGCGACCGCCAACGAAGACGAAAAGATGGCCCGCATGGCGGAAAATGCCCTCAGGACCCGCCGCGAGGCCGCCCCTGCCCAAGCGTTGCTGGGGATGCTGGGGCACCCCCAAGCCCGTGTTCGCAAAAACGTGGCCCTGGTGCTGGCCAATGGACCGGAAGATCCCGCCATCGAGGATGCGCTGTTGTCGGCCCTGAACGATCCGGCGCCGGAGGTGCGCTATGCGGCCGGACAGGCCCTGGCCCAGGTCGGCACCCGGCAGGCCTTTATCCCGCTTTTGCGGGCGCTTTACTGCGAACCCACACCCACCAGCGTCCATGATCCGGAAAATCCCGGCCTGTCCTTTTGCCAGGCTTTGTCGTCCCTGGCGAGCCCGCTGTATGTGCAGGAACCCGAAAAATGGCTCAACTGGGCCCTGGGGAAGATGACGGAAATCGGGTCGCGCGACCCGGACCGGCTGTTGCTGGCGGACAGTGCGGCCATGTTCGACGAGATGCACCGCTATCGGTCGACCACGGTGGCGGAGGTCCGGGAGCGGGCGCTGATATTGCTGCAGGATCCCTCGGTAGACAAACGTCGGGCCGGAGTGATCGCCCTGGGCATCATGGCCGCGCCCGAAGATCTTGCCCGGATCCAGACCTTAGATGCCGCCGATCCCGGTCTGGCAAGCGACATCCGGATGGCCGTGGCCTGGATGGAAGAAGGCCAGCTTCATACTGATGGACAAGGAGTCGCCGAAGAGGGCTATACACCGGATTGGGTCCTTGCCCCGGCCTCAGCGGCAATCCAGGGCCCGGATCGGCCCGCTGATGCCGGAGCCGTGGATGTGGAAACAGCGCCGGCCCCGGCGACGCCGCCATCCATCGATTTCGAGGTTACCATGATCCTCCCCGGCGAGCGCGGCCGGGCCATGATCGGCGGCAAGATGGTCCGTGTGGGCGATCAGATTGGGCAGTGGACCGTCAAGGCGATCAAAGCGGATGCCGTCACCATCACCTGTGATGGCTATGACGCGGTATTGGGTTTGTCGAAATAAATCTCGCGGAAGAGGTGGGCAGCATCGGCAAACGCACCATAATCAAATCGGAATTTTCGTTATCCGGAAATCCCGGAGCTGGTATCCCCTCATCTCATCCCGATCCATTTAGAGATCCATCTGATTGTTATGGTTGATATTTTGCGCTGATTGGCGTATGTCCATATTCCAGCAAGTCAGTTTCAGGATTTCAAAACTGGCTGTCGCCTTTACCCCTCCTCATTAGCCGGCAAATTTAAATTCCCAAACAGATACCCGCGGGGATGCCATGCCGTGCGCTGCGAAGAGTACCGTCACAAATCGATCCGACAGAACTCAGCACTGCTTGTGGTGCTTTTCTCCGCACTATTCGCTCCGGTAACTTCACCTGATCAAGGCCGTCTCAACAGGCCCTGAATTAAAAAAGGAGCTTAGGCCATGGCTGAAAAAAGCAAACCGGAAATCATCCTGGAGTTTGTGAAGATTTTCATCTGGCCGACCCTCGCCGTCATCGCTGTCCTGTGGTTGGGGCCCGATATAAAGGAGATCCTGAAAAGCCGCACCTGGAAGATCGGGATCATCGAGGTGGGTGACCGCGTCTCGAACCTGGAGGCGACCCTCAAGGAAGAGCTCCTGGTGCAGCAGGAGTATCTCGACAAAATCCTGAAGAACCCGGCGGATGCCGGCCAGGTGGAAAGCTATGCCACCCAGGCGAGGGATGCTATCCAAAACGCCCAGGAGGGGGTCCGCAAGGAGATCCGGAACATCCGGGAAACCCTCCCGGAACAGCAGCTCCCGGCCGAACCGGCCAAAACTGCCCCGCTATCGGGGACGCGGGAGAATCCCACCACGGCGAGGGGCTGGGAACGCCTCGGCTTCGAGTATCTCATCGCCAGGAACGTTCAGGCCGCCGCCGACGCCTTTTCCGAGGCCCAGAAAATTTATCCTGACTATCACAACGTGTCTGAATTAAGGTCGCTGCTGGTGCAGCGGCAGGATGAGTTGCAAAAGCGCGATGCGGCCGGGTGGAAAACGACTTATAAGGAGATTTTGGCAAGGTATTCCTGGGGGATGCCGTTGGATGTTCGGGAGCAGATGCAGGTTGCTGTTGGCGGGAATTAAATGGTGGGGGCGATGTTGTATGAGGTTTAGTTGGTAGGGGACGTTTGACAATGAAGTCAACTTTTATGGGAAGTTTATAAGTTAAGGGCATAGAATGTTACCAAAAAGACCAAAAGGTAATTTCAATATAGAAATATGAAGGGAGTCCCCAAAAGACCTGCTCGAACAAATATAGGAGGCTGCTCATGTTAAAAGAAGTCGCCCAAAGACAATTGGCATGGTTGTTTGGCGATAAATATAAAAATGCAGATGTTTTTTTGGCATTTGCAATGGATTTGCAAAAGGAAATACAGTTCGGTTCTCAACATACTGTTGAAATAGACTTAAGAGGTTCTTTGGATGCAATAACAATAACAGGGGAAATTAGTTCGGTCTCCAGAGAGTATGAGGAATTAAAAAATAAAGAGTTTATGTCAATCAGAATTACGGCGACTTTCCATGATGAGAAAAATCTAGAGTTAAATATGCTCTCGGATTTGGTGGACGGCAAAATTACCGTTACAATCAAAGGAGGGGATTCAAAATCGGCAGAGAACCTAGTTTCACTTATTAAATCATATTTCCCAAGAATTTCAGGGCCAACGGAGTCAGATGTAGACCTGCAAGCATCATACTTATCATCATTAACAAAGTCTGCAAGAGAGGCAATTCAAGAGGGGGAAAGGCTTCTCAACTTAACTGCAAGTGTGGAAAATGCGGGAACATTTGCAGAAAAAAATAGAGAGAAAATAAAAGAAATATTGATCGAAATAGAAGAAATAAATAAATCAGTCAAATCAGTTAATGATCAAGCCCAATCAACATTTGAGAGTATAGCTGAAAATGCCACACGAGTGAAAAGCCTTAAAGATGAGGTCAAATCTTATCAACAGCAATCAAAAGGGGCAAGTGACGAGGTTGGTGCAATAGAGTCAAAAATACGTGAATTTTTCAATAGTATTGATAACTATTCAAAATCCATAGATGAAGCGCATCAACTTGCCAAAACTACAGTAGAAATATCAAAAAATGAGATAGGAACAATTATTGATGAAAATAGGGATTTACAGGATCAAATTAAAGAACACTTATTAAAAGCCGTTGGTGCTTCTCTATTTAGTGCTTTTGAATCGCGCAAAAATAGAATCTCCAAATCCAAATGGGTTTGGGCAGGACTAACAGCTGCAGCGATTACGGCACAGGTCATAATTTTTATATGGGTAGCAAAATCTGCCCCTGAAATCATAGATAAGCTGGATAGTGCAACTTCATATTTTCTTAGTCCATCCTTCCTTCTGAGAATAACAGCAAGCATTCCTATTATTTTTTTTATCGGTTATGCTATTCATCAGTACGCACGAGAAAGAGAATTTGAAGAACTATATGGGTTTAAATCGGTTCTTTCGTATTCATTGTCGCCTTATTTGGATCTTGTAAATGATATTGAGAATACACCAGAAAGTTCTGACTATAGAAATTTTGTCGTAAAAACAATCGGACAAATTTTTGAGAACCCAATATCTGAAAAGACTGAGGCAGCAAAATTATCAAAGAAAGACGTCAGTTTGCCTAAATCTATCTTGGAAATGTTAATCGATAAAATCGAAAAATGAAGCTTTCAATCAGTAGCAGTTTGGTGACGTCCTGGACTTATAAACTTTAAAAACCCTAAAAATAATTCACCCATGCCTTTTCGAAAAGCTTTCTACCCCGAAAGGAATGAATGTGGGCAACATTAATATTTCTCTTATGGAAATTGGCGACATTCAGAAATCGGTAAATGTGCTCAGCATTGCCATGCTGAACAATCCCATGCATATGGCCGTGTTGCAGGGCAACGGTGAAAAAGAACGATTGGAAATCGAAAAGATGTTTTTGGGCCTCTTCACCACACTTCCCGGCATCGTTTTCCTGGCAAAGGAGGGGAGTAAAATCGTTGGCGTCATGCGGATGAAATCATGCGTCGGTGGAAAACCCACGGATGACGCGCCAAAACCGGAGGATGGGAACGATATCAGCTCCCGGAAAGCCATCTGGCACAGGGAGTGGTCAAACCAGGGCCATCAACGGGACGCCCTGAACTTATAAACTTCAAATTTAATCGACTAAAACAGACCGCAGATGAATCCGATAAGCTTTGAAAATGGTATTCATTCAAGATTGCAAGGAAGGGGTTTATTCCATCTTTGGCAGGACTATTCGCCAGATACCTCCGGCAAAGCCGGAGGTATCTGGCGCAGGCTGCCGCGACCATCCCTATGGCTAAAAGCTTCGACTGTTGGGGATCGTGATATTGTTGGAACCTTTATAACCGCAATCCTCATTGCTTTCATTGCATGATCCCATGATGAACTTTTTATGGACTTGAAGCATATCCCCATTCTGCGCATTGGTGCCGCCGGACAACCACATGGTGGTGGCTTCGGCGTTCGCTCCCACGGTAATCATATGGCCGCCTGCCGGCAATGGACTGGTGGCGCCTTGGGGCCAAAGGACACCCTGGACGGTAATCTTCACCGTGTACGGAGAAAGATTTTTTAAGGTGGCCCGCCACTTTTTGGTGTTGCTGTCCCAATCAATTCTTTTCACCCGAACGTCTACGGGAATATTCTGGGCGGGGTTCTTTAGCAGGTTGGTCAGCAGCTTGGTGTCCATGACCGTATTATTGGACGCTCTTCGCAAGTCGACCTTGAGTTGATCAGTTTGACAGCAACGGGTCCAATTTCGTTTAACGACCACCGATTGGTTGGGTGCAATAACGGTTGTGCTGATGATCGATCCGGATGCAGGCGTCCAGTTGTTTTGCGGCGCTGGAAATGATTTTTTCAAGCCCTGCACCGTAAAATCTCTGCCGTTGATCGATGTATTACCGGTATTTTTAACCGTTGCCTGCCAGAACCATCCCCCGGTTGGACCGGTGCCGATTTGCAAATCTGTTATCGCAGCTTTAATGATAACCGCCTTAAGGGTTGATGTTGATGTTTTACCCACAGGGGCAACGCGTTGCGCGGGCATTGAAGCAGCCTTCCGTTTGGTTGGAATGATTGAATCGGAAGATGCTATGCTGGTGTTCAAATTCACGGATAACATTAGCCCGACAGCCAAAGCACATGCTAAAATCATTGATCTTTTCATTACGTGTCCTCCCTATGCAAACCGTTAGCGAAAAAGCTATTAAACATTTCCGTTCCTTGCTCCTTGCCCTTGGTCTCTTGCTGCATTAGTGAGACTTGGATGCTAAATGGTTCATTTGTTCGGAAAAAATTCCTGTTAATCGATAGCCAGGCTTAGGAGACGTCCATGCAATGTAGCTTTTGCTGCAAAGAAATCGCGGAGGGTGGATACGTCTGGCTCAAAAAACAGTGGTGGTGCGTTCGTCAGTGCTGAGATGGAAAAACAGAGAGGGGCAGTTTTTCATTCCTAAACCTTTTTTATTCATTTCATATCTCTGACTGCGCCGAGCAAGGGCATCCAGGGGAGCGCAAAACGCGGGCGCCCGCTGATGCCCGGCGTTAAACCGTACAATGATAGGGTCAATAAGCCATATAACTTTCATTGTGAAGGATGTCGGGCGAAGCGCCAATTTGTACTGCTCGATTTTCGGCGCTCAAGAAGTATATGATAGCGCCCAAAAGAATTTTTCCGTAGCATACGAAAAATTTCTCTTAATTGGCGGAACATGGGTTGCGATTATCGAAGGTGACCCTACTTCAGAGAGATCCTATAACCATGTGGCCTTCAAGGTTTCAGAATCTGATTTAAGGGAATATATCGAAAAGATCCGAGAATTTGGATTGGATATCGTTGAAGACCGAAGTCGCATTGCGGGAGAAGGTCGTTCTGTCTATTTTTACGATTTTGACAACCATTTATTTGAGTTGCATACAGGAACGTTATCAGAAAGGCTATCGAGTTACAGAAAATATGCGCTGCGCCAACCAGCTACCGCTCCAGAATCGGTCTCTTCGCCTGAAAGCGGCAACATCACCTGTAAGAAATAGTAATGAAAATCGGTTTTCTTGGCATACCCTTTGACGGGAACGGTACCCGGCCTGAGACTGAAAACCAGGCACAGGCGCTTCGTGAAGCAGGGATGCCGGCTCTCGGTCAAAGCGGCGGAGACGAACTACGGGATTAGGGCGGCATTGATATGCCTGTTCTTAAAACCTTCCTGGCGGGAAAGGAATGAAGGTGGGCAACTTCAATATTTCTTTTATGGAACTTGGCGACATTCCGGAATCAGCAAAGGTCCTCAGCATCGCCATGCTGAACAATCCCATGCATATGGCCGTTTTCCAGGGCAATGGCGAGGATGAGCGCCTGGAAATCGAGAAGATGTTTTTGGATCTTTTCAGCACAGTGCCCGGTATCGTATTCCTTGCGAAAGCGAATGACAACATCATTGGTGTTATGCGGATGAAGTCATGTGTTGGTGGGAAAACCACGGATGAAGCGCAAAAGCCGAAGGACGGGAATGACATCAGCTCCCGGAAAGCCATCTGGCACCGGGAGTGGTCAAACCAGGACCCGCAAGAACAGCATTGGCATCTTGGCCCGATCGGCGTTCTGCCCGCCTACCGGGGGAAGGGCATTGGATCCAAACTGATGGAGCGTTTTTGCAAGGAAGTGGATCGTTGCGCGGCAAAGGCTTTTTTGGAAACGGATCTGGATGAAAACGTGCGCTTTTATGAAAAATTCGGATTTAACTTTATTCTCGAAAAAGTCATTCTCCAAATTCCAAATCGGTTTATGGTGAGGGATGCGCGATTGTGAGAGAACCCAAGGGTATTCTTCAAATCGGAAATCTTCAATTTCCGGTACGCCGTACAGATATCCCTCAATCCTCAGGCCTTCGCGGAAATTGTCCCTGCCCCCGAGCCCATGCCGCGTGGAACGAAGGTCACTTCCGGTGTATCCGCCAATATGCGAAGGGACTTGGCTTGGTCATACATCCCAACCGCTTTTGTCCACCTGAATGAATGACTTAGTCGAGATAGCGCAATCCCATCCCGTAGTGCGGCGCTTCCTCAGAGCCCAGATCCTGCCGCCATTTGATTTCCCCCAGACAGTTGGACCGCGGTTTATCACGGCATCCGGTCGTTGAGGGCGACGATGGGCAGCCAACCATGCGCACCATCAAAATCGTACCGGCTTTGAAGGCATGATCGATTTCGATGTACAATCCCCCTCTTGAAAAATTACGAATAACCCCTTGGACCGAACGCATCGTTCGGGTGCTGCCATAGGGCTGGCAGATAATTTCCACCTCGGTGGCAAACCGTTCATCGGTTCTCGAATCATGATGGATATTCGCTGGCATGGCATTCATGGCGATCCCCTTTGGCGTCAACGGGTTATTGCTCAGATGAGAGGGGGCGCACATCCCTTGTGGAAAGCAATGCAAGAGCGTGCGGCATAAAGGAAACGACAGCATGAATCGGGCGTGATCAGACCTGTTTTAGATCTTCGTGGCTTCGGAGATTTGTGGTCTTTTTCGCCATTTGTTCAGCAATAAATATGCCGGAGATCAAGACGTCCATATGGATATGATTTTATAGATGATTTGGGTTTGCGGCGCAAAAGCGCTGTCGTTTTTGGTGTCAGTTATTTTTCCAACTTGGAAAGGGCATGGGGCATGTAGGGGCATGTTTGGCACTGAACTTTGGATGAAATGCTAAAGCAGGCGCCGGCACAAGGGACGATATTTTAAAGCTAAGCAATCTCCAGGTCCTTAACATTGCGGGCTGTCCGTGGTATGGGAGCCATCGCAATGTACCGGAAAGGGCGTATCTAATCCCCTGAGGACAATTTTAACTGTCGTGATTGGCATTAAAAAGATGGACACCCCGTTTCAACCTTGTTTAATGACCCCTTGGACCTACCCGGTTTTGTCGGGCAACAACGTTCCTCCAATGGGTGTACCGTGACCCCAGACAGCATCAAAACCATTGGCCAGTCCCGGATTCAGTACGGTCTTTTGTCCGACAGGGTCTACCTCATGCAACTGGCCCCCGGCGAGGCTGAGACGGTCATCGCCGAGATGCGGAAAATGGCGCAGGCCGAGGGCTACACCAAGCTCTTCGCCAAAATTCCCTCCCAAAGTGCCCCTGTATTCCTGGATGCTGGATTCGAAATCGAAGCCCGGATTCCCGATTTTTACGCCGGGGGGGACGCGGCCCTTTTCGTGGCCCGCTTCCAATGTGAAAGTCGGCGCCGGCCGAGCGATGCCGAGCGCATCCAAAAGGTGCTGGCGGTCGCCTCGCGGAAGGCCGGGGCCGGCATTCGCCGTCCGTTGCCGGCCGGCTGCGACCTGGC
Source organism: Desulfobacterales bacterium (assembly GCA_963674755.2). Classification (GTDB taxonomy): domain Bacteria; phylum Desulfobacterota; class Desulfobacteria; order Desulfobacterales; family UBA5852; genus JABZFP01. Next base: position 2,232,571 of record CAXXVS010000002.1, on the reverse strand, counting down.
CGTCATGCACGCGGATCGCGCCCCCCAGATGGCCGCCCTGTACCGCCGGGTGTTCGACAGCTATCCCTTCCCGATTTTCGATCCGGCTTACATCCGCCGCTCCATGGATGAGAATTTCAGCTATGTCGGCATCCTTTACGAGGCAACCCTGATCGCCTTGGCATCGGCCGAACGAACCGGGAGCGGGGTGGAGATGACCGATTTTGCAACAGACCCCGCACATCGGCGCGCCAGCTTCGGCGCTCACCTGCTGGCCGCCATGGAGGCCAACGCCTGGCAGGACGGTGTGAAAACGGCCTTCACCATTGCCCGCGCCGTGTCCTACGGCATCAACATCCTGTTCGCCCGGGCCGGCTACACGTTCGGCGGAACCCTGGTCAACAACACCAACATTTCCGGTCGGGTGCAGAGCATGAACATCTGGTACAAATCCCTGTCCCCCTCCGCCCTCCCCGAACGCTGAAAAATCCAAATCGCTTTGGAGATGGCACTGCCAACGCCTGCGGTTCGGATCGCGGGAATTCGGCGCCTGAACCGTTGGGCCAGGGGGCCGGCGTCCCACCTTCTACGGTTTCGGGGGTTTGGCGAGGCCGCGACGGCGGGGGAATTTGAGATTGCATTTTGAACCTTACAACGCTACAGTCGCACGGCAACGGTCAATGGGCTTTGAACGGACTAAGTGGCCCTATTCACAAATACGCTGGCATTCAGCCGCCAATTCATCCTGTCGTACGGTGTTGCGCAAACACAGCCTATTCCGAATAGGCCTTAGTTTGCGCGCCTTGTCCGCCAGGCGACTTGACGACTTCATTACGTCACCGTATTTACGAACAGGACCATTAAGGGCGCGCGCAAAAATAACTTCACATTCTCAGAGCCCAATTATCTCACTCAGGAGCGTTGCGAAAATTCGGAATAGACATGATATTCCTTAATTTTCACGCCTTGCTGAGCGAGCGCTTGAGCACTGACCATCTGCGAATTTATTGTTGCGCGAGCCCCAAGCTGATTGGCGATTCATTCCATTACGGCCAAAATGGGGGGTCATGCACAAGGACACGACTGCAAGCCAACAACCGCCGGCGCTGAAGGTCGAGGATCTGCACAAAAGTTTCGACGCGTTAGAGGTTCTCAAAGGCATTTCCCTCACGGCCAACCAGGGGGATGTCATTTCCCTCATCGGTTCCTCCGGATCCGGCAAGAGCACCCTGCTGCGCTGTATCAACCTCCTGGAGATTCCCAACTCCGGCCACGTCTGGGTCAACGGCGAACTCATCGAGATGACCGCCAACCGCAAGGGCGACACCATTCCAAAATCCAGTAAACAGGTGGATCGCATCCGGACGAAGCTGGGCATGGTGTTCCAGCAGTTCAACCTGTGGACCCACATGACCGTTATGGAAAACGTCATCGAGGCGCCGGTCCACGTTCTCGGTAAGCCTAAAAAAGAGGCCAAAGAAACGGCCATGGCGCTGTTGGAAAAGGTCGGCATCGCGGATAAGGCGAAAAGCTATCCGGCGCAGATTTCCGGCGGTCAGCAGCAGCGGGCCGCCATCGCGCGTGCCCTGGCCATGGAGCCGACCGTCATGCTGCTTGACGAGCCCACATCCGCCTTGGATCCCGAACTGGTCGGCGATGTGCTGGCGGTCATGCGGCAGCTGGCCGAAGAGGGGCGCACCATGCTCGTCGCGACCCATGAAATGGACTTCTGCCGTGACGTTTCCAGCCAGGTCATCTTTCTGGACGAAGGCCGTGTGGAAGAGCAGGGCCCCCCGGAAAAAGTTTTCAACGCCCCCGATTCGATTCGCTGTCGTCAGTTCCTGTCCCGTTTCCTGTGGCAGGATCGGACCGACGATGTTCCCACCACCTAAAACGAGCAGGAGGAGAAAAGATGAGAATACGACTGAGCGCGTTACTGGCCGCCTTTGCCATTACGATGATGCTGGTTTCGCCGGCCCCCGCGGGGGATTGGAAAACCATACGGATCGCTACCGAAGGTGCCTACCCTCCGTTCAATTTGGTGGACAGCAACGGTGAGCTGCAGGGCTTCGATGTGGATATCACCAAGGCGCTGTGCAAGCAGATGGGCGTCGAGTGCACGATGGTGATTCAGGACTGGGACGGACTGATTCCCGGCCTGATGGCCAAAAAGTACGATGCCATCGTGGCCTCCATGTCCATAACCGAAGAGCGCAAGCAAAAAGTCGATTTCACCGATAAATACTATGTCTCGCCGGCCCGTTTCGTGGCGAAAAAGGGCGCCGACATCGATGTCAGCAAAGAGGGGCTGAAGGGCAAGGTGGTGGGCGTCCAGCGCGCGACCATTCACGAAAACTTTGTCCGCGACAATTTCGGCGACAGCGTCCAGATCAAATCCTATGCCACCCAGGACGAAGCCAACATGGACCTCACCGCCGGCCGGGTCGATCTGGTCATCGCGGATGCGACCGTGTTGCAGGGCGGATTTCTGGATACCGAGGCAGGCCAGGGTTATGCCTTCATCGGACCGTCCTTTACGGCCGAGAAATGGTTCGGCGAGGGGATCGGCATCGCCGTGCGCAAAGGGGACGGCGACCTGAAAGCGATGTTCAACAAAGCCATCAAGGAAATCCGTAAAAACGGCGAATACCAGAAGATCAACGCCAAGTACTTCGATTTCGATCTTTACGGCGACTAACGCCGGGAAGCACTGACTGAAACAGGAGTTCCATGCCTGATTTTCTGAACCTGCAGGGATACGGATCGCTGCTTGTGGACGGCGCCAAGCTGACGGTGCTGGTGGGCGTTTGTTCCTTGGGGATTGCGATTCTGCTCGGACTGGTGGGGGCCTGGGGCAAGCTGGCACGCTCGCCCCTGGCCAATGCCGCCGCCGGGACCTACACCACCATCGTGCGCGGCGTACCCGAACTCGTTTTGATCCTGCTGGTGTACTATGGCGCCCCCACTCTGATTCAGGACATCGCCGCTTCCCTGGATGTGGAACTCTTCATCGACCTCAATCCCCTGGTCGCCGGCATGTGCACCATCGGTTTCATCTACGGTGCTTTTTCGACCGAAGTCTTCCGGGGCGCTTTCCTGGCGGTCGACAGGGGACAGGTGGAAGCCGCCCGCTCGGTGGGCATGGGACGCGTGCTGTGTTTCCGCCGCATTCTGCTGCCTCAGATGTGGCGGTTCGCCCTGCCGGGTCTGGGAAACGTATGGATGGTCCTCATCAAGGCCACCGCCCTGATATCGGTCATTCAGTTGCCCGAGTTGATGCGCAATTCGGACATCGCCGCGCGGGCCACCCGCTTGCCCTTCACCTGCTACTTTCTGGCCTCGCTCTTTTACCTCGCGATCACCGTCGTTTCCCTGGTCGGGCAAAGGCAACTTGAAAAATGGGCCAGCAAAGGCGTCAGAAAGGCCTGATGGCATGCCCCTGATCCCTGACATCGTCGTCGACAGTCTGCCGCGGCTGATGAGCGGCACCTGGGTGACCGTACAGATCACGGCCCTGGCGGTGGTCATCGGCCTGTGCCTGGCCGTCCCGGTGGCCCTGATGCGTGTGGCCCGCAACCGTTTGCTGTCGATCCCCAGCTATGCCTTCTGTTTTTACTTCCGGGGGACGCCGCTCCTGGTGCAGATCTTTCTTGTCTATTACGGCAGCGGTCAGTTCGTCGATTTCCTCGAAACCATCGGTCTGTGGCCGTTTTTCAAACAGGCCTATTTCTGCGCCGTGCTGACGCTGACCCTGAACACGGCCGCCTATACTGCTGAAATCCTGCGTGGCGCCATCGAAGCCGTTCCCTGGGGCGAGATTGAGGCGGCCAGGGCCTGCGGTATGAACACCCGCGTGATGTTCCGCCGGATCATCCTGCCCAAAGCCTTCCGGCTGGCATGGCCAGCCTACACCAACGAGGTGGTTTTTCTATTGCAGGCCACTTCACTGGTCTCGATCATTACCGTCATGGACCTGACCGGCGTGACGCGGGTTATCGCGGCCCGCAGCTTCGCCTTTTACGAGATGTTCATTGCCGCCGCGCTGATTTATCTGGTGATGGTCTACGGCGTGCTGTTCGTCTTCCGTCGAATCGAGCGACGCATCTCCGCCCACATCCAGCTTTCCGCCTGACAAATTTTTGATAGATTCGATGGCCTTCATTGCCGAAGCTTTCTGTTTGTACCCTTTACACGACGAAAGATATTTTATCAGACGTTGATGGCACATTGACAGAATATCAAAATTACCAATAAGTTAAGCTTCCTGATGGACGCCGATTAGATTTTTATTTTCAGAGTCCGCATCTTACGCCAGAGTGTGGTCCTGCTGATGCCGAGGTAATCGGCGGCCTTTTTCTTGTTCAGTTTGGATTTCTCCAAGGCATCCAAAATGGTTCTGGCTTCATCGTCTATTATTTTGTTGGCGACTGTGTCAGGCGTCACTGAAATCAGTTTATCATCTTCCTGGCCTTCGCAAACCGAATAGTACTCCAACTCCTGGTAAATGTCATCGAACACATCGGATGAGAAATTCCCCTCCGATAGGATAACCATCTTTTCGATGAAATTTTGAAGTTGGCGGATATTGCCCGGCCATTGCATTCGTTTGAGGCGCTCAATGAAAAGTACCGGCACCTTGAATGGCGATGTCCTAAATTGTCTGGAATATTTTTCAATTAAAAAGTCGACGATTAAATCCAGGTCCGCCAATCGCTCCCTAAGCGGTGGAATAAAAACCGTCAGTACGCTGAGCCTGAAATAAAGGTCTTCCCTGAAGGCACCCTCTTTGACCGCCTTGGGAATATTTTGGTTGGCCGCGGCGATAACACGCACATCGATGGGAATCAGCCGCTCTCCGCCGATGCGCATCACTTCCCTCTCCTGCAACACCCTGAGCAGACTGCTCTGCAAACCGACCGGCATCGATCCAATTTCATCCAGGAAGATGGTCCCATTGTGGGCCAATTCGAACAATCCGATTTTCCCCCCTTTTTTGGATCCAGTGAACGCGCCCTGCTCGTGCCCGAACAATTCGCTCTCCAACAGATTGTCCGGAATGGCAGCACAATTAATGGAAATAAAGGATCCTTTTTTACGGTTGCTGAGTTGATGGATCGAATGTGCGATGATTTCCTTTCCGGTTCCGGTTTCTCCACTGATTAAAACGGTGGCATCGGTTTTCGAAAACGTTTTGACTTTTTTTATCATGCGCTTCATGAGATCGCATTTATGGATGAAATCCGCGATCTTGTATTTGGCCCGGTGCTTGCGGATCAGCGAGCGTCTGACTTGGTTTTCCTCTTTAATCAGGGTGGAAATGTCCTTGAACATCAAAACAACGCCAATGGGTTGTTGCTGGTTGATCAACGGCACATAATTCGTAATGAATTTGTTGTTGTTGATCACCTCGATGGTTCCCCACAATGCGTTGCCGGTGGCAAGGACTGTGTCAATGGATGAACTTTGGAAAATCGACCGGAAATTTTTGCCAACGACATCGCCGACTTCCAGGTTCAGCGCTTTGAGGGCGAATTGATTGATGGAAGACACCACACCGTTATCGTTGATTGAAACGACCCCCTCGTTGAATGCGTCGATGATGGACGAGTAGTCGGATTCGCATTGGTGCTTTTGCCGGGCGATGCGTGCAATCGCGATGGCATCGTCGAAAGCGGATTCCATGCTTTCAACCGCCGGACGGTAGGCGACGCTTTTCAGTCCATATATATTGGCCAATCTCAGGGTAATCCCGCCGCCAATGATCACATCGTATTCGTTTGTTTTCGCCTGCTTGATCAAATTTTCGAGTTCTTTGGAGTTGTTGTAAATACAGGCGGTGATCTTGACATCAAATATTTGGCTCAGCAGATCCAGGTGCGGTGGCTTGGAGCGATAGGCGGTCACTAGGATTTTATTGCCCAACGTTTTGGCGTCTTTGATGTGAGCGATCAAATCATAGGCGGTAAATTGAACGGTCAAGACGGGGATGTTGAGTGTTTTGCGCAAAATTTCCGCTCCCGCCCGCCAGGCGATGACCACATCGACGCCCTCCTTTTCCATCCTTTGCCCGTGTTCAACACTGGCTTCGAGACCGGCTTCCGAAATCAAGATTTTAATTTTCTTTTGATCCGCGACGTAAGATGCACATTCGATGAATTCCCGGGTAGCGGAAATGATTCCAATGACGATGTCGTTTTGCATGTGCAACCCCTGTGTTTCAAATATATTTCATTATGTGGAACATACATGCAACTATATTTCGTGTCAATGCAAATCAAGGGATGAACATGCGCCTTTGCTCATCGCGTCAGGCTCCTCCTCATAAGTCTAAAATCTCCTTTATTTCGAATAGATATGCAATATGAGGCAAATTACGAAACATCGGGAATCAAGAAAATGGACAATTTAGAATTTGTTTGCAAATTGGCACGATATTTTAATTAGGAGGGCTAAAAGCCAAAATTACCATAGATACGGCCGGACGCCTCAAGCGGTGCGAAAAAGGCCAAAGAAAAAGTATTTATCCGGTTATCCGTGAAAGGTGATGTTCGAGGACAGGCAAATGAAGAGAATAAAGAAAGCCATTCTGCTATCGGTCCGGCGGCTGTCCTGCCGAGCTGGTACTACCACTGGCTTTACCATACCTGTCTGGGGTTAGCCGACTTCAGCCAACTCAAGCGGATTACCGACCGGATGATCCACACTATCCCATTCAACACCCGTTTCAAGGTCGCCTAATGAGTACGGGGAAGTTTTTTCTGCAATGTTCGAGTGGGACATCTGAAAATAACACTATCAATTAAAGGAGAAAAAAATGAAGCAGATACCGTGCGATATTATCAGGGGCGGCACCAGCAAAGGTATTTTCATCGATAGAAAAGCGTTGCCAAGCGAAAAAGATCGATTCGACCGTGAAATTCTATCCTTGTTTGGCAGCCCGGATGCAAGGCAAATCGACGGTCTCGGCGGGGCCGACAAATTGACCAGTAAGGTTGCCGTGATGGGCGCGCCGACAAAGGACGATTGTGATATCGATTACCTGTTCGGTCAGGTCAACATCACCCTGCCCTTTATCGACTGGAAGAGCAACTGCGGCAATATCTCGGCCGGAGCGGCGCTTTACGCCGTGCATAAAAAATACGTCGCCACCGAAGGCGAAGCCGCCAAGGTCAGAATCCACCAGGTGAATACCGGCAGGACCCTGATTGCTACCGTGCCGGTGGAGAATTCTCAGCCCAAGATCGATGGCGGCTATTCAATCGGCGGGGTCCCGGGTACGGCGGCGCGTCTGGACCTGGATTTCAGCGATTTCTCCGGCTGTATCCTCGGCCGGGGCATTCTGCCGACCGGCTCCCCATGCGACACCTATGACGTGCCCAATCTTGGTAAGATAGACGCGTCGGTCGTCGATCTGGCCAACCTTTGCATCTTTATTCGCGCGTCCGATGTGGGCATGGACGATTCGACGGATATTGTCACGCTTCAGGAAAACCGGACCCTGGTAAAAAAACTGGAGACGATTCGGGCCTCGATTGCCATCTCCCTGGGCTATATCGATGCCACTCTGGATTCCGACGAGTTCAGAATCAAGATGAATCCGTTGCTGTTTATCGTCGGTGCGCCGCGTGATTACGCAACGTTGAATGGAGACGATATCCCTGCCGACGGTTACGACCTGTTTTCCAGAAGCATCACCAGAGGACTGTTTTCCAAGGCCTACCCCGGTACCGGCTCGGTCGCTACCGCGGCGGCGTGCTGCCTGCCCGGCACGATCGCCTCGGAATTCATGACTTCCGAAAACGCCGGTCTCGGCGAAACCTATCAGATCAGGATCGGCCATCCCAGCGGGACGATGAGTTTGGAGACTTTGATATCCAGTGAGGGCGTGGTTCAAAAAATTCTACTTAGCCGGACAGCTCGCCTGCTCATGAGCGGGAATGCGTTCATCAGATAAGTCACAAGGAACAGACCATGACCGCGCTACCGGAATACAAGACGCGCCGCCTGCTCGCCAACCAAGGCGTCCCTTTGGTGGACGGCGTGTTTCTCAATACGCAAAACGATCCAGGCCGCGATCGGCTCCCCCCCCCGGTTTACCTGAAGGCCCAAATTACGGGTGCGACCAGCCGGGCCGCCCAGGGACTCGTCCGGCGGGTGGAAGATCCCCTTCAAATGGCATCGGATATCGAGGAGATGTTCGCCGCAAAGGCGCAAGGGCCTGTTGAAGGCTTGCTGGTGACATCCGCAGCCAAACTTTGTCACGAGTATTATGTGGGCTGCATATTGGACTTTGGCAGCGCCAACAAACTTCCCGGCGGCATCCTCATGTTTTCGTCCCAGGGCGGATCCGGGGTTGAAGAGCGGTCCGGAAGCCTGAAGAAAATATCTTTCTCCCTGCTTCGTCCGCCCACGGCAGACATGCTCACCGGTCATTTCGCCGAACTGGATCATCCCGAGGCCCTGGCCACCTTTCTCGAAGGCATCATCAATACCTTTATTCGCTACAAACTCACCGTACTGGAAGTCAACCCCGTGGGCGTGCGGGAAGACGGATCCTTGCTGGTGATCGATTGCCGTGCCGAATTCGAAAGGCATGCCATCGCCAAAGCCGATAAGCCATTGTTCACTATCCATGACGCCGGTCGTGAGGAGCAGACCCGTATCGAGCGCATCGTCGAAAAAATCAACGCCCTTGAACCGGCCGGAACCGGTTTCATCCGTGAAAATCGCGCGCCGGTCCCTGCCGGTGCATACCGCGTGGCCACCAATCTGTGCGGGGGCGGCGGCAAGATGCTATGGGAGATGGCCGTGGGCGGACGAAAGGATATTTACAGTGCGAACGAATCCGATACGTCAGGCGGACTCTCGGCCTTTAAGAGTTATCGATTGCTGCGGGCCATTCTGGCGCTCGATACCCCTCAAGTCCTGCTGCTCACCGGATCGGGCATGGCGTTTCAAAATCAATATCACCTGGCTGCGGCGGTCTGGAAAGCGCTGCGTGAAAGCCCGACCCCCTTGCCCTCCCTGTTGCGGTTCGGGGGTACCGAGGAGGACAAAGCCCAGGCCCTGATGGAAAGGGTCATGCCGAGTCTGCCGGTTAAGGTGAAAACCTTTCCGGCCCACCTGTTCCCCAGTGCCATGATCGACCATATTGCGCAGATGGCATCGGAAAAACGGATGACCGTCGTGCCGGAAGATCAACCCGGCGGAGAACCCGCTTTCCGCGTCGATCTCCCACCGGGTGAATTTTATTTCGATCCGCAGAAATGGACGCAGCCGACCCCACCCCCATGCGTCACGATTTGTCCGACGCAGTTCCTGAAGTGGAATCCGGATAGACGATGGGTGGAACCGGCGCAAGACGCCCGATGCATCGGCTGCCTCTTGTGTGAGACCGTATCCCTGCTCGAGGGCAATGGGGAGCTGCGCATAAAGCTCGATATTCCGGAGATGAATTGATGGACGGAATTCTAAAACATCTGGCTGATATTGAAACCCCAAACGTTCTGGTTTTCGGCATCACCGGCAAGATGGGCAGAAATGCCAGCCGAACGATGAAAGCGGTGGGAACGCCGATTCTCGCCGGCTGTACCCCGGGAAAGGGCGGGCAGTCGGTCGACGGCGTACCGGTTTTCAATTCCGCCGCCGAGGCCGTGGCAGCCATTCCCGAGATCAACTGCGCAGTCACCTACGTCCCGGCCGGTGCCGTTAAGGCGGCGGCCATGGACGCCATGGAGGCCGGGATTAGATTCCTGGTGTTCACGGCCGACGGCGTACCGATCCACGACCAGATCGTCGTCAAGGAATACGCCCGGGCAAAAGGAAGCCTCTACCTGGGGCCCAATACGGTGGGCATGCTGGACACAACCGGTTATCTGTTCGGGCTGATCGGCGGCAATGCGGAGTGGGCCAGGAAAAACTATCTGCCCGGCTGTGTCGGCATCATCTCCCGCTCCGGCGGGTTGTCCCAACTCTTCGGCGCGTTTCATTGCCGCCCTCATCTATCCGGGCCGCGTCCTGATGGATCTTTTGGTCCCCTGTGGGACGAGACCTATCCAGGCGTCAGTGCCGTCCTGTGCATCGGCGGGGATCCCATTCCCGGCGTCACCCTCCTCGATGCCGCACGTGCTTTTCAAAAAGACCCCCGCACCAAGGTAATGGCCGTTTACGGCGAAACCGGCACCACCCAGGAAAATGATCTGGCGGCAGCCGTGAGGACCGGGGCGATCACCAAACCCATTGTGCTGTTCCTGGGGGGTAAGTTCTCGAAAGCCGGCGTGGCCCAGAGCCATGCGGGAGCCATGATCCGCAATGAAGAAGAATCCTATGCGTATAAACGAAACGTCCTGGAGGATGCCGGTATCACCGTCGTCCAGCGACCCGACGCGGTGTTTTCACACACCGCATCAGTATTGAACAAAGGAGCCTAAAATTGAAATATCCGGTTACAGCAGGCAACAAAGGAACCAAGGTACGCGGTGATTGTCTGATAACCTTCGACCCGGAGGCGGACAAAGACCTCGCTATCCGCGTGGAAAGCCGGGTCGATATTCTCTTTGGCAAGGCCATTGCCGCAACGGCCAGAAAGGTCTTTGACTTTTTCAGTATCGAGAAAGGCGATGTCCATATCGAAGACGCAGGCGCGCTGGATTTTGTCCTGGCCGCCAGGATTGAAGCCTGCATCAAGAAGGCATTCCCGGTTGAGCACAATTTCTTGCCGGATATACTGCCGGCCAACCAGTATGGATCGGCCCGCAAGCAGTTGCGCCAGTCGCGTCTTTATCTTCCGGGGAATACCCCCAAAATGATGATCAACGCGGGTATTCATCACCCCCACGCCGTAATTCTGGATCTGGAGGATGCCGTGGCGGTGGATAAAAAGGATGAAGCCCGCCTGTTGGTTCGCAATGCACTGCGGCAGGTCGACTTTTACGGTGCCGAGCGAATGGTGCGTATCAACCAGATTCCACGGGGGCTGACGGACCTCGATCAGGTGGTGCCCCACAACGTGCACGTCATTCTCATTCCCAAATGCGAATCCGGCGCAGAAATCGAACAAGTCAATGACCGCATCGAGGCGATCAAGTCAGGTGAGAAATCGGAGCAGGAAGTTTTCCTCATGCCGATCATCGAGAGCGCCAAAGGGGTTCTTAACGCCGAAAAAATTGCCGCGGCCGGGAAGAATATCGTCGCCTTAGCCATCGGACTGGAGGACTACACGGCCGATCTTGGCGTCAGACGGTCCACCGAGGCCATTGAATCGCTCTATGCACGCAGCCATCTGGTCAATGTGTGCAAAGCGTACGACCTCCAGGCCATCGATTCCGTTTTTTCCGACGTGGGTGACACCGAAGGTCTGAAGCAGACGGTTCAGCGTTCAAAAACATTAGGCTTCGAAGGCATGGGCTGTATTCACCCGCGGCAAATCAGGATCATCCATGATGGGTATTCTCCGGACGAGGAGGAGATCCTGAAGTCCAAGACCATCGCCAAGGCATTCGAGAAAGCCCTTGGAGAAGGTAAAGGGGTTGTTTCAGTCGGCACCAAAATGATCGATGCGCCCGTTGTGGAGAAAGCCCAGCGAACCATTATGGCAGCAATTCAACTGGGTAAACTGTCGGAGGATTGGAGAGGAAGTCATGAGTAATATGAATTGTGTTCAAAACACGGCAGGTCGGATGGTTCCTGTTATAGCGAACGGTAAAGCGCTGGAACCATTCAGAGGAGTTGGGAAATACAGGCCGTCGGGGCGCAAATACGGCCCTCCCATCGCCACCTGCGCCGACTATCCGGCTGATGGAAACAAATTGCAGCCGGATTTAAAATCGGCCTTGATCAAGGCGGGATTGAAAGATGGAATGACCATTTCGACCCATCATCATTTTCGCAATGGTGATCTCATTGCAAACCAGGTGTTTGAGATCGCTGCGCAGTTGGGCCTCAAAGATTTGGTTTGGGCGCCGTCAGCTTCGTTTCCCTGCCATAACCCCATCATAGACCATTTAAAAAGCGGCGTTATTCATCACATCGAAGGCAGTATGAACGGGGACCTCGGCCGTTTTTGCTCTCAGGGTCACATGCGCGGCACCGGTGTGCTTAGATCACACGGCGGACGGTACCAGGCGATCCAGGACGGCGATTTGCATATTGATATCGCGGTGATCGCCGCACCGGCAGCGGATAGTTTTGGGAATGCCAACGGGCTTTACGGGCCGACGGCCTGCGGCCTTCTGGGCTTCGCATTAGCGGACGCGCAGTACGCCGATAAAACTATCGTGGTGACAGACAACCTTGTTCCCTTTCCCTGTATTCCCTGGCAGATTCAAGGAAACTACGTAGATTATACCGTAAAGGTGGACAAGGTTGGAATTCCTGAAAAAATCATTTCCGGCACTACCCAGGTCACGAAAAGTCCGGACCGCCTGCTTCTGGCGGAGATGACGGCCCAGTTCTGTGAGGCCGCCGGATTGTTTCATGACCACTTTTCCTTTCAAGCCGGCGCCGGCGGAACCGCCTTGTCCATCGGCATCTATTTCGGAGAAATTCTGAAACGCAAGGGACTCGCCTGCGCATTTGCTCGGGGCGGCAGCAATAAGTACCTGGTGGAAATGCTGGAGAGTAACCTGACCAAGTATATCCTGGATGGACAAACCTTCGACCTCGACGGCGTCCGGTCCATGCGCGAGAACACAAACCACGTCGATACCAGCCCTTTCACCAGCTATAATTATCATGGCAAAGGCAACTTTGCTTCCATGCTGGATGTCGTCATATTGGGTGCCACCGAGGTGGATTTGAATTTCAACGGCAATGTGGTGACCCATTCCGACGGATATCTATTGCACGGCATCGGCGGGTGGCAGAACTGCCTGGCAGCAAAATGCGTTATCTTCCCTCTCCCGCTCTTCAGAGGGCGCATCCCGGTGATTCTCGATGAGGTAACAACCCTCTGCGGCCCTGGTGAAATGATCGATGTCATCGTCACCGAACGCGGCATCGCTATAAATCCCAAGCGACAAGATCTGATGGATGCCGTCAAGGGATCTTCCTTGCCGATCAAACCCATTGAAGAACTCAAGGCCATGGCGGAACAAATTTGCGGCAAGCCTGAAAAACCGAAACTCGATGAGGAGATCGTCGCCATTGTGAAATGGGTTGATGGTACGGTGATAGATGCCGTCCGCAAAGTCGTCCCATGAGGAGTTTGCGCGGTTCATTCCCTAATAGGCGCATCTGATGGAGTCGAACCACTCATGGAAGCAGGATAAAGGATCGTATCCTAAATGGTTAACAAAACGAACGTCAGCGAGATAAGAATCAACGCCGAATGGTGCAAGGGGTGCGGCATTTGTGTGGCCTTTTGCCCCAAGCATGTGCTTGAGCTGAACCAGCAGGAGAAATCGGAAGTGGTCCGAATGGAAGATTGCATCGCCTGCAAACTTTGTGAGATCCGCTGCCCGGATCTTGCCATCGAAATCGAAACCGAAGAGGGCGGATCATGAGCACTCAGGTTAAATTCGTTCAGGGCAACGAGGCGTGTGTGGAAGGGGCCCTGTATGCCGGTCTGGATTTTTTTGCCGGGTACCCCATCACCCCGTCATCGGAAATTGCGGAATTACTGGCCCGACGGTTGCCGACCGCGGGGGGCAAATTCATCCAGATGGAAGATGAAATTGCGTCGATAGCTGCGATCATCGGGGCCTCGCTGACCGGTCACAAGGTGATGACGGCCACCAGCGGCCCGGGCTTTTCGCTCATGCAGGAGGCCCTGGGCTATGCCGTCATGGCCGAGATTCCTTGTGTCATCACCAATGTCCAGCGCGGGGGGCCTTCCACGGGCATTCCCACCCACGGCAGTCAGGGGGATGTGATGCAGGCCCGCTGGGGAACCCATGGGGACCATGCGATTATTGCGCTGACCGCTTCCAATCATCAGGATGTCTTTGCCATGACGATCGAGGCGTATAACATGGCCGAGACCTACCGTACGCCGGTGATCCTGTTGTTCGACGAGATCGTGGGCCACATGCGGGAGAAACTGGAGATACCCGAACCCGGAGAAATTCCCCTGGTGGAACGGCTGCGGACCTCGGTCAAGGGTGGGGTCAACTACCATCCCTATCTGCCCCGGGAAGACGGCCGGCTGCCCATGAGCGACTTCGGTGACGTACACCGCTACAACGTCACCGGTCTCTACCACGACATGTGGGGGTTTCCGTCGGCGGACCCGGACGTCGTGCACGGCCTGATCCGCCACCTGGTGGACAAGATCGAAAATCGCGCCAGTCTATTGGCGCGCTACAAAGAACATTCTCTCGAAGATGCGGAGATTGTTCTGGTGTCCTACGGTGCGTCGGCCCGCTCGGCCCTGCACGTGGTCAAGGATCGGCGCATACGGGGCGAACGTCTGGGGCTGCTGGAATTGCAGACCCTGTGGCCGTTTCCCAGGGACATCGTGCGTGAAAAATGCGCGCAGGCCGAGGCGGTCGTCGTGGTGGAGCAGAACATGGGACAGGTCATGCAGGAAGTTAAGAAAGCGGTGGATTTTCCGGAGCGGGTCTTCCTGGCCAACCGCATCGACGGTGTGTTCATCACCCCGATGGATATTCGTAAACTGCTGCGGCTCATCCAGGGAAAGGGGGTATAAAATGGCCATTCATGATTATCTGCGCCAGCGCTTTTTCCCGCACATGTGGTGTCCGGGTTGCGGCCACGGCACCGTCTTGAACAGTCTGCTGCGGGCCGTGGAGCAGTTGGGGCTCTCCAAGAACGAAATCGTGGTGGCCTCGGGTATTGGATGTTCGTCGCGCATCTCCGGGTATGTGGATTTTCACACCCTGCACACGCTGCACGGCCGGGCCCTGGCGTTTGCCACCGGGGTCAAGCTTTCCAAACCGGAGTTAAACGTGATTGTCCCCATGGGGGACGGCGACGCCCTGGCCATTGGCGGGAACCATTTTATTCACGCCTGCCGGCGCAATATCGACATCACGGCCATTGTCATGAACAACCGCATTTACGGGATGACGGGCGGTCAGTTTTCGCCCATGAGCGGGGTGGGGATCAACGCCACCACCGCTCCCTTCCACAACATCGACCGGGATTTTGATGTGGTGGAGATGGCTACGGCCGCCGGGGCCACCTTTGTGGCGCGCAGCACAACTTTTCATGCCCAGCAAGCCACCGACCTGATCAAACAGGCGATCCTGCACGAGGGTTTCAGCGTGGTGGAGATTTTCTCCCAATGCCCGACGCACTTCGGGCGCAAGAACAAGCTGGGTGCGGCCGCGGACATGATGCAGCACTACAAGGACATTACGGTGCCCATCGGATCCCAGAAGAAAAAAGACAATCCGGATTTGATCGAACGGGGCATCTTCGTCCAGAAGGAAGCGCCGGAATACTGCCGTGAATACGACAAAATCATAGAACAGGCGATGAAAGGTTAGTTTCCATGGAAAGAATGCGGATGGTCTTTACCGGTTCCGGCGGCCAGGGTGTCATAACCGCAGCCATCATATTCGCCGAAGCGGCCGTTATTTACGAAGGGCTCAATGCCACCCAGTCCCAGGCCTACGGCGCGGCGGCCCGGGGGGGGGCGACCCGTTCCGACATCATTATATCTGAAGAAGAGATCAACTTCCCCAAGGTGGTTCAGCCCAACATGCTGGTGTGCCTGACGCAGGAGGCCTACACGTCGTATGCCCCGATCATTCGACCGGGGGGGCTGCTCTTGACGGACAGCCGTTTCGTCAAGCAGGAGCGCAAGGTGGACGCCTGGCAGGTGGAACTGCCCATGTACCAGACGGTGTTGGACGAGATCGGCAAACCGATTGTGTTCAACATCTGCATGCTGGGGGCGGTGGTGGCCCTGACCGAGCTGGTGCAGCCGGCATCCATCATGGCCGTCCTCAAAGAACGCATTCCGTCCGGGTTTATCGACATGAACCAGAAGGCCCTGGAACTGGGGCTGGAATTGGGAAGAAACGCCTGACCCTGCCGTAGGGGTAAGCGGCCGATCACCCCTACCTTATCTGATCGTAAAAATTGTCGAATGAAGAGCAGCACATGGCCAGCAAGAGCAAAATATTGCGATCGAAGATAAACGAAAAAAGCGCCTTGGTGGTTCCGGGTTGCCATGATGCGCTCAGCGCCATGATCATCGAAGCGGCTAGATTCGAGGCCGTTCAGATCAGTGGCTTCGGCTTGGCTGGATCCTGGCTTGGCAAGCCCGATGTGGGGATCATGCAAATGCAGGATATCATGCATGTCCGCGACCTGGAATGTTATCCAGGCAGTCGACATTCCGGTGATGGCGGGTGTGGAGACGCCACTTGGCTTGGATATGCCGAAATCGAAATTCGACAATATGGTTGCCGGAACGCCCTGTGAAAAAACCAAAGATGAAAGATTCAATCTTCTCAAGAGCCTTGAGAAAACCGAGACGATTGATATGTTATTCCGATTTTGAATCCTTAACGACGCTCGTCATTCTCAGTTCTGTCTGCAAGTTGACACGTAAATTGAGTTCTATAAGGGCAGAAGGGAAGATGTCGAAAATACGGGTCTGAGATGATAATCGGCGGAGATGTTATGGGATCTACATGACCATAAAACGGAAAATTGTCTTATCGGTTATGATAGTTCTCTGAAAGGTAAGCTCCTATTCATTGATAGGATCAAGGCATAGTATAATATCATTGTTTATCTTTTATTTTCAATAATCAAAAAAGGAGAATAATTACAATGAAAAGAAAAATCATGGGACTACTGTTGGCTATCCTCTTTCTGTCGGTGTCTAGTTCGCTGGCCAATCAAGAAACTCGTATTTTTGCTGACGGTGCTCAGCTAGAAATCGTCTCCAGAGATGGCATAGGATTTAATGAAGGCGTTGTCGCTGCAAAAGACGGTAAGATCTACACCCTTGGTGTAACCTGGCTTAACGAATCGATAAAAAATGGAGTGATCTACTGTTTCGATCCTGTCACTGGGAAAACCTCTGAGTATATGAAGCCGTCCGGTTCAGCTTTAGGGTTACATATTGATAAAAACAATGATCTCATTATTGCTTCATCAGATACTCGTGGCGGCCCGCAGGGAATCCGTCGACACAATTTAACAACCGGGGAAACAGAAGTTATCACAGACAAATATAAAGGCAAACACTATGTAGCACCAAATGATGTCACCAGTGATGCGAAGGGTAGGATCTATTTTACCGATGCACGCTATGGAGGCAAAACGCTACCCTGGGAACTGCCTAATGCGGTCTACCGGATTGATACAGACGGTACGGTTACGCAAATTTCAACCGATATCTTCCGTCCCAACGGCATAGAAGTCTCACCTGATGGTAAACATCTTTACGTGGCAGCTGCTAATGAAAAACGGCTGCTTGCCAATCCTCTGGGCCCTCTAAAGGATAAGTTCAATATCGAGCATGGAGGGGTCGTTGCTTACGACCTTGATGAAAATGGAAAGATTTCTAATGGCCATGCTATTTTCAAGCACGAACATTACAATGTCGACGGGATGGCCATGGATACTGATGGCAATCTCTACCTCGCGATACACAATGGTAAAACGCCCCCAGTACCAGGTGAAATCATTGTCCTGAATCCCATCAAGGAAAAAGTGATAGCAAAGCTAATCCCGCCAGAGGGAACCAGGCCAAGTAATGTGGGCTTTGGGCGTGGTGACGACGCAAACTCGCTGTACATTACAACCGGTTTGGGGATGCCATGGAAATTATTGCGAATCAAGACCTTGCATCGCGGTTTCTATCAAGAATAAAATGAGTATAGAATGCTAATATCCTCAGCATAACCCAAAAAATATGATAATTTTTAACTCCCCCACTGACAATGGGGGAGTTTTTGTTGCTGAAAAATTTGCGCAAAATTACCGAACCCAAAGGAAGCCTGTGACAAAAACAAATAATAAGATCAATCGAGGCGTTGTTTGCACATCCAATTGCATCTAAAATAACTTTTGCTTCATCTTCAATTATTTTGTTGACGACTGTTTCAGGCGTCATGGGAATCGGCTTATCATCTTCCTGGCCTTCGCAAACCGAATAGCACTTCAACTCTTGATAAATGTCATCGAAAACAGTGGCTTAGATTCTCCCTCCGATAGGATGCCCACCTTTTCGATAATGTTTTGAAGTTAGCGGATATTGGAAACCGGAAAAAACCGGGGGAGCTACGCTGCCAACGGCAGCACCTCACCGCTTCGATCAAACCTTGGGTACCATTTCCGGAACTCGTCCCGAAGCTCACCATTTAGGACCCGGATACGGACCTGCAGCAGGAGGTGGGCGCCTTTCTGACTCCAGAGCATCTGTTGTTTCTTAACCATCCGCTTGCTCACGACCTGGTTGATGGTCGATTCGGCAAAAGCGGTGGAGATGGTCTCTCCATACCGATAGCGCTCGCCGTAATTGGGGATGAATGCTGCGTTGTTACGAATATAGGTCTCGAACTCTTCCAGCTTCCGGATCAGTTTTTTGTGGTTCTCAGTGTGATCCTCAACAAAAATATCATCAGGAAGCCAGCTCACGGTTTCTATCGCCATAAACGCGTTCCCATCCTATAGATACCACTTGACCCGCTCCAATTCCTTCAGTATCGATTCTCTGAGTTTAGACCCCGGTGGACCCAGTCCTTTGCCATCTGACACATTACGGTGATTCGCATTGTGATGTGGAACCAGTCTATGATGTACTCCGCGTTGGGGTTCAGGTATAACTGCAGATCTCTTACGGTATCGGCGCCATCGGACAGGAAGGTGACCAGCTGATTCATCTGCATGCCTTGGGATCTGAGCACTTCAAACACCCGCCGTTTGGGTTTTTCGTCGTAGTTGTGGACGAAGGCGAACCGCTTGCAAGCGCCATCATTGGCGACGCTTGTGCCCGCAATGACCTCAAAACATCCATGTTTGCGGATTTTCTTAGCGCATGAGAGGACATACCCACCGTCAAGGCCTACCGTTAGCGGCATATCCGACTGGGGTAGGTCTTCCCAATCCCATTCACAACCATCGATAAGAAACATCTGTTCGTCTCCAAGTTCAGCACCGATTCACCGGGCAACGGACTGTACATGATTTCTGATGCTAGCCGCATTGATCGCTTGCCCGATTGGCAGTACCTCCTTTAACATCTGCATCGACAACCCATAGGACATCAAGGATGCAAACTTTGATTCCAGATAGAGCAACTCTGGAGCCGTGTGCTCCGGGGGCAAGTGTGTTAATGGGCTGAAAGTCTTCGTCGTTTGTGGTTGGCACTCACAATGATAGAAGCGCATGCTGCGCAATCGCAATTTACCAAACAGCGTACGATACGTAATGGGCTGGTGCGCTTTGTGGCGCAGTGCCTTCCCACAGAGAGCAGCAGGCTTCTTGATCTATATATTCCTCGATTTGCCGGTCAACCATGGATTGCTGAACACCAGCGAGGATCGATTTGGCTTCGGCAAGGGCCAGACCCAAGTTTTCGAGTCGTAGATCCTCTCGTTCCAGGCAAACTATGTTTTCAGCCGCATCGGTATTCCCTGTCTCTGATTCGATAAGGACATGCACCCTGATTTTCATCGCGCACCTCCCGGTTATGCCTACATGAACACGTTTTCCCCGCGGGCGTGATCATGAAGCTTCTTGTTCACAGCTTTTCGATCAAAGCGGTCCACGTTTAACCAGTAGCGCAGTGTATATAGTTCCTCCACATTGTCTTCAGGATCTTCGGCCTCGATGATCTCGAGTAACCGGTCCATTATTTGAATCAGAGAGTAGTGCTGTCGCAGAGCCATGAACCGCCATGGACCGCCGCAGTCCTCGGGCGGACACGACCGACGGCCGCCGATACACAGAGGATAATCCTTGGGAGGATCATATTCCATGATATTTTCGATCCGAATCTGATGCCGCCATTGGTCGGTGAAATCGTATTCGCATAGAAACCACTCGTTGATCCTGAACTGAAAATCACTCAACCGCACCTCATCGGGATCATGGCTAAACATGATAAGATCGCGACCAGTAAGTATAATTTCAGTACCCAGACGTTTTCAAGGCGTAGCCATTATGTTGCGTTTTTTTTCACCAATTGAAACACAACTGAAACAGACACTTGTTTCAAGATAAAAAAGGGGCGTTTGCCGATTCTCGATGTCTACAGCATTCCATCCCGTAAACGCAAAATTATAAGTATTTTTCAAATTGTTAACACTTAACGTTGTTCATTTAAAATATCAGTCGTTGAAAAAATCTACCAAGTAAGATCGGCCAGCGAGTTGGCACGATAATTGATTTGATAAACCGTATTCAAGATAATGTTTTGGGGCTGCGTTATCGGTCGAAAGCGGAATTGGTTATACAGCTTCCTCCCTCTGGTCTAGCCAAGAACATTGTCTTAACATTATAGCTTGCCCCCAATGCTTGAGGAAGGTCCTGCCATGACTTTATCGGAAACGCTGTCCCACTATGTCTTCAATCTGAAACTATCGGAAATCGACCAGGATACCGTTGAAACGGTCAAGTCGCGCATTTTAGACTATATCACCGTATCTGCCGCGGCGACTCATTACTCCGATATTCCGCAGCGGCTGATCAACTATGCCAATGCCCTATCGTCTGGTGGTAGCGCCGGCGACAAGGCGTATTCCCAAAATATCGCGGGATTTTTGAATGGAGCGCTTGCCCATTGTCTCGATTTTGACGATGGACATCTCTGGGCAGGGATTCATGCCGCCGGGCCGGTCATCGGAACCGCTTTTGCCATAGCTCCCAAATACAACGTCAACGGTAGTTTATTCTTTGAAGCGATCATCGCCGGGTATGATGTGGAATACCGGCTGGGAAAAGCCCTGGGGAAATCCCATATCCAAAAGGGATTTCATGGCAGCTGCACCTGCGGAGTGATCGGGGCCGCCGTAACGGCCGGCAAGCTGATCGGCTTGACCGAAAGACAGTTGGCCTATGCCATGGGTCTGGCCGGCCTGGCCGTCTCGGGATACCGCCAGCCCCTGATCGAAGGACAAATGGCCAAACCGGTGCAAGTCGGTTATGCGGCGGAGAGAGGGATCTCGGCCGCACTACTGGCAAAACAAAACCTGGAAGCGCCCCTGCAAATATTCGAAGGCGATAAGGGCTTGTTCCAAATTTTGTCCGATCTGCCGATCCAGCAAATCGTAAACGATTGTCTTGCCGATTTAGGCGCAAAACCCTTGATCAATGACACCTACACCAAGCTGTTCCCCTGTTGCCGGTATACCCACGCCGCTATCGAAGCATCCTTTCATCTAAGAAAATCCATATCGAATCTGGAAGACATAAACGAAATCATCGTCAACACCTTTGATATCGCCATCGACGCCACCGCCTCAAATCAAAACCCCAACAGCCCCCAGGAAGCCCGATTCAGCATGAACTATCTCTTGGCCGTGGCGCTGCATACGGGTTTCGTGGGGCTGGACGACTTCACCAACAAGGCCATTGACCGCAGTGATATCCGAGCAACCGCCAGAAAGGTCAAGGCCTATTCCACCGACCATTGGAATGCAGTCTATCCGGATATTCGCGGCGCCGAGATCATCATAAACATGCGCGATGGAAGAATCCACACGCAGACCATTGACCGGCTATCAGGGATGTCAGGCGATCCAGAAGAGGTGAAAGGCAAATTTATCAATTCATGCAAGAAGATTTACTCGCCAGCGCATATGGAGAAAATCATGGCCTGTGTCTCGAGGACTGTGGACAGCCACGATGCAACGGAGCTTGTCAGGCTATGGAAAAATCAAATGGATTCGTAATGCACTGGATACCACAACCATGAAGGAGGGAGTCTATCAAGAAATGCACGTCGATGTTGTTCGCGGTTCTCATTCCCCAGACCATTATTGGACAATCTGCCAGAAGTGAAGTTGCCGCCTAGAGCGCGCGAATGCGTCTTTCTCGGGAATTATTCAACTAGGAGTTTTACAGTGCCCCAAGTGGCCATACTGGATGATTATTTACACAACGCCATGGATTGCGCAGATTGGTCCCGGTTGCTGTCAGCGGTTGGTGTCCGGCTATTTGATCGCCCCTTTGCCGATCAGACTCAGGCGGCCCAACAATTAGCCGGTTTCGAGGTCATTGTGGCCATGCGTGAGCGTACCCGGCTCGAGGCCGGGCTGCTGGCCGCTCTGAGCGGCCTGCGGCTGATCATCACCACCGGCATGCGCAACCTGGCCATCGACCTGAAATTCTGCGAACAGCGCGACATCATGGTGTGCGGTACGCGATCGGCGAAGCGGCCGGTGGCGTCCACCGTGGAACTGGCCTGGACCCACATCCTGACCCTCAGCAAGGGATTGGTTGGTGCCGATCGAGACCTGCGCGCCGGGCGCTGGCAGACGGCCCTGGCTGGCACCGTCAGCGGCAAAACTCTTGGCTTGGTGGGGCTGGGCAAGCTGGGCAGCCAAATGGCCAGCATCGGCCGGGCCTTTGGCATGCGGGTCCTGGCCTGGAGCCAGAACCTCGACCGGCAAAAAGCGCTGGATCTCGGTGTTCAGCCGGTAAGCAAACAGCAGCTTTTTGCCCGGGCCGATTTTGTCAGCCTGCACATGGTGCTCAGCGAGCGCACCCGAAACATGGTGGGGCCGTCGGAGCTGGGTCTTATGCGACCCGGCGCATATTTAATCAACACCGCCAGGGCTGGGCTGGTCGACCAGGAGGCGCTGTTGGCGGCGCTTAAAAACAGGCGCATCGCCGGTGCGGGTATCGATGTTTACAGCAGGGAACCGGCCGGTGAAGACGAACCCCTTGTGAGTCTGGATAACGTGAGCCTGACACCGCATCTGGGCTATGCGACCGAGGAAAATTTCCAGGTTTACTACCAGGACGCAGTGGAAGATTTACTGGCCTGGTTGGATGGTCGGCCGATCAGGCTGCTAACACGTGCCCATCCATAAATGGCCAATTTGCCCGATATCGCCGTTGTGCGAAATATTTAATCTTCGGAATATCAACTATATGCCTGCGGTTCAATTTTTCACGCGCCTTGATCGCGGCCAAACTAGGAAGGAATCAGCTATATGATCAGTAAAACGGATATTGAGAAACGATTCGAAAAACAGCTCGAAAAAATCAGCTGCCAAGAGCTTCGTGATAAGGTCATCGCCACATGGCAAGCGGCCTGCGAACAGGGCGGTTGGAACAGCATCGAAGAGATTGAGACCATGCCGTTCACCGCGCTGACCGACACACACGGCGTGAATATCATTGAGCACACCATCGCCGTTACCGAAGGTGCTTATGCCTTGGGAAAGGCCCAGGAGGCAGCCTACAGGAAAATGCCGTTGAAGATCGATTATGACCGACTGGTCGCGGGAGGCATTCTACACGATGTCGGCAAGCTCGTGGAGACGATCAAGGACGGTAAGGGCGGTTTCACCAAAAGCATCGCTGGCAGGTGTTTGCGGCACCCGATTTATGGAACGGTCCTGGCTGCCAGGGTCGGTATAGACGACAAAACACTCAACATGATCGCCTGCCACGCCAAGGAGGGCGACGGAAGTCCGCAGATCATCGAAACTGTGCTCATCCACCAGGCCGACTTCGCGGCCTTTAACCCGATCGTCATGAAGAACAACGGCAAGCTTATCGAGTAAAGCGGAGAAATCAAAATGGGTAAGACAATAATCGAGAAAATCCTCGGCGCACATTGCGGGCGTGACGTCTGCCCGGGCGAAATCGTGGACATTACTATCGACATCAGAGCGGCCCGCGATTTCGGTGGCGCCAACGTGGTCAAGAATCTTCAGGACAGCGGGCTCGGCGTCGACGATGCGAGCAAGACCTACTTTACATTTGACTGCAATCCCGGTGGTTCGGATCCAAAGTATGCCACAAATCAGCAGATTTGCCGCATTTTCGCCCGCGAGCATAACATAACGGTATTCGATGTCGACAAAGGGATCGGGACCCATGTGGCCATCGACGCCAGGATGGTGGTGCCCGGCTCTGCTTTCGTTTCCACCGACTCCCACGCCAACATCGTTGGTGCCATCGGCGCGTTCGGGCAGGGTATGGGTGATGTCGATGTTGCTCACGCCTGGGCATACGGTCATGTCTGGTTCAAGGTGCCGCCGTCGGCTAGAATTATCCTCACGGGGAAGCCGTCGCCGTCGGCCACGTCCAAAGACCTGGTTCTGACAGTGCTCAGGCAGCTTGGCGCCAACACATTGCTCGGCTATTCGGCTGAGTTTTACGGGGATGTCGTGGAAACGCTCAGCCTGGACGGAAGGATCACCATGGCATCCATGGCCACGGAGATGGCGGGCATTATCGCCCTGTTTCCACCCAGTCAGGAAGTGGTAGCATACGCATCCAAGGTCAGCGGTCAAAAAGTAGTATCCGTGCTGGCCGATGATAACGCGGCATACGATAGAACCATCGAGATAAATGTGGACGGAGTTGGGCCTATGGTCTCGCGTCCCGGTCATCCGGAAGATGTCGTAGAGGTCAAGGCTTTGGCAGGTACGAAGATCGATTCCGCGTTTATCGGCTCATGCACCAACGGACGCTACGAGGATCTCAAGGCCGCGGCGGAAATACTCAAAGACAGAAAGATCGCCCCCGGCGTGGTACTCAAGATCGTGCCGAGCACGGACGACATCTGGATGCGCTGTTTGGAGGAAGGCTTCATCGACATTTTCAAGAGGGCGGGGGCCCTGGTGGGCAACGCCGGCTGCGCTGGCTGCGCAGCCGGTCAGATCGGACAGAACGGTCCCGGAGAGGTGACGATCAGCACGGGCAACCGCAACTTCGCGGGCAAGCAGGGCAAAGGAGACGTGTACCTGGCATCTCCGGCGACAGTGGCCGCATCGGCGATTGCCGGAGCAATCGTCCCGGCCGATGCAATTCCTGCCATACCGGCGCAGTTTCCCAAAGACATACGCACAGCTTCAGGGTCCTCCAAGGTCATCGCCGTCGGCAACCGACCGACCCGCTTTTCGGGAAAGGTCTGGGTCATCGACGAGGACGACATCGACACCGACATGATCTATCACAACCGCTACCTGACAATCACCGACATCAATGAAATGGGCCAGTACACCTTCAATAATCTGGCCGGCTACGAGGACTTTGCCAAGAAGGCCAAGCCCGGTGATATCGTGGTGGTACCCAAGAATTTCGGCGCCGGGTCGTCGAGGCAACAGGCGGTCGATTGTTTCGAGAGCCTGGGCATCTCGTGCATCATCGGCGAGTCCTTCGGCGCAATCTACGAACGCAATGCGATCAACAAGGGGTTTCCCATCCTCTGCGCCAGGTTGATCGGCAACGGACTCGAGACCGGACAACGGATCGATGTGGACCTTGTCACCGGTAAAATCAGGCTACCATCCGGAGATGAAGTCCAGGGCCTTTTTTCCGATGTCCAGATGAATATCTACCGCAAAGGTGGGCTGCTCAACAAGTAGGCAGGTTAAATAATGAGAAAGACACCGGGAATTAATTATTGAAAAGAGATATCGACGTCATCGCCGCGGCGCCCGTGAAAAATAAAATGGGTCCCCGGGATTCAACCCAACCATCAGCAGAGGACGACATCCCCCACAATATCCAAAGGATGATCATCTCAATCCCGATGGGTCAGGGGGTTTCATCCGTTTCTAATCGGTTTCAGATAATGCATCAAAAATGAAACACTTTCAGATCTCGATGGGAAGAAACGATGGTGTGGGATTATCGTCTTTACACTACCCGACGATGCTCACTTTTATTTTTTTCTATTAAATAAGTTTGTTAAGAATTTTGGCGATGGAATTTAAACAATCGGTGCATAGGATAACGATCAATCCAAATATGCTCATGATTTGGCATGATATTTTAATAGGCAAGTCAATAAACAATGAATCAGATTCTCGGTGAACATGGATATGGCACTGTCGAATAAGCTAAGAGAGCACCGATTTACTCGATGCGCCTGGGGATAACTGCCAGGTGTCGGAACGCCACATTGATCTCATCGCGCGACATGGGATGTGGCTTAAATCAAATAATGGTGAGGCAAATCGTATTATTCAAAAAAGGAGAATGGTTATGGAACCGAAACGGTTTGTTGTAGGTCTGATCACATGCTTGGCATTGCTGAGTCTTGGCATGACAGGCGCCATGGCTGAAACCACTCGTCTGTCCATTGGAACGGCGGGCACCGGAGGAGGACTGTATCCGTATGGAGGTGCTATCGCGAATATCGTCAGCAAATATGTCCCGGATTTGAGCGTTACGGTAGAGTCAACCGGCGGTTCCGTTGAAGACTATAAGCTCCTCGATAAAAAAAAGATTGAAATGGCAACGGTTTCTTATGACGTAACCTACCATGCCTTCTTTGGTTATGAAAAATCTAAACATTTCGACCATAAAATTGATGTCAGGGCGCTTTTCAACATGTATACCCAACCCGTTCATCTTGTTACACTTGCCGGCAGTGATATTAAAACGATTGAAGATATTAAAGGAAAGCGTATCGGAGTAGGCTCTCCAGGATCCGGGACTGAAGTTAAATCACGGGCAATTCTGAAAGCTTTAGGAATTTCATACGATGATTTCAAGCCTGAATTTTTATCGTTTACAGAAGCTACTGAAGCCCTTCAAGACAAAACAATTTCAGCGGAATTTATTGGTTCTCCCATACCGAATTCCTCAATCACGAGCCTATCTATGACACACAAAATAAGGCTTGTTCCTTTTTCCGAAAAAGAGAGTGATGCCGTCGTCGCTGCCTATCCATACTTGGTAAAAGCGACAATTCCCGGTGGTTCTTATAAAGGAGTAGACCAAGATACTGATACCGTAGCAGCTAAAACGATTCTTGTTTGTAGACCAGAGATTCCTGAGGATGTGGTATATAAATTTGTCAAAGCGGTTTTTGAACATAAAGATGAGCTCAATGCAATTCATCCTTCTTTAAGAGAAACAACATTAGAGAATGCTACGCCTACTTTGATACCGGTTCACCCCGGAGCTATTAAATACTATAAAGAAAAAAACGCGTATCACGAATAAACGCCTTGGGAAGGGGGGTACCTATAGTTGCCCCCCTTTTCTGCTGATGGTGAGATAGCTTTCCGTCAGGATATTCTATTAATCACCAAGAACCTCGATCTCGGCATTTCAGCCGGAAGCATCTCTTGGAGGCCCAATGACTTCTAAAAAAGCAGCGGCAAAAGCCATCATGGCCATTTCGTTGCTATTGACGCTTTTTCAAATCTTTACTGCAACCCACGGATTAATGACTGCCCTTTTACAGCGCAGCATTCATTTGTCATTCGTCCTTGTGCTGGTATTTTTCTTTTTCCCTGCCATAAAAAAATCGAAACTCACTTATTTGATCGACATCCCTTTGGCATTAATGTCTATCTCTAGCGGCTTATATTTATATCTGGTTTTCGATGATCTCTTTTATCGCGCCGGCGATCCCAATACGCTGGATCTAATTATCGGTTTCACGACCCTAGTTGTTTTGCTGGAAGCAACCCGACGAACCGTTGGTCTAACGATGACCCTGCTTGGGGTTTTTTCTCTCCTGTATTGCTACCTTGGGAATTTTCTGCCGGACCCTTTAGGACACTCGGGGCGGGATTTTGAGCGAATCGTTTCCCAGTTGTGCCTGACCACGGAAGGCATCTATGGCATCCCCCTGGGTGTGGCGGCCACCTACGTCTTTCTTTTTGTTTTGTTCGGCACATTCATGGAAAAATCTGGTGTGGGGGATCTTTTTATCAACCTTGCCAACGCATTTACGGGCAAATTACAAGGCGGTCCCGCAAAGGTCGGCATTTTTTCAAGCGTGACCGTGGGCATGGTTTCCGGCAGCCCCGTGTCCGATGCTGCCACGACGGGAGCGTTCACCATTCCGATGATGAAAAGAGTGGGATATAGCCCTACCCTGGCGGCCGGCATAGAGGCCGTCGCCTCATCGGGGGCCTCATTGGTGCCGCCGGTAATGGGGGCGGCGGCCTTTGTTATGGCCGATATTACTGGCATTCCATACGCCAAGATTATTGTTCACGCGATCATCCCTGCAGTTCTTTTTTATTCCGCACTGATTTTTGTCGTTGGCAATGAAGCCCGCAAGGGGAATATGTCGAGGCTGCCGGATGAGGAGATTCCGGACAAAAAAGAGGCCGTTCTAAAAAGCCTGCGGCTGGTTATCCCGCTCGGCGTCCTGGTTTTATCGCTCTCAGTACTGCGCGTCTCCCCACTGCGCGCGGCGCTGTTTTCGGCCTTAATTTTAATCATCACCACGCTCGTCTATAATTTTTTCAAGCCGGAACTTCGGGTGCCGCTAAAACACCTGTTCGATGCGCTGATTGAAACCCCTCGAAAAATTTTGGTGGTTTCGGTGGCGTGTGCGACGGCTGGAATCATCATCGGCATGTTGGGCCTGACCGGGTTGGGGTTGAAGCTTTCCGATCTTCTGATGAGCGCGGCGCAAGGCCATCTATTTCTCGGCCTTATATTTGCCATGTTGATTGCCCTCGTTCTGGGAATGGGGCTGCCACCGACCGGATGTTACATCGTCATGGCGGTTACCGTTGCACCGAGTCTTGTCCAAATGGGCCTCCCGTTGCTGGTGGCGCATTTCTTCGTATTCATGTTCTGCTGTTACGCCCCCATCACGCCACCAGTTGCGCTGGCCGCGTACACTACGGCGGGCATCGCTGGATGCGATCCCTTCAAGGCGGGGCTCCAGGCGTTTCGTCTCGGTTTCACCGGTTTTTTGCTCCCCTACATCATCGTCTACGGCAATTCCCTGCTCGGACTTGGCCATTGGTATGTGATTCTTTTTTCGTTTACCACGGCCATGGCGGGTCTGTGGATGCTGTCCATCGCACTGGTGGGATTTTATCAAAAAAAGACCAATCTTTTCTGGCGCGTCGTGCTTGGTGCGGGAGCAATAACCATGATCCTGCCAGGGGTGGTTTCGGATGTCGTCGGGCTTGGCATTTTAGTCCCGTTTCTATTGACCAATACCTCCATTATTAAAAAAAAATTATTGGGTGAATCAATAACGATGAAAGCTTGATATGCCCGAAAATAACCACAAAATTTAGAAGAACATGAATCTCAGAAATTCCAATCCAAGAGTGGGGGAAGGCCGAAAGGGGGCCAAGGCCTGTCGAGTATTCCTTGAATAGGAAAAATGGCGGGACTTGAAGCAGTGGCAAGAGCAGCAAAATTATTAATGTTTTTAATTTGAAAAGATCAAATGTCCTGCAAGAGTATTCAAATGATGACGATCATGGAGCCGTATGGAAACCAAAATACGAGATATATTGGCAGATTTTTTAGTAAAAATAAAATTTGAAGATTTGCCGGTTCAGGTTGTTCATCAGGTGAAACGCTGTTTGCTGGATTTCATGGGCATGGCCCTGGCCGGCAGCAGACTGGGGTTGTCACCCATCGTTACCGCCCCGATTTTCAATCAGGGTGGCGCAGAAGAAGCGACCATCATCGGTGACGGCAGAAAACTGCCAGTTCTCAACGCGGCCCTGTTAAACGGCATCCAGGGACATGTCCTGGACATGGATGATGGGCACCGGTTTGCCAATGCCCACCCCGGTGTTGCGATCATGGCGGCGGCTTTGGCCATCGCCTAGCGGGAAAATGCAACGGGCAAACAGCTCA
This sequence comes from Desulfobacterales bacterium, assembly GCA_963674755.2. Classification (GTDB taxonomy): domain Bacteria; phylum Desulfobacterota; class Desulfobacteria; order Desulfobacterales; family UBA5852; genus JABZFP01. The sequence continues at coordinate 2,202,907 of CAXXVS010000002.1, read as the reverse complement.
TCGAGGCCATCGTCGCGGGAGCAGATAGAAGAGGAGGCCTTGTTTGACAAACCGTTGCTGAAGATTCTGGAAGATGACCTGAATATTCATTTCACCGAGGCCTTCCAGACCATCGAAGCATCGTTTGCCGACGAAGAGACGACCGAACATTTGGGGATCCTCCCCGGCAATCTGACCCTGCTCACCGAGAGAATCATGTATGACCAACATGGCAAACCGGTCGAACTGGTCAACTGCACGTATGATGCTGGTCTATACAAGACCTGTCTGCACCTTAAAAAAATCAAGCGCGGAACCGCTTTTGACTGGATTTGTCAGATTACCAAATAATGCCCGTTGATCAGGTGGCCTGTCGAACCGAATTATCCCTGTTGTCGCATCATGGAGGTTATGTTCAAACCACCAATGCCGACATGAAGTCTCTGGCAGAGAGGTTTTCACAGTTGAAGATTGCGTCTCTCACTTCGGCCAAACGCTCCCTGCCCAGCATGTCACCCGACAAGCCATTGAATTTGTCCTCTAAGTTCTGCGTGGTCATGGGCTGACGTGGATCTCCCATGGGATAGTCGAGATACTCCTCGAACGATCGTCCGTCAGTGGTCGCGATCACGACCCTTGACGGCTGTTTCGCAGGAAACATTTTCTCAAATTCCAATGAGGCTTCGCCTTTTATTTTATCGATTACTTCGAGAATCGCGGGATCTTTCAGCTTATCCGCCGAGAAAGACTGGGGAGTGACTTTCCTGTCCACAATTGCCGCCGCCAGGCAATACGGCAATGAATGATCGGCCGTCTCACGTGATTGGGGTCTGTACTTTGCCGGATCGAACAGGATGTCAAAGGCCTGGGCAGAGGCGGTCACCCTGACTTCCTCGATATCTGTGTAGTTCAACGCATTGTCGATCACGGCCTTCAACACACATGAAATATGCGTGTGAGTCAATGCCTCGGTGGGGAATGCTTTCATCCCGCATTCCAGAATCTTATAGCCTTCACCCAGATTCCCGATCAGGGCGTCGATATCCCAAGTCCAGGTAGACACGCCGTCACGGCCTTCATTCTCCGTGGGCTGGAGCGTTTCTTCGTTAGCATTCCAACCGATGAATGCATCCATGAACCCCTCTTTGCCATCGAAGACCTTTTCCGTTCCAGTGTAGCCCCTTTGAGCCATCAAGGCGGCCAACACACCCGCTTGCACCGCCATGGGATCCACCGTGTTCTTCATCATGGTCAGTCTTCCGGCGGTGGGGCATCCAACGGTGTAGTTATGACATCCGCCGATACCAATGGCATTGACCATCTGATCGACGGTTAAGCCGAGGATTTTTGCGGCGACGATAGGGGAAACAAATTGGGTCAAGGTCGCATGGTGCCACTTCCTTTCACGAACGCCCGGCTTGGCAAACAGGCACAATCGCTGTTCAAACTCGTACGCCAGAACGATGGCGACAATCACCGCTTTCATTGATGCGTCCACTTTTTCGGCGACGGATAAAGCCGCAGGGATCAGATCGCTGGGGTGGCTGGGATCTTCTTTCCAGTAGATATCGTTGAAATCCAATGCCCTTATCATCAATGCGTTGATTAGGGCCGTGCTTACCGTCGGTAGTCGATCGCCAAACCCGATCACACGGGATTCCGGCTGTCCGCCCATTTCCTGATAGATTTGAAGCATGGTTTTTACATCCCGGGTTTTCATCCCCCCATAGGCACAACCGATCGAATCATACAGGAATCGTTTCACGGCGGTGATAACATCTTGCGGAAGATTTTCATAGTTCAGACTAACAGCAAATTCCGCCATCTGCCGAGAAATTGATTTGTCAGACATGAGACTATCCCTTTAAATGTGTTGTGATTGAATTCAGAACCTGAATTTTGCACGAGATGCTTCGTGAGGAGTAAAAACCATCTGGGAACTCTGTTATAAAGGGGGTTCACCACAAACCTTCCAAAAAACAGGAGGTACCCAGATGGTAAAAACCAAGAAATCAAATTTGAAGGGAAACCGCAAGCCTAAAGGGTTTTGCCCCAATGGCGCAAAGGCCAAGAAATCAACGCTTCTATCGGTTATGACACGTGCAGCGAACAATTGAGCCCATTCGGCGGGCTTTTGGCGCTGATCAAATTTTTGGATCTGGTCGAATTCCGGGAAATCTTTGACTTTACCTATAAGGCACCGAGCCGTGAGCCCAAGCTGGGCCATTATGCGATGGTGATAGGCTTGCTGATGCTACTGTTTATAGGATTCAATCGCATTTGGCATTTTTCTTGTCTGCGTCTGGACGCGATGCTATGCGGATTTTTCAATCTGACGCGGTTGCCGGCCGCCAGTACCTTCTGGCGTTATGTCAACAGCCTGGGCATCAACCAGGCGCATGCGCTGCTTGGATTGATGGCGGTGCTACGTAAACGGGTCTGGCAGCTTTGCGATGTGTCTTACTACCGCATCAGCCTGGATATCGACACGACCGTGGAAACCGTTTTCGGCAGCCAGCAGGGCGCGAAAAAGGGCCACAACCCGAAAAATCGGGGTAAAAAGGGATATCGTCCGGTATTATGCTTCATTGAACAAAGCCGTGAATACTTGATGGGCAAACTTCGCAGGGGAGAGACCATTAGCGGTAAACAAACCGCAGCGTTTATCGCCAAAATAAAACGCTACCTGCCCGATAGTGTTGAACAGGTGCTCATCCGCGCCGATGCCGAATTTCAAAGCTGGCACAGTGTCCATGAGTGCTTTAAGGCCGGCTACAATTTCATCATTGCCAACAAACAATGTGAACCGCCGTTTGACCCTAAGCGTTGGTACCAGCCGCATAAACGCAAAGCATGCGAGTTCAACAACTGCCTCTACCAGCCCAAGGAATGGCAGCGGCCTGTTCGATTTGTGGCTATGCGCATGCCCAAAGGGAAAGAAGTTGTCAAAGATCAATGCATCCAATGCGAACTGTTTGAAGAAGACCGTTATGAATACCGCATCTTTTGTACCGATATAGGTCGTTCGGCCCACAAGGTCATCGCGACGTATGACAAGCGCGCTGATGTTGAAAACCTTGTGGGTGAAGCCAAACGTGAAGGCCTCGATGCCATTCCTTCCTCGCGATTTAAAAACAACTACGCCTATTTCCAAATCGTCATGCTGGCCTATAATATCTGGCGCTATTTGAAGATGATCGCCGAGTTAAGCAGTAAAGCAACGCAGCCGGCCGAAAAAAGTGAACAGGGCCATGGACTGGCAGGAATAGAAACCAACACCATCCGTATCGCCCGTTTACGCATGCTGATGATAGCCGCCAAGGTGGTCACGGCCTCCAATAAAAATAAAGTTCGTTACTCGGCCCATGACAGCCGAACGCCGGCACTGATATCTTTCCTAAAATACATTGATGAAAAACGATTGCAGCCCAGACCGTGGGGTCATGGGATGCTCCAGAGCGCTGCCGATTAGCTGCACAGCTCATGCACAAAATTTTTTGCATGGAAATATCATGATTGTTCTCAGATAGATATCGTACGCATGGCCGGGGCGTTTTAGTTCAGCGATTTCTCTTTGCCGATCCTACTTGGGGAGAAAAACCGCCTCGGCGGCTGTGACGGGGGGTGAAAAATATTGGGGACAGGCGCCGCTATAGACGTCTGCATGCAAAATTCAGGTACTAACACAATATCATGTGCCTAAATCTGCGCTTCAACGACGTGCTATTTTTGGGGCGTCCAGATTATAGTGATTTGTTAACATTCTATTTGATTTATCATAGAATTTTTGTAAATAAAGAGAGAGTATAAAGATGCAAGGCAAACCAATTACGATAAGATATAATAATTGTAGGAAAAGTGAGTTCGGGAAATATAATTTCTTAAGAATAATATAAATCGGGCGATGAAACAGATACATGCAGTAGCTTGAATAGCTTAATAAAATAATAGAGGCCATGATTTTAGTATTTTTGAAACTCATTTTACGGAACACATTAAAAAGAAAAAATGAGGCTGAGGTTACCAGCAATGTTGAGAATAACATATTTAGTTGTTTATGCGGAGTATTAAGAAAAAAGGAAATTAATGCGCCGACAACAGATGCTAATATAACTAATTTAGTACTAATCGATTGTTCATCATTAACAGCAACAAATATCCCAAAAATAAATGCTGGCAGGTACACTATAAATCTTAAGTCAAGTAGTTTTGTAAAATAATAATATAGCATAAGCAGTAAAGACACAATGAGATAGATGACTATTATTTTTATTTTTTTAATATTTTTACAAACGAATATCAAAAATGGAGATATGACATAAAAAAACATTATCATAGTGATAAACCATAAAGTTGGTGGCGAAGGTTTAACAAACATTGAAACTAAAAAAAATGCTTTTATTGAAGTTTTAAAGTCGGACAATCCAAAATATGTAAATACCAGTATTGATAAAAAATATAGTGGATATATTCTCATTACCTTTTTTAAATAAAATGATATTAATGTCTGCTTATGTAACTCAATAGAATTTTTCCCTATGAAATAACCTGATACAAAAACAAACGTAGCAAGAATGACCCAAGTTAATCTGTAGGTGATAATATTCTTATAGTTTTGTATTGCTTTCGTATAACCTATCATGTGCCAAAAACCAACTATATAAACCATGCATATGCCCCTGAGAAGATCTATACCGATATTTCTATTATTTACTATGGCCATTCTTTTCTGCATTGTTATTAGATGGAAGTATTTCCCATGATATCGATTTTAATAAACGTCGTCAGATTTTGACTTATCGATATATTTCGATGTAAAAATTGAACAATTTTGAGTATTCTTAGATCGAATAGAACCCCTAAATATTGTGATCTGAAACAATCACGAAATTTCTGATATATTGAGATAATCCACCGCAGACCTCTGAGCTTCATACCTGTTATTAGTGCGGGGGCATAGCGGCTAACTGGCGTCCGTCGCATTTTCAAATAGGTTGGAGATAACGAAACCGCTTCGAGGCAGTTTACCAGTAGCCCATCTTCCACACATACCTATAAATGGGAGTCTATCCAAACTTTGACATCGTCCAACACCTGCCCATGTTCTGGTTCATTGAATACTTCATGATATAAACCGTCATAAATTTTGATCTTTTTATCCTCTGAGCTTACCGAGTCATAGAGCAACTGAGCACCACTCGGATCAACTAATTTATCACTTCCCCCCTGCACAATCATTATGGGTAATCTTATCTTTATCGCAGACCCTGTCACATGCTGAATTGTCTTAAGCATTTCTGCAGATAGTCTCGCGGTAATTTTACCTGTATAAACCAACGGGTCATTGAGGTATGCATCTACCACTGCCGGATCTCGACAGATGCCTTCCGCATCTAATTGAATGATTCCTGCCTTGGGCATTACGACCGATAATATTTTTCCTGCGAAAATAACGGCGTTCGATATATTTTCGGGCACCTTTATCCCTGGCCCAGAAAAAACAACGCCTGTTAATTCATCCTGGTGCTTCAAAAGGTATGCGGCACTAATCAATCCCCCCATACTATGCCCGACCAGAAATATCGGTTTTATAGGCTGCCAGCCCCGAATCATGTCAAAAAATTTCTTAAAAGTTTTTGTGAAATCTTGAAATCGTTCCACGCAAACTCTCTTACCATCTGATTTACCATGTCCGATGTGATCGACCCCATACACAGCATAGCCAGCGGGAACAAAATGGTTGACAACATTCATGTATCGCCCGCTGTGCTCTGCTATCCCATGGGCAACTAATAGGATGGCTTTGGGCTCACCTTCAGGCAACCAATATTGATAATAAATATTGGTATCACGGATACTTTTAAAATATCCTTCGTGGTGTTTCATTTGCCGCCCCTTATGTTTTTATCAGCAAGATAATTGTTGAAGTAAAAAGGGCTAGCGAAAATCCGCTAACCCTTTGTTTTTATTTGGTACGCCCGGCAGGATTCGAACCTGCGATCTTCAGCTCCGGAGGCTGACGTCCTATCCCCTGGACTACGGGCGCGAAATTGTGCAATTCCAATTATGGCAATTCATCAGCGTTGTCAACCTGCCACTTGAGTGTTCAGCCAGAAGGCTGCCCTGGGTGCCGGCCTTATTTCGCTAACCCCATTTCCTGAAGCGTTTTCAAGGCCTCACCCACCACATACAGCGACCCGGCAATCACGATGACCTGACCGCTCTCCACGATTTGCAGGGCCCGGGCCACGGCGCGGTCCACGGTGGGGATCTCGTCCACTTCATCGACAAACGTTTTGGCGATGGGGGCCAGCTCCTCGGCCGGGATGGCGCGGCCGATGGTGGGGGAGGTGATCACGGCGCGGCGACAGACGGGCAACAGGGCGGCGAGCATCTCCTGGGCGGGCTTGTCGTCCAGGATGCCGGCCACCATGATGATATCCCGATCCGGGTAGGTTTCTTCCAGATAGCGGCTCAGGTTGCGGGCGGCTGCGAGGTTGTGGGCCCCGTCCAAAATAATCAGGGGCTCTTGGCAGACCGTCTCCAGGCGGCCGGGCCAGGCGGTATGGGTGAGGGCGTGGCGCACATGGGTTTCATCGATGGCGACACCCTTGCGCATGAGCACTTCGGCGGCGGCCAGGGCCAGGCCGGCATTGTCCACCTGGTGGCGGCCCAGCAGGTTGGTGGCGAGATTGCGCCAGCGGTGGTCGATACCCGTGTAGTGGAAAGCGCACGAGGGCAGGCGGCGGCAGCGGAAATCGTGGCCCATGCGGTAGCAGGGGGCCTTGAGCTTGGCGGCGCGCTCTGTGACCACGGCTACGGCCGAGGGTTGGTGCACGCCGGTGATGACCGGGGTCTGGGGCTTGATGATGCCGGCTTTTTCATAGGTGATGGTGGCGATGGTGTTGCCCAGGTAGCTTTTGTGCTCCAGCGAGATGTTGGTGATGATGCTCAGTTCCGGCGTCAGCACATTGGTGGCGTCCAGGCGGCCGCCCATGCCGGTTTCGATCACGGCCCAGTCCACCTTGTGCTGTTTAAAAAGGTGGAGCGCCATGGCCGTGGTGAACTCGAAAAAGGTGGGCTCGCGGTCGCCCTGTTGCACCTTGCGGATAGCCCGGTAGCTGTCCACGATTTCGGCATCGCTCACCGGACGGCCGTTGATGCGGATGCGTTCGTTGAAATGCACCAGATGCGGGGAGGTGTAAAGCCCCACGGAGTAGCCGGCGGCCTGCAGCATGCCGGTGAGCATGGAGGCCACGGAGCCCTTGCCGTTGGTGCCGGCGATATGGATGGTGCGATAAGCGCTCTGGGGATTGCCGAGGCCTGTCAGGATCTGGGTGATGATATCCAGCCCCAACTTGATGCCGAAGCGATGGAGGCTGAACATGGTCTTGAGGCACTGCGCGTAGGATTCCATCAGACGATTCCTTCCACAAAAAAACCCGGCAGCCGCGGCTGCCGGGTTTTGATGACGCGGGAATGACTAACGTCGGTAGCGGCGGGCGGCTGCGATACGTTCGCGGCGCAGGGCCTCGCGCTGCTTGCGGCGTCGGAATTCACTCGGCTTTTCATAGCTTTTTTTAAGCTTGAGCCGTTTGAACAGGCCGTCGTTCTGAATTTTTTTCTTCAGAATGCGCATCGCTTTTTCAATGTCGTTGTCATAAACTTTGACTGCGATTTCCTTCAAATGCCTCGCCCCCTTCCGGCCACCGGGTCTTTATCTTACTCCCCAGTGTTTTTTATAGTCTCAAAAAAGAAAAAAGATTTATACTGGAAACATCGGTCCTTGGCAAGTTATTTTACAAGGTACTTTAATCATTCTGCCACCCTATCTCAAGAGTGCCGCCCGGCCAGGCCCGACCGGGAGGGGCCGCCGGGCGCCAAACCAGATCTTGACAGACATAGGGCTTTGCGCAATTATGCGACGGTTTCGTAAGCAGCCCGATCCGCCGAAGGCGGACAAGTATCGGCGTTGTGCGCCGCCTTCGGTTCCCGCGTTTGCGGTATTCCGCGGACCTTGTACGCCTTGATCTTGAACGTTTTACGAAATCGTCGTGGGTACAGTGGCATTTGCCATCCTGCGGCGTTTTGTTGCCGCCTTTATCGCCCTGTTGGGGCTTCGGCTTGAATCGACGATAAAGCCGCCGGATGCGGTTTTTTTGCAAGACCTTTTTATATGGAGGGACATCCCCCAACTTCACACTGAGGAAAAGGAGGAAGGCACATGCGTTTGATTCTGCTAGGAGGCCCCGGAGCGGGCAAAGGAACCCAGGCCAACGTGATCAAGGAAAAGTTCAGCATCCCCCAGATTTCCACCGGCGACATGCTGCGGGCCGCGGTCAAGGCCGGCACCGAGCTGGGATTGAAAGCGAAGGGTTTTATGGATTCCGGCGGACTGGTGCCCGACGAGGTCATCATCGGCCTGGTCAAAGAGCGGATCCAGGAACCGGACTGTGAAAAAGGCTTCCTGTTCGACGGCTTCCCGCGCACGATTCCCCAGGCCGACGCCATGAAAGAGGCCGGCGTACCCATCGACGCCGTGGTGGACATCGACGTGCCCGACGAGGAGATCATCAAGCGCATGAGCGGCCGCCGGGCCCACCTGGCCAGCGGACGAACCTACCACGTCATCTACAACCCCCCCAAGGTGGAGGGCAAAGACGACGTGACCGGCGAGCCCCTGGTGCAGCGCGACGACGACAAGGAAGAAACCGTCAAGAAACGCCTGGACGTCTACCACGAGCAGACCGAGCCGTTGATCGACTATTACAAGAAATGGGAAGCCGCCGGCGAAAGCGCGGCCCCCAAATACGTCCACATCAACGGTGTGGGCTCCCTGGAGTCGATTTCCAACAGCATTATCGGGGAATTGCAGAAGCTGTAGTTTCTCCATGCCCCAAGCTTACTTGATCCCGCCGGGTCCGCCCGGCGGGATTTTTTTATGGCGGGCAGGCAAAGGGGAAGCGCCCTCACCGGTCGTCGGGAGGAGCGGCGGGCCGGCTGATGCGGGCCAGGCAGGCGGCCGCATGCGCCATGGCGTCGGCCCGGGTGGTGATGCGGCCGGCCAGGCGCTCTTCTTCGATGGCCTGCAGGAGTTCGCCCACAAGAGGGGAAGGCTGGAGATCGAAATGGTGCATCAGGTCCCGGCCGCCCACCAGGGGCCGGCCTTGGGCCAGGGGACGGTAGCGATGGAAGTAGTCGTCGATCAGGCTGCGGATGAAGTGCAGCGTGGTTGCTACGGCGCTATCGGGTGTTCGCTTTTTTCCCATCGTGTCGCCCAGGGCGTGCAGCAGCACTTCCGGCGTCCAGGGATCGCAATCCCGATAGAGGCGGTTGATGCCCTTGGGGCGTAAGGTTTGCGCCTTGTGGGCTGTCAGAAGGTTCATGGGACGGTCGTGGTTGAGGATAATCGCCCGGGCCTGGGCGGCTTCCTCGTTGGAGAAACGCAGCCGTGCGTGAACGGCTTCCGCCAGCTCCGTACTGCGTTGGGCGTGGCCGTAGAAATGCACATCGCCTTCGGCGTCCGTCTGCCGGGTGGGGGGTTTGCCGATGTCGTGCAGCAGGATCGCATATTTCAGGATGGCCGGGGTTTTCCTGCGGTAGGGCGCCTGGCGATAGCGTCGTCCCAAGGCGGCTGAGATACGGTCGGCCGTCTGCAGGCAGGTTTCGAGGGCCGCGAAGGCCTCCAGGGTATGGGTATAGACATCGAAATCGTGATGGCGGTTTTGGCGGCAGTCCCGCATGGGTTGCATTTCCGGAATCAGATGGGTCAGCAGGCCGCTTGCCGACATGGCCAGGATCTGTCCGGTCGATGACGGGCAGGTCAGCAGCCGGACAAACTCGGTGCCGAGGCGCTCGCCGGCCGGCTGGTGGATGCGATGCCCGTGGCGCTGGATGGCCGCGAGGGTATCAGGTTCAATGGTGAAATCGAGGACGGCGGCCATGCGAAAGGCCCGCAGCAGCCGCAGGGGGTCATGGACAAAGGCTTTTTCGGAAACCATCCGGATGCGGCGGGTCTCGATGTCCCGGCGGCCGCCCATGATGTCAACCAGACGATGATCGTGGAGACGACAGGCCATGGCATTGACGGTGAAATCCCGCCGCCGCAAGTCGTTTTCCAGGGACGGGCCCGTCACGGCGGTGACGTCGATCAAGACCTGGCGCGAGGTGACGCGATAGGTGGTCAGGTCGGCCTTGCCCATGGGCACCACCCGTGCCCCGACCCGTTCGGCCAGGGTCCGGGCGAAGGCGGCGGCGCTGCCCTCCACGACGATATCGATATCGGTGGGACGGCGTTTCATCAGCAGGTCGCGCACGGTTCCCCCCACGAGGTAGGCCCCTGGTGTCGCAGGCAGGGTCGCCAAAAAATCGCCGGGCAACGGCAAGTGTGTCATAGGGTCAATCCTTGCGTTTTTTGGGAAGGCGGCCATTTCCACCCGGCCGAGGCGGATTGAGGGGACCCGCCCTGGCGGGTCGCCGCGCATGCCGCGGGCTGCTTTCTATAAAGCGGGCGGGCCGTTGAAAAGCAAGCTAAAATGCCCGCCGCAAAAAGGAAAAACCCTTGACAGCATCCATGTGATGCTATAATTTGGCATGTGATTAAAGGCACGGGGCCCGCCTTTTTTGTGATTCCATATCCAAAATAATCTGAAACATCTATTCCTCCAATACAACCAACAAGGATCCTGTTCATCATTACATCTTAGTAGAGAAACACCTAAATAACGAATACTAAAAATCCAGAGCTTGATTGACCATAGTGCCTTGAAAGGCCGCTTTGCGTTTGGCGGTCTGACCCCCCGCAGTCCATTTTTCCGATATAGATCGAGTTCCGGCATGTGCTGATAAAATAAGATTTAGACGGGTGTCTCTGTATTTTATTACTTCAACGGAGTGGCATTTGCATGAATATCAGTGAACTGAAGGAGAAAAAGATTAATGAGCTGACCCTGATGGCGAAGGAATTCAAAATCGAAGGGGCAGCCGGCATGCGCAAACAGGAATTGATCTTTGCGCTGCTGCAGGCCCAGATCGAAAAAAACGGGTCGATCTATGGCGTCGGAACGCTGGAGATCCTGCCGGACGGATTTGGATTTCTGCGCTCCCCCGGTTACAATTACCTGCCCGGTCCGGACGACATCTACGTGTCGCCCTCCCAGATCCGGCGTTTCAACCTGCGCACGGGGGATACCGTATCCGGGCAGATCCGGCAGCCCAAGGAGTCGGAGCGCTATTTCGCCCTTCTCAAGGTCGAAGCCGTCAACTACGAAGACCCGGAAGTGGCCCGCGAAAAGATCCTTTTCGACAACCTCACGCCCCTTTACCCGGAACGCAAGGTCAATCTCGAAACGGCGGCGGACAACTATTCCACGCGCGTCATGGACCTGATGACGCCCATCGGTTTCGGACAGCGCGGCCTGATCGTGTCGCCGCCCCGCACCGGTAAAACCATGCTCCTTCAGAACATTGCCAACAGCATCATTGCCAGCCATAAAAACGTGGTTCCGTTTGTGCTGCTGATCGACGAACGGCCGGAGGAAGTCACGGACATGGACCGCTCGGTGGACGCGGAGGTGATCAGCTCCACCTTTGACGAGCCGGCCGAACGCCATGTCCAGGTGGCCGAGATGGTGATCGAAAAAGCCAAACGGCTGGTGGAGCACAAGAAGGATGTCGTTATCCTGCTGGACAGCATTACGCGTCTGGCGCGGGCCTATAACTCGGTGGTGCCGCCCAGCGGCAAGATTCTCTCCGGCGGTGTGGATTCCAACGCGCTGCAGCGCCCCAAACGGTTTTTCGGCGCCGCCCGCAACATCGAGGAGGGGGGCAGCCTGACCATTATCGCCACGGCCCTGATCGACACCGGAAGCCGTATGGACGAGGTCATTTTCGAGGAATTCAAGGGCACCGGCAACATGGAACTGGTGCTTGACCGGCGCCTGGCCGACAAACGGGTCTTTCCGGCCATCGACATCAAGAAGTCCGGTACCCGCAAGGAAGAGCTCCTGCTGGACGAAGAGACCCTCAACCGGGTCTGGATCCTGCGCAAACTGCTGGTTTCCCTCAATCCGGTGGACAGTATGGAATTTTTACTTGAAAAAATGGGCGGGACGTCGGATAATAAGGACTTTCTCAGATCGATGAACGCTTAGTCTTAAAATATTCGGAGGTAAAAGGTTCACCATGAAAAAAGACATTCATCCGGATTACCAGCCGACCAAAATTACATGCCATTGCGGCGCCGAATTCGAAGTCGGTTCGACCCGGAAAGACATCACCGTGGAAATTTGTTCCCAGTGCCACCCGTTTTTTACCGGCAAACAAAAGCTGGTCGACACGGCCGGCCGCATCGAACGGTTCCGCAAAAAATACGAAAAGTTCCAGAAGCCCCAAAAGTAGCGCTTCCACAGGTTTGCCTGCCCACTTTCGGACAGCAGGGCATAAGACGCCCCGGCCGGATAGCATGCATCGGACGGGGTTTGCTGTACCTGCTGTGGTGTCCGGTGCGTTCCACCCCGTGAACAGCGCAAGCATTTCAGCGACATGACCGCCGACCGGCCCTGAACCGGCTGGCCATGCGCGGGTTGCGCTTGCAGAGGCGTTATGTTTGATAAACTCAAAGGTGTCGAGGAGCGGTTTGACGAAGTCGAAAGAGCGCTGAGCGCTCCGGATGTCGTCAAAGATCGCGCGGCGTTCACCAAACTCAGTCGGGAGCATGCCGAGTTGAGCAAGGTGGTGGCCGCTTTCCGTGCCTATCAGCAAGTGGTCGCGGATTTGGCCGAAAGCCAGGAACTGCTGCAGGATGACGATCCTGAGATGAAAAGCCTGGCCCGGGAGGAGATCGCCCGCTTGACCGAGAAGCGTGATACCCTGGAGGTGGATCTCCACAAACTCCTGGTTCCCAAAGACCCCAACGACGACAAGAATATCATTCTCGAAATCCGCGCCGGTACGGGCGGAGACGAGGCCGCCCTCTTTGCCGCCGATCTTTTCCGCATGTACGCCCGCTATGCCGAGAATCAGCGCTGGAAGGTGGAGGTGATGAGCGAACACGCCACGGGGGTGGGCGGGTTCAAGGAAATTATCGCCATGGTCCAGGGGCAGGGGGCCTACAGCCGCATGAAATATGAGAGCGGCACCCACCGGGTCCAGCGGGTTCCCACTACGGAGACCCAGGGCCGCATTCATACCTCGGCGGTGACCGTGGCCGTGCTGCCGGAGGCGGAAGAAGTGGATGTGGAAATCGACAGCGCCGAACTCAAGATCGATGTCTACCGCTCCACCGGCCCGGGAGGTCAGAGCGTCAATACCACCGATTCGGCCGTGCGCATCACCCACCTGCCCACCGGTCTGGTGGTGACCTGCCAGGATGAAAAGTCTCAGATCAAAAACAAGGCCAAGGCCCTCAAAGTGCTGCGGGCCCGGCTGCTGGATCAGATGGTGCGCGAACAGGATGCCAAGCGCTCGGCCGAACGCAAGAACCAGATTGGCGACGGGGACCGCAGCGGGCGCATCCGCACCTACAATTTTCCCCAGGGGCGTGTGACCGACCATCGTATCGGGCTGACGCTTTACCGGCTGGAAGAAATCATGCAGGGCGTTCTCGATCCCGTCATCGATGAACTGATATCCCACTACCAGGCCCAGGCCCTTCAAGATGAAGCGTCCTGACAACTGGACCATCATCGCGCTTCTCCAGCGAACCACCCGCTATTTCGAAGAACAGGCCATCGAGAGTCCGCGGCTGGATGCCGAACTCCTGCTGGCGTTTGCCCTGGGCATCGCACGGATCGATCTCTATTTGCGTCACGATCAGCCTCTTAATCCGGAAGAGCTGCACCGCTTTCGCACGTTGGTCCAACGCCGTAAGGCCCGCGAGCCGGTGGCTTACATTACGGGTACCAAAGCGTTCTGGGATCTGGAATTGGCCGTGAGCCCGGAGGTGCTGATCCCCCGGCCGGAAACCGAGTGTGTGGTGGAAGCAGCCCTGGCCTTTTTAGAGCGTTACACCGGCCGGTCCGAACGCCGGCTGCTAGATTTGGGCACCGGTTCGGGGGCCCTTGCACTGAGCCTGGCACATAGCTGCCCGGAAGACCGGGTGGTGGCGGTGGACCGCTCCCTCGGAGCGTTGGCCATCGCCCAGCGCAATTGCCGGCGCAATCAGCTCCAGGATCGGGTTGGTCTGTTGGCGGGGAATTGGATGGATATGCTGCAGGCCCCCCATGCGCCCTTCGACCTTATCGTGTCCAATCCGCCCTACATACCTTCCGGGCAGATCGATGCATTGCAGCCGGAGATCGCCCGCTATGAGCCGCGCATGGCCCTCGATGGCGGGGCCGACGGGTTGGATTGCCTGCGTGCGATCATCCGGCAGGTGCCCCCCCTGTTGAAACCAGGTGGGGCGTTGATGATCGAAATCGGACACGATCAATACCGGGCCGTGCATGGGCTGGCCGAAGCCTGCCACGTTTATCGGGATATCGCTTGTCGGCCGGACTACGCCGGTCAGGACCGGGTGGCCTGTATGGTGCGGGCTTGACCGGACAAAAAACGGTTGCATCTATAGGGATGTTTTGTTAAAGAAATTCGATTTTGGGATTTGATCCCTTATTACACATCACACGTTCCCGGACCGGCTTCCCGGTGCTTTCTTTGAAAGTCGGAGGCGGGGAGGAAGGGGACGGTGGCCAAACCGAATCGTTAAAGGAGAGACCAATGGCTTATGTGACGATGAAGGAATTGTTGGAGGCGGGTGTCCATTTCGGCCACCAGACGCGACGCTGGAACCCCAAGATGAAGCCCTATATCTTTGGCGCGCGTAACGGGATTTACATTGTCGATCTGCAAAAGACCGTCCGCATGTTCAAAGACGCCTACAACTTCATCACGGATACGGCCGCCAAGGGCAAATCCGTGCTTTTCGTGGGAACCAAAAAACAGGCCCGCGAGTCCATCTATGAAGAAGCCAACCGGGCGGAGATGTATTACGTTCACAACCGCTGGCTGGGCGGCATGCTGACCAATTTCCAGACCATCAAACAAAGCATCGATCGTCTGAACTACCTCAATACGATCGAAAATGACGGGACGATCAATCTTTTCCCTAAAAAAGAACGCCTGAAACTGGGCAAGGAACGGGTCAAACTCGACAACAACCTGGGCGGTATCCGCACGATGACCTCCCTGCCTGGCGCCATCTTTGTTATCGATCCCAAATGCGAGGCCATTGCCGTCAAGGAAGGGCGCCGGTTGGGCATTCCGATCGTGGCCGTCGTGGATACCAACTGCGATCCGGATGATATCGATTACATCATCCCCGGCAACGACGATGCGATTCGTGCCATTCGTCTGTTGACTTCCCGTATGGCCGATGCCTGCCTCGAAGGGCACCAGCGCTACCTGGAAAAGCAGCAGGCCGAGGCGGACAAGGCCACCGATGAGGTGATCGAAGAAGTCCCCAGCAGCGCGGATCTGAAGCCGGGTGAGCGGAAAGTCATCTCGGACGGCACGGATGGCCCGGTGGTTGAAATCATTCGTCGTTCGGAACCGGAAGCCGAAGAAGTCGAAGAAGTCGATACGGACGCTACGGAAGCCCCCGATACAGAGAAAACAGGAGAGTAGGTATGTCAGAAATAACAGCTGCCATGGTTAAGCAACTCCGGGAGAAGACCGGATCCGGGATGATGGATTGTAAAAAAGCGCTCACCGAAAACGACGGCGACATGGATAAGGCCATCGACTTCCTGCGCAAGAAAGGGCTGGCCACGGCCGCCAAGCGGGCCGGACGGGCCACGACCGAGGGCGTGGTACAGCCCTATGTGCACACCGGCGGGAAACTGGGCGTGATGGTGGAAATCAACTGCGAAACGGATTTTGTCGCCAAGAGCGACGATTTCCAGGAGTTCGCCAAGAATGTCGCCATGCATATCGCCGCCACCAATCCCATCGGCATTTCGCCGGAGGATGTGCCGGCCGAAACCCTGGCCCGTGAAAAGGCCATCTACGTGGACCAGGCTAAACAGACCGGCAAGCCGGAGAACGTCATCGAAAAGATCGTTGAAGGCAAAATGAACAAGTTCCTGAAAGAAAACTGCCTGATGCAGCAGGCCTATGTGCGAGATCCGGACATCACGATTGCCGACCTGCTCAACGAGCTGATTGCCAAGATCGGCGAGAATATTTCCGTCAAACGGTTTGTGCGTTTCCAGATAGGGGAGTCCTGATTTGACACAACCTCGCTATGGAAGAATCCTGCTGAAACTGAGCGGCGAAGCCCTGATGGGTGATCAGGGCTTCGGCATCAGCCCCGATATGATCAAGTATGTGGCCGAAGAAGTGCAGTCGGTTCATGATCTGGGGGTGCAAGTCGCCATCGTTGTGGGGGGCGGCAATATCTTTCGCGGTATTGCCGCCAGTTCCTATGGCATGGACCGCGCTTCGGCGGATCACATGGGCATGCTGGCCACGGTCATCAACAGCCTGGCCCTGCAGGATGCCTTGGAAAAGCAGGGCATCCAGACACGCACCCAGTCGGCCATTTCCATGCACGAGGTTGCCGAACCCTATATTTTGAGACGGGCGGTGCGCCATTTGGATAAGGGACGGGTGGTGATTTTTGCGGCCGGTACCGGCAATCCTTATTTTACGACGGATACGGCCGCGGTCTTGCGGGCCCAGGAGATCCATGCCGAAATCCTGCTCAAGGCCACCAAGGTGGACGGTCTTTACGATGCGGATCCGGTCACCCACCCCGAGGCCTGCTTTCTCAAGGACGTCAGTTACATGGACGTGCTGGAGCGGCAACTGAAAGTCATGGACATGACGGCCATCTCCCTGGCGATGGATAACAAGCTGCCCCTCTCCGTGTTCAACCTCAATCAGGCCCGCAATATCCTGAAAGTGGTGTGTGGGGAGTCCGTCGGAACATTGATTCACCATTAACCGGCTCTCCGGTCGGTGTGGTTCCCCGCCGCTTTCCCAACGATCAACCGTTTAGTGAACAGGTGGCCCCATGTTAGACGACATCTATGAGGATACTCGGGAAACTATGGGCAAAACCATCGCCTCCCTGAAGACCGAACTGAAGCGTGTTCGGACGGGGCGGGCGAACCTTTCCCTTTTAGACGGCATCCGGGTCGATTATTACGGCACCCCCACTCCGATCAATCAAATGGCCTCGTTGTCCGTGCCTGAAAGCCGGCTGATTACGATTCAGCCCTGGGATGCGTCGGTGATCAAGGAGATTGAAAAGGCCCTAATGAAGTCCGACCTCGGGCTGACGCCTTCCAACGACGGCAAAATCATCCGGATCGCCATTCCGCCCCTGACCGAGGAACGCCGCAAGCAGTTAGCGAAGTCGGTCCATAAAACCTGTGAAGATCACAAGATCGCAATCCGCAATATCCGGCGGGATGCCAATGAGCTGCTGAAAAGTCTCAAAAAAGACGGTGAGATTGCCGAGGACGCCGCCTTCAAAGGGCAGGACCAGGTTCAGAAGATCACCGACGAATTCATCAGCCAGATCGACGATATCTATAAAGACAAAGAGAAGGAAATCCTTGAATTCTGATGCGTCTTCACCGGAAGCGGCCCGACTCGATCCCCAACGGCTGCCCCGGCATGTGGCCATCATCATGGACGGTAACGGCCGTTGGGCCAAAAAGCGGCTGCTCAACCGGATCAAAGGCCATGAGAAAGGCGCGGACGCGGTGCGGGCCGTTGTCAGAGCCAGCCGCGAAATCGGCATCCCCTACCTGACGCTCTACGCGTTTTCCACCGAAAACTGGGCCCGTCCACAGATGGAAGTGGACGCCCTGATGGCCCTGCTTCAGAAATTTCTCAAAACCGAGGCCGAGGAGCTGCGGACCAACAATATCCGCCTGCGCACCATCGGCGAAACCCATCGACTGCCCGACGAGGTCCGCCGTTCCCTGGAAGAGGTCAGCTCCCAAACGCGCTCCAATGACGGGCTGAACCTCATTCTGGCCCTTAGCTACGGCGGGCGTTCCGAAATCATCCATGCGGTTCGGGAAGTCGCCGCAGAGGCCGCCGCCGGGCGGCTGGCGCCGGCCTCCATCGACGATGCGCTGCTGGCCGGCAAGCTGTTCACCCGGGAGATTCCCGACCCCGACCTGCTGATTCGCACCAGCGGCGAAATGCGCTTGAGCAATTTTCTCCTCTGGCAACTGGCCTATGCCGAGTTTTGCTTCACGCCCACCCTGTGGCCGGATTTCGGGAAAGAGGAATTTATCCAGATCCTGACGGACTACCAGGGGCGCGAACGACGTTTTGGCCGAGTCGATCCGGACCCGGGCCGCTAAAAGCGCTCCGCACCGGGCGAACGGCCGGAAACCATTTTCGTAGCGAGGAGGGCGAGCATGCATTTAAAGCGTTGGATTACAGGCCTTCTGCTGCTCCCGGTGCTGGTCTACATTCTTTACCGCGGCGGTCTCCTGTTTGTCCTCCTCATCGGCGCGGCGGGGCTGGCTGCGATGCTGGAATACTACCGCATTGCCTACCACGCCTGGCAGAAAACCCTGCCTGGACCGATTCCGGTTCTGGGACTGCTCATGGTGCCGATCCTGACCGCACTTGCCCATGCCGGGCGCCTGGACCTCATCCCGGGAATTCTGGCGGCCAATCTCCTCCTGTCCGGCGTCCTGTCCCTGCGCTATTTCGGCCGGGACCCGCGGGTTTTGGATATTGTCCGGAGCCAAATCCTGGGGGTCGTCTACATTCCGCTGCTGCTCGTTTTGTTGATTCCCATCCGCCAGGCCCCCCAGGGGTTCCTATTGATCTTCACGCTGGTTTTCGTGGTTTTCGCCGGCGATACCCTGGCGCTTTACACGGGAACTTTCCTGGGGCGCCATAAGCTCTGTCCCACCATCAGCCCCAAGAAAACCGTGGAAGGCGCGCTGGGCGGCCTGGGGGGCAATCTGTTGGCCGGTCTGATCATGAAGTTGGCTGTATTCCCTGACGTCGCCTGGGGCAAGGGCGCGCTTTTCTGCCTGGCCGTGGGGGCCGCCGGCCAGGTCGGCGATCTGTTCGAATCCCAGATGAAACGGGCCAGCGGCATCAAGGATTCGGGCAGCATTCTACCGGGCCACGGCGGCATGCTGGATCGGATCGACGCGTTGCTGTTTGCCGGTCCGGTGGCCTATGGCCTGATTGTTCTGCTCTAAAGTCGGCACCTTTTCCATGCCTTGGTGCTAAGGAACCCCCTAACCATGAGTGCAAAGAAAAATCTGGCGGTTTTGGGCGCCACCGGTTCCATCGGTACCAGCACGCTGGACATCGTGCGGCAGTTCCCCGACCGCTATCGCATCCTTAGCCTTACGGCCGGGCGCAATATCGAGCGGCTCGCCGGCCAGATAACGGAATTTCGTCCCCGGCTGGCGGCGGTGCTGGAAGAGTCCGATCGCGACCGACTCGCGAAAATCTTGCCCGACGATCTGGATGTGGCGTTGCTATGGGGCGAATCCGGCATGACGGCCGCGGCCTCTCTCGCCGATCTCGACATGGTGGTGACCGGCGTGGTGGGCGCGGCCGGCTTGATGCCCACCCTGGCCGCCATCGATGCGGGCAAACCGATTGCTTTGGCCAACAAGGAGACCCTGGTCATGGCCGGT
Organism: Desulfobacterales bacterium; assembly: GCA_963674755.2. Lineage (GTDB taxonomy): Bacteria > Desulfobacterota > Desulfobacteria > Desulfobacterales > UBA5852 > JABZFP01. The sequence goes on along the minus strand of CAXXVS010000002.1, from coordinate 2,183,300 downwards.
GAGCTTGTCATGGCCCGGGCCGCGGCCGCCGGGGTGCCCATATTGCCCGTGGACAGCGAGCACAGCGCCATTTTCCAATGCATCGGACGCCATCCCCGTCAGGAAGTCGACCGGATCTTTCTAACGGCCTCCGGAGGGCCCTTTCGCACCCTGCCGGCCGACCAATTTGCCACCATTCACCCGGAGGATGCCCTCAAACACCCCAACTGGTCCATGGGCGCCAAGATTACCATTGATTCGGCAACCCTGATGAACAAGGGCCTGGAATTTATCGAAGCCCGGTTTTTGTTCGGGCTGGCGCCCGAACAGATCGAAGTCGTGGTTCACCCCCAGAGCATCATTCACTCCATGGTGGGCTTCGTGGACGGCTCGATTTTGGCCCAGCTCGGTATCCCGGACATGAAAGGCCCCATCGGCTACGCCCTGTCCTATCCGAAACGCCTGCCCCATCAACTGGACTATCCTGATTTTACCGCTCTGGCGAATTTGTCCTTCGAAGCGCCGGATTTGGAGCGGTTCCCCTGCCTGGCCCTGGCTTACGAGGCCTGTCGTCAGGGGGGTACCCTGCCGGCGGTCCTCAATGCGGCCAATGAGATCGCCGTCCATGCTTTTTTGCAGCGCCGCCTGGCCTTTACCGATATCCATCGCATCATCGAGGGGGTCATGACCCGGCATGCCTGGGTGGCCCAGCCCGACATCGATACGATCCGTGCGGCGGATCGTTGGGCCCGGCAGGCGGCCGCGGATGCCATATCAGTGCCCCTTCATAAATAGCATTTTTTGGCCCCTGGCGGCGTTCTCGCCTCCTGTCGGTCCTCGGCGTAGCCGGGCTACGCCTGTGGGCGCCAGTCGGCTGCGGCCTTGTCAGAAACCAAAATCTACCATTTATGAAGGGGCACTATTCAGCAGCGCTATGGGAACCGGTGCTATCCGGAGCTTTTACCGGAAGCGGTACCCCATCGGGGTCCCTGCCGACGTTGACATACCCGCTGCCCTGGCACCGTCTTACGTCCCCGCGGCAATCTTTTCAGGGGGCCAACCTGGTGCTTGAAGTTTCACGTCAATTCCCTTATGATCCCTTCGCAATAATCCACTACCATCATATGCGCCCGGCACGGTCCGGGACAGCCTTCGGAAAGCGTCTGTCAATCCAATGAGTACCAGTGTTTTCGCATTCATCGTCGTTCTCGGGATCTTGATTTTTTTCCACGAGCTGGGCCATTTTCTGGTGGCACGCCTATTCGGGGTCGGTGTCGAGAAATTCTCCCTGGGGTTCGGCCCGCGCATCGTCGGCAAGACCTTCGGGATGACCGATTACCGTATATCCCTGATCCCCTTGGGGGGCTATGTCAAAATGGTCGGCGAGGAGCCGGATTCGGAGATTGAACCCTACCTGATCCCCAAGTCGTTTACCCACAAAAGCGTTTTTAAACGTTTTCTCATTGTGGCCGCCGGTCCATTTTTCAATCTGCTGCTGGCCGTGATCATTTTTTTTCTGGTGTTTCAAATCTCCGGAACCTATGTTCTGCGGCCTTTGGTGGGCGAAGTGGATACACCGTCGCCAGCCGCCCGTGCCGGTCTGCAAAAGGATGATTTGATCGTCGCCATCAATGGTAAAGCGGTCAGCAGCTGGGAGGACATGGCGGCGCAGATTACCGAAAGCGGGGGGCGGCCGCTGGCGGTCGTGGTGGAGAGGGCCGGCCGGCGCCTGACCCTCGACCTGCGCCCCGAACTTACGACCACCCAGAATCTCTTCGGCGAGGATGTCCAGCGCTATGTTATCGGCATCCGTTCGGCCGGCGATGTGATTCCCAAGAAATTGTCCTTCGTGGATGCCGTGCAAATGAGCTTTGCCCGAACCTGGGAGATCACCGAGTTGACGGTATTGAGCGTGGTGAAATTGATCCAGGGTAAGCTGCCCGCCGCCACCCTGGGCGGCCCCATCAAGATCGCTCAGATGGCCGGTGCCCAAGCAAAAGAAGGCATGATGAATTTGATGGTCTTTACGGCGGTCATTTCCATCAATCTGGGGATACTGAATTTTCTCCCGATACCGGTTCTGGACGGCGGGCATTTGCTTTTCTTCACCATCGAGATGATCAGCCGGCGGCCGGTAAGCATCAAGGTCCGGGAAATTGCCCAGCAGTTTGGTATTTTTTTGCTGATTCTGTTGATGATTTTCGTGATCTATAACGACATTATCCACCTCTAGTCCAGAGAGGTTCTCGTCATGCCTCATCGCCTTGAAGTCACCCTGAAACCGGAATTGTTCGATGCCGAGGGCGAAACCCTTCGCCGCAAAGCATGGGACTATTTCGGCATCCGGCTGGATACGGTGCGCACCGTATCGATCATCACCATCGATGCCGATCTGTCGCCGGAGCAGCTTGACATCGTTCGCGGGGAAGTGTTCACCAATCCGGTAACCCAGCTGTCCTCCTACGAACCGCTGCCGGTGGCTTTTGACTGGACGGTTTGGATCGGGTTTCGCCCCGGGGTACGCGACAATCCCGGCAGCACGGGCAAGGAAGCCATCGAAGATATTCTGGGGATTCGCTTGGCCGCGGGGGAGGGGTTGTACACCTCCAAACGTTACTGCCTGGTAGGCCAGAGCCTGACTGAAAAAGACGCCCGCAAGATCGCCGGGGATCTCCTGGCCAATGATATTATCCAGCAATGGAAAGTCTTCCAGGCCGAAGCCTGGGATCCCGCCCAAGGCGTCGGCATCATCCTCCCCAAAGTAAAGCTGGACCATACCCCCACCGTGAGCACCATTCCCATCGACAGCGACCGTCATCTGCAGGCCGTGAGCGATGAACGCAACCTGGCGCTGAATCCCAACGACATTCCCACGATTCGCCGGTACTTTCTAAAAGAGAGCGTCCAGGCGGCGCGCCGCCGGGTGGGTTTGTCCGACCCCACCGACCTGGAGCTGGAATATATCTCCCAGGCCCGCAGCGATCACTGCAACCACAATACCTTTCGGGGTCTGTTTCACTACACCGAACCCCTGACCGGATTTTCCGAAGACATCGACAGCCTTTTCAAGACCTGCATCGAAGCGCCGACCCTGAAGCTGCAGGCTGAAAAGGACTGGGTGGTGTCGGTCCTGTGGGACAATGCCGGTATCGGCCGTTTCGATGAGGACCACTTCTATGTCATCACCGGTGAGACCCACAACTCACCCTCCAATATGGAGGCTTACGGCGGGGCCATCACCGGTATCGTGGGGGTCTACCGCGATCCTCTGGGAACCGGCAAAGGCTCCCGACTGCTGATGGGCGGCTACGGCTATTGCGTGGGACCGCGGGATTACGACGGGGACCTTCAGCCTCACCTGCACCCCCGGCGCCTGCTGGACGGTGTCATCGAAGGCGTGCGGGACGGGGGCAATAAAAGCGGTATCCCGACCACTTTCGGTCATATCCTGTTCAACCCGGGATATCTGGGCAAATGCCTGGTATTCGTGACGGCGATCGGTCTCATGCCGGCCAAGGTGGGGGACACGCCGGCCGATCAGAAGACCACCACCCCCGGGGACTGCATCATCATGTGCGGCGGCCGCGTGGGCAAGGATGGTATCCACGGGGTGACGGCTTCTTCGGAAATCTTCTCCGAACATACGCCGGCCGGGCATGTGCAGATCGGCGACCCATACACCCAGAAGAAGATGCATGATTTTCTCCTGGAAGCCCGCGACGAGGGCTTGATCCAGTTCATTACGGATAACGGCGGCGGTGGCCTGTCGTCTTCCATCGGCGAATCGGCCCAGTTTTCCAACGGATGTGCCGTGAATCTGGAAAAAGTGCCGCTCAAATATGAAGGCCTGGATCAATGGGAGATCTGGGTATCGGAATCCCAGGAAAGAATGACGGTTGCGGTCCGACCGGAGGATGTGGAACGCTTCATGGCGCTATCACGCCGGCATGCCGTGGAGAGCACCGTCATCGGAAGGTATACCGATTCGGGCAAGCTCCACATCCAATACAACGATAAAACGTGCGCCTACGTCGATTTGGACTTTCTCGAATCCGGCTTTCCCCAATGGGAATTCGACGCCGAGTGGTTGCCTCCGGAAGCCCGGGGCTTGCGGGAGCCGGTATTGGGACCGCCGTCGGATTATGCCCAGCTTCTGCTGGATATGATGGCCCGGCCCAACGTAAGTTCCAAGGAATGGGTCGTGCGCCAGTACGACCATGAAGTTCAGGGCGGCAGCGTCGTCAAGCCGCTTGTGGGCGTCAACCGCGATGTGCCCAGCGACGCGGCCGTGATTCGGCCCGTACTGGCAAGCCGCAGCGGGCTGGCTTTTTCACAGGCGCTTTTGCCGACCTATTCGGCGGTGGATGCCTATCACATGACGGCCTGCACCATCGACGAAGCCCTGCGGCGGGTCATCGCCGTAGGCGGGGCTGTCGACCATGTGGGCGGCGTGGATAATTTCTGCTGGCCCAACATTCAGTACCATCCGGACAAAAATCCCGACGGCAAGTTCAAGGCGGCCCAGTTGGTGAGGGCCTGCCGGGCCTTGCGCGACACCTGTCTGGCCTATGGCATTCCGCTGCTGTCCGGCAAGGACAGCATGTATGTGGACGGCAACTTGCCTGGCCGTTACGGCATCAGCCATAAGGTGTCCGCGCCGGAAACCATTCAATTCAGTGCCCTGTCTCTGGTGCCGGACATCACCTGCTGCATGACCATGGACCTCAAGGCGCCCGGGGATCTGGTCTACCTGCTGGGAACGACGCGGGATGAGCTGGGGGGCTCGGAATATTATGAGCACCTTGGCTATGTGGGGCAGAACGTACCCCAGGTGCGATCTGAGAGCTTCCAGCCCCTTTACCGCGATTTGCAGACGGCGATCAGCACCTCCCTGGTGGCATCGGTGCGGGGTATCTACCGGGGTGGCCTGGCCGTTCATGCCGTATTAGCGGCCCTGGCCGGAGGGTTGGGACTCCAGCTCGACCTGCCCCAGATCCCTGTGGAGACATCGCTAAGGGAAGACAAGCTGCTCTTTTCCGAGTCGGCCGGCCGTTTTCTGGTGACGGTCCCGCCGCAATCCCAGAAAGCGTTTGAAGAGACCATGGGCAAGCATGCCTGCGGCTGCCTCGGTGTTGTCACCGAGGCGCCCCGCATGGTGATCAGCGGCCATGACGGCCAGGCACTGGTCGATCTGCCCCTTGACCGGCTACAGGCCGCCTGGAAAAAACCCTTTGGAGATCTGGTATGACTGTCAAAATACGTGCCCTCGTATTGACCGGGTTTGGACTGAACTGCGACCTGGAAACCGCCCATGCGCTGGAGCTGGCCGGTGCCGAAACCGAGCGTGTACATATCAATGCCCTTATCGACGGTTCCGCGCGTCTTGACGATTTTCAGATCCTGGCCTTCGGGGGGGGATTCAGCTGGGGTGACGACCATGGCGCCGGGGTACTCCAGGCCGTACGTATGCGCACCAACATCGGGGATCAGTTGCAGTCTTTTGTGGACGATCAACGTCTGGTGATCGGCATCTGCAACGGGTTTCAGACATTGGTCAACCTGGGCCTGCTGCCCGGCTTCGACGGCGATTACCAAACCCGCTCCGTCGCACTGACCAATAACGATTGCGGCAATTTCCGCGACGATTGGGTAACCCTTAAAATAAACCCGCAAACGCCTTGTGTGTTCACAGAGGGCATCGATCAGATTGATTTGCCCATCCGCCATGGAGAAGGCAAGTTTTACACCGCCCCGGAGATTCTGTCCCGGCTGGAGGCCAATCATCAGATCGTGGCCTGTTATGCAAAACCGGACGGTACGCCTGCCGCCGAGGCCTTCCCGTTCAACCCGAATGGCTCTCTGGAGGATGTGGCCGCCATTTGCGATCCCACCGGTCGCGTTTTTGGGTTGATGCCGCACCCTGAAGCCTATAACCACTGGACTAATCATCCTTTGTGGACCCGTCGGTGCGACGACCATCGACGCTACGGGCAAGTGCCCCTGCCGGACGGCCTGGCGCCGGGTGTTCAGCTATTTCGAAACGCGGTCGTCCGGCTTCAGGCTTGATGCCCTGTCCTGCCTGGATTCGCGGTCGCCTGAGCATAACATTGCGTTTTGCTATCGCTATAAGGCTTAAACAGGACCTGACCGCTATAAATTGCGGGCACGGAACTCATCTATCGTAAGGCCCCTGTCTTATCCATAATTTTATGTCAAAGCAGCAATTGTTAGTGTATTGCCGATTCGATTTCCCTTGTTTTCCCCCATGGCTGCGTTTGCGAATGAGTTCCGTTGTGTCTACGATCAAACGCTGCGTCTTCACTTGTGTTAGGCCATCCTTCCCCATAGCACGGGCAATTTACAAAGTATTAAAAAAGTTAATGGGCGATCAAAATTTTTTAATACCCAGCGGATTTTTCCCTCGATTGTCAATGGCAGACAGGTTTTTGGAATAATGAGAGTCGGCCCATCCTTATACAAAAATCAAATAAATACGAAAAGTTAAAAATATTGATAGCAGTTATGTGCGAATCCGGATGTTTTTATCAATGGTTATGGAATATTTTTTGCTTCATACGCCAGTATCCATTTCTGTGAGGAGGAAACATGTCGCGCAATAAAGGATTTACACTTCTTGAACTTATGATCGTCATCGCCATTTTCGGTGTGCTTGCAGGTGTCATAACACCGTCTTTTCTGGCATGGCGTGATCGATCCAAGGTCAAGGGGGATGCCAGCGAACTCCGCGCTGTTTTTGAATCGGCCAAGCTGCGGGCCATCAAACACAACACCAACGTGGTGGTGACTTTTCCCGATACAACCTCCTACCAGGCTTTTGTGGATACCAATGGCAACGGCATTAGAGACGGCGGCGAAGACATCATTGCCTCAAGAACACTATCCCCGGGCGTAACCATTACGAATAACACTTTCGTCGGCCAGGATATGGCGTTCAACTCGCGCGGCATGGCCAACGGGCCAAGCAGTACCGGAACGATTACCATGACCTCGCCAGGTGGTGAGCGTTACAGTGTTGTCGTCAGTTCGTTCGGGCGTGTACGGATGGAACATCTATAGACCGATCAGGGGAGTGATGGCAAAGGAGCAAGCATGACACAGATTCAAGGACAAAAATCGGCGGAGTCCGGGTTCACCGTCATCGAAGTATTGATCGGTATCAGTATTTTCGCCATTGGTCTTTTGGCGGTCGCCCGTATGCAGATGCTTTCGGTACGCAATACCGCTGTGGGCAATATGACCAGCCAGGCGACCATGTTGGCAAATCAGAGGATGGAAGAGATCAAAACCATGGCGTTCGACGATCTGGACGCTTTGGCTAGTCCCGTCGTGGAAAACAATCTCGATGGAGACGGCAACCCAGGCGGTATTTACAACCGTACGACTACGATCGAAGCGCCGGCCGCTCCCTTGGACAGTTATGCGCGAGAAGTGACTGTCCAGGTGCAATGGCACGCGGCCCACGGGGGGGATCGAACCTTTGAGCTCAAATCACTGACTTATGAACGGTGGAAGCTATGAGACAATGCACGTACAACGATTGGAATGGCTTTATGTTGAAGCAGAGCCGCGAATCCGGTTTTACGCTTATTGAGGTCCTCGTTACAATCGCCATGATGGGGGTTTTCATAGCGGCGGCCATGACTGTTTTGCTTCCTTTAAGCCGATCCTATACCGCGACCGACGTGGCCTCGAGCGCTCAGCAGGTCGTGCGGATGGCGGTCGAAGTAATGGCCAACGACATTCGCTTGGCCGGCCTGGATCCCACGCGGGAGCTTCAAGGCTTGGATGCCAACGGATTGCCCGAAGCCGGCTTCCAGGAAGCGGGGGCAACATCGATCCGCTTTACTTGTGATCGAGTGCCGGACGGGGAAGAAGAGGCCAACGGTAAAATCGACGATGATAACTTCGAAAATGTCAATTACTACTACGAAGCCGCCACGCAATCCTTGAATCTTCGTTTGTATACCGGCGCACCCGTTCAATCTACCCAGCAATTGGTGAACGATGTAACGGCGTTACGGTTTCGCTATTTCAATGAAGACGGTCTCGAAACCAGCGATCTGGAAGAGATTCGTTCCGTCCAGATAAGTATGACGGTGGAGGAAAACGCCGGAAAAGAAGGTCTTGTCGAACGGTCATACACGACGCGGGTGCTGTGCCGCAACATGGGTATCTAATCCAAGGAAAATACCAATGAAATCTGTCCTCAACGATAGAGAACATTCTTCAATCTTAAGCCATTATTCCTTAAGTGATTTGTTCAAGACGCATTTCCTAAAAAAGGTTAACAATGAAAACGGATCGGCCATTGTTATCGCCTTAATGCTGCTTTCCCTTCTGACAGTTATGGGTATCTGGTCGACACGCAAAAGCAACATCGAAACCCTGATCGCAGGCAACGAAGTTGCACGGAAACAGACCTTTTTCCGTACTGAAGGCGGGGTGATCGAGGGCGGTTTTGCCATCGAGGAAGCCGCCACCGGTGTTCTTGAGGGCCGCTCGCCGATCTGGCTTAGCGCGAAAGGAAATGCGCCGGACATGACCGATCCTGGGAATTGGGATTTCGATGGGGTGGGCGGCGATGACAACGCCATCCCGTCAACGATAGATAACGAGGTCGGCTATTGTGCGATAGACAAAGGGCTTGACCGGAAGACCTCCTGGAAGGTGACCAACAAAACAGCCGTACGCACGTATGCCATTTACAGCTTTCATGATAGTCGTGACGGTCAAGCCTTGATGGAAGTGGGATATAATAAGCGGTTTTAAGGAACCAAAGTAGCTTGGATCAAAAAGATAGAACTGAATTGCTCTTATAACAATTACTACTCGTGAGCTGAGCGCCGCTGGCTACTTACGGTCGGCATACTGAAGAGTTACAGGAGGAAAACATGGATACCGCCAAACGATATCACAACCATACCTTGTATAAAGCCGTGTGGCTGTTGTGCCTTGCCATGCTGCTTTTTCCTGCTGTGGCTTTCGCCGGGACCTTGGGAATCACCAATGATACCGGTTCCCCTGTTGACGAAGGTTCGTTTGCTCAATTTGCCATAGAATTAACAAGCGGCGTTATAAATGACAATTTAACGGTTACATACAACGTCACAGGCGTGGATGGCACGGATTACAGCGCTTCCCCGGCCAGTTTTAATGTAACGCCTTCTACGGTTTTTCCAATTTACCTCACCGTTAATCTCATTGATGATGATCTTATTGAGAGTTCCGAGAGCCTGACGGTTACTTTGTCAGGGGATAATGGAGTTTCGGGCGATTCCGCATCGGGATCGGCAGGTGTGGACATCACCAGTTTGGACGAGGCCGCCTTGGGTATCACGACGGTCACGGCCAGTGTAGCCGAGGGCAGCAATGCGCAGTTTTCGATCACCGAGGCCAACGGTGTAACGCTGGACCAGGACTACACGATCAGCCTGACTTACGGGGGCACGATTGATTCGGGCACGGACCTGTCATCTCCGCCGGCATCGGTGACGGTGGGGCCGGGCACGAGCTTTCCGTATACGTTCGATGTGGGCACGGCCAACGACGTGTTGATCGAGGGTAATGAGACCCTGACAGTGACGCTGGTGGATCCGGAGGCGCCGGACAACTCACAGGTGAGTGTTGCCGGTTCGGCCAATGCGACAGTGACCAGCGAGGACGAGGCCGCCTTGGGTATCACGACGGTCACGGCCAGTGTAGCCGAGGGCAGCAATGCGCAGTTTTCGATCACCGAGGCCAACGGTGTAACGCTGGACCAGGACTACACGATCAGCCTGACTTACGGGGGCACGATTGATTCGGGCACGGACCTGTCATCTCCGCCGGCATCGGTGACGGTGGGGCCGGGCACGAGCTTTCCGTATACGTTCGATGTGGGCACGGCCAACGACGTGTTGATCGAGGGTAATGAGACCCTGACAGTGACGCTGGTGGATCCGGAGGCGCCGGACAACTCACAGGTGAGTGTTGCCGGTTCGGCCAATGCGACAGTGACCAGCGAGGACGAGGCCGCCTTGGGTATCACGACGGTCACGGCCAGTGTAGCCGAGGGCAGCAATGCGCAGTTTTCGATCACCGAGGCCAACGGTGTAACGCTGGACCAGGACTACACGATCAGCCTGACTTACGGGGGCACGATTGATTCGGGCACGGACCTGTCATCTCCGCCGGCATCGGTGACGGTGGGGCCGGGCACGAGCTTTCCGTATACGTTCGATGTGGGCACGGCCAACGACGTGTTGATCGAGGGTAATGAGACCCTGACAGTGACGCTGGTGGATCCGGAGGCGCCGGACAGCTCACAGGTGAGTGTTGCCGGTTCGGCCAATGCGACAGTGACCAGCGAGGACGAGGCCGCCTTGGGTATCACGACGGTCACGGCCAGTGTAGCCGAGGGCAGCAATGCGCAGTTTTCGATCACCGAGGCCAACGGTGTAACGCTGGACCAGGACTACACGATCAGCCTGACTTACGGGGGCACGATTGATTCGGGCACGGACCTGTCATCTCCGCCGGCATCGGTGACGGTGGGGCCGGGCACGAGCTTTCCGTATACGTTCGATGTGGGCACGGCCAACGACGTGTTGATCGAGGGTAATGAGACCCTGACAGTGACGCTGGTGGATCCGGAGGCGCCGGACAACTCACAGGTGAGTGTTGCCGGTTCGGCCAATGCGACAGTGACCAGCGAGGACGAGGCCGCCTTGGGTATCACGACGGTCACGGCCAGTGTAGCCGAGGGCAGCAATGCGCAGTTTTCGATCACCGAGGCCAACGGTGTAACGCTGGACCAGGACTACACGATCAGCCTGACTTACGGGGGCACGATTGATTCGGGCACGGACCTGTCATCTCCGCCGGCATCGGTGACGGTGGGGCCGGGCACAAGCTTTCCGTATACGTTCGATGTGGGCACGGCCAACGACGTGTTGATCGAGGGTAATGAGACCCTGACAGTGACGCTGGTGGATCCGGAGGCGCCGGACAGCTCACAGGTGAGTGTTGCCGGTTCGGCCAATGCGACAGTGACCAGTGCGGATACTGCGATTATCGGAATCACTTATACGGGCACCGATCCGGTCGCCGAAGGGGCCAACGCCCAGTTTGAACTGGCGGTGACCAACGGCATTACGCTCGATACAGACTATTCGGTAACGCTGAGTTTCAGCGGCACCGGAATTGCTGCGAGTGACTATACCGACCCGGGCATGATCACGGTGAACGACGGTAACCTGCCGCTCACGGTGAATGTGGCTATTCGCAATGACAGTGTCTGGGAGCCCAACGAGACCCTGGCCGTAGCCCTTGTGGACCCGATCGCTGGAGACCAGGTGACCTTTGGCGGATCAGATTCCTGCACGATCGATAACATCAATGACGTGAATATCGCGTTGACTGCTACAACCACCACTGTAGACGAAGAAAGCAATACTACAGCAACTTTCAGTGTGAATCCAACGGGTTCCAACATCGAGAGCGGTTACAGCATTGACATAGATTACAGCACCCAAAATGTCGCTAACGAGGCACAGGCCGGTCAGGACTATGACGCGACGAGCGGCACGGTTTCCTTTGCAGGGACGCTTGCCGCAGAAACATTTACCGTTCCGATAACCAACGACAATTACGTTGAGCCGGATCAGCTTTTTCAAGCTCTGCTGACCAATCCCGGGCTTGATAACGTTATCGTCGATACAACGCCTGCAACCTGCGATATCCAGAGCGGTGACACGACCGAGGCGAGTATTAGCTCTGCAATTCCGACAACGGTTGCGGAAGGAGATGTCACCGGGGCTTACACGGTCAGCCTTTCCAATCCTGTCGAAGACGCAGGGAACGTCACTGTAAGCTGGACGGCTGTCGGTGGAACGGCCACGGTTCCCGACGACTTCGACGTGTCTACGGGGACGGTAATTTTTGCCCCACTGGCAACCAGCACCTCCTTTATCGTGGATACAATGACCGATATGTGGGTGGAGGGATCGGAAACCTTCAACGTCCAGTTGACCGGCGTCACGGCTGATCCTTCTGTAAGCGGTGACATCACAGCTTCTGGTGCAGTGGTTGGGACAACAACCATAACTGAAGACGATATCGCCGATATCACCATAACGCCAACGCCGAGTTCCCTTACCGTGCAGGAAAGCACCGATCCTGCTGCCATGACGATCGATTTTGCTGTTACTCTCGACCGCTATGTGCTCGGCAGCAGTACGGTGACATTGAACTACGTTACCCTTCCTGATACAGCCACTACATCGGATTTCCAGAACACCAGCGGTACCATGACTTTCACCGGCAGTGCCTCGCCGAGCGGCCCTTTTCCGTCTGATACGGCCACGATTCAGATTTTAAACGACCAGGAAGTCGAAAGTGACGAAACATTCATAGTTCGTTTCACCGACGGCACCAACGCCAATATCCTTGGGGCTTCCTCGGGGGTTCTCGACTTTACAGTTACCATTACCGACAATGACGTGACAATCCACCCCAACGTAAGGAATGGCGGAACCATTACCACGCCTGCAGGGGTTGGGACCGACTACATTGCCGATATCGGCGAGAGCGTGGATGTGATAGTTGACTGGGCCCACGGGCTGCACTCCTTTACAGCGCCGAACGCCCCGACCATTGCCACCATTGACGGTACCTCCGATACAGGTGCGGCCGGCCTCATCCCGCCGGACGGGGCGGGGGCGGATGTGACAGGAAGCTACACGCACACTTGGACGGTCGCCGGTTCGCCTGGCGATGTGATCGACGTGGATGCTGACTTCCGCTATAAAATTCATTTTGATATCGGTTCGTATGGCACGGCGGCTATCGACAACCCGAGTACGACGGGGCTTACCGGAGGCGGTGATCTGATCATTAATGAAGGTGAAGCCGTCAATTTCACTTTCACCGGAGAGGATACCGGGTCGGAGCAATACTGCGTCAGCAACGTCCTTGTCGACGGGGCTTCAGCCGGATCGATTACAAGCTATCCCTTCAGCAGCGTTGCCAAGGACCATTCGATCGAGGTGACCTTCCGCGAAAACCGGGTGATGGTGACCATCGATCCCGCTGAGGTGATTGACGCCGGTCTGCCAGACGACGAGCGCGCCCAATGGCAGTTACAAAAGGAGGAACCAGCCGGCAGCGGCTCTTACACGGCTATTAGTGGCTGGCTTGAAAGTGGTGTCTCTTTCCCAACGGAGTGCTACGTCAGCGGCTATAAAATTGTTTTCAAACAAATCCCAGGATGGTTCTCCCCGGATCCGATCGATCTCACGATCAACGCTACGACGACGGGCGAACTGACCTATTCCGGTACCTATTCACCAAGAACATTCGTTCTGAAGATTACGCCGCCGGATTCCTTGCAGGGGGATATTACCCTATCCCCGGTGGGGGAATCAACCGCCAGCGCAAATGAATACTCCTATCAGAGCGGCAGCGAAGTAACCATTTCTGCCGTTCCAGCGACGGGCTACCTGTTCTCCCAGTGGCAGGGATCGTCGACCAGCTCCACCTCTACCATCACCCTTACCATGAACAGCGATAAGGATATCGCCGCGATTTTTACGGTACCTTCTGCGGACCTTGACGGTGACGGTTTTGACAATAGTGTGGACTGCAACGACAACGACGCCGGCATCTTCCCCGGCGCATTGGAGAAATGCGGCGACGGCGTTGATCAAAACTGCAATGGATGGGGTGATGAGGCTTGTACCGGCGACGACCTGGATCAGGACGGTGACGGTTACAGCCCCGCTCAGGGCGATTGTAACGACGATCCAAGCGACCCTGTTGCTCCAACGGTTTACCCGGGCGCCTATGATGTCCCTGGAGATGGTATCGATCAGGACTGCTACGGCGGCGACCGCGGTATCCAAACCAGCGAGATAACCTGTGTCGTGCCGGCCGAAACACCCTTGGAAACCCAGGTAAAAGCTGCGCCTCCGCTGATTATGTTCCTAATTGACGACTCGGGATCGATGGATTTCGAAATGATGACACCCGCCCAGGAAGGCGGTTTTTACACGGGCAGCGGAACGCGCCACTATCTCTATCCGCGCTATTTTGACGGTAAATACAATGACAATCAATACTCGGACAGCTATCGTTACCTCACGGAGACCGAGCGACGGCTGTGGCAGTCCCAGTGGGCCGGATTCAACAAGCTGTACTTCGAACCCTCGATGGAATACACCCCCTGGCCGAGCTGGAACATCTTGCCCGGTACCGACGGGTCGCCTGGTTCTAACGCCGATCCGGACGATCCACGCATGAATCCGATCCACAGCACCCCGACCCTTGATATGAACACAACCTTCTTCCAGGTCAATGAAACGGTTGGTACGCCCAACCAGTGGATCACATTGTCGACAACCGACAATGACAATAATAGACGTGCAGCGGCAGATGCCGTCCGTTTAGTGAACACATCTAATCCAGCCAATGTGTATGTGGTGGACAACAGCGATACCAATGGCACCTACGGTTATTATACGGATACCGGATGGAACTGGAGCGATCGCTACGACGGCGCTGCCAATGGCGGTAGCTGCCGGACAAATTACTACGATGGACGAACGGCCACATGGTATCTGAAAGTGCCGGCCGGCACCTATGATGTCCAGGTCTATTTCCCGGATATGTGGCGGCTTTCCCGTTCCGTTGACTACCATATCGAAAGCGAGGTTTTTGGAGAATCCACCGATGCCCTTAACTTCAATCAGTCCACCCATTACAACAACTGGGCCACGATCGCTTCAGGCGTCGAGTTTAGGGATAGTACCAGCCTAACTTTTCAAATACCCGTAGCCCATTATTTCGTTCACAACGATGCCGACGGTGATGGGAATGTGGATAACGGCGAGGTCTATCTCGTGGCCATGAGTGATAACTATGGCACAGGTGGCAGTTTCACCTATTACAGCTGGAATGATATAAATGACAACGATCGGGTAGACGATGGCGAGTTGACCGATATTACGGGTACGGGTCTGATCCCGTCCGGCGTGATCCCAAGGGACGGAGACGGCAACGCGCTGAGCTACGATGCGGTGCGCCAGAATTTCGCCAACTGGTATTCCTTCTATCGTCGGCGGGAGCTGACCGCCAAAGCCGCCATCGGCCAGGTGTTCGATCAGATGGAGGAAGTCAAGATCGGTGTCGCCGTCATCAATGACCGGAGTAACCGCAACCACCCCGTGGAGCCGATCAAGCTAAGCGGGGAAACAGACCAGACCGAAGCCATGCTCAACAGGCTTTATGCCATCAACTCGAACGGTGGTACACCGCTTCGGCGCGGCCTTCAGGATGTGGGACAGTATTTTGACCTGCATGACGGCGGCAATTCGGGCTATATCAGCAGCACACCACCTTGGGCCAGCGAAGCCGAAGGCGGTGGCTGCCAGAGGGCTTTTGTCATCGCCATGACGGATGGTTATTGGAACCAGTCCGACTGGACGGTGGAATATCCTTTGAACAATCTTAACGCCGATGCTGACGGGGTCAATCGCGACGGACAGGTGTCGGGTTACGATCAGGGCGTTTTCACAGGCCCCAATAACGGTAGCAGCCCCAATCTGGGCGACATTGCCATGTATTATTATGAGAACGACCTTAACCGCACGTTGACCAATGTCATGCCGGCATACAAACAAGACAATGCCCATCATCAGCACATGGTGACCTATGGTGTGGCTTTCGGGGTCGTTGGGAATAACGATCCTGGTGATTTTC
This sequence comes from Desulfobacterales bacterium, assembly GCA_963674755.2. GTDB lineage: Bacteria > Desulfobacterota > Desulfobacteria > Desulfobacterales > UBA5852 > JABZFP01. The sequence continues at coordinate 2,167,565 of CAXXVS010000002.1, read as the reverse complement.
CGCTATGTTTACCGAAGTGTGAACCCGGCGATGTGGGATGCCCGGATCCGGTATGTCCCGCCTGGCCGATTCCGGTACCCAACACGCCTACTGTGATCGATGACCTGTACCATGCATCGGTTAACGGCCGGGGGCAGTTTTTCACGGCGGACAATGCACAGAAATTAATCAACTCGTTGATCTCGGTGATGCAGAGCATTCAGAACACAACCGCCACCGGTTCGGCCGTGGCCATCAACGCCCAGGAACTCTCGGGAGATACAGCGCTCTATCAGGCGACCTATATCCCCCGCAACTGGACGGGCGATGTGTTGGCCAAGCCGTTGGATCCGGAAACAGGTGGAGTCGTTCAGGTTCTGGACGCCAACGACAACTATGTGGACCAGGTGGATTGGTCCGCTGCTGACCAGCTGGACGGTATGGCTTGGTCCGCGCGTAAGGTGGTTACCTATAATGACGCCGACCAGGAGGGTGCGATTTTCTCCTATGACGAACTGAGTACCGCCCAGCAGGATTTGCTGGATCCAACGCCGGCCGTTGCGCAGGCTATGATTGCCTTCTTGCGTGGTGATCGAAGCCAGGAAATAGCCAACGGCGGCGTTTTCCGGGATCGGGACAGCCTGCTTTCCGATATTGTGCACTCCTCGCCCTTACCCTACCGTTGGGACAGCACGATACCCGGTGTGGTGTTTGTGGGAAGCAACGACGGCATGTTGCACGTGCTCGACGAAGCCACAGGTGATGAGCAGTTCGCCTATGTACCAAACCTGGTATTTGCCAATTTAAAGGAGCTTACCATCGATCCTTATGTTCACAAGTATTTTGTGGACAATGAACCCTACATCGAGCAACTGGGTGCTTCTGGTTCCACCATTTTGGTGGGCGGTCTCGGTCGCGGTGGGCGCGGTTATTATTGCCTCGATATCAGCGATGTCGGTGATCCCGCCTTCGACGCCGAAACCAATGTCGCCTCCCTGGTGCGATGGGAATATCCGGTCAACTCGGACCCGGAAAACAAATCGGTCGATCCGGATATGGGGTACAGCTTCAGTCAAGCCTATGTGGTGAACTCGGCTGCGGGCTATGTCGTACTTTTTGGCAATGGCTACCATAGCCAGAACGGGGAAGCCGTGCTCTACGTGCTGCGCCTCAACAGCGACGGTTCCTTGGTATCAGCAACACCGACCAAAATCCGAACCTACCAAGGTGATGCCGGCCCCAACTGCAACGGCCTGTCTTCACCGGCGTTGATCGATGCCAACTTGGACGGTTTGGTGGACTTCGCTTATGCCGGGGATTTGCTGGGCAATATGTGGAAGTTCGATCTGCGTGGCAGCGATGTCAGCAACTGGAAAGTGGCTTACAATGAACAAGCCGATGGTTCTGGCATGCCGCAGCCGCTGTTCCAGGCCAAGAATGCCTCGGGTTTCCGCCAGCCGATTACCACGGAGCCGGACGTCATGCGCCCCTGCCCATCTAATTTAGACGGGTTTATGGTTCTTTTTGGCACCGGCCGCTACTTGGGGATGGATGATTTCGCGGATGCCGGTTCCGTCCAGACCATTTACGGTATCTGGGACTGGGCTGAAGAGTGGGAAAACCTGGGAACTTACGTAAGCGCCGACAGGCGTAACCCGACGGCCAAATATATAGGCGAATTCAATACGAACCGACAGCTTAGCAACCTGGTCGGCAATTCCGATATGCCCGAGACTGACCAGACCGTATATGTGATTGACCTTACGAGCGCCTCCACTGGCGACACGGTTACGATCAACAGCAGAACCTTTACAGCTGCTTCTTCGACGGACACGGAAAACAGGCAGTTTCTTGGAACAGCCGGTTTGAAGGTTGCCATAGAAGATGCCACTTACGGTGTGCCCGATGTCAGCGTGGAAATTTCACCGACCCAGGTGATCCTGCGGACCGAACCGCCGGGAGATACGATTTCCGTCAGCTCCGTCGGCGGCATTACCGAAGACGCTATAGACCTTAAGGTTTCGCTGCTGAATCAAAGCGTGATCTACCAAGAAGGAGAATATGTCGTCCTGAGCGATAACCCGATGGATATGTTCTCTCCGCGCAGCAACCAAGGCCAGCATGTGGGATGGTATTTCGATCTGCCGGGGACCAGTGAGCGGCTTGTGAACAATGTTTTGATCCGTGGCGGGATACTTTATGCTGTGGTGACCAAGCCTTCGGAATCACCCTGTGAAGCTGGCGGAACATCGATAATATACGCCCTCAATGCCTGCACCGGCGGACGCGCGGACGGCGCTATTTTCGATATTTCTGGTGACGAGCGGGTCAACAACGCGGATTTGATCAACATCGGCACGGAGGCGAATCCGATCTTGGTGGGCGTTACCGGTCTCAGACGGAGCGGGTTGCTTTTTTCGCCGGCTGTCCTCACCATTCCAGGTACTGGAACGGATATACTGCACTTCAGCACGACGGGTGGTGGTAGCGGCGATCCTAATCAAAATTTGTTAGATGAGATTACGCTTACCGAAAAAGTTGGTTTCCTGTATTGGCGGACTTGGTAGACTATTGTCCGAAAAGAGGAGAAGAGCATATGAGGAAACAATACGTTATTATACCTATGATTCTGCTTGCGCTTGTGTCGCTCCCCGTATTAGGGTTAGCTCAGAGTGATTCAGGGGCAACCCAAATTGGGGCAATTTTGGGCAATGATACCATCGTTCTTGATGATGTGACCTTTAAGATTGCTCCTGGCGCTCTATTCTTTGCAGCGGATAAAAAGACCCAAATCAGTCTATCGGATTTCAGAGAAAGCGATAGGGTGGGATTTAGCATCAATTCGGATGGTCAAATTGATGAGATGTGGCTAAGTTCGGAGTGATGATGATACGAATCTTATTTGTTACTGGCTTGGTGTGGCTTGTTGCCGGTCTTAATATAGCAACTGCCGAAATTTACAAATACAGAGATGCGCAAGGGGTCATTCGTTATACTTATGATCTTGCCGAAGTGCCGGAAGATCAGCGCCCCAAAGTCCAAACCTACGAAGAAGCACCCGCAACACCTGAAGTAGACCCAACACCAAAAGAAGACGACGCTCCTGCCGGTACGGCTGAAGATGATTCCGGTACAGGAACTCCCGTTGTAGATGAAAAAAAGATTGAGGAGCTCAACCAGAAGAAAAAAAAGCTGGATGCCGAATTAGCTGAATTAATGGAAGAAAAATACAAACTGCTCAAGGAAAAAAAAAGCCTTGAGGGCTCACTGGCCGGACGTGATGCTAAAAAGGTTGCTGAATACGATGGCAAAGTCAAGAAACTGAATCGGAAGATCGCTGAATATCAGAAACGCCACGAAGCATTCCAGAAGGAAGTAGATGAGGTACAAAAAGCGCTTGGGAGCCCAGACGAATCTGGGTCATAAATAGTGTTGTCGGCTGATACTTGAAATCCTAATGGTAACAAAACCCAACACCTACTAATGGGGTAAAAACCTACCCGACATGAAGAGATTCTAAATCAACTGTTGTTGCTTAAAACACGAAATACGTGTCGGGCGTAAAAGGACCCCATTAGTAATTTGATATGCATGGTGGTGGATAGCGATAGACAACATCATCCGTTTTACCAAAATGCCTTCCCATGTGTTGCCAAAGAGTGGCGCTTGAGAATTATTAACCCGGCAATAATAGTTACCAATTATGCTGCGTAAGCAATCTTAGGATGTTTAAAGTATTTTGCAACGCGCCTTGGCAATTTTTGTAGCATGCGAAGGTGGCTTAGCGCCTTGCTCTTTAATTGGGATTTTGACCTGGCTGGCGCACCGGAATGAACCCCGGCCTTCAAATCACAGTTCAAATATTCATCTGGATTCAATTCGGGCGAATACGAGGGCAAAAAGAACAGTTCGATTTTGTCTTTATGCTGATCGATCCAGTCTTTGACAATATGACTATGATGAACTCGCAGATTGTCCAAAATCAAAAATACCTTTTTGTCGGCATCTTTTATCAATCGTTTGCAAAATTTGATAAAGGTCTGCGAGTTCATTGTCTGATTGTAGATCATGAAACGGACTTTACCCTGATTGGTAATCGAAGAGATCAGGTTGACCCTTTCCTTTTTTGCATTGAGCCGTATGGCAGGCGTTTTTCCTCTTGGCGCATAGCTTCTGCCATGCTGACTGTCGCTGCAAAGCCCGGTCTCATCCCCCCAATTGATCTCAGCGTCTTCTTTCTTGGCCCTGACTGCAATGGCGGGATACTCTTCGTCAAGCCATTTTTGAACCAATTTTGGGTTCTGTTCATAGGCTCTGCGCAAAGGCTTTTGGGGGGTAAAGCCCCAGCGGTTGAGGTACTCACCTACGGTGCGAATCGGCATATTGATGGAAAAAAGCTGCGTGATCAACTGCTGGACAGCCCGACGGGTCCAAAGGGCAAATGGGAACTTGAGTTGATCAGGGGTTTTATCGGTAATTACCTTTTTCAGCTGCTTTTCCTGCTCTGGATCAAGCGTTCGGCAACTACCGGTTTTGCGCCCCCGTTTCTTTGCCTTAATCGCATTTTGACCGCCTTTTTCGTAGGCTTTAAATATCTTGCACGCATTAGTGTAGTGAATGCCAACAACCTCACCGATCTCTTTGTAAGTTTTGCCAGCTTTGCGAAGCCTTACAACTTGTCGGCGCAGTTGCTCTTGAACCTCTGGTTTAAGCTTTCTGGTGTCTGTTGTTTCCATGCGAAGTACTATACCATACTTCGCAGTATTTTGGTATGAATAATCGCCGGGTTAATAGACACCACCGGTGCATCAGTGTTTTCGACGAACCGTTCGATAAGACAAGGTTAATTTATTGAGTGTGTTGCATATCAAAATGCGAAAGACCGGGGAAAATCTATGAATGACACGGAACTCACCATTCTCGAGAGTTTATACGACAGCCAAGGGCGAAACGATGCTCTAATTACCCTGCTGGTGGAACTCTGTCATTTGCTGAGTGCCTGTCTTCGTCGGGATCACGATTCCGCAACAAATACGGGAGATGATTCGGATTCGATGGGAGAGACCATTGATGTTCCGATGCAGATCGATCCCTATGCCCAACTCACCAAAACGCTGGAAAAGCTAAAGAAACGTTCCGGCCATGACGGCACGCTGTTAATTCGTGCTTGTCGTCTGTCTTCCCAAAGCGGAAATGGTCCTCATCCGGATTATCAAGTGTTTTTCAGTGATATTGTCATGGAACGGGAAACGGTTGCCATGATGATTCGCCGTTTAGGCGAACATATGACTTACCTCAATGCGCTGATATCCAAAGCCTTCACCACTTTTAACAACCACAAAGTGCTGACCATTCACCTCAAACTCCCGGATGGTTCTCCCGATGCCTTAATACGACTGCGCACGGCGGTTTCGATCATTGCCAGATACCAGGGCGCATTGAATAGAGCTGAGGATATTGAGGTCAATATTGATGGTGATGTCGTCAAGTTACCGGTGATGAAAGATGAAAAAGGGTTTCCAGATCCTAATCTGACCATGTTGGCAGGCCTGAATGGGATTCAACCAGAAGCCATGAAGACGCTTGTTAAGGAGGTTTGCAGCTGGATAAAAGAATCCGATACATCTACCGGCGCTCATCGGTATGCTGGGGTTTACGATGCCATAGCGGGCATAAAAAACTTGCGCCAGAAGCTCATGTTGCCACCAATCGAACTCAATAATATCCGCTGGCTTCTTCTGGACCGGACGGTAGGAAAATTGCCCAAGGCGAAAGCTCAGATAGCCCGCCTTGTGGATGAAGAATTTGAGAATACATCCGCCGACCAAGCCCTTTATCTCGAAAGCCTTTATGGCCGTGACTACCACCATGTGAGCGCGCGTGAGCTTGGGCTGCGACTCAAGCGCGTTTCAGAACTGATCGAAGCGATTGGCGATCGTCCCAAAAAAGATATGATCAAGGATGAGATTTTAACCAATATTCAATGGCGTATCGAAAAGGTGCCGGACGACATCATTCGCCAGCTTCGTGTTGAGAGTGGTGTCCTTTTGGTTCAAGAAGGGAAGGAGAGCTTTAAAATTGGGCGGTTACACGACCTAGCCACCCGCATGATCGATTTTTACGCAGGGCGCCTTGATACCCGAGAGAAAATGCGACAAATCAGCAGAACGGAAAATCCTTTCAACGCTCGTGATTATGAAATCCTTAGTCGTGATTTCGACATCTCTCCGATGGATGTAAGAGAGATACTGCATCTACTTGAGAGATGTTTCGATACCGATGGTCGATTCAGCAAGATAGGATTTGAAGACTGCGTTAGCGAATTTTCCCGATATGAAGAGAAAGTTTTCGAAATCCTATGGCATTTTTTGAAACAGCCGATGCAACGCGACGATCGTATCGCTTTTCTCAATGCATTGCAGTTGCTGTTTGCCAAGATGGAAACACCGGAAAAAGCGCTTCAGGTTTTATTGGGGGATTTTCTGGAGGAACCGGATGCCGTACACTTTTCAGACCGTAATGCCTTGATGCTCGCCAATCTCCTTCTGCGACGTTATAATAAAGAATTAGATATTGATATCGAAATTACTCCGGAAGAAGTTTTTCTTGTCAAGGAAGGCCTTAATCGTGAGGCTGCCACAGCGGCTTTAATGCTGATTGATGCTGAGAATGAAGCCCTATTTGAAAAGATTAGGACGATTCACCGCAAAATCGTCGTTTCGCTTGATTCCGGTTATGACAGCACAGATAATATGAATCTGAAATATCTGCTGTCCCTCGAACGGGAAATCCATATCTTCGTAGCCCTGCTGGGTGGTGATGTGGCCCGTTCTGTCTTGCGAAGCGCTATCAATGAATACGGAAATCCGGATGCCGAGATTTACCGATTGGCTGGCGATACAGCAACTATTGAAGCCTTTTTACAGCACCTAAAGGTTTTGGTGCGTGGTTTGGGACGATCAGGTGGAGCCAGTGATGAATGGATGATCGACAAGGTTATCGATCGCCGTGAGGATTTCCTGTCTTTTAGTAAAGATAGCCGTCATGAAGTTCTTGTTAATAGGGTTTTGGAATGGGCAGGACGTTCGAAGGAAGAAGCTCGAGATCGACGTATAACTGAGATGGCGTGATTGGATTTGAGAATTTTATCTTTTCGTATGGTTTGACGGCAGAAGTGTTGTTTCCATGAGATTGCTTTAATTGTCGACTTGTCATTCGCTATTGTTTACCACAAGGCCGTTCCCACCAATGTTGTTATAGATGGAATCCAATGGCTAAACCAAAGGATTTCACAGTGCGGATATTTTACTCCTGCCCAACGGTGCCGTTGCTTTTCCGTGATATCTGATCTATCGTCTCTTATTCTGAGCCTGAACGCATCAAGGTAAAGAATCATGACTGTGCGTTATCCATTGCTGCAACAGGGGGTAAAAAATATCGGATATGCAAATTAAGCCAAGACCTCCTGATATTATGCAAGAAGTGGGTAGCTTTGTTTCTTCAGCAGAAGGGTGAGGCCATGATTTAATATGCTGATCAGCTGCCCGGCGATACCCCTTCGGAGGAAAGATAATTAATGCCCCCCAAAGATCTTAACGACCCCTTTGCCCCTAAAGATGTTTGCCGTGTCCTCATCATGCAAAAATTGTTGACGAAGGAGCAGGCTAAACAAATTCTCGTGCAAAGGGAAAAAATATTCCAGGAACTGGAACGCGAAAACCGCAAGCGTAATGCGTCCTTTGGTATTAAAATCAGCAATCCGGTAACATTTGTGGATGTCGTTGCCCACATGCAACCGCCCCGTGCCGATGGACGGCCTGGCGGCTTGGAGGAAGATGCTATTTTCCAGGCCCTTGCACGGGAGTGGGAACTTCCCTACCAGAAAATCGATCCCCTCAAATTAGACCTCAACGTCGTCACGACCACGATTCCGCGTAATTTTGCCATGAAGCACCTTGTGTTGCCTATCAAGGTTGAAAACGGGAATCTGACGGTGGCGACTCCGAATCCGTTTAATATGGAGGTAATGGATGATGTCGCGCGCGTAACCAATATGCGCGTACTGACAACGGTCAGCTCCAAGACCGATATCATCAAACTGCTAAACGAATTTTTCGGTTTTAAACGGTCAATTGCCGCTGCCGAAGACCTTTTTTCTTCATCAGCGATTGATATCGGCAATCTCGAACAATATGTCCGGTTAAGGACCGGCGATGATTTACCTTCCAATGATCAACATATCGTTAATGCCGTTAATCATCTTTTTATTTACGCGTTTGATCAGCGCGCTTCGGATATCCATATCGAACCTAAACGCGAGATTGTACTGGTTCGGATGAGGATCGATGGTGTACTGCACACTGTCTACCGGCTTCCCAAAAAGGTTCACAATGCCATTGTCTCCCGCATCAAAGCATTGTCACGGATGAATATGGCCGAAAAACGGCGCCCCCAGGACGGCCGAATCAAGATGGACAAGGGGGGGATGGAAGTGGAGATCCGCATCTCCTCAGTGCCGGTGGCATTTGGCGAAAAAATGGTAATGCGCGTAATGGATCCGGATATTCTGATTCAAGATCTGGATGGATTGGGGTTCATGCCCGAGGACTTGCGCAAATTTAATGAATTTATCCGAATGCCTCATGGCATTATTCTGGTTACAGGTCCCACCGGAAGCGGCAAGTCCACGACCCTTTATTCCGCCTTACGCAAAGTTTCAACACCTGAAAACAATATTGTGACGGTGGAAGATCCCATCGAGATGATCCACGAGGACTTCAATCAAATCGGTGTCCAACCGGCAGTTGGTGTTACCTTCGGATCGATTTTAAAAACAATTTTACGTCAGGATCCGGACATTATTATGATTGGTGAGATGCGCGACCTGGATACCGCTGAAAATGCGGTCCAGGCGGCTTTGACAGGTCACCTGGTATTATCGACATTGCATACCAATGATGCGCCCAGCAGCATTACCCGTTTACTGGATTTGGGGGTACACTCGTTTCTCATTCAGGCCACTCTGGTGGGGATTATGGCCCAACGCCTGCTCCGTGTTATCTGTGACTATTGCAAGGAGCCCTTTGCAATGGACGCCAATGACCTCCGTGCCGTCGGTATTGATACAGGGCTGAAAGGGGCCGTCAAACTATTCAGGGGGCGCGGCTGCAACCGCTGTCGCCAGACGGGTTACCGCGGCCGATCCGCAGCGTTTGAAGTAATGCCCTACTCAGAGGCCATTCAAAAAATGACAACGCCTAAGACTAATATTGAAACCATAAGAGTGCGGGCCATTGAAGAGGGAATGGTGACCTTGCGCGAAAATGCCATCCAAAAGATGCTCGACGGGGTAACAACCTATGAGGAAGTATTGCGGGTCACGGCCGCTCGTAAGGTCATCGTTTGAAATAAGTTCAGATCGTTAAATATAAGGTGAAAAAAAGCAATGGGGGCAACCTCCCGAAGGGGGCGCTCCCATTGTGCTTTTTGGGGTATGGGTCGTTTACCTTAAAAAGGGCTTGCGATAGGTGTCCATGGGCCGATTCCCGGATCGGATTGGACGACCAAAGTGGTCGCCGTATTTTCCTCAGTGAGCAACACAAGAACCGACCCCAATTTTTGTGGTGGTAGATTTATGTTTTTTTCCCGGCCATTGCTGACGATACGATTTTCCTTTTGGATGTAGACGGTATAGTATTGACCGGGTTCAATACCGTCAACTTCGCCTTTGTTGATAAAGGCCGTCCGATATTGAGAAATCAAACGGAGATGATCTTCAGATGCGATGAGTTTACCCTTGAGGTTCGGTACACTTTCTTTGATTTCGATTATTTCTGGCCGCTTCAGATAGGGGGTTACCTGATCGTCCAATTCGATGGCCCGGAATGACTTATTAATTTTTCCAACCACGACATCGGGTGTAACGTTGACAATTTCTATCACACCTAGGAGGAGATGCTGGAGGCCGATATAAGCGTTTGTCTTATTGTCCCGGATTTCTTTCTGTAAGGTGCGGTAGACGGTATATTTCTCCCCTGTGGCGAATGGATGGCCTGCTTCCGGCATGATATAGATTTCATCGTAGTCGCTGGCAAGCGTTTTGGACCGCTGGATATCAATGATGATGCCGCTAGGCTCAAGAGCGGTTTTGCGGATGAACCCGACCGAATCCATATCGCGATAGGTAAATGTCTTTCCAGCAGGCTCAGGACCTGAAACACCGGTCTGGACCCGATTGACATCTGTTCGCCGATAAAGTTTGATACGATCGCCGGGATAGATAAGATGGGGATTTGTAATTTGTTGATTCTCATTCCACATTTCCGGCCATAGCCAAGGAGAATCGGAAAATTGCCGCGAGAGATCCCACAATGTATCGCCTGGCTGGACAATATAATAGATGCCGGTTTCGGTCTCGATGATGTGGTCTTCGATATTACCTGCCGCTAACGCGGCGAGGGGCAACGTCAGCATCAATAGTGAAAGCAAGAAAGCCCCAAGCGTGATTCGGAGTGGGGTTGTCGTTTTCATGTATCGCTCCGATTCGTCTGATAGTTGTGTTAGTATTGCACTTCATCTATAAAATTATGGATTCTATCAATAGTTTATCATTATCCCCCAGCCTAATAATTGTCAAGCGATCTGGCATAAATCCAAAAGTAAACCCCCCTGTCACCATGTGACAGAGGGGTTATTTACTAGTGTAGGTTAAACTGGTGGGACGGGCTGTCTACATCATGCCGCCCATACCCCCCATACCGCCCATACCACCGCCCATGCCGCCACCCATACCGGGCGCTCCACCGCCATCGGATTTTTCTTCGGGCTTTTCGGCAATCATGGCTTCCGTAGTGAGCATCAAGGCCGCTACGCTTGCCGCATTTTGCAGTGCGAACCGGGTGACTTTGGTGGGGTCGATCACACCGGCTTCGATCAGGTCTTCGTAAGTGTTCGTAGCGGCATTGTAGCCTGCGGAGCCTTCCGAATTTTTGACCTTGTCGATAACGACAGAGCCTTCAGCTCCGGCATTATTGGCAATCTGCCGCAGAGGCTCTTCAATGGCACGCATTACCACGTCGACACCGAGTTTCAAATCACCTTTGACTTTGCCGCGGGCTTTGTCAAGGGCATCGAGGCATCTCACGAGCGCCACACCGCCTCCGGGGACAATACCTTCTTCAACGGCGGCCCGGGTCGCATTGAGGGCATCTTCGACACGCGCTTTCTTTTCCTTCATTTCAGTTTCCGTGGCGGCACCAACATTGATGACAGCAACACCGCCGATTAGTTTAGCCAAGCGCTCCTGCAATTTTTCCCGGTCATAATCCGATGTCGTTTCTTCTATCTGGGCGCGAATCTGTTTCACCCGGCCTTCGAGGGCACTGCGGGAACCGGCACCATCGACAATCGTGGTGTTGTCTTTGTCGATATTGATGCGTTTGGCTTTGCCCAGATCGGCAATACCCAGGTTCTCAAGCTTAATGCCCAAGTCTTCCGATACAACTTGGCCGCCGGTCAGAATCGCAATGTCTTCCAGCATGGCTTTACGGCGGTCGCCGAATCCCGGTGCTTTGACGGCCGCTACTTGCAAGGTGCCGCGCAGCTTGTTAACAACGAGCGTTGCCAACGCTTCGCCATCGACATCCTCGGCAATGATCATGAGCGGTTTGCCCATTTTGGCCACCTGCTCCAGAATTGGCAGAAGATCTTTCATATTGCTGACTTTTTTCTCGTTAATCAGAATGTAAGGATCTTCGAGCGAGGCCACCATCTTCTCGGGGTCGGTCACAAAGTAGGGGGAGAGATAACCACGGTCGAACTGCATACCTTCGACCACATCCAGATTGGTTTCCATCCCTTTGGCTTCTTCGACCGTAATAACGCCCTCTTTGCCCACCTTGTTCATGGCTTCAGCGATGATGTTGCCGATGGTTTCATCATTGTTGGCGGAAATGGTTCCAACCTGGGCGATTTCACGCTGATCCTTGGTCTGCTTGCTCATTTTGTGAAGCTCTTTGACGGCAGCTTCGACGGCCGTATCAATGCCACGTTTGATGGCCATGGGGTTGTTGCCGGCCGCCACAAGCTTCTGGCCTTCCTCATAGATGGCGCGTGCCAAAACCGTGGCGGTGGTGGTGCCATCGCCTGCCATATCGCTGGTTTTGCTGGCCACTTCCTTGACCATTTGAGCACCCATGTTTTCGAACTTGTCCTCAAGGTCAATTTCCTTGGCGACCGTGACACCATCTTTAGTCACCGTGGGCGAGCCCCAGGATTTGTCAATGACCACGTTGCGGCCCTTCGGACCCAAGGTTACCACGACTGCGTCGGCAAGTGTTTGAACACCTCGAAGCATGGCTTCGCGGGCTTTCATGTCGTACTTAATCAGTTTCGCCATTTTGATCTAACCTCCGTGTGTTTCAGTATTTATTCGATGATTCCAAGAATGTCGTCTTCCCGCATAATCAGGTATTCTTCACCTTCCACCTTGACTTCGGTGCCGCCGTACTTGCTGAAAAGCACACGGTCGCCCTTTTTAACTTCAAGGGGGATACGTTTGCCGTCATCTCCCAAACGGCCGTTTCCCGCAGCAACAATTTTGCCCTCGGCGGGCTTTTCTTTAGCCGTATCAGGAATAATAATTCCGCCCTTGGTTTTGGTCTCTTCTTCCATGCGTTGCACCAGAACTCGATCGTTTAACGGTCTGATCTTCATTGCTTACCTGTCTCCTTAGTAGTTGATTCATTGAATTGTAAAAGGACCACACAACGTTAGCCTAACCCGTCAGGAACCGAATTCGACGGATATCTGCGGCATCAATTGACGACTATTTTTCGAGCAACATTGAGCTATATGTATTGTCATTTTCCTTGACGCATTAAGCACTTGGCAACAGCGTTTCACTTCTCGAACAGCCTTACGGCCCTTCCTCAATGAACTTGTGATACCGCTCGCTTGTGGGTTGTGATTACATCTAATCGGCAGGACTGCCAGATGTTGAGTTCCCGGATGTGGGCTTCGCGTCAGCTGATTTGGATTGTTTGTCTTTTCCCCCAGGGGATGTATCGCCGGTTGATTTTTTAGCGTAGTCGGTTACATACCAGCCCGATCCCTTTAGATGGAAGCTACTGTTGGAAATAAGTTTGTGAAGGCTCCCCGAACAATGCCGGCACTTGGTGAGTGGCTTATCCGAGAACTTTTGCAGTATCTCTTCCACCCGGCCACATTTGCTGCATTCATACTCGTATAAGGGCATGTTTGAAACCTCCGTCAACAATTTTCGAGCATGTTCTGTCTGTCGTTTAGCGTCCCGCCTGCGTAAAACTGTTAAAAAATAGTCAAGAAAATGTTTTTGTCAAGGGGCCGTAGTGCGAATTGGGTGCACCAAACGCCTATTTTGGGAGAGGCTTGTGGAAACCCGCCCCCGTAGGGATCGGGGCGCGGCCACGATCGTATAGGGATAATGATCGCAAAGGACGTTGTCAGGTGGGATTGCAGAGGCTGTCGAAGTCATTGCGCCATTGGGCGTAAAATGTAAAAACGGAGCGCATGCCTGGAATACGAACAGGCTTAAGGATTTCATGCGTTTTGGCATGGACACGGATTTCCTCGGCAAGTCTCTCATCGGCGGTGGCCACAAAACTTTGCAGAAATTTGGTGAACCGGACGATATGAATCAGCTCATGCGTAATAATGTACAGGCTGAAAGGGAACAGCAACAGGGACGGCGCATGCTCAAGTGCCTGGATGATTTCATGATCTTGCAGACAAATTTTATAAAAGTCGAATGTCTCTGACTTAAGATCGGCATCGGCTTTTCGCCCCTCGTAGCGGATGACTTGGGCGAAAGGTCCGGAGATAATTTCATTCGCTGAAAGATCGATGGCGGTTTTAACGTCATATTTGCGACGCAACCATTGAGTCGCCGAAAGTTTGTAATGGTTGCTGACCAGTTCCTCGGCCATGGCCACGGCATCATTGATGTGCACGATCTGATCGGAGCGGAAACGGTGAGCGCTCATTATTCAATTGCTTTATGCGAAAGTTGCCTGATCAAATGATTCGCTGGGGCTTGAATTCAGTTCCATATTAGCACGCGGCAGACCGGATAACAACGTATAGAATGTATAACTATTTGATAGAAAAGGAGATAGCGCATAAGGCCCACGAGCGGCCTTCAGACAAAAAAAGCTGGACACCATTTTTTAGTTAATGATATAGAACACTTTTTATAAAGTGACATTTGAAAGGGGGGTGATCCTTTGGGTAGCGTCATCAAGAAACGCCGTAAGAAAATGAGAAAGCACAAGCACCGAAAATTATTGGCCCGGACGCGTCATCAAAGACGTAAGGGCAAATAGCCCGACCCAATCCGATTTCGGTTTATAGGCGAAAGCCCCTGTGTTACGGCGCAAGGCAGGGGGCTTTCGCCTTTTGTACCTCGTCAGCGACCGGCCTTGGAAAGATTTTTCAGGTAGCCCAAAAAATCGGAATCGGTTGAGAGCACCAGCGTGCTGTCCTTGCCCAGCGTATCCCGATAGACTTCCATCGTTTTAAGGAAGGTGTAAAAGTCGGGATCGACGCCGAACGACTTGGCATAAATATCGGTTGCTTTGGCGTCCGCTTTGCCTTTGATTTCTTCGGCGGTACGGTAGGCCTCCGATTGAATCCGTTTCAGATCCCTCTCTTTGTTCCCTTCTATTTTACGCGCTTCCCCAATACCTTCGGAGCGAAATTTTTCCGCGATTTGCTTGCGTTCGGCAATCATCCGGTCGTAAACGGATTTGCGCACCTGATCGACGTAGTTTATGCGTTTTATCTTGACATCCACCACTTCGATTCCGAATTTGTCCAACTTAGGCTGCGCTTCCTGCAGGATCCCCAGCATAATATTCTTGCGGCCGGTTGTGATCCGGCTAGGCTGGCGTTGGTTCTCGGTATCGTCCTTCTCGATGCCTACCTCATAGGTATCCAATTCGCGATTACTTTTGCGAACGGTTTCAATCAGGCGGTAGCTGGTAACGGCATTGCGCACGGCCGGGTCGATAATTTCATCGAGGCGGCTTTGGGCATTGGATACCGTATCGACGGTTTGTTTGAATTTGATCGGATCCGTAATGCGCCAGCGGGCAAAGGCGTCTACCCAAATGTAGGTTTTCTCAAGTGTTGGAATCTGTCCCGGGTCGCCATCCCAAAACAGCAGGTTCTTAGGGTATTTATTCACTTTATCAAAAATCGGCAGCTTAAAATTAAGGCCTGGATCCGTGATCGGATCCCCGATGATTTTACCAAATCGTGTTACGACGACCTGTTCGGTTTCGTCGACGACGAAAGCCGCACTGTAAAGCACGGCCACGGCGATAAAGACCGCCACAAGGAGATATACGAGCTTATTGTTCATTGCCAGCACCTATGGAATTCTTCAGCGTTTTCTGGTTGAGATTGAGCAGCGGAAGCAGATTGCGTTGATTGTCGTCGACAATATATTTGGGACCGAGGCGAGGAAACAGTTCCTTCAGGGTTTCCAGATAGATCCGTTTACGGGTTACGTCTTTGGCTTTGACGTACTCAGCGTAGACTGCCGAAAACCGGGCAGCATCACCCTGGGCACGGTTGACCCGGCCGAGAGCGTATCCTTCCGCCGCCTTGATGACACGCTCTGCTTCGCCCCGGGCAGCGGGAATGGCTTTGTTATAAGCCTCCCGCGCTTGGTAGATCGTCTGTTCCTTTTCCTGGGTCGCCTGGTTGACCTCATTGAAAGAGGGCTGCACCGGCCCCGGGACATTCGTGCGCTTCATTTCGATGGTTACAACGGTGATCCCGGCCTGGGCATTATCGAGCTCGCCCTGCAGGACCTTTTTCGCTTCAACGGCAATTTCATTGCGCTTGGAGATCACCTCGTTGATACTTCGATCCCCCACCACCAAGCGCATGGCGGCTTCCGACATATCCCGCAGGAGCTGGGTTACGTTCTGCACCTTGAACAGATAGTCGTAAGGATCATTGATGCGGTATTGTACGATCCAGGGAACAACGGCGACATTCAAGTCACCGGTTAACATGAGCGCTTCACTGTTGTTTTCGCTGATCGGGGCCGAGCGACGGTTCCCCCCGAGCCGCTCGGAACTGAATCCGAATTCTTCTTTGAGAATGCGGCGCTTTTTGACAAGCCGGACCGTCTCAATGCCGAAGGGCAGTTTGAAATTGAGGCCTGGCTGAGTCGTTTTGGCATATTTGCCAAATCGCTGTACAACTCCTACCTCGTCTGTGTCGACGACATAAATCGATGTATACACACCGATAATGACCAACAGCAGAAGAAAAAGAATCGGCCCGCCGGGGATTTTAATTTTTTTAATGTTTTTCAACACCTCATCAACCTGAGGTGGTGCGGCGCGGCGTCCCTGTTGCTGTTCCTTTAATTTTTCCCAATCCCACGTCATATTACGCTTCCTATTGAAGTAACTGTTGCAAACATGATCAAGACTTCGCTCAGAATGCGGTTCATGCGGCGCGGATCTGCCGCTTGTCTGGCTTGTTATCCAATGAAGTCGTCCCCTTGTATCGCCCCTGTAATTAAGTTACGGCCGTAGTCAAGTCAAGGAAAAACCCGCCAACATCTTGTGATAAAAAGAATTATGGGGCCCTCTGTTGGGGTTGCAACGCGGAGGTGACCGGTGTTTACGAACGCGGAAGAGCGGTTGTGATGCACCGTGTGGTCGGGGATTCCAATTTGACAGGAGCGACAGGGGATCAGTATACATATCCCTTGATAGGGACGCGATTAAAGAACGGCGAGAACCGTTTCGGGAGGCATTCCTGCTTTGGTGGACAGCCGCAACAGAAATCAGACCAAGTGCGAACCGGTGGCCGATATCATTGATGCCGTGCTCCGCAATATCCATGGCGGCGAGGGGCAAAATGCACGCATCGTATGGACGTTCTGGGACCGCATCGTTGGGAAAAATCTGGCGTGCAACGCCCAGCCGGCGGCCTTCAAACAACGTGTCCTGGTTGTCCATGTCAGCAGTTCTGTCTGGCTGCAGGAACTGCATTTCCGGAAAAAAGAATTGATCCAGCGGCTCAACGAGGCCGCGGGCGGCAGGGTTGTCGACGATATCCGTTTTAAAATCGGACCGCTGACGGTCAAGTGAGCGAAACGCTCTCCATACAGAGCTCCCTCGATTCCTTTATTGACGGTCATTTGCGCATCCGCCAAAATCGCGCGGGCTATCGTTTTTCAATCGACGCCCCCATCCTGGCCTTCCATGCCGTCCCCCACAAACCGGGTGAGCGAATTCTGGATCTGGGAACGGGCTGCGGCATTCTGCCGCTGATTACGGCGTTGCGCTATCCGCATGCCCGCCTTGTGGGGGTTGAAATCCAAGCGGAGCTGGCCGCCTTGGCGCGCGTCAATGCCGCAGACAATGGATTTGAGTCCCGCATTGCGGTCGTTGAGGGGGACATGCTTCGGCTGGGGGCCGACGCGATCGGGGCACCCGTGGATATGGTGATGAGCAACCCGCCGTACCGGAAACCCCATTCGGGCCGCGTCAACCCGCAGAGCCAGCGTGCTCTGGCCCGTCATGAGATTGCAATATCGCTTGAAGGGTTGATCAAGACCATGCGGCGGTTTCTGAAAACCGGCGGTCGCGGCTGGCTTGTCTACCCGGTAGAGCGGCTGGCCGAGCTGATGAGCGGCATGCAGGCGCATCATTTGGAGCCCAAATATTTGCGCATGATCCATTCCCGACGGGATGCCGAAGCCAAACGCTGCCTGCTGAAGGTTGTCAAAGCCGCTCGCCCGGGGCTGGCGACCGGACCGCCCTTGGTGATTTACGACGAGGCGGGTGCCTATACCGCCGAAGTGGCGGCAATGCTGCGGCTCTAATGCCTTTCGGCAGTGATGCCAACGGGCGAGCGGCCCTTTAGAGCCGGCCAAAGAGACCATGCATCACAAGACCGGTGATGACTTTGGGGGCAAAATAAGTGGATTTGCGTGGCATCGTGCGCCCTGCATCGGCAATTCGCTGAACCGCAGCAATCGGTGTGGGTTTGATGATGAAGGCCATATCGTATTGCCCGGTACGAACTTTTTCAAGGGCCAGCCGGGTATCATGATGGTAATGGATGCTATGCACGTCGTCCAACTGGGCCGGGGTGAGCCCCAATAAGGTCGGGAATACGAACTCGGTCAACAGCGTCACGTCGATGTTTTTCAAAACGTCGGGCAGATCCTCGGAGTAAAGGCCTTCCTTCTTTCCGTCCTTGAGTTTGAGCAGGAGCGGGGTGGGGACGTCTCGCAGGGCGACCACCAGTCCTTCCCCCGGGGCGGTGTTATCCAGGTTTTGCATCGCTTCCCGATCACTGTCCCGCATTGCGTCATGGGATTGCAGTGGCTGGACGTCGAAATATCTTTCGATATCTTTAAGAAATTGCTGCCGGACATCCGCATCGACCTGTGGCAGCAGGCGGTGGGCAGGCAGTATTTTCAGGCCGGGATCCTGGATGCTGCTCAGATACATCAGCGTATAGCGGGCCGGATGATCTTCGTTTAAGCCCTTGTCCTGGTGTTCGTTCAGGTAGGCCAGCGCCGTTTCATAGCGATGGTGCCCGTCGGCGATGAAGATGGGCTGGTGCCTGAACTGGGCGACTGTGCTTGCCAGCAGATCCGGATCGCTGATGACCCATAGGCGATGCTGTTGCTGGTCGTTATCCGTGAATTCAATATCGGGCAACCGTCGCGCGACATGGGTTTTTAACCTGGGGATCATGGCGGCCTGATCGGAAAAGAATGAAAATATGGGGCTCAAATTGGCCGGGCAGGACTGCAGCAATGACAAGCGTTCCGCCTTGACTTTGGAGTAAGTGCGTTCGTGGGGAAGAATGCCCCCCTTGTCAAAAGGTTCTAACGCGACAGCGGCCAGCAACCCCCAACGGGTCCATGCCCCGTCTGCGGTCTGGAAGTTCGTGGCCGCCAGATAAAGGGCCGGCCTTTCCTCCTGGATCAGGACGCCTTCATTGAGCCAGGTGCGCAGGTAGGTCCCCGCCCGGGTATGGCGATTGTTGGTGTCGTCATCCTCAGGGCGCAGTTGGCCCAACTCCATGCGAATGACATTGTAGGGACTGCGATCATAATAGGCGGCTTGTTCGGTTTCGGAAATGACGTCGTAGGGCGGGCAGACTACGCTTGCCATATCTGCGACGCGTTCCGGGTCGTAGCGTATGCCCCTGAAGGGCTTGATGAGGGCCATTAGTAATTTCCTTGCGACCATGTGGTCCAGAGCAAAATGAAGCAGCGGAAAAGGATGGCGATTTCCGCCATATGAACGTGCCAAGTTGCTGTTGGCGGCATCTGATACTAGATTCCGCAAAGCCCTTCAAGGGTAAAAGAACGGATCGCCTTTTGATTTTCTGATCGGGTTCCCTACGCAGGGAATCCATTGACAGAATCATTTAAAGGCGATATGGAGACGCTCTGCATTTATGGCAAGGAGAGGTTGCCGAGTGGCTGAAGGCCCCGCTCTCGAAAAGCGGTATCCTGGCTAAAACCGGGATCGTGGGTTCGAATCCCACCCTCTCCGCCAGCACCGCTTGGGGCGAGTCATATGGCGTTTTCGCCATGGATGCGCGCTGTATGCGGAGAGATGTCCGAGTTGGCTGAAGGAGCACGACTGGAAATCGTGTGTGCTGTTAATAGCGGCACCGAGGGTTCGAATCCCTCTCTCTCCGCCATTTTCTTTTCTTCTCCCATCCGTTGACGACGGGCACGATCATTCCTGACACCAGCCGAGGCTGACGGCACCCGACCATTTTTTCCCTTGCCGTTTGCCGCCGCTTTCATTATGTTACGCCGCACTGATGTCGCTATCCATCCGGTCTATTGACGCGGCAGCGCCGAAAATTACCCAAACCCCTTGCACCCCGTATGATGAGGCCATGGCATACCTCGTTCTGGCACGCAAATACCGACCACAGACCTTTGAGGAGGTCGTCGAACAAACGCATGTCACCCGTACCCTGACGAATGCCATCCAGCACGGTCGGGTGGCCCATGCGATCCTGTTTGCCGGGCCGCGCGGAACCGGCAAAACAACTGTTGCCCGCATCCTGGCCAAGGCCATGAACTGCCAGCAGGGCCCTACCTCCCATCCCTGCAATACGTGCCGGTCCTGCAAAGAGATTACAAGCGGCAGTGCGGCGGATGTTTTCGAGATTGACGGCGCCTCCAACAACAGCGTCGACCAGGTGCGCGAGCTGCGTGAAAACATCAAATACATGCCGGCTTACAGCCCTTTTAAAATTTATATCATCGACGAAGTGCACATGCTGAGCCCGGCGGCTTTCAATGCCTTGCTGAAGACCCTTGAAGAACCGCCGGCCCACATCATGTTCATGTTCGCCACGACCGAGCCCCACAAGATACCGGTGACCATTCTTTCCCGCTGCCAGCGCTATGATTTACGGCGGATTCATTTCGAAAGTCTGACGCGTCATATGGCCGATTTGTGCGACCGCGAGAACATCGCCATTCCGGCAGAGAGCCTGGCCTTGGTGGCGCGCGAAGCCGGCGGCAGCATGCGGGATGCGCTGAGCCTGCTCGATCAGGTGATGACCTGTTCGGAAGGCCCTGTTTCCCATGACCAGGTTCTCAATATTCTGGGGGTAATGGACAGACGGTCCCTAACAGACCTGGCGGACGCGGTTTTGGAGGCTGATGTTGCCCGGGTCCTCATGGCCATCGAAGGGATCCACGGACGTGGCCAGGATCTCAAGAAATTATACCTGGATTTGCTGACGCACGTGCGGAACCTGGTCGTCATCAAGGTGGGCGACCCTGGGATGCCGCTGATCGATCTGCCTGAAAGTGAGATTCAAATGCTGGCCGAGCAGGCGCGGCAGCATTCGGCCGGCGCTTTAAATCAGGTTTTTAAGATGCTCTACCGGGAAGAGGCGATGGTACGCTTGGCGGCCCAGCCCCGGCTGGCGCTTGAGATGGTGCTGATGCAGATCTGCCAGCTTAAGCCGGCCCTTCCGATGGATGAACTGATCGGTCGGGTGGAAGCGTTGCGCCAGGCCATTGCCCAGGGCGGCAGGGAGGCCGTGTTGGCGCAGATGCCGATATCACCGGATCAACCTGCTCCGGCTTCCCGGACCCGTTCAACCGAATCCGGCGAAGCACCCCCTGCCCAAGCGGATGCCGACCATGGCACCATGGCACTGCCGGCCACCGCTACCGAGCGCCAAGCGGCCTGGGCGCGCATCGTGGCCTTAATTGGAAAGCGCCTGCCGGCTCTGGCGGCCAGCCTCCAGCAGTCTTTTTTGGCGGATTCGGGCGAGCGCGGCTTTGAGATTGAGGTCAAGGGCAATGAATTCACCATCAACCGTGTGAAACGGCCGGAAAGCATCCAGGCCATTCGCGATGCGGTTCAGGATCTGTGCGGGCATTCACCGGAGGTTGTAATCCGCGGGGTTTCGGATGATCCGGCTGCCAAACAAAAAAAAAAACGCCATGAAGAGCAACTCAGAAACCAGGCCCTGAGCCATCCCATGGTGTCCGAGGTGGTCGACCTTTTTCAGGGTAAAGTCATGGATATTAAGGTTCGGCCCCCATCGAAGGAAGAAGGACCGGCCTAATTGCGCGTTGGAATCAATCGGGGCGGGCGGACAAAGCTTGCCAGAAGCGAGTTGAACGTCAACGGTGCGCCCTGGTACGCATTGGACAAGGAGGAACTGCCATGAAGGGCATGGGCAATATGATGAAGCAGGCGCAGAAGCTTCAGGCCAAGATGGCCAAGATGCAGGAAGAACTCGCGGATCGGACGGTCGAGGGGACGGCCGGAGGCGGGATGGTCAAGGTTGTCGCCAACGGGCGGCAGCAGGTGCTGAGCATCGCCATCGAAAAGGAAGTGGTCGATCCGGAAGATGTGGATATGCTGCAGGATCTGGTTTGCGCCGCCGTCAATGACGCCCTGAGCAAATCCCAGGAAATGGTGGCTTCAGAAATGGGCAAGCTTACCGGGGGCATGAATATCCCCGGCTTGTTCTGAAACGATCGGCCGGGCAACCCCGTGATTTGATGGATGCCCGGCTATAAGGTGGCTCATGAACTATTATCCCGCATCGATCCGTAATCTGATCCGTCAAATTACGAAACTCCCCGGCATTGGTGAGAAAACGGCCGAGCGCTTGGCCCTGCATATTTTAAAAACGCCGGCCCGCAATGCGGAACAGCTTGCCCAGAGCATCATCGACGTCAAGGACCGCACCCGCTCCTGCTCGCGCTGCCACGCTTGGAGCGATGAAGCAGTTTGCCACATCTGCCAGGACATGTCCCGCAACCGGGCGCAGCTTTGCATCGTGGAGCACCCGGCGGATATGGTTGCCGTGGAGAAATCCGGTGCCTTCCAGGGGGTTTATCATATTTTGGGAGGCGTGCTGTCGCCCATGAACGGCATCGGTCCGGACGATATCCGGATTGCGGACCTCCTCCGCCGGGTGCCTGAAGAAGCGTTGCAGGAGGTCGTCATCGCCACGAGCACCAGCGTGGAAGGGGAGGCCACGGCCGCCTATTTGGCCGAACAGCTCCAATCCCTGCCGGTCAAGGTGACCCGCATTGCCTCGGGCGTGCCCATGGGGGGGGATCTGAAATATGTCGATCAGGTCACGCTCAAACGGGCCTTGGAAACCCGCCATGCCTTCTGAACCCACATCGGACGCGCTGTTCGAATGCCGCATGTGTGGTGATTGCTGCCGTGGGTACGGCGGGACTTATGTATCGGCATCCGATATCCGGGCCATTGCCGCCTATCTCAAAATTGACCCGGCCGATTTCAAGGACCGTTACTGCCGACGGTCCGGGGCGCGCTATGTCATCGCCCAAGCTGACAACGGTTATTGCATCTTTTGGGATCAGATTTGCCGCATACACCCGGTCAAGCCGCGCATGTGCCGCAATTGGCCTTTTATCGACGCCGTGCTGAAAGATGCCGCCAACTGGCGCATCATGGGGGCGTCATGCCCCGGGATCCACACGAACCTCCCCGATACGGTCATTCAACGCACGGTAGAACGCCATATCAAAGCGCGTCGGAAGGCACGATGCGTCCCCACCCCATCTGAGAAACCGGAAAAAGGGTGATCGAGGCGCCCGGTTTTCCTGGGGAAACCAAATCATCGCCGTTGCCATCATCACACACAGCGCATCCACCTGGAGGCGCGCTAAAGTCCGCCCAATATCTCCCCCGGGCGGGCAAGCGATGACTAATTCTGTTGTCCTGATTAAAGTCCGGCCGTGTAATACGGTCCCACGATGAGGAGATTATTGGGGATCGTGGATTGGATTTCTTCCATCTTGCTGCCAAAGACGAGGTCGCGAATCAGGCCGTGACCGCACGCCCCTAAGATGACAAGGGCGTCGTGCGGCACTTGATAGAGATTGCTCTCGAAGGTGCCTTCCTCAAAAAAGGTCCAGCGTTGCTGGAGCCGCTCAAATTCTTCCTTCAGGTTGCTCTCCTGAACAATGGCTTCATAGTCTTCCCGTGAATGGTTTTCGGCCTGGGTGAAGATATCCAGGGGAACCCCTGTCTCACGGGCCAGACGCAGCCCCAGCTTCAAGGCGTTCAAGGCGTTGGCCGACCCGCCGAAAAATACCGCCAGCCGCTTCCAGGGTTTGAAGACCGGGCTGGTGATGAGGACCGGAAATCGTGCGGAGGCGACGATACGCCTGACGCGCGGGCCGATATAGCCCAAGCCGATTTTGGATGACAAGTCGCTGATGCTGCGGGGGCAGCACATGAAGTCGAAATTGGTGGGGATGTCCGGGAGCGTGGAGGCCGTAAAATTTTTGGGTGTCAGGAATTTGGGTGTCAGATCATAGCTTGTGATCAGTTCCAGGGCGTGGGCTTCGGCCGTTGCGGAATCGGTAAGGTAAGATCCGTCCAAATCCACCTGGACCACATCGTTGTCAAAATACATGAGGAACTTGATATGCTTGGGGATATGAACGACCGGGGTGGCGCCCACGTTTTTACAAAAGTAGAGCGATTGCATAAAGCTTTCACGGCCCAGGGGGGTGTTGCGGAAGATGTGCAGAAGCTGGCTGTGCATAATCGCCTCCTTACCGGTTGAGATGGTAGGTTTGCACCATCAGTTCCTTGCGGTATTGGTCCAGCAGCGTGGATTTAGAAATCATGCCGATGAAGCGCTGATTGGCGACTACCGGCATGTTGAACAAGTGATCGGCGTCCATCCGCTCCAGCACTTCCAGAACATCATCGTCCGGGGCGACGGTCTTGACCTGGGTATCCATGAGTTGCCCCACGAGTACCGTGTCGTACATGAGGGGGTCGAAAAGGTAGGGCCGGACATGGTCCATGTAGATCATTCCCAGAAAATGGCCGGTCTGGCGGTCTTCGACAGGGAAGAGGTTGCGCCGGGAATGTTTGACGATGTCGATAAAATCCCGCAGCAGCATATCGGCATGCACGGAGATACAGTCCGTTTCCAGCAGTTCGCGGATTTCGAGGTCCGCCAGGACGCGGGCATCGGTGCCGGGGCGCAGTAGCTGCCCGTTATCCACCAGGTCCTTGAGATAGAACGAGGCCGTTTCGAAATAGTGGCACAGACTGGTGGATATGGCCGATACGATGATCAGCGGCAAAATGACTTCGTAGCCGCCGGTGATTTCGACGATCAAAAAGATGCCGGTGAGGGGCGCCTGGAGCATGCCGCTGATAAGACCGGCCATGCCCAGCAAAACGAAACATCCCTCCTGAACCCAATTGAAGGCCGGCCACAGGTATAGCAGAATCCGATGGTAGCTTAGACCGACAAAACTGCCAAGCACGAGGCAGGGGGCGAATATGCCGCCCGACCCTCCCGATCCGAGGGTCAGGGCCGTAGCGATAGTTTTGGCCAGACAGGCCAGAAAGACCAACCCGATGCCCGGTGCAAAATGGCCTTCGATCATTTCACGGATCGTGTGATACCCTTCCCCGAGCACCATTGGGAGGTAGAGGCCGATAAGGCCCACCATACACCCGCCGCCGGCAGCTTTCAGCCAGGCCGGCCATCGGATGTGATTGGCGCGGTGATGGACCGTCCGAATGGCGCGGGTCAATACGATCGAGGCCAGGGCGGAGAGCACCGCCAGGCCGATACAGGCCAGGATTTCGATGAGTCCGATGTTGAATTGCTGATGGGAAAAAGGAATTTGCCGGCCCTGCAGCAAATAGCTGATTTCGGTCCCGGCCACGGCCGCAATGGCGATCGGGATCAGGTGGGAGGCGGCCCATTCGCCGAGAATGACTTCCATGGAAAAGATCACGCCACTGATGGGCGCGTTGAAAATCGCCGAGATGGCGCCGGCCGCCCCGCATCCCACGAGGGTGACCCGCTGGCGGTCGTTGAGGCTGAGCAGGCGGGCGATGTTGGAGCCGATGGCCGAACCGCTCATTACGATGGGCGCTTCCGGTCCGGCCGAGCCGCCGCTGCCGATGGTCAGACAGCTTGATATCAGCCGGGAGAAGCTGGATCGCAGCCGCATCAATCCGCCGTAGCGCGATACACTGTAGATCACTTCCGGCACGCCATGGCCGGCGCCTTCACGCATGATCTTATTAAGAAACAGGGAGGACAGGGCCGCTCCCGCTGCGGGCAGCAGAATTGCCCACCCATTCGTGCGATAAGGATGCAGCCAGCCCAGCACCGTAACGAGGGCTTGGTTCAACGCCACGGCCGCCACGCCGCTGCAGATGCCGACGGCTGCGCCGGCGATAATCAACAAAAGGCGGTCGTCCGATCGGAACACGTGCCACGTAGCAGGGCGTCGCCAGGTCGTGAAGATGCGCATGGGCTACCCCTGCCGCAGGTCGCGCGTATCGCAGAGACGTTCCATCTGGCCCAAGCGGGACATCAGGGTCTCCGGCTGGGGAGGCGTTTTAAGAAACGCGACAAAGTCCTCCTGCCGGAGGCAGAAGGACAGTTTGGAGAGAATCTGCAGGTGGGTCTGCACCGAAGGGGACAGCAGGATGAACAGGATCGCAACCGGGCGGCCGTCCAGGGCATGAAATTCGATGGGTGTGGACAGGAAGCATGCGGCTACCGCGGGGTTACAGATGCCGATCGATTCCGGATTGCGGGGATGGGGAATGGCGATGCCTTTCCCGATTCCGGTGGAGGCCAGCGACTCCCGTTCGATCAATTTTTCCACGAGCAGGGCTTTGTTGGCCGGGGGGATAGAATCGAGCCGATCCACCGCGGATTGAAAGACTTCCCCGGTCTGGGTGCCGACCACATCGTAATGAGCCCCTCCGTTCTTAAGCGCCGCCGTCAAGCTGTTCTCATTGGAAGGAACGCATGGCGGCATCTGGGGCTCATCCGGGCGAAAGGCAAGGTTGTTCTGGGATGCCCATCGTTCAAGGGCCTGTTGATCAAAGGTGCAGACATTGTCCTGACGGACCAAAGGAATGCGGCCCTGACGGATCCACCGTTCGATTTTACCTTTGGGAAGCGCCAGGGCGTGGGCAATTTTTTCGATGCTGAGTTGCATGACAGAAATGGGCCTCGTTGAAATAAACGAGAACCATAGTGGTTATTGGCCGGGGAATCAAGTCCAAATGTTTCACCCTTGGTCAACGGCCCCTACCGAGGGCCATCGTCGGAGAGGTGTCCGCCCGATCCTTTCGGCCTATTTGGCCCGGCGCTTTTTTTTCGAAGATGGAAATGATTGATTGTCGTTGACAGAAGATGGGCATGCCCCAAGGCCCTCGCGCCAAGGGAGTTATACGGGCGGCAGGCGGTCCCCTGGCAGGGGGGAAGGGGGACCGCTATAGCGGACCTGGATATCCCGCTTGGGGTAGGGGATTTCAATGCCGGCCCGATCAAAGGCTTCCTTGACGTTGTCGATCACAAAGGAAATCGTGTCCATGCGACGGCGGGCATCCTGAATCCATACGCGTAGCTGCAGATCCACGGATGAGTCCCCGAACTTGCGCACGACTACCTTGGGCGGGGGAGATGCCGATACCCATTCCATTCGTCGGGCGACATCAACGATGATATCCTTGGCCTTGCGGATGTCGGCTTCATAGGAAACCCCGATATTGACCCGCACCCGGATCAGCGTGCTGATAATCGTGTAATTGACGATATCGCGTTTCATGATTTCGTTATTGGGGATGATAATGACAATGTTGTCGGTGGTCTTGATCTTGGTGGCCCGCAGCCCGATATCAACGACGTCACCCCAGGTGGCACTCCCGGCGGGTGCGCTCCAGACTTCGATCCGGTCGCCGATTTCAAACGGGCGGTCAATGATCAGCAGGACACCGGCAATCAGGTTCGAAAGGGTGTCCTTGGCGGCGAAGCCGATCGCAATGCCGGCCACACCCGCCCCGGCGATAAACGGCATCACATTGATGCCCACGATGTCCAACGCCAGAATTACAGCCGTTACATAGAGGATCGCGCCGGAAAAACGGTTGAGAAGATCGAAGATGATGTCGTCGACCTTGTTGGCGGTCCGATCGGCAACATTCTTTTCCAGATAGGTCAAGGCGGTGATTAAAACGTCTTTGGCGGGGGAGGCCAGCATGATGATCAGCACGCCCTGAAAAATTTTCCCCAGCAGGGCCAGCTCGAGAAGCCGTGCAATGTAAGTGCCGGCGAAGAGGATTAATCCATAACGCAATGCACGGCGGAAGGCTTTGAAGACGTGCTGATTTTCTTCAAAAAACGGATAGCGTTGCAGACGGTGTCCTACCCGGTGCAAGACGACCTTCAAAATGAGCCATACGACCAGAAATCCCAGTATGGCGGCCGCAGATTTATAGGCAATCAGGCCATAAGCCGTCTGAGTCCCCGGCAAAGCGGAGAGCCATTGGAGCAGTCGGTCGATGAATTCCATGGCTTTGATTTACCTATTGTCGGGTCCCCTGCGCTGCGACAGATGCAACAGGGGCGTTCCACGCCGTTCAGCAATTCGTTATTTACGGGTCGCGGCGGGCAAAAGACAAAGTCCGCCGACCGGAGGATAAAGGCCCTGCCGGCCGGCAAACTGTATTGGGACAATGTCACACAGCTTCGGAGCTGAACCCGGCCTTGATAAATTCGCGGTTCAGCCGGGCGATATTGACGATGGAGATCTCTTTGGGGCACACCGCTTCACATACCCGGTGATTCGAACAATTGCCAAAGAGCAGATCATCCATGGTTTTGACCATGGACATGGCGCGTTGTGCGGCTTCGGGCCGGCCCTGGGGCAGGAGGGCCAACTGCGACACCTTGGCACTCACAAACAGCATGGCGGATGCATTCGGGCAGGCCGCGACACAGGCGCCGCAGCCAATGCAGGCGGCGGCATCCATGGCTTTTTCCGCCACTTCCATGGGGACGGGGATGGCATTGGCATCCTGGGGTGATCCGGTGTTGACCGAAACGAACCCCCCCGCCTGGATGATTTTATCCAGCGGGCTCCGATCGACGATCAGGTCCTTGACCACTTTGAACGCCCTGGCCCGCCAGGGTTCGATGGCGATGACATCCCCATCGGCGAATTTGCGCATGTGCAGCTGGCAGAGGGTCATGGCTTTCGCAGGCCCGTGGGCGACACCGTCCACGACACAGCCGCACATCCCGCAGATCCCTTCGCGGCAGTCGTTGTCAAAGGCAATGGGCTCCTTGCCCTCCAGGGTCAGCTTCTCGTTGACCACATCGAGCATTTCCAGAAACGACATGTGGGTCTCAACATCCCGGACCGGAATGGTTTCAAAACGTCCCTTAGCCTGCGGGCCTTTCTGACGCCAGACCTTCAGCGTTATATTGATGGTGTGTTCTCCCGTCGTCGTCACTTGTAGCTCCTTTGCGTTAATTCGACATTCTCAAATTCCAGAGGCTCTTTGTGAAGCTTCGGCGTATTGCCGTAGCCATCATATTCCCAGGCCGCCACGTGACAAAAGTTGGCATCGTCCCGCTGGGCTTCGTTTTCTTCGGTCTGGTGCTCCTCCCGGAGATGGCACCCGCAGGACTCGTCGCGTTTCAGTGCGTCCAGGGCCATGACTTCGGCAAATTCCAGGAAATCGGCCACACGGCCGGCCTTCTGGAGGCTGAGGTTGTAATCCGCTGCGGTTCCGGGCACCTTGACATCCTTCCAAAATTCTTCCCGTAAACTGCGGATTTCCTCGATGGCTTTTTCAAGGCCGGCCTCATTGCGGGCCATCCCCACATATTCGACCATGATCTTGCCCAGCCGCCGGTGAATGTCCCGCACGGTCTGCTTGCCGTCGATGGACAACAATTTCTGATCGCGTTCCTGGGCCTGCTGAGCCGTGTCGCGGAAAGCCTGATGATCTTCCGTGATATCGGAAACACCGTTGATGGCCAGGTAGGGGCCGATGGTGTAAGGAATGACGAAATAGCCGTCGGCCAGGCCCTGCATGAGGGCGCTGGCCCCCAAACGGTTGGCGCCGTGGTCCGAGAAATTGCTTTCGCCCAGGGAAAAGAGCCCGGGGATGGTGGTCTGCAATTCGTAATCCACCCACAGCCCGCCCATGGTGTAGTGGGAGGCCGGATAGATCATCATGGGCGTCTCGTAGGGGTTGTCGTCCGTAATGTTTTGGTACATATCGAACAGGTTGCCGTATTTGCGGCGGATCACCTCTTTACCGTCGCGTTTGATGGCGTCGGCGAAGTCGAGGTAGACCGC
The DNA here is from genome assembly GCA_963674755.2 of Desulfobacterales bacterium. Lineage (GTDB taxonomy): Bacteria > Desulfobacterota > Desulfobacteria > Desulfobacterales > UBA5852 > JABZFP01. Next base: position 2,137,882 of record CAXXVS010000002.1, on the reverse strand, counting down.
ATACCGGGTAGGCCCGACCCCCCGTCCGGCGTCGCATTGCTCCTTGGCATTGCGGCTGGCCACGTCCCGTGGCACCAGATTGCCGAAGCTGGGATACTTCTCTTCCAGGTAGTAGCTGCGCTCTTCTTCCGGAATCTGGTTGGGGGGGCGGTTGTCGCTGGGATCCTTGGGCACCCAGACCCGGCCGTCGTTGCGCAGGCTTTCGCTCATAAGGGTCAGCTTGGCCTGATAGTCTCCCGTGTGGGGGATGCAGGTCGGGTGGATTTGGGTAAAGCAGGGGTTGGCGAAGAGGGCGCCGCGCTTGTAAGCCTTGAAAGCCGCGCCGACGTTGCAGGAGTCCGCATTGGTGGAGAGATAAAAGACCGTGCCGTAGCCGCCGGTGGCGAGAATGACGGCATCCGCGGCATAGCGCTCCATTTCGCCCGAGATGAGATTGCGAACGATGATGCCCCGGGTTTTATCCCCCACGATGACGATGTCCACCAGTTCGCGGCGGGTGAACATCTGAACCTTGCCGGCCGCAATCTGCCGGGACAGGGCGCTGTAAGCCCCCAGCAGAAGCTGCTGACCGGTCTGCCCCCGGGCATAAAAGGTGCGCGATACCTGGGCGCCACCAAAGCTGCGATTGGCCAGCATCCCCCCGTACTCGCGGGCGAAGGGTACCCCCTGGGCCACGCATTGATCGATAATATTGTTGCTCACCTGGGCCAGGCGATAGACATTCGCTTCCCGGGACCGAAAATCGCCGCCCTTGACCGTGTCGTAGAACAGGCGCCAGATGCTGTCGCCGTCGTTGGGGTAGTTCTTGGCGGCGTTGATACCGCCCTGGGCGGCGATACTATGCGCGCGGCGCGGGCTGTCTTGGATGCAGAACGTTTTGACATTATACCCCAACTCGGCCAGCGAAGCCGAAGCAGAGCTGCCTGCCAGACCGGTTCCCACGACGATGATCGAATATTTGCGCTTGTTGGCCGGGTTGACCAGCTTGGTTTCAAAGCGATATTTATCCCATTTGTTCTGGAGCGGCCCGCTGGGGGTTTTTCCATCCAATTGCATTGATAGTCCTCCTTAGGCGATGAACGAAATGTAAATCGGCAAAAATCCGAACCCCAGACCGAACACCAGGCTGATGATCAAGCCGCCCACATTAATGGCGGGCATGTATTTCGGATGGTTCAGACCGAAGGTTTGAAACAGGCTCCAGAACCCATGGCTGACGTGCAGGGCCACGGTTAGCATGGCCAGCACATAGAGTCCGACATAGACCGGATTTTGAAAGGCGGTGGAGACGATCTGAAAAATCGTCGTTCCCGTTTGATCGATAAAAAACCGGCTGAAGTTGGTCAGATGAAAAATGATGAACAGCAGGATCAAAAGACCGGTGTAAGGCATGGTGGCCGATCCGATGGTCTTGCCCCCCGGGTTGCGGTTGACGGCATAGCGCGACGGGCGGGCTTTGAAATTTTGCCAGAAGAGGATCAGGCCGCTTAGGACATGGATTGCAAACAGACCGAGCAGAACGAATTCCGCCACGGCCAGCAGCGGCCCTAAGGCGTGTAGATGGGCCGCATAGCTGTTGAAGGCGTCGGCGCCACCGTAGAGGGTCAGATTGCCGGCCAGATGGACCACTAAAAAGCCGATGAAACTCAGCCCGGTTGCCGCCATCATCAGTTTTTTACCAATGGATGTGCCGAGGGTTGTCGTCAACCATTTCATTGTTTGTGCTTTCTCCAGAGGTTGAGGGTTCTATGGAAAACATCCCCTACAAGACAAACCGAAGCCTGAAGGGAAAAACTAGGTCGCCCACCGTCGCAAGAAGGCTGTTCGATGTATCTCATTCGACTGAAAAAAGGATTTGAAAGATGTCGCGCGTAAAGGAGCGGATCGGGGAAAGGCCGCCAACCGTATCATGGGGTTTGGGAACATAATCACTGGCCCGTCGTCTGATTCGGCCGGCTTCCGGAACGGATGCCGCCAAATTACGACTAATAAATAAACAAGATTCAACACTTATTGGGTCTGCTCCGTTCTGTCAATAAATTTTTGCCGCCACCACTTATCGGCAGGGGTTTGCAGAATGCTGTCGGCCAGGGCGCATCCGATAGGGGTTTGAAGCCGTTGACGGACATTGTCCATCCAGGTCGAGGGGGGCGCATATCCCTGATCGGCCAGGTCTTTGAGTTCGATCAGAAAGGCCAGTTGATCGGCGTCCCTGGCCAGACGGGCTTCCAGGCCCTCCCCGCGATTGAATTCCTCCATGAGGGCTTTCAGATTTTCGCCGAAAGGCAGGCCGGCGGCCATGTCCGTCATGGCCGCACCCTCGTCCGCCTGGATGTAAAATTTTTGTACATAGTTGATGTCGCCGAGACGCGCTTCGGCCAGATCATGCACCAGGCTCATGGTCACCAGCTTGTGCTCATCAACCTCGGGAACCATCTGCGCGAGAACGTAGGCAATAAAAGTGGTGGTAAAGCTGTGTTCGGCCACCGATTCGCGGCCGGGGCCTAAAAATTGGTAGCCGGAGCGCGGCAGACGCTTCAGACTGCGGGCTTCAAACAGCAATTGGGCGAGACGTTCCATGGATAGGACTTCTCCTGATTCGTGTTAACTGGTAAGATGAAATCGATAATATTAAATCTGTCTTTTACGGATTGGGACGACGAATTGCAACCACCGGCATAACCGCCGGGGATGCGAATGGCGTTGACGACCGCGGGTCCCGTGCCCGGGCGGGTACGGATCGGGGGAGGCGGTCCGATGTCAAAGCAGTTGACACCCCACTGCAATTTGGATAGCGTTCCTTAATTTATACGGATACGGGATGCGTTCTAAAGATCGACTTGGCTGACGGCGGCCTTCAACAACCGGTATTTGGAGAAATCAATGGGTTCCGCAAAATTAGATATCGTTCACATGGTCATGAACGCCGGGCCGGTGGTGCAGTTGGTGTTGCTGCTGCTGGTGTTTTTTTCCATTTCGTCATGGGCGATTATTCTGGTCAAATATCGTTACATGCGACGGGCCTTTCGCGAATCGGCGCTTTTTATCGAGTTCTTCTGGAAAAGCCGGGATCTCACCGACGCCTTTACCAAATCCAAGCAGTTGCAGGGCAGCCCCGTGGCCCGCATTTTCCGGGTGGCCTACCTCGAACTGCGCAAACTCAGCAAACACGGGGCACCGGCCGAGGGAAACTCGCTCGGAGCCCGTACCGGCGGTATCGACAATGTCAAACGCGCCCTGCGGCGGGCCATCAACACCGAGACCACCCGTATGACCCAGATGGTGCCCTTTCTGGCCACGACGGGCAACACCACGCCTTTTATCGGCCTGTTCGGTACGGTGTGGGGTATTATGAACGCCTTCCACGGCATCGGCCTGATGGGGTCGGCGAGCCTGGCGGTCGTGGCACCCGGCATTTCCGAAGCCTTGGTGGCCACCGCCGTCGGGCTGGCGGCCGCCATTCCGGCGGTGATTGCCTTCAACTATTTTATGAGCAAGGTTCGTACCCTGGAATCCGAATTGATCAGCTTTTCGGCGGATTTCCTGAATGTGGTGGAGCGGGATATCTTCAGGGGAAAAGGAGGCGCGTAATGCAGGCCGGCGGAAACGACAAAGGGTTCATGGGGGAAATCAATGTGACGCCCTTCGTGGATGTGATGCTGGTACTGCTGATCATTTTCATGGTGACAGCTCCCATGATGGTGGAAGGCGTCAATGTGGACCTGCCGCAAACCACCGCCCAGCCGCTGGAATCGGAAAAAGAACCCCTGGTGGTGACCATCGACAAAGAGGGGCAGGTGTTTATCAACGATTTCAAAACCAGCCGGGACATTTTTGCCGCTAAACTCAGCAAGGTTCTGGAGGCACGCCAGGACCGCACCGTCTATCTCAAAGCGGACAAGACCATTCCTTACGGGGTGGTCATGCAGGTGATGTCCGAAATCAGGAGTACGGGAGTGGCCAAGCTTGGGATGGTGACCCTTCCCGTCCCGGAAAGCCCCCCGAACCAGGGATAGTGCCAGCAGGACCACCCGTGATGAATGACGACTTGCAGCAAACGATGGTGTGGGACAACGGGCAGGATTCGCACAACGTGGCGACCATGTTTGCGGTTTCGGCCCTGTGCCATGTGGTATTTTTTGTCCTGCTAACGGTCATGCCGACGTCTTTTTCGTCATCCCACCGGCTGGCGCCCCGGGCTATCAGTGTCGATCTGGTTTCACTGCCCTCCGGTTCGCCGGCCCCGGCAGCGCCTGTTTCGGCGGCGCCTGCAGCGGATATAGCGCCGGAGCCGGCGGCGGCGCCCCCACCCGCTTCGGAAGCCGTGCCCCTTCCTGCACCGAAGCCGGAGCCGGTTCCCATTGCGCCCAAACCTAAGATTCAGAAAGTGGTTAAATCGCTTAAGAAAAAGACGCTCAAGAAGGAAAGCGTCCCAAAGACCGCCGTCCAGCAGCCGACGCCGCCAACCGCCCCAAAGACACGCGCGCGCGATGTCTCCAAAGCCATCGAAGCCATGCGTCAAAAAGTGCAAACCCAGGAAAAGACCCGCGCCGTTTCAGGTGCGGGTGTAGGGGCCGGCACCGGTACGGGCGGTGGCGGCGGAGGGGGAGGCGGCAGTGCCGTGTTGAGCCGGATCGAGAACTATAAGATTGAGGCGGCCCTGGCAGTGGCCCAGAATTGGGCGTTTTCCCAGCAGTTGGCCGGTGCCGACGGACAGCTGGAAACACGGATCACCTTCCGGATTCTCCCCAACGGCGAAATTACGGACATTAAAATCGTACAGCCGTCCGGAAACCGTTATCTGGACGAATCCGCCTATCGGGCGGTTCGCAAGGCCAGTCCGGTTGCGCCCTTTCCCGAGGGGATCAACCAGCCCTATATCGAGATGGGCATCAGGGCGACTCCCGCCGGTTTCCGCTAACGATCGATGACGCAGGGTATTCGAAATTTGCGTCCCGAATGTAAAAGGAGACGCGTGGTTTTGCCTGATGCTGAAATGAAAGTGAGATGTTCATGTTGTCAATAATGCGTAGGCCGGTCCTATGGTCGGTGTTGCTGCTCATCGTGTTGTCCAGCGCGACAACGCCGGCATGGGCTGTGGACGAATTTATCGAAATCAATCCGTTTCTGAAAAAGATCCCCCTGGCCATCCCCGATTTCAAACCCCTTTCGGAGGGCGAATCCGCCCGGGAAGCGGCCGACCAGGCGGCGCGGCTTTTAGCCGAAACCCTTTCATTCACGGGCTATTTCAACATTCTGGACAAGGGCGCTTATCTGGAGGACCCGCGTGAGACCGGGATTTCCGATGCAGCCATCAACTACCGCAACTGGACGGTGATCGGAGCCGAACTTCTGATCACCGGTGGTGTCTACCGTTCCGCCGACGCGGTGGAAATGGAACTGCGCCTGTTCGACACCTTTCAGGGCAAGTCGGTGATCGGCAAACGCTACCGCGGCCGGGTGGAGGACAGCCGACGGATCGTCCGCAAATTCGCCAGCGAGGTGATTTATTTCCTCACCGGCAGCCGCGGCTTTTTCAATAGTGAAATCGCGTTTGTCTCGACCGGCACCGGTAACAAGGAAATCTTTATCGCCGAATTCGACGGCCACAATCCGGTGCAGTTCACCCATACCAAGGACATCACACTTTCGCCGGCCTGGTCCCCGGACGGCCAGTGGCTGGCTTACACGGCCTATCCTAAAAATCGTCCCTTCCTGTACGTCAAGCACCGCTACCACAAACGCGGCTATGAGATCGGCAACAAAGGCCTGAACATTACGCCCGCCTGGATGCCGCAAGCCAAGCCGTCGTCTTCGCTCGATGATATGCGGCTGGCGGCAACGCTTTCCTTCGCAGGCGACCAGGAAATTTATCTGTTGACTGGAAAAGGGAAAATTATTAAAAGGTTGACCAAAAGTTGGGGAAGCGACGTTTCCCCGACCTGGTCACCGGATGGTAAGAAATTCGCTTTTGTTTCCAACCGATCCGGCAATCCGCAAGTCTACATCAAAGACCTTGATACGGGCCGCGTTGACCGCCTGACCTTCCAAGGGCGTTATAACACGCAGCCCAACTGGTCGCCTAAAGGTGACAAGTTGGCCTATGCCGGCATGGAAGGCGGCCGAAACGATATCTATGTCATTAGTTTCAATGGTCGCCCTCCGGTTCAGTTGACCCATGATACGGGCAACAATGAATCACCATCCTGGTCGCCGGACGGCAGCATGATCGTTTTCAGTTCTACCCGTGAGGGAGCCTCGCGCATTTATGTGATGACGGCATTTGGAACCGATCAGCGAAAGTTGCTGACGTTGCCAGGCGAACAAATGAATCCCCAATGGTCGCCTAATAAGCACCTTAACTAATGTGGTTGGGTTGTTGAAAGGAGGAAAAATGCAGAAAAAATTGTGGTTGGTCCTGGCGCTTGTCATGTTGGTGCCTGGGTTGATGTTAATGACATCGTGTGCGCAAAAGTCGGCGGTGGAAACCGACACCACCCAGAAGACGACACCGCCGCCGGAAGACACTTCCCAAAAGACCAGCGAAGCGGAATTGCAGGCCGCCGAGGCCATGCGTGCGGCCGAACAGGCCAGGAACCAGTTCGTCAACGAGCATATCTATTTCTCATTTGACAGTGCCGAGCTGTCCCCTATGGCTCAGGAGACGCTCAAGCGCAAAGCCGCCTGGTTAAAAGCCAATCCCGATGCGATGGTGATCATCGCGGGCAATTGTGACGATCGTGGCACCAACGAATACAACCTGGCACTTGGTGAACGCCGCGCCGAGAGCGCCCGAGCCTACCTGGTGGATTTGGGCATTTCGGGGTCGCGCCTGTCCACCATCAGCTACGGGGAAGAACGCCCCCTGGACCCACGGAACAATGAAGAGGCCTGGGCCAAGAATCGGAATGATCAGTTTCAGCTGAAATAGTCCCGTAAAACGGCATGGGAACCACGCGTTGCAAGGTTTCCGGCGAAACTGCCGATCAATGTTCCCGCAGAGTCATTCACCTGCCCGCTGCTTGTCGGCGGGCAGTTTTTTTTGCGGCGCTATCAACAACCACTGGTAAACGGGGAAATGTTATGAATAAATCGTTGCTGTGCCTAGCGGTCGGGATCGTGTTGATGGCCGGTTGTGCGACACGACAGGACGTCATAACGCTTGATAGGCGGACCGTTAGCCTGGAAAATCAATATGCCGATCTGGAGCAAAAGGTTACCACGACCCGCGAAGATCTCTCCAGCCTGGGGACCGACCGTGATGAAAACTATCAATCCTTCAGCGATTATAAAGCTGAGATGCGGGCTGAATTCCAACGCTTTAAAAGGGAACTCCAGCTTCTCAGCGGCCGCATGGACGAGACCGACCACCGCCTCGATCGCCATATCGAGGACATGACGGCGCGTCTGGATGCCCTCGAGCAGCGACTGGCCAAGATCGAAAAATCGCCCGACGTTCAGCAGCCTGCTGCCGGCAGAGCACCGGCCACCGAAGGAGAAAAAGCATCGGCGGAAGATATCGCCCTTTACGCCAAGGGTAAAAAACTTTTTGACGAAGAGGACTACAGCGGCGCCAGGGACGTTTTCGAATCCCTTCTGAAGAAATTTCCACAATCCGACGAGGCGGACAATGCCCAGTTCTGGATTGGCGAAACCTATTATCGTGAAAATTGGTACGAAAAAGCGATTCTCGAGTATCAAAAGGTCATCGAGAATTTTCCCAAAGGGAATAAGGTGCCGGCGGCGCTGCTCAAACAGGGCATGGCTTTCACCGAACTGGGCGACAAAGAAAATGCCCGTTTGATTTTCAAGGAGCTGATGGATCGCTTTCCACGATCGACGGAAGCCAAGATCGCCGCCCAGAAGCTCCGGCAATAGGCTGTGGTGTGCTTGTCGGCGGAACAATAGGTCAGCCAAATGGCAATGAAAGTCCTTGGCATTGATCCCGGGCTAGCGGCAACGGGCGTTGGTATCGTTCGGGGAAATGATTTACGTGTGGATAGTTTCGCCTTCGGCAGCATCACCACTTCCCGGGATTGGACCCAATCACGGCGGCTGGAGACCATCTATACCAAGCTGCGCGGCGTTTTGGAGAAGGAAAGGCCGGATCTAATGGTGGTCGAAGATGTTTTTTCCCTGGAAAAATACCCCAAATCAGGGATCCTGCTCGGCAAAGTAACCGGTGTCATTCTCCTGGCCGGCTGTCACATCGACGTGCCCATCAAGGAAGTCCCGGTCCGGGAAGCCAAACAGGTGCTGACGGGCAACGGCAATGCCAGCAAGGGGCAACTGGAAAAAGCGGTGCGCCACGTGCTCAAGCTCACGGAACCCATTCGGCCTTTTCATGCTTCCGACGCACTGGGACTGGCGCTGATCGGCCTTTTCCGTCAGGGGCGACGCGCGCCCGGCATTTGACGGCAGACGAGCGAAAGCGACGATGATCGGATATATTGAAGGCCGATTGCTGAAGAAGGAAGAAGAGCGGGTACTGATCCTGGCCAACCAGCTGGGCTATGAAGTGCTCCTGCCGGCCGTCGTGATGGAGACCATTCAGAACAAAGCCATCGGCGATCCACTGGAACTCTATATCTACTATCATCAGACCGAACGCCAGCCCAAACCGGTTTTAATCGGTTTCAATCTGGAGGTGGAAAAAGAATTTTTTCAATATTTTATTTCCGTGGAAGATATCGGCCCGCTGAAGGCTGTCAAAGCGATGAATATGCCGGTCCGTGATATCGCGCGGGCCATTGAAAACGGGGACACGACCGTCTTGCGACGCTTGAAAGGGATCGGCAGCCGTACGGCCCAGAAAATCGTGGCCAGCCTTTCCGGGAAGATGGAAAAATTTGCGTTGATACGGAAGGGTGAGGCCTCGCCGTCCCCCCCGGCGGAAGATTTCAGCCAGCTGGTGCTGGGGGTTCTCACCGGACAGCTGGGCCACAAGAGCACGGATGCCAAGCGGATGATTGCCGCGGCACTGGAGCGCAACCCTGCCATCGCCAGCCCTGAGGAGTTATTTGACGAAATTTATCGTGGGGAAGAATTCGCATGAGTGACGATGTTCTATCCTACCAGTCGGATCACAAGGGCATCTTGTCGGAGCGGGAAGCTCCCCAGGATCTGGAGCCCGAGATTCTTTCCCTGCGACCGGAAAACCTGGATGATTATGTGGGCCAGGAACAGACGGTCGAGACCCTGCGGATTGCCATCGAAGCGGCCAAATTGCGCGGCGAACCCGCGGACCACGTTCTCTTCCATGGCCCTCCCGGACTGGGCAAAACGACCCTGGCGCATATCATCGCCAATGAAACCGGCGGCACGCTCACGGTTACCTCGGGACCGGCCCTCGAAAAAGGGGGGGACCTGGTCGGGGTGCTCACGCACCTGGAAGACGGGGATATCCTCTTTATCGACGAAATCCATCGCACGCCCAAATCGGTCGAAGAACTCCTCTATCCCGCCATGGAGGATTTCGCGATCGACTTTGTTTTCGACAAGGGGGTCCACGCGCGCAGTCATCGCTATCGTCTGCGCCGGTTTTGCCTGGTGGGGGCCACGACCCGGGTGGGGTTGCTTTCGGCACCGCTTCGGGATCGCTTCGGCATCATGCGCAGCCTGGATTTTTATGGACTTGACGACCTGGTGAAAATCACCCAACGCTCGGCTGCCCTGCTGCACGTGCCCATTGAAGCAGGGGCGGCCCAGGAATTGGCCCGCCGTTGCCGCGGTACCCCCCGGATTGCCAATCGTCTGCTGAAACGCGTGCGCGACTTCAGCCAGGTACGTGCCAACGGGCGGATCACCCTTGAGACCGTGGCGGCCGCGCTGACCCTCGAGGGGGTTGACGACCAGGGGCTGACGAAACTGGACCGGCGTTATCTCAAGACGATTATCGATTTCTATCGGGGCGGACCGGTGGGTATCGAAGCTCTGGCCGCCACCCTCCAGGAAGAGGCGGATACTTTGGTGGATGTGGTGGAACCCTATTTGCTCAAACTGGGCTTTCTCATGCGCACCTCGTCAGGCCGCAAAGCGTCGGATGCAGCTTACAAACATCTCGGGGTCACTTACCAGCAGGGGCTGTTCCGCGGATGATCAATGACGGATGCTAACGTGCCCATAGTTTCCCTTCTGACCGATTTCGGGAACCGGGATGAATACGTCGGGGTGCTGAAGGGCGTCATTTTAAGTCATGCCCCCCAGGCTGTGATCGTCGATGTCTGTCACGCCATCGCCCCCCATGACATTCGACAGGCCGCGGCCATGCTGGCCGCCGTTTTCCCTTATTTCCCAGTGGGCACCCTGCATGTCGTCGTCGTCGATCCCGGTGTGGGAAGCGAACGCGATATCGTCTTGGCCCGCGCCCGGAAATGTGATTACCTGTGCCCCGACAACGGCCTTTTGACCGAACTGATCCGCCAAGGGGTGCTCCAAACCGCACGGCGTGTGACGAACCGGACCCTTTTTGCGGATGAGGTCAGTGCCACTTTTCATGGACGGGACATCATGGCCCCGGTGGCCGGTTTTCTGGCCTCCGGCGGTGTGCCCGAAAAGCTGGGTCCGGAAAGGGCCATCGGCGAATTGGTATGCCTCGATTTCACCTTGTCGCGGTCTGATGGGCAGGGCGGCCTTCAGGGAGCGGTCGTGAGCGTCGACCGGTTCGGCAACATCATCACGAACATTGGCCGCGATCTATTGACATCGGCCGGCGAAGGTGATCTGAAACAGTTTTTAATCGTCGAGACCGGTGCGGTACACCCTATGCCGCTGGTTTCTTCTTACGGGGCCGTTCCTGCTGGACAATTGCTGGCAACGATCGGCAGCCGCGATACACTTGAGATTGCGGTCAACCAGGGCCGTGCCGCCGACCGCCTGGGGGTTGCCCCCGGAGCCTGGGTTCGTGTCGCCTGGAAGAAAAATCCAAATGACCCTGTTCCGGGGGGCGCCATGGGCACAAAGCCCGGGACGAGGTCCTGATCGATATGGCCAAAAAAAACACCATCGCATCCAAAATGGATAAAAGCTGGACCGTTCTGCTGGTGAACGGTCAGGGCCGCATCCGGCGGATACGCAATTTCCGACGGAAATTGGGGCTGCTGGTCGGGTTTAGCACGGGCGCGCTGGCCCTGGCGGGCATCATGGCAATCCTTTACGGGGGGATGCTTCATCAACAGAAAACATTTTCCGACGAGATCGATCGTCTGACAGGCCGCATCGCCGCCCTTCAGCAGCAAAATGAGTTGCTGAAAGTCCGGGCGGTTCGTCTGGAAGCCCAGGCGTCCGCCTCCGGGCAAACAACGGCCTCCAACAAGGCCTTGACCGCATCCGCGCCCAAGAGCGTGGCCACGCCGCCGCAGACAACGCTCGTATCACGGGGGCCAGTGCCGGAACAGCCCAAGGCGCCGGCCGCACCCGCCGACACCCCTACAGAAGTCGATACCCCTACAGAAGCGGATGAGAAAGCCGAGGCGCCCGAAGCGCGACAGAAACACCAGCCCCAGGTGGATGCCGTGGGGCTGAAGGTGGACTACCAGGCCCAAACTGAAACCATCGCAGCCCAGTTTGTGATTAAAAATACGGGCCAGGGGCAAGCCGGCGGACGGTCCGTTGTCGTGCTGCAAACAGAAGAAGGCCGCTCCCAACTGCATTTCGCGCTGCCAAGCGTTCCCCTCAAGGAAGGCCGCCCGATTGGCAACCGGGGACGACGGTTTTCTATTTCGCGCTTCATGACCATGAAGCTGGAGCGGCGTTTCGCCGAACCGGGAACGCGCTTTGTACGCGCTGTGGTTTACGCCTATACGCTGGATGGGCATCCTCTGCTTGACAAAACTTTCGATGTGGACCTTGTTGTTCCCGAAAAGGAAGCACCGCCGGAAGCCCCCGGGAAACCCTTGCCGACGGCGGCACCGCTGGGGCTAAGCTTGCCGGCGCCCGAAACTGAAACACCTGCAGGAGTTCAGCCTTGAGCCGAAAGAAAGCGTTCCTGTCGATTATCGACGATGGGTTCTCTGTTGAGGGGACCATCGAATTTAGTGGAGAGCTCCTGATTCGCGGTCGGGTGGGCGGCAAGGTTAAGGGCGATACCGTGACGATTGCCGAAGAGGGGACGGCGGATGCCGATATGAAGGTGCACCGGATGACCATCGGCGGTCGTTTCCAAGGAGACGTTCATGCCGACGAGGAATTGGTGGTTCTCGCCACCGGAAAGTGTGACGGCCGGGTCCAGTGCCGCAACCTGGTCGTGCATGAAGGCGGGCAGCTGAATGCCGATGTCAGCCAGATAAGCCGCCCGGATACCTATCGCGAGAAGAAATTGTCCCCGGCGACTAAACCTGTCATCGATCTTTAAACAGATTTTGACGGCACCGGCAAGTCGCGCCATAGGCTCGGCACCATTTTTGCCCCGCAACCCCGATGCTGGAAGATCGACAGCTGGGGTTATCCACGGCCCTCCTGGTGCGTGCCGGAAAAACCACCGTGGAAATAAACCCCTACGGTTTAATCGGCCAGAGGCGGACGCAGGTTTAATTCCCCGCCGCTTGCGGCGTTACATTGCCGTTATCGATACCCCGCTGCTTTGCGGTGGGGTAGTTCATCAGGCCTGCAATCAACGCTGCTGCCGGCGGGCCCCGCTCAGGGGGGGGAGGCCGTCTCCCAAGAAAACGCGGCCGTAACCGGATAGTGGTCCGATGGATAACACGTCACTGGGGGGAATTGAAGAACACCGGCTTGTTGCAGGGCGATATCGCCCCGATAGAGAATCCAGTCGATGCAGGCGCGCCCCTGGCCCCCCTGGAAACCGTGAAATGTTCCGGGATAGGGGGGCGCCAGAACATTACGGAATCGAAGGCGGTCCTGTTCGGGAGTGGTTTGGGAATCGGTGAACACCGCGTGGCAGGCGGAATGCGGTGTACAGTTGAAATCTCTGCCCAGAACAACCGGCCGGTGGACGGCCCAGGGGAGGATGTGGGCCTGGATGATGTTCGCGCTGGCGATCTGAACGGTTGCGTCAAAGTCCAGATGGGTTGTGGCGCAGATTCAGCGTCAGGACGGAAAATCGCGTTGGCCTGGGGGCGGTCATGACGGTGGTTCGATTTCGAATTGGCGAATCAACCCGCTCAGATCGGCCCGCACGGTTTTAAAGTCGGCGAACGTGACATCGTTGAAGGGGAGCTGCAGTGCTTCCCGGATTGTTTCGAAAATCTGCAGATAGTTGGCCAGAATGCGTGCCGGCCATGCCAGGCCAAGGCGTGCCGCCACGGACGGAAGCATTTCCGCATCCCCCTCGATCTCGATGAAATGACCGAAGGGGAGCTGGTCCAGGCAGATTTCCAGGGATGCCAATTCATATGTTTCGCGGTGCTTTTCGTAAATCTGAGCCCGGTGGAACCCGAGCGCTTCGAGAATCAGGTCGGTGGTATCGAAATCGGATACCTCGATTTCCAGCTCTTCATAGGCTTTGAACTGCCGGCCGCCGGAGGGATCCGGTTCTTTGTAGGTCAGCCGGTTGCGGCCATCGCGCCGCAGTCTAAGCAGGCATTGTCGGGCCAGCAACGGGTTGTCGGCATGTTCGTAGCGGTAATTGGTTTCGAAAGCGCTTCCGGTGGGAAGGGCCCCCGTTTGGCGTAGGCGGTCGCGGAGTCCTGCGGGATGCGCAATAAAAAATTTGACCTCGCATTCAAGCATGGCCATACCTTCGGCTAGGATCTTACCCCTCAGAAGGGGGCAAACGAGGTCGCTATAGGGGATTTTGCCAACTGTGTCAAACCAACGGGTCGGGCCCCGCCCGCAACAGGGCTCCCCCTTGACACCAAGGCCGGCCATTCGTCCTTGGAAAAAAAACTTGACAGAAACGCCATAATTCATTAATAGTCCCAGATTCTTTTATCCACAGGAGTTGATGCCGTGAAGAAATACACCGTAAGTGCCAAAAATTCGGATAACCAAGGTAAGTGGTACGTCATTGATGCTGAAAACGCCGTCCTTGGGCGGCTTGCCACAACGGTTGCCACCCACCTGCGCGGAAAACACAATCCGGCCTTTACGCCCCATGTCGACACGGGGGACTGGGTGGTGGTGATCAATGCTGAAAAAGTCGCTCTGACAGGCCGCAAGTGGGATCAGAAATTCTACCACCGCCACAGCGGCTACATCGGCGGCCTGACCTCGATAAGCGCTCGGAAGCTTAAGGAAAAGCGCCCCGAAGACCTGATCCGCTTCGCCGTCAAGGGGATGCTGCCCAAAAATCGGTTGGGCCGCAAACTGGTCAAGAAGCTTAAGGTCTATGCCGGCGACGAACACCCTCATACCGCACAACAACCCGAAACGCTCACATTGAGCTGATGGCCTGAGGCCGATCAAACGGATTTAGGGACAGAAAGAGACTATGGAAAACATCTTTTATGCCACGGGAAGGCGCAAGTCCGCCATCGCCAGAACATACTTGAAGCCCGGAAGCGGTCAGATTACGGTCAACAACCGCCCCATTGATGACTATTTCCAGGTGGAGACTGCCAAGATGGACCTCTACCAGCCATTGGTTCTCACCAACACCCGGGATGCCTATGATATCCACGTGCGGGTAGTGGGCGGCGGCATTTCAGGCCAGGCCGGTGCGATTCGGCACGGCATTACGCGGGCTCTCATTCTGGCCAATCCTGAATTTCGCGGCCCTCTTAAAAAGGCCGGCTTTGTCAAGCGGGATCCCCGCGTCAAAGAGCGCAAAAAATACGGCCAACGCGGCGCCCGCGCCCGTTTCCAGTTCTCCAAGCGCTAAACCCTTTCTGCAGCGTGCTTATGATGGGGGGTGGCCACACCCCCCTTTTTGTATTGCCGATCCAAATGTGATTTCCCTCAAGGCCGGGCATAATGGAACACACGCTTGCTGTTGGCTGACGACGAGCCCGATCTTCGTGAGGTTTTTGACATTCATCTTACCGATTTAGGCGACACCGTTCATCTGCCGGAAAGGCAAAAGCGGGACACGTCATGACAGCCTATTTCATCCGCCGCACGCTTCTCATTATCCCCACTTTTATCGGTATTACCCTACTGGTATTCGCCATCACACGTTTTGTGCCCGGCGGACCCATCGAGCGCATGATCGCCGAGGCCCAGCGCATGCAGCTGGAAGGCGGCCATGGCGGCGGGAGCGAGGCTGGCGTGCAGCGCCAGCCCCTTTCCGATGAACAGATCGAAATCCTGAGGAAGTATTACGGCTTCGATAAACCTCTGCTCACGAGCTATTTGGCCTGGCTGGCCAAGGTCGTCCGGGGCGATCTCGGCACGTCCACCCGCTACCAGGATCCGGTCTGGGAGATGATCCGCTCCCGGGTTCCGATTTCGCTCTATTTCGGGGTGATTACCCTGGTGTTGACATACGGCGTGTGCATCCCCCTGGGGATCGTCAAGGCGATCCGCCACAAGTCGACCTTCGACAACATCTCCTCCATCATCGTTTTTATCGGTTACGCCATTCCCGGATGGGTGATCGGGATTTATCTCCTGGTATGGCTGGCCGGATGGTGGGATGTGTTCCCGCTGGGCAACCTGGTGAGCGAAAATTTTTACGACTTGTCGCTATGGGGAAAAATCGTCGATCTGGCCTGGCATTCCGTGCTGCCGGTGATTGCCTACGTGATCAGCGCCTTTGCGGCCATGACCTTCCTGATGAAAAATACCCTCATGGACAACCTGGCGGCCGACTACGTGCGCACCGCCATTGCCAAGGGACTGCCCTTTCGTCGGGCGGTTTTCGGACATGCCCTGCGCAACAGCCTGATCCCTATCGCCACCTCGTTCGGCCATACGATTTCCATTTTTTTGACGGGTTCCTTCCTGATTGAAAAAGTATTTAACATCGACGGTATGGGGCTTCTGGGCTACGAATCCCTGCTGGAACGTGATTACCCGGTGGTGCTGGGGGTCCTGGTGATATCATCCCTGCTTTTTCTGATCGGCAATATCCTCTCGGATATCTGTGTGGCCCTGGTGGATCCTAGAATCCAGTTCGAATAAAGACGGCCTCAACGCACTCTGGGCATTTAGAGAAGACACCATGCGATTGCGACTCAACCCGCTCACCGTGAAGAAATTCCGTCGGTTTCAATCGATCCGGCGCGGTTATGTCTCGCTGCTGCTGATGCTTCTCATGATCCTGCTGTCGCTGGGCGCCGAGCTGCTCGTGAACAGCCGGGCGTTGGTGGTGCATTATAACGGCGCCTTTTACTGGCCGACCTACGGCAATCCCATCCCCGGTACCACCTTCGGTCTGGATTATCAGCACGAAACCGACTATCGGGAGCTTGCCCGGCGGTTTGCCAGGCAGGGCGGGGACAACTGGATCCTGATGCCCCCGGTGCCCTATAACCCCTATGAAAACGACCTGCGGGGCAACGCCCCGCCGCCGACGCCGCCCTCATGGCGGGAGCGCCATCTGTGCGGGACGGACGCTTCCGGACGGGACGTTCTGGCGCGTCTGGTCTATGGGTTCCGGCTGGCGATTTTCTTCTCCCTGATTCTGCTGGTGGCCACTTTTGTGACCGGGATCAGCATCGGCAGCGCCATGGGATATTTCGGCGGCCCCTTCGATCTAATCTTCCAGCGTCTGATCGAAATCTGGTCCTCCGTGCCCAGCTTATACATCATTATTATCATTGCGTCGGTGGTGATTCCCAACTTCTGGATTCTACTGTTCATTCTGTGGGCCTTCGGCTGGATGGGCACCACCTGGACCATGCGCACCGTGGTCTACAAGGAGCGGGCCCGGGATTATGTCCTGGCGGCGCGGGCCCTGGGGGCATCGCATGCCCGCATTATTTTCCGCCATATTTTGCCGAACACGGTGAGTGTCATCGTGTCCTATGTGCCTTTTCAGGTGGCGGGCGGCATCGTGGCGCTGGCCTCGCTTGATTTTTTGGGTTTCGGTCTGCCGCCGCCCGAACCCAGTTGGGGGGAGTTGCTCCAGCAGGGGTGGGCCAACCTGAGTGCCTGGTGGCTTTCGGGATCGGTGGTGACGGCCATGGTGCTGACCCTGGTGCTGGTGACGTTTATCGGCGAGGCCGTGCGGGAAGCCCTGGATCCGAAGCTGCATACTATTTACGAATAACCTGTTAGGCGCCGCGGGATGCCGTCATCCGCCCCATAGCGTCTAACTTGGTGGGAATGAATTCATCCTTATGAAGGATTCGGCAATCCATCGTTTGGGAAGACTGCTGATGGCAGGGGGACTTGGCCTAGCCCTTCTTTTCATCGGATGCGACAGCGGGGTGGAGCGTCTAGCGGACCAGTCCGTGGACACGCAATCCTGTGAGACGATCCCGTCCTACGCCCGCGAGACGCTTCCGGCAGGGATCGAATGGCTGACCAATGATAGCGATCCGGTGTTCGCCTCACCGGAGGCGGTCCCGGGGGGCATCCTGCATGAGGCTCTGCTCTCGTTTCCGCTGACCTTCCGGGTGGTGGGGCCGGATTCCAACTCCAGCTTCCGGGGGGCCATCCTCGGCAACCAATTGAGCTTGATCGGCATTCATCCCAACACAGAAAACATCATTCCCGAACTGGCTACCCACTGGGCCTTTGATCCGGATCGCAAGACCATGTACTTCAAACTGGATCCGGAAGCCCGCTGGTCCGACGGGCAGCCTGTCACGGCGGATGATTTCGTCTATACGCTGGAGTTCATGCGCTCCAAGGACATCGTAGCGCCCTGGTACAACGACTACTACACCAAAGAGATCGATCGCGTCATCGTCTACGACGACCACACCCTGGCCGTGGTGGGCACCAAGGCCCAACCGGATCTCTATCTCCGCATTCCCATCAGTCCGACCCCCCGCCATTTCTATTGTCAACTGGGCCAGGATTTCGTGCAGCGTTACAACTGGAAGATCGCCCCCAATACGGGGCCTTACCAGATGACGGAATTTAAAAAGGGGCGCTATATTCTCTTCGAGCGCAAACCGGAGTGGTGGGCCCGCAAGCGTCGCTATTTCAAGCACCGCTATAACGTGGACAAAGTGCGCTACACCGTTATCCGGGACTTAAACCTCCAGTGGGAGTATTTCAAGAAGGCCAAACTGGACAGTTTCTCCCTGACCATGCCCAAATACTGGCATTTCAAAAGCCAGATGCCGGCTGTGGCGCAGGGCTACATCGAGCGCATGTGGTTCTTCAACGACACCCCCCGCTCGGCCCAGGGGGCCTGGCTCAATCAGGACCGGGAGATTTTCAAAGATCAACGCCTGCGTTATGCCTTTGCCCATGCCCTGAACATCCAGCGGGTGATCGAAGCGGTTCTCTACAACGACTACTTCCGTCTGGAAGGCGCCTATGTGGGCTATGGGCGCTATTCCAACAATACCATCAGGGCCCGGCGCTTCGACCTGCACAAGGTGGATCAGCTCATGCAGGCGGCCGGCTGGCAGCGGGGACCGGACGGCATCTGGCAGCGCGACGGCCAGCGCTATTCGGTGGAGGTCACTTACAGCAGCGAGGAGCATACGCCCCGGCTGGTGGTGCTCAAGGAAGAGGCCCTCAAGGCCGGCATCGAGCTTCGCTTGCAACGGCTCGATCCCGCGGCCCAGTATAAAAAAATCATGGAGAAGCGCCACGATGTGGGCTGGTTGGGCTGGAGCACCGGCATGCGCCCCCATTTCTGGGAATTCTGGGATTCGGCCAATGCCCATCGGCCCCAGACCAACAACATCACCAACACCGCCAATCCCGCGCTCGATGCCCTGATCCACCGTTACCGCAATTCCCTGGACGAACAGGAACGCATTGCGCTGGCTCTGGAAATCGAGACCAAGGTGCACGAGATCGGGGCCTTCGTGCCGTCCTTCATGGTGCCCTATTTCCGCGAAGCCTACTGGCGCTGGTGGCGGTTTCCGAATCCTCCGGCCACCCGGGTTTCGGACAGTCTTTTCGACCCTTTCAGCAGTGGTACCGGCGGCTTGTTCTGGTTTGACCAAAATCGCTACCAGGAAACCCGTGAGGCCATGCGCCGGGGCCGGACCTTCGAACCGGTCACCCGGCGGAATGAAACCTATAAACAAGGTTCCTGAAGCGGTAGCGCTCTAATGACCAGCAGCTCTTTGGGGGAGATGAACACACCGTTTTGAAAGATACCATCTTAAGCGTGGAGCACCTGACCGCGGCCTTTGACGGGGAAAGCGGACGGGTGAAGGCCGTGGACGATGTGAGTTTCTGCCTGCGCCGGGGAAGCAACCTGGGCATCGTGGGGGAATCGGGCTGCGGCAAGAGTGTCACCGCCCTTTCGATTATGCGGCTGCTGCCCAAACCGGCCGGCAAAATTCTTGAGGGACGAATCCTGTTCAAGGGCACCGATATCGTGACCTTGCCGCCCGGCGACATGCATGCCTTGCGGGGCAACCAGATCGGCATGATTTTTCAGGAGCCCATGACGGCCCTCAATCCGGTGCATACCATCGGGCGCCAGGTGGGTGAGGTTTTTCGCCTGCATTATACGGAAATGAGCGACCGGGCCATCCGCGCAGCGGTGCTGGAGATGCTCCAGAAGGTGGGGATCCCCGAACCGGCCAGACGTATGGGCGAATATCCCCATCAGATTTCAGGCGGTATGCGGCAGCGGGTCATGATTGCCATGGCACTGGCCTGCAAGCCGGACATCCTGATTGCCGATGAACCCACCACCGCCCTAGATGTGACCATTCAGGCCCAGATTCTGAGCTTGATTCGTCAACTCCAGGCGGAAACGGGCATGTCGGTGATTTTTATCACCCACGACCTGGGCGTCATCGCCGAGCTCTGCCAGGACGTGGTGGTGATGTATGCCGGCCAGGTGGCGGAGACGGCGCCCATTCGGGAGCTGTTTTATAATCCACGCCACCCTTACACCCGGGGGCTCCTCAAGGCCATTCCCACCCTGGATTCGCCCCATAAGCAGCCTTTGAACGTTATCACCGGCGTTGTGCCGTCCCTGGACGACCTGCCCCCCGGCTGCCGATTCGGGAACCGCTGCCCTTATGCCCGTGCCGTTTGCGCCACGGCGTCGCCGCCCCTGAAGGATGTCGGCCCGGATCACAAAGCGGCGTGTTATTTTGCCGACAAACTGGATCCCTGGGAAAGCCTTGCCGGGCGGAACCCAGAGGGACGATGACGAGGCGTTCGCGCATGTCAATGGAAACAGAGAGAAGAACATGACCCAACCGTTGCTGACGGTGGCAGATCTCAAAATGTATTTCCCGGTTTACGGCGGTGTGATGCGCCGCCGCGTGGCCCAGGTTTATGCGGTCGACGGCGTCTCTTTCGCGATCAATAGCGGGGAAACGCTGGGGCTCGTGGGCGAGTCCGGCTGCGGCAAAACCACGGTGGGGCGCACGATCCTGCGGCTTTACCAGCCCACTGCAGGTCAACTCTTATTTGATGGCCGCAACCTCATGGCCCTGGATCGCCGCCGCCTGCAAGCGGTCCGGCGGGATATGCAGATTATTTTCCAGGACCCTTTCGAATCCCTCAATGCCCGCCATACGATCCAGGAGATCCTGGAAGAGCCGTTTCGCATCCACCGCATCGGCACACCCGCCGAGCGCCGGGAACGCATCGGCCGCCTGGTGGAACGCGTCGGGCTTTCGCCCAAAACCCTGGGGCGGTTTCCGCACGAATTCAGCGGTGGGCAGCGTCAGCGGATCGGCATCGCACGGGCGATCGCCCTGGAGCCCCGGCTGGTGGTTTGCGACGAGCCGGTGTCAGCCCTGGATGTTTCCATTCAATCGCAGATTATCAATCTCTTGCTCGAATTGCAGCGCGATATGGGATTGACCTATCTTTTTATCGCCCACGACCTGTCGGTGGTGAAGCATATTTCCGATTGCATCGCCGTGATGTATTTGGGGCGTATCGTCGAATACGCCGATGCGGATACCCTGTACCGCGTTCCCGGGCATCCTTACACCCGCGCCCTTATTTCGGCCATCCCCATCCCGGATCCGGATAGTCGTAAGGACCAACAAGTGCTGACGGGCGATGTGCCATCCCCTATCAATCCCCCCAGCGGTTGTCACTTCCGGACCCGTTGTCCATACGCAATTGAACGGTGCCGTGATGAGATCCCAAGACTGCGGCCGGTACCCGACACACCCGACGGAAAACACCAGGCCGCCTGCCATCGTTTGGAGGATATATGAAGGAGGGTCCCTTTTAGAATAACCTGTCTGCCGTCATCCGGCGTGGCGCCGCAGCGATTGATTCCGTGTAACGGATTGCGCGAAGCACCGGCTGTTTCGGCCTCCATTCCAGACCCACGCCGTTTCTTTTGCACGTATTCCAAGCTTCCGTCCCTATTGTACCGCTTGCTATGGCAGTGAGCGTCCCCATTTTCCTATTCGAGTGCATGATTATTCATATTGCTGAACAAGAGTGCAAAAAGATAATATATGTTAAAAAAAACTAAAAAATTAAATAGTTATAATTTTTTTGGCTTTAATTTGAAGCTAAATTTAGAAGTGAATAATTATTCATTCCCTTGAAGGTCTCTGGCCCAGGATCGTGAAATGGCTCCAAACGGAACCGACAAAATTTAGAACTGATAGAAAATATTTGATAAAATATAATCAAGTGGCATCGCTTGACAGCAGGGCAAGAACGTTTTTTTGTCTTGACAGATGTGAATAAGACAGATTATTTTAGTGAATACCCATTCATAATGTATTCCCTTAATTCATCTATGGAGGTAAACATGGTGCGAAAAATCAGAAAGGCCGCGGTTATCGGCTCCGGTGTCATGGGTGGCGGCATTGCGGCGCTCCTGGCCAGCGCGGGCGTCGAGACGTTGATGCTGGACATCGTTCCCTTCGATTTGAGCGAGGAGGAAAAAAAGGATCCCAAGGCGCGCAACCGTATGGTCAAAACCGGCTATGACAACTTGCTGACCATCCAGCCGGCGTTGCTGATGCAGAAAAAAGATATTCAGCGGATTTCGATCGGCAATTTGGAGGATGATTTCGACAAGTTGGCCGGCTGCGACTGGATCGTCGAGGTGGTCGTTGAGAATCTGAAAGTCAAACAGGATCTCTTCAAACGTATCGACGGCGTGCGCAAGCCCGGCGCCATCGTTTCCTCCAATACATCCGGCATTCCCCTCAAGGCCATGTCCGAAGGACTGAGCGATGATTTCCGCAAGCATTTTCTGGGGACCCACTTTTTCAACCCTGTGCGCTATATGCATTTGCTGGAAATTATTCCGGGCGAGGAAACCGATCAAGACATTCTGGCCTTCATCGCGGATTTCGGCGAACGCATTCTCGGCAAGGGCATTGTCTGGGCCAAGGATACACCCAATTTCGTGGGCAACCGTATCGGGGTCCAGGGCATGGTCAAATCCATGCAACTGATGGTGGAAGAAGGGTTGACCATCCAGGAAGTGGATGCCCTGTTCGGACCGGCCATGGGCCGGCCCAAGACAGCCATGTTCAAGACTTCGGACCTGGTGGGCCTGGACACCATGGGACATGTGGCCCGCAACAGCTACGAGTTGATCGCGGATGAAGAGGAAAAAAAAGACTTCGTCATCCCGGACTTCGTCAATCAGATGATCGCAAAGAAACTCCTGGGCAAGAAAACCCAGGCCGGTTTCTACAAGACCGACTTGACCCCCGAGTGGAAGAAAGTCCGCAAGGTCATCAATCCGGAAACTCTGGAATACGAAGACTGGCAGAAAGTTGATCTGCCCTGCCTGGCCGAAGCCAAAAAAGCGAAAACCCTGCCGGAAAAAATGCGGGCCATCGTTTACGGCGATGACAAAGGCGCCCGTTTTGCCTGGAAGGCTGTGGCCAGCCAACTGATTTATTCCGCCAACCGCATCCCGGAAATTTCGGACACCATCGTCGAAATCGATAACGCCATGAAGTGGGGCTACAATTTTGAGATGGGCCCCTTTGAGACCTGGGACGCCATCGGGGTCAGGGAATCCGTGGCCAAGATGGAAGCCGACGGCATGGCGGTGCCGGGCAAGGTTAAAGATATGCTGGCCGCCGGCGTCGAATCTTTCTACAAGACCGCCGACGGCAAGGTGTCTTTCTACGATTTCACTGCCAAGACCTACAAGGACGTCGTGGTCAGTGAAAGCAACATTTCCCTGGCGGCCCTCAAGGGCGCCGGCAAGTTGGTCAAAAGCTGTGCTTCCGCCTCCCTGGTCGATTTGGGCGACGGTGTTTTCTGCTGTGAATTCCACACCAAAATGAACGCCCTGAACGCCGAAATTATCCAATTCATGGACGAAGCCCTGGACTATGTCGATGAAAACGGCGTGGGTCTGGTGATCGGCAACCAGGCCGGCGGCATGCCCGGCGCCTTCTCGGCCGGCGCTGATCTGGTCCAGGTGGGCGAGGCCGTCAAAACCAATCGCCTGGGTGACGTCGAAGAGATGATCAAGGCCCTGCACGCCGTCGTTCAAAAGGAGACCTTCAGCCCGTTTCCCGTTGTGGCCGCCCCATACGGACTGGCTCTGGGCGGCGGTTGCGAGGTCTGCCTGGCGGCCGACCGTATCGTAGCCCATGCCGAGCTCTATATGGGCCTGGTGGAAATCGGGGTCGGGCTCCTGCCCGGCGGGGGGGGGTGTAAAAACCTCTGGAAAAAAGCGGTCACGTCCATTCCGGCCAACGTCAAGGATGTCGACCTTTCCAAATTCTTCATCCCGACCTTTATGAACATTGCGACGGCCAAGGTGTCCATGTCCGCGGCCCAGGCCCGGGCCAACGGATTCCTGGGACCCCAGGATCGTATCGTATTCAACCGTGATCTGCTGATCGGTGAAGCCAAGAAGGAAGTGCTGCGTATGGCGGATGCCGGCTATGCGCCGCCGGCCAAGAAAAAGGTGAAAGTTCTGGGCGCCGCTGCGGAAGGCATGGTCAACGGCGAGATTTTTAACATGCAAAGCGCCGGCTATGTCAGCGAATATGACGCCTTTCTGGCGCGGCGGATTGCCACCGTGGTGGCGGGCGGCGATGTACGGACCAACAGCGAAGTGGACGAAGACGTGATCCTCAACCTCGAGCGCGAAGCGTTCATCGACTTCCTGAAACAGGAAAAGACCCTGGCCCGCATCGAGCACATGCTCAAAACAGGCAAACCCTTGCGCAACTAATCCGGCAACCCGGACGTATCATCCAAGGAGGAATCAACCATGAGAGATGCCTATATCGTTACATCCGTGCGAACCCCTGGTTGCCGCAGAGGCAAGGGGGCGTTTAAAGATACCCGACCCGATGACCTGTTGTCCTTCATCCTGAAATCGGCTGTCGAGAAAACCGCCAATCTGACACCGGACCAGGTGGAAGATCTGATGATCGGCTGCTCATTCCCCGAGGCGGAGCAGGGTTTGAACATTGGTCGCATTGCCGGCCAGATCGCCGGTTTTCCGGAGAGCGTCTCCGGCGCCACGGTCAACCGTTTCTGCTCTTCCGGTCTGGAAGCCATCGCCCAGGCCTCCCTGCGTGTCATGGCGGGCTGGTCCGACATCACCATCGGTGGCGGCGTGGAATCCATGACCTATGTCCCCATGGGCGGCAACCTGCCGCGCCCTCATCCTGAATATACCCGCCAGCAGGCCGACCTCTATGCCTCCATGGGCATTACCGCGGAAAACGTGGCCAACCGCTACGATGTCTCCCGCGAAGACCAGGACGCCTTTGCTTATCAGTCCCAGATGAAGGCGGCGGAAGCCCAGAAAAAGGGACTTTTTACCGAAATCGTGCCTACGCCGGCGGCCAAATTTGTCCTGACCGACAAGGGCACCTACCGCAAAGAAACCTTCCTGCAGGACTTTGACGACGGTGTCCGTGCCACCACGACGGTGGAAGGCCTTGCCAAGCTGCGGCCTGTTTTCGCCGTCAATGGTTCCGTCACGGCCGGGAATTCCTCCCAGACCACGGACGGCGCGGCCGCCGCCGTCATCATGAGTGCGGAAAAAGTCAAGGAACTCGGTTTAAAGCCGATTGCCAAGCTGAAGTACTACACCACGGTAGGCTGCGCGGCCGACGAAATGGGAGTAGGGCCGGCCTACGCCATCCCGAAACTGCTCAAACTGGCCGGCATGGAGGTCAAAGACATCGATCTTTTTGAGATCAATGAGGCCTTTGCCTCCCAGGCCCTTTACTGCATCCGGCAGCTGGGACTGGAGAACGACATGGACAAGATCAATGTCAACGGCGGGGCGATTGCCCTCGGCCATCCGCTGGGATGCACCGGCGCCAAGCTTTGCGCGACTTTGCT
This sequence comes from Desulfobacterales bacterium, assembly GCA_963674755.2. Taxonomy (GTDB): domain Bacteria; phylum Desulfobacterota; class Desulfobacteria; order Desulfobacterales; family UBA5852; genus JABZFP01. The sequence continues at coordinate 2,112,628 of CAXXVS010000002.1, read as the reverse complement.
GCGCAACATGAAGGAGCGCGGCGCGAAATACGGTGTGGAATCCATGTGTATCGGCGGCGGGATGGGTGCGGCCGCCCTGTTTGAGCTGTGTGAATGATTCAATTGATCTAAGTGATATCGCCGGGCAGCGGACCTTGCCCGGCGACAACCATCAATGGCGATAGGGGAAGGCGTTAGAGCAGCGCTCCCTATCGCCAATTTTTGTTTCGTTCCGGATTGGATGATAGGGGGCATCCGGTGGCGGGGTCTAATCGGTGTTATCGGCGGCTTCCGCGCCGTTCGTTTGGCGTACGGTTTGATCAATGGTGGTGTACACCGTGCGAAAGGTTTCCGGAAATCCGGCGGGCGAAACGCGCCCGGCCTCGATGAATTTCACAACCACTTCCTTGGCGGCCCGCAGAATCTGTTCATCAATGGAGGCCATATCGGCATTCCCTCCCGTTCGGTGTCTATGAGATTAAGTCCTAAACCATGAACGTCGACCCGCTGTCAAGACAGACATCGCCTTCCCCCGCAACCCTCTGACTTTCCGCCTTCTTGATTAAAATCATTGAAATTTTAGTGGCTCCGGTATAGAACTACCGCGAATTTTACCCACGAAGCCGGCAAAAAGGCGCGATTGGCGCTCCACCCCCTCAAACAGCATCGCATGGGTATGCGCTGGATTTGGAACCGCGCCGGGGAACAGACAACAATGACCAGAGGTTCCGGGAAACGTTTTTTATACTGGGGTATCGTATTGGGACTGGCGCTTGGCCTTTCCGGATGTTTTTTCAACCTCAGTCAGGAAAAGGATTTCAAGAGCTGGTATTTCGGGGAACCCGGAATGGCCGGCGCCTTAGGTGAAAAGCGCTGTGATCCTTACGCTGACCGCATTCTTGGCGAACGTCATCCCTATTACCTGCATTTCCGGACGTTAGAGGTCCTCTACCAGCCCCAGGGGGGCATCCACTACCCTGAACGCAGTACCGCGACGACCCTGTCCGGCCAAGGCGGCCAGGCGGCCTACGCCTGTGAAATGGTGGAGGAGGGGCGCGAAACCTTCAATTTCAACGCCGTCGATGCCGGTCTTGTGGACGTCATCATCCCCTACCGCAACGCCACCGCCGTATCCGATCAAGAAGATGGGACCCACCCGCCTCCTTCCGGCTCCTATGCCAGCAGCGTGGCTTACAATGCCGGGATTGCCGCGGTCATGAAAACGCCTGTTTACCTGGTCCACGATGTTTTGAAGACCCTATATATTCCGGTGGCCGGCACTTATTTCATGTTTAGATCCGACGGGGCTGAAACGACCGCGCCGGTGACCGAAGCGGGGCAGACGGCCACCGCCGATCAGGAGACCGGCACGTCGGCGGAAACGCCATCCGCGAAGGCCCCGGATGAGCCCCAGCTCACGGATGCAGCCGCCGAGGCGGCGGTCGCCGATACCTCGACGGAAGCCCTGGCCGAGGGGCCTGACAGTGCAACCACGGCGGTAGGGGAAGCCGAGTCGACACCCTCCAAGGCGGCCGTTGAAGCTGCACCGGTTGAGCCGCTTGCCGCGGCGGGTGAGGCTGCGCCCAGTGCGGATCAAAGTGCGCGCCCTGCGACGGAAAATCAAGCATCGCCTACCGCAGCAGCATCCGCGGCAATGCCGGCGACAGTCCCCCCGCCGGTGGCTGAAACACCACTTGCCAAGGACGTGCCGGTACAAAGCGCTGATGCGCCCGCGCCTGTCATGGCGGAAAATGAGGGCTTGCTTCAGGAAGCCACCACGCCTCCTGCTGGAGAGACGTCGACAACTGCCGGCGATGCTCCCAAAGCGGTTTCGTCGTCTAGCCAACCCGAACCGGCTGTGGATGGTGAAGGGACGCCCCAAACCGCGAAAATTCAGGAAGAGGACTTGGTGGAAGCCTCTGCCGCTGGCGTTGCCGCTGAAGATAGCGGGATGCCGAGCGACGATCATGGCGCCGGCCGGGAGACAACACCGCCGGCGGCAAAAGACGATCTGCGTTCTTCGACAGAATCGCTTGCCCCAGCACCAGCAGCACCTGCGGCCCAGGACGGCTCGGCGCCCGCAGGGGAAGAACGCCCCGTGCCGCTGGAAATGGCCAGTATCTCCGACAGCCGGAAATCGATGCCGTCCGAAGCGCCGGCGCCGGCTCAGCTCGAAGAGGTCGACGTTTCCAGAAGCAAGCTCAAAAAACAGGTGGCGTTCCTCGGGTTTGTCAGCCAGAAGGCCACTGTTAGCCCGGGCGTTAAAGCGGCCTTTGAAGGCCGCTTGTGGCCTGATTTGCTGGATGAGTGCAGCCGCAACGTCCATTTGCTCCGGCAGGGAGATGCGCGCTTTCCCGAGAGTTTGACCCAGTTGCCCCGCGACCAGTTCGGACGTTTGAACAGCTTCGCCATGACGACCCTGGCCCGTTATAGCGGCATCAATGCCGTTGTGACGGGATCCATCATCGACGTTCGCCTGTCCAACGAAATTAGTGGTGTCCTGTGGTACAAAGCGCCTGAAGGAAATCTGCGCGTGGCGATCCTGGTGGAGATCTACGATGCGGAAACCGGCACCAAACTGCTCGATAAAACCCTGACTCACAAGATGAATGTGGACGAGTTGGAACCCGGCAGCGACGGCCGTTTGCGGGAAGAAGATATGGCCAAATTGCGGACCGCTCTGGGGAAGATTGCCGCCGAAATGAGTGAAATGGTCTGCAACGTTCTTGAAGACCAGCCCTGGCGGGGTTATGTCACCGGCATCGACGGATCCCGCATCACCCTTTCCGCCGGTGCGGATACCGGTCTTGTACCCGGGAACATCTTGGCCGTTTACAACAGCCAAATTATCGAGGGCCTCAACAACCAGCAGTTTTTCCTTACCGGGGAGCGCGTCGGGCGCTTGCAGATCACCCACGTGTACCCCGACCACAGCGAAGCACACCTGGTTGAAGGAGGCCATCTGCAGGACTACAGCGTCGTATTGCCGGAAGAATGACGGCCTCGACGCAGAATAACGTCCACCGGCGATAGCCTGTTCCCGGACGTCTTTTTACGGGGTAACGACCCGATGGGCGGTGGAGGATGAGGTTGTTTTATCCTCCGGGGGAAACCGCTTGCTGATCCGCGAGCATCCGCTCATACGCCTCGATGGCTGCCAGGGCCTCATCCATGGTGCCTACCAGGGCGATCGTCTTCCGAAACTGGCTGCTGGCATGCAGGCCTTTGACAAACCAGCCCAAGCGACTGCGCATCATGAGACAGGCCTGGCGCTCCCCCAGGTAGGCCACGGAATCCCTGAGATAGCGTTTCATGACCCGGAAGTGCTGACCCAGGGTAGGCGCCTGGGGTTGTCGGCCTTCCAGGCGCGCCTGGATGGCCGCAAAAATAAAAGGGTTCCCGATCGCGGCCCGCCCCACCATAACGCCATCACATCCCGTTTCGGAAAGCATGCGCAGCGCGTCCTCCGCCGTCCCAATATCCCCATTGCCGATGACGGGAATTTGCAGGCTGTTTTTGACGGCGGCAATCAGCGTCCAGTCCGAATGGCCCCGGAAGCCCTGAGAGGCGCTACGCGGGTGGATGGTCAGGGCGTCCACACCGCAGTCCTCTGCCTGGCGTGCCAGTCTGAGCGCTTGACGGCCGGAGGTATCCCATCCGCTGCGGATCTTAATGGTCAGGGGCACCGCGATGGCTTGGCGCACGGCTTTCAGGAGCGCCTGGGCCCGGTCCGGTGTGCGCATCAGGGCCACCCCGGCACCGGTCCGGACGATTTTTTTGACGGCGCAGCCGAAGTTGATATCGATCAGGGCGGCGCCGGAGGCCACGGCCATGCGGGCGGCTTCGGCCGTTAGGGCCGGGTCGCTCCCGAATAGCTGGACCGCCAGGGGATATTCTTCCGGAACGGTGTGCAGCAGCTGTGCGGTTTTGTGCGATCCATAGACCAGCCCGTTGGCACTGACCATTTCGGAACAGACCAGACCGCAGCCCGCTTCTTTGGCCAAAAGCCGCAGGGGAAGATTGGAAATGCCGGCCAGCGGCGCGAAAACGAGATTATTGGCCAGGGCCAGGGTGCCGATCTGCATGGGTCAGTGTCGCTTTTCTGCCGGGGACGGCCGGGGCGGGCGTGGATTGGCATAACAGAAGAGACAATTGTGGTGGCACGGATGCCAGCGGTAGGAGCCGATGTCCACGGTGGCATTGCATGTGCACCCTGCGGTGCGGCGCTGCCCCGGGTCTTTTTTCAAAAGCATATCGGAACCGAAGAGACGGGCCAACAAGGGACCTGGGATACATGCGGCCGGGTGGATGCCGGTACTGGGCGGCAAGGCTTCCAGAACCACCTGCTCACAGCAAACCCCCAGGGCAATTTCCCGTTCGCGCAATTTTTCCGCGATGTTGACCAGGATCTCACTTTTGACATCCAGTGGTGGATCGACCAATTCCAATCCCTTGGACGGGAGACGGATGAGGACTTTGCGATAGAGATCCACGAAGCTAGTAACACAGCGACGGATGCCCAAACGGGCCGCGGCGTCGGCGATGGTTTCCAGGTCGTCAAGATTATGGCGGAGGGCTTCATGCGGCGCGGTGCGGAAAAAGCAGATGGGGTCGAAACGCCAGGTGATGGCCCGGGGATCGTGGCGCTCGGCCAGTACGGCCATCTGACGGAGGCGCTCCTCCAGGGGCGGGACATGGGGCTCCAAAACCGGGCTGGCGGTGTTGATGGTGAAATTGAAAAATAAATGGTAGCCCTTGCGCTGCAGCCTTCGATCGAAGCCGTCATGCAGAAAGGGACCGAAGTTTTTGGACCAGAAGACGATGCTGTGGACCTGGTGGGGCTGTGCCGGGACCTGACGACGATGCTGGTTGTAAGGATTGAGAACCTCGAAAACACCCCTGGTGATGCCCGCCATGAACCATTCCATATAGAAGGCCGGGATATCGGTACGTCGCGAGGCCGACAGGATCGTTTTGGTGGTGGGGGTATCTGTCATGACGCCGGATGATCCCGCGGCATTCTATTTCTTTTTCAAATCTGAGAGGGAGATGACCCGGCCGCTCCCCGACGGTGGCGGCGAAGACGGTGGCGCGTCAGTTTCCGGCGTCTTGACGCTTTCCACCGGAGAGATCACCTTCTCCAGGCGCATGCGCTGGCCGTTCATGGTGAACTCCTGGCCGTCGATATAAATATCCCGCAGAATCCAGGTGACCACCTGGGGCGGAACTTGCAGCAGCAGCAGTTTGACATGATACCAGTCCGGCTTGGCATCCGGCAAAATTTCCTCGATGCGTGCAAATATCACGGGCTGGTCTTCGTGATGAATGAGAACGAGATCGTTTTCAACCGCCATGGGCGGTCCCCCTTTCATAATGTTCTAACGAACAGCTTTTCCCCAAAGTCCCAAACGCGATCGTCACAATGCGCCTATAGATAATGAATTCCCCTGAAATGATCAAGTCCTGTACCTGCGACGAGCGGTGCCGGGTCTTTCCCGGGCGGGACCCACGCGGTTTGCCTATGCCGTGGGGATGATGATATAATCACGTTCATCTATAAGGATGTTCGCCAACGGCAGCGATGGATCAATGCCAAGGCGAAGGCGCGGACTTTATTTCAATTTCAGCTCATGGGAGATCGATCCTTATGTGGACCAGACGATGCATGGCATTGGCGCTCGGTATATGGATGATGGTGTTTATTGTGGCGGCGGCGCTGCCGGTTCAGGGGCAGACGATTGCCGCCGCCGCGCCGGTCGTGACGATCAAGATCCGCGATATTGACCGTCTGCTGCAAGATCTGGAATCTTTGATGCCGGCCAATACGGAGGCCAATCCATCTTCCCAGACCGCGATGATCAAGGGCCTGTTGCAGGGCACGGATTGGATCGATCCCGCGCGCCCGGTGGTGGCAGGCATGGTCTATGACGGCCAGATGTCATCCTGGCTGGTCTTTTTGCCTTTCCAGAAACCGAATGACGCCTTCCAGGAAACCTATGGCGCCATAGCTGGAGAGGATTACTACCTGCTGCGCTTTCCGCCGGCGCCGGATGCGCCTCTGCCGGATGCATTGGGTGAGCATTTGCGCGCGGTATCCCAACGCGGATCAGAGGCCAATATCGTTGTCGAGTTGGCAGCACACGATGTTTTGCTGCAATCCGAAGCGCAAATCGAGGCGGCCCTCCAGAACATGGCTGCCGGTACCCCTGGCAGTGGGGAAGCTCCCCTGACACAGGAAGAAACCCAACGGTTGGTGCGCGATCTCGTCGCGACGTTCAAACAGGTGCAAACCCTGCGTTTCGGCCTGAATCTCGACCCACGGAACCTGCTGTTGCTGTTGGACGTGCAGGCCATGCCGGAGTCTTATCTGGCAGGGGTATTGACCGACCAGCAGGCGGATGAGCGTCTGGACGGCTATCGTCCGGATTATCCCATGCATTTTCGTGCGCGATCCTACAATGTGGCCGGGGCCATGCAGATGCTGGGGGCCACCTTCGGACAATTTTATCGAAAAATGGGATTTGATTTCGACGAGTTGGCCCAGATTGCCAAGGGGTTGACCGGCGAGATGGTCGGCGGCCTGGACATGGATCAGGGCCAGATGCGCTTCGAGATGATTTACGCCCTGCATGATACGGTGGACGCGAACGACTATCTGGACCGGGTTTACCTGCCCTGGTTCGAAAAATACAATCAACGCATGGCCGCCATGATGGAGAAACAGACCGGTCAAACGGTAACGCCCCTGTACGAACGGATGCCGGACACCACCATTGCCGGCCACAAGGTCATCGGGGTCCGGACGCGTTTTCCCGCCATGAATCCTGCCGGCGCTCAGATGCCGGCCATGGGCGCTCTGCAGGACTACCAGACGCGCATGACCACGGTGGACGGCCTGATTCTGATGGCCTCCAGCGATGCGACGATAACCAAGATGATTTCTCAAGTCACCGGTTTGCAAAAGGGTCCCGCCCAGGGGCCCCTGGGCGAATTCTCCATGGATTTGGGGGCCTACCTGCGCGGCCTGCAGAGTTTCATGCCGGATGCGGGGCAGACTGTCGCCATTCCGGCGGACATCGGAACCTTGACCATGCAGGCCGAGATGCAGAGCGGTACCCTGACCACCCGCACCCAGGTTGGGGTGCAGGACCTTCAGCAGATGATCGGTCTTATGGCCGCCCTTTCAAGCCGCATGACAGAGACCCAGGCCAAAACAATGGCCGGAGAGATGAACCCTCGAACGGTATCCGAACCGCCTCATACTGAGAAACCCTCGCCGGACATCAAAAACACGCCAGCCTATTGGATGGACCGCGGCGGTCTGTTGGCCGCTTACGGCAATTACAAGGCAGCGGCACGCTGCTATCAAAAAGCCATCGATCTGGCGCCGGAGAGGGCCGAGGCTTACTTCCAGCTCGGGGTGGCCTATGGCGAAATGGGGCGGTTTGAGGCGGCCGTCAAGGCGATTTCCCAGGCCATTGATCGGGATCCCACCAACGGCGCCTATTTTTACGGGCGGGGGCGGGTTTACCTCCTGGCCGGCGAAGAAGCGTTGGCCATGAAAGATTTCATGGAAGCCGGTTTTCTGGGAAATAAAGACGCCCGGGACTATCTGAAGCACGCGGGGGTGGACTGGAATTGAGCCCCCGCCCCGGGCAAGCAGACTAGGCGCCGCGGTGCAGAGCGGCCGCGGCCGCCATTATCCCACGCGACATTCAAGACCCAGCCGCTGGATAACGTCCCGCGGCCGGCGCAGCCACCACAACTGCCCCAGGGGGATGGGGCCTGCCAGGTTCGTGCGCAGACGGATACGGCCGGGATGGCGGACAAAGGCGTCCAGCGCCTGCCAGACCGACCGCAGGTGGGGATCTTTTTCGTTTTGCTCCTCTATCTGCAATTGATGCTGCAATGCCGCACGCAAGGCTTGGGGCGTTTGGCCCCGGTCACGGGCGGCCACCCTGACAGCCCGTTCGAACACCCCCCTATCCCGATAACTGCCGCGGAACGCCATCAATTCCATAGAGGGCAAGACCATCAGCCAGTTGACCGGTTTTTGCAGGGCCAGAAAGACCCCCTCTAGATTCACTTTGGCAAGGTTCAAGGCCAGGGCCATGTCGCCGGCTTCGGCCATCTTGAACGCCAGATCCAGATCCCAGGCGTCCAGGGTCGTTCCGCGGCGCGTCCATTGGATATGCAGATCGCCGCGCACCACGGGATAGCCCAACTCCCGCAGCCTGTGTCCAAAGGGCACCAGGGGATGCCCGGAGGGGGCGACGACCCCCTCCACAGCAACGTCCAGTATCCGGGGCAGCCGGTCGCCGGGGCGGAAACGGCGGATATGAATCGCATCGATGGTGATGGGCGCGATGCCGTTCGCAAAATCGAGTCGAACCCTGTGGAGGTGAGCCTGAAATGAAAAGAAAGGGATCTTGAGCCTGCCGTAGCGTATTCCGGTGCAGTTGGGTATGGATCGGGCCAGAAGTTGCACATGCCGGGCGACGTTTTGATGGAGGATCAGGCGATACAGACCAAAGATCAGGCCCAGCGCCATGACGCTGATCAGCAGCTTGGCAAGGGAGGGAAGACGAGGGCGTGAAACGACGGCCATGAGGGCGCGATTCCTTTCCGGCAGGGAAGTGGGCGGCCTATGGGGCGGCCGAGCCTTCAGCCTCCGGCCGGCTTTCCTGGGGATCCAAAACGAAGCCCTCCGAAGATTTGCCATCCACATAGAGCTGCACTGGATAGGCGAGTCGGATGTGCTTCAAATAGGCGGTATGCGCCCGGGGGGTCTGCCGCGCCAGCCAGTCCCAGCGCAAGAACCCGTCGGAACTGTTCTGGAGGGTCAGATAGCAGATGCCGGAGGACGTCAGATTCTGAAAAAAGTGGGATCCCTGGGAGGAATCGGCCTGCAATGCCGGGTGTGACGTTTCGATGATGGCGCCGACCCCCGATATATCCTGCCAGGCGACCGGTATGCCCAGCCAGCGGTCGGCTGATCCCCAGCGCCCCGGACCGATCAGGAGATAGCGTTTTTGGGCCTGCTGCAATTCGGCATTGAGACGGCCGATCTCAGCGGCAATATCGATCGTGCGGGCGGGATCGAAGGTTTCCGGATCCACCAGAACGATGTCCGCCATGTCGTCATAGTGGCCGTTGCCTAAGGCCAGACGTGAATAGCAGACGGCGTGGGCCTTCTGGGAATCGGATAGCATCGGGCGGGCCTGCAAATCGAATTGGGGCATGGGGCGAACTTGCAGCAGGTGAAATTCATTCGGTGTATCGGCCGCGCCGGTCAGATTGACACTGAATTCGATTTCAACCGGCCCGCCCATGCCCTCCTGGCAGGCGGCCAGGAGGTCGGCCAGAATGTCCGCCAAGGGAAAGCGGCGGTGTTTGAGAAGCGGGGCAAAGGTGAGTACCGGATATCCCCGGGGCGTCAGGGAATCCCGTATACGGTTTTCGGCGGGGATATAGGTGCTGCACATGGCTTCGATGGGCGCGTCGTTGCGGCAGTCGTCAATATCACGGCGCACGAGAACGGCGCGTGTATCCGCATCCACCAGACGACGGGCGGTCGGCATGTCGATGGCAAAAAAAGACCGCTGGGCGTTTTTAAGGATATCCTCGACGGTGGAGAACTGGGGCAACAGCTCCGGGTGGGACGGACAAAATCGCAGGGCCCGGCGTTTGATCTCCTCCGAGGAAGAGAAGCCGAGACAGATCAGGGCGATGCCTTCCTCGGCCTTCATGCGTGCCACCGGATAAAAATTGAAGGAACTGGCCTGCCCGGTAATGGCCGGGTAGAACAGGCCGTTATGCTCGGCACCGGTCAGCTTTTGGACCAGCACCGCCATCTGCTCCTGTTCCAGGCGATGCCCGGTGCTGCGGGCGTAGGTGCGGGCGCGTTTGAGGTAAGTTGATGCGTAAACCAGCTTTACGGCGCGCACCATCTGACGGCGGCGTACTTCGATGTCAGGATGGCAGTTCGGCAGGATGAGGGTCTGGTAAAGACCACTGAAGGGTTGGTGCTGGGCATCCTCCAGCAGGCTGGATGAGCGTACGGCCAGGGGGTGCTGGGCCTGTTCGATAAAGAGGCTGATGGCGTTTTCGAGGCTGTCGGGCAGGTGGCTTTTCAGAAAGACATCGATGATCCGGGCATCCTCCTGATCGCTTGAGGCCATGTCCCGCAACTGGTTCTGATGGATGAAGGTGTCGAACGCTTCCGTGGAGATCACGATCGTTTTGGGCACCTCGATGGTCACCTCGGGGTAGCGTTCGTCCAGATGTCCCAGGGCGCGAATTTGACTGGCCATGAAGGCCAGCCCGCGCGCCTTGCCCCCCAGGGACCCCCGCCCGACTTTGACGAAATCGGCTTCAGGATCGTAATTGTCGGGATCGAAATCTGTGACGACACCACGCTGCCGCCCCCGGCGACGCTCCTTCAGGCAATCCACCAAATATTCCTTTAATTCTTCGGTGGTGGCGAAATCCGATACTTTGACCGGGCGCAGACGGTAGGCCAGCAGAATTTCCGAGCGCGCCATGAGCCAGCCGGAAAAATGATTGCGGCGGGCATGGTAGAGAATCGATTCCTGGGGAATGTCGGGCAGAATGGCTTCCAGCTGCCGAAGATTGGCGGCCCGTCCGACCTCGCAGCCGTCCGGCAGGCGGAATACGAAATCACCGAACCCCAGGTGCTCCTGAAAAAAACGCCGGATCCCCTCGTGCAGAATCGGCGAGTTCTTATTCAGAAAAACGGCCGGAATGTGGGAAGCCCTTTCACGGTTGGACTCCTCGGAGCTGAAATTCAAGAGGGGCACATCGGGTGTTTCGTCTTTGATCAACCGCAGCAGGGCGTAGCCGGCATCCGGATCGAGCCGGCCTTGACGCGGAAACCGTACATCCGAAAGAACCCCCAGCAGATAGGGCTGGAAGGTGCGGTAAAGCTTGAGTGCCTCTTCGTAGGTGCTGGCCATGAGAATCTTGGGGCGGGCCCGCATCCGAAAAAAGCGATGCTCTTCGTTGAGGGATTCTTCCATGACCGCCTGGGTTTGGGAGACGATTTCCTTATACAGCAGGGGCAGCAAGGCCGAAAAATAGAGCGGCGAATCCTCCACCAGGATGATGACGCGCACCCGGGCCCGTTCCGTATCGTAGGCCACGTTCATGGCGTCTTCAACGCTTTTGATAATGGCCAGGAGAAGATCGGCATTGCCGCTCCAGATGAAAACGCGGTTGATGCAGTCCTCGTTGAAGCACTGGGGGTCGAGACGCATCCAGTTGGGGTCGGGGGTCAGCAGGAAGACGGGGATCCGGCGGTGGTCTTTTTTGATCCGGCGCCCGAGTTCGTGAGCCGGGAGATCACCGATGCGCGGCATGGTGATGACCATGTCAAAGGATTTGCGGGACAATTCCTCCAGAGCCTGCCGGGCGGTGGAAACCCAGGTCAGGTGGGGCGGCCGCGACAGGTTGAGGCCGCGGTATTCCTGGATGATGCGCTGGGCCAGGCGTCCCTCCTCCTCCATGATAAAGGCCTCATAGGGGCTGGACACCAGCAGGATATGGTTGACCTTGCGCGCCATCAGCTCGTGGAAGACTTTAAACGACAGGTCAAAGACATCCCGTTGGTGGTGGGCACGAAAGGGCGAATGCGTCATGGTTTTGGTTCCGGTGATCGTCAAACAAAAGCGGCAAGGGGCGAAGGTCTGCCCGCTCCAGACCGACATGCTTGCGGGGGCTTGTATACCCGATTCGAAGGGATCCCACAAGAGACCCCCCTGGGGTGTTGGGATCAGGCTATCGTTTGGCGGGGGAACTAAGGCAGCCCGCGCCAAGCGTCAGGAAGCAGAACGGAAACGATCCCCCTGACGGCTGCCGCGCTGTCGGAAGAGACGCTGGATGCGCTCCAGGGTCTCACGTTTGCGCAGCGCCCAGCTGGGCGCCACCAGCTCATCGGGGTGGGGGTCGCCGGTAACGCGCTGGATGACGGTTTCCGGCGGGAGACGTTCGATGAAATCACACACCAGGCCGGCATATTCCTCCGGTTGGAGGCACTGGACCCGGCCTTGCCGATAGCGCTTTTCCAAAGGCGTGCCCCGGATAACATACAGCAGATGGAGTTTGACCCCCTCAATGCGTCGTTCGGCCAGAAACCGGGCGGTGGCCAGCATATCCTGGCGGCTTTCACCGGGCAGTCCCAGGATGACGTGGGCGCAGACCGGCAGCCCCCTTTGGCGGGTGCGACGCAGGGCGTCGCTGAAACAGGCCGCGTCGTGGCCGCGGTTGATCTGACGCAGGGTCCGGTCGCAGGCAGACTGCAGGCCGTATTCCAGCCAGATTAGATACTGCCGGCGATAGCCCGCCAGCAGGTCCAGGACGTCATCGCCGACACAATCCGGGCGGGTGCCAATGGACAGTCCCACCACATCCTCGACGGCGAGGGCCTCCTCATAGAGGCGCGCCAGTTTTGCGACCGGGCCGTGGGTGTTGCTGAAAGATTGAAAATAGGCGATAAATTTGTGCGCCTTGAACCGTCGGGCCACAGCGCTTTTACTCTGCTCCAGCTGCTCGCGGATGGAAAGCCCTTTGCTAAAGGCACCCGTTCCGGAGCCCTGTGCATTGCAATAGATACAGCCGCGTGTGGAAAGGGTTCCATCCCGGTTGGGGCAGGTCAGGCCCGCATCCACCGTAAGCTTGTGGACCCGCTGGCCGAAGCGTTTCCGAAAATAGCGGTTGAGATCACGATAAGGGGTTTCCATGGATTAGCGGCCCGTTCTTGACCCGGTCGGCTTGGCGATACTATATCACTGCCACGTATCACACCCCGGACGGTGTTCACGCGGCGGCACGATGTCGTGCCATAACCTGTGAAGCGCATTATATCAAAAGAAAATCCTTGGCGGAACGCTGAAATGCTATGAAATCCTTCCTGCGAACGTATGATATCGTCGTCATCGGGGCCGGGCATGCCGGTTGCGAAGCGGCCCTGGCGGCGGTGCGCATGGGATGCCGGGTGCTCTTGGCGGTCATCGATCTGGACAAGGTGGCGGCCATGCCTTGCAGTCCCTCCATCGGCGGCATGGCCAAGGGGCAGCTGGTCAAGGAGATCGATGCCCTGGGCGGTCAGATGGCCCGCATCACCGACCAGACGGCCATCCAATACCGCACCCTGAACACCAAAAAGGGACCGGCGGTCCACTCCACCCGCACCCAAAACGACAAGTTACGCTACCACACGGCCATGAAACAGGTGCTGGAGAACACCCCCGGACTGGACCTCAAACAGGCCCTGATCGAAGAGCTGGTGGTGGAGGACGGCCGCGTCGTGGGGGTGGTCGATCATACCGGCTTCAGCCATGGCTGTCGGGCGGTCATCCTGGCCACCGGAACGTTTTTCAGCGGTTTGGTCCACATCGGCGATCGTTCCATCAAGGCCGGTCGCGCCGGGGAATTTGCCAGTTATGCCCTGCCCGCCAACCTGCGGGAACTCGGCTTTACCATGGGCCGCATGAAAACCGGCACGCCACCGCGTCTGCACCGGGCCACGATCGATTTCTCACGGTTTGAATGCCAGGAATTGCAAGCCGAGCGGCATCCCTTTTCCTTTTTTACCGATCATATCCCTTTGCCCCAACAACCCAGTTATATCGGCTACACCTCCTTGCGGGCCCATGACGTCGTTCGGCAGAACCTGAACCTTTCCGCTTTATACAGCGGTGTCATCAAGGGGATTCCGGCCCGCTACTGCCCGTCCTTCGAAGATAAGATCGTGCGGTTTCCGGATAAGGACCGCCACCAGATCATTCTGGAACCCGAGGGGTTGGATACTGAGGAAATCTATGCCAGCGGCCTGGGAAACAGCCTGCCCCTTGAGATTCAACTGGCCTTTGTGCACGCCGTGGAAGGTCTGGAAGAGGCCGAGATCATGCGCCCGGCCTATGCTATCGAATATGACTACATCAACCCTTTGCAACTCAAGCCGACCTTGGAAACCAAGCGCATCGCCGGACTTTACATGGCCGGTCAGATCAACGGCACCTCCGGTTATGAGGAAGCCGCCGCCCAGGGGCTGTGGGCCGGTGTCAATGCGGCCTGCCGCCTTCAGGGGCGGCCGCCCTTCGTGCTGGATCGCTCCCAGGCCTACATGGCCGTGCTGGTGGATGATCTGGTGACTCGCGGCACCAGAGAACCTTATCGCATGTTTACTTCCCGCGCCGAATATCGCCTCATCCTGCGCGAAGACAACGCCGACCTGCGGCTGATGGAAGTCGGTCACGAACTCGGTTTGATCGACCAGGATACGGCCAAGGGCGTTGTCGCGCGACGCCGGGCCATCCGGGAAGAAATCCGCCGTCTGAAACGGACCGTGGTCAAACCCCTCCCGGCCGTCAATGCCTATCTCGAAGCAAAGGGAACCCGGCCTTTGGGCAGCGGAGTCGCCCTGGACCAATTGCTGAAGCGCGCCGAATTGGCTTACGACGCCGTCGACGCGCTGGCCCCACCGCCGGAGCCCCTGCCCGCACCGGTCAAGCGCCAGGTAGAGATCGAAGTCAAATACGAGGGCTATATCCAACGCCAGATAAAGGAAGCTGAAAAGCTTAAGGATATGGAAAAAGTTCGCATTCCGGACAGCTTCGATTTTCAGAAGGTGCATGGATTGTCCAACGAGCTAAAAGATAAACTGGCCGCTGTTCGCCCGACGACCATCGGTCAGGCCTCCCGCATCGAAGGGATGACCCCGGCCGCCCTGACGGCCCTGATGGTGACCCTGCGGGCTTCGGCCCAAACGTCGCGACCCCGGGCACCCTCCCGGTGAACACTTTCCGGGCCTCCTCCGGAAGCATATGAGCCTAGGCCGGACCAAGCACCCCGGCCGCCTGTATGCAGCTTATTCCTCCATGATGCGAAAAGCCATTGACATGGGCAAATATTGTAATATTTTAAGCAGTTATAAAATGATATCCATTTTTTAATCGGGGGGCAGTCTGCGACCGCTCGATTATACCGGCCGGCCGCCGGGGGCATCCGCATCCGGCGCGTGAGCGGCGGCAAAAAAGGTGCCCAGCGACCGGTGAACAACGCGACTGCCGGCAGTCCCCATCAATTCATCCGGAGGGGAAAGGAAGCCAATGGCTGAGAAGGATTACTACGCGGTTTTAGGTGTTGAGAAAACCGCATCTGATGAAGAGATCAAGAAGGCCTACCGCCGCATGGCCATGAAATATCACCCGGACCATGCCAAGGGGGATCACCAGGCGGAGGACAAATTTAAACAGATCAGCGAAGCTTATGCGGTTCTCAGCGACAAGGAGAAACGCCGCCAGTATGACCGTTTCGGATCGGAAGGGTTTCACCAGCAGTATTCCCAGGAGGATATCTTCCGCAACTTCGATTTCGGCGACATTTTCCGCGAGTTCGGTTTTGGCGGCGGCTTTAAGACCGGACAGCAGGGGGGGGTGCGCTTTTCTTTCGGACGGGGGGAGGCGCCTTTCGATTTCGGCGGCGGCGGGCGCCGTCCTGTCAAGGGCAACGACCTCGAATACGAGCTGGCCCTGACACTCCAGGAAGTTGCCACGGGAACCAGCAAGACGCTGGATTTTCAGCATGAAGGGCAATCCGAACGTTTAACCGTCAAAATTCCCAAAGGCATGATTGCCGGGAAGAAATTGCGTTTGGCCGGCAAAGGGGCACCCAGCCCGATGGGCGGTGCGCCCGGCGATTTGTATATACGATCCCGTGTGCTGCCGGACAGTCGATTTAATGCGGAAGGGCATGACGTGTTTGTCTACCGTGATGTCAAATTGACGGAAGCGGTCCTGGGCACCACGCTGTCCGTTCCGACGCTGGAGGGCAAGGCCATGAACGTCAAGATCCCTCCGGGAACGCGGCATGGAACCCGTATGCGACTTGCCGGCCACGGCCTGCCATACATGCGCAAGGAACGGCGCGGTGATCTGTTCGTTGTCGTGCAGGTGAAACTGCCGCAGCAATTATCCCCCGAGCAGCAGCAATTGTTTGAAAAGTTGGCCGCCACAGGCCTGTAACCAATCAAATTCATTGACAACTCCAATATTTTCGAATACGAATAACGAAGTAAACTGTTTGTTTTAATGCAAAAAATCGTTTGATAGGCGGTTTGGGCCGCATCGTGGTTGTGAACGGCTGCGGCATGGCGACATCATTTTTCACGTTGGGCGAGCTGTAAGCGTTGGCGCTTCCGGTAAACCGTGGATCAGCACAACGCAGATGAACCCATGGCGTCCGATCGGTGGATTCATTGATTGACCGGAGTCTCGCTGCCAGAGTCCATTGCACGCGACCGGAATGATGGCGGGGTGGAGGGGTATGCTGGCACGTGTTTGAGCGCCGTGTCGATAAAATTATTATGTCTGAATTTATTCCGGTACTCACGAAAGAAGAGATTGAGATCCAGGTTCGTCGTATCGCCCAAGTCATCTCAGCCGATTATAAGGACCGTGAATTGATCCTCATCGGCATTTTAAAGGGCGCCTTTATTTTCCTGTCCGATCTGATCCGCCAGTTATCCATCCCTGTGAAAGTCGATTTCATGTGTGCCTCGAGCTATGGGGACCAAACAGCATCTTCCGGGCGGATTAAATTGTCCAAAGACGTGGAAATCGATATAAACAACAAAGATGTGCTGATTGTCGAAGATATCGTGGATACGGGACTGACCCTTTCCTATCTGGTGGACTACCTGAAATCTTCCGGGGCGGCTTCGGTCCGCATCTGTGCCTTGATTGACAAACGGGAAAGACGGGAGGCTGACGTGACCGTGGACTATGCCTGCCATACGGTTGATAAAGGGTTTCTCGTGGGTTACGGGCTTGATTATGCCGAGTTTTATCGCAACCTGCCGGAAGTCTATCACTTGAAATTATAACCGTTGGGGTGTGTCATGATTCTTACCTGCCAGAAATGCAGTACCAGTTTCAATTTGGATGAAACGTTACTGAAAGGGACCGGCTCAAAGGTGCGCTGCTCCCTGTGTCAGAATATTTGGGTGGCGTTTCCTCCGGAGACTTCGACCAGGGGACGCCTTGAGCCTGACGACGATGGCACGGCGGCGGGAGCGGCAGGTCTTGCAGCAACAGGTGCTGTTTTGGGGGCGGTTGCAGCGGGTTTGGCGGAAGATGGCGCCCAAGAAACAGACCTCCCAGAAGCGGCGCCGCCGGAGCTCAAATTCTTTGCGGATGAAGAAATCGGGGAAGCGCTGTCCGAAGATGACGACCTGGTGACCGATGAGATCAATCTCGATGAGCTGGACCAGTTGCTGAGCGAGGACGAGAGCCCGTCGTCGCGCCCGTCGCCCGAAGAGGATTTCAAGACAGAAGAGCTCAATCTGGCTGATCTCGAAAAAATGCTCGACGCCGAAGGTGACTCACCCGGGGCGCAACAGGGCCGTGAGGCGGTGGATTCCGAAGAGCTCGATTTCGGGGAAAGCCTACCGGATGATGCCGGAATCGGAGCGATCGAGGAGGAAGACAGCGTCATTGAAGAGCTGGATCTCGATCTGGAAGATCTTGAGCATCTCCTGGAGGAGGATACCGGACTGGGTGATGAAATCGCTGCCGTGGAAGAGTCGATCGGCGGGATTGAGCCAGAGGCCGGGGTCGGGGCGCAGGAGGAGGCCTCTCCCGTTGCGGATGAAATCAATCTGGATCTGGATTCCAACCTGGAAGATCTTTTGAAAGACGACGGCCGGGAGCCCCTTCTCGAAGAAACCGAGGAAATCGGGGTGTCCGAAATCAGTGATGCCCCGGAGGCTGAGGAAGGGTCGGCCGCAGGTGATGCCGGTGATGACTTGGATCTGGATTTCGAGTTGGCCCCCGGACTTGACGGCATTTTCGATGAAGATGACGCTGGGGACGTGCCGCTTGAGGAAACCGAGGAGCTGGATTTCTCCGAGCTCGAAGCCGATTTTGCGTCGAGTGACGATGAGCCCGACGAAGACGATGAGCCCGACGAAGAGGATCAAGAACTCGAACTTGATCTTGATTTGGAAGAGGCTACCCCGGAAGGGCAGCAGGGTGAGCCGGATGATTTAGGCGACCTGGCGTTGTCCTTGGAGGAGGATGACGCTACCGCGATGCCTTCCGATGAAGAGGCACTGCCGGAACTCGATTTTTCCGATTTGAGCCAAGCCCTTGACGAAAGCCCCGACAAGGCGGCCGATGCTGTCGAGGAAGCCGAAGCGCCCGAACTCAAGCTGGAGATGGATCTTGATGACACCGGAAAGGACGGGGCCGATGAACTCGATCTTTTCCTGGAGGACGACGCGTTGGCGGATAGCCCGGAAGCCTCTCGATCGACAGAGGATATTGCCGAAGAAACCCGCGAGCTGGAAGTCGATGAGCTGGAATCCCTGCTTGAAGGAATGGAAGATAGCTCCGGAGAGGGAGATGATCTGCCCTCCGACAGCCTGGAGCTCGACATCGATCTCGACAGCCTGGATGAGGGTGGCGACGATGATATGGATGACGCCACGCGCGAACTCGATCTGAATGACATCGAGAAAATTCTGGAGATGGACGGGGTCGGCGAAGATACGGCCGAGGAAGCCTCACCATCCGAAGACCTCGACCTCGACCTCGATTTGGATATGGGCAGCGTGGCGTCGCCCGCAGAGGAGGCCGAGGAAACAGACGAAGAGACCACCGACGCAGATGCCGCTCTGGATCTTTCCGAACTTGAAAAGATGCTGGATGTGGAAGATACCACCGATTCCCCTACGGCTGCCGATGACGATATGGACGATCTGGATCTCGACTTCGAACTTCAGCCGTCGACCGAGGAAAGCGACGATCTGGATCTCGAATTCGACATGTTGGATGAGGAACCGGCCCAAGCTTCGGCGTTGTTCGATACCTCCGAGTCGGAGGACCTCGGTCTTGACCTTACGGGCAGTGGCGGAGGGGAGGCAGATGCCAAGGATATTGAGGGCGACCTCGATTTTGAGATCATGGATGACGACCTTGCCGTGGAGGAGGTCGACCTTGATCTCGATGCCGAAGATATTTCGGCGGACACCCTTTCGGAACCGATTGCCGTGGCTGCCGGCCAACCAGGCCGTCCGCATGACCGGGATCTGACACAGGAACTCATGGATGAAATGGCGGCGGCCGACACCCAGACCATGGCCGCACCGCCAATGGAGACGAAGCCAATCAAACCAGCGCCGCCCATGAAGCGGAAGAAGAAATCGAGCAAAGGCCTGGTACTTCTCTTTATTTTAGTTCTGCTTGGAGGGGCGGGTTATCTCCTGCCGAAGTATACAGGTATTAAACTGCCAGAAATCAAAATGCCGGATCTCTCCGGAATACCCTTCATCGGACAATATCTCGGCAGCCCGTCCAATCAAGCGATTCTGCCGGTAGAGAGCTCCCTTAAAGGGGAATGGGTTCAGAATCAGCAGGTCGGCCGCCTTTACATTATTCAAGGACGCGTGAAAAACGACTACAAGAGCTCCCGCAGCTACATACGGGTGACCGGCCGCGTTTATGCCAACGGCCGCAAGTTTCAGCGTGCGGCCAAGGCCTATTGCGGGAATATCGTTCCGACCGACGAGCTGGCCAGCCTGCCCCTGGCCGACATTCAGCAGAAATTGAACAATCGTATGGGCTTGGACAACACGAACGTCAACGTGGCCCCCGGACAGGAAGTCCCTTTCATGGTCGTATTCGGTGACCTGCCACCCGATATCGAACTGCAGGAGTTTGCCGTGGAAATTTCCGGTTCCCTGCCGGTGGTCGCCAAATAATCTTTGCGCTTGACTTCGGGGGACGGACTTGCTAATAGGCTGCTTTTTCACGGCGATGTAGCTCAGCTGGTCAGAGCATGCGGCTCATATCCGCAGTGTCCGGGGTTCAAGTCCCTGCATCGCCACCACTAGATCGGAACAGGCTGCAATTCTTTAGGATTGCAGCCTTTCTTGTTGTCGATCTCCGTTGGACCATTGATTGCCGAAACGCCTCGGAATCGATTGACATCCCGCCATAGATCCCCCAATTTAAAAAAAATAGTGGGGCACGTCATATTAAAGAGATCGGAAATAAGAAAAGCGATCGTATTCGCGTTGGCAGGTGCGCATCCTTCTTGCGTCTCAATCCCTCCACAATCAGTCCGGAAACCCAGCCGCTGTCCTCCCAGGCATTTCATTGCCGCCCTTGTGTAGCGGCGGCTTTAGATCTTGATCATCCGCCGGACCATGTATTATATTAATTGGCCACGGCCGGTGGCAGGATCGTGGATGATCAACCACGTCTAATATTATATATGGAAGGGCTCCATGTTTACCGGATTTGAAAAGGTTGTTGAGGAGCGCATCCGCAAAGCGCAGAGGCGCGGCCTGTTCGATAATTTGGCCGGTGCCGGAAAGCCTCTGCCCAAAGATGTGATCGGCGACTCGGTTGCCGAGGATTTGCGACTGTCCTACCGCATCCTCAAAAATGCGGATTGCCTGCCCCCCGAGATAGAAGTGAAAAAGGAAATTCGCCGCACCGAAGACCTGCTGGCCGGCATGAAGGATACGGCCGAGCGCTATCGGACGATGCAGAAACTCAACTATCTCATCCTGAAATTGAACACCATGCGAAGGGGGTCGGCCGCCTTGGAGGTGCCCCAGTACTACGCCGACCAACTGCTGGGAAGGTTGGAAAAGGATGCTCCCAAATAGGCGCTTCGGAACCGTCGCCCCATCTTGACCGGACATCACGCCAATCCGCGACCCAGCGCGTGCTTCACCTTTATTTTTCAAGATATTCCACTCTCCAACGGTGCTCCCCCCTCAGGGGACGCTGCCGTGCGAGATGATTTAGAGCCACATGCCCATGTTTAAAAAAAACGATGGTGACGGCGTCATGAAGAGCGTCATGATGGCCTACCTAATTTTAATTCTGCATGTCATTTTACTGGTCGGTTTGGGATTTCTGGTATTTTTCTTCCGCGGCATCGTCCAGTACATGATATGGATCGTCCTTTTCGGAGGCCTGGCCATTCTGGCGTCCGGCTTCTGGTTTTTTCGGCGTCTGAAGACCGAGGGGCGCAGTTTGCGGGATACGCTGAATTCCCCCTTTTTCAGAAACAAAACCGTCGAAATATCGCTGCTGGGCGGATTGGCGCAATTTCGCGTGGGCCAGTCGAATGGTCCTCCTCTGCTGGATCACCCCCGTTCGGAAGATTCCCAGCAATTGGAGTGGACGGGCGATCCACAGGTTCAGGAACTTACGGAACTGGCGCGGCTACTGCAAAGCGGCTTGATCACGCCCGACGAATACGAAAAAGCCAAGCAAAAAATCTTCCGGTCCTGATAGCCGCTGCCGACAGGATGGCAGCCGATCACCCACCGCCAAGCCCAAAGGAATCCGTGTGATGAAAAAACTCAAGATTGCTTTGCTGTCAGGAGGAATTTCCTCGGAGAGAGACGTCTCACTCAACAGCGGTCAGCAAGTCTATGAGGCCCTCGACAAGACGCGCTACGATATTAAGCGCTACGACCCGCAAACCGACTTGCCCGACCTGGTGGCCCATGCCGACAACATTGATGCCGCACTGGTGATCCTGCACGGCCCCTTCGGAGAGGACGGCACGATCCAGGGCCTGCTGGATCTGCTCGACATCCCATACCAGGGGGCCGGCGTGCTGGGCAGCGCCGTCGCGATGAACAAGCTGGTCGCCAAGCGCCTCTATGAACATGCCGGGCTCAAAGTGCCGCCTTATTGCCTTGTCCGCCGCGGTCCCCTGCCGGAGCTGGGGGGCTGCGTCCAACATCTGGGGCTGCCCATCGTCGTTAAGCCTGTGGCCGGAGGTTCCAGCATCGGCATGGCGATCGCCCATTCGGAAAAGGAACTCCGGGAAGCCGTTGAAGAGGCCTTTAAGTTCGACCGCGAGGTGCTTTTGGAGCAGTATATGGAAGGGACCGAAGTAACCGGCGGCGTACTGGGCAACGACGATCCGGAGGCCCTGCCGTTGATTGAAATCATCCCCGGCATGGGGCATGCTTTTTTTAACTACCAGGCCAAATATTCGGCCGGTGAAACTGAAGAAATCTGCCCGGCACGCATCAATGACATCCTTACGGAAAAGGCCCAGCGATGCGCCATCCAAGCCCATGAGGCGCTTTTTTGCCGCGGTTACAGTCGCACGGACATGATTATTCAACAGGATGAGATCTATGTCCTGGAAACCAATACCATTCCCGGCATGACTGCCACCAGCCTGTTTCCTCAGGCGGCGGCCAAAGCGGGGATGGATTTTACCCGATTGCTGGACCGGTTGATTGCGCTCAGTCTGGAAGGGCGCTCCAAGCGGGGAGGGGCCGCCTGAGGCGGGTCGTCCGCCCTTGGGGGCGAGCGGTTAATTGCAACCAATAGCGACGAGCGAGGGGAGGTTTATATGAAAGTGCTGGTGATCGGCAGCGGCGGCAGGGAGCATGCTTATGTGTGGAAAGTTGCTCAAAGTCCCCTGGTCAAGAAAGTATTCTGTGCCCCCGGCAATGCCGGTATCGCAACCATAGCAACCTGCGTGCCCATCGATGCCGAAGATGTACCGGCTCTGCTGGCCTTTGCCCAAAGCGAGGACATCGACCTGACCATTTGCGGACCCGAGGCGCCGCTGGCCAAGGGGGTGGTCGACATCTTCGAGGCCGAGGGCCTTAAAATTTTTGGGGCCTCGCAGAAAGCCGCGGAACTGGAAGCCAGCAAATCCTTTTCCAAATACATTATGGAGAAATACGGGGTTCCCACCGCCAAGGGAGAGACCTTTACACGTGTTCAGGCGGCGCGCTCCTATATCAAGAAAATGGGAGCGCCGGTCGTCGTCAAAGCCGACGGCCTGGCGGCCGGCAAAGGGGTGATTGTCTGCCAGACCGAAAAGGAGGCCCTGGAGGCCTTGGATCGGGTCATGGTGAAAAAAGAGTTCGGGGTGGCCGGTAACAAAGCGGTGGTCGAAGAATGCCTGGTGGGCGAGGAAGCGTCCTTCATTGCCTTTACGGACGGCAAAACCGTTTTGCCGCTGCCCTCTTCGCAGGATCACAAGGCGGTTTTCGACGGGGATAAAGGGCCCAATACCGGGGGCATGGGGGCCTACTCGCCGGCGCCCATCGTGGACCGCTATCTGCACGAACGCATCATGAAGGAAGTCATGATTCCCACCGTCAAGGGCATGGCGGCGGAGGGTCGGCCCTATAAAGGTTTCCTGTATGCGGGTTTGATGATCGACGGCGACAAGATCGGGGTCCTGGAGTTCAACGCCCGCCTGGGGGATCCTGAAGCACAGCCGCTGCTGATGCGCGTCAAGAGCGATATCGTGCCCCTTATGCTGGCCATCATCGAGGGACGGCTGGACCAGTGCCGGATGGAGATCGATTCCCGGGCCACGGTTTGCGTGGTCATGGCCTCCGGCGGGTACCCAGGCAAATATGGCAAGGGCTTTCCCATCAGCGGCCTTGATGCCGTCCGGCGCATGAGGGATGTGATGGTTTTCCATGCAGGCACCGGAACCAAGGACAAGAAGGTCGTGGCCAATGGCGGGCGCGTTCTGGGCGTTACCGCTTTGGGAGACACCGTCGAGAAAGCCATCCACAGGGCCTACCAGGCGGTGGAGAAGATCACATGGCGAAAGGTTCACTACCGCACGGATATCGGACAGAAGGCGCTACGGCGTTTTCAGCAGCAGCCGGCCGTGGGCATCGTGATGGGCAGCGATTCCGATCTGGCCGTGATGAACGGGGCCGTGGCCATGCTCAAGAAATTCCACGTACCCTATGAGATCACCGTCGCCTCGGCCCACCGGACGCCCGAGCGGGCCGCAGCATGGGCCCGCAGCGCACCGGACAAAGGGATCAAGGTTATCATCGCGGGTGCGGGGCACGCCGCCCATCTGGCCGGGGCCATGGCGGCCCAGTCGACCCTGCCCGTCATCGGCGTGCCTATCGATTCCTCCTGCCTGCAGGGGTTGGATGCGCTGCTGTCGACGGTCCAGATGCCGCCGGGGATTCCGGTGGCCACCATGGCGGTGGGCAAGCCGGGCGCCAAAAATGCCGGCCTGCTGGCGGTTCAGATCCTGGCCCTTTCCGATCCCGACCTGGCAGCGCGATTGACGGTCCACCGGGCGGAGATGGCCCGTCAGGTCGAACGCAAGGCTCAAGCGCTTCAGCGGGTTGAGTAAAATCCGTTTCATCGATCCGCTTGGTCCGGATCCCGTCCTGATTCGAGAGGCGATTCATCGTCTTGACCGGGGCGGTATGGTGGTTCTCCCCACGCGGCATCTTTACGGCCTGGGCGTGGATGCTCTCAACCCCCGGGCCGTCGAGCGTGTCTTTACGGCCAAACAGCGTCCGAGGCAGCAGCCCCTGTTGATTCTGGTGGCATCGCCCGCGGAGGCAGGGATCTATGCCCGGGGGATCGATGCCCGGGCGACGGCCCTGATGCATGCCTTCTGGCCCGGCAAGCTGACGATCGTCTTGCCGGCCGGACCGCTTTTACCGGAAGCCCTCATGGGTGGCACGGGCCGTATCGGCATCCGTCTTGTCGCGCATCCTGTGAGCCGCCACCTCGTTCGCGCCCTGGGAAGACCGATCACTGCCAGCAGCGCCAATCTATCGGGTCATCCGGGATGTCGCCGTATCGAAGACCTCCAGCCGGCCATTCTGGCTGCCGCGGATCTGGTTCTGGATGCCGGCCCGCTGCTGCCGGGCATCGGGTCCACCGTGGTCGATGTGCAACCCGATGTGGTGCGGATTCTGCGCGAAGGGGCCGTGAAGGTGGACGCCATTCGCACTATTATCGATGGCCCTGTTGCGGGACCGTAAGCGGCGTCGTCCTCAGGACGGTTTCCACCGCCCTGCTGCTCAACCTACACCAGCAACGACGTTTTGCCCCGACGGGTGGAGTTTGGGTTGACAATCACCGGCAGGTTGTCTATGGAATAGCACTCATTTCGGCCGGAGTGGTGAAATTGGTAGACGCGCCAGACTCAAAATCTGGTGAGCCTTGCGCTCGTGGGAGTTCGATTCTCCCCTCCGGCACCAAATAAAATCAGGGGGTTAGGCAACAAAGCCTGACCCCCTGAGTTGCTTCTGGGAAGACTTATTCTCATTCTGTTCTCACCACTTTCCCCATAAAAAAGGAGGATGCCCATAGGCATTCCCTCATTCTCGCTCTGTTCTCGCCCTATTGGGCAACCCTTACAGTGATATAGCCCCAGAGGGTTTTTAGTCCCAGAATGGCACCCGTACCAATGATGGTACGTCAAGCCCGCTTCTTAGTCTCGATTCGGATTAGCGGATCCGACTGCTGATTCGGTGGCACCTCCCCTTTTTTGTTTTATGATATGTCATGGACCCGAATGAAACAATATCCGAAGCTATCAAGCGCATCGACCCCGAGGGGATGCTCATTCCCGGTACACGTCAATACGGCAGGATCTGGGAAATGCTCGAAATCTGGTTACGGCAGCACGGTGCTGAAAAGACCCTTGAGATGGCTCGATACAGCGCTAAGTACCTGAAGGTTTGGTGGAAGGTGCTGTAAGATAGGCTCTGAAATCCCGCCCATAGCCGGGGGCGCTCTGCGCCCCCGGTATCGACTCCTCCCGTTTCTGGTTCCCCAATACCAGTTCCCCCGGCAGCTGCGTTTGACATTTTTTAGTGCCGCTATAACCTTTTTGACAAAGCCATTCACATCAGCGTTCCAATTTCTGATCTTGCTCCTGAGAAACACGGCTGCTCAATATGCCACCAGGGAGGGATTGCAATGCAACCAGAACGAACCGATCAAGATGACGAAACCGTATCTAAAGCAATGGCACTGATTGATCCTTCCGGAATCTTGGTGCCGGGGACCGTCGAATACAATACGATAAAAGATATGATCCTTGGCTGGATTGATGAAGGCTGTCCTGATTACGCTCTTGATATGGCAAGGAAGGGCGCAAAGCACTTGGACACATGGTTGAAGTGAAGTGTCGTTGAGGCAGCCGTCAACCCGGCGTACCACCCCCACGGGGGCGTTCCGCCCCCGGTATTAATCCCACCCAATACTCAAGGCACAAAAAAGGCAGAGCCTCAAAGAGGCTCTGCCGATGTGGTCCAGTTCAGGATCTACTATTCGTTTGCTAATCAGGTCAAGCACATCGCCCCCCTCCTGATTATCCCCGAGCACAAGGTGGACCTCCCCGGCGGCAGAGCCGCCTCTCAGAATGACATATTCGTCCTGGCTAAGTCAGCCGATCAGCTTGTCACCATTGCCGTGGAAGGCAAGGTGGACGAACCGTTCGATAAGCCTGTATCGGAATGGTACCAGAACCCCTCTGCCGGAAAGGTGAAGCGGTTGGAGTTCCTGTGTTCGGAGCTTAACCTGCCTGTGGATGCCGTCATGGAAATCCCGTACCAGCTGCTACACCGGACTGTGTCCGCTAAGCTTTTAGCTCGGCAGTTTCAAGCGGGGATAGCACTCATGCTGGTGCATTCGTTCAGTCCGCAGAACATGTGGTTCGACCAGTACAGCAAATTTGCAGCACTGTTTGGAATAGAGACTGAGATGAACATGATATACCCCGCCCAGCCCTTTGATGGTCTGGTACTATATCTGGGCTGGGCGAAAGGGGATACGGAGTACCTGACGAGATAAACTTGGAACTCAATATGAGAGGGGAATGACATGAGGCGAATTTCGGTAGCAGTGATTCTCGTTCTTTGTGCTCTTGTTCTTGTTTCTTGCGGTAAGAAGTATGTTGGGCAAGAGATAGAATACCCTTCAGAGGGATGGTGTGATTATCATTCTGGCTACTATCCAGCCTTTGGTGAAGGCAAACAGTGTGTTCTCACAACCCCCCACATGGTTTTCGATTTTATCATAAAAAAGGGAGTGGCTGAAGGAGACTATGTTATCGAGGGCTTTGTTGATGCCTCCAACGGGAACATAAGCTTTTACAGGCTTATGGATGGACCTTCAAAGTTCTTTATGCTTGTAGGCAGAGTGGATCGGATAGTTGATAATGTAAGTTTTCGCCCCCATACGGTATTCGGCGATCTCCAGAAGCGAATGCCTTTTCGCATCGAGTATCATTCGGATGAAGGATTTGACAAAGTAACCTTTGGATATGAACTAAGCGTCGCGGGATAGTGACGCCTATCCGAATACCAAATAAATGGAGGATATACAGTATGCAACGCCTGACCTGGAGTAATCTGCTTATTATGGCTGCGGTAGTTGGACTCGTTGGTTGTGCAACTTTTCCTCCCCCGATTATTCTCCCCGACAAGGCTACCAATTTCAAATATCAGTACAGCGTTGACATCCCCCAAGGTTGGGATGTTTACGAAAAATTCCCAAAGGACATTGAGAAAACGATTCCTCAGTCCTTCAAAAAAATGGTGACGTTGGTAATGATCAATAAAAGCTCGGGAGGAATAATTACCATTGCAAACGATAAAAGAAGACACAGCTTTCAGGACTTGCTTGATACGCCGGAAAGAAAAATTCGTGAGATCCTGCCAATGATGAAAGAAAAGATCGAAACAGACACCAAGGTCTCGCGATTTGAGAGCCAGGTCAATGTTGAAAGTCTTTCAACAACGCACCGCAATTATATTGCTAATGCCAGATCGTATAAACCTGAAGCGCTGTACGAGATTGAGGTCGATATGGAGCATTCCTTAAATGACGTAACAGCTGGTTTAGACTGGTTTATTTGCCCATGCCACAAAACGAATTTTTGTCAAACGGCAGTGATACTTTTTTCTGTGAGTGAAAAATTTGAAAGTAACCGCCCAGCATTCGAGTCAGTAGTGGAATCCCTTACAATGCATGATATGCCTGACAATTAGTCGTATGACCATCACCAAGATCATATCCTCCGGCGCCGAACAAGCCGCCCTTGACGTAGCCATCCGGCTCAAGATCCCTTACGGCGGGTTACGGGAAGAAAGCTAAGCAGTTTGTTTCAGATCAGTGCTTTGGCAAGACCATCCATTACCGGGAGGTGGATATCGACCGGTACGGTCGGACCGTGGATAGGGTTTATCTTGAAAGCGGCAAGGAGCTGAATTTGGAGATCCTGAAGGCTGGGTTTGCGTGGCATTATAAGCGGTACTCGAAGCGGCAGGATTATGCCGATGCTGAGGAGGTAGCCAGGAAGGCTGGTATCGGGTTATGGGCTAATAAGGATCCTACGCCGCCATGGGAATGGCGGCGGGAGAAGCGGAAGAAATCTTGAAATAATTGTGCGGCTCGGAATGCAGTGATCCTTATGGTGTTGATAACCCCTAAAAAGAAAACAGGGGTAAGCCATGATCACCAAAGTAAAATCAATTCTAAGAAGCTTCAACGAAGTCCCGGAAGGTAAATACCCACCAGAGTATTACACTCCTCTATGGCGCCGCTCCATTGTTTTAGGCAACTATTGTTAGCGGATCCGACTGCTGCTTTGGTGGCACCTCCCCTTTTTGTTTTAGAATGTGGCATGGACCCCGATGGCACCATAAAAGAAGCCCTGAAGCTAATCGATCCCGAAGGGATGCTCATACCGGGCACTCGCCAGTACGATCGGATCAGCGAGATGATCTATATCTGGTTGAGGCGGCACAGCCGGGACGAGGTGCTTGAGATGGCTCGGTACAGCGCCAAGCACCTGAAGGTGTGGGTGGAAGGTGCTGTGAGATAGATCGCCGAATCATGCTTCCATGGGGGCGTTCCGCCCCCGGTATCAATCCCACCTGCGTTTGCCTTGCCAGTCCATTTAACCAGCTATGGATAAGATCATTTTTTGAGTAGAACTTAAACCTATCATTGTGCTAAGGGTCATCTTCACCCAACCTGATTAGCGATCCTGCCATCGTTATGGCTCAAGATAGATTGCCAATTCCGAATTCCAATTTCAGACCGTGGTTGCCAACAATGGGAAAGTCGCTAATGGCAAAACCCACCAATGTCAGATACCAGACGCTCTCGAACGCTCTGGCAATCATCGACCCGAAGGGCGTGTTGATGCCAGGTACGCACGAGCACAATTGGGTTACGGAAATGATCCTATCTTGGATGGCGGAAATGGAACCGGACGAGGTGCTGCGAATGTCTCACGACAGTCGGCACCTTCTCAATATCGAGGGGCACTCTTGGCTAAGAAACTGGAACGAGAAACCGAAGTCGAAACGATCACCAAAGCGCTGACACTGATTGATCCCTCCGGCACCTTGGTGCCGGGGACCGTCGAGTACAAGACAATAAAAGGTATGATCCTTAGCTGGATTGATGAATGCGGTCCTGACTGTGCTCTTGCTATGGCAAGGAACCTATGAGAGCCACTCTATTGCCTCTTCAAAGTCGGTAAACTGTTCGAATAGGAAGCCCTGCATATCCATGCACGTTTTAAATCGGTTGGCGAGTTGAAGCCGTTCTTCGGTGTTTGGAATGAGCACGGCAATCTTGTTTCTGAAGACTTTGTGGTAGGATGCAAACTCAGTTGAGATCTCAATTAGATCGCTCATACTTGCTTGTCCATGAGTCTCTCTCAAGTCCAGCATGACATTGTGATCTTTATGGAAGTCAGCTGAGGTCGCAAGTTCACGAACAAGTCTAATCGACCTGTCACGATCAAGCTCACCGGATTCTGTCATTCTGATGAAGTCCCTTATATGATAGAGCTTAATCCTGTCAGGCATGAGTGTCTCCAAGTACTAATGATTGCCGGAGCGACGGGCGGACTTGTTTATTCGATCCGTTTCCAATGTAATTGACTGAAATCGCTACTATGTTTTTAGGGAGCGTGTCAACCGTAATTGCCGGTATCGGGCTGGGAACGATGGCTCAAACTCCGAGCCATTCCAGAGCTGCTTCCCGATCGAAAAACTGCCGGAACTCAAAGCCTTGGGCTCCCATACAGGCTTTGAAAAGCTGGGCGAATCGGATGCGCTCTTCGGTATCTGGGATAAGAAAGGCAATCTTGCTATCGAAATTAGACCGAAGCTTCGTGCAAGCCGATGCGATCTGCATCAGGTCGAGCATGTCGGGCTTGGTTTCTGTCTCTCGCATATCCATCAGGACATTGTAACCCTTGTGAGTATTGACAGACATCGCAAGTTCACGGACCAGTTTGAGTGAGCGCCCGGTATAGAGATCACCGGTTACGGTTCGCTGGATGATCTTCTTTTCGTTGTCAATCTTGATATCCAATACCATCATTCCTTTACACCAAGCCATTCTCTGGCTTCGTCCATGTTGGTGAATATTTCTACCGCAATGGGCGAATCCGCAAGCTCACCATAAATTCCACGCATCCTGCTTAAACCTAATGCCAGTGTGTTTCCACCAACAACGATGGCAGATCTGCCGCCTTTACGTACATTCGCATCGGCACTAATACGTTGGGCATGTGTAGCAACATCTTCGGACTCAATTTCTGATAGGTCGGCATCAACGATGTTCCAAAGGATGTTCGCTGTAACTTTGTCAGAATAGTAATTCTGCCTCCATTCATCGAAGTCCTGTGCAGTCATCCTACCCGTTGCTGTGATGACAGTCAGACCCTTATCAAGCTCGTATGTCGTTTTGATGGTTCCCATATCAGATGCACTTTCCTTCATATTAATGTCCATCCCCCTCCCACCCCTCTGTGGTGAGGGCGGGAGAATACGAATAATCTATCTTCTCTCCCCTGCCCCCTTCAGCAAGCCCAGCCGGGCGGCTATAAACATACCTCGACACCAACACCATATTGCATAACACATCATTCTATCTTTCTGAAAACATTAAGGGATATCGATGCATAAAGCAGCGTCTGATACCACCAGCCAACTCCGAAAGCAAGGGGGATGAAACGGAAGAGGGGACACCCCCAAGGATTCCGAGCCGGGGAGATCCGTGGAGGGTTTATTACATCCAGTCGCGAGGTGATAAGGGTGGCAGCCCCAAAGCTGCCGACCCTGCCATTCAGGCTCACAGAGCAGAGGAAATCACCTGCTGAACAGCGGGCAGGTACCCAATCAAGGCAGTGGTGTTTTTCCAATCAACACCCTGCCAGATGCAAGCTTGTAATCCAGGATCGGCTTCCCACAAACCAAACGCACCCTTCGTCGCATGTTTTCGGGCAACCGGCGGAGGTGCCGGTGCCCTTGACACACCCCATTGTCGCGGTTTAGTTCTACTTGTCCCACTTAAGCCAAAATCAGGAAAACAATCAGTGCGATATGAGGGCGGCGCCTGCCAGAGGATTTAAGAGGGATGAAAATACCGGTCGGCGCTTCGGACGCGAATGAGTTGTATTTTCCGAAAGTTCTGGTATGGTCATAGAGTTCACCTGATTGGATAAGGATACCGGAGATGACCGTCCATCCCATCGCCTGCCACGATTGCGACCTGGTCCACCATCTGGGTGAGATACCGCTCGGGGGCTCTGCCCGTTGCGCCCGTTGCGGCGCTCCCCTGAACCGCCCGAAGCGCGACAGCATTAACCGTACCCTGGCCTTGACCATAACCGGTATCACACTTTACCTGGTGGCCAACCTCAATCCGTTTCTCGGCTTTCGTATCGGTGCCCAGCTCCGTGAGACAATTCTGGCCACCGGGATTTACCAGCTCTATCAGCAGGGTATGGTCATCATCGCCACCCTGGTGCTGATCACCGTGGTAATCGTGCCGGCGATCCATCTATTGAGCTTGCTCTATATCCTGGTGCCACTAAAAATGAATCAGGTGCCCCGTCACCTGACCCGTGTTTTCAGAGTGTATCTGCTCCTCAAGCCTTGGGGTATGATGGAAATTTTCATGCTGGGGATCCTGGTATCGGTGGCCAAACTGGGGAAGATGGCGACCATTATTCCCGGACTGGCGCTATTCGCTTTTTTAGCGTTGATTTTTGTACTGGCCGCCATGTCCGCTACCCTGGATGAACATCAAATATGGCAAACTTTCGAGCACCAATCTTCCGAGGCGCATCACTGACGGCCCGGGCGCTTGGTCTGGTGGCCTGTCATCGCTGCCACCTGTTGTGCCGACAGGCGGGCGGACCGGCCCACTGCCCGCGGTGCGGCGCGCCCCTGCACAGCCGCAAACCCAACAGCATTGCCCGGACCTGGGCCCTGGTGCTGGCCGCTGCGGTATTCTATATACCGGCCAACGTTTTCCCTGTCACGATAACGACATCGCTGGGAATGGTGCAGTCGGATACCATCATGAGCGGGGTGATCTATTTCATCCATTCCGGTAGTTGGCCCATCGCTCTGGTCATTTTCGTCGCCAGTATTTTTGTACCGATTCTCAAATTGATCATTTTATCCTTTCTGCTCATATCGGTGCAGCGGCGCTGGCAATGGCGCCCGGTGGATCGCACCCGCCTTTATCGTCTCACCGAAGCTATCGGACGCTGGTCCATGCTGGACGTCTTCGTGGTCACGATCCTGGTAGCCCTGGTTCATTTAGGCGCGCTGGCCACCATCGAGGCCGGACCCGGTGCGCTATTTTTTGCCGCCGTCGTGGTGGTGACCATGTTCGCGGCTGAAGCTTTTGACCCCCGACTCATCTGGGACGGAATGGAGGTCCCCAATGACCGAGAAGACTGACACGTCCCCTCAGATTCCCGAAGCGGCAACACCGGTTATCAAACAACGCCGCACGATCTCGGTGGTTTGGATCGTGCCGCTGGTGGCGCTGCTGATCGGCGGCTGGCTGGCTTACAAGGCACTCACCGAAAAGGGGCCGACCATCACCATCAGTTTCCAGTCGGCCGAGGGGCTGGAAGCCGGAAAGACCAAGATCAAATATAAGGATGTGGAACTGGGCAAGGTGAGCGCCATCGATCTGAGCAATGATTTCTCTCATGTGACCGTGACGGCCGAGATGGTGCCGGAAGCCAAGGGATATCTCACCGACAAGACGCGCTTCTGGGTGGTGCGGGCCCGAGTGACGGCGGGGCAGGTCACGGGTCTGGGCACACTGTTCTCAGGGGCCTACATCGGCATCGAGCCCGGTCTTGGCGGCAAGACCCAACGGCATTTCAAGGGGCTTGAAAAAGAGCCCATGGTGACCGGAGAAACCAAAGGGCGCCAGTTCACCCTGGCGAGCTCGCGTCTGGGATCGCTTAACCCGGGCTCACCGGTCTACTTCCGGCAGATCGAGGTCGGACAGGTGGTGGACTACAGTTTGGGGAAGGATGGCGACAATGTCAGTATCGAGATCTTCATCGACAGCCCCTATTATCATTTCGTGCGGGAGAACACCCGCTTCTGGCTGGCCAGTGGTCTGGATTTCAATCTGACCGCCAACGGCCTGCGGGTCGATACCGAATCCGTGGTTTCGTTGCTGATCGGCGGTCTTGCGTTTGAGACCTTTTCCCGGGAGGATCCGGGCCCGGAGGCTAAGCCGGAGACGGCTTTCAAGCTTTATGAGACCTTCGAGAAAGCCCGCGACGACCGCTATACGATCAAACGCGATTATATCGTCGAGTTCCATGAATCGGTACGGGGGCTTTCCATCGGGGCGCCGGTGGAGTTCAAGGGGCTCCAGATCGGGGTCGTGGATGACATTGAGCTGCTGGCGGATTACGAGAAACTCAACTTTGTGATTCCAGTCCGGATCAGTATCGAACCGCAGCGGTTGAACCTGCCTGTGGCCTATGGCGCGGAGTTGAAAAAAAACATGCAGCGCATGCTGGCCAAAGGCTTTCGCGCGCAGTTGAATACGGGCAGCTTGCTAACCGGGCAACTCTACGTCGATCTTAAGTTTTTTGATGATGTGCCTCCTGCCGAAATCCGATATTATAAAGGCCTACCCATAATTCCGAGTATGCCTTCGAACTCCCGGGAAGTCATCCAAGCCGTCACCCGGTTTGCGAAGAAACTCGACCAGTTGCCCCTGGAGGATATCGGCCGGGATCTGCAACGCACCATGGCCGGCATGAACCACTTGGTGAACGGCCCTGATTTGCGAAACAGTATCCAATCATTGCAAAAGATACTGGCTGATCTGGAAACGACTACACGAACCCTGAATGCGGATACGGTGCCCCGGGTCAATGCCGCGCTGGCCGAGATGAATATGGTGCTCAAAGACCTAAATGGATGGATCAGCGCGGATGCCCCCTTACGGGGGGAGGTGCGCAGCACACTGGAGGAATTGAGGGACGCCGCACGGGCGGTAAGCGAATTGGCGGATCTGCTTGATCGTCATCCCGAAGCGCTGATCCAGGGGAAAGGAAGTGAGAAACAATGACGAATAGACGTGTATGGCAGTTTTTGCCACTAAGCTTGCTGCTCATCGGGCTGGCAGGGTGTTTCGGAACCTCCCCGCCGTCGGTCTACTACACCCTGCGCCCAATGGCGGCATCTCCAGCGGCGCCGCTGGTGGCCACCTCGGAGCCACTGTCCATCGGTATCGGACCGGTCAAGTTCCCGGACGAACTCAATCGTCCCTCCATCGTCACGCGCAGCGGCCGCAATCGCCTGGAAGTAAATGAATTCCACCGCTGGGGCGGATCCCTGGAGAAAAATGTCACCCGGGTCATGGAAGAAAATCTCGCCCTGCTCTTGCAAACCGACCGGGTCATGGCCCGTCCCTGGGAACGTTATTTCCAGCCCGATGTCCGTCTCGCGCTGGATATCCGCCAGTTCGACGGCCGCCTGGGAGAGTATGCATCCCTCAATGCCACCTGGATGATCATCGGCCCAAAAGACGATGCCCCTCTCCTGGTGCGCCGCACCATTATCCAGGAAGCCGTCACCGGGGAGGGCTACGACGGTCTCGTGGATGCCCAAAGCCGTGCCCTGGAAGGCCTTTGCCGTGACATTGCCAAGGCGCTCAGGGCGCTGAGACCCACGCCTTAAGCGCCCCCATTTTCTCTTCCCCTTAAGTTCACGCCTTTGCAAGCTCGCTGTGCTTTGGTTCTGCCAGTCATCAAAGCCCGGGGGACCTGTGGCTGACTGGCACGAAGAAACACGGCGGTAAGCGCCTGAAGGACTGTTGCATTACTGATAAGGGTGTTTTATATATAAGTAATGCAGTAATGGTTTGCATAATACTTGCAGCGTAAATGAGGTGGCCCATGAAGACAAAAAAGATGCCGGCAGCGTTCGATGCCTTCTCACTGCCGCGACCGTCATCCTCGGATCTGCGCGGCAAACAATCGGTGCGGGCCACCTTCCGGTTGACCTCGCGGGCCATCGACGCCATCAGTGTGGTGGCGGTCCATTTGGGCATCAAGCAGAAATCGCTGTTCGAACACCTCATGGAAGACGCCCAGACCTTGTCCAAGATTGCCCGCCAGGTTCAGGAAAGCGACTTCCAGCCCGCGGAACGGGTCCAGAAGACCTATGTTCTCAGCCGGCATACGCTAAATATGCTTCAGGAAGCCTGCGATGCCTTCGATACCCCCCGCGACGCCCTGGTAGAGTATTCGATCTTGCGGTTGATGCCTGTCATCGAGGAGGAACGCAAGCGCCACCGCCGCCGCAAGGTCATATTGGAAGACATTGCGGCCCACGTGCACCAGGGGCGGGCCGTGCTGGCTAAAATTGAGGCCGCGCTCGGGGATGACGATCCGGTTTGTCATGGCTATCGCCAGGCCCTGCGCAGCCTTGAACAGGCGGAGCATGAAATCAGGGCCTATATTGAAAAAGGTGAAATCATCGAATCCTATTGAGGTGCTTCTATCGTTTTGAGGGCTGAACGTCGCTCCCGTTTGCCCGACGCCGGCGGGTCGGGGAGCCTCTAAATGCCCCCTTGAGCTATGCCCGATCTGCCGCTTTACAACCACCTCCAAATCGAATTGACCAGCCGATGCAATTTGCGGTGCCGGACCTGTCTTTACGGGCACTATCCGGAACGCTGGGTGGAAACCGACTTGCCGCACGTCATTCTGGATCGGCTTCTGGATTTGGCGCCGCGGATGCGATCCGTCCATCTCCAAGGTTGGGGCGAATCGCTGCTGCGGGAAGACTGTACGGCGCTGGTTGCGCAGGTGAAACAGGCCGGGCTCGCGGTCAGCCTGAGTTCCAATGGCAGCACGATGACAGCGGATCTGGCGCGTGAGCTGATTGACGCCGGCCTTGATTCGATGGCGTTCAGTTTTGCCGGCGCCTCGCCCGCTGAACAGGATCCCCTGCGGGGTGAGGGAAGCTTCCAGCGCGCCGCAGCATCAGCGGCCCTGTTTAGCGGCTGCCGGTCGGATGGCCACCCGCCGCTGCTCATGAACTATCTGCTGTTGCGGTCGAACCGGCAGGCCCTTTTACCTATCCTCGGATTGGCGAAACGGCTGGGCATGCAGCGGGTCGAGGTGGGGCACTTCATCCATTGCGTCGCATCGGAGCAGGCGGCATGGTCCGCCTATCCCGCGACGGGCCGGGCGCCTCCACGATGGTTTTGGCTGCGCCTGTCGGTGCTCTGGCATCGGACGACTTTAGGACTGCCCTCCATGAAGGGGCAGCCAATGGCCGTATGCCCCAAGAATCCCCTCGAAAACTGCTTTGTCGGGGCCGATGGCACGGTATCGCCCTGCGTGTATTTGAACCCGCCCTTGAAAGGGACCGTTCCGCTCTTCAGGGACGGGCAGTTGGTGGAAACACCCCGCGTCATCATGGGACGGCTCACCGAACAGTCGCTGGATGAGATCTGGCAATCGCCGGACTACCGGGCTTTCCGGCAGGCTTTTCAACAACGGGTCGAGGCCTACCAGAACCAGATGGACGGCATCAAGCCGGATTTTGACGGACTGGCCAAGCTGGAACGCGCGGTCGCGCGACTGCAAGGGCTATATCGCGGCCGGCTTGCGCCTCCGGCGCCATGCCGCGGTTGCCCCCACTTAGATGGGTTCTAACCGGGTGGGCAGGGGCACGGTCGTCCCCGGAAGGGGCATGGCCTGCTTTGCAGAAAATGCTTCAGGGTTCCTGGACTTCGATATAGGCGCGCCATTCGTCAGGTGTAATGTCGCCATCCTTGTTGCGATCGGCTTCCAGGAAGGTCTTGGGGTCCGCGTTCGGATAATACGCCTGGAATTCGCGCCATTCGATGATGCCGTCGTGGTCCTGGTCAATGTCGGAGAACGCGGCGTCATAGGGGGGAAGGGAGGCGCAGGCCGCCAAAAGGACGGCCGCTATTAGAATGGAAAAGAAGTGGTGCTTCATCTTTATCTGCCGTTGCCCGAAGGATGCCGTTTGGTTTCGCGCGGGCAGCATACGCCATTCGAAGAAGATCTGCAAGGTATTCCCCCGGCGCCGACATCGCCATACCGCAAACCGTTCTGCGCCTTTGTATACATGGACCCCGGCGCAGGACATTGGCATCAGCGGGCAAAAACCATCCCAGGTCGAACCATAACAGATAAAGGAGAGTTGCAGTTAACGGGCAGTTGAGGTAAAAATCCGGGAAGCGTTTGTTCTTTACTCACCCATGAGAGGCTTACTTCATCAAGGAGATCAGCGATGATTTTTATCGGCAAATTTTTCTACCTGACCAACCAACAGGAAATCGAAGAACAGGAACGGCGCCATGGTGAGTTCGACCTGATCATCGAAGCCCAGGACGGGGAGACCGCGTTTCTCAAATTCAAGGATCGTATTGCGGAAATACGGGACAAAGGTGATTTCTTCCAAGGACAGACCCGCGTGTTCTTTATTCAATTGCTCGAATTCGATCGTTTCCCGCGATCCCAGGCCCTCATGCTCAATCTCAAATCCACGGCCGGTGATCCCCTGATGCCCTTCATCGGCTGCTCCATCCCCTCGGATCAGACGGACGCCTGCCGGATTTACGACTGGAAAAACAACGAACCGGAGATCGACGGGCAGAATGAAAAATTGTTCCTGGAATTCCGTGACTGAAACGAATCGCCGTTGCGCCTACGAGCGCCCACGGCAAGGGCTGGCCCTTCTCCTGGTGGCCTTCATGGGGCTGGCCCTGGTGCTCCAGGGATGCCGTGAGTCGCCCCCGGTCCCGGGACCTCCCCCGGTGGATCGCATCGGGGCCGTAAAGGTCTATGTGTTCGAACCCGATTCCCAGGATTATCTGGCCGCGCCCCGGCCATTCCCCCTGGACGCGGCGATGTCGCCCACAGACGCGCTGACTGCTCTGGGAGACCACCTCGGCCGGACCTACTTCCGCAGTGACAGCGGCCGCCGGGAGGCTGCGATTCGATTCGAAGTCGAGGGGGTCCATCGCTTTGCAGTGGCCCAGCGCAACTACCGCCTGGCGGTCATCAACATGATTGACCCCCAGCGGAACGCCTTGCAGGGGTTTTTCCAGGGGTCGGCCGGCGGCCTGACGACCTACTACATGCTTGCCGCCACCTTTCTGCAACCCCAACTGGATCCGCCCCTGGTGGATGGCCTGATCCTGCTTTATAATGGTGAGGAATTCCCCGAGACCGATCATGTCAACTTGCGGGGTATTGTCACACCGCAGGCGATCCGCCCTGTCGTAACCAAAACCCTTTATCGCTATCATCCGGGGGATCGACGGTGACCGGATGAACCACTGTTCGATCATTTTCCAATAGGTCGCGATGCTTACGCGAAGCCGGACCGATGTCCTGCTGATTCCCCTGATTTGTCCGTTGGGGTTGATCTGCCCGTTGCAGATGGCCTTGGGCGGTGTATTCTGCTGAACACCATCGGTTTCGGGGTTGTGCTGCGCCGATCAAACAACCGGCAGAAGCGCCCATAGACCCTTATGGAGAGGATTTGACAGGTTGGACGCCATCCGCTATCCGTCATTGTTTTCAATGACGCCAGACAGAGCATAAGACGCTACGGACAAGAGAGAAAACGAGTACGCAATGGCCATCCGGACGCTGCACCATATTGATTACGGTTTCGGTGGAAAGTCGCTGCTGGCGGATGTCAGTTTGCAGATCGAATCCGGCGAACGGATCGGTGTGCTCGGCCGCAACGGGGCCGGCAAGACCACTTTGCTCAAGGTGATCAGCGGCGAGCAGCCCCCGGACAGCGGGACCGTGGAATCCCCCCCGGGTATCCGCTGGGCACGCCTGCCCCAGGAGATTCCAGCCCATTTGGAAGGATCCGTTTCCGAGGTGGTGGCCGAGGGGTTAGGGGAGCGCGGGGCGCTTCTGACCGTCTACCACCACCTGAGCGACCAATTGGCCCGGCAGGACGATCAGGAAGACGTCGCCCGCCGCTTGGACGCAGTCCATCAAGCCCTGGATGCCGCCCGGGGGTGGGATGCCGGGCGGGAGGTCGAGACCCTGCTATCCCAGATGAACCTGCCGGCCGAAAAGGATTTCACGACCCTCTCGGTGGGCCTGCAGCGGCGGGTTCTGCTGGCTCGCGCCCTCGCGGCAAGGCCGGATATCCTCCTGCTGGACGAGCCTACGAACCACCTGGATATGGCCAATATCGAGCAGCTAGAGGCCATGCTCCGGAGTTGGCGCGGTACCCTGCTGTTCGTTTCCCACGATCGCGTCTTTTTACAGCGGCTGGCGACGCGCATCCTCGAGCTGGACCGCGGCCGCCTGAGCTCCTGGCGTTGCGACTACGCCACCTATCTCCAGCGCAAAGAAGCCCGCCTGGATGCCGAAGCCCGGCAAAACCACCGCCAGGACAAAAAGTTGGCCGAAGAAGAAGCCTGGATCCGCCAGGGTGTCAAAGCCCGTCGGCGGAGAAACGAGGGGCGTGTGCGGGCCCTTAAGACGTTGCGTGCCGAACGGCAGGCCCGTGTGGAGCAGGTGGGCAATGTCCGGCTCCTGGCCCAGGAAGCCGAGCGCAGCGGCCGGCTGGTGATCGAGGCCGAAGGATTGAGCTTCGCCTATGGGGGACAGACCGTTTTCAGCGACTTCAAGACGGTGATTCTGCGCGGTGACAAAGTGGGGGTGATCGGCCCCAACGGGTGCGGCAAATCGACCCTCCTGAAGGTTCTCTTGGGGCAGCTGCTCCCGGCCACCGGACAGCTGCGGCACGGCACCCGTTTGCAGCCGGCCTACTTCGACCAGATGCGGGCCCAACTTGATTCCGATCGGTCGCTCCAAGACAACATTGCCGACGGTGCCGACAAGGTGATTATCAACGGCCAGCCAAGACACATCATTGGCTATCTGAAAGATTTTCTGTTCACCCCGGACAAGGCGCGCTCACCGGTGCGCGTTCTTTCGGGCGGCGAACGCAACCGTCTCCTGCTGGCCAAACTGTTTGCCAAACCCGCCAACCTGCTGGTGCTGGATGAGCCCACCAATGACCTTGACATGGAGACCATCGAGCTGCTGGAACACCTGCTGGTGGATTTCGAGGGCACGGTCCTGCTGGTCAGTCATGACCGGGCGTTTCTGGACAACGTGGTGACCAGTACCTTGGTGTTTGAAGGGCAGGATCGGGTGGCGGAATATATCGGCGGCTACGATGACTGGCAGCGGCAGCGCCCTCAGAATATCCCCCCTGCGCCGCGAAAAAAAGGCCGTCCGGAGCGCCCGCCGCGCGCTGTGCGGCAAGGGCCGCGCAAACTTTCCTACAATGAAAGACGCGAATTGACCCAATTCCCGGATCTGATCGAACGCCTGGAAGGCGAACAGGTGAGGCTTTTTGAAACCCTGGCGGATCCGTCGACCTATCAGTCCGACGGGCAGGCCGTTTCCAAAGCCAAAGTACGTCTCGCGGAAGTGGAGGAGGCCCTGGCCAGGGCCTATGAACGCTGGGAACAACTGGAAACGATCGACCGTGGTGCCGATGCGTCGGCATCCTGAAAGGAACATCGATGACATCGCAAGCAGACACACACAGCAAAACCATCGGTTATGTACTATGGATTTTCGGTTTCATGGGGGCTCACCGCTTTTACTACGGCAAACCGATCAGCGGGACGATCTATTTTTTTACGCTGGGGCTGCTGTTCGTGGGATGGATCGTGGACCTCTTTCTGATCCCCGGTATGGACGAACGGGCCGATTTCCGGTTTGCAGCCGGTCCCCTGGACTACAATGTGGCCTGGGCTTTCTTGACGTTTCTGGGGATTTTTGGCGTTCATCGCTTTTATATGGGGAAATGGCTCAGTGGAATCCTCTATTTTTTTACGGGGGGGCTGGGGTTGATTGGTGTCATCTACGACTACTGGACCCTGAACGATCAGTTGACCCTGATCAACACCCGTGCGGCTCGGGGCTAAGTGTCCGTCCCGAGATGGCATCTTTTGGCCCCTGGCCCGTCGCCGGTAAACCAATCCACCTTTGGCGGACAAGCCGGTGTTCCCGCCTTCTGTCGGTCCTCGGCCTAGCCGGGCTACGCCTGTGGACGCCCGTCGGTTGCGCTTTGTTGAACACCGATGTGTTACAGATCCGGCGTGAAATCCCGCGCTGTGCGGCGGGACCAGGAACCAAAATCTACCACCGCTGGACGGACACTTGGTTTTTTTCTGCGAAACCCATTGAGCCGATAGATTTTAAGAGCTGAGGCCGCCAGATGAAAATCCTGCTCGTCACATACGGCTCCACGGGAGACGTCCGGCCCCTGTTGGCCCTCGGACTGGCCCTGCGCAAGCGCGGGCAGCACGTCCGGGTCTGCGCGCCGCCGGACAGTGGACATCTTTTTACGGACGTCGGCCTTTCCTATGCGCCTTTGGGGAGTGACGTCCGTCAGATGATGGCGGCCTTGGCGGGCCGGATTGTCGGCCGGCCGCTGGCCGCCGCCGCACCCATGACCCGGCTTCTCCGACGGGAACTGGAATTCCAATTCCAGCAGTTACCCGCCGAAGTCGCGGCCGCCGATCGGGTGCTCTGTTCCGGTCTGGCCCTGGCCGTGCCTTCACTGGCCGAGGCCTGCGGCGTTCCGTATCACTACGCCGTCAGCCTGCCGGTTCTGCTGCCTTCCCGCCGCCATGCGCCGCCCACGGTACCGTGGCAGCGTCTACCGCCTTTTTGCAACCTGATGCTCTGGCAATGGGCCGGCATCCTGCTCGATCTGGGCTACCGATCCCTGATCAACCGCTACCGCCGTCGCCTGGGGCTGCGTCCCCTGAAACGGGTTATGTCGCATTTGACGGCCAACATGGTGGTGGCGGCCGACCGCGAGCTGGCCCCTTTGCCCCCCGAGGCACCGTCCGATTGCCACCAAACCGGCTATTGGCATGCCCCATCGCGCACGCCCCTGCCGGTGGCGCTGGAGCGTTTTCTGGATAAAGGGCCGCGTCCGCTTTATGTCGGATTCGGCAGTATGGGCGATCCCCAGCCCCGCCGGACTCTGTCCATTCTGAGACAAGCTGCCCGCCGGGCCGGTTTGCGGACCGTGATTCAAAGCGGATGGGCCGGATGGCGTTTCGCAAGCGATGACACCTGCTTGTGTGCTACGGAGGACCTGCCCCATGACCGGTTGTTCCCCCGTCTGGCCGGCGCCGTGCACCACGGCGGTGCCGGAACGACCCTGGCGGCGGCTCGGGCCGGCATCCCCCAAGTCATCGTGCCGCATTTGCTCGACCAGTATTATTGGGGGCAGCGCATCCTGGAAAAGGGCCTCGGGCCGCGTCCGCTGCCCAAAAATCGGCTGCAAGCCGGACGGCTAGCCCACGCTATGGGGCGCATCGCGTCCTCACCGCGCCTGGGCCGTAACGCCCGTGCGCTGTCCACACCGTTGCAGCAGCGCAACGGAGTCCAGGAGGCGGTCCGCTGGCTGACAGGGTGCGCATCCTTGGGATGCTAGCGCCGATGATGATGACCGAAGGGTTGGTTCGCAAACCAAGCCTTACGCACAGCCCATGCCGCATCCCGCCGGTGGGCCGGAAATACGGCTTTCCCAGCGGCCGTAGGAACAACGCCAATCGTTTTTCTCTTGATATCACTCAGAGAATGTGTATTGTGCGGACACCGCAACGCACCATCGCCGCGGCTTGACAAGTCGGCCGGCGGCTGTATACTTTATGAGCAAATTCCCATTATGGAGGCTGCCTATGCGCCCGCAAAAAGATCGTATCGTCGCCCACAATCCAGACGTCAGCTACTTCAAGCCGCGCGGCATTCCCATGGTCGATCTGGAGGAAGTGCGCCTCACGGTAGACGAATGCGAAGCGTTGCGCCTGTCGGATCTGCTGGATTTGTCCCATGAGGACGGCGGCAAGCAGATGGGCGTTTCTCGGGCCACCTTCGGCCGTATTCTGCAGCGGGCCCGCAGCGTTGTGGCCGACGCCCTGATCAATGGCAAGGCCATCAATATCGAAGGCGGCAATTACAAGATGACCTCCAAGGAACGCATTTTTGAATGCGACGGCTGTCATCGCCGTTGGAGTGAAGCACTGGGCACCGGCCGCCCGAATCAATGCCCCCACTGCAACAGCCGCAAGCTTTTTCGTGTCAGCCAGGGACATAAAGCTGGCCATAGAGGAAATTCCAAGGCGTAATACGCCCCAACCGGGTTAACGAGTGCCCATCCATAAATGGCATCTTGCAGTCCCTGGCTGCGTTCTCGCACGTTTTCAATCCTCGAAATAGGTTACTATTTCTCCGGTTGAAAACGTGCTCGGACCTTGCCGGAAACCAAAATCTGCCATTTATGCACGGACGCTAACGAAGATCGATATTGCAAGAGGAGAAGATGTCGCATGGCGCAGATCATGAATTCACCCGATGAAGCCAACAAGAAACAGACGAGCAAGGATGAACAAGATGTGGCCCTCAAGGATTCGTTGAGCCGCATTAAAAACAAGCTGCTGATCATGAGCGGCAAGGGCGGCGTGGGGAAGACGAGCACCTCCGTCAATCTCGCGGTCGCCTTGGCCCGCCAGGGATACCGGGTCGGCCTGATGGACGTGGATCTCCACGGACCGGATGTGCCCCGGGTGCTGGGGCTGATGGGCATGATCGGCCTGAGCCCGAACCACAAGCTCGATCCCATCCGCTTCAATGACAACCTGAAAGTGGTTTCCATCGAATCGCTGTCCACCAGCAAAGACGAGGCCATCATCTGGCGGGGGCCCATCAAGTATTCGGCCATTCGCCAGTTCATCGCCGACGTTGATTGGGGCGAACTGGACTTTCTGCTGATCGACGCCCCGCCGGGCACCGGCGATGAGCCCCTGACCGTGGCCCAGACCATTTCGGATGCCCGGGCCGTCATCGTGACCACCCCCCAGGAGATATCCCTGGCCGACGTGCGCAAATCCATCAGCTTCTGCCGCACGGTCAAGATGGACATTTTCGGGCTGGTGGAAAATATGAGCGGCTATATTTGTCCGCATTGCGGTAAAGAGGTGGATCTCTTCGGGTCCGGCGGCGGTGAGCGTACATCCAAGGATGCGGCCATACCGTTCCTCGGGCGGGTCCCCTTTGACCCCCAGGTGGTCAGTTGTGCGGATGCCGGCCAATCATTTCAGGATAAGTACCCGGATTCACCCGTCACCCAGGCTTATGAAGCCATTGCCCGCAAGATAGGTGAACTGGCGAAGACTTGATGCCCTAGCGCCGCCAACCCCGAGAATATCCTTGCTTCCTGACAGGGAGCGCGTTGATGGGACATTGCTTTTAAAAAAGCGGACTGCGCGTTGTCAGCGGGCCAACAGGACCGGGCAGTGGGCATGCTGGGAAACCTTGCGGCTGATGCTGCCGAACAGCAT
Organism: Desulfobacterales bacterium; assembly: GCA_963674755.2. Classification (GTDB taxonomy): domain Bacteria; phylum Desulfobacterota; class Desulfobacteria; order Desulfobacterales; family UBA5852; genus JABZFP01. The sequence continues at coordinate 2,068,106 of CAXXVS010000002.1, read as the reverse complement.
CCCCTCAATGGTCCCCAATCCGCGGGTGCCCATGACTACCAGATCGGCCTTGTGAGCTTCGGCCGAGGCCAGGATGGCCTCGGCCTCAGGCCCCTCCAGCAAGTCTTCCTGGAGGGATACCCCGCGCTCCTCCAATCGTCGGCGGACACGGTCGAGGACCTTCTGGCCGGCGGATTTGCGCCGGGACACAAAACGTTCGAAATCATCGTAGGCCAACAGATCGGATGTCTGGGGATAGACGTGGACTACGAACAGTTCGGCCTGGAAGGCGGCGGCCAGGCCGGCGGCGCAATCGGCGGCCTTGTCGCCGTGCGCCGAACCGTCGACGGCCAGCAGAATTTTCCGGAACATGGGATTTCCTCCTTTATCTTCACGGGGTGTTTGGATTAAGACGGGATCCAATGGTATCCATAAGATAAGGGGCTGTCAAAACAGGAGGGTTGTATTCCATGGGAAGCGCCCGGCAACCAGCCCTGACGCGACAGCTCCCCTGCCGATGCGTGTACGGAGAATTTCAGTCCCATGAAGGATGAATGGCTGGCCATCGATCTCCCCCAAACAGACTATGGCCGGGCGCAAGCCCTGCAAGAGCGCTGCGTGGCGGCCAAACACGCCGGCCGGCTGCCGAAGGACCTGATGCTGTTGCTCGAACATCCCCCGGTCTTTACCCTGGGGCGCAACGGGGGCCGGGAAAACCTGATGGTTTCCGATGCCTTCCTGCATGAGGCCGGGGTGAGCGTCAGGTCCTCCGAAAGGGGCGGCAACATCACCTACCATGGCCCGGGTCAGATTGTGGGCTATCCGGTCCTGGACCTGCAGCGCGCCCACCTGGGGGTCGCCGATTATGTGGCCGCCCTGGAAGAGCTGATGATCGCCGTGGCCGGGGAATGGGGGGTTGCCGTCCAACGGGATCCGCGCAACCGGGGCGTCTGGGTGGACGGCGCCAAGGTGGGCAGCATCGGGCTTTGCCTGCGGCACGGCATGACCTTCCATGGCTTCGCCCTCAACGTCAACAATGATTTAACCCCCTTTGGATGGATCAATCCCTGCGGCCTGGCGGGTGTCCACATGACCTCCCTGGCCCGGGCGGCAGGGCATGACATTCCCATGGACCGCCTCCGGCAAAGCGTTTGGCGGCAGGTGCGTGCGATTTTTGACGTGGCCCTGCGACCCGTCGAGGTGGATGACTTGTTCGGCGATGCGGCCCTTGATGCCGCTGACGACAAGGAGGTCTGATTGCCGCGCATGCCCGATTCCAAAGCGCCCCTGCGCAAGCCGTCCTGGTTGAAACGGCGCCTTCCTTCCGGCCCCATCTACGGCACCGTATGCCAGGGCTTGGAAGCCCAAGGCCTGCATACGGTCTGCCAGGAAGCCAAATGCCCTAACCAGTGGGAGTGCTTTTCGCATCAGACCGCGACCTTTTTGATTCTGGGGTCGCGCTGCACGCGCAACTGCGGATTCTGTGCCGTGGGACACGGCCCCCTGGGACCGCCCGATCCGGAGGAACCCCAGCGGGTCGCCCGTCTGGCGCGCGACATGGGACTGTCTTATGTGGTGGTGACCTCGGTGACCCGCGATGACCTGCCCGACGGGGGGGCCGGCTTGTTTGCGGATACGATCCGGGCGCTGCGGGAGGCGATTCCCGAGGTGCGCGTGGAAGTGCTGATACCGGACTTGCAGGGCCAGCCGGCGGCCATCGCCACGGTCGTCGCCGCCGGTCCGGACGTGCTCAACCATAACCTGGAAACGGTTCCCAGACTGTACAGGCGGGTTCGACCCGAGGCGGACTACCGGCGCTCGCTGAATTTGCTCCAAGGGGTGCGGGATATCGCCCCCCGTATGATGACCAAGTCCGGCTTGATGCTGGGCCTGGGGGAAACCGAGCCGGAAGTCAGGGGCACGCTGGAGGATCTGCGGGCGGTGGATTGCCGCATGGTCACCCTGGGCCAGTATTTGCAGCCCAGCCCCGATCATCTCCCGGTGCAGCGCTATGTTCCGCCGGAGGAATTCGACCACTGGCGTGATGTCGCCCTGCAAATGGGATTTCAGCAAGCCGCCAGCGGGCCGCTGGTGCGCAGCTCATACCAGGCCCGGGAGCTGTTTGGTGCCGCCCGGGTCTAGTTTTTCGGCCGCCCTGGCGCTTCTCCCCACGACGGTTAGTCTTCCGAGCCGTCCAATTTGCGCCGCTTGCGCTTCTCCATATAGTGAATCATGCATTGGGGCCTGAACTTGCAGTACAGTTTCGGGTCCTGGCAGGTCGGATTGTCCCCCTGCAGATGGCGGTTGTATTTCATGCAGAGATAGCTGACCGTGCCCGTTTTCTCGGTTTCACCGGCCGTTTCCGTGTCCTTTTCAGGATTTGTCGATGTCTTCATAGCGCCTCGCTGCCGCTAATGAACCACGAAAGGCGAAGTGGCGGCCTGGCCGTCGATGGCATTCCGGATCATACCTTCCAGTTTACCCCGATTCACCATGCCGGTGACTTGCTCGAATACCCGGCCCTCACGAAACACTACCACTGTCGGGACGGAACGAATACCGTATTGCGCCGGGATTTCCGCGTTGTCGTCGACGTTGCACTTGCCCACCGTGATTTGGCCTTCGTAGTCGGCCGCCAGGGCGTCGACGGTAGGACCGATGGCCTTGCAGGGGCCGCACCAGGGCGCCCAGAAATCTACCAAGACCGGTTGCGACGCTTCAAGGACGGTCTGGGTGAAATTCTGATCGGTGATTTCGGTGATGTTCGCTTGCATAGAGGTCATCCTTTCCTTTGGGCTAATTGTTTACGACCCTTATGAGCGACGTCAAGCCAAAATGTTACATATTCAAAATAAAAATATGGGCAAGGGTTCAAGTCAGGGCAGTCTTTGGCCGATAACGGGGTCAGTTCGGCATCGTGGCCGATGCCCCCGCCCGGATGCGTTCCCGGGATCGGCGGGCCTGGAATGATCCAGAACGAGGTAACCCATTGCGCGACATCGACGTTTGCCCCACAGAAGCTGCCACCCCATGCGCCGAAATACTGCCGACGTATTCTGAAACCCTGGCGGCCGAAGAAGCACGATTGCCCCCCCGTATTCTGCTGGTGGCCCAGCCGGGCGATGCCTGCACCCTTTACGAGACCGCCCTGCAACGATGCGGCGTCCAGGTGGATACGGTGGCCGCCGTCGATACCTTTTACGGCGCTGTGACACATTTTGCCTATAACGGGATCGTCATCGATATCCCCACCAAAATCAAGGCCCTGAGCGATCATAAAGATCTCGTATACAGTATTCTGGGCCGCTTTCCAGTGATTCAGGTCAATTTCGATCCGCAAACGCGTCGTATTCGGGCGCTGCTCCATGGTCAACACGAACGATCCGGCGGCCTGGAAGACCTGATTCGCCAAAACTGCTGGCACGCACCGGCCCGCAAATTGCGCTCGGAAGAGCGCAAGCCCTTGCATTACAATGTATTGCTGTCAACCAAACGACACTTCGATCCCCAGACCCTGATCCGTACGGTGACCATGGACGTGTCCCTGAGCGGGTGCTTTCTGTTTTCCGCGGCACGATTTCAACTCGGGGCGCGGGTATGGATGCGCATCATGGATCTTTACGACAAGACGCCCATCAGCGGCATTGTCCGCCACAAGCACAATTGGGGCGAAGCCCTGATCATTCCCGGGATCGGTGTGGAATTCGAAACCATTAAGGAGGATCAGCGCCGGGCACTCTTCGATTCCGTCACAATTACAGCCAAAAATCCGGTGCGGCACGAGAATCTGTATATCGGTGCCCTATGAAAGCGGCCTATATCAATCCCTTTATCGATGCGGTGCGCCGTTTGTTCAAGACCATGATGGACCTGCCGCTCAGCATCGGACAGCCGGGGCTGAACCGGGAGGCCAAGCCCCAGCACGATGTCTGCGGCATCATCGATGTGACCGGTGAGGTCAACGGCCGTGTCGTGGTGAGCATGCCGGAAACGGTCGCGGCACAGCTGGCATCAGCCTTGTTGGGTGATCCCATTCAAGAGCTCGATGAGGATGTCATGGATGCCGTGGGCGAAATCGCCAACATGATTGCGGGTAATGCCAAGACGGATTTCCCCGGCGGCGCCGGCGCCATTTCGGTGCCCCGGGTGGTGCTCGGCAGGGAGAGGGTTCCCTATCCTGCGGCAACACCGGTGATCCAGATCCCCTGCAAGACGGAGACAGGCCCCCTGCACATCGACGTGGCGCTGAAAGAGGGCCCGTAAGCAGGAAGTCGCCATTCGAAAGGGCAGTTGGAAGTGGATACGGAAACCATTATCAATTGCCACATTGCGCGCCAGCCGATATTCAACCGCCGGAAACAACTCTTCGGTTATGAATTGCTGTTCCGTGACAGCAAAGCCAATTTCTGCCCGGATGTGGACGGCGATCTGGCTACGGCCCAGGTGCTTTACAAAGGCCTTTTGAGTTATGGCATCGAAAGCCTGACGCACGGGAAACCCGCCTTTATCAATTTTACCGCTAATCTGCTGCTTCAAGATCTTCCGCTTTTGTTTCCGAAGGACAAGATTATCGTTGAGATCCTTGAGAACATTGATCCTTCGGACGACATTCTGGACGCTTGCCGCCGGTTGATCCGGAACGGATTTACGCTGGCCCTGGACGATTTTATTTTCGAGGAGCGTTACAGACGCCTGGTTGAACTGGCCGGGTTCATTAAAATCGATTTCAGGGCCGCCTCGCCTGAGGCCATCGCGCAGATGCTCGATCAAATGGGCCCCACGCAGGCCCGTTTGTTGGCGGAGAAAGTGGAGACTTATGAGGAATTCGAGCAGGCCATGGCCATGGGGTTTTCACTCTTTCAAGGCTATTTCTTCAGCAAACCGGAGGTCGTCAGCGGCAGGGATATCCGACCCAATAAGGCTGTTTTACTGGGTATTGTCGCTGAGATTTATGGCGATGAATGCCACATCCAAAATCTGGAACGTTTGATCAAGAGCGATGTTTCGCTCACCATCAAATTACTGCAGATGGTCAACTCGGCCTTCTACCGCAGGGTTAGCAACATTACCTCCCTGCGTCACGCCCTGGCTTACCTGGGATGCCGGGACATCCGGCGACTGGTGACGATGATCATCATTTCCGACCTGGCAAGTGACAAGCCGGCCGAATCACTCCGTCAATCGCTTATGCGGGCGCGGTTCTGCGAGCTGATGACCCGTTACCAGACCGCAGAGGCGCTGGGTGGTGAAGAGGCCTTTTTGACCGGTCTATTTGCCAGTGTTGATGCCCTGCTGGACCTTCCGATGGTCACTATTCTCGAACAATTACCGTTATCCGAAACCATCAAAACAGCGCTGCTGAAGGGTGGCAATTTACTCGGGGAACTGCTGGGATTAGCCATTTCCTACGAGAAAGGGGAGTGGGACAATCACACCACACGCCTCCAAGGATTGAACTTGACCCAACACGCGGTTATGACCACCTATCTGGACGCCATCCAGTGGGCCGATGCGGTCCTGGCGGCGCTGTGACCACGCCCCGATCCTGCCTTACTCGATTTTGCGTTCTAGATAGGCGCTGTAATCCTTGAGAACCGGGGTATAGGCTTCCTCCACCAGGTGCGATGAAATGATGAAATCAGCGGACGAGCGGTTGCAGGCGATGGGGATGTTGTAAACCACCGCAATGCGCAGCAGGGCCTTGACGTCCACATCGTGGGGATGGGGCTGCATGGGGTCCCAAAAGAATATCAGGATATCCACCCGCCCTTCAGTGATCAGGGAGCCCAACTGCTGATCGCCCCCTAATGGGCCTGATTTAAGCAGGGTGATTCCTCTAAGGATTCCCGGCGATTTTTCGATCGCTATTTTCTTTTCCAGGGTTTCTTCCAGTTGGCGGCCGGTTGTGCCGGTGCAAATCAGGTTGTGTCCCAGCAGAACTTCGTAATTCCACTCCACCCACTCCATCAGGTCACGCTTGCGATTGTCATGGGCGACCAAGGCAATGTTTTTGATGCGGTTCATGTCTGCCTCCTGTCCGGTTTGAGAAACGTTACGCCGTTGATACGGCCGCCTATCCACGTCGGTATGATGGCTTTATCGATAGGTCGGCACCATCCGAGCACGGGCTAACCTCCCATGCCCGCCGGTTTTCATCCGCCATTTGAAATCGGGAACAGCCTGAAGCGCATGGTGCCGGCATCATGCCGTTGGCGATGCTCTGGTTAGACCATCCATGTTAGCAGGGGATGAAGGGGCTCGGAAAGTGGCCGATCAGGGGCGGCAGGGCCGGGCTAATTCACATAGCCGCTGCCGATGGCGGAAAAGGGCAGTTTCAGCTCCAGTTCCGGCACTTGTTTGGCGATCCAGGCGGTGAAGGTGTTGCTGTTGGGACCCGGAAAGAGGGTGTAAGTATCTTTCCAGGGATAAGCGCGGGCCGCCCGGTCCACGGCATCAATGAGCGCGTCCACGCCCGGCCCCTGGCGTTTTTGCAGAACCCGGGGTTTGGCACCGTACCAGTAACGATCGGGGATGTCCTGGACGATTCGCACCACCGGCTGGCCATGGCGGCTGCGCCAGCCGACCACATCGTAAACCGTGTAGCGGTCTTCGCCGGTGCGTTTGGCAGCGATCCAGGTGTGGATCGCAAACCAGCCCCGCCAACCCCAGGCATCGGCCCCATAGACTTGCAGAACGGCTTCCGGGGTGACGGCCGGGTCAGGCGCGAGCCCGGCCGACGCACGGCTGGCAGTGCGCCAGCTTTTGTCGGAAGAGCAGCCGGTCAATAAAATACCAGCCATGATGAGCATCGTTATACGTCGCGAAATTTTCACGATGGGACGCTATACCAGCAGAGATGGTTCGGTTTATGTTCCGCGTCACGGATGCCCCCGGGGCCTGTTCGCCGGGGGGGCCATATCGCGAATAGGGTAATCCCCGATTGAGATTCGTCAAGGGGGGTATAGGCGGGCTGCTTCCGGGACCGCCTATCCGTGAGATTCCCATTTTCCAATTCGCAGAGCGCGTTCCCCTTGTGAAAGGGTTCGAAATAATCGTAAGTCCCGCAGGATGTTGCAGCAACGCCGGCTACCGCAAAATGCTGCTCACATCCGTGATTCCGTCCAGAGCGGCGGCCCGGGCGAAACGGTCGTCCACCAGGCCGGCGATGTCGTTGTCGTCAATCAGGTGGAAGCGCACCATGAGATCGGCCAGTTGCTGGATTTCGGCGACTTGTGGGACGGCGTGGCGATATTGGATGCGGTGCTTGGGGGTGGTCAGCGCGTAGCGGATCAGGTCCGTGGGCTGGTTCCAGTAGCGGGAAGCGATCGCCGCGGCCTCGTCCGGGTGCTGTTCCGCCCAAATACCGGAGCGCATGGCGGTCTGCACCAACTGCTGAACGGCCCGGGGGCGCTTGCCGATGAAGTCCTGACGGACGATCACCAGGTTGCAAATGAATTGGGGCCAGATGTCTTCGACGTAATTCACCACCTGGGCATCGCCGGAGACGATCGTCTGGGCGGCAAAGGGCTCGCCCACGAAATAGGCGTCCAGGGCGCCTGCGGCCAGGGCCGAGGCCATGTCCGGCGGGTTCATCTCGACGATGTTGATGGCCCCCGGCATGCCCCGATCGTCCATGGCCCGCAGGATTCCCAGATTGTGGCCGGAGAAGCGCATGGGAACCGCCAGGGTGCGGCCCGCCAGGTCGCCGATATCCCGGATGGCCAGATCCTTGCGGGCCACCAGGGTACTCTCGTGGCGGTTGCCGATATAGACGATATGCACGTCCTCCCCCTGCTGGTGGAGGACCACCGCCAGGGGCGCGATCATGAAGGCCGCATCGATATGGCCGTTGCGCAGGGACTCGGCCATTTCAGCGAAGCTTGAAAATTTGATGGCCTGGTAGCGGTAGGCCCCGTTGTCCTTGGAAACATAATCCAGGAGGGGCGCCGCCAGATTTGTAACGACCGGCATATAGCCCATGCGCACCAGATCACGCGCCTCGCGCGGCATGTTCAACCGGCAGTGCAGCACCGTGATCGCGATCAGCCAGGCCGCGGTCAGGAGCGTGTAGCGCCAGGCGATGCTAAACCGCCATTTGTGTTTGCCGGCCAGCTTAAACCGCATAGGGCACTCCCAACATAAAGAAGATCTCATTGCGCAGCTTGTTGAGGGAAGGCTCTTTCTGGAAATCCCGGGGACGGACAAAGTCGAGCTGCCGGTCGAGTTTGACGACGGAGGGCTGTCCGCTCATCACGACGATGCGGTCCCCCATGATCAGGGCGTCGTCGATGTCGTGCGTGACGACGATGGTGGTCTTGCCGATAAACTCATGCATATTGACGACCTCTTCCCGCATTTTCATGTGGGTCAGGAAATCCAGCCCGCTGAAAGGTTCGTCCATGATCAGGATGTCGGGGTTGACGGCCAGGGCCCGGGCCAGTTCCGCCCGGCGCTGCATCCCTCCGGAAAGCTGGTGCGGGTAGTGCTGCTCGAAGTTCTCCAATTCCACCATCTCGATGAATTCCATGATGCGTTCGGCTTTGGCTTCCCGGTCGGTCATATGCCGCAGGCCCAGGCCGACGTTTTGCCAGACGGTCATCCAGGGCAGCAGCCCGTTGTGCTGAAACACGAAGATGTGGTCGGAACCGGGGCGGGTGACCGGTTGGTCGTCAATCAGGATGCCGCCCGCGCTGGGACGGTCGAAGCCGGCGATGATTTTGAGCAGCGTCGACTTTCCGCATCCCGACGGCCCGAGGATGCAGACCATTTCACCATCCTGGAATTCCAGGCTGATGTCGTCCAGCACGAGAATTCGGTCGCCATAACGCAAATCGGGGTCGTCGCCGGTGCGGTTGCGGCGGCGCCGGTTGCGGTAGGATTTGCTGATATGGTCGACAACGATATGCCCCATGGGGTCGCTTCCTTCCCTCAACCGTTCCAGCCGGTGGCTTCGATTCGGCCCAGCCGCCGCATGATCACATCCAGCAGGAGACCGATCAGTCCGATCACGATCATGCCGTCCATGACATAATCCATGCGCAGGGCGTTGCGTGAATCCAGGATGAGATACCCCAGACCGGATTGGACGGCGATCATCTCCGCCGCCACGACCACCAACCAGGCGATGGTGACCGAAATCCGCAGGGCGGTGATGGTGCCGGGCATCATGGCCGGAATGATGATGCGGGTGATCACCTCCCAGCGGGAGAAGTTGAAGTTGGCCCCCACCTGGAAGTAAATGGGATTGATGGCGCTGACGGTGGCGGTGGTGGACACCACCAGCGGGAAGAAACTGGACAGGAATATGAGGAAGACCGCCGGTTTGTCGCCGATACCGAACCACAGCATGGACAGGGGGATCCAGGCCAGAGGAGAGATGGGCCGCAGAAACTGGATCATGGGATTGATCAGGAGACGGGCATTTTCCCATCGTCCCAACATGATCCCCAGGGGGATGCCCCCCAGAACGGCCAGGTAGAAGCCCACCGTGACACGGAAAAGACTGGCTACGGTATGCTTGATAAGGGTGCCGTTGGCGATCAATTCGCCCAAGCTTATGAAGACCTGCAGTGGGCCGGGGAAGACATCGACGCTCCAACCGGCAAAACGGGCCAGGAGATCCCATACCAGGAGGAGCCCGGCGAAGGCGGCACAGGGCAGCACCAGGCGCATTTTCCATGGATGGGACGGTTTGGGCATGTCGTTGGCCATCGTCTTTTCCCCTGTCTGTCAGCTCAAAAGGCGTTGTAAATCAGATGAATGCCGATCAGCGTCAACAAGAATACAAACAGATCCTTGAGTTTGCGCTCATTGATGCGTTCCGCCAGGCGGGGGCCGATTTGCCCCCCGATCAAAACGCCGGGAACCGCCCAGCCGATCACGTTCCACTGGGGCGCGTTGCCCATCAGGGAATGACTGGCGGCACCCAGCAGGCAGGTCCCGAAGATGGTGGCGATGCTGGTGGCCACGGCCACGCTCATACGCAGCGCCATTTTGCTGCGCATGATGGGAATCAGCCATTCCCCGATGCTGATACTGAGCATGCCGCTGATGACGGACAGCAGAGAAATGAAACCCAGATAAGGCGTGGCCGCCTGCCGGTCGATCCGCGTCCGGCCGACATCGTGGTAGCGCTGGTTGGATGAAACAAAAAGAAAGGCCGTGGTCAGGGTCAGCAGCCCCAGGATCAGCTCCAGGTGTGCGGGACTGGTGATCCGGGTCACATAAGCGCCGAGGGCGATACCGGGGGCGGTAATCATCAGCAGGCGCGCGGCCAGCCGATAGTCGATCCGCCCCAGACGGCTATAGGCGGCGGTTCCCGAGCCCATGCCGGCGCTCTGGATGATGAGCGAGGACAGGACCGCCGTTTCCGGTTTCATGCGCAACATGATCAACAAAAAGGGCATCCAGAGAATTCCTCCGCCAATCCCCACGGCCGAAGCCACCGCGGCAATGCCGATCCCGGTGGGCAGCGCGAGCCAGACATCGCTCATGTCTTCGACTCCGGGATGACGTAAAAGCGAAAGCACTTCAGCGCTGTTTGCAGTACGCCCAGCTCCGCACGGAAGCGATCCAGCTCCGTCTGCCGTTGCGATTTATTTTGGGCGGCGGGTTCCAGCTTGGACGGAACCTTGTCTACCGTCGACAGCAATGCTTCGCCAGCTTCACAGACATGGCGGGACATATGGATGATTTCCTGCAGGTTGCTGGACATCTCATTGATGACGCCGCCCAATTCGGCCAATTCGTTGTTGCCCTCGATCCGGATCGTTTGGCTGAGGTCGCCGCCGGATATCTTGCGGGAGGCGGCAATCATGTGCTGCAGGGGTTCCGTGATGTGCTTCATGAACATGGTCATGACAATCAGAATGACGACCATGATGATGGCTATTACCAGAATCGCCTTGTTGCGCAGATGGGCCAGGGGTTGCAGCAATACCTCCTGCTGGGCCGAATCCGCCGCGGGAGCGGAGAGCCGCGTAAGAAAAGCTTGGCGCATGTCTTCCCCCTGGGTTTCGACGATAAATTCAAGGCCGACGAGCAGGACGGCAAATCCGATGAGCAGGAAATAGACCATCATGGTGCGCTGCAAAGAGTATTTTGATTGCGATTTCATCGATTCTGAGGACCTGTTTCGTGCTCGTGCATGGGGTGGTCCCTTAATACGGCAGCGATGGTTTTATCGGTGCCCATCCCGGCGATTCGGCCGGGGGTGGCTCCGTGGCGGCAACCGCCGCGACGTTCAATCGATCGGGATCTTTTTGCAGGACGAAATAGGCGGAGAGGTCGGCCTTCATTACGCCCCACAGCATGGTGTAGTATCCTAGGGCCGCATCCGGTGGAATGGTGAAGGCGCGGGTCACCCGATGGACCCCGGGCTTGATCGTCACCGCCAGATCGTGAGAAGGGCTGTGAATATGCCGTGCCGGGTCGCTGTAAATGGATGCCCCCAGAATGACGTCATGGTCAAAGCTGTTAAGGTTCGCAATGACATAGGTTAACGTGACATTAGCACCCGGTTGGGCGGTGGTGTGGTCCAGACGCCTTTCCAGCAAGACGAGGTGCTCCCCCATGTCGGCGGACGCGAAGGGCAGGAAATCGACAGCGGTATTGACGGCATCCCCTGTACCCGGGCCGGTGCCGGAAGGACCGTCGGCCGCCCCCCAGTAATTGTTAGGCGCGTGGAGGATATCATGGCCCTCCTTGTAGACGGCATAGTAGCTGTTGTGCGTAAAGTCATTGTGAAAGATGGCCGGCCGGCTGGTTTTGCCAACGGTAATCCCGCTGCCGTTGCGGTTGGAGATGACGCTGCCGGTAATCATGGCTTCGCTGGTGTGAATTTCAAGTGCCAGGTTTTGCGCAACGCAATGGCTCAGGCGCCCCTGACTTCCGGGATGGAAGCGTATTTTTTCATGATTGTAGAGGTCTTCCATCCCGTCGAAGACGGCATGATCGGCCATTAGGGAGCCTTTGACATCGATGCTGCTGTCTTTCTCGAAGCGTACCACCACGCCGGGCGTAACGGTCACGGTGGCGTTCCTCTCCACGGACAACACGCCTGCGATACGATACGGGCTTTGCCCCTGGTCCCAGATCTGATCCTGCCGGATCGGTCCCTCCAAGCGGGTTTCCGCGGCAGCGCTCGCAGCGAATTGCAGGGCCGCCAAGAGGGCCATCAGCAGCGCCGCCCACTGCCACAGGGCTCCCATTATCGGCTTACCGCCCATGGACTGTTGCGTCTCCCGGCGTCAGCTGAAGAACTTCCTGTGCCAGATCCATGTATTCCTTTCCGGCCCGGCTGCCCTGGTCGTAGTGGATCACCGGGATGGTCATGATCTGGGCTTCCCGCAGTTTGTCGTCGTAATGAATGAGGGCTTCGAAGGTCTGGTCGCGGTAGAGCTGCTGCAGCTTGTTGTAAATGACCTGGGAGGCCGTGGACCGGTCGTCATACATGGTGATCAGCATGCGGGGGGTGACTGCCGGGTTCGTTTTCTGGCGGACCAGATCGATCAACTTCAGGATCTGATCGACACCATGGGTGGACAGGTAGTCACACTGGGTGGGGATGATGACCAAGTCCGATGCGGTCAATGCATTCAACGTAAAAAATTCAATCGAAGGCGGGGTGTCGATGAGGATGTAGTCGAAACGGTTCCGGAGGGCTTTCAATCGTTCCTGGAGAATAAATTCGTAGTGGGGGGCGCCGAAATATCTTTTATTCAGCAACACCATGTTCTTGTTCGAGGGCAGGAGCCAGAGGCCGGTATACTGGGTTTTGATCAGAAAACGCTCCTCCTTTTCCCGGGGGGCGTTGAGCATGTCATAGAATGACGGCATGTTCTGATATCCCAGGGAAATGGTCAGATTCGACTGGACATCGAAATCGATCAGCAACACCCGTTTGCGCAGCATCGCCAGGGAAATACCCAGATTCAGGCAGGTGGTGGTCTTGGCGACCCCGCCCTTCTGGTTGCTGACGGCAATCACCCCGGCCGGCGGTTTTTCCCCCTGCGGGACGATAGGGGCCGCGGCCGGGGACGTTTCCGGTGCGGCCGGTGCCGGTTTGGTCGCGGAAAATACATGCTGGCACCGGGAGCACCGGGCTTTGAAGCGGGAAGCCTTGATCCGGCTTTCGTCCAGCTTGAATCGGCTTTGACACTTTTCACAAACGACAATCATGAAGACTCCTTTTGAGCATGGCCGGACCCTGTCATGCGCTTGGTGTCCGCAGGGGATCCAAGGCCTGTGGGGACGGTCAGGTCATGATCGATGCGATGGCCTGGGGCAGCTTCAATTCATCCAGCACGATGTCCACCGTGCCGCTATGGATCGCATTATGGGTCAGATTGGGATACACGCAGCACTGGGTATCCTGCGCCAGGGTCACGCCCTCGGTTTCCCTTATATGGGCGAAGCCCCGGGCGCCGTCTTCCCCGATACCGGTGAGCAGAACCCCGATGGTGTTCTGGTGGAATATGTCGGCGGCGGAGGAAAACAGCAGATCCAGCGGCATGGCCGCTTCACCGACCTGACTCAGACAGGGCCCGCTTTCCGCCGTCGCCTGGATGCGGACGGGTCTTTCATAGGAACTGATGTAGCAGGTGCCCTGCTCGATGGGTATGCCGTCCTCGGCCACGCGCACGCGCCAGGGGACACTGGCATCGAACTGCCGGGCAAAGGCGGTGATGATCTTGGGGGAAATTTCCTGAACGACCACCACCGCCGCGGGCAACCGCGGCGGAAGATTGGAGAGCAGGCGGATGACCGTATTGGGTCCGCTCAGGGTTGTGCCCAAGGTCAGGAGATAGTCCAGCTGCGCGTAGCCATAGCGCGCGGACAGGCGTTCATTGATGTCATAGTTGAGCAGGCGTACCCGACGGACATTTTCCAGATTCACCGAACTGGCCAGCTTGATGCGGTCAACCAACTGGCTCTGGGACTTTTCGATATCGGTGGAAACCGCCCCGGACGGTTTGGGAATGAAATCCACAACTCCCAGCCGCAGGGCATCGAAGGTGATGGCACCGTCGGTGAACAGCGAGCTTAGAACGACGATGGGAACCGGGGATTCGATCATGATATGGCGAATGCCGGTCAAGCCGTCCATCACGGGCATGTCGATGTCTAAGGTAATGACATCCGGCCGCAGCGTTTTGATGGCTTTCAACCCTTCAAGTCCGTTGCGGGCGGTGCCCACAACTTCAATTCCCGGGTCCCGACCGAGAACATCGGCAATGGCTTTGCGCATAAATGCGGCATCGTCGACAATCAGGACTTTGATTTTTTCTCCCATGAGGTCTCCCAAATCGAATTCGACGGAAACTCAATTTCCTTCAAACGGCATCCGGCTGTCATCGCCGCCGGCGAACTTAATCGGCGCGTCACGTCATGTTTCCCCAATGCCGTTGCCAGCCCAGACGCGGATATGATCGGCAATGGCCTCCGGCGCCGCAATGGTTCCGGCCAGACCCGCCGCCGCAATGGATGCGGGCGGTTGCGCCACCATGCAGGTCGCCGGATCCTGCACCATGATTCGGGCGCCGCGTTGCTGCACGTAGCGCAGACCTTCCAGATTGCCGGTTTCCGCACCGGAGAGAACGGCCACCATCAAGCTTCCCGGGTAGCAGTCCACGGCCGAGCAGAGAAATAGATCCAGATAGCTGACCTCATGGGCGGAATCCCTGCGGCGGTGGGTGGGCATTTCCACCACCATTTCCCGTCCGGTGGCGGTGGTCCGCAGGGCATGGCCCGGTGTGCCCAGATAGCACGTGCCGGTCCGAAGCGGAGACCCATCGATCAGCGGCACCACCGAATAGGCGCTTTGCTTGTCGAGATAGCGGGCAAGCGCCGGGATGAAGGCGGGCGGGATCGTCTGCAGGATGATCATTGCCAGATTGTGATCATTGGGCAGCTGGGCCAGCAATTGGGTCAGTTCGGCATGGGCGCTGCACCCTGTCGAAATGACCATCAGCTGATCGGCGGGCGAGTCCGGGAAATGGCGTGTACGATCTTCCGGGTTTTGTACCGGGCCAGACCGGTAGCGACGGAAATTTTTAATTTCGGCCGCGGCCGCACGCGCAATACGGCTGACAATTTTTTGCTGCTGGAGCAACAGGTCATTATTCTTGATCGGTTTGGCCATGAAGTCCACCGCCCCCAGCTCCAGGAACTGAAGGACGGTTTCCGGCGACCCGCTGCCGACATTGCTCATGACCACCACCGGGCAAGGCGTTCGGATCATGATGTGTTTCAGGGCCGTGCTGCCGTCCATAACCGGCATATTCACATCCAGCAGAATCAGATCCGGATAAAAATTTTGGGCCATCTCCAAAGCGTCCTGGCCGTTTTGGGCGATTCCCACCACGTCCATCTCGCCCGTTGCCGTCAGCATGCTTGAAAGAATATTTGCCATGAGCGTGGAATCTTCCACCAGAAGAATTTTGAGCCGCTCCTTCGTAGGGTGTCCCGTGTTTTCTTCAAAGGACGCGCCGCTATCGCCCTCCGTTTCATTCTCGTTCTCCTCGTCGTTGCGGCGGGCCGCTTCCATCAGAAGAAATTCGTGGCTTTTGTTGACGGTATCGTCGCCTTCGTAGCATTCGTCGATGGTTTCGAACCGGCCGCTGGCCCATCCCAGGATCTGGTAGAAGGCCTCCTCGCCGGTGGTCTTACCGCAAACCGCGTGAACCACTTCGCCATCCCGGATGTAAATGACACCCTGCTGGCTGTCCTGGGCAACCCGGATGGAAATGGTGGCCATCGATAGGCAGCACATCTGGATCAAATCGTCGATCTGGATGTTTTTCAGGGTTCCGGCAAATCCTTGTCCGCGGCGGTGTGACTGTTCGGTCAGTTGCTGAGCCAGGGCGGCGACATCCACCGGATGGTGCAGGGCCCGCACGTTCAAGTCGGCCGGAATTTGACCGGCCAGGGAGGTGTCGCCTTCCGGGAGCAGAGCCAAGATGTCGATATTGGGATATCCGGCGCGGATTTCCCGGAGCAGATGGTCACCGACCGTTTCCGCCGTCTCTACGGCAATGAGAACGCTAAAGACGTCGTCCTCGGTCAGGATGACAAGGGCCTCCTGGAGATTGCCGGCGGTGCGCACGCCGTAAGGCATTGTATCCCCGCTAGGTGAAGTGGTCAGCGAGGTACGCAGACGGGGCGGCAGATTAACAAACAGCGCTTTGGGTATCCCAGCGGTCATTCGGGTCAAGACCCCTTTTCCAGTATCCGGTCAGTCGACGTTTTTCGACACCCCATTACCAGTGCTTCTCTATCTTCCTCACGCCGGTACGGCGGCGTGCTGACGCCGTGACTGACGGTCGATGGATAAATTGACCAGTTCGTAGATATCCAGGATCAAGGATATCCGGCCGTCACCGAGGATGGTCGCCCCGGAGAAGCCGCTCTTTTCCTGGAGGTAATCCTCCAGCGGTTTGATGACCACTTCCTCCTGCCCCCGCAATACGTCCACCACAAGCCCCACGCGTTTCATTCCGGTGCTGACCACCACCACGAAGGCGCGCCCGTCGTCCGATGGTTCGGTGGGCATGTTGAAGAGATCGGCCAACCGCACCAAGGGCAGGGTGGTCTCCCGCAGTTGCAGGACTTCGACCCCTTCGATGGTGGAAAGATCCTGGGGGGCGATCCGAATCGTTTCTTCCACGGTGGAGAGCGGAATGGTGAACAGTTCACCGCGCACTTGCACCAGCAAAGCCGGGATGATCGCCAGGGTCAGCGGGATTTTGATGCGAAACTGCGTCCCGACCCCCGGGGTGGAATCGATTTCGATGGTACCGTTGAGTTTTTCGATATTCTGTTTGACCACGTCCATGCCCACCCCCCGGCCGGAGGTGTGGGTAATCTCCGCCGCCGTGGAAAACCCGGGCAGCATAATGAGGCTGGTCAGTTCCTTGAGGGGCATCCGGTCGACGTCGTCACGCGTGGCAAACCCGCCGGCCACGGCCTTGGTTTTAATCCGCTCGATATCCAGGCCCCGGCCGTCGTCGGCAATTTCGATCACCACATGATTGCCTTCGTGGTAGGCTTCCAGTTGAATACTGCCGGATTCAGGTTTGCCCAGGCGTTCGCGCGCTTCGGTCGGTTCGATGCCGTGATCGACGGCATTGCGGATGATATGGATCAGGGGGTCGGAAATGGCTTCGATGACCATCTTGTCCAATTCCGTCTCTTCACCCTTGATGTCCAGACTCACTTTTTTGTCGCCGTTGCGCACCAGGTCGAACACCAGACGCGGGTAGCGGTTGAATAGCTGGGCGATGGGCAGCATGCGTACCTTCATGACCCCTTCCTGCAGTTCATTGGCCACCCGCCCCAAGGCGACCGTGGCTTCGCTCAACCGGAAGGTCAGGCCCTTGACCTGTTTCATTTCACGGGCTTCAATATTGGCGTAGTGCTGGAGGTTTTGCTGGAGATCCCGCATCTCGTGAAACAGCTGAGAAAACCAGGCCCGGCTGACGACGAGTTCCCCGACCTGATTCATCAGGGCATCGATCTTGGCCGCATCGACCCGGATGCTCTGGCGCAGCAATTGCTCGCCGATCCGGTCGGATCTGCGCCGGCCCCGTTGAGAGAGGTCCCGTCGTTCGCCCGAACTCTGATCGGGATCCGGGGAAGGCGTTTGGGACAAGGGTGGCGTGGTGGTTTCCTCGACCCCGAAGGTCTCCTCGGAGGGCTTTTCTTCAAGGGCCTGTCCGGAAGGTAAAGGATCATCCGTTCGGTCTTCCGGGACGGCCGTCGCAGCCTCGTCGATTTCGGGATCCTCCCATGCGGGCGTCTCGGCCTGGGGCCGGCCGGCCTTTTTGGTGGGCGCCTTCTCGAGCGGTTTCTCAGGAGGAGCGGAAGCTATGTCCTCTTCCACAGATACCGCCTGCCAAGCCGCCTCATCCGCATGGACGCTTTCAATGGCTGTCTCCCGGACCTCTGTCGCAGATGCAGTTAGATAGGCGGACAAGGGGTCTTCTTCATCCAGAAGACGGTTGGCCGGCAAGGGGGCCTCGTCAGCGGTGGTGTCGTGAGGACGGTCCTCCGAAAACAATTCCCAATCCAAGCCGGACGGCGCGTGGCCTCCGTGTATCTGATTTTCCGTCATCCGCCGATCGAAGGACTGGCTTAGACGATCGAAAAGATTGTCGCTTTCCGAAATATCGGTGTTCGGGGCCGGATCGATTCCCGGGACGGTTGGGTCTTCCGGCGCCTCGGCGTAGACATCCAGGAGATCAGCAGCCATCCCGGCGGTGGCATGGAGGGCCTCGTGAGGTGTCTCCGGCGGTTTTTTTTCAGCAGGGCCGGCGGCCGTATCATCCGCGGGGGTTTTCAGTTTGGGGAAGCAACGGCGGATATCGTCGACGGTGGCCTGCATGCAACCGGCCAGAAAGGCCGGCATGAACGTATCGTCTTCTACCGCGAGCCGCTCGAGGGCGTTCCGGATGGCTTCGCTCCACCGGTCGTAGAGTCCGGTCAGCTTGCGGTAGCCCATGTAGTTGGCGGAAGAACGCAGAGGATCGATCTGCGACAGGCAGCGCCCCAGAATTTCGCTCCGATCATCGCGATCCGCGGCGGAGAGGACATCGGTCCATGACTGGAGGGCGTCGAGACCTTCTTCTAGCTGTTCCAGAAAGATGCTGAAAAGCTCTTCGTCATATGCTTCGTCATATGTTTCGTTTTCAGGATTTTCGTTCTGGGCCGGGGGCGCGGCTGCTGGAACATCGAAGGTTTCGGTTGCGGGCGGCGTTTCCGGCGCAATGGTTTGCGCAACCAGAGGTTGGATACGCGACAGGAGATCGTCGATATCCGCTTGCTCCGCTTGGGTTTGATGGAGGTCGGCCGTGAGGATGCCGATTCGGTCTCGGGCCGCCATGAGCAGGTCGATGATATCGCGGTTGATCGTGCATTTGCCCTGGCGCATGAGGTCGAGCAGATTTTCGAGCTTGTGGGACAATTCGGCCATACGCCCCATGCCCATATATTCAGCGGCCCCCTTGATGGTGTGCATGGCGCGGAAGATGTCATTGAGGACGTCGCGATTGCCGGGATCGTTTTCGAGTGTCAAAAGGCTGCTTTCCATGTCGCCCAGATGCTCGACCGTTTCGGCAATAAAATCCTGCAGGAGAGCGATGTCGAGGGAGGGCTCGGGATCGCTTGTCAGACGGAAATGATCGCTTTCGGCTTCATCCTCTGAAAAAAGGTTCAAGGCTTCGAGTAGGTCTTCCGAGGCCGCCTCCCCATTTACCGGATTCGGGCGGCCATCTTCGCCCGGGGAGGCAGGTGCCTCTTCGGGTGACAAATTGTTGTGCGTTTCTGCCAGCGCGGTTTCCATAAGCCCCAAAGGATCGTCTTGGACACCGCTTGCCGGTACCGGGGGCACAGGGCCCGCAAGCTTCAACCGGGGGAAAGCCGTTGTAATTTCGTCGATAGTGGCCTGCATATCCTCGCTCAGGAAAGTGGGCATGAAGCTGTCGTCCCCACCGTCAAGGCGTTCGCGGGCATTCCGACAGGCCAGATGCCACTGCTCGTAGAGCGCGGTTAACTTGCCGTATCCCATGTAATTGGCGGATGACCGCAGGGGCTCCATCTGTTCCAGGCAACGGCCCAGGATTTCGATCCGGTCGGAGTGGTCCGCCCCGGCCAAGGCGTCCGTCCAGGATTGCAGGGCTTCGAGACCTTCCTGAAGTTGCTCCAGAAAAATTCCGAAAAGTTCTTCATCATGTTCTTCTTCGTAGGCTTCAGCGACAGGCGCTGTGTCGGAAGGAGCACCGGTCGAAGCAGGCGGGGCATCCGTGTCTATCGTTGATTCTTCACGCCGCGGTGTTGTTTCGACAAGACCCGCGGATTGGATCCGGAGGAGGAGGTCCTCGATGTCGGCCTGCTCCGACTGGGTTTGGTGAAGATCGGCGGTCAGGATGCCGATCCGATCCCGGGCCGCCATGAGGAGATCGATGACCTCGCGGCCTGCCGAACGTTCGTTGCGGCGCATAAGATCAAGCAGGTTCTCCAGTTTGTGCGATAGTTCGGCGATGCGCTCCATCCCCAGGTATTCCGCTGCGCCCTTGATGGTATGCACGGAGCGGAAGATATCGTTCAGGATCTCCCGATTATCGGGGTCGGTTTCGAGCTGGAGAAGATTGCCTTCCATCTCTTCAAGATGCTCGACCGTCTCGGTAACGAAATCCTGAAGCAAAGACAAATCCGTCATGGTATTCTCCTTGTGGGCCGCCGCATTGCCTCCGGGGGCCGTGAACAGGTCCGGGCCGCCGTATTCGATCGGCCGGACCCCAACCTTTCCGTCAGTTCGGCACCTCGGCCTTGCCTTTGGCCGTCACCATGTCCCTATCGGTGATCGTGACGTCATACAGATCGAAGGAACGGACCATCATCTGCATGGTCTCCAGGTCCTGCTTTGCGGTCGCCAAATCCGCCATCATTTCCGCAAAGCCGCACGCCGTCTTGTCCGGCGCCAGTTGGCGGGTTGTGCGCTGAATCCGTGTGATGGCATTTTCGGTTTGATTCCAGACAAGAATAAGGGCCTCCTGGAAATTCACCGACAGGCTGTTGACCCCTTCTCCGATACGGTCGATTTCGTCGCAGGCGCATGCCGCGATCGTTTCACCCAGGTTTCCTTCCGCCATGCGCCCAGCGGCCGCGGCGGTCCTCTCCAGCGGCCGGACAATCATATGATTGAGGCGATAGAGAAGACCCCCGGCGGCAGAAATGATCAGCAGGATTCCGATGGCAATGCGCCAATGCAGCGGCTTCCAGAAGGCCAGCGCCTGGTCGGGCAATCCTTGTCCATCCAGGCCCGGCGCGCCAACCGGATCGGCCAGCAGAACGCATCCCACCCCCAGCGACACCAGGGTAATGATCAGGAAACACCACAACAGGTGATGTCTGATAGACCTGATCTTCCCGGACGGTCGGGAAACCACCGCTGCCGAGCGGTTTTCGATATTGTCTGTCGCGTGCGTCATCTTGTCCATAATCCAAGTGGCGATGAACGCCATCGATTAGGGTCCGAAACGATCGGCCGTCGTTTCAGGCGGCCGTTTCCAACGCTAAAGCTGCTCGATCAGGGATAAAATGTCCTTGGATCGATGCTTGTTGAGGTAACCCTTGGCGCCGATCTTCGCCGCTTCCTGGCTGTATTGTGCTTCGTCCAGATTGGACAGGAAGATGATGCAGGCGTGATCGTCGTCGTGCAGAATTTGCCGGGCGGCCTCAAAACCGTCCATGCCGCGCATGGTAATATCCATTGTGACCAGATCAGGTTTCAGCTGTTTATAAAGAACAACGGCATCATCGCCGTTCTTGGCCTCGCCGATCACGTCATGGCCGGCCGATTTGAGCGTCTCCTTGATCATTTTTCGCATGATGGAGGAGTCATCCACAATGAGAATCGATTTTCCCATCGAATCAACCTTTCTGCTACGCTGCTTGTCCTGGCCACCTCACAGGGAAAGTCTCCCCGGTGACGCTTGTCAGACACTTGCCGTTGCCTTGAAGTCATTCAGTTTCTTGATTTCTTCAACCAGCAGAATCCGGTTGAAATCCAGCAGGATCAGCAAACGTTTGTCGATCCGGCAAACACCCGTAATGTATTGGCTCTGCAGCCCCGATACCACGATGTCCGGCGGGGGCTTGATGCTGTTCGAGGGCACCTTCAAAACCTGAGTGACGCTGTCGACGATGAAACCGGTGATCCGGCCATTGACATTGAGAATCATAATCCAGATCTGTCCTGGCGGTGCGGTCTCCTCCCGTAAATTGAGACGTTTGCGCAGATCGATGACCGGGATGATGTTGCCGCGCAGGTTGATCACGCCCTCGATAAAATCGGGCGAATTGGGGATCGGCGTGATGGGGGTTTCCCGAATGATCTCCTGGACCATCAGGATATCGACCCCAAAGAGCTCTTTGCCGATCACAAACCCCACCAACTGCATCAAGCGCTCTTTATCGTCTTGATCGGTTTCACGGTTCAGATTGGGTTCTTCCATGGTTCATATCTCCTTCAACGGCGGCTTCCGGTCGACTCCCCGGGAGAGGTCGTGTACTCCGGCAGGCCGATGACATTGGACAGGGCTTGCGGCTGCTCTGCCGTCCACCGACCCGCCGGATAATACCGGCTCGCGCAGTGTTCGCACGCGTATCATGATTGGGCGGGGCCGGAATGATTGCCCACCTTGAACTGTTCCACCTGGCGTGCCAGAGCTTCCGAAAGGGTCTTAAGTTCACCGGTGATGCCCACAACGGTGCCGGCCCCTTCCATGGTTTGCATGGCCGCCGAGGCCGAAGCTTCGGTGATTTCGGTGAGCTTTTGCGAACGCTGGGCCTGGGCGCCGGTCATCTCCTTCATCTGGTGGGTTCGTTCCACGACGCCCTGCATCTGGCTGCCGATTTCGGTCATCCCCTGGTTGGCATTGGTGATCAGTTCGGAAATGGCGTTCGATTTTTCCACTAGGGCCGCCAGGGCCGTCTGGGCGGCGGAACGGCGTTCGCCCTGCTGGCCGGCCATGTCGGCAATTTCGCGGGCCAGTTTGTTGAGGTCTTCCATCATGACATTGACCTCTTTGGTCCCTGTCGCGATGTTGTCGGCCGTGCGGGCAATCTCCTGGATGGCCTGCATATTGGTACCACCACCAGCCGCAATTTTTTCCAGCGCCCGGCGGGAGCGGTCCGAAAGCTGGGCCCCTTCCGCCACGCGCGCCGTGGAGTCCTTGATGAGCTGGGTGATTTCCTTGGCAGCTTCCGAGGAGCGCTGGGCCAGTTTACCGACTTCGTCGGCGACCACGGCGAAACCCTTGCCGTGGGCGCCGGCGCGGGCGGCCTCGATGGCCGCGTTGAGGGACAGGAGGTTGGTCTGCTCGGCGATTTCGGTAATAACGGTGATGATTTCCGAAATCTGCTCCGAAGACTCGGAGATGGCTTTCATGCCGTCAACCGTTGCCTCCACCGACTCGGTCCCTTCCTCAACCGCCTGGAGGGCGCTCTGGGCGAACTCCATGGCGCTGTTGGTGGCGGTGGTGAGCTCGTTGACGGCGACTTCCATTCGATCGACGGCCTGGGATACCGCCAGCACCTGGGTGCCCTGCTGCTGGGCATTTTCCACAACCCGGGCACCGGTGTCCCCCATGGCCTGCACGCGGTCCGTGGCCGTGCTGGCCTCTTCCACCTGACTGCCGGAAGCCTCGGTTACCGTATGCATGTTTTCCATCAGGGATGAGACGTTGCCGCTGGAGAGGTCCGCCGCCTCCCTCTGGGCTTCAGATGCCCCGGCGACTTCGGCGGCCGTGGCCCGCATGGCTTCCACGGTTTCTTTCATGACTTGCATCTGCTGGGCCTGATGCTCGGCGCGTTCCTTATTGGCGGAAGCCCGCTGGGCCACGTCACCGGCGTTGCGTTCCACGTCCAGGGCGGCTTTGGTGACCAGCTGGAAAGAATCCCGCAGCAGCTTCATCATCTTGTTGAACTCGCCGGCCATGACGCCGACCTCGTCTTTACTTTCCACCGGGACCTCGATCGTCAGGTCCCGCTCGCGGGCGACGGTGTTGACGGCCTCCGCGATTTTGACGATGGGGCGGGCGATGGTCCGCGCCACCAGAACACCCAGAAAACCGAAGATGATGACACAGGTCAACGCCACCACGATTTGGGTGATTCGGCTGCGGCGCGCGAAGTCCTGAATACGGGTGGCGGCTGACATGAATTCGTCTTCATACGAACCCGAGCCGATGACCCAGTCCCAGGGTGCAAAATACATCAGCCGGGCAACCTTCATACGGGGGGCCGGATCACCTGGGTTCTGCCAGGGATAGCGGTGTTCGGCCACCTCCCCCGGCTTGAGCGCGCGTGATTTGGCAACGATCTGCTGGATGAAGAGATCACCGTCGGTATCCTTGGCCTGGGAAATGTCCTCCCCGTCGCGGGTGCCGTTTTCGGAGATGACGTAGTGTCCCTGGCTGTCCAGTACATAGACGTATCCGGTTTTTCCAACCTGAATGTTATAGATGGCCTGCCGCAAACTTTGGATGCTTTCCTGGGGAATACCCACCGAGAGCATGCCGACGATATGTTTGTCCCGATCGAAGATGGGTTCATAGGCCGTGAGATACCACTTGTCGACGACGAAGGCGCGCCCCTGATAGGTTTGTCCGCGTAGGATCTGGTTCACGACCGGATTGGCCTTCCCGTCCGGTGTCATACGGGGGATAAAGGTGCCGATGGCTCGCAGGCCGTTTTCCCCTACAACGTTGGACGCAATGCGGAGCATGTCGCCGGAAGCATTCATGCGCTGGAAAATGGAGACCGACAAATTTTCCGCCAGGCTGCCTACGCGATCCACAACCGGAACGCTTGTTGTGGTTTCCTGGGTTTGGCCGAACCAGGTGTTGCCCACGAGCATTTTGGGCAAATCGACGGAGAGGCTGGCCTGGGTGAGCTGGTTGGTGGCCTTCCAGGGGATATTCTCATAGGCTAGGGAAATGCCTCCAAGCTCCTCAACGATTTGCCGCTCGGCATTTAAATAGGCTTCGAGGTTTTTCAGAAGGATGTCGTTCTGGGTTTCACACATGCGGTAGACGCCTTCGGCGATGTGGTCCAGATCTGTCGTGGCCAGCTTGATACTTTCTTGGGTGGCGGCTTCCTGCATGTCGATGTTGCTTTTAGCCACGTTTAAACCCGACGCCAGCATCGGGATAAACGCTGCGAAAACAACGAGAAGCGTAATCTTGGTTCTCAGTTTCAGATTTTTAAACATGGTTCTTTCTCCCTAGTTGTTTTGGTATCCAAAAGCGGTTTTGATCGCTGAGGCGATATCCAGATCGGCACAGACATAATCGGCTTTACCCGTGCGCAGGGTGGCCTGGACCATTTCCTGAAAAAGACAGGTGCGGGGGGCCTGCAGGATCACCGTCCCTCCCACGCGGCGGATTTCAGCGGTTCCCTCGGCACCGTCATTGCCCTTGCCGGTGAGGACGACGCCGATGGCTTGCTGGGACATGATTTCCGAGGCCGACAGCATGAGCATGTTGATGGCGCCACGCCGTTCGGGGAAGGGAGAGGGATTGACCTGCAGGGTGATGCGGCCGCCGCCGTTCTGCAGGGTTGTGTATTCGCTGCCGGAGGCCAAATAGCAGGCCCCGGCCTGGAGGGTGTCCCCCATCATCGCCCGCTTGACGGTAACGGCGCTGTTGGCATTCAAGTAGTCGGCAAAAGCGGATACATGCGCTGCATCGGCGTACAGAATAGCGATACAGGCGGCCGGCAGGGCAGGCGGCAGCTGCGGGACGATTTTCAGGAGGGCTCCATAGCCGCCTTCCGATGCTCCCAGTACGACGATGCCCTCTGGATCCATCCCCCGGTTTTGGCTATCCTGATGGTCTGCTCGGGATGTCCTCAGGAGGCGAATCGCCCCTGTTTCCACACCGGCGGCGACTTTGACTTTTTGCAGAATCAGGCGTTCCTGTTGCGCGACATCCTCCCCCCGGGACTGGGATGGTTTGGGCATGAAGTCGATGGCCCCGAAACGCAGGGCATCGAAGGTTTCGGTGGCCCCTTCGCGGGTCAGGGCGCTGAACATGACCGTCGGGGTGGGGTGTTTGATCATGATATGCTTCAGGGTGGAGAGCCCGTCCATTTCGGGCATATTGATATCCAGCGTGATGACATCCGGTTTGAGGCGCGGCAGCAGCTCCAAGGCTTCCCGACCGTTGGCCGCCTCTCCCACCACCTGAACCTGGCCATCGGAGGCGAACAGACGTTTGACCGCCGTCCGAATCAGGCGGGAATCGTCCACGATCAGAAGCCTGATTGGATTTTGGGAAGGCCCTGCAATGGAGGAGGTCTCATCCGGAACCGTCAGGGTTTCATGGCAGCCCTCACAGGTGAGTAGGGTTTGCTTGCCAGCACTGCCATCGTCCGGGAATTCATGCTGGGTACCGCATTCTTCGCAGAAAATAATCAAGCTGGACCTCTTTTATTTTCCTGATTCGCAGGGGAAGGGGAGGGCGTTGGACGCGCCTGCTATAGGGCTAGGCCTGCCAGGGCCACCTGTCTGGAACGGCTAATGGTCTCTCGGCTTAATCTGAATTGGAACGCCCTACCGCTATCCCTGTGTCACTTCCATAAGGTTTTATCGGTTGTCTTAACCCATGGCTTTAGAGTTAAGCGTCCTCTCCGCGGGTTATGCGATGCTGTTGCTGCCGCTTTTAGCAACTGTCCATCGAACTGCGATGGGCTGCCTCCCATCGCGAGACCTTCGGCCGGCTAATGCCCATGGCTCAATCAGGACAGTGGTTTTTCCCTGAAACGCTTCAACAGCAGCTGATACAGATCCTCCTTGCGATTGTTGAACCGAAACTCACATTCTTTCAGCGCCAAATTAAAATAATCGTTTCCGTTGAGATGAAACGCGGTTAGGCGTTTGCGTGCAAACCCCAAGAAGGATTCGATGCCACGTTGGATGTCCTCCGATGCCTGGATACCAGGAGAGACAGGACTCAAGCGATAGTGCCAACGGCCCTTGAGATCCACGATACCGTCGTAAGCGTGCCATTCCTTCGGTACGGCGAAATTGGCCCGATCGGCGCCTCCCCGGATCAACCGGCGCAATTTACGATGAACCCCGCTGGGAAATAGGTTCGTGTAAACATGATCGTTACGCGAACGAATTCCGAAGACCGGCAGGCTTTCTTCCCCTCCCGTTTGCCGAGGCGTGTTCCACTCGCCTCCGTTGACCATAGAAGATACTTTGAGATCGGATTGACGCCTGCGGGCCTGAAGTTCACAGAGATCGACGAGCCGGGCGCGGACCCGCCCCAGGTAGCGGTTGACCGTATTGCGATTCAAACTGGTCAACGCCGCAATCTTTTGGGAGTCCAATTCCAGACTAAAATACATGATAATTTTACGGAATTTGGCCTCTGAAATTTTAGAACGCTTTACATACTTATTTTTCATGATGGCATATGGGATTAAGGTCATTAAAAAGTGACGTGATAAGCACTAGCAAAATTAATACCAAGAAACTGAATGGGATTTGTTAGGAAAGAATTCAGAGGGTTAAAGATGTCGAGGGGAATATTTAGAGGCGATCCTGCCGAAATTTGACACAGCCGCTGTCAAAATATGTCAGGTCCAGCGATCGGAGACAAGTCCCTTACCGGACGAAAGGCGGGATATTTAGCCCGGCTTCATGCTCAAGCAAAGACGAGGGCTTTCATGACCGCGCGAAGCGCGGGATGGGATCAAATGGGCATTTCAAGCGACAGGTATTTCTTCAGCGCCTGGTAGTCATCCTCATAGATATTTTCAAAAATGACACCGATTTCGAAATTCGGGGTTCCGGTCAGTGCTTTGCACCAGGCAACTTTGGCAACTGCGGTGAGGGGTGCCAGAGCCAGATCGTCGTCGATGACGGCAGCATAGGAACTCTTGTGGCGCTGCCAACCGGTGAGCCTGATCTTAACGCTCAATAAATCGCCCGGTTCATAGGACTGCGGTACGGCAAAACATATACCCCCGGCACTGATATTCCTGCCTACGGCCTTGACCGGCGCCTGGTCTGTCAAGGGATAGGCAATCTTCTGGATGGTGATGGGGACAGTTTCCGGGATGCGGTCAAATTGTCGCTTCTCATCGTTTTGCTCGGTCGCGGGCATCGTGGTTTTCCTTTGCATCGGTCGGCCTGGCGAGGCGTTCGGCAACCCCTGTCAATCGCCGGGGGGAACATGGGAAACAGTCCTACCCCAAACGGATGAAAATTGGAAGTGAGGACCGTTTCGCCCGGAGAAGAGCCCGGGCGTCGTTTCCCACGTGAACAGGGACGGGACAGCGCTTGATGTCGGCTCGAAAATAACATACATAGAAACGCGTCATGGCCTCCGGTTGGGCGGGTCACCAAGACATTGGGCCGCCGATGGGGCCGCTGAGGAGATCAATGGAGCAAGCGACACCGGATTTAAGCGTTCAGATCGCAGGGCTGACCTTGCGCAATCCCGTGATGACGGCCTCGGGCACCTTCGGCTACGGCGGTGAATTTCGTGAATTGGTGGATCTCAAGCGGCTGGGGGCCATCATCGTCAAGGGGTTGTCGCTGGATCCGTCACACGGAAACCCGCCGCCGCGCATCGTCGAGACGCCCTGCGGCATGCTGAATGCCATCGGCCTGGAGAATATCGGGATCAAGGCCTTCCGGACCACGCGTCTGAAGTTCCTGCGGCAACTGGGCACACCGATTATCGTCAATATCTACGGTCAGCGGGAAGAAGACTATGTGGCCCTGGCGAGGATCGTCGATGAGGAGTCCAACATCAGCGCCATCGAAGTCAATATCTCCTGCCCCAACGTCAAGGCCGGCGGCATCGCCTTCGGTGTCGATCCCACGGCTGCCGCCGACCTGACGCGTCGTATTAGGGCCGCCACCAGCAAGCCCCTGGTCCTCAAGCTGTCCCCCAACGTTACCGACATCGCGGCCATTGCCCGGGCGGTGGAGCAGGAGGGGGCGGATGCCGTTTCCCTCATCAACACCATCACCGGCATGGTTATCGATGTGGAAACCCGGCGGCCGAAATTGGCCAACATTACCGGCGGGCTATCCGGTCCGGCCATCCGGCCGGTGGCGGTGCGGATGGTGTGGCAGGTGGCGGGCGCCGTCAGCATCCCCGTCATCGGCATCGGGGGCATCATGAACGGCCGTGATGCCCTGGAGTTTCTGATTGCCGGTGCCAGCGCGATCCAGGTGGGAACCGCCAATTTCGTCAATCCCCGGGCCACCATGGATATTATTGACGAGTTGCAGGGTTTTATGCAAAAGCAGGGCATTGCGCAATTGAAGGATCTGATCGGAAGCTTGCAGTTGGACGGATGACGTATCCGGCTTGTTGCCGGGACGCGATAACCTCCCTTGTGAACATACGCAACTTATCGGAAATACCCCCTTTGTGATCTACTGAAAGGAGATGGCATGGACTTTGAGACGCTGGACGACATTTTAGAGTTTGCGATTGCCAAAGAGGTCGAAGCCGAACAATTCTATCTGAGTCTGTGCGAAGAGGAAACGCTTTCGGGCAACCGCCAGACATTCCAGGACTTTGCCAAAGAGGAGCACAAGCATATCGATCTGCTGGAATCCCTCAAGGCGGGTGGCGTCATGGATGGGGTCGAGGACTATCAGTTCAAATGGATCAAAGACATCAAACGCAGCAACCTGGTTCTGGACATCGAATACCAGAAGGGCATGAATTATCGCGACATTCTGATGCTGGCCATCAAGCGGGAGGAAAAAGCCCTCGCGCTCTACAATGACTTGCTGAAACGGACCGATACGGGAAACAGCCGGAAAGTCTTTAAGATCCTGTGCCAGGAAGAAGCCAAACACAAACTGGCCCTGGAATCCATGTACGACGACTATATGGCGGAGATGGGGGACTAGGCCGTGCGCGCATCATTTTGTTGCTGAACGAAATAGTGGATCCGTGCGATGATGGGCGCCCGGTTCGGCATCACCGCCATGGGACGTATTCCCCGGGTGTGTTTCACTGATAGCAAACCGATGCCATGCCCCGGGTGCCCCCGCTCCGGTCGCTGTTGAAACGGCTGGTCATGAAGGATTGCCGGGCGTTTGATCCCCGCTTCCATTTCCACCCCACGCAGTGCCCCATCGTCCACCGGCCGCGATATGCCGCCGCACCATTTTCTCCCCAACGATAGCCGCCTTTGCCCTTCCCAGCCCTCTCAATGCTTGACATTTGAAGAAAATTTAACTTAATAAACGGTCATTCATTTAATGATTTTATAGATATCAGAGAGGGGATCGCATGCGACAAGCCATCGGCGGACTGATGATACTGGCAATAATTGTATTGGGGTTTGGAACCGTGCAGGCCGAATCCACTCTGGCGGAAGCGGACGCCCTGTATGAGGCCGGCGGATTGGAGAATTACAAGGCCGCCATTCCGCTTTACGAAAAGGCTGTCGCCGAATTGGGCGACAACTACGAAGCCCTTTGGAAATGCGCCCGCGCCCATCGGGACTACGGCAACAAGCTCAAGCAGCAGGGGGGCGCCGATTGGGAAGATCTCTGCGCCCAACACGGCAAGGCGGGCATGGGGTTCGCCGAAAAGGCCATTGCCCTGGCCCCGGACAAGGTGGAAGGCTATTACTATTACGGCCTGAGCGTCGGAATTTACTCGGACGGGGTCAGCATCCTCACCGCCCTCAGCGAAGGCCTGAAGAGCAAGACCCAGAACAGCTTCGAAACGGCCTACAAAATCGACAAGACATACAACCGAGGCGGCCCCATGCTTTCCCTGGGGCGCTTCTGGACCGTGCTGCCCTGGCCCATGAACGACGACGACAAGGCCCTGGCCTACCTGCGTGAATTTCAATCGGCCGGCTACCTGGAAGGGTCGGTGGAAGGCCAGATCTACCTGGCGGAACTGTTGATCGATATCGGCGGCCAGGACAATGAAGCGGAAGCCCGCAAGCTTTTGGAGACCGCAGTCCAATCGCCGGAACCATACTTTGCCGATTGGGCCAAACGGCTCCTGGCCGATCTGGACTGACACGCCGGCCGCCATTAATAGCTCGGGCGGACGCTTTTTTTGGGTCGGATTTTAAACGGGAGGAAGAAAAATCCATGATGACGCGCAAGATTCTATCCATTGTTTGCATGGCAGGCTTGCTTTATATGGCAGGGGCGCCGGCTTGGGCCGGCGACATGGAAATCGCCGACGTGACTTTCCCCGGGCAGAAAGTGGTGGACGGCAAAACCCTCACGCTCAACGGGGTGGCTCTCAAGACCAAGTTTTTCATCAAAGTCTTCGCAGGCGGCTTCTATCTTGAGACGCCCACCCATGATGCCACCGAGGCCATCGAATCCGAGCAGGTCAAACAATTCGTCCTGCACTATCTGACCAGCAGGGCCACCGCCGAGAAATTGCAGGATGGGTTCAAGGAAGCTATCGCGGAGGCCAATCCTCCCGAACTGGTGGCGAAGTACCGCAAGGAAATCGATCTTTACGCCTCCTGGCTGGACCAGGACATGGCCCCCGGCGCCACCTCGGTTACCACCTATGTGCCCGGCAAGGGGCTTACCCTGGTGTTCAAGGGGCAGGAGAAAGGAACGATTGCCGATAAAGCCTTCGCCCAAATGTATTTTCGCTACAACCTGGGGAAGGACGCCGATGAGGATATGCGGGAAGGATATCTGGGCCTGTAGGGAAGGCGCCCGGCGAAAGTCTACGGTGGAGTTGATTTAAAAAAAAGCTGAGGCCCGGACGGCCTCAGCTTTTTCGATTTTATGGGGGCAGGTAATGCGGGAGCGGGAAAGATCAGAGGCCCTGGCGGTCCTGAACCGGGTGGGCCTTGAGGTATTCGAGCCGGTTCAGCCCGTTGATATAGGCTTTGGCGCTGGCCGTGATAATGTCCGGATCCGCCCCCTTGCCCAGGGCCACCAGACCGTTTTCCCGCAGGCGCACGGTCACTTCCCCCTGTGAATCGGTGCCGCCGGTCAGCGCGCTGACCGTGAAACGCAGCAGCTCCGACTGGGTGCCGGTCATTTTGGCGATGCTGTTGAAGGCCGCATCGATGGGCCCGTTGCCGTAGCCGGCATCCCGGGCCGGGCGGCCGTTGATGGCCAGCTCAACGCTGGCCATGGGCAGTACGGTGGTGCCAGCGGTCACATGCAGGTAGTTGAGCTTGAAAACCTCCGAGGTGCGCAGGATGCCCTCGGTCACCATGACCTCCAGGTCTTCGTCCACGATATGCTTCTTCTTGTCGGCCAGGTCCTTGAATTTGGTGAAAATCGTGTCCAGTTCTTCCTCACTCAGTTCATACCCCAGCTCTTTCAAGCGGTTGCGCAGGGCATGCCGGCCGGAGTGTTTGCCCAGAACCAATTGGTTCTTGCTCAGACCGATGGTTTCAGGTCGCATGATCTCGTAGGTCATGGGGTTTTTGAGCATGCCGTCCTGGTGAATGCCGGCTTCGTGGGCAAAGGCATTGGCACCCACGATGGCCTTGTTGGGTTGCACCATGATACCGGTGATCATGCTGACCAGACGGCTGCTGGCGTGGATGTGTTCGGTCCTGATGCCGGTGTCGAGCCCCATGTGATTGTGGCGGGTGTGCAGGGCCATCACGACTTCTTCCATGGAGGTGTTGCCAGCCCGCTCCCCGATGCCGTTTAGGGTGACCTCAGCCTGTCGGGCCCCGGCCTGAATCGCCGCCAGGGTATTGGCCGTGGCCAGCCCCAGGTCGTTGTGGCAGTGTACGCTGAAAATGGCGCGATCGATGTTGGGGGTGTGTTCGCGCACGTGGCGGACCATTTGCGCGAATTCATCCGGGACCGCATAGCCCACGGTATCCGGCAGGTTGACGGTCGTGGCCCCGGCCGCGATGGCGGCTTCGAAAATCCGGCAGAGAAAGTCCCAGTCGCTGCGGGACCCGTCTTCGGCGGAGAACTCCACATTGTCGGTATAGCTGCGGGCGTGTTTGACGGCGTCCACCGCGGCTTGAACAACCTCTTCGCGCTTCATCCGCAGCTTGTATTCCAGATGGATGTCGGAGGTGGCGATAAAGGTGTGGATCCGGGGATGGGCGGCATGCTGGACGGCTGCCCAGGCCCGGTCGATATCACTGCGGGTGGCCCGGGCCAACCCGGCGACCTGGACCTTTTTCAGTTTGGCCGCGATTTGGGAGACGGCCTCGAAATCCCCCTCGGAGGCGGCCGGAAAGCCGGCTTCGATCACATCGACCCCGAGTTTTTCAAGCTGTACGGCCAGTCGCAGTTTTTCTCCGGTATTCATGCTGGCCCCGGGGGATTGTTCTCCGTCCCGCAGGGTGGTGTCGAAAATAATGACGCGTTGACTGTCGTTTGACATGGTATTGGCTCCTCGTGTAATGCGTTTGCGAAAACCATCCAGGGCTGACACACCGTCCCGGGAGGTATTCCAACAATATCGGTACAAAGGGGGATCGAAAATGAGGTGTCCGGCAGGTACGGGCGGTCTCAGTCAGAAGTAAGGTGCACTTCCCCTCGGGCCGCTCCTGTCCGACCATCATAGACGGTCGCGAGGAGCATGGGCCGCAGAGACCGGTCGGGGCGGATCTCTGCGGCATTGGACCTTCTATCGCTTGCTCGGGTAAACATGGTTATGCTTCCTGCGGTCAGGGCGGCGCGAGGTCTTCCCGCCCCCCCTTGGTTGAACAGCGTTAAATGGAAACCTGCTTTTGGCGGGTGGCATTCCTGTCGTCGGCCTTGGCCAGTTTGTATTGAAAGCTGTCGGCCAGGGCCTGCCAGCTGGCTTCGATAATGTCTTCGGAAACACCGATGGTGGTCCAGATGTCATCGTGGTCGCGGGACTCGATGAGCACCCGCACTTTGGCGGCGGTGCCGTCCCGGCCGTCGATGACGCGCACCTTGAAATCCACCAGACGCATGGCGTCGAGATCCGGATAGAAGCGCCCCAGGGCCTTGCGCAGGGCATTGTCCAGGGCGCTCACCGGGCCCAGGCCTTCGGCGGCGGTGATTTCTTCCGATCCGCCCACGGCGACCTTGATGGTGGCGTGGGCCGTGCAGGGTTGATCCTTGTCCTTTTCGATGGAGACCCGGAAAGATTCCAGATCGAAGAGCGGCTGGAACTGCTCGGTGAACTTTTCCACCATGATCTTGAAAGTGCCGTCGGCCATGTCGAACTGGTAGCCCTGCTCCTCCATTTCCTTGATGCGGCCCACGATCTCCCGGCTGTTAAAGCCGTTGCCGCCCAAGGTCACCCCCAGCTCCTTGGCTTTATATTCCACATTGCTTTTGCCGGAGAGGTCGGAGACCAGCACCCTTCGGCGGTTGCCCACCCGGGCCGGGTCCATATGCTCGTAGGCCCGGGGTTCCTTCATGATGGCGCTGACGTGGATGCCCCCCTTATGGGCGAAGGCGCTCTTACCCACAAAGGGCCGGGTGTTGCTGGGCACCTGGTTGGCCGTTTCGCTGACAAAGCGCGACAGACTCTTGAGCTTGGCCAGGCTGGCCTCGGCCACGCAGGGATAGTGCATTTTAACCTGCAGCACCGGGATCAGGGAGGTGAGATCGGCATTGCCGCAACGCTCGCCGTAGCCGTTCACCGTGCCGTGCACCATGCGGGCCCCGGCCCGGACCGCGGCCAGGGCATTGGCCAGGGCCAGCCCGCTGTCGTTATGGGTATGGATGCCGATACCGGGCTGCGGCCTTTCCAGCGGAGTGCTGAAGGCCGCCAGCTGCTCCCGCACGGCGCGGGTGGCGGCCTCCACATCAAAGGGCAGCGACCCCCCGTTGGTGTCGCACAGCACCACCCAGTCCGCGCCGGCTTCCACCGCCGCTTGCAGGGTCTGCAGGGCATAGGCGCGGTTGGCGGCATAGCCGTCGAAAAAATGCTCGGCATCGTAGACCACTTCCCGGTTTTCCCCTTTAAGGAAGGCCACGGTCTCCCGGATCATGTCGAGGTTTTCCGCCAGCGTGGTGCCCATGATGGTTTCCACATGCAGATCCCAGGTCTTGCCGAAGATGGCCACCGTCGGGGCCCCGCTTTGCAGCAGGGCTTTCAGGTTGGGATCTTCGGCCGCCGTGCGATCCCGGCGACGGGTGGATCCGAAGGCCGTTAAGCGGGCGTTCCGGAATTCCTCCCGTTTGGCCAGATCGAAGAAATGCATGTCGCGCGGGTTGGAGCCCGGCCAGCCCCCTTCGATATAGTGGACACCCATCTCGTCCAGCCGCTGGGCGATGGCCAGTTTCTCGTCGGCCGAGAAGGAGATGTCCTCCCCCTGGGTGCCGTCCCGCAAGGTCGTGTCGTAGAGCTTCATGGGCTCCATGTCGGTATCCTTTTGCATCATCCCCTGTTGTGGTGCCCTTTATTTGTCCACCGCCCGGTTTTCCGGACGCAGGGACCGTACCGCGGCCCCGGCCCGCCACATTTCCGATTGGCCGAGGACCTTCAATTCGGCCTGCAATTTTTCCCGGTAATCGGCGGCACTGCACGTTTCCATGACGCGGCGGGTTTCTTGTCCCGATTGGACACTTTTGTAGAGGGCATCGAAAACCGGCACCACCGCGTCGCGGAAGCGGGGGGCCCAGTCCAGGGCGCCCCGCTGGGCCGTGGTGCTGCAATTGGCAAACATCCAGTCCATTCCATTCTCCGCCACCAGACGGATCAGGCTCTGGGTGAGTTCCTCCACCGTCTCGTTGAAGGCTTCGCTGGGACTGTGCCCGTGCTTGCGCAGCAGATTGTACTGGGCCTCCATGACGCCGGCCAGACATCCCATGAGCACCCCGCGTTCACCCGTCAGGTCGCTGTAGACTTCGTGTTCGAAAGTCGTGGGAAAGAGATAGCCGGATCCGATGGCAATGCCGGCGGCCAGGGCCCGGCGCCGGGCCTGGCCCGTGAAATCCTGGAAGACGGCAAAGCTCGAATTGATCCCGCTGCCGTCCAGGAAGTTGCGCCGCACCGTGGTGCCCGAGCCCTTGGGGGCCACCAGGATAACGTCCACGTTGGCCGGCGGGACAATCCCGGTCTGATCCTTGTAGACCACCGAAAAGCCGTGGGAGAAATACAGGGCATCGCCTTCGTTGAGACAGGCCTTGACCTTGGGCCACATGGCCGACTGGCCGGCGTCCGAAAGAAGGTACTGGATGATGGTACCGCGTTGGGCGGCTTCTTCGATGGGCAGGAGGGTTTCGCCGGGAACGAAGCCGTCGGCCACGGCCCGGTCCCAGGAAGCGCCGCCTTCCCGCTGGCCGACAATCACCTGGATGCCGTTGTCCCGCATGTTCAGGGCCTGTCCGGGTCCCTGGACACCGTATCCGAGGACGGCCACGGTTTCGCGGCCGAGCACTTCGCGCGCTTCGTCCAGGGAGAATTCTTCCGAGGTGATCACTTCTTCCACAACTCCGCCAAAATCAATCTGGGCCATTGGTCTTCCTTTCGCTATCGAACACTGGTTGAGGTTTCTATTTTTTCGCCGGACGCACCGGCCGGTCTTCTATTTGGGC
Source organism: Desulfobacterales bacterium (assembly GCA_963674755.2). GTDB lineage: Bacteria > Desulfobacterota > Desulfobacteria > Desulfobacterales > UBA5852 > JABZFP01. The sequence continues at coordinate 2,032,096 of CAXXVS010000002.1, read as the reverse complement.
TCGCGCTTCAGGGCGATGGTCCCGGTGCGCGCGATTTTCTTGATGCCCATGGGTTTGAGCAAACTGATCAGCGCGCGCAGTTTGCCCTCGTCGCCGGTCACCTCGATGATGAAATGCTCCAGTCCCACATCCACCACCTTGCAGCGGAAGATATCCACGATGCGCAGGATCTCCGCCCGGTGCTCCGGACAGGCTTTGACGCAGACCAGGGCCATTTCCCGCTTGACGGCATCGGCGCGGGTCAGGTCGCGGACCTTGATGACGTTGATCAGTTTGTTGAGCTGCTTCTCGATCTGCTCCACCACCGGCGGGTTGGCCTTGGTGACAATGGTAATGCGGGAAACGCCCGGGGTGACGGTTTCGGCCACGCACAGGCTTTCGATATTGAAACCCCGCCCGCCGAAAAGCCCCACCACGCGCGATAAAACGCCGGGTTCGTTGTCCACCAGCATGGTGATGACGTGTTTGTCTTCGTTCATACGCCTGCTTCGCCTCGCTCTATCGTTCCGTCAATTGTCGTTACACGAGCAGCATTTCCGTAATGTTAGCGCCCGCCGGTACCATGGGGTAGACGCTCTCCTCCTTTTCCACCACGAAGTCCATGATGACCGTGCGGTCGGCGGCCAGTCCCTCTTTCAGCACCGGCACGACCTGGTCGGGGCGTTTGGCCCGCAGACCCAGGGCACCATAAGCCTCTGCCAGCTTGACGAAATCGGGCTGGTGATCCATCAGGGTGCAGGCGTAGCGTTTGTCGTAGAACAACTCCTGCCACTGGCGCACCATGCCCAGATAGCCGTTGTTGAGGATCACGATTTTAACCGGCAGGCAGGACTGCACCGCCGTGGCCAGCTCCTGGATGTTCATCTGAATGCTGCCGTCCCCGGCCACGTCCACCACCTCGCGGTCGGGGCAGGCCGCCTTGGCGCCGATGGCAGCCGGCAGGCCGAAGCCCATCGTCCCCAGGCCGCCGGATGTCAGAAACTGGCGGGGGCCGTCAAAGTGATAGAACTGGGCGGTCCACATCTGGTTCTGGCCCACCTCCGTGGTGATGATGGCACGGCCCTGGGTGAGCTCGAAGAGCTTGTCGATGACGAATTGCGGTTTGATGATTTGGTCCCCCTGATCGTAGGCCAGGCGAAACTGCGTGCGCCAGGTGTCGACCTGCCCCAGCCAGGGCCGATGCCGTTCCTCGAAATCGGTGATGTTCTCGGCAGCGATCAGCTCGTTGAGCCGCTCCAGGGATTCCCGGCAGTCCCCCACCACCGGGACGGCCACCTGGACGTTTTTGCGGATCGAGGTGGGATCGATGTCGATGTGAACGATCTTGGCCTTGCCGGCGAAGGTTTCGATCTTGCCGGTGACCCGGTCGTCGAAGCGCACTCCGATGGCGATCAGGAGATCGCAGTTGCCGGTGGACATGTTGGCCCGGTAGGTGCCGTGCATGCCGATCATGCCCAGCCAGAGGGGATCCGATCCGGGGAAGGCTCCCAGGCCCATCAGGGAGGTCGTCACCGGGGTCCGGGTCTGGCGCGCAAATTCGGTAAACGCCGCCGAGGCATCGGACAAAATCAACCCGCCGCCGCCGAAGAGCACAGGGCGCTCGGCTTTCTTCATCAGGCTGACCACTTTTTTGAGCTGCTTCATGTTGGGCTTGTAGTTGGGCTGATAGGATTTGATACGCACCTGGGGATCGTCGTCCCAGCGGGTGCGGCCGTTAGCCACATCTTTGGGGATGTCCACCAAGACCGGTCCGGGCCGCCCCGATTTGGCGATGTAGAAGGCTTCCCGCATCACCCGGGCCAGATCGTCGACGCTTTTGACCAGATAGTTGTGCTTGGTGCAGGGCCGGGTGATACCGGTAATATCCACTTCCTGAAAGGCGTCGTTGCCGATCAGGTGGGTGGGCACCTGACCGGTAATGACGACCATGGGAATCGAGTCCATGTAGGCCGTGGCGATCCCGGTGACCGTGTTGGTGGCTCCCGGCCCCGAGGTGACCAGGCAGACTCCCGTACGGCCGCTGGCCCGGGCATAGCCGTCGGCGGCATGCACGGCCCCTTGCTCATGGCGGACCAGGACATGGCGTATGTCGGTTTTCACCAGTTCATCGTAGATGTCGATGACAGCCCCTCCCGGGAAGCCGAATATCGTATCGACTCCCTGTTCCTGCAAAACCGCCATCAGAATTTGTGCACCGGTCATTTCCATGATGCGTTCACCTTGGGTATGAGGATTATTCGACAATGGCCCCCTGGGCGGCCGAGGACACCAGCTTGGCGTAGCGCGCCATGTAGCCTGTCGTGATCCGGGGGGCGGGCGCCTGCCATGCGGACCGGCGGCGGGCCAGCTCGCTTTCGTCCACTTGAAGGGTAAGGGTCTTGCCGGGGATATCAATGGTGATGCGGTCGCCTTCCGCCACCAGGGCGAGGGGGCCGCCCTGCATGGCTTCCGGGGAGATGTGGCCGATAACGGCGCCCCGGGAGCCGCCGGAAAAACGGCCGTCGGTCAGCAGGGCCACGTGGGCGTCGAGCCCCATGCCGGCGATGGCTGACGTGGGGGTCAGCATCTCCCGCATCCCGGGGCCGCCCTTGGGGCCCTCATAGCGGATCACCACCACATCCCCCTTGTGGATATGGCCGTCCATAATGGCCTGGGTGGCCTCTTCTTCGGTATCGAAGACGCGGGCCGGCCCCTCGTGCCGCAGCATTTCTTCCCGCACGGCCGATTGTTTGACCACACAGCCCTCCGGCGCGAGATTGCCGAAGAGGACCGCCAGGCCGCCCACCGGATGATAGGCTTGGGCCACGGGGCGGATGACATCGGCATCCCGCAGCACGGCGCAGGACAGATTTTCACCCACCGTCCGGCCGCTGACGGTGAGTACTTCCGTGTCGATGAGGCCGGCTTCGTTGAGGATCTGCATGACGGCCGGAATACCGCCGGCGCGGTGCAGATCCTGGATATGGTGGCGCCCGCCGGGGCTCAGGGAACACAGATGCGGTGTGCGTTCGCTGATGGCGTTGATCATATCGAGATCCAGGGGCACCCCGGCTTCATGGGCGATGGCGGTCAGATGGAGCGCCGTATTGGTGGAGCACCCCAGGGCCATGTCGACCGTCAGGGCGTTGCGAAAGGCCTGGGGCGTCAGGATGCGGCGGGGGGTCAAACCGGACTGGGCCAGGGCCACGCTTTGCATGCCGGCCTGCTTGGCCAGCCGGATGCGTTCGGACATCACCGCCGGGATCGTGCCGTTGCCGGGCAGCCCCAGACCGATGGCTTCGGTCAGGCAGTTCATGGAATTGGCCGTAAACATCCCCGAGCAGGAGCCGCAGGTCGGACAGGCCGCATCCTCCATGGCGGAGAGTTCATCGACGCTCATCCGGCCGGCTTTGACCGCCCCCACTGCTTCGAAGACAGTGATCAGGTCCACCCGGGCGCCGAGTTTGGCGGGATGTTCGCCGGCCAGCATGGGACCGCCGCTGACCACGATGGCGGGCAGATCCAGCCGGGCGGCGGCCATCAGCATGCCGGGGACGATCTTGTCGCAATTGGGGATCAGCACCAGGGCGTCGAAGGCATGGGCGACGGCCATGATTTCAACCGAATCGGCAATGATTTCGCGGCTGCCCAGGGAATACTTCATGCCGATATGGTTCATGGCGATGCCGTCGCAAACCCCGATGGAACCAAATTCGATGGGGGTGCCGCCGGCCATGTAGATGCCGTTTTTGACCGCCTGGGCGATGGCGTTCAGATGGGCGTGGCCGGGGATGATCGTGTTGGCGGCATTGGCCACGCCGATCAGGGGGCGTTCGATTTCGGCATCGGTATAGCCAATGGCTTTGAATAGGGAGCGGTGGGGGGCGCGCTCGAGGCCTTTCTTAACGTTGTCACTGTGCATGGGGTGGCTCCTGGGTCTTGGGGTGGCAGCTTGTTGCGAAATCCTTCATTTCAGGCCAAAAAAAATCCGTTATCAGCTCGGGGCTGATAACGGATTTGGTAAATCTTTGGTCCGCTGGTTTAGGCCATTATCAACCCCTTGCCTCGTGGTAGAAGGAGAATATCTACCACGAGGACGATAATAAGACCGAGCAGGTTGATAAAGCTAATCAGCGTATCCATATGAATTTCCAAGATGATTTTTATGCTCACTAACAAGGCGGCAAGAACTTGTCAAGCACAATTTTTTCGTTGCTGGAACCCGTTGCGGCGTGCCGGCGAAGAAATGATCCTCCGCAAAGGCTTTTCGACCCAGTCCGATCCGCCGATGCGATTATCTTCTCAGGCGTCTTCCTCGCCCTCCGATTCGGGAATCGATTCCCGGTTGCCGCAGCCCTCAGCGATACAGGCGTAGAAGCGGCCGTCGCGTTTGGTGGATTTTTCGACCATGAAAGGAGCGCCGCAGACCTCGCAGGGCCGGGCCACGGGTTTGTCCCAGATGGCGTAGGTGCAGTCCGGGAACCGGCTGCAGCCATAGAAGACTTTTCCCCGCCGGGACTTGCGCTCCGTGAGGTCGCCGGCGCAGCCGGGCTCCGGGCATTTGACCCCCGTGGAGCGTCCGGAACTGCCATTGCTGAGCGATTCGGTGTGCTTGCATTCCGGATAGCCGGTGCAGGCCAGGAATTCGCCGTAGCGGCCGTGTTTGATGACCATCGGCCGTCCGCATTTTTCACAGGTCTTGTCCGATGGCAGATCGGCCGCCGGTTCCACCGGCTGAATGCGTCCTTTCTCATCGCGCTCGTAATCGCGCGAGTAGTCGCATTTCGGATAGGCGCTGCAGGCAATGAAAGGGCCGTTCTTGCCGACCTTGATATGCAGGCGGCTGCCGCACTGGGGGCATTTCAAATCCGTCGGGAAGCCGACGCCCTTGATACTGAGCATGCCATCGGCCGCCTCGTCCAGTTTGACTTTAAAGGGCCGGTAGAATTGGCCCAGCACCGTAAGGGCCTCGGCCTCGTTTTGTTCGATGCGGTCCAGGTCGTCTTCCATGCGGGCGGTGAATTCCACATTGAAGATATCGGGAAAATTCATCACGATCAGATCGTTTACGATAAACCCCAGCTCGCTGGGGCGGAAATAGCCCTTCACCCGCTCCACATAGCCCTTGTCCCGGATGGTGGAGAGAATGGAGGCATAGGTGCTGGGGCGCCCGATGCCGTTTTCTTCCAGCTCCTTGACCAGGGAGGCCTCTGAAAAACGGGGCGGCGGTGCGGTAAAATGCTGTTTGGGCTCCAATCCCTTGAGGTCCAGGGGAGATCCCTCCGGCAGGTCGGGGATGTCCTCCTGTTTACTTTCCTTCTCGCGCTGGGCATCTTCTTCCGACGAAGTATACAACGCCATGAAGCCGGGGAATTTAACCGAAGAGCCGCTGGCCGAGAAGATGAAATCGGCGGCTTTGATGGACAGCCGCAGCTGATTGATGAGGGCCGGCTGCATCTGCGAGGCCACGAAGCGTTTCCAGATCAGTTCGTAGAGGGCCAGCTGGTCCGGCTGGAGATAAGGCTTTACCGATTCCGGTGTGTGAAAGACCGAGGTGGGGCGGATGGCCTCGTGGGCATCCTGGGCCTTTTTGCGGTTTTTGAAAAAGCGCGGTTGGTCCAGCACATAAGGCTTGCCGAAGCGCGCCGTGATCAGCTGCAGGGCCTCCCGGGCGGCCTCTTCGGCAATACGGGTGGAGTCCGTCCGCATGTAGGTGATCAGACCGACGGATTCGCCGTCCCCCAGCTCGATGCCTTCGTAGAGTTGCTGGGCTACAATCATGGTTTTGCGGGCGGAAAAGCGGAGCCGGCGAATGGCTTCCTGCTGTAGCTTGCTGGTGATAAAAGGGGGCTGGGGATTGCGCCGGGTGGTCTTTTTGACGACCTGCTGGACGCGAAATTCCGCCTGGGAGAGCTGGTCCACGATGGACCGGGCCTGGTCGCCATTGGGGATGCTGATTTTCTTGCCGGCCTGGCGCACCAGTTTGGCGCTGAACGGCGGCGGGGTGTTGCCGTCCAGCCGGGCGGTGATGCTCCAGTATTCCTCGGGCTCGAAGGCCTGGATGGCCCGCTCCCGGTCGCAGATCATTTTGACCGCCACCGACTGCACGCGTCCGGCGCTCAGGCTGCCCTTGACCTTTTTCCACAGCAGGGGGGATATCTGATAGCCCACCAGACGATCCAGAATCCTTCGGGTCTGCTGGGCTTCGTACTTGGCGGTGTCCAGTTCCCGGGGGTGGGCGATGGCCTCTTTGATGGCATTGGGGGTCAGTTCGTGAAACAGGACGCGATAAAAGCGTCGTCCCTTCTTCTTGAGGACTTCGGCGGCGTGCCAGGCAATGGCTTCGCCCTCGCGATCCGGGTCGGGGGCCAGGTAGATCTCGTCGCTATCACCGGCCGCGGCCTTGAGATTCTTGATCACCTTCTGCTTGCCGGCGATGGTGCGATAGCGGGGCTTGAAGCCGTCCTCGATATCGACCCCCATTTCCTTTTCAGGCAGATCTTTGATGTGGCCGACGGTCGCCGCGATGGCATATTGATTCCCGAGCACCTTCGCCAGGGTTTTGATTTTGGTGGGTGATTCCACAATAACAAGCGGTTTACTCACGGGTACTCCTTTATTGGTGTGACCGTTGCGCGGTCACCCGCAGGCCGTCTAAACGCGGCGTTCTCCAGGACTAGCGGTCGGCTTTCGGTTTAGGTGACATCCCGGTGGCCTTATCCGTCAGACGGAATAACTTGCCGGGGTCTTGCCGGGCCAGGCCCTGCAGTTCCAGTGTCAGCAGAATACCGGCCATGCGGCCGGGGTCCATCTTCACCTGGCGGATCAGTTCATCCACATGGATGGGGTAGGGCGAAAGCGCTTCGAACACGATGCGCTCCTCCCCGGAAAGGGCGGCCGGCGCCGCCGGCGGATCGGCCGCAGGATTTCCTATAGGTGCCAGCGGAACAGGGCCGGCCAGGGGCGGCAGCTCCTCCAGGATATCCCCCACATGGGTGACGAGTTTGGCACCTTCTTTGATAAGCGTATGGGTGCCCATGCTTTTGAAGGAATTCACGCTGCCGGGAACGGCGAATATTTCGCGATTCTGTTCGAGGGCCAGGCGGGCGGTGATCAGAGAGCCGCTGCGCTGTGTGGCTTCCACCACGACCGTTCCCAGGCACATGCCGCTGATAATCCGGTTGCGTTGGGGAAAATGATGCGGGTCCGGGCCCGCCTCCAGCGGAAACTCCGATACCACGGCCCCCTGCGCGGCGATGCGGCGGCCCAAGGCTTTATTCTCCGGCGGATAGATCGTGGCCAGTCCGCTGCCCAGCACGGCCACGGTCGTTCCGCCGCCCTGGAGGGCCCCCTCATGGGCGGCGGTGTCGATACCCCGGGCCAGTCCGCTCACCACAGTGATGCCCTGACGGGCCAGATCGTTGCTGAGGCGTCGGGTGATCGAGAGTCCGTAGGAAGTGGCGTGGCGCGAGCCCACCATGGCCACACACACCGGAAACGCCGCCGTCTCACCGTAGACATAGAGATAGGGCGGGGGATCGGGAATCTGGAGCAGCAGGGCCGGGTAGCGGGCATCCTTCTGGGTGACGATGTGACAGCCCATTCGCCGGGCGTTTTCCATCTCGCGGTCGCTGAATGAATTCTCCTTGGCCTGTTGTCGTATGCCGGCCACCAGGCGCGGTGTAAGACCCTCCACCCCCCGCAGGTCTTGGTCGGCGGCCTGGAAAACCTGCTGCGGTTCACCGAAGCGTTCCACCAGGCGCCGGAAAATGAGGTTCCCGACGCCGGGAACGGAGCGCAGCCGAAGCCACGGCAGAACAGTTTCAGCGGTGTCGGTCAAGATTGCTCAGTTCCTCGGGCCGCCGGGGAAGGCCGCTGCGGGCCGCTGCTTCGAAAACCCGGTGGAGCAGCGGCCACATTTGCAAAACCAGTTGGCCGGGCGGCTGAATTTGGCCGGGCGGCAGATCCTTGCAAGGAGACGGCCACCGGTCCGGAGGGCCTTCGGGTTATCCGGCAGACGTTTTGCGCTGCCAGGCCAGTAGAATCGGGCTGGCCACATAGATGGATGAATACGTACCGATCACAATACCGACCAGCAGGGCAAAGGCAAAATCATGGATGATGCCGCCGCCCAGGACAAAAAGGGCAAGTACCACCACCAAGGTCGTCCCCGACGTGAGCAGGGTCCGGCTCAGGGTTTCGTTGATACTGCGGTTGATGATCGTGCCCAGCGGATTTTTATGAAGTTTCTTGTTGTTCTCTCGAATCCGGTCAAAAACGATGATCGTATCGTTCAGCGAATAGCCGATGATGGTCAACAGGGCGGCAATGATCGGCAGAGTGAACTCCTTGCTGAACAACGAGAAAACCCCCACGGTGATGGTCACGTCATGAATGAGCGCCACGATGGCGCCCATGGCATATTTGAGATTGAGAAACCAGAACATGGCCAGCGTAACGATCAAGGCCAAAAGAATCAAGATCGGAATGCTGACCTTGAACAGACCGAACACATAGACCGCCCCGATCAAGGCCACTGCCAGGGCTGCGCTCAACAGCCATTTCAATTCGAACCGGCCGGAAATATAGACCGTGATGAACAGCAAGGCATAGAACATGGCCTTGAGGGCCTTCTCCCTGAGATCACGACCCACTTGGGGACCCACCATCTCCACACGCCGAATTTCGGCCGTGGTTCCGGTGGCTTCTGTCAGATGCTGGCGCAAGGACTCATTGAACCCTTTGTCCGTCATGCCGGAAACGTCCGTGTGGATCAAGTATTCGCTGGAGCCCTTCTCACCGAACTGCTGTACCGAGGCCTTGTTGAGGTCCATCTGGCTCAAGCCCGCTTTAATTTGGGCCACGGGAACCGGTTTGTCAAAGCGGACCTGAATCAGGGTACCGCCGGCGAAATCGATCCCATAGAGCGGCCCGCCATGGTACACCAGGGTGCCGACGCTGATCAGGATCAGCAACAGCGAAAAGGTGAAGGCAAACTTGCGCTTGCCGATGAAGTCAATGTTGACGTCGGGTCGGATGAATTGCATGGACGCGGTCCCCTTTTATGTCGATTCTCTGCATCCCCTGTCCCGAGGCTGTTGGGCTGCTTCTTAGGACAGGGGCACAGAGCACTTAAATACTGATATGGCGGACCTTGCGGCCCGATAGGTAGGCATCGAATACGACGCGCGTGAAAAACAAAGCGGTAAACATGCTGGCAACGACCCCCAGGCTCAGGGTGACGGCAAACCCCTTCACGGGCCCGGTGCCGAATTGAAACAACACCAAGGCGGCGATCAGGGTGGTCACGTTGGCATCCAGGATGGTCAGGGTGGCCCGGTCGTAACCGGCATCGACCGCCGCCCTAGGTGGCTTGCCGATGGCGAGTTCTTCGCGAATGCGTTCGAAAATAATGACGTTGGCGTCCACCGCCATGCCGATGGTGAGGATGAACCCGGCAATGCCCGGCAGGGTCAGCGTGGCCTGTAAGGCGGCCAGCCCGGCCCCCATCAGCAGGATGTTCAACACCAGGGCGATATCCGCCAGCAGGCCGGATCCCCGGTAATAGATCAGCATGAACACGATGACCAAAAGGCCCCCCACGATCATGGAGGTCAGTCCCTTTTTGATGGAATCCCTGCCCAGGGAGGGGCCCACGGTCCGCTCCTCCAGGACCTTGACCGGCGCCGGCAGGGCACCGGCCCGCAGCACGATCGCCAGGTCTTCAGCCTCTTCGGCGGTGAAACTGCCGGTAATCACCGCACTCCCACCGGCGATACGGTCCTGGATCTCGGGGGCGGAATGCACCTTGTTGTCGAGTACGATGGCCAGGCGCTTGTGGATGTTGTCGCCGGTGATGCGCTCGAAGATCCGGGCGCCTTTGCGGTCGAAATCGATGGCCACGTAGTAGCTGCGCTTGGTCTGGTCGTAGCGCACCCGGGCATCGGTCAGGTATTGACCGGTGAGCACGGTACGCTTCTTCAGCAGGAAGGGGACGGTGCGGGTACGCTGGGTCGCGGGATCCACGCTGGTCTGGTAGAGGATTTCGTCGCCGGGCGGGACGCCGGTTTTAAGGGCTGTTTCCGGTGACAACTGGTCGTCCACCAGCTTGAACTCCAGCTGGGCCGTCCGGCCGATCAGCTCCTTGGCGCGCTCGGTATCGCTGATGCCGGGCAATTGGATCAGGATGCGGTTTTCCCCCTGACGGCGGATATCCGGCTCGGACACACCGAATTGATCGATGCGGTTGCGGATCGTTTCAAGGGCCTGGGCGGTGGCCAGCTCCTTGATGCGATCGGCTTCCTTGGTGGGCATATCCAGCACCAGCTTCAATTGTTCGCCGCTCAGGGTGCGGTCCTGTTCCCGCAGATCGGCGAAGGCACTGTCCAGCAGGGTCTGGAATTTCGCAATATTGGCCTGGCCCTGGACGCTGATTTGGATTCGATCACCGTCGACGCGCTCTGCCTGGAGGCCCTGAATACCCTTGCTCCGGGATTGATCACGCAATTCCTGCACGATGCGTTCGATGGTACTGGCCACCGCTTTGTCGGTTTCCACCTCCAACGCCAGATGCATGCCGCCCTGCAGGTCCAGCCCCAGATTGATTTTCTTATGGGGCCAGATGCCCGGTTGGAACGTCGGGAGTACATAGATGATGGCCGCCAGAAGGACCGCTGCGATGATGACTGGCTTCCATGCGATGTTTTTCAATGGTCTTGTCCTTTCCTGCGATCCGCTTAACGGCAAAATGGTTAAATCCCCAAAACGGGCGATTTAACCATTTTGTGCACATCAAATGACGGGCTGCCGGAATCCCTATCAGGACTTGTCGGCGTTGCCCTTGTTCTTTTCCTTTTTGGCGGGCGGCACTTGCGGGGCAGCACCCTGGGCAAGCCCGGAAACATTGCCCCGGGCCACCTTGACGCGCACCTTGTCAGCGATTTCCACGGTAAGCGTGGCCTCGTCAAGGCCCGTGATCCGGCCGTAGATGCCACCGCTGGTGATGATGCGGTCCCCTTTTTTCAGGTTGGTGATCATTTCTTTGTGTTCTTTGTTGCGTTTTTGCTGGGGGCGAATCAGCAGGAAATAGAAGATCACGAACATCAAAACGATGGGGATCAGTCCCCCAAAACCGCCGGCTCCCTGTCCGGCGGCGCCGCCCTGACCCATTGCGTATGCGATACCTGTCAAGATAGAACCTCCCTTAGGCTTCGGAAAAATAAAATGGCGCTCATATACTGTAAATGCTCCGTGAGGTCAAACACTAGTTCGTATCAATCCAGAAACGGCATCTTTTGGCCCCTGGCCCGCCGCCGGTAGACCAATCCACCTTCGGCGGACAAGCCGGCCTTCTCGCCTCCTGTCGGTCCTCGGCGTAGCCGGGCGACGCCTGTGGGCACCCACCGTTGAAAAATCAATCAGATGGGAAGTCCCGCTTGGCGGGACGCCCGTCGGCTGCGGCCTTGCCCGGAACCAAAATCTACCGTTTCTGGATAGACACGTTTAATCTTCAGGCACTCCAACCATATGGCCGGAGATCAGTTGGACGGCACCCAGAGAGTATCGCCGTCGAACTGAATCCGGTTGATGTTTTCATAATCCACCTGTTCGAGAAAAGCGAATACCCGGTCCATCTTGTAGATCACGATCTTCGACCGGGGCTCGATCAGATTCAGGTTTTCGCTGAATTGCTGATCCTTGAGATTGTAAATGTAGACCATGTTTTCGGAAAACTTGAGAAGTTTGCCAACCCCCGAACTGAAGCCGTCCGACACGGGTTCATCCGCCACCGGCGACAAGGTGACGTTCCGGCGGCTGAAATAATCCTTGAGAAAACGGAAATGAATATTCCAGATATTGTCCCCGGGCTGGACGACGTAGATGCCGTAACTCTGGGTCATCTGGAGTACGGGCCGGCCGTCCGGTCCGATGGTCTCCTCCGTGATTTCCCCCAGTTTCAGCTGAATCTGTTTTTGCAGCTCCTTCATGGAAAGGGTCCGGCCGCCGATTTTGACCGTTTCGTCCGAGCGGGCGATGATATCGATGCCGGCGCCCACATCGTAGCTGTCTTTGCGTTCGTTCATCATCGATTGCAGAGCCTCATCCGATTGCATCTTGTCATAATCGATGACCGTTTTTTTCTCCTGTTCGGGTGCAGGGGCCGGGGGACTCGCCGCCGGAGGCGATTCCTTCTCGTGAACGACGATTTGCGGTTCCATCAATATTTTAATGGCGGCCAGGATGGCTAGCAAAATGAGGCCGGCCAGACCGATGACCAAAAGGGAATTGCTTCTGCGACCATTGCGGTGTCCTGCCATGGTTTTGTCCTTCCAACTTCTATCGTCCATCCAGAGATGACATCTTTTGGCCCCTGGCCCGCCGCGGGTCGACCAATCCACCTTTGGCGGACAAGCCGGCGTTCTCGCCTCCTGTCGCTCTTCGGCGTAGCCGGGCTGCGCCTGTGGGCACCCACCGTTGAAAAATCAATCAGATGGGAAGTCCCGCTTGGCGGGACGACCGTCGGCTGCGGCCTTGCCAGGAACCTGAACCTACCACCTCTGGATGGACACTATTCTAAGGAATGCCCGATTCACGCGCAACTGATCTGGCTTTCGCCGGGCATCATGTTTTCATCCGCTTCGATGCGAATGGTCAGCTGTCGTTTTTCTTCCAGGTCCGTCAATTCCTTGCGTTTCCGGTTGAGCAGGTAGTCGGCCACACTGGCCGGCACCCGCCCCTTGAGGGTCTTTATGTCGCATTTCAGGCTTTCGAGACTGAGTTTGCGCAAGAACGCCACCCCCAGGGTTTCAGTGGATGGCACCTGGCCCTTGCCCCGGCAGTGGTCACAGACCTGATAACTGCTGAATTCGATCGATGGGCGAATGCGCTGGCGGGACATTTCGAGAAGGCCGAAGCGGGATATCCGGCCGACCTTGGTTCGGGCCTTGTCGTCTTTCAGATGGGTTTTCATGATCCGTTCCACTTCGCCGCGGTTCTTGCGGTCGCGCATATCGATCAGATCGACGACGATGAGCCCTCCCAGGTCCCGGAGCCGCAGCTGGCGGGCCACTTCCTCCACCGCCTCCAGATTGGTCTGGAGGGCGGTCTCTTCGATGGAGCCCTTCTGGGTGGCTTTGCCGGAGTTGACATCGATGGCCACGAGGGCTTCGGTCTGGTTGATGACGATGGAGCCCCCGGATTTCAGCGGAACGCGGCTGTCGTAGACCGAAGCGATCTGGTCTTCCAACTGGTAGCGGGTAAAAATGGGTTTGGCGGCTTTGTGCTGTTTGACGATTTTGGTCTGCTTGGGGGAGATGATTTTCATGAAGTCTTTGATTTCCTGGTAGACGGTGGGGTCGTCCACCAGGATCTCCGAGACGTCCGAGGTGAAATAGTCGCGAATCGTGCGCACCACTAGATTGCGCTCCTTGTAGAGCAGTTGGGGGGCCTCGACTTCCATCACCCGGCTCTTGATGGTTTTCCACAAGCGCATGAGATAGTTGAAATCCTTGGTGAGAGCGGTCTTGGTGGCCCCTTCGGCAATGGTGCGCACGATCACGCCGAAGCCTTCGGGGATGTTGAGGGTGTTCACGATATCCTTGAGGCGCAGGCGTTCTTTTTCGTCTTCGATCTTACGGGATATGCCGTGGGTCTCATTGCCCGGCATGAGCACCATCAGACGTCCGGCCAAACTCAGATTGGTGGTCAGCATGGCCCCTTTGTGCATAAACGGGTCCTTGACGACCTGGACGAGCAACTCCTGGCCCTTGCGCACCAGTTGGGAGATGTCGCGCCCCCCGGCTTCCACATCGTGGAAATAGTCGTGGTGAATTTCCTGGATCTGCAGGAACCCGTTGCGCTCGGCGCCGTAATCGATAAAGACGGCCTGCAAACTGGGTTCGATGCGGGTGATGGTGGCCTTGTAGATATTGCCCTGGGTGATTTCGATGCTGGCGCTTTCGATTTGAAATTCGTCCAGTCGGCTGTCCTTCACTTTGGCGATGCGACACTCTTCCGTGTCAACGGCGTTGATCAGAATCTTGCTGCTCATATAAATTGTTTCCTTGTGAATCGCGTATCGAGAAATAGGCTGGTTCGGGAAAGCGGCGCCCGCTTTTGTGAGGGGCGGAACAATCGGACCTTTACCGACGGGCGTAACGGCACGGCCTCCCTCTCCGAATAAAATGTTCGGCACCGATCAACGGTAATTGGATATGTTGCCGGCCTTCCTTTGCCGGTCTGCGTGACGGCGTTTCGGTTTGGGATCGGCACGCCGTGCGGTGGATGCTCCGCCGATCAACCCCCGTTTTAAACAGCGTTATGGACCAGTTTGGCGTTCGCGATGACCGATCTTTATTTATGTAAGCGATATAAATAGGCAATTGAGAACCTCAAGTCAAACAATTTTAAGCTTTCCGGTGTCATGACGCTTGCGGCTGCCGGCGTTGGGGGCATGGCCGGTGGCACGGCCGGACCGGCGCGGTCGCGGGTTGCTATTTGCGATGCGTTGTGGCATTGAAATCATTTGCCTGCAGGGCCTCGGGCGGTTGACCGGGCCCAGGGTGCACTGCACAACGCCGATTCACGTGGAGGCATGACACATCATGGAAGAGCGCTACGATCCCCAGGCGATCGAAACCAAATGGCAGCAGCGTTGGGAAGCGTCCCACCTCTTCAACGTCGATGAAGATCCCGGGCGGGAAAAATATTATCTGCTGGAAATGTTTCCCTATCCTTCGGGGAAAATCCATATGGGGCATGTGCGCAACTACACCATCGGCGACGTCGTGGCCCGCTACAAACGCATGCGCGGGTTCAACGTCCTGCATCCCATGGGGTGGGATGCTTTCGGCATGCCGGCCGAAAACGCGGCCATCGCCAACAAGACCCACCCGGCCCAGTGGACCTACGCCAATATCGATGCCATGCGCCAGCAGCTCAAGCGTCTGGGGTTTTCCTATGACTGGGACCGGGAAATCGCCACTTGCCGTCCGGAATACTATCGCTGGGAGCAATGGCTGTTCCTGCAGATGCTGGCCAAAGACATGGCCTATCGCAAGGAATCCTATGTCAACTGGTGCGAAACCTGCCAGACGGTTTTGGCCAACGAACAGGTGGAAGCCGGCCTGTGCTGGCGCTGCGGTCAGCCGGTGCATCAGAAGAAGCTCTGGCAATGGTTTTTCCGCATTTCGGATTATGCGGACGACCTGCTGATGTATTGCGATCAGCTGCCCGGTTGGCCCGACAAGGTGCTGACCATGCAGAAAAACTGGATCGGCAAAAGTCTGGGGGCGGAAATTCGCTTCCCGGTGGAGGGCTCCGAAGCGGTCATCACGGTTTTTACCACTCGGCATGACACGGTTTTCGGGGCGACCTTCATGTGTCTGGCCCCCGAACATCCCCTGGTGGCGGAGCTTTCCCGCGATACGCCCCAGGCGTCGGCGGTGCAGGCCTTCGTGGAGCGCATTGCCATGCAGGACCGCTCCGACCGCGGTCTGGAAAAGTATGAAAAGGAAGGGGTTTTCCTGGGGGCCTACTGCATCAACCCCATGAACCAGCGCCGGATGCCCATCTATACCGCCAATTTCGCCCTGATGGAATACGGCACCGGGGCGGTCATGTCGGTGCCGGCCCACGATCAGCGCGATTTTGATTTCGCGCGCAAATACGGGCTCGAGATCATCGTCGTCATCGACCGGGAAGACGACCCCCTGGATGCCGCCGCCCTGACGGAGGCCTACACCCAGGATGGGATCATGGTGAATTCGGGGGATTTCAACGGACAGCCCAATCGCCAGGCCATGGAGGCCATCGCCGACGATCTGGAATCCCACGGCATGGGGCGCAAGACGATCAATTTCCGGCTGCGCGACTGGGGCATATCGCGCCAGCGCTATTGGGGCGCCCCCATTCCGGTGGTCTATTGCCCGGACTGCGGGGTGGTGCCGGTGCCGGAGAACGAGCTGCCGATCGTGCTGCCGGAGGATGTGGACCTGCTGGAGGGCGGGCGCTCACCGCTCCCGTCGCTGGAAGCGTTCCGCCGCACGACCTGCCCCAAGTGCGGGCGCGAAGACAGCCGCCGGGAAACCGATACCATGGACACCTTCGTGGAATCGTCCTGGTATTTCGAACGCTATTGCAGCCCGCGCTGTTCCACGGGCATGTTCGATAAGGATGCCGTGGACTACTGGATGCCGGTGGACCAGTACATCGGCGGGGTGGAGCACGCGGTTCTGCACCTGCTCTATTCGCGCTATTACACCCGTGTGCTCAAGGATTTCGGTCTGACCCGCTTCAAGGAGCCCTTCACGCGCCTGCTCACCCAAGGCATGGTCTGCAAAGAGACCGTATCCTGCCCGGAGCATGGATTTCTCTTCCCGGACGATGTTTTGGAAGAGAACGGGCAGCGCACCTGCCGTCTGTGCGGCCAAGCGGTCATGGTGGGGCGGGTCGAGAAAATGTCCAAATCCAAAAAGAACGTGATCGACCCCAACCTGCTGCTCAACCAATACGGGGCAGATACCACGCGTCTGTTTTGCCTTTTCGCCGCCCCGCCGGAACGTGATCTGGAGTGGAGCGAGCAGGGTGTCGAAGGGGGCTACCGTTTCCTCAACCGGGTGTGGCGGCTCGTTTGGCATTGGCATGACAAATTGGACGGGGTTGCGCCCTTCGATGGGGATGAGGCGACGCTCTCCCCGCCCGTGCGCGAGCTGTTTAAGAAGGTCCATCAGGCCACCCATAAGGTGACCCGCGACATCGAGGAACGCTTTCATTTCAACACGGCCATCAGCGCCGTAATGGAGCTGGTTAATCTGGCTTCCGGCGAGGCGCTCCAGACGAACGCCGCCGCGGAGCGCGGCGTCATCCGTCTGGCCCTGGAGCGGATCGCCCTACTCCTGTCACCCATCGTCCCCCATTTTGCGGAGGAGATCTGGGAAGCGCTGGGCCATGCCCCCAGCATCCTGCAGGTCCCCTGGCCCGCCTATCGCGAGGATGCCCTGGTGCACGACGAATGGGTGATCGTCATCCAGGTCAACGGCAAGCTGCGTAGCCGATTGACCGTTGAGGCGGGGACAGACAAGGCCAAGATCGAAGCTCTGGCGCTGACCGACGAGCGGGCCCGCAAGTTCATCGGGGACAAGACGGTGCGCAAGGTCATCGTGGTGCCGGGTAAGCTGGTCAATATCGTCGCATAGAAAGCGGGTGGGCATGATGGCACAGGGGCGGAAACGCCGGGCAGATCGCCAAAGACCCCGCCGGGTTGCCCGATATGCGGTGATTCTGGCGCTGGGGGTGGCGGTCGGGTTGACCGGTTGCGGTTACAGCTTCAGGGGAGATCGTGCGCCGGTCGTCCGAGTTCAGCGCATGAGCATTCCCCCCATGACCAACACCACGACCAAAGTGGGCATCGAAACCGAATTCACCAATGATTTCATCTATGAAATTAACCGGAACGGTTATGCCGAGGTCGTGGATGGCGATCGGGCGGAAGCGGTTTTAGCGGGCGTCATTCGTGATCTGCGCACCGGATCGGTCGCCCGCCAAAGTATTTCCAGCACCCTTGAACGGCGGGTTTCGGTAAGGGTGGACCTCTTTTTGAAAAACCGCAAAGGCAAGGTCCTCTGGCAGAGCAGTCTAAGTGACAGTGAGGCCTACACCGTGCTTGCCGACAAGACCAGCACGGAAGGCAATTTGCGCCGGGCGCTGGCCATCATCGCCCAACGCATGGCGGAAAACTTTCACTACCAGTTCACATCGTCGTTTTGAAACACGAAAACGCATGGCAACCGGGGGCTGCCATGCGTCGGCGATTTGCGAAAGGGGAGATGGGCGTGTGTTCAGGCTTGGGCGCTTTTGACCTGCCGCGCCAGACGGGCGATTTTACGCGAAGCGGTTTTACGATGGTAAACGCCTTTTTTGGCGGCTTTATCGATCGCCGATTGGGCCAGCTTCAATTGGGCCGGCGCCTGGGTCTTGTCTTCGCTTGCGGCTACGGTGCGCACGGTCTTGACGAGACTTTTGATCTGGGTGCGCACGGAACGGTTGCGCAAACGCCGGATTTCATTTTGCAGGGCACGTTTTTTCGCTGATTTATGATTGGCCAAGATGGTCTCTCCTTAATGATTGCTTTTGGTAAAAAAAAATTCTTAATGGAAGCCTCCGATAATGTCAAGTCCTGAAACAGATTGCCGGCTAAAAAAATGATGCCTTTCATCCGGTCGGCAAGCCATCCCCTCGCCCCTGAATCATGACTGCAACCCCACCATTGCCGGACACCTCTCCCGAAAACGACCCTGTGGCGCCGCCTGAACATGCCGGTTCTAAAGCCGCCCGGATCGTGATGTCCCTGACCCTTGCCAGCCGGATACTGGGTTATGTCCGTGATATGCTGATTGCCTGGAGTTTCGGCACCGGCATCTATGCCGACGCTTTTATCGTGGCCTTTCGGCTTCCCAATATGTTTCGACGCCTGGTGGGGGAGGGGGCCTTGGGCATGGCCTTTATCCCGGTGTTCCATGACCAGGCCCTCCGGCGGGGACCCCGGGCGGCCCTTGATTTGGCCGTTGCCGCCTTTCGGCACCTGGCGCTGTCGCTGGCGCTTATCGTCCTGCTGGGGGTTGTGGCGGCACCTCTTATCGTACGTGCCCTGGCTCCCGGTTTTGCGGTCAGCGGAGCTTCCTTTCAACTTGCCGTTCTCCTGACCCGCATCATGCTGCCCTATTTGCTGTTGACCGGGCTGGTGGCGATGGCCATGGGCATCCTCAATGCCCTGGGACATTTCACAGCGCCGGCCCTGGCCCCCCTGGCCCTCAATGGGGCCATGATTGCTGCGGTGTTGCTGGGCGTATGGTGGGCGCCTTCGCTTGCCATGCGGGCGGCCGTCCTGGCGGCCGGGGTGGTGGTGGGGGGTGCTTTGCAGGTTGCGTTGCAACTGCCGGTCCTGACCGCGCGCGGGATAGCCTTCCGCAGGAAGGTGCCCGTTGAGACCGGGGTTCTTGCTCGCTTCGGCCGGGCTACCGTCCCGGTTTTGCTGGGGGGCGCCGCCTATCAGGTTAATGTCCTCCTGGGAACCCTGCTGGCTTCCTACCTGGCGGCCGGCAGCGTTTCCTATCTCTTTTATGCGGATCGGTTGGTTCAGTTCCCCCTGGGGATTTTCGCCATATCCGCAGTCACTGTCGTTATGCCCGATTTTTCCCGGCAGGCGGCCCAGGGGCATCTGGAGGATATCAAAACGACGTTTCTGCAATCCCTGCAATTGGTTTGGTTCGTGATCCTGCCGTCGATGGTGGGGCTGATGGTATTGCGTGAACCGATCGTTGCCGTTTTATTTGAGCACGGCGCTTTTGGTAGTGATTCCGTTAGGTTGACGTCCTATGCCCTTTTGTGGTACAGTACGGCATTATGGGCTTACGCTGCCCTGCGCATCCTCCTGGCGGTGTTTTACGCCCTGCAGGATGCCTATCGGCCTCTCCAGGCGGCCGCGGCCGGCGTACTGGTCAATGTCGCCGCTGGTATAGCCTTGATGCCGGCCATGGGGCCTGGCGGGATCGCCTTGGCAGCGTCTTTGGCCGCTGTCCTGAACGTTGTGCTTCTCACCGTCATGCTGCGCCGCCGCATCGGGCCGCTGGGCGGGCTACGGCTGGCGGCGGCGACCGGCCGCATCGCCTGCTGTGCGCTTTTGATGGGCGGGGCGGTTTACGGACTGGACCATTGGATGGCGCTGCACTTGAGTCGGACGACCGGCTTGTCGGCGCTACGTCTGGGTGTGGATGTCGCGGCCGGGGTCACCGTGTATATCGCCGCGGCGTTTTTCGGCAACATCCCGGAATTGCAGATCTGCCGGCGTGTGGTGTTTAAAGGGAAGAAGCGGTCATGAGTACACGTCAAAACATCATGCTCTCGTTTGCCATCATCGGGCTTTTCACCTTTCTCCTGATGATTATATTCGGTGACAAAGGGGTGGCCGACTTGCACCTGATCCGGCTGGATCGCGACCGTCTGGTGGAGAAAAGCCAGACCCTGTTGAAGGATAATCTGGCGCGCTTCGCCGAAAAGCAGCGTCTGGAAAACGATCCCTACTATATCGAATACGTGGCCCGCAACGAACTCGGCCTGGTGACGGCGGACGAGCTTATTTTCATGGCGCCCGGCGCGTCGCCCCCGCCCGCCGCCGGTGCGGATTTACCCCGCCCATGACGTTGCAGGCCCACATGCGTGCGGCATGATGATCAGGGCGACGCGTTTTCAGGCGACAACCCTAAGGATTCACCGGAGCTGCTTGCCATGGCTGCTGAAAAGGATTTTGAAACCGAGACAATGGCCCGGATCTACGCCGATCAAAGGCACTATGACAAAGCGGCCGCGATCTATCGACGGCTGCTGCTTAAAGCCCCGGAACGTGATGATCTCCGTGGATGCCTGGAAGCCGTGGAAGCATTGCAGAAAGCGGCGGATTCCCACAGCCTGGCAGACCACATGAGCGAGTGGGTCCAGCTGCTCATGAAGAAAAGGCAGATCGACAAGCTGCGTAAGCTCCAAAAACCCCGTTAGCGTTTTCTGCAAGGCTGAAGCAGGTTGCTCCCGGTTTGTTTCCCCCCCCGAATCATTTCCCTCCTCCGCGTGCCGCAGGGCGGATTCGCATAAGCTACTTGACAAAAGGGACCGCATTGTCTTTAGTGGATCGTCAGAAAAGCGATTGCATCGCGAAGGGCAAATCCGCTGAAAGGTGGAGACGCAAAACCACGGATCTAAAGCCGGCTGGCGGGATAGGCGGCCGGTAACGATGGCCGGGTTGCCGATATCAAACAGCGGAGAAAGCCCTTGGCCTGGCCGGGGCTTTTCTTTTGGGCTTTAGCCGCGGGAGACGCACGACGCCATGGAAATGTACGTGATCCAGGAAAAAAAGGAGAACTGCGGCAGCAGCGTCTTTTACAAGGGACAGGTGGCCTATGCCGTCATGCCCAACGGCCGCAAGGTCGCCCTGCAAGCTTGTGGCAATGTCAAATTCGTCCTGCCCAATCCCGACCGCAAATTCGATGTCTATGGTCATGGCGCGGCCAGCGGGGGCATCGAGAAAATGGAAATTGCCGGGTTGACCGACGCCGATCTGCCCCGGGACCAAGACCGCTGGCTGAACCGCAACCACTTTGAAATCGTCAAGTTGTCACGTTACGGCGATGTGGTGGGCGACGGCATCATCGCCGGCGAAGACTACGACGAAGCCATGGATCGCTTCCTTTCCTACTGCGTGTCGTTGACCGGACGATGAGCCCCGTGTCCATTCCGAGATGGGATCTTTCGGCCCCTGGCCCGCCGCCGGTATACCATTCCACCTTTGGCGGACAAGCCGGCGTTCTCGCCTCCTGTCGGTCCTCGGCGTAGCCGGGCTACGCAACGCTGTCGCTCCTACGGATACGCCGTCCGGCGCCCGTCGACAGCGATTTGTTGAACACTGATGTTTTTAAAGATCAGGCGTGAAATCCCGCGCTATGGAGCGGGACCAGGAACCAAAATCGGCCACCTCTGGGTGGACACTCGTTAGCTCAAGATCCGTATCGCCGTTGACAATCCCCCTTGGCGGATGGGCAATGTGATCGGCGCCATCCCCCCGGTTGCCGCGCACCCCAATCCTCAGGAGAATCATCATGCGGTCTGCTGACCGTCCTTTTCCTTTTGGCCGATATGCGCTGCTGCTGGCGGTCCTTTTCGGAATCCTGTTCCTGCTGCCGTCCGCCTGTCTGCGCAAACCGGCATCGCCTTCGCCGCCGGCAACGTTCCAGGCCCATCCGGATCCCTTCTTCAACCGTCTGTTTACCCGTTCCGGAGGCGGGTGGACCGGTGGGGATGGCACCCTCTCCATCGGCCTTCCGGATGGACGTTCAGTGTGGTTGTTCGGGGACACCTTCCTGGGCCATGTCCGACCGGATGGATCGCGTCCGCTGGACAGCCCGCTGATCCGCAATTGCCTGGTGGTCCAGAACAGAGACCATCTGACAACGCTCCACGGGGGAACCACGCGCCATCCGAGCGCTTTTCTGGTTCCGCAGGATCCGAAGGCCTGGTTCTGGCCGGGGGACGGCATCGTCTGCGGGGACCGGCTGATGGTGTTCTACCACCGCTTTCGCCAGGTGGCGCCGGGCATGTGGGGCTGGGCCTGGGATGGAACGGTGATCGCCACGCTGCAGCTGCCCGCTTTGGAATTGGTGGGTGTGGCTCAGCGGGATGACGGCAACGGCGTGGCTTACGGCAGCGCGCTGCTGGCATGGGGTCCCTGGATCTATATTTACGGGACGGAGACGCGCAGCGCGATCAAGCACCTGCACCTGGCCCGGGCCCCTCGGCAGCATCTGGATGCGGCCTGGCAATTCTGGACCGGACGACAGTGGTCCTTCGATGCCAAGGCCAGCCGCTCCGTTCTGGCCGGCGTCAGCAGCCAGTTCGGCGTGGTTCCCCTGGCATCGGGTTTCGGTCTGGTGACCATGGACGAGCGCACCCCCTTTTCGAACCGGGTGGTGCTCTACCGGGCCGCGGCGCCCACCGGTCCCTGGCAGGGGCCGGCCCAAATCTACCGGGCCCCGGAGGCCGACGGCGCCATCGCGGCCTACAACCCCTTTGTGCACCTCCAGTTCGGTCACGCCGACGGATACCTGGTTTCCTATAACCTCAACGATGTCCACGATCCGGAGCGCCTCTATGCGGATGCCGACCTCTACCGCCCCCGGTTCATTCGCGCCGACCTGGACGCGGTCTTTGCTCCGCAAGGCGATTGACACGACCTTGAAGACCCGGTGGCCGGCCCTTATATTAGGAAAGTCCTGGCAGCGGCCGAAGATACCGATCCGGTGGATCGGATCAACATGTTGCGTCTGATTGAAAATCTGGTGACCGGATCCGGCGCGGTGGCCTACTTGACCGAATCCATGCATGGCGCCGGACCGCCCATGACCCAGCGGATCATGATCGGACGTCAGGGAGGGCTGGAAGAGAAAGTGGAGCGGGTGAAGGGATTGTTGAATATCCCCTGAAGCGGAAGGTAAAACGGACAGGGGAGGGAAACATTCTTGCCCAGGGCCTCGTCCGGGGCAAGAGCCCGTGTTTGAGCCCCCCTGGTATCGTCGGTACAGATGTGATATACACAGGGTCACGATCAGCATTTGCGGAGCCCGTCTGAACTGTGTTCCCCCGTCATTCGCTGTTTACACCGCCCACCGAAGCCATTGGTTCTCGACGCCGATCCTGACAGGTCAAAGGGCCGTCATCCCTTTGAGGGGACGTGATGCATCGGCACGCCAATCAAAACGATGCACAAAGGAGAGCAATCATGCGTCAGAAATATGTTATTAGCCAGGAAGGAACCCGGCACGACTTCAAAATCAGGGAATACGCCATTATCGACAAGAATCTGCGCAACGTCGATACGGATCTGCTGCGGCAGGATGATTTTGAATTTTTATGCGAAGAGACCTACAGCCATGCCCGCATCGAGCGTTCCGTGGCCCGTGGCCGGGAAGCCGTGGTGGATGCTTTGCGGACACCCAATCTGTTTCCCATCAGGCCTTATGTGCTCAAAATTGCCGAGTCGGTGATGGTCCTGTTCGATTCTTCCGAAAATCAATCCGTGGAGTTGTTTTTCGACGATACCGACCTTGTGACGACCGAAGACTGAACGCAGTCGCATTGGCCGATTTCTCGGGCGGCGTCGCAGTCCTGCCCAGGGCGAACGAGGACCGAAAGTGTGGCACCCCCGGATCGCCCTCAGGGCTTGCTCCCGTCCCGATCAACCCCCCTCCCGCTGTCACAGATCCTTGGCCGCTGGGGCGGCCTTGCCGCGAATGGCCAGCAGGCCCTGCACATCATTGACGATCATATAAAAGGACGGCACCAGGGCCAGGGTGATCAAGGTGGCGAAGACGATCCCGAACCCCAGGGAGATGGCCATGGGAATCAGGAAGCGGGCCTGGCGCGATGTTTCGAAGATCATGGGCATCAGACCGCCGAAGGTGGTCAGGGTGGTGAGCAGAATGGGCCGGAAACGCTGGATGCCCGAGGCGTAAACGGCATCATGGGCATTGTCGCCAGCGTTGCGCCGGCGGTTGGCGTGGTCGATCAGAACCAGAGAGTCGTTGATGACCACACCGGATAAAGCGACGACCCCGAACATGCTCATCACGCTCAGGCTGAAACCCATTAGCAGGTGACCGATGATGGCCCCCACGATGCCGAAAGGCACGCATAAAATAACGATAATCGGCTGGATATAGCTGTTGAAGGGGATCGCCAGCATGGCGTAGATCACCAGGAGGGCCAGCAGGAGGCCCCTGGTCAGGCTTTGCATGCTTTCGCGCATGTCGGCCTGGCGCCCTTCGAAGCTGTAGCTCAGCCCGCGATATTCCCTTACCAGGCGCGGCAGGATATCCGCTCTCAGAGAGGCCTGTACCTGACCGGTCTGGCTGACCGGGCGCACATTGGCCGTGGCCGTCACCACCCGTTGGCCGTTGCGCCGTTTAATGCTGGTGTAGGCCCGGCCGCGTTTCAGGCTGACGGCTTCCCGCAGGGGGATTTCCACCCCGCTGGGCGCACGCAGGATCATTTCCTCCAGATTGTGCTCGGAAACCCTTTCCGAGCGTGGCAGGCGCACCATCACTTTGACCTCGTTGCGACCCCGCTGCTGGCGCAGGGCCTCGGAACCATAATAGGCATGGCGCACCTGGCGGGCGATGTCGCGGGCCGTCAATCCCAGGCTGCGGCCCTCGGGTCTGATGTTAAAATCGATCTGCTGCTTGCCGGGCGAAAAACCGTCGTCGATGTCGCTGACATTCGGGTAATAGCCCAAGGCGGCGGCCAGCGCTGCACTGGCCTTTTCCAAAACTCCCAGGTCTTCATGGCGCAGTTCCACCGATAGGGACGCCCCCCGTCCCGGACCCCCGGCATCCGACTCGAAGAGGATCGACTCCAGCCCCACCAGGGCCCCGACCCGTTCCCGCCACAGGCGGGTAACTTCCGCTGTACTTTGGGGACGCACGTTTGCGTCCGTCAGGTAGGCGGTGACCGTGGTTTGGTTGTCGGCCACCTGGGCATAGATGCCCTTAAGGAGGCGCTCGCCGCCGTTTTCATCCGTTACCGCACGGATGGCCTCTACCAGCCGGTCCTGGACTGCCATGGTTTTCTGAACGGCCGACCCGTAGGGCAGGGTGGCGGTCACCCGGGCATAGTCGGATTCGATTTTGGGAAAGAGGGTAAATCCCATGCGGCCGCTTTGCACATAGCCCACGGTCACGATCAGCACGGCCAGGCCGGCGGCCAGGGTGATATAGCGGTTGCGCAGGGTCCAGTCGAGGAAGGCGCCGTAGTGGCGCTCGACCATGCGGGAAAAAAAGCGGCTGAAGCGCTGCTGGGCCCGGTGCAGGAAGGCCAGTGGACCGGGAGCCCGGTTTTCAGGCTGGTGCCCCAGGTGGGCGGGCAGGACGAACAGGCTTTCGATGAGGGAGATGGCGAATACGCTGATCACCACCACCGGGATCTGGCTGAAAACCTTGCCCATGATGCCGGGGATGAACATGAGCGGCAGGAAGGCCACCATGTTGGTGAGGACGCTGAAGGTCACCGGCATGGCGATATCGCGGGCTCCGCGGATGGCGGCTTCGCGCCAGGGCAATCCCTGCTGGCGGTGGTAGTAGACATTTTCGCCCACCACGATGGCGTCGTCCACCACGATGCCCAGGGTGACGATGAAGGCGAACAGGGATACCATATTGATGCTCACACCGGCGACGGGCAGGAAAAGCATTGACCCCAGAAAGCTGATGGGGATGCCCAGACTCACCCAGAAGGCCAGACGGGCTTCCAGGAATACGGCCAGAACGACGAATACCAATGCCAGTCCCAGATACCCGTTGCGCAGCATCAGGTTCAAACGCTGGCGATAGATATCCGAGCGGTCGTTGAGCAGGCTTAAGTGCAGGCCGGGGGGCAAGCTGGTTTTCAAGGCCTCGACCTGGCGTTTAACGGCATCGGAAACCGTGATGGGCGTCTGATCGCCCACCCGGGATACTCCCAGCCGGATGGCACGTTGGCCGTTGTAGGTCGCAAAACGGTCGCTTTCTTCAAAACCGTCCTGGATGCGGGCCATCTCGGCCAGCCGCACTTCCGTGCCGTCATTGGAGGTGACCACCGGAATGTTATCGAATTCGCGACCGAAATTACGGCGCTCTTTCATCCGGACAAGGATATCCCCGCTTTCCGTTTTGATGGAACCACCCGGCAGTTCGACGGCCGCCGCCCCGATTTTTTGAGCCACTTCGTCCAGGGTCAGTCCATAGGCGCGCAACGTGCGCTGGGGAATCTCGATGCTGATTTCGAAATCCCGAATGCCCTCCAGATCCACCTGGGTGATGTCCGGATCCTGCAGCATGCGCATGCGCAGGTCTTCGGCCATCTCCCGCAGCACCCATTCGCTCTGATCCCCGTAAAGAATAACCGATACCACGGAGCGCTTGCGGTCGGCCACCGCCACGCGCGGTGTTTCCGCCTCTTCCGGAAAAGAGGTGATCTGATCCACTTCGTTTTGGATTTTTTCGGAAAGACGGTTCGGGTCGGTCCCCTCGAGGACTTCCACGGTGACGGTGCCCGAGCCTTCATTGGCCGAGGCGGTCACCTCTTTGACGCCCTCCAGCCCCTGTACCGCCTCTTCAATGGCCCAGATGATACCGCGTTCCACCTCCGAGGGGCTGGCGCCGGGGTAGGCCACTGAGATGTTGACGAAATCCAGTTCGAAGTCCGGGAAGACTTCCTGCTTGATGTGCAGCCCCCATATCAGGCCGCCCACCAGGAAGACCACCATGATGAGGTTGGCCGTCACCGAATGGCCGGCCATCCAGGCGATGGGGCCGCGGGGGTTGGAGTTTGTAGTGGGTGTGTTCATCGTAACATTATTGTCCAGTGTGGCATTTTGCGCATGCAGGGCTATTGGGTGGCAGTGGGTGCGGTGGCATCCTTCCGGGGATTGGCCTTCCGATCAGGGGGCGCCGTTTGCGGGGGGGCATCCGAACGTTCCCGGACGGCCATGCCGTCCACGGCCGCCGTCAGATCCGATACGACCAGCCGCTCACCCGGGGCCAGCCCGTCCTGCAGCAGCACATAGTCGGCATCACGCCATAGTGGGACCACTTCGCGGATCTGAAGGGTCTCGTCATCGCGCGCAATCCAGATGCGGGCGTTGTCCCGTAGGGCGGTGCGGGGGATACGATAGACATTGTCCAAGGCGCGGCCCTGGATCGCCACCCGCACATATTCCCCCAGAATCAGGGGCGGATGCGCTTCGGCGGCAGGGTCGTCCCCCAGAGGATGGCGCACTTCCACCAGCAGGCGTGCCATGCGCCCTTCGGTTTCCAGATCGCTGAGCAGTCGGATAACCTGCCCCGAAACCCGGGTACCGTTCTGATTGTGTACCTCGACCGCGGCCCCCGGCTCACCCGCCCGGCGGGGAATGGCAATCCAAGGCAGGCGGTCCACCGGGATGGAAACTTCGATCCAATAGGCGTCCGCGCCCACCAGGTCGGCCAATTTTTCCTGGGCGGCCACCTGGGAGCCCAATTCCACGTAGCGGTTGCGCACGACCGCATTGAAGGGCACCGTTATACGGGTGCGTTCCAGATCGAGGCGGGTCTGCTTGAGATTGGCCCGGGCGGCGGCCAGATCGGCCTGGGCCTTGCGCAGATGGGGCTTTCGCAGGGCCAGTTCCTTGTCCAGGGGATCGGCCGGTTTGTCGCCGTTCAGGATGGCCCATTCCCGCCGGGCGATTTCCTGGCGGCCCCCCTCCAGTTTTAACGCGTATTCCGCCTCCACCACAGCGCTTTCGGCACGGGTGACGGCCAGCTCATAGTCCCCTGGGTCGATTTGCAGGGCCACGTCGCCGGCCCGCAGCAGGCCGCCGATCTGAAATTCCGGATGCATTCGGATCACTTCGCCCGTCACCCGGGATTCGAGAGCCAGGGACCGGGCCGGGGTGACGGTTCCCATGGCGGTCACCACCACCTGATGGCGTCCCGGTTCGACAGTGGTCACTTCCACCAGGGGGGCCACCACCTTGGGCGGTCGTTTGTCGGCGCGCGGGGCGGTCGTTTTGAAATAGACGGCTCCGCCAATACCCATGGCAATGATCAGGGCACCGATGACGCCCTGTTTCAGGCGCTGGCCGGCCGACCAGCGGGGCGGCTGTGGATCGGGCGCCGAGGGGTGATTTGTGAGGTTGGTAGCGGTCATGCGGCTCAAGATTCCTTCCGGCGTGTTCTTCTCACACCGATGATATGCGTGGCAGTTATTTTTCGGCCACGACCGTATCCGGCCAGTTGCCGCCCAAGGCGGTGTAAAGGTCGATGCGATCGATTAAAAGTTGCGTTTTCTGGGTGATCAGGTCCCGTTCCAGGTTTTGAACGGCCAGGAGCTGCGTCAAAACCGGCAGATAGTCGTCAACCCCCTTGCGGTAAAGCTCCCGCGCCTCCACCAACGCGTTGCGGGCGGCGGTCAGTTGGCGATCCAGGGCCGCAATGTGGCGGTGCTGGTAGTATTCCGCCACCAGCGCATCCTGCACTTCCCGCACAGCCGTGAGAACGGTTTCCCGATAGGCGGCCAGGTTCTCGTCGGTGGCCGCCCGAGCGCGGTCGACCTCGGCGGCCCGGCGTCCGCCGTCCAGCAGCGGGGCGGTCAGGTTGCTGGCCAGGCTCATGATCCAGTTGTCCAGCATCAAATCGATGTCGGCCGGTCCGTAACCGGCCGCAGCGGTCAGACTGATGGCCGGCAGACGGTTGGCCCGGGCCGCGGCCAGCTGCCAGTCGGCGGCCTCCAGCCGTTGTCCGGCAGCCCGTATATCCGGCCGGTTGGCGAGCAGATCCGCCGGCAGTCCGGCGGCCGGCACTTGGGTCGGCACAGGTAGCTCCGTGGATTGGATATCCAGACGGCGTCCCGGGGCTTGCCCCAGGAGCACCGCCAGCTGGTTGTGCAGCAATTGTTCCTGGGACTCCACAACGGGGATTTGGGACTGGACGCCCTCCACGATCTGCTGCTGTTGGAAGACGTCCAGACCGGAGACGATGCCCTTGCGATAGCGCAGCTCCACCAGCTCCAGGTAGGTCAGGTTGGTTTCCAGCTGTTTCGCCAGCAGGCGTTTCTGACTCTGCTGGGCCAGGATTTGGGCCCAGGTACGGGCGACGTTGGCGGCCAGGGCGATCACGCTGGTGTTCCAGTCCTCCCGGGCGGCTTCCGCTGTGAGGGTCGCGGCGTTTTCCCCGGCCCGGATGCGTCCCCAGAGATCGATTTCGTACCGGGAAGACAGCCCGATGTCATACAGCCGGGTGGTATAGGTGTCCGAGGTACCGTT
Organism: Desulfobacterales bacterium; assembly: GCA_963674755.2. Lineage (GTDB taxonomy): Bacteria > Desulfobacterota > Desulfobacteria > Desulfobacterales > UBA5852 > JABZFP01. The sequence goes on along the minus strand of CAXXVS010000002.1, from coordinate 2,002,743 downwards.
TTCGCTGTGCTGGCGGGAATGGACAGTTCCGCCGGTGACGTTCAGATCCGGGTATAAATCCGCACCGGCCACGACAGCCAAGGCCTGGGCCTGTTGCATGCGTGCCCAAACCTGCTGAAGGGTCAGGTTGTCGGTAAAGGCCCGGGTCAGCAGCCGGTTCAGTTCGTCGGATTTGAGGGCGAGCCACCACGGGGAGGAATCCGGCGCTTCGACCGGATAGAGGGCGTACGTCGGGGGCAGCGGGTCGACCGCTGCCGGACGGGGCGCCGGGGCAAAGGGGCTGCAGGCGCTCACTCCCAGTAGCACGATCATGAGAGCGGCGATGGCGGGCCTGTTTTTGTTCATGCTGTAATTCCTGCCGGCGGCGCGGGTAATAATTTCACCCGGCGTCGGGGTTCGCAACCACACTATGGCTAAAGTAGGTATGAAGACGGATGGATCGATAGTCTGGTTACAATTAATTTTCAAGGGAATTATAAGATTTAGGTACCATGCTGGTCGGGCGATAGCCAAGGAAGATCACTATCCAATTCATTAAGCCGCCGGGATTTGAAACGCGTGGGAGCGCAGAACCGTTGCCGGGGGTTGACAGAGAGTGACAAGTATGGCAGCTAATGGTCGTACCATTAATTGTATTTTTTCCATTATATAACCCAAAAATAAATATTATGGTAACTATATTTTTATTAAGGTAGGACCAATGGAGACAACCATACCGTCCGAAACCGTCTTTTTGCCCGTGCAAGGCGGTCGCGCCAGCGAGGATATCGCCCTCAAGCTGGAAGCCGCCATCCTGGACGGCCGGCTCACCCCGGGCGAGCGCCTGCCCAGTGAACGTGAGATGCAGGTCCAGTTCGGAACGGGCCGCGGGGTGGTGCGCGAGGCCATCCAGGTGTTGAAGCAGAAAGGTCTGCTCGAGGTGCGCAAGGGGGCCAAAGGCGGGGCCTATGTCCGCCGGCTGGAAGTGGCCAATGTTTCCGAGTCGCTGGCGCTGTTTCTCAAACAGCGCCCGGTGGAAAAGGAGCAGCTGATCGAATTTCGCGAAAGCATGGATCAGACCATCACCCTGTTGGCCATCGCCCGGGCGACACCCGCCGAAAAGACCCGCCTGCTCGAGGAAGCCGAACGTTTCGCAGGGTTGTTGCGGAAACCGGAGCCTGATCTTGCGCTGGCTGGCGAGGTGGACCGCCAGTTGAATATCATGCTGGCCCGCATGGCCCGCAGCCCACTGTTCGAATGGGTGATGCAGGCCCTGCAGTTGGGACTCAGTTCCCACGATTATGCGCTTTACGAGAATCCCCTGTATCGTGAACGGGCGGCGCTCAACTGGCGCGATACGGCCCTGTCCATCGCCGACAACGAACCCCTGCGGGCTCTGTCCTACATCGGGCGACACTACGGGCTGCTGCGACAGTGTGTGGTGGAAACGCAGGATTTGCCGGCCGAACCGGAAGCGCCCCTTTTTACCGATGTCGATCTGCCGTCTTGAAGGAGTGATTATATGTCGTCCTATGATTTCATCGTTGTCGGAGGCGGTTCGGCCGGGTCGGTGCTGGCCAACCGCCTGAGCACCAACCCCAAGCAGCGCGTCCTGGTCCTGGAAGCGGGGCTGCCGGATTTTCGGCTCGATTTCCGCATTCACATGCCGGCCGCTTTGACCTATCCCCTGGCCGGCAGGACCTACAATTGGTGGTACGAGTCCGAACCGGAGCCCTTCATGCACAACCGCCGCATCTACCAGCCGCGCGGCAAGGTCCTGGGGGGATCCAGCTGCATCAACGGCATGATCTACATCCGCGGCAATGCCATGGACTACGAGAAGTGGGCCCGCGAAGACGGCTTGGCAACCTGGTCCTATGCCCACTGCCTGCCCTATTTCAAGCGCTTTGAATCGCGTATGGCCGGGGCCGACCAATACCAGGGCGCCGCAGGGCCTCTCTACCTGACCACGCCGGAGTGCGACAATCCCCTCTTCGACGCTTTCTTCCAAGCCGTGCAGCAGGCCGGCTATCCCATCACCGAAGATGTCAACGGGTTCCAGCAGGAAGGCTTCGGCCGCTTCGACCGCACCACCTACCGCGGGCGGCGCTGGAATGCAGCCCGGGCCTATGTCCACCCCGTGAAGAACCGCCGCAACCTGACGGTCAAATGCCGCACCATGGCCACCCGCATCCTCTTTCAGGGCCGGCGGGCCGTGGGGGTCGAGTATGTCCGGGGCAAAAAGCGGGTCCGGGCTTTCGGCGGGGAGATCATCTGTTGCGGTGGGGCCATCAATTCCCCCCAACTGCTGCAGCTCTCGGGGATCGGCAAGGCCGCCGAGCTCTCGGAGCTGGGTATCCGGGTGGTGGCCGATCTGCCCGGGGTGGGGGAAAACCTCCAGGACCACCTTGAGCTCTACGTCCAGTATGCCTGCAAGCAGCCGGTGAGCATGTATCCGGCCCTCAAATGGTACAACCAGCCCTGGATCGGGTTGAAATGGCTGGTGGGCCGCACCGGCGAAGCCGCCACCAACCACTTCGAGGCCGGGGGGTTCATCCGCGGCAACGACCAGGTGACCTACCCCAATCTCCAGTTCCACTTTTTGCCCCTGGCCATTCGCTACGACGGCACCGCCCCCCGCCAGGGGCACGGCTACCAGGTGCATGTCGGTCCCATGAACACCGACGTGCGCGGGCACGTGAAGCTTAAATCGGCCGATCCGGCCGACTATCCGCGCATTCTGTTCAACTACCTGTCCACCAAGCAGGAGCGCCGGGAGTGGGTGGAGGCCATCCGCAAGACCCGGGAGATCATGACCCAGACGGCCTTCGATCCGTTCCGCGGTCAGGAGCTGGCTCCGGGAGAGAAAGTCCAGAGCGATGATGAGATTCTCGACTTTGTGGCCCGGGAGGGCGAGTCGGCCTACCACCCCAGCTGCACTTGCGCCATGGGCACCCATGCCATGGCCGTGACCGATCCCCAGCTGCGGGTGCACGGGGTGGAAAACCTGCGAGTAGTAGACGCCTCGGTCATGCCCTATGTCACCAACGGCAACATATATTCGCCGGTGATGATGATCGCGGAGAAGGCGGCCGATCTGATCCGGGGCAACACGCCCCTGGCCCCGGAGCCGCTGCCCTATTATCGGCACGGCGATCAGGGGGATGCATGATCCAGGGCTGCCATTATATCGACGGTTGCTGGCAGGCGGCCGCTTCCGGCCGGCAACGCACCGTGATCAATCCCTTCGACGGTTCGGTCATCGCCCGGGTGGCCGAAGGCGGACGCGAGGATGCTGTCGCCGCTGTGGCGGCGGCCCGGCGCTGCTTTGATAAAGGGGACTGGCCGCCGACTCCGGCGACGGAGCGGGGCCGCCTGCTGGAACGCCTGGCCGGTCTGATCGAACGCGATCGCGAAGAACTGGCCCGACTGGAAACACTGGACACCGGCAAGACCCTGACCGAGAGCCGCTGGGATATGGGCGATATCGCCGGCATCTTCCGCTACTATGCCGGGCTGGCCGACAAGGAGGGCGGCGAGGTGCTGGCCTCCCCGCACCCTGGTACTGCCAGCCGGGTGGTGCGAGAACCGGTGGGGGTATGCGGCCAGATTTCGCCTTGGAACTACCCGCTCCTGCAGGCCTCCTGGAAAATGGCGCCGGCCCTGGCAGCCGGCTGCACCATCGTCATGAAACCCAGCGAGATTACCCCCCTGACGACGCTCAAGATCACGGCTTTGGCCGAAGAGGCGGGTTTTCCCCCGGGAGTGGTGAACACCGTCCTGGGACCTGGGCCGGAGGTGGGGGCCGAATTGGCCGAAAATGACGGTGTAGATCTGATTTCCTTTACCGGTGGCATCGCCACGGGCAAGGGCATTATGCGTGCGGCGGCCGGCAACGTGAAACGGGTGGCTCTGGAACTGGGGGGCAAGAACCCCAACATCATTTTCGACGACGCGGATTTCGATTTGGCCGTGGACTACGCTCTAAACGGGGTCTTCTTCCATGCCGGGCAGATCTGTTCGGCCGGAGCGCGTCTCCTGGTCCAGGACGGCGTGCACGACCGCTTTGTCGAAGCCCTGTGCGGCCGTATGATGCGTATCGTTCTGGGCAACGGCCTGGAGGAGGGCACCCAGATGGGGCCCCTTATCTCCGCCGAACACCGGGACAAGGTGGAGGGATATGTGGCCCGGGCGCAAAAGGCGGGGGCGCATTTGGTGCTGGGCGGGACGCGGCCCGACGACCCTGAACTACAGGCGGGATTTTTTTACCGCCCGACGCTTTTTACGGGGTGCGAAACCCCCATGCACATCGTGCAGGAGGAAGTTTTCGGGCCCGTGGTCACGGTGGAGCGGTTTCACAGCGAGGAAGAAGCCGTGACCCTCGCCAACAACACGGTCTACGGTCTTTCCGCCGGCTTCTGGACGCGGGAGCCGGACCGCATGGAACGGGTGGCTCGGGCCCTGCGTTTCGGCACAGTATGGATCAACGATTTCAACGTCTATTTCGCGCAGGCCCCCTGGGGCGGCTTCAAACAATCCGGCATCGGTCGTGAACTGGGGCGCCAGGGCCTCGAAGAATACACCGAAATCAAATATATCTATCGTAATTACGAGACCCGCGCAATCAACTGGTTCGGCAATTAAGCATTCTGTCATCCCATTTAAAGGCCTCACGTGGGCCCCCTGAAACCGCTGGATTGTCCGGTTTCGCTGTCATTCACCCCAATAGAGGAGGTTTTATGTCCTATTCATTCAAACGGATGCTTCTTATCGGCGTCCTGGTTGCTTTCATCGTTTCCTTTGCCGCCGCCGCGCCGGCCGCCCCCAAGATCAAACTGGCCAGCGTGACCTGGACCGGCGTCACCATCAAGACCGAACTGGCCATGGCCGTTCTGAAGAGCCTGGGTTACGAGACCGACAACAAGGTCTTGGCCGTGCCCTTTGTCTACACCGCGCTGGATGCCGGCGACGTGGATGTCTTTTTGGGCAATTGGATGCCCTCCATGGCCAGCATCGCCGACAAGTTTTTCAAGAAGGGGTCGGTGATTCAATACGTGGCCAACATGCCCGGGGCCAAATATACCTTGGCCGTACCTACTTTTTGCGCCGAGAAGGGTCTCAAGGATTTCAGCGACATCGCCAAATTCGGCAAAGAACTCAACTACCAGATCCACGGTATCGAGGCCGGCAACGACGGCAACCTGATCATCCGCGACATGATCGAAAAGAACATGTTCGGCCTGGGCAAGTTCAAGCTGGTGCCCTCCAGCGAGGTGGCCATGCTGGCCGAAGTGCAGTCCCGCGTCAAGCAGAAGCGCTGCATCGTCTTCCTGGGCTGGGCGCCCCACAGCATGAACGAGCGCATCGACATGACCTATCTCACGGGCAGCACGAACGCCACCTTCGGTCCCAACGACGGCACGGCCACGGTCTGGACCAACATCCGTAAGGGGTTTGCCGAAGATCAGCCCAACGCGGCCAAACTGTTCAAGAACATGACCTTCCCGGTCGCCATGATGAACCAGATCATGACGACGGTCTACAAGGACAAATCTTTGACCCATCGCCAGGCCGGTCTGCAATGGGTCAAGGCCCACCCGGAATCCTACCAGGGCTGGCTCGAAGGCGTGACCACGGTGGACGGCAAGCCCGGGGTCCCGGCATTCGAGGCCTATCTGGATAGCAACCTATAGAAATTGCAAATGTCTTCCCGGGTCGGACGAAGACTTTGACGGGAAGAACCATTTCCAACGGCCGGAGGTCTTCGGTGGGGTCGAGCGACTCTGCTGTCGGCCGCCGGCCGGCACCTGCCATGGGGAGGGGACTTTACATGGTCAGCTGACGGGGGCCGGATGGTCTTTATCCAGCTTAGGCACGATCGGTCTCTGACCGGCGCAGGTTTTTCACTTTAAGGAGAGCGGCGACACTGCAGGATTCGGTGATCTCCCCGTTTATGGCCATTTGAACGGCCCGGGGAAAGGCGACCCAGCGGGTAACGATCCGTTCTTCAGGGTCCTGCTTCGGAGGCCCAAGGGTCAGTTCCCTCGCCAGGTACAGATGGGCCACATCGGTGGTGACCCCGTTGCTGTTGTCGATGCAGCCCAGGGGCGTCCAGCGGGCGGCCCGCAGGCCCGTCTCCTCCTCAAGCTCCCTTTTGGCCGCCTCGATGATAACCGCATCTTCCCCTGAGGAGCCCCCGGTCGGTATTTCCCATGAAAACTTGTGGTGCGCATAGCGCCACTGCCCCACAAGGGCAACATCGTCTTCCGCGTTCAGCGCCACGATGCCCACGGACGGCCGTATTTCGACCACGCCGTAGATGCCCTCCTTGCCGTCGGGACGAATCACCTGATCTTCACGCAGCCGCAGCCAGGGATTTTGATAGACGATGCGGCTACCGAGGGTCTGCCAGGGGTTGTCGCGCTTCATGGTCCTTTTCCCAATAGAGTTGTGAAAGACATCGGTTTGCATACCGGGATCACCCTTGATGGGGGGGTAAATGGATCGTCACCTGCGTCCAGTCCCCCGGACGGCTTTCAAAGGCCACCCTGCCCTCATGAAGCTCGATGATGCGCTTGACGATGGCCAGCCCCAGGCCGGAGCCGCCATAATCGATCGAGCGGGACTTTTCAACTCGGTAGAATTGATCAAAGACCTTGGGGATTTCCGCTTCGGGAACGCCGGGGCCCGTGTTGCCGACAGCGATCGTCAGTTCGCTGGCGGATTGACCGCCTGTCAGCTCAATCCGGCCCCCTTCGACATTGTACTTGATGGCATTGTCCAAGATGTTTGAAAAGGCGCGCCGCAATTTTTTTTCATCCCCCAGAAGGGCGAGTTTTGAAGGAAGGCCGGCCTCGATTGTAATATGGTGTGCTTCGGCAAGGAACCGGTACTCCTCTATCAGGGATGACAACAGGGCGTTCAGGCCCAGGGGCTTACGATCCAAACCGGTCAGCGTTTCCAAGGCAGACAGGTTCAAGAGATCCTTGACCAAGCGTTCCATACGCAAGACCTGGGTGTTCAAGCGGAGGAGGTCGCCCCGCAGGAGGGGCGGCAGGTTTTCCTGGTTGGCGGCGCAAATTTCATCGACAGCAAGCCGCATGGTCGTTAGGGGTGTTTTTAATTCATGGGAAGTGTCGAACAGAAAATCCCTTTGCCGCACAAAAGAGTATTGCAGCCGGTCCAGCATTCGATTGATGGTTTTAGCCAGTTCACTGAATTCATCCCGTTCTTCACCAACCGGAATGCGTTGGTCCAGATTCTTTTCGCTGATAACCTGCGCCAGGTCTTTCATTTGGCCAATCGGCCGAAGGATTTTACCGGCCACGACATGACTGATGGCGACCAGGGCCAGGGTGGAAAAGATGAGCCCCGCGAAAATTACTAGAACCAGTTCCCAAATTTCATCTTTCAATTTCTCCATGGGCCATGCGGTCTGCACAACGAATGGCTCGCCGTTTAAAATGATCCGATACCTTCTGACGCTGAAGGTCTCCTCGTGGTGGTCACCCTGGTCCAGACCGCCGGCCCGATGGGGATGGTGGCGCTGACGACTGCGCTGGTACCGATTTTTAGCGGGGGCAGTTTTACCCGTTTGGCCAGATCTGACTGAAAGAGAATTTTATCGGTGTCCGGGTCATAAATCGCCGCCCACGAATAGCCCAAATTCTGGGAAAACACTTCCGGGGACCCAGCATCTGCGTTCTTGCGTTCTAACATGTATATTCTGACGGCTTGAAAAGCTTCTTTTCGCAGTACGGCATCCAAAATCTTGAAGGGCTGCTCTATCAATTCGAAAAACACGACAACGGAAAACAGGAGACTGGCGATGGAGCCGGCCCCGACAATGTAGAGGGTGATTCGTGTCTTGACGGTCATTGGTCAGCGTCTTCGATAATGTAGCCCACACCGCGGATGGTTCGGATGATTTTGCCCTGGCCCGAATCCCCTATTTTCTGGCGGAGATTTTTCATGTGAACATCGATGAAATTGGACATGTTGAACGGATCGAAATCATCGCCCCACACATGTTCGGCCAGGCTGAAACGTGACACGACACGTCCCATATTGTGAAGGAGAAATTCAAGGATGGCGAACTCGCGGGGGGTCAATTCGACCGGCCGTTCATTTTTGGTGACCTTGCGGCTTACCGTGTCCAGTTTTAAATCACAAACCTGCAGCACGGATTCACACTGGCCTAAGGCTCTTCGGAGCATGGCCCGCACTCGGGCCAGCAGTTCATCCAGGGAAAACGGTTTGGCAAGATAGTCATCCGCGCCGAGGTCGAGACCCTTGACCCTGTCCGCCACCTCACCCTTGGCTGTAAGCATGAGGACAGGGATGTCCATCCCGGCCTTGCGCACTTCATCCAAGACGGTCCATCCGTCGACTTTCGGCATCATGATGTCGAGGATCATTCCGTCGAAAGGGTTGTCGAATAGTTTGTCCAACGCTGCTTCACCATTCGTTGCCGTCTCGACGATATAGCGCTGGCCGGCCAACACTTGCCGGATCTGCTCCAGCAATAAGTTGTCATCGTCAACGATCAAAAGCCTCATAACCGTCTCCCCAAAATATCATCAACGTTTTGAGCAGATATCCCCGAAGAGGTCACTGTCGTCTGAAGATGCTGCCAAACAACGAATTTTCAATATTTCCAGAGCGCATACCCGGAGGGGCCGCTCTGGTCTTCTAAAACAGGTCGCGGGAGGACCTTCCGCAACAGGGAAAGTGTTTTAGCTTTGGCGATCAGAATGGTTTTGCCACGGTTTTGGTCTATCAGTTCGACCGCGGACTTTATATCGAGCATTCTTCCCCTGGCATCCTTATATTGCATACCTTCATTGAGTTCACCGGCCTTGCCGAGTACGTAGACATCGCTGCGCCGCAGGTACCAGCAAGTCGCCCGGATCACATCTCCTTCGGAAATGACAATCGTATCGGCGGCGATATCCGACTTGTGCTGCTCAAGAAAGGGGCCGGGCGATTTTTTCAAATTGACAATATCCGGTATGGTGAAGTGGACGACCAGAAAAAGGAGGGCCGGGGACAGGCCAAAGAGGATGAGCTTGCGGTGTGCGCTCTGATTTCGGATCGACCAGATGCCAAACAGGACAAAGAAGATAAGGCCGTTGACGACCATCACGGCCTTCCATGGCTGGCTGTAAGGATGCATTCCATGGATACCCATCAATTGACCATACAAGAATGCCACCAGGATGAGTCCGAAAAGCGCGGCACTTGCAGCAACGCCCCTTTGAAAAAGCTTGTAACGCGGGTTTTGGGTGAGTACCCGCAGCAACCCGAAGGACAGGAGAATGGCGAAGGGCGGAAAGCAGGGCAGAATATAGGTGAGCAATTTTCCCCTCGACAGAGAGAAAAACAAGAAGGGCAGCACCAGCCAGCAAATGCATAGTCTGAGCAGTCGGGTAACCGGCCCCTGTCCAATTAGGCGGGTTCTGACGCCCGAGACTGCCGCCGGAACCACGAATGCCCATGGGAGAAACATGCCCGGCGCTAGCAGAAAAAAGAACCAGAAAGCCTCCTTGTGCTGCGCATTGTCGGCCATAAAGCGGCGGATATGTTCGTTCCAGAAGAAAAACCGCCAGAAATCCGGTTCTCTCAAATGGATCAGGATGCTCCACGGCAAGGCCACGACGACAGCGGTTATTATCGGCAGCCAGGCCATGCGCAGCAAATCGGCATAGCGGCGCTGCCAGACCAGATAGGGCGCCACCACCATAACCGGCACGGCAATCGCCAGAAAACCTTTGGTCAGAAAGGCCAGGCCGCAGGCCAGACCGGCCAGCATCAGCAACCCCTTTTCCTTGGAGCGGCCGGGCGGCGCTTCGGTGGCGAGATAAAAGGCAGCGATGCAGGCGGTCAGGAAAAACGAAAACAGACTGTCCAGGACAGCCGTATTGCCCACGCCGAACACTTCGAAACAGGACAGAAAAATCAGCGTAGCAAGGAACGCCGTAAAACGGCCCTCGCGGTCGCGACCAGGTATCGCGCGGCCGACCAGGAACCATACCAACAGCGCTGAAAGCCCGACCGCCAGCGCGGACGGCAGGCGCACGGCAAAATTGTTTTCGCCGAACAAGAGCAGGGATCCCGCCTGCACCCAATAGCCCAGCACCGGCTTTTCAAAATAGCGGACCCCGTCGAGGCGCGGCACGATCCAGTCGCCGCTGGCGATCATTTCGCGGGGGATCTCCCCATAGCGCGTTTCATCCGGGACAGCGAGATTGCGGACGCCAAGTGGCAGGATATAGGCAAGTAGAAAAAAAGACAGCAACAGGATCGCGGGCAATGCTTTATGGTTCATCAAGGCAGGGGTGTTCACGTCATTCATGGTGCCAATGGCCTTCTATGTCAAATTTGATGGTTGTCGATGGGCGTGGCTTGACAGGATAGCCAGCCCTGCCTATCGGGAACGGCCTCTTGGTTTATCGCGGATCTTTCAGCCTTCGACTTCCGGCTTAGGGCCTCGCCCAGCGGTTCGAAGACGGTATCCCGCTGGACGGCTTTGTCCAGGAAATCGTGAAACATCGCCAAACACCCGCCGCCCCCCTTCGGCTTCGGTGTGGATGGTCGATATATTAAGCCGATCAGGGCGGATCAAATCAAGCAAATTATCATTGTGGGTGTCCGGTGTACATACCAACCCGATAAATTCATCACGCCGGTAGCCCGTCAAAATGAACCGGCCCAATCGGCTGTGCGCGCCCGGTGCTAGTCCACCCGGAACGCAGGACTTGGGCGGCCGCCTCGATTTCCGGTTCGCTGATGGACGGCGTGGAAAACGGCAGGCCCGCGGACGACATCGTCTCTTTCCTTTACCCCGATTCAGTGTTGACATCGCTGATCTTCATAATCCGAGCCACCTTTATTTGGAATTTTAACAGGTGAAAATGAAGGAAGGATGAAGGGGGGAGAAAGGAATCGTTTTGCCATTTTTCCGCTATCTATATCCGAATGGAATAGGCGGCGGCGTTCCCGTTTGACGTCAGGCGACGACTTCCGGCGGATAACGGGGATCGCCTCGCAGCGAAGTTAATTGTCAAGCGCTTATCTCCCGACTGTCTGAGCATGGTGTTACCCGGGAAGTATACCGCACCATCGTGAAGATAGAATGAAGATGCCGGATTTGCATGGAATTCTCTTGTTGATCCCGTTTTATCCGGCTATAGAAGAAAATAGTGGCGGTGGGCGGTGAGATTGGAAGGCGCTTTGGCGACGGACAGGAACCGGTCAGGCGCGTAGATCGATAGGCGCACCATCGTATGAAAAACCGTTTTCCGGAATTGGCCTTTGCAGAACCGGTATGGTTCAGGCGGAAGCGATGTTTCTCGAAGGCTTCCCCCAAACCAAAAAAGTGATCACAACCCAGGTTGATTGATCGAAAGGTCTTTTTGACGTTCAATGCTTAAAAAGATGTTCAAACCAAAATCCCTTCGGCAAGCGTATATGTTGTATCTGATCGGCCCCGTCCTATTGCTGCTGATCGGTATGGGCGCCACAGGTTTTATGCTGGGCTCCAACTATCTCATACGCCAATGGCAGCAAACAACCCTTCTGCAACTGCAAAAGAACGCCCGCATGGTCGATGCGCGCCTGAACAAGGTCATCCAGTGGATCCGCCTGTTTCAGGAAGCCGCCGATGAACCCCATGCCGAAGAGATTCAGGACTGGATCATTCGGGAAGCCGAAGCGGAAGAGGGCATCGTGCGCGTTGAGATCGAGGGGCATAACGCTTTGGCGTCATCAGATACGGCGTCCAATGGGGGGCGGGCCAGCCAACCAGCGGCGCGATCGGCGGCCCAGGCATTCGCCCCTCCGGCCGCCAACAGATCTTTTCCCCAAACCATGCGATTCCGTTACGATGATCTTGTGAAGGGTAAGACCATCTCCATCGTTTCCGACCTGCGCGACCGATCCGGCATGACAATAGGCGCCTTGGAGATGGTCGTGGATTTCAGTTACCTCCTGCAGGCCCTGGATCCTGTTCCCTGGCGACAGGATGGCAACACCGCCCTGGTCGACACTACCGGCACTTTTTTGACCGACAGTTTCGGTCCCGACCGTAAACGGCTTGGCGACAACGGTGACGAAGTCGAACGAATGACGCTCAAGGCGTTGCGCGGCAAGCCTTGCGGCACCATTCGCGGAGATGACTATCCCTCGCAACAAGTGATCAGTTATTGCCGGCTGGAGGCCGCGCCCTGGAGCCTGGTCATCATGTCTCCGACCCAAGAAATTTTGGCGCCGGTGATCCATTTCCGCTTTCTTTACGGTCTGAGCATCATCGCCTTCATACTGATTATTTTTCTCCTGATACGATACGTCAGCAAGGGCGTGCTGACGACGGTCACGAACGTCTCCGACGCGGCACGGACGTTGTCGGAGGGCCGCTTTGACATCAATGTCCCCGTCAAACGCGACGATGAAGTCGGCGACCTGGCGCGCGCTTTCAACGCCATGGCAGGCCAGTTGGAGGAGCGGATCAGCCTCAGGCAGGCCCTTGACCTGGCCATGGAAGTCCAGCGCAGCTTCCTTCCCCGGGGAACACCGCACGTCGCCGGGCTCGATATCGCGGGGCAGAGTATCTATTGCGACCAGACGGGCGGCGACTATTACGACTATTTGCGGTTGGCGGAAGATGACCGCGGGCCTTTTATCGCTGTGGTCGGGGATGGGGTGGGCCATGGGATTTCGGCGGCCCTGCTGATGACGACGGTGCGTGGTTTGCTGCGCGGCCGCCTTGTCAGCGACGGCGAACTGTCTTCCGTGGTCACCGATATCAATCAATTGTTGTGTCGGGATACATCTGATTCGGCGAGCTTTATGACCCTCTTTCTCATGACGGTCGATCCGGACGCCATGGCGCTTCGCTGGGTGCGCGCCGGACACGATCCGGCGATTGTTTACGACCCCCGCGCCGATACCGTCATCCAGCTCAAGGGGGCGGGCGTGGCTTTGGGATTCGACGAATCGGTCGTATATGCCGAAAACTGTTATTCGAACCTGAAAGAAGGGCAAATCATCGTCATCGGTACCGACGGCTTGTGGGAAACGGAAAATCAGGCCGGCGAAAGATTCGGAAAAGAACGCATCTATGCCATCCTACGCCAAAACGCCCATCGGGACAGCAACGCCATCCTGCAGACGATGACGGCCGAGATGACGGACTTCCGGGGCAGCACCCCGCAGTCCGACGATGTGACCGTGGTGGTGGTCAAAATAGCGGAAAAGTCTTGAAGGCAGCCCTCCGGACCTTCAAGTCGCCCTCTTTTTAGGGGACAGCGTCTTGTAGACCAGCGGCAATACGGTAACGACAAGCGGGGTCTGCACCAACAGACCGGAAATGATGGCCACGGCCAGGGGCTGTTGCATCTGCGCGCCTTGCCCTAGGGCGAGGGCCAGCGGCAGCAACGCTAAAACGGCCGCCAGGGTCGTCATGGTAATCGGGCGCAAGCGGTTGACGCCGGCCTGGACCAGCGCCTGATCCCTATCCATTCCCTGGCGGACCAAGTCATGGTATTCGGAGAAGTAGAAAATCGATACTTCGGTCACGATGCCGACGATCATGGTCATGCCCATAATCGCGGTGATGTTCAGCTCGATTCCGGTCATCCACAACCCGATAAACACCGATCCCGTGGCCAGCAGCGGTATGGCCAGAATGGCTGCGGCGGCCGCGAAGTCCTCGTACAGGAATAATAGCAGAATAAAGACCAACCCCAGCGCGGCCCCGAATACCGCTGCCAGCCCCCGAAAGGCGATCTGCTGCTGCTTATACAAGCCGCCCAGTTCATAGTAGACGCTATTCGGCAGCAAACCCTGCCGGGCAAGGGTCCGTTTGACCTCGCGGATGGTCGATCCCATGTCGCGGCCGCTGATGCGGCCCGTGACGGCGATCATGCGTTTGAGGTTTTCACGGGTGATCTGCGGCTGGCCCACAATCGTGTCGATCGCGGCGATTCGTTGCAACGGGAAGAGATGGCCATCGGGCGCCCGCAATTGGATTTTCTCGAGATCGGCCGCCGTGCGGCGTACGTTGCCCGGGGTCCAAACCCGCACACCGACCAGCTTGACATCTTTCTGGACCTGGGTCGTGACGACGCCTCGCAGCCAGGCCTGCAGCTGTTCGGTAACATGGGCCGGATCCACCCCCTCCAAAGCGGCTTTGTTGCGGTTCACCCGTACGGTGAGGGCGTCGCCGGCCAGCACGATGCCGTCCTTGACATCCACCACGCCGGAAATGCCCTTGAGCGCGCCGGCCACTTGGGGGGCTACCGTCATCAGCTCCCGGTAATCGTCGCTGTACAACTTCACCTCAATCGGTTGGGGCACGGCCGTCAGGTCGCCGATCAGGTCTTCCATGAGCAGGACCAGATCCACCTCCAGTCCGGGCACCTTCTGCTCGATTTCAGCGCGAATCTGATCCATCACCTGGTCGATGGGCGGTCTTGGCATGGGTTTGAGCCGCACGAAGAAGTCGCCCTCGTTGGATTCGTGCAGGCTGCCGCCCAGGCCGCCCCCGGTGCGTTTGGAATAGGTCTCGACGGCCGGGTTGGCTTTGAGGATCCCTTCGACCAGATTTACGAGCCGGTCGGTTTCGGCCAGGGAAGTGCCGGGAGGCGACAAAAAATCAAGCACGAAGCCGCCTTCGTCCATGTGGGGCATGAAACCGGACCCCACCTGGGTGTAGGCGATGTAGGCGGCCAGAAGAAAAGGCAGAATCGCCGTTAAAATCAACACCGGGCGCCGCATCAGCCGCTGCATCAGCCGGCTATAGCCCTGCTGGATATAGCGGAATAGCTTCCCGCTGTCTTCCCGGTCGGCGTCTTTGTGGTTGAGCAAATGTTCGGAGAGCAGCGGCACCGCCAACCAGGCCAGCAAATAGGAAACGATCAGCGAACTGGCCATGGTCAATGAGAGCGCCTTGAAAAAGGCGCCGGTCACGCCGGAGAGGAACGCCAGGGGGACGAAAATGATGACCGTGGCGATGGAGGAGCCGGTCAAGGGCTTGCTGAATTCGATGGCCGCCTCGCGGATGGACAGCACAAAGTGTTCGTTGCGGGTGCCGCGCTCCCGCAGGCGGCGCACGATATGTTCGATCATCACAATGGCGTCGTCGACGATCAGCGCTACGGCCGCGGCCATGCCGCCGAGGGTCATGATATTGAAACTGTCCCCGAGAACATACAGCAACAGGACGGTGATCGCCAGGGCGGCCGGTACGGTGAGCATCGCCGCCAGGGTGATCTTGACACTGCGCAGAAAAGCGAACAGGACCAGGGCCGCCAGCAGCACGCCGATCAGAATCGCATCGCGCACGCTGGCCGCCGATTCGGTCACCAGTTGACTCTGGTCGTACCAATTGGCGATGGTCAACCCCTGGGGAAGTTTGTCGTGGTATTCGGCTAGGCGGGCCTGGATATCCCGGACGATCTGCACGGTGTTGGCATTGGGCTGCTGATACACCATGACGAGCACAGCCGGCTTGCCATCCGCCGACACTTTCAGCCACTCGGGTTTATCGGACGGATACACCCGCGCGATGTCTTCCAGACGTACCAGACCGTTTTCGCCGCTGCGCAGAATCGTGTTGCGGATGTCTTTCAGATTGCGGATACGGGTGTCCGACATGGCAAGGTAGAGCTTGTAGTGGTCCTCCATGCGGCCGACGGCCTGCAAGACGTTGGTGGCGCTCAGGGCGTTGGTCACATCCGAAAAGGCCAACCCATAAGCGTCCAGTTTCACGGGGTCCACTTCGACCCGGTATTCCAGGGTCTTGCCGCCCATGACGGCCACCTGGGCGATGCCATCGACGGCTGACAGCAACGGCAGCAATTGCTGGTCGCCGATGTCGCGCAGGTCCACTTGGGTGAGGGTGTCGGATGTCATGCTATAGGCGGCCATCGGGAAAACGGTGGGGTCCATGCGGCGGGCGGTAAACCCCGTGCCGGCGGGCAGGTCGGGTAAAATCCGGTTGACGGCCGATTCCACCTGCAGCAGGGCCGCCCCCATGTCGCTTCCCCAGGCCAGATTGACCGAGATATCGGCGCTGCCGCGGGTGCTGGTCGAGCGGAGCGACGCCACGCCGGGTATCGGGCGGACCGCCTGTTCGATCTTGCGCGTCACCTCGATGACCATCTGGTCGGCCGGCCGGTCGCCGGCATCCACCGTGATGGCGATGCGCGGGAAGTTTACCCGCGGAAACAGGGAAACCGGCAAGCGGAAGGCCGTCAGCACGCCGGCCACGGCGAAGAGGGTAAACAATGCCAGAATCGATCGGCGATGGGCCGCCGCCCAATGTGAAAAGTCCACTTACCGGCCCTCCCGCACTGCCATCCCATCCTTGAGTTCGTAATTTCCCACGGTGACGACCTCCTCATCCGGCTTCAGACCGCTGGTGATCTCGATCCATTGATCACTCTCCAGGCCGGTGGTGACGGCCACCTTCCGGGCCTGGCCGCCGACAACGCGAAACACATAGGGGCCCTGCGCATCCTGCAGGACCGCACTGCGCGGCACGGTCGTGCCGGTGTGTTCGTTTAGATGGATATCGGCGACCAGACGGCTGCCCAGGACCAATTGGTCGGTCTGACCGTCCGGTATGGGGACCAGGGCATCCACCAGGTGGGTCGCCGGATTGATCATGGCATGGATCTCACGCAATTGACCGTCGGCCTTGAAGTCCGGAACGAACACCGAGCGAATCCTCACCGGCATGCCGGGGGCCAGCCATTGAATGTCTTCCGGCTCCACCCCGAGGATGGCCACCAGGCGGTTGCCGGTGGCCATCTCCAATACGGCGATGCCCGCCTGCAAGCGATCGCCCTGTTTGACCTTCAGCTGGGTGATGATCCCGGCCGTGGGCGCCGTTATCTGATCGCCGGCCCTGTTCTGGCCCTGGGTCACCATGGCCTGCAGACTGGCCTGGGCATCCTGCAACGCGTTGCGCGCGGCCTCCACCTGGGCGTTGGTGGCCAGTTGTTCGCGCAACAGGCGCTCTTGGCGGGCCAGCTCACGCCGGGCGTGATCGACCGCCCCACGGGCCTTCAGATATTCCATGTGGGCACTCGGCGATGTGGTCAGTTCGAACAAGGTTTGGCCGCGTTCGACCCGCTGCCCGGGACGCACCGCCACCCGGGTTATCAGCGCATCGCGCAGCAGAGAGACGGTCTGTACGCTATCGGGATCCGGCTGTACCTGGCCATACACGACCAGGATTGCGCTGATCGGCTGTTGCGTGGCTTTCGCTTTCTGGATCAAAACGGAGGGCTCCTGGGCCCACAGGCGCGAACCGATCAGCAACAGGGCCGACGTATAGAGGATCCATTTGAGTTTCATCGCTGTTGGTCTCCTTGTGAAAGCGCATCGGTCCGGGCGTCGCCATTGTCGGGCAATGCCAACAGGGTCTGCAGGGCGATAAGGTTGTTGCGCTGGGTCTGGTCCAGGCTGATCTGTTCGAGACGCTTGTTGATCCAGGTATTTTCCATATTCAGGAAGGTCAAGGCGTCGATATCGCCGTTGCGGTATGCTTCGCGGCCACGCTCAACCAGCTCTTTTAAAGTCGGCAGGTATGCATGGAGCAGTTCCTGTTGCGCCGCGACGATGCCCTGCAGGCGGACCAGTTTGTCCACATCCACGGCGGCCTGGTCGAGACGGGCCTGATATTCCTGGCGCAGTTTTTCCCGCGTGGCCTGCTCGATGGCGATCGCGCCCCGGCTGCCCGAGAACAAGGGCAGATCGAGGCCGATATTGAACCCGGTCGTGTACACGCTGCTCGTATCCCGCGCGCGCGTGACGCCGATACTGAAGGAGGGAAACTGCGACAGGACGGCGGCCCGCACCTTGGCCTCCTGGCTGGCATAGCCGGCTTGCAGGGCCAACAGATCGGGACGTCGCTGGGGCAGCGTTTGAAGGTCCTGGTGCAGGGCTTGCGTCTCCGGCAGCACCGTGTCAGGCGGCAGGCGGATCTCCAGCGGCGTATCGGCGGCAAGGCCCATCAGCAGGTTCAATTCATGGCGGGTCGTGTTGTTGGATTGTTCCAGCTGATTGATCTGACTCAGTGTGTCGAGCAGGGCGGTCAGATCCGTGCCGGCCACGGCCAGGGTGAGATCCCCGCGCGCCACGGCCTCGCGCGAGTGCTGGTAGCGTCGCTGGTAGAGGTTTTTCATCTCCTGCAGCAAGGCGATTTGCTGGCGTTCGCCGGCCAGTTGCACGGCCAGCGAGCGTGCGCGCTGGCTCACCTGCCACTCCTGCCACAGCAACTCCAGGCGCGCCTGCTGCTCCGCCTGTTGCGCACTTTCCACCCGGGCCCCGCGGTTAATCAGCGGAATGATGTCGTAATTCAGTCCGACACCAAAGGCATTGACCGTGGCCGGCACATTGCCGGTGGGATGATCGAGGTTGGCGGACAACTGGGGGTCGGGCAGCAGACCGGCCGCAAACAGCTCCGCCTTCTTTATTCCCAATTGCTGGCGTTGCGCTTTCAGATCGGGATTTTGGCGCACCGCGATGATGGCCACGTCCGTCAGGTTCAGACCACGCTCCGGGTGGCGATCGGATCCTGTTCCGCGGGTTTCAAGTCGATCGACATCCGGCGCCAAATCGATGCTCTGGCTCAGGGGGGCCGGGTGATAGGCGACGCAACCGACCACTAGAAGATAAAAGACAGCCGCCAGCAGCGGCAGACGCGGACGGCTGTCCGTCAGAATGGATTGCTTCATGATGGCCTCGCGGTCAAAAGGAATCTTTTGGGGTTTTTTACAAAGTGGGAAATGCTTGGGAATCGATTGCCAGATCACATAGACAGTTGGGTTGAATAGCGAAAATGTCAATGCCTCGATGGGTCTATCGGAATTCCCGATTTTGGTGATAGAGAGAAAAGTTTCTGACGACGCCATGATGGATGGTCAACGATCGATTGATCGGCCCTTCCGTTTACGCCTGTAATACAACACGATCATGCCGCATCCGAGCACCAAAATCAAAGTCACCCAGTGCAGGTTCTGGAGCAGCAGTTGTTCGTTGCGGCCGAACCCGTATCCCATGCCGGCCAGCACCAGCACCCACAGCCCCGCCCCCAGAAGCGTAGCCGCGCAAAAGACGGTCATATTCATGCGGGCCAAGCCTGCCGGCAGGGAAATATATTGCCGGATGCCAGGCAGCAGCCGCCCAACAAACATGCTGATCTGTCCGTGCCGTTCGAAAAAACGGTCGGCCTTCGCCAGGGACCGGGGACTGACCAGAAGGTAGCGTCCGTGTTTTTCAAAAAAAGGTCTTCCAAACCGCAGGGCCAGCCAATAATTGAATACCGCTCCCAGAAGACTTCCCAATGTGCCGCAAAGAACGATCATGGCGATGTTCATCTCGCCGGTGGTGGCAAGGTAGGCGGCTGGCGGGATCACCACCTCGCTGGGAAACGGAAAAAAGGAGGATTCCAGGGCCATGAGCAGCACAATGCCGGGATATCCCCACTGACCAACGGCATGGGCCAGCCAGACAACGAATTGATGAAACATGGTCATTCCTCCTTATGCGCGGCGCCGTCTTCTCCTGGTGAAAACCATCATACCGATGAAGAAGACGGGTATCCCCGCGGCCACCGGCAACACGCGTCCCACCTGGAGGACCGGTTTTTGCCGGACATGGAACTGGATGGTCGGGCTGGTGTAGACCTGGCGGCCGCCGCGGTCGGTGACACTGACCACCACCCGGTAATCGCCGCCCTTGATCAGCCGCATGGGCCAAGCGGTCATCAGGTGTGCTCCGGGCCGCAGGCGCGCGCCGGTAACGGCTTTCTGGGCGCTCCAGTCTTCCAGATCCACCGGCTGCTCGTTGCCCGGATCGATTTCCACCAGGCTGATCCACGCCACCAGACCATCGATGGTCGATGATCCCGTGTTGGTGATGGTGCTCCAGAACCGCAGGTGGTCCCCCATCATGGGGGCGGCGGGGTTGCTGTTGTCGGGCTGAAGCATAAGGGAGACCGGAGGCTGGGCCGCTTCTGAAACGGAAACGAACCAGAAGGTCATAAGAACGGCCGCCAGCAGACGTTTCCATGTTTTCATGACTAGCTCCTCTTATTGAAAAACCGGTTGGCTGGCGCTGCGCCGGGCCGCAAGCAAGCCGATCACCAGCCATACGGCAACCAGGATCAGCCGGGTCGTCTGGGCTGTGAACGGATCGCTGTCGATAATGACGCTGTCGAAGGTGTTGAGGGCTCCGGCCAACGGATTGATGGCGTCCAGGGCGCGTCCGATGGCGGTGCCGCGCAGGCCCGGCCCGATCAACAGCGGACTGGCGGCCAGCATCAGCAGGGTGATCGTGGTGAGCAGCGACGTTATGACGCTGCCGGTGCGGGACGACACCGCCATGGCCAGGTAGCCGAATCCGAGCACCACGGGCGTGCCGAAAAGGGCCAGGTAGCAAACGGCCGCGCCCAGGTTCTGGCCGCTTGCGCCCACCGCCCAAAGATAGGGGATGCTCGTCATGAACATGACGCCCCAGGCGGCCAGCAGACCGATGGCCTTGCCGGCCAGCAGGGCATCGGGAGCGATGGGGGCGCACAACAGGGGGATCAGGGTGCCGCGCTCTTTCTCGCCCGCGTAGGCGTCGCTTCCCAGGATGGCGGCCACAAGCGCTCCGGCGGCCAGGACCGTTCCGGTCATCATATAGAGCACTTGGGCGTTGTCGAGCAGGCTTAGTTCGGTATTGCTCACCAGAAGCACGCTGAAGGCCGACAGCAATCCGCTGAAAGTCAGCAGCCACGCCAGGCCCCGGCGGCTCATCAGCATTTGGGTGCTTTCGTTGCGGGCAATGGTCAAAATGGGGTTCATCACGCGGCCTCCTGCGATTGATGGCCTTCCGGGCCGGTATGGCGCAGGTAAAGATCCTCCAGGCTGGATGCCTCGGCGCGGATTTCCATCATTTTCCAGCCCCGCCGCCACAACTCGCTCCACAGCGCGGAAGGATTTTCGGCCGGCGTGCCCTGCACCTGAACACGCCACCAGCCGCCTTCGTGGCCCAGCACCGCAACACCGGTCGGAAGATCGGTGGTGTCGGGCGCCGACCCCAGACGCAACCGGTACGGCCGGCCGCCGCCCTCCTGCGCCAGCAGCTTGGAAAGGGAGCCTTCCAGCCGGGTGCGGCCATGGTCGATAATCCCGATCCGGTTGCATAAGCGGTCCACATCATCCAGCAGATGGGTGCACAGCAGAACAGCGGTGTTTTTGCGGGTCGCGAATTCCCCCAACAGGTCGTGGATTTCGCGACGGCCCTTGGGATCGAGCCCGTTGGTGGGCTCGTCCAGGATCAGGAGCCGAGGGCGGATTATCATGGCGCGGGCCACGGCCAGGCGCTGCTTCATCCCTCTGGAATAGGTGCCGACAGGCCGCCCCATCTCCTCTCCAAGCCCCACTTTTTCCAGCATCATGGTCAAATCGCGCCCGCTCGGTTGAAAAGCGTAAAAGCGTCCGAACCATTCGAGGTAGTCCATGGCGGACATCCAGTCGTAAACGCCTGCCTTTTCCGGCATCACCCCCACTGCACGACGGATGGCAACGGCATTCCGGGCCGGATCTTCCCCCAGGACGCTGACACTTCCGCCTTCATAAGGGCGCAGCCCCAAAAGGGCGAAGATCGTGGTGGACTTGCCCGCGCCGTTCGGTCCCAGAAAGCCGTAAGTGTCGCCGGGCTGCAGGTGCATGGCGATTCCCTTGAGGATTTCTTTGCCGTTTATCGCCAGGCGAAGGTTGTCGATTTCGATCATGGCGGCTGCCTCACTAAAAAGGTGTTGAGGCGGCGCGCTCCCACGTCATAACCATACGTCCCGACGGACGCGCTGGTGAGATTTGCGGTGCGCGCCGCTTATGCTGTCAGTCCTCACGGTCCCGATCGTTCGCTTCGTCGTGATCTTCCTCATCCACTTTGTCCCGTTCCACAGCGAGCACTTCCCCCGAGCCGGCATCCACCTTCACATCCATGATAGCCTTGTCGGCTCGCACCACTTCAACGCCATAGACCAGGAAGCCGTTTTCCTCTTCCAGTTCCATTTTCAAAACTTGGCCTTGCACCGTGGCCAAGGCTTTCTGGACGGCCTGGTCGGTGGAGATCGTGGCCAGTGAAGGAAAGTCCGCCTCGGACTGTTTTTCGACCCGGATGGTGCCATTGTGGATGTCACTGCCATCCCAATTTGCGAAGCTCGCCCCGGCAGCGGCAATGCCGATGATCAAACCGCTGCTGGCAACAATTACGGTCCATTTTTTCTTCATGTTGATACCTCCTAATGATAGGTTGCCAGGACAGGATCGCATCAAGAAGATCCATGTCGTCCCAACTTCCATTTTGACGCCACAATAAAACCCCATCATGAAGAAAACATGAACAGATGAGCAAAAAAGGCAGCCTTCCCCATAGGATTCAGATAGGCGATCTCGAAGCCCTCAGCCAGGCATGCGGGACAGCGGTCCCGGGTGATGGGCGTCTCTGGGGATGCGATAGGCGGTTTGTCTGCGTCAATGGCCGTTGGCGGGTTCGGGTTTGTCGGGATGCTGATTTGAGGAGTGAGAGCGGAATGTAGCTATCGGGGCTATCCGTCGTACGCCGGGGCATTCCAAGTAGCCCCGGCGTTCGCCGTGGAGTGCCCGATCCGGGCGGTGGCATTCTTCGCCTACGGATTTAAACAATGCTTTTGCTGGAGGGTCTAAAGAAGATCGCCCGAGATGTCTGATTTGATATCGTAGATTGTTTTTATGGACTTTTGGGCGTTCATACGATCTTTGCTTTTCAGAATGATGTGCGACCCCTTGGCGGTCAAGATATCGACGTACTCGGTTGTATTATGGTCTATGATTTCGACCACGTCTTTCATGCGTGTGATATTTTTGCCGTTGATCGAGACGACTTGCACGTCATTGATATCATGATAGCCCACATTTTCCTCAATCGGAAGCACCCTGTTCAAGACAACGATTTCTTCCTGCCCAGGCTTTTTCCAGTTCCGCTGTAAATGGGATAGCAGCGCCTTGGGGGCCTCATCCCACCAACTATCCCCCCAGCACTCCAGATAATTGATGGTCAGGGGATTAAAAACCATCCCTCCGTAGATATAGTAGGTGGGTTGTTTATCGTTCTCGATTCTTACAAGACGATGTGTTCCGATCTTATGCTCCAGGATCATGGAGACACTTCGGATGTTGCCGTCTCTGAGAATTCCAAACGTAACCGATTCGCCAATTTGTTTGCGTTGGGCCGCAAAATTGAAAATGGTTCGTTCCTGGGGGCGGAATTCAATGGTGCCGTCGGAAGCCACATCGAATTCATCGATTTTCAAAATGACATCCCCTTCGTTTAGAATTGCAGCGGCAGCGGTATCCGGAACGGTTTGATTGACCAGCACCCCTGTCATGTCAGGGGACATCCCCAGTTTTTCCTTGAGAGCGTTATTTTCGGTGGGTTGGCAATAAATGCCCAATTCGGGCACGCCATCGAGATGGCCGTCATCGATATCCGTCAAGAAATGCTGGATGACTGGCGTCGGAATGAGATAGGAAATGTTGCTGGCCCGTTCCTGGGTTTGCATGGCCACCCCGACGATGAGGTCATCGTCGGAAAGGGCCGGGCCGCCGCTGTTGCCCGGATTGATCGCGGCATCGACCTGAATGGCCAGCATATCCATTAAACTGTGAATATAGGTCTGGTTTTCTATGCGCGATACGACCCCCGTGGTCATGCTCATGGTATCGCCACCGGTGGGGAAGCCGCACACGACCACCGGTTCCTGCAATTCCGGCAGCCCGCCGATCTCCAACGGCTCGATTCCATCGAAAAAGGCCGGGTCCTTGACGCCCAGCACCGCCAAATCCGCTTCGTGGGAAACGGCCAGGACATAGGCATCATATTTTTTGGCCTGGCCATGGGATCTTACCTGCAGAAAGGTTTCATAGCTTACCACATGGGCATTGGTCAGAATCCGGTTGCCATCGATCACCACCCCCGAGCCGCTGAACGACTGAGGTCCCTCCTTGTTCCACGGGGTTGCATAGTCGGGGAAACTGCTGACCGTAAAGATCTTTACCATGGCGGATTTGAAGGTGGGCTCGGCCTGTGAACAGACCGGTATCAATATCATTATACACAACGCAAGCAAGGATCGTTTAAACATGGTGCCCCCAAGTCGTTAGGCCAACTTGACGAATGAACTACCCCACCGCAAAGCAAAGGGGTAGCGATAACGGCCATGGTGCGCCATAAGCGGCGGGGAATTAAACCCTCGTCCGCCGCTGGCGGATTAAAAAAGCCGGAAACCCAATGGGTTGTCCGGCGTCATCTTCCAGGCAACCCGGCCGTCTCGTAGCTGAGATCCGTGGCTTTCCGTCCCAGTTTCGCAACTGGTTTGGCTTTGTCTGAGTATTTATTATCGTCAGTTTACCTTAAAACATAATGCCTCGCAAGGATATGGGGCATTCGAATGGAGGCCCGCAGTCCCTCCTGACACGGGCGCTCGTGGGGGCATGGTTTCCCAGAGCGACTTCTCCCAGAGCGCCCCCTGCCGGGTCGGGATATGCGGTCCGAAGAGGGGAGACGATGGCTTTGCGAGAGGGGTTTCGGTTAGACGATAAGGGTATTTTAGTGGGGTCCTTGGGGTCAAGTCTGCTTATGACTCATCTTGAAATTTAATTGCCATTAGGTAAACCCCCGGCTATGCCGGGGGACTCACCAGAGTTTGACATTTACGGGAGCAAATGAAAGCCCCTCCGGATGTGAACCGCTCAAAATTCACAAAGGAGAGGCTTTCATGAACGACATTTCAAGTTTAAGCCACAGCGTATGGGAATGCAAATACCATGTGGTATGGATTCCCAAGTACCGCAAAAAATTACTGTACGGCCAATTGCGGAAGTATCTTGGCCAAGTATTCAAGGAATTGGCCCAGCACCGGGAGTGCGAAATACTTGAAGGGCATATGATGTCAGACCATGTGCACATGCTGGTGTCAATCCCTCCGAAATATGCGGTGGCTCAGGTGATTGGGTATATCAAGGGTAAAAGTGCCACCCATGTGGCCCGCAATTATCTGGGTCAGAAAAAGAATTTCACAGGCGCCCATTTTTGGGCTCGTGGATATCATGTTTCTACCGTTGGTCGAGATGAAAAAACGGTCCGAGAATATATCCGGGCTCAAGAGAAAGAGGACCGTCGGCTCGATCAATTGAATTTATTCAAGTAAAGCACCGCCACCTTTGAGGTGGCCCATTAAATAACCGCTTTGAGCGGTTCACATCTTTCAAGCCTCCGGCTTTGCCGGAGGTATATGACTGGGTCATGGGCAGACTTGACCCCATTATGACCCACGGGTACGGCATTCGCTGAATCGTTCCGGCTAAGAACGTTTCTCAACCGTCGCGACGTATATGCCATTCTCCGCTGTTTTGCCCTGAATTGGATTTTCAAACTCGACGATATGTCCATCAACCTGATCGAACACACTGGATAAAATGGCTAAAAATCCCTTTTCAGGAGCGTCGTTAGACCACAATCCGAACACGCCCCCCGGTTTGAGGAATGCTCGCAGGCGCATCATTCCTTCCTTCGAATAAAAATCTGAATGGGCTGGATTAAGCAGGGCATTAGGTGTGTGATCAATATCGAGAAGTATGGCATCAAACAAGTGCCTCGGGTTATCCGGATCGAAGCCATCTCTCCGCACGAGTGCAAAGAAATCATCATGGTAATAGCGGCATCTATAATCTTCCGAAAGCAGTGCGCCGTTGGGAACAAGTTTGCGTTGATGCCAATCAATCACAGGCGCCAATGCCTCAACCACAATTATTCGTGCGACCTGATTATATTTCAAAACGGCAGCCGCCGTGTAGCCCAAACCCAACCCTCCAACCACAACATCCCATTTCTCGCCTGCAAGTCCTGACAATCCGAGATCAGCTAACGCCACTTCACCTTCATGAAATAAAGACGACATGAGATATTCTTCATTGAGTTTTACCTCGAATACCTCACGCCCGCCCATTCCCAAGGCCCGCCGCCGTCGTAGACTCAATTCACCGAGAGCCGTACGCTGGTAATCCAGTTCCTCGAAGTTCACACTCATGCCATTCTCCTCGCTATCAATCATTTGATTGATGCTCTCAGCAACTATGGAGAGAGCCTGCCCATTTCCGACCGTTTGTTTTGGTTTCACACCGGGTAGGTCAGAGGCTTTGCAGCCTCTTTCCCCCCTAAGAACCGTGCATGATAGTTTCCCATCACACGGCTCAAGCATCTTCAAGGCAACCCTTGGTGGGCGGCCCGGCTGTTAACTTCCTATGCAACCGTTGCTCGTAATTCTCTTGCCGAGACTACCGGCAACAGCTTGCTCTCCCTATTGTTCCTGCGTTGCCAAAAGTATCTGGAGTACTCAGGTAAATACGGATTTGCGGCCGCTTTGATTTTGATATGTCTCCTAATACCTATGGAGCATATTCGGACAACCTGATAGACTTTGACTACGCCTTTCCCGGTCTTGGATTTGACAGCGAAGATATGTTTCCTTTCACCGGCTGTCCAGTATCTCTTGAATAGCCACTGTTTGGATTTCCTCGGATGTCGCTTCCGGAGCATGCGCCATAGTTGTTCAAATACATATGTGTCGATGCGGCTGAAGACTTCCGATGATACCACATGGCGGTGGTAGTTTGCCCAACCGCGGAGCGTTTGGTTCAACTCCTTGATCAGGGCCTCCATCGGCGCGCTGACGTATTTTCTGATTAACGCTCCCACTTTTCTTCTAAGGGCGTGAACTCCCTCAATAGATGGTTTGATGTGCAGTTTCCTACCACGCTTTCGAAAAGTTTGCCCGAGGAACGTAAATCCGTCTCGAATATGGCTGATAACAGTCTTTCCCCTTGATAGGGTCAGTCCGCGTTCGGCCAGGAATCTTTCCACTGCTGGCTGAACCGTCCTTTCCAGCAGGCGTTTCGATTTGCCTGTGACAATGAAATCGTCAGCATATCGAATGAAATTGACACGATTGCGACGGGGGACTGCACCGCGGACGACCTCCTCCAAACCGTCGAGTGTCATATTGGAAAGCGTCGGGCTGATTATACCACCCTGGGGTGTTCCTTTTCGAGAAGGATAAAGGATGCCGTTTTCCACATATCCTGCCGTAAGCCACTTGCGAAGAACCACTTTATCCATTACGATGTTTTCAAGCATCCAGCCTGATGATATGTTATCGAAACAACCGGCGATATCCGCCTCCAATACCCATGTTGCCGAATTAGGCTTGTTCAGTGCGTTGAATCCGGCTTGTACGGCATCGGCGCAGGAGCGCCCCTCTCGAAATCCATAGGAATTTCGATCTGCAGTGGTTTCCGCCACCGGCGCCAGTGCCAGCTTGTACAATGCCTGCATCGCTCTGTCGGTTAAAGTTGGTATTGACAAAGGGCGTTTCTTGCCGTTTTTCTTCGGAATATAAATCCTTCTCAGCGGCATCGGCCTGTAACCACGTCTGCGCAGGCTGAAAACAGCCTGTCGTTTGGCTCGGACGCCTTTCCACAGGACGCCGTCAACACCAGGAGTATTTTTCCCCTTGTTGGAAGTCACTCGTTTCACAGCCAGCAGCTTGGCGTAGAACGAATGGGTCAGAATGTTCTGCAAGGATCGCACCTTGCCCCATCTTCTTTCCTGCACAGCCTTTGCGATGCGTATCTGCAGCCTTCTGACATGCCTTTGGGCAGCCTTCCAATTGATGGAATGCCACTGTAAGGCGGTGTCGACAGGGGCGCCAGCCATGGCGGCCGTCTTTCGCTTTCCTATCTTCAAAGGTTCTCCGGATTCTCTCGCAAGAAGATACCAGTTGAACGTCAGCACGCCGTTTTCTGTCTGCTCAGAAGCTTCCAGATTTAGCGTTGGGCCGTGTTGCAGGCCCTATCCCCCGGCTTACCCGGAGGCCTTCGCTTCTTTCAACCTCTCCAGCCCGCCACTCCAGCAACACGCCTTACGGTAATGCCTGCCCATGGATTGCCCTGGGCGAAGGGACGGGGTTGCCACGTTCCACGTATTTACTTTAACGGGCAACTTAGGCGGAACTTGGACGCCGGAAGGAAATGGGGTCCCGTGCAGGCACGTTAGTCTCCTGCAACCTCTCCAACACGCGTAACCGCTAAGAAACGCGTCGTAGACCTGTAAATCCCGGTAGGCCCGTGCTCACTGACGGCGCGTAAAGTCCTTTGCCTACTCTCGCCATATTGCCCCATCCTAGCCCTTAACCGGGCGGGATTCCCAGAGGGGAGTCCACCTCACGGCTTCTTCCCAATTCGGTACATTGTCAGGAGGGCTTCGCACCCCGTCATCAGCGCAACGGTAGCACGCCTCCCTAGGATACCGGCGGGGACACGCCGGGTGACTTCATCTAACAATATGAAATCACATATAAATACGCGACTTCGTGTCGCGAATAACGTTTAAGTTCACCGGCGAGCTTCAGCGAGTCCGAGTGGAGCGTGGGAAAATGGGGTCAAGTCTGCCCATGACGCATTCCGACGTTTTTGATCCTTCATAGGCAAATAAGTGGGACTGGTTGCATAAGCAAATTATCCTATCGATGATCACCAAAATGTTCTTGGGGTCAAATCTGCTCATGACTCATCTTGGAATTTAATTGGGTCATGGGCAGACTTGACCCCATTAGACTTCTTGTGTGTATGTCGGCTATTCCGAAACGACGGTCAAACTATTGATCCGAAACGACGGGTTGCCGGCCGCCAAGATCGGCGGGTCCTGGATAAGTGAAACCGAAATGATTGATAAGTGGCGTGCCGGTCGGATCGCAGAACAATGCAAAGATGCGAACGCAAGGCGATGGTAGGACCTACGGATCTTTGATCAGCGACACAGAATGGATTTGATATATAACAATTAGGGCTTCAATATCATATTTTTAAGAAGCCTTTTTGCATTAAATAATATCCGTTTCCAGTAGTAGACGTTAATAATAATACAAATTTTTTAAGAACAGTATCAACTGACTTGTTTTCCTTTAACTTTATACCAAATTCAACGGATAATTGTTCTAACTTTTCAAATTGTTCGAGGCTCAATTGAACATTTCCATCCCCTTTTTGCCGCAGCGCAACAATTCGTTCATTAATTACAGTAAAAACCGCTTGTAATACGAAATGTGCAAACACAAGGTCGTTATCATAATCTATATTATAAACACGCTGTATCATACCCGGGATGGCGCTGAAGTAATAAAGTTTTTTTGAGGGATCTTCCTCTGCGTTCATTTTTTTTGTGACAAAATCAACTTCATCTACTATTAGTTTTTTATTTTCAGCGCTTAACTTCATACTTATCTCCTATAAAATATCTAACTAAGCAGCTTTTTCAAAAACTGAGGTTCCGTATGCAATATCATTAGCCTGGTTTACAACAACAGCATAACTATTTGCTGGTAGGTAAGTATAGGTTGATGCCGCCTCTACTCCTGCCTGCATAACAGTTACGGTTTCTTGGAAATCTATCTTTAGATTCAACTCTAATGCATCCGCTAATGATAATAACGTCCTAAGAGTAAAGTTAGAATTTCCATCAAGAATTTTTGTCACTGCTGGCGGTGATACTTTCAGTTTTTCGGCAAATTTAACGCGCGAAAGCTTCTTTTGTTTGATCCGCTTTGAAATTTTTTCGGTAACATCCAATATTAATTTTTCAAGGCGGAAATCAAAATCGTTTTGGAACTCATTTAGCTTTTCCTTAAACCAATTTGATTTGTTTGCCATGGTTCTTCTCCGTGGATTATTCAACAATAATATTTTTGTTTTTATTTACGTATTCGATGAAATCTGATCGATATTTATTTGTTCTTTTTGCCTCACGTTGCAAAGTTTTTTTAGGGGGTTTAGGAAACCCATGTGTTAAAATTAGTGATTTTGGTAGTGATTCATCAGGGATAAAACAAAGGATACGTCCTCCACTATAAATTTTCAGCTCATAAATTTTATCAAATATACGCCTAAATTTGCGTTCGTTTGTTGGCGGCCCCTGGCTGTATATATGTTCGAACAGAGCTAAAAATTGCTTTAGGCTTTTTTCATCTAAAGTTTCAAGGTACTCTTTGACGGGGTATTTATCATTAATTTCGAGGGCATATAGACTATACCCATCGCCAGAACCAATTTCAGCTATTTTCATGAATTTAACCTGTAGGTTAAATCTGTCAAGTGTTATTTGAGCTGGCTCAAAATATGGTGATTAAAATGCGGGATGGCTCTATATATAGTGTTGGTGACTTATAAGCAAGATCCCAATTTGAGAGAAACACTAATTTAGTACGGTGGTATACACCGCTTCAAGCCTGATCCCCAACTCAAAAGCAAAACCGATACCGGGGGGTGGCCGGCGGGCCTGGTCCCCATTCTTTATGCCGCGATCGATGACCATAGCGGGCCGGTTTTGTTGCCATGCTTTTATGGGGGCAAAATGGGGGTAAAAAGAAATAATTTTCTGTAAGGTGATAAATCTAAGTTTTTAAGTGGTTGAATTAATTGGTGCCCCCGGCAAGAATCGAACTTGCGGCACATGGATTAGGAAGGTCTGACAGCTAAAATGCGGATCGCCAAACAATGCCAGAAGGCGAACGCGGGGCGATGGTAGGTCACTTTTCCCACCACGTTTTCCCACCTTTTAACCCACCCATAAGCCAATAGCAAAGCGCGGACCAATGGCGGCCGGATCGGCGCGCCTTTCCAGGTTCAAAGGCGACCCACCAGGCCACCGAAGCGGCAAGCCCTTATTTGACGGAGCTTTCTCGTGGTGGGAAATATGGTGAGAAATCGGAATTTTAAGGCAAAAAACAAGGCACTCACAATTGCTTGTAAGTGCCTGTTTTGTTTGATGGTAGCGGGGGCTGGATTCGAACCAACGACCTTCGGGTTATGAGCCCGACGAGCTACCAGACTGCTCCACCCCGCATCAATTTGTAAAAACGCAATTTAGTCCTATCCGGTATCATTGTCAAGTCATTATCGGTTCGAAACCTGATGATTCAGGATCTTTTTCATGGTTTCGCGGCGGGCCGTGAATTCGGCATCCGTGGCGATGCGCACCAGGAGGCGCTTGCTGCGGCTGGTCTGGCCGGAGATGATTTCCAGGGAGGACTTGGGGCAGCGCAGCCGTTTGGCCAGGAATTGCACGAGGGCCTTGTTGGCCTTGCCTTCGACCGGCGGGGCGTTGAGCTTGATCTTGAGGGCGCCGTCGTGCTCGCCGACGATGGCGTTCTGCGCTGATTTGGGTTGCACCCGCACATCGATCAGCAGGCCTTGGGGATGGTCGTGGAAGCACATAGGTCAGTTCGAATAGGGTTCAAGGATCCGAGGATTCAAGGGGTCAAGTGAAAAACCGAAAAACATTCCGATGCTCTATCGCATCCGGGAAAGGCGGTAAGCCCACCCGACACCGTTAATATTGTTTGTTTTAAAACCCTCGGCCCCTTTTCCTTCTATCTGTTTTCCTGAATATTCTTGATGATGCGTGAGGACGAGATGTCTTCACTGATGGGAATCAGGGCCACCCGCCCGCCCTGGCGGATCACCAGGTCGCCGCCCCGCACCTGATCCGAGTCGTAGTTGCTGCCTTTGACCAGCACATCGGGTCGTATGGCTTCGAGTACGGCCTCTAATCGGTCGGAGGCGAAGACCACCACCGCGTCCACACTGTCCAGGGCGCTCAAAATACGGATGCGCTCCTCGGCCCGGATCACCGGGCGGCCGTGGCCTTTGAGGGCCCGCACCGAAGCGTCATCGTCGATGGCCACGATCAGGAAGTCCCCCAGCTCCTTGGCCGCGGCAAAGAGCTGAACGTGGCCGGCGTGCAGCAGATCGAAGCAGCCGTTGGTCATGACGACCTTCTGGCCGTTGCGCTGCAGGTCGCCGACGATGGCCGGCAGCTCCTCCAGGGTGCGGTGCTTGGAGGGGAAGCGTCCGCCGGTGTTGGTCAGGGCGGAAGTCAGTTCCTCGATGCTGACCGGCGCGGTGCCGACTTTGCCCACCACGATGCCGGCCGCGCTGTTGGCCATTCTGACGCTCTCCTGGAAAGAGGCGCCTGCGCCCAGGGCCAGACCCAGCACGGACAGCACGGTGTCCCCGGCGCCGGAGACATCGTACACCTGGCGGGCCCGGGTGGCGATGCGATAGACCGGCCGGCCGGACGCGAAGAGCGCCATGCCGTTCTTGCCCAGGGTGATGAGCAGCTTCTCGATGCCCGCGCTTGCCATGATCCGGGCGGCGGCCTTGTCCAGGCTGGCATCGTCCCTGATTTCGATCCCCGAGGCCAGGGAGGCTTCCTTGCGGTTGGGGGTCAGCAGGGTTGCCCCCTGGTATTTGGTGTAGTCCTGGCCCTTGGGGTCGATGATGATGTATTTGCCGTGTTGACCCGCCAGTGCGGTGATGCGGGCAATGAGATCCCTGGTGACCAAACCCTTGTTGTAATCGGACACCAGGACGATGTCGATTTCCGGCATGACCGCCTCGATAAAGGCCACCAGCCGGTCGAATGAAGCGGCCGAGATGTCGCGTTTGGTTTCGCGGTCCACCCGCAGCACGTGCTGGCTGGAGGCGATGATGCGGGTCTTGCGCGTGGTGGGGCGTTCGGCCTCCTGCACCACGCCCCGGCAGTCCACAGCCAGGTGCTCGAACATCGCGATCATGCGGTTGCCGTCTGCGGCCGTGCCCACGACGCCGGCCACGGCAACCTGCCCTCCCAGGGCCCGCAGGTTGTTCACCACGTTGCCGGCCCCGCCCAGGGTCAGGTCCTCGCGCACCACCGAGACCACCTGCACAGGCGCCTCCGGCGAGATCCGGTCCACTTCGCCCCAGACATATTCGTCGATCATCAAATCGCCGATGACCAGCAGGCGGCAGTCGGCGAAACGATGGACAAGCTGCTTCATACGATCATATCCTACCCTGGGTGTTGGCGGCGGCCGCTTGCTTAAGCCTGGTCCGATCCGTCGGAGAGATCGGCCAGGGCCTTCCCGAGGAGTTCCCGCAGGTCTTCGAAATTGTCGGTTACGGGAAAATCCGGATATTCCGCCATCACGTTTTCGGGTGGCCGGAAGAGGATGCCCTTTTCGGCCGTTTGCAGCATGGTAATGTCGTTGTAGGAGTCGCCCATGGCGACGACCTTGAAATTCATGCCCTGCAATCCTTCCACCACCTTGCGCTTGCCATCCTGCTGGCGCAGGGTGTAGCCGGTGATCCGGCTGTCGGGCGCCACCGTCAGGGAATTGCAGAACAGGGTCGGGCGCTGGAGCTTTTCCATGAGCGGGGCGGCGAATTCCACGAAGGTGTCCGAGACGACGATCACCCGGGTGCGGGCCCGCAGCCAGTCCAGGAGTTCCAAGGCGCCCTTGAGGGGCTCCATGGTGGCGATGACCTGCTGGATGTCGTGCAGGGTCAGCCCGTTGGCATCCAATATGCTCAGGCGCTTGCGCATCAGGACATTGTAGTCGCTGATGTCGCGGGTGGTCAGCCGCAGTTCGTCGATGCCGGTGATCTGGGCCACATTGATCCAGATTTCCGGTACGAATACCCCTTCCAAATCAGAACAGACGATATGCATCGATCCTCGCAGGGTTTGGCCGTCGATGAACAGCCGTGTTGAGGGCTGGCGACCGGGCCGCAGCCCTTGGTTGAGACTTCCGCGCTAGACGGTTCAATCCAGGCGGTCGGCCTCCTCCAGTCGGATGAGCATGGGCTTTTCTTCCACCACATCCAGGGCTCCGATGCGGCGGAAGGCCTCCTGCACATCGGCTTCCCGGGCCTGGTGGGTCAGCATGACCACCGGCACGGACCCGGTGGATTTACGGCCCTTCTGCTGGACGGACTGGATGCTGATGCCGTATTCCCCCAGAATACCCGCAATGGTGGAAAGCACCCCGGGCTGGTCCTTGACGGCAAAGCGGAAATAATAATGGGTCACCAGGTCGTCCATGGGCAGGATCGGAATACGCCCGATCCGGTCCGGCTGGAAGGAGCGCAGGGGCACCCGGCCGCCGGCGCCGTAGGCCAGGTTGCGGGCGATATCCACAACGTCGCCGATCACGGCGCTGGCCGTGGGCATCCGGCCGGCCCCGTGGCCGTAGAGCATGACGTCCTCCACGGCATCGCCGGAGATCTTGAGGGCGTTGAGGGATCCGCTGATGGTGGACAGCAGGTTGTCTTCGGGGATCATGGTGGGATGCACGCGGGCCTCCACCCGATCACCGTGGTTTTTGCTGATGGCCAGCAGCTTGATGCGGTAGCCGAACTGCCGGGCGTAATCGATGTCCAGCGGCGTGATCTGGGTGATGCCCTCGATATAGATGTCGTCGAAATTGACCTCGGTACCGTAGGCCAGGGAGGTCAGGATGGCCAGCTTGTGGGCCGTGTCGAAGCCTTCCACGTCCAACGTAGGATCGGCTTCGGCATAGCCGGCCTCGGTGGCCCTGGCCAGGGCTTCCGGGAAGCCGAGGCCCTCGTCCGTGATGCGGCTCAGGATGTAGTTGCAGGTGCCGTTCAAAATGCCGCCCATGCCCACGATGCGGTTGCCCACCAGGGATTCCCGGATGGTTTTGATGACCGGCATGCAGCCCCCTACGCTGGCCTCATAGGCCAGGTCCACCCCCTTGAGGTCGGCGGCCTTGAAGATTTCAGCGCCGTGCTTGGCCAGCAGAGCCTTGTTGGCGGTGACCACGGATTTCCCGTTTTCGACGGCTTTCAGGATCATGGTTTTGGCGATGCCTTCGCCGCCGATCATCTCCACGACGATATCCACCTCCGGATCGCTGACCACCCGCTCGGCGTCCTTGATCAGGACGCCCTCCGGCAGGCGCACGCCCCGGTCGCTCACTATGTCGATATCGGCCACATATTTAAGGTTCAGCGCCATGCCCAAGCGGGCCTGGATAAGGTCGGCGCTTTCCACCAGCAACTTCGCGACACCGGCCCCCACCGTGCCGAATCCCAGCAGTCCCACCTGCAGCGTCTTCATCCCTGTTGCTCCTCTCTATCCGGCAACGCACCGCGCGATCGACCGGTGCTTCCTGTTGGCTCCTATCGGATGCGGGATCCATCCATTAAAACGGCCCACCTTTAACAGATTTCCCTCCCCGGGGAAACCGGCGAATGGTGTTTTTGCGTTAGCGTCTATCGTATATCTGGCCAGGAGTGGTAGATTTGGGTTCCGGCCAAGGCCGCAGCGATTAGGAAACCGGAGGCGTAGCCGAGCTACGGCGAGGATTTCCTAAGAGTGAGAACGCCGCCTTGTCCGCCAAAGGTGGATATATCCTCGTTCGGGAGCCCGGTCCACCGGCGGCGGAGCCGGGGCCCAAAGATGCCACTCCTGGCCAGATATTATTTCATGATCGTGCGGATACCCCGCACGGCCTGGTTGATGCGCATGGCATTTTCGATCAGCGCGAAGCGCACGAAATCGTCCCCGTAGCTGCCGAAACCCAGCCCCGGGGAAACCGCCACTTTGGCCTCCCGGATGAGGAATTTGGAAAACTCCACCGATCCCATATGGCGGAACTGCTCGGGAATGCGGGCCCACACGAACATGGTGCCTTTGGGGGAGGGGATCTCCCAGCCGATCCGGCCCAGGCCGGCGATGAGCGCGTCCCGGCGCTCGCGGTAGATGTCCCGGATGTCGGCGACACAGCTCTGGTCTTCGTTCAGGGCGATGATGGAAGCGATCTGGATGGGCTGGAAAATACCATAATCCAGATAGCTTTTGATGCGCTTCAGGGCGAAGATGATCTCGGGGTTGCCCACGCAGAAACCCACCCGCCAACCGGGCATGCTGTAGCTCTTGGACAGGGAGAAGAATTCCACCCCCACGTCCCGGGCGCCCTCGGCCTGCATAAAGCTGGGGGCCTGGTAGCCGTCGAAGGTCAGATCGGCATAGGCGAAATCATGGATGACCATGATATCGTGCTCTTTGGCGTAGGCCACGATTTTTTCAAAGAAATCCAGATCCACCACCTCGGTGGTGGGGTTGTGGGGGTAGC
This sequence comes from Desulfobacterales bacterium, assembly GCA_963674755.2. Taxonomy (GTDB): domain Bacteria; phylum Desulfobacterota; class Desulfobacteria; order Desulfobacterales; family UBA5852; genus JABZFP01. The sequence continues at coordinate 1,966,697 of CAXXVS010000002.1, read as the reverse complement.
TGATGATCAGGACTTTGGGCTTGGGCCAGGTCTGGCGGGTGGCCTCCACCAGGTTGGCGAAAAAATCGTTGCCCGGCCCCACCGGGATGCCGCGCACGTCGCCGCCGGCGATAATGGCGGAATAGGGATGGATGGGGTAGGTGGGGGTGGGGGTGAAGACCACGTCGCCGGGGCGGATGGTGACCAGCACGAGGTGGGACATGCCTTCCTTGACGCCGATGGTGACGATGGCTTCGCGCTCCGGATCGATGTCCACATCGAAGCGGCGCCCGTACCAGTCGGCAATGGCACTGCGCAGCCGGGTGATGCCCATGGAGGCCGAGTAGCGGTGGTTGTGGGGTTTCTGGGCGGCCTCCACCATCTTGGCGACGATATGGGGGGGCGTGGAGAGGTCGGGGTTGCCCATGCCCATGTCGATGATGTCTTCACCGGCACGGCGGCACTCCATTTTCAATTCGTTGACCGTGGCAAAAACATAGGGCGGCAGGCGATCCAGGCGGGCAAAGCGCGTCATTGTTCACCTCTTGGGGAATACGACCTGAGGGGCAGTGCCGGATGCCGGACGCGTCAGGTCGTCGGAAATACGCCAGGGGGCAGGGCGGGCCTTGGCGATGTGAGCACCAATCGTGACCTTGTGAGAAGTGAGTTACAATATCGCCGGGGGCTTGTCAAAAAAATTGTTTTGGCATATCAGGAAGGGATATCGAGCCCTTGGAGGCTCTTGCAACTTGCCGGGTTCAGGAGAACAGATCATGACGGAAGAATTGACTTACGCCGCGGCCGGCGTGGATATCGACAAGGCCAACCGCCTGGTGGATCGGATCAAAGCCATCGCCAAATCCACCGCCCGACCCGGTGTCATGGGCGATATCGGCGGCTTCGGCGGCATGTTTTCGCTCAACGTGGCCCAGATGGAGAAGCCCGTGCTGGTGAGTTCCACCGACGGGGTGGGCACCAAACTCAAGATCGCCTTTCTCACGGGCCGCCACGACACGGTGGGGATCGACCTGGTGGCCATGAGCGTCAACGACATCATCGTCCAGGGGGCCCGGCCGCTGTTCTTCCTGGATTACTTCTCCACCGGTCGACTGGATGAAGGGATCGCCGAAGCCGTGATCAGCGGCGTCGGGGAAGGCTGCCGCCAGGCCGGGTGCGCCCTGATCGGCGGCGAAACCGCCGAAATGCCGGGATTTTATGCGGACAACGAGTACGATCTGGCCGGCTTCGCAGTGGGCCTGGTGGACAATGCCAAAATCATCGACGGCAGCGAGATTCGCCGGGGCGACAGCCTCGTGGGCATCGCCTCCAGCGGGCTGCACAGCAACGGCTACTCCCTGGTGCGCAAGATCGTGTTCGACGTTCTCAAAATGGATGTGGGCACCCATGTGCCGGAACTGGGACGCACCATCGGGGAGGAACTGCTCACCCCCACCCGCATCTATGCCGCCGCCATCGAAAGTCTTCACCGGGATCTGCCCCTCAAGGGCCTGGCCCACATCACCGGCGGCGGCATTTCGGAGAATGTGGTGCGCATCATCCCGGAATCCTGCGGTATCCGCATGTTCGAGGGCAGTTGGGAAATCCCCCCCATTTTCCCTTTCTTGCAGAACGCCGGCCGCATCGCCGACCGCGAAATGAAGCGCACCTTCAACAACGGCATCGGGATGATCGCGGTGGTGCCCGAAACATCCGTGGCGGACGTAGTGGGGCGCCTGCAAGGCATGGGGGAAGCGGTATCGGTCATTGGCGAGATCATCAAACGGCCGGATGCCGGTCCCCGTATCGAATGGGTGGAACACGATGCCTGCCGCGCCCAGTAAAGAAAACGCCGGTCCGGGTTGGCTCAAGCGGCTCCTGGACTGGCTCGCCAAGGGGGCGGCCCAGATGCCGCCCTGCCAGGGGTGAGGGATTAAACCACAGGCTCCCGGTCGGGACCCCAAACATCAATAGCGTCTTGGAGGAAAGCATAACCGTTCAACATACCCTGTGATCCTTTCATAACACGCCATCTAAAACTATTCGCCAAGCCCGATTGCCTACTTGCAACAAACATGACCAAAGCCGCGTCACGGGATCCGTTCGCACCTCCCGATCGAAGTGAACCGGCCCCCATTCCGATGAACAACGAAGGAGATGGACCATGGCAGCCTACTTTTCGCAGTTTAACGGCGTTGAGGTGTTCTTCCTGATATGCGCGGTGGTTGGCGGCGCTTTTGTCGGCATCCGGTTCGTCCTGCTGCTGTTCGGTTTCCATGACGGGGACGCCGGCGATGGGACGGTCGGCGGACCCGATCTGGACGGCCATCACGCGGATTCCGATGTGGGCTTCAAGCTGCTGTCGCTGCAGGGCATCACCTCATTCCTCATGATGTTCGGCCTGGTGGGGATGGCGTTCTACCATGAAAGCCGCATGGGCATGCTGGTCTCCATGATCGGCGGATTGGCCGCCGGCCTGGCATCGGTCTGGGTCATCGCCAAGATGTTCAGGATGGTTGTCCGCCTGCAGTCCAGCGGGACGATTTCCATCGAGAGCACGGTTGGTGCCCAGGGCAAGGTCTATCTGACGATTCCGTCGAACGGCACGGGGCGCGTATTGATCAGTGTGCGCAACAGTCTGCGCGAATACGACGCCAGTTCCCAGGACAAGCAGCCCATCGAGACCGGGAAGCCGGTACGTGTTGTCTGGGTCGACGGGAACGTCCTGGTCGTGGAGCCGATTTGAAGGCGGCACGCGTTGTGAACGGGAGACCCCTGGTGCGGGAAAACACCTAATGCGGATCATCTGCCCGGGCCTTTCAGCCGTTGCGCTCGGCACCCATCAACAGGAGGATCTATGGAAGCACTCGGTTTCTGGGCCATTGTAATCATTGCGTTTGTTCTGCTCGTGACGATGACGCTGGTGTTTCTGGCCTCGCGCTACAAGCGCTGCCCTTCAGACCAGATTCTGGTGATCTTCGGCAAGGTGGGGGGCGGTCAGTCGGCGGACTGCATCCATGGCGGCGGCACCTTGGTCTGGCCGTTGATCCAGGATTACGCTTTTATGGACCTGACCCCCATGACCATCAATATTCCCCTGCAAAACGCCCTCTCCCAGCAAAATATCCGGATCAACGTGCCGAGCACCTTTACGGTGGGGGTCAGTACAGAACCCGGGATTATGAACAACGCGGCCGAACGGCTCCTCAACCTGCCCCAGCAGGAGATCGAGGAAATGGCTAAGGAGATCATTTTCGGCCAGTTGCGCCTCACCGTGGCTTCGCTCACCATCGAGCAGATCAATCAGGACCGGGAACGCTTCCTGGAGGAAATCCGCAAGAACGTCGCCCCGGAGCTGAACAAGATCGGACTCTACCTGATCAACGTCAATATCACCGACATCACCGATTCATCGGACTACATCGAAAGCATCGGCAAGAAGGCCGCGGCCGAAGCCATCAACCAGGCCAAGATCGACGTGGCCGAACAGGAGAAGCACGGCGCGATCGGCCAGGCCATGGCGTCCAAGGAGAAGGAAATCAAGGTGGCCGAAAACGTGGCCGAGGCCGAGAAGGGCAAGAAAAAGGCGGAAGCGGACCAGCGCATCTTCGTCCAGCAGCAGGAATCGGCCGCCACCATCGGGGAGGCGGTCGCCGATAAGGAGAAGGAAATCAAGGTGGCCGAAAACCTGGCCGAGGCCGAGAAAGGCCGCAAGCACGCCGATGCCGACAAGCGCATTTATGTGCAGGAGCAGGAAGCCACGGCCATTGCGGGCGAAAACAAGGCCAAGGCCGCGATTGCCGATGCGGAAGCGGAATTGGCCGTCAAACGCGCCGAAGCCGACAAGCTCGGCGAGGTGGCCAAGCGCGACGCCCTGGTCGAGATCCAGAAGGCCCAATACCGATCCGAATTGGAGCGCCTCAATGCCGAGGAGATCGTCAAGCGGGAGATCGAGAAACGCGAGATCGAAATTGCGGCCGAAGCAGAGGCCGAAAAGCGGCGCCGCGAAGCCAAAGGCGAAGCCGATGCCGTTCTTCTCAAATACGAAGCCGAGGCCCGGGGCATCAAACAGGTGCTGGAGAGCAAGGCCTCCGGTTATGCCGAACTCGTCCAGAGCTGCCAGGGCGATGCGCGCGCGGCGGCAACGCTTTTGATGATTGAAAAGATTGAGCAGATGGTCCAGATGCAGGTGGAAGCCGTCAAGAACCTGAAAATCGACAAGATCACGGTCTGGGACGGCGGTCAGACCGGCAATGGCAGCACCACCACGGCCAATTTTTTGTCGGGGATCGTGAAGAGTCTGCCGCCGCTGCATGATATCGCCGAAATGGCGGGGCTTGAGCTTCCCAAATATTTGGGACGGATGGATGATACCAAAGACACCGGGGCGGCCGATAAAAGCGAAGAAGCCCCTGAAAAATCCGACAGCTGACAGGGAAGGGCATGGCCGGGGGTGTTGGTTGCCGGCGGATGAAAAACCCCTGATGGGAGTGATGGGTGTATGAAGATTCTGGGGATTGAATCCTCCTGTGACGAGACCGCGGCGGCGGTGGTGGAAGACGGGCAACGGGTGCTGTCATCGGTGGTGGCCTCCCAGGTGGATGTCCACCACAGGTTCGGCGGCGTGGTGCCGGAGCTGGCCTCGCGCAAGCACATCGAGGCCATTTTGCCGGTGGTGCGGGAGACCTTAGCCCAGGCTGGTCTGGCCCGGGAGGCGATCGACGCCGTGGCCGTGACCCAGGGGCCCGGCCTGGTGGGGTCCCTCCTGGTGGGCTACTCTTTTGCCAAGGCCCTGGCCTACGGGCTGGACATCCCCTGGGTGGGGGTCAACCACCTGGAGGGCCACATCCTGTCCGTCTTCCTGGAAGACGATCCGCCGTCTTTCCCGTTTTGCGCCTTGCTGGCTTCGGGAGGGCACACCGCTATCTACCATGTCACCGGTTATACCGCCATGGAACGCATGGGCCAGACCCGGGACGACGCGGCCGGGGAAGCCTATGACAAAGTCGCCAAGGTGCTCGGCCTGGGCTACCCCGGCGGCAAGGTCATCGACGACCTGGCCCACCAGGGCGATCCCACCCGGATTCCCTTCAAACGGCCCTTTCTGGACCGCAACGGGTTCGACTTCAGCTTCAGCGGCATCAAGTCCGCCGTAAACCGCCTGGTGCAGGGCGATCCGGAGGGCATGGCCGGCCAGGTGGCCGACGTGGCGGCCGGGTTCCAGGAAGCCGTGATCGACGTCCTGACTTACAAACTCATCCAGGCCGCCCGGGACAAGGGGAGCCGCCACGTGGTGGTGGTGGGCGGCGTGGCCGCCAACCGCCGCCTGCGGGAACGGGTGCGCCAGGCCGGTGCCGCGCAGGGAATGGCCGTCCACATTCCGGGGCTGGAGCTGTGCGGCGACAACGCCGCCATGATCGCGGCGGCGGGGTACCACCAGTTGAAGCGGGGGCGGCGTGGGAAGCTGGATGATGACGTCTATTCGCGGGTTCCGCTTTAGTGCCCATCCATAGATGGCATCTTTTGGCCCCTGGCCCGCCGCCGGTGGACCAAATCCACCTTTGGCGGACAGGCGGGCGTTCTCGCCGCCTGTCGGTCCTCGGCGTAGCCGGCTACGCCTGTGGGCACCCACCGTTGAAGACGCAATCAGATGGGAAGTCCCGCTCGGCGGGACGCCCGTCGGCTGCGGCTTTGTTGAACACCGCAGTTTTTAAGCTCAGGCCTGAAATCCCGCGCTGTGCGGCGGGACCAGGAACCAAAATCTACCACCTCTGGAGGGGCACTGAATCGTGTTCGTCAGGGGCCGAAAGAAGCCATTTCTAAAGGGGTACTGAATCATAGAGGAGGGGTGATCGGCATGTTGAAAAGCAAATTATTATCTCAGGCCCACCTTCGGCAATTGTTCGGAGCCTTTCCCAAATCTCTTCCGGGGTTGATGCTCGGGCCTCTGCTGTTGGTGCTGCTCGTGTTGGGGCTCTCTTCCTGTGAGCGGGATGGCGCGCCGATCCCCGAGTCCCAATATGCGACCAACCTGGTGGGGGACTGGCAAGGCACGGTCGGCGCAACAAAAGAGTCCATCAGCTTCCGGGCGGACGGCGGGTTCACGGCGCTGGTGCGGCCCATGGGATTTATCAGCAACACCCTCGACCAGGGGACCACGGGAACGATTCGGGGTACCTGGACCGTCCAGGGCCAGGCTATCACGCTGAGCATTGACAGCGCTGAAGACGAACGGTTGCTCGACAGGACGACGACGGGCAGGATTGTGACCTTTAAGCAAAATGAGCTGGTGGTAAAAAGCGCCCGCGGAGAGACGTCGACCTTCCTCCGCGCGCTGTGATGTTCAGAAACAGGATAAAAAAATCTTCATCTTTGGATCGGGCACCTTTCGCCAGCTTTTTCCCCTCTTGCCCCTTCCGTCGGTCACCCTCACGCTAAACGTTCGATAGCCTCGCGTGTGCCTGCGGTTTCCACAACAGGCCTTCGACGGCATCGGGATTCGAAATCGCTATCCAAATCGTGTTTTCGACGGATTCGATTCCGATTCCGATTTCGATTTCGGCAACGGGCACGGTGTTTGGCCGCATCTGTCCGGCATCCGGCCCTAAGCCATGACCACGGACCGGTTATCAGCGGTAGGCGTTTTTCAGTGCCAGGATGCGCTGCACCGAAACGCGGGCCAGTTCGGGATGCTGGCGGGTCTGGTCCCGCATTTCTTCCCAGCCCTCCCGGATGCGGGGTCCCTTGTGGCAGATCAGGGCGATATCCACCTCGGCGGCCATGACTTGGCGGATGACGGTGCGGATGTCGAAATGGCGCACGATGGCGCCCATGTCCAGATCGTCCGTAAGGGTGACACCCTGGTAGCCCATGCGATTGCGCAGCAGGTCCCGGGCGATGCGCGGCGAGAGGCTGGCCGGCCAGTGGGGGTCGATTCGGGTATAGAGGATGTGGGAGAGCATGATTCCGGCCACCTTTTGATTGATGGCGGCCCGGAAGGGGGGCAGGTCCACATCTTCCATGGCGGCCAGATCTTCGCCGAAGGCGGGCAGATCCAGGTGGGAATCCAGCGCGGTGCGCCCGATGCCGGGAAAGTGCTTGGCCACGGCCATCACCCCGCCGGCCTGCAAGGTTTCGATCAGGGCGGTGCCCATGCGGGCCACATGGTCGGGGCGGCTGCCGAAGACCCGGTCGGCCATGATGCCGGAGAGATCCTCAGGGGCCACGTCCATGACCGGGGCCATGTCCATGTTGATCCCGGCGGCGGACAGTTCCCGGGCCGTGGTGCGGGCGAAGGTCCGGGCATCGGCCACATCCCGCATGGCGGGGTTGCCGGCGAACTCGGTGAAGTGGGGGGCTTTCAGGCGGGCCACGATGCCCCCCTCCTGGTCCACGGCGATGATCAGGGGCGGCTGGCCGCAGCGGGCGGCATAGGCCTGGCAGTCGTGGCAGAGACGCTGGAGTTGGTCCGGATCGGCGATGTTGGGCGAAAACAAAATCAAGCCGCCCACGGCGAGATCGCCGATCAGGACCCGCAGATCGTCGTTGAAGGTCTGTCCTTCGAAGCCCGCCACCAGGCGTTGGCCGGCCAGTTGTTCATCGGAAAAGGTGTCGATCGTCATAAGGTGTATGGGGTTCGCTCCATGGTGGTTTTGGATTTACGGCGGCGAAATCCAGGATAGCGCCCTTACGATGATTTCCCTCTGCGGTGCAACTGGTATTTGCGGACCGCCTTCTGGTGCTCTGCCAGGGTGCTTGAGAACTGGTGGGTGCCGTCCCTGCGGGCCACAAAGAACAGGTAGTCGGTATCGGCCGGATAGAGGGCGGCTTCCAGGGCGGCCCGCCCCGGGCTGGCGATGGGGCCGGGCGGCAGTCCCTTGATGAGATAGGTGTTGTAGGGCGTCATGGTGCGCAGATGCTTGCGGGTCAGGTTGCCGTCGAAATCCGTGATCCCATAGATGACGGTGGGATCGGTTTCCAGACGCATACCCTTGCGCAGGCGGTTATGAAAAACCGAGGCGATCAGGGGGCGTTCCTCGGGAACCCCGGTCTCTTTCTCGATGATGGAAGCCAGGGTGACCACCTGGTGCACGCTCAGGCCCAGCGCTTCCGCCCGTTGATGCCATTCCGGCGTAAAAGCCGTCTCGAAGCGCCTGACCATGGTGGTGATGATGGCGGTGCAGTTCATTCCCCGTGGGAAATAGTAAGTGTCGGGGAACAGGTATCCCTCCACGGTCTTGCCCGGAATGCCCAAGGCTTCGGCGGTTTGCGGATTGCGGGCGGTGGCCAGGAAGTCCGCCTCCGATGCCAGACCGGCGGCCGCGACGGCGGCGGCAATTTGATGCAGATTAAACCCTTCCGGAATCGTGAGCCGGTAGAGGTGAACCCGGCCCGCCACCATCTGGCCCAGGATTTCATGGGGGGTCATGGTGGCTGCCAAGGCATACTCGCCCGCCTTGATCAGCTTGTCTTGCCCGGAGAGCCGGGCCAGGATGGTAAAACGCAGGGCATCCCCAACCAAGCCCTCCTGCTGCAAGCCATCGGCGATCTTACGCAGACCCTGTCCGGGGGCGATGGCGAACAGCTTTTCGGTTGCGACCGTCCCCGCCGGCTGCTGTGCCCAGGACATGAGATGCATATAGAGCAGGCCGGCGATTCCGATTCCGACAAAGGCCAGAGCGAAAAGGATGGCCCCCGCTTTTTTGAACATTCTTCATCATTTCCTGTGTTACATCGTATCAGAAGGACTACCATAAGGCATGCCGGCGTTTGTTGTCAAAGCCGAATCGCCCGGGTTGCCGCTCGCCTTTGGCGTTGAAAAAAAAATCGAATCTGATTATGCCAGAGAGTAGGCCTTCCAGGAATGAAAATAACGGTGCCGGTTAGGTGGGGCTTTCCGAGAGAGTGCATGGGGCAGGAAACACCAAACGACATGAAGTTTCAGCGGCTTCGCAAAGAGTGGGAACGCCTGCTCGATGCGGTTCCCGCCATGGTCTTCTTCAAAAACCGGGACAATCGTTTCGTCCAGGTCAACCGCGCCTATGCCGAGGCGGTCGGATTGCCCAAGGAGGAGATCATCGGAAAATCGGTGGGCGATTTCCTTTCCGATCCCGGGATGGCCACGGCCTATTGGGAAGATGACCGGGAGGTGATCGAGAGCGGCCGACCCAAACGCAACATTACGATGACCCATATAACCGACACGCAGCGCTGGCTGCGCACCGAGAAAATTCCTTTTTACAACCAAGCGGGCGACATTATCGGTGTGGCCGGTCTGGCCGTGGACATCAGCGAGATGAAGCGTACCGAGGCCGAACTCGATTGTCGTGTCCTTCAGCAGAAGGCCGTCGTGGATCTTGGCCAACGGGCCCTTTCAGGCATTGCCTGCGACCGCCTGTTCGATGAGGCGGCCGCAATGGTTGCCGAGGTGCTGGGGGTCGAATATGGTCTGATTCTGGATGCTCTGCCAGACGGTGACGGTTATCAGATGCATGCCGGCGCAGTCAGGGAAAAAAATGTCGTCCGAAGCCTGACCGGTGAAGACGGCTATCCCCAACGACTCCGGTGCACGATGACATTTGATGCTCCGGTGGTGATCGAGGACCTGAACGAAGCCCCCCTTCTCCGGGACGCATTCCCCCTGGTCGCAAAACTCGGTGCGGTGAGCGGGGTGATCGTGGCGGTCCGCCGGGAATCCGCACAATATGGCGTGGTCGGGGCCTTTGCCACCCGGCCGCGGCCGTTTTCCCAGATCGATATCGATTTTCTCCAGGGGGTGGGCAATATGCTGGCATTGGCGGTGGAACGCGAAAATGCCGATGGGGCCGCCCGCAACACCACCCGTGAATTGCGCAGCATGTCCTCGAAGCTGATCGAGGCCCAGGAGGAGGAGCGTCACCGTATTTTCCGGGCCCTGCACGACGAACTTGGGCAGTCCCTGGCCCTGCTGAAGCTCCAGGTCCGGGCCGTCCAGATGAAGCTGGAGCCGGCCCAAAACGACCTGCGCGCCGATTGCGAACAGACCCTGACCTATATAGCGGGCATCATTAACAACGTCCGCCGGCTTTGCCATGATCTGACGCCGGCGGTTCTGGAGGATCTCGGGCTCAATGCCGCGCTGCGCTGGCTGTTCGAGGAGTTCGTCCGGTATTTGGATTGCGCGTTTTCCGTGGAGTTGGACAATGTCGACCATATCTTCCGCCGGGATGCCCAATTGATGATTTACCGGATTTTCCAGGAAGCCTTGAACAACATCTACAAGCACGCCGAGGCCTCCCGGGTGCGGGTGGCCATGCAACGCACCCCGGGGAGCGTATGCTGTGAAATCACCGACAATGGCAAGGGCATGGATCCGGATGGGGCGCGACGGCGGCAATCCCCCACAGACGGTTTCGGTCTCGTCACCATGGGAGAGCGCGCCCGTATGCTCGGCGGTCGGCTCGTGGTCGACTCCCACCCCGGCCGTGGTACCTGCCTCCGGGTGACCATCCCGATCGATGAAGGGGTTCGCTGACATGACCTCCTGCCGCATCGTCATCGCGGACGACCACATCCTCATGCGTCGGGGATTGCAGATGATGATCGACAGCCAGCCGGATCTGGAGGTGATCGGCGAGGCCGGTGACGGTCTGGAACTGCTGAAACTGCTGCAGCGCATGACCCCGGACATGGTGCTGGTCGATGTGGCCATGCCCCGCTTGCGGGGCATCGAAGCGGTCCGCGAGATCCGCTCCCTATACCCCCCCATGCGGATTCTGGTGGTTTCCATGCATAAAAACCGCGAATACATCTACCACGCCTTTGCCGCCGGGGCCGACGGTTACCTTCTCAAAGAGGATTCGGATACCGAACTGCTCCTGGCCGTGGAGACCGTCCGTCAGGGCAAAAAATTCCTCTCGCCCCTTTTACAGCAGGATTTGACCGAAGGTTTGGCTTTTCTGGCACGCAGCGGCGGCCGGCTGGATGCCCCTCCGCTGACAGTCCGCGAATCGGAGGTCATCAAATTGATTGCCGAGGGAGCCCCAAATCGGGAGATTGCCGACCTGTTGTGCATCAGTACCCGGACCGTGGAACACCACCGGGCCAGCATCATGAAGAAGCTGGGCTTGAAAAGCCTGGCCGATCTCGTCAAGTACGCCATCCGTAAAGGCTATACCTCCGAATAGCACCTGCCTGTGTAGCCCTATCCCAGTGCCCATCCATAACGGGTATCTTGCAGCCTCGGCTCCGCCGCCGGTGGACGGCCACTATTCTATTATCTGTCCTGATTTGCGCTGATTGTTCGACGGCCGAGTTTTCGCCTATGTGGTGTCTGCCCAGAGATGGTAGATTTTGGTTCCTGGCAAGGCCGCAGCCGACGGGCGCCCACAGGCGTAGCCCGGCTACGCCGAGGACCGACAGGAGGCGAGAACGCCGCCAGGGGCCAAAAGATGCCATCTCTGAACAGACACTAGGTAGTACTACCCCCATCCAATTGAGTGATATCCCGAATTGTCGGGCTGTCATTGTCCTGCTATCGGTAACCCATGCCACCAACAGGCGCTTTCTGACGCATCTCCGTCCCCCCCGGGCATCCAATGGTTGCGGTGCCCGGAAGAGAATCAGGCCCGGGGGCCGCTTCGGCAAGGCGCAACAGGCTGGAAAAGAAGCCCAAGAACCCCCCTACGGGAAGGAGGTCGTGGATGGAGAAGAAACCGATGGATAGCGGAAGCGACAAGTTTCTGGATAAGAAGACCAGTCGCAGGACCTTTTTAAAGGAAGTCGGCACCGCGGCCGGAATCGCTCTGGCGTCCACCACGATTGGGCCGCCCCGGCGGTCGGCGGCGGCTGCCGAGCCGGCCCAACCGAACCCCCAGATGCGGTATTTGTTTGCCGAGCGGCAGAACTGCGTCGGGTGCCGGGCCTGCGAATACGCCTGCAGCCTGCACCACGAGAAGGTGGTATGGCCGGCCAAATCGCGGATTCACGTTTACAAGCACAAAGGCGTGGTCGATGTCCCGGTGATCTGCTGGCATTGCGACGATGCGCCCTGTATCAAGGCCTGCCCCACCAACCCCAAAGCCATCCAGAAAGATGAGAAGACCAACGGCATCAAGCTGGATGCCAAGCTCTGTCTCGGTGCCAAATGCAACAAATGCATCGAAGCCTGCCCGTCGAAATTCATCCGGCGGGACGAGGAAAACGGATTGCCGTTGATGTGTGACCTTTGTGATGGGGATCCCGAGTGTGTAAAGGCCTGCGAAGCCCAATCCGGCAATCCGGTGGGGCCCTGCCTGATGGCCGGCAAACTCGGCTTCGGGGTGAATCAGTCCTACCGGAACGTCACGCCGCAGCAAGCTGGTGAAGACCTGATCATCGACATGTTCTACCCCAATGAAGACGGCGAAAGGAGGTCCTGATCATGGCAAATCCCAAAGGCGGCCATTTCGGACGGGTTCTCGAAGTCGATTTGACCACGCAGACCTACAAAACCTTGGCGATCGATGAGGATACCTGTCGGCGTTACATCGGCGGGGCCGGTCTGGGCTGTTATCTGCTGTTCCAGCGGCTCAAGCCCAAGCACGACCCCATGGCGGCGGACAGCCCGATCTTCATGGGGGCCGGTCCCCTGTCGGGAACGGCCTGTGCTTCGACCCGCTGCAGCTTTGTCAATAAGAGTCCCTATACCGGGCGTTTAAGTCATGCCGAAGTGGGCAGTTTTATCGGCAACGAACTCAAGTGGGCCGGATGGGACGGGATTCTGATTACCGGCCAATCGAAAAAGCCGGTCTACCTGTACGTCCGCAACGACAAGGTCGAATTCAAGGACGCCGGCAAGTTGTGGGGTAAAGATACCCATGTGACCGAAGAGACCATTCTCGAAGAAGTCAAGGACCCCTACGTCAAGGTGGCCTCCATTGGTCCCGGCGGAGAAAACCAGGTGGGATACGCCGCCGTGATGGTGGAACGCTTCCGGGCGGCGGCCCGGACCGGCACCGGTGCCCTGATGGGGGGCAAGAAGCTCAAGGCGATCGCGTTGCGGGGGACCCGCTATGTGCCGGTGGTGGACCGTGATGCGTTTAACAAGGCGGCCGAGGCCAACAAACAGTTTTCCATCAAGAAAGAAGGCTGGCAGGGACTCAAACGCTGGGGGACGGCCGGCCTGCTGGAATTCAAAAACCATGTTACCGGCTCCCTGATCACCAAGAACTTTCAGACGACCTGGTATCCGGATGTCGAGGAGATCGGGGCGGAAGAGGCCAACCGCCGGTTCTGGAAAAAACACAGCGCCTGCTACAACTGCCCGAACCACTGCATGAAGCTCGGGGTGATCCGGGGCGGCGACTATGACGGCCTCATCGCCGAAGGGCCCGAGTACGAAACCGGCGGACTGCTGGGCAGCAACCTGGGGCTGGCGGATTTCGACCTGATGATGGCGGCCATCGAGCTGTGCGACGCCATGGGGCTGGATTCCATCTCCACCGGCGGCTGTATCGGCTTTGCCATGGAAGCGTTTCAGCGGGGTCTGCTCACGGCCGACAAGTTTGACGGCATGACCCTCGAGTGGGGCGACGGCGAGGCCGTGATCGAACTGGTCCGCAAGATCGCCTACAAGGAGGGCCAGGCCGGACAATTCCTGGCCCAGGGGGTTTCCGCCATGGCCAAGGAACTGGGCGGCAACGCTGCGGATTTTGCCTGCGTGGTCAAGGGCAAGGAAATGGCGGCCCACGATCCGCGCGGCGACAAACCCCGCGGGGTCAGCTATGCCATGGGCACCTGCGGCGGGGACCACCACGAAGGCAACAGTCCGGCCGGACAGGCCCAGCGCTGCCTGCACAACTCGCTGGTGATCTGCAGCTTTGTGGGGGGCTACTGGTCGCCCCAAATGTTTGTGGACATGCTCAATCCCCTTTGCGGATGGGATATGGACGAAGCCGAGCTGATGGCTACGGCCCGCCGCATCCGGACCCTGGAGCGCTGCTTCAATGTCCGGGAGGGGACCAGCCGCAAGGACGATACCCTGCCCAAGCGGATGCTGACGGAGCCCCTGCCGGAAGGGCCCAAAAAGGGAGCGGTGTTTTCCCCCGCCGAGATGAAAAAGGTGCAGGACGACTACTATGCCTATTTCGGCTGGGACGACAACGGCATCCCCACGGAGAAAACCCTTAAGGAGCTGGGGCTTGAGTTCGCCGTCGACGATGTGCAGACGGCGGCCTGAGGGATGTCATAAAACACGGGGCCGCGCCGGCGGGCGGCGCGGCCCCGGTTTCGGCAACTGACAGCTAGACAGCAGGATCGCGTGAGGCGCCATGGAACCCCCACGTAGAGATTTCCTTCATTTTCTGGTCAGTGCGGCCCTTTCCGGCACCTTTTTCGGATTGCTGAAGGTGGGGCATGCCAAGGCCCTGCCCCGGCCGCCGGCCGCCCTGGAGGAAGACGACTTTCGCAAGGCCTGTGCCCGCTGCTACCGTTGTATCGACGCCTGCCCGGCCGGCGCCTTGCGTCCGGCTTCGCTTATGGAGGGCATCGTCAATCTGGGCACGCCGGTGCTTGATCCGAGCCATTGCATTTTCTGCATGGAATGCGTCCGGGCCTGCCCCACAGGCGCCATTACCAAAGTTCCCAAGGCCGAGGTCGATATCGGCAACGCCGTCATCGACCAGGACACCTGCCTGGCCTGGCTGAAGAAGAAGCGCTGCAAGGACTGCTATCAGGCCTGCGAGGCCAAGGCCATCAAACTGGAAAAGCGCCGCTATCCGGTGGTGATCGCCGAACGCTGCAACGGCTGCGGGGCCTGCGTGCGCCGTTGTCCCACCCAGCCCCTCGCGATCCGGGTGGCCTATGAGGATCCCAAACGCTACCCGGCGCCGGAAAAGAGAATTGCCATGCGTCCCGAAGACCGGCTCGGGCCCTATGAGTTCGAACAGGACGATTTCGTGACCTGGTTCGGTAAGCGTCTGGAACAAATCGCCCGCAACCACGGGTTGAAAGACCCCGAGGGGACGGAATGATGGAACAGCCCGCCCAATCCGATGCCATTGCCGATCCCGTCCTGGTGGTGGGCGGCGGGGTGGCCGGCATCAGCGCGGCCCTCGACCTGGCCCGGGCCGGCCGAAGCGTCCATCTGGTGGAGCGCGCCGGCGAACTGGGCGGCCGGACGGCGCACCTGGACAAACTCTACCCCACCGATCATTGCGGTTTCTGCCCGGTCTGGTCCGAGGCCCGCCTCTGTCGGCGCCATCCCCGGATCAGCGTTCACACCTGGACCACTGTTTCCGAACTGATGCCCGGCGAGGGCTTTCAGACCGCGGTGCTGCACACGTCGCCCAACGCCATCGATCCTGAGCGCTGCATCTGCTGCGGACGGTGTGCGGCGGCATGCGAAGAAAACGCCGTGGCATTGACGGCGCCGCACGTCTATCCGCCGGTCTTCCGGATCGATGCGGCACGCTGCACCGGCTGCGGCCGTTGCAGCGAGGCCTGTCCCACGGGCGCCGTGGATCTGCATCGTCCGGCCGAGGCGCAGCGGCTCCGGATTGGCGGCGTGATCTGGGCCACGGGGTTTGAGGCGGCCGATTTGGCGCCGGCCCCGGAATTCGGTGCCGGCAGCCACCCGGACATCATGGATGCCCTGGCCTTTGAAACCTGGATCGCCGAGGCCGGTCCCAACCAGGGGGCGATCCGCTGTCACGACGGCCGGCCGGCCACCCGGGTGGCGTTCATCCAGTGCGCCGGAGCGCGCGACCGGCGGCTGCAGTCCCACTGCAGCGCGGTCTGTTGCATGCATGCCCTCAAACAGGCCCGCTGGGTGCGGCGCCGCCAGGGCGATGGCCGGTGCGTAATCTTCTATACGGATTTGCGGACCGAGGGGCACGGCTACGAAACCTATTTCCGCCAGGCGGCCCTTGCCGAAGGCATCGAAATGGTCCGTGCCCGGCCGGGACTGGTCTACCCCCTGCCCGGCGGCGACGGGATCGCCGTCAAGTATGAAAACACCCTCACCCGGACGCCGGCCATGGAACGCTTCGATCTGGTGGTGCTGAACGGCGGCCTGCGACCGGCCGTACCCGAGGCCGTGGAGGCCTCCTGCCTTGCCGCGGGCGGTTTTGTGGCAGAAGACGTTCCCGGGGCTCGAAGCTGCGGCTTCTGCAAGGCACCGGCCGATGTGGAGACGGCGGCGGTCCAGGGTTCGGCGGCGGCCATGGAGACCCTGACGGAGGTGGTTCGATGACCGCTTTCCCTGTCGTTAATTGCATCTTATGCCGCTGCCACGGGGAGATCGGCGATATCGTGAGTTTTAACCGGTTGCAACGGCAGTTGGCCGGTGATGACCGGGTGGCTTCCGTCGAGAGTTGTGACGCCCTGTGCTTGGGCGATATCCTGGCCAACCTGGCCCGACGCATGCAAGCCGACAACGGAACCCGGCTCCTGATCGCGGGCTGCTCCCCACTGGCCCGGGGCGAGGACCTGATCGACCGCCTCGAAGCTTACGGCGTCGATCCCGCACGGGTGATGGTCACCGATATCCGCGAGGGATGCGCCTGGATTCACGCCGCTCAATCAGAGGCGGCCACGGCCAAGGCCGCGGACCTGATCCGTATGGGCATCACGGCCCTGCGCTACCGCGAGGCTCCGCCGGATATTGACATCGCGGTCTGCCAACGCGTTCTGGTCATGGGCGGCGGGCCGGCCGGCCTGGCCGCGGCAGCGGCCCTGGGGCGCGCCGGGGTCGCTGTGACCCTGGTGGAAGCGACCGGCCGGCTGGGCGGCATGCTGAACTACCTCGGACGGGTGACGCCGTCGAACCAGGGCGCGGACGCCATGCGGGAGCCGCTGGTGGAAGCGATCCAAAACGATCCCCATATCCAGGTGCATCTCGGCACCCGGGTGGCGGCGCTCAGCGGCAGCGCCGGAAATTTTGAGGCCCGTCTGTCCGGCAAGAACGGGGAGACGCATCTCACGGCCGGGGCGGTAATCGTGGCCACCGGGGCCAAGCCGCGGCTCTCCCGGGGCATCTACCGCTACGGCGAGTTGCCCGGGGTGATCAGCGGCATGGAAATGGAGAAGGCCTTCCGGGACGGTGGACCCATCGGCGGGGACACGGTTTTCATCCAGTGTGTGAATGTCCGCAACCAGGAGCGCTCCTATTGTTCGGCGGTCTGCTGTCCGGCGGCCCTCAAAAACGCCATCCGCTTGAAGGAGGGCGATCCCGGAATGGCGGTGACCATTCTGCACCGGGACATCATGAGCCCCGGCCGCCAGCTGGAGGCCCTGTACCGCCGGGCCACGGCCGCCGGGGTACTGTTCATCCGCTTCGATCCGCAGGAGCCGCCCCGTATCGAAGGCCGAGACAAGGTCACCGGCGTAACGGTCGCGGATGCCCTGTCCGGCCGGGAGCGCTCGATCGCAGCGCAGCGCGTGGTGCTCAGCACTCCGCTGGAGCCCCGGGAGAACCGGGCCATCCCGCTCCCGGCGGAGCGCCACGGCTTCTACCGGGTGCAGCCCTTTCTGCACACGGTGGAAACCTCGGCCCCGGGCCTGTTTGTATGCGGCGCCGCGCGCTGGCCGGTGATGGTCGAAGGGGCCATGACCCAGGGCCGGGCCGCGGCCGCCAAGGCCCTGCATCTGGTGTCCCGCCCGGTCTGCCGGGCCTCCGAGTTGATCAGTTTTCAGAAGGCCCGTGCGGCCTGTGCCCAGGTGTTGCCGGAGACCTGCACGGGCTGTGGCAATTGTGTGGCAGTCTGTCCGTTTACGGCCTGCCGTCTGGAACAGACCCCAACCGGCTGGCGGGCGATGGTGGACCCGGTGCGCTGCATGGGGTGCGGCAGCTGTGCGGCCGTCTGTCCCAATCAGAGCGCCGTCCTGCCGGAAAACGGATTCCGTGCGATGGTCCGTATCGTGGCGGATGCCTTTGCCGGCCGGCAGGATGGCCGCCCTTGCCGCACTATTCAGGGGAGGGTTGCCGACCAATGACCGCATGCGTCACCGAAAAAACGATCGCAAACCGACCCCAGGATGGGGCCGATCCGAAAATCCTGGTCTTTGCCTGCCGGTGGTGTTCCGGGATCGGCGCGGACGAGGCCGGGCGGCAACGGCTGCCCATGCCGGCGGGTTTCCGCTGCGTGCCGGTGGAATGCGCCGCCGGGGTCGATCCGGATGTCATCCTCAAGGCTTTTTCCGCCGGGGCGGAGGGGGTGGCGGTCCTGGGCTGTCACCTGGACGGCTGCCGCTACAACCGGGCCAACCATGCCGCGGCCAAACGCATGGCCCTGCTGACCACCCTGCTCGAAACCGTGGGGATCGGCGCGGACCGGCTGTTGACCAGTTTCGGGACCGCCCATGAAGGCCACCAGTTCGCGGCCCTGATGCGGCGCTTTTCCCAGCGGATAGCGGCCCTGTCCGCCCTGACGTGCCGGGTGACGAAGACGGACCCTGTCCTTGGAGGTTGGGGCGATGACGCTTGATACGGTCCGCGGGATGGCCCGGGACATACTCGAACATCAAACCGCCGACGGGGTCCTGGGGCTTGCCGGGGATGAGGACGGCGTGGCGCCCCGGGTCTTCGACAAGGCCGACGCGCTGGCCGCTCTGGTGCTGGAGCCCAAATGGGTGTTGGCCAAAATCGCGCTGTCCGTGCTGGTCCAGACCCCGGAGAGTTACCGCCTGGCAGTGGTGTGCCGGGGCTGTGACGAACGGGCCCTGGTGGAACTGGGCAAACGCCACCGCCTCGATCCCGGACGTCTGCACATGATCGGGGTGGCCTGCTCAGCCGCCCAGGCCCAGCGCTGCCTGTGCCGGCGTCCTTGGCCGTCCCGGGTGGACGCAGGTGAAAAGGCGGCCGGCGCCGATCTGTCCCGCAGCGACCTGGTCCGCCAATACCTGGGCGGGGAGCGTGCCGTCCGGCTTGCCAAATGGCAGGAGGTGTTTTCCCGCTGCATCAAGTGCTACGGCTGCCGCAATGCCTGTCCGGTGTGCCATTGCGAGAGCTGCAAACTGGAGGATCGTGTGTGGACGGCGCCGGGCGAGATCGCGCCGGACATGCTCACCTTCCATTTGGTGCGGGCCATGCATGTGGCCGATGCCTGCGTGGCCTGCGGCGCCTGTCAGGAGGCCTGCCCGGTGGGCATCCCGCTGATGCTGCTGCAGCTTCCCCTGCGAAACGCCCTGCAGCGCAGCTATCAGTACGACGCTGGGACGGAAGCGGAGCGGTTGTCGCCGCTGCTGGCCAACTATATCGATGCGCCGGCGCAGGAGATTGCCCTTCCCGATTGGACCGATTCCATCGAGGAAACGTCATGGGACCTGATTTCGTAAAAACCATCTGCCCCTATTGCGGTACCGGCTGCGGCCTCATCCTGACGGTACGCGACGGCCGGGTGGTGGGCTGCCAGCCGGACCGGGGGCATCCTGTCTCCAAGGGCACCTTGTGCATCAAGGGCTGGTCGGCCGGCGAATTTATCCACCATCCGGACCGGCTGACGACACCCCTGCTGAAAAAGGGCGGGCGTTTTGTTGACATTTCCTGGGACGAGGCCATCGACGTCCTGGTAGGGCGGCTGGGTGAGGTGGCGGAGCGCCATGGTGCCGGCGCGGTGGGCGGCCTCTGCTCGGCCCGCTGCACCAACGAGGAGAACTACCTGTTCCAGAAGCTGATCCGTCGGGGCTTCGGTTCCAACAATGTGGACCACTGCGCCCGTCTTTGCCACGGCCCCACCGTGGCGGCCATGGGCCGGGCCCTGGGCAGCGGCGCCATGACCAATTCCCTGGCGGATTTTGCCAATACCGATTTCATCCTGGCCGTCGGATCCAACGCGGCCGAGACCTTTCCGGTGGCCATGGGGGAAATCTACCGGGCCCGGGAAAAAGGGGCCCGGCTGGTGGTGATCGATCCCCGGACCACGGAAATGGCCAGGAACGCCGATCTCCATCTGACCCTGCGGCCCGGCACCGACATCCCGCTTTTTAACGGCATGATGCATCACCTCCTGGCCAACGGACTGGCGGACCAGACCTTTATCGATCAGCGCACCGAGGGGTTGGCGGCCCTTGCTGCCCACCTGGACGATTGGGCGCCGGAGCGGGCCGCAACGGTATGCGGCGTGGCGCCGGAGCTGATCCGGCAGGTGGCCGAGGATTACGCCCGGGCGCCCGCGGCCATGATCGTTTTTTGCATGGGCATTACCCAGCATGTGTGCGGCACGGCCAATGTATTTGCGGTGTGCAATCTGGCGCTGATGTGCGGCCAGGTGGGCAGGCCCCAGGCCGGCATCTGCCCCCTGCGCGGCCAATGCAATGTCCAGGGGGCCTGCGACATGGGGGGGCTGCCGAATGTGCTGCCCGGCTACCAGAAGGTCGACGATGACCGCGTGCGGGCCCGCTTCGAAGCGCAATGGGGCGGTTCGCTGCCGGCGGAACCCGGCCTGACCGTGACCGCGGCCATGGCTGCTGCCGAAAGCCCGATCCGGGCGGCCTATATCATGGGGGAGAACCCGGTGATGAGCGACCCCGACCAGCGGCACACCATTGAATTTCTAAAGCGGCTCGATTTCCTGGTGGTCCAGGACATCTTTCCTACCGACACCACGCGCCTGGCCGACCTGGTGCTGCCGGCGGCCTGCTTTGCCGAAAAGGAGGGCACCTTTACCAATACCGAGCGCCGGGTGCAGCGCCTCCGCAAAGCCGTGGATCCGCCGGGAGACGCCCGGGACGATTTAACGATCCTGTGCCGGGTGGGACAGGCCCTGGGCCTGGATTTCAGCTATGCCGACAGCGCCGCGGTCATGGACGAGATCGCATCGCTGACGCCCTCCTATGGCGGCATCCGCTACGGGCGGCTGAACGCAGGGGGCTTGCAGTGGCCTTGTCCGGATACCAATCATCCAGGGACGGCCGTGCTGCACCAGGAACAATTCGCCCGGGGGCGGGGCCTGTTCGTGGTACCGGACTACCAGCCCCCCCGGGAGATGCCGGACGAGCGCTATCCGCTGGTGCTGATCACCGGCCGGATGTTTTGCCATTACCACACCGGCACCATGACGCGACGGTCCCCGTCCCTTCAGCGCGAGGTGGACCGACCCTTTGTGGAGGTCAACCCGCAGGATGCACAAGGCCGGGGGATCTGTGACGGGGACCGCATCCGGGTCGAGACGCGACGCGGCGCCATAATGACCACGGCCCGGGTGGTGCCGAAGGTGGCTGCGGGGACGGTGTTTGCCGCCTTTCATTTTAACGAAGCGCCGGCCGACGCCTTGACCAACAATGCTCTGGACCCGGTTTCCGAGGTGCCTGAATTCAAGGCCTGTGCGGCCCAAATCGTCAGGGAGGCGACATGTCCGAATCCCTGAAAGCAAAAATGGACGCCATCCTGACGGCCACGGGCGCCCGGGGCTGCGTGGAGTGCGGCAAGTGCGTGGCGGCCTGCCCCATGGTGGAAATGTACCCTGACTTCCGGTGGGAGATGTCGCCCCGGGGCATCATCCGCAGGGCGTTGACGGACGACGACCTTCTCCAGGATCCGGCCATCTGGTGCTGCACCGGATGCAATGCCGGCACCGATGTCTGCCCGGAAGGGGTCAGTTGCCGGGACCTGATCCAGGGATTGCGCCGGCTGGCCGTCGAAACGGGCCGGGATGACCAGATCCGCCCCTGCGCCATCTGTGGCACGCCCTTTGTGCCCCGGCCGGTGGAGGCCTTTGTCCAGGCGCGTCTGGGCCATCCCGCCGGGGATTACCTGGCCACCTGTGCCGTATGCCGGCAGCACCGGTATGCCCGGCACAACGCTGGGGCTCCCTCCCTGCGGCCAGACCAACAACAAGAGCAGCGGAAACACGATGCTGGATAGAGCCAACGGAGTCGAAACGATGATCACCATGGAAGAGCTGCGGCCCCGGACCGGGAAGCGCAAGCTGCCCCGCCGGCCGCCGGTGATGCTGTTCGATCCGGCGCGCTGTACGGGCTGCGGCGAATGCGTGACCGCCTGCGCCAACCGGCATTCCCTGGAGGACGGCCCGGCGGTCGCAGCCATCCGTGTGCTCACGGCGGAGAAGGACGGCCGAAACTTTGCCATTTACTGCCAGCACTGCCGGGACCCCCTGTGCATGGCGGTCTGTCCCACCCGTGCCATTGCCAAGGGGGAAGACGGAATCGTGCGCATCGAGCGGCGTCTTTGCACGGACTGCGGCCTGTGCGCTCTGGCCTGTCCGGAAGCGGCGCCCTTGAAAGATCCGGAGACCGGCCGCGTCGAAAAGTGCGATCTGTGCAACGGCGACCCGGCATGTGTAAAGCAATGCCCGGAAAAGGCCCTCAAGCTTACCCGGGGCAAGGCTTTCGGCTGGATCAGGCTGCTGCGCTGGCCGGTTCAGGCCCTGGCCTTCTTTTTGCTGGTGATGGTGTTCGTGGGAACCTTCTGCTATTTCCGAGCCGGGGCGGTCAACCTGGCCTGCCCCACCGGTTTTCTGCAGAACCTGGCCTCCTCCCGGACCCTGTGGCTGACCGGTCTGGGGTCGGCGGCGATCCTCATGGTGCTGACCCTGCTGCTGGGGCGCGTGTTTTGCGGCTGGATCTGCCCCTTCGGGTTTTTGCTCGACCTGGTGGGCAAGGTGACCCCCACGTTCGGATTGCCCCGGTTTCTTAAAAACCGCATGATCAAATACGGGGTGCTGGCCGGCGCGGTGGGCGCCAGTGCCGGTCTGGGGTTTCAACCCTTTTGTACGGTCTGTCCCATCGGCAGCCTGTGCCGCTCTTACGGCCCCAACGGTCTGCTCGCGGGCGTCCAGATGGCGATTTTCCCGGCGGTGGCCGCCCTTGAAGTGGGCCAGCGCCGGAGCTGGTGCCGCTATTTCTGCCCGGTGGGCGCGGTGCTGGCCCTGGCCGCGCGCATGGGCCTGATCAAGATCGTGATCGGCGCCCGGCAGTGCAAGAAGTTTTCCTGTATGCAATGCGCCGATATCTGCCCCACCGGCATTATCGACCGGGAGGCCTTACGGGAGGGCATATCGCCGAAGATTCCCATGGCCGAGTGCCTCATGTGCCTGCGCTGCGTGGACCAGTGCCCCTATGGCGGGGCCAAGATCCGCTTCCGCTGGCAGAAGACGGCGCCCGGCGAGGAGGCCCTCCCGGCCGCCCCGCCTCCCCCGGCTGGCCAAGCGGCGCGCCCCTGAAGCGGCGCGCATAGACCGACCGCTTCTGCGCCCACCGGCCGGCATTCTTTACTTTTCGCCACCCTGAAGATATGTAAGGGGATCAATCGCTTTCCGTGCGGAGACGACGATCATGATCCCCAGCAGAGAAGAAAAGCAGCGCTACCAGGGCTTCGAACAGGGTCCCATCCGGCCCCCCAGCGAAGCTGACAGTCTGCTGATCCGTGTAACGCGCAACTGCCCCTGGAACCGCTGCCGCTTCTGCCCGGTCTACAAGGGCCGGCGCTTTTCTCTGCGGCCAGTTGCCCATGTGATCGAAGACATCGATCGGGTGCAGCGCTACGTCGCGGCCCTGCAGGAGGCAGCCGGCGGGGCAGGGCGCATCACCCCCGATGATGTGCACCGGGTGGGCAGCAGCGTGGTCCCGCGCGACGACGGCGCTTTCCAGGCGGCCCTGCACTGGTTCTCCGGCGGCATGCGTTCCATTTTTCTCCAGGACGCCAACAGCCTGATCATCAAACCGGAGGACCTGAAGCAGGTCCTGGCCCGTTTGCGCGCCTGTTTCCCCTCGGTGGAACGCATCACCTCCTATGCCCGTTCCCACACCGTGGCCCGCATCGCAGGAGAGGACTTGCGCGCTTATGCCGATGCCGGTCTGAACCGCATCCATATCGGGCTGGAATCCGGATCGGACCGGGTGCTGGCCCGCATGCAAAAGGGGGTCAGCAAGGCCGTTCACATCAAGGCCGGCCGCAAGATCAAACAGGCCGGGATGGAACTCTCCGAATACGTCATGCCGGGCCTGGGGGGGCGGGATCTCTCCCGGGAGCACGCCCTGGAGACCGCCGAGGCCCTCAATCAGATCGATCCGGATTTCATCCGGCTGCGCACCCTGGCCATTCCCAACCACACCGCGCTCTACGAGGATTCCGCGGCCGGTCGTTTCGTCAAACTGACGGACCGTGAAATGGCGGAAGAAACCCTGCTCTTCCTGGAACATCTGGAGGGGATTTCCAGCATTATCAAGAGCGACCACATTCTCAATCTCTTCCAGGAGGTGGAAGGCCGCCTGCCCGCGGACAAAGCCGCCATGACCCGGGTCATCCGGGATTTCCTGGCCTTGCCCCCGGAAGAGCAGGTCCTCTACCAGGTGGGCCGCCGCCTGGGGCTTTTCACCCGCCTGGCGGACTTGGCGGTACCTGATCGACGGGACCGGGTGGCGCAGGCCTGCCGGCAGTACGGGATCCATGCCGGCAATGTGGATGCGGCCATCGACGAGCTCATGAAACGTTTCATTTGACGGCACGGCAGAATCCCGATCCGCCGGTGGCAGCAAGCTGATCGATGAAAGGACGGCTGATCGATGGGCATCCTGAAAGCATCCCCCCGCTCCCTATCCAAGGATTTGACCCTCGGGCTTATCCTGATTGCGGCGCTGGTCTCCTCCATCGCCTTTGTCACAGCCTACTACACGGCCAAGCACAAGGCCCAGTCCGAGCTGCAGGCCAAAGCGGACGAATACGTGGCCTTCCTCAAGGATACCCTCGTGACCCCCTTGTGGAACTACGATTACGAAACCATCAATGCGGTCTGCCGGACCTATCTCCAGAACGATCTGATCATGGGCATCCAGGTTCAGGACAAACGCGGACTGCTCGACATCGCCATGGCCAAACCGGAAGCCTCCTCATCCTTCGAGCGCAGCGTGACCCTCTCGCGGCTCGGTATCCCCATCGGCAGGGTGCGGATCGTGCTGACCCATGGGTACATCAGCCGCTTTACGCGTCAGCTCTTCGGATCATTCGGCCTGACCATCATTCTCAATATCGCCGCGTTGGCTCTGCTGACCGGCATCATGCTGCGCACCCTGCTGAAAAGACCGCTGGATCGGCTCAATGCCGTGGTCAACGCTTATGCCGCGGGGCATTATGAGGGGCTGCCGCCCGAGGCGCACCACGCCGAATTCCGTTCGCTGGTCGATACCCTCCACCAGATGGGGCGGCGCATTCAGCTGCAACTCACCACGATTCAGAAGGCCGAAAAGAAATACCGGAGTATCTTTGAAAACGCCCTGGAGGGCATCTACCAGTCCACGCGCGAAGGGCGGATCCTGAGTGCCAACCCCGCCTATGCCGCTATTTTGGGCTATGATTCCCCTGAGCAGGTGATTGCCCAAACCACCGACATCGCATCCCAGCACTGGGCCCAGCCGGCCGACCGGCAGCGCATGATCCGCTCGATTCTGGACAGCAAAACGCTCCAGTCCTTCGAAACCCGGATGGTTCGCAGGGACGGCCGCCGGATCTGGGTGCTCATCAACGGCCGGGCGGTTTACGATGCCCAGGGGGCTTTGCGGCACATCGAAGGCATGGTCCAGGATATTACCCACCGCAAAAACGCCGAGGCCGAACTGCGCCGGCTATCGGCCGCTGTCGTTCAAGTGGCGGACACCATCATCATTACCAACGACCGGGGTGAAATCGATTACGTCAACCCGGCCTTCGAGACGACGACAGGCTTCCGCAGGGAGGAGGCCCTCGGCCGCCAGCCCGATTTTCTGGGGGCGGATCAGCGCAACGTGATGCGCTACCGTGAGGCTTTTGACACCGCCACCCAGGGCCGGGTCTGGACCGGGACCTTTTCCAACCGCAAGGAGGACGGCAGCGAAATTATCATGGAAACGACGGTCTCGCCCATTAAAAGCGCCTCCGGCCGGTTTATCAGCTGTGCCGCGGTCAGTCGGGACGTGACCGAAAAGCTGCGCTTCGAGGCCCAACTGCGCCAGACCCAGAAAATGGAAGCCATCGGCACGTTGGCCGGCGGCATCGCCCACGATTTCAACAATATGCTGGGCGTGATCATCGGATGCAGCGAACTGGCCATGGATCAAATTCCCGCCAACAGTCTCGCCCGCGACGATCTGGAAAAGGTGGTCGACGCCGGCATGCGGGCCAAAGCCCTGGTGCGGCAGATCCTGACCTTCAGCCGGCAGGATGAAAGCGAACCGAAGCCTCTGATGCTAAGGCCCTTTATCAAGGAGGTGGTCAAATTCCTGGCGTCCACGCTGCCGGCCGCGGTGACGATTCAGACACGCCTGGACGCCACCGACGGCACCGTGATGGCCGACCCGACCCAGATGCAGCAGGTTTTGTTGAACCTCTGTACCAATGCCGCCCACGCCATGGCGCCGGGCGGTGGTGTCATCCGCATCGCCCTGACCGAAGAAGAGATCCTGGACGCGGGCGGTGCCTTTCCGGAGTTGAAAGCCGGACCCTACGCCCTGCTCACGGTCAGTGACACCGGATGCGGTATTCCGCAGGAACAGCTCCACCGCATTTTCGACCCTTTTTTTACGACCAAGGGTGTCGGGCAGGGGACGGGCCTGGGACTCTCCGTCGTGCATGGCATCGTCCAGGGGCACGAGGGGGGCGTCTATGTGAGCAGCGCGGTGGGAAACGGGACGACC
Source organism: Desulfobacterales bacterium (assembly GCA_963674755.2). Taxonomy (GTDB): domain Bacteria; phylum Desulfobacterota; class Desulfobacteria; order Desulfobacterales; family UBA5852; genus JABZFP01. Next base: position 1,940,138 of record CAXXVS010000002.1, on the reverse strand, counting down.
TTCCAGGTCCTGCTGCCGAGTCTGAGTCATCCGGATATCGTCGCCCTGACCGAAACCGCCTTACCCCTGCCCGAAGGATCCGAAGCCATTTTGGTGGTCGATGACGAGCCGGTCCTGGGGGATATTATCAAAAGGATCCTGTCCGGTTTGGGCTATCGGGTGCGTCTTTTCCTCGACAGTCCGCAGGCGCTGGCCTTTTTCCAGCGTGATCCGGACGGTTTCGATCTCGCCTTGCTCGATTACAATATGCCGGACCTGAACGGTCTTGACCTCGGCCAGCGGTTGCAGGCGCTGCGTCCCGATCTGCCGGTCATTCTTTACACGGGGATGAAACTCGAAAATCTGGGACGGGCGGCGCAGCGCGAGGGGACCTGGAAGTTTTTGAACAAGCCACTGAGCCGGACAGATTTGTCCCTGGCCGTGCGGAGGGTTTTGGATGAAAAACGATAAAATGGAAGAGGAGGCACCCCAGGCGACCGCGATCCTGATCGTGGATGACGATGAGGGGATGTGCTACACCCTGGCGCGCATGGTCCAAGAGGAGGGGTTTGAAGCTCGAACCGCCGGAACCGTGGCGGAAGGACTTTCCCTGGCCTTGTCGGGAGCGTTTGACGTGATTTTCCTCGATGTCCGACTCCCCGACGGCAGCGGTCTGAGCTGTGTCCCCGCCCTCCAGGCCATACCGCGTGCGCCGGAGGTCATCATCATTACGGGGTACGGGGACAAAGGCGGCGCCAAAGTGGCGCTACAAAGCGGCGTGTGGGATTATATCGAAAAACCGGCCCGTATCAACGACCTGCGGCTATCCCTGAAGAGGGCCCTCCAATATCGCCGGCAGAAAGCATCCTTCGCGGAACCGCTGGCGGTCGATCGATGCGGCATCATCGGCCATAGCTCGAAGCTTTTCATGTGCCTCGTTCTCATGAGCCATGCCGCCAAGACCGACGCCAGCGTCCTGATCGGCGGCGAGACCGGCACCGGTAAAGAGCTGCTGGCGCGGGCCATCCATCAAAACAGTGCCCGGGCCGACCACGCCTTTGTGGTGGTGGATTGTGCCGCCCTGCCCCAGACCCTGGCCGAAAGTATTCTCTTCGGCCATGTGCGGGGCGCCTTCACGGGTGCGCAAAAGGCGCGCCAGGGGCTGATCAAGAAGGCCGACGGCGGTACCCTGTTTCTGGACGAGGTGGGCGAATTGCCGCTGGCCATGCAGAAAACGTTTCTGCGGGTGCTGCAGGAGAAGACCTGTCTTCCGGTGGGGGGTAATACCGAGGTGGGCAGCAATTTCCGGCTGATTTCCGCCACCAATCGCGACCTGGAATCGGATGTCGAGCAGAAGCGCTTCCGGCGGGATCTTTTCTTCCGGCTGCGGACCTTTATGATCGAACTCCCGGCGTTGCGCGACCGCAAAAAGGATATTCGCGACATCGTGGCCCACACCGTGGAAACTTTTGGCGAACGGTCCGGCGGGCCGGCCAAAGACCCTTCGCATGAATTCCTGGATGTTCTGATGCGCTATCACTGGCCGGGCAACGTGCGTGAATTGATCAATACCGTGGAGAGTGCCCTGGTCATGGAGCCGGCCTGCCCGACGCTCTATCCCAAACACCTGCCGGAATACATCCGGGCCCAGCATATCCGCCAGCGGACGAGTCCCTGCGACGGACCGCACGCCGATCCGGCGGCGTTGTTGCGGGCCGGGGAAACCGCCTTTCCGGCGCTGAAACAGTATCGGGCCGAAGCCATCGCAAAGGTGGAACGCGATTATCTGGAACGACTCGTCGAACACTGCCGCGCCGATATGGACAAGGCCTGCGCCGTCTCGGGTTTAAAACGCGCCCGGCTTTACCAATTGCTGAAACAATACGGGATCCGCAAGCCCGGCGCCTGAAGGCCCCCGGCCTCCGATTGTTTGCCGTCCGGCGGGAGGGCTGGCGCAGCGCGGCGATACCTCAGGGAATTTTCTCGATAATGAGATCGGAAGTATCGAGGCGGATGCGATCCGGAATGGTGAGATGGAGTTTGCGGGCCTGGCCGATGTTGATAAACACTTTGTTTCTTTCCAGGAAGGCGGCCGGCATGTCCCCCGGACTGACCTTGTCCCGCAACACCCTTACCGCCATGGGCAGCAGAAGTTCGTCCGCCATCTGAAAAAAATCGCTGGACATGGCGGCCACCGCCCCCTGCTGAACGCCTGTCTTGTAAAACGAATAAATCGGGATGCCGGCCTGATCGGTAACATCGATGAAGGTATCGATGTTTTCATAGATCATCCCGCTGGTCGCGGCCACCACCGCATCGGCACCTCGCCCGATGAGGGCCCGGGCGGCCTGGGGGAGCTGGGCGGTCGTTTCGACGAACTCGACATCAAAGGTCAGCCCTAACCGGGCGCAGGCCTCCTGGGTTTCCGGTATTTCGGCGTGGCAGGACTGGTTGTTGAGATCGAAGATGAAGCCGGGGTGCTGCAGTGACGGCTGGAGAACCCGGTAGACACGCAAGCGCTTTTCGATGGGGATGTAATAGGAGACGCCTGATATGTTGCCGCCGGGCGGCCCCAGGGTGTGAAACCCCAGAATCAGAGGATTGTTGGCATTGGTGTAGAGCGTCGGGGTGTTGAAGAGGGTGTGCTGGGCGACGATGAGTGCGTCCGAGGTGCGAACGATGGCCAGGTCGAAACCCTGCTGTTCGATGCCGACCAGGATTCGAACGGCGCGTTTTTCATCGCCTCGGCCGCAAAAGTGCTCCACGACAGCGTCATCCAGCAGGGCTTCGAGGCGGGATTCGATATGGCGTCCCAGTTCATCGGGGAATGGATGTCGGTCATCGAAATCGAAAATGGCAATCCGGTAGCCCCAGGCCGGTGAAACCCCGATGGTCCACCAAAGACAGATGACCGATAGAACCAAACGTATCATGGGAGCTTGATATCAGGTTCCTTGATACGAAGCAACGTATCCGCCCCGGGTGTTGACGGTCAATGCGGGGCGATGGAATGGTCTGATTTTTTCAGACAGTTCCATTTTTTTTGGACTGTTTTTTTCAGATTTTCGGCGCACTCTAGTGTTGTTGGTCATGCGGTTTTTCAGAATTTATCTGATTAAACAGTCGGTTATAACCTTTTGGCATGTTTGGCCTCCCCTTTGCAATTCGTATCGCTTTGAGCCCTCTACCGCTGATGGAGGACTCAGATCAATCATAACGATCCAAACGACACACAGGAGAAGGCGCATGCAAAACCAGCAGTCCCTGCCGCTGGAGGGCATTACCGTCCTGGAACTAGGACATACGGTCATGGGCCCGACCTGCGGCCTCGTGCTGGCCGACATGGGCGCGGATGTCTATAAGGTCGAGCGCACCGGCATGGGTGACGACACGCGGTGGCTCAAGGGGTTCGGCTCGGGTTTTTTTACCTGTTTCAACCGCAATAAAAAAAGCCTCGCGATCGATTTGAAATCCGACAAGGGACGGGAGCTTCTGCTGAAGCTGGTGGCCCAGGCTGACGTGCTGGTTGAAAACTTCGGTCCCGGCACGGTTGAACGGCTCGGGGTGGGTTACGACGTCTGTTCCCGCTGCAATCCCCGCTTGATTTACTGTTCCCTGAAAGGCTTTATGCCCGGTCCTTATGCCCAGCGTCCGGCCCTGGACGAGGTGGTTCAGATGATGGGCGGGCTGGCCTACATGACCGGACCAGCCGGCCGGCCGCTGCGGGCAGGGGCTTCGGTGACCGACATCCTGGGCGGCAGCTATGGTGCGATCGGAATCCTGGCAGCGTTATACCAGCGCGAGTTTACGGGCCGGGGTCAACTGGTGCAGGCCTCGCTCTTCGAGTCGGTGGCCTTCCTGGTGGGGCAGCATATGGCCGTAGCCGCGGTCAGCGGTGAGGCGCCGCCCCCCATGCCCGAGCGGGGCCGTGCCTGGTCGATCTACGATCTTTTCCAGACGGCGGATGGCGAGCAGGTATTCATCGGCATTACCTCGGATCGGCATTGGAAGCGGATGTGCGATACCTTCCAGTTCACCGACTGGGCGGCCGATGACCGGCTGGCATCCAACCAGGGTCGGATCGAGGCTCAGGAGTGGTTTTTGCCGGAGCTGCGCCGTCGGCTGGGGGGGGTCCCCAAAGCACAGCTGATGGCGCTGGCCGAGCAGGCCGGCATCCCCTTTGCCCCGGTTAATCGCCCCCAGGATTTGTTTGAAGACCCGCACTTGAACCAATCCGGCGGCCTGGTCACGACGAAAATCCCCGAAGGGGCAACGGTGAAGCTGCCGAAAATCCCGTTGCGGCTCGATGGCTCCGGATTCGATCTCCGATCCCATCCGCCGGGCATCGGAGAGGGCTCCCGGGATTTTTATCGCCGGTGCGGGTACACGACCGACGAGATCGAGGGGTTAATTGCAAACGGCATTATCGAAATCCGGTAAGCCATGATCCCTCCCTAACAACACGGAACGGCCGGCCATCAACTCTTTTAGGCCGGGCCCCCCGCCTTTGATAGCACCGTTGCCTTTGCGTGGCAGCGGCCCAACAACGCGGTGACGAAAGGAGGAATGAAATGCAAGCGATTCCCCGAAAATGGCTTTTGCACGGAAAATGGATGGTGGCTGTGATCCTGATGGCCGCAATGGTGTTTGCCGTTCCGGTCGGCGCCGGAGATTGGCCTGAGAAAGTGCATTTTCTGATTCCCGGCGGCGCCGGCGGCGGATGGGACGGTACCGCCCGGGGCGTGGGCAAGGCCCTGATGGATGCCGGTATCATCAAACACGCCTCGTTTGAGAACATGTCCGGCGGTGGCGGCGGCAAGGCCCTCAACTACATGATCTCAACGGCCAAACGCCAGCAGGACACCCTCATGGTCAATTCCACGCCCATCATCATCCGCTCGCTTACGGGCGTGTTCCCCCAGTCGTTCCGGGACTTGACACCCATTGCATCGGTGATCGCCGACTATGCGGCCTTTGTGGTGCCCAGCAACTCCAAATATCAAACCTGGACGCAGGTTGTGGATGATTTCAAAAAGGATCCCACATCGGTTCGCATTGCCGGTGGATCGGTCAAGGGGGGGATGGACCATATCGTGGCCGCGATGGCCTTTCAGGCGGCCGGCGGCGATCCGCTGAAAGTCAAATACGTTCCCTATGATGCCGGTGGAAAAGCCATGGCCGGCCTTTTATCCGGAGATACCCAGGTGTTGTCCACGGGCTATTCAGAAGCGGTGGGTTTGGCCAGGCAGGACGAGGTGCGCATTCTGGCCGTCACCTCCGAGGAGCGATTGGCCGCCACACCGGATGTCCCGACCCTCACGGAATTGGGCTACGATGCCACCTTCGCCAATTGGCGCGGATTTTTCGGCGCTCCAGGGCTGCCTGCTGAACGGGCGCTGGCCTTTGAGCAGATGTTGAAAGCGATGTATGGAACCCCGGAATGGGAAGCCATCCGGAAAAGCCACGGCTGGCAGAACCTCTACAAACCGGGCAAAGAATTCTACGCCTTTCTGGAAAAGCAGGAAAAGATGATCGGCGGGTTGATGCGGACCATGGGATTCATCAAATAATGCCCGTCCGGAATGGATCGTTTTTGCTAGTGCCACGCGGGATCGTCGCACGCCGCACATGAATATGTCGTCGACGGTCCCGCCCAACGGGGGCAACACCTATGAACAGTGAAAAAATCGGGGCTTTCCTGTGTCTGCTCTTTTCCGTGGCCTACGGACTGGGCGCCTTCACGATTCCCCTGACCTTTCTATCGCAGGATGAGGTCATCAATGCCCGCACCATGCCCTTTGCCCTGGGCATTGCCGGCGTGGTGATATCGCTTTTGATTATTCTGCTGCCGACCATCGAAGCGGAAGGCCGTCGGAGCCTGAAAGAGGTTTTCGCCGGGCTGGACTGGCAAAGGGCCATCTGGTTTCTCGGCATCACCGTCATCTACGGGCTGATCATGAAATGGCTGGGGTTCATCATCTCCTCGATTCTTTTCTTGAATACCGGTTTTTATATTCTCGGTGAGCGAAGCCTCAAAGTGATGGTATTGGCCTCCGTACCGCTGGTCATCGGGCTGTTCTTCCTGATGTCCTACATCCTGGGGATGTACATCGCGCCAGGTGAGATTTTCTACATGATAGGAGTGATCAAATAATGTGGGAAGGCATGCTAGACGGGATGTGGATCGGCATCCAGACCACGTTGATCCCCGTCAATATCGTGGTGGTGCTCTTTGGATGCTTTATCGGCAGCTTTATCGGCATGCTGCCGGGGCTTGGGCCGATTACCGCCGTGGCGTTGATGATTCCCGTGACCTACGGGTTGAATCCCGCCACCGGTATGGTACTGCTGGCCGGCGTATATTATGGCGCCATCTTCGGCGGATCCACATGTTCGATCCTGATCAATGCGCCGGGCGAAGCCGCCACCGTGGCAACCGCCTTCGACGGCTACCCCATGGCCCAAAAGGGCAAGCCGGGTAAAGCCCTGGCCATCGCCGCGTATTCCTCCTTCACAGGGGGTACCGTGGCCGTGATCCTGCTGATGATCGCGGCGCCCATGATGGCCTCGGTTGCCAAAAGCTTCCAGTCATCCGATTATTTCGCCCTGATGGTCATGGGGCTCACGGCGGTGTCCGCCTTCGCAGGCAAGGGGGGCTTTTTAAAGGCGGTTTTGATGGTCGTGGTCGGGTTGATGCTGTCCACCGTGGGAACGGATCAGACCTCGGGCGTCCAGCGCTATACCTTTGGGAGCCTGGACCTGCTCGACGGCATCAGTTTTCTGATGCTGGCCATGGCCACGTTCGCCCTCACCGAAGGCCTGCTGATGATTCTCAAGCGCCTGGACACCACGGGGGTCTTCAAATCGGAAAACGTCGGCAGCATCAGCGATCTCAAGGTTACCAAAAAAGAGTTTAAAAAAATCCTGCCCACCATGGGCCGCTGTTCCCTGTTGGGGTTTTTCATCGGGGCCCTGCCCGGCGCCGGGGCCACGCTGGGCTCGTTCCTTTCCTACGGAATGGAGCGCAACCTGGCCTCCAAAGAAGACCGGGAAGAGTTCGGCAAGGGGAGCATCATCGGCTTGTCGGCACCGGAAACGGGCAACAATGCGGCGAGTTCCGGGTCTTTCGTTCCGCTTTTGACTCTGGGGATACCGGGCTCCGGAACCACGGCCGTGATGCTGGGGGCCTTGATCGCCTACGGCATCGAGCCCGGCCCGCGGATGTTCGTGGAACGGCCCGAAGTCTTCTGGGCCGTCATCATGTCCATGTATTTGGGCAATGTGTTCCTGCTCATTCTCAACCTGCCGTTGATTCCCTATTTTGCGCGTCTCCTGGCCGTGCCCAAAAACATCCTCATCCCCTGCATCTTTTTCTTCTCGATCATCGGCGTCTACCTGGTGACCTTCAATACTTTCGATATCGAGATGATGGTGGCGATTGCTGCCGTCGCCCTGGTGGCGAGGCTCTTGAACTACCCCATGGCGCCGATACTGCTGGGATTCATTCTGGGAGGGTTGATGGAGGACAATCTCAGACGCTCGCTTGAAATTTACAACGGTTCCATTGCCTTTTTGTGGCAGCGTCCCGTCACCATGGTCATTAACCTGATGACCCTGGGATTTCTCGTGATGCCCGTGGCTCAGATGATCCTGGCTTTCCGCAAGAGCAGAAGGGCGGGGGACCGTTTCAACGCTTAACATCTTGCCAATTTGCTATTTAGGGCCCATCCATAAATGGCATCTTCTGGCCCCTGGCCCGCCGCCGGTGGACCAAATCCACCTTTGGCGGACAGGCTGGCGTTCTCGCCTCCTGTCGGTCCTCGGCGTAGCCCGGCTACGCCTGTGGGCACCCACCGTTGAAAAATCAATCAGATGGGAAGTCCCGCCCAGCGGGACGCCAGTCGTCTGCGGCTTTGTTGAACACCGCAGTTTTTAAGATCAGGCGTGAAATCCCGCGCTGTGCGGCGGGACCAGAAACCAAAATCGACCACCTCCGGAGGGGCACTATTTCAATCAAGTGGTCTTTCTGCTTTGAGATCCGTCCCTTTTATGCCTGGCGCCGGCCGCGCAAGTGGGGCCCGACCGTTTTCAGGCACACGGTTTCATGGTCGTAGGCGCGCTTCGATTTCTCCTCTATCTCCCCCAAAGGCCGCCCTTCTTTTTCTGCCGCTTTAATCCAAACCGCCAATGGCATGCGTCCCAACTTTCATAAAATAGCCGGGCTAACCGCCAGGTTGCCCACGGCACGGTTTCTCCATTTACCACAGCGGATCAAGCGCATTCTGTGCACGTCTATTGCAAACCGCAGGCAATCGGTTCCACATTTGCGTTTCAAGGTTGCCCATGCCTGCCGGTTGCGCCATGCCAGCGGGTGCGGTTGATCATTGGCATACCATCACCAGTTGAAGAGGAGGAGGCGCGTCATGACAAGGATTGACCAGATCGGCAGTCAGGCCGTCGGGCGGGTGGTGCAGTTTCGCGCCCGACGGGGGGCGCCCCTGCTGGGCGCCATCGAAGAAGCGGTTCAAAGCGAGGAGATCCGGGCCGGGGTCATCGTTTCCGGACTGGGCGCCTTGGAAAAGGCTGTCTTCCGGAACCTGAGACATTTCCCCCGGCAATTTCCGGTCAGACCCGAGGACCGCCTTTATCTGGAAATCACGCGTCCCATGGAACTGGTATCCCTGACCGGATGGATTGCACCACAAGCCGCCGGCGGGGCCGAAATTCACGCCCACTTTGCCGCCTCTCTCGTGGAGGGGAATACGGTGGCCACCATGGGAGGGCACCTGACCCATGAAACGATCTGCGGCATCAAGGTCGTGGTGGCTATTCTGGAAGTCGCCCCCGAAGGCGTCGCGGCCCGGGAGGATCCCGACACCCGGACCGCCGACCTTTTTTTGCCGCGTGACGGATAGCGGATGGGCGCTCCCGTCGATTCGGCGGGGATGCGAAAAGACTTTACAGGCGTTCGCAAGCAGCCCAACAGGGGCGTTTGACCTGCAAAGACGCCCGGAAGGAGGTGTTCGTGCAACCGGATCAGTCGATCAATGTGGCCTGGCAAGAACTGGAAACCTGGCTGGCCGAGGTCTTTGCCGGCTACAGCCTGTCGGCCCACGACGCCCGGACCGCGGCCCGGGCCCTGGTGAAAGCCAATCTGCGGGGAGTCGATTCCCATGGTGTGGCCCGGGTGCCCATGTATTGCGAACGCCTGCGGCGGGGAGTCGCCAATCCCACTCCGGACATCAAAATTAACCGCGTGGCCCCGGCCGCGGCCCTGGTGGACGGTGACGACGGTCTCGGTCTGGTGGTGGGACGCCGGGCCATGGCTGAAGCCATTGCCATTGCCGGAGAGTGCGGCCTGGGCCTGGCCGGGGTAAACCGCAGCGGCCACTACGGCATGGCCGCCCTTTACATCCTCCAGGCGGTCGAAGGCGGCTGCGTGGGACTGGCCTTCACGAATGCCTCACCGGCCCTGCCCGTGTGGGGCGGCCGGGCGCCCTTCCTGGGCACCAGCCCGTTTGCGGCGGGCGCCCCGGCGGGGCAGGCGTCGCCCTTCGTGTTGGACATGGCCTGCTCGGTGGTGGCCCGGGGCAAATTGAAGTTTGCCGCCCAGCGGGGCGATGCCATCCCGGAGGGGCTCGCCCTGGACCGGCACGGCCGGCCCACCACCGACGGGGCGGAAGCCTTCGAGGGCGTCGTGCTGCCCATGGGCGGCGTCAAGGGGGCCGGTCTTTCCATGCTGATGGATGTGCTGAGCGGCGTTTTCACGGGGGCCGCCTTTGGCGGCGAGACCCGCAACCCCTTTACCGGACTGGACGGTCCCCAGGGAACGGGGCATTTCTTCCTGGCCTTCAAAGCCGACCTCTTCATGCCTCGGGCGCAGTTCGAGGCCCGCATGGAAACCCTTGTGGCGCGGGTGAAGGCCCAACCCCGGGCGGCGGGGGTCGACGCGATCCGCATGCCGGGTGAGCCGGAAGCGCTGAACGAGCAGGTGCGCCGGACGACCGGGATTCCGCTGACACCGGACGTGGTGGCTTCCCTGGTGCGCGAGGGCGAGCGGGTTGGGGTACCGTTTCCTTCGAGGCCATAAAATGTGTTAGGTCGGCAAGGAGGTGGCCGCACGAGGAACACGATGTTGACACAAAGTGTCCAATAAATGAAACGTTATGTTTTATAATAGCGATGGGAAATCTTGCCATGGTCGCCCTTGTCCTTACAGGGGCCGAATTATGGCGCCGATCGCAAAATTGGTACGCATTTTGAGAGGCCTTTTGCTTTTTTGGCAGGCCACCGGCCCTGTGCCGGAGGGGCCGCAGCCCATAGACGCAATCGATAGACGCAACCAATAGACCAGGAGGAGGAACCCAACGTGACCGCCATGACCGCGACCGGTCAAACCACCGCCGATCTTTCCCGTACCTACGACGTGCTCGTCGTGGGCGGCGGCAACGCGGCCCTGTGTGCCGCCATGACCGCACGGGAAGCCGGAGCCAGCGTGCTGCTGCTGGAAAGCGCCCCCTTCGAGTTCCGGGGGGGCAACAGCCGGCATACGCGCAATCTGCGCTATCTGCACACCAGCGCCAACAGCCATTTGACCGGCCCCTATCTCGAGGAAGAATTCTGGGACGACCTGATGCGCGTCACCGCCGGCAAGACGAACGAGGACCTGGCGCGTTTCGCCATCCGCGAATCAAACAATCTGGGCGCCTGGATGGTCCGGCACGGCTGCATGTTCCAGCCCTCCATGCGCGGCACCCTGCACCTCTCCCGCACCAATGCTTTTTTCCTGGGCGGCGGCAAGGCTCTGATGAACGCCTATTATGCCAACGCCCGGCGGCTGGGGGTCGCTATTTTATACGAAGCGGAAGTGGTGGACCTTGTTATTGAAGATGGCTGTTTCACCTCGGCCACCGTCGAAAAGGACGGCGTTCGCCGGACTGTCACGGCCCGGGCCGTGGTGGTGGCGGCCGGCGGGTTCCAGGCCAATATCGACTGGCTGAAAGAAGCCTGGGGGGAGGCCGCCGACAACTTCATCATCCGCGGCACGCCCTATGACAAGGGGCGCCTGCTGCGCCTTCTGCTGGATCAGGGCGCCAGGCCCGTGGGCGACCCCCGACAATGCCACGCCGTGGCCATCGATGCCCGGGCGCCCAAATTCGACGGCGGCATCGTGACGCGGCTGGACTGCGTCTCCTTCGGGATCGTCGTCAACCGGAACGCCGAACGCTTTTACGACGAAGGGGAGGATTTCTGGCCCAAACGCTATGCCATCTGGGGGCGTCTGGTGGCCCAGCAGCCCGAGCAGATCGCCTATTCAATCATCGATGCCAAGTCCATCGAGCTCTTCATGCCCTCGGTGTTTCCGCCCATCGAGGCGGCCTCGATCCGGGAGATGGCCGATAAGCTGACCCTGGATCCGGACGCTCTGGAAGAAACCGTGGCCGCCTTCAACGCCGCCACGCGTCCCGCGGCATTCGATCCGGCGGAGCTGGACGCCTGTGCCACCGAAGGTTTGACACCGCCCAAAAGCCACTGGGCCCGGCCCCTGGATACGCCGCCCTTTTACGGCTATCCCCTGCGACCGGGGATCACCTTCACCTATCTCGGGGTGACCGTCAACGAGCGGGCCCAGGTGGTGCTCCAGGACGGCCGCCCGTCCCCGAACATCTTCGCGGCCGGCGAGATCATGGCGGGCAACATCCTGGGGCAGGGCTACATGGCCGGCTTCGGGATGACCATCGGTACGGTTTTTGGTCGAATCGCAGGAAAGGAGGCGGTGCACCATGTCATCGACAATCTTAAAGGAAGCTGACCGGGTGATGACGATCTGCAATGCCTGCCGCTACTGCGAAGGGTTTTGCGCCGTCTTTCCGGCCATGGAACTGCGGCGGGTGTTCTCGGAACAGGACCTGAAATATCTGGCCAATCTCTGCCACAACTGCCGCGGCTGCTATTATGCCTGCCAGTATGCACCGCCCCACGAGTTCATGCTCAACGTGCCCCGGACCCTGGCGGAGCTGCGCCAGGACACCTACCGGGAGGCGAGCTGGCCCAGGGCCATGGCGGGCTTTTTCCAGAACAACGGCCTGATCGTCGGGCTGATCGCCGCCCTCGGTGTCGCGCTGGTGCTTGTGCTGACCCTTTTGTTCCAGGGGCGTGGCGTGCTCTTCGCCACCCATACGGGAGAAGGCGCCTTCTACCAGGTGATCCCCTATGCCGCCATGGTATTGCCGTTCATGGCGCTGGCCGTGTGGGTGCTGGTGGGCCTTGGCAAGGGGTTCGTCCGTTTATGGCAGGTTTTCGGCGGCACCCCGGAAGAGCTCAAGCGCTGGCCGGCGCACCGGCAGGCGGTCTGGGATGTCCTGCGGCTCAAATATCTGGACGGCGGGGGGCACGGCTGCAACTACCCCGACGATCGCTTCAGCATGATCCGTCGCCGCCTGCACCACGCGGTCTTCTATGGCTTTCTACTGTGCTTGACTTCTACTACGGTAGCGTTCTTCTATGACCACCTGCTGCACCGACCGGCGCCCTATCCCTTCTGGAGCTGGCCCGTTCTACTGGGAACCCTGGGAGGGCTGGCCCTGGTGATCGGTACGGGGGGACTGTTCTATCTCAAGCGTCGGATGGACCGCAAACCGGCTGCGCCGGAAACCCTTGGTATGGATATGGCCTTTATCATCGTGCTTTTCATGACGGGTCTGACCGGCTTGCTGCTTCTCGTGTTCCGGGCGACGCCGCTCATGGGAGGCCTGCTCGCCATTCATCTCGGGTTTGTCCTGGGGTTGTTCATCACCATGCCTTACGGCAAGTTCCTGCACGGACTTTACCGCTATGCGGCGCTGGTTCGCAATGCGGCCGAACAATCCCACGAGAAAAGGTGAGGAAAGCGCTCGCCGGGTCCGGCCAGTAAGGTGCGGGCGAAGCATCAATGAAGAGCGCTGCCCTGTGGCCGGGCGGCATGGAATGATGTCTTGCGGAGCGAGGTCGGGAGGGAGAATTCATGACGGGCGAAGGACAAGCGGGCACGGCCGGGTGGATCCAGGACGGCATCCGGCACTATGTGGCGCACTCGCCGGAAAACCATCTGCAGGATGCGGGGCGCACAAGAGCCTTTGACACGCCTTTGGTGGGATTTGCGGCCGGGGACGACCCCCTGTTCGAGGCTTACAAGGACCATGTCGGGCCTTTTCACTGGACACCGCAGGAAATCTTTGCGCGGTCCTTTCCAGATACCCCTGTCGGGGCGGATGCCCTGACCGTCATCAGCTGGATCCTGCCCCAGACCCGGGCCACCAAGACCGCCAATAGTCGGGAGAAGCAATTTCCGGCCGAGCCCTGGAGCCGGGCGCGGACGTTCGGTGAATTGTTCAACGTCAAGGTAAGACAGTATGCCGTCGATCGGCTGGAAGCGGCCGGCATCCGGGCCGTGGCGCCGATGCTCTCCCCCTCTTGGGAAAAACGGGAATCCCCGAAGCACGGCTATGCCTCCACCTGGTCGGAGCGCCACGCGGCCTATGCCTGCGGACTGGGAACCTTCGGGTTGAGCGACGGTCTGATCACGCCCCTGGGCAAGGCCATCCGGGTGGGATCGGTGGTGGCCGCGATCCGGATCGCTCCCTCCCCCCGGTCCTACGACCACCACCACGCCTATTGCCTCTTCCACACCCGGGGCATTTGCGGCAAGTGCATGCAGCGCTGCCCGGCCGGCGCCATCACGGCGGCCGGCCACGACAAGGTCAAATGCAAAGCCTATATCCGCGGGACGACCATGCCCGCCATCAAATCCCGCTACGGCTTCGAAGGCAAGGGCTGCGGCCTGTGCCAGACCGGCGTGCCCTGCGAGTCGTGCATCCCCATCCCCGGCGATCGATAAGCGGTTCAAGATCAAGGCGCGCAAGATCTGAGGAGTGAGACGTACACCAGGTACGTCGCAGCGACGAGGAGCGCCGCGCAACGCCGATATTGGACCGCTTACGCACCCGTCTCAGGAGAAGAATTTTAGGAGGAGAGGCGCCGTCAAAATCACAAACACCACCCGGAAAAAGTGAAAACAGACCACCAAGGTGGCGCTGGAGCCGCTTTCAAAGGCCAGCACGATCAGGGCGCTCATGGCACCGGGGCTGGTGCCCAGATAGGCCGAAGGGGCGTCCAGAACCCCCATGCGGGTGAAGATGATGGACAGCAGGATGCCCACCCCCACCAGGGTCAGGGTGGAGGCCAGCACCGGGAAGAAGATCTGCCGGAGAACGGGCAGCATGGCCGGTTGAAACGAGGCCCCCACCATGATCCCCAGGGCGATCTGCAGGATGAAATTGAATCCCCGGGGCATTTCCCAGTGGGTTCGGGTAATCAGTTTGAAGACGATGATCGCCAGCATGGCCACGATCAGGCTCCCGGCCGGGATTTTGAGACGGGATCCGGCGATACCGCCGAGGGTACCGATAACGATATAGGTTATCCATCCGAAATTGGGATTCATAGGGCGATCCTTTGGGCCGGGCTCACGAGATCAGGCGCGGTCGATTAGTGATTTGAGAACGTTTTGCAATTCCCTGGCAACAAGGGTCGGGCCACCCTCGATCGTACCGGTGGGCATCAGTGGTATGCGCTTGCGCGCGTAGAGCTCCCAGACGGCCCTCTCCAAGAGAGCGGCATCTTCCTCCTCTCCCAGATGGCGGAGCATCATGGCCGCAGCCAGGATCTGGGAGGTGGGGTTGGCCAGACGGCGGCCGGCAATGTCCGGCGCCGAACCGTGGATGGGCTCGAAATAGGCGAGGCGGGTGCCGATATTGGCGCCCGGGCACATGCCGAGTCCGCCGATGGTGGCGCCCCCCAGGTCGCTTAGGATATCCCCGAACAGGTTTTCGGTCACGATGATCTGAAAGTGCTCGGGGCGGTTGACCAGGGCGGCGGCCGCCGCGTCGATGTAAAGGCATTCGGCGGTCACATCGGGATAGTCCGCCGCGACCTCCAGGAAAATCCTGCGGAAAAAAGCGAAGGAGCGCAGGACGTTGCTCTTGTCCACCAGGGTCACCCGCCGTTTGCCGTCCCCGGGGGCGCCCCGTTCCTTGGTCTGCGCCAGGCGGAAGGCGTGCCGGGCAATACGCTCGCAGCCTTGGGCCGTCAGGAGGAGGGTGTCGGTGGCAGCCTGGGGCGTGGTGAGCCCTAAGCCCCGCGAAAGATACAGCCCTTCGCAGTTTTCCCGCACGATGATGTAGTCGATATGATCGGGCGCATGGTCCCGCAATGGGCAGGCCACGTTGGGGTAGAGGCGGATGGGGCGTACGTTGGCGAAAAGATCGAAGCGCACCCGCAGCTCGCCCCCCAGGAGCCCCGCTTCGGTACCGTCCGGACGTCGCACGTCCGGCAGCCCCACCGGCCCTTTGAGGGTGGCGTTGGCCCGTTGAAACGCCTCCAGGGCTTCGTCGGTAATGGTCTGCCCGGTCTCCCGGTAGCAGCCCGCCCCGGCCTGGTGAAATTCGTAGATCAGGGCGAAACGGCCCGACAGATTTTGCAGGGTTTCCAGTACTTCCAGGGTGGCGTCGACGATTTCGGGGCCGATGCCGTCGCCCGGTAGAATGACGACCCAATAGCTTGCAGTCATTGCGTTTTCCTTGCCTGCACGGTTGCCGGAGGCGGGGCATCCGGACGGGCGGCCTGTGGGCCGGCTTGGGGGCTATCCGAAGTGCTCTTCCGGAACCAGGGCGTAGCCTTCCATGAGGCGCCGGGCGGTGCGGCCGACGATCGCCTCGCGGTAGGTGCAGTCGTTTCCTTCCAGGTCGATGGCGGCGCCCAGGTCGATGATGCCCCCGGGATGTCCGATGCGCAGCAGATCCCGCTGGCGGGCTGCATCCGTCAGGAGATCGTAGGCCACCGTGTCGGGAATCATGGCGGCACCGGCCGTGGCGATGCCCCCGCTGACGGCGTAGGAGCGGTGCAGGGTGCCCATGGACATGATGCGGGCCGTGATGTCGATGGCCTCGGCGGCCACCGTGCGTCCGCCCGTGTCGGTGTACGACCGGGGGGGCGCCACGAAGGCGATCTTGGGTACGGCCTGGCTGCGCTGGGTGGCCTCCTCCGTGCTGGCGGCCAGCCCGGTCATGACGGCGGCCTGGCAGCGGATGGCTTCCAGGGTGCGTTTGATGTCCGGAGTGGCTTCGATTTCGTCGATCTCGGTGCCGGTCAGCCCGATGGCCTCCGCTCGCACCAGAACCACCGGGTTGGCGGCGTCGATGATGGTGATGGTGACCCGGCCGTGGCCCGGCACCTCGATGTCATCCCGGCGATGGCCGGTGGGGAAAAGCCGGCCGGTGACGGCCCCGCCCGGGTCGGCAAACCGCAGGGTGATACGCGCATGGGTCCCCGGTACCCCGGCGATGCTGTAGTCGCCCGTTTCGTCGAAGCGGCCGTCCTTGACCGGAACCTCGGCCGTGATCAGCTTGTTGGTGTTCAACTGGTGGATGCGGACCCGGGTGACGGGTTCCACCACCTTGACCAGACCTTCATCCACCGCGAAGGGTCCCACGGCCGAAGAAATATTGCCGCAGTTGCTTTTGTAATCCACGATGGGCCGGTCGATGGAAACCTGCCCGAAATTGTAGACCACATCGTAATCCGGCGATGGAGAAGGGCTGATGATGGCCATCTTGCTGGTGGTGCTGACACCGCCGCCCAATCCGTCGATCTGGCGCCGGTTAGGATCCGGGCTGCCGAAAGCCGCCAGAACGACCCGGCTGCGGATAGCGGGATCCTGGGGCAGGTGGTTGTCATGGAAGAACAATGCTTTGCTGGTGCCACCCCGCATCAGGACTGCGGGAATACGTTTTTGCATGGCCGATGGCCTCCTTCTGGCATTGTGAGCGGTGACGAGCGGATTGCGGGAGCCTCAGATCGCCGGTGGCATGGCAGACCGGCGGGGTCCGCATTTGGCCGCATCGGAGTTTCCGGAACAGAGACGTGGCTTCCTGAATGTTTTAAGCAAGATAAATGCCAGTGATCTCCACGGGCGCGGTCCTCCCCGTGGGGGCGTCAGTCAATCCCGAGTTCCTTGATCTTACGCCAAAGGGTGGTGCGGCTGATCCCGAGGCGTTCGGCGGCCTTGTTTTTATGGAAGCGGCACTTTTCGAGGGCATCCAGAATGATGCTGCGCTCGTTGTCCAGGGTGTGGACTTTGAGGCGGTCTTTGAGGGTGTCGGCCACCGCGGCGGTTTTCTCCGGCACCACCTGGGGGCTGCCATATTGCAGCAATTCCCGGTAGAGCACTTCCAGGGTATCCGGACTGCAGCGCAGGCTGCAGTTCATCACCAGCCGTTCGGCGAAGTTGCGCAACTGGCGCACATTGCCCGGCCAGGCATAGGCCGTCAACCGTTCGAGGTAGACCTCGGGCAGCGCGATGGGCTCCAGTCCGTGACGCTCGGAGAAGTGGCGGACGAAGAAATCCAACAGCAGCGGGATGTCTTCCAGCCGCTGCCGCAAGGGGGGGATGTGCAGCCGCAGCACATTGAGCCGGAAGAAAAGGTCCGCCCGGAATTTGCCTTCCTGGACGGCGGTGTTCAAATCCCGGCTGGCGGCGGCAATGATGCGTACATCCACCGGGATCTTGCGGTCGCCGCCCACGCGCATGACCTCCTTTTCTTGGAGGACCCGCAACAGGCGAATCTGGACCGTTTCGGGGGTGGAGTCGATCTCGTCCAGAAAAATGGTGCCCTGATGGGCAATTTCGAAGCGTCCGGCCTTGCCGCCCTTTTTGGAGCCGGTAAAGGCGCCTTCTTCATAGCCGAACAATTCGCTTTCCAGCAGCGTTTCGGGCAGGGCCGCGCAGTTCACCGAGACAAAGGGTTGCGCGGCACGCTGGCTGAGGCTGTGGATGCCGTGGACGAAAATTTCCTTGCCGGTGCCGGTTTCTCCCACGACCAGGATGGTGGAGTCGGTGCCGGCATACTGCCGCCCGAGATTGACGACATCGCGCATGGCCGGGCTGGCATGGATCAGGTCGTCGAGGTCGTATTTGGCCACGAGCCCCTTGGACAGGGAGCGGCGGACCACTTGCTCGGCGCGCATGACATGACCGATATCCCGGAAGGCCGCCACGGCCCCGATGACGGCATTCTCCAGCATGACCGGCTGATAATTGAAGATATAGCGATCCTTTGCGATGCGGGTCAGACGGTCGTTGATGGGTTTTTTGGTCATCAGGACCTGGGTGATCGGGCAGCCGGGAATCACTTGGGTGATCGGACGCCCCAAAACGTCCTCCTGGCCGATTTTGAGCAGGATGTCCGCGGCCGCATTGACGGTGGTGATGTGACCGTTTTCATCCACGGCGATGATGCCGTCCGAGGCGGCATCGATAATGGCGCGGTAGCGCAGGGTGGCGGCCTTTTGATTGCGTGCCGAGAGGGCGATCGATTTGGCGTCTTCGATGGTGGCGGCGACATCTTCGTCCGAAGTTCGGATCTCGGTGAATTTCAGTTCCATGGCATCGGCGAAGTGCTGGGTCACGCTGCCCCCGACGGCCATGTCGCAGCCCTCCCGGCAGGCCGCGGCGACGGCCTGCCGGAGACTGGGTTTGTCATGGTAAACTTTTTGGACGAGTTCGATACGGAACAAATCCTCGAGTGTTTCGATGCCGCTCCATTCCTGGCGAAAAACCGGGAGGAGAATTTTGCGGCTTCGGGCGGCGGCTTTTTTTAGGCTGATCAGGATGTCCAGGGAGCGGTGGGGAAAGGACAGCACCGGGATGCGCAGGTTTTCGCGCAGCAGATGAGCGGTGCCCCGTCGGCTGATGATGATCTCGACCCCGTTGCGAACCATGTCCCGCGCCAGGGGAATGGCGTCGTCCAGTCCCTGGGTATTGATAAAGATCTGATCCTGCTGGCGGGCCGCCAGGATCTGGACCCGTTCGATCAGGGAGTGGCTGGAAGCGAAAATACCGATCCGGATTTTTTTATGGGGCATGGGGGCCTTTCCATGGGAGAATGTGAAAAATGTGAAACGATAAGTTTCATAATTAAAACATATTGTCAATCGACTTTAACAGGCCCCGCCCCACCACGGTGCAACTGAACCATCATCTACCCAATAAACGGACGTTATTAAAAATTAATTTGATTTTTGTAATTGGCATACTTTATGAAATTTATGTCGGATTAAATGTCGTTCGCCGGCCCATGGCCCCCGGAGGGCTTGTCGGGAACCGCATTTCCGTCCGCAACGTGTTCCGCACGCCTGGGGAAAGCGGAGTCATTGCCGATGGCCGTTCAGACGGAGAGGTCGAGGGCGGGACCGCAGGACACCGGTCCCGGAAATGGTATCCACCGGGTTATTTGGGAGAGGAGGTTCCCCAATGAAAAAATGGTTGAGCGTCGTTCTGGCGATGGTATGTGCCCTGGTGCTGGCGGCACCGGCGGCACAGGCCGAGGTTGATTTTTCAGGTGAGAAAATCGAATGGATCATTCCCTTCCGGGTCGGGGGCGGCAGCGATGTCTGGTCGCGGCTGTATGCCCCGTTCTTTCAGAAATACCTTCCGGGAAACCCCATCGTGGCTGTCAAAAACATGCCCGGCGGGGGCAGCATCACAGGTGGCAACTACTTTGCGCAGCGCGTGCGGGGCAATGACGGGCTGGTGGTATTCGGCTCCTCGGGGTCCACGAGCTTTCCCTATCTTCTGGGCAACAGCAAAGTCCGCTATGATTTCGCCAAATACCACATCGTGTTCGCCTCGCCCACCGGCGGGGTGGTTTACATCAATCCTAAAATGGGCGTCAAATCCGCCGCCGACCTGAAAGGGTTTACCACGGAGATGAACTACGCCTCCCAGGGAGCGACCTCCCTGGATATCGTCCCGCTGCTGGCCTTTGACCTGCTGGGGCTGAACGTCAAGGCGGTTTTTGGCTACAAGGGGCGCGGGGCCGGCCGAGTGGCCTTTGAGCAGGGGGAGGTCGGCATCGACTATCAGACCTCCACGGCTTACATCAAAAACGTCCGGCCCTTGGTGGAACAGGGCTTGGCCGTGCCCCTGATGACCTGGGGCGTGCTGGACGATGACGGCAATATCGTGCGGGATCCCATCGAACCGAATCTGCCCTGTTTCCCCGAGGTTTACGAAATGGTGCACGGCAAGAAGCCTTCCGGTCAAGCCTGGAATGCCTGGAAAGCCTTCATGATCGCGGGCTTCGCAGTCCAGAAGGCCATGTGGCTGCCTGAAAAAACCAAACCCGAGGTAATCGACGCCTACCGCGAGGCCGCCAAGAAGATCCTGACCGATCCGGAATTCCAGACGGTGGTCGCAAAGAGCCTGGGGGGCTATCAGCAGATGGCCGGTGAGAAAGCCCGCAAGGCCTTCGACCAGGTGCTCAACGTCTCCAAGGAAGATAAAGCCTGGGTTGTCAAATGGATCAAGGACAAATACGACATCGAGGTTAAATAGCGTGTCGATCCGGCCGGCCTTTTGTCTCGGGCCGGCCTTCGCCCGGCCCGGCGGGATCCGGATAGCGCCCCCGGTTGCATCCGTCAAATTGCCCCCGGACCCTGTTCGCCGGGACCGAGCAACCTTATTCAAAGCCGGTCATGCCGGCATTTGTGAAGTTGAGGAGCGTCCATGGAGGCCTTTTTTCAAGCACTCGCCGTATTGCTGACGCCCGCGCATCTCATCTATTTGATCGGAGGCGTCGTATTGGGGCTCGGCGTCGGGATTCTGCCCGGCCTGGGGGGCATCGTGGGCATGACCATTCTCCTGCCGGTGATCTACGGCATGGACATCCACAACGCTTTTGCCCTGCTGATCGGCATGGTGGCGGTCATCCCGACCTCCGACACCTTCCCGTCCGTCATGATGGGCATTCCGGGGTCGTCGGCCTCCCAGGCCACCATCATGGACGGCTATCCCCTGGCCAGGAAGGGCGAAGCCGCCCGCGCGCTGGGCGCCGCCTTTACGGCGTCTTTAATCGGCGGGCTCTACGGCGCCTTCGTCCTGACCCTCATTATTCCCATCGCCCGCCCCCTGGTGCTGGCCTTCGGCTCCCCGGAACTCTTCATGCTGGCCCTTCTGGGTATGTCCATGGTGGGGGTGCTTTCGGGCAACCAGCCCATCAAGGGCATCATCGGAGCGGGCATCGGGCTCATGCTGGGCGCCATGGGCGATGCCCCGGCTATTGCGGAATACCGCTATACTTTCGGGTTCGACTACCTGATGGACGGCGTCTCCCTGGTGATCGTCGGCCTGGGGCTGTTCGCCTTTCCCGAGATCATCGATCTGCTGATCAAGGGCCGGCCCATCTCGGAGAGGGCCGAACTCGGCCGGGGCTGGCTCGACGGTCTTAAAGACACCCTGCGCCACAAGTGGATTGTCCTGCGCTGTGCCACCATCGGCGTCATCGTGGGCTTCATCCCGGGATTGGGGGGCTCGGTGGTGGATTGGATCGCTTACGGCCACGTCATCCAGACCAGCAAGGACCGCGAGCGTTTCGGCCAGGGGGACATCCGCGGGGTCATCGCCCCTGAAAGCGCCAACAATGCCAAGGAGGGCGGCGGCCTGATCCCCACCTTTCTTTTCGGCATCCCCGGCTCCGGGTCCATGGCGGTTTTTCTGGGAGGCCTTCTGATCCTGGGCATTCAGCCGGGCCCCACCATGCTGACCGAGGATCTCGATCTCGTCTATACCGCCATCTGGAGCCTGGCCTTGGCCAACATCTTCGGCGCCGGCCTGTCCCTGCTCCTGGCCAAACCGATTACCAAGCTGACCCTGGTGCCCTTCAGCCGCCTGGCTCCCTTCATGGTCCTGATCATCACCTTCGCCGCCTACCAGGCCAGCTACAGCTGGGGTGACTTGATCGCCCTTCTGCTGGTGGGAATTCTGGGCTGGTTCATGAAGCAGTTCGGTTGGCCGCGGCCGGCGGCCCTGATCGGCTTCGTCCTGGCCGGCAACCTGGAGCAGTACCTGTTCATCTCCGTGCAGCGTTACGGCTTTGACTGGCTGACCCGTCCCGGCGTTCTCGTCATGGCGGTCATCATCGTGGCCTCGCTGTGGGCATCGATCGCCTACCAGAAAAAGCTCAAGACGGCCGGACGCACTGCGACCCAAAAATAGGGAGACAATCATGAGACGCCTGTGGACGATGAAAAACCTCTTCTCCCTGTTTCTCCTGGCCTGGTTTGCCTACGGGATCTGGGAGGCCCGCGGCTACGGCTATCTGGCTAAAATCTTCCCGTTTTATGTCAGCTTCGTGCTGTTCGTTCTGATGGCCGTCCATATCGTCATGGAAATCGTGCGCAGCGTGCGCAGGAGCGGCGACGGATCAGGCACGGCGGGCGGGGCCGACCTGAGCGTGGATTGGGATATGCCCATGGCCGAGGTCTACGCGGCCTTTCTGGTCTATGTGGGCATTATTATCGGGGTCTACATCAGCATTTACCTGATCGGCTATCCGCTGGCGTTGACCCTGTTTATCTTCCTTTTCTATCGTTTTATGGCCAGCGCCGGCTGGCTGGCATCCCTTATTGCCGGGGCGGCCGGCCTTGGTTTTATGGCCGTCGCCTCCCATGTTTTGGGCATGAGCTGGCCCGAGGGCCTGATCGTTCTGCCATGGCCCCTGGGATGAAGACGGCATGGAACGGGCAGGGGGGGCAGGACCACTGCCTAAGCCCGTCCAAGGCGGAGCCTATGGTCGGTGGCAGCCCAATATAGTCGTCTTCGCTCGAACCGCAGGATCTTTCCCCGATACTTCCGGCATGACGCGACACGACTTGCAGACTTGGCCGATTCCTGTTTAATTGTGAAAACGGCTAACGGCGGTTCCCATTGGCGCCGGCGGAATGAATGACGATAATCGACCCTCAACACGGGATGGAGAATACCATGACGTCAAACGACCAGAAAATTACAGTGACCGCGGAGGGCGAGCTCGTCGTGCCCGAACACCCCACGATTCCTTTCATCGAAGGCGACGGTACGGGGCCGGACATCTGGCGGGCCACCCGTCTGGTGCTGGAGGCCGCGGTGGAAAAGGCTTACGGCGGCGGACGGGGCATTGCCTGGCGGGAAGTGCTGGCCGGCGAGAAGGCCTTCAATGAGACCGGCGAATGGCTGCCGGAGGACACTCTGGACGCCATCCGCACCTATCGGGTGGCCATCAAAGGCCCCCTCACCACGCCCGTCGGCGGCGGCATTCGCAGCGTCAACGTGCAGCTGCGCCAGGTGCTCGATCTCTACGCCTGCGTGCGGCCGGTGCGCTATATCGCAGGGATCCCCAGCCCCATGAAAGCGCCGGAAGATGTGGATATGGTGGTCTTCCGGGAGAACACGGAAGATGTCTATATCGGCTACGAGTGGGAGGCCGGCTCTCCCATGGCCAAGAAGCTGATCGACTTCATCGAGCGGGAGGAAGGGCGTCAGATTCGGGAGGGCTCCGGGATCGGCATCAAACCCATGAGTCGCTTCGGCACCCGGCGCCTGGTCAAGATGGCCGTGCAATACGCCCTGGACCACCAGCGTCCCAGCGTGACTATCGTGCACAAGGGCAATATCATGAAATATACCGAGGGGGCTTTCCGCAACTGGGGCTATGAAGTGGCCCAGGAAGTCTTCGGCGACCGGGTTGTGACCGAAGAAGCCCTGTGGTCCCAATATGACGGACGGGTGCCCGAGGGCCGCATCGTGATCAAGGACCGCATTGCCGACGCCATGTTCCAGCAGATCCTGCTGCGGCCGGCCGAGTACGACGTCCTGGCCATGCCCAACCTGAACGGCGACTACATTTCCGACGCCCTGGCGGCCATGGCCGGGGGGCTGGGCATGGCGCCGGGCGCCAACATCGGCGACGGCTATGCCGTTTTCGAAGCCACCCACGGCACGGCCCCCAAATATGCCGGTCTGGACAAAATCAATCCCGGCTCCCTGATTCTCTCGGGGGCCATGATGCTGGAGCACCTGGGCTGGCAGGAGGCTGCGGGCCTTGTCCGCAAAGGCGTGATGGGCGCCATCACGGCCAAACAGGTGACCTACGATCTGGCCCGCCAGATGCCGGGCAGCACCGAGGTGGCCTGCTCGCGGTTCGCCGAAATCGCCGTCGACCATATGGACGACTAAGCTCCTCTCCGCCATCAATGCCGAGGGACGTATGGTTGATGAGGATCCGGAAAGCCTTTACTGATCCGGGGTGCTTTCTCAAAAAGCGCCTGCTTCATTTTCTTTCGCGTGAAAGAAAACGGAAGCAAAAGAAAACGCCCGTGTCCCGCTTGACCCTGCGCGTCGTCGCGGCGGCCGGAGCACGCGGAAACTCGCCCCGCCTTCGCTTTGGCTGCGGCGGGACTCAGACAGTCCGCGCGCTTTAATTCGTCCGCCCCGCCGATGCTCGGCGCGGGACAAAGGGGAACCAGAAAACCAAACGTCAAAAATCGTATTCAAGCCGCCTGCGCGGGAGGGAGGGCTGGACGACGTTTTACGATTCCATCAAAATACGCAACCGCAACCAACCAAGGACGAGGGAGCCATGAGAAAAGAAGACTTCACGGGAACGTTGGACGTCAACGGCCGCAGCTATCGCTATTACGACATTATGCGGCTGGCTTCGGAGGGCATCGCCCCTATCGAGCGCCTGCCTTTTTCCATTCGTATTCTGACCGAGAACCTGCTGCGCAAGATGGACGGCCGGGTGGTGACCGAGGAGGATCTGCGCCAGATTGCCGGGTGGCAGAAGCAATACGACGCCCCGGTGGAAATTCCCTATCATCCGGCCCGGGTCCTCATGCAGGATTTTACCGGCGTGCCGGCCGTGGTGGATCTGGCGGCCATGCGCGATGCCATGGCCGCCCAGGGGGGTGACCCGGCCAAGATCAACCCCTTGGTGCCGGTGGAGCTGATCGTCGATCACTCGGTCCAGGTGGATTACTTCGGCACGAACAACGCCGTGGTGCGCAACGTCGCCAAGGAATACGAGCGCAACGGCGAGCGCTATGCCTTCCTGAAGTGGGCCCAGCAGAGTTTCGACAGCTTCAAGGTGGTGCCGCCCCGTTCGGGCATCTGCCACCAGGTCAATCTGGAATACCTGGGACGCGTGGTCATTGGGGAAGAGACTTCGGAGGGATGGCTGGCCTTCCCCGACACCCTGGTGGGGCTGGATTCCCACACCACCATGATCGACGCTTTAGGGGTGATGGGCTGGGGGGTGGGCGGTATCGAGGCCGAAGCCGTCATGCTGGGCCAACCCTACTACATGTCCATCCCCCCGGTGATCGGCGTCAAGTTCACCGGCCGCCTGCGCCCCGGGGTGACCGCCACCGATCTTGTGCTGACGGTCACCGAGATGCTGCGGAAGTATGGCGTGGTGGAAAAATTCGTGGAGTATTTCGGTCCCGGCCTGAAGAACCTTTCCATTCCGGATCGGGCCACCATTTCCAACATGACGCCGGAATACGGCGCCACCCTGGGCATTTTTCCGGTGGACGAGAAGACCATCGGCTATCTCAACGCCACCCACCGCAGCGCGGAGGCCGCCCTGGTGGAGGCTTACACCCGCGCCAACGGGCTGTTCTATACCGGTGAAGACACGGCCGAGTATAGCGACGTCCTGACCCTGGATCTGGATTCGGTGGAGCCCTGTGTATCGGGGCCGGCCCGGCCCCAGGATCGGATCGTTTTAACGAACCTCAAATCCAAGTTCGCCGACATCCTGGGCTGCGAATACAGCCGCGATGCGGATATGGCCCGCATCTCCCAGTTCCACGAGGAATCCGGCACCCGCAGTTCGCGCCTGCCCAGGTGCAAGCCCATCCAGGACGGGGGCTGTGATCTCGACCTGCACGGCACCCCGGCACAGCTGCGCAACGGCAGCGTGGTGATTGCCGCCATCACCTCGTGTACGAACACCTCCAATCCCTTCGTGCTGCTGGGAGCGGGGCTTTTGGCAAAAAATGCGGTGGCCCGGGGCCTGAAGGTGCCGACCCATGTGAAGACCTCCCTGGCGCCCGGCTCCAAGGTGGTGATCCAGTACCTGGAGGACGCCGGATTGATGCCCTACCTGGAGGCGCTGGGCTTTCATCTGGCCGGCTTCGGCTGCACCACCTGCATCGGGAATTCCGGACCGCTGGATCCGGTTATCGAAAAATGCGTGGTGGACAACGACCTCAATGTGGCCTCGGTGCTCTCCGGCAACCGCAACTTCGAAGCCCGCATCCACCAGCGCATCAAGTCCAACTTCCTGGCCTCCCCCATGCTGGTGGTGGCCTTTGCCCTGGCCGGTCACATCGACGTGGACCTGACCATAGAGCCGGTGGGAATGGATCCCAACGGGGAGCCCGTCTACCTGGAGGACATTTGGCCCGGCAACGAGGAGATCGAAGCGCTGATCAAGGCCCACCTCAAGGAGGAGTTCTACGAGGTGGAATACGGCCGCATTTTCGACGGGGACGAGTTCTGGGCCGATCTGCCCGATGTCAAGTCCATGACCTATGCCTGGGACGACCAGTCGACCTATATCAAGAATCCGCCCTACTTCGAGGGCTTCAGCCGCGAACCGGAAGCCACGGCCGACATCGCGGACGCCCGGGTGCTGGCGGTCCTGGGGGATACCGTGACCACCGACCACATTTCCCCGGCGGGCGCCATCCCCGAAGACTACCCGGCCGGCCGGTATCTCGTATCCCAGGGGGTCGCCAAGGCCCAGTTCAACTCCTACGGCTCACGCCGGGGCAACCACGAAGTCATGATGCGGGGCACCTTCGGCAATATCCGTCTCAAGAACCAGCTCGTGGAAGGCAAGGAAGGCAGCTATACCAAGGCTTTTCCGGCAGGCAAGGAAAGCTTCATCTACGATGCCGCCATGGCCTATAAAGAAGAGGGCACGCCGCTGCTGGTTCTGGCCGGCAAGGAATACGGCGCCGGCTCCTCCCGCGACTGGGCTGCCAAGGGGTCCAATCTGCTGGGCGTGAAAGCCGTCATCGCCCAGTCTTTCGAGCGCATCCATCGTAGCAACCTGGTGGGCATGGGGGTGCTGCCCCTGGTGTTCAAGGAGGGCGACAGTGTCGCCGGGCTGGGGCTTAGCGGTGAAGAAACCATTACCATCACCGGCATCGAAGACATCCAGCCCCGCAAGATGCTGCAAGTCAAGGCAAAGAAGAAAGACGGCAGCGAAATCGCCTTCGAGGTATTGGCGCGGCTGGATTCGGAGGTCGAAGTCGATTACTTCCGCCATGGCGGCATCCTGCCTTTCGTTCTGCGCAAACTGATGGCGGACTGAGTGCGGAGCCTAGCGAGGCAAACCGGTCTTTTGCAGGAAAAATCGGTCGGTTTTCCTTGACAAGCAAGAGGGAACTCCATAAGAGGGGCCCTTTGGACTGCCGGCTGGGGCGGCAGCCCGTTGACACATCGAACCATTGACAGGCGCCGAACGGGCGGTGGTCGAGGAGAACGCCGGATGGCAAAGAGAAAGTTGAAGCAACATCACATCGACCGGGAGTGGTGCAAGGGGTGCGGCATCTGTGTGCATTTCTGCCCTAAGAATGTCCTGGAGCTGGACGCGTCGGACAAAGTGATTGCGGCCCGTCCGGAGGACTGTATCGCCTGTAAACTGTGCGAGATCCGCTGTCCGGATCTGGCCATTGAAATCGAAACCGAAAAAGGCGAATCATGAGCACTGAGGTCAAATTCGTTCAAGGCAACGAGGCCTGTGTGGAGGCGGCGCTGTATGCCGGCGTTCAGTTTTTCGCCGGCTAT
This sequence comes from Desulfobacterales bacterium, assembly GCA_963674755.2. GTDB lineage: Bacteria > Desulfobacterota > Desulfobacteria > Desulfobacterales > UBA5852 > JABZFP01. The sequence goes on along the minus strand of CAXXVS010000002.1, from coordinate 1,912,447 downwards.
CCCATCACACCGTCCACGGAAATTGCGGAACTGCTGTCCCGGCGCCTGCCCATGGCCGGGGGCAAGTTCATCCAGATGGAAGACGAGCTGTCCTCGATCTGCGCTATCATCGGGGCGTCTCTGACCGGCCACAAGGTGATGACGGCCACTAGCGGACCGGGGTTTTCCCTGATGCAGGAGGCCCTGGGCTACGCCATCATGGCCGAGATTCCCTGCGTCATCGTGGATGTGCAGCGCGGCGGGCCGTCGACGGGCATCCCCACCCACGGCAGCCAGGGGGATATCATGCAGGCCCGCTGGGGCACGCACGGGGACCACGCCATCATTGCGCTGACGGCCTCCAACCACCAGGATGTCTTTGCCATGACCATCGAGGCCTTCAACATGGCCGAGACCTACCGCACGCCGGTGATCCTGCTCTTCGACGAACTGGTGGGGCACATGCGCGAAAGACTGGAGATACCTGAGGCCGGCGAGATTCCCCTGGTAGAGCGGTTGCGGACCTCGGTCCAGGGCGGGGTCAACTACCACCCCTATCTGCCCCGGGAGGACGGACGCCTCCCCATGAGTGATTTCGGCAGCGTGCACCGTTACAATGTGACCGGGCTCTACCACGACATGTGGGGCTTTCCCTCCTCGGATCCGGTGGTGGTGCACGATCTGATCCGTCACCTGGTGGACAAGATCGAGAATCGCGCCAACCTGCTGGCCCGCTACAAGGAATACCACCTGGAGGATGCCGAGATCGTGCTGGTGTCCTATGGTTCGGCGGCCCGCTCGGCCCTGCACGTGGTCCAGAACCGCCGCCGCCGGGGCGAGCGCCTGGGGCTTTTGGAGCTGCAGACCCTGTGGCCGTTTCCCGCCGCCATCGTGCGGGAGAAATGCGCCCGGGCCCAATCCGTGGTGGTGGTGGAGCTCAACATGGGCCAGGTCATGCAGGAAGTCAAACGGGCGGTGGATAACCCCGAGCGGGTCTTCCTGGCCAACCGCATCGACGGCGTTTTCATCACACCGGAGGACATCCGCAGACTGCTGCGGCTCATCCAGGGGAAGGGAGTCTGATATGGCGGTGCATCATTTTCTCCGGCAGCGGTTTTTTCCGCATATGTGGTGCCCGGGCTGCGGCCACGGCACGGTGTTGAACAGCCTGCTGCGGGCCGTGGAAGAGCTGGGCCTGTCCAAAAACGAGATCGTGATGGCCTCGGGCATCGGCTGCTCCTCGCGGATCTCCGGCTATGTGGATTTTCACACCCTGCACACCCTTCACGGCCGGGCCCTGGCCTTTGCCACGGGGGTCAAGCTCTCCAAGCCGGAGCTCAACGTGATCGTGCCCATGGGGGACGGCGACGCGCTGGCCATCGGCGGCAACCACTTTATCCATGCCTGCCGGCGCAACATCGACATGACGGCCATCGTGATGAACAACCGCATCTACGGGATGACCGGCGGGCAGTTCTCCCCCATGAGCGGGGTGGGGATCAATGCCACCACAGCGCCTTTCCGCAACATCGACCGGGAGTTCGACGTGGTGGAGATGGCCACGGCGGCCGGGGCGACGTTTGTGGCCCGCAGCACGACCTATCATGCCCAGCAGGCCACCGAGCTGATCAAGAAGGCGATCCTGCATGAGGGCTTCAGCGTGGTGGAGATTCTCTCCCAGTGCCCGACCCACTTCGGCCGTAAAAACCGGCTGGGCACAGCGGCGGACATGATGGAGCGCTACAAGGAGATCACGGTGCCGGTGGGCTCCAAGAAGAAAGAAGAGAATCCGGATTTGATCGAGCGCGGGATTTTCGTGCAGAAGGAAGCTCCGGAATACTGCTCCGAATACGACAAGATTATCGAACAGGCGATGAAAGGGTAGGGTACATGGAACGCATGCGGATGGTCTTCACCGGCTCCGGCGGCCAGGGCGTCATTACGGCCGCCATCATCTTTGCGGAAGCCGCCGTGATCTATGAAGGGCTCAACGCCACCCAGTCCCAGGCCTATGGGGCCGCCGCGCGGGGGGGCTCGACCCGTTCGGACATCATCATCTCGGATGAGGCGATCAACTACCCCAAGGTGATCCAGCCCAACATGCTGGTGTGCCTGACCCAGGAGGCCTACAACGCCTTTGCGACCATCATCCGGCCCGGGGGGCTGCTGCTTACCGACAGCCGTTTCGTCAAGCAGGAGCGCAAGGTGGATGCCTGGCAGGTGGAGCTGCCCATGTACAAGACGGTGCTGGATGACATCGGCAAACCCATCGTGTTCAATATCTGCATGCTGGGCGCGGTGGTGGCCCTGACCGATCTGGTGAAACCGGCTTCCATCATGGCGGTCTTAAAGAAACGCATTCCCTCCGGCTTTATCGACATGAACCGCAAGGCCCTGGACCTGGGCCTCGACATGGGGACCATCCACAAACGTTAGACCGCCGGCCGCTCCCTGCCGCACGGTCTGCCGCCCCCGCCCGCCGGCAGAGACATTACCCGAGTTGGGGGAGGAGGCAGGCCATGCCCGCCGGGCTCTATTTCCATATTCCCTTCTGCCGGCGCAAGTGCCCCTATTGCGATTTCTACTCCCGAACCGACCTGGCGGACCTGCCGGCCTTTATGGACGCGTTGCGCCGGGAACTGGCGCGGCGCGCCGATCCTGTCCTGGCCGTGGATACGGTCTATTTCGGCGGGGGAACCCCCTCCCTCTGTCCGGCGGAAGCGGTGGGGGAGATCCTGGCGCTGGCAGGAACCTGCTTCGACCTGCACGAAAGTGCCGAAGTCACCCTGGAGGCCAATCCCGGCACCGTCGATGCCGACACCCTGGAGCAACTGAGGATGGCCGGCGTGAACCGCCTCAACCTCGGCGTCCAGTCCTTCCGCGACGAGGGGCTGCAGTTCCTGGGGCGCATCCACGATCGTGACCAGGCCCTGGCGGCCATCGCCCAGGCCCGTGGGGCCGGTTTCGACAACCTGGGGCTGGATCTGATCTACGGGCTGCCCGGGCAGACCATCGCCCACTGGCAAAACGATCTCGCCCAGGCCCTATCCATAGAACCGGCGCACCTTTCCTGCTACATCCTGACCTTCGAGCCGGGCACGCCCATGACCTGCGGGATGCAGGCCGGCCGCCTGCCAATGCCGGACGAAGACCGTGTGGCGGCCATGTTCGAGGCCACGGTCGCCTTGCTGACCAAGGCCGGCTACGACCACTATGAAATTTCCAACTATGCCCGCACGCCCGATCTGCGCTCCCGTCACAACCTGAAATACTGGCACTTTACCCCCTATCTGGGCTTCGGGCCGGGGGCCCATTCCTATCGGGACGGTGTCCGGTCCTGGAACCGGGCCGATCTCGATCGCTATCTGCAGTACGCGGCAGAGGGCCGGCGGCCGCCCGGCGGACAGGAAACGCTCTCTGTCGAGCAGCAGATGCTGGAGGCGCTTTTGCTGGGGCTGCGGTTGAAGGAAGGGTTTGCCATCGAGGCCTTTGAGAAGCGTTTCGGGGTGTCGGTGGAAGAGACCTTCGGTCCGGTGCTCAGGCAACTGGCCGGGGAGGGCTGCCTGGCCGATCTTGCGGGACGCTGTGCTTTGACGGTGAAGGGGATGCGGTTTCATGACGGTATCGCGGCCCGCCTCGCGGCCACCTTCTGACGGCTGTCTAAAATGGCCAATATCGGCGTTGTGCGGCGGGCTTCGTCACTGCGGCGTACCTGGTGTACGCCTCTCTCCTCAGCCCTTGCACGCCTTGATCTTGACCATTTTAGCCAGCCGTCATTATCCTGAGAATTTCAAGCAGCGGGCTTAGCGACCCATATCGGCGTTGTGCGGCGGGCTTCGTCACTGCGGCGTACCTGGTGTACGCCTCACTCCTGAGCCCTTGCACGCCTTGATCTTGACCATCTTAGCCAGCCGTCATTATCCTGAGAATTTCAAGCAGAGGGCTTAGCGACCCATATCGGCGTTGTGCGGCGGGCTTCGTCGCTGCGGCGTACCTGGTGTACACCTCACGCCTGAGCATTTGCACGCCTTGATCTTGACCATTTTAGCCAGCCGTCATTATCCTGAGAATTTCAAGCAGAGGGCTTAGCGACCCATATCGGCGTTGTGCGGCGGGCTTCGTCGCTGCGGCGTACCTGGTGTACGCCTCACTCCTGAGCCCTTGCACGCCTTGATCTTGACCATTTTAGCCAGCCGTCCGGGCGTTGCTGTTTCCAGGGGAGGGTTTACGCAGGAGAGGCGGAAGATAAAGAAGGAGAGAAGAAGTGCAGACGATAGGACGTGCGCGTTCTTCTTGATGAAGCGCCCGTTGCCCCTCAGGAGGGCTTGTCCAGTATCCTGCGGATCTGGCTGGTCAGGGCGGCCGGCCCGCTAGCCGAAGGGAAGTAGATCTTGAAGGTCGTCCCTTGATTTGCTTCGCTGAAAAGCCGGATATGGCCGTGGTGCTGTCGGACGATGCCGTAGACCGTGGAGAGCCCCAGGCCCGTGCCCTTGCCGCGGGCTTTCGTGGTGAAGAAGGGATCGAAGATCCGTTCGCGGTCGGCGTTGACGATCCCGTGTCCGGTATCGCTAAAGGAGAGCACGACATGCGGCCCGGGTTGCACGTCGGGATGTCCGGCGGTGTCGTCCTCATCCGGGTTGACGAGCGCCGTTTCCAGGGTCAGCCGGCCGCCCCGGGGCATGGAATCCTGGGCATTGACCGCCAGGTTCATGATGACCTGTTCGATCTGGCCGGCATCGGCCTGGATCAGGGCCGGTGTTTGGGCCAACCTCACTTCGATGGTGATGTCTTCCCTGATCGAGCGCCGCAGTAATCTTTCGAATCCGGCTACCATCTGATTGAGGTCGATGGTGGTGATATCCAGGGGCTGTTGGCGGGCAAAGGCCAGGAGCTGCCGGACCAGGTCCCGGGCTTTCCGGCCGGCGTCCTGGATGGATTCAAGGGCATGACGGCCGGCATCGTCCGGCGGCAGGCCGTCCAACAGCATTTCCGCGAAGCCCAGGATCGGACTGAGCAGGTTGTTCAGATCTTGGGCCACGCCCCCCGCCAGCTGGCCGACAGCCTCCATTTTTTGCGCCACATTGAGGCGTTCCTCCAGGCTGCGGATTTCCGTGAGGTCGATGGCAATGCCGCGCATACCCACCGTGCGTCCGCCCTTTTCAATGGGGCTGCTGTAGGCCACGATGGGAAAGCGGTGCCCGTCCCGGTGCCGGGCCGTGTATTCGACGCCCATGCGCATGCGCCGGGTGCCGGCCTGGCTCCCATCCGCTTTGACGCGGGCATGATCCCTTTCATCGAGCAGATCCCAAAGCGTCAACCCCCGGGCGATATCCTCGGGCGTATAGCCAAAGGTGTTCAGGGCGCTTTGATTGGCGAACAAAATGCCGCCCTGGCCATCGAATTCGTAGATGGATTGCGGCAGCAGATCGACCAGCTCCCGAAAGCGCTTTTCGCTCTCGATCAGGGCGCGTTCGGTCTGCTTGCGTTGGGAAATGTCCCAGAAGACTCCCAGCATGCCGGTAACCTCGCGCCGGCGGTTATAGAGGGGCGCCTTGATGACGTTGACGTCCATGACCGTACCGGTGGTGGTGCGGTGTTCTTCCTCGATGGACGTGACCTGCCGGCCGGCCATCACGGCCCTGTCGTCGCGCCGGTATTTACAGGCCATTTCAGGAGGGTGAAAGTCGGTATCCGTGCGCCCGAGAACTTCTTCCACAGGTTTGCCCACGGTCTGGCAGTATTGGCGGTTGGCCAGAATGAAACGGCCCTCTATGTCCTTGCTGAAAACGTTGAGGGGCAAAGAATCGATCAGGGAGAGGAAAAGGGACTGGACCTGGGCCTGCTCATCGTAGGCGGCGCGTTGGCGGTGCAGGTCCGCCTCCAACTGCGCGATCTGTTGCATGAGGTCGTCGTAGGTGGGATCGTTGGCCATGCGGGACGCTCCGGGTGGCGGGAGGCAGAAACAATCGGATTACATGTGTCAGTCCAGGATCATGAAACCAGCCAGAGCATTCTCTATTGTCCGTCCAGAGATGGTAAATTGGGGTTTCGGCCAAGGTCGCAGCGATGGGTCCCGCTTGGCGGGACTTCCCGTCTGGTTTAACGCCGCTGGGGATGGAAACCGACGGCGAGGATTTCCAAAGCGCGCGAAGGCCGGCTTGTGCCCCAAAGGTGGATGGATCCCTATTCGGGGACCCGGTCCACCGGCCGTGGGGCCGGAGCTGAAAGATGCCCTTTATAGATGGCCCTATCGATACGGCGCACGGTTTTCTCCCCAGGATCAATCCGCAGCGCCCGGTGATTCCTGTCAGGGTCAGGTGGAGAGGGTTTCGACCAGCAACCCGATATAAAACCGGGCATGGCTGATGGGGCCGGCCATGTTGGCCCGGTGGTTGGCCAGGATGCCGTCCGGGGCGGCGTCGGTTACCAGCCAGGGATCGATGTGGGTGGCATGGCTCAAGGCCTCGATGGCATGGTGCAGGACCTCGGTGCCGCGCCGGGTTTCGATGGTATTGGCAAAATCCACCGCCACGGCACCCAGGATCGAGTGCATGGCACTGGCCACCCCTTTGGCGTAGTAGAAGTAATTGTCCGCCATGAACCAGCTGACGTCCGTGCCGTCATCCTCCTTGGATTTAATCAGATTGTCGTCGCAGCTGCCCAGAAGGTTCTCATAGGCCCGCAGCAGCGGGATCAGGTTGTCGGTGCGGTTGTAAAACAGGGCGGTGCCGTTCATCAACTTGCCCTTGTAGTTTTCCAGCAGCTTGAGGGCTTCCTTGTAGCTGGTTTCCGCCGAGGGCAGCCAGTACTTGTCGGCATTGATGTTGAAATTGCTGCGTGCCTTTTCGAGTTCTTTTTCGAAGGACTGGGTGCTGCCGGTGCGGGAAATCCGCTCGGCCAATACTTCCGCCGTGCGCCGGGTGACTTCCAGGACGCCCAGCTGGTAGTTGTTGACATTGTCGGTCCATTCGATGATGTCGTTGGGCCGCCAGCCGTAAAAACGGTCATAGAGCTCGTAGTGCATGGGCGCTATCATGGCATCCACGAAAGCCACGCCCCGTACCCCGGTTGTGCTGAAGGCGGCATGTCCGGCCGTGCCTTGGGCAGCGCCCTCGCCGGTGGCCGGGGCGGCATGGCCGCTCTCCGGGGAGGGGCCCTCGGCCGCCGTCTGGGGATTGGCATGGACCTGGTCTTCCGGCGCGGCGGCTTCATGGGCCGGGGGGAGCGTGTCGTGGCCGCTGGTTTCGCCCTCCACGACAGGGCTGTGTCCGGCCGCCTCGCCGGCCGTCTCGGGAGTGGCTGTCTCGTGGGCGGTTTGCTTGTCCGCCATTGGAGACATATGCGCGTCTTGTTCCGTTTCGGGCGTTTCGAAAAAGCTCAGGCTAAAGCTCACCAGCCACAGGACGAGCACGATGCCGATGCCCCCCAGAATGATGCGTTTGGCTGCGAACCATTTGAATTCTTTGCTTTGTTTTTCACCAGGATCCGGATTCGGTGTGTTTTCCATTGGGGCTCCTGAAGTATGACGAAGATGGGATCGAAGTCGTTTCAACCTCCATCCAACGTCTCGGGGCGGCGTTGTCTGCCTGGGCAGCCGGCCGCATCTGATAGTTTAGGTTATGGCAAGTTGGATCTTCTTTGATATACGCACATTATTTTGAATCGGCGCCGCTTTGGGATCAGGCCGCGTCTTGCCCTTGAATGCGATCGGAGGTTTGGGGACGCTTTCTATCCTTTTCGCAACTGGCGGGTATCGCCGACACGAATCGTGACATTGGCCGTGTCGAAATACTCTGCCAGAGGTATCACATATTTGCGGGATGCACCAGTCATATCCTTGAACTCGGGCGTGGTGATGGCGCCCCTGTCCCGCAGAAACGCCACCAGGCGTTCTCTCAAGTCTTCGATGGCCGTCCGTTGAAAATAGAGATCTTCCTTGACCTTGACCAGTTGCTTGTCTTCCACCAGCAGCTGCAGCACATCCCGGGCATCCCGCGGCGAGACCTCCAGGGACTGGCAGATCTCCGTGAAATAGGGGGGCATGAGGCCACCCCGGACGTAGGCTTGCAGGATTTTCTCCCGCAGCTGGCTTTGGTCCACCGCCAGGGAGACTCTATGGCCGGCCAGGCGGATGAGGTCGTCTTCGGCGGCCAGTTCTTCACTCTTGAGCATCTGGTTGAGCACCAGAGGGGCCAGCTTGGGATTGATGCGGCGCGGAAATTTGCTGCGCAGCTCTTCCCGGGGCATGCCGGCCTTGAGGGGATTCCTGGCATGGTAGGCTTCGAGTTGTTCGAGCACCAGCTGCCGCAGATAGGCATAAGTTTCGGCATGGACGTAGAGCCGGCGCTCCCGGTCCACCATGATCAGGTCCCGGTGCGAGAGCAGCGTGCCGAGGGCGGCTTCGAGCTTCTTGTCCGGGAGGTTGGTCACCAGCCGCAGTTCGCTGTATTCCGCCCCCTGGAAGCCGGCCTGGCGGGCATGGAAGGCGATCACCTCCTCCGGTGGCATTTCCACGAGGGCATTCAGGGCATCGCTGATCTCGGTGCGGAAACGCTTGTGTTTGGACGGAATCGGGTTGAGCACCTGGCCGCCGCCGATGGTGCGTACCGGCGAATAGCTGCGGATCACGTAGCGGTCTTCTTTCACGATGGCCACCGGGGTGTCCAGGCGCACCTGGACGGCGGCTGAGGCGCCGGGGGCCAGCTCTTCGCTGTCCAGCAGGATCAGATTGCCCATGATTTCGCTGGTGCCGGTGTGAAAACGGATGCGGGTGCGGTTCTTGATGGGTTTGGGCGCGCTGGCCAGGTAGTGGAAGTCCAGATCCGCCATATAGCTGGGGGATAGCGTGTCGGGACGGGCCAGCACATCCCCCCGGTTGACGGCGGCGATGTCCAGGCCCTGAAAGTTGATGGCCGTGCGCTGGCCTGCCAGGGCCTCGTTGACGCTCTGGTTGTGCACCTGGATGCCGCGCACCTTGGACTTGGTCAGGGAGGGGTAGATCATAATGGTCTCCCCCACGGCAATCTTGCCTGAGACCAGGGAGCCCGTGATCACGGTGCCGAAGCCCTTCATGGTGAAGACCCGGTCCACCGGCAGACGGAAAAGGCCGGTCTGCTTGCGCTCGGGCACCTCCTTGCAGATGGCCTGGAGCGTTTCGATGAATTGCGGGAGGCCTGCCCCCGTGACCGAGGAGACCGGCACGATGGGGCGGTCTTCCAGAAAGGTGCCCTGGCTGAAGGTCCGGATGTCGTCCATGGCCAGTTCCAGCCACTCTTCGTCCACCATATCGATCTTGGTGAGTACCACGAAGCCGTGCTGCACGCCCAGCAGGGTGCAGATCTCCATGTGCTCCCGGGTCTGGGGCATGACGCCCTCGTCGGCCGCGATCACCATGGCCACGATGTCGATGCCGGTGGCCCCGGCCACCATGTTCTTGACGAATTTCTCGTGGCCGGGCACGTCCACGATGCCCACGTGCTGGCCGTCGGGCAGGTCCAGGGAGGCGAAGCCCAGCTCGATGGTGATGCCGCGCTGCTTCTCTTCCTTCAGGCGGTCCGTATCGATCCCGCTGACCGCTTTGATGAGGCTGGTCTTGCCGTGATCGATGTGGCCGGCCGTGCCGAGAATGATCTGTTTCACGCTGATTGGACTCCCCTGCAGCCGGCGCTAGCGCTTCTTGCGCTTGCGCAGGTACTCCATGGCATAGGCCAGCCCCACCAGGATGGTGGCCAGGCCGATGACGTAGACCGGATCGCTGTGGCCCCGAAACATCCGGGTCAGCACCACGGCCATGCCCAGGCCCATCAGGGCCCTGATGATAAATATCTGAAATGACATGTGCTTATGGTGGCCTTTCCCCAGGATTGAAATGTGACGGATATCCTATAGCAGTTGGGAACCGGGGTCAACACTGACCTGGCGGTCGGTGGGGAAGCTGTCGGACGGCCACAGGCCTTCGGAGACAGGTACCGCACCCCCGGGAAAGGGACTTCCCGGCAGGCGTGGACACCGTTCCCGTAAACCCTTGCAGAACGATTTTGTCCTTGCTTTTGGGGGGCGCTTCTGTTAGATATCCGCGTTCATTGCGGTGGGTGTAGCTCAGTTGGCAGAGCATCAGGTTGTGGCCCTGAGGGTCGTGGGTTCAAGTCCCATCACTCACCCCATTTTTAAAGCAAAGACCATTGATGAGCGTCTGCATTATCAATGGTCTTGTCGCTTCTACGAGCTCGTTAGCGATTTCCCAATAGAGGCAGATTCAAGGCGCCGGAGTTTTTTATGAATGCGGTGTACCCATGTACGTCGCAAGAATAAAAATGAACGGCAACGCAGAAGATGCGCTTTTGGGACATCGCTAATGCGCCCGTAGCTCAGCTGGATAGAGCGCCGGACTTCGGATCCGTAGGTCGGGGGTTCGAATCCCTCCGGGCGTACCAATAAAAAAGGGCGTTACAGTCTTAGGGCTGTGACGCCCTTTTTTATGGTACGAGAAAAAGTCTCGGACATGGCGTTCAGTACGTCCATGGCCTCACGTTCACTGTTGCCGATCGCGTGGAGATATATCTCCGGGGTCGACCGGTTTTCATGTCCCGGAATGCGCTGGATCGAGCCGATGGAAACGCTGGCCTGATCCAACATCGAGGCCCCGAAGTGGCGCAGGGTATGGAAGCGGAAGTACCTGCCCCCGGCTTTGGTGCACAGGGGCTGCATGATTCGCTTCCGGTTCACGAAGGGGCCTTCCGCCCACGCTTTCCGGGTGCAGTCCCGGTAGCAATGCCGGAATACCCAGGCTTTGCGTTTGTCCCGCCGCTGGTAGCGTCTGCTCAGGATATCCTGAGGCGTAGAAAGCGGCAGGCATGTTCGCTTGACAACCCATACCTATAATTGTATAAATATATACAAATAATTGTTCTTAAAAATACAAATGCTTGTACATATAGGTCTATATGGTCTACAGGCTAGATAAAAACAGGCTTCTTGGCATACTTGGGGAGTGGAACCGATTCCTCAGGCGTAAAGTTCACCTTATCGCCTGTGGCGGCACGGCCATGACTTTGCTGGGGGTAAAACCGTCGACCAAGGATGTCGATTTTATGGCGCCCAGGGAAGCCGAGTATCATTATCTGATAAAACGGTTGAAAGCGCTGGGCTACGAGCAGACGACCGGTGCCGGTTGGATGCGCTCAGGGGAGGATTTCCGTTTCGATATCTTCAGTGGGAATCGAATTCACACGACGGAACTGCTGGATTCCCCGCTCGATGAGGGGCGACATTCTGCACTTATGGAATTTTCGTATCTTTATATCGGTATGTTAAACGATTACGACTTGATCGCCAGTAAACTGATGCGGGGCACCAGGGTCGATTTCGACGACTGTGTAAGTTTAGCCGAGGCCCATTACGCAACGCTCGATATCCAAAAATTGGTCCGTCACTTTATTGATTTGGTCCGCTATGACGTTGCCGAACACCGCTTGCGGCCGAATATCGATCATTTCTTGGATTTGTTGAAAGAAAGGGGCCTCTATGGCTGATCAGAAACTTCTGTCCAGCTTGTCGAGGCTCGGCTTCCCGATGTTCGAGCCCGTCGAACAACTGGATGTCAACGAGACCCTGGCCGAGGTCGTCAAAAGTGTCGATACGCGACTTTGGGAAGGTTTCCCGGTGCTGTTGGCCAATGCTGCGGAAACCTATCAGTTCGCACCGGATCTGGTCGAGCAGCACTTGGATAACCAATGGCAGAAAGATCATTTCCGCCGCCTGTTGCTCTTTTCCGGTGTCTTGTTTTCGCTGTATCACTTGTCCTTCTCTTGGTGGCAAGCTTTTAAAAAAACCTTTTCTGAACAGGAGAAGGCTTTGGTTCGGGCATGGAAAAAGGATTTGGCGCGAGATCGTACGATAAGATGGGATAATACCGTCCTCGATTCAGAGCGCGTCAAGGGGCTGTTCGATCTCTATTTCGAGAAAAAGGCTGAAACGGACAAGCGCCGCCAGGAAAAGCATGCCGAATTCTCCCTGGAGTACGCCTTATCCCAGGTGTTCTCGCCTAAGCAGAAGGAGTTGTTCAAGAAGAAGCTCGAAGGGCTGCCGCTGACCAAGACCGAAAAGGAATATTATTCACGGACGGTCAAAAAGAAGGTAGTTGCTCTTGCGAATGACGAACTGCACAGCCTGGCAAAAAAACTCTTGGAGTTTTGATTGGGCAGTACCTTTTTTGAGGCTGTTTTGATGTGAGAATCGTGTGAGAATTTTTCCAAAATCAGCCAAAAAATGACAATATTGTAAAAAATTAGCAATTGAAATTAAGCAAAAATATTAACAAGAAATAGCGTTTTGAGGGGGTTGGGAAGCCCAAAAGTTCTTTTCTTCGGATCCGTAGGTCGGGGGTTCGAATCCCTCCGGGCGTACCACCTAATAAAAAAGGAAGTCAGGGAACTCGCTCTGGCTTCCTTTTTTGGTTGCATAACCCATCTCCGTTCAACATGCCGCGAGCGCGCGTAATCCTGGGTAGCGGACAATTTGGCCTCTTGAAAATCGCACGGCCTTTCTATCCGCTATCTTCCGATTGCCGACGCGGTTCCCAACACGAAAACCCCCTTGTCTCACGCAAAGCCGCAAAGAAAGCCGAAAGGCCATTTATCTCACGCAAAGGCGCAAAGGACTGCAGGATAAAATAGAAAATTGGTTATTCGTTATTTGGGTGTTCGCTTATCAGCTCAACAGCCTGACAGCTATCGGCTTTTTTGCCCCTTTGCGCGCTTCGCGGCTTTGCGTGCGAAAACGCTTTATCCGTGTGTATCGGCGGTGATCCGTGTCCCATCGAGGCTTTTCAGAGATCCCCGTATTCCTGCAGCACCGCCTGCAGGTTGTCGCGGTGCGCCACCCCTAGCTTTTTTCTCAGCGCCACCCGAGCGTTTTCCACGGACTTGACGCCCATGCCGCGCATGGCCGCGATTTTTTTGCAGGTCATGCCCTTTTTGACCAGGGCTGCGATCTCCCGTTCGGCCGGGGTAACCTCCGGCGGCAGGGCCCTGCCCTTGTTGAGCGCCTGCTGCAGAGAGGAGACCACCCCGCGCAGATGGGCGCTCAAGTGATCCACTTCGGCCTGCAACTCCCGTTCGGTGGTGGTGTCGTACATGTAGAGAAATACCCCCCAGGGGGCGCCCTGCTCGTCCTTCAAGACCACCCCCTCGACGGCCATCCAGATCAGGCGGCCGTCCCTGTGCAGCACCTGGCGGATATCCGATCCGAACCCCTTTTCCATAGACTCCGGTTGAAACAGCATGGTGTAGGGCGGCGGGATGATATCCCGCACGTTGACGCCCTCCAGGGTGTCGTAGCCGAGCAGATCACAGGCGTTGGCGTTGGCCATCAAGATTTTGCCGTCCATGTCGATCACGACGATGGCGTGGGTAGTGCGGTTGGCGATGGCGTTGTGGTTGGCGTTGGCATTGGGGATCTTGTTCCAGTCGATCATGTTTTTATCCCTGAATGGATTGTCGTGGTGCCTGCAAAGGATAAAAACGTCTGGGAAAATATCAAATCCGGAAGCGAAAAAATAGTATCATAACATGGGGTTGTCATGGGGTTGGCATGGGTTGACTTGGGGTGGTTCTGGCGGTAGAAAATTTTACTGAAGGATCAATAACGGCGGCTTCGCAAAATGTTCGCTTTGCACAGTCGCCCGGAAAAGCCAAACCCGGTGTGAGCCGGGGACGGAAAGCCACGGACCTTAACGAGGTGGCCGGGTTGCCCTGATGAGATATCAAACCCGGAAGCTTCGGCGGCTTTCGGGTTTTTTTGTCGACAAGCGAACGATGCCGCGGAATGGAACAAGGATTCGGCTTCGTGGCAGGTACGGTTTCATCATCATGGAAAAGGGTTATCAGGAGGGAAGCGAATGCGAAGGTTTTCAATCTTGGTCCTGCTGGCGGTATCTTTGGCCGCGCTGACAGGGTGCTACACGCAATACATCAACTCAAGGGTGCTCCCGAATGCGGTAATCGGTCCTGACAAAAGCTACTATGTGGTGCGTCATGCGAATGATCCACGTCAGATCGACCTGACTGTCGCCAATGAAATGCGCGCCATGGGCCTGCAACGCGTATCGTCGGGTCTGGAAGCCGACATGCCTGCCGGCACCGAGGTGGTCGTCATGTACGAAGACCGCTGGATGTGGGACATGACCAACTACCTGTTGATGCTGAAAATCCAGTTCCGTGACGCATCGGATAATGTTCTGATCGCCCGGGGGCAGTCAGTCCGAACAAGCTTGGTTCGCAAGTCGATCGAGGAAATGGTTCAGGAATGTCAATGATCACCCTAATGAGGCCACCTATGATCGCCTTAATGGGGCCATTTCAAACCGACCAAAAAGCGGTTTTCGGACCGGCTTCAAACTATTGTTTTTCACCCCCTTTCGAACCGCCGTTTTTGGGCGTTTTTTGACATGTGTTTTTAGCTGATTTGGAGACCGGTCGCGGGGAGCGATAGCTCTTGCCCTCCAGCACGACGGTGTAGGCACCGTGGCGCAGCCGGTCGACGGTGGCTTCCCCCAAAATCCGGTTTGGAAAGGCGTCGGTCCATTCCGGGATGTCCAGGTTCGAGGTCACGATGGTGCTTTTGCGCTCGTAGCGCTCTGAGATGACATCGTGGAAGTCCTCGTCCTGAGCGGGTTTGAGGGGTTTAAGGCCGAAGTCGTCAATGATCAGGAGATCGACGCCGGCGATCTTTGCAAAATGCCGATCGTAGCCGTTGGTTGCCCGGGCGGCGTTTAGCTGGGAGAGCATCTTGGATGCGGAAGTAAAGAGCACGCTGTGCCCGTTTCGAATGGCGCTGTGGCCGAGGGCCTGCGCCAGATGGCTTTTTCCCGTTCCGCACGGGCCGATGATGAACACACAGACCCGCTCGGCCATGAACCGGCACGAGGCCAGCTCCATGACCAGGGCGCGATTGATGTTGGGATTGTAGGCGAAGTCAAACTCTTCCAGGGTTTTCTGGTTACGGAAGTTGGCCCGCCGCAGGGCGGAGGCTAATTTCTTCTGGTTGCGACGGGCGATTTCGTCGGTGATGATGGTGGCCAGAAAGTCCATGTAGGACATCTTGTTTTCGATGGCCTGCCGGTTGCGCGACTCGATGGAGTCCAGGATTCCCGACAGGCGAAGCTGCTTTAGCATGGGCGTCAGATCGGGTATCGGATTCATGACGGCCTCCTTTCCCGGTACACCTGGTGGCGAAGAAAACGGCCGTTGCCGGTGTACGCCGCAGCTAGCGGGATCACGTTGGGCTGCTCGTAGAGCGGCGCCTGGTCAAGGCCCTGATGCAGGATGCTTTTTACCGTACGGTATTTGACGTTGTCGAAGTGAAGCGCCCGGCGGCAGGCGGCTTCCAGGCGGGCCGTGCCGTACTTTTTGCTCAAGCCGATTACGCCCTGGGCCGCGCGCAGATTGTCGAGCACTTTGTGGGCAAACAGCCGGCGGACGAGCCGATGACAATCCGGGCCGACGGCTTCGGCCTGCTTCAGACACCACTGTGGGTCCTGCATCTTGTAGGCCAGGGCTTCCGGCGGCATGTGGCCGTCGACCGTCGAGCGCTGGCCGGCGCGCTTGAGCCGCGGGTGGGTGGCCACGAGCTTCACGTCCTGGTAGAGTTTTACGGTCGTGTCGGTGGCTTTTAGCATCAGCTCCTGGTGCACCAAGCGGAAGGGCGCCGAGTAGTAGGCCTTTTCAAACTGCACATGGCAATTGCCGTGCACCTTGACCCGGGTCCAGACGGCGAGTTCCACGGGAACATCTGGCAGCGGCTTTAAAAAGTGTTTTTCGGTCTCCGCAAACATCTCCAGCGGCCTTCGGTGGGTTGTGCCGTGGATGCGGTTGCCGGCCCTTTCCAGCAGCCAGCGGACAAGCTGCTCGTTGGCGTCGGCCAGGGTTCGGAAGGTACGAAGCGGCACGAAGTTGTTTTTGACATATTTGACACCGGACTCGACCCGGCCCTTTTTCTGCGGGTCCCGGACGGGACACGGCGAAATGAGAAAGCCGTATCCTTCGGCCAGCTCGCCGTAGGAGCGCTGAACGTCCGGATCGGTGTAGCAGGCCCGGGTGATGGCGCACTTGGGATTGTCGATGATCATTTTGGCCGCCACGCCATTGAAAAACGCGAATGCGCGCCGATGGCAGGCCAGCCAGGTTGCAACTTTCTGGTCGGTGACGATCTCGGCATACATGTGGCGGCTGAAGCACAGCGTCATCACAAAGATCCAGGTCTTGATCACCGCGCCGGTAAACACGTCCTTGATCGTGGGCCCTTTGCCGAAGTCAACCTGGGCTGCTTCGCCTGGGGCAAAGTCCAGAACGCAAGAGGCTTTGGGGCTCGCGTGGCGCAGCTTTCTTACCTGGCGCCGGACAGAGGAATAACTGCCGGAAAATCCGAACTGCCCGACCAAGGCCTCATAGATCGTCGTGGCTTGAATGCCCTCTGCGACCCATTGCTTGATCTGATCCGCATGCGGCTGGGTCAACGGGGCTTGGTTTTGGCCGGGGGATCTTTTAACCTCGAAGATCTTGGCGAGTTGTTCGTCGTCGGGCAGCGGGCCGCTATTGAGCCAGCCCTTTTGCCCAGCGACCTCCCGCACGGCGGCGCATTTGGTCCGTCCGATCAGTTGGCTTTTCGCGATGGCGCGGTCGCTTTGTCCAAGGCGCATACGGTGGATGACTTGTCGGTACTGATGCATCTCGATTCTCCTGTTGGCCATGGCATTCCTCCCGGCGGCTGGTGGTTTGCCGGAAAGACTTACCAGATTGTGGATGTAAGGTCCGAGATGCTTTTTGGTTTTATACGCGTTTTTCCCTGCGGCAGGTGGCCTCATTACGGTGATCACCAACTGGCCTCATTAGGGTGATCATCAAGTGGCTCCATTAGGGTGCTCACAAAGTGGCCTCATTAGGGTGATCACAGGGTGGCCCCATTAGGGTGCTCATGGAATGGCTCTATAGCAGTGACCATTAACACAGGAAACGCTGGTGGCGATACTCAGCCCCAAAACAAAGGAGGTTTGACCATGGATAGAATACTGAAAGCCGTCCTCCTTCTGGGCTTTGCCGTCATGTTTTCCAGTTGCACCCTCGCCTACCAGCCACCGTCGGACCTGCCATCGGCGCCCTACGTGTTTTCCGGCAAGAGGGGCCCATTGGAGCCGCTTCGAATCGAGGATGCTACCGATCGAGATTCCGTTATCAACAGCAGGACAGGGCAATTTACTTATAAAGCCGACCTATCGAAGTTCGGGGAAGCGATTGTCGCCTCTCTCGGACGCGAACTGGTCAAGAACGGCTTCCAGGTCAGCCCGGAGGCCTCGAAAACGATCCGCATCGACGTCATCGATGTCGAGATGGCCTACCCCAAAAAATACCGCTGCGACATCAACGTGGCGATAGGGGCCGGGGACAAGACAATCGGGATCGCCACGGATTCGCAGGCGAGCGCCATGTACAACGACGCCATCGACGATGCCATAGCAGATGCCGTGCGCAGGATCCTCACACAACCGGAGGTGGTCGCCTATCTCGCGGAATAGCCCCGGTTCGGGTATCGTGCCGGGAGAACAGGAGGATTTCCCGGCAACATGGGAGATTACGAGCTTTTCCCGCTGTTGCCGATAACGAATAACCAATAACCTCTTTTACGGCTATCCATTTAAAATATTGGACTTTTTCATTGATCTGTGCGACATTTTTAAGCGAATGAGCAATTCGCCTAACGGCATAGGCGCCCACGCAAAGCAATCCCAAAAAACCATGCCTCACGCCAAGGCGCAAAGACCGCCAAGAAAAGCAACAGATGCTTTTTCCGGCCTCCGGCCGACACCCATTTTTTTTGCAGTTCTTTGCGTCCTTAGCGGCTTTGCGTGAGGATATGTTTTTAGGCTTTCTTGGCGCGAGATATCATCAGTTTAAGCATTTCTTAGCGTGAGGGACAGAAAGTGCACGAAAACGACATTGCCAAAGCCATCGTGGATGCCGCCTATAAGACCCACCGCGGTATGGGGCCAGGTTTATTAGAGTCGGTCTATGAAGCGGTGCTGGCGCATGAAATAGAAAAGGCGGGACTTGCGGTGGAGCGCCAGAAGGCCATTCCTATCCAATACGAGGGTCTGGCGTTCGAGGAAGGCTTTCGGGCCGATCTGATGGTCGGCGGATCCGTTAGACCATACTGCGATCATCCGAAAGGGAGATACAATGGAAAATCTGCGAATCCCCCAACACTTTCATTACATCATACCAATCCTCGAAGTCCTGAAGGAGCTTGGAGGCTCCGGCAGAGCTTCAAAAGTATTGGATATTCCGAGGCGGCAGTTGGAAGTTCAGTGATGAGTTCTGCAGGACGACTGAACGACCTGACTTTTTGCCCGGCGATCGAAAAATTATTTTGGGTTTTCGTCTTGCTAAGTCTATTCCACAAGCGGAGTCATTTAATCCTTGATCTACGATCATAGGGATCAATTCCAGGGCTTCGGATAGTGGATCAGGATTTGGTTTGTGGATCATTGGGTATTCATTGTTTAAGGAACAACTCCGCGCCAAATTACAGAGAAAAATATTAAATTACTTAGGTGCTACTAAATGATCATGATGCCTTGGGAAGTGATTTTTTATATGCTGGGGTTAAACTTGACCTCAATCCTATCAGATCTCGAAGTGATCAGTACTGACAGCAACAGTGAATGGGTCGGAGGAAAAGTCACGGATCATACATTGAACAATTGGTTGTGCGGGGATACAACTCCAACTCTTTCCAAAACTTTCATTTTCATCTCTGACTTTATAACAGCACTAAACAACCATAATGCCTACATTGATCCTAACCTGGAAACGATATTAAAGGATGCCTTTTCAGGTAGAAAGTCTTGGGAAGTTGAGAATTTGCCAACTCTTTACAATAGTCGAGGTGAAGTAGTTCTTCCATATACGCAAAACGTGATAGGAAAACTTCGACGCACCTCAAACGAGTTTGTGAAAGATTTGTATGACAGTGATAGTGATAAAATAAGTGAGACTAACCTTGATGGCCGCGTAAAAAATCAGGCGGCCAATTTGTAGCTTTCTGGATATCTTCCCGACGAATTTGTCCAAGCGAAGGCAAATTCCACCAGAGCGGCCTGTAAACGTTCTTTGACACGATAAACAGCAGTCGTAATACGGTGATCAAGGCCCGGATTACCCTCTGCGGCCTTCATTCTGGCCCTGCGAACCCGGGCCGCCCGTAGCAGATTGAGCCCGGTGGCCTTCATTTTGGCACAGAAGCGCACCGCCGGCATGCCCCGAACCCGTAGCTTTTTGACCCCGGTGCGCCGATCATATTCGCTCATGGTGGCCTCCACACCGGCCCGCCAGCGATAGGTGTCAATGAAAGCCTCGCTTTTCTCGGCCTTGCGACGCACCGATAGGCGATATTGCTTTCCGCTGTAGCGCAGATAGTTCTTCTTTTTCCCAGGCTTGACCGGGCAATGACCCGCATGCGGACATCCCTGGCAAAGCGTGGAATCGAAGGCCGCGCTGTAACAATCGGTTTTCTTCTTGTGCTTCACCTGCTCGGGAACGTGACCCGCCGGACAGGTCTCGACATAGCCCTTGTCATTAAAGCTAAACGCCGTGAGCGGCTTGGACTCATTGCCCTTCTGGGTCGGGGCGACAAGGTCGACATCGGCCACTTGGGCCGTCTGGTGGTTACTGTCACTGCCGTACAAAGTGTCGGCGACCAACTGATCGGGCCCCACACCCCGGATCTTGGTATCGGCGATGGCCGGCACCACGGCCTCCGCATCGCTCTCGCAGGCGGGTTGAACTTCGACATGGGTAATCAGGTTAAGCGCCTGCTCTTTTTCATTGGCCTCTTCACTGCGGCTGAAGCTCTCCATGATCTGGACCTGATAGCCCTGGCCCTTGTGGCCGCTGTAGGTGGCCTCCGGGTCCGAAGGGTTTTGCAATGAGTCGGAGGGGATCTCGGCCGGCTTCTTTATCGTTACTTGGGGGGCACCGGCGGCATCGGTCTCGACATGGCATTGATCGGCGAGCACCCGCTGCATGAGCTTGTAGCTGTGCATGAAAGCCACCGCCGTTTGGTCCTTGAAGCCCTCGATCAGATCGAACAGATCATTGCTGACCCGTTTTAACGTCTTTTCCGATTCCGTGGGTTTAACCAGAGAAAAGGCGGATAGGGCCTTCTCACCCCAGTAACGATCAATCACATCAGAAGCGATCGTATCGAACAGCTCTCGGTGGTGGCGTTTGAGATTGACCAGGAACTTGGCGATCGTGCGGCTGAAAATGGCAATACGGCCCAGCCGGCGCATGTTGGAGCGGATGTGTACCGAGTCGATGCGCTGGTTGGAAGGATCTACACCGAACACTTTGGCCAATTTGTCGGTGAGCTTTTCGAACATGACCCCGTCAATGCCATTTTCGGCCATCAGCTGGCGGGTCGACCACAGGGTCTTTTCGCTGACGTATTTGGCCTCGTCGCTTTCTTCAGTGATGTCCAGAGCATAATGCCACTGGAGGTTGTAGGCCAGCTGCTCGACGGCCTCGACATCGTTTAAATCCATGGTTTGCTGGAAAAGCATCACTCCCAGCAGGGTATGCAGTTCCTTGGTGGGCCGCCCTATGGCTTCAGTGAAGAAGGGTTTTAACAGATCGACGGGAAGTTCTCCGAGCAGATGCTGGCGGAACAACCCGGGCCAGCCCTCTTCGAGCATCCGGCGCCGTTTGGGGCTCAAATAGGCCCACGGGTCGAAGAGATGTTGCTGTTTGTGGTCTTTGATGCGAAGCATGCGATCTCCAGGATAACCATCTGTAATTGTTTGGTTTCCTGTAGCATGACGAGAAGAAAATGGCAAGCTGAAATTGGGCGTTTTGTTAAATAATTCAGGCGGATAGACTTTTTACGATGCCATCAACCTTAATAATGCTATCAAATGTCTTTACTCATCCTGGTTGCCTGAAGCATTCTTACATACGACTATCTTTAATCATACTATCTCAAAACCTAATGATGCCGATGAAATGAATACGAGACTCATACAAATGCGGATCGATTCGCTTTTATTTGTAATTGCCGCATTAGACGTGGAGGCAAGTGAGAACTACATTAAAGAGTACCACGATAATAAAGGATCCAAATACTTAAAATTCCTTCCTCAAATCGAAAAAACAAAAATAATAACCCCAATGGATCTGTGGGTAAATCATTTAAAAACTCATCTGAATACCAACTATCCAATTAAATCACTGAGACAGCTGGCAGCAACTCTGTTTCCAGAAAAGTCAGAAGATACGGCATATAGAGAACTAATGAGATGGAAAAGTGCTAAAATCGTGCGGCATTTACCTAAGTGGGATACTGTCGATAAACTACTTGAGAATGCCATAAACATGTATCAAAGCAGGGTGGAATATTTTGAATTTCTGATGACGTGGGGTAGGATTACCTACGGCATTGTCCGTATCTTTCATTGCATTATCATTCTCCTTTTAGCCTTACGAAGAAAGGGGAACGTAATGAAAAATTTCGAGGAATTACCGGAATTACGAGCAAGGTACTCAATGTGGTTCGATTATCACTTAGAAACATATCGCGCTTACATCAATGGAAATTGTGAGCTTGAGGGCAGGGCATAACCTTACCCTCAAGCATCCGTAGCTCGGCTATTTCTTAGAATTTTTTACAGCTGCCCTTGTGGCTCTTGAGGCAAAGCTGTCCTTGGGTACGACACCCCCGTTGTTTTTTGCCGTGGTGCTTTGAATCCTGGATGCATCTTTTTGGGTCATTGGGGTGGATTTCTCCGCCATTTCAATACCTTTCATTGTGGTTTGTTGTTTTAGACAGGGGTTTTCCTTGCTTGTCGTGCAAGCCTTCTCTGCGCCTCTGCTGCCCAGCTCCTCTTGGGGATTTTGCCGCCATTTTTCTTTGCTGTGGCTCTCATGATTCGTTGAACAGCTTCCAAGGTCAACGGTCTGCGCTTTCTCCTCACTTGGTACACCTCCTTTCTTGATAATTTATGATTAGATAGAAGTTAACTCTGACGAGGATTAATTTCGAGTGACACAAAATGGAAAAATGGGAAGGGAGCCGTGATTAGGAGGCTTTGGGGTACAGCCGCTGATGAGTACAGAATTGAACGACCTATCTTAGAGGATCTCACTCCACACCTTGAGAAACTTAGCGCTATACGTAGCCATCTGGAGCGTCTTGGTTGGACCTTATAGACACAGCCAGGTTTCAAGCATGGGGCGGATCGAGCGCCACAGGCGAGGCGATTGACAGCTTAGAATCGTTTTAGTAACTTTACGAGCTATACAAAGC
The DNA here is from genome assembly GCA_963674755.2 of Desulfobacterales bacterium. Lineage (GTDB taxonomy): Bacteria > Desulfobacterota > Desulfobacteria > Desulfobacterales > UBA5852 > JABZFP01. The sequence continues at coordinate 1,890,115 of CAXXVS010000002.1, read as the reverse complement.
CAAACCCGGCGTGAGCTGGGGACGGAAAGCCACGGGCCTCCAGAAGGCAGCCGGGTTGCCGCTATCAGATGCAGGTATGACCGGTTTGCCGTTAGGTGAGCCGGTTTTCGTTTTTTTGGTGTTTTATGCATGATTTTTAGCTATGGAGGTTGTTATGAAAGAATACTTTTATTCTTATCAGCGGCAATTATTCTCACCGGATGCACATCTATCAATGTCCGCCCCGTAGATCCAAATTTACACATCACAAATATATGTATTGAAGAGAACCAATAAGTGATCGTTGAGGACTTCATATCCGTAATCAGGGATCGCATTGAAGGCGGTGGACCCCAAGAGTTGGACAGCCTGATGGTATAGATAAGCTATAAGCCGAGAGCGATTGTATAGAGAACAAGGCATCAGGCAGCCTCGGCAAAAGGATGAGGTAGACCGTAATAGACTTCATCCGGGGTTAGATCGTCAAGAGAAGAATGCCCACGTTGCTGGTTATAGTAGCGGACCCACTCCGTCAGCCCCCGTCGCAAGTCGCGACCGGAATCAAACGAATGCAGGTAAAGATACCGATACTTGATGGTCCACCACAGCCGCTCGATGAAGATGTTGTCCTGACAGCGGCCCCGGCCGTCCATGCTGATTTTAACCTGGTGGTCCTTGAGCACCTGGATGAAGACTGTGCTCGGGCTAGGAGGAGGGGACATTCTATATTCCCCTTGTCAACAAAATAAATAAAACTGAATAATCAAATAGTTACGGTTGTTGTCAGAGGCAAGAAACACTTCTCCTGTCGGTTTTGTGGATCGGCGAGTATCTCTCCGGTCGGCGAACTCATGGCCTGATCGTTACAGTTATCCGGTGTCCTGCCGGAAACGGCGGCACCCATCATTCCTTATCCAGGCTTGGAGTTCAGAGAGAGGCCCGGGTATTGTCCCCACCGAGGTTATGACCTCAACGTCTATAAAAGGGCTCTCTCGCCGAACAAACGACTTCGATTGTGATGAACACGGCGGTCCAGAGGACCGCTTACACCTTTAGCAGCGCAGGATCGTAATCCGTCTCATCGCGCATCATGCACCAGGCAATGACCAGCATTTTGACGGCCAGTTTCACTCGCATCTTGGTCTTGATGCCACGCTCGCGTTCCCGGCCTTGAAGATAACGGGTAAACAAAGCGCGGAATCCATTGTCGTGATAAGAGGCGATCTGGGCCGCTTGATACAGGGCGTAGCGGAGGTCGCCATTGCCGCGCTTGGAGATCACCGGCACGGCCTTATCACTGGTCTTGCCGCTACGCTTGGCGTTCAGGTCGTAGCCCGCTAGGCGGATGAGCTGTTTGCGACCGGCGAAGCGATGCGGGTCTCCGATGCGCGCGATCACCTGAGAAGCCACGTAAGGGCCAAAGCCGGGGATCGTCAACAATCGCCGGTAAGCTGAAAAGCCCTGACAGATATCCGCAATCTGTTTTTCGGTGTGACTAATACGGTCGCGCAGATCATTTAAGCGATCCACCAGTTGGAGAGCCTCGAACTGGGCAGCTTCATCCACGGGGCAGCCGATGGAGGTGCCGGCGACCTCGTGGATGCGCTGCAAACGCTTGACCTGGCGCAAGCCTCTATCACGATCGGTCACCCGCCGGAGGAACTCGTTAAAGGGCATGGCGCTGATGGTACGCGGGTCAAGGCAGCTGCGCACGATGGCTAGATTCTCTTTAAGACAGCTACCCCACAGGCGATCCATCTCGGGGAAGTGGCGAACCAAAAGCCCATTGCGGATCTGCATGCGCAAACTGTGTTCATCGCGTTTGAGCCGCTTGCGAAGTGAAAGCAAGCTGCGCAACGCGGTAAGCTCCGCCGAAGGCTTTTCAAAGAACTGGCATTTGCCCTGCGCCATCAGGTCAGCCACATTGGCGCTGTCTTTGGTGTCGTTCTTATCCCAGCGCCCGTCGAGACTCTCGCGGTTGTCGGCAATGGCTTTGTTGGAGACCAGTACCAGAAGTTGATCCTGTTCCAAAAGCCAGTTGGCCAAAGGCTTGTGGTAATTGCCGGTGGGCTCCAGTCCGAAGGCGACCTTCCGGCAGGAATGGGCCACCATCAGTTGTTCAGCCCTTTCGATGAGCTGCTCGAAACCGGTGCGGTCGTTGTCAAAGATCAGCCGCTTTAGCAGCGTTTTGCCGGTGGCGGTGCCGAAGAAGGCATGGTGGCGTTCCTTGGCCACATCGATGCCTACGAGCAGATAATCCCGGCGGCCGCGCACAGTGGAGCGAAATTGACAGTATTCCTCGTACCTGCTAACTTCTCTGTTGTTCATAATAGCCTCCTCGTAGCTCGTGTTGAAGGTTTGTCCACCTTTGTGCTACCTGGAGGCTATTTTCTTTTCAAGGCGATAATTACTTCTCTTTTTGCTACTCTCGGAGGTATATTCTCTAACTATTTCAATATATAACGTCTATGTTATTATGCTTTACTATCCCCGCTCTTCCTGTTAGTTTCTACCCCGCCGCATACAACAGTTCCTGTCTTATGTTTTCTTTGAAACCGCCAAGGTGAGTTGGAACCTGTGACACGCGCAGAGAAACACAAATGGACATTCACGAGTCGTTTCCGGCGCCACGCCTTTGGCTGGCGTTCCCAGGTGGCCGTCCAGCGGGTAAAGGAGGCGGTTGCGGAAATCAAATCCGTGGCCCGGAAGGATCCTGTTTCCGGTGCCGAAGGAGCGGTGCTGTTCTTGGAAAAAGTGTCGCCGGCCCTGGCGCATGTGGACAGCTCCTCCGGCGCCATCGGGACGGCCGTCAACAATGCCGTCGAGACCCTGGCCTCTATCATCGCCCGGGCCCCTGTGGCGGAAAACGTCCGCCGCAAATGGCTTGACCGGCTGTGGAAAGCCATCGAGGAAGACGATATCCCCTATATCGAATTGCTTCCGGAACACTGGGGCAAGCTGTGCCAAACCCCGGAACTGGCTTCCGATTGGGCTGATGAACTGAAGACGCCGGTGCACGTCACCTGGTCCGAGAGCCGGCGCATGATCGGGAGCTATTTCAAGGGCACCCCGGCCTGCCTGAGTGCCCTGTTTTCGGCCGGACGCCACGAGGAACTTCTCGAACTGCTCGATCTTGCGCCTCACCGATTCTGGCACGAGCGCAAATGGGGCGTTAAAGCCCTGGTGGCCATGGGGCGGAAAGCCGAGGCCCTTCGCTATGCCGAAGAATCGGGAAGCCTTAACGAGAGTCCGACCGCCATCGCCGCAGCCTGCGAGGAGATTCTACTGTCAAGCGGCCTGATGGACGAAGCTTATCAGCGCTACGCCATCGCGGCCAACCAGAAGACCACCTACCTGGCGACCTTCCGCGCCATTGCAAAAAAGTATCCCGGTAAAGCGGCCCATGCCATCCTATCCGACCTGGTGGCGAGTACCCCCGGGAACGAGGGGAAGTGGTTTGCGGCCGCCAAATCAGCCGGCCTGTATCGGGAGGCCATCGACCTTGCCAACCGCACCCCTTGCGACCCCAAGACGCTCACCCGCGCGGCGCGCGACATGCGGCATGCGGATCCGCGCTTTGCCCTCGAAGCCGGTATAGCAGCCCTGCGCTGGCTGATTGCGGGTTACGGGTATGAGATCACCGCTCGCGATGTTCGCGAGGCCTATGAGTTCTCAGTGGAGGCGGCCCACAATGCTGGCTGCCGGGGCGAGATCCTCGCACGCATTCGCGCCCTCGTGGAAAATGATGTTTCCGGCGACCGGTTTGTCGCTAAAATTCTCGGTCCGAAACTCGATGTGCTGGGGGATTAGAGGGGGAGGGGGGGCTGCATGGTATTAAACCTGCCTGATCTGGCACCATTTCTTTATGCCGCGTAGCGCCCGCATCGATGCTCCCAGGGGGCGGTGCACCACATCATCGTCCGAGGGATCGAACGCCGCAAGATCTTTCGCTCCGACGTGGATCGGCGAGGGTTTATCGATCGGCTCGCGACTCTCATAACCGAGACCGGTACCCAATGCCTGGCCTGGGCGCTGATTCCCAATCATGTTCACCTGCTGCTGAGATCGAGCGAGGTGCCGATCGCCAGCGTCATGCAGCGCCTGCTGACCGGATATGCGGTCAGTTTCAACCGCAACTACCGCCGGCACGGACCGCTCTTTCAGAACCGCTACAAATCCATCCTCTGCCAGGAAGACAAGTACCTGAAGGAACTTGTGCGCTATATCCACTTGAATCCTCTGCGGGCGCGACTGGTCGAAGGAGGCCTTATTCGAAGCGTCGGCGGCTGGGATACCGTCAAGAAACTGCGGAAGGCCGGGGTTCGATTGAAAGGTGACGAGCGTGTCTTGGGCGATTCCGACTTTGTGGAAGCGATGCTTGCCGGGGCCAACGAACAACTGGCCCGGCATACCCGTCTGCGATCACTGGGATTGGATTTCGAAAAGGTTGTCAGCCGTGTCGCGGAATTATTGAATGTGGTCGAATCCACGGTTCTGACCCGCGACAAAACCCCTAAAAGCGTTCTGGCCAGGCGTTTGATCTGCCATTTCGCCCACAACGATCTCGGACTCACCACCATCGATATAGCCAGGCGCCTTGGTCTCAATCAATCGGTCGTCAGCCGTGCGGCCCGTCTGGGGAGAGTTATAGCAAACGAGGAGGGCTACACTTTGCAGGGAGAGGCCAAAAATGGACACAGAATTTAATCCCTAAGACCATCTTTACCCACGCCAGGATCGCCAAGAATATCGAAGTGGCTCACCCCAAATTCACTTGATAAGGTATCAATTGATACCATAAGTTTGCCCTGCAGAATGAGATGTTTTGGCTTGTGTCGCTTCAGCCGGACCGGCCAATGAAGGAGGATGTATGAAAACCCTCAATTGCCCAAAAGGTCACGGACCGATGGGATTAAATACGGTTCAAAAGGAAATGACTTATAAAGGCGTTGATATCGCCATCGCGGTGGAGGTTTACACCTGCCCGGAATGCGGCCTGGAGGCCGGGACGGTTCAGTCGGCCGGTGCGGTGCAGCGCGCGATTGCCGATGCCTACCGGGCCAAGGTTGATTTACTCACCGGCCAGGAGATCAAATCCCTGCGCGAGGCGAAGGGACTCACCCAGCAGCAGCTGGCCGATAGGATGAATGTCGGTATTGCCAGCATCAAGCGCTGGGAGACGGGCATGGTTCAGAGCAAATCGATGGATCATGCCTTGCGGATGCAGTTGCAATGCAATATCAGCGCTGACAACTACACCGGCAACCGGGAGATAAGTCTTCCCCGGATCAAGCTGGTTGCAAAAACGTTTGAACAAATTTTAGGAAAGCGCCTGCTTAAATCCGGCGACAAGATGTTATTCCTGGCCAAGTATCTCTGGTATGCCGACATGCTGGCATTCCGCCAGTTGGGCACAGGCCTGACAGGTGCCAGCTACGCCGCCATCACCTATGGTCCCCAGTTGAATAATTACAGAGATCTGGTGAAAGCGATTAAAGATTCGGATATGATTGAAGCTGAACCACTTACAGAGGAAGAATTACGGATTGTTGGCTACGTGGCGGAGAAAATTCCCGATGAGAAAGACGTGTATGAAGCCGCCCATCGCGAAAAAATCTGGCGGGATGCACTAACAGGATCTCTAATCCCTTATTCCTGCGCTACCGAATTAACCGAAGCTTAAACAAAGCGAAGCAAACCACACGCGATAGCCAAACCCGCCGCGAGGCGGGGACGGAAAGCCACGGGTCTTATGGAGACAGCCGGGTTGCCATAGGGATAATCAGAACCGGCTCCTTGACTTTACGAGGGGGCCGGTTTTTTTGTGCTCCCCCGAAACCGCAATTACCGCAAAAGCAACTTCAGTCTCACGCAAAGCCGCCAAGGACGCAAAGTACTGCGAACAAAAATGGTATGTCGGCCGGAGGCCGAAAAAAACATCGGTTGCGTTTTTCTTGGTGGTCTTGGCGGCTGGGCGCGAGACACAGGGATTTTGACCTTCTTTGCGTACTTTGCGTCTTTGCGTGAGGATCGACTCTGTTTTTAAAGCCTGTGATCCGATCGGGTGGGCAACCCCTTGCGGCGCCATGCCAACATGCCGCCAGCCAGTTGCCGGGCGTCCTTGAACCCGGCTGATTTCAGCATCCTAACGGCCGGAATATTCCTGTGGGCCGAGAGACAAATCGCCACAATCGGGCGCCGCGGATCAAAGGGGAGGTGCGGCACCCTGGATCGAAGCGCCCCAATCGGAACATGGACCGCCCCCGCGATGTGCCCGGTTCTGAATTCCCGCCGCGTCCTTACATCCAGAAGTTGCGGCGGAGCGTCTCCTTGCAGCTCCTTTTCCAGGTCGGCGGCGTCCACTTCGGATACCCGCCCCCAAGGCACCCACCAGAAAAACGGCAGACGTGGCATGGTCCAAACTCCTTGGTTCAAGATGATTTGGCGCGCAACCGCCGTGGTTGAAAAACGCTCTGTCGCTATAGGGCAGCTCTGTGCCCAGCCGAGGCGGGTTTCTGATCTTAGCGGTCTGTCCCTTGATTGCTTCGCATGCGGCCCATCATACCCGCGCGGCGGATTGCCCCGGGCTCCCGGCGTGGGTCGCGACCGCCCGGTATATTCAAGCGCCCATCCACCGGACGATAATGCTTCGGACCCTTGCCGTCACTAGGGCGACCTTCGTAGGCCCCTTGAAGGGGTCAGACGCTCGGTGAGGATGGCCGGGAGGGTCGGCCGACGTTGATGTCGGGGCGGACGCCGGGCAAAACGCGGCGGGTGCGGCGGGAGGGGAGGAGGGCGTCTGTTTTTTTGCTATTCCCATCCCATTTCGAAAGAAATTTGGGAAACGATTAGATGGCAATCTAACCTTACGAAAATGGGATACAGGTGAACGCTGGTGGACACTGATCCGGAAAACCAAATCATCATTTGGGGCTTCGCCAACAGCGTAAAGACCAAAAGGCCTTCAATTCGGCACAGACGGACACGGATACGCGCCGATAGGTTTCAATTGAAACGGGCAAAACCGGATTCCGGATCGCGTTCGAAATGACGGCCCAAACCGATCGTCCCGATTCCGGGTAGCGGGTATGGCAAAACGATCTCAAATCGGCGTGTGGGCAATTGGTTGACACAGCTCTCAGGATAGTTGATGTTAACCGCCAGGTCACGTCGATTAGCGCCTGGGTTAAGCGCTATCCATTGATAGCGTATGTTCGGATCCATTCATCGCGATGGACCGCCCGTCTAAAATTCAATCGGAGCTTCAATGCCAAATAATAACGATTATGGCCTTCCTTCTGCCCTGATCGACAGGGTTTTGATCTTCGATGCCGAGGGGCGCGTGGTCTTGGGCAGTGAGGATTGCGTCCGCAAAATGCGTCTTGGGGATGACCGCAATATCGCTTCGCGCTATCCACAGCAATGGCCGCAGTTTGAAGATGTGATGTACACCGGGCGCGGTCGGATCGGCGTGCGTTTAGGCCGTGGTGCTGAGGCGCTTGTCATGGATGCCTACCCTGTATCGGACCAGCGGGCCGATGGTTTGATCTGCTGGCTGCGCGGTCCGAATGATCGCGACGACAGCAAGGAGCTCAACGAACAGTTCAAGGCCATCATCGATGCCTCCTTCGACGGTCTGTGGATATGCGATCATCAGGCCAACGTGATCAAGATCAGCAAGGCGTTTGAACGCAAATCCGGGATGAAAGCCGAAACGTTTGTCGGTCGCAACATGCGCGATCTGGTTGCCGAGGGCTACTTCGATACTTCTGTCACCCTGGAAGTCCTGGAAACCCGCCAGATGGTCACTACAGTCCAGATTACCTGGGACGGCCGGCACATTCTGACCACCGGCAACCCCGTTTTTGACGAAAGCGGGGAGATCGTCATGGTGGTATGCAATGACCGCGATCTGGGGCATTTGGAAAAACTTCGGGACGAGATCATGTCCAAGACGGCCATCTCCACCCGATTTCAGGATCAGTTGATCGATCATCATGTTGCCGAAATCGTAAAGGACGACATTGTCTATCGCTCGGCCAGCATGCAGCGTTTGATCGAAAAGGCGATCATGGCGGCCAAAGTCAGCTCCAACGTTTTGATTACGGGGCCCTCCGGGTCCGGCAAGGAGAAGATCGCCGAATTGATTCACCGCAGTTCGGCCCGATCCCAGCGGCCACTGATCCGCGTCAACTGCGGGGCGATACCGGAAAACCTGTTTGAATCGGAATTTTTCGGGTATGACCCCGGGGCATTTACCGGGGCCCGCAAGGAAGGCAAGGCCGGACTGGTCGAACTGGCCCACCAGAGCACCCTTTTTCTGGACGAGGTAGCGGAAATCCCATCCATGGCCCAAGTGAAATTGCTTCGATTTCTGGATGACGGCACTTTTTTCCGGGTGGGTTCGACCAAGGGCCGACAACTGGATATCCGCGTTGTTGCGGCCACGAACCGTGATCTCGAGGGCATGGTGGCGCAAGGCGGCTTCCGGCAGGATTTATTCTATCGCCTCCGAGTGGTTCCCCTGGAGATCGCGCCCCTCAGCCAGCGGCAGGAAGATATTCCCGCCCTCGTAAATCACTTCATCGCCCATTTTGCAGGAAAGTTCGATCGACCCGTAACCCTTTCCATGGAGGCCATGGACGCCCTTTTGACGTATGCTTTTCCGGGCAACGTGCGGGAACTCATTCATCTGTGCGAACAGATCGTCGTCATGGCTTCCTCGGAAGTGGTGCGCCTTTCCGATCTGCCGGGCTACATACGCGCAGCCGTACATCCTGGCGAAAGCGCCAGCCAACCGGATGTGTCCACCGTCGCCGAGCCGCCTCATCTCAGCTGGGATCTTAAACAGAGGATATGGGGCTTTGAACAGCGGCTGCTGCAGGAAGCGCTGCAAACTTTTCCCAACCAAAAAGCGCTGGCCTCGGCTCTGGGGATAGATCCGGCAACGGTGACGCGCAAACTCCAAAAATATGGCCTGAAGCGTTCCAGAAAATATACCCAAGCTGATGGGTAGGTAATTGCATGGCTGCAAATAAATTGCATTTGTGCAATTGCGTATATGCAATTCTGGCGTCGTTGGTTCACCAAAAAATGTGCTTCATATTTTCCCAAGAGCGTCATCCCAGCCGTATGATGGATATTTCTCCCCCTTGTATCGGTTTTGTCCAAGCGACCTTTTGCTGATGGCATACATCTTGATTGATGCAATGCCTGATAGCTTCCAAACCTGATCAACCCCTTTCAGAGGCGATGTCTTTTTCAATGCGCAGGTTTTCGTCCTGCCCATGCCGGCCTCGACCCGAAAGGCTTTTCTAAAGACGATTTTGCAAGGAGATGACGATGAAAATTGGTATCGTGGGGGCTGCTGGACGGATGGCCCTGGGAGCACTCCCTGATCTGGCCGAGTCGGCGGATGTGGACCAGGTTGTGCTCATCGATCAGGATATGACCAAGCCGGAAATGGAGCGCCGGGCCCAAAAATACGGAGGGGGCAAATTTTCGATGGCCACCTGCCAGGTGGACAATGGTGACGCCTTGCGGACGGCCATCAAAGGGTGCGCTGCGGTGGCCAACTGCACCGGTCATCACCGGAACCTTCAAGTTATGGAGGCTTGCCTGGCGGAGGGGGTCCATTACACGGATATGGGAGGTCTGTTTCATTTTGCCCGCAAACAGATGAAGCTGGACTCGGATTTCAGGGCGCGCGGCCTGACAGCGGTCCTCGGCATGGGCACGGCTCCCGGTATGGTCAATGTCATGGGGCGCTATGCCGTGGATATGCTCGACGAGGTTCACGCGTTTCACATTCGCGACGGCATCGTCAATCTGGCACCGGCGGAAACCCCCCTGGCGGTTCCCTACAGCATGGAAACGATCCTGGATGAATTCATCCAAAATCCATTTATCTTCGAGGATGGCGACTGGAAAGAGCTGGAGCCGTTCGCGCGCCCGGAAGAAATCGATTTCCCCGAGCCCGTGGGAACGCAGACGGTTTTCGCGACCATCCACTCGGAAGTTGCCACCGTACCGACTACCTTCCGTGACAAGGGCTTGAAGGACATGAGCTTCAAGCTCTCCCTGCCCAAGGTGTTCGAAGACAAATTGCGGTTTTTGACGGCACTGGGGTTTGGCCGCAAGGATCCCATGCAAATAGGCGGCAAGGAAGTTTCCCCCCGCGAAATGCTGGTCGCTCTGACCGAGCAGCTACCGAAGCCAAGCGGCAAACCGGATGACCATAAAGCCCTGTTCGTGGATGTGACCGGACTTAAGGACGGACGCGAGTATTTCATTCGCACCGAGCTGATGTGCCACCCTTATGAACCCTGGTCCATGGCGGCTGGCCCCTTTACCGTCGGTTTCCCATTGGCCTTGACCCTGCGGATGCTTGGGGACGGCAGGATTGAAAAACGCGGCGCCCTGCCGGCGGAGGCATGCATCCCGCCCGAAGCCTTTTTTAAAGGGCTGGCCCAGCGGGGCCTGAAGCTCAATGTGCATACGGCCTACCCGGCCTACCCGGATTCGAAATAGGTTGCGAATATCTTCTGGGGAGGACCGAGGCCATTCCTTGTTGTTGCCTATCGCCCTAAGTCAATGACAGCAGTGTCTTTTTGCAAACGACCCCGGAGAGGCGGGCGGGGAAACCTCCCAATTAATCCCACGGGGCCAATCAAAGGAGGAGAACAATGAAGAAACGCATCGTCCTGTCTGTTTTAGCCCTCATGCTCGTGGCCGTTTTGAGCACAACGACCCTGGCGGCCGACGACGCCGTCACGCGCATAAAAGCCGCCGGCAAGCTACGCATCGGTTCGACGGTAACCGGCGTGCCGGCCACCTTTCTGGATACAAAAAGCGGTAAGGTGGTGGGGATCATGGTGGACGTGGGACAGGTCATTGCCGACTATCTCGGCGTGGAGCTGGAAGTTGTGGAGACCCCCTGGGCAGCGCTCATCCCGAGTCTCGACACCCACAAGATCGACCTCATCTGCGCGGCCATGTACATTACAGACAAGCGCAAGGAGGTGATCGACTTTTCCAACCCGGTCTACCCCTATTGCGAGGCCTTGGTGGTCAAAACCAGCGACACCAAGAACTACAAACGCATCGAGGACCTTCAGGGACTGCGCGTGGGGGCCCAGGTGGGCACCGTCTACACCAAGGGACTGGAAGAGCGGGGCGTTATCAACGTCAATATATACGACAATATCGGCGATGTTCTTCTGGAAATCACCAACGGCCGCATCGATGCTTTCGTTGGCGACGGCCCCGTCGCCCGCTACCTGGCCAAGACCAAGCCTGAATTCAATGTCAGGGTCGTCGAAAGCTATGAGCCGGTCATGTGCGGCCAGATCGGTGTCGGTGTCAACAAAACCGATCCCAAGCTGCTCGAGGAAGTCAACAAGGTTGTCCAAGAATTGCAAGAAAGCGGCCGCATGACTGAAATTCTGAAGAAGTGGGGATGACGTCCGGATCCATGCTTTGCCGCCCCTGGCGGAATGCCCGGTTGACGATGTTTTCAGTGCAAAAGGCGGCATCGCGGGGGTTGCAGTAACGCTAACCTGAAGAGGCTCCAGACTGCCCGGCGGGTTTTCCCGGAGCCTCTCGCAATCTTTCCGGCCTGGCGCGTGGGATATCATGGAGAACTGGATCGAAAATTTCATCGACTTTATGCCCATCCTGCTTAAAGGGACGGTCTACACGGTGGAGATTACCGTGGCTTCCATCGTGTTGTCGACGGTCCTCGGGTTTTTGTGGGCATTGGCTCTGCTAAGCCGCTACGGCCTTCTGCAAAAGACGATGCGGGTGATAATCAACGTCGTTCGAGGTACCCCCCTGCTCGTTCAGATGTTCTATGTCTATTTCGTCTTGCCGGACATCGGTATTCAGTTGACGGCCCTTCAGGCCGGTATCATTGGCCTGAGTATCTGCTACTCGGCCTATCACGCCGAAATATTCAGGGCCGGCATTATTTCCATCAGTTCGGGCCAGTGGGAGGCCGCGAGGGCCATCGGTTTCAAAAACTACCAGATCATGGCACGCATCATCCTTCCGCAGGCGGCGCGGACGATTTTGCCCCCTTTGGGAACCTCCTTCATCATTCTGCTCAAAGACTCGTCCCTGGCCAGCGTTATTACCGTCCGCGAGTTAACGCGTTCCGGACAGTTGCTGGCCTCGACAACCTTCGAGAACATGCAGGTATTTACGCTGGTGGCCCTCATTTACATAAGTCTGACGCAAGTGTTGGCCTATTTCATCCAAAATTTGGAAAAGCGGTTTAAAATCCCATGATCGTGCAACTTGACAATATCAAAAAATCGTTTGACCAACTGAAGGTTATTAACGGTGTCAGCCTCGAAGTTGAAAAAGGCCAGGTGCTGGTCATCGTGGGGCCGAGCGGTTCGGGGAAATCAACGTTATTGCGGGTTATCAATGCCCTTGAACCCATCGATTCCGGCCAGGTGATCGTCAACGGCGTGAATGTCCACAGCCCTGGTATCGATATCTACCGGCTGAGGTCGGAAGTCGGTATGGTGTTTCAAAACTTCAACCTCTTCCCGCATTTTACCGCTCTCGACAATGTCGCTATCGGCCTTAGGGTCGTCAAGAAGCTCCCCATGAAGCGTTGCCGGGAGGCAGCCAGCGTCCGCCTTGCCGACGTGGGGCTCGCGGATCGATCCCATCACTATCCCAGCCAGCTGTCCGGAGGGCAGCAGCAGCGTGTCGCTATCGCCAGGGCTTTGGCCATGGAGCCCAAGGTGATGCTATTCGACGAACCCACCAGTGCGCTGGACCCGGAATTGGTGGGGGAGGTCCTCGAAGTCATGCGCAAGTTGGCGGAAAAGGGAATGACCATGCTCGTGGTAACCCATGAGATGGGGTTTGCCAAAGAAGTCGGCCATCAGCTCATTTTCATGGATGAAGGCATGATTATAGAGAAGGGCGAGCCTGCCGAGGTGTTCAATAATCCACAGCAAAATCGTGCCAGGGAATTCTTCAGGATGATTTTGTGACGCGCACCGAATCTTTTTTCAATTCAGCAAGCCGCATGTTCGCCTCGCTCCGGAGGCGCCAATCAAACCAGGGGGTTCCCGTCTCCGGGCGATGCCCCTTTTCGTATACGTGAGGCTTTGGCAGGAAAAGAGCTCACCCCCGGGGTACAATCCAACTATCGCTTCACGTCTGCTGCGGACGCATTCGTCGGATTGACTTTGTCACGCGCGCGGAAGCGATGATTTCGCCACCTACGGTGACCTTGACATCGATAAAGCAGATAGTCTTCCCCAATTTGACGACCTCGGATTGAAAATCCACCACGTCGGCCAATTTAGCGGAGCGCATGACGGATATCTGGATATCATGGGTTACCGCTTCGGTGTCTTCGTCTAAAAGGCCGAGAAGGCCGGCATAGGCGCAGACATCGCTGAGGACATAGATGACGCCCCCGTGGAATATCCCGGCCGGGTTGATCAGATTTTCGGTTATGGTGATGGACAACGCGCCGCGGCCGGCATCGGAGCTTAGGGCGGTTAAGCCCAGGAATTGGTGCAGGGGCAGCGCTATTATTTTGTTCAAACGATCGTTCATTTTCGATCCTGTCCGAAAGGTTGATTTCTGTAAATTGGATTGTTTTTGAGAGGCGTTCTAAAAGCCGACGCCGCCAAGCCCCTTCAGGCCCAGCATTGCACGGGCTTCCGCCGGTGTGGCCGGTTCGATTTCCAGCTCCCGGCCGATTCGTACAATTTTCGCAACCTGTTCGGCACTGCTTTGGGCCAGAACCCCTTTTTTTAAGAAAAGGTTGTCTTCCAGCCCCACCCGCACATGGCCTCCCAGAAGCAGGGCGGCGGTGCCCATGTTGAACTGATGTTTACCCGCCGCACATACGGACCATTCAAAATCGCCGATCAACTCGCGCGCCGAGTTGCAAAGAAACAGCAGATTGTTGACGGTGGGCTGCATGCCGCCCAGGATCCCTAAAACAAATTGCAGGTATACGGGCTTTTTGACATGCCCCCGGTCGATCATAAAGGCCAGGTTGTTCAGCATGCCGGCGTCATAAATCTCAAATTCGGGTTTGACCTGTTGCGACTGGAGGACGGCGGAAAATTCACGCAGGGTTTTGAAGGTGTTCGGGAAAATCAAGTCTTCCGTCATGGCCAGGTAGGGTTCTTCCCAGTCGAACTTGAAACTCGGGTTTTTGGCAAGCACCTGAAACAACGCGAAGTTGATCGAGCCGGCGTTCAGGGAAGCCAGTTCGGGACGGAAACGCTTCACCGGCGTCACCCGCTGTTCCGTCGTCTGGCCGAGCCCGCCGCCGGTGGTCAGGCATACGATCATATCGGAGTGGCGTTTGATCCTGGAGAGGACTTCGCCGAAAAGATCGGGGTCCGCCGACGGTTGGCCGGTTTGCGGGTCGCGAACGTGGATGTGGGCCACGGCCGCCCCCGCCTTGTGGGCCTTGAGGGCATCTTCGGCGATCTGTTCGGGGGTAATGGGAAGATGCGGGGACATGCCGGGGGTGTGGATGCCCCCTGTGGTCGCTGCTGTAACAATCGCTTTACGCATAATGACCGCCTAACGGTTTGGGTCGGATCGCGCTATCGCCCCGACGGGAGTTTTGTCATGTGGACGGGTGTCATTCCGCGGCTTTTTCCTTCGGCCGTCGCATCGCAAGGATTTTCAGTAGGGTTTCATCACGTTGCCTTACAAAGCCCTGCCGTTTGGCCTCCGGCCAGTGATGGAAGCCCTGGCCGGTCTTGGCGCCCAGTTTGTTTGTGCGGCACATTTCATCCAGTACAGGGGACGGCTCGGTCGTCGATGTTAAAAAAGGGAAAAGGTAGGCATGCACCTCCCGGGACAGATCGATTCCCGCCAGGTCGGCGGTTTCCAGGGGACCCAGGAAAGCACAGCGCAGGCCGAAGCCGTTTTTGACGACCTTGTCGATGTCTTCCGGATGGGCGATTCCCATTTCGACCATGGCCACGGCTTCACGCCACATGGCGTGCTGCAACCGGTTGCCGAGGAATCCGGGAACATCTTTCAGCACCCGGACGGGGTCCTTGCCCGCCGATTGGAGCAATTCACAGACGGTATCGAAGGCCTGTTCCGAAGTGGCTTGCCCTTTGATGACTTCCACGCAGGGCAGCACATGGGGCGGGTTCCAAAAATGCGTTCCCAGGAACCGTTCGCGACGCCGCAACCCCTGGCTGATATCGGTAATGCTGATGGCCGAGGTATTGCTGCACAAAAGGGCGTCGGCGGCTGCGTGGCGTTCGACTTCCTTGAAAACGGATCGTTTGAGGGCCAGTTTTTCGCTGACCGCCTCGATGACCACCTGGGCGTCGTCCACCAGGTCCGGCAGCGTCTTACAGAGCGTGATGCTGTCCAGACCCTGGGCAATTTCTTCCGATGATATCAGCCCCAATTCCTCAAAAACGACGGCATTTTCCCTGATGCGATCCGGCACGGCCAGCAGCGCGGCGCCATCCACATCGAAGATTCGGACGCGAAAACCACGGAAGGCAAACACCTGCGCAATCCCATGGCCCATGAGTCCGGCACCGACGATCCCAATTGTTTTGATATCTGCTGTATTCATGCGTTATTCCCACTGGCCAATAAGGCGCGCCGCCTAGTCGTTGAAATATTCAGAGGTCATGTTCACGGTCACAGGATTGTCTTCCCGTAAACGCGTTGCAAGGCCCTTGATCTTGGGCAGCTCGTAGCTAAAAAAGTAGGCGAAGGTGTAAAGCTTGCCCTGGTAGAAATTGGTTTGCGAGCGTGAGGGCTGGCCGGCTAAGACCCGTGTGGCTGTCAACGCCTGCAAGAGCCACTGCCAGGCAATGGTGACGATGCTGAAAAAGTCCAGATAAAGGGTGGCATCGGCAAGGGACAATTCCGGGTTTTGGGCAGGCATTCCGGTGGTCAAATGCTGCGTCACCTGATCGAGCTCGCCGAGCGCTTCCTCAAGCTGGCGCCCCCTGTCGCGGAGATCCTCGTGATCCCTGCAAGCGGTGATCGTTTCCCTTATGGCCTCCATGAAAAGGTGGTAGGCCTGACCGTTTTCCACGCGCACTTTGCGGCCCAGCAGGTCGATGCCTTGAATGCCGGTGGTCCCCTCGTGGATGGGATGAATGCGCATGTCCCGGTAAAATTGTTCCACCGGAAAATCCTCGCAATAGCCATAGCCGCCGAAGCATTGCAGGGCTTGACTGACGGCCAGGATGCCCATTTCGGAGGGGTAGGACTTGGCGACAGGGGTCAGGATATCCAGCAGGAGATCCCATTTGTGCCGGTCGGGGCCCTTGTCCGTCAATGCCCTGTCGGCGTAGACGCTGCACTGAAGCAGGAGGGACAGGGCGCCTTCGAAAACGGCGCGCTGGAATAAGAGCATGCGTTTGACATCGGCGTGTTCGATGATCGGCACCGGCGGTGCCACTGGATCCTTGTTGGTGGGCTTCCGCCCCTGGGGGCGTTCCCGGGCGTAATTCAAGGCGGCGTAATAGGCGGCGGAGGCAATGGCGGCCGCCCCCAAGCCAACCCCTATCCGGGCCTCGTTCATCATTTGGAACATATAGATCAGGCCTTTGTGGGGCTCTCCGACGAGGTAGCCGTGACAATCACCTTTATCGCCGATGCTGAGCTCGACAATCGGGGTGCCGCGATACCCGAGTTTATGATAGACCTGCGAAACCACGATATCGTTGTCGACCAGAGCGCCTTGTGAATCCGGGCGTTTTTTCGGTACGACGAACAGGGAAATTCCCTTTACCCCCGGGGGGGCGCCCTCGATTTTGGCCAGCATGAGATGCACCACATTTTCCACACCGTCGTGGTCGCCGGCCGAGATGAAAATTTTCTGCCCCTGGATGCGATAATCCCCGTTCCCGGTGGGAACGGCGGCGGTCGTTATGTCCGAAAGGGAACTCCCGGCGGCGGGCTCCGTCAAGGCCATGGTGCCCTGCCACGCGCCATCGAGCATCTTGGGTACGTAGGTGGCAATCAGGTCCGAAGATCCGAAGGAGACGATCAAACGGGCCGATCCGCTGGTAAGTTCCGGGTATACGCCGGCCGAATAGTTGGCCGCAAAAAAGATGAAGCGACAGGCACTGGCAACACTCACCGGCAATTGTTCCCCGTCGAATTCACTGGGGAAGCTGGCACCGATCCAGCCGCCCTGCCCGACTTCCCGCATGATGGGTTTGACCGAAGGGTGGACCTTGACCTGCATGTCCACCAGTTCCGGCGGGTGTCGATCCATCTCCTCCAGGCAGGGCCACATCAGATCCCGGGCGATGCGCAGGGTTTCGTTCAGCACCATGTCGAAGGTTTTGCGGTTGTGCATCTTGTAGTAGGGAAGGCGCGTGAGCGCGGCCACGTCAAAAACTTCGTATAATAAAAATTTCAGGTTCCGTTCGCTGACAAATTTAGCGGCCACAATACCTCCTCTATTTGACGGCCAGAACAGGGCAGGGCGCATTTAAAATGACATACTGGGCGGTGGAGCCGAACATCAATTTCCCGACTTTGGACCGCTTCTTGATGCCGATGATGAGTTCGCCGGCATCTTGCTCCCGGGCGAACAGTACGATGTCTTCCGCTGCGGTTAAGCCCCGGATCAGGAGGTGGGTTTCGCAATCGATCCCTTCTGCTTCGAAGACGGTTTTGGCGTTTTCAAGATCGGCTTCCGCCTTTTTAACCCGCGCTTTGGACTCACCCGAACCGCCCTCCATCGATGTCACGATAAGGACACGCGCCTTGAAGGCCGCGGCATGGCGTTTCGCTCTTTCGAGGGCCAGTTTGGCCGCACTGGAATTGTCATAGGCGACAACGATGTTCATAACATGCACTCCTTTGAATCAGGCGGCGATAGCGCCTGTGGCACTGTTCCGTAGAAAGAACGTGGTTGTGGCGCCTGATCCACGATGTGAAAAGGGCTCCGGCTTGATGGGCATTGTCCTCACGGCAACGTCGATCAGATATGGCCGCCGTTGTTGATGCATGGGTGCGGGATCGGCCGGGCGATAAGGGAAGTCCTTCATCCGACTTCGCCCGACCGATGCTCCGGAAAAGACTATTTAGGGTCCATCCATAAATGGTAGATTTTGGTTCCTGGCAAGGCCCGAGCGCGTTTTCCCGCTACGCGGGACTCCCCGACGATTCTATTCCAAACGGTGGGTGTCAACCGGAGGAATAGCAAGCTATTTCGAGGATTGAAAACAAGTGAGAACGCCGCCAGGGACCGAAAGATGCCGTTTACGGTTGGGCGCTATTTCAATCCCTTGCACCCTGTTTCAGCCACCGGAACGGAAATGTCCTCGGCTGGAATCATGGTCGGTGTGCCCACAAAAGGATGGTCGAAGAAAGGAGATTCCGGCACAATCTCGGCCACCCAACCAGGAATTTGCGCCTGGTGGTCCTCCGGACGCATGATCTGCATGCCGGCCGGGCCGTCGTAGGTCAAGCCTTCCCAGGCATTGATGACGGCATCGACATCGTCGGCTGTTCCGGCTTTTTTAACGGCTTCGGCCCAGAACATGACGGCAAGGTAGGCCTTGGCATGCAGCCACGAAGGATAGTAGCCATTGGCTTTATAATAGGCGGCCACGAAATCCTTGTTCTTCTGGGTCGGGATGCTAAGCATATAGGCGGCCGCCGTGACGTTGCCGACAACCGCCGCCGGATCTCCGATGGCCTGGATCGCGATGAAGTCGTTAAGAAAATAGCAGGCAAACTGGGTATCCAATCCCATGGGTTTGGCCTGTTTGATCAGCAGTTGAAGATCGTTGCCCCAGTTGGAGGTGAAGATGATATCCGGCTTGGCGGCAATAATTTGGGTGATATAGGGGGCATAATCGATCTCGCCGATTTTATGGTAGAGTTCCCCCACCAGTTCAACCTTGGGATTCAGCTCCAGGAGCTTCTTTTTGAAAGCCGCCACCGCCTCGTGGCCGAAACTGTAGTCCTGGGCAATCATGAAGACGCGTTGTTTATGGTTGTCGGCCACCCATTTGGCCAGGGCATTGGAATGCATGTCGGTATTGAGGCTGGTTCGGAAGAAATTGCGGCTGCAATTTTCCCCGCTCAGGCTGGCGGCTTCCGCCCCCCAGGAAATCGCAATCGCGTTGTTCTCCTGGGCCACCGAAACCATGGCGGCCATGACCCCGCTGCTGGCCCCCTCGCCAAAAAACTTGATATCGTTCTTCAGGATGGCTTTCCGCATTTTGCGGGTGGCCACGTCCGGTTTGATTTCGGAATCGAACGCGATGATTTCGACTTGGCGGCCAAGCAAGCCGCCGTTGCGATTGATTTCATTCGCCGCTGCTTGGGCGCCGGCCAGATAGCGGTCGCCAATGTCTTTGAATTTGCCGGAACTCGGCTCGATAACGCCAAATTTGATGGGATCCGCAGCCTGCAGGGGCGCGGCCACACAAAACGCCAGAACCAGTGCGATGGAAACCAGAAGAAAAGTTTTTTGCATGATATTCTCCTTTGTACATTTCTCGGTCACGCTTGACATGAGGCGCCGGTGTGACACGAAGGTTTGGGACAACCGTTCGAACCTATACTCTTTAAGATGGCATGCCGCCGCTCGATACGAGGAGGCGGCTTTACGCTTATGGGATCGGTTGCTTTCACCCCCTTTCCTTTTTGCGGAGAGAAAAGCGGAATGCTTTGACGGTTTATCATACTTCAAGGTATTGTTTGCGAAGACCTTCAGCGGCCTGCAGGGCCTCCCGGTCACCTTCGAAAACGATACGGCCTTTGCCCATGATATAAAACCGATGGGCCAGCTTGATGGCGGCCCTGAAATTTTGTTCGACGAGAAGGATCGTCACCCCGGCTTTGCTCACGCTCTCCAGCATCTCCATGACCATTTTGACGATCAGGGGGGCCAATCCTTCAGTGGGTTCGTCGATCAATAAAAGCTCGGGGTTTCCCATAAGCGTGCGGGCAATCGTCAACATCTGCTGCTCGCCGCCCGAAAGATGGTTGCCCAATTGATTTTGGCGTTCGGACAGCCGCGGAAAATACTCGAATACCCGATCCAGATTCCAACTTCGCCCGTTGCCCTGGATTTTCAGGCGCTTGTCCTGGAGGCCGATCAGGAGATTCTCCCTGACCGTCAGGCCGGCGAAAATGCGCCTTTCCTCCGGCACGACGCCGATTCCTTTGCGGGAAATTTGAAAGGGGTGCTTCCCGGCTAGCTCTTCGCCATTGAACCGAACGCTGCCCTGCCGCGGTTTGACAATGCCCATGATCGAATTGAGGGTTGTGGATTTGCCGACCCCGTTGCGCCCCAGGATGCAGACGATATCGCCCCGGTTCAATTGCATGGAAACGCCATGCAGGATGTGGCTCTTGCCATAGTAGCTGTGTAGTTCGTCGACCTGCAGCAACATTACTCGTCCTCTCCGAGATAGGCATCTTTGACGCGCTGATCACTGCGTATGGCTTCGGGGGTATCGGAAGCCAGGATCGTACCGTGGTGCAGAACGGAAATCGTATCGGCCAAAGAGAAGATGACGTTCATGTCGTGTTCGATGATCAGCAGGGTGCGGCCGGCCGTGGCCACGTCGATATGGTGGATGGCTTGGGCGGTCTCTTCGCGGGTCATGCCGGCCGTCGGCTCGTCCATCAATATCAACTCCGGGTCGGTGGACAAGGTGATGCCGATTTCCAGAGCGCGTTGCTGACCGTAGGACAGTTCGCCGGCCGGTATGTCACGAACGTCGTGCAAACCAATTTTCTCTAAGATGGCTTCGGTCCGGCGGTTGACCTCGGCCATGTTCTCAGGACGTTTGAACAGGTTGTAGCGCAGACCGCAGGCGCAGCGTACGCCGGCCTGGACATTCACGAATACGCTGAGATTGTGAAACACGTTGGTAATCTGAAAGGAGCGGCACATGCCCAGGCGATTGCGGGCGTGCGGTGACAGGGCGCCGATATTGTTATCCTTGAATTCGATGTAGCCGCGCGAGGCTTTGAACTTTCCTGAAATAATGTTGAACAGCGTGGTTTTGCCGGCCCCGTTGGGGCCAATGATGGCATGCCGCCCCTTTTCCCGGACATCGAGGTTCACGCCCGTGAGAACTTCCAGTCCGTTGAAATCCTTGTAGACCTGTTTGACGGCCAATAGGGACATGATCAGGTTCCTTCAATTTCACGCTTGGGTGATCGGAAACGCTCCTGCAACCACTTCCCTCCGGATACGATGATGCCGGAAACGCCTCCGGGTGCATACATCACCATTACGATGAAAATGAGACCCATGAAGAAGGGCCAGCGGTCCGTGTATTCGCTAAGATAATCCTGCAGGTAGATATAAAAGGCCGATCCTATCAAAGGGCCTGCAAAATGACCGGTGCCGCCGATAAAGGTCAGCAGCAGAACCGTGGTGGTCATGCCGACGCTGATGGCATCGACGGATACGAACCTGAAGTGGAGTGTATAAAAGGCCCCGGCCAAACCGGCGAAACAGGCCGTAAAGGTGAAGAGGATCAAACGCGATACGGCCGTGTTATAGCCGATAAACTGCATGCGATTTTCATTTTCGCGCATCAGCAGGACCGTCTGCCCCATCGCCGTGCGGGTAAAGTACCAGCAGGCCAGGATCGAGGCGCTCAACACAATCAGGGTGATATAATAAAAGGTGCTGACATTCGACGTATCCAAGGTCCAAAAGCCCAGATCGATATTGGGCCGCTGGATGCTCAGACCGTCGTCGCCGCCGGTAACGGCATACCACTTGAAAGCGATGGCGAAGAAAAGGCTGTTGAAAGCCAGGGTCAGCAATGCAAAAGGGGTCCCTTTGACCTTCAGCAGCAGGCTGCCCACCAAAAACCCGGCCAGGGCGGTTATGATAAATGCGCAGACCACGATTGCCCAAAAGGGGGTTCCTGTTACGGATGTCAGCAATATGCCGGCCGTATAGGCGCCGATACCGAAAAACATGGCATGGCCGAAAGACAGCATACCGCCGTAGCCGAGGAGCAAGTTGTAGGTCACGCCGTAAAGCGCGAAAATGATGATTTCCGTCAGCAGGCTGATCTGGTAGCGGCTGGTTAAAAATGGCAGGGACGCCGCCCCTAAAAAACAGAAGACCCAGGCAACGGCTGTGAAAGTGTTGCGTTTGGTCATGATTGTTCGACTCCGAAAAGGCCAGAAGGTTTAACGATAAGGACCACCGCCATCAGCAAAAAAATCAAGGCCATCGAAAATTTGGGGAAGAGCAATACGCCGAAGGACTGCAATTCACCAATCAGAAGCGAGGCGACCACGGTGCCGAGCAGACTGCCCATTCCGCCAACGACAATCACCACAAAGGCCGTGATTAAAATATCGTCCGCCATGGACGGCGATGTGGTCAGGAAGGGACCCGCGATCACGCCGCCCAATCCTGACAAGGCCGCTCCGAAACCAAAGACGCCCATGAAGACCAGCGGGACATTGATACCTAACGCGTTGACCATTGTGCGGTCGTTGACTGCCGCGCGAATAATGATGCCCAGCCGCGTTTTATAGAGAATCAACGCCATGGCAATGCCGACACAGATACTGCTCAGCAGCACGAACAGGCGATAGACGGGATAGGTCACGCCGAACAGGTTGATACTCTCGGAAAGAAATCCGCCGATGGTGATGGACAAGGGATAGTTGCCCCAGATCCACTTGACGGATTCGCCCAGAATATAGGCCAGCCCGAAGGTCAGCAGCAGCTCGTGAACATGCCCCCCTGAGTGCACCTTGCGCAGCAGAAACCGCTCCACGAGTGCACCGATGACAAACAGCATGACAGGACAGATCAGCATGGATAGCCACAGGTGTCCGGTCATCGAAAGCACCATATAGGAGAAATAGGCGCCCAGCATGTAGAAGGAAGCATGGGCGAAGTTCAGAACGTCCATCATGCCGAAGACAAGGGTTAAGCCGGAGGATACGAGAAATAGGAGCCCGGCGTATGCCAACCCATGTAAAAAAAAGACGAAAACCTCTTCCATCGCGTTGTCCTCAGGCGGTCTTAGAGTGTTGGCGCTTTATGCGTCATAGGGCATCCACCCGCGGCCGGTTTTGCGGCCAAGGTGATGCGCGCTGACCTTTTGTTTGAGAATGGGGCGTGGTCGGAACCGCTCTCCGTAGGCGTCTTGCAAAATCTGCTGCACTTGCAGGTTCAAATCGTTGCCGGTCAAATCCATCAGCGCATAGGGTCCGATCGGATGCCCCAACCCAAGGCGACACGCCGTGTCGATGTCCTCCACCGAAGCAACGCCCTCCTCGAGCAAACGATTGGCTTCGATCCACATGGCGTGCAGCAGGCGGTTGACGGCAAAACCCGTTACATCTTTGACGCGGATCGGCGTTTTACCGATTTGGCGGCAGACGGCCATGATTGCTTCAATCGTTTCCTCGGTTGTGTCGAGGCCGGGAATGACCTCCACCAGGGGCATCAGGGATACCGGTGAGAAAAAGTGGGTTCCGACAAAACGGCCGATACGGCTTGGCCCGACGGCCGTGGCCAGAACGGTTATCGGAATGCTGGACGTGTTGGTGGCGAAGATGCAGCCCGGCGGGCAGATGGCGTCGAGTTCCTTGAAGATCTGCTTTTTGACCGGCTCGTTCTCAAAGGCCGCCTCGACAACCAGATGGGTTTCCCTGAAGCGGTCAAATTTGTCCGTCGGGACGATGCGCGCTAATACCGGCGGCTTCTGGTCGGGGTCGATTTTATTTTTATGCACCAGGCGGTCCAGGACGCCTTCCAGACGCATTTTCCCTTTCTCCGCCAGTTCGAGCGAGACTTCTTTAAGCATCACCCTATGGCCGGCCATGGCAAAACACAGGGCGATTTCAGCCCCCATCATTCCAGCCCCGACAACGCCGATCGTTTTTTCTTCCGCCATTCCCGTCCTCCCAAGTGGCCGCCAGCATGACCCTAAGGTCCGGCAGACCGTTTCTTCCATGGCACCTTAAGCTACCAATCGTATATTTCCCGTTCGATGATCGTAGCCACCCCCTGACCGCCGCCGCAACAGGCATTGGCACACCCGTAGCGGCCTTGTTTGGCTTCGAGGATCCTGGCCAGGGTCCCCACCAAACGGATGCCGCTGGCGCCCAACGGGTGGCCAAGGGCGGTGCCGCCCCCCATCACGTTGACGCGTTCCGGTTGGATATTCAATGCCTTCATGCAGTTGAGGACCACGATACAAAACGCTTCGTTGATCTCCCAAAAATCGATGTCCGCGGCGGACAAGCCGGCATTTGAAAGGGCCTTTTGGCTGGCGGGTACCGGTCCGTGCCCCATAATGGTGGGATCGACACCGGCAAACCCGATCGATCGTATGGTCGCCAGAGGCTGGATACCCTCGGCGCGGGCTTTTTCCTTCGACATCAAAAGCATCGCGGATGCGCCGGCATTCAGGGGGGAAGCGTTCCCTGCGGTAATCACACCGTCTTCCCGGAATACCGGTTTGAGACCGGCCATGCCTTCCTTCGTTGCATTGGCCCGTACCGCCTGATCGGTATCGATGGTGGCAACGCGGCCGTCGCTCTGCTCGGCATCGATGGGCAGTATCTCACCCGCAAAGAATCCTTGGCCCTGGGCCTGGATTGCCAAAACATGCGAGCGCGCTCCCCATTCATCCAGGTCTTCCCGGGTGAAATCGGTTTGCGAAAAGAGTTTTTCCGCCGTCAAACCCATGTTGACCGCCGTTGGCGTATCCCAGTGCCGGTATTTTTCGTCTTCGAACAGCCGTTGATTTTTGGAAATGATTTCGCTTCCCCCGGCCACCATGGTCATGGGCACGCGGGTCATGTGTTCCATACCGCCGGCCAGGACCACATCCGCAACCCCGGTCGCGATTTCCATGAACCCGACGTGAATGCAGGCCATGGACGAACCGCACTGCTGATCGATGAACTTGGCCGCGATCGTGTCCGGCAAATTGGCCAGAAAGAGGGGGTCGCGACCGCCGAAGGTCCATTGTTCAGACACCCCCAAGGCGGATCCCACCAGGAAATCATCGATCTGGGCGGGATCCAGCCCTGTGCGTTCGACGACTTCCGGCAGGAGTCGAGCCAGCAGTTCATCGGCGCGCAGTTTGTGAAAGCAATCCTTGGCCGGGTCATTGGGCCGGGATCGCGATTGGGCCGTTCTCAAATAGCCTGCGATGACGACGTCTTTCATGCTGAATCTCCTGTTCGGGAATGCGCCCCATTCGATTGCCGGCGGTGGTCGGAGGGGCTGCCATCGGTGCCGCCGGCGACCTGGCCTCCTATCGCGCCGAAGCGGCTATGCCTTCAGGCGTTTGGGCGGTGATATGATGGCCCGCCCGTCAACGACCACATCGCCGCCCTGATTGATGCAGGTGGTTTTGAGTTCGACGCGGTTGGCATCGTGGTCAATCGCGAGGACTTCCACCTGGGCCGTAACCGTGTCGCCGATATATACCGGCGCTTTGAAGTCCAGACCTTGATGAATGTACACTGATCCGGGACCGGGCAACTGATTGGCCATAACGGCCGACAGCAGGCCGGCCACGAGCATGCCGTGCGCAATACGGGCTTTGAAAAAGGTTTTTTCGGCATAGGGCTGGTTCACGTGGGCCGGATTGAAGTCACCGGTGATCCCCGCAAATAGATAGACATCGCTTTCCGAAATGGTTTTGCTGAACACGGCGCTTTGACCGACTCTCAATTCATCGATGGTTTTTCCGATCACGGGGTCCTCGTCTTATCGGCGTTTGTGGTTGGGTGGGATCGCATCGGCCACCGCTACCGACCGGTGAAATTGGGTTTACGTTTCCCAATGAAGGCGGTCATGCCTTCTTTCTGGTCTTGTGTGCCGAAAAGCATGCAGAAAAGGGACTGTTCCAGCTTGAGACCGTCCCCAAGGGCCATATTCAGCCCGCCATAAATGGCGGTTTTGGCGGCACGAAGGGCGATCGCGGGCTGTTTGCTCAATCTGACCGCCAGGGTTTGGGCCTCGTTTTCCAAACGCTCGAGGGAAACGACATCATGCACCAGACCCAGCTTAAGGGCTTCCTGGGCGTCAATGGTTTCACCGGTCATGATCATTTTGACGGCGGCCGCAAGGCCGATGAGGCGGGGCAACCGTTGTGTGCCTCCGCCACCGGGAATGATGCCCAGTTTGATTTCGGGCAACCCGAAAACAGCGTCCTCGGCCGCCAACCGGAAATCGCAGCACAGGGCGACCTCGCAGCCACCGCCCAAGGCATAACCGGCTATGGCAGCGATGCTGGGTTTAGACAGATCGGCCAGTCTTTGTTGAGCAAAATTCGAAATATCCGTCAATTCGGTTGATAGGGGCATATTCCCGCTCGCCATGTGTTTGATATCGGCCCCGGCCGCAAAGGCCCGCCCGTTGCCGGTCAGGACGAACGCCTTTAGGGACGGGTCGGATTCGGTGCGTTCGGCCGCTTTGGCAATATCCTCAAATACCAAAGGATTAAGTGCGTTTAACTGTTTGGGACGATTGAACCGCAGCCACCCGATCCCTTCGCGGATTTCAAAAATGGAATGGTTTAAATTCATTTAAAAATACCTTCGATGTGTGAAATTTCGGGCATCGTCTATACGGCTAAAGAAGATGTGAATCGGGATAGTGGGCCATAAATCACCTCAATAAAATTTTGAATTGAACACTATTCTATTACAGTGAATATTGTCAAGCGCTAATAAGAAATTTCCGAGAATATAAAAAATATAATTAAAATAGTAAGATAAAAATATTTAGTGAGATTTATATCACATAAATAATTGACAATATGGTTAGAATATAATTCAATATGGGCAAATAGTGTTGCAGAAATCGAGATATTATTTGAAAAAGTTAACGAGTGCCCTGCATCGAAACGATTTGTTGGCGGTCCTGCCGAACTAGGCTTCACTGATTTTATCCATGGCGAGAACTTCAATGACGAGCGACAAAAGGTGGAAAATTCTGGATGCGGCTGAGAGTATTATGTCCACAAAAGGGCGCAGCGCGACCATCAGCGAAATAAGTGCCGCTGCCGGCGTAACGGACTCAATGCTCTACCATTATTTTAAAAATAAAGAGGACTTGCTTTTCTCCGTCACCCAAGAGCGCCTCGGCGATGCCCTCGCAAAGCTGGAAGAGCAACTCCAGGGCATCATGGACCCGGTCAGCCAACTCAGTAAACTGATCTGGTTCCAGCTTTACTACCATGATACCCATCCCGACTATGCCAACCTCCTGCTATTCGAATGCCGCTCAAGCAAGAGTTTCATGGCGCATGAAGCTTACCATATGATTAAGCGCTGGTCGGATATCGGGCGGGGCATTCTCATCAGGGGGATCTCGGAGGGCGCCTTCCGAAACGACCTTGCCACGACGATTGTTCGCGATGCTGTTTTCGGATTGGTGGATATGGAGAATATTCAGAGCATGGCCGCTCAGGAGACGCCCCAGGCGCATACGGATCTGGATGCCATTCTGGATCTCCTGTTGCCGATGGTTCGGCCCGATACCGAGCCGTCCGCCATCAATAGCGACAAGGCCGGCAGGATTCTGGCATCGGCCTTAAACGTGTTTGCGGCCAAGGGATATCAGAACGCCACGATACAGGAGATTTCAAAATCGGCCGAAGTCTCTGAAGGGACCATTTACGAATACTTCAAGAATAAGGAGGATCTGCTCTTTTCCACCCTGGAGCGGCAATTCCGGAACAACCTGGATTCGCTTGACGAGTTGTTCGAGGTCAGAACGCCCCTGCGCAAACTGAAACGCTTCATGCGCTATCACTTCACCATCTACCTGACCCAGCCGGTTTTTGTTAAGATGTTCCTGTTCGATGCCATTTACAACGCGCGCTTCTATGTCTCCAATGCCTATCCGCCCTTCAAACACTATATCGAAAGCGTCTATGCGATTTTGGACGAGGGGAAAACGGATGGCAGCATACGGCCCGAAATCAATAACCGTGTTTTCCGAAATCTTTTTATGGGCATTTTCAGCCATATGGCGCTCAGGTGGCTGTTTACGGAAAAGGGCAGCCAGACCGATAAAATGGAGGAGATCGATGCGGCTGTTGCCATGCTGAGCCGTGCGGTCGCCTTGAACTGACCCCACTTAGGCAACACGATCGATCATCACCGTCGATGTTTTTTTCTCGTAGCCGTCGGACGATCACAAAGGTTTGATGGGCTATACGGCAGGGAATACAGACCAGAAAGGAGTGACCGACAATGAAGGTTGCCATGACACCAAGCCGCATCCTGAAACGCGCCGTAAAACTCTACCCGGAAAAAATTGCGGTTGTGGACGGTGACGTTCGCTGGACCTACCGCGAGGTGGAACAGCGCGTCAACAAAGTGTTTAACGCCTTTCAGAATGCAGGGGTTTCAGAGGGCGGCCGGATTGCCATCCTGGACTACAATTCCTACCGGTACATGGAATTGTATTACGGGGTGGCGCCCACGGGCCGGGTTCTGCTGCCACTCAATATTCGCCTTTCGGCCGAGGAATATACTTATATTCTCAACGATGCCGAGGCCGAAATCCTTATCTTTCAGGCCGATTTCAAACCCATGGTGGCCAGGATCAAAGATGACCTGCCCCACGTAAAACAATTCCTGATTGCCGAAGGGCCGGCCGACGAACCCTGGATGACGGATAGTTACGAAGCGTTCATGGATAAAGCCTCCTCCGAACCGGTCGGGACCATGGTCGAGGACGAAGATGCGGTATTGAATCTTTACTACACGAGCGGCACAACAGGCCATCCCAAAGGGGTCATGCTCACCCACCGGAATATCTACGCCAATGCCCTGACCACCATTATTGCATTCAAGCTGGAAGACGCCACGGTCTGGTATCACATCGCCCCCTTGTTCCACCTGGCGGACGCCTTCTTTATCTGGGCGGTAACCTACCAGGGAGGCCGGCACGTCATGCAGCGTATGTTTGATCCGGTGACCGTGCTGGAAACGATCCAGAATGAAAAGATCTCGGCCGCCATGATGGTGCCGACCATGGTCAATTTCCTGCTCAATGTGCCGGATATGAAACAATATGACGTGTCTTCGCTCCAGTGGATCATGATCGGAGGGGCGCCCATGTCGCCGGCCAATGCCAAGCGCATGATGGAGCAGTTGGGATGCCTTTACGTTTCAGGATATGGGCTGACGGAAACCTGTCCGCTTTTGACGGTCGGCAACATCAAGGACACCCTCCGGCATTTGCCGGAAGAGGATCAGATCGGCTATCTGACGCGCACCGGTCTGGAAGTTCCGGGGGTCGATCTGAAAGTGGTGGATTCCGAAGGCCATGAGGTGGCCCGCGACGGCCAGAGCGTAGGGGAGATCGTTGTGAGGGGCGACAATGTCATGAAGGGGTACTGGAAACAGCCGGATGAAACCCATAAAGCGATCAAAGAGGGCTATTTCCATACCGGCGACCTGGCGACTGTCGATTCCGAAGGCTATGTCCTGATCGTGGACCGCGCCAAGGACATCATTATCAGCGGGGGCGAGAATATTTCTTCCGTCGAGGTCGAGAATATCCTGTACCGCCATGATGCGGTGCTGGAATGTGCCGTGATTGCCAAGCCGGATGAGAAATGGGGCGAAGTGCCGAAGGCGGTGGTGGCCCTGAAACCCGGGAAGGACGCGACAGGAGAGGAACTGATGGCCTTTTGCCGGGAGCGTCTGGCGCGCTTCAAGATCCCTAAAGAGATTGCATTTGTTGCCGAGCTGCCCAAAACCGGTTCCGGAAAAATCCTGAAAACCAACCTCCGGAAACAATTCAATGCGGATTCCGGGCCCGAATGAAAAAGAAACGACGTTAATTCGCCAAGGGCGGACGACGGTTTAATTCCCCGCCGCTTGCGCCACACCATTGCCTTTAGCGATACCCCGCTGCTTTGCGGCGGGGTAGTTCATTTAGACGCGCAGTTATCTTCCCGGACAGTACAAGGGCGCCAGGACATTGACGGTGGCTTGATAGCGGTCGTAGAGTGCTTGGTAGGCCGATGCGGTTTGCGAATCCGGCTCGGCGCGCGTATTCGGATCGAGGCCGATAAAGTCATCACAAATAGCTTCGATAGCGATCTTGCCTTCCCTCTGACTGCGATAACACCACATGGCCTGCAGGGCCGCTCCCAGGGCCCCCGCCTCCGTCTCCAGCGGTGTTACCACCGGCACGGCAAACATGTCCGCCACCATCTGGCGCCAGACCCGGCTCTTGGCCCCGCCCCCGACCAGCCGGATCTCTTCGGCCCGAAGGCCGTTGCGCTCCATGACCGCAAGGCCGTAACGCAGCCCCAGAGTGGCGCCCTCCATGCCGGCCCGGGCCAGATTGGCGGGCCTGAAATTAAGCGGTGTCATTCCCGTCAGGGAAGCCTGGGCCAGAGGCAGATCGGGGGTCCGTTCGCCATTGAAAAAGGGCACCAGCAAAAGGCCGCCGGCACCAGGGGGCGCGGTTTCGATCCGGCGGTTGAAATCTTCGAGGTCAAAGCCCAGCAGGGCGCGCACCTGTTCCGTGGCGACCGTGACGTTCATGGTGCAGACCAGGGGCAGCCAGCCCCCGGTGCTGGCGCAGAAAGCGGCCAACTCGCCCTGGGAATCGATGACGGGGGCGGCACTGAAGGCGTAGATGGTGCCGGAGGTCCCCAGGCTGGTGGTCACCAGCCCCGGACGAACGTTGCCGGTGCCGATGGCGGCCATCATGTTGTCGCCCCCGCCGGCCGATACCAAGATGTTGCGGGGCAGCCCCCAGTCATCGGCCAGTTGCGGGCGCAATAGGCCGCAGGGCTCCTCGGGCGCGGTCAAGGCGGGCAGGCAGGCCTGGAGCCGGCCGCTGGCGTCGATGGCGTTTAGAAGGCTCTCCGACCAGCGGCGGCGGCGGATATCGAAGAAGGCGGTGCCCGAGGCGTCGCCATACTCCATCCGGTATTCGCCGGTCAGCCAGTAGTTCAGATAGTCATGGGGCAGGAGGATCTTGTTTAGGCGCGCATAGTGTTGCGGTTCCCGCTCCTTGAGCCACAGCACCTTGGAGGCCGTATACCCGGCGCTCATACGGTTGCCGATGGCGGCTAGGACCACTGCTTCGCCGCCGACGCGCTCCGTCAGCACGCGGCATTGCGGCGCGGTTTCGGTATCACACCAGAGTTTGGCGGGGCGAATGACCTCCCCCCGGGCGTCCAGGGGCACCAGGCCGTGCTGCTGGCCGGAAACGCCGATGGCCTTGACCTGGGTGCGGTCGACAGCGGCGTTGCGCAGCATTTCCTGCATGGCCTGCCCGCAGGCCGCGGTCCACCAGCGGGGATCCTGTTCGCGGGCCCCTGCGGCGGTTTCGATGATCCGGTGGGCTGCGTAGCCCTGGGCCAGCAGGCGCCTTTGGGCGCGGCTGAGGAGGACGATCTTCGTTCCCTGGGTGCCGCTGTCGATGCCGATGTAGAACTGGTCCGGGGGCATAATGGGATTCCCCTCCCTGAAACGGAATTAGAGATAGGAATTGATCAGGTTTTCGAGATATTCCTGACGTCCGCTGACAGGCCGGGGCTCGCCCTTTTCCATGACCCAGGCTTCCAGTTCGTCGAAGTCGGCCTCCCCGTTGACGATGCGTTGGCCCGCCTCGCTGTCATAGCTGGCATAGCGCTGCTGGACGAAGGCCTGCAAGAGGCCGTCGTCGATGATCTTCTGGGCCGTGACCAGGCCGCGGGCAAAGGCATCCATCCCGCCGATGTGGGCATAGAACATATCCTGGGTATCGGTGGAGCCCCGCCGCAGTTTGGCGTCGAAATTCAGGCCGCCGCGGCCCAAACCGCCCTGGCCCAGGATGACCAGCATGGCATGGGTCGTTTGATAGATATCGGTGGGGAACTGGTCCGTATCCCATCCCAGCAATTGATCCCCGCGGTTGATATCGACGCTGCCCAGTTTTCCGGCATTGGAGGCCACGGTGAGTTCGTGCTCGAAGGTATGGCCGGCCAGGGTGGCGTGGTTGGCTTCGATGTTGAGTTTGAAATGGTCCAGCAGATCGTATTGCCGCAGGAAATTCAGAATCGTGGCGGCGTCGAAGTCATATTGATGTTTGGTGGGCTCCTTGGGTTTGGGTTCGATCAGGAACTGCCCCTGGAACCCGATCCGGCGGGCGTAGTCCACCGCCATATGGAAAAAGCGCGCCATTTGCTCCTGCTCGCGCCGCATGTCGGTATTCAGCAGGGTCTCATAGCCCTCCCGGCCGCCCCAGAAGACATAGTTTTCGCCGCCCAGGGCGTGGGTGGCGGCAATGGCATGTTTGACCTGGGCCGCGGCATAGGCGAACACGTGGGCATCCGGATTGCTCGCCGCGCCGTGGGTATAGCGCGGGTGGTTGAACAGGTTGGCGGTGCCCCACAACAGACGCAGGCCGGTCTCCTTTTGAAGTTTGCCGGCCTTGTCGACCATCTTTTCCAGGTTGCGGCAGGATTCCGCAAAGGTTTCACCCTCCGGGGCCATATCCCGGTCATGGAAACAATAATACCGCAGACCCAATTTCCGGTTGAACTCAAAGGCCGCCTGCAAGGTGGCTTCCGCCCGGCGCATGGGGTCGGCCGCGGCGTCCCAGCCCCGGTCGTAGACATCGCCGCCGAAGATATCGCGCCCGGTGCCCCTGAGGGTGTGCCAGTAGGCCCCGGCGAACTTCAAATGCTCCGCCATGGTCCGGCCGGCGACGTTCTTCTCGGCATCATAGTATTTAAAGGCCAGGGGGTTTTTGGATTCGGGCCCCTCGAAAGGGATCCGTTCGACGACCTCCGGAAAAAAAGGTTCCATTTTATTTCCTCCTAATGATGGGTGGCCACCTGCCCCACGGGCGACTTGTATAACTCCTGCAAAACCATGGCGCCCGCCCCCCGGGCCCAGTCCTGCTCCGTCCATTCCCGGACCACAATCTCGACCTTCCGGTGACCGAATTTGGCGGACACATGTCGATCCAGGGCGGCGTGCATATCAGTAAAGATAAGCGCCCCCGCCTGAACACCCTGTCCGGTAATGACGATTTTCTTCGGATTGAAAAGGGCGATCAGATGGGAAATGCCGATACCCAATATATGGCCTGCCCGGGCAAAGAGCTGACGCAACGCCTCGCTGCCGTCTCCGGCCGCCCTGACCACATCCGTGTAGGTAAAGCCATCGGGATTGGGGCTGTGCCAGCGTCCTTCCAGGGCGGCCTGCCGGGCATCCCGCATGATGGCGATTTTGCCGACGAATGCTTCCACACAGCCCTTCTTGCCGCAGCGGCAGGCGGGGCCGTCCGGGTCGATGGTGATATGACCGAATTCTCCGCCGACGCCTTCTTCACCCCGGTAGATGCGTCCATTGATAACGGCGCCTAAACCGACCCCGTTTTCAATGGAAACGACAAGGAAATTATCCACGCCCTTGCCCGCACCAAACCATTGTTCGGCCAGGGCCAGGGTATTGGAGCTGTTGTCCACATAGCAGGGGTGGTTGAGCCGTTTTTCGACCAGTTCCTTCAGGTTCACGTTTTCCCAGCCATAATTCGGCAGGAAACGGATGTTGCCGGAATGGGGGTTGACCAGCCCCGGGATGCCGATCCCGACGGCGCTGATTTGCTCGCGGGCGAAATTGGCCTCCCAGATACAGGCCTGCACCGCCGCCACCACACAATCGGTTATCTCCGCCACGCTGTGCTGGGCCGGCGGCAAAGGGTGGGTGGTAGAGGCCACAACGGTTCCCTCGAAGTTCACGATGACGACGCTGATTTCGCTCATGGACAGATTGACACCCACTACGTAGGCGCCTTCGGGGTTGAGCCCCAGCAGCATGGGGCGCCGTCCCCCTTTATACTGGCCGGACTGCTTCTCGATGATCAGCCCCTCTTCGATTAGGTTGGCCGTCAGCCCGGTTATCAAGGCCCGGCTCAATCCGGTGGTGCGCGCCAGATCGATCCGTGAAATCATGCCGCCGGTGCGGATGGTTTCTAAAATTTTGGATCGATTGATGACCCGCATCAGGTCCCGGACAGGGATAGGCATGGGCAACACCTAATAATTCATAAAATTAAATAAAGAGGATTAATCGATGAAAAGCCAGAGCATCAGTATCAAGAGACCCATAGCCGAGTCATCGTTTTAAAGTCAACAGAATTTTATAATTAACTCAAATAAGTGAATGATTATCATAAATTGAGTATAACCGGATAAAAGTATTGACTATTATGGAAACATATGCGATTCGCTTTCCTATTAATATTTCATAATATAAATTAATTTCCCCAAAGGCCATCGTTTGTCTATTTTTATTTATTCTCGGCGTAACAAATGCGATACGGGAAAAAAAGGAGGTCCGGCATGAAGAAAAGCTTAAGGGGTATGATTTGTCTGTTGATCGCCGCGGCTATGTTGATCGCGGTGGGGGGGGCCGCCTGGGCTAAATCGCTTACCGTGGGCGTGAGCTGGTCCAACTTTCAGGAAGAACGTTGGAAGACGGATGAAGCCGCCATAAAGGCCGAGCTGGAGAAACTGGGCGCCAAATACATCAGCGCCGATGCTCAGGCCGACGCGACCAAGCAGATCGGCGACGTGGAAAATCTCATTGCCCGGGGTTGCGATGCCCTGATTATCCTGGCCTACGATGCCGATGCGATTTCGCCGGCCATCGCGCGGGCCAAGGCGGAAGGCATCCCGGTGGTGGGCTACGATCGGCTCATCGAAGATCCCTATGCGTTTTATCTGACCTTCGACAACAAGGAAGTGGGGCGTATGCAGGCCCTGGCCGTCTATATGGTCAAACCCGAAGGCAACTACGTGTTCATCAAGGGTTCGCCCACCGATCCCAACGCGGACTTTCTGCATGAGGGCCAGCTCGAAGTCTTAAAAGCGGCTATGGATGCCGGGAAAATCAAGAATGTGGGCGAGCAGTACACCGAGGGCTGGAAACCGGAAGTGGCCCAGAAGAACATGGAGCAGATCCTGACCGCCAACAACAATAAAGTGGATGCCGTAGTGGCGTCCAACGACGGTACCGCCGGCGGCGTTGTGGCCGCGCTGACCGCCCAGGGGATGGAAGGCATTACGCCGGTGTCCGGACAGGACGGTGACCACGCCGCTTTGAACCGGGTGGCCCGGGGCACCCAGACCGTGTCGGTCTGGAAAGATGCCCGCGACCTGGGCAAGGCGGCCGCCGATATCGCCGTGGCCCTGGCCGAAGGAAAAACGGTCCCCAATGCCATCCAATGGTCCGGCGGACCCAAGGGCATTACGATGAATGCCATTCTGCTCAAGCCCGTGCCCATCACGTGGGATAACCTGGATACGGTCATCGAGGCCGGCTGGGTTTCGAAGCAGGTGGTTTGCCAGGGCGTCGATCCCGCCACGGCGCCGCCCGCCTGCCAATAGCATTTGGTTTTTCCAAGGGGCGTTTCGTGTATGAAGAGCGGAACGCCCCGTTTTCGCATTGCGGCCCTCGCCGTGGAAGGTCTGGATTCGCCCTAACGCTTCGATCCGCTATGGAGTCAGTCAATGCCCGACCGGACATTTCCGTCCCAAGGTGACGGTAAACGGTTTTCGCAATGCCTCCGGCAAGCCGACATCGATAATCGCATGCTGGCCATGATCATCGCCCTGCTGGTGATCTGGGTCACCCTCAATATCCTGACCGACGGCATTTTTTTCACGGCCCGGAACATGTACAACCTGGCGGTCCAGTCCAGCGTCGTGGGCATCATGGCCACCGGCATGGTGCTCGTTATCGTCTGTCGGCACATCGACTTGTCGGTGGGATCGGTTCTTGGATTTACAGGGATGGTCATTGCCTTTCTGCAAGTCCACGTCTTTCCCCTCGGTGCCGCCTGGAACTGGCCCCTGACGATCCTGTGCGGCCTGGCCCTGGGTGGCGTGATCGGTCTGTGGCAGGGCTGGTGGATCGCCTACCGCGGCATTCCCTCTTTCGTGACCACCCTGGCGGGTCTGCTGATGTTTCGCGGCGCGGCCTATCTGGTGACCGACGGCCGGACCGTGGCGCCCATGGACAAGACCTATCAAATCCTGGGGGGGGGGATCGACGGCTCGATCGGCGCCACCTGGAGCTGGATTCTGGCCGGGGTGGCCATTGCCTGGATGGTGCTGCATGTCGTCACGGTGCGCCGGAGCTGCCGCAAGTATGGCGCCGAGGGCAAACCGCTGACCGCCCAGTTGGTTCTCCTGGTCATCGGCATTGCCCTGGTCTGCGGATTCGTCATGGTCATGAATGCCTACACCAAACCCCGCACGGAGATCCCCCGGGGGATACCGGTACCGGTTCTGATCATGATCTGTGTCGTGGTGGGCATGACCCTGCTGACCAAAGTCACCCGGTTCGGCCGTTACGTGTTCGCCATCGGCGGCAATCCGGAAGCGGTCGAGCTGGCGGGTATCGCGGTCCGGAAAATCACCACGCTGGTATTCGTGGTCATGGGGCTGCTGTGTGCGGTCGCGGCGGTCATCACGACGGCCCGCCTGAACGCCGGGGCCAATTCCATGGGATCCCTGGCCGAGCTGAACGTCATCGCCGCCGCGGTCATCGGCGGGACGTCCCTGGCCGGTGGCCAGGGGACCATCGCCGGCGCCATTCTGGGGGCGGTGATCATGCAAAGCCTGGACAGCGGGATGGTTCTGCTGGGTATTTCGAGCGCTATGCGCCAAGTGGTGATCGGGGCGGTGTTGATCCTCGCCGTGTGGTTTGACGTGGCCTATAACAAAAACCGATCATAGGGAGATTCGGTCATGAGCGTCTTGCCCCGGCCCGATTCCCGGACGGATCCGTCTGGGGACCGGCCCCCCCTGGTGGAAATGATCAATATCCACAAGCGGTTCGGCGGCGTGCACGCTGTCCAGGGGGTGAGCATCGATCTGTACCCCGGCGAAGTCGCCGGCATCCTGGGGCACAACGGTGCCGGGAAAACCGTGTTGATGAAAACCCTTTCCGGGGCCATCCCCTGCGACGAAGGCGAAATTCGCATCAACGGCGAAACAGTTCGCATCGATTCCCCCCGCGATGCCCGCCAATTCGGCATCGAAACCATTTATCAAACCCTGGCGCTGGCCGACAATCTCGACGCACCCGGCAATTTGTTTCTGGGCCGGGAGATCATGACCCCGTACGGAACCCTCAACGACCGCGCCATGGAAAACGAAGCCCGCAAGGTCATCCAGCGGCTCAATCCCAACTTCATGAACATTACCGACGCCGTTCAAAACATGAGCGGGGGGCAGCGCCAATCCGTGGCCATCGCCCGCGCCATTTACTTCAACGCCAAGGTCCTCATCATGGACGAACCCACGGCGGCCCTCGGTCCCCAGGAGACCGCCATGGTATCCGAATTGATCCAGCAGCTTAAAAACGAGGGGGTCGGTATCTTCCTGATCAGCCATGATCTGCACGACGTGTTCGACCTGTCGGACCGTGTATCGGTCTTGAAAAACGGCAAGCTGATCGGAACCCGGCGCACCCAGGAGGTGACCAAAGACGAAGTCCTGGGCATGATCATCATGGGCAAACTTCCGGACGCCGCCGGACCGGTCTAACGGCATGCGAATCGAAAAACGTCACTTCGGCCAGACCCCCCCCGGGCATCCCGTCACCCGCTTCACCCTCCATAACGACCGGGGCACCCGTGTCAGCATTATCGACCTGGGCGCGGCGGTTCAGTCCATCAGGGTGCCGGACCGGGAAGGGGAGTTTGACGATATCGTCCTGGGGTATAGCGATGCGGCGGGCTATTGGCACGACACCCACTACATGGGGGCCGTCATCGGCCGCTATGCCAACCGCATCGCCCACGGCCGGTTCATTTTGGACGGCACCGCCTGCGCCCTGTCACGGAATCATGGCGCTCACCATCTGCATGGGGGCAAGACCGGCTTTGACAAACACCTATGGAAGGCCGAACCGGTGACCGGCGGCGACCGCATCGGCCTGACGCTCAAGCGCATCAGCGAACACGGCGAGGAGGGCTATCCCGGCAAGCTGGCGGTCAGCGTGCACTATTCCCTGAACAATGACAATGAACTCCGCATCCAATACCGGGCCGAAACGGACCGGGCGACTCCTGTCAATCTGACCCATCACGGGTATTTCAACCTTTCCGGCAATCACCAGGCCGCCATCGATGGGCACATCGTCTGGATCAATGCGGATTTTTTCCTGCCGGTCGATGCGGCATTCATCCCCACCGGCGAAATCGCTCCGGTCGCCGACACGCCCCTGGACTTTCGCCGGCCCACCGCCATCAACGAACGGATCGACGGCGGCCACATGCAGTTGGAGCGGGTGGGCGGCTACGATCATAACTGGGTCCTCAACACCTATGACGGGGAGATCAAACGGCAGGCCTCGGTCTACGATGAAAACAGCGGCCGGGTGCTGGAGGTATGCACCAGCGAGCCGGGCCTTCAGTTCTATTCCGGCAATTCGCTGCACAGCCGGTTGCCCGGAAAAGGCCGCCGTCCCTACCGGCGCCGCCAGGGGCTGTGCCTCGAAACCCAGCACTTCCCCAATTCCCCCAACCAGCCGGAATTCCCCTCGACCATCCTGCGTCCCGGGGAGACCTATCGATCGGAAACGGTCTACCGGTTCATGCTGAAAGCGGCGCGACATTGATTGTATTCAGAAGGGTTGTCTTGAGTGTTTGAAATTATTGGACATATTATGTTTTTTTGGGACATAAAGGGGCGTTGGAGAAATGCTCAAGTTTTACGGCATGGGTCCCGATACCATACTGAACGGCATGGCACCCAACCGTCGGATGCGCCTAACGGGCGGCCGCCAATCCTGACGGGTATCCGATGACAGCCGCGGTTCTTTCCAACCCGTGTTCCCCTCGCGCAGCATGCTGCGGGCTCAAGGGATGGTTTCCTCCGCGCCCCCCATCGTCAGGCAGTTGCCCGATAAAAAGCGTGCGAAGAAACGCCATAAAGCGCGATGCCCATCCGGCAGACACCCTGAAATGCCATAAGGTTCAATAATGGAACAGCCCAATTCCACCAGCGGTAACCGTATTTTAAAGCAGGCGAAACAGCCCCTTAACAGAGAAGGGTATAAGCCTGACAGCTGGCTCCTGTCTTCTTTGATTCACTCTTTGCCCCTCAACGTGTTTGCCAAAGACAAAGACGGCCGGTTTATTTTCGCCAATGAGTTTTATTGCAAGAGCGTGGGGAAAACCTACCAGGACGTCATCGGAAGAAACGATTTTGAAATCCATCCCCGGGCGCTGGCCGAAAAATTTCGTGAAGACGACCAAAGGATTATGGATCTATGCCAGGCCGAAACGATTGAAGAGGCCTGGCAATCCATAGGCGGCGAATCCGGCTATATCCAGGTCATCAAGTCGCCATTGTTTGACAGTCGCCGACAGGTCATCGGTATTATCGGGATTTTTTGGGATATCACGGATCGCAAGAAGACGGAAATCGAGCTCGCGGAGGAACGCAATCTCCTGAGGACGTTAATCGATATCGTGCCGGGCTATATCTATGTCAAGGACCGGGAAAGCCGGTTCCTCCTGGCCAATAAGGCGGTGACGCGCCTGATGGGAGAAACGGACCCCGAAAATCTGATCGGCAAAACGGATTTCGATTTTTATTCGGATGCCGACGCGCTAAATTTTCGCCGGGATGAGCGGCAGGTCATCGAAGAGGGAAAAGCGCTCGTTGACAGCGAAGAGTCTTATTATTCCCCGGATGGCCGGTTGGGTTGGATTCTCACCAATAAGCTGCCGTTGCGCAACATCGACGGCGAGATTATCGGCGTGGTCGGTATGGGGCTCAACATTACAAAGCGCAAAGAGGCCGAGCACGAGCGCAAGAAGCTCGAGGCGCAATTGCTGCATGCCCAGAAGATGGAAACGGTCGGCACACTGGCGGGCGGGCTTGCCCATGATCTCAACAACCTCCTTATGGGCATCCAGGGCCATGCCTCGCTGATGACAACCGAAATCGATGCCGCGCATCCGTTCTGGCCGAATATCCGGGCCATCGAGGAGTATGTGCAAAGCGCCACCGCTCTAACGAACCAGTTGCTGGGGTTCGCCCGGGGCGGCAAATACGAAATCAAGCCCACCGCCTTCAATGAATTGATCGAACATGCCGCCGACATGTTCAGCCGCACCCGCAAAGAAATTCGCATCCTGAAAACCTTCGAACCCAACCTGTGGGTAGTGGAGGCGGATCAACGCCAGATGGAGCAGGTCTTCCTCAATTTGTTCATCAATGCCTGGCAGGCCATGCCCGGTGGCGGGGATCTTTCGCTGCGCACGGACAACGTGATGCTCGACCAGGCGGTGGTGGCGCCCCATTCCGCCGCACCAGGCCGGTTCGTCCGGATTTCGATCACCGATACCGGCTTGGGGATGGATGAAGCAACCCGCCAGCGCATTTTCGACCCCTTTTTCACTACCAAGGAAATCGGGTGCGGTACCGGACTGGGGTTGGCATCGGCCTACGGCATCGTGAAGAACCACGGCGGCTTTATCACCGTATACAGCGAACCGGGAAACGGAACCGCCTTCACAATTTATCTTCCTGCATCGGACAAGGAGGCCCAGGAAGATGTCATTATCGAAGAAAAGACTTTACAGGGATCCGGCACCATTCTTGTCGTCGATGATGAAGAGATGATCCTCGATGTGGGGAAGGCAATCCTGGAAAGGCTGGGCTATCACGCCCTTGTCGCGGCTGGTGGCCGGCAGGCCGTTGAGACCGTCCGGGAGCGGGGGGATGAAATCGACCTGGTGATCCTCGATTTGATCATGCCCGGGTTCGACGGCGGCAAGACCTTCGAGCGGATCCGTGAGATTCAACCCGACATACCGGTGATGTTGTCAAGCGGCTATTCCATCGACGGCCAGGCGCAGGCCATATTGGAAAAGGGAGGCAACGGGTTCATCCAGAAACCGTTCCAGATCTCCGAGCTTTCGCAAGCCATCCGCAACATACTCGATGAACATAAGCCGTTCCGTAACGCGTGATGACCATCTGTTTGACGGAAGGGAACACGCCAAAGAGGCCTCCGGTCGACACCCTCAAGAACCGCAACGCCACGCCACCTGTCCCACGCCGAACCGCAGACAGCGCAAAGAGGCTAATAAGCCGATAAGCCGCTAGGCTGCCGCGCTGATAGGCGAATCCCCGAATTGGGCGCCACCGGAATGCTTTTTTCGGACGTGCGGTTTTAGCCCGGATATGCTGGAATTTCCGGGCTAGTTGCCCTGGTTTTCCTGTTCATTCCGTTTTTGATCCCATTTTTCCTGGCGTTCTTTCCGCCATTGGCGTTGAATTGCGGTTAGCTTCTGGAACCGCTCGTATCCGAGAATTTCACGCGATTTCAACAGGAAGTCGAAGCGTACCTCCGCCAGTTCGGTGCGGGCCGACTCCATTTTGCGGTTTTGCTCCCGGAGGGCGGCCACATCAATTTCGGGGCGGCTCATCATCTCTTCCAGTTGAAAGCGCTCCGCCTCCACCCGTCCCTTGACTTCCAGCATGCGGCGGCGCGACTCGACAAAAGCGTCGTCCAGCGCCTTGGTCTCCTCCGGAGAAAGCTTCAGCTGGGTGATGATCGCGTCGTTATGCCACCATCGCCACTTGGAAGAACCGTTGGCCATTACCGGTCCTGCCATTGACAGCACCGTGAAAAGAACCGCCATCATACCGAGTGTTCGTTTGAGCTTCATGCCATTGTCCCTTCTTCTGCGTGAACCGTCGCATGCGACCGGGCTAAAGGTCCCTGCCGGTTTTCCCGGTCCGAAGTAGCCGGCTGCTCCACATCTCCCCCTTCCTCCGGGGAAGGCACCATCCAATTCATGAAATCGTCCAGGTCCTCGACGGATCGATCGTCTGACAGGGCGACCAACTGCTGGTAGTCTTCCGGCAGGGCGTCATCCACCAGGGTGTCCACCTCGTCCATCAGTTGATCGTCATGCGCATTATTTTGCGCCACCATGGGCGTGGGCGATTGGGTATCTCGGGTGAATCGCGGTCCCCACAAGGTGACGGCGAAAATCAGGACCCCCAATAGCCCCAACGCCATGACCGGCTTTAAATGCCATCGGCGGAGCGGGGCATTGTCCGCCGGCACCCTGAAGGACTTCCGTGGTTCGGGCGCCATCTGCCTGGCCATCTGTCCTAGACGACGATAGCGATCGGTCAAATCCCTGGCTTGGCGCTGGCAATGCAGGCAGGATTTAAGGTGTGCCTGTCGGGCGGGATCCAGATCCGCTAGATCGACCGTCGCCCGCAGCAATTCATCCTCGGAAAAATGTACGTTGGGACTGTGATGCGTCATGATCCCTCCAGGAGGACTTCCAATTCGCCGGCCCTGTCCTTAACCTTGCGCAGGGCGCGGTGAAGCTGTGTTTTGATGCTGCTCTCACTTTTATGGAGTGCTGCGCTCATTTCCTTAATTGACAGCTGGTCGAAAAACCTCAGTAAAAAGACTTCCTTCTCCATGGCGGTCAGGCGGGTCAGCATCCGGCCGATCTGCCGCCAGAAATCCTTTTTCGAAAGGGCGCCTTCCACCTCCGGCGCCACCGCCATTTCAGCGGTTTCATGGAAGCCTTCCTCGTCCACCGATGCAACCCCGAACAGGGATCGGAATTGCTTCTTACGATAGTAATCCTTTACCCGGTTCATGGCGATGCGATAGAGCCAGCTGGTAAAAACCTCGGACGACTTCAACCCCCCAATGTTTTTGTAGGCCTTGAGCATTACGTCTTGGGTAAGGTCTTCGGCATCCATCCGGGAACGGGTCCGGTAAAATATCATGCGGTAGATCCTCGGTTGAAACTGATCCGCCAGCCTGTGAAAGGCCGTTCGATCCCCATTCTGGGCTTGCTCCACCAGCCCGACCGTCGAAACGTCCGCTGCTTCGGATGGCTTTTCCGCCTCGGCTCGTTTGGCATGCATCATCAGAATCTTATCCGTCTCCACAGGGGCATGTCCACCCTTTTGTACCGTACTCACGGGGGGGCGGACCATTGTCAACCCTATAGACGTGCGGTCGTCTCAATTTGTTTACATGTTGCCGACATCTTTTTAAATCAATCAGACGGTCGGGTTTGGGGGATGATGAATGAAACAACCGGGAGCACGGGATGGATTAAAAATAGGGAGGCCTGGATACGCCCGGCGCTATTCCGCTGTTGGGCACTATCGTCGATGGCGGTGC
This sequence comes from Desulfobacterales bacterium, assembly GCA_963674755.2. Lineage (GTDB taxonomy): Bacteria > Desulfobacterota > Desulfobacteria > Desulfobacterales > UBA5852 > JABZFP01. Next base: position 1,846,960 of record CAXXVS010000002.1, on the reverse strand, counting down.
GTTCCCCTCATCCGGCGCAGGGGTACACTGCCAGGGCGGCCCACCGGATCAGGCGGAATATTGAATATCCCATCATGAGGCACCATGGTATGGGTATTCGTTGCGCTGTTGCATGCGTCGTTTGGGGTCGCATGACAAATGGCCTGGCCGCTATGACCTACCCGTACAAGAATATGTATGGCACTTAGCGGCTTTGCGTGAGGCATAGCTTCCAATGTTTTCTCTGGAGGTTTGGCAGGTGTTGTGTCACAAAGATCGACCTCGAATCTGCCATCTCTGGAAGAACACCATCTATCGGGAGAAAATTCATGGGCCTGCTCAATCTGCTGCTGAAAGATCCGGTTGCATTCATCCTTATCGCCATTCCACTCTTGTATGCCATCATTTTTCATGAGCTGGCCCATGGCTGGGTCGCCTACCGCTTAGGCGATTCCACGGCCAAGTCAATGGGCCGGCTGAGCCTGAATCCCCTCAAGCATCTCGACCCCCTGGGCACCCTCATGCTTTTCGTTTTCGGCTTTGGATGGGCCAAACCGGTGCCGGTGAATTTCGGCCAACTGCGTGACCGGCGCATGGGCATGATTTTGGTCTCCGCCGCCGGGATCATCGCGAACATGCTATTGGCGTTTATGGCCATGTTTCTGACGCGGCTGCTGTCCCCTGCGCCCTCCAGTATGCCGGCCGTGCTGCTCTATTATTTCGCCCAGATCAACATTATCCTGGCCGCCTTTAATTTGATCCCCCTGCCGCCGCTCGACGGGTCCAAAATCCTCATGGGGTTTGCATCCCCCAAAGTTCAAAATCTGCTTTTCCGTTCCGAACGCTATGGGTTTATCATTATCATCGCGTTGCTGTATTTCGGGGTTTTAAACCCCGTGATTGACTTTTTTCGCTGGATGATTCTATCGGTGATTAACTTGTTGCTGGGCTAAATCGTGCCCATCCAGCGATGGCATCTTTGGGAATGGACTTTGCAGAGATTGTCAGACCCGCGTCGCGGGGCTGTTGGACGTAGACGAATCGAAGGCCCTGTTTGGTGGTGAAACGCCCCTGAACGTTACCGCCCGCCGGCCGAACAGCTTGCGGGGAGAGGAATTGCCAGACCGAAGGCGCACGTTTTATTCGTAAAAAGCATGCCATCTTGGCGTACTTCGTCCATGGTATTGTTAGCGCCGATTTTCATTATTATGTCATTTAGGGTGAAGACTTGTGTGTTTTATCATACGGTTCCGTTGCACGATGGGGCGGGATTTAACCTTTCGACACTAAAAATCGTTGCATATATGACCCTGAATCGAATAGCCGACCTGTTTCCCGCATTTAACAGACTTCCTCTTGCAATCCTCTTGATGGTTCTCCTGTCGTTGCCGGGCTGTGCGCATATGCAGGAATTCATGGCCAAATCGCTGCCCATGCCCGCCTACCCGGAGGATGCGATCGATCGAAACGACTTCACGGTCGCCAAAGACGATGACGTGGTCGGCCGTCTGGCGACGATCCGGCTGGAGAAGGGGGATACCCTGCCGGATATCGCCCGCCATTTCAGCCTGGGCATCAATACCGTCAGTTCGGCCAATCCGGGCGTCGACATCTGGGTGCCGGATACCTGGGGGCGTATCCTGCTGCCCATGAGTTTTATCCTGCCCGACACCCGGCGCAACGGCATCGTGATCAACTTGGCTACGATGCGGCTCTTTTATTTTAAAGGAAAAGGCGACCTGCTAGCCGTGTCGACCTACCCGGTCGGCGTCGGCACGAAGGAGCGGCCCTCCCCCATGGGCAAGATGATTATCACCCGCAAAAAGCACCTTCCGACCTGGTATGTGCCCGCCTCGATAGCCGCCGATCATCGAAAAAAGGGGGATCCCCTGCCGTCTTCCGTCCCTCCGGGCCCGCTGAACCCCTTGGGGGAATACGCGCTTTACTTGAGCGAGGCCGGCTATTTGATCCATGGGACCAACAAGCCGGCCAGTATCGGCCTGCGGGCCACCAATGGCTGCATACGGCTCTATCCGGAAGACATCGAACGGCTGTTCAAAAAAACCGCCGTGAAAACACGTGTCCAGATAGTCAACCAGCCCTATCTCGTCGGCCGGCGCGACGGCGTGGTTTATCTGGAAGCCCACACCCCCTTTGAAGAATCGGGAACCGCCAACTGGAAGACGACCTATGCCAAATTGCAGCGGATTGAAAAGCAATCCGGTCGTCCCCTGGACTGGAAACGGGTCAAGGAGGTCGTGCTCGAGGCCCGCGGGTTTCCTGTGCCCGTGTCCGCTGTTCTCAATGGGCGCGAAATGACGGTCGCGGATGCTATCCATATCAGGCATCCCGACAGGTTGTACGGCCAACCGGAAATACCGGCCTTCAAGACGGACGCCTGGTATGTTCTGGCGGCGAATCTGCGTGACAAGGAGGACGCCCTGAGGCTGGCGGCCATTATCAACCATCAGGGACCGCCGATCCCGGCCCGGGTATTGTCCAAGGATGGCCGCCACCGTGTTCTGGCCGGTCCTTTCGATAATGAGAATGCAGCCGAAGATGCGGCCCAGCGCTTGAAAATCGATTTGGAACTAGATGGCGTATTGTTTGAAACTTAAAAGGCAATGGAGTTGGTTGGCGCCATCGCGGCATATGATGGCGTTTGGCGGAATGTTGTAATCGTCGTAATATCAGGTAAACGGAAGGGAAAGGAGGGAATACCATTATGAAGAGATTGTTTTTAGGGATTTCCATGCTGCTGGCGCTCGCCGTCGGGTTTGTCGGTTGCGCAACAAAGGGTGATCTGGAGGCGGTCGAGGCCCGGGAAAAAGCCATGGCCGTAAAGGCCGATCAGGCGGCCCAGGATGCGGAGGAGGCCAAGATGGCCGCCGACGAGGCTATCCGGAAGGCCAATGAAGCCATGGATCGCGCCGAGGAGGCTGAAAAGCGGGCCAACGAAAGAGAGGCCATGGCAGCGGAAAAGGAGCGGCTGGCCGAGGAAAAAGCGAAAGCCGCCGATGAAAAATTCCAGAAATCCATGAAGAAGTAGCCTGATATGAAAGTGGCCGGGTAGTATCGCCCGGCCACTTTCTTGTCTTTGACGGCGTCTCCTGTTCATCGATAGGTTGTGTGTTGCGAATCTATCAGCAAAAGGACGAAGTTTGCGATCATCTATCACGCAGCTGACAAGCGCTAAAGCGCAAGCAGATATACGGCCCCAAGGCGCAGGCGGTTTTTTTCGGTTCTGCACGGTCGGGTTGACGATGGTTGCGATGCTGATCGGCGGATGCAGTCACATCGATGAGGGCGCTCTTTCGCAGGAGGCCAGCCGGTTTTTCAATCAGGGCGATTACGCGGCGGCCCTGAGCCGCTACGAACAGCTTTTAGCTAACGATCCCGATGCCGTGGACCGCATTCTCTTCGAGATGGGGATTACCTATGCCTATCCCACCAACCCCCAAAAGGACTATCAGAAAGCGCTGAACTGTTTTCAGAAAATCGTCGGGGATTACTCGGAGAGTGAATACCGGCTCGACAGCCAAATGATGATCCTGCAGATCCATAACGCCACGCTGAAGGATGAAACCATTGCCGCCCAGCAGGCCGCGCTGGATACTTCCCGGCAAGCGCTGGAAGACAAAGCGGACGAGATCGATAAACTGCAGGATACGATTGCAACCCTCGAAGAAAAACTTTTTGCCCTCAGAGCGGAAGCGGTCGACAAGGTTTTAATCGAAAAGCAAACGCGACGCTTGACCCTGCTCGCCAAGGGCGAGGTGCTCAAAACCTACACAATCGCCCTGGGCGGCAACCCGGTGGGACCGAAAGAACAGCAGGGGGACTGCAAAACGCCGGAAGGCACCTACATTATCGATTCGCGAAACGGCAACAGCGGTTATCACCTGTCTCTTCATATTTCCTATCCCAATGAAGGTGACAAACGACGGGCCAGGGAACTGGGTGTTTCTCCGGGCGGCGATATCATGATCCATGGCATTAAAAATGGCTTCGCAAAGCTCGGTGCTGCTCACGCCGAAAGGGATTGGACCGAGGGGTGCATTGCGGTCACCGACCAGGAGATGGAAGAAATCTATCGGTTTGTACCCAATGGTACGGTGGTCGAGATAAAGCCTTAATCAGGGCGGCTTCCACTCCTTTTTCGCCAAGCAGCCGCAGGCCTGATATTGCTTCGTGATACTCAAGTGCGGCGGCAATTTCCGCTTTCAGCTTATCATCATCCCACGGCTTTTGGATAAAGCGAAACACTTTGCCTTTATTGATTGCGGCAATCGCCGCCTCTAAATCGGCATGACCTGTAAGAATCATCCGGACGCTTTCCGGATGTCTTTTCTTAACCTCATCAACATAGAGAACGCGTTCTTTCATGCGGGTTCCTGCCGGATATTCTCTTGAAGACCGTTTGAAAGGCGCGGGCTGCCGGCCCTGCCCTTATCAGCAACGCCTGTAGCGCTAATCGTCCCAAAAACCATTTCCTTAAGATGTTTCAGTGCTAATCCTACGCCCGTTCATATTGCACAGGCCAGGCGACCTCGGTTTTAAGCGCTTTGGCGGCATGCAGCGGCCAATAGGGGTCGCGCAGCATTTCGCGGGCCAGGAGCACGACATCGGCCTGGCCGGTCGCCACAATCTGTTCGGCCTGCTGGGGGCTGGTGATCAGCCCCACCGTTCCGGTGGCAATGCCGGCGGCCTGTCGGATCGCGGCCGCAAAGGGGGTTTGGAATCCGGGGCCGGCCGGGATTTTGGCATAAGGCACCAGCGCGCCGCTGGAGCAATCGATCAGGTCGATTCCCACCTTTTTCAGTTGTTTGCACAACTCGATGGACTGTTCCAGGTCCCACCCGCCTTCGACCCAGTCGGTGCTGGAAATACGCACGAACAAGGGAAGCTCTCGGGGCCATACGTTTCGCACGGCCTGGGCCACTTCCAGCGGAAGGCGCATCCGGTTTCCGAGGGAACCGCCATAACGATCTGTGCGCCTATTCGACAGGGGGGACAAAAATTCATGCAGCAGGTAGCCGTGAGCCATATGCACCTCGGCTACCTGGAACCCGGCGGCGAGGCTGCGGCGCGTAGCGGAAACGAACTGATCGACGACAGCGTCGATGTCGCCAGCGGACATTTCGCGGGGAACCGGGTCACTGTCGTCAAACGGGATGGCGCTGGGGGCGATGGTCTGCCAGCCATCGGCATCCTCGTTTAGGGGACGGCCGCCTTGCCAGGGGACATCGGTAGAGGCCTTGCGGCCGGCATGGGCCAGTTGGATGGCCGGTATGCTGTTCTGCTGCTTGATGAAACGGGTGATCCGCTCAAATCGCTGCGCGTGTTCGTCGGTCCAGATGCCGCTGTCAAACGGCGATATGCGCCCTTCCGGCGAGATCGCCGTGGCCTCTACCATTACCAGGGCGGCGCCCCCCACCGCCCGGCTGCCAAGGTGGACCAGGTGCCAATCGGCGGGCAACCCGTCCCGGCTGGAGTATTGGCACATGGGGGATACGAAAATGCGGTTTTTGAATTCGATGCTGCCCAGCTTGAACGGTGAAAACAGCTTACTCATGTTATTTGACCTTTCTTATCCTTGGACGGCAGGGGCTGGCCGACACGTTGCTATTCCCGGCAGCGCGCGCCGGGCTTCCCCTTTTTATCGCAATAAATGATAGCGGGCATATCTCTGCAACACAGGGCTTTCCCTGACCCTGAATGTGCCGGGTGGAGCCGGCCGACCCTGGCGCGATGCGCTATCAAGATTTTGCCAACGCAGAGACAATAGGCTTCTGTCGCCAAATTGCAATACCATAGAGTCATCCAAAGTCCGTTTGAAGGTCCCCGGCGGGGTTGCCGGCTGTCTGTTTTCTTCCTGTTATATCGCGGGATATGAAAGCCATAGATATTCTTCTACCTGTCGTCATAATCGCATTGGTGCAAAATATAATCGCTTATTACCTTGCTATTGTCCGGGATAGGGGTTATGTTGTCTGTCATCAAGCAAGCTCCGCCTCATATATCCTACCATATATAGCCGGAACGGTTACTCTCTGAAGGAAACTCCATTTTTATAGTGGCACCCTCCAGGCAGGAACATTGAAATTCTTTTGAAAGGAGGATGCGATTATGGCTGATGGAACTGTCAAGTGGTTTAACGACCAAAAAGGTTTCGGCTTCATTGAGCAGGAGAACGGTCCGGACGTGTTTGTGCACCATTCGGGAATCAACGCGACCGGCTTTAAATCCCTCAAAGAAGGCGATCAGGTGTCTTTTGACATCACCCAGGGACCGAAGGGTCCTTCGGCGACGAATGTCACCATAGCTTAACGTTTCGTATCAAGTGGAAAGGCATTTCCCCACTGGGGGAATGCCTTTTTCTTTTAGTGCAATAACCGTCAACCGGTCTGCGAGGTGACGCCATGGCAAGACCCCAGGAAACCTTTAAAAAGCGCGAGAAAGATATGAAGAGAAGAGAAAAACAGGAAAGAAAGATGCAGCGCCGGCTGGAAAAAAAGGCGTTGGCCCAGGAAGGGGACGCAGAGACGTCACAGGCTGATCACACGGACCAGCCCGATGGCTTGTTTTAGCTGTTAAGCCGAATCCCCGGGGCTGGCCACTTTGTTTTAATCCGCCAGCGACGGACGAGGGTTTAATGCCCCACCGTTTGCGACGCTAGCTCGCCTTGATCGATGTCCCGCTGCTCTGCGGCGGGGTCGTTTCGTAAACCGGCTCCTTGGTGGCCCGAGGAGGCCGGATTTTTTGTCCATGTTCCCTTAAAGCCGCAAAGATCGCGAACAAAGACATGGAACGGCATGTCCTGAACGCTGATTGACGCGGAATACATTACGCCCCCTGAACCAATTTGATAATCCGCGTTAGATAAAGACGGCCCGACAGAGGACCGTAACCCTTCCCCTGGTGATGTCGTGGGCGGAGCCACGGTGCAGCCCCTGCTCTATCGAGCCCGGTCCGGTTCAAAGCGGCACCGATGTCATCTCAGATCCCATTCCCCTTTCACCGCCATCATCCAATGAAACCCCGAGAAGCACCGCACACTTTTAAGGGTGCAATGCACTGCTATTGAGGCAGTCGCGCGCATCGCACTGCTCTAACATATTGAAATCACAAGGCAGCAATATTGGTACGTTAATTGCCAAAGCTGTCATCCATGGAACGCTCCGGACGGAGTTTCCAAGGGTACGGCATCCGTTGCGCCCTGCGTTCTACAGGGTTGATCGTTTTTGCAACTGCAGACTGAATACTCACTAAACCCGTTGATATGCCAATGAAAATGCATTTTAAAAAACTGACTGTCGTCATAGGGTTGCTGGCATTCGCTTTATTGGCCGTCATGGCATCTTCGGTCTATGCCGTGGTCGACTTCGGAGAGATCGTCGCCGAATCGGCGGCCATCGAAAGAATCTATATCGAAGGTCAGGAGCAGTTTTATCTCCCGCCGGGCACTCAAGGTCAGCTTGCGGCTGAGACCTTTCCCTCCGCTCTGAGGCAACATGTGGGTTGGAAGGTCGTCGACCGGGACGACGATTTGACGGTTGAGCTCGATGCCGCCACCGGTCTTCTGGTGGTGTCCGAAACCAGCGGCACGGGTTGGATCGAGGTCCAGGCATCGGCTGATGGATGTGCGCCCAAGACCAAGCGTATCGAAATCGGCTGCGGCTGCGGCGGTCAAAGCGGTACGTGCGATTCGACAGCCGGCGCCGGCGCCGTCGCCAATGGTTCGGTGGATGTTCGTATCAGTCTGGGCACAGGAACCCAGGGCCATCCGGCCGGAAGCCTGCTCCTCTATGCGGAAGAGCCCCTTGCAATCCTTTCCACCCCCGAGGCGCTGGTGGTCGACAGCGCCGGCAGTGACGTCAAAGCCCTCTATCGCGACGATCAGCTCGCGCAGATCCTGACGCCTCAGGTCATCGTGAGTTTCGTGCGTTTCTCGCCGCTGAAATATGAGGTCCACTTCTATGACATCGCCTATCGGGGACCGCAGACAGAAGACGGTCTCTACAGCATCGATCCCACGGCCGTGCCCCTGGTGGTGTGGCGTATCGAGAACCCGGATGCCGGTGGTGATACGGTGGAAAAGCTGGCCGTCACCGAATTCCGGAACGGCAAAAAGCGGGAATTCTTATACAGCTATGAAAGCAGCGAACACGGCTGGTCGCTTGTTTCCGGCAACGGGCTAAGGATCGAATCCAAGGCCGAATCTTTCGACAGCGCCGGCGACCGGGTGGTGCGCACCGAAATTGCCGGTGCCGACGGTGTCCCGGTAAGGATTGAAGAAACGGTCCGGCATAAATTTCCATTCGGTGAGAAGCGGATCCGCGAGACCGTCGACCCGGAGGGGGCGGCGCTGGTCACCCGATACCGGTATCAAACCACACCGGGAGCGGGCTACGGCAAACTGATCGCACGGATCGACCCGGACGGCGACTGGGTGCGGTTTGCCTACGACGATGAGGGGCGGATCATTCGGGAGGTGAGGCCTTTCCTGGATACGCCTTTCGATGCGCCGGAGAAGGCTGTAAAGGTAGAAACCACAAGCTACGCGCCGGTGGATGGGGCGGACAGGGGCGCCGGATTGGACCGGCATCGCCCCCGGAAGGTGATCGCGACCGTCTGCGGCGTTGAAACTGCGCGTACTTACCATGCCACCATCCGGGAGCCGGACGGCACTCTGACCGAAATTACGGAGCGGGCAACGGCCCAGGGCCGACCTTATGGGCATCCCGCCAATCTGAAGCTGGTGACCTCCTATTACCCGTCCAGGACCAAAGGCCCGGAGGCGGGTAAAATCAAACGCCGTCGCAGCGAAGATGGACTCCTGACCAGCTACACTTATGAAAACGGCCATTTCGAACTGGCGATGGAGCCTTCCAAATGCCGTTTTATCCCGGGCAAGGGGTTGGCCCGGCGCACCACGGTAACCTACGGCACGGAAGCGCACCCGGAGGGGGTTCCCTATCGGACCATCCGCGAGACCATCGTTACCGATGCCATGGGGCGGGACAAGCTCAAAGAGACTTTCGTCTGCGCGGAAAACGGTTTCGAACGCATTGACTGGCAGCTCAATACCCACGACCGTCTGGGACGTGTCATCGAAACCCTGCACGCCAACGGCACGCGCACCGAGAGTGCCTGGGGCTGCTGCGGCAAGGCGAGTGAAACCAACATCGAGGGCATCACTACCCGCTTTATCTATGACGACCTCAAGCGGCTGGTCTCCCGGGTCAACGACGCCACCGGTGTGGCGACCTCCTTAACCTACGATGCGGCCGGCCGCCAGCTGACCACCACGCAGAGCAATGAAGGACTCCGTCTGACACAAAAAAGCCGCTATGACCGTGCCGGCCGGTTGATCGCGCAAGTCGATCCGGCCGGCTTGGTGACCCGCTACACGCATGCCTGCAATGTCGCCACCACCATCCGGCCCGGGGGGGCAACCGAAATTACCGCCTATCATCTGGACGGCCGGGTTCGGTCGTTGAGCGGCACGGCCGTGGTGGCGCGCACCTATCGCTATGGGGTTGATCCTGACGGGCATCAGTGGACCACGGTCTATATGGGCAAAGCGGATTCTCCCCGTTGGGAGAAAACCGTTCGGGACCTCGCCGGTCGGGTGGTGCGAGTAGAGAAACCCGGATTTGAGGGCGTCGAGGCCACCCGCAGCATCTATGACGACAAAGGACGCTTGATCCGAATCGAATCCCCCGGTAGAGCCGCTACCCTTTACGTCTATGACAGTCTGGGGCACAGGACCATGACCGGCCTGGATGTGGACGGCAACGACAAACTGGTTCCGGCCTCCCCCGACAGGATTGCCACCAGCAAGGCAGGCTACCGTGAAATCGACGGCGCTTGGTGGCGGCAGCTGGAGGACGGCGTTCTGGCCCGGGAGGGGAGTGCGATCGAGACCACCGTTTCCATCCAAAGGCAGCGGCTGACCGGATGGAGGAACGGGATCGTGGCCGAACAGGTGGCGGTCGACATCCACGGCAATGCCGCACGGACGGTGGTATCCCTGGACCGGTTCAAACACACGAGGATTCAGAAGATCTTTTCCCCCGATACTTCTCTCCCGTCTCAAGCGGTCTTCGTAGACGGCCGTCTGGCCGCGGCGATCACCAAAACCGGCATCACGCGGACATTCGGATACGATGTCCTGGGCCGGCGTATCGCGGTGGAAGATCCCCGCAAGGGCATCTCGCGTCTGCAATACGACGAAGGAGGACGCCCGGCATACATTGAAGATGCGGCCGGCAGCCGCACCCGCTTCGAATACGATCCCGATACAGGCCACAAAATTGCCGCCTACAACCCCCTCAACAAGGTCACGCGATACGCCTACAATGCCCGCGGACAATTGATCCGCACCTGGGGGGAAGTGCCCTATCCGGTGGCCTACCGCTATGACGATTATGGGCAAATGGCGGAGATGCGCACTTTTCGGGATGGTTCGGGATGGGATAGTGCCTCCTGGCCCGAAGATGCAGGACCGGGGGATCCGACCCGTTGGCACTATCATCCAGCCACGGGCCTCCTGCTGGCCAAGGAGGATGCCCGGGGGAACAAAACCCGTTACACTTACGGTCAAGGCGGCGCACTGGCCAGCCGTGTCTGGGCCCGGCGAAAGAACGGCCGGCCCTTGGAGACAGTCTATCACTATGATCCCGCTACCGGGGATCTTCTCAAGATCGACTATTCCGATGACACCGCCGATATCGTCTTTGCGTACGACCGGCTGGGCCGCAAGATAAGGGTGAGCGATGCGGCCGGGATCCACCATTTTGCTTACAATGCTAGCTTGCAGCTTGAAAGCGAAGGACTCGTCGGGCAGCAGATCTATCAGATCAACCGACACTATGACGATCTGGGACGAATGAGCGGCTTCGAGCTCGATGACGGATACGAAGTCTTTTATGGCTATGATGACAATGGACGTTTTGGCAGAGTTGACTGGTGCACCGGCACGGAAACCGGCGGCGTTTCCTACCGCTATCTGGACCAGTCCGATCGTCTGGCCGGCATGGAGAGCAAGAGCGGTCTTTCAGTCAGTTACGATTACGAACCGCACCGGGATGTCAAAACTGCCGTTACAAACCGCTTCAAAGATCGCCTGATCTCACGCTTCGTTTACGACTATGACCCTTTGGGACGCCGCATCAATGTTCAGTCCAGCGGGGAGGCCTTTGATGCGCCTGGGTTTTGGCTTTACGGTTACAACGAACGCAACGAGGTGACTGAGGCAAGCCGGTTCGTCGGTGAGGATTTGAAGGATCAAACCAAGCCGCTGCCCGACTTGGAGCGGGTTTATCACTATGACTCGATCGGCAACCGAGTAAAGACCATCGTAGGTGGCGAGGAGTCCTATTATCATGCAAACGTTTTGAACCAGTACGAAGCGATATCGCATTCCTCACAGAGAGAGGAATCGCTTCTATACGATGCGGATGGCAATCTTATTGAAGATGGTCGCTTTCGATACGCATGGGATGGTGAAAACCGGATGATAGCAATTGAACTCAAAGGCCTGAATTCAAATCAAAAACGTATTGAATATGTTTATGATTATCTCGGTCGACAGGTAATAAAGAAATTTTTTAACGATGACAAAAACCAATACAAATTGGAAGTGGAGTCAAGATCGGTATATTTTGGATGGAATTGTATAAAAGAATCTGTAATGACGAAAGAGGGAAAATCGACAGAAAAACATCATGTCTGGAACTTAGATTTAAGCGGCACTCCACAAGGTGCAGGAGGGGTAGGGGGATTACTCAGCACAACAAATGGATCGGTGACTTACACATACTGCTTTGACGCAAATGGTAACGTAAGGCAGTTAGTTGATCAAAAAAACGGTACTATTTTAAGCGCATTTGACTATGATCCATTTGGTAGAACCGTATCGGCTTCAGGTAATATAGAGGCCTCAATTAGATTCAGCACAAAAGACTTTGATAATGAAACAGGTTTATATTACTATGGTTTTAGGTACTACAATCCTTTACGAGGGCGCTGGCTAAATCGCGATCCGATCAATGATCAGGGAGGAATTAATTTATACAATTTCGTACTAAATAACAGCATTAATTCAGCGGATAAATTGGGCTTGATTTCTTATGCGGCTTATCGAAAGTTGAATATACTAGGAGGTGAGTACCTTTGGAATCAGCTATGGAAAGTGGCGGGTCATGTCTACTTGGCCTTCCATGTGGATGGTGAGGGCGTTTCCAAGAATGATAGATCAAGATGGTGTACATTTCTCATCACTCAAGAATTTATGAAAAAAGCCTTCCCAGAGATGAATGCAAAGGAATATGATGACTGGATAACATTTTCGTTCCATCCAGCCAGTGTTGATCCAAAAACAATAGGCTCAGATGGTAATTTGCTGTTAACTCTAATAACTACAGAGAGCTATGTTGAATTAAATAATATTTTGGCGGATATCAATCCTGCTGCAGGTGGATCGGCTTCAAAAACTCTTATATCAAAGGACTTTGAGGAAGAGAAAAAGCTATTTAAAGCAGCTGCCCAATCTTTTGATCAAAGAGGCAAAGATTATGCCGGCGTGTTTGGAGATGGTCTAAAGCAGTTTAATGGATATGGTTTTTTAAGAAAGAACTGCGGCGGATGGGCCAAATATATTGTTGATGGCGCTGGCTTAAATTGGCCCCTAATGGCAAGACTCTATAACGGTGGAACCGCTGTTGGAGGACCTATGGAATATCCTGCGAAAATTATTGATGGCTTCATTAGAGGCCTCTACTTTGGGAATTATGACAATTCAAGCGGTTATAATGCTTCACCGGTAGAAATTGGCGGTATAGATGAGCTAAATCAGGGAATTTTTTTTGTAAGAATCACGTTCTAAGCAGGCGGATCCCAATGCGTGTGTTTATTATAATAGTGCAAATTATGGCTGCCATTGTTGCGACTGATAAAGGTGTATGTGGTAATGAATGCAGCTATGATAGAAATGAATTAATATTATCCGTTGAAAATTCTCAGAATGAAAAAATAATGGAATTGGCTCAAAGGGGTTGTGATTTAAAGAAAATTGCTAAGGAAAATAAACTGGATTTGCTTAATACGGCGGTCTATTCCAACAATATCCAAGTAGTTAAACTGCTATTAGATAAGGGGGTTCCTGTTAATACGATTAATGATTTTGGGAATTTGTCCATCTCATGGTGTATTTCCTTGGAGATGGCTGAATATCTGGTATCTGAAGGTATCAACATTAATTTTGTAGACAAGAATGGTTGGACGCCCTTACATGATCTTTCAGGAAGAACCCGCTTGGATATTGCCAAATTCATAATTTCACGTGGTGCAAATGTCAATGCAAGAAATAATATCGGCTTTACGCCTTTGATGATCGCTTTAAACTCCTCCCCAATTTTTTATATCCAATTTCTGATCAACAACGGAGCTGATGTCAATATTCGAACGAACGATAAAACAACTGCCCTGCACCTCGCCGTTTTTAGAGGAAATGTGGATATCGTTAAAATCCTCATTGACGCCGGCGCCGATGTGAATGCCCAGAATATCGGAAAAATGACGCCTCTTCACCAGGCGGCCATTGACGGCCGATATGAAATCGTAAAACTGCTTGTAGGAAGCGGGGCGGATGTGAATATTCGGAACATCCGGGGCAAAACACCGTTGTGGGCGGCCGAGAACATGCGGCCTTACCCCACGCGGGTGAAGCCGGAGGAAATGAATCGCAAAAAAGTTATTGAATACTTGAAGCAGGCCGGGGGATTATAACCCCATCCCATCGGCCTAACCTGAGCATTCAATCAGTTGCTAATGGTAGTATTTTAATCGGTGATGTGCTTTTTCTGCCGTATGCTGTGAAAGAGCGCATAGAAATGTCAAACTGCCTTTATTCGCTTACTTTCTGGTATGATGAGGACGGTCGGTTTGTTGGCTACTATGAGGGCAGTCTGCTGGACCGGCATAAAGGGCTTTGAGGCAAAAGTTTCAATTCATTTCTTAGGCCGACTTTTGGGCCATGATCCCCCAACATCATTCCTCCCGATCCGCTACTTGACAACGCCTCATAATGCTGGGAAATCAAGCTTCATTGTATTGAATCGTCGAGCCGATATTCAGATGGGGATAGGCTTTTCGCTATGGATGTCCATCGTCACCATAGGAACACAACAACCCGACCCCAATGGCGTTTCCGGGAGATGCAGCCCGGTGAGATCAACATCGATCCCATCGAGGGGGAATTCTTTACCACCGAGGCCCTGGGCAGCCTGAACGACGCTCTCGTGCGCGAAGCGATCCAGAATTCACTGGATGCAGCCGTAGGGGAGGGGCCGGTTACCGTCCGTTTTGCCTTTCACCAACGGACTGTCGCCCCCCCTGCTGCTAAAGAGTCCCAATTCCGATGGCTGGACGGCCTTGGAGACCACTTGCAGGTGCGGCACGCCGGCCTGCAAGATATACCGCCCCTCGAAGACGATTTCGATTATCTCCTGATCGAAGACTACGGCACACGCGGACTGCAGGGAGATATCCGCCAGTACGACGATCTGGACGACGGCTTGCAGCGCAACGATTTCTACTATTTCTGGCGCAACATCGGCCGCACCCGCAAGGGCGAAGCCGATATCGGGCGTTGGGGGCTCGGCAAAACGGTGTTTCAGGCGGCTTCCCGTATCAATACTTTTTTTGGGCTTACGGTGCGCGGCGACGATGGGCGCACCATGCTCATGGGGCAGTCCGTGCTCAAGATTCACAAGTTGAACGGGCGCCGCTACTCCCCCTACGGTTTTTTCGGGCGCTTCGAAGGCGCACTCCCGCTGCCGGTGGAGGACGAAGGTCAGACCGCCGCTTTTGTCGGTCGGTTCGGTCTCGAGCGTCGCGGCAAGCCGGGACTTTCGATTCTAATCCCCTATCCGGATGGCGATATCCAGCCCTCAGGCACGCTTCAGTCGGTCATCGCGCACTATCTATTTCCGATTTTATCCGGACGCTTGATTGTCGCGCTGCGGTTTGCCGACAAGGCCTATGAGATCGATGCGGCCTCCCTGGACGGGATTCTGAAGCGTTCCCAATGGCCGGCCAAAAAGGGACTGCCCGGGCTGATCGGGTTGGCGCGCTGGGCCATCCGGCAGCCGTCCGATGCTTACATTCGGCTGAAAGCACCGCCGGAGGGTCGGGCCCAGAAACTGACCACGGACCTGTTTGCCATGGAGCAGCTGACCCGTGCGACGCAGTGCTTTATGGAGGGGCGGCGGCTCGCCTTTCAGGTACCGCTGAGCTTTCAGCAAAAAGGCCGCCAAACGATCACCCCGGCGTTTTTTGCGGTCTATCTGGAAAAGGATGAAGCGCTCGACAAGGCCGAGGATCATTTCATCCGGCAGGGCATTACCATACCGGAAGTTTCCTCGCTCAAACACAAAGGGATCCGCGCTATCGTCAGCATCACCGATCCGGCCCTGTCCTCGTTTCTGGGCGATGCCGAAAACCCGGCCCATACCGAATGGGAGCGCAACTCCCGCAAGTTCAAGATGAAGTACATTCGCGGGCCGAGCACGCTGGATTTCGTCAAGACCAGCCCTCGGGAGATCGTAAAAATTCTGACTCGCCCTCCGAAAGGACGCGACAAGAACCTGCTGCGGCACCTCTTTGCATTGGGCGCCAAAACAGAGGATCCGGCCGGTAAGGGGTCCCGCAAGGCAAAAGGGGAGGATCCGGGGCAGGGCGCCGAGGACATCTTCGTGGGCGTCGAGGGGGCGGCTTATCTGCGGCTCAGTGCCATCAAGGGCGGGTTTCGCCTGATGCGCAGGACCGGAACCCCGAAAGTGCCCCGCTACATCACCGTCTGGATGGCTTACGAGGTGCGCAGCGGCAATCCGTTCAAAAAGTATACGACGCTGGATTTCGATGTCGGCCAGGCACCCGTCCGGATCCATTCGGAAGGCTGCCGGCTGCTGCTCGCCAAGCAGAATGCGGTTCAGATCGAGGTGCTGCAGGGCGATTTCAGACTGACGGTAACCGGTTTCGATACGCACCGGGATCTGCGGGTCAAAACGCTACCCTGAAGCGGGAGAGACCTTCGATTTCCAATCCGGCAACAGCCGATGCACACGAGATTATGATACGCAAGTTCAACTACACCGGACGCAAGAAGATCAAACGCAGCCACGTTGGCATCGACATCCTGCGGGACAACGACGGACGGCGTTTTTTCAACCTCCGGCTGCAATTGGAAGAGATGGCCCTGCCGGAAAACGCCCACGTCTATGTGGAAGCTTACCACCGTACGGCCTACCAGCGGTTCGATTGCGGCACCGTGGGCCGGCGTCGCATCCCAACGGACCGCCGGCTGACGTCTTTTTCCGACAAGGCCGTCCCTCTTTTCCGTGTCAAGGTGGTGGACCGCAGCGGAACCCACGGCAAGATCCTGGCCGCCCTCGATCAGATCCGGCCGGAGCGTGTGGACGAACTCCCCGCCGGGGGCCATTCCCTCCTTTTCGTGGAGTATGAGGACCTGGGCCATACGATCTGGGTCCTGGACCTCGACGGCAACTGGCCCGTTCTGCGGCTGAACAGCAGGGCCGAGGACATCAGCCTGGTGGCCAGTTCGGACAACCGTTTCCTGGCCCTGGTCTACCCGGAAGTGCTCCGCCGGATCCTGACGCGGGTTCTCATCCAGGACGATCACAGCGACCCGGACTGCGATGACGACTGGCCCAGCCTGTGGCTGAAGCTGGCTTGCACCTTGCCCGGTATGACACCACCGCCCCCCATCGGCAGGAACGATCAGGAAGCCTGGATCGACCAGGCGGTCGAAACCTTCGGCGCCAGCCACAAGCTGCTCGACATGTTCAACCAATCCGTTCGGGAGGCCCCATGACGGCATCCATGGAGATGCGGCAGTTGAATGACCGGGGTTTGGACGCCTTCCGCGGTTATCTGGACGGCCTGCGGGCCGGATCGGACGCATCACCCCCCGCGGTCTTGTTAACCGATGCCGGGATGTCGCAACCCGTGCCGGGTGGCGGGCAGGTCGAAGCGCGGTCCTTTCAAAGTCGACTGGAGGTCGCTCGCTATTTAGAGGATGCCCTGGCGGACGTGGTATGCGAGGCCATTGAAAATGAGGTCGGATTGTGGAGTTGGCTGTCTCTTTTCTATTTCGACCAGGTTTGTCCTACGGATACGGCCGGCCGACGCAAACCGGGGCGGGACTACCGGCACCTATTGGCGCCGGGTTATCCGCACGGCCACCGGCATCTTTTAGGTGGTGCCCACCTGGTCTATACGGTATACGGTTGCGGGGAGATGTTGTCGCCCCTGCTGTTGAACACGCCGCTGCATATCGAAAATAAATTCTGCCACGAACTTGCCGTTCGCCCGGGGCTCATCACCAATCGAGGTGTCATGGAAGCGACCGCGCACCTGTATTTCGACCAGCGAACCCAAAAACCCAAACGCGGTGCTCAGATTAAAAATGCACCGGGGACGCTTTACCGCTTCATCAATGTGATTCAACAGTTGGATCTGAACTACGATCTCTACAGCATGTCCGGCGCCCAGGTCATGGCGCTTCTCCCGGCCGAGTTCAGGTCCTGGTCGATTCCCAAAGCAGGTGGGCCAAATCGATAAAGGATAGCACGTTTGCCTGGGTTTTAAAGCCGGCGTCCCTTTGAGCCGCTTATGGACTTGCCATGATCCGTTTGCATTCCATTCGCATTAACCTTTCCCTGATCGTATTTTTAGCGGTCATGCCGGCCCTGGCGATCATCCTGTATTCTGGGCTGGAGGAGCGCCAGCGCTCCATCGAAGAGGCCCGGCAGAACATCCTGTTGTTGACCCATGCCATGGTGGAATCCCAGCAGGATTTTACCCGGTCCGTCCGTCAGGTTTTGTCGACCCTGTCCTTCCTGCCCCAGGTTCAGCGCCTGAACCCGGAGCAGTGCGGGGAGATTTTTAGAACGCTGCTCGAACAGCACCCCGGCTACCTCAATATTGCCCTGACGAATCCTGCCGGCCAGGTGCTGGCATCCGGTCGTCCCATGCGAACGCTCAATCTTGCGGACCGTAAACATGTGCGTGAGGCCATTGCAAGGAAGGCGTTTGCCATCGGTGAATTTATCGTTTCCCGGACCGAATCCGGGACGCCGGCCTTTGCATTTGCCTATCCCGTGCTCAATCCGAACAAGAGCCTCAAGGGCGTGCTGACGGCGGCGATCCGGGTGGCGAATTTTGGCACTTTTCATGAGATTTCCAGTCTGCCGGCGAACTCCTTTGTCGCGCTGACGGATCACCAGGGGGTCCGACTCTTTTACTATCCGCCCCATAAAGACACCAATCCCATCGGAGAATCCATCAGCAGGTCCTCCTGGGAAAAAGCGCACCAGGACGGGGATAAAGGCATCTTTGTCGGCCGAGGCTCCGATGGCATACAGCGGATTTTCGCCTTCGAACCGGTGCGCTTCAAGCCCGACGATGCCCCATACCTGTATGTATGGGCCGGCATTCCCGAGGCCTATGTGCTGGCGCCGACCAACGCCACCTTGAAGCGCAACCTGCTGTTGCTGGTCGCCGCAGCGGTGTTGGCCCTGTTTATCTCGAGGCTCATTGGGAAGAAAACGCTGATCTCCCCTATTGAGAGCCTTGTGGATCTGTCCCGCCACTATGCCCATGGAAATCTCGAAGCCCGCAGCGAGCTTGCGAATGCTCCCGAGGAGTTTCTCACGCTGACCAAAGCTTTTCACGATATGGCGGCGGCCTTGGCCCGAAACCAGCGTACACTGCGGGAGAGTGAAGACCGGTTCAAACGTCTTTTTGAATACGCCCCCGAAGCCTATTATTTGAACGATGCCCAAGGGCGCTTTATCGATGGCAACAAAAAGGTCGAGGACTTGCTCGGCTACCAGCGCAGCGAGTTGATCGGAAAGAGTTTTCTTGATATCGATTTGTTGGTTGAAGAAGAAAAATCCAGAGCCATCGACGGTTTGACCGAAAATTTGGATGGCAAGGCGACCGGACCGGACGAGTTCACCTTGAAAAGGAAATCCGGCGATTATGTCATTGCGGAGATCACTACGATTCCGATCGTGATCGGTGCCCAGGAAGTTGTGCTCGGGATGGCCCGGGACATCACCGAACGCAAACGGGCGGCCGAGACCCTGCGGGAAAGTGAAGAGAAGCTCGTCCGTTCCAGAAAGATGGAGTCTCTGGGGCTTCTGGCCGGCGGTGTGGCTCACGACCTGAACAATGTCCTCTCCGGCATCGTGAGTTACCCTGAACTGCTCCTGCTGGATCTGCCTTCCGACAGCAAATGGCGCAAACCCATCGAAACCATCCAGGCGTCCGGCAAACGGGCCGTGGACATCGTCCAGGATCTCCTGACCGTGGCGAGGGGCGTGGCCATACCCAGACAGCTCCTGAACATCAACGACCAGATCGATCATTACCTGCGCTCCCCTGAATTCGATCAGGTCAAACAGCTTCACCCCGACGTGGCCGTCAAGACCGAATTGGCCGGGGATCTTTTCGGGATCATCGGCTCGCCGGTGCACATCAGCAAGGTGGTGATGAACCTGGTGTCCAATGCCGTGGAATCCATCAAGGGCCGCGGCCGGGTGGTGCTGTCCACATCAAATCGCTATCTGGATCGTCCGCTTCGGGGATATGACGATGTGGCCGTCGGTGAATATGTCGTTCTTGCTGTTTCCGACGACGGCCAGGGGATTTCCCAGGACGACCTCAAGCGAATATTCGAACCCTTCTATACCAAAAAGGTCATGGGCCGTAGCGGGACGGGGCTGGGGCTGGCGGTGGCCTGGAACATCATGCTGGATCATAAAGGCTATATCGATGTCCGGACGGGCAGGGAAGGTACCACCTTTGCACTCTATTTCCCAGCTACGCGTGAGGAATTACCGGCCCAAAGGCTTCCCAAGACGGCACAACACCATAAAGGCCGTGGCCAAAAGATATTGGTGGTGGACGACGAGGTCAGTCAACGGGAAATCTCCTGCCGTATGCTGGAGGTTCTGGGCTATCGCCCCCATGCCGTTGCCAGCGGAGAGGAGGCCGTCGATTATCTTAGAACCAATACGGTGGACCTGGTGCTTCTCGACATGATCATGGATCCGGGCCTGAACGGCCGTGAGACCTATGAGCGGATTGTCAAGCTGCATCCCGGGCAGAAGGCGATTATCATCAGTGGTTTCGCTGAAACCGACGAGGTGCTGGAAGCCCAACGGCTTGGAGCGGGTCAGTTTCTTAAAAAACCGGTTACCCTGGGAAAACTGGGTCGCGCAGTCCAAGAGGAGCTGGAAAAACAGCCGTCCTGAGATCGTGTTTGACCTCGGCTTATTTGGCGGATTTATGTGAAAGGATTTGAACCATGCCGTATTTCAATATCGAAACCAGCAAAATCATCGATCAGGTGGGGGAAGAGGCGCTCAGCCACAGAGCATCGGCGTTTATCGCGGAACTTCTGGGCAAACCCGAGAGCTATGTCATGGTGGCGATCAAGCACAGCACGCCCATGCGTTTCGGCGGCGGCCTGGAGCCGGCTGCCATGGTGCAGCTCCACAGCATCGGTCTGCCCAAAGAGCGTTGCGCCGAATTCTCCGCCAAGATCTGTGCTTTCCTCGAAGAGGCGCTCAACGTTGCCCCGGATCGCATCTATATCGACTTCCGCGATATAGAGCGGAGCATGTTCGGCTGGAATGGGAGGACCTTTTAGGCCGTCAGGGAAAAACACCAATGTGCCGGAACCCACGAAAGCCAATTCCACTTCACGCAACGCCTTTAGAGACGCAAGCGATGACAACTGCGCACCAAAAAACGATTGCATTGTCCTGACAGTCGGTTAGTATTGCGGTAAACCAGACGAAAAGCCAAACCCATTGTGAGGTGGGGACGGAAAGCCACGGGTCTTATAGGAGACAGCCGGGCTGCCACAGGGGTGTGCGGAACCGGCTCCTCGGTCGCCCGAGGAAGCCGGTTTTTTGGTGATTGTGGGCACAAAAAAGCCGGGACGGCAGCGGCTTCTTCGGTATCACGCCACACCGGGAAGTCCGTCAAGCCAACCATCGGACCGCAACTTTGATGGCTTGATTTGCGGTCGGGCGCGATATCAGATTAGCTGAAAGGGGTAACCCAGTGCATCAATTCATCCCGTTTCTGATCATAGCGGCTGTTGTGCTGCTAGCGATTATCGTGGTCCATATCTTTCGGTATCGAATCGCCGGTAAGGGCCTGCGTTCACCTTTTACCCAGAAGCGGGAGCGCTTTCCCGGGCAGGGTCTGTTGAAGCGGCTGGATGAGCTCAACGAAGAAGTCTGCATCCAGGCGGCTTCCTTGCTGGGCGTGCCGCTGGCGATTTTTGCGAGCTATGTGTCCTATCTGTATTTCGACCAACGCCCGTTCAACCTGACCGAGGCCATTGCCGCAGCAGCCATTGCGGTCGTTTTTATGGGATATGCGGGTTTCAAGCTGTTCGGATTCCTGAACGAGCGACGACGGGTCCGGCTGGGCTGCGAGGGGGAAATGATCGTGGGCCAGGCCCTGAACCAACTGATATCGCAGGGCTACCATGTCTACCATGATTTTCCGGCGGAGGGCTTCAACATCGATCACGTCGTGGTGGGGGCCAAAGGCGTTTTTGCCGTCGAGACCAAGACCCGTTCCAAGCGGACCACGGCCAACCGCCAGGAGGACGCCACGGTGGAATACGACGGCCGGGCCCTGCATTTCCCTAACGGCACCGACATCGAGATGATCGCCCAGGCCAAGCGCCAGTCCAAGTGGCTGGCCAACTGGCTGAGCCGGGCCGTGGGGGAGGAGCTCACCGTGCGGGCCGTCCTGGCTTTGCCAGGCTGGTTTGTCAAACGTACCGCCGCCCAAGGCATGCCCGTGGTCAATCCCAAACAGTTCGACTCCCTCTTCGCGCATATCCCACCGCGGCCATTGACATCGGATATGCTCTCCCGTATCACCCACCAGCTGGATCAGAAATGCCATGATATCGAACCACAGGCCTGAGAAGGGAGGCAACGCGCATGGCTCAAGAATTCGACCGACTTAAATATGCGGAGCTGCTCAAAGCCGAGCGCCACGATGATGCCATTGCCTATGTGGACCGGGTCCGGCAGAAGGATCCGGACGATCCCACCCTCAAGCGCCGGGCTGCCCTGGCCCGCGGTGGGAAAGGGGAATTCATCATGGCGGCCTGCGACCAGGCCGGGACGATGCCGTCGCAGGCGCAGATCGACACCATGTGCGCCCTGTTCGAAGAGGCCATCGCCCTCGATCCCTACCTGGCCGATCCCTACTGGGACCTGGCCGTAGTGCACATGCGCTTCCTGGATGATCCTGCCAAAGCCGCCGCCTATCTGGCCGATGCCAAACGGCTGGGCTACAAACACAACCTGATGAAACGGCTCGAAGCCATGATTGCAGCGGCCGGTTGATTGGGTAGAGCGTCTATCACTCAATCTGGAGTCGAGATCTGCTGCATCACGCTTTTTTGCGATCTGTTCAATCCGCGTCGTTGCGATCAAGCGGCGAAGAGAAGGCTATAGGCATGGTAAAGCCGGTGGAAGGGATCCTATCCCTCATCCAATGTGAATGCATCCGGGATCAGCCTGCCGTCACGGCGTCAGAATAACTTTCCCCAATGCCCTTCGTGTTTCGATATAGGTATGAGCCTTTGCAGCCTTGCCTAGTGGGAACTGCTTGCTCAGGTGGATCGTGATTTGCCCTTCGTTCATCAGGTGGATCGCATGCTTGATGGTTTTGGATACCAACTGGGGTTTGAATCGTCGATAGTGGCCGAAACTGAAGCCGATCATCGACTGGTTGTTCGGTTGCAGCCTTTCCAGAGGCAGCGGGGCTGGCTCTCCCCCCATGGCGCCGAAAAGAATCAAGCGACCGAAGGGCGCCAGGCATTTGAAATCTTGCCCCAAGGTGGCGCCCCCGATGGGATTCAGGATAACATCCACCCCCTGCCCATCAGTCAAGCGGTTTACCTCCCCGGCATAATCACCCGACCGATTATCGATGACAATGTCCGCCCCGAAATCGTGTGCATGCTTCTTCTTCCAGGGACTGCCAACGGAAGCGATAATCCGCGACGCACCGATCACCTTGGCTACTTGAATGGCTGTGGACCCTACTCCTCCTGCGGCGGCGTGCACCAACACGCTTTCACCCCGTTTCAGACGGGCCGCATGGACCAGCATATGGGTCGACGTACCAGCGACGATGGGGCAGGCGGCGGCGCTTTCGAAGTCGATCGCAGCGGGGATTTTGAAGGTCAGCTCGGCACTGGCAAGTGCCTTTTCGGCATACGACCCGGATACCGGGAAAGCGATCACCCGATCGCCGGTCTTCAGTTTCCGAACGCCGCGGCCGGTTGCGGTAATGACCCCAGCGACATCGATGCCCGGAATGAAGGGGGGCTTTTTACCCAAATGGTAGCGCCCGGACCGGGCCTTGATGTCGGCATAATTGACGCTTGCCCCTCTGACATCGATCACAACCTGTCCCGCCTGTGCAATCGGATCAGGGAGGTCCGTATATTCCAGCACCTCCGGTCCGCCTAAGCGATTGACGCGGATACCTTTCAATCTTGGACGGTTTCCCGGTCGCTGTCCGATACCAGCTCGGCTTCAGGTTGAATGACTTCCGCCAGTACGGCGGCATCTTTAAGATCCTGCAGATGCCAGACCGTCCGGATCAGGTGATCCTGTGCGGTTGCATCCAGAAGACCTTCGCAGCAGGAGCGGACTTTTTCTTCCAGCTCATCGTCCGTTAGCGGATACTCCGGACCGCCGCGGTAGCGTTCGTCCGCAGACCCTTCGATGATTCGGCCGTCATTCAACCGTATCACAATGCGGGAGCGCATCTTGTCGAAGCCGAGTTTCTCGATTTCAGGATCGTGCCAGGTCTTGATTTTGCGCTGCATGGCCTGCATGGCATCGGATTGGACGAATGCGTCGCTGAATTCGCGTTTTCCAGCCTTGCGATTGATGGCGATCATGGCCAGCTCGGCAGGAAGGGAGAATTTCGCCTGCAAATGATTCTCGGCGATGGGATAGCGGATCGGATTGAGAATATTGCTAGCCGCATGGAGCGTGACCCCTTCGATCTGCTCCGGTCGGATATCGTGTTTCCTGACCAGTTTCAGCATCAGGTCCATGGAAGGGTGGGTGAGCACACCACAGGGGTAGGGCTTGATGCTGACCCCGGGATCGACGATGGCCCACGTGCCGCCAAACCCCTGTGTGATTTTGTCCGGGCTGATCCCGCCGCCCTGGACCGCAAAGAACCCCCAAGGGCCGTCCAGGCCGTTGGGATCGGCCGTGAATCCCCTGGCAGCCAGAAGAGCGGCGATTACACCGTTTTCCGCTGCCCTGCCCACGTGCAGGGGCTTGGTCATGGTTCCGAAATTGACCCGGATGCCGGCGGCCATGCTCGCGGCGATACCAAAACCTCGACGCAGAGCGTCATTCTTCAACCCCAGGATTTTAGCGGCGGTGACATAGGCTCCGATGGTTCCCACCGTGCCCGTGGAGTGAAATCCCTGTTTGTAGTGCTGAGGCAGCATCCACTCGGATATTTTGCATTCCACCTCGAAACCGGTGAGGAAACCGAGCAGAAAAATCCTGCCGTCGATGCTGCCCGTTGCCTGCGCCACGGCTACGGCGGCGGACAGGGGAGCCATGGTGGGGTGGGTGAGAAGCCCATAGACATGGTCCGGGTCGATGCTCACCTGGCTGTCGTCCCAGTCGTGGGCGTGGCCGGAGGTGCCCAGCACCCGGGCGGCCAGAGGGGCCGGGGCTTTCACCCGGCCGCAGCCCAGCAGGAGAGCCTCCGGCCGTCCGCCTTGAAAACGCGCCATCTCGGCCAGAATCCGGACGGCATGTTCGTCCGACCCGGCCACAAAAAGCCCCAGGCCATCGAGCACGCAGCGGAGGCCGATCCGTTTGGCCTCCGCAGGAATATCCTCGAAGGCGATGGTTTCCACAAAACGTGCCGCCGCCTCGGTTACGGCCATGTCCGCGGGGACCTCGGCGTAAGGGTTGTTCAACATTGCCAATCTCCTGTTAAAGTATTCGCAACTACCGGGTTTCAGTCTCAGCAAGGCAAAACGGACGATCAGCCCGGCTTGCCCCTGGCCAGTTTTTTCATGATCAGCGGGCTGCCAAGGGAGAGAACCGCCATGATGAGCAGGACCAGACTGATCGGTTTCGTAAAGAAAATGCCGTAGCTGCCGTCCGACATGATAAGGGCCCGCCGAAAATTCTCTTCGAGAATACCTCCCAGGACCAGCGCCAGGATGACCGGCGTGACCGGGAATTTGTATTTGCGCAGGAAGTAGCCCAGAAAACCGAAGCCGGTCATCAGCCAGACATCGACCATGCTATAATCCTTGCCGTAGGCCCCGATGATGGCAATGGCTGCAATGGCGGGCAGAAGCAGGGCTCGCGGTGTGGAGATGATCTTGATCCATAGGGGAATACCCGCCAGACCGAAGATCAGCTGGAAAAAGCAGGCCACAAATAGTCCGCAGAAGATACCGTACACCAGGTCGGCATTGTGTACGAACAGCATTGGCCCCGGAAGCAGACCGTGGAGCATCAGAGCTCCGATCAGCACCGCGGCGGTGGCCGAGCCCGGGATGCCGAGGGTCAACAAGGGGATCAGGGCGCCACCGACGACGGCGTTGTTGCCCGATTCCGGTGCGGCCACACCCTCCAGGCATCCGGTGCCATAGATTTCGGGCGTCTTCGAAAACCGCTTGGCTTCGTTGTAGCAGATAAAGGAGGTGATAGTGGCTCCCGCCCCGGGCAGGACGCCGATCACCGAACCGATGATGGAGGACTGCAGAATGACGCGCCACAGTTTGGCGAGTTGTTTGATTCCGGGAACCTTATAGGAATAGTGCGCCTTAGCCGATAGCTTCGTCCCCAATTGCTCGATCCCGATAAACACCTGCGACAAAGCGTAGAGACCGATGAGGGCCGGAATGAAGCTGATGCCGTCCATGAGTTTGGCCACCCCGAAGGTGAACCGCTCCCCCCCGGTGAACGGATCGAGGCCCACGGTCTTGAGCAGGAGGCCGATGAGCATGGCGATAAACCCTTTCAGAAGGCTGTTGCCGGACATACTCGATATGATGGTCAGCCCGAAAACGGCCAGGGCAAAATACTCCGCCGCGCCGAAACTGATGGCCACCCGGGCGAGAGGTTCCGAAAAGACCAGCAGCACGCAGGCCCCAATGATGCCTCCGATGCTGGAAGCGACCACCGAGGTGCCCAGGGCCATGCCCGGCTGCCCTTTTTCCGTCAGCTTGTAGCCGTCGAACAGGGTCGCTGCGGCCGCCGGTGTGCCCGGGGTGCCAATGGCAATGGAGGTGATGGAACCCCCATATTCGCCGGCCATGTACAGGGAAACCAGCAGCAGCATGCTGGCGACAGGGGACATGGTATAGGTGAAGGGCACCAGGAGGGCCACTCCCGTCGAAGCACTCAGTCCGGGCATGACACCCACCAGAATCCCCAGAACGACACCCGCCATGATGGCGATGAGCGCCGGCAGGTTGCCGATCGCGTGCAGCCCTAGGAGAATATGCTCGATCATGACAGCCCTCCGATATTCTCCAGAACGCCCATGGGCAAGGGGACGCCCAATACCCTGGTGAAAACACCATAGGCCAGGACCGTGCCACCCAACGCCAGGCCGGCCAGCCACCCCCATCTTCGGTAGCCCAGTGTCGCCGGGAATATGAGCAGGAACAGCGGCGTCACGATGAAGTAGCCGACCGGTTCGATCAGCATGACGTAGACGACAATCTGAACGGCCCCCAAGGCGACGCCTGCTGGTGCGGGGAAAACGGCCGGCGGCATCTTGCTCTTGAGGACCAGCCACGCGCTGCAGGCCATTAGGGCGATGAGGATGGCCCGCGGGAAAAAGGCCGCCGATATGGGATCGACGGACGTCTCATCCAAAAACCGGCCCGTTCGAGTGTACAAATAGATGGATACGCCGATGATGATCAACGCCACGAAACGATCGGTTTTCACCATGCTGCTTCTCCGTTCCCTCATCCGCCGCTAAGGGCGTCCTGGATTGACTGATTGATTATTCAGATCCGCAGGTCGGCTGGCATCGTCATGTGAGGTG
This sequence comes from Desulfobacterales bacterium, assembly GCA_963674755.2. Classification (GTDB taxonomy): domain Bacteria; phylum Desulfobacterota; class Desulfobacteria; order Desulfobacterales; family UBA5852; genus JABZFP01. Next base: position 1,819,789 of record CAXXVS010000002.1, on the reverse strand, counting down.
CATTGCGATGCCGCGACCCCTATCGAATCTGAACCGGGTCGAACCGGCTGCCGTTGGCCGTGACCCTGGACGCGGGGATGGACCGCAGCCGGTTCGCACGAATCCAAATTCCCTTTCCAGGTTGCTATTTCTTACAGCTCTCCTCCGTCTGCGAAACGACGAGTTCCCGGAACTTGTCGTGGGGCATGTAACCGTCGTACATGTTGGCCTTTTTGAGAAACTGCTGGAACTCGGGATCCTTGATCGTTTTGCGGATGGCCTCGTCGAGCACTGTGATGATGTCCATGGGCACCTCGGCGGAAGCCATGATGCCGCGCCAGTGCTCTTCGGTAACGTCGATGCCGACTTCCTTGAGGGTCGGGACTTCGGTGAAGGGTGCGAAACGTTTTTCGCTGCAGGTGGCCAAAACCTTGACGTTTCCGCTTTCGTAGTTGGCAATCATTTCACTGGGATTGGCCACGGCCACATCGATGTGCCCGCCCAGAACCGCTACTACTGGTTCCATGCCGCCCTTGTAGGGGACATAGTTCATCTGGATCCCGGTGGCCTTCATGATTTTGTTCACCAGCATCTGATCCACCGACTGCACGCTGTAGCCGCCGATCTTCAGTTTGTGGGGATGCTTTTTTGCATAAGCAATGAGCTCCTGCAGGGTGTTGAATTGACTGTCCTTGTTGACGAGAACCACGAAGGGATCGATCACCACCCGACAGACGTAGTGGAAGCTGTCGACATTGATGGGCGCGCTGGGATCACAAAGCCTTTCCGTCATGCTGCGGGTATTGGTCATGATGGTGTAGCCATCCGGCTTCTTGTTGAGCACATAGGACATGGCAACTTTGCCTTTGCCGCCCTTTTTGTTCAAAACCGCTATGGGTTGGCCGAGGTATTTTTCACCGACCTTGGCAACCATCCGGGCCATGAGGTCGTGACCCGAACCTGCACTCGACCAGCATATGAGTGAAATCGGTTTTTCGGGATAAGACCCTGCCGTCGTCGAAGATGCAATCAATACCAACGCCATCAATGCCACTGTCAATACCAAGGCTGATTTACGCATGGTGGTACCCTCCTTTGCCGTTGTTGGTTTTGTTTATTGGTCTTCCGATTTTTGGCACGCTGCCACGAGGGCGATCTTGGCATCCACGATGTGATGCCGCATCAGGGTTGCTGCCTGCCTTGCGTCGTGCTCAGCGATCGCGGTGTAAATCGTTTGGTGTTGGCGCAGGGATTCGGGCAATCGCCCCGGTAGCGAAAGGCTGGTGCGCCTGAAAAGGGATGCTTTTTTGCAAACGCCTTCATAGATGGAAATCAGGTTCTTGTTTCCCGCGATGCGCATGATGCACATATGAAAATCCAGATTGCCCTGATAGTAGAGTTTATGGTCTTCAGATCGGGTCGCCGCTTCCATGACCTCCAAAGGGACTTGGAGTTCCTCCAATTCCTGGTCGGTGATCACCTGGGCGGCCCTTTCGCCGGCCAAGGCATCCAGCGCCGAACGGATTTCGTACAGTTCTTCGAGTTCCTGCAGATCGATCTCTTTGACAAAGGTTCCCCGGTTAACACGCACTTCAACCATGCCGTGACGCTCCAGCTGCCGGCAGGCTTCACGAATCGGGGCGCGGCTGACACCGAGCAGGCTGGACAGCTGGCTTTCGTTGATCCGTTCACCGGGCTGAATTTTCCCAGCCAGAATCATTTCTTCCAGCTGTTCGCAAATAACACCTGCAAGCGACCGGCTTTGAACGGCTCTGACCGCATTCATATCGAATCCCGACATGTTGGTTCCTTTGCTGAGGGGTGAATCAAATTTGACGACTGTCGTCTGACGACTGTCGACAATTAGGGCAGATGTGATCTTTTTGTCAAGACCTAATTTCGAATGCGGTACGGAAGAGGTTTGAGTTGGGGGTTTGCTAATGAGATGGGTACGTGATGGGTCGGTGGCAGTTTTGTGTGGGCGCCTGCAAGGGACGCCGCGAAGCCTCTATCCGTTTCTTCGTCGGCCCCGGCTGAAGGACAGGATCACGCCCAGACAGGAGAAGATGGCGTAGGCCACCAGCCCCGTGCGCATGCTGAGCAGGAAATGGGGCAGGGTTTGGGGGCTGATTTCGGCCTGACCCATGATCAGGGAGAAGATCAAGGCGATGGTGGTCAGGCTGACGGCCATGCCCAGGGTGCGCATGGCGCCGATCATGCCCGAGGCCACCCCGAACTGCCGGCGTTCGACGCTGCCCATGATGGCGGTGGAGTTGGGTGTGATGAAAATGCCGAAGCCAGCGCCGATCAGCATCAGCTCCAGGACCACAACCACCAGAGGGACCCCCGAGCGCGCGGTGACAGCGGCCAGCAGCAGCCCGGCCGAGCTGGCCAGCATGCCGCTGGTGGCCAGCTTGGCGATGTCGAATCGTTCGGCCAGCCGGCCGGAGAGCAGGGCCGCCCCGATCTGCATCAGGGGCTGGGAGAGAAGAACGAAGCCCGCCTGCCGGGGCGTGAGCCCCTTGGCATACTGCAGGAAGAGGCTCATGAGGAAGACAATGCCGAAGGTCGCCGCGTAGTTGCCCATGGCCGCCAGACAGCTCAACGTGAAAAAGCGGTTGCGGGTCAGCAGGGTGACGTCCAGCAGGGGATTAGGGCGCCGGATCTCCATGCGGATAAAGAGAATGAGCCCGGCCGCCCCGGCGACGATCATGGGCAGGGCCCATAAGAAAGCCTTGGCATGGGCCGCCCCGGTCATGATCAGACCGACACTGGCGGCATAGGCCAGGCTGCCGCTCCAGTCCATGGATTCCCCTTGGGCATTTTTCTCCATTTCCCGCATGCCGAAGAGACACATGGCAACCGCCGCGATGCCGATGGGAACGGAGAGCAGGAAGACGTGGCGCCAGCCGAAGTGTAGGGTGACGTACCCGCCGATCACGGGCCCGACGGAAAGTCCGGCATAGGTGAAGGCCGAGACGAGTCCGATCTTGCGGGCGCGTCGCTCCGGCGGGTAGGCCGCGGCCACGAGCGCCATGCTGCCGGCCAGATACATGGAGGCCCCGATGCCCTGCACGAAACGGAAAGCCATCACGGTCTGGATGCGCCCCGCGTAGCCCAGCAGGAAGGTCATCAGAGTGAAGAGGGCCAGGCCGGCCATGAAGACCCGCCGCTGGCCCGCGATATCTCCCAGGCGTCCGAAAGTGAGCATGGTCATGGCCAGGGAGAGCACATAGAGCTGCTCCACCAGCCCGAGCTGCACAGCCGAGGCTCCCAGGTCGCGGCCCAGGGAGGGGAGGGCCACGCCCACACTGGTGAGCATGAAAGGGGCCATGAACTGGGCGATACAGACCGTGGTCAGGATCATCACCGGCGAACCGGCACGGGTCGTTTTCATTGTATAACGCGGTCGCAACCTACTCGATAGGGTGACGTAAAGGCTACAGGGCGTGGGTGACGGGCAGGGGGTTGCATCCACCCTGGCGCCGGTTTCAGCCGAACAGGTTTTAAGAACTGCGCCGCCCTTTGGCAACCCGCTTTTGATTTTTTCTGGTGGTCTGGTGTGAGCAAGGGGCTTCTACCCGCCCAGCACGTCACGGGTGTAGTCGGCCCCGTCGGCCAGGGTGAACGGCGGGACGTCGGCGGATGCGGCCCGGCGCAGGTGGCGGGGTGGATGGAACAGTCCCTGCACGGCGCGGCCGTCGAGCATGCGCAGCTCACCGCGTACCTGCTTGGCCAGGATGGCGTCGATATCGGCGGCAGGAGGGAAGACCACCTCACGCGCGGCGCCCAGGGCCAGTCCCAGACTTACCCCGTAGGTGGGGACATGGACGGCGCAGAAACCGGTGTGCGCGAACGCCGTCCGGACGGTGGCCATGACCCGCGCGAACAGGTCCAGCCGGGGCGGGCAGGCCGCCCCGGCCTGGATGGCAAAGGTTCCGCCGGCCGCGAGGGCTTCGCGGCACAAACGCATATAGTCCACGCTGAAGAGCCGCGCCGAGGGGCCGTCTTCGGCGGGGTCGGTCAGGTCCGACAGGATCACGTCCCAGCCGCCTGGCGTTTGCCGCAAATAGTCCCAGGCGTCGGCGGTTTGTATTTCGGCTCGCGGATCGTCGAAGGACCCCTGGTGGATTTCCGGCAGCAGCTCGCGGCAGGCGGCGATCACCTCTCCGTCGATGTCCACCAGGACGGCCCGCTCCACCGTTTTCCAGCGCAGCACTTCCCGCAGGAGGCCTCCGTCACCCCCCCCCAGCAGCAGCACCCGGCGCGGGGTCCCGTGGAGCAGCATGGCCGGATGGCACAGCGCTTCGTGATAGAGGAACTCGTCTTCCTGGCTGACCTGCCAGGCGTCGTCCAGCACCAGCGATTTGCCGAAGTCGGGCGACCGCACGATGCGCAGCCGCTGGAACGCGGTCCGGCGGTCCAGAAGCACCTCGGCCACGCCGTGCAGATAGGCGTCAGAGGCGGTGACAGGCTCCCGTATGGGCGCGGGGCGGCTCAATTGGCCACCCATTGCGGTTCGGCCTGCACGGGCGGAGACGGGTTCCGGGCGGTCCGGGGCAGCCTTGCGGAGACCGCCGGCGCCGGCCGCTGGCCCCGTGCCAGGACTTGCAACGACTGGTTGGCGGCGCGCAGGGTCGTCGCCAGAAAATCGCAGGCCTGGGTCGGCCGGGACGCTGCGCCGCAGGTGAAGATATCGCAGGCGGCATAGCCTCGTTCGGGCCAGGTGTGGATGGAAATGTGCGATTCGGCCAGCAGCCCGACGGCCGTGACCCCCTGGGGTTCGAAGCGGTGGCTGCTTAAGTGCAGCAGGGTGGAGAGGGATTTCTGGCTGGCCGCGACGATGGCGTTGCGCACCAGTGCCTCATTGTCGAGAATGTCGTACGGGCAACCGTGCAGCTCGAGGATGCAGTGGCTGCCGATGGCGGAATGCTTCACTTGTATCACCTCCCGTGGCTTAGGCGGGGGTGATCCACACCCCCATGTCATGTCGGGCCCGAACCTGGCGGCCGGGACTAAACGGTTGGAAGCTGGGACTGTCGGGGTCCACAAATAATCTCCCGTTGGGGGTTGTCACAGGTCGTACCGGAAATCGTGTACGACGCGAATGGTCCGATGGATTCGGACAGCCGATTGCCTATATCAGCAACAGGGCCGTAAATCAAGCGATTGGGTCGCTATTGACATCCTTGAGCCTTGTGCCGCTTTTTGCTGCCCGGCGGCGGACCGCAGGGCCTGCCATATTGACGCGTTGCCGGGACGATCTTATTCTTTTCCTGTGGAAATCACCGATGGCTGAGCATGTCCTTGTCAGATAGAAGATCATCCCTTAGGGAGTGTTCAGATTGCCCGGCATCGGCATCTCGTTGTGAAAGGAGGCTGCAAAATGAACGAACCCAATCATATCCCTTTGCCCAAGGATACCCATGCTTATATCTGTGCCCAATGCGGTGCCGTTGCGTTGGATCCCGAAAATATCTGTGAAGTCCAGGGGACCGGCACCAAGGCCGACTGGTGCGGTGGCAAGGGAGGCCTGCCCCCCAAATATTGCCACAACCGTACCCATGTGGAACGGTATCAGTGCCGGAACTGCGGACAGACCGCGATCAACTCCCGGCTGCTTTGCGAACCGGAAAAGCTTGACATCCACTAGAATGAAAAGGGACCTGATGTCAGACCCGGGCCATCGACCTGGGGCCGCTGACGGGAGTACGAAACAATCCACAGGCGGCCGTCGACCGTTTTTCAGACCTTCCATTGCCGACGCGCGACCATGCGCTTTCCTGATCAATCCCCGGCATCGCCGCTAATCCGCAACATATCCCCGTGAGCCGCCCCCGGATGACAGAGGCGCCAGGCCGGTGCAGGCGTCAGCCGCTGAATAACGCGGCGGAGCGAATGACGCGCCTTACCGTGAGACCGGCGGAAAGTGCGGATTTTCTTCTTGGCAAGCGCTTCGCGGCATCTTTGCCGGCCCATGCCACGAATCCGGGGTAAGGGCGGGAGGGACCAACCTTGCCGGGCCTCGTCACAGCGGGGGTTTATGCACGTTGTCCTCCCAGGACGGGGGAAACGAGCGGCATACGGAGGCCCGCCGTTCATAGATGCGGCACGAGACATGGACCCCGATCGCTTCCATGAGGGCGACACAGCGGGGGGGATGGCACCGGGTGCCCTGCATGGCCACGAAACGCTCGTTGATCTTGACGGTCAAATCCGCGGGTACCCCGCCCAGGGTGATCTCGTCGGTCTCGCCCCAGTAAAAAGATGCCCGGTAAAACGCACAACAGTCCCCGCACTCCAAACAAGGGTTGCCGCTTATGATGGCACCTCGGGAATAGGGGTTGCGCACGGGCGCGGCCATGAACCGTGCCCGTGGAGAGCGGCCGGCGCTTATACGATAAGTCTTCCCCGAAAGGAAAATAATTCTGATGGGCCCGGTGGTGGGGCGCTGCTTGCGCCCACGGTATCTCCAGGAGGCCCCAGTCTTGCCGCCGGTTTGCCAGCCTGGCCGCCCCATAATACATTCCTGCTTCATCGCCGGATCCGCCATGAACCTTTTGGCCGCCCAAGGTCACCTAAAGGGTAATCCAAAACGATTGATACCCGGGACGGGCGATATGAAGGTAGCACGAGCGATGGTCAGCGAAAGGCGTGAACGTGATCGGCCCACGAGTGCCGATCAGAGCCCTGGACAGCGCACCGCTGAGGAAGACGTGGAAAAGGTGGGGGACTGCTTTAGGAGCCGGCTTGCGGCGGTCATGACCAGGGACTTCCCCAGCGCCGTGCGGTTGGTGCGGGATCATTTCCCCCGGCACATTAGGGCGCTTCCCGGTGATCAGCTATTCAGATTCGGTGTGGCCTTTTACCAGGCCTCCGATCTTGAAAAGGCACGGTGCTGCCTGGAATTGGCGGCTGCCAAGGATGGCTCCTGGCAGCCTAAAGCCCTGCTGCTGCTCAGCTGCACCTACGAGGCTGGCGGCGATGCGCTGCAGGCCATGGCCATCATCCGGGATCTTCTGGCGTGCCGACCGGCGAAAACCTTCCGCCGGCAGGCCATGAAAAGATTGATCCAACTTCAGGAACAAAGCCAGCGATAAAGGACCAACCGCTGATCGGGTCTTCGGCCCAGGAGCCCTCCGGCCGGGTGTCATGCGACCGCCCTTGGCGTTATCTCATTCCCACACCTGCGCTGAAAACGGGTTTCATGCTTGCCCCCTTGAGAACGCCGGGGCGGCAGCGGGACACCGGACAGCGATCAACTCCCGGTGTTGAAAGCGGCCCCTTCTTTTCTTCCCTTTGACATGGTCAACGACCGCTTTCCAGCCTTGGCGTCACCCAGACCGGATCGTGGTTTTGGTATCGCGTCAGACGTGACGACCGTTAAGCTAGTGCCCGTTCATAAATGGACGATTTTGGTTTCTGGCAAGGCCTGAGCGCGTTTTCCCGTTTTGCGGGACTTCCCGTCTGATCAATCCCCAACGGTGGGTGTCAACCGGAGGAATAGCGCGCTATTTCGAGGATTGAAAACAAGCGCGAACGCCGCCAGGGGCCGAAAGATGCCATTTGCGGATGGATAGCAAGCGCTCCTCGCCTACTATCATAAGGTGGCGTGAGAGGCCTGAATCTGGTAGACTCACCCCACATATGGACAACGTGGAGGGCTCCTCAAGATGAACACCGAAAATTCTCTGGATAAAGAAAAGCAGCACGAGTTGGCCTTGTACAAGATGATGGTCAATGCGTCCCACGACTCCATCACCCTGATCGACCGCAACTACACCTACCGGATCGTAACCGACGCCTACCTGAATTCCCGCAAATTAACCAAGGACAAGATCGTCAACCATACGGTCGCGGAAATCTGGGGGCAGGACATCTTTGAGCAGGTCATCAAAGAAAAACTGGACGAATGCTTCCGCGGCAAAACCGTATCCTACCGCGCCTCTTACGAATTCAAAAAAAATGAGAAAAACTATATCGAGACCATTTATACCCCCTGTTTCACGTCGGGTACGCAGGTATCCTATGCGGCCGTGATATCCCGCAACATCACGGAGCTGAAAAAGAGTCAGGAAAAAATCGCATTCCTGGCTTACTACGATTCCCTCACCAACCTCCCCAGCCGGCCCCTGTTCCTGGACCTGCTCAATCGCGAAATCAACAGTGCCAAGCGGACCGGCAAATCGGTGGCGGTCTTCTTCTTCGACCTGGACGAGTTCAAAAAGGTCAACGACACTTTCGGCCACACGGCCGGCGACAATCTGCTGGTGGGCGTTGGCCGGCGCCTCAAGCATTATCTGCGGGGAGGCGATATCATCGGCCGGATCAACGAGTTCCTGAGACTGGAGCGCAAAGACAACCAGGACTATCTGGCCCGCATCGGCGGGGATGAGTTTACCTTCATTATCCCGGACATTGCCGACAAGAAAGTCACCTCCGGCATCGCGGAACGCATCCTGAACCTCTTCAAGGAGCCGTTTCAGGTCGGCGGCCGGGAGCTGTTCATTTCCACCAGTATCGGCATCGCCTTCTACCCCGATGACGGCCAGGATGTGGAAACCCTCCTCAAGAACGCCGACACGGCCATGTACAAGGCCAAAGAGGTCGGCAAGAATACCTTCCGCTACTACTCATCGGATATGAACCAGAAGGCCAAAGCGCGCATGCGGCTGGAGAACAAGCTGCGCGACGCCATCAAAAACCAGAAGTTTCAGCTCTACTACCAGCCCCAGTACCACATCGACAGCGGCCGGCTGGTCGGCATGGAAGCCCTGATTCGCTGGGAGGACCGGGAAATGGGATTTGTGCCCCCCGACCAGTTGATCCAGTTGGCGGAGGAGACCGGCATGATCATCGACATCGGGGACTGGGCCCTCGATGCCGCCTGCCGGCAGGGGAAATGCTGGCATGACAAAGGCTTCGACCAGCTGCGTCTGGGGGTCAACCTGTCCGTGCGTCAGTTTTTCGATCGGCAACTGCTGACCAAAATCAAGTCGATCCTGGACATCACCGGTTTTGATCCCTGTTTTCTGGAGTTCGAGATCACCGAAACCGCCATGATGCACGACACCGACCGTGCCATCGCCATCATGAACGCCCTCAAAGCCATGGGGGTCAAGATTGCCCTGGACGATTTCGGCACGGGCTACTCTTCCCTGATTCATCTCAAATTGTTCCATATCGACAAGCTGAAGATCGACCAGGTGTTCATCCGCAATGCCGACCTGGGAGGACGCGACGGCGCCATTATTTCTGCAATCATCGAGATGTGTCACAAGCTGCAGATCGAAGCGGTGGCCGAAGGGGTCGAAACCGAGGCGAGTTTGACCTTTCTCAGAGACCGGCATTGCCACCAGGCCCAGGGATTCTACCTCAGCCCGCCGCTGCCGGCGGAGGAAGCCGAGGCGCGGCTTGCCAGCCGTCCCTAACGAATGCCCCTCCGGAGATGACATCCTTGGGCTCCGGCGGGTACCCCAAACGACCGCCTTTGGACGCACACCGGATGGGATGGTCGTCGGTTTTGATCGATTGAATGAGGTACGCCGCTTCGCAGGAAGCAGGCCTTGCCGGCCTGACGCCATGCTCCGCTCCGAAACGCCCCCCAGGCTTTACATCAGTCCACCAGCCTTCTGGGGTTCATCCCGGGAAATCTGATCGAGGCATAACCGGGAGCGGCTAAATCGTTTGACAGCGATCCCGGCGGCGGATAATTGTGATCTTATCCATTCATGCCAATCCAAGGGAGCCCCGCCATGACGGACAATGCCAGACCCATGACCGACGAGGAAAAAGCGCGCTTCACTGTTTTGAACAAAGAAAACCTGGAATTCCTGATGGACCGCTACAACCGGGTCAACCGGTGGGTGATCGCGGATATGGTGCGCCGCACGGCCTATCATTACCCCGATAAGACGGCCCTTATTTTCGGAGACACGTCTTTAACCTACGCCGAACTGGAGGAGGCCTGCAACCGCACGGCCAATGCGCTTGCCGGGCTGGGGGTGGCCAAGTACGATCGGGTGGCCATCCTGGCCCACAACACCCTGCACCATGTGCTGACCTGGCTGGGATGCTGCAAGATCGGAGCGGTCTACCTGGCCATCAACTATCTCCTGCGCGGGCCGGACATCGCCTACTGCATCAACCATTCCGAGAGCAAGGTCTTCATCGTGGAAGATGCCCTCTACGGGCTGGTGGAGGAAGTTCTGGGCGAAATGCCGTCGGTCGAAAAACTGGTCTGGTCCGACCAGGGCGCCGGTCAAGCGCCGGTGGACGACCGTTTCCTCGCCTTCGATGCCTGGATGGAAAACGCTCCGGCCGACGAGCCGGACGTCATTCTCCACATCGAAGATCCCTGCCAGATGACTTACACCAGTGGCACCGAATCCCTGCCCAAGGGCGTCATCATCAGCAACCAGGCCCTCATCGCCCAATATATGGGGGCCATCATCGACGGGGGCTACGAGACCCACGACATCAACGTCAATGCCCTGCCCATCTACCACTGCGCCCAGCGCGACGTTTTCATGAACCCGACCTTCTATGTCGGCGGCACCAACATCCTCATGGCCCCGGACATCGGCCAGATCCTCCAGACCATCGACCGCTACCGGGCCAACATGTTTTTTGCTCCGCCCACGGTCTGGATCGGACTTTTGCGCCACCCGGATTTCGACAACTACGATCTCTCCTGCCTCACCAAGTGCTACTACGGGGCTTCCATCATGCCGGTGGAAGTGCTCAAGGAGATCATGGAGCGGCTGCCCGGCAGCAAGGTATACAACTACTACGGCCAGACCGAGCTGGCCCCTTACCATACCATCCTCAAGGCCGAAGACGCCCTGGTCAAGCTCGGTTCCGCCGGCATGGCGGGCCTCAACATGGAAAGCCGCCTGGAGGACGATGCCTTCCAGTCCATCGACGCCGTGGGCGCTCCGGGTGAGATCTGCGGCAAAGGCCCCCACGCCCTGATCATGTATTTCAAAGATCCCGAAAAGACCGAGGTGGCCATGCAGGGCGGCTGGTTCCACTCCGGCGACATCGGTGTGCTGGATGAAGACCGCTACATCACGGTGGTGGACCGCAAGAAAGACATGATCAAGACCGGCGGGGAGAACGTGGCCACCCGGGAAGTGGAAGAAGCCATCTACCTGGACAAACGCGTGGAAGAGGTGGCCGTGATCGGCACCCCGCACCCCAAATGGGTGGAGGCCGTTACCGCCGTGGTGGTGCCCCGCAAGGGCGAGACCATTGCCGAAGAGGAGATCATGGCCCTGTGCCGCAAGGAGCTGGCCGGCTTCAAGGTGCCCAAGAGCGTGGTCTTCGTGGAGGCCCTGCCCAAGACCCCCACCGGCAAGATATTGAAGCGGGACATGCGCCAGACCTACGGCGACATGTTTACATAAAGCAGGCTGCATCAATAGGGCGGTTTTCTTGAAACGGCGCAGGGGTCGCCGGACGGAGAAGAGGCGCCGGCAGACAGTGAGGTTGGTGTCGGCCTGCAATTTTCTTCGGAAATGAGAAGATCCGGCAGCCCCATGCGCCCATAGGACGGATCGCGCCCTACATCATCTTTTTCGGCAAGGTGGCGCGTGCGATTTCGGTGTTGAATTTTTTGCACCAAACGACCACACTGTCGAAATCATCCGTATTGACCCCGGGTGGCAGGTCGAAGGAAACCGTGCCGGAAAATTGATTCAGCCGGCCCAATTCCACGCCGTGCATCCAGTCCGCGCCTTTGGTCAGGTAGACATAGCCATCCGGAACCGTGTCGATATCGATATCGCTCAGGGTCAGCACGGATTGGTTCCCCATTCCCTTCTCGATCGTCACTTTGCCCGCGGCGTGATGCCCTTCGCTGCCGATCAGCATTCCGTCCATGGCGGTATCCATGGGGCTTTCCATCATGGTATCAGTGCCGGCGCACGCCGCCACCCCAGCCAGCAGAATCAAACCCAACATAATCGATAGAGCCGTTTGTATGGATTTCATCGTTCACCTTCCTTTCTTTTCTCCTGTGCGGGAGGGTTGATGACCTGCAAGATAAGGCTGGGAGATAATGCTTGTGTAAAGGTGGGGTAAAAATTGGATCAATCTATCGGATCACGATAAGGGGGAGAGAAATTCCTGGTTGCCACGGGGATCAATGTGCTGCGTTTACGGTCGACGGCGACACCGGTAAATTGATCGATGCCGGAAAAGATGTTGTTGAAACGGCCCTTTCCCGGTGCTTTTTCCCTCGTCATAAGGAGGGGTTCACATGGTCAATTGTTCAGGAGGGGGGGGACGGACGCCCTCGATAAGGGGCGATGGAAGAGGGGCACGCAGCGGAAATCGACCGGAGGCCCAAAAAAGGGCGGGGCATTTCTGCCCCGCCATCACCGAAACCCAGTCAATTTATCTTCCCTGCCCTGGCCCGTCTATCCGCCTGTCAAATCATTTTCGTCTTGGTTAGGCGGGGCAAGGCCCCATGCCTTGCCCCTAAAACGAAAAGGAGGGTGAAAGAAAACGTTTGACGGCGGTCAAGGGATCGTGCAGCAAGATTCGTCAAGAGTGGTTGCCAACAAGCGGTGTCGGTTTCGATCCCTTGACCGCCATTTGCTTGTGGAGTGTAGCAAACTTTGTACCAGATTTATCTCTTGGGATTTCCGGCACGATTCCAGCGGGATAAAGAAAACGACAAAATTTGGAGTACTTCTTTCTGACGCAATCTGTCACTGATAGCGCCGTATTTTGTCATGTCCGCGCCGCTGCGGGCTTTTATCAGGACGGTCGTCATGACGGCGGGGGAGGGCCTCAGGACTTGTAGTTTTCCTTGCAGATGTTGTAGCGGTTCATCAGACGGTTCAACTGACGGGGCGTGATCCGGGCCTGGCGGGCGGATAGGTTGATGCGGCCTTTGTTCCGGGCCAGCAGATCCCGGAGATAATGCCGTTCAACATCTTCGACGGCCAGTTGACGGGCTTCGGCCAGAGACAGTGCGTCCAAAGGCTTACCATTCAATACGACGCCCTCTGCAGGCATCATGTCGGCGGGGAAGTTCTGGGGCATCAGCATATCCGAGCGCTCCAGGATATAGGCCCTTTCCATCACATTTTCGAGCTCGCGTACATTCCCGGGCCATCCATAGGTTCGGAACGCTGCCACCACGGCGGGGTGCAGCCCCTTGATGGCCTTGTTGTAACGCTGATTCAGCCTTTGCAGAAAGGCTTCCGTCAAGTAGGGCAGATCTTCGGTACGTTCCTTGAGGGCCGGGATCTCGATCGGAAAAATTTTGACACGATAGTAAAGATCTTTGCGGAAGCGGCCCTCGGTCACCAGCTTTTCGAGATCGGCGTTGGTGGCAAAGATGACCCGGGCGTCGGTGTGAAGGGTTTCTTCGCCGCCGACCCGGCTGAAGCTGCCGTCCTGAAGCACCTGCAACAGCTTGATTTGTACGGATGGGGTGATGGTGCCGATTTCGTCAAGGAAGATGGTGCCTTTGCGCGCCACCTCGAATTTTCCCAGTTTTTTGCGGACGGCACCGGTAAAGGCGCCTTGTTCGTGGCCGAAGAGCTCGCTCTCGATCAGGGTTTCGGTTATGGCGCCACAGTGCACCGCGATAAAGGGTTTGTCGCAGCGCAGACTGTGCCAGTGCGTTAGCCGCGCCAATAGCCCCTTCCCGGTTCCGGTCTCCCCCAGAAGCAGGACCGTAGCGATCGTGGGGGCTACGGCGCGAATTTTCTCGAAGACCTCCTGCATGGCGGGATTGCGGGAGCGAACGACCTCGAGCCACTCGGCCTTCCAGAAGCGGTCGCGCAGATAATCCAATTCCAAGGCATGACTGACGTCATCCCGACAGGCCGCCAGGACCAGCCGCAGCTCGTGTTTGCTGACCGGCACGGTCAAATAGTTGTCCGCGCCGGCCTTGATCAGGTGAAAGGTATCGCGGATGGCTTCCCGGGAAGTGAGCAGGATCAATTTGGCCACGGGGTTGTTTTTTTTGAAGGACAGAATCGTTTCACCGTTTAAGGACTTGTTGGAAGACATGTCGAACTGGTCGAGATCCACAAAAATCAGATCGAAAGGCGACTGACTGTGCTTTTGCAATGCCGCAGGCAGGGTCTCGACCTGAACGCAGTCAGAAAGATCGGGGTGGTTTTCACGCATCAGCGCAACCATGTCCCGGCTAGAAGATATGATGAGTACGCGGTCCATTGAGGTGCCCCGCAGGGCGAACGGATTGGATATCGTTATGTGGGGTAAAATTGAATGATTTCATAGAGCTATATTAATGAAGGATTGTCAAGCAAAAAAGGAGGAAGGGCATATAACGCGCAATGGGAGGACGATTGGGAGCGATTTGTCAGGGGGTGCCGATCCCACCGCGACCGACATGATCATATCATTCCTCCCGAAAAACCATCAATAAGATCATGGTGGCCGTCGACTTCTCCGATTATTCACCGGTCGCCGTCAAATACGCGGCCCGGTTGGCCGAAGACGTGGGGGCTGATCTGCTGCTGGTAAACGTCATCAATCAGCGGGACGTCGATATGCTGAAAAGAGTGGCGCGTGAAGCTCCGGCGTTTTCCCTCGAAACCCACCTGGAGGAGATGAGGAAGGACCGCGAGGAGGGGTTTCAGAAGCTGATCAGAATGGCCGGCGGCAACCAGGGGACTGTGAGCACCGTGATACACATCGGGGTCCCCTACCAGGAACTCCTCGGGGTTATTGAAAGCCGCAAGCCTGATCTTCTCGTCATGGCGACCAAAGGGCGCAGCAATCTTATGGACGCCATTGTGGGCTCCTGCGCTCACAAGATGTTCCGACGCAGTCCGATCCCGGTCCTGAGCATCCGAGGTGAGGGCGACATCGTTTAAGGTGCGGGGGTGCGCTGGGGGCCTTGGGCTTGGGCGCGGGCGGTCAAAGCCCCTTCGCATTGAAGGTCTGGGGGACTCTCCAGAATGGACGTTAAGAACGAAAAACGGTTGACCAAACGCTTCGTGCGACATGCCGCGGTGGAAATCCGATGGCATTGTCACCCGGAGCTGCGCGCTGAGGGTGTCTTGCTGGACTGCAACCAGGGCGGGGTCGGCTTGTTCTCACCGGTGGCCATGAGAAAGGGCGATGTTGTCCTGCTGCGGGTATCCCCTGCGTCATCCCAGGAGGCATCCTGCTGGCCCTCTGAGGCCGGCCAGTTCAACATGGTTACCGCCAAGGTGCGCTGGTGCCTGGAAAGCCCGTCCCACGATGAGGATGACGGGTTTCGGGTGGGGCGCCAGCGGATTCTGCCATTCTACTGACGCGTTCGCAAAACGCTCCCTCACGGCGTTGTGTTGCCATCGTTCCACCGGCCCATGGCGGTGCGCTGCCGTCGCTGACAGCCTATCACGGGCGACTTTCCTCACAGCTTATGCAAACCGTGCCTTGGCCATTTTACGAAACCGTCCGGAGAACGTGTTTCCCCGGACGGTGACAAGCGGTTTTGCCTATTTGAGGACGCTGAAGGATTCCACTGTGATTTCTTTATCCCCCATGTCTTCCTGCACGGTGCCCTTAACCTCCACCTTTTCCCCGACCATGTCCATGACCTTCATGCCTTCCTCGGTGTCGGCAATCGTATAGACATTGCCGTCCTGGTCGACGAGCTGGTTCTCCTCATTTACCTGTCCCTGGATGGTAACGGCCTCGGCGGCCATGGCCACGCCGGTGGCGAACACCAGGGCGATGACGGTCAACAAACTGATAAGTGCCTTGCGTTTCATTTGGAAACCTCCTCTTGGGTGTGAGTTGTTACGAGTCGGCCCTGCTGTCCGGCTATGATCAAGTTTGGCTTTGGAACAACGGAGGCCGACCAATATGTCCATACGAAACCGAGGGGACGGCCTGTGTGGCCCATATCGGCTGCACCTGGACGATTGCCGATTAATTCAAATCATGTGCCAAGTGGATAAGACTTCTATTTTATTGCCGATTGGCAATGCCGACGGGTTGTGGCCGGGTAAGACAGGAAGCTGAATGTCCGAGCCGCGGCCGGCTAAAAACCTGCCTGGGACATGCCATGTCCGACTCGGTTCAGGGCCCGGTCAGGGGAATCATGATCCCGGGTTTAACACGGATCCCGCGATCGGCCTGGCGGCAGGCGGCATCGAATATGGCTCATACCTTCATCTTGACGCCTGCCGGGAAGGAGATCCCCAGACGAATGCCCCGCATCCCCATGCGAGGTGGCGCCCCCGCGCTGGGTCTCAGAATACCCTTGGCCAGCAGCATGCCGTGGACGTCGTCCGGGTGGATCGGCCGCCATGCGCCCTTATGGCGTTATCACCACCATGCTGTTGCGGGTGCCGAAGCGGTTGGGGCATTGCTGGACGTTTTGGGGATCTACGATCCACTGGCTGTCCTGATAGAACTTGTATTCGTAGGTTCCCGGTTCCAGAATGACTGTTTTTTCCCAGACGCCATCCGCCCCCTTTTCCATGAGGTGCTTTTGGGGATCCCATGCATTGAAGTCCCCCACCAGCGCGACCTGCCGCGCGTGGGGAGCGTTCAGGGAAAAACTCACCCGACGTCTGCTGGATTTCATTTTGGCGGTCTTTTTCATCGGTTGTTCTCCTGTGTGCTGTTTGGCTATTGTTGCTACCCGCCGCCTGCGGCGTTTCAATGCCTTTATCGACACGTTGCTGTTTTAGAGTGGGGGGGGAGGGAGTCCATTGGATCTCCGCTGTAAGGCGCTGACGTATTGACAGCCTCTGATCAGCAAAGATATCGGCCATTCTCAAGGGCTGTCCAAGTAGAAATCCCCAACATCGATCACCAGGGTTTCCGCTCTACGACAAACCGTTCCGGACACCACGACGCGTTGGTTGAGCAGCAAGAGCAGTTGGCGGCTTTGCGGGCTATCGGCGACCATGTATTTGTTTTCCCGATAGGTTGCAATGGCTACCGAACGGGGATGACCGTTGTCATGCCAATCCGTCGGGATCACGATGCCTCGGATTGTTTTGAGTTCGGAATCGCTCATGGGTCGCGATCGTCTCTTCTGATGTGGCCTCCACCGCGAGGGAGGGTATGCATAACGTTTCTGGCAATTAGTGTGCCATGTGCCGCGGGCTTCGCTGTCGTTTAGGGCAAGCGGTTCATCATCTTCATATGATCCGGAGAGGGCAGGGCTGTAAAGGCGGGGGATCGTCCCTGCTAAACGATAACGACAAAACACCTTGTTTCCGGCGGCCAGGTTCGAAAATCCGAAGCCCCATTTCCGCCTTTTTTCAGGAAGCAGACGTTGGAGGTCTCCTGATCTTCAGGTTTGGCTGATCCTGACGTTGTGTTTTGGGCCGTTCGTCGCGCCGGCTTGCGCGGGTCGCATGGCGTCTGAAGCCCGGCGTCTGCGGTGGCTACGCAATGGACTGCCAATGGGGGCCGGCGCCGATCTATAGACCGGGCTTTCGCAAGACATCGTCGGACCGCCAAGCGCCTATTTCCTCAAGGGCTAAAAAGTTGGCATCCGGATTGCTTGGTGATGAGGGGAAACAGACCAATCCATGAGTCGTAAAAGGAGGCGCCATGTTTTATCTGAAAGCCGAAGTGACGGCATCCTGACAGACGAGGAACGCTATGCTTCTCGGGCCTTGTGGCGCCGCATAGGGGTGAGAGCTTGACGGTTGATCTCAGAGGGCAAGGATCCAGCATCGGATTGAAAGCGAATTGATCAGCGTGAGGAGGAACCGCATGAAGGAGCTGATTTTGACGATTGTGCGGGCCATGGTCGACCATCCCGATAGTGTTTCCGTCTCGGAGTTTAAAGGAAACCAAACGACCGTCTTCGAGCTCCATGTCGTCCAGGAGGATCGCGGCAAGGTCATCGGCAAGCAGGGGCAGAACGCCAAGGCGATCCGGACCATTCTCAACGCCGCGTCCTCACGGGAGCACCGACGTTCGCTTCTGGAGATCATCGATCGCTGAATCAAGGCCAATAATCGCTTGAGGCAAGCAGGTATGGCATCGCCTTACAGTATTCCGGGCCGCCGCTGTGGCTGCCGGTCGTCTGTTCAGAGGGCAGCTGCTTTGCTCAATCATGAATTCTTGTGTGACCAGTGCCGCAAGCCGTCCACCTCCCTGTTGCCTCTGGCGGAACACGAAAGGGGGGATTTCAAATACCCCGTATGCCGGACAGCAACGGGAATCGGCAATTGTCGTCGTTCCAGACGAAAACATCCCAAACGAGCTGAACCCCAAGGAGGACACCCATGAAAAGCAACCCGATCGGCAGAACAATCATCACCCTGGCCCTTATCGTCGGTCTTTTGGCCATGACCGGCTGTGCGAGCGGGGAGCAGACCTTCACCGGAACCGTGGAGAAAACCGACCAGGGGCTCGTGCTGAAGACTGATGACGGCGCCAACACCTATCGATTGGTGGAGAACAAGGCGCTTTACGCCCTGGAGGGGAAGAACGTCAAATTGACGGGCGCCCTGATGGAGCGCGAGAGCGGCAAGACTATTTCCGTGGCCCAATATGAAGTCGTCGGCGAGGGCGCGGCTGAAAGTGGAGCGCAAAAACCGGCCGCATCCGACTAGAGAACTGCGATGGGGCGAAACGGCCGGCCAAGCCTATATCGCTTATCAGGCAGCGGGCAAAGTGCCTGACCGGTCTGCCCAAGAATGGAAGTGGTTTGCGCATACGTTCGGATTCCGCCAAGGCCCGCATCATCGACCGTCGGGCGGCAACAACCTGCCGCACCTTGTGCTTCAAATCCCGCCTCGGTGCGCCGCAAGGATGCCCTGCCCCACCGCAAGACACGCCGCCCGGGTCCTGGCCCGAAGTACGGTTTTACCGCTCAGGTGTCGGGGGATTTCTCCCGGAGCGGCGGTCCGGGCCTGCGTGGCAAAATTGAGATGGGAGGACCGGACGTGGGGCGGTCATGCGTCTGTTGACGTTCAATATTCGCCTGGGAGCCGGGGGCGGCCTGCTGACCAAACCGGCCTATGATATTCCGGCGTCGGAAGCGCGCGATATGGCCCTGGCCCGGGCCATTCAGGCGGTAACCCCCGACATCGTGGCCCTGCAGGAGGTTCGCAATGCGCGGCACGCCGAGAAGATAGCCGCCTGGCTGAAGTTGGGCTGCCTCTACACGCCGCACCCCTCCAGTTATTCACTGAACTTCTTCGAGTGGGGGCTGGCCCTGCTTTTCCGTTACCGTCTGCGGCGGCAGGGCAACTTCGCCGTCTTTTTCGATCCCGATGTCCGTACCGGGCGCAACGGCCTGTGGGCCCGGTTCGAAGGGCCGGACGGGACGTTCGCAGTGCTGAACGTGCACCTGGACGTTCGCCGGCCGGCGATGCAAATCGAAGCGCTGGCCGCGCGAACCGCCGCGATGGACGGCCCCCTGGTGCTCATGGGGGATTTCAACCTCTCCCCGGACGACGAGGCCCTGTCGCCGATGAAAGACAGGATGATGGATACCGGCCGGGTGGTGGATACCCCCGGCAGCCGCGAGGCCGAAGCCGTCGGGACCATCACCGGCGAGCCGCGCCACATCGACCAGATCTGGGTCAGCGCCGACCGCTTTCAGGTTAGGGAGGCGGGTCTGGTGCCCCTCCGTCATAGGGGCGTTTCCGACCACATCGGCTTTTATGCGGATGTCGATTTCAGGAGATAGGCGGGCAGCAGGCCGGGGTTTGGCACCGCTCCTTTCATCAACGGTTGCGGACACGATGTGCGCAACAGGAGGTATGCGTATGACACGATGGCGTTCCTCGGCCGGACGACTGCAAGGGGTGGTGCTGGCTCTGATCTTCGTTTGCGTTTCGGCCTGCGGGACCGCCCGCGGCGCCCAGAACCAGCCGGAATCCTTTGCGGGTCTCGTCAAGAAAGCCTCTCCCGGCGTGGTGAATATTATTGCCAACAAAGTGATCAAAGCCCCCGCACCGGACGAGATGCCTTTCGGGTCCGGCGATCCGTACCGGGAATTTTTCGAACGTTTTTTTGGCACGCCCATGCCCTACGACTACCAACTGGGGGCCCTGGGCAGCGGGTTTGTGATCGACCCCGCAGGCCTGATCCTGACCAACAACCACGTGGTGGAAGACAGCACCGACTTGAAGGTCAGGCTGGCGGACGACCGGGAATACCCGGCTTCCATCGTGGGGCGGGACCCGAAGACCGACACGGCCTTGATCCGGATCGAGGCGGAAGATCCGCTGACGCCGCTGCCTCTGGGGGATTCCGAAATTCTGGAGGTAGGCGACTGGGTCGTGGCCATCGGCAACCCCTTCGGCCTGGGCAACACGGTTACCTCCGGCATCGTGAGCGCCAAATATCGCCAGATCGGGATCGGTGACTACGACAACTTCATCCAGACCGATGCGGCCATCAACCCGGGCAACAGCGGCGGCCCCCTGCTCAACACCCGTGGCGAGGTGGTGGGCATCAACTCGATCATCTTTAGCGAGTCGGCCGGCAGCGTGGGGATCGGCTTTGCCATTCCTATCAACATGGTGAAGGCGTTGCTGCCTCAACTGCGCCAGGGCAAGGTACGGCGCCCTTTTCTGGGGGTTCTGATCCAGAATGTCACCCCGGCCCTCGATGAGCGCCTGCAATTGGGCACGGACAGCGGGGCGCTGGTTTCGGATGTGATCGCGGGCAGTCCGGCGGACAAGGCCGGCGTGCAGCGCGGGGATGTCATCATTGCCTTTGACGGCAAGCCCGTGGTCAATTCCCACGACCTGCCGCTTATCGTGGGCGCCACGCCCATCAACCACAAGGCGGAACTGGAAGTGCTGCGTCGGGGACGCAAAACGCCCCTGACGGTGGTGACCCGTGAAATGGTCGAGGAGAACGGCGCGGCGGAAGGCGTCCAGGCCGAGGCAATGGACCCGTGGGTGGGCTTGACGCTTCAGGCACTCACCCCGGCGCTGGCCGCCGAATACGGCCTGCCGCGCAACCAGGGGCTGCTGGTCGTCCAGGTCGATCCCGGCGGGGCCGCGGCCGAAGCCGGGCTGCAGCCGGGCGACATCATCGTGGAGGTGGAACAGGAACCGGCCGGCGACGTGGAGGCGTTCCGCAGCAGCCTGGACCGGCATGCGGACCAGCATACCCTTCTGCTGCTGGTGGACCGCGATGGCAATACCATCTTCATGACCATGCCCCTGGCGCCGCCTGTGTCGTAATATGACCGGCAAGCCAATGTGTCACGGCGGTGCGCAGAAGAGGGCGGTGATCGGGAGGCGTCGCGGCCAAAGGCCGCTGTCGCCGGGATTGCAAAACATCCGCTCGATTTGCATCAGGTTCAGGCGACTTCCAAAACAGGAGCCTGGAGCCCCTGGCGCAGGTGGTCGAGGGAGGTGGCCAGCAGGCGTTCATAGCAGTCGATATAGGCGGCGGTGGCGGCCTGATCGGCGTCCCGATGGCGCCCCTCCGCCATGATCCGTCGGACCTGGGAGGCGCGCAGGGTGTCGGACTGGCTGTAAAACGCCATGGCACGCTGGATGGCATCGGCCAGACCGGTCTCATCGAAGGTGTCGAACAGAAATCCATTGCCGCGGTCGGCCGCCGTGTCGAGGGGCGTGACGCAATCGCTGATCCCGCCCGTGGCGTGCCCCACCGGCAGGGCGCCGTAGCGTTGTGCAATCTTGCAGGGCATGCCGCAGGGTTCGTATTGGACGGGCATCAGCAGGAAGTCGGCGGCGGCAAACGCCAGGCGCTGCCGGCCGGGGTCGAAGGGCCACACCGCCACCCGGTCCCCGGCGCCGATGTTGTGGACCAGGGTTTTGAAGTGGTCGTGCAGATCTCCGTCGGCAATGAAGACCAGCTGCAGCCCCTGGGAAGCGTAGCGCTCCAGTAACCCGGGGAGCAGTTCGGCCATCATCCAGCAGCCGCGTCGTCCGCCGCCCAGACGGGTGGGCCAGAAAAACAAAGGCGCCCGGGAGTCCATGCGAAGATTGAAGATCTCCTGCAGACGCAGCTTGTTGAAGGCTTTGCCGGAAGGGTGGTCTTCGGCGTTGTAGCAGCGGCAGAGGGCCGTGTCGCTGGCCGGATTGAAATGGGGGGCCGGGGCCTGGGCAATGGCCGCCAGACAGCCGGACTGGTACTTGTTGCTCAATTCGGTCCTTAGCCCCGGGGCGATGAAATGACAGCGGTCATCCATGATCTGGCGCAGAAACGAGGGGCTGACCGTATTGACGAACCCGGCGGCGAAAACGGCGCTGACCAGCAGGTCAGCCGGATTATGTTCCCGGGTCTGCTCGTAGCTGCCGGGCATGGCCGCATAGTAGCCGTGCTGCCAGAAAGCGGCGGCATCGATGCCGCGCTCTTCGATCGTGGCCAGGGACAACTGAACGGTGTTGAGATTGTAGAGGGTGAAAAGACAGGGAATGCCCAGGGAACGGGCCAGGGGGGGCAGGAGCCCCGTCATCCAGTCGTGGCAGTGGATCAGGTCCGGCCGCACTTCCGGAATGACCTGGTGCATGACTTCCCGCTGGAACGCCAGGGCAATCTTGATGCTGTCCCAACTGGTGTCCATCAGCAGCTGACGGGGATAGTAGAAGGCGCGGTCCTGGACCAAATGAATGTTGCCGGCCTCGCGCGCTCGCGCGTCGCCTTCCGGCAAATGGATGACCTTGCGGCGGAAAATGTTGCGATAGTTGGGCATGGCCACGTGGACGTCCGCCCCGGCGGCCTGCAGTTGAAGGATAAGGCCGGCGCAGACATCTCCCAGACCGCTGGCCCGGGCTGCCAGGATCCGGGCTTCCGCAATAGACGGGTCGGGCAGCGCGGAGATCTCCGGCGTCACCACGAGGATGCGGGGATTTCGGGCCTCAGCCATAGAACGGGCTCCTTTCCCATCAGAGGTCGATGACCGAATTGCGGCTGTCCCCGAAGGGTGTAGGGGCCTGGCGGTCGGCTTCGCTGTCGTTTTCCCAGTGCTGTTTGCCCAGCAAATAGCGGAACTGGTACGCGCGTCCCTTTTCGAGATCGATCGTGGCGGTGAACCCCCCGTTTTTCAGGCGTTTCATGGGATTGGCCGTGGTGGACCAGTCGTTGAATTCTCCAACGACGTAAGCCTTGGGAGCGGAATTGCCGATCGCCGCGTCAATTTTGAACGTTACCTTGCAGATCGGTTTGGTCTTGAGATACTGCTTTTTGATGCTCATGGAGATCTCCTTCGTCTTGCGTGCTCATGTCCCGACAATCCGTCAACATCGCGCTGCCGTTGTCGGGAAAGGCCTTGGGTGCTTTTGGCAAGGGTGACAATGTGGCCCTATTGGGTCACGGGATTGCATCTCCAAGGGGTGCCTGTGGCACCTACCCGAAGACGGTCCGATTTTTGGAAAGGCGTGCTGCAAAAGCATTCGGCAGGCCCAGCTTGGTCATGACATTGCTGACGGCCTGGAGGCCGAAGGGCTTGAACAGCCACCCGTCGACTTCACGGCGGCCCATATAGAGCGCAACCTGGTACTGGTTGCTGCCGCTCATGACAACGATTTTGGTGCCGGGATCCTCCTGCTTGATGCAGCATGCCAACTGGTAACCGTCGAGCACCGGCATGTCGAAATCCGATACCACCAGATGATAATGGCACTGGCATGCAAGCGCGACGGCGGCGGAACTCTCCCCGGTGCTGGCCACCGGATAGTCAAGCCGGGTGAAAAGGCTGGCGACCGCCTGGCGGATGACAACGTCATCCTCCACCACCAGCACCCGGCACTCACTTGCGGAAAAAGACATGGATCGCATTCCTTCCCCACCAGGCGGTTTCGACCGGCCGTGTCGATTTGCGATCGGCCGACGATGCCATCGGTTCCTGCGAGCCTACATAGTGCCCACCCATAAATGGCATCTTTTGGCACCTGGCGGCGTTCTCGCCTCCTGTCGGTCCTCGGCGTAGCCCGCTACGCCTGTGGGCGCCAGTCGGCTGCGGCCTTGCCAGAAACCAAAATCTACCACCTCTGGATGGGCACTACATATGAAAAAGGGGCGAGGATAACAATCGGCAGAAGTGACCATTTAAGCGATCCGGCATGGGTAATACTACCCATCCCTTATCTATTATCCATCCAGAAGTGGTCGCTTTTGGTTCAAGCCATGGCCGCGGTGATTTTGAAACCACTGGCGTGAGCTACGGCAAAAATTTCTGAAGAGCGAGAATGCTGAACTGAATCAAAGGATGTCTTCTATAGCTGGGAATCGACGTAGCCTCGGGCAATGGCGTACTTCACGATGTCGGCGGTGCGCTTCAGGTTGAGCTTCCGGCGGATATTGCCGTGGTGGCGCTGGGCGGTGCGCAGGCTGATGAAAAGCTTTGCGCCGATCTCCCGGTCGGTAAGCCCCTCGGCAATCAGTTTGAGGACCTCGCGCTCCCGGCGGGTGAGGGGTTCGGCCTCGATTTTTTCGTTGCCCCGGCAGATGCCGATGATCTCGGTGGGGAATTCCAGGGCCAGCTTACGGGACAGGTAGGTGCGGCCCTTGCGGATTTCTTCGATGGCCGCGATCAGCTCCTGGCTGGTATCTTCCTTCAAAAGATACCCTTTGGCCCCGGCCGCCAGGGCCATGCTCAGGAATTCCCGGCGGCGGTACATGCTCAGGATCAGGACCTTGACCTGGGGGTGCCGGGCCTGGATCTCACGGGCGGCTTCGAGCCCCCGCAGACCCGGCATGGCGATATCCATTATGACCATCCCGGGCTGGATCTTCTCCAATAGGCGCAGCAGGGCGATGCCGTCGCCGGCTTCCCCCACCACGGCCAGTCCCGGGGTTTTCTCGATCAGACTTTTAATGCCCTCGCGCACCAGGACATGGTCGTCTGCCAGGACGATGCGATAGATCATCAGGGCGTATCCTTTCTCCTGTCCAGGGGCAGCTCGATCCGGATATGGGCGCCTTCGCCCGGACGGCTGGTGTACGCGAAGCGTGCACCGATCATACGGGCCCGCAGCCGCATGGCGGCCAGGCCCAGACCTTGGGGACGATCGTTGCTTTTCTGCCGTGACAGGCGGTCGAAACCGCACCCGTTGTCGTTGATGTCGATCAACAGGTGATTCTTCTGCCGGCGGGACCGAATGGCAACGGTGCTGGCACCGGCATGCTTGTAAGTGTTGTGCAGCGCTTCCTGGATGATGCGATAGACGGCGATTTGGGCCGGAAGGTCGGGAATATAATCCAGGGTGGCGACGTCCAATCGGGCCTCCCATTTCACATGACGCACAAAATCCGTCACCATGGCGTCGACAGCGGCGGCCAGGCCCAGAATGTCGAGGGCGGCCGGACTCAACCCATGGGACAGGCGCCGGACATCCTCGATGATCTTGTCGATGAAAGATTCCGCCTCCCGGCATTTGTCGGCCTTGTCCGGGGCCTGGGCCAGCAGGTCGTGGTGAATGTCCACCAGGCGCAGTTTCAGGACGCTCAGATCCTGCCCCGTCTGGTCGTGGAGCTCCATGGCGATGCGCCGCTGCTCGTCCTCCTGGGCCTGGATCAATTTGAATGAAAGATGATGGAGTTCGCTTATGGTGTGATCCAGCGTGGTTTGAATGTGGAGGCGATCCAGGGCCATGCCGAGACGCTGGGACGTGTTTTCGAGCATGCCCTGAACTTCCGGCGGGAAACGATCCTCGCGCCGATCCGCCATGTGGATCAACCCGATAATTTGTTTGGCGCTGCGAATCGGCAGGAGGGCCACCGACTCATACCCATAGGCACGGCATACCGTACAGTGGGGCCCGAAACGGTCGGGGGCCACCGTTGTTGCAAGCCGGCTGGAAGCATTGCAAAAAAAGCTGCCCGAACTCGAAAAGGGCAATTTTGCAGATGATGGCGGGCCTTGCATGACATGCCGGCATAGGCACGGGGTCGCCTGGCAGGCCGGGGCGCAGGCCTTGTCGAGGACACGCCGGCTGAAGCCCCGGTAAGATTGGTAGGCCATCCGTCCGTCTTTCGCCGCCAGCCGGATCCCCACGGCATCGCATTCGAGATAGGTCTTCAGGGCGGCTACAAAGGCATCCAGCAGGGGTTGCCGGGCGGTTGCCGTGGCGGCGACCTCAAGGCAGGCGTTCAGCAGAGCCAAATCCTTGTCCCGCGTTATCTCACGGGAGATGTCCACCAGGGAGAGGTGGATGCAATCCCCAGCGGATGCGCGCCGGCCGCCGGTCTGGCACTGAAGGTGGGCCATGAAGCGCCGGCCGTCGCGCGCCAGCAATTCGATGTCGGCGCCGATGAGCTGCCCGCCGCTTAGACGGGCGAGCACTTGACGGCGAAAGCGGCGCCGGGCATCGGGGTGAATGAACGCCGCCAGGGAGCGTCCGGCCAATTCCCGGCGCGAGGCCTTCAACAGGTCGGCAGCAGCCCGGTTGGCTTCCCGAATGGTGCCCTGCTGATCCACCAGCAGGCCCCCCACCGGGGCGGTATCAAAGAACGCCTTGTATTCACGGCGGCGCTGGTCGGCAGAGGCCCCGGCGTCTAATGGTTGGAGCTGGTTTTCGTTTGTCCGCTCGTTTGTCATTCGGAATTCAACGCCTCGCTGTTGGACCGAATCAATAAGCTTCAGCGGATCGGCCGCCGAATCAGGAGCGGTCCCCCAAAAGAATGCCTCTCCCCGGCGTGTTGGCCTCGCCTGGTCGCGGGCGGCCATGTCGTTCAGGAAAGACCTTCCACGGGCATGGCGCGAAGAGCCGCCAAAAGGTCATCGTCCGGGTTTGACCGTCCGTCCGATCATGATGGCCGGTTCGTGCTATCGGGGGAGATGGGCTGCTGTCGGAAACGAACAAAATACAGATGCGTGTCTAATCAGCCGGATAACGTTGGGCGCTTCGGAATCGGCTATGCCCCCTGAACAGGGAATACCGGAAAGCGCCTGGGAGACCGCTTGACGATCCCCACCTGTCGTTATCGTCGTCAAAATACATGTCTCATCTTGGCTTGTCAAAGAGAATGCCGCCATGAACGGGGATGATAAAACTAAGTGCCTGAAAATGCGAAAAGTCAGGTTGCGGATGCTTGACGTTGGTTTACATCAGGGGGTTTTCGGGGGGATTTTCAAAGATGGTTTGATATACGATGTAAAAACTCGTAAGAAACGTTCAGGCTTGGCTAGTCAGCAAATTTAATTAGTCAAGCCTGAAACGAATCATTTAAAACTAATAGTCGCTTACCTTCCAAACGACACCATCTCCTTGCGAACAAACATACATGATGTCGCCATTAGGTGAAAATCGTAGGCATGTTGGGAAATTGAAACCTCTAACAATAGGGGGATCAAAACGCATATTCTTTGGCATTTTTGGGTTTATTGCGACAATGTCACCTCTCTCTGGCTCGACAGCATAAAGGAGCCCATTTTTGGGGTGCTCTTTTATAGCCCCAAGCCTACCAAGATCCCATGCTATTGCCTGCCTATTCTTGATAAGATCAATATAATCACCACCAGCATTGGTAACATCCAATATTTGACCCAGTCCACCTACAGAAATATAATGCGATTTCCTATCGCCTCCCTGCCAATTAATTACACAACCTGCAGACGCTTGTTTCTGCCAAGTTCCAAAAGATGATGAAGGTGTCAGTCCTGCAGATCCCGGGCGAGCAGGTATGTTATTGACATATTTAATAATATTATTTGGGTTACTAATGTCTGAAATCCAGCTATCTCGACCATTGTAATGCTCACTTACATATATATGTATCTTTCCGTTTTTCTCGGTTTGATGAAGGCTGTATGGATTGGACATGTTAGATACATAAGTGGAACTGGCAATAATTTTACCCCCGCTTGAAATATCTGTAACTCGACCTCCCCAGTTTTCAGCTACCAATATTCGCCCATCATCCAGTGGTAAAATGCTAGATGGCCCTTCCAATCCTGTCGCAAATGGAGCTACATTAAGCATATCTCCACCATTGGTAATATCGTAAGCGTTCAGCGAACCCCACTATCTATGCTGGGCGTGCGGGGGTGATCATTTGCTGATTCAGATTTTGCGGCAGGAGTTTCCTGTAATCGTCTTTGGTTTCCGCCAGCGGGAGTTTGTCGAACAGATACCGGAGGTAATCATAGGGCCTGAGCCCATTGGCTTTGGCGGTCTCAATTAGGCTGTAATAGAAGGCGGCGGCCTCGGCGCCCTTGGGATGGCCAGCGAACAGCCAGTTTTTCCGGCCGACAACGAACGGGCGGATGGCATTTTCGGCAAGATTGTTGTCCGGGCGCAGCCGACCGTCCTCCAAATAGCGGATCAGACGTTCCCAGTTGTTCAGCGTGTAGCGGATGGCGGCTCCCAGAAGCCCCTTGGGCGGGGTTAGCGGCAACTTGGCCTCCAGCCAATCTTTGAACTCGTCGAGCACGGGTTTTGATTCCTGCCGGCGCAGTTGCCGGATGCCATCGGCGTCCAGCTCGAGTTGACGGACCTTCTTCTCGACCTGGTAAAGCTTCCCGATGAAGTCAATGGCCTTTTCCGCCGTTCCCTCTTTCTTCTGGCCGCCCCGGGCCTTGATGACCTTGTCGAACTTTCGGCGCGCATGGGCCCAGCAGCCCACAAGCGTGACATCCTTTTCCCGGCCCAAGGCATCGTAGCCGTTGTAGCCGTCACACTGAACATAGCCCCGGTAGCCGGACAACACCGCCAGCGGCACCTTCCCGGACCGGGTGGGATGGTACTGGAACACAAGCGCCGGATGCTGCGGGTCGCCACCGCGGAACAGCCACATGTAAGACTTGCTCGTGTCGGCTCGCTCCGGCTCCTGGAGAACCTGGACCGTGGTCTCGTCGGCGTTGACCACTGGTCCGCCGCGGATTTCACTGAGCAAAAGCGCTGTTAGCCGCCGATGCTTTTCGGCCACTTTGACCAACCAGGTGCACATCGTAGACCGCGGCAGGTCAACCCCCAGGCGGGCAAAAATTTTCTCCTGCCGGTACAGCGGCAGGGCGTCTTCGAACTTGGAACAAACGATGTGAGCCACCAGGCCGCCGGTGGCGATGCTCTTTTCAATCAATTGCGGCGGCGCCGCAGCGATCTTTACGGTGGGACCGTCGTCCTCCACCCCTTCGCACGCCGGACAGGCGTACTTGTAGCGGATGTGGCGCTCGACCCGAAGGATGGCCGGAACATAATCGAGTTTTTCGCTGGCCTCCTCGCCGATGCGCTTGAGCTCGCCGCCACAGGGACACCGCTTCTCGGATTCCGCCAGGTCGTGGATGATCTCCACCCGGGGCAGATCGGCCGGCAGCGGCTTGCGGCCCCGTTTTTTGCGGATGTGGCCGGCAACGGGGATTTCCCGCGGCACCCCATCATCGGCTTGGCTGGCTTCCTCGACCAATTGGTCAAACAGTAGGAGTTGGTTGCGATCCGGCAGGGAATGCTTTTCGGACTTTCGTCCGAAAATCTCCTTTTGCAGAAGGCGAACGTATTCTTCCAGATGCTGGATTTTTTCCTGGGAGCGTTTGTATTCACCAATCAGCTCGGCAACGATCTGTTTGAGGACGGCAGGATCTTCAGGCAGGTTGTTTACTTTCAGATTCATTGCTTCTTGTTTACGACAAGTGCATGAATTTGACAAGTGTTTTCAGGTTCTTCCGGTAAATAAATACTTCTAAATCATCGTTTCATAGAGAAGATTTTCATGGCCGCTCAAACGCCCGATATCCAGCCCCTCCAGAAGCCAATTGAGCTGCCGGGTATCCAGCTGGAGCACCTGATCCCGACTCTCGGGCCAGGTGAAATGATGCTTCTCCAAGCGCTTGTGCCACAGGCAAAACCCGTTGCGGTCCCAGTACAGAATCTTGACCATGTTGCGCTTGCGGTTGCAAAAGGCAAACAGGTGACCCGAGAGCGGATCCAGCGCCAGTTCGTCTTGCACCAGAATCGAAAGCCCGTTGATCGCCTTTCGCATGTCGGTGCTGCCCACCGCCAGATAGATCCGGGTTCCAGAGGGCAAAAACATCACAGCCGCTCCAGGGTCTGGATCAGCTGCTTGAGGGCCACCGGATCGAAGTCCCGCTCCACCTCGATGCGTCGATCGCCACCGACGATCAAACGCAGCCTTGCAGGCGATGGGAGCGGGCGATGGAAAGTCTGGGCGGGCAAGTCCACCCGCACAAGTGATATTGGCGCTGTCTTGCTGGCAGGGTCGTATTTTTTCCGCCAGTATACGAACTGGTGCAGCTTCAAATCGTGCTGCCGGCAATACCGGGACTGTTTCAGGCCACTGGCCTTCCAGTCCTCGATGTGCGCTTTCCAAAACCGGCGCTTTTCTCGAAGGGCGGCTTGCCGTGATGCCTTGTTCATGATCGCCTCCGTCTGTAAATGGTTATCAGACGCGGGCGATCATGGCATAGCTTTACGGGCTTGAGAAGATGGGGTTCGCTGAACGCTTACGTAATATCTTTCACCCGACCTGCACTATATTCAGAAACCAACAGACGACCATCAATAATCCATTCCATGTGATTAGGATTCAGTAAGTTGGTTGCGTGTAAGGTTACTTTAGGCATATTAACCTCCTAATTCTCTTATACAGTATTGATTACGGCTTTATGCCAGATTCTTTTTGACCAGTACGTAAGATGCTCATTAGGTAGCTTGAGTACTGTCTCCCCATCTCAGTTTCAATCATTGATAATCAGAATATCCGATCAATCAGCCACCCTGGAGTGAGGTCAATTATTCGCACTGTGCTATTCCTTTCAACGTACTTAATGTCTGACATTGCGCGAATTCTCGATGCAAAGGAGTCTTCCTGATACGCCGGCGATTTTGCAAGAAAGCTGTTGTCGGAAATCGCACTTTCTATGGTGACATTAAGCGGTGATAGCTTCGCCGAAATTTCGTCTTTCGTCATCTTTTTCTCGGTACCAATGAAGAGGTCGCGTGGAAGGAATGGGTACAGTATTTCTACTGCATCTTCCCTTCTCGCACAATAGAATTGGCCTTTTTCCCAATGTGGAAAGGTTGGATCCGCTGTAATATTCGGCTGTATTGGATCACTAAATACAACGAGGTTTTCATAACCAACGTCCAAAACGTAAACAATTGATGCAGGGAAATAAACTGCAATAAGGTTGCCGTCGTCTGAATATGTGTTACACCTAACATAATACCCGTGAGACCAATTATATTCTGGCTGAGGCGCTTCCGGAAAGCGATCTGCGAGTAGCGATAAGATCACTTCAATTGGAGGTTTTTGTTTGTCTAACGGAGTGACAATATCTGCGATTGGTGGTGTTGAAGTTAGTCTGATCATGAGGTGCTCCTTTGGCTCAGGTTAAGATGGTTCAAAGATGCATTTTCGAGGGCGGTGAGGATAATTTATTTGCCTAACAAATGAGCTAGGATCGGGGTGGTCCCTAACTAAGGAGAGAGGACAATTCTTTAGATATTAAGAAATTAAGGGGTGGCCCTCCCGACATTTCACAAATAAAGATTTAGTTCGCCTTCTAATTTTTTTTGCGACATTACATGAAACGCCATTGCGGCTAATGTGGAGGGAACCGGCTTGTGTGGATCGTAAAATTTAGGATAAGGTTAAATTCAATGATTGCAAGTGGTCAGATAATACCCCTGAATTATAAATAATCCTGATTTTTGCGGTATTTTTGGGGTTTTTAGGGGGCAGCGGAATCTATTTGAAAAGCGGCTGCTGGATGGGTTGGCCGACTTTTCTAATTCGTGTTCGGGGAACTGGAGGCTCTCGCCGGAGTTGGTTTCGAGGTAATTGGTGCCTGAGTACTTAGCATTTCTAACGATGTCTTCGATGTTTTTCGTCGGTGGCTTTAGGTTCTCTTTCAAAAATATCTTGTCCATCAAGCATATCTTTGCACACAAAATCATCCGGCCATTTCAAGCCATCATGATCGATTGCTAACTCTAAATAAAAATCTGGTGGCGCTATAACAGCGGCAAAAACATTCCCAAGAGGAGATCGAAAAGCGGAAAAATTTGTACTAAATACAGAGTCTTCCTCTCCTTCTTTTACCTCATGTTGCGTCACCCACATAATCCCAAGGTTATCCATATAGATAATCGACTCAAGTATATCATTTTCTATGGGTGGTGAGATATGCAGGTATTTTGCAAAGCTTTCGACTTGTTCAATGCATTCATCTTTATCTTTGGCGAAGTGGGACTGAAATCTTGGGTGGCCAAAAGAAAGCAGCACAAAAACGTCAATGTCACTTACCCTATCTACAAACCCCATCACGCTTTGCGTTCTATCTCTTGCTGTAGCATCTCTCAGAGCGTTGTTTAACAAAATATTTGCAAAACGATAAATTCGTCTTTTGGTGGTACTTCGAGAAGCTTGCTCAGCACCTTGTAAAAACAATTCTGAAAATTCCTCACTATTCAAATATTCTTTATCAAGCTTCGATTCATCAATAAGGTCAATTCGATGGGAAAAGTATTTAAAGTATTCTTTCATTCTTTCAAGCATTCTATTAGACCGGATTTCTCCAAAATAAGTAGCCATGAAGCCACCAGCAAAAGGAATTAAATTTAACAGCGCCTCGATATCTAGACCGGTATCATTCCAAATATCATCAGCTAATGTTGGTAGGGAATTTGTTGATTCTTTATCCATTTTTAACTCCTGCTCATTATTGTCTTAATGCGCTGGTTTATTTTAAAAAAGATCCAATTGGAAGGCTTGGACGACTTTTTCAATTCGTATGTGGGGAGCAGGATGATTTCGGCGGTGTCAGTTTCTGCGTAATAGGTCAATCCCGTTTTTAATCTGGAAGCGTGGTCTCCCAGAACTCCAGTTTTCCTGCCTGCTTTGATTCATGTCTCGTGATTTCGCGGCCATCCCTGGATATCCGGCATAGGCTGGGCTCGCCGGGTTCATCTGCCGCATTAAAGGCGATTTCGAATTCGCGGCCGTTTTTCAGTTGGATAACGATTCTATCGCTTGCCTGGGCAACTTTGATTTTCACGATGCTAAATTTGACCTTTCCCTATTCGAACTATTAGGTGATCCAGGCGGCGTCTCCTTTGCGGTTCAAGGCTTATGCCCTCTTCATTGTTTCAGAATGTTTACCACCTTGCCAGCCTGTGTTTGCTATTTTAACAAAGTCGGAGAAACCGCATTTTTCACAATGGATTTTGAAAACTAAGGTGAATCCGTATTTGGCCTTGCTTTTACAAAGGGCATTATACTCATTTGTCGACTCTTTTGCATGTTCTCCATATTCTAAAATTCTCATGATCTCGTTATCAGGGCAGTTCGGACAAAAGAAATAAAAATAGTCAGAGCTATCGGTGGCGCCCTTTAGCTGGCCACGAGCAATCTTCTCAGACCCATGATACGGTTTGCCATCGTTAAATTTGGGCATTTTAGTTCTCCTTCATTTGAAACATTAACAATTCTTGGCAGCACGGGAGCGACTTGACAGCTGGGGGGAAACTGGATGATTTCGGCGGTGTCGGTTACGAGATAACAGGTGATCTAGGCGGCGTCGCCTTTTTGGATAACTAAATACTTGGCATTTCTGACGATGCCTTCGAGGTCTTTATCGGGTGATCTGAGCTGTTCGCTTATGTTGTGAGGGAATGGATATTCGTCAGAGTCAGGATCTGTCAGCAGTTTTGTTATTCTTTTCATTTGCTATACGCATCAGGATTATTCGCCAAAGAATGCCATTTAAGATACATATCCTTTCGGTCCCCCTTTTTCATTTTCAAGAAACCGCATCAGATTCGTGAACACCTTTGAGTCCCATGCTTTAATTTGGCACTCCCAAACAATGAAATACTTCCATCCTCTCTCGACTAAGCAGGCATAGTTTTTCTGGTCTCGACTGATAGTATTATTGATCTTGTTTTCCCAAAATCCTTTATTCGTCTTTGGCCATTTAAAATAACGACAATCATGTCCATGCCAGAAACAGCCGTTAACAAAAATTACTGCATGGTATTTGGGCAAAACTATATCCGGTTTCCCGGGCAGATCTATTCTGTGGAGTCTGTACCTGTATCCTTTCGTCCAGAGCCATTTGCGTATGATAATCTCAGGGCGGGTGTCCTTCCCTTTGATTCGGGACATGTTAAAGCTTCGCTGCTCAGGTGTGTGAACATCCATTGACGAAAAATCTATTCAACCAGTTGTCATATTTGTAATAAAGGCGCTACAGTCAATATCAGGCTGTCCCTGACGTGCGTAATATGATGAAAATCTTGCAACAACATCTTTTATAAAAGCTGGAGAAATCTGTATCTTCGGTTCCGAGAAGGCTTCTTTGTACCGTTCCTCGGTAAAAGTCCAAATTTTCCTGAAATTCAGGAAACCTCCGTCGAAAAATTCCGTTTGTGGCAACCAATGGTAATAATCGGTATAATTATTACCGTAAACTTTCTTTAGCATTTTTTCTTTCTTGCCTTTATTTGTTATTCCTTCCAATATTTTAGAAAGGATATCCGCTTCATTTTCAATCATTACAATCATAATATGATCTGTTTTAAATGTCCCATTTTCTCTTATAACAAGATCGCAGGCAGGATTCAGAATAACAACCTGCCTGCCAGATTCATTTTTCACAATACTACCGGTCCTAACCGTATTTGTAATCGGTGGCGCCAGATAGACTTCTTCGGGAAAACAGCGGCCTTCGTCTTCATCTATAAGCTGTAACAGGTGGCCAAGGGTATGGCGAATAAGTGCCTTTTCAGTTCTATGGGGATCGATCCTTCCATATTCAACCCATTTATCTTTACGTGGGATTACATTTTGTTTAAATACCCTGTTCAAAGCATTTTCAATGATACCTCGCCCACCCATGATGCGGGTAAGTCCGGTATTATAGATGTCCCAGAAATTATCCAGTAAATCAGCATATCCCGTTCCGGGCTCACCCTTTTTATACACGCCTATATAAGTGAAATCCCTATCGGCCGCGTCAGGTGTTCCGGTAAGAATCGCAACCGGGATTCTGAAGCACAAGTCCTCAATCTTTCGGACCACCTGATTGCCCTCGTCTCCCTGATCCGATAGTTTCAGATCGATGATTGCACCATCGAATGAGTTATCGAGTTGTGCGAAGGCCTCTTCAACGCTTCTGCATTCAACCATATGGACATCACGCTGTCTTTCATCCTTGTACCTCTCAACGGTATCCCGGCAGGTCGCCAGCTCTTCCTCTTTATCATCCACAATCATCAGCCGCAGAGCACTCATTCGCCATTCCCTGTTATTGGTTGCAGCCTGAACCATGCTCCCTTTTCGGACTCAAAAGCTTTCAGCTCCAGACCATTTCTTGATGCAGCTTCCCCGGCAATTGCCAGCCCCAGTCCGGTTCCGGATGGTTTCGTAGAAAACTGCGGATCAAATATTACCTCGCTTTCAATCAAAGCCGGCTCAATACCAGGGCCGGTGTCCCGATAGTCAACATGGGAGAGGGTATCCCCGTCTGTCACAATTTCTATTGTTATCAAATGCTTTGATTTATTTATCTCGTTCATCCAGTATAGACTGTTGTCAATGAGATTAGTGAAGATTGCATAGATATCCTGGGGCCAAAATAAAAATGTAAAACCGTCGGGGCCGGTAACTTTGGCTTTCACCTTACGTGCCTTCATTTCACCTTCAAAAACAGCCAATGAATCATTAATATTTTTTTTCAGCTTCAGGAGCTTTCGCGCAGTCCGTTTTCCGGCTGCGAGGGGATCGAGTCTGCTGAACAACTTCACAAAAATATCCGCATTGTGGCCCAAGCCATCAGCTATCGGTAATAATTTATCGAGTTTTTCCGGATCCTTGGTTTTCATGAAAGTTTCGTACCAATGGTGAAGATTCGGTATCTGGTTTCTGAAATAGTTAAGTGGGCGTCTGCCTTCATGTAAAATCACATTAATGATTTTCCCCAGAGTCGCCTGGCCTTGATAAATCGCGACAGTCTGACGAATTTCATCCGCAATTTTGTTCTTCTCGTCCTCATCCTTGTTAAGGATCTCGATAATTTTTTCGGTGGTCTTTTTATCAACACCGCTTTTTTTAAGATTTGACCGGATATTCCTTTTCAGGTAATCAAACGAAAACAACCGCTCAAACTCACGTTCCACTTTAATAGCAGGTCTGCTCAGGCGCGCTTTTTTTCTATAGGCGAAGCGCCGATCCTCGAGTCTTGCGATGACCGATTTGGTTATATCCTTTAGTCGGCTGAAAGCTTTGTTTTCCTTCAGACCGTCCCGAGCACTTTTTTCAATCAGCCCGGATTGTTCCTCTGACTGTATCTGCACATACCCAATTACCTGATTACTGCCTATGCGAAGAGACGGGTTTTGTACCCGCTGCTCGTTTAGTTTAAGCCAGTCGAAGTCTGCATCGCCCAGAGGCCGGATCCGGAATCCGTTCCTGTAAACGCCAATGCCGTTAAATTCGTTAAGAAGCTGCCTTGCCTGAAGCTTCCCGACATATTTACCGTACTCATCCTTAAGACCACGCCCGATCAAAGATTCAATGGCTTCTTTTTCGCGGTCATAAACACGAATATCAAACAGCAGATTTCCACAACCAGTGGGCTTTCCCACATCGAAATTGATTTCCTCATCAATTGTATTTCGGGTTTTTTGATTTGTGAATGTGAGTTTACCTAATCCAAGGTGGCTTATTTTTCCAGAAATACGATAATCAAAAAGAGCAAAAATCGGATAGGGTTCGATGGTCTCGTCAACATTTTCTACATCAGGGAATCCGCTAATCGTTAGTTTGATACAGAAGGGATCACCGTCTTTTTCTTCCTCACTGCTTAATGCCTCATTCACAGGTGATTTCAGCTTTTTCAATTCAAACCGAAGTTTGTCGAATTGATTATTATCCCATTCTGCAAGAAGATCAGCCCCGCCACTCATGGTCAGCCGGGTACCCTTCGGTTCCGATACCTCTGCTGATTCGATGAGAATATCCACATCATCGAGGAACTGAGCATCTTCGAAATTCTCCCACTCGACATAGACCGTTGTTTTCTGGCCCTCTGCGGTTACTGTTTCGAGGAGCAGATCATTGCCAAGAATGGATGCCGCGTAACGTCCAATTCCTTTGCGGCCCTGCATTATCCTTTCTGAGGGGCTTTGGCGCCGTTCAAGTTTATCTCTGGTAGAGGGTACCATCCACTTGTTGATTACAGTATCCCGTGACATGCCATGGCCGTGATCTGAAACAACAATTGAATAGCTGCTGTCAGGTTTTGCACTGAACTCGATAAGAACATCAGCGGAATCGGCATCATAGGCATTTTTTACCAATTCCACGACCGCAGCGTAGCCATCCTGAATCAGATCTCTGCCGATAGTGAGAATGTGCCGGCCGGCCGGCCGGATTTTATATGTGCCGCTTTCGTTCAAAACCAGACCTCTTTCAGCTTTTCAGCAATTTTTCGGGATAAGAGAACAGGAACTGCATTTCCGATCTGGCGGAAGGCCGGAGTACGTCCGGGTACGGGTTTGCAGCTCTCGAAATAGTAATCATCCGGAAAGGCCTGAAGCCGTGCGGCCTCCCTGGGTGTTATAGAGCGGTTCTGATTGATATCGGGATGAATGTAGTAGTGTCCGTCCTTAGCGATATGCGCTACTACGGTTTGTGAAAACGGCAGGTTCGCTGCAACAACTTTGTACCTGTCAGCAAACGATTCCCGGTTCCGGTGAGTTTTCAGACAGCCAGGGAGGGCGTCGTATTCCAGCCTTAACTTTCCCCTGTCCCAAAGGACAACTGCGAGCCTGTAAATCTCAAGGTCCCGATCATTATTAGGTCTTGCCTGATGCCAGGAAACAGGCAAATCGTCATTTCTGACGCGTGCTTCATACTGCCATTTTCCACTATATGGCTTGACACGGCAAGGCCCAGGCCTGCCTCCGCCTGCATCAATAGCAGGAAGGTCATTGAAAATTTCCCCGACATTCACACCTGGAATCCATTTGTCGGGATCCGGGTAGAAACCGTCTGTTTTTCCCCTTCTGCCTACGAGAATGATCCTTGTTCGGTTTTGTAAAACGCCATAATCTTTTGCTGAAAGCATTTTGAACTCTGTTTCATATCCACAACTAAAAAACAGATCCCTCATGGATTCGAAATAGAGTTTCCCATCTTTATCTTTAGCGGAAATAAGACCGGAAACATTTTCAAAAATAAAGTAAGATGGTCTGTAACGTTTCAGAAACTCAGCATAATAAATATATAGATAATTTCTTTTATCACCTTTCATGCGGTTTTGGTCGCGAGCACGGCCAACGATGGAATATGCTTGGCAAGGAGGCCCCCCGACAATAAGGTCCAGCTTTCTGTTATTCAGCAACTCATCAATTTCACGGAAAATTTTATGTAATGTTGCCTCACTGATTTCTTCATTAATAACCGAGCCAGGGATCTGATCGGGAACCTGCTCATAAAACTCTGAGCGATTTATTTCCCCATTGAGATAATCGGCGTACTGATCTTGGCGATCAATGGTTTTTAGCCAGTGGTATGACATCCTAGTGCGCAGGGTAAAACATGCTGCCGGGTCAGACTCCACATGTGCGACCGGTACAAAACCCGCCTGAATGAACCCCTCAGACAATCCACCTGCACCGGCAAACAGATCCAGAAATGTTAAGGCCATAATTTCCCCATTTTACAGTACTCTTGTATGGGGCATATTATCTTATCTTGTCAAAAAGAGCGACTAATTTTTGTCCCAGGATTTCTTCTTCGTTTATTTCCGTTATTAAAACAGCCGAGCCTAAAGAATTCTGCAATCTAACAATCTTTTATGTAAAGTAGAGTCCACTTATAATCTTCTTATGTAATCCTGTATTAAGTGTCAGTCAGATATCCTGGGATCTTTGACCAGCAAGCGGATCGATTGTTCTGGTCGGTTTTAGGAAGCTACAGCCGGCGTAGCAGTGGAAACCCGGCTGAGCGTGGATCACGGTAAGCGGCGCGGTGGTGTCGGCCAGATCGGCGGTTTGGAGATCGGGTTCGTTTTGCGCGGTAATTGTCGTTATGGAGCCGATGATCTTGGGATCAGGCGGGCGGGTGGCCTCAACGCAAGAGATGAGGGGCACGCACAGGACTACCACTCCCATCCATAGCAGGCGGGTGGCCCTGCGTAAGGGGTGTGCTTTTGTACGGTGGCGGGTATTGGTGATGACGATGTTATCGTTGCCGACCACGATCTGGTTGGCCTGGCCGGCGATATCGCCGATACCGACGGTCTTACCATTCCCGCTTGGTTGATCTAAAGCGGGTTCGGCCTCTTTCAGGATCCTTTCGAGTCTTTCCCTGCGGTCTCCTTTGCTCATGGGGCCCCCTTTGCAAGGGCAGCGCGATGCGCGATCACGCCACGAGCTTCAACAGCCTCTCCACTGTTGCGGTTTCCGGCTTTTCCTCTTTATCCAGATACTCCTCGTACAAATACAGAATTACCTCGGCTTTCTTCTCGGGCGGCAGGCGGCGCTTGTGGCTCTCCAGCCAGTCCTCCACGGCGCTTATCGTATCGCCCAGGAGGCCCATATCGACGGCCGCTCCCTCTCCTTCTTTTAAAGAAGCAGTGCCCTCTCCGGTCAAAAGCCAATTGATATTAACCCCATAAATGGCATGTAGGCGTAATAAATGATCGACGTGGGGTGTCCTGCCATTCATATAATTCTGCAAAGTGCTGTGGGGTATGCCCGCATTTTTAGCGAATACCGTGTATTTCCCGCCCGAATACTCAGAGATGAGCTATTTCAATCGATCGATTAAATTATACATATGTGGCATTTTATCGTTTGCTAGTTACATATACGTGTATAGATCATTATCTAAACGTGACATTTGAATAGACCACAGTCGATCTAAAGCAGAAAGGCAAGGGCAATGACTCCCCAGGAAATCCAGGCCGCGCTTCGGAAAAAAAGAGCACCCAGAAGGATATCGCCGGAAAATTGGATGTTTCGGAGATGAGCGTGTCGCGGGTGATCCACCGGTTGAGCGTGTCCGACCGCATCATGCGCGCGGTGGCACAGGCCATCGGCAAGCCCAAAACCAAAGTGTTTCCG
Source organism: Desulfobacterales bacterium (assembly GCA_963674755.2). Taxonomy (GTDB): domain Bacteria; phylum Desulfobacterota; class Desulfobacteria; order Desulfobacterales; family UBA5852; genus JABZFP01. The sequence continues at coordinate 1,779,836 of CAXXVS010000002.1, read as the reverse complement.
GACTACTACCTGGGCCCCAAGCTGCGCAGCACCAGCAAGGCAATCGGCCAAAAAGCGGCCAGCTAATAACCTTTATCAGAGGACTTACGTGCCGTCAATGTCTAAGAGATCCAGCAAGATAGACACCCGCCAGCGCCAGCTCGACTTCGACTGGTCACAGCGGGTCGAATCGCATCTCGCGGACAAGACCGAGCTCCTGGAGGCCGCAGGCGCAAAGGGCGCCGAGCCCAAGCCCATGGAAAGCTACGAGGAGGCCTGCATCGAACTGGCGGTGGCGCTCAAGAAAGCGCTCCGCCAATGGGGCCAGGGCCGCCTGGAGCTGGTCAAGGCGGTCAACACCTATTTCGGGTGGGATCCGGATGGCGAGGGTAAGAGCCTGTCCATCCATATGCTGAACCACTACCTGTCGAAACCCGCCGAATACCCCATCCCCGGGGCCATGCTGTTCGCCATCCACCACATTAACGGATCCCTGGAACCCTGCCGCTGTCTGGCCGAGGCCGAGGGCGGCGAGGTGATTAGCCAGGAGGACAAGCGGACCCTCATGCTGGGAAAGATGGAATCGGCCGTCTGGGAGTTGAACCGGTTAAAGCGCGAGCTGCGCAACGGGAAAGTCAAATGAAACAGGTTTGTGCCTGGTGCGGAGAGGTGATGGACCCGGGGGATCCGGCAGACCCCCGGGTCACCCACGGCGTTTGCCCGACCTGCCAAGCCGCAGCCCGCAGGGAAATGGAATCGCTTTTTAGCGATGAGCAACAGGAGAAGCAAATGGAAGCGGAACTTATCGAAAGGCGTCTGTCATTCCATTCTGCTCCCAAGGGCGTCCATTGAGCGAGGGGAGGGGGCCAAAGAAAGGCGAGGCCTGTGGGCCTCGCCTTTTGGAGGAAAGGTAGATATGCATTACACTACCTGTGGATCGCCCGGCTGTGGTCGGATTCGACCGGGCGGCCATGTCATTAGCCTAGTCATGGGAAGGCTTTTGTCAAGTGGGGAACACGCGGTCCGCCGGGTTGGGTGTTGTCATAGGGGCTGGATTGTCTTATGGGATACAGAGTGCTGGCAGACCTGCTTGCCGGCCCACCCGCGATGGGATGCTCCAGGGATGAAGCGCGGACCGCAGACGTCGCCAGCGCCAGCTCATGATAGAAGTGGCGGCGGCTCCGACCAACGACGATGCTCCCTGTCAATCGGTTTAAAGGTAACTTCACCATGCCCCTGCTGACACCCTCCGTCAATTTAACCCGCACCGTTCTGACGGACACCCACTGCCATATTTGCGACGCCGGGTTCGATGCCGACCGGGCGGCCGTCCTGGAACGGGCCGTTGCCGCCGGGGTCCGTACCATTATTGCCGTGGGCGAGGACCTGGCTGATGCCGAAAAAAACCTGGCCCTGGTCCGTCAATTCCCCATGCTGAAACTGGCGGCCGGACTCTATCCGACCCACTTGGACATGACGGCCGCCGATCAAATGATGGCATTTATCCGGACCCATCGGAATGTGATGGCCGCTATCGGAGAGGTGGGGTTGGATTTCTGGATGGTGAAGACGGAGGACGGGCGGGAAGTGCAAAAAGCGATCTTTGCCCGCTTCGTCGATCTGGCCCGGGAACTCGATTTGCCCCTGAACGTGCACTCACGCTCGGCCGGCCGCCACGCCGTGGATCTGCTGATCCGTCGCGGTGCCAAACGCGTGCAACTGCACGCCTTCGACGGCAAGATCACGGCGGCCCGCCCCGCTCTGGAAGCCGGGTATTTTTTTTCGATCCCGCCGTCGATTGTCCGTTCCCGCCAGAAGCAGAAGCTTGTGCGCCATTTGCCGCTGAATCGTCTGCTGGTGGAAACCGACAGCCCGGTGCTGGGACCGGCGCCCGATATGCGCAACGAGCCGGCCCATCTGGGCATCGCGGTTCGGGCGATTGCGGAACTCAAAGACTTGCCGGAAGAAGCGGTGATTGAAGCGGTGGTGGCCAATACCCGGCGGCTTTACAGGTTTTGATGCAGGACGATTTCAGCGGCGCCCAGGGTTTGGAGCAGAGACCGCAAAACCGGAAGACGATTGAACACAGGCTGCCCCAAGGAGGCCATACATTGTCGCCCAAGACGCAGATTCTGATTTATCTGGCCGTGCTGGCCGTACTCGATGCGGTTCTCCCGATTCCGATCACCGCCATGGGACTGATCATGGTTCTGTTCCAGAAACCGCGCTGGTTCAAAGCGTGGGTGGAGAAGATCTACCGCTTGTGACGCGTGGGGCCGGGGGGAATGATCGACGTGTATTACGGAGAACGGTTCAACAGCGTCAGTCATCTGAATCTACCGCCTGATGGGCTGGCGGTTGTTTTACACCACCGGCATCATTGTCTACGCCCTGGACAAGCGTTTGAGATATTTCCACGGTATCCGGGCACCTTTTCGTAATGGCGGACCGCCTGTGCCACTATATCACGATCCTCTACTATGTGGCCCGGTCCGGAAGTTAGCGTATCGGCATCGAAAATCACCTTCCATAAGGAGGTCGCATCCATGTATCCGCATCTCTTTTCCGAAATGCAAGTGGTGGATGTGCCGGTGATCGCCGCCGGACGGCTGGGGCATGCCCCGGTGGCCGAAAGGGCGCTGACCGCGGGGCAAGCCGACCTGATCGGCCTGGCCCGGGGGCTGTGGGCGGACCCGGAATGGCCGCGCAAGATCAGGGAGGGGCGGGAGGACGCGGTCATTGCCTGTGATCCGAAATGCGGGGAGGCCTGCATGCACATGGTCATGAAGGGGCGCCCGGCTTTTTGCGTGGCCTGGCCTCCCGAGAAGATGAAAGCCTGGAAGGCCAAGTTCCGTTGATCGGTATGATCGCCGATTGACACGGGCTGCCAAAAGCGTAAAATACGTCTGAATCCATCCTGGAACCTTGATTTACTTCCCGCTTCGACGGGAGCGTTGCCTGAAGCGTTCATTTGCCTGTCGACCCGACGGGGGCGAGGCGTCGATGACGGCCCATCCATTGAGATCCACCCGGCCGCCGGCCTCCCTCCGTGGCACATAGGTGTTTACACGAAATACGACATCGGAAAGCGGTATTGCTCCTCTCTTCCAGCACATCATCTGCCTCACGCTGAATTGTCTGTCATACCGCATCCGGAGGGCTTCCCGGCGTATGCGTGTTGCCAGTGGATACCATCTGCCGCGCGGCCCGTTGCGATGGCCTGCCGTTGATGTTCGTATTCTTCTGCGAATTCTGTTCGTGCGGTCGCATGACGCGCGGCGCGCGCCGATGGGATGCGTGCCAATACCCTAATGCGTCCTGCCGTAACCAAAGGGAGGTGGCATGAAACACCTGATTATCGGCAACGGCATTGCAGGCCTCAACGCGGCCCGGGCCATTCGTGAGCTGGACGGTACGGCCGAGATCGCCATGGTGAGCGACGAACGCTTTCCGCCTTACAGCCGCCCCATGATCTGCCAGGTCCTGGACGGATCCCAACCCCATGCCAAACTGCCCCTGTATGGCGAAGACATCTACCAGACGCTGCAGGTGACGCCGGTCCTGGGGGCACGCGCCGTCGCCCTGGACGTGGATGCCCGCGCGGTCCGGCTGGCCGACGGCCGCCAACTGGACTATGACCGCCTCTTGATCGCTTCGGGAGCGGATGCGCGCCGCTTGAAGGCGCCGGGCAGCGCGCTGGACAATATCTTCTATATGCGCACGGAAAGCGATGTGCGCCGCCAGTTGGCGGCCGTCGGCGGCGTCCGGCAGGCCCTGGTCCTGGGCGGCGGCCTGGTGGGGTTCAAAGCCGCCTACGGTTTGCTCAAACAGGGCTTGCCGGTGACCATGCTGATCACCTCGGGCTACCCCCTTGCCATGCAGGTGGATGCCACCGCCGGGCGCATCATCCAGGAAGAGCTGGAAGCCAACGGCCTGTCCGTCCGGGTGGGGGTGAGCGCCGCCGGGTTCGAAGGCAACGGCCGTGTGACCCATGCCGTGTTGGACAACGGCGAGCGGCTGACCTGCGATCTGGTGGTGATCGGCAAAGGCGTTCTGCCCTCCCTGGACTTCGTGCCCAGGGAGCGCGTGGCAGTGGATCTGGGCATTGTGGTGGACGATTGTCTCCAGTCGAGCGCACCCGGGATTTACGCCGCCGGGGATACCGCCGAGGCGGTGGATATCGCCCGGCAGAAGCGCTGGGTCAATGCCATCTGGCCGGAAGCGGCCGTCCAGGGGCGGATTGCCGGACAGAACATGGCCGGCCGCCGGGTCCGCTATCCGGGCAGCCTGAGCCGCAACGTGATGCGGGTCTATGGCCTGGACGTGATGACCTTGGGCTATGCCAATCCTGACACGGGGGAGGGCCTACGCACAGTGCAGTCCGGCGGCAAAGACCAAGGCTACTACCGTCGCCTGGTATTTCGCGGGGACATTCTGGTGGGAGCCGTGCTGATCAACCGCATCGAGCAGGGCGGCGTGCTGCGTGCCCTGATTGAAAACCGTGTGCCCATCCGGGTGCCCGACGGTGTCCTGATGGCGACGGGGTTCAATTTCAGCAAACTGCTACACTGAGACCGACTGGAAGCGAGAAGCCCAACTCCCCGAAAGTCAATCCAACAACGCTATTCGCTGGGCAGACGTAAAGGAGGCGCTATGAAACAAGTTGTTGTCAATCCTGAGAAATGCGTGGGCTGCATGCAGTGCATGTTGGCCTGCGCCACCGCCCATTCCAAGACGCTGCAACTGTTCACGGCCGTGCAGGAGACGCCCCGGCCCGGCGCGCGGGTACACGTGGGAGCCGGGCGATTCAACGAGGGGTTTCCCAACCGCTGCCGCCACTGTGACCCGGCCCCCTGCCAGCTGGCTTGCCTGACCGGCGCGATTTCAAGGGATGCGGCGACGGCCACCGTGCTCATCAACCCGGAGCGCTGCATCAACTGCGCCTCCTGTGCCATGGCCTGCCCCTACGGGGTGATCCGGTTCCACGAAGACCCCTTTGCCCCGCCGGGCCAGACGGTGGCGGTGAAATGCGACAACTGCGGCTCCCGGGTATCCCAGGGGCTGGTGCCGGCCTGCGTGGAGGTGTGTAAAACAGGGGCCCTGGTCTATGAAGAGATTTCCGAGGTGATGAAAGCCAAAACCCGCCAAGTGGCCCGGTGCATGTCGGCGGGCGCCGGCGAGGCCACGCTGCCGGATGGGGTGGCCTTGATCCGGGCGGCCAAGCAATCGCAGCTGGCGGTGGGCACCGAATAGCGGCCATCACGATGACCCTCGACAAAATTTTCCACAACGGCTTCCAACGAAGGGAAGCGGATGTTCAACAAAGAGGAGGTTATGATGTCTGATCCCAAGGGAAAGGTATCCGTCACCGAAGATGGCCTGCTGCTATTGGAGAAGGCCCAGAAGGATCATATCGAAACCGTATGGGACCGGCACGCGGCCCAGCAGCCCCAATGCGGGTTCTGCGACATGGGGCTGAGCTGCCGGGTCTGCAATATGGGCCCCTGCCGGGTGGACCCCTTCGGTGAAGGCCCCCAGACCGGGGTCTGCGGCGCCGATGCGGATATTATCGTGGCGCGCAACCTGTGCCGCATGGTGGCGGCCGGGGCGGCCTCCCATTCCGACCACGGCCGGGACCTGGTGGAGGTGCTGGAGAACGTGGCGGCCGGCAAGGCGCCCGGCTACAAGATCCGCGATGAAGCCAAACTGAAACGACTGGCCGAAGAATACGGCGTGGCTGTGGCCGAGCGCGACATATTGGCCATTGCCGGCGACCTGGCCCAGGCCATGATGGAAGACTACGGCATGCGCCGGAAGAAGATCACCCTGGCCAGCCGGGCGCCGGCCCAACGCCAGGCCCTGTGGGAGAAGGTGGGCATCATGCCCCGGGGCATCGACCGCGAAACCTCGGAGATGATGCACCGCACCCACATGGGCGTGGACAACGGCTGGCAGAGCCTGCTGGTGCAGGCCCTGCGCAACGCCCTGTCCGACGGCTGGGGCGGATCCATGATCGCCACCGAGGTGTCGGACATCCTCTTCGGGGTGCCGGCCCCCAAACCCACCATGGTCAACGCCGGGGTCTTGAAAAAGGACCAGGTCAACATCGTGGTGCACGGCCATAACCCGGTGGTCTCGGAGATGATCTCCCTGGCCTGCATTTCTCCGGAGATGCTCGATCTGGCCAAAGCCAAGGGGGCCGCCGGAATCAATCTGGCTGGGGTCTGCTGCACCGGCAACGAGCTGCTCATGCGGCGGGGCATCGCCATGGCGGGCAACCATCTCATGACCGAGCTGATCCTGTCCACCGGCGCCGTGGACATGATGATCGTGGACTACCAGTGCATCATGCCTTCTCTCGGCAAGGTGGCCGAGAGCTACCACACCAGGATGATCAGCACCAGCGACAAGGCGCGTTTTCCGGGGATGGAGCACCATGAGTTCCATCCCGACAATGCCAAGGAAAAGGCCTTCGACCTGGTCAAGACGGCCATCGCGAATTTCCCCAATCGTAAATCGGTCTACATCCCGGTGGAACCCCAGGCGGCGGTGGGGGGCTTTTCCATCGAAACTATCGTAGGGGCTTTGGGGGGCACCCCGCAGCCGTTGATCGAAGCCATCAAGGCCGGCAAGATCCGTGGCGCCGTGGGCATCGTGGGGTGCAACAACCCCAAGATCAAGCACGACTACGGCCATGTCACCCTCACCAAACGCCTCATCGAAAACGATATCCTGGTGGTGGACACCGGCTGCGTGTCCGTGGCCAACGCCAAGGCCGGCTTCAAGGTCCCCGGAGCCATCGAGATGGCCGGTCCGGGGCTCAAGGAAGTGTGCGGTTCCCTGGGGATCCCACCGGTCCTGCACCTGGGCAGCTGCGTGGACAACGTGCGCATTCTGGTGCTGGTCTCGGCCCTGGCCAATGCCCTGGGGGTCGATATCAGTGATCTGCCCGTGGCCGGTTCGGCCCCGGAATGGTATTCGGAAAAGGCGGTTACCATCGGCGTCTACTGTGTGGCCTCGGGCATCACCACCCACCTGGGCCCCATGCCGCCCATCACGGGCAGCATGAACGTGGTGAAGCTGCTCACCGAGGGGCTGGAGGGGGTCGTGGGGGCCACCTTCGCGGTAGAGCCGGATCCGGAAAAGGCGGCCGTGTTTCTGCGGAAGCATATCGAGAAGAAGCGCAAGGCGTTGGGGTTGGAGGCGAGGAGCGTCTCCTAAAAAGCAAAGCACCGGCCGGGAAGGATATTTCTTCTTCCTTTCCGGTCGGATCAGAAAAGATCGGGTGCCAGCAGATTGTAAGTGACCTTTTAGGTCAACCCGCCAACCCGTTTTTCCAAGCTACCAACTACCCTGCGGGCCCTCATTGGAACCACAATGTATTGACGTGTCACAGAATTTTTAAGTGTTACGTATGGTGGCACGTAATCTGGAAAATCATCGACAAATCGCCACTTGTGATTTTCTCATTAATATCAGTTAATCACAACTTAGACTTTTTTGGAGCTACCAACCTAACTCCAGGAATATCTTGACAAATATAGATGACCTTTATTATTTGGAGATAGTGTTCAGAACCCTACCGTAGCTCTCGGTTCTTGCTCCTCTTTTCCGACGATGACCGAAACTCCTCCAATCTGCCCTCCACACACTAAGTCCATTTCGCCTCTTTCTATCCTTCATTGATTCTCAGTTTATCCAGGATACTTGCATTAATTTTTCAAAATGGATGAATTGCCGTCAAACTTTCAATAAATGGAGGTGAGGAATGGGATTGTAAAAATAATGGACTAAATAGCAGCTCGCCACAGAGAAACGGCTAATTTTTTCGATGCGGAATTACTTACCGTCTTCTTGATGTGCTTTCAATGGCCGAATTCATTCTATTTATTTCCTATGAACCGTTAGCGAAGGAGGGACCTATGGAACCGAAGCGGCCATGGCATGATCATTACCCCGAAGGTGTGGCTTTCTGGCCTGAGTTTGAAAAAATAACCCTATCGCAAGCCCTCAAGCAAACCGCTGCTGACTTTTCAAAGTCCACAGCGCTTGAATTTTTTGGGAAAAGGATAGCCTATCAGGACCTGAATCGGCTTGTCGGGCGATTCGCCCTGGGTCTGAAAAGCCTTGGTGTTGTTCCAGGTGATAGGGTTGCGTTGCTACTCCCTAATATCCCGCAAGTCGTGATCGCTAATTTTGCGATATGGCGCCTTGGCGCGGTGACGTCTCCGGCCAATCCTCTTTATACGGAAAGAGAACTACGCCATCAATTAAACGACTCGTCGGCAACTGTTCTGATTGCGCTGGACCTTCTCTTGCCACGTTTGGATAAGGTTGTGCCGCAAACATCCATCCGTGAGGTGATTGTCTGCCATATCAACGACTACCTGCCGTTTCCTAAAAATTTGCTTGTTCCTCTGGTAAAGAAAGACATGTACCGTGCGATAACGCCCAGAGACCATCTTTATCAATTTGTCGATATTATCAAAGATGCACGTGGGGAGGAAACAGAAGACAAAGCCCATTGGGAAAGTCTTGCAGCGCTGCTATACACTGGAGGAACGACCGGTGTCAGCAAGGGTGTCATGTTGACCCACGCCAACCTGTCGGTAAATGTCCAGCAGTCTAAAATGTGGTTTTCCCAATTAGAAGAAGGTAGAAGCAGCATACTCGCGGTGTTCCCCTTTTTCCATTCGGCGGGCTTTACGGGCATACAAAACATGTGTGCCTTTTGTGGATTTACCGATGTCCTTGTTCCGAGACCGGAACCCAAGGTAATTATCGACATCATGAAAAAGGCCAAGCCGGAGTTCGTTCCCGGCGTCCCAACGATTTATACCGGCTTGCTTAACACGCCGGCATTCAGGCAGATGGACCACAGCAAAATCAAACTTTTCGTGGCAGGTGCCGCACCACTGGCCAAGGAAACGATCAAGGATCTGAAGGCCTTGACGGGCAAGGGGATCACCAACATTTACGGGCTCACGGAAACTTCACCGATGGCCACGGCGACACCATCGACGGCCTTAAATAGGACCGGTACGGTCGGCGTGCCGCTGCCGGGCACGGACATGCGAATTGTGAACCTTGAGGATGGCACCACCGAAATGCCTGTAGGTGAACCCGGGGAAGTTGCTTTTAAGGGGCCTCAGGTCATGCAAGGCTATTACAACCGGCCCGAAGAAACGGCTGCCGTCCTTAAAGACGGTTGGCTATATACCGGTGATATTGGCTATGTCGACGAAGACGGCTTTTTAACCTTAATCGATCGCAAAAAAGATATGATCATTGCAAGTGGATTCAATATTTATCCCAATGAAATCGATGACATTCTATTTGAACATCCCATAGTTCTGGAGGCTTGCACCATTGGCGTGCCCGATGAATATCGCGGTGAGACGGTAAAGGCTTTTGTGGTTTGCAAGCAAGGCGAAACCATAAGCGAGGACGAATTGATCGAATATTGCCGTACAAAGCTTGCGGTCTACAAAGTCCCCAAGCGCATTGAATTCATAGATGAATTGCCTAAAACCGCTATCGGGAAATTTTTACGACGGGAATTGCGGGAGAGAGAGTCAACCAAATAACCGCCCTTCTTAAAAGGTCACGCCTCGCAGCAATATTTGAAATGAAGACAGGCGATGGTCAAGGTTGTAATAAATATCGAAAGAAAGATGGTTTCAGTCACCGTTTCGTTCAGCAACATATATACTACCAACGAGTCTGAAAAACTGCCAACATCGTTCTTTCTGCTATGTGTTGCATTTATCGGGGCGTCGAACTTTTGAGGTGGCCGATCCGTATGATGGATCAGGCGCTGGCATTTTGAATTGCCGGAGCATATTCAGCAGCGCTATATGATTTGGGCACGCTGGGTGACTGGCACGTAATCAAAGGTTTTGAGCGGCACGGTTTTCGTGGGATTATCTCAATCTGCGAGTTTTCTAATCAATTGAAAATTACAGATCAACAGCTATGAATCCGTAATCGCAGGTTTTAGCAAGTTCGTTTTAATGGGGTTATCTGCTAAACGTATCAGGTAAGGCTTTCCGATCTTTCACATAGCTCCAAAAAGTAAAAAGGAAATCATTTTATGAAGGCACTTATCTATAGAAGATTCGGCTCTCCCGATGAATTGGAATGGACGGATAATTGGCCAGACCCAGAACTGTCGGCTCGGAGCGTTTTGATCAAGGCAATTGCCGGGGGCGTCAACCCTAAAGACGCGCTTCTTCGGAAAGGTAAGTTCAGCAAAACTTTAGCCAGAGATCCTTTACCTCGAGCCTCTGGGTTGGATATAGCAGGAGAAATCATTGCTACTGGCTCAGATGTTAATGACTTTTCTGTTGGCGATTTGATATTTGGAATGACAAACAACTTTGCTGGCGGGGTTCATGCCGAGATTGCGAAGCTGAATCAAACCGAATTTTTTTACGCTCCTTCTAATATTTCAATTCAGGAAGCATCTTGTGTTCCATTGGCGGCTCAAACAGCCTTGCAGGCCCTCAGAGATTGCTGCAAAGTTAAGACAGGACATAAAGTGCTTATAAATGGTTCCAGCGGTGGTGTTGGGCATTTTGCTGTTCAAATTGCCAAAATCATGGGGGCTGAAGTACACGCAGTTTGCGGTCCTAAAAATGTTGAATTCGTCGAGTCACTTGGTGCCGATAGCACTTACAGTTATGCAGATCGCCTTGCAACTGATATCGATCTTTCTTTCGACTCAGTATTTGATGTTTTTGGCAAATTTACCAGGTCTGCATTTGTCAGGCAACTAGGGAAAAGTGGAATCTATGTGAGTACAGTCCCTAAACGAGCAACTATTTTGGCGGAAACTATGGCGCGACTTGGTATCACCAAAACAAGCAGATTTGTATTTGTTAGTTCTCAATCAGAAGATTTGAGACAAATAAAGGAATGGATCGAAAGCGGTTTGATAATACCGCACCTCGAACAAAAGTATCCTGCAAACCAAGCATCGGATGCACACCGGCATATTGAGACCAAGCGCACAGTTGGGAAAATATGTCTTGATTTTTCACTTTAGTAGCGCCCCGCATGTTCTAATTGCCATTAGGTAAACCCCCGGCATAGCCGGGGGTTTACCTAATGGCAATTATACGGTCACAACTATTTTGCCCTTCTGCCGGTTGGACTCCATGTAACGGTGGGCCTCGACGATCTCCTCCAGAGGGAAAGTGCGGTCCACGGTGGGGTGGAGGGCGCCGGAGGTCAGCCCTGCGGTGACGAACTGCTTGCCCGCGGCCAGCAGTTCAGGACTCTGTACGATTTCAAACAGCACATAACCCCGCACGCTCAACCCCTTGCCCAGGGCGTCGAACAGGGGATAGGGCGTTGGTGCCATGGAGAGGGAGCCGTATTCGAAGATGGTGGCGCCGGGGGCCGCCGCTTGGGCCAGCTTTTCCAAAAAGGGACCGGCCACGGGATCGAACACCAGATTAGCGCCTTTGCCGGAGCCGAGGCCTTTCATCTGCGCGGCCATGTCTTCCTGGTCGGTCACGATCACATGATCGGCACCGGCCTCCAGCAGAAACGGCTTCTTGTCCGATCCCCGGGTGGTGGCCACCGCCACTGCGCCGACGGATTTGGCGATCTGGATGGCGGCCAGTCCCACGCTGCTGCTGGCGGCCGTAATCAAGGCCACCTGCTCCGGCTGCAATTTGCCCAGCGCGATCAGGGCGCCGTAGGCGGTCATGTAGGGCATCCAGATGGCGGCCGCCTCCGTTGGCGACAGATGGGCCGGGTAGGGGGCGGCAGCGAAGGCCGGCACCACGGCGCTTTCGCCGTAGACGCCGTATTGCCGCATGGAAAAGGAGGGAATCGTGCTGACCCGATCGCCGACCTTGATATCGTCCACCCCGGGCCCGACGGCATCCACCACGCCGGTGGCTTCATAGCCGATCCGGGAGGGCAGTTCCGGTGCTTCGAGATAGAGGCCCTGGCGAAACAGCACTTCGGCCCGGTTGAGGCCGAAGGCTTCCACCTTAAGGCGAACTTCCCCCTGGCCGGGTTCCTCCGGCGCTCTTTCCTCTATCTTGAGGACATCGGCTTCGCCGGTTTCATGAAAGCGGACAATTCGGGGCAAAAGAACCTCCCTTTGCTTGATATTATTGGCTTAGATCCAGGGTATGCCTGATGTCGATGCAGCCGATGACACTCTGGGCCGCCGGGCAGCCCGGCAGGTAGGTCTCGAAGCACGTGCGGGCATCGCCATGTTTGTCGGACGGCGTTTTCAGCGTGTAGTGGACGTTGATCCGCGTAATTTTGAGGACGCCGCCGACGGCTTCGATCTCGCCCTTGACATCGGCTTGGAAACGATCGGCAGGGGTGGGAATGCGTTTTTTTGCCAGCACCGCGGCAAATGTGCCCATCATTCAGCCGCCCACGGCGCCCACCACGTGATCCAGCGTGGCGGCATGCTCCTCCTCGGGATCGACCTTGTAGAAGCCTTTGATGCCGCCGTGGACACCGTAATAGACCGGCTGATCAAACCCCTTGATGACAGCTTTGCGGGTAGGTCCCTTGACCCGGGTTATGGTGATTTCGGACTGGTGGATGATGTCACTCATAGGCGCCTCCTTATAGGGGTAGGGGCGATGGAGCAGGGGATCAAATGACAGGGGCCGGCAGGGCCGGCCCCGTTGAATTCAGCCGCATTCGGTGAATGCATCACGAATGCGGGGCGGGACGCAGCGTCTAGACGCGTCCGCCCCAGACCGCCGGCTGTTCCTTGCGGCCCTTGGTCCAGGAAGGGCTGTCGGGGTTGGGTGAGCTGTAGGCCTGGGATTTGATGTCACGCTGACGTTCCTGTTCCCCTTCGTGTACGCGGTCGCGGCATTCGCCTTGGCATTTACCGGTTGTATCTCTCGTAGGCATGGATTCCATAAGTCTGCCTCCATTTTGTTTAGGATTTTGTCGCCGCCTTTGTGTGCGCCGACACTGAACTCATCCTAGACACGATTCGGCACAATGCAAGGGGGGAAAATTTTTATGCGCAACCAAACACTTTACGGACATGCTCTAAAATCACCAGATAGGCTGTGGCGACCAGGTAGCCCAAAACGGTTCCCCAGCCAATGCCCAGGTCTGCATAGGAAGCCGCCACCACCAGGGCATAGATGAGCAGCGCGCCGAGTCCCCGGGGGACGTTTTTGATGACCGTACGAACGTGGGCCGGTTCATAGGTGAACTGGATGATCACCAGCAGGGGCAGCATGGTGATGGGAAAGGCCGAAAAGAGACCGGCCCAGTCGGATCCCACCAGTCGGGCGGCGCCGGTGATGAGCAAAATGACTAGTGCCGCGAAGAAGGCCCGCAGCAGCGTTACCCCCAGACTCAGACGGATGGTTTGGCGGATGGCCGTGTCCGGGATGCGGCGGAAAAGGCGGTTGGCCAGGATCATGCTGCTCATGGCGATCAAGGGGGCGCTCACCCAGTTTACGGTCACAAGGGCCAGGGCCCCGGCCGCCATGCCATAAGCCGCTATCGCCGGCAGAACGGCCAGAATCAACGCCGCCGGACGCGACCGGCCTTCGGCCAGACGCAGCCCCACGAGATAGCCTCCCACAAAGGCGACCGTGGCCGCCAGCCCGGCGGCGGTATAGATGGCGCTCCGGGCCGCGAACGCGGGGCTGATTTCCAGCCCCATGAAAAACAGGCTGATGGCGGCCCCCAGGGGGTAGCCGGAGGCGATGCCGGCCACCCGCGGGCCGGCCCACTCGGCGATCAGGCTGAGAACGACCACCATCAGAACGGACACGAGGATTTTAACGGCGGCCAGCAGACCGAAACTGAGCATCGGGTGTCCTTTAGGGCGTGTAAAGCCCGGCCTTGATCGGCAGGTAGAGGGACAGGATCGGCAGCAGCGAGAGGATGATGAGGACGATGACGTCCATGAGGACATAGGGAATGGCCTCTTTGGCCACGGCATCCACGTCGCTTCCGATCAGGTTGGCCGCTGTGAAGAGGTTGACGCCCACCGGCGGGGTGGCCTGACCCACGGCCAGGGCGGAAATGAAGATGACGCCGTACCAGACCGGATCGATGCCGAAGGCCTGCAGGACCGGGATCAGGATAGGCATCAGCAGGTAGGAGATGCTGATGGCGTCCAGCACCATGCCCAGGGCCAGCAGCAGCAGATCGATCAGAATGATCATGACCACGGCGTTGGGGGAAACGCTTACGATGAGGTTGGCCGCTTTGTCGATGACCCCGATGACCGAGGCCGTCCAGGTGAAAATGCCGGCGAAGACCACGATGAACATGATGACCGAGCTGGTCACAGCCGCGTCCACGAGCATCTCGATCATGTCGCGCCAGCCGATGGAGCGGTAAATGAAGACCGCCACGAAAAGGCTGTAGAAGACCGCCACCACCGCCGCTTCGGTGGGGGTGAAGATCCCGGAATAGATGCCTCCCAGGATGACCACCGGTGCCAGCAGGGCCCAGATGGATTTTTTAAAGGCCTGCCACAGCTCGGCGGGTGTGCCCCGCTGCCCCAGGCCCCGGTAGCCCCGCTTGCGGGAAATCAGATAGGCCACCAGCACCGTGCCTGCGCCGGTCAGCAGTCCGGGAATGATGCCGGCCACGAAAAGGGCGCTCACCGACACGCTGGTGATGTTGCCATAGATGATGAAGGCGATGCTGGGGGGGATGATGATGGAGAGATCCGCCGCGTTGGCGATGGTGGCCCCGGCAAAGCTCTTGTCGTAGCCGTGCTTGATCATGGGGGCCAGCAGGATCATGCCCACGGCGGCGGTGGTGGCGGGTCCGGAGCCGGACAGGGATCCCCAGAAGATGCAGGTCATGACCGCCACCATGGCCAGTCCGCCCGTGGCCTTGCCCACCAGGAGTTCGAAGAAGCGGGCGATGGTGGCCGCCAGTCCGGCCCGGTCCAGAATCACTCCGGCCAGTACGAAGAACGGGATCGCCAAAAGGGGAAAAGAGGCGATGCCCGAGGAAAAATTCACGCCGAGCATTTCGATGCCCAGGTCGAACTGGTAGATGGTCACCACCCCGGCCACCCCTAGGGCGGTGCCGATGGGCACGCCCAGGATCATCAGGACCAGGAAGACCGAGCCGATGAGGAGCACTTCCATCAGGCGTCCTCCTCCAGGGCCGCCAGGCGGGTTCGGGCCCCGCGGTAGATGCCCCGGAAAACGAACACCGACAGAAGCGGCACCCCGGCGTAGTAGACCCACACCGGGATGCCCAGGGAGGCGCTGGAGGCTTGGAACAGGGTGATTTCATCGTAGATGGCCTGGATCATATAGATGCCGACCAGCACGAAGAGGCCCGCGCCCAGCAAGGCGCTGAAGACCACCAGGTATTTGCGTATCTTGAGCGGGAAGAGGTTGTAGAAGGTCACCATGCCCAGCTGGGCCCCGCGTTCGAAAGCGATGCCCGTGCCCACCACGGTCATCCAGACGAAGAGGTTGATGGTGATCTCCTCGGTGGCGCCGATGGAAAAATTGATAAAATAGCGGCTCAGGACATTGACGAAGGCGATCACCGCCATGGTCATGAGCAGCAGGGCGGCGATCCCGTGATCGAGTCGGATAGGGTTGCGGGTCTTCAAAAAGCCGGCCTCCGGTTGTCTGATAGCATTCCCGTATGGATGCCTGTACGCGGCGACCAGGACAGCCCGTAACGGCTGCCCCGATAAGACGTGATGCGATCCGCGGAAGGGATAGAACCTGTCTCAAAATTAGGGTTTTCGTTCGAGATCAAGGCGAAGCCGAGTATCAACCCGCAGGCATACTCCAGTATGCCGAGGACGTGAGACGCGGCTTCAACGCCGATATCGGGCGAAAAAACTGTTTTGAGATTGGTTCTACTGGGCCATGTCGGCCCGGGCCTTCTCCACCAGGTCGGCGCCGATTTCCTGGGTATATTTCTCCAGCACCGGTGCGGTGGCTTCGGCAAAGGCTTGCACCTGGGCGTCGTCCAGAAAGGTCACGGTCATGCCCTTGGATTCCATGAATTTGACCGGGTCCGGCACCTCCATGGTGTAGTTGAAATCATTTTTCAGTATGTTGATGGATTTGTCCCCATCCAGCCCGGCCCGGCAGAGGGCGATCTCAAACCGGCCGGATTCCAAGGCGGCCTCCTGCAAGGCTTTCTGGATAGCGGGCGGAAAGGCTTGCCACTGCTTCTGGTTCCAGTAGATGACCAGGGGATCCACCAGGTAGTTCCACATGGTGACATACTTGTTGTACTGCCAGATCTGGACCGGAATCAACACCCCCACCGGGTTTTCCTGGCCATCCACGACCCCCTGCTGGAAAGCGGTCTGGGCGTCGCCCCAGTTCATGTTGACCGGATCGGCGCCGAGCTGGCGGAAGGTGTCCATGAAAAGCGGGTTGCCCACCACGCGGATGCGCAGGCCTTTGAGATCGGCCGGGGATTTGATGGGCCGCTTGCTGTTGGTCACCTGGCGGAACCCGTTCTCCGCCCAGGCCAGGGGTTGCAGCCCGACCTTTTCCATGGCGGCGAACACGGCCTGACCCGATTGGCCGGCTTTCATCTTGTCCAGATTCTCGAAGGTGTTGATGAAGAAGGGCAGGTGGAAGATGTTGGCCTGGGGGATGACCGGCGAAATGTTGATGGTGGATTCATAGGCGCAGTCGATGACCCCCTTGGCCACCATCTGGGCCGACTTGAGCTGGGCGCCTTTGAGCAGGGCGCTGCCGAAATAGGGTTTGATGTTGATCTGGCCGTTGGTCTTTTCCCGGGCCAGATCGGCAAACTTGGTGGCGCCGATGCCCCAGTAAAAGGAAGGGCCGACGTTGACCTGGAGCTTGTATTCCTTTTTGAAGTTGGCCGCCTGGACGGCCGGCACGGCCAGTGCCAGCACAGCGGCAACAAGCGCAAAAACACTTCCCTTGACCAGTAAGCTTTTGATCGGCGCCATTTTCTCCTCCTTTTCCGGGTTGCGTAACCACCCCGCCGGCAGCATGTCGGCCGTCACGGCGGGCCATCAGGTTGGCAAGCGCTCCGCAGCGCTGCGGAGCGAAGCGGCCTTAACCATACCAGCCGTCCTGACGCCGTCAAGACGATTTTTAGGCGGAGGGGCAATTGATATCAAAAGTGATATGGCGTATGGTTTGCGTGTTCTGCCGTTCCGCATTACCTTTTTTTATTTTACGGAAGACATCATCAAAGGAGTTCACCATGGAAGCGCTACTTGACAGGCTTGGACTGGCATCCATCAACAGCGGCGCCACGACGGGCGGTTCCGCCGGCTGGCTGAGCACCGGCGGGGAAATGCTGACCAGTGTCTCGCCCATCGACGGGCAGCCCATCGCCCGAATTCAGCAGGCCACGGCCGACGACTATGATGCTGTGGTGGCCGCCGCCCGGGAAGGGTTTGAAAAGTGGCGCCGCACACCGCCCCCCCTGCGCGGAGAAGTGGTTCGCCGGATCGGACTGCGTCTGCGGGAATTCAAGACCCTGCTGGGCGCCCTGATTACCCTGGAAGCCGGCAAGATCACGGCGGAGGGAGAGGGGGAAGTCCAGGAAATGATCGACGTCGCCGATTTTGCGGTGGGGCTTTCCCGGCAGCTCTACGGCCTGACCATCGCCAGTGAACGACCCCAGCACCGCATGATGGAGCAGTGGCATCCTTTAGGGCCGGTGGGGGTGATCACCGCCTTCAACTTTCCGGCCGCGGTCTGGTCCTGGAATGCCCTCATTGCCGCCGTCTGCGGCGACGTCCTGATCTGGAAGCCCAGCTCCAAGACGGCGCTCACGGCCATCGCCATCAACAATATCATCGCGCCGGTTCTGGAGGAATTCGAACTGAAGGGGGTCTTCAATCTGGTTATCGGCAGCGGCGCCCAGGTGGGCGAAGCCATGATCGGCGATCCCCGTCTGCCTCTGATCAGCGCCACCGGCAGCACCCGCATGGGCCGCCATGTGGGCACCACCGTGGCGCGCCGCCTGGGACGCAGCCTGCTGGAGCTGGGGGGCAACAATGCCATCATTATCTGTGAGGACGCCGATCTGGACATGGCCCTGCGGGCCACCGTGTTCGGTGCGGTGGGCACGGCCGGCCAGCGCTGCACCAGCACCCGTCGTATCATTGTCCAGTCTTCGGTCCGGGAACGCTTCACGGAGGCCCTGATCAAGGCCTACCGGCAGGTGCGCGTCGGGGATCCCCGCCAACCCGAAACCCTCATGGGCCCCCTGATCGACGCGGCCGCGGTGGAAGGGATGATGGCGGCCCTGGGTCAGGCCCGCGCCCAGGGCGCCGAGGTACTTTACGGGGGTAGCCGACTGGAAGCGGTGCCCGGGGGCTTTTACGTGGAACCGACCCTGGTGGGAGCCCAGAACCACCTGCCCATCGTCCAGAGCGAAACCTTTGCCCCGATCCTCTATATCATCGGCTACGACAAGCTGGAGGACGCCATCCGCATGCACAACGATGTACCCCAGGGGCTCAGTTCGGCCATCTTCACGGCCTCCCTCCACCAATCGGAAGCGTTCTTGGCCGCCACGGGATCGGACTGCGGCATCGCCAATGTCAATATCGGCACTTCGGGGGCCGAAATCGGGGGCGCCTTCGGGGGCGAGAAAGAAACCGGTGGCGGCCGGGAGTCCGGATCCGACGCCTGGCGGGCCTATATGCGCAGACAGACCAACACCATCAACTGGGGAACTTCACTGCCCCTGGCCCAGGGGATTGAATTCAACCTTTAGCATCTCAGACGGTTGGGAGACGACGGTTCCGCACGCGAGGGGCCGGCCTCGCTCTTGACGCCGGCACGGTGGGGGATTACTTCTTACGGAAAATGACATCCAGCCGCTGTGGGAGCATGAATAAAGAGGCCCTGAGCGATCCTGCCGGAAAGGAACCCGAACCCATTTACGACATCAAGATCGACAGCACACGCCGCCGAGTGACGACCACCTGGGGAAGCATCGTGACCGATGCCGCTCTCATGGATTACCAGAAAACGGTCTGGAGCGACCCCGCACGCCACGGTTTTGACGAACTGATCGACTTCCGGACCCTGGAGCAGATCGAGGTGACCACGGAGGGCCTGGAAGCGGTGGCCTACCTGGCGGCCGGCATGGATGCGTCCGTAGGATCGGGCCGGTTCGCCATCGTTGTGGGGGACACCCTATCCTATGGGCTTTCCCGGATGTATGAAGCTTTTCGTGGCATCGATGAAAAGACCTCCCGCCAGCTGATGATTTTTAAGCGCTTGGAAGACGCTCTGGAATGGCTCGACAAAGCGCGGGCGGCCTGAAACGGCGATTACGCCCATGAAATATCCGACCCACCGGGATTTTCAACGCTATTTCAAACACCTGCCCTGGTGGGTCATTCCCCTGATTCTGCTGCTGATCTTCGGGCGGTTCCTGCTCTTATTCCTTTTCCAGCATTAGCGGATTGTGAATAGACGTAAACGCCTGCTTTGCCTGCCCTGACGCGACCCCACCGTAGATTAGGCCCTCACGTTTCAACCCGCCTATACGCGCGCCGCGGCCAGCCGGGTTTGCGTCTGGGCGGTCGTCGATGCCCGGGCCTCCAGCATGATGCCCTTGCGGGCCATGTGGCGTGTCAGCAGGGCATCGAAACCATTGTAGAACAGCAGGATGAATACGGCCACCCCGGCATCTTCGGCCCCGCCCTGGGTCAGCAGGCTGAAAACGATGGACCACACGAACAGCGACCCGATGAGCTCGAGCCCTCCCAAGAGACGGTGGCCGAGATACCAGTCGCCCCAACCCGGCAGCAATAATGAACGCAGGGCCGCTTTCCGGGCGTTTTTAAAAGTCGCCCCGCAGGCCTCGCAGGCATCCGTATAGCCGGGCAGACCGGTGTAGCAGGCCGGGCACAGGCATTCCAGGTTCTCATCGCCGGATACGGCGGTCGGCCCCGCTGTCAGCCGCGGTGCGATAAACTCCCGCAACTCCCTCGTGGAGGCCATCTTCATGGAAGTAAAGAGGCGGCGGCGCCCCTTTTTGCGCACCAGGTTGAGGCTGGTGCGGAACAGGCCGCGGGACACTTTTTTGATTTCGCCGTAGGGCATTTGAAACAGATAATGGCGAAGCCCGGTCATGCGGTGGTTGGTGTTGATCATCACCAGACGCTGGTTGGTCGCCACGAGCGCGTAGCGGTTGTAAAGCATGGTCAGAAAGCCGTTGCCGAAGAAGAGTTCGGCAGGGTAGTAGGCCGTGCCGCCGCTGATGCGCATCACCTGTTCATCTTTTCGGAGCAGGGCATCCACGGTCGGTTTGACCACCGCCAGGAGTTTCAGCTTGAACTTGTTCGGGCGGGTCTGATAGCGGCCCTTGGGGGTCGGTCGCATGATTTCGGACATGGCATAATGGGCCGGGTGAAACCCGGCTACCTCCGGGAAGGCTTCCACGAGGGTCCGGTCATGGGCGTTTTTGGCCGGCGCTTCTGGTGACGGTACCGCCTTGGGCATGGATGTCATCCCGTCGGGGTGCAGGTCTCCGGCGGGCCGGGGATCGATGACGATGCGGTTGCCGCAGCGTTTGCAGGTGGCCGCAGCTTTGCGGGCGGGCACCTTGTGGTCGGCGATGGTGTAAGTGGCATTGCAATGACGGCAGACGATATCCATGGGATGTCCTCCTTGGCAGATGGGACGCGTCCGGGCAAAATAAAAGTAACATTTTGAAATCATAAGCAAAATTTGTTCCATAAGGCCCATGGTGATAAAATGTTATATAATTGCAATAGGTTGAAGATTCTTAGGGGGCATTCCCAGGGCGCTTTCTGACACGTTTCGTCAGACCTGACGCCGCAGATTGTCACGATGACCGCCTTTCGCGACCAGCTTAATCCGAATGTCTTGGTGGCCGCGCCGGGCCTTCGGTCGATTAGCAGAATCGCCATCCCGTTACCCCTATCGCTCCATTTTTTTTCCCTGTGACCGTATCTGTCACACCTATCCGGTAGAATGCCGCCCACTGATGACGATATCGGATTCGAAAGCGTTCTACCAAAGGAGGATGCGATGGGGATGCGTGTGACAGCGATCAAGGGGGTGTTTTTAAGGTGGGCCGCGTTCGGGTTTTGTGGCGGTCCGCAACGCCTGTGGATGGCGGTGGCCCTGCTGCTGCCGCTGCTGTTCGGGGATCGCCGCCCGGCCCTGGCCGCTCTGGTATGGCCGGGAATGGCCGCCCTTTGGGGGGTAGCAGGATGTGCGGTCCTTTGGACGGCGGCGTGTCAGAAGCGGCGGGACCGATGCGAGGCAATTCCCCCGGGAAAGGGTGCCAAGCCGGCGGATCGGGGCTACCGCAAACGGCTCCCGGTGGCGACCCTAACGTTTATCGTCGTCTGTATTCTCCTGACCTTCGTCTTGCCCGATGCCGCCACGGACCATCTGTGTGGCTTGCATTTCGACGATCCCGGCCTGGCCGATCTGATCCGGGTTGTCGCGGCCCGCAGTTTTCTCCATGACACATATGGCCGTTTGTTTGTGAATGCGGTTCTCCTGGGGTTGCTGGGGGGGTATCTGGAGCCCGGCCTCGGCGGGCGGCGAACCCTGATGGTCCTGTTTATGGGCAGTTTCGTGGCCGGCCTGCTGAGCTTGAATCTTGTGCTGCCCCAGGGTGCGACATCCGAGGTAGGCCCCTATCTGCTGCGCTATCCGCCGGCGGGAGGAACCGGTGCCGCGGCGGCGCTCCTGGGGTTCGGGGCACGGGGCGGGAATCCCGTCCGGGATGCCGAGGGGGGCTATCCAGGTGTGGAACCCTTGTTTTGCAGGGCCATGGACTTCTTCTGGCCGCTGTTGACGGCCCTGGTCTTTTGGGGATCGTTTTCCGGCCACACCATGCCGATCACCGGGCCGTCCGGCATGGCAGGCTATTGGGGGCAGGCCGGTGCCTTTTCCAGCGGGTTGACGATGGCGCTGATATGGCGAACGCTGGACGAGAACGACCTCGTGGGCCCATGTCGTCGCGGCCCGCGGACGCAGGAGCGGGAAGAGACGCCGGGCTGCGTTGCGGAGAGGGGTTGGCAGCCGACTTGACCTAACAGGCCGCGGATAAACGGCGTCTAAAGCCGAAGGGCGGCGTTGTCCTGCGTTGCGGGAGTTCTCATCTGGTCTTATGGGCTATAAAGTGAGTCCCGCCCCCGCGAAACGGCGTTGCAACCCTGATGGTTGCGGCGTTTTTCGCAGCGGCCGGCGCCTTGCCTTTCGGCCCATCGGTTGTCCATGGCCTGCGAAGCCCTGACGCCATTCTGCAAGGACGCCGTCAATATTCACAGAGACCATCGGTAGGGACTGCGGCCTTGCACCGAACCGTTTGGTCATCGCCGGTAGGCAGCACGGCAACCGCCGGATCCGGCAGGGCATGGCATTATTCCTCTTTGTATTCGGCGATAAACCGTTCGAATACCTCGCCGTAGGAGCAGCGTTGCTTCACGGTTGCAAGGGCCTTCTCATAGCGTTCCAGATAGCGCCGGGCACCGATTTTTGAAAAAGCCGAATAGAGTCCGATGGGGGGATCGGGAAGATACAGGACGTTGACTTTGGACAGGAATTTCTTCCGCGTCGCCTCAAATTGAAAGGGATAGTGGTCCGGCTGGTAGCAGCCATCGATACGGCCGGCCACGATCATGGCATAACAGCGGCGGGTGAAATCGTTGCCGGTCAACGGTTCGATTTGCAGGCGGGGATCCTGCATGATGGTCGTGCGGTAGTTGGCCGGTCTTTCGTAGAAGGCCAGGGGGAGAAGATCGTTGACGGATGTGACCCGTGCCAGCGGATTCGAGGAGCTGACGGCAATCGACGGTTTGGTGACGCAGAAGGCTTGCTGGGGGTAGACAAACCTTGCGGCCCGTTCAGCATCTTTAGCCAGCAGCAGCGCCATGTCGATGCGGTTGTTGGCGAGATCCTGCAGAAGACGGCCCAGGGGCAGCAGGATGAATTCCATCTCCTTCAGTTGCATTTCGAGGGCCACCCGTTTGAAATATTCCACGGCGATCCCCTGGGGAATGCTCCGGGGGCCGGGCATGGCGTGGGGCGCCACCGTGAAATAACCGATCTTGATGGGACGGGCCCGGAGGGCCGCTTCTGCTCCGGGGAACAACAGAAGGCAGAGCGCGATCATGCCGATGCCAACCATGCGTTCGACGACCCAGGCCGCCGATGGGATTGTATGGGGCATGGTTTTCAACCTTCGTCGGGCCGCAGGCATACGTTGGCTGGTTGTCATTCGGCCTATCGTCACAGGCATCAATTCCATCGTCACATATAGTTGCGCCCGTTCTATAGCGACGCGCTAAAGGCGGCGCACATGCGGGGAAACAAGCTGCGGATGCGTTCCACCTTTGCGCCGTCGGCGATTATTCGGGCCATATCCTGCATGATGGCATCCAGCCGTTCGGGCGCCAGTCCCACCATTCGCCAGAGACGGCGGTAATTCTCCGGGGGCATTTGCGATTTGCCGGCATAGATTTCCCTTACCCCGTCGTAATAGGCTTTTATCCGATCCGGGTCTTCGTTGTGGGGTGTTTCAACGGGGGCGAGGCTCGCCGTCTCACGGGTCATGTCCACCGCGACCCGATCGTCACTGTCCTGAATCATTTTCAGCGCAGACATATAGACCCAGCGGCGCTCGTCATCGAATTCGGTCAACTCAAGGAAGTATTGCTCCATGAGAGTCGCTTGGATTTGGTCGCAGCGGCAATGGACATGCCAGCCCCACCGGAAATCCGAAGTGGCAAAGCGGGGCTGGAGGTGGATCTCCGCATGGGTCGCCTCCCGGCCGAGACCCGTCAGCCAGCGGGTGTCCGGGTAAAGGGTTCCGGCCAGATAAGCTTGGCGGGACCCCACCGGGAGGTGATCAACCAAGTCCAGGGCAAAACGGATATGGGTCGCGGGCAGGGCCATGGCAAGACTACACCTTGAAGCATGGGAAAGGTCAAGCAGAAACTGTCGGTAGAGACTGCCCAAACGGCTATCGGCATAAATCTCTGATTCATAAAGGCCCAGGGATGATTTGCCCAGGGAAATACATCGTTTTACTTTGGCGATCAAGCAGGGCCAGCTGCCAACTTCTGGCCTCCAGCGAACACAATGAGACCAGTACCAGTACCTTGCACTGGTTGTGGGTGGTATCCATGGACGTCAACGAACGCAACAAGCTCGTGCAGGCGGTTCAGGCCGGGGAGCGACGCTACCGCACCCTTATCCGGCAAGCCTGATCCCTCTCAATCCCCCGTCTGCTCCATCCTGCCTGTGCCGCCGTGTCATCGAGGGCCACCTCGATCCTGCCGCGCCGACCATCTCCCGCAAGGGCGGTTTCTGGTTCAACAGCATCACGCGGCTGCTTGCCGAGCCATCCCGCAGCGGACTGACTCCGGGCGCTTGCCGGCGATGCCTGGACGCCGGTTTTAAATCGGGCGATTTCGTCATGCTGGCGGTAAGCGACGACGGCTGCGGCATGGATCGGGAAACCCTGAACAATATCTTCGAGCCCTTTTTTACAACCAAACGTCTGGGGCAGGGCACCGGTCTCGGGCTGGCCACGGTCTACGGCATCGTCAAACAGAATGACGGCTTTATCAACGTCTACAGCGAACCGGGGGAAGGGGCCAGCTTTCGGATTTATCTGCCGCGCTACGCCGGTGACGCGGTGGCGCAACGACGCCCCATGGAGGAAGCAATCATCGCCGGGCACGGTGAAACCGTTCTGGTGGTGGAGGACGATCCCGCCATCCTGAAACTGACCGCACGGATTCTGGCGTCCCTGAATTACACCGTGATCGAGGCCCACAGCCCCAAGGAGGCCATCGCACAGGCCGAGGCCCACACGGGGGCCATTCACCTGCTGGTCACGGACGTGGTCATGCCGGATATGAACGGCCGCGAACTGTCAAACACCCTGACCAGGGCCTACCCGGAACTCAGGACGCTCTTCATGTCCGGTTATACCGCCGATGTCATTGCCCATAGGGGCATTCTGGATTCGGATGTTCATTTCGTCCCCAAGCCTTTTTCCAAACAGCTCCTCGCAGCCAGTGTCCGGTCGGCGCTGAACGGGACCTGAAGTGGAACCGGAGATTGATGGCGCTCGGTTGGGCCGGCCGGCGGTCTTGCCGCTAAAACCTGCTATGGAAATCAACTTGGGTCCCGGAGGTAGTCTCTTTGCAGGGGGATGTGAATTGCCCACCACAGCCCCCCCAATCTCGGTTGCCGTTGTTCTGCAATTTTAAATAATAATGTGAATTCGTTGCGTTTATGTGTAAGAAGGATAACTGCAAAAGCTTCACAATGCTGTAAGCATGGTTTCGTCGATAGGGAATCTGTCTGTTATAACGGCGTAATCTGGGATTGGCGCAAGTTCGCGATGGTGTAAATAAGGCCTCATGGTGAGGCCCTTCCATTGACATCTGACCTTTTAGAACACTATCCTTTTCGAGTAATCCCCCCGCAGCGTTCTTGCTGCTGTTATTCCAAGCCGGCCTACCTTTACGTCGTACGGAGTTTCCCTATGCAAAACGCGGAAACGCCACGGCCGCGTTGGCCGCAGATGGTATTTGTGGCAATCGGGGCCACCCTGCTTGTGGCCGGCTTCTGGTTCTTACAAGCGCAGAAAGCGGCCCAACAAAAAGCCGTGGAGACCAATCTGCTATCCGTCGCCAAACTGAAGATTCAGGAAATTCAGACCTGGCGGGATCAGAGACTGGCTGACGCCGCGATAATGATGGGGCGCAAAGCGCTTATCGATGACGTCCAGCGCTATTTCCGCCATCCGACAGAGCGGGAAGCCTCTGGCATCCTGCGCCGATTGCGCGATGTCAAAGAGCGCTATCATTATGCCGATATATGGGTGGTCGGTCCGGACCGACGGATTCGATTGTCCCTGGAGTCCAAGCCGGCGGTCCTGGATCAGGCGTATGACAAGGCTTTCGCCGCCGCCGTTGCCACCCATAAGCCCGCGTGGACCGACTTTCATACCGGTCACGGCCGGATGCAAGTCCATCTCTCCGTGGTGGCGCCCCTTTTCCTTGCCGGCAGCGGCCGGCGCCCCATCGGGGCCATCGTTCTCATTTGCGACCCGGCCCAGTTCCTGTATCCCCTGATCCAATCATGGCCCACGCCCAGCCAAACGGCGGAAACCCTCCTTATTCGGCGGGACGGTGACGAGGTCCTCTTCCTCAACGATCTAAGACACCAGACCGGCACCGCTTTAAAGCTCCACATCCCCTTGCGTCAATCCGATCTGCCGGCCGCCATGGCCATTACAGGACACGAGGGCATCGTCCAGGGCAAGGATTATCGCGGCGAAGAGGTGATCGCGGCCATTTTGCCGGTCCCGGATTCGCCGTGGTTCATGGTTTCCAAGATCGATGCCACCGAAGCCTTTGCCGAATGGCGTTTCCGTTCGGTTATGATTCTGGCCATGTTGATAGCGGCCCTAAGCCTGGTCGGCGTCGTGATGGCCGTCGTTCGCCAGCGCAACCTCAAAGACCACTATAGAAGACGCTACCATTCCGAGACGGCCCTCAACCAGGTCCTCATGCGCCACCGGATAACCCTGCAGGCCATCGGCGATGCCGTGATTTCCACCGATGCGGCGGGTCGTGTCGAACTCATGAATCCCATCGCCGAGGACCTTACCGGCTGGCAGCAGGAAGAAGCGCATGGAAAGCCCTTGGGCGACGTTTTCCGGATTATTGGCGAGAAATCGCGGCTGCCCATGGCGGATCCGGTGGCGAAGGTGCTCAAGGAGGACCGTGTGGTGGGCCTCGTCAATCATACGCTGCTTATTGCCAAGGACGGCCGGGAGATTCCCGTTGCCGACAGCGGTTCACCGATCCGCGACGACGCCGGGCGAATTATCGGCGTGGTGTTGGTGTTCAAGGACCAGACCGACGAGCGCGCCTACCTCGACCGGATCCTGGAACAGGAAGAAAAGTACCGGCTGTTGGCCGACAATACCCTGGATGTCATTTGGACCATGGATCCGGATATGGTCTTTACCTATGTGAACCCGGCCATCGAAATGCTTACGGGTTATACTCCGGAAGAGTGGATGGGTTCCCGCCTGGCCGACCATTGCGACGAAGCCCACTTTATGGAAATGGCCGCGTTTATCCAAACCGAAATCGAAAAGGGCGAGGCTCATGGCGGCGTGGTCTTCGAAACCGAGATACGCTGCAAAGACGGTTCGCTCATCCTCGTCGAAATTCACGGCAAGCTGACTTTCGACGCGCAGGACCATCTCGCCGGACTCCAGGGGGTTACCCGCGACATCACCCAACGCAAGCAGATCGAACATGAGTTGTCCCAATCCGAAGCCATGCTCCGGGGGCTGGTGAATGCCATTCCGGACCTGGTCTGGCTCAAGGCCCCGGACGGTGTCTATTTGAGCTGCAATCGCCGCTTTGAGCGCTTTTACGGCGCCAAGGAGTCCGACATCGTCGGTAAAACCGATTACGACTTCGTGGACCGGGAGTTGGCCGATTTTTTCCGAGAACACGACCGCAAAGCCATAGAAGCCGGACGGCCCCGCGTCAACGAAGAGTCCCTGACGTTTGCCGAGGACGGCTACCAGGGGTATTTCGAGACCGTTAAAACGCCCATGCGGAACAGGAACGGCGGCCTTGTCGGAGTGCTGGGCATTGCGCGCGACATCTCGGGGCGCAAGAAGGCCGAGAACGCATTGCGGGAAAGCGAATTGCGCTACAAAAGCGCTCAGCATATAGGCCGGGTGGGCAACTGGGAATACGATGCGCACACCGAGACATTCTGGGCTTCGGACGAGGCCAAGAGAATGTTCGGGCTTGAGCCGCTTCAAATAAAATTCACCGTTGAAGAGGCCGAGAGCCGTATCCCCGAGCGCGACCGGGTGCACCAAGCACTGGCGGACCTGGTTGACAAGGGGAAACCCTATGACATCGAGTACGAAGTTCATCCGGTGGACGGATCACCGCCCAGGATCGTCCGTTCCATCGCCAAGATTGAACGAGACAACACGGGCGCCAATACCAGAGTCATGGGGGTTATACGGGACATCACCAGTGAAAAGAAAGCCGATCAAGAGCGGCGCAAACTGGAAGCCCAGCTTTACAAGTCCCAGAAGCTGGAGTCGGTGGGGCGGCTGGCCGGAGGGGTAGCCCACGATTTCAACAACATCCTCAGCGTGATCATCGGCTATGCCGAACTGGCCGTCGAAGACCTCGGCCCCGGAGACTCCCTGCACGACGACCTGACCGAAATCGTCCATGCCGCCCAAAGGTCCCGGGACATTACCCGGCAATTGCTGGCCTTCGCCCGCAAGGAGACCATTGCCCCGCGAGTGCTCGACTTGAACCAAACCGTGGCAAACCTGCTCAAGATGCTGCGGCGGCTGATCGGGGAGGACATCGATCTGGCTTGGCAGCCCGCTCCGGAGCTGTGGCCGGTCAAGATGGATCCCTCCCAGGTGGACCAGATCCTGGCCAATCTCTGCGTGAACGCGCGCGATGCCATCGAGGATGTGGGCAAGGTTACCATTGAAACGGATGCGGTGACCATCGACGCGGCGTATTGCACCGACCATCCCGAGTTTAAACCGGGCGATTTTGTCGTACTGGCAGTGAGCGACGACGGTGCCGGTATGGATCGGGAGACCCTGGGCAGTATTTTCGAGCCTTTCTTCACCACCAAGAGCGTCGGCCGGGGAACCGGGCTGGGACTGGCCACGGTTTACGGGATCGTCCGGCAGAATGAGGGATTCATTAACGTATACAGCGAACCGGGTGAAGGGACAAGCCTCCGGATCTATCTGCCGCGACATGCCGGTGACATGGCGGCCCAACAACCGCCAACGGTCGAAACGGCCGTCGAGGGGCACGGTGAGACCGTGCTGGTTGTGGAGGACGATCCCGCCATCCTCAAGCTGACTGCGCGGATTCTGAAACCTTTGAATTACACCGTGCTCGAGGCCTGCAGCCCCGGGAAGGCCATTGAGATGGCCCAAGCCTGTGGGGAGGCGATTCATTTGCTGGTCACGGACGTGGTCATGCCCGACATGAACGGCCGGGAGCTGTCCGAGGCGCTGACCCGCACCCATCCCAATCTAAAGACGCTGTTCATGTCCGGCTACACGGCCGATGTCATCGCCCACCGGGGCGTGCTGGATTCGGACGCCCATTTCATCCACAAGCCCTTTTCCAGAAAGGAATTGGCGACCAAGGTCCGCGAGGCGTTGGCTGGCGCCGGCTAAGCGGCTTATACCGCCGACTTGGGGGGATGGAAGCCTGTCAAACCTCTCGAAAACAGGAGGACCAACACCATGACACCAACTTCGTCTTATTCGGACGATGCACCCCTATCTCACCGGCAGATCGACAAGCTCCCGACCGGTGTGATCGGCTTGGACGACGTGCTCCAGGGCGGTATCCCCCGGGGGGGCCTGACACTGCTGTGCGGCGGTCCGGGGGCCTGCAAAACGATTATGGGGCTTGAATGCCTGGTCCGGAGCGCCCAAGCGGGGTCTCTCCCGGTGTCATGCTGACTTTCGAAGAGCAGGAAGCGTCCCTGCGCCGCTACGGACATGTTCTCGGGTGGGATCTGCCCCAGCTAGAGGGACTGGGGAAATTGCGGCTGATAAGCGCCCGGATTCAGCCCCACGCCGTGCTTGCCGGCGATTTCGACCTGGGCGCTATTATGGGCATTCTCAAACAGCAAATCGAGGAGATTCAAGCACGCATTGTCCTGATCGATGCGCCGGATAACCTCTTGCACCTGCTGGACAACATCAACAAAGAACGTACCGAAATCGGTAAGCTCGGTGATTGGCTGCGCGAGGCCGGCACAACCACCCTTATGACCACGAAATCTCGCGATGGCGGGGACGGGGGCTTTTTTTCATTACAATACGATTTTACGGAATTCCTGGCGGACTGCGTGATCCATCTGGACCAGCGCGTCATGAACCAGCTGATCACCCGCCGCATGCGGGTCATCAAGTACCGTGGGTCGAGCTGCGGCCGCAACGAATATCCTTTCGCCGTCACCGATCAGGGGATATGGGTCATTCCCGTCACCCGGACCAACCTCGAACATCAAGCCCTGGGTGAGACGATGCCCACCGGCATCGAGGGGCTCGACCCCATCCTCGGCGGGGGCTACCGCCGCCGGTCTTGTACGCTGATCACGGGTAGTTCGGGGACGGGCAAGACGACATTCGCCTGTTCTTTCAGCGTGGCGGCCGTGGACCGGGGCGAACGGTTGCTTTACCTCAGCTTTGAAGAATCATGGGACGCCATGGTGTCCTGCATGGTCAGCCCCGGCATCGATTTGATGGCCGCACAGGCCACCGGGCGGCTGAAATTCGTCTCGGCCATGCCCGAGTCCCAGGGGGTCGAGGAACATCTGATTCAGGCCTTCCGCACCATCGATGAATTCCAGCCGGACCACTTCGTCGTGGATGCCATTTCCGCCTGCCAGCGCATGGGATCGAGTCTGTCGGCCTTCGACTATCTCCTGCGGCTGATCGACTATTGCAAACAGCATGGGGTCACGACTTTGCTGACCAACCTGACCGCCGGCGACAAGGTACACGAGATCACGGGGGTCGACCTCTCCTCGGTCATCGACACCCTCGTCGTCCTGCGCAATTTTGAATACCGGGGCGCTTATACGAGGCGGCTGGGGATTCTGAAGTCCAGGGGCAAAAAGCATTCCAATCGCATCCACACCTTTCATATCACGGACGACGGGATTCGGATCGGGGAAGAGGGAGGGAACGATGAGCCATAAAATCGACCGCCGGGAAACCGAAAGGTTGCGCTACAAACTGCGCCTTTTCGTGTCCGGCGACGCCCCCAATTCGCGCATTGCGCGGGAGAATCTGCAACGCCTGCAGCGCCGTCTGGACGATGCCGTAATCACGGTGGAGATTGTGGATGTCATGCAGGAGCCTCAGAAAGCACTGGCAAACGGTATTTTTCTGACACCGGCCCTGCAAGTGCTCGGCCCCGAACCAGGGGCGGTAATCTACGGCAACCTGAACGATGCCGACACCCTGCTGGCGCTGTTCCCGGGGGCCCAGCAATGAAGGAATCGCACGACAAGGTTATTGCGGAATTGACGCGTCGTTTGCGCATGACGGAATCGGCCCTCCAGGCGATCCAGGCGGGCCAGGTGGATACCATCCTCAGTGACGACCAGACCCTCGTGATTCGGCTGGCGGAGGCCGAAGCCCGTGAAATCCATCTTGCGCAGGTGCTTCGGGCTCTCCGCCACTTCAACCGGTTGATCGCACAGGAAAACGATCCCCAGCGCTTGATCGAGGGCGCCTGTGCCAACCTGACGGCGACCATGGGCTACCCCAAGGCCTGGATTGCCCTGCTGGACGAGGGCGGCCGAACCGCTGTCCGGACCGCTTTCTCCGGTTTCGAGAGCGGTCGCAGGGTCATGCAGGACCGCTTGCGGCAAGGTGAATTCCCGGACTGTGTGCGCGCGGCCTTGGATCAGGAAGATACCGTGATCGTAAAGGATCCGATTTCCGAATGCCAAGGCTGCCCGTTGCGGACGGAGGATTCGGGGCAGGCGCGATTGATCCATCGCCTTGCCTTTGAAGATCGCCTCTATGGTATGTTATCGGTTTCCGTACCAGTGGCCTACGCCCAGGACCCGGAGGAAAGAACTCTCTTCCGGGAGGCGTGCGACGACCTGGCCTTCGCCCTCTATAAGATCGACGTCTTAACCGACCGGGAGGAGGCCCTGGCGGCCCTGCGGGAGAGCGAAGACCGCTTCCGGGCTTTGTTCGAGTGCATGACGAGCGGGGTTGCCGTCTATACGGCCGTGGACGAAGGGACCGATTTTGTGGTACAGGATTTCAATTCCGCGGCCGAGCGCATCGAGAATGTCAGCCGGGGGGATGTTGTCGGCCGGCGCGTCACGGAAGTTTTCCCGGACGTCAAAGACTACGGACTGCTGGATGTATTCCAAAGGGTTTGGGCGACGGGGACGGCCGAGCATTTCCCGGCAGCGCTATACCGCGATGCCCACGGTCGCGAAAGCTGGCGCGAAAACCGGGTGTACCGGCTTCCCAACGGCGAACTCGTGGCGGTCTACGACGACATCACCGAACGCAAACAAACCCAGGCGGAACTCCTCCGGTCGGAGCAACGGCTGGG
The DNA here is from genome assembly GCA_963674755.2 of Desulfobacterales bacterium. Lineage (GTDB taxonomy): Bacteria > Desulfobacterota > Desulfobacteria > Desulfobacterales > UBA5852 > JABZFP01. Next base: position 1,747,720 of record CAXXVS010000002.1, on the reverse strand, counting down.
GGCGCTGATGGACGCCATCCCGGACCTGGTTTGGCTCAAGGACCAGCATGGCGTTTATCGTTTCTGCAACCGGGCCTTTGAACGGCTGGTGGGGGCCCGGGAAGCGGAGATCGTCGGTAAGACCGACCACGACCTGTTCGACAAGGAGCTGGCCGTTTTTTTCCAGGAGCACGACCGTGAGGCCGCGCAAGCCGGCGGACCCCGTATGAACGAAGAGTTGCTCACCTTTGCCGATGACGGCTACCAGGGACATTTTGAAACCATTAAAGCGCCGCTGATCGCTGACGACGGCCATCTTATCGGAGTGCTCGGGGTGGCCCGCGATATCTCCGAACGCAAAGCGGCCGAGCGCGCTTTGCGGGAAAGTGAGAGGCGCTATATCAGCGCCCAACGCATGGGCCGGGTGGGCAATTGGGAATACGATATCCACCAGGAGACTTTCTGGGGCTCGGACGAAGCCAAGCGCATGTATGGATTGGACCCCCAAAGAAAAGTTTTCAGCGTTGATGAAATTGAGAGCTGTACCCCCGAACGCGACAGGACGCACCAAGCCCTGATGGATCTGATCGAGAAGGGCACCCCCTATGACCTGGAGTTCGAGATCCATCCGTGTGACGGATCACCCCCCATAATCATCAAGTCCATCGCTCAGCCGGTCAGAGATCCGTCGGGCACCATGATCAAAATCATGGGTGTTATCCAGGATATCACCGCTCAAAAGCAAGCTGAAAAGGAGCAGTGCAAATTGGAGAACCAGCTTCACCAGTCCCAGCGGCTGGAGTCGGTGGGGCGGCTGGCCGGCGGGGTGGCCCACGACTTCAACAATATCCTGAGTGTGATCATCGGCTATGCCGAACTGGCCGTGGAGGAGGTCCCCCCCGACGATCCCCTGCACGGCGATCTGGTCGAAATCCTCCATGCGGCCCAGCGGTCCCGGGACATCATCCGGCAACTGCTGGCCTTCGCCCGCAAGGAAACCATCGCCCCGGAGGTGCTGGACCTGAACGACACCGTGGAGCACCTGCTCAAGATGCTGCGGCGGCTGATCGGGGAGGACATCGATCTGGCCTGGCGGCCCGCTCCGGAGCTGTGGTCGGTCAAGATGGATCCCTCCCAGGTGGACCAGATCCTGGCCAATCTCTGCGTGAACGCGCGCGATGCCATCAAGGATGTGGGCAAGGTCACCATCGAAACCCGGAACATTTCCATCGACGCGGGAAACATTGACGGCCATCCATGGTTAAAACCGGGCGATTTCGTTCTAATAACCGTGAGCGATGACGGCTGCGGCATGGCGCGTGAAACCCTGGACAATATCTTCGAGCCCTTTTTTACCACCAAAGAGGTCGGCCGGGGCACGGGGCTGGGGCTGTCCACGGTTTACGGGATAACCAAGCAGAACAACGGCTTCATCAATGTCTCCAGTAAACCGGGTAAAGGGACCCGCTTCAGGATTTACCTGCCGCGGAATGACGAGGGGGAGGCCGATAGCCGCCGCCCAAGCATTAAGACGGTCGCTCGGGGCAGCGGTGAGACCGTGCTGGTGGTGGAGGACGATCCGGGTATCCTGAAACTGACCGCCCGGATCCTGGAACCCCTGAACTACACGTTGCTCGCGGCCGGCAGCCCAAGTGAGGCCATCGCGCTGGCCGCGAACCACGACAGGAAGATTGACCTGTTGATTACGGATGTGGTCATGCCGGACATGAACGGCCGGGATCTTTCCAAGACGCTGACCCAAACCCAACCCAATTTAAGGACGCTTTTCATGTCCGGCTATACCGCCGATCTCATCGCCCACCGGGGCGTGCTGGATTCGGACGTCCATTTCATCCATAAACCTTTTTCCAAAAAGACCCTCGCGGTCAAAGTCCGCGAAGCGCTGGACGCCTGAGAAAGGTCATCTGAGAACAAGCGGCGGATAGGGGAACAATGGGTATGAACGATTCCAGGGGAAAAAGGGTAAAAGACCAGTGGCTCTACTGGTGCGTGACGGGTTTATGCTTGCTCTTGCTTGTTTTCGGTGCCCTTCCGGCAGATGCGGCGGACCGGCATGTGACCGTCGGTGTCTATCAGAACGCGCCCAAGGTCTTCGTCGACGAAACGGGCCGGCCGGCCGGGATCTTCATCGATATCCTCACCCATATTGCCGCAGCGGAAGGCTGGGAGCTCGACTATGTCATCGGCACCTGGGGCGAGGGCCTCGACCGGCTCGCAAGCGGCGGGCTCGATCTCATGCCCGATGTTGCCCATACCGCGGAGCGGGAGAAGCGATATGCTTTTCACAAGGTGCCGGTTCTGTCTTCCTGGTTTCAGGTGTATGCGCGCAAAGACAGCGGCATCGCTTCCATTCTCGATTTGGCCGGAAAGCGCATCGTGGTGCTGGAGCGCTCCGTTCAGTATCGCGCCTTTGAACAGCTCATCAATGACTTCGGCCTGAATGCCACACTTCTGACCCTCCCCGACTATCAAGCCATTTTCCAAAAAGTGGCCGACGGGGAGGCCGATGCGGCCGTCACCAATCGATTTTACGGATTGATGCACGCCAAACAATTTCGCCTTGAAGACACCGCGATCATTTTCAACCCCTCCAACCTCTTTTTTGTTGCCCCGAAGGGCACCAACGCCGACATGCTGGCGGCGATCGACCGTCATCTCATCCGTCTTAAACAGGACCCCCAATCGATTTACTACCAGTCCCTCGATCGATGGGTATCTGAGAAGGTTCATTTCACCCTGCCGGTCTGGGTCCGGATCGCCGGGCTGGTCGCAGGGCTGGCCCTTTTATTGAGCATTGCCGGCAGTTTCATCCTGAAATCCAAGGTCAACCGCCGCACGCGGGAGCTTCAGGAGATCAACCGCGCCCTCAATGCGAGTGAACAAAAATACCGGGAATTGGTGGTGCTGGCCAACAGCATCATTCTCCGTTTTTCGTGCGACGGGCGGGTGACTTTTCTGAATGAGTTCGGGCAGCGCTTTTTCGGCTACCGTGAAGCGGAGATCATGGGCCGCAGCGTGATGGAAACGATCGTACCGCCATATGAAAGCAGCGGCCGTAATCTGGAATCGTTGATGGAGGAGATTATCGCCGACCCGAAAAAGTTCGAGCGCAATATCAATGAGAACATACGACGTGGCGGCGACCGGGTCTGGATCGACTGGCGCAACCGGATGGTCTTCGATGAACAGGGAAAACTGAAGGAGATCCTGAGCATCGGCTCCGATATAACAGACCGCGTGGAGGCCGATGAAAAGATCCGTCGCCTCAATGAGGAGCTGCGGCGTCACGCAGAAGTACTGGAACAGCGTGTGGCGGAGCGCACCGCTGAGTTGGTCGAAGCCAAGGAGCGGGCTGAATCCGCCGATCATCTCAAATCCGCCTTTTTGGCCACCATGAGCCATGAATTGCGCACCCCCCTCAACTCCATTATCGGTTTCACCGGCATCTTGCTCCAGGAACTGGCGGGACCCTTGAACGACGAGCAGCACAAGCAGCTCCAAATGGTGCAGAACAGCTCGCGTCATTTGCTGGCCCTGATCAACGATGTCCTGGACATTTCCAAAATCGAGGCCGAACAGCTCGAATTGGCGCCGACGACCTTCGATCTGCGTGATGCCATCGGAAAAGTGACCCGGCTGGTGGCGCCACAGGCTGAAAAGAAGGGGGTTGCACTGACGGTTGAGATCGCTGACAATGTGACCGAGGCCACCACGGATCAGCGTCGTTTGGAACAAATCATGCTCAATTTGCTTAACAACGCCGTCAAATTTACGGACCAAGGATCCGTGCGAATTGCCGGAAGCCGAGATGGCGATGACTACACGATCGCGGTTTCCGACACCGGAATCGGGATCCGGCCGGAAGATCTGCCCGGCCTGTTCCAGCCCTTTCACCAGATCGATACAGGCCTGGCGCGCAAACACGAGGGAACCGGCCTGGGGCTGTCCATCTGCCGCAAACTCATCACGCTGATGGGCGGCACCATCGACGCCGGCAGCCGGTGGGGCCAGGGGAGCACCTTCACCATCCGCTTTCCTCGGCATGGGAGACCATCATGAACGATCACCTGCTCATCATCGAGGACAATCCTCAGAATTTATACATGATGCGGTTTCTCTTGGAGAAAAACGGTTTTACTATCATCGGCGCTCCGGACGGCCGCCAGGGGGTCGCCGAGGCCTTGCGGCGGCGTCCGCGGGCCATTTTGCTCGACATCCAATTGCCCGAAATGGACGGCTACGCCGTGGCCGAAGCGCTTAAGGGCCATCCCGAACTGGCGGAGGTCCCCATCATCGCTGTGACCTCCTACGCCATGGTGGGAGATCGGGAACGGATTCTGGCCGCCGGCGCCACCGGCTATATCGAAAAACCCATCAATCCCGAAACGTTTGCCGATGAAATCCGGCGATATCTTTAAGAGCGCACCGAGCGCGCGGGTCTTCCTGGCCGCCCGATTCCTCCAAAGGCCTGTAATTCGCAGCGATCCGAATCATATGGACAGCCACTATGAACATTCTGATTGTCGATGACCATGAAGAAAATCTGTATCTGCTCGAGGCCTTGTTCAAAGGAAACGGCTACACCGTGCAACCGGCCGCCAACGGTGCCGAAGGCCTGGCCATTCTTGAGAAGGGCGGGATCGATCTGATCGTAAGCGACATTCTGATGCCGGAGATGGACGGGTTCGAGTTATGCCGCCGGGTCCGAAAGGCACCGACCCTGAGCAGGATCCCCTTCATCATCTACACGGCCACCTACACCGGCCCGAAGGATGAGGAGCTGGCTTTGAAGATCGGGGCGGATCGCTTCATTGTGAAGCCCTGCGAACCGAAGAAATTTATGGCGGCGGTCGATGCCCTTATCGCCGCGGCCGAGCACCGGAATGGTTCAACGACCCCGGACGCCGCTCCGGACGAGGAAATTTTCAAACTCTATAACGCCAGGCTGGTGCGCAAGCTCGAACAGAAAATGCTCCAGGCGGAACGCGAGATCCAGGCCCGTCAGGAGATGGAACAGTCTCTTCGGGAGAGCGAAGAGAAATACAGGACCATTCTGGACAATATGGAAGCGGGCTATTTTGAAGTGGATCTGGCGGGGAACTTAACGTTTTTCAATCCTGCCGCGAGGCGTATCCTCGGATATCCGGAATCCAAACTGATGGGCATGAACAACCGGGACTATATGGACCCGAAAAATGCCAAGCGCGTATTCCGGACCTTCAATCGCGTGCTCTCCAGCGGTGAGCCCGCCAAAGCGTTCGACTGGCAAATTATCAAAAAGGACGGCACGCTGGCGGACATCGAAACCTCCGTTGCCTTGATGCGGGATGCAAAAGGCAGGGCGGTTGGCTTCCGGGGGCTGGCCCGCGACGTTACCGAACGCAGACAAAGCGAGGCGGAGCGCAAGAAACTCCAGGCCCAACTGCTCCAGGCCCAGAAGCTGGAGTCCGTGGGCCGCCTGGCAGGCGGTGTGGCCCACGATTTCAACAATATGCTCAGCGTGATCATCGGCCATACGGAACTGGCCCTGCAGCAGCTCGATTCCCAGCACCCGCTGCAAAGCGATTTAGCGGAAGTGCTTGCCGCCGCGCAGCGTTCCACCAGCATCACCCGGCAGTTGCTGGCCTTTGCCCGGCAGCAAGTCATCGCCCCGGAGGTTCTGGATCTGAATGCGGCCGTGGAGAACATGCTCAAGATGCTGCGCCGGCTGATCGGCGAAGATATCAATCTCGTATGGCAGCCCGGTGCCAAATTATGGCCCATCCAAATGGATCCTTCCCAACTCGATCAGATTCTGGCCAATCTGTGCGTCAATGCGCGGGATGCCATTGCCGACGTGGGCCAATTGACCATCGAGACGCGTGCGGTGACCATCGACGAGGCCTATTGTGTCGACCATGCGGAATGTCTGCCGGGAAACTACGTCATGCTGGCGGTCAGCGACAATGGCCGCGGCATGGAACGGGAAACGCTTGAAAAGATATTCGACCCCTTTTTCACGACCAAGGAGATCGGTTGCGGCACCGGCCTGGGGCTGGCCACGGTGTACGGGATCGTGAGGCAGAATGACGGATTCATCAATGTATACAGCGAACCGGGACGTGACACCAGCTTCCGTATCTACCTGCCCGGACATGCCGGTGCAGTGGCGAACGAGCGGAAGCCGGAGACCGCCCTGATCGCCAAGGGTCGCGGTGAAACCGTGCTGGTCGTAGAAGATGAGATCGCCATTCTGCAGCTGATCAAACGAATTTTGTCCGGACTGGACTACAGCGTGCTGGACGCGTTGACCCCGGACCGGGCCCTGGAACTGGCCGAAGCGCATGCGGACCAGATCGATCTGCTGATCACAGACGTGGTCATGCCGGGAATGAACGGCCATGATCTGGCCGAGCGCTTTCAGGCCCAATACCCCGACCTCAAGGTGCTTTTCATATCCGGCTACACCGCCGATGCGATCGCTCTCAGGGGCGTTCTGGATGGTAGCGTCCATTTTCTCCAGAAGCCCTTCTCCCGAATAGATCTTGCGGCCAGTGTGCGGTCGGCACTGGATGATCCCTGCGGTATATTGCCAGGGTGATTTCTCCCCCCCCGGATTCGGACTGCAGCAAGAGAATGTGCCGGCCCCATCTCCGAGCGCCCGGACGTCCTCGCCAAGGCCACGATATGAGTGACGATGCGGCTCCGCAAGGGCGTAATAAAAAAGCAATAGGTGATGCAAAGCGTCATGCCCATCTGCCAGGGAAACTGTGGTATCGCGCGCGACCCGCAGGCGTGCCGCTTCGTTGAGCGTCGGGTTTTGGGAAACAGTGCTTTGCGCGGCCACGTCGTTCGTTCGGTTTCTGCCTTTGCCGGTCTTGCGTGATCCGCAAGATCATACGCCGATCAGGGTGAACATCAGCATGTCTCAGCGGGGCTGCGGATGGGGCGTCGGCCAGCGGCACGGTCTGCGGCGGGTGTCGCTCGATCTGTCGGCCCTGTCCCTTCAGCCGATGATATACCCGTCCTTGTCCCGGACGACGTGGGTGATGCCGGGAAAATCCTTCTCCAGATCGCGCCGGACGATGTCGTTGGATTTGGCGTCGTAGCGGCTGGAAAATCCGGCGTGCTGCCGGCGGACGAAGGCCAGGGCCTCCCGCACGGTGAAGCGCAGGTCGTCGTCGTCCCAGGGTTTGACCAGGTATTTGAAGACGCCGGCCGCGTTGATGGCTTCCACGGCCGAATTGAGATCCGCGTTGCCGGTCAGCATGATGGTCAGCACCTGGGGGAATTCGCTCTTGACCTGTTTGAGGAACACCAGTCCGTCGGTGCGGGGCATGTTCTTGTCACTGATCACGATCTGGATGTCTTCTTCCGCCAGGAGCGCCAGGCCCTTTTCAGCGCTTGGGGCGGTCAGCACCCGGCAGTGCTCCTTGCGGAGCACCCGCTGGATGGCCTTGAGAATGGGCGCATCGTCGTCCACAACCAATACGGTGTCGTCTTTCATCTCGCATCCTTTTCATAGGTCGCTGTTGATGTTGTGAGGTGCTTGTTGTCGGGTTCGGCCACCCGCCGTCCGCAGGCCGGACAGGCGGCCCAGTCCGCGGCCAACAGCTTGCCGCAGGCCTGGCAGCGTGGCAGGTTGGCGCCGCCGCAATAGGGACAGAAGGGGAAACGTTCCGCCAGGAACACCCCGCAGTGGCGGCACTGAATTTCCAGCGTATCCTGGGGGCCCAGGACACGGATGATTTCTTCACAAGTGGTCAGGCCCTGTCCTACCTTGGCAATGGCATCCTCGAGCAGGGTCGTCATCCCGGCCATGCAGGCCGCCCGCATCATTTCGCTCTCGGCCGCTTCGGCGTGGATCATGCGCCGGATTTCACCGTCGGCCTGGAAGACCTCATAGATGCCCATGCGGCCGCGATAGCCGGCCTGGCTGCATTTTGAACAGCCGGCCCCCTTGCTGGTCGACAGGTCCATGCCCACCACCTTGACGGCCCGCAGGGTTTCCTCGGAGGGTTGCTCGGATACCCGGCAGTCCGGGCAGATCCGGCGCACCAGGCGCTGGGCGATCACCCCGATCAGGGCTTCGCTGATGACATAGGCTTTCATCCCCATGTCCCGCAGCCGGGTAATCGAGGCCACACTGTTGTTGGTGTGCAGCGTGCTCAGCACGAGATGCCCGGTGAGGGCGGCGTGAAAGGCCACCTCGGCGGTCTCGAAATCCCGGATTTCCCCCAGCATGATCACGTTGGGGTCCTGGCGCAGGATGGACCGCAGCACCCCCGGGAAGGTCAGGCCGATCTTCTCGCGCACGTTGACCTGCTGGGCCATGCCCATGTGGTATTCCACCGGGTCCTCGATGGTGGTGAAATTTTTGGTGATGCGAGCGCCCTCCCGCAGCAGGGCATACAGGGTGGTGGTCTTGCCGCTGCCGGTGGGGCCGGTGGTCAGCACGATGCCCTGGGGCTGCTCGATGAAGCGCGCTATACGGGTAAAATCCTTCTCCGCGAAGCCCAGGTCGGTCAGGCTGCGCACGGCGGCGTTCTTGTCCAGGATGCGCATCACCACCTTTTCCCCGTTGATGGTGGGCAGGGTGGAGATGCGCATGTCCACCATGCGCGAGGAGGTCTTCACCGTGATGCGGCCGTCCTGGGGGCGGCGGCGTTCGGTGATGTCGAGCTCGCTCATGATCTTGATGCGCGAGACGATGGCCATGTGCAGGGTCAGGGGAAAGTGGATCTTGTCCTGCAGCAGGTCGTCGATGCGGTAGCGCACCATGACATGCTTGGTTTTGGGTTCGATATGCACGTCCGAGGCGTGATGCCGCAGGGCGTCCGAAATGATGGCATTCACGATGCGGATGGCCGGGGGCTGGTCCTTGCCCCGCAGCAGTTCCTCGAGACTGGCATCTTCATCCTCTTCTTCGAGAATGATTTCGATGGTCTCGGAGGGATCGGTCATATCGATTTCCGAGAGGACGTTTTCCAGGGATTCCGAATCGCCGAAAACGTCCGTTATTTTGGCCAGGATCTCCGCCTGGGTGGTCACCGCCGGCATGACCGGCATCCCCGTGATGAATTTGAGATCTTCCACCTTGGCCATGTCGGTGGGGTCGGCCATGGCCACCACCAGCCCTTGGGGCGTGCGGGTCAGAGGGAGAAGCACATTCTTCTCGCAGACCTCCCGCGGGACGAGGGCGGCCAGCTCCCGCGGAACGTTGAATTCTCCCGGAGAGACACGCTTGATGCTGAAGCGGTTCTGGATGACCTTGATAAGGGCGGATTCGTCGAGCAGGTTCATGTCCAGCAGGATCCGGGGCAGAATCCGCCGGGTGCGCACCTGGGTCGCCAGGGCCTTGTCCAGATCCGTCTGCTGGATCAAGCCTTCCTTCACCAATACCGCTCCGATCTGGCTGCGGTGGACATTGACGAACCGGCTGAGCTCCTTGATTTTCTTTTTCTGGGCGGCAGTCTCTTTTTTGAGCGTCTGGTTGGACTGGATGAGATCGAAGCGCTCCAGGGCCAGGCTCACCGTGAGGCGCAGGTCTTCGTCGTTCCAGGGTTTGGTAATGAATTTATAGACCGCCCCCTCGTTGACGGCCCCCATGACGGCGCTGACGTCAGCGTGGCCCGTGAGCATGATGCGGATGGTTTGGGGCCAGCGGGCTTTGATTTCGCGCAGCAGTTCGGCCCCGGTCATGCCGGGCATGCGGTGGTCGGAGACGACCACATGGGCGGGCTGGGCTTCGAGAATCGTCAGGGCTTCAGCCCCTGAAGAGGCGGTCCGGAGGCAGTAGTTTTCCCGGTGGAAAATGCGCCGCATGGCCTTGAGAACGCTCGGCTCGTCGTCCACGAACAGCACGGTATAGGCGGGGTGTGCCTGCGGTTTGCCGGGTGCGGCCTTGGGTATGGCGGCGCTTGGCGCCTGATCCAGGAAGAGGGATGCCAAGCGTGACATATCAGCGCCCCCCATCGATGGGCAGACGAATCACCACGGTGGTCCCGCCCGCCGGAGGATTCTGAATCCGGATTGTTCCGCCATGCTGCTGAATGGTGTTGTAAGTCAGGGTCAGACCCAATCCGCAACCGTCGCCCACCTCGCGGGTGGTGTAGAACGGTTCGAAGACACGGTTGTGATGCGCCTCGGGAATGCCAGGCCCGTCATCGGCAATCTGCACCTCGACGGCATCCCCGCTCCGGACCGTGTGAAGGCGTATCTCCCCGCCGGCGGGCGAGGCCTGCACGGCGTTCAGGATCACGTTCATGAAGGCCTGGTTGAGTTGGGATTCGCTTCCCAGGACTTCCGGCAGGGCGTCCGCCAGGCGGCAGGCGGCCGTGACGCGGCCGGCCATGTTGGGGCTCAGCACCTGGAGGGTGGCTTCGAGGCAGCGATTGAGGTCCAGGGTGGTCCTGGTTTCAATTCCGGGCTGGGCAAAGGATTTGAGGTTGGCGACAATAGTGCGGATGCGCTCGCTGCCCTCGCGGGATTCCCGGAGCAACTCCGGCAGATCGACAAGCAGGTAATCGAGGTCGATCCGGCAGGCCGCCTCCTCTAGTGCGGCGGCTTGCCGGCCGACATCATCCCGTCCCTCTAGCGGCGCAGGACAACCCTCTATAAAGCGCCAAAAGCGGCGCGCATCGGTCAAAAGGGGGGCGAGTTCGCGGGTGTATTGCTCCAGCGTGTTGAGATTGCTGCTGATAAAGCCCATGGGGTTGTTAATTTCGTGGGCCATGCCGGCCGCCAGTTGCCCGATGGCCGCCAGCTGGGCGCGTTCCATCAGACGGGCCTGGGTCTCACGGATTTCTTCGGCCTGCCGAGCAACCTCTTTCTCAAGTCGGGCGGCCAGCCCCTTATAACGGGCTTCAGATTTGGCCAGGGCTTCGGCCTTTTGCTGCAGGCGCAGGTAGGAATCCTCGACCACTTCCCCATGCAGGCGGGCGCTCATGAGATAACGGTAGCGCTCCATCATGAGGCCTTCCAGCACGGCCCGGGCAAAGCCGGCCACACTGCGCCGGGCCTCCGGGGCGAGATCTGCCGCCCCTCGCACCTGAAGAATCCCTACCGTTTCCAGCTCATGGCGAAGGGGCAGCGTCGCCCCCTGAGGGAGTTCGTCGGTTGAAGATGAGGACGCCGGCGCCCCCTTCGGGAAATAGGGCTTTCCGTCCGGATGGCATATGACCAGCCGTAGCAAGCCGCCGGCTTCGACCTGGCGGAAGACCACGGCCAGTCGTTTGGGATCCAGAAGATCCGTCAGACCGTATTCGCGGTCGAAGGCTTCCGTCGCAAGGGTATGTTCCGTCTCAGTCACCACGATATCACTCCGCTAAATTCCCGGCGAGTTCCCTGAACAGCGTCTCGGTGAATCCGCAGCGGCGGCCCAATTGCATCTGATCCTCCAGATGCCGGAAGGTGGCGTTCAGGATGGCCGCGAAGGTATCCCGAACGCCTTTCCCCTGCAGGGCCGCGGCAAAGATCAGGGGCAGGCCGCTGGGGCGCCAGCGTTGCTGCACCTGGTCCTCGCTGACGATATCGGGCAGGTCACGCTTGTTGAATTGGATCACCAGAGGCAGCCGGGCGAAGTCCAACCCCACCCGGCCCGCGTTGGCTTCGAGGTTGGAAAAACTTTCGAAGTTGTTGAGGGCCTGGCTCTCCTGGGAGTCCGCCACGAAGACCACCCCGTCGGCCCGGGAGAGCACGGCCTTGCGGGTGGCGTCATGGGCCACCTGGCCGGGAACGGTGAAGAGTTTGATTTTGGCGCTGAAGCCCTGGGGGGTGCGGATCATCATGGGCAGCAGATCGAAGAACAGGGTGCGGTCCCCCTTGGTTTCAAAGGACATGAACTCGCCGCAGCTCGTCGGATCCAGCAGACCGTGCAGTTGCATCAGATTGGTGGTTTTGCCGCTTAGGGCCGGGCCGTAGTAGACGATTTTGACCACTACCTTTTTCCGGTCGATGTCGATTTCAGCCATGGATGGATCTCCCTAAGGATTAGAGGGCCCGTCGCCCATTGCCGCCGCCTCGGTCGTGATGATGACCCCCTGGCCGATGCGGTTGTCCTTCAGGGGCATGCCCTTCACACGCCAGGTGCCGGCATCCGCCAGGGTGAGGACGCAGTCCCCCGGCTGGTTGGTCTTGAACACGGCGTCGACCAGATCGCATACCGCCTGCGGCAGCCCCTGCGCGACGGGGGTGCCGACCGAAAAGGGCGCGCTGTCGCCGAAGAACTTATGGGCGTCCAGGTTCGCCAGAACGATGATCCTATCGGTACTGATCCCAGCCACCGGAATCGGTAGATTGTCGAGCACGGCGTGGGAGATTTCAAGGGCCCGGTTGCGGAAGGCCAGCTCCTCGGTGCGTTCCTCAACCAGCGCTTCGAGATTGGCGTTGATCCCCTCGAGCGCCTGGTTCTTTTCGCGCAGCTCCGCATTGAGGCGACGGTTGTCCCGGCTCAGATCATAGTATTCCAGCGCCTGACGAATCTCCAGCTTGAGCTGCTGATCGTTCCAGGGCTTGAGGAAAAACTTGTAGATGTTTCCGCGATTGATGGATTCGGTGATGGCATCCACTTCCGTGTAGCCGGTCAGGCTGATGCGGACAATGTCGGGATAACGTTCGCGTACCTGGGAAAGGAATTCGATGCCGTTCATCTCGGGCATGCGCTGGTCGCAGATGACGAGATGAATCGCCTCCCTTTCCAAAACCGCAAGCCCCTCTTTGCCGCTGGGAGCCGTGAAGATCTTGAAATCCTCTTTGCGCAGGAGGCGTTTGAGCGCGTTGAGCACATTGAGTTCGTCATCGACGCAGAGAATGTTGTGCCGGTATTCGTCCATAAAGCTATCCTTTTAAAAAGAACTGGCAGGCCTCTTCGATTTCATCGGCGATGGCCGGATACCACTGATGAACATCTTTTACGACTGCCCACGGCGGGTCGTTCACATCCACGGCGGCTTCCTCCAGGCGGTAGCTGTTGTTATTATCGGCCACGCAATGGCTGAGGATATCGGCCACGTGTATAATGCCCTCAGGGGCGGCATTCGCGTCCCGTGTGGGGCGGTGATGGAAACGGATGGCCCGGCAGAGCACTTCAGGCAATTGCCACTTCTGGGCCAAATGAGCTCCGATGGCAGCATGGGAGAAGTCGCCTTCCTGGTCTTCGATCCGGAAAAGCGGAAGACCTTCCCGAACGGCCTTTTCATGGACCGCTTTGAACCACGGGTTGAAATGTTGCCACAAAACGATTTTCCCGATGTCATGCAGCAGGCCGGCCGTGAAAGCATTTTCTTTGTCGGCCAGACCGGTTTGTTGGCTGATATAGCGGCTGATCACGGCCACCGTCAGGGAGTGCTTCCAGAAAGACTGGATATTGAAAAGGCCGTCGTCGCGCCCCGAGGCCATGGCATCGATCACCGCCACCGAAAACAACGCACTGCGCACGGTATTGAACCCCAGCAGGACCACCGCCCGCGAAATGCTGCTGATCCGCGTGGAGAGACCGAAAAAAGAGGAATTCACCAATTTGAGAATGCGGGGCGCCAGGGCCAGATCTTTCTCGATGAGCTCCCCCACCTGCTGCAGGGAGACATCCGGATCCTGCATAAGCCGGTTAACTTCAACGACCACCTGGGGCAGCGTCGGCAAATTATCGATGCGATCGATGGCCGCCAGACTGAGTTCAGTCATTGTTGCGCTCCTCCGCGATTACCGGCACCGTCTCCACGATGGCGGCTTCGCGCCCCAATCGCTGGATGCCCTTGAGCAGCATTTTGTTGAGCACACTGTCCGCCGGCAGGACGAACCGCCCGTTGCGGGTTCTGATTTCCATCGCGATCCGCATGCCCACCTGCAGCTCATCGTAATGGACGTGCCGCACGCCGCCTGCCGCCGCGGCGCTGTCGGCATCCCCCGAGGTTTTATCCAGCATGGCAATCAAGGCCATGACGATTTCCGGATCGTACATTTTCTGGGCCCTTGCCAGCAGGCACTTGCGGTTGAGGGTGGCCACCAATGTGTCCCGGTCGGTCATCATGATGTCGTCGGCCGCCGCGCCCAGGAGATGTTTGGCCCGGGTCATGATTTTGACGACGTTGTCAGGCCAGGATTGGGACAGGCGGACGTAGTCGGAAACGGGCCCGACGATGCGGGCCCCCAGGGGGATGTCGTCGCCCTGCAGCCCGGCCGGGAAACCACTGCCGTCAAAGGCTTCATGGTGGTGCAGGACGATATCGGCCACCGGCGCCATGCGCTCCATGGCCTGCAGGCAGACCGAACCCACAATCGGGTGCTGACGGTATTCCGTCGCTTCAAGGGACGACACTTCCAGGATGTCCTTCCGGCTGAGCTTCTCCGAACCGCCGATCAGGCCGATGTCATGGATCGTGGCCGCCAGTTCGATATTTTCGAGGACATCGCTTTTCAGACCCACCCGGCGCCCCAACTGCAAGGCCAGCTTGGCCGTGTCTTTCATCTGGTTCCCCAGGAAAGGGTTCAGGGTCTGGATGAGGGAGGCCAGCAGCCGCACCGTGTCCACCAGGCTGCGGTTGAGAGCGGTATTGGCGCGCGACAGCTTCTTGTTTTTGTCCGTTATCGTTTTGGTGCGGGCTTCGACCTTTTTTTCGAGCTTCTGGTTGAAAGCCTGCAATTCCATGTTCTGCTGCCGGGTCAGCTCGAGCAGGCGATGGTTTTCGCGGCGCAGTTCCACCTGTTCGATGGCCTGGCGCGCTTGCAGCAGAAGGTCCTGATCGTTCCAGGGCTTGGTCAGGTAGCGCTGGATTTCGCCGCGGTTGATCGAGGCCACCACCGCGTCCAGATCGGAATATCCGGTCAGCAGGAACCGGATGGCGTCCGGCGCCGTTTTCCGTGACTGCTCCAGGAACTGGGCCCCGTTCATGCCGGGCATGCGCTGGTCCGAGATGATCAGGGAGACCGGATCCTCGGTGTCGGCCAGCAGGGTCAGGGCCTGTTCGCCGCCCTCGGCCGTCAGGATACGATAGCCTTCGCGTCGAAACAGGCGCTGGAGGGCGCGTAAAATGGGCGCTTCGTCATCCACCAGCAAGATGGTGTGTTCAGCATCCGGCATGATCCTCCTCCATTTCCTCAGGGAAACCGGTCTTCTCTTCGATGGATGCCAGGAAGGCCCGCACCACCTGGGGATCGAAGGCGGCGCCCGACTGGTTGCGAATTTCCTCCACGGCCTGCGCAACCGGCCAGGCGGCCTTGTAGGGCCGTTCGTGGGTCAAGGCGTCGAACACGTCCGCCACGGCCACGATGCGTGCGGCGATGGGGATGGCGCGCCCCTTGAGGCCGTCGGGGTAGCCTTTGCCGTCCCAGCGTTCATGATGGGAGCGGGCGATCTGGCGGGCGATACCGTAGATCGGGCGGTCCACCAGGATGCGCTCGCCGTAGACGGTGTGCTGCCGCATGATGTCCCATTCCTCGTCGGTGAGCGGGCCGGGCTTTTTGAGGATGCAGTCCGGAACGTGGATTTTGCCCACGTCATGGACCATGCTGAAAAAGCCGATTTCCTCCACCAGACGATCCTCCAGCCCGAGGCCGATGCAGATGCGGCGTGCGATCTGCCCCAGGCGCTGGACATGTTCGCCGGTGTCATCGTCCTTGGCTTCGGCCGCCTGGGCCAGCATAATAATGGCATCGCGCTCCACGGTGTGAACCTGTTTCAGAATGCGGGCCTGGATGTGGTCGAGATTCTGACGGACAAAATTAGATTCCGACCGGCTAGCGGTCAGCGCCAGCAGCTGATCGCGCTGGCCGTGCAGCATGGCATGGTGGCGGAAAGCGCGGTCGACCACCGCGCGGAGTTCGCTGTTTTCCCAGGGCTTGGTGATGTAGCCGAATATGTTGGAGCGGTTGATGGCCTCGATGGCCCGGTTTTCGCTGCTGTAGCCGGTCATGAGAACCCGCACGATGTCCGGGCGGCGGTAGCGGATGGCTTCCAACAGGGTCGTGCCATCGATGCCCGGCATCATCTGGTCTGAGACGACAACGCCGATGTCCTGGTCGCTTAAGCGTCCCAGGGCTTCTTCGCCACTTGCGCATATCTGAATGCGCCGCCCTTCCTTGCGCAGGATGCGTTGCAGCGCCATCCCGACGGAGGGGTCGTCGTCCACGATCATCATGGCTTCGGGGTTAAGAGACCTGACAGACATAGGGCTCTCCCCTTTCATCGTCCGGCCGGTCGGCGGTGGGTGCTAGGTTTTCCGGCAGTTCGATGGGTAGCCGGATCGTAAAGGTGGTGCCTTCGCCAACCTGGCTGGCCGCTTTGATTTCACCACCATGCTTCTTGATAATGTTGTAGGCCACATTCAGCCCCAGTCCGGTACCCTTGCCCACCGGTTTGGTGGTGAAAAAGGGATCGAAGATGCGCTTCAGGTTTTCCTCCGGGATCCCGCAACCGGTGTCCCGGATCGTGATCTCGACATGGTCTCCGGCGGTGCGGGTGGCGATGTGGATCTCGCCCATGGTTTGCATGGCATGGCCGGCGTTGACCAGCAGGTTCATAAACACCTGGTTGAGCTGCTGGGGGTAGCATTCCACCGGCGGCAGGTCGCCGAAGTCTTTTTGCACGGTGGCATTGTACTTGAGTTCGTTCCAGACGATGTTGAGCACCGATTCGATGTTGCGGTTGATGTCGGCGGTCATGCGTTCGTGCTGGCCCGGGTGGGCGAAGTCCTTCAAGTCGATGACGATCTTCTTGATCCGGTCGGTGCCTTCGCGCGATTCCCGGATCAGGTCGATGGTGTCGGACATCAGAAATTCCAGGTCGATGTCGGATTCGATTCGTTTGATGTCGTCCAGTTGTTCGGCAGTTTCGACGGGCGCCGGGTTCGGGGAGGCGTCGAGAAGAGAGCGCAGTTCCCCATAGGCGGTCAACAGCCGGAAGAGGTCCTCGAGGTAGTCCTGCAGGCTTTTAAGGTTGCTGCTGACAAATCCGGTGGGGTTATTGATCTCGTGGGCTACGCCGGCGGCCAGTTGGCCGATGGAGGCCATTTTCTCCTGCTGGACTGTCTGCTGCTGAGCCTGCTTGAGTTCGGCGTGCATTTTGGCCAGGTGCAGATTCTGGGCTTCGAGATCTTTTTGGATAGCTTTGAGTTTGTGGTGCTTCGCCAGCAGTCGCTCCTCCATCTGCTTGCGTTCGGTGATGTCGCGCACGATGCCGATGGCATGCCAGGCGCCGTGAAGGAAGACACTGGAGATGGACAAATCGGCGGGGAACTCCTCGCCGCTTTTCCTCTTGGCAGTGATTGTGATAATTTTCCCGATGCTCGTTCCCCGCCCTGTCTGGCGGAAATTCTCCAGAGCATGATGGATGTCGGCATGGAGGCGAGAAGGGGTGATCAGGGGATGCAGCGCCTGGCCCACGGCTTCCGCCGCCGAATAGCCGAAGATGGCTTCGGAGGCGTGATTCCAGTAGGTGACACATCCCTGGTCATCAATTTTGATGATGGCGTCCTGGGCGCTTTCGGCGATGGCGCGGAATTCAGCTTCGCTTTCCTTAAGGAAGGCCTCGGCCTGGATGCGTTCGCTGATGTCCATCAACACCCCCACCACCCCGGCAATCCGGCCTTCGTCGTCGGTGTAGATGCGTTTGCTCACAATGAAGTCGCGTTGTTCGCCGTCGCCGATTTTTATTTGCGTTTCGATTTGCCGATAACCGCCCTGGGTGAACAGCTCGCGGTCGACGGCCATATAGGTTTGCGCCAGATCCTCAGGAAATGCTTCTTCAGCCGTCAGGCCCACAACCGCCTCCCGGGACCGGCCCAGCAACTTGGCGAAAGCCGAGTTGCAGCCCTGATAGCAACCGTCGGTGCCCTTGTAGAACATGGGGCTGGGGAAACTTTCGATAAGATTCTGGATAAAATTGACCTGGTCGCGCAGCTGGCGTTCGGCCAGGATGCGCTCGGTTTCATCCGAAATGAAGGCCACGATTTCTCCGGTGGGCAGAGGAAAGATGCAGAATTGCCGCCACAGAGTTTTGCCCTCCTTGGGGATAGCGACGAGGCGGTCCTCGGTCCGACCGGTATGGGATACGGTGCGGGCCCAGTCCAGCAGTCCGATGTCCTCGCTTTGGGGGAAAACGTCCCGAATCGAACATTGCAGCACAT
Organism: Desulfobacterales bacterium; assembly: GCA_963674755.2. Lineage (GTDB taxonomy): Bacteria > Desulfobacterota > Desulfobacteria > Desulfobacterales > UBA5852 > JABZFP01. Next base: position 1,729,619 of record CAXXVS010000002.1, on the reverse strand, counting down.
CCCGGCGGGATCTGCCGATGATGGCTTCGGCGGCCGGGTTGACGTCCACGAAGACAAAATCTTTGCCGTCCGGGGTCGGCTTGCCGATGGCGATGCCGACTTTGGCATTGGTAAAAAGTCCTTTGAAAAGGGTCTTGGCTTTTTCGCTTTCCCGACGGGCGGCGACCAGGCTTTTAACGGTTTCAGCCAACTTAGCCGCGCGATCGTCCACCCGGTGTTCGAGTTGCCGGCGATGTTGCTCCCCTTCGATGGACAGCCGGCGATGGCTGAGGGCCAGTTCGGCGCTCACCAGCAGCTGATTTGTCTCGAAAGGTTTGGTGATGTAGCCGTCCACGCCCATATCGATGACGGATTCAATCACTTCACCGTCGTCCAGGCCGGAGACCATCATGATGGCCATATGGGGGTATGTGTGGGATACGGAGCGGACCAGGTCGAGGCCGGACTCGCCCGGCATGCGAATATCGCTGATTAAAAGATCGACCGTGGCAATGGCAAGCGATTGGCGCACCGCCTGGGCGTTTTCCACGGAATGGCATTCGTAGCCCCGTCGCGCCAGTGTGCGTGAAACCAAGCGCCGGATGGCAGGCTCGTCGTCGACGATGAGGACTTTGGCCTTCATGGGGTTTCTCCCTGCGAAGCATCGGGGTGGTCGGGGGTGTCATCGGGGCAGCAGAAATCGAGACCGGCCGTGCACAAGACCACGTTTTCCATGGCCTCCCGTTCGGTGATGTCGAAATTCTTCAGATTTTCTGCAAACGCGTTCCGCAAATGGGACATGGTGATTTCCTCTGCCGGGCCTTTCGAAACCTGCCGAAATACAGGCATTATGGATCTTCATAGCTATTTTCGTCGCTTAGCGGGAAAAGATGACATTGAAAAAACGACCATAAATCAGTGATGAAAAATCACTGATGGGGCCATGGGGCAGTGCGAATCGTCAAACGACAGGGGGCAGAAGCTCCGGCGGGTACATCCGATGCGCTGGTGGGAATCGAGATGGCCTTCAGGGGTGATAATACGCAAGGCAGATGGGGCAGATCGAGTGACTGACCATGCCGTAAGGGGTCTTGATCAGCGACGGCACCCAGTCCCAGCAGTCGGGGCCCTGGGCGAGATTCTGAACCCGCCGGCAATTGGCACACTGGTGGACGAAACCGTGGCGGTCGCGGTGCTGCGAAAAGGAAAAGGGCACCGCCCGGCGACCCTCATCGTCAGGGAGGATTTCCCTTGTCAGGGAATGCACGATCAGAAGCCCCTGCCGTTGCACCAGAGGGTAGGCGGTGAGATGAAAATGTCGCAAAACAGCGTCGCTGGAGCACTCGTAGTCATGATGCCAGGGCTTCCCCTTGACAAGGCATCGGTTGAAGGCCCCGCGATAGAAGGGCTTGAGCTCTTCGGGTACCGCCTCCATCAAAGACCGGCCGATCGGCCAGTCGCGCGAGATCGCCGGTTCACTGTCATTGGCGCTGGCAAAGGCGAACCATGCCGGATTCTGGTAAGCCATGCGGTAGTCCGGCCACAGCCCGACAACAGGTCCCTGATGGGCCTCCAGGGTATCCAGATCGAAGCTGCCCAGCAGGGATATGAAAGAACCTGCCATGATCGTGCCTCCGCGCGCCTCATCGAAAGGAGGATGAATGCCATCGGGCGGACATGGTCAGTCGACGTCCGAGGGCGCCCTTGATCAATCGGGCGTAATCCCAATTACGGTTCAGGACGGTCTCAGTCGTCTATGACCTGCAACGGTATGCTAGGCGATATTCTCCGGCGACTGGGCTTGGGGAATTTCCACATAAAAGGTGGCGCCCCGGCCCGGGCTGCTTTCAGCCCAGGTCCTTCCTCCCATCCGGACGGCGGCCTTTTTAACGATGGCCAAACCGACCCCGGTGCCGGGAAAGTCTTCAGCATGGTGGAGGCGTTGAAAAATGCCAAAGATGCGCTCCTGGTATTTGGGGTCGAAGCCGATGCCGTTGTCCTTGACCGAAAACCGCCAGCCGTCTGTTGTTTTTAAAACCTGCAAGACAACTTGGGGGGCCGATGTCGAGACCGTGAATTTAATGGCGTTATCTAAAAAATTCCCCAGTATTTGGCGAAGACTTTCGCGATCGCATACAGGACGCTCGGGCGGCACTTCGGTTGCAATGTGAATGAATCGCGAGGTAATCTCATGCTGTCTTTCAAAAAGCAGTTCATCGATCAGTTGTTGAATGTCGACGGGAATTGGACGCAGATCCTGGCGCTCCATCCGTGAGTAGGCCAAGAGATCCTCGATCAATTGATGCATTTGTTCCGTAGCGCTGCGGATGTTCGCCAGAAACTGCAGCCCCTCCTCATCGAGCTTATTCGCATATTCATCAGCCAGAAGACGGCTATACCCGTCAATGCCGCGCAGGGGCGCCTTTAGATCGTGTGAGACGGAATAGGTGAACGTTTCCATCTCCTCTGTTTTTTTCTCAAGCGCGGCCGTGCGGCTCCTCACGAGTTCCTCTAAGTGCTCGCGATAGGCTTTTAGCTCCATCTCATTGGCTTTGCGTTGATTTATATCCCTGACGACAGCAAGCAGCCGCTCCGCCCCGCCGATAGAGGCCAGCTTTAGATTGACCTCCACCCAGAAGGCCTGGCCGGATTTATGGCGCGCCCGCCACTCGAATAGGTGAGGGCCTACCTCAACAGCCCGTTTAACATTCGCGGCAGCTTCCACTCCGCCGAAAGGAGGCTCCCCCAGACTGAGGCATTCAACCGTTTGGCCACACAATTCTCCCGATGTATAACCGTACAGCTCCGTCACTTTGGCATTCGCATCGATAATCTGGCCTGTATCTTTGTCATGAATCAGAAGCACATCATTGACGGCATTAAAAATTTCCCGGTAATTGCGCTCCGATTCCTTTAAAAGAGTCTCAGCTTTTTTCCGGGCACTGATGTCCAGGACCGTGAAAACAACCTCTTCCGATCTGTCGGGGAAGTTAATGGGCGTGATGTTGAGCAGCACGTCGATCGTATCACCCTTTGCAGTTAGCCATTGGGTCTCAAGAGATCCGGTGCCGCAATTTTCAATCTGGGCCGCATATGTGCGCCCCACCCTTTCAAATTCGCTTTGGTTTGAATAGAGGATGCGGGTGCTGCTGCCCATAAGGTCATCATGGTCATAGCCGAGCATTTCCAACAGGGACGCGTTGGCCCACGAAAAAACACGATCGACGCCCATCCCGATGCCGACCGGAGCGACCTTGAAAATACTATCCAGAGTCGCTTCCCTTTGCCGCAATTCCGATTCGGATTTCTTGAGCTCTGAAATATCATGTATAACACCGATGACCAGAGCGATATGGCCGGATTCATCGCGAATGATTTCTGATTTTTCATGCACAAACCGGGTGATGCCGTCCGGACGACGGATGCGATAGGTTAGGTCGAGGTGATGGCCGTTGTTATCCAGGGCTGCATATGTCCCCGCGACCCTATCGCGATCATCCGGATGAATCGCGGCCAAAAGGCTTGCATGGGATAGCGCGGTCGCACCGGGCTGTAATCCCAGTATCCGATAGACTTCATCGGTACAATAAAGCGCATCCTGTTGGACATCCAGCCGCCATGAACCAACATGGGCGATGGCTTGCGATTTCTTCAGCAGCGCTTCGTTTTCGGCTATCCGTTGCCGGGCATGGTTAAGGGTGTCAATCGAGCGCGACAGCTCCGCGTTCGATTTCGTCACGGCCCGATGGCGCAGGACTAAAAGCAGGCCTGTCGATAAAGCAAGCACAATGCCCATGGCGATAAGCACCCGTTGAGCATTCCAGTAGGGCTTTGGCTTTCCAAACCATTTTTCATAAATGGTTACAAAATCTTGGGATGTAATGAGGGCGGAAACCGCTTTGTCCAGGGGTTGATAGATTTCCGGTTCCCCCTTTATAATCGCGATAGCGCGTTTTACTTCAAGGAGGGGCGCTCCCACCGTTTTGATGGCATCTTCAAGACCGGCGTTTAAGGCCAGCGCGCGGACAGGGGCTTCAGGGTAAACCAGTGCGTCTGTGTTGCCGGTCAATAATGCCATAAACGCTTCTGACAGGGATGGAAACACCATCAGGTCAGCGCCACCCGTCTTCATCATGATGGCGGTTCCCTTGTTATCTTCCACAACCCCCACTTTTTTTTGGGCGAGATCATTCAGCCGGCGGACCGATGTCGTGCTGCTGCGAACAAGGATGGCGATTTGGAATGTTTCATAGGGAGCCGTGAAATCATAGCGGTCCAATCTTTCAGCCGTTATGCCCATGTTCGGGACAACCATCACTTGGTGAGCGGCAAGCGCCCGGATGAGCTCGGGCCAGTTTTTATAAGATCGGTAGCGGATCCTGAGGTCGGCCAATTCAGCCGCCTTGTTCATCACCTCGATCGCAAACCCCTCCGGAATTCCTGTCTTTGGATCGGTTGAATAATACGGAGGCCAGTTTTCAAGGACACCCACCGGTATGGGATTTTTATGGCTTTCTTCGGCATCAGCGGCGGCAGGCCGGCCATTGGGCGAAATGACGATAAGCAAGAGAACGAAAAGAGTTAAAATCTTGTCCATGGTCACTTTCCCGGCACTTGAAGCCTTATCCTTTGGCGCCATCCAGGACGTGGCGGACGGCCCTGGCCAAATCGGATTTCGTTATGGGTTTAAACAGCAGGCGGTTGATACCGATACGATCAATCGATTCATCCGATATTTGTTTGCTGTAGCCGGTGCACAGAATGATCGGAATATCCGCCCGGATACCGCGCAATTCGACGGCCAGCTGATCGCCGTTCATCTTCGGCATCGTCATATCGGTTAAAACCAGGTCGAACGCCTCGGGTGTGTTGCGGAAATGATCTAAGGCGGCTGTACTACTCGTCATGGTGGTAACCGTGTATCCCAAACTTGATAGAATCCGATGCCCGATCTTGGTGATCGCGACTTCGTCATCGATGAATAGCAGGCGCTCCTGGCCGGATGGCAGGGTTTTGGAAACATAGAGATTGTCGGAGGGCGGCTGCTTCGTAGCAGGGAGAAAAATGGTAAAACGTGATCCCTCGCCGGGAACGGTTTCGACAAAAATTTTACCGCTATAGGCCTCGACAATGCCATGCACCATGGCCAGCCCCATGCCCGTCCCTTTCCCGGGTTCTTTGGTCGTAAAATAGGGCTCGAAGATCGATTCCATAATAGCCTCAGGGATGCCGATCCCCGTATCCGCAATGGTGAGTTGAATATAGTCGTCATGGGTGAGCTCGGGATGCGGGTTGTCCTTTGAGGGCGAATTGTTGAAGTCCTCTAAATGGACGGACAGGACTCCGCCCGTGTTTTCCATCGCGTGATAAGCATTGGTGCATAGATTCAATATGATTTGATGAAGCTGGGTGGCGTTGCCTAAAACAAGCGCCGTGCTTTCAATAATGCCATTGATTTCGATCGAGGTGGGAATCGTGGAGCGAAGGAGTTTAAGGGCTTCCTTCACGACAAGGCCGAGTTCGATGGGTTTGCGATCTTCATCCGTCTGTCTTGCAAAAGCCAAGATTTGCTTTACAAGATCCCTTGCCCGCTTGGCGGCACGATAGACTTCTTGAAGGCTGTCCTCGATTTGGGAGCCGGTTTCGACATCTTCCAGCGCCAATTCGGTAAACCCTAAAATCGGTGAAAGAACGTTGTTGAAATCATGGGCGATACCGCCGGCCAATTGACCAACGGCTTCCATCTTCTGGGCCTGTGCGAGTTGCGCTCTCAGTTTCTCTCCCTCGCGTTCTACTTGAAGCCTTTCTGAGATGTCATAAATGATAGAATAGAGTAGCGGTTTCCCGCCGATTTCAATCGGTCCGCTATAGACCTCCACGTCGCAGACGGAACCATCGGCCCGGTAATGCTTGAAAATGAAATGATGGCGGTCTTCATTGGCGGCCGCCTGGATTTGCTTTCGCATTTCACCGGCACTTAACGTGTTAACTTCCGTAACAGGCTTACCCTTAAACGCTTCCCGGGACCAGCCATAGAAGTTGACGGCGGCCGGATTGGCATCTACGATTTGCTGCTTCAGGGGATCGACCAGCAACATGATGGTGTGGTTGTTCTCAAATAGACTGCGATAGCGCTGTTCGCTTTCGAGGAGCGCTTGACGTTCGCGTTCAAGACGTACGCTATAATTGGCATTTTCGATTGCCGAAGGGAGTTTGTAAAGATAACCCTGGTTTTTGGTGACATAGTCGAAAGCGCCGATCCTTAATGCCTGCACGGCGATTTCTTCGTCGCCTTTGCCTGTAATCAGGATAACGGGAATTTTAGAAAAATCCGAATTTTTAACGCGTTTCAAAAGCTCCAGCGCGTTTTCCTGGGGCAGCCTGTAGTCCAGTAGGATAACATCATAACGCGCCAGTTCGTTTTGGGAATCCTGCAGCAGGGTGATAAACTCAGCAACGCGGCAGATGACGGTAAATGCGATATGGGGGGCATGCTGCCGAAAATGCCGAAGGGTTAAATCGACGTCCGCCTGGTTGTGCTCCACATAAAGAACTTTAAGGGAATATGCTTTTCTTTCCTGGCCGGTTCGAAAAGACGCATGGGCCTCCTCCAGAATCCGCGGCAGGGAATCCAGATAGCCGCTTTTTTTGACAATATAATTCTCCGCCCCGGCTTTGAGGGCGGCCACCGCGAACTCCTCGTCGCCCTGACCCGTCAGAATGACGACGGGTAGGGGAATCGAACGGCTTCTGATGTGGGATAAAATGGCGAGGCCGTCTCCGTCGCCGAGATGCATATCCGTAAGTACCAGGTCGTAGTTGGCAACATCGATCCCCTTGATTTTTTCCAGGGCTTCGCGTTGGGATCTTGCAACGTCCAATTCAAGCTCCGGCCGGCTTTTCCGGAAGGCGTGCCGTGTCAGGTCAACATCCAAAGGATTATCTTCGATATAGAGGACTCTCATGATTACCTCGGCAATGTCGTCGTGGCCAGCCAGTATATTTCAATGTCAGTGGCAACTTGCAAAAATTTGTCAAAATCGACCGGTTTTACAATATAGGAATTCGCCCCATACTTATAGGCGGTTTCGATATCCTTGTCTTCGGATGATGAGGTAAGAACAACCACCGGAATGACGTGAAATGTTGCATGCGCTTTTATTTGGCGCAGGACTTCCAAGCCGTCGACCTTGGGCAGCTTTAAGTCCAATAGGATGAGGAGGGGTATAGGATCGCCCTGTTCCCATTTCTCGATACAGGCTAAGGCCTCTTCGCCGTCGCGGGCAATGCTGAGAGGGTTGAGAAAATGCCGCTTTTTAAATGCTCTTTTCGTCAGGTCGATATCCAAGGGATTATCTTCGACCAACAAAATGGGGCGACGACTGTCAAGACTGTTATTCATGTGGGGCCTCCGCTGTTAAGTGAATGCGTCCTCGGTTAGCGATTAGCGTATTGCGGGGCAAAGGGGCGCGCCCAGCTCCGGGATGCTTTCAGCCCGGATCTTTCCGCACCATTCGGGAGGCGGTTTTTCGGGTCAAGGCAAGCCCGACGCCGGTGCTGGAAAAACCTTTGAATTTGTAATTAATCCATAATATTTTAATCGCTTGCAGGATTCTGTCCTTGCGTTTCTTCCCGAACAGCGGACAACCCCCTCCCGCGGATCACCCGATCAAGGCGGAACGGTCGTATCCTGCCTTTGCTCCAGCGTTTTAAGATATGTGGAAAGACTGACGGACTTGTTTTTCAGGCCGAGCTTGTCGCGCAGGTGGTAGCGATGGGTCATGACCGTGTTGGGAGACAGGTTCAATATCGCTGCGATATCCTTCGTGCGCCGGCCCTGGCGGATCAGATCGGCCACCTGCAGTTCGGTGGGGGTCAGGTCCAAATAGCGGGAGGAAACGACTTTGATGAAGGGCGAGATGATGTTCTCCAGATTCATTTGCAAGGCGTCCAGATAATTCGCCTGGGTCGGTGAAAGCCGGGTGGCCTTCAGTTTATGGATAAAGGGCTGGACGCTTTGGCGGACGTTTTCCAGGATGACCGTCTCGAAATCGGTCTTTTCCCGGCGCTGCTGGCTGAGTAGCGTGCGCACCGTACCGGCGGCGTCGCGCAGGGACAGTTCCTGCTCCTGCATTTCCTGCTGACGCTGCTGCAGGGTTTCATGCAGATCGATCAGGTCGTGGTTTTTTTTCCGGACTTCCTTCTCAAGCGCTTCCCGTCGGATTCGATCGCGGAGTTCGAACTCTCTCAGTCGCAGGGCGTTAGAGATGGTAATCAATACCTGGTTTTTATCGAAAGGCTTGATCAGGTACCCCAGCACACCGATATCGATGACGCGCTCGGCTTCCCCGGGTTCGGTGAGACCCGTAACCACCACGACGGCCGTGTCGGGATGGGCGCGGGCCACATGCTCAATGAGGCTTTGGCCCGGCTCGCCGGGCATCATCAGATCACACAGCATCAGGGCAATCGGTCTTTGGCCAAGGATATCCCTGGCTTGGGCGGCATTTCCGGCTGTCAGGACTTCCAGGTTTTGTTTGGAGAGGATCCTGGTCAGCAGACGGCGCATGGCCCCCTCGTCGTCGACGACCAATGCGACCTTTTGCCCTTGTGGGGTTTTGGCCGGATCGGGCTTGGCATGGTTCTTTGGTGCTACCGGGGCGGGAATGTTGTGCGGTTGTTTTTTCATGCCGCACCGCTTTCGGTTTGCTCTGCGGATTAAGTTCCGTTTGTGTTGATTACCTGATTTTCATAACGCATGGATAGGCAAACTGCAAGCGTTACACCGACGCGGCCCTGGTCTTGCTGGCGGAAAATCTTTTCACTGGCAGGCCGCTTCCGGCGGATGCCGTTTCATCATTCCGGGCATCGAACGTCCATCCGCGGCTGATCAAAACCGATCGGTACACCCCTTGACAATAAAAACTTCAGGGCAACACTATCTGTGGAAGGAACGGACGGATGAAACAACGAATATCGATGGAGGTGGTTATGTCCATGGAAGATCATCAAACCGAACCCAAGACCCCCGAGGAAACATCGGCCCATCCGGATGATGCCGACGGCCATCGCTGCGATGAGGATAGCTGCCAATTGTGGGCATCGCCTGAAGACGAAGCCGAGGATGATTGTTGCTGCTGCTGTTGTTAGGGGCGGTCTCTAAAGAGGCGGCCATATCGGACGGCAGCATTGTACAGGAGGATATCATGGCCAGCGACAAGAATAGAGCCAAAGCATGCTGCTCCAAAGAACACCATCGGTTGAGGGAGCATCTCAAATATTGTGACAGTCCTTCGAGAACAGAAGAACAGAAGCATCATTGCTACCGTTTCGCCGCCTGGCAAAGCGGCCGGCGTGCGAAAACCTGCGTCAAGACCTCCTGAGCCGTTCAGGCTGTTTGGTCAGAGGGCGCTAAAGAACTGAAGAGAAGGCGGGGCTCAACGCTCCGCCTTTTCGCTTATCAGGATAGTGGATGCCCGTGAAAGCCTGCCCGGCTGGTGCGATCCGAAAGGCAGGGGAATGGGAGGGGGAAGATTGTATCGCAGAGGGCGTCGTAAAAGGCTCAAGATCAAGGCGAGCGAATTTCGATGAGGAGGCCTGACGAGAAATGAAGCACAACGCCGATGAAGCACAACGCTGATATTGAGCCTTTTACGACGCCGTCCAAAGTAAAAGGGGCAAGGCCCTATGCCTTGCCCCTAAGAGGAGGGAGAAAAGATGGTCTGCATGAGATTTTAGCAAACTATGTGCCATTTTTTATAAAAATCAATATTTATAATGATAACAATTAGATATAGAATTTTAGCGTCAGCGCTGGTGCTGGGGCAGGGGATGATGGTGGCAGAATCGTTGACGCGGGGTGTCAGAATATGCACACCCTTATATTCGCCGCCCGCCATAGGATGGGCTGTGGCCGGGGACCAAAAGTGGTTCATGCGGACTGGACGCCCTGCAGGATCATCTCGCAGACGATCCGGTCGTCAATTTCAACAACGCCTTTGATTTCTTTGAAATTTTCAAGAATGGGATGGGTTGTGGCCCGGATTACGAGGCGGGTTCCGGCCGGCAGGACGTCCACCCGGAAATCGGCCTGTTTGATGCCCACCAGCATGCCCGTGCGGACTTTGGTAGGGGAAGGCGCGCTGAGGGCTTTGTAGCCGCCGATCACGGCGGCCGTCTGGGCGACGAGCTCGATCGTGAGCAGGGCGCTGACCGCCCCGGCGGCGAAGGACGGCCAAGCCGGCGTCACGGTAGCGGTGGTGGTGGCGGAATGCTCGTCGACAGCCAGGATTTCGTCGACCAACCGCATAGGGCGGCGATGGGGTACGAGGGTGTCGATGTCCAGATCGTGCATGGGGAGATCCTGTCAAACAGGTTGTTCGGAAAGGAATGTCGGCTGGTCATCGCAATGACCTGTCAATCCTATGTCTTGGGGCCTTGCGTTGTCAACTTGTTTCAATGGGCATCGTGGCGACCAGCCTTATCGCGCGACCGTTATCAATTCCTGTAAAGACAGGCATGACCAGCTTCCCTGCTTGACACCTTCATGACCACTTGTTAGTTCCAACCGGACATCCCGGCCGGGGAGATGGCGCCGCCATCCGGAAGCGGCCCGGAGGCCCTTTCAGTTGCTTCTCTGGCCGGCATATGCCGCCGTACCCACAACACAACCGAAATCGAAGGCGGAAGGCGCTGCAGCGATGGAAAGCAGGCGTGTTGTCATCACAGGGCTGGGAACCGTCAATGCCGTCGCCCGCACGGCGCCCGCTTTTGCAGCCGCTCTGCAGGCGGGGCGCTGCGGCATCGGTCCGATCACGGTGTTTGATACCACAGGGTTTCCGACCCGCACGGGCGGCGAGATCCGGGATTTTTCACCCCACGAGACCATTCCCGAAGCCCTTTACGGCAAACGTATGTCCCGTTCGGATGTCATGGCCATGGCGGCGGCCCTGGAAGCCTTGCAGGATGCCGGTCTCCTTCCTCTCCCCGGGGATTTGCGGGAGGAGACCGGGGTTGCCGTGGGCGGCGGGGCCGGTGGCATGCTGGAAGGCGAGGCCGCTTTCCGCCGGCATCTGCAGGGCAAGGCCGCGGCGGTGCGGTTCTCCGCTTTTTCGGCGTTTTGCTGCGCCTCATCCGCCGATCATATCGTCTCCAAACTCAACCTGGGGGGGCCGAAAACCACTTTCATGACGGCCTGTTCCTCCGGGGCCACGGCGCTGGGCTATGCCCGGGACCTGATAAGGGACGGGCAGGCCCGGGTGATGATTGCCGGCGGCGCCGAACCCCTGGCCCGCACCACCTATGCCGCCTTCAACGCCCTGAAGGCGGTGGACCCGCACTACTGCAAACCCTTTGACCGCCACCGGGCGGGCATGTCCCTGGGGGAGGGGGCCGGTATGATGGTCCTGGAATCTTTAGCGCATGCCCTGGCCCGGGGGGCCCGGATCCACGGCGAATTGTTGGGCTACGGCATCAGCTGCGATGCCAACCACATGACCGCCCCTGATCACGAAGCCTCCGGGGCTGTGCGTTGCATGCGGGCGGCCCTGGAAGATGCCGGTGTCGCGCCGTCCCGGGTCGATTACATCAACGCCCACGGTACCGCCACCCCGGCCAACGACCGGATGGAGACCGTCGGGATCAAACAGGTTTTCGGCGAGCGGGCCTATGCGATTCCCGTGAGCTCCACCAAATCCATGACCGGCCACACCCTGGGCGCGGCCGGGGCCATCGAGGCGGTCGCCGCGGTGCTGGCCATCACGGGGGGCTTCATACCGCCCACGATTCATCTCACGACCCCCGATCCGGATTGCGACCTCGACTACGTGACCGAAGGCGCGCGCCGGACAGAGCTCGCTATTGTGTTGTCCAACTCCTTTGCCTTCGGGGGCAACAACACCTCGGTCGTCATCGGGCGTTACCGGACGGAGAACCGGGACCATGCCTGATCCGGTGGTGGTCACAGGGCTGGGCGTCGTAACGCCTCTGGGCACCGGCAAGGCGGCCTTTGCCCGGAATCTTTTCGACGGCCGCTCCGGCATCCGGCCGATCAGCGCCTTCGATACGGCACGCTTCCCCTCCCGGCTGGGCGCCGAAGCGCAGGGGTTCAATCCCAAGGACCATATTTCCATTAAAAACCGGCGGCGCATGGACCGCCTCTCCCTCATGGCGACGGCCTCGGCCCGCATGGCCCTGGAGGATGCCGGCCTCACCATAACGGCCGCCAACCGGGATCGGGTGGGGATCATCCTGGGGGTGGCATTCGGCAGCACCGATGTGGCCGCCCGGTTCATGGAGACCCTCTTCACCGAGGGACCCCGTCTGGTGAACCCCATTCTGGTACCCAACACGGTGATGAATGCGCCCGCCGGCCACGCCGCCATCGAGATCGGCTTCCGGGGCATCAACGCCACCGTCAACCACCGGGAAGCCTCGGCCGAAACCGCCCTGGCCTATGCGGCCGCGGAAATCAGGAACGGGCGGGCCGATGTCATGCTGGCCGGCGGGGCCGATATCTTTTCCGCCTTCTTTTTCGAGATTTTGACACATTTCAAGGCCCTCTCGCCGGGGAAAGGTGAGGACGAGGAGGCGCGCCCCTTCGATCGCCGGCGCAACGGTTTTGTGGTGGGAGAGGGTGCCGGGGTCGTATGCCTCGAGTCCCTGACCCATGCCCGGCAGCGGGGTGCCACACCGTATTGTGAAATCGGCGGGTGGGGGCTCAGTTCGTCGCCGGCACCGCCCACCGACTGGCCCGACGATTCACGGGGGCCCGTGCGGGCCATGCAGCGGGCCCTCCAGGGGGCGGGCCTTGCCCCAGGCCAGGTGGATTATGTCTCCGCTTCGGCCAATGGCGCCGTCCGTCTGGATCGTCTCGAAGCCGAGGCCCTGTCCGGTCTTTTCGGCCCATTGCCGGACGGCCCCCGGATCGGATCCGTCAAAGGCGCTCTCGGGGAAAGCTTTTCGTCCGGGGGGGTCCGGTCGGCCGCCATGGCCCTCTCCCTCAGGGACGGCTTGCTGCCGCCGACCCTGGGGCTGGACACGCCCCTGGCGCCGCTGAACTTTGTCCGGGGACGCCCGCAGGCACACCCGCTGACCTGTGGACTCGTGAACGGCTTTTCTTCGGGTGGAACTTTTGTATCCCTTTTGATGAAACGACAGGCGTGAACGCCCGGCCGCAAGGAGGTTGCCATGCATATCGGGGAGTGGATCACCAAACGTGCGCTGCTTTATCCAAACCGCCTTTTTTTAAAGGAAGAGGACCTGGAATTAAACAACCGGCATTTCAACGCGCAGGTCAACCGAACCGCCCATGGCCTGCTGGCCCTCGGTCTGACCAAAGGCGAACGGGTGGTGGTCCTGATGGCCAACTCCAGCGCGTTTCTGGAGGTCTTTTTTGCCTGTGCCAAGATCGGCGCCCTGATCGTGCCGGTCAACACCCATCTGACGGCGGAGGAACTGGCCCATATCGTCGGGGATGCGGGCCCGCGGGCGTTGGTCTATTCGGCGGATATGGAAGCCAAGGCCCAGAAGGTTAAATCCGATCCAGGTATCCCGATGCACTACCTGGCCCACGGCGCGGCCGGCAGCGGCGATCCGACGCTGGAGGCGCTGACCCGGGACCAGCCGACGGCGGAGCCTCCTACGGGTGAGGCGGCGGGTCTCGCCGATCCCCTGATGATCATGTACACCTCCGGCACCACCGGCCGCCCCAAGGGAGCTGTCCTGACCCACGGCAATTTTCTTTTTGGCGCCATCCATTCCCTGCATAATTATCAATTGGACGCGACCTGCAAATCCCTGGTCGTGGCCCCCCTCTTCCATATCGGGGCCCTGGCGGCATCGGCAACCCCGGTGATATACGCGGGCGGTTCGTTGGTGCTGAAAAGCTTCGACAATCCTTCGGACATCATCACCTGCATCATGCAGGAGCCGATCACCTATATGTTTGCCGTGCCGGTAATGTATGACATGATGACCAAGGCCCCCCGCTGGCCGTCGGCCGACTTTTCGGCGGTGCGCTTTTTCATTGCCGGGGGGGCCCCCATGCCGGTGGCCCTGATCCACCGCTATCAGGAGGAAAAGGGGGTCAAGTTCGCCCAGGGCTACGGCATGACCGAGACCCTGCGTATAACGGCCCTGGATCTGGAAGATGCCGTCCGCAAGGCCGGGTCCATCGGCAAGGAAGTCTTTCATACGACGCTTAAAATGATCAGCGACGACGGCGGCGAGGTGCCGCCCGGCGAGATCGGCGAGATTGTCGTCAAGAGCCCCACCGTTTTTCAGGGCTATTGGAACAATCCCGAGGCCACAGCGGCTGTCTTGCAGGACGGCTGGTTCCATACCGGCGACCTGGGCCGGCGCGACGAGGAAGGCTTCCTCTATGTGGCCGGCCGCAAAAGCGAATTGATTATTTGTGCCGGAGAGAATATCTATGCCCCCGAGGTGGAGCACGCCATCGAAGCCCATCCCCACGTGGCGGAAGCCGCCGTGGTGGGCCTGCCGGATGCCAAACGCGGGGAGGTGGCGGCGGCCTTCATACGCCTGGAGGAGAGCCGGTCGCTCAAGGAGGAGGAATTGCTGCGCTTCCTGGATGATAAAATTGCGGCCTTCAAGCATCCCCGCAAGATCCGCTTCGTGACGCAGGCGCTTCCCCGCAACCGATTGGGCAAGGTTTTAAAAAATGAGCTGAAGGCGGCTTTGATGCCGCCGCCGACGTGATGCACTTGGCCGGCGGGGTTTGCCCGGTGTCCGGGCGGGTGTCGAAAGGGCAACGATTGGATGTCTTCTATCCTGAAAGATTATTTGCATGCTGAGATCCCCGGCGGAAGGGAGAAGCCGTTCTCCGGGCGCCGGGTGATCCAGAGAGCGATGCGCAGCAAACGCGGCAACTTTATTTTCCGGTTCCGCAGCGCCTATGTTTGGCACCAGAAGCAGAGTCGAATCCTGCGATCGATGGCTAAACGAATCAATATCCGCCCAGAGGCTTAAAAAGGGGATCGAGCCATGCCAGGAGAAAACGATCGCTTACCCCAATCAGAGCTGACGATCGACGATAAAACGGTCACCCTTGCGCAGTTGACCGCCGTCGCCCTGTCCGCCCGCCCGGTGCGCCTGTCCAGCGATGCCGCCTGGCTGGCCAAGCTCAACCGGGGCCGGGCGATTCTGGAGCGATCCCTTTCGGCCGGAGAGCGCATCTACGGCGTTTCCACCAGCGTGGGGTACAGCTCGGGCCGTACCGTGGGGCCGGAGCACTCCCAGGAATTCGCCTATCAGATCATCCGTCAGCACGGCTGCGGGGTGGGGGCGCCTTTCAGTGCCCAAGAGGGGCGCGCCATCGTGTTCGCCCGTCTGGTGAGCCTGGCCAAAGGTTACTCCGCCGTGCGTCCTATTTTGCTGGAGGCCCTGTGCGGCCTGCTCAACCACGATCTGATTCCGGTCATTCCGTCCCTGGGATCGGTGGGTGCCTCGGGGGATCTGACCCCTTTGTCCTACCTGGCCGCCGTGCTGTGCGGCGAGCGGGAAGTCTATTATGACGGCATGATCATGCCGGCGGACGAGGCCCTGGGGCAGGCCGGTCTGCCGGTGCACACCTTCGTTCCCAAGGAGTCCCTGGCCATCATGAACGGCACGGCCGTGATGACCGCCATCGGGATCCTGGCGGCCGAGCGGTTCGGGCGCACCCTGGAGGCCTGCGAACGGGCCTGCGCCCTGGCGGCGGAGGTGCTCTACGGCCGCTCCCAGGCCTTCCATCCCACGGCCCACCGGCTCAAGCACCACCCGGGCCAGATCGCGTCCGCGACGGCCATCCGCCAGGCCCTGGACGGCAGCCGCCTGATGGACAGCCACAAGGAGGCGGGGCGCATCATCCAGGACCCCTATTCCCTGCGTTGCGCGCCCCAGGTGCTGGGCGCCGCCCGGGATGCCCTGACCTGGACGAGTGAGGTCCTCCAGCGGGAGCTCAACAGCGTCAACGACAACCCCCTCGTGGATCCCGAAGGGCAGGACACCATTTTCGCCGGCAATTTTTACGGGGGGCACGTGGCGCTCACCATGGACCTCCTCAAAACCACGGCCGCCTCGGTGGCGGATCTGATCGACCGGCAATATGCCCTGCTGGTGGATTCCCGCCTCAACGCGGGGCTGCCGGAAACCCTGGTGGCCTACGAGGGCTGCGGCCTCAAGGCCTTGCAGCTGACTTGCAGCGCCCTGACGGCCCTGGCCGTCCAGCGGGCAGCCCCGGATACGGTTTTGTCGCGCCCCACCGAGGTCAACAACCAGGACAAGGTGAGCATGGGGCTCAATGCGGCCCTCAACGCCGCCGAAGCGACTCGCCTGCTGCAACAGGTTTTGGCCACCCAGCTGATCGCCCTGTCCAACGCCGCGGCCCTGCGGGACGAGGCGCTTCTGTCGGAAGGCGGGCGACGTCTGCTCGCAACCGTTCGCAGACGCTCGCCGGTTCTGGCCTTCGACCGTCGTCTGGACCATGATTTGCACGACCTGGTAACGATGATCGACGAGGGAGACTGTGATTTTGCGACTCCAACAAAAGAAGAGGGCTTATGATGAAGAACCGAATCAGATGTCTGGCTGAATTCATGGTAATGCTGACGACCGCGGTCGTCCTGCTGGCCGGCCGGCCGGCGGGCGCGGGCGCCAAGGAACTCAAACTGGCCCATTTCATGCCCACGGTGCACACCCTGCATCAGGAGGTCTTCCTGCCCCTGGCCCAGGACCTGGCGGCGGCCACCGACGGGGCGCTGACCATCAAGATCTACCCTTCCGGCGCCCTGGGCAAAGGCCCGGTACAGCAGTACAAACGGGCCGTCACCGGGGTGGCGGACATCACTTTCTGCATCCAGAGTTATTCGGCGACCCTTTTTCCCCGCTCCCTGATCGCCACCCAGCCGGGGGTGACGCAGAGCGCCGAACAGGGCACCCGCCGGCTGTGGGAGATCTACGACACCTACCTGGCCCAAGAGTACGACGCGGTCAAGGTATTGGGCATCTGGGTCATGTCGCCCACGGTGCTGATGATCCGGGAGCGGCCCGTGCAGACCGTGCCGGATCTGCAGGGCATGAAGATCCGCATCAGCTCGCCGGTGGAGTCCGATCTGATCCAATCCTGGGGCGCCGTTCCGGTAGCCATGCCCATTACCGAGTCCTACAATGCGCTCAATACCGGGGTGGTGGATGCGGTCTTGATCCAGCCCAACGCCCTTTACAAGCCCTGGAACCTGGCCGAACCGGCCCAATTCGTCACCACGAACCTGCCCAGCCCCACCTCCATCGTCTGCCTGGTCATGAACAAGGGCAGCTGGGCCGGTCTTACGCCCGACCAGCAGGCGGCCCTGGACCGGCTGACCGGGCGGGACTTCAGCATCAAGGCTGCCATCATCTGGAGCCGCAAGGACATCGACGCCCTGGAGAAGGCCAAGACCGATAGCAGCCTCGGCTACACCGAACTCTCCTCCCAGGAACGGGAGGCTTTCGCCGCGGCCGCCCAGAAGGCCATCGACAAGCATCTGGATCAACTGGAAGCCGAGGGGATCAATGCCCGGGAAATCTACCAGGCCTTCAAACGCTGACGGGATGCCGCCCTTGCCGGTGCGGCTGATGGGCGGCGTCGACCTCGTGGTGCGGCAGGTGGCCCTGTGGGGGGGCGGCGCCATGCTCCTGGGGTTGATGGGGCTTACCGTGGCGGACGTGACCCTGCGCTACCTGTTCAATGCGCCGCTCTACGGAGCCCGGGACGTGGCCAAGCTGATGCTGCTCGTCATGGTGGCCCTGTCGGTGGCCTATAGCGCCCGCACGGGCGGTCAGGTGGTGATCGAATTTTTCAGCCGCCGCATGGGACCGCGCCTGGCCGCCTGCTCCGAAGCCGGGGCGCGCCTGGCCGGCCTGGCCATGCTGGCAGTGCTCTCCCGCCAGCTCTGGATCAGCGGCGCCAATGCGGCCGCTTTCGGGGAAACCTCGATGGCGCTCGGAATCCCCTATGGCCCTTTCTACCGTTTTCTGGCCTTGGGCATGCTGCTCTATGCCGCCGTATTGGTGGTTGAATTGCTGTTGATTCTGCGGGGCCGCATCCAGGATCTGGACCAGCCTCCCGATGATGTCCGGTCATGACACCTGAACTGATCGGCGCTGTGGGGCTGACGGCCTTTTTCGTATTGCTGATCTTCCGGGTGCCCATCGCCATGGGCATGCTGATCGCCGGTTTTGGCGGCATTGCCGCCATCAGCGGCTTTCCGGCGGCCTGTACCATCCTGGGCTCGGAAACCTTTGAGATCGCCTCGTACATCGAACTGAGCGTAATCCCCCTTTTCGTGCTGATGGGCAACCTGGCCGGCCTTTCCGGCATGAGCCGGGATCTCTACAACGCGGCCTACGCCTGGGCCGGCCACCACCGGGGAGGGCTGGCCGGCGCCACTATCATCGGCTGTGCCGGCTTTGCCGCCCTGAGTGGGTCGTCCTTTGCATCGGCCGTCACCATGGGACGCGTGGCTCTGCCCGAGATGCGGCGCTTCCACTACGACGACGGCTTGGCCACCGGGTGTGTGGCAGCCGGCGGTACCCTGGGATTCCTGATTCCCCCCTCGTCGGGCTTCGTCATCTATGCCATCCTGACCGAGCAGTCCATCGGCAAGCTTTTCATTGCCGGCATCCTGCCCGGCCTTCTGCTGACCGCGCTCTTCCTGCTGGCCATCGCCGTGGTCACCCGCCTGCGGCCCCAGGCCGGTCCCGCCGGCCCCCGGGCCTCTCTGGGGGAACGCTGGCAGACCCTGCGCCGGGCGGGGGTTTTCATCGCCATCGTGCTGGTGACCATCGGCGGCATCTACGGCGGCGTGATGACGCCGGTGGAGGCCTCCGGCATCGGCGCCTTCCTGACCTTGATCGTGGCCCTGGCCCGGCGCTCCCTGAGCATCGCGGCCTTCAAGGCGGTCATCCTCCACACCCTGCGCACCACGGCCCTGACCTTCATGATCCTGATCGGCGCGCATGTCTTCATCCCCTTCATGGCACTCTCGGAGATTCCATCCAACCTGGTGGGCTTTCTCACGGGACTGGATGTGGGCTCCCTGGGGGTCCTGCTCATCGTTCTGGCCACCTACGTCGTGCTGGGCACCTTTCTGGAAGGCATCGCCATGCTGGTGCTGACCCTGCCGGTGGTCTTCCCGGTGATTCTGGCCCTGGGCTACAGCCCCATCTGGTTCGGGGTCATCGTGGTGATCGTGCTGGAAATGGGGCTCATCAGTCCGCCGGTGGGGGTCAACGTCTTCGTGGTGAAGGGGGTTGCGCCGGACGTTCCCCTTGCGACGATCTTCCGGGGCATCTGGCCCTTCTGGCTGGCCATGCTGGCCTGTCTGCTGATTTTGGTGGCGTTTCCGGGGATTGCGCTATACCTTCCCAACACCATGTTCTAGGGAGGTTGTGTAAAACGCCCAAACTCGGCGTTGTGCGGCGCTCCTCGTCGCTGCGGCGCACCTGGGTGCGCCTCACTTCTCCGAGCTTGCACGCCTTGATTTTGGGCGTTTTACACAACCTCCCTGTGCACGAAATAAATAGGCAACACATGCCACTACAAAAAACGACCGCTCCACTGGGACGGACAAATATCGGCGTTGTGCGGCGCTCCTCGTCGCTGCGGCGCACCTGGGTGCGCCTCACTTCTCCGAGCTTGCACGCCTTGATTTTGGGCGTTTTACACAACCTCCCTGTGCACGAAATAAATAGGCAACACATGCCACTGCAAAAAACGACCGCTCCACTGGGATGGACAAATATCGGCGTTGTGCGGCGCTTCTCGTCGCTGCGGCGCACCTGGGTGCGCCTCACTTCTCCGAGCTTGCACGCCTTGATTTTGGGCGTTTTACACAACCTCCCTGTGCACGAAATAAATAGGCAACACATGCCACTGCAAAAAACGACCGCTCCACTGGGACGGACAAATATCGGCGTTGTGCGGCGCTTCTCGTTGCTGCGGCGCACCTGGGTGCGCTCACTTCTCCGAGCTTGCACGCCTTGATTTTGGGCGTTTTACGCAACCGCCCCAAATGGGGTTTGCAGTGATGCTGGCTGATGGTCAATAACCGTTTCCGGCTCCGGCGGGCTTGAAAATCCGTTGCGCTACAGGAACCGCACGTCTTGGTATTTACGGGCGGGCGGCGGTCGTGGTATCGGATGCGGACCGGCATTCGGCGTAGAGGTTGTTTTCGACCACCAGAAATATTGGGAATCGTGCCCACAGGAGAGGTGACCGTATGGCAAAGAAGATACTGATCACAGGGGCCTCGTCCGGCATCGGGCGGGCGCTGGCGATTGAACTGGCCGGAATGGGGTATACTCTGGCCCTTGCCGCCCGCCGCGTCGAGGCCTTGGAAACCGTTCGGGAAGAGATCCTGGCCCAACATCCTTCGACCCTCGTGGTGGCGCATGCCCTGGACGTGACCGCTTTTGACACGGTTCCCGGGGTCGTAGGGGCCTGCGCCGAAGCCCTGGGCGGGCTGGACATCGTCTTCGCCAATGCCGGCATCGGGTTAGGGGACAAGGTGGGGCGGGGACGCTTCGCTGATGCCCGGCGCACCATCGAGACCAACCTCCTGGGGGCCATGGCTACGGTGGATGCAGCCGTAGCCTATTTTCTCGAACAGGGGCACGGCCACGTGGTGGGCACGAGTTCGGTGATGGCCAACCGCGGTATGCCCCGCAGCGGATCGTATTGCGCCTCCAAAGCCGGATTCGCGATCTATCTGGAATCCCTGCGGGCGGAAGTCTACCATAAAAATATCCAGGTGACGGTTTTGTATCCCGGCTACATCGACACCCCCCTTAACGATATGCTGAAAAGCAGGCCTTTCCTGATTTCGGCCGAGAAGGGCGCGACCCTGATCGCCGGCATGATTGAACGACGGGTCAAATCCTCCCCGGTGCCGGTCTGGCCCTGGCGTCTACTGGGGCCGGTGCTGCGATGGCTGCCCACCAGTGTCATCGCTCGGTTTTGAGTCATGGCGATGCGGCACAGCAGGGTTCGGCAGGCGGCGCCATGGGGTGAGGGGACGCTAAGGTGAATCTGCGGCATCCGGCGCGCTGGGCCCTATTCCTGTTCCTCCTGGCGGGGGGACTGTTGCTGGGCCTTTATCTACTGCGCGGCGTTCTCCTTTATCCGCACCTGAAACAGGCCGCCATCGAAGCTTTGCGTAACGATCTGGATCTGCAGCTCGAACTGGGCGCGATCCGCGGCTCGCTCCTGGGCGGCCTCGAATTCGACGATATCCGGATCAGCACCCTGCCTGGCGCCGATACCCCGCTTAAGGTGAGCATGGACGCCCTTCGGGGGCAGTATCGCCTGATCGATCTCCTCCAGGGCTTCGACGCCTTCCTATCCGGAATGACGGTGACGCTCGAGCGCCCCCGCGTCGCCATCGACCTGTCCCGCCCTTCTTCAGAAAGCCCGGCCGAAAGCGGAGCGGAAGCACCCGGCCGCTGGCCGGCCGTCCTGCCAGGGATTGTCGTCACGGATGGCCGGCTGGACATTGCGGGCGACGGCTACGGAAGCCGGTGGGACGGCATCCGGCTTGGCCCGTCGGCCCGGAGCGGCGGGGCGGCTGCTGATGTACAGATCGAGATCGCGGAATGGCGCTGGCATCTGCCCCCCCTGCGGGACGGCCAGGTCAAGGCCCGTGCCCGGCTTGTGCTGGCGCCCTCGGGACGGTTGGTGGTCCATGGGCTCGAGCTGAACAACACGGCGCTGGTCGACGAGGGGTGGGCCGACCTCGCGCAGCTGCCCCGGAGCCTTTCCTTCGAGGCCCGCATTCCGTCCGGGAAAGGCCATCTGGTCGTCAGCGGACGGCATGACGAGGACGCGCTGCAACTGCACCTCGATGGCCAGGAGATGAACCTCGCGCTTGTGCAGCAGATCCTGGCGATGCCCCCGCAGGATCTATCCGGGAAAGTCGCTGTCGCCGTTGATTTAATGATCCCCTACGCCCAACCGGAGACCCTGAATGGAACCGTCGAGGTAAACGCCGGTTCCGGCCGCTGGCAATCCTTCACCTGGGAGCAGATGTCTTTACAGGCCCGGGCCGGCGAAGGCCGTCTGTCCGTACCCCGGGCCGAATGGCGCGGTCAGGGCAACACCGGCCGCATCCAGGACCTGTCGCTTTCTACGGCCGCTTTGTTCGATGGGCCGCTCGATCGCCTGCTGTCCGGCTTGAACGCGCGCTTCGAAGCCTCCTTGAAGAACATTCCGGCCCTGACGGCCCTGTGGAACGTGGATATCCAACCGACAGCAACGTCCCTCCCGTCCCACCAGCTGGCTGTGCAGGGGCATGTCCAGGCCGGTCTTCTCCGATTGACGGAAGGGAGATTGACTTGCGGAGACAGCCAGATCGATTTGAAGCGCCTGCAAGTCGACCTGGCCGCGTTGGCCGACCAGCGGAAAGACGCCGATCTAGAAGCCGAGGCCGACCTCGATGTGCCGGCGCTTGCGGATTTCGCCGCCCTGCTGCCCCTGCCGCCCCTTGCCGGCCGGCTGCAGGGGCACTTGAAACTGTCCGGCCCGTTGCGGGCGCCCCGGGGGACTTTGGCGCTCCAAGGCGAAGACGTTTATTTGGGCGGAATCCGTCTGGGGCAGCTGGTGGCGGATGGCCGCATCGACGGGGAGTGGTTGCGGGTCCCAAAAGTGGCCCTCCGCAACGGCAACGACCATATCACCCTCAGCGGCCGGGTTAACCTGGCCTCCGGCCAACTGGCCGATACCCGCTGGACAGCGCAGATCCAGGACATGGGCGCCTATGCCAATCCGCTGCTGCCCGCCGCCTGGCCGGCCCGTGGGCACGTCGACCTCACAGCGACCATTGCCGGTACCCTGGCGCTGCCCGATCTGCAGGCGGCCTTCACCCTGACCAAGGCCGGCCTGGGCGATCTGACGGCCGCCCAAATCAAGGGGGCCTTGCAGGCCTCGCCGCACCAATTGACGATTACGCGCATCGATTTGAAAAGCGTCCCCGGCGATCTCATGCTGGCGGGGCAGATGGCCTTCGGTCAGGGTGACAGTCCCCTGACGGCCCGGCTGACACGCTTTTCCCTGCAAAAGGATGACGCCGCCCTCAACCTGGCGGCTCCGGCCCAAATTGTGGGGCAGCCGGATGGCGGCTGGCAGATAACGCCCCTGGTATTGGCAGGTTCGGCCGGCCGCATCGCCATCAGCGGCCGGCTGGGCGGGACGGCTCCGGCGGACCTGCTTGTCGAGCTGGACGGCATCCGGGCCGAGCCCTGGCTGGCTGTATGGGACGGCCCGCTGCGCGCTCTGGAAGATGCCGACGCCCGCCTGCGGCTGTCCGGAACGGGGGCCGCCCCGCGCATCGATTTCGCCGGCAGCCTGCGCGGCATGCAGATCGGGCAATGGCCCCACGCCTTGCAGGGGCAGTTCGGCCTGGCCCTCGATGCGGGCGGCCTAGCGGTCCGGCGCTGGACCTGGACCGATGACGCCGGTCAGCAGATGTCGGCGGAAGGCCGCATACCGCTGGTCTATCGGGACGGTTGGCAGGACAGCGGCGCGCCGCTGCAGCTCAAGGCCGAACTGGTTCTGGGCGACCTGGCCATCCTGAAGGACGCCGTGCCGGATGTCCCCATCGCCGGCGGGCGTTTGACTGCCGAGATCGACCTGGCGGGCACCCTGGCCGCGCCCACCGGCACCCTGCAGAGCGTGCTTCACGACCTGCGTCTGACCCCCGCCCTCGATGGCCAGCCCCAGGGGCCTTTTGAGGGGGAGGCGCTGGTGCGCCTGCATGGGCGCAGCGCGGACCTGGTGGAACTGCGCATCGCGTCCGCGCGCATGTCCCTTCAGGGAACCGGGCATTGGCGCATCGACGAGACGGCGGCGCCCTGGTCTTTCCGGACCGGCCACTGGCCCGGGGGGGCCGTGGCCGGCGCTGTGGATCTGGACGTTCCCGACCTGGGCTGGCTGGCGGCCATGCTGCCGGGGGTGCGGCGCATCAGCGGCCGCCTGAAGGGATCGTTGGCCATCGAAGGCCCCTGGCAGGCCCCGACGGTGAAAGCCGATCTCCGCCTTGAAGAAGGCGGGCTGCAGCCCGAGGGCGACGCTCCCCCGCTTGAAGCGCTCCATGCCGACCTGGCAGCGGACGGGACGCAGGTGGTGCTGCGCTCCGGCGGGGGGGAGATCGGCGGCGCGCCGTTCCAGCTGACGGGCGCGCTTCGGAAAACGGACGGCGGCGAATGGACGACCGATTTCCGTTTTGACGGCACCAATCTGCTGCTCTACCGCAGCGCGGACATCCGGGTGCGGGCCGATACCGCGTTGCACCTGACAGGACCCGTGGCGAAGATGGCCCTCCAGGGCGAGGTGGGCCTGACCAACAGCCGTTTCAAACGCAACGTCGATTTTTTCGGCTTTCTGAAATCAGCCCCCCCATCGGCCGGGACCCCCTCGGAAGTGTTGTTCTCGCTGCCGGATCCCCCATGGAAGGATATGACCTTCGATGTGACCATCGACAGCAAGACCCCCTTCGAGCTGACCAACAATGTGGCCAAAGGCGGCTTGCGCCCCCACCTCCATCTCGGGGGGACGGGCGAGCTGCCCCTGCTCACGGGCGACGTCTACCTGGATCCCATCCGGCTGCGCCTGCCCGCCGGTCTCATGACGCTCCAGTCGGGCGTGATCCGCTTTCTGCCGTCCCGGGCCAACCGCCCCGTGATGGATTTGCAGGGCGAGGGCAAGGTCCTCAATTATGACATAACGGCCCTGATCGAGGGATCGCTCGACGAACCCCAGGTGACCTTGTCCTCTTCGCCGCCGCTGCCCGGCGATGAGTTGATGCTGATGCTGATCACAGGCCGGCCCCCGGCGGATAAGAACAGCACGGAGCGCCGGGGGGTGCCCATGAATCTGGCCGTCTATATCGGGCAGGATTTGCTGCTTCAGTGGTTTGGCGGGGGGGAGACGGAATCGTGGACCTCCCTCCTGGACCGCTTCGAGGTGACCGTCGGCCGCCGGGTGACACGCGGGGGGGATGAAACCCTGGAAGCCCAGTTCCGGCTGGGGGAGGATGTGCTAAGGGACGGCGACAGCATTTACATCACGGGGGAGCGGGATGTCTTCGATTTCTATAATGCGGGAGTGAAATTTGTCTTCCGGTTCAAATAGCCAACGCCGCGGTCGTGCGATGGCCGCCGGGCTCCTGGGGCTGGCCCTGGCCGTGCTCCTGGGGTTGCCGATGGCGGCCCCTGCCGCCGACGAGGGCCGTTTTACATTCCGGTTCGTGGGCAACCGCCACATGAGCGATGCCGCCCTGCGCCGGGCCGCCGGTGCCGAACTGGAGACTTTCATTCAGAACAAGGGGCGCGACGCCGATCTCGTGGATGCCGTCTTCCAGATGGTGATTCACTACCGCCAGGAAGGTTATGCCTTTGCCCGGGTGACCTACACCCGGAATCGCCGCGATGACCACACACTGGTCGTCTTTTCCGTCGATGAAGGCCCCCAGGTCGTGGTTGCGAGCATCCGTTTCACCGGCGACCTGACCGTTCCCCAAGCGGATCTGGAGGCCCTCTTTACACCCACGCAAAGTATTTTTAGGCCGTCCCGCAGGCCGCCCTACGTTCGGTCGGAAATCGAGGCAGGCGCCGGCCGGGTGCGGGATTATTACCTGGCCCGGGGCTACCTGGACGTTCGGGTGGAAGCGCCCCGTTTGATCTTCTCGCCTGACCGTAGCCGTGTCGCCGTCGAGATACCGGTTGTCGAGGGGCGGCGCTATCTTTTGACCGATCTGCGGTTTACCGGCGATCTCCCGACGGCCGTGACCCCCGGTCTGCGGGCCTTGCGGGAGGCCATGGTGGGGCAGCCCTACAACCGCAGTCTGCGTTTGGTGGTCCAAAGCCGCCTGGAGGAAATCTACGGCGATCAGGGTTATGCCGATATGGAAGCGGCCCTGGATGAACAGCGGCTGCCGGCCCCGGAAGGCATTCGCCTGGTGGCGATGATCACCAGCGGCCCTATGGTGACCATCGACAGGATCGAGGTGCAGGGCGCGCACAAGACCGATCCGGACTTCATCCGCCGCCGGCTCAAGCTGGCCCCCGGTGATCGCTACAGCCTGACAAAGGAACGGGAAAGCTTTCGCGCGCTCTTCCGCACCGGCCTGTTCTCCAAGGTGGATCTGTCTCTCGAGGGTCCGGGAGAATTCGGCCGGCGGATTCTGGTGGTGGCGGTGAGCGAGGCCCCCACCCGGGAATTCTATGTCGAACCGGGGTGGGGGTCCTACGAACTGCTCCGCCTGCGGCTGGGATGGCGCGAGAAGAATATCTTCGGAAGCGGACGCAGTCTGGGGCTCGAAACCACGGTCTCGACCAAATCCCGTCAGGTGGTGGCCAGCCTGGCGGATCCCTGGTTTCTGAATACGGAAATTACGGCGGACGTGCCCCTGTATTACAGCTACCGGGAAGAGCCTTCCTTTACCCGGGAAGACGTCGGCCTGTCGCCTTCGCTTTCCAGCCAGTTGAGCGAACACGTCTCGGCCACGGCCACCTATACCCTGCGTAATACCGATATCAGCGACGTGGATCCCCTGGTGGCCCTGGAGGACCTCGGAGAAGACAACTACAATTTCGGCAGCCTCAAGCTGCAGACCACCTTCGATGACCGCGACGATCCCTTCTATCCCTCCCGGGGCCGGCGCCTGACCTTCAGCGTCGAACACGCGGACAACGCCCTGGGGGGCGATATCACCTTCACCCGCCTGACCGCCGGCATGCGCTATTTCTATCCGTTCAAACCCGGCACGGTGCTGGGACTGCGTTATGCCACGGGCTTCATCTATCCGGGGCCGGGGGAGACCAACGTGCCCATCAGCGAGCGTTTCTTCAACGGGGGGGAGAACAGCGTGCGCAGTTTCCGCGAGTCGGAGCTGGGCCCCAAGGACCGTTCGGGCAATCCGGTGGGCGGCCTGGCCTTCAATACCATCAACGTGGAGCTGCGCCAGCGCCTGATCGGCGACCTGTCGGGCACGCTGTTCTACGATCTCGGCAACGTGGCCCCCAACCGCTCCATCAGCGAAGGGGGTCGACCCGCACCGGAGACCCGCGCCGATGCCGTCTCCGATACCCTCCGGGATTTCTTCAGGGACATGCGGTCGGGCATCGGGTTCGGGCTGCACTACAAGCTGCCCATCGGCCCGGTGCGCTGCGACCTGGCCTGGAACCCCGATGCCGACAAGGACCGCAACGAAGACACCTGGGTTTTCCACTTCAGCGTTGGGATGGCGTTCTGAGGTTGTACCCCTGCGGTAAGATCGGCACCAGGTCTGTGGAGTAAGTGCGCCATTTAGGATAATGAAAAATCTCAGTGGATGGGAGGTATCCGGCAACGGGCGACCCGATGATAACGCCGGCTCAGGGGTTGTGACATTCAAGTGCGCGGGTAAGCTGCGGGGTCAGTGCAATAGGGCAGGGTGCTAGGCTGCCGATTAGGGGGCCCTACCTATAGGATTGCCGGATCCTGGACAGTGGCACGTAATCCGACATTTTCCAAAGCGCTGAATTATTGAGATATCACTAATGAAATCAATTAATCACAACGTTCCAATCAAAACCGCTGCAAAATCCATAAAACCTTAACAGTTCCGACTAATAGATACAGGCTCACATTGCATATCTGCATTTATCGTTTTTCTTTTGAAATTGCAGGCATCGCCCTTCCAATATCTGTAATGCTAAAACAATTATTAGACTACAGGTGTCAAATTCCTTGCAGAAGGGGGCACTGCGAATATTTTATAAAAATCTTGAAGGTTTTACGGAAGCTTGAGATTAAAATGTCGGATTACCATTCTGATATGGAGCCGAAATGGTACGATTTATAGAAACGGCCTAATTTTTATATATTTGAATTATTGTAAGGAATTAGGTCTGCGGCACCATAAATAAAAACAGGGTTTTAGACGATTCAGCCTTCCCCCTGAATTTTTTCCGACCAATCAAAGAACCGCCATTGCCGGAAAGTTTTTCCATCTAATCGATTAAGAGATGTTCAACCCACGGCGTTTCGCTGCGTTTTGGATGTGCGTTTTTACAGCCTTGCGCGCTTCCTCGGGTTCCTTTCGTGAAATCGCTTCAAAAATAGCGATGTGCTCTTCCTGTACTTCCGGAGGAAGGCCGATTTGTTTTGAACTGTCCCGATCTGCCTGGACCAGATCACGAATCTTGCTCCCGAGAAATTCCATGAAATCATATAGATAAGGATTCTTGCTGGCGTCGGTCACCCTTTTGTGAAAATTAACATTTTCATTCGTTCCGTCGTGATGTTCTTCGCTGGCGCGGTTAAGGACCGCGATAAGTTTCTTCATTTCATCCAAGTCTTCATCGGTACGTCGTTTTGCTGCCAGTGCAGCCGCTTCGCTTTCCAGAATTGCCCGAAATTCATAAAGAAAACCGATTTCTCCCAGATTGCTCGCCTCAAGCTGATTCATGCGAAAAACTCGCTTGGAACCGTCAGCGGCAACCTTTGATCGGCTGCCCTGACTCGATTCCAGCAGCCCATCATATTTCAGACGCCCCAGAGCCTCCCGGATCACCGTCCGACTGACATTGAATTGTTCGGAAAGTTCGGCCTCCGATGGGAGCAATTCGCCCGGCTTAAGGGTTCCACTCTCAATCTCAGAAATCAGAAAATCTGAAATCTGATCAGAGAGTTTGGGTACTCTAACAATTTTTGGTTTTCGGCTCAGTTTCATCGTTCTTTTCCAATCTGCAAGTTGATCAATATTATGAGAAATTTATGCTGAATGTCAAACACCAAAGTTCGTTGTGTGATTTAATACTTGACATACAACATAATATGTTATTGTTTGCATAAAAATATGACTCTCATAATATTAATGAACAATGCTCATTCCAGATTTTATAAAACCGCTCACCTGCGAGGCGTAAGGAGGTAGATAATGTATGCTCTGGAGGGTTTGAAGGTCGTCGATTTGACCCGTTTCGTTTCTGGAACTTTCTGCTCCATGCAGCTGGCCGACCACGGTGCCGATGTGGTTAAAATTGAATCACCAGTCGACCGCGGGGACCAGCTGAGAAGCTGGGGCCCTTTCATTGGAGACCAAAGCTACTATTTCATAACCCTTAACAAAAACAAACGAAGCATAGCACTTGATCTGAGAAGTCCGGAAGGCATAGCGATTGTCAAACGGCTGATCGAAGAAAGCGATGTTCTCGTTGAAAACTTCCGTCCGGGCCTGATGAAAAAAATGGGGCTTTCCTGGCCGGAAGTCCATGAAATCAATCCTAAACTTGTCTATTGTTCGATCACCGCCTATGGTCAGACCGGCCCCTTCCAAAACAAATCCGGGTTCGATGTTTCTGTTCAAGGGGATACCGGCTTCATGGATATCACCGGTTTCGATGTCCCAACCCGGGTAGGCATTGGCCTGACCGATTTCATCGGTGCATTTTACGGTTTGGTCGGCATCTACTCCGCCCTTCTTGCCCGGGAAAAAACAGGCGAGGGTCAACACGTGGACAGCGCCATGATGGACGGTATTCTGGCGCTGCTTACATACCAGGCCGGGCACTATTTTACGACTGGAGAGACCCCCGCAAGGACCGGCAACCGACATCCCCAGCAGACGCCTTATGGTACATTTCAAACCAAAGACGGCTATGTCATTATTGGTGCCGGCAGTCAGCGGTTGTGGGAAAATCTGTGCAGCCGTGTTCTCGGCCGCACGGAACTTCTTGAAGACCCCAGGTTTCTGACCCTTAAAGACCGCAACAAAAATCATGCAATCCTGCAAGACGAGATCGAAAAAACAACCCTGGAAAATGATACCGAGGCTTGGGTGGAGCTTCTAAACGAAGGCGGTGTCCCGTGCGGAAAGGTCCGAACTGTCAAGGAAGCCCTCGAACTGGAGCAGACCAAGGCGCGTGAGATGGTTGTCGAAATGGAAGACGCGTTGCGGGGAAAAATCCAAATGCTCGGCATCCCAACCAAGCTTTCCGCAACCCCGGGGAAAATTCGCATGATGCCACCGCTTCTCGGTGAGCACACCGAAGAGATTCTGAAAGAAATCGGATATGCCGATGAAAAAATCCGGGCGCTTAAAGCCGACGACATCATTCGGCAATATGTGAGCCCATGACGCTTTGATGTACGATAGCTTCACATATTTAAAAAAGCGCGGGAAAACCCTTACGCTTGATGTATCCATAAACCGCAAAGGAGGGAACCATGAAAAAGGCTTTAGCTGCGATAATGGTCGTTTTGACGATGGCCGCCTTCACAGCAACAGAGGCGTTTGCCGCAAAGGCATACAGGATAAAGTGGGGGGCCGTATCACCACGGATCGGCTCGTTCGCCTATGTCACGACCATGGCAAGAGCCGTCAACAAGGATCTTAAAGGGCAGGTCACGATCTCCCCCATGGAAACCGGGGGGTTCCTCGACAACATCCTCAGGCTTCAGAAAGGACTGATCCACTGCGGCCTTACCCACAACCTGGCGGCATATGCCTGCTACAAGGGAATCGCTGACTTTGAGGGTAAAGGTGATGATCAGCTTCGCGGGCTGTGGGGAGGATATGTCGCCCCAGTGCTTCAAGTCGCCATCAAGGACCGCAACATCAACAGCATCTATGAACTCGACGGCCGGCCCTATGTCATGAGCCCGGGTACCACCGGGGGGCGGCTGTCTAAAATGTTTCTCGAATCGTTGGGCATCAAGGCTGACTATAAACTCATGGGGATCTCATCGGGGATCGATGCCATGAAGGCCGGATCGGTTGACGCCTTTTACCGCATCGGCCCTCTCGATTCCTCCATTCTCGAAATCCAATCGACCATGGACGTCGTTCTCCTGCCGGTCACCAAGGACGATCTGGCCAAATTCGAAAAAGCCTGGCCAAAACATTCTCTTGAATACACGCTTCCGGCCAACACTTACGATGGGCAGACCGATCCGGTTCTCTGCCTGGCTTACGCTTGTGGTGACTATAGCCACGTAAGAGTGCCTGAAGACGTGATTTATAAAATTGTTAAGTCAGCGTACCAGCACCGGGAAAAGATTGGCTCTTCGGTCCCCATCGCCCGTGATGGAAAATGGAGCGATATGTGGAACCATACGCTCAATTTCATGGAGGTCCCACTTCACAAGGGTGCCGTAAAGGCGTATCGGGAACTTGGTTTCACTGTTCCGGATCGACTCATTCCGCCCGAAGCACGTTAGGCAAGGAGGTTCTGATGAAAAGACTACCGAAAGTTTTCGCTGGTATCTCTATCGGCCTGATCCTGGTGCTGGCATTTTCCGGTTGTGCGGGAAAGGACATGCGGTCGGGGGATACAACGCCGACCATCGCCGTTTCCGGATCGGGTGTCCCCGGTAAAGCCATGGATGTGACCGGAAGCGGGTTCATCCCCGGTGAGATCATTGAACTCGTGCTCAACATGGAGGATGTCCCCATCATCGTCGGGAAAAAGGGCGTGGCCATCCAAGCCGGGCAAGATGGAACGTTTGCAGCCAAAACCAACTATCCCCACAAATATGTGGCGATCCCGGGTTTCTGGGACTTGGTGGCCACCGGAGACAAGGGGACCGAAGCGGTCTGCAAAGTTGAAATCCTGAAACCTTGACCGGCTTGGACTAAAACCCGATTAGGCTGAAAAAGACAAAGGCCTAATTGGATGCACGGTCACAAAGCCGGACGCATCTGCAGGCAACGATATGGGGAGCGTGCTTTGAGAAAAAAAGATCGTTCGCAATATGTGGGGAGGAGAAAATCCGGTGTCTTCCGACGCTACCCAAAGCATGTGCGTCGCTCTCCACCCCACATATTTCTTATAATTAACGATCATCGCAACCAGGACGGATATCCCTGGGAAAACAAGGATAGTGCTGATCAGCGTGGTTTGCTTAAAATTGGAACAGTCGCCTATCAGATAAAGGTGTGCACTTTCAGAGACGGTATAACGCTGTATTTCGACCCACTGCGCCATTTGCCCGCTGCCTGAAACGGGATTTCCCATGGTAATAATTTTTCCGGTCTGCACTTGGGCAACTGAGCTGAATTAACTGATCTGTTTTACAGGAGGAAATCATGAGAGCACTGACGGGCGTTTGGAAGTGGATTGTTGTGGCGATTACGGCATTGACCGTAACCTTTATTGTTTTCACTTCCCTCTGGCGTCCTTTCCATCCTGCCCTGCAAGGGGCCGTGATCCTTACCTTCGGCATGCTCCTGGTATTCATCAACAACCCGATCAGCAGGAAGGCGCTGGCAAAGGGCCCGTCCCGAACAGCGGCAAGTCTGGTGTTCGGCACGAACAGCACCCCCTCCCTCCTCGACATCGTTTTTACCGTAATGGGAAGCGCGCCGTGCATTTTTATCATTATAAACTGGGAACCGATCGTCAGCAATCCGCTGACCTACGAGACCTATTACTTGGTGCTCGGAGCGATCTTGTTTATCATGCTGGTGGAAGGGACCCGCCGGACCCTGGGCAATATCGTCCCGATTGTCGTGTTCTCTTTCGTGGCGTATGCGCTTTTCGGGGATTTGCTTCCGGGAGAACTCGGCCATGCCGGTTATGGCCTCGAGGAACTGCTTTACATTTTCTACCTTACCACGGAAGGGGTCTGGGGGCTTCTGACGGATCTGACGAGTCGACTGATCGCAATTTTCATATTGCTTGGACCGATCCTTTTTGCATGCGGGGTGGGCAACACTTTCATAAAATGGTCCCGTTTCACCGGCGGACGGATCCGGGGTGGTGCCGGCCAGATCGCGCTGCTCTCCAGCGCAGGGCTCGGCATGCTCTCCGGTTCCTCTGTGGCCAACGTCGCCACGACGGGTACCTTCACAATCCCAACCATGAAAAAACTCGGTTACAACGATGAAATAGCGGCCGCAACCGAAGCATCGGCCTCTTCGGGCGGCCAGATTATGCCGCCCATCATGGGGGCCGGGGCCTTCGTCATGGCCGAGTTGCTCGGGGTCAAGTACATGTCCATCATGGTTGCCGCCATCATACCCGCTATTTGCTATTTCGTGGGAATCGGCAGCGGCATCTACGTGCTGGCAGGAAAACATGGCCTCGGTAAACTTCCGGCAAGTCTTATCCCCAAATGGGCCGATCTTTTCAATCCCCGGGAATTATTGAATACTCTTATTCCGATCGGAATCCTGATCTATCTTCTTGTTAATTACCTTCCGCCGCAAACCTGTGCCGGATGGTCTCTGGTATCGGCGTTGGCTATTTTCCTGTTCATCGGCGGCCCGCTAAACCGGAAAGAAACCGGCAAACGCACCAAATCAAGCCTGCAGGCTTTTTACAAAGCGGTCAACGGCGCCCTGGTCATGCTCATTGTGATGATGAGTTGCGTCCAGGTCGTCGTCACGCTAATCAACGCCACCGGACTCGGGGTGAAAATTTCTGAGTTCATTGTCAATTTGGCCGGCACCAATGCCTTTCTGGCACTTGTCGCCGTCATGATTGTCGCCATCATCCTCGGCATGGGCATGTCGACCACGGCCGCCTATGTCATCGCAGCCTCGGCTCTCGGACCGGCTCTGGTGACCCTCGGTCTGCCAGGGTTGCCGGCGCATCTTTTCATCTTCTATTTTGCCATCGCGGCAGGGATCACGCCCCCCGTTTGTGTAGCTGTCTTCACCGCCCGGGCCATTTCAGGCGGATCCTGGGTCCGCATTGCCATGATCTCGATGGGGTTGAGTCTCGGTGGATACATCATCCCTTATTTCTTCATTTACCAACCCGCAATCCTGATGCAGGGCGGAACGGTCCTCGGCACCCTCTGGGTCGTGATCACCGTCATCATCGCCATGTTTTTCATCGAAGCCGGCGTATTCGGATACTTTCTGAAACCGACATCACCGTCGGAACGGCTACTCTTCATTGTCGGCGGGTTGTTTCTTCTCAGTTCCACCTTGCTGACCGATGTGATTGGCATTGCCTTGGTGGGCGTCGGCATCCTGAGCCACCATTTTACGCCGAATATCCCATTCCTTGGCAAACGGCCAACGGAGCTTCCCCGGATCAATCTCGAAGATATCGATTGGGGAAGCGGCACCAGCATCGCTGATATGAAGGTCAGCTAACACCGCGCCACAAGATGCGAAGGGAGCTTGGTGATTTGAAGATTCGACTGGCGACATTATGTGAAAACTCGGCAGGCAAGCCAGGATTTGCAGCCGAGTGGGGGCTAAGCATTTTCGTTGAGGCCGATGGTCGCACCATCCTTTTTGACACCGGTGCCAGCGATATCACGCTCCGCAATGCGGATCGGCTTGGCATTAAAATCCCGTCGGGTACCCCCATCGTTCTCAGCCATGCCCACGCCGACCACACGGGCGGATTGGCGCCCATGCTCAGGCGAATTGGGGAAACCCGGGTTATCGCCCATCCGGCCATCTGGGAGGAGAAATACACACGGCGGCCATACGAAGACACCGCCGCCGATATCAGCATCCCCTATGAAAAAAAACAACTCGAGCAACTCGGGGCTCATTTTCAGCTCAGTCGGGAGCCTGTCCAGCTTTCGGAAAACATCTGGACAACAGGCGAAATCCCGATGGTCACCGATTTCGAATCAATAGAACCGATATTTCACATCCTCAAAAACGGGGCGTTCCAACCCGATCCGATCCTTGATGACCAGGCCTTAATCATTCGCAGCCGGGAAGGGCTTGTGATCGTTCTCGGCTGCGCTCATCGGGGAATGATCAATTCGATCCGCCATGCCCAGCACATCACGGGTGAGCAGAGCGTACACACGATCGTTGGGGGGACGCACCTCTTCCCAAAAACCGAAGAACAGAAAAAAAAGGCAATTGCAGCACTGCGCGAAATAGGAATTCGGAAAATAGGCGCATCTCACTGCACAGGATTCGACGCCTCAATGAAACTGGCCCAAGAATTCGGCGGCGACTTTTTCGTTAACAACTCCGGAAGCATGTATGTTCTGGATGACAATGAAACGGCTGATGGATAATGAGGAAATGGAAACAACGACGGCTTCGATAATTGGGACAGATTGTATCACAGGCTGCTTTGATGCAAGTTTTTCGTCGAATGCCCATAAAACAGCTTTGCGTTTTTTGCGCGATGGCCGCATTGAAACAGAATTAACCTACGCAATTCTCGACGCGGACACCAACCGAATGGCCTGCTATTTTTCGAATGCCGGAATCCGCAAAGGGGATCGGGTGATCCTCTTTCTTCCGAAATCCGTCATCTTTTTAATCGCCCATCTGTCCCTGCTTCGGATCGGTGCTGTTTCGGTTCCGGTAAATCCGGGTTTCTTGAAAGCTGAAATGGCCTATCTGACAGAGGACACGCGCCCGTCTCTGATAATCGCCGGTGTCACTCAGGCCGAGATCCTCAACGCTGTGAATCCGAAACTCAACCACCAGATTCTGGACACCGATCAACCCTATGCCAAGCTTGATTTTTTTCGGCCCTTCAGTGACAAAAGTCGGCCTGTCGATATCCTGCCGGAAGATCCCGCCACGATCATCTATACATCCGGCACGACCGGACAGCCCAAAGGTGCAGTTCTGACCCAGGG
This sequence comes from Desulfobacterales bacterium, assembly GCA_963674755.2. GTDB lineage: Bacteria > Desulfobacterota > Desulfobacteria > Desulfobacterales > UBA5852 > JABZFP01. The sequence continues at coordinate 1,694,050 of CAXXVS010000002.1, read as the reverse complement.
AAACCTTGTCCATGACGCCCAAAACATCATCGATATATGGCAAATCAACGGTTCAGATCGCATCTGTCATGCACTTCCACTGTTTCATGTCCACGGCCTCGGTTTTGCAACCCATACAGCCCTGATGGCCGGGGCAGAAATCGTCATGCTCGATCGGTTCACGCCCTTGCAGGTGCTGGACACGCTGGCCCGAAAGGACGTGAACGTCGCGTGCACCGTTTTCATGGCCGTTCCTTCCATGTACGTCAAAATGTTGGAGGCTGTTGGAGATAAAACACCGGATTTTGAGCACATTCGGTTGTGGACCTCGGGATCGGCTCCGCTTCTTTCAAAAGACTTCGAGAGGATCAAAACGGTTTTCGGAAAGGCGCCGGTAGAACGGGAAGGAATGTCAGAAACCGGCATGAACTTTTCCAACCCCCTGGATGGCCCCAGAAAACCAGGGTCAATTGGACGGCCCCTGCCGAAACTTGCCGTAAAAATTGTCTCTCCGGAAACCGGCGGCACACTCGAATCCGGTGAAATCGGGGAAATCTGGCTTAAAGGCCCCGGCATAACGCCCGGATATTGGGAAAAACCCCAGGAGACCGCCAAGGCATTTGAAGACAGCTGGTTCAAAACCGGCGATCTTGGCTATGTGGACCAAGACGGATATTACTATCTGACGGATCGCATCAAAAACATAATCATTTCCGGAGGCGAGAATATATCGCCCAAAGAAGTCGAGACTGTTATCAACCAGATAGAGGCTGTCCTTGAATCGTCCGTGGTCGGCCTTCCGGACGAAAAATGGGGTGAAAAAGTGGTTGCCGCCATCAAATGCCGCCCCGGTGCGAAACTTGATGCCTCCGAAATACGGCATCACTGCCGAGAGCATATCCATGCCTGGAAAATCCCGAAAGATGTCAAATTTGTCGAAGAAATCCCCAAAAACCGAATGGGTAAGGTCTTAACGAATGACGTCCGGCAACTCTTTACTTCATAGACGGTCACCCGTTTCGATTCCAACATGGCAGGAAATCCGGGATCGGGTGGAGCGGTTTGCTCAAAAAAACAGCGATATCGCTCGGATTGAAACCATTGGCCACACCGAGGAAGGCAAAGAAATCCGAGCAGTCCTTGTCACAAGCGCCGCCCATCCAGATCAAAACAAGGAGATCGTTCTGATCGTCATAGGCCGACACGGGGATGAACTCGGCACCCGCACTGTCGGCCTGCACCTCCTCGAATGGCTGGCTGCACCGGAAGCAAGGGACGTCCTGATAAATCAGCAGGTCATTGTGGTGCCGGTCGCCAATCCGGATGGTTGCGCAGCTAAAACCTTTGGGCTTCCCAAGAATCGGCTCTCTGCTCTCGAAAAAGAATCCGTCGTCAAATTCGGCCTATCCATCATCCCGGATTTAGTCCTGGACGTTCACAGCGTTGGAAAGGAAAAATACGGTTACAACTGGGGAGGGTTGGAGGCTGTCATCATTGATGAGACAGCGCGATCCGGGGAAGATCCGTATATTTTGCATACATTGGCAGACAAAATGGTCCAGGGAGCAGCCCAAAAAGGCTATCCTTTCCTCCTGCATACCATCGAATTCTACCGAAGCCTGAAAAATAAAGCGGCAACGCTTGCCGAAGGGGCTTTCAACAACCATGTCAACCAGATTTTCTACGATGCGTTCCATTCCCTGACCTTCGGCATCGAAGTCAATCATTTTGTCCTCAGTCCCCAAGAAGCGGCTGAAAGCGGAGTTGCAGCCATTGCCGCCCTTCTTGAAACCGGCAACGCCGTCTTTCCGTGGGAATACTACCCGGGTTATCCCAACCGGATTATAATAGGTGATTTTCAAGCCTCCATACGCCCTCGGGGAGAAACTTCGGCGATACGACGCGCTTCAAGGCGGGAAATCTGGGAACAGCGCCATATTTTCGGCAGCATCGCACCCTACCGAAAAATGGAAAACGATCATTCTCTCGACCTTGGGTTCGCCTTTTACGGCGGGGAACCAATTCAAGGCGGACTGACAGTTGCCCTGAGGCTTCGGGGACGACCACGGATAAAATGGATCGAAGCCAACGGGACCGCCACCGCCTATGTCGCTGCCACGGATATCTGTTCAACACATCTTTTTATCGATTTTGAAACCATAGAACCCGACATGCAAAATAAGGTTTACGTCGAATTTTGACCAACATCTTTATAACGAAACAACTTTTACCGTCACTTTTCCCACTAGTTTTTCTTAATTGGTAATTTAAATCGCGCCTCGACCGACTATCGGAACCATGACGGACAGACGCTGAGTATCCGGGATATGCCAATGACCGGCTGGAGGGCAGGATGATCCTGACCATGTCATCGCTCATGGCGGAAATTGAACATGATAGGAAACGGTTTCAATCGTCCGAGCCGGTGGCGTAGAATGGTCGAGATCAAGGCGTGCAAGCCTTGAGAAGCGAGGCGTACACCAGGTACGCCGCAACGCCGAATGGCGCCGCACAACGCCGATATCGGCCATTCTACGCCACCGGCTCAGAAGCGCTCGATGAGCTTGTCTATTAGATAGGTCGTCTCCCGCAACGCCTGCCCGCTGAAGGGGTCGAACCAGGCGGCGATCTCGCGGAAAAGCGCTTCAAAAGCCGCCTTGTCCCCGGTTTCGAATAAGGCCAGGCTGTCCCCCAGGGAGGCCAGATAGTCCCGCAGGAGCTGTCGGCGGCCGGGGGTGGCCAGGATGATTTCCGAATACAGGGCCGGATCCTGGGCGAACAGCCGTCCCACCATGCCCAGTTCGAGGCGGTAGATGGGGCTGGAAAAGTCCAGGGTCCGATCCAGGGCCACCCGGCGTTCGAACAAAAATTTGCCGAAAGTGAAGGCCGCAAAATGCCGCAGGGCCTGGATAACGTCCATGGCCTCGTCGTGCTCCAGCGGATCGGCCTGGATCACGATGGCGCCCCAATCCGCAAACTGGTCCAGCAACCACTGGCAATCTGCCGGGCGGCGTCCGGGGGTGGTGATGACCACCTGCTTGTCCAGGGAAGTCGTGGCCGGGCCGAACAGGGGGTGCAGGCCCACCACCGGCCCGGGATGGGCAGCCAGCATGGCCTCCAGGGGCGCCGCCTTCAGGCTGGTGACATCGCCCAGGAGGCAATCCGGCGGCAGATGGGGGGCCAGGCGACGGGCCACTGCGGCCGTCTGGCCGATCGGCACGCTCAGCAGGGCCAGGGCAATGCCGTCGCACAGGACGGCGGCGCGATCCCAGTCCTCGCGTTCCAGAAGGCGAACCGTGTAGCCGGCCTCCCTGAACCAGCGCTGCAGATAACGCCCCATGGCGCCGGCGCCCCCTACCAGGAGGATGCGGGCGCCCGGTTTGGTGCCCCGGCGGGCCAACTGGGCGGTTTGTTCGACGCGTGATTGCCGCAGGATCCGTCGGAAAAGGTCTTCCAGGAAATCCGGGTCCAAACCGACGGCGCGCGCCGTACGTCGTTTTTCCGAGATCAGGTTTTCCTCCCGGGACGGATGGTAGACCGGCAGGCCGTGGGCCCGCTTGAGGGCCAGCACACGGTCCACCTGTTCCTGGCGCGCCTTGAGGAGGGCCACTATGTCGTGGTCGATGGCGTCGATGGCTTGCCGCAGGGTCTCCAGCTCGACGGCGGCCGGATCGGTCCTGTCAGGTGGTTCTTTTTTCATCCCCACTTCCTTCATTTCGTCTGCGGTAGGCGCGGGCCGCCTCCGGGGTGTAGACTTCGAGGGGCTCGGAGCGCGGATCGGTCACCCCTTCGGGATGTTTCAGATAGGCAAACACGTCGCAGGATTCCGGCGGGGAGCTGTCGACCGCATCCACGACGATGCGCTGGCGCCGGTAGCCGTCCGGAAGATGGATGCGCTCCAGGCGGTCGAGCTGCTGCAGCCCCGACCGGTCTACGGCGTAGACTTCTCCTATGACCCGTCGTCCCTGGCCGGCCCCGGCCAGCAGACAGGGGGAGAAGCGCTCGCCGTTCAGCACGAGCCGGAAGCGCTCCCGGGTGCGGAAGGTTCCCAACAGGTCGGCATCCGCCAGATAGCGCGCATGGTTGGGAAACCCCTTTTTCAGGGTGCCATAGACAAACACCCGCCAACGATCGCTCATGTGCTTCTCCGGTCTTTGCTTGACGATGGTTTGACATCGCTTAACTTCAATGGCAAAAGAACTTCTTCGAACTGCCGCAGCCCCACCAGCTGCCCTTCATTATCATCCGGACGGGAATAATCAAGATCGTTTGTTGCCGCAACGGCGGGCAGCGGTGCCGAACCCAAGCCCTCGGGAACATCAAGGACCACCAAGGAGAGAACCCCATGCCCCTGCGTGTCATCAATCCCTACGACCAGAGTATGTATCGCGAATTGCGCTTCGAGACGGAGACCGCCTTGGAGGATAAAATCGTCGCGGCCAGGACCGCCTTTGACCAATGGCGGCGGGCGCCCCTGGGGGAACGCATCGCCGCGGTGCGCCGCGGCCTGGACTATTTTCGGGACCATCGGGAGGCCATCGCCGCCGACATCACCAGGCAGATGGGCAAGCCGCTGCGCGAGGCCCGCAATGAGATTGGCGGCTTCTTCGAGCGGGCCGAATTCATGCTGGCCATTGCCGAAGAGACCCTTGCCCCGGAGGTGCTGCCGCCGCGTGACGGGCTCCTGCGCCGGATCGAACGGGCACCCCTGGGACTGGTCCTGGACATCGCGGCCTGGAATTACCCCCTGCTCATTGCGGTCAACGTGGTGGTGCCGGCCCTGGCCGCGGGCAACGCCGTCCTGCTCAAACACAGCGCCAAGACGCCCCTGTGCGGCGAGCATTTTCAGAACGCCTTCGATCATCTGCCGGGGCTTTTGACCAACCTGGTGCTAACCCACGATCAGACCCTCGACCTGATCCAGGATCCCCGCCTCGATCACGTGGTGTTCACGGGCTCCGTGAACGGCGGCCGGCGCGTCCACCAAGCCGCGGCCGGCCGCTTCATCGATGTGGGGCTGGAGCTGGGGGGCAAGGATCCGGCCTATGTGGCCGAAGATGCCGATCTGGCCTACAGCGTGCCCGCGGTGGTGGAGGGCGCCCTTTACAATGGCGGGCAGTCCTGCTGCGCCATCGAGCGGGTCTATGTGCACCGCAAGATCTACGAGGCCTTTATCGAGCAGGCCCTGGAGGCCCTGGCGCACTACAAGCCCGGCGATCCCATGGATCCCGCAACGACCCTGGGCCCGCTGGCCGACCGTTCGGCCCTGGAAGTGCTGGAAGGCCAGGTGCAGGATGCCGTGGGGCGCGGGGCCCGGCTGCTGGCCGGCGGCAAACGCCTGGAAGGAACCCCGGGCAATTTCTACCTCCCGACGCTCCTGGCGGACGTGGACAACGACGCAACCGTCATGCAGGAGGAGAGTTTCGGCCCGCTCCTGCCGGTGCGGGCGGTGGCGGACGATGATGAGGCCCTGGCGCAGATGAACGCCTCGCGCTACGGGCTGACAGCCTCGGTGTGGACCCGCAGCCGGGAGCGGGCCGAGTGGTTTGCCGCCCGTCTGGAGGCGGGGACCGTCTACCAGAACCGCTGCGACTATCTCGACCCGGGGCTGCCCTGGACCGGGGTCAAGGACAGCGGACGGGGATCGAGCCTGTCACGCTACGGGTATTATGCCCTGACGCGGCCCAAGAGTATCAATTTCCGGGATGGGGCGGCGTGAGGAATTGCCCGCAGGGACTGTTTGGTAAGAAGGCGCCGTCGTTTGTGAACCATTGATTAGAAAATCGGCCTTTGACAGGTTCACAAGAACAGAGTGCTTGGTGGGCATTGTTTTTATCGTTACTTTTCTTCCCCGCGGAAGAAAAGTAACCAAAAGAAGGCGCCCTGTCACGAGCCCTTCGGGACCGCCTGCACATCGGGTTTGCGGCCGGACGCGCCGAAACTCGCCCCGCCTTCGCCAAGGCTACGGCAGGGCTCAGACAGTCGCCGCGCCTTTCTCGTCCGCAACCCCGCTGCGCAGGCCTCGTGACAAAGGGAATTAAGCAGACTACCGCTATTGCCTGTAATCATTTCTCGTTTGCCGCCGGGCACGTCGCACACCATGGGGTTTCCCCCAAACGAAACAGAGACTTAGCCAGAAGCGATGCTAAAAATTGGATTTTCGTTCGAGATCAAGGCGAAGCCGAGTCTCATTCCCGTAAAGCGGGACTTCCCATCTGATGAAATCAGCAATGGGGGGTGCCCGCAGGCATACGGCATGCGGATGCATGAATGTCGAGGACTTAAGACGAGGCTTCAACGCCGAGACTTGTCCGCCTCTGGCGGATCGGGCGAAAAGACTTTTTTGGGATTGCTTCTCTATATTCTTTCGAAATAGCGCCTGCGCTCCCAGTCGGTAACGGCCTGGTCGTAGGCGGTCTGCTCGACCTGGAAGAAGTGGGTGTAATGGCGGACCACCGCTTCCCCCAACAGGGATTTCTGCCACTCGCTGCCCTCGAAGGAGGCGATGGCATCCCGCAGGGTGGCGGGGACACCGGGCAGATCCTGGGCGGCGTACATGTCGCCTTCGAAAATGGCCGGGGGTTCGATGTGGTTGCGGATGCCGTCCAGGCCCGAGGCGATGGCGGCCGCAAAGGCCAGGTAGGGGTTGCAGTCCGCCCCCGGGATGCGGCACTCGATGCGCAGGCTCTCGCCGCTGCCCACCACCCGGAAGCCGGCCGTGCGGTTGTCGTGACTCCAGGCGATGCGGGTCGGGGCCCAGGACCCGGTCTGGTAGCGTTTGTAGGCGTTGATGGTGGGGGCATAGAAGACCATGCACTCGGGTACGTGGGCCAGCCAGCCCCCTAAAAACCATTTGAACTCGGGCGAGCATTGCACCGGGCCGAAGGTCTCCTGCCCGGCAAAGGCATTACGGCCGTCTTTTTGCAGGCTGACATGCAAGTGGCAGCTGGAGCCGGCCTGGTCCGTGGCGAACTTGGCCATGAAGGTGATGCTGCGCCCCTGCTGGTCGGCCACTTCCCGCAGGCACTGTTTGAAGACGCCGTGGCGGTCGGCCATCTGCAGGGCGTCACTGTATTGGACGTTGATTTCGTGCTGGCCGAGGCCCCATTCCCCCTTGGAACACTCCACCGGGATGCCGGAGGCCTTCAGATGGCGGCGCACGGCCGCATTGAAGGATTCTTCCCGGCTGCCCTGGAGCATGTGATAATCTTCCAGGTACCAGCCGGCCGGCTGCAGCCCGGCATAGCCCTTCTCGGACGCATCGCGGTAGTTGTCTTCAAAAATGTAGTACTCCAGTTCCGAACCCACCATGGGGGCAAACCCCATCTGCGTGGCGTCCTGGATTCGGGCCTGCAGCAGGGAGCGCGGGGCCTGCATGACCGGCGCGTGGCGGTCGACATGGTGGACGTCGCAGATGACCAGGGCCGTACCCTCCAGCCAGCTCGTGACCCGCAGGGTGGCCAGATCGGGCACCAGGTGAAAATCACCGTAGCCCTTTTCCCAGTTGGCAAAATCATAGCCCGGGACGGGCTCCATTTCCATGTCCACGGTGAGCAGGTAGTTGCAGGCGTGGGTGCCGTGTTCGGCCACCTGGTCCAGGAAGAAATCCACGTCGATGCGTTTACCCAGAAAACGGCCGTAGAGATCCGTGAAGACCACCTGAACCGTATGGATGACATTTTCCCGGGCCAGATTACCGAGCTGCGCCAGCGTCAACATGCCTTTGAGTTCCGCCATGGGGTTCTCCTGTGAGGATGGAATGCGTTTCAGATGGCCTGCCCATATCATAGTTGCCGGTTTTGGACAATCGACGGGCAAGGTGACTTCTGAGACCCATGCGCGGCCTCGCCCGGGGTGCTTTTTCCCATTTCATCGGTGAGATTTCAAAGGAATTTCAGCAGGTCGGCTGAATCGTGGCGAACGCCGATTCTATGTCTTGCCAAACCGGGGGCAAGTCCGCTATTGAAGTGGTGTTAATCGCGTCCCACCTTTTGCGGACAGACAACTTTCATGTGGATTCCATGATGGTATTGAACATCGCACACCGCGGGGCACGCAGCCTGGCACCGGAGAACACCCTTCTGGCAGCCCGGCGGGGTTTGGAAGCCGGGGCTGACCTGTGGGAGACCGACCTGGCCGTGACCCGGGACGAACAGTTGGTCCTGTTGCACGACGACCTGCTCGGGCGCACGACGGATGTGGCGCAGCGCTACCCGGAGCGGGCCTACGACCCCTTTACCACGTTCAGCCTGGCGGAGATCCGCACCCTGGACGCCGGATCGTGGTTCCTGGAATCCGATCCCCACGGCCAGATTGCGGCCGGGGCGGTTTCCGAGACGGATCAGAAGGCCTGCCGTGGGGTTCAGGTGCCCACCCTGGAGGAAGCGTTTGTTTTCACCCGGGAGGCGGGCTGGAAGTTGAACCTGGAGCTCAAGGCCCTGCCGGCACCCATGGATCGCTTTCCGGTGGTGCCGCGGATGTTGGAGATGGTCGACCGCGTGGGCCTCGGCCCGGACCAGATCCTGATCTCCTCCTTCAACCATACCTGGCTGGAAGAGGTCCAAAGCCGCCGGCCGGCGCTGGAAACCCAAGCCCTCATCGGCTATTACAGCGACCGGCCCCTGGATTGGGGACCCTTGACCTTTCACACCTACAATGCGCGGCACACCCTGATCCGGGATCAGGACATCGTGGCCCGCAAACAGCAGGGTCTGACCATCAACCTGTTTACGGTGAACGACGCCATGGACATGCGCCGCTTCATGGCCCTTGGGGTGGATGGCCTGATTACCGATTTTCCCCAGCGTCTGGCCCTGCTGCGCTGAGAGCCTGGACGACCTGAAGGGAGTTCTATGAACGCCGAACCGCGTTTGGCCATTGCCGTATTAAACGGCTACCCCCGCCAAAGCCGGGAAAACTTCGACCGCACCGGCGTGGGCCATCCCCACGATTTCTTCCAAGACGTTTTAAAACGCCATCTGCCGCAAGCCGCGGTGGAGACCTGGTTCGTGGCCGATCCGGACCAGGCGCTGCCGGAAGGCGCGGCCCTGGCGGACTACGCCGGGTTCATCTGGACCGGATCGGACCTCACCATCTACCACGACGACGATCCCCGGGTAACACGCCAGATCGCGCTGGCCCGGCGCATTTTCGAGGCCGGGGTGCCCGCCTGCGGCAGCTGCTGGGGGATTCAGATGGCGGCCGTGGCGGCCGGGGGCGCGGTGGCCAAGAACCCCAAGGGCCGGGAATGGTGCATCGCCCGGGACATCCGGCTGACGGCGGAAGGGCGGCAATCCCCCCTGATGGCGGGCAAGCCGGAACGCTTCGACGGCTTCATCATGCACCTGGATGAAGTGACGCAGCTGCCCCCCGGTGCGACCCTGCTGGCCGTGGGCGACCACACCCGGGTGCAGGCCCTGGAAGTAAAATACGGGCAGGGCACCTTCTGGGCCACCCAGTACCACCCGGAATTCAACCTGCGGGAGATGGCCCGTCTGATCGCCGCCCGGGCGACCCCCCTGACCAAAGAGGGGTTTTTTGCACAGGAGGAAGAGGTGGCGGCTTTTGCGGCCCGGTTGGAGGCGCTGCACGCCGATCCCCAATCCGCCGTGCTGCGGCAAGCGTTGCAGATCGGGGACGATATCCTGGATCCGGCCATCCGCGAGCAGGAGCTGCGCAACTGGGTCGATCATCTGGTGCTGCCGCTCTTTGGAAAACGCTGAGGGCTCACAAAGGCTTAACATAAACCGGCTAAACGGTCGCTTTCATGCTTGGCCGCACGGCCGGACGGTTTTCGCATGTTATATAACCAACCCCTATGCAAGGAGGAGAGGAAATGAAGCGTACACTCGTTTGTCTGATGGTATTGGGCGCCTTCCTGGCACTGATCGTGGCGCCGGTCGGGGCCGAAACCCTGGAACTGCTGACCTGGAAAGGCTATGCGCCCAAGGCGCTGATCGATAAATTCCAGGCCGAAACCGGCATCGAAGTGAAACCGACCTACTCCAACAACGAAGAGATGATCGCCAAGCTGCGGGCCACCCGCGGGGCCGGGTTCGACCTGGCCCAGCCCAGCCAGGACCGCATTTCCTCGGTGCAGGCCGAGTTCAAGATCTACCAGCCCATCGACTACAGCCAGCTCAAGACCGGGCAGATCGTGGCCTCCATGCTGGAAGCCGTGAAGAAGAACACCCTGGTGGACGGCAAGAGCTATGGCATACCCCATGTCTACGGCACCTCCGGCCTGATCGTGAACAAGAAGTACGCGCCGGATGCCAAGGACTACACCGCGCTGCTCGATCCCAAGTACACGGGCCGGGTCAGCTACCGCCTGAAACGCCCCACCTTGATCGCCATCGCCTTTTCGATGGGCAAGGATCCCTTCGCCCTTTACAGCGATCCCGTGGCTTATAAAGCCCTCATGGAAGAGGTCGGCCAGAAGCTGATCGCCGGCAAACCCATCGTTAAGACCTATTGGGCCAACGGCGACGCTCTGCTCCAGAGCATGCGTTCGGGGGAAGTCTATGTGGCCATGGCCTGGGACAACGGCGGCTGGAAGCTTCATGCAGAAAATCCGGACATCGATTTCGTGGCCCCCAAGAGCGGCGCCCTGGGATGGATCGACACCTTCGCCATCCCGGCCAAGGCCAAGAACGTGTCCGCCGCCTACAAGTGGATCAATTTCGTCCTGCGGCCGGAGAATGCGGCCGTGTTCACCAACGCCGAAAAATACGGCACGGCCTCCAAGGGCGCCATCCAGCTCTGCGAGCCGGCGGTGAAGGATAACTTCACCCGCAGCTTTACGGAAGCGGATATCGACAACATCAAGTGGTATCCGCCGGTGCCGGCCAAACTGGAGGAGATCGAAGGCAAGATCCTGGACAAGGTCAAGGCGGCACAATAAGGCTGTGATCATGGAAGATGACGGATGCGGGGGCCTGGTTTCGCAGCGGTCCCCGCATCTCTCTGCTTTGATAACGTTTCATTGTTGCAGCTGGTTGCATTATTTAGTCCGTTACTTTTCTTCCGCGCGGAAGAAAAGTAACCAAAAGAAGACGCCCGTGTCCCGCTCTATCCTGCGCGTCGTCGCTGTGGCCGGAGCACGCGGAAACTCGCCCCGCCTTCGCCAAGGCTACGGCGGGACTCAAACAGGTCCGCGCGCTTTTATCCGGCCACATCGCCGATGCTCGGCGCGGGACAAAGGGATCTGTAAACCAGAACATAAACTGCGATTTTTGCCCTTACGCTTGGAATCTATCTAAGCTTTTATTTCTGTGGAAATGCTTTTTTGTCCCGGAAGGGCATTTCGCTTTTTTGAAAGATGTTATGCAGACCGATCTATCCGTTCAACAGGTGACCAAGACCTTCGGGGAATTCACGGCCGTGGATGACGTGAGTTTCGAGGTGCTCCAGGGGCAGTTTTTCTCCATTCTGGGACCATCGGGCTGCGGCAAAACGACCCTGCTGCGGATGATTGCCGGGTTTACCGAGCCCTCCCGGGGCGCCATTATGATCCGGGGGACCGACATGGCCGGAGTGGCGCCCAACCGGCGTCCGGTCAACCTCATCTTCCAGCACCTGGCCCTGTTTCCCATGATGACGGTGGCCCAGAACATCGCCTTCGGGCTCCAGCGCCGCCGGGAGAAGCGCGCCGATATCCAGCGCAAGGTGACCCGCATCCTGGAGCGGGTGGATCTGCCGGGCTTCGAGGACAAGGCCGTGGACCAGCTCTCCGGCGGGCAGCGACAGCGGGTGGCCATTGCCCGCTGTCTGGTGCTGGAGCCGGCCGTGCTTCTGCTGGACGAACCCCTGGGCGCCCTGGATCTCAAACTGCGGGAGCAGATGAAGGTGGAGCTTAAAAAGCTCCAGGCCCAGGTGGGTACGACCTTCGTCTACATCACCCACGACCAGTCCGAAGCCCTGGTCATGTCCGACCATGTGGCCGTCATGAACAAGGGACGCTTCGAGCAGGTGGACACCCCCCAGAATCTCTACCGCCATCCGCGCACGCCCTTTGTGGCCCGCTTCGTGGGGGAGAACAACGCCTGGTACGGCGTGGTGCGCCGTTGGGAGGAGGGGACGGTGGAGATTGAAACCGCTTCCGGCCGCATCTTCAAAAGCCGGGCCACCGAACCGCTGCAAACGGGCGCTAAAGTGGAACTTTTTCTGCGCCCGGAAGCCATGATCATCCAGCCGGGAACCGACGCGGCCCACCTCAACCGCTTCGAGGTGATCGTGAAGTCCCTGCTTTTCGACGGGGCCAACAGCCGCCTGCTGGTCCATCCGGTGAACGGCGACACCGAGCTGCTCATCGCCCTGCCCCAGAACCGGCAGTTCGACTATATCCGCCGGGACGACAGGATCGAAGTGGGCTGGGACCCCCAGTCCGGGATCTGTTTTGCCGCCGGGGAGGCCCCATGAAAGGCCGCTTCCGGATCTCGCTGCCCCTGATTTGCTTCCTGACGCCGGTCCTGCTCTGGCTGGTGCTGCTGATCGTGCTGCCCCACATCGACCTGCTGGGCATGTCCCTGCGCACCGAAGACATAAGCGGCCACAAGTCCTGGGGCTTCGGCAACTACCTGAATTTTTTTAAAGAGCCCATCTACTGGCTGACCTTTGTGCGCACGGCGGTCTATTCCATCCTGGTGACCGTGATGACCTTCATCGTGACCATGCCGGTGGCCTTCTATATTACCAAAGTGGTGGCCCCCCGTTTTCAGGGCTTCCTCATGATGCTGCTGCTGATGCCCTTCTGGGTGAGCGAATTGGTACGGGTCTACGGGTGGATGATCCTGCTGCGGGAAAGCGGGGTGCTCAACCATTTCCTGGTCCAGCTGGGACTGCTCAAACACCCCGTGGAGATGCTCTACAACGACGCCACCATGATCATGGCCTGGTCTACACCTCCATGCTCTTCATGGCCGTACCCCTGGTGTCGGTGCTGGAGAGCCTGGATGACAGCCTGATCGAGGCGGCCTACGACCTGGGGGCCAACATGGGCACCATCTTTCTGCGCATCGTGATTCCCCATGCCATGCCGGGGATCGTGTCCGGCTCCATCGTGGTCTTCATGCTGACCCTGGGCAACTATCTTACCCCGAACCTCATGGGCGGCAAGAACTCCCTGTGGTTCACGGAGCAGATCTACAACCAGTTCATCGCCAGCTTCAACTGGAACCAGGGCTCGGCCTTCGGCTTCCTGCTCCTGGTCCTGTCGTCCCTGGTCATCTGGGTAGGGCTGAAACTTTCCGGACAGAAACTGAGTCGGGTGGTGCAATGATCCGATCGCTTCCCAACAGCCGGCGTTATCTGTACAGCTACAAGCTCTATATGGGGCTGTACTTCGCGTTTCTTTTCGCCCCCCTGGTGGTGACCTGCGTGCTGGCCTTCAACGACTCCCAGTTTCCGGCCCTGCCCTGGAAGGGGTTTACCCTGGAGTGGTTCACGGGGGATTTGCCCAACCGGGTGGGCATCTTTCACGACAGCATGAATCTGGAGAGCATCTGGGTCAGCGCCCGGGTGGCCTTTTTCGTGACCCTGCTCTCGGTCACGGTGGGCACCTGCGCGTCCTTTCTCTTCGAGCAGGAAGAATTCCCCTTCAAGGGCGCCCTCTATTTTCTGATGCTCTCCCCCCTGGTGATCCCGGGCGTGATCCTGGGCATCTCCATCCTGCTCTTCTCCAATACCCTGGGGCTCTATTTCGAGGACACCTGGGGCATCGACGTGCCCCTCTTCCGCCCCGGATTCTGGCTGGTGGTGCTGGGGCAGTTTTCCTTTATCGCCACCTTGGTGACCCTGGTGGTCTCGGCCCGGCTGCGCAAGTTCGACCGCACCCTGGAGGAGGCCGCCCTGAACCTGGGGGCCAACCGCTTCGAGGTCATCTGGCACATCACCCTGAAGTTCCTGCGCCCGGCCATCGTGGGCGCGGCCGCGGTGGCCTTCCTGATGTCCTTTGAAAACTTCAACACCACCCTGTTTCTGACCGGATCGGAAACGACCCTGCCCATCAACCTCTACCTCCAGGTGCGCGACGGCAGCACCCCGGTGATCAACGCCATCTCCTTTCTGCTGATCGTGGGGACGTCGCTGGCGGCGGTAATCAATCTATACTTCAGCCGCAAACAAGAGTGACGGCTTCGTAAAACGCCCAATATCTGCGTTGCCCTGCGCTTCTCGTCGTTGCGGCGTACTGATGTACGCCTCGCTCCTCGGCGCTTGTGCGCCTTGATCTTGAACGTTTTACGAAGCCGTCTTCTGGTGTTGCGTGTTCTCCAATTCGATACGCATACTAATGCGTTGGCAGGTTGTGATAGCGACCGAGATTGAAAGGGCTTGAACTCATCCAACTTGTGCAGGGCGTGATGGATGTTTATGGTCCCTTGGTGTGCGTAAACTTAATGCTGATTGGGCGGGAAACGCGATCGGGCGGTGTATTTCCGCCGAATCATGAAGGGAGACGAATTCTTATGGAAAGCAAACCCCGCAAGAGCGACTGCGACCGGCAATGCAACGCCAGCTTTCTCGAATGCGTCCAGAGCCGGGAGCATGAATCGGTCTGCCGCATGCAAGTGGCCCAGTGCCGTTGCGGCTGCCGCGCCTGACAGCCATCGTCTTGAAGAATGAAAAGCGGTTGGACGGGAATGTCCAACCGCTTTTTTTGCGGAGAAAGATAAAAGGGAAAAATCCGTTCGTTTCGATCTAAGCCCTCCACCTCTGGTGGAGGCCCCGGAGAGGTTCGACCGATCCGGGGTGCCTTTACATCAATGGGTTCCTTCATTTTCTTTCTCGTGAAAGAAAACGGAAGCAATCACGCCTCGGCGTGACAGGCTTCAAACGCCCGTGTCCCGCTTAACCCTGCGCGTCCCGCCTTCGCCAAGGCTACGACGGACAAGCCGTTACCGCGTCTTTTTCGTCCGCAGGCAGGATGCTCGGCGCGGCACAAAGGGAAATTCAAAACCTAAATCTCAAAAATTGTTTTCAAGTCCCCTTCAGGGGGGCTACGTGAGGCATCCCGCTTTGCGGGAGGAGCCTCACTGCATGACCCTGGGCGTCATGGCGATGCATACCGAACCGGGGCCGGTGTGGACGGAAATGGTGGCGCCCACTTCGGCCAGGTAGATATCCCGGGCCTGCCGGGCGACGCGTTCGGCGAGCCGCTCACGGGTCACCATGGCTTCTTCCAGGTTGTCATTGTAGGCCACCCAAATGTCGCAGTTGCCGTCCAGGTGCCGGTATTGGGATTCGGCCATGTCCACCAGGCGCTTGAGGGCCGGTTTCTTGCCGCGCATGCGGTCCTTGGGGATCAGGCGGGCGTTTTCGAGCCGGATGATGGGTTTGATGTCCAGCATGCTGCCCACGAAAGCCGCGAAAGCGCTTACGCGCCCGCCCTTCTTCAGCCAGTCCAGGTCTTCCACGGTAAACCCCATGAAGACCTCATGCAGGTAGGGCTGCAGACGGGTGTCCAGGGTGTCCAGGTTGTCGTCTGCGCGCAACAGCTCCACGGCTTTTTTGACCACCAGCCCCATGCTGATGCTCACCCCGCGCAGGTCCATGACCTTGATGCGCCGGGCTTCGTCCTCGAACATCAGGTTCAGGGCAGCCATGGCGCTGTTGTAGTTGCCCGATAATTCGGTGGACAGGTGAAAAGATACCACCTGGTCGTAGCGCTCCAGGAGTTCTTCGAAGATGTCGGCGCACTCGTGGGGGTAGAAGGGTTTGGTGTAGACATCCTGGTGCTGTTTAAGGGCCGCGACCACTTCCCGGTTGCTGATGGTCCGGCCGTGCAGATGGTCCTCGCCGTCCACCATGATGTGCACGGGAAGAATATGGAGTTCGAGATCCTTTTCCAGGCCCGCGGGAAAGTCCGCCGTACTGTCGCAGATGAAACCGATCCGTTGCCGGGGCATGTGCTGTCCTCCCTATCCTGAACTTTCGACCGTCCTTTGACGGGATAAAAGTGTAATATCAATAAGACGGCAGGAGATTAGCCCGGAAGGGGAGGGTTGTCAATAAGTAACGTTGACGTAAGCGTTAACTATCAGCAGGGTACATCTGCTCGATTTCATCGGTATAGCGCTCGGCCACCACATTTTTTTTCACCTTAAGGGTGGGGGTGATGAGGCCGTTGGCGATGGTGAATTCGGGCACCAGGGTCACCTTTTTGATGGTTTCAAAACTGGCGAACTGGGCGTTTTTGGCGGCCACCTCGACTTCGATCAGGTTTTGGACCTGATGGTTGCCCACCAGGTCGTCCATGTCGCGGTAGGCAATGCCTTCGGCGTCCGCCCAGGCTTTCACGTTTTCCTCGTCCAGGGTCACCAGGGCCGAAAGGTACTTGCGCCGGTCGCCGATCACGAATACCTGGTTGATGTACTTGGAGGTGGCGATGGCGCCCTCGATGGCGGACGGGGCGATATTTTTGCCGCCGGCCGTGATGATCAGCTCTTTCTTGCGCCCGGTGATGCGCAGGAAGCCCTCGTCGTCGATCTCGCCGATGTCCCCGGACAGCAGCCAGCCGTCTTCCGTGATCGTGGCGGCCGTCTCCTCCGGCATCTTATAGTATTCCTTCATCACGTTGCGGCCCCGGAACATGACCTCGCCGTCTGCCCCGATTTTTTGCTCGATCCCGGGGCCGGGCTGGCCGACCCAGCCGAAGCGGTAGTTGTCGTAGCGGTTGAGGTTGCTAAAGGAGGTGTCCTCGGTCATGCCGATGCCCTCCACGATCAGGATGCCGGCGGCGTGGAAAAAGCGGCCGATGTCGGCATTAAGGGGGGCTGCGCCGCTGATGCACCAGCGCACCCGCCCCCCCAAAGCGGCCCTGATTTTGGAGAAGACCAGCTTGTCGGCCAGGGCGTACTTCAATTTCAGGGCCAGAGGGATGGGCTGTTTGGCCAGCTTAAGATCGCCGACGTCTTCGCCCACGGCCCGGGCCCACTGGAAAATTTTCAAGGCGGCGCCACCCTTGGCTTCGGCACCGCTGATGACCTTGGTGTAAATCTTTTCGTAGATGCGCGGTACGCTGGCAAACCAATGGGGCCGGGTGGTCTGCAGGTCTTCCACCACCGTTTCCATGCTGCGGGTAAACGTGGTGGCGCAGCCCACCAGCAAGGTGGCGTAGACGCAGGTGCGGGCGAAGACATGGGCCAGGGGCAGAAAGAGAAAGACCTCATCGCCGTCTTCGATGCTGGTGCTGCCCTCCACGGACTGGGCGGTGAAGGTGATGTTGTCGTGGGTGAGCACGGCCCCCTTGGGAACGCCGGTGGTGCCGGAGGTGTAGACGATGCCGGCCGGATCCTGGGGCGTGGGTTGCACGGCCCGCTGGTCGAACGCCTGGTCCGTGACGGTCTCGCCCAATTTCATGAAACGGTCATAGTCCATCACCCAATCGTCATCGGGCGCTTCCCCGTCGAAGAGAACGACCTTGCGCACGTCCGGTATCTGGGACCGGATGGCCATGAGCTTGTCCAATTGGGTGTTGTCCTGGGCGAAGACGATCACCGCGTCGGAGTGGTCGATGATATACTGGCAGTCTTTCGGAAGGTTCGACTGGTAGATGCCCACCGTAACGGCCCCGACGCTGGTGATGCCCATGTCGCTGAGGACCCAGCGGTAGCAGGAATAGCTGACGATATTGACCTTGTCCCCGGGCGCCACCCCGAGTGCCATCAGACTTTTCCCCACCTGGCGGACCTGGTCGTAAAATTCGCCCCAGGTGACCGCTGCGGTTTGACCCGGCGCCGTGAACCAGCGGTAGGCCGGTTGGTTGCGGTGGCGCTCGACGGTGGCCGTGAGCATGGCGTGCATGTTGGGAAAGTCCGTGAATGGCATGGGAACCCCTTTCTTACGTTTTCACGCCACCTGAGGCGGACGAGAGTTATTTCTCCATCGCTGGCGGCGTTATGTTGCCTTTATCGATACCCCGCTGCTGTGCGGCAGGGCAGTTCATTGGGATGGGGCCTGGCGGTTATAAGCTTTCGGTCATTTGACGGAATGCCTCCTGCAGCCGGCGGGTGACCGGTCCGGCCGGCCAGGTGCGTTCAAGGCCGGCCACCGCGACCACCGGGGTCACTTCAAGGGTGGTTCCGGCCAGCATCAGTTCGTCGGCGCTTGCGAGGTGCTCCTGATAGATCGGCTCGGCCGAGAAAGGGATGTCGTTGTCCCGGCAAAGGGTTTCCACCACCTGGCGGGAGACGCTGCCCAGGATGTAGTTGGTCAGCGGCGGCCCGATGACCGTTCCCCGGCAGACGGTGAGGAAACTGCTTTTGGAGGCTTCCATGATGCAGCCGTCCCGTACGAAAAGGGCTTCGTCAGCCCCCTTTTCCCGGGCCTGCTGGGCCGCCAGGATATTGGCGGTCAGGCCCACGGTTTTGATATCGCAGCGGGCCCAACGCTGGTCCGGCACCATGATGACCGTCAGGCCCTGTTGCGCGATTTGGGGATTCGGCTGAAAGGCCCGGGCCGCGGCATAGACCGTGAGGGGCGTGTCCTCGGGCGGGAAATGATGCAACCGTGGGGAGGGGGCGCCCCGGGTCACCTGGATGTAAATCAGGGCATCCGCCCCGGACAGGCCGTTGTCCGCCAGCAGCCGGTGGCAAACCTCGCCCAGGTCGCCATATCCGTCCGCTTGGAAGCGCAGAAAAGCGGCGCCGCGCGCCAGCCGTTCGAGATGGGCTTCCAACCCAAAGGGGCGTCCGTGGTAGCAGCGGATGACTTCATAGAGGCCGTCGGCGAACAGGAAGCCGCGGTCGTCCGGCGAAATCGCAATCTTGTCTTTGGGAAGGTATTGGCCGTTGAAATAAGCGATCGTCGTCATGTCGAATTGTCTCCCGTTGTGGTGATAACGGGGGCATAGCACAAGCGCGGGGGGAAGTCCACGGAGCAACGCCGGCCGCCCCCAGGCGTACGGAAGACCGCTGGCCCGGCCATCGGATCGGCCCTTGCTTTTTGAATTTACGGGAAATACCGATGGGAATAACGCCATTCTCAAGAAGTATGACGGATGGAAGTTGGTTTATATGTCCGAATACACCACACCGCATAAAACAACCTCGGCTGTTGTCATGTGTTTTGAAAAACCATACGCGGAATGAAATCAACAGGGCCGGCCAAATACGACGGGGGTTAAAAACCTCTCGTTTTGGGGCCCGAAGACACAAGGGGCGGCTCGCTTGCGAACCGCCCCTTTGGTTTAGCGAAGATTATGTCAGGCTGGCCGTTTGGCGTTCATATGGGCGGTTGCGTTCTCGGCAGCCAACATCACATGATAGCCCAGGGGCGAAGCGGTCAGGAGAGGATGGGTGGCATACTGCATGGTGGCCAGTTCTTCGGCGGTGAGGCCGCCCTGGATGGCTGCGGCAACGATGTTGACCATGTCCGCGGTTGAATCTCCCCCCCGTACATGCCCGCCAATGATGCGGCCGGTGCCGCTGTGGAACAGCAATTTGGCCTTCATATCGGATATGCAACCCGGCAGGGCACCCGGATGGCGGTTGGGAAAGACGGCTTCGCCGACCACATAGGGGATGTGGGCGTCGTCGGCGGCTTTGGTGGTCAGGCCCGCCGCACCGATGGAGGTCGCGCCCACCGTGGTGCCGAAAGCCCCTACGGCGCCCATGCACTTGCGAAGGGGTTCATAGAGGTTGCTGGCGGCGATCATGCCTTCGCTGCAGGCCACCGATGCCAGGCGAATGCCGCTGGGGTTGCCGTCGAAGAAGGAAAACTTGGTGGCGCAGTCGCCGGCCGCGAAGATATCCGGGTCCTCGGTGCGCATGTAGGCATCCACTTTGATGCCCATACGCGGATCGGCTTCCAGGCCGATCTGCCGGGCCAGGTCGATATTGGGGGTAACACCGATACCGACCACGACCGCGTCCGCTGGAATCGTCTCCCCCGAGGCCAATTCGACGCCGGTGACGGTACCATTACCCTGGATGGACTTTACCTGGGCTTCGGTCATGACCTTGACGTCCAGCTGGCGGAGTTCCTTCTCCGCATCGCTGCAGAATTCCTGCTCACAGGCCAGCATCAGGCAGTTGGGCAGCATCTCGATCAGGCTGACGTCCACCGCCCCGCCGTTGGCCCCGGCCTGGGCCATCTTGGCGATCTGCTCGGCCATTTCCACGCCGATGAAGCCGCCCCCGATGACCACCACCTTACGCGACGACCCGAGGGTTTTCTGGATTTGAGCGAGATATTCCGGCTCTTTTTTGATGCCGAACACGTTGCCGGTTTGCATTCCGGGGATGGGCGGCATGGCCGGACGGGAGCCGGTGGCCAGGATCAGTTTGTCATAGGCAATACGGGTGCCGTCGGCCAGGACGGCGATCTTGTTGCCCCGATCGATGGATTCCACTGGCAGGGTATGCATGCGGATGCCCTGTTTGATGAAATTTTCGTCCGGGATAAGGTTTTTCTCTACCGCTTTCAATGTGCCGTAGATATAAGGAATGCCGCAGGGGACCGGCGTTTTGCTGGCCTTGCGAACAATCGTGACGGTTTTGCCCGGGTGACGCCGCTTGACGGTCAAGCCGGCCATGAGACCGGCTGCGGAACCGCCTACAATCAACACATCGGTTTTATCCATTTGAATTTCCCTCCGTTTATGGGCCGGTTCCCATCGCGAAACCGGATAAGTTGCCGTGGAATAAGGACAGGCCATAATCCTTCCTGGGCAAGTATCATGGCAATTATGGTGCCAGATGGGCCGCGGTCTCGATAGGGGGCGTTTAAACCGGTCGATGCCGTGATGCCGAAGGGGTTTGCTATTTGGGAAACATTCTCGGGGTGGTTGCCAAGACCTTTAGGCGGGTGTAAAAGACGTTAAATTTTTTTTAACACATGTTCAATTTTAACAGGGCCGGCATGCGCGAAGAAGATCTGAATTTCCATTGGAAAACCGTCGTCAACACCATCCGTGACGGGGTCATGATCGTCGACAAAAGGGGGCGGATCGTTTCGGTCAACCGCGCCTTTGAAACGATTACCGGATACAGCCGTGAGGAAGCCGTCGGCCGGAGTTGCCGGCTGCTGCGCTGCGATATCTGTGAAGCGGCACAGGACACCGGGGCGCGCAGCTGGTGCAATCTGTTTCGCACGGGCCGCATCAACGCCAACCGCTGTACCCTGAAACGCAAGGACGGCCGTCCGGTGCACGTCATCAAGAACGCATCGCTTCTGGAGGGGGCCACGCGCAAGGTGGTCGGTGCCGTGGAGACCCTCACCGACGTGACCGAACTGGTGCGCCGGGAAGATCAGTTAGAGGCTTTCCGGCAAGAGTATCATCTGGAAGACGGCTTCAGCGGTATCCTGGGAGCCTCGGCCGCCATCTGCCGCGTGTTCGAGCTGGTCCGCAACGCCGCCCGGTCGGACGCACCGGTCATTATCCTGGGAGAGAGCGGCACCGGCAAGGAGATGGTGGCGCGCGCCATCCACGATGTCGGCATCCGCCGGGACAAGCCTTTCGTCAAGGTCAATTGTGCCGCTTTAAACGAATCGCTATTGGAAAGCGAACTTTTCGGTCACGTCAAAGGCGCGTTCACCGGTGCGTTCCGGGATCGGGAAGGGCGGTTCGAGGCGGCCCAGCGCGGGGAGATTTTCCTGGATGAGATTGGGGATCTGCCCCCCCATATTCAGGTCAAACTGCTGCGTGTGCTGGAAGAGAAGGTGGTCGAACGGGTTGGGGCCAATACACCGATCCCCATCAACGTGCGGATTATTTCCGCGACCAACCGGAATCTCGACGCGCTGGTGGCTGAAGGCGTGTTTCGCAAAGACCTGTTCTACCGCATCAACGTCATCCCGATCTGTGTGCCGCCCCTGAGAGAGCGAACCGAGGACATCCCCCTGCTGGCCGAGGCTTTCCTTAAAGGGATCAGTTTGAAGACCGGCCAAACCCTCCCGGCGGTCAGCCCCGAGGCCATGGCCCTCCTGATGAACTACCC
The DNA here is from genome assembly GCA_963674755.2 of Desulfobacterales bacterium. Classification (GTDB taxonomy): domain Bacteria; phylum Desulfobacterota; class Desulfobacteria; order Desulfobacterales; family UBA5852; genus JABZFP01. Next base: position 1,672,133 of record CAXXVS010000002.1, on the reverse strand, counting down.
CTGGCCCGGCAATGTGCGCGAACTGAAAAGCGCTTTCGAGTACGCCTGTGTGACCTGTCATGACAATCGCCTGGAATACTACCATTTTCCTCCCCATATCGTGGGGCAGGGCGTGCTGGCCGCCCCACGCCGGGAGCCGGGGCTAAGCCGGGAGGAAACCCAACGCCGGCAGTTGATCACCGCGTTGCAGCAAACCGGGGGCAACCGGACGGCCGCCGCCAAGATTTTAGGCGTGACCCGCGTGACGGTCTGGAACCGGATGAAGCGTTTCGGCATCCAGCTGCCGCTCTGACGATTCCTGGACCCTCCGCGCCTCCTTCTTGGCAACGCGAGGACACCAGCCAAACCTTTTGGATGTAATCCATCTAATAAGGAAGGGAAGCTCATGTACAAACGCATACCGCCTTCAGAGGGTCCCTTTATGGGGCTGCACATCACAGGGGACGTGAGCCGGTCCGAAACCAAGGCGCTCGTCCACCAGATCGAGGAGCGCTTTGCACAACACGGCCCGGTCCGGCTGCTGGTGGCCTACGATGCCGCGCCGGGGATGATCAGCGCCGAAGATCTTTACGACAACATGCGGTTTGCCAAGATCGCCAGCGATAAACTGGTCAGAATGGCGGTGATCGGCAGGCATACCTGGGAGGATACCTGGATTGCGCTATTCGGGCTCTTCGGCGGAATCCAGGCCCGGTATTTTGACCGCCGCGAGATCGAAAAGGCGTTGGCATGGCTGAGTGAATGATCGGCCCATGAATAAAAGAGTGGCCGGCGCCCCTCCTTCCGATTTGCACCCTTTCAAGTTTTTTCAAAACCGTCCGATAACTGAATTTTTGGCGGCTCTAATTCCCCAATGCTCTAAAAAAGCGACTATCGGGATCAATAACGCCGAAGATGGCCCAAAAGAGAAAGGCGGGGCCAGATCCGATCCCGTCTTTTGCGTTATCGATACGGATCGAGGATTTTTCCACGACGCCGGCCATCGCAAAGAATTCGAACAGCGCGTCCCTGTAGAAGGGGACCCGCTTATAGCACGCTCGAATGGGGTGCGGACCCCTGGTAAGGAATACGGAAATGCCATTCGGAAACATCGTGTTGCAGTCGGCAGGGTCTTTGTCGGTCGGTGTCGTGGCCCTTATGATGGTCATCCTGCAGGGCATTGCCCTCTTTCGCAAACCCCGATTCACGCTTTACGCCTGGAGCATGGCCATATCTTTCTCTGCCATGCTGTTCGCCATCGGTGTTTTCCTGGAATACAACACCCCTCCCGGGGTTCTCAATCGATCGGCCGGTCTGCTGGAATGGACGGCGGTCATTTTTTTAATCCATTCGTTGTACGGGTTTAGCTTCACTTATTTTGATATCGCCGCAGGCCGCTACCACCGCATCGCGGGCCTTTTCCATACGATGGTCGTCATGCTGCTGTGGTTTTCCGACCTTCTGGTAGCCGATCGATTTGTCGGCCGTCATTTCAGTGGAATGGCACAGCCCTTTATCGAAGCGGACCTGGGTCCGCTGGGATTTCTTTTTGTGCTGTATGCGTCCCTGGCGGGTCTGGTTTTGCTTGTGATATGGGCGCGCCACAAAGATCCCTATCGGACCTCCAAACCCCTCTATATGGCCGGTATCATTCTTTGGACGGTGCTCGGCATTCATGACGGTTTCGCCGCGCTGGGCATGCCGGCCTATCAATATTTCATGGAGTACGGTTTCCTTGGGTTTTCCATGATCGCCCTCTGGATCGTTTTTAGTCGATTTTTCGAAACCGAGTCGGAAGACAAATACCGCATGATCTCGGAATTCGCCAATGATGCCATCGTCGTGGTTCAAGACGGCCGGACCGTCTTTGCCAACCCGGCCGCCAGCACCCTGATCGGGCAGCCGGCAGCCGATATGGCCTTTGAAACCTTTCTTGAAATGGTCGTACCCGAAGATCGCAAGGCCGTATCGCAATACGACAATCGGTCGGCAGATCAGACGGATCCGCCCGGTTTGCTGACGGTTCGTATCCAGCGGGCCGAGGGTGAGGAAATCATCGCCGAAATCAGGGCCAACACCATCCACTACCGCAGACGTCCGGCGGTACTGGCTGTTTTGCGGGATGTCACGGAGCGCATCCGCGAAGAAATTACCCTGAAGGAAAAGGAAGAAAAAATTGCCCGGCTCCGTAAAATGGAGTCGCTCGGACTTCTGGCCGGCGGTGTGGCCCACGATCTGAACAATGTTCTCTGCGGCATTGTCAGCTACCCGGATTTGATTCTTCTGAAACTGCCCAAGGTCAGTCCTCTGCGAGAACCGATTCGCACCATGCAGGAATCCGGCAAACGGGCGGCCGCCATCGTACAGGACCTGCTGACCGTGGCGCGGGGCGTGGCCGTGCAAAAACGGCCGCTGGACGTGAACGAAGCGGTCAAAAGCTATCTGAAGTCTCCCGAGCATGGCAAACTGCTGAAGTTCCATTCCGCGGTGTCCGTGGCCGTGGATCTGGATCCCCGGTTGCTGCCCATCAAAGGGTCGGCCATCCACATGGGCAAGGTGATCATGAACCTCATTTCCAACGCCGCCGAAGCCATCGAGGGCAGTGGCCGACTATCGGTTGCAACCGCCAACCGCTATCTCGATCGACCGCTGCGGGGCTATCATGATGTTGAAATCGGCGAGTATGCCGTTCTGTCGGTTTTCGACGACGGCCCGGGGATATCCGATGATGACCTCAAACGGATTTTCGAGCCCTTCTACACCAAAAAGGTCATGGGCCGGAGCGGTACCGGCCTGGGTCTGGCGCTGGTGTGGAACGTGGTCCAGGACCATGGGGGCTATATCGATGTGACGACCGGCAGGCACGGTACACGTTTTGATATTTACTTTCCCATAACACGCGAAAAGATCGCCGACGAAAAGGCCCGCATCGACCTGACCCATTTTTACGGCCATGGGCAGACCATCCTGGTGGTGGACGATGTGGCCAGCCAGAGAGTGATCACCTGTCAGATGCTGGAACAATTGGGCTATCAGGCCGGGGCCGTTTCCAGCGGGGAGGCCGCCGTCGACTATGTCAAGGGCCACCAGGTGGACCTTCTCATTCTCGATATGATCATGGATCCCGGAATGGACGGGCAGGAGACCTACGAACGGGTAAAAAAGATCCGGCCGGATCAAAAAGCGATCATCGTGAGCGGTTTCGCCGAAACAAAGCAGGTTAAGAAAGCGATCGAACTCGGCGCCAGCCAATACCTGAAAAAGCCGCTGATGCTTGAAGAACTCGCGCGGGTGATAAAGTCGGTTTTAGATGGAGATGGTTTTTCTGATGTCGCAAAAAGTTACGGATCTATTTCAACTGAATCAGAATTATCCGATAAGTGCCGATTCGATTTCACGATAAATTAAATCGGTCGAAATAATAAAGGCGGGCCGTTTCCGGTCCGCCTTTATTCGTCAGCAATAACAGGTGCAAAGAAAATTATTTGTAGAGTCGCTTCAAGGAAATCCCCGCTTTGGTTTTGCGAACTAAGAAGGTGTCGTTTTCCACGAACCCCAATTCCTCGACCAAGCCCTTGGGAACGATGATGCTGCCGCGTTTGCCCACGTTGACCTCGTTGGAGATGGTCTTTTTGGCAGCTCCCCGGCCTTTTTTGATCGGCGCAACCGAGCCTTGCTCGATGAGGGCGTTCATGTAAGAGTTTTTCAACTGCACCGATGTTTTGAAACCAAACGCTTTCATGATTTCCGGCTGGGGGGTTTCGTCTTTGACCATTTTGATCAGTTTTTTGGCATCAACTTTCTTTTTCTTGGGCATGCGAGGTTCTCCTTGATTAAAAGTTAAAATAATGACCAATCGTCCCGACTAATATAGCGTCTGTTTTATGAATTACAAGTCAAAACGTTGTTAAAATATCCAATTTTTAAAAATTTATTTATTCTCGATTTGCAATTTAAAGTCGTTTTTCAAAACTTTTTGTTTCCGCAAGGTTGCTCCATGTCGATTTTCCCACAATCTTTTCGCGACATTTCCGCTGATTTTCGGAATAGACTGTTTCTATTCCGTCGCGGCGGAATGCCCCTTGTGCCAGCCCTATGTGTCCTGAAAAAAAGTATCGCGTAGTGTCTATCAAAGACGGGCGACTTTCGAACCGTGCCGGCGCTCCGGGTCCGCAAAGACGTTTTCACCACCTCACACCACATCCCTCTACGCAAGAACGGCGGCGGGGGGGCAAGCCCGTTCAAGAAACGGCGATCACTTGATTTCGCAATGTCATAAAGCTATGGTTGGATCCGCCCGAGGCTGACAAGAGGTTGATTCCCCGCTGCCTTGCGGTGGGGGAGTTGCTTCCGTCGTGCAACGATCCGGTGGACCGGACGCTCGGGAAGGCCCCCCAAGACCGGTCGCTTTCATCCCCCGGCCATGGCGGACAAATGACCGCCTGGGGATGCGTTATTGCGCAACGAAAGATACAAGATAGGGGGGAGGGCCGATTCATTGTCGGCGGGAAAAAAACAAATTGAAGGGTATTCAGGTTTTTTGGATAGGCTGGGATGGAAGGCTCACATGCCATTGCGAATAAAGTGTGGCAAACGCCTCGCTATTCGGGTTCTCTTTGCGATGCTGGCCAAAGCATGAAGTTCGATATCTATGGAAAATTCCAGCTCCAGGTAGAGCGCGAGCACGGACGATGGCAAGTTTATAAACTTGGCAATGGTTATCGCAAACCTGTGCATGATATCGTTATCCCCTCTGAGGTATCACCTGAGGATTTGCCAGGTTTCTTAGATGATGTTTTCCATGAGACATCACGACCAGGAAGCAAGGTACGCGTCCTATGAATGTGACCAGAATGCATCATACGCGCAATACCCGGCCACTTAACAGGCCGGACCCGGACCGGGGTGATAAATTCGCTGACCGGTTATCAAAACGTTAGCTGTCTAAAAAAATCGATATTAAAATCACGTTTATTTGAGGAAATTGGGTCAACCTAATGAACAATCACATCACCCGTGTGGCTTTGCACCATGAGAAATACCCGACGGATTGTCATTACCCCTTTTCCTTACCGATTTTCAATCAAACCAAACAACTGCGGTTCGAATTTCCGGTAACGTTTTTTGTGGGGGAGAATGGTACGGGCAAGTCCACCTTGTTGGAGGCATTGGCCCTTGCGAGCGATATCCATATCTGGCGCAAACGTGAAGGTGTGCGCTACCAGGTTAACCCCTATGAAAAACAACTTTACCAATACATTTCGTTGGAATGGGCCAATGGAAAGGTGCCGGGATCCTATTTCGGTTCGGAAATATTTAACGACTTCAGGAGAATCGTCGATAATTGGGCCGCCTCGGATCCCGATCAATTGCAGTATGTCGGTGGGAAATCTCTGATGACGCAATCCCATGGCCAATCGGTCATGTCGTATTTTCGGTCCCGCTATCGGTTGAAAGGCATCTATTTTCTGGATGAACCGGAGACGGCCCTCTCGCCTAAAAGTCAGCTTGCGTTGCTGGGTATGCTTCAAGAAAATAGCAAAGGGGGACAGGCCCAGTTCTTCATCGCAACCCATTCGCCCATTTTGCTGGCATGCGAAGATGCTCAGATTTACAGTTTTGACCATAGCCCGGTAAGTGCCATAACCTATCAAGAAACCGAGCCGTTCCAAATCTACAGGCGTTTTCTTCTTGAGCGCTAAGAAGGGCGTCTCACCCCACGGCAGGACTTCCCGCCTGATCTATTCCTAATGCAATCCATCGCTGTTGGAGGCCCTGGGAGGTTTTATCGATCCGGGGCTTTCTGAATTTGAGATCACTTCTAATCCCCATGGGAACGGGCCAGGGCCATGCGCTGGCGGTAGCGGGGACAATGCAGGAGACGCATATGCTCCGGCATGCGCGGCCGGCCGCAGCCTTCATAGGGTAGCGAAGAGGCCGGCTGTGGCACCATGGCGTCGAGCAGGCGGGCGATCTCGCCGAAGCGGGCCAGTACCGGGACGGCGTCCAGGGCGCAGTCGTGGGCGTCCAGACCGCGGGTGCGGGCCCGTGCCAGCATGGCCGTGTTGAAGGGGGTCTGGTTGGCGCCGCAGTAGAGGTAAACACTAGGAGGCCAACGGACCGGCTCCGGGCCATCGTATGTTTCGGTAAAAGCGCGCATGGGAAAGGGGCCGAGCCGGTCTTGAAAGTAATCGCCCAGCTCCAGGGTATGGAACAGGGACGGTTCAACCGGGCGAACCATGCCGTTGTGTTCGCGCTGGCGCAGCAGCGCGGCCAGGGGTGGCTGGGCCAGATCCATGAAGCTTTCGCCCTTCTCCGGGAGGGCGGCCTCCAAAAAGATGATGGCCTGCACTTTGGCGCCCAGCCGCCGGGCCAACAAGGGGGCCAGCATGCCGGCAAAGCCGTGGCAGACCAGCGCGGCCTGGGGAATATTCTCGTGGATAAACAGGTTTTCGATGTCGGCCAGGTAGGTGGCCCGGGGAGAGCCGTCAACGGTCAGATGGCGGCGGGCGCCGCAGCCGGTGAAGCTGGGGGTGTAGGCCTCGCAGCCCAGACTGCGCAGGCTCCGGGCCGCATCCCGCCAGATCCAACCGCCCTGAAACGCATCGTGCAGAAATACAAAGGTCTTCATTGGCTTTCTCCTTGCGGTTGCCGGCATGGTTGCCTCATTCCAGCGGAGCGCCCTGCCTGAGACAGGTGCGAAGGCGCGCGTATTCCGCTTCCATTTCCTCCACGCGGGCCAGAAGACGTTCTTCGGTGGCCGAGCGCATGATCACATCACGCACGGCACCATTTTCGAACACCAGCCGTCGATTGGCGGACAGGGCCAACACCGGATCGTGGGTGGCGATAACCACGATCTTGTCGCTTTTGACCAAAAGGTCCAGGGCCCGGCCCTTGTCCACGCCCGCGTTTTCGATTTCGTCGATGAGCAGCACCGGGGACCAGCTCAGCAGGGCCGCATCCGCGATCATCAGGGCCCGGGATTGCCCCCCCGAGAGCTGGGTGAGCTGGCTGTCTGCCCGGAAGGGTTCGCCGGCCAGGTCGTTGGCGGCCCGGATTACCTTTTCGGCCGTGGCCTCGGGATCGTTCACGCCCCGGCTTTCGGCATGGGTGCGGATGAAGTCGTGCACCCCCATGTCCAGGACGAAGTTCATGTTCTGGGTAAGCTGGGCCACCAGCCGGCCCTGGAGGGCGAAGCGCCGTTCCGGGTCGGGCGGGGCATCGTCCAGGAGAACGCCGCGCCGGGAGGGGGTGTCCCGGTCGGCCAGGGATTCGATGTCGTACAGGAAACGGCTTTTGCCGGAGCCCGTAGGGCCGAGCAGGGCCGTGATTTCCCCGGGGGTGAAGACCACATCCCGTGTTTCGTCCCGGCCGGACTTGTCGCAACCGGCCGTAACGGTCAGGCGCTGCAGGGTGAGGGCGCTATCGGTCATGGTCCCCCCCGAAGGCCGTCTTTTTCACATTGCCCTTCTGGTAGCGGCTGCCGATGCGGGTTTCGCTCAGACAATAGGAGCAGACCGCGGCCGGCATGGCAAAGCGCAGGCGCATGTCCGTGACCGATGCGATTTGCGGGGCCATGGCCAGGATCGTGGCCAGATCCCGGCAGCCCTGGCCGGTGAGGCCGTTGATGTGCCGGATGACGGCCTTGGCATTCATCTGCCGGATGCGGTGGCGGTAGACCTCGCGCTCGGCCTGGGAGACCAGATCGCCCTTGGTCACCAGCACCAGGTCGGCCAGACGCAGCATGGGGCCGATCTTCTTCGGCGCTTCGATGCCCATGAGGTTGTCGATGATGCACAGGGCCAGGGCCCCGCGCAGGTGGGGGGAGCAGCGGTTGCACAGCCCGGCCGTTTCCACGATGCAGCATTCGGCCCCGCTGTCCTGCGCCCAGGCAAAGGCCTCCTCCAGGTTGGTGGCGAAGAAGTGGTCCGGGCACAAGCCGCCGGAAAGGGCGGCCGTGGCCGGAATGCCGGCGGCCGCATAGACGGCGTCATCCCGGGTTTGCAGGCAGTCGAACTTGACCACGGCGCAGGAGACATTCCGGCGCAGCAGCTCGGCGCAGGCCCGGGTGAGGACCGCCGTCTTGCCGCAGGAGGGCGGCCCGGCCACGGTTACGAGGCGCACGGCGTCTCCCGGACCAGGCCTCGGAAGGTGCTGTTCAGCGCGTCGCGCAGGGCGGTGATGTCGTTCTCCCGGATGAAGTCCCAGCCCACCCACTTGATGCGGGCTTCAAGGGGCAGGTTTTCCGGCAGGGGCCCGCCCAGGGGCAGGAACCAGCGGGCGCTGGGGATCGCGCCGAAGCCCCGGGTGAAGAAGGATAACAATTTGTCCAGCCGGGGGCGGGCGTTGCGTTGGGCCAGGAAATAGATGGGGCTGGCGGCCGTGCCGTCCTCGGGCCAGATCACCTGCATGTGGGCGGGCTGCCGGGAGGTTTCCGCGAAGAAATAGGGGAGGATGTAAATGCCGCCGGCTTTGGCCGCGCCGCCGGATTTGCCCATGCGCGAGGAGTGCATGAGTCCGTGGGCGTTGGCGGCCAGGGCCTCGATGCCGGCCATGCCGAATGCCTGATAGATGCCCATGAGGACCGCATCCGCCATGTCGTCCCCATCCCCGCACATGTTGATCTGGCCCCGGTAGCGCGGATGGAGCAGGTCCTCCCAGCGCTGGGGCGGGGGCGTGCCGCCGAGACGGACCGTATCCACCATGAAGATGTAGGGGGTGAGGGCATAGACCGTGTAGTGCCCCTCCGGGTCCACAATGCCGGCTTGCTGGTGCAGGGGGTGGACTTGATCGGGCAGCACGGCCTCGAACAGGCCTGTCTTCACGAAGCGCTCGGCAAATTCCGGGCGGAAGAAATCCCCGAAGCCGATGGAGGCGATGATGCCGGGCAGCTTGTCCGGGTCGGTTTCCCGGTACAGGGGATCGTAGGGATCGACGGAGGTGCAGCCCATGGGAATGTGGATGCGCAGGGGGTCACCGGCTGCCTCGTACTCTCCCATCACAGTGTCCAGGCGTTCCTTCACGGCCAATTTGACCGGGCAGGGGGAATAGAGGAGCAGGTCGAGTTCGGCGGGATCCGGATTGTCCTGTTGGCCCGATTGGATGACCGAGGCCATGAGCTGGTCGAGGATCTGCATGGCTTTTCCATTTTTGTTGTAGGGTAGCCGACACTTTTGTCGTCGTTGTCTACAAAAGTGTGGACGAAATCCTGTTTAACGGCATCTGCTGAATAGTTGAGCAAGGCTTGTGCCAATAGGTGCCCGATCATTCGGGTATAGGAAAACCATCTTCCGCGTGTCGCCTGTTTAGAGAAAGGGGGGAGAAGGGTTTTGAAGGTTTTGGTTTTGAATCTCCCTTTGTCCCGCGCTGAGCATCGGCGTTGCGGCCGGATAAAAGCGCGCGGACTGTCTGAACCCGCCGAAGGCTCGCCGTAGGTGGGTGAGTTTCCGCGTGCTCCGGCTGTTGCGACGACGCGCAGGGAGAAGCGGGACACGGGCGTTTTCTTTTGCTTCTGTTTTCTTTCACGTGAAAGAAAATGAAGAAACCATTTAGTGAAAAGCACTCCCGACCGATTGAACCCTTTCGGGGACTTCCACTATAGCTGTCGTGGGGAGCGCTATAAATGATTTATGGTTGGCCCGGCGATTCTACACATTGAATTGCATTTTATAAAAAGCAAATCGGCTCTCTTCGATTTCCGGTATAATGCCGAAGTCATCGGCTTTATAGGCATGTTTTCCAAAAGACGACCGCGGGTTATCCCGCAGCCAGGCAGCCATTCGTTTCGCATGGCCCGGGCTGACCGTCATTTGGAAATGCGCATAGATCGAATTGACGGTTCCGATGGGATCGTTGTTGAATTGATCGAAATCGACATCCAAGAAGCGATCCGGCGCCATGGGTGCTCTCGCTGTGAGAGCTTTTTGCAGCGCCTTGGCCCACAGTCCCGGAAACCAGCTCCCGATTTGCTTTTTGTCGGGATGCTCGGAAGCCAAGGTACTCCAGTGGTAAACCAGGCTCGATCCGGAAAGCATGGCGTCGAAGGGGGCGCGGTGGGTAAATACGATCCGTGCATCCGGGTAGGTATCCAGCAGCCTATCGAGTGCGATCAGGTGCATGGGCGCTTTCAGGACCCAGTGCTGGTTCGGCATATGGTGCTGGAGCAGTTGCAGGAGCAGTTTGTGATAGCGATAACCAGGGGCCATGTTGCATGCCAAAAGCCACTCCCCATAGGCGCGCAGACCGAATCCGGCGCAGTATTCCATGCTCCGGAAGGCATGGGCCATGAGGTTTTGGCACTCGGCCGTGCCGCCGGCCAGAAAGTTCAGCCCGTTGATGGCATTCAGGGTCGGGGCCATCTCCAGCAGGCCGCCGACGGTGCTGTGAAAGGCCGCAATTCTCGGGTCAGCCGCGCTGTGCAACAGCCTGGGAAGCGGCAGGATATTCATGGCCGTTTCCCAGTTTCGCAGGAACCGGCATTGGGGATCGAGGGCCAGCAGGGTTTGCAGGATCGTTGTTCCGCTCCGCGGCAAGCCGACAATGATGAGGGGCTGCACGATTTCTTCATCGGCGATGGTGGGATTGGCGCCCATAAAATCGGTTATCTGAAGGCGGTTGGCCAAAATCTGAACGATTTTGGCGTGCAGGTAGACCAGGGCGTTTTCATACCAATCGTCTTGCCCGTTGATGGCCTCCACCAAGGCCTCCAGCCCGTCCCGGAACGGAATTGTGCCGAAATCCGCCAAACCGGTGGATTCAACCGCTTCATTCATCAGCATCTGTGGCGAAAACTGTTTGCTCATCTCATTTCTTTCCTTTGACGGCTGTCAGGCCGCCCATTGAAAACCGGTAAATGTGGTCGGCCAGCTTTTGATGATCCGGCACGGTCTTGTCGCTCGGGAAAAGCCGGGCGTAAACCGGCCAGGCAAAACTGTAGTACAATATCTGGCCGGCGATGCTGACGAGGCAGCTACGAACGGTCGCTTCCGGTTTGTCGTCCCCGATGATTGCGCGGATCATGGCCAGATGCTGCTTGACCCGCGGGCGGTTGTAGCGATCCACGAGCTCCGTCAGGAACGGTGACGGCTTCAGCATCTCGGCCATGAAGATGGCGGTGAGGTCGGATGCGAACTCCCCCTCGCGGTAGAGCATTTCGCAATGGGTTTCGATAAAGATTCGCAGGCGCTCCTCCGGCGTTTTGGAGGCGAAATCCGGATCTTTCCTGAGGTCGTATTCCCTGAAGACAAGCTCCAGGATCTCCCGGTAGAGCGCTTCCTTGCCGCCGAAATAGTAGTTGATGCTGTTGATGTTCGAGGAGCCGGCCTGCTTGCAGATTTGGCGGACGGTGGTTTCCTTGTACCCGTTTTGCGCAAATATGCGGATCGCGGCCATTAGGAGCTTGTTGCGTGTCGAGCCGTCATCTTCCAGGGGCATGGTGGGGCCTCCTTGAAAAGGGTAAAACAATAATACGTTTGTATTAAAACATGTGTATTAATACGGGTGTATTAAGGCGGTGTCAAGACAAAATGAAGGTGTTGACCTGTTTATGGGTTCACAGTTTAGGGATGCGGACAATTTAAAACGAAGGGCATAAAAAAAGTTCTGATAAAGCATCAACTGCTGGAGGAGGATTTAAAGAGGCTTTACTGTCTGGGGCACATTTCCATAAATGATTTCTTCATTTTCTTGCACGTGCAAGAAAACAGAAGCAAAAGAAAACGCCCGTGCCCCGCTTAACCCTGCGCGTCGTCGCGACGGCCGGAGCACGCGGAAACTCGCTTCGCTCAGACAGTCCGCGCGCTTTAATCCGGCCGTCCCGCCGATGCTCGGCGCGGGACAAAGGGAAATTCAAAAGCAAAATCTTAAAACCGTCCATAAGCCGCTTTCGAGGGATATTCCTGAAGCTAACTGCCATTCGGAGAGGCCTCACTAAAACCAAACAAGGAAGAATCGGTGCGCAATATAAATCTCAACCTTCTGCTTTCCGGCCAGCTCGTTTCCCAGACCGGGGACAAATTCTACATGCTGGCCCTGTCTTTCATGGTGCTCGAAACCACGGGGTCGGCGGCCAGGATGGGGGTGGTGCTCTTTGCCGGCATGCTGCCCCTCGTGGCGGCCGGGCTCTTTTCCGGGGTCGTGGTGGACCGGGTGGACCGCAAGGCCGTCATCATCGTTACGGACATCCTGCGCGGGGTCATCGTATCCGTCGTATCCTTCCTCTACCTTCGAGGCGCCTTGACCTTCGGTCTGATCCTGGCCTCCCAGGTGCTCCTGGGTCTCAATTCGGCCTTTTTCAACCCGGCTATCCCGTCCGTGATCCCCATGATCGTGCCCAAGGCCGAGCTGTCCAAAGCCAACGCCAAAACCCAGTTCGTGTCGGGTTTCGCCAATATCGCCGGCCCGGCGTTGGGCGGCATCCTGGTATCGATTTACGGCTACTTTATCGTGTTCGCCCTGAATGCCGCCTCCTATTTTGCATCGGCCTTCTTTGAGTGCTTTCTCAACATTCCGTCCGTCAAAACAGAGGCCCATGAAAGTTTCGTTGCGGCCTTCAAGGAAGGCTACCGGACCATTTATGCGGACCGCAAACTGCTGGTTATCCTGTTCATGGTGTTCGTGATCCACTTCTTCGTAGGCTCCATCGAAGTGGCCATCCCGGTGATCGCCGACCTCCTCCCCGGCAGCGGGCCTGCGAACATGGGCTATATCCAGACCGCTTTCGGAGCCGGGGCGGTGATTATGGCGCTGGTGCTGAGCTTTTTCAGCATCCGCAGCCGGGAAGCCTCCATGTTGTTTGTGGCGGTGGCCCTGATCGGGCTATTCCTGTCCTTGATCGGCCTTTCCGAAATCACCGCAGCCTACCTGATCCCTTACCTCGTGCTGTTCCTCCTGGTGAGCGCGTCCATCATCCTGGCGGCCACCAGCTTCCAATCCCTGATCCAGGCCGATACCGCGCCGGAGATGACCGGCCGGGTGTTCGGGGTGGTCAGCTCCGTGGGCAACTTTTCCATCCCCTTTGCCATGCTGGTGTACGGATTCCTGCTGGAATATTGCAACAGTCACCTGCTGCTGAGTCTGTCCGGGCTGATGATCATCTCGGTGACGGTGTTGTCGTCTTGGGTTTACAGGAAAGGAGAGACGGCAATAACGGTTTGCGTTCGCCGGTAGGGGCACTCCCGGCTTGGTGAATCAGGGGACAATCATCCGTTTGAGGGCCAAGAGGGTTTTCAGTTCTGATTGTAGCAGGGGCTGGAACTCATCACAGGTGATATATCAGGAAGTGTTCCTACTTATTGACTTTGTAGTTTTGTCTGCCATTCTTTTGCTGTCCGTCGGCTTCGGCTAAACCTATCAGCATGTAAAACTCATCCAGGCTGTTAAGAATCCAACAGCAGGCTCGGCTTTAGGTAGTCCCCCCGCGCCAGGCAATAACGGCAAGTAGACAATTTCAATATGGGTATTTGAATTCCCATTATCAGGACAAGGATTATGAACCCGGTTTCATAATTAGACGTCGCATAAATATTTCGAGTAACCTAATCTATCTGCGGTTATTTACAAATTACCTAATCAATAAGTGCCTATAATTACGGCTTGTTTTTTGCACGTATTATACTTCTGATCCCTTCCCTGAACCGCAATGGTTCACTGCCGGCTGAAATTACAACCTTATTGGCTTATCCGTATATCTATGGCTGCGGTATCCAGATAAATAAATTGTGAAACCACAATAGGGTCGGTCATGGAGCGTCGAACCATCATATGGACTGTATGTAATTCGGACTCCGCCCGTGCCGAATCCCACTTTCTTTTCTCCCAACAAAACATCCCTTTCATCGGCCGGATTACACAAGTGTCGAATATCCATACAGACATCGTTCCTTTTTCATTCTCTTCTGAATTCACCTGGAGATCGCAATGCCAAACCGAATGGGGCTGTGGTGTTTTCTGGTCGTCCTTGCCGTAACGCTTTTAATCCCTTCCTCCCAAGCCGCCGATCTTACCTGCATCGAGATGGTTTCGGCCGTCGATCAATATTCTGCCGATCTATTTCCTGGATTCGATGAGGTTCATAATGTCGAGTATTGCGGCACTGCGACCTGGTACGCGGTCGATCTAGTATCGGGCCACGGGTACCCGATTTATCTGCAGGCGCACATGCGCAGCGGTCGGCTGAATTTTGCGCGGTGCGAAGCCGACGTCGTGGCGGATTTTCGTAACCCCAAAAAAGCCGATGAAATTCGATCTAGCGGATGTCCTCTTAACAACATCAGCTGGCTTTAGGAGACCGATATGACCTGTTTCCCAATTCCGAAGTTAATCATGAGAAGGACCAAATTATCGTTTTTCATGATTACCTCCTTCGCTCTTCTGGTGGCCATAATTCCAATAAGTTCAAGAGCGGACTCGCTTATGGCGATGGGCGCTAATTCCTATGGCCAGCTCGGCGACGGCACGACCACCGAACGCATCACACCCATTCAGGTCGCCACAGATATTTCTCAGGTGGCTGCGGGACCCGTTCACAGCCTGTTTGTAAAGACCGACGGCACGCTCTGGGCCATGGGCTATAATGAATCTGGCCAACTAGGCGACGGCACGAGCACCGATCGCATCACGCCCGTACAGGTCGCCAGCGATGTTTCCCAGGTAGCAGCGGGATCCGAGCACAGTCTTTTTCTCCAAGCCTCCGAAATTCAGGATTCAGATAACGACGGTTTACAGGATTCTTTGGAGGAATCCGGCTGCACAGATCCCAACGATGCCGACACGGACGACGACGGCATCCTGGACGGGGTGGAAGACGCCAATCACAACGGTGTGCTTGATGCGGGCGAAACCGACCCCTGCGATCCTGACACCGATAACGACGGCATCTAGGATGGACCGAGAGCGGCCTGACCGAGGCCGATGTGGGGTCGGATACAGACTTGGCGGTTTTTGTCCCGGATGCGGATTCTTCTACCACAACGAATCCACTTTTGGCAGACACTGACGGCGATGGAGTCTCCGATGGTGATGAAGACCTTAATCGGAACGGCCAAGTGGATGCGGGCGAAGGAGATCCAAATATCAAGGACGAGACATCTGAATTAAAGGCAATGCCGTGGATCCCGCTGCTTCTTGTGGAGTAATCTTATAATTACAGCGACAATATGCAGAAAAGGTGTTTTGTGTTCCAGTAATAATGATCTCAAGCGATGGGAAGGAGAAGAATAATGAGATCGGAAAAGAGAAGAGGTTTTCTGATAATACTTCTATTGTGTTCGCTGTTTTTTGTTTCAAATGCTAACGCTGCAGAACATCAGTTATTCAAGGAAGCGTTTTTCAATATCGGCAATCGGTGGGAATATGACGTTACGTATTCGATGTTCGAGAATGTAGACCGTGATGATCTTCAAGTGACAATCGTCCCAGTGGGATCCGGCTTTGATTTTTCGTCGGGCAAAATTGTCGATATGGAAGATGGCGACATCGCCTTCACCGGCAACAGCCAAGGGGTTTACGTCGATTCCTTCTCGGAAACGGGCATTTCAAGCGTTTACGGACCGATAGGCGATTATTTCGGGACCCAAACATTTCTACCGCCGCCTTCCGACTGGCGCTCTGAAGGGACTGTCTTTAACGATACGTGGGACTACAGAGGCGGCGGCGCGCGATGGTTTAAAACCAAAGAGGGACGATATGCAATCACCGCTATTATCGATGCAAATGGCGATCAGGTTTCCCTTCAGTGGGGTTATCTTTACGGCAATTTCGAACATGCTGAAAACGTGCTTTATACGGGAACCATCGTTTTGGAGGCTAAGGAAAGAAAAATTGTTCAAATACCAGATGATTACGAATGCACGGTGTTCCATCTACAGACCGACGTCCCTGACTTGGGAAGTCTGTCGGAAGAATTTTCTTGGCATTTATCGCCCAGCGCGATTCAGCAGGTTGTCGAACTGGCGCACGAGGACGACGGCGACGATGTTTTAACGGCCATCAACAATAATCCCTTGGAACTTATCCCGTTAGTGTTGGACGACAGCGCCAGTGATTTGTACCTGGGCGATGGAGACTATGACGAGTCCGACAGGCCCCTGGGCACCTACGATATTGATGCCCACATCACCTATTTAAGCAATGAAAGCGTCGATGTGCCAGCGGGCACTTTTCCCTGCGTGAAATTTCAGGTGGTCTATCATTACGAGCAGGACGATGGGGAAGAGGGAATTAATACGGACACGTATTGGACGAATCCGGACATCGGCATTATCAAGGCCATCATTAATGACAGGGAATACCCCCCGCACGGCGATGTCACCTGTTATGAAACCGAATTTATTTGGGAGTTAACCACGATAAATTTGGCTGGTGACCTCAATTTCGGACTGGTCGCCCATTATCCAATGGACGGGGATGCCCTGGACGCCACCGACAATGACAACAATGGCGCTATAGAAAACGGCGTTACCTTTGGCGAAGGCGTAATCGGGCAATGCGCAATGTTTGACGGGCTCGATGACGAGATCGTTATCCCCAGCACCGATACACTGAAATTAGAAGACTCGTTCACTATATCAGCCTGGGCCTACCCCACTGGATATGAGACAAACACATGCAGCCATATTTTATCAAAGTCGAATAATGATTTTTACGGGGGTGGGAGAAACTACGAATTAGATTTTTGCCACAGCACTGATTTCGCTGTCAGGGACTGGTCGATGTCGGGCGGCGTGATTGAAGGTGTCCGCACATCGGATGTAAACGCATTAAACAAATGGTACCATATCGTCGGTGTTTATGACCATGAAGGACATGTACAAAAGATCTATCGCAATGGTAAATTGATCAATACGCGATCAACAGTAGGGGACACAGACATCGTGACGAACGACAGTCCCCTGAAAATCGGGTATGGTGAAATAGCGAGCCACTTCGGGCATTTCATAGGCAAGATTGATGAAGTTCGCATATATAATCGCGTCCTCACTGATGGAGAAATATCAACGCTTGCAAGTCAAGGGATGGTAATGGGTCAGGGCGCCATGCCATGGATACCGTTATTGCTGGTCAATGATTAATAGCTGTGTGTCCTTGGGATCACAAAGGCAGAAGCTTGAGTTTTTTTGGTCGATGTTTCAAAACAATACTCAAGGACAGGGTAGGTTAGTTTTGCGTAAAGCGGAAAAGGCGATGCTGTTGCCTCAGCCGATGGTTTTAGCTATGCTTTTTTTGGTGGCGCCCATGGCCAAAAGCGCTTTGACAAGAAGGTCCACGGATACGGTGGGATCCCCCTTTTCCATCTTGGCGATCCTGGACTGGCTGGAATTGAGCTTCCGGGCCAGTTCCAATTGCGTCAAACGGCGCTGTTTGCGTTTCCGGGCCAGGGCTTGGCTCAGGGCCAATTTCATTTCGATGTAGGTGGATTGTTCCTGGCTGAGCCCAAGGAAGTCCTTGGTGTCTCCGACCCGGTAACCCTTGGATTCAAGTTGTCGTTTTTTATTCTTGTCCATAATTCGAGTTTGTCAGATGGTTTTATTTCTATGCGATAATATGTCATATCTGGTATATTATCAAGCGGTCTACAGCCACTCAGTATCTGTCCTTATCTGACAAACTGAAATGTTAGCCTCCACCCATAACACTCAACCAGGAGGCCGACACGATGAAATCCATTCTTTCCTTTTTGAACGGCTGTGAAGTTGGTAAAAAACAGACCTGCCGCAATTTGACCGTGTTCCCGGTGTTGCATGCCAACGGCGTCGAGCCCTACTACCTGACCCTGGAGCAGGCCATCGAGAGCGGGGTGTTGACGGTCACGGAAGTCGACGACGCGGGAAACGTCAACCGGTTGAAGCTGACCAACGAGGGGTCGAAACCGATCCTCCTCATCGAAGGGGAGGAACTGCGGGGGGCCAAGCAGAACCGACAGTTAGGGGACGTTGTTGACAAAGTGTACAAACCAACATAGTGTCAGATCAATCCCATAAATTGATCTATCAGGAGTCAACCATGCCCCGCGGCCCTCGCCTGGATGCCCCCGGAACCCTTCACCATGCGATTATTCGGGGTATCGAAAGACGTCGCATTGTGGATGAAGATCAGGATCGGGAACGATTCCTGGATCGCCTTGGCAATCTGGCTTCGGAAACCCGCACCGCGGTCTGTGCCTGGGGAGGGGGCAGGGACGTCCATTCATATATAAACAAAGGCTAATCCTAAAAGACAATTTTTAAATAACCGAAAAGTATCCCATAACAAAATACCTGGGGACAGTTAGGGGACGTTGTTGACAAAGTGTACAAACCAACATAATGTCAGATCAATCCTGTCCTTGGCTTATACAGTCATCCAGCGGCTTGAAGATATTGAACGCAGTTTGGAGCGCTTCGGGAGGGACGCCTGTATGCCGGTGCCTTGATGCATAATGCAGGCGGATTGAAAACGGGGACGCCACTTTTCGGCATCGTCCCCGTTTTCCTTTCTATTGCACGCTTTTCCCAATAATGGCATTAGGTACTCATAGTTCATAATCAAATAGAGGACTATTATGGGTGATATAAATCAAGACGGTTTCCTTTCATTTGAAATCCATAAATTTGCAAAGCAAATTTTAGATGATCACAGACATTGGTTCTCTTTATGCGAGAAACTAAATCGCTTCGGCTTGTCCAAAATGCTGGATCTTCATATTGAACGCGATATTGAAGTAAAAGATATTATAGACAGCCCCGATTTTGAAATAGAAAGAAAAAAAAGGCAACTTGCGTTAGCTAAAAAATATATTTCGGCTGGATATCTTACAAGGGCTTTAAGCAATTTTCAAGGCATAATTTTGTTAGCCGAAAAAGGGATGGTTTTTGAAGTACGTACAATTTTGAGATGCCTTTCAGAAATCGCTTTTAATCTTGTTGCAGTAGCCAAGAATGAAAATTTTATTGAACAACTAATATGTCAAGACTATTTCCATCGAAGGTCCGCCTTGAAAGCCGTCTTATTTAACCATGAGAGGGGCGTTAAAATTGAAGGTAAAACGGTTGATGAAATTAATATAGATATTGACGATATTAGCGAACAAATTAAGGAATTAAAAATAAAAAAACTATTTATTAAAGATAAAGCCGAAGCGGCAGGAATGCTTTCCTATTATGATTCTCAATATGTTTTATTGAGTGATACTATTCATTCAAGCACAAGGGATCTTGAACATTACTTCAAAATTGACGATGATAATTTGATTGAAGAGATACTTTGGGGGCCGGAAACGAAGGGCGTTGATCTATTGTTATTTTCATCTGCGGATCTTATGATAATAATTTTAAATGCGATTCAATCCATATTTAAAATAGCGTTGAATAAAGAATGGAATAAGCTTATAGATCAATTCAACGCAATGGCTGATGAAATTGAAGGATAGCAGGGGCTTAGCGTCGTTATCGCGCCGAGCAAAGCTCGGCGCATCTTGCAGGGTGTAAGTCCCTGCCGGGGACATCAAGGGGACGCCCTGAACTTATTAACTTAATTGTGTAAAAAGGAACGGTGTCAGATCCCAACACTTAACAGACAAATTTTTCCAAATGAATCCAATTAATGATAACAAGGAAACGCCCTAAACTTATAAACTTTGCAAAAGGATAGGTTTAAACACCTACTTAAAAATTCTATAACATGCTTAGCTATGAATGCATTAATATACTGTATTATCGAAAACGGGCGGAAAGATGGGGACGTTGTTGACAAAGTGCACAAACCTGCATTGCGTAGAGCCAATTCAATAAATTGGCCTATCATCAGGAGCCAACCATGCCCCGAGGCCCACGCCTTGACGCCCCTGGAACCCTTCATCATGGGAGTAGTGTAGGGACATTCGATGTTTTTATGCTTTTCTAACCAACTGCCATATGGGTTCGTATCACCTGAATTCCTGGAAAAATCGTGACAGATAAGAGCAGCAGGCGTTCATCGCTTCATCGGCGCCAAGCCGCCCCGGCGCAATGAGGAATTGCAGCCAGCAGCCATCTATTATCGCCGTAAGCGCCACGGCAATGGCGCGGATCGGCATACCGCCCACAGTCGTCTTGGTGCCCGCCAGCCTGGCCATCAGCCCCTCGATGGCCTCTTCGTATTCCCGGTCTTTGGCGGTGAACGATTCCAGATACCGCTTGCGATAAGCGGTTTCCCCCCAGTAGGCGAGCCAGACCGAGATCTTTTTCAAGTCAGCGACGGGAGGTTTGAAAACAACGTTAAGAAAGCCCTTCAACTGGTCGGCGGGAGGAAGATCCGATTCGATGAGATGGTGGCGCCACACGCGGTCCAACTCAGAATGAACCGTTTTAAGCGTTTCAAGCAGGAGATTGTCCTTTGAAACAAAGTGAAAGTTGGAGATGCCGCGTGACAAACCGGCACGTTTGGCCACTTTCGGCAGGGTCACCTCGGCCAGTCCCCCCTCGGCGATGATATCCAGGGTCGCTTCAATCAGTTTTCCCCGGGTTTCTTTCTTCTGTTCCGCTCTTGTCAGATTGGGTTTGAGGTCATCAGCGGCCATGGCCATTTTCCTGGATTAGTGGATCAAACATAATACCGTCGCCACCGTGCGTTTGATTCGGTCGCCGGAACTTGACAATATCACTGAACGCACGTATAGCCAAGTTTATACTGAACGTGCGTTCAGCCAAATAGGGTCATCATCCATAACCATGTCTATCGGAGGCATCGACATGCGCAGTTCCTACAGGGTCATCACCGGTCAATCACTGGCAGCGTTGAACGATCGCGAGACTGCCGTCTACGAATCCCGGACCCCCAACTCCGGTCGGCTGTTTAAAGAAGCGCAAACGATGCTGCTCAACGGGGTTCCCATGCCGTGGATGGGCGACTGGGGAACGCGCTACCCCCTATTCGTCGAACGGGCTTCCGGAAACCGCGTGATCGACGTGGACGGCAACGAATATATTGATTTTTGTCTGGGTGACACGGGCGCCATGTTCGGCCATTCACCGGAGCCTACCGTTCAGGCGGTAACCGAACAGGTCCGCCGGGGTATCACGACCATGCTCCCAAGTGAGGATGCTTTGGCTGTCGGCCGCGATCTGGCGGCGCGCTTCGGCGTTCCCTACTGGCAGGTGGCCATGACAGCCACCGAGGCCAACCGCTATGTCATCCGAATTGCGCGGGTGCTCACCGGCCGGCCGAAGACGCTGGCGTTCAACGAATGTTATCACGGCAGTGTGGAAGAAACCCTGCCGCACATTGCCGGCGACGGTTCTCTCACCCTCCGCTCCGAGTACGACATCAATCCGGCCGTCCCTAAAGACGCGCTGACAAGAATGGTAGAGTTCAATGACCTTGCGGCCCTGGAGCGCGAATTGCAATATGAAGATGTGGCCTGCGTCGTGGCCGAACCGGTCATGACGAACTGCGGTATGGTCCTGCCCGCTCCGGGCTATCACGACCGGTTGCGCGAACTGTGCGACCAATACGGCACGTTGCTGGTCATCGATGAGACCCACACCTTTTCCACCGGTTGGGGAGGGTATACCAGGGCATTCGGCCTTAAACCGGATTTTGTGACCTTGGGCAAGTGCATTGCCGGCGGGATTCCGGTTGCCGCATATGGGTTTACGGAGGACATCAAAGAGCGCATCAACGCCTCCTTCGGCCACAAGGGGGTCGCCGACCCGATGGGGATCGGCGGAACGCTGTCCGGCAACGCCTTTGCCGTTCACGCCATGCGACGAACCTTGGAGGAGGTGGCGACCCCGCCGGCATTTGACCGCATGATCGCAGCGGCCAACCGGATGGCGGACGGACTGGAGGCCTCCATCGACAAATACCGTCTGCCATGGAGTGTCACCCGCTGCGGCGCCCGCGCCGAGCTTCAGTTCATGCCGACGTCCCCCGTCAATGGCGGGGAAGCCAAGGCGAACTTCCACTGGGATCTGATCTACTACACCCATCTCTTTCTCGCCAACCGGGGCCTGCTGATAACGCCTTTCCACAACATGATGCTGGTGCCGCCCATGGCTACGGATGAGGACATTGACATCCTATTGATGCATTGGGATGCGCTTATGGAAGAGATGGCCGCACTGGCCAACGATTAGATATTTAGTGCCCGTCCATAAATGGCATCTTTCGGCCCTGGCCCGCCGCCGGTGAGCCGAGCCCCCGAATAGGGATAATAACACCTTTAGCGGACAAGCCGGCGTTCTCGCTCTTTGGAAATCCTCGACGTAGCCGGGCTACGCGCCGCTGCCGCTCATACGGCTATGCCGTCGGTTTCCAAATCGCTACGGCCTTGGCCGGAACCAAAATCTACCACCTCTGGATGGGCACTATTTAAGGGAGTGTCATGGACAAAAAGCGATTCGATAACCGCTCGGCCCTGATCACCGGTTGCGGCAACCCGAATGGGATCGGGTTCGCTACGGCCAGGTTGCTGGGGGCTTCAGGAGCAGCCGTTGCCATCACCTCAACCACCGATCGCATCTTTGACCGCGCCCGGGCCCTCAAGGAGACCGGCATCCGCGCATACGCCTATGTGGCCGACCTCACGGACCGTCATCAGGTCAAAGCTCTGGCGGAGAGCGCCCTCGACGATCTGGGCCGCGTGGACATCCTGGTGAACAATGCCGGTATGGGACAAGTGGGTGAACCGGAGACCTTCACCCGCATGGCCAGCCTGAGCTGGCAGGAATGGGACAAGTCGATCGACCGCAACCTTAACACCTGCTTCAACATAACCAGGGCTGTTTTGCCCATCATGATCACCAACCGGTTCGGACGTATCGTCAATGTCGCATCGGTCACCGGCCCGCTGGTGAGCAACCCCGGGGAGGCCGCCTACAGCGCCGCCAAAGCCGCCATGGTCGGCATGAGCCGCAGTCTGGCCCTCGAAGTGGCGGAGTTCGGCATCACGGTCAACAACGTGGCCCCGGGCTGGATCGCAACGGACGCCGCTACCGAAGAGGAGAAGGCCGCGGCGATAAACACCCCCATGAAGCGTGGCGGCACACCGATGGAGGTTGCCGACCTGATCGGTTTTCTCGCTTCAGACGAATCCACCTACATTACGGGACAAATGATCGTCATCGACGGGGGCAATTCCATTCAGGAATACAAGGGCCCGCGTGAACTTTACTATTAAGCGGGAGACCGGTGGGAGTTGTCATGATTGAAAAAGATCACTGGCAGGAAAAGGTCGTGCTGATTACCGGCGGATGTGGTGGCGTGGCCGTGGCCACCGCCCGCCGCTACCTGATCGAAGGGGCCGGGGTCGTGCTGGCCGACATCAACGGGGATCGCCTGGCCCAGGTCGTTTCCGATTTGGCGCCCCTGGGGGAGAGATTATATACCTGCATCTGCGACATCACCAAGGTCGGTGATTGCGAAGCGACCATCCGCGAAACCGTGAGCGTCTTCGGAGGTCTGGACATCCTGATCAACGCGGCCGGTGTATGGGTGGAAGGTGCCAGCGAAAAGAGCACCGAAGAGGAATGGGACTGGTGTATCGATGTCAACCTCAAGGGGGCATATTTCATGTGTTCCCGTGCCATTCCCGAGCTGAGGAAGACCCGGGGGAGCATCGTGAATCTCAGTTCGGACGCAGGGGTGCTGGGCGATGTCGGCGCGGCTATTTATTGCGCCAGCAAAGGGGGCGTCTCTCTCATGACCAAGGCCCTGTCCATCGAACTGGCCCCGGACATGATCAACGTCAATGCGGTTTGTCCCGGCGACATCATGAGTCCCATGCTGCAATACCAGGCGGATACCTACGGAAACGGCGACCCGGAAGGCTATTTGAGGGCGCTTCTGGAACGCTATCCACAGGGCGAGAAGGCGCGTTTTATCGAACCGGACGAAGTCGCGGGGCTGATTTTCTACCTGACCACGAACCAGGCGGCTCCGATTACAGGCGCCTGCCTGAACATCGACTTCGGCTCCACGGCCGGGCTTTGATTCTGTAAAAGGGAGAAATTAACCGTTCAATCAAGCAAGCACCAAAGCGGACGAACTTATCCAGGAGACCTGCACTAAAGCCGGCATTAGCATTGAAGCGCTTCGTTCGGGAAGCCGTATCGGTTTGCTGCCAAAGCTGCGGCGGGAATTGGCACCCCGTTTGGTTTACCAACTGGGCCTGACGCGTGCCGAGGCCGCCCGCCGATTGGGCGTCACCACCTCGGGCATTTCTCAAATCCTCCACCGGACGAGTTAGTGTAGCTTGTCAACAACGTCCCCACTTTAAGTGAAGACGATCTCGACGCCTTCTGAACCTTTTCTACCCGTTCCGATACCCATTGGCAGGCAAGGATTCTGACAACACTACATGGAGGATATGAAATGCCGACAAAACAATGGGTCATCATCGCCGCTTGGGGATAGATGGGGACGTTGTTGACAAAGTGCACAAAAACATTTGGCGTTGAGTTGTTGCCATATTTTTAGCCTATCAGGAGTCAACAATGTCCCGAGGACCTCGCCTGGACCCCCCCCGGAACCCTTCATCACGTTATTGTCCGCGGTATCGAAAGACGTCGCATCGTGGATGACGATCAGGATCGGGAACGATTCCTGGATCGCTTTGGCAATCTGGCTTCGGATTCAACACGATGAGAAATCGTATCGATTTATTTCAACGCTTTTATCCGTTTGATATCCTCTGATTTGCCGAGCATGACCAGAATATCGCTGTCCTTTATGACAAAGCTGGCCGGCGGTATCAAAACGAAATTCTCGGGAACGAGTTCTTTTATGGCAATGACGTGGACATTGTACTTGGCCCTCAAATTGAGGTCCTTCAGACTTTTTCCGGTAAATTCACTCGGCGGGCCGACCTGGATCAAATCGTACTCGTCGGCCAGGGGGATGAAATCCAGGACATTGGGCCGCGACAGGCCGCGAGAGATTCGCACCGCCATGTCGCGCTCCGGGTGAATGATCTCGCTGGCGCCGACGCGTTTCAAGATCTTGGCGTGATCTTCGTCCAGGGCCTTGGCAAGAATCTTACGGACGCCGATCTCCTGCAGATACAGACAGATCAAGACACTGATACCGATGTTCGTGCCGGTGGAAACAATCACCCCGTCCAAATTTTCCAGCCCCAGAGCCTTCAGTGATTCCTTGTCCGTCGCATTGAGAACGATGGCCTCCGAACAGTGGGGATCGATCGCCTGCACCCGTCCCTTGTCGTTGTCGATCGCCAGCACTTCATTGTCTTCCTCATACAAGGCCTTGGCGGCATGGAACCCGAATTTGCCAAGTCCGATCACTGCAAATCGCTTCATGGTGGAGCTCCTTCTATCCGATCATCAGGTTTTCTTCGGCGTGCTCGATGCCGTCGACCATGCCGGCGCCGACGAAAATATAGGCGAACGTCAGCACCCCCACGCGGCCGATCAGCATCACCGCCATGATCCAGCACTTGCCCCAAAGGCCCAGTTGCGGGGTGACCCCCATGGACAGCCCCACGGTCCCGAAAGCGGACACGGTTTCAAACAACAAGGGCAGAAAAACCCCTCGGGCTTGGTGGGACGGCAGCTCCGCATTCCCGGCCAGCAACAGGAACAAGACCAGCGCGATAATGCCGATCGTGACCAGAACGAGGGCCACGCTGCGGATGACGGTTTCCTGGGGGATGCTTTTCTTGAACAGATCCACCCGCCGCCGACGGCGCCAACGGCTGGCGGTAAAGGCCGCCAGAAGCGCCAACGTGGTGGTCTTGACCCCGCCGCCGCACGAGCCGGGCGAAGCGCCCACGAACATGAGGAAGATCATCATGGCCAGGGTGGCGTCTTTCAATCCGGCGATATCGACCGTGTTGAAGCCGGCCGTCCGGCAGGTGACGGATTGGAACAGCGGTACCATCAGGCGATGGCCGAGGGAGGACCCGTCGCCGGCCGGGAATTGCTCGAGCAGGGAAAACAAGACCGCGCCGCCCACGATGAGGATGGCGGTCGTCAGCAGGACGGTTTTCGTCTGGACCGACAGGCGGCAGCGCTGTCGCTTGCGGAATTTGACCCAGCACTGCAGGTCGTAGAGCACCGGGAAGCCGATCCCGCCGATCACGATCAGGCTGCACATGGTGATGTTGAGCAGCAGATCCCCGCTGTAGCGCATCATGCTGTCCGGAAAGAGGGCGAAACCGGCATTGCAGAAGGCCGAAACCGAATGGAAAATTCCGTTGTAGGCGGCCTGCCCCCAGGGCATTTCACGGTGCCAGAACAGGGTCAGCACCAAGCCGCCGGCGATCTCCGCTGTGGCTGTAAACAGCACGATACTTTTGACGAGGCTGTAGATATCCGCACGGGGCGTGTGCGCGAAGAGGTCCTGCATGACCATCCGGTGCCGGATGGAAATGCTGCGGCCCACCCACGTGAAGAGGGTCACCGAAATGGTCATGAGCCCCAGCCCCCCGATCTGGATCAAGGCCAGGAGGACGCACTGGCCGAAGAGGGTGAAGGTGCTCCCGGTGTCCACCACGGCCAAACCCGTCACACAAACGCCCGAAGTGGATGTAAACAGGGCATCACTCCATGAGATATGGCCGGTATGGGTCGCAACCGGCAATTTCAACAAGAGTGTTCCGATGGCGATCACCAGCACAAAGCTGGTGAGAACGAGGGTTGCCGGATGGAATTTAAGGAGTCGCCCGCCAACGGTCATGATGCCAACCTCGGGTGCCAGTCGTCGTCGCAGTAGATGTAAACGCCTGATTCGCTCACCTCAGGCAGCCGTGTTCCCCCCGGCACCATCCGATTCCGGCAGGCCCGGCACGTGGTCGATGCGCACCGGTCATCCACCTGACGATGGTCGCGAAACGGGCCAGGGCGCGTCAGGTGGCGCGCCAATGATGATGAGGCTGAAATTTCAACTTGCGGCATGGCTAAAGCAGGGCGGACCATGTCATCCATACTTTGTTGGAGGCCACCATAACGCAAGTCTGAAATCAGATACAACCCGAGATTGCGATAAGGTAAATAGGGGACGTTGTTGACAAAGTGCACAAAATAGTTTAGCATCGAGCTGTTGCCTTATTTTAGCCTATCAGGAGTCAACCATGCCCCGAGGACCACGCCTTGACGCCCCCGGAACCCTTCATCATGTTATTGTCCGCGGTATCGAAAGACGTCGCATCGTGGATGACGATCAGGATCGGGAACGATTCGTGGATCGCCTTGGCGATCTGGCTTCGGAAACCCGCACCGCGGTCTGCGCCTGGGCCTTGATGAATAACCATGCCCATCTGCTGGTCAAAAGTGGTCCGGCCGGGCTTGCCGGGTTCATGCGACGGCTTTTGACTGGGCATGCCGTGTGCTACAACCGGCGCCACCGGCGTCACGGGCATTTATTCCAGAACCGCTACAAATCCATCGTGTGTGAAGAAGATCCCTATTTCAAAGAGCTGGTGCGCTACATCCACCTTAACCCGCTTCGGGCCGGAGCGGTGGCGGATCTGGCCGCGCTGGAGCGCTATCCCTGGTGCGGGCATGCCGCCGTGCTGGGCAAAAGGCAAAGACCGTGGCAGGCGATCGACGAGGTGCTGCGGTGGTTCGGCCGGACTGAAAAGCGTGCCCGTGTGGCCTATCGCCGTTTCGTGGCCAGCGGGAAGGATCAGGGCCAGCGCCCGGAGCTTGTCGGCGGAGGGCTTGTGCGATCACAGGGCGGCTGGTCGGAGGTCAAGAGCCTGCGGCGCAGGGGCGATAAGGTGAAAGGGGATGAGCGCATCCTGGGCAGCAGCGGCTTTGTCCAGGAACTGGTGACCCAGGCGACGGTCCACGCTGCGCGGCAGTTGCCGTTCAATCAAGCAAGCGCCCAAGCGGACGAACTTATCCAGGAGACCTGCACAAAAGCCGGCATTGGCATTGAAACGCTTCGTTCGGGAAGCCGTATCGGCGTGCTGCCAAAGCTGCGGCGGGATCTGGCACCCCAATTGGTTTACCAACTGGGCTTGACGCGTGCCGAGGCCGCCCGACGATTGGGTGTCACCACCTCGGGTATTTCTCAAATCCTCCACCGGACGAGTTAGTGTAGCTTGTCAACAACGTCCCCACATTACATGAAAGTGCGATCTAACGATGACCCGGGATGATTTTAAAAATGCGGGCTTACAAAGACTTTTTCAAAAAGGGGCCTATGACTATGTCCTCTTGCACAAGAGTGGCAAAGCGATTGCCTTCCAATTGGATCGGAAGGGGAATGTTACGATCGTGAATCGTCTGACTGACGTCAGTTTCAGATCGACAGGGCTTTCATTGATCGATGATGGTTGGAAATGTGTTGGACCGGGGTTGGAATACAGCAGTTTTTTTGAATAGCAAGATTGAACCTAACGCCCAATCAAACGAATTAGCGATCGCCCTCCATTGACTATTTTGGCAGCAATGTCTCCGCCTTGCGAATCAGATGCGTCGTGAGTTTTTCCAATAGCTCTGATTTTAAATTCCAGCAGTGCCAATAGAGCTTTGCGGAAATCGGATGGTCTGGTGAAAGATCGACCAATTGGCCGGCGGCCGCCAGGGGCGCGCTTTGCTGATCCGGCAGCATGCCGTAGGCCAGGCCCAACGCCACGAAATCCGCGAATCTTTCGACGGAGGGCACGTAGTGGGTCGGAACGGCGCCGGGCGCTTCCCTAAGGGCCCGGCGGAGGAGTTTGTGATGCAGCTCATCGTGCCGATCGAAAATGACAGCCGGGGCAAGGCGCACCGCCTCGGGTGTAAGCCCATCCGGGAACCACTTGGCAGTGAATTCCGCTGACGCCATCATCCGGTAGGTCATGCATCCGAGATAGTCGATCCGGCAGCCCTGCATGGCCAGCTTCTGGGTGCTGATGCACCCCATCACCTCGCCATCCTTCAGCAGGCGATGGGTTTGCTCCTGGTCGTTCACCCGGATGTCCAGCAGCACCCTTTCCGCTTGCAAAAAGGGGTGGATCGCCTCCAGAAGCCACAGCGCCAGACTGTCGGCGTTGATCCCTACCGCGATGGACGTAAATCCCTCGCTGGCAGACCCGCCAATCTTTCCCAACAAATCGTCTTCCAGCCGCTTGACCTGGAGATAGTGCTTGAGAAGTTTCTGGCCGGACTTGGTCGCCCGGGGCGGGGTGGTACGTGCCAGCAGGACCTGGCCCGTGATTTCCTCCAGCAATTTGACACGCTGGGAAACCGCGGACTGGGTGATGTGCAAGGCCCGGGCCGCCTTGTCGAAACCGCCTTCCCGGGTCACCAGGGCCAAGGCTTCGATGAGTTTGTAATCGAACATGTGTAAAAATTAGCATGGCTAATGCATCATTAAAACAATTAATTTTCCTTTTTGATCCTGCCGCCCTATCTTACCCGCTATGACCGACACCACACCGGAAGGGGAAAGATGATCGCGCCATTTTTGCAGGGCTTTGGTACCGGGGGCGGCTTGATTGTGGCCATCGGGGCCCAGAATGCCTTTGTTCTGTCCCAGGGGGTCAGGCGGAATCACCATCTTGTCATTGCGGTGCTCTGCATCCTCTGCGATGCTATCTTCATCACGGCCGGCGTGATCGGCTTTGGAAGGGCCATATCCGCCAGCGCCATCCTGTCGCGCCTGGTGGCCTGGGGCGGTGCCGGGTTTCTGTTTGTTTACGGGGTGGGATCGCTTCGTTCGGCGCTGAGGGGCGGGCGTCTGGATGCCGCCAGCCCATCCGTGGGGTCATTGCGCGCCGTCATCATCGCGACCCTGGCGGTTACCCTGCTCAATCCGCATTTCTATCTGGATACGGTTGTTCTCCTGGGCAGCGTCAGCAGCCAATTCCAAGGGGAAAGCCGGCTGTATTTCTGGACGGGGGCCGTATCCGCTTCCACGCTATGGTTTCTCAGCCTGAGCCTCGGGGGGCAGATGCTGGCCCCGCTTTTCCGGAAACCCATGGCCTGGCGCGTGCTCGACAGCCTGGTGTGCGCCACCATGTGGACCATCGCCGGATCGCTCATCCTGCATGGGGTCGACGTTTGAATTTAGATCCGGCGCTTCGCTCCAAATGGGCGCGATGACGGTCAACAACCCTACCCGTATATTCCCCAATCCCTGAGGTCGCAAAATACGGAATAGCCTGTATTGGCGACGCCCTGCGGGATGTGCTAGTTTTCCGCGAAGGGCGATGGCCGGCTTCCTGGCCGATGTCGGGCCAACGAGGGCCATCCCCTGATGATCCGACCGGCAGCGCGCCGGTTGGTTTTCGATACCGGATTTGGCCGGGCGGAGATCTGTCAATCGTTTCATCATCAAAGATCCGGCACGCTGACGCCGGTGATGAGACCCCCAGGGAGGATTTGGACGGATGAGGTCTACCGAAATTTCCGGAGACGGCGGGTTGCGCCGGCGGATGACATCGATTGCGGCGGTTTTACTGGCGTGTCTGGCCGTCGGATGCAGCAAGGAAGCGCCGGAAGCCGCGCCGGAGGCGGGCCGGCCAATCGAGGCCCGGATCGAAACCATCGCTTCCGTTCGGCTGCCCGTCTATGCCGTGTTTCCCGGCAGCGTGGTTTCCAGCGACCGGGTGGAGGTTTCCTCCCGCCTGAGCGGCTATGTCCGCAAGCTGGCGGTTCATGAGGGCGAAAAGGTCACCAAGGGACAGTTTCTCTTCGCCGTGGATCCCACCGGGGTAAAGGCCCAAATCCGCCGCGCCCAGGCCGGGCTGGCCAAGGCCAAAGCCGCGCTGGCCGGGGCCCGTGAGAATTACGAGCGCTACCAAAACCTCTATCGGCAACAGGCGGCCACCAAGGAAAGGTTCCAGGAAATGGAAACGGCGTACCACGTGGCCCAGGGCGAATACCAGGCTGCCGAAGCCGCCCTGGCTGCGGCGAGCACCCAGATCAAGTATGCCGAAGTCCGCTCGCCCTTCGACGGCCTGGTGGTGGCCAGACCGGTCGACGACGGGCAGCTGGTCGCGCCCGGCGTGCCCGTGCTGGTGCTGGAAGACCCGGTGCACCTCCAGGTAAAAGCCCAGATATCCGAACCGGCTTTTGTCCATCTGGCCCTGGGCCAATCGATCCGCGTCGATTTCGAAGGGCCGGAAGGCGGCCTGCGGACGGTAACCGGGACGGTCGATCGCCTCGTGGCGGCCGCCGATCCGGCGACCCATACCCATCTGGTTAAAATCGGGCTTCCGGAAGACGAGGGGCTGTTCAGCGGCCAGTATACGTCGGTGAATGTTCAGGTGGGGGATCAGCCGGGCATCGTGGTGCCCAGCGGGGCGATTTACACGCGCGCCGGCATCACCGGGGTGTTCGTGGTCGACGACCAGGATCGGGCCCGGTTCCGGATGGTCACCCCGGGCCGGCGGATGGCCCAGGGGACGGTCATCCTGAGCGGCCTCTTTCCCGGCGACCGCCTCATTACCGCGGCAAGCGGGCCGCTGGCCAACGGCGTCCGCATCCGGGAGCGGGCCGAGGGCCGGTCATGAAGACGCCCGCGGCGACGGAGCGCCTGAATTTTTCCGGAAAGCTGGCCGACATCTTTCTGCACACCAAGATCACCCCGCTCATCGCCGTGGCCATCGTGCTGTTCGGCCTTCTGGCCGTCCTGACCACCCCCCGTCTTTACAACCCGGAGATCGTGGTCCCCGGTGCCCAGATTATCGTCAGCCGTCCCGGCAACGGGCCGGCCCAGATCCGGGCCCAGATCGTCAGGCCCCTGGAGCAGTTGATGCACTCCCTGAAAGGGGTCAAGCACACCTACGGCTACGCCGCCAACGACATGGGCGTGGTGATGGTGCAGTTCAAGGTGGGGGCCGACGAGATCGCGAGCCTCATGTATCTCTACAACGAGCTCCAGCGCAACATGGACCGGCTGCCGCCCGGCACCATGACCCCGCTGGTGAAAAGCATGGGCATCAACGACGTGCCGATCCTGGCGGTGACCCTGAGTTCCCGCTCCGCGACGGAAACGCGCCTGCGGCAGATCGCCGAACATTTCCTGGCCCAGCTGCACACGATCCCCGACAGCGGCATAAGCCACGTGATCGGGACCCGGCCCCAGGCGGTCAGGATCCTGGTGGCGCCGCAACGCCTGGCCGCCACCGGCATCCCCCTCGACCGGCTGATCGAAACCCTCAAAGGTGCCAACGTGGTGCTTCCGGCCGGTCATCTGGAGGCTCAAAACGAACGCATTCCCCTGCGGGTCCGGGCGGCCTTCGCCTCGGTGGACGATCTGGGGGATGCCGTGATCGGGGTGCATAACAACCTGCCTGTGCTGCTCAAAGAGGTGGCCGTCATCGAAACGGGGCCGCAAACACCCGCACAGCATGCCTGGCTCACGTTCGGCCGGGGCCAAAACGGCCGGCCCGCCGGCGATCCGGTCAATGCGGTTACCATCGCCATCGGAAAACGGCCCGGGACCAATTCCGTGACCGTGGCCCGGGCCCTGCTGGAAAAGCTCGCCACCCTCAAACGCGAGGCCCTGCCCGAGGGCGTCGACGTCACCATTACGCGCAACTACGGCCAGCGGGCCGACGAGGCGGTCAACACCCTGATCGAGCACCTGGGCATCGCGCTGTTATCGGTGCTCGTGATCCTGATGTTCTTTCTGGGGTGGCGGGAGGCCGCGATCGTCACGCTCCTGGTGCCCCTGACGCTTTCGGTGGTGTTGGGGGTCGGCATGATCCTGGGGCAGACCATCAACCGGATCACCCTCTTCGCCCTGATTCTCTCCCTGGGACTTCTGGTGGACGACGGCATCGTGGTCATCGAAAACATCCACCGCCACATCCACCGGGCGCGATCCATCAAGGATTTCGGGGCCCTTGTGGTCCGGGCCACCAACGAGATCGGAAGCCCCACCGTCATGGCCACCTTCACGGTGATCGTGGCCTTTATCCCCATGCTCTTCGTCACCGGCATGATGGGCCCCTTCATGCGGCCCATCCCTATGAATGTGCCCGTGGCCATGATCACCTCGCTGATGCTGGCCGACATCATGGTGCCCTATATCGCCCTGCGCTGGCTGCGCAGCACGGCGGCCCGCCAGGAAGCGCAGGAACGGCCCGCCATGGAAGAGGCGGAGGCCGCCCCGCAGGAGCCCCTGCGGCGGATCTATCTGGCCCTGTTCCGGCCCCTCCAGCAAAGCGCCGCCAAGCGCACCATCTTTTTGGCCGTCGTCCTGGGGCTGCTGTTCGCTTCCCTGTTGATGCCCCTCTGGCAGTTTATCCGGCCCCAGGGCATGAACGGGCCGGAGAGCCTGCTGGGGGTGAGTTTCAAAATGCTCCCGGACGGCAATGTCAGCACCCTGACGATCCAGATCCAGACGCCGGCCGGCACGGCCCTGCCGGCCACGAACCGCGTGGCCCTGGCGGTGGGGGAGGTGACGGCCCAAAACCCCTATGTGGAACACCTGGTCACCTACCTGGGCCGTACCGGTCCGCTCTCCTTTGCCGGCATGGTGCGGGGGGATGAAATGGCCCGTGGCGCCAACATCGCCCAGATCGTCGTCAACCTGGTCCCCAAGGCGTCGCGCCCCCATACGGCAAAGGTCGGCGCCGGGATCTGGCAGGCCCTGGCTCCGGTGCGCGAACGCTTCCCCCAAACCCACATCATGCTTTTCCTGACCCCTCCGGGTCCGCCGACCCGCGCCCAGGTGGTGGCCCGGATCTACGGTCCGGATTACGACACCCTGCGCCAGAGCGCGGGCTACGTCACCGAAGCGTTCAAGAAGGTCTACGGCATGATCGACGTTCACGACTCCGTCACCGCGACCCATGCGAGCTATCGGATCGCGGTGGACCAGCGCAAGGCCATGCTCTCCGGTCTGGTGCCGGCCCAGGTGGCCCGGCTCGTGAGGGAGGCCGTGACCGGCGCCACCATCGGCTCGGTCTACCGCCCCAGCGTGGAACCCGAGGACATCATCGTGCGCCTGAATCAGGCGGACCGGGCCTGGATCCGGCAGGTTCTGGACCTGTCGGTCACCAATGCCCAGGGGCGCCAGGTGCCGCTGGACGCGGTGGTGCGGATCCGCCGTCTGCCGGAGGCCAAACCCATCCTCAGCCGCAACGGCCATCAGGTGGTCTATGTGATGGGCGACCTCATGGGATCCTCGCCCGAGTATGCCGCCCTGGTTCTGGACCACCTGCTCGACGGGAAACAATTGCCCAACGGCGTGCAGGTCACCACGGGCAACCTGGGGTTTTTCGACGCCGAGCCGGAAGGGGTCAGCCGCTACCAGGTGTTCTGGGGCGGCGACATGCGTCTCACCCTGGATGTCTTCCGGGATCTGGGCACGGCCTTCTGCGTGGCCCTGGTGTTCATCTACCTGCTCCTGGTGGCCTACTACCAGTCGTTCCTGATGCCCGTTATCGTGATGGGAGCGATTCCCCTGACCCTCATCGGCATGTTTCCGGGCCACTGGCTGTTCAACATGCCCTTCAATGCCACCTCCATGATCGGTTTCATTGCCCTGGCGGGGATTGTGGTGCGAAATTCCCTGCTTCTGATCGACTTTATCCAGGATTACCGCCAACAGGGCTATTCCCTGGAAGAGGCCGTAACCGAAGCCGGGGCGGTCAGGTTCCGGCCGATTCTGCTCACGGCGCTGGCCATTGTCTTCGGTTCGACGGTGATGGTGACGGATCCGGTTTTCGGAGGGCTGGCCATTTCCCTGATTTTCGGGACGCTGGCCTCGACCATGCTGACCCTGATCGTTATTCCGCTGGTCTACGAGAGCTGGCAGCGCCGGGCGTCCCGGCCGTCAGCCGGGCCTTGAAGGAAAGATTGCCCCAGCACTTGAAACGCATTACGACCTGGCGCTTGATGACATTTGTTGCGGCATTCCCAATCCTCTACCGGAGGCGGCCCGAGTCTTCCATGGATTCGACGCCTCAGGCGGCCCAGTTGAAAAAAAGGTCAAGATATCAAAAAGATTGCGGCATCCTGCCAACCCAAATCCGTTGACAAAAAACGATAATTGGCCTTAACTTGTCCTGACACGCACGCGGTTATGATTAACAGCCTGCCTTACTGGATCTGGTTATGGACCGCCCTATAGAGTTGCATTACCCGGTAACAACCCTCGATGATGAAGAATTGCTTCCCGCCGGTACCTTTCTGACAACCGATGCAATGGATCGCTTAGTTCGTGCGTCCCAAAACCATACGCTTGCGACACGGCCTTTATTGACACACGGCACAATCGCCATCGATCTTGAACGCATCTGCAATACGCCGCCCTACAACCGGATTTTTTCCGATCGCGCACGAAAACAGGACGTATTTGACCATTTGCAGCAGGTGCAACTGGTTAAACCGCTGCTTGACATCTACGATTATTTTAACACGCGCGATCCCTACACATACCGTCATATCCTGACCGTTTTCGCCCTTTCATTGCTGCTGGCCCAAGACCTCATTGAAAGCCGCAGCGAACTTGCCATGGAGTTGTTGTCAGCGTCCAATCACGATCTCGGTAAAATATGCGTCCCCATGACCGTCCTCAAGAAGTCATCACCTCTGAACGAACAAGAGCGGCAGCAGTTGAGTCATCATGTCGCCGCCGGCTATGTGCTGTTGAGCTATTATTTGCAGGACCCTGACCACCCTGCGGCCGTCACGGCCCGGGATCATCACGAAAGGCGGGACGGCAGCGGATATCCGCGCGGGATCAGGCTGGAAAACAAACTTGTCGAGATCGTTGGCGTAAGCGATGTGTTTGATGCCCTCATCACCAGACGTCCCTACAGAGCCCAGTCCTATGATTTACGAACGGCGCTGGAAACGCTGAGTCAACAGGCTGGCCGGGGGGTGCTGAGTGAGGACATCGTGCAGGCCCTCATCAGGCTTAACCGCAAGGACCCGCTGAGTATCGAGGACTGTCAGTTCTCCAAAGAGCTTCGGGGCACCCCTCCATCTGGCAATCAGTATAAAGGGGCTTGGCATAAGAAATGAGGGGCCTTTGACTAACAGGACAGCAAATTCCCACCGCAATTTGCCCCTCTTTGCCCGAGCGATTT
Source organism: Desulfobacterales bacterium (assembly GCA_963674755.2). GTDB lineage: Bacteria > Desulfobacterota > Desulfobacteria > Desulfobacterales > UBA5852 > JABZFP01. The sequence continues at coordinate 1,636,201 of CAXXVS010000002.1, read as the reverse complement.
TTAGCTTCCCTTGATCATGATAGTATCGTATGATACTATCATGAGTATGGAACAGACCTTATCCCATTTTCGCGCAACGGCCCATGTCATTCAGCGATTGACGGATATCGCCAAACGAATCGGTCAATTGGAAGGGATCAACCTTCAACGGCCCGCTCCAAAACTTCGCAGGAAAAATCGCATCCAGACCATCCAGGCCTCCCTGTCCATCGAGGGCAATTCGCTTACGCGCGATCAGGTGACCGCGCTGATCGATCGCAAACGTGTCATCGGTCCCCGCCAGGATATCCTGGAAGTTCAGAATGCCATTGCCGTTTATAACCGGCTGGCCGCATTCGATCCTATCTCTGTCGATGCGCTTTTAAACGCCCACCAGATCATGATGGAAGGGCTGATACCGTCGGCCGGCGCTTTCCGAAAAGGACCGATAGGGGTTCTCCGCCCGGGAAATCGTTTCCATGAAGCCCCCCCCTGGCGGGAAGTGGCGCCAATGGTCCAGGCTCTTTTCGACTATCTCGGGACGACGGACGATCACCTGCTGGTTCAGTCCTGCCGCTTCCATTACCAGCTCGAATTCATTCATCCGTTCATGGATGGCAACGGACGTATGGGCCGGCTCTGGCAAACCCTGCTTCTGATGCGGTATCATCCCGTGTTCGAATTTCTGCCCGTTGAAGAATACATCAAAGAACACCAGCAGGACTATTATCGTGACCTGGCGGCCGGCGACGACACCGGCGACTGCACGGGCTTTGTGGTCCTGATGCTGGCGCTGATCAGCGCATCATTAGACGAGCTCATACAGCAAGCAGGCCCCATCTCCCTCGACACCTCGGCCCGACTTGAACTGGCCAAAGGTACCCTCGGCCATCAATCGTTCACCCGAAAAGACTACCTTTCCATTTTCAAAACCATTTCCACCGCCACGGCCAGCCGTGATCTCCAGTTCGGCGTTCAAACGAAGTTTCTCAAAAAAACCGGCGATAAGCGGACCGCCCGCTACGGTTTTCGTTGAGCGGGATTACATTAGAAGCTTTTCCATATGATCAGCTTCTATAAAAGACGACGGGCGTTAGCTGACCAGTCGCAAAATCTCACCGCAATCCAGACGCCTCGATAGTGAATTTCATAGGATATACTTGACAAAAATGGCGCCTGCGGATAATTGTTCGTATACGAAGGGAATAGGGTATGACCAAGACCAACAAGCCGTTGCCGGACTGCACCATTTTCCTGCTGGCCAAGGCCTACCAGAAGGCCCACGGGCGCTTCAAGGAGGTGTTGAAGCCATACGGGCTGACCAATTTGCAGCATCTCGTGTTAGAGGGTCTCTGGCATGAAGCCGGGCAGACCGCAGCCGAACTGGGCAAGCTGTTGGTGATGGACAAGGCCACCCTGTCCGGGGTGCTGGACCGCATGGCCGAGGCCGGCTGGATCGAGAAGCGGCCCGATCCCGACGACCGGCGGGTGGTGCGCCTGTTTACGGCCGCCAAGGCCGATGAGCAGAAAGCGGAGCTGATCGCCCTGCGGCAGAAGGCCAACGAGGCGCTCCTGGCCGGTTTCAGCCTGGAGGAGCAGGTGTTGCTGAAACGGTTCTTGTACGATCTCATGATTAGCTGACTTTGATCGATATTATCCACCATTAGTGGCAATCTGCGAATGGCGGTACTTTTGGGCACTTTATCCCTATCGCCGTATGTTCATTTTCTTTCGCGTGAAAAGAAAACGAACCAAAAGAAAACGCCCGTGTCCCGCTTAATCCTGCGCGTCGTCGCTACGGCCGGAGCACGCGGAAACTCGCTTCGCTCAGACCCGCCTGCGACAAGCCTTCGGCGGACAGGCAGTCCGCGCGCTTTAATCCGACCTCCACACCGATGCTCGGCGCGGGACAAAGGGGTGAACAACGAAACCCAAAAAAACAGTATGATATCGGCTTTAAAAGGCGGCGGCCTTAATCGGGCTGGTTATAAAGCCGAATTCTATGGTTAATGCGGTTCCGTAAAACAGCAACCCAGATGTTAGTATACAAACAACAAAAGCCGCCATCAGACATAATAGTCACTCAAGACTATTTAACGGCCGGCCAACGAGGAGGAAGACCATGTTATTCAATCCCCGCAAAGAGCGCTTCGACCATCTGGACGCCCGGTCCAGGGAGATCATGGCCAAGACTATTGAATTCTTCGAGGCCAAGGGCAAGGCCCAACTCAAGGAGGACGACCACGAACGGCGCTGGTACGCGGATTTCCTGGAGTTCGTCAAGGAAAACCAGGTGTTCGCCACCCTGCTGACCCCGCCCGAATTTGCGGGGGACAACCCGGACGCCCGCTGGGACACCTACCGCAACTGCGTGTTCAACGAGATTTTGGGCTTTTACGGGCTGGCCTACTGGTACACCTGGCAGGTGACCATCCTGGGGCTGGGGCCCATCTGGATGAGCCCCAACAAATCGATCCGGGAGAAAACCGGCAAACTCCTGCAAGAGGGCGGGATCTTCGGCTTCGGGCTGTCCGAGAAGGCCCACGGGGCGGATTTGTATTCTTCCGAGATGATGCTGACGCCGCTGGGGGAGGGAAGTTATGTGGCCGACGGCGGGAAGTATTACATCGGCAACGGCAATGAGGCGGCCCTGCTGTCCACCTTCGGCAAGAACTCCGAAACGGACGACTATGTCTGGTTTGCCGTCCAAACCAAGGATGAGCATTTCGAGCTGGTGAAAAACATCGTCAACTCCCAGATGTTCGTGGCCGAATACGCCCTGAGCGGCTATCCCATCACGGACGGCGAGATCCTCTCCAGCGGGCAGGAGGCCTGGGACGCGGCCCTCAACACGGTCAACGTGGGCAAGTTCAACCTGGGCTGGGCCTCCATCGGCATCTGCACCCACGCCTTCTACGAGGCCATCAACCATGCCGCCCACCGCAACCTGTACGGCAAATTCGTCACCGAATTCCCCCACATCCAGCAGATGATGACCGACGCCTATGCCCGCCTGGCGGCCATGCGGGTATTCGCCGCCCGGTCCATCGACTACATGCGCTCGGCCTCCCGGGAAGATCGGCGCTACCTGCTTTTCAATCCCATGGTGAAGATGAAGGTCACCACCCAGGGGGAGGAGGTGATCAATCTCCTGTGGGATGTCATCGCGGCCCGGGGCTTCGAGAAGGACGCCTATTTCGAGATGGCGGCCCGGGATATCAGGGCCCTGCCCAAGCTCGAGGGGACCGTGCATGTCAACATGGCCCTGATCGTGAAGTTCATGGCCAACTACTTCTTCAATCCGGGCACGTTTCCGGACATCCCGGTCCGCACGGATGCGGCCCACGACGCCTTTCTCTTCGACCAGGGGCCCACCCGGGGGCTGGGCAAGATCCAGTTCCACGACTTCATGGCGGCCTACGGCAGTGTGTCGTCCCCCAACGTGACCATCTTCAAGGAGCAGATCGAGGCCCTCAAGACCCTGCTCATGACGGCGCCGCCCAGCAAGGAGCAGGCCCGGGACATCGATTTCCTGCTGTGCCTGGGCGAGCTCTTCACCCTGGTGGCCTACGGTCAGCTCATCATCGAGAAATGGAACCTGGAAGGACTGGGGGCGGATCTGCTGGAACAGATCTTCGATTTCATGGTGCGGGATTTCGCCAAGTTCGCCCTGCAGCTCTACTCCAAGACCAGCAGTACGGACGCCCAGATGGAAGGTTGCCTCAAGATGATCCGCAAGCCGGTGGTGGACGAGGCGCGCTTCCAGCGGGTGTGGCAGAATGATGTGCTGACGCTGGCGGACTCCTATGAGATGAATCCCTAATATCCGCTGCCTCGGCAGCGGATATAATAAAGGGCACGCCTTGATGGCGTGCCCTTCTTTGTCCATTTACCCGAACATGGGATATCGATGGATCAGCTCTTTTTACTTCCCATTTTGACGATGGTATCGAATTCCTTCTTGGTGACCGGCATGACCGAAAGGCGGTTGCCGCGGCGCAGGAGGGTCATGTCTTTCAGGGCCGGAACTTCCCGCAGTTCCTTGAGGGGGAGGGGGGTCTTGAATTCCGATTCGAACTGGATGTCCACCATGTACCAGATGGGATTGTCCGGCGAACTTTTGGGATCGTAGTGGTTGTTCTTGGGGTCCTGGGCCGTGTGGTCGGGATAGCCGGTCTTGACGATGCGGGCCGTGCCCACCGCTTCCGGCTTCTTGCCGCTGTGGTAGAAGATCACCCGGTCGCCTTTCTGCATCTCGTCGCGCATGAAGTTGCGGGCCTGGTAGTTGCGCACGCCGTCCCAGTGGTCGGTCTGGTGGGGTTCGCTTTTGAGATCCTCCAGGGAATACTCTCCGGGTTCGGATTTCATGAGCCAGTAGCGGGTGGCCATGGCGATGTTCCTTTCGATTGAAGGGGTCAAAGGAGCAGAAACGGCAGGGTCCGAGGATTCAAGGGGCCAAGGGGTCGCGTGAAAAGCAACAAAACAGTAACAGGACGCACTTTTTCAAGTCAAACCGTTGCTTCACCCTTCTTCTTTTTACCCTTGAATCCCTGACCCCTCGGATCCCTGAACCCTTACTTCAGGACCTGTTCATAAATTCTCAGGAAATTTCCCCCCAGCACCTTCAGGATGTCCTCGTCGCTGTAACCCCGTTTAACCATGCCGGTGGTGAAGTCCTTCAAATGATGGTGGCCGGGGAGGACGTCGTAGGTGTTCAGGGCATGGGGCAGGGAGAGGTAGTCCTTGAAGCCGCTGCAGAAATCAAGGCCGAGGCCGATGTGGTCAACGCCCACGAGCCTTACGATGTGGTCCACGTGATCGAGCAGGTCGTCCGCGTTGCGTTTGCGGGAGGTGTCCCCCACGAAGGCGCTGATGGCGTTCATCCCCATGACCCCGCCGGCCGCGGCCAGGGCCTTGATCTGGTCGTCGGTCAGGTTGCGGGGGGTATCGACCAGGGCCCGGCAGTTGGAGTGGGAGGCGATGATCGGCTTGGTGGCGGTTTTGAGAACATCCCAGAACCCGGCCTCGTTCAAGTGGCTCACATCCACCAGCATGCCCAACGCTTCGGCCTTTTGAACGAGGGCCCGCCCGAAATCCGTCAGCCCGCAAGGGCGGACTTCGGCCTCGGGGGTGAAGGCGCACCCGTCGGCGGCGTAGTTGCGCCGGCTCCAGGTAAGTCCCAGGCCACGGACCCCCAGATCGTAGAAGATGCGCAGCAGATTCAAATCGTTCTGCAGGGGGTCGGCCCCTTCCAGGGAGAGCAGCAGGCCGATGCGGCCGGCCGCCCGGGCCGCGTGGATATCTTCCAGGCTGCGGCACAGGGATAAGGTGTCGGAAAGTTCGTCCAGCTCTTCGGACAGGTGGCTGATCTGGCCCAAAGCGCGGCGCAGGCCCATTTCCGGCAGGAAGAAGTTTTCAATGAAAATGGCCGACACGATCAGGCCGAAGCCGCCCTCCCGGAAGCGTTCTTGATACTGGGAAGCGATGACCTGTTTGGCCCCCCGCTCCCGCTGGTTGGCCACATCCCAGGGGAGGTCGAAATGGGCATCCACGATGAATGCCTGCCGGTGAAGGGTTTCGACGCGTTGGTCCAGCTTCGTGTTCATGCATCCACCTCCGGGGTATGCCCCTTTTTCTCCATAGTGTTCGTTTCAAACTCTTCGATATTGGCGGCCGCTGCACGATCATATCCCCGGCTGGCGCTGAGCAGTTGGCGGGTATAGGGATGCTCGGGGGATTGTTCGCGCAGGGTTTCGACGCTCAATTCCTCAACGATAATACCGCGATTCATGACGGCAATCCGGCGGCACATGTGGGCCACCACGGCCAGGTTGTGGCTGACCAAAATGTACGTCAGGTTGCGCCGCCCTTGCAGCCCGGTCAGGAGATTGAGCACCTCGGCCTGGACCGAGACATCCAGGGCTGAAGTGGGTTCGTCCAGCAGAAGGATGCGCGGCTCCAGGATCAGGGCCCGGGCCACGGCCACCCGCTGGCGCTGTCCGCCGGAGAGCTGGTGCGGGTAGCGGAAGCGGAAGGCCGGCCCCAGGCCGACCTCTTCCAAGGCCTGCAGTACACGGGCTTCGGTCTTTCCCAGGCTGTGGATGGCCACCGGTTCGGACAGGATGCGGTCCACCGTATGGCGGGGATGGAGCGAGCCGTAAGGATCCTGGAACACCATCTGGACCTTCTTGTGAAAGGCGCGGCTGCGCTGGGGGGATTGCGTTTCGCCGTCGATGGTCACGGTTCCGCTCCATCGGCGGTTTAAGCCACAGAGCGCATTTAATACCGTGGATTTGCCGGATCCCGATTCCCCCACAATGCCGAAGATTTCACCGGCGCCGACGTCGAAAGAGACGCCCTGCACGGCATGCATGGCGCCTCGTCCCCGGCCGAAAGTGACATTCAGGTCGCGTACCCGGATCATGGAGCCCCTTCCTCCCAGGACGGATCCCGCCGGAGCACCGGAAGTTTGCCGGGCGGGGTGTCCATGCGCGGCAGGCAATCGAGCAGCCCCCGGGTGTAAGGGTGCCGGGCCTGTTGGAGATCGGCAGCGTTACAGATTTCCATGATGCGCCCGGCATACATGATGATGATGCGGTCGCAGAAGGAGGCCACCAGATTGAGGTCGTGGCTGATAAAGACCAGTCCCATGCCGCGCTCCTGCACCAGATCGTCCATGATGGCCAGGAGCTGCAACTGGACCGTGACATCCAGGGCGGAGGTGGGCTCGTCGGCGATGAGCAGGTCCGGGTCGGGAATCAGCATCATGGCGATCATGATGCGCTGTCCCATGCCGCCGGAAACCTGGTGGGGATAGGCATCGTACACCTGTTCCGGATGGCGGATACGCACGGCCTCCAGCATCTCGAGGGTCTTGCGGCGCGCAATCGAACGAGAGGCGCGGGCGTGGATGCGATAGGCTTCGGCGATCTGCGCGCCCACCGTCATGACCGGGTTCAGGGAATACTTGGGATCCTGCATGACCATGGCGATGCGCCGGCCCCGGATGTGCCGCATCTGGCGGGAATCGATCTTGAGGAGATCCAATCCGTCGAAGCGCAGATGATCCGCGGCGATTCGTCCGGGCGGTCGGATCAGACCCAGGAGGGCGCGGCAGGTCACGGACTTGCCGGAGCCCGATTCCCCCACGATGCCGAGCTTCTCCCGGCCCATGGTGAAACTGACCCCGCGGACGGCCTGGACGGTTTCCTTGGGGGTCTTGAAGGTCACCCTGAGATTGCGGACATCCAGCAGGGCATCCATTCAGCGGCCCTCCCGCTTGGGGTCCAGGACGTCCCGCAGCCCGTCGCCCAGCAGATTGAACCCCAGGCTGACCACGAAGATGGCGATACCGGGCATGGCGGCGACCCACCATTGATCCAGCATATATTTGCGCCCGCTGGAAATCATGGCCCCCCATTCGGGCAGGGGCGGCTGGGCCCCCAGCCCCAGAAAGCCCAGACCGGCCGCCGTGAGGATGATGCCGGCCATGTCCAGGGTTACGCGAACGATCAGGGAGGAGAGGCACAGGGGCATGATATGGCCCCAGACGAGCCGGGCCGGGCCGGCGCCCTGGAGCCGGGCGGCCTTGATGAAATCGGCCTTGCGGATGGTGATGGTCTCCGCCCGGGCAATGCGGGCATAGGGGGGCCAGGAGGTGATGGCAATGGCGATGATGGCGTTTTCGATGCCCGGCCCCAGGGCGGCGACAAAGGCCAGGGCCAGGATGAGTTTGGGGAAGGCCAGAAAAATGTCCGTGATGCGCATCAGGACGGTGTCCAGCCAGCCGCCGGCATAGCCGGCCACGGTGCCGATCAGAAGGCCCACGGGGGCCGCGATGACGGCCACCAGGACGATGACGTACAGGGTCAGCCTTGATCCATAGATGATGCGGGAGAGAATGTCGCGACCCAGTTCGTCCGTGCCCAGCCAGTGGGCGGCGGACGGGGAGGCCAGGCGGGCCGCCAAATCCGGGGCATTGGGGGGATAGGGCGCGATGGTGGGCGCCAGGGCGGCCGTGGCGATCAGCAGCAGAATGATGGCCAGGCCGACCACGGCCAGACGGTTTTCCGTGAAATTCAGCCAGGCCAGATAGGCGCGGCCCAGGCGGGCCTGGCGGCGCGATTGGGGGGCCGTGGACATGAGCCACTGGCGAAGCCCGGACCATCGGCCTTCGGGAATAGGCATGCTATCGCTGGGAGAGGTCGTCATCGTGCGCGGGGGTCCATGAGCCGGTAGAGGGCGTCCGAGAGCAGGTTGATGCCGATGAAGACCGAACCGACGACGATGGTGCCGCCCAGCACGGCGTTCATATCCGCACTGAGCAGGGACTGGGTCAGATAGAACCCCAGCCCCGGCCAGGCGAAAACCGTTTCCGTGAGCACCGAGCCCTCCAATAGATTGCCGTAGCTCAGGGCGATCACGGTGATCAGAGGGATGCGGACATTGCCCAGGGCGTGGCGCCAGATGACGGCCTGCTCGCTGACACCCTTGACCCGGGCCGTGGTGATATACTCCTGGTTGAGCTGCTCCAGCATGAAACTGCGGGTCATGCGGCTGATATAGGCCAGGCTGTAGTAACCCAGGATGGCGGCCGGCAAAACGATATGGGCCAGGGCGTTGCGGAAGATGGTCCAATCGCCGGCCAGGGCGCTGTCGATGAGGATGACGCCCGTCTTGGCCGGCACCAGCCCTTCATAGAAGACATCCAGCCGTCCGGGGCCCGGCACCCAATCCAGCCGGCCATAGAAGAGCAGCAGCCCCATCAGGCCCAGCCAGAACACCGGCACGGAATAACCGAAGAGCCCCACCACCCGGAGCATCTGGTCCGGCCAGCGTCCCTGGTGCACGGCGGCCATGACGCCCATGGGAATCCCCAGAACGATGCCGAACAGGGTGGCGGCCGTGGCCAGTTCCAGGGTAGCCGGAAAAACCCGCAAGATGTCGGAAATGACAGGATGGGCGGTCAGGACCGAACGGCCGAGATCGCCCTGGAGAACTTTGCCGAGATAGATGAAAAACTGCTGGTAGAGGGGCAGGTTCAGCCCCAGCTCGATGCGGACCCGTTCATAGACTTCGGCCGGGGCTCGGTCGCCCACTGCGGCCAGAACGGGATCAATGGGCACCACCCGGCCGATCAGGAAGGTCACGAGCAGCAGCCCCAGAAAGGTCAGGGCGACCGATGCCACCAAGGCCGCCACCTTGCGGCTGTAACGCCGCAGGCGACGGCCCCGGCCGGATGCCTGGGAGACTGCCCCCATGGGCTATTTGGTGACGTCGCGGTAGAAGTTGCTGTCAAAGCTGGGGCCGAGCACGAATCCCTGCACGTTGGCACGCTCGGCGGCCACCTCGATATCCTGGAACATGATCACGAAAGGCGAGTTCTGCTGGTGCTCGCGCTGCAGCTCCAGGTACATCTGGGCCCGTTTCTGAGGATCGCTTTCCCGCACGGCCGCGTCGGTTATTTGGCTCATCTCCGGGATGTCCCAGGCGTTGCGCCAGGCCAGGGGTTTGGCCTTGGCATCGTCGGCGTTGTCCAGGTTCTTGGCAAAGGTGTCGGCGTTGGTGTGGGGGTCCTGGTAGTCCGGTCCCCAGCGGCCGATGTAGATCTCGTGGTTGCGGGCCCGGTATTTGGTCAGGGCCTGCTTGCCGTCCATGGGGATGATCTCCAGCTTGACGCCCCCCAGGGCGAAGGTGGACTGGATGGCCTGGGCCATGTCCAGGGTGGGGAAATTGTTGCGGGTATCCATGGAGATGGAAAAGCCGTCGGGATAGCCTGCTTCAGCCAGCAGCTGCTTGGCCTTTTCCGGATCGAGCTTGAAAGGCTTGTCTTCGAGGGCACCGAGGAAACCTTTGGGCAGAAACGCCTGGTGGGGCACCATGCTGCCCTTGAGGATCGTGTTGGCGATGCCGTCGTAATCCACCAGGTACTTCAGGGCCTGGCGTACCTGGGGCTTGCTCAGGATTTCATTTTTCTGATTGAGGCCCAAGTAGAAGAGGCCGCCCTTGGGGGAGGCGTGAATTTTAACGGCGGGGTTGCCCTCCAGTCCCTGAATCTGGTCGGGACCGAGGTTGCGGGCGATGTCGATATCCCCCTTTTCCAGGAGCAGCCGCTGGGTGGCCGGTTCCGCAATCTGGCGGATGATGATGCGCTTCATGGTCGGTGCGCCGTCCCAGTAGGCCGTGTTGGCATCCAGCATCAGCAATTCGCTGGCTTTCCACTGGTTCAGTTTGAAGGGGCCCGATCCGGCATAATTCGTCCGCAGCCAGGCATGGCCGAGGTCGCCGTCTTTTTCATGGGCCATGACTTCCTTTTTGTCCACCACGGAGCCCACCGTGGCCGTGAGGCAGTAGAGCACGAAGGTCGGGGCGTATTTCTGGTCCGTCTCGATCGTCACGGTATGGGCATCCACGGCCTTGATCCGGTCGCGCACATTCTCGGCCGTGAAACCGAACTGCCCCAGGATGAAGGCCGGGGACTTGTCCAGGATAACGGTGCGTTGAAGGGAGAAGGCCACATCCTCGGCGGTCAGGGGGTTGCCCGAGGCGAATTTGATGCCGTCACGAATCTTGAAGGTAAAGGTCTTGCCGTCCGGGGCGACCGTCCAGCTTTCCGCCGCCACGCCGTATATCTTGCTGACATCATCCACGTCGTAGCCGATCAGACGGTCATAGGTATTGCCGGCATACTCGGCCCCTGAAAATTCGAAGATTTCGGCCGGATCCAGGGTGATGATGTCATCGAACTGCCAGGCCATCACCAGGGTGTCGGCGGGGGTGGCGGCGAAGGCCGAGGCCATGGGGACCGCAATCACCAGGGCCAAAGCGAGTGCAAACCATTTTTTCATGGTAAACCTCCTGCAACGTTAGAGTTGTGGGCTTCCTCCACCGGACCCGTCGGGCGGGTGAGGCGGCGCGGGGCAAACTTGCGGTGAGCGTCTTCCTATACACCGCGCGTGCCCCGCGCTGTCAAGAGGGATGAATCAGACCTCGCGGAACTGGCCTTGCCCAAAAATAAAACTAACGGATTGATTTCATATTATATTTGGCTATTATAGAAGAAGGAGTGCGACGAGAGCCTTTACGCCAGGGGGGGACTTGTCGGGAGGCGCCGCCCGTGACTAGGCGGCCTGCAGAGCGAAAAGCTGTGCGTATGACCTGTCGCCGGAGGACGAGACCATGAACGATACGCCAAAAGATGCATCGGACAGCCGTTCGGAACCAGACAGCCGGAAAACAAGGGATCTGGGAGGTCGGCGCAAAAAAGCGGACCGGCGGCATCGGATGACGGCTGAGATGTTTCCCGAACGTCGCTGGCAGCGGCATCGGCGCGGCGGAGGGGACCGTCGCAGCTCGCCCTTCTTCAATTCCCGGGAGGACGACGAGCGTCGGGAGGTCTTCAAAAACGGGGATGCCGAAGAAGAAAAATGACGGTGTCGCAAAAAAAGTCCGATCCACCAGAAGCGGACCACGATCGACGTTTAGCAGCCTTCAGCCCCCGCGCTTGCGCTATCGCGCGCCACGGCGGCGGGCCGCCCTTCAAATCCGCACCGCCATACAAAACCCATCCTTTTCACTTTTGACAAACCGGGCAGATGTGGGTGCTGCGTTGGCCCACCACCATGCGGACGATGGTGGCGCGGCAGCGGGGGCAGGGCGTCCCGGTTTGCCGAAAAACCTTGAGTTCATCCCGGTTGCGGCCGCGGTTGCCCGCCACGGAATAAAAGGTGGTTGCACCGGTCCCCAGGGTGGTGCCCATATTGCGCAGCCCACGGCGCAGAACCTGGCGGATGGACCGATGCAGGCGCCGGATATCGGTTTTGGCCAAGGAGTCTGACAAGCGCATGGGATGCAGACCCGCCGCCCACAGGGCTTCATCCACATAGATATTGCCCAGCCCGGCTAAAAAGCGCTGGTCCAGCAGCAGGGGCTTGAGCTGGCGCCGATGGGAGGCCAGGCGGGCACCCAGAAGGTGCGCACTGAACTGCCGCTCAAGCGGCTCCGGTCCCAGGCGATCCAGGATCGCCCCGCAATCCGCAAGATAGAAACGGCCGAATTTACGCGTGTCCTGAAAGCGGAGCTGCCGCCGCGAGGCGAGCGTAAAGGCGAGGTGGTCGTGTTTGCCGTAGACCGCACCCGGGCGGTTCAGGCTGAAACGCCCGGTCATGCGCAGATGGGTGAGCATGGTCTGGCGGTCGTCCAGCTGCCAGACAATGAATTTGGCGCGTCGACTGATGCGGGTGATGCGGCGACCGGACAGCGCTTGCCGAAACGCATCGGCCGCCAGATCGGCAATACTGCCCGCCCAGCGGACACGGACACCTGTAATGGTCTCCCCAACGAGACCGGCGGCGATCAGATCGTTGACGACCGTTTGGACTTCAGGCAGTTCCGGCACACCATTCGCCTTTGATGGTTTCCTAATAAAGGTAGGTTTGGGGGGATGGGGTTTCCGGCTATATCGGCAACCACCTTTCCGTTTTTGCCATATGCCGGTTACGGTAAGACCGTGTCACGAGGGGGTCAAGGCCGCCATCATCCGGGAAGGCTGTTGCCCGATCATAAACCCGGATTGATGCGATTATCCCACGGCAACCCTGATCAGGGAAATGACGGCGATGGTCAGGCCAACAAGATCGAAATTGTCAAAAGCGCCCAGCATTGTATAACCTCCTCCTTTTGGATCATTGTTCATTTTACATCGAGAATGGTTCAAAGCAATTCCTGTGCCGTATTCATCTCATTTTTTAACATGCTGAAATAATATAAAAAAATAAAATTTTGTGATGATATGCAGAATGGATTCGGGGTCTGGTTACCTCATCATTGGGTAAAACGTTTCACAGGCGGCCCCCGGGCGGTTCAGCCGATCCGAGGTGTTTTCTTGAAATGGCTTCGGCAGTGCTCCGCCGGTGGGGGATCCCCAAAAAAGTAACCCCGCCTGTCAAAGCCGGCAGATGACAGGCGGGGTAGAAGAATACGCGGAGAGGTTTGGGCGTATCCTTCAGGAGGGCTGGTTAAAACAACGATCCCTTTTGCACTTGGGGTCGTGCCCTAAATTCATGTTGGCTGGTGAAAGGGTCTGCATAATCGATGCCAGTTAAATCCGGCTGGCGGGGGATCGTGGTGGCCGCGATTGTAACGGCTTTGTAACAACTCTTTTCAGGACGTTATGGTAAGGGGGGCAATTTTTAATGGCAAAACAGTCTGTGACGGTGTGTAAACGCTGTTGATACAGAGGAAGGTTTGCTGTAAACATGATTTACATCCCCCTCAACTCAAACCGGCTTTTCTGAGGACGCATATGGTAACTCCATTCACCGATGAATCCTTTACCGGCCAGGAACTCGAACTGCTGCGCGACGTGTCGTTTTCAATCCAGGCCTTTTCCGACTTGAATGAACTGTTGCGCTATATCCTGGGAAAAATCAAAGTGGCTTACGGTATCGAGGGCGCGTCCATCGCGCTCCACGATCCCGAACGGCAGGAATTTTTCTTCATCCGGACCGTTGAAGAGGAAGACCGCAAAGATGGGGGTGAAGCCCGGCAGATGCGGTTCCCCGACGATTACGGTGTCGCGGGGTGGGTCTTTCGTGAGAACCGCTCGGTTCTCATCCCCGATGTCGCCAAGGATGAGCGCTTTGCCAATACACTGAATCTGCAGCGGCATTTCAAAACGCGTTCCATGATTTGCATTCCCCTGACTACCCGCAAGGAGCGTATCGGGGTGCTCTATGCCTTGAACAAGCACCAGGGGACCTTCACGGAGCACGAGGTGCGCCTGCTGGAAGTCTTGGCAGGCCCCATTGCCATCACCATCGAGAATGCCCGCCTTTTCGGTGAATTGAAGCAGCATGCCGATCAGCTGGCTTCCGAAAACGTGCGCTTGAAGGCCGAAGTCCAGGACCGCTTCAACCTGCAGGGCGTGATCGGCTCCTGCACGGCCATGAAAACCGTTTTCAACCTCGTGGAGAAGGTCATCGACAACACCACTTCGGTGTTGATCCAAGGCGAGACCGGCACCGGCAAGGAAATGATCGCCCGGGTCATCCACTACAGCGGGCCATTGCGGGACAAACCCTTCGTGGCCGAAAACTGCGGCGCGTTGTCCGAGAATCTTCTGGAAAGTGAATTGTTCGGGCATGTCAAAGGGGCCTTTACCGGCGCGGTGGTCGATAAAAAAGGCCTCTTCGAGATGGCCGACGGCGGCACTGTTTTCCTGGATGAAATCGCCGATATGCCGCCGGCCATGCAGATCAAGCTGTTGCGGGTGCTCCAGGAAGGGCAGGTGCGCCCGGTCGGCGGATCGGAAATTCGCAACGTCAAATTTCGTTTGATCGCCTCTTCCAACCGGGATTTGTACCAGGAAGTGGCCCAAGGCCGCTTCCGGGACGATCTTTTCTACCGTATTCAGGTCTTTCCCATCGTGTTGCCGCCGTTGAAGGAACGCCGCGAAGATATTCCCCGCCTGGCGGCGCATTTTCTTGACAAATGCGCTCAAAAATTCGGTATCGCCGTGGGGCGCATCAACCCGACCGCCATGGAAATGCTCGCCCGTTTTGACTGGCCGGGCAATATCCGGGAACTGGAAAACGAAATCGAGCGGGCGGTATGTCTGGCCGGGCCCGACAAGGATATCGGCATCGAATGCCTGTCGGAAAAAATAACCGCGGTTTCGCCCGACGAGCCCTTTAAAGCGCTTGCGGATGCAACGCTGCAGGATGCCGTGTCCCGTTTGGAGAAGAAAATGATTATCGATGCCCTGCGCAAGTCGGGGGGCAACCGGTCCCAGGCGTCGCGGGCGCTGGGACTGACGCGGCAGGGGCTTTTAAACAAGATCGGACGCTACCAGATCAATCTATAGAGGCGGCGCTTGCTTGCGGTTGCCGCAAGCGCGTCTTAAAATTGAGGCTGTCGATAAAAAATTCCTGGAAACGTTTTTTCCGGTCCTGGCGGCACGGCATCACGAGATGAGGAGACCATGGCAGAAAAGCTGACGGTTGGCGATGTCACCGCCGTAGCGGGCAAGATTCAATACGGCCGCTGGGAAGCACTGGCCCACCCGACCGGGAACATGGAATTTTTCCCCGTTATTTTGGCCCGGGGATCAGCGCCCGGTCCGTGCCTGTGGCTGATCGCCGGCGTGCACGGATCCGAGCAGGCGGGGCCCCTGGCCATCTACCGTTTGATCAACGAGGATCTGCTGCGGCGGTTGCAGGGCACCATCGTGGCCATGCCGGCCATGAATCCGGGCGGGCTCCGCACCATGCAGCGCAAACCCTACCATGCCGCCGACGATCCCAACCGGATCTGGCCGGAAATCAAAGCCCTTCCGGCCGGCGATCCCGACCGCGATCCGCCTTCCTCTCTTGAAAAGGCCTATGCCCGCCTCTACGAGGAGATTGTGGCCTCAGCGGATTATTTTATCGACTTCCACAATGCCTGGATCGGTTCCCTGTCCTTTGCGCTACGGGATCGCATTCTCTACCGGGAAGACGATCCGGCCGATCATCAGCGGGCCCTGGAACTGGCCGATCAGTTAGATCAGATGGTGAACGCTTATGGCCATACCGTGGTGAACGAATACCCGGCGGATACTTACATCCGCGAAGACCTCCATCGCACCGCCTCCGGGTCGGTGCTGCAGAAAAGCCGTATTCCCGCCTTTACCGCCGAATTGGGCACCGGCCTGGTGCCGGACCCCGTGATCATTAAGGCGGCCTGCGCCGGGACGCGCAATGTCATGCGCTGGGCCGGCATGCTCGATGACGAGCCCGAGGCCATCGAGGACATCCGGGTGATCCGGCCGGGTTATCCGGTGTGCCGTATGCGGACCCCGCGGGTGCAGGAAGCCTGCATCGTCCACCATCTCGTGGATGCAGGCATGCGCGTGGGCAAGGGGGATGTGGTGGCCGAAATGCGGGATGTATGGGGCCGCCCGGTGGGCAACGGGGTCATCCGCTCTTCCCACGAAGGCATCGTTCTGGGCCGCACCCATGGGGTCTATTATTACCCGGGGCAGCCGATTTTGACGATGGCCGTGCGGGACAGCGGCTCCCTCACGGCACCTTATCCCCGGACCGCGCCCTATACTTCTTCGAAATAGGCATTGCGTCAGCCGGCAAACCAGGCGCCAGGGACGGTCTGCGCGCCGTCTAACCCGCGCTAATGCGGGTGCCGGCCGAGCCCAGGACCGCCGCTTCGATGTGCGCCAGGGAGGTAATGACCGCTTCCCGGCCGCCGTGGCGGACAAAGGCCGCGGCCGCCTCGATTTTAGGCTGCATGGAGCCGGGTGGGAAATGACCCTCCCGCAGGTAGGTCTCCGCCTCGCCAACCGTGATGCGCTGCAGAAACTGCTCCTGCGGTGTACCGTAGTGGAGCGCGGCCCCCTCGACGTCGGTGGCGATGACAAAGCGGTCGGCCTCGATTTCTTCGGCCAGCTTGGCACTCACCAGATCCTTGTCGATGACCGCATCCACCCCGTTGAAAGACCGTCCTTCGCGGGTGACCGGAATCCCGCCCCCGCCGCAGCAGATCACGATAAACCCCAGGCCGGTCAATTGGCGGATCTCCCGTTTTTCCACCACCGTGACCGGCCGGGGCGAAGCCACCACCCGACGGAAGCCCTTGGCGGTTGGGCGCGTCGGAAACGGGCTGGCCGTGGCCTGGGATTCGGTCAGAAGGGGCCCGATGGGTTTGGTGGGATTCTTGAAAGCCGGATCTTTTTCACTGACCACCACATAAGTGATGAGGGTAATAAACGGTTGTTTGAAATGCACGCCCAGCTCCATGAGTGCGGTATCCAGGGTGGATTCGATCATGTAGCCGATCTGCCCCTGGGTCTGGGCCACGAGGATTTCCAGGGGCAAGCGGGGGGCCGCATCGCAGCATTCCTGCTGCAACAGAAGATTGCCCACCTGGGGGCCGTTGCCGTGGGTGATGATAACCCGGTAGCGGCGTGAGAGTTTGGCGATCTGGCGGATGGGGTCGTGTAAATTGTCGAACTGCTCGCGGATGGTGCCCGCCTGGCCCTTGCGAATGAGGGCATTGCCGCCCAGGGCAATCAAAAGCGTTTCATAGGGCCGGGCGCGGGGCATGGGATGACGACCTTTCGCGGGGGTTCAGATTCCGAGACGCCGTGTGAGGACGTCCTCCAGCCGGGGCCCCTGGGGGGCGTCCTGGTATTCATAGCGCACCCGGAGGGTGGGGCGGTCGATGTCGAGCAGCCGCGGCAGATTGACGGGGGTTGCGCACAGGACCAGATCGCAGTCGGCCCGCCGGATGGTCTCCTCGAGATCCCGGATCTGCTGCCGGCCATAGCCCATGGCCGGGAGTTCCTGACGGATATGGGGATATTGGGCGTAGGTGTCGCGGATGCGGCCCACGGCAAACCGGGCGGCTTCCACAATTTCCGCCGCACCGTAGCGCCGGGCCGCGATGGTGCCGGCCCCGAAGGACATCCCGCCGTGGGTCAGGGTGGGGCCGTCCTCCACCACCAGCACCCGCTGGCCCTTGATCCGTTCCGGCGCGTCGACCAGGATGGCGGATTCTGCCAGCACGATATCGGCCTCGGGTGCGTGTTCGACAATGTTTTGGCGCACGATGGCCACCTGCTGGGGATCGGCGCTGTCCACCTTGTTGATGACCGCGATATGGGCCATGATCATATTGGTTTCGCCCGGGTAGTAGCGGCATTCATGGCCGGCGCGATGGGGATCGAAGACCACGATGTGGACGTTGGGGCGATAGAAGGGGGTGTCGTTGTTGCCGCCGTCCCAGACGATGATATCGGCCTCCTTTTCAGCTTCCGCCAGGATGGCCTGGTAATCGATACCGGCGTAAACCACGATTCCCTGGTCCACCAACGGCTCGTACTCCTCGCGTTCCTCGATGGTGCACCGGTGGCGGTCGAAGTCCTCGATATTCGCAAAGCGCTGCACCACCTGCTGGGTCAGATCGCCGTAGGGCATGGGGTGGCGGACCGCCACCACGCGCTGGCCCCGGTCTCGGGCGATGCGGCAGACCTTGCGGGTGGTCTGGGATTTGCCGCAGCCGGTGCGCACGGCGCAGACCGCCACGACGGGTTTGCGGGAGCGCAGCATGGTGTAGGTGGCCCCGATCAGGATGAAATCGGCGCCTTCGGCCATGGCCAGGGAGGCCTTGTGCATGACCGCCTCGTGGGGGACATCGCTGTAGGAGAAGGCCACCAGATCCACCTTGTGTTTGCGGATCAAGGCGGCCAGTTCGTTTTCATCGTAGATGGGCACGCCTTCCGGGTAGAGCTCTCCGGCCAGGGCCGGCGGATAGAGGCGGTCGTCGATATCGGGGATCTGGGCGGCCGTGAAGGCCACCACCCGGTAGCGCGGATTGTTTTTGAAATAGATGTTGAAATTGTGGAAATCCCGGCCGGCCGCTCCCATGATGATGACGTTTTCGATCATCCCGTGCGTGCTCCTTTTTCTACTCCCGATTTTTATGGTGGCCTGTCAAAAACAGCATGATGGCGTTCTGGACATGCATGCGGTTTTCCGCCTGGTCGAAGACGATGGAGGCGGGAGACTCCATGACCGCGTCGGTCACCTCCACATCCCGCTGGGCCGGCAGGCAGTGCATGAAATAGGCCTTGGGACCGGCGGCGGCCATCATGGCCTCGTTGATCTGAAAGCCGGCAAAATGCCGTTTGCGCTCCTCGAACTCATGCTTCTTGCCCATGGAGGCCCACACATCCGTATACACCACGTCGGCGTCCCGCACGGCCACCAGCGGGTCGTGCACGATGACGATGCGGGAGCCGCCGGCCTGCCGGGCCAGGTCGACGGTGGCCGGGTCCGGCGAATAGATTTCCGGGCAGGCGCATACGAATTCCATGGGGAGGCGGGTTGCCAGGCGCAGCCAGGAGTGGACGATATTGTTGCCGTCCCCGACGTAGACGACCTTCAGGTCGTCCAGATGGCCGCGCTTCTCCCAGATGGTGAAGATATCGGCCATGATCTGGCAGGGGTGGTTGTAATCGGTCAAGGCGTTGATAACCGGCACCGATGCGTATTGGGCCAATTCCAGGATGTGGGCATGCTCGAAGAGGCGGGCCATGATGAGGTCGTTGTAGCGGCTGAACACCCGGGCGATGTCCTTGACGGCCTCCCGCTTGCCGAGGTCGATGTCCTGGGGCGTCAGATAGACGGCATGGCCGCCCATGCGGTAGAACCCGGTTTCGAATGAGACGCGCGTGCGCGCCGAAGGCTTGGCAAAGATCATGGCCAGGGAGTGGTCCCGGAAGGGTTTGAAATTCTCCCGGCGCCCGAGTTTGGCCTTGATGTCGCGCGTCATTTCAAGCACCTGCCAGATTTCAGCGGTGCTCAGGTCGTCCACGTGCAGGAAATCGCGTTTCACGGTTGCCTCTCTCTTGCTGTAACGGGTTGGCAGAATCGGCTGTTGCGCGGCGGAGGAGGCCCGGCCTTTGATGCGCATGCGGCCTAGCGTATCTGGTTTCCGTCTTTAATCGGCCCGCAGCACTTTTGCAATCCTTTCCATGGCCCAGTCGATGTCCTCCCGGGTGATCACCAGGGGCGGGGCGAAGCGCAGGATATGCTCGTGGGTCTCCTTGCAAAGGATGCCTTCGGCCATCAATTTTTCGCTGTACTGCCGGGCCCCTCCGGCATCCGGCACCAATTCGACGCCGATCATCAGCCCCTTGCCGCGGATTTCCTTTATCTTATGTGAACCAAGGGACTGCAGGGCTTCCAGGAAGTAGGCCCCCATTCGGGCGGCATTTTCGATCATGCCTTCCTCCACCAGGACCCGCAGGGCCGTGCGGGCTACGGCACAGGCCAGGGGATTGCCCCCAAAGGTGCTGCCGTGTTCGCCGGGGCGCAAGACATCCATGACTTCTTTATTGGAAAGGACCGCCGATACCGGATAGTAGCCGCCGGAGAGCGCCTTGCCCACCAGGGTCAGATCCGCTTCGACGCCCTCGTGCTCCTCGGCCAGCAGTTTGCCCGTGCGGCCCAGACCGGTCTGGATTTCATCCAGGATCAGAACGACATTGTGCTGCTCGCAGAGCTGTTTGGCCCGGCGCAGATAGCCCTCCGGGGGGATGATGACCCCGGCTTCACCCTGAATGGGCTCCACCAGAAAACCGACGGTGTTGGGTGTGATGGCATTCGCCAGGGCCTCGGCATCGCCGAAGGGCACGGTTTTGAATCCGGGCGTAAACGGGCCGAAGCCGTCCCGGGAGCCCGGGTCCGAACTGAAGCCCACGATGGTGATGGTACGACCGTGAAAATTGTTGCGGCATACGATGATTTCCGCCTGGTCGTCCGGCACGCCCTTGACCTTGTAGCCCCACTTGCGGACCGCTTTGATCACCGTCTCGACCGCTTCCGCCCCGCTGTTCATGGGGAGCATTTTATGGGAGTGGGTCAGCTCGCAGACGTCTTTGTAGAGGAGGCCCAGTTGATCATTGCGGAAGGCCCGTGAGGTGAGGGTCAACAGCCGGGCCTGATCCGCCATGGTCTGCATGATGGCCGGGTGGCAGTGCCCCTGATTGACGGCCGAATAGGCCGAAAGGCAGTCCAGATAGCGTTTGCCTTCCACATCCCAGACCCAGATGCCCTGGCCCCGCGTCAGCACGACGTCCAGAGGTTTGTAGTTGTGGGCGCCATAACGATTCTCAAGCTCGATGTAGTCCTGCGAGTTCATGGTTCCTCCTGCCTTTGATAATTTTCGATCCATTATAAGCAACCGGTCGGGGCCATGGCGGCCGGCTTGCGGCTCTTCAATCCTGTAAAGGCCGATCGGCCGGGGATACGGATTCGCGCGAAGTCTTTGCTGCTGTTTGGAGATGCCGGTTAAAGCGCTGCACATGCTGCAAGGCGAGGCGGCGGGCCTGTTCGGGTTGGCCTTTTTTGACGGCGTCGACCAGGTCGCAGAGATCGCGATAATTTTCTTCCAGCACATCACGACGACGCAAGGTGAAGCGGTCGTACAAGCCGAGGATGGTCTCATGCACCATTCGGGTCACCGCAACAAAGATCGGATTGCCGGAAATCTCGGCCAGGGCGATGTGCAGACGGATGTCCGTGCGAAGAAAATCCTGGGGCAGGGCCTTCGCATCTTCGAGGCAAGCTCCGGCCTCAGACAGAATAGACTCCAGCCGCTGGATTTCATCAGGTCCCGCCCGACGCGCAGCGCTGGCGGCTACATCGCCTTCAATACTTTCCCTGAACGCCGCCAGATGTTCCCTGGAGACCTGGTTTTGATGGAGCAGCAGTTTCAACGATTCCGTAATGGGTTCGGTGCCGGCGTTCTTGACGACCGCCCCGCCGCTGACGCCCAGCTTGACCTCGATCAGCCCCTTTTGTTCCAGTACGCGCAGGGCTTCCCGAATGGATGCACGACTGGTCTGAAACATCGCAACCAGCTCCCTTTGTGACGGCAGTTTGTCGCCGGGCTGCAAACGGCCGTCCAGAATCGCTTCCTGGATTTGTCCGACCAAATCCTGGAAAATGCGGTTGTGAGGGGTTTTACGGAACATGGTCTCTTCTCGGAGAAGTGCCGGTTCGGCCTTTACATCCCACAATTAGCGGGGCGATGAACCCCTAAACCGGATCTATGTTAATGGGTGACCCATTCATAATAATTGCCGACATCCTTGTCAATGGTCGGCTTTTATCGTGGGTGGATAACCTTATTTTACCGGTCTAACGCTTGCGACCGTTGTTTTCCGCCATAGTTTTTTCATTAAAGGCCGAGTTTTGGCCCCGGCGGGGTAGCATCGCCATAGGGGGGATCAGGATGCGAAACCACTCATCGATCACGCAATTTCGTCAAAAACATGACGTCAACAGCACAAAATTGTGGGGTCGGCAACATCAAGCCGCGTTCAGTACCTGACGCCAAGATCGCATGTTAGGCCCTAACGCTTTGAAAACACAGGTATAAGAACTACGATGGAAAAACGGCGGAATTTGGCACAGGTTTTGAAAACTACCTCCACAGCCTATGATGGCTGTAGTGAGTGTCCACATAACCAAGGAATTCTGAGACCCATGATGTACGAAAAGCCATTCAAACCAGACCTCCCGCGGACGGTCGACGAAGTAGCCGATCTGCTGATTGCCGATCTTCCGCCCAAAGAAATGGTAACCCTGTCGAGCATGACCGAAAACGATTTTTTACGTCTTTACGATTCGGTTGCCCAATATGTGCTGGATGAGTTCAAAATTTGGACCGGCAACGAGGATTTATTGGAATCCTGTATGGCCCGGGTTTCCGACGTCGGGGAAAATACCGATCCTGCCATGATCATTCTGCGGCGCGTGTGGCAGAAACTGCACGATTTGCCTGAAATCGTGATCATTACGTGAGATCGGCAAACCATTGACCGGCCGCCGCCGGGACGCTCCTGGCCATCGCGGCATCATCGCCCGCAGGGTATTACCCGTCAGTGCCCATCCCTTAATGGCATCTTTTGGCCCCCGGCCCGACGCCGGTGGACCGGATCCCCGAATAAGCCCCCCCCTTGGCGGACAAATCGGCGTTCGCGCCTTCCGCCGGTCCTCGGCGTAGTCGGGCTACACCTGTGGGCGCCCGTCGACGGCGTTTTGTCGAGCACCGGCGGGTTCAACGATCAGACGGGATATCCCGCGCTGGGCGGCGGGGCCAGAAACCAAAATCGACCACCGCTGGATGGGCACTGACAGCAGACCCCGTCCCTCTTCCCCTTAGCCAACACCTCTGGTAAATTCGATCCCACTGTAATATGAGGAAAGTCATACGCACCTGTTCGGCTGCGAAATCTCCTGTCCAAGCATATGCAACGACCGTAAGGTTCGAATGATGGGCCTGGCTGTATGGTGAAGGGCCATACTTTTCACCCTCGTGCGCCACGCGCTGCGGACCGCACCATTCAAAGGAAAGGAACAACCCATGACGGAACTCCTGCAAACCGTATTGCACGACCTTCATGAGGAGCTGGGTGCCACCATGGTGGATTTTGGCGGCTGGCACATGCCGGTGCAGTATCCTGAGGGCATCCTGCACGAGCACCTGATGACCCGCCGGACCGCCGGCATTTTCGATGTTTCCCACATGGGGCGTTTTGCCGTGGGCGGGGCGTCGGCCCTGGCCTTTCTGCAGAAGGTGCTGACCAACAATGCCGCCGCTCTCGATGTGGGACAAAGCCAGTACACCATGATCCCGGATGAAGACGGCGGCGCCGTCGATGACGCCTATCTCTATCGTTTTCATGCCAAAGACTATTTGTTGGTGGTCAATGCCGCCAACCGCGCGAAGGACTGGGCCCATTTGCAGACGGTCGGCGCCGCCTTCGAAGATCTGGAAATGACGGATCGCTCGACGGACTTGGCCATGATCAGTTTGCAGGGACCCCAATCCAAAGTCGTCCTGCAAGCGCTGCTAACCGCCGGCAGGGTGCCGGAGCCGGAAAAAAATGCCCTCAGCCTGGCGCGCATCGGCGCGGCGGAAGTCTGGCTGGCCCGCACGGGCTACACCGGCGAGCCCCTGGGGTTCGAATTGTTTTTCCCGGCGGAGCATGCCGATACCATCTGGCGGGCCCTCATGGCGCAGGGGGCCATACCCGTGGGGCTCGGAGCCCGCGACACTCTGCGCCTGGAAGCCGGTTTGCCCCTTTATGGCCATGAACTCGGTCCGGACAAGGACGGCCGCCCGATTCCGATCTTCGCCTGCAGCCTGGCCCGTTTCGCCGTCAGCTTTGCCTCCCTGAAAGGCGATTATATCGGCCGGGAAGCCCTGGCCCGGCAGTTTGCCGCCTGGAAGCGCATTCAACGGCAGGATTACACGCGTAACAAAGATCTGCCCCAGCTGGTGATGCCGATCGCGATTTCCGGAAAAGGGATCGCCCGGGCCGGAGCGCTGGTCTATCGTAACAGCGGTCCGGCCGGCTATGTCACCAGCGGTACCATGGTCCCTTACTGGCGCTATCAGGGAGAAGGGATCGAGGCCCGGATGACCGAAGAAAAAGGACGCCGGGCCATCGGGCTGGCCCTGCTCGACAGCGACTTGCGGGAAGGGGATGCTCTGGAGGTGGACATCCGCGGCAAGCGTCATGGCGCCCTGGTGGTGCCCTATCACCTGAGGGCCGAGGCGCCGCCCCTGGCGCGCCCCATCCTTTACGAGCAGCTGCATCCTGATATCAAAACACGCTATGATGAGGCCCAGGGGCTGCAGAAAGCCCGTTTGCTGGTGGAAAAAGCAATCGCCAACACGGCCTGGCGGCAGGAGGACTGCATCAACCTGATCCCCTCGGAGCAGACCATGTCCCGGCTGACGCGGCTGCTCTCCATCATGGATCCGGTGGGCCGCTATGCCGAACACAAGACCGTGGCCGCCCTGGAAGACCGCGACGTGTTCTACTACCAGGGAACCGAATTCATCGCCCAAACTGAGGCCCTGCTGGCCGCTGAGATGCGCAGCTTTCTGGGCTGCCGCGAGGTGGAGACCCGCCTGATTTCCGGACAGATGGCCAACACGGCCGTTTTCAGCGCCATGGTCGATTACCTGAACCGCACGGATCGCCGGCGGGAACCACGCCGCATACGCCCCGTCATGAATCATCACATTATCAAAGGGGGGCATCTCAGCGCCCAGCCCATGGGCGCCCTGCGGGACTTCGTGGCCCGGGACCCCCGTACCGAAAAGCCGGCCGTGGTGAACTTCCCGGTCCTGGCCGACAATCCCTTTCAGGTGGATGTGGCCGCCTGCCGGGAACTGCTTGAGACCTATCGCCCGGAACTGGTTATTTTCGGCCGGAGCATGACCCTTCACAAGGAACCGGTGAAAGAAATCCGCGCCCTGGTGGATGAGATGGGCCTTAAAACCGTCCTCATGTACGACATGGCCCATGTCCTGGGATTGGCCGGTCCCCACTTTCAGGAGCCGTTCAAGGAGGGGGCCGATCTGGTCACGGGATCCACCCACAAGACTTTTTTCGGCACCCAGCGCGGGATCGTGGGCGCGGATGTCCGGCTGGAAGATGAAACCTGGGCCCTGTGGCAGGCCATCCAGCGGCGCGCCTTTCCGGGCAGCGTCAGCAATCACCACCTGGGCACCCTCCTGGGGCTGCTGATGGCGGCCTATGAGATGAACGCCTTCAAGGATCCCTACCAGCGCCAGGTCCTCGCCAATGCCAAAGCGCTGGCGGCGGCCCTCAAGGATACCGGGTTGGACGTGGCCGGCGATGCGGCCATGGGCTATACGGAAACCCACCAGGTGATCGTGCAGGTGGGCTACGGCCGGGGCCCTGAAGTCGCCCGGCGTCTGGAGGACAACAACCTCATCGTCAACTACCAGGCCGGCCCCACCGAGGAAGGCTTTACCGCTTCGGGGGCCCTGCGCATGGGCGTGGCCGAGATGACCCGCTTCGGCATGCAGGAGGCCGACATGCAGACCCTGGCCCAGTTGATCCATGATGTGGTGGCTGATCAGCGCCGGGTCAAGGACGAGGTGGCCGCCTTGCGGAAACGGTTCCGGGAGATGCACTTCTGCTTCCCCGCCAAGGATATCCGCGACCTGCTGGAAGGGCTGATCCGTCATCTTTAAGCCTGTTTGCGGCGTTTTCCAAAGGAGCCTGGCCCGGGACGGGAGCGGGGGCGTGTGGTCCTTCTATCCGGCGGGGGCGGTTATTTCTCCGGTTCGGTGTTCTGCTTGCCGCAAGCCACGAGGCTCGCTTTGCGGATAACATCATTGCCAAAGCGTTCGTTGATGGCGTCCACGGCGTGGTCGACTTTCTCCCAGTTGGCCGGCGGCTTGTTCTTTTCTGTAAAAAGATCGGCCTGAACGGGGGCTTTCGCAGGGACAAAATGGGATGCCCCCACACCGATCAGGCGCACTTTGCGGGTCAGGGGGTAGTGTCGCAGCAGGGTGTCCGCTTCCTGCAAAATCGTTTCCGAAGACTGGGTGGGCTGCTTGAGGGTGCGGCTGCGGGTGGCCTGCTGAAAATCCGCGTGTTTGATTTTGAGGGTAATGGTGCGCGCTTTGAGCCCCAGCCGTCGCAGCTGGCGGCCGACATCTTCGGCATGGTGCAGCAGCAGACCATGCAGGACAGATTGGTCGCCGGTATCCCGGGGCAGGGTATTCTCGGAGCTCACCGATTTGGCCGGTGTGTGGGGGGTGACCGGGGTGGGGTCCTCCCCCCGGGAAAGCGCCAGGAGCCGATGGCCGAATTTTCCCAGACGGGCGATCAGCATGTCCGGCGGATAGCGTCGAACATCCCCGAGGGTTTGAAGCTGCATCCGGGCCAGCTGCTCCCGGGTGACCTTCCCCACACCCGGGATTTTATGGACCGGAAGGTGTTCGATGAAGGGGGCGACCTCATGGGGCCTGAGAAGCGTCAGGCCGTCGGGTTTGTTCATGTCGGAGGTGATTTTGGCTAAAAAGCGCAGAGGTGCGCCGCCCACGGAGCAGGTCAGGCCGGTGGCCTGCAGAACGGTGCTTTTGATGCGGCGGGCCACTTCCTCGGGCGGACCAAGGAGACGTTCGCTTCCGCTGATATCCAGATAGGCTTCGTCGATGGAGACCGGCTCCACGAGGGGCGTGAAGGCCTGCAGCAATCCCATGATCTGTCGGGAAATGGCTTTATAGCACGCCATACGTCCCGGAACGATGATGGCCTGCGGGCAGCGGCGGCGGGCCTCGAACATGGGCATGGCCGAGCGCACCCCATAACGGCGGGCCTCATAGCTGGCGGTGGTCACGACGCCCCGTTCCGACCGGCCGCCCACAATGACGCATTGGCCCCGCAGTTCAGGGTTGTCGCGCTGTTCCACGGCGGCGAAAAAGGCATCCATATCAATATGAAGAATCATCGTCATAGGAATTTCCCAGATGGCCTGTCGATCACGTCGAACTTTAATGGAATTGCAGGACCGGCGCAATCGCCGGAAAGGCCTTCGAGCGCACCGGCTCAAATTTAAAGGGGGCCAGGCCAGGATATGCCTGTCGGTCGTTGGCAAGATCCTCGGGGAATAGGCCTTCTTGAAGGGGGACGCCAGTTGCGATTCGCTTGATCATGGTTATATAATGGGGCTTCATTGGATGCATCTTCATATACGCAAGCCTTCAAACAAAGCGCATCTAAAGAAAATATTCTGCAATTTCAGGAGTATAACGATATGACCTTATGCTATAGGCGATCGGCCCCCACAGGCGGCATCGGCCTGACGCGTCGTCTGAAAGTGATGGCCGTGATCATACCAATCCTTTTGGCCGTGGGCGCTCCTTCGGCCAAAGCGGTTCCCTTGGTCTGTTCGGATGTGGTCCGTTACGCAGACCGTATATTGACCGGATGTGCCCTTGATGCCGATTTCCCATTGACGGAAACTGGCCATCACTTTCCCCGGGAAGCATCGCGTGAGGCTTCCCGCGAAGTGGATGCGCTCCTGGCCCAAACGCGGCCGAATCCGCTGGTGCAGGTGGGGCCCAAGGGCCTCACCGATGCGTCGTCTGATAAAAAGGTGGCGGATGCGCACCAGCGCGATAAACGGGCACTGAAGGGGATTTCTCCTCCGACCGGTAAAAATCCTGAAGATTCCCACCAGAACACCATCATCAGAGACGAAGACTGGTATTACATGAACGTCGATCGGGATGGAACCTATCTTTTCTTGGGAGATCCGGACCAGCTGGACCGCTTAGATAAATGGACCATCTTGGAAACGCCTGATGATGGACTCCCCAAAGGGATCGGTATTGGCAAAAGATGGCGCTTCTAGCCCCGCGTCCCGGCCTCCGTATGCTTTCGCCACGATCGGCCGCCGGGTGGCGTCCCGCTTGCATCATTGCCCGTCTATCCGATCGGTCCGCCTGGGGCGTGCGCGGCCAGTCGTTCGAGCTGGGCCTCGAGATCCTGGTAGTTGCGTTCCAGATCATGATGCCGGGCCACATGGCGGGCTGCGGCGGTCCCCATTTGGCGTCGCAGGTCACCATCCGTGATCAGATGCACGAGATGATCCTCGAACTGCTGCCCGTCTTCCGGGGTACTCAACAAGCCGGTTTGATTGTGGCGCACCACTTCGGACGCGCCCCAGCCTGAGCAGGCCACCACCGGCAGCCCCATGGCCTGGGCCTCGAGATAGACCATCCCCAATCCCTCCTCAATGCCGGGAAAGGCAAACACATCGGCACCGCGATACACATGGGGCATCCGATCCCGTGGGGTTTGGCCCGTAAATTGAACGCGGCCTTCCAGTCGTTCCTCGACCGTCAGCCGCTCCAGATAATGTCGCAGGGGGCCGTCGCCGCAGACGACCAGCCGAAAGCGGCAGCCCCTGCGGGCTGCTCCACCGCAGGCGCGAATAACGCGTGCGATGCCGTCGGCCTTTACGCCGGGTCGGAACATGGCAACCGTGAGGATGACGGGCGTGCCGTCTTTATCCGGCCCATTTTTTTGCGTGAGGCCTTCGGTCTGTGCGGCCTGAAAACGGCCCAGAAAAATGCCCGGGGCAATATAGTGCAATCGATCCCCGGGCAGGAGACGCCGCAGGTTGATTTCGTCACGCCGTTTGTTGGTAAAAACCGCGTCCGCGCGCTGCAACCCATAGCGGTTAATGTAAAACCCGGGTTTGGTTTTCAGTTGGCGGCGCCGTTTGGTGGCATACACCCCCTGGAAAATCGCATAGGGTACGCGGCCGAATGGGGCGCAGACCGCCCCCAGCACATCGGGCGCCTTGTAATAGGAATGATAGGTCAGCCAAACATGGGGGCGGAAGCGGTGCATCAACCGTCGGGCACGGGCGATTTCCAGGGGGATGCGAACCCACTGCCACGGTTTCCAGAAAATCCAGCGCGTCCGCAGCCGGCTGACAAGACGCACGTCATGGCCGCGTTGCCGCAGAAACCGGAACAGTTCGGAGCCGATGATCAGGTCGCCGGAAGGGTGGGGGTGGCCGAGCGGCTTAAACGGCATGTAGAAGGCGATCCGCAAGATTGATCTCGTTTTCCTGATGAGGTTTGAGCTGGTGTCCCGATCTGCCTGGCATCCTGAAACATGTGCTGGGATGGCCGGCCCTGCAGCGTCCAGGCGCCGCGTGGGGCAAGCCCCCGTCCCCCGCGCCCCGCACAGGCAAGATCCAGTGGCGCCACGCTTTTCCCGGATCGATTCACCCGGACCGCTGGCAGACGGCTAAAGGAGGCGCCCACGGATGCTATTGCTATTTAGGGCATCACCATTTAAAAGTAAACTGCCGGTCAACCCCTGATGCGAATTGCCTTATCATGCCCCCCAAACCCGAAATGCAATGCCTGGATCTCCTTATTTATGCCCATGATGGCCGTGGCCTGGGCCATGCCAGCCGCAGTGTGGCCATCGGTCTGGCGGTCCGGCGGCTGTTTCCCGATCTGCGGGTGCTGTTCGTAACAGGCCTGAAGAAGACGGCCGATCTCATCGGGGAGGGTCGCTTGGACTGGATCAAGCTGCCGTCCTATGAAACCCGCGTTGCCGACGGTGTCTCCCGGGGGTGCCGCGGCACCAGCAATCTTTCCGATCAGGAACTGGGGACGCTTCGTGCCGGCATCTTGCAGGATTTGGTGGCCCGCCTGCGTCCCCGTTGCGCCCTAAGCGACCACATGCCCCAGGGCAAGCATCGCGAGTTGCTGCCTGCCCTGACCGCCTCGGCATCGGATGGGGCTACCCGCTGGATGCTGGGACTGCGGGGCGTGATTGGCGATGTGAAAGGGGTCTGGTCGGAAATGGCCACCGAGACCTTTCAAAAATTTTATACGGATATCTTGTGGTATGGCGATCCGGCGGTGCTGGGGGACGCCATGCCAAAGCAACTAGCGCAGCAATTCGGTCGCATACCGACGGCCACCGGCTATGTTTCCCGTTTGGCGGAATGGCGCCATGTGAGCCCTCCGGAGCGGTCCGCCGGCGCCCCTTTACTGGCGGGAACGGTTTCCATACCCTGGATCGGTGAACACAGCGCCGTTTTTCTGGAGGCCCTGATTCGATCAATCGAAAGGATCGGATCCGCGGTCGGCCAATGGTATTTTTTCCTGGGGCGCTCCGGTGAAGGCGTTGCGATGCGTAACGTTTTTGAGAAGCTCCGCCGACTGCCCCATTGTCGCGTGTTCGAGCCCGGAGAGGCTTACCTGCACGCGCTAATGCGATCCCGCATGGCGGTTATCTATGGGGGGTACAATAGCTTGACCGACTTGTTGTACGCGGGGCGTCCCGGCCTGGTTGTGTTGCGTGGTATGCAGGATCAGGAGCAGCAAATCCATGTCCGCCGCCTCAGAGCCTCACTTGCGGACCAACTCCAGGCAATCAATGAGACTGAGGCGAATCCGGACAACCTGGAGACGCTGTTGCGGCGGCAACTTGAATCCGCATCCCAACCGCATCCGGGGATAAGGCTGGATGGCGCCCAAACGGCGGCGCACCATATCGGGCAGGCCATCACGAGCGATGGCCGCCGGGGGGGTTAGTTTTGGGAGCGGTCTTTGGATAGGGCCCGCCGTCCATAGGCGCCCAAAGCGACCATGGCGGCACCCAACCCGATAAGGGCGGTGTGTTCGGAGAGAAGCGATCTGGTGGGCAATGTCGCAGAGAACCAATCGGCAGATGCCGAACCCATCAGGATCAGCATGAATAGCAGCATGCATATGACAAGGAAGCATTTACGCATTTTCAAATCTCCCACAAAAAGGCTCAGGCTTTGTCATCATTTCACTGTCCAAACGCCTGTGGTATACCATCTGTTATAAATTTATGGTTCTATACAGCAAACTGTATGCCATGATGTGTTAGTTTTATATTAATGAAAAAATATCAAATGGTTATATCGTATTTGCGGGGATTGACGATAGGATAACCAAGGCATTCGGTAGTGAATTATAGGAAATATTTTACACAGTGAGTACGGCGTTTCTCCATACCGCCGGTTTTCGAAAAGCGTGCATGGGATTGGGGGGCTCTGGCTATGGAGACGCAGACGGCGGGAAGACCGGCGTTCATGGACGTGCCATTATTTTTCGCCCGCGATCATTACGAGGAAGATGTCGCTGCCTTTTGAGGAGGGGAGGCCCCTGGCTAGGGGGCTATCGCCGGGATCAGATGATTATGGCAAACATAGGGGAGGATGGGATGGCGATTAAAACCATTTTGCTGATGGCCCAGACGTTGGACGGGAAAATTGCACGGCATGCCGACCATTTTCCTGATTGGACGGGCCGGGCCGATAAGCAGCTCTTTGTGCGCGAAACACGTCGTGCCGGCGTTGTCATCATGGGGTCCAAAACCTTCGATACCATCGGCCGGCCGCTGCCGGGACGACGCAATGTCGTGATGACGAGTGATTCCAGGCGGGTTTCGCAATGGGAAAATCTCGTCTACACCAGCCTTGCCCCGGCGGATATCCTGAGCAATCTTGAACAAGAGGGGTTTGGGCGGGTCATCCTGGCGGGCGGCGCGCGCATCAACACCCTTTTTGCCCAGGCCGGCTTGATCGACGAAATTCTGGTAACCATCACCCCCATGGTTTTCGGCCGTGGGATTGCCATGTTCGAAGACGGCATCAGCGCGGACCTGGCGCTTTATCGGACCATCCAGCTTGATGCCGAACGGGTTTGCCTTCACTATCGCGTGCTGCCAACGAAGGGAAAATAATAGTCCCTGCAATCCATCCGACGGTATCCGGTCATCTCCCTTTCACTTGTCGCAATTGGCGTTTCGCCTGATTCCTCCCTTGGTTTGTCTTGTGGACGGCCAGGTAAACATTGGCCATGAAAATTAGGAGGGCGCCCAACCAGCCCCGTGTGGTGAGGGCGGGATCGATGGCGATCAGGGGGCCGATAAAAGCCGCTATCAGAATTCGGGTAGAGGATATGATGCTGCCCTCCACAGCGGAGACATAGCGGAAGCCCAGGGTGATGAGGTATTGACCGGCAATGCCGAATGCGCCGCAAGTGAGCAGATAGATCACGTCGCCCGCTTGATGAATGACCATGTGCTGATGGAATCCGGCATAGATGATCAGGGATCCGATGCCGAACATGTAAAACAGAACGGTCTCCGAATCGTGCACCTTGCGGCTGAGATTGAGGCATACGATCGCCAGTGCGGCGCTGATGGCGGAGCCTATCCCCCAAAGGTGATTGTGGTTGAACGTCATCTGCGCGGGATAGAGGATGAGGACGATCCCCGCAAATGCCGCCCCAAGGGCGATCATCATGCGTCTGTCGCGCTGCTCCGGCAAAAACCCCCACGTGATCAGCGCCACGAAGATCGGGTATGTCATGTTGAGGATGTTGGCATGGGACACGGTGGTGGTTTGCACGGCCTGATAAAAGCAATAGACCGCCACACTGTTGGCCACGGCCCGACCAATCAGCAAGGCGTATTTTTTAGGGCGCGGTGAGCGCCTTCGAATGCCGAGCAGCGCGGTGACGATCACAAACCCGAGCAGCAGTCGGGTCAAAACATAGAAGGAGGGGGCCGGGTGAATTCCCCGGATTTGAGCCCAACGGATCGTGGCCGTCGAGAGGTAGAAACAGATGGCCGACAACAACACCGCAAGGCCGCCGCCCACAACACGCCAGTTGGCCCTTACGGTTGTCGTATCCCTGAATTTCATTGAATTTGGACTCCGGAAGTGAAGCGGCTTGCCATGCTCACTCGCTAAAGGA
Source organism: Desulfobacterales bacterium (assembly GCA_963674755.2). GTDB lineage: Bacteria > Desulfobacterota > Desulfobacteria > Desulfobacterales > UBA5852 > JABZFP01. Next base: position 1,603,561 of record CAXXVS010000002.1, on the reverse strand, counting down.
GAGGAAAAGCGCGCTGTTAATAGCACGCACCCGGTTGGAGAGGTTTGCCATGACTGGTCGTCACTGACCGTCAGTCGCGAATGGTTTTTTTCAGATTAGGGAGGGTTTCGGGCTTGTCCCGCAGGACGTAGCGGCTGTCGTCGCCCCGGGCGGTGACATTCTCATAGACGCCGTCATCACGTTTCACGAGCTTGGTGAACCCCATATCTTTCAACTCCGCATTGGAGCGGGGTGTGCTGATATTTGAACGCGAGATCAGCTTTTTAACCGGCTGGCCGCATTCCGGGCAGGATGTCAGCGCGCGCTCGCTTATGGATTGCTGGACTTCGAAAATCGCTCCCAGCCGGCAGGGCTGTTGGATATGTTGGTATTCGTAAACAGGCATGATTGTGTTTGATGATGGTTTTCCGATTGCAATTTGCCGTAATAAGACTCGTAACCGTCACAGGATGGAATTTAGCAGGGCCGGGAAGGGGAATTCAACCCCTTTTTGCATCTTTTCCAAGGCCTTCGGGTGGATCCTGGCGAGCCATCTGCAGCCTATCAGCACCTAGGGCCGATCCGCGAGGATTTATTGCGCCTGAAGGATGCCGATCCGGGGTAAAAAGCCGGTGACCAATTCCAACAGCCACATCCGGGGGGAATCGGTCACACCGGATCCCGTCAGACCCACCCGGATGTCCTGATTTGTAAGCGAGTGGCCTGCGGAGGCCCCCATAAAAACTAAAGGGTTCCAAGGCGTTATCCCTAGAACCCTTCTTTTTTTACTTGGTGGGCCGTGAAGGAATCGAACCTTCAACCTACTGATTAAGAGTCAGGTGCTCTGCCTAGTTGAGCTAACGGCCCGGATCGAATGCCGGTCGACAATCGGGTGTGCTTCGTACCAGCTTTGCCGGGGCTTGTCAAACGCTTTTTGGGGGAATTCCATCGGCATCGGGTCACTGTGTTTTGGTTTGATTTTCCTTCCAGCGGCGCGCCCTGCGGCGCTCCTTTTTCCAGTCCTTGGAAGCGTGTCGGCGTTTCTCCGATTTTTGGCCAGGGGACGGGTCACCGAACGGATCCATAGTGAGGATGAAGCTTCCGGGGGTCTTGGGCACCGGTGCGGGCAAGTCTTGTTCGACTTCACGCGGACGAGGGGTTTTGGGTGGGCGCGGCAGGCGGCAGCAGGTCGACGGCAGGCGGTCCGCCAAAAAAATGCTCTCGCCGAATTGTTGGAACCCGGCGCCCTGCTCGCAGGCCGCCTGGACGTTCACCGTCACGATGATGGGCTGGAGATCGCGTCGTTGCCCCACGCTTCGGGCCAGGACCGGGTCGGCAAAGAGCACCACCTGTCCGGTATGCCCCTGGGGGCGCAGCCCATGCTGAAGGACGCTCTCATAAGCGCGGCGCCGGACGGGAACGTGCAGCAGCTTGGGAAGATCGGTCGCCTCCCGGTGTTGCACCAGGCGCGATCGGTCCCGGACCCGCAGAAGATGATCCCGGATTTCGAGGGTCGGTTTCCCCAGATGAAAATCGAGGGTTTCCAGATGGCGGCGGCGCACCTGCGACCAGCCTTCACTGTGGAGGACCTTCAAAACGTCGCTGACCGGCATGAAGCCCTGGGCGTCGGTCACCATGCCAAATTCGTCGGGATGCCTTCCGATCACGTATTGAAGGAAGCGGGCCAACTGCGCGATTTTTTTGCTGTCCATGACGGGTTCCCGAGGGCCTTGAGCCGTTTGCCCATGAATGGGCGAGCTTGCTTGACCCCGAAGATGGGATTTGCTATTTTTCGGCCGTTGTGGCCAGTCCAACACGGCAGCCGTCCTGCAACGGTCTGCGATTGTGGCTCTCTTCGCACACGCTCGTCCTGAGGTTGCCGGCATCATTATCGGCACATGCTAGCGGGCACTGATACACCTGTCAATGCGGTTATTTTCATCGACTGTCAAGGGGTTGCCGGAGATCGTTCAGGAAAAATGCCGATCCGATGGCCAGACCCGCACGGCCTGTTGCCCGGTCGCGTCATTCCGGCAAGACCCCGGGCTCCCGGCCCATGGCAGCCCTTACCCAGCAAGGATTTGTGACTATGAAAACAGATCGTTCGGCGGCTCTTTTCCAGGATTCCAAAAAGGTCATTCCCGGCGGGGTCAACAGCCCGGTCAGGGCCTGCAAAGCCGTTGGTATTGAGCCGCGTTTTATTCAGCGCGCCGAGGGTTGCCGCCTGTTTGATGCCGACGGCAACGCTTATATCGATTACGTGGGCTCCTGGGGGCCGATGATCCTGGGGCACCGTCATCCGGCGGTCATCCAGGCCATAACGGAGGTGCTGGCGCGGGGGATCAGTTTCGGGGCGCCGACCGACCTGGAACTGGCGCTTGCCAACCGGGTGGTGGAGGCGGTGGCCTCGGTCGAAATGGTGCGGATGGTCAACTCCGGCACCGAGGCCACCATGAGCGCCATTCGCCTTGCGCGGGGCGTGACAGGGCGGGATCTGATCATTAAATTCGATGGCTGCTATCATGGCCATGCCGACACCTTGCTGGTGGATGCCGGTTCGGGGGTGGCGACCCTGAACATCCCCGGCAGTCCGGGGGTGCCCGCTTCGGTCGTGCAGCATACTCTGTCGCTGCCTTACAACGATATCGAGACGGTAAAAGCGGTCATGGCGGACAAGGGCGCGGCGGTGGCGGCCATTATCGTGGAACCTGTGGCGGGGAATATGGGCATGGTGCCCCCCGGACCCGGTTTCCTGGAAACCTTGCGCGAGCTTACCCGGCAATACGGCAGTCTCCTGATTTTTGACGAGGTCATGTGCGGTTTCCGCGTGGCCTACGGCGGCGCCCAGAGTTTGTACGGCATTCGTCCGGATTTGACCTGCTTCGGCAAGATTATCGGGGGCGGCATGCCGGTGGGGGCCTATGGGGGCCGGAAGGACGTCATGTCCCAGATCGCGCCCGAGGGGTCGGTCTACCAGGCGGGGACCCTTTCCGGCAATCCGGTGGCCATGGCCGCCGGGCTGGCCACCCTTGAGCAGCTCAGGCAGCCGGGCGTCTATGAAACGCTGGAAGACCGTTCGCGCCGCCTGGCCGAAGGACTTGCCGCGGCAGCCCGGCGGCATGGGGTGCCGGTGTCCTTCAACAGGGTCGGGTCCATGCTCGGCATGTTCTTTACCGCCCAACAGGTGACGGATTTTGCCGCTGCCAAACGAAGCGACCTGGAGGCGTTTGCCCGATACTACCGTTCCATGCTGGAGGGTGGGGTGTACCTGGCGCCGTCCCAGTTCGAAGCCGGCTTTGTCTCCCTGGCGCACGACGAGGCCGCCATCGATCAAACCATTGCCGCGGCGGATGCCGCGTTGGCGGGCTTGTCATCTTAAAAAAAACGGCTGCGACAAGGCTTCACCCGGTTTCGGTCCGCTCGCGGCCTTACAGCAGGGTGCCTGACCGGGGCATCAGGCGGCGAAGGGAATGAGCGGCGCCGCTCCATCTTAGTCCTCTGACGGGAGGTGGCCACATGCCTGATTTGCGGTGGTACCAAAAATTTTCCCTCAAGCACAAGGACATTTACTACCGAATGATTCTGGCATTCGGTTTGTTATTCCTGTCGCCCTTGGCGGGCTTCGCCTATCTTGTCCATAAATACGATCTCTTCCGGGATCCATACACCATTTACTTCCTGCTGGGCTTATTGTGCTTTTCGCTGATCGGCTTTTTTATGCTGCGGCGCCTGTTTGACCAAGTCCACGCCGTTTCGCAGGAAGTGACCCAGAGGGTGGTAACCGGGTTCCATGTCGACCAGCTCGCAACCGGCGCCAATCAGCTGCAAAACATTATCCAGTCGGTCAATGCCATTGAACGTCAATTCGACCGGACCTTGCACCAACTGGAGATGAAGGCCTCGGAAATGGCCATTCTAAAGGAACTCTCCGATCTTTGTTATGTCACGTTCGACCCGGAGGAGATCCTCTATGTCACCCTGGAGCGCGCCCTTTCCCTGACCAAGTCCGATATCGGTTCGGTGCTGGTGTTGGAAAACGCGAATGCCCGTTATTTTACGGTCAAAGCCAGCATCGGCACCGGACAGCATATCCAGATCGGCGACCGCATTGAGTTTGAAACCAGCATTGCCAAATATGCAGTGGTCAACAAATCGCCGCTTGTTGTGGAAGACGTCGAGAGGGACAGCCGCTTCGGGCGGGCCAATCTGGCGCAATACAGTACGAAATCCTTTGTCTGTATGCCCATCAAAACCAGGAAAGACATTGTGGGGGTGCTCACGATTTCACGCCGGGATGGCGCCCGTACATATACCCACGATGATGTCGAGGCCCTCACACCGTTGCTCAGCAATGCCGCCTTCTCCTATGAAAATCTTCAACTGGTGGAGCAGAACAAGCAACATGCCCAGCAGCTGAACGTCATCGAAAAGATTTTTCAAATCATCAATTCCAGCTTCCGGGATACAGAGCTGCTGACGGCCATCCTGGCCGAAGTCAAGAGCATCATTCCCTTTAGCCTGGCAACCGTCATGACGCTCAGTGAAAACCGGGCCGGTCATCTCGTGATTTACGATATCGTGTCGGCGGGGCCCTGCCGCATCAATCGCGGGAACAGCTTTCCTTTTCAAGACACCCTTTTCGATCGGGTGATCCGGCAGGATACGTTGATGGTGGTGGAAGACTTGGCGTCGCTCAAGCACCCTGCCGAACGTCGGCTTCTGGGGCCCAAGGGGAGCGGTTGCGGCCTGGTGGCCCCGTTGCGAATGGAAGGCGCGGTCAAGGGCCTGTTGACGATGACCGGACCGGGTAAAGACCTTTTCCGCAATCGCAGGGAGTTGATGGGTTGGATGGCCAACACGCTGGCCTTTGCCATGGAGCGCAGCAACCTCTCGGCGGCAGTCTACAAGCGGGACCGGGAACTGGGCAGCATCAAACAGATCGGCAGCGCCCTGGCGTCCTCCACCTTCGATATGAAGCAGGTGTTGAAATACACCATGGACATGATCCGGGTGATCATGAATGTGGAAGCCGGCTCCCTCCTGTTCCTCAAGGGAGAAGAATTGAAGTTTGCCGTGGCCTTCAACACCAAGGTCAAATCCAACATGACCCATCCCATTCGCTTGGGGCAGGGGATTGCCGGATACGTGGCCGCCAAGGGCAAGGCCATCATCGTCAACGACACCAACCGTTCTCCCCATTTTTTCGCCGGAGTCGATCGCTCCACCGGGTTTTTGACCCGTTCGGCCCTGTGCGTGCCCATGATTTCCAAGGGGCGGGTGGTCGGCGTGATCGAGGTGCTCAATAAAATCAATGGCGACTTCACCGCCAGTGACGAAGACCTGCTCCAGTCCATCGCCTCTTCGGTCAGCATCGCCATTGAGAACGCCCGCTTATACCGGGAAACCGTTTCCATGGCGGATCACGAGCGCAGTATGCGGCGCATGTTCCAAAAATTCGTCCCCAAGGAGGTGCTGGATCGTATTCTCCATGGATCCGAGACGGGCAAGACCGTCTTCGAAGAGCTGCGGACCCTGACGCTGCTCAATCTCGATATCCGCGGGTTCTCGCTTCTGTCGAAAGATATCGGGCCCCAGAAAACCGTCTCGCTGTTGAACCGCTTTTTCACCATCATGGGGGACATCGTTTTCAAGCACAACGGCATCGTGGATAAATATCTCGGGGATGGTTTTCTGGCCATTTTCGGGGCGCCTGTGGCCAGCACCCAGGACGCCGACAATGCGCTGACCGCCGCCCTCGAGATGCGCCGGGCCCTGGAGACGGCCAATCCGGCCTTCCGCAAAGCCTTCGGCACGGCCATCAAAATCGGTACCAGCATCCTGACCGGCGAGGTGGTGGTGGGCAATATCGGATTTGAGAAGAAGATGGACTATACGGTGATCGGCGATGCGGTCAATGCGGTCTTCCGGCTGCAGGACCTGACCCGTTTCTATCCGAATGGGATCCTGCTTGGTGAAACCACGCGCCGGGCCTGCCAGACGTCCTTCAACCTGATGCCCATCGACGAAATGCTTGGCGATCTCAAACTGTACGCCCTGCTGGATGAAGCCCAAGATGAGACGCCGCGCGGAAAACTGGTGGAGTTGGCGCATCCCCGGCGGCCCTGACCGCCATTTTAAGCAACTATTTGAGTTTCAGTGCCCATCCATAAAGGGTAGATTCCGGTTCCTGGCAAGGCCCGAGCGCGTTTTCAACCGGAGGAATAGCCCGCTATTTCGAGGATTGAAAATAAGCGAGAACGACGCCAGGGGCCGAAAGATGCCATTAGGGCTGGGCACTTTCAGCGGCTTGAAGCCAACACCAGTCGGAGGTCCATGACGTTGGTGTTGGTGGGGCCCGTCCGCAGCAAGTCGCCCAACCGGTCGAACAGCGGATAGGCGTCGTTGTCTTCCAGATATCGCCGCGGATCCATGCCCTGGGTACGGGCACGGGCCGTGGTCCGGCCATCGACGATAGCCCCGGCGGCGTCGGTGGGGCCGTCCGTACCGTCGGTCCCTCCGCTCAGTACCACCACGTCCCGGACGCCTTCGATATCCAAGGCCGCCGCCAGGGCAAATTCCTGATTGCGCCCCCCGCGTCCCCGGCCCCTCAGGGTGACGGTCGTTTCACCGCCGGAAATGAGGCAGGCCGGGGGAGGGACCGGATGGCCGCTGGCCAGAATTTCACGTCCCATGGCGCCGTGCACCCGGGCCACGTCACGGGTTTCACCCTCCATCAGCGTGGACAACACCAACGTGTGATAGCCGCGCTTGAGCGCCTCCGCGCGTGCGGCCTGCACGCATTGCCGGTTGCTGCCCACGATCAGGTGATGGGCCTGGGCGAAGCATTTATCCCCGGGCTTCGGTGATTCGTCGAGCTCACCGGTCACCCCCTTTTTCAAATAACGGACCACGGCATCCGGCAGCTCGGCGGCAATATGGTAGCGGTCCACAATGGCCAGGGCGTCCGTAAAGGTGCTGGGGTCCGGAACGGTCGGTCCGGAGGCGATCACATCCAGGTCATCCCCCACCACGTCCGAGAGCACCAGGGTGACGAGGGTGGCCGGATGAACGGCCGCGGCCAGACGCCCCCCCTTGATGGCGGAAAGGTGTTTGCGGATCGTATTCATTTCATGGATGGCGGCGCCGCAGGACAACAGCACCCGGTTGGCCGCCTGTTTGTCTTCCAGGGTCAGCCCCTTGCCCGGCAGCGGCAGCAAAGCGGAGCCGCCCCCGGAAATCAGGCAGAGGACCAGATCCTGCGGTCCGGCCGCCGCGGCAAGGGCCAGAATTTCGCGGGCCCCCTGACAGCCGTTGGCATCCGGCAGGGGATGGCCCGCTTCGATCACGCGGACCGTGTGCAGAGGCGCCAGGTGGCCATATTTCACGGTGATCAGGCCGCCGGCGATGCGGTCGCCCAGCATGTCTTCCAGGGTGCGGGCCATAGCCGCCGCGGCTTTGCCGGTGCCGATGATCCAGACCTTTTTATAGCGGGCCAAATCGTAGATCTGCGTTCCGACCTGCAAGCACTGGCCGTCCCGGCGGCAGTGGGCCCTGATCGCCGCTTCCGGGGCCACGGCATCCACGCCGGCCCTGAAAATAGCCTGGGCGTCCTGCCGCATCTCCTGCAATGATTTGGGGGGCATGGTTGGGCGTCTCCTATGCGTCATCAACAGCGTGGCGTTGCTTTCACCGTATCAATGGAAACCTGACTTGGCAATGCCGTGTCCTGGTCGTCGTCAATGACCATGTGACTTCCTGCGCGAGATGGCACAGCGCGCCGACGAGCAGGTATTGGGGGGCTGATGCTTGACAACTTTTCCGGTTCCACGTATGGGCTGATGCATCACGATATTTTCGCAAAAAAGATGGGGTGACGTGTGACGGATTATCCCGAATCCTTGAAGGGTCAGTTTCTGATGGCCATGCCGGGTCTGCTGGATCCCAATTTCTATCAGACGGTGGTCTGCCTGTCCGAACATACCCGCGAGGGCGCGGTGGGGATCGTCATCAACCGCACCCACCCGACCCTCAAAGCGGAGAATATTTTCGATGAGCTGGGCATGCCGCATCAAGCCGACGCCGGCCAAGTCCCGATTTTCCTGGGCGGCCCCGTGCATATCAGCGAGGTCTTTATCCTGCACGGACATCCTTTCGATGCGCTTACCAGTCTGCAGATCACGCCGCGGCTGGCGATGAGCACCACACGGGAGATTCTCGAACGGATTGCCCGCGGGGAGGGCCCCCGCCCCTTTATGATCAGCCTGGGATGTGCCGGCTGGGGACCCGGCCAACTGGAAGCGGAAATTCAACAGAATGCCTGGTTGACCTGTGACTGCGACGAGAGCCTCCTGTTTGAGGTTCCGGTCGGTCAGCGCTGGGAATCGGCCATACGGAAATTGGGGATCGATCCATCCCTTTTGACGAATGCGGCCGGGCATGCCTGAAGGCCCTTCCCCGGCGGGAGTACGGGAAGATTATGCGTCTGCAGTGTTCTTTTTTTTGGCTTTGGGTTTTTTCTTCTTGAGACAGATTTTATCCTTGCGGACAAATGCGCAGAGCTTGGGATTGTAGTATTCCTTGCAGTTGAGGGGGTTATAGAGAGGGCATTCCGGGTGCTTGTCAGACATGGAGGCTATTCCCTTTGCGCTTCGGGTTCGATATGCTTCAGAACAATCAAAATAACATAAAATCATTGATTTTACAACAGCTTATGTTTTTCATTCAGTATGGCCCGCTTATTATCCATGATGCAATTCGTTTTGACAATCTCCGTAAGACATTGTAATCATTAGCCGCACGGATGCCGTCCGGAAGGCCGCCCGACGCTTTACAGGAGGACTCCGGCGAATGCCGGCCAACGGATTTTTGTGGTTACCAACAACTTTCTTACTGCTGACGGTCAATGCCCGAGGCCCCATCGCACTAAAGGCGGCATGCAAGCTTACGACGATATCAAAAACCAACTGATCGATCTTACCCAGGAATTTGCCGACCTCATCGAACGCGCCGGTGCCACGAACGGGATGGCCGAAGCGTCCCTCACCAAAAGCCTTGCGGCCTGCCGACTTATTCAACAGCAATTGAATGAAGAGACCATTCGGGTGGCGGTCGTGGGCCCGATCAAATCCGGTAAAAGTTCCTTTGCCAATGCCATTCTGGGAGGGGATTATCTCAAGCGCGGCGCCGGCGTGGTGACGTCTTTCGTTACCCGGGTGCATCGCGGCCAAACCCTCAAGGCGGAATTGCAGTTCAAGACATGGGATGAAATCAACGAAGACATTGAGCAGGCCCTTGTTTTATTCCCCTCCATGGACTGGCATGTCGATGACGGCTTCGACATGCGCCGCGAAGATGAGCGCCAGGCCTTGACGCGCGCCCTGGAAGACCTGAATCCCGAACAACTGCTGTCCCGCGACACCCGTAACGCCAACAGTGTTCTGCTCTCCTCGTATCTCAAGGGCTATGCACGGGTCCGTGATATCATTGCGTCTACGCCGGAAACGATCTGCTATTCCGCCGAACGGTTTGCCGAACACCGCGATTTCGCCGGCGACGATGCCCTCGCGGTTTATTTGCGCGACATCCGGCTGGAAGTCTGCAGCCCGCATCTCAAGCGCCACGTCGAACTGGCCGACTGTCAGGGCAGTGATTCGCCCAATCCCCTGCATCTGGCCATGATTCAGGATTATCTCCTGCAAACCCACCTGTTGATCTACGTCATCAGCAGCCGCACGGGACTGCGCCGGGCGGATATCCGCTTTCTCTCCATCATCAAGAAGATGGGCATCATCGACAATGTGCTCTTCATCCTGAATGCCGATTTCAGCGAACACGACGCCCTGGAAGACTTGCAGCAGCTGCGGCAACGCGTTGGCGATGAGCTGGCCCTGCTGCGCCCGAACCCCGAGATCTACACCCTGTCGGCCCTGTTGAACCTCTTCCGCGCCCAACCCGATCAATTGTCGGAGAAAGACCGCCATCGCCTGGAGCAGTGGGAAAAGGATGAGGCTCTGAAGGCTTACTCCGATCAGGAGACAGAGCGGTTCCTGGCGGCCCTGCAGGACAAGCTCGTCAATGAATCCATGGTCCTGCTGCTGCGCAACCATGTGGAACGCCTGCTGGTGATGACGGCCGACCTGAACAGCATGGTGAGCGTGAAGCGTGAGTTGCTGCTGGCCGACGACAGCAAGGCCACGGAAATCGTCGCGCGGATCATGCGCAACCAGGACCAGATGGCGCGCATCCGTTCGGTGATCAAAAGTACCCTGGAGGGCAGCATCCGCAAGATCCGCAAAGAATTGCGCGGCGATGTGGACCGCTTCTTCGATCCCCATTCCGGCGATGTCATGAAGGGGCTCTTGGAATTTATCCGCTCCTACAGCGTGCCCTCCTGGCAGGAGCATCTGGAAAACATGGCCTCCTCCGGTTTTCCGAATACGCTCTACCATGTCTACCAGGAGTTCAAACAGGCCCTGGACGGCTACATTGCCGAGTCCATCAACCCGGATATTTTCCATTTCGTGCGAGACCGGGAGCAACGCATCGTGGCATACCTGCATGACGTGGCCGGCCCTTACGGCAGCATGGTGCAGGACGCGGTCGGCGATTTCCAAGCCACGGCCCGGACGCTGGGCATCGACGGCCCGACCGGCCACCCGAACCACCACACCGCCCTGCCGGGCCTGGACACCATCCGTCAGGCATCCAACCTCAAACTGCCGTCGGCCAGTGCCGCCATGCGCTATTCGGCCAAGGTCAAAACCGAGGCCATCATGCGTCTGGGGGCCTATAAAATTCTGCGGGGCTTTCGCAAACTGATCCGCAAGCCGGTGGCCGACGGCCGCCAGGAAGAGATCCAGGCCCTCCGGGACGGGGTGGAACGCATGAAGAAGGAAACCGAGCGTTCGATTCTCTTCCATTTCAAGGATTATCGCGAAAACATCAAATTCAGATATATTTTTCCAATGGTGGAGTCAGCTGCCAATCAGATCGCGGAAGTTCTTCTGGATCGTTTTCAGACCTACGAGGACGATCTCACCCAGATGGCCGAGTTGATCGGTGCCAGCCAGGCGGACAAGAGCAAACGGGCCGATACCCTGCGGGCGTTTGCGGCCGGTACGGATCTTCTCTTCCAGCGGGCCCAACGGCTGCGGGACGCGGTTGTGCCCCAGGAGGCCCTTCCCGACTGATTCGCCACCCGCCGCCGCGTGCGTACGAGGATGTCGACGGCAGACCTGACCCGCTGCAACCGCAAGGGGAGGTGTGTGCATGGCGTCCAAAAAGAGTCGGAAGATCGCGGTGGCCAACGAAAAGGGCGGGGTGGGGAAAACGGCGACCATTGTCAACCTCGGCGCGGCCTTGTCCCTGGAAGGCTACCAGGTTCTGATCGTGGACATGGATCCCCAGTTCAATGCCACCCAGGGGCTGGGGATCAGCGCGGATGATATCGCCCATTCGGTTTATGACCTCATCAATGGGGAGGAAGCGCTCAGCCCGGCCGATGCGGTACTGCCGACCCGCTGGAAGGGCCTGGCCTGCCTGCCGTCGGTGCCCGATCTGGCCGGCGCGGAAGTGGAGCTGGTGAACGTGGAAGGGCGTGAAAACCGCCTTCGGCAGGGTCTGGCCGGTCTCGACGGCGGCTATGACTACATTCTGCTGGATACGCCCCCCAGCCTTTCCCTGCTCACGGTCAACGTCTTCGCCTACGCCGGCGAAGTGCTGGTGCCCTGCCAGACCCAACCTTACGCCTTCAATGCCCTCAACGAGCTGTTCGACACCATCGGCGCCATTCGCCGGGGCATCAACACCAAGCTCAAGACCACCGGCGTGGTAGCCACCTTTCACGATCAGCGCACCCGGGTCAGCAACCACACCCTGGAACGCCTGAAGTCGGACAAACGCTACGGACCGCTGTTGTTCGAGACGGTCATCCGGTCCAACATCACCGTGGCCGAAAGCGCCCATGTGGGCAAGCCGGTGGTTTTCTATCGGCCGGGCAGCTATGGGGCCCGGGATTACATGCGATTGGCCGAGGAATTGGCCGGCTAAGTGGGGCCGCACGATCCCGGACCTGCTTTAAGAGGACATGCTTAACTGAAAAGGCCTTGCGGGCTTTGCCGCCGCAAGGCCTTTTCTGCGGGCCGGCATTGTGAAAGGAGGGGATCGGCGGATACCGGACCCCATCATGCCAGAGGCTTGCCGCCGGTCAGACGGGCCAGGTTGTCCCGGGCGAATTCGATGGTGGGGTCGATTTCCAGGGCCATGCGGTAATAGCGGACGGCGTCCTCCGGCCGGTTCAGATCCCGATAGTTGGAGGCGATATTGGCGTAGTCGATGGCCGAGCCGGGATCTAAGCGGATTACCTTTTCGAAGCAGCCGATGGCCTGTTCGTGTTCCTTGAGCTGAAAATGGCAAAATCCCATCAGGTTGTGCAGATCGGTGCGCTCCTCGTCCAGAGCCAGCCCCCGCTGGAGGACTTCCAAAGCCTCACGATAGCGGCCGCTGTCTTTCAGGCAGACCCCCATGTAGGAATAGATGCTGGGGATGTCCTCCTCCACGGGATCGCGCTCCAGGGCTTGCTGGAAATGGCCCAGGGCGGCCTCGGGACGGTCCGCGTTCAACTGGCATAACCCCATGTAAAACTGGATGTAGTAGCGGCCCGGCAGCAGACTCTCGAATTTCTCAAGCTCATAAAGGGCGATCTCCGGCGGCTGGTTTTCCACCACCAGTTTGGCGGAAAACATCCCCACGCTGGTGCCTTGGGCCCGTTCCCGGAAATGGGTGCCCGGTACGATGGTGTAAAAGGCCGGTATGGCAAGTTGGGGGTGCATGGTGTCGATCACCAAAACCTCCAGGTTGTTGCGGGCCAGGGCGCCCACCAGGTTTTCCACTTCGATGCGGATATTGTCGTGGGAGAGGTCCGGCAGGGCGTCCAAGCGGACCGTCTTTTCGGGTTGCATGAGAAAGGCGGCCTGTTCCAGGCGGGTGTATTTGGGCAGTCCGCTGGCCATATAGTTGGCGCCGGAATTGAAGTCGCCGGCCAGTTGGGCCACTTCGGTCAGGGCCCGGCTGAAGGCTTTTTCCGGACTGGGGGTGGTGCCGGCCGTCCAGACCAGCTCGCTGGACCCCGGGAAGTTGGCCGGGTCATAGGCGAACACCCCCACCGTCGGGATGCCGGTATCCAGGCTCAAGTCCTGCACATAGAGGTTGATGCCGTTGCTTGCGTATTTCTGCAGCATGGCGCGGACCATGGGATCGTTGGCCGAGCCCGGGTCGATGGCCGGGGTCTGGCGCCTGGTTCGGCTCACGATGGAGGAGACGTGCCGTTCCACGATTTCGCAGATCCCCTGGCTCAGGGCTTCTTCCTGGCAATTGCCGGCCGACGGGCCGTTGAACTCGTTGATGGCGTAAAACCAGTCGAAGGGCACCAGGACCTCGCCGCCGGCCGTCAGGTTCCAGGCCCGGGTCCAGCGCATGGGAATGGTTTCGAAGATTCGCGCCGCGGCCTCCAGATCTCCGGACGTGTCGTGGACCGAACGGGCGATGAGATCGAAGGGCAGGGCCTCCTTTTTGAGGTTGGCGTAGGTGTCGATGGTAAAGTGGTCCGGGCTCTGGCAGAAGCTGAAAAAGCTGAAGCGCTCGGCCAGTTCCATGACGGCGCTGGCCTCGGCCTGGGCCGGACTGGCACCCTTGCCCATCTGCTTCTTATTGCCGATCACTTCTTGGGCATCCTGGCCGCATACGCTGAAAAAGACGGGAATGTCCAGACGGCCGTTGTCGATCCGCTCGGTATGAGCCAGGATATCGAGCTTCGCGCCCTGCAGCCGGCTTTTAAAAGCGGCCACGGTCTCCTCCGGCGACATGATCTTGTCCTGGTCGTAGGTGGAGGTCTTGTAGGCATCCTGCAGGGTGATCTTGACGTGGTTCATGATGTTCGAGCGCTCCTTCGATGATCAACGCAATCGCGATTTGGTGTCTGTGGCCCCGGATGGCCATCCGGGGGATAGCAAGACTATCACGACGCCGCTATTCCCAGACGCCAATGGCCGTTGTCCGGCCCGCTTTCGGGTTGCGCGGGGGTGTAAATCAAAAACCTTGTCCTGACAAGGTTTTTTTGAATTGATTCCTGCCGTGGGATCTGTTAAGAGATCTGCCGTTTCCCATGGGGATGTAGCTCAGCTGGGAGAGCGCAGCGTTCGCAACGCTGAGGTCGAGGGTTCGAATCCCTTCATCTCCACCAAATGAACTCAATAAGTTAGGCCGCCTCGGAAATCCGGGCGGCCTAATTTTTTGGTCGTCGTCGCCCAGAGCTCTCGTCGTCCAACATCGGCGGTCTGCACGGGAGCGACATGTGAGAAATGGCGATGCCGTTTAACTGACAGCCGCGGGGAACGTCGCTTGCAGGACGCGGACCATCGAGGGACTCAGTTGCTTGTAGAGCTCCGCATTGTATGAGGCGCAGCAGGGGACTCCCGGCACCTCCCCGTACGCAATGGTCGGGTCTGGGCTGCCGTCCTGGGGACGCGTGGGATCCATGGGGTCGACGTGCTTGCCATATATTGTCGGCACATTTTCAGAATTGACCTGCAACTTCGTTTTGACAATCTGCTGCGTTGCCACCGCATAGGTCCGCGAGGCCGCGGCCGGGGTGCCGTCAGCCACGGTCGGGTCGACATTGGTGGCCACGATCGAAACCGTATAATCGCTGTTGAGGTAGATCTCAAAGGTCCGGAATTGCTGCGGGAAATCTCTGAGGGAGGAGGTTTCGACCTGCCAGAACCCTTTTTCGGGAGCGTTGATCCTGTCGGGCGATGGAAAACCCTTGATCGTATTCAGGTGGCGGTGCCCTGCAATCCACATGAGAAGATTAGGCGCCTTCTGGAGCGTGGCAACCAGCTCTGTCAAGGTTACGGCATTTTGTTCCGTCGCATTGGGGTCGCTGCCCGAGTCCCACCACTCCAGCTCCGAGCCATAGCCGGAAACGGCAATCGGCACGTGCGCGGCGATGATCATCAGCTGATGGTCGCGCTGTCCGGCCTCAAGTTCCGCCTTGAGCCAATTCCAACGGGCCTCATCCAAAACCCCATGCCCGTGAATGTCACGTGATCCGTCTGTTTCAGACTGCGTATCGTCAAGCACGATTATTTTGAGCGGGATGTCCGCTTTCGGCGCAAAACTGTAGCAGGCAAAGCCTTCGCCCATCGCGGGGTCCACGAGACCGAAGCCGTGGCCCACGGGGAGGGTTTGCGTTTCGAAAAACTCCGCGATCCATTCCGTTCGCAAGAGCGAGCGACGATGGAGATCGGCGGTGACCATCGGGGGAGGACTGATGGCGTCGCGGGGCCCGGCATATTTGATCGTGCCGGTTGGGGTCGATCCGTCAATGACCCCCATGTAGGACTGCGGCAATTCCGTCAGGTTGAATGTCGAATCAAGCATGCAGGGGAAATGATGTCCGACGTAATTCTGATTCGGCAGCAGGAGGTCCCCGATCGCCCAGACCTTGTTGCCGACGTACGCCTCGCGGATGCCAAGCGTGGGATCGGCATCCACGGCGATGGAGCCGATATAAAAATGATCGTGGTTGCCGAGGACCTGATACCACGGGATCGACTTGTCGAGGCCGGCGGCTTGGAAGGGTTTTTGGTAATCAATGCAGTCGGCACCGAGATGCGCGCCCGAACTGGGGGTGATGACTTTGCCGTCGATGATATCAAGATACCAGCGCAGCTCGTTATACTGAGTATTATTGCATGTGTCCCCCAGGGAAATGCCGAAATCAAAGGGTGTTTTTTGGTGCAGGGCATTGATGGTCTGGATGGCGGCATCGAGCACATGGGGCGTGTACAGCATGACCGGTGAATAGATCGAGGTCACGGGCGCGCCGAAACGGGCATCCGCCTGCTGGATATAGATCAACTGATTGGGGGCTTCCTTGTCGGTGATATGGATGTCGGTCATGGCAAAAAAGTGGGCGAGCTGCTTGCGCCTGGCGGGCTTCGCGTAACGATCGGGGTCCGGCAGGAGATCGTAGCGCGGCACGACGGGAAGCCCTGTGGCAATCACCTCATACGCGCCGTATCCGTATTGTGCATACTCCGAGATCAGCGGCAGCTCGGTCGGATAAAGCCCTGTCCCCGAGTCGGGTCCCGACGGCGTCGCCGGCATGGGAAAGGCCAGCATCTGTTCCGTCGTCTTAACAACATTTCCGCTGATCGGGTAGCCCTGGATCGGCTGAATCGGCGGGGCCTTCCGGCCGATGCCACAGGCCGTCGTCAGCCCGCCCATACAAAGGCCGGCAATCGCACCGGCGGAATATTTTACAAATTCCCGACGGGAAACGCCGCGGACCATGTTCAAATTATCGCTTGCTGTAATGACGCTGCTTTTTTTCGAATCAAAGTCAGTCACGACGTTTTCCTTTGATTGATCTGGTGGAGATGAAAACTTGTTCTTTGGGGCTCTCAGTTTGGCAACCATCCGCGTGGGCACGGTCTTAAATCGCCCGTCGACGCACGATAAATCAGTTTTTAAGTTTTCATCCTATATATATCGGCCGACATCATCGATTGCTTGAACGATTAGGTGCCTTCTTATGCCGTTTTTCAGGCATATACCGCGCGATGACGTTAGGGATGTCTTTTGCCTCGTCGTGGCTTGCGCGATGGTCAGAGGGCGGGCAACCGGGTACGCAATGTGTCCATACCCCGGCACCGATTTGGTTGACAGATCGTTAGGGATGCTCTATTAGTTAGCTAACTAATAATTAGCTATCTAACTAACAGGGACCGGCCCTTATGGTTGATACGCAGGAAGACCCACGCAAGTTTACCCTCGGACATCTGCTGGGGCAGGTCTGCCGCCTGGTGGGCCGACGCCGAAGATTGATGCTGGAAAACATCGGCCTGCACCACGCCCAGGGGATGATTCTCTTTCAGCTCTGGCAGGAAGACGGCCTTTCCCAGAGCCTGCTCGCCCAGGCCCTGCATATCAGGCCGCCCACGGCCACCAGCACTTTGCGGCGCATGGAGCGCGACGGCTGGGTCGATCGCCGCCGGGGCGAAGCGGACCGGCGCGTGGTGCGGGTTTATCTGACCGAGAAGGCCCGCAAGCTCCGTCGGGAAGCTCGCGCCTCCTTCCGGGAATTGGACCGTGAAATGACATCGCTGCTGAGCGCGCAGGAGTACGAAATTCTCACCAGGGCGCTTGGCAAGGTTCACCGCTATCTGTCCGACGCAGCCATCCCGGAGTCAGATCGGTCATGCCTGAAACAGGCCGCTTCCCGGGAACGTGAGGAGAAGGACCGGTGAAATCCCTCCTGCGCCTCTACGCCTATTTGCGGCCTTACCGCAGTCCGGCCGCGGTCGCGCTGATCCTGCTCCTGGCCATGGTGGGGGCCGACCTGCTCATACCGCATCTGACCCAGCGCATCATCGATCAGGGGATCGTGCCCCGCGACCTGCACGTCATCATGACGACGGCCCTTGTGATGGTGGGGGCCGCCCTGTTCTCGGCCGGCCTGGCCATCGCCAACAATTACCTGTCGGTGAAGGTCGCCATGGGGTTCGGCGCCGACCTGCGCAGCGCCATGATCCGCAAGGTTCAGACCTTTTCCTTCGGCAACCTCGACCGGCTCCAGACCGGCAATCTCATCGTGCGCTCCACGAGCGACGTCCGTATGGTCCAGCTCATCGTGATGCTGTCCCTGCGCATCTTAACCCGGGCGCCCATCTGGACCTGCGGGGCCACGGTGATGCTGGTTCTCACCAGCCGCCGTTTTGCCGTGATCATGGCCGCCTTTGTCCCCCTGATCGTAGTGCTGGTGTGGCTGTTTTCCCGCCAGGCCCGGCCGCTGTTCCGGTGGGTCCAGCAGCGGCTCGACCGGCTGAACGTCGTCCTCCAGGAAAACCTGGCCGGGATGCGCGTGGTCAAGGCCCTCTGCCGCACGGCCCATGAAGAAGCCCGTTTCGATGCGGCCAACCAGGCCCTGATGGACCAGACGATCCGGGTTGCGCATCTCATGGCGGTCTTTGCGCCCGTGATGTTGCTGATGGTCAACCTGGCGATCGCGGCCGCGCTCTGGATCGGTGGGCGCAGCGCCCTGGCGGGCCAGATGACCTCCGGACAGGTGGTGGCCGCCATCAATTATCTTTCCTTTGCCCTTTTCCCGATCCTCCTGCTGACCGGGATGCTCGGGCCCATCTCCGCCGCGGAGGCCTCGGCCGCCCGGATTCTGGAGGTCCTTGACGCCGCGCCCCATGTCCGGCAATCGGCATCGGCATCCCAGCTCGTCAATCCCCGGGGACGGATCGTCTTTGAGAACGTCTGCTTCAGCTATGCCGGCAACGGCGCCGAACCCGTTCTGTCGGACGTCAGTTTCACGGCCGAGCCCGGGGAGACGGTGGCCATCGTGGGGGCCACCGGCGCGGGCAAGTCGACCCTGATCCACCTCATTCCGCGCTTCTATGACGTAACGGCCGGGCGGATTACCTTCGACGGCATGGACGTGCGGGAGCTGGACCTCGCCGCTTTGCGAGGCGCGGTCGGAATCGCTTTGCAGGAGTCGGTCCTTTTCAGCGGCAGCATCCGCGACAATATCCGTTACGGCCGAAGGGCCGCCAGCGATGCGGAGGTGCGGGCGGCGGCCCGGGCGGCCCAGGCCGACCCGTTCATTGCCGCGCTGGCCGACGGCTACGACACCGTGATCGGCCAGCGGGGCGTGACGCTTTCCGGCGGACAGCGCCAGCGGATCGCCATTGCGCGGGCTTTGCTGGTCCAGCCCAAAGTCCTGATCCTCGACGATTCCACCAGCGCGCTGGATATCGAGACCGAAGTCCGGCTGCAGGACGCCCTCGACCGGCTCATCGCCGATTCGCAAAGGGCCACCACCCGTTTCATCGTGGCCCAGCGCATCAGCACGGTGCTGCTGGCCGACAAGATAGTGGTCCTCGAACAGGGGCGGATCAGCGCCATGGGCACCCACCGTCAACTGCTCGCCACGAGTGCCGCCTATCAGGACATCTATCGCTCCCAGCTCGGGCAGCCGACAGCGGAAAAGGCGAGGCATCATGACGGCTGACCCCACGCCCAAACAGGCGTCGCCGGGCATTTCCGGGTTGCCGGGGCCGGGCGGCAAAGTTGGCGGCCAGGGGCCGACCGCGGAACGGGCCCGGGACGCCAAGGGGGCCTTGGGCCGCCTGATGCCCTATCTGCACCCCCATCGCGGCGCCCTTGTCCTGGTGGTTATGCTGGCCGCATGCGCCACCGCTTTGGCCATTGCCGGCCCCTTCCTGATGGGACGGGCCATTGACCAACTCGTCGGCGGAAACCTGGCCGCCCTCCTGCGGCTGACCCTCCTCATGATGGGAGTATACCTGCTATCCGCAGCCGCCCAGCTCGGACAGGGCGTTCTGATCGCCGGCATCGCCCAGCAGGTCATGCGCGCGTTGCGGGCCGCGCTTTTCAGTCATTTGCAGACGCTGTCTCTGCGATTCTTCGATTCCCGCTCCCAGGGGGATCTGATGAGCCGGCTGACCAACGACATGGATGCCATCAGCCAGGTGCTGACCTACAACGCCACCCAACTGTTTACCGGGATCCTGACCATTGCCGGTATTCTGGCGGTCATGGCGGTTCTCAGCCCCTGGCTGACCCTGGCCTCGATGATTGCCTTCCCCCTGATGATCGGCCTCGTAGGCATGGTCGGCCGCAGGACACGCGCGGTCTTTCGCAGCTACCAGATGCGGTTGGGTGCGCTGAACGCCGTGTTAGAGGAGACCTACAGCGGGCAACGGGTCGTCCTGGCCTTCGGGCAGGAAGAGACCGTTTTGCACCGCTTCGACCAGGCCAATGAGGCGGCCCGCGCGGTGGGGGTGAAGGCCATGACCCTGGCCCTTCTGGTGATGCCCATGATGGGCATCCTGTCCAATCTGAATGTGGCCGTGCTGTGCGGATTTGGCGGCTGGCTGGCACTGCGGGGGATGGTCACGATCGGCACGATTGCCGCGTTTATCACGTACTCGCGGCGCTTTGCCGAGCCGCTGCGCCAACTGGGCAATCTGTACAACCAGATCCAGGCCGCCCTGGCCGGGGCCGAACGCATTTTTGAAATCCTGGATACGGCGCCGGATCAAACCGATGCGCCCGGGGCGCCCGCGCTTCCCCGGCTGGCCGGTGACGTGCGGCTGGAACACGTCACCTTTGCCTATGTGCCCGGCGTCCCGGTGCTGCAGGATGTCTCCATCCATGCCCGCCCCGGCGAGCAGATCGCGCTTGTCGGGCACACCGGCGCCGGGAAGACGACCCTGGTCAACCTGCTCTCGCGCTTTTATGACAGCGATGAAGGAAACATCTACCTGGACGGCGTCGACATCCGTGCCGTGACCCGGGACAGCCTGCGGCGGCAGCTGGGGGTGGTCCTGCAACAGTCGTTTCTTTTCAGCGAGTCGGTGATGGAAAACATTCGCTACGGCCGGCTGGATGCCACGGACGAGGAGGTTTGCGAGGCCGCCCGGCTGGCCCATGCGGACGGGTTTATCCGCCGGCTCCCCCGGGGTTACGCTACGGTGCTGGCGGAACGGGGGGCCAACCTCTCCGAAGGCCAGCGCCAACTGTTAACCATTGCCCGGGCCATCCTGGCCGATCCGGCCATCCTCATCCTGGATGAGGCCACCAGCTCCGTCGACACCCGCACCGAGCTGCATATTCAAAACGCCCTCCAGCAATTGATGAAGGGCCGCACCAGCTTCATCATCGCCCACCGGCTTTCCACCATCGCCCATGCCGACCAGCTGATTGTCATGGAGCAGGGCAGGGTGGTGGAACGGGGCCGCCACACCGAACTCCTGGCTTTGGGAGGCGTCTACCATCGCCTGTACATGAGCCAGTTCCGGGACCGGGCGCAAGCCATGGCCAGAGCCGCAGGAGGCCCCATGGCGGACGCCGGGGATCCAAAGCCGTAAACAAGGTTGAAAAAACAATTCAGGAGATCTGATCAGAGAGAAATAAACTTTTTGGGAATCAGGAATCCAGCCCCCCCTTCATCCATGCTCTCTTGTCTCTTTGAGAAACGATCAAGGTCTTGAGACTATATCTTGAGAATCATTTGGGTGTCGGACTCGATATACTTTTGTTTTCCATCCGGAACTTCGCGAAAACCATATTTGAGATAGAGCCGGTAAGCAGCTTCAAGGCGTTTGGTGGTGAATAGGGTGATGGTATCCGCCCCCCAACGGCGGCATGTCTCGATGCCGTGCTCGATCAGGGCGCAACCGATCCGTTTTCCTTTGCAGCGTTCCGTTACGGCCAGCTTCGCCAGCTCATAATTGCGTTCGGAAAGCTTGTAGAGGGCCACGGTTCCTACAATATCGCCATCATATCGGGCCAGATAGATCGCCCCATCCCTGCTGGAAACGTATTTGTCCGGGTCGTTCAGAAAAAGCGCGTCTTCCGGTTCCACGGAAACATATTTTTCCAGCCACTCCAAGGTGAGTTGTCTTAATGGCGTTTTGTATGCATCCTCATAGGGTATAATTTTCAGTAATCCACCGAGCAGAAAATCTCTCATGGTTGTTTATCCCGCGAATCCCTATTCTCAATGTCGGCATGAACTAATGATAGTATCGGCGTTGATGCCATGCCTTCATTGCACCCTTTGAAATAATGCGTTTTGAAATATTTATTTAGCCTAAAATAAACCCTACAGGATCAAACAGTATCAATTTGTAAAGACTAACGGAGTCAAATAAGTAGAAATATAACGGAAACAATAATGCACTGACAATACCGGCAACCATAGGGCTTTAAATCCCAATGATGCCCGATACGAAGATTGTTCTGATGATGATGTTGCTCATATAGAGGTTCTCCTAATCGGTCTAACGCCCACCATCACAGGCGAGCAGGGAATACAGATTTAGCAGATGAGATTTCAATACTTAGCTTGGATAAAACCAAGGTAGCCCGTCCCTGCGAGTCCTTTGTGAATGGCGACCCCGCGACCTTTCCCGGGAAATATGGGCGATCACCCCCCCATATTCCTTTTCACCCCCACCTCTTGGTATCCAGCCTCAGTTTTCCCTTGAACCCTTTGGCGGACTGCAGGGGAATGACAAACCCTTCGTCATCGCTTACCGCCTCCTTGCCCCTGGTGTCGCTCCAGGCATCATCGGTCAGGTTATAGCGCACCCGCCAGCTGTCCCCATCGGGAGTGGCGCGGATCACGATGGTGTTCCTAAAGAGATATTCACCGGGGATGCTTCGGTTAAAGAACAGGAATCCATCGATCTCGTATTCGGTGCTGGAAACACTAAGATCCACCCCGAAAACCACGGTTCGGCCGACAGTGATTTTCTTCGTGTCGAGAAAAACCGAGAACAGTACAGGCATGCGCGGTGCGGACAGGCTGTCGACCCTTGCGACCCGGAAGATCTCGTCGAAGGTTCGAAAGACTGCGGAATACGTCTCTTTGCGGCGCTCGGTGAGTTTATAGTCTATCGCGCCGCGGGGCGAGACGGTGGCTTCGAAAAAATAGGAGCTTCGGACTTGCTTGTTGTTGTCGTAGGCCTTCTTCACTGGAGGCGGGAGGGGTAGGTTTTCCACCTCGAGCATGCCGTCCACCTGGACGTTGCCGAACAGGAAACGGGTCAGGTTCTGATACCCTTCCTCGGAATTGACAATTCCGTAAGGGCCGCTGTGGCTGCGATAGACAAAGGCACGCGGGGCATTGCGCACGGTGGCATTCTCAATCTTGACCAGTCCGTCACTCATTTCGCCGGCCATGACGCGGGAGAGTCCTGCCGCAGCGGCGTAATCCTTGTGGTTGGTCCCGACCAGACAGAAAAAACGTTTCGGATCGAAGGTGCCGTTAAGGTCGTCCACCCTCTCCGGTTGGCCGGGAAGCGCAAGGTATCCGGCCATCTTATCGCGATTGAAGTTGTTCATGTCCCATAGACTGAGGAATTCGGGGACGTTCATACCGGCCATCTCGATACCGTTATGCGGCGTTGCATAGGTGAAAACCTTGTCCACCAGCTTCTTCACTTCTTCCCGGGATACAGCAGGATTCTGCAGGAAGCAGCGGCAAACGAGCCCTCCCATGGAATGGGCCACCAGATAAACCCGAAAAGCCTTGGCAGCTTCCTGGTCCTCACCGCAGACTTGTCCACGAAGTTTGAGGATCAGTTCCCCCAAGCCTTCCGCCGCCTCGGTAATCGACGGCACCTGGCCACTGCCCAGATCTACATCGCCCTGTTCGTAATAGCGATAGATGACGATGCGGCGCGGGGAAACAAGCCCGGCGCGCTCCTTGCCATCCGCGTAGATATCCCGGTAGTCATAGTCCTTCATCAACCGCACCAGCGGCGATTCGAAAATATATTTGACCACCTTGCCGTTCCAGTCCTGGCGGACTTTTGTCGCGCCCAGATTGAAACCCATATAGGGCGTGGCTACCGTGGCTTCGATCTCGCTTTTGGTCATCGCATAACCGCGGACATAAATGATCGGGAAAAACGGCGGGGTGATCTTAGGCATGTCATCCTCCTTTCAGAGTTATGATTGGTCGTAACGTTGAAATAGCAGATTGATTCTGGCCTGAAAGTAAAATAAACTTGACAAAAAGTATAGAATGTGTGACACTATGTAAAATTAACAAGACATCAGAGGCGAAGCATGTCTAAGTCCCTTCCACAGCTAAAGATCGTGAGCCGTTTGCATGTTCTCCGCGCCGAAAGGCGGATGACCCAGGAGCAACTCGCGAAAGAAGTCGGGGTAACACGGGCCACCATTGTGGCAATCGAGGGGGGCGGTTACAACCCTTCGCTTGAATTGGCGTTTCGCATTGCGCGTTATTTCGGAGCCGACATAAATACCATTTTCTCGATCGAGGAGGAGACAGAATGAAGAGGCTTGACTCAATCCTATTGAAGGTTTTTTTATACGGGCTTCCGGCATTCATCGTTTTGGCGGCCTTTTCTTACGTTTACAGCTCGGGCGTTGTTAACCACGCCAATGCCTACCTTAACTTGCTGAATAGTATCGTGGGGTTTGTCTTTGCACTTTGGATGGCGCTTGCCCTTTATTTGTGTGTCCGCTTGATGGTTTCGGAGCCGTTTCGTGACCAGGTATTGACGAAACTCACTTTCATACGCGAGCGTGACGAACGCGAAGCCCTATTAACGGGAAAAGCCGCCAGGACAACATTCCTGACCTCGCTGGCAGTCCTGATTTTCCTTTTTTGCCTTTCCTGTTTTCAAGTCTCTATTTATCGACTGCCACCGGAAAAGGCCATTGATGGCAAAACCGGCGTCGTTTCATTGGGTCTTGGTTTCAATATCTTGGCGCACTCCGGACATGATAAACCAGGAGAGACAATCGAAAAGAAGGACATATTCTCTTACACCGGTCTTCCTGTGTCCACCGCAACGGTGATTTTGATGTTAATCGCATGGCAGATCATCTCTTATAACTACTCGATGCGGCGATTGACAAAATCAACTGCCTGATATCGGATTAATGGGCGATTTTATTAAGAATTAACGGGCTGTTGCCCAAAGCCAGATTTGATAGATCATACAAGGGCGAACCTGAATAGACGATATCTCATTTCGGGTTCTATATTTTCGCTCTGCATCTTATCGGTTCTGCGCCTATTGCCAGGCAAGCATTGCAGGAAATGCATTCCGCTCTATTCGGGCCAGCACCTGAAAGCCATAAATCAGGCAGGTCGGGCTGACGTATTAAAGGACGTGATAGCGATACAAAATCCGCACTTCCTGCCGTAAGAATTTGTTCTATCCGGTCAAATGACTTGAGGCCGCCGACTAACATAATGGGGCAATTCATTGTCTTTTTCAGAGCCTTGGCGGCTGGCAGAAAGTAGGCTTCCTGATCTTTGGACCTTATCTCTGTCCGAGCCTCCGGGAGAATAACAGGAGGCCAACCCAGTTCTTCGTGGCCCCGCGTTACAGCCTCCCACATCCCACCGCTTGTCTCAATAGCGGCAAATCCGATCTTTTCCAGTATTTCAGCGGCTTTCGTGGCTTCCGTAATATCCATTCCGCCGGGAAGAAAATCGGTTGTGTTTATCTTTATCAGGATCGGAAAGTCCTCCCCGACTTTCTTGGTTGCTTTTTCGTAAATTTCCCTAAAGATCCGAACACGGTTCTCCGTTGAACCGCCATACTGATCGTCGCGCTTGTTTGTATAGGGTGACAGGAACGAACTGAGTAAATAGCCGTGAGCGGCATGAATCTGCACCCCATCAAATTCAGCCTCCTGAGCCCGACGGATTGCTTCCGCAAACGTGTCGGTGATCTCATCGATCTCCTCGACCGTTAATGCCCGTGGGGTGCGCTCGAAGAAAGCATCGTACACGGGAGATGGCGCCGTCGGTTCGACAGATGTCTTGTGCTGTCCGCCGGACTGCAACGATTCAGGATGCCGCCGAATGTAAGTTATAAGCGCTCTTGGGAGGCTGGCGATGAATTTCGGACCTGGCTGATCGGGAATAACCTGCCGGCCCGGGTGAAAGACCTGTGCCATAATTTTGCAGGTGCGGTCGGCATCACGAACAGCCTGAGGTATTTTTCTTAGGCCCTTGATAAGAGCGTCATCATAAATGCCGAGGCCAAATCTATATGACATTGCTTTTGCAGATACCCCCATCGTTCCTGTAATGATGAGTCCGACGCCTCCCTCTGCCAGTTCACGATAAATCGAGATCAGTTTTTCGGTTACCTTGCCGTCATTTGTGGCGGCATTCTCATAGGTGGCAGATCTTATCAGTCTGTTTTTAATTTCAATATTCCCTATAAGGCAATTGCTGAACACAATAGAAACTTTTGGTGATTTCATGGTGTGCTCCTTATTCCTTGGTCAGAATTATATGCCTCAAGTGACCGAATTCCTCCGACGACAATAACGGGAATATCAATATGCTTTTTAATGGTTAGACTTTATTTTTTCATATTTTTAATTTCATCATCAGAATATACTATACCACCAGTGTGCCTGCCTCTTTCTCCACCGCCAATGTAAGATGGCCCCCCACTATGTTTACCACCTTTAAAACCAGAAAAGAACCAGGAGGATATTTTTCCTAAAATATAGCCTAAAATAAACCCTACAGGACCAAACAGTATCAATTTGTAAAGACTAACAGAATCAAATAAGTAGAAATATAACGGAAACAATAATGCACTGACAATACCTGCAACAATAGGGCTTTTAATTCCAATAATGCCAGATACGAAGATTGTTATGATGATAATGTTGCTCATTTATAAGTCCTCCTGATAGGTCTATCATGCTCCTTTGAAGCGCGCGGATTTCTGCGCGTTCCTAACAGTAGGTGGTGAAGTTTTCAAATGTAGTTTGTTTTTAATGCAACATAAAAAGAAAGTGCGCAAATCGAAAAAATAATAAAAGATGAAATGATTGATACAGAAGTTATCCAAATATAAAAAACCTAATGAATTTATGGCTCATCCCATTAATGCGTACGTTGTCAGCTGTATAATGTCGTGGTTGTGTTCCGGATAGTTCACTAGATGTTTTTGGCTGAATGATCTGAGACGGTCCCCAATCTGAAAGGCGAAAGAGTAGCTTGGGCGTCCGGAGACTTCAGCCATTTTGTTATCGAATTCATAGCCAATTTGTCTATGTTGGATTCGTGAATAATTGATAATTAAGATGCGACCCCATACTACCACCCGACAAGGCCGCTATTTTTCTGGAACAGCAAGACGGCCAGTTCCGTGGCAGGACCGAAATCGCTGTCGATGGCCAGGTCGAAACCTTTGGCGCGCAGCAATTCCTGCAGTTCCGCGACGGCTTCCCCAAAGGAGCCCCGGCGTAGCACGATGGTATGGCCGCCTTCATCGAGGGCGACTCTGGGACCTTCCCGTTTGGCAAGCGCTGTTCTGGCCTTCTGATGGAATAAAATCCCCATCGACCGCTATCATATGCTTTGTCCTCCAATCGTACGGCTATGGTTTGGCAGACTTCACCCCCGGTTGGTTTATGTTCTAAACATGGGGCGTCAGTGGTTCAGGGCCGGTTCGTCGGCCTGTACTTGCCGGGAGGATCTCCCGGTTCCGCCACGACGCTTGGCAAGGCCATACGCTGGGCAATGGAGGTGTGTTCCTTAACGGCCATACCGGCAAAATTCCGGGGGTGGGCTTTACCTGGCAAATCAAACGGCTTATGCCGCCAGGGCTGGTGGGCGACACCCCCGGCGTCGGCCTTGTTTGAAGCGGCAATGCTATCCGCAGTTTGCACCTCAACGCCTTTCAACTGATCCACCATCCACAGCAGGGCCCCGTTGGACAGACCGCTTTCACCGTCTCCGGTGGTATAGCCGCCTCCTACATCGGCGTGTGCTCCCGGGAACAGCACCTGCACCACGTTTCTCCGGTTTGCCCACACCGTAGGGAGGAAATCCACCCGCTGCTCGTCAAGAGAGAGTGCATGAAACCCCCATTCCACCTTGCTGCTCAAACGATTGTCGGCAAACCGGAAAGCATCCACCCGGGCATCGTTTTCATAGGTGGGCAGTCCGAGGGCACCCACCGTGTCCCACACCGCCACGGCTTTGATGGTTTGCACGGGAACCAGATCCCTGTCCTTCAGATCATCGGCCGAAACAAATGCCGGCAGGTCCGCCATAGCCTCAGCAAAGCGTTTCAGAAAGCGCGGCTTTTTGGCGCCCCTGGCTTTGCTGCGATATCGATACCAGGCCTTGGCGCCCCAGCGGTAGGCGGCTTCCTTATCCCTGGTTCGTGCTTTGGCGAGCAGCCCTTCGCTGGCGATCAGCCCCGCCAAAGCCCGTGCCGTATATGCCCCTCGACTGAAACCGGTCAGTACGATGGCATCCCCGGGTGTGTAATGACGGGAAAAGAAGGTGTAGCTCCGCACAATTCGGGCAATGGTTCCGGCGCCGAAAGCGCCACCCAGAAGTTTGCGGATGGGGTTGCGGGAATCGCCAACACCATGGATGTATTTCGCCACCTGGACCAACGGGGTCCCTTTCTTCAGAAATTTCTCCTGTTCATCGGCACTACAAATCGTCTCCGGGCTCAGCTCGCCCTCCAGGCCAAGAAACAACTTGTAGACGTTGGTGAAGTCCGGGGCCCCATCGTTGTCGTCATCCTGGTCGGGTCCGTTCCAAGTACCGTCAGCGCAGAAAATCAAAGTTTTGCTCATGATTATCCTCCCTCTGGTGTTAAAAAAATCCGCTTCGTATCTGACCATACGAAGTCCCAAACGTTGGTCGTCCTTATCTCGTGTCCATCCGGCTGTTGCAGACTTTGGTTCAGGCCAAGGCCGCAACGTTTTTGAAATCGACGGTGCAGCGCTATGAGCGACAGCGTTGTCGGCGGGAATGCTAAAGTGTACCAAAAATGGGAATGAAAAGTGTACCACCCCGGTGGTGTAATTGGTGGTAAGACCCTCTGCTAAAGGAGGGCGCCGCCATGATCACCAGGGAGGCATTCATGGACATTCATTCCTATCACCGCCAAGGCTTCACGATGCGCGCCATTGCCAGGAAGCTTGGCATTCACCGCAACACCGTCACCAAGTACCTGGCAGATCCCACCATGCCCCGATACTGTAAACGCAAGCGCAAGGAATCGATCCTTTCCCCCTACCACCAGATGATCGACGACTGGCTCCAGCAGGACAATTACCGCGGTACATGGATCTTTCAGAAAATCAAAGACCTCGGCTATTCCGGCGGCTACGACACGGTCAAAACCTATGTGCGGGCCGTCAAAGCCCGCAATCGTCGTCAGGCCTTCCTGCGATTCGAGACGGTTCCCGGTCTGCAAGGCCAGGTGGACTGGGCCGACTTTAAGATCGCCGCTGCCGGTGTCGCCGACATCACCGTGCATCTGTTCCTGCTGGTTCTCGGATTTTCCCGGGCCATGTACGCCGAGTTCGTCACCCGCTGCACTCTGGCGGCGTTTATGGACGCCCACTTGCGGGCCTTCAAGTATCTCGGGGGCGTGCCTTTCGAACTGCTCTATGACAACATGCGCCATGTGTTCGCCGGCCGCGCCGATGGGCGAGCGCGCATCAATGTCGAGTTCACCGATTTTGCCGACCACTGCGGCTTCAAGCCGGTGCTGTGCGCCCCCTATAGCCCCTGGACCAAAGGCAAGGTGGAACGCCCCATCGACTACATCCGGGAAGCTTTCTGGCGCGGCTATGTGTTTGAGAGCATCGACCAGGCCAATGCGGATCTGCTCCACTGGATCTCGGAGACCGCCAACCGGCGCCAGCACCGTACTCACCGGCAGCTCGTCGACATGCGCTGGCAGCAGGAGGTCCGCAGCCTTGGCCCGGTGCCCAGAGACTACGACACCGCCATCAAGGTCTACCGGAAGGTCTACAAAGACTGCCTGATCTCCTACGACGCCAGCCGTTACCAGGTGCCGCCGGAAGCGGTCGGCAAAAAAGTGCTGCTGAGGATCAAGGACGGCGTCATCCGCATTTACGACGACGACCGGCTGCTGATCACCCACACCGAGAGCCCGGAGAAGGGGCGGATGATCACCGATCCGGCCATCATCGAGGAGATCCTCAAGCTGCGCCGCGAACAGCCGCCGAAGACACCACCCTACGGCCGCCGCAAGGGCAAGGCCACGCGGGGTCTGGTCAACGGCAGCCTGTTTCCCCAAGTGCTCTACAGGCCGCTGTCCGTCTACGAACAGGCGGCCCAGAAAGGAGGTGGGGTATGGACCAACTGATTACAGACCGCCTTCGGGACAATCTTCAGCGGCTAAAGCTCACCCAGGCTGCCGCCGTGCTCGACACTGTCCTTTTGCAGGCCGAAACCGACAAGAGCTCATATATGGCTTTCCTGGATCACCTGCTGGAGGAGGAAGTCGGCGCCAAGGAAAAGCGGCGGGTGGAGACCGCCATGAAGACCGCGGGCCTTCCGGCGGCCAAAACCATCGATGCCTACGACTTCTCGTTCCACCCGGATCTCAATAAGAAAGACGTCATGGCGCTCTTCGATCTGGACTTCATCCCCAAGCACGAGAACGTGATCTTCCTGGGGCCTCCGGGGGTGGGCAAAACCCATCTGGCGATCGCATTGGCCACCAAGGCCTGTCATCACGGCTTCAAGGTCTATTTCATGACCATGGACGCCCTGATGCGAAAACTTAAGGAGCAGTCCCAGTCCCGGCACAAGGCCTATCTGACCTCCAGTCTGGTGGTGGTCGATGAGGTGGGCTATCTGCCCATCGACAGCAAGGAAGCCTACCTGTTCTTCCAGTTCATCAGCTACCGCTACGAACGAAGCTCCACCATCATCACCTCCAACAAGAGCTTCGGGGACTGGCAGGAGCTGTTCGGCGATCAGGTCATCGCCACCGCGATTCTCGACCGGCTGCTCCACCACTGTCGGGTGGTCAACATCAAGGGCCACAGCTACCGGCTCAGAAAGCACACTTTGTCAAAGAACGAATTTAACACCGCGCCGGCTACACCGGCTGCATTAACCGAAACCCTTAACTGAGCGGGAGTGGTACACTTTTCGTTTCCCGAAAATGGTACAATTTTCATTCCCATTGACAAGCGTCGCCTGGTGAGCTATGGCGAAAATTTCAAAAGAGTGAGAGCGCTGTGGACCGGGTCAAAAGGTGCCCGTTCGGGATGGACACGATCTAACCTGTCGCTATGTGCCAACGCTCGCTTTTAGCTTCATGGAGAACGAGCGCTGAATGGATAGTTCGTCGGGCGTTTTAGCCGGAATTATCTACGGGAACTTGAAGGTGTCGCACTTGTGCCGGAAGCTAAACGGCAGGTGAAGCGTTCTTTTTGCTTTCGAAGTATAAGTTCAGGACCCGGGAAAGACGTCCAGATTTGCAGCAGGGTTGCACAGCAGGAGCAAGATGTTTTAAGCCATTGCGGCCAGAGGGTGGGGGGCCGGCTTCATAGAGAACGTATGCCTGATGACCTAACAAAATATGCGACTAATAGCAACCCAAATGCTTTAAAGCGTCAGGCTGGGGAGACAAAAAGGGTCGCATCTTAATTATTAATTATACGATGTTATAGTTGCCTCACGCTATTTCGGAATCGTCGGTCGGTATAGAGAACTGATATAGGGCAGATTACAATAGTAAATAATTAAGATGCGACCCCAATACTATCCCTTACTTTACGAGCCAGTTCCCCTATTGAAAAGGGCTTCTGAATGAAATTGACGCCCTTGTCTACCACGCCATTAATAGAAATGGCATCTGCCGTGTAACCAGACATATAGAGCAGTTTTACGCCAGAACGCTGCGATCTTATCTTTTTTGCCAGATCACGACCATTCATCTCCGGCATTATCACATCGGTAATAAGCAAATCGATGGGGCCGGCAAACTCATCCACCAACCGCAAGGCCCCGGCAGGCGAGGTTGCAGTCAACACGGTATATCCCTGTCTTTCCAAAATTGACTGGGTTAGGGTTAGAAGCTGAGCATTGTCCTCCACCACAAGAACAGTCTCGGAACCGCGCGCTATCGGTGATGCCTCAATTGTTTTTACAGGCTCATCGGCCTTGTCCCTGTGCCGTGGTAAATAAATCTTGAATGTCGATCCGTGCTGCGGCTCGCTGTATACATTGATAAATCCATTGTTTTGTTTGATGATGCCATATACCGTGGCAAGACCTAAGCCGGTCCCTTTCTCTTCTCCCTTCGTCGTAAAAAAAGGCTCGAAGATGTTATTGAGAATTTCCTGATCCATGCCGCAACCGCTATCGCTAATGGCCATCATCACATAGTCTCCGGGTATAAATTCCGGATGCCGGTTACAGTAATCCGTGTCGAAAGTGCGGTTTCTTGTTTCGATGACGATTTTTCCGACACCCGAGATACTGTCCCGGGCATTTACGCATAGGTTGGCTAAAATCTGATCAATTTGGCTGGAGTCGATCTTGACCGGCCACGTGGTTTTCCCTGGAGACCAGACAAGATGGATATCCTCGCCAATGATTCGGTGCAACATCTTGATCATGCTCTCAACCACGTCATTCAAGTTAAGCACCTTTGGGGAAATGGCTTGCTTACGAGCAAAAGCCAGCAGTTGCCGAGTCAGATTGGCTGATTTCTCTGCGGCTTTTCTGATGTCCTGCAGGGCTGTGAAGACTGGCTGGGCTGGATCAATTTGATCCAGCTGCAACTCTGTCTGCCCCAGAATTACGCCCAACATGTTATTGAAGTCATGGGCAACACCGCCGGCCAGCCGGCCGATGGCTTCCATTTTCTGGGCCTGTGTCAACTGGGTCTGGAGCCTTTCTTTGTCGGCTTGCGCTTTGATACGGTCGTTGATGTCAATCCGAAGCCCGATTAAATGAATCGGCCTGTTATCCTTATCCCTTTCAAGCACATATCCGATGACATAATGCCAGCGGTAGGTGCCGTCGGCGTGCTTCATGCGTGCCTCGTAGTGATATTCGTTGGTTTCAAAATTGAGAATACTGCTTATTTTTGCTCGAACGGCTTCCCTGTCTTCAGGGTGAACCCGCTTTAGCCATATTTCCCTATCCGAGGGACCGGAAACGGGTTCATAGCCGAGCATGGTGTAATATATCGGGGAAGCGTGCCACGTATCATTGGCAATGTCCCAATCCCAGATTCCGATATTGGCGACCTCCAGCGTTAATCTTAGACGCTCCTCGCTCAATCGAAGATCTCTTTCGATGCGCTTGCGTTCCGTTATATCCCGGGCAATACCCAACACGCCAATTAGGTTGCCTAGGGAATCGTACATTGGTGTTTTAATGGTTTCGAGCAATTCCTCATGGCCGTCACTGATGTAGGTGACGGCTTCTTCGTTTACCGTTGGCTTTCCGTTTGTGATGGCATCCAAGTCATTTTTACGGAAAAAGTCAGCTTGCTCCTTGCTCACAAAATCATAGTCCGTTTTTCCGAAAATATCCTTTTCCTTTGCACCATAAAAGCGTTCAAATCTTCGATTGCACGCAAGGAAAACACCATCTGGATCTTTCAACCAAACAAGGTCCGGTATGGTCTCGATTAGAGTGCGGAAAAACGTCTCACGGTCCAGAAAGGCATCACCAACTTTCTCCAGCTTTGATTTTTGTTCTTCCAACTCTCAGAGCCCCTTCATCAATTCTTTCTATTATTTCTCAGGGAAACTGAATTCCCAAAACTCCAACTTGCCGGATTGGTGGGTTTCGTGTCTTGTATTTTCTCGGCCATCGGTGGATATGCGACAAAGGCTGGGCGTGTCCTGGTCTTCCGCGGCGGTAAAAGAGAATTCGATATTTCGGCCGTTTTCCAGCTTGATTACAATTCGATCGCTTGCCTGGGCTACTTTTATTTTCATATGTCAATACTATCCATATGGGGAAATGCCAAGTATATATGACCCTTTTCAGCTATCTAACCACTTGGGCCTTGGCCTTCCAAAGTTTTTTCCCATGCCTTCCCAAAAGATATCAAGGCAACGCTTTTCGAAATCTTCATAATCTGCTTTCGGGATTTCCAGGATATACCGTTCAATAAGCCCAGAGGTAACCAATCCGGTTTTGCCACGGAGAGTTCCGTAGTAGCTCGGGGTGGTCTCGATGCGGTTTCCAGTTTCATCATTGAAATAGACTCGGATATAACAGCCTTGCGGCAGGCGCTCTTGATTCTTCGGCCATGCGATTTTCCCACGGATTTCCACTTCCGTGCCATCCGTGGTTCTAGTGGTAATGCTTTCGGTTCGGAGCATGGGGTCCCTCTACAAGGCGCCACATGCGCTGTTGTTTTGTTGCATAAGTGACTCTTTTCCGGTGTGCTAAATCGGTTTTCATCTACTGGATTAGATAGTTATTGCGAGCTGATATAGGATAGATGTCAATAGTAAATAATTAAGATGCGACCCCAATAGTATTCCGCATTATACAGGGATATTAGCAGAAAGATTTTCATTAGATTTTTTGCATGAGTATGCTAATCGTTCATTTAAATTAAGATCGATACCAGAGAGTTGCCATTTAATTATTGATTGTTCTACGAAATTTAAAATCCATGAGGAAGACTCGAAATCAGGATTTGGCATATTCATTGTTTGTACAACGTAACCACCATCTAAGGTTAAGATGATAGATGGTGTAAGCATCTCATATTGCTTATAGTCGGCTAAAGATACACCACTTGATATTATTGATGAATAAAGTTTGGTATCACCAATTTTATCATAGATTTTACGTATTACATTTTCTATTTTATGTGAAAGTATCGTATCAATATTACGCGTAATAGAGGAGATACTAGAAATTACAAAAAAATCAGAATTAAGTCCATCAGATGGTAAAAAATTACTGATTGCATAAGATGCGTAGATAAAAGCCAATTTAGCAGCAACTACCGAGTCGAGATATTTATTTATATTATTAAGTTTATTACCAGTTAATAAGAGGTTCTTTAAATCTTTATTGTGTATAAAATGGATTGATGTTACTTCGTCAAAATTGATACTAAAGTAAGTATCGAAGGCTTCTCTTAAAAATCTAATAGTAAAAACTCTCCAATCATCAAGAGTAGATTCTTCCGGCTCAACTGCTTGATGTTGAACCATATTTCGTATTTGATTCAAACTCCTTAATTCTTGTCGGTATGGGAGCTTGACATTATTCTCTTTGAATGATTGAAAAGAATCAATCGCATTTAACATAGATTCAAAGTCGATATTTAGCTGCTTTTCCGGACGTATTTCGTGATATAAGAATATTGATCTCAAAACAATTTCAAGGGAATTATGAAAATTATGAATAGCAATCATCCTGTTAAGAGGTGATTTTAACCGTGAATGCTCCAGTCCGTGTAAATAAAATTCTTTAGATAGCAACAAGCGCCTAAAGGTTAATTTGTCTTTTCCGTTATGTATAGTACTCATTGTCTCATTAAAAATAAATTATAAAGAATCCGGGTTTAGAACTCAAAATTTGACAAATTAGCTGTGAAAACTATTGGTTTGTTAAGTGTTAAGACATGACCCTCATTGCCTTATGGCATTTTAGTGATAGTCCATGATTAGCAAGAACTTGCTTTATCTCACTGATTTCTATGTTGCCAATACCGTTTACCTTTTTAAACATTTCTTCGGATATGTTGGCAACTTCACGTAGTGAATAAAGGTCTGCATTTATCAAAACCGTCGCAACTTTGGGAGAAAACTCCCGAAGCCATGTGAGAGATAATGCAAAATTAGGATCTGATCGTTGAATTAAGAAGTCAAGTTTTTCCTCAATCGAGCTTGGTTCTGGCGGAGATGCGGTCTGTGAAATCCCGAACGCCTTCCACATTGCGTTGTAATTTGAGTTCTTATCTTGAGTTCTTATTAAATGATCAGAGATTCTTTTAAGGTCATTTTCGTGATGCATAACTGTCAGAGCACTTCTATATGTTTCATATTGAATTGGTATGGTGTCGAAAGGAATATTAGTTGTGACATCATCTTTAACAAGACAGACGGGCTTATTAAGGGCCGTTCGGACACCAAGCTCGAAAAAAACATTTGAATTTAGAGACGAAATATCACAGAGAACCATTTCTGAAGAAGCAAGCTTTGAAATAATATCAGAATGGATTATCTGGGAGGCTTCGGAACTAGGTGGTATAGGTTCCATATTTGCCGCTTTAATTGCAGGAATGAAAAGATACTCTATGACGTTTGAGAAGTGGTCAGGATCGTTGCCATAATGATGTGCCCACTCAGCAGGAGTGGTAATTGGCATGATAATGAAACATTTCATTTGTTACTCCATATCGAGTTCGGAAAATAGAAAAGAAATGCGCTTCGTATCTCAAAAAAGAATCCGTGTTAGATCAAATAATTTGACAATTTAGTTCGAGCCATAATTTCTGGTTCGTAAAATGTTGATATCTGACCCAATGGCTCTTATTCTTTAAATTTGCTGGAATACCTCAACAAAAGAATCTATCTTGTCACTATTATTCTTTCTTGCTTCACATCTATACTTAAAATACATTGAGACGCTGTGCTTTAACGTCAGTTTCTTTATAATAAAATGAAATTTTTTAATAGCAATATTCAACTCTCTTACTAATCGCTGAATTTCTTCAAGGTTCGTTTCAATATTATGTAATTTATTTTGTATCTTTTCATCAAGATCTAAGGCATATAACATGAAAAAGTCTAACTCATGTGAGATAAAAGGTTCAAATTTGTCTAGGTTTGAAACAGCTGATACTGATTTTTCCCTTATGGTTCTAATTTCATTTTCTTTGTTTTGCAGGATAGAGTTTAAAAATTCGTGTCCGTGCTCGCTGAGCTTTCCCGCGTAGATAGCACTGTTTAAATAGTTTCTTTTACGTTCAAGTATGAATAAAATGCAACAAATTGAACCAATAGCTTGTGCCAAAAAGGGTTTATTTTCTCTGCTTTGTCTAATTGCCTGACTGATTTCATTTAGAAACCAACCAAGAAGTACACCAATTAGTGGTATTATAATTTCTACTTTCATATTTTCTTCTCGCCTAACTAAGTTACGAAAATAATCTTGTGCCAGTTTTCAACATTTAGCAAATTAGTTGAAACCATAAGTTTTGGTTTATAAAATGTTAAAAGCCAACCCTCATTCTCTTTCGATAAAAGACTGCGATTTCGCACTTGTTAGAAATTATTTCATCCAGAAAAAATATTTGTTAAGTTTTCAAAAATAAATGCTATAAAATAAGACATAAAAGCACCGATCAATAAAAATAAAAAATCTCTTTTATGTTTATTCGCAAGCTCATACAAATATTTATGGTAAGGATAGAAAGAAGCATAAGAGGTGTCATGTGAAAAATTTAGTAATCGAATTGCACATCTCCAAATTTGCCTTTCTTTTACATCACATGGCTTTTTGTATACTCTTATCAGTTTTGGATATTCATCTGCTTTATGCAATTCAGAACTAGAAGAATATAGATAAAAAGTGACGCCACCGTTTGGAATCTGGGAAATTAAGAATGCACCCCCGGTTTCTGAAATTGTACGTTCGTTTACTCTTTTTCCAGATTTGTATATCTCGACGGATATATCTGTTGGATGACTCCCATATGAAAGTGCAATCATATTGAAATTTAAATACTTCTCACCTTCAAATATGGTTTTACACTTTTCTGGACTTTTTTGAATATAAAGATTTTCCCAAAAGCTACAATCCTTTGCTTGCTGAATTATTTCATTGAAAATTGATTCAGCTTTTTTTCTAAAACTTTCCATTGGAGTCTACGATCGTTGTGTTTTGAAAGTAGAATCCGATGTTTAAAATTTAATTTTTTAAATATTCTGGTAAGGTTTCTGCTCATTATTTTATTTCTAACTAGTGATTGACAGGAATTTCATCCGAATATCTGAAATTAAAAAAACCGCTGAGTCTGATCTCAACGTTTGACAACTTTATTTTGCTGGAACCGTTATTACTGGGCTGTAAAATGTTGAGATCTGACCCAGTGATCCTTCTTATTCGTCAAAAACTTTGAGTAAAGTTATCTGGCCTAATCTACCAAGCCCACGTTTTATATGTTTTAAGACAATGCCACGCCTTACAGATATATTATTGAATACAATACCAAATGGATCATCACGCTTTCTATTTCTTTCAATGTCAGAATCATACTCTTCACTGAATAAATCAAAAAATGATATGTCAAAAATAGCCGAAATAGCATAAATATTATCGTTCGAAAGGTTTTCGCATACCTCGTTTGGGAAATCATTTATAATGGCGATATAATCATCAGTTCTGAATCTTTTTCTGTGTTTATTAAACAAATTGATAAATATTTTCAATTCGTGTGAAGTAATCTCATTTAAGGGCAGTTCCATCCCAATATATGATGCAAACTCCCGGTGCTTCTGAATCAGGTTAAGAGTCCTTGAAAAGGTTCTTGAGCCTATGCCATATTCAGCACAAATATCGTTTTTCGCTTTTGAAAAGTCATCTGTAACCCAATTCCTTCTTATCGGAAGCATGTGAGCAATTTCAGAAATTTGTTCTCTAGACAATTCTTTAATAAATGTGCCCTGTTTGTACTCGGCTTTAATATACTCAGTCAGAAGAACGACTTCTTCGATGATTTTATACATCGATTCATATTTTTTGCTGAAAATTCCGATATTGATGCAACCGAACTCTGTTAGATGACGTTTGCCATCTACATCCAAGGGGTATCGAAAAGTTTGGCCCGTATCATCCACATCACAAAAACATTTAATATGAGGCTCCAATTTATCGATAAAGGAGTCATACCTCTTATCTATTTTTGAGAGGTCTTTGAAATTATTCCATAAAGAATACAAGCTGTGTGCAGTTAGCAGGCGGTTCTCAGAATCACTATCCAAAGTAATAGCCTTAACATCTGATAAAAGATAAATTTGTTTTTTGAGAAAAAGCTCTATCGCATGCCTTGCACAAAATAAAATTGGGTAAATCAATGAATCCGAATCGTAGGTCTTCTCTTTTGCGGTCGCAATTAATGAGACTACAGCTTGATGGTACCCAAACTGATAGGTGTGGATGTTCGGAAATCCATTATAACCTACACAAGCGTTAAGATTGATATCGCTTCCTGTCCGAAACATAGGGTTTTCGCGGGTTATTGGCCTATTCATAATAGCTAAGTATATTTAAAAATAGTTAATCAAACAAGATATTATAGAATCGAGAAATATTTTCTGTATGCGCCAACAACTGACTATGCATTATTGTCGATAGAAGAGCACGCTTTTAGGAATTTTTTGCCAAATGGCCCAATTGATAACGAGCTATATGGCTTTCCTGCTTCCTTGTTAGATATTCGACACAGTGCTAAGCGAAATAGGTTTCCAAAATATTGATCTACTTCTTCAATAGACTTCGAAAAATCGGCAGCAAAATTTCTACGGAATATACTCCAATTAGTCTCGCCACCATATGTTTCCAATTTATCCAAAAACAAAGCCTCATCTGGTGAGAGTTGCGAAAGGATGTGTGGGAATGATGGGTGCGTTGCAATATCATTTTTACCGATGGATGCATTGGCCAATAAAGCAGCCCACTTGCTGGATAGATATTCATCATTCTCTAGAGCTGCCCCCTCCAGTAACGGGATCAAAGTCCTAAGTGGGATAGCCCCTGGAGAAAGGCCAGACTTTAGTATCATATTTTGGGCTTTTGATAATATTTTTAGCTGATTTTTAAGCCTAAAAAACCTTACTTGATCCTGCAATAGAAATCCTAATTCATCAACAGCAGGGCCTGCTAATCTTCTAAGAAAACCCTTAGCAGCCTCTATCCCTCCCTCAACGCCGGCTTTTGCTATAGCTTTTGATATTTCGTCATTCATTAATAAACCCATTTGTTTTTTCGATACATAAGGAAGAGAAAGAGGGTCGCATCTTAATTATTAATTATACGATGTTTAAGTTACCACATTCTATTTCGGAATCGTCGGTCGGTATAGGGTATAGAGAACTGATATAACGCAGATGTCAATAGTTAACAATTAAGATGCGACCCCAATCTTATCCCTACACTGAAATTTGGGTTAACGGTTTTCTCACCACGACTACTGCTCTTGCGTTCATCGAGCGCGATTGCGGTCCGTCTTAATGGCTTTGTTAAGCGAGCCATAGCTATTTTCTGGCTCTGTTTGGCCAAATCTTCATTTCTCTTTTTTCGTTTTTTATCATTCGAGAACGCCACAATAGATCTGTTAATAAAACAGCAACCACAAAATCAAAACGCACTCTTAGGCTTGATTGCTTCTCTATTTCAGGAGGTCCAAGCCACGGTAAATTGTTTGCAAGGTCTGAGATTTTTTGTGTTTTGAATGAAATACCTCTCTAGTTGTGACCAAATTCATTTCTGATTTTTCTAATTGTTGTGATTTCTTGAAATTCATTGTCTTGGATTAACCCTAGCGCATGTGCTGCAGCTGCTCTTGAAGAAAAAGTGCCAAGTGGAGCATTGAATCCAGTTAACAGTTCTTTCGAAGATTGGTTATCCACTAAAAACTCTTTAATTATGCTTAGCAGCCATTCATCAAGGACTGTTGCAGCATTAAGAACAGCGCCCCTGTCGCTTTCTTTGTTGAATTCGTCTAAAAACTCAGAAAGCTCTTTGATTTCTGGTTCGATATCCATAAGTTTTAATTTACGCTTAACGGCGGGCATAAGGCGCGGCGGCTTTTGGCCGTCGCCCTTAATGCCCTGGTTCGATGCGAACCTTTCTTAGTCTTTCCAGCAGTTGCTCTGGAGTTGAATCAAAATTTTTTGCCACATCAGGCGATGAAATTGTATCGTGCAAAGCCCCAGAGATGTCCGCAAAAATATCATGCAATTCATCTGGGAAATCTTTTTCAGCCCACAGGTCATTATTCATAAAATAATAATCGACAGCCTTACAATTTAGATCGGTTCTTCCTTCTTCCGTTGTCAAGTGCTCCAAAAGAAGGCATATTTCATTTTTCAATTTGGATAAATTGGCTTTATTTTCAGATAAAATTGCCATTATCCGGTCCACTATATCTCTTACGGTGTCATCAGCATTGATGAGAATATTGTTGTTTGTAGATGTCATATTGGTCATCGAACTATAATATTAAATAGTTTTCAACTTTTTGACGGAAACTGAAATATGAGACACTTTTCGGGTCTCGATGCATGACTTCGCGTTTATTGATATTTTTACATCATAACAGTGTGATACCTAAAGTAAACAAAATATGTAGATCACAACCTTTTCCTCAATTTGCGTCTTTTACCGCTTATTAGCGTAATTATGTCGCAGCGACATAGTTACGCGGAAAATTATTTTGAGACACTTCTAGTCCAGAAAAAGGATCAGGGGTCGGGTCTCAACATCTGACAAATTAGTTGGAACCAGACTTTTGGTTTGGTAAATATTGAGACCTGATCCTTATGTCCTTTCAAATATCCGATTTCATCACACTCGATTAGCGAACATGAATCATCAACAGAAGCCCGCCGCCTCCGCAGAAGAGATCTAAAAACCCACTTACTATTTTCGAAAAGGCGTACCTATAGGGTAGCCTTAAGAATTCAAGATTTTGGCAAAACAGGAAAGGTTGAATAAAAACAACTGATAAAGGAGGGGGCAGGTTATTGGCTAAGAATGTGAACTGGGTGCCTTGTGGGTAGGTAAAAACCGAACCCCTTCCCAATTATTTTTTGAAGCAAAGGAAAGAACTATTTCGCATATACTGTATACGACGGTCTCTTGCAATACCTACAATCACTTGAGAGCAATTTTTACGGGAAAAATGCGCATGGGAAATGCAAAGACAGGCGAT
This sequence comes from Desulfobacterales bacterium, assembly GCA_963674755.2. Lineage (GTDB taxonomy): Bacteria > Desulfobacterota > Desulfobacteria > Desulfobacterales > UBA5852 > JABZFP01. The sequence continues at coordinate 1,562,261 of CAXXVS010000002.1, read as the reverse complement.
AGGGTTTATCCGGGATCGAGAGGGGGATAGGGCTTTAGGATCCCAGTTATGCAAATGCGGTAACGGGTGGTTGTATACCATCGCGTAAACGACACACCGCTCACCTTAGCGCGGTCATAGCCCAGTAAGCTGCCGGCTTAGCGCCCGCAGCTGGCGGCGGGCTTCCCTGTCATAGGCCTGCGCATTGGCCCGTGCTGACCGCATGCCGTCATAGAACTGCCCCGTGACATTGTCCAGTTCGGGGGCGGTGGCGAGATACACCACAGCCTGCGCCCCCTGGGCCACGGTGCTCATGCCGCCCCCGAAGTAGTCTGTTTCAACCACCATTTTGGTGTTCATCAGGGTCGCCGGGTGCAGGCAATTGACGGTAATGCCGGATCCCTCGAGCTCCCCGGCCAGGTCGAAGGTAAACATGATCTGGGCCAGTTTGCTCTGGCGGTAGGCCCGCAGGCCGTCGTAGCCATCCTCCAGCATGATATTGTCGAATTCAATGGGCTGCTGGCCGATGGAAGCGACATTGACGATGCGCGCGGCCGGCGACCGGCGGAGCAGCGGAAGCAAGCGATAGGTCAACAGGTAGGGTGCCAGGTAGTTGACGGCAAACCGCAATTCATGGCCGTCAGTACTCTGCTCGCGCCGGGATTGCCGTGCACCCGGCCCCAGGCCGGCGTTGTTGATGAGCACATCCAGCCGCGTCTGGTCGGCCTGTAGCTGTTCGCAGAGCTGCCGCACCGCATCGAGGGAGGCCAAGTCGGCGTTGTAGTAGGTGAGGTTAGGGTTGCCGGTGGACTGCCGGACATCCTGCAGCACGGCCTCTCCTTTGGCCGGGTGGCGGCCGTGCATGAGGATGGTCGCCCCCTGGGCTGCCAGGTCTTGGGCAACCTGCTTGCCCAGGCCGTCTGTTGACCCGGTTACCAGGATAATCTGATTCTTGATGGTTTGCATCGGGTATACGCTCCGTTGTTTTTAAGGGGTTGCGGTACGCTTGTCAGCAGAGACATTTTTTGTTCTTTATTCTAAACCCTCCACCTCTGATGGAGTACGCGAAGAGGTTCGACCGATCCGGGGTGCCTTTACATCAATTGGTTTCTTCATTTTCTTTCACGTGAAAGAAAACGGAAGCAAAAGAAAACGCCCGTGTCCCGCTTCTCCCTGCGCGTCGTCACGGCGGCCGGAGCACGCGGAAACTCGCCCGCCTTCGCCAAGGCTACGGCGGACTCAAACAGTCCGCGCGCTTTAATCCGTCCGCCGCGCCGATGCTCAGCGCGGGACAAAGGGAAATTCAAAAGCCGAACCTCAGAAACCTTTTTCAAGCCCCCTTCGAAAGGGCTTCCCGAGATCTCCCGCTAGGCAGGAGGAGTCGCACTGCCTATCCATAAACGGCATCTTTCAGCCCCGGCCGGCTTTCTTGCGCTGTGGAAATCCTCGCCGTAGCCCAGCTACGCAACACTATCGCTCATACGGCTACGCCGTCGGTTTTCAAATCGCTGCGGCTTTGGCCAGAACCGAAATTTACCATCTCTGGACGGACACTACTTATAAAATTGCCTTTCCTAGCGAAGCCGTGCTTTTCATCGAAACGGCGTGCCGCCCGAAAGTTGGTGCGGTCGTGCCCGGCTAACACGCCCCTGTGTTCAGGAGATAAAACAGCGTTAAGGCCTATGCAACCTGTTCACCGTGTGGAGGAATGACGCCGCAGCGCGATCCGGCGGGTCTTGATGTGACGCCGCCCTTCCACGCCCCTTGCGGTTTGCGTCACCTTCCTTCATAAAGGATGCATTGGGGAGCACGACTGCCCGAAAGGGGGCGCATGGGCATCAGCGCGGACTTTGCCGAAGCGGAGCGTATCCTGGCGCGATTGGGGCCGGACGACAAGGTCCGTCTGGGCCAAATCTGCGATGCGATCCAATCCGCCGAGGCCGAGCTCCTGGCCAAGTCCGGCCCCGCCATGGCGCGCTGCATCCATGTCTGCCAGGGGCTGTGCTGCCGCAATATTCAGCTCGACGCAATTATCGGGGTCTGGGATCTGGTTTACATCCTCACCGTGGCGGGTGACTGCCGCGACCGCATGGCCACCTGTCTGGAAGAAGAAATCCCGTTCTATGCCGCCGACTGCGTTTTCCTGGCGGACGGCCAAGGGCCCTGCATCCTGCCGGCCACCGCCCGGGCCGAGGTCTGCCTGACGACCTTTTGCAGCAGCACCGACGGGATCGCGCCGGAAATCAAAGCGGTCAAGCGCGGCTTCTACAAGCTGGGCTGGTTTCTCGTCATGCGCACCCCCTGCAAATTCACCGCTTGGGTTCGACGGGTTCTGTCCGGCAAACCGCCCGTCTCCTATTGACAGGCGTGCCCAAATTTCTGTATTTATTTCAAAAGTGACGTCTGTACATGCTCTTTTTTTTCACGCAGCAGATTACCGAAATGGGTGCCCCCGGAAAAACGCGTTTTCCAGCCCGGGCGCGGTGGACAGCATATGTACATTGATTATTTCGGTTTCACGCAGGCTCCTTTTTCCATAACGCCGGATCCCGGTTTTCTTTTCCTCAGTCACGATCACAGGGAAGCCTTTGCCCACCTCCTGTACGGAGTTGGGGATACGGGCGGGTTCGTCCAGTTGACGGGTGAAGTGGGGACGGGCAAGACGACCCTTTGCCGTTATCTGCTGGAGAACACCCCTGAAGAAGTCGACGTCGCTTTAATCCTGAACCCGCGGCAGTCGGCCCTGGAACTGGTGGCCTCCATCTGCGACGAGCTGGGCGTGGGCTATCCCCGGGAAAACGACAGCATCAAAACGCTGATCGATCGCTTGAACGCCCATCTTCTGGAGCGCCACAGCCAGGGCAAGCGCACGGTTCTGGTGATCGATGAAGCCCAAAATCTGAGCGCGGAGGTGCTGGAACAGATTCGTCTGCTGACCAACCTGGAGACGACCCGCCACAAGCTTCTCCAGATTCTCCTGATCGGCCAGCCCGAGCTTCAGGCCATCATGGACCGGCCGGAGTTGCGGCAACTGGACCAGCGCATCACGGCCCGCTATCATCTGACCTCGCTCTCCGCTACCGAAACAGAGACCTATATCGCCCATCGTCTGGCGGTCGCCGGTTGCCGGAAGAAATTGTTCACCCCAAAGGCCCTGCGGCAGATTTACAAGGGCAGCCAGGGGGTCCCGCGTCTGATCAATATCATCTGCGACCGGGCCCTGCTGGGCGCCTATGCCCGCCAAGCGGACCTTATCACCCCCGCCTTGGTGAGACAGGCCGAACAAGAAATCAAGGGCCGGGCGCCGGCCCGGCCGAGACGGTTGGGCCTGGTGTGGGGGATTCCGGCACTTCTTCTGCTCGGATTTATCGGGGGCTGGGCCTATACCCAGTGGCCCATCGCGAGCGAACCTTCCCTGGCGGCGAAAACCGAAACGGCCGAACCTTTGGCGGAGAAACCCCCATCGCAGGCGATCGCGGCTGCAAAGCCCGCACCGGCAGGGGAGACCGCGGCGCAGATGCCGTCCCCGGCCGGATCGCCCGCGGCGCAAGCGGACCCCCCCCAGGATACGAACGATCCGGCCGCGGAAGCCCTCCGTCAGGAACGGAAACTTGCGGCAACCGAAAACCCGCGCCCCGAAGCGCTCGCCCTCATTGACGGGAGCGAACCGGCGCCGCCGGCGCCCGCATCGGTTACGGCTGCTGTGCCGGAAAACCCTGAGAAGACGATGCCCCCCAAGACGGATCTTCTGGCCCTGGCGGTTCCGCGGGAAGACCGGCCGGCTGCGCTGCCCGGGGATCTGACGGCGCTTTTGGGCAGCGGGCGCCTGAAGACGGATGCCGAAACCGCCTACAGGACGCTTTTTCAGTACTGGCAGTTGAACTTCGACGCGCTGGCGGGCCATACCGCCTGTGTGCGGGCTTTGGGCGCCGGTTTGCGATGCCTTTCCAGGACGGGCCGCCTCGAGCACCTGGCGGCCTACAACCGCCCGGCGGTCTTGACCCTGTTCGATGAACGCGGGCAGGTGCACTACGTGACGGTGGGCGCCATGACGAACCAACAGGTGACCCTCAACATCGGCGGCCGGGAACGCACCTTCGACGCCCCGGCGGTGCGGGCGGCCTGGAACGGCCAATTTGTTCTGCTCTGGCGCCCTCCGCTGCTCGAAAATCTGATGCTGCAAAAGGGCAGCCGGGGCATTGACGTGCTCTGGCTGCGGGATCGTCTGGCACGCATCGAGGGGCGTGAACCGTCATCCGGCAATGACCGACAAGAGGGATATTTCGATGAAGCGCTGCAACAGGCGGTGATGCGTTTCCAGGAACGCAGCCACGTACCGGTGGACGGCGTGGTGGGGGAGAAAACGCTGATCCGGCTCAACGCGGCTGTCCACGATGCCCACACGCCTTTGTTGACGCCCATGGGGCCGGGGAATCGTCACTGATGTCATTCATCCTTGATTCGCTGAAAAGGGCCGAACGCGAGCGCCGGCTGGGCGAAAAGCCGGCCTTGTACGCCCTCTACGAGGAAAACGCTCCGCCGGCCAGGCCGCGCAAGACAAGCCAAACCTGGCTGGTGGGCGTGTTGCTGGCCAATCTGGCGGCCCTGGCCCTTGTTTTGGGTATCGTGCTGCACACACGGAGCGTACCTGACAAGGTTCCACTCCCCGACAGGCCGGACCGCCAGGCAACGGCAGCAACTGCGGCGCCCCACCCGCCTGCCATGCCAAGCGCTGCCCCAAAAGCCCCTGCCGTGGAACCCCAGGCGCCGCCATTCCCGTCGTCCTCCCTCGCAGAGCCTCCTGCGGTCGAGGTGCAAACGCAGACAACTGCGCCGATCGAAGAACAATCACGCTCAACGGCGGTGCGTTTCGGCCCGCCGGTGGCCGTGTCGGCCGGCGGGACAGGCCGCATTCCCGGCGGCCAAGTGGGAGAAACGGCCGCCCCGGATCGGACGCCCCGCACACCCCGGACTTCTCCGGCCGCCGTCGTCCCGGAAAGGGACGCGCCGGCAGCCGCCGGGGCGCTGACAACGGAGGAACTCCCAAGCGAAACGCTTGGTTCGCAGGCGCCCCGTGCAGCGCCGTCATCCCCGACCGCTTCGGCAACTTCCGCCCCGATGCCGGTACCGGAGAAAAACGCGGCGCTGGCATCGGCATCGCCTTCCCACCTTGAGACGGCCCCGGACGCGGTCGGCGCGCACATCCCCCGAACCGCTGCGCCCGCCCAAAAACCGGCCGCGGCCCGGCCATTGCCGGCTGTGTCCCAGGACGCCGACCAGGGGATTCCCCTGCTGCAGGAATTGTCCCCGGATCTTCGTGAAAAATTTAAACGCCTTAAAATCAGCGTGCTGGTTTATGACGCAAGGCCGGCGGCGTCTGTCGTCTATATCAACTCCCGGCGCTATCGTGCCGGTGACCGTATCGGATCCGAGGGCTATTTGCTGGAGCGCATCACCGCGGACGGGATCGTTCTGGATTACGGGGACGGTAAGGTCAAAATCAGAACCGGCCATTAGACCGGTTTTTATGGCGAGGAGCCTATGATATCCCGATTTGATCAGAGCACAGGTATCTGGCCTTTGCTGGTGCTGGCCGCCCATAACAGGCAGGTTTTGACTTACGATCTCCTGGGACGCCTGATCGGCGTGCCGGCCTCCGACCTGGGGCCGCTGCTAGAACCGATCCAGTCCCATTGCATCCTCAAAGGCCTGCCCCCGCTCACCAGCCTCGTGGTCAGTGCCCGCACGGGCCTGCCCGGGGCGGGATTCATCGCCGCGGACAACCTGCCCCAGGCCCAGGCCGAAACCTTCCTATTCGACTGGCTGGCCTGTCCGGTCCCCTCCCGGGAGGATTTTCGCACGGCGGTGGAGAGATTGCCCAGTCTGGGCCTTTCCCTGACCGCTCTGATGGGACAAAGCGGGAGCAAAACCCCTGCCTGAGCGGAGGTGCGTGGGTGTGGTTGCCGGCCGTTACGGGGAGTGGGTAGGTCCGTCTGGCGGACAGGGCGTCGGATCCCTCGGTTGACGGTGAAGCGGATCTCCGATAGAGGAACAGCATGCCGACGATCGACTATAGCTGCCCCTGCTGCGGTCACAGTTTCAAGCGCGTGACGCTCCGCGGTGAAACGCCGCTGCCGGCGGTATGCCCGCGATGCAACGCCTCCGGCGTGAAACCCCTTCAAGGTCCGGCCGGCCTTTTCGACGGCATCGCCCCCTTCAGCGGTCTTGCCAAAGATACCAATTGAACGCGTTGACCAGGCGGCCGGTCCGGCCGCTGAAACGCAAACCACCGCAGAGCCGCCCCGCTTTAGCAGGCCGCGGGCCTGTGACCGAACCACGCGTGTAGGATAATGAAAGGGGAGGGGATTCGCCCCCAGGAAACCGATCCGGGAGGGATCCGATACCGTTGAATCCCTCCCGGTGGTATGAGCTTTCAGCGGGGCTTCGAGCGCCCCTCTTTCAGGCGGCCATTTCCAGCTGGGCGATGTCTTCCGGATCAAAGACCCGATCGATGTCCAGGAGAATCTTGACCTGCTCGTCCATGTTGGCCATGCCCAGGATGTAGCGGGTCTCGACATGCTCGCCGAAAGACGGTGCCGGTTCGATTTCCTCCTCCCGGACGTTGAGGACTTCGGATACGGCATCCACGATGACCCCCATGCGGGTGGCCTGCTCGATGCCCTGGATGTCCACCACGATGATGCAGGTGCGGTCGTTGTAGGGAACGGCCTCCATCCCGAACCGCAGCCGCAGATCGCTTACCGGGATCACCTTGCCCCGCAGGTTGATGACGCCTTTGACATAATCGGGCGTGCGGGGCACGGCCGTGACGGGCATCATGCCGATGATCTCCTTGACCTGCAGCAGGGGAATGCCATAGTCCTCCTCCGCCAGACGGAAGGTCAGATATTTGCCGGCCAGATCGTTCTTCATGGGAGCTCCTTTCTACAGATTCACCTTAAAACTCGGAAAACTGATCGTCTTCAAACGGGATGATGTCCTGGGGGGCATGGGCCGCCATGGCCGGCCGTTTGGGCTTCTTGACCGGTTTTACCGTTGCTTTGGCCGTGCCGCGGTGCGCATGGCCTGTAGGCGCCTGTTTGTCCGATCCCCCCACGATGGCCACCAGTTCCAGAACGACGGCTTTCATCTGCTCGGCCTGGGCGTTCATTTCCTCTGAAGCCGAAGCGGATTCCTCGGCATTGGCAGCGTTCTGCTGAACCACCTGATCCATCTCGGAGACGGCCTTGTTGACCTGCTCGATGCCCTGGGCCTGTTCGCTGGAAGCGGCGCTGATTTCCGACACGAGATCGGCCACCTTGCTTGAGCTCTGGGCCACCTTGTCAAAAGCGCTGTTGGTGGTTTCCACCAGGCTGGAGCCCTCCTTGATGCGTTTGACCGAATCTTCGATCAGGGTGGAGGTGTTCTTGGCAGCTTCCGCGGCGCGGATGGCAAGGTTGCGGACCTCATCGGCCACCACGGCAAATCCGGCCCCGGCCTCACCGGCCCGGGCGGCTTCCACGGCCGCATTCAAGGCCAGCAGATTGGTCTGGAAGGCGATCTCATCGATGGTTTTGACAATTTTCTGGGTTTCCTCGCTGGTTTGCGTGATCTCAGCCATGGAGTGCGTCATCTGATTCATGGACTGGTTGGCTTCATCGATAATCTGGTTGGCATCCTTCATCAGCTGGTCGGCCTGGTTGGCGTTGTCCGCATTCTGACGGGTCATGGAGGCCATTTCTTCCAGCGAAGAAGAGGTTTCTTCGATGGCGGCCGCCTGCTCGGAGGATCCCTCGGCCAGGGACTGGCTGGCGGACGAGACCTGACCGGAGGCCGAGGCCACTTCCTCGGCCCCGGCGTTCATCAAGGTCACCACCCGGTTGATGGGCAAGGTGATGGAGCGGGCAAACCACAGCACGCCGAGGACGGTGAGGGTGAGGAAGCCGAACGCCACGATCAGGATCACGTTGCGGATGGAGCGGGAGGCACTCATGAATTCATCGGTATTCTGGGTGGCGGCCACGCTCCAGCCGGTGAGGGGTACCGGGGCAAAGCCGGCGATTTTATCGACGCCCTCGAAGGTATACGGATCTACGCCCGTTTCGCCGGCCATCATCTGACGGGTAATGTCTTCCATACCCTCCAGGGTTTTGAAATCCAGCTCCAGGACATATTCCGACTTGGGATGCGCCACGACGATGCCGTTGCGGTTGGCCATGAAGGCATAGCCCGTGGTCCCGATTTTTTTGCGGGAGACGGTGTCGATCAGGAAATCGATCTTGAGGGTGAGGCCGATGATGCCGACCTGACGCCCGTCGTTTGAACGGAGGGGGGAAACCGCAAAAATGACCGGTTTCTGGTCGATCTTCGACCGCAGCGCATCGCTCAATACGGCCTTGCCGCCGCTGCCGGCCTGTTTGAAGTAGTCGCGGTCGTTGACATCGATTCCCTTATAGGAGGCCGTGCCGTTGGCCAGGGTGCCGGCGAACAGGATGCCGTCGTTGCGTCCCAGAAAGATGCCCTGATAATTGTCGCCCATCCCTTTCAGCACAGCATGGATCTGGTGATTGAGGATGTCTTCTTCCGCCGGGGTCAAACTTGGTGCTTCAGCCGCTTGGCGAAAGGCGTCGATCGCGGCCAGGCTTTCGACTTTATTGATTTGCTCTGCCAGGACCAGGTTGACGGACTCCGCCAAATCGGTGGCGATGTTCAGGGCCTGGCTCTGGGAGGCTTCCGTAATGGCATTTTCCGCCTTGTCGACGGCAAACAGACCGACCACGAGCAGGGGGATCAAGACAGCGGCGATCCCGCCGGCAACCAGTTTAAAACCGAGTGTTCTTTTTTTCATGGTGTTCTCCTTAAATGTTGCCTATGCCTGTTTATGGGAAACGTGCGAGACGATGGACCCTAGCTCATCGATATCCAGGGGTTTGATAAGATAACAGATGACCCCCAGCTGCCGTACCTGTTGTTCGAGGGCCAGACTGTTACGGGAGGTCAGGGCCACCACCGGGATATCGGGATAGCGCTTGCGCAGGTCGGGCAGCAGCTCGATGATATCCGCGTCCCGCAGCTGGGCGCTCAGGATCAGCAGCTGGCAGGGCTGGCTGGCCAGACTGTGCAGGGTTTCCTGACCGGTGCAGACCCAAGCGGTCCGGTGGCCCATGTTTTCCACCGTCTGCTGGATGGCGTCGGCGGTTGTAAACTCGTTTTCCGCAATCAAAACATTCACGTGCCTATTCTCCCTTGGTGCGATTTCTGTTGAGACTCGCCAGGGTTTAAAGCAATGACAATGCCAACGCTCTCGGCACGAACGGAAAAAATTTTAACCTACTGATAAATATAGAATAATATACCTTGCGAAAGTGCCGGTATGGTGTGAAATGGATGAGAACGATCGTTCCCGATTTGAAGAGACCATAGTATATCTGATTGAAATAAAAGGGGAAAAGTAGAATGGGAACGATCGTTCCCGAAAGGAGGTCAGTCGAGGGCGTGCTGCTTCATTTTTTTGAAAAGCGTCCGGCGGTTGATGCCCAGGCTTTCGGCCGCCTTGGTGCGATGCCAGCGATTACGCTGCAAGGCCAGGGAGATGATTTTTTTCTCATAGGCCTGAATCATGTCCTGGAGATCATTTTCCCGGTCAGATGAAAGCGTTTCGGAAACGGTAGGGGGGGATGTCGTGCGGGGTGGGGCGACCGCTGCCAGCGCGAGATGGCCCAGGGCAACATATTGCCGCAACGCGTTCTGCAGTTCGCGCACATTGCCGGGCCAGTGATAGTCCAACAGACGAGTCATTACGTCGGAACTGATGGGCCGGGTGCGGTGGGGATCGATTTCGGCCATGATATGGTCGATCAGCAGGGGCAGGTCGCCGGTGCGCTCCCGCAGGGGCGGGAGATAGATCGGTATCACGTGGACCCGGTAGTAGAAATCGGAACGCATGCGTCCCTCGGAAACCAGTTTTTGGAGGTCGCGGTTGGTGGCGGCGATAATGCGGACATCCGGGTGTTTGAGGGTTTCCGCACCGACGGGCATGTAGCCCCCGCCTTCGATGGCCCGCAGCAGCTTGGGCTGCAGCATCAATTCGATCTCGCCGATTTCATCCAGAAAGAGGCTGCCCCGGTCAGCCACCTCCAGATGGCCCTTTTTGATGCGATCGGCTCCGGTAAAGGCTCCCGGCACATGGCCGAAAAATTCACTTTCCAGAAGATTGGACGGAATGGCGCCGCAGTTGACGGTGATGAAGGGCTTTGCCCGCCGTGCGCTCATTTCGTGGATGGCGCGGGCCACGAGCTCCTTGCCCGTGCCGGATTCACCGTAGACGATCACCGGCGAGTCCGTTGCGGCCGCCTGGAGGATGTTCTGGTAGACTTCCTGCATTCTCGGGCACTTGCCGACGATACGGCCGAATCGTTGCCGGTTCTGCATCGTGTGCTTTAAAATCGCGTGTTCTTTTTGAAGCTTTTCTTCGGCCAGTTTGCGGTCGGTGATGTCGATGATCACCGATTGCTTGCGCACCACCTGGCCATCCTTGAATACCGGCGTATTCATGGAATAATACCAGCGCTGGTCCTTCGGGTTCTGCATTTCCCAGCGAACGGCCTCCCCCTGAAAGACACGCTTGTTGACGCAAAAGGGGCACGGTTTCTCGAGTTCGTGCAGCACCTTGAAACAGTGATGGCCCGTTCCGTCCCAACCGATGTGTTCGATCAGACGCCGGTTCATGAATTCGATGCGGTAATCCTCGGAACAGGTGTAGACATAGCCGTCGATCAGATCGACGATTTCCCGGGTTTCGTTCATGTGGTGGATAGCGGTCTGCTCGGCTTCCCGGAGGGCGGTGATATCCATCAACGAAAGAATACTCTGGCCGGTGCCGGGAATCATGCCGACTTTCATCTGGATGTCACGGACCTGCCCCCCGCGTGTCACGACCCGGCACTCATATTCAGTGGGCGGCTGGCCCTCGCCGGAACGGCGAGCCAGATGAAATCCCTTCATCATTGCGACATAGTCCGGATGGACGAATTCCGGCCAACTCAGCCGCCCCTCGATCTCCGCCCGGGCATAGCCGGAAAGTTGCTCGAATTTGGCATTGGCCTTGACGATGGTCATATCCTTTTCAACGATGATGGTGGCCGTACCCGTATTTTCGAAAACGCTGCGATAGGTTGCCTGAATCCGATGGGGTTGGATATTGTCGAGACACGTCATCGGCTGTGAATCATCATCTGGGGAAATGGATAATGCCATATTCTTACGCATTTGATCCAACACGGTTAATGGTTAAGGGTGGCGAAATAGTAAGGTCGATGCCCATGATGCCTTTCAGCATGTGTGGACATCAGAGACATTATCGGCTGGATCGTGAATTACTTGAGACCCTTCAAGGGGTTAGCGCAAAATCGACAGGCATTCCGCAAGATAGCGAGGCCCCCGGCCCTGGCGCGAAGCGCTGTGAGGCATCCTGACCATTTCCGAACGTTGCCCGCATGAGACCCCTTCCGCATCCTGCGATTTCCGCTGCGGGGGCCGTATGGCTGGAAAATGACGAAAAAAGCTCAAGTTTTATATCCGGAATCCGATAACGGGAATGACGGACTTGCCGTTTCGTAGCGGCGCGTCCCGGGGAACGGTGATGGACCTTTTCAAACGGTTCCGCCATCTTAACAGGCCTTCCCGGACGGAATCACAGTGAACCGAAGGAGCTTTCGCGATGGTCGACGGTTTAAGCAGCACGGTCTCCTCCCTCCAGGCGCATGAGCGCAAAATGAGCGTCACGGCCAACAACATCGCCAACGTGAACACCAATGGCTTCAAACGGGACCGGGCGGTTTTGCAGGAAGGGCCGGCCGGGGATGTGCGGGTCAGTTTGTCCAAAGACATGTCGTCGGCGCCGGAGGACCCCCTGGCGCCTGATACCCCCGGGGTGGAAAGGGAACTTTCCAACGTCGATCTGGCCGATGAACTGACCGGTATGATACCGAGCGAGATCGGGTACAAGGCCAACTTGAAAACCATCCGGTCCCGCGATGAAATGCTCGGTACCCTGCTCGATGCGCTGGCCTGACATGGCTCATCCTGCCTTCGCTGATAGCGGCCCAATGACGTAACCCCGCATCCTTATCCGCATGCGTCGATTAGAAACGATTGACATGATTCTCGGATACCTTTTACTTAGAGTGATCTAAACCATTTCCAGGCAATGTGACATGACGGATGCGCCTCCCCTCTACAATAGCCGCTTGGTAAAGAATTATCTGGAGTATCTGGAAAGACATTATCCGGACATTTCACTGGACGACCTTTTGTCAGCCGCCGATATCGGGCGTGCGGAAGTCGAAGACCCGGGACACTGGTTCAACCAGGCGCAGATCGATGCGTTTCACCAGTCTCTGCAGCAGGTGGTTCGCGATCCCGGGCTGGCCCGTGAAGTGGGGCGCTTTTCCCAGGCTTCCCGGACGGCCGGCATACTGACACGCTATGTCCTGGGGTTCGTAACCCCCTTGATGGCGTATCGCGGCGTGGCCAAAGTGGCTTCGGAGTGGACCAGGGCAACGGATTATGTGGCGCGGCCCGTTTCCGGCACCCGGATTGCCCTCAAAGTCACGCCCCGGCCGGGTGTGCGAGAGCAGTCCTTTCAGTGCGATAACCGGGTCGGGATGCTGGAGGCCCTGGCCAAGCTTTTCACCGGTCAATATGCACAGGTCGAGCACCCCGCCTGCATGCACCGAGGCGGTCAAAGTTGCGAGTATATGATTTCATGGCAGGCACTGCCCTCCAACCGTTGGAAGCGTGGATTGCGCTACGGCGCTCTGGGCGCCTTTGCCCTCCTCGCCGGTTCGGCGGCTTTCATGCCCCTCCGGGGCTGGTTGATCGAATTGGCGGGTTGGATTGTGGCGCTGGGTTCGGGCGGAACGATGGCCGTGTTGCTGGAAAACCGGGAACTCAAACACAAGATCACGCACGCGGGCGAAACGGCGGACCGCGATATTCAGGAAATCAAATACCGTTACAGCGGAGCGTTTCTGATCCAGGAAATCGGCAAAGCCGCCTCGGCCCTGCAGACCCCGGAACAATTCGTATCGGCTGCGGTGGCGCTTTTACAAAAACGGCTGAGCTATAAAGGGGGAATGCTGTGGCTGATGGCGGAAGACCAGCCGGAACACCTTGTGGGACGAGGGTTTGGAATTCCTCCGGCGCTTATGGAAAAAATTCGTGAGGTGCCCCTCGACCCTTCGAGAGACGGCTTCGGGGGCCTCCTGGCAACCGTCTGCCGGCGGGGCGCCGCCACGGTAATCGATGATGCCGACGAAATCCGCCGTCAGTTTCCGGGTGGCAGCGCCTATTGGAAAGCCCTGGGTGTGCACTCCCTGGTAGCGGTTCCCCTGCAGTATGAAGATCGGACCATCGGCCTGCTGTTCATGTATAAAGACACCGCCACCGAACGCACTTCCTTCAGCGACATCAATCTTATTTCAGGCGTGGCATCCCAGATTGCGCTGGGGGTTACCAGTGCCCGCAATCACCATCGTCTGCAGGCCAGGGAAGCCAGCTATCGGCTGCTGGTGGAAAACCAGACCGATTTGGTGGTCAAGGTGGATCTGGAAGGCCGTTTTCTTTTTGTAAGTCCGTCCTATTGCCGGATGTTCGGCAAAACCGAAGACGAGCTGCTCGGTAGGACGTTCATGCCCCTGGTGCACGAAGATGACCGGGAAAGCACGGCTCAGGCCATGGAAGCGCTGTCGCACCCGCCGCATACCGCTATTGTGGAACAGCGGGCACGTACCAAAGAGGGATGGCGCTGGCTGGCATGGTCGGACACGGCCCTGTTGGGTGAGGCCGGTCAGGTGACGGCCATCATCGGCGTCGGACGGGACATCACCGACCAGAAAGAGGCCGAGATGGCCCTGCGGCAAAGCCGCGCCCTGTTCGATTCGTTCATGACGCACCTTCCGGCCCTGGCGTTTATCAAGGATCGCGAAGGCCGCTATATCTACACGAATCCGTTCTACAGCACGCAATTTGACGAACCCCAGGGCCATCGCCTGGGCAAGACCGATCTGGATCTCTGGCCCGAGGAGGTTGGGCGGGCATTGATGGCCAACGACCGGCGGGTGCTGAACGAACGCCGCATTTCCAATTTCGTCGAAACCACCGAGCATCGTGGTGAGACGCAATACTGGCAGGTATCCAAGTTCCCTCTCTACCGTGAGGGGGAACCCACCTATCTGGGCGGTGTGGCCATTGATATTTCCGAGCGCATGAAAACGGAGGAAGCCAAGCAGGAACTCGAGTTTCGGCTGCTGCAAACGCAGAAAATGGAGGCCATCGGCACCCTGGCGGGCGGCATTGCCCACGACTTCAACAACATCCTGTCGGCCATCATCGGCTTTACCGAGATGAGCCTGATGGATGTTCCTCCGGAATCCGGGCTAACCGCAAACCTCGAGAAAGTGCTGCAGGCCGGCGGCCGGGCACGGGATCTGGTCAAGCAGATCCTGACCTTCAGCCGGCAGGCGCAAATGGATCCCAGACCCATCCAGCTCCAGCCTATTATCAAGGAGGCCCTTAAATTGCTGAGGGCTTCGTTGCCGACCACCATCAAAATGGATGCCATCATCGAGCCGGTGGGGATGGTCATGGCCGATCCCACCCAGATCCACCAGCTGGTCATGAACCTGTGCACCAACGCCCGGGATGCCATGGAGAATGTCGAAGGCACCCTCACCGTCATTCTGGAGGTGGCGGCCCTGGGTGCCGAAGAGGCGGCGCGCTACCCGCGGCTGACGCCCGGCAATTTCTGCAAGCTGACGGTCTGCGATACGGGGCAGGGCATCCCCAGCCATGTCATGGAAAAAATCTTCGATCCCTTTTTCACCACCAAGGGCGAAGGCCGGGGCACCGGAATGGGTCTTGCCGTGGTTCACGGCATTGTCGAGCGCATCGGCGGGGCCATCGCGGTGAACAGCACGCCGGGGGAGGGCGCCTGCTTCATCATTTTTCTGCCGGTCATCGAGGACCGGCCTTCCGCGATCCTGCCGGCCTCCCTGAAAATGCCCGGTGGCCGTGAACGGATTCTTTTCGTGGACGACGAACCGTTTCAAACCGACCTGGGGTGTCAGATGCTGGGCCGTTTGGGGTATCGCGTCCAAGCCTTTACCCGCAGTTCGGAAGCCCTGGAGGCCTTTGAAGCCGATCCGCAGGCGATCGATCTGGTGATCACCGATATGACCATGCCGGAAATGACAGGCGATGAGCTGGCCCGGCGTATCCTGGCCAATCGCCCCGACCTGCCGATCATCCTGTGCACCGGCTATAGTGAGCGGATTACGGAGGCGGCGGCCGAAGCCCTGGGGATCCGCGGGTTTGTCATGAAACCGGTGGTGATACGCGAATTGGCCTTTCTGCTGCGCGACATCCTGGATGAAATCCCCTCGGTCTAAAAGCGGGTTTGCCCCGCCGCCCCTTCAAAAGATGGCGCCGTGCTTTACCCCCCGTCGAAACGCACTGGCTCGAAATTAAACGATTTCCCCGGGTTTTAGATATCCGCTGGATTCTTGTGGCAATGCGTTTCATCCGAGCTTCGGTTGTGATCCGCATTGCAATCAATTAACGTGAATGCTACCTTATCCAAATAAGGCGGCACCACAACTCCGTTTTGAGGGGTTTGAACGATCCACGGCCCCTCCTTTCACAAGGGCTCGACCAATGAAAGCCAGTATCCGGGCGCTATGGTTGCTTGCTATTCTTGCCCTCCCCGTGGCAGGTCGTGCCGCATTCCGCATGAATGATTTCGCCTATGGCCTGCGTCTGGCCCCCCCCGAACAAAGCGGTCTTGTAAGGGTGGTCCTGCCGGAGACGGTTTATCGTCATATGGCCCGGTCCGATGCCGGTGATATCGCTATTTTTCGCATGGACGGGCGCCCGGTGCCCCACCTCCTGGAACGTCCTCCGGCGGCTGACGGCACGGTCCACCCCACTCCCTTGCCATTTTCTCCGCTCGGCAATGAAACGCCGGGTAAGGGCCGCCCCGATGTGAGCGTGGGCACGAACCCCAGCCGCGCGCTGCCGGGCCGTTCCGGTTTACCGGTCACAGGGGAAGAAAAGGCGGCACCGGCTTATCTTATCGATCACAACGGTCTGCCGCGGGGCCTTGCCAAGCTCACCCTCGTCTGGCAGCGGAACCGGCCCAATGTGCTGGTCAACGTCCGCCTCGAGACCGGCCGCGATCTTACCCACTGGCAGCCGCTGGTTCCGGCCGTTTCTTTGTGGGACATCCGGCACGGCGAGTGGCGGCTGGAAAATCGGACCATTGTTCTGCCCGTCGGAAAGCCGCAGGATCGGTATTTCAAATTGTCCTGGATCAGCGGCGCCGATGCCGTGATGTTGAAGGCGGTGGAGGGTGTGCCGGTCCTCCGGACCCCGCTACCCCCACGACGGTGGGTTCGGGCCGCCTATCGAACCGACCAGCAAGCCCCCGGCAGTATGCAATTCGACAGCGGCGGGTGGTTCCCGGTGGATCAAGTCGATTTGCGGTTTTCACAGGGCAACAGCTTGTTGGTCGGCACTCTTCAGTCGCGGGATGCCGAACGCGCCGTGTGGCGTATTCACTATCAGGGGCTCTTCTATCAGTTGACCTGGGAAGATCAAATTCTGCGCAATCTTCCGGTGAGTCTGCCGGAAACCGCCGATCGGCACTGGAAGCTCGATATCGACCCTCGCCGCAGCCGTCTGGGAAACAATGTTCCCCGATTGATGCTGGGGTGGCGGCCCCAAGCGCTTTTTTTTAAGGCGGAACGCGGTGGGGCCTACCTTTTGGCGTACGGCAGCCGGATGGCGGAAGCCCTGCCGCCGCCGGCCGACCTGACGGAAGCCCGGGCGGCGGCCGGCGAACGGATCGCGACCCTCGCCATCGGGCCTGCGATAACGCTCGGCGGGTACCTGCAGGCGAAAGCCTCCCCCCGGCGCACATCGGGAAGAATGGTATCATTGTCCTCCCTGCTGCTGGGATGCGTCCTGCTGTTCGCTTTTTTCGCCTGGCGGGTGGTGCGCCGGTTGTTGCGAATCGATTCCCAATCCTTTCGTTAGAACAGGGTTGAGGGGTCGGATCACTTCCTATCCGCAGCGCCAGCGGACGGGTCGAGGCCAATCCAGACCCAAATCTTTGGCATGGATCCCGGAGAGGGAAGAACTTTTGGAGAGACCTGCCATGCTTTCTCACAAAGCATCCGTAAGCGGCAAACCGGCCAGCCCCATGCGGATCGTCATTCCCGCCCTGCTATTGTTGCTGGCGTTTGTGCTGATCGTCCTCCGGGTGGCGCTCCCCCTGGTGGAAAGCCGCATGCTGGCCTTGAAGAAGGAAATGGTCCGGGAATTGGTCCGGACGGCCATGCAGACGCTGGTGTATTACCACGACCAGGAACAGCAGGGGCTGCTGTCCCGTGCCGAAGCCCAGCAAAGGGCCCTCCACCTGCTGCAGAACATGCGCTATGGACCGGAAAATAAAGACTACTTCTGGATCAACGACTTTACCCCCACGTTGATCATGCATCCCTATCGGCAGGATCTTGTCGGCCACAATATTGCGGATTACGAGGACCCCAGCGGGAAATTCCTGTTTCGCGAGGTTGTGCGCGCGGCCCGTCATAAGGGCGGCGGTTTCGTGGACTACATGTGGCAGTGGAAGGACGACCCCCATCGCATCGTTCCGAAAATATCCTACGTCGAGGCCTTCCAGCCCTGGGGATGGATCCTCGGTTCGGGGATCTATATCGAAGATGTCCGTGCGGAGGCCGCCGTCCTGTCCCATCGTCTGATCATGCTCAGCGTGGCGCTGCTGCTGTTGCTGATCGCCTTCTCGGGCTACTATGTCTGGCAGTGGAGTGGAACGGAAAAGCGGCGGCATGAGGCCTGGCGGGACTTGGCTGAAAGCCGTGAAAAGTACAGGGCCGTTCTGGAATCCAGTCCCAACGCGGTCGTGGTGTATGACAACCAGGGCAAGGTCCTGTATTGCAACCCGGCTTTTACTCGCATTTTCGGCTGGGAACTGCGGGAGCTCATCGGCCAACCGATCGATTTCGTCCCGGAGGACTGCCGGGAAGAGACCCGCCAAGCCATCGAGAAAGCTTTTCAGGACTGCTCTTTCGCCTTCGAAACCCAGCGGCGTCGCAAGGACGGCACCGTCATTCACGTTCAGATCCATGCCGCCACCTATCGTCCGGGAACCGGTTCGGCCGGCGGCATGGTCGTCAATCTTGAAGACATCTCCGAGCGCAAAAAAAACGAGATCAAACTGCAGGAAAGCGAAGCCCGCTTTCGCCGGATGCATGAAGCATCGGTGGGCGCCATCGGCATCCACGTAAAAGGCCTCATCAAGGATGTCAATCAGGCGCTGACCCGCTTGACCGGCTACAGCGAAGACGAATTGATCGGCATGGACGGGCTGCAGTTGATTGCCCCCGAATGGCGCGATACCGTGCGCCGCAACATCCTCTCCGGTTTCGAGGCGCCTTACGAGGTGGTGGGCCTGCGCAAGGACGGATCCGTCTATCCGTTGGAGATCCAGGGCAAAGACATCCCCTTCGGCGATGAGAACGCGCGTGTCACCGAGTTCCGGGACATTACGGAACGCCTGCGGGCGGAGCAGGATTTAAAGGACAGCCAGGAGATGTTCCGGGCCATCGGCTATGCAGCTCGGGATGCCATCATCATGATCGACAACGAAGGGAAAATTGCTTACTGGAGCCGTGCCGGGGAGGAGATGTTCGGCTATCGGGAGGAGGACGTGCTGGGCCGGCGGTTGCACCGCTTTCTGGCACCGGATCGGTATCTGAAAGGTTTCATGCAGGCCTTTGACGCCTTCCAGCTTACCGGCGAAGGGGATGCGGTCGGCCGCACCATCGAATTGGCGGCATGCCACCGGGACGGGAGCGAAATTCCGGTGGAGCTTTCCCTGGCGTCCGTCCGACTCAAGGAGCAGTGGCATGCTGTGGGCATCATGCGCGACATCTCCGAGCGGAAGAAGACCGAGGAGGCCTTGCGGCAAAGCGAAGAGAAATATCGGCTGCTCACCGAGAGCATTTCTGAAACCATCTGGACCATGGACCTGAATTATAACTTTACTTACGTAAGCCCCACAAGCAGGCATATCCTGGGATGGACCGCCAAGGAAATCATGGCGCTCAACCTCGAGGAGATCATTCCCGAGTTCGAACGCGCAAAAGTTCAGGCGGCCCTTGACCGGGCGGTCGCTGACAGGGAGCGGCCCGGGAATTTTCGACGTTTGCAGACCCTGGGACTGGCGCTTCGTCACAAAAACGGCACTCAGGTCTGGACCGAGGTGACCGCCACGATCATGTTGGATGAAAAAGGATGTCCGGAGACGATTCTGGGCGTCGCCCGGGACGTCTCCCAGCGCAAAAAAGCCGAAGCCGAGCGTCTCGAACTCCTTGAAAAGCTGTCCCGGTCCCGAAAAATGGAGGCCCTTGGCCTTCTGGCGGGGGGTGTGGCCCACGATCTCAATAATGTCCTTTCCGGCATCGTGAGCTATCCGGATTTGATTCTGATGGATCTTCCGGCGGACAGCCCCCTGGCAGCCTCGGTGATGACGATCAAGGAATCCGGCCTCAAGGCCGCCGCTATCGTGCAGGATCTGTTGACCCTGGCCCGCAGAGGGGTCACCGCCTTCGAAGTGATCAACCTCAATGACATCGTTACCGACGTTATGCGCTCGCCGGAGCACCACAAGCTGGTCGGCTTCCACCCGGATGTGGATTTCCAGGTCGTCTGCGAGCCCAATTTGCCCAACCTGGAAGGCTCGCCGATCCATCTTAAAAAGACGATTTTGAACCTGATTGCCAATGCCGCCGAAGCCCAACCGGGTGGCGGTCTGGTCCGTATCTCTACCGAAAGCTGCTATGTAGACCAACCCCTGGCCGGATATGAAAAAGTCGCTGAAGGGGAATATATCCTCCTGCGGGTTGCCGATCAGGGGCACGGCATTGCCGAAGAAGATCTCCCCCGCATTTTTGAGCCGTTCTACACCAAAAAGGTTTTGGGGCGCAGCGGCACCGGCCTCGGCATGGCCGTGGTGTGGGGTACGGTCCAGGACCACAAGGGCTACATCGATATCCAGAGCGAAACCGGCAACGGAAGCGTATTCGAACTTTACTTCCCGATGTCGCGCAAGGTGCGCCAGGATCACCCGGTCCCGTCGCACGATACCATCCGCGGGCGCAACGAATCAATTTTGGTGGTGGACGACATTCAGGAGCAGCGTGAAATCGCCTCCCGCATCTTGAGCCGCCTGAACTATGCCGTTACAACGGTTTCCAGCGGCGAAAAGGCGGTCGCCTTTCTGAAAGCGAATGCCGTGGATCTGGTGATCCTCGACATGATCATGGATCCCGGAATGGACGGTTTGGATACCTACCGGGAAATCATGGCCATCCGGCCAGAGCAGAAGGTGATCATCGCCAGCGGATACGCCGAAACCGAGCGCGTCAAGACCGCCCTGGATCTGGGCGTCGGTCAGTATCTGAAGAAGCCTTACACCCTCGAAAAAATCGGTATGGCGGTCCGTGGGGAACTGGACCGGTCCCCTGTGCGGCGGGTGTGATGATGCCGCCCGGGAAGAAGGCCGTTCCGCTCCGCTCGCAGGCGGCCGAAAGTCGGGTCACAGGTGGTCTTTGAACTTGCGCATGAGCCCCCGGAACTGATCGTAGGTCAGGCCCAAACGCGTCGCGGCCCGGCGCTGGTTGAAGCGGGTGGCCTGAAGGGCCGCTTTCAGCCGATCCAGCTGGAGTTGCGCGACCGCCTCGGTTAACGGCAGATCGGACGGAGGACCGGCCGCCGGTACGGCCGGCGCTTCTTCTGCCGGGAGTGTCGACGGCGGATCGGGCCGCGTCGCCGGCAATCCGGGCAGATCGAAGGGATCGAAGCGGATGGTGGTGATACGGTCTCCTTCGGCAAGATAGACCGCCCGTTCCACCACGTTTTTAAGTTCGCGGATGTTGCCCGGCCAGGGGTAACGCGCCAGGTCCTTTTCGGCCGCGCGGCTGAACACCGGCACCTCCCGGCGGCCCAATTCAAGTGCCATGCGTCCGGCAAAATGGCGGGCCAGCAGCAGGATATCCCCCTGGCGCGATCGCAGGGGCGGCAGGTACAGGACTTCGAAGGCCAGCCGATCCAGCAAATCCTGCTTGAAGCGACCCTCCCGCGCCATGCCGCGCAGATCGGCATGGGTGGCGCCCACGATGCGCACATCGACTTCCACCGGGGCGCTGCTGCCCACCCGTTCGAAACTACCATACTCCACCACCCGCAGGATCTTTTCCTGGGCGGCCAGGGGGATGGACCCGATTTCATCCAAAAAAAACGTACCGCGATGGGCCGTTTCAAAGCGGCCGATGCGCCGCTGCTGGGCTCCGGTGAAGGCGCCCCGTTCGTGTCCGAAGAGTTCGGATTCGATCAGGGCGGGGCTAAGGGCCGCACAATTCAACGTCAGAAAGGCACCCTCCCAGCGCGGGGAGAGATAATGCAGGCGGCGGGCGGCCAGTTCCTTGCCGGTGCCCCGCTCGCCGATCAGCAGGACCGGACGTTCGACCGTCGCCACCCGGGAGAGCCGTTCCTGGAAATCCAGAAACGCTTCGGATTGACCGAGGCCTTCCTGGTAGTCGGCGGCGGGGGATGATAGGGCGACCATGGCGATCCGTAGTGTGGTAAAAAGACGTAAAAATGGTAAATTTAGCTAATATATGGAGAATAAATACAATAGGGATATTGGCCCTGTCAATGGGTATCTAGTTGGAATAACGTATAAACAACGCGGATGATCAGTTTGGCATCCTTTCTGCTTTGGTATTCGACCAAACCAAACCAGGAGGTCCTCATGGGAATTTTTACACGTTTTCGCGACATTATCAGTTCCAATATCAATGCCATGCTCGATCGGGCGGAAGACCCGGAGAAATTGATCAAGCTGATGATCCGGGAGATGGAAGACACGCTGGTGGAGATCAAGGCGGCCTGCGCCGGTGTTATCGCCGACCACAAAAAGACAGGGCGGCGCCTGGCGGAAGTTCAGGACAGGGAGCGCCACTGGGATGAGCGGGCCCGTCTGGCGGTGCGCAAAGGCCGCGACGACCTGGCCCGGGAGGCCCTTCTTGAAAAGCGTCGTTTTACGCGTCTGGCCGAAGGGTTCCAGGGGGAGATGGCCGAGCAGGATGGATTGATCAATCAATACCACGATGATATCCAGCAACTGGAGAACAAGCTGCATTCCGCGCGTGAAAAACAGCGTATGCTGGTTCACCGCCACGCCCGGGCCCAGAACGCCCGCCGTGCGCAGGAAGAGATCCGGCGCGCCGGCAATCATGAAACCATCGCCAAATTCGAGGAGCTGGAACGGCGCATCGATCGCATGGAAGCCGAAGCCGATCTGGTCAACTACGGCGCCGGCCCGACCCTCGATAAGGCTTTCGAGGAACTGGTTACGGATGACGACATCGAAAATGAGCTGGCCGCAATCAAATCACGGCCAGAAACAGTCGATAAGCCGGCGGCGACCTGAAACGGCCGGGCACCCCGTATCATGTTATAGACGCGAATTATCATGTATCCATCCAGAGGTGGTAGATTTGGGTTCCTGGTCCCGCCGCACAGCGCGGGATTTCACGCCGGATCTGTAACACATCGGTGTTCAACAAAGCGCAGCCGACGGGCGTCCACCGGCGCAGCCCGGCTACGCCGAGGACCGACAGGAGGCGCGAACGCCAGCTTGCCCGCTAAAGGTGGATTTGGTCCACCGGCGGCGGGCCAGGGGCCAAAAGTTGTCACCTCTGGATGGATACCGATCTAACCCGGGAGTGGATACCCCATGACGGCGGTCTGGATTGTCACGATAGTTTTCGGCAGCCTGGTGCTTATTCTGGGCACGGTTTGCGCCACCATCCTCCTGGCCATGAAATTGCGCCACGGGGGGCTTTCCGCTCACAGCCGGGAGGCCCGGGAGAAAGAGGCCCGGATGATTCAGGATATTTACCAGGGGTTGTCACGAATGGAACAACGGGTGGAAGCGCTGGAGACCATCCTGATGGAGTATTCAGAGAGGAGTTCCAAAGATCATGGCGAGAAAACGCATTAGACCTTCCAACGGTCTCTATCGGTCCCGCAAGGGCGTGCTTTTTGGGGTATGCCGGGGGCTTGCCGACTATTTCGACCTCAAAGTCGGCTGGATTCGAATGCTGGCCGTCGTGCTGCTCATCACGACCGGTCTGTGGCCCATGACGGGCATCTACCTGATCGCCGCCCTGATCATGAAGCCCGAACCGGTTCGTCCCATCCGCAGCGACGATGAGCGCGAGTTCTACCACAGCTATGTCCACTCCCCCGAAGGGGCCGCCCAGCGCATCCGGCGCCGGGCCCGGGATCTCGAACGGCGCATCCGCCGGCTGGAAGACAGCGTGACGTCCCGGGAATTCGACTGGGATCGACGTATTCACGAGTAACCCGTTTCGGGCCGGCGGTCTCTATCCCTGGCGGTCCCAAAGGAGTTTGGCACGCGAATCCCGGGCGGAAAGCAGCTTCAGCCGGACGCCCGCCAGCCGGAAACCAAGGCCGGCCTTGTCCAAGGCAATGGCGTGCTGGTAAGCATATTGGGGATCGAGATCCAGGACCACCACTTCCAGGCGCAGCTTGTGATCTTCCACACCCCGGTAGGTGATGTCCAGATCACCCAACCGCATCCGAATGTCCCGTTGCAACACAATGTTGACCTGCGGTTGGTCCGCGTAGGGCAGGACATTGGTGGCGGCCGCGACGGTGGCCGGCGTCGGCTCGGGCGAGGCGCCGGCACCGGCCGTGATCAGATAGAACGAAATGCCGAAAACCAATCCCGACACGGTAAAAAACAGGATTGAGAGCCATTTTTGTCTGCTATGATCTTCCATGGAAGCGAAGTCCCACCTTTTGTTTTATACAGGAAAGCGTCGCCTTAACCCAATTAGATCCCTCGGTCAAGGTGCATGTCAAAAGAGCGTCGCCGGGGCGGTTGCCGATGGCCGCCTGTTGGGGCATTCCCTATCAAAATCAAACGGAACCAAACGCCATCCCTCCCGTCTGCCCGTTGCATATTGCGCTAACCTACCATTTGCATCCTTGGCCGTTCGCCTGAATGAACAGGTTCGCCATGCACCCGGTGGAATGACCGCTGTTCATGACAACCCCCATAGGGCTATCGGCCCCAATCGTGAATTCTTAAGTCAAGATCCGATCCTGTGTTGAAAAACGACGGGATCGGAGACCTGATTTTCTGCATCGGAACGTTTCCTGGCGTTGCGGTATGGGCGCCTGCCTGTTCGGGTAAAGGGATTTCTATGGACAAAACACATTGGATGGCATATAGGCCCTGGTTTCCCTAAGCCATATCCTCTGCCGGCAGCCGCTTTCACCGATGGGTATGCCGCGCCGCCCCTGGTGGGTCGCTCGAGGATGATTATTTTTAGGCCGTCGCCAGTGATGGCTGTTTTTTTTTGCGCCAAGCAAGGATACAACTCATGTCGTTAGAAATGCAGCAAAACAAGTTGATTCGCAACATTGCCATCATCGCCCACGTGGATCACGGTAAGACCACCCTGGTGGACGCCATGTTCCGCCAAAGCGGCACGTTTCGGGACAATCAGGATGTGGACGAACGGGTCATGGACAGTATGGACCTGGAGCGGGAGCGGGGGATCACCATCGCCGCCAAAAACTGCTCGGTGGTGTGGCGGGACGTCAAAATCAATATCATCGACACCCCGGGCCATGCGGATTTCGGGGGGGAAGTGGAGCGGGCCCTCTCCATGGCCGACGGCGCCCTGCTGCTGGTGGATGCGTCCGAGGGGCCGCTGCCCCAGACGCGCTTCGTCCTGGAAAAGACCCTGGCGGCCGGGCTGCCCGTGATCGTGGTGATCAACAAGATCGACCGCAAGGATGCCCGTCCCGAAGAGGTCCTGGACATGGTCTACGATCTTTTTATCGATCTGGATGCCAACGAAGACCAACTGGACTTTCCTTATCTGTATGCCATCGGGCGCGACGGCGTGGCCCAGAAGACGGCCCGCGAAAAAGGCGTCAACCTGCATCCGTTGCTGGATCTCATCGTGGAGGCCATTCCGGCCCCGGCCTTTGACCCGCAAGCCCCCTTCCAGATGCTGGTATCCGATCTGGGCTACTCCGACTACCTGGGACGCCTGGCCATCGGCAAAGTGGTCAACGGAAACGCCCGCCTCAAGGACAACCTGATCTGCATCGGGGTGGGCGGCCACCAGCGCCCGCTCAAAGTTTCGCGCCTCCAGACCTATGACGGGCTGGTTCTACAGGAGGTGGAGACCGCCCAGACCGGGGATATCATCGTGCTGTCCGGTATCGAGGATGTTCAGATCGGGGACACCATCGCCACCCGGGAAGGGCCGGTGGCCCTGCCCCGCATCCGGGTGGACGAACCCACGGTGGCCATGCGCTTTACCATCAACAATTCGCCCCTGGCCGGCCGGGAGGGCAAGATCGTGCAGTCCCGCAAAATCCGGGAGCGATTGGTCAAAGAGACCCTGCGCAACGTGGCCATCCAGATGGAGGAGACCGAGAGCCGGGATGTCTTCCTGGTCAAGGGACGCGGGGAATTCCAGATGGCGATTCTGATCGAGACCATGCGCCGGGAGGGGTTCGAGCTCACCGTGGGCCGTCCCGAAGTCATCTTCAAGTACCGCGACGGGGAGCGCCTGGAGCCCATCGAACATCTCTATATCGACTGCGATGAAACCTTTTTGGGCATCGTGACCGAAAAGCTCTCGGCCCGCAAAGGGCAGATGGCCAATATGGTCAACCACGGCAGCGGCCGCGTGCGGCTGGAATTTACCATTCCGGCCCGGGCGCTCATCGGCTACCGGGACGAGTTTCTTACCGATACCAAGGGCACCGGGATCCTCAATACCTATTTCGCGGGCTACGACAGCTACCGGGGGGAATTTCCCAGCCGTTTCACCGGCTCCATCGTATCCGACCGCCAGGGCCAGGCCGTGGCCTATGCCCTGTTCAACCTGGAGCCCCGCGGCCAGCTGTTTATCGAGCCCGGGGACCCGGTTTATGAGGGTTTGGTTTTCGGGGAGCACAACCGGTCCAACGACATCAACGCCAATCCCTGCAAGGAAAAGAAGCTCTCCAATATGCGGGCCGCCGGCCGGGACGAAAACGTCATCCTGTCGCCGGTGAAGCCCATGACCCTGGAGCGCGCCATCCACTTCATCCGCGAAGACGAGATGGTGGAGGTCACCCCACGCTCCATCCGGCTGCGCAAGGCTGTCCTTTCCGCCCAGCAGCGCTACCGCCAGCGGCCGCGGGAGTGACGACGGGCAAACAATCCAGCATTGTTATTCGTAGCACGATTCGCTATGGTCAAACGTCATAACACCATTCCATGCCGTGCGGTTATCTTCGATAACCACATGAATAGAGAAGGAGAGTTCGCCTCATGTCATTGCTGACTGTCGATCGGGAGCGTTGCCAGCGGGACGGGATATGTGCCGATGTCTGCCCGGCCCTCATCATTACCCTCGATGGAGAAGACGGCACCCCGGCGGTGGTGGAAGGCGGTGCCGAGCGCTGCATCCGCTGCGGCCACTGCGTGGCCGTATGCCCCCACGGGGCCTTGAGCCATGCGGCCATGGCTTCCGAACAGTGTCCGGTTATCGAAAAGGCCTATATGCCCGACCGCCGGCAGGTAACCCAGTTCCTGAGAGCCCGGCGCTCCATCCGCCGCTATCGCGAAGACGTTCTGGATCGGGAGACCCTGGCCCATCTCATCGACACGGCCCGCTACGCCCCCTCGGGCCACAACTACCAGCCCGTCCACTGGCTGGTGGTGCAGTCCCCCGCAGACGTCCGGCGTCTGGCCGGTTTGGTGGCGGACTGGATGCGGCATCTCATTGCGGAAGACAATCCCATGGCCGCGGCCATGCATATGGACAAGGTGGTGGAGGCCTGGGACAAGGGCCATGACCGCATCTGCCGCAGCGCGCCCCATCTGGTTGTGGCCCATGCCGCCAAGGCCAACCCCACTTCTCCGGCTGCTGCCACCATAGCCCTGACTTACTTCGACCTGGCGGCGGCTTCGATGGGGCTGGGCGCCTGCTGGGGCGGGTACTTCAATGTGGCCGCCAATATCTGGCCGCCCCTGAATGAGGCCTTGGAACTGCCCGAGGGCCACGCGCCTTTCGGCGCCATGATGGTGGGACGTCCCAAGTACCGCTATCAGCGGCTGCCGCTTAGGAACGACCCCCAAATCATCTGGCGCTGATGGCTTTGCACCTGGTGGCGAATCGGCATTATGGATTTCTATGCCCATAACTTCCGGGCCTATTTCGATGCCACGGCCGGTATCGATCCGGCGCCCTTTCTGGGGCCGTTTGTGCGGCATCTGATTCCGGGCGACCGTGTTCTGGATGTGGGCTGCGGTTCGGGACGGGATTTGCGCTGGCTGCAGGACCAAGGCATGCAGGTGACCGGCTTCGAGCGATCGGCGGGCCTGGCCCGGTTGGCCCGCCGGCATGCCGGCTGCGATATCATCGAAGGGGATTTTTGCACATATGACTTCAGCGTCCTGAAGATGGACGCCCTCCTGCTGTGCGGTGCCTTGGTGCATATCCCTCGTCATCGACTGGCGGCCGTTTTGGAGAATATTCTTCCTGCCCTGGACCCTGGCTCCCGACGACGGATCGTCTACCTTTCCTTGAAAGAAGGTCACGGGAGCGCCACCGACCCGAAGGAGCGCGTGTTTTCCTTCTGGCAGGAGGACGCCTTACAGTCACTTTTTATAGCCTGCGGAATGCGTATCGTGAACTTTCAGCGTCGCTTGGCGGCCGATGGCAGCGGCAGCCTCTGGCTGGGCTATGTGCTTTACCATCAGGGGCATGGATGCGCTTTGCGCTGAAAGAGAACCGGATTTCGATCCCGATAGCGATTTCGATCGGGCGGCAACATAGAACCGCTTGGTGCGTTCAACCCACCGCATCACAGATTATGGCCGACCCCTCGTGGGGCGACGGCTGATAACGAGGAGACAAAAGGTGAGTCAGGATACCCAGAAGGTCATCTACTCGATGATCAAGGTCAGCAAATACTACGACAAGAAACCCGTCTTGAAGGATATCTCCCTGTCCTATTTCCACGGCGCCAAGATCGGCGTGCTGGGCCTGAACGGGGCCGGCAAGAGTTCCCTGCTGCGCATCATGGCCGGCGAAGATACGGAATTCAATGGGGAGACCATCCTTTCGGAAGGCTACACCGTGGGCTATCTCGAACAGGAACCCCTGGTGGATGAGGACAAGACCGTGCGCGCCGTGGTGGAGGAGGGAGTTCAGGAAACCGCCGATCTCCTCAAGGAGTTCGAAGCCATCAACCTCCAGTTTGCCGAACCCATGGACGACGATGCCATGGACAAGCTCATCCAGCGCCAGGGCGAGGTCCAGGAAAGGCTGGATGCCCTGGATGCCTGGGATCTGGACGCCCGGCTGGACATGGCCATGGACGCCCTGCGCTGTCCGCCGGCGGATACCCCCGTCAATGTGCTCTCCGGCGGGGAACGGCGCCGGGTGGCCCTCTGCCGGCTCCTCTTGCAGAAACCGGACATCCTTCTGCTGGACGAACCCACCAATCATCTCGACGCCGAGAGCGTGGCCTGGCTGGAGCATCACCTCCAGCAATATTCGGGAACCGTCATTGCCGTGACCCACGACCGCTATTTCCTGGACAACGTGGCCGGCTGGATCCTGGAACTCGACCGGGGCTATGGCATTCCCTGGAAAGGCAATTACTCCAGCTGGCTGGAGCAGAAGCAGGAGCGCCTGCGCCGGGAAGAAAAGTCGGAAAGCGCCCGCCAGAAGACGTTGGCGCGCGAGCTGGAATGGATCCGCATGTCCCCCAAGGGGCGCCACGCCAAGAGCCAGGCCCGCATCAGCGCCTACGAAAAACTGCTCGCCCAGGAGGCTGAAGCGCAAGAGAAGGATCTGGAGCTCTTCATCCCTCCCGGGCCCCGGCTGGGGGATGTGGTCATTACTACCGAGCATGTGCGCAAAGCCTTTGGCGACCGCCTGCTGGTGGAAGACATGAGCTTCCGGTTGCCCCCCGGCGGTATCGTGGGCGTGATCGGGCCCAACGGGGCGGGCAAGACCACCCTCTTTCGGATGATCACCGGTGAAGAGACACCGGACAGCGGGCAGATCCGCCTGGGGGAGACCGTCCAATTGGCTTATGTGGATCAGAGCCGGACCCTGGACGGCAGCAAAAGCATCTGGGAGGAAATCACCGGAGGCGAGGAGCAGATCGAACTGGGGGCACGGCGGGTAAACAGCCGGGCCTATGTGGCCCGCTTCAATTTCAGCGGACAGGAACAGCAGAAGAAAGTGGCCATGCTCTCCGGCGGCCAGCGCAACCGGGTGCACCTGGCCAAGATGCTGCGCGAAGGGGCCAATGTCCTGCTGCTGGACGAGCCCACCAACGATCTCGATGTGAACACCCTGCGGGCCCTGGAAGAAGCATTGGAAAACTTCGGCGGCTGCGCCGTGGTCATCAGCCACGACCGCTGGTTTCTGGACCGCCTGGCCACCCACATCCTGGCCTTCGAGGGCGACAGCCAGGTCGTCTTTTTCGAAGGCAACTGGTCGGAATACGAAGCGGACCGCAAACGGCGTCTGGGGGCTGAAGCGGCCGCGCCCCGCCGCATTCGCTATCGCCAGCTCACCCGCTGAAGGGTTGCGAGCGGCTGTCTGGCTCTGGAGGCGTGACGATATGCGAAACGGAAGTTGCGGTGCAAACCAAAATCGAATGGAAACCGATCCGGGAAGACAGGATGGAACTTGACGACCATTTCGCCGGGACTCTGCTGAAGCCTTATCAGACGGGGATCGACTGGCGCCACAGCATGAACTATGCGGCGGCCGTGGGCGATCCCAATCCGGCGTACTTCGACGATGAGCGCGACCAGGGCATCATGGCACCCCCCATGTTCGCCGTGGCGGTGACCTGGCCGATCCTGGGCCATATCGCCGATTATATACCGACGGAGGCCTTTCCCCGGGAATTGCTTCTGACCCAGGTTCATCACACGGAGCACCTGCGGTTTCATCGTCCCGCGATTCCCGGAGAAACCCTGACCATCGAGGGACGCATTGCCGCCATCCTGCCCCACCGGGCCGGCACCCGGGTGGTGATCGGTCTTGAGGCCCGGGACGAACGCGATGCCCCGGTTTTCACCGAACACCTGGGCACCATCCTGCGGGGGGTTGTCTGCCGCGGCCCCGGCCGGGGGGCAGACGATCTGCCCGTCGTTCCAAATGCGCCCGCCCATCCTGACAAGGGCTGGGCGGCGACAGTCTATATCGAGCCCGAGCGTCCCCACCTGTACGACGGATGCACCGGCATTGTTTTCCCCATTCACACCTCCCGCCGGTTTGCCCGCCAGGTGGGGCTGCCGGGCATCATCCTGCAGGGGACGGCCACGCTGGCCATGGCCGCCCGGGAAATCGTGAATCGTGAGGCCTCCGGCAACCCCCGCCGTTTGGAAGGGCTGGCCTGCCGTTTCAGCGGTATGGTGCGGCCGGGAACGACGATCCGAATCCGCCGGCAGGCGCATTCGGACGGCCAGCGGGGCCGCGATCTTTTTTTTGACGTCTTGGGTGAGGAGGGGCAACCCGTCATCAAGCAGGGATGGGCTTTTGTCCGCTGTTCGGAAAACATCGGGCCAGCCTGATCAGGGCGCATTCATGGCTTGTGGAATGTTTCACCCGTTTCCAGAAAGGAGCCCCTATGCCTGAACCGACGTTTCTCCGTCTCCCGCGCCTCAACGACTACATCCGTCACTGGGCCCGGGAAAAGGCCGACCATACGGCCATGATCCAGCACGAAGATGGTAAAACGCTCTCCTATAAACAATTTGATACCCTTATTGACTTTTTCGCCCTGCGGCTTCTGGATATGGGGATCCGGCATGGCGACCGGGTGGCTACCCAGCTCGTTCTGGTGCCGGAGCATATGGCCCTGATGTACGCCTGTTTTAAAATCGGGGTCATCATGGCCCCCCTGGATGTGCGCCTCCAGGATGACGAAGTGGTGCGCGACATCAATAAAATAGCACCCCAGGCCTTTTTTTTCCTGGGGGAGACCCCGCTGCGGGATTTCCGGACAGCCGGACGAGCGGTCCAGGAACAGTGCCCGGGTGTTCGTTGGCTGGTGCAATTTACAGCGGATCCTCAACCGGGGGACATCCTGAACGGGGCCGTGGGCATCACCCGCCTGATGGACAAAAAACGTCTGGTCTGGCTGAAAGTGAAGGACCTGGCCACCCGGCGGCTGAGCAGGGCCTACGCCGAGGTAACCCCCCAGACAGCGGCCCTGATCATCTATACCACCGGCACCACCGGTGATCCCAAGCCGGCCCTGCTGAGCCATGCCAACATTATCGTCCAGAACGAGATCCTGGCCCGGGGCATGCATCCCTTGCCGGATCCGCGCATTCTCATCAATCTTCCGCCCAGCCATGTGGGCTGTGTTACCGAATGTTTTATGACGGCGATGTTCATGGGGGGGACGACGGTCCTGCTGCGGATCTTTGACGCCCAGCTGACTCTGGAAGCCATCGAGCGGCACCGGGTCAACGCTTTGGGGCAGATTCCCACCCAGTACCGCATGCTCTGGCGTCATCCCGATTATGACCGCTACGACCTGAGCAGTCTGGCATTCGTGGTTTATGGCGGATCGGCCGTGGACACCCCCTTTTTGCGCAGGCTATCCCGGATGGCCCCCTCTTTCGGCACGGGGCTCGGCATGACCGAGAACGCCGGGTTCGGCACCTTCACCCCCCGGGGTATTCCCCTCGACGAGATAGCGGGACAGGTGGGGCGTGCGTTCCCGGATTTGGCCGCGGTGAGCGTCCGCGGCCCCATGGAACCGGACGGTCAGGCCGGTCCGGAATTGCCCGATGGCGACGTTGGGGAGATCTGCTACCATCCGCCCATTGTTTTTCTCGGGTATTACAACATGCCGGACGAGACGGCCCGAACGATCTCCCGGGAAGGGATCCTCTATACGGGGGACCTGGGATGCTTCAAGGATATGGGCACCTACCGGGCGCTCTATCTCGCGGGGCGGCGCAAATTCATGATCAAGCAGAAAGGCTACAACGTGTTTCCCGACGAAATCGAGAATCATATCGCTCAAATGCCAGGGGTGGACACAACGGTGGTGGTGGGCATGCAGCACAACTTGTTCGATGAGGGCGTCTTTGCCTACGTGCGGCCCGAGGCCGGCGCAGACATCACACCGCAAGCGGTTTTGTCCCACTGCCGCAAGATCGCTTCCTACAAACGGCCCCAACATGTGGAATTCTGGCCGGTCACAGAGGAGTTCCCGATCACCCGCAGCACCAAAGTGGATAAGCTGGCGGTTCAAAAGCTCGCGGCCGAGCGTATCAAGCGCTTACGCCAACAGGGCGGCTGGGACGCCTGATGTCCTCCGGGGTATGGCCGTAGGCTGGGCCTGGTTGTGTTGACGCACTTCAGGCCGCCGGCGCCGCTTCCCTGGCCGGGGGAATCGTTACGACGGGAACGGGCGCCTTTCTGATCACCTGGGCGGCCACGCTGTCGAAGCGAAAGGGGGGGCTGGCGCCATGGGTGGACATGACCACCATGTCGATCTGCTCGCTTTCCACGAGCCTGAGGATTTCCCGGGCCGGATCGCCGACCGCGATATGGCGAACGAAATAAGGGCAGTCTTCCAGATAGTCGATGCAAATCTGGTCCAACCGTTTGTGGGCTTTCATTTTATGCCAGATCAGCATGTTATCTTTGCCCCCCGATGCTATGCCACCCGCCCAGTCCGGGGGGCCTTGAACATCTTCGATCACGTAGAGGACATGAATTTCCGCTTCATAGCGCCGGGTCAAGGATTTGATATACTCGAGGGCCTCCCCGGTCTGCTCGGAGAAATCCGTCGGCCATAGAATTTTTTGCAGGGTCATGGCAACCTCCTTTCCCGGCGGCGGGCCGTTTGTGAAATTTTCATAGAGGTTTATGACCTTTCCAAAAGTGTCCGTCCAAAGATGCCGTTTATGGATCGGCAACAGATAATATGGGTATCCCTGCCGGAATAACAACCCGGAGCCCGTTTTTGACAACCAATCTGCACCAAACGGCCCTATAACGCCTATCCGATGTCGCAGGGTTTGCTTGATCTTGGGCCGGGATATGGTATGGAGAGAATGCTGTCTATGGAAATCCTCATTTCAGCCGGGCCACGCAGCGCTTACCTCGCAGGGCTACGCCGGACAAATCGTCGCCGCCTTGGCCGGAACCCGAATTGACCACCGCTGAATGGACACAACTTATAAAAACAAAAAAAGGAAGACGTATGGAACCTGTCGATTACCTATCTATTGCAGATGACATCATCGAAAAAATCAAGGCCGGCGCTTTTCTCACGGTCCGCGCCGGCGACCGCCTCAACACCATGACCATCGGCTGGGCCGCCATCGGGTTGTGCTGGCGCAAACCCGTATTCATGGTGGCGGTGCGTGACTCCCGCCATACCTTCGATCTTATTGAAAGGGCGGCGGATTACACGGTCTCGGTCCCCGACGGCGACATGAAGAAGGCCATCATGTACTGCGGCACCAAATCCGGCCGCGACGGCGACAAACTGGCCGCCTGCAGCCTCAAGACGCTTGACGGACAACAGGTGGCCTCCCCGGTGATCGATACCCCCGGCATTCAT
Organism: Desulfobacterales bacterium; assembly: GCA_963674755.2. Lineage (GTDB taxonomy): Bacteria > Desulfobacterota > Desulfobacteria > Desulfobacterales > UBA5852 > JABZFP01. The sequence continues at coordinate 1,528,475 of CAXXVS010000002.1, read as the reverse complement.
TTCGAATGCCGCATCATCTACAAGTCCGCCATGGATCCGTCCCATCTGGCGTCGGATTTGAAGTCCCTCTATCCGGAGAAAGACTACCATACGCTTTATTTCGGCGATATCGTGGCCTGTTATCGGATCTGAGCAGGGATGGCCCGATCCTGAATAATATTGACCCCGGTGCATTGTACCGAAGCATTTTAACTGATCTACGCAATCCGACCTGAGGGCCGGAAAAGGAGGTTGTCATGAAGGCACGCGTTACCGAGCAGTGTATGGGCGATCGCAATTGCAACAAGCTGTGCCCGGAAGTTTTCGCCTATGATGAAGATCAGCTGCTGTCCGTGGTGCAGTTCGATGTGATTCCGGAGAAATACGAAGATGTCGTGCGCCAGGCCGCCCAGGAGTGCGGGGCGGATGCCATCATCATCGAAGACTAGACCGGAGCGTTCACTTCGCCATTTCAGGGCCACATGCTTGGGGCGGCCCAACGGTTAGGGGGCCCCAAGCACGCCGCTTTTCCCATCCCCCTAAGGAGAAAAACCATGGCACCTTTCCGTGAAAGCCGGACCGCCAGGAATCTGCTGGCTTCTTTTGCCGGCGAATCCCAGGCCCGCAACCGCTATACCTATTTCGCCCGCCGGGCGGCCGATGAAGGCTACCACCAGATCGCCTCGATTTTCGAGGAAACGGCCGGTCATGAATGCGAACATGCCCTGCGCTTTTTCAAGTTTTTCAACGGCGGCGAATTGGACATGGCGGGGCGTTTCCCGGCGGGGGTGATCGGCACCACCCATGACAATCTGGTGGCCGCGGCCGACGGCGAACGCTTCGAGCACAGCGAGCTCTATCCGGGCTTTGCGAAGATCGCCCGCCAAGAAGGCTTTGCCCGGGCGGCCGATACCTGGGAGGCCATCTGCGTCTCGGAACGGCAGCATGAAAAGCGCTACCGGGAGCTGGCCGCCAACCTGGCCGGGGAGCGTGTCTTCGTCCGTGAGAAAGAAACCGTCTGGCGCTGTCGCAACTGCGGCTACCTGCATACCGGCCCGGCGGCACCGGACAAATGTCCGGCCTGCGTCAAACCCCGGGGGTATTTCGAACTGCTGGCTGAAAACTGGTAGGCACCCGCTCCACGCCGCGGTTCCGCCCCATCTTTGGGAAACCGCCGTTGGCTTTCTCGTCAACTTTTTTGCTTCCCCGCACGTCCTGACCTTTCAAACGGCCGGAAACGGTTGCCCGTTCGACAACGGAACCCGCCTGAGGCGGTTCCGTTATCCGGCCGCCTTCAACCCCATTCGATTGAGGAGGCAAATTATGAGAAAGCAAGCCCTATTGGCAGGTGCCATGGCCGCAATGTTCATCCTGGCCGCAACGGCGGTGTCCTTCGCTGCTGACTGGCGTGGTCCGCATCGCGGTTATCGCTATGGAACCGGTAAGCACTTCGCCCCCAAGCCTTACGGCCACCACTGGAAGCGTGGCGCCGTGCCCCGTCACAACCGGGGATGGCACAACGGTCGTGCGTATGCACCACGCCACCGCCTGCAACATCGTGCCCCCAGCCACCGCCCTCATTTCCAGGGGCCCCGTCACCCTTATGGACAACACCGCAGCGATCGCCAGGGATGGCGGCAGAATTCTTCAAACCAATATCGTCCGGGCCATTTCAGTTCTGACAGGACCCGTCAAGGTTTCGGGGGGAGGGATCAATCCGACCGCCGGCGCACCGATGGGGCCGTTGCCTCGGATAACGGCGCCTCCCGTCAGGGAGATCGCCATGACACCGGGAGACAGCGCCAGCTTTAACGTATGGAAAAGAAGTGCATTCGGGATCACAAGTGCCTTGCCGGCAATCCATAAGCTGTAAGGCCATGTGGTCCCGGACGGCAGGGGACGGGAGCGGCCGGGCGTACAGGAACCCGGTTGGCCCCCGTCTCGATTGTTCCCAAGAAAAAACCAGCCTTAGGGCACCGGCGCCACGGCGAAAATCACCGCGCTCCAGACCGCATGGGAGACGATTACCGGCGCCAGGCGCTGCCAGCGCCAATAAAGCAGGCCCCAGAAGGCGCCGGCCACGGCGGCGGCGCCGATCAGCATGACGTTGAACGACCAGATATGGACCCCGGCATAGATGGCGGTGGCCAGGGCCCAGCCACGCCAATTGCCGTAGCGCAGCATCAGCTGCCGCTGCAGAAACCCCCGCCAGTAAATCTCCTCGCAGGGGCCGGTCACCAGCAGCAACAGGGCAAACACCACCGGCAAAGGTACGTGGGCGCCCTTGCCGTAGATCGCACCGATCTGGTGGGCGGCAAATGGGAAGAGGGCCGTGGAGACCAGCTTGCCCAGCCAGAAGATACCGTACAGCGCCGCCGCCGAAAGAAGGCCCTGGACAATGGCCTTGGACCCGAAGCGCATCTGTCCGCCATAGTCGGGCTGCAGTTTGAAGGCCAGCAGGGCCAGCAGGGACGCCGAACAGCCGATCTTGATCCAGAAATTGGACCAGGTGAGAAAGAAGGTCACAAACCAGAGGATCGCCGCCAGAGCGACGGTGCCCCACAATGCCACCGGATCGACACGCCGCGGCCTCATCCCATCCAGCCCTCGATCATCAGGGAAGCCACCAGCAGCAAACCAAAGGCGGTGTCCAGCTTGGCGGTCAGGGCGTCGGCGTTGGCCGGCACCGAGCGGGTCATCTGGCGCAGCAGACGGAGGGCCAGGGGCAGGGAGGCAAAAATAATCAGAACCCACCAGGAGAGGACACCCGACAGGGCCAGGACCAGGACGCCGGCATAGGCGAGCATCATCAGGGCCAGATAGGCCCTCAATCCCAGACGGTGGCCCAGAAGGATGGCCAGGGTGCGAATCCCCCGGCGACGGTCATGGTCGATGTCCCGGATGTTGTTGGCCAGGAGCACCAGCGCCACGAGGATACCGAAAGGCAGCGAAACCCAGAAGGCCTGCGAACTGAAGGTCTGGCGCTGCACAAAGTAGGCGCCTTCCACCATCAGGGGACCCCACATCAAAAATACCGACAGTTCGCCCAGGGCCACATACTTGTATTTCAAGGGGGGCGCCGTGTAGGTGAGCCCGGCCAGCAGTCCGGTCAGGCCGATGGCCAGAACGAGCCAACCGCAGACCACCGTCAGATAGACCCCGATGCCGGTCGCTGCCAGAAAAAGGGTATAGGCCACCCAACGGACTTGCCCCAGCGGTATCCGGCCCTCCACGAGGGGATGGGGGCGATACTGGGCCGTGGCGGCCTGGACCGTGTCGATGCCGTTGACCACATCGTAGTAGTCGTTGATCAGGTTGGTGGCGGCATGCAGCAGAACGGCGCTCGATAGCGCCAACAGCGCGAGCCGCCCATCGAAGGGGCCATCCAATGCAGCCAGCGCGCTGCCGACGCTTACCGAGATGGCGGTCATGGTAAACGACCAGGGACGGCTGGCCAGAAACCAGGTGCGGTAAAAGCCCATGGGCGATCCTTCCGTGTCCATGCCCGGGTGCAAGGCGCCGAGTATGGATTTTTGGAGCCGCAATGTATGTAATCCCGTCCGGGATGTCAAACGATCCGGCCCGATGCCCGACCCCGGCATTGCAAAGACCGGCCCGACCTGCTACCAATAACAGTGGATTTTAAAAGAAAATCCCTCTCCACTGACAGATCCGACGAAGGTGGACGCAGAAAGCCACTGGATTGTCGGCCTCCGAGCACAAAAACCGTTGGTCAGACCGACCCGATCGACCTTATTTTTAGGATTGGATCGTTTCGTACGGCGGAGCACGCGACTGACGCAGGCCGCCGGGCCGCGGCCCGATGCGGTCACGTTTCCGAAATCACACCAAGGAGGCGCATCATGTTGATGACCACCACCGTCGGCAGCCTTCCCAAACCGGACTGGCTGGCCGAGACGCAGAAATTATGGCCGGCCTGGCGCCTTGCCGGCGAAGCGCTGATCCGGGGCAAGGAACGCGCCGCGGCCGAATGGATCGTCCACCAGGAGACGGCCGGTCTCGATATCGTAACGGACGGGGAGATGTTCCGGACCCATTTCGTGCATGGCTTCCTGGAGCACGTTCAGGGCATCGACTGGACCAGGAAAACCGCGATGGGCATCCGCGACAACCGCTACACGGTGGAGGTGCCCACCGTGACCGGTCCGTTGTCCCGGCCGGCGGCGGTGCATCGGGAGGAAGCGCGCTTCCTCCGGGGGAAGACCCGCCGCCAACTCAAGTTTACGCTGCCGGGCCCCATGACCATCTGCGATACCATTGCCGACGCCCACTACGGACGACGGGCCGACATGGCCATGGCCTTTGCCGAGATCCTGAATGCCGAGGCCCGGGAGCTGGCCGCGGTCGGGGTGGATGTCATCCAGTTCGACGAGCCCGCCTTCAATGTTTTCATGGCCGATGTCAAGGAATGGGGCATCGCGGCCCTGGAGCGGGCCGTGGAAGGGCTGGACTGCACCACGGCCGTGCATATCTGCTACGGCTACGGCATCGACGAGAACCTGCGCTGGAAGGATACCCTGGGCCGCGAGTGGCGGCAGTACGAGGAGATCTTTCCGGCCCTCAATGCCAGTCGCATCCACCAGGTGTCTCTGGAGTGCGCCGAATCCAAAGTCCCGCCCTCCCTGATGGGCCTTCTCAGGGACAAGGCGGTGATGGTGGGGGTCGTGGCGGTGACCCCGCAGCGGGTGGAAACCCCGGAAGAGGTGGCCACGGTGATCCGTACCGCCATGGCCTACGTGGATCCGGAACGGCTGCTGCCGTGCTCCAACTGCGGCATGACGCCCATTCCCTATGAAACGGCCCTGGGCAAGATCAGGAGCATTGCCGCCGGGGCAGACCTGGTGCGTCGCACGCTATAAAGAATCCGCCACAGGCGAAGACGATTCCATGAAGATCGATCTCATTGAGCTTTACCACGTCGCGGTTCCCCGGCGGGAGACGTTCTGGCCCTGATCATCAAAAAGCGCAAGGATGTCTATTGAGAAAGCCTTTCTTCGAGCGCGCTTCTGCAGGGTCTTTCACGTCCACCCGTGTTTTAGAGTTCAGGAGCAACACATGCCTCTTGCAATTGATTTTGTGCGCCGACAGTTTCCGGTGTTTCAGGCTCCCGAAACGGCCCGCTGGGCTTTTTTCGAAAATGCCGGCGGATCATACGTGCCCCGGCAGGTGATCGACCGCCTGACCCACTTCTTCCAATATACCAAGGTCCAGCCCTACGGTCCCTTCCCGTCCTCGGCGGCGGCGGGGGAGGCCATGGAGGCCGGCTACCGGGCCGTGGCCGACCTCTTGCACGCCGAAGTGGATGACCTGACCCTGGGGCCTTCCACCACCCTCAACGGCTATGTCCTGGCCCAGGCCTTGCGCCCCCTGCTGAAACCCGGTGATGAAATCGTGGTTACCAACCAGGACCACGAAGCCAATATCGGCTGCTGGCGCCGTCTGGAAGAATTCGGGGTCGTCATCCGGGAGTGGTCCATCGACCCGCTCAGCGGCGAGCTGGCCATCGCCGACCTGGAGGCTCTGGTCAATGACCGCACCCGGCTGGTGTGCTTCACCCTTTGCTCCAATATCGTGGGCACCATGAACGATGTGGCGGCGGTCTGCGACCTGGCGCGACGGGTGGGGGCGCTGACGGTGGGCGACGGCGTCTCCTTCGCGCCCCACCGGCTGCTGGATGTCCGCCGAAGCGCGCTCGATGTCTATCTTTTCAGCACGTATAAAACGTTCGGCACCCATATCGGCGTGATGTGGATCCGGCCGGAGGTCATGGCCCGGTTGCGCCCCCAGGGCCATTACTTCAACGATGACAAACCCCATTACCGCATGAACCCGTCCGGGCCCCTGCATGCCGAAATCGCGGCCCTGGCAGGCATCCGGGAATACCTGGGGACGTTGTACGATCATCATTTCGGGGACGTCGCGGCGGATGCCCACGGCCAGGCCCGCCAGGTCTTCGAGCTCTTTGCCCTGCACGAGACGCGCCTGGCCAACCGTTTGCTGGATGCCCTGCGCAGCATGCCGGAAATCCGGATTATCGGGCGCCCGGTGGCGGAGACCGGACGGCGGGCGGCCACCATTTCCTTTGTCAGGCAGGGGATGCCCTCCGAAGCGGTCACCCGCCGGCTGGCGCAGGACCGCATTGCGGCGCGCCACGGCCACTTCTATGCCCTGCGCTGCCTGGAGGCACTGGGAATCGAAGATCCGGAGAACTCCGGTGTGGTGCGCATCAGCCTGGTGCACTACAACACCGAAGACGAGGTGTCGCGGCTTGTGGACAGCCTCAGCGCCTTGGGATGAGGCGGTCCTGAATGCGCCCCTCCCCCTGAAGCCGGAGGGCTGCTTCCATACCCCCATGAAGACCGCGCATTTACGGGCCTTCAGCCGGCGTTTCCCGCTGAAAAGCATACCCACAGACCGATGGATTTGATATAGGCTTGCGCATCGAAAAAGGAGCGATCCATGGCAGCGCCTTTCACCAGCGCCGATTTGCAGCAGTTCATCGAGGCCCACCGTATCGAGGCCACCATTCTGCCCATGAACGGCCACACGCCCACGGTCAGCGATGCCGCCCGGGAGTTGAACGTGTCCGCCGGGCAGATCATCAAATCCCTGGTGTTCATGAACGCCGAAATTCCCCTGTTGGTGATCAACAACGGGCTCTCCCGGGTGGACCGCAAGAAATTGGCATCCCATCTTGGGGTGGGCCGCAAAAAAGTCAAATTCGCTTCGGCGGACCAGGCCCTGGCCATCACAGGGTTTGTAGTGGGCAGTATGCCGCCTTTCGGCCATCGGCAGACCCTGCGCACCCTGGTGGATCCGGCCGTCCTGGCGCTGGACACGATATACGGCGGCGGGGGCGCCATCGATGCCATGATGCGCCTCACCCCGCGGGAACTCCTCCGGGTAACCGGCGCGGAAACCGTGCCCATCTCGGAAACCTGATCGTCATACGCGGCTTGCGGCCAGCGCCTCAACAGACCGTGGATAAACGGTGTCTAAAGCCGAAATGCGGCGTTGCCGACCTCGCGAAACGGCGTTACAACCCTGATGGCTGCTGCGCTTTTCACATCGGCCTTGCCCGCGTCATTCGGCGTAGGCGGCCGGCGGTCGGGTTTTGTGGAGAAGACCGCCTTTCCGGCACTGAAAAAGGAGATGCCCCATGAACGACATCGCAGACCTGCTGGATGGCCTCCGGCGCGCGCCCAATATCCTGACCGCTTTTGTCCAAAGCATCCCCGCCGGCCGGCGGGATCAGAGGCGGGGCGAGGGGGTCTGGACCATTGCCGAACACGTCAGCCACCTGGCCCAGGTGCAGCCCATGTTGCTGGAGCGGCTGCAGCGCTTCCGGGACGAAGACCATCCCGTCTTCGTGCCCTACATCCCCGGTGAGGGCGAAGAAGAACCCGACACGCCGGAGGTCATGCCCATGGAAGACGCCCTGGCCCGGTTTGGCCGCTATCGTGCGCAGCAGGTGGATCTGCTGGCCGGGCTGGCGCCCGCCGCCTGGCCCCAGACCGCCGAGCACCCGGAATACAGGCTTTACACCGCGTATATCCTGACCCGCCACATTCTGATGCACGATCATTGGCATATGTACCGCATGGAAGAACTCTGGCTGACGCGGGATGCCTATTTGACCCGGGTGCCATGAACGGGCGAGCCGGCGCGTGACCTCCCGGATTTGATCAACCTGGATTTGATCAACGGGCGGCCGTGTCTTATACTTTTTTCAATCGTGAACCCCAGGGAGGACAAGCATATGGCGCTGACCAAAGATGAGTTCCTGAAAAACATGAAACGGCAGTTCGACGACCTGAACGAGCGCTGGAATGTCGAACGCGGCAAACTGGAGACCAAGACCCAGCACCTTTCGGCCGAGGCCCGCCAAAAGGTGGAAAAGGAGTGGGAAGAGCTGGGACGGATGCGCCAGCGCCTGAAAGAGCGCATCATCGATCTGGAAGTGGCTGGTGAAAACGCCTGGGACGAATTCAAGGACGGGGCCGAGGATGCCTGGGAAGATGTCCGGCAGGGGACGGAAACGGCCTGGAAGGCGTTTGGCGAGGGGCTGAAGAAAGCGGTCAAGCGCTTCAAGTAGTGTCCGCCCCGAAAAGGTCTTTTCTGAATCGGACACGGCTCCATACCTAGCCTGATCATCGCACATCATTACCTGCGGGCACCCACCGTTGAAAAAATCAATCAGATGGGACGTCCCGCTATGCGGGATGCGGCAGAGCCGCGCCCTGCTAGGGAACCAAAATCCAAATTATGACATGGCGTCTCGTTAGAAGATTTGAGGCTGAAACCACGCTATTGGCAATAGGATGATCGATGAAAAACCTATCCATCGCGGCGGCGCTTTTTGCGGTCAGTTTTTTTTGGAGTGCCATCCCAGGATCGGCGGCCATGACAGATGCCGCACGCTTTTTTCATGACGGCGACGGGCGGCTACGGCTGGTGAGTGAAAAAAACGGGACGTCCTTCGAGGGCACCTACCGGTCGGCGGAAGGCGAGTATGACGAAGCTGCCCTCAAGGCCATCCATAGGGTTTTCGGCGCCCCCTTCGACCCGGACCGTCCCCAAATTTCCCTGCGGCTGATCGCCTTCCTGGATTTCCTGGAAGACCGCTTGAATCCCGGCGCGCTGATGACCATCACCTCCGGCTACCGCAGCCCGGAATACAACACCAAGGTAAGGGCGCGGGGCGGCCTGGCTGCCAAGGCCAGCCTGCACCAGTACGGCATGGCGGCCGATTTCATGCTGGCGGGGGTGGCCTCCGCGAAGGTGTGGGATTTCGTAAAGGACCTCGGCTTTGGCGGCACAGGCTATTATCACGGCCGCTCCGTGCACGTGGACGTGGGGCCGGCCCGGTCCTGGGATGAAAAGACCTCAGGCGTGGGCACCGGGATCTCGGATGACAACAAGCTGGTCGGCATTGTCACCGATTTTGACCGCTACCAACCCGGAGAGACCGTCACCCTGCGGTTTATCCGCATGACGGCCTTTCCCATCGGCGTGGTGCCGGTGTTCTTCCTCGAGAGGCGCAACGCCGCCGGTCCGCCCGGCCAGGCGATGGCCTTCGAGCCGGCCTTGGCCGCCGCCGGGGACGGCCGTTGCCCCCGGTTCAACGATATCGACCAGATGGCCTTCATCCGCTGGGAACTGCCGTCCGGCCTGCCGCCGGGACGTTATACCGTGCGGGCCCGGTTTTGCGGCGATGGGGGGCCGCAAATGCCGCCGGAGGTAACGACGCCGTCATTTGCGGTTTCAAACGGTGAGGGAAGCCATTAGGGCCTCTTAAACGCCCTGCCGCCACCATACGGCTCCCCCGGGCCTGTTCTTGACCAGGGGACCGGTGTGGCATAGAAAGCATTGTCGCTAGGCCACATGGATAGGTTCGTTATCCGCATTCTTCAACCTGGAAGCAGCCATGTATTTTTCGCAAGACCAAAGTCAGGCGCTCAATTCCCGTATTCACGCCCTGGAGAAGAGCACCGGCGTCGAGCTTGTGGCGGCGGTGGTCGACAAGTGCGATCACTATCCGGAGATTCCCTGGAAGGCCTTTGCGTTGGGGGCTGCGGCCGGCGCGCTGATGATGCTGATTCAGGTCGTCATGCGGCCAGACTGGAGATCGGCCCTGCCCCCCTTGCTGACAATCCTCGGCACCGGGTCGCTGATGGCCCTGCTGACGGTCGTTTGGCCCGGCTGGGCCCGCTGTTTTCTTGACAAGATCCGTGCCGCGGGCGAGATGCGCCAGTATGCGCAGTCGCTTTTCCTGACCCATGAGGTTTTCCGGGTACCGGATCGCTGCGGGATCCTTCTGGTGGTTGGTCTTTTCGAACGACAGGTGGTCGTCCTGCCCGACCGGGGGGTCGAATCCCGTTTGCCGCCCGACGCCCTCACCAATGTGATCGACGCCATGCTACCGCTTTTGAAGCAGGGCAATCGCCGGGAGGCGCTATTCGAAGGATTGGCCAAGCTGGAAATGCATCTACAAAAAGCCGGGTTTACCCCGCGGGGGGATGGCCCGGACCTGATCCCGGAAGCGCTCCTGCAGCAGAAGGGAGGCGCCGATGCGTAATCCCCGATCGCTTGTCTTCATCCTGGCCCTCTTCTTAGGGGGCGGTTTTGCGGCTATTGGCCATACGGCGGAAATTCCCTATCTGCAGGGGCGGGTCACCGACGATGCCGAAATTCTCAACCCGGCCGCCATCGACCGGATCGGCGCCCTGCTGGCCGATCACGAATCCCGCACCACCGACCAGGTGGCCGTACTCACCGTGGCCACCCTGGACGGCGAGAGCATCGAAGATTTCGCCCTGCGGGTGTTCGCGTCCTGGCAATTGGGGCAAAAGGACAAGGACAACGGGGTTCTTTTGGTGGTGGCCCCCCGGGAGCGGCGCATGCGCATCGAGGTGGGTTATGGGTTGGAGGGCCGGCTGACCGACCTCGAGGCCGGCCGGATCATCCGCAACGTCATGGCCCCCCGTTTCAAAGCCGATGACTACGACGGCGGCATTGAACAAGGGGTGGCGGCTATCCTGGCCCAGCTACAGGACGGCAGTGCCGCCATCCCGGAGGGGCGCACCACGTCGGCATCCAAAACCAGCAATAGCTTTTTCCAGGGTCCGGATCTCGGGATCGTGGAGCGCATTCTCATCGGCTGTTTCATCTTCGGGATCATCGGGCTGTTTACGGTGCTGGGGGTGGTGACACCGGGCATGGGCTGGTTTCTCTACTTTTTCCTGATCCCTTTCTGGGCCATGTTTCCCATCGTGGTGGTGGGCACCAGGGGCGCCCTTATCCTGCTGGTCACCTATTTGGTTTGCTTCCCCATCGCTAAAATCATTCTCTCGCGCAGGCCGTGGTACGGCAAGGCCAAAAGCGATTTGAAGCGCAAGGGCCGGGCCAGCATCGGCGGATTTACCCTGTCTTCCGGCGGGGGCGGGTGGCACTCGTCCGGCGGGAGCTTTTCAAGCGGCGGCGGGTTTTCCGGCGGCGGGGGGAGCTCGGGGGGCGGGGGGGCCTCCGGCTCCTGGTAAACCCTAATTTTGAGAGGGGTTTCAGAGAGGCTGCCTCAGGAAAGTCTTTTGGCCCGCCCTCGGCGTTGCGGCCGCGCCTTGATGGCGAACCAAAATCCAATTTCTGAACAGCCTTCTGTCGTCAAAAGCAAAATCCCGTGCCTTCTAAGCGGATCATGAAATTACATGGGGAGTTAGAATGCTGGAAGAGGAGCTGCAACGCCGGTTTGAGCAGCAGGGGGAGATGCTGGCCAACCGGGTGAAGAAGAATTTCAAGCATCTGCACAAGCGCTTCGCCCGGCAGCAGATCGATGTTTTTCGCCTTTACGACCATGACATTCCCGAGATCCGGGCGGCGGTGGACTGGTATGCCGGCCACCTGGTGGTGGCCGAATACATGCGCCGGCAGTCCGTACCGCAATGGCTGCCCATCATGGGGGCGGCTGCGGCCCGGGCGCTTGACGTTTCCCAGGACAGGCTCCACCTCAAAAACCGCTGGGCCGGTAAACAGGAGGGCAGGCGCTACCGCCGGCTGGAGCGTACCGACCACAGGATCGCGATACGGGAACGAGATCTCAAATTCTACGTGAATCTCAATGACTACGTGGATACCGGGCTTTTTGCCGATCACCGCAATACCCGTCAGATGGTGCGTGAGCTGGCCGGGGGCCGGGATGTGCTGAACCTCTACTGCTACACGGGATCCTTTTCATGCTATGCCGCCCGGGGCGGCGCCCGGCGCACCGTCTCGGTGGATCGCTCCCGTACGGCCATTGAATGGGCCCGGGCCAACCTGGCGCTGAACGGCCTTGCCGAAGAAAGCAACACCCTGGTCCAGTCCGGCAGCCTGGCTTATCTGACCCGGGCTCGGGCCGCGAACATCGCCTTCGACTTGGCCGTGGTGGACCCGCCTTCCTATTCCACCGACCGCGCCGGGAAGCGCGATTTCGACATCGCCCGGGACCATCCCGTTCTTCTGGCGGCGGTGATCGAGGTCCTGCGGCCCGGGGGCACGCTGTTCTTCTCCACCAACCACCAGGATTTCACCTTCCGAACGGCGGATCTTCCTCCTGTGGGGGTGGAAGAGATTACCGACCGGACGATTCCCGATGATTACCGCCGCAAGCACAAATCGATTCATCGCTGCTGGCGCATCAGCGTAAAAAAACGTTAATGACACAGGGGCGTTGCCGACGGTGAATGATGACAACTGCAAAGCCGCTGGACAGAGGCCGCACGGCCGATTGACGGAATACCGGCCGGTCGACGATCTGGTGCACAAATCGCCTGGCCCGGGGCCCGGTCAAACCGTGCCCGATGCCGGCTGTGGCATTGGCGATAAGGAGAGGATGGCCGCGGGAATTCTGGGTTTGGAGAGTGGCGCTTTTACGGCGATCATGGTATTCTCAGGCCAAATTGGCCTGAAAGGAATGCTGTGGAAATGACCCGTGTGGTGGCCGCCGTCATCGAAAAAAAGAGAAAATATTTGACCTGTCAACGGCCCGGCGACAAGCGCCACGGCGGGTTGTGGGAGTTCCCCGGCGGCAAGGTCCACGCGAACGAAACCGACACCGAAGCGGTGCGCCGCGAGCTGGCCGAGGAGCTCAATGTTCACGTCATCGAAGTAGGGGCCACCCTTTTTAAGGTGCCCGACCCGGGCAGTGAATTCCTGATCGTTTTCAAGCCGGTGCGGATCATCGGCCAGCCCCAGCCCCTGGAGCACGAAGCCCTTTGTTGGGCCTCTCCTCTGGAGTTGATGGGTTTCCGCCTGGCCCCCGGTGACGAGATGTTCGTGCAGCGTTACTTGCTCAGGAGTTGAAGGGCCCTGTTTTCTGCGGTTGTCGATGGATTGACAATGATCCGAAATTCCGTGTCACCCGGTTTGCCTGACGACCCGGCCGGCAAATGCGGTGCGTTTCCGGTCCGGAGTGATGACGCAAGGTAGCTCACTGCATGAAGCTTTCCAAGTTCCTCAATTCGCCCATCCTGTTGCCCATCCTGTTTTTTATGTTCGTCATTTTGCTGGGTTCCGCTCTGCTGCATGGCCTGGAAAAAAATGTGACGGATGCCCTGACCTGGACCGATGCCATTTTTACGGCCACCTCCGCCGCCTGTGTGACAGGGCTGGTGGTCGTCGATACGGGCTCCTATTTTTCGCCCCTGGGCCAGGCCGTCATCCTGTGCCTGATGCAGGTGGGCGGCCTGGGCATCATGACCTTCACGAGCCTCTCCATCTATATCTGGCGGCGGCGAACGACCATCACGGACCGGATCGCCGTCGGCCAGATTCTGCTGCATGACGCCACCTTCAACCTTGGCCGATTCCTCATCGAGATCGTTTGCTGGACCTTTTTGATCGAGGTGATCGGGGCGGTATTGCTATTCAGCATGGACCCGGTCGCGTTCACGCCCTTTGTGGCTCTCTTCCACGCGGTTTCCGCTTTCTGCAATGCGGGCTTCTCGCTGTTTGCAGACAGCCTGGTGGGCTTCAAAGGCCACTGGGGGATCAATCTGGTTTTCATGACCCTCATCGTGGTGGGCGGCATCGGTTTCTCGGTTTTAGTGGAGGTCAAAAATTATGCTGTCAAGCGTATGACCGGACGCCGCATTCCCAAAGGCAAGGGGATCAGCTGGTATGCCGGAATCGTGATCCGCACCAGTCTCCTGCTGATCGTTCTGGGATGGGTGGGCATCTATTTTGCCGAGTTCGTGGGCTACAATCGCATGATGGCCCCGGATGACGCCCTTCTGACCTCCCTGTTCCAATCCGTGACCGCCCGGACCGCCGGTTTCAATTCCCTCGATATGAGCCGCATGACGAATGTTTCCCTCATGGTGCTGCTTTTTCTCATGTTCGTGGGCGGGGCCCCGGGTTCGTGCGCGGGCGGGATCAAAGTGACGACCCTGCGGGTGCTGGTGGCCGCCATATGGTCCCAGATGCAGGGCCGGCCCCAGACGGCCGTTGGGAAGTTCGCCATCCGCGAGAATGCCGTCAAAAAAGCGATGGTCCTGTTTCTCCTGGCATCGATGATTATTTTTCTGGCGGCCTTCCTGCTCGATTTTACGGAAGGCGGCGACATGCCCCACAGTATGGTGCGGGGGCAATTCCTGGAGATTTTGTTCGAATCGGTTTCGGCGTTTTGCACGGTGGGGTTGAGCACGGGGTTGACGGCGAGCTTGTCGATGGCGGGTAAATGGGTCATCATTGCGTTGATGTTCATCGGCCGCCTGGGCCCCTTTGTCTTGATCGCGGCCCTGCAGAGCGTGCAGGAAACCCCTTACTATCGACTTCCGGAAGAGAGTATCATGATCGGCTGACGAGGAGAGCGTTGAATGGCTGGCAAACCGCAGATATGCGTCATCGGACTGGGCAAATTCGGATACAAAGTGGGGACCTCCCTCCTGCACCTGAATCATCAGGTGATCGGTATCGATTCCAACCCCGCCAATGTGCAGCGGGCCCAGAAATTGTTTCATCAGGTGTACGAAGCGGATATTTCCAACAAACAGGCCCTGGAGCAAATCGGCTTCCGCGAGATCACCCATGCCCTGATCAGCGTGGGTGACTCCATCTCCACCAGCGCCATGACCACCATGTACCTGAAGGAGATGAAGGTGCCCAACGTATGGGTGAAAGCCATCAACGACGATCATGCCACCCTGCTGCGTAAAATCGGCGCCGACGCGGTGATTATCCCGGAACATATCGCCGCGGCCCAGCTGGCCGACCGTATTCACATCCCGGGCATCATCGATCGCCTGCCCTTTGACCCGGACATGATCATTCGGGAGATGACCATCGAACAATTGGCCGGCAAGAACCTGCGGGACATGGACCTGACCAACCGCTTCAGCTGCCAGATCATCGCCATCCGCAAACAGGCCGAAGCCCACTACCGCTATATTCCCCGCGCCGACGACATCCTGACCGCCGGGGACAGCATCATTGTCATCGGCAAGAGCGGATCGCTGTCCAAGATCGCGCCCTGACAGCCGTCCGGACGAACCGATCTGGATACGGGTAAGCTGGCCCGGACGTCATTGAAGAAAATGTTCCTTCAGGGGGCCATCTCCAATATTTCCAACCCCAAGATCACCATCTTCTATTTTGCGTATCTGCCGCAATTCGTGCCCGCCGGCGACGTAAATCCCACCCTTCGTCTGTTGTTGCTAGGGGTGTCGTTTGCCGTGTTGACTTTTATCGTGAAGGGACCGATCGGCTACGGTGCGGGCATCCTTTCCGGCTGGCTGCGGGCGCGGCCCAAGGTGATCGGCTGGACCCATCGTGTGAGCGGCCTGGTGCTCGTTGGCCTGGGGCTCAGACTGGCTTGGGCGCGCCGAAGCTAGGCTGTCCGGACGGCCTGCCTTTCAAGCCATTTGAGGATGACTAGCGCAGGCGGCCTGTCCGCAGGGAAGGGCGTTAGCCATCGCCGGGGTGCGGCCGATCCAGCTCCCGGCGCACGGCCATACCGATTTTTTCAAGTGTGTAGGGTTTCTTGACGTAGCTGCCGGCACCGAGCCGCTGCATCTCCCGCACCCGTTCCGATTCGGAATAACCGCTGGCAATGATGGCTTTCTGCCGGGGCGCGATCCGCCGCATGTGTTTGAAGGTTTCCAGACCATCCATGCCCGGATCCATGATCATATCGAGGATCACCAGGTCGAAGCGCCGCGCCTCCATGCGTTCCAACGCGTTTTCCCCGCTGCCGGCGGTCTCGATGCCATAGCCCAGCCGCTGCAGCATGCGGGCTGCCAGGCTGAGCTGTTTTTGCGAATCATCGACCACGAGAATCGATTCGCCCTGCCCGAGATAGTCCTCGATGTAAATCGGTTCGGCCATCTCCTCGGTAGTTCGGGTGGCCGGGAAGTAGAGCGTGAAAGTGGTTCCGGCCCCCTCTTCGGAACGAATATCGATGAATCCGTCATGGTCCTTGACCGTTCCCCACACGACGGACATGCCTAACCCCGTACCGCTGTGCCCCATGGACTTTTTCGTATAGAAGGGTTCAAAAATGCGGGTCACGTCATCGGCGGATATGCCGAACCCCTGATCAGCGACCTCCAAAACGGTATATTCTCCTTCCGGAATGGTTTCGTATCCCAGATAGGCCGCATCGATATAGCGATTTAGCGTTGCGATGGTAATCGCGCCGCCGGAGGGCATGGCATCAACGGCATTGGATACCAGATTCATCAGCGTCTTGGATAGATGAAAAGGGCTCCCGGCCATGTTGAGAATATCCGACCCCATGTCCGTCACCACTGAAATCCGGCTGTTGCGGGAGATCAGGTTGCGATACTCCGGCGATTTGAGGAAATCGGCCACGATATGGTTGAGATTGGTGGTTTTTTTGCCGGCCACGCCGCGACGGGCCAGGGTTAGCAGATCCTGCACGATTTCGGCTGCCTTTTCGCCGGACTCCTTGATGGCCTGCAACGGCTCTCGCATGGGGCTGTCGGGTTCCAGGTCGAGCAGCAGCAGTTCGGGATAGCTGACGATGCCGCTCAGGATATTGTTCAGATCGTGGGCCACGCCGCCGGCCAGGGTGCCCAGTGATTCCAGTTTCTGGGCATTCTGAAGCTGGATTTCCAGCTTGCGCTTTTCTTCCTGGGCGTTGTGGATCACGGTGAGGTCGTGGACCACCGACATGGAGCGCACGGGAACGCCCTTGCGGAAGAAAATCTTGGAGTTGACCAGCACCCAGAATTCGCGGCCGTTCTTTCCGCGGATTTTGTATTCGGCCGCATTCGGATCGGACCGGCCGGAAAGAACCTCTTCGAGCACCCTATCGGCCGTGTCCCGGCTTTCCCCGGCGATGAGCTGGTAGGGATCCATCTTCAGGAATTCTTCCCGGGTATAGCCCGTGTACTCGCACATCACATCATTGACGCTGACGAAGCACATGTTCTCCAGATCGAATTCATAGATTCCGGCCGGCGCATACTGGACAAGCTCGCGATACTTTTCCTCGTTTTCCCTGAGGGCGCGCTCTGCCCGCAATTTCTCGGTCACATCCCTGGCCGCACCCTGAACGGCTTTGGGCTGGCCGTCGGCATCGTAGATCAGGGTGTTGCGATATTCGAGAATGACATTGCGGCCGTTCTTGGTAAGCCCTTCAAGGTAGCCTTCGGCCGAGCCTTTGCGGATAATCCGTTCGAGATAACGATCGAATTCCGGCTTGAGATGCTCCGGGAGCAAGCCACGAATATTGAGGCGCTTGAGATCTTGCTGTCCCCAGCCATATTGCGTTTGATAGGGCAGATTGGTCTCCAGCAGGTTGCCGTCCAGATCATGGACGCAGACCAGATCCATGCCGTTGATAAACAGGTTGCGATACTTGGCCTCGCTTTCCGCTTTAGCCGCTTCCGCCTGTATGCGTTCGGTAATATCGCGGGTAACCCCCATGACGGCGGTCGGGCGGCCGTCTGCATCACGTAAAAGGGATACCTGCACTTCGGCCCAACCATAGGTGCCGTCTTTATGGGATTCCTGGATTTGGATCGTGCGGGACCGTTGGGGATCGACGCCTGGCTGGCCGTCACGGGCCAGCTCCTCCGTCAGGATGTGGGTCACCTCCTCCAGAGACTCGGGGGAAAGGGTTGCCTCCAGGGACAGGGCCATGGCTTCTTGCGGGGAAAAGCCCCGCATCCGTTCCACCGAAGGACTGACATAGTCGAATTTGAGGTGCGCCAGATCCATGATCCAGATGACGTCGGTGGCATTGTCCGCCAGGACGCGATATTGGCGTTCGGAAGCCATAAGGGCTTGCGCCTGGGCTTCCAATTTGCGATTGGCCTCGTCGAGCTCGGCGGCCAGTCGGCGGGTTTCCTCGTATTTTTCCTGAATCAGCCGATTGGACTCCTGAAGTTCTTCAACGGCTTCGCGGAAGTAGTGCCCGCGTTTGAAAAGGCGTTTCCATAAGGACGGCTTGAAATCCCGACGCCAGGAAACGCGGTATAGACAGCCGCCGCATCCCTGGCGCGGGTTGTCCGGCCAGGTGCGGGGGCCGTATACCTCCGGTGCCACCTGGCATTCGATCTCCTCGACCTCAGCTTCCGGCAGACCGAACAGGGTGGGAATGCCGGCAATGACGCCTCGGGTATAGTCGCAATCGAAGCGGCTCTTTTGGGCGCTTTCATGGTAGCGATCTTCCAGCAGGACCCAGTCCTCGCCGATATCATGGATGAGGACGCGGCCGTTGCGTTTAAGGAGTTTGTTGTATTTGGGTGCCTGGGCATAAATCAGTTTCGGGCTGCCTATGAGGCGCACAATACTGTCCAGAATCCCCAAAGAGCGGTAACGTTCAGATGCCAGGGTCATTTTGTAGACGGCCTGGTCGTCCCCGAGCTGGTCCAGCATCCGTCGATAGAGTCGCTGCAGCAAGGCATGGGAGACCCATTGGTTCGGGTCGGAAAGGTAGGTTTCGTCCAAAGGCAGACCATCCAGAAGACTGCCCAGGGAACCGCCGTTGTTTTCCCTTACATACATCAGCAGGGTTCGGGTGATACGGCAGCTGATTTCTTTGGCGGTATCGGATGAAAGAGGCTTGTTCATCGCTATCGGCACGTAATTTTTCTCCGGCGGCGGTTGGGCCGATTCAAGGAACTGAATATGTCCGGCGCGGTTGGCAAGCGGCATTGGCTGTCTGCCGGGCAGGACCGATTGAATGCTTATCGGCCTGCCAGCGCATTGACTTGAATCAATGCCTGTGCCGGGACGGCGGCGACCGCTTCGGCACCGGTTTACGATGGTGATGCCGAAGCCCTAAGGAGGGGTGGGGTCCGATCCGGCCGGCCTTGCAAGAAAGGCTGGCCGGCAGGATGGTTTTCAGGAAAAAACCCGGAAGCGGTGCGTTTCGATGGAATCAGAACGACCAGAAATGATTGTCGTTCCAAATGCGTTCGGTGATTTCCCGGTCGATATCCGCAAGGAATTGCAGGTGGGACTGCTCCCAGCGGCTGAGCCAGTCATAGAGGGCCTTTTCTTCGGAATCCGAGGCGCTGGCAGCACGGTCGCTATAAAGACGGACGGCATTCTTCTCCAATGCCATGGCCGCGGAAATGGCGGCCGCTTCATAGTCGGCCGCTGCGATGGCCGCCACCAGGTCGCCGGTCAAGACCTTGCCGGCGATATCGGCGCTGGTGCCGGGGGCGGCTAGCGGCATAAACCGTTTCGTATCCTGATAGGATTGGAATTGTTCGGTGAGGATCCGGATATGTTCGGCTTCTTCGTCCGCCATCAGTTCGAAAAACCGTTTGACCGCGGTATGCGAACTCTGCTCGGCAACCTGGCTGTAAAAGGCCCGGCCTTTTTTCTCCAATAGAATCGCGCTCTTCAAAATATCGACGGTAGTTGTGCCGGGCATGTGGCAGGCCTCCTGTAGTCCCTGGGGTTGCGCTATAAAAAGACAATGACCGTTTGACCCTGACCGTTTACACGATCCGGGCCATCTTACCTGAAAAGCCACACTAAGACACCTTGGTGGGAAACTCAAGCGATTAAGCGGTCGTCTGCGCAACCGGCCGGACCGATCGCGATTTCGCCTCATTTGCCCAATGGCTAGGACTGGCCGGCTTTTGGGAATATGCGATTGACCTTTAGCGAACTTCGCGATATGGGCGTGAAACGCTCAAGCGGCGTTCCATGGCCAAATAACCGAGGGTTGATCAGATGCTGAAATGGCGGAAAAAAAACGTTTCGAAAAACACCAAACAGACCGAGGCGGATCGTCGATCGACGCCTGCCGACCGAACGGTCATGTCGCCGGGATGGCAGGTCAAAGGGCGTATCTACGGCAAAGGCCGCGTGATTATCCAATGTGCCTATGAGGGGGAACTCGAAATTCAGGGTCCTTTGATTATCGACTCGCCCGCTATGGTGAAGGGCTTCTTCCGTGCGGAAGACATCCGCGTCGGAGGGTGCCTGGAGGGTCGTCTGGAATCCTCGCGCGGCGTGCACCTGGAAGAAACCGCACGGGTCGACGGACAGGTGCAAACCCCGCGCTTGCATATGGAATCAGGAGCGCAGCTCAACGGGGAGGTTGCCATGCCGGCGCGCGACGCTTCTGTTAAGGGATGGGAGCAAGGAAAATGACGGCAGCAAAGCAAACCCCGTCGGGCAGTCCTTCCGAAACGTCGGGTCGCGAAGACGGTCAACCCCGTGCCGTGATCAGCCGCGACATTTGTATCGAGGGGGAATTGGAAGGCCGTGGTAACCTGGTGATCGAGGGGCGGGTCAAGGGTCGCCTTCAGACGGCGGGAGATGTGTGCATTGCCGTCAGCGGTAATGTGGAAGCCGTTATCGCGGCACGCAACATCACGATTCAGGGCCGGGTGAACGCCAATATTGAGGCCCGTGAAACCGTCACCATTGAACCCCAGGGGATCCTGATCGGCGATTGTCGGGCCCGATCGATCCAAATCCACGAAGGCGCCCGCTTCGAAGGGCGTTCCGAGATCCTCAAATAAGGTTGCCGCCGATATGTCCAGGACGCCCGGCGGTCATTCCATCTTACTGCAGAATGGCAAACAGGTGGTCCACCAGCCGCCGGCCCATGTCGGTACGGATAAAATAGGCCAGTCCGCCGAGGATCACGACCGCAAATGCCATCCCCCCCTTGTTGTCACTCCGATCCCCCCGAAATATCCGAAACAGGACGATCACGGCGGCCAGCGCCAGTATGGTCGTGGTCAAATTGACGATGTCGCCAGCTTCCATACCACCCTCCCTTGATCTGGCGCCGGCTGCAAAAACATTTTTGCCGGCGGCGATTTTTCCGCATCCTCCGGTTTCTGCGGGGGGAACGGCCGTAGAGGGCCCACCCGCTTGACAGAGGCTCGTGGCGGCCTTGACAAGCCCTCCCGGCACGCCTCATATAGCGTTGCAGTGCGAAGTATACGAGATTGTCGCCTTGTCGTAAACATTGAAAAAATCAGAAGATGGATATGCCATGCGACCCACCGTGATCCTCCTCGCAGGCCTCTTGCTCCTGCCGCTGACGGGTGCCCAGGCGGTGGCGGAGGACCGGTATGCCTTGGAGACGGACGCCGTTCGCGTGCTCTATACGGAAAGGAGCCATTCCGCCGCCGAACGTATTGCGACCCTCAGCCCGGGACTTTTCAAGGCGCTGGAAGCGGCTACCGGGTTGAAAGTGGATTTTCGCCCCACCGTGATCCCCGTCGTCCATAGGGATGACTTCCATCGCCTGGGAGGCGAACGGACTTTTGTGGCCTTTGCCTTGCCGGAACAGCAGCAGGTCGTGATGGATCTTTCGCGCTTCAAGCATCGGCCCGACACGCTACGACCGGTGCTCAAACACGAATACGCCCACCTCCTCCTCCATCGCCACATTCCGACGGGACGTCTGCCCCGCTGGCTGGACGAAGGGATTGCCCAACACCTCAGTGACGGACTCTCGGAGGTCCTTTCCGGACAGGGGCAGCTGCTTCTGGGGGAAGCGCTCGCCGCAGACCGGGTGATACCCCTGGCGGCTTTGGCGGAACGTTTCCCCGGGGATGCATTCGGCTTGCAGCTGGCCTACGAACAGAGCCGCAGCGTCATCGGTTACATGACAAGGCGCTACGGGGAGGGTGTCATCAAGGATTTGCTGGCCCACCTGGCGGCGGGCGGGTCGATAGAGGGGAGTGTGGGGGCGGTCAGCGGCATTTCACTGTCGCGCTTGGAAACGGACTGGCGTGAGCAGCAGACTTCCCCCCTGGCATGGCTGGCGCGCATGGCCGGCCAAATCTATTGGGTTCTTTTCTTTTTGGCCGCCCTGGCAACCCTGTTGGGTTTTGTGCGTCTCCAACGACGCCGACGGAACTACGTCGACGAGGAAGACGACCTGGACACCTAAGGCCGGAGGAAGGGTTGTTTAACGATGGTCAAGCGCCTGTCCCATGCGCGCCAGGGCCTCCTCCAGCAGGGCGCGCCGGCAACCGAAATTGAGACGCAAAAACCCTTCCGCGCCAAAATCCTTCCCATCTGACAGCCCGACCCCGGCCGTTTCGAAAAAGGCGGCCGGATCGGGCACTGTCAGCCCCCGGGCATCGATCCAGGCCAGGTAGGTGGCTTCCGGCGAATCGATCCGCAGGGGCGGCATGCGGTCGACCGCGTGGACAACCAGGTCGCGGTTTTGCCGCAGGTAGTCCAGCAGGTTCCGCTGCCAGTCCCAGCCGTGACGATAGGCGGCTTCGGCCGCCGTGTAGCCCAGCAGGTTCACATCGGGCACGATGCCGGCCATGACCTCGCGAAACCGGCGGCGCAGGCGCGCGCTGCCGATGACGGCGAATGCGCAGCCCAATCCTGGGATGTTGAAGGTCTTGCTGGGGGCCATGAGGGTGATGCAGCGCTCATGGGCCGCGGGGCTGACCGAGGCGGTCGGGATGTGCCGGCAATCCGGGGACAGGATGAGATCGCCGTGGATTTCATCCGAACAGATGATGATATCGTGACGTTCGCAAATGGCGATCAGCTCCAGCAGTTCCTCCCGGCGGAACGCGCGTCCCACCGGATTGTGGGGACTGCACAGCAGCAGCAGCCGGGTTTGGGGCGTCAGGCCGGCCTCCAGACGTTCCAGGTCCCAATGCCAGCCGGTCGTGTCCTGGCGCAGGGGCACGGTGATCAACTTGCGGCGGGCCAACAGGGGCGCTTTCAGAAAGGGCGGATAGACCGGGGTGGCGGTCACCACCGCGTCGCCATCCTGGCCCACGCTACGGCAGGCCACATTGAGACCGGTGACCAGCCCGGGCAGCCATACGATCCATTCCGGTTCAATAGACCAGTCATACTGCTGCCGCAGCACCCGGACCACGGTCTCCACCAGGCTCTGCGGGGGGCGGGTATAGCCCAGGACGGGATGGGCGAGACGTTCGTGCAGGGCCTCGATGACTGCCGGCGGCACGGCAAAGTCCATATCGGCCACCCACAGGGGCAGAACATCCCGTCCGGCGTATTTGTCCCATTTGAGGCTGGCCGTATGGCGGCGGTCGATGGGGCGGTCGAAATCAAAGGCAGTCATGACAACTCCTTAGTGCCCATCCAGCGGTGGCATCTTTTGGCCCCTGGCGGCGTTCTCGCCTCCTGTCGGTCCTCGGCGTAGCCCGGCTACGCCTGCGGGTGCCAGTCGGCTGCGGCCTTGCCCGGAACCAAAATCTACCACCTCTGGATGGGCACTCCCTAGCAGTTGGTGAAAAAGGACCGCGGGGGAGATAGCAGATTTTGGCAGCGAACTCAACGGGGTTTCGATGGGGTCATGGGACATCAGATCACCGCGCATGGAGCGACTGGAGAAAATATACACGACATAACGGCCGATTCGCAAAGCGGATCGGCCGTTGGTCATGGGGACCCCGTCGGGGAAGACGGGTTTATCGGGTTGCAGCTCAGAATTGCTCTTCTTCGGTGGATCCCTTGAGGGCGGAGACCGAGGTCTGCCCGGCGGTGACCGTGTTCATCAGGCGGTCGAAATAGCCGGCCCCCACGAAACGCTGGTGGGTGATGGCGCTGTAGCCGCCCTCTTTTTCCTGTTCGAACTCGTCCTGCTGGAAGTTGGAGTAGGCCAGCATGCCGTTGTCCTTGTAGGAGCGCGCCAGGTTGAACATGCCCAGGTTAAGGGAGTGAAAGCCGGCCAGGGTCACGAACTGGAACTTGTAGCCCATGGCGCCCAATTCGCGCTGGAAGCGGGCGATGGCGGCATCGTCCAGGTGGGCCTTCCAGTTGAAGGAGGGCGAGCAGTTGTAAGCCAGCATTTTGTCCGGGTATTCGGCGTGGATGGCCTCGGCGAATTTCCTGGCCTGGTCCATGTCGGGGCGGGACGTTTCACACCACACCAGATCAGCGTAGGGCGCATAGGCCAGCCCCCTTGCAATGGCGGCCTCCACGCCGCTGCGGACCCGGTAGAATCCCTCGCTGGTGCGGGATTCGTCCACGATAAACGGCCGGTCGCGTTCATCGATGTCGCTGGTCAGCAGGGTGGCGGCATCGGCGTCCGTGCGGGCAATGAGAACGGTGGGCACATTGCAGACATCGGCGGCCAACCGGGCGGCCACTAATTTGGTGATGAACTCACTGGTGGGCACCAACACTTTCCCGCCCAGATGGCCGCATTTCTTGGCCGAGGCCAGCTGGTCTTCGAAGTGAACGCCAGCCGCACCGGCATCGATCATCTGTTTCATCAATTCATAGGCGTTGAGAGGTCCCCCGAAGCCGGCTTCGGCATCGGCCACGATGGGGGCGAACCAATAAGGACCGTCACCCCGGCAGTCCAGCACCTGGATCTGGTCCGCCCGCCGCAGGGCATTGTTGATGCGGCGCACCACCGCCGGTACGCTGTTAGCAGGGTAGAGGCTCTGATCGGGATACATCTCGCCGGCCAGGTTGGCGTCGGCCGCCACCTGCCAGCCGCTGAGATAGATGGCCTGCAGCCCGGCTTCCACCTGCTGCACGGCCTGGTTGCCGGTGAGGGCCCCCAGCGCGGCGACATAGTCTTTGGTGGTGATCAACTGCCACAGGCGCTTGGCTCCGATGGTGGCGAAGGTGTAGTCGATGGTCAGGGTGCCGCGCAGCTTGAGCATGTCTTCGGCACTGTAAGGGCGTACAACGCCCTTCCAGCGGGGATCATCCCGCCAGCCCTGTTCCACTTCTTCGATCTCATCCGGCAACACCATATGGCAGGTCAGACGTTCTTCGATTTCAAGGGCGCGTTGGGCGATGGTTTTGGCCATAGTAGCTTTCCTCCCGGAATTGGCATGGTGATAGACGTGTCGTGACGATAGAAGCTATCGTCTAATGTTGAGATGGCTTCTAACCATATCAGTCCAGCTGCGCATAGGCCCGCAGCGTCAAGAATTCGTCCAGGGTAGCGTCGCTGATGATGGCGGTCAGCAGGTCGGCGGCCTCCTGGAAATGCCCCTGGGCAAAGGCCGCCTCGCCCAGTGCGGTGCGCAACCCGGCGAGCTCTTCCTTGAGAACGGTCCGGAAGAGATCCAGCGTGATGTCGCGCCCGTCTTCCAGCACCCCCTTGGGATGATGCACCCACTGCCAGAGCTGGGTGCGGGAAATTTCGGCCGTGGCCGCGTCTTCCATGAGATGGTAGATGGGCACGCAGCCGTTGCCGCCCAGCCAGCTGGCCATGTATTGGAGGCCGACGCTGACATTGTTGCGCAGCCCGTCTTCGGTGATGGTCCCTTCCGGGCAGCGCAGCAGATCCCGGGCCGACACCTGGACGTCTTCCCGCAGCCGATCGATCTGGTTGGCCTGGGGCATGTGGCGGTCGAACTCTTCCAGGGCGATGGCCACCAGGCCCGGATGGGCCACCCAGGTGCCGTCGTGGCCGTCGGTGGCTTCGCGGACCTTGTCTTCGCGCACTTTGGCCAGGGCGGCGGCGTTGCGTTGCGGATCGTCCTTGATGGGAATCTGGGCGGCCATACCCCCCATGGCATGGGCGCCGCGGCGGTGGCAGGTTTTGATGACCTGCAGGGAGTAGGAGCGCATACAGTGGCGGGTCATGGTGACCTGGGCGCGATCCGGGAAGATGTACTCCGGCAGGTTCTTGAACTTTTTGATGAAACTGAAGATGTAGTCCCAGCGGCCGCAGTTGAGACCGGCCATGTGGTCGCGCAGCTCGTAGAGAATTTCCTCGGTTTCGAAAG
The DNA here is from genome assembly GCA_963674755.2 of Desulfobacterales bacterium. GTDB lineage: Bacteria > Desulfobacterota > Desulfobacteria > Desulfobacterales > UBA5852 > JABZFP01. The sequence goes on along the minus strand of CAXXVS010000002.1, from coordinate 1,502,805 downwards.
CGGCCAGAATGGTTTCGATCAGCACCGTGGCCTTGATCGTGCCCTGGGGAATACCGCGTAATTCCTGGGCCCGGACAAAGACGTCGTTCCACAGCCGGGCCTCCAGGTGGCTTTCCAGTTTGGGCAGGTAGAAATAGGGGCCGGAGCCTTTTTCAACCAGCTTGGCCGCATTGTGAAAGAAGTAAAGGGCAAAGTCGAAAAGGCTGCCCGAGATGGGCCGTCCGTCCACCAGGACATGTTTCTCCAGAAGGTGCCAGCCTCGCGGACGAACGAGCAGGACCGCGGTTTGGTCGTTCAGGGCGTAATGCTTGCCTTCCGGGCTGTCGAAGGCGATCGTACCGTCCACGGCATCCATGAGGTTGATTTGGCCCTCGATGGTTGCCGTCCAGGTGGGGCAGTGGGAGTCTTCGAAGTCGGCCATGTAGGCCTTGGCCCCGGAGTTGAGGGCGTTGATGACCATCTTACGGTCCACCGGGCCGGTGATTTCCACGCGGCGGTCCTGGAGGTCGTCGGGAATGGGGGCGATTTTCCAGTCGCCCTCCCGGATGGCGCGGGTTTCCGGGAGAAAATCCGGCAGACGACCATTGTCGATGTCCTGCTGGACCGTCTTGCGGCGTTCGAGAAGGGATTGGCGCCGGTCTTCAAATTCACGGGCCAGGGCGCCGGCAAAGCGCAGGGCCTCGGGGGTCAGCACCCGCAAAAAAGCCTCGGGAACCGGGGCCTGGACGTCGATACCATCGACCGTGAGCGTGGCTTGCATGTAAGAGCCTCCTTACTATCCCGGATTGGGGATGGGGGGTGGTTGTCTTCGGTTGTCAAACCTGGATTTTATTTTATAGCGCTGTCCCGAAGCGGTAGATTTTGGTTCCGGCCAAGGCCGTAGCGACCTGGGAACTGCAAGCCTATCCGGGCTAGGGCAAGGATTTCCAGAGCGTGCGAACGCTGGCCGATGCCGAAAGATGCTATCGATGGATAAACGCTAGCGACCGTCGCGACGGGATGAATGCTTAAAGAGGAAGGTAACTACCGCAGGCACCCTTGACAAGGTGCCTTTTTAACATTCGCTATATAAACCGTCATCTCCTGCCGAGGATGTATACGGCCGGCTCAGAGGGGTTTCAGATCGGCGAACCGTTGGTAGGGATAGACATGAATCGGTCTGCCGGCCCGTATTTCCGCCTGGGTCCGCCGCCAGAAGTCCACCCCCAGAAGATCGGCATGGTGTTCCAGAAAGGCCGTTTTAAGCGTCCCGGTCAGGCCCAGAAAATTTTCGAATTCTTCCGGGAAGATATCGTTTTCCGCCACGTAATACCAGGGTTCCGCCGCCAGTTCGTCCTCGTAGGAGACCGCCGGCGGTTTGCGCCGGAAGCGGCAATCCGTCAGCGGGCAGACTTCGTCGAAGTCGTAGAAGATCACCCGGCCCAGTCCGGTGACGCCGAAATTTTTCAGCAGCATATCGCCGGGGAACAAATTGCTGCAGGCCAGGTCCTTGATGGCCTGGCCGAAATCGATGACGGCCGCCCGGGCGGCTTCGGGGGGGGCTTCGGTCAGGTAGAGGTCGAGGGGCAGCACCCGGCGCTCGACATAGGCCAACAGGATGGTAACGTCATCCCCGTCGATGGTGACGGAGCGGGCCGCGGTGGTTTCCAGCTCCTGAATGAGGCGCGGGTGGAAGCAGCCGCGCCCGAATTTGAGATGATCGAAGGTCTGGGTATCCGGCAGGCGCCCGGTCCGGTCGTGACGGAAGATGTAGGCATACTTGGCCATCACTTCCCGGCGGGTGGTGTGCTTGGGCTGGGCGAAATGGTCGCGGATGATCTTGAAGACCAGGTCGTCGGAGGGCATGTTGAACACGGCCATGACCATGCCCGGCTTGCCGGGTGAGATGTCGAAACTATCGCGGCAGGTGTTCTGGTGGCGGGCCAGATCGCGGTAGAGTTCGGTCTTGCCGTGGCGGTTGAAGCCGATGGAAATATAGAGCTCGGCCAGGCGGCGGCGGGGCAGGAGGGGATGCAGAAACGCGATCAGAGGTCGGATCCGGTCCGTGGCGACATGGAAGTAGGAATGGGTGTAGCTGAACAGCAGACGAAGACCTTCCGTATCATCGATCAGGCCATCGATGCGGATGCCGCGGTTGTCGCTGACGAGGGCAATGGCCAGGGGCTGAGTGAGGCCTTCATGGGTCACCACCCGTCCGATCAGATAGGCCCCCATCCCCCGGAAAAAGGGGGATGACAGCATTTCCAGACGATCGATGCCCTTGGTGCCGCCGGATACGCTGGCTTGCGCATAGACGGGCGCCAGGTGGGCGGCCATGCGCCGGGCTTCGGGCTCGATGTCCCGAAAATATCCGGCCAGGGGGGATTCATGGAGAAGGGCACTGCAAAGCGTTTCCAGAGAGCGTCCGGCCGCCGGGAACGTCAGAAAATCGCGGTTGGCCTGGGGGGCGGGCAGGGCGCGGGGGGCATCGTGCAGAAACTCCAAACGCGGATCGGCCCCGATGATGTTGGCCAGCCGGCGCACCACGGAATTGAAAAAGGTTTCGGCCAGTTCGGGATCCGTCACCTGCCCGATGTCGCGGGCCATGCCGGCCTTGGCCTTTTCCCAGAAAGAGGGGTCGGCGGCCTGGCGCCCCAGCATCCCGTCGAGATCCGCCACGACCGACGTCAGAACCTTCTGATAGGCCTCCAGCCGTTCCAGCGCATCGTCCTGCATGCCGCTCCAGTCACAGCGCACGAAGCGATCCAGGGCGCGGGCCGTGATGGCCTGGAAATCGTTCCGGTAGGCGCGGTAGCCGTCCACAATGGTGGCGACGGTTTCATGCACCAGAGATGGGAAGGGCTTGGGGGTCATGGGGCTTCGCTTCGTGGGAACCATTCGAGAACTTCCCGGGGATGCCGGGCGATGCCCGCCGCGCCGGCGGCCGTCAGTTCCGCCACCGGCCGAAACCCCCAGGACGCCCCCAGCGGCAGCATCCCGGCTCCCCGGGCGGTTTGCATGTCCACCCCGCTGTCCCCCAGCATGAGGCAGGTTGCCGGCGCCACCCCCAACTGGGCCGCCGCATCCAGGGCCGGGGCCGGATCGGGCTTCAGCGGGCGGTTCCCCGTCTGTCCCCGGACCGCCCGGAAGGTCACGTCCGCAAAGAAGTGTGCCAGGCAGCATTCGGCAAATTCCTGGGGCTTGTTGGTCACCACCGCCAGGGGAATGCCGCGGCGGGTGAGTGTCTGCAAAAGCTCCCGGATGCCAGGGTAGGGGCGTGTGGCGGATTTCCAGTTGGCGCCGTAGTCGGCTTTGAAGCGTTCCAGAAAGGCGTCCACGGTATCCGGATTGCGCCGGTCCTGGGGCAGGGCCCGGGTGATCAGCCGGCGCGATCCGTCACCGATAAACCCGCGGTAGGCGCTGAGGGGGTGGATCGGCAGGCCGGCTTCGGCCAGCACCCGGTTGGCGGCGTCCGCCAGATCGGTCAGGGTGTCCAGGAGGGTGCCGTCCAGGTCGCAAAGCATGGCGTCAAGCTGCATGGGAAGAGGCTTTCGGTTGGTTCTCGAATTTGAGGAACGTGCGTGTTCCGGATTGTTTTCTCTATCCCATAAGGTCCCGGATGACTGAGGTCAAGGGCTAATGCCGCCGCCGGGGCGGCAGCGGCATTCTTGTGGACAAAGCCGGAGATCCCTCCTATACAGGGGGGCATGTCATCCTCTGCCGCCCCGAAGCCCAGCGAAGATAAAACCGCCCGATTGTGGCGGAAAATCGGGATTGCCTCCGCTATCATGATGGCGTCCATTTTTCTCAGCCGCGTCATGGGCCTGGTCCGGGAAATGGTCATTGCCGGGGTGGCCGGCGCGGACGCCGCCGTGGACGCCTACCGGGTGGCCTTCATCGTACCGGAAATCCTGAACCACATCGTGGCCAGCGGCTTCATGGCGGTCACCTTTATCCCCATTTTCACCGGCTATCTGGCGGAAGACCGTGCCGAGGAAGGCTGGCAGGTCTTCTCGCTGATCATGACGGTATTCGGTACGTTGCTGATCATTTTGATTGCCGTGGCCGAGGTGCTGACGCCGCAATTGGTCGCCGTTTTGGCGCCGGGGCGCAGCGATCCGGCCTTTGTGGCCATGACCGTGCGTATGACGCGCATCATCCTGCCCGCCCAGTTCTTCTTTTTCGCCGGGGGCCTGATGGCGGCTGTCCAGTACGCCCAGGAGCGGTTTTTTATCCCGGCCCTGGCGCCGCTGGTCTACAACCTGGGGATCATCGCCGGGGGTGTTCTGCTGGCCTCATCCCTGGGCATGGAAGGCTTTGCCTGGGGTGTCCTGGGCGGCGCGCTGATCGGCAATTTCGCCCTCCAGATCAAGGGCGCCCGCCGGGTCGGTCTGCGCTTCACACCGCTCTGGGACTGGCGGCATTCCGACCTGTGGCGTTACCTGCGCCTGACCCTGCCCCTGATGCTGGGGCTGACCATGATGTTTTCCACCGAGATCTTCACCAAGTTCTTCGGCAGCTATTTGCCTCCGGGCAGCATCGCCTGGATCGATTACGCCATGCGCATCATGCAGATGCTGGTAGCCTTCTTCGGGCAGGCGCTGGGCATCGCGATCTATCCCTTCATGACGCGCATGGCCGCCGAAGGGCGCCTGGCCGAAATGAACCAGCTCCTGAACGACACCTTGCGCTACCTGTGCATTGTATTGCCTTTCGCCGTGCTGATCATCGTGCTGCGCGAGGAGGTGGTCACCCTGCTCTACATGCGGGGGCGTTTCACCCGCGGCGATGTATTGATGACGGCCCCGGTTTTGGGGTGCCTGATGCTGGGGGCGGTGGCCTTCGCCTCCCAGACCGCCGTCAACCGCGGTTTTTACGCCACTCAAAACACCCTTCTGCCGGCCTTGTACGGCACCCTGGCGGTGATCGTGAGCGTGCCGCTCTACTACCTCGGCATGCAATCGATGGGCCTCGTAGGGGTCGGCCTGGCGGTATCCTTTTCGGCCCTGGCGCAGGTGGCCCTGCTCTTCGTCATCTGGAACCGGCGCAGCCGCAATGCCGGCAGTGGCGCCGTCTACCGGTTTTTTCTGAAAATGGTGCTGCTTTCCCTGCCGCTGTGGGCCGTCCTGAGGCTCCTGCGCTACTGGATTGCGGCGCACGTGGCCTCCGCCACGACATTGGGCAGCCTGATTACAGTGGCCCTGGTGAGCGGCGTTTTTTTGCTCCTGCTGGTTATTTTGGGGTACGGGCTGCGCATCCGGGAAATCAAACGCCTGCTGGAGCGGCTTCCGGGCTGGCCCGCCGCGCGCGGCTGACCGCCGGGCTGGTTATTCTGAAAACCCCGGCGGCAGCCCCGACCCATTCTGGCCTTCATCCACCGGATAGACGGTTTCATCCCCCCCGGCAACTTTCTTCTGGGTGCTCAGCCGGAGACGCAGGCCGATGGCCCGGCCTTCCCGCCGGTAAGAGCCCGTCGACAGACGCAGGGCTTCCATGGGCGCCACCACGATGGCGGGTTGGGCTTCCACCGGACAGTGATGCTCGCAGAAGCCGCAGCCGCTGCAACGGTTCTCCACCACGAAGGGCACGGCCACCTTGAGGCCCGGTTCGCGTCGCAGTTCGATGGCATCATAGGGGCAGACCTCGTCGCATACCAGACACTTGCGGTCGAACTCCCAGGCCAGGCACTTTTGGCGCAGGATGTGGGCCGTGCCCACCTTGGCCCAGATGCGCTCGGACGGGAGCAGGGCGCGAATGGCCCGGGTGGGGCAGGCCTGACCGCAGGCCGTGCAGGTGGGGTCGCAGGGGCCTATCTGGGGCGTTATCACCGGTGTCAGCAGGCCCGGCAGGCCGGCGTCCAGACCGAAAGGCTGCAGGGTGTTGGTGGGGCAGGCGGCCAGGCAGGCGCCGCAGCGGTAGCAGCGCCGCAGAAAGTCGTTTTCGGGGCGGGCTCCGGGCGGGCGGATCAGATGCGGCGGAATGATGCGCCGGGTGCCGGTCTCCCCCAACAGATGGCGGGCCCCGGTCAGGGTGATGGCGGCGCTGCCCAGGCCGCAGGCCGCGGTTACCATTAGCCCCCGACGGGAAAGGATAACACCAGGTTTTTCCGCCACGGGCTTGGCCGGGGCAAAGGAAAATTTTACGGCCCCGGTCGGGCACACCCGGCGGCAGGTCTGGCAGGTGATGCATTCCCCATGGGCGGTAAGGCGGGGATCGTCGCCGATGGCCGCCGTGGGGCAGCGGCGGGCGCACAGGCCGCAGTCGATGCAGTCCTCGCTGACCCGGCGGCGTACCAGCGGGCGTTGGGCACAAAGGGCCATCAGGGCGCCTGCCGGGCAGAGGCAGCGGCACCAGAGGCGGGACCACCAGCGGCCGCTGGCCAGAATGAGCAGCACCAGCAGCAGGGTGACCCATTGCAGGTCAAAGCGCGGCAGGGGCAGTTGGAGATAGAGCAGACGGGTGAGATCGAACCGGTCGGCCAGGGGGGCCACCAGCTGGAGCAGCCCGTCGGCCAGCAGCTGCAGGGCGGGCAGAATGGTCAGGGCCACAAAGCGTGTTACCAGCGGGATGGGGGCCACCAGAAAGGCCAGTGACAAGCCGGCCGAGGCCGCGGCGACACAAAAGACCAGCAGCGCGTATTTAGCGCGGCGCCATTGGGGGGGCAGGCCGGGTCTGGCCGCCGCGGGTTGGCGCAGACAGGCCTCCGCGCCGTCGATCAGGGTGCCCAGGGGGCAGAGGTAGCCGCAGAAGAACCGGCCCACTAGCCCGGTCAGCACCAGGAGGGCCAGGGCCGCCAGGAAAGTGCCCAGCCACACCCGGGCGGCGAGCCCGGTCAGGAGGGCGGCCGCCGGATCGAGCCCCAGAAACATATCGAGGGGCAGCCAGCCGCTGTAATGGAGGGCGGCACCGGTCAGCAGGAGCAGAAACAGCGTCAGGCTGACGACCTGCACGAAGCGCTGGAGTGTCATCCGACCTGGACTTGCTTGCGTGTCAGGTTTTCCACATCCATGCGTCCCAGCCCGCGCTCGTGGGCGATGCGGATGTGTTTCACGTTGCGGGGCTGCAGCTTGCGCCCGTACCACTCGAACATGGCCACGGCCTGGGCATCGGCCGCCACCATGTCCGCCGAGGCGATGATGGTATCGCTCTTGAGCACGAGTCCCGGGCCTCCCGGGCCATGGGTGCTCAGGACCCGGGAGCCGTCCACCACCACCAGGGCCGGCTTCAGCAGGGAGGCCAGATCCACGATGGATTCATGCAAGTCGTAGCGGCTGTGCATGACGCCCCGATTGTAGATGAGCCCCATCATGCCCTTCATGGACAGGCTGACCCCGGAGCCCGAATGAGACTTGGCCACCGGGGCGGCGATCAGGACATCGGCCTCGAGCACGTCCCGCATCACATCGGTTTCCCGCATCTGGTGGCCTTCCGGAATGGCCGCGGCCTTGAAGAAACGGCTGCGGGAGACCGCCTGGACGACGTCGTCGCCGTACAGCTCGCAGGCCTTTTGAACGCCTTCGATACAGCGCTCCTCCCGCCGCAGGGTGTGGTCCAGCACCCGGACGCGCGCCGCACCGGCTTCCTTGCACAGGGTCACCAGTTCGCGGATGATATCCGGGTGGGTGTCGGTGCCGTCTTCGGGACCGCCGCCAAAACTCATATTGGGCTTGATCACCACCTTCTGGCCGGGTTTTACGAACCGCCCCATGCCGCCCAGCAGGTCCACCGCGGCCCGGGTGGCCGGCACCCGGCTACCCACGGCCACGGCGATATCCGGCACCGGATCAGCCGCCTTTACCCGGGGCAGCCGCAGCCCGGCCGTGACGGCACAGGTCCACAGCAGCAGACGGGCATTGTGTTTCAAGAAGCTGCGCCGGTTCATGGCACCCGGCGCTGGTATTCCGGGAAGCTGGTGAACAGGCGGTGCTGGGCGGGATGAATTCATGGCATACCTCGCTTAAGATGATTGAACGGCAGGCGCTGCCCATAACGGAAAAGAGCAGTCCGCCATTAATCAGGAACGATTATCAGAAACGAGGGGCAATGGCAACGATTCCGCGCGTGAGCATGTCCTGGGGCCCGTCAAACGTGTATCGACCGGGGATCGCCCAGGGGCTCAGGGGGCGTTGACCCGAATCGCCACCGCTGTCACGGAGCGCACGTCGTTTTGCTGGTTGACGCCCACGCTGTACTGGGGCGTGTCCATCTGGGTGGTGAATTTTTCTTCGATAACGATGGCGTTGGCGCCGTGGGCCGCTGCCTCCTTCTGCAGCAGGCCCAGCAGCTGCGACCAGGGGGTATTGAAATCACCGTCGGCGGATACCCAGCCGATTTCGTCATAGGTGCCCTTTTCCGGGTAGGCCTTCAAAATTTTGACCGCGCCCGCGTAGGCGGGACGGGACTCCCCGGTGGGCGTAAACCGCACCGTGGCGCACCCGATCATTAAAAGCAATGCGGCTGCACAGAGAATCGCGATACTGAGACGCCGTGACATGGACATGGGGACCTCCTTTCGCATGACAAGCGGTGAAATGGGGCGTTAAAACGGGCAATGACGCCTTTTGCCAAAAACAGAGGGACCTGCGCGCCGGAGGGGTCGATCAGACCCCATCCGCAAATCGTCCGCGACCGGGCATGACACTGCGATCATCCGCGATGATGGGTAAAAGGGAAGCGCCGCTAAAGCGGCCTCGGTGGGCAGTGGGAAGAACGGCGGATGCGCGTTCCTATATATGGATACCTGAGGCCCCGCCGTCAAGAGGCAAGCAGGGCGCCGGCCCCGATGCCGGGGCACGACCGTCAGGCAAGCCGCCCGGTTTTCCTTTTGACTTCCCCACCCAATCGTGGCACCGTCGATGCGCCTGATCATGGAAAACCGCCCGGCTGCGAACAGTGGATACCATCCCGATGAGCCAACACGCCTTTGCCTTCCATCTGCGCATCTTCCTGCCCTTTGCCGGCGGGTATTTTCTCTCCTATCTCTTCCGGACGGTGAATGCGGTCATCGCCCCCAATCTGGCCCTGGACCTGGGAATCGCCCCGTCTGCTCTGGGGCTGTTGACGGCGGCCTATTTCATCGCCTTCGCTTCGGCCCAGCTGCCCCTTGGGGTCCTGCTGGATCGTTTCGGTCCCCGGCGCATCGAAGCCTTGCTGCTGCTCGTTGCCGCGGCCGGCGCTTTGCTGTTCGCCCGCGGCACCACCCTGACGGAAGTCGTCGTGGGCCGCGCCCTGATCGGTTTCGGGGTCTCCGCCTGTCTGATGGCGGCCTTCAAGGCCTTCGTGCAGTGGTTTCCGCGCCGCCAGCTGCCGTTGGTCAACGGTATCCAGATGGCCTCCGGCGGACTGGGTGCCATGTCCGCTACCGCACCGGTGGAATTCCTGCTGTCGGTGACCGACTGGCGGGGCCTTTTTACCGGACTGACCGTTTTGACGGTGCTGGTGGCGATCGTGATCTGGGGGGTGGTGCCGGACAAGCCGGTTACAGCGCCGGCGGCCTCGCTGCGCGACCAGGGACGCGGCGTATGGCGAATCTTCTCCAGTCCGGTGTTCTGGCGGGCGGCGCCTTGGGCCACCCTTTCCCAGGCCACCTTCATGGCGCTGCAGAGCCTGTGGGCCGGCCCCTGGCTGCGGGACGTGGCCGGGTTGGAGCGGGGTGCCGTGGCGGGCGTTCTCTTCGCCACGGCGGCCGGCATGGTGGCCGGCTATATTTTTATGGGAACCGTGGCCGAACGTCTCAGCCGCGCCGGTATCCGTCCCATGACGGTGGCCGCTGCGGGCATGCTGCTTTTCATGTCCTGCCAGGCCGCGATCATGCTGCAATGGCGCCTGCCCCCCATGCTGCTCTGGATCGTATTCGGATTTTCCGGCACCAGCGGCATTCTGGTCTACGCCGATCTTTCCCAGCGCTTCCCGGCCGATCTGGCCGGCCGGGTCAACACCGGCCTCAACCTGCTGGTCTTCGTGGCCGCCTTCGGCGCGCAATGGGGCGTCGGCGCGGTCATCGATCAATGGCCCAACACCCTCACCGGCTATGCCCCGGAAGGCTACCGGGCCGGTTTCGGGCTGCTGCTCGCGCTGCAGGTGCTGGCCGTTCTCTGGTTTGCCGGCTTGCACTGGAAGATCAGGGGGCGGCGGCATCCCTAAGACCGTCATCCATACGACTATCTCGGGGCCGCAGGTCGAAGACGCTTTCCCGCAACTTTGGGTGAATGCCTGACAAAGTTGTCAGCGGGACGGCGGTTTGGCGACATAATTGTCATTCAGAAGGGAGGCGGTCTGTTCCCTGCGGGCAAGCTGGCAAGATGCCCGAAGTATGCGGTTCGGGCCGTTGGTGCATTTAAGGCGCCGGGCGGCCCGTCTGGTATGAGGCTTGCTATCTATCGCCTTGTTTGATGTATACGACCAAGCAGGTCACGCTACCCAGCTTTCGCGAATGGAACCCAAACGAGATGCCTGAGCGACACCATTCATCCCCCAGCGACACCCTTTGCCGGCCTCCCCGGGCCCAGGGGCTCTATAGCCCCCTGTTCGATCACGATGCCTGCGGTGTAGGGCTGGTCTGCCACATCAAGGGGCATGCCTCGCACGCCATCGTGCGCGACGGCCTGCGGATCCTGGAGAATCTGGCCCACCGCGGGGCCTGCGGCTGCGACGCCACCACCGGTGACGGGGCCGGCATCCTGATCCAGATGCCCCATGCCTTTTTGCTGAAAGCCGCCCAGGAGGCGGGTATCGCCCTGCCGGCAAAGGGCGCTTACGGGGCCGGGCTGGTATTTTTGCCCCACGATGAAAACCGGCGGCAGTGGTGTCGGACCCAATTCGAGGCCGTGGTCCGTGAAGAAGGGCAGGTGCTGCTGGGCTGGCGCCGGGTGCCGGTCCGTCCGGAAGTCATCGGCGATCTGGCTCGATCCACGCGTCCTTCGATCCGGCAGGTTTTCATCGGCCGGGGGGAGGAGCTAACGGACGCCGCCGCATTTGAACGCAAGCTTTACCTCATCCGCAAGGTCATGGAAAAGCGGGTTCGGGAGGCCGGCGGGTCCGGGAAGAGCGCGTTCCATATTCCCAGCCTTTCCGCCCGAACCCTGGTCTACAAAGGCATGTTCCTGGCCGATCAGATGCGCCCCTTCTATCCCGATCTGGACGATCCCGCCATGGCTTCGGCCCTGGCCATCGTCCACCAGCGTTACAGCACCAACACCCTGCCATCCTGGGGGCTGGCCCAGCCCTTTCGCTTTCTGTGCCACAACGGGGAGATCAACACCCTGCGGGGCAATATCAACTGGATGAACGCCCGCCAGGGGCTCTTCGCTTCCGAGTTGTTCGGGGAAGACCTGGTCAAACTGTTTCCGGTGGCCACACCGGGGGGCAGCGATTCCATGATCCTGGACAATGCCCTGGAGCTGCTCTACCACACGGGCCGCTCCCTGCCCCATTGCATCATGATGCTCATCCCCGAAGCCTGGCAGCATCATGCCACCATGCCGGCCGCCAAGAAGGACTTCTATGCCTACCACGCCTGCCTCATGGAACCCTGGGACGGACCGGCCTCGATTCCCTTTACGGACGGTACGGTGGTGGGGGCCGTGCTGGACCGCAACGGCCTGCGCCCCTCCCGTTATACGGTTACCCGCGACGACCGGGTGATCATGGCATCGGAGACGGGGGTATTGACCATTGAACCGGAAAATGTCCTGAAGAAAGGCCGTCTACAGCCCGGCCGTATGTTCCTGGTGGATATGGCGGAGGGCCGGATCGTCGAGGACGAGGAAATCAAAGCGGGTATCGCCGGACGCCGCCCTTACGGGCAGTGGATTCGCGGGAATATGGTTTCCCTGGCGGAGCTGCCGGAAGCGGCGCCTGTGCTGCCGGCCGGAGACCGCCTGTCAACACTCCAGAAGCTTTTCGGCTATACGACGGAAGAGATCCGCATGATCCTGGCGCCCATGGGCCGGGACGGCAGAGAGCCCACCGGGTCCATGGGGGACGACATCCCCCTGGCCATCCTGTCCCGCCGGCCCCGGCTGCTCTACGACTATTTCAAGCAGCTTTTTGCCCAGGTCACCAATCCGCCCCTGGATGCCATCCGCGAACAACTGGTGACTTCCCTGGCCACCACCATCGGCAGCGAACGGAATCTCTTCGCGGAAACACCGCAGCACGCCCATCAGCTGTTCCTGGAGCGGCCGCTTCTATCGGACGAAGATATGGCCCGCTTGCGGGGCCAGTCCGGTCTGAAAACAGAGGCGCTTGCCATATTGTATCCCCTTGGCCAGGGCGGCAGCGGGCTGGAAGAGGCGCTGGAAGCCCTTTGCCGGCAGGCCGCGGAAGCGGTTTCCCAAGGCGCGGCCCTGCTGATCCTGACCGATCGCGACGCGGCGCGCCAGCAGGCCCCCATCCCGGCCCTGCTGGCCACCGCCGCGGTCCATCACCATCTGATCCGGGAGGGACTGCGCACGCGCTGCGGCCTGGTGGTGGAAACCGGCGAGGCCCGGGAAGTACACCATTTCTGCTGCCTGTGCGGATTTGGCGCCGGGGCGATCTACCCCTACCTGGCCTATGCCACCCTGCGTGACCAGGCCGCCCGGGAGCCGGCCCTGGTGGGGGATAGCCATCAGGCGCTGCAGCGCTATCGCAAGGCCGTGGACAAGGGGTTTCTCAAGGTCATGTCCAAAATGGGGATATCGACCCTCCAGAGCTACCGCGGGGCCCAGATCTTCGAGTGTGTGGGTCTGGCGCCCGGGGTGGTGGACCGCTACTTTACCTGGACGGCCTCGCGCATCGGTGGCGCCGACCTGGACGGCCTGGCCCGGGAGATCGCCCGGCGTCTGACAAAGGCCTTTCCCGTCGCAGACATTCCCGACCAGGATCTTTTGGAGATTGGCGGGACCTACAAGTGGCGACGTGACGGGGAGCGGCATCAGTACAACCCTTTGACCATCGCCCGCCTGCAGCAGGCCGTCCGAGAGAATAACCGGTCGGCCTGGGATGATTTTTCGACCATCGTCAATCGGCAGAACCGTGAGGGCGGACTGCTGCGCGGCCTCTTCGACCTGCGGCCGGCGGGCGATTCCGTGCCCCTGGACACGGTGGAGCCCTGGACCGCCATCGTCAAACGCTTCAAGACCGGGGCCATGTCCTATGGCTCCATCAGCAAGGAAGCCCACGAAACCCAGGCCATTGCCATGAACCGCCTGGGGGGGCGCAGCAACAGTGGCGAGGGCGGGGAGGATGCCGACCGCTTTCGGCCGGATGCCAATGGGGACTGGCGCAACAGCGCCATCAAGCAGGTGGCTTCGGGGCGCTTCGGGGTGACCATTGACTACCTGACCCATGCCGATGAATTGCAGATCAAGATGGCCCAGGGGGCCAAACCCGGTGAAGGCGGGCAGCTGCCCGGCAGCAAAGTCTACCCCTGGATCGCCAAGACCCGCCACTGCACCCCTTACGTGGGACTTATTTCACCGCCGCCCCACCACGACATCTACTCCATCGAAGACCTGGCCCAGTTGATCTACGATCTCAAGATGGCCAACCCGGCCGCCCGGGTGAGCGTGAAGCTCGTTTCCGAGGCCGGCGTCGGTACGATTGCGGCCGGCGTGGCCAAGGCCGGGGCCGACGTGGTCCTTATCAGCGGCGATGTGGGCGGCACCGGGGCCTCGCCCCTGACGTCGATCCGCTACGGCGGGCTCCCCTGGGAGCTGGGGCTATCGGAAGCACGCCAGGTGCTTCGACAGAACGGCCTGCGGGACCGCGTGGTGCTGGAGACCGACGGCCAGTTGAAGACCGCCCGGGACGTGGCCGTGGCGGCCCTCCTGGGGGCCGAGGAATTCGGTTTCGGTACGGTGTCCCTGGTGTGTCTGGGGTGCATCATGATGCGGGTCTGCCACCTGAACACCTGCCCGGTGGGCATCGCCACCCAGGACCCGGAGTTGCGCAAGAAGTTCACCGGCCGGCCCGGGCATCTGGTCAATTTCATGCGTTTCGTGGCCGAGGATCTGCGCAGCATCATGGCCGAACTGGGATTCCGCACGGTGGCGGAGATGGTCGGGCGGGTGGACTGCCTGGAGATGACCGCCGCCATCGATCACTGGAAAGCCGGCGGATTGGATCTCGCCGCCATCCTTCAGCAGCCCGACATCCCCGCGGCGGTGCAGGACCACTGCCTGCTGGCGGAAACCCGGGCCGCCCCGCCGCCCCTCGACACCGCTCTGATCGAACGCCTGGCGCCGGCCCTGGAGAGACAACAACCAATGACGATCGACCTCGAGGTCCGTAATACCCAGCGCAGCGTCGGCACCACCCTGAGCCACGAAATCGCCAAGCGCCACGGCCAGGATGGCTTGCCGGAGGACACCATCGTGATCCGGGCCCGGGGAACGGGCGGCCAGAGCTTTGCGGCCTTCGGCGCCCCGGGGCTTAGCATCCATCTGGAGGGGGAGGCCAACGATTATTTCGGCAAGGGCCTTTCCGGCGCCCGGCTCAGTCTGCGTCCGTCCGCCGCGGCAACGTTTCCCGCCGAGGAGAACATCATCGTGGGCAACGTGGTGCTCTACGGGGCCACGGCCGGTGAAGTCTTCATCCGGGGGGTGGCCGGTGAGCGCTTTGCCGTGCGCAACAGCGGGGCGGTGGGGGTCGTGGAAGGCGTGGGGGATCATGGCTGCGAATACATGACCGGCGGGGTGGTGGTCGTGCTGGGCGTCACGGGACGGAATTTCGCGGCCGGCATGAGCGGCGGCGTGGCCTATGTCCTGGATGCGGACGGCGACTTCGCGGCCCGCCGCTGCAACCGGGAAGGGGTGGCGCTGGAGCCCGTGGAAACGCTGGAGGATGTGGATACCTTGCAGGCGCTAATTCGAAAACACCGGGATTGCACCCACAGCACCCTGGCCGAACGCATTCTGGAGCATTGGGACCGGTTTCAGCCGCGCTTCGTCAAGATCACGCCGCTGGAATACAAGCGGGCCCTGAAAAGACTGGCGGCGGAAGGCCACGCCCCGGCCCAACGCCTGACCTGAGGATTACGCCCATGGGTAAACCGACCGGCTTCAAGGAATTCGAGCGCGAAACACCGGAAACCCGCCCCGTGGCGGAACGCCTCGGCGACTATCGCGAAATCTACCAGGACTTCCCCGAGGAAAAGCTGATCCAACAGGCGGCCCGCTGCATGGACTGCGGGGTGCCTACCTGCCATTCGGGCTGCCCCCTGGGCAACCGCATTCCGGACTGGAACGAACTGGTCTATCGCGGCCAATGGCAGGAAGCGCTGGCCCAACTGCTGGCCACCAACAATTTCCCCGAATTCACCGGGCGCCTGTGCCCGGCGCCCTGCGAGGAAGCCTGCGTCCTGTCCATCAATGAACCGGCCGTGACGATCGAGCACATCGAGAAGGCCATCATCGAGAAAGGGTTTGCGCAGGGCTGGGTCAAGCCCGAACCGCCCGCCCGACGCACCGGCCGACAGGTGGCGGTGATCGGCTCGGGACCGGCCGGCCTGGCCTGCGCCCAGCAGCTCAACCGGGCCGGGCACACGGTGACGGTCTTCGAGCGGGCCGACCGCATCGGCGGCCTTCTGTGTTACGGCATACCGGATTTCAAGCTGGGAAAGGGCATCATCGACCGCCGTCTGGATCTGATGGCGGCCGAGGGGATCGTTTTCAAGACGGGTGTCGAGATCGGCCGGACCACTACGGCGGACGATCTGGTGGATTTCGAAGCCGTCGTCCTTTGCACGGGGTCGACGCGCCCGCGGGATCTGCCCATCCCGGGAAGAGAGCTGGCCGGGATTCATTTCGCCATGGATTTTTTATCCTGCCAGAATCGCCGGGTGGCCGGTAAAACGCCATCGCCGGAATTGGATGCGGCCCTGAACGCCGGCGGCAAGCATGCCGTCATCATCGGGGGCGGGGATACGGGCAGCGACTGTGTGGGGACCTGCCACCGGCAGGGCGCCCGCAGCGTGACCAGCTTCGAGCTCCTGCCCCAGCCGCCGGAGGAGCGTCCGGAAGGCCAGCCCTGGCCCTTCTGGCCCATGCGGCTCAGGACCAGCAGCTCCCATGCGGAAGGCGGCGAACGGCGCTGGAGCATTTTGTCCAAACGCTTTGTCGGCCAGGGCGGCCGTCTGACCGGCATCGAAACCGTGGAGGTGGCTTTCGACGCGAAGCCCGGCCGGCGGCCCGCGATGCACGAATTGCCCGGAACCACGCGCCGATGGCCGGCGGAGATCGTCCTGCTGGCCATGGGGTTTGTCGGTCCCGAGCAGGATACGGTCGTACAGCAGATGGGGCTTGCCCTCACCGATACCGGCACCATCGCCACGGATAGCAACGGCATGACCAGCCGGCCAGGCGTTTTTACGGCCGGCGATGCCCGCCGGGGCCAGTCCCTGGTGGTATGGGCCATCTCCGAGGGTCGCGAGATGGCCCGCGCGGTGGATCTGTATCTCATGGGCGAAACGGCCCTGCCGGAAAAGGGGTGCTGCGATCTGCCCCGGGGATAGCCCTCGGCGACGATCGTTGTTGAACCTGTCGGCTGCCGAAAGGCGCTTTTCTTTCGTAAGGTAATCCCATCCTATTTGACGCACGGACGTTTAGGGCGCTAACGGACGACCGGGTACTTCTGCCGGTACCAGTCCGCGATGCCGTGGCGCATGTTGACGATGCGGGTGAAGCCCTGGTCGATCAGGATCTTGGCGGCCACGGTGCTGCGGTTGCCGGTGGCGCAGTAAACGAGAATGTCCTTGTTCCGGTAGGGGGCCAGTTCGCCGATGCGCCGCTGGAGCTCCTGTACCGGGATCAGCACGGCGTCGGGCAGGTGGCCGGCCTTGAATTCGGCCGGTGTGCGCACGTCCAGGACAAGGGGGTTTTCCCGTTCAATGAAGGCCGCCGTCTGGGCCGCGGTCATCTCGCGGTAATTGGCCGGCTGATAGTCCAGCACCTCGATCAGGCCTTCCCGCCCGCCGAGGGTGAAGGCAAACCGGCCGCTTTGCTTCATCTTGATATAAGGCGCCGCGGTGGTATCGGAAGGTAGGCGTTCCTCTATGCCCAGATCGGGAATCGTCAGAATGGTTTCGCTTGTTCCCGGGGGAAGCTCGAACTTAATGTAGTCCCCTCGGAAGACCTTGTAGTGCAGCGCATTCTCTCCGGTTGGCACCGGCAAATGGCGCAGCCCCCCCACCAGACGCCCGGAAACGTTCGGCGCGGCACTATGGGCGCCGCTTCCCAGCGCAAGCCACACCAACGCCAAAAGCCCGATCCATCTGACCTTCGAATAGCGTTGCGAAAACAGCATGCCAGATCCTCCGCATGTGGATTTCTACAGCATGCAGCCGCCCCGGGCGGCACAGCATGACCGATTAGATTGGATGACGGGAATGAAAGGTAAGGACGCGCGCGGGCGGGTCAAGCCTGTCTTCAGAATCCTACGGCTGTGCATTGCAGGCGCGGCTGATAGATCCGGCAGCAATCGCGCCCGGCGGATTTGGCCCGGTAGAGGGCCTGGTCGGCCTGATTGAGCAGGTCTTCTTTGGTGATGTTGTCTTCGGGATACATGGTGGCGATGCCGAAGCTCATGGTTACCCGGAAGGTCTGCTCTTCGAACCGAAATGGCGCCTCGCTGATCGTTTGACGGACACGATCGGCCACGATAACGGCATCGTCCGGCAGAATGTCGAACAGGATGACGGCGAATTCCTCGCCGCCATAGCGGGCAATGTAATCTGTTTCCCGCAGTCCGGCCTTAAGGAGTTCGGCCACGGTCCTGATCGCATGGTCGCCGGCCAGGTGGCCGTAGGTGTCGTTGACGGCCTTGAAATAATCGATGTCGGCCATGATGACGGTCAGCGGGGAATGGCTGCGTCTGGCACGGGCGGTTTCGCGCCCCAAGGCTTCATGGAAGAACTGATAGTTGACCAGCTGCGTCAGGCCGTCGTGGGTCGCCTGACGGCGCAGCTGCTGGATCTGCTGCTGCTGTTCCATCAATTGGTCGATAAAGCCGCTGGACATGTTGATCAATTCGGACCGTGAGCGGTCGACGATTTCAAGGTAATCGGCTTCGCTTTGCAGGGTGATGTCGAAATACGGAAATATTTGGCGGGTCTGGTCGAGGATGCGCTCCCCCACCCGATCGATGTCCAGTACCTGGCCGAAACCATATTGATCAGCGTAATGATCGATCAGGCCCAAATGGGAGCTCTGCCGGCCTTCGGCAAACAAATCCATGTACAGGGTGGCCAGATGCAGGATGCGGCTCATGCGCTGCAATTGAGGATCGCCGGCGTTGAGCTGGCCGGGATCATGATGGCAGGCCACCGGGAGACAAAAATACGGCGGCAGTCCCCATGATGCGAGAAGGTGGTTGCCCACCGCCATATGGTCAAATCCCAGGATCTGATTTTCGGCGTCCTGGCAGGTGCAGGCGCCGTCGGCGGCTTCGGCCATCACCATGCCGTACTGATCGGGCATGCAGCTGGCCAGGGTCAGGATACCCATGTCGTGCAGCAGACCGAGAAAAAAGGCATCTTCGGCCATGCCCGGGGCCACACACTCGGCAACCAGACGGGCGGAGACGGCGGCCGTGAGCGAGTTTTTCCAGAACTTGGGATAGTCGAATTGCTCGGCGGTGACAACCTGGGTCTGCTTGATCAGGACAAAACTGAGGGCCAGATTTTTGACCGTATTCAGACCTAACATGTTTACGGCATGGAATACCGAGGTCACCTTGCGGGGCAGGGCATAAAGGGATGAGTTGATCAGGCGCAGGACTTCGGCGCTGAGAGGCGGATCCGTGGACAGGATTTCACCGATTTCTCTCAGGTCCGGCTGCTCCTTTTGGACGGTTTCCAGGATTTTTATGGCGATGCCAGGCAGCGTCGGCAATTTACCATGATGGTTTGAAATTCTCTCCAGGATCGTGCGCTCGCTCATGCTCACTCCCTTTGATACGGATGAAAAAAGGGGAGACAACGGAACCATTTGGCAACCATCCGATAGCGTCTTTTTCTTCGGGCAGTGCGTGTGCCGGCTATCGTTGCCAAATGCCTACCCTTTGAGTGTTATTGGAAAGAAACGGAAAATCTTTAGGTATTTATTAAGACCGTTGGTTTTTCGAAGAGAATCGAATGGTCAGATATGGATGGGGCGTTCGCTCGGGGGGACATGAATATGGTCTCGGCGGTTTAACGCCCTGGTTGGTGCAAACATCCAGGCGATAGGAGAACACCAGGGTGGCCGAAGCCACCCTGGTGGAACAAAGGAAGGTTATGAGGATTGCGCCGAAAACCCTGTTTGGGGGCAGCGTTTTCGGCAGTGCCCTTAGGTTCCTTATCGGCGGCCGGCAGCGGGACTTTAGCCCGAAAAACAAAAAAGGTAACTATCCTTTAAAAACGTAGGGTGTTCCGAAACGGTTTCCATGGATCCGGTCGAAGAGCAGGCCCTCCCGAGCGTGGCCTGCTTTGGGCTCGGCCGGATAGCCGATGGCGATCATGGCCTCCACTTCCAACCGATCGGGCAGAGCGAGGTGGCGCGCGATATGGTCGCGCGCCGGACTCCCGTCGGCGTGGTTCCGTTTGCGCACCTGAATCCAGCAACTGCCCAGCCCCAGTTCGACTGCCATCATCTGAATAAAGATAATCGCAATAGCACCGTCTTCGACCCATACGTCGCTTTGCTCCGGGTCGACGCACACCACGATACCCAGGGGGGCTTGCCCCAGAAAACCGGCTCCATGGGGTTTACAGGCGGCCAGCGCCTCCAGTGGCGCCCGGTCGTCGACAACCACAAATTCCCATGGTTTCAGACCCCGTGAAGAAGGGGCCCGCAAGGCAGCCTCCATGAGCAAGTCAATTTTTTCCGATTCCACCGGGCGATCGACAAAGCGGCGGATGCTGCGCCGCTCGCGAATCAGTTTTTCAAACATATGGCGTTCCTATTCGGTTAGGGGTGGGGCCGCCCATGGCACCGCCGGAGGTCAGGCGCCACAGCATTTTTTGTATTTGCGGCCGCTGCCGCAGGGGCAGGGATCGTTGCGGCCTACCTTGGGGCCGGAACGGACGACGGTTTGGGGGGTGGGAGCCTGGCCGTCATAAAAAAGCCATTGGCCCTCCTCCCGACGGAACTGGGCGACCTCATGATGCCGGCGACGGCGGCCCTTGTCAAAATACTCGGCCACGAATTCCACTGTACCGGTGTCATCGTCGGCCGTGCCGTCCTGGGTGTCGAGGATCGTCAGGCCGATCCATTCACTGTTGTGCGCCCAGCGACGGATGCCGCTTTCGGTATATTGTTCCCGCTGGGAAGGGTGGGTGGTGTCGAGAATAAAGGCCACTTCCTCCTTGACGTAAGCGCTGTAGCGCGCCCGCATGAGCGCTTCAGCGGTTGCAGCGGTCTGGCTCCCTGATATCAGGGGCTCGCAGCACGCCTCGTAGGGGGTTTCCGATCCACAGGGGCATAACGACATCTGTATTCTCCTTGCGATGAGTGCGTTTGAAAGGCAGCCGTGCCAGCGATCAGCCGTGACGGTCATGGTAGAAGGCCTATAAAAGCTTGCCGGGCGATAGTCAAGGGGGAAACGACGGGGGCCGAGCGGTCAGGAGAGCCTGTCAGGAAGGTGTGGAGCGGGTTTCGCGGGCCGCTTCATCCGGGTCCACCCGCCAGGTGACCACCGGTGAAAGCACGTAGAGAAACATGAAGAGGAAGCTGACGATCCCGAAATAGGGGGTCACCACGCTCATCAGGATGACGAGCAGGAGTCGGGTCATCCAGGGGTTGCGGCTCATGAAACGGCCGATGTGCAGGTAGCGGATGAAATAGCAGTTCATCAACAAGGCCGTGAAGATCATCACGCCAAATGCGAAATACCCCCAGAACGCGACCCAGTGGGAGGCCTCGTTGACGGCCTGGCTGAATGAAATCAATGGCGCCAGGACCAGCATGGCGCCGGCGGGCGTCGGGTACCCTTTGAAAAAGCCCGGAATCGGGGTTTTATCGAGGGTAAAGTAAATCAGTCGGCCCAGCCCCATGGCCGAGTACAGCAAGGCCACCAGACCCACCGGAAGGTGCACGAATTGCTGCGGAGCGATATCCCGCAGGCAGATGTAGAAGATCCAGCCCGGAACGATGCAGAAGCTGACCGCATCGGCAAAGTCGTCCATGAGGTTGCCCAGATTGATCTTGCGCTGGCCGACCTCCTCCGGCAACGGTTCCGTGAGCCCCAGACGCCGCGCAACGGCGCCGTCCAGTTTATCGAAGGTGGCCGCCCCGATGATCATGAGGTAGGCTTCCCGGACCCGGCCCTGGTAGGCGAAGAAAACCGCGATCAGCCCCATCATGGCGTTCATGACCGTGAGGGCGTTGGGGAAAAAGGCCAGGATCCGGCGCCGCAGGACCGCATCGCCCAGGCAGAGTTCGTCCAGGCAGAGCGTCCCGTATTTGCGGCAGTATCCGGCAATGGAGCCGAAGTTGATGATCATGAACAGGATTTCGACGAAAAAGAGGCCCTGCAGCGGGAAATTGGCCAGCCAGGTGATCTTGAAGTAGAGCCAGGAAGGGGGGCCTTCCGGAATGTAAAAGGCATAGGCATAGAGCAGGGCGCTGACCGGCGCAGCTACGATGGTGCGCAGGCGGTTGTATTCGCTGAGGGCGGGCTCGGTGCCCTGCCGGATGGCAAAACCCCGCATGAAGGCGGCGAAGTTTTCGCGGATCAGGACGGTTACACACAGCAGGAGGACAAAGATCGCGTGCAGCAATTGACCTTTGGTGTGGTCCGGCGTAATGACCAGAAGGCGCCACATCATGCCCACGGCGATGACCGGGAAAATAATCGAATAGACCAGCTTGTCCATCAGGCGGTCCGCCAGGTGGGCCAGGGGGGCGTCGGGCCTGAAGCGGGCCGCGAACCATCCGTCCACCAGGTCGAACGACATGGAGAGCAGCAGAAAACTGACGCCCAGGGTATAGACCAGCGGGTCCTGTTTCCACATGACTGCCAGGGCGCAGATCATTCCGCCGAAAACAAGCCCCGGGCGGCCGTAGACGAGCAATGCGGCGACTTTGGCCGAGAGGGGGTTGGTTTTGGGCAACTGGGGCGTATCGTTAGATGCTGTCATAAAAATCCGAGCAGAGGGTGCGCTAAAGAAACTTAGCGATATTAGAAGAAAGCCCCGGGGGTGTCAAGACGAACCACCCGAGGCGGGGGCCGCCGAAGGACCCCCACGGATATAACGGACATCGAGGAACGCAATGCCCAGATGGCGGGACATGCCGGCCGCGACCGTCCTTCGGGAAGTGGTTCGCCGTCATAAGCAGGGACGGCCGTGCGCCCTGACGGCTGCCTGCACGGCCAGCCCCTATGCGGTCCGGGCGGTGCTGCAGCAGGCCCGGCGGGACGGAGCGCCGGCCCTGATCGAGTCCACCGCCAGCCAGGTCAATCTCTCCGGTGGGTATGCGGGATGGACCCCGGCCGCGTTCGGCCGCCGGGTGCGTCAGCTGGCGGAGGCCGCCGGCCTGCCCGGCCACCGGCTGCTGTTGGGGGCGGACCATTTGGGGCCCTATCCCTGGCGTGGCGAGAACGCCGGGGACGCCCTGTCCAGGGCCATGGAACTGGCCGCGGCCTGCGTGGCCGCCGGCTACCAGAAAATTCACCTGGACACCTCCTCCCCCTGCGTCGGCGATCCCCGGGAGCCGGACGGCAGCCTTCCCCTGGCGCTGATTTGCCGCCGCAGCGCGGCGTTGTGCCGTGTGGCGGAGGAAACCGCCCATGATCAGCGGGTGGCGCCGCCCTGGTACGTGATCGGATCCGACGTGCCCCTTCCGGGAGGGCAGGACGGGCAGACCGCGTTGGCGCCGGTGAGCGGGGCGGTCCATGTCCGGGACACCGTCGCCGCCTGCCGCCAGGCCTTTGAAGCGGCGGGCTTGGAAAAGGCCTGGCAGCGGGTTGTGGCCCTGGTGGTGAACACCGGCGCTGATTTCGCACCGCAGGTGATCCATCCCTATGATGCAGAGCGCATGCAGCCCTTGGTGGCCTATATCCGGCAGGAAGACCGGCTCGTCTTCGAGGCCCATTCGACCGATTTCCAGACCCCGGCGGCCCTGTCCCGCATGGTGGCCGACCAGTGCGGCATCCTCAAGGTGGGCCCGGCCCTGACTTATGCCATGCGGGAGGCGCTTTTCGGGCTCGCGGCGATCGAAGAAGAACTTCTGGCCGATCACAAGGGCGTGACGCTTTCCCATTTGCCGGAAACCATGGAGCGCCTGATGCTGGCCGATTCCCGCTATTGGCAGGCCTACTACCGGGGATCGGCGGCCGAGCTGAAGCGGCTGCGCCGGCAGGCCTTTTCCGATCGGATCCGCTACTACTGGGCCTGGCCCGAGGCCAAAGCCGCCTTGCAGCGCCTGCTGGCCAACCTGCGGCAGTATCCGCCGCCTGCCGCCCTTTTGGGTAAGCACCTGCCCGAAGCCGCCGGCCATCCTGACGGCACTTCCCATCCATGGGACCCTGAAGATGTCGTTCTGGGGCGGATCGCCGCCGTTATGGCGGTCTATAACCAGGTCGGCAATGCTTTTTCCGCCTAGCGTTATCGATCAATGCGATTCGTGTGGCTGACGATCCGGGCCGAAGACGGCCGGTTTTATGCTTCATGGCCGGGGGATAAGATAATCTTTCCCCAAAGGCGCGCCCAGGCGCTCGGCCAGCCAGTTTTCAAAGCGCGGCGCATCCACTTCCGTGGCGATGCGGACCGGCAGACCGCCGCCCTCCCATGACAGCCAGTCGTCTCTACCCCTCAACAGGGCCGTCACGCTCAGGTTTATCGATTCGAAACGGCAGACGGCGGGGTCGATGACCGTGGCCACGGTCAAGGGGTCGTGCATATGGGCGCCCGGCAGCCGGCGTTCTTTGAGGGACCATTGCACCCAGGGGCGGGCATAGGCTTCAAGGAAGCGATGCCAGGGGGTTCCGGCCGCTTGGAGTAGGTCAAGATGCTCTATCCGCTGGAACACCCGGGAGGTGACATTGGCGGGCACCAGGGTCACGGGAAGGCCGGAACGGAAGACCACGGCGGCGGCCTCAGGATCGAAAAGGGTGTTGAAGCGCAGGGTGGTGCGCCAGATGTCGGCGGGAATATCCGCAGTCTGCCAGACAAAGGGCGCTCCTCCCACAGGCTGGAAGGCCCCGCCCATGTGAATCACCCCTTTGAGCAGCGCCGCGCCGGTCGGATCCTCCAGCAGGGCCAGGGCCAGGTTGGTCAACGATCCCAGGGCGATAAAAAGCACTTCGCCGGGATGGCGGCGGGCCGTTTCCAGGATAAACTCCCACGCCGGCTGCGGGGCCGCTGTCAGAGTGGGGAGCGGCGGTTGCGGCAAGCCTTTCCAATAGCGGGCTTGGGGTCCTTCACTCTTGGCGGCCAGGTAACGGAAATGGGCCTCCCGGTCCCGCGCCAGGGCGGCGGGGTGCCCCTCGGCCACTGGCAGGGTGCGGATGCCGCCCGCTTCCAGAAGACACAGGGTGTTCTGTGTCGACTGGTGCGTCCGGCAATTGCCGGCACAGGTGGTGCATCCCAGCACCGCCAGCTCCGGCGATGTCAGGGCCAGGGCCAGGGCCAGGGCGTCATCGGTGTCCTGCGCCGGAATGGTCAAGGCATTGTCCATATCGAGAATGACTTTTTGGACCATGGCAAGAAGTCCTTCATCGGGCAGGGGCAAGGGGCCGCCGGGAAGCTGGTATCACCCGTTTTGGCGGCTGGCGGGAATGCTGACCGACGATGATCCCGTCCGCCGGGAATTGGGCCGCCGTTTTCCAAGGAGATCGCCGGCATGGGCGGCGAACCCCAGCCCCGCCTCGTTGTACAGATTAAACGCCGCATCCACCCCGGCTTTTTCCAGATCCGGGATTTCATCATCGAAGAGGGCTGTGGCAGCGACCCGCTGCGTGAACCCCTTGGCGCGCACCTGACGCGCCGCCGAGAGATTGGCGGTGTGTTTGGGCATCGCCAACAGGGTCAGGCGCAGCTGACGGTCCGGTGGCGTGCGGGTCCAGAAATCCGGATCCGTGGGGTCGCCGAAGATCACGTTGCGCCCGGTGGCCTGGTGACGCTTAACGGTGGCGTGGTCAAAATCAATACCGATGACCACCCCCCCGTAGCGTTCCGCAAGGGCGTCGTAGGCATAAGTGCCGAGGCGTCCCATGCCGAAAACAGCGATTTGGGCATCGCCGGGATCGATCGGGGCGTCGGTGGGATGGCGGGTTTCGGTCTCAAAACGTTTCAGCCAACGGGCCAAACGTTGGTAAAGGTCGTTTCCCCGGGTGTTGAGCGGCGCGGCCATGACAAAGGTCAGGGAGAGAGCGATGGCGGTGATCATCAGCCATTCATTACCGATCCAGCCCTTGCCGGCGGCGATGGCGCCGACGATGAGGCCGAATTCGCTGTAGTTGGCCAGGCTCAGGGAAGTTAACACCGCCGTGCGCGCCCGCAGTTTGAACCGTGTCAGGAGAAGGAAGAAAAGCACCACCTTTAAGGGCATCACCGCCACCAGGAGCAGAGCCGCCCCGAAAGTCGCAAGGGTTGGTATGCCGGCCAGGCCGATGGTGAGGAAAAAGCCGATCAGGAAGAAATCCTTGAATCCCAGCAAATGCTTGGCCAGTTCGGGGGCCTTGGCATGGGGTGCCAACAGGATGCCGATATACAGGGCGCCGAGGTCGGCCTTGAGGCCCACCCCTTCGAACAGGCCGGCCCCGCAGACCAGGGCCATCAGAAAGCCGCACAGGATCATCAACTCGCCGTGGCCGCTGCGGTCCATCAGGAACATCAGCACGGGGCGGATCAGGAACAGGCCCGGGACGGCCACGAGGGCCCAGGGCGAGGGCAGTTTGCCTGTGGAAGCGGTCAGGAAGATCACCGCCAGAAGGTCCTGCATGATGAGGATTCCGATGGCGACCCGTCCGTGGAAGGCGGCCATCTCCGCTTTTTCTTCCAGCACCTTGACCGCGAACACCGTACTGGAAAAGCTCAGGGCGAAGGCGATCAGAAAGGATTGGGTAAAGTCCAGGGGCGTAAACCCGGTGAGGGCGACAAGACTCAGAGCGTGTATTCCCGTGCCGAAAAGCAACACGGTGAGCACCATGTGGATGCCCGCACCGGCCCAGATCTCAGGCCGGAGCAAATTCCGGACCCGCAGTTTGAGACCGATGCAGAAGAGCAGCAGGGTCACCCCCATGTCGGCCGCGTTCGCCAACATGGGGCCGCCCTCGGCGCCGAAGGCGCTCAGGGTAAAGCCCGCCATCAAATAACCGATCAGTGGCGGCAGGCCTACTTGTTGTACCGCAAACCCGAAGAGAAAGGCCGCTGAGATCCAAACAGGGTCCACCGGTCTGCTTTCCTTTTGGATTACGGGGCTGTTTCGACGATCGGTACGCCCCGGGAGGTAAAGGAGATGCCCAGCTGAGAGGCCGTGCTGATCATGATACTTTCGACCAGGGGCGGGTTGGCCGGTTCCGCGGATTGCCAGCGCACGAGGAAATTGGCCCCCGATCCGCCCGCTTTGTCCGATTCCTTGACCACGTAGCGCACCGTTGCCAGGGGGGGCAGGGCGACAGGTGCTTTCAGATAATGCTGGAGCCGCCGTCCTTCGGAGTCGTAGTAATCCACGGTCGTCACCTGGATGGCATGGGTCGGGTCGGTATTGCGAATGCTGAGGGTGACGGCCAGATAGACCGGCCGTTCCCGGTCGCCGCTGTAGATATGGGAGTAGACCGGGACATAAAGCGTCTGGCCCTTGGGGATTTGAGCGTCGGCGGCTATGGTGCCCTGCGCTGCAATCATGATGAAACCGACGACGATGGCGATCGCCGTCTTCCGATGGGATGGTATCAAGCTAAACCGCATGGAGGGTCTCCTGGCCGCCGGTTGTGGAATGATGCGCCCGGCCCGCACTGATTTTGGGGATATCTTCAGAATTTAGCGCAAAAGCGATGCTTTCAAGGCCTGCTTTGCACGATCGCGGTTTGAACAGGGTCTATCGCAAGCACCGGGTTTTTGCGCAGCGCCGCCCGGAACCGGGGGCCTTATGTCTGAATGGTTAAGCACAGGATGGTGAAGGAATGCAACGACATAATTCTCTGGAAGTGGTTAAAGCCGTCCCCACCCGAACACGTTGATCTCCTTATCCGTATCGACGGGCGGCCCTTGCATCCCGCAGGGTCGCCCCGTTTGCCGACAGTCCGATCGATGATGGGCGGGACCAATGGAGCGCTGCCGGGGAACTTTTGTCCACCAAGGGGCAGGAACGGGCCGTGTCCGGCAAAGGCCGCTATCCGGTTTTAAATAAGGGGATGGGGGAAGGGCAGAGGTCATTCATGACCGCCATGTCCGGGGCGCTGCAATAGCCTTTGGTCGTGTAGCCCGCCTCCAGCCCCTTTTGGGTAATGACCTGGATGTGGGTATGGTGGAACCAATGGCCGTTTTCGTGAAAGTCGCCGATTTCGGCAAAGGGTGTGCCGGCCCGGAAAGTTTGCCCGGCGGCCGGCAGGCGATCACGGCACAGGTGGCCATAGAAGCTGTAGAAGGTCTCGAAGCCGGGGTCTTCGTGCTTCAACAGGACATAGCCCCCGTAGTTGCCCTCGCCTTCCTCATAGCCGCTTTCGGCCACCACCGCATCCAGTGGGGCATGCAAGGGGGTTGCCAGGGGAACGATGACATCCAGGCCCAAATGGATGAAGCGTTTTTCAGCCACCATCTGGGGGCAGTCGCGCAGCAGCGTGTCGCGCTGCTCGAGGTAGGGTGCCAGGCCCCAGTGATAATCGCGGCCCATCTTTTCTTCTAAAATTTGCTGCAGGGCGCCCTGGTCCCGCGGCGCCCGGTCCTTCAGCAGGGCGCTCCGGAGGGAAAGGTCGGCGAGGTAGGGGGCGCCTTCAAGTCCGGTGAAGACGGGACGGTGATGGATTTTACGGTCGTAGAGTAAAAAAGGGTAGTGCACGGCGGCCTCCGGTTCAGGACAAAGCAAAGGCGGTGGTCTTCAACAGGCCGGGGACCGCCGCGATGGGTCGGCCGTCTTCATCTTCCCGGACCCCTGCGGGCCAGCTGAAATCAGGTGACAACGCTTTGAAGTAGGCCAGCGTGTAAGGCAGCAGTTTGACCTGCAGGTCGTTCCCCTCCCCGATGATCGCCGAAGACAGCCCGAAGTCCACCTCGCCCAGGAGCGTGCGGATGATATAGCGGGGGATTTCGCGGCCGCTGCCCTCCCGCCGGACCTTGGTGGCGATGTCCACCACATCGTACAGCGCCACGGGGTTGGCTGCGTTCCACGCCTTTTGCACGGGCAGGCCGGCCACATAGAGGTGGTGAAATTCGATGGCGGCCTGGCGGCAGCCATAGGCCAAAGCGTGAATGGCCTCCGGCGTGTCGTTGACGCGGCCCAGCAGGGGGGTGTTGTTGTAGACGGTAATGCCCCGGTTGTTGAGCTGGCGAGCCAAACGCGCGTGCGCCGGGCGAAATTCGTCGGCCGTCAGGAACTGGGTCTCGATTTCCAGGCGCAGCGGATTGACCACGGTCAGTCGATTCCAGCGGTCCAGTTGGTCGATGACCAGCGGGGTGTAGCGTTCGGGTCCGTAATTGAAAGCCAGGCTGCGCAGCCGGACGGCGTTGACATGGGGGATGTCTTCCAGGGCCCTGATCAGCTTAGCGATGGCACAAAGGGATGCGGTGGCGTCTTGCTCCGCGATCACCACCACGTCGGTGATCCGCTCATCGTGGCAGATATAGTCTATATCGGCTTCCGTGCATTCAGCCGCCAGTTCGACCCGGGTTTCATGAACGCGCGAAAGGGTGGATGACCCTGTATCCACCAGGGAGGGCGCGAGGCCCTCTGATTTCAACACCAGCGGCAGCACCGCCTCCGTGCTTTCCGGCGGGGGCGCTGTCCCGCGGTCGCCCCTGGGGGGACGGGCACCCAGAAAGAGGGATCGATCGCCGATCTGGGCCATATACTGGATGTCGATGGTGCCTTCCTGGTTGACCCGGATGTTGTCGAGCCGGTTGGCCAGGGGGGCGAATTGTTTGAAATAGTCCGGTGTGTAAGGACTGCGGATCCACATGAAGTTGTCGTTTTCCGCCACGGGTTCCACGGCCCAGCCGCTGGTGTTCCAGTCCATTTTGCCGATGGGCGTGGCCGTGCAGATGCGCGGGATCACCCGGTCGGAGAGGTGGGCCCGCAGGTAGCTGCCCACCGCCAGCCCCTTGGCAATCGGCGACCAGTAGACACTGTTGCCGTGGATGGGGCTGCAGGGGATATAGATGTAATGGAGTTCGGCCCCGGCCCCGCGCAGCAGGCTGAAGAGACGCACCAGCTCCGGGCCCTCATCGTTGCACTTGTCCAGGAGGGGCGTTTGGACATAGACCGCGATCCCGTTTTTCACCAGGTCGGCGATGATCATCAGGCTCTGGGGCGAAATTTCATCGGGATGGATGAAATGGGTGGCCACTTCCAGGCGTTTGCCCCGCTCCTGGAGTTCCAGGTTCTTGCGTTTGAGATAGGTGAGCAGCCGGCCGTCCTCGGACAGGAACATATGGGGGTAGTAGGCGATGGAGCGGGTGGCCAGGCGCAGGGATTGCACATGCGCGATGTCCATCAAACCGTCGATAGCCGCGGCCATATTGGCCCGGTTCATGAAAGGATCCCCTCCGGTCATGACGATTTCCTTGACGGCGGGGGAATTCGCCACATGGGCGACGGCCTTTTTGACATCCTCCACGGTAGGGTTGGTTTCGTTGCGGGAATCCTTGTGTTTGCGGAAACAGAAGCGGCAGTAGACCGGACAGCTCATGTTCAAAAGGAAAATGACGCGATTTTGGTACATCTGCTCCAGCAGCCCCTGGTGAAACTGGCCGATCCAGGTGTTGGTGTGCCCGACGGTATCCAGCTCCTGGACGAAGGGGAGATATTGGTACGCCACGTGGGGGGAGAGGCGCATCTGACGAATGGTGTGCATGGAGAGCCGCACCGGATAGGTGTCGAGGACCGCCTGCATGGCCTCCCGGTCTGTTTCGGGGATGGTGATATTGGCCAGTTTTTCCAACTGCGTCGTGGATTTGACGGAGATGAACTGGTTGCCGGGCAGGACAACTTCCATCAGGGCCATCATCATCAAATAGGGCAGTTCGATGCCGTTGACGGCGATGGGGGCCGCGCCATTCGCTGTCCCGAGTTGCGGCAGCAGCGCCTGGAAAAAGCCCTCCGGGTTTCCGGGATAGCCGCAGGTCTTTAGCAGGCGTTCCAGTTTGGTGGGCCCGTCACCCGTCCGGATAATGTCCGCAACCCCTTCTCCCACAAAGGATTGGACGCCCATCTGATCCAGAAAGCCGGTGAGGGCCGCCACCAGAGCATTGAGCGGGACCTGATTGGTTTCATCCGAATGATTGAACGCAACCCCAACGATGGCTTCATCTTGAAGCATTGGCACACCCCTTTGGGCACCCTATGGCCTGCTGAATGAAAATTAATAATTGACATCCGTATCGGCATCTGACAATTTAACTATAATAGTAATCAGATGACTATTATAGTGCCCTAATAAATCACCCCCAATCTGAATGTCAAAAGGAAAATTCTATTTTTCAAAGTCCCTGGAGAAAGGTCTGAGCATCCTGGCCCTCTTCAACCGCGAGACGCCCGTGTTGACCCAGAGTGCGATCGCCAAAACCCTGGGGCTGAACATGACGTCCACCTATCGCTACATCAACACCCTGGTGGAACTGGGTTATCTCGAGAAGAACGGCAAAACCAAGGAGATCCGGCCGTCTCTCTTAAGCATCGTGCTGGGCACGAATCTGATGCGGGCCACCGATCATCTGGAGATGATCAGGGAGGTCGTGGACCGGATTCACCGTGAAAATAACATCAGCATCGATCTGGCGTTCGTGGTGAACGATGCCCTGGTGCGTATCTACCATTGTGAGGCGGAGGAGACGCTGACCTACCGCCTGCCGGATGTGGCCCGCAACTGCCTGCACAATACGGCCCTGGGCAAGGCCTATCTGGCCAGCCTCAGCGAAGAGCAGCTAACGGAAAAGCTTGCATCCATGCCGCTCGTGGCGCGTACGGCCCAAACCATTACGGACCGGGAGCGATTGCATGCCGAATTGCGGCTGACGCGGGATCGCCAGTTTTCCATGTGCGTGGAAGAATTGCTGCCCGGCCTTCTGGCCATTGGCGCGGCCCTGCGCGATTCCGTGAGCGGCAGAGGCGTAGGGGCGGTTTCCTTTGATTTTTCCGTTTTGCAGCAGAGCGCCCCGGAGATCATGACCCGTTATGCCGACATGATCAGGGATACGGCCCGCACGCTGTCGGCGCTTTTGCCCCCGGAGCAAAACACCCGTTAGACCGCTGGCCCATCAGGCGGTCCTGATGCCGGTTGCTGTGAACGTTTTTATGGAGGTTGATAACCCTTAGAAGCGCAGCCCTAACCCACCGGAGACAAGTCGTTGGCCTACTCCGGCGCCTATGGGATGGGAAGTCATTGTGACCGCGCGGGGCCCATTCGAAAAAGGGGAGAGCAGCATTTTCATAACCCACTATATATCGCCATTATACAACCAGGGATGGCTCCCATGAAATCGGACGGCTGGAAACCATGGGCGCTTTTGGCGCCGTCCATGAGCGCTGTTTTTCTGCTGCTGGTGATACCGGTGTGTTTCGTCATCGTCTACAGCTTCTGGCTGCGGGCCCCCAGCGGGGCGGACATTCCGGCCTTCCAGTTCGGCAATTACGCCAAATTCTTCGCGGATTTCTTCTATCCCGGTATTCTGATCCGCACCATCCGCATCGCGTTTGAGACCGTCTTCCTGTGCCTCGTCATGGGCTACATCCCGGCCTACTTCTTTTACCGCAGCAGCTCCCGCTACCGGCAGGTTTATCTTCTGCTCATCATGCTGCCCTTCTGGGTCAGTTTCATCATTCGTACCATGAGCTGGATCAACATCATGGGGGACAGCGGTCTGATCAATCACTTCCTGATCAAAATCGGCCTGATCGATACGCCCATTTCAATGCTCTACAACGAATTCACGGTCCTCATGGGGCTGATCATGTACCTGCTGCCCTTCATGGTGCTCAACATCTACGTCAGTCTGGAAGGTATCGACAAGAGCCTTCTGGAAGCCGCCCGCTGTATGGGCTGCACCGAGTGGCAGGCCTTTCGCGAAGTGACCCTGCCCCTGAGCCTGCCGGGGGTCAGCGCCGGCTGCCTGCTGGTCTTCGTGCTCACGGCCGGCACCTATCTGCCCCCCATGATCCTGGGCGGGCCGGGCAACGAAATGATCGCCAATCTGATCTTCAAGCGGGTGATCGGCACCCTGGACTGGCCCTTCGGTTCGGCCATCAGTGTGATTCTGCTCTCCCTGCTGTTTGTCATCGTCTGGACCTATAACCGCTACTTGGGCATCAACCAGATCTTCAAAAGCTTCCAGGGGAATTGAGCCATGCGGTCGTTTTCAATAGGATGGACGCTGATACGCCTGTACACCTTTCTGGTTTATGTCTTCATGTTCGCCCCGATCGTGGTGGTGATCGTGCTGGCCTTCAATCCGAAGCAGTTCGGCATTTTCCCCATGGAAGGCTTCAGTCTGCGCTGGTTCATCCGGCTGGCCCAGAACGCCTCCATCATCGACGCTTTTCAGAATTCGCTCATCCTGGGATCGTTGACCGCCGTCATTACCACCGGCATCGGCATCATGGCCGCCCTGGCCTTTATCCGCTTCGAGTTTCCGGGCAAGAACACCATCAATACCCTTCTACTGTCGCCCATCATGATACCGGAGGTGGTCCTGGGCGTAGCCCTGCTCCTTTTTCTACGCTGGCTGCAGCAGCCCAAGAGTTTCGTGCTGCTGCTGATCGGGCACGTGGTCCTGACCCTGCCCTATGTGCTTTTGATCGTCCAGGCCCGGCTGGTGGGGATCAAAAAGGAATACGAAGAGGCGGCCAAATCGCTGGGGGCCAATCCGTTTCAGACCTTTAAGGAAATCACTTTCCCGCTGCTGCTGCCGGCCATTTTAGCGGGTGCTTTGTTTTCCTTTACGATTTCATTCGATGATATCACGGCCACGCTTTTCTGGGCCACGGCCCAGAACCAGACCGTTCCGGTCAAGATTTTCAGCATGCTGCGCAATTCCATCAGTCCGGAAATCAATGCCCTGGGAGCGGTGATGATCGTACTGACCGTGACGACCCCTTTGCTGGCCGGCTATCTGTCGCGCAAATTTTCCAAGATAAAGCCATAACATTTCAACCATCTGCCGAAAGGAGCACCCTCATGGCAATCGTAACGAAAGACAAACTGGATCGGGTATATGAGGCGTATCGCAATGGCATGATCAGCCGGCGCCGTTTTCTCAAATACCTTGGGTTGGCCGGTGCTTCCCTCGGCCTGGTGGGTTCACCCTTCGCCGGCGCCGTGAAGGATGCCTGGGCGGCCAAGTCCATCCGTTTCGACGGGTGGGGCGGGGTCGTATCAGAGGCCTTTCGCAAGTATGCCTTCGAGCCTTTCACCAAGGCCACCGGAATCAAAGTCATCGACGGTGAATTCGGTGACATGAACTCCTTCCTGACCCGGGTCAAGGCCTCCTATCCGCCCGGCGGCGAGTTCAACATCGCCCATTTGAGTGCGGTGTTCGACTATGCCCGCTACGCGGAACTGGGATTTGCTTCCGTGCTGGACGAAGCCAAGATCCCCAACTTGAAGAACGTCATGCCGGCCATGATCAAACCCCTGCGGGCCATCACCAAGGGAACCCTCTCGGCGGTGCCTTATGACCTGGGGCAGACCGGCATTGCCTACAACACCAAGCATGTCAGCAAAGAGAAGGCCGAAAAGCTAGGCGCTGCGTTGCTGTGGGACAAAGAGCTGAAGGGTAAGCTGGGCAGCTGGGGCGGCGATTTCCGCACCAATATGTGGTACGCGGCCCTGTACACCGGACAGAGCCCCAACAACATGACCGACCTCAAAGCCATCTGGGCCGCTTTGCGCGAACAACGCGGCTTGATGAAAAAGTACTGGGCCTCCGGGGCCGAACTGATGAGCCTGCTGGCCAACGAAGAAATCTACGCCACCGTGGCCTGGTCCGGGCGCGTGGCGGCTTTGCAGCAGGAAGGCCATCCCATCGGGTATCTTTCGCCCAAGGGGACCTATTCCTGGATGGAGTATCTCTTCGTGCTGAAAGGCTCCGATATGCCCGTTGCCGAGCAACTGCTCAATTTCATGCTGGCCCCCGACTGCGCCATCGCCGTCTCCGAAGCGCAGAATTATCCGCCCAGCCTGGATCCGACCAAAGTGAAGATGCCTGAAAAGATCCAGAAGATGCCCTCGTTCGATCCCACCGGCAAACTGGCAGGGTATCTCTTCGCCGATCCGGCCTACTGGAATGCCCACCAGGTGGAGTGGACGGAGATGTGGGATAGGATCAAGGCTGGCAGCTAATGATGGTTTCTAAACGGCGTCTTGCGGCCCGGGCCGGTGTTCTCGCGATGTTGGAATCCTCGACGTAGCGCTGCTACGTCTGCGGTTCCAACATCACTGCGGCCTTGGCCCGAACCGCAATCCACCGCTTATAAACCATCATCGTGGCATTTTTCACGCTTGGTGATGAAGACATTTTAGCATTGCCGGAGTTCAGCTTCCGTACGGATTGCTGAACTCCGGCATCCTACAATTCGCATAAGGGAGTTAGGATATCGTGGCGAGCGGCAAGAAACAGCCGATGGTGCAGTTCAAGGGGATCATGAAGCGGTTCGGCAGTGTTACGGCCGTGGAGAAGATGAACTTCGATATCGAGGAGGGCAGCCTGGTGACCCTGCTGGGGCCTTCCGGATGCGGCAAGACCACCTTGCTGCGCATGGTGGCCGGTCTGGAGGAACCCACCGAAGGCGACATCTTCATCAAAGGGGTCCGGATCAACGATACGCCCATCCACAAACGCAACCTGGGCATGATCTTTCAGAACTATGCCCTGTTCCCCCACAAGACCATTTTTGACAACGTGGCTTTCGGTTTGAAGTACCGGGACGTCCCCAAGGGCGAGGTTAAAGACAAAGTGACCCGGGCCTTGGAGATGGTGCGTCTGCCCGGAGTGGAAAACCGCATGCCCAGCCAGCTTTCGGGCGGACAGCAGCAGCGCATCGCCATGGCGCGGGCCATCGTGATCGAGCCGGATGTGCTCCTGATGGACGAACCTTTGTCCGCCCTGGACGAAAACCTGCGGGAAGAGATGCGCCGCGAGGTGGACAATCTCCAGCAGATGATCGGCGTCACCACGATCTTCGTGACCCACGACCAGCGCGAAGCCCTGAGCATGTCGGACAAGATCCTGGTCATGAAAAACGGCCGTAAACAGCAGGAAGGCCCCCCCGAGGCGGTCTACAACGAACCTAAAAACCATTTCGTAGCCGACTTCCTGGGCCATTCCAACTTTATCAAGGGAGAAGTGGTGGATGTGGGCGATGACCATCTGGACGTGCGCATCGAAACCGGCGACGTCCTCTTTGCCGAAAAAAAGGGGGACTTTGCCAAAGGCGATGCTGTGGAGATGATCGTCCGTGCCCAGCGTTTCGATGCCTTTCCCTTGGAAGACTTTAAACCCACCGAAGGGTTGAACCATTTCGAGGGCCGCATCAAGGACCGCAGCTACATGGGGGGTGAGGTAAGCTACTTTATCGAACTGGGGGGAGGGCGCGAGATTCACGTCATCAGCATGATGCGCACGCGTATTTACAATATCGGCGAGTCGGTCAGTGTGCAGGTGGCCCCTCATCACTGCCATCTCATTCCGCTGGAATAAGCTTGCGCCCATCGCGTTGGCGCCCTATGGTGTAAAAGGAAACCTGAAAACCGACCCCGTCGTTTTCAGGTTTTGTTTTGGCCCCAAGGCATTGCGGCCGCCATTTTAAAAAATTTACAGGAGGCCTTGCAGCATGCTCAATCTGGATCGGATCCGAGGCGGTTTTGAAGGCCGCTATCCGGATCGTATCGTAACCATCGATTCCCATACCCAGGGCGAACCCACCCGCCTGCTCATCGGCGGTGCGGGGCTGCTGACGGGCGACACCATCAAGGCCAAGCGCGACGATTTCGAAGCGCGTTTCGACCATGTCCGCATGCTGCTGACCCGTGAGCCCCGGGGCCACCGGGGCATCATGGCCGCCGTGGTAACCGAACCGGTCAGCTCCCGGGGGCAGTTCGGTCTTTTTTACATGGATGCCCGGCGCTATCCCTTTCTGTGCGGCCACGCCACCATCGGGGCTGTGGCCTCTCTGGTGGAAGCCGGCGCGTTGAACGTGGCGGAGGGCGACCAGGTGATCACGGTGGACACCCCCTCCGGCCCCATGGACGCCCATACCCGTGTCCGTGACGGGCGGGTCGCCTCCGTGGCGATTGACATGGTGCCCTCCTTTGTCTTCGATACCGGCCGAGAGCTGACGGTGGAGGGATATGGCAAAATTCCCGTCGATCTGGTCTGCGTGGGCGGCTTTTTCGCCATGGTATCGGCCCGGGCCATTGGTTTGGACCTGCACCCGGACAATAAGCCGCGCTTCGTTTCCTTGGGCATGGCAGTGATCGATGCCGCCAACCAGGCCTTCAAGGTCCACCACCCGGAACGGCCCGAGGTGAACACCGTGGACGTGACCGAGTTTTATGACGAGGACCCCCAAACCGGCACCGGCCGGGGAATCGTGATCTACGGCGAATCCCATATGGACCGTTCCCCCTGCGGGACCGGCACGACCGCCAAGATGACCCTGCTCCACCACAAAGGAAAACTCAAGCCCGGTGAGGCCTACCGTAATGCCGGACCGCTCGGAACGGTGTTCGAAGGCCGGATCGTCCGAAGCCTGCCCATCGGCCCTTTCAAGGGCATCGTGGGGCAGATCCGGGGCACCGCCCAGACAACCGGGTACCACCAGTTCGTCCTGGATGCCCGCGACCCCTTTCCCAAAGGATTCCTGATGTGACGGCTGACTACAGCGCACCTGAAATTATCCTGTTCAACGGCATTGTCGCCGGCCCCGCTTTGCGGAAGGCTTCCGACCAGGCCCTGGCTGTCGGCCGGGGCCGCATATTGGCGGTGGGCGGCAATGAAGCCATCCTGAATCTGGCCGACCGGGACACGGAGAAGATCGATCTCGGCGGCCGCCTGGTGGTGCCGGGCTTCATCGACACCCATATCCATTTTTACGAGTGGTCCCTCAAGCGTCAGGATTTGCCCCTCGACAGGCTGACCGGCCTGGAAGATCTGCTGAAACTGGTGCAGCAGGCCGCTGCCCAGCGCCCGCCCGGGCAGTGGATCATGGGGCAGGGCTGGAACGAGACGGATTGGACCGTGCCCCGCCAGCCCGACCGCGATGCTTTGGACCGGGTTGCCCCCGACCACCCTGTGCTGCTGTGGCGCTGCGACTTGCATCTGGCCGTGGCCAACTCGGCGGCTCTGTCGTTGGCCGGTATCGGTGAAGCCACCCCGGATCCCCCCGAGGGGCGTATCGAACGGGACGCCACCGGCCGCCCCACCGGCATCCTGCGGGAACTGGCCGTGAACCTGGTGCGCAAGGCCATGGCACCGCCCACGGACGCCGATGTGCGGACCGCCTATGCCGAAGCCGCCCGGGCGCTCCACCGCCGGGGGGTAACCGGGATCCACGACGTGCGCCTGATGGCCGACGAGGACGGCGCCCGGGCCTTGCAGGCCTTCCAGATCCTGGATCGGGAAGACCGGCTTGACCTGCGTGCCTGGGTGACCCTGCCGGGGCACCGCCTGGACGAGATCATCGACCTGGGCCTGCGCACCGGATTCGGCAACGACCGCCTGCGGATCGGCCACGTTAAATATTTCTCCGACGGCGGCATGGGGGCCCGCACCGCCTGGATGGTGGATCCTTTCCGGGATGCCGGGTGCGGCATGCCCCTGGTGGATATGGCGGAGCTGGCCCAATCCGTTTTGCGGGCGGACCGTGCCGGACTGGCGGTGATGATCCATGCCGTGGGCGACCGGGCCAACCGGGAATTGATCGCCCTTTTCGAGGGGGTGGAGGAGAACCGCCGGCGTAGCGGGGCCTTGCGGCCTGCGGTCCCCCACCGCATCGAGCACGTGCAAATGATCCGCCCCGAGGACGCCGAGCGGCTGGGGCGGCTGCCGCTGGCCCTGTGCCTGACACCGGCCAACCTGCTCCTGGACATGAACCTGATTGACGCCGCCGTGGGGGAAAAGGGTCGCTGGGCTTACGATTTTCGCCGGCTGATGGACTGCGGGGCGCCGGTCATGTTCAGCTCCGACTGCCCGGTATGCGATCCGGCCCCGCTGCTGGGCATGCACGCCGCCGTCACCCGCCGCCGCACGGACGGTACACCCGAGGCGGGCTGGCATCCGGCCTCCCGGGTGACGATGCAGGAAGCCCTGGCCGCCTACACCACCACCCCGGCCGCGGTTCACGGTATCCCTGATGTGGGGACGGTGGCTCCGGGCAAACGGGCCGACCTGGCGGTCTTGAGCGCCAATATCCTGGGCGATCCCACGCCCTGGCTGCCCGACGTCACGGTGGATATGACGGTTTTCGACGGCCGGATTGTCCATCGCCATTTCTGAAAAAGATCGACAAAAAAATTGAACCATGAAGATCATGAAGGACACGAAGAAGAGAAAAACCATTTTGGTTTCGATCACGGTTATCGCCGCCGTAATGCTTTTCTCCAGCTAAACCTCGAATCCTTCCACAAATAACAGCGGGGTTCTTAATGGGTGGCGATATTTGAGCTTTTGGGGGCTTTCACCTCTTTAGAGGTTATGATTTCCTCTTCATGTTCTTCATGGTAAATGCTGTTTATTTTTCATGTGCGGAGGAATCCATGCCCCAGACCGCCGACCGGCTCGCCCATTTCACCGAATCCGTCATCCGGGAAATGACCCGGGTGGCCAATCGGTACGGCGCCATCAATCTTTCCCAGGGTTTTCCGGACGCCGATCCGCCGCCGGAGGTGCTGGCGGCCGGGGCAACGGTCATGGCTGAAGGCCCTCATCAGTATGCCGTCACCTGGGGCGCGCCGCGTTTCCGGGCCGCCCTGGCGGCCAAGCAGCGCCACTGGATGGGACTCGATCTCGATCCCGATGCCCACGTGGTGGTCACCTGCGGCAGCACCGAGGCCATGATGAGTGCCATGATGACGGCCTGCAACCCGGGCGACAAGGTGATCGTCTTCTCGCCCTTTTACGAGAACTACGGCGCGGACGCTATTCTGAGCGGAGCGCGGCCGATCTTCGTGCCGCTGCATCCACCGGACTATTCCTTCGACGAGGAAACGCTGCGGGAGGCCTTCCGGCAGGACCCCAAAGCATTGGTCCTCTGCAACCCGTCCAACCCTTCCGGTAAAGTCTTCAGCCGGGCGGAGCTCGAATTCATCGCGGATCTGGCCCAGGCCCACGATACGTTCGTGATCACCGACGAGGTCTACGAGCACATCGTCTACCCGCCCCATCGCCATTGCTACATGGCATCCCTGCCGGGCATGTTCGCGCGCACCATTTCGTGCAGCTCCCTTTCCAAAACCTACAATATGACCGGGTGGCGGTTGGGCTATGTGATTGGACCCGAGGCGATCATGGCGGGGGTGCGCAAGGTGCACGACTTCCTCACGGTGGGCGCTGCGGCCCCATTGCAGGAGGCGGCCGTGCAGGCCCTGGAACTGCCCCTGTCCTACTATGACCGGCTGCGCGAGGACTACACCCGCAAGCGGGATTTGTTTCTGGGCTACCTGGACGAGGCCGGCCTGACCTACACGACACCTCAGGGCGCTTATTACGTGATGGTGGACTGCCGTGCCTTCGGGGTGCGGGACGATCAGGAATTCTGCCGTTGGATGGCTAGGGAGATCGGGGTGGCCGCCGTGCCGGGGTCGAG
Organism: Desulfobacterales bacterium; assembly: GCA_963674755.2. Classification (GTDB taxonomy): domain Bacteria; phylum Desulfobacterota; class Desulfobacteria; order Desulfobacterales; family UBA5852; genus JABZFP01. Next base: position 1,462,909 of record CAXXVS010000002.1, on the reverse strand, counting down.
TTTTTTTCACGAGCCGGTCCACCACTTGATCCGCCTGCATTTTGCCCGCACGGAAGCCATTCTCGCGGAGACGGGGCGGCGCCTGCGGAAGCTCAAGCCGTCAGCCTCGTTTTGACGATGGCCGCGATCGAATCCATCGACGAAGCCCTGATGCAGCACGGACCTCGCAACGACCGCATCTATAGATCATCTGATAAGCCTATGATTCTTTTCGAAGGATGCTGATGTTGCCGGTGCGCAGCATGTCGAGGGCCAGCTTGCCGGCCAGCGCGGCCTTGCCCAAGGGGCCTCGTCGGTTGGCCTTCAATAGCGCATGAAGATCTTCGCGGGTGGAGGGTGGCACGGTTTCGCGGGTTTTCTTGTGAAGTAGTATGGCGTGCTGTGGGCAGGCTTCGACGCATTGACCGCACCCCAGACAGCGGGTAGCGTCCACCCGGGCCGGAGCTTTGGCCGGGGTTACGCTTACGGCGCCGACCTGGCAGCGGCGTTGGCAGATGCCGCAGCCGTTGCAGAGGGACGGATCCACCGCGGCGAGGAAATTGGAAGACCAGAAATCGACCGGCCGTGGCAGGCTGCGGTGCAGCTGCAGCATGCCGCAGCAGCATCCGCAGCACGAGCAGATGAAGGCGCTCACCTCGGTGTTGGAAGATTGCAGCACCAGGCCGTCCTTTTGATTGGCCCGAAGGGTCGTCAGGGCTTCGTGGCGGTCGATGGCCCGTCCATTGCCGCCCTCAAGGACCGTCTGGGCAATGCTGCCGAATCCCAAACAGGTTTCCCGGCGGTCCGTAACCCGGCAGGCCTGCCCCTCCAAGCGCTTCTTCAGGCGGCAAATGCATTCCAGGACGACGAAGGGTCCGGGGGCCTTCGCGAGCAAGGCGGCCACTTCATCGAAGGAGGAAACCCCGTGGTGGGGGTTAAGGCTGCGTTCCACCGGGATCGTGCGCATTTGGGGCAGGGCGGTGCCCAGAAATTCCAGCCCGAAGTGCGGGCTGGAAGTGTATTCTTGGAAGTCACTAAGAAATTCCGGTGTGAGGCGCCCGATTTGCAGTTCGTACATCCCCACGAGGAGGGGGGTGTTGGCGTAAAGGCGCCGGCCGTTTTCCACCTTGACCTCGATGCCGCCTTTCTTCAAGATATGCTCGAGCACCTGCGCCAGTTCATCGGGCGATGCGACAAGGTGGCCCAGGCGCCCATAGAGGATGTCCAGTGGCTCGTGGCGGTCGCTCAGGCCGGCGGCGATCCGGGCCTCATCCGGCGTGAAGATATGTTTTAGCACGCGCAGCGCGGCACCATTACGGGCCGCCGGAAAGCCTATGGCCTGGCGGTCCAGGTGCCGCCGCAGGTGTTCATAGATGTGATTGTTGGTTTTCACGCCCAGTCCTCCGATGCCGCTTACCGATGACATTCGATCCTTCCAAATCCATTCTGCAACGATTCCGGCATTTGGGCAAGCCGGTTCTATTCCGCCGGTGTGAAGACGTACCGCGGCGGCAGATCATTTCTTCAACTTTTTGCCCTCATTCCAGCACTTGCCCACCGGCGGTCCCAGCCGCCAGTACTGTCTGCTGGCCATGTCGAAGAGCAGGGGACGTAGTTTGGCGATGTCGATTTTGCCCGCCGTCAGCACGCTGTCGGCCGCGTGGGTTTGGATCAGCTCGCCGATAAAAATGTCGTGAGTGGCAAAGTCCAGGATGTCGTGGAGTTTCAGCTCCATGTTGACAGGGCACTGGCGGATCATGGGCGCGGTTTTGAGCTCACCGTAGAACAGATCGAACAAGGCGGCCTTGTCCGTTTTCTTGCCGGTCATGATGCCGCAGAAATCGGTTTCCACCATAAGGTCCTCCGAGGGGAGGCAGATACTGAAGGTTCGGTTTTCATGGATACCGGCATTGCTAAAATGCATTTTAGCAAGACCAATGGATAGATATTGCGGTGTGCCGTGGTTTAGAATTCCCACGTGGGCCACGGCCAAGAAATTGGGTTTGCCGCTCACGGTCGCGCCCACCAGCGTGGTGGGCATGGGGTAGAGGGCGTTGACGGGTCCGATGGGCTTCATGGGTCTAATGCTCCTTGTGTTGGGTGGCGAAAGGGATATTCCTGTTTCCGGGAGAGGATACGATGGGGCTGGTTCAGCCATAGCGGCATTGGAGGCGTCGCGCAAGGTTGAAATATGGAAACCAATCCAGTAAACCATACCCTTATCGATGACAGGCGCTTGCGATTTGTTCAGCATACCTGAGCAAGAACAGGAGGAAGGATGAGGAATTATTTAGGGATCGTTGCCGGACTGTTGGCGGCCCTTGTGATGGCCGTACCGGGGCTCTGCCAGGAACCTTTCACCCTTGCCATGCCGGAGCAGGTGGCCGATCTGACCTACCAGGTGATCGCCCCCGGAAAACTGCTGATCTCCGCTTCGGACAGCGAGGGCAATCCGGTGCGCGGCCTGACCGCCCGGGATTTCCGTTTACTGCGTAACGACAAGGAGGCCCGGATTCTGGGGGTGGAAACCCTGGAAACCAGCCAGGACGTGAGCCTGAATATCGTGCTCGTGGTGGACAACTCCGCCTCCATGAAGCAGCGTCGGGCCGTGGATTCCATCCTGGGGGCCATGGAGAACGTCTATAAGGTTATGCGGCCCATCGACAACATCACGGCGGTGGTGTTCAACGACGATGAGACCCAAACCTTTGACGGCAAATCTTTGCACGTCACCGTCAAACAGACCAGCAAGCCCGACCAGCTGCGCGCCTTTTTAAAAGAAAGCTTCGACAGGGGGCTGACGGCCAAAACCGTGCTCTACGAGGGCATGCTGGCCGGCCTGGATATCCTGCGCCGCCTGCCGGAAGACAGCCAAAAATTCATGGTGGTTTTCACCGACGGTGAGGATATCAACAGTGCCTACAAGAGCGCCGACGTCGAGAAGGCCGCCCAGGGCATCACCAAACTGGAGGCCTACGCGGTCGACTACATGCCGGGCGGGCAGGTCGACCCCTTCCTGCAGTCCTTCACCAAGGCCCATGGCGGCCGCACCTGGAAGGCCACCAGCGCCGCCGACCTGGGGCCCATTTTCGAGGCGGTTTCCTCCAAGCTGCTCTACCGCTACGTGGTGGACTACCAGTTCCTGTTTCCGCCCACGGGCAGCTTCACCATGGGGCCTGATGCCCTGCGTATCGAGGAAATCACCACCATCGACAGTTCCCCGCTTTTGAACTACGTCTATTTTGCCGAAGGGCAGAGCGCGGTGCCGGACCGCTATGTCCGTTTTACCAGCCAGTCGGAGACAACCGCCTTTGCGGAAGAAGCCCTGCGGGGCACCAAGGAGAAGTATGTCAACCTGCTGAACATCATCGGGCAGCGCCTGCGCAACCATCCCCAGGCCACGATTCGCCTGGTGGGCTGCAACGCCAACGTGGGCGAAGAAAAGGGCAATAAGGCCCTTTCACGCGCCCGGGCCGAGGGCGTCAAGGCCTACTTGCAGTACATCTGGGGCATCGACCCGGCCCGCATGGCCGTGGAGGCCCGCAACCTACCGGAAGTGCCCACCTCGGGCCGCACGCCGGAAGGACAGGCCGAAAACCGGCGGGTGGAGATTTATTCCGACGATGCCGCCATCCTGGATGTGGTCAAGAGCACGTATGCGGAATACAACAGCAATGTGGAAACCCTGACGGTTATGCCCCGAATCGCATCGGAACACGGCATCGAACGCTGGACGGTCACCGTCCTGGGAGACGACCAGCCCATTTTCGAGGCCTCGGGGACGGCCATGCCGGCCGAGGAACTGGTCCTGGAAGATGCCGCGCTGACCCCCGAAGCGCTTTCTAAATACAAGCAGCTGGCGGCCCGTCTGGTGGTGGAAGATATGGAGGGGCAGATGCTGACCCTGGAAGCCGATCCGATACCCGTCACCTTCCTGCAGCGGGAGACCCAGCGGGCCCGCCACCAGGGCTATCGGGTCCAGGAGAAGTATGCCTTGATCCTGTTCGATTTTGACAGCGACCATATCAAGGAGCGCAACGCCGCGGTGGTGGCCACGATCGTGGCGCGCATCGGCCAGTTCCCCAGCGCCAAGGTGGCGATCGTGGGGCATACCGACAATATCGGCAAGGAAGACTACAACCTCAAACTGTCCGAACGGCGGGCCAAGGCGGTCTATGCACAGATCGCGACCGGGCTGGGGGATTCCCCCCAGACCACCATCACCCAAATGGGGGTGGGCTCCTTCGATCCGCTTTACGGCAATGGGCTGCCTGAAAACCGGGCCCTCAACCGTACCGTGACGGTGACCCTGGAGTACGAACAAAAAGATTAGAAGCCGATCTCAAAAAAGTCTTTTCGCCCGATCCGCCAAAGGCGGACAAGTCTCGGCGTTGGGCCCTCGGCTCATGTCCCCGGCCTCGCCTTGATCTCGGACGAAAATCCTCATTTTGAGGTCAACTTCTATTGTTAATACTGATCGATAACGACCCCCGCGCCGCAGAGTTCGGCACGGGGGTTTTCTTTGGTCGATGCTGTTTTGCCGGTCAAGTGGGATCAGGTCGGTTCCGGTTTGGGAAGAAAGACGATCAGCAAGGCCATGCCCACGGCGGCGCTGAGGGCCGAGCCGGCCATGACGCCGACTTTGGCGGCGTCCAGGAGGGGGCCGGACAAGGCCAGGCCGGAGATAAATAGGGCCATGGTAAAGCCGATGCCGGCCAGAAAACCGCCCCCCAGGACCGCGCCCCAGCTAACACCGTCCGGCAGGCGGGTCAGCCCAAGTTTCACGGCCAGAAAGCTGAACAGGAGGATGCCGGCGGGCTTTCCCAGGAACAGGCCTGCGGCGGTGGCCAGGGCTACCGGATCGACAATGTCGGCCGCCCGGATGGGGACGCCCGCATTGGCCAGAGCGAAGATGGGCATGATTAAAAACCCCACCCAGGGATGCAATTCGGTCTCATGGCGTTCCAGGGGCGATATGCTCGTGCGGGTGGCTCGTTCCATTTGGCGCAGCATGGCGTAGCGTTCGTTCGAGGTGCTCCAGCCGGCGCCCATGAGGAAGTGGCGGGTCTTCTCCACGATCGTTTCGAGGCGGTTTTCCGTGATCCAGGAACGGGTGGGCGTCAGCAGGCCGAAGATCACCCCGGCGATGGTGGCGTGGATGCCGGATTCGTGAAAGGCGCCCCAGGTCAGGACCATCAGAATGTAATAGACGGCGTGGTTGCGGACGCCGGCCTTCATCAGCAGGGGAAACAGCACGATCCCCGCCACGCCCAGGGCGAGGGCGGTCTGGTTGAGGCTTGCCGTGTACCCGATGGCGATCACCAGGATGGCCCCGATATCGTCGGCGATGGCCAGGGAAAGCAGCAGGACGCGCAGACTCCCCGGAATCCGTTTACCCAGCACCGCCAGGCAGCCCACCACAAAGGCGATGTCCGTGGCCATGGGAATGCCCCATCCCCGGGCGCCGGGCGATCCCGCCTGCAGCAGCAAAAAGATGCCTGCCGGGATGAGCATGCCCCCCATGGCGGCGGCGATGGGCAGAACCGCCTGCCGCAGCTCCTGGAGCTCGCCCATCACCAGCTCCCGTTTGACTTCCAGGCCGATGACGAAAAAAAAGATGGCCATCAGGCCGTCGTTGATCCAATGCTGCAGGGAGTGATTCATCTGAAAGCTGCCCAGCCCGATGGACAGGCGGATTTTCCAGAGTCCCTGGTACCAGTCGGCCGTCGGCAGGTTGGCGAATGCCAGCGCCACCGTCGTGGCCAGCAGGAGAACGACGCCGCTGGCCGCTTCGATGTGCAGAAAGCGTATCAAGGGATCCACGAAGCGGTCGATGGGCTCCCGGGGCAGCAGGTCCTCTTCGATGTGGCGGGCAGATGCCATGGGTGCTTGTTTCCTTCTAGTACACCTTACGGTGGGAAAAGCCCCTTCCCAGCACGTTGTATGTCCTTTCAATAATGACGAAGGCTTCCGGGTCGATTTCGAAGACCAATTCTTCCAGGCGCTTCAATTCGAAGTTGTTCAATACCGTCATGACGATCTTGCGGTGCTTGCGCGTGTAGGTTCCCCGTCCGTAGAGAAAGGTTCCCCCCCGCCTGAGCCGTTCGTTGATGGCGGCGGCGATCTGTTCCGAGGCATCGGAAATGATGAAGGCGATTTTGCGCTGATTGAAGAAGGTCAGCACATAGTCCAGCATCTGGGCCGTCACGAAGCTCATGACCAGGGAATAGAGCACCCGGTCGACGTCCAGGATGCCCAGGCTGAAGCTGAACAGCAGCAGGTTGAAGCCAAAAAAGAAGGTTCCCATGCGAATGTTGAATTTCTGGTTCAGCAGGACGGCGATGACGTCATTGCCGCCGGAGGAGCCCAGCGAATGCAGGGTGATGCCGGCGCCGGCGCCGATGATCGTACCGCCGGCGATGGCGGCCAGCATGGGATCGTGCACCGGAATGGTAAACTGGATCTGGTCGATGGCCCATGACAGGGTCAGCATGCCGAAGATGCTGTACAAAAAGAAGCGCCGGCTGATAAACACCCAGCCGACGAGAAAGATCGGCACATTGATGATGAAATACCAGATGCCGGGAGAAAGCCATTTGGTCCCGTAGTAGACCAGCAGAGACAGGCCGGACATGCCGCCGGAGATGAACTCGTGGGGCAGGGCCACGGCTTTGACGCCGACCGCAAATACCAGGGCGCCTGTGAAAATGAGAAAAAGATTCCAGGGAATCGTTAAGGTCTGCAGCCGCAGTCGTTTCAGCATAACGGGTACAATTTCTCCATAGAAGGGCGACTCACCGCCGAAACTGATCAGCGGGGCGTGCAGGCGCCGAAAATGACAAAGCCGCTCACAGGATCGGCGACCGTTGCCACGGCGTCGCCGCTGGCTTCCGTAATTGTGAGAGACCAGCCGCGTCCGTTTTGGGCACCTTGCAGTATCAATACGCCTTCACCTTGGGTCATATTCTGGATGGCGGTGCGCCTTTCGTCCTGGGCATCGCCGACTTCACTGATTTCCTTCTTGTCGAAATCAATTTCCAGAAATCGGGGGAGGCGCGCCTCCTGGGGGGTCACGTTTTCACAGGCGCCGCCGGGATGGCACTCGATGATATCGATGACGGCCATCAGCAGGGGACGGCTGCCGTCAAAGTCGGCCGCCAGGACGGCAGGGACTGCCATCAACAGGACGAGGACCGCTAAACTGCCTGTCAGTGCATGTCGCATCATGCTTTGCTCCTTTCTACTTTACGGTGTAGCCCTTGCCTTCGAGACAGGCGGAATAGGCGCGGTTGTATGTATTGCGCTTCTGGGTGTACTGCTGGGCCTGCTGCTGCTCCCATTGCTGCTGACTGGACGCTTCCTGACGGTACTGGTCCCTGCGGCGCATGCCGCCCAGCAAACCGCCGGAAGCCGCCCCGATGGCAGCTCCCTTGCCGGCATCACCGGCGATGGCGCCCGCCGCAACCCCCACGAGAGCCCCGCGGGCCGCTCCCCGGATCACGCCCCCCTGGGGAGCCGCTTGGGCCGGCGGCGGCGCCGTCGTCGTGGGCGGTGCCATGGGATCAAAGCCGGTTTCGTTTTTAGCCCAGGTGTAGCAGGTAAATTTATCCTGCTCCATCTGGTCGTTGCTCTGGCCTTTGGCCGGAAAGACAATCAATTCCTGAGCCGCCGCTGTTCCGGCCAGAAAAAAGATCGCCAGCATGAAGGTAAGGAACCATTGTGGGCGCATCGCTATCCTCCTTGATGATGGGTATACGGTTGTCGCCTGACATAGATGCTCGTATTCTGGGCATTGTCGCCGCCCAGGTCAAACGATTTTTTGGATCGTGTTACCGGGACGGGCAGCCTGGCGTCGTTTTCAATCGGGGCGCTATTCGATGAAGGATGACGGGCAATTCAGGTTTTGATCGATCAGGTCGTCTTTTTCGCGCCAAATGTGCGCGAGCCACTCCTTGACCGTTTCACGGTAGTGGGGATCTTCCCGATAGCGACCATGGCGCAGGTGGTCGGGAATGACGATTTCCCGCAGATGGACGGAAACCTGTCGAACTTCGCCCCTCAAGTAGGACCAGAAGTTCGTGATGCCTTCGGGGTAGACGATCGTGACGTCCAGCAGGCGGGTGATCCGGCCTTCCATGGCCTGGATGGCGAAGGCCAGTCCACCCGTCTTGGGGCGCAGGAGGTGCCGGTAGGGCGAGTCCTGATGGCGATGCTTCGCCGCTGTAAAACGGGTGCCCTCGATGAAATTCCAGATGGCCACCGGCCGGAACTGGTATTTGCGGCAGGACTGGCGTGTGGTGTCGAGATCGAGGCCGCGTCTTTCGGGATGACGCGCAAGCTGCCCTCGGGAAAAGCGTTTCATGATGGGGTAGTCCAGGGCCCAGAGGGCTGTCCCGATGATGGGCACCCAGAACATCTGGCGCTTGGCAAAGACCACCGGAAACGGTACCCGGTCGGTGAGGGCCTTCAGCAACACGGGGATGTCGGCCCAGGAGCGATGGTTGATGGTGACGAGGTACCATTGTTGGCGGCTCAGGGCCGCGGTGGGCCGGATATCCCAGGCGATATCGAGGAAGCGGTCCTGGATCGCGAGGACGCCCCGGATCCAGCCTTTCACCAGGCGAATCAGCCCGTTGGTGCAGGCCGTTTGCCAGGTGGACGATCGAATGCCCAGCTTGATCAGAGCCAATAAGTGGATCGGGATGCCCCACAAAACGGTGTTGGCGGCGATCGCAAGGGTGATGCCGCAGGCCTTGAGATGCGATAGAACGGTTTTCAGCATGGTGATTCCGCAGGGTGTCGAAGGGTTTCAGGTCCGGGCTGCTTTGACTTCTTCTATAGTTTACCATACTATCGCCACCATTTGAATCCTGTCCGTGCTACGGCACGGTGACTGCGATGCGGTCCGGTACCCGCCCGTCATGATCCGACGCAGGTGATCGGACCCGCCAGGTGAAACATCCATAAACAGCAAGCGAAGAGAAAGAAGATCCCATGGAAAACCAGATCGACGCCATTCTCGCTAAATTCGAAGCGATCAACGCCATTCCCCGTTGCTCCAAGAACGAGACCCGCCTGGCGGCCTGGCTCACGGAATGGGCCCGCACCCGGGGTTATGCTTTCCGCAGCGACCCGGCCGGCAATCTCGTCATCCAGGTGCCGGCCTCACCCGGCCGGGAAGATCGCGCGGTGGTGATTCTCCAGGGCCACATGGACATGGTCTGCGAGAAAACGCCCGAATCGACGCATGATTTCGAGCAGGACCCGATCCCGGTGGTGCGCGACGGGGACTGGGTCCACGCCGTGGATACCACCCTGGGGGCCGACAACGGCATTGCCCTGGCGATGTCGATGGTGCTGGCCGAAGACCATGCCCTGAAGCACCCGCCCCTGGAACTCCTGTTCACGGTGGACGAGGAAAGCGGCCTGCTCGGGGCCCACAAGCTCGATGCCACCCTCCTCAAGGGACGCATCCTGATCAATATCGATTCCGAGGACGAGGGCGTCTTCACCATCGGATGCGCCGGGGGGGAAGAGACCCGGATCCGCCTGCCGCTGACTTACGAAGATCTGCCGGCTGAACTGGTCGGCGCCCGCTTGGTGGTGGGGGGGCTGCGCGGGGGGCACTCCGGCGTGGATATCCACAAGCCGCGCGCCAATGCCAACCGCCTGCTGGGGCGGGTCCTCCAACGCCTGCAGGCCCTGGAGGGGGTGCGCCTGGTGTCTCTCAGGGGCGGTTCGGCCCACAATGCCATTCCGCGGGATGCCTCGGCCTTTCTGGCCTTGCCTTCCGGGCCGCTGACGGCCGTGCGCGAGGCCGTGCGGCATTGCGAGGCGATCTTCCGGGACGAGCATGACGATACCGAACCCAGCCTCTTTGTGCGTTTGGAAGAGCCGACGGACGACCGGCCCGTGCGCATGCTGGCGGCGGAAAGCGCGGCACGGGCGGTCCATCTGCTGAACGCGCTGCCCCACGGGGTGCACGGCATGTCGACCCAGGTAGCCGGCCTCGTGGAGACTTCCTGCAATCTGGCGATCGTTCGCATCAAGAATGACGCCCTCGATATCATCAGCAGCCAGCGCAGTTCCTCCATGTCGCGGCTGGATGAGATGACGTCGCGGGTGACGGCCGTGGCTGCCCTGGCCGGTGCCAGCGCCGTCCGTTTGAACCACCATCCGGCCTGGGCGCCGGACAAAGACTCGGCCCTTCTGCAGCGCTGCCGCGACGTCTACCAGGAGCTTTACGGGAAGGAACCGGTGGTGGAAATCATCCACGCCGGACTGGAATGCGGCCTGATCGGCGACAAGGTGCCGGGTATGGAGATGATCTCCATCGGACCCGACCTGCGCCATCCCCACTCCCCCGAGGAAAAGCTGGAACTGCCGTCCGTGGGCCGGGTCTACACTTTCCTGACAACGCTTCTGGCGTCCTACTGATCAAAAAAATCCAAATCGGGATCGAAATCGCAATCGCTATCGAAAAAGACGGTTTCGATCCCGATTTCGACTTATTCCACCGTTAAAGGGTGGTGTAGACCGCCTTCAACTCCGCCACCAGCCGGCTGAAGTGGGCGATGGCATCGACCACCGGCGCCGGGGTGCCCATATCCACACCGGCTTCCCGCAGCTCGTCCAAGGGGAAGCGGCTGCCTCCCAGGGTGAGAAAGCGCAGATAGTCTTCCCGGGCCCCCTCCACGCCCTGCATCACCCGGTTGGCCAGGGCGATGGCCGCCGAAATGCCGGTGGCGTATTTATAAACATAAAAGGCGGAGTAGAAGTGCGGGATGCGCAGGCATTCCAGGGTCAGTTCATCGTCGATGACCAGATGCCCACCGAAATGGGTTGTCAGCAGCTCCCGGTAGATGCCGGTCAAGACGTCGAGGGTCAGAGGCTCCTGGGCCTCGGCCAGGGCATGGGTGCGCAGTTCGAATTCGGCGAACATGGTCTGCCGGAAGAGCGTGCCCCGGATGTTGTCGATTTCACGGTTGATAATATAGGCCCGCATGCGGGCGTCGTCCCGGTAGCGTTCCAGGAGGTGGGCGCTCAGCAGGGTCTCATTGAAGGTCGAGGCCACCTCCGCCACGAAGATGGTGTAGCCGTGGTAGACATAGGGCTGGTGGCGCCGGGACAGGTCGGAGTGCATGGAATGGCCGGCTTCGTGGATCAGCGTGTAGAGGCTGTTGATATTGTCGGCCTCGTAGTTGAGCAGGATATAGGGCGGCGAGTCATAGCAGCCCGAGGAGTAGGCCCCGCTGCGTTTGCCGCGGTTTTCGTAGCGGTCCACCCAGCCTCCGGTAAGGCCTTTGCGCAGCACCTCGGTATAGGCCGACCCCAGGGGCGCCAGGGCCGCGCTGCAGGTTTCCACGGCTTCGTCGTAGGGCATCTCGAAAGTGACATCCCCGATGATGGGAACATAGGTGTCGTAGAAGTGCAGATCGGATAACCCCAGGGCCTCCCGGCGGAAGTCAAGATAGGCGAAGAGGGGGGCCAGGTTGTCTTTGACCGTCGCAATCAGGTTGTCGTAGACCGCCAGCGGAATGTCGTCCGCAAAGAGGGCGCCCTCCCGGCAGGTGGCATGGTTGCGGCTGCGGGCATAGAAGAGGTCGGCCTTGATCGATCCGGCCAGGGCGGCCGCGATGGTGTTGCGGTGGTTTTGATAGGCGTCGTAATATTGGAAAAAGGCCTTGCGGCGCATTTCCCGCGCAGGATGCTGCAGGAAGGTGATAAAATTGCCGTGGCTGAGTTCCGCCACCTCGCCGCTCGGGTCGGTGATGGTGCCGAAGGACAGGTCCACGTTGTCCAGCTGGCCGAATACCTGGGACGCGGTCTGGGCCATTTCACTGCTCCGGGCCAGCATCTCCTCCATGGGCGCAGGCAGGGTGTGGGGGCGATGGCGCAGGACTTTCTCCAGGTGGAAGCGGACTTCCCGGAGGGCTTCGCTCGCAAGGAATTGCGGGACAAGGTTTTCGGGGATCGCCATGATTTCGGGCCGCATGAAGCTGGACAGCTCGGAGGCCCGGGTATAGAGGCTGACCGCCCGCTGGTACATGGCCAGGTAGGTCTGATTGGATTTGTCTTCGTCGTTTTTCAGGTGGGCGAAGGTATAGAGCCGTTCGATCCGCCGGGACAGATCGAGGTCGAAGGCGATGGCCTCCGCCAGGACCTCCGGGGATTCCCCCAGGCGCCCCCGGTAGGTATCGTAGCCCGGCAATTCCGCTGCCACCTGATCGTACCGGGAACGCCAGTGCGCGTCGTCGGCAAAGAGCGGGGTCAGGTCCCATTGATGTTCGCGGGGAATGTCGCTTCGCCGGGGAATGGTGCGTTCGCCCATGATTTCCTCCTCGTGGTGTCCATTGGGATTACGGCGTCTGTTGGCCCGATGCTGTCGACCGGAAAACGCCCTTGACCAGGTCGGGACCGCGCACTTGACACCCTGATCGATAGTCGTCTATAGCGGGATGGGCGGGCCTTGATCACCGGGTCTGCAGGATCCAGCCGTTACCTCGTGTTCATCCATACATGGTAGATTTTGGTTCCGGCCCGCCGCCGGTGGGCCGGGGCCAAAAGATGCTATCTCGGGATGAGCACTCATTGTCGAATGCGAAAGGTAGTGACCATACCATGGAATTCTCCCCCCTGGAAGCCATTTCCCCCGTCGACGGCCGCTACCGCCGCGCCACGCAGGATCTCGCCGCCTATTTTTCGGAAAGCGCCCTGATCCGCTACCGCACGCGCGTGGAAATCGAGTATTTCATCGCCTTGTGCGAGCTGCCCCTGCCGCCCCTGGCCGGTGTGGACCCGGCCCGCTTCGCGGACCTGCGGGCCATCTACCGGAATTTCGATCTGGAAGACGCCCGGGCGGTCAAGCGCATCGAGCGGGAAACCAACCACGACGTCAAGTCCGTGGAGTATTTCCTCAAAGACCAGTTCGAAGCCCTGGGGCTGGACGCCAGCAAGGAATTCATCCATTTCGGGCTGACCTCCCAGGATATCAACAACACCGCCGTCCCCCTGGCCCTGAAAGAGGCCTGGGAGACGGTCGTGCGGCCCCTCTATAGCCAAACTATCGAGGCCTTGAAGGCGCGCGCCCGGGAATGGCGCGACGTTTCGATGCTGGCCCGCACGCACGGCCAGCCGGCCTCCCCCACACGTTTGGGCAAGGAGGTTTATGTCTTCGTCGAACGCCTCGAGCGGCAGCTCAAGCTACTCGAGGCGGTTTCTTTCGGCGCCAAATTCGGCGGGGCCACCGGCAATTTCAACGCCCACCACATCGCCTATCCGGATACGGACTGGATCGCCTTCGCCGACCGGCTGGTGAACGGGACCCTGGGGCTCGACCGCTACCGGGTGACCACCCAGATCGAACACTATGACAACCTGGCGGCCTTCTGTGACGGCCTGAAACGCCTCAACACCATTCTGCTGGACCTGGACCGGGATGTGTGGACCTACATTTCCATGAATTACTTCCGGCAGAAGATCAAGGCCGGCGAGGTGGGCTCTTCCACCATGCCCCACAAGGTCAATCCCATCGACTTCGAAAATTCCGAGGGCAATCTGGGCCTGGCCAACGCCCTGCTGGAGCATCTGGCCGCCAAGCTGCCCATCTCCCGCCTGCAGCGGGACCTCACCGATTCCACCGTCACGCGCAACATCGGGGTGCCCCTGGCCCATATTGCCATCGCCGTCAAATCCCTCTTGCGGGGACTCGATAAGCTGCTGCTGGACGAGGCGGCCATCCGCAACGACCTGGAGGCCAATTGGGCCGTGGTAGCCGAGGCCATCCAGACCGTGCTGCGCCGGGAAGGCTTCCCCAAACCTTACGAAGCCCTGCGCGATCTGACCCGCACCCATGTCCGGATCGACCAGGCCGCCCTGGCGGCCTTTATCGACGGCCTGGCCGTCGACGACGACCTGAAGACGGAGCTGAAGGCCATCACCCCCTGGAACTATACCGGCATCATCAGCTACTGATGGTCTGGAGCAGTATGCCGGTCGCGCCGGCTTGACCAGGAGCGGCGCACCAAGCAGTCTTGATCCGGTTTTTTCCGATGCATGCCCAAATGTGGTCTAGCGGATCTCTGGGCCTGCCACAAAGGGACCCCCAACCTGAAAGGAGGCGTTATGAAGAAGACGATCTTCATCCATGTTTTCGCCGTTTTGTTGTCCCTGACCGTCTGTACGGTCCAGGCCGAGGTGAAAAATCCCGACACCTTTGTCTTCGCGACCTACGGCACCCTGCGCACCTTAGACCCCTGCGTGGCCTATGACACCACCTCCTCCCAGCGGCTCTGGAACATCTACGAGCCGCTGATTTTTTTTGACGGCAGCCACACGGACCAGTTCAAGCCCTTGCTGACGACGGAGGTGCCCACCCTTGGCAATGGCGGCATTGCCGTCGACGGGAAAACCTACACGTTTACCATACGCAAAGGGGTCAAGTTCCATGAAGGCCAGACCCTTACGCCGGAGGATGTGGTCTACAGCTTCAAACGCAACATGATCGCCGACCCGGACGGCGGTCCCATGTGGATGCTGTTGGAAGCGTTGACCGGCGAAGGCTCCACCCGCGACGAGAACGGCAAACTCATCCCCGGCATCATGGAAAAAATCGACCGCTGCGTCGAGGCCCAGGGCGACCGGGTGATCTTCCACCTGCCCAAAGCCTACCCGCCCTTCATGGGTATCCTGGCCTATTCCGCTTCCGTCGTGATGAACAAGGAATGGTGCGTGGCCCACGGCTGTTGGGACGGATCGATCGCAACGGCTGCCAAGTTCAACAATCCGGCCCCGGGGCACGAACCCCTGCAAAAGATCACCAACGGCACCAACGCTTACAAAATGAAGTCCTGGGAGCCCAACAAGCAGTTCGTTTTCGAGCGCTTCGACGGGTACTGGGGCGGGCCGGCCCGGCTCAAGACCGCCATCATCAAATACGTGAAGGAGTGGAGCACCCGCAAACTCATGCTCCAAAACGGCGATGCCGACCGCGTGACCGTGGACAATCCCTATGTGCCCGAAGTCAGGGCCATGCAGGGCTTGACCCTGTATGAAGTTCCCCAGCTTTCGGTGACCATGGCCTTCTTCTGCCAGAAGATCAATCCCGCCGGCAATCCCAACATCGGCAGCGGAAAGCTGGACGGGGAGGGGATCCCCCCGGAATTCTTCAGCGACATCAATGTACGCAAGGCTTTCCTGCACGCCTTCGACCGCACCACTTACGCCCAGGATGTGTTCAACGACCTGGTGATCATGCCCACCAGCCCGGACATCGAGGGCCTGGCCTTTCACAAGGAGGTGCCGGTCTACGCCTTCGATCTGACCAAGTCCGCCGAATACATGCAAAAAGCCTTTGGCGGGCAGTTGTGGGACAAGGGCTTCAAGATGATCATCACCCACAATACGGGCAACGAGATGCGCGAGGCGGCCGCCATCATGCTGGCCGAAAACATCATGGCCCTCAATCCCAAGTTCAAGATCGAGGTCCGCAACGTGGAGTGGAAGGACTACCTGGTCAAGTACCGCAACTTCATGTACCCGCTCTTTCTGATCGGCTGGGGCGCGGACTATGCCGACCCCCACAATTTTGTCTACACCTTCATGCATTCCCAGGGAGTTTACGGCCGCTACATGGCCTTCCACAACGCGGAAGTGGACCGCCTCTGCGACGAGGGCATCGCCACCATCGATCCGGCCCAGCGGGAGAAGATCTATTCGCGCCTGCAGGATCTCTTCTACGAAGAAGCCATCGCCATACCCCTCTACCAGCAGATCGTGGTGCGGGCCTACCGGGACTGGGTCAAGGGCTATACCCCCAATCCCATGCTGATGGACGCCAACGAGATGCTGATGGATATCTGGAAGGAATGATATCTCCTTTTAAGTCTCGCAGCAGAAATGCTATTGGGTGATTTCAAAAGCGTTTACCACGAAGAACATGAAGAGATTCCGATCGGGAGGAGATGAATCCCTTTGTGATCTTCGTGGTGGTCTTTTACATTAAAGCCAACTTGAGCATTCCAGATAACCGCGTTACGTTTTTTTTGACTGCTTATGCCCACGTACATTCTCAGGCGGTTTTTCTTTCTGACCTTCGTGCTCTTCGGCGTCTCGGTGCTGCTGTTCGGCATTCTGATGACCTTCAGCCCCGAGCGCCGGGCCGCCGCCTATGTCACCACCCCTCAGCAGGCCAAGGATATTCCCCGCCTGATCCGGCAGTTCGGTCTCGACGATCCCCTTTATATTCAATACGTACGCTGGATCAAAGAGGTGGCCCGTGGCAACCTGGGCTGGTCCCTGGTGGCGGCCCGTCCGGTGCGGGAAGCCTTCTGGCGCTATTTTCCCATCACCCTGGAGATGAATCTCTATGCCGCGCCCATCGTGATTTTTCTGGGGATATGGCTGGGGTCCATGGCCGGAATCCACCGAGACAGCTGGATCGATCACGGCACGCGGATTTTCGCCATTATCGGGTGGTCCCTGCCGACCTTTCTCTTCGCCCTGGTCCTGTTGATGGTTTTCTACGGCTATTTTCATCTCTTCTCCCCGGGGGTGCTGAGCGACCCCCTGACCATGTGGATCATCGATCACCCCGAACAATACACCGCTTACACCGGGATGCTGACCATCGACGGCCTGCTGAACGGGCGTCCGGAGATTGCCCTGGACGCCCTGCGCCATCTGGTGCTGCCCATCGCCACTTACGTGATCGTGGTGGTGGCCCTCAACATGCGCGTCATGCGCTCCGGCATGATCGAGGAGCTCTCCAAGGACTATGTCCTCACGGCCCGCGCCAAGGGCGCCGATCGCCGGACGATCCACTATAAGCACGCCCGCCGCAACGCCCTGCTGCCGGTGGTGACCGTGGCCGGGCAGCTGGTGGCCATGTCCATGGAGGGCAGCATCGCCGTGGAGGTGGTCTACAACCGGCAGGGCATCGGCTGGTGGCTGGCCGAATCCGCCACCCAGCTGGACATGCCGGTGCTGATGTGCATCTGCCTTTTCATGGGCGTGGTGTTCGTGGTGACCAACCTGACCATCGACGTCCTTTATGCCTATATCGATCCCCGTATCCGTTTGAGTTGAGGCGCAGCCCTTATGGAAAACACCCATCCCCGACTGCGCGAACTGAACTACACGCTCTACCGCATCTTCCGCAATCCCTCGGCCGTGATCGGGTTCACCCTGTTGCTGTTTTTTGTGGGGGTGGCGCTTTTGGCACCGGTCCTGGCCCCTCCCAAGTACGCCCACAATCCCTACCAGATGCCCCATAAAGGGTTTTCGCCCACACCCAAACCCCCGAGTGAAAGGGCGGTCTTCGGCACCACCTCGGGCCAATACGACATTTACTACGGCGTGGTCTGGGGCACGCGGACGGCCTTCAAGATCGGCTTCTTCGTGGTGCTTTGGTCGGGCCTGGTGGGGGTGAGCCTGGGGGCCGTGGCGGGTTACTACGGCGGCTGGCTGGACGAGATGCTCATGCGGGTCACCGATGTCATGTGGGCCATCCCGACCCTCGTGCTGGCCATGGCCATCGTGGTGGCCTTCGGCCGGGGGCTGGACAAGGTCATGATCGCCCTGGCCCTGATCCAGTGGCGCTGGTACGTGCGGGTCATCCGCTCCGAAATCCTGACCCTGCGGGATCAGGATTTCGTCCAGGCGGCGCGGCTGATGGGGGTGGGGGACTTCAAGATCATCCGGCGCCATATTGTGCCCAACGCCATCTATCCGGTACTGATCATGGCCTCCATGGACATGGGGTCCATGGTGATCACAGCCTCCTTCATGAGCTTCGTGGGGCTGGGGTCGCCCAAGGGCTATGCCGACTGGGGGCAGATGGTGGCCCTGGCCCGCAATTACATCGTGGGGCCGCCGGACGATCCCCTGCGCTTCTGGTACACCATCGTCATTCCGGGGGCCTGCATCATTCTCTTCGTTCTGGCCTGGAACCTCATCGGCGACGCCCTGCGGGACGCCTTCGATCCCAAGCTGCGCCGGAGGTGACCCCCATGACGCCCCTGATCGAAACGGAAAACCTGGTCACCAATTTCTACACCTACGAGGGCGTCGTGCGGGCCCTCAACGGGATCAGCCTGGTGGTGGATTACGGCACCGCCTTCGGCCTGGTGGGCGAGTCCGGCTGCGGCAAGAGCGTGGCCGTGCGGTCCATGATGCGCATCATCCCGGAGCCCGGCCGGGTGGAGGGGGGCAAGGTGGTGGTGTTCTTCGACCCGGACGACCGGCGGGGCGTCGACCTGCTCCGGCAGTCGGAGGCCTATGTGGCGCATCTGCGGGGCAACCGCATGTCCATGATTTTTCAGGAGCCCAACGCCGCCCTGAATCCCATCATGAGCATCGGCGACCAGGTGGCCGAAAGTTTTCTCTTTCACCGCCAGAAGGAAATGTGCGCCGCTGTCCTGCAAGAGCTGAACCACCCCCATGGTCCGGCGGCCGGGCCCCTGGCCGCTTTTCAAAAGAGGATCTACGCCCGGGCGGCGGAGAATCCCCGGGCTCCCCTGGTGGCCCTGAGCGCGCGTTTGCCTCTGGTGCGCCGCTGGCAGAAACGCCTCAAGGCGGAGGCCTGGCGCCGATCGATTGAGATTATCGGCAATTTGGGCATTCCCAATCCCGCGGAAGTGGTCCGGCTCTATCCCCACAACCTTTCGGGAGGAATGAAGCAGCGCATCGTGATCGCCATGGCCCTGGCCTGCAGCCCGTTGCTGCTGATCGCCGACGAGGCCACCTCCAATCTGGACGTCACGATCCAGGCCCAGATCCTGGACCTGATGCGCGGCCTGCGGCAGACGGAAATTGCCGCTATCCTGTTCATCACCCACGACCTGGGGGTGGTGGCCGAGACCTGTGACCGGGTGGGGGTCATGTATGCCGGCAATCTCTGTGAAGTGGCCGATGTGGCCGATCTCTTCCAGACCCCGCGCCATCCCTACACCCGGGCCCTGCTCGAGGCGGTGCCGCGCTTCCACCAGGAGGACCCGCTGCGCAGCATTGACGGGGCGGTGCCCAATCTGGTGAATGCGCCCCCCGGATGCCGGTTCCATCCCCGCTGCCCCGAGGCGAAAGACATCTGCCGGCGTCATTTCCCGGAAATGGTGGCCATGGGTCCCGGACACACGGTGGCCTGCTATCTTTACACCGACCGGCCGCGAACGGGGGGCCCGCGATGAAGAAGCTCTTCGAGCTGCGCGGCCTCAAGAAACACTATCCCGTGCGGGGCGGTGTCTTGCGCCGCCAGGTGGCCTCGGTCAAAGCGCTGGACGGGATCGACCTGGATATCTACCGGGGCGAATGCCTGGGGCTGGTGGGTGAATCCGGCTGCGGCAAGACCACCACCGGCAAGGCCCTGGTGCGGATGCATCGGCCGACCGCCGGGCAGATTTTCTATCATGGCGACAACGGTGAAGAACCGCTGGATATCGCGGCGCTGCCGCGGCGGGCCCTCAAACAGGAAGGGATCCGGGGGCGCCTGCAGATGGTTTTCCAGGACCCCAGCACTTCCTTAAACCCCCGCATGCTGGTGAAGAACATCATTGCCGAGCCCTTGCGCGAACACGCCGCCATGGGCAGTCGCGCCTTGGAGACCCGCATCCTGGAGCTTCTATCCCTGGTGGGGCTCACCAAAGACCACTACCTGCGCTACCCCCACGAATTTTCGGGTGGACAGCGCCAGCGCATCGCCGTGGCGCGGGCCATCGCGACCGATCCGGAATTTATGGTACTGGACGAACCCACCTCGGCCCTGGATGTCTCGGTGCAGGCCCAGATCCTGAACCTGCTGCAGGCGCTGCGGGAGCGGCTGGAACTGACCTATCTTTTCGTGACCCACCATCTGCTAGTGGTCAAATACATCAGCAACCGCCTGGCGGTGATGTATCTGGGCAAGGTGGTCGAAACCGCTCCCACGCCGACGCTTTTCAATGGGTCCCGGCATCCATACACCCACGCTCTTTTGTCCGGCATTCCCATCCCGGAGATGACCCGGCGCACCCGGCGCATCGTGTTGCAGGGCGATGTGCCCAGCCCCTTGAATCCTCCGGACGGATGCCGTTTTCATACGCGCTGCCCGTTTGTGATCGACCGCTGCCGCTACGAAGAACCGGCCCTGGAGCCCTTTACGGCAGACCACCGGGTGGCCTGCCATCGCAAAGCCGAGGTGGAAGGCCTTGTGCAGGATCGGTTTGGGAAGTTATAATGCACACGCCGCGTTTAAAGGGAAAAATTACGTTTCGTCCGGGCGCCACCTCAATTAGAAAATCGATCGCGATCCCGATTGCGATTTCGAATCCGATGAAGCCCATATACAGCCGTAAAACACTGAAGAAAACTTGACCACGACACAACGGAAAAGGAGAAGAAAAGATGACTCCGGCCTCTCTGCAAGCGCTCCACGGACTCCGCGACCTTACCACCCTGAAATGGTATGTCATCCCTTTGCTGGCCATTGTCTTCTACATTTATGCCGTGGAAATCAACAAGGCCCGCAACACGGGCAATTGGAATGCGGTCCTGGCCGGTCTGACCATCTTCGGCATGGACTTCATCAACGAAACCTGGAACGGCTGGGTGCTGCATTTCACCCAGCGCTCCGCCCTCTGGACCGCGCCCGGCGACACGGCCCTGCGGACCATGGTGGGCTGGAACATCGAAATCATCTTCATGTTTCTGCTCTCCGGCATCATTTACTACTACACCCTCTCCGACAATCCCAAAGACAAGATTCTGGGCATCCCCGACCGCTGGTTCTGGGCCATCGGCTACTCCGTCTTCTGCGTATTCGTGGAGTGCCTGCTGAACAAAGGCGGTCACCTGGTCTGGGAATACCCGTGGTGGAACCGGTCCTTCAAAGGCGTCTGGCTGATTTTTCTCTTCGGCTATTTTCACTTCTACGTGGCCGCGCTGCTGGTGATCGGCATGAAAACCATGCGCGCCAAAGTGATCACGGTGTCGTCGCTCTACAGTATTGCCATTGTCGCAAATGTGGTGGCCATGGGGATTCTGGGATGGACCTATTAGAACACATCGCAAAATTAGGATTTTGGTTCCAGATACGGCGGACGAGCGTGTTCCCGCTCCGCGGGACTTCCCGTCTGATGTATCCCTTGCGGAGGGTGTGAGCGGTAGGCACCCAACGGAAGTGCCCCTGGGGTAAATACATTGGTATTTCGAGGACTCAAGACGAGCGCCCAACGCCGGGACTTGTCCACCTCTGGCGGATCGGGCCAAAAGACTTTTTTGAGAGGTGTTATAGGGAAAGGCCGGAAGCTTACACGCCGGACAGCGTCCGGCCGCGGATAGATGACGGGACAGGGCCTGCTGCGGCCGACGCTGCCGGCATCCCTGAGGCGTCGATGGCGGTCAGCGATCCAGGGTCGTGGCAATCGCCCGGGCGAGCTTTGTGCAAACCATCTGGAGATCCTCGGGCGACATGATAAAGGGCGGGGCAATGAGAATGGCGTCGCCGTCGATTCCGGCCAGCCCGGTGGATTTGTAGGTTATCACGCCTTGATCGTAGAGGGCTTGCCAGACCCTTTCGGCCACCTGCTCACGCCGGGGAAAGGGCCTCAGGGTGTCGCGGTCCGTCACCAGTTCCACCCCCCACAAAAAACCGCGTCCCCGAATGTCCCCCACCCAGGGAAGGCTCCCCAGTTCTTGGGCCAGCATCTCGCCGAGAAGAGGGCCGTGGTGAGCCACCCGGCCAACCAGATCTTCCTTCTCCAAGATTTCCACGACCGCCAGGGCGGCGGCCGCGGCCACGCCATGATGGGTAAAGGTGCCGCCGTGAATGAAAGTGCCGCCGTCCGCGCATACGCTTGCGAAGTGCTGCTGCTGAACGCCCAGGGCGGAGATGGCCAGGGTCCCGCCGGACAGGCCCTTGCCGAGGGTGATAAGGTCCGGGGAGACGCCCTCGTGCTGGCAGGCGAACCACTGCCCCGTGCGCCCCATGCCGCAGAGCACCTCATCGAGGATCAGGAGCACGTCGTAGCGCTTGCAGATGTCGCGAACGGTGGCGAAATAGCCTTCCGGCGGGGCACAGGCCGCCAGGGTGCCGCCGCTGACCGTCTCGGCCATGAACGCCGAAACGGTCTCTGCTCCCATGTTCTGAATGGCGTCTTCCAGGGCCAGGGCGCAACGCAAGGCGCAGCCGGGATAGGTGAGGCCGAAGGCGCAGCGCAGGCAATAGGGGGGCGGGATGTGCACCGCGTCGGCCAGCAGCGGTGCAAAGGGGGTCCGGAAGGAGGTGCGGCCCATGGCCGAGAGGGCCCCCAGGGTCAACCCGTGGTAGGATTGCCAACGGGCGATAAGACGGAATTTTTCAGGCCGGCCGGCCGCGAGATGAATCTGCCGGGCCAACTTGATGGCGGCTTCGTTGGCTTCCCCGCCACCGGAAAGAAAATAGAACCGCTCGATGCCTTCCGGCGCATGGCCGCTGAGAGCGGCGGCCAGTCTCTCGACCGTCGGGGTCGTCATCATGGTGGGATGAACATAGTCGCAGGTCCGGATCTGGTCGTAAACGGCCCGGGCGATCGCCTCGCGGCCATGACCGACATTGACCACGACGGCCCCGCCGGTGGCATCCAGGTAGCGACGTCCCTGATGGTCCTCGATCCAGACGTCGTCGGCTTTGACGGCCACCGGCAGGGGGGGATCCAGTCGACGCGGGAAGACATGGCCTTTCGTACGGTCGCTCGTCATGTGGGTCATAGGGAAACCTTTCGTGTGGTCAGAACACATCGCAAAAATGTCTATTGGCCTCATTTGCGGGATGTGTTCCAGAACGGATCGGTCATCTGTAGCAGAGCCCGGGGCTGGCTTCAAGCAGGGGGTGACCGGTTCCCCAAAAAAGGTCGTCTGGCAGGTTTTGGGGTGGGGGGATAGCGGCGTTGAAAGCCTGGTTCAAGTTCTCCAAGCAGTCCCAAGCCCCCTTCCGGGGCTGTCTGATGCGGTACGCTCTAAGAAAGGAGATTCACTCCTCATTTTCATGCCGGCCCTTATCGGCTTAGGTGTTTCCAAAGCGAGACGTTCGGGGTGCTGCGATAAACCGCCCCCGCAATCGACGGACTTTTTTCGGCAGCACGCCATCGATGTCAGATACTCGCCAAGTCCAAATTGTTCGATGCCTGGACATCGTTGCTTTTCAAATACCGGACGCTGTAGCGGTGGAAACGTCTGATCACATCCCGCAGGTAGTTTCGGCTTTCAACGGAAGGCAGGGCCTCCACGAGGCGCTTATAGACATCGGCAGGCGTTAAGCTGTTGATGATGAGGGCGGCCTGTTTGATCGACGGCTGCGCGGTAAA
This sequence comes from Desulfobacterales bacterium, assembly GCA_963674755.2. GTDB lineage: Bacteria > Desulfobacterota > Desulfobacteria > Desulfobacterales > UBA5852 > JABZFP01. Next base: position 1,439,615 of record CAXXVS010000002.1, on the reverse strand, counting down.
CGCCCGACCCACGCTCGAAGGACCCGCATGGTAGGCCGCCACGGTGCAATAGATGCGGCTCAGGGGGTCGGCGATCGATCCCAGGTACCGGCTGCTGAGGATATGGAGATAGGCGGTCCCCAATTCGATGTTGTTGTCGGGATCGAAAAGATATTCAGGGGTCGGCATGCGCCGCTGCCCGTAAATCCGGTAGTAGGCTTCCTTGGCCGCGGTTTGGGGAACGAGTTGCATGAGCCCATAGGCCGAGGCGTTTGAACGGGCATGCGGGTTGAAGGCGGATTCGGTATGGATCATGGCCATGACCAGGGCCGGGTCAAGGTCGTATTTTTTGGCATGGGTCACGATCAGCGGCTGGTATAAGCGCGCCCGCCCTTCCAGAAGGTTTTTCACCAGTTGGAAATGGATCACAATGGTGAGGGGTTCCATGCCGGCTAGCCAATCCCGGTTTTCTGCTTCCGGAGAGCGCTTGTCGATGATGTCGGCCACATAATCCGTCACCATCCAGTGAGGGACCGGGCGCCCGTCGATCAAACGGATTTGGTCCAGGAGGGACGGATGGTTGGCCAGGGTGCCCGAGGTCAGGTCCAGCGTCAGCTCGCGCGACGACGAGACGGCCACTTTGAGGGGACGGCCCACCTGAAGAACAGCACCGGTCTTGAGTCCGTTGATGGTTGCCAACGTCCGGTAGTCCATGTCGAACTGCCGTGCGATGTCCCACAAGGAATCCCCCCGCCGCACAAGGTAGACACGGAACTTTTCGCGTAGGGCAAGGGTTGCCACTTTTTCCCGGCGCGATTTCTTTTGATCGGGGGCTTTTGGTGCCCCGGGAACCAGATGCCGCCATTCCCGGCAGAGATCGGCCAGTATGATATCGCAGCGGGCGCTGTTTCCGAAGCTGGCGAACCCCCCGACGGTTTCCCGATGGGCATCCACGGCGGCCGCGGAAATGGTGCCTAACCGGCCCGGCAGGTGGGAAGCGAGGCGCCATGCCCGGTTACGCCCCCAATGAAGTGCGACCTGGTTTTCGAACGCATGTTTTGCGGGCAGCAATCGGCCCGAATCAAAAGCTTTGGCGGGTGCCGGCCGGCTAATGACAACCAAGGCGGCAACGGCGATCATCGTCGTCATGCGGATCCGGGAGGAGGTGTGGCTTTTTAATGAATATTCACAGGTTGAGATCACGCTGATAGCTTCCATAATTGCATTCCCTGGTATCCGTTGCGCGACGAATCAGGGCATCGTTGTCGAATGGCGTAGTTTCAGAGAATTTTAGATCGGCAGCGATGATCGTCAATACAGTCAGGACCGTATCGATGACATCCCATTGCCCCACTATGCTCCCGGCCGGCGCAAGGTGCCCCGTTGATGGCCAAGACGAGCGCCCATTCGCGACCGTCCCTCCGGGTTGGTATGGGCAATGATTCTTGACATCACCAGTAAACGGTTGGGCTTCACGAAGGAACGTACTGATTTGCAGACAGCAATAAGTGTACCGGACACAAGATATCGAAAAAATCATTGGAAAAAGCGCGGCATACTGTAGTTTGGGGCCAAATCTGTAAACCGTGTTAACCAAAATATATGAAAATATATACCCACAGGGAAAAAATTTGCAATCAAATTGCGGTTGTGGCGGCCCGGATTTTACATCAGGCATGGCGAGGCAAGGGGAGGGTCTCTTCTATTTTTCCTGCAACTTTACCACCACCTTACCTTTGACTTCGCGGGCCATCAGCCGTTTGATGGCGTCAGGGATCTGGGCGAGGGCAACCGTCGAATCGATGACCGGGTTGATTTTACCCTCGGCGAACCAGCGGGCCAACGTTTCCATATTGCGGTGCTGTCCTTCTCTGCTGCGGGCCGTCCAGGCGCCCCAGAAGACACCGATAATGGCGCGTTCGCTCAGCAAGGCGTAATTGAGCGGAAGTTTCGGGATGTCACCAGCGGCAAAACCGATGACCAGCAGACGCCCGCCCCAGGCGGTGGCACGGAAGGCCTCCAGCGTATAGTCACCCCCGACCGGGTCAAAGACCACGTCCACCCCCCGGCCTTCGGTCAGCGCCAGGCAGCGGGCGCGCAGATTTTCTTCGCTGTAGTTGATGGTCATATCGGCGCCCACCGTGCGGCAAAGGGCGAGCTTCTCATCCGTGGAAGCGGCGGCGATGACATGGGCGTTCATTGCTTTGGCCACTTCAATGGCCGCGATGCCAACCCCTCCGGCCGCCCCCAGTACCAGCACGGTTTCGTCGGGCCGCAAGCGTCCGCAATCCTGAAGCGCGTGGATCGCGGTGGGGTAGGTGATGCCGGAGGCGGCGGCCGCATCAAACGTCATGCCCTCGGGCACGGGAAATACTTTCGTCTTGTGGGCCAGGCACATTTCGGCAAAGGCGCCTGTTTCCGCAAAAGCCATAACCCGGTCACCGGCTGCCACATGGTCGACATTCGTCCCCACCTCACGAACGATACCGGCCAGATCCACGCCCGGCACGAAAGGGAGGTCGGGCTTTAACTGATAGCGGCCTTCGATCATGAGTGCATCCGGGAAGTTCAAAGAGGCGCTTTGGACCTCGATCAGAACTTGATCTTTACCCGGTGCCGCGATGTCGATCTCCTGAACGCGGCACTGATCGACGGGGCCGAATTCGGCGCAGACAAATGCCTTCATGGTTTCTCCTTAGCGTTTGCAAAATAAAAACAAAGCCCTTGGCTCGCGATGGCTCTCATTTTCTGAAGTGGGAGGATAAAACGCCAGTAAGGATCAATTATACACCATATGCATCCTGTCAATGAATACATCCCGTTCGGCATGGGCATGGATCATCAGCCATAGTCGCTATAAATCGACATTGTGCCGGGGTGATGTTTTTTACAATTTACCGAAAAGTAATAAAATTTGTAAAAAGTGTATCAAAATAATATTTTTTGTTAAAATGAGGCCATCAACAGAAAATGCGGATTATCGAAAAGTTGCTTTGGAATTCACAAAGGCGCTATCCGGGCGCAAATATTCGACGGCTTACGCCATGACATCTCAGGAATACCGCAAGGGAACAGACAAAGACCAGTTGCAAACCGCCTTTGAGACGATTGTCCCTACTGACTGGGGAAAGGCGGATCCTTAGCTGAACTTGCAAAGGCCAAACTGGCATCTGAAGGCATTGCGAGGCTGCTTGTAAGCAAGAACCATTAAGAAGAAATAGACGGAAAAAGCACAGAAAACGTTGTCCCGTGGTCCGGTTTGCTTTCAACACGAAGCAAGCCCTGGTGGGCGTCCACAATACTTTTGACAATGGATAACCCCAGCCCGGTGCCGATGACAAACCGGGTCTTGTCATTTTTGATCCTGAAAAAACGGTCAAAAATGCGATCGAGATCTTCCTCGGCAATACCAATGCCCGTGTCCGTTACCCGGACACACACATAATCGCCCTCCACGCTGGCATCGATCGTAATTTTGCCGTTTTCGGGGGTGTAGCTGATGGCATTGCCGATAAGGTTTGAAAAAACCTCTTCCAGGTTGAGCCGGTTGGCCATCACGGTCGGCAATGGCGGCAGATCCTCTATGGATAATTGGATTGATTTAGCCTGGGCCGCAGCCTGGTGGAAGGCCGCCTGATCCTCAAGCAATTGGGCAATCCGGATTTCTTCGCGTTCTCGGGTAATCAGCCCGGATTCAATTTTGGCCAGATCCAGCAATTCCGACGCAAGTTTAATTAGAGCGGCAATCTTTTCCGAAGCTCTTCCCAGGATGTCTTTTTGCTTAGGGGTCGTTTCACCGGCCAGACCGCCCAGAATCACTTTCAACTGCATCAGGACCGAATTCATAGGACTGCGGATTTCGTGGGAAACCATGGCGATAAAATCGGATTTCAGCTGGTCCTTATGTTTCAAGGCTGTGATGTCATGCAGGACGGTAATGGTTCCCAGGTTCCGTCCAAGGCGATCCCGGAACGGCACGCAGTGGGCGCCAATGATGATTTCGTCGTTTTTGGCGCACGGTTCCAACCACACTTCTTCTGAGACCTCGACGAATTCATCTTCCGGAGCGTCCAGAACCTTGTCGATCATTTCGTTGAGAGATTTGATGCCCACAATCTCGTCAGCTGGCCGACCGACCGGGCGCGGCCCGTGATATCCGGTCATTTTTAGGAAGGCAGGATTGGCCTGGGCAATCCGTTTCTGATTGTCAGTGGTCATCACCCCGTCGGCCAACTGATTGATCATCACCCGCATGCGGGACTTTTCGGTGGCAATATCCTCAAGCGTTCGAATATGCTCGACGGCCCGGTTGATCACGATGAGCAGATCACCGGGTGAAAATGGTTTCGGTAGAAAATCGAAGGCCCCTTTTTTCATGGCCTCGATCGAGTGCTCTAATGTGGCATACCCGGTAATGACAATCACCACCGTATCGGGATGCGCGGCGCGAATCTGCACCAGCGCATCGATTCCCGAAATGCCCGGCATCATCAAATCCAGCAGGATGATGTCAAAGTGTCTGTTTTTGATCATCTGTAAGCCGACTTCGGCAGTTTCCGCTTCGGCAACCTCATGACCTTCGCCGCTGAGCATCTTCAGGCATACATCGCGAATGCGTTTTTCATCATCGATGACGAGGACGCTTGGCTTGGAAAAGAGTGCTGAGCGGTCTTTGTCCGGGGCTTTTATCGCAGGGTCCGAAATGGGCACGGAAAATCTCCTCTTATGGACGGACGCTAAGTAAGGGCTGCGGTTGCAGTTGTTGAGCCGACCGGATGGCAATCCCCCAAAAAGCGTACCGTTCAATCCTGGCCTGTGCTGCGATGGCCGGCAGGATGGATCGGCACCTGAAAAGGGGCCACTTAGAGGCGTTTCCCTTAAGGGTCCTCCTGCCCGGCCCTCTCGATCGAATGGAGAAGGGGCAATTCCACCAGGAAGGTCGTTCCCTTTGCACTGGTCTGCTTGACTTCGATTGACCCTTTATTCTCATGGATAAGTCCATACACCGTGCTTAATCCCAGCCCGGTGCCCTCGCCGAGTTTCTTGGTCGTGAAAAAGGGGTCGAATATTCTGGGTAAATGCTCTTTGGATATCCCGCAGCCGCTGTCCTCGATCTCCAGCACAGCTTTCTGCCGCGCTGTATCCCGATACGTCCGAAACGTCAACTTGCCGTGGCCTTCCATGGAGGATACGGCGTTCATTACCAGGTTGATGATAACCCGGCACATCTGGTTCCGATCCACGTGGACCAGAATTTTACCTGCGTAGTTCTCTTTGACAATTTTAATATTCATCAACGCTTTCGGATCACGAACAAGGGCCAGGCTCTGGTCTACGACCTCGTTGAGCTGGATGATCTCCTTCGTTGGATTAGACTGGCGGCTGTAGGCGAGCAGGTTTTTGACAATGTCCCGACAACGGTTGACGTCCTCAATGACGTCCGCAACTTCTCCCCGTTCCGGGTCGTCTGCCGCCAATTGGACCTGTTTCATTTCCGCGTAGAACAGAATTCCGGTCAGGGGATTGTTGATTTCATGAGCAACCCCGGCGGCCAGCTGGCCGATGGACGCCATTTTTTCCGATTGCGCCAATCTGGCCCGGGTATCCTTTAGTTTTTTTTCTACCGCCAGCTTTTCCCGCAGGTCGGTGTAGATGCCGACGATGGCAATCTCTTCTTCATCTTCATAGATAATGGAAGCCGTTATCTCAACGGGGATTTCTTCACCACTTGATTTCAAGATGGTGGTGGTCATACTGCGCAGCTTACCTTTGCCGCCGATCTTTTCGTCTTTGAGGCTCTCTTGGATTTGCGCGGCAACCCCTTCGGGATAAAGGGCGGCCGCGCTGACATTTGTAATGGCTTCCCAGCTGGGATACCCGAAGAGCTCCTGGGCGGCGGGGTTCATCAACAGGATATTGCCATAGTTGTCTGAGACCACAATGGCAATGGGCGATCCGGTGATAATTTTTTCTAAAAAGGCCTCGGTCTCCTTGAGCGCAATCTCCATATTCTTGAGACGGGTAACGTCCCGCACGCTCTCAAGAATGTAGGCTACCTCGCCGTCATCGCCGAGAATCGGTGAAAAAACCCGGTCCTCCCAGAGTTTGTTTCGGGAATTGGTGTTAACGCTGTGGAGCATGCTCTGCCCTTTGCGCTCAGCGATCACCGTGGGCAGCGGGCATTGCTCATTCGGGCATTTGGGGGCATTGTAGAAAACTTCGTAGCAGGCTTTGCCAACGATATCATCGAGGGTGGTTTTAAATTTATCGAAGAACACCTGGTTGCCGGACACAATCGTTTTGTCAGGCGTCATTATCAGGGTAGGGTAGGACAGGGAGTCAAAAACTTTCACCCGCCAGTCTATTTCTTTGAAAAGCTTCTTGTTCATTCGTCGTTCAACCCGGTATCCGGAAGGCAGCCGCCAGGCGAGCTCGGGTCTCGTCCGCCGCCCCTTCGGGCAAAATCAAATAAATAGAAGCACATGTGAAAACGGCTGCCAGCAGCACGTCCGACTTTTCTTTGAGGGCTTTGTAGGTAAAATCAGCGATGCCGAACCGGTCCCCGAAATGGGGCCCCTGAAAGAAAATCAACTCAACCGGGACAGTGACCTTGGGCCGGTCATCTGCCGCGGGTATTTCAGCCGCTATGCGGCGCGCCAGGGAAAGGCCCTGCTCAGGTTCGCACAGCAGTCCTAAATCAAGCTCCGATGAGGCACTAAGTTGAGCGAACAATAGAAGAAAACGGTTGGGCCCATCTTCGACGCGCTTGATCGCGCGCGTCCATTCGGCCGGCAGATCGGCGGGTATCCGGTACTTATAGAGGGCCAGATTTGTTACGACCTGGAAACCGTAGGTCTTGATCTGCGGCTCCCAATACATGGCGATGGTTTCCATGCCCTAGTCCCTGCGGTCGGGCCTAAGCTGGGTTCCCTGCGTCACCGTAAATTCGGCCCTAAAAGGTGCATGGTTGGAGACAAGTTCAAAACATACTTGTATGACGGCGGCGGCCTTATTGAGCTGGGTATAGTCGAGCACATACGTCAGGGCGCCGATCGAGGAGGCCATTGCGAAAACCCGCAGGTCCGCCGCGGCCAGGGCGCGCAACGACCGGCCAAACAACCCCAGGCTGGACTGATGCGGGAACAGCGTCAGCAACCCGACCCCCGCGGTATATTCGGCGCGCTCCTGCAGCACCGGTTCAGCGCTCAGCACTTTTTTTAACAATGCCTGCTGGGCGGCATCCACGCAGCAGCTAACCAAAATGCTGCCGGTCTGGGATTCGGCTGATAAAAACGGCATGTTGATCTGGCTGCCGGCCAGTCGACTGCAAAAGGCCGGCAGTAGACCGCTGCTCCGGGGTCCCGCCCGCAGACGCACCAGGCAAAGCTCTGCGCTGATTTTCAACCCCTTGATGCCGATCGTTGCCATATCAGCTGCGCTTACAGATTATCTTTGACAATCTCCATGAGATTATCCAAGTCAATAGGCTTGGGAATGAAGTCATCCGCCAGGGTGGTCTTTCCATCCATATGCGTATAGGTTGTGTACGGTATTGCGTCGGCCACCGCCGTTAAAAGAAGGACGGTGATATCCTTGAAGTTGAGATCATTTTTGATTTCATTGCATAGTTCATAGCCGTTCTTGCGGGGCATCATGACGTCCAGGATCAGCATCTGCGGTCTTGCATCTTTGATGCGATCCCATGCTTCAACACCGTCATATGCTTTGGCGACCTGAAAACCCTCGCTTTCCAATCTCATGGAGACCGATTCCACCAGATCGGGATCGTCGTCTACGACCAGAATTAATTTGTCGTTGCTCATCGCCATTCTCCCTATTCACAATTAGTGCTGCATTTAACCTGTTCCGCGCGCCAGGTATCTCCCGGAGGCTATACCTTGGGGCGCGGATGGAGGCCGGCCCGCTTCACGATTTCGGGCACTTTCTCCTCCCACTCGATGGCCATGATATGAAACCCGGAGACGCCTTCGATTTGCCGCAGGCGTTCAATGGATTCGACGCAGATATCAATCCCCTCCTGGGCCTGCTTGTCTTTCGGCACACCGGCCATCCGTTTAACCAATTCATCCGGCACGTCCATCCCCGGGACCTTGTTTTTCATATACCGGGCCATGCCGGCCGATTTCATCGGGGTAATGCCGGCCATGATGTAGACTTGCTCATGCAGGCCGCGCTCCCGGACACCTTCCATCCACGTCTCGAACTTGTCGATATTGTAGATGCACTGGGTCTGTACGAAATCGACGCCGGCCTTCACCTTTTTGGCCAGGCGGGAAACTCTCAGCTCAAAGGGATCCGCAAAGGGGTTGGCTGCCGCGCCGATGAACATTTTAGGCGGATTCTTGATCTCCGCCCCGCCCTGGAAACAGCCTTCGTCCCGCATGCCCCGAACGGTCTGAATCAATTGCAGGGAATCCAGGTCATGCACGTTGGCGGCCATGGCGTGGTCGCCGAATTTGGGATGGTCACCGGAGAGACAAAGCATGGTATTGATCCCGTGCGAATACGCACCGATGATATCACTTTGCATGGCGAGCCGGTTGCGGTCCCGGGTAACCATCTGAAAGACCGGATGCAGATCCATCTGCCGCAGGAAGAGGCTCGCCGCAAAACTGGACATGCGAACCATGGCGGTCTGGTTATCCGTTACATTGACCGCGTCCACATAGCCCTTGAGCAGGGCGGCTTTCTCCTTGACAACGTCAGGCAGGGCCCCTCGCGGCGGGCCGCATTCTCCGGTTACTGCCAGTTCACCCGATGCCAATACTTTTTCCAGCACACTTTCCGTTTTCATTATTGCAAATCCCCCCTGAGAATTTTGCGGGGGCCGCTGCCCCGGCCGGTTCGCCAATCCTTGGCTGAAATGACGTCTTCGTAGCGATCTTCGATGCCCAATTCTTTCATGCGTTCCCAGATAAGATGCCAGGCACAATCCACCTCGTCACTGATTTCACATTTGCCGTTGGTTGAACCGCCACAGGGCCCGTTCATCAGCCGCTTGGCGCAGCGGGCGATGGGACAGATGCCGCCGGTGAGTCCCAGCAGGCAGTCACCGCAGCCCTGGCACCGTTCGGCCCAGATTCCCGGTCCTTCGGAAGCCCCCATGAACTTGGTGTTCACAGCCGGGTACACGAAGGTTTTTTTGAACCGCCGTGCCACCTCCTGCACCCCGCAGCCGCACGCCATGGACACCACGGCGTCCACCTGATCGATATGGGGTGTGAGTTCTTCGATATATTCAGGATCACACTGCCGCTCCAGCGTTATTTCACGGACATCCAGCGCCTGCCCTTTTTTCATGGAAGCCATTTGCAGCGCCGAGGCCAGCAGGGCGACTTCCTTGCGTCCGCCGGCTGCGCAGACCGTCACACACTCATTGCAGCCCACTAGCAGAATCCGGCTGCAACCGTCGATACTTTCCAATATTTCATCCAACGGTTTTCGTTCAGCAGTAATCATTGTCGTTTCATCTCCTTACGGTAGTGGGCTAGGACGCCGCCAAACGGGATACGCCCGCTTTTATAGGATTAGGCCCAAGTTCTCTGATCTTTTCCGTGAATTCGGTGGAAATTTGGGCAAACCGGTTGCCCATGCCCGCGGACATGTTCACCATCTGCACGCGTTCCGGCTCGATCCCGATCTCTTCCAGGAGCGGCCGCAGATAGGTCACCCGTTGCAGCGCCTTGACGTTGCCGGTTTTAAAGTGGCAATCCCCTTCCAGGCAGCCGGCCACAAGAACACCGTCAGCCCCTTTTTCCAGCGCCTTCATGATGTGGATGGCATCGACCTTGCCACTGCAGGGTACCCGTATGACCTTGACGTTCGCGGGGTATTCCAGGCGCATACTGCCCGCCATATCCGCGGCCGTGTAAGCACAGTAGTGGCAGCAGAAGGCCACAATCGTCGGTTCGAACTGTTCCATCAGGCACTCCTTTCAAACAGGACTTCAAGGCGCGCCAGGATCGGCGCATCCTCAAACCGGGTAAGCTCGATCGCCTTGGCCGGACATTCGGCCGCGCAAATTCCGCAGCCGTGGCACTTGGCCGGGTCGATCTCCGAATAGCGATCTTCGTTGATAAAGGGGACTCCGTAAGGACAAGCTCGTACACAGGCCAGACAGGTGGCACACTTTTCAGGATCGACCCGGGCCACCGTGGCACCCAGGTTGATCGTATCCTTGGAGAGCATGGCCAGGACCCGGCCGGCCGCAGCCTGGGCTTGGGCGATACACTCTTTGATATTCTTGGGGGCATGAACACTGCCGGCCACGAAAAAGCCGGGAACGGTAAGATCCGTAGGCCGCAGTTTGACATGTTCTTCCAGAAAGCCGCCTTCCAGGGCCCGGTTCAGATGAAAGATCGTGGCCAGGTCTTCTGTCGCCTCTTGATTGACCGCCATACCGGTGCTCAGCGCCAGGCAATCCGCGGTGATCACAAGCTTGCGGCGGAGGATCGGGTCGCTAAAAGCAACCTTTACCTGAGCGCCATGCGGCGTTACTTCCGGCGGCGTATCCGTCTCATAGCGCACAAATATCACCCCGCGCCGACGGGCTTCGGCATAGTAATCCTCGGAAAACCCATACGTGCGCATATCCCGATAAAGAACGAACACCCGCATTTCGGGGTTGAGGTCAAGCACCCGCAGGGCGTTTTTAATGGCACTCTGACAGCAAATGCGCGAACAATTGGGGTTTTCCGGAACGCGGGATCCGACACACTGAATCATGACCAGTTGTTCCCAGGCCTTAACGCGTTCCGGCTGGTCCTCAATCAGGCTGTCCAGCTCAATCTGGGTCGTAACCGCGGCATGCTCCCCAAGGCGGTACATCCGGGGAACGTTGTGTGTTGCACCGGTTGCCAATACGGTCGCGCCGTGTTCAATCTGCCGGTAGTACATCCGGGGGCCGATCTGGAGTCCGGTTTTGTACATCCCGGGCATACCGGAGTGATCGACCATAACGGCATGTGTGATGACTTCGATCAGCGTGTGCTGGGATACCTTTTCAACCAGGTCCGCCATGTAGGTCTGAACATCATCACCCTCCAGTGTTTTGCGCACCGCCATGGCCATGCCGCCCAGATGCCCGGCCTGCTCGGCCAGGTATACGCGGTGTCCCTGATCCGCCAGTTCAAGGGCCGAATTCATACCGGACACCCCCCCGCCAAGAACCAGGACATCCTTGTTCATGGGCAGTGTGTTGTCATTCAGGGCATGGGCCCGGGTCACACCGGATACCGCCATGCGAATCAGGTCTTTGGCTTTGGCCAAGGCCATTTCCGGATTATTCCTGTGGACCCAGGTGTCCTGGTCGCGAATATTGGCCATTTCAACCAGGTACTTGTTGAGCCCGGCTTCACGCAGGGTGTTCTGGAAAAGGTTTTCATGGGTCCGGGGTGAACAGCCGCCGATGACAACCCGGTTGAGTTTGTGTTGGCCGATGGCGGCTTTTAATGTTTCAAGCGCTTCCAGACTGCAGCCGTGGCCTGCGTTCTGGGACAGGACCACTCCGGGCAGTTTGCCGGCGTAGGCGGCCAAGGCATCCACATCCACAGCACCGCCGATATTCTGCCCGCAGTCACAGACGAACACACCGATGCGCGGTTCTTCGCCGCTGACATCCCGCTCCGGCGGCAGCGCGACTTCCCCGTTGGCGGATGCCGATACAGGTATCAGGTTTTTGGAGGCGAGACAGGCCGCCGCACTGGCTTGCATCATGGTTTCGGGGATATCCTTGGGGCTCTCAAAAACACCGCACACATAAACCCCCGGCCGTGAAGTCGCTACCGGGCTGAAACCCTGCGTGCGGGCGAAATTGTGCGCGTTGAGTTCGATGTCCAGAACCTCGGCCAGTTGGCGGGCGGTTTGCGTGGGGCGGAATCCGGTGGAGAGGACCACCATGTCAAAGGTTTCCGTTGCCAGCGTGGAGGAGGCGTCCGTGGCATAGGAAATGGCCAGTTGCCCGGAGGCGGCATCCGGCGTGACCGAATGGGGCCGGCAACGCTCGAGACGCACGCCGTAAGTTTTTTTGGCACGATCGTAGTAAAGTTCGTAATCCTTGCCGAAGGTGCGCATATCCATGTAGAAAATCGTTGTCTCAATGTCATCCCGGAAGCGCTCTTTGGTAACGATGGCCTCTTTGAGGGCGTACATGCAGCAAACCCCGGAACAGTAAGAGACATCCTCCCGGTTGATGCCGCGGGAGCCCACGCACTGGATCCAGGCCACCCGTTTCGGCGGCTTGCCGGTACTGGGACGGACCAGTTCGCCACCGGTGGGTCCGGAAGCCGACATGATCCGCTCGTATTCGATGCCGGTGACCACATCGGGGTAAAGCCCGTATCCGAAGTTATCGAGCCGGCCGGGATCGAAGAGTTCCGCCCCGATGGCCAGGACCACGGCCCCCACCTGCCGTTCTTCGGTTCGCGCGCTATCGTCCGGATTGATAGCGTCGGCCGGGCATATCTTGACCAGGGCGGCCGGGTCTTCACATTTTTCCATATCAATGGAAAAGGCCTGGGGGGTTGCCTGGGGGTAACGCATGCAGGTCGGTGCCCGGTGGTCCAGCCCGGGTTCAAAGCGCACACACTCCGGAAAAGCCTTGTGGCAATCGCCGCAGGCAGTACATTTTTCCATGTCGATGTAACGCGGGGTCCGTGCCAGGGTGACGGCAAAGTCACCGGCTTGCCCCTGTAGCCCGCTCACCTGGGTCAGCGGCAGCACTTCAATATGTTTTTCACGGGCATTTTCGGACAGGTTGGGGGAAATGGTACATAAATCACAATTGTTGGTCGGGAAGGTGCGGTCGAGACGGGTCATCAAGCCGCCGATGGCGGCCGCCTGGTCGATCAGGACGACATCCCGGCCGGCTTCGGACAAATCCATGGCCGCCTTCATCCCGCCGACGCCGCCGCCGATTACCAGAACTGTGTTGTTTTGATTTGGCATATTAATATCCTAAGCTGTTTACGTGAATAATGATGTATTAGAGCCCAGCAAATTCCAGAATAGTGGGTAGTTTATGCTCCCAGCCCTGGGTTTCGATCTTGACCCCCTGAACGCGTTTTTTGAGCTGGGCGATGGTTTCACCGGCGATGCGCAGGCATTCCATTTCCCTGTCCGGGGCCTTGCGTATTCTTTTGATCAGCTCTTCGGAAATATGCGCACCCGGCTCATTGAGGGACATATAACGGGCAATGCCCACCGACTTGAGCAAAAAAACTGAGGCGATTACCGGAACATTCAAGGCGGCAATTTTCTCCATGCTGGCAGCAAAACACTCCACGTCGAAGACGGGCGGGGTGACCACGAAGCCGGCACCGGCCGCCACCTTTTTTTCAAGATCGGCCACGGCGGCATCCAGGCCCTGTTCGTCCGCAAAAGCGCCCAGGGTACAGCCCGTGATGAACTCCGGGCTGCCGTTCAGAGAAAAGCCCGCCATATCCAGCCCGTTTTGGAGCGACTGGATCGCACCAATAAGTTCCAGTTCATCCAAGTCATTTACCGCGGTCGCATCGCGATGGTCGCCATTGGCCATTTCTTCACTGGGCACGACGACCAGGTTGCGGATACCGAGAAGGTGGGCTGCGAGAACATCGCCCTGCAGGGCCATCCGGTTGCGGTCCCGGCAATAGAGATGGATAATCGCCTCCATGCCCTGCTGATGGATAAGGGCCCCGCCGGCGAGGGCGCTCATTCGCATCACGCCGTTATCCATGTCGGGTATGATGACCGCGTCAACCCGCCCCTTGATCTTGCGAGCGTTGGCCACCAACTCCGATACATTGACGCCTTTGGGTGTGTTCATTTCCGCCAGAACTACAAATTCGCCCGATGCAAGTCGTCTTTGAAAGCTCATAAATTCACCCTTCCTTTTGGCCGTTTTTTGGCAATTTTTCCGGGTTACATTGCCGTCTCGGGGTGAAACACGGCGACTTCCTTGAGATCGTCCCCTAAGTATTCGCGTTCGTTGGGCCCCAGGATGCCAAGCGACAGTGCCAGCATGGACCACAAGTGAACCACCGGGTAATGGCTGCCATAGTGTTCGCTGAGTTCGTGGATCTGGGCGTGGCAGTTGTGGCAGGCCGCGATGCAGTAGTCCGCTCCGGTGGCCTTGATCTGGTCGTCTTTTATCTTCCCGAAGGCCAGCCGCTGGTCCTTGAAACCGGACTGGAGAAAACCGCCCCCGCCGCCGCAACAATAGTTATTCGACCTATTGGGTACCATGTCGATGAAGTTCTCTTCACCCACGATGGATTTGACCACGAAGCGCAGGTCTTCCGCAATGGGATCGCCATAGGCCTTGCGCACGATCTGGCAGGGATCCTGGACGGTAAACTTGATCTTCAGATCCTTGTTCCAGTCGGAACTAGGCTTGAGTTTGCCCTCCCGGATCCACTTGGCATAGTATTCGTAGATGTTCTTGACTTGGAACTTGTGCTCGACGTTGAATTTTTTCAGTCCTGCCAGGACTGAGAAGGTGACGTGCCCTCACTCGGTATTGATAAACGTCTTGCACCCCAGGGCGTCCGCCTGGCCGGCGGTCTGCCGCACCAGGTGCTCCCAGGCCTCATCGTCGGCCAGGAACATGCAGTAGTTTTCACCGCCCCAACCCTTGCTGCCATAGGTCCAGTCGGCCCCGGCCAGGTGCAGGATTTTCCACAAGGGCACCATTTCATCCGGCTCGGTCACCGGCTCTCGCGAATTCTGGTTGAGAAAAAATTCGGCACCCTCTTTGTCGATGGGTGCCTGCATTTCGGCAAATTCGGGCTGGGCCTCCTGGTACTCCTCAAGGACATCCTCAACCACGAATGTAAAATCATCGGGAGAGGTCCCCATGGCACTGCCGCTGTCATTGCGCAAGGCCATGTCGCAGGAGCCCAAGATTCCTTTGGGCCGCTCTTCGCGCGGGACCTGGGAACGGGCGTTATAGACCAGTTGCGGAATATCGATTTTCATGGGACAGACATAGATGCACCGCTGGCACATGGTGCACATCCATATCCAGGGGCTGCTTAAAATTTCCTCATCCAGTCCCAGGGCGGCCATGCGCAGAAATTTGCGCGGGTCCATACCCTCCAGACCCGTCGCAGGGCAACCTGACGAACAGGCACCGCAGGTCAGGCACAGGCTGAGATTCCCGCCTTCCGGAAGAATTTCTTTAACCTTGTCGATAAACAGACTCTTCTTTTTTTCATTAAGTTCAATTACCGCTTCGGGCATGGGCTACTCCTTTTCGTGAAGATACTTATGCAATTTGCGATCTCTCTTTTTGAGATGGATACTGCAAAATTCACCGTCAGGTTCTTCTTCCATGATAAATTCATAGGATAGCGCTGGCAGAACTTTGAAAAGATCCTTGCGTGTGTCCGGATCCAGCCCCACGATTCGTACGACCTCGTCACTTTTCATCCCTCTGAATACATGCGTCAATTTCAGCAAGGTAAGGGACTTAATGGCCCCTCTAAAATCCACTGTATAATCCGCTAATTTTTCCAAAATCAGGAAGTCCTTTTGATACTCGCAGGAGCTTCTTAACAGCAACTATGGTGCCAAATAGCGTCTATCTATCTGAGCGCACATGATTTTTATGAGAATTCAACCTATTGAACTGACTTGAATAAAAAATTTCCAAAAAATATTGCTCCCGTCATGTTAAAGTGCTAAAAAATTAGCGATTAACACGTGTTAAAATTTAACAGGCGTGCCTAAATGTTTGAACATGAACTGGACCGATATTGGCGCACGGTAGCCAACACCATCAGCGACGGGATCATGGTCGTGGATGAGCAGGGCATCATTATCTATGTTAACGAGGCGTTTGAAGGCATTACCGGGTTTTCGAAAGATGAAATGATCGGCAGGGACTGCTCGGTTTTAAACTGCGACATCTGCCAGGAAGTTCGGGAAAGACGGGGCTGCCACTGGTGTGCGCTTTTTCAGGACGGCAATATGCGGCGGCGCCGTTGCATTTTCAGCCATAAAGACGGTCGCGCCATCCACGCCCTTAAAAACGCTTCTGTTTTTCATGATGATCATGGCAACGTCATTGGGGCGGTGGAAACGGTCACGGACATTACGGACCTGATTGAAAAGGATAACCGCATCGCCGAATACCAGCGTGAACTGCGATCCGCTGACAAGTTTCAGGGCATCATCGGCGTGTCGGCGCACATGCAGAAAGTCTTCGATCTGATCACCAACGCCTCCCGCTCGGATGCACCGGTAATTATTTATGGTGAAAGTGGGACCGGTAAAGAACTGGTGGCCAGGGCAATCCACCGGTTGAGTGAACGATATCGGGGGCCTTATGTCAAAGTCAATTGTGCCGCCCTGACTGAATCGTTGCTGGAAAGTGAGCTGTTCGGTCATGTCAAGGGCGCCTATACGGGCGCCGTCAAAGACCGGTCCGGACGATTTGAAACAGCACACGGGGGGAATATTTTCCTGGATGAGATCGGGGACCTGCCATTGGCCACTCAGGTGAAGCTGTTGCGGGTTCTTGAAGAGAAAATTATTGAGAGGGTGGGGGCCAACGCGTCAATTCCGGTGGACGTTAGGATCATTTCGGCAACCAACCGGGACCTTATGAAACTGATTAATGCTGGCATTTTCCGGGAAGATCTATATTTCCGTATTAACGTTATCCCGATCAATCTCCCGCCGTTGCGCGAAAGGACCGAAGACATCCCGCTGTTAGCGGAGGCTTTTTTTCGCAAGATTCAACTGAAGGTCAGCAAGGATCTCACCGCCATCTCCCGGGAATCCATGGAGGCCCTGATGAATTACTCCTGGCCCGGCAACGTGCGTGAGTTGAAAAGCGCGTTCGAGTACGCCTGCGTCACTTGCCAGGGGGGAACGATTCAACCCGAGCACTTGCCAACGAATATAACCGACGGAAAAAAGACTTCAAGATCCGCTAAACGTGTTTCCATCAACCGGGAAGAAATAAAAAAAATAGAGCTCATCGAAGCCTTGGAAGCGACCGGAGGAAACCAATCGGCCTCCGCGAAACGGCTGGGTGTGACCCGGGTTACGATCTGGAACCGAATGAAACGTTACGGGATCAGTTCCAAGAAGAACATTACCGCAAATTGAAACCCCACCACTTGGTCTTTCTCCGGGAAAAATCTGCCAATGTAGCCCACTTCATGGCCGACCTGGTCACCGACGACAAAACGTGGAAGGCCTGGAAGGACAGATGCCTGTCATCTACAACCGGTCATGAGTCGGAGAGATTTTTGGAGAGCACTCAAACGAATTATGGAATCGATTCTCCGACGAACCCAGGCTGAAAACCTGATCGAAGAAGAGCTTCGGCTTATCCTGAAGGAAACGGGCCTGGCATCCGAACCGGATACCACCGTCCCGGTGTACAAGTTCAAGATGGTCCATACGCGATCGGGCGTGGAAATGGGCGAGATCAACCTGCGGGCCGGGTACACGGAGAACATCGAATTGTATCGCGGCAATATCGGCTTTACCGTATATGAAGGATTCCGGGGCGGCCACCTCTCGGGCCGCAGTTGTCTTCTTCTGAAGCCGTTCATAGGGTCCTTGGGTCTTGAAACGATTTGGCTGACCTGCAATGCGGATAATGTCGCATCCGAAAGAAACCTGGTCTATATCGGGGCGCAGTATCTCGACACGACGCACGTGAGGGATGATTCGCATTACGCGGCCTATTACCCGGTCCATGCCCGCGTAAAGCTCCGCTACCGGTGGGATATCGGGGCATAGGCTGTTTCAGGACGGCTTTTTTTGCCAATCGGCTGACAGGGGCTATAGCATTCGATGAAAGCGCCCGCATCCAATGTTCGCATCCAATTCGGGATCGACCATGTCGACTGGGAAGCCGTGTGCGAGATCATCCGGCTTGCGCCGCTGGGCACCCGCAATCCGGATAAACTTCGCAGCGCTGCAACGAACAGTTACGCCGTATGCACGGCTTCTGAGGGCGGGCATCTGATCGGATTCGGAAGGGCCATTTCCGACGGGTATTATCAGTCCGCCATCTACGATGTGGTGGTGCATCCGGAGTGCCAGGGCAGGGGCGTCGGCAAGGCGCTCATGGAGGCCCTGTTGGATAAGCTGCCCCGGAGCGGCCCGGTTTTGATCTATGCCGCACCGGGCAAGCAGGACTTCTATCGGCAGTTCGGGTTTGAAGTGCTCAAAACCGGAATGGCGCGTTTCCCGGACCCCGAACGCTACCGCGCCAAGGGCTATCTGGCCTGACGCGGGCGCACCCCGGCCCGCCTTATGTTTGCCGCAATGGCTGGCCGGCCCCCTACGGGCATTGACAAAACGTCCCCTCCGTTTGATGTTCTATACCGCATGGTGCGCCTTGTCGGCCGCTGTGACCGTTTTCCTGATCAAAAGCCGGCCAGCCGGTCAGGAATGATCCACCCCCCAACCGATCCCGTTTAGAGGAGACCGTTATGTCTTACGACGAAGAGGCCCTGCGCTACCACCGCGAACCCCACCCCGGCAAAATCGAGGTCGTGCCCACCAAGCCGTTTCTCAGCCAGACCGACCTCAGCCTGGCCTATACCCCCGGCGTAGCGGCGCCCTGCCGGGAGATCCAGGCCGCACCGGACGCGTCTTTCGAATACACCAGCCGGGGCAACCTGATTGCGGTCATCTCCAACGGAACAGCCGTGCTGGGGCTGGGAAACATCGGTCCCCTGGCGGGCAAGCCGGTCATGGAGGGCAAGGCGGTCCTGTTCAAACGCTTCGCCAATATCGACGTCTTCGACATCGAGGTGAATACCACCGACCCGGACGAATTCATCCGGACCGTCGAACTGCTGGAGCCCACCTTCGGAGGGATCAACCTGGAGGACATCAAAGCGCCGGACTGCTTCTATATCGAAGAACAGCTGAAGAAACGGATGGCCATCCCGGTGTTTCACGACGACCAGCACGGTACGGCCATCATCTCGGCCGCGGCCATGCTCAACGCGGTGGCGATTACGGAGCGCAAGGTGGAAGACCTGCGGGTGGTGATCAACGGGGCCGGGGCGGCCGGCATCGCCTGCGGGCGGTTATACGTCCATTTGGGCGTTGCTCCCGGCAATATTGCCATGGTGGATTCCCGGGGCGTGATCTACCGGGGGCGCACCGCCGGCATGAATCCCTACAAGGAAGAACTGGCCTGCGAAACAGCGGCCCGCACCCTTGAAGAGGCCGTGGACGGGGCGGACATGCTGGTGGGGCTGTCGGTGAAAGGAGCCTTTACACCGGATTTGCTGAAACGAATGGGGTCCAATCCCATCGTGTTTGCCCTGGCCAACCCGGATCCGGAAATCGACTACCACGAAGCCAAGGCCGCCCGGCCGGATGCCGTCGTGGCCACCGGCCGGTCGGATTTTCCCAACCAGGTGAACAATGTGCTGGGCTTCCCCTTTATCTTTCGTGGGGCGTTGGACGTGCGGGCCACGGAAATCAACGAGGCTATGAAAATCGCGGCCGTCCGTGCCCTGGCCGAGCTGGCCCGCGAGGATGTGCCCGATGCCGTCATCCGCGCTTACGGGGGCAACCCCATTCGCTTCGGACCGGAGTACATCATCCCCAAGCCCCTGGATACCCGTGTGCTGCTAAAGGTGGTGCCGGCTGTGGCCGAAGCCGCTGTTACCAGCGGTGTGGCAAGGACGGCCCTGCCGGATAGGGCGGCCTATATGCAGCGCCTGGAGGCCAGCCTGGGGCCGGAGCGGGAAATCATGCGCAAGGTCATCGTCCGCGCCCAGCAGAATCCCAAGCGCATCGTGCTGCCCGAAGGCGATGATCCCGTCATTATCCGGGCCGCCCACCATGCGGTCAAGGAAGGCATCGCCCATCCGCTGCTGCTGGGAGACCCCGAAACGATCCGTGCAAAGGCCGAATCCCTGCATATCGCCCTGGACGGGGTGGACATCATGGATCACCGCTGCAACCCCCATGTGGCGGCCTTTACCGAGACGCTCTTCAAGATGCGGCAGCGCAAGGGGTGGAAACTCACCGAAACCCGCTCCCAATTGCAGAATCCCTATGTCTTCGGGGCCATGATGGTGCGGGAGGGATTGGTGGACGGGCAGGTGCACGGGGTGGCTCAGTCCTACCCCAATGCGATTCGTCCGGTGCTCCAGGTGATCCCGCGACGCGAAGGGGTCACCCATGTGGCCGGGCTCTATCTGGTCATTCTGAAAAATCGCACCCTGCTGTTTGCCGACGCCACGGTCAACATGCAGCCCGATGCGGCGGATCTGGCGGAGATTGCGGTGCTGGCGGCCGAGATGGCGGTCTTCTTCGATATGAAGCCCCGGGTGGCCATGCTGTCCTATTCCAACTACGGCAGCGTCCGCAACAGCGACACCCTGCGGGTGGCCCGCGCCGCGGTCCTGGCGCGGGAGCGCAATCCGCAATTGGTGGTGGACGGCGAAATGCAGGCCGATACGGCCGTGGTGGACGCTATCCTGAACGATGAGTTCGCCTTCAACCGCCTGGGACGGGCCGCCAATGTGCTCATCTTTCCGGACCTGGCCTCGGGCAACATCGCCTACAAGCTGATGGACCGCCTGGGCGGCGCCAAGGTGGTGGGGCCTCTGCTGATGGGTATCGCGCGCCCTTTCAACGTGCTGCAGCGCAACGCGCCGGTGGAAAGCGTGGTGGATCTGATTGCCATCACGGTGGCCCAGGCCCAGGCCAACGATAGCGCCGCTAAGGCTTAGCTTTGATCTAAATCTCACACCTCTGATGGAGGACCCGGAGAGGCCCTACCGATCCGGTAAAGCCCCCCTCTGGGAGGGGGGCTGTCCGAGGTTTCCTGCTACGCTGGGGAGCCTTACGGTTTCAGGACCGGCACGGCCAGGGGCGGCGGGACCACACCGGGCTTGCGGTTGGGTTGCAGGTTTTTTTGAGCTCCGTCGTATGTCATGGCGGCCGGATTTTTATCGTAAAACGTCGTTGGCTCATAGTGCCAGCCCCGATCCAGGCGCCGTTCTTCCCGCAGCAGCCGCACATAGATGAACGCGCCGATAAGCGGGGCGGCCATTCGGGTCTGCCATCCGAATTCCCGGTAAATGTCCGATAGAAGGTCTTTCATCCGGCGGAACATCGGCCGGGAATCGCGGTAATACTGCTTCATGGCCCAGACTGCGCCGGCATAGGTAGCGCGCAAGGGGGCGACTTCCCGGGCATAGCGATGCCGCAGGCGGGCGTCCGGGTGGGTTTTGTAGCGCTGCCAGCCGGTCAGCATGGTGCGGATCAGGCGGCCCAGGCTGGGGCCGTTTTCGTGGAAATCCCGTTTGAAGGCCCGCAGGAGAAAGCCTTCCTCCTGGCCGGCCTTGATGTGGGCATGCCGGTAGTTGAAGCGGTACTGGCCGTGGGTGTCGGCCAGCGGGAAATCCGCCTCGCTCAGCAGGGTACCCTTTTGCTGGTGGGTGCGATGCAAGGGGGTGCCCGGAATTGGCGTATAGAGCATAAACTGGTGGAAGTCCGTGCCGTGGCTGACGGCGTGCGCAATGACATCGTCGATATTTTCCGGGGTATGGTCTTCCAGGCCGATGATCGATGACCCCAGAACACGGATGCCGTGGGATTGCAGGTCCTTTACCAGATCCCGGGTGTCCACGTCTTCCAGTTTGCGGTAGCGGCTGTTTTGCCCTTCGATGCCCATCCAGACCCAGCCGATGCCCAGCCCCACGAGCTGCTCCATGGTGTAGGAGCGCAGCACCCGGGCCGAGCTGAAGACGTTCAGCATCCAGCTTTTGCCATGGATTTGCATCAGCTCCAGAAGCCGCAGGGCCCGGCGACGGTGCAGGAGGAAATTTTCGTCCAGGATGAAGAAAGACTGGACCTTGAGACGGTGTTCCAGATCGCACATGACCGTGAACAGTTCGTCGCCGGTCTTGTAGAAATTGATGAAGTGGCCCTTGCCGCCGAAAAGGGCTGAGGTGGAGCAGAAGTTGCAGCCCACCGGGCAGCCCACCGAGGGAATCAGGATGGCGGCCGTATCGCCCGGCTTGTCGCGCAGGGTGGTGCCCAGGATGCGCGCCCCGAAGGCCGATGGGACCGCCGGATGGTTGACCGGGGCATCCAGGGGTTGCCCCAGGTATTGCCGAAACCAGGCGATGCCGTCGCCCCGCACGATATGGTCCGCGTCGATGGCCTGCGGGAGGTCGGCGTAGTTGGCGATGTGGCCGCCCACCACGATGGTGGCCCGGGGCTGATGTTTGCGGATCAGGCGGCACATCTCCTTGACTTTCCCGATGTTGGGCAGGATGGCGCCGATACCGATGACATCGTAGGGGGTGTCCTGCAGCTCCCGGATGAATCGATCGCGGGAGGCGAAATCGAGCACCGTGCAGGGGGCTTCCATATTGGCCTGGAGCATGAGCAGGGCGAAGGACCGGTGGAACATGCGCAGGGAATATCCCCCCTGGACTCGTGTGACCTGGTTCTGGTAAAGTTCCATGGGGTTGACGGCGCGGCTGCCGTAAACATCATCCCGGGCGTAAGGGCCGAAGACGCTGGCCAGCAATACCCGGGCGCGAGTGCCTTTGGGGTGCGGAACCAAATCAGAATACATCGTAAACTCCTCAAGTGCGTTTCAGAGGAAAAAGAACATGAGCTGCCGCCTCTTCTTCCTGGTGAGGTGGCATCCATGAACCGATGAAAACATAATTCCCGATATAGCATCGATCTTTGAAAGGTAGTCTAAGTCATCCGGGGTGCCCTGGATAGAGAAGATATCCGGTTTGACAAAAGAATTACACTTGGGGAGAGAAGATAACTTGCCGGCGGAATTTTACAAAAGTATTACAATATGAGCCCTTCGCGATGGAAAAGACAAATCGAGGTCCTGCTCCTGGCCGTGCTGATCGCCGGATGCGCCCGGCTGCCGGAGTATGCCCGGCCGCACTTCCACGCGCTGGACGGCACCCAGGCCTCCAGCGGTGAAGGGTTTCGCTATCGCCCTTTGACCGTCGAAGATTTCAAGGCCCCGTCTCTGTCGTCTCCATACGAAGCTTACAATGATCATATCAATGCCCATTCCTGCATCAGCATCCGACCTTCCGAGACGTCTCAGGTGCGCATCACCCAGGGCGTATACGGCGGGAAGATGTTTTTCGTCGGCAGTTTTCCGGAAGTCAGGTTCGAGGCCGTTTTCGTGCCGGCCTGCTCCTGGTGGAATCCGGAGGTTCCCGGGAATCGAAGGGCCTATGTGCTTCAGCACGAACAGATTCATTTCGCTTTGGCCGAACTGGCCGCCCGGCAGCTGACCCGCGACGCCCGGGAAGGATTGAACAATTTCCTGGCCGTCGACGCAACCTACCAGGCCGTGCGGGATGAACTGCGCGCCAAGATGGAAGCGCTGACCCGCGCGGCCATGGAGGCCAGCTTTGCGGAGCACACGGATTTTGACGAAGATACGTCGCTTTACTACGATCCCCGCGCCCAGCGCTGGTGGCTGGAAGAGGTGGGGGCCCGCCTGGCTGAGGACCAGGCCCCCTAACAGGCTGTGGATTATCGACGGCAGGTTCTATCGGTCAGGGAGTCTGAGCCCTATGCGATCCAAGACGATCGCATCCTATACGGATGAGGCCTATCCGCGCATCGAAGCGCGCCAGGCCCGCCGCGGGGAATTGAAGGAAGTTGCCGTTCACCTCGGACGATGAAAATCGTTGGCGTCGGACAGCCGTTGGTTCATGCACCATGCATACCGCGGCCACGGCCGACATATGCATTTCGGGGCGACCGGCGTTGAGAGATGCGGTATTTAGAGGAGAGATCGCTATGGAGCATCGGGTCTGTTGCCAGAAGAGATGGAACGGTGGGGAAACCGCCAGGAGCAGGTTGGGGAAGGGGATGCACGGCGACCTTTTCCTGTGGATCGTATGGGCCGCCCTGGCGGTCATCCTGGTTTTCCCGACGAGGGCTCAGGCCCAGGTTCAGGACCAGGACCAGGTCACGGACAGCGACCTGATCAAGGACTGGCGCGGGGGTTATGAGGGCATGGTCAAGCGCCGGCAGGTGAGGGTGCTGGTGGTGCCGAACAAAATGTATTATTTCCTGGACCGGGGCCACCCCCGGGGCGTCAATGTCGATCTGTTCCGGGAATTCAAGAAGTTCATCAACAAAAGGGAGAAAACCGGTGCCCGGGCGATTCACGTCATCTTCGTGCCGGTGCCGCGGGATCAACTCCTGCCGGCGTTGATCCAGGGACGCGGCGACATTGCGGCCGCCAACCTGACCGTCACGGATGAACGCCGAAGCCTGGTGGATTTCAGCAATCCGCTTCTGACCGGCGTGAAGGAGATCCTCATTTCAGGCCCGAGCGCGGCCCCCATCACCGCCCTTGCCGATCTCTCCGGCCGGGAAATCCACCTGCGGCCCTCCAGCAGCTATTACGAACATGCCGTGCGACTCAACGCCGCTTTCAAGAAGCAGGGCCGGCCGCCGGTCAGGATCGTGCCGGCCAGTGAATTGCTGGAAGATGAGGACCTGATCGAGATGGTCAATGCCGGCCTGATTCCCATGGTGGCCGTGGACGATCACAAGGCCCGCTTCTGGGGCGAAATCTTCCCGGATATCACCTTGCATCCGGATATCGTGCTCAACCAGGGCGGCAAGGTCGCCTGGGCCTTCCGCAAAGACAGTCCCCAACTGGCCAAGGTGCTCAATGCGTTTGTCAAGGGTCACAAAAAGGGTACCCTGATGGGCAATATCGTTTTTAAACGCTACCTCAAAGAAAACAAGTGGGCCCGCAACGCCCTGAGCCCTGAGGAGATCAAAAAGTTCCATGCCGTGGTGCACCTGTTCAAGCGGTACGCGGATCGATACAATTTCGACTATCTCATGACCGGCGCCCTGGCCTACCAGGAGTCGCAGCTGGACAATACCAAGCGCAGCAGTGTGGGCGCGGTGGGCATCATGCAGATGCTGCCGGCCACGGCCGCGGACAAGAACATCGGCATTACGGATATCGAAAAACTGGAGAACAACATCCACGCCGGCCACAAGTACCTGCGTTTTTTGCAGGACCGCTATTTCAACGATCCGGCCATCGACACGCTCGACCGCTATCTGTTCACCTTTGCAGCCTACAATGCGGGGCCTGCCAAGGTAGCCACGCTGCGGCGGGAGGCCGCCCAGCGCGGGCTCGATCCCAATGTCTGGTTCCAGAACGTCGAGATCGTGGCCGCCCGGAGGATCGGGCGGGAGACAGTGCAGTACGTGAGCAATGTTTATAAATACTACATTGCCTACAAACTGGCCCGTGACGAGCATGAAGGCCGCCAGAAGGCCCTTGAGGCCTCCTGAGCGCTCGCCATCAGGCCTGTTGCAGCATGGCCTTGATGTCGTCGATGCGCTCCATCACCCCCAGGTAGCCCTCCTCGATGGCATAGTCTACCCGGTCGAAATCCATCATCTTGAGGCTTCCCAGGCGCGGCTGCACCAGAATGTCGGGTGGCTCCACGGCCAGGTTGATGCGGGTGATGCGATCCTGCATGATGTTGATGGAGGTCATGACCGTATCGACGATATCGGGGAGGTCCTCCTCCCTGTGGAACAACTCGCTGATCTTGGTCTTGAAGCTCATTTCCGCGCTTTCGTAGTACTCCGCTAGCTTTTTCAGCAGTTCATATTTATATTCGGGTTCCTTTTCGGGCACGTTGTCGGCGATCATCTGGACCTGTTTGCGAACTTCCCGGCGCGAAACCAGACCGCTGTTGAGGTCCACGGCAATCACCACATCGGCCGCCATGGCTTTGGCGACCCCCACCGGCACGGGGTCCAACAGCCCGCCGTCCACGAGCCAGCGTCCATTGATCCGCACCGGTGCGAACAGTCCCGGGATGCACATGGTGGCCTGGAGGGCTTTCATGATATTGCCGGATTGGAGGATCACTTTGTGGCCGCGCTTGAGATCGGTGGCCACCATGGAAACCGGCAGCCCCAGTTCCTCGAAGCGCTCCACGTCCGTGTGCATGGAAAAGAGTTCCTTGACTTTGCGGGTGCCGTCCAGGAGTCCTGAGCGGGGGAACACCACATCGAAATAGGAGAAAACCTTCTTGCCGTTCATCCGCAGTACGAACTCTTTGAGGCTCGCCAGGCTGCCGCAGGCATAGAGCGCACCCACATAGGAGCCCACGCTGCAACCGACGATGAAGTCAATGGGAATTCCGGCCTCTTCCAGCGCCTCGATGACACCGATGTGTGCCCAACCGCGGGACGATCCGCTGCCGAGCACGAGCCCCACCTTTTTGCGGGTTGTCATATGCGCTTTCCTTGATCGCTATGTTGACGGGAACCGCAGGGATGGTTTCCCCGGGGGGGAGGAAATCGTCCCCGAAGAGGATCACTTGCCGTGCGGGAGATATTCCGGATAAAGGGAACCAGACTCTACTTCGACGGCTTCCCCATGATAACGGAATTATCGCTTTCTTCAAGTCATTTCTTGGGGAATTCCAGGGAAAAAGCAAACCATATCATGCGGTTAAACGGGTTCGACAACCGGCGCCCATCCCATTCCGGCAAACCGTTATCGGAAACGCCGGATCTGTGGTACCCTCAACACCGGTCATTAAGACCGTAGATTCCTTGAAAAGAGGGTTTTTATGAAATTCGGGTTGAAGAGGGCACTGACCTCATCATGGTTCATCAGCGTTCTTTATCGGCTTGTCCGGTGCTACGCGTGGACCTTTCGGCTTCGGGTCGAAAATGAGCAGGAATGGCTGGGGCAGATCGAAAACGGAGGGACCGTGCTGCTGTGCGCCTGGCACCAGCAGTTCTTTTCGGCGATTCGACATTTTCGGGAGTATCGGCGCTTCCATCCCCATATCATGATCAGCCGCAGCAAGGACGGCGCGCTGATTGCCGGCATTGCCCGCCGCACAGGGTGGCATCCGGTACGGGGTTCCTCCTCCCGCGGGGGACGCGAGGCGATGCGCGACGTCATTACCGGTTTGAGAGGCTCTCGGCTGGCCGGGCACATTGTGGACGGCCCCCGGGGACCGGCCGGCCAGGTGAAGGCCGGGGTGATCCGCATGGCGCTTGCCACCCAGGCCGTCATCGTGCCCTTTTATGTCACGGCCGACAAAGCCTGGTATTTCAACAGCTGGGATCGGTTTATGCTGCCCAAGCCATTTGCCCGGGTGCTGCTGCGATTCGACCGGCCGGTTCACCTTGCGGCGACGATCGACGAAGCGGGCTTCGAGGCCCAGCGGGATGCTTTGGAACGGATGATGCAGCCCGCCCTCATTTGAAGGGCCGGCCATGGGGCCGGCCTGCCGGAAGCTGGGGACGCGCTTCCGGCCGCCGATGGGATTCCTGCCTGGGGGACCAGGCTAGGGCCGGTTTGCGGCCGATCCGAACGAACGCTCGAAAAGATCCGCCAGGGCCGCACGCCCCTCTTCGGAAAGATTGCGGGTGCCGGTTCCGGCAAACGTCTTGGCGGTAATGACAGGGGTTTCCTCGATCCATTGTTTGTCTTTCCAGGCGAACCAGCGGTTTTTTTCCTGATCGAAGACACTGGTCGGCCGGTTGAACAGCTTGGCCAGTTCGACACCCCAGCCGGTGCCGCCCTTGACGGTTTCGTCCGGCTGGATCCATCCCACGGCGATCACCTGGTAGCCGTTGTTGATCATGTGAAAGATGGATTGGATAACCTTCCGGATCTTGTCCGCCCGGGCATACGTGCGCCCCATCCGGGCCGAAACGATTTCCATGCTGATATCCCCGCGGGCCAGTTCGCCCTCATCCAGCACCTTGACCCCGCGGGTGCGTTCGCAGCGGTGGCCCTCAAATGCAAAATTGACTTCCGCGATGCCCCATTGCTCGGCCAGCTTACCGAATTCGCTTTCGGTCCCCCGGTGACCGCCGCTGTAAAGGGTGAATTGTGAATTGTCAGCCATTTCCTGTCTCCCTAGTGATGTCGTTTTATGGGTGTCGGTGTCCCGGGCCGGTCGGCCGTAGGGCCCAAAATAGTTCACCCTGCCAATCCAAGACAGGGTGAAGGGGCATAGTAAGACATATTTGACGATTGGCAACCTTTCCGGATGGTTATTCTGCGCCTGCCCCTATTTGCTGGAAACGCACCGCAATATGGTAAAAACATTTCCCAGTACGCTGGAAATGGTTCTTCTAAAACGGTTCCCGCATTATTTCCCCCGAGGCTGGGGCCGCCGGCGTTTAGCAAGGGTTATCGTTACCCGGGAGCGCTCGTGACCCTCGACCTAAAGCGGTTGGCATCTATTATGCAATTATACCTGCCGCATGGCAGCGCATCCACCAAAGATGCTCCCACAAAAAAGAACCAGGGCCGTTTCGATCCCGCTACGGTCCTGAACTACCTTACAAGGATTGATCATGCCCTTGCCACTCGGACATACGGCCATCGGTCTGGCCACTTACGCGACCGCTCAAAATAACGATCACGACTATTCCCGTTGGGGCGTTTTCGCCCTCATTACCGTCCTGGCCAATTTGCCGGACGTGGATATCCTGGCAGGCCTCTTGTTCCATGGAAACGGCAACTTCTTTCACCGGGGTCCCACCCACAGCCTGCTTTTTGCCGTCCTGGCCGGCTATGCCGCCAGCCATCTCTGGCACCTGTGGGATCGGATACCGCGCCTCGGTTTTCCCCTGTGCTTCGGCCTGGTCTTTTCCCATGTGCTGGCCGACATGCTGTTCACCTCATCGCCGGTATCCCTTTTCTGGCCTTTCCAGCTCTATTTTTCGCCGGGCTTCAGCGGGTGGGAGAACGTGATGCACACTGTTCTGTACCAGAGCATTCGGGATGGGGGCATTATCGCGGCGTGTGTTCTCTATATCGGGTTGTTGCGGGTGCTGCGGGGCGTTTTCAAAGGACAGCGGGTGCCGGTACCGATCCGGCGGCGACGACCCTAGCGTTCGTTCATGCCGATGCATTTATTCGGGAAGGGTAAGCGGCCCGCCAATAGCGGCAGGCCGCTTTTTGTACTTGAAGAAGCGCGTCTTTTTTTCAACTCCGGCGGGGCCGCAGCGGGAAATAGGCGCGCGCTTGAGCAGAGAGGCTATCGAAGCCCCGGAATCTGATACGTGTGCACGAATTCGATGACGCTCAGATCGTCGTCGGCCATCTGGGCAAAGCCGCGGATGTCGGAATCGGCGATATCGCCACTGGGAAAGCCATCCTCGGGATTAATGCCTATATTGTCAAAGCCGTTATCCCACTCGAGGTCCATGATCCAGTAGTCTTCTTCCGTCCAGCTGCCGTCCCCCCCTTGCAGGACCCGGACGAAGCCTTCCGATCTCCCGGGGTCTCCCCTCCTGAGGGCAAAGGTATCCATTCGATCATATTTGTTATCATCCGTGCCGCCGATACCGTTAAAATTGAAATACACGGGTTCTTCGCTGTAGTTGACGGCACCGTCAACCGGGTTGCCATCGCTGTCATATTCGCTGTAGCCCACCACCTTGTTGATACCCAGGATCGAGTTCAGATAGACCACCATGTCCACGCCGATATCGCCGGTCTTGTCGGCGGCGGCGGCCAGGAAGGCGGCGGCGAAGTCAAAATCGTCACCGGTTGTATGCTGCCCATGGACGGCGCTGTCGTCTGTCTTGATGCCGTAGGACTCTTCGCAGGTGTCCGCGTTGGGGTCCGTGTCGGTTGCGGGAAAAGGGCACGCATCAACGGCAAGCAGTTTGCGGCTGGCGACATCGGGGCAGGCTACTACCGTAGGGGTTCCGTCGTGGTTTTCGCCGTCGCACAGGCACGGGATGGCGACACCGTTCTCGTTATAGCACTCATAATACGTGTAGTATTTCTGTGGCGTGGTGTCGACAAGGCTACCCAAGCCAAAGCCCTCGAGTTTCTCGATATCGATGGTCGGCCGCAGGGCTTTGGAAGGACCGTCCGAGAGTTCGAGCATCTTCCAGAGGGGAATGCCGCCTTTCTCCGACCGGTCGATGGGGGCCCGTTCGTCGCCCGGGGTCACAAGGTGACCGTCCTTCATCAACTTGACGTAAAGGGCCAGATTCTCAAGAGGGGAGTCGATGGCTTTGAACACGTTATCCAGCTGCAACGGCTCGCCGCATTCGTCCACTTCGGTTGCGCTGAAAACCTCATTTTCCAATAACAGCCGCCCGGCGGCATCCCGTGAGATTGAGACCGCATTGTTGATGGACGTGATGGCTTCGTCGAAGGCGGCCTGGAGGACAGCCTCCGGCGAGCGGCTCAGGTTGAGGCGGCCGAAGGATACTTCGTCAACCAGATCAACCCATTTAATGCCATCAGGGCAATGCTCGCCCGGCTCGATATAATAGTCATTGATATCAAGAATGAGCTCACCGGTAATAGGGTCAACCGAAGCCCCCGACAGTTCTCCCACTTCGCACTCGGTCCGCCCCCAGGTGGCGTCATAGGTCATCACCAGGGGAAGACGATTGTTGGGCAAACCAATATCCCCCCATTTATTGTAATCTGCCACGGGCTGGACGCATTGACTAGGATAGGGGGCATTTGCCAAGCTATAGGTTCCGTCCGACTGCTCAAGTGCATAGACGCCGTATCCTTCGGAGAGAATCGGTTCACCGCCGATAGCAATCATGTCGTCCGACTTCACCTCGCCGCCCTCGTAGCGCAAAATTTTGTAGAGATCCCCAAACAGTTTGCCGGCATCCGCCAGCTTGTCGTTCAGCGGCCCTTCCACCGTGTCCGGCAGGCCACCCTCATCGGTGGCGGAATCACCTTCCTCCACGGCGGGCGGATCTTCCACCACGATCGCACCGCGCCCCCCCCATATACCCGTTGCCGGCCACGCCTGCAGGGAGCTGGACCAGAAAAATCAAAAGCATGCCTATGATGCCTAATGCCACCAGTCTCTTCATCGATAGCCTCCTTTGGTTATGAGGTGAACCCTTCCCTGAAAATGGACAGCGTGCACCCACGCTTTTTGGCACGGAAGACTGTCATTGGACTGGCGTTGAGCCGAAAGACACGACAACGGCGCTCGATCCATCATTTCGAGATCGAACGGATAGCACTTGGGGTTAATCCGGCCTGTATTCTATGAAGTGAGCTGTAAGGATAAGCCAATGAAAAAAACGCTTGACCGCTGCAATTATGCAATAATTATGCAGGAAATCACTTTTATGGATTTTTAGTGGAATATCAGCGACAAGTCATCGCCCAATAAGTGTTGTGGGTGGTTTCTTCACCAAAAATAGAGAAAATAATTTCTCTGTGGGTAACAAACTACATAATCAGCAGGCAGGATCAGTTGATCTGTCTAACAGTTAAGTATAACTAAAAAATGGTGGGGTGCTTGGGATATGTTACTGGCGGGGATGGCAGGCAAGAGGGCTAATACAAACGCAACAATATCTGATGATAACGTATCTTAAAGGCTTGATTTTTGCTTATGTTTAGAGGATAGTAGGGCTTGTGTAAAGCCGAATGGATCTCTATCCATTGTCAGGCTGGCCGGCTTGCGAATCGTTGACATCGTCACTGCCTGGTTTACCTCTATTTTCTCATCGCGATCCTGTTGCATACGAATTCGGCCGGCAATTCAGAATTTTAAGCACGCTTCCCCCTTCGCGGGATGCAATCGTTTTAACGCATATCAGGGTAAAACCCCATGACTGGAAAATCACCTAAGCCTGGCAACACCAGAATACGGCGAAGTGCCGATATTGTTGAAAGACGCCTCCGGCGGTCCCAGAACCAACAGACGCGAAGGTATACACGGACGCAATGCTCGGAAAACACCTATTTTGCCGCCAATCGCCAGCTCTTTGAAGGTCGCATCAAGAATCTCAGTGCCGGTGGGACTTATATCCAAAGCAAGACCCAATTTCTCGTGGGGCAGGATATCGTGGTGGCGGGTCCTTTCGCCGAGGATCGGAGCGAGATCAAGCGCCGCGGTAAAATCGTGCGTCTGGATGCCAAAGGGTTTGGCGTCGAGTTTCTCTATTGACGCTGCCGGTGAGACGGCTGCGTCTTCGGCTAATCCGGGCTTTCCCATTCCACAGGTAATCTTCTTTTCCAAAAGGGAACCATTCCGTTGCGCCCCGGGTGCGTCCTATAATGGCTGTTGGGCTTATGGATCCTCCGGGCCCCTTTGCAGGTCTCCTCCGGATGCTTATGGTTTCTCTTCAGCGGTGGTCACCCCGCGGGCCGTTTCGGTCTTTACCCCTATATGCCGCCAGGGAGCCTGAATGAACGTCGTCTATCTGTCCCCTCATTTTCCCCACCATTACCACCGCTTTTGCGCTCAATTGAAACAGGCCGGCGCCACCGTATTGGGCATCGGCGATGCTGTGGAAAATGACCTGGCGCCCGAGGTGCGTCAGGCCCTGAGTGCGTATTACCATGTGCCGGACATGCACGACTACGATGCCCTGGTGCGGGCCTGCGGGTATTTCACCCATGGTTACGGCAAGCTCGACCGCTTCGAGTCCCTCAACGAATACTGGCTGAAAACCGAAGCCCGCATCCGGGATGACTTCAACATCCCGGGCATCCGGGGCCATCAGATCGACACCATCCGGCACAAATCCAGGATGAAGGCCGCCTTTCGGAAGGCCGGCGTGCCGGTGGCCGAAGGCGGGGTGGTCCGCTCCCTAGAAGAAGCCCGCGTCTTGGTCGACAGAACCGGCTATCCGGTGGTGGCCAAACCCGATGCCGGGGTGGGAGCCCTGGATACCTTCCGGCTGGACAGCGATGCGGATCTGGTCCGCTTCTTCGAGAAGAAGCCCGATGCGGACTACATCCTGGAAGCCTTTGTGGCCGGCACGATCTATTCCTTTGACGGGCTGGCCGCCCGTGACGGCCGCCTGGTCTTTTACACCTCCCACCGCTTCAGCCAGGGCATCATGGAGACGGTCAACGAGGGACGCCACATCCACTACGAGTCCCTGCGGGAAATTCCGGCGGAGCTGGAAACCCTGGGACGCAAGTGCGTGAAAGCTTTCGAGGCCCGGGAGCGCTTTTTCCACATCGAGTTCTTCCACACTCCGGAAGGGAAGTATATCGGACTGGAAATCAACATGCGGCCACCCGGGGGCTTCACAACAGACATGTTCAACTACGCCTGCGACATCGATATCTATCGGGTCTGGGCCCGGCTCCTGGTCGATGGCAATGTTGATCTGGACTATACCCGCAAGTATCACTGCTGCTATGCCAGCCGCAAAAACAACCTGTCCTACCGCCATTCACACGAGGCGATCATGAACCGCTATGGGGCCCAGATCGTCCAGGCGGCCAGTGTGCCCGGGGTCTTCAGCAGCGCCCTGGGGGATATCGGCTACATCTTCCGCTCCCCCGATATGGACGAGATCGACGCCATCGTCCGGTTCATCCACGCCCCCGGCCATGGAGCGGCTTAATCATGCATCGTGAAACGCATACCTGGTTCAGCTCTCATCTCCAGCAGGAGATGTCCCTCAACGTATACGGGCACTGGGGGGCGCCGTTCATCGTCTTCCCCTGTTCCCGGGGGCGCTACTTCGACTACGAAGGCCTGGGCATGATCGATGCCATTGCCGGGTTTCTCGAAGCCGGCCAGATCAAACTGTTTTGCGTGGACAGTGTGGATGCCCAGTCCTGGTACCGCTTCGAGGTGCCGCCGGCCGAGCGCAACGCCCGCTACGAAGCCTACGACCGCTACATCATGGCGGAGGTGGTCCCCTTTGTGCGGGACCACTGCCACCAGCCCGAGGCGCGCATCATGGCCAACGGCTGCAGCATGGGCGCCTATCACGCCGTCAATTTCTACCTCAAGCATCCGGATATCTTTGCCGGTACCATTGCCCTGAGCGGCCTCTACCGCCTGGACCGCCCCGAGTTCGGTCTGCAAGCCTGCGACGTACCGGCCGTCTATTTCAATTCGCCCCTGGCCTACCTGACCGGCTTGACGGATCCCTGGTATCTGGACCGCTACCGGGAAGGGAAATTGATCGCCTGCGTGGGGCAGGGAGCCTGGGAAGAAGAAGAGCTGGAAGACACCCGCCAGTTGGATGCCGTCTGCCGCGCCAAGGGCATCCCGGCCTGGATCGATTACTGGGGCCACGACGTCAATCACGACTGGCCCTGGTGGTATCGCCAGATGAATTATTTTCTGGGTAAGCTTTACGGTTAATACCATCTGATTTATGTTTGCGGCGTTCCCCGCGGCAAGCCACCCTGGCAGGGGGTATCCAGACCTCCCTATCAATCTTTACAATTTGCCAACCACATGGTAGTTCGGTCCGTATTCCTGCATTAGTAAAGCCGGCCTTAAAATCTGCCTATTTGGGGTGCGCCCTTTGCGTACCTGATCAATAGCTGTGTGATGCTTCTCATAAGACATTTTATGCTCGATAAGCCGCAATCGTAATGTTCTGTGGCACTATTCAACAAGGAGTATCAATAAATGACGGCTCATTTTGAAAAGCCCGCTTCACGATTCGGCCAAATCGAATGGACGCTTATGTGCCCCGTGGAATCATACTCGATTATTCGGAGTATCGTTGGTCAAGATGCGGATTCTATAAGTCGCCATGATAATATTTTAATAAATGGGCGTGTCAGATACCCTGATGAGCTTAATAATCATCCGTTCCAAATAAATATATGGAAAAGTAAAAAACAACTAATCGGAAACGAGAATCCACCTTACTTGGGAATCGGCGGATTGACCTTTGTCGGTGCTTCGGAGGGAATAGAAGAAGATTGCTTTTCTATCGATCAGCCTATTCAACAAAGTTTTTTTGAAGATATAGTGCAATCTCTTTCATGCGACTGTGGTAATAGAGGTGTTTTTCACGAAATTCATTTAAAGGTTATCGGATTGCTGAATGATTGGGACAGAAAAGGTTCGTTAGAAATAACGGAATTCAAACTTGAATCCCACTTTATATCAAACCATCCGAGAAACTCGGACCTTTAAATTCAGTTGACCCTCAAAGTGGGTTGCTGATTAAATCCTTAACGGTCAAAAAGCATCGCGACTTTATGAAATTATCAAAAAGATTGGTTCTGTTATTTATCGTATTGATTTCTTGCGTTGGCTGTGACCAGGTAACTAAATCAATTGCTGTTTTACACCTCCCTGAAATGAAGACATTTTCATGTCTCGGTGATACGTTGCGTCTTCAACTCACCTATAATTGTGGGGCATTTCTCAGCTTAGGCCATTCACTCCCCCAAGTTTTGCGGCATTCAATATTTACGGTTGGTACTTGTTTCGTTCTTCTGGGCGCTTCGGCTTTTGCTCTAGTATCAAAATCTCTAGATTTTCCCGTAGTCCTGGCGGTCTCATTATTTATTGCCGGCGGCGTCGGTAACCTGATTGACCGCATAATGCATAACGGTTCCGTTGTGGATTTTCTCAATGTTGGCATTGGATCTTTTCGTACGGGTATTTTCAATATTGCCGACCTTGCAATTATGGCCGGTGCAATCATTCTGCTTTATTCGAGGTGTCGTCTTAGAATTCGCTCTTATTGACTCCGCTGAGCACCGTCCATTGGGAGATCACAGGTTATAACGCGCCATGCAAATTACTGAATACTATTTGATAATAATAAGCGTTTTACTTATATTGTTGGCAAGCCCCTATTGCCAGGCCAATGATATTGAAAAGAAGTTTGTTGAAGCAGGGCTTATTGACGTGCAAACCGTCGACAAATCCATAAACGTCGATCTTGTAAACTCCGATCCGGATAAGAATTATTTCCGGGAGGATTTTTATGGCGGGCTCAATAAGGCGTACCTTCGAAGGGAAGTTGCGCAAAAGTTGTCAAAAGCGCAGAAACATATCAAGACGGTGTTCCCTTCCTATTCCATTCTAATCATGGACGCCGCCCGCCCGAGGAGCATTTCCCGGCGCATGTACGATAAGATGAAAGGCACCCGGTTCGAAAAATTCGTAGCCGGCCCCCAAAAGGGTTCCATGCACAATTATGGTATTGCGGTCGATGTCACCATCGTCGATGGCGATGGCAACGAAATCGATATGGGATTTACGCCGTTTTACAAAAGCGATTTGTCGATTTACTGGGGATATGCCAAACTGAAATTGTTCGATCTCAACGCGGCCCAGAAAGAAAACCGTGCGTTGTTGTCGCAAGTGATGCAGCAAGCCGGCTTTATCCCATTGAGTTACGAATGGTGGCATTTCAATGGGATGCGCAAAGATGAAGCGCGAAAGAAGTATAAGATCATCGAGTGATTCATCGATTATCCCTGATGATATGCATGGCAATGGCTTCTATGAATATCCTTGTGGTTACCGCCCATCCCCTGGAAAACAGCCTGTGCACGGCCCTGGCCGATCACATTATCCGCAGACTTGAAAGCTTCGGCCATACGATAGTCGTTGAGAATTTATACGCAACGCAATTCGATCCCGTTTTATCCGACAGTGAAAGAAGACGGTATTACGCGGATCACTATGATGCGACAGGCGTTGCCCATGAGGTCCGGCGGCTTGAGAAGGCCGAGGCGCTGGTCATGGTGTTTCCGACGTGGTGGTTTGGCTTTCCGGCCATCCTGAAGGGCTGGTTCGACAGGATATGGGTACCAGGCGTCGCGTACGATCATGCCAGTGATTTGGGCCCCATTCGCCCCAGACTCGATGGCTTACGGAAAGCTGTTGTCGTAACGACCCTTGGCGCGCCCTGGTGGGTGGATTACCTTGTCCTGTGGCGGCCCATCAAACGGATATTGCGGTTCGCGTTGTTGGGGGCATGCGCCCGCAACTGCCGCTTGCGATACTTGTCGTTCTATAAATGCGAAACGGTGAATAACGAGAGAATAACCCGGATAAAAAGCAGAATCGACTCCGAGTTGGCTAAATTGTTCGATTAATATGAGGCTTATGGAAGCCTGATAATAAATTACCTGGCGTGGCTTCGGCCGATGAACAATAGAGGGGTGATGATGAAACTACGACAAATGGGTAAAGACGGCTACCGCATTGGCGAGGTCGGTCTGGGCTGCTGGCAGTTCGGTGGCGATTTCGGGGATATGCCGGAAGAGACCGCGCTTGCCATTATGGCAACGGCCGTTGAAAACGGCGTCAACTTCTTCGACACCGCCAATGTGTATGGGGCCGGCCGGAGCGAGGCCCTGATTGGACGATTTCTCAAAACGTGTTCAAGCCCTGTAACGGTAGCGACCAAGTTCGGCCGTGGGGATGATGTTTATCCGGATAAGTATTCGGAAGACATCATGCGCCGCTCGGTCGAGGCGTCGCTCAAAAGACTCCACGTCGAACGGCTTGATCTTCTGCAGCTGCACTGCATCCCGCCGGAGGTTTTGCGGAAAGGCGAGGTCTTCGACTGGTTGCGAAAACTCAGACAGGACGGTCTGATCAAAGAATTTGGTGCCAGTGTGGAATCGATCGCGGAAGGCCTGCTCTGCATGGAACAAGAGGAGCTGTTTTCCCTGCAGGTCATCTTCAATATCTTCCGCCAGAAAATCGCTTCGGAGCTGCTTCCCAAGGCCAAGGCCAGGGGGATTGGCATCATCGTGCGCCTGCCCCTGGCCAGCGGTCTGCTCAGCGGGAAATTCACCAAAGACACGACGTTCGTAATAACGGACCACCGCCATTACA
Source organism: Desulfobacterales bacterium (assembly GCA_963674755.2). GTDB lineage: Bacteria > Desulfobacterota > Desulfobacteria > Desulfobacterales > UBA5852 > JABZFP01. Next base: position 1,402,050 of record CAXXVS010000002.1, on the reverse strand, counting down.
ACCGCGACGGCCGGTTCTTTAACGTGGGAGAAACCTTTGCCGGCCTGCCCTTCGAAACGGGTGTCGCATTGGCAGACATGATCAAAGAGGTCCGGCCGGGCGGGATGTCCATGGCTCAGTTGGCGCTGCGCTGGATCATCGACCACGATGCCGTCTCGGTGGTCATCCCGGGGGCCAGCTCTCCGGAACAGGTAAGGGAAAATGCCGCGGTTTCGGAGATCCCGGCGCTGCCCCCTGCGCTCCACCAGGTGCTGGCCGATATGTACCGACGTAGCATTCACAGTCAAATCCGCGGCCCTTATTGATAGGGGGGCGGCGGATCACCATCGTTTTTCCACCGGCCGGTATGAGCGCCGGGTGATTCCCGGTGCCGGTCATCATCTTCCCCGGGAAGCGCCACTCGAAATTGCAGGAGCGGTTTTGTGTTTGAAATAAAGGAGAAGAAATGCGCGCCCACTATTTACAGCATGTTCCGTTTGAAGGCCTGGGCAGTATCGAAACATGGCTGCAAACGGCCGGTTACGACATCACCAGCACCCGGTTCCATCTGTCTGAAGCGTTGCCCGAGGTTGACGAGATTGATCTCCTGGTGGTCATGGGCGGCCCCATGAGTGTCAATGATGAACTTGAATACCCTTGGCTCGTTGACGAAAAGGCCTTCATACGAAGCGTTGTCGCGTCAGGAACACCCACCTTGGGGATTTGCCTGGGGGCCCAGCTTATCGCCAGTGCAATGGGAGCCAAGGTATTTCCCAATGCGGTCAAGGAAATCGGCTGGTTTCCGGTCCAGGCGGTAGCGTCATCCAACGAAGCGTCCTTCAAATTTCCGGAAGAGACAACCGTGTTCCATTGGCATGGTGAGACCTTCGACTTGCCGCCCCAGGCGGTCCAACTTGCCCAAAGCACCGGATGTCAGAACCAGGCCTTTCAGATCGGTAACCATGTGATCGGGCTTCAGTTCCACCTTGAAACAACGCCGGATTCAGCGCAGGCGATCGTGACCCATTGCCGGGATGAATTGACCGACGGTGCGTATATCCAGACCGAGCAGGAAATCTTGTCGGCCCCCCCCGAGCGATATCTCACCATTAACGGCCTGATGAACGACATCCTTGAATATCTGGACAATAAGGCTTAATCTCCATTCGCGGATCAGGAACGTCCCGGAGGGGACGGTGACGGCACGATGGGTGCCCTTCGCGACCACCCGCTGTTTCATGGCCGAGTGCGGTGCGGCGGCCGACCACCAGGAAAGCCAAATCAAAACACAGGGATGACCAATGGAAAAAATATTTGACGGCAAAAAGAAGGCGCGCTTGGGCACCGAAAAGAACCCGGCCAAAATTTCCGTGCAAACCGAAAAAAAGCGCGAAGAAATGCGCACCAAGTGCGAAGCCCATGGCTGGGATTGCGAAATCGAGCTGGCGCCCGACAAACCCGAGAATCTCACCGATCTGGAAATGTTGCAGAACCCCGTCAAAACCAGGGTTGCCGAGGATAAGGTGGGCCGCAACGACCTCTGCCCCTGCGGCAGCGGTAAAAAGTATAAAAAATGCTGCGGGCAATAAATGCGGTACCCATGAACGGATGGCAATCGCAATGGTTTGCCGCCATCGGGCATTGACAGTCGCTGTCAAATTCAATAGAGACTGACCTGACCATTGCTTGTGATGCGGCGGACATATGAATCGCCGTCTTACGGAACCGTTTCGACCCATACCCAGCGACTGCCCATGACCAATCGACTGATTTCCATCCTGTTTCTGGCCTTCATGGCAGTATCCTCCGCTTTTTTTTTGTCCTGGCCCTGATCATCTGGCTGCTGACAACGCCCTTCGACCGGCGGTTGGTCGGACTGCATTTGTTCACCTCCTTCTGGGCCTGCCTTTACCTGTGGGTTATGCCGGCCTGGTCCGTGACTGCGGCCGGGCGCGAAAAAATCCGGCGCGCTGCGACCTATATCGTGGTTTCCAACCACCAGAGCCAGCTTGACATCCTGGTGGCTTTCCGTCTGTTTTTCCCCTTCAAATGGGTGTCCAAGGCCGAGGTGTTCCGTCTGCCCTTCATCGGCTGGAATATGGTCCTCAACCGCTATATCGGGCTCAAACGGGGGGACAAGGAAAGCATCCGCCAGATGATGGCGGCCTGCCAAAAAGCCCTTGCCCGGAAATGCTCGCTGTTCTTTTTCCCCGAAGGCACCCGTTCCAGGACCGGGCAATTGAAACCGTTCAAGCCGGGTGCCTTTATCCTGGCCCATCAAATGAAGCTGCCGATCCTGGCCGTGGCCATCAGCGGCACCAGGAATGCCCTGCCCAAACACAGTCTCAATTTCCACGGTCGGCACGCCATCCGGGTCGAGGTTTTGGAAGAGATCCCCTATGGACAGTTTGCCCGGCTGAGCGTGGAGGAGACCGCGGAAATGGTGCGCCAGAAAATCGCGCGACACCTTTCCACCACCGCGGCGTGAGGCGCCTTCCACAAGGGCGTGCGACCGCCGGCTCGATTCGGCACGGTCTATACGCGCTTTGATCGGCAGCGAAAATTTGCCAGGCGTGGCCGACGTCCTTATCCTATCCTCGCAACGGTCGCCGGTGTCCACCAGACGGCGGCCCAAACCGATGTTGCGCCTTCCGGAAAGGATGACAAAAATGGAGATCCACACCAAACCGGGCGAAACCGCCCATGAAACCATAAAGCTGACGATTGACGATCCCGATCTGGATTTCAACACGGCCCGGGACCGGGCCAAGAACAAGGCCCTCGAAATCAACCGCAATGCCATGCAGTTGGCCTGGTACAACGGCCAAACCGGACAGGGCTTCCCGGATTATGACTGCGGCTCCAAAGACCGTCCGCCCTGGCAGGTGTTCGCCGACGCCCGGGGCGCCAACCTGACCATCGACATCAACGACGGCACTTTCATCTTTAGGTATCTGACGATGTAAAACGGTGTCAAAAGGCAGGAAAATGGGGTGGCCGCCACACCATTCCAGTGTTTAAAAATGACCGTTGGAGGCACGGGGCCGTCCGTTGGCGTGTTATAGGGTGTTGAAGGTTGGCGGCCTAACAATACAGTAACCACGAATTGGGGGAAGGCTACTGGGGAACGTTGCGGGACGGCACTTTCCTATGGATTTTGCGGCGGCGGAGCGTCCAGGGGGATACGGACCAGGAAGAGGGTGCCTTCACCGGGCTGGGAGGTTACGATAATCTCGCCGCCGTGCTGACGGATGATCTTGCGGGTAATGAAAAGCCCGATGCCGGTCCCCTGGGTGGCCTTGGAGGAAAAGAACAGGTTAAAGATGCGGGATTGAACTTCCTCGCTTATGCCGACCCCGTTGTCGGCGATGGCGAAAACCACGTAGCGGTCCTCAGGATAGACCCGGAAGGCAATCTGCGGACCGGTCGGATCGCTCTTCTCCCGGCAGGCATCCAGCGCGTTTTCGAGGATGTTGACCAGAGCGGCCCGCAGCTGATCCGGATCGACTTGAAATTCCAAATCGTTCAGGTCATCGGCGAAATCACAGATCAGATCGATGCCCGATGACGCGATGCGTGGCCGCACCACAGCGGCCGTTTCTTCGGCCAGGTCCAAAATCCGGCAGGAAGCAAGCGCCAGGTCCCGTTCCTTGGCGTAATACAGGACGTCCAGGACCATGTTCTTGATGCGCCCCACCATTATTTTGACAATATCGAGCCCCTCTCCGATCTGATCGGCGTCGTCCTTGGCAAACCCCCTGTCCAGCATGTAAACCCCGCCGTCCAAGCCGGTCAGCAAGCCCTTGATGCTGTGGGAGACCGAGCCGATCATCAGCCCCAGGGAGGACAGATGGTCGCGCATGTCCAGAATAGGGGAGATATCGGTGGCCATCATTATCACGGCGCCGATTTTGTCGCTGGTTTCCCGCAGGGGCGTCGTCCAGGCGAAGAGATGGCAATCCTGGCCGGAAGGGGTTTTGTAGGTCAGTTCGCATTGGTGGGATTTGCCATTCGCGAAAGTGAGCGCCACCGGGCAGTCTTCGCAGGGGGCGGTGCGTCCCCGGACCACTTCATAACAAAACGCGCCGGATGGGGGATCAAAGGCGAAGTCTTCTTTAAAGCGGTGGTTGGCGGAGGTAATCTGATAGTGTGCATTGTGGACGGTAACATATCCCGGCAGACGGTCAAACAGGTTCGGTTGGGTACCGTTCTCCGTTTGTAGGGCAAGACGTTCGGATTTCTGCTGAAGAAGGCTTTCCAGGTTTTCGGTGTATTGCCGCAACTGATTGCGCAGGGCGATGCGTTCTCTGGATTTTTGCAGGGCCCGATCCAAATGGGCATCGTCGATGGGTTTGGTAATAAAGTCTGTGGCTTCGTATTTGAGACTCCTGATGGCCAGGTCCATGTCGCCGTGGCCGGTGATGACCACGACTTCCGTATCGGGATTGGTCCGCTTGAGACGACGTAGGAGTTCGATGCCGTCCATCCCGGGCATTTTGATGTCGGTCAGGACGATATCCGGCTGCTCGGCGTTAAAGACCTGCAAGGCCTCCACAGCGTTCTCGGACCTCAGGACAGTATAGCCCCGGTCGGTCAGGGAGATCCCCAGAACTTTGCGGATACCCTCTTCATCGTCGACGATGAGTATTTTTTCCTTTGCCATGGTTAGCGTTCCCACCGGTGGGCCCACAGACGGGGCAGGCGGTTTCAGTTTTCGCCGATCCGGTATTTTTTCATCTTGCGCCACAGGGTGGTGCGGTCCATATTCAGAGCGCGTGCTGTTTGGCTTTTGTTCCATCGACAGCGACGGAGCGCATCGATGATCCGTTCCTTTTCATCCCATACCCGCCCAACGTATCCGATGCTGCCGTCGTCCGAGGGTTCCTGGGGGGCATCCTTGAGAAGCCAGAGCGGAAAGTGCTTTCTCTCGATCATATCGCCGCGACAGATGATGAGGGCATGCTCAAGAATGTTTTCGAGTTCGCGGACGTTGCCGGGATAGTCATAATTGAGGAGCACCTCCATGGCCGACTCGTCGATGTGGTTGATGGTGGTGCCTTTGTGGGTGCAGATGCGCTTGAGAATGTGTTCGATCAGCAGCGGCAGGTCGCTTTTGCGTTCCTTCAGGGACGGTAGCTCAAGGCGCATCACATTGAGGCGGTAGTAAAGATCTTCGCGGAATTTTTTGGCCTCCACAAGCTGCTTCAGGTTCTGGTTGGTGGCTGAAATAATGCGCACATCCACCTGGGTCGTTTGGCGGCTGCCGAGAGGGTAGAATTCACGGTCCTCAATGACGCGCAGCAGTTTAGCCTGCAAGGGCAGCGGCAGATCACCAATCTCGTCCAAGAAAATGCTGCCGCCGTCGGCCATTTGAAAGCGGCCTGGCTTGTCACGTTCGGCTCCGGTAAAGGCCCCCTTGACATACCCGAACATTTCCGACTCCAGCAGATTGTCGGGCAGAGAAGCGCAGTTCACCTTGATCATTTTCCGGTTCGCACGCTCGCTGGCGTTGTGGATGATTTTGGCCAGCAGATCTTTACCGGTGCCGGTGGGCCCTTCGATGAGTACGGTGGCATCGCTGGACGCGATGACCGGAATAATTTCAAAGATCTTCTGCATTTCAGGGTGGCGGCCCACCATGTCATAGAAGGTGTACTGCCCCCGAATGGCGCTTTTATAATGGTATTGGAGGGAGAGATCGGAAATGGTGGTCAATCCCCCCACCACTTCGCCCTCCTCATTCTTCAAGGGGACATAGTTGGTTCTGACAGGGATGCGCTGACCCTCGCGCGTGGACAGGTCGGTTTCGACCCGGAAATGGCCGTTGCCGTCCTCCAGTTGGTTCGGAGGCGGCTGGAACTCCTTGCTGAAGCGCGGGCCGAATACCCTGGCGCATGATTTCCCCAGAAGATCGGTGCGGGCAAAGCCCGTAATTTTTTCCGCCATGGTATTGAAAAAGGAGATATGGTCGCCCCGGTCGACGGTCAAAATCCCGATGTCGAGATTGTCCAGAATGATTTTAAGGCGAAGGTCCTCGAATCGAATGCGTTTGATGAGATCGCGGAAGGCGGAGTGGTCCTGAAAAACCTCGATGCATCCCAGCAGGCGGTGATCGGCACCGAAAAGCGGGGATTCAATCTTGGTCAGGCTGCATTGCTTCTGGTTGGGTGCGATGAAATCGATTTCGGACACGGACGTTTCGATTTCCAACCCCGGTTTTTCTTGATATTTGCATATGCCGCCGCATAGGTAGTCCAGAAAGATGTCGAAGCAGTTCTCGCCCAGGACATCTTGTGCCCGTTTGCCCGTTAGGGTTTCGGCAGTACGATTGAGTGATACGATTTTGCGATCGGGCGATAGCACGATGACCCCCAGCGACAGGAGGTCGAATATTTCGCCGATCTGATCGTATCGCAGAAACATGACGTTATCCCGGAGTTGATGCTTCATTGTTCATGCGGTTGCGTGCCAGTAGGATGCTGCCGGTATTTCCCGGGCAGGATGCGGGAAAGCTTATGATGAACCGTGCCCCCCGACCGGGAAGGGAATCGACCCGGATGTCGCCACGGCAGTCCTTGACGATCCCATAGCTGATGGAAAGACCCAGCCCAGTCCCTTTGCCGACTTCCTTGGTGGTGAAAAAAGGCTCGAAAATCTTGTCGCGAATCCCCTCCGGTATGCCCTTACCGCTGTCTTCCACCTCTGCGATGACGTGGTCGTCCTGACATCGGGTGCGAATAAAAATCGCTTTGGCCGGATAGTCGGAAGGCCGTTCCAGCAGCTGTCCGGCACCATCGTCCCAATCCGACTCGATGGCATCCCGCGCGTTGACCAGCAGATTGATGAAAACCTGTTCAAGACAGCTGGGATCTGCTTCGATGGCCGGCAAATGTTGCCCTAATTCCCAATGGACATCGATGCCACGCACTTTAAGTTGCTGGCTGAAGATTTCAAAGGCCCGCTTGATGACCGCGTTGATCTGAACGGGGACGATATCCATGTCGGACTTGCGCCCGAATTCGCGCATGTGGTTGATAATCTTGGTGGCGCGGTTGATGTGACTGTCGATTTCCTCGGTCAAGGTCAGCATGATATCGTCTTGGATCGGCTCTTGGTTGCGAACCTTCTTCATGAAAAAGCTGCTGGCCGTTTTGATGACCGACAGGGGTTGATTCAATTCGTGCGCCACACCGGTCGCCATTTCTCCCAGGGTTGCCATTTTGCTGGCCTGTATGAGCTGTTGTTCGACTTCGAGACGTTTGGTGATATCGCTGGTGGTTACGAGGAATACCTTGCGGCCTTCGTCATCAGCGGGGGAGATATGGATGTTGACGAAGAGCGGGGTTCCCGATTTGTTGACTTGCCGGACTCGGCTCAAGAAGGGCAAGGTGGGAATCGCCTTGGCAAAAGCCTGTTGTTCCTCGTCCACGAAAAAATTGAGAAACGATGTGCCCAGTATATCATATTTTTCATACGCATACACGGCTTTTACGCTGGCGTTGCAATCCAGGATGGTGAGGTCCGCCGCGTCCAGCACGAAAACGGGATTGGGCATGTTATTGAAGAAGGCCCGGTATTTCATTTCCGAGCGGCGCAGCTTGTCCTCCAGGACCTTCATGTCCGTTAGATCCAGGTTCATTTCCATGGCGCCGGTAACCTGCCCGGTATCATCCGCCAGGGGAGAGGTGACCACCAGCCAGTGGGCGGGCCGGCCATCCTTGTCGCAACCCGTTTCCTCACCCAGTTGGGGCCCGGCGCCCTGGAAGGTCTTTTCCACCAGGCACTTTTCGCATTTCGTTTCGCGCCCTTTGTAAGCCTTGTAACAATAATCCCCGGGAGCCGGATTGAATTTGGCGGCATAGTTGCGGTTGAAGTTCACCAGACGGAACTCCCGGTCGAGCACGGCGATTTCGCAGGGGACGTTCTCAAAGAGGTTCTGGTACTCGTTGCGCTGCCGGCGCAGATCCGCCTGACTGCGGGCGATTTCATCCCCCATGCGGTTGACCGCCATGGCCAGCTGGTTGATCTCGTCCTCGCCGTCCACCGGAACTTTGGTGATGTAATCGCCTTCGGCGATGAGGCGGGTTTCGTCGATCAGGTGGCGGATGGGCCGATTGACGAAGCGCAGCATCACCACCATGATGATGGCCGAGGTGACCAGAAAGACAAAGGCCCCCAGCAGAAGAATGCCGCGTTTGAAACGCTGCATTTCGGCCTGGGCCTTTCCCAGGGACAAGACCACGTCCAGCGCCCCCAGGACCTTTTTGCCGACGGGATGGAAGTGGCAGGCTTCCGAACATCCCGGTTCGTTGAGGATGGGCGTAATGACCCCGATGACCCGCTGGCCGGACGGGCCGGTAAAAAAGCGGGTCCCCTGTTCGGGAGCCAGGGTTTCCAGGGGCGGATCCCAGCGGTGACAGACGTCGCAGGCTTCGGCCTTGATATTGGTGATCCGGTCGACCTCCTCCGGCCGATTGGAATATTTGATCTGGCCGGCTTTGTTGTAGATACGGATCGTTTCGATATCTTCCTGGCGGGCGATGTTGAGGATGATCTGGTTGATGTCGTCCCGGGCGTTGGTCATCATGGCATAGTGGGTGCCCAGCTTGATCGTGTTGCCGAAGCGGGCGGTTTCACTGAGAATGTGCTGGGTGAGCTTGGTGTTCTCGTAGCGGATGTTGAAATAGGCCCAGACCGCAATGCTCACCAGAAGGGTCAGACCCACCGCCAGGACGAGTTTGAACACCAGGGTGTTGCGCAGTTGCCGGAAAAGGTGCACCATAATAATTGTTTTTTCTTTCAGCGACCGTCCGCGGGATCAAAACAAAGCCCGGTCGTGCCATTGAGGGAGATGCGGTGGCACGCCGTTTCATTATGCCATGACAGCCGGACGTTGGCGGATCATCTGCGGATCTGCCTAATGAACGGGGCAGTGACTCACCGCAGATGGTACGGCATGCATCTCTTCCTCCTCTATAAACCGACTTCGGCCAAATCCGGCCCGAGGTACTCCCGTTCATTTTCACCCAAAATCCCCAAAGACAGGCAAATCAGCGTCCACAGGTGCACGGTGTGATAGGCGGCCTCGAAATGTTCGGCCAGATCGTGGATCTGGGCATGGCAGTTGTGACAGGCCGCGATGCAGTAGTCAGCCCCGGTGGCCAGAATCTGGTCCAGTTTGAGACGGCCGTATTCTCGTCGTTCTTCGTTGTAGCCCGACTGCAAAAAGCCACCTCCGCCCCCGCAGCAGTAGTTATTGGATTTGTTGGGATACATGTCGATGAAATTATCTTCCCCCACCAGGGTCTTGACGACGTAGCGCAGATCGTCGGCCACGGGATCGCCGTAGCTCTTGCGCACGATCTGGCAGGGATCCTGCACCGTGAACTTGATTTTCAGATCTTTATTCCAGTCGCTGTTGACGTTGAGTTTGCCTTCCCGAATCCAGCGGGCGTAGTATTGGTAGATACTGGCAATTTCAAGATCGGTGGCGATGTTGAATTTTTTCTGTCCGGCCCGGACAGCGTACGTGACGTGCCCTCACTCGGTGTTGAGGTAGACCTTGCACCCCAGGTCGTTGGCCTGCCCGATGCTGGTGGCCACCACGTGTTTCCAGTTCTCGTCGTCGGCCAGGAACATGCAGTAGTTTTCTCCCCCCCAGCCTTTGCTGCCATAAGTCCAGTCCGCCCCGACATGGTGCAGGATCTTCCAGAGCGGGACCATTTCATCCGGCTCGGTGACCGGTTCCCGGGAGTTCTGGTTCAGGAAGAAGTGGGCCCCCTGCTTGTCGACGGGAGCCTGCAGGTCTTCGAAGCCGGGCTGGCTTTCACGGACTTCCTCCAGAACGTCCTCCACCACAAACTGGAAATCTTCCGGCGAAGCGCCCATGGCACTGCAGCTTTCGTTGCGCAGGGCCATGTCGCAGGATCCCAGGATGCCCTTGGGGCGCTCTTCGCGCGGCCAGGCGGCCCGCGCCTGGTAAACCAGGGCCGGAATGTCGATTTTCATGGGGCAGACATAGATGCAGCGCTGGCACATGCTGCACATCCAGACCCATGGCGTGCTGGTGATCTCCTCGTCCAGACCCAGGGCGGCCATGCGCAGGAATTTGCGCGGGTCCATGCCGTGCAGGCCGGTGGCCGGGCACCCCGACGCGCAGGCTCCGCAGGTCAGACAGAGGTCCAGATTGCCACCCTCCGGCAGCATCTCCTTCACGTGATATAGGAAGGCACTGGACCGTTCAGGTTCGATTTGGATGGCTGCTTCGCCCATGATGATCTCCTTTATGCTTCGTTTAAACCGTGAACGTCCCCTCAAATGGAGGGACAGGATAGGTTTTGTCTTTTGCCCATGCCTTTCTGTTCATTTTCTTCCACGTGGAAGAAAGCGAGCCAGAAGGAGACGCCCGTATCCCGCGGCCCTTACGGGGCTGTCCTGCGCGTCCTCGTCGAGGCCGGAGCACGCGGAAACTCGCCGGCCTGCGGCGGACTCAAACAGGTCCGCGCGTTTTTCTGCGGCCCCATCGCCGATACTCGGCGCGGGGACAAAGGGAAACATGCCGCAGCTTCTGAAATCCAGCATTGGACGCCCACCAAGTTTTCCTTGATACCTTTTTCGATTATGCAGGAATTCTCTTTTCATCTCGACTCCCATATGAGCCGCTGCACACTCAGGCCGGGACGGCTGTCTTGTGTTTGCTAAGAAAACGGTCGTCGATGGCCAGGTTCAGGCCCAGGCCCAGGTCTTCGTCGGAAATCCCGAAGGCCATGCCGATCAACTGGGGCAAATAGAGAATCGTCACCGAGGATACGTCGCCGTAGCGCCGGTTGATCTTGTCCTGATAGGCCTCCAGGTTCATCTGGCACATGGGGCAGACCGTCACGATGGCATCGGCGCCACGGGCGGCCTGCAGGATGGCGTGCACCAGTTCCAGGGCCACTTCCATCTTGGTATTCATGTGGGAGGCGCCGCAGCATTTGGCCCCCATCTGCCAGGGATGCACCCGGGCCCCCGTGGCCCGGATCAGCGGTTCCATGCTGCGGGGCTCTTCAGGGTCGTCGAACACCGCATAGGGTCGCAGGCACTGGCAGCCGTAATAGGGGGCGATGGTCAGATGCGACAGGTCTACCTTGACCTTCCGGCGCACCGTCTCCGCCCCCAGGTCGGTGGCCAGCACGTCCAGAAGGTGCCGCACCCCCACCGACCCCTTCAGGGTTAGTTCCTTTTCGGCCAGGACGCTGTTGACCCGTTCCCGGGTCTTGCCGTCCTGCCGCAGGGTCTCGTTGGCTTTTTTTAAATTGAGATAGCAGGCACTGCAGGGCACCAGGACGTCCTGCTTGCCGTCCATTTTCTCGGCGATCGCCAGATTGATAGCCGGCAGGGCCAGGGCCAGCAACTCGGAGCAGGCTTCGGCGGCACTGGCCCCGCAGCAGGTCCACTCCTCCAATTCGGTGAGCGGGACACCCATGGCGTCCATCACGGCGCGGGTGGCCAGGTCGTACTCCCGCGCGGTTCCGGTCAGCGAACAGCCGGGATAGTAGAGGTAGCTCATTCGGATGCCTCCATGCTTTCAGCTTTTTGAAAGACCTTTTCCAGGGAACGCTTGCCCGGGGCCGCAAAAGGGTATTCGATGGCCATTTTTCCTTTACGCAGCAGCCGCCATCCGAGCCCGCTATAGCCGAGCGGGAGCAACGGCTTGCTGGGTGCCATGGTCATGAAGTAGCGGGAGATGAATTCGGTTTCCCGGATCCGGCCGTGGCGGCGAATGGTGTCCATAAAGTGGCCGTAAAAGGCGGTGCTGGGTTTGTAGCGTGCCATGCGGCCGCGATAGGCCATCTGCTTGAGGTCGTGCATGGCCTCGGTCAGCGGCAGACCACGCGGGCAGCGTAGCGTGCAGGAGTAGCAGGCCGAGCAGAGGGTGAAGGTCTGGCTGGCGAAGATGGCCTCGGTTTCCCCCATGAGCACCATGCGCCATAGATGGCGAGGCGTGAGATCCATGGCAAATTCGTTCGGGCAGGAGGCGGTGCAGGTCCCGCACTGGATGCAGGCCCTGATCTTCTCCTGGATGGGCTCCAGGGCCTCCGGGGCGGGATGGGCCCCGCTTTCCCGGCGGGAGGGGGGCGAGAGAGTCATGGCAGCTCCTTTTCAGTGTCCATCCAGAGATGGCATCTTTCGATCCCTGGCGGCGTTCTCGCCTCCTGTCGGTCCTCGGCGTAGCCGGGCTACGCCTGCGGGCACCCGTCGGCTGCGGCCTTGCCAGGAACCAAAATCTACCATCTCTGGACGGACACTATTTGGGTAAGTTTTCATAACTTGATAATCTAATTAAGGGCCGCATCGATCACGTCCAACAGCCGATCGGCATCGAATCCTTCTACATAGGCGGCATCATTGGGACAGACGGCGGCACAGGCCCCGCAGCCCTGGCACATGACCGGATTGACCACGATGCGGTCTTCATCCGGATCCAGCAGCCGGGCGCCGTAGGGACAGGCCTCGATGCAGCGTTCGCACAGCGCGCATAGGCTTTCATGGACGCCGGCGATGATGCTGCCCGCCGCCACCCGCTCGCTGGCCACGATGCGCAGGGCCCGTTCGGCGGCGGCTTCCGCCGTGGCGATGGATTCCTCCACATTGCGCGGGGACAGGCAGATCCCGCAGGCGAAGACGCCTTCCTTGAGGGCATCCACCGGCCGCCACTTGGATTCGGCTTGCTGGAAAAAGGCATCCTGGTCGCGATCGACCCCGTAGGCTTCGGCCAGTTCCGGGGCCAGGGCCGGTACGATGCCGGTCGCCAGCACCAGCAGGTCCGCTGCAATGGTGACCGGTCGATCGAGAAACGGTTCCTGGCCGGCAACCTCGATCGTTCCCCCGTCGCCGGCCGCCGTGACCTGCGGCTTATTGTCCAGACGGTAGGGGATGAAGATCACCCCGGCCTTGCGGGCCTGGGTGAAATAGGTTTCCAGGAAACCGGTGGCCATCATGTCGCGGTAGAAGACCACGATGGGCAACGCGGGGTTGGCCGCTTTGAGGGCCAGGGCATGCTTGAGGGTGGTCGGGCAGCATACCCGGCTGCAGTAGTTGCGGGGTTCCTCCCGCGAGTCCACGCACTGGATCATGACCACGCTTTTGAGATCTTTCGGGTCGAGGGTGCCGTCGTGGAGCCGGGTTTCCAGGATTTTCTGGGTGATGATCCGCTCGCTGGCGCCGTAACCGTAGCTGGTCGTGGTGGCCTCAGTGCCCCCGGTGGCCAGAATAGCAGCCCCGTGGGTGATCTGGCGGGCCTTGCCCTCGCTGTCTTCGAGGGTGGTATAGAAGGCGCCGGCCTGACCGAAAGCGGCCACGATGCGGGTGGCCGTGTGGACCTCGATTTGGGGATGGCCTTCCACCCGGCTGCAAGTCGTTTCGAGCAAGGGGGTGGTTTCTTCGCCGTCGATCGTGTGGCGCAGCCAGTGCAGGTTCCCGCCGAGTTGGTCGCCCTGTTCCACCAGGTCCACTCCGAAACCGTGGTCGGCGATGGACAGGGCTGCCGTCATGCCGGCAATGCCGCCGCCCACCACCAGAGCGCGTTGGAACACCGGTACCGTGGCCACCGGCAGCGGCGAGGCATGCTGCAACCGGGTGACACCCATGGCCAGGGTTCGTTTGATGAGGGCTGCCGGGAGGTCGGGCCCTGTCGACGCATCGTCCGGTTCTGCGGCCAGCGTGTGCGTGCGGATGTCCACCACCTCCATGAGGCGCGGATCCAGGGCAACATCGCGGCCCAGTTGTTTCAGCTTACGCACGAAGCCATAGGGCAGACAGGCGCCGATCAGGAGCCGGTTGGGCCGCTGGCGCCGGATCGTTTTTTCGAGATCGGTCCAGCCCTCGGCCGTGCAAAGGCGTTCCTGGAAATGGACCTGATCCACGGCGGGATCACGGGTCAGGTGGGCCTCCAGGGCTTGGCGGTCGATCCGTTCGGCAACGGCACCGTCGCAGGTGCAGACCGCCACCAGGGTGCGCGGAAGCTGCCGGCTGACGTTCTCGTAGGCCGGGGCTTCGGATTCTTTGATGCCGATGCTGCCGCCGGCGCTGTGAATGGTCTGGGAGGCGGCCAGAGCGGCCGCACTGGCCTGAATGACGGATTCGCTGATATCCTTCAAACCGGCAAACGAGCCCGAGGCTACGATACCGGGACGCGCGGTGCGGGTCAGGGAGAAGGGTTCGGTGCGGGCAAAGCCCCAGGGATTCTCCCCGATGCCCAGGGTTTCCATGAGGGCCTGGGCGCCCTCGGCCGGCCGCTGGCCGATGCTCAGGACCACCAGATCGGCATGGTCGACCTGTACCGTGCCGTCGGTCTGCACCCAGCGGATTTGAAGATCGTCGGTCGTTTGGTCCGGAACCACGGTATGCACGCGCCCGCGTTTGAAGGCCACCCCTTCGGCTTCTGAACGGTCCCGGTAGCGCTGGAAGGACTTGCCGAAGGTGCGCATGTCCATGTAGTAGATCGCGGTGTCGATGGAAGCCCCGGCTTCGGCGGCCCGCCGACGCGCCACCATGGCCTCCTTGATGGCGTACATGCAGCAGATGGTGGAACAAAAATCGGCGTCGCTCTGGATATCCCGCGAGCCCACGCACTGGAGCCAGGCGATGGAACGCACGGGACGCCCGTCCGAGGGCCGTACCAGCTTGCCGGCCGAGGGCCCGGTGCCACTGAGCAGGCGCTCGAATTCGATGCTCGTCACGACATCCGGCAGGGTGGCATAGCCGTGGGTGTCTTTGCCCTGAGCGGGGTCATAGTAGCTGGTGCCACCGCTGACCACGATGGCCCCCACCTCCAACTCGGGGCCGGCCGGCGTGCTCAGGGCCTGATAGATTTGGATGATCTTGGGAATCAGAGCATCCGGGTCGAAGGGCTTGATAAGGTAGTCCAGGGCCCCGATCTTCATGGCCTCCACCGCGGTTTCTACGGTGGCGTAAGCCGTCATCATCACCACGGGCAGTTCCGGAAAGAGGTCCTTGGCCTTCTGGAGAACCTCCACCCCGTCCATACCAGGCATCTTGATGTCGAGCAGCATGAGCTGGCAGCCCTCATTCTTGATATGCTCCAAGGCTTGGGCACCGCTCTCGGCCATGCTCACCGCAAACCCTCCCTCCACTTCGAGCCATTCCTTGAGGGAGTCGCGCACGATCAGCTCGTCATCCACCACCAGAATTTTGAAATTCTGTCGGCCTTCGTCTTTCAGCTGAATCGCTCCGGTGGGGCAGGCCTTCTGGCAGGCGCCGCACTGGTTGCAGACCGCGGGATCGATGCGGTAGGCATTGGGGATCGCATGGGGTACCGGCAGATAGATGGCCTTGCGTTTGGCCAGGCCGGCGTTGAAGCGGTCTTCTGTTTCCACCGGGCAGACGTCTACGCATTTGCCGCAGCCGATGCATAGTCCCGGGTCCACCGGATTGTTCTCCTGGCGCAGGGTGACTTTGAACTGGCCGGGTTCGCCTTCCACCGAGGCCAGCTGCGTGGAAAGACGGATATCGATATTGTCGTGGAACAAGCCCTTGCGCAGGCAGAACTGGGAGCCGGCATCCCGCTCCACCAGCGGCAGCATTTTGCACATGCCGCAGCGGTCGGTCGGGAATTGGTAGTCCAACTGGCTCAAGATGCCGCCGATATGCGGCGCGCGCTCGACGAGGGTGACCCCGTAGCCGAATTCTGCAAGGTCCAGGGCGGCACGAATACCGCTGATGCCGGCGCCGATCACAAGTGCCTTGCCGATTTTCGTCTGCATAGATGCTCTCTCCACCGGTTGTTGCCGTCCGGCGCGGGAAGTGCCGGTATTCACACCAGGCGAGGGTGCTGCCACGCCCGGTCCCCGCGCCGGTTGCGCCAGGGGAAATGCGCGCTTAGAGTCCCACCACTTCCTGGAATTCATCCTCCTTGAACTCCGACAGCGGCGGCTTTTCCGTCACATCCCGGCCGGCTTCGTAGGCAAAGGCGTCCTGGGTGCGATGGGCCACCAGCCGGAAGAGCTCCATCACCGGAATATCGTTGGGACAGGCGTTGGAGCACTGGCCGCAGCCCACGCAGGCGGTGCTCATGTGGGTGAGGCGTGTCAGGTGATAAAAAACCGTGTCCGTGGGCATTTTGACGGCCCCCTTACGCTGGGCCCAGCGCAGATACTGGGCCGGTTCGTGATTGAAGACATCCGTCACGAACACGCATTCCTTGCAGTAGCAGACCGGACAGGCCACCCGGCAATTGTAGCAGTTGACGCAATTGGCCAGATAGGCGTTGAGTTTCTCGATGCTGTCGGTGGCCGCCGCCGTGGCGGCAAACATCTCGTCCCGGTGGGCCGTGCGGGTTTCACGCAGCTTTTTAAGCGCTTCCTGGCGTTTGGCCGGGACTTCGCCGGCCGGCAGCCCCATCTGCTGCAAGAGTTGCTCCCCGGCCGGGGTTTGCGCTTCCACCAGCAGGTGCCGGTTGGTGTCGACGCCCCACAAACCGATGGCGATGTCCGCCACGGTGGGGATCGAGGCTTCACAGGCCTGGCAGGCGGCGGTCAGCTCGATACCGTCCAGGGCGCCGTTCTGACCGGACAGCATGGCCTCGGTGAAGCGGCGTGTGGCCGCCTCGGCATCGTCGCCCGCGAAGCGGAAATAATCGGTGTTGCGCAAGGCCCCCAGACAGTCCAGGCCGATCAATACGACGTCCTCGGTGCGGGCCTGCTTGAGCTTGACGAGCTCAATGAAGGCGCGCATTTCACAAGGGCGCAGGAGGGCCGCGATCTTGCCCCCGGAGGGGCGGCGGGTCAGCTTGGCCAGCACCTTGGCCCCGTTCATGGGAAAGGCCGGGGAGAGGGGATCCAGCCCGTCCAGGTGCGCCGGATCGGTCACCAGGGTGGGCATCACCATGCCTTTCGTGGGAAGCCGCTGGGGGACCAAGATGGCTTGGATGGCCTCCTGTTCGAGAAGGGTGGTAGCAAATGTCTTCAAACTTGCCAGCAGATCCTGCTGACTGACGTCAATGGTTGCGGTGATCGCCATGGCTCCTCCATGCTCGCAATTGTAAGCGCGGTCGGGTGAGACCGCCGTTCCAGCCCGTCCGGTTAAACCGCCTTTGACAGTTTGGCCTGGCTCGGTCCCAGGGCCTTGAGTTCCTCGACGAGCTCCCGCATGACTTCGGCGAACTCGATGCCGTCACTGGCGCCGATCCAGGTCAGCCGCAGGCGTTCGGGCTCGAAACCGAACTGGGGCAGAATTTCCTTGAGCAGCTTGATGCGCCTGCGGGCCTTGTAATTGCCGTTGATGTAATGGCAGTCGCCGGGGTGGCAGCCGCTCACCAGGACGCCGTCGGCCCCTTCCAGGAGGGCCTTGATCACGTACTGGGGGTCCACCATGCCCGTGCACATGACCCGGATCAGCCGGACATTCTTGGGGTAGCTCAGGCGCGACGTGCCGGCCAGGTCGGCGGCCGTGTAGGTACACCAGTTGCAGACAAAAGCGACAACGACGGGTTCGAAATCTTCCATGTTTTCCTCCGCTTCGATAGGCGTGACAGGGCCGGGCTATTGCCCGACCACCTTTAGGGCATCCATCAGGCCCTCGAATTCCGCAAAAACCTGTTGCTTGTTGAAATGGGCCACCTGCGCGGCGCCGCTCGGGCAGAACCCCGAGCAGCTCCCGCAGCCCTTGCAGACCGCTTCATTGACCACCGAGACGCCCCGACGCTCGTCGAATTCGATGGCGCCATAGGGGCACAGGCCGATACAGGTCTGGCAGCCGGCACAGATGTCCGGATCGATCCAGGATATGGCCGACGGTACGGCCACCTCGCCCCGCGTGGCCAGGGAGAGGGCCTTGGCCGCGGCCCCCGAGGCCTGGGAGACCGTGTCCGGGATGTCTTTGGGCGACTGGCACACCCCGGCCAGAAAGACGCCGTCCGTAGCCGTGTTGAGGGGGCCCAGTTTGGGGTGCTCTTCGAGGAAAAACCCGTCCGAGCCGATATTGACCCCGAAGATGCGACCCACGTCCACGGCGTCGCTGCGGGCCTGGATGGCCGAGCACAGAACAACCATGTCCACCGGGAGGCGCAGACGCTTGCCCAGCAGGGTGTCTTCGGCAATCGCCACCAGCTTGCCCTCTTCCTCCGGCGACTGGGCCTGATCGCTGATCTCGGCCACCTTGCCGCGGATGAAGGTAGTGCCTTCCTCCTGGCAGCGGCGGTAAAACTCCTCGTAGCCTTCCCCGAAGCAACGCATGTCGATGTAGAAGTCGTAGACCTTGGTATGATGGCCGACCTTTTCCTTGATCAGGTGGGAGTATTTGAGGGCATACATGCAGCAGACCCGGGAACAGTATTCGTGGTAGTTGACGTCCCGGCTGCCCACACAGTGTACGAGGGCCACGCTTTCGGGCGGACGGACGAAGCTGCCGTCGGGCTCACGCATCAGAATCTTGCCCCCTGTGGGACCGGTGGCATTGCTCAGACGTTCGAACTCCAGGCTCGTAAAGACATTCGTCAGGCGGCCGTAGCCATACTGCTTCATGGGGGTCGGATCGAGCAGGTCGTAACCTGTGGCCAGAATGATGCTGCCCACTTTGACTTCGATTTCTTCGGGCTCCTGGGTGTGATCGATGGCTTTGGCCTCGCAGACCTTGACGCATTCCATGCATTCCGAGCAGACCCCGCAGTTGAGGCAGCGTTCTGCTTCGCGGCGGGCCTGGTCTTCGGAAAGACCAATGGATTCCTCCTCGAAACCGGCTACCCGCACGGCCCAGTCAAGATGCGTGATGTGCTCGCGGGCCAGCGGGGCACAGTCCACTGGAATATCGCTCCAGGTGCATTCCGCGGACGGCTTGGCGCCGGGGAGGGCCTTGGCGGACGCTTTGTCCGAGCGGGCCTCGGCCTTGCCTTCCGGGCGGCCTTCCAAATGGCGGATCATGTTTTCCACCGCCCGGTGGGTCGCGCCGACGGCTTCCACCACGGTGGCCGGGCCGCTTACCGCATCCCCGGCCGCAAAGACGTGGGACTGGCTGGTCTGCTGCGTGACCGGATCGGCTACGATCAGATTGCGGGGCGTGCAGTCCAGGGTGCAGGTGGGATCCTGCCAGGAGAGATCCACCCGCTGGCCGATGG
This sequence comes from Desulfobacterales bacterium, assembly GCA_963674755.2. GTDB lineage: Bacteria > Desulfobacterota > Desulfobacteria > Desulfobacterales > UBA5852 > JABZFP01. The sequence continues at coordinate 1,382,957 of CAXXVS010000002.1, read as the reverse complement.
CCGGGATGACGGCATCGCATTCGATGACAAATTCGCTGCCTTCAACGGGTACCGGGCGTCTTCGTCCGCTGGCGTCGGGCGCACCCAGTTCGTTGGTGATACAGCGGATGCCAACGACCGCGCCGTTTTTCTGGATAACTTCCAGGGGCGAGGTGAGAAAGTGAAAAGCAATGCCTTCTTCTCGGGCGCCCTTGATCTCTTCCTCTTCGGCCGGCATCTCGGCCTCGGTGCGGCGATAGACCAGGGTGACCTTCTCGGCCCCCAGGCGTTTGGCCACCCGCACCGCGTCGATGGCCACGTTGCCGCCGCCGATCACCACCACATTACGACCCGGGCTGGGTTTGCGTTCCAGATTGGCATCCCGCAGGAAGCAGACCGCATCCACCACCTGCTCACACTCGGCTTCGCCGGGGATGCCCAGTTTCATGCATTCCTGGGCCCCGATGCCCAGAAATACGGCATCGTAGCCGTCGGCTTGCAGGGATTCCAAGGTGATGTCAGCGCCAAAACGCACGCCGGTGCGGGTATCGACGCCCAGCCGCAGGATATAGCCGATTTCGCCATCCAGCACTTCCGGCGGCAGCCGGTAGTCCGGAATGCCCACCCGCAGCATGCCGCCCAACTGGTCCTGGGCTTCGAAAAGGGTCACCTGGTAGCCGGCCTTGCGCAGATCGAAGGCCGCGGTCAGACCGGCCGGGCCGGATCCGATGACCGCCACCTTCTGTTCCTTCTCTTCGATGGGAGGCAGCTCCAGGGTTTCCATGTCCACCTGGTCGGCGGCGAAGCGCTTCAGATCGCGGATGGCGATGGGCGCATCTACGTCCTGGCGCCGGCACTGACTTTCACAGGGGTGCGGGCAAACCCGTCCCAGGACGCCGGGCAGGGGGATTTTCTCCATGATGAGCTGCAGGGCTTCCTTGTACTTGCCCATCTTGATGAGCTGGACATAGCCCTGGACGTTGGCGTGGGCCGGGCAGGCCCCCACGCAGGGCGCCCGGTCCTTTTTGTCGATGCAAAAGGTGATCGGCACGGCCTGGGGGAAGGCGCGGTAGATGGCCTTGCGATCGCCGAGGCCTTCGTCCCATTCGCTGGGCAGGGTAACCGGGCAGGCCTTGGTGCACTCCCCGCAGCCGGTGCAGACACCCTCCTTGATGTAGCGCGGCTTGCGTTCGATCTTGACGGTATAGTTGCCGATATAGCCGGAGACTTCCTTGACCTCGCTGTAGGAGAGGAGGTGGATGTTGGGATTTTGGGCCACCTCCACCATCTTGGGAGTCCCGATGCAGGCGGCGCAGTCCAGGGTGGGGAAGGTCTTGTCGAACTGCAGCATGTGACCGCCGATGGTGGTACTTTTTTCGACGAGATAGGTCTGGTGCCCTGAAGCGCCGATGTCCAGCGCGGCCTGCATGCCGGCGATGCCGCCGCCCACCACCATGATGTCAGGATGCACCGACACGCGGCGGCTTTCCAGTTCGTGGTGGTAGCGTACCCGGTTAATGGCCGCCGCCGCCAGTGTTTTGGCCTTCAGGGTGGCCTCGTCCTCGTCCAGGGTCACCCATGAGACCTGTTCGCGCACCGAGGCCATTTGGAAGAGGTAAGGGTTGATCCCGGCCCGTTTGCAAGCCCCCTGGAAGGTCTTTTCATGCATACGCGGGGAGCAGGAGGCCACCACTACCCGGTTGAGACCGTATTCGCCGATATCTTTCTCGATCATTTCCTGTCCCGGGTCCGAACACATGAACTTGTAATCCCGGGACACCACGACATTGGGCAGCTGACGTACAAAGTCGGCCACTTCCTCCACCCGGACTTTGTAGGCGATGTTGATCCCACAATGGCAGATGTAAAAACCGATTTTTAGTGCCATAGACCTCTCTCCTGATTGGGGCGGGGAACGCGGTAATTCCTGGCGCTACTCCCATGGCTATGGTTTTGTTTCACCCTGGGTCCGTGTGTGAAGTGTCAAGGTGAAGACGTTGACGGATCCCTGGACGGATTGGAAGAAGATGGTTCAAGCGCTTCGTCGCCGGACGTCGATTCGATCAAAGGGGATGCCCTGGATCCGGTCAAACGCGCCACTGTGTCCACCAACTCGCCGATATCCGGGGGGGTTTGGAGAAACGCCTCCGGCTCGGGGGCCTCACGGCCTCCAAAAGCGCCGGCCTGGGAACGGAAGCGGAAAAGAATATCGCGGCTTACCGATGACAGCATGATGACCGGCACGTCCCGGAAGGCGATCTCGGATTTGAAATGCCGATAGAGGCAGAAGCCCTCTTCGCCGCACATCATGCAGTTCAGGATGATGCAGCTGGGTTTTTCCCGCTCGGCCATCTTGACGCCTTCGGGTTTGCTTCCGGCCAGCAAGGGTTTGTATCCATTGGCCTGCATCAGCGAACGCAACAAGAGGGCCTGATTCTTGTCATCGTCGACGATCAGGACCCGCTTTTTGGTGCGACTGGCAGACAAGGCAACTCCCTTGAATAGGATCGGACGCGCTGAAAGCGAACTGTGCGTCATGCAACCTGCTATGTTGAAAGGCGCTCCGACGAAAGTGCAAAGGACATAAAACGTGGTGGCGGTAATGTGCTGACGTTGTAAAATGGACTGATAGGCGTCGCCGGATGTTTTAGCAGAAACCTAGGCATAAAATGTGCCAAGATATCTTTATGAAGATATAAAAATAATAAAAACAATAGGATAGGTATGAATAAGGGGTGGTGCAAAGGAAAATCAGGTCAGATGGTCAAGATGGCATGCAATGTATTGATGCCAAAGGCAATCCTGATAAAAACAACCCGTTGCGGTGTAGCAGGAGTTGCGCAACATAATGTTGCATTGCAACACTTGGATCGAAAGGAAAGATGTGTTTCCCCGTCCGGGATTCAGATTGACGGCAGGCGCAGGACAAAGGTTGTGCCCTTGCCCAACTGGCTGTCCACCTGCACGCTGCCCTGGTGATTTTGAATGATGCCGTAGACGGTGGAAAGCCCGAGTCCGACCCCGTAGCCCTCGTCTTTGGTGGTATAAAAAGGCTCGAAGATATGGGGCAGGTCCTTTTCCGGTATGCCGGCGCCGGTGTCGGTCACCCTCAGGCAAACCTCCGATGAGGCCTGGCCGCGGGCCGCGGCAAGCGTCAAGGAGCCCCCTTGGGGCATGGCGTCGGCCGCGTTGAAAACAAGGTTGATGATGCATTGCTGCAATTGGTTGAGATCGCCTCTGATGGCAGGCAGACCGGCGGCGATATCCAGCTCTAACTGGATATTGTTCAGTTCGAGCTTGTGCTGGCAGAGCAGGATGCAACGCTGCATCAGGTCGTCCACTGCCACCGGGCCGAAGGCGGCCGGCGATTTGCGCGAAAAGGTCAGCAGGCCGGAGACAATCTGGGAGCAGCGGCTGGTCTCCTTCTCCACCAGATCCAGATAGCGGGTGAATTTTTCGAGCTGTTCGGCGGAAATCTCCCCCCGCTTGAGAATCCGGAGCATCAGACGGCAGTAGTTCAGAATGCCGGCCAGGGGATTGTTGATTTCGTGGACCACGCTGGCCGCCAGGCGGCCTAGCGACATCATTTTATCCTGGTGCAGGATGCGGGCCTGATCCTCGACCTCCCGTTCCAGGCGTCGGATTTCGCGCAGGTCCCGGATGAAGCACACGGTTCCGGGGCTTTCCTCAGGGATGACGATACGCGCTACCGCCATTTGAACCGGGATGCGCTGCCCGTTTTTACCGCACAGGCTGGTTTCGAAAAGAGGGAGCCGGCCTCCGTCACCGCGATCCTTTTCCTGCAGGGCCGCTTTAAGGCGCGCTTCATCCTCCGGCAGCAGAAACCGGCTCAGGCGTTCCTGACGCAGCACCTCCGCCTTGCCATATCCCAGCATCTCCCCGGCGCTCCGGTTGAAGGTGACCACCACGTCTTCGGCATCGCAGCCGATAATGCCGTCCAGGGAGCTCTCAATAAGACTGTTCTGGAAGGTAAAGGCCGCAATGAGCTCCCGGGTGGTATCATTCCAGCCTTCTTCCAGGAAGGTGGTGTAATCCCTGAGCTGCTTGCGGTCGTTGCAGCGCGCCTTGGCCCGTTCCAGAGCGATGGAAAGGGCGTCGCTGTGCAGGGGCTTGGTGATGAAATCCGATGCGTCCAGCTGCAGGGCGCGGATGGCGAGGTCCATCTCACCGAAGGCGGTGGCCACGATAACCTCGGTATCGGGATAGGTCTGTTTGATTTTTTTAAGGACGGTCAGGCCGTCCATGCGCGGCATGCGGACATCGGTGATGACGATCTGGGGATGAACCTCAGCGCAAAGGGCAAGTCCGCTCTCCCCATTGTCGGCCGTATGAACCGTGTAGCCGGCATCCTCGAGGGTAATGCGGGTTACGCGTCGAATGCCTTCCTCGTCGTCGATCAGAACGATACGCCATCCTTCGTTGTCCGCCATCAATGCCCTTTCCCGCAACTGTCGCTCTGGGTTGGTTTTTGTCATCCCTATGTGGATGGTCGACCGCATGCCGACGAAGTCAGCCGTGATACGGGTTGAATTTAGCAGTCCAATGCGAAAAATTGAAGAAAAATCTCATATCCACTGACTTCTGAAGCCGTGGTCGGGTGACGGCTAAAGCGCTTTTAGCGGTTGGCGCAGCCCAGGCAGGGTTTGACGACCGCCCTTCAGTTGCTTTAAAAGGAAGGATATACGACCATACCGCCAAGTCGGCCGTGTCGGTGCAATCAGTCCTATATGCCGGCAGGACGAATGGTACGGCAAACCCTTTCTCACTCCCGGGGAGGACGCCATATGACCCAATACAAGATCCATCCCATCGTCCTGGGTACCAAGGCCTTTGACAAAGGCATGATGACGTACCAGCACGACTACGGCAAGCCTTATGTGATCCCGATCTACGCCTGGTACCTGGAAGGCGGCGACCAGCGGATTCTGGTGGACACCGGCGAGATGAGCCCTATCCAGTCAGCGGACCGGGAAGCGGCCATCGGCGGCAAAATCTATACCTTCGAGGAGGGCCTGGCACGTTGGGGCCTGACGCCGGAATCCATCGATGTGGTGATCCACACCCACCTGCACAACGACCACTGCGAGAACGACTATAAATGCGTCAATGCCGTCATCTACGTCCATGAAAAAGAACTCGCCCACGTGCACGATCCCCATCCGCTGGATTTTCGCTATCTGGAAGACTACATCGAAGATGTCGAGGCCAACGGCCAGCTGCACATCGTGCACGAAGACGGTGAACTGCTGCCCGGCATCCGGGTCATGCACACGCCGGTGCACACCGAGGGCGGTATGACCGTGATCGTGGCGACGGCCGCCGGACAGGCCGTCATCACCGGGTTCTGCGTGATCGAGGAGAATTTCTTCCCGCCCAAGGAGATCCGGGCCATGGAAATGGACGTGATCCCTCCGGGAACCCCGGTCGACACTTACCGCGCCTACGATATCATGAAGGAGGTCAAGGCCATGGCGGACATCCTGATCCCCCTCCACGAGCCTCGCTTTGCCGCCATGGAAACCATTCCAGCCTGAAAGGAAGCCTGCCGTGCTGAAATTTCTCGACCAAATTCCCTACCTGCCGCTGGTGGTGCTGACCGTTTTTATGCTGCTGGCGCCGTTTCGGCCCATGCCCCACGTTCTGGAGAAACTGATCATGCTGAAGAACGGAACCCTGACAAGGCCCCTGGATATCTTCGATCTCATCTTCCACCTGGCGCCGGCCGTGGTCCTGTTATTGAAGTGGATTCGGGGCCTGCAGGCCTGACCACCGCTCATCCAATCGAAATCGGAATCGGAAAATGCTGTTCAGGCCCTCTGAAAGCGCAAGGGCCGCAAAGATAGGCGGACTGTCGGGGAGGCAAGATCGAAAACACGATACCGATTTCGATTTCCACCAAAAACGGCTGCGGGCGTGACGGTCAGTCGGGCGCAGGCCTTTCAGCAGGGCGGCTTCAACTCGGTACGGACCAGAATATGGCTTTCCTGGGAAGGGTATTTGCCGCTAATGGGCCGGTAGAAGTCGCCGATGGCCGCCATGTCGCGCTCAATCTCGCCGGTGGGATGGAACAGCGGTCCGAAGCCGCCTACTTTGCGACTGTAATCCAGAAAACCGAGGGCGATGGGCACCCCCGCTCCGCAGGCAATGTGGTAGAAGCCGGTCTTCCAGTACTGGACCTTGCGCCGGGTGCCCGCCGGCGGAACCACGAGAACCATGCGGTCTGCATCCTGGAAAGCCTCCACGGACTGGGCTACCACGTTGCGGGATTGGGTGCGGTCGATGGGCAAGGCTCCCAGCCATCGAAACAGCGGGCCCAGGGGCCAGCGAAACCAGGCATCTTTCATCATGATCCGGGGGTTGATCCGGTAAATGAAGGATAGGGCGAGGGTATAGATAAAATCCCAGTTGGAGGTGTGGGGCGCTGCAATGACGACATAACGCGCTTCCTCCGGTTTATGGCCTTCGGATTTCCATCCCGTGCACAGGAAGAAAAACAGCGCCAGCCAGCGCATCAGCGTCCGAATGATCAGAGTATCATGAATGGTCATGCAAGGCTCCCTTTGATGCTACATAATGTGGGGCTCTTTTATGCCAATTCATCGGCGGGGGGAATACGGGGCGGCTGTTTTACAAAGGTTTTACGAAACGGAGTGGGGCGGCCGTGTCCGATGTGGGTGAAGTTGCGCACGGAAACTGTCGAAACCGTGCCGTTTCTCCAAGAGCCGGGGGTGGGCGTCAGTCGGCTTCGCGGTAGAGGGCCAGGATGCCGGAACGGGCCAGTTTTTTGATGCCCAAGGGTTCCAGCAGGCGGGCGAAGGCATTGATTTTGTCGTGGCTGCCCGTGACCTCGATAATGAAATGGGTTTTGCCGGTGTCAACGATGCGGCCGCGGAAAGTCTCCACAATGCTGCGGATTTCAGGCCGGTCGGCTGGAGGGGCCTTGACGCAGAAGAGGGCCATCTCCCGCCGGACGGCTTGCTCCCCGGTCATGTCGCGCACCTTGATCACGTTCACCAGGCGCCGCAGCTGCTTCATGATCTGCTCCAGCTGCTCCGGGTTGGTGCGGGTGGTGATGGTGATGCGGGACATGCTGGGATTGGCGGTGGGGGCGCCGCAAATCGTTTCGATATTGTAGTTGCGGCTGGCAAACAGCCCCGAAACCCGGGCCGTCACCCCGGGTTCGTTTTCCACGAGCATGGTCAGGATGTGGTATTCGGGATCCATTCGCGATGGTTTTCCTATGGCATGGGGTGAATGTCGGTGTTTTGTAGCAGATAAAATGACGGCGGGCAAATGGGACGAGGCTGCGCGGATGGGAGCAGCTCGCCGAAGCCAGGCCGGTTATAGATTGCAATCGTTCGTGGCATGGTCTACGGAGAAAGCCATCATCTAATGCGGAGTCGTAGTGTAAATCGTTAAAACAACAAGACAAAAACAGCTCGGTGCAATGGAAAGAAAGGCGGTCCTCATGCGTACTTGGGGTGGCATTATACTTGTCGGCATTCTGTTCGGTCTCATCTGGGGTGCATCTGCGGGGGGATTTCCCGCGGCCTTTAAGGACAACATATACAACCCCGGCCATCTGAAACCGATCGATAGTACGCTCAAAGTCCGGGTGGGAGAGCCGCTCCCGGATTTTACGCTGCCGTCGGTATCCGGCGAACCGATCACCCTGAGTCAGTTCCGTGGCCGGAAAAATGTGGTGATTTCCTTTGTACCCGCCGCCTGGACACCGGTTTGCTCCGATCAATGGCCCGGCTACAACATCGTTCAGAACCTTTTTGAGGAAAACGATGCTATTTTGCTGGGAATTACCGTGGACAATATCCCCACCCTTTACGCCTGGACCCAACAGATGGGCGACCTCTGGTTCCCCGTGCTTTCCGATTTCTGGCCCCATGGCAAGGTGGCCGACCGCTACGGGGTCCTCCGCTCCGACGGCGTTGCCGAACGCGCCCTGTTCGTGATCGACAAAGCCGGCATCCTGCGTGCCGTCCAGGTGTCCGACATCAATGTGCGGCCGGATCTGGAATGGTGTGCGCTGGAACTCGAAAAACTCAATCCCTAAAGGCGATTTGGCGGTCAGCGCAACAGGCCTTACAAGCGTTGCCGAAAAACATTTTCTCCCGCAATTATCGCCTTGCGGATCGATAGGTTGCCATGCCGTCCTTGCCGATTACCGCCATTTTCGATCGTCTTCGTGAATCCCTCCGGCAGCATCGCGGGGTGGTTTTGCAAGCCCCGCCCGGCGCCGGCAAGACCACCGGTGCCCCGTTGGCGCTTCTGGATGAACCCTGGTTGCAAGCCAAACGCATCATCATGCTTGAGCCCCGGCGTCTGGCCGCCCGGGCGGCGGCGTTTCGCATGGCGGAGCTATTGGGCGAGCCGGTGGGCCAAACGGTGGGTTATCGGATTCGTATGGAAAGTCGCGTGGGGTCGGAAACACGCATCGAGGTGGTCACCGAGGGGGTGCTCATCCGCATGCTGCAGACGGATCCCGGGTTATCCGGAGCGGGGCTCGTCGTTTTCGACGAGTTTCACGAACGCAGCCTCGCAGCGGATCTGGGCCTGGCACTGTGCCGTGACATCCAGGAGGGGTATAATGAAACCCTGCGGCTGCTCGTCATGTCCGCTACCATCGAAACCACTCCGGTGGCGGGGCTGTTGGGCCAGGCGCCGATCCTGACCTGCCCGGGTCAGTCCTTCCCGGTGGAAACCCACTACCGCGACTGCAAAGCCCAGGAGCCGCTGGCAGCAGCGGTTGCGGCTTCGGTTATGCACGCCATATCGGAAGATCGCGGCAGCGTGCTCGTTTTTCTGCCCGGTGCGCCGGAGATCCGTCAGACGGCCGAACGCCTGGATGCGATGCACCTCGATCCGCGCTGGGAGGTTGCCCCCCTATACGGCAATCTGCCGTTTGAGGTACAGAAGCGCGCCATTCGACCGGCGCCGGCCGGCCGTCGCAAGATCGTGCTGGCCACTTCCATTGCCGAGACCAGTTTGACCATCGAAGGAATCCGCGTCGTGGTGGACAGCGGCCTGAGCCGGGTTCCCCGTTTCGATGTCGGCAGCGGCCTGACCCGTTTAGTGACGCTGCCCGTGACCCGGGCCGCGGCCGACCAGCGCCGCGGGCGGGCCGGTCGCACCGCCCCGGGATTTTGCTATCGGTTATGGTCCCGTGGGCAGCATGCCGGTCTGGTACCCCATGCCCGACCTGCCATCATGGAAGCCGATTTGGCGCCCCTGGCGCTGGAACTGGCCCTGTGGGGCCTCCGAACGGCAGACGCCCTGCGCTGGATCGACCCGCCGCCGCCGGCCGCCCTGGCCCAGGCCAAGACGCTTCTGGCGCTTTTAGGCGCCCTGGAGAGGGACGGCCGGATTACGGCGCACGGACGACGGATGGCCGAGCTGCCCCTGCACCCGCGTTTGTCTCACATGATCCTCATGGCACACGCTAACGGGGAAGGCGTACAGGCATGCGAACTGGCGGCCTTGCTGGGTGAAAAGGACATCCTGCGCTTCGAGGCCGGCGGGTACGATGTGGACCTCGATTTGCGGCTCGCGGCCCTGCGCCGGTTCCGCCGGGGGGAGTTCCCTCAAATCCCGCTCGGCCATGTGGATCGACGCGCCTGCCGCAGGGTCGTGCAGGTGGCCGACGACCTTGGCCGCCGCGTTGGTGAGGGGCGTCAACAATGGGAGGAAAACAAAGCGGGCCATCACCTTGTTTGGGCTTATCCCGATCGCGTCGCCCAGCGTCGACCGGGGTCTTCCGGCCGTTTTCGCCTGTCCGGGGGGCGGGGCGCTTTTATGAATCCCGGGCAGCCCTTGGCGGCGTCCGACTATCTGGTGGCGGCAACTCTGGACGGTGAGAAGCGTGAAGCACGTATTTTCCTTGCCGCCGCCATTCCTATCGAAGAGCTTTATCATCGGCTGGGCCATCAGCTTTACTGGGAAAAGCGGGTGGAATGGGATGCCGCGCGTCAGGCCGTGACGGCAGAGCGGTCCTTGAAGATAGGTGTCCTGGCCCTCAAAACCGAACCGCTGGCCGAAGTGGCGCCGGAAGACCGGGAAGACGCTTTTTTGAACGGCATCCGTCAGACGGGTCTGGATTGCCTCCCCTGGAACAAAGCACTGCGAAGTTGGCAGGCGCGAGTGATGTTCCTCCGTAGGGTGATGGATGCGCGGGACGACTGGCCGGACGTCTCCGATACCCGGCTGAGCGAAACCCTTTCGGCCTGGCTGGGGCCTTTTCTGGCAGGGATTTCACGTCTCCGGGATCTCAAACCGGCGGGGTTGGCGATCGCCCTGAAAAATCACCTGACATGGTCCCAACAGCAGCGCCTGGATCAACTGGCCCCAACCCACCTGGATGTTCCCAGCGGATCCCGGCGCCCCATCGACTACAGCGGAGAAGCACCGGTGCTGGCGGTTCGCCTGCAAGAGATGTTCGGTACCCGGGAGACTCCGGCCATAGCCGGGGGACGCCAGCCCCTCGTCATCCACCTGTTGTCGCCTGCGGGACGCCCGGCCCAGATCACCCAGGATCTGGCCGGCTTCTGGCAAAACAGCTACCCGGAAGTCAAGAAAGACTTGAAGGGGCGCTATCCCAAGCATTATTGGCCCGACGATCCCCTGAAGGCTACCCCGACCGCCCGTGTACGACCCCGCTGACAGAGGCGCACGGTCCGTGGGTCTCTATCGGTAAAACGGCAAAGGCGGGAGCGATAGTCGGTCGTCCCGCCTTTGGAAAAGCCGTCCCCTGTGTCCATCGACGGCCTGAGGCCTGTCTGCATCTCAACGACGTGTCTTCCTTCAAGACCGGTACGTTCGGCCTCTGACTTTAGCTGTCAAGCGATCGGAATCTACGCCGGGGGTTTCCGGCAGATTGAATCAAAGCATTTTTAGGATTTAGTTTAGGGAGATATCGTTTACAAGGCCTTCCCATTCTGATAGCGATGATGGGCTGGACAGAGGGGGGGGGCGTGGCGCAGGACGGGCCGGAACCGACCGTTCCCATGGGGATAGGGTGCGACGGTATGTCGATTCAGATTTTGTTCATAGTGGGGCTGATACTGGCGTTGGCGGCGGCTGGCTGGCTTTATCGGGATAACGGACGCCTGCGGGCGCGTTTGTTGCGATTGAGCCGTACCGCCCAATCTAAACATCAATATTACCAGGATCTTGAACACCATCATCAGGGGGAGGCCGATCTTCGCGAGCGTACCGAAGAGAAACTGCGCAGCTATCTCCACCTGATGGACGCCCTCATCAACACGATTCCCAATCCTATTTTCTTCAAGGACGTGGACGGTGTTTTCCGGGGCTGCAACCAGGCCTTTGCGCGGGATATCGTCGGCTTGACGCGGGATCGCATTATCGGCAGCCGGGCTGAGGAGCTGGCGGGGAGCCTTCCGGACGAGCTGGTGACCTGCCTGAAGCGCAACCGCGTCTCGAAAAACGCTTTCGAAGCGGAAATCCCGTGTGCCGACGGGCGTCGTCGGGACTTTCTTTTCAATACCGCTCCGGTGGCCGGTGAGGGGCCCGAAAAATCAGGCAGCGTCGGCGTGATGCTGGACCTGACGGAAAAGAATCGCGCCGCCCGGGAACGGGCCCAGAAAGAGAAATTTATCGGCGTCCTGGAAACCGCCGGTGCGGTTTGCCATGAACTCAATCAGCCTCTCCAGGTGATTTCGGGCTATGCCGAACTGATGCTGGTGGACCTCAACCGGGAAGACAAGCACTACGAACTGGCCGAACAAATCCTCGAGCAGGTAGAGCGCATCGCCGACATCACCGGCAAGCTGCAGAAAATCACCCGCTACAAAACCGTGGACTACGGCCGCCATGCCAAGATCATCGACATTCACCAGTCCTCACAGGATTGATACCCATCGCCTGCGAACCTTAATAATGGGATGCCGATGCCTTCAACCGGGGCGATGATTCGGCTGGCGCAACAATCCCGAGTTGCGCGAAAACGGAATCCGCCACCATTCGCACCATGGGTTCGAAGGTCCGGTGGTGCCGGCGCATCTGTCCGGCCCAATGACGGAAAAGCTGCCGCAGGGGATGGGCAAAATGCGACGGTGCGATTCCGGTACCTTTCACCAGGCTGACAGCTTCATCCGCAGCGGTCTGCCAGATCGGCCGCTCCGATGTCGAGGTGTTATCCGCAGCCGGCGTTGCTTCACCGTCCGCGCCATAGGTGAGAGCTGCGACGCTGGTGGTGCGGGCTGCCAGGATGGTCCGGGACTGTTGGATGTCCACCGCGATACCGTCCAGGGTGTCCAGACCGGAAATCGTGGCGGCGGCTGAATCGGCATTGAAGGCGCGCCCCATTAGGTGGTGGATCTGCTGCAATGCTTTGCGAATGTCCCGTTTTTCCGCTGCGTTCAAATCGCCATCGACAGACAAAGTGAACTCCCGGCTGGATTCCATACCGAACCATTCACGGGTTTCCACGGCCAGACTTTCAACGTCTATCCGGTCTCCAGTGGAATTCTCGGCCGATTGCCGCATTTGCGACCAACGGCCGTCCCGGCCATAGACCGCCACGGTGCTTTGGCCCAGGGACAGGGTCACGGTATCCCCTTCTTTGGTCGTGAGGGTGATATCCTGGCTGCGTTCCGCCACGGCGGCCAGACGGATGCTTTCCGATACCCGGACTTCCTGGCCGGCTATATTAGTTGGGATGAAAGGGGGCTGTCCAAGCGTGTTGGCTGATGTAATGGATGGTGTCATTCTGACCTCCGCTTAAATAGGAATTCTTCCTGAAACCTTTTATCGCCCCTTTTTGCGCTAGCATTAGTCCACCTGACCCATGGCGCCTGTGGTGCGCAAAAGAACCGGTTCAGGTTGACAGGGGGGAGGCTTGCTTCTAAAACCGCGGCATACGAAGGGGAGCTTTGATCAATACCAAAGGAGATGCACCACATGAAGATTCTGGTTCTGTACTATTCCAAGGGGGGTAATACCCGTCGCCTGGCGGAGGCGATCGCCGAAGGCGTGGCGCGCGTGGAGGGCGCGACGCCCATCCTGAAGAAGACGGATGAGGTTGCCAAGGAGGACTTTGTCGAGGCGGCCGGCATCATCGCCGGGTCGCCGGTTTATTTCGGCACCATGGCGGCCCAGCTCAAATGTGTGTTCGACGATTTCGTGGGGATTCGCAAAAAAATGGAAAACAAGGTGGGTGCCGCCTTTGCGACGGCGGGGGATGCCACCGGGGGGAAGGAAACCACGATATTCTCCATCATTCAGGCCCTGTTGATCTACGGCATGATCATCGTGGGCGACCCGCTATCCGCCACCGGGCATTATGGCACGGCCTGCGTAGGAGCGCCTGATGACGCGACCCGGGAAAATGCCCGCCACCTTGGGGCACGGGTGGCCCGTCTGGCCGCCCGGCTGTCAGTTTAAAATTACATATTAAGCCTAAAAAATACAATATGTTGACATAATATATATGTGATTTTGGATTAACTTTTTCGCGTTTGCGAAAAAGTTCGAATAGCGTCGATGTCATCCGGCGGGATCCCCAACGATTCCAAAAATAGTTGATGGTCGTTAGGGAACAGGCGTTCAAATCCCACATGCCATTGAAGCATATCGGCGTCTGTCATGCCGGAGGCTCGCAGAAGGGCGGTCCACTTTTCGCGGGTCAGGCCCTGCGCCATGTCATCGGGGGAGGCCTGACCCAGAAGGCGGCGTATCCCCTCCTGCTGGCGGCGTAGGGCCTCGATTTGGTCTTCGATGTCTCGCAGGCGCTGCCTGAGGGCCGTCCCGGCGCCTTCCCGGGAGGCGTTCAGAATGCGCCCGATGGTCTTCAGGGAAAGGCCGATCTGCCGGTAGCGGCAGATGGCTTCCAGCCGCTGACGGTCGGCCTCGGTGTAGAGTCGATAGTTGGACGGGCTGCGGCTCGAGGGCCGCAGCAGACCGATGCGGTCATAGTAGAGCAGGGCGCTGCGGGAGAGCTTGAATCGCCTTGCCAGTCGGCTGATCGTCGTCATGGTCCTCAATGCCTCAGAATCGAATGGAATCCGGTCCAGCGGCGGGTGAACGCGTTCGTCCGGTGGCACAATACCTTACGGTGCCGGTTCGGACAAGGTCAAGGGGCGGCCGGTTTCCAGGTAGTGGTTGAGCAGGCGTTCGAGCGTTTCGGTTTCATGGGTATAGGCCGAATTACCATAACGATCAAGATAGGCGTTGCCCTCCGGGCTCAGGGCGGTCATGGTCTGGGTCCAGGTGGCGATGGTGCGGCCCGGCCCGTCGGCCGCCAGCTGAATGTCCAGGCGGGTGATACGGATGCCGGGGGAAAACCGGACAAAAGCGATGGCACGGACGGGTTCGTAGCGGCTGACGACCCACCATTCCGGCCCCCGATCGGGGCGAAAATCCGTGTAAAATACCGCGTTGTCCTCGGCAAATCCGGTTTCCGAAAAAATCATCCGGCACTGCCAGGGCGCGATCCAGTCGTATTCGCGTTGCGGACACAGCAGCGGGAAGACATCGCGCGGGGCAGCGTTTAGATGCATAATACCGGTTTGCACGTTGCGTTTGGCTTGCAAAGAGGGCATGGCATTCTCCTTTGGTTGGGTGGGGTCAGCGGTGATACACCGTTCATAGACTGTGAACCTTTAGACGGGTCAAGCCTTCAATCGGGCTTTAAGCCGCTCTCCAATTTTGCCAAAGCGCGTTTCCAGTGCTGGAGCCATGCCCTGAATTATGGTAGGATGTAGTTGGTAAGATTGGAAATTGCCGGTTTTGATACCCCCCGGCGGGGGGCCGTTTGCAGAGACGCCGTTACCAACCGACATTCGAAAATTGAAAGCGATATTGGAATGAACCATGTTGCCAAAGGAATGGCATCTGTTCAAACGCACCATAAAGCCTCGGGTGGCATCGGACCGGGTTCTGCGGCGGATGATGCTTTCCAACTCATTTGCCCGATAACCGGATTGCCGGTGCGGCGGCGGGCGGAGTGGCAGCAGGTGACCTTCGAACCGGGCTTTCGGATCTCCGCGGAAATCATCGGCGGATCGATTCTGCTGACCCACAACCAGGGACGGGCCACCCTCTCAGGGGTGCGCAAAGCCTTCGATTTCACCGAGGCGCTCATCGAGAAGGAAATCGGTGATCGCCCCTATATCCATATCCTGGACTACACCTATCTTGAAGGCACGACTTTGGAGGGACGGCGCTGCTTCATCCGCCGCATGCTCGCGCGCGACCGGATGGCCGGCGTCATTTTCTACGGCCTCTCCCCCATGCTGCGCATGAGCACCAAACTGGGCAAGCGGCTCAACATCATCCAGATCGATGTCCATATCGCCAGTCATTACACGGATGCCGTTTTCATGGCCTGCGATCTTCTGCACAAAGCCACCGGTCTTTCGTCATCCGCGCTGTGGCCCGAAGGAACCTTCATCAGCCAATTCAAGGCCCGTGACGGTTCCCCGCACATCATCCTCCGTCGTGAAGATTGGGGCTTTGAGAGGGGCGGCTATGGGACGCGATTGGAGGTGGTGGACGGGCACATCCTGCACTCGGTTTCCCGGGGCGTTCTGCGTGACCAGCATTTGCCCGATCTGATCGCCCTGCGGGATCGTATCTATAACGCTTTGGCCGCGGTGCATGGCCCCCTTTATCTCATTGTCGGCGCACGTAACTTGCAGGGCGTGGAGCGGCGGGCGCGCAAATGCTATATAGACGCGATTTCAGCCTGGCACGGGAAGGTGCCCTTTGAGGCCTATATTATTTACGGACTCAATCAGTTCATGGCCGCCGTGGCCAGCTTTTCGAAATTCACGCTGCCCTTCAAAACCTATGTGTCCAAGGATTTTGATGACGCGCTGAGCCTTGTGGCCCGCAAAAAGAAAACCGCATCCGCAAACGGCCGAAGCGATGGTCAGCCCCTTGTGAAAGATCGCAAAACAGGGGATGCGGGAGGTGGCGTCGAGCATCTGATGGAATTCATCGGCCGCATCGACTGGGAGCGCGACGGATTGGCCCTGTCGGAAGGCATTCATACAGAGAGCCCGCTGGGCCCGGTCTATGATGCCATCAGCGTCATCAAATCCGAGGTGGACGATTTGCTGCGCGAAAAAATCAGGACCGAAGAGGCCCTTCGGAAAGCACGTGACGAATTGGAGGCGCGGGTCCAGGAGCGGACATCGGAATTGATTGCGACCAACCGTCGCCTGCAAACTGAAATTTCCGAACGCCGCGACATGGAGGCGGCCCTGCGGGCCGGCCAAAAAAACTACCGGAATCTCGTGAATAGCGTCAACAGCATTATTTTGCGGTGGGACGCCAAGGGGCGCATTGTCTTCATGAATCCCTACGGCTTGAAGTTTTTTGGGTACGAAGCCGAAGCGCTGATCGGGAAAAACGTCGTGGGGACCATTGTTCCGGAAAGCGAGAGCATATCCAAGCGTGACCTTGGCCACCTGATGGAGGCGATCCGCAACGACCCTGACCGCTTTCGCAACAACGAAAACGAAAATATCACCCGGGACGGACGCCGGGTCTGGATCTACTGGACCAATCGCGCCATTACGGACGACGAGGGGCGCATCGCCGAAATCTTGAGCGTCGGCAACGACATCACCGGGCGGCGGCATATGGAGGCGGAGCTGCGCCGGCTGGCCACCACCGATCCCCTGACCGGCGCGTTTAACCGCCGCCGCTTTTTCCAGAAGGCGCGGCAGGAATTTCTGCGGCACCGGCGCTATGGCCACTCCCTTGCGGTGCTCTTGATGGACATGGATCATTTCAAGAAGATCAACGATACCCATGGCCATCCTGTGGGAGACGCCGTGCTGAGGACGTTTGTGCAGACCTGCCAGAGCGTATTTCGTGTCACGGATATTTTCGGACGGACAGGCGGCGAAGAATTTTCCGCCGTGTTGCCGGAAACCGATGCCGCCAATGCCGCCCGGGTGGCGGAGCGTCTGAGAGAGCGCGTGAGCAACAGCGCTCTTGAGGGGGAAGACGGCGCACCGTCTATCCGCTTTACCGTTAGTATCGGTCTGGCCGGTCTTAACGAGAATGATTTAACACTCGAAGCCATGATCCGTCGCGCCGACCAGGCGCTCTATACGGCCAAAAGGTCCGGACGCAATCGCGTCGTCCAGGCCTGATTGGAACGCATCTCAAAATTAAGATTAGGGTTTCTGACAAGGCGCGAGGCGGTGACAAAGCGGAGCGTACACGACAGATGTGAGCATTTTGAGCCGGCGCGCTATGCCCCTTATTCATAAAAACCAGATGCGGTATCCCGTATCGCTGGAAACGCGGTCAGGGGCGCTTCGATTTTTCGAGATACGTTCCAATGGCGGGGGGACGTCATGCCATCCCCAGACATCGGGAGGAGGTTTCTGCTATGGCAGCGCCACTGAACACGATTGAAATACGGATTCTGGGAAGCCTCATGGAAAAAGCCCTGGCCACGCCGGAATACTACCCCCTTTCTGTCAATGCCCTTACAAACGCCTGCAATCAGAAATCCAATCGAGACCCGGTGGCGGCCTACAGTGAATCGGAAGTGCAGGCGACCCTGGACGGCCTGGAAGAAAAAGGGCTTGTCAATCAGAGCCGGGTCGGACGTGTGCCCAAATATGAAGAATACTTGTCGCGGGAACACAATCTGGTCCCGCGTGAGATTGCGGCCCTGTGCGTATTGATGCTCAGGGGGCCCCAGACCGCCGGTGAAATTCGCTCCCGCAGTGGGCGCCTGTACGCTTTTGAACATTTGGAGGCGGTCGCTGAAACCCTGGAAAAGCTTGCTGATTGGGGACTTGCCGAACGCATGGGACGGCTTCCCGGCCACAAGGAAGCACGCTTTACCCATCTGCTGGGGGACGGGTCGCCGCCGCCATCCGCAACGGAGGAAAGCCTCCCGGAAGGTCAAGCCCCGCTTGGGGAGCGGATTGCCATCCTCGAAGCCGAGCTGTCAGCGCTGCAAGGGGAAACGGCAGCGCTTAAGGCCGCTTTTCAGGCCTTCAAGGCGCAATTCGAATAAGGCGTATAGCCTCCTCCCACCCGTCAAGCTCCCGTAATGCTCACCCCGCGCACCCTGCGACACGCCTCGCTTTCCCGCAAATACCAGCATTGTATGCCATGCAATCGGATAGACGTCCTCCCGAGGGGCTGTGCTCTATTTTTTAGGCGGGGCCTCTTTACAAAGGGGCGGCGGGGCTCAAGTCTATGGCGGAATAGGCGATAACAGCATTTAACAGCAGTTCGCGGGAAATAGCGCCACCAGAGTGAGGCCGTCCCCATCTTGTAGGGCGCACGCCGGCATTGGGCGTATTCCGCATCACCCGGCCCCAGCGGCCGAAGAAAAAAGGATGTCAGTGCACAGAGGTGGTATCATGGATAAACTCTTTATTACCCAAGACAACAAGGCCACTTTGGCCTGCCCGGCATGCGAACGTAGCCGTACGATCGATGCATCACCCTATATGACCATGTCCCGTGTTGTCCGCATCCGGGTCAAATGCCCCTGCGGGCACGCCTATACAGCCCAGTTGGAGCGGCGCCGCTATTTTCGCAAGACGGTGCGCCTGCAAGGGCAGTATCGTCAGGCGCCGGGCGGACGCCATTTGGGAAGGGGAGCCGTGGCGATTCTGGATCTATCCCGGTCCGGTGTTAAAATGCGGCTCGCCAACGACAATACGGTTCGCATCGGGGACCGGATCATCGTGGAATTCAAGCTGGATGACCGCAAGCGGTCCCACGTTCGCCAGGAAACCGTAGTCCGCAGGGTCGATGGTGCCGACCTGGGGGCCGAATTCGCACCCACCGATCCGGCCGACCCCAATACCAAAGTGATCGGTTTTTATCTTTTTGCGGCTTAGGGCATCGCTTCCTGACTAGAACCTATCTCAAAAAAGTCTTTTGGCTCCATCGCTTCGTTGGCGCCTTCTTTCAAATCCTCGATAACCAGCATGCCGCCGAAGGCACTGAGCACGATACCGCCCGGTATCGGTGTTAAAAAAAGAAGAACACCGAAGATGCTCAGGATGGCGCCGAGCAGGCGCCGTATCCATCGGGGAATCTTAGCGAGCCGGCAAATGTGGTGCATCGCGTGTCGTCCTCTTGGGGGGGCTGCTATAGTATGATTGCCATGTTCGCATGGAATGTGTTGCCCGCTAAGGTTGATGAGCGATACGTGATCAGGCGGCCCGGCAACCGGATGGAAGAGGACTCGCCCGTTTCCCCGCCGGAGGGGATTGGCATTAATTGTTCAGGAGAGTTTTGATCTTGGCCGCCACGATCTTTTTCATGGCCGCCGAGAGATTCTGAGGGTTTTCCAAAAGCGTTTCGTATTGCCGGCGGGCTTCTTCCGCCCTGCCGAGCCATTCGTAGTTGCCGGCCAGATGCATGCGGGCAACGAAATGCTGCGGCTTGATCTCCAGGGCCTTGCGGAGCACGGGAATGCCGGATGAGGGATCCCCGCTCTTTTCATGATAACGGGATAGCGCCATTAGAAGGGCAAAATGGACTTCGGGATGGCGGCCGGTATCATCGCGGACCAGCATGCGGCCGATGGCCTCTTCGGCGGCATCGCGGTATTGACCCGGCGCCGCAAAAATTTGGTTCAAGGCCTCCTGGCCGATGCCGTCGCTGATGGCCTGGGTGATTTCTTTTTCCAGACGCTGTTCATGGAACGCGTATTCAGTTTCGCAATCCCGCCGACTGGGAAAGAAATTCGATCGCAGCATGGGAAGGCCGATCGATATGGCGGCCGCCATGACCAGAAGGGCGATCGGACTGAGTTTTCCGGTGTCAAGCAACCCGTAGACGTAATAGCTGGCGGCAATGATTGCGGCCACCAGGAGTACAACGATGAGGATCTGTTTTTTCCAGCGCTGAATGAGGCCTTGTGCGGACATCGCCATGCATTATCCTTCAGGGTCAGGGAAAGTGGTTTCATTCCGGGCCCGCCGGGCGAATGCGCGGAAACGCTCCCCTTCGGCCGTATCGCCCCGGTCAAAATAGATCCGGCTGATGCGTTCGAAATAGAGGGCGGCCTCCGCCGGATTTTGGCGTGCCAGGTCCAGATAGATTTCGAGAAGGTCGGTTTCCCGGTCTCCTTCAGCAAAAGAGAGTTCGGCATACTTGTGGGTGATTGGAAGGGGCGCCCTTGAGCCGCAACTTCGACAGCGTGTCATGAGGTCGCCGTAGAGGCGGCGTGCATCCGACAGCTCGTTGAGCGCCTCGTGGGCCTTTGCAAGTTGCTGGACCGTGCCCTCATGCCAGCCGTAGGCGTCCAGGATGCCGCGACAGAAATCCCGGGCCTCGGCGTGGCGACCGGTGCGGTAGAGGGTTTCGCCCTTCAGCTGCATGACGGCCCGCGATTCTGCCAGGTGAGGCGGAAGCGATGCTAAAAGCGCTTCCGCTTTGGCGGATTCGCCCTGATCCCAGTAGATTTCGCACAAAAGCTGATAGGCCGGCAAGGCTTCGGGATGATGACGGCGGACCTGTTCCAGCAGGCTGTGAGCCTTCTCCAGGCAGCCCAGGTTTAAGTAGGCCGTCGCAAGTTCCAAGGGAATATAGCTGCCCGGTTCCGGGTGGACGTCCATGGCTTCTTCCAGATGGCCGGCAGCGGTCGCGAAATCGCCCTTGTTCAGTGCGATGTAGCCGTCCCTGAATTCGAGGCCGTAGTGTCGGTAAGCACGGGCCACATCCTCCGGCAACGTATGGCAGAGAGCCTGGAAATATTCCTCCGGTGACGGGGCCGGGTGGTCCGGGTCATCATGTTCCGGGTCATTCCCATCGACAGCGGCGGCGGGTTCCGGCAGTTCAACAGAAGGAGCCTCCCGCACGGATGCCGGCGGACCGTCCATGGCCGAAATCTGTTGGGCTACGGCCTCCCGGAAGCTGACATCCTCGCTGATGTCCATTGCCAGCAGCAGGGCTTCGCGGGCCTCCTTAGAATGGCCGCCCTCGAGATAGGCCATGGCCGTCCGCCGATGCTCCCGGGCCAGATCTTCGCGGGCCTGCCGGATTTTTTGGTGCAGCCGGCGGCAGTGGTGAGGATTCGGACGGGTCGATTTCTCAAGTTTAGCGAGAGCGCGTTCATAGCACTGTCTGGCCGGACCCCAATGGCCGGAAGCACAAAGGGTGTCGCCCCGGCTTTCGAGTTTTTCCGGGGTCGGGCCGGAAAAAAAATTCATCAGCGACATGCGTGCGGATTCCTGTGGATGCCAATAATACCCCTTCACAAAAGGGTGCGTAATTGTCAGCATAGCATTCTGCAGGCACGAGGAAAAGGGGCGGCATGATCGTCGTTTGGCATGTGGTGGCCGGGATTTGGCAATCGATGCGACTTCTGGTAGAAGTTCACGCCGTAATGCCGGGGAAATGTCGTCTGTTACGGCATTGCGACGCCCATGAGGGCTCTTTTGCTCCCCAATAAGGATTCTTTATGCCGATATCGCCGGGCCAACGCATCACCGTGATCGGGGCCGCTCTTCTGGCCCTTTTTTTAGGCGCACTGGACGCCCTGGTCATGTCGGCCGCCATGCCCACCATCGTGGCTGATTTGGGCGGGATGCCGCTTTACAGCTGGGTCTATTCAGCCTATTTCCTGGCCCGGGCGGTATCGTTGCCGATTTTTGGCAAGTTGGCCGATCTTTTCCGCAACCGGCATCTTTTCGTCATTGCCATCGTGCTGTTCTGCCTCTCCTCGGCGGCCGCCGGATGCGCCGTGAACATGGTGACCCTGATCGGCGCCCGGATTATCCAGGGTGTCGGTGCCGGGGGAATCTTTGCCCTGGTCTACATCGTGCTGGCGGATGTCTCCACTCCGGAAACCCGGGGTCGCACCCTTTCACTGGCCAGTTCCATATGGGGCATTGCCAGCGTCCTGGGGCCCACCTTGGGCGGCTTCATCGTCACCTATTTTTCATGGCGCTGGATTTTCTTTATCAACGTTCCTCTGGGGGCGGTTTCCCTGTGGGGGATCGGCACCTATCTGGTGGATCTGCGACCGCGCAAGGAGACCGTTTCCCTGGACCTGTTGGGGGTGGCGACGCTCACGACGGCCATCCTGGCTTTTCTGTTCGCGTTTCTCCTGGGCGGCCGGACCTATGCCTGGTCATCCCCGCGCATCCTGGGTCTGCTGGCCCTCTTTGCCGTCGGTTCCGCGCTTTTCATCCGGGTGGAAAGCCGCGCCCGGGATCCGATTCTGCCCATCCAGCATTTCCGCAAGCGCGGCTTCAGTGCCGGCAATGCCGCCGTATTTTTTAGCAGTTTCGCTATTTTTTCCATGTTCGCCTATGCGCCCTTATTCATTCAGGGCGTCCAGGGCAAAACCCCCCTGCAGGTGGGTGTGGCCATGCTCTCGCTCAGTCTGGGATGGTCCGTGGGATCCCTGGCGCTGGGACGGGTCATCGATCGTACGGGCCACCGGTCGGCCGCCCTGGCGGGGGCTGTATGCCTCGTGGCCGGGTGCGCCCTGACCCTGACCTTTTCCGCGCAAACCGCCGGCTGGTATTGTTTTGTCAGTTTTTTCGTTGTCGGCATCGGAATGGGTTTCGTGGCCCTGGCGACCTTGCTGGTGGTGCAGGCCGCCGTACCGATCCACGATTTGGGCGTCGCGACCTCATCCAATCAGTTTGCCCGCACCTTGGGGGGAACGGTGGGGGTCGGCATCGGCGGCAGTTTCATTGCCGCCCGTTTCAGTGCGCTGACCCAGGCCATTCAGGACGGCGGACTACTGGCCAAACTGCCGCCGCAGCTTAAGGACATGGGGCCGGATCAGATGGCGGGGCTGCTGCAGCCCGAGGTGCTGGCCCTCCTGCCGGAAGCGTTGCGGGTCGGGATCCAGGAGACGGTCCAGCAGGGGGTTAGTGCGGTGTTCTGGACGGTGTTGGGGGCGGCGGTACTTTGTCTCCTGTTTTGTTGGGCCATACCGCGCTGGGATTCGTCCGCGAACCACCGTTAACAGGCCGGACCTAATTGCGTCGGCCGCTTGATGGGGCCGGCCGAAGGAGGCGCGCCGAGGACGAACGACCGGAAAACGTTTTGCATTCCCGGAGCGCTTATAGTACGACCCAGCGCTTGAGGAGACGCCCGTGCCGGGGATGGCACGCAATCAAAA
This sequence comes from Desulfobacterales bacterium, assembly GCA_963674755.2. Classification (GTDB taxonomy): domain Bacteria; phylum Desulfobacterota; class Desulfobacteria; order Desulfobacterales; family UBA5852; genus JABZFP01. The sequence goes on along the minus strand of CAXXVS010000002.1, from coordinate 1,359,850 downwards.
AGGATAGCCGATCAAAGGAAGACGCCATGACGACAATTGCCGTATTGCCGGGAGACGGTATCGGGCCGGAAGTAATGACGGAAGCGATCAAGGTCCTGGAGGCCGTGAGCGGGATCTATCATATGACCCTCACTTTTCAGGAAGCGGAGGTGGGCGGCTGCGCCATCGATGGCCACGGCACGGCCCTGCCGCCGGAAACCCTGGCCCTGTGCGAGCAAAGTGATGCCATCCTCTTCGGGTCGGTGGGCGGGCCGAAGTGGGAAGCGCTTCCCCCTGAACAGCAGCCCGAGCGGGCCGCCCTGCTGCCGCTACGCAAACATTTCGGGCTGTTTTGCAATCTCCGTCCGGCACGGGTTTTCAAAGCCCTGGCGCAGACCAGCCCCCTCAAACCGGAAATCGTCAGGGACGGATTCGACGTGATGTGCGTGCGCGAATTGACCGGGGGAATCTATTTCGGTGCGCCCAAGGGCCGTGAGGGTGAGGGGCCGGATGAAACAGCATACGATACCATGGTCTACAGCCGCAGGGAAATCGAGCGGATCGCCCGGACGGCTTTCGATATCGCCCGCCTGCGGCGCAAACACGTGACGTCCATCGACAAGGCCAACGTCCTGACCGTCATGGTGTTATGGCGCGACGTGGTTAAAGACGTCGCGCGGGACTATCCCGATGTGACCCTCGATCATCTCTACATCGACAATGCCACCATGCAGCTTATCGTCAACCCCCAGCGCTTCGACGTCCTGCTCTGCGGCAACATGTTCGGTGACATCATCTCCGACGAATGCGCCATGCTCACCGGGTCCATGGGCCTGCTGCCCTCCGCCAGCCTGAACGCGAACCGCTTTGGCCTCTACGAGCCGGCCGGCGGATCCGCACCGGATATCGCCGGCAAGGGCGTGGCCAATCCGGTGGCCCAGATCCTTTCCGCCGCCATGCTGCTCAAATACAGTCTCGGATGCGAAGACGCCGCCGCGGCCATCGAGAAGGCCGTGGCCGACACCCTGGCCTCTGGGATTCTCACGGCCGATATCGCTTCTCACCCGGCCGATGCCGTGGGCACGACCGCCATGGGGGACGCTATTGTGCAGCGTATCGCGGCCGGTCGTTGAAACGGTGGTCGCCCGCCCTACCTGTAAGGCCGCCCGACGCTGACAGCGGTGCGGCCGGGACGGTTTTCGAAAAGCCGTGAAGGCCGCGGTGTCAGAAAACCGGAAACGTCATCAACTCGCTGACTTTCGTGATCAGACGACGGCGGACGGCCGACAGGAGCACAACGGCCAAGAGAACCAGAAGCGCCGGCAGGCTTAAGCGGTGAACGGCCAGGGAGAGATTCCCGGCGTTCAGTAGGCTCATCAGCAATCCCATCCAGACAATCATGCGAATACTGTCATGCGTTGCGCTAGCGGTTGCCATCGTCCCTCCTGATGGTTGTACCCGTCTTTTCAAACGGCCTCGGTCCTCCCAGTGGGCCGGCGGCGCCGGGTGGCCTTGTCCGGCCCGCCGATAGGTCGCCATGCTGGGTGACAGCAGACGGACGGGAGGAATTGGGGCTGTGATCAATCTTCCGCAGGGAAACGATACAAAGGGTATGCCAACCTGCCGGGTTGCGCTAAATGCCCACGGCATGGGGGATGCCGAAACAATCAGTCCACCAGACCCAGGGAAGCGTTGTAGGAGAATAGCTTCACCCCAGACGGCGAATGTCTTCTATGCGTGATAACCCACTGAAAACGTTCGTTAATTAACTCACGGAACAGTGTAGGGCCTTGCCTGCGTCGATTTTCCATTTGGTATACGGTGCAGGCCTTGTCCGTATGCGGTATAAGCACGCTCCGACGACAGGACGACCGGCCCCGTTGCAAGGAGAGGCGAAAAATGGCAGACTGATATTGGGTTTGGAAGGTGCGTGGATTGTCAGCCTTTTTTTCCGGCAGAGCAGTCGATGGCTGCGACCACCGCCCGGAAAAGAATCATGCCCGTGTTCGAAAAGCGGGCCGAACGGATTGGAAGGTGTCCAATGGACAAGGCGCAAGTCGTTGTCTTTCGTTCATACCCCCTTGAAGTGGGGCAGAAAATCTATATTGAAGACGGTCCCCGACACGGGGACTGGGAAGTCGTCGCGGTGGCCGCGCGCAAGGTCAAACTGCGTTGTCCCTTTTCCCAACGTGAATTCGAATGGGATCGCTTCTGCTATTGGGCGGAAACACGCGAAGACGTCTGGCCTCATCCCGAATGAGGCCTGGATCACAACCTTGTGACGGCTAAGGGAAACCATCCCGCAACCGTCCGGCCGGTCAAGGAGGAAACATGAAACGATGCTGCGGGGTGATTCGGCTTTTAGTCATTGCCATGACGCTGTCCTGCCTCCTGGTGGTATCCGGATGTGAGGGAACGGAAACCCGGAATCAGGTGGACGACACGGTCGAAGAGCTGGCAGGCAAAAAACAAGTGGATCGTATGAAGGAAATGAAAGAGGACCTGGAACATATCCAGACCCAGCAGTCCCAGCGCCTCGATCAGTTGGATGAGGCCCAATAGGGGGCCACGGGCCCGTTCGACCCCCCGCAGGTCTTTCAAAGGAATGCAGGATGCAGCTTATCGGCTACAAAGCCTACCAAAAAGGATTTTTCGGCTGTCTGGAGGATGAAGCGCGCTACATCTGCTTCCTGTTTTCAAAGCAAACCTTTCGGGCCGTAACGACCTATGCCAAGGAAGATTTCACCTGCCAGGCTCACTTCCTGGCAACCATGCATAAATTTTTGCCGTATCATTTTTTTCTGCGCCGGCCTGTTCCCCTCGCTTCCCTGGACGCCCACGACCTGATGCTTGCGGCCCGGCAGTTGACGGAGGACAGGGGAGGGGCACCGTCGATGGAACCGAATGATGCCACTCTTGCGGGCGGGCGATAGGACGAGGCAGCTGATGCGGTATCCCGCTAGTGAAACAACGGTTCGCGCCCTTGGATGCATGGGGTGGGTCATTCTTTTGGTGATGCTGGCCGGCTGCCGCAGTGCGCTCCACATGCCGGAAGAGGTACGTATCCCCCCGGTGGTGGAACGGACGCCCGAGGAGGCCGCCGCCCTGCCGGTGATTGCCTTTACCATCCAGGTAGGCGCCTTTTCCACGGTCGAGCGGGCCTCCGACTATGCCGATCGGTTAGCCGCCTACGGGCTGGATACCTACTATTTCATCGACACCGACGGTCTTTGCAAAGTACGCTTCGATCGCTTTGAGACCAAGGCCCAGGCCCGCCGGCGCGCTCTGGCCCTCCAGCAAAGGGGTCTGATCGAAGACTTTTACGTGGTTCAACCCTATCCCCGCGGGCGGCAGTCCGACGAACGGGAGCGCCTGCAGGAAAGCCTTGTTCAAACGGCCCGGCGGTTTATCGGCACGCCCTACCGCTGGGGCGGGGCGTCAGCCCGGCAGGGGTTCGATTGCAGCGGGCTCACCATGACCGTCTATCGTTTGAACGGCCTGGAACTGCCGCGCAATTCCCGATCCCAGTTCCGGACCGGGCAGCCTGTGCCGCGGGAGGCGCTTGAAAAAGGGGATTTGGTCTTTTTCGCCACCGGAAAGCGCGACCGTGTGACCCATGTGGGCATCTACAGCGGCCGGGGGCGGTTCATCCATGCCCCGGGAGAGGGCAAGACTATCCGCACCGCGTCGCTTTCCAGCCGGTATTTCCAGGACCGCTACGCCGGCGCACGGCGTTATCTACAGGTGAATTAAAGCGGAATTTCATCTGGCGGCGGCGGATCAGAACGTGTATAGTGCCGCCTGATCATCGGCCCGTTGTCCTGCGGCCTTCCAATTCCGCGAACCGCCGCGCTGTTTCCCGATCCGAAAGGAGCCCCCCCGATGCTGATCCCCCTTCCGGAGCTTGACCAAATGCCCCGCCCGGTCCAACGGGCGGTCCTTCTGACCTTCGCAGGCTGGGGATGTTTTCTATTGGCGACCTATCTCTTCTATGACCCCAACGCCTTTTTCAAGTTTGCCATCGCCGGCGGAATTGTTTGCTACTATCTTTACCAAAGCAAACGCTGGGCCCGCGTGATCGCGATGTTGGCGAGCGTTTTCGTTGTCTTTTACGGCGGTTTTTTCACTGTTTTGTTTGCCGGCCGCAACACCGTCGCCATGGTTCTGTCAGCCGCCAACGTGGCCTTATTTACGGCCGCTTTTATTTATCTCCTCCTTCCGGAAACCAATCGCTATTTCAAGCAAGCGGCGCCCCCTGACGAACACCATGACGACCGGGCATCCGGTTCACACGAGCAGGATGAGGGCTAATCCGAAGCGCGCTACGCTCTCCATTTCTCAAAGGCATCACCCGATCAGGAGAGAATTTCACATGTACAGACCCTTGCGTGAACTGGTATTGATTGCCATGGCGGCCTCCCTGATGGCCTGCGCCAGTTGGAACAGCTACCAGGATTCCGGCCGGCTGTCCCTGACGGGCTTGCAGGCGCCCGTCAAAGTCGTGCGCGACGAGAAGGGCATGCCTTATATTTTTGCCGCCAATTGGCCGGATGCTTTTGAGGCCATGGGATTTGTCACGGCCCAGGACCGCCTTTTTCAAATGGAGCTGACCCGTCTGGTGGCCAGCGGCCGCATTGCCGAGCTGGTGGGCGCGAAAGGACTGCCGTTGGACCGGCGCGTGCGCACCATCGGCATCCGACGGCTTGCCGAGCGCCATGCCCGCCTGCTGCAGGATGATGCCACGGTGCTCTTCCGGCACTATATCGCCGGGGTGAACGCTTTCATCGAAGGGCCGGCCGACGATCATCCGCTGGAATTCCGCCTGGCTGGAATGCAACCCGCCCCTTGGACCATGGTCGATGCGCTGTCTGTCATGTATTATATGAGCTGGAGCACATCGGCTAACATCAAGACCGAGATCATCACCCAGATGCTCGTCGAGCGGCTGGGGCCCGCCCGCGCCGAAGCCCTGCTGCCGCTGAATGTCAACCCGGATGAAGATCGTCCGGCGCATTCCATGACAGGTTTGGGTCCCCCAGGCATCGATCTGCTTGGAGATCGGACCATTGCGGGATACCTGGAAGACGGACCCCTTGGGGTGGGCAGCAACAATTGGGTTTGCGGGCCGGCCAAGTCGCCGGGCGGCAAGCCTATTCTGGCGAATGACCCCCACCTGGATGCCAGGATTTTGCCCGGACCCTGGTATCCCTGCGGCCTGATAACCCCCCAACTCACCATCGTTGGTGCCCACATCCCGGGGCTGCCGGCCATGCCGGTCTTCCGCAGTGACCATCTGGCGGCCGGCATCACCAATGCCTACGGGGACGTCCAGGATCTTTACGTGGAAACCCCCGATCCCTCCAAGGCCGGGCACTATCTGGAGGGCGGCCGATCCATCCCTTTCGAAGTGATCGAAGAGACCCTGCGCTATAAAGACGACGCAGCCCCGGAGGGTTTCCGCCAGGAAAAGCTGCTCATCAGACTTACCCGGCGCGGCCCGGTCATTTCGGATGTCTTCCCCCAACTGGAAACAGGCAAGGTGCTGTCCCTGCGCTGGGCTGCGGCGGAATCCATGCGGCCCGACAGTGACTTCACCCGCATCATGCGGGCCCCATCGGCCCATACCTTCCGGGAGGCCTTGCGGGACTGGAGCACCATTCAGCTCAACTTTGTTTTTGCCGACCGCGAGGGCAATATCGGCTGGCAGGTTTCCGGTGTCCTGCCCAATCGGACCGGCGGCGGAGGCACCGTCCCGTACGTGGTGCGTGACGACCGGGACAACTGGAACGGCTGGATTCCCTTCGAGGCCATGCCCCAGGCCGAAAACCCGGTGGAAGGCTGGCTGGGCACCTGCAACCACAAGACGGTGCGCGCGGATTACCCTTATTACTATTCCTCCTATTTCGCCTCTTCCTACCGCTACCGCCGGCTAAAAGAGCTGATGAGCGGACATGCGGCCATTACGGCGGCGGATCACTACCGCTTCCAACGCGATACCCGCAATGTCATGGCGGAAATCATGGTGCCGATCATGGGGCCGGTGCTGAAGGCCCATGCCGATACCCGGGCGATGGGAGAACTTCTGACCGCCTGGGACTGCGAAGACGACGCCGATCAGGTGGCACCGACGGTTTTCCATGCCCTTTACGACCGCTGGGCCTACAATGTATTTGCCGATGAATTGGGAGAAACACTGGCCCGCCGTATGCTCTCCGTGTGGTATTTCTGGCAGGAGCGCTTTCAGGCCATGGTGATCGCCGGACAATCGCCCTGGTTTGACGATATCAACACCGCCGGGGTCCGGGAAACGTGGCAAGCTATGCTTTACAGGGCCGCCCAGGAGGTGCAGCCGGATCTCACAAGCCGTCTGGGAGACGATCCAGACCGCTGGCAATGGGGGCGGGTGCATACCATCACCTTTGTCAGCCCTATCCGGCGCGAGGGGTTCGGCCAAAGCCTGCTGGGGGGCGGCGAACACCCCGTATCCGGATCCGGCGAAACATTGCGCCGCGGCGGGTATGAGTTCAAGCAACCCTTTGCGGTCACGTTATCCGCCAGCCTGCGCATGGTGGCCGATTTGAGCGATGCCGAAAAGGTGCTGGCCGTGATACCCGGCGGGGTCAGCGGCAGGGTGTTTCATCCCCATGCCAAGGATCAGATGGCGCCTTTTCTGGACGGCGGGACGACCTACTGGTGGTTCAGCCGGGCGGCCATTGCCGCCCATGCCCGGTCCGAACTCGTTTTGCAGCCTTGAGCATCACGGTCGTTTGGCGGCGACATGCCATGCGGACCGGCCGGGACTGATGTCCCGTTTGTGAATGCAGCCTTTTTTACATTACAGCAAGGAGATCGACGATTATGGCGGTGATTACGCGATACGTGGTGGTTCGCAACGGCGTAGAGCTCGACCAGGTGTTTTCGGTCAAAAAAGACGCCGAGGCCTATGATAAAATGCTCGATGCTGCCGAGCAGCTGGCCGGTTTCATCAAATCCAGTGCACTCGACGTGTCTATTGCGGATGAGGCCATCGACGCGGTTGCGATTCTGCTCGCTAAAAACGGCCCCGAAGTGGTTAGGATCCTCAAGGGCATCAAGCCGATTGCCCCCCCATCGGAAACCGACGGCGCATCCGGTGGGGACGACGCCTCTCCGTCTTCTGAAAAGAAACCCACCAGATCCCCGGCGGCCCGACGGCGCAACAAGTAATCTTCACGCTTCCGGGACACCCCGCAGCGTTTTTGTCACCCTTCGAGAGGGTGTTGCTGCGTCTCCCGCAAGGTGGGACGCCCGAAGTGAAAGAAGCGGTTGTCGATTTACTGAGGATTCACAATCCGGTACTGCCGGTATAGCGTGGTGACGAGCGACGAACCATGTCTCCCATGACCAAACAAGATGCCGATGCCTATGACCGTCTCCTGGATGCGGCGGCGCGTCTGGCGGATCTCATTGCAGCGGGGGGTGTCGACATCGATGAAGACGCCTTGGAGGAGTTATCCATCTTCCTGGCCGAGCATGGCATGGTGGTGAGCCGCATTCTGCGGAACTTGCGCGTCACCTGGCCTTGATGCGGTTGTCACGGTGCTTGGCGGTCAGCAGCGTTTTGGTCAAGTTGGATTTTTAAGGGCGATCCCTTGATCGGTGATGTCAATGAGCCGTTTTTTATACAGCCCGCCCACGGCCCGTTTGAATTCTTTTTTGCTCATGGCCAGCAGGGCGGTGATGTCCTCGGGGCGGCTTTTGTCATGTAAAGGGATAACGCCGCCGGATTTACGCAGGGCTTCCATGATGCGCCGGGCGGAACCGGAAAGGGAGGCCGAACCCGGCTTCTTGAGGGTCAGGTCGATTTTGCCGTCCGGGCGCAGGGCGCGGATATAGCCCGGGCGGCACTCGCCGATCTTGAGCAGTTCATAGGTTTCCGAGTGATAGATCAGGCCGATGAAGGCATCGTCCACCACGGCCAAGGTGCCGAGCTTGGTGAACCGGTAGATCATCAGACGGACCTGCTGCCCGGCTTTGAATCCGTCCTGGGCCTTGCGGCAATGACGGGCGATCCGGGTGCTGCCGAAGACCCGGTTGGTCTTCCGGTCCAGCAGGACCTTGACCACGGAGCGCTGGCCCGCACGCAGGCGGGTTTCCTGCTCGGCCTTTGGCACGAGAAGATCTTTTTCGAGACCCCAGTCCATAAAACTGCCGATGGGGGAGGTGTCCTTCACCGCAAGGCAGGCCACTTCGCCGACCACGGCCTTCGGCGTGAGGGTCGTGGCCACCGGACGGTCCTCGGAATCGGTGTAGACAAATACCCGCAGGGCATCGCCGACGCCGATGTTTGGGGGGACGTATTTAGACGGCAGGAGGACTTCTTCTTCCTTGGGGTTCAGGTAAAGTCCGAAATCGACGCGGCGCTGGACAATGAGGGTATTATAACTTCCGATTTGCAGCACGTTTTTTCTCCCATTTAGGTTACGACCTGTCGCTGGTTCGTTTTTCCATCCATTACAATTGGTTATCACGGCCCATTCCGCCTAAGTGCTGCAATGTCCTGCAGAATTTTGCCATACGCGTCTTCCAGGTCCAACAGCATCTGCATGACCATCGGTTGCACCGAGTGGGCCGGCAGACGCCGTCGCGCTTCAGCAATCTCCGCCTCCAGTTCGGCGCGCTGTTTCTCCAATGCTGCCCGTGTTGGCATCGGTTGTTCCTCCAGTGGTCCTGTCCAAGTCAATGCTGCAGGCAGCCCTCTCCCGCCCTATGGCGTCTATCAGGATCGAGGCTTGTGATTCCCTGTTCCATGGTCGATGTTTTAACGGTCTTTACTGTTTTTTTAGGAGCTGGCATGTTAAATTACATCTGTTCCGAGACGCGTCAAGTTATCTCACGCACCGGAAGCGTTCTGAACCGCGGTGCCTTACAGCTGCCATCTGCCAGGGAGAGATCGATTCTTGGGCCAAAAGAAACAGACCATCTTGTCGATTGCCCTGTTTTTTGTGCTGCTGGCCATCGGCTCGTGGGGGTACATGGCCATCGAAGGGTGGAGCTTCATTGACGCACTTTACATGACCGTCATTACCGTCGCTACCGTGGGCTATGGGGAAGTCCATCCCGTCGGCCCGGCCGGACGCCTGTTTACCCTGGTACTGATCTTTCTGGGGGTCGGCTATTTCCTTTACGTGGTGGGCAACTTCATCCCGTTTCTGGTGGAAGGCCGCATTCGGCACGTCCTGGGGAGAAGAAAATTGGATCGACAAATCAACAAGCTCAAAAATCATTATATCATCTGCGGGTACGGCCGGATGGGGCGCGCCCTGGCGCGCTTCCTGATTCAACGCTATCTGGATGTGGTCGTCATCGAACAAAACGCGGCACGCGTCGCGGTGATGGATGAGGACGGCATTCTCTATCTCGTGGGTCCGGCCACGGATGAATCCCTCCTGATGCGGGCCGGCATCGAACGGGCCCGGGGGCTGATAACGGTGGTGGGGTCGGATGCCGACAATGTGTTTCTGGTATTGCTGGCTCGCCAGATGAACCCCACGATCTTCATCGTGGCCAGGGCCGTCATGAACTCGGCCAAACGGACGCTGACGGCCGCCGGGGCCAACAAGGTCGTCTCGCCCTACGACCTCGGCGCCCGGCGCATGGCCCATGCCATTTTGCGCCCAACGGTGATCGAATTCCTCGAAATGGCCTTTTCCGATGATTCGATGGACGTGGAGGTGGAGGAGATCACCATCAAGACCCATTCCCCCGTTGTCCATCGCACCCTCTATGAGGCCGAGATCCGTCCTAAATTCAACGTGATCATCATTTCCATTAAAAAGGGAGACGGCAAGATGGTGTTCAACCCGGACTCCCAGACCCTGCTGGAGGGCCACGATACCCTGGTCGTGGTGGGCGCCGCAGCGAACATCAAACGTCTGGAGAAACTCCTGGCGCCGGTTTGAAAACGGCCGGGTTGGGGGCCCGCCGACCGCCTTTCCTCACCCTATCACGCACATACCACCGGAGGTTGACATGACCCTCGATGATTTCGTGGCGCATATCGGTACGCACGACCTGCCGCAAGCGGGCTTGTCCCAAACCCTGGTCGCCCTGTGGTGGGATCGCAAGGGGGACTGGGACCGGGCCCACGCCATCGCCCAGACCATCCCCACGGTCCAGGGCAGCGCCGTGCATGCCTATCTGCACCGCGAAGAAGGCGTGCTCTGGAATGCCGATTACTGGTACCGCCGCGCCGGCCGACCGCGTCCTGCCATTCCGTTGACGGAAGAATGGACTCTATTGGTCCAGGAAATGCTGACCGATGGCTGACACCCCTGTGGCCGTCATCCTAAACGCCATGCACTGCGTCCTGCGGTGCATGCTGCGGAAAGAATAGGCCGGCGCGACCGCTATCGCTAATGCCAATAACCGTTGCAACCTTCTCCCCAAAAGGATGTCCATCACCCCATGCCCCCGCTGATCACGAACCTTCCGGCAACGCTTCGCATCCTGCTGGCATTCATCCTGATTTTATTCGTCATAAAGCGCAAATGGGCTCTGGGGCATGCCTTCATGCTGGGAGCCGTGAGCCTGGGGCTGGTCTTCGGCATGGACCCCTTGCGCATTCTGCAGTCCTTTCTGAAATCCGTGCTGCTGACCAAAACCATTAGCCTGACTGTTGTGATCAGCCTGATCCTGGTGCTGAGCCACAGTTTGGAGAAATCCGGGCAGATGGAACGCCTGTTGGCGGCCTACCAGGGACTGGTGCGCTGGCCCAAGTTGAATCTGGCGGTGTTTCCGGCCCTGATCGGCCTGCTTCCCATGCCGGGGGGAGCGATTTTCTCAGCGCCGATGGTGAAAGCAATCGGCCAATCCCATGATTTGACAGGCGCCACCTTGAGCTACATCAACTACTGGTACCGCCATATATGGGAATACTGGTGGCCCCTTTATCCAGGTATTCTGCTGACAACTGCACTGGCGGAGATCGATCTTTGGCACCTGGTCTTCTATACGCTGCCCTTGACCCTGATTGCCATTGCCGTTGGCTACTGGCCGCTACGGGGCACGGTTATGGCTGTGGAGGACGGCCCGCCACGGGCCGTGGGACCCTTTCTAAAGGAGTTGACGCCGGTCCTGATCGTGATCGTAGGCGGACTGGGCCTGGGAGAATTGCTCTTCGACCTCCTGCCCCCGGAATCCCGCGCGCTGGCCAAAGAGGCCGGCTTGATTGCGGCCCTGCTGGTGGGCGTCGGGTGGGTGTGGCACCTGAATCGCATGCCGGCCAAATCCCGCTGGGCCATCGTGGTGCAACCCGCCCTTTTCAAGATGATCTACATGGTTACGGGGATTCTGGTGTTCAAGGGGATCCTGGAAGACAGCGGCGCGGTGAGCCAGCTCAGCCGGGAGATTCTGCACTGGAATATACCGCTGATGGCCGTGGTCGTAATACTGCCGTTTATCGTGGGCCTCGTGGGGGGCATTACCATCGCTTTCGTGGGGACCACTTTCCCCATCCTGATTTCCCTGATCCACACCTTGGGGCAGGGGCATCTGATGCTGCCTTATCTGGCGCTGGCCCTGGTGAGCGGTTTTACGGGCGTCCTGTTGTCGCCCCTGCACCTCTGCCTGTTGCTCTCTAACGCCTATTTCGAGACCCCGCTGCTGCCCGTCTACCGCCACATGCGGGTGCCCCTGGCCGCGCTTTTGGGAGGCGGCTGCCTCTATTTCCTCATCCTGAGGTTTTATTTGGGCTGACATCCCGGCCTTAGCAGAGACTGTGCAGCGCGTGTGAAAAAAGGGACGTCAAGCGTCTCCGGGCGCGTCAAACGGTCCGGGCGAGCGCTCGGCGCACATCGTCCTCGTGCAGCCGGGCGTGCTCGTAGGCCCAGCGGATAAAGCGCTCCAGCCGGTCATGGCCCAGGAAGACGTGCCGGCCCTCCCGGTCGAGGTCCTCTTCGGACATGGCCGCCACAATGGCCATGGTCTCCTGGCGGACCGCCTTGAAGCGGTCGAGGAGTTCGGGCATGGCAAGGTGATCGAGCTTCTGGGGCTGGCTGCGGTTGAACCGCAGCACGTCGAAATCGGCGGACGATCCCGGTCCGCCCGACAGGATATTCCGGAAAAGGGCGTGCATGGACTTCTCGATGGTGACCAGATGGGCCAGGACCTGGCGTGCGGTCCAGTGGACTTCTTCCGTGTAAACCACACATTGGAGCTGATCGGAGGTAAGCGTTGCGTAGAACCCCTGGGTGTCTTCCGCTGCGGCGGCCAGCGCGGCGCGGATCTCCGCTATGCGATCGGTCATGAAGTGCTCTCCCCGCTTTTTGACAGCATCTCAAAGATGCCTTAAATTGAAGCATTCCCAAGCGATCACGCATGCTTTCTCACCCTGATGCTCAGGTGATGGTTTTAGCGCGACGGGCATCCCCTTCGGAATCATCCCCTCTTTAGCACAGCACTCGATGAAATCCAAAACAGGCTACAGGTCCTTCCGACATGGTCGCGTATGATCGTTTCAGGCGTGTGTCCGGAAAGGGGCGTTCAATCCTTACGCATTGGGACTATCGCAGAAGCGTTGACACGGAGCGGACTTATCCGGCCGTCCCCAGAGGGGAGGATGTCCGGCACATGGCCCAGGGAATCTGCACAGGCCGTTGGTCCAACGACGGCAGAATTATTCCTTTTCGTCCGACAGGGCATTTTGGCGGGCCTGCTGGATTATGTCGAGGATGCTGTTCAGTTTGGGCGGGGGGCGGCGCCCCAGAAGATCATTGCGTTCCTCGGCGCTCAAGCGTTTGTTGAGATAGCCCATCACATCGAAGTACGTCCACCAGCAATCCGCGATCTTGAAGCAGGGCTTTCCGTTTTCGCCCGTTGTGTCGCAATAGGCGAACGGAACCGGGCCGCCCAGGCGCGGGCAGCGGATTTGTCTTTCTTTTGGGATCGTGTCCATAAGTCTTTTGGCCTGTCGCTCCGAAGCGTCTGCAGGGTGGCATCCGGCAGGGGCGTGCAGGTCCTCCCACCACCGGATGCCGTTATGATTGATTCAAGGGATGCTCTTCAACGACTGCGGCTTCGGATAGTCGGCGAACACCGCCTGGGATTGGCGCAGATCCTCGTCCGACATGGCGATGTCGTTCAGTTCGCCGGAAAAATAGCGGTCATAGGCCCCCAGATCCAGCAGACCGTGTCCGCTCCAGGTCATGACGATGGTCTTGGCGCGTCCCTCCTCCTTAGCCTGGCGGGCTTCCTTGACCACCTGGGCGATGGCGTTGGTGGTTTCCGGGGCTGGAATGTAGCCTTCGGTGCGGGCCCACAGCACGCCGGCCTGATAGGCTTCCGTCTGGGTCACGGCTTTGGGTTCGCAGATGCCTTCCGTGACCAGTTGGCTCACCGTGGGGGCCATGCCGTGGTAGCGCAGGCCGCCGGCATGGATCGGCGGCGGCACAAAATCGTGTCCCAGGCTGTACATGGGCAGAAGGGGCGTGTAGCCGGCCGTGTCGCCGTAGTCATAGACAAAAGGGGCCCGGGTCATGGTGGGGCAGGCCTTGGGCTCCACCGGGTAGATGGCGATGTCGCGGCCGTGGATCTTGTCGTAGACAAAGGGAAAGGCCAGGCCGGCGAAGTTGCTGCCGCCGCCGGCACACCCGACGACGATATCCGGATAGTCGCCGATCAGGTCGAATTGCTTCTTGGCCTCCAGACCGATGACGGTCTGGTGCAGCATGACGTGGTTCAGCACGCTGCCCAAAGAGTAGCGGGTCTTGCCGCTGGTGTCGGAAACCGCGACCTCGATGGCTTCGCTGATGGCGATCCCCAGGCTGCCGGGGGTGTCGGGGTCCTTGGCCAGGGCGTCGCGGCCGGCCTTGGTTTCGCTGCTGGGGCTGGGGACGCAGCGGCCGCCCCAGGTTTCCATCATGGCTTTGCGGTAAGGTTTCTGGTCGAAGCTGATGCGCACCATGTAGACGCGGCATTCCAGACCGAACTGGGAACAGGCAAACGACAGGGCGCTGCCCCATTGGCCGGCGCCGGTTTCGGTGGTCAGGCGCTCGATACCAAAAACCTTATTATAATAAGCCTGGGGAACGGCGGTGTTGGGCTTGTGGCTTCCGGGCGGGCTCACCCCTTCGTTTTTGTAATAGATCTTGGCGGGGGTGCCCAGCGCCTTTTCAAATGCATAGGCCCGGGTGAGGGGGGAGGGCCGCCAGATGCTGAGCACATCCAGAACCGGTTCCGGAATGTCGATCCAGCGCTCGGCACTGACTTCCTGCTCGATGAGGTTCATGGGGAACACCGGGGCCAGGGCCTCCGGGGAGACGGGCTTGCCGTCCGGTCCCAGGGGGGGGTTCATCTTGATATCCGCTAAAATATTGTACCATTGGCGCGGCATTTCGGCATGGGGCAATATGATTTGTCGAGCATTCATGCACGCTTCTCCTTCGTGAGGGTTCCTTGCAAAACCGTTTTTTTCCTGTTTGACGGGCTGATCCGTTCCAACAGGAGCGTTCAATCGAATAGAGCACTTAATAGGGAACCCCGGGTTTTGTCAAGGCGTGGGGCCTGGCGCTGTCAGAAGAAAATTTCCGTATAGACGCGGGAGGTGGGGAAGCGCTCATCGACGATGGCCATGGCATCGGCGATCATTTCGCGGCGGCCGGCGAGATAGAAATCATATGCGCCGGGAGGCAGTTCGGTCCGCAGATACTGGGTTACGCGTCCTGCAAAGACACTGGCGGGAGACGGCGGCGCAAGCGGGCCGGTCAGACAGGGGACAAATTGGACGGCGGCCGATTCGACGATCTCGCGATAATAGAGGTCGCCGGCCGCACGCACACCATGCAGCATGATAAATCCCCGGACCCCGCGGTGGCACATGGCCGCAAAAGGGGCAATCCCGGTGCCGGTGGCAATGAAAACCGCCTGCCGGGGGGAGGGGCGATAGATGAAATGGCCGCCGGGTCCGCTGAAATCAAGCGTCGTCGCCAGCGGGCAGCGGCTGAGATGGGAAGACACGAGGCCTTCGGCCACCGCACGGATCAGGAGTTCCAGTTCATCGGGGTGAGGGCCGGGAATCAGCGAGTAATCGCGCTCCTGCCCCTGCAAGTGGAACCGCACCCGCTGGCCGGCGGTAAACGCGAACGCCGGCGGGCGGGCCAGCCCCAGGGTGAATACGTCGCCTGTGAGCCACTGGCGGCGGGTGATGCAGCTGGTGTATGGCGCGTTGGCGGGCACGAACACCGTCGTCATGGCCGGGGTTGTTCCCAGGGCACATCGGGCGTGTGGGCAACGTGGTTGCAATAGCGCGCCAGCACGAACAAATAGTCGGACAGACGATTGAGATAGGTCAAAGTACCGTCGTGGGCGTCGTCTCCGGCGTCCATATCCCGCAGGACGCCCACGGCGTGGCGCTCCGCGCGTCGGCAGACGCAGCGGGCCACATGGCTCCAGCAGGCCGCCGGGTGGCCCCCGGGAAGAATGAACTGGCCCAGGCGGGGCAGGGTTTCATCCATCCGATCGATGGCCTCTTCCAGGAACCGGGCCCGATCCCCGGGGAAATATCGGGTGGCGGCAAAGGACGGGTCGTCCCCCGCCGTGGCCAGGCGGGCCCCGATGCGGAAGAGGTCGCTTTGGATCTGTTTCAGTTCAGCGTCCAGCTCATTGCAGCCTTCGGGCAGGGCGGCGATCACCGCACCCAGCAGGGAATTCAGTTCGTCCACGTCGCCGTAGGCCTCCACGCGTCCATCGTCCTTGGCAATGCGCTCGCCGCTGAACAGGCTGGTGCGGCCGCGATCGCCGCCTCCGGTGTAAATTTTCATAGACTACCTTTCACTGAAAGCTTAAACAGATTGAAACGTGACAATACCGCTGCCGGCGGCATTGAGGGGTAGTGTGCCGGGTGCCCCGATCCGGTTTGCCGGCAACCATGATGAGCGAACGAAGCCCCCAGGTCCGCTTTCGGGAAACAGGGCTGAGGTCATTTGTCCAGGACGTGCCGATCCAGAACAAAGCAGGTCAGGCGCCCCTCCAGCAGGGTTTCAGCATCCCGTGTCACCACCACCTCCACTATGTGTTTGCGGCCGCTGACTTCTTTGACACGGGCTTCGGCGACGATGGGCTGGCCCACCGATGCCGGTTTGAGGAATTTGACCTCTGCGGCGCCCAGCACGACGGTGGGGTCGTTGACGGCCAGCATGGCCGCATAGTCGGCCAATCCAAAAATAAAGCCCCCGTGCACCAGACCTTTGCCGTCCGCGGCCATGCAGGCGCTGGCGGTGAAAGCCACCCGGCAGTAGCCGGGCTGCAGCTCTTCGGGAGATCCACAGAGCGTTTGATCGATTTGCTGATGGGTATGAATATCCATGAATTGATCCTCCCCCCGGCGATGCTTCAGGCCACGGCCGGCTTGAAGCGTTCCGGCACGGCACCACACACCGGGCAATTTTCCGGGATGACGTCCAAGGCGATATAGCCGCACACCTGGCAGACGAAGAACTCATGGTCGTCGGTGTCGACGCCGGGATTGCCGAGCAGGGCGGCATGGTTGTGGCTGACCTTCTCGAATTGCAGGAAGGCCGCTTCCGCGGAGCGGTCGCCAGCGGAAGCGGCGGCTTGCCGGCTGGCAGGATAGATCTGAGCGGCGGCGGTTTCCTTTTGTTGGCGAAGTTCTTCCAGATGGGCAGCCGCCTGTCCGATTTTACCCCGCAGATGGATCAACGCCCGCCGGGCACTGATCTGTTCGCCGGTGGCCATAGCGGTCATGAGCTTGGCCAAGGCAAGCTGTCCTTCCTTTTTGGCCTTGGCGGCATACAGACGATTGCGGGCGGCGGTGGCGGATTCCGACGCCATGGCGAGTTTCATGCGGCTGTTGAGTTCCTGCGTCATAAAGCAGCCTCCTGTCGGGAGCGGTGGATGGCGGTGATGCATCGGGACTTTGGCGCGGAAGTGCTCCTATCGCCTACCGCAGCCGGGTGGGGATGGTCAACAGGATTTCGTTTCGATCTAAACCCGCCGCCTCGGGCGGAGGCCCCGCAAAAGTTCTAGCGATCCGTGAGGCTGCCGCGTACGGCCGTCGTGAAGCGGTCAAAGAGGGGGGTAGGGTGCCTGAGGCGCCGGCGGAATAAATTGCTGAAAAGCATTTCACGCAGGCCACGGCTGATTTCCAGCTGCACGCCGGCTCGGGAGCGGCCGCTGTTGCAGATATTTTCCGGCTGCAATCCACGCAAAGCAGGGTCTTCACAGCGGTGTGCGGGAATGCCGATCCCCTCCAGGGCCTTGATCATGGTGTCGCCCCGCAGCAAATCACGACCGCCGACCCATACCAGCGGTGCGGCATCGCGACAGCCGTGAACAGTCAACACCCACCGGGCTTTCCCCAGCAGGCGCACGGCCAGGGGCTCGTCAAAGCGGTTGCTGGTGATGTGCAGGATATGGTTGCCGCTCTTTTTGAGTCCCTTGAAGCAGTAGAAGGCGTGCTCGGAGCCGGCCAGGGCATCGGCTATGTCCCCTGTGCCCGGTTCGATGCCACCGGCGTGGGGTGCCATGACCAGGACGCCGGAAGGTCCGCAACGGTACAGGATGAGGTAATCGAAGCCCTCTTCCTCACGTTGCGCCAATTCGGCAAAATTGCGGTAGGGTGTCACCCTGGAAACGTTTCCCGATATTAGCGATGGCCGACCGGCGTGGACCGGAAGCTGTCAGGCCGGCCGGAGCGCGGATCGGATGCCGAATGCAAGGTAGCCTACGGCCAGCAGAAACCCTAAAAGGCCCCACAGGGGCAGATCGATATGCGCCAGCATCAATACGGCGTCCAGCAGCAGAACCGGGGTCATGGCCATGATGGCAACGCTGACGGCGGCACCATAGGTGATCGGGGTTTTCAGCAGTCCGGCCAGGGCAACCCCCAAACCGCCGTAGAGCAGGGCCTGCAGGCTGCGGAAGATGAAGGAAAACCCAAGGGCCAACGGGAAGATTATAAACGGTGACCACGCCTGGATATCCGCCAGCCATTGGGACACCGCCGCCTGGTCGATTTGCAGGGTATCGATGGGGCTTAAGTCGACGATGCGGACATCCTCCGGTCCCAGGCGGACCGCCAGACGGGAGGCTGTCAGCAGCATAAGGGCATTCGTCTGCTTGAAAGAGGTAATCTGGCCGGT
Organism: Desulfobacterales bacterium; assembly: GCA_963674755.2. GTDB lineage: Bacteria > Desulfobacterota > Desulfobacteria > Desulfobacterales > UBA5852 > JABZFP01. Next base: position 1,341,734 of record CAXXVS010000002.1, on the reverse strand, counting down.
GGTGTCGATGACCGCGAAAACACGATCGTTGTCCGGCTCCCGAATGGTGTAGGGTTCGGATACCGATACATGGACAGTGCCGTCCGTAATCGTGATGCGCGGAATCTGGGCAATGATGGCCGGGGCCTCCTGGGTGACAAAGGCGTCGATGAGGCCCTGGAAATGGCGGGTGTAGGCGGTGGCAGCAAGCAGCAGGATCACCAGGAGGTGAACGAAAGCGCGTCCCCGCCAGTGGGCGGCCACATCGGCGTAGAAAGACCGTGAGAAAAAAGCCATCACGTAAGGATGAAGAAGCCCGTATCGCCGTTCGCCGTCATCGGACGTTTGCCCCTGCGGCCGGGATCGTCCCATATGGCCAAGGGCGAAAATTTTTTTGGCGGAGGTGCTCAAAGAAGACTGGGGTTCCAGACGGCACAAGGCGCCGGTGGCTTCGAAATCGGCCTTGTCCCGTAGGGCTTCATCGTAGGTGAGATTTTCTTTGAGGATTACCGGCGCGGTGGAAAAAAGGGTGCTGATCTCACCGGGCGCCACCTTGAACAACGCGGCCAAGCGCTGCTGGGCATCCTGCGGGGATAGACCGGGCCGGTAGTGGCCGTCGAAAATCAGGCGGTAGCGCGGCATGCGGTTTCCAGTGTTGGGGTGACAGGGTGAACGTAGCGCCGAACGCCGCCCAGCTATATCAGTCGGCTGGTTGGTGTGCAAGCACCTTGGGGGGAACAATGGAAAAACGCTCCTGCCCCGGGGGCTTCCAATAGAGCTGAAGGCTGGCCGTTCCCTTGCGCTGGAAATAACGCAACCGCAAAGCATACCAGCCGGGCTGGCGGATGGCCAGGTGGGATTCGGGCGTCAGGCGGTCGGAATGCCAGTCCGGGTCGTCGATCAGGAGCTGGGAGCCGATAATCATGCGGATGCCGTCGTTGCTGTTGGCCTGGAAAAAATAGGTGCCGGGCTGCGCCAACCGGATATATCCGTCCAGTTCCATGGCAATGCCGCGATTGGTGCCGCTGTCGAAGATAGCCCCACGACCGAACTGGTGGTTCAGGTCGGTGATGGGAGGACCTGTCCAGCCGCGCGCCCGTGCTTCATCGCCCTGGGGAAGTGCATCCAGACTGCGAACAAAAGGATGCTTGAAATAGAGTACCGCCAGGCCGGGCTTCAGGTCAGCGGCGTCCAGTGGGAGGGGGGGCTGGGCAGGAAAAGCGAATCCATCCGTTCCCTGGGGCGACGAAGCGCAGCCCCCCAGCAGTCCCCCCAATGCCACCATAGTGATCAATGCCAATATCAAGCCTCTTCCGGACGGCATCCTTCCTCCTTTAAGCCCTGGTGTTCCCCCCGCAACCCTTTCCGGCGACGGTACCCCGATTCCCAAGGGTACTTCCTGTCATGGCTGGTCTTTGACATTATTCAGGAAATTTGATCGTAATTTTCTCTTGCCCGTCCTTGGATTTGATTTTGATGCGCAGATCGACGCTGCTGTCCCGCAGCCCCAGGGCCAGTTGCGTTTTGCCCTTGGAAGCCTCGATGTGGGTGATTTCACGGATCGCCTCAAAAATATGCTTCCCCACGGCTTCCCCCGGGGAGGGAAGCTCGCTGCGCCGGTATTCCGCCGTGACGTGGACGCCGTCCTCCGGGGTCTTCCGGATCGTGATACGGCTGGCATTGTGATTGATCCCGTGGAGAGCGGCCAGCGCCAGCCACTTCAGGGCCCCCTCTTCCTGATCCGCATCATGGGGCAGGCGCGACATCTCCTGCAAGGGATCGGTGGTGGCATAGCAGTCGCAAAGTTCCTGCACTTTGAGGTGTGCGTTACGTTCATCTTTCATGATCGGAGTTCCTTTCGTACGGTTGGAAACGGGAAACGATGGCCCGGGAGCGCTTGGCTCCCGCCGTTTGCGGCCGGAGCCGCTTTTTCCGATTGGATTTTAAGCTAAGGTTGTTTGGGCGGAATGCAAGAAAGGCGATCGCGGTCGGAACATTTAAAAGCGTAGCGAGAGGCAGGTCAGCCCGCCGTCCATGCGGCGAAAGGCGCTGGTACCCAGCTCGTAGATCGGCTGGCCGGTCGATTCCAGCAGGGCACGGGTCCGTGGATAACCCGCGGGCATGATCAGATGCCCGTTGACGGCGAGGGTATTGCAGGCATAGGCCTCGGCGGGATCCACCAGGAGTTTGGCATAGTCTTTAAATTCGGACAGCTGCGACCAGGTGGCTTTTATCAGCAATTGACGGTCACCGATAGCGGCAATGCTGCTTTTGAGATGCAGCCCGTCGGGAACTTCAACCGTTGTACAGCGATAATCCCAGGGCGCCAGTATCTGGGCCAGCTGGTCGGCGCCTTCACGATTGGTGCGGCCGGAAAGACCGACAAAGACGTCCCGGCCAACGATCAGGACATCGCCGCCGTCCAATGTGCCGGGCGGGGTGATAATCTTCAACGGCCGATAATCCGCCAGGCGGTGTGCCACGGTCTTCTCCTCGCCACGGCGCTGGGGTGCACCGGGCCGTGTGACAACCGCAATCTCGGATGTGACCACCGCCGTGTCTTCCACGAAATAGGCATCCGGGAAACCGGGAAGGGGGTCGAGTCGGATCAGGGTGATGCCAAGGGTTTGCAGCAGATGGCAGTAGGCCGCATGCTGATCCCGGAGACGTTCCAGACTGACCGGCGGGCCGCTTTGTTCTGTTAGTCCACCCGCGGCATCCGGTCCGGGCGCGCGTACTAGGGCGTAGCGAATCAAGGCATTCATACTGTCCGGGGGCGGATCGCATGATCCAAGCCGGCCTTCCTGTTAGGGGTCATAGAGGAATCGGCGGTCCGTAACAAAGCGTTTCATGAAACGCCGGTAGACCGATCGCCTGAAACGTTGAAGGTGCCAGGGGGCCGCCGTAAGTTGCCCGTGTCGGCCGGCGGCGACCATATAGACCCAGGCCTGGACCCGTCGGCCATCAATCCGCTGCACGGGGTAAGCCCGGCGCTCGTATAACGCCCCCTCGAAACGATCCAGTACGTCAAGTTCCGGCAAGGATAGGCCGTCATAGAGCATGCCCCATGCGGTCTGGCCGGGGAGGCGAAGGAGCCCCGGATATTCCGCCCGGTGGATCCGGAAAGCGCCGTATCCGGCCAGGGCCGCCCGCACGCCTTGCAGACGGCGTCCGATCACCGCCTCCAGCACGGTGGGAAGCTGCAAGGTGCCATAGCAAAACAGACGCCGGCGGAGGCCGTCGTGAGAGGTCGTCGCGTGATTGGGCACGATGCCGGGCATGTGGCGTGTCATCGGCGTCCTCAAGTGGTCTCCAGGGTATCCTGGACCAGCTTGAAGCGGTCGTCGAGATAGAGCTCGGCCTGGTGCAGCACGTGCTCGGAGGACGGATCGGTTTCCAGCTCCTGGAGGATCAAGCGGTAGCGGGAAATGGTTTGGCCCTCGCGCGACGGTGGGATGGCCGGCCGCGCATAGAGATGATCGTTGAAAAAATAATTGACCACCCGGTGGTTGTCGGGTGCGCGAAAGGGCCAGCTGGCCCGCAACAGGAAAAGATGCTTCAACGCCTCCCGGCAGGCCGGCCGGGTCGTGAAATCCTCCGTGTAAAGGGGGCGGTTCATGCGGCTTTCGAGTTCTTCGAAAAACGCTTTAAGCAGCTTGGTCTCCGTGGCGATGAGACCGTAAAGATACCAGTCGTCCAGCACGGTCCGTAGGATCTGTTTGTGGCGCAAAGGCAGGAGGCGGGTCGAGGGACAAAAATAGATGTGGCAGGTCATCCCGCCGTAATAGCTAAGGCTTCTGAAATCCATGCCATTGTTACCGGCCCCGTCCGGGTGCAGCAGACAGCCGACGGTGGCCTGTTGCGGCCCGATAAGCCCCAGGAAAGGGCAGTGATGGAAGTCCCGCATGGGACGATCCTGGCATTCCTGCCGGACAACGGCTTCCTTGAACTGGAAAATAGCATCCACCGTCCGCGGTGTTGCCGCGAACTGCCGGGTGCGCGCTTTGAGGAGATGGAGAAGGACGTTACGGGAGGCAGCCGGGACATTGTAAAGGCCGCAGCAGGCACCGCAGGAGACCCGCTCGTTCACCTGGCAGAGGGTTTCCTCCGAAAACGACGTCGCGCAGCGATCATGAGGACAGGGTTCGATGGATGCCATGGGAAGTCTTTATAGCGCCTATTCGGGATATGGCGTTTTGTCAGGTGTAAACGATAAGATCGTTCTCTTTCTCCTTGACGTTAAAGCGCCAAATCATCGACAAGTCAATGGCTTGGACACGATTTCGGTTCGGACGGCTTGGCAATAGGGAACCTTGCAGCAGTCTCGCCGGACACTGATTGACAAATGCGTGGGGCCTGGGATATATCCACAATCCGAAAATCACGCTGATCCATCTGCCCGGACGTCATTTGCCAAACCACGGACAACGTCTGATAACCCCATTTTTACATTAGCCTACGACAGGTCACACCGACGATGAAACCCATTGTTGCCCTGGTGGGACGGCCCAATGTGGGCAAGTCCACGCTCTTCAACCGCCTGACCCGCAGCCGCGATGCCCTGGTGGACGACTTACCGGGCGTCACCCGCGATCGGAACTACGGGGAAGCCGAATGGGACGGCCTTCCCTTTACGGTCGTCGACACGGGTGGTTTTTCGGGCCAGATCGACGATCGCTTTGCCGACGCCATTCGCCAGCAGGTTTTCCTGGCCATCGAGGACGCGGATGTGGTGGTCATGCTGATGGATGGCAAGCACGGCCTCTCCCCGTTCGACCACGATATCGTCGCCCATTTGCGCAGCGCCGCCAAACCGGTCTTCTATGTGGTCAACAAGATCGACAGCCCGGAGCAGGAATCCGTTCTGACCGATTTCTACAGTCTGGGCCTGGACAAGCTCTATCCCCTGTCCGCCGAACACCGTTATGGCTATAATGATTTGCTCGATGCGCTGGTGGCGAGCTTCACCCCCGGCCAGGAAGAGGCCCGGGACGAGATCAAGTTGGCGGTGGTGGGCCGCCCGAATGTGGGTAAATCCTCCCTGGTCAACCGCCTGGTCGGGGAGGAGCGTCACCTGGTCAGCGCTATCCCCGGGACCACCCGGGATGCCGTCGACTCCCTCATCACCCATGACCACAAGCACTATCGCCTCATCGACACCGCCGGGATACGGCGCAAGGGCAAGGTGACCCAGAAACTGGAAAAATTTTCGGTATTAAAGGCCTTGCGCAGCCTGGACCGCTGCGATGTGGCCCTGATCCTGATCGACGCGTCGGAGGGGATTACGGACCAGGATATCAGCGTGGCCGGCTATGCCTACGACCGGGGCTGCGGGTGCATTTTTCTCCTCAACAAGTGGGATCTGGTCGAAAAGGACCACCGCACGGCCAAGCAATACCTCTTACGATTGCGGGAGGAAGCCAAATTCCTGGCGTATGCGCCGGTCATCACGATTTCCGCCTTGACGGGGCAGCGGCTGCCGCGCATTTTCCAGTTGGTCAATACCGTCTATAACCAATACGCCGCCCGCGTCGCCACCGGACAAGTCAACCGCATTCTGGCCCAGGCCATGGAAGACAACGAGCCGTCCCTGCATCGCGGCCGGCGCATTAAATTTTATTACGCGACCCAGGTTTCAAGCCGGCCACCGACCTTTGTCCTGTTCGTGAACTACCCGGAAGCGGTTCATTTTTCCTACCGCCGCTACCTGCTCAACCGGATCCGGGAAGCCACCGGGCTGGACCAGTCCCCGGTTCGTCTGCTGCTGCGTCAACGCTCCGGCCGCATGGAATTCAACGACCACCCGGCGGCACGCGAAAAGCGGCGTCGGGACCGGAAAAAGCGCGCTCCCGCCAAACGCCGTTAGCGGTTGGGCCGACCCACCCGATTGGCGCTGGGACAAGGACACCAGGCGTGGATCTTTTCGAATACAATGCCAGGCGGAAAATGGCGCCGGATGCCCCCCTGGCCGACCGTATGCGTCCGCGCACCCTGGAAGAATTCATCGGGCAGACCGATGCGGTGGGTGAGGGCAGCCTGATCCAGCAGGCCATCCACCGCCAGCGCTTGTTCTCGATGATCATCTGGGGACCGCCGGGATGCGGCAAGACCACGCTGGCAAGATTGATTGCGGGCGCTTCCCAGGCCCGTTTCGTGGAATTTTCAGCGGTTCTGAGCGGGGTCAAGGACATTCGCCATGTGATCGAGGAGGCCCGTCAGGAACGGGATCTTCACCAGCGGCGGACCCTCTTGTTTGTGGACGAAATCCACCGCTTCAACAAGGCCCAGCAGGACGCTTTTCTGCATCATGTGGAAACCGGCCTGATCACCCTGATCGGGGCTACCACGGAAAACCCCTCCTTTGAAGTCATCCCGGCCCTCATGTCCCGCTGCCGCGTGGTGGTACTGCGGTCACACACCCCGGAGACGCTGGCCCGCATCGTTCAGCTGGCCCTTCAGGACAAGGACCGGGGGCTGGGGCGCTTCAACCTCCAGCTGGCATCCGACGCTCTGGCGTTTCTGGTCCAAACCGCGGACGGCGATGCGCGTTGTGCCCTCAATAACCTGGAAATGGCGGCGGCCCTGGGGAGCAGCCCGGCCGGAGCAGCGGAAGATAGGGCGGCGACCCGCATCGAACTGGCCGATCTGGAGGCAGTGCTCCAGCGCAAGGCCCTGCGCTACGACAAATCCGGGGACGAGCACTTCAACCTGATCTCCGCGCTGCACAAAAGCCTGCGGGGCAGCGATCCCGATGCGGCGCTCTACTGGCTGGCACGCATGCTGGCGGCGGGGGAGGACCCGCTCTATATCGCCCGCCGCATGGTGCGCTTCGCCTCGGAAGACATTGGGGTGGCCGATCCCCAGGCCCTTACCACCGCTCTGAACGGCAGGGATGCCTATCATTTTCTGGGCGCCCCCGAGGGCGAGCTGGCTCTGGCCCAGGTGGCGGTCTACCTGGCCACCGCACCCAAGAGCAATGCCGTTTACACGGCTTATAAGGCGGCCCGGGAGGCGGCCCGGCGCCATGGCAGCCTTCCCGTGCCCCTGCATCTGCGCAATGCACCGACCCGGCTGATGAAGGATCTGGGTTACGGGGCCGACTACCGCTATGCCCACGACTTCGAAGACGCCTTTGCCGTTCAGCAGCACCTGCCCGAGAAACTCCAGGGCCAGCGCTATTATCATCCCACAGCGCGGGGGTATGAGAAAACCGTGAAATACCGCCTGGACCGCTGGCGTCAGATGATGCCGCAGGCCGCGCCGCCGGATAAGAATAACGGCCCTGAAACAGGTTGACATCGCCGGTAGGGCGCCCTATTTTTTTAGTAACAATTAAAGCGATTTCAGTTCATTGAGCACAGGGGTGCTTCCCTCCCAAGCAACCGTTCCATAGAAGAGGTCGCCATGCAAACAGCACAGGATATCATGACGCGGGATGTGATCACCGTCGGCCCGGATACCGACATTACCCAGGCCACCCGAATGCTGCTGGAAAACCGGATCAACGGCCTGCCGGTGGTGGATGCCGAGAATCGGCTGGTGGGGATTGTCTGCCAGAGCGACATGATCGCCCAGCAAAAACGTATCCCCCTGCCATCCCTGTTCACCCTGTTGGATGGCTACATCCCCTTGACCTCATCCAAGCAATTCGAAAGGGAAGTTGAGAAAATTGCGGCGACACGGGTGGAACAGGCCATGACACCCAAGCCGGTGACAGTGAGGCCGGGAACATCGATCGAGGATATCGCCTCCCTTATGGTGGAAAAAAAGCTTCATACCCTGCCAGTGGTGGAAGAAGGAAAAGTGGTGGGCATCATCGGCAAGGAAGATATGCTGCGAACCCTCATGTCCGGCGCGGTGAAGGCCTGATCAATTTGCAGTGGTGAAAGGAGAGGGAAATGAAGATGAAAACCATTGTCTGCTGTACGGATTTTTCCGAAAACGCCGACAAAGCGGTTGCGGCGGCTTGCGACCTGTCACGGCACTATGGCGCGAAATTGTCGATTGTGCATGTGCTGCCGCCGGTGGTCAATCCGGTGCTCACCGAAGCGGAATGGATTCCCCCGGAGGAACCGCCGCGCGAAACGCTTTTGATGCAGATCCAGGAGCGTATGCAGGAACGCTATGATGCGGAGGCTTCCCGGGGACTGACGTCCCAGTATGTGGTGCTCGACGGCCATGTTTCGACCGAGATTCTGGCCTTTCTCGAAGAGCGCCAGGCGGATCTGGTGATCATGGGATCCTACGGCTTATCCGGGATGGGGCTGGTGCTTTTCGGCAGCGTGACGAAACGGGTTTCCCAGAAAGCGCCCTGTTCGGTAATGATCGTGCGCCAGACCGATACCGAGTGATTCGCCTGAATGGCAGAGGCGGATTTTCCTTCAGCCCCCGTGCGGCTCCGGCAAGTGGAGGGTGTAGTCGACCTGACCGACGAAGCCGTTAACATCAAAGGTGCGTTCGCAAATCTGCGCTGTGCCCTCACGATCCAGGAGCAGCACGGTCGAGGAACGGGTGCCGTAGATGGCGCTGTGAATGAAAATCGATCCCAAGCGCCGCTCCCATTCAAGCCCGACCCCGGTGCGGGGCAGGGCCGCATCCGGCGGCACCGTACGATCCTGCAATATGTCCATAAGGGGCGGGATGGTAGGCGGGCTTGCGGATGCCAACAGGTGTTCGACGGCGATGCGGCTTCGCCGGACTTTAGGCCATGGGGTGTTGAGCAGGTGGTTGCTCAGGCCATAGATGCCCGGGGGCAGTTCGCGGGGGGCAGGGCTTCGATTGGAAACATACACCCAGCGGCTTCCATCGGATAATAATATATTGTATCCGTTGTAATCCTGGGATGTTAAAGATATTTCATCAATGTATCGGTTAAGATTTGCTTCCCCCCTCAGGAAATCACTCACCAAATGACCGCGGGACGGTGCGTCGCTTCGCAGGCGGCCGGGTTCGCGGTAGTTGGTGAGGGCGGCCAGGCACCCCTCCCGGCTGATGCCCATCCATGTCCCGCCCCCCTCGAGATCGCGTCCGGCTACAATCTGCGGCGCATCCGCCCATTCCCCCATAGCCGCGGTCGGGCGGGCATAAAATTCGTCCCGGTTGGCGGCGATGATCACGGGAAACGAGGGGTGGACACGGTAGGCAAAGACGATCAGGCACATAACGATTTTGATTTGACCTCAGCGAGAAGGCGATGGTAGCGTGAACGGTTCTTATACGTCAACCTATAGCAGAGCATGGCAAAATTCAAGCAAGGAGGCGATTTCATGAAAGATGTGGTCATTGTGGGGGGGGTGCGCACTGCGGTGGGCGCTTTCGGAGGATCTCTTAAAAATACCCCGGTGGTGGATCTGGGCGCTCTTGTCATCCGTGAGGCCCTGCAGCGTCTCGACCTCAAGCCGGTGGTCAGTTCGGTTATGGAAGAAGTGTCTCCGGATGCCCTGCGTGAGAGCAGCCCGCTTGAATTGGAGCAGCGCTATCAGGACTGGCCGGACACCGCGCAGGCGGTAACCGTGGATGAAGTGGTCATGGGCAACGTGCTGCAGGCCGGGCAGGGGCAGAACACGGCCCGCCAGGCCATGGTCAGGGCGGGGATCCCCAAGGAGACGCCGGCCTTTACGATCAACAAGGTTTGCGGGTCAGGACTGAAGGCCATCGCTCTGGGGGCCGCCAGCATCGCCACCGGGCAGGCCGAGGTGATCATTGCCGGCGGGATGGAGAATATGAGCCAGGTGCCCATGGCCCTTCCCAAGGCCCGCTGGGGTTACCGGATGGAAGTCACCGGGACCGGGGACGTTACCGATCTCATGGTTTTCGACGGATTGTACGAAATTTTTTATGGCTACCATATGGGGGTGACCGCCGAAAATATCGCCGAGCGTTACGGCATCACCCGGGAAGAACAGGATGCGCTAGGCGCCTTGAGTCATGCGCGCGCCCGCCAGGCCATCGTGGACGGCCTCTTCGCCCAGGAAATCGTTCCGGTGGTATTGAAGAGCCGCAAGGGCGAGGACCTTTTCCAGATCGACGAGCGTCCCATGGACACCACGGTGGAAAAGATGGCCAAGTTGCGGCCCGTGTTCCGTAAGGATGGAACGGTAACCGCTGGAAATGCTTCCGGAATTAATGATGCAGCGGCCGCAGTGGTGCTCATGGCGCGGGAAAAGGCCCAAGCCCTCGGGCTGACGCCTGTGGCTGAAATCAAGGCCTTTGCCTCCGGCGGGCTCGATCCGGCTTATATGGGGTTGGGACCGGTCCCGGCGGTACGCAAGGTTTTGAAAAGCCAGGGCATGCAGATCGGCGACCTTGATATGGTCGAGCTCAACGAGGCCTTCGCCTCCCAGGCGATTGCCTGTTGCCGGGAGCTCAAGCTGCCCGAAGAGCGCCCCAACGAGCTCGGCAGCGGCATTTCCATCGGCCATCCCATTGGGTGTACGGGCGCCCGCCAAATGGTCACGGCCATCCACCAGATGCAGCGTAAAGGGTATGCTTCCGCCCTGATCAGCATGTGCATCGGCGGCGGCATGGGGATGGCCATGGTGATCGAACGATAGGGATTGAAGGCGGCAGGTGCAAAGTCTTCGCAAGCCCCTGCCGCGCACTTTTAGCACTTTACTTTGGAAGACGTATCTGCTAATGATTCCTTGCTTTTAGCAGTAGGATGAAGGGTTGCGACCCACGGCCCGGGATCGTCCAAACCACAATCCCGGATGAAAGGAAACCCAAGGAGATCGGCCGAGATGGACATTGCAAGAAAATTGGGGATCATGGTTTTTTGCGGCGTACCGGTAATTGTCGGTGGTGGTATCGTTTATGCGCTCAGCGGCGCATCTTATCTCGCCGTCGGGGTTTACGAGGTCCTTTTGCTGCTCCTTTTCGGCGCCTTTGTGAGCAAGTAAAGCGTCCCCGGGACGTCTTGCTGCAATGCAACCCCACAGATGACACGCAAGGCCGCGACCGCCCGGAAGGCTTGGAAGCCGCAGGGAGGGCCGTGGCCCTCTTTTATCTGTCGTCCCGGTGTTATCGGTGGTTGTCACGCAATGGCTGTCGGCTATGGGTTCCCCGCACCTGAAAAGAAAAGAATGGATCGGCCACATCCTGCCTTTGTGGCATCCTTACCCGATGATGCCTTCCCGCCCGACACTGGCTTTTGCAGCGTCCGCTAACCTTCGACAACAACGGTTCAGCCAAACGGGAAAGTCTGCAGGCGGTCGGTTTGTGGCCGGCGTTTGCCTTATTTTACGATAGCACGACCCTCTCGGCTTAACGTTTTTTCGGATAGACCAAGGAACGACCCTATGAGTAGCGACAACCTGCCCGGCATCAGCATCGAACACGAGATGCGCAAATCCTATCTCGACTATGCCATGAGCGTCATTATCGGCCGTGCCCTGCCGGATGTGCGCGACGGCCTGAAACCGGTTCACCGCCGGGTGCTCTTTGCCATGCGGGAACTGAAAAACGACTGGAACAAACCCTACAAGAAATCTGCCCGCGTGGTCGGTGACGTGATTGGTAAGTATCACCCCCACGGCGACACGGCCGTCTACGACACCATCGTACGGATGGCCCAGGATTTCTCCATGCGCTATCCCCTGGTCAACGGGCAGGGCAACTTCGGCTCCATCGACGGGGACCCGCCGGCCGCCATGCGGTACACCGAAGTGCGCATGATGAAGATCGCCCATCACATGATGGACGATATCGAAAAAGAGACGGTGGATTTCGTCCCCAACTACGACGAAACGCTTTCGGAACCCAGCGTTCTGCCGGCCAAAATCCCCAGTCTGCTGATCAACGGCTCGGCCGGCATCGCCGTGGGGATGGCCACCAATATCCCTCCGCATAATTTGGGTGAGGTCATCGACGGCGTCGTTGCGCTGATCGACAATCCGGCGCTGACCGTAGCCGACCTCATCGATATCATTCCCGGTCCCGATTTCCCCACCGGTGGTACGATCTACGGCCTGCAAGGGATCCGGGAGGCCTACGAGACCGGGCGCGGCATTATACGGGTGCACGCCAAGGTGGAAGTGGAAACCAACAAACAGGATCAATCCGAGACCCTGGTGGTCACCGAGCTGCCCTACCAGGTCAACAAGGCCCGTTTGGTGGAAAAAATCGCCGAGCTGGTGCGCCACAAGATCATCGAGGGCATCCGTTTCGTCCGCGATGAATCCGACAAGGACGGCATGCGGATCGCCATCGGCCTGAAAAAAGATCAGTTCGCCGATGTCATCATCAATCAGCTCTATAAGCATACCCGCATGGCGAGCAGCTTCGGGGTCATTTTCCTGGCCATTGTGGACAACCGTCCGGAATTGCTCAACCTCAAGAACATGCTGCAGCATTTTATCGTCCACCGCAAAGAAATCGTGGTCCGCCGGACCCGTTTCGATCTGAAGAAGGCCGAAGAAAAAGCCCACGTCCTGGAAGGCTATAAAATTGCCCTGGACAATATCGACGCCGTGGTGGCCATGATCCGCCAGTCCAAATCACCCGCCGAGGCCAAAGACCGCCTGATGGCGGCCTTCGCCCTGAGTGCGATCCAGGCTCAGGCCATTCTCGATTTACGCCTCCAGCGCCTGACCGGCATGGAGCGCGACAAAATTATTGAAGACTACCACCAGACCCTCAAGGACATCGCCTATTTTAAGGAAATCCTGTCCAGCGAACGGCTGGTGCTGGACATTATCAAGGATGAATTGACTGAAATCCGGGAGAACTTTGGCGACACACGCCGCTCGGAAATCGTAGCCGCCTCCAAAGAGATTACGCTGGAAGACATGATCGTGGAGGAAGACATGGTGGTGACGGTCTCCCAGCGAGGCTACATCAAACGCACGCCTTTGAGCATCTATCAGAGCCAGCACCGCGGCGGCAAAGGCAAGACCGCCATGGCCACCCGGAGTGAGGATTTCGTCAAACACCTCTTCGTGGCCTCCACCCACCATACCTTCTTGTTCTTCACCAATCTCGGCAAGGTCTATTGGCGCAAAGTCTACGAGATCCCTCAGGCCAGCCGGACCGGCGTGGGCAAAGCCATCGTCAACCTGATGCATTTCGACAAGGAGGAGCGCCTTACCACGGTGATGGCCGTGCCGAGTTTCGAAGCGGGCCATTTTATCCTCATGGCCACCAAGAAAGGGATCGTGAAGAAAACCGACCTCATGGCCTACAGCCGGCCGCGCACGGTCGGCATCATCGCCCTCAATCTGATGGACGGGGACGAGCTGATCAGCACTCGGATCACCGACGGTACGAGCAATGTCTTCCTGGGAACCGCCCAGGGCCAATCCATCCGCTTCCATGAAACCGATGTGCGCCCGGCCGGCCGGGTGGCGCGCGGCGTCCGCGGTATCAGCCTGGGATCCGGCGATCACGTGGTGGGCATGGAAGTGCTTTCCTATGGCCAGACGCTGATCACCGTGACCGAAAACGGCTACGGCAAGCGCACCTCCATCGATGAATACCCGGTTCAGAAGCGCGGCGGCAAAGGTGTCATTACCATCAAAACGAATGCCCGCAACGGCCAGGTGGTCAACATCCTGCTGGTGGATGAAGATGACGACCTCATGCTGGTGACCGATTCCGGCAAGCTTATCCGGATGGCCATCGAGGGCATTTCCGTCATTGGACGCAACACCCAGGGCGTCAAATTGATCGAGATTTCTTCGGAAGAAAGGGTTATCGGCGCGGCCCGTCTGGCGGAAAAGGACGATGACGAGGGGGACCCGGAAAATGATCGCCCCGCCTCCGGGGACGCCCCCTGATTAACCGGCAATTCAACGGACAAGGTGTACCATGAACAGTGAGATCGATCAGAATATGAAAATCGGCGTGGTCGGGGCCGGCAGCTGGGGGACCGCCCTGGCTAATCTCCTGGGGGGCCAAGGCTATCCACTGGATTTGTGGGTTTTCGAACCCGAGGTCTGCCGGCAGATCGAGAAACACCATGAGAACAAGGTGTTTTTGCCGGGGGTGTCCCTCTCGCCCAATGTGCACCCCAGCAACGATTTGCACGCTGTCGTGGCCCATAAAGATCTTGTGCTGCTGGTGGTGCCCTCCCACCTCATGCGGGAGACCACCCTGCGCATGGCGGATGCGATCGGCGCGGAAACGATTGTCGTCTCCGCTTCCAAGGGTATCGAGAACAAGACCCACCTGACCATGTCCGGGGTTATCAGGGAAACCCTGCCGCAAGTATCCGCCGATCAACTGGCCGTTCTTTCCGGTCCGAGCTTTGCCCGGGAAGTGGCGCGCCAGGCGCCCACGGTCATAACGACGGCCAGCCACAGCCTGGCGACCGCCGAAAAAGTGCAGCACGTTTTCGCCAGCCCCTATTTTCGCGTCTATACCAACCAGGACGTGATCGGCGTCGAATTGGGCGGGGCGGTCAAGAACATCATCGCCATCGCCGCCGGGGTCATCGACGGTCTGGGGCTGGGGCTCAATACGCGGGCCGCTCTGATTACCCGGGGTCTGGTGGAGATCCAGCGTCTCGGCAGCCGCTTGGGCGCGGATCAGCGCACCCTGGCCGGCATCGCCGGCGTCGGCGATCTGATTCTAACCTGTACCGGCGACCTGAGCCGCAACCACACGGTGGGCAAAAAGATCGGGGAAGGGCTCAGCCTGGACGAAATTCTCTCCGAGATGCGGATGGTGGCGGAGGGCGTCAAGACCGCCAAATCCGTTTATAATCTGTCGCGGGAGGTGGGGGTCGAGATGCCCATTTGCCATGAGATGTATCATATTCTCTATGATGGCGCCTCCCCCCGGGAGGCGGTCTACCGGCTGATGACGCGGGATCTCAAACAGGAAATCGAATAGCGTGGCCGGGCGCTTGGGGATCGCAGGTAGTGGATAACCCACAGGTCGCAAGGCAAGGCGCGGCACGATGCGAAAAGCGCTGCAACCATCAGGGTTGCAGCGTCGTTTAGCAAAGGCTGCAACGCCGCATTCCGGCCTTAGGCGCCATTTGCCCACGGCCTGATAGGGCAGGTTGCTGTCATGGTCGATAAGAAATCAGGCCGCTCTTCGGCCGAAGGCCATCGTGGACGGCTGCGGGAAAAATTTCTGGCTGCGGGTCTGAGCGGCTTTCACGATTATGAAGTCCTCGAACTCCTGCTCACCCTGGCCACACCGCGCAGGGATTGCAAACCGGCGGCCAAAGCCGCCTTGCAGCGCTTCGGCAGCCTGCCGGCGGTGTTCGAAGCCGCGCCGCGCGACCTTTGTGAGATTCCTGGCATCGGCCCTAAAAATCTGTTCGGCATTAAACTCATCCCGGCGGTTTGCGAGCGCTACCTGGAAAAGCGCCTTACCGCCGGTGCCGTTGTACATAATTCCACGACCCTCTTCGATTATCTTTATCAGAGTTTGAAGGATAAAAAACGGGAACAATTCAAAGTGCTCTTTCTGGATGCTAAAAATCGGGTCCTGGGCATTCAGACCCTTTTCGAAGGCACCTTGACCGCCAGCAGCGTCTACCCCCGCGAAGTTATCCGGGCCGCCTTGGATCATCATGCGGCTGCGCTCATTCTGGTTCACAACCATCCTTCCGGCGATCCGCGCCCCTCACCGGAAGACTCGGCCCTGACCCGCAGGCTCATCCAGGCCTGCCGCCTGATGGACTTGACGATCCACGAACACATCATTATCGGGGGGGGAACCTACTTCAGCTATGCGGACAGCGGTATGATGGCCGAATTGAGGAGTGAAGCCGGGTTGCCATGACCGCCCGGCCTTTCCCACGGAACAGAAGCGAGGTGGCATGACACGTGACGAACGTCCTTATTGTTTCAGCAAACTGGAGTGCGTTTTCCCCATGGGCCCGGACGGGCTTCGGGAAACGCCGGAAAGCTGCCGGGTATGTTATTGCAAAACCGAATGCCTGCGGACCGCCATGCAAACGGCCGAAGCGGTCCAGGTGCGGGAGGAGAAAGTGGACCGTGCATACGAGGCCGGCATGATGGGCTTTTTCGAACGCTGGTCGCGCAAGAAAGCCCTCCATCAGAAACGCCAGGAAAAGCCATCTTCCGCTTCCGGGCACCCAACGCCCAAACATTGATGCGGCCTTCCTCCAGCCCCTGACGGTGGTGCGCCAAAGCCGCATTCCGATCAGTGGATCGACATAGAGACGCCCATGGCCATATACCGCCCTCCCAAACGCGTCACCCTGGTCCTGGCAATGCTTGTCCTGTTGCTGGGCGTTTTCACTGTTATCTTCCGTGCACCTCTCCTGCAGGCCTTGACGGCAGCCTACCACCTGATGATCGACCGGGAGAAGATTCAGGCCTTTATCCTGGCTTCAGGTCCCTGGGCGCCGCTCGTATTCATGGCTATTCAAATCGCGCAGGTGGTTCTCGCCCCCATTCCGGGAGAAGCCACCGGCTTTATCGGCGGTTATCTTTTTGGTGCGCTGAAAGGGTTTGTCTATTCGAGCATCAGCCTGGCCATTGGTTCGCTGATCAATTTCATGATCGGGCGGTTTCTGGGACGACGATTTATTCGGAGGGTGATCCCTGCCGCCCAACGGCAGCAAATGGATCAGATGGTGACCCACAATGGCGCCCTTGTCATTGTGCTGCTGTTTATCTTCCCCGGATTTCCCAAAGACTACCTTTGCCTTTTCTTGGGCGTGACCGCTATGCCCCTCAAGCTGTTTTTACTGATGGCGACCTTCGGCAGAATGCCGGGCACGCTCATGCTCAGCCTGCAGGGCGCCATGTTGTTCGAGCGCATGTATGGCGTCTTTGTGATCATCCTCGGCGTATGCGGCTTGGGTATCCTGCTGGGCTATCGCTATCGCGAACGGCTGTACGCGTGGATCGCAAAAATGAACAATAGCGACCAGCGGCACCGTTGACGCACCCTTAAATAAATGGTATTTAAGGAAAAACGACACACTTGCCTGACACCATACTTGCCTGCTGATCATGACCATCGCCGACCGGGTCCCTGCCATGATACCCGGTTGTCATTTCCACGGAACGGGTGGGTCCAGTGACATTCTGGAAAGTTAGAGAAGAGCTGAGCGGTGAGAACCGGCTGCGGCGATCCTACTATGAATTGTTGCGTGACGAGCTGGATGCGTTGATGCTGCAGTATGCCCTCATCGATTCCTATACGCGCTTTCAGGCCAGCAAAGTGGCCTTCCCTTTTGTCGAAAAGCGGGAATTGAAACCGCGTGCGCGCATTCCCGATGTCGAGTATGAATGCCAGAATGCTTTTCTGGTGCTGTTCGTGGAAGATACGATTCCACCGGAGCATAAAAAGTACATCCGTTTTTTCGACCTAAATAAAACCAACAAGTCCAACCTGTTGTCTTCCAAGACCCTGCCCTTGTCCAACAAATTCGATCGTAACCACAAATATCTGGAGTCGCTCCAGTTTCCCATGTTCATCAAAGCACTTTTGCCGGTGGACTACGCGCTCCTCATCCAGCGTGATCCCGCCACCAAAGCCCGCAATCGCTACAGCCTGACCCACTTTCACGTGCGGGTGGACTGGCCGATTATCGAAGCCGCCGAAAGCCTGGCTCGTGACTTGCGTTATATTTCAAAAGACATCTTCGAACGTGGCGAAAAATATGCCGAGGATCTGCAAAAGAAATTCTTTGAGTTTTACGGCCTGCCCGTGATGGCCGGCGGCCGTCGCACGGCCGCCGTTGTGGCGATGCAATATTTGCGGCAGCTGTCCTGTATTTCCACGGTCTATGCCGGAAGCAGCGAAACGCGCGGGTTGATAAGAATATCCGAGCGGGGCGTTTCAAAGGCCGTGCTGATGGAGCTAACCAAGGAAGAGATGCAAAACTTGGCCACGGCCAACCGGATTTCCATTCAGACCTTTTCCAAAAACTATGTCATCTTCAAGCAGCGCAACAAAGGGGTCTGCATTTTTCAGGCCACCTACCTGCCGACCGACCAGGCGCGTCCCCCGGATGACGGGAAGCTTAGAGAAATGAAACCCGATCTGTCCTGGTTGACGGTCGCCGGTCAACACATTCTTCCCAAGCCGGGGGTGTGGAAGTATCCGCCCCTGGTCTGCAACATTATCTATTCGTAAGGGCGAAAAATCCGTCCGGGTCGAAAGGTTGCCAGGGCGAAGTCAATAGGTCACCGGGCGTACGGAAAACCATGCGCCTGTGCGGGTCTCCGGTAATGTGTGTTGTGGTTTCGCCCCAATCCGGCGTTGACGCACCACCCGCATCGGTGTATGGGAATCACCGGAAAAACCCTAAAAGGAGACCTGCTTCATGAGCCATCATCATCAGCACGATCATTCCCATTCTTCCGCCCCTATCGAAGGGGGACTCACCGACAAGGAAAAAGTCCTCAAGCTTCTTCACCACTGGATCCATCACAACGATGACCATGCTGACAACTACCGCGATTGGGCCCGCAAGGTCGAGGGGATGGGGTTTCCGGAAGCAGCGCAGCGCTTAAAGGCCGCAGCTGAAATGACCCAGGCCATTACCCGCGAATTTGAAGCGGCCGAAGCGGCCATCCACGGACCAGCCCAGGACGACTAAACCCCTGAGGCGCCTATCCACTGTCGATCGCCTATTGCGCGGCGCCTAAGAGAATACGCTTTGCCAGGAGAAGAGCTGTTCGGTCAGCAGCAGACGGCAGTTGCGCACGACGGCGACGGTCTCCCGGTGGTGCATATTCAACAGCAGCCAGGAGAGGCCGGAAGCTGCCAGCATGCCTACAAAAGATTGCTCCAGGTGCTGTTTGGCCTGGGAAGGGCCCGGCCCGCTGGTCAGGTTGGAGAGGCCGGCAATGGTGCGCACAGGACCATCCAAAAGTTCCGGAAGGCGGCGGATGATTTCCAGAAGATCACGATTGCGCTGCAATCCGTCTTCCCAGATCAGGGGGGCCACCACCGGATCAAAAATGAGCTGCTCCCGCCGCAGTCCGGCGGCTTGACAGCGCTGGAAGAGGTCAAGAGCCAGGGACAGCCGTTCATCAAACTGCAACGGTACCCGGCTGCGTTCATCCAGAAGATAGGCGATGACATCCACATCGTATTCAATGGCCAGCGGCAGGATGGCCTCCAATTTTTGGCGCTCCAGGGAGATGCCGTTGATAACAACGGTTTTACGGTTGGCCTCAAGGCCGGCTCGCATGGCCAAAGGGTTGGCCGTGTCGATCAGGACGGGTAGATCCGTTGCAGACTGCACCGCGGTGACACAGAAGGCCATATCTTCCGCCGCATTGCGACCCAGGGGACCGGTATTCAAATCGACGGCCTGGGCACCGGCGGCCTCAAGGCGGGTTACCCACGATCGGATGGGCTCCGGCCGGTGGTGCCGTATCGCCTCCGCCATATCCGGATGTGTGATTTGCAGATTGTCGGCAACGAGCAACATGGGTGCGCGGATGTCCTTTCGTCATTGGCCACCGGCGCCTATCGACGATCGGCGCCGGTGGCGGGTTGAGGGGTCAGGGCGGCGAATCAAATCGTTGATGCCGCAAGGCACACCTATGGTCAGCCTGACCTGCCTGCCCGCGTGGGCCACCGGGAGGGCGGCGCCCTCAAGGTCGGTCATGCCCTGGATGGTGGCCTTTTGTATCGGTTGACCGGGGGAGAGGAGCTCGACAGCCTCGCCGCCCGCAAGCCGATTGCGCACATCCAATATGGCGATGCCGGCGCTTTCCACGGAAACGATCCGGCCCACCAGACGGTGTTCATAGGAGGGCCTCTTCAGTTCCAGATTGGGGCTGGTCTGGGACGGGTCGCCAAAGTAAAAGCCGGTGCAGTAGCCGCGCTGGTTGACGCTGTCCACCAAACTCCGCCAATCCCGGGCAACCCCGTAGTTTTCCGGCCGGCGGTAATAGGCATCGATGGCTTCGCGATAGGCCTTGACCGTCGCGGCCACATAATGGATGCCTTTCATGCGGCCCTCGATTTTGAGGGCCCGGATGCCGCTTTCGATGAGGGCGGGAATATGGTCGATCATGCACAGGTCGCGTGAATTGAAAATATAAGTCCCGCGCTCGTCCTCGTGCAGGGGGAGATATTGCCCCGGGCGTTTTTCTTCGACGACGGCATACTGCCACCGGCAGGGCTGGGCACAACGGCCCCGGTTGCTGTCACGCTGGGCAAGGTAGTTGCTGAGCAGGCAGCGGCCCGAGTAGGAAATGCACATGGCGCCATGGACAAAGACTTCTACGGCAATGTCGCCGCAGGCGGCGATTTCCTCGATTTCCACCAAGGTCAGTTCACGGGCGGCAATAATGCGCTCGGCGCCGAGATCGCGCCAGAATCGCGCGGCGGCATAATTCGTGGTGTTGGCCTGGGTGCTGATGTGAACCGGCAGCGCGGGCTGAATGTTGCGAACCGCCATAAAAACGGCCGGGTCGGACACGATCACGGCGTCGGGACCGATGGCCGCCAGCTGTTGCAGATAGCGGTTTAGGGCCGCCTGCTCCTGATTGCGGGAATAGATGTTGCAAGCCACGTAGACACGTACCCCACGGCGGTGGGCGTAGCGGACGGCCGTATGAAGGCCATCGAGGCTGAAATTGCCGGAGAAATTACGCAGGCTGAACTCTTCGCCGGACAGATAGACGGCGTCGGCACCGAAGTGAATGGCGGTTTCCAGTTTTTCGAAATTACCCGCCGGCGCCAGCAATTCGACGGGGGCGTTAGCAGTGTCCATAGGGTTCGAAATATCCCTTAAAGGAGAATGGGGTTATCCAAGCGGCATCTCTATAGGATAAATGGCATGGGGATGCAACGGCTTGACTTTAGCGGGCCACGCAGTATCGTAGAAAGACCATCTCCCTTAATACCCGGTGCAAGGGCCGTTCTTGCCGGAGGCGACTCCCGACGGTAAAGGCCGGCGTCTGAAACCCAATGCCACGCAACGATTCCCGCTTCACGCCAAGGAAGCACCGCATCGAAGACTGCCGGGAAACCATGACCTTTTCAAGGGATACCCACCGATGAAGTTACAAGAGCAGATCAAAGCGGATTTAAAAGCGGCCATGAGGGTTCAGGACACGCCTAAAAAGGACGCCCTGCGCGTCGTCATCGGGGAGCTGGGCCGGCTTCCCGCAAAGGACGTGTCGGACAAGGAGGTATTGCAGGTGATCAAGAAGCTGATCAAGTCCGAAAAGGAGGTGCTGAACCGGCAGGGCGCCGCCGGGCCCTCGGACTATCTGAAGGTCTTGGAGGCCTATTTGCCCGTCATGGCTTCCGATCGTGAAATTGCTGAATGGATCAACGCGAATATCGACTTCGCGACCTATAAAAACAAAATGCAGGCCATGGGGGACATCATGGGACATTTCGGCAGCAAAGCCGACGGCAACACCGTCAAGAAGGTATTGCAGGCCATGGCCTGACGCCAGACAGAACAGAGCGGCCCTGCTGGGGGCCGCCCTTCAATGCACGCGCTTTTCACGGCAGGGACATCGCTACCCCCTGTGAACACGCCTGTTCGGATGGTTCCTCAGCGTAATACCTTTATTCGGAAGGAGGGCTTCCGGATTCCCCCACGGGAGGATTCACTTCGCCCGTCGAGGATTGGCCTGACGAGGAGGAACCTTCAAAAGATTCTAAGGAGTTGCCGAGAGGACTACTCGCAGGCGGGGCGTTGCCGCCGGAACCGTTGTCGAAAGCACCTTCGCGTTTCATCCGGAAATAGCGCTCCGGATCGGCATTGAGCAGCGCCAGTTGCTCTTCGAGGGGTTTGACCATGGCGTCCTTCATACCCGGCGTAAAAGAATTGCCGATGGACAGATTCTGGATCCGCTTGATTTCGGCCCCCAGACGGGCGCGCTCTTTCTCGACCCTGGCGGCCAGCCGTTTATCCATTTTTTTGGTGCTGTCAGCGGCCGCCTCTTTTTCTTCGGGTGTATCCCCGGACCATGTATCCGGCGAGGGTTTACTGGCGCTGTCGTTCCCGGACGCATCGTTTGACTCAGGGCTGGGGGCTGGGGAGAATTCTTCGGGGCGTTCGCTGGATTCTTGAACTCCGGGTGGGATACCGGTATTGCTGTAATGACGGACCCCGGCTTCATCGGTCCAGAAATAGACCGAATCGGCAAGCAGAGGGCCGGCAGCCATCATGACCAGTACAAGTGAGGCACCTATCCATTTCGTTTTCATCGTAACCTCCCGCCAAACCGGTTGGGGATGATGTTATGATCACCAAATTAGCAGTTCCCGCACCAAAATCAAGTATCAAAGTTGCCGGGTCCGACAATACACCACCGGGAAGGACGCTCAATGATCTTCGGGGATAGCATCACAAGGGTTTTAGGCACCCTATATCCGCGGGGCGAGCCTCAGGAAACGACGACGGCCAGCAGCATCATGTACTGGCGCGAGCGCATTCTGGATGTGATTTATCGCGCCGTGGCGCTTTTGGGCGCTATCGCCTATCTCCCCAGCGTTTATCTGTCCATCGTTGAAAAAATCTGGTGGCTGGCGGTTTTCGATACCCTTGGGTATGCTTGGTTCGTATGGGGGACGTTAGCACGGCGGGTTGCGTTTACCCTGCGGGCGGGCATGCTGCTGGCGTTTATTTATTTTCTGGGGGTGGCACTTCTCATCCGCTTGGGACCCTTTGCCGCCGGGCCGATCTGGCTTTTTGCGTTCCCGATCATGACCAGTCTCCTTTTCGGTCTGAGACCGGCGATGGTCTCCCTGGCGATCAATGCCGCAACCGTGATTTGTTTTGGCATTACCCTGGCGACCGGTCATCTGACGATCGCTTTTATCCCCGCGAATATGGCCGACAAATGGTGGGTGATCAGCGCCAACTTTCTTTTGTTGGACACCGTTGTTACGCTTTCGATCGCTGTTTTGCTGCGAGGGCTTAAGACGGTGCTCGAAAAGCAGCAGGCGACAGGCCGCTCGCTGGCGGAAAAACATCTGGAACTGCGGAAAGCCAACGACGATTTGAAGCGTGAATTTGCCGAGCGCCGCCGGGCCGAAGAAGAGATCACGCATTCCCACGAAATCCTGGTGACCGTTCTGGACAGCATCGATGCGGACGTCTTCGTGGCCGATATTGAAAACCATGACATCCTGCTCATGAATCGGCACATGCGCGAAAGCTTTGGTGGTGATAAGACCGGCGCCAAATGCTGGGAAGTGTTTCAAAACAGGGAGACACCCTGTGATCCCTGTATCAGTGCGGCCATTGTGGACGCTGACGGCCAGGCCACGGGGCTGCATGTCTGGGAGGGCAGCAACCCGGTTACCGGGCGGCGCTATCTGAATTTCGACCGGGCCATCCGTTGGATTGACGGTCGGCTGGTGCGCTTGCAGATCGCCATGGATATTACGGAACTGACCAGCATCCAGGAAGAGAAAATTGAGCTGGAAACCAAGCTGCGCCAGGCCCAGAAGATGGAAGCCATCGGCACCCTGGCCGGCGGCATTGCCCACGATTTCAACAATATTTTGGCCGCGATTCTGGGATACAGCGAAATTGCGCTGGAAGACTGCCGGGGCCGGTCTCCGGTGGACGGCTACCTGAATGAAATTCTCAAGGCCGCCCACCGGGCCAAGGATCTCACCCAACAGATCCTGACCTTTAGCCGCCAGGCGGAGATCGCGCCTAAACCGGTCCGCTTCAGCAGTGTGGTGCGGGAGGCTGTCAAACTGCTGCGGGCCTCCATCCCTGCTACCATCGCCATTCGGGAAGCCCTTCATTCGGATGCAACCGTGATGGCGGACCCCACCCAGCTGCACCAGGTCGTGATGAATCTGGCCACCAATGCCGCCCATGCCATGGAGACAAGTGGCGGGGTCCTCACCATTACCCTTGACGACCGCCAAGGGTACGCCGGCACGGGCCTTGCGGGTGGTGGGGATGAAAACCGCCGCAGTGTTCAATTGACGGTGGCCGATACCGGCCAGGGGATTGCACCGGAGATTATAGACCGTATTTTCGACCCCTATTTTACAACCAAAGGCAAAGGCAAGGGGACCGGCATGGGGCTGTCCGTCGTCCACGGTATCGTCAAGAACTGCGGGGGGGATATACAGGTCGAAAGCGAGCCGGGACGGGGGACTGTCTTCCGTATCTTTTTGCCGGCCCACCACGTGGTTGCTCAAGTTCCGGAAACGACTGGAATAAGTGTGACGACGGCCGGCCGGCAGGAAACGATCCTGGTGGTGGACGACGAACCTCAGGTGGCGCATGTCATGCAGCTG
The DNA here is from genome assembly GCA_963674755.2 of Desulfobacterales bacterium. Classification (GTDB taxonomy): domain Bacteria; phylum Desulfobacterota; class Desulfobacteria; order Desulfobacterales; family UBA5852; genus JABZFP01. The sequence continues at coordinate 1,317,581 of CAXXVS010000002.1, read as the reverse complement.
ATACTGGATTCCCTAGGCTACCGGGTGAAGGCATATACGAGCAGCCGTGAGGCGCTGCAGGCCTTCGCCGATACGCCCCAGGCCTTCGATCTGGTCATCACTGACATGACCATGCCGGAGATGGCCGGGGATGAATTATCACGCGCCCTTCTCCGAATCCGGCCGGATATGCCCATCATCCTGTGCACGGGCTTCAACGAGCGGATGAACGAAGAGCGCGCACGCCAGATAGGTGTCCGCAAGCTGATCTACAAACCTGTGGTGCGCAATGGGCTGGCGGAGACCATCAAGGACACGCTTGGCCGGGAGGGGTGACGCCCGCCCAGGAACCGGAAGGCGGCTTGGCTTCGATCCCCGCCTGTTCGGCGGGCTGGCTGTGATGACACTGCGCTCACCCCGTTCATCCAATTTCACCCCGTATACCGTCACGCCCCCCCATACGATTGACCATCATGAAAGCCCTGAGCTGGGAGTGCAGTACTTCATATGAAAAGTAGCGGCGGCCCAGTTCATAGTTGTGATCGACCATGCGTTTGCACAACCGCTGGTCATTGAGCACCCAGCAGGCTTTCTGGACGGCCTCTTCGGTCACGTAACCGTCGATTTCGATGACTTGGAAGCCCTTGGGCTTGATGTCCTTGTGGTAGATGGAATAGTTGTTCACCACGATGGGTTTGCGAAAGTAGACTGCTTCCAGAAAGGCATTGCCGAACCCTTCGAAAGTGGAAGGGTAGGTCACCAGGTCGGCAAAGGGGTAGATGTCCTCCAGGGTGTAGATCTTGCGACCGTCGTCCGTCGTGCCGCGATGCTCGTTGATGATGTCCGAGACAAAGAGGGTGTTGACCCCCATGAGATCGGAATAATCCCGCAGGCGCAGCTCGTAGTCATAGCCTTCATCGCCCGAGGCATGGGATATGATCAATTTGGCCTTGCGGCCCAGGCGGTGCACCAGCTCGATGGCATGCTCGATGCCCTTGCGCTGGACGACCCGGGTGGGCTGGAGAATCAATAGTTCGTCGTCCTCCAACCCCAGGGCCTGGCGCACATCGGCGGCGTAGTCGTCGGGCGGCTCCGGCGGGTTGGCAAAATCCATGACGTTGGGGCACACCAGGGCGGAAATGCCGGTGCGCAGGCTCAATTGCGTGCTGGCGTGGGAGTTGATGACCACATGCCGGATACTGGGCAGGTTGGGCGGAAACGCCAGACTCAAATAGTCGGCAACGGCGTTATTGGTGAATCGGTCGCGCTCCCAGTAGAAATCGTGGTGGTGGGCGATGGTCGGGATGCCGGTTTCCATGATGAACTCGGTCAGAGCGACGCCTAAGGGGATGTTCAGGGGTATCGTCAGGGCGTTTTCGATCAGCAGCAGGCCGAGATCGAAGCGTCTCACGAATGTTTCCAAATGATCCTTGAGAAGGTTTTTGAGCCTGTGGAGTTTTTCGGTGGTGCGGCGTTGGCGGATTTCGCGGTCGAAGCAGTCGCGGTAAATGCCCTGGATGTCGGGGTGGGTAAAATGAGCCTCCGCCACCACGATGCTGCGTTCGGGCGGGCGGTCCAGTTCGCCGGCCAGATAAAAGCAGCTGAATCCTTCTTTCTCCAAAACGTCGGCCCACTTTTCAGTCTCCAGAGAAACCCCGTCGGTGCCGGCGATGCGGGTGGAGATGATACCGATATGGCGGGATTGGAAGCGTTTGTCGTCAGGCGCCATGGACCCTCCTATCAGCTAAAATCAACCATTTCGGGACAAACACGAGCCGAACGACGCTGCCGTTTTTCCCCTTCGCGCCAGGCACCGAATTCGCGCGCGAAAGAAGCCGTCCCCGAATGGCTGCCCTGACAGCCTTTATCCAGGCCTCAGGGCACAATCTTCAGATACGAGCGAAGGCTTTCCCCGTAGCGGGCCTTGAAGGCGTCGTCAATTTTTTCGATCGGATTGGCGCCCAGAAAGGCCAGCATCGCATTCAGGCGATTTTGACGCTCACCAGGGGATGCCAATTGCTGCAAGGCGGCGATGTCGTCTTCGATCTCGAAATAATGCAGTTTGTCGGTCAGGGGCAGCTGCCAGAACAGGAGGAAGCCCCGTTCCGGAAAATCAATTCCCAGAATGCGGTAGCAGTGCAACATGACCGCCTTTTCGATGTGTTCGCCGGTTTTACGGATCGCGGCCCGGGCGGCGTCGAGCTGCGCGAGCGGGCAAGGCTTGCCGACCACCTCGAAGTACATCTTGACCTTGGGTTCCGTACCCGAGGGGCGAACGGTCACGCGCATGCTGCTGGTCGCGTCTGTGTTCCGGAGGTGAAACACGAGCACGTTGCGCGCGGCCGTGTCGGTGCTGGAAAGGTGCGGCTGGGGCGGGCCTTCCCAGCGGTCGCGCTTGGATTGCACGCCGAAATCACCGAAGGCCTCCGGCGGCCGCCGGCGCAGCTCGTCCATGATGCTCCCGATCTGCTCCATGCCCACGGCGCCCAGCAGCCGGATTTCGGTCAGATGGTTGTGGCAATACCCATGGGCGGCATAGATGCGCTCAAGCTGGTCCACCAGGGTCAGGCCTGTGCGCTTGAGTTCGGCGGCGTATTCCGCCATCCAGATGGCGGCCCCGGCGGCGTCCTTGTCCCGGGCATAGTTGCCCATCAGGTAGCCATGGCTTTCTTCGGTCCCCAAAATAAACCCCGGCATCTTCCCGGCGGTGTCCAGCCGGTTCATCTCCGCCCCGATATATTTAAACCCCACCAGCAAGTCGCCGATACACGACACGCCCTTGGATTCGGCCAGGCGTGCAATGAGCGAGGTTGTCACATCGGTCTTGATAATCGTGCTGTCGGCCCCCAAATCCCCGCGGTCTTCGGCCTGACGGATGCCGTAGTGGGCCAGCAGAATCCCGATCTCGTTGCCGGTTAAAAACACCCAGTCGTCCTGGTGGCGGACCATGATCCCGATACGATCCGCATCGGGATCGGTGCTTAAGATCAGATCGGCCTGGATCTTCGCGGCATGGGGCAGGGCACTGTCGAAGGACTGTCGTACTTCCGGGTTGGGGATGTGGAAGGTGACATTTTCGAAAGCGCCGCTCAGGTTGGCGGTGGCCGGATCCAGGGTGATGTCGAAGCCCAGCTGTTTTAAAATCGGGTAGACCGATGTCAGTCCGGTGCCGTGCAGGGGCGCGTAGAGCAGACGGATGCCGCGTTCCCCGGAGCGGCTCAAGGCAGCCACGGCCTGCTGGTAGGCCTGATCCGCTTCTTCGCCGAGTGGGTGGATGAGCCCCTGCTCCACTGCCTCCCGGTAGGGCAGGGTGCGAATCCGGGAGACATGCTCGCTGACTTCATCCACCAGAGTTTGATCCTCCGGCGGGATCAATTGGCCGCCGAAGCGGTCATAGACTTTTTTGCCGTTGTCGCTGGGCAGGTTGTGGCTGGCGCTGAACATGTCTCCGGAGATGCCGTTAAGATGGCGGATGGTGAAGGACAACTGGGGTGTGCTGCGCACCCCGTCGAACATATAGACGCGGATGCCGTTGGCCGCATAGACTTCCGCGGCCGCCACGGCCAGATCCCGTCCGTCCAGATTCTGCACCGGATTGGGCCGATCCTGGGCATAGGGCTGCTTTTCGGAAAAACGTCGCACGTCATAGGTCAACACGATGCCGCGTCGCCGGGCCTCGTCGCCGAACTGCTGGATCAGGTACTGGGCATGTCCCTGGGCGGAAGAGCGGATGGTCCAGGGGTTGATGCGGTTGGGGCCGATCCCCACCAGGCCCCGGCGGCCGCCGGTGCCGAAAGGAATGACCTGGTAGAAGGCATCCAGCAGAAACTCCCAGCGTTGGGTTTCGATCAGGTAGCTGATCTGGGGCCGATAGTCCTGGAAGACCGGATCGGTCATCCAGCGGGTAAGCCATTCCAGCGCCCTGTTCTTGTATCGGTCGGGGACATCGAGGCCCTGAAAGCCTTGGCGTACTTGGTTTAACAGGTCGTTGACCGCTGTCATGGGGACCCCCTTCATTTATCCGTCAAGGCCGCCAGACCGGGTAGGACCTTGCCCTCCAGCATCTCGAGCGAAGCGCCGCCCCCGGTGGAGACATGCGAGACGTTCTGAGCCACACCGGCATCTGCTACGGCCCGGGCCGAGTCGCCGCCCCCGATCACCGTGATCGCCCCGGCGGCGGTAATATCGGCCATAAGGCGAGCCAGGGCGAAGGTTCCTTCGGCACTGGCCGGCAGCTCGAAGATTCCCATGGGGCCGTTCCACACCACGGTACGGGCCGCACGCAGGGTCCGGCCATAGTTTGTAAGGGTCTGGGGCCCGATATCCACGCCGCACCAGCCATCGGGGATGGCGTCCACCGGCACGGCCTTGAGGTTCCCGATGGTGCCCTCTTTGATATCAAGCCGGTCGGTGACCAGGGTGTCGCTGGGCAGGATGATCTTGCCGTTGGCTTTTTCCAGAAGGCGGCGGGCCATGTCGACGCGATCTTCCTCCAACAGCGAAGTACCGATGCCGTAACCTTGGGCTTTGAAAAAAGTATAGGCCATGCCGCCGCCCACGAGAATATGGTCCACCTTGTCCAGCAGGTGATCGATCACATCGATTTTGCCGGAGATCTTGGCGCCGCCCAGAACGGCCACGAACGGCTTTTGGGGTGTTTCGATAACCCGCCCGAGATAGTTGATCTCTTTCATCAGCAGATATCCGGCGGCACACAGATCGATATGGTGGGTGACCCCTTCCGTGGAGGCGTGGGCGCGATGGGCCGTGCCGAAGGCATCGTTGACGTAGACATCCCCCAGGCGGGCCAACTTGGCGGCAAACCCCGGATTGTTGTCGGTTTCCTCCCGGTGGAAGCGCAGGTTCTCCAGCAGCATGAGCTCACCGTTGCTCAGCAGGTCGGCGGCGGCTTCCACGGCCGGACCGATACAGTCGTCCACGAAGGTCACCGGCTGCTGCAGCAGATCTTGCAGGACCCGGGCGCAGGGCGCCAGGGAGAGTTCGGGCACGCGCTGCCCTTTGGGGCGGCCCAGATGGGACATGAGCACCAGACGGCCGCCGCGCGCCAGGATGGTTTGAATCGTCGGCAGGGCGGCCCGGATACGCGTATCGTCCGCCACCTGCCCGTCTTTGAGCGGGACGTTGAAATCCACACGCATCAATACCCTTTGGTCTTCTACGACCAAATCATCCACCGTCAGTTTTGCCATGCTTCACCTCGCTTAGTATTTTCGTCAAATTTGCGCGTGCCACGTTTTCAGTATACGACCGGTCGCGACTGGGGGCTGAGCAGTCGTGAATCGAGAGGGTTCATCCGAGATCCACAATACTCGGCGTATAATCCGCCGGCGGTTCAAACCCCAGCAGGGTCAGGGTTGTTGCGGCCAGGCTGCTGATGCCCAGATCCTTGTGCCGGGAAAGCCGCAGGGGTATGCGGCCGGTGGGCTCGTAAATATACACCGGAACCGGGTTGAGGGAATGGGAGGTCTTGGTTTTGGGAAGGCCTGTGCCGTCTTCGATCATGACGGCGCCTGTTTTTTTGTTGCGTTCGAACATATCGTCCGCATTGCCATGGTCGGCCGAAACGATCAGGAGGCCTTCGCTTGCTTGAACGGCCTGCAGCATCCTTCCCAGGCAGAGATCCACCGTTTCCACGGCGATTTCCACCGCCGGAAGGATTCCGGTATGGCCCACCATGTCGCCGTTGGCATAATTCAGGCGGATGAAGCGGTGCCGGTTGGCCTGGACGGCTTCCACTACCTTGTCCGTGATTTCCGCGGCCTTCATCCAGGGGCGCTCTTCGAAGGGAACGCGGTCCGAGGGGACTTCGATATAATCTTCCAGGGATTCGTCGAACTTCCCGGTGCGGTTGCCGTTGAAAAAATACGTCACATGACCGAATTTCTGGGTTTCGCTGATGGCCAGTTGGCGCACGCCGCTTTTGGCCAGATACTCGCCCATGGTGCGATCGATGCCCGGGGGATCGACCAGATAACGCTTGGGGATCAAAGCATCGCCGTCATACTGCATCATGCCGGCATACTGGACCTGGGGGAAGGGCTGCCGCTCAAAATGGGAAAAGGTCTGCTCTTCGAAGGCCTTGCTGATTTCGATGGCCCGATCGCCGCGGAAATTGAAGAAAATGACGCTGTCGCCATCCCGGATGGGTCCAACCGGTGCCCCATCACGCTGAATCACGAAGGGCGGCAGATCCTGATCGATGACGCCGGGATGCTCCTTCCGATAGGTCTCGATGGCCTCACGGCTGGATACAAACCCCCGACCTTCGCCTTTGACATGGGTCTGCCAGCCGCGGGCCACCATGTCCCAGTCGGCCTCGTAGCGGTCCATGGTGATCTTCATGCGACCGCCGCCGGAGGCAATGGCGAAATCGACACCGCCTGATTGGTTGAGGTCGGCCAAAACCGTTTCCAGGCGATCGATGTAGGTCAGCGCCGAGGTCGACGGCACATCGCGGCCGTCCAGCAGGGCGTGCACCCGGGCCTTGGTCACCCCGCTGCGCCGGGCTTCGGCGAGCAGGGCTTCCAGGTGATCGATGTGGCTGTGGACGTTGCCGTCGGAGAGCAGTCCGATGAAATGGAGGCTTTGACCCGGGCGCGCGGCATTGGTGATCAGCTCCTGCCACACCTTTCCCTTGAAAAGGGCGCCGTCGGCAATGGACGCGTTGACTAAAGCGGCGCCCTGTTCGAACACCCGTCCGCAGCCGATGGCATTGTGGCCGACCTCGCTGTTGCCCATATCACTGTCCGAGGGCATGCCCACCGCCGTGCCATGGGCTTTGAGACGGGTGGTCAGGCTGTGGTCGGCCAGCCAGTCCAAGACCGGGGTGTTGGCCTGGCGTACCATGTCGCCTTCCGGAAAACGTCCGATGCCGATCCCGTCCATTATCAAAAGGATCACAGGACCGCGCGGGCCCCGGAAGGATGTCAAGGGTGTCAGTGGTGTCATGGATGCGGTCTCCTGTTCGACCGTTGAAGGGTATGAAGGGATTTCACAAACGGTGTACCGGAATATATACTAGAACCGATTGGGCGAAAAACAATACGGCCCATCGACAGCGCCGGGGGATGCACCGCCGCTCGACGGCATGGCAGGAGCGCTGCCCGGCGGACGCCTGCGGCGCCGGCCGCACTGACAGGCGCGCCGGGAGGTGCGCTTTAAATCAGGCCTGCTTGCGACAACAATACCTTAGTCTGATCGGCAATTTCAAGTTCTTCGTTGGTGGGGATCACGAGGATCTTGACGCGGCTGGTGTCGTCCTGGATTTCGCGGGCCTCCCGTGAGGGCGCGTCATTCTTGGCGAGGTCGATCTCAAGACCGAACAGGGCCATATCGCGACAGACGGCTGCGCGAATGGAGCCGGCATTTTCGCCGATGCCGCCGGTAAAGATGATGGCCTCCAGCCGGCCCAGGGCGGCGCTGTAGCTGCCGATATACTTCCGTAGACGATAGACGTACATGTCGATGGCCAGCTGCGCGGCCGGGTCCCCGGCCTCCGCGAGACGATGGATTTCGCGCATGTCGTTGGCGCCGCAGATGCCCCGCAGGCCGCTGTCTCTGTTGAGCAGATCGTCGATGGCCTCCACGCTGCGGCCGGTCTCCCGGGCCAGATAAAAAATGATGGCCGGATCCAGGTCGCCGCAGCGGGTGCCCATGATCAACCCTTCCAGCGGCGTCAGCCCCATGGAGGTGTCGATGCTCTTACCGTCGCGGATCGCTGCCGCGCTGGCGCCGTTGCCCAGATGTAGGGTGATCAAACTGAGGGATTCCAAGGGGTGCTTCAGCATGCGGGCCGCCTGCTTGGCCACATAGAAATGGGAGGTTCCGTGGAATCCGTAGCGGCGAATGGCATGCCGCTCGTAGAGTTCCCGCGGCAGGGCGTAGCGGAAAGCGTGGGGCGGTAGACTCTGGTGGAAAGCCGTGTCGAAAATCGCCACCTGGGGTACTTGCGGGGCAATGGCCAGGGCCACCTCGATTCCGGTTAGATTGGCCGGGTTGTGCAAGGGAGCCAAGGGAATCAGCGAGCGAATGGTGCCGATAACCTCGGCATCGATCAGGGTGGGCTGTTGGAAGGCCTCGCCGCCGTGGACCACGCGGTGCCCGATGCCGACCAATTCGGCCATGTCGGCCAGGGCTCCGGTTTCCTTGAGGGTTGCGTTGATCAGGTCAAAGCCGGCTTTGTGATCGGCAATCGGCAGGGTATTTTCGATGGTCTCGAAAGCGCGGCCCCCGGCTTTGGTCTGTTGGGTGAGGCGACCATCGGGCTCGCCGATTTTTTCCACCAGTCCGGATGCCAGTACCGATCGATCCTGCATCTCGAAAATCTGGTATTTGATTGATGAACTGCCGGAATTGATGACCATGATTTTCATGAAGGCGTCATTTCCTGTGAGGGCTGGTGTTAAGGCTTCTCTTTAGCGCGCCTGTTCTTCTTGAGCCTGGATGGCGGTAATGGCCACCGTGTTGACGATGTCTTCCACGAGGCATCCGCGGCTCAAATCATTGACCGGTTTGTTGAGGCCCTGCAGGACAGGGCCCACGGCGATGGCGTGGGCGGATCGCTGGACAGCTTTGTAGGTGTTGTTGCCGGTATTCAGATCCGGGAAGATAAAGACCGTGGCCTTCCCGGCAACCGCACTGTTGGGCATCTTGGTACGGGCCACACTGGCGTCGATGGCGGCATCGTATTGGATGGGCCCTTCGATCTGCAGATCCGGCCGGCGTTCCCTTACCAACTGCGTGGCGGCGCGCACGTTATCGACATCTTCGCCCTTGCCGGAAGCCCCTGTGGAATAGGAGAGCATGGCCACCCGCGGCTCCACGCCGAATTTAGCGGCTGTTTCGGCCGAGCTGACGGCAATGTCGGCCAACTGAACCGCACTCGGGTTGGGATTGATGGCACAATCGCCGTAGACCAGCACCCGGTCCTGCAGACACATGAAAAAGACGCTGGAGACGATAGAACAGTCCGCCTTGGTGCGGATGATTTCAAAGGCCGGCCGGATGGTATGGGCCGTGGTGTGGATGGCACCTGACACCATGCCGTCGGCCTGGCCCAGGTGTACCATCATGGTCCCGAAATAGCTCACGTCGGTCATGGCGTCCCGGGCCATTTCTTCATTGATGCCCTTGTGTTTGCGCAGATCATAGTAAAAGGCCGCATAGTCCTCGCGCAGGCTGGATGTGAGGGGGTCGATAATGGGGACATCCTTCAGTTGCAGGCCGAGCCGGGTGATTTTCTGTTCGATCTTGGCTGTATCCCCCAGCAGGGTCAGGTGGGCGACGCCGCGTCGCGAGAGAATTTCAGCGGCCCGCAGGATACGGTCCTCCACGCCTTCGGGCAGGACAATGTGCCGTCGTCGGGCTTTGGCACGCTCGATGAGCTGATACTGGAACATGATAGGCGTCTTGCGGATTGAGCGGGTCACCGCAATGCGCTTCTCGAGGCCTTCCACATCCACGTGGGTTTCAAAAAGCCCCAGGGCCGTGGCGATTTTCCGCTCGTTGTCCGGTGTGAGGGTCGCGCGAACAGTATAAGCGTTGGTGGCGGTATGAAAGGTGTCCGTTGCCACGCTGATGATCGGCGTGGGCAGACGCGATATCGGCGTGCTGCGCAGGCCATCGATCAGCCGCTGCACCGGTGGTTCGGGGGACAGGCCGCCGGTCAGCACGATGCCGGCCACGTTGGGGTAGGTTTCGGAAAAGAATGTCGCCAGGGTCCCCAGGATGATATCGGCGCGGTCCCCCGGGGCGATGATCAGGGCGCCTTCCTGGAGGTAGTCCAGAAAATTGCGCAATTGCATGGCCGCCACCAGGATTTGTCCGACTTCACGGTTCATGCCGTCCGGTTCGCACTGGATGCAGCTGCCGGTCAGCGCCCGGGCGATTTCCCCCACCGTGGGTTTGCCCAGAATGTCTTCGTTGGGGATCACATATACCGGCGGCTGCTGGTCGTTCGCCGGGCGCATTGCAAGCGCCAGTTGGGGGAGATCATCGCCCGTATAGCGGTTGACGATGGTGGCCAGAATCACGCATCCCTGCTGCGTAAAGGCTTCTTCGGCAATGCGCACCGCATCCCGAACCTCTGGGATGCTTTTATCGCGGCCGTTGACGACGGTTAAAATCGGGGCGCCCAGATTGTTGGCTACGGCCGCGTTGAAGTCGAGCTCAAACGCTGAAGAGACGCCGGTATAATCCGTTCCTTCGCATAAGACAAAGTTGCAGCGGCTTTCCAGCGCCTTGTATTTGGCCACGATCCCCTTGATCAGTTCGTCGGTCTCGCCGCGGGTGAACAATTCCATGGCTTTCTCGTGGCTATAGGCATACATGGCTTCGTAGGGGAGGTCCAAGGCATAGCGCTTTAAAATGAGCTGGATATTGTTGTCTTGCCCGCCCTCCGGAATGATAGGACGGAAAAAGCCGATTTTCCGGATACGGCGGGACAGCATCTCCATGATGCCGAGACTCATGACCGATTTCCCGCTGCGGGGTGCCAAAGATGTGATGTAGAGATTGTTGGCCACGCAAAATGCTCCTAATTGATTTTTACATCAGCCCCGGTTCGTTTCCTCCGACGGGGCGTCATCCGACGCTGGGTTGGGAAAGAAAAGGACCGCACATGGCATATGGCGGTCGCCATGTCAATCACTAACGCGGTGCAAGGCGGCCGCGCAGGACTCCAAACCGTTATCCGGAAGTCCCAAGTGCTTGAAAGATTTTAAATTAGCACGTGCGGGTGGTATTGCAACCGGAATAATTTATGCTATGATTCGGTCACGTCGGGCACGGGTTTATGAGCGGGTTCGCCCGGCGGGTAAAAACGGCAACGACATCATCGACAGGGGAGGGCGACCGAAAAATTGCAACGTTACCGACCTCTGCTGATGGCCTTTGCCATGCTGATCGCCGCCATCATCGCCCTTTGCCCTGTAAATGCGATCGCTGGTCGAAGTTCCTGGGAAGCGGGGCTGCGTGCCGGGCCCAGTTTCAACAACGAGGATGAATCCTTCAACCAGTACGATTTGTTTGCTAGTTATGGCCTCCCCTGGAGCTGGCAGTGGGGGCGGGCCATCCAAGTCGACACCAACCTGACGACAAGTGTGGGAATTTTGGACGGTGGCGGCGAAAGAGGAGTTGCGGGTTCGCTGGGTTTCGAATTCGTTTTCAACGGCGCCGGCGGTCGCTTGCCCATTGAATTGCGGGCCGGGTCGGCCCTGACCCTGATCAGCAGGCACCAATACGGGGCCGAAGATTTGGGCGGACCGCTACAGTTCACCCACCACATCAGCTTATACTACTGGTTTCTGGAAAACCTCAGTGTCCTGGCCCGCGTTCAGCACATGTCCAATGCCGGGATTTACAGCGAAAATCCCGGGGTGGATATGATCATGCTGGCCATGGTCTACCGATTCTGAAGACGATCGCCAGCGCATCAACGATCTTGTGTAGCAGGCTCCCACCCCCGCGGGCACGGCTTTGAACCGTACTCGCTTATCCGACAACATCACATAGGCCGCAGGTCGCGATGACGGATCACTTCACGCCGGCACAATTTCATCTCCACCGATCAGATGAAACGGCGGCTGAAATCCGCTTTGCGGGGGATTGGCGGGTCCAGGCCGATATCCCCCCGTTCCAATCGCTGGTGGATGCCCTGGAGGCGTTTAAACCGGCCGGCGTCGGATTTGATACCCGCGCCCTGGAGAGCTGGGACAGCGCCTACCTGGCATTCCTCCTGACACTCAGGCAACATTGCCGGTCGGCAAACATCGCGTTCAAAACGGAAGGATTGCCGGAGGGAGCCCGCCGGATGCTTGAGCTTGCCATGGGCGTGCCGGAAAGGCAGGGCGCTCGGCGTCACCGGGGATATGCGGGATGGCTGGAGCGGGTCGGGGATCATACCGTTGCCGTCCTTGCGGAGGCACGCTCGGTATTGACGTTCACCGGCGAGATTGTTGCAGCCGCCGGCCGCCTCGTGACCGGCCGGGCGCGTTTTCCCTGGCGGGATTTCGGATTCATGGTGCAGGATTGCGGTGCCCGGGCGCTTCCAATCGTCTCGCTGATCAGCGTCCTCGTGGGGTTGATCCTGGCCTTTGTGGGTGCGGTACAATTGCGCATGTTCGGCGCCCAGATCTATGTGGCCAACCTGGTGGGTTTGGGCATGGCCCGGGAAATGGGGGCCATGATGGCCGCGGTCATCATGGCGGGGCGCACGGGGGCAGCCTTTGCCGCCCAGTTGGGCACCATGCAGGTCAACGAAGAGATTGACGCCCTGGTCACCATGGGGATTTCCCCCATTGAATTTTTGGTGCTCCCGCGTATCCTGGCATTGGTTCTGATGATGCCTCTCCTGTGCCTCTATGCCGATCTGATGGGCATTGCCGGCGGTTTCATCGTCGGCACCGGCATGCTGGACCTGCCTTTCCGGCAGTACTGGGTGCAAACCCAGCATGCCGTGGCCCTGAATCATTTCACGGTCGGGCTGGTCAAAAGCGCTGTCTTCGGCGTTTTGGTGGCCATGGCCGGTTGCCTGCGCGGCATGCAGTGCGGCCGCAGCGCCATGGCGGTGGGCGGGGCGGCCACCCGGGCGGTGGTGACCGGCATTGTCGCTATTGTGGTCGCGGATGCCATCATTACGGTGATCTGCAATATTATCGGTGTGTAATCCCACACCATCGGGATCCTCAGGTTTTGCTACGCAATGAGTGAAGGCCCTGCCCATATCGTCGTCCAGGATCTCACCATGGCTTATGGTGACGTCGTGATCCAGCGCGACCTCAACTTCGAGGTCAAGCGGGGTGATATTTTTATCGTCATGGGGGGCAGCGGTTGCGGGAAAAGCACCCTGCTCAGGCATCTGATCGGGTTGCAGGCGCCGGCGGGCGGGCGGATCTTATACGGCGCTACCGATTTCTGGGCCTCCCCCGAACCCGTCCGCCAGGACCTCATGCGCCGTATGGGCATTCTCTACCAGGGCGGCGCTTTATGGAGTTCCATGACCCTGGCGGAAAATGTGGCCCTGCCGTTGCGGGAATACACCCGACTGGACCGGCAACGCATCGGCGAAATGGTGGCCCTTAAGTTGGCCCTGGTGGGATTGGCGGGATTTGAGGACTACTACCCGGCGGAAATCAGCGGCGGCATGCGCAAGCGGGCCGGTCTGGCCAGGGCCATGGCCCTGGATCCGGAAATCCTGTTTTTCGACGAGCCTTCGGCCGGCCTGGATCCGATCAGCGCCAAACGGCTGGATGATCTGATTCTGGAAATCAACGACAGTCTGGGAACCACGGTGATCGTGGTGACCCATGAACTGGCCAGCATATTTTCCATCGGCAGCGGGGCGGTTTTTTTGGATGCGGAAGCGAAAACCATGATCGCCCGGGGCGATCCGAAGCAACTGGCGGCTTCGTCGCGGGATGACCGTATCGTACGGTTTCTTACACGGGACCATACCTTTCATGTCTGACATGGGGAGCGGTGCTTTCCGAGCGCCTATTCGGGAGTAAAGCATGAGTCTAAAGGGGAGCAAGACCGCCATCGGAGCCTTTGTTATCGGAGCCCTGGTGCTGGCGGTGGCCGGCATCCTGACCTTTGGCTCCGGCGTGTTTTTTCGGAGCCAGGAAACCTATGTCATGTACTTCGACGGCGACCTCAAGGGGTTGAATATCGGTGCCCCCGTGGCGTTTCGCGGCGTGCGGGTGGGCGAAGTAACCGACATCTCGGTCTTCATCGAAAGCAACCCCTTGAAATTCACGGTGCCCGTCATGGTGGAGATCGATCCCCGGCGTTTCCATCATTCGGAAGGGGCCGGTCGCGGGCCAAAGGGGGTATCGGATTTACGGACCTTGATCGAAAAAGGCATGCGCGCCCAATTGTCCCTGCAAAGCATCGTTACCGGTCAACTCATGATCCAGATGGATTTCTATCCCAACAGTTCGGTAAGTCTCAAAGGAGACGGCAAGATTCCGGAGATTCCCACCATTCCTTCCAGCTTCGAGCGTCTCGCCCAGGCCCTCGAGAAAATTTCCTTTCGGGAATTGGTCGACAACATCAATCAGGCCGTGCAACAGGTCGGCGGCATCCTCGACAAAAACGAATTGGAGAAAGTCCTCGGCAGTATTCGGACGGCGGCCGACGCGGTGGGTGGTCTGGCCCGCCATCTGGACGAACAGACCGCGCCCCTGCTGCGGAGCCTGCAACGCGCCTCGCACAACGCGGATAAACTCATTCAGGACACCGACCGGCAAATCGATCCGGTGCTGGTCGAGGCCCGGGCAGCGCTTGAAGCCATTCGCCAGGCCATGGTCAAGGCTGATCAGACGCTGCAAACCGTCGACCTGCTGGCCGAGGGATATGGCGAGCGGTCCGCTTTTCATTACGAAGTCGCCAAGGCCCTGAAGGAGGTCGGGGCGGCCGCCAACTCCCTGCGGGCCTTAACCGATTTGCTGCAGCAGCAACCCGAGGCCCTGATTCGGGGCCTGGAAAATCCGGGAGGCCAGTGATGCCCAAGCGTTCTCTGTTCTATGCAATGAGTGCGGTAATGATCCTGGCGGTCCTTGTCGCCGGGTGCCTCCGCCTGGGTGAAGGCACCCGGCGGCTGCCCAGGCTCTATGTCCTGACGGCATTGGCTTCCGATACCGATCGCGTGGCATCGGCCAGGGCGGAGCCCATGACCATCGGGGTGGGGCCCCTGGTATTTCCCGCTTACCTCGACCGGCCGCAACTGGTCACCCGGTCCGGCGCCAGCGAGATCATCGCCGCCCCCTTCGCCAACTGGGCAGAACCCCTGAAACAGAACACCATTCGGGTCATGGTGGACAATCTGGCGACCATCACCGGCAGCGGCGGGGTTTATCGCTATCCCTGGTGGGTGGTATCCACGCCGCAGTTTCAGCTCCAGATGGAAATCGACCGGTTTGACGCGGTGCGCAACGGGAGCGCCCTACTGATCGTCAGTTGGGAATGGCTGGATCGTGGCGGCAAGGCCCTGGCGCCGCGCAAGCGGATGACCTTGCAGCAGCCGGTGGAAGGCGACAGCAATGAAGCGGTCGTGACGGCCATGAGCGGTCTGTTGCTGACCTTCAGCCGCGTGGTCGCCACCCAGCTTGCCGCCCTTCCGATCTGACAG
Source organism: Desulfobacterales bacterium (assembly GCA_963674755.2). Classification (GTDB taxonomy): domain Bacteria; phylum Desulfobacterota; class Desulfobacteria; order Desulfobacterales; family UBA5852; genus JABZFP01. The sequence goes on along the minus strand of CAXXVS010000002.1, from coordinate 1,302,454 downwards.
GCCTGGCCGGAACGGCGGCCCGGTCAGCGGTGGCACCGTAGACCGGGCCCTCCGACGACCGCCCAACCTTGAGGGGCCTGTCGAATGCCGCCCGGATCGGCACGCTCACCGAACTGTTGGTACCCCCGAACACAGCTTGACCATACCATTCGTGACATAGACAACCCATTTGTCTCCCACAAGCAAAAACGAAAGGAGGAATTAATGATGTCCCGAAAGCGATGCATGTCCCGCCGCATGGCGGGATTTCTGGTGGCGGTCGGCCTGGTGTTGAGCCTGGCGGGCCCTGCCGGTGCGGTGGATGAAAAGACGCTGGAGCGTATGGAGCAGCTGATCAAACAGCAGCAGGCCCAGATCGAGGCCCAGGCCAAAGCGCTGGAGAAGCTGCAACAGCAGGTGGATGCCTTGTCCCAGAAGGCGGTGGACGAAGCCAAGGCGGCCGCCCTGGCCGAGGTGGCCAAGACGCCCTATACGAAGAGTGTCTTGCATGGCAAAGGCAAAGGCGACAAGGTGTCGGTCGAGCTCTACGGGCAGGTCGACCGGGCCTTTCTGGCGGCCGACGACGGGAACAGCTCGGACTACTACTTTGTCGACAACGACAATTCCTCTTCGCGCATCGGACTGTTGGGCGAGGCCAAGGTCAATGACGATCTCACCATCGGTACGCGTATGGAGTTCGAGTACCAGTCCAATCCCAGCAACATGGTCAACCAGAACGACAAGAACCCGAATGATGGGGACGGCACCGGTTTCAACGAACGCTGGATGGATGCCCAGCTGACCTCCAAGCGTTTCGGCAAGCTCTATCTGGGCAAGGGCAGCACCGCCTCGGACGGCACCTCGGAGATGGACCTGTCCGGCACCAGCGTGGTGGGCTATGCCAGCGTCGAGGACATGGCCGGTGGGATTTTGTTTTACAACGATGCCACCAACGCCCTTTCGAACACTGCGGTCAGAAGTGTTTTCAACGATTTCGACGGTCTGAGCCGCCGCAACCGCATCCGTTACGACAGCCCTGACTTCTGGGGATTCCAGCTCTCCGGCTCGCTGCTTTCCGACGGGGGGGACGTGGCCCTGCGGTACGCCGCCAAGTGGGGCCAGGACTGGGAATTCGCCGCGGCGCTGGCCTATGCCGATCCCCAGGCCATCAGCAACACCGTCGCCAACCAGTACAACGGCAGCGCTTCCATTCTGCACCGCAGCGGGTGGAATTTTACGGTGGCCGGCGGCTACCAGAATCTGGACAGCGGACTGCAAAACCCGAACGGAACCTCCCGCAATGACGACCCCACCTTCTACTACGCCAAACTGGGGTATCGGGCCAAATGGTTCCAGGTCGGCGAGACCCGGTTTTCGGTGGACTATGCCCGCAACGACGACGTCGCCCAGGACGGAGATGAAGCCAGGTCGATGGGCTTTCAGGCGGTCCAGGAATTTCCGGAATGGGGCTCGGAGTATTATATCGGGTATCGCTGGTACGATCTGGATCGGGAACAGGCCGACTTTGACGCCATCAATGCGCTGATGACCGGCGTACGAGTGAAATTTTAAGGGGATGGCTCTCATGAACATCTTGAAACGTTTGGTACTGCTGGGTGGGGTGGGGCTCTGGGTGCTGGCGGGCTGCGCCACGCCGCCCCAACCTTTCCACTACCAGCCCGACAACGAACTCAAGCCGGGGCCGGGACTCTTCACGGGCACGGCGGGCGTCTATACGATCTATGGCGTACCGCCTTCCGTGCCGGAAGATCCGCCGGTACCCGATCTAAATGCTGAAACAGTGGACTCCGACGGATCGCCCGCTCCATAGGACGGCGCATCCGGCCGGCGCCAGTCTCGGCCGTGCTCCCGTTTAGACGCGAAGGGACATTTTTTAGGATCGGGTCCCTCGGGATATCTTGCTGCCTGAGATTGCCTACCGTGGCGGGGCTGCTTATGTTGCGCCCAGCCCGGGGACGGGCATCGGCCAGATGACCGCCTGAAACCCCCGGGCGGTAGCGCCTTTACACCAAACACTGGGAATCAACTGCAGATGGGGACCTCGCATGCGCCCGGAGGATGACCTGGCCTGCCGGCAGCGGAAAGACGACGAAAAAATCTTGATGGTGGATGACAATCCCACCAACCTCCAGGTGCTGCAAGCGACCCTGGAAGACAACGGCTACCGTCTGCTTGCGGCCCGGGACGGCGCCGCTGCTTTGGCCATGGCCACCCAAGCCGCACCCGATCTGGTTCTGCTCGACATCCGGATGCCGGATATGGATGGTTATGAAGTTTGCCGCCGTCTGAAGTCCGATCCGCAGACCTCTGACATTCCGGTGATTTTTCTTTCCGCCGTCGAACATACGCAAGCCAAAGTCAAGGGCCTCGGACTGGGAGCGGTCGATTACATCACCAAACCCTTCCAGCCCGAGGAAGTCATTGCCCGGGTCAATACCCACCTGGCCCTGCGCTGCCACCAGCGGCAGCTGCGCAAGGCCAATGCCGATCTGACGGAATTGAACCGGAGCCTGGCGCAAAAGGTCGCCGAGCAGAGGCGGGAACTGTTGCGCAGCCGGGACGGCATCGTCTTCGCAATGGCCAAAATGACTGAGGCCCGCGATGACCATACCGGCAAACACCTGGAACGCATTTCCCGCTATGTGGAAATTCTGGCGCTGGAATTGGCGAAAAGCGATGCCACCATTACCCCGGAATGGATTCGGAGCGTGGTCAAAACGGCCGCCCTGCACGACATCGGCAAGGTCGCCATTCCGGACGGCATCCTGTTCAAGAAGGGGGGCTTGAGTTCCCGGGAACGCGCGATTATGCAAAACCATCCAACGATCGGTGGGGATACCCTGCTGGAACTGCGTGAGGAACTGGGGGGCGGGAGTCCTTATCTGTCAAGAGCCATCGAAATTACCTTGGGGCACCATGAAAAATGGGACGGCAGCGGCTACCCCTTTGGCATCAAAGGCGATGCGATCGCCTTATCGGCGCGCCTGGTGGCGGTGGCGGATGTCTATGACGCCCTGATCAGCAAACGGATCTACAAACCCGGCCTGTCCCACGAGGAAGCGGTACGTTTCATCCGGGAGAGATCCGGCACGCATTTCGACCCCCGCGTGGTGGCGGCTTTCATGGCCTGCCAGGGAAAGTTTATCGCGATCGCCGCGGCCCTGAGCGCCAATCGGCCGCACTAGACCGGCTCACTCCTCATCTTGCATCGCACCGGCGGCTTTGCGCTGCATTCGGTCCAGATAGGCGTCCATTTCCCGCAAATCCTTGAAGACCCGCATGCTCGGCAGGGCATTGACAATCTCGAATACCTTTTTGATCTGGGGCTGGAGGTTCATGAACACGAGCTTGCCGGCATTGGCGGTCAGCGCTTTTCTGGTTTTGAGGATCACCCGGATGCCGACGCTGCTCAGATAGGTGACCTCCGCCATGTCGAGTACGATCAACGTCGGTTTTTCCTCCAGCAATTGATCCAGTTTGGTTTCCAGGATCGAGAAGGTCCGCCCGTTGATTTCTCCCGCAAGGGTGACGGCATAGGCCCCCAGAGCCTTGGGGTGGACACTGACGAGTAGGGTCATATAAGCCTCCTTAAGGTAGTGCCCGTCAGAGATGGTAGATTTCGGTTCGGGCCAGGGCCGCAACGATGTTGGAATCGCAGATGTAGCGGGACTACGTCGGGGATTCCAAAAGAGTCAGAACGCCGGCCGGGGCCCCCAAATGCCGTTTTTGGACGGACACGTTGCAGCAGGTTCAGGGTATTGGCTCAAAATTACGTGCTGTCCTGCAATTGCACAAGCAAAAAACGTCATTTAAAGGGAAAATCCAGGCCCCCACGGCTGTCAATGGGATCGCTCCTATAGGGGCTGACGGCACACGCTGTAACAGCGGCATTGGCAATTGAGGAAAAATCGACTATGAAGCACCTTCTTGAGCTGGCCATTTTAGTGGTTTTTCAGGCCGACTATATCCCATTTTTTACCTAGTGAGGATAAGACTTGTTTTGACTGTGCGGCGCCACCCACATCCCGGGACGCGACAAGGCCCTTTCCCCTTGATGCTTCTGCCGTTGCTGATCTTCCTGGCCGCCCTTTGGGGACAGACAGGGTGCTCCATGGTCCCCTCGCCGCTGATCGTCGGTAAAACCTACACCAACTTTGAATACGAATTTTCCCTGGAATTGCCTGACGGCTGGGTGCCGGCCGACGATCCGGAGGACGTTCTGGAAAAGAAAGCCGGCTGGGTCGATGCAGATATGGCCAGCCTGGTGTTGACCCGTCATGATTCACAAGCCCTTATCGCCGTGATGAATGAAAAACTGAGATTGGTGTTGCCGCGCTATATCAACCTCGACGCGCCCTATTGGCAGGAGCGTATCGAGGAGATGCGCAACGAGCTGGATGCGGAAGTGGATGTCAAACGCTTCGACTATCATGTTTACAAAGACAACCTGGTAACAACCCAACAAAATTATTTTCTCAGCCAGCGGGCCTTCAAGCCCGAGATGGTTTTCGGGGTTGATGCGCTGATTGAGGTAAACCAGGTGCCGCAACGCTTGATATTCGAATGGTTCCTGGTTCCATGCCAAAAAGAGCATGCCTGTCAGACCGTTGTGATGATGGTGTGCCGTGAAGATCGCTTTGAAGAAAGCAAGCCGGCCTTTGATGAAGTCGTGGCCACCCTGCGCGCCCATGACTATTATGATTAGGCCTGATCAGGAAGGCCGGGGACAGGATAGATGCTCACGAAGCGGTGGATTTGAGGGCTGCCAGGGCGTTGACCATGAGATCTTGCGCTTTTTGCATGACTTCCGGTTCGGTCAATGACAGGTCGCTGTCAGGGGGCAGGCGCACCGGTATTTCGAGCTTGATGGAAGCGCACGATCCGGTATCATCCGGCAGGTCGTGGTCGACATTGATGAAAAACCAGCCGACATCGTCATTTGAATTCCGCGGAATGATTTGGCAGATATTGACGTTCAACTCAGGTTTCATATGGTGGCTTTCTTTCGCATCGGGCATCTGCGTCGTTTAGGGTACAGGACCGGGAGGAAGTCGCCGCAGGGCGAGTGACCCTGGTGAATATTGAGAAAAGCAAAATATGTGCCTGAAGTTTCTGAAACCCGCTGTGTCGATTTATGGCTTTGACATCAATGGGTTTTTAACGCGTGGCAGATTTTTGATAAGCCGAAGATAGGGGCCTTGAGCAGTCTGTGGGTATTGAATTTCCCATTAGGGGATAATCCCCGTCATAGGAAGGTGGCGAATCCATGGGGGTCAGACACGCTGTTAGAGGCGATATTTTTACCTTGATCGTTAAGGGGGCGATTGCGGCCGGAGCTTTTCTGGATGGTTTGGAGCACGGTATGGGCGATCCTGGCTTCGAAGCCCCGATGCGGGCGCTGTTCGATGTCCGGGAAGCCGAAGAACAGGCTGCCATCGAAATTGAGGGAAGCTGTAAATGCGCTTTTGCCGAAGTCAACCATTGCTTTATTCCCCATTGGGCGATTGTGGCCAGCTCCGACCTAACGCTCTTTAACATGGCGCGGATGATCTGCACTTTGACGGATCTGCGCGGGGTCGACATGCGGGCCTACCCCGATATCGAAGAGGCCCGATCACAGTTGACTTGGAATAATTTCTACCAGCAGGACCCTTTTTGTCGTATCCGGTTGATTGACTGTCGTCCCCGTTTTACCCGCGGGGAAGAGCCCGCATAACCCGCACCCTCCCGGCTGCTGTGTGATCATCCCAGACGCGCTCCGCCCGTTTGACTTGCTTCCGGTTTCATCCTAAAAAATCGGTGCGCTATCGTTTTGACAACAGCCGCATCATGACAGGAGACAAGTGCATCACCATCCTTTCAACATGTTTGTCATTGCCATCTATGCCGGTTTTAACGCCCTGCTGCTGCTCGTTATCGGTCTGCTCATGATCTTTTCCCGCCAGACGACCGAACCTGCGGGATGGTTCGTCACCTGCGGCCTCGTGTTCCTGGCCGTTGGCGTCCTCATCGGCACAGCCCTTTGCGGCTTGTGGGCCTGCCGTGAATGGGGGCGCAAGATCCTTTGTGGAGGACTGCTGTTTTGCCTACCGCTGAATGGCATCGCCATCTTTCCGATATTGCAGAATCATCGCATGACCACAGGCAACACCCTGTTGCAGATCGCCTGCATGGCGGCCTCCATCGCTGCGGTTCTCTACCTGATTAGAAAACCGATATGCGAACCGTCGCCCGAAGCGCTCCGTCCGGAGGATTCGGCGGATTCCCAGGATCGATCTCAGGGTCGGTCTCTGGATGAAGAGGAAAGGCCCTTTACGTTCGACAGGCGCGGTCATTCCGAAGAATAGAAAGGGCGACCAGCTTTGCTGTCGGTCGCCCGGGAAAACATCAGCCATCCGATAAGGTTCCTAAAAATTGAAAACCTTGGCCTGCGCAGCCATATCCACCAGATGCGGCCCTCCGTCCAGTTGCATGTTGGAGAAGAAGCTGGCTTCATCGAGCTGCCGGTTTTTCGCACAGGGCGTGCAGATGCCGGTTTCGACTTCCTTGTCGACCAGGTAGGGCAGATAGTCCCGGGGGCAGTCACCGGTGGTGGTTTTGATGCTCAAGTCGCGGGTCTTGTCGGCCCAGGTGACCCCGCCGTCAATAAAAAACATATTGACCTTGTGCCCCTTATCATAGGCGATTTTTGCGAACTGAAAGCATCGGGTTGCCGCCTCGTTGTCGTCTTTGCTCAGTACAAAAAGAAAATTGGCCATTTTACCCTCCTTGATCCCTAACCGTTCGTTTTGCGTTAAACCCTCCACGCCTCTGGCGCTTTGCCTGCCGACAAGATGCGCTGCATCGACCGGCGGCTGTTTCCGGTCCTTGTCGGAGCGCGCTTCGCCCAAACCTGTCTGCGACAAGCCTTTGGTGGACGAGCAGGCCGAAACCTTTCTTGCGCCGCCCCGCCGATGCTCGGCGCTGGACAAAAGAAAGCCGGAAAACCAAAAGTCAAAAAAACCCTCTAAAGCATTATCGAAATATCGGGTCGCCTGGCCTGGCACTCCCGACACGTCGGTAAGGTTTTCGGATGTAAGTCATATCTCATAAATCGGGTTGAATGACAAGCCGGGTCAGAACGTTTCCAAGCCAAAGGCGAGGTGATTTGGGCATGGTAAAAATGCGCACGGTATAGCTGCCGCTCGGCGAGGAAAAGAGGCTAAGGATGATTTAGGCGCAAGATTGAAGGGCGGAGTGAAAATGAACACTCCCACCAAAAGCCAGCTTTGTAGGCCGGCCCCCCCCAATACGAGCAAGAGGATGCCGCCGGTGTCCACCGAATGGACCAGCGGTTTGACGGCCGCAACAACGGACCAGCCCATCCCGACGTACAATATCAGCGAAACGGCTTTCGGCGGCCCCGCCGGCATGAACTGCAATACGATGCCGAGCACCGCCAGGCCTCAAACCACTCCGAAAAACCCCCATCCCCAGGGCTGCGCAGGGTAAAGGGCGTATAGGTTCCGGCGATCAGCAGGTAGATGGCGGAATGATCCAGGTTCTGGAGAAACCCCTTCAGGCTTTGTTGCTGAATAAGGTGGCAAAGGGTGGAGGCCGTGTAAAGCAGGATCGACCGGGTTTCTTGTTATCCCGGGTTACATATGCTAACTTCGGTCGGCTTTTGGGATAGATGACTGTATGATGACCGAAAGATGTAGGGACCGGATTTCGTGAAGCGGGTTTGAGAAGGTTAAAGGGCAGGGGGAGTCGAAATACCGAATGGTTCCAGAAAGATAAAAAATGGCGGAAGTGCATGGGAATCGAAACCACCCTTAAGCTTACAGAATCAAGGGTTCCCAGAGCCATCGGTCCCCGTCTGGTCCCCAAAAGGAATAACCTTCCCACGTCTAATGGCCTTTCGCATTCGCTCGATCCGAGCTGCAGCGTAGTATCTCTTTAGGGTTGATTTATTCGAATGCTGGGTTAATTCCTGTGCCTCGTCCAGCGAACCTTCTTTTTCAACCAGATACTGCGTCACGCTTGAGTGCCGGGTTCCCGGGTACATAGCGATATTGATCCCAACCTTTTTACAGGCAGCGTTCCAGAGTGGGTTTAAAATGGAATCGGTGTACCGCTTGCCTTCGGACCGGCTGCTTTTGCAGGTAAAAAAGAAAGGCGAACGCTTTTCTTCAAAGGTTTGGTATCTCGGCCAGTATGCCTCGAAATCCGGATCAATGACGGCGATGTAGCGCTGGCCGTCCTTGGTTCGCTTGACGAGCTTACGGTTGCTGATCGACCTCTGCACCAACCAATATCCCTGATCCTCATTCCAATCCGTTTTAAACAGGCTCATGGCTTCACAGGGGCGCCGATAGTGCATTTTCATCCACATGAATATCGGATGATGTTCCTCGGGAATATTGCTGATTATGGATAGCTGAGTGGCCTCATCGACCCATTGAGGATCCGGGTCGCAGAGTTTGTACTGGCCTTTCTTCGGGAAACTCGGCATACGCTCTATGCGATGGGAGTCGTAGGCAAATTGCAGGCAGGCGTGCAGGGTGTTCATGATGTTCCAGCAATATTTGGGTGATAGATTCTTCGCCTGCAGAATCTTCAATAGCTTGGTCAATGTGTCAAGCTGGATCTCGTGGAGCTGGAATTCGTGTTCTCCAAAGAAGGGAATCAGGTGGTTGGTAACAGCGGCCCGGTAGGTCGAATAAGTTGAAGGGGCCAAGGACTGGGCATCAAGCCATTCATTTAAGTATGGGACGGTATCGGACCATTGATCTTCCGTATAGGCTTCCGGGCGGAAAACCCCACGATCGACCTCGGCCTGCATAATTGAAAGGCATTTGTCGGCCCTTTTGTAGCCCTGACACCTGCGTGGATCGTTGTGGGTCCGGTAAAAATAGTGTCCGCGCCATTTCCGAACCTTAATCTTTTTTCGCTTTCCCTTGCGGCCATAAGGGAAGTTGATCGCCCACCGGCCGCGGTCCTCTTCGAAATAGATCGAACCGGCCATACATTCCCCCCATTTTCTGGGGGTTGTAATATGCGGGGGCATGCGCGTCAAGATAGTCTGACCTTCAGTGCTTGATAAGGCGAATGCCATTAAAGGTCATGCGGCGGCGCTCAGACCAACATCCCTTAACCTTCTTGATCTTATACTTGTGAAGTAGCTGCTCTTGGAACTTAGGGGCCCCCAAGGCTCGGAGACCGTTTTTGTCGCACCATGCTTTATAAGCCTCAAACAAGTCGTCGCTGGGAATTCGGGCGCCGTCTTCGATTTCGCATTCTTCTGAAACGAACAAGAGAACGTTGTTGAGCTGCCCCATGAACATGTCCTTGTCTTGGTGAATGATACCCCCATCAGTAAAGCCATCTTGCTGGCGCAGGCGCATAGCGCCTTCCAGTGCAAAAACAAAGATCCCGTCCAATTCGTTTTCCAATTTGACGGCCAGGTCACGGTCCATCTCGTGTTCTTCAAAAACTCGGTTGAAGTTTAACACCAGAATCTTGCGGTTGAAGCCGTGGGACTTGTCGTGAATATTCGGGGGCAGATTCATAGCAAACAAGAATTTTGTCCGTGGAGCGAAGCTCACTTGTTCGCCGTGTTTCCACTCTCCTACCACCCGATCCCCGGAGATAAAGCTTTTTAGCTTCTGTACTGCGGACTGTTCCTTTGATAGGGCTTCGGGTGACTTGTTGATTAGTTTGTTCTGCAGGTAGGGGATATTGAAACGGTTGGCCAGATCATCAATGTTCATATCACTGCAGTGGTCTGCTCCCAACATCTTCTCCATCACATTCAGTACAGTACTCTTACCGTTTGCACCTTGACCATACATAAACATGCATCTTTCGTATTTGCAGGTCTCCATTAGGCAGTAACCCATGAACTCCTGCAACATCATCATTTTCAGCATACCGCCGGTTTGCCACGTGCCGTCCTCCCCGTTTTCAGGGAAAATTTCGGTAAAAAACTGCTCCAACCTGGGAGCAGTGGCGTTGGGGTCATAGTCGATGGGCAATTGGACACGACTGCAATATTTAGGGTCATGAGGCAGAAGGCTACCATCCTCAATATTCACCATGCCATTTCGTACATTGACCAATTCCGGATAAGGCTGCCAGTGCTCATCTTGGCGACGAACACGATCCTTTAAAAGTGTAAGAGCTTCCTTAACCCAGTTGGCCTGGACCCGCTCTCCCAATGCCGCAACGATCATCTGCCTAACATCAGCATCGGCCATCTCCTGCCAGAATCCGTTATCATAGCGATAAAATTTTCCGCTCGTGCATACGATCGGCCGTAACAGTGTAGCCAGGTAGGCGACCAATTTATGTACACAGAATTTATGGCGCTTGCCGCGTCTTTCGAAAAATTCATACGGATCGATTTCGTCGGGGGGCGGAACTGTTTCCGGAGCGTTTAGGATTTCCACGATGAGGCTGCCTTTTCCCGGCGGCCCGGGGGATAGGACCTTAACATGAGTCAATAATCCTGTGCCGCAAGACCTGGTTGGCGTCCAGTCCGGATCATAGTTCTCACAAAATTCAACGATCTTGTCGTTCCCACTAATGACCTGGCGTACATCCTTCCAAGTGAGCCCGTGGCATGAATTGTGGAAACAATAGTAGGTAATCTTGCCATCCTGGTTTTGAATGATAGCGGCATCCTTGCCCTTGTGCTGTGGATCAAAAGGGCAACCATCGTCTAAGAAGTACCAATCCGATCCGTTTTTCTGCTCCACGCGATAATTGACTCCATAGGCAGTTAGGTATTGCCCCAGGAGGACCTTTCCAAAGTTCCGTGAGTATGATTTTTCGATGTGATTAACGGGGGACTTCGCTGGAAGAGAGTGACTAGCCTTGGACTGGTCATCTTTGTGAGCTAACTCAGCAAGGGCTATCAGTTTGTTCAGCGGTACCTCAGGGACTTCATCAAAGCTCTTCGGAGCATCTTTGAATAAACGGCTTTGGCGATGGGGACGGTCGTTTGTGTGATCGCCTTTGCGGGCTGTGGTGCCGTATAACTTCCATATCCTGGACGGGTTGAAAACCTTCTGATCCACTTCCACATGTTCGACGGTTAGTTGGTCCTGAAGAGCGGCCAGGCATTTTTTGAGAAGGGGTTTGGCTTCCTCGGGAACCATTTCAGGAATGCGGTAGATCACATGGTGACCATTGCCGCTCATCCCCTTGATCGGATCCGGGAAGCCCATTTTTTCAGAAAGAAATTTCACTATCTCGATACCAGCCAATCTTGTTAGTTTCAACTCTTCTGCACTTGAACTAACACCCGTAGGCCGCACTGCGTTGCTCACGTCAATATCGATGGGTAGCCATCGGACCTTGCGAATTTCCTTGTCCGAGGTGCAGGGGCGTTTTTTGTTCACAGCTACCAGACGATTATGAGCTCGGGCCATCACTGCGGGCTTGGGTGGATTGATTGTGAAATAGATGCCATAGGGAGGTTCAGCGAGGCGATCCAAAGCCTCGGCTGATCGGACGAAATCCTTAGCGTTGTTACAATAGCCGAAGACTCCGGTGTCATGGCGGGCAAAGCCCTCCCAGGCATTGTTCTTTCCGCCGCAACCGAGAGCTCGCAGTTCGACCACTTCACCAGGCCTGAAAAAAACGTTGTACACCTTTTCGATATCGGAATCGCTCAACTAAGAAACCCTCCTCTTAAGCCTTGTGATTAGTTATGCGTTCCATAATTCCCTTTCCTAAGAAATGTAATAAAGTCTCAACTTATATAGTTGCAATTCCATTTATTGCGTTGATTTAGCGGCGTTTTGGTCGAATTGAACTGATAGGTGAATACCCGGGGGACGGAATTTGAGAAGTGTAAAATTATTTAAACCAGCTTTGGGACACGGTTTACAAAAAACCAATTGAGGTGGGATTTAATGATAGTGAAAATGCGTTTTGAGGGAAATGCTGTGACTGGAGATAGATTAAACCAGTAATATTTTTTAGACTGATACTCCAGGAGGGCTCTATTGGTTAAGTAGATTATATCTATATTAGAAATAATTGACTACGAAAGTGAAGCTTTTGGCCGGGTGTTACTATCTACCGTTTCCTTTTCAGGGTCTCATGCCCCCTTGCACTTATGTCGGCCGCGTTTTTCAAATTATAAAAAATCCCGTGCTGCTAATAGAGGCATAGGGGGAGGGCCCGCCCCAGGTTGTCCCAGGATGATCAGGCATCCTCTGCTAAAGCCATAAAAGGTGTGCCAGCCTTGGTGTGAAAATTTCTCGCCGTAGATAAGAGGCAGCGCGCCTCAACGAATGAGCACATACTGGTTGGCTATGATTTTACTGTTTGAATAGTATTAAAAAAATCACGAATGTCATCATATGCTATGTGAGATTGATCTACTAAGTGATCAAGACAAATTTCTTTACATTCACCATATGCAGTATCAAGTTGATCTTTTATCATTCGTAAGCAGCTTCGAACACTTTCAAATCGTCCAATAATATTGTTAATTTCTTCAACGGTAAGATCTTTACCTTTAGATTTTATCGGTAGCGCATTTTGATATTCTGTTAAATCAATTTCAGCATGGTTCCGGTCTATTTTTTTGAAACCATATTTTTTGACAAAATGCTCACCAAGATTTGGATTCTCAAATTCGAACGTTTGTTTTTGGCGTCCTGTTTGATAGAGAAATGGAAGGATGACGTTATTCATAGCATTTGTTAGATATCCTTTTTTTCTATGTTGATTAAAAATATATGCATGTAAGTTTTCTTTACCCATATCTAAAACTGCCCCTATATATTTACCATCACTACTTTTGATTAGAAAAAAATGATAAGGTAGCGCAAAATCATAATTACGTAATGGATCATTTGGCCAAACTTTAGCATACTCAACATTGTCTTTGAGCGTTCGTCTAAACACTCTATAGTCGATTTTACCGGTGTTCAATAAAGTTATAAAATTTCTAATACTCGTATGTTTCATCGCTTTCCTCTACGGATTTAAAGCAGGTTCATAAAACTGGCATTTAATTTTTTGTTTCTTTTTTAATTCGTTCTCTCAGCTCCAATAGATCGGCTGTAGATAATTCAAGCCAGTTTTTTTTGTATCAAATAATAAATCTAGAATTCGCTGTAGAGTTTCTATATCTTTTTTTAAACGCTTAATTTTTTGGTCTTTTTGCTGAACGTAATATGGTTGCTGTCCCGGTGGAGTTCCTCTGGCCATTATCCGAGCCCTTTCAATCTTTCGAAAAGTGGTGATGCTAACTTGATACAGAAAAGAATTCCTCCCCCCCTAACAAAAATACTTTTTAAGTGCAACATATGCCGCAATGTATCAAGCCCCCTTCGAAGTTCTCAGACAGTCAGGCCGAGTTTTAAAATTTCAAAAATCCCATGCGCCTTATAGAAGGCGGGGGGGGTAGGAGTCCCGTCCCCGGTTTTCTGTTCCCGGAGTTCATCCTAACCAACCATCCCTCTGGAGCCGGATGCATGGCAGTATTCTTTGAAGCTGCAGGGTAGCGCAGGCGGGCACTACTATTATGGCCGGCTTAAGTGGGGATGAAGTTTGGTAACCGGCCAGGTGATCGAAGCCGGCGGTCGAGGCATCAGATTTTTAAAACCACTCCGAAAAGTCGAATGCCTGTTTGTCTGCCTTTTGAAGAATGGCAGACTATGAAGATTTTGATTAAATCCTTCAATGACGCTGGTTCGCGATGATTTTGTCATTATTTTTGACGTTCAAGGTGGTCAAATAGTCTGTAAAAAAATACATAGAGAATAAAAAGCGGATTTAGAAACTCGGTTAGAAATTTTTATTTGGAAAGGTGATCTATCAGTTTCAAAACGCCGCCGATAGATTCAGTGGCAACTGCGCATCATTTCAGTACCCATTCCGCAAAACCAATAAACATAGGAGGTTATCCCTATCGCCCTCTCACCCCCGCTGCTCCTCCAAGTTGGGGGTCAGGCGGGACTACTTTGAGAAGCCTGTACCGCTGGCAGTCGTCGTAGAAATCTTTATCGAGCGCATTGAAGTCATTGTTTAAGGCGCTTTCAGAATAGAGCGGCCTGGCAAGGAAGCAATTTGGCCACTGGTAAAGCGCCAAAAAAATCTCCTATTTACAGCTTTGCCTGGACGAGGGTGGCTGTTCGGGCAGGCTGGCCGCTGGACGGATTCGCCATAATAGCATGATGTTGAGCGATTGGCGTCTATGAAGTCCACCTCTTCCGGCCCTATCTTTATATCTTTTACATTTTGATTTTTTCTAAAAATTTAAACTATAGAAGTGAAGACACTGGACCTATTGGACTTCTTATTGAAATACTTAACAATATTTTTGATTCTCAACAGTACGTCATCATGGACTCGTCCAGTTGTTTGCTGGACCCTGGCGGCCATATGCCTATGGGAGGGGAGGGAGGATCGTTAGACGGTCGTAGACTAAAAATGGAGAGGCGAAATCTCAGCCGATAGTAAAAATATTCTTGTAAAAGTCTGCAAAAACTAGTAAAAACAATTAAAAAACAGAATACATAGAGGTTTTGTTATTCACTGAAGTGATAGAAAACCATCATAGGAGCGGTAATTTGAGTGAAACATATAAAGTTGAGCCTATCCGCCAAGTCAAAGACATCAAAGCGATAAAAACGATGATAGCCGGCAATCCTCGTAACTTCGCTCTTTTCGTTGTCGGCATCAACACCAGCTTACGCGGCTCGGATCTGCTATCGCTCAAAGTGGGTGAAGTGCGCAATATAAAGCCAATGCAAGATTTTGAAATTCGGGAGCAAAAAACCAAAAAGTGTCGACGAATAACCTGGAACCGCGCTGCGGTGGAGGCCATACAGAAGCTGCTGGCCACTCGCGCAGAAGCATCTGATGATGACTACCTGTTCGTGGGACGCTCCGAAAAGCCCCTTACGCGGGATTATTTGCGCAAAATGATCAAGCAATGGTGCGCCGCCATAAGGCTGCCGGGCAACTACGGCAGTCACAGCCTGCGCAAAACCTGGGGGTACCATCAGCGGGTGCGATTCGGCGCCGGCCTTCCGGAATTGACAGAGGCCTTCAACCACAGCAATCAGTCGATCACGCTGCGCTATTTGTGCATCCAACCCGATGAAGTAAAGAGCCTGTATGCCAACGAGCTTTGATCAATAGCGTCGATTGGCATTCGACACGTGTTGATTTTCGCTTCGATTTTGACCCCATCTGACAAAGACCTGAAATATACATCGGTCGCGATGAGCGCGATGAGAAGGTCCTACAGGAGTGTCCCCATATGGCAATTCCACAGGTACAGGTTTCAGATTCAGACCCACGCCCGAAATGGTTCAGCTCTCCCGTGGCTTTCCACCAGGGTTCGCTGGCCGATGTCCGCGCCCACATCCCCGATTTTGAACGTCGCAGCTTCAGCCTGGAGCAACCGGGAGGCGAGCGCACTTGCTTGAATGCGCGATTCGATACGATTGTCAGGCGCCCTTTCCAGGGCGACGGTAACTTGATCCCCGTGGGCGTGGTGTCAAAAGACTACACGCTCGTGCCTCACAAGGCTGCTTTGAATATCGTCGAAAGATCGCTTGAAAGCGTCAGTGTCGATCCCGCTGATGTCCGAGCGGAAATCGAGATCACGGAGTACGGCGAGCGGATGCATCTGAGCCTCTATTTACCGGAAAAATTTATTTTCGACCCGGGCGACGGCCATCCGATGGCGCTCCGGCTCGAGTGCATCAATTCGGTAGATGGCAGCACGCGGTTTCGTGCCCTCATGGGGTGGTTTCGCTTCGTGTGCAGCAATGGCATGGTCATCGGGGTCACCAGATCCGACCTGCGCCGCCGTCACATCGGCGAGCCCCCTATTGAAGAAGTGGGGAAAATCCTCTCGGGAGGCCTCGAGGAAGCTGAAAGTGAGAAAAATAATTTCGAGCGATGGCGAACTACCAAGGTCTCAGCCAGCAGACTGGTTCCTTGGATCAACAAAGACTTGAAAGCAGGGTGGGGCTTCAAAGCGGCAGCCCGCGCATACCATATCGCCTGCCACGGATCGGATGCCGAGGTGGCTGGACCCTACAAGGGAAACGAACCGACTTCCATCCCGATGGAACCTGTGAACCAGGTGTCGGGGACGCCCGAGCGCTGTGGCAACCTTTTCGATTTGAGTCAGATTCTCGCCTGGTTGGCCAAGGAACGGCGGGATGTTCAGGAACAGCTTGACTGGCGTGAAAAAATCCCGAGACTTATGGCTCCGCTGATGAACTGAACGCTAAAGGATTGGACCTAAGGGGAAGGGCGGCCTATCAGTACGCTTGAACATGCAATTGCAATTGCCGCGAAGGCGTATACGGGAAAAGTGGACAAGGCCGGTGCGCCCTATATCCTCCATCCCCTTCGCGTGATGTTGAAGCAGGAAACCACCGAGGAGCGGATCGCTGCGGTTCTCCACGACGTGGTCGAGGACAGCGACATTACGCTCGAGGATCTCAGAAACGAAGGTTTCTCGGAAGCGGTTGTCGATGCGGTCGATGCCGTCACCATGCGAACCGGTGAGTCCTACACGGAATTCGTGCTGCGGGCGACGCTCAATCCAATCGGTAGGCGCGTGAAGCTTGCCGACCTGGAGGACAACAGCGACCTGTCACGCATCTCCCATCCGACGGAAGAGGATTACGAGCGCCTTGCGAAATACCAGAAGGCTATCGAATTGATTAGTTCGATAACCAGGGGTTAATAATACGGAATGGTCTTTACACTCATTTTTAGCTGGCGGTCGGGTTCGGCAATAAGTATGGCGGCCCTCAAGCATAGGGCGCAACAGTTGCACTCAAGACATGGGCTTTTTCAGGAATTATTTTTATTAGTGGTCTAAATCATTGGACTTTTCCGATAATTTATGGGAAAAAATCTTGAGCTATCGGCATAGGCACCGATCTCAAAATAAGCTTCAAGCCTTGAAAACGGTCGGCAGAGCAAGGTGGTCTGCTGACCCTCATCCTGCCGATTCGCAGGAATCTCCTTGAGTTGTGTTCAATGACGGTAGCAGACCATTCCAACCTACGTCACCTTTGCGCACGAAGCTACGGTTTCCAATGGTTCTTTCAGCCTCCTTGTTTGAACCCATTTGGATTGACCGTTCTTTCACGAAGTCGTCATTTCAAGGCAACAAAGGCAATTGACCAGCTTGCCCTAAATGTGGTTCGCATTTGCTGCCGCGCATCGCTAAAAAAAAATATATACCAAGGAACGAAATTCTGGGTTGTTCGCGGTTACCTAGATACAAATATGCCGTCAAACGAGCGTAACGAAGATTAAAATTCGATGACAGGTCATTGAAGCAGGCAATGCGTCAAACGGACAAAGATTATCGAAAAGAGGCGGGTTAAAAAATGAATCTCGAACATCTCAAACCAAATGCCATCGCATACGGGCCAATGTTCCCTGAACCCGTTAAAATCATTGCCGTTGTTCCAATGGGAAGCTCGGTTAAAGTTATTGCGGAAGGGCTGGATTCAGGCAAAGTTCATCAGCCCGTCCTGTCCCCGGAACAGATAGCGACACTCGAAGTTTCGCCGGATTCAAAGCCATACGATGGCGATTCGGAGCGTTTCCGGCTTGGGATTGAATCTATTCGTTTAGGCCTGGCATATGAGTATGACCCCTACTTCAGTCTTTCCATCGCTCGCGTAGACCCCTTGCCGCACCAGCTTGAAGCCGTTTATGATTACTTTCTCAAACTCCCGCGTATCCGGTTTCTGCTCGCCGATGATCCCGGTGCCGGAAAAACCATCATGGCAGGATTACTTGTCAAAGAATTGAAAGTCCGTGGTCTGATTCGCCGTGTGCTGATCGTCACCCCCGCCAATCTTTCCTTTCAGTGGCAGCGTGAACTCAAAGACCGTTTCCGTGAGGACTTCACAGTGATCCGGAGCGACTTGCTTCGAGCCAATTACGGTGCAAATCCCTGGCAGGATATAGACCAGGTGATCACATCCGTTTCCTGGGTGTCCCGAATAGAGGATGCAAAGGACAGTTTGATGCGCAGCCACTGGGATCTGGTGATTGTCGATGAAGCACACAAAATGAGTGCCTATGGGGAGGAAAAAAAGACGCTGGCATATCAATTGGGGGAGTCGTTGTCGAGAATGACGGACCATTACCTTTTAATGACTGCGACACCGCACAAAGGCGATCCCAAGAACTTCTCATTATTCCTGCGGCTGCTCGATCCTGATGTATATGCCGACGTAAAGAGCATACATCTCGCTATGGAACGTAATGAGGCGCCTTTTTATTTGCGCCGCGTCAAGGAAGCGCTGGTCACTTTCCCTGATCAAAAAACTGGAAAATCAAAGAGCCTGTTCACCAAGCGGATTGTCCACACTGCCGGATTCGAAATAGACGATGAGGAACTGGATTTCTACGATGCGTTAACCCAATATGTTGAAGACCAGTCCATTCGTGCGTCGGAACAGAACACGGCGGCAGCCAGGGCCGTCGGGTTTACAATGGCCATGCTTCAAAGGCGTTTCGCATCGAGCATTTATGCGGTCCGGCGCACCCTGGAACGAATGATACAGAAGCGTCGCTGGATTCTTGAGAATCCTGAAGAATACCGGCAAAAACAAATTGATAAAAAAATACCGGACGATTTTGAAGATCTGCCCGAGGACATGCAGCAATCCGTTCTGGAAGCCGCTGAAGCAGCCGTCATTTCCATCGACCCCCAAGCCCTTCGCGATGATATCGTTGAACTCGAAAACCTGGTCGAGAAGGCGTGTGCGCTGGAAAAATGGGAAGTGGAGTCAAAACTCGTTCGGCTGAAATCCTTCCTGACCGACGAGAATTTCTTTGATGACCCTCGAATGAAGCTGCTCATATTTACCGAACATAAAGACACACTGGACTATCTCGTGGCCGACGGCCACGACGGGCGTCCTCTCGGGAAATTACGCGAATGGGGGTTCAACGCAACGCAAATCCATGGTGGTATGAAGATCGGCGACCGGAACACCCCTGGGACCCGTATCTATGCAGAAAGAGAGTTCAGGGAGGATTGCCAGATTCTTGTGGCCACAGAAGCTGCCGGTGAGGGCATCAACCTTCAATTCTGCTGGTACATGATCAACTACGACATCCCGTGGAACCCGAATCGACTCGAGCAGCGTATGGGGCGTATCCATCGCTACGGTCAGGAAAAGGATTGCTATATCCAAAACTTCGTGGCGACGAACACCCGTGAAGGCCGGGTTTTCGAAAAGCTCTTTGAGCGGATTGATAAGATCGAAGCCGATCTGGACCCGAACCGCACAGGTAAGGTCTTCAATGTCCTTGGCGACGTCTTTCCTGCCAACCAAATCGAGCGGATGCTCCGGGACATGTATGCGCACAACCAGATGACCGAGGAACTCATCAAATCACGCATCATTGAACAGGTGGATACCGAACGCTTGCGCGAGATCACGGAATCCACGCTGGAGGGACTGGCCAAACGAAGCCTGAACCTATCGGCCATTGTCGGAAAGTCCGAAGAGGCCAAAGAGCGCCGTCTTGTGCCGGAGGTCATTGAGGGTTTTTTTCTTGGAGCCGCACCCCTGGCCGGCGTTTCACCCAAAGCACAGCAGCAGAACCGGCACGTTTACCGCATCGGGCGTCTGCCCCGCAATCTGATGCCGCTTGCCAATGAACTCGAGCCACAATTCGGCCGCCTGGGCAGAGAATACAAGCACATCGTCTTTGACAAAGAGGAGCTTCAAGAAGATCCAACCCTCGAGTGGGTGACACCCGGCCATCCATTGTTTGAGTGCATCCGCGTTTTTATTGAGCGCGATGTGAGAGATTGCCATTCACGCGGCGCTGTATTCTACGATTTGCACGCATCAAACCCCGCGCATCTGGACGTTTTCTCAGCGGAGGTGCGGGATGGGCGGGCCAATGTGCTTCACAAGCGCCTGTTTGCCGTACAGACTGACGTCAACGGTCGTATGATGGTCAAGCAACCGACCATTTTTCTTGACCTGTCTCTTGCGCCCAAAGGCACCGAAATCCCAGCGGGGTTGACACCACCTGACGCTACCGCTCTAGAAATTGCTCTCCATGAGCAAGCCTTGCAGCCCCTACTGAGAGCGGAAATAGGTCGCCGTGAGCAGGAAACGCGAAGGATTTCCGAACACATGGAAATCAGTCTCAACGCGGTCATAGACAAGGTGCAGTGCCAATTCGCCGAATTGATGAACCAGAAAGAGGCGGGTACCAACGAGATCGGTCTTGAGGGGCGTCTCAAGATGACTGAGGACCGTCTCGATGAACTGAATAATCGTCTCGAAACCCGTCGGGCTGAGCTGCTCCAGGAGCGTGAATGCACTATCAGTAACATTCACCATTTCGCCTCTGCCTGGGTATTGCCGCACCCAGACCGTGAGGCTCCCGACATAAAGCCCATGGTAAGCGATCCAGAAATCGAGCGTATTGCCGTCGAAGCCGTCATTGCCCACGAAGAGGCCCGCGGATGGAAGGTGCAGAGCGTCGAAAGTGAGAATCGTGGCTTCGACCTCATCTCACGTCGGCCCCATTCCGAAGACCAACAGACCTCTGTCGAAGTGCGATTCATCGAAGTCAAAGGCCGCTCTCACATCGGTGAGGTGGCTCTTACGACCAACGAATTCCAGACCGCTGCACGGCTCCAGGGTGACTTCTGGCTCTATGTCGTCTTCAACTGCGCCACTAATCCGGAATTGCATATCATTCGTAATCCTGCCCGCCTTGGATGGAAACCCATCGTCAAGATAGAGCATTACCATGTCGGGCCGCAGGATATTTTGCAGGCGGAGGAGGGCTGAGATATGCCGATACCTGATGAACACAATAGTCGCCATATTTACCAGTTTACGCATCTGGATAATCTGCCGGACATTTTGCAGCACGGGCTACTGTCGTACAACGAAAAGGAGCGGCGCGGAATTTCCCATATTTCCATTGCCTCTAGTAGTATTCAGGACCGTCGGGCAGTTATGGACGTTCCAGTTGGACCCGGCGGCGTTGTTCACGACTACGTACCTTTCTATTTCTGTTCCAGGTCTCCCATGCTTCTTTCGGTCGTAAACGCAAAGAACGTTGATCAACTCTATCTGCTTTATCTCGGTGTTCCCATTGATGTATTGGCTTTGCCTAATGCCGTTTTCACTAATGCCTCCGCAAATACTGCCGTACCTCCGACATTTTACTCGGAACCTTCAGATCTCGTAAACCTCGACTGGGCGAATATCGATTCCAAGAAATGGGGTAGTCCGTCTGATGAAGCTCGCCACGCTCGAATGGCTGAGGCTTTGGTCTATAAACGCTTAAAAGTCTCGAAGATCGACCACATCATTGTATGGAATAAAATGATTAAGGAAAAGGTCAAGGAGATTTACGACGAAGCCGACATAGAGCCTCCCGCTCTTGAATTCGATGGGCATAAGAGGAGATATTTCTATTTTACCAACTTCTACGAGCAGGGAAAAGTCTCGATCGTCACGGGACCGATATCTCTCCGAAATCAATATGTAGCGGCTGCAAGGGAAGTGATGGAGACTCGGAATGAAGAATCTCCGAATGAGGCAATCTTCGAAAGTATTGAGGACGCTGTTGATGAGCTCGATGACAATTTCTGCGCATTGCCGGAGCTGGATGCCATCAACGATCTGCCCACAGCGAACCAAGAGCATCGTGAGGATGTCGGAGCGCATACCTTAACCGTGGTCGATAAGCTGAGAAAATCTGAACTCTATGAAGAACTATCCGATCGCGAAAAGGTTTTGGTCGAATTTGCCGCATATCTTCATGACATAGGCAAGGGTAACAGCCCACGAGACGATCAGGGGCGTCAAAGAGTCGACCCGGATCATCCCGCCAGGGCAATACCACTGATTCAAAGGATTTTGACAGAAGATATCGGGACACTCGATGAAAAAGAGGTTCGACAGGTTATTTTGCTCGTTGCTTATCACGACTTGATCGGCGATATCATAGGCAAAGGGCGCGACCAGCAGCAACTTCTCGACGTGATCGATTGCGCCGAAGACTTCGATATGCTTGCAGCCTTGAATTGCGCGGACGTTGAGAGCCTTATTCCAGAGGGTGGATTGGCCAGGATGATTTCTTCACACCCGGGTTGGCTCGAAAGAATTAAGTCAGGTCTGCCCGATCTGCGGGAATGGGCTTTGGAAAATTTGGAGGACAAGGAATAGATGATCCGCTACACACAAGGTGATATCTTTGACACACCGGCGGACATCCGCATCAATACGGTGAACTGTGTTGGTGTAATGGGTGCAGGGGTGGCCCTGGCTTTCAAGAACCGATACCCGGAAATGTTCAAGAAGTACGCAAAGGCATGCAAAGCCGGCGAAGTGCGACCAGGAAAGCCCCACGTTTGGGAAAAGAGCGAGTTCGACGAAATTGTCACGGTTGTCAATCTGCCGACGAAGGACCACTGGAGGCAACCTTCCGAGTACGAGTACGTCGAGAAGGGTTTGCGATGGCTGCGTGAGTTTGTGGAAAAGCGCGGTAAAGTTCGCGTTGCCCTTCCGGCCTTAGGCTGTGGGCATGGCGGACTGGACTGGTCCCGCGTCCAGAAAATGATAGAGGCAGCGCTTGGCGATCTGACCGCTGAAATCATCGTCTTTGAACCATCGTCGTCCCACGCGGCCGGCGAGCGCCTGGATGCGTCAACCCTCGCCCGATTGGAAGAACTCGGTATCAAACGGCTACAATCTGGCGATCCCGGCTATCCCGAGACGTTACGCGGCAGATCAGGTGCAACCGTTTATCTGAAGGGGGATGTGGAAGCACTGAGCGGCCCCATGGTGGCGGTAATCCCATCGATCAAACCGACTGAACGTGAAATCCAGGGCGTCGTGGCCTGTTTGAGGGAACTGGCCAATCCAAGCGTCCCTATTTTGACCGGATATTCAGCAAAGGCGGACCGCCCAGTCATTCGAACTGCGCTGGAACAGGGTGCACATGTCATCATCTGTCTCGTAGAAGGCATTCTTCTGTTCAACATCCGGCGTGATTTGCAGGACATATGGGATGAACACCGAGTGACTGTGATTTCAGCGGCCAAACCGCAGCAAAAATGGTATCCAGGCGGAGTCGGGAAAGCAACGGCAATTAAGCTATCACTCGCGGATGCGGTACTGATTTCCGATCCGTCCCCCAAATGGTTATCGAGCTTCGCGCGCAATGGCACAACGGGAATTCGCAGCAAAATATTTTATCTGGACTACGGAGGCATGCAGGATGATATCAAAGCGTCCCTCCGGAAATTGCAGGCGAAGCCACTGGGCAGGAGCCGCGAGTCAGGCAAACCGAACGTGGCGGAGGTGCTCGCCGCTCTCCAACCTACAGACCCGCCCCAGGAGGTAATTGAAATTTCACCCAATGTGCACGAGCCCAAAGTCGAAAATCAAGACCCTGTGCTGATTGAGAAAACCGAAGGAGAAGCATCTGTGACCTACCCCAAACGACTGATAGAAGTGGATTTGCCTATCAAACGGATTTCGGCACATGCGCGGCGGGAAAAGTCGATTCGGCATGGACATATATCAACACTTCATATCTGGTGGGCGCGACGGCCGTTGGCGGCGTGCCGGGCAGTTGTGTGCGCTTCGTTGTGGCCCGATCCGGGCGATGAAGCCTGTCCAACACGGTTTGTCGAAACGGCCAAGAGGCTGATGTTTTATTGGGGCGAAAGGTACCTTCAAAAATGCAGCGCAGACAGCTATCCGCGGTTCAACAAAATCGCCAGGACACCAGCCTGTCTCGATGACAGGATGGAGTTGCGCAAGGCCTTGCTCGATTTTATTGCCGACTTTGCCAACTGGGATAACTCGACCAATGCCGAATACCTGGCTGTTGCTAGGACGCTGACCGTTGCCGCGCATGACGCGCTGGAAGCTTTCAACACCTTTTCGCTTCCCAAATCCATAAGCGTTGAAATTCTCAATGATACCATTAAGGATGCGCATAGACCGTTACTTGTCGATCCCTTTGCCGGCGGTGGTGCGATCCCCCTCGAAGGGTTGCGCTGTGGGGCCGATGCTTTTGCCAGCGACCTCAATCCCGTGGCCGTTTTGCTGAACAAAGTAGTACTTGAATATATCCCTAAATACGGCCGGCGATTGGCAGACGAAGTCGAGAAATGGGGCAAGTGGATCAAAGAACAGGCCGAGAAGGAACTCGCAGAGTTCTACCCGAAGGACGAAGACGGGGCGACTCCGATTGCCTATCTCTGGGCGCGGACGATTACCTGCGAAGGCCCAGGTTGTGGAGCCGAAGTACCCTTAGTGAAATCCTTATGGCTGGGGAGAAAGCCCCATAATTCATGGTCATTGAGAATAATAGATAAACCAGATCTTGGCCGAGTGGATTTCGATGTTGTCAAAGGCTCCAAGCCATCTGAGGTGCATCGGGGGACGACTCAGAAGGGCTCGGCCTCTTGTCTTTGCTGTGGTTATACCACGCCCGCTACCAGTGTCCGTCGGCAGCTATCCTTACGAAAAGGAGGGGCTTCATCTGCGCGACTATTCTGCGTGGTCACCAAACGTCCAAACGAACAGGGCCGTTTTTATCGTTTGCCAACGATCCAAGATATGGAAGCGGTTGCGAATGCTAAAGAATTGCTTCAGCAGAAGCAATTAGCAGGCAATCTCTCGTTCAGTCTGATACCGGATGAGTCCTTGCCGAAGCAAGGGACATTGGGTTTCCGGGTGCAACTCTATGGAATCAAACACTGGGGGGATCTCTTCAGTCCTCGGCAGGCGCTATCCCTGGCGACATTGTCCGAAAAGGTTCGGGAAGTAGGATCGAAGCTTGAGGAACTCCACGATGATGGGCTCAGAGATGCAGTCCAAACCGTGTTGGCACTGAACGTTGACAAGATGGCAGATTACGGCTCCTCACTAGCCTCCTGGTCTTCGCCAGCCAGCCAAGAAACAGTTCGAGGGACTTTCAGCCGTCACGCATTAGCGATGGTCTGGGATTTTGCGGAAGCATTTCCGTTTGCGAGCAGCTCAGGTGGTTGGAGTCATAACCTCAACTTCCTTCTTAGTCCGTTGAAGGCAGAGGCTAATGCGGGGCATAGGGGGGGACGCATCGAACAGGGAAGCGCAACAAATCATCCATTGCCAGACGATTGTGTCGATGCTTTTGTAACAGATCCTCCTTACTATGATGCGATTCCATACGCCGATTTATCTGATTTCTTCGTTGTGTGGCTGAAGAGATCGCTTGGGATTATAGATGCAGCAAGACCATTTGCAGAACTCGCGCCGAAGGAACAGGAGTGCGTTGTCGATAAAACAAAGGGCCATGATGCTGCGTTCTTTGAGAATACGATGAGTCAGGCTTTGATTGAAGCAAGAAGACTCACAAAACCACACGGTGTCGGTGTCGTTGTTTTCGCCCATAAGTCTACCCATGGCTGGGAATCGCAGATTCAGGCGATTGTTGATTCCGGATGGATCGTAACTGGGTCCTGGCCAATTGATACGGAGAGAGCAGGAAGAGTTAGGGCAAATTCCTCCGCAGCCTTAGCGTCCTCCGTTCACCTTGTCTGTCGTCCTCGGGAGGACAAAGACGGAAACCTTAATGAACGCATAGGTGACTGGCGAGACGTATTGGCGGAACTTCCCAGAAGGATCGCGCAGTGGCTTCCACGTCTGGCTTCTGAGGGGGTGGTTGGGGCCGATGCTATCTTTGCCTGCCTCGGCCCTGCGTTGGAGATTTTCTCGCGATACTCATCAGTCGAGAAGGCCAGCGGTGAAATTGTTCCGTTGCGCGAATATCTGGAACAGGTCTGGGCCGAGGTGGCACGGCAGGCCCTTAACATGATCTTTGAGGGCGCGGACGCCAGTGGCTTTGAGGAGGATGCCCGGTTGACGGCCATGTGGCTCTGGACCTTGCGAACCGAGGCGAATGGCAATGGCGAGGACGAGGACAAAGTTACGAGCCTGCCGGGCTACACCCTCGAATACGATGCGGCTCGCAAAATCGCCCAGGGTCTGGGATGTCACCTGGAGAACCTGACCCACTTGGTTGAGGTTAAGGGGGATAAGGCTATGTTGCTGTCAGCGGAATCGCGGGCGCGGTATCTTTTCGGCAAAGAGGATGTCCGGGCGACAGCCAAACGCAGCAAAAAAAAGGTGGGGCCGGTTCAACAAGACCTGTTCTCGCTCCTGGGAGTGCCCGACGAGGAAGAAGCCGCGGCGGAACGGGCTGAACTCGAGCGGCCCCCGGCAGGTAAAACGGCACTGGACCAATTACACCAGGCGATGCTGTTATTTACGGCGGGTCGAGGCGCGGCTCTCAAGCGCTTTTTGGTGGATGACGGCATCGGCGCGAATCCGCAGTTTTGGACGCTCGCCCAGGCGTTCTCAGCGCTTTATCCGTCCCATACCAACGAAAAACGCTGGGTCGACGGCGTGCTTGCACGAAAAAAAGGACTTGGATTCTAAAGGATAAAGGAACGACCTATGCCCACATTGAAGCCTTGGTATAAAGTAGTTACCCCTCGCGAGGATCTGCGGGAGGGCCGTCCCCTGGACGCCTCTGAATTTGCGGTTCATCTGGATCACATTCGCGACGGTGACGCCCATCCTGACTATCAGGATCCGGTGCGGTTCTTCGAGCGAACCTTCCTGACCAGAAACCTTCGCGCTGTATCTGGAGAAGCGTTACGCCGTTTGAACGGCATTCATACCGAATCGTCAGCCCTTTATAACATGACGACGCAATTCGGCGGCGGCAAGACCCACTCTCTGGCGCTGCTCTATCATTTGGCGACATCCGGGGATGCGGCTAAGGCGTTCATGGGCGTCCAATCCATTCTTCAGGCCGGGGGCGTCAGCGAGATTCCAAAGGCAAATGTCGGAATTTTCGTTGGCACACGCTTCGATGTGCTGACCGGACGTGGTGGCGACGACGGCACACCCCAGCGCCGTACGCCATGGGGCGAGCTGGCGTGGCAACTGGGTGGGGAAGCCTCTTTTGATATCGTGCGAGAACACGATGCGCAAGGGATTGCCCCGGCGGGGGATGTCATCAGGAGAATGATCCCGAACGATAAACCCGCCTTGCTTTTGATTGACGAAGTTATGAACTACGTCAGTACCGAGCGCAAAACCAAAAAAGCTGGGGAGATGTATAACTTTCTGATGAAACTCTCCGAGGAAATAGCGGGGATGGATCGCGTGGTCACAGTGGTGTCGATTCCCGCCTCGGAACTGGAAATGGGAGCGGACGACGAAGCGGACTATACGCGTCTTAAGAAGATGCTGGACCGCAAGGGTAAGCCGGTCATTATGTCCGCCGAAAATGAGATGTCTGAAATCATCCGCAGGCGCTTGTTCGAGTGGGACCTTCGGACCGTTGGCGCGGAGGGACGGCTATTGCTACCAAGGGATGCCGTGAATGCCTGCAAAGAATATGCGGATTGGATTCAGGACAACCGCAACCAGGTTCCCAACTGGTTCACCGACCATGCCCAGGATGCATTCGAGACAACCTATCCCTTCCACCCGATGGTAATCTCGGTTTTCGAGCGCAAGTGGCGCGAGCTGCCGCGTTTTCAACAGACCCGTGGCGTCCTGCGACTTTTGGCCCTGTGGGTTTCCCATGCATTCCAGAGTGGGTTCAAAGGGGCTCAGAGGGAATTGTTGATCAGTCTGGGTTCCGCTCCACTGGGTGATTCCCAATTTCGTACGGCGGTATTCGAACAACTCGGCGAGTCACGATTGGAGGGTGCCGTTGCGACTGACATTTCGGGTAGCAAAGAATCGCATGCCGTACTCCTGGACAAAGAGGCAGGAGAAACCCTTCGCAAAGCATGCGTCCACCAGAAATCCGCCACAGCTGTGTTTTTTGAGTCGAACGGCGGCCAGGGTGAGAAGAGGCAGTCAGCGACGGTCCCGGAGCTGCGACTGGCTGTTGCCGGACCGACCATTGATATCGGAAATGTCGAAACGGCCCTGGAGTCATTAACCGACCGATGCTACTACCTGACCCTTGAACGCAACAGCTACTACTTCAGCATGATGGAGAACCTCAACAAACGCTACTCGGACCGGCGCGCCGGGGTAAAAGAAGAGGATGTTGCGCGGTTGGTTCGTGAGCAGGTTGAAAAGGTGTTTGCAAATGCAGATGGGCTGGAGCGCATATTCTTTCCCGAGAAAAGCGGACAAATTCCCAATCGGCCTGTTATTACCCTTGTAATCGGTCCGCCAGAGAAATCCTTGCGAGATACACCGGAACTTGTTTCCGAAATCACCGCCATGACAAAAGAATCCGGCAGTTCCATGCGCACGTTCAAAAGCGCTTTGATATGGGTGGTGCCGGACAACGCGGACGTCATGAGGGATGACGCCCGTAAATTGCTGGCATGGGAGGCAATCGATGCCGAAAAAGGCACGATGAACCTCGACGACGGCCAGCGGCGACAATTGGCCGAGCATTTGAAGCGCGCGCGCCGAGACCTGAAAGAAAGCGTCTGGCGCAGTTATAATAAGGTTATGTTTCTGGGAAAAGACGGTGCGCTTAAAACGGTCGATCTCGGATTGGTAACGTCAAGTTCTGCCGAGTCGCCAACTAAGCTGATTTTATCCACATTGCGGCAGAATGACGAGATTGTGAAGGCGGTCAGCCCGAGGTTTTTGCTCAAGAACTGGCCGCCCGCCAAGCCGGAGTGGAGCACAAAGGATGTCAGGGATACGTTCTTCGCATCCCCGCTATTCCCTCGTTTACTGAGCGTTGAGGCCGTCAAAGGGGCCATTGCCCGGGGTGTTTCAGAAGGACAAATGGCCTATGTGTCCCAGGGAACGGACGGATATGATCCCTTCATCTACAAGCAAGCCCTTAACGAGCACGATGTCGAGATTTCAGATGATGTCTTCATCATCACAGCAGAAGATGCAGAGAAACACATCAAGCCTCCGGAACTGGCTCGTATCCTTGTCACCCCTGAATATGCGCAGATGAAACCGGGAACAAAACAAACATTCAGTGCAAAAGGATTGGATCAGTTTGGCCGTGACTTCGAATGTACAGAACTCGAATGGAACGCGACCGGCGGAGTCATGGATGAGCAGGGCGTCTTTCAAGCAGGGGAAGACGAGGGACGGTTTCTTGTTGTTGTAAAAGCCATGGGTGTAAAGGGCGAGGCCGGTGTTTCTGTAGCCAAGGAACCAAGTCCTGCAGGAGAAAAACCGACACCTGTTTCACCTCCGTCTGAGCAGACAATGAAATGGTCAGGCGAAATTCCTCCTCAGAAATGGATGAATTTTTACACGAAGGTGCTTTCAAAACTCGTATCGGCCGGCGGCCTGAAGATTACAGTGAATGTTGAGTCCTCACCAGAAGGAGGCCTCGGCGAACGGCAAATAGACGACATCCGTGCGGCCTTAAGGGGACTGGGGTTAAATGACAACGTGGAATAGAGGATGGCAACACCCTGGAAAACTTCGGCTACCTCGTTTTTCGAGGCCTTGGAGGGACTTTTCATTGACCAAATTGGCCAATCACATCGAAATTTATGAAAGAGGATCAATTCCGAGCGGCGGTCAGCGAGTATCTCTTCAAATGGGTTCACGATAAGATCGGAGAGGGGGCTGAGCTACAAATGACGAACGATGAAATAGCACGGTTTTTCAACGATACCCAGGCGTATATCCAGGGTAATCCCGACCTGCGCGATCCCCAGGTCGAGGGATGGTTCCGTACTCGCCAGCACTTTCGGAACAGTTCCGAGCACGCCATTCTCCAGATTCCGGTGGGTTGTGGCAAAACTGGGCTCATGGCACTCCTACCCTTCGGTATCGCCCAGGGTCGTGTCTTGGTGATCGCTCCGAATCTTGAGATACGCCGGGGCATCTCTACGGCTTTCGATATTGCCGGGCGGGACTGCTTCTGGACCTACACGCGCGTCCTCACCGATGTAAATCATGGCCCATATACTGCTGTTCTGGACGGTCAGGATGCGAATATCCACGACTGCGAAAACTCCCACATCGTTGTAACCAACATCCAGCAGCTGGCGAGTCGAGCTGATCGATGGCTGCCTGCTTTCCCGGATGATTTTTTCGACCTGATCATGGTTGACGAGGGTCACCACAATGTGGCCAGAAGCTGGGAGCGCGTTTTTGAGCGGTTCCCCAATGCCAAGGTCGTGAGTCTGACCGCCACGCCGTTTAGAGGCGATGGTCGCGAGATTGCAGGTGAGTTGGTCTACGCTTACCCCTTCCGCACAGCCATGGTGCGGGGGTATATCAAGCAGATCACTGCGGTAAACGTCGCTCCACAGGAGATATCCTTCACCTATCGGGGGGATTCCAGGCATCACACGCTTGATGAGGTCCTTCAACTGCGGGACGAGGAATGGTTCAGCCGGGGTGTGGCCCTGGCCCCGGAATGCAACCGGTCCATCGTGGACGCCAGCATTCAATGGCTTCAGCACCTGCGACAGTCCGGAACCTTTCATCAGTTGATCGCAGTAGCCTGCTCGGTGGACCATTCCCGCCAAGTACGCTCGCTCTATGCAGAGCGCGGCTTGAACGCGCGTGAAATCCACAGCAACATGCCGGCGGACCAGATCGAGGAGGTGCTCCAAGATCTGCGCCGAAGCCGGATCGATTGCATCGTTCAGGTCCGAATGCTCGGCGAGGGATTCGACCATCCCAACCTAAGTGTAGCTGCGATCTTTCAACCATTCCGGTCCCTGTCGCCCTATGTCCAGTTCATCGGAAGGGTCATGCGGGTGATCCACCAGAACAATCCACAACACCCGGATAACCGAGGTGTGGCGGTCTCACACGTGGGACTCAACATCGACCGACATTGGGATGATTTCCGTCGCATTGACCGGGAGGACCAGGAGCTCATTCATGGTTGGCTCGAATCTGGCGACGAGCGCCCACCTGCGAATGAACCAGGCCGGAGACGACGGCTCACCCCGGACATGGTGGTTCAGGATGAAATCATCAGTCATTTCATCGAGCAGGCATACCTGGACCCGATGGATGATGCTGTTATTGACGACCTGGTAGAGGAATTCCGGAGAAGGGGTCTTGATCCGGAATCTCTCGGATTGTCCCGAGACAACCTTCGACAACGCCTCATCCAGGCAAGGACCAGGGAGGGTATGGAGCCTCGTGAGATACCGGTGACTCCTCAGCGTCGCCGCCAGGAAGCCCGTCGAAGGCTCAACGAACGCTCCCGGGCCCTGGCGAGCCGAATTGTGAACGCCATCGGTGCATCCATCAACGGCCGAAACATCGCTTTGGCCTATCCTGAACTACGAAGCGTAAACAATTACGCGGCCGTTGTGCAGATTGTGAATCGCGCCGTCAATGAGCGACTCGAGACCGATGTTGGAACCCGCGGCGAGATTCCTTTGGAGAGACTTGAGGAGGTTCTGGAACAGATTGACCAGATCGGCGACGAGGTCCAAGCCGACATCCAGGAGCGCCTTTCAAGGAGATGACTTATGCCCAAGCTTAAACGCCTTCTCGTATCCGCCTGTTTCGAAACCGCCCAGCGACGGCGGCAATGCTCCCGCAACAAGGGGCACGTGATATGCAAAGGCGACAAGTGCTTGGTAATTAAAGAAAACATGGCGAAAAACAATTATTGTATGGAATGCGCAGCCCTGATTTTAAAGAAAGCTCGGAAAGACTTGGACCTGCTCGATGGTGAGGTGAGGTCTCAGGAACATCGAGGACAATCATGAAGGAATTGATCTTCATCAGCAGCGTACAGAAGGAACTATCCGACGAGCGCAAAGCCCTTCGTGATTTCATAATGGGCAATCGCCTCTTGTCCCGGCATTTCAATGTGTTTCTGTTTGAAGATCTGCCAGCCAAAGATCGTCGACCCGACAATCTGTATCTCGACAAGGTAGACCAATGCGCCATTTTCCTGGCCGTGTTTGCAAAAGAGTATGGTTGGGAGGACCCAAAGGATGGTATTTCTCCGACTGAGCGTGAGTTCGATCTTGCAACGGAGCTGTCGAAACACCGATTGGTATTCTTGAAGCAGCTGGGTAGGGAAAAGCAGCATCCAAAGATGGCGGAGCTGACCACAAAAGCAAAGAACCAACTGACATATCGGCGTTTTTACAACCCTGCAGACCTTACATCACTCGTCTATGACAGTCTCATCGAGTATTTAGAGGACCGAGGAATCATCCAGAGCAAGCCCTTCGATGCGGCCGCGTGCTCTGGTACCTCTCTAAGCGATGTCTCGCCCGACAAGATTAAGTGGTTTTTGAAAACCGCCCGTCAGGAGCGAAACCTCAACCTGTCAACAGCGGCTTCGCCTGAAGAGACACTGACCCACCTGAAGATACTTGAGGACGGCAAACTCACGAATGCTGCTGTGTTGCTCTTTGCGCGTGATCCGCAGAAATGCACAACTTCAGCTGTTGTTAAGTGCGCTCTTTTTCATGGCGTGGAGGTGGCCATCATTCTCGCATATTGTCAACCATCTTGAAAGCCCCATAGAGACTCCCCTTTTCAGACGTGGTTCCCGCTTGTCTTGTCGGGAATTTTTTTTGTATTTCAGTGGGTTGTGATTCTATCGTCTTGCAACCGACCTATTCCAGCCGATCTTGTCAGCGGTTGTCAGGATGCCAAGGTTGGCAAGGTCATTTATATTTAAGGAACCTTTGCGGGGTTTCCGGGACAGGGTTTGTCAGTGGTTGTCAGGATGCAGCATCGGCCTGCCCCATAAAAACCTATGGAGGGTTCGAGATTTGATTTTTGTCAGAGTTTATCAACGGCCCTTAAGACTGTGGTCATGAAAAACTTAGCAAAGCTACCCTGGCTAAAGCTGAAGGGAATTTTGCATGGGGCGAGTCAAATAATGACAAAGAACATCAGCTTTTCAGTTCTTGATGAGGGTAAAAGCGACTTTATTAAAAAGGATTCTAATGCCAATTGAAATCAACCACTCTGAGACGCGCGGCCCCAACGTGGACAATTTTTTAAGTCCGCAGCCGACGCCTTCGTGTTTCATCCCTATATGCTTGTATTCATTTATGGAGAACAAACCTTTTCTCTGGGAGTATATCCCCTGGGTGATATCAAACTGCGAAAAACCAAGGATCATCATCGGCGATTACATGGAAAGACACAATTTAATGGTTTTTGAAGATTTAACCGAAGATAAGTCTGAAGTGAAAACTGGACGACGAGGGCAAAAAATAGTAAACAACATCAAGGCAGTGCTTAAGGATTATAACGCTATCGGTAACGTTAGAGTGGAATCCAGTCGACATGTAATAGAAACTTCCGAAGGCCAAAAGATCCTATCTGCGATTCGGGATTTTGCATCGAAAAATCAATGCTTCAATGAAGATATGGAGCAACAGATAGCGCTGATGCTCGATAGCACAACTCGCCTGTCCCATAAGTCATTTGAGAACATAACAGACGTGAAAAAGAACAGGCTCCGCGAATACATTATCGAGGAGATTGCCGTTTTCCTTGCGTTATACCAAAAGGGCTTTATGACAGAAATCTATCCTGGGCGCGACATGAAGATTTTACAGAAAATAGCTTCCGCTCGTTATAAAGGTTTCCCATACAACTTCAGTGATCGCACTCAAATATCTGTAGCTGTGCTTCTTGACAGTGGAAAGTCTTATGCTCAGCTGGATGACAAT
The DNA here is from genome assembly GCA_963674755.2 of Desulfobacterales bacterium. GTDB lineage: Bacteria > Desulfobacterota > Desulfobacteria > Desulfobacterales > UBA5852 > JABZFP01. The sequence goes on along the minus strand of CAXXVS010000002.1, from coordinate 1,268,778 downwards.
GACAGTTAAGGAGATATAGAAGAATGAATGCATTTGCTTATATCGCAGTATTCGCAGCAGTGTTGCTGCCAGCCATCCTCTATTTCTCCGTAGCTTTACGCGAGCGCAAAAAAATCCTGAATATTCGAGATTTCTTTCCTCTAAAACGTTTGATTTCAACTGGACAATACCGTTCCACTACAATTGCAGCGGGAATGTCTCTGGCAACAGTGATCATCGCTTTTATAAACTTTGCGCCACTGATGGGCATCACACTTTTCGTTTGTGTTGTCTCGTATTCTCTCAGTTTCCTTTTGCTGTACCTCTGTGCAAATCGAATCATGGAAGCAAATCCCCAGAATGACACGATTCAGGCCTATCTTGGCAAGAGCTATGACAGCTCCAGTGTTAAATATATCGCGCTGTTCTTTTCTCTGATCGGCTATATCAGCATCTTCAGCATGGAGCTGCTTGTCGGTGTCACCGTGCTCCAGCCATTCCTCGGAGAGAAGGTGCTGGCCTTCGCGTTGGTCTACCTGGTTTTCATCATCATTTACTCGCTAATGAGTGGCTATAGGGCAATTGTAGCCACGGACCGCTGGCAGCTGAGATTCATCATCATCGGGCTTTTCTCTCTGTTTATGCTAGCTGTCGTTCACACCCAACGTGCTCCTGACATCAATATCCCGATGATCCTGTCCTCGATGGCTAAGTCATGGGTCCCGGCCTGGCCCTTCATCATAGGAGTGGCAGTCATGAATCTGCCTGCACCCATCAGCGATGCAGGAACCTGGCAGCGCCTTTGTTCGACTAAGGACATCCATACCGCTAAAAGGGGTCTTCTTCAGATTGCCCCGTCCTTCGCGGCATTGTGGGCCTTTATCATCCTGTTTGCCTGTTACTACTGGAGGGTTGCCGCTTCTCAGGGCTTTAACGCTTCTCAAAAGCCCTTGATTAACTATATCATGGAAGTGTTCTCGACTTCCGGACCATTGTTCATCATTCTCCTTTTCCTGTTCGTGCTCGGCCTTTTCAGTGCCATGATATCCACAGCAGACAGTCTACTCATCGTTACGGGCCAGATTTTTTCAATCGATATCATGAAATTGAATCCCGATAGCGCTGACCCCCAACCAGTTATGCGCAAGGCTCGCACTGCGATGGCGCTCATTGCTGTTGTTTCGTTCATTGTCTTTACAGCACTGCATTTTCTGCAGTTCGATGTCGTTCAGCTGGTTTTCGCCATTTATGGGGCACAGCTGGCCATGTTCCCTGCCGTCTTTTTTTCACTGTTTTTTGCTCGCAGGATTGCGCTTCCGCAAGCACGTTTAGCCGCTGGAGCATCGATTTTGGTCGGATTTTTTGGGGGATGGGCCAGCGCTCTCTATGGAAAATTCAGCGGCTCGTCGAACTGGTTGTATAATGCACCGGTAACCGCGCTGGTCTCTGGCATGGTCGTATTAATCATTCTATCCCTGCCGGCCTTAATCTCAAAACGGAACATAAGATGACTCTAAAGCCCGGGTGCAATTACATCTCCTATGTTAACTTGGCTCAAACTGCGGATGGGCTTAAGCGATGGAATGATTACATGCGTCAGGTCACGGAGATCGGGTTGAAACGTTCCAAATATTTCTTTCCTGAAACAGCACGTGATATAATTCCTGAAGATGCGAAACTCCATCGTTTTTATGGGTATTTTAATGATCGATACATAATCGATGCTTTTTGTGTCGCAGTCATTAGCTGCCGACAAGCTGAATTACTTTGGGTCGGCTGCCGCCCAAGGCATAGAAAGTCGATGGAGGAACTGTATGACTTTTTTGAAAAAGACCTGTTTGAAGGAGATTGTCAGGTATACAGAATTATGGGCATGAGCTGTACGGAAGACACAAGGATCGCGAATGAAGATGGTAAAGAGATACTCGGTTGTAACTGGTTAGAATCTCATAGGTTTCACGAAAGTCGAGGATATCGCTTCACGCACCGATTGGATGACTTCTGGGGGGAAGGGTCTCACGCGTTTGTTTTTATGAAATTGCGCGAGCAGTACCTTGCCCCACGTGAGGCCCATCGATATGGCTACTCAAAGCGCGACGGTTACATTTTTAAGCCGGTTCCACCTAAACGCCTTGAGGACCAGAACCTCGATCTCAACAAGCGGCTCTACAAGCAAGTTTGGCATTTTCTTGATATCTTTGATGATACATTCGTAAAAAGCTTCCCGCCTGAGGAAAAAAAGAGTTTTATTAGCGACGACAAAAGAATAAAAGGATTTACAGGTCTGATATTATCCGATTGCGTCAATAGAGTGGCGACGATATTCGCGACCTTCAGTGCAAAGCCGGACGAGGATGCCGAACCGGTACTTAAATTCGAATACGATATAGACTCGTCTGCTATTACCCAGATGCTGCTCTCGGATGAAATTCACGACAATGAAGGCATCCTGCATTATGAGGCCGATTGGGACAGAGCCAGCGAGATATCTGTTAAAACAAGTTGCGAGCGACATTTTCCGACTCTTTTAAATGACAGTGTTCAATACAAGAGGGGATTCACGGTCTTTTATGTCAGAAGGCCAGGCCTCAACGGAAATATGTCTATCCTTTACATCCTGACCCCTTGCATCGAGAACGTGGTGTGGTATAGGCCCCTCTGGAAAGCCTTCGCCCGATACTCCTTTGCCCTAGACCTTCTAATCTACAGTTACTTCAGATCTATGGTAGTAACCAATCCAAACCTTCGAAAGAACGACTATTTTAAGACTCTAATCGAAGCAATGTACCCATCTCCGTTTACCGGACCGGATGACTCTCCGACAAAAATCGCTAAAATGATGGACGAGATCCGGAAACGTACCGACGCACATATTTGGGCCAGAGTACGATCCAAAGAAAGCGCTATTGTACACCTCGGACATTCTCTTGGTACAACACTTGGGGAAATAGCAAAATATTTTCAAAAACGTGAAGATAAGACTAAGGATGTTGCAGAACAGATGGCTGAAAATGCCACTTTTTTTCTTAAAGACCATTTAACACTATTGCAGGCATCGATCTTTGATAGTCTTCAAGAATTGCTTAATAATGATAAGGTAAATAAATTTCTACTAAATACAAATGATAGTGCCTCGAGAAAGGAAATAAAGGTAATATTAGAGAGATGCCGTATGCTTGCTTCAGGAGTTAGGTATCTCGATCACGACGGAATCTTAGACGACTATTTCATTGAAGTACAATTGGAATTTTTATGTCGTACACCTATAACGATCCGAACCTTTAAGGAAAATAACCAATATTGGCTGGTTCGCCAATGCATGATTACGTCCATCGTTACAGAGTTGTTTAGGAATATTGCAAAGCACGGACATATTACAAAGGAGGAGGGTCGGCAAGGTAAGTATCGTAAATTGATTAAGATAGTTGAAGTTTCTGGAGACACTATAGAAATCGATAATGAAAGTATTCCTGTTCTAATATTTCGAAACTATATTGATTCACCGCCATTACAAAGGGGCCTTCTGAAAGATGAGGTTATAGCGGGCAAATCTTCAAATGGTTACCTGGCTCGAACCGACATCTGGAAGAAGTGGCCGGAAAACATTGTTCACAGCGGGCCTGGATTGGCAATTGATACAATTCGTGGTGTGGAGATAGGAGATTTATTTTATCGCATTCTTCCTGTTACTCAAGGGGGTGGATTTTGGTTCGAGACTGCCTTATGGATTAGAGGCATAAGTATGGGGGATTTTAATGAATAAAGTACGCATTCTTTGGATCAGCGACCAACACGAGGGATTTCCAGAGAGCGAATTGCCAGATAAGTTCCGAAATACTTTTGAAATCGTTGATCCCCGACCGACAAGCCAAGGACCATATGCAGCGGACTTCATGTTTCCGACTGCGACAAACTTCGTCCCACATCTAAAGGACTTTTGGTTTAAAAAAGACACGTCTATTTTACCATGTGAAATCTTGGTGACAGACTACGATTTATCAAGATTCCCAGGGGATGAATCGCCTCAGAGTGATAGTAAGAACTTCAATGGGCTAATTATATCTTCTCTATACTCATGCCTTACCCATCGGCATCCGAGTGCCCTAGTTCCAACTACTGCCTATTTGGAGAGCTTGAGTAGGGAACCAGGAGTCATAACTCTTCACACCCTATCTGAACCTTTTGTTGGTGCGCGCTTTGAGCAAAACCTTGGTGGACTGGAACGTTCGTGGGAAAATATTCTGCGTGTTGGGCTACCACACCTGCAAACCAGAATTGAAACTCTATACGAAGAGGGGCACCTCGTTATTCCACCGGCTGATTTATTTGAAATATTGGATGGTAGTTGCGATGTTAACATACGAATTAAATCACCGCATGGCTTTAGGACGCTCCCTATCAACGGTCTTTTCTTCTTCAATGACAGTGACCCCAAAGAATGGGCCGAGGGCCTATTAAAAACAAAGATCGGTCACGAAAATTTTATTGCTGCGGAGAATATAGCAAAGGTGATATGGTCTACCTATAACAACGATGTCTTGATGGATGAACATGCTATGTTTTCGAATTTACATTTAGAAGATCAATCAAAGGAGGAATATATATCCCTTAAACCCAAATTTGGCCTGAAGGAGACTAATCGTAGCCGCAACAAGAACAACAAAGCATATGAATGCACCTCTAAGGTGGTGTCCGAGATAAGAAAGTATAGCTGTACCCAGGAAGAAAAAGCTGTGCGGCGTTGGGCTGCTCTGTTTTTGATACGAAGGCTGCTCAAACGGCAACTCCTGTTCATCGATGCGACTGGTATGAGAAGCGTAACACGAGATGGTAAATCAAGGACTCAGTCTCTATATCCGACGCTCGAAGAAGACGATATTCTCCTTTTATTCTATCCTATTCCATCCGGCCCGTTTCCCTTACCGTGGCACCTTGATGATGCAAAACTCAGGGCAAATAAAATAGATGGGAGCTGGCGTAAATGGTTGAGGGAGAATTTGCATTTTCAACCCAAGGATGTATTAGACGGCTCGGTTATGACAATTGGAGAACGTCAGATATTGCAAGGGATTGTTATGGATAAGGACATCGAATTCGGCCCAGACCCCGAAGCACGCCTTGAGCGATGGAAATCTTATGAACCAGCGAGGCTATTCCTATTTGGGCCAGATACAACGGTGGAGTGCTAAAGATGTCTGACTCGCCTAAAAAGAATGACAATTATTCTCTTGAAGAGGAAATTCAACTGATTTCCCGCGCAAAGGCAGGAGATTCTTATGCACGGGAAGAGTTATGGAAGAAGCTTCAACGACAAATCAGGAAATTAGTGGGTAAATATTTAAAGGGTAAGACGGCGGGACAAGAAATATTCGACGACCTTGTGATAGCCGCTAATCAAGGCCTCCTCCGGGCGTATGAAACGTTTGAACCATCGCGAGGCAATCGTCTAATGACATATGCAACAGAGTTTATTAAGAGTGCAATTCGTATCGAGTACTGGTCGCTGATAGGTTTGCCATCGGAGTTAAGAAAGAATGCCTCTACGGTTGTCAAGGCCATGGACGACTTATCAAAAATAGGTACGCTTGAAAACCGGGAAGACGGAAAGCCAGACATTTCACAAATAGCCAAAAAAGCAAGCGTTTCAAAAAAGAAGGTTGAGAGGATTGTTGAATTTTTAAATATAAAATTTGAGGGCCTTGAGCGTCAAAACAAAGATGGAACTCAATTTGAATGGTTATTTATGGATGAAGGAGGGGGGGGAATTGAGGAAGGCTCCGATTTAGAAACGAGAATATGGGAATTTCGTGAGGAAGATATTGGGTTTGTCATTCCGCGGGTTGCGAGCCATTTGATTGAACGATGGAAAAAGGAAGATCCTGAAAGATCCGAACTATTAAGCTCAGCTGTTGAAAGCCCTAATCGGTGCCTCAAAAGACGCGTGGTTTTTGCCAACGGCGCTCGTGGAATGCTGGATTTATCGCAAGAGGAAATCAATATATGCTCCTCAGGATCAGACGTGTATGATAATCGTGCAAATTGGAAAGCGTTTGATCACTCGGAGCTTTAGCCATAAACAGAACCTTAGGCCAGAGGGTTCATTCGCTACTGGATCAATATCGTGGAAGGCAATTTGGCCGAAGGCTTTTGCTCGAAGACGTCTTGGAGTTGGTCTGACATGTAATTGGAACCGGCTGCTCGCGGAGGATACGGATGCAGAGGAAATGTGGCTCAACGCCGCTTCCGCTTCACCGGCGGAAGCCTGATCTTTGATAACCGAATGATATTGAAGGTTTTCGGTTAACTGAAGGAGAAAGAGAACGGTTATGAAGAGGGTTGCACACGGGGAGCCAAAAAATAATTCGCTGAATTAAGCGGTTCTTATTTAACACAAGACCCCGTGGTTTGATCCCCACGGGGTCATGCCATTCCTGCCAAGTCTTCGCCGACTTACGCCGAAGGGCACATCCATCCCGATTCTGCGTTTCTATGCTCTCAGATTGGGGTTACGATGCAACAGTGGAGGTTCAGACTCGGTATTCGCAAGTGACCTTTCCTGATTCTAACATTCGCCTTTTTAAATACGACAATTTAAAAGCCTGGTTCCCAGAAACCTTTGCGCCGAAATCAAACACCCTCCTCCGGTAGGTATCAACCGGAAGCCGGATCAGGGGGGGGCGGTTACAGGTTGATCACCAGCCAGTAGGTGCAGCAGTGAGAACGGCGACCTTAGTGGGTGCAGGTGACATCGTTCTCGAGCGATACCAGACGGGCTCCAACGGTTACTGACCAATGTCGTTCATCCCACGGCATCCACAGCGGTCCTTCCAGCGGTCTTCTGCGAAGGAGGACCGGATGCAGGCCGAAAACCACATCCCCGACACGATGGAAGAGTTGACCACCGTTGTCGTTTCAAATCTGTCCTAAGGATATATGATGCGGCTTTGAGCACGATGTGGTCATGAATTAGTCGAAGGACGTCATTGCGGTCTGCAGATGCGGGCGTGGATAGGAAAACTTACTTTTGAAGCGGTCCGACATCTATGTTTATGTATAGGACCGTGCGGCCTTGGATGCAGCTATAGTCGAGACTTTCAAGCTGATCAAAGAAACGGACTCCCGAACCGATTTTCATGGAACGACACGTATCGGCGTCTTCTCGCCATACGCCGGATTCCGATTTCCCGTTTACCTGACAATCCAACTGGAGCCCGCAGATCTCGGTGGTGTCGTCGATGCCCTGACGGGAAGGGTCGATATCCCGTTCATCCTTCTGGCCCCCTCACGCGATCTTTGCACTGCGCAAACGGAGAAGCTCCTGGCGAATAGAAACTCGGCGTTCATCCCATTATCGGAGAACGTAAGGTTCGCCAGGAAACGCAAACTTCGCCTCCTTCGCCCTCTGGATGAGGTCTTGTAACCGTTTCGAACGGTCAACCTTCCACCTCCCAAAGACGATGGCGGTATGGTGTTTTTCCCGACCCCTCCCGATGCAGCGTGGGGCGATGTCTCAATCAAGCTGAAGGATCGTCATACTCTTTCGGTAAGGGCGAAGTCGGCAACCGGTGTGTTCCATTATGCCCAAATGGGCATGGCCAACAAGAAAAACAGCCAACCAACAAAGCAATGGGAACTGTTGGAGGCTTTCGCCGACGAACACGACGTGTTGGACTGGAGCAGCAACAAAGCCGACCGGCGGAACCAGAAACGCCGGGAAATCCTGGCAGCAAACCTGCGTGACTTCTTCCGCATCGAAGGCGACCCCTTCCGCATGACAGATGACGGAAAATGTTGGCAGGCACGCTTCCTTATTTCCCCCGAATAGGCAAAAGCCCGACGCATCTTTTATGACCTATTCGGCGACAGCGTGTTCCAACTCAGCAAACAATCCCTTTCCACTCTGAAGGTCAGAATACGTACCGGTTTCTTCGACATGCCCCTGATTAAGGACAAGAATCCGGTTGGCATTTCGTAGTGTCGTCAGGCGATGTGCCACAACGATAACTGTTCTGCCCTGCATGAGTTCTTCGAGGCCTTTTTGAACCTCCATTTCGTTTATATTGTCAAGTGCAGCTGTCGCCTCGTCGAGCAAGACTATACTCGGTCTACGCAGGATAATTCTGGCTATGGCCAGACGCTGACGCTGACCGCCACTAAGATTCTGACCTCTTTCGGCGACGATCCCGTTATATCCTCCCAGGGATCGGATGATTTCATCATGAATGCACGCTCTCCGACATGCCTCATATACATCCTCTTCACTCACTTCATTACAGCCGTATGCGACATTTTCCCGGATCGTCCCTGCAAACATGAATGGAAACTGAGAAACATATCCGATTTTGTTAGCAATCTGCTCACGTGACAAAGCTTCAATCGGGCTGCCATCCAGTGAAATACGGCCATCGGTAACATGATAGAGACCCAGCATAAGTTTCAACAGTGTGGATTTCCCGCACCCAGAAGGACCTGCAACGCCGAGTACCTCTCCCCGATTAACTTCAAGATCAACTCCCTCCAGTACCATACTTTGCTGAGCATCCAAGCAATTACCGTAGCTATACGATACTCGGTCTATTTTGATAGCCGGAGCGATATCGCAAGGTGCATTTTCTGAACTTGTCAAAGATTTTATAGAATATGCGTCATCAATGGGCTGGCCACAGAGATCGTGCAAATCGCGGACACGAAGACTGCTTTCGTGGGCTTCATCAAGAATCCTGTGTATCTCTCGAAGAGGCGTCACTGCGCTAATAAAGAGCAAAGAGTAGGTCAGAACATCCCCAGTGGAAATAATACCGCGTGTGGCAAGATAGACAGAGGTGGCGATCACAGCGATATGGAAGGCTCCTTCATTCAGGTATTTCACGCAGTCGAATAGAGCCATTGATATGTGATGACGAATTTCTTTCTTGCGCAGGTTTTCGACAAGAACATCGACCCTATTTGTTTCGTGGGTTTCGGTGTTGGCCGCCCGAACACTTTCAATGCCTGAGAGAAGTTCAACGACTTTCCCATCTATGGCTTCCTTGTCCCTTAGTAAAGCGATGCGAATTCCTTCTTGACTTCTTATCTGCCATAAAACGACTAAAAAACCGACAGGGATTGCCAACGCCATAATGCCTCCGAGCAGGGGCAGTTTAACGATAGCGATAGCGACGGCGACCAAGGCTGCTATTCCAGTGGGGAAAAGATCCAAAAACAGAAGTTTGATGATGCGTACTAGTCCTTCTATGCTTCGATGAATTCTCCCATTAAGAGCACCGACATGGACAGATGAGTAATAGTCCATTTCTAGACGAAGCATATGGTCCACAAGCCGCACAAGCCGAATTTTCTCTATCCGTGTGCAAGTATTCTCGACGAGGTATTTCCGGAGGACAACCATTGCTTCCCGCGCCAAGATTGCCGCCACAATCACAAGCAGGTAAGGAGCCGCCATTTCAAATGGTACAGTTTCAGAGCCAACAAGCTTGTCAACTATATAGCCAAGGACGACCGCGGGTACATTCGTCAAGGTTCCCGTTATGAGCATAATTAGGAAAGCTATTAGTAGAGCTCTCTTTTGCCTGCGCTCAAGTGCTCTAACAACCATAAGCGCCGTGTTGGCTATGCTTACGACCGTCTTAAGGATCACAGTACACCTCCCTTATAAAGTTGTAGCAACATCCATAACAGAGCGGACAATTGAATGATGCAGTAGGAAAGGAAACCATATGGAAGGAATGTCCAAAAATTGAACCGACCAGGATTTTCATCAGATGTTGAGAAATTAAATCGTTCAATAATGGTCTGCGTCAACGGACCTGAAGTGGCGGCTGTTAATAGAAAACTCGATCCAGCACACACACTCAATGCGAGTCCGATGTATACCGTCCCTTCGGGATAGAGAGGAGCTATTTGCTTCGCGATGGGAAGCATTGCACCCATCGCAGGACCGGCGCTGAATACTGCTGTGGATAATCCTGACATAAGCATGAGTACCGAGACACAGAGCAATGGTTGGTCAGAAAGGGCAAGCAGCTGATTGCCAATGGCCTTCAACATTCCTGTGCTCTCAGCAGCCGAAACCATGAAGAACAGTCCTCCCAGGAACAACAATGATTCCACATCGGTCTCACGCTTTATAATGCTTTCCACGAAAGGCAAACCGGCTTGTTCAAAATTACGAGGTGGCCTAATGAAGTGCGAAAAAGCCATCAAGACTGACACTCCTGCAAGGCAGACCAAATCAGGAGTCATGTTCCATCCTGGAGGTGAAAAAGCCCACAAAACAACCATTGCTGCGAAGATTAGGCTGCCTGGAACCATGATTTTCCAATTAATAGAGACGTTACGGTAGAGTAGCTGAGAAACCGTTACCGATACGGACTTGGATAACGGAGTAGCATCTATTCGATGTTTCCTGGCATATATCAACAGATAAGCCGCAACGACGAATACCACGATTACCACGCAAGCTGGGGCTGCCGCTACCAGGTACTTGCCGAAGGTCATCTGTGTAGCTTTGTCACTGATAAGTAATATGGCAGGAAAATCGCCAATGGGGCTGGCTGCGCCCCCGAGGTTTGTCGCAGTAAGGATCAGCGCCATGAAGAGACCGAGGTACCCCTGGGTGATCCCCAGAGACTGGAGAACAACCAGGAATACCGGCAACATCAGACATATGGCAGTTATGTTGTTGAGAAAAGCACTGACGGTAAACATGATTATAGAGAACGCACCCAACACTATCCACCCAATACCCCGAGTCATGTTCGTTGCCTTTGCAGCAGTAACCCCGAAAACATTACTTCGGGCAAGTATGGAGGTATAGAGACCGAGCCCGACCAGTATCAGCAATACGTCCCAGTGAATACTTCGATATACTCCTTCCATGGTGCTCCGTCCGCTGAGAACTACTATAACCGTGCTGATTGCAGCACCGATAATGACGATAGAAACACGCCGTGCCGGGAGGGCTGCCTGCATAAGCAGCGTGCTGAAGACACACAAGATGATTAGAATGCCGCTAACGTCCATACTCGGGACCTCCTTGTAGATTCAAGCGCTCGCGAGAGAACGCAGGTCATTTCATCAGTATCCATCTCGACAAGGTCGGGGGGATGAAACCGCAGGGGACTGTCAATCAGGTCAAGTGCAATAAGCTCGGAAAAAGCCTGTCGCGTATCCAATCCACAGACACGATACGCGGCAGGATAGGTAAAAAAAGAGTGTTCGGTGACGTTGAAGGCGAAAGTTACGATAACGCTTGTGGTGCCATACAGACGGGTAAGATCAACGGAATCGTGTATCCGAACGTTTTCCCCGAAATTCGAAAGAAGCCTGTCAAGGTCCGCATCATTGGAATGGGGAACGATGTGAAACGACTTGTCTGTGTATGTGGTAGTGGCGATGTCCAACCATGCTGTTTCAGCACCGATGCAAACGATGTCGGTTTTGTGTTCAAGAAACGATGCCAAAAGTTCATTGATACCCCGAATGCGCTTGTCGATCCTTTGCGTACCGACTTCATATGCCATGGCCGATAGAACGGGAAATGCCCGCCCATTCCTTTGCAGAAACCAGCGGGCATTATCCGCTCCATAGTGTGCCAGAAGCTGTTCGTATATCGCTGTGGCTGCTGCAACATGTCCCATTTCTACTGAGAGCATAGTGTATGCCCTGGTGATGGCCTTTTGGTCACATATCTGGATTGAGGCTGTTTTCATAATTCTATGCTCCTGCCTTATCGACGGCGTTGTTCCTTGAGACCAATTCCACGAGAGCTTCTGCCATGTGCATCATCATGATATTGGCCATCACGTGATGAGGAGCTCCTTCTGAAAGAGCCTCAATCATCTCCTCGACACGCTGCTCATCTCCTTCTGCTAGACTAAGAATCAAGCGTACGGGAAGATCGACCGGATAGACACCATCTCCACCAAGATGCCGGTGGTGATGAGGACGATGCATCTGAACCTCGGCCACTTCTCCATCGTATGGAGTGATGGAACCCCCTAGTTGATCCGCGATCATGCAAATGCCCTTGAAGAGCGAATTGAGAAGGATCGAATTCGCATAGGCGTGATGCCAAGGGCCCTCCTCACACGCGAGCCGATGAGCATATGAGAAATCCCGTCCATTACCGATCAACTGCTTCATGTCGCTGAAGGACCCTTCGGAAGATGAGTCCAACGATTTGACTTTTCGCCACAGTTTTTTTTTCATAATTATTCTCCTTTGATTACCCCTTATTTGTTGAAGCGGCTTGCCTTCTGGGGATAGTTGGCCTGCTCGCCTATAAAAGTGGTTTGCCCAAAATGCCTTGCTATAGTGAATAGATGGCAGGACGCGTGTAAGCATACGGACAAATGTTGACAATCACTTAGGAGGCTTGTGAGTGCCTTCCTCCATTCGCCGCTGGTTCGACCTCGCACTGCTAAGCCGGTAAATGCGACTATCCACAACCTCAGCGACCGCTTTGCAGCAGGCGTCATTCATGACGTCCTTGGTCGCCTCGGACTCGAGTTCAATGGCTTCCTCTCCGCATGCGACAAGCTCGCTTATTGCATCTTCGACTAGCGTGAACGTCGGCGGGATAGGATTGCCGTCCCGATCTGTCAGGCGACTTGCGCGGTGACCGGCTTCTTCTGACCAGCTTTCCAGGCGCTTCGCCCACTCGGACCTGAATTTCTTGGGATTCTTCCGCGCCAAGCGTCCCAGGTATTCCTGCCTGCGCTTCTTCCTTCTTGTGCTTGCTTTGCCCATTTCCACGCTCCAAATAGAAAAGCCCCCGAATGGCTCTGCCGGAATTGGCTGAGTTGTCTTGCAAGACAAACCGATTCAACCTTTCCGGGGAACCTATTCGGGGGCTTCGCCCGCCTTTCGGCTTGGTTAACAATTCGGGTCTTTTTTAACCGTCGTGACCAGGACGGGGACTTCGGGTTACTTGTTCTCGAAGAACCGGAAAGCGATCCCGCTGTCCTTGACACCCTCCTGGAAAAGGTTGACCTGATCATGAGTACCACCGTGGTGATCCTGCATCCCGTGTCCCGCGATGCCGTTGAACAAACACCCCGGACCGTAGTCGGTCTTAATCAGTTCCCGCAGCACCTCTCGCCCGAAGTTCTGCATACCGCCGCCGAAGTTGAAATCGTTGCTCATAACTTGTCTCCTTTCTTTGCCCCTGTTTGGTTTGCGTGCTTGCCGTTTTGGGCCGTTGGCCAGCTCGCTGTTTCTAATCTCTCTATGGCTTTGTTCTGGCATTCTTCCTGACATCCGGTGTCACCGTTTTAGCCATCCGTCTGCCTTTACTTCCTATATGTCATTCGCTGCCTCGTTCTCCTGATAACCGCTGACGAGCCAGGTCTTTGCCAAAGATCTGTTGCCAACACAATGTGTGTGAACAGTTTGAGTACGACCTGGTGACTTCTTCTGACTGAGGGGATTAGTGGCAGCTGTATACTCAGAGAAATTTCGCTGGGCCATCGGAAAAAAAATCAAAAAAAGTTTCCGTACCGTAGTGTGTACATCCGACCGAAATCTCAGGAAAATCTTGCCTTTCCGCCTTCGCGCACCGGGGCTTCCGGCTCCATCCATCGAAATTTCGCCAATGAGGGTTGGCAGGTCCGGCGAGACCTTCACCCCCAGCAAGAAACGCCCGGGTTATCCGGGTAACGCCCCTTGGGAGGATCCTTCGCCGGACCTGCCTTCCAGGGGGGGGGCGTTGATGCGCCCGAAGGCGCGAAAGGAGGTCCGGTATGACGGATGTAGTCACAAAAGCGGCCTTGACTCCTGCCAGGAAACGCCTGATCGAGTTGATGCAGGAGATCAACTACGGGCGGATTGAAAGCCTTGAGGTACGCGACGGAGAACCAGTTTTCGACCCTCCGCCCACCATGCTGCGGTTGTTTGTGTTCGGCAAGGACAACGGGCCTGATGTATCTGTTGTGCAGCGTCATTTCCAGCCTGATCTGCCTGAACCTGCTGATCATCCAGGTGATGGTCTTCGATGAACCGCTCCTGCTGCTCCAGTACGGATCGATCGGCGCTTCCGGGGTCATCTCGGGCCTGATGGGTATTTTCGTGATTCGCTGCTATTTTGCCCGTCTGTCTCTCAGTCTGCCAATTCTGTTCAACCCGATCTTTTCAGTCCCGGTGCGCATCAACAGGATTCTCCTGATCGGGCTGTTTTTTGCCGGGGATTTGGCCGGCAGTGCCGACCAGATGGTGAATGCCGATGTCATGATCGATTACTGAGGGCACGTAGGCGGCTTTATAGGCGGAGTTGTCTTGGCTATGATTCTGCGGCTGCAAGACGACGGGGCAGGGGAGCACAGTGAGGTCAAGGCCGAACGGCTGTCCGAAACGGTGGGCGGCACGGCCGAGGTCTCGAACCTCTACGCTAGCATCCTAGAAACCGATCCCGAGAGCCTCACGGCCATCAAATACTTCATGAAACTCCACCGCTACAACGACGACGAGGAGGAGGGTGCCTGGTTCGTGAAACTGGTGGACGCCATCATCAAGCGCGACTTCCAGAGCACAGTGCGCCTGATACGAGATTATTTTCCCAACCACCTCAACTGCCTGACCGGCGACATCCTATTCCGCGTTGGGGTGGAGTTCTACCAGTACGCAGACTACGAGAAAGCCCGCCTCTGCCTGGACCTAGCCGCTACCAAGGAGGGCCCCTGGCAGGCCAAGGCCATGCTGATCCTTAGCCGCACCTACGAGGCCCTGGGCAACCCTGACCGCGCCGCGGTGGCGCTGGAGGAGCTGCTGGACCAGGAATACGAGGAAACCTTCCGGCGACAGGCCGCAATACGGCTGATGCAACTGAGAGAAGAGGAACGGGGTCTGCGTGAGCTTACAAATGTAGCCTGAAGGAGGTCTGTTGAGAACTTACATGCTCGATATCGGAATCAAGGGATGCAACGGCTTTGCGATCGGTTGCCTCGAATGCGATTTTTTAAAAGACAGTTTTTCATGGGTTTCAGTCCCATGGATATCAACTTTAAGGACCACGTTGGTTTCATGCCGGGGGGCGACAGGGCTCGCTTTTCCGAGATCGTCGAGAACCACCATGTGGAATCGACCCGGCAGGACAAGCCCATCTACTGCTGCCAGGACTGTGGCGATGTGGAGATGAAACGCTACGCCCTGGTGGTCTACGACGACGGGTCGGTCCTTGAAACCAAGGCCGTCTGCCCCCGCTGCGGCAAGAACATGCAGATCGTCCGGCGCGTCGACGAGATCACGACTCTGAATTGCCCGGAATGCTGGAAAGGCCGCATCGCAATTACTGATGCGATGCTCTGGGACTGAGGCGGAGGTACGATGCCCCTAATCCTGCCTTTCAGGGAGCGAGAACCACACATTCTGGTGGTCGAGGACGATGATAATACGCTTGAGGTGTTCATGGAGTTTATTCAAATGAGAATCACACCCAAAGTGGGAGGCGTCTACAGTGTATGGACGGCGATCGATTACCTCAACCGCCACCGACGGGTCGATCTGGTGCTAACCGACATAACCCTGGCGCCGGTAGCCCCAGGCATATGCGGGATGAACGGCATCGACTTGACCGTTATCATTACACGCAACTGGGGTATTCCCGTGATTGTGATGACCGGCTACAAGCCGGAGGAAAGGAAGCCTTTGGCCATCCAGGCCGGTGCTTCATTGTTTTTTGCAAACCGATTGCATTGGAAGCACTGGGAGCATCCATTAACCAGTTGCCCCGATATTGCCATATAGCAATCGCGGATATTGTCATAGATGACATCCCATAATGAACCCATTGAGCCCGTTCTCCTAAGCGCTTGACAACGAAGAGGCTTCAATAATCTTTTGAAACTCCGCCAGGATATCCGGATACTGGTTTGAAAGGAACCGGACGACCTTCCCGTTTTCCAGCATGCGCGACAGATATCCGCAGGCCAGTACCAGGTTCAAAGTATCCCTACCGTAGCTTTCCTTTACGAGTTTGATATCCCGGGCCAGCATCTGGGTTTCTTTTTCCATGCGCGCCATCTCTTCAGGCGACAGCCCCATGTCTTGCTTCTTTCGCTCACTGTCCACAAGCTGCACAGCAGGGGTCGCCGCCAAAAGTGCTTTGGCAAAAGACACTGTGGTATTATGGGCTGCAATCATGATCTCACTGACCTCAGCCTGACGGCTCGGCTTCATCTTGCGCAAAATGCGAATGGCATTGGGGCTCATGTGCGCGTTCTTGAGGAGCTCGGCCGCTTCGTTGGAAATGCCATTTAAGAGGTCCCGCTTCTGCCGAATGCTGGCTACGTTCACATCGAGTACTGCCGCAATGCGCTCCTCAGAGACACCCCTCTCGATCGCCTTCAGAATCATGTAATGCTCCTGGATGGTGGCAAGGCGGGAGATTTTGTGATTATAGGTAAAGGCCTCGTCATCAGTCGAAAGGAGACAGATCACCTCCGTCGTCCCCAGCTCCTTGAGGACCTCGATCCTGAGATGGCCGTCCAGGAGGAGGTATTTGCCCGGCATGCCCTTCTCAGCGTAGACGACAGGGTGCTCGATGACACCCACCTCGCGGATCGATGTCTGAATCTGTCTGTATTTGACAGACTTTTTGACCCCGGGTTTTACCTTCTTCAACGGCAGGATGTCCTCTATGGCAATCGTCACCGCCTCGGAGGCGAAACCCATTTTAACGGATCGGGTCATAGACTGCCTGCTTTTTGGCCTTGATTTGTTCGGATAGGTATTTGGGCATCGAGTCGATCGATTCCGCCAGCAAAAGATTGACGAAATTTTCGTCCGCCATTAGCTCCGTCAAGGCCGATACGATGAACACCAGTCTGGCCTCGCACAATTTCGCCTTTTTTATAAGCTGGCTTTGACGGTCCACCTCCTGGCGATAGGCTCTGACGACCTCCCGGGCTGTGATCCCTTTCCTCTTTGAAATCGGGATGCCTGCCCGCAATGATTTCCCTTGGCTGCGTCGTTGCGCGATCAGCTGTCGGGCCTTTTTTAGGGCGCTACCCTTGAGTTTGCTTTTCTCGTATGCTTCCAGGAGTGCCAGCTGAGCGTCCTCGTCCTTTGCCGCCGATATTTCAACGGCGATCGTGATCGGGATTTGCCCCTTCTCGACAGCATTGATCAAGCGTTCTTCGCCGCGATCGATGAGCCTTATGATTCCGCGCACATACTCCCGGTTCATGTCGATCTTTTTGGCGATCTCGCTGGATTTGTAGCCGCGATTCTTGAGGGTGGCGATCTGTTTTACGAGCTCCAAGTTGACATGCTGTTTTCTGGCGAGATTTTCCACCAGGCTCATAAGGAAGGCTTCCTCCCGGGAAACCTCAACCACCACCGCCGGTATTTTCTCCTGGCCGAGGGCGACATAGGCCTCAACCCGCCCCTGGCCGCAGACCAGATTATACCACTGCTCACCGTTTTTGACTTTTACAGGACTTACGGTGATAGGCCTTTTGAGGCCGAGATTGGCGATGTTCTGGACGATCAGCTGAAACCGCTTTTTATTGCGGTCCCGAGGGTTGAGCACCCTGATCCTGTCCAGGGGGATCATCCTGACCGTATGTTTCTCGTTCTCACTCATGCCGCAAGCCGCATATTTACGTGTTCCGCCATGCCGAAAAAGAACGACAAGTCGTCGAAACGGTAAGTGTCGATGCAGGCCCCGTTTTCCTCGACAAGGCGAAGGTTTGCAAAATCGATATCGACTATCGGAAGCAGGTAATAATCCAAGGCGGACTGATTGGCCATATCCATCCGCACAACGACGGTGATGTCTGGCGCCAGGCTCATATCAAAGCGAATCAGCCAGCGCGACGAACCGGCCGGTGTTTGCCAGCAGCGCGAGACCACGATGGACGTTGAAAATTCACCGTTTACGGCCAAGAGGTCCGTGCGCTCGTCCCGGATCACGTGGCCGCCAAGATCCTGGATCTGATTGATCGCGCCATCCACCACATCGCTGTGATATCGCCTGAGGAACCGATTGATACGAATGTAGCCGTAGTCCCGATCCGGCGTATAGCCCACCAATTGATAAGCCCTCACCAGGCCATGAAAACGACTACGGTAAACTGCGCTCGAAGGCATGCCCTCGGTCTCGTCGATCAAAATGCCGGAAAGCTTGCCGTGAGTTTTATAGAGATGCCGCAGGCGGTCGAGCATCTCCTCGTTCGAAAAACGCCGGTTTCGCTCCAAGATTATTCCCTGGGCCTGGTAGAAGGTCTGCGGATCGACAATCGCTTCGAAAGCCCTGTCCGCCCTGATCCACATACCAGGAGGATTTTTGACCCGCTTTTGTTTGAGCTTGAAGGAGGTGCGGTTATAGACGTTATTGCCTACATATTTTTCGTTGGTCAGCACCTGGTGCACGGTGCCCCGTGTCCAGTCCCGACCCAGATCCTTTTTAATCCCCCGGCCGTTTAGAAAGCGGGCGATTTCAAGCTCCGATTTTCCCTCCTGCACAAAGAGATTATAGATGGCCCTTACGGTGCGGACCTCCTCGGTGCTGCCCGGCACCAGGATCACGCGGTCAGTCTGGAGGCTTTTGTATTCACCGTGTTTCAGAATCGCCTTCTCGTTTCCATCCTGATCGATAAGCATGCGCCGGAGGCCGAAACCCGCGGTCCCGCCCTGACGAAAGCCCTTCTCAATCAGGCGGCACTGACCTGTAAAAACCTTGACGGAGAGCTCCCTGCTATACTCTCCGGCCATAGCGCGCTTCACTCCTTTTACGATGGTCGAAATGGGGCTTCCATCATTGTCGAATTGCTCGGCGCAATAGATGACCCGGATACCTGCACGCTTGCAGATGTATTCATAATAGGCGCTCTCATCGGCGTCCTGAAACCTTCCCCAGCGGCTTATGTCGTATACCAAGATTACGTCGAAGCCTGCTTGGCCGCTCTCGACATCCTCGATGAGCCTTTTCAAGGCATCCCTTCCATCAATTCGAAGACCGCTTTTCCCGTCATCGGCATAGGTTTTGATGATTTCCATCCCGTAGCGTTCGGCGTATTCCGCGATAATGTCCCGCTGATTTTCGGTCGAGTATTTTTGGTGCTCGGTGGACATACGGACGTACTGGGCGGCCTTTAGGATCTGGTGATCTCCAGACTTATGGCTTTTCGTGTGGGTGGGTTCGTTTACCGGCATGGCAGATATTACCTTTATATGAGAGGGAGCGAACAGGTCAGGCTCGGGGGATTCTGTTCGCCAATATTTTACTCTGTGCTTTGAAAAACTGAACCTTGTCGATCAGAGGCGGCACCACATCGTGCTTGATGCAGCCGCGGAATCTGTTGACGCCGATATAGACAGTGGACTGCAAAAGGACCTTCAGCGCTCGGTGACTCCAGGATTGAGCCGTGGCAGGCGGCTTGATTCCCTGCGCATTGAGCAGGTTGCTGATTTCCGTATAGGTGTAGCCATGATCGACGAAGAGGCTGAACACCAAGCGTACTATATCGACTTCATTCATTGGGCCGGGGGCGAGCAAGTGGCACGACCGGTACGGCGGAACGTGCGTTTCAGGGGCATAATTATTCATCAGTCTCAAACCGAACGGCGCAAATGCGTTCAAGTAAAAACCATTCAAGAACAGCGCGAGTTTGGTACGCTGTGCTTTGCTGGTCCAGTTGCCTGTGTTGTCCGGAGCAAGGTCGAGCGGCTTTGGAGCGGGGATGGACTTGCTGTCGAGATCCAAAGGGATGAACTCGGTAATCGTATTCGACGGCAGGATGCTCCAGGTCCAATAATCGAGATTCGGTTTGCCCCCGGCGCTCCAAGCGAGGATCAGGGTTCTTACCTTCTTGTTTTTTGCCAGCTCGGCAAGGCCGAAATCCAGATGGGTATAAATTCGTAAGTCGTCATTGTTGCGTCCAATCTGTTCGAGAAAGCCCCTCATTTGGTTGAGGAGGGCGGTCACCCGCGCTGGACCGTCACGAGGTAAATTTAGAATTGTAATGATCGTTGCCATCACCATCCGAAAATCGGCTGCAAATAACCGTTATGACGAGAATAACACCCCCAAATTCCCATTGCCATCAAGTCATCTCTTTGCAATCAGCGAAAAAAAGATTTGATAGTTTTAAGGGTTTGTAATTACAGCGATTCTGACCAGTAACTGGTCCATCTTTGCAATTTTCCCTGCGGCCACCGGATAGAGCATGTAATATCCCGATATGATTTCCGGTTTTCGAATCGACGCGTCCATATTTGCAATCATGCCAGCCTCCTTATTCTGTAATTCAGTGGCATTTCTTGCTTTGGTGTTTCGCAGTTTCTGGAGCGTCTTGTTTCGGGCGGCGTAATCGGGATTCGACAAGCGGTACAGCTTCCAATATTGGGGATTTTTTCTGCGCCACTCCTTCTGCGCCGCTTTTTGATTCGTTTTGTAATCCTCATCACTTTGCATTTTCCGCTGCTGCCACTCTCGCCGCCTCGCCCTTTGGCAAGCGTCTTGAGAGCAATATTTTTGCGAGGGCACGTTTGGATGGGGCCTGAAAGGAGATCGACACGCTATGCAAATCCGAAGCATGGTATCACCGTTTGTATATGGTTTCGGGGGATTTGCTAATTCAAAGAATGGCTGATTTCGGTGGTCGGGAATAGCCACATACTTCCGGCAAAGCCGGAGGCTTAAAATGCGAACCGCGCAAAGCGGTTATTTGATAGGCCACCCCCAAGTTGGCGGCCCACTGCTACTAAAATTAATTCAAATGCGCTCCACTGAAATTCCCTTTCTTATCGAGATAGTTGCGGGCCACAGGGATCGCACTTTTACCCTTGCAGTAGCCGATTTTAGGCATCCGTGCTTCCTCCAGTGGCTTCCTCGAAAAACATGAGCCATGAGGGGCAGATAGCGGCCTAGGTGGCTTGACGATTCTTGGAAAATGCCTTGTTTATTAGACAGCGCTGTGGTAGGTAGACCGTGATCCAGAAAGGCTCCAATGATTGTTTCTATTGGCTTTTTTGGGAAGCCGGCCTACCTCACTATCCCGTTCAATTCAGAGGACCGAGTGTTCTCTGTACGCTAGTACGCTATAGCCGTATATAGTCGCGGTAAAAATGCCGTCAGATATCGACAGGTTTAAAGTCGAGTTGCAGGAAAGATTTCTGAAGCTCTTGAATTCTTATGGAGGGATTCAATCACAATTAGATAAATCCATACGGAGAAGCAAAGGCTCTCGGACTCCTTTACCTGCACGATCTTAAAAGCAGAAACCGGCCAGGGCAGACTGCGAGACAGCCGGCTCATTCCCGGAGGTCATGGACTGACAGCATATAGGAGGTTCTCATGCCACTCAGGTTAAAGATGTGGCACGAGCTCGGCGAGATACGGAAACATGCCAAGCCAGCCCATGCCGGTCTGTCGCCAGATCCGCCTAAAGAGCCGCAAAGCAAGTTCAGCCGCACCTCAAAAATCATCATTAAATTCTTAACGTACTACTCGCTTATAGCAGCACTGATTACTATTATTGGTATTCATACAGTCTTCAGCTTTTTCAACCTGCTCTCCAACAGATCCTTCGATACCCTCGAAAAGTACCACCTCTACGATCCCCAATCGAACGATCAGACTTTGCTGGCCTCCAACATGATCGAGGAGGAGGACATCCCAGCAAGCTACATTCTGTCCCCAAAGGAAGGGGAACGCACTTCCCACTTTATTCAAATCAAAGGCGTCACCCATAGTATTCCGCAGGATCACCATGTGGTTTTGACCGTTGACGCGGAAATGAATTGCGTCTGCTTTCCGAAATGGCCCATCATCGAGTCGAATATATTATTCAGGAGCGATATCTACGAGGGAGGCCCGAAAGGGGACTACGCAATAACTCTTTTTAAGGGTGAAGGCTACCGCGTTAAGATAATGGAATGGCTTTAGCAGAAGCGGTTTTGGGGTATGTCTTTGATTCCGTTGAAGTATCAGTTAGATTGGATAATGTTGTTATGGCGAAGAATACCAAAGGGTAGTTTTCAATGAAGAAGGAAAAGAAAACAATAAATGTAACACCAAATAAAAGACTATTTTGGTCTATTATTAGCGATTATAGCCTTAACACCTCCATATGTGAATTAATTGATAATGCTTTAGATCTTTGGTTAAAAAGAGGAAAAACAAAAAAACTCTGTGTTAATCTTGATTTAGACATCGACAGAAGAAAAATTAGAATAATTGATAATGCTGGTGGTATACCGGAAGCAGAATTAAAGGTCTTGATTAGTCCAGGGTCAAGCCTCAATGATCCGAATGAAATTATAATTGGAATGTTCGGAGTTGGTAGTAAAAGAGCAGTAATTGCATTAGCTGAGAATATCAAGATTAGAACCCGATATGAATCTGATACCACATTTCAAATAGATGTTGATGATGACTGGTTGAAAGATGAAGATTGGGAAATCCCTGTGTATGATGTGGACGAGATACCTCCAAGAACAACAATGATCGATTTGTATGGCCTTAGATATTCTTTGACTGAGAAAACAAAGGATGAATTAATAATCCATTTGCAAGAAACATATTCTCAATTTTTAAAAAATGAAAATTTTGAAATAATTGTGAACTCTAAAAGTTTGATCCCGATGGAATTTGATCAATGGGCATACCCCCCTGAATTTGAGCCACGATACTATATGTTTGAAATACCAGCGCAATCAGGCGAACGTGTTGGGGTTGAAATATATGGTGGCCTTGTACTAAATCGTGATCCAGTAAAGGAAAATTATGGGGTATATTTTTACTGCAATGATAGATTAATCTGTAAAGCGGTGAAGGATCGTGAT
Organism: Desulfobacterales bacterium; assembly: GCA_963674755.2. Classification (GTDB taxonomy): domain Bacteria; phylum Desulfobacterota; class Desulfobacteria; order Desulfobacterales; family UBA5852; genus JABZFP01. The sequence goes on along the minus strand of CAXXVS010000002.1, from coordinate 1,246,014 downwards.
GTGGGTTATATGAAAGGATATGCAGGTATCCCACACCCTGATGCATCTTTAGCTAGGGTAATTGTCAAGTTTCAAGGACCAGCCAATCGTATGCCGTGGAATAGCACAAAATCAGCTATAAATTATGGGCATCCAATTTTCCAAGGTTTATATAACGTTTTGGTTCCTATAATTACCGATTTTTCCTCTTTATCACGCCGTTTAAAGGGGCAGTGGAACGAAACCGTCTACCAGTACAAAAAAGGAGAAATAAAATACATTGAATTTGATGATGTTCAAAATGTAAATAAGTCATATTTGCCGCCTTTGCCAAAAGTCCGTAAAAAGACAATAGATCACTTGAAAGAAAATAATGCTGATGTTTTGGAAGATAAGCCTTGGGTTTCAGGTTTATTAGATGCGTTAGCTGCTCAAGAAGTAATTGGTAGACAACCGCTTGAAACAAAGAATAGGATTGCGCTAATCCTTTTGGACAGCACGTTTGAGATAGCACTTAAAGAATATATTGTACATGAGAAAGGTCTAAATAAAAAAGGCAAAAGTCTCAAGGAATTGTTTCGAAATCGATCTGAGGTTATCAGTGTTGTTAAACAAAATATTTCATTCGAACAAAAAACTATGGACAGAATAGAACACTATTATTTGATGCGAAATAAATTGATACATGAGAGGGCCACTGTAGACGTGACAAATACAGATATTAACAATTTTAGGGAAGCTATCAATGAATGTCTAAGTTTGTTATTTGGAACTATAACGGGAAAGTTTTAAAACAAATTATTGTACATCTTTAATTTTTGGAAATTTCATCCAATTATTTATAGCCTCGATATAATGAAATGACCATTCCAACTACTATATTCATAGACACATGCATTTTTGATGATAGCAAGTATAATTTTAATTTAGCAAGATATAAAGCATTTGATAATTTGGCAAAAAAGTACCAATTAATACTACTCGTTCCTGATCCTACAGATCGGGAAATACGAAGTCATATCGGGGATCGGTCACAGGCTGCAGTTAAATCACTTGAAAATGCAGCTCGAAATGCTCCATTTTTATGCCAATTAGATACTTGGCCACTTAATGGAAGTAATCGATTTTTAATTGCAAGTCAACTTGCTCATCAAATAGAAAAGGGTTTGTCAGAATTTTATAAAAATTTTACTGTCCATAAGCTTGATTATAAAGGGATAAAGATACAGGATATTATGGATTGGTATTATTGGGGGCGTGCGCCTTTTTAAAAAAAGAAAAAAAGTGAATTTCCGGATGCTTTTTCAATAGCGTCAATAAATCATTACTATAAAAATATTAATAATTTTATTGCAATCATTTCTAAAGATCAAGACTTTAAAGCAGCTTGTGAGAGGTATAAGCATCTCTTATACTTTCCATCATTGCCTGCATATACGGACGCATTGCTGCGTGAAGATGAACAGATTGATAGAATCCATCAACTTTTATCAGATAACGATTCCCTCTTACAGGAATCAATATCTGAAGAATTCCCAAGCTTAGCTTTTATAATTGAAGCTAACTGGGAAGGAGAATCCGAAGATGTATCGTTGCTACATTTTGACGATTTGGAGTATTATGTTGTAGGCATAGGGTATAACAACTATATTGTTTCTTTTGATGCAGAAATAGTATTTTCTGCTTATGTATCATATTGGGATCTACAAACTGCTGTTTTCGATAAAGGAGAAGCATATCCTCTTCATAAAATTGAAGGCACTATTGAAGAAACCACTTCACTTTCAGGGACATTAAAGATTGAAACAGATAAAAATGAAAAAAATATAATCAAGTGTAATGTTGTTGAAATTGATCAAGATTACATTACAATTTATGAGGATGAAAATATCCTGTATTGATGTAAAATTAGGAGACAGTTTGTTGGAATGATTGGGCTTTATTGAGATATACATAACAAACATATACAAGAATTAGACATTTTTACGGATAATTTCGGATCGTGATAAAACGGTTTGAATTTGGAACCGGAATGGATTCGATCTATATCCAATATCCTGGAAAATATTCCAATGATAAATTATTAGTAGGGGGGTATTAGGGCGATGAAGGCACCAGAGTTCCAAGTCTATAATTGGTTAAACGAAGCCCTGGAAAGCCTTGAGCATGAGCGGCATGACGCGCCATTGCTTTCTAAATCCGTTGGCCCCCTGGCTCGTGTAGCAAGACCGTTTTCTTTACCACCATACACAATGACGGACCCTCCGTATACAGGATATCTTTTCGAATCAGATCCGGCCGTTTCTAAGCTGGAGAAGTATCACCAACCCTTTCCTGTAATCGCACTGCAATTTCCGATCCTTGATGATCGCGATGAAAATCGGCGCATGCCTACGGTAGCTGTTGTCACTCACAATGAGCAGAACCAGGAACTATTGATCGCACAAGCAAGCAAGCTATATGGTCATTCCAAATGGACTTGGTATCCTGCGGGCTTGAGCGTGTTGATTAAGGGGCCACTCCAGCACAACAAATTAGTGATTTCACCAATTAACTTTCGAAAACGACCTCTTTCACAGGAACAAGTACAAATGCTGGTTAACTCTATGAATCCCTCTCTTATGGCGGTTTATGAAGTTGCGGTTCTATTGCAGTGCCAGAATGTATCAATTAAACATGTGGAAACGCCCAAGCTTGTAAACGAAAAGCGAATACGAAAGGGTAAACGGTCACTACCGGACGGATACGTCATCTGTGTTTCGCGAGATGTGACGCGATTGGATTATGACCGAAACGAGAAGGAGAAAGACCAAAAACGAAAGCGCACAAGCCCACGCACTCATTTCAGACGCGGTCACATTCGAATACTTCAGTCCGGAGAGAGGATATGGATTTCGCCTGTCTTAGTCAATCCTGGGAGTACGCCACTCGACAGCAAATACCAGATACTGTTCTGAATGGTGGAAACATAGGGCCGGATAACGCCTAATCTTGAATCTTTACAAACACATATATATGAAAATCAGAGTCACCCAGGCGAACGACAGGGTCGTAATCAAGCTATAATACGTCCTTAACAAAGGAAGCTCCTAAACATTATACAAAATCATCAATATTCAATTAAATCTTAAATAGTCAGGGGTAAGACGTGGATTTAAATTTTAAAAAAAGTTCTATTTTTGTAGTTATAACTATTTTTTTGAGTTCGATATTATTGGTAATTTTAAAAAGTATATATCCTTTGATTGAAACAAAATCATTTTTACCATTTGTGGTGATAACAGCTTTCATAATTACCTCATTAATGATGTATCTTATAGCAAAAGGTAAACATAAGTAAGGCGATAAAGATGAAACGTTATTGGAAATATTCTTGTGCCATTAATAATATTCTAATTATATTTTTATTAATATTATATAATGGATGTGCACACAAGGAGACTATAGAAATTGTTGTTGGAATGACAGACTATTCGACTGATGGTTTAGAAACAGGCATGAATAAAGTATCTCATGTTTACACTTTCTTGAAAAATGACGAATTAACACCTTCTGATTATGCAGTGTATACTTACATTTTGCTTAACCGAAACAAAAATGATAGAGAGTCGTGGCAAAGATATAGAAAATTGGTTGAGGAGATTATTTCGTCTACAATAGAGGATGATAAACATTATTTTGACTATGATAAATCTTTATATAACTTATTTATTTTCTCATATTCAGATAAAAAAATGTTATATGACGACGTTGATAAAGATTGGGAAAAATCATTACTATCAAGCATTGCAGCATCAACCACAGATAAGGATCTGAGGAATTCCGTTGGCAATAACCCGGGACCATTCCTGATTACTACACTCGAACCCATCGACAGAATACTGTATAAAAAAGAATTGGATTTGTTATATGTAGATTTGACAAAGACGAATGCTAACGCAATGCCAGAAGTTGTTTCTGCATATAAAGGACATGTTTCAGAAATTTCTATAAAAGGGGTTAAAAAATTTGAATCTATTAAATTGTCCTTATTAAACTATATTCTGAATTTAAGTGATAGTATAAAAATCGTATCAATAGTATATGAGGGTTCATTAGAATAATAAAATTTAAAGTAGGAAGGATCTTTTAATGGATGTTTTCTACTTATAACCTACGAATCTAAAATAGGGATTGCAAAGCTGGCAAGGTTCAGATTAAAGCCACTTACAAAATACTAAACAGATGTCCGGATATATGAGTAAATCGGTATTTTGCCGCAGTTTCCAGATGCAGTTCTTTCTAAATAGTATCTCTCGGCCTATAGCTAATCGGGACAATCAGGATGTCCAGTCTTTGGGGTCAACTGCTTTCGAAGACTTAAGATTAGCTGTGTCTGGAATTAAGGATTGCATCATAGGACTATAATGACGCGCCGGGTGGAAGAGCGTTATTTGGTTGGTATGAATTCACAATAATATTTTGAAAGTACATGCAAAATGATTCATGAAGACGGTGAATATGAGAAAGATGATAAGGAAAAAAGTGAATCTACAAATAGCAGCACAAATAATATGAATAGGAAAAAATGTAAAGTATGTGCATCGCTTATTCAGAAAGATGCAAAAAAATGTCTTAATTGTGATAGCTATCAAGACTTCAGGAGATACTTAGGCGCTAGCCACACGACACTTGCGTTGCTGATAGCTTTAATATCGGTATTGACGACAACGTTTCCAACAATTGAAAAATTGTATTCGAAATTTAAGGGCAGCAACCAAGAAATTAGTGGAAGTGTTTTGGATGTGCTTGAATTTGAGAAAGTTACGGTTGCTGTAACTAATCCTAAAAAAATACCATGTAATGTAAGCAAAGCATACTATACTCCAAATATTCCAATCGATGAAAAATCAAAAAAATGTTATGAAATTTATCCAAACCCAGAAATATATAGAAGTGCATCATTTTATTCAATTGAAAGAATTATCAATGCAAACACAATGAAGCACTTCTTTTTCGTTTGGGATTGGAGAATGCCAGAATTCGAGGTTTGTGAAAAAACAGATAAACCGTTTGATAAAAGCGGTATACAAAAAGAGCCTGGATATATCGCAATCGAAATTGTAGATTTTAATAATAACCATAAAATGGTTTATTGCCCTTTATCAGTTAAGGAAGCGATAGGTTTTTTAGGCATAACAAAACCAGATCCGGTAACCCTACAACGCGAACTGCCAATGGGCAAATTTGTAAATTGACTAGTTAAATTCATATTTTTTATAGATAGGAATACAAGAGAATAAGATGGAGCAAATTCTACACCCACATATAAACGAGGCAGCCAAGCCGAGGTATAGGCAAGTAACCGAATCGTGGTCAATCTGGGAAACGGTGGAAAAGTCAAAATATATTTTTTCTGTTATATAACTAAGATTAAGGCATCCATATAAAGATTCAACTGGCTCGTATCTTAAACATTAACTATTCGGACTATCAAAACCTATAAAAAGCCAATGCGCAATAAAAATAGCATATGGACACAGATATTATAAGCTTTGCCCCAATTTCTACTGCCAATATCAAATGAAATTAAATTCACCCCAAAAATTTATAATAATTCCGTCATTGATACTAATTATATTTTTTCTTAATATAACTATATATGAGACCTTCGGTTATAATGAGAAAATATACTTTTTTACATTTATTCTCTCATCAGCCTTCATATTAGGTTTCTTAAAGCATTTCTATACAAAAAATGCAAAATATGAAAAGAAATTATTAATTTGGGCGATAACATCAATTATAATTATTGCAGCTACCATTTTCATCACTAAAGGACCTTATGTTCATATTGAAGAGGCCCATTGGAATCCACCAGAACCTTGGAATCCCGATTCAACATCTTATCTGATATATAGAGCTATGCATCCAGATAAAACTCCATCAGAAAAAATTGCCAGAAATGAGCATGAAAAGTGGGAAAAGACTAAACAGTTGGTATCAGAAACAAGGGAAATACGATTTAGATCTTCAATATTTAGATCAAAAAATTCAACTTATTGGTTAATTATGACAATTATTTTAGCTGTATGGGGATTTCTCATATTTTCAAAAAACAATGAAAAACATTTAGAATCCAATGGTTCCAAGTGTAAGCTAAAAATAATGATTAATGAAGAGAAAATTGTATGTGTCATTCCGACTAAGTACTTTTCGATAAAAAATTATCTTACGATTACATACACTTTAATCTTACTTCTTATCGTTCTTTTTTTAATAAAACGCTATATTTTTTAACAAACAATATAAGGAATAATAAGGGTCATATATCAACGAGCTTCAACGATCGAAATGCTAACTATGCCTGATTTACTACATAAATTATTAGTAATTTTATCTGGAGCTATATTTTCCTATCTCGCGTTGACTGGAAACCGATTTATCATATATTTTTTATGAAAATTGAGGTTAAAGAAAATCAAGAGATATATAATAATGCGATAGAAAGTGATATTGTAAACAGATAGAATCTATATTCGAAAGAGGTTTTAATGGCCACACGCTTTGAGAACGAACTGCTTTACACAACTATTCAATCATTCCTTAAAAACTGCATTTTGTCAGACAAATCACTTCTGTGGCCCGATCAGAACTACTGGACTATCGAAAACTTAAATGCTGTAAAAAGGCATATGATTGATGCCCCCGAGATCGGCCGAGAGTATTCATTTGAAGAAAAGCTGCTTAAGCAGATGGCTCAGGCTTCGTCCGCCGAGTGGGGGATACTCTGCGATGTCTACTATGTCTACTTTTTACCTTCCACGAATATTACCCTGGAAAAGATAAGACACGATATAGGGTGGGCTGCATCGCAGGCGGGATTAACTCCGCCACCCGAGGACGATCCTATCTGGCAAGCACAGTCGCACGGTTTTACCAGGACGGCGATCAAGTATCATATCAAATACAGCCAGTTCTGGTTGATCATCCTTTTTGCTCTGCACGTAAAAGAGCAGGCATCCCCTGAAAGCATCGTTTCCAATCATACCGCTATGCGTGCAGCCATGGACATGGTTCTCGAAAATATTGAGGTTAAGGGAGACCGCGCCTACGACATGCGACATGCTCTCCTGTACATGGCCTTTCCCGACTACTACGAGCGGATCATTAGCTCGCGGGACAAGCAGTGGATCGTGAACACATACAGAGACCAGGTAAAGGAGCCGCTACCTGCCGATCCTGACGACGCCATTCTCCTGATCCGGGGCGACCTATCTGAAAAATACGACAGGCGAGACCGCAAATTCGACTTTTACCAAGATCTTAAAAACGAATGGAGGCCTGGAGCGGCCACCCCGGCTGCTACCGTCACTGTCAATACCGACAAGGGTGTTCTGACGGTTCCAACCGGCGATCCAGAACATGAGGAGCAGGCAGATTTAGCCAAGGAATATACGGTTCATACCGAAATTCAGTGGATGCTGCTCAAGCTCGGAAATGACATGGGCCTCGACCTGTGGGTGGCAAACAATGATCGAGGAAAGGAGGTAAGCGGCCAGCGCCTGGGCGATATACCCAGGCTTAAGGTTTCCCTTCCGTTAACGTTTGACGAAACAACCAACAGAACAATTCAGCTAATCGACGTGATTTGGCTGAAGCAGAACAGCATCCTGGCTGCCTTCGAGATAGAGAGCACCACCTCAATCTATTCCGGCATCCTAAGAATGGCCGACCTGATCGCAATGCAGCCCAACATCAACATCCCACTCTATATCGTGGCCCCGGATGAGCGGCGGAGTAAAGTCTATGCCGAGGTGAACCGACCGGTCTTCTCCAACCTGCCCACCCCGATGAACCAGATCTGCAAGTACATCGCTTTTTCAACATTGCGGGACGCCATCAAGAGCGCCGGGGCAATGATCAAATACATGAAACCGGAGTTTCTGGATGAAATCGCGGAGGAGTGCGAGGTTTTTCAAGAGGAATAACAATTAAAACCAAAAGCGGTTCTCTGGAAAGCTCAAGTTGTCGCAGGTTGTGACCGGATCTGTCACACGGCGGTGTTATAACGGCCTCAAACTTCAAAGGAAGGAGGCCTCGCCATGACAGATTTCACCATCACCGAAGATTTTCCTAAAACCGAAATCGAGTTTGATGCACGCTTTTCTGACGCTAACGCCTGTTACGAGTATTTGTTCAAGCATAAGTGGCCCGATGGTTTCGTCTGTAAGAAATGCGGTGGTATCAGGTACTGGCTGAGTGCAAGGAATCTGTATATCTGCACCCGATGTCAGCACCAGCATTCATTAACCGCTGGTACCATCATGGACAGCTCCAAAAAACCGATCACCTACTGGTTTAAGGCCATGTGGTGGTTCACCACCAGGAAAACCGGTATCAATGCTGTCAACCTTCAACAACTCTTGGGCTTTGGTAGCTATGAGACAGCCTGGAGTTGGCTGCAAAAGCTCAGACGCTGCACCATTCGCCAAACCCGGGGGAAACTCTCCGGACGTGTGGAGGTCGACGAATTTTTCATCGGCGGCCAGAAATCAGGGCCCAGAGGGCGCGGTGCCCATGGGAAAACCATCGTTGCCGTCGCTGTGGAAAGGTGAACGTAAAGAAACGAATGGGTCGCATTCGTCTGCACGTCACCCTGGATTGCTCGGCATATTCCCTTGAAACCTTTATCCTGCATCACATTGAGCCTGGCAGCACCATCGCCACGGATGCTTTACCCAGCTACCACTTCATTACCGAAAACGGATATGGTCATGAGAAAACGAATCAGAGCAAAAGTATCAACTATGAGAACCTATATGGCGCCCATTTGATAACGTCTCTGGTGAAACGGCTCATCCGTGGAACTTTTCAGGGACGGTTTGAACCCAAATATCTTCAAAACTACCTGGATGAATATGTGTTCCGCTTCAACCGTAGAAAGTCAAAAAGCATTGGTAAAATCTTTATGCGCATCGTTCAGCAGGTGGTTCGTTCCACCAAGATCATTTGCCAGGACATCAAGTGGGATATGGACCCGCTATCGGAACATTTCCTAACTTGAGCTTTCCAGAGAACCGCTAAACCAAAACAGGACAGGAGGCTGCCATGGCTTACAAGTTTGAGATCTACAAAGATGGCAAGGGCGAATTCCGTTTCAGGTTCCGGGCCAGCAATGGCGAAATCATGTTTTCCGGGGAGGGGTACAAACAGAAAGCCTCGGCCGTTAAAGCCATCGAATCCATCAAGAAGAATGTGCAGGATGCTGTGGTGGATGATCAGGCATAATTTTGGTGCATGGACATAGCCGCATATCGTGCGGCAACTCCACGGCGATTAACCGAACGAAAAGCTATTCGTAAGTATTTCAGATAAGCAACGCAGCAATATCCCACCTTAAAGCCGGCATAATTTATCACCAAGATATAGGACAGGGCGGATCTGCGCCAGGTCGACGGGTTTTGCGGTATCCTTCAGGAGGGTAACCTTTTAATTGATATAAGGAGGATCTTGCTAAGCTGCATCACAAACTAATGGCCATTGACGACAGCCTGACAATATTTGGAAGCTTTAACTATACGGGTCCCGCCAACAAATTAAATGACGAAAACATCATCATAATTGGCGACCTTGAAGAGACCGACAATGCAGCCAAAGCCGTTCAAAAAAGAATAGCGGTTGCCGCCAGGAAGGAGATTAAGCGCATTGCTGATAAATTCGGCAGCGATATTTAGGAGGAATTGGCCGGTATAGTCGCCTAATCATGGAAACGAATTGCCTACCCGATTGACGAATTCCCTGTCCCATTGAAATTTAATAATAATTCCTATGAGAAGATTAGTATGGTTGATTACAGGAGGTTGGATGCCGGATAAGTGCATCGCCCGCCTACTGGCATAAAAAATGCTGCCTACACCCCGATAAACTTGACCATCTTTCGCGGGGAGGAGCGATGCAGGAGCACATGGCTGTTAAGGTGAAGGAGCTAACCGGTAGGCGGATCGCGCATAGATCTGATGTTCTGAAGCATATCGATCCCGGCCCTGACAGCTATGTGTCCCTGCGGTACGAGAACCACAAGAACCCCGAATACGTCCGTGTCGTCGCCATTAATCACCATCCCACCAAAGCAATTGACGCCTGTTTTTACACGCTGCACGAAAGCGGGATCCGTTACATTTCCGACAAATTCCAAGGGCGCCCCTTCAATGTTAATGGTCACTGCTATAGAGCCATTCCATGAGCACCCTAATGGGGCCACCCTGTGATCACCCTAATGAGGCCACTTTGTGAGCACCCTAATGGAGCCACTTGATGATCACCCTAATGAGGCCAGTTGGTGATCACCGTAATGAGGCCACCTGCCGCAGGGAAAAACGCGTATAAAACCAAAAAGCATCTCGGACCTTACATCCACAATCTGGTAAGTCTTTCCGGCAAACCACCAGCCGCCGGGAGGAATGCCATGGCCAACAGGAGAATCGAGATGCATCAGTACCGACAAGTCATCCACCGTATGCGCCTTGGACAAAGCGACCGCGCCATCGCGAAAAGCCAACTGATCGGACGGACCAAATGCGCCGCCGTGCGGGAGGTCGCTGGGCAAAAGGGCTGGCTCAATAGCGGCCCGCTGCCCGACGACGAACAACTCGCCAAGATCTTCGAGGTTAAAAGATCCCCCGGCCAAAACCAAGCCCCGTTGACCCAGCCGCATGCGGATCAGATCAAGCAATGGGTCGCAGAGGGCATTCAAGCCACGACGATCTATGAGGCCTTGGTCGGGCAGTTCGGATTTTCCGGCAGTTATTCCTCTGTCCGGCGCCAGGTAAGAAAGCTGCGCCACGCGAGCCCCAAAGCCTCTTGCGTTCTGGACTTTGCCCCAGGCGAAGCAGCCCAGGTTGACTTCGGCAAAGGGCCCACGATCAAGGACGTGTTTACCGGCGCGGTGATCAAGACCTGGATCTTTGTGATGACGCTGTGCTTCAGCCGCCACATGTATGCCGAGATCGTCACCGACCAGAAAGTTGCAACCTGGCTGGCCTGCCATCGGCGCGCATTCGCGTTTTTCAATGGCGTGGCGGCCAAAATGATCATCGACAATCCCAAGTGCGCCATCACCCGGGCCTGCTACACCGATCCGGACGTTCAGCGCTCCTACGGCGAGCTGGCCGAAGGATACGGCTTTCTCATTTCGCCGTGTCCCGTCCGGGACCCGCAGAAAAAGGGCCGGGTCGAGTCCGGTGTCAAATATGTCAAAAACAACTTCGTGCCGCTTCGTACCTTCCGAACCCTGGCCGACGCCAACGAGCAGCTTGTCCGCTGGCTGCTGGAAAGGGCCGGCAACCGCATCCACGGCACAACCCACCGAAGGCCGCTGGAGATGTTTGCGGAGACCGAAAAACACTTTTTAAAGCCGCTGCCAGATGTTCCCGTGGAACTCGCCGTCTGGACCCGGGTCAAGGTGCACGGCAATTGCCATGTGCAGTTTGAAAAGGCCTACTACTCGGCGCCCTTCCGCTTGGTGCACCAGGAGCTGATGCTAAAAGCCACCGACACGACCGTAAAACTCTACCAGGACGTGAAGCTCGTGGCCACCCACCCGCGGCTCAAGCGCGCCGGCCAGCGCTCGACGGTCGACGGCCACATGCCGCCGGAAGCCCTGGCCTACAAGATGCAGGACCCACAGTGGTGTCTGAAGCAGGCCGAAGCCGTCGGCCCGGATTGTCATCGGCTCGTCCGCCGGCTGTTTGCCCACAAAGTGCTCGACAATCTGCGCGCGGCCCAGGGCGTAATCGGCTTGAGCAAAAAGTACGGCACGGCCCGCCTGGAAGCCGCCTGCCGCCGGGCGCTTCACTTCGACAACGTCAAATACCGTACGGTAAAAAGCATCCTGCATCAGGGCCTTGACCAGGCGCCGCTCTACGAGCAGCCCAACGTGATCCCGCTAGCTGCGGCGTACACCGGCAACGGCCGTTTTCTTCGCCACCAGGTGTACCGGGAAAGGAGGCCGTCATGAATCCGATACCCGATCTGACGCCCATGCTAAAGCAGCTTCGCCTGTCGGGAATCCTGGACTCCATCGAGTCGCGCAACCGGCAGGCCATCGAAAACAAGATGTCCTACATGGACTTTCTGGCCACCATCATCACCGACGAAATCGCCCGTCGCAACCAGAAGAAATTAGCCTCCGCCCTGCGGCGGGCCAACTTCCGTAACCAGAAAACCCTGGAAGAGTTTGACTTCGCCTACAATCCCAACATCAATCGCGCCCTGGTCATGGAGCTGGCCTCGTGCCGGTTCATGGCCGAGCGGGTCTGTGTGTTCATCATCGGCCCGTGCGGAACGGGAAAAAGCCATCTGGCGCAGGCCCTCGGCCACAGCGCCATTCGAAACGGGCACAGCGTGCTCTTTACTTCCGCATCCAAGATGCTCTCCCAGCTAAACGCCGCCCGGGCAACCAACGGCTACGATCGGCATTTTGCAAAGATCGCCGGCGTCGATCTCCTGATCATTGACGACTTCGGCCTTAAACCCCTCAAACCCGCTCAGGACGAGGACTTCCACGATGTCATCTCAGAGCGCTACGAGCGCAAAAGCACCATCGTGACCTCGAACCTGGACATCCCGGAATGGACCGACGCCTTTCCAAACCGGATTTTGGGGGAAGCCACCGTCGACCGGCTGCGCCACGGTGCCTACACCGTCGTGCTGGAGGGCAAGAGCTATCGCTCCCCGCGACCGGTCTCCAAATCAGCTAAAAACACATGTCAAAAAACGCCCAAAAACGGCGGTTCGAAAGGGGGTGAAAAACAATAGTTTGAAGCCGGTCCGAAAACCGCTTTTTGGTCGGTTTGAAATGGCCCCATTAAGGCGATCATAGGTGGCCTCATTAGGGTGATCATTGACATTCAAGGCCCGCCTTAAGCCCTCGGAGGGCACTGTCATCCATTTCGAGGAAAAGAAGCACAATCCCCGGCTGTTTCTTTTCAACGCAGCTTTTGTGGACGGGGAGTAGTCTTCATAGGACGGATAATACGTACGGTTGTAACCAAGGTGTCAACCTGCTAATCAATTTCTGCGACCAATCGTCTACCTGATTTACAAGCAGTCTGTCTATCTGATATTCTTACATAATACATTTATTGCACTTTTCAATAGATTTCATGTGGTTACGTTCGAGTGAAGGGAATTCCATTCATTTCGGTATAAATCCTGCTGTTTGTCCTCCTAATTAAAGCCGCGCCTTTTTCTGATGCAAGACGATTATGGATACGTCCCACCTTTTTGTAAATCGTGTATGATTCTGAATATCAACGCCAAATGAATTTCTGGAGGGCTCATGCGAAAAGTCTACTGTTTGGCGGTTATCCTGTCCTTCCTGATTGCTTCTTTCGGTATGAGTTGCACCTATCTAAAGGTATCGAAATATAAGGAAGCCGATACTTATGAAGGTGCGCTCTATTACTTACCAAAATCCGAATTCCACGTTACCGTATCGAATGTTCTTCAGCAATGCCCTTACATAATCAAAATGAAAAAGGAAGAATGGCGGCTTTATCTGAAGGTAAAAACAAAAATTGCAGTGACGTCTCAATCTGTTGCCGACCTGTCGAATACATACTTGATTGAGTACCGAGAACTGGAGTCAATGACCAAAAAATTTGATTTCGACCTGCAATATCATCCTAATGGAATGATCAAATCAATCAATACGAGCGCAGATGATCAGACTGCCGAAATAGCCATAGCTCTTGCCAAAGTTGCGGCAACAGTTGCACTCGTACAAGGGGTTGGACCTGCTGGGCTTTTGGCCATTCCAACCCTCCTTCCACAGGAAACCAAAACGAGAGGCAATGTTGAGACGATATCTGTGTGCTCAAAAAAAGTTCAAATTGCACTAGAAAATATTGATTCACAGAAAAAGAATGTGGCTGTCAAATTAACAGAAATAAAGCGCAAAATTAATGAAATAAAATTATTAAGGAAAAGCATCGAGGAGGCCACAGAAAACGCGCCCAGTATTAAGGATTTAGAAAGAAGCCTAAAAGAGTTGACTCAATTACATGCCGAACTAGAAGGCTTGAATCAAGAATATAACGATTCATTGGATATCCTAACAGTCGAAAAAACTTTTAAATTTGCAACTACCGACCAAATCGTTTTATCTCCAAAAGAAGAATCGCTAGAAAAGTGGTTTAGAGATGATATGAGTCAAATATTAATTGGGCAACGATATCTTACTGATGCCGCAAAAATATTGTCGGTAAGCTTCGAAATACCGGAGCTGCGCGAGAATATGGAGATAAATGTGAATTACAGCATCAAGGATGGCAAACCGTACCAATTTAAACGCCCGACGATGCCTGTTAATGGCATCGTCTATCGACAGGCTGTACTTGTTGATGCACAGATTACGAGAAAAGATAGCGATGAAAATGTCGAAACACTTTGGAAGGACAGGATTAATTTAGTTGATGCCGGACCTATTGCTGTCTTGCCGTTCGTTAATAAAGCTTTTCAAGAGAATCACTTCAGTGCAACCTTTAGTGAAAGCGGCATGCTAAACAGTGTGAAATATTCTAGTAATGCGCCTGCAGAGGAAGCCTCTGCAGCACTTGGAGAAATAGCTGAAGAGTACTCAAAATACAAAATACAACGAGCCCAAATCAAAGAAGCGGAGAAGAAGGCAGACAACCAAGAGACAGTTGATAGCCTAAATAATCAAATTGAGCTGATTAAAAAGCAAAAGGAGCTCTCCGATTTAACGAAGGTAGAAGACAAAGAGCTATCGGATCTTAAATATAATCTCGAATTGCAAAAATTACTTAAAGAAATAGATACCATGGACATTGAACGTGCACGCCTTGAACTGGAGAGGTTGACCATCGAAAAGGAGATTATCGAACTAATGGACAATTAGATCGGTAAAATATTTTCCCAGTAAAATAAGAATGTGTCTTTATCCAGAAGGATAACATGCAATGACTAACCTAATTTAATTAGGAGGAACAACAATGAAAAAATCAAAACGATTTAATGACATTGAAAAATGTTCCAACGACAAACTGGCAAAGGAACCACATGACAATATGATTATCCCCTGCGGATGCTTTATTATCCCAAAATCCGTTCTCGAAAAATTCGCCAAGGATAAAAATCTATCCAATAAGGAGAGACAATCATTTATCGATGCCACTAAGCTCGAAGACGAGTGGAGAAAGGTGCGATATGCAAAGGGGAAATACACTCTTTTAACACAAAAATATCTCGTCTCCGGTATGACCGCTGCCATTGCCGCAACTCCGCCCGCGGTTTCGGTATTCGATTGCCAACATGGCACCACGTTGCCTGGTACCCCGATTTCCAAGCCGCAAACATCCCTGGATCCCACTGCCAAACGCACCTATGCCGAAACTAAGTCGGTTTCAGAATTTTATAAGAAGGTGTTCGGCCGTAACTCAATAGACAATGCCGGGATGGGGCTTTTGTCCTCCATCCATTATAG
The DNA here is from genome assembly GCA_963674755.2 of Desulfobacterales bacterium. Lineage (GTDB taxonomy): Bacteria > Desulfobacterota > Desulfobacteria > Desulfobacterales > UBA5852 > JABZFP01. Next base: position 1,230,548 of record CAXXVS010000002.1, on the reverse strand, counting down.
CATAGACTACAACAACGCCTTTTGGAACGGCAGTCAAATGACCTATGGTGATGGCGATGGAAATATCTTTGTGGATTTTACCCAATCAAACGATGTCATTGCGCACGAATTGACCCACGGCGTCACCCAATATACCGCTGCTTTCGCCTACAGCAACCAAGCAGGCGGTCTTAACGAAAGTATCTCAGACGTATTCGGTTCGATGTTCCGGCAGTGGGAGTTACAACAGACGGTTTCTAATGCTGATTGGTTGATCGGCAGCGATATTATGGGGCCAGGTGCGATTCAGCGCGGTTATACGTGCCTCCGCGATATGTCGAACCCTGGGGCAAACCATTGCCTTTCGCCGCAACCAGCGCATTTTTCCGAATACAAGGATGGCATGGACCCCCATGAAAGCAGCGGTATACCAAATTTTGCCTTTTATAAAGCGGCTATGATGATCGGTGGCAAAAGCTGGGAAAAAGCCGGGAGAATATGGTACGATGCCTTGACAGGTTTCGCACCTAATCCATATTTGAAGATGAAGGTATTCGCCAACCGAACTCGAAAATTAGCTGGATCGCTTTTCCCTGCCGATGCGTCCATCAAGGCTGCTGTTGATAAAGCCTGGAAAGACGTTGGGCTATAGTCGGCTTACAAATATATATCGGAGTTGTCCCAAATGGCTGTTTTGACAATTGAAAGGCTCGGAGGTTTAGCTGGCTTTGGCGGAACCCGAGCTCGTATTCGAAGCCGCGGGCAGATAGACACATCGGAATTATCTGACACCGAGCTCCAAGAGCTGGATGCATTGTTCAATGGCCGCGATTTAAAAGAAGCCCCCGCGCTTGCTGATGCTTTTCGGTTTCAAATTACACGCACTACAGACAGTGGAACCGAAACCATCGTTGCCCCAGAGTCAGTTGTGCCTGAAAAAATTGCCGCATGTGTTAAGGATGACTTCGTTTAAAATATTTATGCAAACGTAAAGCTGGCGATTTGTTAGGATGATGTAGATTCAACTGTGACAAATTCATTGTTTGCTCTTGATCCCTAAAACGCTACGCCGCTCACCTGTAATCAACCCGCCAATAACCCCCCACGGCCGTGGTGGCGATGCTGATGAGCGGCGTTACCATGTTCATGGCCTTGGCAGGATCGTGCCAGTACATCAGGCAGCCGCCGGCGATGGCGCAAAGAGCGATAGTACCTAAAATGATCATTCCGGGAAGTTTGTCGTCTTTCATTGTCTTTTCCTTTCTATTTAGGGCTTCCTTAATAACGTTTAAGATCTTGTATTTATTGTCTATACATGCTATAAGTTGCCGAGAAAGTGAAAAACAAACCCTCCCATTTTGGCCAAAATCCGTGCACTTTTTCCGGGAATTCTCATGTATCGACACAATCAGCGCCAATTGGAATTCGAAGACTTCCATCTACCCTTCGGCGGTAAACTGCGCAGCGATAATCGCTGGGTGAAGATGGCCAAGTTTATCCCCTGGGATGAGTTTGAAAAGGCCTACCGCAAAAGCTTCAAAAATACGCGTTTGGGGCCTCCAGCCAAATCAGTGCGGGTGGCCTTGGGTGCGCTGATTATCAAAGAGCGCCTGGGTACCAGCGACGAGGAAACCGTGGAGCAGATCCGGGAGAATCCATACCTACAGTACTTTCTGGGCTACAGGGAATACGTTGACGAGAAGCCCTTCGACCCGTCGCTGTTCGTTTACTTCAGAAAGCGCTTCGGCAAGAAGCGCATGGCCAAGATCAACGAAACGATTGCCTGCAAAGCACTCGATGAAGAAGCTAAAGCGGCCAAGACCAAATCGGATGACAACGGCGATGACGATTCTGGGGGGAGCGCATCCGGCAACCGGGGCAAGCTGCTGGTGGATGCCACCTGCACGCCGGCGGACATTACGTTCCCGACCGATCTGAAGCTTTTGAACACCGCCCGCGAGAAAAGCGAAGAGATCATCGATATCCTGCACAAGCCACTCAAGGGAAAGCAGAAAAAGCCGCGCACCTACCGTAAAGTGGCCCGCAAGGCATTTCTTGCCGCCGCCAAGGGCAAGCGTTTATCAAAGAACAAGATGCGAAAGGCCCGGCGAAAGCAGTTAGGATATCTTAGGCGGAACCTGAAAACCATCGATAAGCTCTCGCGCCAGACACCGCTTACCGTCCTCAGGCGCCGTGGTTACAAGAACTTGCTGGTCATCCATGAAGTCTATCGCCAGCAGCAATGGCTTTATGATCACCGCGAGACCCGCATCGCCGATCGCATTGTGAGCGTCTCACAACCCCATGTTCGGCCTATCAAGCGCGGTAAGGCCGGGGCCGCCACCGAGTTTGGCGCCAAGATATCGGCCAGCCTGATTGACGGCGTCTCCTTTGTGGATCGCATCAGTTGGGATGCCTATAACGAGACCGGCGATCTGATCGGGCAGATCGAGGCTTACCGCACGCGCTTTGGCCATTATCCGGAATCGGTCCACGCCGATAAGATCTACCGCACCTGGGCCAACCGTAAGTTTTGCAAAAAGCATGGCATTCGCCTTTCAGGACCACCGTTGGGCCGACCACCGGCCGATGTCGAGAAGCAAAAGGCCATGGCCAAGCAAGCCCGCCAGGGCGAACTTGCCCGGATACCGATCGAAGGCAAGTTCGGGCAAGGCAAGCGGCGCTTCAGGCTATCTCGGATCATGTGCAAGCTCGATATCACCTCCGAGGCGGCGATCCTGGTGGCCTTCGTGGTGATGAATCTGGAGGAGTGGCTCAAGAGCCATTTTTTTGCGCTCTTTTCGTGCCTCACATCTACTATCTGGGCTCCCAGCCGCTGGAATAAGCCTCCTGCAAGGCGATATTGCCGTATTTGTCTCGGTGGTGACATTGGTCTCGTTGGCTTCTGCAGGCCGTAAAACCTCAGTAGCGATAGGATATGCGGCGCAAAGGACATTATTCAGGAAGCCCTATTTAAACTTCGATTAGGGTTTCTCCGGGTGGCTGATCGGCCGCCCGCTGTACGATAAATCTTTGCCTGTCACGGGCCACGATCACCGATTCTCCAACGCCCGGCGGATCGACCCTGCCATATCCCATCCAGGACGTAAGGCCGCTCTGAAGCTCAACCAGAGCCCTTTGACGGGCCGTGTCCACGTCTCGCACCGTCCCCGCCGTGAAGGTGGGCGGCTTTCTTTTCAGGATCTGCTCAAGCATCAGCGCGTCAAGTCCTTGTAAAATGATATGTCCAGCTCGTTGGTGAGGCTGTTCAGCTCGCCGCTGATGCGGTGGCCGGTCACCTGGCCCAGCTCGTTTTTATTGCGGCGGGCGCTGTTGAGGCCGGCAATATCGCCGGGCTCCAGCTCGGGCAGGTGGATGCCCAGGGTTACGGTGCGCGCGATATCGACGTGGGTGTGGGCGTCGATTTCGGCCGTGGCCCTGGTCTCGATCAACCGGGCGTCGCGGTAAATGCTATGGGATATCTCGGGCAGCTCCACAAAGGGGCCCACCCGCAGGATGCGCACGGCATCGCCATTCTCTCCGCTGGCCTTGAGGTGCCAGCCATACTCGGGCTGGAGCATAGCCACGCTGCCGGTGGCGATGGCATCTGCAGCCAGGACCACTTCCATCTCGCTGCCTTAGCCTGTGGAGGCTCCCGCGGACTGGTGGTTGCTTAAGGCCTGGGCATAGGCCTCGGTTAGGCAAAGCTCGGACTCAGTGCCGCTAACGATATCGGCAAGGTTCCGGGCAACCAGATCAAGCATATTCGACATCCCTAAAACGCTGGGAGGTCACGGCCTGTTTAATGGGCGCTATGCGGGTCAGGAGGGCCCGCAAGGGTACAAAGGCCAGAGCCGTGCCGTCGGTGATCGAAAGGCGGGCCGCTGAATTAGCAAAGTACTCGCTGATATTCAGCCGGATTACCAGGGATCAGGCTAACGTTTTGCAGCAAGCCTGCATGGATTGATCGTAAAAGCCGGTCTTGTGGGTGGTATAGCGCAGTGCGTTAGCATTCACTGGGGGCAGCAGAGAAAGATTCATTGAGCAGGGTAGGGGCGGGTCTGAAACTAGTGGTACACTTTTTCAGGAAAATCAATTCAATTTTAAGTAAGTGCACAAATTGAAAATTTACAACATTTTCAGATATATAGGTTAAAAAAACCTTTTATGGTATGGTAGCCTTTCAAAAAGCTTTCGATCTAAGCTTAGAGTTAGTATGAAAGGCTTTAGCGTGGACATATGATTGTTTTGTTGATTGACTTCTATTGAAGATGGTTAAGTTGAACATGCAGGCGGGGACAGACATATGATGATCAATCAGACAGGAAATAAAAATGGGGACCGCAAGAAGGGTTTTGGTCCCCGTTTGGTCCCCGTTTTTGGGTTGACAGCAATATGTAAAGCATTGTAATTATTGTTATAGATGGCGGAAGTGCATGGGAATCGAACCCACCCGGGACGGTTTTAACGCCCCACACCGGGTTTGAAGCCCGGGAGCCCCACCAGGTAGCTGCGCACTTCCGCAATGGATGAGGGTTATATCGGGCCTCGGCCCAGTTTGTCAATTCCTTAAGGAGCGAATTGCACCGTGATAAACGAAAAGCGCATGGCCGAAACATTCATGGATCTCGTGCGGATTGACAGCGTTTCGCGTGAAGAAGGACGCTTAGCGCTTTATTTGCAGGATCTGTTGGCGTCTTTGGGCGCCCAAACCGTCTTTGATAACTCAGCCGCTCAAACCGGCAGCGATACCGGCAACCTGATTGCCCGCTTTAAGGGTCACAGCACGGCATCGCCGCTTCTGTTCAGTGCCCACATGGACACGGTCGAACCCGGACGCGGCATCAAGCCTGTTTTGAAGGATGGCCGTATTACCAGCGACGGCACGACCATCCTCGGGGCCGACGACAAAAGCGCCATTGCCATCTTAATCGAAATGTTGCGCGTGCTCAAGGAATCCGGCCGGCCATACCCCCCGTTGGAGTTCGTATTATCGACCTGTGAAGAGATCGGCCTGCTGGGGGCCAAACATCTGGACTGGTCCCTGATCGCGGCCCGTCATGGCTATGTGCTGGATACCCGCGATCCGGGAGGGCTCGTAACCCGGGCGCCCTCGGCCAACCGGCTCAAATTTACCGTGGTGGGCCGGGATGCCCACGCGGGGTCGACCCCGGAGAAAGGCATCAATGCCATTTGGGTGGCGGCCAGAGCTATTGCGACCCTTGAGTTGGGGAGGGTGGACGCGGAGACCACCTGCAACTTGGGCGTCATCCACGGCGGGGATGCCACCAACATCGTCCCCAAACAAGTGGAAGTGGACGGCGAAGTGCGCAGCCATGACGAGGACAAACTGGAAACCGTGACCCAGCGGATGATCGACGCCTTTCAACAGGCGGCCGCTCAATATCCCGGCCGGGGCGATGATGACCGGCCCTATGTAACGGTGGATGTCCATCAGGATTTCAAACGGACGCACATACCCGATGACCACGCTGTCGTGCGGATGGCCTTTAAAGCTGCCGAGCGCCTCAACCGTTCCATCAGCTTGCAGGTGGCCGGCGGCGGTTCGGACGCCAACGTGTATTTTCAAAAGGGTATTTTTACCGGCGTGTTAGGCACCGGCATGACGGACGTGCATTCGGTGCGGGAGTACGTCGAGCTGCCGGATATGGTGCGGGCCTGTGAAATGGCGCTCGAACTAACGGCGCTCTACCATGAAGATGCCGAACAGTATCAACCTTAGAATACCTGCTCCCACATGGAAGGAGTTGCCGCGTGCTGGCCTATTTTGACTGTTTTTCAGGGATCAGCGGGGATATGACCCTGGGGGCTTTTATTGATTCAGGGATTCCGGTCGAACGGCTGCAGCACGATCTCTCCCGATTGCCCATCGAGCCCTTCACGATCAGGGCCACGCCGGTCGAACGGCACGGCATTCGCGCCACGCTGTGCGATATCCAGGCCCCGGAAACCCGTTCGCACCGCTCCCTTGCCGACATTCGCCAGCTGATCGACAAGAGTGGCCTGCCCGATTCCGTCAAGGCATCGGCCCTCTCCATCTTTCATCGATTGGCGTCCGCCGAAGCCGGCATCCACGGATGTGACATCGAGGCGGTTCATTTCCACGAGGTGGGGGCTGTGGATGCCATTCTCGACATCGTGGGCTGCTGCCTGTGCCTCGACTATCTCGGGATCACCCGGGTGGAGGCATCCGCACTGCCCCAGGGACACGGGTTTGTGGACTGCCGCCACGGAAGGATTCCCCTGCCGGCACCGGCGACCTTGGCCATCCTGAAGGACATCCCCATTTACGGCATGGCAGTCGAAGGAGAGTTGGTCACGCCCACCGGGGCCGCTATCATCACGACCCTGGGCAACGCTTTCGGCCCGCTTCCAGCCATGTCCGTGTCATCGATCGGGTACGGCGCCGGACACAAAGAATTTCCTTCACACCCCAATCTGTTGCGCATCGTCATCGGGAGCCCGCTTGGAGACCGTCTTGGTTCCGGGAATGATTGTCTGACCGATACGGTTCAGGTGATCGAGACCACCATCGATGACATGAACCCGGAGATTTTCAGCTATTTGATGGAAGCACTCTTTGCCGGCGGGGCGTTGGACGTATACTGGATCCCGGTTTACATGAAGAAGAACCGGCCGGCCACTCTGGTGCAGGTGTTATGCCGCGCACCACAGGTTACCACTCTGCGTGATGTCCTGTTCAACGAAACCACCACCATCGGCATGCGCGTGTCATCGGTCCAGCGCTGGACGCTGCCCCGGGAAACAATTGAGATGGTATTGTCAATGGGGCGGGTGAGCGTTAAAAAAATCACCTTGCCGGGTGGTGAAATACGATGGGTGCCCGAATTCGAGGATTGCCGACGTGTGGCCCGTGCGCAGGGCCTGTCCATACGTCGCGTTTATGAACAAATCGCCAGAGAAGCCTCAGGGGCAGCGGGCGCCGCGCTTCCCCCGGCAACTGATCATTGACAAATACTATCGCTGGATATAGAGACGGGCCATGCTTTTCCACGAGCGCTGGATTGTCTTGCTGGCTACAGGCTTAGGGGTCGGAAAGCTCCCCGGAGCGCCGGGTACTTTCGGTTCGCTGCTGGGTCTGGTCCTCGTGTGGGGCGTATCCGGGTGGCCGGGCAGCCTGCTGGTGACGTTTCTGCTGGCCTTTTGTGTCCTGGCGGTGTGGGTGGCGCATAAAGCCGAACACATTTTGGGCGTCCAAGATCCCGGCTGTATCGTCATCGATGAAATCGCCGGGATTCTGATTGCCGGCGCAGGGCTGCCCTTCACCGCCCCGATTGCTGCTGCCGTCTTCATGCTGTTTCGCCTGTTGGATGTTCTCAAGCCGTTTCCCGTGGGATGGCTGGACCGGCACCTCAAAGGGGGGATCGGTATCGTAATGGACGATGTGGCGGCCGGAATTCTGGCCAACCTCGTGATACGCGCAGGCTGTTGGATATTATGACGGGACCCCCTTGATTTTATAAACTAGTGCCCATTCCTGCGATGGCGTCTTTCGGCCCCGGTCGGTATTATCGCTTTTTGGAAATCCCCGCCATAGCCGGCACCGCAACGCCATTACTCATGCGGTTACGCCGTCGGGTGCCGCCCCGGCGGGGTCGGATCAGACGGGAAGTCCTGCCGCGCGGGACGATTCGCGGCGTTTTTGACCGGAACAAAATCTTATGCCTCTGGGCGGACACTGGATAAGAGACCATCAGACGTCTTCAATGGAAGGATCTTCAAGCGATTGAAAGCCAAAACCCTATCTCATGAAAACAACGTCGAACCGAAAAAGAAATCCCGCATCAGGGAGAATGTTGAAGCCATCCTGCTGGCGATCGTGCTGGCCCTTTTCATCCGTACGTTTATCGTACAAGCCTTTAAAATCCCATCCGGTTCCATGGAGAATACCCTGCTCATCGGGGACCATATCCTGGTCAATAAATTTATCTACGGCATTCGCATGCCCTTCACCAACCAGACGCTGATTCCGGTCAAAGAACCTCACCGGGGGGATATTGTCGTCTTTAAATTCCCGGGCGACCCGAAAGTGGATTATATCAAACGCGTGGTGGGCATACCCGGTGATGTTGTCGAGGAGCACAACAAGCAAGTCTTCGTGAATGGCAAGCCCGAGGACAACCCCTATGCCATCCACAAGGACCCTTACACGATCCCGGCGGCATATTCCCCCCGTGACAACTTCGCCTCGCTTACCGTTCCGCCCAACAGCCTGTTCGTCATGGGCGACAACCGCGACAACAGCAACGACAGCCGGTTCTGGGGGTTTGTCACTTACGACAAATTGCGGGGCAAAGCCTTTATGATTTATTGGTCGTGGGACAGCGACGATTTCAACGTTCGCTGGAATCGAATAGGGAAGATACTGCACTAATGCCGACGCCGTTCCAGGATAGGCCCGGAATTGCTCAGCCGAATTACCGGCCGTCTGACAAACCAAATGGGTGACGGCCCTATTGATGCGCTGCGGGCTTTAAGGTCGCTAACGGTCTGTTATCAACGGACCTAAGGCCGCAGCCTTCGGTCGGCCTTCAGTTTTATGTGCAGGGTATCAAATCCTTTTGCTCTTTATTTCCTCCGCAGACAAGGACTAGAGGCATGCACAGCAAGCATATTCTCGATATGGCCTCTCTATCGTCGAGCGATATCAAGCAGATCTTGGATACATCGGTGCGAATGAAGGAGATCTCCCGGCGGGCCATTAAAAAGGTGCCCACCCTGAGAGGCAAAACGGTCGTGCATTTTTTCTACGAGCCCAGCACCCGCACCAAATCGTCCTTCGATATTGCCGCCAAACGGCTGAGTGCCGACAGCCTGTCGTTTTCCAAAGCGACCAGCAGCGTGGTGAAAGGCGAAAGCCTGCTGGACACCGTTCACAACATCGAAGCCATGCAGCCGGATATTATCGTCATCCGCCACTCGTCCGCCGGCGCACCGCACCTGCTGGCCAAACATTGCCAGGCGCGGGTGATCAACGCCGGGGACGGCATGCATGCCCACCCCACCCAGGCCCTGCTGGACATGATGACGGTAAGGGAAAAGAAGGGACGTCTGAGCGGGCTGACATTGCTTATCGTCGGCGATATCGCCCACAGCCGGGTGGCCCGCTCCAATATCGTCGGTTTTCAGAAAATGGGGGCAAGGGTGGTCCTGGCCGGACCGCCGACCATGATGCCGATGGGGATTGAAACGATGGGCGCCACTGTTGCCGCAAGCCTGGATGCCGCCATTCCCGAAGCCGACGTCATCATGATGCTTAGGATCCAGAAAGAGCGGCAGAGGCGCTTTCTCATGCCCAATGAACGGGAATACGCCAATGTCTATGGGCTGAACCTAACCCGCCTGAAAAAGGCCAAACCGGATGTCCTGATCATGCACCCGGGGCCCATCAACAGAGGGGTGGAAATCGCGCCGGAAGTGGCGGACGGTCCTTTCTCCGTGATCCTGGAGCAGGTGACCAATGGGGTTGCCGTCCGTATGGCGCTGCTGTACCTCGTGTTAGGGGGAAAATGAGATGGATATTCTAATACGAGGCGGACGCGTCATCGATCCCGGGCACTGCGACGGTGTGGGCGACCTGTATATCAAGGACGGAAAGATCGCGGGGCTCACCCTCGGCAGCGGCGGTGATGCCCCGCCTGACGGCTGCCGCGTCATCGATGCCCACGGCCTGGTGGTCGCGCCGGGATTGATCGATCTCCACGTGCACCTGCGAGAACCCGGACATGAATATAAGGAAACCATTGCTTCCGGCTGCCGCGCCGCCGCTGCGGGGGGCTTCAGCGCTGTTTGCAGTATGCCCAACACCAATCCGGTGAATGACTGCGCCCAGGTGACGGAGTTCATTCTCTCCCAGGCGGAGACAGCCGGAGCGGCGCGTGTCTATCCGGTGGCCGCCGTCAGTCCGGGTCTGAAGGGGGAGGGGCTTACCGCGTTTGCCGAATTGAAGCAATGCGGTGCCGTGGCCTTCAGCGACGACGGGCGCCCCGTCGCCAACAGCCTTCTGATGCGACGCGCCTTGGAGTATGCCCGCGGTTTCGGCATGCCGGTGATGTCCCATTGCGAGGATCCGGATTTGGCGGAAGGCGGCGCCATGAACGAAGGCCGGATGGCCACGCAACTGGGGCTGGCCGGAATTCCCAATGCTGCCGAATCCGTTATGGTGATGCGTGATATTGCCCTTGGCGCCCTTACCGGCGGGCATGTGCATATCGCCCATGTCAGCACGGCGGAAGCCGTCGAATGTATCCGGCAGGCCAGGGCCCGCGGGATTTGTGTGACGGCGGAAACCGCGCCGCACTATTTCACGCTGACGGACGATGCGGTAAACGACTATGACAGCAACACCAAGATGTACCCTCCGCTGCGCTCCCGGGAAGACCGGGAGGCGATCCGGAAGGGGCTGGCCGACGGCACGTTGGATGCTATCGCCAGCGATCATGCCCCCCATTCCAGCATCGAAAAATTGGTGGAGTTCGATCAGGCGGCCAACGGCATCATCGGTCTGGAAACCTCGCTCCCGCTGGCACTGAAGCTGGTCCATGATCGGGTGATCAGCATGGAACGGCTGGTGGAATTGATGGCCACCGGTCCCGCCCGTATCATCGGGCGGGAACATGGGCTGCGTACCGGCCTGACAGCCGATGTCACCCTCGTTTCACCGGATCTGGAATTTACCATTGACGCCGAGCGGTTCGAGTCCCTGAGCAGGAACTGCCCGTTCGACGGCTGGCAGGTTAAAGGCCGGGCGGTTATGACGATCGTCGCAGGACGAGTGGTGTATGAGCTTGTCGAGGCTTAGCGTGTCGTCGGGGCATAGGGTATAAATCATTATGAGAATTTGAGAAGAATGGTTCACCCGGGGCTCCTATAAGCATCGCACATCGGTCTATTCTGCCAACAATCTCAAGCAATCTTGCAACCCGTTAGCCAGGGGACCAAACCTATTATGGCGAAAGCAGCATATCACATTCTAGTTGTGGACGATGAAGAGAGTATGCGGGAAATGCTCGAATACCTTCTGACCAAGCAAGGCTATGATGTGACCTGCGCCGAATCTGGTAAAAGGGCCATAAAGCTTCTCGATGAGACCCGGTTTGACTTGTTGATCTGCGACATTCGGTTGGGCGATATCACCGGCTTGGATGTTTTGAGGGTCTCCAAAGCCAAAAATCCGGATACGGTCGTGATTATGATTTCCGCCTATGTCACCACCGAAGTCGCGGTGGAGGCCATGAACGAAGGGGCTTACGACTATGTGCCCAAACCCTTTGACAACGACGAATTGAAGACGACTGTCGCCAATGCCCTCGAGTTGAAGACATTGGAGCAGGAAAAGGAAAGCATTGACGACCAGCTGAAAAAGACCATTCATTTCAAAAAGATCGTGGGCAACAGCCCGGCCATGATGCACATTTTCAAGATGATCCGCCAGGTCGCGCCCACCCGCACCAACGTATTGGTCACCGGTGAGAGCGGCACCGGCAAGGAGCTGATCGCCCGGGCCATCCACGAGGAGAGCGAGCGGGCGCCTAACCCCTTTGTGGCGATCAACTGCGGTGGTATCCCGGAGACCCTGATGGAAAGCGAGCTGTTCGGGCATGTCAAGGGCTCGTTTACCGGCGCCACCCAGGACAAGAAGGGCCTTTTTGAAGCCGCTCACAAGGGAACGGTTTTTCTCGATGAAATCGGTGAGTTGAACATGCCCCTGCAGGTCAAGCTGTTGCGGGCCGTCCAGGAAAAGACGGTCAAACCGGTGGGGAGCAACCAGGATATCGAGGTGGATTGCCGTATCATCTCGGCCACTAATAAAAACCTGGCCAAGGAGGTCATCGAGGGGAATTTCAGGGAAGACCTCTTCTACCGCCTGAATGTCATCGAAATCAAGGTGCCGCCTCTACGGGAGCGCAAGGGCGACCTGAAGGCCCTGGCCCAGCATTTCCTGGACAAATACTCCCATGAAATGGGTAAGGAGATTAAAAAGATCTCATCCTATGCCGTCGACCTGCTCAATAAATACGATTTCCCCGGCAACGTGCGGGAATTGGAAAACCTCATGGAGCGCTCGGTGGCCCTGACCAGCACCAATATCATCCTGCCGGAAAGCCTGGCCCTTTCGGTGCACAAACGCCGCTGGATCGAAGGGGTGGAGGGCAAGCGCTACGATCTGGACGAGGTGCAAAAGGGCGTGGCCCTGGACGTGATCCTTAGGGAAATCGAGTATGCCTATCTTCAGAAAGCGCTGGAGATCTCCGACGGGAACAAAAATCGTGCGGCCGAACTGTTGGGCATTACCTTCCGCTCTTTTCGCCACCGGTTGGGGAAAATGGCGGATGACAAATGAGATAGCTGGACGGCCCTATGAGGCATTCGAAGCCCCCTTGATTTACCGACCATTTTAGTGCGGTTTATTCACAACCATCCAACTGTTGTTATTGGCTTTCCCGAAGAGAGATTTACCTCCCACCACGCGGAATCCCATGATTTTTAACATTCTTTAACTTACTAAAAAGAAACAATATATGTATTTCAAAATGCGGTTTGTGTGCATAAAAAGGCACGCCATGACAAAAAATGTCAAGGCGCTGACAATTTGCGTCAAGAGACCGTTGGTATTTGACTGTGTTCAAAAGGGCGCTTGATCGTCCGAGAATGGATTGTGAAATAAATACAAGCCGATAGAGAAATGTGGGTTGCGATGATATGAAGTGGCACACGGATTGCTTTAACACAGCCCAACGAATGAGGTTGTACCCGGCGCAACAAAACGCGCCACACTTAATCCAGCGGCAGCTGACATTCGTCAACCCAATTTCACCACGTTTTTTTAACACCTTTAGAGGAGGAATTAACCATGCTGCAGAAACTGAGAAGCAACAAAGAAGGTTTCACCCTGATCGAGCTCATGATCGTCATCGCCATCATCGGTATCCTGGCCGCGATCGCTATCCCCAACTTCATTTCCTACCGTAACAAGGCCTTCTGCACGGCCGCAGAAAATGACGCCCACTCGGCCGTGGCCATTGCGGCGGACTATTATGCGATTCCGACCAACGTCGCTTATCCTCCGGTTCCCCCGAGCGGAACTTGGGACCTTTCCGGCACCAACACCATTGCCTGGAACGGCACCATCGACAACATGCAGGTCGTTGTTACCGATGGCAGCCAGCGCTGCCCGGCGGCTTACCAGGCTGCCGTACAGGGCTGGGATGGCTCCAACAACTTTTCGCTCAACGTCCAGTAAGAAGGGTTTGGTTTACAGAACCTGATCCAGCACTAAAGAGAGGGAGGGCGGCAACGCCCTCCCTCTCTTATTGGATGAACGGGTAGCCCTTAGCACGCTGGTTGAAATGCAGGATATCTTCATGTAAAAACACTCCATAGTCCAATTTAACGAATGGACCTAAGAAACAGTACCAACCCTTCACGATTCATTGCAGAGCCCCTTTCTATGCGAACCCAAAAAGCCATTACACCGCTCCCATTTGGCTATTATTGCTGGCCTGTCATCTTTTTAGCAATCGCGGGTCTTGCCGATTCGATTTACCTCGCCGTCTCCCATTACCGCAACTACGTGGATATTGGATACAGCAGTTTTTGCGCCATCTCCAAGGCCATTAACTGCGATACCGTTTCCCAGAGTTCCTTTTCAATTTTTTTGGGCGTGCCCGTACCGGTCTGGGGGGTGTTGGGTTATGCTTTGTTTTTCGCGCTAGCTTTTTTTGCATGGCGTCAACGCAAAGACGGGATGCAGGGTTGGAACGCGCTCTTTTTCTTGGCTCTGATCTTTACGCTTTACAGCCTGGTGCTGGCATTCATCTCCTCGTACCTCATCCGCAGCTACTGCATTATGTGCATTGTCAGCTACGGGATCAATCTGCTGCTCTTGTTCAGCACCTGGATCATTAAAAGACGCTTCGACCTTCCCGGTTTGTGGATAGGAATGCGGCGGGATTTTCTCCACCTATGGCATGCGCCCGGATGGCGAATCGGCATTCTGGTCGTATCGGCCGTAACCGTTGCCGGCGTCATTTTCTATCCCGACTACTGGAACTACGCGGCGGAATTGCCGAAGACTTCGCTATCGACGGGATACACAGAGGACGGCCATCCATGGATCGGCGCTGCTTCCCCTGAACTGGAGATTACGGAATACACCGATTATCTTTGCTTTCAGTGTCGCAAGATGCACTACTTTTTGCGTATGCTGATAGCCCGCTACCCGGACAAGATCCGCCTTATTCATCGACATTTCCCCATGGATCACGAAGTCAATCCTATGGTGAAGGAACCTTTCCACGAGGGGGCTGGAAAGCTGGCCGTACTCGCGCTATACGCCGCCGAACAGGGAAAGTTCTGGGAGATGAACGATCAGTTGTTCGCTATGGCGGCAAACGGCAAGTCGATTGATTTGCAGGAACTGGCCGATCGGGTCGGTTTAAAAAAGACCGAACTCGTGAGAGCGCTCACCGATCGCATTGACTTGCGCAATGAGCTAATGAAAGATATCCAGGCGGGATTGGCGCTGAGAATCCCCGGTACCCCTGCCTATGTTATTGGCGATATGGTTTATCTGGGAAAGCTCCCACCCGAAATACTAGAGAAGTTCATCGATTGATAGATCAAGCAGAACTATCTTTTTCTACAGTGTTATTGCAGGAGCACTTAGTAGACACTCTTGATATACGATGGGGCCAGATCCCATTTGCGACCGTAAACATGCAGCTGCGTCACCGGTTTATACCCGCGCACCAAGACTCCTCCGGCGTGCACCCAGGCCAAAAGGCCTCCCTTGAGATTGACGATCGTCATGCCCTTGCGGGCCATTTTGACGGCCAGTTTGCCGCTGCGGAAGCTGATGGTGCAGTAGCCGATGATTCGCTGGTCGCGGTAACGGTCAGGCTCGGCCAGAAAGACCTCGCTGGTGACAGCGCCGGGAATCATGGAAACCGCCTGCTCCTCGGGGTCACGTACATCGACGAACACCACTTCCGGATCACCCACTAGTTCGATGGCCGCGGACGCCTCGATTTCTTGGATCCCGGCAAAAGCCTTGCGATAGTTGGCGTACATGGCCATGATGCGCTGGAGTCTTGCAGAATCGCTCAGGGCGTCTGAACCATAGATCGGGAGCAAAAGCATCATGCTGTTGGAAAAAATGATCCCCGCCAGCAGGAAGATGAATAGCCGCAATTTAGGCTTGCTATGTTGTAGACGGCTCGTGGGCGTCATCGAATCAGCCAACTTGTTTTGACTGTTTGAAACAAGTGCCGGTTTTCATATTGATCTTCACCCAACATGCTGTGTCGAGGCGCGCATTGACAAAGAGGACGATACCGCAATGAGGGCGAGATGATTATCCCTTCATAAGTTCGCGGAACCGGCCGATGGTGGCCAAATAATCCTCTGAACCATAGATGGCCGAGCCGGCCACAAAAACGTCCGCACCAGCCTTGGCGACATCGCCGATCGTGCTTGTGTTGACCCCGCCGTCGACTTCAATGAGTGTCGACAAGCCGCGGTCATCGATTATGGTCCGCAACTGGCGGATTTTTTCCAGGGAAGAAGGGATAAATTTCTGACCCCCGAAGCCCGGATTGACGCTCATAATCATGACAACGTCCACATCCTCCAAGATCCATTCGATCGCGCTCAACGGGGTGGCCGGATTGAGCACCACCCCGGGGCGTATGCCGCCTTCCCTGATCATCTGAATCGTGCGATGCAGATGGGGACAGGCCTCTACATGCACAGCCAGCAGGTCCGCGCCGGCCTTTATGAAATCCGGTATATAGCGGTCCGGGTTTTCGATCATAAGATGGACGTCCAGGGGCAGGGGAGTGGATCGACGGGCCGCTTTTACCACCAGGGGACCGATGGTGATGTTGGGGACGAAATGGCCGTCCATGACATCCACATGGATCCAGTCCGCGCCGGCGGCTTCGACGGCCTTGATTTCTTCTCCGAGACGCGCAAAATCAGCCGAAAGGATGGAGGGGGCAATCAGTTTCATGGTGGACAAATCCTTTCTATCGTCAATGGCAACGGCGCAGGCGGACCGCAAAAAATCCGTCGGTACCGTTTCGATGGGGAGCGGTCTGCAACCGGCCCTGTCTGTCCAACAGAGGCCGCAAGGAAGCCGGGAAGTCCGGCGGCGGCCCGTCTATAGCAAAATCCGTGCGTTCTTTCAAAAAGGCGTCGATAATGGCCTGGGTTTCTTCCGCTTCGGTACTGCAGACCGCATAAGCCAGGATGCCGCTGGGGTTGAGGACAGGCGCCAGATGATGGAGCAACTGTCTTTGCTTGGCGGCACAGCGCCCAATGTCCTGAACCGTGCGAGACCACTTGGTGTCCGGGTTACGCCGAATGACGCCCAGACCTGAACAGGGGGCATCCAGCAGAATACGATCGAACTGTCCCCAATCTTGAGGCCGGAGTGGCCCCTTTTGCAGGTCTACCGCCTGGGAAGTCACGATGTCGATGCCCAAACGCCGCATTTCCCGATCCAGTTTGGCAAGCTTGCGGCTATCGCGATCGATGGCTTTGATTGTGCCTTGGTTCCCCATAAGGGCGGCGGTATGGGCGGTTTTACCTCCCAAGCCGGCACAGGCATCCAATACGTGCTGGCCGGGCCGGGGGTCCAATAGATAGCCCACGGCCTGGGCGGCCTCGTCTTGCACCTGAAAAAGTCCCTTCTCAAAGGCGGCCTCCTCGAAAAGGGACTTTTTTAAGCCGTCCAGAATGATGCCGTCCGGCGCCAAAGAAGCGGGTTTCACCGCTTCAGCCAGGCTTTCCATCCGCTGTATCAACGAGACGCGATCGATTTTAAGGGTATTGGTGCGTATGGTCAGGGGCGGGATCTGGTTGATGGCCTGGCAAAGGGCGGTGGTCTCTTCCGGTCCCCAGGCGTCAATCCAGCGCTGGATGAGCCATTCCGGCATGGAGTGAACCGTTGCCAAATGGCGGACTTTATTCTTATCCGCAGCGGGCTGGGCGATATCCGGCAGACTTCGCAAAGCCTTGCGCAGCACGGCGTTGACGAAGCCGGTCAACCATTTTTTGCCGGATCCTTTGGCCAACTCCACCGCGGTGTTGACCGCGGCCGAATCGGGTACCCGGTCCATATAGAGGATCTGGTAGAGTCCCATGCGAAGGATGGTGACAATTTGAGGGTCCATGCGGGAAAGCGGGGTGCGGGAAGCGCCGGCAATGATGCCGTCCAACCGGCCGCGCCAGCGCAGGACGCCGTATACCAAGGCTGTCACAAAGGCCTCATCGCGGCGATCGAAGCGGCTCTCACGATGAAAGCGGTCCATCCGTTGGTCGAGGGTCGAGGGGCCTTTGTCGACATCCAGGAGGATGTCAAGGGCGCTCTGACGTGGGGCAAGGCTCATGGGGAATTCATCCCAGTTGGGTGCCGGGAAGAATATTGGTGCCTTTTAAGAATTCCTCAGTAGCCATGCGGCGGCCGGAAGCGCTTTGGATCTCCTCTATCGTCAAGGCACCGTTTCCTGTGGCCACCCGTATCTCGTTGGAAAATCCCTCGATGACCGTGCCGGGTGGGGCAGGTTGGGGCAAGAGAGCCGGTTGCACGTTAAAGACCTTCAACCGCATATCGCCTAAAAAGGTAAAGGCGCCCGGCCAGGGGGTCATGCCGCGTATAAAGGCATCGATGGCCGCTGTGGACTGGTCCCAACGAATGCGGCCGTCTTTTTTCTTAAGTTTCGGGGCGTAGGTTACCCGGGCCGGGTCCTGTTTTTCAGGATGCAGATCGTTATCCGCCAGTTTGTCAAGGGTGTCCACTATGAGTGAGGCGCCCATCGCGGCCAAACGATCATGTAATGTCGCGGACGTATCATCCCTGTTGATGGGCGTGCGGGCCTGCACCAGGATGTCGCCGGCATCGAGTTCCTCGACCATCATCATGGTCGTAACGCCCGTTTCCTGGTCGCCGTTGATGATGGCCCATTGAATGGGCGCCGGTCCGCGGTAGCGGGGCAGTAGGGAGGCATGCACATTGATGATGCCATGGTGTGGAATGGCGAAGTGCTGGGGTTTTAGAAGGCGCCCAAAGGCGATCACCACAAAAAGGTCGGGTTTTTGCGCCTCCAGAAAGGACAGGCACTCCGGCTGGTGAATACATCCAGGTTGGGCCACGTCGTATCCCAAGGTTTGGGCGGCGATTTTAACCGGGGGCGGCGTCAGCTTGCGGCCGCGTCCTTTAGGCTGGTCCGGCCGGGTGACGACCGCCACGATGGCGTGGCGGCTCCGGTGCAGCGCTTCGAGGGCCGGCACCGCAAAATCCGGTGTTCCCATGAAGATGATGCGGAAGGCTTTCATGCGGTCTGCCGGAGCTGTTTTTTGCGTTTGCGTTTGTACATTTCGCGCTTCAGCGACGAAATGCGGTCGATGAACAGGATGCCGCGGAGATGGTCGATTTCATGCTGGAGCACGATGGCCAGGAATTCCTCGGCATCGATTTCAACCGGGCGGCCGTGCCGGTCCAAGCCTTCGACCCGGACATGGGCGTTGCGTTTGACATCGGCGCGGAAATCGGGAACGCTGAGACAGCCTTCATTTTCGGAGAGCTGCGAACCCTCCCGAAAAACGATTTCCGGGTTGACCAGCGCCTCCGCCTTCCGCTCGCCTTCGGTTTGCGTTACGTCGTAAACAATCACACTCCGGTCGGAGCCGATCTGGATGGCGGCCAGACCGACACCCGGCTCGTCATACATGGTCTCGATCATGTCATCGATCAGCACCTGCAGATCATCGTCGAATGTGTCGACCGGTTTCGTGGGCTGCCGGAGAAATTTATCAGGATATGTCAATATGGTACGAACAGTCATCCATTACCTTCCAGGCCGGCCGGTTGTTCTATGGAACAGCTGGGCGCTATCATTATTTTACACCGGCAGGCATACATCGTCGTTGTTTGCGTGTTGAATATGGTGAATTTTTTCATAATTGTCAAAGCAGGTTTTCTCGATCCAATTATGCCTCGTAGCCCTCATCTCTACCCTACGCAAATTGGAATCCTCTCCTCCATACGCGTCATATTTCGGCGATACGCGCCCATGGGCGAACCTAAAAGGGGTCGCGTTTGGTGAGCGTTTGCCATCGAAACCCGAGGATCAAGCATGACATCCAACCGGCTAAAATGACCGGGAAAATGGCGAAGGCGTAATTGATTTGCGAGGCGTAATCCAGGAGAGATGCTATAGGGACGTTGCGGAAGGCCAGATAGAGGCCCAAACAAGAAAAAACAGCGCCAACGATTAAGGAGATATAGACCTTGTGATTCATGGGGCCAACTTTGGGCCAGTCTGTCTATCGGCAGAATCGCTTAGTGGTCAAACAGATGCCGCGCAACGGCAATGTCGTTTCGGATCTGATCGGAAAGGGCTTCGAGGCCGTTGAACTTCATTTCG
Organism: Desulfobacterales bacterium; assembly: GCA_963674755.2. Taxonomy (GTDB): domain Bacteria; phylum Desulfobacterota; class Desulfobacteria; order Desulfobacterales; family UBA5852; genus JABZFP01. Next base: position 1,211,097 of record CAXXVS010000002.1, on the reverse strand, counting down.
TCCCGGATGCGTTTCAGGAAGTTGACTTTGATCTTTTGCCCGTAAAGATCTTCATGGAAATCCAAGATGTGGACTTCCACCGTGAAGACGTGGTCGTCAAAAGTCGGACTGTAGCCGATATTGGCGACCCCTTGGTAAAGTTTGCCCTCCCAATCCACGGTGACGGCATAGATGCCGGTTTTAGGACACAATTCGTCCTGCAGGGCGATGTTGGCGGTGGGAAAGCCAAGCAACTTGCCGCCCCGGTTGCGCCCCCTTACCACGGTGCCCCTGATCTGGTAGCAGCGACCCAGCAATTTCTGCGCTGTTTCAACGTCGCCGGCCGCGACCAATTTGCGGATGCGGGTGCTGCTGATGCGCCCTTCGTTTTTCAGGGAGGCCTTGATCCAATCGGCCAGAATGACCTCAAAACCCAACTCGCGCCCCAGCGTTTGCAATAAACGGACATCGCCCTCGCGATTTTTACCGAATGAATAATCCTTGCCGACAATGATGGCTTGCATGCCGATACGTTTCACCAGCAGATCGGATATAAAATCCCGGGCCGAAATGGCGGCAAAATCTTTTGTAAAAGGTATAATGATCAAAACGTCGAGCTTCGTGGCGGCGATCAATTCCTTTTTCTGCTCGTTGAGGGTGATGAGCCGCGGATGGCGGCGTTTGGTGAGGACCCGCAGGGGGTGGGGGTCGAATGTTATGGCGACCGATGTTCCTTTAAGTTCGGCAGCCTTTAGGATCACTTCGTGAAAAAGGCTTTGGTGGCCGATATGGACGCCGTCGAAATTGCCGATAGTCACAACAGCGTTGGTGAAGGGATCCTCAATTTCCTCAAGACGTTCGATGATTTTCATTAGGTGGTAAAATTCCCGCACTATTTGCTTGACACCAAAATTAAAGCGGTATAGATAGTCCATCTTGCGTGATTAATCAATGGTTTTCCTCACGCATTCCTGGTGTGCCGAAGTGGCGGAACTGGTAGACGCGCTAGGTTCAGGGTCTAGTCGACGTACGTCGGTGGGAGTTCGAGTCTCCCCTTCGGCACCACAGATGATTCCAAGGGTTTCCAGATCGTGCGCAATGTTCTGGGGGCCCTTTTTTTATTGAATTTGGCGTTGATCGCGGATTAGTAATCCGTTTGGGGCGATCATAGCACAACATAACTTTATGAAAGGTTAGTCTTATGGGATGGATGGGAAAAATCGTCGGGGGGACCATCGGATTGGCGCTGGGCGGCCCGCTGGGAGCCATTGCCGGGGCGGCTTTCGGGCATTTTTTCGACCAGACCAATGAAATGGCCCGCCACGGTGGCATGCAGGGGCAGGGGCAGGGGCCGCGGTTGAGCACCCATGAAGACGCCCAGATGACGTTTTTTGTGGCGGCCTTCTCCATGCTGGCCAAGCTCGTGCAGGCCGACGGCCGGGTCACCCAGGACGAAATTGCCACCATCGAGCGGTTCATGCAGGACGATTTGCGCCTGAGTCCCGCCAGCCGGCAGGTGGCCATCAATATCTTTAACACCGCCAAGACCTCGCCCCATGCTTTCGATGACTTTGCCCTTCAATTTTACCAGGCTTTCCGGAACCGGCCGGAAATTTTGACCTTCATGCTTGATATTCTGGTGCGTGTGGCGTTGGCCGATCGTGATTTCAGCGCTGTCGAGGCGGAGCTGGTGCGGCGGGCGGCCCGGATATTCGGGCTGCCGGAGCCCGACGTTTTGGGCAGGGGGGGGCGCCAGGGGCCGGCGCAAGACCATTTTTACCGCACCTTGGGCGTAACGCCGGAGGCTTCGGACGAGGAGATCAAAAAGCATTATCGGACCCTGGTCAAGGAATTCCACCCCGACCGCATTGCCGCCAAAGGACTACCGGACGAATTTACCGATTTTGCCGAAAGCAAGTTCCGCGAAATCCAGGAAGCCTATGAGGCCATCAAAAAGGTGCGCGGGATGAGCTGACGCCCGGCGGATCAGGACGCCGGGCGTCAGGCAGGCAGTGGATAAACAACCATCAGGGTTGTGAGCATTTTCGCGAGGTGGTGACTCACCTTGGTCTATATGATCAGATGAGGAATGCCGCGCAGGCGGCCAACGCCGCATTTCGGCCTTAGGCGCCGTTTATCCGCAATTTGACAGGCCTCGGAGAAACAAGCATCAGGCCGAAAGGCAAGGCGCGGTCCGCCGCGAGAAGCGCAGCAACCATCAGGGTTGTGAGCATTTTCGCGAGGTGGTGACTCACCTTGGTCTATATGATCAGATGAGGAATGCCGCGCAGGCGGCCAACGCCGCATTTCGGCCTTAGGCGCCGTTTATCCGCAATTTGACAGGCCTCGGAGAAACAAGCATCAGGCCGAAAGGCAAGGCGCGGTCCGCCGCGAGAAGCGCAGCAACCATCAGGGTTGTGAGCATTTTCGCGAGGACCAGCAACGCCGCATTTCGGCCTTAGGCGCCGTTTATCCGCGGCCTGTCGAGGGCCGAACGCACCATATTGGCAAAGCTGGCATTGCCCATGGTGATCCATTTAACCCGCCGGTCGGCTTTGGAATCGAGGCGTCGGATGATTTCCCGGAGGGGATAGCCCCGGCCGTGCAAATCCCGGACGTCGTCCCGCAGGGCTTTCAGAAATGCCAGCTTGCAGGCCAGGGCGTCTTTGCCGCCTCGGGCTCGCGGGTTGTGGGCGCAAAGCAGCATCTCGAAATCACACCGCAATATGGTTTCCAGCGAGCTGATCTGGGCGTGGATATCCTCATCCGACCGGAAAAACTTGATGCGCTCCCCGATGAACAGATCGCCGGAAAACAACCAGCCCTCGTTTTCTTCGAGATAGACCACGTGATCCCTGCTGTGGCCGGGTGTTTCCACCGGGTTTAGCCGGTAACGGGCTGATTCAACCGCCCCTTCCAACGGGGTCACTGTCAGCGGTTGTGCCCGTCCCCATACCAGATGCTGATAGGGCAGGATGCGATAGCCCGCGGCAAGTTTGGCCGCTGCGGCGGGGTGGCCCCATACAGGGGCGCCCGTCCGGCGCTGCAAGGCGGCGGCGTTGCCGCTGTGGTCCTCATGGTGATGGGTCAGCAGAATGTCGTGTACGGGCCGATCGGCCACGGCCGCCAAAGTCTCGCGCCGCATGTGGCTCTGTCCGGTATCGATGAGCAGACCGTCCAGATAGAAGAAATGCACGCTCATGAGGGGTGAACCCACCGGGCTATAGCCCATCTGGACGGCATGCACCGGACCATAGCGGCGTTGCTTGACGAGACGCACAGCAGTCTACCTCGCTTTGATATAGGGGCCTTCCACCTTTGGTGGAATCATCGATAGGTTTTGCCAATCCGGGATGCTTGTCGCTAAATGGTTTCTTCAATAATAATTTTGCAGCGTTTTTTTAGCTCCAGAATTATTCGTAGATTTTTTCATCCTCGACAAAAGCGCTTTCAGCGTCGTCTTCGGGCAGGCGCGGCAGCTCGCTCTGGTGCTTGGACAATTGCTCGCGGTACCATTCATTGGCGATGATCATGGCCATGACTTCATTGCTGCCGGTCCAGATGGAGGCCAGCCGCAAGTCGCGCAGGATGCGTTCCACCGGAAAAATGTCCGTGTAGCCGATACCGCCCATGACCTGCATGGCATGGTGGGCCGCCTTTTGGCAGGATTCGGTGACGAATTTCTTGGTTTCGGACACCTGGCGGCGGATAAAGCGGGACGGACAGCTGTCGTCCACGGCCCGGGCCGTGGTGTAGATCAAGGCCCGGGCGGCATCCAGCAGCATGGCCGCTTCGGCCACCTGGAAGCTCACCCCCTGGAACTGGTTGATGATCTGGCCGAAGGCGCGGCGGCGGCTGGTGTAGCGGGTGGCCACCTCCAGGGCCGGACGGGCGGCCCCGATGGTCATGGCCGCGGTTCCCAGGCGCTCCGGAATCATCATGGTGTTGAAGACGGCGTAGGCGCCGTTCAAGGTGCCCACGATGTTGGCGGCCGGCACCCGCACGTCTTTGAAGACCAGGCGGCCGGCACCGCCGCCCCGGCAGCCCATCAGGTTGTAGAGATAGCGCGTTTCGACTCCCGGGCCGCGGTCCACGATAAAGCAGGTGAGGGCCTTGTGGGGTTCGGCCTCCGGATCGGTCTTGGCATAGACCAGGAAAAAATCCGCCCCTTCGGCCCCCACGATGAACCGCTTCTGGCCGTTGAGGATGTAGTCGCCGCCTTGGGGTACGGCAGTGGTCGTGGTGCCGAAAAAATCCGACCCGCCCCGGGGTTCGGTGAGGCATTCGGCCGCAAAGCGATTTCCCTGCAGGAGCGGCTTGACATAGGCTTCCCGCTGGCCGTCGGTGCCGTGCTGGATGATGGCGTCGCAGACCAGTTCGGCGCCCACGCCGAAGACACAGGCGAAGATATAGCCCAGGGTGCCGACTTCCTCCATCACCATGGCGGTGCTGACCCAGTCGAGTCCGCGGCCGCCCCACTGTTTGGGGTAGCGGCAGCCCATCAGATTGCGGCGGCCCGCTTCCTGGAGGAATTCCTTGGGAAAGCGAATGCGGTCCTTGTCCATGTCCAGGATCATCTGACGGGGCACCCATTTGACGAGATCCCGGACATCCTCACGCAGTTCAAGGGCTTCTTGAGACAACAAATGGTCAAACATTATACCTCCTTATGTTGTTTATTATAACTCAATGGTTGAACCAATGGGAAGCACGTTGTCAGGGAGGGGGCAATGAACGATCATCGGGAACCGGCCGGATCGACCGAAGCCTTTGCGATCTCTTCCAACCGGCGGATCAGCTTTTCTTTCACGTCGGTCAACTCTTGGGCTAATTGCTGGAGTTCGTCAATGCGGGCATATACTTCAGACAATTTTTTTTCGCCGTAATGCAGACTTTTACGGATTTGTTCGCGTTCTTCCATGTCGACCGTGGTATGGCCGATCATTTCCGCGATTTCATTCAGGCTATAGCCAAACCGCTTGCCCCGCAGGATGAGTTTCAACCGGGCGCGGTCGCGCTTAGCGTAGATACGCTGGTTGCCACGGGTTCGCTGGGGCGAGATCAGCCCCTTTTCTTCATAAAAGCGAATCGAGCGGGTGCTGATCCCGAGTTCAGACGCCAGCTGAGAAATGGTAAATTGGCCGGCAGGCATTTTGGAAGAGGGCACGTCGAAGACTCCCGATTGAATAGTGGCTGTTGTCCAGCGGGGCATCGATTAGTTAACCTTTACGTTAAGGTTAACTAATTGTCAACAAGGGGGGTGAACCGCTTCTTATGCATCGGGCATAAAATGTAAGGGTATGGAACCCCGGCCGGATGCTGAGATACCGCACCAGGCCGGAGATAAACCGCGCCTGAGGTCGCGTTACGGCGTTGCAGCCCGTTTGAATTGACGCGTGATTCTCAGAGATTGGTTTTGATTAAAAATTACCGTCTTATGGTAATTTTTTCAATGACCACCGGTTCCACCGGTCGGTCCATGGGGCCGGTGGCCACGTTTCCGATGGCTTCCACCACCTCCAGGCCCTTGGTGACCCGTCCGAAGACGGAATGGCGGTCGTTCAAGTGCGGCGTCGGCGCCAGGGTGACGAAAAACTGGCTGCCGTTGGTGCCGGGCCCGGCATTGGCCATGGAAAGGATGCCGGGGCCGTCATGGCGTAGGGCCGGATCGAATTCGTCCTTGAATTGGTAGCCGGGTCCGCCTGTTCCGGTGCCCTGGGGGCAGCCCCCCTGGATAACGAATCCTTCGATGACGCGGTGGAAGGTGAGGCCGTCGTAAAAAGGGCCCTCTTTTTGGGTGGGTTGCCGTCCCTCGGCCAGGTTGATGAAGTTCCAGACGGTTTCCGGGCATTCCGCTGCGAAGAGCTCGGCTTCGAAGGTGCCTTTGCTGGTTTCGAATACGGCGACGGGTCGTTCAACGGGTTCCTGGTGGTCAACTTTTTCAAAGCTCATTTGTTTCTTCCTTTCAGGTTTATCATGCGCATGCACGCGATGGGTGTTGAGCGGTAAAGGTTTTAGTCCACGAGTTGTCCTACAAGCTGGTAGGCGTTGCCGATTCTCTCGATTACGACCGGCACGATCGTGTTCATGCAATGATCAGGACCTTCGAGCAACACGGTCAGATAATTAGGGGTCAAACCCTTCAAATGCCCTGTGGCGGGGTCCCGGCGGGTTTCCAGCAGAACGTCGGTTTCCCGGCCCAGGGCGCTCTGCAGGAAGGCCTGTTTCTTTTCGGCGCCGAGGGCACGCACCCGGGCGGCACGGCGCTTGATAATATCCGACGGAACCTGGTCCCCATAGCCGGCGGCCGGGGTGCCGGGGCGCGCCGAGAAGGGAAAGACGTGCAAATACGTGAGGGGAAGGCGCTCGATCAGACGGCAGGTCTGTTCGAAAGCCGCCTCGTCCTCACCGGGAAACCCCAGCAGTACGTCGGCCCCAACGGCCGCCCAGGGCAGGCGGCGCTTGATGTGCATCACCCGCTGGCGAAACAATTCCCTTGTATAGGGCCGGTGCATCCGTTTGAGAATCGTGTCGTCGCCGCTTTGCAGCGGCAGGTGAAAGTGCGGGCAGAACAGATCTGATGCGGCCACCAGATCGATCAGCTCATCGGACAGTTCGTTGGGTTCGATGGAACTCAGGCGAATGCGGGCCAGCGGGCGCTCTTGGGCGATGACTTCCAGCAGGGCCAGGAGACTGCCGGCCGGCTGCAGATCCAACCCATAGACCCCCAGATGAATCCCCGTCAGGACCGCTTCGTGGTACCCCATGGCGCCCAGCTGGTGAAGATGCCGGAGGACTTCCTCCGGAGGCATGCTGCGGCTTCGCCCGCGGGCATAAGGGACAATGCAATAGGTGCAGAAGCTGTTGCAGCCGTCTTGTATCTTGAGATAGGGGCGCGTACGGGAACCCGGCACCGGCGCCCCCGGCATGCTGAACGGCATTTGGGGGTCAAGACGGTCTACGGCGCACAAAGGGGCGACACCGGCATCATGGGCGGCCTGCACGATCATGGCGGGCAAATCCGCCTTGCGGCTTTGCCCGGCGATCATATGCACCCCCTCAATGGCCGCGATCTCCCCGGGAGCGATTTGGGCGTAACAACCGGTGACGATGATACGGGCGCCCGGATGCTGTCGCTGGAGCTGCCGAATCAGCTGGCGGGACTGCATGGAGGCTCTCTGGGTGACCGTGCAGGTGTTGACGATGCACACATCGGCTTTCTCATCCCTGTGCGCGGCCTGCCAACCATAGGCGCGCAAGCCGACGGTCAGGATGTCCGACTCGTGCTGGTTAACCTTGCAACCCAATGTTGATATTAGAAATTTCAATATAAACAGTATGTTTTAATATAATAATGAAATGATCGCTTGCGGTATTGACAACTCCGGCGATTCGACAGCCGCAGAGCATTTGAAGGGATCCCAGCGGTGCACTTTGGCTGTCATTGGCCGGTAGCTGCAAATTCCCGCGGCCGGCTTGCTTTGATGGCGAGTCACGCGATCCACCCGCTCCCCAGGACTTCGTCTCCCCGGTAGAACACCGCTCCCTGTCCGGGGGTGACAGCCTTCTGGGGCGGCTCAAACCTGACCTGCACCACGCCTGATGATCGCTCGCTCACCTGCGATGGTGCGGCCTGATGACGGTAGCGGATCTGGGTCATGACCTCCGCCGGGAACCGGTTCGGGCGCTTGATCCAGTTGATATCTTCCACAGTGCAGGTCGCCCGGTAGAGTTCCTCGCGATGTCCCACAACTAGACCGTTGCTGCGGTGGTCGAGGCGAATCACATAGTAGGGTTCGGCCGCCGGGCAGTTGATCCCGCGCCGCTGGCCGATTGTAAATTGATGCAGCCCCTGATGGTGCCCCAATAAGCGTCCCCGGGTATCGATAATCGGTCCTTCACGGGGGGTGAATCCGTCTTGCTGCTTCAAAAATTCATGATAGGGGGCATTTTTGATAAAACAGATATCCTGACTTTCCCCCCGGGTGGCCGGTACAAGCTGGTTCTCCCGGGCAATCCGGCGGACGGCCTCCTTGGTCAGGTCACCCAGGGGGAAGCACGCCTGCCGCAACTGGTCCTGAGTCAGCCGGGAAAGAAAATAGGACTGATCCTTGAGAGTATCAACACCGCGGTGGAGATGATAATGGCCGTCGGGATCGGTTTCCAGGCGGGCATAGTGCCCGGTTGCCAGCGCTTCGGCCCCTTTTTGCCGGACATGGGCCAGGATATGGCCGAATTTGATGGCCGGGTTGCAATACAGGCAGGGATTGGGTGTGCGTCCCTGCTGATAGGCGCTTGTGAAATAAGCGATCACCGATTCCCGAAAAAAAGGGGCGATATCCAGGACCTCGACCGGTATTTTCAACTGCTGTGCGATACGGGTGATATCGGCCGGTCGGGGGGACTGCGCGGTTGCCTCAGGGTCGGAAGTTTCGTAACCGGTCCGGAAATGGAGACCGAAGATGTCGTGGCCCTGTTTCTTCAATAAAAAGGCGGCGACGAGGGAATCCACGCCGCCGCTGATGGCAACGGCAATGACGGGCATCAGTCAAAAAAGATTTTCTGCGTCGGGCGAACCGACATGGCACGTGACGGACACGCGGTCAGACAAAGTTCACAGAGACTGCATTTGCGCTGATCGAAGTCGACCGACATTTCGGGGCGTTGGATAAACAGCGCCCCGGTTGGGCAAACCGCGGTGCAGGCGCCGCAGTGGGTGCATTTGGTCTTGTCGCGCTTGATCTCCTGGTCGGCGTTTTGCACCTTGACGCCCTGGGCTTTGAGGTAGTTGACGCCTTCGCGAAACAGTTTTTTTTCTCCCGCAAGCTCCAGCACCATGACGCCTTCTTTGCGCGGCAGAATGGTGGCGTTCAGGATGTTGAAGGTCAGATCGAAGCGTTTGGTGAGATTGCAGACAATCGGCTGGTGGGCCACTGTTTGTGAAAACCGCAGGATCAAGATTTTGGAATACACACTGTCCTCCTGGTGCCATAAAGGGTGCTAACCTAACGATATTTGGCAAAACTGTCAACTTGCATCCGTTGCTGGACGGCTTTTTCAGATGCCTTTGCCCAGTTGACGCTCATCGACTGGCGTTGCTTCAACAGAAGGTTTTTATTATAGTTGAAGGAATGACGCTTACCCCTATTGCCGGATAGCCGATAATTCATCCATGAACCGATTCGCCTACCGTACCACAGGCCTGGCCCTGAAAGCGTTTTCCTGGTTTTCCCGGGCGCGCCTCAATATGCACAACAGCGAAAGCATTCCGCGCGACGGGTCACTCCTCTTCGTGGTCAACCATTTTACCCGCATCGAAACCATGCTGCTGCCTTACTGGCTCAACCAGCTGACCCATTTGCCGGTCTGGTCCCTGGCCGATGTCGAGCTTTTCAAAGGCGCTCTGGGAACCTATCTCGACAAGGTAGGGGCCGTTTCCACGCGCGATCCCGACCGGGACCGCCTCATCGTACGATCCCTGCTCACCGGCGAAGCGGCCTGGGTCATCTATCCCGAAGGCCGCATGGTGAAAAGCAAGAAAATTGTTGAAAAGGGCCGCTATATGATTTCCTATGCCGGAGGGAAACACCCGCCCCACACCGGCGCCGCCACACTGGCCCTGCGCACCGAGTTCTACCGGCAGCGCATTCATCGTCTGCTCACGGAGTCCCCCGGAGAAGCCCGGCGGATTCTTGATCAATTCCAAATCGAAGACCCCACCTCCCTTCTGGCAGGGCACACCTATATCGTGCCGGCCAATCTTACCTATTATCCCATACGCGCCAAGGAAAACGCCCTGAGCGAACTGGCCCGCAAGTTCAACGAGAATATCTCCGAACGTTTCGTGGAAGAACTGATGGCCGAAGGCACCATGTTTTTGTCGGGCGTCGACATCGATCTGCGTTTCGGAGAGGCCATCCCGGTCAATGAATGTCTGGCCTGCCACAAGATCGAACAGGACATCGGCAGCCGGAAGGTCATCAATTTCGACGATTCCCTGGCTTCGCGCAAGCAGATGCGCCGCGAGGCCCTTGCCATCATGCAGCGCTACATGGAGGAGATTTACCGCCTGACCACGGTCAACCATGATCATTTGTTTGCCGCCATGCTGCGCCGGATTCCTTTTCGCAGCGTTAGGCCGGACGACCTGAAACGCAAAGTCTACCTGCTGACACAGCAATGCACGGCGCTGGACCGCAACCACTACCATCGCAGTCTCAAGGAGAGCCAACTGCCGCTGCTGACCGATGATCAGTATGATAAATTCAAGGATTTCAAGGCGCTGGCGTTGCAGACGGATGTTGTGCGGAGCAAGGATGACAAGCTGGTCAAAAACCATTCGCGGCTGGGGGAACCCTTTGATTTCCATCGGGCGCGCATCGACAACCCGCTGTGGGTCATGGCCAACGAGATCGAGCCCCTCAAGACCCTTCAGCAATCAATCCGCCGGATCGCCTGGCAGCCCGCCTTCTGGACCCGGCGCAAAATCGCAGGTTTCCTCCGCGATCGGGCGATGCGGGAATTCCGGCAGGATTACGATACCTTTTATGTGGAGGGCGAATCCAAACCCCATCATATCGGCCGTCCGATTTTCAAAAGGGGGCGTTCCCACCGCATCGGTGTGGTGGTGGTACATGGCTATATGGCCGCCCCGGAAGAGGTGCGCGGGCTGGCCACCTATCTCAACCGCAAAGGTTATTGGGTTTACGCGCCGCGGGTCAAGGGGCACGGCACCGCGCCGGAAGACCTGGCCGGCCGAACCTATCGGGAATGGATCCGCAGCGTGGAGGAGGCCTACGCCATGATGGCCTGCGCCTGCCGTCATGTGGTGCTGGGCGGCTTCAGCAACGGGGCCGGTTTGGCGCTGGAGGCGGCTTCCCGCATCCGGGCCATCAGGGGTGTTTTCGCGGTCAGCCCGCCCCTGCAACTGCAGGACTATTCCGCCCGCTTCGTACCGGCCATGGATATGTGGAACCGCCTGATGCGCAAAGTCCACAGCAACGGCGCCCGCAGGGAATTCATCGACAATCAGCCGGAAAATCCGCACATCAACTACACCCGCAATCCGGTGGCCGGGATCCATGAACTCGAACGCCTGATGGATCATGTGGAAACCCGTCTCGGCGAAGTCCAGGTGCCGGCGGTGGTGGTCCAATCCGCTGCCGACCCGGTGGTGGATCCCCGCGGCTCCCGGCGGGTATTCGACAAGCTGGGGTCCAGTGCGAAAAAATACATTCTCTTCAACCTCAGCCGCCATGGGATTCTCCTGGGACCGGGCTGCGAGCAGGTCTATCGCGTCATCGGCAACTTTGTGGATGATATCCGCGACGGCCTGAAACAATAGCGCCTTGCTGCGCGCTGCGAACGTCCATCCCCAGCTGGCATAGGCGCCATGGGGTCGATCCTTGACAGGCGCAGAGTCGGTTCTAAATTAATGCGGAAGGCGGTTGGCGAACCGCCTTCAATCTCCTCGTAGGAAAGGGCGGCCTGCTAAAGGGCCGCCCTTATTAATTCCGGGAGTGACTATCATGAACTGGATTGCCTGGGTCGTCCTGGCGGCCCTGCTGCTCGATTTCGGATTGAATTGGGTGGCCGATCATCTCAACCTCAAGGCTCAACCGGATAAGCCGCCGGACGCGTTCAAAGCGTTGTTTAAAAACGGGGACTACCCGCGGTCCCAGGCCTATCTGCGGGTCAACACCCGCTTCGGGCGCCTGGCCGAGGCCATCCAGCTGGGCGCCATTCTGATTTTCTGGTTTGGCCGGGGCTTCCCCGTCCTGGATGCCTGGGTGCGTTCCTTCCAGTGGGGACCGATTTTTTCCGGCCTGGTCTTTATCAGCATTCTGGCCGTCCTGCGACTTGTCCTGTCGCTACCGTTCAGCATTTACAGCACTTTTGTCATCGAAGAGCGCTTCGGCTTCAACCGTACGACCTGGCGCACCTTTTTCGTGGACCGGGTCAAGGGCGCCATCCTGGGCGTTCTTCTGGGAGCGCCGCTTCTGGCGGGTATCCTGTTCTTTTTTCAGGCGGCGGGCCCGCTGGCCTGGCTGTATTCCTGGGGCGTGGTGATCGCTTACATGCTTGTCATGCAGTATGTCGCCCCAACCTGGATCATGCCGTTGTTCAACCGGTTCGAGCCCCTGAAGGACGCCGAACTGGAAGCGGACATCCGCCGCTATGCCCGTTCCATCGACTTCCCGCTCCAGAACGTATTCGTGATGGACGGCTCCAAACGCTCCGGCAAAGGCAATGCTTTTTTCACGGGGTTCGGCCGGCACAAGCGCATCGTCCTGTTCGATACCCTGGTGGCGCAGCATGAGCGCAGCGAGCTGGTGGCCATCCTGGCCCATGAAATGGGGCACTACAAAAAACACCATGTCCTCATGGGGTTGGTCATGGGGATCGCCCAGACCGGGATCATGTTCTACCTGTTGTCCCTGTGCATCGGTCAGCCGGCCCTTTTTGACGCCTTTTTCATGCCCCATGCGTCGGTCTATGCCGGACTGACCCTATTCGGCCTGCTCTATGCCCCGGTGGATTTTTTCACCGGCATCCTGGCCATGATGATCTCGCGGCGCAACGAATATGCGGCCGATCGCTATGCGGTTGCCACCAGCGGCCACGGGCCGGCCCTGGCCGGGGCCCTGCAGAAGCTCTCCGTTCACCACCTGTCCAACCTGTCCCCCCATCCGTTTTATGTTTTTCTCCATTATTCCCATCCACCGGTCATGCAGCGCGTCGCGGCCATTCAGCGGCAAGCCGGTCTTCCGAATGACCGACGGCCTTTGAAGGAAGGCCGCCGGGGCGGAAGTGCCCTTCCAAAGGGGTAAGCGGTCGTTTGGTCGGGGTTGCCCAGGGCAGTAGAATAAGCTACACCTCAGATTCGCCCATGACAAAATCCTAAGCGGAGCGGTGCCATATGATGGAAGGTGTTTGGCGGGGCCTTGCCAGTGACAATTATGCCGGCATTCACCCCGATATTCTAAAGGCCATCGTCGCGGCCAATGAAGGCCATGCCGTGGCCTATGGGGACGATCCTTGCACGGCCGCGGCCGTGCAAAGTTTCCGGGAGCAGTTCGGGCAAGCGGTCGACGTCTATTTCGTCTTCCTGGGGACTGCGGCCAACGTGCTCTCCCTGCAGGCGGCCAGCGCGCCCTACCAGGCGGTCATCTGTGCCGAAACCGCCCATATCAACGTGGACGAATGCGGCGCACCGGAGCGTCATACCGGCTGCAAACTGCTCACTGTACCGACTCCGGACGGCAAGCTGACCTGCGAGGGCATCGGCCGGCACTTGCACGGTTTCGGCTTCGAGCACCATGCCCAGCCCCGGGTGGTCTCCATCACCCAGGCCACGGAATTGGGAACGGTCTATCGCGCGGAGGAAATCCAGGCCATTGCCGAGCTGGCCCACCGCCATCAGATGGTCCTCCATATGGACGGCGCCCGCCTGGCCAATGCCGCCGCCCATCTGGGTACCGATTTGCGCACCCTGACGGCCGACTGCGGGGTGGATGTTCTGTCCTTCGGCGGAACCAAAAACGGTATGATGGTGGGCGAAGCCATCGTCTTTTTCAATACCGATCTGGCCTGCAGCTTCAAATATCGCCGCAAACAGGGCATGCAGCTGGCCAGCAAAATGCGGTTCATCGCCGCCCAGTTCCAGGCCCTGCTGACCAACGATCTCTGGCGGCGCTGCGCCGCCCATGCCAACCGCATGGCGGCCCTGCTGGCCGAGGCCCTGGGGGAATTCCCGGAGATCCGCGTGAGCCGGCCGGTGGAGTCCAACGGCGTCTTCGCCCGGGTTCCGCAGGCGGTCATTGCACCGCTCCAGGCGGTCTGCCCCTTTTATGTCTGGAACGACGCCACATCCGAAGTCCGCTGGATGACCTCCTTCGACACCACCGAGGACGACATCCGTCATTTTATCGCGGAGCTCAAGAGGATCCTGGCCGCATGTCCTTCCGCCGCGTCCTGATCGTTGCCGACATCGAGGGCAGTTCAGGGTGCTGGAACTATGCCGCATCCGCCTTTCTGTGCAAGGAATGGGCCCTGGCCTGCGAGGCCATGACCCGGGATGTGCAGGCCGTTGTCCAGGCCCTGTTCGATGCCGGCGCCGAGGATATCCTCATTAAAGATTTCCACCGCACGGGCTATAATATCCTGGCGGAAGGAATCCATCCGCGGGCCCGGTTAGAGAGCGGCTACCGGACGGGACCGGTGCCTGCCATGGGAGACCCAGACCGGGCCGAGGCGGTCTTTTTTCTGGGATTGCATGCCGCTTCCGGCACCCGGGGGTTTTTGCCACATACCATGACATCGCGTCTGGCCGATGTTCGGGTGGACGGCCGGTCCCTGCCTGAGGTGGCGCTTTTTGCCGCTCTGCTGGCACCCTACGGCATCCGTCCGGTGTTTTTTTCGGGCTGTCCGGAGGCCTGTAGCCAGGCCGCCCAGGAAATTCCGGGAGTCACCACTTTCCCGATCGACAAGCGCAACGGTGTGGAGCATTTCGATGCCTGCTCCTGGCGCCGCAAGCTGGCCGACAGGGCCGTAGCGGCTCTGTTCAACGAGGCGACCCGACCCTTGACCGGCACCGGTCCCTTCGACATCCGCGTGGTCTTCCGGGAGGGAACCAGCGCCGCCCGCCAAGCGGCCCGACGCTGGGGATTGATCCAGGAGGGGAGGGCGGTCTGGTTCAGGGTTGCGGACCTGCGGGAATTGTTTATGGTCCTGAGCAAGATATGCTACCTGGTTCCTGCGATGCTGCCGGTTCTGCCCCTGGCCCTGCGCCTGCAGAATGTGAAAGGACGCCTCGGGCTGGCCTGGGTGCGGCGGCAATTGCGGCACAGCACCGGACGTCACGATGGAAATTGCTGACATGGTCGATCTTCCGCTGCCCAAACTCGACGACCCCGAAGGGAACCGCGTTCCCGATCATCTGCCCATGGTGGTGGATACCCACGTGCATGTGTTCCCCGATCTGCTGTTCGATGCGGTCTGGGGCTGGTTCGACCAGTTCGGCTGGCCGATCCGCTATCGTCTTTATACCGATGATTTGCTGGCATTTCTTCTCCAGCGGGGGGTTGGCCACATCGTGGCCCTGCAGTACGCCCACAAACCCGGGATCGCCCGGGAGCTCAACCGCTATATGGTGGACCTTGTCCGGCGATCCCGCGCCGTGACCGGCCTGGCCACGGTATTCCCCGGAGAACCCGGGACCCCTGACATTTTGGAAACAGCTTTCAGGGCCGGCCTCAAAGGCGTCAAGCTGCACAGCCATGTCCAGTGCTTCCGGATGGACAGCCCGGGGATGCATGACGTCTACCGGGTTTGCGCCGCGTGGGGTCTGCCCCTGGTCATCCACGCCGGCCGCGAGCCCAAGAGCCCGGCCTATGCCTGCGATCCCTATGAAATCTGCCATTGGACTTTCGTGGAGCAGGTTCTGGAAACCTATCCGGAGTTGAAACTGGTGGTGCCCCATCTGGGTGCCGATGAATTCGAGGCCTACCGCCGCCTGCAGGAGCGCTTCGATCATTTGTGGCTGGATACCACCATGATGCTGGCCGATTATCTGCCCGTGGAAAACCCGCCGGATATCAGCCGCCTGCGTCCGGAGCGGCTGATGTTCGGCACGGATTTCCCCAATATCCCCTATGCCTGGGATCGGGAGCTGCGGGGGATCGATGCCCTGGGGCTGCCGGAAGACGCCCTGCGGTGGATCCTGGCGGACACGGCCCGGGCGCTCTATGGGATCGGCATCACGGACAGCCCCTCGCCGGCCGCCTAATCAGGGAGAATGGAGCCGCATGCCTCTGGATAAGCAATCCGATACCGACCGGCACCGTCTGAAAGCGCTGGAAAAAGAAAATGAAGCGCTGCGGCGGAGACTGGATCGCTACGAACATATGGAGCTGCGCATTGGTAAACTCTTCGAAACCATGACGGAAGGGCTGATCGTGATGGACGGCGAAGAGCGTATCACCTATGTGAACAAACGCCTTGAAGAGATCAGCGGGTTCCGGGCCGAAGAATTGATGGGGCGCAAAATCCACGAATTCCTGTCACCGGAAACCTCCCAACTCATCTACCGCAAACTCTCAGGGGAAGACGAACACCCGCGCCGTTCTTTTGAAATCGCCTGGCAGCGCAAGAGCGGCGAGACGCAGTACAGCATTGTATACCCACATGTGCTGGACAGGGGCCGAAACGGGATCGAGAGCAGTTTTGCCATCCTTGCCGACATTACCGCCAAAAAACAGGCGGAGCAGGAGGTGCGACGCCGGGAGCAGGAGTTAAAGAACAAAAATACACGGCTGGAGGAGATGAACCTGGCGTTGCAGACCCTGGTGAGGATGCGCGAAAAAGATAAGGAGGAGATCGAAAGCGCCTTGTCGGCCAATCTGCAACGGCTTGTGGAACCCCTCATCGAAAAGCTGCGCAGCAGCGGCCTCAATGACCGCCAGAAGATGGTCGTCTCCATGCTGTCCGCCAACCTGGCCGAAATTACGACCACCCAAAACAAGGGCTTGGCATCCCGCTTCACCGTATTGACCCCGGCCGAAATGGAGGTGGCCAATTTTGTCAAAAATGGCCGCACCACCAAGGAAATCGCCGGCCTCATGAATATTTCCGCCCGCACCGTGGACATGCACCGCCTCAATATCCGGCGCAAATTAGGCCTTCACCGCAAAGGGACCAATCTGCGGTCTTACCTGCTGTCAAGTTGAGTCCGGTGTTGGCCGGCCGCTTTTAGCTGCAACCCGGGCCGGGTCGCATTATTAAACCGCAGCCTCTTGAGAGGCTTTTTCATACGCTTCGTCGAGGCGTGCGGTGACATAGCCCACGAGATCGTCATCCCATGCCTCGATATCGAAACAATGGGCATCTTCACCCAGCAAGCCTTCCGGCACGAAATCCCCGATCTCATCCGGGTCGGAGATCATCTCGCCGAAAAAACAGACGGAAAGCCAACGCTCACTCGGGTCGTCATCGATGATATCGATCATGGCAAACAAGGGACGGTGGTTTTGGCGGCGATGTCTGGCTCGCAGCGAGTAGGAAACGCCGGGTCGGGCCACAAAATCAAAGGTCAGATCGGGTTTACGGACCAGGTGGTCCTGGAAGTGCTGAAAGGTTTTTTTGGATTGTTGGTCGTTGTCCGTCCATTGGGACAGGAGGGCATCCAATTCGGGGGCGGCGATCGCTGTATCCATTGCGTGGCTCCTAAGACAATACGGATTATAATGAGCAATATCTCTAAACGATGACACTTATAGACGGGAAAATGATGGACGTCAAGGCTCCTGGTTTAGGCTGCCAAGAAGAAGGCCGAAGCGCTCTTTCGCCCCAGCCGTGAAGATTGGCAATGATCGGTAAAAGTGAGGCTCCTCACGCCTAGCGGGAAGCCTCAGGAAGCCTCCTTGAAGGGGGCTTGAAAACCGTTTTTAAGGTTTATGTTTTGAATCGCAAGGAGGAATCCAATGAAGAGGAGAGATGTACTGAAGGCCGCGGCCTGGGGTGGGGCATTTGCGATGCTCGGGCCCGGACTGGCAAGGGCGGAGCTATACTATCCAAGCAAGGTGGAAAAAGATCTCTGGCAGGGCATCAACCGGGTGAAAAATCCGGCGGAGGAAACCACCCTGGAAAAGCTCCATTCGCCGGTCATCAGCGTGCCGGACAAGATCGAAGCCGGCAAGGCTTTTCCCGTCCAGATCGACATCGGCAAAATCCCGCATCCCATGGGTCCCAGCCACTGGATCGAACACTTGCAGCTCAACATCGGCAACGAACCGGCCGGCACCACCATTTTTCGATCGCACGGCTATTGCAACGCGGCCGCAAGCTTCAATACGGTACTGGGGGACACGCTGCGGGGCAAGACCGTATCCTTGATCGTCCAGATCAAATGCAACATGCATGGCATCTGGCAGAACAGCGTCAACGTGGCAATCGTATAGCGCGGCCGAAACCGGGCGGAACGGGCAAAGGTGCCCGTGCGGCAGCCGATCATATTTGTTCGTCCCGCTTGACGACAAGGACGGGATACCGCGATTTGCGGATAACCCGGTCGGAAACAGAGCCCAGAAGCATGTCGCTGATGTTGGAGCGCCCATGGGAGCCGACCACAATCAGGGACGGCCGCACCTGTTTTTCCACGTCGAGGATGACATGGGAAGGATATCCCCGCTTGATCATCAGTTTCACCGCCAGCCCTTTTAGCTCAAGCCTTTTTTTCATCATCACCAGGGACTCCTCGGCAACCTCCCTGGCCTTCCGTTCCCACTGCGCAAGCTGCTCCTCCATCGCGCCATGACGCATCAAACCGTCGATGATGCGCAGGTTGATGACATGTAGCAGCACCACTTCCCGGCACCCCGATCCCTTGAGCTGCTCGATGTAGTTCAGCGACTTGTCGGCCATCTCGGAAAAATCGGTTGGAAACAAAATGGACCGGTACATGGATTTCCTCCCTTGCGCTAAAGCGTGCTGACTATTTTTTTAACCAGTTTATCGCTTCTTCCAATGTGAAGAGCAGACCATCTTCGCTGACGTGGAGGGTGTGTTTCATTTTTCCACCAATCAACAAATCCAACAAGTCACTATGCGGAAGGATAACAGATGAAAATATCACGGTTTCTTTGCATTTGATACGCTATCATCTTAAGGAGGTCCGGGAAATAGAAATGTGTAAGAGGTAGCGAAATTGGTGATCCTGGGGATAGAAACAGGTATTTGGAAGGGCAGGGGGCCTGAATCCGGGTTCCGGTATACGGGTGGCGAAAACCGGGGGATTGGGATAGGATCGGGCCTGTCGAAAAATGGCAGTAGAAAAACCGGAAACAGTTATCCTCTCCGATGAAAGCGATTACTTATCCCTTAAAAGGAGGCATCATGCGACCCATCTTCCGGCGGCTCTTCCCGCTCTTGTTTCTTGTCCTGCTCTGCGGGGCGGGTCCGGTTGTGAGCCGAGATAGGCTCTTTGCCTGAGGCCTGAAAGTAGAGGGTGAGCTATCTTTGATGTTTCGGACGGTTCCCCGGATGCGTTTAATCGTTGATCGGCGCCGCTCGCCGATTTGGCAGAGGAAAGGGTCGTCGTCGGCATCCGGGGCTATCAGCCATTTGGTTTACGGCACCAGAAGGCAAAATGCTTGCCTGCCTGCGCCGGCGCATCCCTTTTGAGATTGCCGGCGGTTGCAATATCCGTAAACCCGGCTTCCTTCAAAAGCGGGGGAATCTCTTGCACCCCGTACATGCGTTCAACTTCGGCAAGCTTTATGACCTTGTTCGTTTCAGGATATACAAACCAGCAGTGCTCATGGAAATAGGTTTCGTCCGCCCACTTCTCGGAAAGCATATAGCAGTCCGGTAATTGCCGCCAATGGCGTACCTTTTCCGAAGGCGGAACCTTGGGCTTCCCGGCGACATTGGATATAAACCATCCCCCCGGCTTAAGGGATCGATAAATTCGTCTCAAATCCTGCACAACTTCGGAAGGTGAAAGCTGCCCCGGGCAATACGAGCCGGCCCAGGCCAGTGTGAAGCGCTCGGATTCATCCAAGTCGGCACACGTCATCTGCCGCAGGGTTACATCAGCCCCTTCCTTGGCGATATGGGCTTGGGCCATTGCGAGATATTTGTCCCCCGGATCGAAGGCGAACACCCGGAACCCTTTTTGCGCAAAAGCGATGGCATGGTAGCCCAGGCCGCAGCCGATATCCATGATCTGCTCCGGGGCCTGGACGTTGGAAATCGACAGAACCCGCTCCACCATGCTCTTGGCAATTTCAGGGGTAACGAAAAGCCAGTCGCGGTAATACTTCAAAAGGATATCCTGGATGATCGGTTGATCCCAGGACCATTCGATTTCGATCGTCTCAATATCCAATTTATTTTTCGACCCCAGTGTCCCGAACGCCAATAAGAAATTTATGTGCCCGATATAATTGATTTATATCTTGTAAAATTTGGTAACCATCCGGCCTCGGTTACCAGGGATTACCGGGTGCAAGATGCTAATGATTTTGCAATATGGTGAGGGTGTTTCCATTTCGTAACGTCGTGCTCTTCAGCGTGGCAAAACCTCTTCGATAGATACCTTAGGTTCTGCGTCTACTCCAGGGAAGGAATACTTGCCAACTATTACTCATTTTCTGAAGTCGATGCTGTCTTCTTTTTTTTGCGTGCCTTGTCCATGGCAATAAAATTCATTGGTGGGATAAACAGCGGTTCGTTACCTGCTCTGCGAGTCAATTCACTCACGAATTCTCTAATGTAGGGCATTATTTGGAAAGGGCAGATAACGTTAACAAATCTATCTAGCTCATCTTCCTCAGGATCTTGGGATAGAATATAAGACGCCCCATATTTAACATTGAAACGAAACGGCAATTTTGGTGAATCACAGATTACTTCAAGAGTTATTATCAGGCGTAAATCATCCTTAATGAAATTGTTTCCACAAACAATATCCATACTAACTGGTGACACCTCATCATTTGACGAATTGTCTTCTTTCGCAATATCCTTCATAGAATATCTGCAATCAAGCAACTTGATCTCTTCAATAGACATTCTTGTTGTCATGAAATTAAGTCTTTCATTCTGGCTCAGACTAAACAAGAGCTTATATTGTAATCAATCTTTCTTGCGCCTTTATGAGTCTTCTTTTTTCTGTAAAGGGCTTCGATTTGTATTACTTTCTCTTCTTCAACATTTTTCCATTCGTTAATAAATAGCTTGATTGCCGATGGATATTCTCTAAGTACCCTTAACAGATTATCCATGGCCACGCCCTGAGTGGCCTGGCCACTTTCATAACGAGCAAAATTCTTTTCACCAACCTTAAGAGCTTTAGCAAACTGCACTTGAGTTAAATTAAAGCCTTCTCGAATTTTCTTGATTTCATCACTTACAAGAAGGCCATCAGCTATTCGCCTTTCATCGGCTAAGAATTTTTCCAGGGAACGACTATCCTTACGATTGGTAAATGATTCTCCACAAACAGGACATTCAAAACAGGTTATACCTTTAGCTACTGATTTCCTTTCATTATACTCAAATTCTAAATCTTTTACCTTTTCCTCTAAATTGCCAGTTTCACACACCGGGCACAGGCTCCCCGCTGCATATTCCATGCGCTGCCCCCTTTTTGCTACATTATCGAACACTCGTGTTTCTTTTAAACGACAGAACCAATACTTTATCGCCGTATTTTCCGATTTTCTTAAATTTTATGTATACCGGAACATTGCGGATAGTCTTTGTATATACATCTTGAAATATATGATCGAAGTTACCTTCTACTGAATGAAGGAAATTTCTTTTATCGAGGGCCAGGATTTCGTTGTATATATCAGTTTCCGAAAAACCAATTTGGTGGGCAGTTGTTCTTACAGTGGTAGTAATATCGCACTGTCTCTCTTCAATGAGATAGTGAATTTCACCGAGATCGTATTCAGGGTCGTCTTTTGTCACCCCGACTCCTAACGGGTATCATAATGATACTACTAATCTTAGTCAAGGATAATCAAGTATCATGGTGATACTTTTAAGGCAAGAGCTTTTTTATACACTATATAGTGGGCTAGCCCTCTCCCTATACATTATATGGCACAGATTTTCTCACTTTATTTCGAGGGCGTTGGGCAACCAGGCTGTTTTCGGTTCGGCATGTTACATATTCCATGCGGGGCCGCCTTGCTCCAGGGCGGCGTAATTGGCGTTTCGGACGGTTCCCTGGATGTTTTGGGTTGGAGATCTGAGCCGATCTCCGATTTGATAGGGGAAAGGGTAGTCGGCGGCGTCCGGGTCTGTCAGCCATTTTGTTATCGAATTCATAGGCGATTTATTCCGGATTGTTAGACGAATAATTAATATTAAGATGCGACCCTATTCGGTTCCTCCAAGACGCTTTGAAGTTCACTTTCACAACGGCTAACAAACTTATTATACTGGCCTTTAGTTAGAAACAATCTATGAATCCCGGCTTGTTTTTGTTGGCCCTTATCTAAATTTTGCTTTTGGTCGAAGCCAACTCTGATAATACCCAATGAATCAAGGTCAATCTCTATAAAATAGCGAGTATCTTCATTTTCAATTCTGCTCATCAATATTTGCCTCCGTGTGTGTTTGGTTTTATACGAGCATTACTGTTTTAGGCACATAAATAGTGATTATTAGGGATTTTTACCAAATATTGGATATTGGCGGAATTTATGTGCATTTTTATTTTTTTGGGCATTTCATCAGCGGGGATAAAATGACGCATATCAGATTCATAGGTGATTTGTTCCGGATGGTTAAGTTTGAAGTTTATAAGTTCAAGGCGTCCCCTCGATTCTCCTGGATGTTTTTGGTTGTTGATCTGAGCCGATCGCCGATTTGATAGGGGAAAGGGTAGTCGGCGGCGTCCGGATCTGTCAGTCATTTGGTTATCGAATTCATAGGCGATTTGATTCGGTTTATCAGATTTGAAATTTTATAAGTTAAGAGCTTTCGTCTCATCTAACAATTCGTTTATAAATTGTTCCTTCTTCAATTTCTTTATGGTTCTATAAATTTCAAAATGATGTGAATATATTTTTTTAATTCTAATTTCAAAAACATTTCCTCTCTGAAGCTTTTCTTGTAACAAATGGTCAGTAATTATTATAAGTTTTTTACCTTTCATTTTACCAGAACAAATTTCTGCGTTTATCTCCCATTGATTTTTAATAGGTCTTTTACGAAATATATGAACAGTGGTGATATCCTTTGGTGAAAATAGACTGTATTTAACTTCCTCACCATCGAATTTTCTACGACCAATTTTATGGCCCTCAATTGCAATTGCCCTAGTTGGTATTCCGTTATTCCTTCCCTTCTTTGATAGCTTATCGGCTTCTTTATTAAATTTTCTTCTACGATATACAATTCTTACTGTTTTTCTAGTAAGATTTCTAATTTTAGTTCTTATCTTATCTAACTTATTCAATAAATCCCAGTTTTTAACTTCTTTTCCTTCGAAATTCTTGCCTCCATATTTTCTCCAATCACGAATCTTGAAAATGCTCGTTCTTTCTTCGTCACACAAACTAAATCTATCAGTTATAATTACTATTTTAGAAATAGAATAGAAATCGATAGTATTATGTTTAAGCCAATAGATTAAACCCTTCATCCCTTCAATAATAGCCTGGATTTCTATTCTTTCAATATTAGCATCTTGGTATATTCCATGAAAAAAAGGTACATCCTCCAATTCAAACTCATCTGGGAATTTAATCACATACCCAACTCCACCACTAGACATCGAGTCTTGCAGCATTGAGCCATCACAATGTATATATACTGCTTTATGATCTTTTTTAAGCATGTGGCTGCAAAAAGAATATCTATCCAAATGAGTTATTTAATAAGTATAATTTTACCTTTCCACCTGATTGGATTTAATCAGTATGTCAAAATATACCGATTTTCTCTAATTCATTTAGTGGGTGTTGGGCTAATTGGCCGTTGTCGGTTTCGAGATAGTACATGATCCATGCGGGGCCGTATAGGTATGGGGCGGCGTATTTGGCGTTTCGGACGGTTCCCTGGATGTTTTTGGTTGTTGATCTTAGCCGATCGCCGATTTGATAAGGGAAAGGGTAGTCGGCGGCGTCCGGGTCTGTCAGCCATTTGGTTATCGAATTCACAGGCGATTTGTTTCGGATGGTTAGGTGGATAATTAATAATTAAGATGCGACCCTATTCGGTTCTCTTATTTTGTACGTCAACTGCATCATTGTCATTTACCAAAACGCCATTGATTTGCCTCTTGAATACGCCTCGGTTAATTAAATCTTTAACCGCTTTTTTATATAGATTTGACGATATATTCAGCTTGGTACATATTTCTTTACTCGTCCCTGTCGGCCAGGGTTGTTCAGGTAACTCATGGCGAATATTTTCTATAAGCTCTTCTGATAGCATGGAGGCGTCATTAAAAGGGGTAGCTGATGGGTGGGATCTTTGCTCATCGATTTTTTCCTTGATATAGGACTTCCAATCCTCGAATCCCCACTCATCAGCAATTGTAACAAAAATATTAGAAGCTTCATCGTGTAAAATTTGAGCCCATAATGTAGGATCACCACCTGATTTGATATAGTATGAATATATATCTTTTCTAAATGGCTTTTTTCGCAAAAGTTTCTTGATTGTGGACTTTGATGGCCGAGGGCTTCGGTATTGCTTATAGTGAACAACAGATGCTACAGTACCACGCAAATCCCTAACTTCTCTTACTAGGGCACCAATAATAGAATCCTCACCTAAAGAAGCAGAGGCAGCTTCAATAGTTGCATACCTGCCTACTGCTTCCATAGGTTTGTAATATTTCCCCACCTCAGCAGATTTGATAAATGCGATTAATTTATTCTTGTTTGTTTCTTGACCTAAAAAATCCCTTGGCTCCATTATGACTCTTTGATTTGATACGTCAAAAGGTAGGGTCTGTCCTTCCCATGCCATCATTACCAGTGGTAAACCGAGTGCATGTCTAATCCCTAATTCATACATCACGTTTGGGTTTGGATCTTCATCGGGTTCCATTCCACCTAAATCAACAACAACCATCGGATCAAAAGATAAATGGGTACGAATCTCATCATTAATAGCTCCTGGTTGTTCTTCTGATGCGGCAAGAATAGGCTTGTAACCCGCTATTGTAACGGCTATTTTTATAACAACTTCATACCAACCTTTGAACCAACGTCTCTCTTCTCTATTTTTGCCAAATGGCATTACTATGAAACAGTTTTTTGGTTTTTGAGTTTCACTTTCTTCATTCATCTTTAAATTTCCTAACACAAGCGATAAGTACAATCCTACGTTTCGTTGGAACGATCTATTCGCTTATTTGATAGAGAATATTTTTCAAACATCTGAATAATAATCGATACTGTCGCACTGTGAATCTATTTTCAACCATCAACCCTTATTTACGGTAAATTCTCCACAATCCCGCGATGCAAATTGATATTTGTATGCTGAGAAATGCGGGTTGTGGTTTCGGTGAGAGAGTATCCGGCCATTTCGGAGGCGCCTTTCAGGTCGCCGCTGGCGTTTAGGGCGGCCGTTACGAAAGCATGACAGAAGGCGTATCGAATCCATAGGCAATTTGTTTAAGCATAGTCGATTGGGACAAAGAAATCGCCCGGCGTTCGGCTATTCCGGACTCAGCCCATCGTTTTCGTTGAGCTCTTTGAGGTTGTAAGAGCGCACGCCGGTAATCCGCTCCTCGGGCTCCTGGCTTCGAACCTGTTCGATGCGTTAGTTGGCTTCTCGCCGCATGAAGTGCTCTTGTTTGACATAGTCGAAGGGCCACCGTTCAGCCACGCGGGTCTTGATTGTCTCCAGCTCTTTGTACGGGAGGTCAAGATTTTCGTAGTAGAGAACGGCCTGATAAGCTTTGTATTGACGTGCGATATAGTCGGCCTGGCGCCCGTAGTCGTCAGGCCATAAACGATCGACATAGCGTAGGATGTGGTCGCGCCCGTCGACCGGGAAGTCCATGGTGCGGGCCTCTATCACATAGCGGCAAGCGCGCACCTAGCGGTCGACCATGGCGGCCTGGGCGTCCGGCTTGCCCGGCCAGCGATCGCGGGCAGTTCGCCGAATTTGTTCCAGAACCAGAGGGGGGAAATCTTTATATTGGGCCTCTGCATCGGCAACCCCGTCTGTTGGGGGCGGCGGGCCGGTCTCGTCGGCGGTTTGTTCATCTCCGATAACATCATAGTCCGTGACATTGGCAGGCGGCTTTTCGCTGGTAACGACAAGGTTGCCGTTGGCGTCGGCCCATATGTACGTGGTGTCCGAGATCGCGGAGGAGATCAACAAGACCAGTAGGGCGGGGATCAGGAGAAGAGTTTGAGCGGACCGGTTTAACATGTCCACCTCCTGGGGAGCAGGTTCATGGGCGAGAGGATGAGCACGCCGGGGGCGCGCCTTTCTATCTACAGCTATCGCCATAAGGGCGGCGGTTTGAGCCCTTTTTAAAAGCCTACCACGGCATAAAGGCGGTGTCACGTTGAAATGATTGCCAAAATTATCTGTCAAATGTTATCGGCGGCAAGTTCTCCACAATCCCGCGATGCAAATTGATGTTGGTATGCTGATAAATGCGGGTTGTGGTTTCGGTTCTTGAGTGGCCGGCCATTTCGGAGACACCTTTAAGGTCGCCGCCGGCGTTCAGGGCCGCCGTTACGAAAGCATGGCGGAAGGCGTAGGGCGGCAACTTGCGGTTGGGATCGATTTTGGCTTTGCGTTTGGCACGTTTGAATGAGCCCCCGATTCTTTTAATCGGTCTACCGCCCCAAGTGATCAGATAGCGGCTGTCGTCGCCGTCTTCGGCCTTCCATTCCTTTAAAAAGCGTTTGAAATCCTCATTCAGCGGGATCAGGCGTGATTCGCGGCCGCCTTTGCGGGCGGACACGACCAGGATCGTGCCGCTGTCCAGGTCGACCTTGTCCCATGTCAGGGACAGCAATTCGGATGCGCCGGGCCGGGCGCCGCAATAATAGGCGATGATCAGGAAGCGTTTTAAATGCTCGGGAGCGTATTTAATCAGGGCGGCGGCTTCGGCCGGGGAGGGCGGCAGGACGATGCGATCGCGGCGCTTAATCTTTTCATAGTCGCGGACCGGGTTCACGGAAACCAGGCGGCGGGAGGGCTTGGCGGCCCAATTGAGGACGGCCTGGATATCGCTCAACTCCCGATGAACCGTGGTCGGGCTGATGGTCCGGACGCTGCCGTCCGGGTTTTTGACCGGCCGGGTTTTTTGATTGGGGCGCTTCCCGATGCGGACCATCACCGGGGATTGCAGGCGCTTTTTGACGTAACGGTCAAGATCCCGCTCGGTCAGGCGGTTGACGGGGATCTCGCCGATCTCGGGCAGGATGACATTGTTCAGCTTGTACCATAGGGTTTCGATGGAGGCCTGCGGCAGGCGGGTTTGTTTGTATTTGAAATAGGCGCCCGCGATTTGGGCGAAAGTGGGTTCAGCGACTTCGGGGGTGCGGTTGTATTTTTTGAGAGGAAGGGAATCGTTGAACTTGCGGGCGGCGGTTTCGCCTTCGATACCGCGTCCGAAATATTTGCGGGTCCGGCCTGGGTCGTCGGTGAGCGTCCCTTTCGGAAACTTGGCGATCCATCGGCCGTCTTTTAGCTGATGGACGGACATTTATCAGGGCTTCTCGAAGTTAACGACTTTGCCGTTCTGAGCGGTCGCGAAACAATAAACAGGCCAGCGATCAGGAGCTATTTCCGCATCGTATTTGCAGGCCCAAACATGGACGCGGCGGCCTAATGCTTTGTTGCCATGGAAGGCGGCGGCGCGGACGATTGATTCATAGTCGTCCGGCAGGGTTTCAAACCCGATGAAGACGTTGTTGCGTTCGAAGGCGACCTGGGCAACGCCTTCGATGTCGTTGAGGTAAGCCAGGCGCTTTTCGACAACCGAATAGTCAAGGGCGTAGGCGGGCACGGCGAGAAAGATCAGTAACAAAGCAATGCGCTTCATACCAATAACCTCCCGGTTCAGATCCCGAACTCAACATATATAATATTCGCGACGCGATGGCTGATCCGGCTGCGGGCCGGGCGGTCATCGTTCGAATTAAAGCCCTCCGCTAATCTCCCCCCTGTGCGCTCCGCCGATCCCGGCCGGAGCGGCGCTCGATGCCGTCCCATGCCTGGCGGCCGCTATCGCCCGCCTGTGCGCCAGCGCGGTTGCGCAACCCTTTCACCATTCCCGCCAGAAACATCTCGACGTCCCGCAAGGCGGTATCGCTGAGCCCGGCCAACTCCTGCAATGTGCGATGGATATCAAGGAACTGCCCATCGGGCAAAGCCTTGCCACCGATGGGCGGGGGTTCGTCATCCGGGTTGCCGATGTCGATATATTTGTCGCCGGCACCGGTCAAAAGCCAATTCAGATTTACCGAATAGGTTTCGCAAATGCTCTTAAGAAATTCTGCTTTCGGTGACCGCCCATTAATGTAGTTCGTCAGTGTGTTGTTACTAATTCCCGCCTTTTCCGAAAATTTTTTACGATTTCCACCGGTCTGATCTTCAATAATTTCAAGTAGTCGTTTCAGAATATCATCCATAATAGACCCAAATGGAAAAATAATATTGACAAAATATTCCAATTGGGTTTAGAAATACACTAAACCTAACCCAATTGGAGTTATTTATGGACCCTCTAACGATCCAATTCGAACTCCGTAAAAGGCATGTCACCCAGGCGGCCATCGCCCGCGAGGCGTCCGTCACCGAAATAGCGGTCAGTCGGGTCATCAGCCGCAAGATGCGCAGCGACAACCTGCAACGCCTGGTGGCCGACAAGATCGGGAAGCCCGTGGAAGTGGTTTTCCCGGACCGTTATGCGCAAGCCTCCGAGGTTAAGTCCTAAACCAAATAATAACGGTAAGTCAAGCAATAGGGACCGTCGGCGGGGGAAGGAATCGGCATCCATGCGCATCGATCGAAACAACGGCACGGCCATCGAAATCCATTTGGAGGGCTTCAAATCCGCCGCGCAGAACGAAAGCCGCACGGCAGACGTGAACGTGAAGCTGACGCCCACCCAAAAGAACCACCTGCAGGCCATCGCCAAATCCGAAAACAAGGGCTGTTCAACGCTGATCAAGGAAGCCATCGAATTTTACCTCGAATGGTATCCGCACCGGGACAAGTTTCAGCGGCATCACGAGAAGATCGAGCCGATCGTTGATGCTCTACCATAAAAAATTTTGGGCTGTCAGGTGCACCTTGGTGCACTTAGGTGCACCTGGGTGCACGTAGCAAAATCAAGCCTTTAGGGCGGATCTCATGGATGAACAAGAACAAAAGGTGCGCCAAGTCATCGCCTGGAACAACCGCCTGATCCACGAGTTGAAGCTGCAGAACCAGACCCTGGCGGCGCTCCTGCCACGGCCACGCCATGACAAGCCCTACACCTTTCCGCCCCGGCCGGGGGCCAAGAAGAAGAGGAAATCCAAAGATGAAACGCCTTAAAAGCGATCTGCTGTGCGCGGCCGCGCTTCTGCTGCTGATGCTGTGGGCCGCGCTGGAAGTGATCCACGCCATCGAGAAAGGGGGATTCTGACATGGGAAAGCTCAATCAAATGCTGCTGGAAATGGTGATTTTCGCGCTGTTCAGCTTCTGGATCCTTTACGAACTGCTGGACGCCATGAAGCAGAGCGGTGCTCTGGCGGCCATCCAATGAAGGGCGTGATGTTCGAGCGGCGGGCGCGGGGAGGGCAGGCCGGGCCGTGGGAGGCGATAAGCGAAGCGGAGGCGCGCAGCGAACTAACAATCCTCTTCGCGGACACGGACCCGGCCATCGCCTGCATGGTGGAGGGCGGCGACGTGATCCCCACGCCGGGGGCCTATTTCCGGGCCAGACCGGCGGAAGGATAGGGGCACAAGCATGCGGCGCGATCACAAAGAAATTTTTGCGAGTGGATTGCTGGCCATGAAACCAGACAGGGGTGAGATACTCTCCCGGTCCGTCAACCGGTTCGCCTGCGAGGGCTTCGCGCAATGGTGGGGATGATCCGCCATTGGCGCAGGCAGGCCAGGGAGCTGCGCCGGACCGGCCACGAGTCCACGGCCGCCGCGTTTGATGCCTGCGCTGACGAGCTGGAGCGGCGCGTCACCTCCTACGAGGATATCAAGCGCCGGGCAGCCGCCGAGCACGGCGTTTCCGTGGGGGACCTATCGTCCACGTCCCGCAGGCGGCAGGTGGTGCGTGCCCGAAACGCGGCCATGCTTCACTGCCGTGAGATTATCGGGGCGACGCTGGAGGAGATCGGCCGGGAATTCAACCGCAGCCATGCCACAGTGCTGCACGGACTGCGCGCGGAGGGAAAATGATGTGCTCTATGACGACGACGATCAAATGCTTGTCCGTGCGCCAGCCCTGGGCCTGGTGCCTTGCTCACGGGGTAAAGCCCGTTGAAAACCGCGACTGGCGATATCCGCCACGCTACCGGGGGCCGTTGGCGATCCACGCCGGCCAGCGCTTCGATTTCGACGGACTGGATTGGATTCTGGCGGCCCTGGGAAACGTCTTCGGCTGGCGCGATCCACATCCCAAAGACTTCAATACCGGCGGTATCGTGGGGCGCGCCCGTTTGGTCGACTGCGTTACGGAACACCCGTCACTCTGGTTCTTCGGCCCCATGGGGCTGGTGATGGAAGGCGCCGTGCCCACAATCTTCCATCCCTGTTCGGGGCGGCTGGGGCTCTTTGACGTGCCGGCGGAATGGGTGCGGGAGGCAATGTCATGAAAAAGACGGCGAAGGAATTGTTCGAGGCGGCTTTTTCCAACGAACGGGACCCGCGCAGCGCGGAATACAAGGCGGGCGTGCTGGCGGCGCTCAAATTCTACCTGGGGGAGGCCGCCACGGTGGGGCCGTGCCCGTACCCCTTGGGCTCCGCGCAACAGGACGCCTGGTTGGCGGGTACGAACGAGGGGCATGACCGGGGCCGGCCCTACAGATACAAATGGCACCCGGTTTCAGGACAAAGCCGCCGCGTATGAAATGGTTCAAGCATCTGGTGGACAGCGGGGACGACCCCGACATCGATGACGCGATCAGCGTTTTCGGACCGGACGGCTACTATGTGTATTTCAGGACCTTGGAAATCATGTCGCGCGAATTCGACCCCCGGAGGCCGGGGAAAAACACCTTTTCGGTGATCTATTTCAGGAAAAAGTTCCGAATAAGTTGGCGAAAAGTCCGAACTATACTTGGGTTTTACCAGGAGAAAAAGCGCATTTTTTTCCGACTTTTTCACGACAAACGGCTGGAGCAAATAGAACTCAACTGCCCGAAATTAAAAGAGCTTGCCGACGAATACACCCGCAAGCAAATCGCGAGCTTGTCCGGACACGCGCCGGATTCACATCCTAAAAAAGTCCGCCTAGAAGTAGAAACAGAAGTAGATTTTAAAAACAACGGCGCAGGCCAGGCCCGCGCCGCCCCTTCCGAACCCGTCCCCAAACCCGAAAATCCCGGTCAACTTTTCCACCACAAAGACGCCCCCGAGACGGCCGAAATCGTGGCGCTGTGCGAGGCCATCGCGGCCGTGTGCAGCCGGAAGCACTTCAACGTGTTCCAGTGGGTGCAGTACTGGACCAACCGGAACGCGCATCCCGGCGCGATCGTGAAGACCTTGGCCAGCCTGAAGAAAGCCTGGCCGGTGCGCACGGGCAAGCCCTGGGCCTACGCGGACGCCACGATCCGCACGGTGAACGGCAATTTCAACGAGCGCGAGGCCATCGAGCGGTCCGCGCAGTTCAAGCGGGAAATCACCCTGGACCCGCGCTTCCGGGAACTTTTGAAGGGAATCGGAGATCTATGAGCCAAGACCGGATCGACAGGATCATCGAAGCGGGAACGGCGGAGAACACCCACCGGGCGCATGACGGCGATATGAAATATTTCTGGGCCTGGGCGCAGGTGACCATGGGCCTGGTCCCGCACTATCCCGTGGCGGCCGACGTGGTGATCCGCTTCATCACCGACCACCTGGACGGCCTGGACCCGGAACACGACAAGATCCTGGTGGCGTCCGGCATCAAGCGCAAGCGCGGCCCCCATGCCGTGGCCACGGTGGAACGGCGCCTGTCCTCGCTGTCCTACGCCCATCAGTCGCGCGGCATCGAGGACGCCGAGAACCCGTGCAAGGGCGGGCGGGTGCGCCTGGTGATGACCAAATCCAAGGCGGCCCGGGCCAAGGCCGGCGACCGGCCGCAAGTGAAGCGGGCCATCACCAAAAAGCTGCTGGATGAGATGGTCGACACCTTCGGAACGTCGCTGAAAGACACCCGGGACCGGGCGATCCTGCTGTTTGCCTTCGGCTCCGGGGGGCGCCGCCGGAGCGAGGTCGCGGCCGCGCGCCTGGACGATCTGGACGCGGTGCGGGGCGGCTATATCTACAACCTGACCCGCTCCAAGACCGACCAGGGCGGGCACGGCTACCGGCTGCCCATACGGGGAACGGCGAAAAAGGCGCTTACGGCCTGGTTGCGGGCTTCGCGGATTACCGACGGGTTTCTCTTCCGCGCCATTCATCGCGGCCGGATCACGGATGACCCGATCACCCCGGAAACCGTCGTCGGCATCGTGAAAGAGCGGGTGGAACGCTGCGGGCGGGATCCCAAGCACTACGCCGGGCACTCGCTGCGGCGGGGCTTCGTGACCGAGGCCGGGCGCCAGGGGATCCCGATCCGGGACGTGATGCAGATGACGACCCACAAGACCGTGGCCGTGGTGATCGGCTACCACGAGGACGGTGAGATCATGAACAACCCCGGCGGGGGTATTCTGGACTGAAAGGGGAGGGGACCATGGACCAAAAGCGAATGATCCGACTGATCGAGGATTCTTTCCGGGAGCGGGGGACCGCGCTTTTCCGGCGGCTCTATCACAACGAAACCCAACGGCGGGAGGAAGCCGAGCAGGGAGACGTTTCCCTTTGCCGGCACTTCGCCAAGCTGTTCAACGGGGATGCGGCCCTGATCGAGGCCGCCTTCAAGACATCGGCGCGCTTTGACCGCGCGGTTTGGGATCAAAACGAGCTGTTTTCCGGCACGACCTACGGCGCGCGGGTGATCGAATGCGCCATCGGAAAAACTCCTGAACGCTGGAAATTCCTCCAGGGATGCAGCGGCCGCAAACCCTTGGCGGATGCGGATTTCCGATCCTGATAACTTAATATTAACAGAGCAAAAAACAGGCAAAAAGGGGGTCATCATGCTGTCAAACCTACCACCAGGCGTCAGCGAATCCGACATCCCGGGGAACCGGCCCGAAGATGTCGAATGGGAACAATTCATCGATGACATCAGCGCGGAGCCCATCAGCGCCCAAGAGGCCCGTCAGATCTGGGAAACCGGCAAGGCGGCCATCGAAACGATTGCCGCGACGGCGCCCATGCCATCCGACAACCAGGTCATGATATTCGAGCGGCCGTATCAGGCGCCGCGCCTCGCGGCCGAGTGCGGCGATATCCGCGTTGCCTACGGCGACAAATGGATCGACTTCTTTGTCGGAAAAATCGTCGTCAGGGCCGAATCAGGCAGAATCAATGCCGAAATCCCCGTCGGGAAGTTTTCATCGACGGCCAAGGAAGGGCCTCATAGCCATGACCGCCAATAAGATCCCCAAACACGTTTTAGGCGATGTCTGTGAAGTGGTCCGCCGGTCCGACGTTTTCCATATCGCCCCGGACCATATCGAAATCGTCGAGGGCTGGAACCCGCGAAGGGATTTCGACGGCGAAGAAGACCTGGTCGAATTCATCAAGGCGGGCGGGACGCTCCCGCCGCTGCTGGTCCGCAAAACCCTGGATAAGCGCCTGGAGCTGGTGGACGGTGAACGCCGGCTGCGGGCGGCCCTGCGGGCGATCAGCGAGGGCGCCGAGCTCCAGTCCGTCCCGGTCATCGTGGCCCGGCGCGGGGCCGGCGAAGCGGAGCTTTTCTTTACAGCGATCGCATCCAACGGCGGCAAGGCCTTCACGGCGACCGAGGAAGCGGCCGCCTTCCGTCGCCTGGCGAACTGGGGCATCGATGTCAGGGTGATCGCGGCCCGGTCCGGCAAGTCGGTCAGCCATGTCCGCAACCGCTTGGCGCTGGCCGATGCTTCGCCGGAGGTCAAGGCGGCCGTGGACGCCGGCGACATCACCATCGGCCAGGCGCAGAAGATCGCCAAAGAATCCGACGGCAAGATCGACAACCAAAAACAGGAATTGACCAAGGCCCGGGCGAAGCCGAAGGCGCGGAAATTGGTTTTGTCATTCAAAAAGGGCGATTTGCGCGAAACCGGATTCAAGGGCGCCTCTTGTGAACCGTTGCGAAAAGTCCTTTCGGACCCTGAGATCTTAACCGCGATTCACCATGCCGGCTTTGATGCCGAGTCCATCCGGATCACTATCAACCCGGTGAAACCGAACCAGAAACCGCTTTGGGAACAGGAACCCGACGAAGACGGGCGTTATTGCTGCCCGGAATGCGGCGAAAAGGTCGACAAGCCGGACCTTTGCGGGCCTTGCTACGAAGCAGCGGCGAAGGAACATAGACAAAACGTGGTCCGGGAGCGGGCCGTCCTCAGCGAAGGCTAAGCCATGGAATACCAACTATCGTATTTCGAAACCGTTGACGAATTCACCCGGAATCAACCGGGCTCTATGTTTGCCGTAGACAAATTCAGCGCGGCGCTGGTGATCGCCGGCAATGCGGTTACCGGCGGGAACATCAGGATCGTCAAGGTCGAATCGGATGACGAACGCTTGTCAGTAATCGTCATGGCCGGCGGATCCGCTATTCAGCGAAGGGAAGCCAATGGAAGATAAATGCTGTTATCGATGCGGAACGGACGAGAACGTTAGCGAAGCGGAAGCCGGATATTGCATTTGTGACGACTGCCTTTTCGAATTGCAATGCAGCGAGGATGCGGCGGCGCGAGCGGCCGAAATGGAAGGCGTTCTTTAAGGGGAAACCCGAATGGATGAAAAAGGTTCGATGAACAAAATTGTCCTGACATGGTTAGCGCGCAAAGCCAATACGGCTAAGGGTTTTTAATCCTGATAACGTAATATTAACGGATCAAAAAAAGGCCAAGGAAGCGGGGAACGATGCTGAAAATCAGCGTTCGATCAAACGTCAGGGAATTCACGCGCGGATTGACGAAGATCCAGAAGAAACAAGTGCCCTTCGCGACGGCGCGGGCTTTGACCTGGACAGCGCAAGACGTTCAAAAGGCGATCATCAAACACATTCCGCACGTCTTCAACGTGACAAAGAAATGGTGGCTCAAACAGCAACCGACCGGGATCAAGATCCGCCCGGCGAAGAAAACAAGTTTATCGGCGCGGGTCTATACCGAAGCCCCCTTCGCCCGATTGCAGGAGGAAGGCGGAACCAAGCGGCCTATGAAATCTAAAAACCTTCTGGTCCCCACGTCCAAAGTCCCCAAGTCCCGGCGCAAATCAGGCGGTGCGGCGGTCATGCTCAAGCAGCGCAAAACATTTTCAACGAAGACAGGCATCTACCGGCGCAAGGGACCGAAGCGCAAGCAGGTCGTTGAATTGCTGTTCATCCGGACAAAGACCGCGCACATATCGCCGCGCTTCGGATTCAAGCGGACGGCCGTCAAGACGGTTCGCGCCAGGTTTAAGCGCAACTTTGCGCGGTCACTGTCGAAGGCGCTCGATACGGCGAGACGGTAAAAGGGGGGACTTTGAAAAAGAGACTCGTAAAAAAGATTCGGAAGGAAGTCGCGAAAGGCCGCCGGAAACAAAGCGAGGCCATCCTCAATACACTTTATGAAGGGGGGCTATGGTTCCGCATTCGTTTTGCTTGGCGTCTAATATGGCGCCTCAGATGATGAGTAAAAGTTAAGAAAAATTGCCCGGGGAAGGGGGGCTATCGAACGATGTCTATAACATGCTGAAATATAACCAAAATTAAAAGATACGGGTCCTTCTGGAACGCTCCACCGAGGGTAACGCGGAGAGCGCGGTGAAAAATTAGTCGCAGGGGTTTTTCAAGGCAACACAACCCCTAGTAAAACTTTTCGGGAAATTTTATGGATGTCAGCTATTCGGAATTAAGTCGTCTGACCGGGAAGACATATCGGGTAATCCGCGCCCGTCTTGAATCTGCGAGATTAAAGCCCGCTGAATCAGGAGAAAAAGGCAAGTCATATAGCTGGGATTCTGTAAAAGCCCTTGAAGCAATTTATTGTAATGTGCCTTTTGCTGAAAACGGGTTTGAACGCGATATTGATTTCGAAAAAGAGCGCGCCCGGGCGGAAAAGGAGCGCGCCGACAAATTGGAGCTTGAAAACGCCAGGCGGCGCGGTGAACTTTTGGAGGCGGCCGAGGTCGGCCGGGAACTGTCAACGCTTCTGGTGAGCTTTAAAACAAAATTGTCCGGGCTTCCATCGCGACTGTCGGCCATGGTGGACGATTCGGATGAACGCCGGCGGCTGTTTATCGAAGCGAAGGCGATCATAGACGAAACCTTGATCGATATGGCGAAGGGGGTCGAGGATTGTACCAGGTAGCGGACGCGCGTGACTTTGTCGTTGAACATTCGCGGGTCATTATTCCGGCGCCGAACCTGAATCTCTCGGAATGGGCCGATGAAAAGTTCTATCTGTCGCCGGAATCGGCGGCGGAGCCCGGCAAGTGGCGGACCTATTCCTATCAGCGCGGCCCCATGGACGCCATAACCGACCTGCGCAACCACAAGGTCACCTGGAAAAAGTCGGCGCGGGTCGGCTACACCAAAATGATCAACTGCGCGATCGCCTACCACATCGAGCACGACCCATGCTCGCAACTGGTGGTTCAGCCGACCATCGAGGACGGCAAAGGTTACTCCCGCGACGAAGTCGAACCCATGATCCGCGACACGCCATGCCTGACCGGGTTGGTCGCCGACGCGAAATCCCGCGATTCCGGCAACACGATCATGAAAAAGAGCTACCCCGGCGGGACGCTGAACATTATCGGCGCCAATTCGGCGCGCGGCTTCCGGCGCCTGACGGTCCGCATCGTCTATTTCGACGAAGTCAACGGCTATCCCGTGGCGGCCGGCCAGGAAGGCGATCAAATCACCCTGGGGGAAAAGCGGACCGAAACCTTTTGGAACCGCCTGAGCGTTATCGGGTCGACGCCGACGGTGAAGGATATGTCGCGCGTAACGGATTCCTTCGAGGAATCAGACCGGCGGTTTCGGTTCGTCCCTTGCCCGATTTGCGGCCACTTCCAGGTTTTGCAGTGGTCCAGGATCCAATTCCCGGACAGAAACAACCTTAGCCGGATCTATTATGAATGTGAAAATTGCGCCGGCAAGATACCCCAGAAGCAGCAACGGGCCATGGTCGACGCCGGCGAGTGGCGGGCGACGCGGGAATATATGGGCCATGCCGGCTTTCATCTTTGGGCGGCCTATTCGTTTTCACCAGGGGCCAAGTGGGAAATGATCGCCAAGCGATTCCTGGAGGCGAACCAATATTTCAAAAACACGGGCGACACGGAGAAATTGAAGACATGGACCAATACCGACCTTGGCGAAGATTGGGAAGAAAAGGGAAAAGGCGTCGAAACAATCGAAATATTCGACAAAAGGAAAGACGCTATTTCGGAAGGCACGGCGCCCGACGGTGTCTTGGTTATAACATCTGGCGCCGACATTCAGGACGATCGGATCGAACTCGAAATCGTCGGTTGGGGCATGGGCGATGAATCATGGTCGCTCGATTATGTCGTTTTGCATGGCGATACGGAGCGCGCCGACGTATGGGACCAGCTCGACGAACAGCTCAAGCGAACGTTCACCAGGGGACCGGCGCGCTTTCGGATCGCCTGCGCCTGCATCGACCACGGCGCGCATTCCCATATGGTCGAAACCTTCGTCAAACCGCGCCAGGGGCGCCGGATCTATGCCGTAAAGGGGCGTTCGACACCCGGCGGGCCGCTTGTGTCCAAGCCGTCCAAAAAGTCCCTTGTCAAAGGGGTCAAGCTTTTCCCGATCGGAACCGACGTCGCCAAGGAAACGATTTATGCCCGGCTGCAAAACGATACGCCGGGGCCGGGCTTTTGTCATTTCCCGGACCATTACCCGGATAAATATTTCGAAATGCTGACGGCCGAACACCGTGTCACGAAATACAGCAAGGGGCAGCGCTATTATGAATGGCGCCTTAAGAAAAAGGGCGGCCGCAACGAAGCGCTTGATTGCCGGGTGTACGCCTATGTCGCGCGTGTTATCCTGTCGCCTAAATACGATATCATTCGGCGGAGAATCGCGGCCAAGATGGCGGCGGCCCAAAAACAGGAACATCCGATCCGCCAGGAAACGAAACGACCGGCGACGATCAGGCGGAAGCCTACGGCAAGGCGTAAGAATTGGGTCCATAACTGGTAAAGGGGGAACGATGGCAGTACCGAAAACGAAGGGTCGCCCGATCAAATTCCCACCGACACCGGTTGAAATGTTACGGGGAGCGAGCGAGATCGCGGAATTCATCAAGGAAGACGCAAAGAAGATCCCGGAACTGGTGAAAAGGGAGGGCCTTCCGGCTTGGAAGCGCGACGGACGCGGACCATGGCGGGCGCTTGGCTTCGAACTCCAGAATTGGATGATCCGTCAGCAAAGGAAATACCTTCCAAATGCCAAGCGCGACGCTGACTTGGACACAGATCTATGATAATATAATATTCATATTTATTTTATTTAACAAAGACTTCAGTATTCAATACTTTGTAGAAAATCAGTAAATTACTAATTACCCACCTTTTTCATTGCTATATATACAAATTATTGACAGATTCGATTAAGGAATGATACAATCTTATCAAATATTCTATTCGATATTCTAAATCGGCTCCTACCATGCTTTCGAGCAAACTCTGAATTTCTACTCTCCTGCACATTTTTCTCTGGCTTATTTCTGTTTGAATCAATCGCTACATTAAGCATCACTTGCCTTGATTTGGATTCAAACAGATTACTTTATCAATAGGAAAGTACATACTGCTGGTTATGAACTTTCAATCGTTGATATAGCCCAATTTACTATACTTTCTCTTTTCTTCAAGTATCCATAGTTTTCCATATAATCGCGGTATTTCTCTTTTCATGGAGGTGTAATTATGTCAGGGCCTGCAATACATTATATTGTTGCAAAGGAAGTTAATCGGTACTTATCCAAATTGTCTGATAGGATATTAATTAGTCATATAAAACAAGAAATGGAAGATTATTCGAATTATATGCACGCTGGCACACTTGGGCCTGATTTTTTATTCTTTAATCCAAAAGACATTGAATTAGCATCTGGGATGCCAATCAGTAATTTAGCAACTGCGTACAAAGATGTATCTGTATTTGTACAAGAATTTAAAGAAAAAATTGATAAAATTATCAAACCAATTAGAGAAGCCAAGGATAGAATAGAACGAGCATCATCATTAACAAGCGAAATAAACGACTTAGTTAATCAGATTCATCAACTAGTAGGTGCTTTGCATTCTACCGTGGAAGCTAAAGTCCAGTTATATATTATCGAATCTCATAACCTATTTCAAATGCTTGGACATCCAATTCAGAATGGTGACAACCCTACAAAATGGTGGTGGTTTGATAGATTACACTATCGTAGAACTGGGGAATTTGCAGAGTTCTTACTGAAAAAAGCGGAACCAGGGAATAATCTGCATGCGTATGCATTGGGATATCTTACACATATTGCCTCCGACGTTGTAGGGCATCCCTTTGTAAACATGGTTGCTGGAGGTCCATATCGATATCAACCACAACGTCATAAAGTGGCTGAGTCCTTTCAAGATGTTGCTGCCTACAAATTGTTTTGTGATGGCGACTTTGTCCGAAGCAATTTGTATAAAAAATTTAGTTTCGGGACAGGACATAAGGAAGGTATTCTTCCAGAAGAACTACAAAAGTATATAAAAGAAGGTATGAACACAATTTATAATGGATTGTTCGCAGAAAAAATCGAATTAAAACATATCGAAGAATCATATTGGTATTGGTTTAAATGGTTTAAAGCAACTACATCTACTGGTACTCTTCCTCAACCAGAACCATATTCTCTAACTCAAGAACTTCAAGAGGCGTTTGATACATTTGTCAGAAATATAGATGGAATATCCGATCTTATACCTGACTCTTTTGATGCTGGCGGTGGGGGAATATTAGGCATATTTACCGCAATCGCCGCAGCGATTCTATGCCCGTTGTTGTTAGCAGCAGCTTTAGCAGATTTTATTGCAGGAGCTATAACAACTATTGCCCTATCACCTCTACGATTTTATATATCATTGATCTATGAGTATTTGTTTACTGCATATTCCCATTTCAGATTGGGAATTGCTCTGAATGGTTTGGGCTATCCACTGGATAGTCATTTGAGTAATGGGTTTATACAGCATATGCTTGATCCAACCAAACCAGACCATAATGAATACTATATTGCTAGCAGTAAAAAATATCCGCATACTAAACTATTCAATGCTGGTGTAGATTTGAATGGTGCTGGTCATTTATTATTTCCAGCAAATTCCGATGATATTGAAACTAGATCAAGGTTAGTTAGTCCTTTTACCTATTTTCGTAAAAGTTACCATTGGTATATCAACGGAGATTTCAGATCAAACGGGGACCTTTTAGACATCGTGGACAGTATTACGGAAGATGACCTTAGAGAGGAATACGGAGTACAGAATAATTCATCGTCCAATGATCCTTTAGGTAGTTGTTTAGATAAGTATGGTTTTGGGAATGCACCTGATTTTACAGTAACTCTCTTAAAAAGGTTGTATGAGGAAGAAAAAAACATACCGAATTTTAATTTAGATGGCGATAGAGGGATAGGTTACAAATGTTGGAAATTAAAAGAAACAGATAGTGATCTTTTCCCTGCGATTGATTTGGATAATCTCCCAGTAAATGAAGATATTATATAATAAGGAGTCCGTTATGCCGATTACTAAAGATATTATCACCAACCCCAAATCGAAGCTCAATAAAACATATAAAACAATTTTAAAATTAAAAGAAACGCAAAATAGAGAAACGAAAAGGATTCCAAATTCTTTGAAAAAAAAGCCAGGTGTGTTTATCGGGAATTCATTTCTCCATGTAAAAACCCATACACATGATGAAGGAATACGACCAATCGAATTTACAAAGGATATAAGAGATATATGCTATGCTGGGTGTACTCATCCTGTTCACTCTACAGACATATCTCAAGAGTTTCTTGGCGCAGTTATGATTGGACCGGTTGGAGAAACTCGAAAAATATCTTGCACAGTTCGAAACAGCGGCGATTTAGATGCACCCTGCGTAACAATTGAACTTAGAATATTTGATTTTACGAATTTTGACTGGCAGAACAATGCCGGCATTGTTTCCATAAAAGATTCTAAAGTAATTGGGTTGGAATCAATTTCATTGCAAGCATTTAGTAGCGCTGTCATTAATTTCAACTATGTAGTTGAGCAAAGCGATATAGGGAGATATTATTGCCTCTCTTCTCGATT
The DNA here is from genome assembly GCA_963674755.2 of Desulfobacterales bacterium. Classification (GTDB taxonomy): domain Bacteria; phylum Desulfobacterota; class Desulfobacteria; order Desulfobacterales; family UBA5852; genus JABZFP01. The sequence goes on along the minus strand of CAXXVS010000002.1, from coordinate 1,170,008 downwards.
ATATAGTGTTTCACTAAATGATGTTCCTTATGATTGGAACACTATTAACCCACTTGAGGATAGACATAATGCTTTGCATTTAGCCTATTTTCATTATCATGGGGGAAACCAAAACTGGGAACCGATTCCTCGTCCCTGATTCTAAAGAAAATCCTTTTAAGGTTGGATATAACACGATGTAAAGTATTATCAAATTTTATGGCACACCGATTAATCGAGAAATAATAGTATTAAAATATGCAATATATATGTTGATTAGTAAGAAACTTACTTAGAATACTTGTCAAGACCTCATCAATGCCTTTTTCAGTGTATTTCATACTTTTTTCGGTTTGATCGCGGAAAGCCATAAATACCCCATGCTAAGAAGCCGGTAAATTAAGCATGGGGTTTTTCTATGGCCGACATCCCTTCCCGAGAACCGCTTTCCTTTCGCGCCGGCGATACCGTCCGGTGGGTGAAATTCTTTTCCGCTTATCCGGCGTCCGCCGGGAATGTCCTCAAATATTACCTGGTCAAATCCGGGAAGCAGATCGTTTTGACGGCTGAGCCCTCCGGCGATAGCCACTTGGTCACGATCGCGGCTGCGGCTTCCGGCGTGTTTGAGGCCGGCCGCTATTTCTATCAGGCCCGGATCGAAAACGGCGACGACGTCTTCACGGTTGGGGAAGGCATTATTGAAGTCAAGGACAGCCTGGCGGCCGCGACGGATGGTCTTGAATGGCGGGCGCACTGCGAACAGGCGCTTGAGAACATCGAGGCCGTTCTTTTGGGCAAGGCCACGGCCGACAATTATTCCTATTCGATCGCCGGCCGGTCCCTGTCCAAATACAGTTGGACCGAGCTGCGTGAAATGCGGGGCTATTACCGCAACGAACTGCGGGCTTTCAACCGCAAGTACGGCCTGGCGCGGCCGTCCAAGATCGGGGTGCAATTCTCTTGAGATTGCCATTGATCGACAGTCTTGACCTCAGAACGATGCAGCGGGCCACCCCGCCGCGCCGGCGAACCCCCGGCGGATCGCGGCGCAGCTATGCGGCGGCCGATGCCGGGCGCCTTTGGAAAGACTGGCCGACCACCGGCGGGACCGCCGACCGCGACTTGTATATGGCGCTGGCGCCGATGCGTGTCCGATCGCGGCACCTGGCCAAAAACAACGATTACGCCAAGCGCTTTTTCAACATGCTGCGGACGAACGTTGTCGGGCCTTCCGGGATCCGCCTGCAATTCGTTTCGAAAGACGACGCCGGCAACCTGGACAAATTCGACAACGACTATCTCGAAGCGGAATGGAAGCATTTCGGGAAAAAAGGCAATTGCACGGTGGACGGCAGGCTTTCCATGGTCGATTGCCAAAAGCTTTTCATCGAAACCGTGGCCAGGGACGGCGAATCGATCGTCCGCAAGCACAAGGGGCCGTGGGTACGAAATAAATACAAATTTGCGCTTCAGTTCATCGAGCCCGATTTGCTCGATCATGAGAAGAACCTGGCCTTGCCCAATGACGGATCGATCCGCCTGGGGGTCGAATTCGACCAATGGCGCCGGCCGGTGGCCTATCACCTCAAGCGGCGGACGAATGCCGACTATCTGTTTTCGGAAACCTCGCACTATTACGACCGGCACGAGCGGGTCCCGGCCGATGAAATCATCCACGAATTCTTGATTGACCGGATCGGTCAAAGCCGGGGCGTCCCCTGGATGCACACGGCGGCGCGGCGCCTTCAAATGCTGGGCGGCTATGAGGAAGCCGAACTTGTCGCATCGCGCACGGCGGCCGCCAAAATGGGGTTTTTCAAGAACGATGGCGGGGAAGACTACACCGGCGACGAATACGACGAAGACGAGGGCGCCGAAAAGAAAGCGCCCGTCATGGACGCATCCGCCGGCACGTTCGAGGAATTGCCCCAAGGCTGGGATTTCGTGAAGTGGGATCCGGATCACCCGGTGGCGGCCTATGAGGCTTTTGTTCTGGCGATTTTGCGCGGGGCGGCGTCCGGCCTGAACGTTTCCTATATCGGTCTTGCCAATGATTTGCGCGGCGTTTCCTTCTCATCCATTCGGCAGGGGACGCAGGAGGAACGGGACCACTGGCGGACCCTGCAAGGCTGGATGATCGAGCACTTCTTGACCGACGTGCAGGAATCCTGGCTGGACGCCGGGCTGACCCTGGGCGGGCTCATGCTTCCGCCGCGCAAATTCGACAAATTCAATGCAGTGATCTGGCGGCCGCGCGGCTGGCAGTGGGTCAACCCGGCGCAGGAAGGGGCCGCCCATGAAAAGGCCGTGAAAAACGGCTTTCAGTCGCCGCAGGATATCGCCGGCGCACAGGGGCGGGACCTCGAAGAAATTTTCGAACAAATCGCGGCCGCGAAAAAACTTGCCGAAAGATACGGATTGTCGATCGATATTTTATCCGGGCCACCCAAGCAACCAGGAGGGACGCTATGAAGCGCAATACCATCAAAACCGGCGTTTTTTATCGGCTGATCGATGGTGAGGAAGTTATCCGGGCCATCGACGAAGACAAGCGGACCGTGGCCTTGTCCTTTTCCAGTGAAACACCGGTCGAACGCTATTTCGGCCGCGAAATCCTGGGGCATAAGCCCGAAGAAGTGGATTTGTCCTTTCTGGCGTCCGGGCGGGCGCCGCTGTTGCGGGAGCACTGGCGGGACGAACAGACGGGCGTTGTCGAAAGCGCATTGATCAAGGGGAAACGGGGCCAGGCGGTCGTGCGGTTCGGTAAGTCGCAGCGGGCCGAAGATGAATTTTCCGACGTCAAGGACAGCATTCGGTCGAATGTTTCGGTCGGATATCAAATCAAAAAGGCGGTTCTGATCGAAAAAGACGAGGAAAAGGGCAACACCTACCGGGTGTATTGGAAGCCGCTGGAAATCTCCATCGTTTCCATCCCGGCCGATGACAGCGTTGGCATCGGCCGCGCCGAAGACGGTCGGGAATTCGAAACCGAAATCGAGATCGCCGAAGGCCTCGACGCCGATTTTGAAGAATGCCGGTCACAATTTGGACTCAACAATAAACCTGCAAAGGGGGAAAGGGCCATGAAGAAACAAGGGACCGAAGAAAAAATTGAGACGCGCGGCGCTGCTCCGGCCGCGCCCGCCGCGCCGGCTGAGACGGAAGTCGACGTCGACAGGATCAAGGCCGACACGCGCCAGGAAGAGCAGAACCGTTGCGCCGATATCATGGCGATCGGCGAAAGCCACGGCTTCCGCGACCAGGCCGTCAAGGCCATCGGGGAGGGGAAGTCCGTCGAACAGTTCCGCGCCTTCGTGCTGGATGAAATGGCCAAGCGCGGCGCCCGCCCGGTCGAACAGCCGGATCCGAACATCGGTCTGTCTGGCGACGAAGCCAAACGCTTTTCCTTTATCCGTTTGATCCGCGCCCTGGCGTCGCCCAACGACCGCCAGGCGCAGGAAGCGGCCGGTTTCGAAATGGAATGCTCCCGCGCGGTCGCCAAACGGATGCACAGGGAGGCGAAAGGCGCCTTCATTCCCATGGACGTGATGCTTTCCGGGCAACGCGACCTCAACACGACGGATGATGCCGCGCTGGTGGGAACCGTCCACATGGCCAGCGCCTTCATCGACATTCTGCGGAACAAACTTGTGCTGCGGCTGGCCGGCGCACGGGTGCTCGACGGTCTGGTGGGCAACCTGGCGATCCCCAAACGGACCTCCGGGGCGTCGGTCTACTGGGTCGCCGAAGGGATCACGGAAAACCCGACCCAATCCGAAGCATCCTACGGAACGGTCGGTCTGACCCCGAAGACCGTCGGCACCTATTCCGAAATCACGCGCCAGATGCTGGCGCAGTCCTCGCCGGCCATCGAACAGTTGACCCGCGACGACCTGGCGGCCGCCGTTGCCCTGGGCATCGATCTGGCCGGCCTGCATGGCACCGGGCTCGACAACCAGCCGACCGGCGTCGCCGCGACGTCCGGAATCGGGTCAGTGGTGGGCGGCGCCGACGGCGCAGCACCCACGGACAGCCATATCATCGACCTGGAAACGGCGGTCGCCATCGACAACGCGGACCTGGGTGCGCTGGCCTATATCACCAATACGAAAGTGCGCGGCAAGCTGAAAAAGACCGATATCGGGACCGACACCGGCATCCGGGTGTGGGATCGCGTCAATACCCAATATCCCTTGAACGGCTACCGGGCGCTGGTGACGAATCAGGTCAAATCGAACCTGGTCAAGGGCGGTTCCGGGGCGGTCTGTTCCGCGATCTTCTACGGCAATTGGAATGACCTGCTTATCGGCATGTGGGGCGCCCTCGACATCCTGGTCGATCCTTACACCTACAGCAAGTCGGGCGGTCTTCTGGTCCGGGCGCTGCAGGACGTCGACATCGCGGTCCGCCACGCGGAAAGCTTTTCGGCCATGCTGGACGCCCTGACGAACTAACCATGGCGCTATCAACCACAACCGGGCGCGCGCTGATTGCGGGCGCGTCCGGTTCCAATGATCAGCCGGAGGTAATCATGAAAATCAAATTGAAGGAAGCGCGCGGCATTGCCGGCGTCTTGCATCAAATCGGCGATGTGGTCGACGTCCCCGAAAAAATCGCCCGCGAATTCGCTGCGCGGGGCTGGGCCGACACCGAAGATAGCGCCAGGGCCAAAGCACTTTCCAAGGCCAAGAAGGGCGATATCGAGGGAACCGTCGCCCACATGGCGGAAGCCTTCGACCGGGTTTCGGGGGCGCTCGAAGGGGTCGTCCAAGACGTGAAGGCTCTATCCGGGCGGGTCGACGAAATGGAAGCAAAAATGGATGAATTGGAAACGGGCTTCGATGTCGATCCGGAAATGATGACCGGTCCGACGGCCGAAAACCGGGAAGCCGACCTCGACAAAAAGACGGCCAAGCGCGACGGCGGCAAGAAATCCAAGGACAAAGCGTAAATGTTCAATGAAGATACCGGCGCCTTTTTCGAGCAAGGCGGCCATGCTGTCACGGCGGTATGGACGCCGGACGGCGGTTCGTCTGTGCCTGACATCGTCGGCATTTTCAACAATGAGTATTTCGAAGACGTCGGCGGGCCGGTAGGCGTCGAGGGGTCGCAGCCGGTTTTCGTCTGTCCGGCCGCCAGCGTTCCGGGCGTGGCGCAAGGCGACACGATCGTTATTAGCGGGAAGACGTATTCGATCGTCAATGTCCGGCCGGACGGGACCGGGATCGTTGATCTGATCCTTGAAGGGTAACCCATGGCACACAAGCGCAAACAAATCCGGGACCGCCTGAAGGCCGTTTTGACCGGGCTGCCCGCAACCGGGGCGAACGTCTTCGCGTCCCGCAAATACCCTTTCAATAAATCAAAATTGCCCGGTCTGTTGATTTATACCGACGAAGAAGCGTCCGAACCTGGCGCCATGGGGCGCAGCCTGGACCGGACCGTGGCGGTTAAAATTCAGGGCTATGTGAAGCCGAACGCCGGCGCGATCGATGACGCCCTGGACGAAATCGCCGAAGACGTCGAAGGGGCGATCGAAGCCGATCCCAAGCTAGGCGGTCTGGCGCTTTTCACCATCCTGGCGTCGTCAACCATGGAATTCGATGCCGAAAGCAATAAGCCGGTGGGGATCATCACAATGACCTATCAAATCCAATACAGGACATAGGGGGGCGCTATGGCTGTTCATCACGGAAACGACGGGATCGTCAAGATCGACGCGAATTCCGTCGCCGAAGTTCAATCCTGGAACTATGAGGAAAAAGACGTCTCGATCGTCGAAAAAACATCCATGGGCGATACCGAGGCCAGCTACCTGCCGTCGGGTTGCAAGGCCGGGTCCGGTTCCGTGGAATGTCTGCTCGATGAAGCTGACGCCAACGGGCAACGCCTGATGGCCGCCGGCGCGTCTGTCGGGCTCAAGCTTTACCCGGAGGGTGACACGGCTGGTGACGCCGAATATGCGGGAACGGTGGTCCTTGAAACGGTGGCGATTTCAGGGCCGAAAGACGGGTTGAACACCATTTCATTCAAATTCATGGGCGTTTTGACGCGCGCATTGGTTTCTTAGGTTTTTCGCGAGCTGGAGGGCATAAGCATGTCGGTTATTGACCGAATCAAGGCGAAACACAAAGCGGCCGGCCGCAAAAGCCTGGAAGTCCAGGAATGGGGCGACGATTCCGGGCCGCTGGTTGTTTACTGGACGCCGCTGACCATCGAAGAACAGGGCATTATCTACAACGCGACGCAAAAGTCGGGGCTGGCTGGTTTGGCGCGCGCGCTTGTTTTGAAGTGCGAAAACGAGGCCGGCGAAAAGATCTTTACGGAAGAAGACTATTACCCCTTGCGGAAAGCCGCCGATGGCAAGACCGTGGCCGAAGTCGCCAATGCGATCCTGGGCGTGGCCAGCGTGAAGGACATGGAAAAAAATTTAAAAGCGATCCGGGATTAGTCGATCGATACCGGGTCGCCTTGCTGTTGCGGAAAACCGTCACCGAAATCGGGGGAATGACGGTAGATGAATTCCACGGTTGGCTCGCCTTTATTGACATCCTGAAGAAATAGCGAAGGGCCGGTTTTGGGCGATAACGTCAAATTCGACATCGAAGCGCAAAACAAGACCGACAAGGCCTTTGCGTCCGTCAAGAAGAACTTGGCCGGCGCTGAAAGCGGCTTCGGTTCGCTCCAAAAGGTGGCGCTTGGGATCGGCGCGGCGGCCGGCGGCATCTACGCCATGGCGAAGGGGGTTCAAGTCGTCACGGAAGCGGCTAACGTTCAGCGCGAGGCCGAGGCGCAATTAAACGCCGTTCTGGAGACGACCGGACACGCGGCCGGGTACAATCTAGAACAATTGCAGGGGATGGCGTCCGGGTTGCAATCGGTTACGACCTTCGGCGATGAAGCGATTTTGTCGGGGATGTCGATCCTGGCCACGTTCAAAGAAGTCAAGGGCGAGGCCTTCGAGGCGGCCACCAAGGCGGCCTTGGATATGTCCACCGTCATGAAACAAGACCTCAAATCGTCCATGGTGCAGCTTGGCAAGGCCTTGAACGATCCGCTGAAAGGCATGACCGCCTTATCGAAGGTCGGTGTCTCCTTCACGGACGAACAAAAGGAATTGGTGGCGACCCTGATGGAAGAGGGCCGCGTCATGGAGGCCCAAAAGGTTATTTTGGACGAATTGAAGGGCGAATTCGGCGGCGCGGCCGAAGCGGTGGCGAAAACCTTCGGCGGTGCCCTTAAGCAATTAAAAGGCGTATGGGGCGATCTTTTGGAAACAATCGGCTTTGCCATTACCGACAACGAAGTTTTCGTCGCATTAATAAACAAAGCCAAAGAATTTATCATTGAATTGACGCCTCAAGTTGGAGCACTGGTTCAAAAATTTGCCGACTGGATCGGTCCCGTCGACCAGCTAGACGAAAAGATACAAATCTTCAAAGAAACCATCGAAATGCTTTTATGGCCGTTGAAGCAAGCCGCATCGCTGATGAATACCGTCGGCGAATTCATCGGAACGACGGCCGGGCGGCTCATTTATGGCGAAATATCTTCGCCGGCCGTGGCGGCGGCCGGCGGCGGATCGTTCCAAAGCGGTTTGTCTTCTTCCGGCATGTCAGAAAGTGCGCACGATAAACGTTTTAGTCCAACGTCAAGCGGGGGAGTAGCAACAACCGGGCCCAGTTCGCGTTTCGATTCCTTTGATGTTGGCACCGGGCCGGCCGGGCTTCCGAAAGACGGTCTTTTTTACGGCCATAAAGGCGAAATCGTCCTGAATCCCTCCGAAAGCAAGGCGGCACGATCCGGCGGCGGGAACACCTGGAACATAACGATCGCGCCGACCTTCATGACCGGCGATCGCGGCGCCGCCCGCGCGGTCGCGACGGAAATCCGAACCGTATTGAATGATTTGAACAAGCGGTGGGGCGGCTGAAATGGCGACCTGGACCGTTCATTTCTACCCCTTCAACCTGTTGGCGCTGGCCACGGTGACGGTCACCGGCGAGGCCGACACGGGTTTTCCCGAATCCCGCCTCTATGATCGCTCCATTTCGCTTTACTGGCGCGATACCGTAACGGAAGCGAAGACGTTCCTGGTAGACCAGGGCGCCGAAGGGAATCTGGCGATCGACTTCCTGGCCATCCCGCGCCATAACTTCGCCGGCGCCGCCATGGCGCTGCAGTATTCGGACGATGATTTCGCGGCGGATGTCAACGACGCCGTCCCTCCCTGGACACCAAGCGATAACAGCCCGATCGTGAAGCTGCCGGGCGCCGCCATAACCGCGCGCTATTGGCGCCTGACCCTGGCCAGCATGGCCGACCCGTTCTGCTCGGAAATCTACCTCTCGCAAGGCTTCGCATTCAATTGCCTGCGGGAAGAAAACCCCACCGGCGAAGATGCGGTTAACGTGCAGTGGAATACCACCATCGGCGGCGTGGAGCGCTCGACCAAATACGGGCCGGCACGGAAGGTCCGGCGATACACCTTTTTCCTGTCAGAGGCCGAATTCGCTGAATTCGAAACAGTTGTCGGCTATCTCGATGGCTACTCACAGCCGTTTTATTTCAAGGACCATCGGGGCGCCTATTTCCTGGCGCGTTTTGTGGAAGTGCCGCAGTTCGATTTCAACCACGCGACACACACGCGCGTCGACGTCCAGTTGATTGAAATGCTTTAAGCTATGAAAAGCCTATCCCCGGAAATCATATCCACAATTGACAAACCGTTTGTGGCACCAGTCAAGCTGTTAAGGATCACCTTTGAAGGCGGCTTCACGCTGCGGCTTTGCGGCCAGGTATGGGGCACGCCGGGGGAAGAATATGTTTTCAAGGGTGAAATTTACGAACCCGTCGTTATAGCCTGGGGCGCGAACAATCATGGCGCCATTGATCCGGTTAGCTATGCGGTAAACCCCGGCGAAACCGAAGTCGTTATCGATAATACGGTTCCCATTGGCGGCGCCGATCGATTCACGGAACTATTTTCTTTGTATGATCCTCATTATGCCGCGGTTGAAATTACCAAGATATTTATCGGCGCAACATCGGCAAGCGATGAGGTTTTCAGATTTAAAGGGCGGATTGAAGACACCCTGGACATGGAAACCGACCGCGTCACGTTGACCCTTTCCGGCTTCGAACTCGATATTGCGAACCGCTTCGACCATACGATTTTGACAAGCGATGCCTTTCCGAGCGCGGACCCGGACGATATCGGCAAGATGTTGGGACAGGGATACGGAAGGCTAAAACATGTTCCTTTTCGCGCCGTGGATGCCGGCAACCGGACCGGGTTGGTCGTGGCTATCAATTCAACCACGACCAGCATAGCGATAAGCGATGCAACCGGATTCGCGACAAGCGGAACGGTCCAGATCGAACTTGAAAAAATCACCTATTCCGGGATCGTCGCGAACAGTTTGACCGGTTGCGCGCGCGGACAAGGCGGGACAAAGGCCGCAAACCATGCGGCCGGGGTCGCCGTTTCCGAGGTGCAAAGTACCTATGTTTACGCCTGGGGGCATCCGATTCAGTCCGTTGTCGCGGTCTATGTCGACCGGATTCGGCAAAGCGGCAACTATACGGCCTATACGGGGCTATCCGGCGACGAACACCCGTCCTATCCTGGCCGCGCCGTTATCGCCTTCAATACGATGCCGTCGCTTACCAAACAAATCAATATTGAAGATCAAATCGAAGTCGAAGATACGATAGATGTCAACCAAGGATCGCACAAACACGGTGATCTTGCCTATATCACCTTAAACCCCGAATCAATCCGGTCAAAAACAACTCCCGGAACCTATGGTGATTATATGGAACGGGTTTTAGGATTTGTACCGGATACCATGGCCTTTATTTATGATAGCACGGTCGCGACGTTTGACTTTTGTGGTTGGAAAAATCCTGGCGGGACGCCATACCGCTGGCGGTTGGGTATCGTTTATTATTGGCCGGAAGGCGTGACCGAAGGGACGATCTATGGTTCTTTTCGGGCCAGCGACGGAACGATTGTTAGTCGCGTAACGGTCAAAACCGGGCAACATACGATAACAAATGTTGTCACCTCCTGGGAAAGTTGTTCAGGTGTTACTTGGTCCGAAATAAATAACGGATATTTTAAGGTTCAGGGTTACAGCATCCTGTCCCATATGATGTGCTGTGCGTTGTGGCTTGACGTCGAATACCGGGTTGATTCCTCGGAAGCGACAGGGGTTGCAAAGCTTGGCGCGGCATCGAAGCTTGGAACCGTTGTTCTGTCCGGGAATTCGGGCGCCGATGTTGTTATCGGTAGCGAAGTGTCCGTCGATATCAGGGGATGGCAGGACGATGATCTGGGAACCTATACCGGCACGCCTTTCGGGCTCATTGAAAGGCCGGACCATATTTGCAAGCATATTCTTTTGGACCGTTGCGGCCTGTCAAACGATGCGATCGGAGCAAGCTATGCGGCCGCCGGCGCGTTTTTCGCTGCCAATGGCTATCGCCTGGGCGTTGCGGTTTTGGAGCGGCCGAACGTTCGCGAACTGTTGAACCAAATCGCGGTTCAAGCCTGTTCTATGGAATTTTGGGGGGCTGGGACGCATGAAATGGTTCCGATCGGCGGCGACATAACGGCCGCCAAAACATTGACCGCCGATCGCATCGACCAGGGGCAAGGCCGCCTTCATTTTACGCCACGGGTTGATATCGTTAACCGAAAAACGGGACTATTTGGCCGAGAGTGGTCCGGGCATGGCGATAGCATCGAGGCGAACCGTGCGATTGTTGTAGCGGAAAACGCGGCCAGCATTTCTAAATTCGGGACGTTGGAAGGCAGTCAACTTTCTTTTCCGTTCATTATCGACGAACAGCAAGCCCTGGACGTTTTGTCTTTGCGGCTAAAGGAACAAGCCTTCCCGCGTATCATCGTTGAAATGGATTGCGGCTATTCAGGCAGCGATCTGGAGCGGGGCGACGTTATCAATTTCGATTTCTCATCAGGCGACGCCCTGGACAAAGCCTTGCTGCGCCTCATCAAGCCACAAATCGATCACTTCCGGATCATGGACATGGTCGATGTGGCCGCCGCGATCCATATCAAGGCGGTTTTTGCTGCTTCGCAATTCGATTTGGCCGCGTCCATGGTGGTTGATACGGAAACTGCGCCGGCCGTCCTTGTGCTCGACTTCGATTTGACGGTGGTCATGACGTCCGGAACCGACACAACGGCGGCGGTGCTTGTACTACTGAACGAACTGACGGCCGCGCTGGAGGGGACTACCCAAACCAGCACGATTGAAGTTCTTAACGTGGGTGCGACCCTGGAGCTATCCGCATCCATGGCCGTCGCTACCCAAACTACGGCAATCGATTTTGCAATCGAATTTTCGATTACTGCCGCCCTGAGCGGCGCTACGTTGACCACGGCGATAGATGTATTCAACCTCGTAGAACCCACCGCAACGATTGCCGGCGTTACCCAGACCACGGCCATTGACCTTGGCGGCGCAAGCTCTCCCGTACCCGCCGGCCTCATTCTGCCCTTTAACGGAAACCCGGCCAGTCTGCCCGCCAGCTGGACCCTATGGTTGGGCGGATCCGAAGCCAATTTCCTGAAAGGTGCGCCCACCAGCGCCGATCCCGTTGTGGATACCGGCGGAGCGGCCGCCGCCTCTCCCTACTTGGAGCTTTCCGAAGCCGGAGAGCATCTTGCTGTCGGCGGGACATTCTATGTTCCCAAAGATGTGGGCGGCGTGGCCATGAACCCCTGTTGTTCACCACCAGTGGCTGCCGGCGGTCATACGCATACTCTGGAAACCTTCAACTATACACCTCCCTACGGAAGCTTCCCGTTTATTCAGGCGACCGCCGACCAAGAAGAAATTCCCATTAATGCGGTTGTTCTTTCCACCGGGAACTTGTCGGGCTTGACCAATCTTATCAACATGGCCGGTCGCAACTTGAGGATAAACAACGCCGGCGGGCCTGCAAACGGCGGGGGTAACAGCCCGACTGCCGACCTGACTGAAGGCGGATTCCATGCCCACACAACCTTTGTCGATGCCGATCATCGGACCATTGTCTACACGGTGGAATGGTTCACCTATGATGGTGAGCACACACCCACCGGAATTACGGTCAATGTGACGCCGGATTTAAAGCGCAAACTGTTGTCCGCCTGGTCGAATGCATCGGCCGCCTTCGCACCCAGCGCCGGCATGATCGGCATGTGGGAATCCTGGACGCCGCCCGGCGGCTGGTTGATCTGCGACGGCACCAGCGGGACACCGGACTTGCGGGATTGTTTCATCGAAATCGTTGCCACAGGTAACGAGAATATTTCCGGGACGGGCGACCATACGATCGATATCAGCATTTCCACGACCCACGGTTTCGGCGTCCATGATCACGAAAACGAAACGGCATCCATGCCGGCCAATCAACGAATCGCCATGCGGCATACGGATGCCGACTTCATCCATACCCATAATGGCACGCTAAACGGTCATGCCTGGCAACCCTCACACCGGACCGTGGTCTTCATCATGAAAGCCTCATAGGGGAGAAATTCAAATGGGAAGCATCAGCGATTTCGCCGAAAACAAACTTCTGGATCACATCCTAAACGGAGTGACCTACACGCCGCCGGCAACGGTCTACTTGGGCTTGTCGACGGCCGATCCTTTGGACACCGGCGCCGGTCTGGCCGAACCGTCGGGGGGCGGATATGCGCGCAAGGCGATCGCTTTCGACGCGGCGGCCGGTCGCGCAATAGAGCAAAGCGCACTGGTACAGTTCGACACGGTAACCGCACCCTGGGGTCTGGTCAGCCATTGGGCACTGTTCGACGCGCTGTCCGCGGGCAACATGTTGGCCCATGGATCGCTGGTCCTGGCGAAAAACGTGGTCACGGGCAACAACCCGAGTGTTGCGGCCGGCGAAGTGGCGATTGGTTTCAACGCGGGGGGCTTTTCCGACTATCTGGCCAATGCCCTGCTTGATTTCATGTTCCGCAACCAGGCCTTTGCATCGCCGGCAATCTATCTGGCGCTTTGCACAGCGGAAGTATCCGACGCGGATACCGGGTACACGATCACCGAACCGGGCAATGGCTATGCACGCGCGCTCGTCAATCCGAATGGCGGGGCCTCGCCTTCCTGGGGGCTGGCGGCCGCCGGGCTGGTCGACAACCTGGCTGTCGTCAATTTCAACACGCCCACCGGCACCTGGGGGATCCTGACCGCGATGGCGATCGCGGACGCGGCGGCGGCCGGCAATCTGCTGTTTTACGATACCGGCATCGATGAGGCGTCGCCGGCGTCGGGCGATGTCGTGCGGATCCCGGCCGGCGGCTGCGCTATCAGCCTAAGTTAAAGAGGACGATTTTACTTATGGACCCGGAAACCACCAAAGCAATTGAAGCGGTTGTGCGCGAATGTCTGACCCAAGGCGGGGAATTGCCGGCCTGGCTGCGCCTTGTCATGGCTTTTTTGACGCTCCAGGTGTCAGCGATATCGGGCAAAATCGGTTTTGATTTCTACAAAGCGAAAAAAGAAGAGCGCGGCCGGGCGACAATCGAAACACCGGCCGGGCCGGTCATGGACCGCAGGAAATGGGACCCGGATCGTTGCGGCGAACATTTGAAGCGGATCAGTTCCGTTGAAAAGGTCGTGACGGACATCAAGCCGGACATGGCGCGTATGGAAGAGCGGGTTTCATCGCTGATCAAGCGATTGGAAGACGGCGACCAGAAGTTCGCGGATCTCAACCATTCGATCAATCAACTCAACACGAATGCAGCGCTGCTGAACGATCGGATAGAAAGGCTTCTAAAGAAATGATTCAGATTTTCAGGCATGAACACACGGAAGACGGCACCTTCGGCGTTCTTTCCGTCGCTGGGGAAATCATCTGCTTTTCACTCGAATTGCCATGGCGCAGCAATCAAAACGGCATTTCCTGTATTCCACCCGGGCTCTATACCGTCCGGCAGCGTGCAACGTGGTTCGGCACGGAAAAGTTTGGCCCGACCTACCAGGTTGAAGACGTACCCGGAAGAAACGGCATCCTTTTCCACGTCGGGAATACCATCGCGGATTTAAAGGGCTGCATCGCGCCCGGCATGTCGATCGGTCGCATCGATCGACGCGCCGTATTGTCTTCAAGCGCCGCATTCCGTCTATTTCTCGAAAGAATGAACAACGCGGCCGAATCATCGCTCTTGATCACATCGTTCGATGTCGGCCCTTACTGCCACTCTTAAACGGAAGGGGGAAGGTCATGTTCGAGCTGGTCATGGTGTTTTTCATCGGGGGTCTTATCGGCGCGATCGTTACCTATTTTATCGCGCGCAACAATCAAAAGCATTTGGAAAAAGCTTTTAACGTTGACGACACGATCCGGGCCGAATTCGAAGAGCTGAAGGCGAAGGCGCGGGCAAGGGCGTATGCGCTAAAAAAGGCCACCAGGGGAGTTTAATACCTGGGGCGGAAGGGGAGGGGGGTAATCATCATGGCGTTTGATCCGGTTTCGGCGGTCTTCGACCTGGTTAACACGGGTCTTGATAAATTCGTCCGCGACAAGATGTCGGAAAAAGACCAGGCCGAACTCAAACAAAATATGGAAATGTTCATCGCGAAGGAAGCGCGATCCGAATCAAGCGCTTTCCGAGATTTTGTCGTGCAATACGAAGGCGCCGCGAAAGACGTCCCGCGCCTTATCGTCATTTTGCGAGCCATGATCCGGCCGGCGTTCACGATCCTGGTCGGCTGGTTCGACTTTTTGTTTTTCACCGGGCAAACGTCGACCTGGGCACCGGAAGCGATCGCGATGCTGAAGGCGATCAATATCATTGTCCTTGCTTTTTGGTTCGGTGAACGCGCTCTGAAAAATTCAGGTTTGGTCGACATTTTGAAGAGCAAAGTCCGGAGTTAGCAGCCGGTAAAACAGGGTTTAATTTGAGGAAGGGCGGGAATTTTCCCCGCCCTTTTTTATTGGTGAATCGGTGCCCGGGCAGGTGGTCTTGAAGACAGTGCGGTCGATATTAGTTAGACAAGCTAACTATTGGTAACCAAGTTACCAAAAACTTAGGGCGCCCTCTTTTTGAAAGGCGCCCTAAGTACTTGTTTTAATTTGGTCGGGAAGACTGGATTTGAACCAGCGACCCCAGCGTCCCGAACGCTGTGCTCTACCAGGCTGAGCCACTTCCCGACAAGACTGACTTGATTAGTAAAGACCTCCTAAAATGTCAATCAATTTTTCCGTTTGGCTTTGGGCAAAAAGGCTTTTGACCCGGCGTCAAGAATCCAACATCCAGCATCAAGTATCCAGCATCCAGTCCCCAGCATCCAGTATCCAGAAACCAGCATCTACCGGGCCAGAATGTTCCTGACGACTATGGTCTGCTCCCGTCCGGGCCCCACGGAAATGATGTCAATGGGCGTCTCCGTCAGGGTTTCGATGCGTTTCAGGTAGCTGCGGGCCGCCTCCGGCAGGTCTTCCTCGGAACGGATGCCGCTGATATCGGCCTTCCATCCCGGAACCGTTTCGTAAATGGGCTTACATTCCGCCAGCACCCTAAGATCCGTGGGAAATTCCGTGAGGGTTTGCCCTTTGTAATCGTAGGCGTCGCAGATCTTGATCTCGTCCAGCTCGCCCAGCACGTCCAGCTTGGTGATGGCCAGGCCGGTCAGGCCGTTCAGCCGCACAGCATTGCGCACGATGACCGTGTCCAGCCATCCGCAGCGCCGGCGGCGTCCGGTGGTGGCCCCGAATTCAGCGCCCTTGTCCTGGATGCGGTCCCCGATCTCGTCGAAAAGCTCGGTGGGGAAGGGGCCTGCCCCCACGCGGGTGGTATAGGCCTTGACGATGCCGGTCACGCCGTTGAGGTGGCGTGCGCCGATCCCGGCCCCGGAGCTGGCATTGGCCGCCACCGTATTGGAGGAAGTGACATAGGGATAGGTGCCGTGGTCGATGTCCAGGTGGGTTCCCTGGGCGCCTTCGAAAAGCACCTGGCCGCCGTCTTTGATAGCCCGGTCGAGCGTGACGGAAACGTTTTCCACATAGGGCCGCAGGCGTTCGGCGTAGGCGCGGTATTCCGCGATCACGGCTTCCGGATCCACGGTTTCGGCCTTGAGGTAGTGTTCCAGATAAAAGTTTTTCTCCTCCATGATGGCCCGCACGCGCTCTTCGAACAGGTCGCCGTCCATCAGCTCCACGAAGCGGATGCCCCGCCGGGTGGCCTTGTCCTCGTAGCAGGGGCCGATGCCGCGCCCGGTGGTGCCGATCTTCTGGTCGCCCTTCATGCGCTCCCGGGCGTTGTCCACGGCTTTGTGGTAGGGCATGATGACGTGGGCCCGGTCGCTGATCTTGAGGTTGTCCGGGCCGATGTTCACGCCTTTATCCGTCAGGTAGTCGATCTCGCCCAGCAGGACGCCGGGATCGACCACCAGCCCATTGCCGATCACGCATATTTTGCCCTGCAAAATGCCGGAGGGGACTAAGTGGCTGATAAACTGCTGACCATCCACCACCATGGTGTGGCCGGCGTTGTTGCCGCCTTGGAAGCGGGCCACGATATCGGCATCGGCGGCCAGCAGATCCACAATTTTCCCTTTGCCTTCATCGCCCCATTGAGTACCGATGATCACCAGATTGGACACGAGATGCTCCTTGCAAAGTTGGTCGTTAATAGGCTCGCCTGTGAGTCCCGCATAGCAACGGGTCATCCCAGACGGCGCGCACGAAAAAACCCCTGGATCAGATCACGGCACTCTTCCAGGAGCAGGCCTTCTGTAATTTCGGTGTGATGGTTCAAGCGGCGGTCTTCGCCTAGGTTGTAAAGCGATCCTGCGGCGCCCCATTTTGGGTCCCGTGTTCCGAAAACCAGCTTGGCGATCCGGGCATGGATAATGGCGCCCATGCACATCAGACAAGGTTCGACCGTAACATAGAGGGTTGTGTTTAACAACCGGTAGTTGCGCAGGCGTGCGGCCGCCTGCCGGATGGCCAG
This sequence comes from Desulfobacterales bacterium, assembly GCA_963674755.2. Taxonomy (GTDB): domain Bacteria; phylum Desulfobacterota; class Desulfobacteria; order Desulfobacterales; family UBA5852; genus JABZFP01. The sequence continues at coordinate 1,153,033 of CAXXVS010000002.1, read as the reverse complement.
CATCTCGGCATGGGCGCTGGGATCGTTGTCGCAGATGGTCCGATTGTGGGCCCGGGCCAGGATCTCGCCTTCGCTCGAAACCAGCACGGCACCCACCGGCACTTCCTCCAGGTCGGCCGCCCGGCCGGCCTCCTCCAGCGCCAGCCGCATGAACGCGGTATCTCGCGGGTCGCTTTCCATGGTTCTCCCTGTAAATAATGGCAAACCAAAGCTTCATAGAGGATTTGGCGCCCGGAGGCAAGAACCGTTGAATAGAAGTTATCTCAAAAAAGTGTTTTCGCCCGATTGAATTGATTTTTCCGGGGTGGCTCAACGATGGGGATACCAGACAGCGCAGCACGACTTCAAACCCTAGGCCGGCCGCAACTGGGGTAGCTCGATCCGGCCGTTGCCCAATTATTCGTTGACATCAACCAGGGATTGGCTTATGAAGCACCTCGTTTGAACAACAGCCCATTGCGCCCGTAGCTCAGCCCGGATAGAGCGCCGGACTACGAATCCGTAGGTCGCAGGTTCGAATCCTGCCGGGCGCACCACAAAGAAGAGTAGGGGAATCAAGGTGTTAAGCTTGATTCCCTTTTTTATTTCCCTGACCCCAGTGGCAGAAGGTGCTCCGATTGATCGGTTTTATGGCCATTTAGCAGCACCCCATAGGCCTGGCCTCTAATCATCCTCGTAGTTCTCGTCATCATACGCGATGTCTTACGACTCGACATCCCGCAAGACGACCAGCGCTTCATCGAAGGCTTCCTCGGCATCATCGACAAACTTGGACAGAAAAGCCTGAATCTCCCCCGTCAAGCTCCTCCCCTTCAAAATGTAGACTTTTTAGTGAGCACCCTCGTCATACCCGTCAAACAGGCCATACGGCATTGTCCTCAAACCAAAACGAAGGAGATCGCCATGACACGCAAGCTCATAATGATTGGCATCGCACTGGTTGGACTTACGTTGGCACTCGGCAGCAACGCCTGGGCGGACGGACACGGCAAGGGCGGTAAAAACCGGGGGAATGACAAGGCTTATCATCAGACCTACAAAACCCCTCCAGGGAACCATTACGGCTGGGAAAAGGGCAAGGGCAACCCCCACCGGAACCGCTACCAACAGCGCCGGGAATATCGGCATCAGGGGCAGGATCACCGCCGGGACTACGACCGCAAAAGGCCGGTGGTTGAAAAGCACGTCTACCATCACTACAGCAGTGATGAGCGTTATGATGATGGCAATTTCAACGTGGCGGTCTCGATAATCGATCAGGTTTTCAGCGTGGCGGTGGCCGTAAGCGGCGCACGGTGATTGATTGGCAAACAAATATCCGCACTCATCCAATCTACAAGGGGGGCACTGACGTGCCCCCCATCCAAATCTGAACACACCATTCGTCGAGGCTAAGCCGCCGGTCGATCCAACTCCCGGCGCACAGCCAAGCCGATTGTTTCGAGCATGTAAGGTTTGCGCACGTAGGTGCCCGCACCGAGCCGCTGGGCTTCGTGCACACGCTGGGTTTCCGAATAGCCGCTGGCGATGATGGCGCGCTGCTTCGGCCGTATGGATAGAATACGGCGGTAGGTTTCCAGGCCGTCGATGCCCGGTTCCATGATCATATCCAGGATCACCAGATCAGACGTTTTGCGCTTGAGGTATTCAAGGGCGTCCAGGCCGCTGGCCACGCTTTCGACCTTGTAATTCAACCGTCCCAGCAGGCTCGTGGCGATTTCGCGCTGTTCCTTGATATCGTCGACGACAAGGATGCGCTCGCCGCGCCCCATGTAGGCCTGAATGGGGATCGGATCGGCCCCGCAGCTGGCCGCTTCGCGGGTGGCCGGGAAATAGAGCCGAAAAACGCTGCCCTCCCCAACAATACTCTCCACGTCGATGTAGCCCTTGTGGTCTTGAACCGTTCCCCAGACCACCGCCATCCCCAAACCGGTCCCACTGCGTCCCATCGCCTTGCGGGTATAGAAGGGCTCGAAGATGCGGTTCAAGTCTTCAGCCGCTATCCCGATCCCGTGATCCTGGACTTCCAGAACGGCGTAGTCGCCCTCTTGGACGTTGTCATAGCCCTTCAATGACTTGTCGACGTAGCGGTTGAAAGTTCGGATGACGACCTGGCCCTGGCCTTCGTCCGACTGGGACTCAAAGGCATTGAACACCAGATTCATGATGGTTTTACGCAGGTGGACGCCTGAGCCCTTGATGTTGAGCAGATCGCCCCCCAAACGCATCTCCAGGCGCACGCGGCTGGTATCGGATGCCATTCGCTGATGTTCGGGAGATGCGACATAGCTGGTAACGATCTCATTGAGGTTGAGCACCTCGGTATGGGTAACGCCGCGGCGGGCAAGGGTCAGCAGGTCTTGCACAATGGCGGCGGCTTTCTTCCCGGACTCCTGGATGGTCAAAATGGGATCGCGCAACGGACTGTTTTCCGGAAGTTCCATGAGGAGGTATTCCGGATAGCTGACAAAGCCGGTCAGGACATTGTTGAGATCATGGGCCACGCCGCCTGCCAGCAGTCCGATGGATTCCATTTTCTGGGAGCGGGCCAATCGCTCCTGTAATTCGAGCTTCTCTTTCTGGGCTCTTTCCTGCTCGGACATATCCGTGGCAAAGCCGATGATGCCGATGACATTGCCCCTTGCATCCTTATTCGGAATTTTGTCGATTATCATGGGCTTGCGGCCAGCCGGCGTATTGACATGGCTGTATTGGCCCAGGATCGGCTGACCGGATGAGAGAACGTCTTCGTCGTTTAAAAAGATGGGCTCATTGCTGTCGGGAAGGAGATCGTGATGAGTTTTCCCAATGATCTCGGTAATGGGAATATCCAGAAAATCGGAAAATTTGCGGTTGGCACGGATATAGCGGCCCCGGGTGTCTTTGTAAAAAATCAGGGCCGGCGACGCATCGAGCATAATCTGGAGTTCGCGGGTCTTGACCTCCAGTTGTGACTTGACTTGATTTAACTCACGCGTACGCTCTTCGACCATCTTTTCCATGTTGGAGAAGATGTTGAAATAATTATCGATCAGGTTTTGATATTCCGTCTGGGTCAGATCGAGTTCGTTTTGCAGATGACGGATTTTGGTTTCTAGCGGCCTGATCCTATCTTCTTCTGATGAATGGGACGGTTCCATGAGTGCGCGTCTATAGTACGCCTTCGGCTTCCATTTCAGTGAGCTTTTGTTGGACTTCCTGCATGATCAAGTCGAGGGCGTGAGGTTCGAGGTTGAGTGCTTGCCGGCACTGGTTGAACAGACCCTCATCCTGCTGGGTTGCATCGCAATAGCCGATATCGTTTTTCTGGCAGCTCGCATTGGCAATATGGATTACGCGGGTGAACGGCACGCAAGCATCCGGTGCCTGCTCTGGATTGTGGTGGTATCCGATACCCATGGTAATCTCTGCCGGTAACTTCCAGTTTTCCGCCAGTGCCATACCGATCTGGGCATGATCATACCCCAGCACTTCCCGTTCGGCGCTGACAAGGGCGATATCTCTGGTGGAAGCTGTTTCAAGAATATGGGTCAGGATTTCGTTCTGAAACTGGTCTTCGATGATGATGCCCAAATCATGCAATAGCCCTACCGCGTAAGCGTTTTCACCTCTTTGTGCGAATTCTCGTCTATAGATCATTTTGCTGAACAGAGCAACCGCCACACTGTGTTTCCACAGTCGGGCGCGGGAATAGCCGTTAATGTTCTGGTTTCGCTTAAAAATTTCACAAACTTTCTGATTCAAGGCAAGCTCTTTAAGGGCTTCAAAACCGATAAAAATCACCGCCTGTTGAATATCGGCAATTTTATTTTTGGGAGCGCAATAGGCGGAATTCACCAGTCGCAGAACATTGGCAGCCAGGGGCGGATCGGTCAGAATGATCTCGACGAGTTCTTTGGCGGTTGCATCGGGATTGTTGATGACGGCGATAATCCGTGCGACGACACTGCCAATGGTTGAAATGTTGGATCGATTGACCTGATCAATCAAGTCATTGAGGGGAACAATGGCTTTGGGGGGTATCTTCATTTCAGTACAGTCCCATTGAATGGCCGGCAGGGCGACCGTTAGAAAAACCGTTGATGCTTGCTTGTCATGTGTCATTCTTACGGCTTAAATCCGAAAATCGTATGGCCGTAACGGCACGCATTCCATTTTCCGTTTCACATGTTTGATCGCAAACACCAGTGATGACCTCCGATGAAACGATAGACAGGGTGGCCTACCTATACGCCATCATGGAAAACTATCGGTATTTAATAGGAAAACTTTAGATTTAAACCAAAAGAAGGGCCGGGTATGATTTGATCCCGTTTGATCGTGTCCATCCATAAATGGCATCTTTCGGCGCCTGGCGGCGTTCTCACTTGTTTTCAATCCTCGAAATGGCGCGCTATTCCTCCGCTTGACACCCACCGATGGGCATCAATCAGACAGGAAGTCCCGCAGAGCGGGAAAACGCGCTTGGGCCCAGCCAGAAACCAAAATCTATCATCGCTGGATGAACACTGATATTTTCCACGCGGGTGGTGCGGTTGAGGTTGAACAGACGGGGGGCCTTAGTTTTAGCTGAGGGGGCTTTTTCAGGGATTGCGGCATCAACACCTACGATGCCGGACTGCTCCCCGGTCATCCAACTGATTCCAGCCCCCCTTTGTTGAATTAGGAGAGGCTTGAAACCAGTCGGAATGATCGGTCGACAGGCATGTCAATTCGCAACGGGTATACTAGAAGGCGGCTTTGGCATCGTCGATGGAAAAATGAATGGGGATATTGCCTGTTTCCTGAAATTCTTTAAGCTCCTTGCCAAGACTGGCACTGGCGACCGTAAGAACCTTGACGCCGGCCAGTTGGCAATTGTCAAGTATGGTGATGATCAGCTTGATCAGAGAGACATTGGTTTCGGTAATTTTCGAAAGATCCAGAATCATTTTTTTAATGCCGCCGCTGGACATCTCTTTGAGTTTGGGCTTGAGCTGGGATTCAACGTCGACGATCGTGGGGCGTAAAATTTTAGAAGGAACGGCGAGCAGCTGAATATCACCATCGAGATTAAAATATTTGCTGCTCTCTTCTTCCGCCGGCGCTTCCGCCTTTTTCTCTGACAGCGGCATAATTTTGGTAACGCGTTCGATGAGCTGCTCCCCCTTGAAGGGTTTGACCATGTAGTCCTTGACCCCCATCTGGACGATTTTCATCACATTGTCTTTGCCGGCTTCGGCCGTCAGCATAATCACCGGAATATTTTTGAGATCAGGCTCTTCCTTCATCTTGGACAACATTTCAGCCCCATTCATCACGGGCATGGTAATGTCGAGAATGATCAGATCCGGCTTCTCCTTGGATGCCAGGGCCAGTCCCTCCACCCCGTTTTCGCCCTCGACAATCTGACAATCATAGGGGCGGAACGCTTTTTTAACGATCATGCGTATGGTCTTGCTGTCATCGACCGTCAAAATTTTTAATCCCATCGTTTTCCTCCTAATGCGGCGGCTTATCCGCCGTTTTTGATAAAGGCCTCGATCAACGCGATGTGGTCCTGATATTGAAAACAGACCGATTCTTTTACCGCCCAGCCCTTCGACTCGATGTTGAAGTCCCTGCCGGATGTGATTGACGGAATGGAAAGTTCACAGATGAACCCGGCATCGCACAGACGGGATTTCAAATCGCCGCCAATCATGTTGCTCAGTTCACCGATGACGTCATGGACTTCTTCGTCGCTTTCGATCTCATCGATCTCCATACCGAGCATGTTTGCTGTAATCTGAGCCGCAAAAGTGTCACTGACATGGATATTGACCGTGCCTGAGACGCTGCCGGCGAGACTGACGGACCCCACAATGCGGCTACCGTCCGCCAAGGACAGGGTATCCTGTTCGTTCAATTCCATGGATAACATCGTATCAAACACTTCCCGGGTTGCTCCCCGGAGAAAAATGGGCAGATCAAAGGTTGCTAATTCCATCGTTTATTGTCCCTTCTTGTGATGTCACCCGGTTGAAATGTTCTGTACCCCATATCGGCTGATACCGCATTTCCTTTAGACTAAAATAGCCCATAAAAAGTACTGGCGGGCAGTTCAAACGATTAGGGCGATGTGTCGATCGGCAGTCGAATGTAGAACTCGGTCCCATCATTTTCGGCGCTTTTGAAGGCGAGCGTTCCTCCCATGGCACACACCAGCGCATAGCTGACGGCAAGGCTCAATCCCATTCCTTCTCCTACGGCCTTGGTCGTGAAAAAGGGATCGAATACCTTGTGCGTATTGGATTCCGAAATGCCGCATCCGCTGTCGGTCACACGGATTTCAAGGGCCTGTCGGACGTCATTTTCCTCTATCGTAATTGTGGCATATCCAACCCCAATTTGAAGTGTTCCCCCTTCCGGCATGGCATCGAAGGCGTTGTCTAAAAGATGATTAAGAACGGTTTTGAAATCTTCTTCATAAGCCGTTATCGGGGGCAACCCCGGTTCGCATGACATTTCAATTGCAACAGGGCGCTCCGGTCGACGGGCTTTGACGTCTTCGAGCAGTTGCCGAAGCGCCTCAGCGACGTCAATCGCAACGCCTTTCGAGGCGCGCTTCGAGGAGAATTTCAGCAGACTGTTGACAATGGCCGCAATACGGTCTGAGGCCGATTTCATTGAGAAGAGGTCGTCACTCCAGGGTTGCTTAAGATCTTCGGCCATCATCATGAGCTGCAGGTGACCGCTGATAATGTTAAGAGGGTTCAGCAATTCATGGAAGGCGCCTGATGTAAGCCTCCCAAACGCGGCAAATTTTTCCGCCTGGATGATTTGCGCCTGCGCGGCCTGCAGGGAAGCGTGTTCCGTTTTCAATTGATCGTAAAGCAGGGTGTTCTCCATCACCAACGCGCATTGCTTGGATAAAATACCCAAAAGGCGCAGACGTTCATGGGTTACGGCTTGTTCTTCGATCGTCGTCGTGACCATGGCAACGCCAAGTGTTCGGGCATGGGTTGCCAGGGGCAGCATGACAAGGGTCTGGGGGCCTCTGAAAACCTGTGACGGTATAACCGCCGGTAGTCGGCGGTTGATGATCCAGGCAAAAGTGCCGCATTCGATTTGCGCATCGACTTCGCGGCGACACGGGCTTTCACAATCAAGGGGTGCCCAGTGGCGTAACTCAAAGCTGCGCGTTTTATGGTCAACCAGAAACAAGGCAATGGCCGTCGATTTTATCTGTCGCTCGATCTCTTCTCGAAAAGCGTCCCAGATTTGGGGGATGCGGGATGGTTTTTCGATGCGGTCCTGGAAAAGACTGAGATCCTCCACTTTATCAACAAAGGCGAGAATAGCGCTTTCAGGAAGGGGCAAATTCATATAACGGCTCGCTTAAGTGGCTATAGACTAAAAGATGACAGGCGTCACCACCGCCTTATGCCCATCGGACGCCGCTGTTGTGATCGCCTCGGTGAACGGACGGATGTCATTAAAGCCTGCTTCAATTTCACGCAACAGCGTATCGATTTGATCTTTTTGGATATTAAGCAGGTCGCAAACGCATTGATCGAGAGCCGGAATACGATTGTCGCCACCGGAACCGTATCGCAGCGCACGGCAGAGAATATCCGCCAGGTGAACGATGGTTGCATCCCGAACGAAAGCGCCGGCTTGGCCGGGTGTGTGATGGTGTACGATGACCTCGGTGACCATGGCCGGCAGGTGCCACCGTTCCGCCAACAGGCGGCCGGTGTCAGTGTGGGTAAACTCGAAAAGTTCTGTTTCCGCCTCGATCAGCAGACTATTCTTTTCAGCGGCCAGGCGGACGGCAGCATAATAATCATCGGGGGCGTACACCATGGATACGATTTTGCCGATATCATGGAGCAGGGCGCAGACAAACAATTCTTCAATTTTCTCGTGACGGATATGTCGGCCGATGACCTTGGCCGCCACGGCGCAGCCCAGCGAGTGATCCCAGAGGTCTTCATGGCTAGACGTCGTTTCTTGATTGCGATTCGAGAACACATCAAACACCGAAGTGGTTAGCAGAAGATGGCGAATGGCATCAAAGCCCAGCAATACGATGGCTCGGGTGACCGTTGAAATGCGCTGGGGAAACCCATAGAAAGAGGAATTGACCAATCGCAGCAGACGTGCCGTAAGGACCTGGTCGTCTGTGATGACGCTCGCCAGGTCGCGGGCGGACGCGCCGGGATTGTTGATCATTTCCGTGATGCGGAAAACCGTCCGGGGCAGGGTAGGAAGATCATCAATGTGACGGACAAGTGCCTTGAGTCGCGGTGACAGCATGACCTTATTCCTTCAGAGGCCTGCGGTCATGAATGATTTCGGCCGCCACGTGACAGATTTCGGATACAATCGGGTTTTCTACGGGACCGGTAAATCGGGATAGGATTTGCTGTTCCAGGTCGATGAGATTTTCAGGCGCCTGAGCGTTATCCGCATCATCATTCGCCGGCAATTCAACATAAAGACGATCAATCCCCCAGGATTTGAGCATACGTAGATTTTTCGCTGTCAGACAGGTCCCTTTTTTCAATAGCAACATCTGCTGTGCATTGTCGATATCGGCAGCCAGAATCATATCGACCTGGGCCTCTTTCAGCTGGATACGCCGCACTTAGGCTGCCTCCGAGATGTGTTCATGCAATTCTTCCAGCCGCTTTTTTAAATCCAGCAGTTCCATGGGTTTTTGGATATAGCAGTATGCCCCCATGTCGATGGCCTCCTGGATGGTTTGCTCGTCGCCATAAGCTGACAACATAATGACCCCGCAATCGGCTTTACGGGTCTTCATGAGCTGCAGAACATCGATGCCGCGCATCCCGGGCATGCTGATATCCAACAAGACCATATCGGGAGGATCCTCATCAAAGACCGTGATGGCTTCATCGCCCGTGTTGACGGTTTTGACCGCATAGCCGATTCGGGTCAGAAACACCTTCATCATGCTGCAGATGGTCGGTTCGTCGTCCACCACCAGAATTTTCGTTCGGCTGTCCAAGGTGTTTATCCTTTATTAAGGCATCTCGTTTTGCATTTCGATATCGGCTGCGGACCGTCGTTTTTGGACAGCGCGCAGGATTCTTTTTTTTTATATCGGATTGTTTGAAGAAATCTTTAGAGGCTTGTGAAATACAATGCCCTGCTATTGCTCATTAGAAAGGACAATCCATCGGGAAAGACCATGACTCAGCTCAAAATTAGCGTTTTCGTTCGAGATCAGGGCGAAGCCGAGGATCAACCCGCAAGTATACGCCACTATGTCGAGGACCTGCCACAAGGCTTCAGCGCCGATAACGGGCGGGAAAACTTATTTGAGATGGGTTCCATGAATTTCTGAGGAGGGGCTCTGGCGGTGCCGGAAACGGATAGGGACACATGTTGTGAAAAAAAACTTAAAGGTTTTCCACGGACGTCCGATAAGCATTCCAGCGACGAATATTTCGTCAATGCCTCACTCTAAAGGGCAGAATGCCCGATCAACATCCAGAAAGGAGCAACACACCATGGCTATGAACAACATCACCCTGACCAGCGGCATGCGGGCCAACCTTTACAGCCTGCAGCAGACCCAAAACCTGATGGAGACCACCCAGACCCGTCTGAGCTCGGGCAAGCGCGTCAATTCCGCGCTGGATGACCCCATCAATTTCTTTGCGGCCCAGGGCCACACCCAGCGGGCCAACGACCTGGCCATGCGCAAGGACGAAATGTCCGAAGCCATCCAGACCATCAAGGCGGCCGACAACGGTATTTCGGCCATCACCGACATGATCGCTTCGGCCAAGTCGCTGGCGCAGTCCGCCCTGGCCACCAATGACACCACGGAACGCGCGACGCTGTCAGGTCAGTACGACACGATGATGACCCAGATCTCCGAATTGCGGGGCGACTCCGGCTACAAGGGCACCAATCTGCTGGATGCCAGCCAGTCCATCGTCGTCTCGTTTGACGAATCCGGCGAGTCAACATTGACGGTAAGCGGCAAGGACGGTACCGGTGCGTTGAACGGCACCACAGCCAGCGGCAGTTGGGCAACGGATGCCAACATCACCGGAGACATTGCGCTTCTGGATGATGCTCGCGATAGCCTGCGGACATCGTCCAAGACGCTGTCCAACCAGTTGAGCACGATCACCACGCGCCAGGAGTTCACCTCGAAGATGATCAACACCCTCGAGGATGGGGCCGCGACACTGGTCAATGCCGACTTGAACGAGGAAGGCGCCAACATGCTGATGCTCCAGACGCGACAGAGCCTGGGGACCACATCGCTGAGCCTGGCCTCCCAAGCGGCACAGTCCGTCATGAGACTGTTCTAACGAAAAACCGCGCGCCAATGCCAATTGGCCGACGGTCGTGGTAAAAGGCATGAAAAAAGGGGCGCTTCGGCGCCCCTTTTTTAGTAAAAAAACCGCATATAAAATGTAAAAAAATAAAATGGTTAAGCGTTTGTCTGTCAACCGGATGCAGACTCATAGAACGCTTTACGTTAAGTTTCTTAATAATGCTAAAGTCTCTTTTAGTAAGGCCGATAACAGACTTAACGGCGCCGTTTACCAGAAGGATAAACCCTATTTCCCTGGCCAGAAGGACCGGGAAAACCCTCTAGAAAGGAGCAACACACCATGGCTATGAACAACATCACCCTGACCAGCGGCATGCGGGCCAATCTTTACAGCCTGCAGCAGACCCAAAACCTGATGGAAAGCACCCAGACCCGTCTGAGCACGGGCAAGCGCGTCAATTCCGCGCTGGATGACCCCATCAATTTCTTTGCGGCCCAGGGCCACACCCAGCGGGCCAACGACCTGGCCATGCGCAAGGACGAAATGTCCGAAGCCATCCAGACCATCAAGGCGGCCGACAACGGTATTTCGGCCATCACCGACATGATCGCTTCGGCCAAGTCGCTGGCGCAGTCCGCCCTGGCCACCAATGACACCACGGAACGCGCGACGCTGTCAGGTCAGTACGACACGATGATGACCCAGATCTCCGAATTGCGGGGCGACTCCGGCTACAAGGGCACCAATCTGCTGGATGCCAGCCAGTCCATCGTCGTCTCGTTTGACGAATCCGGCGAGTCAACATTGACGGTAAGCGGCAAGGACGGTACCGGTGCGTTGAACGGCACCACAGCCAGCGGCAGTTGGGCAACGGATGCCAACATCACCGGAGACATTGCGCTTCTGGATGATGCTCGCGATAGCCTGCGGACATCGTCCAAGACGCTGTCCAACCAGTTGAGCACGATCACCACGCGCCAGGAGTTCACCTCGAAGATGATCAACACCCTCGAGGATGGGGCCGCGACACTGGTCAATGCCGACTTGAACGAGGAAGGCGCCAACATGCTGATGCTCCAGACGCGACAGAGCCTGGGGACCACATCGCTGAGCCTGGCCTCCCAAGCGGCACAGTCCGTCATGAGACTGTTCTAACAGGCCGATAGCTGACCGCCAATTTGTCAGCTAGGAAGAAGGCCCGGGGAAGGTAGAAAGCCTCCCCCGGGCTAACCCTATACCGAGGATAACGAGCCATGATTACGTCGAAGATTGCTGCGAATCAGGCCTTTACACAAATCAACCGCATCTACAAGGGAGATGACGCCTCGCGAGAGAATCACGGCAGCGAGGACAGCATCAAGACCCCTAAAGGAGAGGCGGTAGACGGCATCAAAGCAGAGATCAGCCCTTTTTCGACCCACCCGCTGCAGCAGTTCAACGCCGAGTTCAATGCTGTGGTCAGAAGCATCCGTATTGCTGACCAAGCCATGACCGAGATCGACGTCAATGTCGAACAGATGGAGTCCGAGGTGGAGATGTTCTTGAAGCAATATCCACCCTATCCACCCGGCAGCGAGGACCGTGTCAACTATCTGAGCCGATTTGCCTTGCTGCGCAAACAGATCGATCAGTTGACCATTCCGCCGGACGCCGGAGCAAAATACCTCATCGGGCCCTCTGGTGCCGAACAGACGAAAGAGTGGGAAGTTGAAATCGGGGGACAGAAGACGGGACAGAGCATACGCCGTCAGCCGGTACATACAGGGAGGGATGGATTGGGGTTGCCCGACATTACGATCCATTCGAGTGATGAACAGGTTGCAGCGATGCAGAAAGCCCTCGGTCAGGCACGGCAGACGATCCAGCAGCGCCGCAGCAAATTAGCAGAGGATGCCGGGCGTGTCATTCGATCGATAGAGAAAATGATGTAGCGTCGCAGAGCAGAAGTGCAGGTTGTCATGGAAAAGTGACTTTTGACAGGGACAGGATTTCCGATTACACATTAAAGGCCGGCCCTTAAGGAGCGGTTCGAAGGGGCGGCCGAACATCGTCGACAATCTGCAAGGAGACTGACCATGGCGCTGAAAATCTCGTTGAAGCCCGGAGAGAAGATGATTATCGGCGGAGCCGTCGTTAAAAACGGTGACAGCAAAGCCGAATTGTTCATCGAAAACAAGGTGCTGCTCCTGCGGGAAAAAGACATCCTGAGTGAAGCCGATGCCCGAACGGTAGCCCAGAAAATTTATTTTACGGTCCAGTTGATGTACATCGACCAGGAAAATCTGATCGATCACCACAACACCTACTGGAATTATGTCAAAGAAATGACCAAGGCCGCCCCTTCCACCATTACCACCATCGATCAGATCAGCGAAAAAATTGTCGGTAACCATTATTATCAGGCTCTCAAACTGGCCCGCAAACTGATTGACTACGAGAAGGAGATCATGAGCCGTGTATAACCCTGCCGTTAATGCTTATAAACAGGTGGACAAATCGACGATCTCGGGCCGTGAAACCGAAGCCCGGGTCCTGACCGAAGCGGCCCTCAAGCTGAAAAAATGCCAAGAGAACTGGGGAAGTTCCGATCTGGAGGTGCAACTTGATCAGGCCTTGCGCTACAATCAGAAAATCTGGAGCCTTTTTCAGGGAGAATTGGAACGCGAGGATAATCCGCTGCCCGGCAAGCTCAAAATCGACATCCTTCGTCTGGCGGCCTTTATCGACAAGCGCATTTTCGAAGTCATGGCCTATCCATCACCTGAAAAGCTGAATATCATCATCAACATCAACCAGAATATTGCTGCTGGTTTGCGAGGGTCTCCCGGACCGGGCGTATAATCAGTTGCCGACGCTTAACGGATCATCCCAACGCTACCCCCACCATAAATAAAACCAATCGTTAAGGCGCATTCCATACAGAAGCCAACCGAACGGAATGCGCCTTTGCTTATACCCAGGGGGCAACACAGAAGGCCCCCGTGTTAAGCTATTATAGGGAAAAGGCTCACTATCCAAAAAAATGCCACTGATGGGGCGGCCATTGTCAGGGACGGCCCGACTCAAAAGGCAGGCATCTAAAGGCAAAGCCACTCCCGAAACAACGGAAGCGGCTTCATCCATCTGTGGCAGCTGCAAATCATAGCGGATATCGCGACGGGCATACCGCACAGCGTCGAAGAAATTTAGAACGGACAGCTAGGCCGCCTCCATTTCAAGTTGACGGTGATAGCCTTTAAGGTAGTCGTTGGTACGCTCCAGTTTTTCTGCTCCGATAATCAATTGACGCGCTATACCAGTTAGCCCGGATTTCATGAGACTTTCGACCAACTCCTGGATAGCGTAGGATAAATGGTCCCAAATGATTGCCGTGCCCTCCAAGGAACGTAGCGTTTTAACGCCTTCGTTGATCTTTTTCCGGCCCAGTTGGGTTACGCCATACAGGAATACGGCTGAATAATAGTTGCCGTGCTGCTTTACGATTTCACTGAAAATATGTTCGGCCTTAACGAGATTGCCTGAGTGGAACTCGCTCAATCCCAAATTGAGATAGCCCTCCTTTAATCGGGGAGCGAGTCGGACGGCTATGCGGGCGGCTTCCCGGGCCTTGTCAAATTGTCCCAGTTTACCATGGCTGGATGCCATGTTGATATAGCCTTTGGCATCTTCAGGCTGAAGGGTCACAAAACGCTTCCAAAGCCGTAAGGCGTCTTCATGCTTTTCCAGCCTGCCGGCCTGGACCGCCAATTCGCGAATGGCCACGGGATCATCGCCCGCATCGGACAGTTTGCGCATGCCGATTTGATAGTAGTGTTCATCTTTCCGGCGATCCAGCCTCTCGTCCAATTTCCCATAGTGATGGACCGGACAGGAACAGGCTTTCACTGAAATCCCGTTGCGGGACAGGGCAGGGCCGAGCACCTCATGCACAGGATATTCGAAGCGGATCCTGGCCAGATTGGGAAAGAGGCGCACTTTTGGGCTAGGCGTCCATCCCAGTCCGGATTCTTCCCGGGAATATTCCCCAACATTGGCTTCCCAGCCGATGATATTGTGCCGGTTGGTATAATTCCGTGTGACGATCATATAGGCGTGTTGCCTGGTTTTGGATTGTGCGATGAGCCGGCGGATTTTGGCATGGTCTCTGGGGGCGATGACCTCATCGGCGTCCATGACGAGGATCCAGTCCCCGACGGCCTTTTCCAGGCTGTGGTTACGGGCGGCGGCGAAATCGTCGTCCCATTCGAAATCAAAGACCCTGGCGCCGAAGACCTCGGCGATGTCACGGGTGGCATCGCTGGAGCCGGTATCCACAATGATCATTTCATCGACGAGGGGTTTCAAGCTTTGCAGGCAGCGGGCCAGATAGCGTTCTTCGTTTTTCACGATCATGCAAAGGGACAGGGAAGGGCGTTTGCGTTTTTTGACGGTCATGGGTCCCACCTTGGCACGGACGGCCCTGGCCGCCTGCAGCAGCTGCGCATCGACGCCGAAATCCACCATAACGGTTTCGATCCGCTCCAGGGCGTCCGGAAAGGCCTCCCGGCGGATCAGGATGTCGATCAAGAGAAAGCGGGCCCGGCGGAAATCAGGGTAGCGGGTGACGACGTCTTCGAACAGCGCTCGGGCGCGTTCAAACTCACCCGTTTCGCTGACGGCCACATGATAGGTGGTGGCCACGTTGGGCGCGGCCGGGGAAAGGCGAAAGCCTTTTTCAAAACACGCCAGAGCGTTTTCCCGATCACGCTGCTCCCAGTAGACAGTGCCCATGTTGGTCCAGGGTTCTCCCCAGGCGGCATCTTTGCCGGCGGCCGTTTTAAAATGCGCTTCGGCCGCCTGCTTGTCGCCGCTGCGAAAGGCGAGCACGCCTTTGAGGTTCCATGCCCGGGCGCAGTCGGGGTCTGCGGCCAAGGCTTGTTCGGCAAAATCCGCAGCCATTTTCAAATCGCCGGCGGCCTCGTAGCCACTGCCGATCAGGGCCCGCATGCCGGCCGGAAGATCGGGGCGGCTCTCCAAGGGGTGCAGCTGTTCCACAATCGCGGCCTCCTGGCCGGACTGCAACAGCACGTCCACCAACAATGCGTATGCCTCCCACTGATCTGGATTTGCGACAATGATGGATACCAGGTTGTCAACGGCAGCCTGAAAATCCCCATGGACGTAGCTGTGCCATGCTTCATCCAATAGAACGCCGGTCTGTTGATTATCCAATGGCGGCGATTTGGGAGAAGGCGCCACGGATTGAGGCCCCATGGCGTTCAATTGCGCCCCGATATCGTGCAGGCCATCGATCTGTGACAAGGCATCTACGAGACGGGTAATCCAATCCATGAGTCCGGCGGAAGCTATCGCCGCCATAAGTGTCAGGATGCGGGATTTGAGCGTTTTAGCCGGTATTTCATGAGCGAGGTCTAAAGCCAGTTGCCTTCCCTGTGAAAGCTGCCCGGCACAAAGCGTGGCCGCAGCCTGCAACAACCGTCCATCCGGATCGCCAGGAAACGCTGCCGTCATCTGACGGGATGTCTGTATAGCCTGCGCGGCTTCTCCTGCCTGGAGGTGGCTCAACGTCAGATTGTAGTGGGTTTCCAGGCGATCGGCATCCAGTTGAAAAGCCAGGCGGGCATACTGGAGCGCCTCGGCATGGTTACCCTTTGCCGCCATGACCCGGGTAAGGTTCAAACAGGCCTCGACGGATTCGGGTTTGAGATCAAGATAGCGTTTCCAATAGGTGGCGGCCTCCTCCCATTTTGAGAGCAGCGCGGCTTGAATGGCCAGTTCTTTTAGGGCGCTTTCGTTTTCACCAAGAGAATCGAGCTTTTGCTTGCCAATGGCATAATACAGCGCCCAGCGTTTGTCGGTGCGGTCATGATCCAATTTACCATAGTGATGAACAGGCACAGGACATGTCACCAGTGCCGTACCTCTTTCAGCAAGTACCGGATCGACCTGCTCATGCACCGGGAAAACGAAATGGATGTGCTGTCGGTTGGGGAAAAGCCGCACTTTCCGGCTGGGCACCCAGCCGGTGCTCATTTCTTCATCGTATTCGCCGGCGTTTTCCCGATAGTCGACGGAGTCCCGGCGATCGGTGTAGTTACGCGTCGTTAGCATATAGGCGTGTTGCCTGGTTTTGGATTGTGCGATGAGCCGGCGGATTTTGGCATGGTCTCTGGGGGCGATGACCTCATCGGCGTCCATGACGAGGATCCAGTCCCCGACGGCCTTTTCCAGGCTGTGGTTGCGGGCGGCGGCGAAATCGTCGTCCCATTCGAAATCAAAGACCCTGGCGCCGAAGACCTCGGCGATGTCACGGGTGGCATCGCTGGAGCCGGTATCCACAATGATCATTTCATCGACGAGGGGTTTCAAGCTTTGCAGGCAGCGGGCCAGATAGCGTTCTTCGTTTTTCACGATCATGCAAAGGGACAGGGAAGGGCGTTTGCGTTTTTTGACGGTCATGGGTCCCACCTTGGCACGGACGGCCCTGGCCGCCTGCAGCAGCTGCGCATCGACGCCGAAATCCACCATAACGGTTTCGATCCGCTCCAGGGCGTCCGGAAAGGCCTCCCGGCGGATCAGGATGTCGATCAAGAGAAAGCGGGCCCGGCGGAAATCAGGGTAGCGGGTGACGACGTCTTCGAACAGCGCTCGGGCGCGTTCAAACTCACCCGTTTCGCTGACGGCCACATGATAGGTGGTGGCCACGTTGGGCGCGGCCGGGGAAAGGCGAAAGCCTTTTTCAAAACACGCCAGAGCGTTTTCCCGATCACGCTGCTCCCAGTAGACAGTGCCCATGTTGGTCCAGGGTTCTCCCCAGGCGGCATCTTTGCCGGCGGCCGTTTTAAAATGCGCTTCGGCCGCCTGCTTGTCGCCGCTGCGAAAGGCGAGCACGCCTTTGAGGTTCCATGCCCGGGCGCAGTCGGGGTCTGCGGCCAAGGCTTGTTCGGCAAA
Organism: Desulfobacterales bacterium; assembly: GCA_963674755.2. GTDB lineage: Bacteria > Desulfobacterota > Desulfobacteria > Desulfobacterales > UBA5852 > JABZFP01. The sequence goes on along the minus strand of CAXXVS010000002.1, from coordinate 1,135,799 downwards.
ATCCGCAGCCATTTTCAAATCGCCGGCGGCCTCGTAGCCACTGCCGATCAGGGCCCGCATGCCGGCCGGAAGATCGGGGCGGCTCTCCAAGGGGTGCAGCTGTTCCACAATCGCGGCCTCCTGGCCGGACTGCAACAGCACGTCCACCAACAATGCGTATGCCTCCCAATCTTCAATGTGGGAAGCGATGTTCCGGCGCAGTAACGAAGCCGCGGCGGCATAATCCCCTCTCAAGCAGGCCTGCCATGGAGCGCTTTCCGTCGCTGGTTGCGGAACCACGATTTCATCGTCCGGTCTCCTGGCCAAGTCCGGCGCCAATTCAGGCTTTTGGGAGCGGTTCTGTTTCCTGATTTGTTTGCGGCTCTGCGGTGTCCGCTTTCGGCTGGCACCCGACACCGACGATGGGACCGCCGGGCGAGGGGACAAGCGCCTGTCAACCGGATATGATGTTTCGCTGACCCGGATCGGTGTAAAGGCCCTCGGAAACAGAAATTGCAAGCGGTTCGGATCGGAGATTTTTTTAGCGGCCAGATCCTGGTTGCTATCGATGACCGCGCGCTGTTCAGGGCCGGCAAGCGAGCGCGCCTGTTTTAAAAACTGACAAGCCTCTTCCGGCGCACCCTGGCATTGCGCGACAACGCCAAGATTGTTCAGCGCGATGACGTTTTCGGGATTGAGCTCGATCGCTTTCGCGAACAATCGTGCCGGTGAGCCCAGGGCATGAAGGGACTTGCCGTCGATATCGTAGAGTCCCATCCCCAAGCAGCCGATCCGCGTGTATTCCTTGGAAAGGATGGCAGGGGATGTTCCTTTTCCGAAACCCATGAGTGTCGCAAACCGGTCGGCTTCGAGATAATGGTCATACAAGGCCCGGCACTCTTGGAGGCCGATTTCTTTGTTGGCCCTCTCGACGCTGGTAGGATTTTCCAGGTAGAGTCCGACGATGGTTTCCAGTTTCATTGCTTTGTGACCACTGGCGGAAAACCGCAGCATAAATTCACGGTCACCGAAAACGGTGTAGGATCCGTCAAACCCGCCGATAGAGTCGAATACGGACCGCCGCACGAAATTGGCATGGCTCGTTATTTGGAGATAGAAAAACAATCCCGGATCAAATTCGGGATAGATGAAAAGGCGCTTAGGGGCATCGCTGTCGAAGCTGTCGTTGGGAATGCGGGTTACGACCCAGTTCCCGTAAACGGCGTCATATTCACAATGGGAATCGAGCGCGTCCGCCATTCGCTCCAAGGCGTTCGTTGAAAACCGATCATCGGTGTTGGCGTTTACGAAATAGGTGCCGCGTGCCATTTCAATGCCGCGGTTCCATGCGGTGTATACGGTTTCTCTTTCATCGGTTCGGAGATAAAAAATATTCGGATGTCGTGCCGCAAAGCGTTCCACGATGGCGCCTTCATCCTCGGGCGAACTTGAATCGATGACGATGATCTCCAGGCCGCCTTTTTGGAATAACGTCTGATCGACCAAATTCTGCAGACGGCCTTCAATGAAACGCGCCGATGCATAGGTCGATACGACCGCCGAAACCCGGGGTGGGGTTTGCGAGACAACAGCGTCTTGCATAGAGGGTTGAGAACACCATTGAGCTTTGAAAGCCTCAATTTCGGAGGCCGTATAAAAATGTTGTGCCAACCGGCTGCTGTAAAATCTGTCCAAGAGGGATCGATCGAAGCGCAATTCGTCATTCAGCCGTCGATAAAGAGCGGCATATGGCTTAGTGGCACTGACATTGGAATGCGCAAGTTGAAAGGTGTCGATTGCAAGAAAATCGGCCATGGCTTCGGCAGCGCAGGACTCCAGATCTTCCAGACGTATAAGAAGGATGTCCGCATGTTTGGTCTGGTAGCGCTGATACCCTTTTGCCGTATTGAAGGGGGAAGCCAGGAGATCGACCCCAAATACGCCCAGAAGTTCCTTATCAAACCAGCTGCAGGCATGGTCTTGCGCCTCGTCGAATTCCTCGAGGTAGCGCAGGATATGCTCCCTGATGGGGGCCGGGTCCTCATTGGGCAGATCGTTCAGATGCGGAAAATAGCGGTCCAGGTTCTGAAACAGATCGGAAATGTAGCGTTTGAGCGGATCCCGGACTAGCGTGATGATCTTCCAGTGGGCGGATTGACCCAAGCGGTCGATGTGCGTGCGGATACCGCGATAGTGTGTCAACCAGGAGGGCAGTTCGCGCTTCGTTTCATCCCGGAAAGCTTTTTCGGCATGGAGGATGCCGGGCCAGGAAAGGGTGTGGACGTGTTTGACCGGCAGGCCCAGTTTCGCGATCGAGTCGACAAGCGAGGTGGAGCCCACCTTGCCCATCTGGTAGATGAGGATGGGCAATAGCGACAGGTCTCCCGGCTGGTGGAGCGTGAACTGGTCCGGCGGCTGGAGGTTTTGGCCGGCTTCCAGTCGGCGGCACCAGCGTCCGATTTCGATATCCCCCGGATTGAAACGCAGATAGGCGGCATAGATCTGGCGGCTTTCCTCGGGTCGCCCCACACGGGCGAGGGCCGCCGAACAGTTAATGATCGTCGGCCGGTCGTAAGGATTGTAGCGCAGGGCGTTGTGGAAGTGACGCAGGGCCGTATCGGTCGATCCTGCCTCCCAGGCCATCGCGCCAAGAAGGTTGCAGGCGGGGGGATGGCCGGGGATCTCATGGATAATCGATTCCAGGATGGCCTGCGCTTCTGGCCCCCGCCCCTCGCGATACAATCTTTGGGCCTGATGGGTGCGCAGAGCACAATCCTGCATCAGGGGCGGCGGTACCGTCTTCGGTGTCGGGAGGTGATGCGCGTCAAAAAAATCCGGGGAAAAATTAGGCCCCTTGGTGGTGTCGCCATGGTGTATCAATTCATCGTCCCAGGGCAGGGTAACCTTTTGGCAAATTTGCTCTATAAAATCAAGGATGCAAATATTGAGGGTAAAGTTGTCGCCGTATGCGAAGCGCCGCCGCGTGCGATCCTGGAAAGGTTTTTGGAGGCATTTGACCGCCGCCCCGTTCTGGAGAATTTCACGAAACAGTAACCAGGGGGAATCCGCCGGCCATGTCCGGCCCTGGTCGATATCCTCTGCTTTCAAATAAGCGGAGATCAGGCGCCCGACATGGATCCACTGTTTGCGGTCCCAACGATTCGGGTGCTCAAGGTGGTAGGCCAAGGGCGACACCAGCTTTTTGACGGGGAATCCATTCAGCGCCGGAATCAACACGGTCCAATAATCCCACCACGTAACGCCCAGACTGAGGATCGAATCGGGGTACAGCCCCAAAAGGGATCTGTCGAAAAAGAAAAAATCATAGCCGTTCCGGTAGAAGTCGCCCTGGCTAGAGGAGAGGGAGGTGACATCCAAGCGATGGCCGAAGAGGAGGGACTGGTTCGCCTCGGCCTGCAAAAAGGCCAGGATATTGTCGTCGGCCTTCAGGTGGATGTCCGAGTTGACAATCCCGTAGACGGGCCGGTCAACGCCTTTAAAATGGGCAATGACATCATCGAAGTAGATATAGGGTTTCCCGAAATGCGCTTGACTGGTGCGGTCCACCGCATGAAAAGCGATATCCGGGAAGCTGTCCTTCAAACCGGCGATTTCTTCCGGCGAATTCAGCGAGACGACATCGAAACCCAGGTCCTTCCAGGACTTGACCGCTTTTTGCTGAATTTCCAGCGAATGCGGCGCGATGCTGGTTGCAATGAGGACGGGGGCGGGAGCCGACACTGGGGCGACGGGAGGCCGCGATGCAGCGTCCGCCTCAAGGCGGTGACAGCCGGGGGCGTCATCGCGTATCGCGGTCAGCGCCTCGCGTGCGGCACCATGGTCGGGATCGATGTCGAGAATGCGGGCGAGAAATTCCTGCGCATCATCGGCGTTGCCAACCTGGCGGCAGATTTGGGCAAGGGCATACAAAACTTCGGTGTCACGGGGATCGTCAGCGAGCAGGGCGGTGTATGTTCGCAAGGCGGCTTCGACGTCGCCCTGGCGGGCAAGGCGAAAATCCGCCAGGTTCTTCTGGTAGGTACGGTTATGCGGTTCGAGCTCGACGGCACGTGCATAGTGATTTAGGGCCTTTTCGTCGTCTCCCCGACGGCATGCCAACACACCCAGATCGTTATGGCCCTGGGCTCTATCGGGGTGTTCGGCCACCCATTCGGACAGCGCCTGATAGGCTTGTCCCAGCTGTCCTTGGTCGGCTAGGCTCCGGACGTTGTGCAGGGCCGCCGATTCGTCCTCATTGGGAAGACCATGGGGATAGGCGATATCCGCCAGGAGATCGTCGCAACGATCGTCAAGGCGCCAATTCCGGGCCGCATAGCGCCGGCACACCGCTTGCGCCTGCTCCTGGCGTCCGGAAGACCACAAGGCCTGAGCGTAGGCCAGGGCCATCATCCGGTCGGAGGGCCGCTGGTTGAATGCCGCTTCCCAATAGGGCAGGGCCTTGCTAACCTTTCCGGCCCGATTGAGAAGCGCCCCAATCTGATAGAGGGCATCGGCATGATGGGGATCGGTGTCCATGACCTGATTGAAGACGAAGAGGGCGTCCTCGCTCTTCTGGTCCTTTTGGAGCCGTCGCCCCAAACCATACAACTCTTCCGTGAGTCCTGCCGCGCATTCGTCAAATTCGGCCGGAACCGTATTCTGTGTCGTCAAGAGGGGCGCTCCAGCCGCCGCACTGGCCATGAGGCGGTCGAGGATCCTCTGGTTCTGATAGACGGTCGACGCCGATCGAGGATTGATATAGAGCGCCGTGACGGCCTGGCGCTGAAGCCCGGACGAACGCACCAGACCGAAAAGATCAAAAGGCCTGGCGGCCGGCTTGCTGTCGGCCGGAGTTTGGGCCGCGGGAAGGTGGGCTACCAGCCGGGAAGTCGCCAGACATGCCGCCTTGAGATTTTCCATGACCGCGGCCGGAATGGCGTCGCAGAGCCGCTCCGACAGTCCTGGGACGGAACAGATCAGCAAGTCCGGAGGCTCCGCGGCGTGCGTGTCGAGGAAATCCGCCCATGTGACGGTTTCCGTCGAAAGAATGTCTGCGGGCCAGGCTGTATTGGGAGCACCGGCCGATACCCTATGATTCCCCTTTTGTTCGGCATAGGAAATGAGTTCATGCCCTGTTCGATCCGACAGCATAAAGGGCCAGACCCTGACGCGCGGATCATGGCGATAACGTTCAGCCATCTGACGGTGGCGCGCCGCGGGCGGCACAAAGAGATCAACGGTCTGCAAGCGGGGAAACATCTCGAGCAAACGTTGGGTACCGTCATCGGCGGCAACGACGTAAAGATGCCCGATGGTTGACCGCAGCGATTCGACCTGCCGGGACCAGTGCGACACCAGGTCATGGAGATCGTCGGCATAGACCGTCGCCAGGGGCGCCTTCCGATCGGCTGCGCTTGTATCCGGGGGCGGCGGACAGGACTTGGCGTGCCAGAGTTGACGATAGAAAGACACGCGTGAAGAGCACAACGGAAAGCTGATGTGCGGCGATTCGGCCAGCGCCAACAATTGACAGGCCCACCCGTAGTTGCCCCTTTCGGCTTCGATGAGGGCTATCCAAAAATAGACGACGCCATACTGACAAGGGGCTCCCCCGGTCAGATGATGAATGATTTCCCTCAGACGGCTATAGCGTTCCTCATCGAGGGCCGCGAGCTTCCGGTCGGCGATAAAGGTTTCCGATTGTCGCAGGGCATTGCCGCTATCCCTGGAAAGGGTTTCGTAAAAATCGTTTTTGGAAAGCGGTTTCCGCGCCAACAGAAAATCGGCGATTTTTTCGACCGTGTTCAGCTCGCGGATGTTTACATCGAAGGCAAGTTCCACGCCCAAGCAATCGGTGGCGTGGTTATAGAGCGATACCAGATCGGCTGAATTTAAGGCATTGTCCGCATTGTAGCATGTGGTTCGGTCCAGCGTGACGGATTGGCCCTTTTGATCGAAGCCGCGCTGGACATGGGCGATAAGGTCGTCTTCAAAATCCTGCCTTTCACCGTAGGGCCATTTGGAATGGTCCCAGCCCAGCTGCAATTCGTCGGCGATCAGCAGCGCCAGGGACTCCGGCTCATTCCGGGCCTTCACACGATGGCATGCGCTCGCCGGCAAAGTTTCGATGGCAAGGTCGAGGCCGGTCTGCGCCTTCAATTCCTTGACGTAGGGCGCAAGCGCCTGATCGTTGAGATGAATCCCGTCTTGCTGAACGAACTTGGCGTTGAGTGTGCCATCCGGCCGCCGCAAGGCCTTTAGCGGGTTAATGACCGCGATATGGCGCTGCCGGCACCATTTTGTCGTCAGGTGGTTGAATTCTTCCGAGATTTCGAAAACCTTTCCCGGAGACAGAGAAGCGGTGGCGGTGCCCTCCAACTGCTGGGGCGATATCAACCAGGCAAAGCGTCCCGCCTGGCCAAAGGTCCCAAATAGGTCCTGATAGCGTTTCAGCAATTGGTTGCAGGCTTGCCGGTAAACGTTCTGGGAGTAGGCCCGGCACAACCCGAAGATGTCATGCATACCGATCGATAAAATCTTCCAGCCGTCGGTTGACGCGAAGGCGGCTTGGATGGCCCGTGCCGCTGAATGGTTGTTAAGGAAATGATCGGCGGTGAGCGCCCCGACCCACCTTACGCTGACAATGCTGTCGTTGGCACGGTTCCGGAGGCGTCCTCGAAATAGGGTGACATGGCTGTTTCCGGCGATGATCATAATCTGACCTCTTTAAGCGGGATAACACGACAAACGGCATGGTCCGCACCATGCAGTCGTTTAATCGGCAAGGTTGACGCTGCGATCCCCCAAGGCGCGCAGAAGATTTCCCGCATTTCCGCGATTGGCGGGGTTGCTGATAAAATCCTGGTGGGCCGCGATGAGCGCTTCGTGATTTTCACCCAAGCCTGCCAGGCACAGGGAGCGCAGATAATCCAGACCCTGCACCTTCGAGGAGCGGTTGATGTTCCGCCGCCGTGCTTCATCGATAAGAGCCAAAGCCGGCACATAGCGTCCCGCCCCGATCAGACCGAGGGCCGCGGCGCCAAGCTCTTGGGCCGGCGCCGGCGAGCAGGACGGATGGCCGTGGTCCACATAGGGGCTGTGAGCAGCGAAGCGCAGGGTGTCGAAATCGATGCGGGGAAAGATATCCAGGGCGGAGTGGGGGGTTGCATTGTATATCTCGAAACCGCGAAGAGCGGCATATTTCTGAAGTTGCCGGTATTGATAGCGCTGTACGGCAATGGTGGACTGGAGGATATCAAAAGAATAGCGTTTCGATATGGGACTATAGTCGTTTTTAAAAAAATGGGGCGTTTCTTTGCCGGCGTATTCGTCACGGGTCCACTCCCACCAGGTATGATCGGCACCGAGGATGATGATCGGATTGCAGCCCAGGTAGAAAGCCAGCATCATACCCACGAGCATCACGTTCTGGGCAAAGGGGGGGATACCGGTGCAGAAATCGATGTTGGTAGTCAAATGGCGGCTTGCCTGATCATAGGAGAAGTAATGGATATCGAGGAAGCGGCTGCCGCCGACCTTGACCGAACCCCAAAGGGGGAAAAAAAGCTTGGTCACGATGCCTGCGGATTCCACGGCTTCCAAGAGCGGAAGAAGAAATTGGTTTTTATTTTGCCAAATCGCGGGATCGGCCGCCATCCAGTAATCGGGGGCGATTTCTTGGCAGTGCGGATGTTTGTAGAAGCTGTTGAAACAGATTTTGATCTCATGACGTAGCGCGACCAGATCTTGGGCGGCGATCGAAGGTCCGTTGCCGATCAGAAAGCAGCGCTGGCCTGCATGCCGATGGTGTAGCGAACGGTTTTTCTCGAGAATTTGCAAAGTGTCCAAAATACGTCTCCCAATGGTCATGCGGCCGTTTACAACCTTCCTGCGATCACGCTTTTTTCAGGATGAAAGTGGAACTGCGTGCGCACAGAAACGGCATGGCATATTTGGCGACGATGTAAACAAACCGCCCCAATAGGTTCAGATTGGCGAAACTGTCCCAGACGTTGGGCGACGGCCTCGTCAGGATTTTTTTGAAAATCGTATTGCACAGATAGTAGGCGAAGTCGGATTTGCGCGAACGAATAATTTCGAACCCGACCTGATCGCACAAGGAACGAATGTAGCGATCATCGAAATAGCACATGGCATAGTCGCGCTTTTGGTTTTTCATGATGCGGTCCCGCAGGGCCCTGATGCGCAAATCCAGGTATTTGACCAGACTGAGATACCCGCGGTGATAAAAAACGAAGGTGCCCTCATCCGCCAGGGCGCGGTGCACCTCCCGCAGGATGCGCAAATGCGTTTCGCGACGCCCGTCGATGCTGTAGAGAACACCCGCCATGAGAACAACCGTGAAGGGCTCTTTGAAGGACGGGTGGCGGAGAGCGTCGCCTAGGATATATTCGGTCGTCGTATTCAGACAGCGATTGTTTTCGATGACGGCCGGCGAAATATCAAATCCGACGCTGCGGTCACAAAGATAGGCGAGGCTGGCAATTTGGTGGCCGGTGCCGCAACCCACGTCCAGCATGGTAACCGGCCGCCCGGCGGCCCGCAAATCCGCAACGATCATGTAGATTTCTTTGAAAACCGAGTGAATCGTATGATCGTTTATCAGCAGTCGGAAACGGTATTGATCGATATCCCGGTCCCGGAAAGCCAGGTCCCAGCCTTCATCATGGTAGCCGAATTTCAAATTGGCGTATTCGATCAGCATGGCGGGCTCATCCTACTTAATCGCAAAAAACCCTTCGAAACACATCGATTTCATCAGGGTCATATAGTCCTTGAAGCCGGCGCGGCTGAGCAGGTCCAGATTCCCCTGGGTGGAAAACGGTTCGAGAACGCCTTTCAGGCTCCGTGTTTTATTGACGATCTCGGCTTCCGAATATCCCTGCTCGATTTTATAGTCGCTGTACATGGTGGAAATGATGTCCTGAAAACGTGCGTCGGGGCCGCGCACTTTTTCGAAGAGCAGAAAGGCGCCGCCCCAATTCAAGGCCTGATAGACCGTATCGAACAGCGTCTGACGCTTCGCCGGGCGGATGAATTGGATCGTGTAATAGGCCACGATCATGTCGGCTTTCTCGTATTCATGGTGTAGGACATCGTCGCAAACGAATTGGATATTGGTAAGATCCCTGCTTTTGTCGACCGCCTTTTGGATCATGTTTGCTTCTTTATCGATGCCGATAAAGCGTGCCCCCGCCTTGTCGGCGTTCCGCGAGGCAAGCTGAATCAGCAGCTCGCCGGTGGAACATCCCAACTCGTAACAGACCGCGTTCTCGTAGATAAAAAAATCACTGAGCTGACAGACGAGGGAATGACCTAGATCGTAAAGGGGGACCGATTTGCGCACGTGTTGATCAAATATGTCGCAAACACTGCCGCCAAACGACCAGCGGGCATTGCCGGATTCGATGGTGTCACCAACGGAGGTCATAAGCGTTTCCTTTCAGACAACGTGCGCCCACTAGAACTGCGCCTCGACGGAATGGGCATGAATAAGGTCAAAAAGGCCTTTGATGAAGTAATCTTCCAGTCCGGCCCGGCATCCCTGGGATATGCGTTCATTCTGGAGCGCATCCCATCGCTCCAGCTGAAAAACCGGAATATTGTGGGTGCGTTTGAGGTGGCCTATTTCACGGACCAACCCCATTCGTTTGCTGAGCGCATTGATGATTTGCGTATCCGTCAGGTTGATCTGGTTTCGCAACGTATCCAGGGCCTGGTCGATGCCATGGCCCTGCGTCCCCGGACGGCGGACTACCAGGTCGGACAGCAGACGCTTTAACTGCACGGGCTCCAGTTGCTGCGCCGTATCGCTGAAGGCTTGGGCTGGATGGACATGGCTTTCGATCATCAAACCCTCCATCCCGAAATCGAGTGCCATCTGGGCTAAAGGCTTTATAAGCTCCCGTTGGCCGGCCATGTGGCTCGGGTCGCATATCAGAGGGATATGCGGCAAATGACGTTTGAGCTCGATGGGAATCATCCAGGCGGGGTCGTAGCGCAATTTGCCGGGGGCGCTGTGGCTGAAACCCCGATGAACGGCGGCAATTTGCCGAACGCCTTTTCGATAGAGACGCTCGATCGCCCCTATCCAGAGATCGATCTGGGGATTGATGGGATTTTTGACGAGAACGGGGACATCGGCACCCCGTAATGCTTCCGCGATGTCCTCGATCAGGAAGGGATTCACGGTCGTCCGTGCGCCGATCCAGATGAAATCGATCCCTTGTTCCAAGCAGTGTTCGATATGATGCGCATTGGCCGCTTCCGTAGCGGTCTTTAAATGGGTCAGGGCTTTCGCCTTTTTCAGCCAGGGCAGTCCCTGTTGGCCCACCCCTTCAAAACTATTGGGCCGGGTGCGGGGCTTCCACAAGCCTGCCCGGAAAATGTCGATCCGCCCGATTTCCGATAACTGGCAGGCCGTTGCCAGAACCTGAGCTTCCGTTTCGGCACTGCAGGGGCCGGCTATGATCAGCGGCCCTGAATCGCTTTTAAATACATCAGGCGCCATACCGGTACCGGTCGAGCGAAACGGTTCAGTTGAACTCTGGGTAGGTCCGCTCGCTATCTTTCCAGCCATTTGACCACCTCGAAAATTTCCGCATAACGAACACCGATGCGCTGCCCCGCATTTTCGGCCTCGTTTTCAAAAAAGCTCAGCCATTTGTGACGCGTGCGTTCCAGTTCGGAAGCATGAGCTTTGATTGATTTCACCTTGATGGACCAGTAGGGGGTTATATCGACATAGAAATTCCCGTGGAAATCGTGCGGGGAGTGGTACCAGTTGCTGCGGTACATCAGAAGGCAGGGGACATGCCGGCAGCTGTGCAGCGAAGCCTGAGCCACGGCCTGGTGGTCGTGATGAATATCGCCTGTCCAATGGGTGTAAACTCTGTCGATATGATGCTTTTCGACAATGGCCAAGATATCAGCGTTCAACGCTTCGGAGAACTCGATTTTCAGGGTGGGAAACCGGCCTTCGAAAAGGGTGATGCCGAGGACCTCCATGGCACTGCGCCCTTCTTTGCGTGCCACCTCATTCGTACGGATGACCCTGTGGTCATGACTGGTGAAACCTGAGACGGTGGCCACGTAGGCAAAAACTGCATCGCCATCATGAACGTGTTTGGCCAGCGCTCCGCCGCACCCGAGTTCGATATCGTCAAAATGCGCTCCGATTGCCAGGATATTCATATGAGCCCTTTTAAATGCCAGATAGCGTTCTTCGCTGCGAATATTGCGGTACGGTTCCGGCCTGAGAGATGAACCGGTCAGCGACAAGGAAAAGCAATTTACATGCCATTGTGGAATAACCGGCGCGGTCCCGCCGACGCGTATTGACTGGTCAAAGGTAGGACGGTGGTGAACAGCGGGAACTCAGCGCTGGTGGAGGAAAACACGCTCCTGAGATCGGGTTTGGTCGTAGAAGGGGGATGATAATACCCGGAACAACAGCACAGCTTCTCATAATTCTTTTGGCCGATGTCAATATTTTGGCAGTCAAGGATCAAGATTGCCGGCCGGGCGAATAATCTCCCCAAGGCGGAGCAACCAGCCTCATCACGATCGACAAAAAGGCATGGGCATCAAAACGGTAATCAAATGGCATTTCGCCTGCCCCGCCGTTATCAGTCATCGTGACCGAATTTATCACTTCCAGTCGTTTGATATAACCATACTTGGACAATACGCAGGGATCATCAATCTGCAAATTCGGTTGAATCGAAAAGGTTTCTTTGCCCAAAACATAGGATTCCAGCAACATCACCGAACTTATCCCATAAACCCGATCGACGGCGACAATACACTGCAAGGGGTTAACCGAAGCGTCGAGCAAATGCACCCTATCGTTTTTAAATCTCGATAGGAGAGTTCGGTAGTGTTCCGGATTGTCCTTCGGATGCAGTTTGATCAAAACCTCCGGTGGCGGCGACATCTTCTTCGAGCATTCCAGCAAGCTCTCCAGGATGGTATACTGATCGTAGCCGCGCGAAAGACCGCAGTACTCATGGATGGGTTCCGATACGAAAAGCAGAGCATGCCGGGAAAGCCCAATTCCCATCGTTTTGCGGATCGCCTCAAGATCAAGTCGGGCAGCGGCGGCCGGCAGACTGTCGAGATAGGGGTGCCCCAGCATAAGCAGACGCCGGGCTTCGAATCCGGCCGCTGTCATTTCCTGATGTCCGATTTGATTCAGGCAATTGATAAAATCAGGTTGAAACCGCAGGCCCTCGTTCGGTCGGGGGCCGGAAAAGCGCAATGCGTAATTTTGCCATTGGTCCAGAAAGGCCAGGGACGGTATACCGTTCATGCGCGCGTGCTGCCATAGATGTTTTTCCGACATGTCTTCGGCCGGCAGGCTGGTGGCCGATGTTATCAGGAGATCCGGCCGGAACCTTTCGACCCATGCGTCATCGTCCCGGAGCACGGGCTGAAGGGTCGCGCAGGAAATTTTGCGGCGGGTGAAGCGCGAAAGCGCATGGCCGTAGCAGGCGACGGTAACATGGTATCCACCGTGGGCTTCCAGAAGGCGGACGACAGGTATCAGTACTTCCGCACCACCGGCTTCACAACTGAAAAATAGCACGCGCGGGGTCGTCATTGTCTCACCAGAACGGCCACGAGATAATTGCCCCGATGGCCAAGCTCCAAATTCATGTGACGAATCAGTTCTTCCTCCCGGCGAATCCTGTCCGCGTAATCTAGTACCTGGGCATTGCGCCGATGGATGAAATGATCCGGTTCGTCCAGGAAAACTAAAAGATCCGTCAAGTAGATATCGAGCCATTCAGTGCGGAAAGAAGCTAATTTAAAGCCGCAACAGGCTGCCAGTTTGGCCAGTGCGCTATGGCTGAAAACATGCTGAGTGGTATATCCGTAAAGATGATTGCAGCGGCCGCCGTAAAGCTGAACCGCATAGGCGTCAGCATTGGGCGTGTTGACATAGAGGATACCGTCCTCCTTTAGCACGGCACGGATTTCATTCAATAAGTCCACAGGCGAAGGAACGCCGTACAATATCTGGTTCAAGGTGACAATATCGTAGTCTTTGCCCAAGGCAAGATTCCCCAGATAGTCGCGGTGGATTCTGAAATGATCGGCCGCTACATCAGCGGTATATGGATTAACCTCGATTCCTTCGACATCGTAATAGTGTTTGGCCCTGTGCAGAAAGTCACCCACCGAACAGCCGATATCGAGCAGGCGTCCCTGCTTTTTAAACGAAAAAATATCTTTTAGCTGCCCGTCCTGCATGGGATCTTCGATGGTGGTACGCAGCGGCTGCTTGTATTTGATCATAAGCTGGAAGTACTGCATCAGGAGAGCGTCCTCCCCTTTAAACCCTTCGTTGACTTGTTCCGGAGGGAAGGTGGGATTCATGAAAACGAGCCCACATTGATCGCAGCGGTCATAGTTGAAAAATCCGTTATGAGCGAAACCGGAAAGATCGGTTCCTCGACAGACGGGGCATGGACGGTACGTTAGGTTTTGAGTGCCAAGTTCACGGGCATAGGATGCCACCGCCAATAGATAGGCATGCAGGTCCTGGTTATAGGCTTCAAGATGGTTAAGGCTCATGGCATCGACCCCGCGCGTTCAAACGCTTTGACGACATCTTCCATGTCGGAGATCTCGAGAGGCGGGTAGTTATAGGCGGTTATGATCATTTCATCCCTATACAAGCGCTCCTGAACCGGGCAGAGACCTTCTGAATAGTGTGGCCGTTCCGATTCCGGCCGCAGCTTGTAGGGATAGCCGTTTTTAAGGGCGTCCCGGTGCTGAAAGATGGGTTCGAGATAGAGGGGGCGGATATAGCCTTCGGCAAATTTGTGGATGGGGATGCCGAGCGTGCGCAAATTCCGTACGAAGCGTGCGCGGCTGATCCCTGTAGCCTCCGCATGGTAGCGTATGGGATAAAGATAATATACGTGCTCGCTGGAAGGCCGCACGGCTGGGGGCGTCAGATACTCCAGGCGCGATAGACGTTTCGTTAGATAGGTCGACAAGCGGATGCGCTGTTCAAGCAGGCGGGGCAGCTTGCGGAGCTGTTCGATGGCAATGGCGGCCTCCACTTCACCCATGCGGGTATTGGTTCCCAGCATGTTGGTCAGATTGCCGTAGGCCATATCGCTGACAACCGCCTCGGCATGATTGCGGATCAACTGGAGTCGAAGGGCCAGGTCGTCATCGTCGGTAACCGCCACGCCTCCCTCACCGCAATGGATGATCTTGTGTTGATTCAGGCTGAACACCCCGATATGACCATAGGTGCCCGCAAATCCCTCCCTATAGCGGCAGCCCGGGACGTGCGAGGCGTCGTTCAACACCTTGAGGCCATGCTTGCGGGCGATCGTATTGATACGATCCATGTCGACCGATTGTCCGAAGAGATCTACAGGCAGGATGACTCTGGTGCGCGGTGTTATGTGCGCTTCGATGTGTGCCGGGTCCATGCCGTAGTAGTCCGGCTCAATATCCACGAAGACGGGGATGGCATCGTAAAACAGCGGCACGGTTGCCGAAATGCACATGCTGTATCCGATCACCAGGATCTCATCGCCGGGCAGTACCTCCAGGGCACCCAGCGCCGCAATGAGTCCCGACGTGGCTGAATTGAACGAGACGGCGTGCTTGACGCCATGGAAATCGGCCCAACGCGATTCGAATTCGCGAACCTGTGGGCCCCCGCAAAAATGATCGCCCCCGCGGGCGATAAAATCGGATAAGATGCCGCCGGCCACCACGCGGCGGGCCGCTTCAGCTTCCTCCGGGCCGATCGGGTTGTAGGGCGGAAATGGTTTGGTTCTCACAGCATCCATTCGGTCTCCTTCAGGGTGAGCTTGGCACCCAGGCGATAGGAAAGCATTATTTTTTCTATGATAAGACCATTATTGTAGGAGTGTTCCGGCCGATTGACGCTATGCTGTCTTTTACCGGTGGTGATGTCATGGAGATAGACGATGGCATTTTCCATGGCGTGGTCGAAATCGGTGCGTTCGCATACCGGATGGCCGTCATCGATGACCTTCACACCGTCGTAGGCAAAAGTTGTCAGGGGTCGCGTCTCTTTGCAGCGCGTGCAGTCGGTCAGGGTGATGCGGCCGTCCCGCAGCAGGAAATCGAGTTCGAATATGTGATAGTTATAGCGATCACGGGCGGAATCGATGGTGGTCACGCAAATACTAAAGTCGGGGTAGAACATCACGAAATCGTAGGTGTAGGCCTTGATCTCACCATTCCAAACCCGGTTGAAGGCCAGCACTTGGCGCGGGTAACTGCATATTGCCGTCAACGTGTCGATCATGGTGGTGCCGATGTGCAGCAGCCCCTTGACATAATGCGCATTGGCCGCAAGCAGACGTGGACGTTGGCTGTCCGTTCCGATGCTAAGGCGAAGGTCCTCGTAGGTTCGCTCAAAACGACGCTGGTAATTGACCACCACCTGAATGCCGGCCTCCTGAGCCATCGTGATAATTTTGGCCATCTGCCTGCAATTCATGGCCAGAGGTTTCTCAACCAGAATCGAACGGCAGCAACGGCTTTCGATGAGTGCCAGGAGAAGAGCGGCATGGGTCTTGTCGGGCGTACAGATGCTGATCACGTCGTGGAAGTCGTCCGTCAGATCCCGGAGGCGGGTGGTCCAACGTTCGACGCCCCAGGTTTGCCTGAAGGCCAGGGCTTTTTGCGGATCGATATCGCAGACGGTTCGCAGTCGAAACCCCTCGTGGCGGCAATAAGCTCCGGCATGGGTGTAGACCCCTGTTTCGCCGCTTTGACGACGCTGGTCATAACCCCCTGCGATTTGCCCGGTCCCGATAATGGCGGAGGACAATATGGAGGTCCGGGGGTTCATGCGGCCATCGTCCGGCCCGATGGGGAAGCAGGCGCTGTTTCATACCCGCTCACCGCACTGAGAAAAGGGGCCTGCCGTTGAATCAATCCCCGGGTTTCGCGGAACAGGTCCGGTTGGCGGGCGTAGAGGTCCAGAATATCCCGGGTGGTAAAATCGGTTCGGCCGAAATGACGGTAGATTTGCCGTGCCAGCGTCAAATCCTCGGAGTAGTCGATGGTCAGCCGGATTTCGGGGCAGTGCAGCCCGGGCGGGGCCGACAAGCTCAAAATGGCATAGCGTTCCGGATGCTCCCAGATGGGGCGCACCACGTCTTCACGGTCTTGGGCATCAAGATCGCGGCGCTCGTTGAGGGCTTGCAGGCAGGCCGTGCGTACCACATGGCCGTAGATCCCCAGTGGATAGGTCAAGCGCATGTCGTTGCAGACGTAGTCATAGCGGTTGGTGCGGAACCGGGCCACCAGCTCATCGGTCAGGGCACCGTCGAGGTAAGCTGAATCCGCTCCCATCTGGACGATGCCGTCGGCGCAGGCTTCTCTGGCGGTTCGCGTTACCCGATCCAGAACGTCCGCTTCGGATCCCCGAAAACAGGCTATGCCATGGCTGGCACACCACCGGGCAATGGCGTCGTCGGACGGTTCCCGGGAGGTGGCGACCCACACGGCATCGACCTCGTGACAGCGTCTAAAACGTGCCACCACCAACTCGAGCAGGGTTTTGTCGCCGTATATGGGCATGAGGGTTTTACCGGGGAGACGACTGGAGCCCATGCGGGCTTCAATGGTGCCGACAATTTTCATGGTCGCTTTCCTTTCTCCGTCCGTTTGCGCAGCAATTGCCTGGAATTCTGAATACCGCAGTTGAACAGCATATCGATGCTGCTCAGATTGGGAATGAAGCCGGTGTAGCGCTGGGGATAAACCACAGGCTCGTATTTTTGCCAGTGAACCATGATGCCGGCCTGTTCAAACGGCTCAGGCCGGTAGTAGTCCCGGGCACCGTTGCCGGATAGGTAACGGGAGGCCTTTACTTTCCGTAAAAGATCCACAAGCAGGTCGCAGCCTTTGGCCGTGGACCCAAGTACGCTGCTGTGAACCATATTGACGGTCACGGCGAAAAGATCCAACAACATGCGGATAGAAGCCAAATTGAATTCGACCAGGGTATCGCAAGGCCAGGCATAAAGTTTCTGGACGTAGGGGAAGATTTCCTCAAAGAAGGGCGCTTTGCGGTAATGGTGAAGGAGGAGGTGTAGATGTTTGCTGCGCCAATCCACGGCCTCCGAAAGCAGAATATCCTTGATGGCGGTATCTCTGCGGTTTTTTTTGACACTCACGGTGAGCCAGGCCGTTCCCTGGGGGGTTTTGATCAGGTCCCGATGGTGCCAGCTTCGGCTGCCGCGCATGAACTGGACATGATCCAGGACGACGAACAGGTCCGCGTCCAGCAACCGATGGAAGAAACCGGGGTAGGGCATGAAGTCGGGTTGATGGATGACGGCGGTGTTATAAGTATCGGCAAATGGCATGGTAAACATTCTCAACCCCGTCTTGGGGGATGGTTGACAGGCCGCAGGCACTCATTGCGCACAATCGCTCCCCGGCCGCCGCAAGGGCGTTGTCAAGCCCGTCAAATGTAAGCCGGGCGTGATGCCCCGCAAAACAGGCTGCCCCTTTGGCCGCCAAGAAAGTTCCGGTCGGTATTTCGAAAGGTTCATTGGCGATAACCACCGTTGGCAGACCGGTGGCCGCCGCTTCAAAAGGCGTGATGCCGCCGCCGGTAATGGCCAGGTCGTGTTCCCAATACAGGGCGCCCATGGACGGTACCGAGGACGCCAGTGTAAAGGCTTTCCCCAACCTGCGTTTAAGGTCGTCGCCGTACTTGGAACCGGGACCGCTATGGATCGTGGCACCCCAACCCAACCGGGTGAGCATGTCCACAACCGTGATCACAACGGCGTGGGTGTCGCTGCCGCCCAGTGTGACCAGAAGCCGGTTCATCTTCTCGCGGGGGCGTCGATATGGGGACAGGGCCGGGTCAAGAATCAGGTAGCGCAGATCGGTCAGCAGCCTTTCTCCCGTCAATGGCGCGCGGCGGAAACCGGCCAACGGGGCGATGTGCAGATCGCTCAAGGCCGCCCCGTTGCCGGCGTCGTCAAAAGTTGCCAGGGCCACACCGCAGGCCTTGACCCGTTCGGCATGCCGGCGAGAGGTATCCAGCCGGTCATTGATCCAGAGATCAATGCCAAGTTCGGTGATGACAGACGGTTCCCATTCTTGTGCGGCATTCAGGGGGACGATCATAAAGGGAAGCCCGGATGCTTCCAAAAGTCGGATCGAAGGCGGATGACGGTTGACCAGAATGATGTGCCGCCGGTGGTGGCGCGCCAGACAACGGGCCAGGTGGATGCCGCGAAACAGATGCCCCAGCCCCTTGGCATGGGAGGATTCGATGCAGATGGCGATCATGTGCCTTGAACCTCGCCTGGAACAGGCTTCGGCAGGCGCCAATCCTTGGGGGCGACCATGGCGATGGCCTCCACGGTGCCGACCGAAGAACCGCCGCAGGCATCGGCGATCCGACAGGCCCGGCGGAAATCTTCGGGAGTATCGACGGTCAGTCGGATATCCGGTCGTTGCTTGATCACCGGCACGGTCAGGTCCATGATCCGAAAACGCTCCGGGTGCTCCAGAATATATTCGTTGACATGCTCGCGGTGGTGCTCTTCACGGCCGTGGGTGTGGCTCGTCTGCAGGGCGGCGGAGGTGAAGATTTCCGCACCGACGCCTTCGGGCAGACTGCCGAGGGAGGATGAATAGTCCGCATGATGTCGCAGGTGCAATGCAATGAGCCGGTCGAGTTCGTCCACGTCCACGAAAGGGTTGTCCCCGGTGAGCCTGACAACATGGTCGAAGCTGAAGGCCATCGCACAGTGGCGGTAGCGGCCGAGGACATCCTTTTCGCTGCCGCGATAGACCTCAACGCCGTTATCTCGGCCAAAGCGGGCCACGCTGTCGTCGCGCAGGGCGGTGCTGGTGGCGATAACGACCCGGGCCGGATGCTCCAGGCGCTCGATCCGTCGCAGGATATGGTCCAGAAGCGGCCGGCTGCCGATTGGCATCAGCACTTTCCCGGGCAGACGCGTCGAGCCCATGCGGGCCTGGACGACAACGCCGATCAATGGATATCGGACCACTGGAGAACCTCGTCCGCTTCAAGATCGCGGCTGGCCAGGCATCCGACAACCCGATCGATGTATTTAGGGGCGATGCCGAATCCGGGCCGTTTGATATCCATAACGGCCGGCGTCAAAGGGCCGCCTTTTTCCACCGGCTTCACAAGAACAATGCTCTTGCGGTTTTTAAGGCGATTCCCCACTTCTTTGCCTACCGGTAATTTGGAGCCGTCCCCCTGCATGACTTCCAGCTCACGGATGGCATCCACGATGGCTTTCATCTCCTCCGGTGTCGCCGATATGAGGTGATCCGGGCCATCGGCTTTATTATCCCAGGTGAAATGTTTTTCGATGAACCGGGCGCCTAACGCGGCCGCAAATATGGCAGCGTTGGTTCCAATGGTGTGGTCCGAAAAGCCGACTGGGATCTGGGGAAATGCCTGTTGCAGCGTCCGGATGGCCCGGAGATTGACTTCCTCCGGACGGGTTGGGTAGTTGGAAACGGTGTGAAAAAGGAACAGGTGCCGATTGCCGGCGGCGAGCACCGTATCGACGGCCTCTCTGACTTCGTCGAGCGTGCACAGACCAGTCGAAAGAAACAGCGGCTTTCCTTTCGACGCCACAAGACGCAGGAGCGGCAGGTTGGTCGCGTCATCGGCACCGATTTTATAAGCAGGAACCTTAAGCCGCTCGAGCAGCTCCACATCGCTGGGATGCGAGGGGGTCGAGAACCAGTCCAGTTTTTTGGAGCGGATGTAGTCGAAAACCTCCCGGTGAAGCGCTTCGTCGATTTCAAACCGGCGGAAAAATTCATGTTGCGGAAGCTGGCCGATATTGTCCAGATCAAACAGGGCGGTACGATTGACGATCGTATCTGCGCGATAGGTTTGCAGCTTGACGGCATCCACTCCGCAGGAGGCCGCCAGGTCGACCAAGAGACGCGCCTGTTCGAAGGTTGTAAAATTGCCGCCGATTTCGGCAATGATATAGCAGCGCAGAGGGTGATAATGCTTCAGCATGATAGCCCCTATGTCACGAAAATGATCTCCCGGCGAATAGCTGGCGCGACGGTCCGGGCTCCTCATCAGCTTGCGGTTAAACAATCGCCCAGGTTAGCTCGGGCATAATTAGCAATGGCAAAGGTCCGTCCGTTGACCGTTGCCGTTTCTCGGGTGTCCACCACCCGCGGGAGATAACAGCGCCGGCAGACCGCCACATGTTTGAAGCCTTCGACGGATTGGTGGCAGGCCCGTATTTCCGTCAAACGGCGGCCGTGCCAGATAGCGTGGATGGATGATTCGACGGCATTGCCGACGGGTTCTTCCGTATTTTCATCATTCGCGCACATCATGGCGCGGCCGTCGGCGCCGATGACCAGTCGTTGATAGTGCTGGGGGCAATAAAATTGATCGATATAGGCGATGTTGTCATCCGAATTCATGAAATCGATCAGGGGATTGAATGCGATCAGATCGACCCATGGAGCGAGAAGATTATAATACTCTTCGGGATTGCGCTGGATGGCCGGCCAGACGCTCTGAACCTTGATCACGGGTTTGTCGGCGCCTGCCTTGAGTTTGAGGGCGTGCATCGCCTTGAGACGGCTGAAGGTCGCCTCGAACTTCAATGGTGAACGAATGCGTTCATATTCAGCCCCGATACCGTCAACCGAAACCGTAATCCAATCGGCGCCGGCGGCCAGGATTTTTTCAAAATAGGGAGAGGACAGACGACTTCCGTTGGTGAGGAAGGAAACTTCACCAATGCCGCTGGCTTTGGCGTAACGGATGCAGTCGATGAACCGCGGGTGAAGCGTGGGCTCACCCCGGTACGAGAGGCGCAGGGCGGGTACGCGTCCGCCTATCTCATCGACGATTTTTTTGAACAGGTCAAAATTCATCAGGGTTGCAGGGACCTGCTGTTTGAACTGATCCGTTATCGTATAGCACATGGGGCAGTGCAGGTTGCAAATCGACGATAGTTCGATATCCACAAGCAGGGGATAATTGGATACACGACGCTCCTGGGGGAGGTCATGCCATTGACGACGGTAGACCGCGTACTCTTTTTCCCATCCAAAGGCCCGCAAAGTCTCGAAGCGCGCCTCGCGCTCATCCGGTTCCATGGTGTAATTGCCTTTGTTGATAACGGTCTGTTTCCTCACGACGGTTTCCTGTAGATTTTCAGGTAGTAGGTGTGGCCATTCAGCTCGAAATAAGCTGGATACCTTTCATTGTCGGCGATTCGCAGGGCATTGAACTGGTCGGCGATAGAGCGGTGGACGTCGAGACGATCGTCGCGGCTGGTACGCCGGCGGTAGACGGTTTCCCGGCCATGCTGGGAGATCGCCGAAAAATGCGGATAGCGCTTCAGGAAACGCTCCATCAGCGTCAGCGTCATTTCGGCCTGCCGGCGGCGGATTTCATCGAAAAGTTCATGTCCCTGCAGCCGCAGGGTATCTTTTTCCAGAATATCACCGGCATCCAGGTTTGACGTGGCTTGAATCAGGCAGACGGTGATTTCGTTGCGTCCTTCCAGAATTTGCCATTGAACGGGAGAGAAGCCTTTACCCCGGGGGAGATCGCTTTCATGCACCACCAGGGTAAGTTTGTTGGCCGCCAGGAATTCGGGTTTCAGCAGTTTGGTGTAGCCTAGGACGAAAACGATATCGCGCTCGCGAACCGTGCGGTGATCGAAATGGATGCTGATGCCGTAGCGGGCCTTCATGGCTGCCAGGCGCTCAGTCGATTGCATCGTATGATAAAGCCAGTCGTTGTCCCGGTCGAAGAGCAGGGCCACCGTATAGCGTCGTGCAGACAGGTGACCTTCCCGCAGAAAGCCGTTCGGCATGGTTTCGTTATGAGATGTGCTCTTTGCCATTGCGATATAATCAATCGTTACGGATGGGTTGAAAAGGCACGGCCCGGGCCCGCGTGCATTCCCGACCGTACGAAATAGGATTTGACGCTCCGGCAGACGGTGTCCACATCTTCGTTTTGCATGACCGGGTATAGCGGCAAGGTCACTTCCCGGGCGGCGACGTCTTCGGTTCGGGGCAGCAGCCCCTCGCTGCAGCCGAAGGCACGGCGATAGTGGCTGAAAAGATGCACCGGGGGGTAGTGGATGCTGGTCTGGATCCCTAGTGCTTTCAAATAGGCCATAAAGTCCCGCCGATCGATATCCCTTGCCAGCAGGATGGGGAAGATATGATGGGCGGGCTCGCCTTGCGGGCTGGAAAAAGGGATGAACAGGTGATCGATGTCCGATAACCGGTCGCGGTAGCGCTGCTGAAGCTCTCCCCGGCGGGCATTCCAGCGGGGTAGATTATCTATCTGACGCAACCCTAATGCGGATCGGATTTCATCGATCCGGTAATTGTAGCCCAGTTCCACGACGTCGTAGCTGTAGGCATGCCCCTGATGGCGATCGAGGGTCGAGGACGTCATGCCGTGGGAGCGCATGCGGCGAATAAGACGGGCCAGCAGGTCGTTGTCCGTGGTGATCATGCCGCCTTCGGCGGTGGTCATGTTTTTGTTGGCGAAAAAACTGAAGCAGCCGATGTCGCCGAATGTTCCGCAGTACCGGTTGCCGATGCGGGCGCCGGGGGCGTGGGCGCTGTCTTCGATCACATGGAGGTTATACCGTTGGGCAATAGAAAGGATAACGTGCATGTCGCAAGGGTGGCCGGCATAATGGACCACGGTTATGGCGCGCGTTTTATCGGTGATCCGTTCTTCGATCGATGCAGGTGATACGGTCAGATTATGGTCACCTTGGATATCGGCAAATACAGGACGCCCCCCGGCGTATACGATTGCATTGGCGGTGGCCACGAAGGTGAGCGCGGGGCAGATCACTTCGTCATCAGGACCTATGCCGACCGCCCGATGCGCCAGGTGTAGGGCAGCTGTTCCGTTGGCAACCGCAATGGCATGCCGTGCGCCGACCATCTCGGCAAAGCGCCGCTCGAACTGCTCGGTGACCGCACCCATGCTGATCCATCCTGAGGCCAGTACGTTGCATACCGCCTCCGCATCGCCGGTATCGAAGCGAGTGTCAGATAAGGAGATGGTCCACATGATTCATTTCACCGTAAGGGATTGGGTTGTCAGTCGGAAGCAAGCGCTCTTGCATGCTGTCGAATTGCTGCTGGGCCAGGGCATAATCTTCATGGCGTCCGATATCAAGCCAGAAGTCGTCAAACGAATAGCCGACCACTCTTTCGCCGTGCGCCAACAATCGGCTCACAAGATCGGGAAAATCGAGGTAGGTGTCGGGTTCGATGTATTTCAGAACCTCGGGTTCATACACGTAGATCCCCATGCTGACGTTATATTGCTGGGTCGGCTTTTCGATATAGGCCGTGATGGCGCCGTCGGGATCGGTTTCAATCACACCCAGATCGATATTGACCGGTTTGCGGAACATGCCGATGGTGAGGATGCCCTCATGGGCCTTGTGATGGCTGACGAGCTGAGAGTAGTCCATGGTCGTCAGTACATCGCCGTTCATTACGATACAGGTTTCATGGAAATCCGGTATCAATGCAAGGGAGCCCGCTGTACCCAGAGGCTTTTTTTCTTTGATATAGCTCAGGTTCAAGTTGGCGAAGCGCCCGTTGGCATTTTGAAAATAGGCTTGGATAAGTTCACCGAGGTAGCCCAGACTTAAAACGATATCCGTGATACCGTGATGCATGAGCTGGAGGGTTATAATCTCCAGAATTGGTCGATGCCCCAACGGCACGAGAGGTTTGGGAAACACGGTCGTATAGGGCGCCAGGCGGGTTCCCTTGCCACCTGCCAGAATAACAGCCTTGTTACACATTGTAGATATCCGCTTTATACCGATTCAAATGATCCGCGGTCCTAAACCAGGCTACGGTGGCGTGCAGTCCTTCACGAAACGCGTAGCTTGGCTTATAACCTGTTAAGGTCAAGAATTTGCGGTTGTCACACAAAAGTCTAAAAACCTCCGAATTTTTAGGTCGCAAGCGTTCGTTTGATGCTTTTAGGGTGATTGTTGCCTCCATTACCTCAGCAATCAGATGGGCAAGATCCTGGATGCGGATTTCCTGATTGCTCCCAATATTGACGACCTCGCCGACCGCCTTATCGCATTCCGCTAGGGCAATAAGACCGCTACAGGTATCCTTTACAAATGTGAAATCGCGAGTTGGTCGGGTATCACCCAAAACAATGGTGTTACGTCCGGAAGCGATTTGGGAGATAATGGTAGGGATGACCGCGCGTGCCGATTGACGAGGCCCATACGTATTGAAAGGGCGGCCGATTACCAAAGGAAGACCGAACGAATGGAAAAAGCTCGTGGCCAATGCATCGGCGCCGATTTTGGTGGCACTGTAAGGCGACTGGGGTTGCAGGGGATGATTCTCATCAATTGGGACATAACGGGCTGTTCCGTAAACCTCGCTTGTCGATGTGTGAAGAACCCGTTGACAATTGTTCTCCAACGCAGCTTGGCAGATATTATGCGTTCCATTGACGTTGGTCTCGATGTAGCTTTGGGGCGCTTGATATGAATAGGGGATGGCAATGAGCGCTGCTAAATGAAAAACAATGTCGATGTTTCTCGTTATGGAGCGGCAAAACTGAGCGTCGCGGATGTCCCCGCAGACAATTTCGACCTCTGAAAGGCAATCGAGATCCTCGAGCCATCCCCAAGTGTTAAATGAATTGTAACAGGTCAATGCTTTAACCTTGGCCCCTCTTTGCACCAACATCTCTGTCAAATGCGATCCGATAAAGCCGTCAGCACCGGTGACCAGTATATTTCGGTTTTTGATTTGCATGTCATCGAACTTTCAAACTTTGATCATTGGGGGATCAAAGTGATTTCGCGTAACGTTTGCGGCAGACGAAGAGGCGGCTAACCAACCGCAATACTTCCTTTGGGCAATGCAAAAATCCTGATTCTTGAATGACGATTCGCATCTTCGGCCATTTTCTCTGCTAAGTTGCAAATGAAATGCCAGAATTGACAAGAAAAAAAAATAGCTAAAAATATCAGATAGTAAATAATGGTAGTGCCATAACTCCGGGAATGCTTTCGAACCTCGCGGCACTTCTGATGAACCCGCATTCGTCAAACGATTGACGTTCGGTTATGTCGGTTGTTGCTTGATGGGATGGAGGGACAGCATTTGCTCAGGAGGGATCAAGAATTCCAGATTCAAACCAAGCTGTGCATTGCTAATTGAATTTACTTTAGGGTTTGCCGTCATTTGCCGATAACGACAGCAACGTATCACAGCCGCACTTCGCGTCATGCAGCTGCCGGCATAAGATTGTCAGGGAATGGAGGAAACCCTTGAAACGCATCAAACAATCGGTCAGCCTTGCGCTCGACATTGCCACCGATCGGCTCAATGAAATATCGCTTGAAGATATTGAAATCGATCAGGCATCCCAGCATCGTATCTACCAAGCGCTTTACGACATGGCCCTTTGTCCCTGTGGCGATGCCACGTTGAGGCCGTCGGAAAACGGTCCTCCGGGAGTCCCTTGCACCGGGTTCTGGGTGGAAGACACGCGGGAGCTGATCCTGTTTGCCTGGGGCCAGGAAAGAACCAAAACCATTGTCATCCCGCCCGAAGACTGGTTTCTGCGCGATGACATCACCCTCCATTAAGGATTTTTGCCGGAAAGAGCTTATGATCAGCAAACCATACGATCCGATTATCATCGAACGTATCGACGAAGGCATTATCACGTTCGAGGGAGGACGTGTTCGCCAAGTCAATTGTGCCATGTTGAATATGACGGATATGACGCGCTCCAAAATGACTGGACAGACACTGGACGACCTGTTCGATGGTTTGCCGGCAGATTTTCACCTAGAACGGGAACCGCCCGAAACTTCGGAACCGTTAATGGTGTGGGAAGCATGTTTAAAAATGGCTGACGGCTCCCTTCGGGACGTCGCTGTTTCATTGCATTCGGTGGAGGGCGAACCGGGAGAGGTCCAGATTGTTATCGTGCGCGACATCGCCGAACACAAAAAAATGGAAAAGGAACTGCTCAAGGCCCGGCAGCTTGAGTCAATAGCAGCGCTTTCCGGCGGCATCGCTCACGATTACAATAATTTGTTAACCGCCATCATGGGCAACATATCCCTTGCCCTCACCGGCATCCCGGAAGACGACGCCATATACGATTGGCTTTCGCAAGCCCAGGATGCGGCCCTGATTGCCAAAGAGCTGACCAATCGACTCATCACCTTTTCCAAAGGCGGCGCCCCCCAGAAGGAAACGGTCGACATCGCCGGGTTGATCGAGAGTGTGACCGCATTTGCGCTCAGCGGCTCCAACATCGTCGCGGAATTCCATATTGCCGCCGACCTTCGGTGCGCCGATGTGGACCGCACCCAGATCGGCCAGGCCTTCCACAATCTGGTCATCAACGCCCGCGAGGCCATGCCGGAGGGCGGCACTCTCTTTGTCAGCGCGGTCAATCAGGAGTCCATGCCGGAGGGCACGCATATGAAGCCTGGCCGTTATGTGGCGGTTTCCATCAAGGATACCGGCACCGGCATTTCTCCAGAAGTCGTGGGCAGAATATTTGATCCCTATTTTTCGACCAAGGAAATGGGAGGACAGCGCGGTATGGGGCTGGGCTTGTCCATTGCCAATTCTATTATCGAACAACACGAGGGGCGAATCATTGTCGAAGCTCCTTCGGGTGAGGGCGCATTGTTCCACGTGTTTTTACCGGCTTCCCTTTCGACCTGCGGAGCAGCCGATCTTCCGGAACCCGCCACGGTTTCCGAGCAATCCGTTTTCAGCGGCAGGATCCTGGTGATGGATGACGAGAACATGATTCGCAAACTGGCAGGCAGCATGCTGGGGAAATTGGGTTTCGAACCGCATTTTGCCTGCAACGGCGAAGAGGCGATTGCCGCCTATGAAGCGGCGTTGCAAAAAGGCTCCCCTTTTGACGCCGTTATCTTGGACCTCACCGTCAAGGGCGGGATGGGCGGCAAGGAAACCATTCGGCACCTGATTGCTTTGGACCCCCAAGTGAAAGCGATTGTTTCAAGCGGGTATGCCAATGATCCCGGTGTGACGCATTATTCCGATTATGGTTTTTGCGGTGTGGTGGCCAAACCGTATCGCTTCGATGAGTTGCGTCAAATGTTCAACACCCTTCTTGGATGAAATGAGGGTGCCCTCTGTTACCTGATAACATGAGAGCACTATGGTAAATACCTTCCGATCAGCGTGTTGTGGTTTCCAAATCCCTGGATCATTCCGGAAAAGCATTGGAGGTTACCGGACAGATCGACGACCGGAGGCTGTTCCCGCATCCATTGACAATCTGCTAAAATTAACGTTAATTATCGATGAATATGATCTTGGCCGCTGTTAGCCGGAGGGTGTGCCATCGACACATCGAGGCCCCCGGGAGCGGAACGTGATTAAACCATGGGCGGAAGGAGTTGCGACATGTCCGACGGTCTCGACGTTATCATTGTGGATGATGATCCTTCTGTTTGTCAGTTGATCGCTGACTCGGTCAAAACCTTTTATACGTGGGGTGAAGTCCGACCCTTCAATAATGCCGATGAGGCCATTCTCTACTGCCTCAGCAGTCCGATCGGGGTTGGTATTTTTATCGTTGACGTTTTTCTGGGCGGCAAGAGCGGGTTCTTTTTTCTCGATGCCGTCGAAAAGAAGTTTCCCGCGGCCCACAAGGATGCCATCGTCGTTACCGGAAATGCCAGCGAGGATGTCGTCAATATGTGCATGGCCTCGAATGTGAACTATCTTCTGGAGAAACCGATCCGGCCCTTTGCGCTCCAGTTTGCGGTGCGGGCGATTGCCGAAAAATACATTACGTTTGCCAAACTGTTAATGGAAGACCAGGAATTTGCAAGCAGTGTCGCCAGCATCGCTTGCCACAAAGGTTAATCGTATATTTGACATGGATGGCGCTGCAAAATTATCGAAAGAAAAGACCCACCAGCTTTTCAAATACCTCATGGACAAGCGTGTTCTCGTAAAGCTCGCGGTCAAGGGCACGGGGTACGAAAGCGTCACTGTCATCACCGGACTACGCTCAAGGAATGGACAGGCCCAATTCTGCATCGACAGCCCGGATAATTTTCAGATCGTTCTGCAAAGCAAGGACTGCGGCCACCTTCGCTTCGAATTCAACGGACAGGACAAAGTGCTCTATACCTTCGAGATACCGCCCGCCCCCGAATGGCGACGGGGGGAAGTCTGGATTCCTGTCCCCGACGAAGTTGACCGCATTCAGCGACGACGCAATTTCCGGCTTGAAGCCCCGATGGGAACGGAGCTCATCCTCCGTCAGCTTCAACCGGCCCTGCGAATGGTGGTCCTCGATTTCAGCCTGGGAGGGCTGTTGTGCGTCGTGGAGTCAGCCCGGGAGCGCATCAAGCGCAACCTTATGTTGACGAGGGGCCGCCATCTGAAAAGTTTGGAACTGCTTTTTCGGGATGAGAATGTGACCACAAAGATTCGCGTCGCTGAGGCCACCATTGTGCGGGTGGAAACGAATCCCGTGACAGGCTATCGCCAGTATGCCTTCCAGTTCTCGCGTATTGAAGGAAATGAAGAAAAATCCCTTACCCGGGTGCTCTACAACATGCAGCGCAAAATGCTTCGTCAGCGCCTGCCCCTCAAAGAATGACGGAAATGACGGGCAATTCCTTCAGCGGCATTCATCAGCAGCCGTGAACGATCGCGCCAAATGCCTTCGCGAAACTTGTCCTCTCTATCGCTATTCCACGTTTTTCACAAAATTGTCCGGGGTCAGATTTTACCGCTGCCGCGCGACCAAGAACGAGGTGCTTCCTTTATCCAGGCCGCTTTTGCCACATGATTCTTGTGCGCTTTGTCCGCCCTGTCTCAGGTTGCAGGAACCGCTCCGGAGACACCGGCGAATTGCAGCACTTTTTTTACGTAGGTCTGGGTTTCCTGGTAGGGTGGAATGCCGCCATAGCGGCTGACATTGCCCGGTCCGGCGTTATAGGCTGCCAGGGCGACGTCAACCTTGCCTTCGAAGCGATCCAGCATTTGACGCAGATAGCGTGTCCCCCCGTCGATATTCTGTTGGATATCAAACGGATCGCTAACGCCTAAATCCCGTGCCGTGCCGGGCATCAGTTGCATCAATCCCTGGGCGCCGGCAGGTGAAACGGCATCTGCTTTGAAATTGGACTCACAGCGGATAACGCTCTGAATCAATTCGGGAGAAACTTCATAGCGGGCGGCGGCGTGTTGAATCGCCTGCTTAATCGCGTGGGCTTCGGACCCGGTTGCATCCATTTCGGAAGATGGGGGCTGAGATGAAGGCGCCTCCGCGGCGCCGCCCCCATTTCCTGATTGCGCCGGCGTGCGGGACGACCGATTGGCGGTGTTCAAACGCGCTGCGGCCGCAGCGGCGGCATCGACCAGACGGCGTTCCATATAGTCACGGATATCGCGCCCGGTCGATCCGGAGTCGGGTGCGGGGCGGGTTGTGGAATAGATGCGCTGCAAGGTGGCGTTAAAAGAGCTCTCCCGGGTTGATCGCGCTATTGTCCGCTTGGACGGGGGCTGGGCCGGCTGAAAGTAATCCTGTATAGTTTTATGAGTCGATTTAATCATGGCATGCGGTGTAAAAGATGCTCAGAAGCATGAAAAACTTTCCAGCATATCATATCAAAAGCCCTGGGGGGCGCGCCAACGGTCAACAATAGACGCCGCTGCGAAAGCGTTGGATTTCCATGGCTGCCGTGACCAGGCCTTCGTTCATGATAGGGCCCAAGGGCGAATCGGCAGGTTCCTCGAAAGCAAAATCCGCCAGATGGCGCTGGGCCTGCTCAAGGCGCTCCACGGATGGGGCAATATCCCGCAGGCAATTTGAGGGATCCCCCAATTGCTGCTGGTAGCCTTCCAGGGCGTCGATAAAGTCTTCCATCGCTTGGGCACCGGATACGGGGTCAGCCGAATCGATCGCGTTCAGGCTGCAGGGCATGGTCGCCGTCGTTTGAACAACAGGTGATGGGTCCCGCTTCGCACCGGCTTGCCGTTGCAGGGACTCATTGAAAACCTGTTCAAAACGGGAAGACGCGGATTTGGTTTTGGATAGTGACACGCTCTGATCCAATGGCGTAAAGGGCGTGGTGTGTCCTATTTTCATAATCAACTCCTTTGCTGGCACGATGGGGTCTGTTCTTTAACAAGACCATTGAAAACACATCATCCGGATTAAAAGCAAACTGCATGCCAGGGCCGGAATTTGCCAAACGCCTTTCGTTTCAAGGAAATACCATCAGTAGCAGAGAGGGCGTATTGAAAATATTGCCCCTATAGAGCTGCCTTGCGGAAAATATTGCCGTACCGGGTCATCAAGCCGTGAAAACCGTATTCTTACCGGCGCTTTTCGCTTTGTAGAGGGCCTGATCGGCCCGTTCAAGAATGCTTGCGGCGCTATCCCCTCGCTTGAAAGCGGTAACCCCAATGCTGACCGTCAGAGAAAGCGCTCCGTCCCTAACGTCCTGGTCAAGGGTGTAGCGGGTGCTGTTGATGGTGTTGCAGATCTGTTTCGCTTTCTTGGCGGCATTGCGGCGTGAAGCTCCCGGAAGAAGAATCACAAATTCCTCCCCGCCGTAACGCGCCAGGAAGTCGTCGCTGCGTATCATATGGTTGCAGGTATTGGCCATGGCCAGAATGACCCGGTCGCCGACAGGATGGCCATAGGTGTCATTGACCTTTTTGAAATCATCGATGTCCAGGAGCAGCAGAGCGAAATCCAGGCGGTGGATCAGGTTGCGCTCGACAAATGACTGGAGATGATCGTCAAAAGCCTTGCGATTATAAGTTCCGGTGAGGCCGTCACGACGGGATTCTTCCTTGGCGGCCTCGAGCTCCCGGCGCAGGATTTTTACCTGACCGGCCAGGTTCTCGATTCGCGCCTGCTCTCCGTCCTGTTTATGGCGAACGGTCTCTCGCAGGGTTTGCACTTCCTTTTCTAGGGCGGACTTGATTTTGCGGATGTCGTCAAGCCGGGTAATCTGCTCCATTTTTTCGCCTTGTTCCAGGATTTTTTGATGGTAGGCATCATTTTCCACATCCACCGAGACCATGGCCCGGGTCAGCAAATCGATGATGTTGCGAAGTTCGGTTTCGCGTTCATCGATGTAATGTTTTTGATCGTCGATGAAGCCGGCGATTGTCGCCTTATGCTTGTCAAAACGCGCGAGGATGCGTTTGGGAACTTCACGCTCCGCAATCGTTTGACCAAAACGATCGACAGCGGCGTGGAAGCGGTCGGTCCGGATCTCCGCAATGTCCAAAGCAAAATCTTTCATCAACACCAAAAGCGTCTGGATGACGGCATGATAGGCTTGTTCACGGGTTTCACTGACCTGGAGGCGACTGCTCAATTCCACCACATTATCGTCATCAAGATGCTTTCGTTTTTTTAAAAACATGCCGTTTTTCTCCTGCCTCCCTTGATGGTAACCGCCATAACGTCGCCCCCCCGGCGACCGAGATCTGACGCGTCTATTATCGACCGGAGAAAGATTTTCTTGAGCCCCGGGTTTGATCCCAGGCGCTAGTAGCGTCAAAGAGATGACGAAAAACTGTCGATTTTGACGAACGACCTTCCGCGTTTCATTTCCTTCCTCATGTCACAGGCCTTTCCAAGTGTTGTTCCGAATCGTGATAACGGATTAGAAATAAAGCGAAAATAGATGGTTAACATAGGTTTCCCCATTCCAGGGTTGAGGGGTCCCAGACCATTAATGGGGGCCCAATGCCGTCCGGTGTGAGTGGCATATAGATTGCAGAAAAGATGAGCGTTTCCGCCGGCATATTCCGGTAAGTGTCATAACTTATAGAAAAATAAAACAATATGACCGATCTCATTGCCGCCATCGACAGAGCAGCCATCCAAGGATCATCGTGACGTCATGAGTCAAGCCGCCCTTAACCTTGATACCGGCTGCCCCGATGAAACGACGCCGTGCGCCATTTTAATCGTCGACAAAGCGGACGACTTGCCAATGCAGGTCGTACGCCGTTTGCGGAGAAGAGGGCTTTCCTTGGAAAAGGTCGACAGTGCCGAACAAGCCCTGCACTGTTTGGCCCAGCGGACTTATGCGCTCGCCCTAATCGACAGTAGTGCGGATGACCGTCACGGTATGGATCTTCTGAAGCGCCTGCAGATTGAAAACCCTGAGCTTACGGTGGTGATGACAACCGCCGCGGCCACGGTTCGGCATGCTGTGGACGCGATGCAGAACGGCGCGATGGACTACCTGATGAAGCCCCTCGGGGCGGACATGCTTGAATCGTGCGTGCTCCATCTTGTGACCCGTGAAACCCGGCTTGTTTCATCACACCATGCGACCCGCTCCTTGGAGGACAATCCTTTTATTACGGATAACCCGGCCATAAAGCAGATTTTGGAAACCGGCCGGGCCGTCGCCGGCAGTCGGGCCACTGTTCTGATCACCGGTGAAAGCGGAACGGGCAAGGAGGTCCTGGCCTCCTATATCCACCGGCATTCCGGCCGTAGCGCGGCGCCCTACGTCGCCGTCAATTGTGCGGCCCTGCCCGACACCCTGATGGAGAGCGAGCTTTTTGGATACGAGAAAGGCGCTTTCACCGGGGCCATGAGCCGCAAAGAGGGCAAATTCGAACAAGCCGGCGAAGGCACCCTGGTTTTGGACGAAATCAGTGAAATGCCTTTGACGCTGCAGGCCAAACTCCTGCGTGTGCTCCAGGAGAGACGGATCGATCGTATCGGAAGCCGGCAGCAGGTTCCGTTCGATGCCCAGGTGATTGCCATCAGCAATCGCGATCTCGAGCACCTGGTCCGCAGCGGGAAGATGCGGGAAGATCTCTACTATCGCATCAACGTTATCCCGCTGCACCTGCCACCCTTGCGGGAACGACGTGAGGATATTCCGCTTCTGGTGAATCACTTCCTGGGGCGCTTCAGCCATCAATATCAGAGAGAACCACCTGAAATCGATGCAAATACGATGGCATTGTGGATGCGCCGTGAATGGCAGGGGAACATCCGCGAACTTGAAAACAGCATCGAACGCGCTGTTTTGATCGGCTCACTGAACGGAATACCGGGGCAGGCTTGCCAACCGGATCAAGGGGCCGACGATGCTTCTGACCCGCTGGCCATTCGGGCCGGTCTTTCGGTCAAGGCCGTCGAGGAAGCGCTTATCAGGAAAACGCTGCACGAGGTGAACGACCACCGTGAGCGGGCGGCCCAAATGCTGGGCATCAGTGTGCGCACCTTGCGCAACAAGCTTCGCGAATACAGGCAGCGCACGGAAGCGCTTGGAAAGGATGCCGACCGATGAAAGCAAATATGCTGTTCGACAAAACCATGGCGACCCTGGAACGCTCCTTGAATCTGCGCGCCCAAAACCAGAAATTGATAACCTCGAATATCGCCAACATGGACACGCCCAACTTCAAAGCCTTTAAAATGATGGTGGGCGAGGAGATGCAAGATGCCAACGGGAATCAGCCGCAACTGAGCATGACCAGGACCCAGGTGGGACACCTTGGGACGGCCTTCTCCGGTTCCTCGGATTTGGGACGTATCGAGCGCGTTGAAGAGGATCCGCTGGCACTAAGAGGTGACGGCAATACGGTCGAACTGGACCGCGAGATGGCCAATCTGGCGGAAAACACATTGCTCTACAATACGGCCACACGCATTATTTCAAGCAAGTTCAAAATGCTCAAAGACGTTATCAAAGGGGGACAATAGTCATGGGATTTCTTGATGCGTTGCGCGCCAGTGCGTCCGGATTGTCGGCCCAGCGAATGCGCATGAAACTGATTGCCGGTAACCTGGCCAATGTGAATACCACCCGTACACCTGAAGGGGGGCCCTACCAAAGGCGCGAACCGATTTTTTCGGCCGCTTCGCCGCGTGCCGATTCCTTCCAGGATGTCCTGCAGGCCCGTCAGCAGGGTGAGGTTGTGGAGGTCCAAACGGTCGGCGTCGTGAAAGACGGCCGCGATCCCATCATGAAATATGAACCGGATCATCCGGATGCCGACCAAAATGGATTTGTCGCCATGCCCAATATCAGTGTGACCGAGGAAATGGTCAATCTGGTGTCGGCTTCCCGCAGCTATGAAGCCAACATTGCGGCAGTGAAGGCCACCAAGAACATGGTTCTGAAAGCCCTGGAAATCGGGAGGTAATTCATGAGCGACATGACGATTAAAGGGGTATCCAGCCCTTTGCCGATGCCACCGGTCAACGGCCAAGCGACCTCTGCCGAGCGTTCAAAAGGATTCGGCGACCTTCTTACGGGGGCCATCGGAGAGGTCGGCAAATTGCACCATGAGGCGGACCAGGCAGTCGAAGCGCTGGCCGCAGGGCGTAGCGCCGATGTCCACAACACCATGATCGCGCTCCAGAAGGCCGATGTTTCCTTCCAGCTTCTCATGCAGATACGCAACAAAGTGGTATCCGCCTACGAGACCGTTATGCGCATGCAGATCTAACCGGTGCTCATCCATATGTGGCGTCTTTTGGCACCGGCCGGCGGGCGCTTTGGAAATCCTCGCGTAGCCCCGCTAGGCCTGCGGTTTCCAAATCACGGCGGCCTTGGCCGAAACCAAAATCTACCATCTCTGGATGAACACTAACTAAGGCGAAGGGATCCTGATTCATGGATAAGGTTGCGGGACAATTGGGAGCGGCGCTGGCCGCCATGCCTCTTAAAAAAAAGGTCAGTCTTCTGGCGATCATCGGACTGACGGTGGGTGGGTTGATCTATCTCATCCAATGGAGCGGCCGTCCCAATTTTGAAAGACTTTATACGGGTTTGTCGATGGACGACGCCGGGATGATTGTCGAACAATTGAAAAGCCAGAAGGTTCCCTACCAGATAACCGACGGGGGCTCCTGCATCGAGGTGCCGGCGGAGAAAGTCTACGAGCTGCGCATGGTCATGGCTTCCGAAGGGCTTCCCCAGGGGTCCGGGATCGGGTTTGAGGTTTTTGACAATGCCAAACTCGGCATGACCGAATTCATGCAGAATGTCAATTATCAGCGCGCCCTGCAGGGTGAGCTGGCGCGCACGATCAATCAAATCGACGAAATCGAAAGCTCCCGCATCCACATCGTCATGCCGACCCAGACCTTGTTTATTGAAGATGCGACACCGGCCAGCGCCTCGGTGGTTTTAAAACTGAAGCCGGGGAAACAGCTCGGACAGAGTCAGATCCAGGGCATCGTCCACCTGGTCTCATCGAGCATATCCGGGTTGGATACGGAAAATGTGACCGTTGTGGACAACCGCGGCAAGCTGCTGGCCGGAAAGGGGGAGTCAACTTCCGCAGCCGCCATGAGCACCGACCAATTCATGTATCAGCGCAAAATGGAAAGCTCTCTGGAAAGCCGCATCAAGACCATGCTGGAAGAAGTCCTAGGGCCTGACAAAGCCATCGTAAGGGTTTCCTGTGACCTCGATTTCATGCGGCAAGAGCAGACCGAAGAAACGTTTTTGCCGGAAAATCAGGTGGTGCGCAGCGAACAAATCCACGACGAGGCAACCACGGACAACAGTCCTGCGGCCATGGGTGTGCCGGGGGTCAGCGCCAATATCAACTCCAACAGCGTCGGCATTGACAATACCCAGCAGGGACAATCCGGAAGCGGCAATGCGACCCTGTTCCGCAAGCAGGATCAGACCAAGAACTACGAGATCGGCAAAGTGGTCAGCCGTAAAGTGATGCCTTCCGGCACGGTGCGCCGCGTTTCCGCGGCGGTGATCGTGGACGGCAACTACCAGAACGTTTCCAAACGCAAGGGCAAGGAAGAGTGGCAGTACACGGCTCGCACGGCCGAGGAAATGGCGCAGTTCGAGAAAATCGTCAAAAGCGCTATCAATTTTGATGCCAGGCGCGGCGATACCGTGGAAATCGAAAATATACCCTTTGAAACGGGCCAACTGGATTCAAGCAAGACGGATGAACCAACCGGCAATTGGATCGATATGATCCGCAAGTTCAAGTTTATTATCGAGTACCTGCTCCTGGGGTTGTTTGTCATCTTCAGTTTTATGTTTCTGGTTCGCCCGATTGTCCGGTGGCTCACGGCGGAACCCGCCGGAGGACAGATTGTACGCCAATTGCCGAAGACCGTCAGTGAATTGGAGCGGGAATATACCAGAAATGCCGCCAGTCTGCCGTACCGTGACCGGGTTCAACAGATGATTGCGAGTGATAACCAAAATTCCCTGGGTGTGATGCGAGACTGGATTCAGGAGCGTTAAACCGCTTGGGTGACAAGGGGATAAGTTGACATGGATGCGCGGAATCTCCCGGGTTCATTAAAAATTGCGATTTTGATCCAATCTCTGGGCGCGGAAACGTCCCAGATCATAATGCGCAATCTGGCCGATACGGAAAAGCAGGCCGTACTCGCCCAGATGGAACAATTGGGCACTGTATCGCCCGAGTTGGTGGAGAAAATTGCGGAGGAGTTTGTCGAAAAGATGCAGCGTCGGAACCGCCCTGCAAATGACCGAAACCCCGGCAAAGCCTTAAATGACGATAGCGATGCCAAGGCGGTGGCCAAATCCGGTGGTACCAACCTGGAAGCGATTGCCACGCTTGAACCGGACCGGCTGTTCAAACTGGTGGAGAACGAACACCCCCAAACGATAGCCATCATTCTGGTCCATGCCAAAACCGAAGCGGCCAGCGAGGTCATGTCGCGCCTGCCGGATGAGGTCAAAACAGACGTCGCCCTGCGGATTGCCAGGCTGGATAAAGTCAGCAGCGGTATGGTGGAGGAAATCAACCAGGTTATCGAGGCTATCCTGAGTAACAAGGAAACCTCCCAAACCCACGAAGCTTGCGGTGTTGACCGCTTAGCCGAGATTCTTAACCTGGCCGATGAGATGTCCAGTGAGCTGATTATGGGGGAAATCGAAGAACAAAACCCCGAACTGGCGGCTCAGATCAAACAGAAAATGTTCGTGTTCGAAGATATTATTCTGGTGGATGACAAGGGCTTCCAGAAACTGCTGCGCAAAGTGGAGACAGCGGAACTGGCCGTGGCCCTGAAGGCGGCTTCGGACGAGGTCAAAGAGAAAGTTTTCCGCAACATGTCGGCCCGCGCCGGCGATATGCTGCGTGAAGAAATTGCCGACATGGGACCGGTCCGCATGAACGATGTCTCAGCCGCCCAGCAAAAAATCACCGGATTGATTCAAGATATGGAATTCAAGGGCGAATTGATCATCAGCGGACGACGGGGAGAGGCGCTCGTTGCGTAAGATCATCAAAAGCTCCAACACGGAACAGGTCAATACCTTCCGGCTCCACTATTTTCCCAGCATTCCGGCACCGCATGCTGGTGATGAGGGTGCTGTCCAGGGGAGCAGTGCGCCCGGGGCCGGAAATCTAACGGTTTCCGCTGCGACGATCCACGGATCAAGATCTTTAACGCCCGAAGATCAACTGCGATTAAAGGAAGAAGACATTCACCGTCAGGCATATGAAAAGGGGTTGCGTAAAGGACAAGAAGACGGTCGGATAGCTGCCCAGGAAAAAACCGCCCCCTTGATCACGACGTTGCAGACGACCCTCGCCGAACTCGATGGGGTTCGCAACCGGATAAAACAGCAGCTGGAGCGGGAAGTGGTGGAGCTGGCCATGCATGTGGCACGCAAGGTGATCCAGCGGGAAGTAGCGATTTCCGATGATGCCATTATCGGGGTTGTCAAAGAGGCGATGGCCCAGTTGGATGACCCCGAGAAAATTTCCATTCGATTGAATCCCCTCGATCTTAAGCGGTTACGGGAGGCCGGAGAACGCTCGCAGGCCGCTTTTGAAAATTTTGAAAACATCCATTTTGAAGAAGATGCCGGAATCGAAAGCGGGGGCTGTTATATCCACACCGAATATGGCGAGGTCGATGCACGGCTTGAAGAACAGCTGCGCTATATCGAAGAAGCCTTGCGCGCCGAGATGCGCAGCACCATTGCCGAGCAGAGATAGACTATTATGAGTTCATTTGTATGCCTGGATCGCTACCACGCCTGCCTCGATGATTGTCGTCCGATTCAAGCCTATGGAAAGGTCAGCCAGGTCGTCGGGTTCACCGTGGCATCCATCGGTCCGGAATGCCGGCTCGGCACCGTCTGCGATATTTTCACCAAGGACGGCGGCCGTAAATTTCCGGCCGAGGTCATGGGCTTCAAAGACAATCGGGTGCTGCTCATGCCGCTGGAGGAAATTCACGGTATCGGACCGGGAAGCCGCGTGGTGGCGCGTCAGACCGAAGCCTACATCCCCGTGGGGCGGCACCTGCTGGGGCGCATCATCGACGGTATTGGAAATCCCATCGACGGCAAAGGCCCTATCCACGCCAAGGAAGCCTATCCGATCTATGCCAAACCTCTGAATCCCCTTAAACGCAAACGCATCTGTGACCCCTTGGACCTGGGTGTCCGCACCATCAACGGGCTGCTGACAGTGGGGTGCGGGCAGCGGATCGGCATTTTTGCCGGCTCCGGGGTGGGCAAGAGTGTCCTGCTGGGCATGATTGCCAAAAAAACCCGCGCCGATGTGAATGTGATCGCCTTGATCGGGGAGCGCGGCCGGGAGCTCAACGACTTCATCGAAAAACAGCTGGGGGAAGACGGTCTGCAGCGGTCGGTAATCGTTGTCGCGACGTCGGATCATTTGCCGTTGATCCGGATGAGGGGGGCTTTCATCGCGACGGCCGTAGCGGAATATTTCCGCGACCAGGGGCTCAAGGTCAATTTAATGATGGATTCCGTGACCCGTTTTGCCATGGCCCAGCGGGAAATCGGCCTGGCCTTAGGAGAACCTCCCACGACCAAAGGCTACACCCCGTCGGTGTTCACCCTTCTGCCCAAGCTGATGGAGAGGGCCGGCACATCCGCCACGCGGGGCTCGATAACAGGACTGTACACGGTTCTGGTGGAAGGCGACGATACCAATGAACCCATCGCCGATGCCGTACGATCCATTTTGGACGGCCATATCGTGCTCACGCGGGACCTTGCCATGCAGGGCCATTATCCGGCCATCGACGTCTCCTGCAGCATCAGTCGTGTGATGGAGGACATCATCGCCGATCGCCACCGCGAATGCGCGCGAAAATTTAAATCCGTTCTGGCAACCTACCGCAAAGCGGAGGATCTCATCAATATCGGCGCCTATGCCGCGGGCAGCAATCCCGAGATCGACTATGCGATCCAAATGATCGGGAACATCAACGCCTATTTGCAACAGGACGTCGCGGATACGGTCACCTTTGAAGACAGCATCGAAGATTTGATCGCCTTGTTCCAATAATGGAGGCCTGCCGTGGCTCGCCCGTTCAAGCTGGAAGTCGTTCTAAATCATCGCCGGCATCGTGAAGATGCCGCGCGCAAACGATACGCTGATGAGATGCGGAAATTGCGACAGCAGCAGGAGCGGTTGGCGGCCATGCAAACGACGCGTCAAACCTACCGTAAGGACTTACGGCGCCAACAGCGCAACGGGGAGGCCGCAGCGGAAATCCTTATGTATATGCACTACCTGACACGTCTCGATACTGAAATCCAAGCTCAAGAGAAGGTTGTTCAGGCGCATCGGCAGGAAAAAGAAAAACAGCGACAGGCCCTCATGGCCGCTTTAAAAGATCGCAAGGTGATTGAAAAATTAAGGGAGCACCACTTGAACCAATTGGAAGTCGAGGAGCGGGGCAGGGAGCAGAAATTGTTGAACGATGTGGCGATCACCCGCTATCAGCGCAACGCCAGGGAAATCTGAGCAGGCGGCACAATTTGCCGCAGGTGGTAAGATCTTCCCGATAAACGGTTTTGATCGGCCAAGGCCATACGCGTAGGGTTGCCGCCCAACCGGCAAGGGGAATCCCTTTGGATCTGCAGATTTCGGAGGCAATATGATCTGGTTAGCATTGCGCAGTGAGGGAAGGGGAAACATTGACTGGAATGGCATGAAACCTGCTTTAAGTGAGTCCCATGACCAACCGATGACGAAGGATGAATGATGATGAATGCTATGCCATTACCGACCGGACCCATGGAAATCACGGGAGGGACGCTTAAAACCGAGAGACCTTTGCCAAATGCGGGCGAATACGGCCGGGCGGAAGGCACCTCCAGTTTTGCTTCGACCCTGAAGGCGGTCCATGAGCATCACCATACAGAAAGAGACGGCCACCAATCTCAGGCCAGTGAGACCAGCGATGAACGCGACAATGAAATTAAAGAGCGCCGATCGGTCAGAGATGAGGATAAACCCTGCAACGGCGAGGAATCGGCACAGGCCATGCCGGCCCCGCTGAATCGGAATGAGAACCTCGAAGGGGAAGAAATTCCCGCAGGGCCTGCGGCGGGCAAGAGTGAAGAGGGGGGCGTCGCGAAGGCTGAAAACGCTACGAATAACGAAACCCCAATCACATCGCAAACTGGTTTCCAATCCCAGGAAGCGCTCCACAAGAAGGCCGTTACGCCCGGCGATGCCCAGGGAGAGGAACTCGCGCCCAAGGTGAACCCCGAGGCCGCAACGGTAGCTAAGGCAACCTCTGAATCAGTTTCCCAAACGCCGGTCGATCTTTCGCAGCAAACCCCGACACCGGCGTCACCACCGTCGGCTGACGCCGCAAACATTGCAGCAGGAGGTGCCGCTGCGCCCGACCCGATGAACCAGACAGGCAAGTCCTTGCAGGAGAAAAAGAAGGCCGAAACCATCCTGCCGGTTCTCGGTGATGAAACCGGGGACGAAGCCCCCGGTGCCGGAAACAGCCTCGCCACGGAAGATGGCGATGCCGGGGAAAACGGCCGACTCGCGATGGACGGGGGTGCCAAATCGCTCCCGAGCAGGGCTGACGGCCGTAAAGGGGAGGCTGCACGTGATGTTCCCGGGCAAAAAACATCTGTCGAACCACAGGTGATGCGCAGCGAACATTCCTCGAATGGGGAGACGCCGCCGCGCGATTTGGAATCTGCGGGAGCGACGGGGCGCGAAACACTGACACCTATGGCGAACGACGCTAACGGTCAAACCGTCGACCGTCAGGTCCCGCACGATCCCATGATATCGATTACGACTGCCGCAACGGCCAGCAGGACTGAGACCGTATCCCCCGGAGCAGGGGCAGCAACCACCATGGCGGCGACCGAGCAGTTTCATCAGGATAACTTCAACCAACTAGTGGAACGCGCCATATTCGCGGTGCGGGGCGAACAGTCCGAGGCGCGCATTGCCCTTAAACCCGACCATCTCGGTCATGTTCAGATGCAAGTCGTAACAGAGCACCACCTGGTGAGCATCAAGATCATGACCGAATCGCCGGCGGCACGCGATTTAATCGATACCCATGCCCACCAGCTCAAAGCGGAGCTCCAGCATCAGGGGCTGACCGTTGAACATATCGAAGTGTCCGTTTCGAACGGCCAGGGCGATGCTTATCGCGGTGAGCGCCAGCGAGAGTTCTTTTTTCGCCAGATGGCCTCTAAGGGGCAAGCGACCCCGGAAGAAGACCTCCGCCCGCTTCCATCCGACATGCACCAGGCCTCGACCGGACGGGACCGTTCACGCGGCATCGACTATTTCGCTTGACGGGACTTCGGGGTACGATTTGCGAAGGCCTGTCTCGCACAAGATTTTTTAAGTGATTGTAATAAGTTGAGGAGAAGGCGACCATGACCATCAGCGGCGTAACCAGCACCGGCAATACGACGGCCAGCGGCGTCACCCAAGCCCCCGGCGAATTGGGACGCAATGATTTTTTAAACCTGTTGGTGGCCCAGCTGCAATACCAGGACCCGTTGAATCCGATGGACAGTGGGGATTTTACCGCCCAACTGGCCCAATTCAGTTCCTTGGAGCAGCTGACCAATATAAGTGAACAATTTGAAACACTATCGACCGCCCAGGCGGACCTCAACAACTCCCAGGCCGTTAACTATATCGGGCGCACGATTCTCGCATATGGGAACGCGACGCGCATCGCCGACGGTAACGTGGACCCCTTGCAGGTTGCACTTGTTAATCGGGCGGATGAAGTTTTCGTGAGCGTTTACGATGCGGACGGCGATTTGCGGTCCACCTTCAGTACCGATGCAATGAACGCCGGACCGGGCGAGATCGAATGGGACGGTACGGATATGGACGGCAATCCTTTGCCGGATGGAAATTACTGGTTTGAAGTGAAAGCCGTGGACGGTTCCGGCAATGAAATCGATGTGTCTCCCCTTAGCAGCGGACGGGTCAGTGGCGTGTCGTATCGCAACGGGGAGGCTGCATTGATCGTGAATGACTTAACCGTTCCGCTGGATTCGGTAATAAAGGTCATTCAGGAGGAGACAAATGAAGATGCCTGATCCATAGATGTAGGTCCGAAACGGGATACATAAAACGATATACGTTCCCTCGTAAACCCCATAACCCGATATGATCGTGCGGGAACAACTGATATTAGGAGGAACTCATGATAGGTTCATTATTCGCAGGAATTTCCGGACTCAATGCCAATTCGACAGCGATGACGGTAATTGGCGACAACATCGCCAATGTGAACACGACGGCCTTTAAATCCAACCGGGCCTCGTTTGCCAACGTCCTGAGCCAGAGTTTGGGAGGCGGCGGTGGAAGCGACATTGGTCGCGGGGTGGATTTCTGGGGCACGACCCCGGTCTGGAGCCAGGGCTCCCTGGAGAACACCAGCTCTCCTATGGATATGGCGATCAACGGCCGTGGCTTTTTCGAAGTTGTAGACGATGCCGGATCCTCTTTCTATACCCGCGCCGGGGAGTTCACCTTCAACAACGAAGGCGAACTCATCAATCCGGACGGTCTTGTGCTCCAAGGCTATGCGGTTCAGTCGGTGGCCGCCGACGGTACCATGGCCCTGGGTTCCATTACCAATATCCAGATTCCCACCGAGAGCACTTCGCCGCCTTCGGCCACCACTGAATTCTCGGTGGATGTCAACCTGAACTCCGGGGC
The DNA here is from genome assembly GCA_963674755.2 of Desulfobacterales bacterium. Taxonomy (GTDB): domain Bacteria; phylum Desulfobacterota; class Desulfobacteria; order Desulfobacterales; family UBA5852; genus JABZFP01. Next base: position 1,092,752 of record CAXXVS010000002.1, on the reverse strand, counting down.
TGCCGTGGGGGACACCTATTCCACCACGATTACCGTATATGACTCCCTGGGTAATGACATCCCCGTAGCGATCGATTTTGTTAAAACCGCCAACAACGCCTGGACCTGGCAGGCCAGCTCACCGATGGCGACCGCCGTCACTCCGGCCGGCGCCACGGCCATTACCTTTGACCCCAACACGGGCGAATTGACCAACGGTACCGATCCGACCATCAACCTCACCCTTTCCAATGGTGCTGTCATGCCGGCCTTGACATGGGATTTGTACGACACTGGCAACGTGACCAACGGCGACCTGACCCAATACGCGACCGCTTCCACGACCTCCTTCCAGACCCAGGACGGATACCCGGCCGGCATGCTGCGCAGTGTTTCCGTGGACGAAGCCGGAGTTGTTACAGGCTCTTATTCCAACGGGCAGCTGGTGCCGCTCTTCCAGGTGGCGCTGGTGGATTTCCCCTCTTATTACGGACTGACCAAAATGGGGAACAACCTCTACAGCTCCTCTCTGGAATCCGGTGATGCCATGCCCGGATTGCCGGGTACCGGCCGCCTGGGAAGTATCAGTCCCAGCTCCATCGAAATGTCCAACGTGGATCTGGCCCAGGAATTTGTAAAAATGATTACCACCCAGCGCGCTTTCCAAGCCAATTCGCGGGTCATTACCACCAGCGATGAGATTTTGAATGAGTTAATCAATATCAAACGATAAGGGGAGCAATTCCCTTCCTGCGGCCGGAATGACAAAAGCGCTCACAACATCATTCCGGCCGTCCCCTTTGGTCGGCCTTTTTCTGTCAACGCGTTGACAGGCGTCAATACCTCCCACGCGTCCTATGGATTTCCCGCGTAGCGCATTTCGCCACTCCTCATATGCAGATGCCGCCGTAAACCACTTGTAATGTTGAAATATATTGTAAAAACGGAAAGATAGTCGCTAAGCACAGGACGGCCCGAATTGTTTCCGGCAGCGTGTAAGAACGAATTGCGCATGGCACAGTCCTTGCTCAAACAACGGGATGACAGAAGACACGGAAGACAACGTTTGCCGCTACGCTGTCGGTCACGGACTTGGATTCTCATAAATAGTGGCGGTCGCATGTGAACGACCAAACCCCAAACGTGTATCGGAGAAGAACACAAACCGGTCAGGGCCTCTGGACTGTGCTGCCAATCGACGGATTGAGCTTGTTCTGCTGAAAGGGAAAGACCAAATGAGTAAAAAGGCCATTATTATTCTCACCTCCGTAGCGATCGTATTCATGGCGCTGGTGGGAGGCGGTTTTTTCATGATGTGGACGAAAATCGCCAGCTTGACACCTCCGGAGGAAGCGGTCGCCGATAACCCGGAAGGTGCCGAGGAGGCCCCCGCGGTGGGCGAAATGTTCCCCCTCGATTCTTTTGTGGTCAATTTGGCGGATGCCGGCGGCAAGCGCTATCTGCGGGCGACGATGCAGTTGGAGCTGGCCCCGGAGGAACACAAGGAAACCATCGAACAACGACTCCCCCAGATTCGTGACGTTGTCCTGACAATTCTTCCCACCAAAGAATTCAAGGATATTCGAACGGTTGAGGGCAAGGCGGCTTTGCGCACCGAGATTATGGGCCGTTTGAATGAAATCCTGAACGGCAATGGTGTCGCCAATATTTACTTTACAGAATTTGTCATCCAATAGCGGGTGGAATGACCATGGCTGACAATGTACTTTCCCAAGATGAGATCGATGCCCTTCTGTCGGCAATGGACAGCGGTGAAGTCGACCTGACCAAAAAAGATACCCCTCCCGAAGTCAAGGCCGAGGCCTATGACATCACTTCCCAGAACATTATGTTGCGGGATCAGTTCTCGGCCCTGGAGGAAGTCTACGACAAGTTTTCGGGCCTTTTGCAAACGTCCCTGTCGGGGCTTGTTCAACAATCTTTCGAGGTTGAGTTCGTTTCCACCGAAATGGTCAAATACGGCGATTTCATCCAGGCTTTTTCCAATCCCACCAGTTTCAACGTGTTCAACATGGACCCCCTGATCGGATCCGCTCTACTGGCCATCGAACCGGGTCTGGTCTTTTCCATGATCGACTGCATGTTCGGCGGCAAGGGCACTCCTTTGAAGCAGCGCCGGGAGTTTACCCCGATCGAGATTGGCATGGTCAAACGGCTGAGTCGTGAAATGCTGAAGGATTTCGAACAGGCCTGGCGGACCGTATATGCGATCAACATCACCACCAAGAAGACCGAAACAAAGCCGGAATTCGTCCATTTGGTAAGCCCCGACGAATTGATGATCGTTATTGCTTTCTCCATCAAAGGAGATGAATTCACGGGCAATTTCCATCTTTGTCTTTCCTATCGGATGCTGGAACCCATCAAAGAAAAACTCTCGTCCCGCTATCTGCGCGCCAAGGATTCGGAGGCCGCCTTCAGCGACCGCATTCAAAAGACGCTGGAAGAAACCGAAGTCAATCTTATCGCCGAACTAGGCCAGACGGTGCACACCTTCGGTGATCTGCTGGCGCTGCAGGTCGATGACATCTTTACATTGAACACCGGGCCGCACGATCCCATTACGGTCAATATCGAAAGCGTGCCCAAATACAAGGGATATCCGGGCATCATTAACGGAAACCGTGCCGTAGAAGTCGTTGCGACCCTATCCCCAGAGGAGGCTGCCGCGGAACCATCATGAATCCTTCACGCGACCCCAAAAATGTCAAACTCAAGGACGTATCGGCGGAAGGCGCAGGTTCTTCCAAAGTTGGTCCGAATGATAGCGGATATCAGTTTTCTTCCCTGCGCGGCCGTGATGGCGCCGCCAAGAGCAATAACCTGAGCTTCATCCTTGACATCCCCCTGGAGGTCACGGTCCAACTGGGGCGAACCAGCATGCTGGTCAATGATCTCCTCAAACTCGGGCAGGGCTCGGTCATCGAACTCGACAAGATGGCCGGTGAAACCCTGGAGATTCTTGCCAACCAGAAATTGGTGGCCCGCGGTGAAGTGGTCGTGGTCAACGAGAAGTTCGGCATTCGCGTCACCGAAATCATCAGCCCCATGGAACGTGTGGAGAAACTTAAATGATGCCGCCGGAGCTGATGACGGCCGCACTGAAGATGATCGGTGTTCTGGCGCTGATCATCGGCGCTTTGCTGGCTGTCAACCGGTATTCCAAGCGGTTTTTGAAAAGCGGCCTGGGCGGGAGAGGGGGGAAGCACCTCCAAATCCTTGAAAGTACGCCCATGGGATTGAAAAAATCGATCACGCTGCTCAAGGTGCCCGGGGCGGTTCTGGTTCTGGGCGTGACCGCGGACCGCATCACCCTGCTGGATCGTATGGACGGCCGTGACTATGCCGATCTGGCAGATGTCCAGGAGCAGCCGCGCTTTTCCTCGTTTCAGGATCAGTTGCGGAAAGTGACCGACGCCTGGCAGCGCCGGCCGATGCAGGCCGACCCGGTCGCGCCCGTGGATTCGAAGCCATGTTGAACCGCATTTTACCCTTCCGTGCCGGCCCGACGGTCATTGTCGTCGTCCTTGTCATGCTGGTTTTGGCCGGTACGGGTTATGCTGCGGATGGGGCTGTATCCCCCCTTTTCAGCGTCCAGATGGCCAAGGGCGACAATCCGGCCCAAACCTCGGTGGTCATGCAGATTTTTCTCCTGCTGACGGTACTTTCGCTGGCGCCGGCCCTTTTGATTATGCTGACCTCCTTCACGCGGATGGCCATCGTTCTTTCTGTCCTGCGTCAGGCGATCGGCACCCAATCAATGCCGCCCAACCAGGTCATTATCGGATTGGCGCTTTTTCTGACCTTTTTTGTCATGTCGCCCGTCTGGGAACAGGTGCACCAAGAGGCGCTCACACCCTACCTGGAAAGCCAGATCACCCAAAAGGAAGCGCTGCAACGCGCCATGGCACCCGTCCGGCAGTTTATGTTCAAACAGACCCGGGAAAAGGACCTGGCCATGCTCATGGAGATCGCAAAAGCACCCCATCCGAAGAACATGGCGGAAGTGCCCACTAGCGCGCTGATCCCCGCCTTCATTATCAGCGAGCTGAAAACGGCCTTTCAGATGGCGTTCATGTTGTATGTCCCGTTTCTGATCATCGATATGGTGGTGGCCTCGGTGTTGCTGTCCATGGGGATGATGATGTTGCCGCCGGTCATGATTTCCCTGCCGTTCAAATTGATGCTGTTTGTCCTGGCCGACGGCTGGCATCTGATCGTCGGTTCATTGGTCAAGGGGTTTGCCTGATCGAGGAGAGACTGTCATGACACCGGAATTTGTGACCGGCTTTTTTCTGGAAGCCATAAAGCTGACCATTTTGCTGTCCGCCCCCATGCTGCTGGCCGGTCTTGTGGTCGGTTTGCTGATCAGCGTCTTTCAGGCGGCCACCCAAATCAATGAGATGACGATGACCTTCATCCCCAAAATGTTGGCCGTAGCCGTAGCGCTCCTGCTGGCATTTCCCTGGATGCTTCAGGTGCTCATCGATTTCATGCAAAACCTGATCATCGGACTGCCCGGAGCCATCCGTTGATCCTGTCCTCGCGTGACCGCCAATGATCGCTCTGACCTTCTCCTATCCCCAGGTTCAGTTGTTTTTTCTGGTCTTCCTGCGGGTGACCGCGATTGTGATGAGTCTGCCCATTTTCAGCGGGAACAATGTGCCGAACATGTTTAAAGCCGGTCTGGCCCTGGCCGTGGCCTGGACTTTGTTTCCGGTGATGAAATTGAGCGTTCCGCCGGGGATGGAGGGGTGGTCTTTTCTGACGCTGGGTGTCATCAGTGAAGTTCTGCTGGGGCTGGGCGTCGGTCTGGCCATCCGTCTCATTATGGCCGGTGTCCAGATGGCCGGTCAGGTCGCCGGCTATCAGATGGGGCTGGCCATCGCCAACATCATGGATCCGGCCACCAGCATGCAGACCCCCATCCTGGCCCAGGCCTTCAACCTGATGGCTATGCTGATTTTTCTGACCATCAACGCCCATCACTGGTTTTTCCGGGCACTGGTGGAGAGTTTCGTCATCCTCCCGCCGTTTGAATTTTCATTGTCATCCTCGTTTGTCGGGTATCTGATGCAGATGGCCGGCAATATGTTTGTCATCGCGCTCAAGATCGGCGCACCGATCATCGTGGTGCTCATTCTGACCAGCGTATCCTTCGGGCTGATGGCGCGTACGGTGCCCCAGATGAACATCTTTATCGTGGCCATGCCGCTCAAGATCGTGGTGGGGCTGCTTTTCATCGTCTTCAGCCTGCCCTATCTACAGCCCTACCTGCAGGAATTGTTCAATCATTTCGGGGCAGGGCTGGTGCCGCTTTTCAGGTTGATGGGACAATAAGGGGGAGAGGATGGCCCAAGACAACGGCATGGACCGTACCGAAAAACCGACCGCCAAGAAACTGGCGGATGCGCGCAAAAAAGGGCAGGTGGCCCAGAGCCGCGAGATTCCTTCGGCCATGATTCTGATGACCTCCCTGGCGGTTTTCTTTTTCAGCGGCCAGACCATGGCACGCAAATTGGCCGATCTCATGCAGGTCAGTTTTCGGAACCTCAATGGCGGGTGGACGCATTCGGTGGAATCGGTTCGTCTCATGGCCGTCTGGCTGGTGGAGGGGACCCTGTCCATTCTCATGCCGATGATGGTCGCCCTGCTGGTCATCGGCATCGTGGCCAACGTGGCGCAGGTTGGCTTCAATATCAAAGAAGATATGCTGGCCCCGGACCTTAAAAAGCTCAACCCCATCAGTGGGGTAAAACGCCTGGTTTCGATCAAGGCGTTGGTGGAGCTTGTCAAGTCGATTCTTAAAATCGGGTTCGTGGGGCTGATTGCCTATCTGGTTTTGCGCCGGGAACTTGTGGCCATTCCTGCGCTGATCCGTGCTGATGTCACGGAAACGGCCCTCTATATGGGGACCGTGGCGTTTAAAATCGCTTTTTTCGTGTGCCTGGGACTCATCGTTCTGGCGGCAGCGGACTTTGCCTACCAGCGTTGGCAGCATCGCAAGGACCTGATGATGACCAAGCAGGAAGTCAAGGAAGAACGCAAACAAAGCGACGGTGACCCGCAGGTCAAGTCACGCATTCGCAGCATGCAGATGGAAATGGCCCAGCGCCGCATGATGGCGGCGATTCCAACGGCCGATGTGGTTATCACCAACCCCACGCATTTTGCCATTGCCATCACGTTTGACGCCCAGAAGATGGACGCTCCCCAGGTGGTCGCCAAAGGCGCCGACCATATCGCCCAGCGCATTCGTGAAATCGCCCAGGAACACGATGTGCCCTTGGTCGAGAACAAGCCCCTGGCAAGAGCGCTCTATGGCTCCACCGAGATCGGCGGGTTTATTCCGACCGAACTTTACCGTGCCGTGGCGGAAGTTCTGGCCTACGTCTATCGCCTCAAGGGCATTAGTCATCCCGGCTGATCTCCCTCTGTTTGGCCTTTTAAGGTAGCGCCTCCTTGTTATGGCTGACAAACGGGTAGGGCACATGAATGCCTCTCCGGGACCCCGATCCGGGATATATCCACCTTTGGCGGACACGTCGGCGTTCGCGCTCGTTTCCATTCCTTGAAATCGCCAACGATCAACTTCCGGTCGACACCCACCGTTCGGAATCGATCGGATGGCAGCCCCGCAGAGCTGGAAAACGCACTCGGCCATGCCGGAAACCAAAATTGGCCATCGATGGATGCCCCCTATATAAATCAGATTCTGCACGGCAGGGCCGCGTCCGTCAAAAGCTTGACATTGACCCCCTGCTTGGCAGCTAAAGCACGATTCGGCATGGGCATTTCACGTCCGGCGAAGTCGTCGACGCCTCGATATTATGTTGAATTTGTTCCGATAATTTTGCGCATGACCGGCGATGTGCGCAAGGTCCCGGCCCTATCCATTGTTAGGCATGATTCATGCAAAATGCTTCCGGTCAACGCGTGCAGCGTCCGTCAACCTCAGCCTTTATTATCGGAACACGAATGGAATACGCCGAGCAGAAACAACTTCCGGGGCAATTGGCCGCCCTGACCAATAATTCCGACATCCTCATGGCGGTCCTGGTCGTAGGCATCCTGGTTTTCATGATTCTCCCTCTGCCGGCGTTTATTCTGGACCTCCTGCTCAGCTTCAATATTACCCTCTCCATCGTCATTTTGCTGGTGGGGATGTATATCGTCCACCCCCTGCAATTGTCCTCTTTTCCGACGATTCTGCTCCTGGCCACCCTGTTTCGTCTGTCGCTCAATATTGCCTCCACCCGGGTCATCCTGTTGGGCGGCATGGAAGGCACCGGCGCTGCCGGCAAAGTCATTCAGGCCTTCGGCAGCTTTGTGGTGGGCGGCAATTATTTAGTCGGTATCATTGTCTTCCTGATTCTGGTCATCATCAACTTCATGGTCATTACCAAAGGCGCGGGACGGATTGCCGAAGTGGCCGCGCGCTTTACATTGGACGCCATGCCCGGCAAGCAGATGAGCATTGACGCAGACATGAATGCCGGGCTCATTACCGAAGACGAAGCACGCAAACGCCGTGAAAATATTGCCCGTGAAGCCGAATATTACGGCGCCATGGATGGCGCCAATAAATTCGTACGGGGAGACGCCATTGCCGGTATCATCATTACGATGATCAATATCCTGGGCGGCTTGACCATCGGAGTCCTCCAAAACGGTATGAACTTCGGCGATGCCGCTCAAAATTATACCCTGCTGACCGTTGGCGACGGCCTCGTTTCGCAAATTCCGGCATTGATCATTTCAACCGCGGCCGGCATCATCGTGAGCCGAGCCGGATCCGAGTCCAGTCTGGGACGCGACATCACCTCGCAAGTTCTTATGCAACATCGCGCCATCGGTATTACCTCAGCCGTGCTTTTCGGGTTTGCTTTGATTCCCGGGTTGCCGACCCTGCCCTTCATTACGTTGGCCGCCCTCGCAGCTGCCGTGGCCTATGTCATATACAAGGCCGGTGATGACGCCGCCAAGGAAGAGGAAGCTGCGGATCTTTTATCGCAATCGGAAAACGTCGTCGAAAACATCGAGACACTGCCGCCTCTCGACATTTTATCCCTGGAGGTCGGCTACGGTTTGATTCCACTGGTGGATGTGGAGCAAAACGGAGAGCTTTTAACACGCATCAAATCCATTCGGCATCAGACCGCGGATGAAATCGGGCTGCTTGTGCCTCCAGTTCACATTCAGGACAACATGCAATTGCAGCCCGGAGAATATCGCATTATGCTCAAGGGAAACGAAATCACCCGTGGGGAATTGATGCTGAACCATTTTCTCGCCATGAACCCCGGTGATGCCGTCGGCCAGATCGAAGGCATTTCGACCAATGAGCCGACGTACGGTCTGCCCGCCGTATGGATCAAAGAGAACTATCGCGAAAGCGCTATTGCAAACGGCTTTACCGTTGTCGATCTGGCCACCGTCATGACGACGCATATTTCGGATGTGATCACCCGCCATGCACATGAACTGATCGGACGCCAGGAAGTCCAACGCATGTTGGACCATTTCAGGCAGACCTACCCCAAGGTGGTGGAGGAATTGATTCCCAATCTCCTGCCGCTGGGCGGTGTCGTCAAGGTGCTGCAAAACCTGTTGAAAGAGCAAGTTCCGATTCGCGATCTGCTGGCCATTCTGGAGACCCTCGCGGATTGGGCGCCCATGACCAAAGACTTGGATATTCTGACGGAGTATGTCCGCCAAGCCTTGGCGCGCTCGATTGTACGAACCTACCTGAAAACCGATGGCACATTGGCCGGGGTGACCCTCGACCATAGCGTCGAAAAAGCCGTCTCCGATGCGATCCAGCGTACGGATCATGGCAGCTTTTTGGCCATGGATCCGCGTTCCGTGGAGAAGATCGTTCACGCTCTGGGCAAACACATCGAGACGTTTGCCGCCCTCAACAGCCAGCCGGTCGTCTTGTGCTCCGCGCAGGTGCGACCGCACTTCAAACGGTTGATCGACCGGATGGTGCCCAACTTGGCGGTGCTATCCTATGATGAGGTCATGAACAATGCGCAGATTCAAACGATTGGTACGGTGGAGATGAAGCATGCAGATTAAGCGCTTTGAGGCCAAAAACATGACGGATGCCTTGCGCCAGATCAAACGGGCTCTCGGGCCGGAAGCCGTTATCCTGTCGGCCAAGGACTTGCGGCGGGAAAATCGTCTGCTCGGCATTTCGCGCAAGATCGGGGTGGAAGTGACGGCGGCCGTGGATGAAGACTACCCGGGTACGCTGCCCGATCGTAACCTTGCAGCGAAAAAACTCCCCGACGGAAAAGGGCAGCCGGTTGCCGTCGACGGGGCGGCCGCCAATCACGCCCGTCGGGAAACAGTCCACCAGCGCAATGATATCACAAGATTTAAAGCCCTGGCGGCGCGCGCGGTCAGACATTACCAAACCCATGATGCAGCGCGCCGGTCATCCGCGCAGACCGATGCCCTCGGTCAAGAAGGCGTTGACAAAGCGCAGCGCCCTTCGCATCAGGCCAACGATCTCTCGATGGGACGCTACCTGGCGAAAAACGGATTGACCGTGGGGGCCGTGCAGCTGAACCAGGACGGTCCGACCCTCATTGGCCTGGTGGGAAACGCCGGCGTGGGGAAAACCGTAACCCTGGCCAAACTGGCGGCCGCTTTCACGTACACCCAAAAAAAATCGGTCGGCCTGATTTCTCTGGATCGTCATCGCATTGGCGGCCATGAACAGCTCCAGTGCTATGCCGACAGCATGAAGCTTCCCCTGGCATTGCCGCAAACGGAAAACGATATGCCGCAGGCCTTGGAACGATTGCAACACTGCCGCATCATTCTAATCGACACCCCGGCGGTCCATCCCCATACCAACCAGCAGATGACGTGCATTCAAGCCCAATTCCAGCGCTTGGGAGGCGTACGACCACTTCTGGTCGTGAGCGCTGAAAATCGTGAAGACGATTTAAACGCCACCCTCCAGCGCTATGCCGTTTTAAACCCTGTGGGAACCGTCATCACCAAAACCGACCTGACACGAGCTTACACGGACCTGGTCAATTTCCTTTGCCGGCACGGCTTGGCTGTCTATTACTATAGTGCCGGCCCCCGGGTTCCGCTTGACTTGACGCAAGCGACGATTGAAAACCTGACGGCCCGTTTCCTGCCGCAGGAAGCAGGGAATGCCCCCGAAGGGTTAGAAGACGGGCATCCACCGAAGACCGGCCTTGGGCCGGACGAACAGCTCAGCGGAATTTATCTCGCCAACAAGAATTCCGACATCTTCCATCGCCCCGAATGCAAATGGATCCGGCTGATCAACCGGGCCAACATTGTCGAGTTCGGTTCGTTTGCCGAAGCCCTGAACCACCGTTTCAAACCGTGCCGTTATTGTAATCCGCAACACTTGTCTATCACCGGTATTTTGTCCAGGGAGCGCGCTGCCCTATAGCCCCAAGGTCTCGATTAAAAGCCAGGAGCCGTACCTCGATGACAACACAGCAGTTCAACGAGAAAATCATTTCGCTGCATTCCCGCAAACCCCGGCCGGCGGTTTCCATGGCCGGCCTCACGGCCGCCAGACGCTCAGCCGCACGGATAATATCGGTTACCAGTGGCAAGGGCGGTGTTGGGAAAACCAATATTGTCGCCAACTTAGGGTATCAGCTGAGCCGTGCGGGCCAGCGGGTGCTGATCCTCGATGCCGATCTCGGCCTGGGCAATCTTGATATTCTGCTCGGGCTGGCCCCCCGGTTCAATCTATCCCATGTTTTATCGGGCGAAAAATCGATCCGGGATATCGTTATCGAAGGGCCGGGTGACGTATCCATTTTACCGGCCGCCTCCGGAATTCAGGAGCTCACCCAGCTTTCACGCGAACAGAAAATGCGTTTGCTCAGTGCGCTGGATCAACTTCTGGATTCAATCGACATCCTTCTGATCGATTCAGCCGCCGGTATCTCTCCGAATGTGATGGATTTCAGTGTTTCGGCCCAGGAAATTATGGTGGTGGTAACACCCGAGCCGACCTCGATTACAGACGCCTACGCCCTGATGAAAGTTCTTTCCACCCGCTATGCCGAGAAAACCTGCCATTTGATTGTCAACCAGGTGTCCAGCGAACAGGAAGGCCGCGAGATTTTCCGCCAACTAAACCTGGTCACCCAGAAGTTCCTGGCCATCAATATGGATTATTTCGGCTGTATTCAGCAGGATGAGAATCTCGTGCGCTGTGTGAAAAAGCAGCGGATCATCAGCCAGGCCTATCCGGAATCGGCGGCGACGTATGGCTTTCGGAACCTGGCCCGCAGAACCAAGGCGCTGCCGGAAGTCAAAGTCGACCAGGGCGTGCCCCATCTTTTCTGGGGCCATATCTTCCAGGATGGTGTCATTTCACGAAAATATTAACCTCATGCAATTTCGATGGAACCGTTAAAACGTTCCAAAGGTGCCCTTATGAAAGCATTGAAAAGCGATACCCATCAGATGGAGCAGAACTTGCCGCAAAGCCGGGAGCAGTTGATGATGGAGTACCTGCCGCACGTCAAACGGATTGTCAATCGGATGGCGATCCACCTGCCTTCCTCGGTTGACATCGATGATCTTTACAACGTCGGCGTGATCGGATTGATTCAGGCCATCGATCGCTATGACGCCAGCCGCGACAACAAATTTATCACTTATGCCACCCACCGCATTCGCGGGGCGGTGTTAAGCGAATTGCGGTCGCGCGACTTTCTCTCACGGTCCAACCGTCGCAAGATCCGGGAGATGGATCACGCCTATGCACTGCTCGAACAGCAATTGGGACGTGATGCCGATGACCATGAAGTTGCCGAGATGCTGCAAATTGATCTTGGACAGCTCGATGCCATCAAGAAGCTCTCCACCATTTCTTTTATCAGCTTCGAAGAGATGGGCTATTCCGACTCCAATGACAAGGGGCGTCTTTTGAAATATGTCACCGACGACGCCCCGGATGCCTTTTCCATGGCCAACCTGAACGAGCTCAAGGTTGTGATGGCGCAAGCGATCGAACAATTGCCGGACAAAGAGAAATTGGTGTTGTCTTTGTATTATTTTGACGAGCTCAACATGAAGGAAACCGGGAAAGTTTTGAATATTACGGAATCCAGAGTCTCCCAGATTCATTCCCAGGCCATTATCCGACTGCGCAATAAACTGCGGCGCGCCAACGTTATCGAACATTAGAAGGGCGCTCCACGATCATAGGGTATTGCGCCCGCCGGGAGACTTGGGGCGGAAGGGAGGTCCCCCATGGTCGACAGCATTCGCCGGACAGGTTCTATCGGAGTCATCACACCGTCTGGACCATTGCGCGCAGTGGAACGCCGCCCGGATTCTCACAAAGAACGTCAACAGCAAGGTGGGAACGAATCACAGACCAACCCGGAAGAATCGACACACGCCCCAACAGATCAACAAACAGGCGCTGAACTGAATGAGAATTCTCAAACTTCCGCGGGTAATGAGGGGCAATCGTCAACCGGACGGCGCATTGACGTGCGGATCTGAAACCGCGGCTACGGAAGCGGTCTTGCTTATCAAAGGAATGCCTTATGGAAACGATCTCCCATCACATCGATTTGGCCGCTATCTTGAATGGGTTAGCGATAGCCTGCAGTTTGGCGCTGATTCTATTTCTACTGGTTAACCGGCGCAAATATGGACGCCTGGTGCTCAAGGCACGCGAGGGCAACTCCTCCGCCGGGTTTGCGGATCAAGTATCCTTGCATATGATGACGCAACAGTCCCAAAAGGCCTATGACAATCTGCAGCAGTCCTTGGCAAGGGAGTTTGCGTCGCTGCGCCTGATGGGAACCGGCGTGGATTCAAAAGCGTCTGACCATGATCGTTTACCGCAGTCGATTGGCAACGGCGGCTGGGAACGCCAGCGGCGCTATCGCCTGGCGGAAGAAATGATGAATCGGGGGGCGAGCGCCAACCGAATTTCACAGCACTGCGGTTTAATGGAAGGTGAAGTGGAACTTCTGCGCGGTCTTCAGGCGTTTGCGAAAGAAAGACGCCATGCGTCTACGGCCGAACCCCAGACCAAGGCCGGCATGTAGGCGGCGGCACAAAAATGCCATGCTTGCTTTTTTGCATAGAAGCTGATGGTCTTAGCGCAGACGACTTCCTTTTTTAACCGACTTCTTTGCCGTTCGACCATTGCCCCCGCACGTCCAGCGGGGCACGTCGGCAAATCATTCCTGCTGACCGGCAAAATATACCGCTTTATCCTTCTTTCCCGTCCGAAACGTCAGCGTTACCCCGATAGACGACAGTCAGTTGCTTTGGCTTGGTTAGGAACAACATGGTCTACTTCTTGCAAAATGGATCTGAAGAGATAGCGCTGACAAGGTTTTTGTGAAGTCTTTTTATCTTCTCAAATGCAACTTGCGGGAGATTCCAAATGAGTGGATCCATCTATATGGCGACATCTGGGGCCGAGGTGCAACGTCTCCGCCTGCAGATATTGTCCAATAATCTCGCCAATCTCAATACGACCGGCTTCAAGGAAGATCAGACCATGTTTCGCATATCGGATCAAAATATGCCAAATAGCACGTCTTCCGATGCTGCTTCAGGCGGCGTCAATACTTTGATGAGCGCCGTCATTCCGATGACAACGCATACCGATTTCACCAAGGGTCCGCTTGAACAAACGGGCGGGCCGCTTGATCTGGCCATCGATGGCGACGGATTTTTCAGCATTCAAACCGAACAAGGGGTTCGCTACACGCGCAACGGCGCCTTTTCGATCAACCCGGACGGGGTTCTGGCAACCGCAGATGGGGATCCGGTGATGGGAGACGGAGGTGAAATCACGATCGACGGCAGCGACGTGCGATTCGACGGATCGGGTGCGGTGCTTGTCGATGGGGCGGAAGTTGACAAGCTTCGCATTGTTTCGGTTTCCGATCGGACCGCTTTGCACAAAGTCGGGAAAACCCTGTTTCAACTGGATGAAACCCAGGGCTCTGAAGAACAGCTGGCTTATGGCGGTATCCAACAAGGCTTTCTGGAGGGATCCAACGTCAATCCTGTCCAGGCCATGACAGAGCTAATCGAAGTCCAACGCGGATACGAATCCTATCAGAAGATGATTCAAACCATGGGAGAAATCGACGCGCGCGTTATCAGCGGTGTCGGTACCATCGAATAGCAAAATCCTGCAGGGAGGATCATATGATACGCAGTTTATGGACGGCAGCGTCCGGAATGAAATCGCAATCGCTCAACATCGATGTCATTTCCAACAATCTGGCCAACGTCAATACCACGGGATTTAAGACCAGCCGGGCGGATTTCCAGGATCTTCTCTACGAAACCCTCCGGCAGGCGGGTGCATCCTCCTCCGAAACCACCGATGTCCCGACCGGTATTCAGGTGGGACACGGCAGCCGCCCCGTGGCCAGTCACAAGATCTTCACCGAGGGGGATTTCCAGCAAACGAAAAACGACTTGGACATAGCCATTGAAGGGAATGGCTTTTTCCAGATAACCCAACCCACCGGCGAAATTGCCTATTCACGGGATGGCGCTTTTAAAATGGATCGCGAGGGGCGCATCGTGACCTCCGACGGATTTCTGCTGGAGCCTGAAATTACGATCCCCAGCGACAGCATATCCCTGACCATCGGAATCGATGGAACCGTCTCGGTAATGCAGGCCGGTTCCAGCACTCCGACTGAAATCGGCACGATTACGTTGGCACGGTTTGTCAATCCCGCCGGATTGCACAGCATTGGTCGCAACCTCTATCTGCCGACCAATGCCTCCGGCGATGCCATCGTCGGTACCGCCGGAGAAGACGGCATCGGGAGTTTGGCCCAGGGGTTTTTGGAGATGTCCAATGTAAGCGTCGTGGACGAAATGGTTAAAATGATCACGGCCCAGCGGGCATACGAAATCAACAGCAAGACGATTCAGGCCGCCGACGACATGCTGCAGCAGGCCAACAATGTCAAGCGATAAGCATCGCGGAAGGGGCGTTATGGACGTTGCAAAGCGGCACAGAGGACGCATCGGTTGGGTATCCATGACGATGCTCCTGATGCTGGGCCTGGCATTCAGCCCGCTGCAAGCCGACACCACCCGGGGTCAACTTGGCTTGACCATGCCGGAAAGGGTGGAAGTCGATGGCGCTGAAGTGGCCTTGGGTCACCTGGCGGATATTGTAGGGGGTGATCCAGCCCTCACCCGGCAACTGCAAGGCATTGTTGTCGGCCGAGCCCCGTTGCCCGGCAATTCCCGCACGATCAGCCGCGACTATATCGCCCTGCGAATACGTCAGTCCGGTATCGATCCGGGCGCCATCCGCATGAATGTGCCGGATAAAGTGACCCTCGTACGGCGTGCGGTGACCATCTCGACGAGCGACCTTGAAATGCTGGTCCGCGAATACGTTGCCGCCCATCCCCCTTTCAACGATGCCGATATGGCCATCACCCGCGTACGCCTGCCGGGCGACATCATGCTGCCCACCGGCGATGTTCAGCATGAGATGCAATACTTACCCCAAAGCAGGCCTTCGGGAACGCTGCCGGTCAATATTTTCTTCAGTATCGATGGGGTCCTGGTCAAGCGCGTCATGGCGACCGTGAATGTGGTTCTGATGAAAGAGGTCCCGGTGACCAAACATCCCATCGCCCGCTACCAGCTTATCCAAAGAGATGATGTGATGATGCAGACCATGGATATGACCGGTTTGCCGGCCAATGCAGTGCTTTCTTTTGAAGATATAGCGGGACAACGCGCGCGACGCACTATCGGTCCCCAAACTGTTTTACGGACTGACCAATTTGAATTCCCACCGGTTGTAAGAAGAGGGGACCGGGTGATCATCCTGGCCGAATCTTCCGGTCTGCGCATTACCACCATTGGTGAGATTCAAAATTCTGCCAAGGTCGGGGAACGGGTTCGGGTGGTGAATCTGGATTCCAATAAAACGCTGCTGGCCCGTGTGATCGACGCCCGAACCGTCCAGGTTGAATTTTAGAAAGGATGCCGCAATGAAAGCTGTACTTCGCTATCGGTCTGTCTGGAGCGTAACGATTGGGCTGGCCCTTCTGATGGTTGTGGGGTGTGCCACGCCTTATGGCGGCATGTCGGTCAGCACGGATCCGGTGGGGCCGTCGCCTGCCCCCGTCGTTTCGCCCGCCACCAAGACCGCCGATGAGGACAACAATATGTCCATCTGGTCCGACGATGTGGCTTTCGGCGACCTGTTCAGCGACCCCAAGGCCCGGCGCGCGGGTGATGTCATCACCATAAAAATCGCTGAATCATCAAGCGCTTCCAACACCGCCGATACTTCCACGGACCGCGATTCTTCCCTCAGCGCCGGCATCAGCGAGTTTTTCGGTATGAAGGCGACGACCCTGCAGGATTTTTCGGTCAGCGGGGACCTCAAGAGTGGTTTCAAAGGGTCGGGAAGCACATCGCGCAGCGGGTCTCTGGATGCGTTCATAACGGCGCGGGTCGTTGACGTCATGCCTAACCGCAATCTGAAAATTGTCGGTTCACGGGAGATCATGGTGAACAATGAGAAGCAGATCATGACCATCTATGGGGTTGTGCGGCCACGCGACATTTCCGAAAACAATGTTGTGTTATCAACTTTCGTCGCCGATGCCCGCATTGCCTACAGTGGCGCCGGCATCGTTGACGACCGACAAAAACCCGGATGGATCGCCAATACCCTGAATTCGGTCTGGCCCTTTTAGAGCCGCGTTACCTTTCAACTACGTGAGATATTCTATCATGGAAGCAACTCATACGGCGGGGATCAAACCCGGCATTGGAACTGCAGCTTTGACCGCAGTCCTATTAATGCTGATCACTGTTGCCGTAGCGCAAGCGGCCCGCATCAAGGACATCGCCAGTATTCGCGGCGTACGTCAGAATCAGCTTTTTGGATACGGGCTGGTGGTGGGGCTTGATGGAACCGGCGATGGCAACAAATCGCTCTTCACGTTGCAATCCCTTTCCAGCATGCTTGAGAAGATGGGGGTAACCATCAACCCCAATGATATAAAAGTCAAAAACGTGGCCGCCGTGATGATTACGGCCAACCTGCCGCCTTTCGCACGGACGGGCAGCCGGATCGATGTCCTGGTCAGCTCCATCGGCGATGCCAAAAACCTGCAGGGGGGAACGCTTTTGTTAACCCCTTTGAAGGGCGCCGATGGGAATGTCTATGCCGTGGCTCAGGGGCCTATCAGCACCGGCGGATTTTCATACGGCAAAGGCACCGGCACCGGCGTGCAGAAAAATTTTCCCACTGTGGGGCGTATTGCCAGCGGCGCTCTGATCGAGAGGGAAATCGCGAGCAATTTCAACCAGCGCGAAGAATTGACCCTGGCCCTGCATGCACCGGATTTTACCACTGCCACCCGCGTGGCCAACGCCATCAATACCGCTTTCGGCGATACCATGGCCCACGCGCCGGACGCCGGGACGATCAAAGTGGCGGTTCCGGATTTGTACCGCGGTCGGAGCGTCGAACTGGTCGCCCTGATCGAAAATCTGGGAGTAACCCCGGATATGGTGTCCAAGGTCATCATCAATGAACGCACCGGGACGGTAATCATGGGGGAGAATGTGCGTATTGCCACCATTGCCATCGCCCACGGCAATTTGAGCATCGAGGTCAATAAACAAGACAATGTGTCCCAGCCGCTGCCGTTTTCCCGCGGTGGTCAGACGGTGGTGACCTCCGATCAGAGCATGCAAGTACAGGAGGGCCGCAACCCGTTGTTCCTGGTGGAATCCGGCGTCAGCATTGGCGAGGTCGTGCGCGCCCTGAATGCCTTGGGCGTATCGCCGCGGGACCTGATTGCCATCTTTCAGGCGTTGAAGGCCGCAGGGGCCCTCCAGGCCGAATTGCAGATTATTTAGGAGAAGAGAGAAATATGGCGGACATTCATTTGAATTCGCGGGTGCCGAATGCGGCTTCGTTATCGTCATCCAAATGTAGCGGGAGTTCGACCGATGCCGCGCATGCCGTATCAAAGGAGCAACGACTGGCTAAGGCATGTGCCGACTTTGAAGCGATTTTTGTCGAGCAGTTGTTTAAGACGATGCGCACCAGCGTTCCCGAATCCGGATTAGCTGACAGTGGCCGGGCCGAGGAAATCTATACCTCCATGCTGGACCAGCAGATCGCCCGGGAAATGGCTCTCGGGCAGGGCAGTTTAGGGTTGGCACAGCAGATGCGCAGCACATTGGATCCTGAGGCGATCGGCAAGACCGTCTTGGAGATGAAGGACTGATAAACAACTAAAGCTCCAGCTGGGAGCGGCCGATAAGCCCCTTGCGGGATTAGATCTTTCGAACGTCGGTGACCGGACGTTTAAAAGACCGCCGCTGAGACATCGCTTCGACCATGGATGACTTTTAAACCGCAGGATCCGCAGCTGGAGGTTACGTATGAAGATCAATGACAGCAACGTTCACATTAATTTCGAGGCCTATGCCCAAAAGACCAGAGAGGCCGCCGGCGTTCAAGAGCAGTCGCAAGGGGTTTCCGCTGAAACCGCTCTGGTTGACAAAGTGGTCTTGTCGCCCAAGGCCCGCGAGATCCAGGAGGCCCGCAAACTGCTGGATGAGATACCTGATATGGATGAGCCCAAAGTGGCCCAAATTAGCCTTCAGCTTGAAACGGGGGCGTATAAAATCGACGGCAGCCAGATCGCTGAGCGCATGATGCGGGATATGACGTTCAACAATAGCTTTAACATGAACTAACGAACCCACATCGATAAGGCTATTGGAAGTTTGCGGTCGATTCTACGGAGAGTGGAATGGAAAAATTGCTGAGTGCTTTGAGTGATTGTGTTGACCGGCAGCTGAACCTCTATCGCAAACTCCGGGATCTCTTTAATGCCGAACGCAGCGCTGTTCTGGCTTCCGATCTTGAAGAACTCAACCGGGTTCTGATGGACAAGGAGATGCTCCTCCAGAATATTCGCAAAGCCGAACACCTGCGACGCCAGACGGCCCACGAAATGGCTGCTTTCCTGGGGGTTGAGGAGGCTTCCCTGACCATCTCGCAACTGAGCGAAAGGGTCGACGAACCGTACGCCTCCCAGATTAAACAAAAAGGGGTGCGGCTCCAGGCTCTGATCGATGAGATCCAAGTCATCTCGGAACGGAACCGATCCCTATGTCTGCAGGCCTTGCGGTTTGTCAGCGGGTCGATCAAACTATTAACAGCGTTATCGAGACCGAACCCGGTCTATCATGCTACGGGGCGTATTCACAAGGAAGGCTATACCGGTCGAATGCTTTCCGGTGCTGTTTAGCCATCATTCATTCTACCCTAACTTCAGGCAGAGATTCGGAACACTCATCATGACCAAGACAGGATCCAAAGTTATTCCCCAACTGAATCAATTTATCGAGAATCTTGACAGCCTCAGTTTGAACGATCGTGAAGGCTGGTGCGCAATGGCGCGTGAGGTGGCCACGATCGAGACGACGATTCCCGGTCAGATGAAATCCATTCGAACCCTTTTGGCGGGCTGTCGGCGAGCGATCGACGCCATCGCGCAGAAATCGCTCAATGATTATTTGGCGATTATTGACGCGATTGCCGATGGTTTCGAAGCCGCGCGACATTATCTCGAAAACGGTTCGGATCGGAAAAAGAGGGTGCAAAAGGCCATCGATCGTATGGAAGAACTGCTGGGCAGCAGTTGCCAGGGAGAAGACGAGCTAACGCCAGCGCCGGAGGCCGAAGCGGCGCTCCAGCCGACGGTCAGTATCGATGATGCCGCGGCAATGCTCGTTCAGGCAGATACCAACAATGCCGCCGAATGGTACGCGATTCAAGACGTTTTGGGACAATTGGGAGAGGAAGACCGTTATCCGGACGCCGTTCGGACCATCTTGCGAGACGCCGGTGCTGCGCTGAAAACCATGTTGGCCAGTGAGGCCGGCCTGACCGATGATGCGACTGACCTTATTGGCGCACAGATTCAGTCGGCTATGGATCTTTTTATGGATAAAACCCAATGTGCTCCGGTGGAGGATCAAAAGGAAACCATGGAGGAAAATGATGAATTTCCCATCCTCGATACCGAAGACATGTCCGTTGAAACAGCGGGGACTGCCGGGGGTGAACCTGAAGCGTCGCCTGCCGAGGATGCCAGCGACATCGACCAAATGCCTGCGCCAGGCGTATCGTCTGCCGTACCGCAACGGGATTTAAATGATTACATGCCGGGTGAACCCGATTTTGAGCTGATCGGTGAATTTATCGAAGAGGGCATCGATCTGATTGCCAAGGCCGAAGAAGCACTGCTCATGCTGGAAACCGATCCGGACGACATGGACGCTGTCGGGATGGTATTCCGGGCTTTCCATACCATCAAAGGAACCTCCGCTTTTCTCGAACTGGCGATCATTGCCGATATGGGACATCATGCCGAGAGTCTGCTCAGCCGGGTACGAGACCGCGAAATCCGTTACACCGGCGGTTATGCCGATTTGTCTCTGCGCGCCCTGGATATGCTCAAGGCCCTGATCGAAAGGGTCCAGGAAGCGCTGGGCGGAGCAGCGCTGATGAAGCCGCCGGGCTATGATGAGCTGCTGACGGTATTGGCGGCACCCGAGGCGGCAGGCATTTCCGAGGAAACCGGCGATGCACCCTTGCCGCGTGTGGGCGATTTGCTCGTGGCCCAGGGTAAAGTGAGCCGGGAGGATGTGGAGGAAACCGTCACATCACCGCGTGTCGGCGACATCATGGTGGCGCAGGGCACGGCTACCCGTGAGCAGATCGAAAATGCGGTCGGTTCGGGCGAAGGGGCACCGATCGGGGTCAAGATGGTGAGAACTCAGCAAGCCTCTGTGAAGGAGGTTAGCCAAGCCCTGCGAACCCAGCAGCGGATGAAAAACCCCCAGAATATCGTGGACAGTTCGGTCAGGGTCAGCACCAGCCGCCTGGACCGCCTTATCGATATGGTCGGCGAGTTGGTGATCGCCCATTCCATGGTGGCCCAAGATGATATCGTCATCAACGGCAACAATCACGACCTCATTAAAAAAATCGCGCATACCACCAAGATCGTCCGCGAATTGCAGGATATGAGCATGTCCCTGCGAATGGTGCCCCTGAAGGCCACCTTTAGTAAAATGGCCCGCCTGGTGCGCGATGTCTCGCGCAAAACCGGCAAACAGGTTCATCTCGTTACCGATGGTGAAGAGACGGAAATCGATCGCAACCTGGTTGACGTCATTAACGATCCCCTGGTCCATATGATCCGCAATGCCGTGGATCACGGCATCGAAGCACCGGAAAAGCGCCGGGAAAACGGCAAAGAGGAAACCGGGCAGGTCAAGCTGGCCGCCTATCATTCGGCCGGCAACGTGGTCGTGGAAATACAGGATGACGGTAAAGGCCTCGATCGTGATGTGATCTTGAACAAAGCCATTCAAAACGGATTGGTCAGTGAGGGGGCCGCGTTGAGCGATCGGGATATTTTCAACATGGTGTTCGAACCCGGTTTTTCAACGGCTGCGGAAGTGACCGACGTTTCCGGTCGTGGTGTCGGCATGGATGTGGTTCGCAAAAACATCGAATCGCTCCGCGGTCAGGTGGAAATCCATTCGGTCAAGGGCGTCGGCAGTACGTTTAAAATGAGCCTGCCCCTGACCCTGGCCATTATCGACGGGATGGTGGTGAAGGTCGGGTGTGAGACATACGTCATCCCCACCGTTTCCATCATCAAATCCATCAAACCGGAACCCCAAGACATCTCGACCGTATACGGCCGGGGCGAGATGATCTCGATGCAGGGCAAGCTGATTCCGTTGGTTCGCCTGGTGGATCTCTACGGCTTAAAGGGAGACGATGTTGACGATGAGAATATGCTGGTGGTGATCGTGGAAGACGAACACCATAAGGCCGGGCTCGTGATCCATGAACTGATGGGCCGCCAGCAAGTCGTTATCAAAACCCTTGGGGAGACGATGCGCCACATTCCCGGTATTTCCGGAAGCGCCATCATGCCGAACGGACGTGTGGGCCTGATTCTGGATGTGGGCAGCCTGATGCGCTACGCCTGCCGAGACGGACAGGAAGGAACGAAGGAAAAGCGCCTGAGCGACGCACCGCCTGTACAGGCGGTGGCCTAATCTACCACTTAGCAGGAAAGCGTAAGACGATGAGCTTGTCGACAGCGGAATTAAACCACCGGCAATTCGAAGAAATCAGCCAGCTTGTTTACCAGCAATGCGGTATCAACCTGAAATCCGGCAAGGAAGCCTTGGTACGTGCACGGCTTATGAAACGCCTGCGGGCGCTGGCGATTCCGAGCATCAAGGCCTATATGGATTTGATCGCCAGCGAACGGGGTCGAGACGAAATCCATACCCTGATCGATGTCATGACCACCAACAAAACCAGCTTTTTCCGGGAGTCGGCGCATTTCGACTATCTGGCCGAAGCGATTCTTCCCGAACTCGATCAGCAGCGGCTGCGATTCTGGAGTGCGGCCTGCTCCTCGGGTGAGGAGCCTTACACGCTGGCTATGGTGTTGCGGGAAAATATCGCCGCGATCGATAAAAAAGATGTTTTGATCCTGTCCACGGACATTTCCGACCGGATGTTGGAAACCGCGCGTGAAGCCGTCTATTCCCAAGAACGTATGGTGGATGTTCCCCGGCCGTTGGTTCAGAAATACTTCGAATGCTGCCCCAATGGCGTGGAAAAACGCTATCGTGTGAAACCGGCATTGCGCAAACTGGTGCGTTTGGCGCCCTTGAACCTGATGCAGGCCTGGCCTATGAAAGGGCCTTTCAACGTCATTTTCTGCCGAAACGTTATGATTTATTTCGACCGCCCGACCCAGCAGGAGTTGGTGAACCGCTTTTATGAGCTGTTGATGCCGGGGGGGTATCTTTTTGTGGGCCATTCCGAAGGCCTTTCCGGAGTGCGTCACGCTTTTCAGTATATGAAACCCGCAATCTATCGAAAACGGAAATGAACTACAGGGTTCGGATGGCATAAATGAAAAATGTCGTTGTGGTAGCCGATATGAAACTAGGCAAGAAGGGCGATGTCTTAGTCACCCACGCTCTGGGGAGTTGCCTGGGTCTAATGGTTTATGACCCGCAGGCCCTGGTAGGGGGCCTTCTGCATGCCATGCTGCCCCTGTCCAAGATTAACCCGGAAAAAGCGGCTAACAACCCCTATATGTTCGTGGATCTGGGAGTTCCCAAGTTGTTTAAGGAAATTTACCGGATTGGCGGAGAGAAAAGCCGCTTGGTTGTCAAAGCGGCCGGCTGCGGTCAACCGCTGGGTAAAAACGAAATCTTTAAAATCGGGGAACGCAATTTCACGGTCTTGAAAAAGCTGCTCTGGAAAAACAACGTTCTTCTGAAGGCTGACGATGTCGGAGGGCATGCCGGGCGAACCGTGCATTTCGACATTACTACCGGAGAAGTCAAAATTTCCAGCAACGGGTCAGTGAGCCAGCTATGAAATCAGAATATCTCGAAAAGATTTTAGTCAAGATTGACGCCTTTCCGAGCATTCCAGGATCGACTGTCAAACTTCTTAACATGTTGGAAGACCCGGAAACATCCGTTCAGGCCATTGAAGACGTTCTGCGGTTGGATCCGGGTATGACTGCCAACGTTCTCAAGCTCAGCAATTCAGCCTATATCGGTCTGACCTCCAAAGTCGGATCGGTCAAACGCGCCGTCATGCTGTTGGGCATAAAAAAAATCAAACAACTCGTGATGACTTCCTGTGTAGGGGCCGTGATGAATGGGCCGATTCCCGGCTACGATTTGCCGGGGGGTGAACTATGGCGCCACTCCATCGCCGTTTCAGTGGCGGCGGAAGGATTAAGCCGGGAGTTAAAACTGAAGGACACGGAGGATATCTTTACCGCCGCTTTGGTACATGATGTCGGCAAACTGATTCTGGGCCAATTTATCCAGGAGGATCTGGCTGCCATCCAGACCGCTGCCGGCAGCGACATATCCTTTGAAGTTGCTGAAAAAGCGGTGCTGGGCATCGACCACGCCGAAATCGGCGCCCACATTCTCTCGAATTGGTCGCTTCCTGGAGATCTGGTTCATGCGGTGCGCTGGCACCATGATCCCGAAGGAGCCGACACAACGAACTGTACAACGGATGTCGTTCATGTCGCCAATGTCCTCTGCCTGATGATGGGAATCGGGGTCGGCCGGGAAGGGCTGCAGTACAAGCCATCACCTGCGGTCACACGCCGCCTCGGCCTGAAGCCATTCACGTTGGAGCGTGTTGCCAGTCAGACGCTGCAGTGGATCGAAGAACTCTCAGACGTTTTTTTAGAAGAATAACCGTGCAACGGGAAAAGGGTAATGGGGTAATGCTATGCCACTCAATGTTCTAATCGTCGATGACAGCAGTGTTATGCGGGCGATGATTATCAAAACCATACGAATGAGCGGGCTTGACTTGGGGGAAGTTTATCAGGCCGGCAACGGACAGGAGGGGCTGGATGCCGCCCGCGGCAATTGGGTCGATCTGGTGGTCGCCGATATCAATATGCCCGTTATGAATGGCGAGGAAATGATTGATCACATGAAGGCCGACCCGGAGTTGGCGAATCTGCCGACCATCGTGATTTCGACCGAGGGCAGTGCCACCCGTATCGAACGACTTGAACGTAAAGGGATAAAATTTATCCATAAACCCTTTACGCCTGAAATCATACGGGACTCCATTCATGCCTTAACGGGAATAGGAGATAGCAATGCATCATGAGCATTCAGATGTGCTGATGGAAGTCACCGTAGAAACATTGGAGCAGCTGGCGTTTATTTTCAGCTTTGCGGACGATGTGGATCCCGATGCCATATGGGCGGAAAGTGTCACCAGCTGCCATGTCACCTTCAATGGCCACGCCCAGGGAGGATTGCTGATGCTTATTTCCTCTGCGGCCCTGCCCGAACTCGCCGCCAACATGCTGGGGCTTGAGGAAGATGAAGCACCACCGGTCGATCAGCAAAAGGATGCCCTGCAGGAAGCTTTGAATGTAATTTGTGGAAATCTCCTGCCGCGCATTGGAGGCGTTGAGGCCGTTTTTGATATCCAGAAACCACAAATTCTGGAGGCTGAAGCCGCAAAGGCGTTGATCAAGGAGTACCAATCGGATCCCCAAGGTTATGCTTCGGCTTTTTTGAGTCTGGATGAAGGCGAATGTCAACTTTACTTACGGTCCACATGAATGCGTGAGCAATGCTTGCAGCTGATTCAGGCCCGTATTCGGAATACCAGAGAGCCGCTATGATTAAAGTTCTGATTGTAGACGATTCCGCAGTCGTACGGAAAATACTGAGCGACCAATTGTCACGTTATGAGGATATCGACATTGTCGGCACGGCCGTCGATCCCTATGTGGCGAGGGATAAGATCATCAAGCTCAAGCCGGATGTCATCACTTTGGATCTGGAAATGCCCCGCATGGACGGGTTATCGTTTCTGGCAAAGCTTATGAAACACTATCCTCTGCCGGTCATTGTGCTGAGTTCACTGACACCGCGCAACAGCGAAACCGCCATCAAGGCCCTCGATCTGGGTGCTGTCGAGGTCCTATGCAAAACCGGTTCCGCGTACTCCACTCAGGATGCGTCTCGACAGCTGGTGCATGCCATTCGGGCCGCAGCGAACGCCAAAGTCAGCGCCGTCTCGTCCAGTAATGTCGACGGGAGACATGAAAAAGTCAGCCTGAGCAGCGGTCTTTTGACCAAAACCACTCACCAGATTATCGCCATCGGCGCTTCGACCGGAGGCACCAAAGCCATCGAGGCCGTTCTCAAGGACCTGCCGGCAGGATCGCCCGGAACTGTCATTGTCCAGCATATGCCGGAGACATTCACCAAGACGTTCGCCGAGCGACTGAACAGCCTTTGCCCCATGGAAGTTCGCGAAGCCCAAGACAACGATCACGTGGTGCCCGGTCTGGCCCTGATTGCGCCGGGCAACCACCACATGGTCCTGCACCGCAGTGGCGGGAACTATCTGGTGCAAATCAAAGGCGGTCCCCGGGTTCATTACCAGCGACCGAGCGTCGATGTCATGTTCCATTCGGTGGCCAAGCATGCCGGGCGCAACGCGGTCGGCGTCATTCTCACCGGCATGGGGGCTGACGGCGCCAAAGGAATGCTGGCGATGCACCAGAACGGCGCCTACAATATTTCCCAGGATGAACAGACCTGCGTGGTCTTCGGGATGCCCAAAGAGGCCATCAAACTCGGTGGCGTCCATGAAATCCAGCCGCTGCATAAAGTCCCCAAGGCGATTTTCAACGCGTTGGCGCGCAATGGGAATGGATAGACTGTAAAAAGGTGATGAGCCATGCCTGATATCTATGGAATCTTAAACGTAGCGACCCGCTCCTTGTTGACGCAGCAAAAAGCCATTGATGTCACAGGGCAGAATATCGCGAATGTCAACACGCCGGGTTACTCGCGGCAGCGGGTGGTCATGGAGCCCAGCACACCGATCAATTTTGAGCCCGGTCAAATGGGCACCGGTGTCAAAGCCGCTGAAATCCAGCGTATTTACGACAGTTTTATCGGCGGGCAGATCAGCGGCGAGAATTCCAAACTGGGTCAATGGGAAGCAACCGAAAGCGGGTTGTCACGTATCGAATTGATCTTCAATGAAAGTTCCGGCGCCGGTCTCGAAGAGGTCATGAGCCAATTCTGGGCGTCCTGGCAGGATTTGGCCAACAATCCCTCGGGTTATCCGGAGCGCACGGCACTACTGACGCGCGGCCAGACCCTTGCCCGAACGATCAACACCATGTCGGCGAACCTGCAACAAATTCAGCTTGATTATGATCAGTCGATTGTAGGGACTGTGGATGAAATCAATGGCATTAGTCGGCAAATTGTCGACTTGAACGAAAAAATCAGCCAGGTGGAAATCGCCGGGCAAAATTCCAACGACTACCGGGACCAGCGCGACCAACTACTGAAAGAGTTGTCCAAACTGATCGACATCAATACCTACGAGAATGACCAGGGGCAGGTCACGGTGATGACGGCCAACGGAAACCCGCTGGTGCAGAGCCCTTATGCCTATGAGCTCTCTACGGTCACCAGTGCCGACGGGTTGCAGGATGTCGTCTGGATGGACAGGGGCGGAACGGGCATCGACATCACCGGCAGCATTGGGGGGGGTGAGCTCAAGGGATGGCTCGATGTTCGTGACGGATTTGCTCAGGACTATCTGGATCGTCTGGATGAGCTGGCCAGCACGATCGTAACCGAAGTGAATGCCATCCACCAGTCCGGATTCGGCATGACCATCGATGCGACTACCGGCGATCCGGTAACCGGGCAACCCTTTTTCGTCGGCACCACAGCCGCCACCATGGAGGTCGACGCAGCTATTGCCGGGGATGTCAACCGCATTGCCGCGGCGGCCACCGCGGCCAGCGTGCCGGGGGACAACACCAACGCCATCGCTATGGCCAACTTACAGGGGGTGCTGACCATGAACAGCGCCAGTACGACTTTCGACAGCTACTACAGCGCGTTGGCCAGCGGTGTCGGCAGCGATGTGAGCAACGCCTCCGCCAACGCCGAGTATGAAAACGCCATGGTATCCCATCTCGAAAACTATCGCGAGTCCGTATCGGGGGTATCCCTGGACGAAGAGATGGTCAATCTGGTCAAGTTCCAACATGCCTATCAAGCCGCCGCCAAGTTGATTACCACGGTGGACGACATGCTCAATACGGTGTTGAATATGGTCTAGACCATATCGCAAACACGTTTTTTCGTTCGATCCGCCAGAGGCGGATGAATCTCAGCCCTGGAGCCTGGTCCCAAGCCTTCAAGGAGAACGCCATGCGCATTACCAACAGTATGATGACCGCCACGGTTAAACGTAATCTGTTCCGCCAGTCCGAGCAACTGGCCCGCAAACAGGAAACCATGTCATCCGGCAAACGGATCAACCGGCCTTCCGACGACCCTCTGGGATTTGGCAAGGTTTTGGACTACCGCAAGACCCTCTCTTCTCTCGACCAGTACGACCGCAACATTCAGAGTGCCAAAAACCGCGTCGAGTTTCTTGAAACTGCTCTGGAGGGCGTGGAAGAATTGATCGTGGATGCCAAAAACTGGGCCGTAGACCAGGCCGGTTCAGAATCTATGGATCGTGAGGCCGCCATCACCAGTGTGCAGAATATCCGCGACCAGCTGGTGCAGTTGGGCAACTCCAAGATGGGCAATGTCTATGTCTTTTCAGGGTTTCAAAGCCTGACGCCGGCTTTTGATGCTACCGGTACTTATAATGGCGACAACGGCTATTACAGCGTCATGACGGCGGACAACATGGAGATGCAGGTCGAAGCGGACGGCAGCCGGGTGTTCCAAGGCGCGGAAGATGTCTTCGATGCCCTGGATCAGTTGCTGGTCGGGCTGCAAACAGACGATGTGACCCTGATTCGGGACCAGGTCGACCGCTTCGATCAAGCCAAGGATCAGGTTGAGATGGTTCGTGCCGAAAGCGGGGCCAAATATGAGCAACTTGAGCTGGTAGAGCGACAGACGGCCAAATTGAAACTCACCTTCGAGGAAATGATGGATAGGACGGAAAAGGCCGTTCCCGAAGAAACCATCATTGATTTCAACAACCAGGAATTGGCTTATGAAATGTCCTTGAACGCTGCCGCCAAGATCATTCAGCCAACCCTGATGAATTTTCTGAGTTGATGATGTCTCGCATGGTTAAAGCCGTTTTGGTTTGCTTTCTGATGGCCGTCTACGGGCCTGGCGAAGCGGCAGGAATGTCGTCCAGGGATCTGGTGGCCTTAAAACAAGCCGGATTGGGTGATCGGGTTATTCAGGCGGTGGTGCGGGAGAAGGTAATCGAAACGGCGGCCTTCACCGTTGAAGAACTCATTCAGCTAAAAGAAGCCGGTATGACAGATGAAACCATGGAAATCCTGGTTACGGAACGATCCTTTATGAAGCAGTCCCGACCGATCGTCTACGGGCGGTCGCTAAAGCCACTGCGGTTATCTTCCGTCCAGGACCTTGTCGAACTGAAACAATCCGGCGTGAGTGATGACGTGATCCATGCCATTGTCGTGGCGTCGTCCGGACAACGTGGCGAGGCGTATGACCGGGCGTGGGACATGCTGAAGCAAATGGGAATCGAAATCGAGACTCAACGCTGAACGCATCGACCTTATTTCCCGAAGATCATGGCAATCTCCTTCCGTCGACCAAGTTTGCCCGATGCTGACGTCCAAGACCAAACAAACACGATCGCGCCCGCCGATGTGTCGTGATTGCCGTCACTATTATCTCACCTGGGAGCCCCGTCATCCTTACGGGTGCCATGCCATGGCGTTCAAAAGCCGGCGCACGCCCTCCCTGGAAGTGATGCGCGCTACACCGGGAATAAGCTGCCTTCATTTTTCCCCCCGCCCTTGATGTCCATCTGCCGGAAATTTCGAATATGACAAAAGGGATGCTTCAGCGCTGTTGCCATTTGTGACAGCTGTCAAAAAAACGGCGGCCTGCGATGCTCATGGTCCTTTGAGGCAGTCGCAACGGCCGCCTCAAGTGATGCCGCAATAGAGGCCTGTTCAAATGTAAGAATGGCGCTAAGCACCGCGGTTTCCGATAGCAATCATAGCGGCAAAAGGCGCGATCAAAAAACAGATAAAGCACGTGCGGTCGCTTTTCTCAGACCAAATTCCCAAATTGCTGGCACCTATCTTGCTTATTTTCCTGACAGCGCCAATCTTGAAGCGCACCCGCGATGATTATGGAGAAATGGCGACCACACCAATTCCGGATCGGAAAGCGTTGCATTTATGACAGACGAAAAAAATAACGACATCATCCAGTCCGTCAGGGGAGCCGTAGTTGAACTGTTCGACACGATGCTGTCCATGGAGATCACACCGGTCGAAGAGGCATCTGAAGAACGCGACGAGAATGAAATCGTCCTGGTGGGATTCGTCAGCCTGGCTGGCAAAGTCAATGGCAGTGTCAATATCCGCGTATCCCGGAACATGGCACGGGAAATGGCCGCCGGCATGCTGGGTATGGAGATCGAGGAGATCGAAAGCGACGAAGAGGTCAAAGACGTCCTGCGTGAAGTGTGTAATATCGTTGCCGGCGGCCTCAAATCCAATTTCTGTGATGCCGGATTAGCCTGCCAGATCTCAACGCCATCCATCACGACCGGCAATCATTTTCAGATCCAGACCCTTCACATGGAGCGCTACGATAAATTTGCCTTCACCTACGGCGATGAATCCATCTGCGTTGAAATCGCCCTGAAATTCGTGCCGGAAGACGAATCGGATCTGCACTCGATTCTGAAACTAAAAAAGATCGACATCTCCAAGTTCCAGCGACTCGATATCATTTCATCGGTGGGTGACTCTATCATCGAACTTTTCGATACCATGTTGTCGCTTGAAGTAGATCTTTCCGATCGGGAGCCCTTTGAAGGATCGGAAGATTTTCGGGTTATGGGGGCCGTGGATTTTGCCGGGGGGGTCCACGGTAGCATCCAGTTTCAGGTATCCAAAATATTTGCGCGCATGATTACGGCCGGCATGCTGGGACAGGAACTTGACGAAGTCCAGGATATTGAGACCGTCAAAGACGTTATCGGGGAAATGACCAATATCCTCGGGGGCAATCTGAAGGCGGCTTTCTGCGATACCGGCCTCGATTGTCAGATTTCCACGCCCTCGCTGACCGTGGGGTTGGACTTCGACATCGAAATCCTGAATATGGACCGTTATGAACGGTTTTCTTTTAAACTGAACGATCACGATATTCTGGTAGAAGTATGTGTCAAGATCGATGAGCCGGAACCCGTGCAATCGTCGGCTGCACAAAACATGGAGGGCGAAACGCAGCCGCCGCTGGATGATGATGCTATCCAGAAAATGATTGCGGCTGCCAATCAGGAAGGACAGAACGAAGCCGACCCGGCGGCAGCAACCCATTCCGAATCCTCGGCCGAGGAAGACCACAGCAATCAGACCCTGGATGACGATGCGATTCAGGCTCTATTGGCGTCCGCCAATAACGACAAGGGATCCCATGACAGGCAGGTCGAGAGAAATCCCGCGACGTCAACCACCCTGGCATCCGACAATGAGGGCGAAAAAGCGGCCGATCATGCATCGACTTTGCCGTCCGCCACGGCATCGGCAACCGGCGATAAACCAGAAGCAACCGATTCGGATATGCGGGGAAATGTTTCCTTTATTCAGGATATTCCCGTCCATATCGTCGTCGAACTGGGCCGAACCAAAATGAACATCAAGGATATTCTGGGACTTGGAAAAGGCTCTGCTATCGTGCTTTCCAACCTGGAAGGTGAAACCCTGGATATTCGGGCCAACAACCGCCTGATCGCCAAAGGCGAAGTCCTTGTGGAAAACGACAAATATGGGATCCGTATCAAAGAGATCCTATGCACGGCGGAGAGAGCAGGGCGTCTGGTCGCATGAGAAACTTCAACGGCAAAGAGTACCCAGCGGCAATTGGCAAGCCGGCTTATCGTCATGCCTGCGCCAGGATCGCCGACATCATTGCACGAATGAACGCGATTGGTGAAGATCCATTAAGGCGGCGGGAGGCGGCAGCGTTGCGGCGCGCTTATACAGCAGCGGTTGTCCGCTATTTCGATCATCGACGAATGGCAGAACGATAAGGCGTGCGCAAGAATCGTGAGAGGGCCGGCAAGCCTTCTATAGGCGGTTGATCATGGAAGCCATAAACCCGGCCCCGAACCCATTGTCGATATTGACAACTGCGACATTGGAGCTGCAGCTGTTCAGCATGGAAAGCAGAGCGGCAACACCGCCTAAGCTGGTTCCGTAGCCAACGCTGGTGGGGACGGCGATGACCGGCCGTGCCACCATTCCCGCGATCACGCTGGGTAGGGCACCCTCCATGCCCGCAGCGACGACCAGCACGGCGGCTGATTCGATCAGGTCGCGATGCGCCAGCAGGCGGTGCAGCCCGGCGACCCCCACATCGAAGAGGGACCGCACCGGATTGCCCATGATCTCAGCCGTTAGCAGGGCTTCGCGCGCCACCGGAATGTCCGATGTTCCGGCCGATATCACCAGGACCGTCCCCCTGACCTGAATCCCATCCGGAGGGCTCCCCCACACAATCATACGGGCATCCTCAGCATATTGGCAGCCGGGAACGGACGCCATCACGCGTTCCGCGCGTACGGCCGTTAACCGCGTTACCAGAATCGCGGACTCCTGCTCCGCCATGCGCTCCATGATGGCGATGATCTGGTCAACGGATTTGCCCTCGCCATAAATGACTTCCGGGAAGCCTTTCCGGAGGGAACGATGGTGATCGATGTGAGCGAAGGCGATATCTTCGTAGTCGAGGTGCGACAAGCGTCGGGTGGCCTCGTCGATCGTGAGGACGCCGTCCGCGACATTGTGCAAGAGTTGTGTGAGATGCTTTCGATCCATTGGGGATGCCCCATTCATGTCAATAACGGTCGCGTAACGACAACTTCAGGGCAGCGGCTGTTCTTGAATCCCGGTGGTGTTTCCGGTGGACGGTTGCGCGTTGCCGGAAGGCCCCGCGTTGGTGGCCGGTGCATTCGCGGACGCCAGTCTGCGTTGCAACCGTTCCACTTTCTCGGTGAGGAGATGGATCTGCTTGTTCATCCCTGAAACTTCGTCTGCCATACTTTGGCGGTAGGCTTTGCGGAGCTTCAAAAGCTCCAGATCGAGCATGTCCCGGTTGACAATTTCGCCGCTCAGAGGTCCTATCCGGTTTTTCAAGGCTTCGATTCTCTGGGTGTTGCTGGCCAGAGAGTCTGACAGCGGTTTGACCTGGGACTGCATTTTCTTGTCAAGCGCGGCCAATTCAGACTGCAAGGACTTGATGCGCTGATCAAGAGGGGCAACCTCTTTGCGAACTTCCTGGAGAATGGCTTTTTGTTTTTTTTCCACCACACCGGAGACATCGAGTTTCTCGATCTTTTGCCGCAAGGCGGCCAGATCTTTTTGCGAAACCACCGTCTTCTGATCCAAGGAGGTCATTTCCTGGGATAGGGAATTGCCCACATCATCGATCCGTTTCTGCAATTCGTTGAAGCGGTCTTCAAAGACCGTGGAGATATTCGCAATCTCCCGAATACCGCTGTTGGTTTGCATCGCAAAACGATTTTTAAGATCCCAATATCCCGCGGCGAAGAGGATGGCCACCAGCAAAATCAGCCAGAACATGAACCACCGCATTCGGCGTTTGACTTTTTTTATCTGCAATTCGAAACGTTCGGTATCATCAACCGCAGGCGCGACCTCGCCGGTATCATCCAGGGTTCCCAGCCGGAAGCTGTCGGAATCGTTGACGCTCATTTTAGGTTATTCCCACTCAATGGTTCCAGGCGGCTTGGAACTGATATCGTAGACGACGCGATTGACGCCGTCGACTTCGTTGATAATCCGATTGGAAATGCGGTTGAGCAATCTATGCGGCAAACGCGCCCAATCGGCTGTCATGGCGTCCTTGCTGGTGACCGCCCGGACGGCGACAATATTTTCATAAGTTCGCATGTCCCCCATGACACCGACACTTTTCAACGGCAGCAATACGGCAAAGGACTGCCATAGTTTCTTATAATAGCCGGCCGCTTTAATCTCCTGCATGAGGAGATCGTCGGCTTCACGTAAAATTTTAAGGCGTTTCGCTGTGACGTTGCCGATGATTCGTATCGCCAAACCGGGGCCGGGAAATGGTTGCCGCCAGGTCATGTCTTCGGGGAGTCCAAGTGTTTGACCAAGCTTGCGGACCTCGTCTTTAAAGAGATACTTGAGGGGTTCGACCAGCTTGAGCTTCATTTTTTTGGGCAGCCCCCCCACGTTGTGATGGGACTTGATGACGGAGGTCGGGCCGCCGAAGGCACTCCGGGATTCGATGATGTCCGGGTAGAGGGTTCCCTGGGCCAGGAAGTCCGCTTCTTTGATTTTCCGGGCTTCGGCTTCAAAGACGTCCATAAACAATTTCCCGATGATCTTGCGCTTGCGCTCGGGGTCCTGGACGTCTTTGAGGGCGTTGAGGAACAGACGGGACGCCTTGACGGAACGGATGTTGATCTTCAGGTTCTGTTTGAAAACGCTTTTCAGTTTTTGGGCTTCATCCTTGCGGAGAAGGCCGTTGTCGACAAAAATGCAGGTCAGGTTGCGGCCGACCGCCCGATGAATGAGCAGGGCGGCTACCGATGAGTCGACGCCGCCGCTGAGGCCCAGGATAACCTTCTTGTCGCCCACGCGATTGCGGATGTCCGCAACGGTCTGCGTGGCAAACGATTGCATGGTCCAAGATCGGCGGCAATGGCACACGCCGTACAAAAAGTTATGGATGATTTTTTTGCCACGGGGGGTATGTTCCACTTCCGGGTGAAATTGAAGGCCGTAGAGCCTGCGCCGGGGATTACTGGCCGCCGCAATAGGCGTGTTTTCCGTCGAACCGGTAATCTTGAACCCCGGGGGCAGTTTGGTAATGGAATCCCCATGGCTCATCCAACAGGTGCTGCGGTCGGTAAGGCCTTTGAAAAGGCCGTCATCCTTCTTTATCTGGAATTCAGCAAACCCATACTCTCGCTTGTCGGAACGGGCCACGTGGCCGCCCAGCGTATGCACCATGTATTGCAAGCCATAACAAATCCCCAGAACAGGGATGCCGAGGTCGAGAATGGCAGGGTCGATCTTGGGGCTGCGGGGCTCGTAAATACTGGAAGGGCCTCCGGAGAGGATGATGCCTTCGGGCGCGAGTTGTTTGACTTGCGCGCAGCTGATCGCAGGCGGCTCAATCTGGCAGTAGACATGGCATTCGCGCACCCGGCGGGCAATGAGTTGGTTGAACTGGGAACCGAAATCTATGATTAGGATCATACGAACCTCTAAAAAAAGGCGCTTCCAGGAGGCGCCTGCATGGATGGCGGCTTAGCGCCGGATTACGGCCGCTGGCGCGCTGGATAAGGGTAAAACCTTCTTGATGCTGACAATGCTCCTGTTTTTTGTATTTTCGTCCGTCCGGCGGCGGGTGATCGCGGCGGTTTGTAAACGCCTTGGGGGTGTGCCGATCAAAACGCCGGGCAGGGATTGCTAATGGATCGATCCGATTGCGAATTCAAGCTGAATATGTTAGAGACCGCTCCAAAAGTCAACCGAATTGTAGCACCGATTATGACCGGCCATGGCAGGGAAAAACGGTTGAAATGCTCACCGGACGGAAGTGTTGGTACGACGCTGATGACGGGAAATAACCCCTTTTGATCACCCAGGTATACGAAATTCAGACCCCCGAAGAGGTCGATCTGCTATGTGCCATCGGGGTTGATCATATCGGAAGCGTTCTGCTGTCCGCCGATGCTTGGCAGCAGCCGGTCATCCGCGACACGGTGCGCGCTGTTCAGAGCTGCGGGAAAAAGAGTTCCCTGATTCCACTGTTCAACGATCCTACCACCGTTTTCCAGGCCTTGGATTATTTCCGTCCCGATATCGTGCATTTTTGCGATGTACTGATGCTAACGTCATGGGGCCGGGAAGCTTGCCGGCGTCTCATCGACCTGCAGCGGGAGGTGCGGTCGCGTTTCCCCGGGATTGCGATCATGCGATCCATCCCCATCGGGCGACAACCGGGTGACACCTCTGTCCCGACCTTGGCGCTGTCCCAGATGTTTCAACCGGTCAGCGACCTGCTGCTTACCGATACGGTGCTGTCTTCCAATTCGGGCATGACCGACCAACCGGTCGACGGTTTTGTGGGTATCACGGGGAAAACCTGCCACTGGCAAACCGCCCGGGAGCTTGTGAGAAGATCAGACATACCGGTGATTCTGGCCGGCGGCCTGTCGCCGGAAAACGTTTATGACGCAATTTTGAATGTCGTGCCGGCCGGGGTGGACAGCTGTACACGCACCAATATGCTGGACCGACATGGAGACCCCGTAAGGTTTAAAAAAGATATGGAACGTGTGCGGCGTTTTGTCGACGAAGCACGACGGGCCGCCCTTAGCTTGGCATCGGCCCAAGATCAAGATAGACCTTTCCCGATAAAACCGGCGGGAGGGCATTAACCCTGTAACACAGTCCGCCTGGGGCTTAGACTAACTGGAGGAACCACGATGATAGATGCCGGATCGTTGAAGAAAGGCCTGAAAATTGAAATCGATGGCGAACCTTACATCATTACGCAGTTCGAATTCGTCAAACCAGGCAAGGGCCAAGCCCTTTATAAATGCAAATTGAAAAACATGGTTACCGGAGTCCAATTTGACAAAACCTATCGCTCCGGTGAAAAATTTCAACCGGCCAGCCTGGAAGAGGTGGAGATGGAATATCTGTACCAGGATGGTGAAAACTATTGTTTCATGAACACCTCTACTTACGAGCAGGAATTTCTTTCAGGGGAGCAGGTGGGCGATGCGCGCGAGCTGATTAAAGAAAATACCGTTTGCAGCGTGCTGCTCTTCAATGGCAAGTCCATCGGACTGACCCTGCCGATCTTTGTCGAACTGAGAATCGTCAAGGCCGATCCCTGGGTCAAGGGCGATACGGCTTCGGGCGACACCAAACCGGCCACATTGGAAACCGGCTATGTTCTGCAGGTTCCGCCATTTGTGGAAGAGGGCGAGAAGATTCGCATTGACACGCGCACGGGGCAGTATGTGGAGCGCGTAAAAGAATAACAGTGGGGTTTTAGATTTGGCAAACGATATATTTTTTGATACGAACGCCATCCACTTCCTTGACCGTTACACGGAAAGCGTCAATGGTGATTTCCTCTTTTTCCTGGGGGATACGCCCGATTCTGTATAGGACATAACCAGAGAAGGTGTCGTATTCCTTGGAATCGGGAATCCCCATGGGGATTTCCTGATTGACCTCATCGATATCGGCTTTACCCAGAACCGCCCATTCTTTCGGTTTGAGACTGATAATGTGTTGCTCTTCCTTGTCTGTCTCGTCCGAAATATCCCCCACGAGTTCTTCGATGGCGTCTTCAAGCGTGATGATCCCCGACACCCCGCCGTGTTCGTCCACGACAACCGCCATGTGGTTGCGCCGCTTTTTAAATTGCTGGAGGAGCTTATCCAGCTTTTTATGCTCGGGGACAAAATAGGGGGGGCGCATAATTTGGCGCACATCGACGGGTGTATCGGAAATCACGGAATGGTAAAAAAGGTCCTTGATATTGATGATGCCGACAATATGATCCATATCGCCTTCGATTACCGGGATGCGTGTGTAGCCGGATGACAGGATGGTGCGCAGATCCAAAGGCTCATCGGCATCGATGACGAACATATCGCCACGCGGCGTCATGATTTCGGAGGAGTTGGTATCATCGAATTCAAATACGTTGTGAATCAGTTCCCGTTCTTCTTCCTTGATCTGACCCTCTTCCTCGACGGCCTCCACAATGGTCATCAGTTCCTCTTCGGTAACCCGGGGCGATTTCTTGATTTTTCCGGTTAAATACGGAATGAAATTGAGGAAAACCAACACCGGGTAGAACAGGATCGAAAGCCAATAGATCGGGTAGATGGCAAGCCGGCCAATGAGCACATTATTGCGGGTGGCGATGGATTTGGGGAAGACTTCGCCAAAAACCAGGATCAGAAAGGTCATCGCGCCGGTGGCGATTCCCACCGCATACCCGGGAAACATGCCGATGGTCAGGGAGGTGGCCAGGGAGGCTGCGCCGACATTGACCACATTGTTTCCGATAAGAATGGTTGTCAGCAGCCGGTGCGGGTTTTCTTTCATATCGCATATCAATGCGCCCGCCCGCCCGCCGTCTTTGGCCAGATGGCGCGCTTTGGTCTGGCTGATGGAGAAAAGAGCGGTTTCCGCCGAAGAAAAAAAGCCGGAAAGAAAGAGCAAAATAACCAGAATCGCAAGTTGATCGAACATTGATAATTGTATGCGGGTGATGGTTCGAAGTACGGCCCACGAGTTTGCCCATAGGCCATATTCAGGTGAATTGCACCGGAAGCGGCAACGCTAAAGACTTCGGGCGAAGTCGGGGGAAATCAGCCTTCCTTTATGACAATCAGACACTATAGGTTTACATGGGTAAACTCTGTTTTTGGGATATCCGGACTGACCCCGGTCGTCCGGAAAATTGAAATCACCATCCAATGCTCGAAATTATAGCTCACCTGACGTGTTTTGCAAGCAAATAAAACGTCATTTTACCAAATGAATATCAGACAGTTAGAATGCAACACGCTGACCACCTGCCCCTTGGGTGGCAAA
Organism: Desulfobacterales bacterium; assembly: GCA_963674755.2. Classification (GTDB taxonomy): domain Bacteria; phylum Desulfobacterota; class Desulfobacteria; order Desulfobacterales; family UBA5852; genus JABZFP01. Next base: position 1,054,440 of record CAXXVS010000002.1, on the reverse strand, counting down.
CGGCTCCCGAAAACGGCAGGTCAGAGCCAATAAAGCAATTCGCGTAAATCCGTGATCACCAGGTCGGGAAGGATTCCCTGGCAGCCGCGGTCGTCTTGACGCAGGCGCAACGATCGGCGATCTCCGGCAAAGAGGACGGTTTGCCAACCCATTTCGGAGGCCGGCCGGATGTCATTGCGCATGTCATTGCCGACATAGGCCACAGACGAGGGCGATAGACCCTTTTGGCCGAGGTTGGTTGCACAACGGTTAAATAATGTTTTAGCTGGTTTGGCTTCGCCGCAACGATAGGAATATACGGACAGCTCTTCATCAAAGCCCAGCTCTGGGGGGGAGGCTCCCAGGAACCATTCAAACAGCAAGGGAGTGTAAAACTGGGCGTTCGAGACAAGCCCCAGAGACAGTCCCCGACCTCGAAGCACGCGTAGGGTGTGGTCAAGGCCCGGCATGGGATAACAGGGATTCACCGCCCATTCGTATGCAAGGGCGAAGGCGCGTACACGCCTCTCATCGGCCCAGCCAAGAATCGCCTGCCAGATTGAAATAATATCGATTTCCGGGCACCCGATGCCATCGGCCTGTTTGCGTCGGTGTTCGTCACGGATTTTGCGATGCAGGTGTCGGGTGAGATCCGGCGGTGATGTCTCGATGTGGAAGGTGCGCAACACATCCGTTAAGGCGGATGTAATGGGGGGGCTTGCTTCGGTCACACCGATATCACCGCAACCGCTGATAAATAGGGTGCCGTATATATCGAACAGGACGGCTTGAATCGGCCCGCTAAGTCGACCACCCGGCGGGGTGGCGCTGGGAATGGGCTCAAGGAGATGAAGATGCCGTAGAATATCTTGATCAGCCATGATAGGCACCCCATTTCAGGAGACTGAAACGGTCCGGTTTTAGAAAGGCCGCCAGAAGACGCCTCCGATCAATGGCATGCCTGACCGGTCCTTGCAAAATTCGGCTATAGATTTGGAGCAAATGTTCCCGATAGCGATCGGGATCGTACGCGGATACGATCCTGCCCTGGTTCTGCACGATGGTCGAACGGGAAGCGTTAGAAGTGAGCATGGCTGCCAGTGACGGGTTCCTTGCCAGTAATTCCTGGCGACGGATGGGATCATGACAAACCCGTTCGATGCATTCCCTTTGAAGCCCCTCATCCAACATCCCGAAATCGATGCGGCTGCTTTGCTGGAGCGCACCCAGGCAGGTTTCCTCCCATGGCCGGGGCCATAGCGATCCATAAGCGTGGCGGTTGGATGCCAGACAATCGGCAAAATGATCCAAGATGCGCTGGCGTCCCCACCATTCCATGGGTACTTCAATACGATCATACAAATACGGCAAAATGATACCGTTGTTTAAAAAATCCTGACAGATATCAGGAATCAGGCGTCCTTTCAGTCCCTTGCCGGCGGTCCATGGTTCTAAAAAGGCAAAACCGAATCCCTCGGAAATGCTGGTGGTTAAAACCCATGATGCGGATGCCACCAGAGATGGAAAAGGTCGTTGCTTTCCCATTTCAAAGCGCACCGGCAGGTGATGCGCGGCCGCAAAGGATTTCCAGCCCGTATAGCTGGGAATGTCCACCGGGCTGTTGGGCGGCTGGGTGAAGAAGACGGACTGGCCTTCTGGCAGATAGAGCGATAAGAGTAGCGCCTCGCCGACGTTTTTGCGGCGAATGGCCCTGACCGGATACAGGGCATAGGATTCCCGGACAGCCTCCGCTGTTCCCTCGAAGCGGTCGATGCAATTGGGCAAGAGGTGAAGGCCTTTAGGGGACAGTCCCGCCTTCATCAGGTTGTTGAAATCCCGGGTATTGATCACGCCGTAGTGACAATCCCTGGGGTAGGGCGTGTCGCTGTAAGACGCCAGGGGGCGGCCGTCCTCGGCGAAGTCGTGGATCTGCAAGAAAAGCGTCGTCCCGGATTGCTGCAGGGATTGGATGATATCGAGAAACAGGCGGTTTTTGGCCAAGAGCGGATTATGGATATGAAGGAGATCACACGGCCCACGGAAATACTGCCGTATGGTTTGGCGGATTTCATCCGCTGTCTGGCCGGCCTGCTGGGGGAGACGATCCGGGGATGAATACCCCACCCCGGGGACGCAAACGACTTTGCATGGAAAATCGGGAGGCGGTGTTTCACCACTGATAACCAACAGCTGGGCATCATCTCGAAGCGCCTGTATTTGATGCCGCAGGACAGTTGTGACACCACCGGGTTTGAGATGGTAATGAAGAAAGGCGAGTTTCACACGTCAAACCATAAGAAAAAGGCTTGTGAATCCTAAAGAACACCGTTAACGCGGGGACCAAAAGCGTATTCAGGGTCAGGGTACGCCGCTTTAGTGGAGAAGGAACCGCAAAACGCAGTGATGCTTTTTTACCAATCCGTCATTCTTTGGTAAAGAACTGCATCTTTAAAGAACCGATTTCGATGACATCGAATTCCCTCAATGCCACGGATTGCTTGACAGTTTTGCCATTGACCTTGGGTTTGGACAGTCCGGCGACATAGCTTAAAACGTATCCGGTGGGACGCTTGCTGATGGTGGCCGAAGTATGGCCGATGGTCAATCCGCTGACATGAATGTCGCTATTGGAATCCTTACCTATTTTGATCAGTTTGCGCGCAAGTTCGACTTCACCTTCACCTCCGGCGAGGTAGGAAAGAACGCCCACCGGTTTGTCGGCCTCGGATGACAAGCGCTCTGCGCCGCCGCTTTTGGACAACATGTCGTGGTACTTCCCGGTATCCATGACCATCGTCATGTCCCGCTGATCAGGGGTAGGGGTTGACGGACGCGGCTCGCCCTCCTTGAAGGTGAATTGCAGGAGGTGCTTGCCGATACTGATCTTGTCGCCATGATCGAGCCAATGCACGGCCACCAGCTTTTCATTGACGAAACAGCCGTTTTTGCTCTGCAAGTCCGTCAGAAGATATCCCTCTCCGACCGAGTCGATTTTAGCATGGTGCCCGGATACGGCAAGATTTTCGATGACGATATCGTTGTCCTCCAATCGTCCGATCGTGAGGGACTGGCCGAGCTGCATTTCGCGCGTTTCAATGATGTTGTTCTTAAATCTGAGAGTGATGGTCGGCATTTTGAATTCCTCGTCATGGTCTTGCCCGTGTCCGCAGTCCATCCTACCGCAGGGCGGATTCAGCATCCGTATCGGGCGTCGTTACAAGTTCACTTTCCGGAAGGTCCTCCGCCGGCAAATCTTGCCATCCCGTCCCGCAGACGCTGCAACAGCGTATCGGGTTTGTGGACCTGCAACACAATAACGGTAATATTGTCGTCTCCACCCCGTTGGTTCGCCAGTTCGACCAGCGATTGGCAGGCGACGGCGGCATCCTGGTTCGATGCCCGGTCCCGTATTTCTTCAGGTGCCACTTTACCGCTCAAACCGTCGGAGCAGATGACAAAACGATCGCCGCTAAAGCAGGGGGATTCCCAAATATCGGGGCTTACGGTATCCTCCACCCCCATGCCCCTCGTCAACATATGCTGGAGTTCAGGACCAAAAACGGTGGGGTCGCCGGGGCTCAGCTCGGATTGTTCCGCCATTAGCGTATGGGGGACGGAAAGCATTTCAATGGCGTCATCGTGGATGAGATAAATGGGGCTGTCGCCGACGTTGGCCGCAATAAACATGTTGTCACTGAATTGAACGGCGGCCAGCGTCGAGCCCATGCCCTGATAGTGCTTATGGGTGGCGGCTGCCTGATAAACCTGCAAATTGGCATAGCCAATCGCTTCCCGTAATCGATTGGCCTCGGATGACAGAGACGGGTCATGAGGCTCACTCCCGGCGGAAGCGGATGTTGACGGATTTGACATGTAGAACTTGTGAATGGAATCGACCACCAATTGGGAGGCCACTTCCCCGGCTTGATGGCCGCCCATACCGTCGGCCACCAAATACAGCCGATGCTGATCATCCAATAGGAAATAATCCTGATTGGACCGGCGTTTGCGCCCGATGTCGGAAAGACCGGCGGATACGATTTGAAACATGGTCATCCCATGGCGGTAGAGACGGATGTCGGTTTAGAATACGATGGCGTACAAATGATTATGCAATGATCTCAAACGGTTTGCCCATACAAGGCCAGAAGAACTATAACAGATAGCTTGGGCAAGTCAAGACGGTGATCGTCCACCGGAAAGGGTGGAAAAGCGGTTAGCATTAGGGTTTACCCCAATGACCTTTGCGCAGCGCGGCTTTGATGCGGATGTCCAACTGCAGCAAATCCCGCGCCAGTGCCTTGGCGCTCTGATAGCGGTTTTCACGTTCCTTGGCCAACGCTTTATCGATGATGGCCACCATTTGCGGAACGATCCGGGGATTAATAGCCCGCGGGTTGGGATGGGGAAAATTCATAATTTGATTCATCAACAGAGCCGGACTTTCAGCATAAAAGGGCAGGGTGCCGGTAAGCAGTTGGAACATGGTCGTTCCCAAAGAAAAAATATCAGAGCGCCCGTCCACCTTTTGTCCTGAAAACTGTTCGGGCGACATATAGTACGGGGTTCCCTTGACCACTCCGGTTTGGGTCTGGGAAGAGGTGGCAATGTGGGCAATGCCGAAATCGGTGATTTTGATCTGACCGGATTGCATTAAAATGATATTGGCCGGTTTAATGTCACGATGGATGACACCCTGGCTATGGGCATACTCAAGGGCTTCAGCAACCTGTACCATGTAACGGATGAACCTTCTAAGGGGCAGGAGATGCTGACGCCGGGCGAACCTGAGTAACGTGGATCCCTCGAGAAATTCCATGGCGATATAGGCGGAATCACCGTCTTCTCCGGCATCGTAGATGGTGACGATATGGGGATGCGAAAGGGTACCGGCGCTTTCCGCCTCCCGAAAAAACTTGCCCTTGATCTGCTCGATATCTTCGGGGGCGAATGTCTCTTCAAAATGGACCGTCTTGATGGCCGTGAGCCGATTGATATTGGGATCGCGCCCCAGAACCACCTCGCCCATGGCCCCTTTTCCGATCGGGCGGATAATTTCGTACCGACCGATGGTCATGCGGTCTTCCGGCTCGCCGCCATTTTCTGTCTCGAATGGATGAAAGTCGGATCGGGGGGGGCTGGAAAAGATCTTTTTCGATGCCAGTGTATCCGCCGGGGACTCAGGCATAATCGCTTGGACGGCATTTGCGGGAGGACGTCGACCGAAAGCCGGGTTTCCGGAAGACTCGGCTGTGGTTCCGGGAGGCGGGTGCAACAAGAGATAGCCTGCCAGAAGACCAAAGCCGATGGCGAGAAGTGGAGCGCTGGTGGTGAGCAGGAGGCCGGTCGACATATAGAGGAAGACGGCTATCCCCAGGCAAGCGATGGCAAGTCCGCCAGCTGCCGCCAAGGCCATGGGCAGCGCCCAGCGCGCAAATCCCAGAAGGGTGAGCACCCCGGGGGAGAGGCATAACACCCAGTCGAGTATCCTAATAGTCGTTAAGATTCCATATGGCAGCGCTGATGGCGATGGGCCGGCAAGCAAAAGGAAGTGCACGATCCCGTGAGACAGGGGGGCGTTTTGCGGGCTGCCGACCTGACCGATCAGGGCCATCCCGAGGCTGAAGGCCAACGTGAGGGCTATTGCCGACGGGAGGGCTTTGTTCGTAATGTTCAGCTTGATGTTCGTCTCCTTTAACCCCGTCTCAGCTTCTGCGATGGTACGGGCGCCATTTGACAGAATTATGGCATGAGTTCTATTGTTCGTTCAACATCTGTTTCGCTTGTCGTATAATGTTATCTTGTGCCCATCCATAAATGGCATCTTTCGGCCCCGGCCGGCGTTCTCGGTCATTGGAAATCCTCGCTATAGCCCAGCTACGCGCCGCTGCCGCTTATACGGCTACGCCGTCGGTTTCCAAATCACTGCGGCCTTGACCGGAACCAAAATCGACCATCTCGGGACGGACATTATTTCGTCCAGCAGTGGCCATCCGATTGAACCATATGCCAAAGGGGGAGTGTGTTGACGAATCCATGCCATCGCGTGCATCGCCTGAAAAACCCGATCCAACATTACGCCTGGGGATCGAAAAGGGCCATTGCCGATCTTACCGGACGTGGCACCCCGTCGCATCGTCCCGAAGCCGAACTTTGGATGGGGGCCCATCCCAAGGCGCCGTCCATGGTCCTGTGCGACGATGACGAAGTGGCGCTCGATCATTTGATTGCGCGCTGCCCCGAAGAGATCCTCGGGCCGGCTGTGGTTCAACGATTTGGCGCCGCGCTGCCCTTTTTGTTTAAAATCCTGGCCGCCGATGCGCCTCTTTCCATTCAAGCCCATCCCAATCGGGAACAGGCCCGCCAAGGATATGCGCGCGAAAATCGTGAAGGGGTTCCCCTGGATGCGCCGCAACGCAACTACCGAGACGACAACCACAAGCCAGAAATCCTGTGTGCCTTGACTGATTTCTGGGGATTGAACGGATTCCGCCCGTTGCCTGATCTCCAACAAAAGCTAAACAGCTACTGCCCCGAAAGTCTGGGAAAGATTTTCGCCGCCCTTCAAAACGCGCCACCCCCAAAGGCCTTACGGCATCTCTTCCATCACATGATGTCGTTGCAGGGACAAGAACTCGCGCGAACGGTCGATGAAGCCCTATCGCAGGCGCTAAAAGGGAATTGTGATGAACCGGTATCCCATTGGCTGGAGGTGCTGTCCGAGGCCTACCCCGGCGATATCGGTCTTCTTGCCCCGCTCATTTTAAACCTGATTCATTTGAAACCCGGGCAAGCCGTCTACCTGCCGGCCGGCCAACTACACGCCTATCTGGAAGGCGTGGGGGTCGAGTTGATGGCCAATTCCGACAATGTACTGCGGGGAGGATTGACCCCCAAACATATCGATCGGGAGGAATTGCTGGCAGTGCTGCGATTTGAAGCCACCCCCCCCGGCATGGTCGACGTGCAGCCCGTTTCAGCGACGGCAACATGGTTCCGGACCCCTGCGGAAGAATTCAGCCTGGCCAGAATCCATCTCTCTCACGACGCGCCCCATGCCAGCCTGCCACAGCGCAACGTCGAAATCCTGTTCGTAACCCAGGGACAACTTATGATGTCCCTGGACAATGGGGGCCAACGAATGCCGCTGAGCCGCGGCGATAGTGTGCTGGTACCGGCCGCTGCCGGAGCCTATCATCTTTCCGGTACGGCGGAGATCTACCAGGCGACCGTGCCGCAGCCCTAACGGGCAATCAAATCAGGAGCACCAGAACCGTGCAAATCAATTATACTGGGATTAATCATCTGGCCATGGCCACCGGCGATATGGACGCCACTATCGCCTATTGGCGGGATCTGCTCGGCATGCGGCTGGTGGCGGGTTTGGGGCGACCGGGTTATCGGCATTATTTTTTTGAAATTTCGCCCAACGACATGATCGCCTTCTTCGAATGGCCCGGAGTAGCGCCCTTGCAGGAAAAAGATCACGGGGTCCCGGTAAAGGGGCCTTATGCCTTTGATCATCTGTCCTTGCAAGTCGCCACGCAGGAAGACCTCGGACAGCTCAAAGATCGCCTGGAGGCGGCCGGTCAATGGGTGTCCGAAATCATCGACCATGGGTTCATCCATTCGATTTATGCCTTTGACCCCAACAATATCCCCATCGAATTCAGCTGGCCGGTTGAGAACGTCGATCTGCGCCAAAACCCTTGCATGGCGGATAAAATGCCGTCGATCCTGGCGCTTGAGGGCAGCGAACCCCAACCGGGACGATGGCCGAAATGCCCGCCAGGTATTCGCGGCGGAGCCCACGCGGTCTATCCGGGCGAGGGACGCGTGTTGCTTGAAACGGACGGCTGCGGTCAAGCGAAGCGCCAGCAATAAATGTCTTGACAAATTTTCCCGGATTTCTTACCAGAATTCCTCCATACGGCAGGGAAGAAGCGGGAGTCATCACATGGCAAACTTAGGAGACCGATTCGGGTATTATTGGGCGGAGCCCAATTGCTGCCCGCGGTGTCGCTGAAACCAGCCATCATCAGGAACCGAAGCCGTGGGCACCAAAAAAGCCTGCGGCTTTTTTATTGGGAAAGGGGAGGTACGGCGATCCCATGTTCGTCATCTCATCAAACCCGGTCCAGAGCTGTGCCGTTTCGGTTCCCGGATCCAAGAGTTATACCCACCGCGTGCTCATCGCTGCAGCTCTGGCCGATGGCACCTCGCGGGTTGTCAACGCCCTCCGCAGCGAAGATACCGAATTGACGATGGGAGCGCTTCGCCAAATGGGTGTTCCGCTCCATTGCGACGGCGAAAAGATCGAGATCTGTGGGCTGGGGGGGCGCTTTGCGGCCAGTGTCGATCCGATTTATCTTGGCAATTCAGGAACCTCCATGCGGCTTCTGATTTCCATGGCGGCTCTCGGGCAGGGGGCGTATCTTTTGACCGGCACGCCGCGCATGCAGGAAAGACCGGTTCAGGCCCTTATCGACAGTTTGGTTCAGATCGGTGTGCCGGCCCGCTCGATCCACCACAATGGTTGTCCGCCCCTGATGGTCACCGGAGGTGTTGTGGGGGGGGGAGATGTTACCATCGACTGCGCCATCAGCAGTCAGTTCCTGTCGTCGCTGCTGTTGATGGCGCCGATGACCCGAAACGGCCTGAATATCCAGGTCTCGCAGGGGCCTGTTTCGAAACCCTATATCGATTTGACGATCGCTATCATGCAGGGGTTTGGCGTGCAGGTGGAGCGAGACGGCTATGATCACTTCCGTGTCGCAGGCGGTCAGCGCTATCGTGCAGGCGATTATACGGTGGAACCCGATGTTTCCAATGCCTCCTATTTCTGGGCCGCCGGAGCGATCACCGGAAAAGCGGTCAAAGTTCGCGGCATCCATGGCGATTCCCTGCAAGGGGATGTGCACATCTTGCGCCTCTTTGAGGACATGGGCTGTCAGGTGACAGAGGAACCCGACGGCATCACTGTGATGGGCGGCGTCCTGAAACCCATCGAGACCGATATGGGCGACATGCCGGATATGGTCCCGACCATGGCTGTGGTGGCGGCTTACGCGGAGGGCACCTCCTGCATCCGCAACGTCGCCCATCTCAAGGCCAAGGAATGCGACCGTCTGGCCGCCGTCATTACAGAGCTCAACGCCATGGGCATCAAGGCGCGCAGTTCAGGTGATGATCTCCATATCCAAGGCGGCCAACCTGCCGCGGCCGAGATCGAAACCTATAATGATCACCGGATTGCCATGAGTTTTGCGGTGGCCGGTCTGCGCGCCCCCGGGACGCGCATCCGCAATCCCGCATGTGTGGAAAAGTCCTTCCCGAATTTTTGGGAGGTCTACGAATCCCTTTTTGCATAAGACCTTGCAAAAAAAATTACCATGAAGGTCTTCAAGAACATGAAGAATTAAAACCGCTTATGTTAGTATTGTAAAGCCATACATGAGGTTTGTCCTTCCGGCGTAAGCCGGAATCTTCACGGCCTTCATGCTCTTCATGGTGATATCGTTTTATTTTCCGGCAGGAGGAGGCGCATGTCCAGCTCATTCGGCACCCTATTGAAAGTCACGACATTTGGAGAATCCCATTGCAAAGGGGTCGGCGCCATTCTCGACGGCGTTCCGCCACGCTTGGCACTCAGTGATAGGGATATTCAACCGCAATTGGATCGCCGTCGCCCCGGCCAGAGCCGGTTGACCACCGACCGTCAGGAATCCGATCAGGTGACCATCCTGTCGGGGGTGGAAAATGGCTACACCCTGGGAACACCCATCGGTCTGCTGGTAGCCAACAAGGATCAGATCCCGGGCGACTACCAATCCATGCAGGATATTCCCCGGCCCTCCCATGCCGATTACACCTATCAAGTCAAATACGGCATCCGCGCCAGTAGTGGCGGCGGGCGCTCCAGTGCCCGCGAGACCATCGGCCGGGTGGCCGCCGGAGCGATCGCCGAAAAATATTTGCGGGAACAACACGGTATCGACATCGTCGCCTGGGTCAGCGCGGTCGGCGCCATCGAAGCGCCGGCTTTGGAGGCGGAAACGATCTCCCGCGCGATTGTGGATCAGTACACCGTGCGATGTCCCCACGAAAAGACCGCGCAGGAAATGGAGCACCTCATTATCCAGCTCAAGGAAAAGGGCGATTCCATCGGCGGCATCATTACCTGTGAATGCCGGCATGTTCCACCAGGATTGGGGGAACCGATTTTTGACAAGTTGGAAGCCAAACTGGCCCAGGCCATGCTCTCCATTCCGGCCACCAAGGGCTTTGAAATCGGCTCGGGCTTTGCCGGAACCCGGTTGCAGGGTTCGGTCCACAACGATCCTTTTATGAAAGGACGCAACGGACTTATACCGTCCCAGAACAACAGCGGCGGTACCCTGGGAGGGATCAGCAGCGGGGCCGCCATCGTGTTCCGCGTGGCGTTCAAACCGCCGGCTACGATCAAGCTGCCTCAAAAGACGGTGAATTTCGATGGCGATCCGGCTATTCTGGAAGCCAAAGGCCGGCATGATCCGTGCGTCGTACCCCGTGCCATACCCATCGTCGAAAGCATGGCCGCCCTTGTTTTAGGCGATTTAGTATTGCGCCAAAAGATGCGGGGGTAAATGCGTTGGCCGCATCATCTTTAAAAGAGATAAATCTTATGGAAAACATTAAATAAATATATGTATCTATCTAAAAAATATAACGATATAGCTCCATCTGGCACTGTCGCGTTTACCACCTTGATACGGGAACTGCGGGCGGCAGGGAAAGATGTGGTCGATCTTGCCGTGGGTGAGCCGGAGTTTGCCGTCGATGCGCCGATCGTGGATGCCACCTGCCGGGCCCTGGAAAATGGCGTGACACGCTATGGACCGGTGGCGGGTCTGCCGGAGTTACGGGAACGCCTGGTCCGCGACTTTGAAGGCTGCGGATCCCAGCATATCATCATTACCAATGGCGCCAAGCAGGGGCTTTACGAAATCTTTCAGGTTGTCTGCGGTGAAGGACGTGAAGTCATTGTGCCGGCCCCTTGCTGGGTGAGTTTCGAACACCAGATACGGCTGGCGGGCGGGGTTCCGGTGCTTGTCAATACGAGGCGGCACCAGCTCGATGTCGATGCAATTCAGCAGGCAGTTACGCAACGCACGGCCGCCATCTTGATCAATTCGCCCAACAACCCCACCGGTGCCGTCTATGACCGAAGCGACATTGCACGCGTTGCTGAGTTGTGTCGCCAAAAAGATTTGTGGCTGATTTCAGACGAAGCGTATTCCGCTTTTGTTTATCGCCCCAAGGCTTTTGTAAGCCCTTTTTCTATTCCGGAAATCAGATCGCAGTTGATCGTGGTGCGCAGTTTTTCCAAAACTTACGCCATGACCGGGTTTCGCGTCGGCTACGTGGTCGCTCCGGAGGAGATGATCACCCGGTTGACAACCCTTCAGGGCCACCTGACGGGCAATGTCTGTTCTTTTGCCCAGTATGGTGCCTTGCAGGCGCTTGACATTTCCGAAAGCATCCTGGAAGAGCGTCGTGCCGTCTATGAAGCACGATGCCGCCTGGCGGTACAGTTGGGCAAGGCAATTTTCGATGTGATCGAACCCCAGGGGGCCTTCTATCTCTTCCCGCGCATTGATTGTTATCAAGAGCGTTTTGTTGATGATCGGGATTTTGCGCGCTATCTGCTGGAGAAGGCCAATGTGGCGGTCGTCCCGGGAACGTTTTTCGGAGTCCCCGGCCATATTCGGATTTCGTTTGCCACCAGTGACGATCGCTTGCGCGAGGGGTTTGCGCGAATGAGGGATGCTTTATGATTGGCATCGTCGGATTCGGTCGATTCGGGGCCTTGGCGGCCCGCTATCTGGCTGTGGATTGCGGGGTGCTGGTTTATTCCAAAAGCCAGCCGGCATTTGCCATCGAGGCGGTGGGCGCATCCAAAGCCACTTTGGAAGAAGCCTGCCGGCAACCGGTTCTTGTTTTGAGCGTGCCCATCAGCGCCATGCAGGTTACGTTGCAAACCATTGCGCCGCTGGTTTCTCCGGGGACGGTGGTCATAGACGTCTGCTCCGTCAAACTCAATCCCATTGAATGGATGCTGGCCCTATTACCGCCGGGCGTCGCCATACTCGGAACCCATCCCATGTTCGGTCCCGACAGTGCAGCGGATTCGCTGCAGGGCCGGAAAATGGTGCTCTGCAACGTATCAACCCCCAAGGATACCTATCAAAAAATATTCAGCTACCTGGTGGGAAAGGGATTGGATGTCATCGAAGCGACCCCTGAAGAACATGACCGCCAGATCGCGGTCAGTCTTTCCCTCACCCATTTCATCGGCCGTTCTCTGGCAGAATTCGGCGCCGTCCCCCTGCCCATCGATACCGAGGGCTACAAGCGGCTCCGGTATACGCTGGAAGTCGTGGAGCACGATACCTGGCAGCTATTTCAGGATATGCACCACTATAACCCTTTTGCGGACAAAATCCGCAAAGATTTCATGGCTGCCATGCACCGCATCGATGAAAGACTCGGGCCGCAACGGATAAAAGGGGATTCGGAAAATTAAAACAACGCCATCCGCAGAAATCCTCCCTACCGATTGAATCGGCAAGTTTTTTTCAGGCGCTGCACCTAATGCGGATCAAGGAATCCGTAGTTTTCAGGATCAGCGGTGAAGGCGGCGAAATCGCTTTCCGCGATGAACCTGGAGAGTAAATCCTCCAGCAGATCGGCCGTATCGATCCGGTAATGGCCCTTTTCATTTCGTCCCACGATATCTTTGGCGGTCTGAACAATCGTTTGAAGCGTCTCTCCCGCGATAGTGACGGTTACATTGACGCGCACCGTATTCGTCGTATCTCCCATTGTCATTTCTCCTTGAACACCGGCCGTCCCGACGGCGCCATCCCCATTCTGTTATGCGGAATCAGGCGGATTAACGTGGTATTTACGCATCTTCCAATAGGATAAACGCCGGTCATCCCACGCCTTCCAGATTTAAGCGTCCTGTTAAAAAATCGACAATCAAGTATCCAGATCTTCATCCGGATGTCAACACAGGGATCGAATGCACATGCCGGCGGGCATGGCTGCACTGCGAACGGGGCGCAACGATTATTAAAACGGCGTGGTTGGGTAAGGAAGCGGTATGAGACAAACGGAAAAAAGTGACCCTCGATATGATGTAAAAACGGTAATAATACAAATATATTAATAAGATATAATTGTCGAAGTGCACCTCCGGTGTTCGTAAAGAATTCGAATTGAAACATTCGAATTCTTTGGCACACATCTTGGTAGGTAACTTAAACAGATCCGGAGCGTCGTGGCCTCGTTCGACCGACATACCTGTGGCCATGACCGATTTTCAACTTTGAAGATGGAGGAAAACGCATGAAGAGGTTATGGATTGTCCTATTGTTGATCTGTTTTGCGAGCACGTCTTTCATCCCTTTCGCGATGGCCACTGATGGCAAAATCAACATCAATACGGCAACGGTCGATGAATTGACCCAACTCCAGAAGGTAGGGCCCAAGACCGCGGAGCGCATCGTGGCCTATCGCGACGCCAACGGGCCCTTTAAGACGGTCGATGATCTCAAAAACGTCAAGGGAATAGGGGACAAGATTCTGGAACTAAACAGGGACCGTCTCACCGTAAGTCAGAAATAAGCTGCCTTTACCTGAGCCTGCAGCCGTGGTTATGCCGCATGGCTGCAGGCTCAACGTTATAAGGTGCTCTTATTATCCGGCCTCACATACCTGCCAAAACCCTCTTGAAAAAACCGGCCCCATCGATCAAAATAAGTTGACATTCTTATTGTTCTGTGAGCAAAAAGCGTGCGTTCAATTACTGAACGTGATGGTCTTATTCACACTCTATCATATCCTTGACGGGCCATTTTTCTACCGGAAAATGGTAATCCACCCGGCGGAGCTATATCCCACCTAATTTTAGCCTTGCTTTGAACCGGCTTTATGAATCCACACGATATCCGCACCCTAAAAATCCTGGAAGCCATTGACTGTCAGGACGCACCCAGCCAGCGCGACATGGCCCAGTCCCTAAATGTCTCATTAGGGCTGGTGAACTCGTTCGTGCGTCGGATGGCAAAAAAAGGGTATTTCAAGATTACCCACCTGCCGCGCAATCGCATCCGTTATATTTTGACGCCTAAGGGCGCAGCCGAAAAATCGCGTTTGACCTATACCTATATCCAGTTGTCCCTTCATTTCTACAAGGATGCCAGGCAAAAATTTCGTGAACTTCTTAAAAAACTTGAATCCCAAGGGATTAAAAAAATAGCGTTTTTCGGTGCAGGTGACATGGCGGAAATCGGTTGCCTTTCCATTCAGGAAACCGCCTTGAAGCTGGTTGCCATAGCTGATCCTCTACGGTCCGGTGAAGAGTTGATCGGCACGGCAGTCATCGTCCCGGAAGCGTTGAAAGATTATGAAATCGAAAAAGTCATCATCACCTCGACAGATCATACGCCCCAGGAAGCAACCACCTTCTTAAAACAATTATCGATTCCCGAAGCGTCGATTCTATCTCTATAATGAGGCTATGCTCCAATTTGGAAAGCGAATTTGCCGATGCCATGCAAAATTGTTGAAACTGAGCTTCCCGGACTTCTGATCATCGAACCGATGGTGTTTGTAGATCCAAGGGGGCTCTTCATGGAGGTTTACAATGCAAGCCCGAATTCTCATGGTCCCATCAATGACCGGTTTGTCCAGGATAATCTCTCATCATCCCAGCAGGGGGTGATCCGCGGCATGCATTACCAGCATCCCTCGGGACAGGCCAAACTCGTACAGGCTCTCCAGGGAGAAGTGTTTGACGTGGCGGTCGATTTGCGCAAAGGATCGCCCACCTTCAAACAATGGCTCGGCGTCACGCTTTCCGACCGCAATCATCGACAATTGTATATCCCGGAGGGATTTGCTCATGGGTTCGCAGTGCTTAGTGCCAAAGCCCTGTTTTTCTACAAATGCTCGGATTATTACAGGCCGGAATGCGAGCGCGGCATTCATTTTGCTGATCCTACGATCGACATCCAATGGCCCATCGAAGCGCCTTTGCTGTCTGACAAGGATGCGGCCCTGCCCCTATTGACGGATGTCTCTGACGAATATCTTCCGGATTTCAAAGGGCGCTGAATGTTTACGGTCGGCATTATCGGTAAGAATGGCCAACTCGGCAACGCGTTGCTTCGCTTATCGCCCGTCGGCGATGTGACTGTCGAAGTCTTCGACCGCTCGGAATGCGACATCGCCGAGGAAAATTCGGTTAAAAAGGGTTTGAAAGACAAGGCCTTGGACGTGGTCGTAAATGCGGCGGCCTATACCGCCGTAGATCAGGCGGAAAGGGAACCGGGATGTGCCCAGGCGGTCAATGCCCGGGGCCCCGCCAATCTGGCGGCATTTTGCGCACGGGAAAACATCCCCTTGATTCATATATCCACGGACTATGTGTTCGACGGCACTCAGCGCATACCCTATCGCGAAGGCGATACGATTGCGCCGCTGGGGGTATATGGTGCCAGCAAAGCCCAGGGCGAAGCAAATGTCCGTAGGCTGTTGACACAGCACATCATTATCCGCACCGCATGGTTGTACAGTGCTACCGGCGACAATTTCGTCAAAACCATGCTCCGGATGGGGAGGGAGAAACCCGTTCTGAAAGTCGTGGATGACCAGTATGGTTGCCCCACCAGCGCGACCGATCTGGCTGCTGCCGTCTGGCAAATTATCGCAGCCGTCCGTCGCAAGGGCCGATCTTATTGGGGAACCTATCATTTCTGCAATAAGGGTGAAACCACATGGTACGGTTTGGCCGAAGCCGTGTTTGAACGCGCGCGGACCTATCCCAGTTATGCATTGCAGGTGGAGCAACTGCTTCCCATACCGACTTCAGCTTATCCCACGCCCGCCCGTCGGCCTGCCTATTCTGTTTTGAATTGCGATCTCATCCAATCGATTTTTCAGATGAAGATCCGCAGTTGGCAGGCCGCACTGCATGACACCATGGATGAGTTGATGAGTTTAGGAATGAAGGATGCGCCATGAAATTTGTCGACCTGGAAGCGCAACAGCAGCGGATACGCAAGGACCTCGAAAAGCGCATCCTGACGGTGCTGGATCACGGCCACTATGTTTTGGGCCCGGAAATCGAGGAATTGGAAAAACGCCTGGTCGATTATGTCGGCGTTTCCCATGCACTGGCTTGCGCTTCCGGAACCGATGCTCTCCTGATGGCACTCATGGCCTATGAGATCGGGCCCGGCGATGCGGTTTTCACTACACCCTTTTCGTTTTTCGCCACGGCCGAAGTCATCAGCCTGTTAGGCGCCACCCCGGTGTTTGTGGATATCGACCCGCTGAGTTTCAATATCGACCCTACATTGCTGGAGGCAGCGGTCCGTGATGTGGCGAATGACGAACGAACCCATCCGGTCTACCGATCCTTAGACAAGGATGAAGTG
Source organism: Desulfobacterales bacterium (assembly GCA_963674755.2). Taxonomy (GTDB): domain Bacteria; phylum Desulfobacterota; class Desulfobacteria; order Desulfobacterales; family UBA5852; genus JABZFP01. The sequence goes on along the minus strand of CAXXVS010000002.1, from coordinate 1,037,974 downwards.
CTGGTGCCAAAAGCTGTCATTACCGTGGATCTTTTTGGCCTGCCGGCCGATTACCCGGCCATCAGTACCATTGCGAAAACGCATGAACTGGTGCTCATCGAGGACGCAGCGCAGTCCTTCGGCGCTGAACTTAACGGGCAAAAGGCCTGCGCCCTAGCAGATATCGCCTGCACCTCTTTCTATCCGGCCAAGCCTTTGGGCTGCTATGGGGATGGTGGCATGTGTTTTACGAAGGACGACCACCTGGCCGGACTGCTGCGTTCGCTTCGCATCCACGGTATGGGGAATCATCAATACGACAATGTGCGTGTGGGCATCAACGGCAGACTCGATACGATTCAAGCGGCAGTACTGCTGACCAAATTGGACATCTTCCCCGGGGAACTCGTTTTGCGAGATGCGGTTGCCAAGCGCTATGACGAATTAATTGGGGCGAGTGCCGGTTTGCAGTTGCCTAAGGTGCCGCAAGGTGTACGCAGCGCTTGGGCCCAGTATTCCGTTTTAGCGCTAAACGAAGCGCACCGGGCAACCCTTCAAAATCGACTGGCGCAGGAAAATATTCCGACGGCGGTTTATTACCCCAAAGCCTTACACCTCCAAGAGGTGTTCCTACAATTGGGGTATCGTGAAGGCGATTTCCCGGTCAGTGAAGACTGCGCTAGCCGCATCTTCAGTCTGCCCATGCATCCGTATCTTAGGGCGAGTGACCAGGAAAAAATAGCTGCAATTCTCAATCAATAGGGCTTCAAAGAACGAAATGACAACAATTGACCGTACCGTGTTGGTTACCGGCGGAGCGGGCTTCATCGGCACCAATTTTATCCGCCACGTTTTAGAAACCCGACCGGACTGGCATGTCGTCAATCTCGATTGGCTGACCTATGCCGGCAATAATAAAAATTTTAAATCCCTTCCTGCGGATTGGGGAGAACGTTATACCTTCGTCCACGGCAATATTTGTGACAGCCAACTTCTGGAAACGCTTTTTACCCGTTACCGGTTTGACGGAATTTTCCACTTCGCGGCCGAATCTCATGTCGATCGTTCTATCACCAGCCCGGAAGCGTTTATCGAAACCAATGTTCTGGGAACTTTTCGGTTGCTCGAAGCCAGTTTAAACATGTGGGAGAGGGGAGGGCGGCCGAACGATTTCCGGTTTCTGCATGTTTCCACCGATGAAGTCTACGGCAGCCTGGGTGAGGAAGGCTATTTTTCTGAAGAAACCGCCTACGATCCTTCCAGCCCTTATTCCGCCTCCAAGGCCGGATCGGACCATTTGGCCAAGGCCTATCATCGCACCTTCGGGCTGCCGGTACTTGTTACCAACTGCTCCAATAATTACGGACCATATCAATTTCCGGAAAAACTGATTCCCCTGATGATCCTGAATATCGTGGAGCAGAAACCGCTGCCGGTCTATGGTGACGGCCACAACGTGCGGGACTGGCTCTACGTCATCGACCACTGTTCGGCGCTGCTGCACGTATTTGAAAAGGGCCGGTTGGGGGAGACCTACAATATCGGCGGAAATTCCGAGCGTCGCAACATCGATGTCGTTCGCCTATTGTGCGATATTGTGGATAAACGGCTTGAACGCTGCGGTGATGACGTCAGTCAGAATTTAATCACCTTTGTCAAGGATCGGCCGGGACATGATCGACGCTACGCGATCGATGCCGGGAAATTAAGACAGGAACTAGGTTGGCAGCCCCACTATCAATTTGAAGACGCGTTGAAAGAAACGGTTAATTGGTATCTTGATCATCCCGATTGGATAAATGACGTGCGTAGCGGTGAGTACCGGCAGTGGATTGAGAAAAACTACAGTAAGCGATAACACATCAATTCATTCTGAAGGGAGATCGATGAAAGGCATTATCCTGGCCGGCGGTTCCGGTACGCGTCTCTATCCCATTACGCGGGCCGTGAGTAAGCAGCTACTGCCGGTGTATGACAAACCCATGATCTATTATCCCTTGTCCGTTCTCATGCTGGCTGGCATACGGGACATCCTGATTATTTCGACGCCGGACGATTTGCCGAAGTTTGAAGCGCTGTTGGGCGACGGCAGCCAGCTCGGGCTGTCATTCCAATATGCCGTCCAACCTAAACCGGAGGGATTGGCACAGGCCTTCATCATCGGAAAACAATTTGTGGGTAGGGATTCCGTCTGCCTGGTCTTGGGTGACAACATCTTTTACGGACATGGATTGACCGAACAACTCGAGCGATCGTCCCAACTGGAGGAAGGGGCCCGTATTTTCGGATACTGGGTCAAGGATCCCGAGCGCTACGGGGTGGTTTCCTTCGATGAGAACGATCGCGTGATTTCGATCGAGGAAAAGCCAGCCAAACCGGCGTCCAACTGGGTCGTCACAGGCCTCTATTTTTACGACAACGAAGTGTTGGACATTGCTGCGGGCCTGAAGCCCTCCACGCGCGGTGAACTAGAAATCACCGATGTTAACCGTGCCTATCTCGACAGGGACAGACTTTATCTGGAAAAATTGGGCCGCGGCACCGCCTGGCTGGACACGGGCACGTTTGAGAGTCTGATGCAGGCCTCCACCTTCATCGAAACCATTGAGAACCGGCAGGGATTGAAAATCGCCTGTATCGAAGAAATCGCCTATAAACGAAGGTTCATATCGGATCAAGATCTCGTCAAATTGGCTGAACCCATGATGAAAAATGGCTACGGCCAGTATCTCGTTGACTTGCTTGAGATCAAGAGCATGGCACCATAGATGGATAGAATGCTTGAAGAGGCGATAAAAAATTCTGCCGGCGAGATGTTATTGAAACAGATCCTGGAAAAGGGGAAATGCCTCCAGATAAATGATCAAAAATCGTTATCGCGCCTCACGATGACGGCCATTGCCAGGGTTGCTGATTTCGGATGATCTGTTCCATCAACTATACACATTTTTGACAGCGTACTATTAATCATACACTTCGTATAGCCAAATTCCCTTATCGATATGACATTTCTGAATTAATTCAAAGTGTTTTTCCATGAGTTTTCATGGCACAATATCTGCAAATGATTCCGTAAATCTCTTTATTTAAGGTACTATGCGGACTCAAAAGCCAGATAGGAAGACAATCATGAAGATACGCCTTTCAATAAGCTATCTCTTAGTATTTATCTTTTTATGTTTGCCGGTCGTTTCCTGGGCAGCATCAGTCACATTGCGGTGGCAAGCCAATTCGGAGCCGGACATTGCCGGTTACAACCTTTATTATGGAACAGCATCCAGGAGTTATGGCCCTCCAATGCCTACCGGCAACACCACATCTTATACCGTGGACAATCTGGTTGAAGGGCAGACTTACTACTTTGCCTTGACCGCGCTTGATACATCCGGGAATGAGAGCGGCTATTCATCTGAAATAACAGCAAATGCCACCTCATCGGAACCCGCGACCGAAGACTACACCTTGCTGCTCAGCTATAATTCGGATCGATCCGATGCTGTCGATTTGAGCGGTCAGACCATCTCTGGTGACGTTTATATTTATCTGAATCCCGAAGCCTATGTCTCGCAGGTGGTATTTTCCATCGACGGGCAAACCCACAATACGGAAAATTATGCGCCTTATGACGTAGGTGAGCCTTTTGATACCACTTCACTTTCCAATGGTAGCCACAATATTTCAGCATCAGTCAGGTTGCAAGATGGAACAACAGATACATTAAATACAATTTTTAATGCTCAAAATCCGCTAACATCATCGACAGAAATATACACTTTACCATCTAACTTATCGTTAGGCAAAATTCCAGATGGTGATGATACACACGCGGATAAGGTAGTGTATTCCTTTGCGGGTATATCAGGGAATGTACAAATTAACTACGAAGGTTTTGATATTGACAACGGGGTTGAGGTTCGTGTTTTTGTGAATGGTAGTCCTGTTGATTATATGGCTGAGACAGCCAACAATAGTTGGGGGAACACGAAGACGATCATCTTACCTGACAACCTTGTGAATGACTCGAGTCAGAACATATTAACTTTTGACAGCACTTATAATGAAGGCAGCGTCACCAAGTACTGGTGGGGGGTTCGTAACGTATCGACAGGATCTACGATCATTGCACTCCCATCTACTTCACCATTGGGCAAAATTCCGGATGGTGATGAAACCCATGCGGACAAAGTAGCTTACTCATTTGCGGGCGTATCAGGAGATGTACATGTAAGCTACGAGGGTTTTGATATCGACAATGAGGTTGAGGTCCGCGTTTTTGTGAATGGTCGCCCTGTTGACTATATGACAGAGACAGCCAACAACAGTTGGGGCAATATGAAGATGATCACTTTGCCTGACAACCTCGTGAATGATTGGAGCCAGAATATATTAACCTTTGACAGCACATATAATGAGGGCAGCGTCACCAAGTACTGGTGGGGGGTTCGCAACGTTTCGATAGGATCTACGATCATTGCACTCCCATCTGCTTTACCATTGGGCAAAATTCCGGATGGTGATGAGACACACGCGGACAAGGTAGTATATTCATTTGAGGGTATATCAGGGGATGTACAAGTTAACTGCGAGGGTTTTGATATCGACAACGAGGTTGAGGTTCGCGTTTTTGTGAATGGTAATCCTGTTGATTATATGGCTGAGACAGCCAACAATAGTTGGGGGAATATGAAGATGATCATTTTGCCTGACAACCTTGTGAATGACTCGAGTCAGAACGTATTAACTTTTGACAGCACTTATAATGAAGGCAGCGTCACCAAGTACTGGTGGGGGGTTCGTAACGTAACTGTGCAATAATAAATAGAAACTGCATTCAAATTTTATTCGCATTATCCCATGATGCGCGCATTATGAGAAACTCTTGGTTGTGCATTCGGCAATGCCAGGGACCTTGCAGCCATCTCCGGAAACTTTAGTGACCGGCCGGTTGCACCGCTTCTCAATGCGCGCATAGAACTTTGATGGCCGCGTAAAAAATCAGGCGGCCAATTTGTAGCTTTCTGGATATCTTCCCGACGAATTTGTCCAAGCGAAGGCAAATTCCACCAGAGCGGCCTGTAAACGTTCTTTGACACGATAAACAGCAGTCGTAATACGGTGATCAAGGCCCGGATTACCCTCTGCGGCCTTCATCCTGGCCCTGCGAACCCGGGCCGCCCGTAGCAGATTGAGCCCGGTGGCCTTCATTTTGGCACAGAAGCGCACCGCCGGCATGCCCCGAACCCGTAGCTTTTTGACCCCGGTGCGCCGATCATATTCGCTCATGGTGGCCTCCACACCGGCCCGCCAGCGATAGGTGTCAATGAAAGCCTCGCTTTTCTCGGCCTTGCGACGCACCGATAGGCGATATTGCTTTCCGCTGTAGCGCAGATAGTTTTTCTTTTTCCCAGGCTTGACCGGGCAATGACCCGCATGCGGACATCCCTGGCAAAGCGTGGAATCGAAGGCCGCGCTGTAACGATCGGTTTTCTTCTTGTGCTTCACCTGCTCGGGAACGTGACCCGCCGGACAGGTCTCGACATAGCCCTTGTCATTAAAGCTAAACGCCGTGAGCGGCTTGGACTCATTGCCCTTCTGGGTCGGGGCGACAAGGTCGACATCGGCCACTTGGGCCGTCTGGTGGTTATTGTCACTGCCGTACAAAGTGTCGGCGACCAACTGATCGGGCCCCACACCCCGGATCTTGGTATCGGCGATGGCCGGCACCACGGCCTCCGCATCGCTCTCGCAGGCGGGTTGAACTTCGACATGGGTAATCAGGTTAAGCGCCTGCTCTTTTTCATTGGCCTCTTCACTGCGGCTGAAGCTCTCCATGATCTGGACCTGATAGCCCTGGCCCTTGTGGCCGCTGTAGGTGGCCTCCGGGTCCGAAGGGTTTTGCAATGAGTCGGAGGGGATCTCGGCCGGCTTCTTTATCGTTACTTAGGGGGCACCGGCGGCATCGGTCTCGACATGGCATTGATCGGCGAGCACCCGCTGCATGAGCTTGTAGCTGTGCATGAAAGCCACCGCCGTTTGGTCCTTGAAGCCCTCGATCAGATCGAACAGATCATTGCTGACCCGTTTTAACGTCTTTTCCGATTCCGTGGGTTTAACCAGAGAAAAGGCGGATAGGGCCTTCTCACCCCAGTAACGATCAATCACATCAGAAGCGATCGTATCGAACAGCTCTCGGTGGTGGCGTTTGAGATTGACCAGGAACTTGGCGATCGTGCGGCTGAAAATGGCAATACGGCCCAGCCGGCGCATGTTGGAGCGGATGTGTACCGAGTCGATGCGCTGGTTGGAAGGATCTACACCGAACACTTTGGCCAATTTGTCGGTGAGCTTTTCGAACATGACCCCGTCAATGCCATTTTCGGCCATCAGCTGGCGGGTCGACCACAGGGTCTTTTCGCTGACGTATTTGGCCTCGTCGCTTTCTTCGGTAATGTCCAGGGCGTAATGCCACTGGAGGTTGTAGGCCAGCTGCTCGACGGCCTCGACATCGTTTAAATCCATGGTTTGCTGGAAAAGCATCACTCCCAGCAGGGTATGCAGTTCCTTGGTGGGCCGCCCTATGGCTTCAGTGAAGAAGGATTTTAACAGATCGACGGGAAGTTCTCCGAGCAGATGCTGGCGGAACAACCCGGGCCAGCCGTCTTCGAGCATCCGCCGCCGTTTGGGGCTCAAATAGGCCCACGGGTCGAAGAGATGTTGCTGTTTGTGGTCTTTGATGCGAAGCATGCGATCTCCAGGATAAGCCTCTGTTATTGTTAGCTATCCTGTAGCATAGCAAGAAGAAATACACAAGAAGTAATCGGGCGTTTTACTAAAAAATTCAGGTGAATAGACTATTACGACTTTTTACGGGGCCATCAAATTTTTGTTAGGATTTCTTTCAACTTGCCGAGATTGGCGCACTTACACTATAGGGCCTGGGTGATGCGCTTCACAGTGCTGACTGAAACGCAGGATAGTTACGTATAAGATCAACTATATCAAGCTCTCCAAATCATAATGAAAGAGTGACCTTCATTATGCGCAATTATCGATTTTATGCTTAAGGGAAATTTCTACAACAAACTCAACTTGTGCAGCTATAATTTTAGCGGTTCTCTGGAAAGCTCAAGTAAAGAAATGTTCCGAGAGCGGGTCCATATCCCACTTGATGTCTTATCAAGTGATCTTGGTGGCATGAACTACTTGTTGAACGATGCGCATGAAGATCTTTCCAATGCTTTTTGAAGCAGGGAAACGATAAAGCCATTTATTTCCTCACTGTGAACCCCATTCGATTCATGAACGCCTTGATTTTTGAGGCCTGAAAAATTCTCTAATCTCAATTTAATTCATTCTCCTGCCGTTGACGATTAAATTCCTTTTTTCCCCTTAAATCTTGATGTATAGGGTACAAAGGATTGGTTCTTTGTTCTTAAGCCGATCCGGATGCCTCTCGAATGCTGCAGGGGCAGGGGCCGCCTCCTTTTAGCGCGGATTCTTTACACAATCCTAAATTACTACTGCAACATCTGAGATAATGTAAACGGTTTACAAGATTTTGTCTTGAGTTTTACAGAAAGGCTCATTTTTGCCAAATGATAAAATATAGGCCTGATATAGATGGACTAAGAGCAATCGCCGTTTTGCCCATCGTGCTTTTTCATTTTAGGGTTAAGGGGTTCGACGGGGGATTTGTAGGTGTCGATATTTTCTTTGTTATATCAGGCTTCTTAATTACTAGCATTATAAAAAGTGAAATCGAACAGAATAAATTTACATTCAAAAATTTTTATCTAAGGCGTGCAAAAAGAATAATTCCAGCATTTTTGCCTGTCCTCATACTACTTTCTGTTTATGGTTTTTTTAAATTACTCCCTGATAAGTTAATCCTTCTTTCAAAAAGTATTATTTCAACGATTCTATTTGTTTCAAACTTTTTTTTCTTATCTGAATTAGATTATTTCGGGCCAGATGCACATGATTTGCATTTGTTACATATGTGGTCGCTATCTATTGAAGAACAATTTTACTTACTTTTCCCAATATTTCTATTACTCATTTCAAAGTTTAAAAAGAGAGTTATCACTTTTACTACTGTTTTTATATTTGTACTCTCCTTAATAGCTAGTATTATGCTTATTAATTACAACCGTCAATTAACTTTTTATATTCTTCCAACTCGAGCGTGGGAATTATTGCTTGGAGCAATCATTGTGCTTATTCCAGGCCTAATTTCTAAGAAAAAAAATATTTCTTTAGCATACGTAACTATTGGATTGGGTCTTATTCTATATTCAATTTTTACATATAATTCAGAAATTCTATTCCCGGGTTTTACTGCTGTACCGCCTACTGTAGGAGCCGGGTTTATTATTTTAGGAGGGACAAATGCGCCATTCATTTGTAGAGCTCTGCTGACTAACAAGTTTATGGTTGGAGTAGGCAAAATATCTTATTCAATGTATTTATGGCATTGGCCGATTGCAGTAATACTTATTAGCGAAAAAGTTTCTAAAGGAACATATTTTTGGTGTTTTATTTTCTTGATAGTTATTTCATATATATCCTATCGATATATAGAACAGCCTTTTCGGAAAACGCCCAATGCAAAGTTAAAAAACAAGGCAATAGCAGGATGCGTTACAATAATAATTATATTAAGTTTTGGAATTATTTCAATTGATACGGAAGGAATGATGTTTCGTTTGCCTCAAAATGCTATTAAACTGGCGAAATATTCGGACTACGAAGATCGGAAATATATTTACGGGGGAGAGTGTTTTTCAGAAGCCAATTGGAATGAATTTCCAATTTCCGAGTGTTTAATTCCTAAACCCGGAAAGCGGAGTATTTTAATATGGGGTGATAGTGTCGGTGCCCACTATGTACATGGATTGAAATTGGCCGCACAAGGTACAGATTTTGATATTATACAGGCTTGTGCTGGCGGATGCCCCGCGGCCCTGGATTTAGATCCCCAAAAGATATCACGCCCTTATTGTAAAGAGAGAAACAACGCCGTTCATGCTTATATCGTCGAACACCCCCCTTCGCTGGTAGTTCTAACTGGACAATGGCGCAGCCATTCTAAATATTATAAACCCTTTCTGGAACAGACAATCAAAACATTAGTTTCAGAAGGAATAAAAGTAATAGTATTAGGTCCCCCAATTAAATACAATAAACCATTGCCTGAGATACTTATTAAAAATATATTCGATGGCAAAGCTACTAAATCAAAAGAATATTTTGATCAAAAAACTATTTTGATCGATCACGAAATGAGAGACGGAACAATAGACATGAGTGGCGCAAAATACATATCGATAATCCAACTAATGTGTAATGGTTTGGATTGCCCATTAACAATGAACGATGTCCCACTACAATGGGATGCGCATCATTTGACTCGGGAAGGATCAGAACTTGTTGGGCGAAAATTGTTCCCTATTCTTGAAACTGAAGCTAATATGTAGCTTATAACTCAACTTTCGGGATTCACCAAAAGATTTATTCTTATATAATTACAGTATGTTATGCTTATAAAAGAGCTAAGAGTACCATTTCAAATTACACAAAATACATAATTTTAAGCGCGTAACCCGTTGATTTTAAAAGGCTCAAACTGAATCCCGAGAGTTGAGTTATATCCTCAACTTTCGGGATCAGGATTTAGCGATCACCAATTTGTTCTTTGACAAGCCGACGCACTGCAGCGCGTTTTCCATGATTGCATCCACCACTGTGGGTGATCTGATTTCTGATCCATCCTCGCTTCAAACAACAGGGAATTCAACTTTTAATTTTATAAGGATTCTAAGTATGTTATCCTCTAAATACACATATTTGATGCCCAAAAAGTCGCATAAAGATCATTGGGAAGAACAATGGTCAAATCGTAATTTATTAAAACAAATTATAAATTCAAAAAAGAAAGCTTGGTGGCCAATCCTGGAAAAATTAACAAATAATATCGCAAATAATGCCTTAATTCTTGAGGCTGGATGCGGTATGGGACAATTTGTATATACTATTAATGAAATGGGTAAGAATGTTTTAGGGGTCGATATTTCTGAAAAAGCAATTTTGAATTGCAAACACCAATATCCGATATTAAATCTTATTATTAGCGATATTAATGGAATCCCTTTGCCAGATAATTGTGTAAATCTTCTAATATCATTAGGCGTTATAGAACACTTTGAGGAAGGCCCAGATAGATCATTGGAAGAAGCAAAACGTGTGCTCAATCGTGGTGGTACTATTTTTCTAACTTTTCCATACTATAATCTTATCAGAAGAATGAAATCCCCTATAGTAAAATTCATCAATAGATATAAATATAAAAACGATTATGTATTTTATCAATACGCGTTTTCTTTAAGTCATATTGCCAATATATTAAATAAAATTGGATTTGAGATTCAATCAACATTCCCCCATCATAGCCATGTTTTTATTAAAAATGAGTTACCATTTTTGAAATTTTTAAAAAACCCTTTGGAAAAACGAAGTGACTCGGTAAGTTATAGGTTGTGGGGTAAAAGAATCGATAAAATATCAAAACATATTTGTTCTCATATGCTACTCGTAATTGCTGAAAAGAGGTAAGTGTATGGCACTTCTATTAAAAAATGGGTCAATCTTTTTACACATACCCAAAACAGGCGGCAATTGGGTGAGAGAAATTTTAACGAAGCTCGATTTGGTTGACAAAGAAATTGGACATAAACACGCAGATGTTGATCGCGTGTTATACGATCGCGCTATAAATCTATCTTTTTCAGATTTTCTCAAAAAAAAGTTTAATTTTAAATCCAGTAAAGAATATCAATACCCTTTTATTTTTTGTTTTGTAAGGCATCCTTTAAAATGGTATGAATCTTGGTTTAAATACATGTCACAACCAAAAAGAGAATGGCGAGATTGGCCAAGCAGAGTAGGTGATTTTGATTGGCATCCTAATTCATTGATAAACGGCGCAGGAAGCAATAATTTTAACCAATTTTTAAAGAATGTTTTGAAGACCTACCCAGGATATGTTTCACATCTGTATGGATTTTATACAAAAAGAGAGATAAGTTACATCGGGCGGCAGGAAAATCTAAGAAATGATTTGGTGGATATTCTAAATAGAATGCAAATTAAATGCAATAAGGATTTAATATTTAATTATAAAAGAGTCGGAGTCAGTCCTAAACCAAAAATTCCAATCACATGGGACAATGAATTAAAACATAAAGTAATTCAAGTCGAGTATTCAGGACTTCTACGTTATGGATATTTATCATGAGAATACTCATATCTAAACAGGTACAATCCAAATGGAAAAACTATCTGTTTTATTAATAAAATATCGCACAATTAAGAATTTTGATTTGAGCATGGAGGGTTTAGAATAGAATTATGGTACCTGTAAAAGATTTAAAATCTATTTTAAAATTTATGAAACGGATTACTATACTTAATAAGATACTTTTACCTTTCGAAAACGAATTGCGTGATCGGATAGAAATTGGAACTTTAAAAATTAATAATGAATCAAAAAATCAATTAGAAATCATAAAAAGAGCACTTAAATTTGGTTATTTAGCGTGGCCTAAAAAAATATCGTATCATATCGTCGAAAAAGATGTTTTGGATGTGGGATGCGGCACGGGATTACACTCCATTGGATATTATGTTTATGGGGTTAAAAGCTATACTGGCTTAGATCCAAAAATTAATTATTATGATGACAGAGGAAAAAATTTACGAAAAAGAAAATTTGAAAAATTTGGGTGGACTCCAAATGACATAATGAATCAGTTTCCAACAGTGCAATTTATCGAAGGTATTTTTGAAGATATTGCACCAAATAAAAAATTTGATATAGCAATTTTACATAATGTAACTGAGCATCTTCACAATTTAGAACAAGTTTTTGAAGGTATAACAAACAGATTAAAAGAAGATGGTAAAATTCTATATAATCATCATAACTACTTTTGTTGGAATGGACATCATCAAATGCCAAAGACAATTAACGATATTAATCTTAATGATAAAAAACAGCTTGAATATATCGATTGGGGACATTTAAGGTTTGCAAACACTTACGACGATAAGCTTTCAATGAAATTGAATAAAATTAAAATTGATCAATTATTTGAATTAACCAATAAATATTTTGATATAGAAATGTGGAATGAAATTTGTTCAAAAGATAAAGAAGGCGTTAATAGATTAACAAATGAAATTCTTAAAAAATATGATAAATATTCTAAAAGAGACCTTACTACTCAGCATGTATTTTGCATCGGAAGGTTAAAAAACTACAACATATCATAAGATTTATCAAGCGTCAGCCACGCACCTTGCAACGGCCTTATTATTCATATTCATCCCCATTGAAGCAACTGGGAATTCAAATTCAGAGGTGTATTTGTATGAAAAAAAAGTATGATATTTTATTCTTCATAGCGCATATGGGTAAAGGAGGTTCACAACGTGTAACAGCAAACTTATTAAATTATTGGGCAGAAAAAAAAAATAAAAAAATTTGTTTGATCACTTTAATTCGAGATAAACCAGATATATTTAAATTACGAAAAGAAATAGATAGAATTGTTATTGATAATAATCAGAATATGTCTATTATACGAGATATAATAAAATCAAATGAAAAAATAACTAAACTATTTACGAATTTAAAATTGCATAGGAAAGATACATTTAAACCTCCCAGTGAGACCCATCTGTTATCTCGATACATTACTTTGAAATTCATTCGGAAATGTTTTCTATTACCAATTTTTGTTTTATATATTTTAAAAAATAAAGTATTAAAATATATATATAAAAATATAGGAGTAAATATAGCACGAAAAATTATTTTGGTATTTAATATTTCTGACGATTTTGTTTTAAAAATTTGCAGTAAAATATATTTTCTAATATTTATGGGAGATTATCGGAGAATACGTAGGATTAGAAACTTGGTTCGTAATACTGAACATCAATGTATAATCAGCTTTCTAGGCGCGACTAATATAAAAACTATCATTGCATGTCATGGGATAAAAAATAGTAAGGTAATAATTTCGGAACGAAATGACCCTAGTCGACAGTCGTTAGATGAACCTTGGGAATTTCTGAGAAAAAAACTGTATAAATATGCAGATATCGTCACTGCTAATAGCTGTGGCGCAATAGAAGCATTAACAAATTTTGTGCCAAAAAAAAATCTATTCTTTGTTCCAAATCCATTAACATTCAATATCGAATGTGATTTAGAATGTCATAGAAAAAAAATAATTTTGTCAGTTGGTCGTTTAGTTGAACAAAAATGTATTGACCTGCTTATTAAGGCTTTTTCACAAATTCACCAAAACTTACCAGATTGGAAAATCTATATAATTGGAGATGGGCCACAGAAATCTGAGCTGGAGATACTTACTAAAGATTTATATTTAGAGAACAAAGTTTTTTTCACTGGATACAAAAAAAATCTAGCACCCTATTTCAGAATAGCTTCTATTTATTCTCTTACATCAAAATATGAAGGCACCCCTAATGTTTTACTGGAAGCAATGTGTTTTGGTATCCCCGCAATTGTTAGCAACGCTTCTCCTGGCCCACTTGAACTGATTAAGCATGAATACAATGGACTGATTTTTAAAAACGGTAACGTTTCTGAGTTAGCTAATAATATATACGATATGGCAATTAACGATAAGAAGCGCCTTTTAATGGGAAAAAGGCATAGAGATCTTATTAACGGTTATAAAACTGATAAGGTGGCTGACATTTGGGAAGATTTGATTCGTTAAGTATGACTGACTTCGATATATACCAATTTATTCGTCGATATTACAACCAGGGCAAAAACTATGTAGAAGTCGTTAAGTGGATTCTCAAGAAGGCCTTTTTAAAGAATTTTTTCAAGAAACCCTTGTTAATAATAATTTTTGGCGGACTGCGATTATCATGCCAAGCATCTGCTGTTACTATTATATACTTTTACGCAAATGCCTTGAAAAGCGAAGGGAAACTATCATTTTTAAATTATGAATTAATTGCTAGGCAATCTATTTTGTTAATGTGGTTCATAATCATCGCAACATTTCTTTTGTTCTCGTCGGCTTCTGTATTTCAATATCTTACCAAAATTATTTCTATTTCTCTGGCTAAAGAGCTCGAAATGCGAATTGCAAATGAAGCGGTATGTGCTCTTAGCAATCTGCCCAATTATAAGACAAAGGATATTAACAAGAATTTTATCAAGGGCGAATACAAAAGGATTTTGAGTGACGCTCGGCGAATTGGGATGCTTGTCAGAATATTTGGATATTCAATCCCTGAGCTTATGAGCGCAATTGGTGGTGCTGCTTCGTTAATAATTATTGACCCAGTTTTAACGGTTACATTATTAATTGTGGTTGTTTTTGTTTTTATTTGTCAATACCCATCTAATATAAGAGGCGCAAATTACGGAAAGTTGTTTGAAGATTATGCCGGCAGGTCTAATAAAATTCTAAATGATTTTATTGACTCTTTGTTCAATGTCAAACACACTAAAAAGGATAAGAAAAATTTAGTTAAAAACTTCTTTTTAAAAACAGAACTTAAACATTCAATTAATGGCTTTAGTGGTAGAGTGAAAGTGCTAGAAGAAAGCACATTAATTAATCAAATAGGGACAGCGCTTGTGCTTTCTCTATCAGTACTCATTGTCGGCTATCGCTTAATTTATGGGAAAGATCAAAATTGGGGGCTATTACTTGCATATATAGTTTCTCTAAGAGTTGCAATGCATGGAGTTGTTTCAGTAGGTAGAGCATTAACAAGTGTCAGTCGATTTTATCCCCAAATTGTTCGACAATATCACCTTGATATGACCAATGCTCTGGGCTATTATGAACAGATTAAATTGGTAAAAGGTGAGCGAATATACATTGAAAAAAATAAAAATACTGATCTATATAAGAATAATTTTATTGTAAAAATACCAAACAAAATTGCTATCTATACCATTGATAAAATTGACCGTAAAATATTTTTTATATTGCATAATTTTGTTGTAGATAAAAAAGAAGAGAGAAAAGTTGGGTTGGATCGGAATCCATTTTATTGTAATAACATATTAGAGTGCAAAGATTTATTAGAAAAAATCAATACCGACACCAGTGATGGAATCGAAATTGTATTCATAAAGAATAATATTTTACAAAGACTCTCTACATACAGCCAAGAAAAACTTTTTAGAAATACTTTGACGTTTATAATTTATGATGAATTAAGGTCTCCTGTTTTTAAGGAAGATTATTATATTTTCTGGAGTACACACAAGATCCATTCCCATTTAGTTCGAAATGAATTTGATGATGAAAAAATTATAGGTAAAATCAAAAAATATTATTTTTATATGAAACATAAGAAGAAAACTTCCAGCTATGAGGATGAGTTTGAAGATGACGATGATGTTTAATTTTCGGCATCCTTTGAGCCATGGTTATAATATAATGCATGATATATTTTTCTCAAAAATTTTCGTTTTTCTCTCTGATAAAAATTTTTCTGAAATATTGGAAGGATCATTTTGGACTTTATCAACAAAAATTTTAGCAACATTTGCATCATTGATGGTCAGCATTTTTGTTTCACGTTGTTACGGCGCCACTATGTTGGGGACACTTGCCATTATTAATGCAAGTTTTATGATTTTTTCAATTTTTTCTTTGGTAGGTACGAATACTTCGATTATACGACTGATTCCTGAATATATCTCCAAGTTTTCAGCATCATCAGCCTTTAAGCTATTAAAAAAATCCCAAACGATTGTAATAATAGCCTCCGTGTGTATGAGCTTGCTAATCGCTTTTTTTTCCGATCCCATTGCTATTCATATATATCACAAACCAAATTTATCATTGTTTTTTCTAGTTGCTGCATGGTTTGTCGTCTTCAGGTCTCTGATGGATTTATACACACAAGCTATACGGGGCTTGGGAATCATCAAGGCATTTTCTCTAATGCAGCTCGTGCCTTCGGTTTCGATGCTTCTGGTTCTGTCAGGCTTGACCTTGGCCTACGATAACCAGGGTAATCCCGTTTACGCACAAATTTCGGCCTGGGTGCTCACTGCTCTCATTGGATATGCCGTTGTAATTATAGGATTTAAAGAGAGAACACATATTAATGATGTTCTCGTCCCCGTATCTTATCGACAGATTGTAGCTATTTCTTCTCCAATGATGATGACCACATCAATTCATTTTATCATTTCACAAACGGGTATCGTTTTGTTGGGGATATTTAGAAATGAAGCTGATGTGGGATATTATTCCATTGCTTTAAAATTATCGACATTAACGATGTTTGCGCTCTACGCGATTAACAGTATGGCAGCCCCAAAATTTTCAGAGCTCTATGCTAATGGTCGAATTGATGAATTGTTTTTACTAGCCCAAAAATCTTCAAAACTTATTTTTTTTGTCACTATACCAGTTCTTCTTTTTTTGATTATATTTGGAAAGCCCTTGATTTCAATTGCATTTGGAAATGATTTTACAAAAGCTTATTTAGCGCTGGTCTTATTGGTGATCGGACAGTTCGTCAGCTCGGCATCCGGGTCCACAGGATATTTTATGAACATGACTGGAAACCAGATTGTTTTCCGTAATATCATGATTTTTACAGGCATCTTAAATATTCTATTTAGTTTGTTTTTCATTAAGTTGTTGGGCATTTATGGCGCAGCTATATCAAGCACACTAAGCTTGGCATTATGGAATATTTGGGTATTGCTATACTTGAAAAAGCGTTATGGAAAAACGCTTTGTTATCTGCCGCTGATAAGTTAAAAACTGCCTTGTGGTCATCTTTTAAAAATCTTACTTGTAAATCTCCTAAATTCAAAAATATCCTGTGAAAACGATTGTCTATATAATTTGTGACACGCGATCAGGGTCCACCCTGCTCGGCGATATGCTATCCAGATCACCCGATGTTTTTTTTTGCGGTGAACTTCAAAATATCGGGGGCTATTATAATGAACGAGGAACCGGGGCATCATGGCATTATTCTTGTTCCTGTGGCGCAAGGTTAAGACATTGTAAATTCTGGAGAAACGTTTTAAGTAACGAACATATAAAAAATATCGATAAACAATTTGAAACAATAATTGAATGGAAATTTAATAAAAGATTTGCGATAAGATACTTGATTTCTATTAAAAAAGACGCTTATATTAAAAAATTACTGAAAAATAGCAGAAAAAAACGTATACTTAGGAATATAAATGATTTATATAAGACGATCTTTTATATAAGCCAATCAAACTATATAGTTGATTCATCAAAACGCCCGTGGCAAGCCGTACAAATCTATAAAAACACCAATTATCATATCAAATTCATTTATTTAAAGCGCGATATAAAGGCTGTAACCATTTCCAAGTTAAAGTGGGATAAATGCCAAAAAAATATATATAAACAAGCTGCTTATTTTTTTAGTACATATGTATACAATTTGATTTGTTCTAGAATGATAAAAATGATAAATCCACATAATGTATTGGAAATCACCTATGAAAAATTAACTAAAGAACCTAAGGATTCTATAGCATCGATCATCAACTTTATAGGAATAGAAAATTACCAATATTCAAAATATATGGATTGTACGCAAGGGCATTCAATAGGGGGAACACCTACCAGATTTCAAAGACGACCTATTCTTTACGATAAACGATGGGAATATGAAATTAAAAAGATGCCTTTACTGAAAATAATTG
Organism: Desulfobacterales bacterium; assembly: GCA_963674755.2. Taxonomy (GTDB): domain Bacteria; phylum Desulfobacterota; class Desulfobacteria; order Desulfobacterales; family UBA5852; genus JABZFP01. The sequence continues at coordinate 1,020,219 of CAXXVS010000002.1, read as the reverse complement.
CAAAGCATATTAGATAATAAAGAATATTTTAATCATTATAACAATGCGAAAATAAATACTTGAATAAACGAACAAAAATTTTATTTATTCTACCTTCTTCTCAGTGTGGAGGGGCCGAAAAAGTTTTACTTACCATTATCAAGCATCTTTCAAGAAATAGATTTACACTTTTTTTAGCATTGATTGATAGTGATGGGCCTCTTTTTAATAGGATACCGAATGATGTTGCTTTATTTTCGTTTAATCGAAAACGCGTAAGCCGCTCTTTTTTTCCTATACTAAAGACCGTTTGGAAGCTAAGGCCAGATATTATATTAACAAGCCTATTTCATCTCAATCTCGCCTTTATTTTACTAAAGCCTCTTTTCCCCAGAAATACAAAAGTATTTATTCGAGAAAGTAATTTGCCATCTTTTTTATTAAATCGTGAAAGATCTCCAAAATTATTTGCGTTGCTTATAAAACTATTTTATTCAAAAGCTGACCGAGTCATTTGCTTGGGAAATTCAATGAGAGACGATCTAATAAACCATTTTCGTGTCCCATCTAAAGTTATACTGAATATAGGAAATCCCGTTGACATTGACTACATAAAAAAATTGTCAAATGATTATAAAAATCCTTTTGATAAAAACAAAGTTAATTTTTTAGCTGTTGGGTCTCTAACGTCTCAAAAGGGGTTCGATATACTTGTTGATGCCATGGAATCAATTTCGAAAGAACGGTTAAACCTTCATCTGTCAATATTGGGGGACGGTCCTTTAAAAAGGAAGCTAAAAAGGCTCGTTTCCCAAAAAGGCCTATCAAGCTTCATATCGCTTTGTGGTTTCAAAGATAATCCATATCCTTATTTCTACCATGCAGATCATTTTGTTCTATCATCACGTTACGAAGGGTTACCTAATGTCGTACTGGAATCCCTTGCACTCGGGACACCAGTCATCGCATTTGACAACCCGGGCTGTATCCGTGACATTATCACCAATACAAAGCAGGGGATTTTAGTAAAACCCTGCAACGCAGACATATTAGCGCGTGAAATGCTTAATGCCTTCCGATTAAAACCTTCTTCAGGCCAGAAAGAAACATTGCTGCCTGAACAATTCTTGCTCAAGAATGTCATCAATCGATATGAGGAGTTACTTGAATCTGTGTGATGTCTCGCAATAGGACGATAGCGATTAACTCTTTTCCTCAATGATTTCGTTATTCCAATGAGAAAAATATTCATTCTCCTTCCATCACCTCATCCGACCGGACCGATAAAAGGCGCTATTGCATTAGCGAACATCATTAATCGGGATTATCCAACATCCATTGTATACCTTAAATCCGGTCCTGGTGTTGATTCAGCGATCGCACCCTCAATCAATATCGTTTCGTTAGCTAATCACAAATCACTTATTCAAAAAATCATCGCCTACCGACGGATGATTGGTAGGGAAGGGAAGGGTAGGAGGAACGTATCGCTATCCTTTTGTTTTTCCGCTGATTTCACAAATCTCTTTTGTGTTGATTGCGCCACAACGAGCAGTTACATCAGAGGCAATCTACCCGTTAACTATCAGTATGCCTTCGGGAAGTTCGGTTTTTTTGTGGGAGCTTTTCATCTTTGGTTTCTGAGGTGGTTCAACCATGTCATTGCCATGAATTCCGTTATGGCGGATCAGATTGCGCAATATTGTGGCAAACAGCCACACATTGTGGGTAATTTCGTTGACGAAAGCTTTCTTCACCCATACCGAATGCGCTCCGCCTTAAAGAAGGGCCCCTATCGGTTTATCTATGTCGGCCGTCTGACAGCGCTTAAAAAAATACAAACGATTTTTCATGCTTCCCAGACTTTAAAATCCAAAGAAATTGCCTATCATCTGGATATTGTCGGTGACGGCGAAATGATGCCGGACTTGGTTCGGTCTGCCAAACAGTTGCGTATTGAGGACAAGGTAATTTTCCATGGCCACCTTAAATCCCCTTATGCTCTGATGGCCCGAGCCGATTGTTTAGTACTGCCGTCTGTCACTGAGGGTGTATCCCGCTCTGTATTGGAGGCGCTCTATTTAGGCGTGCCGTGTTTGGTCAGGAATATTGACGGCAACGCGGAACTCATTACCAATGGGGAAAACGGGTACTTGTTTCAAGACGATGCCGAGCTTAGCGATTTGATGATCAAAACAGCCGGCCTTTCCAGAAGGCCTTTAAGCGAAAATCCCAATTTATTGCCGGATAATTATCGCCAGGAGGCCAATACCCAAAATTTACTTGGGATCATCAATGGCTGAACACGGACAATACTTTGAATATTTGAAGAAACGAAGTTGGCGCGCATTGCTGTATCGCAAATTCTATCTATACCCCAGGCTTGGTCACCACCTAAGGGGATTGACCCTTGACGTCGGCTGCGGTATCGGAGATATGCTTCAATCCCGCCGCAATACGATCGGCGCCGACATCAACCCCTATCTTGTTGCCTACTGCCGGAAAAAGGGCCTCGATGCGCGACTGATTGAAAATGGACGGCTGCCCTTTGAAAACGGAACTTTTCAATCTGTCATTTTAGATAACGTGCTTGAACACATTGCCTCACCCGATGATCTTATTGATGAGTTCCACAGGATAATCGAACGCGGCGGGAGGCTGGTAATCGGGGTTCCCGGGGTGAAAGGCTATCGCCGCGATGCCGATCACAAAGTTTTTTATGATGAAAAGAAGCTAACCGATATTATGCAAGGGAATGGTTTCATTAAATCCACTGTTTTTTATACCCCTTTCAAATCAAACTGGATAAACCACCATCTTTCCTTTTATTGCCTCTTTGGTGTTTTCTTAAAGTCCTGAAATCGGATAACCGCGGACAGTTCCCGCGACAATTTGAATATCATATCGATCGAATCAACATATGGCACCCTCTAAGACAGCAACCGATACAACCGCCTCTTTCCCAAAATGGCTGCTCGCGTCCTTTTCTAAATCCTTGCCCAAAGGTCGTATCAAAACCCTCGACATCCTTCGCGGGCTCGCCATCATTATGATGACCATTCCGCACCAAACCATCGTATTTGGTTTGAAGCATTCCCTCGTTGGGCATCAAATCTATATGATCGGCTACTACTACACCCGCCCCATGTTTGTTGCCGTCTCGGGCATGGCGATCGTTTTGTACGAAAGAAAGTACCGCTGTCCTTTCCGCATGATGGTCCATGGTGTTGTCTTGTTTCTGATGGCATGGTGCGCCGACATCATTACCCATCAAAATTTTAGGATTGACTGGGATATCTTTCAACTCATCGGCGGTTGCTATGCGATTGCCGGTCTATTTAACTATATCCGGCGGAACGATGTAAGGCTTTTGGGGGCTTTTGCTTTGATTATGTTTTGGTTTTTCCTGCCTGAGATGCGTCCCGATCATGGCCATACCCCCATCTGGCCCTTTGGCATTTATTTTCTGGGCGGCTACCTGATCGCAAAATGGGGGATCAGCCAATATGACCGCTTGTGGATTGTCTTCCTTACGCTTGTCGCCAGCACGCCCTATCTGGCGTATTTCTATGCGTACTGTGAGCGCTCAGAAGAATTGAGTACGAATGCTTATGGCATTGCGGCAACCTTTGCCGTTGTGTTTATTCTCTTGTGCCTGACATTGTTTTTGGAAAACCGCCAATTTGCCGACAAACGCCCGCTGTCGATGATTTTGCGATTTGGCATCTATCCCGTTACCCTTTATTTCATTCAGCAGTTTTTCGTAATATTCGGGCTGACGATCAATTTGAAGCTGGCCCTGACGGGCAACGCCGTCGTCGATTGTATCCTCCACACAACGGTGCTTCTCATTGGCATGTATCTAGTCACCTACGTGTTTGACCGATTGAGATTTTTGAGTGTCGAATTCTGGCTTCGCAAAGCGGAAAAGGTAGTCATGGATTTCGTTCCGGCACGCGGCATCTTCCGGCCCCTGCCGACAAAGGGACCATTTTTTTAGCTGTTCTGCCGCGTTTACATGACGGATACCCCCCAACTTTCCATCTCAATCGTCGTTCACAATCAGGCGGCCCTTGCCCGACAATTGCTTGAGGATATTGCGGCTCTCGGAAACCAGGTCTCCGTCGAAGTCCTTTTCACCGTCAACACCGAGGAGCCGCTTTCCTTCACGCCTCATGACTTTCCTTTCCCGCTGCGCATCATCCGGAACCGTCATCCCAAGGGGTTCGGTGCCAACCACAATTTTGCCTTCCAACAAGCGCGAGGGGACTATTATGGTGTGCTGAATCCGGACATCCGTCTCATTGGAAATCCCTTCACTGTCCTAATGGACTGCCTCAAGGCACATGGCAACGGGGTAGCGGGCCCGATGATCGTCAATCCGGACGGATTGCATGAAAACAGCGCCCGCCGGTTCCCGACTCCTTTGGGCATTCTAAAAAAGGCCATTGGCGGACAGCTCGGACTTGATTACCCCCAGACCGAAACTGTCTTCGAACCCGACTGGATTGGCGGAATGTTCATGCTGTTTACCAGAGAATGCTTTGGGAGGATCCAGGGTTTCGACGAGCGCTATTTCCTATACTATGAAGATGTCGATATCTGCGCACGCCTGAAGATGGCCAACATGCCCGTACTTCAATGCTTGGATGCCAGGGCAGTGCATGATGGACGCGGTGATAGCCATCACAGTCTGAAATATTTGCAATGGCATTTCCGTAGTATGGCGCGTTTTTTCATATCGAAAGGGTTCTGGAAATTAGCTGTACTGCGCCGGGTGAGAGGTTAAGATCCATGCGTGCTTTGGTAACAGGCGCAACCGGGATGATCGGGCCGGCTCTCGTGAATCAATTGCTGGCGGAAAACTGGACGGTCAGGACTCTGGCCCGCCGTGCCTCCGATCCGTCGCTTTTCGCGGCTGCGGTTGAGCGTTTTAGCGGTAACATTGTGGACTTTGATTCTGTTAGACCGGCTATGGACGGCGTTGATGTCGTTTTTCACTTGGCGGCCAAATTACATCTCAACAACCCCTCTCCGAACCAGTCGGAGGAATACCGCCGGATCAATGTTGATGGGGCCATGAACGTGGCCTGGGCTGCTCTCGATGCCGGAGTTAGACGCATGGTGCATTTCAGCACCATCAGTGTTTACGGCCCTAGTTTCGGCAGTGCCCCCCATACGGAATCGTCAATGCTCAATCCCCAATCACTCTATGCCGAAACAAAGACGCAGTCGGAAGAGGGGGTTCGCAAGATTTTTATGGACAGCCTGCATTCTTCGGTCGTTGTACTACGGCTTGCCGCTGTTTACGGCCCGCGGCTGCAGGGCAACTATCAAACCCTTGTAAAGGCCATCCGCCGTGGACTATTTTTTCCGGTCGGCGACGGCCAGAATCGTCGCACAATGATTTACATCGACGATCTTGTGCGGGCCGCCATTCTGGCAGCCGAACATCCCAACGCGGCGAGCGCTATTTTCAATGTCACCGATGACCGAATCCACACCCTGAACGAGGTTGTTACAGCCATTGCCCATGCTTTGGGCAAGAGACCACCCCGCTTGCGTTTGCCCCGCCGCCCGGTGCAAATAATGGCAGGCTTGGCCGATCGATTAACCGAAACACTCCAGCTGCCAACCCCCAAATTGCGTCTTCTGGTGGATAAGGTCATGGAAGATGTTGCGGCTCGGGGCGACTTGCTATGCCGCCAGATAGGCTTCCACCCCCAATATGACCTCAAGCGCGGCTGGCAGGCTGCAATCATAACCGGGAAGCATCATACCTTTTGATATCAGTTAGTTTTATCGGTAGTGGAGCAAAGGTCGCTTTTGGGTATAAGCGGATCAAGTGATTTATAATCAAGCGTTGTCCACCAGCGTATGTTGATTCGGCCAGAACGCCCCCATGGGAAATCGGATAATGGAAAACCCAACCATTGAATTGGCCACGCATGAAGACATTGATCAGATTATTGCCCTGCGGCAAACCTGCATGCCCCATGTACAGACGACACGAAGCCTTGTCGAGTGGCAATTTTTCAAAAACCCTTTGGGGACGGCAAACGTTTATGTGATCCGCTCGGCCATCGGGCTTGTTTCCATGATTGCGACCTTGCCCCGGGCGATTCGGGTCAACGGCGAAGTAAGGAAGGGCCGCACCATGGTGGATATCATGACGGATCCTGCCTATCGCGGTAAGGGCCTTGCACACCAGCACGGTTTCCGTTGCTGGCAGGACATGACCGATGCCGGTGAGCTGGCCTATATTCTCCCCAATCCGAATTCGGAAAAAAGCTTCCGCCGAGCCGGCTGGACCGAATTGATGCGGGTCCCCTTGCGCAGTGCCTCGGTTGTGGAGCCCGCCCGCAAGCCGTTTCGCCACAGCTATCAAAACGTCGAATCCTTCGACGTCCGGGCCACCGACATCTGGAACCGTTGCTCCTTTCCGGTCGGTGTGCATCGTGATGCGGATTACCTGAATTGGCGCTACCGTAAACCGGATTGCACGTATCACCGTTTTCTGATCGACAACGATCAAGGCTTATTGGTTCTCAAATTTTATTCCGAGGGTGACAAACGTTTGGTTCATATCTGCGAGCTGCATGTCGCCGATACCCAACCTTCACTCGTAGAGGACGCACTGCGTTTCTGCCATGATTTCGCCGTACGTTCAGGTGCCGGTACGCTTACGTGTTGGCTGTCCAAAGGCCACATGGATGAATCGCTTTATGCGGCCTGTGGATTTCAGATCGAACACCCGGAACGCTTTATTTTTTTTAAGCCCGTCATTGAATCGGATAAAACTCTTAAAGCGATCCCCTGGCATTTCAGTCAGGGCGATAGCGACGTTTATTAAAGGCAAAAGGTGAGAACATGAGAGACACGCCGCACTTGCTGGTTATTGCCCCCCATCCGGATGACGAGGTACTTGGAACAGCCGGCACCATGGCGCGTTTTGCTAGACAGGGCGGGGATGTGACCGTCGGCACCATTGCCGCTCATATGCCGCCCCTTTATCCCGAAGAGGTTCATGAACGCACGGTTGAAGAAGCCAAACAGGCCCACCGTCTGATAGGCGTCAAAGAATCCATTTTCCTGGACAACCCGGCTGTCTTGCTGGGTAAAATCGATGTACCGGAATTCAACGGCATGGTGTTCAACATCATTAAGAAAGTCGCACCGGATGTCCTCCTGATACCCTACGTGGATCGTCATGTGGATCATCGAATGGTGTTTGAAGCCTGCATGGTAGCTTCCCGTCCGGTGGATGTGGGACGTGGCATCAAGATTTGCGCTGCCTATGAGACCATTTCGGAAACCCACTGGAACGCGCCGCATCTCGAACCGAATTTTACGCCCAACTGGTGCATCGACATCTCGGATTACATCGACCTAAAGGTCGATGCCATGCAGTGCTATCAGAGCCAACTGCAGACGTTCCCTCAATCTAGATCCATCGAGGCGCTGAAGGCACTGGCGCTGTTTAGGGGAAGTCAGGCCGGAATGGGCTATGCCGAAGCGTTTCACATACTGCGGATGTCGATGACGCCAGACGAGATGTTCCCGTTGTGAGAAACCCGCCCGCACCCCCTCACAAAAGTAGACATTGGTCCATCTGAATGAACTGGCTTTTCTATAGTCTGTTATCCATGTGCCTGGGCGCGCTTGGGGCATGGATCGTGATAAAGCTTGGCGGCAGTTACGGATTGATGGATCTACCGGGTTACCGCAGTTCCCATAGGCGTCCCACACCAAAAGGCGGGGGCGTGGGGATTGTTTGCGCTTTTGTCTTGGTCAGTCTGCTAAACGCCATTCCGATCACGCTGTGGGGTCCCGCCAGCATCATTTCTCTAATCGGCCTGGTGGATGACCGCATGGAGTTGTCAAAATCCAAGCGTTTGCTGATGCAGCTTGGCTGCGCCATCGTCGTGCTCTTAGGGGCGAATCCGCTTTTCGGTCCGGCCGCCTTGCCGCCGCTGTTGAGCATTATCATGGGAACATTGTTTATTGCGGGGACGGCCAATTTTTTTAACTTCATGGACGGCATCAATGGGATTGCCGGTATCTCCGCTTCGGTTGGCTTCGGGTTGTTGGCGATCTATGGCCTGTTGCAGGGTACTCCCGCCCCGTTCATTTTGCTCGATCTTTGTATGGTTGCGGCCTGCATCGGATTTCTGCCTTTTAACCTTCCCCGTGCCAAAGTCTTTATGGGAGATACGGGCAGCGTTTTTCTGGGATTCTTGTTTGCGGCGATCGCCTGGCGTTCCAACGCAACTTTGCTCGGTGTCGTAACGTGTGCCGCTTTTTTCTTTCTCATTTATGCGGACGCCGCAACGACCTTCGGGATACGCATCGTGGAGGGCGATCAGATCCTGGTGGCCCATCGTCGCCACCTTTACCAAGTGCTGGTCAACGAATTGGGACTGCCCCACTGGAAAGTTTCCGTCGGTTACGGCATTATACAAGTTTTGATCGGCGCCATTGTGATCGCGCTTCAAAATTTCGGCACGGCGGCACTATTGGCCGGGATCATGGTAATGGGATTGCTTTTCGTCGCCACCAGTGTCATCCTGCACCACAGAGCCGATCGGGTGCATTCCTCGGATTCTCTATAACCGCTATGAAAAGACCATTCTTTCTATATCGCAATCTCGTCATCGTGATGGCGGTCGATGTTCTGCTTTTTTCAGCCTCGCTTTACAGTGCGCATCTGGTTCGTTTCGATTTCAATATTCCGCCCTATTTTCAATCCGCCTTCTGGCGGATCCTCCCAGTTGTCATCGCCATTAAATTGGTCCTCTTCTACTGGTTCGATCTTTATCGGGGCATGTGGCGCTATACCGGGCTTGCCGATCTATTTAATATCATAAAAGCTTCCAGCTTGAGCTCCCTGACGATCATTACGATCGTACTCTACAGCACGCGTTTTCATAGCAGTTCAAGTTTCCAAGGTTTTTCGCGGTCGGTGTTCATTATCGATTGGTGCTTTACGATTTTCCTCGTTTCCCTATTCCGACTGACGGTACGATTGTTATATGACTCTTTTGAGGACAACGAAACCGGTCGCGTATCAATGGGATTTATGCATTTGTTGCATAAAGAACAATCCGGTCAGAAAAAACTTCTCATTATCGGTGCCGGCAATTGCGGCGAAAAAATCTATCGCGAAATAAAAAACAATGCCTCGCTCCGCTATCAGATCGCCGGATTCATCGATGATAACCCTGCCAAGCGAGGTCTTAAAATTCACGGCATCCCGATTCTCGGGGATCTGAAAGAAATCGACACGGTCATCAAACGCCTCAAGATACAGGAACTCCTTATCGCCATTCCCTCAGCCACTTCAGGCGTCATGCGGCAAATTGTCGCTACCTGTAAACAAACCGGATTGCCGTTCAAAACGATACCCGGTTATGGTGAACTTATTGACGGACGGGTAACCATTAGTTCCATCCGCGAGGTGGCCTACCGCGATCTGATGCGCCGGGAAACGATCCATTTGGAGGAAAATCGGATTGGTGCCTACCTGCACGATGAAACTATTCTGGTAACCGGGGCCGGTGGTTCCATCGGATCGGAATTGTGCCGTCAAGTTTCAAGATTCCGGCCGAAGAGTTTGATTCTTTTCGAAAGGGCGGAGAGCCCTCTGTATGAAATCGAATTGGAACTCAAAAGACTCCATCCCGAGATCATCTATCACACCGTATTGGGGGATATTCTCGATGAGGATCAATTGCGCAATGTCTTTCATCGCTTTCGTCCCCAAACCGTTTTTCATGCCGCTGCATACAAGCACGTCCCAATGCTTGAGCTCCAGCCCTGGCGAGCCATTGAAAACAACGTTATCGGGACTTCCCGGATCGTCAGCATAACGCGCGAATATAAGGCTGAGCGTTTCGTTTTTGTCTCCACCGACAAAGCCGTTCGTCCCACCAATGTGATGGGCGCCAGCAAGCGAATTGCGGAACTCTTGGTTCAATGCCAAAATGGACCCGGTATCAAGACTAAATTCATGATCGTTCGTTTCGGAAATGTGTTCGGCAGTGTGGGCAGCGTAATTCCCCTGTTTAAAAAGCAGATTGCCCAAGGGGGGCCGGTCACAGTGACCCACAAGGAGGTCACTCGGTTTTTCATGACGATTCCGGAAGCTTGCCAATTGATTCTTCAAGCCGGTGCCATGGGGAATGGCAATGAAATTTATATATTAGATATGGGGATCCCCATCAAAATTGACGATATGGCCCGCGATCTGATCCGTCTATCCGGGTTTGAGCCGGATGTGGACATCAAAATTGACTATATCGGGCTCAGACCTGGTGAAAAGCTATATGAAGAGTTGGTTACGGAAGGGGAGGGCGTATTGCCGACGCCCCATAATAAGATCCTTGTACTGGAGGGAACCACCTGCGATCTGACGACCTTAAAGGAAAATATTGACAGCCTATACGGACTGGCCAAGGCCCAAGATCCCGCTGGTATTCGCCAGACCTTGCTGCAGATTCTTCCGGATTATCACCCACAATCGGCCGAAACGGTTAACTGACAAAACCAATACGAAAAGCACCCCCGATTCCGTAAAGGGAATTAATGTTATCTATATTTTGAAAACCGGCGGAATCACCAAACCGAATGACCAAAATCGAGGTTAAATTGCTATCTTTCCTGATGCGAATGATTTCCCGGAGTCTGAATGTCCATACCTCAAAATGTTAAAGATTTATTGTCCCGCGGCATAGCAATACCCTGCCCCCACGCTGTTGAAATCGGATCTGACATCAATCCGGATCGTCTGTCTGGTAAAGGCATTCGCCTTCATGCCGGTTGTCGTCTGCGCGGTTCGCAAACCTATATTGCTCAGAGGGCTTGCATCGGCTCCGAAGGCCCGGTCATGATCGATAATTGCTATATTGGCCCAGACGTGGAACTGAAATGCGGCTATTTCAAAAACGCGGTATTTCTGGAAGGCGCATCCCTGGGCTACGGATCGCATGTCAGAGAGGGGACGATCTTAGAAGAGCAGGCCAGCACGGCCCACTGTGCGGGCTTGAAACAAACCATTCTTATGCCATTTGTAACATTGGGCAGCCTGATCAATTTCTGTGACTGCCTCATGGCAGGCGGAACATCCCGCAAGGATCACAGCGAGGTGGGCAGTTCCTTTATCCATTTCAATTTCACCCCCCATCAGGACAAGGCCACGCCCTCCTTGATCGGCGATGTGCCCCATGGTGTCATGCTAGACCAACGCCCCATATTCCTGGGGGGACAGGGAGGCCTCGTAGGGCCTTGCCGCCTCGCTTTCGGCACGGTCAGCGCGGCCGGCACGATCGTCCGCAAGGATCAGCTCAAGCCTGATCACTTGATTTTCGGCGGGGCAGGGAAGGGGGGAACGATTCCTTATAAGTCCGGTGCCTTAGGATCATCAAACCGCATTCTCAAAAATAACCTTCTCTATATCGGCAACTTGCTGGCTTTGCGCGCATGGTACTGCCATGTGCGTCGATTGTTCGTCTCCGAATGTTTCCCGGAACCCCTATTCCAGGGATTGGTAAACATCTTAGATATTGGGTTGGAGGAACGTTTTAAACGCCTGCGCGAATATATTCGAAAGTTTGAGAAACAGAAAAATTATGTGGGGCATTATGAACGCTTCCAAGAAAGCGTTCGTAAACCCGGCAGGGAGTTCGGTGATCTAAAAACGAGGGATGCATTTCTTCAGGAAGTGACCCGGCATCGATCCTCACAAACCAGCTACATTGACACCCTCCCAACGCTTCCTTCCCATACACGTCTGACAGGCACCCAGTGGCTCCAAAGCATTGTGGATACCGTTGTGGCAGAGGGCGGCGGTTTGATAAAACCATTCGATTAAATCCTACCACCAAAAACCGGCATGGGAGACAGCAGCGGCAATGGGCGAATTCTTTGGAACCGACGGGATCAGGGGCAGGGCCAATCAATATCCACTCACGGCAGAGATGGCGGTGCGCATCGGACGGGCCATCGGGATCGTTTATGGGGATGCTGACGGCGGCTCGCCGATCATTATCGGGCGGGACACGCGTCGGTCGGGCCAGATGCTGGAAAGCGCCGTTTCCGCGGGTATTTGTTCAACCGGCACCAACGTGTTGTTGGCCCGGGTCATCCCCACGCCGGGAGTTGCTTTTCTAACCCGTCATCAAAGCGCTGCGGCCGGAGTGGTCATCTCGGCCTCCCACAATCCCTTTGAAGACAACGGCATTAAATTGTTCAACCAACAGGGCCTCAAGCTTTCAGAGCGTGAGGAGGCCCAGGTTGAACAATTGCTGCGTGAGGAAATCGCCGCTTCTCCAAGTGAGGAGGGTGACGGGCCGGTGGGGGCCATTCAGTTAATCAAGGGGGCCCGCCAGCGGTACCTAACCTTTTTGCGCCAGTCGCTTCCTCCTGATTTCAATTTGGCCGGTATGCGGGTGGTTTTGGACTGCGCCAATGGCGCGGCTTCGGCGGTGGCCCCGATGCTTTTCGAAATGTTGGGGGCAGAATTGACGATCATGCACCATGAGCCCACTGGAACCAACATCAATCATCAATGCGGTTCCGAACACCCGGATGACCTCCGCCGGAAAGTTGTGGAGACCGGAGCCGACGTCGGCCTGGCCTTCGATGGTGACGGGGACCGTCTGATTGCCGTTGATGAGTCAGGGACTTTATTGGCCGGCGACCAACTTTTGGCCATCGGCGCACGCTTCCTTCATCGACGTGGACAGTTATGGAATGATGTCATCGTTTCCACCGTGATGAGCAATATCGGATTGAAGGAAGCGTTGCGATCCATCGGCATCCGCCATGTCCACTGTGATGTAGGGGATCGCCATGTCATGGAAAAAATGGCGGACTGCGAGGCGGCTTTGGGTGGCGAAGATTCCGGTCACCTTATTTACAAAGCGTACCACTCGACCGGCGACGGGCTGCTTAGCGCGCTCAAGCTGGTTGAAACGATGCAGGACGATCAACGCCCCTTGTCCGAAATGGCAAAATTCATGACCGTGTACCCCCAGACCTTGGTCAATGTTCCGGTCGTTGATAAACCGGCGCTGGATTCGATGGAATCCATCCGCAGGGCGATTGATGAAGTGGAGCAGAAGCTGGGCAACCAAGGCCGTGTGCTGGTTCGCTATTCAGGCACCCAGCCACTCTGCCGCGTAATGGTAGAAGGCCCCACCCAAGCGGAAGCGGAAGGCTATGCCCACAATATTGCCGTAGCGATTGCCGACGCTATTGGTGATTAGATGACGGCCTCGGCTCACCGCCACAACCAATAAACGAAAACCCCCCTGCTCCAACCAATTTGGCCGGGGCAGGGGACGGAATTGTTCTTGCTGCCGATGCTGATCGCCTCTTAATCGCGGCGTCCGCCGAAAATATACAGCAGCATCATAAACAGATTGATGAAATCCAGGTAGAGGGTCAGGGCGCCGATAATGGACCCCTTGCGAACCACCGCCGCGTCAAGATCGGCGGGCTGAGCTAACGCCATGGATTTCAATTTCTGGGTATCATAAGCGGTCAGACCGACAAAGACGATCACACCGATATAGCTGACGACCATGGCAACGGCCGGGCTGCGTAGAAATAAGTTCACCAACGAGGCGATAATGATACCGATCAGTCCCATCATCATAAATCCGCCAATGGAGGTGAGATCCCGCTTGGTGGTCCATCCGTATAGACTGCATGCTAAGAAAGTGCCGGCACAGATAAAAAAGGTCGATACAATGGAAGCCTGGGTGAAAATAATGAAAATGGAACTTAAGGTGGCTCCGTTAAGGGCGGCATAGGCCAGAAACAATCCGGTGGCGGTTGAAGCCTGCATGCGCTGCACCCGGGCACTGATGGAAAAGACCAAAACCAGCTCGGCAATGATAGCGCCATAAAAAAGCATGGTGGGACGCAGTTGATTGCCGGCGACCTGAAACATCAGTTGAAACAAACTGGCATTGTGGGCAAACAGATAGGCAATCACGCCCGTAACCGCTAACCCGGCCCCCATCCAATTATAAACACTGCGGACAAATGTGTTGACTTGGGTAATCGCTGTTTGACCTTGCATCGGAACGGAACGCTGCATCAATTTTTCCTCCTTGAAGTTTTTATCCAACGCTTAAAAGCTGATAGAATATAACACAGCCCAACGAGATTTCAATTGCCGGCCATGCGCATTGAGGGGAAATCCGTGAAAGCCGATCGTTTGTACCAGGAACTCAAAGAAGTGGCAGAAAAAATCGGCATCGAGGTTACTGAACAGAATTTCCGTGCCACCGGGGTCAATGCCGTGAGCGGATTGTGCAAGGTCAAGGGGAAGTCGCTTTTTTTGATTGATAAGCACAAAAGCCTGCACAAAAAAATCACGATTCTTTCAGCGTTTTTGGGAGGAATGCCATGCGGCGATGTCTATATGCTGCCGGCGGTACGCGAACATTTGAGACGCTTCAGCGAAGCCGATCGGCTTTTTTCCGACGGCCGACCGTCGAACACTGAGCCTCCTGCCAAATAGTTTACATAATATATCTTATCAGACGTTGGGATAATATGGTGGTCATGTCGATCGCTGATCAGCCGCGCCCTGTATATACGGTCTCCGAACTCACCCGCCAGATCAAGGCCATCCTGGAACACGAATTCCCTTTGGTCTGGGTGGTCGGAGAAATCTCCAACCGGCGGGTCCCCGCATCCGGCCATTGCTATTTTACACTCAAAGATCCAAACGCCCAGCTTAATGCGGTCATGTTCAAGGGCCCGCTAAAACGCCTGCCATTTGATATCACTGACGGTCTGGCGGTTGTCGGGTTAGGACGACTATCGGTTTACGAACCTCGTGGAACCTACCAGATTATTTTCGAACATCTCGAACCAAAGGGCGTCGGTGCCCTGCAACTGGCTTTCGAACAACTTAAAACAAGACTTGCCAGTGAAGGGTTGTTCGATAGCGTCCACAAGCAAAGGCTGCCGGTTTTGCCGCGTAAGGTTCACATTATCACATCCCCCACCGGGGCTGTGGTGCACGACACTATTCAGATCATTCAGCGCCGGTTTCCGAATATGCCCATAACCGTTATTCCAGCAAGCGTACAAGGCGACAATGCGGAGGCCTCGATCATCAAGGCCTTACAATGCCTTGGCAGACAGCCGGACGCCGAAGTCGCTATAGTGGCAAGAGGCGGTGGATCCCTGGAAGACTTGCAGGCCTTTAATTCGGAGAAATTAGCCAGGGTAATTTTTGAAACATCTGTTCCGATCATATCGGCAATCGGTCATGAGACCGATTTCACCATCGCCGATTTTGTTGCGGATATGCGGGCCCCCACCCCCTCGGCGGCTGCGGAGTTGGTTGTACCGGAAAAACACCGTTTGCAGCAGCAATGCCGTGAAATGCAAATCCGCCTGAAACGGGAAATAGCCGAAGCAATCGCCCGTCACCGTCTTGTACTGGAAAGCACCTTTAGTCGTCTCCGTGATCCGCGACGTCAGGTCCAAGAGGCTCGCCTGAGACTGGATGATGAGACAGATCGGCTGCTGCGAGCATGGAATCAGTATTCTAAGGAAAAAAAAGAAAGCGTGTCTCGCCTTGTGCTGCAGCTGCGTCGTATCCATTTACGCAGCGCGCTACAGACGTTTCGTCACAAACTTGATCAATCAAATTATATATTAATTCATAACATACAGAATAGAATGTTAATAAATAAAGCGAGTCATCGCGAGCTAACCCTTCGGCTGCGGGCTTTAAATCCTGCCAATGTGTTGCAGCGGGGTTACAGCATCACCCGTGAGATCCCGTCCAGAGATATTGTCAAAACATCTAAAACCGTCAAGATCCACCAGCAGGTCGAAATCCAGCTAGCATCGGGCGCCCTGCTCTGCCGCGTTGAAGGGAAGCACCTCCATGGCGAAGAAAACATTTGAACAGACCATGAATGCGTTGCAAAAAATTGTCGATGAACTCGAAGACGGCGATTTGCCCCTGGAAAAAGCGCTGAAAAAGTTTGACGAAGGTATGGCCCTGTCCCGGCAATGCAGCGCCATGTTGGATGAGACTGAAAAAAAGGTGACCCAGCTTTTGGGCGATAGCCCAACCGGCGATGTCGAAGCGCCCTTCGAAGCTGATCGCAATGACGAGGCCTAAACCGCTATCGGTGATCCGATGATTCAACAGCCCCGCGATTACGCCGCCTCCAACAGTTTTGACCTGAAATCCTATCTGGCCAAGCGTCGTCAATTGGTCGATCAGGCCTTGCAGCGTTTTTTGAACAGCAGGCCTTTCCGAAACACCCGTCTCGTTTCCGCTATGCAATATTCCATCAACGCCGGCGGCAAACGCTTGCGCCCCATTTTATGTCTGGCCTCTGCCCATGCCGTGGGAGGAAGGGAAGAGGAGGCCGTGCCGGCGGGTTGCGCGCTGGAAATGATTCACACCTACTCGCTTATCCATGACGATCTGCCGGCCATGGATAATGATGATCTAAGACGCGGTAAACCGACTTGCCATAAGGCTTTCGGCGAGGCCACGGCCATATTGGCGGGGGATGCGCTCTTGACCGCTGCATTTCAGATCCTGGCTGAATATGCCTTGCGCCGGGATGATCAACAGGCGGTATGGGTCCAGGCAATGGCCATTATTGCTAAAGCAGCTGGTCATGAGGGTATGATCGAGGGGCAGATGCGGGACATGGCCGCCGAAGGCCAAGCGCTTTCCGCCGACCGACTCGAAGAACTCCACGGACTCAAAACCGGAGCCTTGATCACCGCGTCGATCAAAACTGGCGCCGTCATTGGCGGGGCCGATAAAAGGGCTCTCACTGGTTTGGAAGTCTACGGCCGATGCATCGGCTTGGCATTTCAGGTCACCGACGACATCTTAAACGAAACCGGCGATCCGCTTGTCATGGGAAAAGCCGTTGGAACGGATCAGATTCGCCAAAAAAGTACTTATCCGGCCTTGATGGGCTTGGCAGGAGCCCGGCACATGGCTTCCGATTTGGTTGCCGAGGCCTTGCGCAACCTTGCGATATTTGATAGCAAAGCGGATCCTTTGCGGGCCATTGCCCGCTATGTAATCGAAAGACGGCGCTGAAGGAACCAACATCCATTGGGTTTGCTCGACACCATCAACAGCCCTGAAGACCTGAAACACATCCCACGTTCAGACCTGGATCGCCTGGCAAAGGAAATTCGACAAACCATTATCGAGGTGGTGTCGAGAAACGGTGGTCATCTGGCACCGAGTCTGGGGGCCGTCGAACTGGCCATTGCCATTCACTATGTTTTTGATGCCCCCAAAGATAAAATCATCTGGGATGTGGGGCATCAGGCTTACGCCCATAAGCTGTTGACCGGCCGCCGCGATGAATTCGCAACCATCCGTCAATATAACGGTATTTCCGGTTTCACGCGGATAAGTGAAAGCCCTTATGACGCCTTTACGACAGGGCACAGCAGCACTTCGATCTCCGCGGCGCTGGGCATCACCACCGCGAAGCAGATCAAGCAGGAGCGCTCCAAGGTCATCGCCGTCATCGGGGATGGATCCATGACGGCAGGTCTGGCCTACGAAGGGCTCAATCAGGCCGGCGATACCCACAAAGATAAGGACCTGATTGTCATTCTCAACGACAACGACATGTCCATTTCCCACAACGTGGGCGCCCTTTCTTCCTTTCTGAGCCGCACGTTCTCCACCAAAAGACTGCAGGAAATGCGACGCGAGATCGGTGATTTTCTAAAGTCCCTCCCCCGCATCGGTGATGACATGTACCAACTGGCCAAGCGTTCGGAGGAATCCTTTAAGGCCTTTGTTACGCCTGGCATGCTTTTCGAAGCCTTTAATTTTGAATATTTCGGGCCGATTAATGGCCATAAGTTAAACCATTTAATCAATATACTGCAAAATATCAAAGTGCTTGAAGAGCCTGTCCTTCTGCATGTCATCACCAAGAAGGGCAAAGGCTATGCCCCGGCTGAAACCAATCCGGTCCATTTTCACGGTTGCGGTAAATTTGAAGTGGCTACCGGCGAATGCGTGATCGCGCAGGATACCCCCCCTACCTATACAAAAGTTTTCGGCGATACCATGGTCGAACTTGCCCGTGAGGACGCGCGTATCGTTGCCGTAACTGCCGCCATGCCGGAGGGAACAGGGCTGGCGGCCTTCGCCGAGGCGTTTCCCCAGCGTTTTTTTGATGTGGGCATTGCCGAGCAGCACGGTGTTACCTTCGCCGCGGGCCTGGCCAGTGAAGGCTTGAAACCGGTGGTGGCCATCTACTCGACCTTCCTTCAACGGGCTTATGACCAGATTCTTCACGATGTCTGTATCGAAGCCCTCCCGGTGGTTTTTGCCTTGGACCGGGCCGGCATTGTGGGTGAAGACGGCGCAACCCATCACGGTCTGTTCGACCTGTCGTATTTGAGAAGTCTGCCCAACATGACCGTAATGTCACCTAAAGACGAAAACGAGTTGCGCAAAATGTTGCTGACGGCTATCCAGCACCAGGGCCCGATTGCGCTGCGATATCCACGCGGTTGTGGAACCGGCGTTCCCTTCGAAGACCCCCTCGAGCCTGTCGCAATGGGCAAAGCAGAGGTCCTTTGCGAAGGTCAAACAACGGATGACATTTTGATTATCGCTATCGGTCATGCAGTTGGTGAAGCTGTCCGGGCCTGCCAGACGCTCAGACAGTCGCATGCTGTTTCCGCAACCGTCATCAATGCCCGTTTTGTGAAACCATTGGATACCGATTTGCTTACCCGGTATGCCATGCGCATTCCTCATATCCTGACGGTAGAGGAAAATACCCGGGAAGGGGGATTCGGCAGCGCGGTATTGGAGGCCCTGACCGATGCCGGCCTCAGCGGTTTTAAATTGCAGCGTATAGGGATTCGTGATGTATTCGTCGAACATGGCCCCCAGAAGCTCCTGCGCCGCATCAACGGCGTTGATGATAAAGCCATTGTCGATACGGCCCTCCGCTTGCTGCGATAGTTGATTACCAGCGCCCTGCCTGCGGCCCCTGCCTTCCCCGCCCTCCATGCATTGCCCCGTGATCCCATGACGTCAGACAAACAACGCCTCGACCAACTCATGGTGGCACGCCATCTCGCTGCCAGTCGGGAACGGGCCCGTGCCCTGATCAAGGATGGCGCCGTTCTTGTGAATGGATTTCCCGCGGCCAAACCCGGCAGCATCGTTTCGACCGCCGCAACCATTGCCTTGAAGCAAAAGGATTTCCCCTATGTAAGCCGGGGCGGTCTCAAGCTCGAAAAAGCTTTGGAGGCGTTTGAAGTCAACCTCCAGGCGGCGGTGTGTCTGGATATCGGTGCTTCTACGGGAGGCTTCACGGATTGTCTTCTGCAACATGGGGCCCAGCGGGTGTATGCCGTGGATGTGGGATACGGTCAATTGGCCTGGAAGTTGCGTCAAGATGACCGGGTGATCGTCATCGAACGCACCAACGCCCGCCAAATCAGTCATCATCAAATTCCAGAGAAGGTCGATCTGGTGACGATCGATGTTTCCTTTATTTCACTGCGCCTGATCGTTCCTGCGATTCTCCCCTTGCTGAAACCCGTTGCTAACATCATCGCCCTTATCAAACCGCAATTCGAGGTCGGCAAAGGGCAGGTAGGCAAGGGCGGCGTCGTCAAGGATAAGCGCCTGCATGATGACGTCATCATGTCACTGCGTGGTTTTTTTGAATCGGTAGAGTTGAGATGCCCGCGCGTCGTTCCCTCCCCTATCCTAGGGCCGAAGGGCAACAAGGAATTCCTGGCGTTTCTTCGGAAACCGGCGACAGGAGGGCGATAGCGAATTTTCTCCTTGATTTTTTTAGTAGGCACAGGTAGTTGAAATGACTTTAGCGAATTCGGCAGCATTTGGGGTATGGTTCATCATTTTATGGCAGAGAGGAGCATAAATGGCTGTTAATGCAGAACAAATTCGAAACATTGCCTTGGTGGCGCACAATGGTGCAGGGAAAACCTCATTGGCTGAAGTCATGCTCTACAAAGCCGGCAAATCCAATCGTATCGGCCGTGTCGAGGACGGCAACACTCAGATGGATTTCGAGCCCGAAGAATTGAAGCGCCAAGCCAGCCTCAGCAGCGGCATTCACCAGTTCGAATGGAAGAAACACACGATTAACATTATCGACACCCCAGGTGACCAGAATTTTTTTACCGATACCAAAAATTGTATGCAGGGCGCTGATATCGCATTGTTTGTCGTCGATGCGGTTGACGGCGTCAGGGTTCAAACGGAACAGGCGTGGGACTTCACTGCGGATTTCAAGATGCCGGCCATGATTTTTGTCAACAAGATGGAAAAAGAACGGGCTGATTTCACCAAAGCCTTTCAGGATATCAAAGATTCCCTGAGCGACCCCAAGCCGATGATCATTCAGCTGCCGATCGGTGCCGAAGGCGATTTTAAAGGCGTCATCGACCTCATCAGCATGAAAGCCTATGTCTACGACGATAGCGGCAAACCCCGTACAACGGACATCCCTGCCGATTTGCAGGAGCTTGCCGATTCAGAGCGCGAAAACCTGATTGAAAATATTGCCGAAGCGGACGATGAACTCATTGAACGGTATCTTGAGGGCGAAACCATTTCCGATGACGAATTGAAGGCCGCCCTGAAAAAGGGGGTAAACGAACGCATATTCGCCCCCGTGGCGTTTGGATCGGCCGTGGGCAATATTGGTGTGGACAATCTACTGGATATTGTCGTCAGTTCCCTGCCCTCCCCTGTTGAACGCGGCGCTAAGACAGGTACCGATCTTAGAGGCGAGAAGGAAATCACGCGTGAACCGGATCCGAATGCACCTTTTTCCGCCTTTATTTTCAAAACAGTTGCCGATCCTTATGCCGGAAGACTTTCCATTTTTCGTGTCGTATCGGGAACTCTGGGCTCCGACGGCACGTTTTATAACGCCAACAAGGAAGCCAAAGAACGATTCAATCAACTTTTGACATTGGCCGGTAAGGAACAGAAGCCTGCCGATGGCGCCGGTCCGGGCAGCATCGTGGCTGTAGCCAAGCTGAAGGAATCCACCACTGGTGATACCCTTTGCGCCGACAATGACAAGATAAAATATGCCTTTGCCGACCCCCTTCCCCCCCTTATCTCCTTTGCGCTGGAATCTAAAGCCAAAGGGGACGAGGATAAGATCTATATTTCTCTGAACAAGCTCTTGGAGGAAGATACCGGCCTTAAGCTCGAACGCAATTCAGAAACCAATGAAATCCTGCTTTCAGGTCGCGGCCAAGTTCACATCGAAGCGACGATCGAAAAAATGAAGCGCAAATTCGGCGTTGATGTCAACCTGAAACTGCCCAAAATCCCCTATCGTGAGACCATCAAGAAAAAAGTCCGTGTTCAAGGCAAACACAAGAAACAAACCGGCGGCCACGGCCAGTTCGGTGATTGCTGGGTACAATTCGAACCTCTGCCGCGGGGAACAGGGTTTGAATTCGTGGATGCCATTGTGGGCGGTGTCATTCCCAAAACCTATATTCCAGCTGTTGAGAAAGGGATTGTCGAATCGGCTCAGAAGGGCGTCTTAGCGGGCTTCCCAACCGTCGATTTTCGTGCAACCCTTGATTTCGGATCTTTTCATGCGGTCGATTCGTCCGAAATGGCCTTCAAGGTCGCCGGCTCGCTGGCGTTTAAGAAAGGAATCGCCGAAGCGACTGCCGTACTGCTCGAACCCATCATGGAGGTGACGGTCACCACCCCGGATGAATACATGGGGGATATCATGGGCGATCTGAATGGGCGCCGTGGCAGGGTCCTAGGCATGGAAAACGCCGGCCGCTATCAGCAGATTAAGGCGAATGTCCCTTTGGCGGAGTTCCTGACCTATGCCCCTGACCTCAGATCCATGACAGGCGGTCGCGGGATATACAGCATGGAATTTTCCCATTATGATGAAGTCCCGGCCCAAATTGCCGAAAAAGTAATTGAAGAGGTAAAAAAAGCGGAAGAATAAAAAAGCTGCAGCGACTATCGCGCTGATAGTTCCCATTGTTGTTCCTCATCTGAAGCCGTCGCCCCTGGCCAAACGCCAGGCCGACGGCTTCAATTTTATGTAGGGGAACCACGACCACATCATGGTCGATTTCGGGAGCGTCTATCGGCATATAATTCTGACTGACCCGCTGTATCAGCATGAAAACCTTGACTTTCTCGCTGTTGTAGGTTTTAAATTAAAAGGTCAATAATTCGATTGGGATTTGATTTCATCTTTCGTGAGGCTATGATGGGTCAGGATAACGAAGAATACGAAGTCGGCATACCGTTGGACGATCTATCCGCGAGAGCGGAAGCGGTGGAAACAGACCCCGCTGAGACGAAAAACGATGATGCTGCGGCAAAATCGGAAGATGATAAAGGCGTCGGTCTCCCGTCGTTGTTCGACGAAGACGAACTGGCTGAGGTCGGCCTAAAAGCGGATCCGTTTGCCGACGATGACAATTTCGAGACCGAAGAGCCCAGCCTGCCGGTTGATGTAACACCCGATCACGACGAAGGCAAGGTGGCCGATGAGCCCTCCGATGAAATTACAGCCGATGCGGTAGCCCCGGGCGATGACCTCCCGGAACCTGCTACCAATGAGGCGCTTGACCCAATATGGAATGACGGTGAAATCGCACAAGAAGATCAGGC
Source organism: Desulfobacterales bacterium (assembly GCA_963674755.2). Taxonomy (GTDB): domain Bacteria; phylum Desulfobacterota; class Desulfobacteria; order Desulfobacterales; family UBA5852; genus JABZFP01. The sequence goes on along the minus strand of CAXXVS010000002.1, from coordinate 997,547 downwards.
GGCCCCAGACCTTCAGGGAGAAGGATTCCATAGTGAGGATGTGGAATCGGTGATTGGTGAAACGGAAACGGAGACTTTGCAGCATGCGATGGATTTGATCAATCGTCAGTTGGGCGAACTCAAAGATGAATTTATTGGCAAACTGAAATATGATGCCCATAAGGATAAAATCATCGACAAGCTTCATCAGGAATTGCAGGAGTATAAGCAGGACATCGTTAAAAAACATATCCTTTCGATTGTTCTTGATGTGGTCAAAGTGGCCGATGATATCCGCAAATGGCTGACCTATTTCCGATCTCTGGATGTGTCCCAAAGGGATCCCGTAAAGCTGTTTCGTTATCTCGAGGCGATCCCTTCCGATCTGGAGGATATTTTTTATTGGCAAGGGGTCAGACCATATTCCAGCAAAGATGGTATTTTCAACCCCGCCAAACAGCGTGCGATTAAAAAAATCTCCACTGATGATAGCGCCAAGGATAAGACCATTGCCAAGAGTCTACGCCCCGGTTATGAGTGGGAAGATAAAGTCATTCGCCAGGAAATGGTTGCTGTCTATGTTTATGCAGATGAGACCGAATCAGTAGATACGAGGAATATCGATGAGTGATCCAATCAACAAAATTTTTGGTATTGACCTTGGAACCACCTACTCTTCTATTGCCTACGTTGATGAATACGGTAAACCGGTCATCATTCCCAATGCGGAAAATCAACGTATCACCCCCTCGGTCGTTTTCTTCGACGGTAGCGAGATTGTTGTCGGCGATGTAGCGAAAGAGAGCGCCAAACTCTATCCGAATGAAGTGGTCAGCTTCATTAAACGCTCCATGGGAGAAGCCAATTTCCTCTATGAATACGACGGCAAAAACTACCGTCCGGAGGAAATCTCCAGCTACATCCTTCGGAAAGTCGCGCAGGATGCCGAGCAGACAATCGGTGAAAAAATCCAGGACGTGGTTATCACCTGCCCGGCTTATTTTGGTATCAATGAGCGCGAGGCTACCCGCAAGGCAGGTGAAATAGCCGGCTTTAATGTCCGCCAGATTATCAATGAACCCACCGCGGCGGCTATCGCTTACGGCACGGTCCAGGAAACGGAAAACCGCGTCGTTCTGGTATACGACCTCGGTGGCGGTACATTCGACATAACGATGATTGATATCCAGGAAAATTCGATTGACGTCATTTGTACCGGGGGGGACCATAATCTGGGCGGCAAAGACTGGGATGACCGCATTGTGGCTTACCTTGTTCAGGAATTTCAGCGCCAAACCCAATCGGAAGAAGATATTCTCGAAGACCCTGACACATGGCAGGACTTGCAGCTCTCATCGGAAAAGTCAAAGAAAATCCTCTCACAGAGGGATAAAACCCCTATCTCCATTACCCATGGCGGTGATCGTGTAAAGGTTGAATTAAGCCGGGATAAGTTTCTTGAAATTTCCGAAGACCTCCTAGAGCGCACCATAGCCCTCACACATGAAATGCTCAAAGAAGCGAAAAACAAAGGCTATGAGCATTTTGACGAAATTATCATGGTCGGAGGATCGACTCGCATGCCCCAGATTCCCGAGCGCATTCGCCAGGAATTCAGCATAGAGCCGCGCATGTTCGACCCGGATGAAGCCGTCGCCAAGGGCGCTGCCATCTATGGCTGGAAATTGTCGCTAAACGATGGCCTGATCCGTCGAATTGCGCAAAAAACAAATCGCAATATCGAGCACGAAGAGAACATCATTGAAACCACACCCAAGCAAATCATGGAAGAAGTCGCCAAGCAGATGTCCGAAGAAACCGGGGTGACCCTTTCCGCAGTACGGCAATCAACGATGCGCATCAGAGATGTTGCCAGCAAAAGCTTCGGCGTTGTGGCACGTCGCCCCAACAATAAGGAGGGCGTTTTCAACCTTATTTTGAAGAACACGGCGGTTCCGGTCGAAACCAAGCGCACCTTTTACACCCCGGAATCCAACCAGGAACGTGTCCTCATCCGTATTATGGAAAACGAAACCAACGAAAAAGTCGTTTCCGTTGAACACTCTATCGAAATCGGTACGGCGGTGTTGGATTTACCCGAAGGTCTTCCCGAGGATTCTCCGGTTGAAATCAATTTCAACCTCAACCGTGAAGGGCGATTACAAATTACAGCAATGGAAGCGACAGAGAACCGTCAAGTTGTGGCTAAAATCGAAACGAGCTCTGTCATTCAGGGTAAAGAACTGGAAGAAGCCATTGAGAGGGCTCAACATCTAGTGGTTCACTAGCCACCCTCCCGTTTTCTCAAAGAGAGGATAACCCCACAAGCCGCTCATCGGCTGTTAGGGGCATAACCTCCTTGACATAGACGCGTGTCATTTGAATATAGCTTCTTATCTGTTGACCGGTACCTTCGCTACGAATTCTCCCATATCATTGACTGGCTTTACTGATCGATCTTATCGCGTCGAGCCCCCCCCCCTCTATTGTACGGCCATGCGGAAACGAGTTGTCCGGAAGACCCATGACGATCCGAAACGGCTATGTTCAAAAATAACAATTGCGTGTATAGTATTGAAAACCAGACTGTTTTTTTCTAAAATGCTCATATTGGCATATTTGGTGCATTTTTGATTTCTTTTTTTTCAGCTAAAGGTCCTATTTGAATATGAGGGTTTTATGAGCAGGCTAAATTTCTATCAACTGCTGGAATTGAAAATCAATCCCCCCGAATCCGATCCTGATGTCATTGAATCGGCTATCAAGCGAAAACAGGCCGAATGGAGCCGTCTGAGGAATCATCCTACTAAAGGTACCCAAGCACGCCAATTCATCAGTCTCGTGACCGAAATTCGGAAAACGATGGCGGATCCCGAACTGCGGGAAAAAGAAGCACGCAACGCTATCGCGTTGATCAAGAAAAAGCTGGAAACAAAATTCAAAGCCATTGATCGTCATGTGTATTTATTAGGCTCAAAAGGCACCATTAGTGAGCAAGAAATCGCACGCTTAGCGGAATTCCATAAGGTAAAACCTCAAATCATTCAAAGAAGAGCTGAGCTTTGGCAGAAAAAACATGGCCATGAACTTGAAACCTATTTGAATCACCTTCTGATTGATGGGAAACCTGATGAAAAAACGCTCGAAAAAATTGCGTCCCAATTTCAGACAACACCGGAAGCGGTTCATGAAAAATTAAAGAACCTCTTGGATGAGCGATCTGCCGAACTCGAAGCGTACATCAATATCCAGATTCGGAAGGGGTTCATGTCCGAAAGAGAAATTTCGAGTCTGGCCGAGATTTACGCTATAGATCAAGGTGAAATTTTGCGTCGGGTGCGTTGCCCCATTAAAAAAGGATCCCTATCCGAGGCCGAGCATGCATACAGCATTGACAGCACCGTTGAGCAATTCATCAATGAAAATTTGAAAATCGTGGAGCAGGATTCACTATACAGTTTTTTGGGCCTTTTCCCTGGATCTCCACTTGAGGCATTACAAAATAAAGCTGTTGAAAAAGAAAAAGAGGTTCGTAAAATCGCCCAAAAAGACGCTTTCGTAACAGCAAGCAGTGTTCTGGCAGGGCAATGCATTTCGATCTTCAAATCCGATGAAAGCCGCTACGCCTACGACCTCAGTCGCGCACGTTCACTGCTGAAAAACCTGAGTAAAGATATAAGCCTTGCCATAAGCAAAAATGTTCTCAAGATAGAATACTTCCACTTCCTGCTTCGTAAGGCGGTTAGCTTTGGCACCCTTCCGGATGAAGCCCGTCAGCATATTCTGGAGTTCTGCCAGAGCCAAAACTGGAAAGTTGAACAGCCCAAAAAGAAACTCAATCTCAAACGCTATGCGCGTGTGGCATTCGTCACCTTGACCGTTTTTTTGGTTAGCGGGTCTATCTTTTGGTACTTCTATTTCAAGCAACAGCGCCTTGAGGAAGCGTATGTCGAAACCGTTCACAAAGCGGAGGAACAGCCTTCGCTTGAGGCTCAAATTCGCATCTTCAAGACCTATTTGGACGATTCCGACGACAAAGAACTCCGGGCGCGCGCAGCCAATCATATTGAGTCCCTTCAGAGACGCATCGCTCAACGTGATTTCAAATCCGTCAGTCAAAGCGCTGAAAAACTGTATGCCGAAGAGCGGTATGAAGATATCCGGACGTTATACGATAAATTTCTGGCAAACCATGGGAATTCTGCTTGGGCCGACGAAATCCGCAACAAGGCCGCCGAGCTTCCCGGTTTGATGGATGAACGCGACTATCAATATATTTCGGCAATATCGAAAAATAAGCCTGAGGAAGTCGCTAACGCTGGGGCGGCCTATTTACAGCAGCATCCTGATGGTCGGCATGTCGCCCAAGTCCGAAATATCCTGCGCAATATTGAAGCACCTTATTATCGGGATGTCGAAGGGGCATTGGCACAGTGTGAAAAAAGTGAAGACTGGAACCAATGCATCCGATTGAGCAACCGCTACATCAATATCTACCGTGACTCGCGGTATGCTCTAAATCTAAAAGAAAAACGAGATGTGTATCAAATCAACCTTCAAAATAAAAGCGTATTGGATGCGCTCATCGCCAAAGCTGGCGGCAAAGACGCCGATCCCGAAAAAGCCCGCTCGGTCTTTGAACAATTCTTGCAAAATTCACCTAACAGCCCAGCCGTTCCGCTCATACAAGCTGAACTTGCTAAAACCAGGAATCAACTGGCACGCCGGGAAAGTCAATTGGAAGTGGACCGGCTGCAACAACTCTTCAGCAAAAAACAAGGACGGTTTTCGATTAAGAAGCCAAGTACGGTTTTCGATTCAAAAACCGGATTGACTTGGACATTGCTTGATTCACGGTTATCGACCGGCAAGTGCATGACCTATGATGAAGCAAAGCAATACGTGAAATCCATGAAGACAGGCGGTTATTCCGACTGGCGATTACCCACGGCTAAAGAGCTCGCGATCCTCTTCAGTGGTCCCAACCCTTTCCCGGGGGCTGTAAGCAATTGGTATTGGTCGTCGGACAGCTTTAAACGGTATTCGGGAGGATGGATCATTCTGGTAGATGTCGTCAAGCCGCTGGCCGCATCGGCTCCATCCATTACAAAACAGGATTCCAAAGATTGTGGATGGTTTCGCGCTGTCAGGCCTTGAAGGGGATTCGTTCTGATAACTTAATTGTGGATATCTTCCAGGGTTTTTATCAAACGTTCTTTGGCCACGGCCTTCCAGAGTAATTCGACAATAATGTTAAGATAGGCGACGTCACTGTTCTCTTTGACTTGTTTGAGTTGTCGCCAGTCTGTAGAATTGGCGATAATGCCGGCTTCTTGCACCACAACGGTCAGCATCTCCTCAATATTATCGGATTCCCTGAAAATACGCGTCAGCGACAACCTTACCTTGCTTGATCGTGGCAATCCCAGTTGATCAAGCCCTTTCCGAAACATCCCGGCGTCGATTCCCTTGAGCTGTTCAAGTGCATGCTGGGCGCCCTTCTGAATCAGTACTAAATCAGCTGATTTTTTGCTCATGGTGATATGCGCATAGTAATAGTGGGCTTCACCACGTCGTCCCAAGGAGGTAAACGTCCCTACACTGGCAACCCCCAACAGATCGTTTTGTAATTTAATTCTGATTTTTTTTAGATCATGATCGGATACTTCGGGAACATCATCGGCCCCTTTGATTTTGGCTCTGAGATGGTCCGGATTCGTTCGCAACGTATAAATGTCAACACTGAGCGACGGAAGTGCGGCTTCCCGCAAATGAACACGAATACCGTTTGATAATTCTTCAACATCGACTTTCCGGATGCGAAGCGATTTTTGTATGGTTTTTATCTTGTCATCCAAAAGAAGAAACCCCTCCAATAGAGAATCTGCGTAACTACCCTATATCCTCTTTTAGAATCATGATTTTTAATGTAATCGATTCCTGGTTGCTCCAGGGCCAGAACATCGCCATGATGCGATGGTGATCAATTTTGCAATAATATAAAGTCTGATGGTCAAATATTTCGCCAAAATCTTCCGTCAAGGCGATAACGTCTGCGGTAACCGGTTGGTCTGCTGTTTTGACAGGTGCCCCTAGAACAGCGGCAATGGATTCCATCCAAGCCGGAAGGCGCTTGCTGGAAAACACCAGCTGCACATATTCACCATGGCGGTCGACATGGTATTTTTTCTGAGTATAGTCCAGATGCTTCAATTTGGCGAGAAGATCAATAAGTTCCATGGCGTCAAGACCCTTGGTTGCTAATCCGATAATGCTCCCGCCGGCAATAACAGAGGCTTCCCACTGATTATACAGAGGTTCATTGAATTAGCAACATTATAAACCCCATCTGGATGCAATCCAAGCGTTTGTCGTTTTTTTACGGATGTCTCAAATGGCACTTTTGCACGGCACTTTCATCGAGCATATGCGGCAGACCGCCAAATTGATCCGTCGAAAATCCAAAAACCCTGCGCCAGACTTCCACACTCTCCATGCAAAAATATACGGTGACATCCCGGGAACGTTTGTGAATCGCTTCAACAAGGCCGCTATAGATATCCGTTCGGATCTGTTTCAGATACCTTTCCTTTCCATCCAGGCCCGAAATGAACTCACCATAGATGATTTTGGACGCGGGGAAGCGGGATTGCACAACAGCTTTCAGATCCGGCATGAATCTTAGCGTCCCCAAGCTAATCCAGACGATATTCTCAGGGTGAATTCGATCAAATATCCGGTCGATAACCATGCGATAATCATTCAGGGCGCCGCTATAATCTACGATGGGATCGAAGTGGAACCCCAACGGATAGCCCCATTGTTGACATTTTGAGGCGGCCTCAAGGCGCGCATCCAGGCTCGCCGTGCCCCTCTCATTACTTCGAATGATGGCGGGCGTATTCATAGACCATGAAATAATCGTTCGTCGGTTGTGGGGCAAACTCTGTAAGTTCTGTATATGGGGCGTTTTGGTTTTGAGTTCCAGAACGGCATGAGATTGATTACCGAAAACGGGAATCAGTTGCTCGGATAAGTCCGTCCACAACTCCCAAATCAGGCTGTCCGTATATTCACCGGTTCCAATGCGGCGATGACGCCGTTCCGCAAAAAAGGTGTCAAGTTCCTCGAACATTTGCTGATGGTTGATAAAATACTGTAATACCGGGGGATGAAAGTATGATTGAAGGATACAATAGGAACAATCCATAATGCAAAATGTACCGATATGCAAAATCATGTAATCGCAACAGGTATAATTTCGTGTCCCAGGGCATTTGCGGATGAATCCGCCCCGATTTTCAGTCAAGAAAAGTCTTTTTTTAGCAGCGGCGATGGGATCTGCGCAGGTTCGAATCCTCGCAAAGACTTCCTCTGCGCTATCAACGATAATCGACGGAATATTGACGCGATCCACAATAGCTCTGGCTCGGGGATGATCTGCCACTTTCTGATCGACGTAAATCGTTTCAAGGACGGTCATTTTATATAGGTAACTCCTTTTTTATCATAAGAGCAAAGGGGGCTCGGATATGCGAAAACAGAAACCATCTTTAGTTTTCCAAAGATCTTTAAGCGATATTAGGAAAGCTGGCAAGTCGGATGAGGCGGTTTTAGGGAGAGAAACGGTAGGTATTCGAAACGGATCGCCTTCAGCGCGCTATGCCGCGCGAAAAAATTTCAAAAGCGGTATCGAAAGCAGGGGAATTGGGTTCCCGCTTATTGCGGATGATGCGTTTACTCTCTTCCCACATCACTACACCGGAAAAAAGAGCCCACATGATATTGGAGAGATCTGCCGGGTGTTTTTCGATAAATACTTCATTCTGAATGCCTTCTGCAAAAATCTTGGCAATGATTTCAAGTGATTTTTCCAAAAGATCACGAATCGTGGTCAACATGGGCGGTGCAAGGTTTTTGAGAATTTCACTGGATTGCAGATGGAAAAGGTTTAATAAAATCAGGGGGTCAACTTGATAAATATCATACAGGCTATGCTTAAGGTGGTCAATTCTCACGTTGGCGTTCCGTGCTTCTTTGATATAAACCAATTTAAGCTTTTCATATAAACGTTCCAGCACTTCGACCGACAGGGAGGCATACAGTTCATCCTTATTCTTAAAATAGAGGTAGAGGGTTCCAGGGCTCAATTCCGCTTCGTGGGCAATGTCCTCCATTGTTGTCTTGGTAAATCCCTTGATGGAAAACACCTTGTGCGCCGCACGCATGATTTGCCGCCGTCGCTGCTCCCGTTCTCGCCGTTTTCGGTCCTGTATACCCATAATTTAATGAACATTATTTATTGATTATATAGCATTACATTTTTTGATTTTAATATGTCAAGCAAATTATTAATTTAATTATTAAGGGCTTATAAAATAGATATGAAAACCTGCGTGCAACTTATATCGAGATCTTAGGAAGTTATAAAAATCGGCAGGATAGTGAGCGACGATTGAGCGATTTTACTCAAACAGATGCGTTACAAAGGGGTTTTCAAGGGCTTTAGTGAGTTTGTCGTGGGCACGTTTTAAGCCTGTTAGATCGCTGCTGCGTATCGTTATTGTAATGGTGGAACCTTCAAAACCAGGCGGGGGAGCAACATGGATATCACCACCTAATCCTAAATGCCTTACGCGGTCATTAAATGCCTCTTCGACCGCGACTATGCGCGGAAAGCGCCTCCTTTTGAGATAGAACCGGATCCGGCGTCCTTTCTCATTGCCGTCCAAGGCATCGTCCTTCAGAATCGCTTGCAATCGATCGTTTTCCAGGACGTGCCTAGCCTCCATATCTTCACGGATTGCGATTTCCTTCACATTCTGCATGATTTCACGCTGCTTGTTGAGCCCCATGGGAACCCGTTCAAAAAAATGCGTCAACGCAAGGGCGTCTTTTTGGACGAAATCGGACATTGCCAGAGCTACCGGAAGACTCAGGGTGCCTTTGATAAACCCTTCGCGGACGATTTGCGGAGCGTGCAAAATCGATTTCAATTTGGTAACCAACGCATTGCTGAAAGCAAGTCCTATGGTTTCAGCGACCGTTCGTGCAGCATTTATCCCTCCTGTTGAGGTCGTCAGAAGCTCAAGACATCGTGCTTGTTCGACAAAATTCAGAGAGCGTTGTGTGAGATTGTCCGTAATCGCCATTTCGGCACAGGTTACCGAGGAAGTGGCATCAGGAAGGATGCGGCAAGGGATGTCGGCCCATCCGCTCTGGCGACAGGCATCGACACGACGAAAGCCGCTTACAATGACAAATTGGCCATGGCTGGGTTTCACCACCACTGGGCATAGCAAACCCAACCGGTCTATGGATGGCCCTATGGGCAGTTTATCCTGGGGAGTCGTGATTCGATAAAAGACATCCGTTATGTCGATTTGATCGAGCCGTAGCGAATCGACCTTAAAGTTCATAGGGGGATCCGGTGAGTAACCTGAGCGCTTCAATATATTTATCTCGTGTTTGCTGAATAACGGACTCCGGTAGATGGGGTCCTGGGGGCTGCTTGTTGAAATGAATGGATAGCAGGTAATCACGAACATATTGTTTGTCGAAACTGGGTTGCGAACCACCTGGAGCATAGGCGGATTGGGGCCAGAAGCGTGAAGAATCCGGGGTTAGAACCTCATCGATTAGAACAATCTCCCCGTCGAGCATTCCGAATTCAAATTTTGTATCGGCGATGATGATCCCCTTCTCGGCGGCCACCTGCACTCCCTTTTGGTAGATCGACAGACTCAGGTCGCGAACCTTGGCCGCTATTTCGGGCCCGACACGGTCAGCCGCCTCCTTAAAACTGATATTGATATCATGCAGGCCCAACGCTTCCTTCGTGGACGGCGTAAACAGCGGCTCTGGCAGTTTTTCCGATTCTTGCAGACCGGCAGGCAAGGCAATGCCACAGACCGACCCATCCTTTTGATAAGACTTCCAGCCGGAGCCGGATAGATAGCCGCGAACAACGCATTCGATCGGCAGGGGATCGACTTTTTTAACCAACATGCTGCGACCGGCCAACACATCCTGATACGGCTGGCATTTTGCGGGGAATTGGGCTACATCCCATTCTATGAGATGATGGGGAACGATTTCCGACATGAGGTTGAACCAGAAGACCGATATCTGCGTTAAAACTTTTCCCTTATCAGGAATGGGATCCGGCATGATGACGTCGAATGCGGAAAGCCGATCTGTCGCAACCATCAGAAGACAATCTCCGAGATCATAGATATCACGCACTTTTCCCTGCTTTATTTTTTTCAGTGTTTCCAATTGGGTCTGGTGTACGGCGTTAGCCATGTGGAATCCATTCCTCCTGTTTAAAAGAATATCCTTCTGCCCGTTGGCCGACAATACCGACCAAAAGACAGCCTCTATCGGCGGTTCAGTTTGCGGAATTTTTCAATAAAATCTTTGATAATGTGGATGCCCTGTTCATCGATATCCGTAAACTGGATCCCCATTTCAAATTTCCCTGTTTCGCCGTTCAACAGATGGATCACCTTGCCCCTGAGATTGACGAGGTTTTCCTCAAAGCCCAACGTCAATTCCACATTCTGATCGGATTCGATGGGAAAGTGGGTCTCCAGCAAAATACCGGTTTCGGAGACATTGAGCGTCCGGCCAATGGCCTGCTTCACCGTATCTTCCCGATCGTCGACCGCGACATGTGACAAGTTGAGGGCATTGATGCGCATATGTCTTCTTTTTTCAGACGTCATCTTGGATCTCCTATCCTGAGGGGGCAGCATCACCCTTTAGCGGGCCGCTTTATTCCCCAGATCGCAAACAACCATGGCGGTTGCCAGGATATTGGTTGAAATATTGATGAGCATGTTCTTAAAGGTCAGCGACAGCTCTCCGTACTCATCCTCCAGTGATTGTTGGTCGACCGTGGCCACTTTCAGGCGTTTATCACCCAGGACAATTGCAGATGTCGGTTCCAATCCCATGTCCAGAAACGGGATTTGTCCAATAAAATCGCCCTTGCTCAGGCCGGTTATCAAGGGAACGACACCGTTCTTGGTTTTGCGTGCAATCGAGGCGCGCCCGCCGGTAATTATAAAGGACTTGTCATCGTTTTTGCCTTCCATGATAACGGGACGCTTGTCTTTCAACAATTTGGCAGGATCATTTTTACCGATAAACGTCGCGACCGCACGATTCATGATTTCATTGAAGCGGTTATCGAGACTCCTTACAATGTTGCGGAATTCCGGTGTTACCCGGCTGAATTCACTGCCCATGCCCTGCGAATCGAGCATGCCCAGCTGAACATTGCCAACGGCAGTTGCCGTAACGCTGCGCACGCTTTCATCCGACAGCAACGCGCTGATGCTTCCGATAAAGGCGCCATCGGTAATTTGGAGGAACTTGACCGGGCCCTTGGGGGTCGAGCGGGACAGCTCGACAACACCTTCCAGAATCACCCATATCCAATTGCCGTGGTTGCCTTCGATAATGATTTCTTCGCCGTCGAAGAATTCTTCTTCGTCAACGACGTGCAGATAGTCCACAAGCGGTCCTTTGATGAGGGGAAGAGACGATTTTTTGCTGACCGCTTTGGGGGGTTCCACCGGAGCTTCATCGGCCAGGACGCCTTGCACTTTCTCGATTTCACCGTCATCGAGCATGCGAAGTCCGTCAAGGATAATTTCCATTCGGCTCTTATTGATCGTGGTCTCTCCGTTATAAGGCTCGCCACTGAAGGAGAACTCCCCCTCCATCCACCCAAACAGAGAAAAAATGGCCTCCAGACCACGCAGGGCACCATTGATCGAGTGCACCGGATTGCCATTGGAAAAAAAAACGATACCGGGCTCGGATACATGTTGCGCGTTGATTCTCAGGATACCATTGCTGCCGTTCGAGCCCAGCAGTTGAAGGAGTTCAGCCAGATTAAGAAAATTTAGATTGCCGGATAGGACAACATTGGTGGCCATTGGTGCAAAGCCTATTTTGCCCACTTGAGTTGTTTTTGTAAGTTTAAGAGCGTCCGCTTGAGGCATTCGGTGATCGTCTGCGGGACCCCCTGGCCTTTGATCGCACTGGCGCTGTAATAAGGCGCTTTGAGCTGTCGGTTCAAGTCGTGGTCCATCTTTTTGATCGGCATCAGGGGGATACCTTCTTCTTCCAAGTCACGTTTGTTATACTGCATGACCAGAGGAACTTTGAATATACTCGTGCCATAGGATTTTAAATTTTCATGGAGATCTTTGAGCGATAGCATATTCTTCTCTCTTCGCACTTCTAGCGAATCGGCAACGAAAACGAGCCCATCGACCTCCTTGAGTACCAATTTGCGCGTGGAGCTGTACTGGACCTGCCCAGGAACGGTGTAAAGCTGCACCTTTACGTCACAGCCCTTGATTTTTCCCAATCCCATCGGAAGAAAGTCAAAAAACAGGGTCCGGTCCCCCTCGGTGTCGATGGAAACCATTTCACCTGTCACCTGTTTTTTATAGGTTTTGAAAATATATTCGAGATTCGTGGTCTTCCCGCATCGCCCCGGTCCATAGTAGACGATTTTGCATTCGATTTCGCGTTTCTTGAAATTAAACGTGGCCATTCAAATCAGCTCCAAACTTGTTTCAGCATGCATTAGGTGGTTAAAATCGTGATATCCAAGCTGTAGTCACCTTCTTTGGGACCTGATTTGATCTGTGTTTTACTCGTGACAACACCGGATCCATTCAGAATGGCAATCGGGGAAAAAAATTGCATGTCATTGAGCTGTGTGCCTTTTCCCAAAGCCTCCAATAGCTCATTCTCCTTGTTGGAGATGATCAGATTGATGGAATTGCCGGTTTGAAAGCTCACATCAAACTCAACCAACCGTCCTTTTTGCGGTCCGGACTGAATCATGATGCCCACCGAGTTGATATCCAGAAACTCCTCCTCTTCCGGGAGTTCCATATCTTCCAAATCGACGCTTTGCTTTTCAATCGGAGAAGCGCTTCGGGCGTTATCGGCCGCTTCGTTAGTGGCTGATTCCATCTCGAGGGTTTGGATATCGTCTTCGGAAACGGTTTCTTCCCGCTGGTAGAGTTCGCGTTCAAAACCGGCCTTGCGAAATCGCCCCTGCAGAAAAAAACGAACTTTATCCAGTTGTCCCTCGGTAAACCGCTCATCGTTCACCCAGCGCTCGAAACAGCGCGCGGCATCTTCAAAGGCCTCCACTTCCAGATAGCAGCGGGCGATATTTTTAGCGGCGGCAACCCGTACCGTTTCATGATCGAGCAGCCGCTCAAATTCGGATAGAGCACGATCGAATTGCCCAAACTTGGCCAGTGCGATAGCACCTTCCAACAGGCTCGCCTGGTTATCCTTTTCTCCGCCTCCGGCAAACAATTTTTGGATGAGGTCCTGTTTTTGGCCGGACACGGTGGGTTTGAAAGCCGCTTCATTGATCTGGTTTATTTTCTGATTAAGATCAACGACTTTTTTAACGATGTTGGCAATGAGCCCCTGCCCGTTTTTTATGCTTTTATTCTCTTTAATGATGTCGGTGGCTTTTTTGTAGCGCTCTTTGGCCTCGTTCAAAAGCCCCTGTTGTTGATAAAGATCCGCCTCTTTTAACAGCGCTATGATCTGGTCCTTGGGATCCATTAAAGCCTCATTATTCCCACCCTGGGTCCGATTCCGGCAGCTCTCATTTTGCCAGTATGCAATATGCAACAAACAAAACGAGTTACGCCTATCCTGTGGGATATATTCAAATTTCAAAATAAAAGTCAATACGATGAAATTAGATAAATCTATTGACAATGTTTTCGGTCATGATATCAACTTTCTCTTTTATGTCTATACGGAATGTGGTTTCAAGGCGTGATCTCAGGCGCCGGTCGGATCGTTTGGCTTGCCGCCCCGCTCCGGACCCCGCATTGATCCGCAGTGTGACCCCTTTCGATTGTCACCTCAGCGGCAAGCGCCGATGGATCCGCTTGGCACGGTCGTCTGTCATGCCGGGTTTCCCGGTCTTTTCATAACCCCCTCAACTCATTGTGCAATAAGGAGTCGAAAATGGACAAAAAAGTTACGGTCGTCGGAGCTGGTAACGTTGGCGCTACGGCTGCCCAGAGGCTGGCGGAAAAGGGCTTGTGTGATGTCGTTCTGGTGGACATTGTGGAAGGCGTCCCCCAAGGCAAGTCGTTGGACCTTATGGAAGCGGCGCCGGTTGAAAAGCACGATTGCAAGGTCACCGGCACCAATAGCTATGAAGCCACGGCAGGGTCTGATATCGTTATTATCACCGCTGGCATTCCGCGTAAACCCGGCATGAGCCGCGACGATCTCATCGGCACCAATGCCGGCATCGTCAAAGCGGTTACCGAGCAGATCGCCAAATATTCCCCGGAAGCCATCCTGATCATTGTCAGCAATCCTCTGGATGCCATGTGTCATGTTGCCTATGAAGCCAGCGGATTTCCTAAAAACCGCATTATCGGTATGGCGGGTGTGCTGGATTCGGCCCGTTTCCGCGCTTTCATCGCCATGGAACTCAACGTGTCGGTGGAAAATATTCATGCCTTCGTGCTGGGCGGTCATGGCGATACGATGGTGCCATTGCCCCGCTACTCCACCGTTGCCGGTATTCCAATCACCGAACTCATGCCCCGAGAGCGTATTGATGCGCTGGTCGACCGCACGGCCAACGGCGGCGCGGAAATCGTCGGGCTTCTAAAAACAGGCAGCGCCTTTTACGCCCCGGCTTCATCGGCCGTGGAAATGGCGGAGTCCATCTTGAAGGACCGCAAGAAAATTTTGCCTTGTGCGGCCCTGCTCCAGGGCGAATACGGCTATCAAGAGCTTTTCATCGGTGTGCCTGTAAAATTAGGGGCTGGCGGAATCGAGGAGATTATTGAAATCAAATTGACGGATGCTGAAAAAGTGGCTCTGGATAAGTCGGCGGCGGCGGTTGAAGAATTAAAGGGCGTCCTGGAAAAACTCAAGTCCTGATTGTCCACTCATCGTAGAAAGCCCTGCTAAAGCTTGCTCTCCGGGTCGCTCTCTGCGGCGGTATCGGAGGTCAAAGCATCCAGGACAGCCTGGGCCGCGTTACGATTCATTCCGGGCAGGGCGCTCAGCTCGTCGAGCGTCGCTGCCCGGATGGCGGTCAGGCCACCATATTGTCGCAGCAGGGCCATTTTCCGTTTCTGGCCTATCCCCGGAATACCATCCAAGCCGCTGGCAAAAGCATTGCGGGTCCGTTTTTTACGATGGAAACTGATGGCAAAGCGATGGGCCTCATCGCGAATGCGCTGCAGTAGCAGCAAGGCATCGTCGCCGTCAGCAAAGACGAGCGGATTGGCGCGACCGGGGATATAGATCTTATCCTGGGTCTCACCGCGCCGGGTTTCCTTTTTAGCGATGCCTGCCAGGGCGAATACCCCCTCCAGTCCCAATGATCCTGTAACCTTCATGGCAATGTTCAACTGCCCCTTGCCGCCATCCAGCAACAACAAATCAGGCTGCGGCCAATCAGGGTGGTTGGCAAAACGGCGCGTCAAAATTTCTTCCATGGCGGCATAGTCATCCGGCCTTCCGGAAAGGTGCAGGTTGAATTTGCGGTAGTGGGCCGGACAGGCGACTCCGTTTTCAAAAACAACCATGGCCGCTGCCGCGGCCTGCCCGAACAGGGTACTGTTGTCAAAGCACTCGATGCGGTGCGGGAGGACGTTCAGGTGCAGTCGCCGCGCCAGCTTTTCCAGCAGACTGCGACGCCGGTTTTCATCAGCGATGCTTTCCCGCAGGGCCTCCTCGGCATTGCGGAACCCCATTTCCAGCAGGCGTTTTTTTTCGCCCCGCTGGGGATGGATGAGCCTGACGCGCTGGCCGTGTTCCGATCGAAACCAGTCCTCCAGCAGCAGGCCTTCCGCCGTTTCCAGCGGCATCAGAATTTCTCCGGGGCACTGAACGCCTTTGGCGTAGAGCTGGCGGATGAAGCCGCTCAGAATTTCCCCTGCGTCCGACAGGGTTTCGGAGATTTCGAAATTGCGGCTGTTCTGAAGATAGCCACCGCGAATGGAGAGTACGTTCACGATCATGCGGTCTTCGAATCCGACCATATTAATGATGTCACGATCCATCAAATCGCGTGACACCGCATGCTGTTTTTCAAGCGTCATTTCCAACGCTTGGATACGGTCGCGCAGCTGGGCGGCTTCCTCAAAGGCCAATTTCTCTACGGCATGATCCATTTGACGGCGCAATTTGCGTATCAGGGTCGGTGTCCGACCCTTTAAAAAAAGAATCACGTCATCGACGATTTTCCGATAGAATTCCTGATCCACTTCCAGGCAACAGGGGCCATAGCAGGCATCCATCTGGTAATGCAGACAGGGACGGGTGCGCTGGACAAATTCGCGGTTCTTGCATTTGCGCAAGCGGAAGTGACGGTTGATGAACTTCAGGGTTTCACGAACCGCATGGGCGGATGCAAAGGGGCCAAAATAAGCCGCTCCGTCTTTGCCGATCTTACGAACGATTGTGAGATTGGGATAAGGATGCGGCATATCGAAGCGTAAAACCGGATAGCGCTTGTCATCTTTGAGAACGACGTTGTAGCGGGGCCGGTGGCGTTTAATAAGCGTGGACTCAAGAAGCAGGGCCTCTTTTTCCGATCCCGTCACGATCGTGTCAAAGTCCGCAACCCGCTTCAACAGGGCACTCGTTTTGGCGTCGGCGTGCTGGGCTTTAATAAAGTAGGATGTGAGACGTCGTTTGAGGTTTTTGGCCTTGCCCACATAAAGGATTTTACCGCTTTTGTCCTTCATCAGATAAACGCCGGGGCCCGTGGGACTCCGGCGGACTTTGGCCCTTGTGTCATCCTCGTGTCGGTTTACCGGTTGTGACAATCGATACCTTCCCTGCCCCGTTCTTCAGGCCTGGCCATTGAAGACCAGTTTGGCCTGGATGGCCTGGATACGATCGCGCAATTCCGCTGCGCGCTCGAATTCCAGATCGCGGGCGGCCGCCATCATTTCCTTTTCGAGCTGTTGGATGGAGGCTTCCATATCCTCCAGGCGGTTGTAAGTCGCCTGCGCTTCCCTCACCTGGTTTTGGTCTTCGGGGGTCCCCCCTGAGAGGGTATCGAAGATCGAAACGATCTCCTTGCGGATGGATTGCGGCGTTATCCCATGCTGTTGATTGTAGGTTTGCTGGATCGACCGTCGGCGGGTGGTTTCGTCGATCGCCTGCTGCATGGAACCGGTGACCTTATCGGCATACATGATGACCCGGCCACGTGCATTGCGCGCCGCCCGCCCGCAAGTCTGGATGAGGGAACGCGTTGATCGCAGAAATCCCTCCTTGTCGGCGTCCAGAATGGCCACCAGGGAGACCTCCGGGATATCCAGCCCTTCCCGCAACAGGTTGATGCCGATGAGCACATCAAATTCACCCATCCGCAAATCACGGATGATGTCCATGCGTTCGAGCGTGGAGATATCCGCATGCAGATAGCGTACGCGCAAGCCCAGATCCCCATAATAGGCTGTCAGATCTTCGGCCATGCGCTTGGTCAGGGTGGTAACCAGGACACGCTCGTCCCGTCCCGCCCGCCGCTTGATTTCCTCCATGAGATCGTCCACCTGGACGCCGGCAGGGCGAACCTCGATTTCCGGGTCCACCAAGCCGGTGGGGCGCACGATCAACTCTACCATATTGGGTCCGGCCATCCGGCTTTCATAGGCAGCCGGCGTTGCCGAAACATAGACCGCCCGGTTGAACCGCGAAGTGGCTTCATCGAATTTCAGGGGCCGGTTGTCCAGGGCGGAGGGCAGCCGAAACCCGAATTCCACCAGGGTCTGCTTGCGGCTGCGATCGCCGCGGTACATGCCGCCCAGCTGGGGAATGGTGATATGGCTTTCGTCGATAAACAGCAGGAAATCGTCCGGAAGATAATCCAGCAGGGTGGGTGGCGGTTCGCCCGGCTGGCGGCCGGTGAGGTGGCGGGAATAGTTTTCGATACCATTGCAATAGCCCAGTTCATTCATCATTTCCAAATCGTAGAGGGTACGTTCTTCAAGGCGCTGCGCTTCGACCAAGCGACGGACTTGATGGAATTGTTCCAGACGTTCCTTCAGTTCGGTCATGATGGTCTTGGTCGCCCGTTTGAGCGTACCGGTCGGAGTGACATAGTGACTCGCCGGGAAAAGCGTCACCTGGGGCGTGTCCCGCAAGACCGACCCCCGCAAAGGATCGATTTCCGCCAAACCGTCGATTTCGTCTCCGAAGAAAGAAACCCGCAGAGCGACCGTCTCTTCATAGGCGGGGAAAATATCCACCCGATCGCCCCGCACACGAAAGGTGCCCCGATGGAAATCGATATCGTTACGCTCATACTGCATCGATACCAGCTTGCGCAGCAGCGCATCCCGTTCCAGCCGGTCTCCGCTTGCCATGTCGATGCGCAGCCCAAGGTAATCTTCAGGCGCCCCCAGTCCATAGATACAGGAGACGCTGGCCACCACGATGACATCCCGCCGCGAGAGAACCGACCGGGTAGCCGAATGACGCAGTTTGTCGATCAGCTCGTTAATGGATGAATCCTTGGCAATGTAAGTGTCGCTGGCGGGGATGTAGGCTTCCGGCTGGTAATAGTCGTAATAGCTGACAAAATACTCCACCGCGTTATCCGGGAAAAAGGTCTTGAACTCATTGTAGAGCTGCGCCGCCAGGGTTTTGTTGGGCGCTATGACCAAAGCCGGGACGCCGATATCGGCAATGATGTTGGCCATCGTAAAGGTTTTGCCGGATCCGGTGACCCCCAGCAAAACATTGTGCCGCGACCCGTTTTTCAGGTTTTGGAGCGTGGTACGAATGGCCTCGGGCTGATCCCCCCGGGGTTTGTATCCCGAAGAAAGTTTAAACAATGATTTCATTGATCACGTGAACCTTGATCTTCAGTGGTCCCATCAGACTCTCGGCGAATGGTTGTTCCGGGTCAGGTGTGCTTACCGGTCCCTTGCAGCAGGACGACGCATTGGGCGCCAATCCCCTCCCCCCTTCCAATCGCGCCGAGGGTTTCGGTGGTGGTGGCTTTGATATTGATCCGGTCGGGGGCGATTTCCAGCACCGCCGCCAGATTGGCACGCATCTGTTCGCGATAGGGACCGATTTTGGGGGCCTGCGCCACTACCGTCGCATCGATATTGACGATATGCCATTGGGGCGCAATCATCTCATTGACCCTCTGCAGCAGTTCGAGGCTGTCGATATCAGTCCAGGCATCGTCGGTATCGGGAAAATGAAGACCGATATCGCCCAACCCCGCCGCACCTAACAGGGCGTCACACAGGGCATGGGTCAGGACATCGGCATCGGAATGTCCCAGCAACCCCCGATCAAAGGGGATTTCGACCCCGCCGATCACAAGACGGCGGCCGGATACCAAGCGATGAATATCGTAACCCATCCCGACACGCATACCGATAACCTCCTTACCTTGAAACAATGGCCGCAGTGCTTATCCTTCCGCCTTGGAACGCCGGTCGATCGGTATTATGTTAAAAACGACGTTCCGGACGGGCCGCATCCTAGCGCGTTCAGGAAAAAGTTTTAAGAATTTCCCATTTGCGACGATATGTACTATACACATTCAGCAGATAAAAACCATCGCGAAACCATCGAAGGCCATTGGACAGCACCACCGACGCTTCGGTTGCCATCTGAACGGGCCTGTACGTTACCGATCTCTGAAAGGCATCCCAGGACTGCCGCGGCACTTTGGGTTGAACTGAAACTGCATGACCGACCTGACGTATCAACGCATTGAATTTAAAAAACCGGATTTAGCGCACCTCAACGACCACTATACGGTCGTTGATATGCATTTCCATACCAGCTATTCCGACGGCCACAACACCATTGCCCAGATCGCTGAAACCGCACGGCGATTGGCCATCGGTCTGGCCATCACCGATCACAATGAAATCCGCGGTGCCGTCGAGCTAGATGCACAGCGCGACATTCTATGCATTCCCGGTATCGAAGTCACTTCCGCCGAAGGCAGCCATATCCTGATTTACTTCTACGCAACCGCTGATTTGGAACGGTTTTACCGGAACGCTATCGTGCCTGCCCTAGGGGCGGATGTCATGAGCTCGACCGATCTGGAAATGGAGGCCATCATCGAAGCCGCCCGCCGTTTCCCAGCGGTGATTGTCTTTCCGCACCCCTACAGTGCCGCCTATACCGGCATCCAGAATTCCTATTTCTCCGAATCGCGACGGCTATTGCTGTATGAAATGGTGGATGGCATCGAAGTGATCAACGCCGAGAATATGAACAAATGGAACCTGCAGAGCACGGTTCTGGGGTTTAATATCGGCAAGGGCATCACGGGCGGCAGTGACGGCCATCGCGTATCGCAAATGGGACGCTCGGTGACCTATGCATCCTGCCCGCCGGAACGCGAGGCCTTCCTACACGCGGTCAAGACGGGACAAACCAAGGTTATCGGCAAGGAAATCGATCTGTTGCGCAAGGTGACCTCCAACACTGGCAAACTCAAACATAACATTCGCAACTACCCGGATCTTATCGAAAAGAACATCCGATACAGCTACACTTTGCTCAACAACAAGCAGCGCTCCTTTCGCGAAAGCATGCGCCGCAATTTTCACACCCGGGCCCGCTGAGACACCCGCTGGCCGAATGCGGCCGGCAAGCGTCCTTTCGCTGGCGTACATCTTGACGCGGAGCAAGCCTGGCGTTATAAGCGTTGCTCCGCTGATCGTCGCGGAGGCCTGCCCGCCGTCGTCAGCATGGGCGCCTCCCAATCAGCCTTCCGGTTCAACATCACCGACCCCATTCAACGGAATTCAACGTGAACCATCAGAGCCTTATTCAAACCGCCCTCGACAGATCCAATGGTGCGCTTAACGAAAACGAAGCCAAGACAATCTTGCGCCAACACGGTTTGCCGGTGGTCGAAGAAAGCGTGGCAACCCGTGTGGACGAAGCCGTGGCTGCGGCTGAAGGCATTGGTTTTCCTGTCGTGCTCAAGGGGCTTGGCAGTCGTCTCTTGCACAAGACCGAGTTAGGGTTGGTCTGCACAAACCTTCATACGGCCGATGCGGTCCGCGAGGCCGCCGAACATATTTTCAAGCTTGGTGACGATCGCCTCGAGGGCCTGCTGGTCCAACGCCATATCCGGGCCCAAAGGGAACTGATGGCCGGCATGGTGCGGGATCCGCAGTTCGGGCCCGTGCTCATGTTCGGTATCGGCGGAGTCCTGACGGAAGCCCTTGGCGACACCACCTGCCGGGTCCTGCCCATTTCCGCGGACGATGCCCTCGATATGATGGACAGCATCCAGGCTGCGACCCTGCTGGATGCCTTCCGCGGTGAACCGGCGGTTGACCGCCAGGGGCTGGCCGATCTGCTGCTGGGACTGGCCGATTTGGCATTGGCAATACCGGAGATCGCCGAAATCGATCTCAACCCGCTGCTGATTGAACGTGACGGCGGCGTCAAGGTGGTGGATGCGCTCATGAGTTGCCGCCCTGCCCCGCCACAAACCGATGCCGTTGAACCGGTCGCACCAGCCGATATCCACAGACTGTTTTATCCCCGCCGGATTGCGTTTATCGGCGCTTCCGCCCAATTCGGCAAGTGGGGTCACATGTTGTTCGTCAACACCGTCGGGGGCGGATTCGATGGCGAAATCTTCCTGGTGAATCCGCGGGGCGGCAAAATCGCGGGACGGCCGGTCTACCCCAGTGTGGCCGACTTGCCGGAGGATATCGATCTGGCGGTGGTCACCATTCCGGCGCACCTCGTGGCCGGTCAGATTCCACAATTCAAACAAAAGGGTATCCGCAATGTTCTCCTGATCACTTCCGGCTTCGGTGAAACCGGCCAAGAGGGCGTGGCCCTTGAAAAAAACCTGGTGAAGCAGGCCCGCGAGGCCGGCATCCTGATCCTGGGGCCCAACACCATGGGTATTTGCAATCCGCACATCCAATTTTATTGCACCGGTTCCCCGGTGCGGCCCATTGCCGGCGACACGGCCGTTGTGGCTCAGTCCGGCAACATGGGAACCCAACTCCTGGCCTTTGCCGAACAGCAGGGCATCGGTATCCGCGGCTTTGCAGGATCGGGCAACGAGGCCATGCTGACCATTGAGGATTTCCTGGAGGGTTTCGAACAGGACGAGCTGACCCGGACCGTGATGCTGTATGTGGAAAGCGTCAAGCAGGGCCGCCGCTTTTTCGAAAACGCGCGTCGGGTAAGCCGGCACAAACCCATCATGCTGCTGAAGGGCGGCCAGAGCCAGGCCGGCAACCGGGCCGCGGCCAGTCATACCGGGGCCATGGCGTCGGACACCGCCGTGTTCAATGCCATGTGCCGGCAGGCCGGTATCGTCAAAGTGGACCGCCCCATGGAACTCCTCGACCTGTCCGCCGCTTTTTCCTCATTGCCCTTGCCCGAAAGCAACCGCGCCGCCATCATGACATTAGGCGGTGGCTGGGGTGTTGTGACCGCTGATCTGTGCAACCAGAACGGTATCGAGGTGCCGCCCCTGGACGAGACTGTCATCGCCCGCATTGATACGATGCTGCCCCCCTATTGGAGCCGGACCAATCCGGTGGATCTGGTGGGCGAAAACGATCTGGATCTGCCCATGTTGGTTATGGAAGAATTGCTGCGCTGGGATGGCTGCGACGCGGTGATCAACCTGGGCATCCTTGGACGGCGAATCTTTGTCCAACGCCTGACCGCTTCGGCCGCCACCGCCGACCCGGATCTCAGTGAAGACTTTCTGGCCGCGACGCGGCAAACCCTGGAAGCCTTCGAAAAGAGCTATGTACAACGGATCGCCGAATTGTGCGCGCGCTACGGCAAACCGGTTTTCGGCGTCAGCCTGCTGCGGGAAGACAACGATCGAACGGTGTATCCGGTCGAGGGCTGTGCCTATAACGGCGTTTTCTACGAAACACCGGAACGGGCGGTCCTGGCCTTCGCCAAGATGGTGGAATACCGGCGCTTTCTGAATCGCGAACAGGTGGTGCGTGGCAACGCGATGCCGGTGATCGATAAAAGCCCTGCGCGTCAGGCTTAAGGGGTTGGCCGAGGCAGGCTTTTCTGATAGAGAACATTCTCGTTTGGCCGCCGCGAACCGACGGTATGCCCTTTTACCCAAACGCGTTTTTACGACGCCACCAACATGAATGATTTTGTGGTAATCCTGACATGAAATTGCAGCGTATCCCGGACGCACCCTATTCCTACACCTGTCATTTCGACTTCGAGATCGGCTATCTGATGGAGAGCCCCTGCCGTTCCTGCGAACAAAGCGAAAACCTGCCGCGCTGTTCTGACACCTGCCTGTTGCTCGACCGGGTTCGCGGCATCCTGGCCGACGCGATCCCGTGCACCCGACGACAATAGCCTCCTGAAAGTGGAAAAAATAAAGGGGGGCGGAAGATCCGCCCCCCTTTGGATTCGGTTCACTGACCGGTTTTTAAGCGCCTTTTTACGCGGGAAACCGATGGATGTTGGCCCCCCAGGTAACACCGGATCCCAGCCCCAGGAACAATACCGTGCTACCCTTCCCTACCAGTCCCATTTCCAGGGCCTCGTCCAGGGCCAAAGGGATGGTCGCCGCTGTGGTGTTGCCGTAGCGCTGGATATTGTGAAAGACCTTTTCTTCGGGCAGTTTCATCATCTGCTGGTAGAACTGGTTGATGCGCATATTGGCTTGGTGGGGGATATAGAGATCGATGTCTTCCTTTTCGAGCCCGGCCTGCTGCAGCGCTTCATTGGTGACCTCCGGAAGACGTCGCAGGGCCTCCTTGAAAATCCCCTTGCCGTCCATATGCGGATAATGGCGGCGCTCCTCCATCATTTTCGTTGTCAGCCGCGGCCACTTCCGTGAGGTCGGTGCCTCGGTCATGAGGCTTTCCGCCATGGCGCCCTTGGCGTGCAGTACCGAAGCCAAGACGCCCACCTTCGCATCAGTCTCCACCGCTTCGATGCAGACTGCTGCCGCGCCGTCGCCGAAGATCACGCTCACATCGCGGCCTGTGGTGGAAAGATCCAGACCGGAGCTGTGCACCTCGGCCCCCACCAAGAGAATTTTACGGGCCATGCCGCTGCGGATATAGGCATCGGCCGTGGCCAGGCCATAAATGAAGCCGGTGCACTGCTGGCGAATATCCAGCGACGGCGTAT
This sequence comes from Desulfobacterales bacterium, assembly GCA_963674755.2. Taxonomy (GTDB): domain Bacteria; phylum Desulfobacterota; class Desulfobacteria; order Desulfobacterales; family UBA5852; genus JABZFP01. The sequence continues at coordinate 973,382 of CAXXVS010000002.1, read as the reverse complement.
CCTGCAATCCCAGTTTATGCTGTAGCAGACACCCCGACCCCGGGAAAAAAAGATCCGGGCTGAGGGTGGCGAATATGATCAGGTCGATATCCGCGGCGGTCCAGCCGGCCCTGTCGAGGGCTATCCGGCTGGCCTCGAGACCAAGATCGCTGGCCCCGACCGGGGCTTTCTCATCGATCCAGTGCCGCTTTTCAATGCCGGTGCGTTGCCGGATCCATTCATCCGATGTTTCCATCCATTGGGTCAGATCGTCGTTGGTGACAACGCGGGGCGGCACATAACGTCCGGTTCCCCTAATAACGGCTTTCGTTTGCATGGCAAAACTCCTGCTTGGTGTTGAAGATTGTGAAATGGGTTCCGTCGCTGCCGGGATATAAGACGATCCTGTTGTCAATCCCCGATGACGCCGAACTCATCGCTGCAGGGCATCCACCAGACCCGATGTCCTCTGGATGGTGCGCGACAGGGATAGAGCGATCATCTCTTCCTGTGCCACCAGGGTCAAGCGCTGCCGGGCCCGGGTACATCCCGTATAGACCAGTTCGCGTGTCATCACCGGTGTGTCCTGATCCGGCAAAACCAGGAGGGCGTGGTCGAATTCCGATCCCTGGCTTTTATGGACGGTCATGGCAAACACGGTCTGGTGCGGGGGTAGCTGCTGGGGGCTGATGGCGCGCAAGCCGCCGTCCTCCCCATCGAACCAGACTTTCAAACGACCATCTGGATCCGGCCAGGTCAACCCGATGTCCCCGTTATAAAGCCGGAGGGGATAATGGTTGCGGGTAATCATGACGGGACGCCCCACAAACCAGGGGCGGTTTCGACCAATCAGCCGTTTCTGCTGCAGCGTCGCCATGACAAGGGCGTTTAACCCATCCACACCGAAGGGTCCCGATTTTAAGACGCTCAATATCATGAAGCGGCTGAAATTGGACAGGGCCTCCTCCGGTCCCCGGCTGGTAAGATAGATTTCATAGCCTCTGTGGGCTTGTGCTGCAAGGATTTTATCGTAGCTCCGGCGCGTGTGCCACGACATCCAGCGGACGCCTCGGGCCGGGTTCGTCTTCAAGATATCGAACAACGCTTCGGTATGGCCGGCGTTCACGGCACGCGCAACAGCGCCGATGCTCTCTTCCGGTGCGAAACGATAATTGGTTTGCAAAACCACCCGACAATCATCCAGTGCCGCAGGATGGGGGGCCGCGGCGGCATGAGGATCCAGGCTGACCCCGGCCATTTCCGCGATGGCCTGTCGCATTGCGGACGAGTAAGATGTTTTAAGCGCATTGCGACAGAGATCACCGAATACGGCGCCGGCCTCCACCGAAGCCAGCTGGTCCTTGTCCCCCAAAATGACCAGACGGGCCTCTTCGGGAACGGCCCGCACCAACCGACTCATCAAAACAAGATCCACCATGGAGGCTTCGTCAACGACGACCAGATCGGTGGGCAGACGGTGGCCCTCATGATAGCGGAATCCCCTGCCGCCCCGTTGAACCCCCAGAAGGCGGTGGATGGTGCAGGGCACCAGATCCGCAAGGGCCGCGGCGACCGCGGGAGGACAATCCAATTGACGGCTGGCTTCGGCCAGGGCCGCCCCCAGTCGGGCGGCGGCTTTGCCGGTGGGGGTGCAAAGATGAATGCGCAGCGAATCGGGGCATGTCATCTCCAGGAGAGCACCGAGCAATTTGGCCACCGTGGTGGTCTTGCCGGTTCCCGGAGCGCCGCTGATGATGCAAAGCCTTTTTAAAATTGTCACCACGGCGGCTACTTTTTGCCAATCCGGTCCGACCTTTTTGTCGGAACCGCCAAAATAGCGCTCCAGAAGCGTTCGCACCTCATGGGGCCGGGTGATTGGAACGGGCGGGCGTTCTGCCAGGGCCCGATGGCGAAGATCCGCCGCCAGGTTCTGCTCATCCCGGTAGAGACGCTGCAAGTAGACCCGCCCCTTATCGTCCAGCACGAGGGGGCGGTTCCCGTCGCTTTGGCCGACCAGATCGGATTCCTGCAATTGTGTGATCCATGCTTCGGCCCCGGGACACGGAACGGCCGTACCGTCTTCCTGGGGCAGTCGGATGGCCTGTTCCCCCCACTGGTGAAGGTCGATACAAACATGGCCCTCTCCGGTGGCACGGCTGGTCAGAAGGGCGGCCAGCAAAACATCCCGGGGTTCCTCCGGCGCCACGCGGTTGAGCAACCGTGCGAAAGCCATGTCGATATCCCGGAAGAGCTCACGCCGCAGCAGCATTTCGTATGTCTTGAAATTCATTACTTACTTTATATATAGCGGTTTAATCTCTTGGTATTTTTACAATATCAACGCCTGTTCCAGTCGTTGCATGAGCGCCCCGGCCGGGCAGTCGTAGAACACCCCGGACGACGGTCCGTTTGGCACGCCCATGCCGCGGATGAAAAGATAGAAAACGCCGCCAAAGTGCTTGTGGTAAGCATAGTTTGGAAGGCAAGATTTTAAGTAGCGATCAAGGGCCAGCGCATAAATGTGATACTGTAAAAAATAATAGTCCGTCACCATTACGTCCACCAGGCGGCGGGGATGGTAGGCGTCAAAGGAATCCCCCAGGAGGTTGGATTTCCAGTCGGCAATGAAATAGCGACCTTCATGGCGAAAAACCAGATCGATAAACCCTTTCAGGTATCCGCCGGACAGGGAGAACGACAGCTGCTCCAAGAGATCGTTGAGTTTGCCCTGGAAAACCGTTTGGCGACCGTCGGCAAATGCCTGGACCAGTGAAGCAGCGTTGACGGCGCGCAGGGGCAGGTGAAATTCCAATTCATTCAAGCGGTTCGCGTTCGTAATCTGTCGCAGGGCAAAGGGGTTGCCGGTGCCTGCCTCCAGGGGGGTGTGCACCACACGCCCCAGCATGTCCTGGATGGCGTATTGCCAACGGCCGTCAATGCCGTGGACCTGCATACGCTCTTCGATGACGTCCTGCCAGGCCAGGGAGGCGCTTTCCGTGAAATCGATCTTTTCCAGAATCTCGTGCAGAAAGACGCCGGCCCGCGGGCCGGCCTCAAAGCGGGCGATTTCGCCGATGTCGCGGGATGGATCCCGATGCGCCTCAGAAGAAAGGCTTTCGCCATAGGGATCCTCTTTCTCCAAGCCCCCCTCCCGGATTTCACCGTCGTCACGGCGCTTGCTGATGAAAGAGGAAAAGCTGGCCACCTTCCAGACCGGCATTGGGCCCCGCTTATACTGACGGGCATGGCGTTCGTGCGGTGATTCGGGCGGAAACAACGCTGGCCTTTGGTCGGAGGACGATTCCGGCAGATCGACCAGCGCCAGCGTGCCTTGCGACTGCCCAACCAGGGCTTCGATGGGCGCCCGGTAGGCCGTGTCATCCGCCCCCCGGAAAGCGGTGGCGATTTTCGGCCGCATCCCCTGCTCATCGGTCTTAGCATCGTCACCTCCACCATAGAGCAGGTAGGCCAGGGCGGAGTGCTCGCTCGAGGGCAGCGGCCCCCAAACGAGATAACAACGTTCTTTGGCCCGGGTGACGGCGACATATAACAGACGGATTTCCTCGGCCAGCTGTTCCTCCGCCATCTTGGCCAGGTTGCTCTCCAGCTGATCGGACCCCAGATCCAGCAGGCGATGTCCGTCGCGGTCGTCCTGATGGCAAAGGGCCGGAGGGCGTGGCGGCGCCGGCCCTTCCCAAGCGAAGGGATAGAACACGATGGGGAATTCCAGCCCTTTGCTTTTGTGAACCGTCATGATGGTGACGGCCTGATCGTCGCTTTCCAGCCGCATCTGGTGGGCATCGGCGGTGTCGTTGGCCTGCATGCGCCGGACATCCATCCATTGAATGAGTTCAGCGATGCCCAGTTCCCGTTCAAGCGAGGCCTGGTGCAGCAATTCCGCCAAGTGCAGCACATTGGTGAGATACCGTTCTCCGCCGGGGCCGGCCAGCAGTCGTGCGACAATTTGTTCCCGTAAGACCAGCTGCCGGAACATGCGGATGAACCCATCCCGGTGCCACAGCTCGCGATACCCGAAAAAGCGGTCCACCATGGCGGCCCACCAGTCCGGTCCGGCATCCTCGAAGACCAGGGCCTCACTGTGGCAGCCGAACAGGGGTGTCGTGAGCACCGTGCGCAGCCGGCTTTCGCCACTCGGATCCGCTACGGCCCGCAGCAGGCGCCGCAGGTCAAGGGCTTCCGGCTGGTGGAACACACTGCCCGCATTGTAGATGACGGCGGGAACGCCTGCCTCGGCCAGACAATGTTTCACCTCCTGGGCCTGCCGGTTGGTGCGCACCAGAACCGCCATGTCCTGGAAAACGGCGCAGCCCTCCCCGGGCGGCGATGCAGCGGCCAGCCGCCGCACTTCACTGGCCAGGGTTGCCAGAATACGCTGGCCGGCCGTCTGCTTATTGAAGGCCCGACGCCGCATGGTCACCGCAGGGTTGTCGAAGTACCACACGGTCAAGGGAGGAGGACGATCCCCTTCCTGGCCGGCGGGCATTTCCCCCCGCGCGGCCAGGGCCCGATGGTAGGCGATCTCAGGCCACAGGAAGGGCCGGGCATGATGGCCGAAGAGACTGTTCTGGGCCTCAACCATGTGCGGGGTGGAACGCCAGTTCCGTGTCAAGGTGTAGCGCTGCGGGGCATCCTGGGCGGCGTACAGGTAGGTAAAGATGTCGGCCCCCCGAAAACTGTAAATGGCCTGTTTCGGATCGCCGATCATGGCCATCAGGTGTTCGCCCCCCCCGAAGAGATCGTTGAAAATCGCGTATTGGATGGCGTCCGTATCCTGGAATTCGTCAATCAGGGCAGCACGATAGCGCATCCTCAGCATGTGCTTCAAAGCGCTGTTGCCCTTTTGCTGCAGGGCCTCGTGAACCTTCATGAGAAGATCATCGAAAAACAGGACTTGTTGCTCCTGTTTGATCTGGCGCAGTCCTGCCGCCATCGCCTGGAAGAAGTTCACAAAAGTCCCAACGAGCCAGGCCTGCAACTGTGCCTCCAGACGACGGGCCTCTTCCTGCAGGCGTTCACATTGCTCGAAAAAGGAATGCCGGGGAACCGGAGCACCTTTCTTGACGGACTGGACGAGTTTGCCGGAGGTGAAATAGGCCAGGGCTTCCGGCGGCGGAAAGGCGTTGGTCGGCGATCGTGTCCACCGGTCCAGTTCGCCGGCCCAGGTTTGAATCTTTTCTTCCCGCGGGGTGCGGAATGCGCCCAAGTGGCCGGAATCGGTCGGGCGACCATAGATATTGGCCTTGAGGCCGGGTGATGCCAGCAGGGCCAAGACGTCGTCACGGCATAACGGCCAATGGTCCCGTATCTGGGACCATTGCGTTCGAAAGGTCTCCATGGAGGGCGCTGCCGGAGTCGCGTCCGGTTGGATGTCCATCAACGGAACCGCATAGCGCCGGTACAACAGGGCCAGATGGTCGGGACTTTTCATCCGGGGCAAGGCAAACCGCATGAGTTCCGGGGCGGCTGCGGTCCAGGTTTTACGCCAGAAATCATCGGCCAGCCGCTGAATCAGAGGGGTCGTGTCCGTCACGAGTTCGGCGTCAAAAGCGCTGCCGGTTTCAAAAGCCATTTCGTTGAGGATTCGCTGGCAAAACCCATGAATGGTGAAAACCGGCATGCGGTCATAATTCGCCAGGGCGTCTTCCAGCCGCTCGGTGGCCGTTTCTTTAGGGCGGCAGTCGGCAATTAGACGATTTAGTTGCGGATCGTCACACGCCTCTCCCCGTAGGATCCTTTGGGCGGTCTTCAACCGGCGGCGCAAGCGATCCCGCAATTCGGCCGTGGCCGCGGTGGTAAAGGTTACGACGAGAATCGTTTCCACCGGCAGGGCTTTTTCAAGGATCAGGCGCAGCACCAGGGTGGTGATGGCGTAAGTCTTGCCGGTTCCCGCACCGGCTTCGATCAGGCATTTGCCGTGCAGCGGACTCTGGATAGGATCGAAAGCTTGCATGGCAAGAAGGGCTTCACCCGCCTACTTAAGGTTAGGAGTCGGACGTCTTGGGCAGCGTGTGCCGGGGAATGATATTACAGTTTTGGAGGGCGGGGTCAAAAACGATCACCGCGGTCCCCTCCTCCAACTGGCGACGCACCTGGACGACCTTCTGGGACAGCGAGGGGGCCGTCCCATGCCCGTAGTCCGTGCCTTCCCGGTTGACATAGGCCTCTATCAATCCGGTCAGGGCCTCCGCACTCAGTCTTTGGAAGGGGATGACCACAAAGGGCGATTCTCTTGCCATGAATTACGCCGCCGCCGGGAACTTAGGGGTTCTTTGCTAAAACCAGGCTTTATTCAGCCACCGCGGTGTCCGTCCAGAGACCTTAGATGATCGAATCCTGGATGCGTGTATCGAAAACACGCTGGCTCTTGCGTTCCGAACGCGGCAGGCTTCCATAGGCCACGAGCTCTACTTCCGGGGTGACCATCAGTTCGCGCTTGATTTTCTTCACCAGCATGGCCGCCAGGGGTTGCGATTCTTCCATGTGGGCCTCTTCGCCGATCTCGCAGACAATGCGCATGACCCCCCGTTCAGAGGCATCGCGGATGAGGTGGATTTGGTATTCCGACCCCAATCCGGCCAGGCCCGAGATAATCTTGTCGATATGCGAGGGGTAAATATTTACCGCCCGGAACTTGAACATATCGTCGGTGCGGCCCATGATGCGCGAATGCCGGGGCATGATGCTGCCGCAGCTGCAGGGGCCCGGAAGGATGCGGGTAATATCCCGGGTGCGGTAGCGAATCAGGGGCACGGCTTCCTTACTCAGGCTGGTGATCACCATCTCCCCCCACGCCCCGTCTTCCACGGGCTGGAGGGTTTCCGGATCGATGATTTCAAGCAGGAAGTAGTCGGCCCAGTAGTGGATGCAATCGTGGTGGCGGCACTCGATGCCGGTTCCCGGGCCATATAATTCCGTCAGGCCGGTGATATCAAACAATTCAGCGCCCCCCAGGAGGCTGCTGATCTTCTCCCGCATGGACCGGGACGAACGCTCCGAACCGTAGATGATCTTACGAATGCTGATGAGATCGCTCAATCCGCGCCGTTTGATTTCCTCGGCCAACAAAAGTCCCATGGAAGCGGTGCAACACAGCACGGTAGATTGCAGATCCAGCATGAATTGACATTGCAGGTCCACGTTGCCCGGTCCGGCCGGCAGGGCCATGGCGCCGATCTTTTCACAGCCTGCCTGAAACCCCACACCTGCGGTCCAAACGCCATACCCTACCGCAATTTGAACCCGGTCTTGAGCGGTCACACCGGCCATCTGATAGCAACGGGCAAAAAAATGGGCCCAGTCATCGACATCTTTTTGGGTGTAGCACAGGTTTTTGCGTTTGCCGGTGGTCCCGCTGCTGGAATGAATCCGGATGATTTTCTCGAACGGTACGCAGCGCAGCGGAAAAGGATAGCCGTTGCGCAAGTCGTCGGCCGTGGTAAAGGGCAGACGCCGCAGGTCATCCAGCTCCTGAATGTCCGCCGGTGTCACACCGGCCGCATCAAATTTTTGGCGGTAATCTGGGGATTCGTTATAGGTATGGGCTACCGTCCATTGCAGTCCTTTGAGCTGGTGAGCACGGAGTTCCTCCGGGGTGGCGAAAGCCGGCATGAAACGCGCATTGGTTGTCATCCCAATTCTCCTCTGGGGTGTTCGACGGAAAAGACGCCAGACTGTCTGCCGGAGCGCTATCCCGGCAGGCAGTCTGAAACGTCCGGCCACCCTATCAATCCTGTCCGGTAGTGTCAATTTCCGATGATGGCTGTGAACGGATTTCCTGTAGTGGACAGTTGATGCCGATCTATGCTTGATCGCATCGTGCTTTTTGGCATAAGGTAACGGCCCGGTTTTCAGGGCGGCCGGTGGGCTCCGGTCTCCGGCAAGAGGCGTGAACCGGTAATTGATTGAAGAGCAACGCATCCCGGGGGCTGCCGCCCCCCAGGCCAAAGGAGGACCGAATGTCAGAATCCCATCGTGAAGGTTATGCCAGCAAGCATCCCCCGTCTGCCGTCTTGGAAGAGTGTCTGGCCGCGGCGTTGGGGGAGAAAATCAAGGGGGGGCTTATCAGTTGCGCTGCTGCTCATGGGGTAGCCAAACGGCTGGCATGCGACCCGGCGGATATTGGCCAGGCGCTGGATTTGATGGAGGTACGCCTGTCGCGCTGTCAGCTGGGGTTATTCGGCTATCAGCCGGAAAAGCGGATCGTCAAGAAAGCCGACCAATGGGATGCCGGACTGGAAAAGGAGATTCGCGCCGCCCTCAGGGACGGCCGCCTGCCCTGTAGCGACGCCTGGGCCATTGCCGATCGCTGGCAGCTTTCCCGCCTGGCAGTGGCCAATGTGTGCGAAGCCCTGGCGATCAAGGTGCGGCCTTGCCAGCTGGGTGCCTTTTAGCGCCAACACCCAACGATGACGGTTTCGTCATTGGATCAGTCCAGGGTGTTGGCGACCCGGAAGGGTGTGCAGCGCACGGCCAGGACCCCCTTCTTCACCCACAGGCGCACCATCGTCAGGGTTTCTTCATCCAGGTTGACAATGCTGGGCAGGTCTTCGGCAAGGGTGATATCCTCTTTGTTGAACTCGTAGTAAAAGGTATTCTGGCTGAAGGGATCGGCGAGCAGAATCACCTTGTCCGGGTTGTCGGGGTGTTTGAACGGCGACCCGGAGTAGGCAATGTGGGATTCGGATAGCCGGCGTTGATCCACCTTCCGGCGATAGGGCTGAATTTCAAACCGGCCCGCTTTTTGGAGGTATTTGGTCAGTGTCATGGCCGCTCCTTATGACGATCCGGGCATAACAGCTTTTGTGGCGCAGGGACGGTTTTTGATCGGCCTCATTTGTTCCGTAACGTCATGCGCTGGATAAAGGCTTCAATAACCTTGCGGGATTGCCCATCCAGATCCAAAAATTGGAATCCGGCACCACACAACTGGTCCTGCTTGTCGCGATAGTTGTTGACCACCCGCGATCGGGCTTCCGGTTTGTCGGCGAAACCCGGCAGATCGAGCCGCATACGGATGGTTTGCCCCACCCGGAAAGGCAGTTTTTTTTCGACAAAAAAACCGTCCCGGCTAAGATTGGTCACACGGTGGAAATACACCCCGGCATCGAAGCATTCTTCCGCCCAGCATTCAACCCCGAACCGGGGGGCGACCCGTCTTTCAACCTTTCGGTGAACTGGTTGCGCGACTTGGCCCATGGCATCCTCCTGTCGATCAGGCCGGTACGTTTTCGATCTTGCGCGGCGCCCGCCACAGGGCGGCCAACGCACCGGTGGAGAATTTGGTCACAATTTCGCCGAAGATGATGGCCGTCAGCATGGTCGGCTCGAAAACACCCCAAAAGGCAATCAGGTTGAAAAGCAGGCTGTCCAGCGGGATGCTCACGATGTTGGATCCGGCCACCCGCTGCAACCAGCTGCGATGGAGCAGCCGGTGATAGATTTCCGTATCGGCGGCCTCGCTGAGCACGATGGCCAGAAACGAGGCCAGAATAATGCGCCACTCGACACCAAGGAAAAGGGATTCGAGCACCATCCCCACCGCCGCCACGAAAATCATGGCATAGACCGCCTTGCGACCGAAACGGTGTACCCGGTCGCGTTGGGTAAAGGTCACGCCGAAAACCAGGGTGCCGACAGACACCAGTCCGAAAAGCGGCAACGGCATGAACCAAGTAGCCGTATAGTTGGCGGCCAGCACCGCTACAATATACAATAGCATTGATGGAACCATAGCTAAATCATCTCCTTGCCGGCCGTCGACGGTTGCCAACCCTGCCCTCCTCTCATGGGCTGGTCACCCGAAGCTCCGTCCAGCACCGTGTGGAGGTCTAATAATGGTATGCGGGTTAAAAGTCAATCATCCTGCCCGTCTGCAATCATCCTGCGTGCCGTTTCCCGGCAGATGGCATAAGGAAAGCCCTTGCGCTGCAAAAACACCATGATCCGTTGCCGGCGTTCGTCGCCGGCAAAACGTTGCCACTGCCGGGCCTTCTTTTGGGCACAGCTCAGCGATAGGGCCTCTTCATCCATGGAGGCGACCGCGTCGCCGATGATTTGGCGGTCGAGACCCTTTTGCTCCAGTTCCCGCATCATCACCCTGCGGCTGCGCGGGGCGGTGCGGGCGCGATAATCGACCCATTTTCGGGCCAAGGCCTTGTCATCGAGAAACCGCTCCTGCTGCAGTCGGTTCACCGCGTGCTCACAGGCCGCTTCATCCCACCCCTTGGCATAGAGATGCCGCTGCACTTCTCGGACACTTCGATCCCGCCTTGCCAGAAACCGAACGGCTTGCAGATAGGCACCCTTTTGATAGCCCTCCTGCAGTTGGCGCAATTCTTCCCCACGAACCACCTCACCGATCACAAGATTTTGCACCTCGCCGGGAAGGGCATAAACCGCCAGGCGATCGTCCACATAGACCGCCGCGCGTTTCACACGACCGGACGTCTCCAATCGAATGGCGCTGATCCGCCCCGCTCCGTTCCGGGGTCGCACACGATCCTGGCCTTCTTCCATAGTGGCTGGTGGCAATCCCTTTCCGACCGATGTCAAAAGGGGGCGCTGTGTTCCAGGATGGGTTCAAAAAGGGTTTCCGCCATCCTGACAAAGGTTTCGTCCAAGGGGTCGCGTTCCCCAAAGCACTGCTGGATATAGGGATCTTCCGCCTCGCCGGGCAGGACATAGGATTGCTGCCATCGGGATCGGACACGGTCGAGGACCGTTTCCTGCGGAAGGTCGTTTTCAAACCGCAGGGTGGCATACTGCCAGGAAGCCCTCGGGAAAAGCGGCACCAGCCCGTGCCCGGCCTGGCGGTAAAGGGCCAGCATGGTCCTAAGATGGTCCCCGGCCCCGTCCACGGGTCCAAAACGCCGCCGACCGTCGCGGTTGATGACCAGGGTTACGCATTGCGCCGGACGGGTCGCTGCCCGGCACCAGAGCAGATGACGCAGCCAGGCGTCGATCAGATCGACGCCGCGCGTATGGGCGTAACGATAACATAGTTGGCCGGCCGGAAAAATCGTGGTCAAAGCGCCGGTTATGGTAAAAGAATCGATCTGGTCCTGCACCGGGTGGGTGACGGGGAGACTATCGCGCTGAAAATGCCGCACAGCCGCGGCAATATCTTCGGCCTCGTTATAAACCTCATCAAAGCTGATGTAACCGGGCGCGCCATGCGGGAGACGCCCCTCGGCGCGGGCGATATCCAGGGGATTCACGCTGGATGACGGGATGACCAACTGTCGGGTCACGTCCTGCCCGAGGCTGAAGCGCTCCAGGGGATCCAAGGCAAAGCTTTCCCGGTCGTTTTCCGACTTCGAATCGTCGTAGAGTTTCACCCCCATCCGTTTTTCCAGCAGAAAACGACTGGGATGGCTCAGGGCCCGCCCAAGGGTCTCGATGTCCACGGTCTGGAAACCATCATCCCATTCCGGCAGCGGTCCGCTGACAAATGGTTCCTTCACCGGGACGGTCCGGCGCGCGCGGGCCAGGCTGCGGGCCGCATCGCAGGCTTGGCGGCTGTAGGTGAACAGGCCGGCATGCGCGCCGTTGAAATAGGCTTCGGAAAACCCCTGCAGGCGATGGCCGGCGATCAGATCCGATTCGGAAAGACCATACGCTTCGGCGATGTAATCGATCAGTTCGCTGATCAGGACGGAGGGCGGCTGACGGGCGTTGTCCTGAATGTCATAGCCGATATAACTCAAATAGAAAATCTGTCGGGCTGAAATCAAGGCTTCCAAAAACAGATATTTGTCGTCGTCGCGACGGGACCGGTCGCCCGGACGCGGATTTGCCGCCATGAGGTCGAATCCCAGGGGACGGTCCTCGCGAGGGAACCCATCCTGATTCATCCCCAGCAGACAAATCACTTTGGCGGGAATGCTGCGCATGGGCAGGAGCGCCGCAAAGGTAATTCCGCCGGAGATGAACCCGCCGCCGGACTGTTCCTCTTCCAGGCGTTGCTCAAGATAGGTGCGGACCACCGCCACTTCGACAGCCTCCTCCGCCTGGGCCGCCACGGCCTGCTGTTGCATCCCGGCAACCAGTCGCCTGATCAGTTGAAGGTCGTTTTCATCTTCGGAATTCTCCGGCCCAATGCTGAAAAACGTGTCCAAAAGCTGTCGAAGCCGGGCGAACCAGCCATCCCAAGACATGGGCCGGCCGGCTTGGATCTGCCATTCCCCCAAGGCTTCGACAAAACGCACCAGGCGGCCAATGGTTTCCCCATGCGAAGCTTCCGCCTGCGGGGCCGGCAGAATGCCCTTGAATAATTGCGGATTTTCAGGAGCGAAGGCATAGCCCAGGACCAAACGATCCAGGCCAGCCTGCCAGGTGTTTTCTTCCCGGGCCGGTAATTCCCAACGGGCTTTGGAACGGCCATCCAATCCCCAGCGAATGCGGGTGTCGTCAATCCATTGACCGATAAGCGGCAGGTCGTCTTCCGCCAGTTCGAAGGCCCGACGTACCGCCGGGGCTTCGAGCAGTGCGGTCAGTTCGCTGGCCGGAAAACGGGACTGGTTGATGTTCAGCAGATAAGTGAAGGCTTCCACCACCGGATGGCCCTTTACCGGCTTGCGGTCGGCAATGCTGAAAGCCAGGCGGTGGGTTTCGTCTTCGGGCTCCCCGAAAACAGCTTGGATATAGGGGGCATAGGTGTCGATATCCGGTGTCAGCACCAGGATGTCCCGGGGGTGCAGGTCCGCATCGTTGTTCAAGAAGTCCAGCACGTAATCATGGAGCACTTCGACCTCGCGCATGGGGCTGTGGCAGGCATGGATTTGCAGAGAGCCATCTCTTCCAAGTTGCCCGTTCCCATTTCTCCCGGGGGGGCCGGTACGCAGGTTGAGGATATCGGACTGGATATGCGCCAGGAGGGAGTCCCCCGGGTTATCCCGGAAATCCTCTTGTACCTGGCAATCGAAATCGCCCATCAAGCGATGGAAAGCCCGGCCCTGATGCCCCATGGAGGCCAGCAGCCGGTTGCCCTCCTCCATGTGAAAATCATCTTTCGGTATCGAGCGGGCCGATTCCCGCCAGGGCCGCTGCAGGCGCGTTTCCTCGCCCCGGCTGACGATATCGGCCCAGTATTCACGGCAGGGATTGAGCTGATAGAAGACCACCTCCATGACAGCGGACAGGGAAAGAAACACCTGCAAATAAAAAGGTGGCAGATAGGAAATACCGAAGACGGATAGACGGGGCGGCAGGCCCCCTTCCGGGAACCGTCCCTGCCGCAAGACTTCGATGGTCCGTTGCCATAGGCGTGCCCGGTGAATGCCGGGCAGGCGCCGGGTAAGTTCCCGCCACAAAAAGGCCTGCCAGCGGTGATGCCCCTCGCCGGTGGGGCGATCCTCATCCCAGGCGAAAATCATATCGGGTCGAAAGATTTGGTACTGGTCGAAAAGATGGGCGATCCGCTGAGCCAGCTGCAGCCGTTTTTCCCCCCGGTCGTCCTGACGAAGGTACCCTTGCAACGGCGCGAAGGAGGGATCTGTCTCCAGGCAGCGGGGCAGCAGGTCGAAAATGGCGAAGAGCATGACATCGCGCTGGAAGGGTTCCGCTTCCGGCACCTCGGGCAGCACCGCTTTGATCACCGTGCGGATGAAGGCCTCCGGAAAGGGAAAGTGCAGGTTGGCGGCGATGCCGATATGCCTGGCGCTGGCCAATGCCAGCCAGCGCTCCATGCCCCGGCTCTGGATCACGATCGTCTCCGGGGTGAAGGGATCCCCTGAACGCCCCTGGGTACGCTGGGCAAGAACGCGGGCCAATCGCTCCAGGCGATTGCCGGTAACTAAAGAGAAGCCAGGCATGTCTTCTTCCGATTGGACAAAAGCATGATGCGGTTAAGCGCAGGACCTGCCATGCCATGAACAAAGAGCACGAATCACCTGCCCAAGCATCAGGAAGTCCTGCCATGGCAGCCAAGCCCATCAAGGTGGCGCTAATGGCGGAAAATAACGGGTTTGTCCCAACGGGTCAAGCGGGTGCGGTGCGGTCTATCCCTTTTTAACCCGGTTGCGATCCAGGGGGGTGCCGTCCCAGGCGTGTTCAAGAACCATCCGATAGTCCTCGTCATCCAGCTCTTCGGGATTGTAAAGCAAGGACCCATCGTTTTTGGCCGTCGCGACGATGTCCGGCAAACGATCCTTGGGCACGGCCGGGTTGCCGTCCCGGTCGATGATTTCGCCGAGAAAGCGGGCATGCCGTCCGTGGGTGATGTCATTGAGGGACTGGTTCAGCTCCCTGACCCGTACGATCACCCGCAGGGCGCGCTTCTCCTGGGGTGTGCGGGCATAGACATCGGCCCCCTCGAGGGGCAGAAGCAGCTCGGACGTCAAATGACCGTTGCGGTGCAGATTGTACTCCAGGCCATAGGGCAGGAGGATGGCCATACAGGTGCCGTGGGGCACACCGCAAACCGCCCCGATGGCATGTCCGATGGTGTGCACCATTCCCACCATGGCATTGGAAAAGGCCATGCCGGCCAGGGTGGCGGCCAGGGCCAGGGCCAGACGGCCGTCCCGGTCGTCGGGCTGTTTCATGACCGGCATGAGATGCCGCGCGATCAGTTCGATGGCGGATATGGCGCTGGCATCGCTCAACGGGTTTTTGGCCAGGCAGGTATAGGCTTCCATGGCATGGGTGAGGGCATCCATGGCAGTGGCGGCCGTGATGGCCGGCGGCAGGGTGAGGGTCATGCGGGAATCGAGAATGGCCGCATCCGGCAGAAGAAAATAACTGGTAAACAGCATTTTTTGGTGGCGTTCATGGTCTTTGATGACCGCCACCAGGGTGGTTTCCGATCCGGTGCCGGCTGTGGTGGGAATGGCGATGAGCGGCTTGAGGCGGTGCTTCAGGGCGCCGGCCCCGCTGAAGGCCATCAGATCGCCGGTCTCCTCCGAGACCATGATGTTGACCCCCTTGGCCGTGTCCAGAACCGATCCGCCTCCCACGGCGATCAGGGCATCACAGTCGTTTTGGCGATAGGCCGCCGCGATCCGCCGTACGGCCTCGAGAGAGGAATCCGGCGGGACTTCGGCATCCACGCCGCCAATCTGCACCTGGTTGCCCAAAGCACTGGTCACCAGATCGATCAGACCGGCCCCGGCCACCCCGGGGTCCGTTACAATCATGGGACGGGAAGCGTTAACCCCTGCAAGAATGCCAGGAATTTTTTCCAGGGCGTCGTGTCCGGCCACGACATTGACGCGGCAGCAATATTCATAATACCCGGGGATATTCAGCATGATGAAATGCGCTCCTTAATGGGGAGGATCAGGTCATACAACCAAAGGGCCGCCCTTCCCACGCATGGGTGAGGATGGTTTCAAAGACCTCCGGATTCTCATGGGTATCATCCGCGCAGGCGCTCTTGGCAATGGCAGCAAGCGCGGAACGCGTCAGACCGATGTCCTGCAGAGTCCGACCGATTTTACCGTCGCTGGTTTCGAACAGCTGGTTGATCAGACTGCGTATAAAATAAATCGCTGCCGGGCCACGCTGGTGCTCGGGCGTACGGGCAAAACGGTCGTTGCCGCCAGCCAGACTCAATAACACATCGACATTCATCGCTCCTTCCAGGACACGCTGTTCCAGTACATAGGACAGGAGAACGCCTTTGGCCTGGGCCTCCGAAGCCTTGCCGGTGGCTGCGATGGCCTGGGCCAGGCAATGCGTGGTCGAGAGCCGGTCACCTCCCAAGGCACATCCGCCCAGGGCGGCCGCATGAGTGACGGTCATGGCAAGGTCGGCAGCGCGGGTGCCGCGCCCCGCCAGCACACAGAGCGCCTCTGTGGCAAGCAGAGTGGCGGGGCGGGCATAGATGGCCTTTATGGGATTGGTATCGACACCGAAGTAGGCCTCCACACCGTTGGTGAGCGCGTTCAGGGCGGTCGCCACCATGGCCTCGTCATCAGGCCGGCCGGTTGCACGGGGATCGAGAAAGAGCAGTTGCGGCATCAAATGGACTGATCGCAGGGTATGTCCCTCAAAATGCAGGTAGCCCGACGCCTCAAACCCGTCGGCGGAGGCCGCTGGAATGACCGCCAAGGGATTGAGGGTTCGGGGAACGGTCTGCCCGTCGGCCAACGGCGCCAGGGTATCCGCCCCGGTGGACAGAAGCAAATTCAGGGCTTTGGCCAGGTCCATAAATGTTTCCTGCCCCACGGCGACAATGGCATCACAGTCCTTGTCACGGTAGATAGCGGCCAGCTGCAGCAGGCTATCCGTCATATCTGCCAAAGGTACGTCCTCCACCACCCCCATGGTCATGTCCGCATCCCGGCAAGCATTCAGCACCGCCGCCATTCGATTCTCCCGGGTGGCGGCTTCGTCGCCGATCACAAGCGGCTTGGCCGACCCTATCGCCCGCAATTCGAACGGGATGTGGTTCAGAGCCCGGTCCCCACAGTGGATTTTGACCGGGCATTCGAATTCCATGGAGTTGGGCACGCGCATGATGTCTTCCTATCATCATTAAGGTTGCGTGGCGGCGCCGTCACCGCAGGGGCACTGTCAATAACCGATGAGGGTCCGCCAATAGATGCGGGACCGGTTGATCAGTTTGTCGCCCAGGGGCCAATGGGGATAGCGTTTGACAGCCATTCGGGCAATCGGCTTCGGTAGCAGGTAGATCTGCACGATGTCGAGAATCCGTACCACCGAGCAGGCATAGCCCACCTCCCCGTCCACCACCAGTCGGTCCCGGGCGGTCGCCACGGATGTGTTTTCACGAAAGGTAAAGGTTAGAAAGCCGGCTTCCAGATGCTTGAAGGATAGGGCCAAATCCACCGGCTGAGCATCAATCCTCCGGCCGATGTAACGGGCACTGTCTTTGCCCTGTTTGCGCACCACCAGATACGGCCCATCCGGCAAGATGCCCAGGGCAAACGTAAATTCCGGCGGCAGCCCCCGGATTTCGCGCCGCACCCGGTCGTCGACGCGGGAGGCCGCCTGGATGGCCCGTCCCATGAACCACAGGTTGATACTCAAATAGGCCCTTTGGGGATAGCTTCGGCCGGGCGACACGTCGCGATAGTGCAATTCCATAGCGCTACCCTTCCTTATTTCTTGTCATCCAAAAACCGGGGTCTGCGGGTGTCCCTTGCATCGCTTTCAGGCGGCCACCATTTCGATGGCGCCCACCGGGCAGTTTTCGGCACAGCGTCCGCAGTGGATGCACAGCGCCGCATCGTCCAGGAAAGGGTAGCCGTGGGGGTCCTCAGGCGTACCGCGTTCCTCCACACCGATGCAACTCACCGGGCAGTCGTCCATACAGATTTTGCAGGCCATGCATTTTTTACGTACAAATGACGGTGTGCCGTGCGTCACGGATGCCATGGGCACCTATCCTCCTACAGTGTTACGAACGCGTTTCATCCCCGGGCGCTGCCGTCCGGGTCTCATCGAGGGCGGGTATGGCCTCCGGACGTGGATGGCCGGTGGTGGCATCCCAACCGAACTGCTGCCAGTAATCCTGGGCCATGGTCTCGATTGCCACCCGGCGTTCCTTGTTGGCGCCGGCGCTCAGGGGGGGCTGCCCCGTTGCACGGGGTGTTGGGAAGTTCATTCGGGGGTCGCGCCCGTGTTTGACATTGAAGGCCTGTCGCAGGGTCTGCACCGCTTCGCCGATGGCCAGGTAGTCTTCCGGCGTCTTGTCCCAGCCTGTGGCGGCATTGAGCCATTCGAAAAGGGGCAGCCGGTCCGCCCCCAGAAAGGACCCGAAGAGGCAGGTGCCAGTGCCGTTCAGCACGTTCATATATTTGCTGCAAACGGCACTGCACACCGCCTTGGTCTGGTCGGCCACGTATTTACGGCCCTTGAAATAAAACTTGTCCGGTTTGGGGAGGGATTTGACCTTTTTCCACAAGCGGTACATTTCATAATACATCTGGGCGCCCACGGTGTGTTTGCCCGGGCTGGGCTCCACCGCGTAGTGAACCGCGAAACCGGGATCGCAGCGCCCGTCGTGCATGGGCAGCTCCTGTCCCCCGGCATGGATGGCATAGTAATGGGCGCCGCATCCGATTCTTTCCGCCGCTGCTTTGCTGCCGTCGGCCAGCAGGTCGCCGATGCCTGTCCGCCGGATCATTTTTTCGATCAGGGCCACGATGGCCTCGGTATTGCCCCAGGTCAGCTCCAGCCCTTCCGTATCTTCCTTGGTGATCAGGCCCTTCTCATAGCACTCGATGGCAAAAGCCACGGTGCCCCCGGCCGAGATGGTATCCATGCCGGCCCGGTTGAGCAGTTCATTCAGGTAGAAGATGCTATCGGCATCTTCGTTGAGGCACAGCCCCCCCAGGGCCAGCACGGTTTCGTATTCCGGCTTGTGGGTCTCGCTGAAGCGACCGCCCGTAGCACAGATGCCGCCGCACCCCACCGGGCAGGAGTAACAGTGGTACTTCACGATTTCGCACTGGCGGAAAAGATCGGGGTTGATTGTTCGGGACCGCTTGAGGTCGAAATCCTGGTTGCTGCCTTTCCAGTTCTTGATGGGCGAATCCCCCATTTCCACCGACATCTGATTCATGGCGGGAGTCCCCCACTTGCTGAGCATCAGCCGGTATAACAGACCGTCCATGGCCATCTGGGTGGGCAGGATGCGCATGAGAGTGCCCAGCTTGCCCACCATGCCCCCTGAAAGAAACGGAATCCGGAAAGTGGCCCAGCGGCTGCATTTGCGGCTGAGACGGTGGATCGCCTCCCGATTGTGGGGCTTGATGTTGCGTGTACCCGTAAACACTACGGCTTTGAGTTTTTTGGCGCCCATCACCGCCCCCAGTCCGGAACGGGCCGCAATGCGCCCCTTGTCCGTGCAGATGCCTGAAATCAGGGAGCGGTTTTCGCCGGCCGGTCCGATGCAGGCCACCCGGGGCAATTTCTTTTTGTGGCAGCGTTGGGTGAGCAGGGCCTCGGTTTCCACCGTATCCCGTCCCCAAAGGTCGCCGGCCTCGTGGAGGGCGGCTCGGCCGTTTTTTACCTCGAGATAGACCGGATGCGCGCTGCATCCTTTGATGAAAATGCCGTCATAGCCGCAACGTTTGATGGAAGCGGCCAGCATCCCGCCGCAATTGGCGTCTCCCCAGCCGCCGGTCAGGGGGGATTTGCCCACCACCATCCAGCGCCCGGTAAACAGACTGCCCGTTCCGGTCAGAAGACCGGTCACGAATCCCAGGATATTTTCCGGCCCCAGGGGATCGGCATCCGCCGGGATGTCCCGGTAGAGGATATAGGCGCCCAGCCCCATGCCGGACAGGAATCGCTCGTAGACCCCGTCCGGGATGTCCTCCTCCTGGATATCGCCGGTGCTCAGATCGACTTTAAGAATCTTACCTGTGTAGCCTTTGTCCATAGCGCCTCCCGACCGGCCCGACCGGATAGATCAACCGCGGCTTATCGAGGTTATGATGAATGCCATTAAGATTCTGTTGACACAGGCAATGGATAATGTCAACATTAATTTCAGCCGTTCGGCTGAAATTATATATTTGTATTTATTATAAATATAAACTATCTTTGTTATATTTTCACCCCTTTTGAAAACCCTGGAAACCCACTGATATGGACACGCGCAAACGCCATAAACGCCAATCTCGTCGCAAGGATGCCATCGTGGACGCCGCCGGCCGTCTCTTCGTGGAGGGCGGTCTGGAAGAGCTCAGTTTGACGGCCATCGCCCGGGCGGCCGGCATCAGCAAAGGGACCCTTTACTACTACTACCCTACCAAGGAAATCCTGATTTTCGACATCGCCAAAAAACATGTGGGCGATATTACCGATTTCATCTTCGACCTCATGGATAGCGGAAGCGGGAAAGCCCAACCGGAAGAATTGATCTACTGGCTTTTGCACAAGCACAAGCGCAACCGGATTCGCATGCGCTTGCACCTCAATCTGGTTTGTCAGGCCATGAACGGCAACGAAGATCTGCGCAAACGCTACCGGAAAACCTATGCCTATTGGCACGCCCGGGCCCTGGAAGCCCTGGTTCGCCTTTTCCCGACCCATGACGACCTTGAGACCCTGGCCCACCTGCTGATCACCACCATCGACGGTCTCAATGTTCAGACCATGTTGGGGCTGGAAACGGTTTCCGAGAAAAAAGCGGCGCGGTTTCTGGCGGCCGGGGCCGCTGCCGGCCAAACGGATGCGAATCGTCGCTGACGCTTCCCGGGCGCCCCTCTGGTTTTAGCCCCCTGCCCTTTGACCTGGACCAACCGTTCAGCCCGCCGGTGACATCCAGTCATCCAAACAGATGAGAGATGACAGCAGTGGTTCGAATCCGAATACTTCCAGGGACACGCTGCCTTCAAAACGCCCAAGCCATTCGGTGAGCAATGGCCGGTAACCCGGGGGCAACCCTCCCAGGGGAGCGTGATCCTTGCCTTGATACAGGCCGTGCAGGTGGGTGATTACGATTCGATGGCCGTAATTCGCCAGGAACCCTTCCAGGTCGGCCTTCTGAAGGGCCAGATGCCCGATATCGAGGCAGACTCCGAGATCGGATCCTTCCACCAGGGGCGTCAGCCATTCAAAAGGGAAAAAGAGATTCTCCAATGCCAGCCGGCGGGGGGACAGACCGGTTTTCAGAATGCTTTCCAAGGCATTTTCAGCCATGCGTTGCCAGACCAGAAGATCCTTTCCGCTGTGAATCGGGTCCGGTGGCGAAAGATGAAGAACGTGAACTGTGGGGGTTAACGGGGCGAGCGTCGTCACGAAAGCCTTTAAGACCCGGCAGGATTGATGACGGACGTGTTCGTTGGGATGGGTTAAGTTGAGATCGGTGGGCAGGTGGACATTGTAGGTGAGTGCGTGTGTCGCCCCCAGCCGCCGCAGATCGTGCACCAACGCTTCGGTGGGACAGCTGGAAGGCTGGCTTTCGAACATTAAAAGTTCGATTTCATCGAGATACGGCCCCAGGCGAACCACGTTTTCCCGGTAGCCGGCCGGATAGATGAACGAGGTGGTACCAAGACGAAAAGGGCAGCGGTGCTTCCAGGAGCGGGGCAGGATCGGCGGGTCGCTGGGCATCAGGTCTTCCTTAAAAAAGAAGCGCGGCGGCCATGGCCAGACCCCACAGCACGATCAAGGCCCCGACCGCGGTCAGCAGCATGAGATCGCAGGAGCGCTGAACATCCGCGACGGTCACGGCGCCGAATTCCTCCCCGATCCAGGGTTTGTCCACCAGCATGCCATGGTAGCGGTTGGGACCGCCCAGGCGTATGGCAAGCGCACCGGCAAACGCCGCTTCGGACAGGCCGGCATTGGGACTGGTGTGCTTGCGCCCGTCGCGCCAGACGATGGCCAGGGCTTCCCGCCAGCGCCCGTTCAACCAAACTGCCGCCAAGGCCACGAGCGGCACCGCCAAACGCGCCGGGAGCCAGTTGGCCCCATCGTCGAGCCGGGCGGACGCCCAACCGAAATCGCGGTAACGGTCGTTTTTATACCCCACCATGGAATCCAGGGTATTCACCATCTTGTAAGCCAGGGCCAGCGGGCCGCCCCCCAAAGCGGCATAGCAAAGGGGCGCCACGACGCCGTCCACCAGGTTTTCGGCCACAGTTTCGACAGCGGCCCGCCCGACCCCTTCCTGATCCAGGCCATCGGTTTCCCGCCCCACGATCATGGACACCCGCCGACGGGCCAGGGGGAGATCGTCCTGCCCGAGTGACCGGGCAACCATCAACGCGGCGTCCTGCAGGGACCGGACGGCCAGGGCATAATAGATCATCAGCAGGTTGATCAATCCGCCCAGCCAGGGATTAATGGACCATGCCAGCCATAGGAGAAGTTGAGCCAAGCCCCAGGTCGCCGCCACCAGGGTGACCGTGAACCACAAACCGCTCCATTTCAGGGGAATGCTGAAATTCCGGAAATACGGTTCCCCCCGCTCGATGGCCCGCCCCATCCAGCGGATGGGATGGGGCAGCCGCGGCGGATCGCCCAGGAAAAAATCCAGGATGAAAGCCAGCGGCATTGCCAGGGCCAAAAGCATTGAAGGGTCAACCAGCATGGGCTCCGTCATGGCGCAAGAACAAGTCGGTCATTGTCGGCTGGCAATTCATCAACGGGTTAAAATCGCTTCTAAAATCGCGGCGCATTGATGGTTGGTGGCGCTGTCCTGGAGGGAGATCCGGATAAACCGCTCGGACAGGCCCTTGAAGTTGGCGCAGTCCCGCACCAGGATCTTCTCCGCGGCCAACCGCCGGCAAACCGCCTCCGACCGGTGGGACTCCGGAAGACGGACCACAAAAAAGCCGGTGGTGCTCGCAAACAGGCGGATGCCCGGGATAGCGGCCAACCGCGCCATCATGGCGGTACGCTCCTCCGTCAAGCGGGTGCGCGTTTCCTGGACAAAACGTGCCATGGCCGTGGCCTGGCCTTCATCCAGCAGGTAGTGAAACGCCTCCAGGGCCAGACTGTTGACGTTCCAGGGAAGCGCACGATCCCGCAGGCGTTTAATGATCCCGGCCTCGCCCACGGCAAAACCGATCCGCAGACCCGGAATGCGAAAAATTTTCGACAGAGAGTGCAGCACCACCACGTTGGACGGACGATCGGTCAAAAGCGATATTTGCTCAGGGGTGTCCACGAAGGGCAGATAGGACTCATCGACCACAAAATGGATGTCGGGAAACTGCCGGCAGAGCGTTGTGAGCGTTTTCCAGGGCATCAGGGCGCCGGTGGGATTGTTGGGATTGCAGATATAGACCGTATCGAATCCCGCCAGGGCCTCCCGGATGGCGTTTGCGTCCGGTTGAAAGCCGTTTTCCTCCCGGGCCAGCCAGAAGTCGCAATCGACCTTGTTGCGCAGGCAGCCGTCACGGTAGTCCGCATAGGTCGGCCCGATGATCAAAGCCCGCCGGGTATTCAGCGCCCAGGGCAGATCATAGATCAGCTGGGTGGTGCCGCTTCCGATGACCACCTCTTCGGGGGGGATGCCCCAGTGACCGGCAAACCGCTCCACAGCCGAGCGGCCATCCACTTCGGGCAAGGCACCAATTCGCAAAAGCCGCTCTTTCAGGTGGGTCAACAGGTCGGACGGCGGACCAAAGGGATTGACATTGCTGCTCATATCGATGATGGCGTCCAGCGGGCATCCCAGGGCCCGGGCCAGATCATGGGTATTGCCGCCGTGACCGCGGATCATCGCCAGACCTCCATGGCCATCAGGAAAAAGAGCACGCTTTCCGTCACTTCCGCCATGGCACCCAGCATATCGCCGGTAATGCAGCCCAATTTGCGGCGGTAATAGATCAACGTTCCCCAGACCAGAAAAAGATAGACCAGGTTGAGGATCAGGGCCGGCCAGCCCAGCAGCAACGATAGGCCGGCCACGGCCATAAGGCCGCTGAAATCGCGAACTCCCAGGGGCGCTGCAAAAAGATCGTAGCCTGTGCCGCTGCTGCGGCCGTAAGGCAGGGCGCGAATGCCGAAAAGCATGGCGCCCCGGGCATAGGCCGGTACCAAGGCCAGCACAAGAAAACGGTGCTGCGCCACCCCGGCCAGACCGCTCCATTTCATCATCAAGGCAGCCACGACGGTCACCAGGGCCATGGCGCCGATGCGACTGTCCTTCATGATTTCCAGGGCACGGGCCTGCGGCCGGTGGCCGTAGAGGCCGTCGGCCGTGTCCCCTAATCCGTCCAGGTGCAGGGCCCCGGTCAGAACCATGAGGAGGATCACATCGAGAACCGCCGCGGCCGGAGGCGCCCACAAGTTCGACACAATGATGTCGAAAAGGGCCAGCATCACCCCCATCAGGAGGCCCACCACCGGAAACCAGGGGATCATGGCCCGTGGGGCATAGGTGCCCTTGGGGCCCAACGGCAGGATGGTCAAAAACTGGATGGCCGCGATAAACGATTTCATGGCGCTGAGGCAGATCCCGGGGATTCGGGAGCCTTGATTTGGACCGGAATGCCGGCCACGGTCCAAACCACCCGTTGGGCGCATTGGGCCACCCTCTGATTGAGGCTTCCGGCCCAATCCCGAAAACGACGGCTCATGGCATTTTCCGGCACGATACCCAGGCCAACTTCATTGGCCACCAGCAGGACCGGTCCATGGGCGTCGGACAAACTGTCTGCAAGGGTTTCGATTCGTCGCTGAAGCGCAGCGTCGTCCACATCCTGGAGGATCAGGTTGGTCAACCAGAGGGTCAGACAATCCACCAGAATCACGGTCTGCGGCTCGCTGTGGGTACGGATAAGGTTTGCGATATCAATGGGCTCCTCAAGCGTTTCCCAGATCCGGTCCCGCTCCTGCCGATGGCGTTTAATACGGGCCCGCATTTCCCCGTCCAAAGGCTGGCAGGTGGCGATGAACAGTTTGCGGTGGGCGCCGATCTGATCGGCCCGTTCCAGGGCCGCCCTGCTCTTGCCGCTTCGGCACCCTCCTGTATAAAATTCTATCATCTTATATTTCAGCTATTTTTTCACTTATTCATGAGGTTATACATTAAATAACTATCTTTCCATCAGAGCACTAATGGCCGCCATGTCCAAATAGGTTTCCATATGGTCGGCCAGGGCGTCGTAGGCTTTTTGGCGGGCGGCGGGCCCCTGCAATGCCCCCACTGCCAGATGGTCCAATCCGATGGTGCTCAGCCATTGGCGGATGATACCAGGCGTGTCGAAAAAACCGTGCAGGTAGGTGCCCATGGCGCACCCCCGGGCTGATTGGCAGCCGTCTTCGTCCGGATCGGTGGCTTCGTTGCGCGTGAGCACTTCGAGCAGGGCTGGATCGCCGTGGGGCCGGCGGGTCTGGCCCATGTGGATTTCATAGCCCAGGCCCTCGGTGCCCCCCCATTTAAAACGGGTTAGGGTGGTGGTCTTGGGGGCCTGCAGGACCGTTTCCACCGGCAGCAGCGCCAGTCCGGCGGTTTTACCGGGACGACCTTCCAATCCGTCAGGATCGTAGACCGTCTCCCCCATCATCTGGTATCCCCCGCAGATCCCCAACGCATGGCCGCCATTCGCCACAAAACGCTGAATGGTATCCGCCCACCCGTTCTCAAAGAGCCAGCGTAGGTCGGCTCGGGTGTTTTTCGAGCCGGGCAGGATCACGGCCTGAAAACCATCCAGGGGCTGGACCTTTTCCAGGAAATGAACGCCCAGTCCCTCCACTGCTTGCAAGGGATCGAAATCCGTGAAATTGGAGATGTGCGGTATGCGGATCACGCCCACCAGAGCGCCGCCGTCGGTATGGGGTGTCACCCGTTGTGGCTGTTCGATGACCACGGAGTCTTCCTGGTCGATGACGAAATGCCGGTACCAGGGCAAAACGCCGAAAACAGGTTTGCCGGTATGTTGCTCGATCCAGTCCACACCGTCGCTGAAAAGGTCTATGTCCCCCCGGAAGCGATTGACAATGAAGCCTGCCACCCGCTGCCGGCGTTCTTCCTCCAGGCAGGCCAGGGTGCCCACGATCTGGGCGAACACGCCGCCCCGGTGGATGTCGGCCACCAGGATGACCGGGGCCCCGGCATGTTCGGCCATGCGGAAGTTGACGATGTCGTGGGCCGCCAGGTTGACCTCGGCACAGGATCCGGCCCCTTCCATCACAACGACCTCGAAGCGCTCCCGCAGGCGATCAAGCGCACCGCAGGCCGTCTGGTAGAGGCGCTCCTTGTTGCGGTGGTACTCCGTTGCGGTTTGATTGGAAAGGGCCTCCCCCAGCAGTACCACCTGGGAGCCCACCTCGCTGGTGGGTTTCAGCAAAATAGGGTTCATATCCACCTGGGGCGGCAGACCGCAGGCTTCCGCCTGGGCAATCTGGGCCCGCCCCATCTCCAGGCCTTCCGGGCTAACCCCTGAATTGTTGGACATGTTCTGGGCCTTGTAGGGGGCCACACGAATGCCGCGGCGCTGGAGCGAGCGGCAGATGCCGGTGGTGACAACGCTTTTGCCCACATCCGAACCGGTTCCGAAAACCGCCAGGCAGCTTGCGGGCGTTTTATTTTTCAATGCCGTCCCTCGCTGTAATACCCTTGTGGAAATAGTGCTTCACCTCTTGCATGTCGGTCACCAGATCGGCTTGGGCGATCACGTCGGCGGGGGCATGGCGCCCGGTCAGGATCAATTCCACGGCCGCCGGCCGCTGGTCCAGGATGGACTGCAGCTGTGCCTGTGACAGAAGTCCCTGATGAAAAGCCACCATACATTCATCGATAATGACCATCTGATAGCCGCCACTGATAAGGGCGGCCATTACCGCCTGAAATCCCTCCCGGGATTTTTTCCGGTCTTCCTCCGAAGGCGTCCCCCTTACGAACCGGCCGCTCCCGAACTGTTCCACCGTGACCTGATCGCCCAGCTGTTTAAGGGCCTTGAGCTCGCTGTAAGTTCCCGCTTTCATGAACTGGGCAATATAGACGCGATAGCCGGCGCCCACCGCCCGCAGACAAAGGCCCAGGGCGGCCGTGGTTTTTCCCTTGCCATTGCCGGTGTAGACATGGACACGGCCTTTCTGGGGAGCCATGGTGCGGATATCCTGGTTTGTCATGACCGGTTCCTCGGAAGCGGTTGCAGGGGGATCCGATGCGCTCTCATTGGCCTTCCATATTGTATTTACGGGCATAGCCCCGCGGTGTCACCATGAACCCCTCGTAGGTCGAGGTGCTCGAATTGCCGATGAACAGGATGGTCTGCATGTCCACCGCCGCATTGGGCAGTTCCGCCAGGGTGGTGACCGCCACGCGCTGATTGGGCCGGGACGCCCCGGTTACAATGCCGGCCGGTGTATCCGGGCCGCGGTAGCGGCCGATAATCTCACAGGCCCGTGCAAGGTGATCCTGGCGCCGCCGGCTTTTGGGGTTGTAAATGACAATGACGAAATCGGCCTGGGCGGCGGCTGTCAGGCGCCGGGTAATGGTCTCCCAGGGGGTCAGCAGGTCGCTCAGGCTGATTACCGCAAAATCGTGGGTCAGGGGGGCCCCCAGAAGGGAGGCGCCAGCGGCCAGGGCCGGGATGCCAGGAATAATGTCAATCTGAAGGGCGTCTTTATTCCCCTTCCCCGCGGTTCGGGCCAGCAGCAGGCCGCGCTTCTGGCAGATTTCGAGAATCAGTCCGGCCATGGCATAGATGCCGGCATCACCGCTGGATACCACCGCGGTGGTACTTCCCTGGAGCGCGGCGTTGATGCCGGCTTCCACACGGTCCACCTCCCGGGTCATGCCGGTGCTGATGACCTGTTTGCCTTTGATGAGGGGCTGGATAAGCTCAATATAGGTGGTGTAGCCCACGATGGTGTCAGAGGCCGCCAGCACCTCCCGCGCGCGTGATGAAAGATGCTCCAGGGCCCCGGGCCCAAGGCCTACGATATAAAGGGTTGGCGGGCTATCGCGATGGTCGCGTTGGGGGTCACCTGTTTGGGGGCGATCAGAGTTCCGTTGCCCGAGGCCAGAATGGCCGCTGCTTCGCATACGCTCTCGACTCCTACGTGTTTTTGGACCACCTTCGAAGGGGTGGGAATTTCCCGGACCGTTGCCAGTTGGTCCCTGGAGAAAAAGACCAGTGGCCGTGACAGGGATTGCGCCAGGGCCAGCAGTCCTTCTTCATCGGCCTTCAGATCGATGCTGGCCAACCCGGCAATACTGGCGGCTGCCAGATGGTAATCATTCAGCACCCGATGGAGCAGATCCTGGATCTCTTCTCCTGGTGTGTTCCGGTTGCACCCCACCCCCACAAACAACGATGGGGGTCGCAATACCAGGATTTCATCGGGCAGGTCAATGCGAATGTCGTCGATCCAGACCCCGGGGCCGACCCGGTCCGGCCCCCCATCGTCAGAGGATTCGCTGGGGGTGAGCACTTGGAATCCCTCGCGGGGCAGGGCCCCGTCAAGCCATCCCTGGGGGTCGTACAGGCGAACACGGCGGCCTTCGAGCAGGGTCATACTCACATGCCGGATCGCCGCCGGGTTTTCAATGATCAACCCCTTTGCCTGGGCGATGAGGTCGATGGCCGGCACCTCCCGGAGGTCGGTGGCCGTGGTAATGACCGGCCGTGCGCCGATGCATGTTCCGATTCGGCGGGCCAAGGCGTTGGCCCCGCCCAGGTGGCCGGAAAGGAGGCTGATGGCATGGCGGCCGCATTCGTCCACCACCACCACGGCCGGATCGGTGGTCTTATGATCTAACAGGGGCGCCAGGGAGCGCACCACGATGCCGGCCGCCATGATAAAGATATGGCCGTCAAAACGGGCAAACTGCCGGGGCAATGCATCGGCCAGGCGGTCGAAGCGGTGGGCCCCCTCCTGGTGCGCGGTCTTCGATCCCAGAAAAAGATGGCTGCCCGGGAAATGGGTCTGCAATTCCCTCCCCAGGCGCGCGCCGCTGCTCGTCAAGGCCCACATGGCGATATTTTCGTTCCGAAATGGCATAGCTATCTGTTGTTTAAAAAAGTGGTTAGCAAACAGATGCTAATCATCTGGTCCAACTTCCTGGTCGCCCTTACGGAAGCCGTGGGAAAACCCGGCATCGTACAGGCGGGATTTGTGGCGCAGGTTTTCAAGGCTCACGTCCAGCACGCGCCCTACGATAATCACGGCTTGTCGCCGTATGGCGGCTTGCCGCACAGCTTCCACCATTTTATCCAAGGTGGTCCAGACGATGGTTTCCTCCGGCTGGCTGGCGCGATAGACCACCGCGCAGGGTGCTGCAGCGCCGTAAGCCTCCTGCAGGACATTCGCCACCTTATCCGCCATACCCACACTCAGGTAAATGGCCATGGTGGCCTGGTGGGCCGCCAGGGCGGCCAGGGCTTCCTTTTCGGGTACCGGCGTGCGCCCTTCCATGCGGGTAATGATGAGGGTCTGGGAAATCTCCGGCAGGGTATACTCGATGCCCATGGCGGCGGCCGCGGCAAAGGCGGCGGTTACCCCCGGAATCACTCGGTAGGGAATCGATTGCCGGTTGAGTTCGGCCATCTGTTCGAATATGGCCCCGTAGAGACTGGGGTCGCCCGTGTGCAGCCGGACAACGTGCTGCCCTTCCAGCCAGGCGCTTTCGATCTCGGCGATGACCTCTTCCAGGGTCAGACCGGCGCTGTTGAGCCGGCGGGCCGTGGAGGGCGTCCATGCCAGGACCGCCTCCGGCACCAGGGAACCGGCATAGATCACCAGATCGGCGTGGGCCAGGGCGTTGCGCCCTTTAACCGTTATCAGTTCCGGGTCCCCCGGGCCGGCTCCCACGAAAAGAACGGGAGGATGTTCGTTCGACATATCGACCTCATCGGTTGATGGATTGCAGGAAAGTCATTGCCTTGTGATCATGTTTAGGCCAACTTGCGCCGTCCCCTGATGATCCAGACCGGATTCATGGCTTCCAGGCGATCGCTGGCAGCCAAGGGGCGGCTGCGGCTGGCCTGGATCTGTACCACGTCGGTGTCCAAGCCAAAGGTTTTGAGGCGTTGCAGGGTTTCGTGCAGACTGTCCATGAGTACGGTATTGACCACCAGAATCCCGCCCTTGGGAAACCGCCCGCAGACTACGTCCAGGGTTGCGGCCAGGGATGGGCCGCCGCCGCCGATGAAAACCCGATCGGGATCCGGCAGGTTGCCCAACCCATCGGGCAGGTCGGCCTGGACCACTTCCAGGTTGGCGACGCCGTAACGATCCCGATTGGTGATGATCTGATGGACGCGCGCCCGATTCTTCTCCACGGCCCAGATGCGTCCCCCCGGCATGAGCAGGGAAGCTTCGATGGCCAGCGCACCGCTGCCGGCCCCCAGATCCCAGAGGGTCTGGTTGGGCATCAGGCCCAGACGGGCCAGGGACACGGCCCGGACTTCGGCTTTCGTGATCACCCCGCGTTCATGGTCGTAGGCGGATTCAGGCATGCCCAGATGCAGGGGGGGATGCCGGTCCGACAGCGGCGCCTCTCGTTTAAGCACCACCATATTGGGTGCTTGAAAAGTCTTATCGTTTATGGATTCGGGCGTATGCCATGAGACACGCTCGTCATCACTGCCGAGGTTTTCGAAAACACCGATCGTCAGGTCACGGATATGCTGGCGGCAGAGGAAATCACCGATCCAGACCGGCGAGCAGACCGGATCGGTGAAAACGGCAATGCGGTCGGCCGTCTGGATAGCCCCTTGCAGCCGGGATTCCTGGCGGCGTCCGTGCAGGCTTACCACCGGTACGTCCTGCCAGGGCTCGCCCATGCGGGCAAAGGCCGCCGCCACCGCGGTAATATTCGGATGGATACGGACGTTTTCCCGGCCCAGAGCCTTCACCAGATAGGTCCCGATGCCATAATAGAGCGGGTCCCCCGATGCCAGGACAACGATGGGTTGGGAGCGTTCCCGGCGGCGGATCTCTTCGGCCAGGCCTTTCAAATCAGATGTAATCTCAAGCGTTCTGGGTACTTTTTCCGGAAACAACGCCAGGTGGCGGCGCCCCCCCACCAAAAGCGCCGCCGCTTCGATAAGGCGCAGATGGTTGGCCGTCAAATCGCCACGGCCCATCCCCATCCCGATGATGTCGATGGGAAGGGAATGGCCGGCGCTGGACGATGGCTTTTTCATAAATTCCGCCTCATTTTCCTTCGGAATCAAAGACGATGTCGCCCTGAAAATCGAAAATCAAGCTGCGCACCGCCAGCCGGTGGCCGGCAAACGCTTGGGCGTACGTCACGATGCCCTGCCCGACCCGGGCAATGACATCCGGATAAGGGCCCAGTAATTCAAAGGCCTGTCGGGCGGTATTGGCTTCGCGAACACGGGCGGCCAGGGAAGACTGGCCGGTCAAGGCGGCGGTCCAATCCGCCAGTTGGTCCAGCACCAGGGACGACCGGGCGGCATGGGTGTGCGGCACGCCCAAGGCCATCTTGACCGCCTTGCCGAAAAAGACCGCCACAATGACCTGTCCGAACGCCATTTCGCCCGCCGTTGACAGAGCGAACTGAAAATAGTCGCCGATCTGCACGAACTGGTCGTCGGCCCACCCTTTCAGAAATTGTTGGGCATGCCGTTCGCTACGCCGGCCGGTGGTCATGGCCACCCGGTCCCGGCCGGTAGCCCGGGCCACCGAAAGGGCCGATCGAATCGTGGCGGTATAGGCGTCGTGGGACATGGGTTTCACGATGCCGGTGGTGCCCAGGATGGAAATCCCGCCCACGATGCCAAGCCGTGCATTGAGGGTTCGGAGGGCCAACGCTTCGCCCTGGGGCACGAAGATTTCCGCCTCGATCGTCATTGGCGGTGCATCCGGGCCCACCACCTGACGGACAGCGTGGCGGATCATGCGCCGCGGCCCGGAATTGATGGCCGGCTCCCCGGGCGGCAATTCAAGGCCCGGTTTGGTGATCCTTCCAACCCCCTGACCGCCGCGGATAATAACCCGGAGAACATCATCGGACGGCAGGGCCGCCCTTGTCACCGTCACCATCGCGCCGATCTCGGCCCGGTGGGTGACATCCGGATCGTCGCCGGCATCTTTGATAACGGTGGCCCGCGCCCTGGTGGACGTCAGGCGTTCCAGGCGATGCACCGGGATGTCGATGTAACCTTCGGTCAGGAAATCGATCCGTACCGTCTCGGGCAGACGCGGGTGCAAAATGGCCTGCAACGCGGCTTTGGTTGCAGCCGCGGCGGCCGTTCCCGTTGTAAAGCCGCACCGCAGGTTTTTTTTCGGCATGACCGTCAGGCTTCCCACCTGCCATCGGACAGGCAGGCATGATCAGCATTCGTAACGCGGATGGCAGCTATGGCAAAGGCCCCCGCTTACGGCAAGGACAGGTCGGAGGGCTCCCTCAGGGTGGGGCCAACGCCAGCCCGATCAACGCATTGATGACGCTGGCGGCGACATTGGATCCGCCTTTGCGCCCCACATTGCTGATAAAGGGGATATCCATCGCCACCAGCATGGCCTTGGATTCGGCCGCATTGACAAACCCCACCGGCAGCCCAATCACCAGGGCGGGCGCCGCCTGACCTTCCTTTATAAGCTCCATCAGCCGCAGGAGAGCGGTGGGGGCATTGCCGATGACATAGATGCCCTTGCGCATCAGCGGGATGGCCGCATCCACCGCGGCCATAGCCCGCGTGCAGCCGGAATCCCGCGCAGCGTGGGCCACGGTGGGATCGTCGATCAGACACGCCAGGGAGCCTCCAAACCGGAGAAGCGCGCTTTTACGGATGCCGGCACGGGCCATGTTGGTGTCGGTGACGATGTTGCGACCGTCCGAGATCGCTTGGATGCCGGCCCGCACCGCATCGGAATGAAAGCGCACGCTGGTCAGATAGTCAAAATCGGCGCTGGTATGAATCATGCGGCGTACGATGGTCCATTGGTCCGCTGGAAAGCCGTGGTCGCCAGCTTCCTTATCAATGATCTGAAAGCTGAGGGCTTCGATTTCCGCCGGTTTCATAGGCGATGGGTCCTTTCTGACTGGAAGGCGCGGCAATTTTCAACAAAGTGACAGGCCATAGCGGGATTGCTGCCAAAATGCAAGTGAATATAACTCCCCAGGGTGTTGTGAATACGGAACCCCTCCGTGGTCATCTCCTGGCCGGATCGCGGGGTGGCTTCATAGACTGTTTCCACCGTATCAACACCACCTATCAATTCCGAATAGTGGAATTCATGCCCCCGCCCGAGGCCTCCCTCCGGTCCCAGCAGCGAAGGGGCCGCCAGGCGAATTTCCCGATACCCAAGGGCCCGGCGTCGGGACAGCATGCGCGTTTCGAAAGGGAAACACCCCACCATGGGGTGGTTTGTCCCTTCGATATCCGTCAGGCAGCGGCACAGATACATGAACCCCCCGCATTCGGCGTAGACGGGCATGCCGGCCCGGCTGCTTTTTTGGATCTCATCCCTTAAGCGATGGTTATCCGCAAGCGTTGCGGCATGCAACTCGGGATAGCCGCCGCCCAAATAGAGTCCATCGATGTCTTCTGGCAGACGGTCATTCGTCATGGGCGAAAAAAAGGCGATCTCAGCGCCGTAAGCCTCTAATAATTCCAGATTGTCCGGGTAATAGAAACAAAAGGCGGCATCCCGGGCTACGCCGATACGGACCCGGCCACCTGTCGCAACCGTTTCGGCACCCGAAGGGCCCCTGTCGACGGCAGGGGCTTCGGCCAGGCCGATTAGCCGGTTCATGTCGATATGGGTTTCCGCCAGATCCTCCAACTGCCTGACAGTCGATGGATCGAGGGGATGATCCTCGGCTGTATGCAGCCCCAGATGGCGTTCGGGGATCGTGATGGATGCCTCCCGGGGGATTCCTCCGAGACAGGGCATCTTCACGTGTCCTTCCAGGGCCTCTTTCAGATATGCCAGGTGCCGCGGGCTGCCGATGCGATTGAAGACCACCCCGGCAAAACGGACCTGCGGGTCGAAATTCTCGAAGCCTTGCAGGAGAGCGGCCGCGCTGCGGGCCATGCTGCGGGCGTCCACCACCAGCAGCACCGGAAGATCCAGCCATTTGGCCATCTGGGCGGTGGAGCCGGCCTCGCTGCGGCCGTCGTAGCCGTCGTAAAGCCCCATGACCCCTTCCACAACGGCCATATCCGCCTGACGGCGGCCGCGCTGAAAAAGCGCCTGATTATAGGCTTGGGAGAGCATCCAGCCGTCCAGATTGCGGCTCGTGGTGCCCGTGAGTCGGGTGTGATGCCCGGGATCAATGAAGTCGGGCCCCACCTTGAAAGGCACCAGGCGATATCCCCGTTTCATCAGGGCGGCCAGTAACGCCAAAGTGAGCGTCGTCTTGCCGCTTCCGCTGGAGGTACCTGCTATGACCAGACCTTTCGGCATATTGTTCCCTACCCCCGATTTTTTGATCGCTAAAACTCCGTTTCCCGTTGGGATGCGCCACTATACCGTTTTAAAAAAATGGTTGGCAAGAGGGAGGTCAATGTTAAATACCGCCCTCGCCTGAACGCCAGACCTCCGATAAAGCGATGTGCAGGGGTTGTAAATAAACGGTATTTCGCCTATTCAGTGCCCATCCATAAATAAATTCTTTCGGCCCGGCCCGCGTTCTGACTCTTTGGAAATCCTCGCTGTAGCCCAGCGACGTCTCCGGTTTCAAAATCACGGCGGCCTTGGCCGGAACCAACATCTACCCCCTCTGGACGAACACTATTTAGGGCACCAACAAAAAGCGGATATCATTTTCACCTAAGACACAGTCCATCACCGCTCCATAGGCGGTGTTCGCATCGAACAGGGCTGGAAACAGTGGGAGAACTCATGGAGCAGCTGTTGTTGACCGCCATAGAAGCCGCTATCCAGGCGGGCCGGGCCATTTTGGAGATCTACGAGACGGACTTTGTGGTGGAGCATAAGGCGGATGATTCCCCCCTCACGCTGGCCGATCGCCGATCACACCAAATTCTTGTCGATCACCTGGCATCCGCCCAACTGCCCATTTTAAGCGAAGAGGGGCGCGACATGCCCTATGACGAACGCAAGTTCTGGCAGACCTTCTGGTTGCTCGACCCGTTGGACGGCACCAAGGAATTCGTCAAACGCAATGGGGAATTTACCGTCAACATCGCCCTGATTCGCGACGGCCGCCCCGTAATGGGGGTCATCTACGTGCCGGTGCAGGATGTTCTCTACTTCGGTGCCACCGATAGGGGCGCCTACAAATTACCCCAGGCCGCCGGCCGGATCGGTCATCCGGCCGAAACCACCGCCAATAGAGGGGAGCAACTTCAGACCCTGTGCAATGCAAGCCAACAGCTGCCCCTCCCCTCAGACCCGACCGCGCCTTTTACCGTGGTGGGCAGCCGCTCCCACAGCACTCCCGAAGTCCAGCAGATCGTGGATGATCTCCGAAGACAGCACGGTAAGGTGGAATTGATTTCGGCGGGCAGTTCCCTAAAAATCTGCATGGTGGCTGAAGGGCGCGCCCAGCTTTATCCGCGCACCGGCCCCACCATGGAATGGGACACCGCCGCAGGCCAGGCCATTGCCGAGGCGGCCGGCGCCCGCCTGGTGGTGTTTGATACTGAAGCCCCCTTGCGCTACAATAGGGAGAATTTGCGCAATCCCTGGTTCGTGGTAAAATCCGTTGTCATGGACGGCTTACCAGAGGAATCTTAATCCGCAGAGGCGTCCTTGGGATGCCGGCCATATCCGGCCCTTTTTTCTTTATCTTAATTCCTGGAGCCCGCAATGGATGCAGCCGCCCCGGCACTGGTCGATCTTCTCGTCGATGATGAACGCAAACGCCTGCTCAAGGAGCTGTCCCTCAGCCTGCCGGACATTACCTTGAACGAAAGGCATTTGTGCGATTTAGAGCTTATCGCCTCCGGCGTTTTCTCGCCTCTGGACCGCTTCATGACGCGCTCGGACTACGAATCTGTCCTGGATCGCATGCGTTTGCAGGACGGCACCCTGTGGCCCCTGCCCGTCACGCTGGATATTTCCGAGAATAGCGCCCGGAGCCTCGAGGTGGGACAGTCCGTCACCCTGCGGGATCCCGAGGGGTTCCTGCTGGCCATCATGCACATCGAAGACTTGTGGCCGGTGGAGCGTGAAAAGGAAGCCCGCAGCGTATATGGCACCTCCGATCCTCATCATCCCGGCGTCCACTACCTCTTCCAGCGCTGCGGCGACTATTACGTGGGCGGTGCCCTGGAGGTACTGAGCGCTCCGTTGCGGTTCGACTTCAAACAAAATCGGTTCAGCCCCCGGGAAGTCCGGGCCATGTATCAAAAGCTGGGCTGGAAGCGCATTGTCGGCTTCCAGACGCGTCACCCCCTCCACCGGCCCCAGTTCGAGATGACCCTGCATGCCATGCACCAGACCGGCGCCAATTTGCTTCTGATGCCTGTTGTTGGCATGACCAAGCCGGGGGATTTCGACCACTATACCCGCGTGCGCTGCCACAAGGCCATGGCCCACCATTACCCGCCGGACAGCCATATCCTCAACCTGCTGCCCCTGGCCATGCGCCTGGCCGGTCCACGCGAGGCCCTGCTGCACGCCATCATCGCCCGCAATTTCGGATGCACTCATTTTATCGTCGGCCACGACCACGCCGGCCCGGGCAAGGACCTCCACGGCAGCCCGTATTATCCACCCGAAGCGGCGCGACGCGCCGCCGAAGAACTGACCGAGGAAATCGGGGTCGCCATCGTTCCCATCGAAGAAATGGTCTACCTGCCCTTTGAAGATGAATTCCGGTTCGTGGACCAGGTGCCGGAGGGGGCTCAGACCATTGCCATGAGCGGCACCGACATCCGCGACCGCATCGGTTCCGGCAAACGGGTGCCCTCCTGGTTCACCTTCCCGGAAGTCATGGCCGAAATTCGCCGCTCGTATCCCCCACCGCGCCGCCGGGGCTTTACGGTGTTCATGACAGGCCTATCCGGGGCCGGCAAGTCCACCATCGCCCAAGTCCTTTTGGCCAAATTTCTGGAAAAAGGGGATCGGCCGGTGACCCTTCTGGACGGGGATATCGTCAGACGCAACCTGTCCAGCAAACTGACTTTTTCCAAGGAGGACCGGGACATCAACGTCCGGCGCATCGGGTTCGTGGCCAGCGAGATCACCAAAAACCGGGGCATCGCCATCTGCGCCCCGATTGCGCCCTACGAAACCACGCGCCGTGAAATCCGGCAGATCATCGAAGAATACGGTGGGTTTTTTGAAGTCCACGTGGCCACTCCCATCGACACCTGCGAGCAGCGTGATCGCAAGGGGATGTACGCCAAGGCCCGGGCCGGTTTGATCAAAGGGTTTACCGGGGTGGACGACCCCTACGAAATCCCCGAGAACCCCGAAGTGTGGGTGGACACGACCGAGCTTTCACCGGACGAAGCGGCCCAGCAGGTCCTCGTTGCCCTGGGGCAGCGGGGATACATATAATATAGGGGATCAGAGGCGACCATCGGGGAATTTCCTGACAAAACGATCCAAATCGCGATCAGGGGAAGCTTGCCCGCCAGACACGATAATCAAACCCAAAGGAGTCGTAATCCATGCATCTTGCCGTCGTCGGAACCGGCTATGTGGGCCTTGTCACCGCGGCCTGTTTTGCAGAGATGGGCAACGATGTCTGCTGCATTGACATCAACCCGGAGATCATTGAAAATCTTCGCCAGGGCCGCATCCACATCCACGAACCGGGGCTCGAACCCCTGGTCAAGCGCAATGCGGAAGAAGGCCGCTTGACCTTCACGACGGATCTGGCCGAGGGCATCGCCCCCGCCCTGTTCATTTTCAACTGCGTGGGGACGCCGCCCAAGCCGGACGGCGCCTGCGACCTGTCCTTTGTCCACACGGTCGGGGAAACCATCGGCGCTTTGCTGGACGAATACAAGATCATCATCAATAAATCCACCGTGCCCGTGGGAACCGCCGAAGAACTCCAGGCCATTATTCAGGGCAAACTGGACGAACGCGGCGTCCGCCTCGAGTTTGACGTCGTCTCCAACCCTGAATTCCTCAAAGAGGGCGACGCGGTCAACGACTTCATGAAGCCCGACCGCGTGATCGTGGGCACGGACAACATCCGCACCGCCAAACTTCTGGAGGCCCTCTACGCCCCGTTTGCCCGCAGCCGGGACAAGCTCATGATCATGGGGGTCAAAAGCGCCGAGCTGACCAAATACGCCGCCAACTGCATGCTGGCCAGCAAGATCTCCTTCATCAACGAAATCGCCAACATCTGCGAGCGGGTGGGCGCCGATGTGAAGGATGTCCGGCTGGGTATCGGCTCGGACCACCGCATCGGCTACCGATTCATCTACCCCGGCGTGGGTTATGGCGGATCCTGTTTCCCCAAGGATGTCAAAGCCCTCATCGCCACGGCCCAGAGCGTCGGCTACCAGCCCGAGCTGATCCAGGCCATCGACAAAGTCAACCAGTACCAGAAACAATTGCTGTCCCGCAAAGTTCTGGATTATTTTGCCGACCAGGGCGGCGTGGCCGGCCGGACACTGGCCCTGTGGGGGCTGGCCTTCAAGGCCAACACGGACGATATCCGGGAGGCGCCGGCCCTGGACGTCATCACCGCGTTGACGGAGGCAGGCATGCGAATTCAGGCCTACGACCCCGTAGCCGGGCCGAATGCGGCCCGGGCCCTTTCCGGCAATGATCGGGTGCGCATCATGGACCAGCAGTACGACGCCCTCGAGGGGGCCGATGCCCTGGCCGTGGTGACCGACTGGAACCAGTTCCGCAATCCGGACTTCGGTCGTATCAAAGCCATGCTGCAGGCGCCCATCCTTTTCGATGGCCGCAACCTTTTTTCAGCGGCCTTGATGGCCTCCCAGGGCTTCGCCTATTTCAGCATCGGGCGTCCTCCGGCCGGGCGCAAGCAAGGTTAATCAAAGCCTTGCTTCCTGTTCCCGCCCCTGACGCGCCGATCCCGGCAGCAGCATTTTTCTTTCGCTGCCGGACATGCCGCGTGGCCATTGTTCGTCGGGATGTTTATAGTGGGGCTGGCGGCGTATGGGATTCAAGCATGATTGCAAGGGAGGCAAGATGAGAGGATTGATGGTTCGCTGGATTACGGTGACCTGCGCCATCGGCGTTGCGTCCTATCTGTTGGACGGCATTCAGGTGAGCGGATTTCTGGCCGCTTTTCTGGCTGCTGCCATGTTGGGTTTTCTGAACGCTTTCTTCCGCCCGATTCTCCTGATTCTAACCCTTCCGATCAACGTTTTGTCCCTGGGATTTTTCACCTTTGTGATCAACGCCGCCATGCTCAAAATGGCCTCTTCCCTGATTCCCGGCTTTAACGTCCACGGCTTCTGGGCCGCTATTTTGGGTTCGCTCATCATCAGTATCGT
Organism: Desulfobacterales bacterium; assembly: GCA_963674755.2. Classification (GTDB taxonomy): domain Bacteria; phylum Desulfobacterota; class Desulfobacteria; order Desulfobacterales; family UBA5852; genus JABZFP01. The sequence continues at coordinate 934,626 of CAXXVS010000002.1, read as the reverse complement.
CAGCTTCAGCGTAACCATGCTGATCAGCGAAAAAGGGGATATCCACACGATCGAATTGCGCCACCACGGGGACAACCGTTGGGAATAGGCCGCAATGCGCGGCGCTGCGAAAGCCACGTATGAATACTGCCAAAGCACAGGAGATTTTAGGACTCGTCGGAAGTCCGTCCCTGGCCGATATCAAAAAAGCCTATCGCCAGCAGGTCAAAATCTGGCATCCCGACCGGTATTCGCAAGGCTCCACGCTGAAACGCCTGGCAGAGAAAAACATCCAGGATGCCAACCTGGCCTATGCGTTTTTAAAGCAGCAGGTAGCAGCACCGCCCAGGAAGCGTCGCTCGGCCGCATCTGAAAGAAACCCGCCGCCGGATTTCCCTTCGTCGCCCTCCGATGCAATGCCACGCCAAAAAGGTGACCGGCTGCTGGCCGCCTTACAGTCAATCGATCCCGCCAAGGTCTTGAGACACATTTTCCGCTGGCTGCAGAACGCCCCCCAATACCGATTCCGGCCCTGGTACCGCTATCCCGCTTCTTCCGGAACATCCGGGGAACGAAACCGCATCAAGTCTTTTGACCATGTCCTGAAGGATGCTATGCAGCGTCGTGTGGCGCTTAATCGCATTGACCGTGCACATGGCAGACGCTCCGGCCGTCAGGGCAACGATAGGGTGATGCCCGTAAAAACCGTCGCAAAACCTTTAAAGCCCGAAGTCGATTCCTCTTCCGGAAAATGAGGATGCGCTTCGCCCATCTTCATTGGTTTATGGTAGGAACAGCCACATAAACAGAAAGAAGGTGATGGCCCGCATGACCATGATGAACCGATGCCATAGGGAAAAGACCTCACGATCCGATTGGGAGACTTTTATCCGCGCTGGTTCCATCCGCCCCTCTGCGGTTTGGCTGATGCTGGTCGCTCTGGGCATAATGGGGGGGTGTGGATCGAAACGCCCGGTCCTCTACCCCAACTACCAGCTAACCCAGGTTGGGCAGGAAGCCGCCGAGACCGACATCGACCGTTGCATGGAATTGGCAAGGACCTATGGGGCGGATACGCAGGCGGGTGCTGAGATTGCCAAAGATACAGCCAGTGGCGCGGCCGTGGGGGGCGCAACCGGAGCGGCGGTGGGCGCTGTGCTGGGCAGCGTCGGCAAAGGGGCGGCAGCCGGTGCGGCCGGTGGGGCGGCCGGCGCTTTGACCCGTGGCGTCATCCGGTCGGGAGATCCGGGTCCCACCTTTCGCCGTTTTGTGGAGAAATGCCTCCGTGACAAGGGATACGAACCGGTCGGGTGGCGCTAACAGGTCTGGGATTCAAAACGCTTCAGTTTTTCGTGTTCAGCATCCCCTCTTCGTAGCCAATGTCGGCTGGCAGATCGGTCTGATTCATGGCCTGCCCGGCCAATTGGTCGCAACGCTCGTTCCATTCCTGTCCGGCATGCCCTTTGACCCACCTGAAGGTCACCTGGAGCATTTCAAGACGCTGCAGCAGCCGGGCCCACAAATCCGGATTTTTAGCCGGCTGACCGTCGGCTTTTTTCCACCCCCTTTTCCGCCAGCCGACAGCCCATCGCTTGTTGATGGCATCCACCATATAGCGGGAATCGCTGTGCAAGATAATCGGCAAATCCGGTTCCAGGTGATCGAGGGCCGTTATACAGGCCATCAATTCCATGCGGTTGTTGGTCGTCCATCGATAACCGCCGGAGAGCTCCTGGCGTTCGCCGTTCGGAGGAAGGATAACGACGCCGTAACCACCGGGTCCGGGATTCCCGATGGCCCCTCCGTCGGTAAACACCACTATGTGGGGCTCGTCCTCTATCGATAATGCTTCGTGAGTGAGGGGGGCTTTGGCAGCAGGCGAAGACCCTTCCAGAAAGGCCTGTGCTTCAGCACGCGTTGCAAAGCCCCGGTATTGGGCGCCTGCAAAGCCCTTCACCTGCACCTGGGCGCCTTGCGGACCGAACCATTCCGTATAAATGCCGCTGCGGTGCCCACGGCGGACAGCATAAAATTTTTTCCGGGCCACGCGCCTGTCCCCTTTCGTGGATGAATGCTGAAAGCCAAATTGAACGCCACCATGCCACAACGACCGTCATCCGTCCAGCGCCAAGCGGGCGAAGGCCGATGCACGGATCGGTTGCTGGCGGTCGATAGAAAAATGTCATGGGGAAAATTGCTGCAAGGGTCGAAGAGCGGGATTTTCAACAGATTCTCCGCCGCCGATCACAATCGATCATGGCCGGTTTGACCAGACGGGCCGCTGTTCCTAAAACATCTTTTCTCTCGTTGATTTTACTTGATAATCCATGAGTTATGTGGTTAGATATGAAGCGACACAGCGGGTTCGGCTGTAACACTGCAGGGAGGCAGGTTATGGCCATTGATTTTGTGCATTACCATCATACCGATTTTGCGCTCCACACCTGGTCGGATACGTTCAACCTCAACGATTTGCTAAGCGCCATGCGCGCCTACCTGCAGGCTCCGGCTCAATTTGAGATTTTCGATATTCGCCGCCTGAACCTCAACTCCATCAGTTCCATGGACCTTTTCAGACTGGCGGAGCATCTGCGTTCAGCCTATGATGCCAACCGGCATGTACCCGGCAAAACCGCCATTGTCCACCAGGAAAAAATCCCCCATATTTACAGCAGTTCCCAACGCCTTTTCCATAGTTTTTCCATCTGGGTCAAAGAGCACAAACTCCCGCGCGACTTCGCCCTCTTCCCTTCCATGGCCGATGCTGTGAACTGGCTGGACAACCGTAAGATTTACGATCTGCATGCCGACACCTTGACATTGGAAACAATGGAGGCCATCCCAGATCAGGCCCTGAGCGCTTGAAGGCACCCCAGCGAAAAACCGATCCCTGTATGCGATTTGTGTTAAAGATCGTCGACGAAAAGGTCGATAGGCCATTCCGGGTCGTCGCGGGCCCCACCGTCCTGCGACCTTCAGGAGGAATGGCAGGGGGTGCCATGTAATAATCGCCCCCTGTCCACCTTCCAAACGCCAAAATTCCCTCTCTAAAATTAAATCGAATTCATCTTATATGTCATATTTATGACGTATAACGGCATATAGCCTGACAAATCCCGTCAAGCCGATAGGGTCTTTCGATTTCTCCCGTCCGTGTCTGTCCGGTATTATGTAGAAAATTAGACTTAGATAATATGGCATTAGAATTGCTTATATTGTTTAACCAATGGCAATCACAGGGGTAACGGAACATCCTACTGCCTGACGATTTTGACCGGTTATCCACGCCCACAACCCCTCGATCCCAATTCTTAAATGGAGAACGGACAATGAGAGAGGAAACGGGAAAGAGCGACGACGAAAAAAGAATTGAATCCATCCAGGCTGTCTGTTTGCGCGAGACATCGACGGAATGCGTTTGCCCGAAGTGTGGAACCCATCACCGCGTTAAGCTTTTATGGACCGGCCGCGGCATGCCCCGCAAATTCTGCCCGGTATGCAAACATTATTCGACGGCCATTCACGATGCCGAGCCTTTTGTCGTGAGCAGCGTCGCGGGCGCCTGGTCGTCTTCCGCAGCATAACCTGGATGCGCCTGCGGGCAGGCACGTCAGGCCGAAAAAATGCTTTGGTAGATCTCGCCCAAGGCCGGGTATCAGGATGCCGTTCTTTTCATTTGAAGCGCTTGAAAAGCCCTGATTGAACAGGTCGGAGCGGTAATTGCGTCCGTTTCGTCATTTCAAACGATACACGAAGGCCAGTATTTCAGCTACGGCTCGATAGAATTCAGGGGGAATCGTCTTTCCCAGCTCCACCTGGCTGAGCAATTCCTCGGCCACCGGATCCTGCACCAGAGGAATGTCGTATTGTTGCGCTGCTTGGATGATTTTCTCCGCGATATAACCGGATCCTTTGGCCAAGACACAGGGGGCCTGGTCCTTTTGGTGGTCGTAGCGCAGTGCCACAGCTTGACGGGGTGTTTTTTTCATAGGGTTCAGGCCTGGATATTCAACCGCACTGCTTCCGGGATCACGAGTTGCTCTTCGTAACCTTCCTGAATCTTGGAGGCGTCCACCGCCACATGGCAATAACACTGTTTGCTAAGTGCTGACAAAGCGTTGGTCAACGCCGGCAATCCCGCTGAAAATCGGCTGCGGGTATCTTCATCCTTGACGAAAATGCCCACCTGAATGTGCTCGGCCCCCATCTTGATATCCACCCGCATTGCTCCGGCATTCTCAAGGTCCAGAAGAAAAACCGCTTTCAATAAGTTGGGGGGGGCATTCGCTTCCCTCCCAGAAGAACGCCTATAGAGGTTCATCTTGATCCGTCGTTGGCCAAGCTGGAAGCCACCTGACATAATATGATGCCAGGGCTCTCCCGAGCGATCGACCTTTTTCAAATCTGCTGGATCAGGGTGATCCAGCAATTGTGGCGATGCCTTTTCCCGGGCCTCCGTTTGAAGCTTCCACTGCTTCAGGGTCGACTTTGCCCCAATTTCACCTGACCACGGCATAGCATCGCGCATCTGCTGAAGCCATGTCCATAGAACCTGCACGGGCTGCAAGACCTGGCTGCTCAAACCGGGCGGCGTTACAGGGATGGCCACACCGGAGAAGGTCATTCGAAGCGATGTTGCCGGTGCATTCTTGGAGGATTCGAAAGCGTCATGTTTTCCTGATAGCGGTATCAATCGCAAGCTTATGCTGCTCTGCGACACCGCATTGGAGATTCGCGGTCGACCCACTGGTTGTGCCGGATTTGCTGCGCTGTGTCGTTGCTGCGAGCGGTCGCTTTGCGCATTCATATCCCGAAGGACTTCAAACTGCCAAATATCACCTATCTGTCCTTCCACCCGTCTTCCTGCCACCGCCCGAAAACCGTCAAATTGGAACACGGTTTTTCCGGAGGCCGTTATTTCGACAATTCTGGCTTGCAGCAGACCCCCGGCCTTGAGGTTCACAACGCTGGCATTTGATCGGCCTCCTTCAGCCGTTGACAGTGTTTCGCGGCAAATGGATACCCGCATGGAAACCCCTTCTTGCCCTCCCTAGTGAAAAAAAATCGCGGCGCTATTCAGCGCCGCGATTTTTCGTGATGCCCATTAGATTTTTCGTGATGATGCCCATCTGCCGGGTTTCATTTTCAATCAACTGCACGATTTCGATGATTTGTTCCTTTTCGCTGATGTCACCGGAGGTTACCATGCTGGCATAGCCCAGGATCACCTGCATGGGCTGATTTAATTTGTGACAAACCGTTCCCGCCATTTCAAGAGCACCGGAGAGCTCCTTGCGTTCATGAAATCCTTCCACGGCATGCTGCCGCTCATAGAATACAGAAAAAAGAGCCCCCACAGTTTTAAGATGGTTTTCCTCTACCGGCAGCCTCTCTATGTCGGCCTGCAATGCTTCGATGCATAAAAACCCCCACCATTTGCCTAGAACGGTCAGGGGTACCATTATCAGTCGTACCACGTCGCGCTCATAAAACCCCTGCGCCAAGTGATGCGGGAGGTTTCGAACATCATGAGAGCAGCTTTGTCCCCTCTCCAGTCGCATGCGCATATCATTGTCAATGAGACCAATATAGTCCCAATCTCGGCTATCTTTGCAATAAGGGCAGGTAACATCCTGGGAGCAGACTATCCTGCGCCCACGGTTATCTTCGGTATGATAAGATTCGATCTGAAACAAGACCACATGGCGCGCATCAAAACCCAATGCAAGCTGTGCCAGAGCCGCCTGCAGGTCATGCCCGGGATTGCCCACTCCCAACAACAGCCGCGAACAGACGGCTATGGCCCGATCAAAATGCTCTTCCGGCGAATATCCTAAGTCTTCCTCGGCGGTCGTTGTTAAGCCGTCCCCCTCGCCTCGCAAAATGGTCTGTGTGTTCATGGCGCTCCTTCAACACAGTCCGGACCAACGTCCCGGGTTGTTAGGTAGTGCCCATCCACAAATGGCATCTTTGGCTTTTGTCGGTCTTCGCCCCAGCCCCGCTACGCAACGCTGTCGCTCACACGACTACGCCGTCGGTTCCCGAATCACTGCGGCCTTGGCTGGAACCAAGATCCATCATCGCTGGACGGGCGCTCAGTAAGATGATTTGGCCGACCCACAATAATTTTATCGGCGCGACGGACAAAAACTTGATGTTTTCGTCCGGGCAGGTCCAATAAAAACGCCCGTGGTCACAGTGGACCAGGGCGCTTGTTGGATTGGTGATTAAAAGGCGGCAGGCCAGCTATTTTAAGCCTAGTTCGCTAAAATCTGCATCTCTTCGGAAAGCTTATTTACGGCATCACGAGCGTCCGTCAATATGGCGGGAACCTCATCTTCAGGAAGATCTAAGAAATCAAGGACATCATCGTCGATCATGTACATAAAGCCTTCGATGCCTTCCAACTGGGCGATCGTCCCTTCGGTTTCTTCCATGGATTTGACGATATTGGCGATGGAATTAGCCATGAAAACAATATATGATAAAGGATCCTGATCGCTATTAGATGGGTTGTGGTGGAATCGAATCGCTTTCGAAATGGTTTCCGGAATGTTCCAATGTTTACAAACCTCGTATCCGATATCGGCATGGTCCAGACCAAGAAGATGTTGTTCAGCCGATAGCATGGATCGACGGCCGCCCGCCGTGATGCGTTCGAATTCGCTTTTGCGCTCCAAGACATAGTTATCCAGGACCAGTTTGCCAACGTCATGGATTAGGCCGGCTGAAAAGGCGTCGCCTTCCAGACCCGGATGGCGTCGGAGAGCGATGATGCGCGAAGCGCTCGCCGCCATCAAGGAATGCCGCCAGGCGCCGGCGGAATCCAGATCATATCCGTCCAGGGTTTTTCCCAGAACCGACGCGCTGCCAACCATAGAAATCAACTGCCCCAGCGCCTTATACCCCAGCAGGCTGGATGCATGTCGGATAGAGGAGACTTTTCCGCTCAGGCCATAATAGGCGCTGTTGGCCAGTTTGAGAACTTTAGTGGCAATCGCCTGATCAGATTCCAGCAGGTCCGCCAGCTCGGCCATTTCGGAATCCGGGTCGGCAATGACCTGCCGGGCCTTGAAAACAATCTGCGGCATGGGGGGCAGATCTTTGAGCTTGCGCAGGACCTTTTTTCGAAAATCCCCGTTGTTGCCGATCAGCGGAGTGTTATTGGGCGGGCCCGCCTCTGCCGCCACGACATCTTGAGCGGTTTCGGTCGTATGGGATTCGGGCGGAAGGGAATTCTTCCGGGCCGTCTCCAGGTTAAGCTCGATTTTACCTTTGCATTTCGGACAAGGGAACACGACCATTTTCTTCGGGGGAAGCTTTTCATCAGGCACATTGTAGCTATTCCGGCAGCTGGGGCACTCAAATTTCATGATTCATACTCTTCCTGATAAAGGTTAGCGCGTTTTCACGACCATAGCGGTTTGGATCTGATCGGCCGGCGGTCCCTTACATTTACAGGGCAAAAAAACGGTTCTGTAATGCAACAGCGCTTGGCATTGCTGAACACGAAGATCAAACGCGTGTCCTAAGAACACTGCAAAAAAATAGATTGTATAGGGGTTATCGCCTGAATTCACGGCAACTTGAGGGCAATTTGACCTCATAGGGGATGTTTTATCATCGCGTTTCCAACGATGTCGACGATCGACGCCACGATCGGTCGGAGCGTTTGATCAAATCCGTATCGCGTCGGCAGCGGTCGGCCATCCGGCGTTCGACTTGATCCCGGTCGATGGCCATCATGATGAGATAGACATGCCATTTAGTCTTGCAGAAATAGACGTCAAAGGGTGCCTGGCGGTGGGCCTTGCGATAGATGCGTATGCCGGGAATCTCATCTTGGAGCAAGAATTCTGCGGTCTTGTTGATCAGCAAGGGTTCAATGTCGTGCTTGTTCTGCCAGGGAACGCAGGCACCGGACATGCCTAAAACAGGGTCCATGATCGATCTCAGTTTTTCAGTAACCCCGCCCACCGCCAGAATGATGTCGCCTGTCAATGACCCGGTGACGGCAAATTTGGCGTTGACCGGTTGACGGATAAAATCCGATATCAGCGCCACGTCGATGGCGGCGGAGGCGCTGTCCCCTTCCACACCGCCATGGGCTTGGATGTATTCGATATGCATTTCATAGCCCACATGCGGCGCACCGATTTTTTTGAGGATCCGTCGGATGGAAGCCCGCACGTTCTGGGCGGCGGCCAGGGCGATTTCACCAATTTTCCCGGCGGCGACCACCCGGTCGGCGCCGCCCGCATCCACCTGGCCGTGGATCGGGAGGGGCTGGCCGTGCATTTGGCCGGACGCGGCCGAAGCAATCACGGCCAAACCCACCACGTAGCCGATCGAGTCGGTAATAGAATCGATATATTTCTTCAGGTCTTTCTTATGGGAAGCGATATCCCTCTGCATGGCCCCTTCCAAACTGAGATGCTCCTGCAAAGCAATCTGGACATGGTGGGGTTCCACTCTTGGAGAATCGCTGAAAATGGCCTCGAACACCGCCCCTTTGATAATCCCGTTGATGGGACGCAAAATGCTGGTCAGTTTGCGGTCGGATGCCCGGCAGCGCATCTCTTTTATGATTTCCATGACCGCATCCCGGGAAAATTCCCTGGTCGTCAAGCTGAAGCCCGGCGACAGACGTCGTCCGAAAATGGTCTCGCAGCGTTGCCGCACGCTTTCCATGCCTTCCTTGGCGAGGACTTCTCCCCAGGCGGACGCGAATTCGTCCGCAATATGGTCAACCTCCTGTTTGACATATTGGGCCGCCTGAACAACGGTTTCCGGCGTCTCGGCGACCGCACTCTCCATGTAGACGATCTCCCCCTTGTCCTCGATGCGGCTGAGGAAAGCGCCGTCGCCCTCGGATCGCAGGTGCTGGATGGTATCATGGTTGCAGCAGGCTACGATGATGTTGTCGGCCTTCAAAGGATTCTCGGAGCGATCCGCCGCACCGCTGCCCGTCGACCCGCCGCCTTCAAGGATGTACTGCTTTTCCTGCATGATTTCCAACAGCTCCGGCATATAGCCGATGCGCAGCAGGGTGCGTAGTTCATCAATGTAAATAATGGGCGCTGTGGCATGGGCCCCCAGATAGGCCCGTTTGTGGGGCGGGGTCTGCAAATTACCGGACTGATAGGGGTCGTGGCGAAATCCGCCTTTCATGACGCGGGCATTCGGCTCGGCAATGCGGGCCAGCAGGCTTAGATTCTGACGAGGGTCGTAGAGCACCACCGGCAGCATGTCGAATATCGGTCTGATATTGGGCGGGGTGCCCTGCTGCTGGTTCTGCTGGATTTTTTCCTGGGCCCTGTGGTTGTTCTCCTGGAGGAAAAGAAAAATGCTCCCAATGCCGGTGATGCCGGCCACCGCCAGCAGGAGCGGCAAATACCAGCTCCCGACCCCCAGCAGGAAGGTCGCCAGCAGAAGCGCGATTTTGATGCGACGTACCGCATCGATCTGCTCCGCCAAAGAAAATGAGGCTTCGCGGGAAGCGATGGATTCCAATCTCGCCTGCAAATCTTCGATCAGTCGATCTGCTGCCGCGGGGTCTTCATAGGCGATTCGGATATGGTTGCGATCTTTGCCGGGATAGGCCAAAATCGAATCATGCGGCCGGATATAATCATGGAGCGATTGGGTGAGAACGTCCTGCAGCATGCCGGCTAGCATGGATTTGCCGGTTCCCGGGCGGCCCACCATAAGGATGTGTCCGCGTTTATGCGCGATTTTGCGGATGGTTTTTTTGGCGCGATCCTGGAAAATAACCTGCTCGATGGGGTCATCCGGCACCCGGATTTCGGATGTATCCTCGAAATGACCAAGCCGCTCTTTCAGGATAAGCGGGTACTGAAGCAATTCCTTGATCCAGGCATAGTCGTTGGCGTTATAAGCCCTCTTCATCAGGATGCCCCTCAATCGACTCCAACAAATAGTATCTACCGGCTTCCGACAGGGTGGCCTTGCGGTTGATTTCCGCATAGAGTTCCGGCACGGCCTGCCGAAAAGTCTCCAGCGCTTTGACATCATGCAGGACCGATATGCAGGTCATCGCCCGGGAATCTCCCAGGTCTTGGGGGACAAAGCTGAACGAGATGGCCATCTGCTGGGCGTTCAGGGAGTGAATCACACCTTGCTGCTGGGCACCATCCAGTTCCAGTGACGCAAATAGGGTCTCATAGACCTTGGGCAGGCGATTGCGGGAGTAGTCGATATCCATCTCGGGATTGATCATTAGCCGCAAAGCGCGGGCTCTTCCCTCAAAGCACTCATCGAAGGCCTTGTTCAGAACAGGATCGGTTTCGAGGGCCTGCTGGATCAGCAGCAGTTGACGAAGGCGGTCGGCATCATCGACCCAAAACGACACTTTATTGGTCCGGCTCAGCAGACATATGAAAAAACGTCCATTTGTCTGGAATCTAAGAAGGCGGTGCTGCCGTTCAGAGCGATAGCGCGCCGGGTCGAGCCCTCGCAAGTCGTAAAGACGGTCGGCAATGCGGGCTTGTGTCAGGGTTATGGGTACGCGCTTGAGCAAATGGTCGAGAACATATCCCCGCTTGGCTTCCAGATCACCGCTCAGGTTGATATAGGTGCGATGACCGCCCTCGTCTTCGCACACCCCACGGATATCCGCCAACCGCTGGAGAGGGGTCGTGGCGATTTCACGGGCCACAGGGTCGAGAGGATGCAGCAGGCCGCGTATACGATCAATATGGCGTGCCAGCTGGCGGTCCCGCAAGGCAGGCATCCGCATGAAATGGCGGGCGAGCAGGAGACGCCGATCCTCCGTGTCGGGATGGCCTATGGATTCCGTAGGGGGTTTGCGGTTTATCAGACCCACTGCAGCCGACTTCACTCTTCGCCAAATCCCTGGTTTGAAGCAACATTCGCATCCCAGCAGGCGGCTTTCAATTTCGATGGGCGCGGGAGAAAGCAGATAGCGTCCGATATCGGACAGGGCGTAAGCCATAACGCGCTTGGGGCGGGCGTTAATCCCGAGGGCGGCCAGATCGACATCCTCATAGGCTCCCGGGGTTATGATCCAGGCATGTTCAGGCATAAGGACAGCGCCACTCCCGCTCATAGGAATTTTTGTCAGGTCGCATCAGATCAATCGTAACACAATTAGGCATGGTTGAACATGACGGCACCGATGCCGCCTGCCGATATAGACACAGGCGGCACGACACTATGGGTGGACCGTTTCGGGTCCTGAATCGGTCGGCAGGGGTGATTTCGATGGAGCAGATTCCGGGATTGTTTTTGGCATGGCGGTCAAAATGATTTCTACGCGTCGGTTTTTTTCCCGGCCATCTTCAGTATCGTTGGAATAGGCCGGCCGGTACTCACCGAACCCCATGGTGGATATCCGCTCCGGTGCAATTCCAACACGATCAATCATAAATTCGGCAACTTCGGCAGCACGTGCGATGGAAAGCTTCAGATTGGTTTCAAAAGGCCCTCCATGAATAGGCACATTATCGGTATGGCCCGCAATGATGATGTCGCCGTCGGTACCTTTTAAACGAAGACCGATTTCCTCCAGAATGGGGATCAAGTGGGCCTTGATGCCGGCCTGGCCGGAATCGAAGGTGGCCCCCCCTTGCAAACGGATAATGGTCTGGTTGCCGTTCACGTCGATTTCCACCTGGTCTTCCATCCCCTTGAGCTTTCCCTCCAGCGCCTTTTTAAGATCCTTCCCCAGGGCTTCCATGGCCTCCATGGCAATGTATTCCTCCTGCCTGTACTTCGGAACAAGGTCCTGGTCAAAACTGAGGGCGACCATCGTGGCGCCCTTGGGGCTTTCATCAGACTTGGTCTTGCGCTGGACTCCGAAGGCCTGTGCCAGGGAGCCTGCCACCAATTTGTATTTTTGGCGATCCATCTCGGAAAATGAAAGCAGGAGCACAAAAAAGCAAAGCAGGAGACTCATTAAATCACCAAAGGTGACCATCCATCTGGGTGCCCCCTTATCCTCCGGCGGGGCGTCGAATGTGGCATCTTCAGACATGATCAGGCGGCTTCCTTGACAGGTTCGCTCTCTTCGTCGACTTTTTTATCTTTCTTCTTGCGTCCCGTAGGGGCAAGGTAAATTTTCAGGGATTCTTCCAACACCATGGGTGAAAGGGCCTGGTTGATGCCCACAGCCGCTTCCCGTATGATGGACTTGGTCTGCTGTTCCTGCTGACTCCGCAAGGCAAGCTTGTCCGCCAGAGGCAAACAGATGAAATTGGCAACCAAGGCACCGTAAAGGGTTGTCAGCAGAGCCACCGCCATGGAAGGTCCGATGCTTGCCGGATCACTCATGCTGCTCAGCATCTGCACCAGGCCGATCAGGGTGCCGATCATGCCGAAAGCCGGTGCCGAGTCCCCCATGCCCTTGAAAACATTTTGGCCGGTGGTGTGGCGTGTCACCGTCATGCGGATGTCCTTGTTGAGCATTTCCTCGATCAGGTGCTCATCGTAACCATCCGATAAATAGCGAAGGGCTTTGGCCATAAAGGGGTCCTTGGGGTTTTCCTGGTCCAGAGAGATAAGCCCCTCCTTTTTGGCCATTTTGGCATAACCGATCATGGTCTGGATGATGTCCTCGGGCGGTTCCACTTTGACAAGAAAGGCCTTCATGCCGACCTGGATGGAATTGAAAACATCCGACAGGGTAAATTTTATAAAAGACGTCGCAAAGGTTCCCCCAACGACAATCAGAAGGCTCGGCACATTGAAAAAAACAGAGGCGCTTCCCCCCAACACAATGGAAGTGACGATCAATCCTGTGCCGCCGATCAGCCCGATGATGGTTGCCAGATCCATAACCCTATCGCTTCTCCTCCAGGTTTAATTTGAAACGATTGAAGATGATAACCGCCGGACTTTCAACGCAACAGGCCCCCTTTAATCCAATCTGCCTTTGGCAAACGTCGCAGTCGGTCCGCTCTTTAGGAGCGCGACGGCATCCAAGCCCACCCAGTTGCCAAAGGGCAGCATCACATAGTTTATCGCCCGGCGTTTTCTAAACTTGAGCCCTTTTCAGTTGTGAAGGCGCCTTAGATCGCGCCTCTGGGCCGGCTCTAATACCGCAAATGAAAAGGGGAAATCCATGGCCGTTGAATTATTCATCATTCAACGCACTTTCGAGGAACGGTAGGCGGGGTTACACTGCAGGGCTTGATGAAGTCGAGAGAACGAGAATTTGATTCAAAATGCCCTATCGGCTTGAGGGGCATTTCGTCTTTCCCATGCTATTGGGGTTTATACCCCCGCGATGACCTCAATCTCCACATCCAGGCCATCATCAATCCCCGCTACGGCCACGCAATTGCGCACCGGGGGAGCACCTGCAAAAAATTGGGCGTAGGCCGCGTTGAACTCCGGCTTGAAGGCCAACGAGCTCAGGTAGACATCCACCCGCAGAATCTTTTCAAGCCCGGTGCCGGCGGCCTTCAAGATGGTTTCGATATTTCGCATAATCCGCTCGGTCTGGACTGTAACGGAGCCGTGCACTGGACAGCTGGTCTCGGGATCTTCCGATGTCTGACCAGCCACGAAAATGAGGTTGCCGTAACGAATAGCCTGGGAATAGGGGCCGGGCTCAGGGGCTTCTGCCGTGTAGATAACCTCTTTATCCATGAAGGCTTCCTTTTTTTATTTGATCACCAGTTCCTGAGGGAATTCGATAAATTTTTCGCATCCGCTCTCGTTAATCAAGACGGGTTCGCTACATTCGAATCCGTAGTCGTCCAGCCAGATGCCCGGCATGAAATGAAGGGTCATACCCGCTTTGAGAACCGTTTTGTCCCCAGGCCGCAGACTTACCGTATGCTCGCCCCAGTCCGGCACATAGTTGAGTCCGTAAGAGTATCCGACCCGCGAGGGCTTGACCAGGCCGGTATGGGCAATCGCCTCACGCCAGCAGGCCTCCACCTCCTCCGCCGTCACCCCGGGCCCCATATAGGATAGCGTCTTCTGGAGCCCTTCGATCACCGCTTCGGCGGTGCGGCGCAGGTCTTCGGGAGGATCGCCCAAGTAAACCGTACGTGAAAGAGGGGCATGGTAGCGGTGCCGGACGCCGCTCAACTCCAGCAGCACCACGTCGTTTTTCTGGTAGCGCCGGTCCGGATCGAAAGTGAGATGCGCCGTCGAAGTCCGTTCGGCCGAGGGCATGATCGGGAAGATGGCCGGCGAAGACCCCCCAAAGGTCTCCGTTCCGGCGATTTGGGCGGCGCACACCTTGGCGGCCACATCCTTCTCCCAAACGCCCACCTCGATCTCCTCGACGGCGGTTCCCATGACCTCCTCGCAGATACGGGCCGCCTCGCGCATGACGGCAATCTCCTCGGGTGATTTCACGGTTTTCACCCAGTTGACCAAGTGGGTGGCATCCATCAGGTGCGCCCGGGGCAGTTCTTCCTGAAGGGTCAGATACATGCGGGCATTGAACCAGTAGCCGTCCATCTCCAGACCGAGGCGTTTCCGATCCAGCCCCTTCTCCCGCAGGAGGTCGGCCAAATAGCGCATGGTGTGGGTGTAGCGGGATTGGACATAATGGTCCGGATATCCGTAGATGGCCTCTTCCGGAAGCCATGATGTCAGCCGTGCCCCGTTGGAATCCTGCTCCCGGCCGAACCAGAAGGGGCATTCGGCATTCAAATCGACCACCAGACCCTGGTGCACGTAGAAGGACCAGCCGTCGTAACCGCTCAGGTAATTCATGTTGGCCGGATCCATCACGAGCAGGAGTTCCATTCCCGCATGGTCCATACGCGCTTTGACATCGCGCACCCGCTGTTGATAAATATCCAATGTAAACAAAGGATTTTTATTCATATGATCATCCTCTATGTGAAGTAAATGGCACTCTTCTTTAACAGCTTGGTGAGATGTTTCCGAAAGTGTTAATTCCCCTGCTGCTCCGCCCAGGCCTTGTCCTTTAGGACCGCATCCAGCACCTCCTGCGCCCCCGTGCCTCCCATTTTCAAATATTTTTGGCGCAGGGGTTTTGCTTTGGACCGGAAAACATCGATCTCTTGCTTGGTCAGTTCTATATATTGCATGGAGGGCTTGGTCTTCATGATCATTTGATACCGCTCGGCATTCATCCGCGCCTCCAGATCGAAAATGAAGTCGTTGGACGTCTCGACGGCTTCCTGAATCGTTTGACGGATTTCTTCGGGCAGGCCGTCCATGAAATCACGGTTGGCAACAAAGGTGGCAATAAAGGGCAGCTGCCGGGCATTGATCATGTAATCCTGGACTTCATAGAACTTCATTTCCTGGATGGCAAAAAAAGGCTGCGTTTCGGCATCGATGCGCCCCAGTTCAAGATCAGTGTAAATCTCCGAATAAGGCACGGTGATCGCATAGGCGCCATAAAGGCGATAAGCGGTTATCAGCAGCGGTGAGGACATGACCCTAAAAGTGACGCCCTTAAAATCGGCGGGCGAACGGATGGGTTTGTCGGCCGTCCAGATCTGCCAGCCCTCTGCGATGATGGATAGCAATTCCAGGCGGTTTTGGCGGTAATATTTCCCAAGCGTGCGCCGGGTTTGAGGCCCATGACGAAGCATCCGTTCAAGTTGTTTGGAATCCGTCGGGAAGAGATAATGAATGGAGAAAACCTGCACCTCGGGAATAATGGCACCCAAATGACCGGGTGATTGAAACGCAAACTGAAGATCGCCGTTTTGCAGGAGCCGGGTGATATCTCCCGAAGTGCCGAGTTCGCCATAAGGATGAATTTCGCAGCGAATCTCCGCGCCGGTGTTGGTCTCGATAACATTGACAAATTTTTGGGCATATGCAAATTGCATACTGCCCTCGATCTCCTCGAGCGCAATCTGCCATAAGCGCTTAACAGCCAGAGCCTGCGTGGTGGTCCCGAAGATGAGCGTTCCGGCAAACACGGTCGCCAGGATAGTCGTTTTCCATCTCACGGTGTTCCCCCTTTCATACCCTGCAACTATCAAATCGGCGAAGCCTTGCTCCTCTCTTGCAGGACTTGGAGATAGACCTCTGAATCGATGGTGCTGCCCGACAGCAAGGTAACGACCCGCTGACCGGTTACATTCAGCATTCCGTGGAGCAGCACGGCCACCCCGACAGCGGCGGCGCCCTCGGCAATTAGCCGATGCCGGTCAAAGAGATAAACCATGGCGTCCTTAATAGGATCTTCGGCAACGACCAAATGGTGGTCCACGAAGCGCCTCACCAGGGGCAGCGTGTAGTGGTTATCCCTGCCGATACCCCCCAGAAGCGAATCGGCGATGGTGTCCATCTCTTCCACTTGTACCGGCCGTCCGGCCTCGATGCTTTTCAGCATGGCCGGGGATCGTTCCAGGGAGACCCCCACAACCCGAATAGCAGGATTGATGGATTTGGCCACCATGGCGATGCCGGCCAGCAGGCCGCCGCCGGACAGTTGGATGATAAGGATGTCCGTGTCGGGAAGCGTCTTCAGGATCTCCAGCGCGATGGTGCCCTGTCCGGCAATGATGGCAGGATCGTCGAAAGGGACCACCGGAACGAGTCCCCGCTCCGCGACGAGCCGATGGTAGTTGGCCTCGGCTTCGTCCTGGGATTGGCCTTTGATGGACAACTCGGCCCCCAGGGCGCGGATCATATCCGCCCGGTAGACGGGCACGTGCTCGGAAAGGCAGACCACGGCCGGGATGCCGCTCCTTTCCGCCACAAAAGCCACCGCTTTGCCGTGGTTACCCGTTGAAAAGGTGGCCACGCCTTTTTGCCGAGCCTCATCCGTTAGGCCAAGGATCTTGTTGGCGGCCCCCCGCACCTTGAAGGCGCCCGTATGCTGCAGGCATTCCAGTTTGAAGTGTACGCTTCGGGCTCCGGTTCGCTCGGCCAGTTCGCGGCATTCCCTAAGCGGGGTTTCCCAGATCAAAGGCTGGATGCGGCGTTGGGCCAGATAGGTGTCATGCAGCGTCGGCATCTGTTGGGTGGCATGATTTTTTGCCATAGGATTTCCTCATGCGATCACCCACAGGCGAATGACCGGTAGGCGATTTAGGCATTCCAGTTGTCATTCAAAACGTCAAACAAACGGATAGCGGCACTGGGAAAACGGACAATGTCGGTCAGCCGGTCCCCTTTTCCTTTTCAATGCCGCTTTTTACCCTTTTTCCTTCTTCACATCCCTCTCTTAATCGCTGAGTCTCGTCTTTAATCCGCATTAATGTCGCGGACCCGGCACGGCCAATTCACTATCCCATGGCCAACTGCGGCAAAAACAGCGTGATCTGGGGAAAGACGACCAGGATGACGGTCGCCAGGATCAGGATCAGGATAAACGGCAGGGCATGTCCGATGACCTCGACATAGGGTCGTCTGAAGATCAGCTGGGCGGTGAAGATGTCGCATCCAAAGGGGGGCGTGGCGGAACCGATGGCCGCCTGCAGGGTCACGAGGGTCCCCAGCAAAATCGGATCCACGCCGGAGCTCAGGACATAGGGCTGGAAAATGGGGCTCAGGATGAAGATGGCCACGATGGGGTCCACGAACATGCAGGCCACGAAGTACACGCAAACCACGATGACGATCACCCGCAAGACGGAAGGGTCGGCGCCGAACAACGGAGGCAGGATTTGCTGGGGGATCTGCATGAAACCGATCATCCAGGAGAAGGCCTGTCCGGCTCCCACGAGGATGAACACCACGCCGGTGATGACGCCGGTCTGCAGAAAGGCGTCCACGATCCGCTCAAAGGTAATGCTTCTGTAGACGACGGTCTCCAGAAACAGGGCGTAAGCCACGGATACCGCCGCCGCCTCCGTGGGACTGAGGTAGCCCGCGTAGATGCCGCCCACAATAATGACCGGAAACCCCATGACCGGCAGCCCCTGGCGGACGGCCTTCCACCGTTGGGACCAGTTCGCGCGGGGAAGAACCCCCACCTTTTTGATCTTGGAATAGATGAAGCAGTAGGTGGAAAACATAATCAGGATCATCAGGCCCGGGAAGACCCCGGCCAGAAACAGCATTCCGATGGAAGTGCTGGTCGCCACGCCGTAGACGATGAAGCCGATGCTGGGGGGAATCAGAAAAGCGATGTCGCTGGAATTGATAATCAATCCCAGGGTAAAGGAGCTGGGATAGCCGGCTTCCAGCAGCATGGGGCGCATGGTACCGCCGATGGCGGCCACGGTGGCCTGGGTGGAACCGGAGACCGCCCCGAAGAGGGTGCAACTGGCATTGGTGGTAATGGGTAGTCCCCCGGGCAGGTGGCCCACGAAAGCCTTGATCATCTCGATCAGCCGCCGGGCGGATTTGCCGGAGGTTATGATACTGGCCGAGAGGATGAACATGGGCACGCATACCAGAGCCGGCGGCGTCACACCAGTGATCACCTGCTGCACCATGGTCGTCACCAGTTTAGGTGCCATGCCCGGCATATAAACATAGACATAGAGAATCAGGGATCCCAGCAGGGTCACCATGAAGGGGAACCCGATCAAAAGCATACTGGCCAGACTGATGCCGAATAGTGTCATAGCGAGGCCCCCCCGATCTCTTCATCTTCGTATTCGCTCTGCTGGTCCGGGCTCTGCCAGGGCTCCTTCTCGATGATGTTTTTAATGATCGTGCGGATGTACTGGATACTGGCAAGGCCGAAGCCCACCGGTACGATCACATAAAAGATCCACTTGGGGACCCGCAGGGCCGGGCTCATATGGCCCCGGGACATGGCGTTCATCAGGTATTCGAAGGAAAAATAGGCCATGATCCCCATTACCACGGCACTGATCAGCGATATGATAATGATGAAGGTCTTTTCCATTTTAGGCGGCATCATGTCCAGGAAGGCGCCCATACGGATGTGCCGGGCTTTGCGCACGCCGTAGCTCACGCCGGCAAAAGTCGTCAGCATCACGAGAAACATGGAGATTTCTTCGGCGAAATAGATGCTCTGGAAAAAGGTGCGCGCCACCACTTCCGTGATCAAGAGCACCCCCAGGGCCGCCACGCAGAACACCAGAATGGAGACTTCCACCGCGTTGATGACCTTGCCGACGCCCCGGTTGAAACGGCGCAGAGCGCTGGGGTTCACCGGAGGTTCATTGTCTGTTTTCATGAGCTTGCCTTCGGGCTGCGGTAAACAAGCAGGTTCTGCCGCGGCGCAAGGCCGCGGCAGATCGCTCTTTCCCTATTTGATATTCAGGGCCTTTTTCGCATTCGCGATGTCTTTCAACAGGGCGTCCAGAATAGCCTGGGCCCCGTCACCGCCAATTTTAGTATATTCCGGGTAGACCGTTTCGGCCCGGGCCTTAAACTTGGCGATGGTGGCATTGTCCAGGACCTCGAACTTGAGCGACGGCTTGGCCGCCTTCATCTTTTCCATATCCTCGGCATTGCGTTTGGTGATCCAGTTTCCGGCCGGCACGATGGCGTCGATCCAGAATTTGCGCATCTCATCCTGAACTTCCTTGGGCAGGCTGTTAAAAAAATCCTCGTTCACCGTGGGAATCCCGATAAACGGCTCGCTCTTGAGCTGGGTAAGGTAATCCTGTACTTCATAGAACTTCATGGAATAGATGGCGAACAGGGGGTTGACCTGCGCATCGATCAGACCCATCTGCAGGCCGCTGTAGACTTCGCCGTAGCTCATGGGCGTGGGGCTGGCCCCGTAGGCCTTGTAGTCTTCCACCAGCAGCTTGGAGGACATCAGACGGAGCTTAAGGCCTTTCATGTCGGCCAGGGAAGTAATCGGCTTCTTGGAGGTGACCCACTGCCAACCCTCGAACATGATGGACAGGGGTACCAAGCCGTTTTTACGGAAGGCGTCTTCCAGAAGCGGCAGAAATTTACCGTTTTGGGCCATCCAGCCGAGCACCTCGGGCACTTTTTCGGTGGGGAAGATGTAGTTCAGAGCCAGGGCCTGGGCCTGGGGCACAAAGGAGCTGATCCAGGCATGGTCGGAAAAAACGAACTCCACCACGCCCATCTGGGCCAACTCGTTGATGTCGCCGGTGGCTCCCAGGGTGCCGTAGGGATAGACTTCGATATTGATCTTGCCGCCTGACCATTCTTTCATGTGGTCGGAAAAATTCCGCGCCCAGACTGTCATGAAGTCGCCTTCGATCTCTTCCGAGGCCAGCTTGGCATTGATGGCCGGACCGTTGTAATTAGCGGCCATGGCGGTGCCGAAAAACGTGAGGACCAAAATGGTCGTCAATAGCAGGATGGATTTCTTCATGGTGGGGCTCCTTTCGTAAACAGCTCGTCGGGCGAGCCTTGGGCTGTTGAGTGATCATTTAGGTTAGGGTTGCCGCTATCGTTCACCTCCTTCTTCTGAAATCCGGGTCAAATAATGCAAGGCGCCTTGCACGTGCATGGCGACACCGCTTAACAGGACATCTTCATCGACGTTGAAACGCGGATTGTGATGGGGAAAGGCCGTGCCTTTCTCGGCGTTGCCGGCCCCCAGAAACATAAATACGCCCGGGACCCGCGTGCTGAACTCGGAAAAGTCCTCGCTGGCAATCGTCTGATTGTCGACCACAGCGTTTTTGTCGCCGAAGACCTCTGCCGCCGCCGCGCGGGCCAGCGCCACCATGCCGGGGTCGTTGATCAGGGGAATGTTCTCGTGGATGATCTCGATGCCACATTGGCAGCGATGGGTCCGGCTGACGCTTTCGGCAACGCGCAGAAACCGTTCCGTGGGCTGTTCCTCACTGTCCGGCCCCCCTTGGTAGAGAAACCGGATCGATCCTTCCAGATCGACCTTGTCGGGGATGATGTTGCTTTTGGTGCCCCCGGCAATCCGGCCGAACATGATGATGGTGGACTTCAGGTTGCTGATCTCCCGGGTCTGGACCATCTGCACCGTTTGAATCAGATTGGCGGCCGCCAGGATGGGATCCACCGCGTCCTCGGGTACCCCGGTATGGCCCCCCTTGCCGGAAATGGTCATTTTGAAGACATCCAATCCCCCCATGACCGGTCCAGCCGTGATGCCGATCCTGCCGGATGGCACCGGGGTCCAGACATGCAGCCCCATGACGGCATCGACCTTGGGATTTTCGAGAACCCCCTCCTCGATCATCGGCAGGGCGCCGGCGATCTCTTCGTTGGGTTGGAAAACGAACTTGATCGTTCCGGGAATATCCTGTTTGTTTTGCGCCAGCACCTTGGCTGCCACCAGCAGCATGGCCATGTGGGCATCATGCCCGCAGGCGTGCATCACGCCGGGATTCTGCGATTTGTAGGAGATCGCGTTTGCCTCTCTGACCGGCAGGGCGTCCATGTCCGCCCTGAGCATCACCACAGGACCGGGGTACGCGCCCTCGAGACAGGCCACGACCCCGGTGCCGGCCATGCGACAGGGCGTCAAGCCGATCGCCTTCAAATAAGCTTCGATCCGGTCGGCGGTGCGAAATTCCTGGAAGCCCAGCTCGGGATGCTGATGGAAGTCCCGTCGCAGCGCGATCAGTTCGTCGTGATATTGCGCGATCTGTTCGGATAGGTGCTTAAGGTCGTCCATTGTGTAACCGGTCTCCTTCGGTATCCAGCGCCCCTTTTTGTTTAGAGATAGCCGTTGTAAGGTCGTTGGACGACGGCTGAAAAAACATGGTTGATCATGGTGATATAGTCGAACACGGGCATTTGAAGCCTTTCCTGCAGGGCGGCGGCATAGGGGGGCAAGAGACTGCACTCCAGCAGGAACGCCCCCACGGCATCATCGCGCGCCACGATATGTCGGCCGGCCTCGATCACCTCGGCTTTCACCTCCGCCGCATCGAGCAGACCGGTCTCCTCGATGGCGAACCGGAAGAAGGCCTCGCGGTCCTCCAGTCCTTCGATGACCAAGCGGTCAGGCTCGCCGACACCCACCACCGCCAGAAGGCCGGCATCCAGACTGCGGCTGTCGGCCGTAATCACGCCAACTTTGGCCCTTTTCCCGAGGATATTCAGTATGAACGGAATCTGCAGCAGGCTCGACAAAAATACGGGAACCCCCAATTCATCCGCCAGGCGTGCCTGGTGCAACGCCATAAATCCGCAATCCCCGGTCACGGCCCGCACGCCCTGTTCGACCAGTTCCTCGGCTGCCGCCTTGAGAACCTCGTATATCGTGGGATCCTTGCCAATGGCCCGCGCTACCGAGAATCCCTCTACCTTCCTAAATCGCACCGGAAAGTTATACGTTGTGGCATTGGCCACATCCCCCGGGATGAAAGGTACCGCCGTGTCGAGCAAAAGGATGCCGATGGCCTCCCCGCTGCTCACTTGTCCTTGGCGTGTGCGGTAAATCAATGTGCATAGCCTCTCGGTTTAAGTTTCTTTCCGTCCGGTACCGTTTTTCTCGCGCCTCATTTGACAAACAGCTTGCGCGGAAAGTCGGCAAAGGTTTCACAGCCCGTCTCCGTCAGCCGCAGCGACTCGCTGCACTCGAATCCGTAGTCGTCCATCCACATGCCCAGAATCATATGAAAGGTCATGTTGGGCGCCAGCACGGTCTGATCCCCCGGGCGCAGACTGGCGGTGTGCTCCCCCCAATCCGGTGGGTAGTTCAGCCCCATGGCGTAGCCGATGCGGGATTCCTTCTCGAGACCGGCCTTGGCGATATGGTTGCGCCATACCAGCTCCACCTCCTCGGCCCGCATTCCCGGTTTGATGGCCCCCAGCGTGATGTCAAGTCCTTCCACGGTGTGATTGGCCAATTCCACCAGTTTGGCCGGCGGGTTTTTCCCCAGATAAGCGGTTCGAGCTATGGGGCAATGATACCGATGGCGGCAGGCCGCCAGTTCCAGGTTGACCATCTGTTCGCTCTGGTAGGGAGCGTCGGTCCAGGTCAGGTGCGGCGCCGATGTCTTCTCGCCGGTTGGCATCATAGGGACAATGGCGGGGTAATCGCCTCCGAAATCCGGCGTGCCGGACATCTGGGCCTGGTAGACGGCAGCCACGGCATCGCACTCCCGCACGCCCGGCTCAAGCCGGTCGATGGCGGTCTGCATAACTCGCTCGGCAATCTTGCCGGCCTCTTTCATCAGGGCGATCTCTCCGTCGGACTTGACCAACCGAATCCAGTTCACCAAAAGGTCGGCATTGGCGAATTGGGCGTCGGGTAGATGCTTCTGGAGTTCGGCGTAGGAGCGGGCTGAAAAATAATAGGCATCCATTTCCACGCCCACGGTTTTGTTTCCCCAGCCGCGATCCCTGATCCGATCCCCCACAAAGTTGAGGGGATGGCGCTCCAGGGTCTGCACGTAATGGTCCGGATACCCGACAATGTTGCCTTCGGGTAAAAAAGTGGTGTGACGGGCGCCGGCCACGTCCATCCCCCGCCCGATCCACAGGGGAAGATCGGCATCCAGTCCGACCACCACGCACTGGGGCACATAAAAGGACCAACCGTCATAGCCGGTTAGGTAGTTCATGTTGGCCGGATCGGACACCACCAGCACATCGATGCCGGCCGCGCTCATGCGCGTCTTGGTTTTGCGCAGCCGTTCAAGATATTCTTCTTTGGGAAATAACGGCATGATCGTTCCTCTCTTCAGAAAAAGGCCCGGACAGGCGTTTCCGGATCATGGGCGTTTCAAACCTGCCACCCCTCTCTCGATACGGGCAATGCCCTCCTTGAGCTGATTCATTCCGGCGGCAAAGGAAAAGCGCACGTATCCTTCGCCACCCTCACCGAAAATGCTTCCCGGCACCACCGCCACCCGGTGTTCTTGCACCAGGTATTTGGCAAATTCCCAGGAGGAGAGCCCGGTGGCCTTGATGTTCGGGAAAGCGTAGAAGGTCGATTCCGGCTTGAGGCAGCGGATGCCGTCGATGGCGTTGAGTCCATCGTAGACGAGCTGTCGCCGCTGGTCGTAGGTGGCCACCATCTCCTGCACGCAATCCTGGGGAGCAGTGATGGCGGCCAAGGCAGCCCGCTGGGCCATGGCCGCCACGCCGGAGACCATATGCTCCATCAATTTTTCCATCTCGTCGACGATCACCTTAGGCGCGGCTGCGTAGCCTACCCGCCAGCCGGTCATGGCATAGGATTTGGAAAGGGTGAAGGCCGAAATGGTGCGCTCGGCCATGCCCTCGAAAGCGCCGATGCTGACATGGTTGTGCCCGTCAAAAAGGATATGCTCGTATGGTTCGTCCGAAAGTACCCAGATGTCGCGGGCTTGGGCCATGTCGGCTATCGTCTTGAGGATCTCTTCGTCGAAGAGTGCCCCGGTGGGATTGGAGGGCGTGTTAATGATCATCAGTTTGGTCTTCTCGGTGATGGCCGCCTCGATGTCGGCCGGATCCACCTTGAACTGGTTGGACTCGTAGACCTTGACCGGCACAGGCACCCCGCCGAACAACCGGATCTGGGAATAGTAGTCGTAGCCTGGATCTATGACGATCACCTCATCGCCCGGGTTGAGCAAGTGCAGACAGGTGTTGAAAATGACCTGCATAGCCCCTACGGCCACGAAGATTTCGGCGTTGGGGTCGGCCGTGATGCCGTTTTCGACCGCGAGCTTTTGGGCGATGGCCTTGCGCAGATCCGCAAAGCCCTTGGCGGGCGGATAGCGGGTAAACCCCTCGTCCAAAGCCTTTTTCGCGGCCTCGCGAATAAATGCCGGCGTATCGAAGTCGGGCTGACCGATCCCCAGATTGACGACATCCGGGATTTGTTCGGCCATAGCGAACATGATGCGAATTCCCGACCACTCCACTTGGTGGGTGCGTCGAGCTAGTTTATCGATCGTTGTCATAGGGGCTGTCCTTACGGTCTATTCGGTATCTTTTTCCCTCTTGGGCAGGGCGAAGGGTAACGATCGCGGTCCTCAGGATCGCATGGCACCTTCAACCATCAGCCGCTGGCTCCGGTCATCGCGGTAAAACAAGGTCCGCCGGCCCTTTTGCGGAAGTCTTTAAATCCGGGGCGTGCTTCTGCATGATCTCCATAACGATGGAGGCAATCTTGACTTTTTCGCGGATGAGGTTGCCGTGAAAGGCTTCGGTAATCCACGGTTTGTAGATGTCGCCTTCCGAGGTTCCCGGCTCGAACTTGAAGTAGCAGGGGGCGGCCACCCGGGCGATTTCGGGCGCTTCATAGGCCCGGAACATGCCGCCGAATGAGTCCACGATGATGAGATAAACATCCAGCGGCAGGTCGGCGGCTTTCCGGATTGAGCCCAGAATCGGCAGGGACACATCGGAGATGGGGTTCATGGAGTTGGCCCCCATGGACTCGATCACTTTGGCGCCGGCCGCGCTGCAGTACCCGCCAAAAACCGAAAACTTGAAGATGGTCTCAGCCGGAATCAGTCCCTCGGCCCGCATCTTGTTCAGGATGTAGAGCACCCCTTCATCGTAAACCAGGAAACCGCGATGGCCGGCGTCGATGTTCCGCATGATGTCAGCGATGTGATAGGAGATGTTGTCCGATCCGCGCAGCCGAAAGCCCTGCATGGCGCCTTCCGCCGTGGAGATCTCCTTGGAGCCCGCGTCCCAGCCCTTGCGGTGGCCAACGGTCATGATCATCTCGATCTTCTCGTCGCGCGCCATCTGGGCCATGGCTTTGAGCTCCTCGAAATCGCAGTAGGTGGATCCGCCCACCGCGGCGATGCAGCGGTGAATAGTCACATTGCGTTTGCGCGCCTCGTCGATCATGGCCTCCATGGTCGAGGCACGCTCCACGCCGGCGATTTCGATGCGGAAACTGGCGCCGTCCGGGAAGGACTTGGTCGATGTGGGCAGATCATAGGCGTCCCGTCCGGGGATACCTTCTTTTTCCATGAAATCACGAATCGTTTTAAGCACTGCTGACATAAAGACCTCCGGTAATGTGCCCCTCCGGAAATGGCTTTTCTGCTCCTGACCTTCCTGTCAAAACCAAAAATCCTTATTTCGGGAGCGAACACGCTGATGTGTTTTTCAATGTATGCCGATGCATACCGTTGTTGTTGAATTCTCTAATCACGGCCGCATGCCGTAATCCTGGTGTTTTTATCGAAATCCTAAATCTTCGTTTGTTGCCCTTCTATGTTAACCTTTCCCCTTCGGTTAAAGCATTTGTTTCAATTTCTCCAACTCACCCGTCACCATCTTGTAGGCATGTTCTTCCTTGGGAAATTCGCCGCTACGGGCATCTTGGACGTATTGCTGGAAGGCTTCGACCGTCTTTTTCCCCAGGTTTTCGTATTTCTTGACGAACTTGGGGGTGAAGGCCTGGAATATGCCCAGCACATCACTGCAGATCATGAGCTGCCCGTCCGCTTCCCAACCGGCGCCGATGCTGTAGACGGGAATCGTCAACTTGTCACGGATGATGCCGCAGACTTCCGGCGGTACCGCCTCCACCAAAAGGGCGAAGGCACCCGCCGCCTCGATGGCCACGGCGTCTTCGATAAGGTCCCTAGCGGCTTCGGCCGTGCGTCCTTGGGCTTTAAAGCCTCCCTGCATGCCCGAACTCTGGGGGGTCAGTCCGATGTGGCCCATGACCAGCATGCCGCCGTCGGCAATGGCGCGGATCTGCCCAATGACGCGTTGTCCGCCCTCAAGCTTGATGGCGTCCACCCCGGCTTCCTTGTGAAAGCGGCCGGCGTTGCGCACCGCTTCCGGAACGCTCACCTGGTAGGAGAGAAAAGGCATGTCGCCGATCACAAACGTGTTGGACGCTCCCCGGCGAACCGCTTCGCTGTGATAAATGCACTGGTCCATGGTGACCGGGACCGTTCCACTGTAACCGTAGATGCACATCCCGAGGGAATCCCCCACCAGAATCATGTCCATCCCAGCCTGTTCGGCAAAGCTGGCTGTCCAATAGTCATAGGCCGTGACCCATACGGCCCGTTGGCGCTCGTCCTTCATCTTCTGCAAGTCAAACCGCGTATGTTTTTTCCCCATGAGTTTCGATTCCTCCCTGTTTAGGCAAAACCCGGGGCCTGTTGGCCTGGGCTGCCGATTTTTTGTGACAAGCGCTGGCAGACGCTTTGTAGGATTTCGGACATTGCCTCTACGCGCTCGTCCGACATTCGGTGCGTAGGCCCGGAGATGCTGAGCGCAAAACTAGCCCTTCCGGTGTAGTCAAAAACCGGAGCTCCAATGCAGCGCAATCCGATGCTGAGTTCTTCGTTGTCAACGGCAAAGCCTCTCTCACGAATCCTGTAAAGGGCTTTCTTGAAGGTGTCCGCCGAATGGATGGTATTCGGTGTTAGTCGTTCGAACTCGATCGTCTGAAGATAGATATCGACTTCATCCTCCGGCAAAAATGCCAGAATCGCCTTGCCCAACCCGGTGCAATAGGCCGGTGCCAGGGTGCCCAACCCTGAATCCATGCGAAGAATTTCAGTGCTATTGATTTTGTCCAGATGAACGATGGCGTGCCCGTCCCAGAAACCCAGATTGACGGTCTCACGGAAGGCGCGGGAAAGCTCCTGCATCATGGGATGGGCCGTATGTCGTATTTCAAAACGTTCGAGCTTCTTCATGCCGAGTTCAAGGACTTTAAAGGTCAGCCTATAGCGCCCTTCCTCCGTTTTCTCCACATAACCCAAGTCTCTCAAACTCAATAGAAACCGATGGCAGCCGGCCCGATTTGTATCCAAATGGGCGGCCACGGCCGAAACACCCAATTCGCCGTGTTCGGCCAGCAGTTCCAACACCCGCAAACCTTTTCCCAGCGAAGAAATGACATAGTATTTTTTCCCTTTGGATGGCATCGCGTGCCCTCGCCTTAAGCAAAAAGATCCGTGTGTAATCGCTATTGTCGTATACAGGGAAAGTATAGGTCATACATGTGTCACACATTGCGTTACAAATATTCGCTATGTGTGACAAACACGTAAAAAAAATGGGGCATCTTGTCAAGAACTTTTTAATCGAGTGTCCGTATAAAGGGAGGGAGTTCTAAGACAACATTCGGACGTGGGGCGTTAATACATTCCGAAGGTCCGGTATCTGCCTTGACACATAAGGGATAGGGAAAAGGCCTCTGCTCAGCATGGATTGCCGAAACCCCTTGAACATTTGCACCGCCGTCCTTATCATCAATACGGGTGTCGCCGGTATTGGTGGCATTCCTTATAACCTTCCTCGCAGGGCGGAGCGAAAGCTCCGCCCTTTTTTGACTGAAATATAGCGATGATGGCGCCCTCCTCACCCAAACGCCCTACACTTCCCTAATAGAGCCGTCTTTATTTTGGGTGGGTTGTTTCACCCCTCATCTCTCCGATAAGGCTCCCAAGCGGGGTTTTCTCATCGTGTGGCCTGACAATTTACGGCATTGCGACTGACAGATCCTGTCAAACAGGTATTGATCCAATTATCTGAAAAATTCCATCCTACTGTTATTTTAGCCTAAATCGTCGAGGGGCGTTCTGGCACAGGGATTGCTATTAATCCGCGTCAAGTGGCAATCAGGGATCGACCGCCTACAGACCTGGCCTATCAACCCTGAGCGCTTTTGAAGTTCACGATCCCTCGATTGCCGTCAACGGATTCCATTCCAACTCCTTTCGTCGGGGGCAAGACATCGGGTCTTGCCCCCTCCCCAACACTATCCCAATACGCTTGAAAACAGGCATTCGGCCTGAAAAACCAATCGATGCATCTGGATGACAGCGGGCAAGCAGCCCGCCTTTTTGTTGGTCAAATAACGATGAAGTTAATTTGATCGATGGGTATCAATGCTTCGGTTGGTCTATAATTGGGCCGGAAAAATCCAACCTGCGGGAAGCCCAGAGCACAGATTCCACGTAGCTATTAGGAGGGGGGAATAGCATTCGTTACGATCAATAAATCAGGAGGGCCATGAGACCGAACAAACCGATCAGTACAATGAGAATTGCCACAAACATCGGCAATCGTCGGGGTTGGGCGTAAATGAATACATCGCTTTCAAGCCGCCTTAAAATCCGCCAATGCTGCACAATCGCGGCGATAAGGCCAAAAACGCCTATGGCGATAAAACTCCCGCCGAATACAAGTGCGCTGTGAATAGGGTCGATGGCCGCCATCAACTCGGATTGTTCAAGGTAGTCGTGGAATTTGGCAATTGTAAACCCGAACCCGATCAAGGCTAAAGCGGTGCGAATCCAAGCCATCAATGTCCGCTCGGCCGCCTCCCGACTGCGCTCCCGCGCGAACTGGATCGTTAGAGACTTTTCGGGTGAAGCTTCATCCATTATCTATCGGTGCCTCGAATCGCCATACGACCTGAAATGAAAAGATAAAAACTCAAGCAATCGATACGTTGGGAAATTAATGGAAAAGCGTGGTGCCCGGGGCCGGAATCGAACCGGCACGGTGTATTACACCGAGGGATTTTAAGTCCCTTGCGTCTACCTATTCCGCCACCCGGGCATGGTGGGCATATCCAGGGTGCTTTTAACGGGAATACAGATGACTGTCAAGAAAATCAGCCCGTTAGTATGAATGCTGGATTCAGAATGTTTGATGGCGTTTACGGATTTATGTGAACCGAATCGTTCCATCTATCCTTTATCCATTCCCAACGTTAAAGCGTGCACAACGCCGTGGCATTTGCTGGCGGTGCTCAGCAACACCTTACCCGGTCGGGTTTGAATAGCCCGCTGGGCCTCTTCCAATTGACATCCGCGATACCCCCCTACGCCAGGGGCCAGCTGGTGGCTGCGCACAACAACAGACCGGCAATCTTCGATCCGGAGGTCGCCTAAAAAGGCATATAGATCACATGGTCTCGCCTGACCGGTCGCCGGGCAATTGTCGTCCGGCTCACTGCAGTTTATCGGACAAATGAAATCCGCATTGCTGACATAGGCCTGCCCATCGGGTCCGACGACCGCATTGGGGAGCTGTGCCACCAGATGGGTGGGTACCGGTATTGTGCTCACCGAGCCTGTTTTCCTGATCCGGGCCACGATCCATTCAAAGGCCAGATGAAGGGGCAACGCCGGAACGATCCAGGGCGACGGGTCGGTCGTCATCTCCGGGTGGTGATCCATCAAAAACGCCACGCCGTCCTGGCGGTGCCAACGCACGTTTTTCATCTTCTCGGGCGGTCTGGAAAGGCGCGGATCGACAACGGTGAAAACAGCTTCGGGTGATTTGTGCCGCAGGCGTGTGAGCGCCCGCCGCCCCACCCGACCATATCCGATGATCCAGTACACCATGAATTGCTCCGCACTTTGGCCTCGGGTTGTCAATCCGATGGCCTTCTGGTAGTTAGTGCCCATCCAAAAATAGTAGACTTCGGTTCCTGGTCCCGTAACACCGCACAGGATTTCACGTTTGATTTTTAAACACATCCGTGTTCAACAAACCGCAACCTGTTGGCGCCCACAGGCGCAGCCCAGCTACGCCGAGGACCGGCAGGAGGCGAGAACGACGCCAGGGGCCAAACGATGCCGTTTAGGGATGGGCACCCGTTAATCCTTTTCTTTTTTTCTGTAAGGATAGCTGCAAAAGAATATCGGATAAAGGATAAAAACCTACAATCACCGGCTTGATCTTTTAATTTTATCACTCACCTTTAAGTGGAAACAGAAACCCCATGACCAGCGGCGTCACCAATGCCGAACTAATTCTGGCTTCCCAGTCTCCGCGGCGCAAATACCTGCTGGAACAGGCGGGATTGCGTTTTACCGTCATTCCCAGCCCGTTCGACGAGGACCGTATCGCCCCTGATGAGCCGGCCGCCTATGTGCGGCGCCTGGCCGAGGCCAAGGCGAACGCCGTGGCGCTGCAATATCCTGCGGCCTGGGTCATCGGAGCTGACACCATCGTGGCGGCCGACAACCGCCTTCTCGGCAAACCCGGCTCGATGGAGGAAGCCCGTTCCATGCTGAACCGCCTGTCGGGCAAGACCCACCAGGTGTACACGGGCTTTTGCATCCGTCGATCGAGCACCCAGGCCATGTTCAGCGATGCGGTGTCCACGGACGTGACGTTCAAGGCGTTGAGCGATAAGGAGATCGAATGGTACATCCGCACCGGAGAGCCTTTTGACAAAGCCGGCGCCTATGCCATCCAGGGGATGGGCACCTTTCTGGTACGCCGCATCAGCGGTTCCTATTCCAATGTGGTCGGGCTGCCGGTCTGCGAGGTGGTGGAAATCCTGATCAGGGAAAGCATCATGGACCTTGCCCCCCCGGGTTGAAGGATCATGTTCCCTGAATTTCAATCCTTGGGGTACTGTGCCCGGCTCTTATGATGGAGACGATTCCGACATGAAGATGCAAATCGATACCATTCGCGACCGCATTCGATCCGCCGCCCTCGCGGCCGGACGGCGACCGGAATCCGTCCGGCTGGTGGCGGTGAGCAAAACCGTACCAGCCGAACGGGTGCGGGAAGCCGTGGCGGCCGGCCTTCCCCTTTTGGGAGAGAACTATATCCAGGAGGCCCGTGAAAAAATCGAGGCCCTGGGCGATCTGGCCGTATCATGGCATTTCATTGGCCATCTCCAGAGCAATAAGGCCAAGTATGCCGTGCCTCTGTTCGACATGATCCACTCGGTGGATTCCCTCAAACTGGCCCGTGAGTTGGACAAACAGGCCGCCAAGAACGGCAAGGTGCAGGACATTCTGATCCAGGTCAACACCGGCAAGGAGGTCAGCAAATCCGGGGTTTACGAGGAGGAAGCCCTGAGCCTGGTCCGCCAGGTCAGCCGGATGGAGCATGTGTGCATCAAAGGCCTGATGACCCTGCCACCCTATTTCAATGCCCCTGAGAAGGTGCGCCCCTATTTCCGGGCCTTGCGCGAACTGCGGGACCGCATACGGGACGAAGCGCTGCCCGGGGTGTCCATGGATGAACTTTCCATGGGCATGACCGGCGACTTCGAGGCGGCCATCCATGAGGGGGCCACCCTGGTGCGGATCGGCACGGCCATCTTTGGAGAGCGACGATGAAAATCCTCATGCACAGCTGCTGCGGGCCTTGCACGATCTATCCCCTTGAAGTTCTGCGGGACGAGGGCTACACCGTGATGGGATACTTTTACCGCCACAACATCCATCCCTACACGGAATGTCTGCGACGCCAGGAAACCCTGGAGCGCTATGCCGCCGAGCAGCAGTTGCGGGTCATCATTCAAGAAGGCTACGACATGGAGGGCTTCATCCGCAATGTCGCCTTCCGCGAGAAAGAACGTTGCCGCTACTGCTACCACGATCGCCTGCGGGCCGCCGCCCGGGTGGCCCGCAAAGGCAAGTTCGACGCCTTCACCAGCACCCTGCTCTACAGCCGCCACCAGAAACACGATTTGATCCGTGAAATGGGCGACACCATTGGCCGGGAAAGCGGCGTTCCGTTTCTCTATCGGGATTTTCGGGTGGGCTGGAAAGCGGGTATCGAAACATCTAAAAAGCTTGGCATGTACCGCCAACCCTACTGCGGCTGCATTTATAGTGAGAAGGAACGCTACTATCGGAATTCATCCTCCTCTCCTGGCCGCAAAAACACGTGACTGCCCCTGAATTCACCTCTAACCCCTTGATGCTCTGACCATGTTTGCCAACTTTATCTACCTGATCATCGCCATTCTGATCTTCGCCATCTACCAGCCGGCCGGCAACCCCGGGTTCCCGCCGGACGAGGCCTGGCTGCTGGCCGCCCTGCTGACCGCCGGGTTTGCGGCGACGTCGCGCTGGCTCTTTGGCCGCCTGGCCGCCAGCATCGACCGTATCGATACCTACCGCGCCGACGATCGGCACTCAAACCTGATAACCCGCCAGTCCATCACGGCCATCGCCCTGTTTGCCGTGATGGTGCACCTTCTCGGGTTGCCTTCGACCATGGAAAATTGGTTCCTGTTCAAGAAGTTGCCCACTTTGCTTGCCATCGTATTTCTGATGCTCTTTCTATCGCTCCTGACCATCGTCTGGTACAATGCCTATCCGAGCTACCGGCGGCTATACGGAAGCGCCATCTCCCGCCAGGGCTATATCGCCTCCAATCTGCGCATGTCCGTGCCGATTCTCATTCCATGGGTGATGATCTCCCTGTTGGCCGACATCATCTTTGCGCTGCCTTTTGAAGCCCCCAAGCGGTTTCTCTCCACCACCGCGGGAGAAGTCATTTACTTCGTGGGCTTTCTCGTCTTCGTGGCCGTTTTCGCACCGCTTGTGATCCAGTGGCTGTGGGCCTGCTACCCGGTCGAAGACGGATTTTACCGTGACCGTATCCAGGCATTGTGCCGGCGGGCCGGGATCGGCTACCGCAATATCATGTACTGGCCCATTTTCGGCGGGCGTATGCTTACCGCGGGCGTCATGGGCATCGTCCGCAAATATCGCTATATTTTGGTGACGGAATCCCTCCTGCGCTCCCTGACGCCCGAGGAGGTGGACGCCGTCATCGCACACGAAATCGGCCATGTGAAAAAGTACCACCTGCTTTACTATATCTTTTTCATGTCCTGCTTCATGCTGATCGTCTTTGCGACCTACGACCTCACGATTTACCTGATCCTCTTTGCCGAGCCCCTCTTGCAGGCCGCCCTCAACTGGGGGATGGATCAGGAAACCCTCCTTTGGTCCTTGCACAGCGCGATTTTCCTGGCCGTCTTCCTGGTCTATTTCCGCTTCGTCTTCGGCTATTTCATGCGCAACTTCGAGCGCCAGGCCGATGTGTATGTATACAGCCTTTTCGATTCAGCCCGTCCCATGATTTCCACCTTTCAGAAAATTGCCCTGACCAGCGGCCAGTCCCCGGACAAACCCAACTGGCATCACTTCAGCATCCGGGAACGCGTCGAATATCTCCTCAAATGCGAGGGCAGCCGTCGCTGGGTGGATCGCCAAAACCGAAAAGTGCGTTTTAGTATTCTGCTATTTGTTATTCTTATGACCGGGATCGGCATAACGGGCTATAAGCTCAATAGCGGAAACGCCGAAAACTATGAAGAAGCGCTAATGCAGGCTATTCATGACCATCCAAATTCTTCCGTTCTTTACACACAGCTGGCAACATTTCAATACAACCAGAACAAATTAAAAGAGGCCGCTGAAGCCTACGAACATGCCCTGTCATTGGCGCCGGACAACCCGGAGGCGCTCAACAACCTGGCTTGGCTTTATGCCACTAGCGAGGATGCGACCCTCCGCAATCCGGTGCGTGCCCTGGCCCTGGCCCGCCGGGCCGCCGCCCTGGACCCCGCCTCCCATGTGCTGGATACCCTGGCAGAATGCTATTTCGTCAACGGCGATATCGACAACGCCATCCGATATGCCCGGCAGGCGCTGGACAGCGCCAAGGAAAAACAGGCCTACTACCGCGGCCAGCTGGAACGGTTTCTAAAGGCTAAAAAAGACGGCTAATTGCTTAGGGCCCGTCCCGAGATGGTCGATTTTGGTTCCGGCCAAGGCCGCAGGGATTTGGAAACCGCAGGCGTAGCTGGTACGGCGAGGATTTCCAAAGAGCGAGATCGCCGGACGGGGCCTAAAGATGCCATCGCGGGACGGGCACGACTTAGCGATCCAGCTCGGCCCTGACAGCCCTGCCGATCTTGTCGAACAGGTAGGGCTTCTTGATGTAGGCGCCGGCCCCCATGCGGAGCGTTGCACGGACGCGCTCGGATTCGGAATAGCCGCTGGCGATGATGGCTTTTTGACCGGCGTTGATTTCCAGCAGTTTCTGATAGGTTTCAAGTCCGTCGATGCCCGGCTCCATGATCATATCCAAAACCACCAGGTCCGGCGGATGACTGCGGACCGCAGCCACCGCTTCTTCACCACTGGCCACGGATGCAACCTCATAGCCCAGCCGCTTCAGAATGCCGGCCGCGATTTCGCGCTGTTCCCTGACGTCGTCCACCACCAGGATACGCTCCCCCTTTCCCATATAGTCTTCGACCGATCCCGCCGCCATGCTCTTGGCCTTCTCGGCGCGGGTTGCCGGAAAATAAAGGGTAAAGGTGGTACCCTCATCCGGGCAGCTGCTGACATCGATATACCCCCGGTGGTCTTTGACTGTCGCCCAGACGACGGACATGCCCAGACCGGTACCGCTGCGGCCCATGGTCTTCTTGGTGTAAAAAGGCTCAAAAATCCGCTTTTGATCTTCGGGCGAAATGCCCACGCCGGTGTCGGATATTTCAAATACAGCATAGTCGCCTTCGGTGATAATCTCATAGCCCTCGATGGGCGCGTCCACATAGCGATTGGCGGTGCGTATGGTGATTTCACCGCCATCGGTGATGGCTTCGGCGGCATTCGACACCAGATTCATAACGGTTTTTGCCAGATGAACCGGCGACCCCAGGATGTTCAGGACAGCATCGGTCGGGTGGCATTCGATCTGTACATTTGGGTGGAAAGACATGATTTTGGCATGCTCGGGGGAATCCAGGTATTCTTTAAGGATGCCATTCAAATCAGCGGTGTCGGTTACCGTTACCCCTCTTCTGGCCATGGTCAGCAAGTCCTGAACAATGGCTGCCGCCTTCTGACCTGAATCACGAATGGTCTTGATCGGTTCTCTCAGATGGCTGCCAGGCGGAAGATCCATCAGAAGTAAATCGGGATAGCTCACGATGCCGCTTAAAATGTTGTTGAGGTCATGGGCCACACCGCCGGCCAGGGTGCCGATGGCTTCCATCTTTTTAGCGTGCTCGAGCTTTTTTTCCAGCCGGCGTTTTTCTTTGGCGGCCTGCCAGCGTTCGGTTATGTCCCGGGCCGATCCCCGAACACCGACCGGCTGATCATGATCGTAGACCAGAGAGTTTTTGTACTCGACAATGAACTCGGTACCGTTTTTTTTCTCGAGCCGTATAGATCCCTCGGAACGACCGGCCGCTTTGATTTCTTTCAAATAAGCAACGAACTCCCACCGGTAGTTTTCAGGGATCAACGCTTTGATGGACATGCGGGAAAGTTCGTCCCGACTGTATCCGGAAACCTTTCGGAAGGACCGATTGGTTTCCAGGATACGGCCGTCCAGATCATGATAATAGAGAAAATCGGACACATTCTCGAAAATATCCCGGTATTTTTCCTCACTTTTCTGCAATTTCCGGAATGACTCGGCATTGTTGATGGCCACCGCCACCTGGGAAGCCAGGCCCATCATGAGGTTTAAATCACTTTGGGACAATTTTTGCTGCGAGGTATGATTGTCCACCACAAGAATGCCCATGGTCCTGTTTTCGTATACGATCGGAACACAGATAAGCGCACGGGCCTTGATGTTTTCCAGCAGCTGTCGACTCCGGGGGGAAAACTGTTGTTTGATCTTGTCGATATTCTCGACGATCAGCGGCTTCTGATCCCGAAAGCTGCGTACGAAGATCCCACGGGATTCCGGATTGCCCAAATTGAACCGGATCCGTCGCAGGGACGCTTCGTTTTCCGCACTAAATCCGTATCCGGCCTTATATTCCAGATGCAATCCCTCCCGATCGGCAAGCAGGATGGAACCCCGGTCAAAATCCAGACGATTCCGCATGATGCGAATGACCGCCGTGATGAGCTCATCTTTGTCGAAAATCGTTGCGGTAGCCTGTCCGACTTCCTGGACAAGGAGTGCGTTGTCGTAACGCGTATCAATATCATCGATATTCTCCTGGGCGACATCCCCCTGGGCCATGACAACGCGGGTGAGGTCTTTTCTTTCCAGATGCAGGCCGTAGATACCGATAAACGCGGTGACCAGGGTCAAGCCCAGGATTATCGAGATCCCCATCCACAGCGGCAGATAGACGGCGATGGGGGCGGCGGCGGCCAGATTGAATATAAGCGCGAAATTACGGATCCGTTTCCACAGGATGGCGGGTGATGTTTCCCAGCTGATGATATAGCGGCAGCAATCATCGCCCCGGTGGAGACATTCGGGATGCTCGATCCGGGTGTGCTGGTGGGAGAAGTGCATGCCGACACCTTCAAAATTGCCGATGCGGTTTTCGCATTGGTAGGGTTTCTCCCTGACACCCGGAAAAGGCGTGGCTGTGATCTCGACTTTGGAGGCCCCCATCCGGTGCGTTGTAATGGCGGCACCGCGCGTGAGAAGGGGCATGAGTTTGCCGCTGAGGGTAAAGATGTTGGCGGGATTGACGAATCCGAGCGCATAGCGTTTTACCGGACCGAGTCCTTTGGAAGATGAAAGGTAGCGGCCGGCCTCGCGGGAGATGGTTGCATCACCGGTGGCCTGCACCAGTACCTCGTGAAAGCGATCCACCTGATCCTGATTGAACCAATGGGCGGGATCGTTCACCTCCGGTCTCGACATACCGGCAGAGATCAACAGATGGTCAGTATCAAGTTCGGGATAACGGTATTGCAGGTAGTCGAGATAGCCCCTGGTCAGCCGACTATTGTATAGGCGATCAGCGTCTTTCATCTTAGAGACTGATGTTGCGTGATTCTAAGCATGTCAACGATTTCGGTGGGCGGCCTTTCCCAATATCGCTTGGGGGATTAAAAGGGTGCGGGTGCCATGCCCGTCAAATGGCTATTTGATGGTTACCTTGCGAACCTGTAACAGATCGCAGTTGCCGCCGAAGATTTTTTCCACACCATCTTGTTTGAGAGTGGTCATGCCATCCTTGACTGCCTGTTCACGGATGTTTTCCACTCGCGCCTTGTTTTGTATCAGGTGTCTCAGTTCATCGGTTCCGGCCAGCAATTCGTGGATGCCCATGCGGCCCAGGTAGCCACTGCTGTTGCACGCTTCGCAGCCTACGGGTTTGTATAACTTGAGGTTGTCGCTGAAGGGGGTATCGACATGCGCGTCAAACACGTCTTTGCCATACTCCCGCACCAATTCGTCATACTGAGTCTGGGTCGGAGAATAGGAGCGCTTGCACTCGCGGCACAGGGTGCGTACCAGACGCTGGGCAAGAATACAAAGGATGGCATCGGCGAAATTGAAGGGATCCATTCCCATGTCCAAAAGACGGGTAATGCTCTCCGGGGCATTATTGGTATGCAGCGTCGAGAAGACCAAATGGCCGGTAAGAGAGGCTTCGATACCGATATGGGTGGTTTCCTTGTCCCGCATTTCACCGACCATGATGACATCCGGGTCGGCACGCAAAAAAGAACGCATGGCCGCGGCGAAATCAAACCCGATCTGGGGTTTGACCTGCACCTGCCGCAGGCCGCGCTGGGTAATTTCCACCGGATCCTCCGCGGTCCAGATCTTGGTATCGGTTTTATTGATGTAGCTCAGGGCCGAATGCAGGGTTGTGGTCTTGCCCGATCCTGTGGGGCCGCACACGAAAATGATCCCGTAGGGTTTGGTAATGGCTTCGACAAACTTGTCGTAGTTGCGGTGTGAGAAACCGATGCGATTTAGGGGAATGGGTTCCCCGGCCGCCAAGATGCGCAATACGATGTCTTCCATGGCGCCCTGGGTGGGTACCGTCGCGACACGCAGTTCGATATCTTTGCCGCCGAATTTCTTGAAACGGATTTTCCCATCCTGGGGTTTGCGGCGTTCGGCGATGTCGAGATCGGCCATGATTTTAAGGCGGGATAATACGGCGTTGCGCAATTGAAAAGGAATCTTCTGATAAAGCGTGCACGAGCCGTCGATACGAATGCGGACTTCGGTTTCCTGCCGGCCGGGATAGGGTTCGATATGGATATCCGAAGCGCCCCGGCTGTAAGCATCCAGGATGATCTTGTTGACCAGCTTGACCACGGCGCTGTCTTCTTCACCCACCATGGACTCGGCTTCTTCCACGGCGGCTTCTTCGTCCTTCATGTCTGCCAGAATCTCGTCGATGCCCTCGAGATTCTGATCGCTTTGGGTAAAGAGTTTGATGAAATTGAGAATATCGGGTTTCAAGGCGACAAACAGCCCCAGCTCGCGCCCCGGGAAAAGCGCCTTGATTTCGTCAATTTTAGCCAGGTCTTGGGGGTTGTCGATGGCAATGACCACCTTGTTGCCTTCCGAACGCAGCGGCACCCAGAAATTGCGTTCCAAAAAAGGGATCCGCAATCCCTGCATCAATGCGCCGGGCACCTGGGCATTGCGAAAAAACTCGATGAACGGCACACCAAAATATTCTGAGAGGGATTTGCCGACATCTTTTTTGGGGATGTTCAGATCCCGCATTAGGATTTGCTCGATGGGCAGTTTCTGCCGCCGGGCATCGGCAATGGCCGTGTCGAGCTCCTTTTGGGTCAGGAAGTGGTTGTCGATCAGATTGCTGAAGCGATGGGGGCGGCTTTTGGCGATGCGTTTCTGGTTGTAGACGGCGATGCCGATGATTTCAGCGACTTTGGCCGCCGATTCCTGGTCTTCGGATGTGAAAGGGCCTTCGCCGGGGCGATTGATGAGTTGCAGCACCCCAAGCAGAAATTTCTTGAAGACGATGGGATAGGTCAGCACCTGTCGGGTACGAAAACCGGTTTTCATGTCCCAGCTGCGGTCGAACTTCAAATCCGGGCTGATCTGACGTAACTCTTTATCATTGTATACATCGCGCAGATTAAGCGGCATCTGTTTGCTGGCCGTATAGCCCGCAATGCTGCCCGTCGAAATGGGGATCCGGATTTCGGAAATCTCGGCTTTGGATTTGAAGCGTGATACCAGTTGACGCGTTTTGCCGTCCACGACGAAAACCGTTACCCGTTTGGCGTCAAAGAGAGTGGTGATATCGTCTTTGAGATCAATCAGGATTTCATCCAGATTGGCGGCGGCATATATTTTATTGCAAATGCTTTGCAGTCGGTCACGGTAGGCGACTTCGGATTTGAGCTCCTGGACATCGGATCCTTTGACCCTGAGTTCCTGGGATTTCTGGTTCATGATCTCATCCATGTTGAGTTGGGATTCACGTATGGTCGCGGTCGTCGGGACGGCTTCCGGAAGCGCTTCGGAAATGGGTGTAAATCTTGCGCAAACCCCCGCCGATCAGCAGTACGCCAAGCAGCCCGAAGCAAAACCACAGGAACAGCATGTCCAGATCATAGGGTGCCGCCTGTCGCAGTTGTCGAATTTGTTCCATGCGGTGGGGGAGGATTACGAGGACACCGATACCCGCGGCCGTCAGGGCAGCCCCCCAGATCAGTTGGAAGTAGTTTTGGTTCGCATTCATGAAAGTCTCATCGGCAGCTTTGTCTGAAAGATTACGAATTATAACCTCATTTATAGCCGCAAAATCCGGTCTAAGTCAAATATGGAGAATAATCCCGAGGTGATAGTGTGCCTGTGGGAATGGAGGAAACGACGATAACCGGCCGGCTGAACGGCTGCCTTCGGAAGGCAAGCCCGGAGCGATTTGGCCAGCCGGTTGCCGATCCGGATAGGGCGTGCGTCCATCCATGAAGGGCCAATTATCGGGGTGGCGGCGTTGCGTGAAAGATTGAACCCGAGGGATATCAACGCTATGCCTGCGGTTAAATTTTCCCCACGCCCTGATCTCAGCCCAATATTCCAGCTTATGGATGTACACCAAGAAGCAAAATGCTAACCGATCCGCCCGGCACCGAACGTCTATGCCAATTTGCAGGCAACGATGGAGGCCCATTCCTTGAGGCGAACGATTACCGGAACCCCCGTGTCCTCCTGGACCTGATCGCGAACGGTTTTCATGCGGGCTTCGAGCATCTTGATTTCGTCCGAGAACAGTGCCTTGTCCACGGCAATCCAGATTTCGAGAAAAATCTTTTCGCGATAGCGGTTTTCGAACATGCAGGCGTGTTGGGGCGCCATGCCCAGGGCCTTTTCAATGCCGGAGAGGATCTGTTGCTCGTGGACCTTGACGCC
Source organism: Desulfobacterales bacterium (assembly GCA_963674755.2). GTDB lineage: Bacteria > Desulfobacterota > Desulfobacteria > Desulfobacterales > UBA5852 > JABZFP01. The sequence continues at coordinate 894,000 of CAXXVS010000002.1, read as the reverse complement.
CCTTATCCGGAGCAGCCGGTCGCTGCGCTCGGGGCGCCATTCGATGCGCACCAGGCGGCAGTCACAATCGCAGGCATCGGGCAGGATGCGGGCCATGTCGCCCGTCCGGAACCGGATCAAAGGATAGGCGCGGGTGGTCAGGGTCGTCAACACAAGCTCCCCGACGTGACCCATCGGAAGGACTTCTCCCGTAACAGGATCGATAATTTCCGGCAGGAAATGATCGTCGTTGACGTGCAGGCAGGACCGGGTTTCACATTCATAGGCCAGGGCCGGTCCGGGAACCTCGCTCAAGCCGAAATGCTGCCAGGTGCGCACTTGCAGCTTGTCTTCCAGGAAATCCCGTTGCTCGGGACTTGCCGGCTCACCGACCAAGATCAGTTTCTGGAGGCTGAACCCGTTGGGATCCAGCCCTTTGTTTTCCAAATGAGCCGCCAGTTGCTGGGCATAGGATGGGGTTGTCACCAGGGTGGAAGGCTTATAGTCCCGCATGACCATGACCTGTTTTTCGACGGACATGAGGGTGTTGGGGATGACACTGGCCCCCAGGGTCTCCGCGCCGCTTTGGTAGTCGCGCCCCCAGGTCGCCAGGCCTGGATCCAGACTGATCTGCAGAATATCGTCGGGTGTTACCCCGGAGCTGCGCAGGGCCGTGGCCACCATGCTCTCCCATATGCCGAGATCCTGTCGCGTATACCCGCTGACCGTGGGATTGGCCGTGGTTCCCGGGGCCGTATGAATGCGCACGATATCGCGCAGGGGCACGGCAAACAGGCCGTAGGGGTAATTTTCACTGAGATGCTGACGGGTTGTAAAGGGCAGCCGCCGAATATCGTCGAGGGCTTGGATATTGGACGGGTCGATCCCCTTTTCCTGGAAACGTTGCCGATGAAAGGACACATTGCGGAAAGCGCGATTCAGGGTGCTTTGCAGACGCTCCAGCACCATCTGGCTGCGATCGGCGGGGATGCAAACATGGGTGTCAGGCTTTTCCATCATAGAATTCTCCGTAATCCTTTCCAAGATAAGCCCGTTTGACTTCTTCATCTTCCAGCAGTTCAGGGGCGCTGCCCTGCAGAACCACTTGGCCGGTTTCAAACACGTAGCCCCGATCCGCCACCTGGAGCGCCGCCTTGGCATTCTGTTCCACCAGCAGCACGGTTTTGCCCTCGTCGCGCAACTGGACGATGACCCTGAAAATATCCTGTACGATGAGCGGCGCCAGTCCGGTGGACGGCTCGTCCATCATGATCAGCGCCGGTTTGGACATCAACGCACGGGCCATGGCCAGCATCTGCTGCTCACCACCGGAAAGCGTACCGGCATACTGGTTCCGGCGTTCCTTTAAAATGGGAAACAGAGCATACTGCGTTTCCAGTTGCCGCTCCAGCGTCGGACGTCCCTCTTTCTTTAAGATGTGCCCCCCCAGGATCAAGTTCTCCTCGACGGAAAGGGGGGCGAATACCTGTCGGCCTTCGGGAACCATGACACAGCCCAGGGCGGGAATCTTCTGGGGCGCCATCCCGTCGATGTTCCGCCCCTTGAACACCATCTCCCCTGAAGTGGCACGGATCAGACCGGCGATGGTGGACAGCAAGGTGGTCTTGCCCGCTCCGTTGGCCCCGATAATGGTGACGATCTCCCCCTCTTCCACGTGCATGGAGACGTTCTTGAGGACCTTCAGCTTGCCATAGCCGGACTGGAGATTGCGGATCTTCAACATAACGCGGCCGGATTCCTAAGCACCAAGGTAGACCTTGATCACTTCCGAATGGTTCTGGATGGCCGTGGGGACATCGTCGGCAATTTTCTGGCCAAAGCTCAGCACCACGATTTCATCGGATATATCCATTACCAGAGACATATCGTGTTCCACAAGCAGGACGGTAATGCCGAGATCCCGGATCCTGGTGATCAACCGGCCGATTTCGACGGTTTCCTGCATATTCAGTCCGGCGGCCGGCTCATCCAGCAGCAGCAGAGTCGGTTCCAGCGCCAGAGCGCGGGCAAACTCGACGGCCCGCTGCTGACCGAACGCCAGACTGGCGGCGTCCACGTCGGCATAAGCCGCGATCTCCAGCAATTCGAGTAACGCGATGGATTTATCCCGGATGGCCCTTTCTTCTTTAAACGTCCAGGGCATGTGCAGCATGGAGGCCACAAAGCCGGCCCGGCTGCGCAGGTGACGCCCTACCATGACATTTTCCAGGGCAGTCATGTCGTGAAAGAGCTTGATATTCTGAAAAGTCCGCGCGATCCCGCAGGCCGCGATCTGGTGCGGCTTGCGCCCCTGGATATCCTGGCCGTCGAAGGCCACCTGCCCGGAAGTGGCCGTGAGGGCGCCCGTAATAAGGTTGAAGAGGGTCGTCTTGCCGGCCCCGTTGGGTCCGATGACGGATTTGATGATCCCCTTCTCGACAGCAAAAGAGACGTCGTTGACCGCATGCAGGCCGCCGAATTTCTTGTGCAGGTGGGATACTTCGAGCAGCGCCATCAGGCTCCCCTCCCCGCGTCCTGTCGCCGGCCGGGCAGCCTCAGCAGCCCCCCCAGGGTTCCGCGCCAGTTCAGGCTTAGAATACCGTTGGGCGCAAACAGCATGATGGCAATCAGAATCGCCCCGAACACCGCGTCGTCGTAGGAGCCGAAAACTCCCCTGAGGGATAGAAAATTGAGAACGATCCCCATGATCAGGGCCCCCCAGAGATGGGCCATGCCCCCCACCGCCACAATAGCCACATAACGTACGGATTTCATAACCCCGGCCTCAGACGGTCCGATGCCGCCGTTGTAATGGGTCATGAAGACGCCGGCCAGGGCGGCAAAAACCGCCGACAGCACGAACACCTGCAATTTGAAGCGCGCCGTGTTGACGCCCACCGAATCGGCCGCCTCCTCGGATCCGTGAATCGAACGTAACGCCCGGCCCACCCGGCTGTCGATCAGGTTCCGCAGCAGGACCATGCCAATGATGAGCAACCCCCAGGCGATGTAATAGTTTTGCTCCCGGGCCCCGAAATCGCCGCTCACCCTGAGACCGAAGATCAGGGGGAAGGCCGGCACTTCGGAGATACCGTCCGCTTCGCCGAAGTAAGCGCTGGCCAGCACGATGCGGTAGACGATGATTCCGAATCCCAGGGTTGCCATGGCCAGGTAATGCCCCTTGAGTTTGAGTACCGGTATGCCCAGCATCCAGGCAATGATGCCCGCGGTCAATACCGCCACGATACAGGCCGCCCATGGGTTGACTACCAGGAGGGCGTCACCGTAAATATCCTGGCCAGCCACCAGCAGGCCTAGCGCATCGAGGGCTTTGATGAATCCGCTGCCGCTGTAAGCCACCAGATTCCGTGTGGTCAACGCGGCGGACAGATACCCGCCGATGGCGAAAAAACCGGCATGGCCAAGGGAGATCTGACCGGCGTACCCCATCACGACACACAGCCCGATGATCAGCAAAGCGTAGTAGGCTGCCATGGTCAATTGGGTGAGGTAGAAACGGGTGTCGCTCCAGGCGGTGATTTGTTGGACGGTAACGACGATGAGAAGCAACACTGCCAGGGGGAGCATTTTCTTCATCGTCAAAACTCCTTCAATCCGGCCACCATGCGCGAGCCGAAAAGACCGTAAGGGCGCACAAAAAGAATCAGCAGCAAAATAAAGATCGCAATGGCATCCTTGAAGGCCAGGGGGACCACCGAAATGGAGAAGGCTTCCAGAATGCCAAGCACCAGCCCGGCGCCTACGGCCGCCATGGAGTTGCCCAACCCTCCCAGGATCGCCACGGTAAAGCCCTTGATCGCCAGGCCCGTTCCGATATCGTATTGGGTGGAAGTAATGGGTGACATGACGCATCCGGCCAGGGCCCCGATACCGGCGCTGAGCATGAAAGACAGGGTGACCATATTGCGGGTGTTGATCCCGCATAGAAGGGCTGCCTTGCGATTGGCCGCGCAGGCCCGCATCTGCCTTCCGGCCGAAGTGGTTTGGAAGAAAACGCTCAGGAAAAGCACCATCAACCCGCAGGCGCCGATGACCCATAGCACTTGAGGAGAAATCCGTGCGCCTAAAATAGCTACGGTGGTGATTTCGTCGCCGATAAAATAGGGCAGCGAACGGATGGACTCGCCCCAGATATGCAGGGCGGCTTCGCGGATCAGGATGGATAATCCGATGGTGATGATAACCATCCGCAAAACCCCCGGATTCTCCAGCCAACGGATGAAGCAGATTTCTATCAGCCCTCCGCAAACCATCGTCACGACCACGGCAATGGCAATCGCGATCCAAAGCGGCATATAGGGCAAAAGTGAAATTGAGATCATGCCGCCCAGCATGACAAACTCACCCTGGGCGAAATTGATGATGCCGGTGGTGTTGTAAATGATATTGAAACCGATGGCCACGATGGCGTAGATCGCACCATAGGTAATGCCGGCGAAGAGATACTGGATGAACAGTTCAGCGGTCATGGGGGCAGCCGATAGCGTTGCGCAAACGCCGGACAAAAAAGCCTCGTCCGGGGGCTTGCAAAAGCAGCAAAGGGGCCGGCCACTCCCGGCCCCTATCCATACGACAGGACGGCCCTTTTAAAGACCGCCGCTTGGCGGATTACATCCCCTTGTACGGAACGAACTTGCCGTCCTTTACGGTGATCATCTCGAAGGAGTCGATATCCAGACCGTTGTGGTCCTCCGCCGAAAAGCTGAACACGCCGCCGGTGCCCGGCAGATCTTTGATGTTTTCGATCGCTTCCCGGATTTTGGCCTTGTCCGTACCGGCCTTTTCGATGGCGGTCTTGGCGATGATGAAAGCATCGTAAGCGTGTCCGCCGAAGGTCGAGACCGCTTCCTTGTAACGGCCTTCATAGGCGGCGATGTAATCCATCAGCAGGGCTTTCTGGGGGTTGCTCGCCGGCAGTTGATCGGCAACCAGCAGCCGACCGGCCGGGAAGATGATGCCTTCGGCCGCCGCCCCCGCGGTTTCGACATATTTGATATTGCCGAATCCGTGGCTCTGAAACAGGGGCACGTCCCATCCGGCCTGGCGCATATTCTTGGCCACGATGGCCTGGGCCGGGACGATGGACCAGTTGACCACTGCCTGGACATCCGGGTTGGCTTTGAGCTTGGCCACCACGGCCGATAAATCCTTGGAGCCCTTGTCGTAAACTTCATCTTCGACCACTTGGATGCCCATTTCAGGCGCGAGTTTGAGCAGTTGCTGGCGGCCGGCTTTGCCGAAGCCGGTATTGCCCGCCAGAACGGCAATTTTGGAAATGCCCATGGCCTTCATGGTCTGAAAGATTTTCTGGGCGGCAAAGGAGTCTTTCTGGGGGGTCTTGAAAACGTATTGTGCCACCGGATTGACGATCACCTCGGCTGCGGCACAGGAAATCAGCGGCGTCTGGGCCTGCTCGAAGATCTTCTTGACTTTCATGGTCTCACCGGAGGTTGTGGGACCCAACACGACGGCCACCTGGTCTTCTTCGATGAGTTGTTTGGCAAAGGAAATCGCTTTTTCCGGATTGGCACCGGAATCCTTGATGATCAACTCGACCGGCATGCCGTTGATGCCCCCGGCAGCATTGGTTTGCTCCACCAGCATTTCAAGGGTCCGTGCCTCCGGACCACCGAGAAAGGATGCCGGCCCGGTGACCGCCAGAATCGCACCGATTTTGACGGATTCGGCCATTGCGGCCGGAATCGCAACCAAACTGATGATCAGGACAGCTATCACGAACTTAACACTTCGATGTGCCATGTCTCCTCCCCTTGTTTGGATGTGGCCGGTCCTTTTCTTCCGCCAGCCGTTGAATGCCATTTTTACCTGCAGGCCTCGCAAGAGATCCATCGCCCAGTCGTAATCGCGTCGGGCGCGCTGCTGCTTAGGCGGCAGGTTCTACATGCCGTAAAGGGTCTGTCCGTCGATCACCCGCAACCCGTTTTGCTGAATGACCCGGAGCGCTTCGTCCGTATTGTCGAAGCGGAATATCATAACGGCATTGCTGCCGCTCTGCTGGACGAAGGCGTACATATATTCCACGTTGATGTTGTTGGTCTGAAGAAGGTTGAGAATTTCGTACAATCCGCCGGGGCGGTCGGGTACTTCCACAGCCAATACGTTGGTCTTGCCCACGGTGAATCCGGCTTTTTTAAGGGCTTCCTTGGCCTTTTCAGCTTGGTCTACAATCAACCGCAGCACGCCGAAATCCGACGTGTCGGCCAGGGCCAGGGCGCGAATATTGACCTGGGCTTCGGCCAGCACGCCCGTTACCTCGCATAACCGGCCGGCCTTGTTTTCCAAAAAAACAGATATCTGTTCTGCTCGCATGGTTGCCTCCTTAAATCTTCCGGTTGTCGATGACGCGCACCGCTTTGCCCTGGCTGCGCGCAATCGCCTTGGGCTCCACCAGTTTGACCCTGGCGGAAACACCGAGATAATCTTTGATATTTTTGGTGATTTCCTGCTCCATGTTCTGCAGGGTCTTGACTTCGTCGGAGAACATGGACTCGGAGACTTCGACCATCACGGTGAGAATATCCAGTTGCCCCTCGCGGTCCACCACCAGCTGATAGTGGGGCTCCACGTTCTGCATTTCCATGAGCACGCTTTCAATCTGGGAGGGAAAGACATTGACGCCGCGGATGATCAGCATATCGTCGGACCGTCCGCTGACCTTGTTCATGCGCACCATCGAGCGCCCGCAGATACAGGGTTCGGGATTAAGCGAGGTGATGTCCCGGGTCCGGTAGCGGATGACCGGGAAGGCCTCCTTGGTGATGGAGGTGAACACCAATTCGCCGGTTTCGCCGTAAGGCAGCACTTCGCCGGTTTGGGGATTGATAATTTCCGGGATGAAGTGGTCTTCAAAAATGTGCAGCCCCTTTTTGGCCTCGTGGCACTCCATGGCCACGCCCGGGCCGATGACTTCGCTCAAGCCATAGATATCCACCGCCACCATGCCCAGTTTTTCCTCGATTTCCTGGCGCATTTTCTCCGACCAGGGCTCGGCGCCGAAAATGCCGTACTTGAATTTGAGATCCCGGAAGGAGACGCCCATCTCCTCGGCCACTTCAGCCAAATGCAGGGCATAAGACGGCGTGGCGGTAAGAATGGTCGGGCCGAAGTCCTTCATGATCACGACCTGGCGCTTGGTGTTGCCACCGGACACGGGAATGACCGAGGCCCCTAGTTTTTCAGCGCCGTAATGGGCCCCCAGACCTCCGGTAAACAGCCCGTAGCCGTATGCGTTGTGGATGATGTCACCCCTCGTGGCACCACCGGCCATCAGAGCACGCGCCATCAGGCAGGCCCAGGTATCCACGTCCCGGGCGGTGTAGCCCACCACCGTGGGCTGTCCGGTGGTGCCGGAAGATGCATGAATACGAACCACGTTTTCCATGGGGACGGCGAACATCCCAAAGGGATAGTTGTCGCGCAGATCCTGCTTCGTGGTGAAGGGCAGCCGCTGCAAGTCCTGAAGGGATTGAATATCGCCCGGCGTAATACCGGCCGTTTCAAATTGCTTGCGGTAAAACGGCACGTTGGCATACACCCGATCGATCGTTGCCTTGAGCCTGCGAAGCTGGATGGCCTCAAGGGCTTCGCGCGGCATGGTTTCATATTCGATGTCATAGATCATGGACGTCTTCCTCCTTTTCAGACCCATCAGAGATCAACATAGCGATGTCGCATCGGCGCGGGCGTTAACCAATGGCGCGGCCGTAAAAAAAGCTGCCAGGTCGGCAACCCGCAGCCCAAAAAAAAGACCATGGGTTGGTTTCTTTCGTCCCCCCATGGTCTTGTCAATCGTGTTGTCGGCGGTATCTACGATGACGGCTCACGGGTGGACTTCCTAAAGTGAAAGCCCCCGCAAAAGCCAAAAAAATAAAAGTAGATACGCGCGTTCATCATGGATTGTGTCCGGCTGATGAAGTGTTTTTGTCTGCATAGCGGATGTCATTGCGCCTGTCAAGCGAAAAGCGCCCGGGATTAGCTGGTTTGCCCGCTGTTACCGGGGTATTACGCGCGCTTTAGCCGCAATGGCAGGCCGGCCGCGGCCTTGGGCCACAGCCGGTTCATCCATACCGATGGACGGCTTTAGCCGTCGTTCAAGGTTCCCGTAAAGTCCGCCTTGCGTTTTTCCAGGAAGGCGCTCGTGCCCTCATAGGCATCGGGACTGGCCAGGCAAAGGGCAAAGGCATCGTTTTCCAAAGCCAGGCCCGATGCCAGATCGACATTCAGTCCGTTGTTGATGGCCTGTTTGGCGGCCCGCAGGGCCACACGCCCCTTTTGGGCGATGGCGGCAACCGTCTTCTCAACATCGGCCATCAATTGGTCCGGTGCGCAAACCTTGTTGACGATTCCCAGACGCAGGGCTTCGGCCGCAGCGATCATCTTGCCGGTATAGATCATTTCCCGGGCCATGTTGGCTCCGATGAGGCGGGACAGCCGTTGGGTTCCGCCGAACCCCGGAATGATACCCAGGGTGATTTCCGGCAGTCCGAACTGGGCCGTCTCGGCCGCATAGACGAAATCGCAGGCCAGGGCCATTTCCGTGCCGCCCCCCAAGGCGTAGCCGTTGACCGCCGCAATGACCGGAATGGGCAACTGGGTCAGTCGATTGATGGTATCCATGCCCCGGCGGGCAAATTGCTTGGCCCCCAACGGTCCCAACTGATTGATCTCGGTGATGTCGGCCCCGGCCACAAAGGCCTTGTCACCGCTCCCGGTGAGCACCAGAACGCGGATCTCTTCGCTGGCCTCGACCTGATCGAGGGCTTGGGCGAATTCATCCAGCAACGCGCGATTGAGGGCATTCAGCGCCTTGGGGCGGTTGAACGTCACGATGGCCAGCCTGTCCTGGACGTCGAAGGTGATGTTGCTGTAGGTCATGCGTCTCCTCCTGTTTGGTTATGAGTCATTAAATCTGCGGCATCTGCGTTGAAAGGCCCTTCGTCTTGCGGTGTTTCAGGCTTCGCGGCAGCTCCCGAAATTTGTATGGGGTGGTGGCGGGCTGTTGGCCAAATGTTCGCCAACCGACATGGGCTTCAACACGTCCGGCCTTCCAGGCGCGCGGCCAGATAGATAGCCAGGAGAATCAGCCCCCCGCCGATGAATTTGGCGCCGGTCAGCGCTTCGTTGAATAAAAGATAGGCCAGAATGCTCGCCCCGATGGGTTCTCCCAGCAGACTGACAGCCACCGTGCTGGTGCGGACCCACTTCAGAGCCCAGTTGTAGCTCGTATGGCCGACGAGCTGGGAAAAAAGCGCCATGCCGCCGAACGCCCCCCAGGTCGCCGCACTGAATCCGGTGATTCTCTGACCGCTGACGAGGACGGCCGCCCATAGAAAAACGGCCGCACTGCCATAGCACAAAATGACATAGCCTAACAGGCTGAGGCGGCGGCGCAGCTTACGGCCCAGCAACAGGTAAACGGCGGCAAAAATCCCCCCCATCAGGGCCAGGGCATCGCCCCACAACGCAGGTCCGCCAACGGCAAAATCCCCCCACCCGATGATGGTGGCCCCCAGGACACTCAGCAGAATGCACACGACCGTTCCAGGCGGGATACGGTCGCTGGTCAGCAAAGGGGCCAGAAGCCCCACCCAAATCGGGTTGGTGTTCACCAGGATGACGCTGGCCGCAACCGAGGTATTGTCAAGCGATGCAATCCAGGTGGCAAAATGCAGTGCCAGAAAGGCCCCGGCGGCTACCGCCAGCCCCAAATCCCGATGGCTCAGGGCGACAAGTTCTTCCCGACACTTGACCCACGCCAGGGGCAGGAGCACAAGAGCGGCGATACCGACCCGATAGGCCGCTGTCACCAAGGCCGGCGCATCGGCCATGCGCACGAAAATAGCGCCCGTGGATACCGCCACGACGCCGATGGAAAGCGCCCCCAGGGGTGAGAAAGGAGGCTGGTCCCTACTCGGCATCACCATGGTTGTCCTCTGAGTTCAGACAGACATCCGCCGACGGGCCGTACGGGTGCCTATCAAGGGGAACGGTTTCCCAGGTCAGTGGCGTTTCCGGAGTTCCCTCATTTTCGCCGCCGTCCATCAGCCGTGGCGGTTCGATGAGGCCGGTTTTTTTTGGAAAGCCGTCGGACTGGTGGCCTTGATATAGTTTTCGATGCCGAGAACGATGCCGTCGCTCAAGCGATTCTGATAGGTTGGATCCATCAGCCGCTTGCACTCCCGGGGGTTGCTGATAAATGAGGTTTCCACCAGGATTGCCGGCATCTGGGCGCCGAGCAGCACATAGAACGGCGCCTGTTTGACGCCCTTGTCCCTTACGCTGCTGTAATGCTGTTTGAGATGGCCCACGATCTGGGTCTGGACATGGCTCGCCAGGCGGCTGGATTCATTGATCTTGGCGTTTTGCATCAAATCCATCAGGATGGTTTGCAAATCGCTGATATTTTTGGTGGAGGTGGCATTTTCCATGGCCGCCACGCGAATGGCGTCTTCGTCGGTGGCCAGATTCAAAAAATAGGTCTCGACGCCGTAGGCCGATTTGTTCCGGTGGGCATTGACATGAATTGAGATGAACAGATCAGCGTCCTTGGTATTGGCGAAGGCCGTGCGTTCTTCCAGGGTGAGAAATTTGTCGCTGCTGCGGGTCATGATGACCTCGCATCCGAGGCGGGTCTCCAGTTTCTTCTTCAAGCGTTTGGCAATGCTCAGGGTGATGTCCTTTTCGCGGGCCTTGCGGCAATATCCCTTGGCCCCCGGGTCTTTGCCGCCGTGTCCGGCGTCGATAACGATCCGGCTGACCCCGAGCGCCAGGGATCGGGCGATGGATCCCGGCGGGATCTTGCCGCTCGGCAGTTTGACAGCGGCCTTCGGCAGCGTAGCTTGGGGGGCGGCCGCGCCCTCCCCCCACACATCGATGACGATGCGAAAGGGGTTCATCAGCGAAAAAATCTTGTACGTCTTGAACGATTTGATGTCCACCACCACGCGGACGGTGTCCGCTTTGAACTGGCCGGCCCGGGCGTTCATCAGCAGGTCGTCGTTGATGGCGACGACCTTGGGAAAATCATTGGCCAGACGCGCACTTTGCAGGTCGACATACAACCGGGGGGGCTTCTTCAACCGCGGATCTTTTTTGAGGAGCTTGTGGAAATAGGGTGTTTTGCCGCTGGTATCCACGACCACGCGCGTGTAATTGGGGTTGGACCAGTAGCGCAGGCCGGTAACCGAAAAAACCGATTCGGCTTCGTCGTCACTGTCGGTAAGGCTGTCCCCGGCCTCAGCGTCTGTCACTTCGTCAGCGGCGACGGTTACGCTCCGCTCCCCCAACAGCGCCTTGGCCATCGGGGTGTACGGACTTCCGGGAAAACGGCTGATCAGTTGGCGCAGATGGGTTTCGCCTGTTTCGCGGTCGGAACGGTTTTTGGAATAGCCCGCCAGTTGTTGATAGAGGGCGCCCATTTTAAAAAGGCTTGCGGCCGCCAGCGGTCCTTTCGGATCGACGTCATAGGCCCCACGGTATTGATCGATGCATGCCAGCCAGACATCGCGATGTTTGGTGCGGCGCGGATTATGCTGCAGGCGGGTATGGCATTCCTCCGCGCGTTCGAATTTCTGGCGGGCGGTGCGTTCGCTGTCGGGTTTCGGGGAAGCGGGAGGAGGACTGGGCGCGATTTTGATATCCGGATAGGCCTTGAGCTGCTCCTCGGCTTTGGCCCGGTAGGCACTGCCGGAAAATTCGCGGCGCACCTGATCAAGCCGTGCCAAACCGGCATCGCGGTCGGCTTTAAGCCCTGAACGGTGGTAGAGTTCGAGGTAGGTCAGGCCGGTCCGATAGAGCCCGGCCGCGGCCCAGGGGCCCTCCGCATCCGCTTCATAGACTGCCTGAAACCCCTTGATCACCCGCAGCCAATGATGGCGGTACTTACTCAGCCGTGGGGTATTCAGCAATTTCTGGTAGGCATTTTCGGCCTCGAAATACCGGGTGCGCACATTGTCCGCCGGGGCGGTCGACGTAAAAGCGAGCAGCATCACGAGAAGCGCCCCGGACAGGGCGATGGCACGCGGTATGGTCAGAATCGTTTTCAAATTGTCCGGCATCCTTATCTGCAAGGGCCAAACGTCAGGTCGGGTCAGTCGTCCGCCCGTGCCCGGCTCTGCAGATCACTCAGCAAATTGAGCGCTTCAATAGGCGTCGTCTGGCCGATGTCGACCCGGCGCAATCGTTCAATAATGTCCTGATCCGGTCGTCGGAACAAGTCCATCTGCACCTGGCTGGAAGGAATCGCATGGGGGTTACCGGTCTTGCCGGGTCGGAAGGCGCCCTGGTTGTCTTTTTCGACCGCCAGCAGGATTTGTTTGGCACGCGTGATAACGCCTTCGGGAATCCCGGCCAGCCGCGCCACCTGAATCCCATAGCTGCGGTTGGTACCGCCTTCCACCAGTTTGCGCAAGAAGATGATCTCGTCGTTCCATTCTTTGACCGCAATATTGTAATTCTTCACCCGGGGGCGCCGGCCGGCCAAATCCGTCAATTCGTGGTAATGGGTGGCAAACAGCGTCTTGACCCCCCGGCCAGCCAGGTCGTGCAAGAACTCGGCCACCGCCCAGGCGATGCTCATGCCGTCATAGGTACTGGTCCCCCGGCCGATTTCGTCCAGGATCACCAGACTGTGTTCGGTGGCATTGTGCAGGATATTGGCCGTCTCCTGCATCTCCACCATAAAAGTGCTTTGCCCCTGGGAAAGATTGTCGAGGGCGCCCACACGGGTAAAAATTTTATCCACAATGGGGACGGAGGCCTTTTCCGCCGCCACGAAGGACCCCATCTGGGCCATGACCACCGTCAGGGCGGCCTGGCGCAGCACCGTTGATTTGCCGGCCATATTGGGCCCCGTGATGACCAGCACCTGCTGGTCGGCCATGTCCAGATGAAGGGTGTTGGGCACAAACCGCTCGCCGGTCAGCACCTGCTCGACCACAGGATGCCGCCCCTCTTCGATATGCAGCACACCGTCCTTGTTGATGGCCGGGCGCGTGAAATGACGCTGCTCGGCCACCTCGGCCAGCCCCATCAGGCAGTCCACCGCCGCCAGGAACATGGCCGTCTGTTTCACGTCAGCCTGCTGCCCGGCCGCCTGTCGGCGCACGTCGTTGAACAGGTCATATTCCAGGCTCGCCCGGCGCTCTTCGGCATTGAGCACTTTCGCTTCAAAGTTCTTCAGTTCTTCGGTGATATAGCGCTCGGCATTGACCAGGGTCTGTTTGCGCACATAATGCTCGGGCACCTCGGTGACGCGCGCTTTGGGCACTTCGATATAATAGCCGAAAACCTTGTTGTAGCGTACCTTCAGGGCCCCGATCCGGGTGGCCTCCCGTTCGCGGGATTCCAGCTTGGCCAGGTAGCCTTTCCCGTCGCGGCTGATTTGGACAAGATCGTCCAACTCGGCGTTGTAGCCCTCTTTAATGAGTCCGCCCTCGTTGAGGACGGGGGGGGCATCTTCCCGGATGGCCCGTTCGATCAGCGCGGCAAGCGTATTCAATCCCTCCAGCGGCAGTGTGCAGCAAAAGGCACGGGCCTCCATTTGGGCCAAGGCGTCAAACAGCTCGGGCAGGACCTGCAGCGAAGCCTTGAGGGCCACCAGGTCCCGGGCGTTAGCGCGTCCCATGGAAATCTTGCTGCTCAACCGCTCCAGGTCGTGCACCCCCTTGAGCTGCTCCCGAATCCCATGACGTTCGGCTTTACGTTCCAGGGCCTCGTCCACCGCGGCATGCCGTGCGACGATTTGTTCGTGATCCATCAACGGGTAGCGCAGCCACTCCCGCAGCAGACGCCCGCCCATAGCGGTGCGCGTGCGATCCAGAACATTGACCAGGGTTCCCGAACGTCCGCCGCTTTGCAGATTGGCCGTGAGCTCGAGATTGCGGCAGGAGCGTTCATCAACCCACATATACGCGCTGAGATGGTAGGTTTCAATGCCGCTGAAATGATCCACTGCCTGCTTCTGAGTTTCCTTGAGGTAGTGTACCAAGGCGCCGGCGGCCCGCAGTCCGGTCTTCATGGCCTCGCACCCGAAACCTTCCAGGGACAGCGTATGAAACAATTCCCGCAATTGTTCCCGGGCCCGACGATGGGAAAAGACGCTGGCATCCAAAACAGTCAAGACCCGCTCGGCGAAGGGAGCGGTCAGGTCTGTTAGCACCGCATTGGTTTGGGCGGATTCGGCAATCAGAATTTCCCGGGGGTCGATGCGCAGGGCTTCTTCCAGGGCGGCCTGGCGATCGTCCGTTTCAGTAAGGCGAAAAGTTCCTGTGGAAATGTCCAGGTAGGCCAGCCCCACCTGTTGTTCATGGACGGCAAGGGCCAGGATATAATTGTGGACCGACCGCTCGAGAAGCTCGTTTTCCAGAATCATTCCCGGGGTCAACACCCGCACCACCTCGCGTTTGACAATACCTTGGGCCTGGGCGGGATCTTCGACCTGGTCGCACAGGGCCACTTTGAAGCCTTTTTCAATCAGACGGGCGATATAGCCCTGTACGGCACGGACGGGCACCCCGCACATGGGAACGGGATGGGCATCGTTTTTGTTGCGGGACGTCAGGGTGATTTCAAGGGCGCGGGAGGCTACCTCAGCGTCTTCGAAGAACATCTCGAAGAAATCCCCCATACGATAAAGCAGAATCGCATCCGGATAGGTGTCCTTAATGGACAAATACTGCTTGAGCATCGGGGTTAGTTTGGCAGAACTCATTCAGACAAAAACTCAGGGTACGTCAACAGCGGGGACGCCGGCCGCGATCGTTTCGCGGGGGACGTCCCTGGCACGCTGTTTCATGATCGTCAGTGCTCAGCATCGGCGCTGGGCTCGTCGCTTGGAGACGTTCCTTCCGCAGTATCGTCGGCCAGCACCACCGTGGCCGGCTTGGCGGCATTTTTGAAGGCCTCTACTTCGGTTTTCAACTGGGCCAGTTCGCCTCTCTGATCGGCCACGGTTTTATGGAGTTGTTTACAGGCTTTATTGGCTTTAAAGCGTTCAAACAAGCCTGAAAGGTAGGCAATAATCAAGCCCGCCAGAAAACAACCCGCAAATAAAACGGCATTGTAGATGTCCGGCGAGTGATAGGGTTCCCTCACCCATAAATTGAGATCGAAGCTGTGCTTTTGCAGAAAAAACCCTTCGTTCTGGAAACCGATGAGCAACAGAAAGGCGACAACGATAAGCCAGAAGCCGATTTTGACTTTTTTCATCAGGCTGGTCTCCCATCATGAGGGGGTTGACAATTGCACAAGGGCCCGCCGGAGATGGTCATGATGAGCCGCCCCCGCCAGACCGGCGGATTGTCTCCTGGCAGAGAGTGCGATTCACGGCTGCAGCACATGCACAGGGCCCCGATCAGCGTTTCTAAGCCTGCTAAATTAACCTTTTTGCCCTTAAAATTCAACCTATTTTCTTCTGTCGAGCTTGACGAGGCGCAAATCCCCCCACAGGCCCATTCGGTCTCCGCAGATGGCGACCACCCCCATGAGGCCTTCGATCGAGCGAGAAAACTGAAGCGCCTCGGGGATGGCCCGGGCATCGGCGATGCGATTGCCCACGGCCGTGGCGGCCGCATCGGCCAGGGCGCATTGACGGGCCACGACGCAGACGGCATCGGCGTGTCCCATGCTGAGGGAATGGCCGATGGTCCCCGAAGAGGTGCATACGGCCAGGGGTTTCCCACCGGGATCGAGCTGGAGACCGATTCGCATGCTCAAAGGGGATTGCCCGGCATAAAGGCCGACCGTCACCGGTCGCTTCAACACCAGATAGATGTCGCCGCCGTTTTCAACGACGACCTCCTGGGAATGCCGGCCGAGCACTTGGCCGACCGCTTCGGCGATGGCCCCGGCCACCGCCGCCATGGGTCCCACACCGGCTGCCTGGCCGGCCCGGGTCATGCGGCGGATGATCTCAGGCGCCGGTTCACTATCGGCCCAAGGATGGAGGGTTCGCAGAAACTCCTGAAATCGTGTGCTATACTGCTCGATATAGCCACGCTGCGCCAGTACTTCCTCGCGGCAAAGGACGGACAGATCCTGTTCGGCCTGGACCATTAAATCGGTTTCCTGGACCGTGACCTGAAACGAATGCAAATGCGTCACCATGGCCTGCCGCCGGTAGGTGCGCCGTTCGCCGCTGGCACCATGCAACGATGCTGTCATGCGCTCTTGCTTTTGTACCTCAATAACCGTCTTATCCATTCATGGTCTGGTCGCGCTGATGCCGACCACCGTGCGGGGGCGATCTCACCGGACTTCCACTTGCGGCCGCAATTCCGGGGGACACTGGCGCAGGAAGTATTTGTCGGTCATGCCGGCGATGAAATCGCGCACCACTTCCGCGGGTGAATGGTCATGAACGTAGTGGTTGTCCATGTCCTTGAGAAAGCCTGTAAAAATCACCGAATCCTCGTGCCCGGCCTCGATATCATTCAAGTATCGCTTGAATAATAACTCGAAAAGATGCTTAATTTTCAGCGTATGTTTCTTTATCAAAGGATTCTGATAGATGCGTCGCATGTTGAATCCTTTTAAGGCTTTCAAGGCCCGCGATACCTCCGGGCTGAAGGTCACATAGGGCTGCCGGTAGCTGTTGCGAATGATGTCGGTCACCAGATTGTAGACAATGGTGCCGTTGGTGGCACCCAGAACTTTGACGACATCCTCGGGCAGTTCGCTGCGATGCAGCATCCCCAGACGAATGGCGTCGTCGATATCGCGTCCGATATAGCTGATGGTGTCAGCCATGCGCACCACGCAGCCCTCCAGGGTCTTGGGGGTCAGTTGCAGGTCGGCGTCCTGCTTTTTGGCCAGCATGCTACCCTCGAAGGCCTCAAAGGTTTTATCCCATTCGGGTTTGAGCAGTTGATTGTGAACCTCGCCGTCGTGGCAGACGATCCCATCCAGCGTTTGCAGGCAGAGATTCCACCCGCGTCCCTTGCGTTCCACGCGGTCCAGAAATTGCACACTCTGCAGGTTGTGCTGAAAAGCGCCGATGCCGTGGCCCCGGCACAGCTCGCTCAGGAAGAGTTCGCCGTCATGGCCGAATGGCGTATGGCCGATGTCGTGTCCCAAGGCGATGGCTTCGATCAGGTCCTCGTTGAGCCCCAGAAATCGGCCGATGGTGCGGGCAATCTTGGATACCAGCTGCACGTGCAGGACACGATGGGTGATATGATCGTTCTGAATGAGATAGAACACCTGGGTTTTGTCGATATAGCGCGTATAGGCCAGCGAGTGCAGGATACGGTCCACATCGAGGGAAAAATTCTGTCGATACCCCCCGGGACGCTCCTCCGGTTCGCGCCGCTGGCCATCGGAACTCTTGGCAGCGACCGGCGACAAGTATTCGGCCTCGCGTTGGTCCAGCGATGTCTTCAAGAGGTCCAGCACATTGGTGTCATATGGCACCATTGTCGATCAACTCCTCCATTAAGCGGTAATAATCGATACCTGCCTTGCGAAATCCCTCCTTACCATATTTCATATTGGCTTCAAGGACGAGGTAGCGACCTTCATGTTCACAAATATCGATGCCGACATCGTTCCAACCGCATACCCGGGCGGTATGCAAGGCCAGCATCCGCGCCGCCTCCGGCACGCTGTCACAGGAAATCCGTCCGCCCACGGCGACATTGCTGCGATACTCGCCCTCAGGCGTCAGCCGCCAATAGGCGTGCACCACACGATCGCCGATCACGACAATTCGCATGTCACGATCGAGCGCCAGATGTTCCTGAATATAGGCCACAGGGGACTGTCGAAGATAGTCCTTTAGTTGGCCTTCATCGTGAATGAGAAAAACCCCGCGGCCCAGTGCCGAGCCACGCGGAATTTTAGCGATCAGGGGAAATTTAAAGGTACGGGTGATTTTTTCAAAGCACCGTTTACCGTAAAAAACCCGCGTGAAGGGATGGGGAATATCCAGCAGGTGGAACATCTGAGTCTGTTTGATTTTATCCTGGACGCACTTGTAGGTGTGATAGCTAGGGAAGATGGCTTTCCCCATAGCGTCGAACAGATCCGCATAAAAAACAGATGGATAATAAATTTTATGGGCCTGCCGGATGGCCTTGATTTCTTCATCCGTATAATCCAGAAAATTGGGGCGCACGCCCAAGGTGCGGACATTGCGGCAGGGCCTGAGGCGATACTCCAGCGCGATGGCTTTGTTCACGTGGTGCCCCTCTATACGCCTGAGTGGTAAACAAGCCGGCCTACCCGCTGGCGGAGGCCGATGGTCGGTTTCACTCCGTTTGGGGCGGCGCGATCTGGAAAAGGTCTTCCGTTACAGAAGATTCCGGCCAGCAACGTCGGACGTCAAGAACCAGACTCCCGTCGGGACCGCTGAGGGTTATGCGGGTTGGCAGCCGATACCCGTCTATGGTTTTTATCGCTTGCAGGCGTGCCTCATAGAGGCGATTGCCGTGGATGTCGAGCAACTCCACAGCCTGCAGGGCGCCGGTAGTGCGATCCACGCGAATCCGCCCCACCGTGCCGCGAAAACGCCGCTGCAATAAAAGGACCAGGGAATCACCGCCGGAGGATTGCGCGGCATCGAGGCGCACGGCATCGTAGGCCACCTTCGGAGGCCGGTCCACCAGCAGCGCATATAAATCGGCGCACTTGATGGATACCGGCAGGTAGCGGGACAGGCTGTTGTCGCCAATCTGGTGCCGATAATAGCGGCCATCCGAATAGTTCAGCGCAGTGAGCCACTCGGCATCGCAGCTCATGGAGAACACCGGCATCCCGGTGGGCGCCTGGAACACAAACCGCAACCGGCCGGGCGCGGCGCCCACCCAAACCGCGCGCTCGTAAGTGTGCGCCGTGCCGCCCGTCGTGACCGTCACCCGCCCCAGGCCTTTGATCGCTTCCAACCCGGCATTGGCCGCCAGCAACTGGTACATCAGTTGCTGTGTGGCCTGACTGTCGTATTGAATTTCAGCCGGGGGGCCCATCCATCCGGAGCACCCGCTCAAGAGCGCCCCCAGCAGGGTCAACTGCAGCCACTTCTTCCACCAGGACGGATGACGCCTCCAGCGTCCCTGACGGGCGCGGAAAAAGGCGCACCGGCCAAAGCCTATGGAAGCGGCCACCACCGACCTACGATCCGCAACACAACCGACGGCTGCCCATTGGGATGCTACCGGCGTCAAGAGGAGGGTTGCTCCAGAAGCTTGATTTTCTCAATGACGGCATCCTTGTCCTTCTCGCGAAGCTTCAAAGAATTCCGGTAAAATTCAAGGGCTTTTTCATTCTGACCCAATTCCCGGTAGGCATCGCCCACATGTTCCAGAATGATGGGGTCGTCCTTGACCAATTCGGCGGCTTTCAGCAAATAGCTCAATGCCTCTTGGTAGCGTCCCTGCTTGTAATAGATCCAGCCGAGGCTGTCGGTGATGTAGCCGTCATCCGGTTTGAGGGTCAACGCTTTCTGAACCAGCTTTTCGGCCTCATCCAAATGGATCCCGAGATCGGCATAGGTGTAGCCGAGATAATTGAGCGCATTGGCATGATCCGGTTTCAGGGCGAGCACTTGTTTCATGGCGGCAATGGAATCTTCCTTGCGATCCATTTTGTCATAGACGACGCCCAGCCGAAAATAGGCCCGTTCGTTTTCCGGATCCACCTCGATGGCATGTTTGAGCAACGCCAGGGCCTTGTCGTAAGCCTTCTTTTCCTCATACATGGAGGCCAGGTAAACGAGGAAATCAGGGCTATCCGGATCATGCGTCAATGCCGTTTCAAGAGTGGCGATGGCCTTGTCGACCTGACCATCGTCACTGTAATAAAAGGCTTGCTGGATGATGGCGTCCCGGTAGAACTGAGAGTCATGCGGAACCTCCCGGAAGTGCACCATGGCCTGGGTGTCGTTTTCCAGGTTGTGGTAAGCAACCCCCAGCAGGTATTGCAGGCTGGTGAAATCAGGGCGGTCCTGAAGAATCCTTTCCAGCAGATAAACCGCGTCGGTATTGCGCCCCGGTTCCAGATAAAGTCTGAAAATATTGCGCACCAAGTCATTCTCGGAGGCCGTATCGGTCAACTCACGGACCAATTCGTCGGCCTGTCGCGGCTTTCCGATTTTACGGTAATAAAGGGCCAGCCCGAAAACAGCCCGTGGACTTTCAGGGTCCTCGTCCAGAATGGCCTGGTATTGCTCGATCGTTTTGCGGCGTGCGGCGGCAGTGTCGGGTCGCTGTTCGTAGAGGTCGATCAACTCGAAGCGCGCGCCCTCGAGCTTGGGCTCGATGGACAGCGATTTTAAAAATGCTTGTTCGGCCTTGGCATCGTCGCCCCATTCGCGCTGGATTTTCCCAATGAAAAAAAATCCCGCATAGGCCCCGGGGAACCGTTCGGTCATACGCTGAAAGGTGTCGAAGGCCTCGTCGTACTGGTGATCGTTCATGTAAAGATTGCCCAGCAGCAAATAGACATCTTCCTGTTCCGGGTCCTGATCCAGCACTTCCTCATAGACGGCTTTCGCCTTATCGAGTTCTTTGCGGTTCTGGTATATGCGCCCAAGAATCAAGAGCGTGGGCACGTCTCCGGGATCATCATTCAGGATACCGAGCAGCAGGTCGAGCGCCTGGTCCTCTTTATTGGTCTGCAAATACAACGCGGCCAATTCCCGCCGGATGTAAATCGCATCCGGATCGCGCTCCATGGCACGCTGCATCATTTTAATAGCGCCCAGGTTATCCCCACGATTTCGCAGGATCTGGGCTTCGGTATAATAGTAGTAGCTATTGGGAGGCGGGGCCGTGGCGACGGGACCGGCGGTTCCGCTGTGGGGTGCCGCATGCCACGCAGCACAGCCGGTGAGTATCAGCACCGCGCCTAAAACAACAATCAATATGCCCTTGCGCCGTTTGGATTGCATACGATTTTCTTCCCGATGTCCTGTCTTGCGCGCGCCAATGGAGGGTGAACGCGATGACGGGTGGAGGATGTGCCGTGTGAGAAGGCGGTCCGGATCTGCCGCTATCGATCGAAGCCGATCACGAAAAGCCCGCCGTTCGGCTAGTCCGCTGTCTGGCCTTCCGTGTAAGCGGAGAAATCAGGGATTTCCTGCTTGAAAAACTCCCGCATTTTCTTGATGATATTCTTTTCGACCTGCCGTACACGTTCCCGGCTGATACCGTAACGATCACCGATTTCCTGCAGGGTTACCGGGGTGTCCGAAAAAATGCGCAAATCAAAGATCTCTTTTTCCCGATCAGTCATATTTTTGCGGAATTCGTCAATTTTGTTGTGAAGCAGAACTTCGATTTCTTTTTTGGCAACCTTGTCTTCCGCCGAAACGGCTTCGGTGCTTAAAAATTCTATCCGCTCCGTATCCGAATCGTCCTTCAGGGGGGCGTCGAGCGAAACATCCCAGCCGTCCAGACGTTGATCCATGTCGACGATTTCCCGCTCGGATACGCCCAACCGCTCCGAAAGCAGTTTCGGTTTGGGGTCGAATCCCTGCTCGATGAGCTTTTGTTTTTCCTTTTTCAGCTTGAAAAACAATTTGCGCTGGCCTTGGGTCGTTCCGATTTTGACCAGCCGCCAATTGTCCATGATAAATTTTAAAATATAGGCTTTGATCCAGAAGGAAGCGTAGTAAGAAAACTTCACGTTTTTATAAGGATCGAACTTGCGCACCGCCTGCATCAGACCGATATTGCCCTCTTGGATCAAATCCAGCAGGTTTTGCATCCAGACGCGTTGAAACTCGAGCGCAATTTTTACCACCAGCCGCAGATTGGAAGTCACCAGGGCGTAGGCAGCCTCCTTGTCGCCCTGCTCGCGCACGCGGATTCCCAGTTCCCTTTCTTCATCCCGGGTCAGCAGCCGATAGGTACTGATCTCCGAAAGGTAGCGCTGCAACGGATCGAATTTAACCAGCGCTTTTTCCGAATCGGTGCTCTTCTTTTTCTTTTCCTTGCCAAGCGGGGGCACCGGGATCACTTCGGGTTCAAGTACGTCCGGCTTTTCCGCCAGCTTTTTCTTGCCCTCGGCCGCCTTGGGTTTCTTGGCAGCCGAACCGCTCTTTTTCCCAGTCGCGGGCTTCTTTTGGGCTGCGTGGGAGCGATTCGCCGCGGTGCCCTCGTTGCTTGCTGCTTTGGGCTTGCTTGTCTTCTTGTTGACCATGGGTCCCTTATCGTATCAAGTGCGCCCGAAACGCCATTTGCAAACGGCGCGGATGCGTTTCATACACTGGTAGTTTAGCTGATGAGAGCAACGGACTTCTATACTAGGCCCGATACTTTTTTACATAATTATGTTGGGTAGTTATTTTCGTTTTCGTATAACCGCTTGAAGATCGAGGGTAAAATTACCGCACAAGCGTAACTTTTTAGCTCCCCTTCACACATCGGGCAAGCGGAATTTGTTTTCTTACCATAATTTACCTTTCCCTGCAATCGAACCTCAAAGGATTATTCCGAATATCCACCCAGACCATTCAATGCCGCGCATAGCAATTCATTTTCGTTGAGAGCCGAATTTCAATCAATAGATACAAGGACCCCATTTGCGCATTGAAATGACTGTATTTGCGTTGTTCGTTCCCTACCCGCTTTTTTTCGGAACGCGCCCCTTCAGCGACGATCTTAAAAAACGCCTGTTACCTGGGAAGCGGAAATCGGAATGAGGTTCGGGATGACATGCGTCATCCTAAACGCCTGAACGCCGGTGCCACTGCATCAATTCAAATTTTATGGACAACATCGATGACATATGCTAACCACGCTGTCGCGTTCATGCGCCTGTAGCTCAGCTGGATAGAGCAACGGACTTCTAATCCGTAGGCCGCAGGTTCGAGTCCTGCCAGGCGTACCACGATTTTATCGCGAATGCATAATCGCTTCGGTTTCGCCCTTCTTCCATTTTAGCACGCCTGCCCTTCATTGTCGGTCAAAATTGCCGACAAACAATGGCGTGGGTGGCCCGGGCGCGCAGCCGGTACGCCCTGAGCGCCTTATCCGACTTTCCAAGAATGGCGTAAAACCGCTCTATTTTTGCGAAAGAGCGCATCCGAGCTTCATCGGATGAACGGCAATTATATCGCTGCTGAAATAGTGGCGCGCCGGCCCTGCATGCCGGCCCCCACTGTGATCATTGTGCCTTACCCCTAGCCAGTGATTGGCCTGTGCCGGCGTCCGAAATCCGTATTTACACAGGCTCGACAACCTGATAGAATATTTAGCGAAGTTTAACGAATCAGGCTGCTTTTTAAGGCTTGCCGGCCTGTTTTGTGTAAGGCCCTTGCGGCACCAATCCCATGCAACCCGTTTTCGGCAATCCACGCTGGCGACCAATGGAAAATGCGGTGATATCATGAAAAACAGCCGCTCAGGCAAGGGCGACAACGCTGACTTCCGCAGCCTCTCCTTTGATGTGTGCACGGTAAAGGCGTTGATGGCGTCCACCAACCGCTATAAAACGCTGTTTGAAAGCGCTGGTGACGCCATATTCGTCATGGATTTCAAGGGCCAGATTATCGATGGCAATCGTGTGGCCTGCGAGCAGCTGCACATCTCGCACCATGACCTCCTCAACAAAACCACAATGGATATCATATCGCCCGAACACGCGCCTTTCTGGCCGGAACGCATGGATGAGCTGCGCCGGCTGCGTCACATTATTTTCGAGACGGCCCTGGTATCCTCGGAAGGCAAAACCCTGCCGGTGGAGACGAGCTGCCGGGCGATTGAATACGACAACAAACCCGCCGTATTAACCATTGCCCGCGATATCACCGAAAGGATTCAATCCGACCGGGAAAAGGCCAAGCTCAGAGCACAACTTCGCCAGGCCCAGAAAATGGAGGCCATCGGCACGCTGGCCGGCGGTATCGCCCACGATTTCAATAACATTCTGCAATCCATCTTCGGCTATACCGAAATCGCCGGTCTGCAGCTCTCCCAGGGGAAAACCCCCACCGAAGCGCTGGACAACATTCTCACGGCCAGTCAACGGGCCAAAGGCTTGATCAACCAGATATTATCCTTCAGCCGCCAGACTGAACAGGAAAAACAGCCGGTCCAAATCAACCTGATCGTCAAGGAAGTTCTCAAACTTATCCGCGCTTCGCTCCCGTCAACGATCGAAATCTGCGGCCACAATCTCAATCACGGCGCTGTGGTGGAAGCCGATCCGATTCAGATCCATCAAATCCTGATGAACATGTGCACCAACGCCCATCATGCCATGCGGGAAAAGGGCGGCAAGCTTGAAATCAGCCTTTCAACGAGTGAAATCGACAACGGCAGGGCCGCCCAGCTGGGTGGCATAAAGCCCGGGGCCTACCTCGAGCTGCGCATCCAGGACACCGGCCATGGCATCCCCCGCGAGTACATCGACCGCATTTTCGACCCCTATTTCACTTCCAAGGAAAAGGGCGAAGGGACCGGACTCGGACTGGCGGTGGTGCACGGTATCGTGAGCAGCCATGGAGGTGCCATTGCGGTGGAAAGCAAGATCGGCGAAGGCACCACCTTCCATATCTATTTCCCGGAACGACACAAGAATGCGCGTACTGAAGAGCGACCTCAGTCCGTCACGCCGGATACCTATCACGGGCATGAACGCATTCTTTTTGTGGATGACGAACCGGCGCTGGTGGATATCGGACAGGAAATCCTGAAGACCCTCGGCTATCAGGTCGAAACGACCACCTCCAGTCTGGAGGCCATCGAACGCATTAAAAATGAGCCCGATCGCTTCGATCTCCTCATTAGTGATTTGACCATGCCTAAAATGACGGGCGAGGTTCTGGCCCGCGAGGCCATGCGTATCCGACCGGATTTGCCGATCATCCTTTTCACCGGATACAGCGACATCGTATCCCGTGAACGATTCACGGAACTGGGTATCAAAGATTGTTTGATGAAACCTCTGACTAGAAAAGACCTGGCCCAATCCATACGACGCGTTCTGGATGACCACCAAGCCGCCGGAGAAAGTAGCTCACCGGATCATAACCCCCCGCCGACTTCCGAGGAGCAGGCGCTCTGATGCTCCGCCGCCTGAGATGAGCATGCTTATCCAACTCGTTAAAATGGTTGCCATCCTGGCCGCAGCCGCCTTGCTGGGCAACTGGTTTCTGAACGAACTTCGCGCGGCGCGGCGCAACGGCAAGCCCTGGTATGCGGTCTATCTCACGCCGCCGGGTATCCTGGTCGTCCTAGCCACCATTCTTCTTCCCATAGCCGTGTGGTATTTTAAACAGCCATAGGGAAGCGATCACCGCGATGAGCGCTGCTGTTGCGCTGCGATCCGGTGGTTTTACACACGGCGCGCCACCCCTCCCCCTCAATCTTGCGGAGGTGTCTCCTCGTCTGTTGCCTGCCTGGGCGCCCAAAGATAACGGCCGTATTTAAGATAGCCCTCGACATTGGACAACCGTGGATCGTGAAGGTTCGGGGCCGTGCGGATATTGCCGGTGATCAAGGGCTGCAGATGGGTTGCCAGATCCTGGCAGCCGCCGCCGGTCAGGACAATGGTATCGATATCCCAGTCGCCGGCCCAGAGCCGATCCATGTCGCCCGCGATGGTCGTCGCCAACTGGGCGTAAATCTGGTCGCGGATTTTGGCGAAATTGAACCCCTGCCCGCGCATCTTGATCGTGCCTTTGCGCACGGCTTCGAAAAGCCGGTAGAGTTCCACATTGACGCCGCTCTTCTCGCGCAGCTTATTGGCGATCACGGCGAAGGCTTTGGCGATGCCGCTGTCCATGGTCCGGCTGCTTCGTTCAATATACCGCAGGCGGTCAATCACCGTATAATCCGTAGTGCGAAAGCCGATATCGACCACCCCGATCTTCTGACGGGCCAGTTCGGTGTCGGTGATCTGCCCGGTGCCGTCCATCAGGAGATTGAGCACGCTGCCCATGGGCTGGGGCAGCAATTGAACAGCGTCGACAACAAATTTCTTGGTGATGCGGCTGCCGTCGGGGCTGTGGTAGGTAATGGTATGCCGGCCCTTGAGGGCTTCCTTGAAACGGTCCTGGTATTGTTTGAAAAATCCCACTGGAAGACCGGAAACAATGCGCAGGGGCGCCTCCCCGGCTTCGTCATTCTTATGGAAAAGACCGGCCACGGTCAGCGCAAAAAGCCGCACGAAATCGGCGATCATGCGGTCCTGATCGAGGGTGAAGCTTACGACATCGGATTGTTGTTCGGCAAGATCCCCTACAAAATAGGACTTCCCGTCCATGGTGACATGAAAATACTCGGTGAGGCTGCGATCCTGGAAATCCACCCAGAACTGGATTTCCGTAGCATCGCCGTAAATGGACTTGAAGACGACCGTCTCTTTGCCGTCGGTGGCTTTGGTAAAACCGAAGCCGACATCAATGCCCAAGATCTGCATGGCGCCTCCGTGGGGTTGGGGGTTGGATCCCTATTCAGGTGTTGTTATAGCCAAGGAGCCCGGTGAAGTCAAAACCGGCCGGTCACCAGGGCTTGCGCCGCGGCCTGGCATCCAGGCGCGTCATCAGGCCAAAGGGGAGCTCGACGACATATTCCAGCATGAACCCGAAGATCATCAGCAGCAGCATGAACGGGAGCTTAACCCCGTAGAAAACGACCTGTTTGGTCATGGTCAGCCTCGCTATGTTTTTCCTATGCTGGGGACGGATTGGTCACCATGAATCCAACCCGAGAGGACCTGAATTCGCCTTTCCGGCCAAGGGTTGAAAGAATTGGGGATTACCAAATATCGCTTCCAAAGGCAACTGGATATCGGCGCCTCATCTACAATTGCGCCGGTTAGCACCGGCATCATCAGGTGCCCGGATGATTGACATCGATCCCGGTCCATGCTTCTATACTAGGAAGAAATCTCCGAATTCGCAGTTCATGCAGCCCGAGGAGGAGGCGCCTTCATGAGCATGAATCGAATGAACCTTGTGTTTCTGGAAAACCTGGAGTGGTTCGATGATACGGGTGCCCAGCTGGTCCAGCGCATTCCCCAGGAGGGCTCCGGTGAAATCAAATACGGAGCCCAGCTCACGGTGCGGGAAAACCAGACCGCCGTTTTCTTCTACAAGGGCAAAGCGCTGGAAGCCTTCGGCCCGGGGCGGCACACCCTAAAAACCGCCAACATCCCCATTTTGACCAAAATCGCCAGCCTGCCCTGGGGCATGTCCAGCCCACTGCGCGCCGAAGTTTATTTCGTCAACATGAAGGTGTTCACGAATCTTAAGTGGGGCACGCGGGATCCGGTGGCCTTCAGAGACAGCGAGCTGGGTCTTGTTCGTTTGCGGGCCTATGGCGTGTTCAACCTGCGGGTCGTCCAGCCCGTCCTGATGATCAACCGCCTGGTGGGTACCCAAGGCGTCTATACCGCGGACGCCATCGAAGACTACCTCAACCAGGTGATCATCAGCCGCTTCAATGATTATATGGGCGAAAATCTGGACTCCCTGCTGGCGCTCCCGTCACATTATGACCGTTTATCGGAAGGCCTGATGACGCGCATGCAGGAGGACTTCAGCCATTTCGGTTTGGCGCTTACCCATCTTTACATCAATGCCATCACGCCGCCGGCGGAAGTCCAGAAGGCCATCGACGATCGCAGCCGGATGGGGGCCATCAACGACATGCACAAACTCATGCAGATGAAAACGGCCATGGCCGTGGAAAAAGCGACTGAGGGCAGCGGAGATATGACCGGGGCCGGGATGGGGGCCGGCATCGGCCTGATGATGCCGGCCATGCTGGCGCGCTATTTTACTGACGCCGACCCTCAAAAGCGGCCGGCGGCCGATGATCCCGAGGCCCAATGCCCTGAATGCCGACAACACATTCCGCTCAATGCCCGTTTCTGTCCCTATTGCGGCCACCAGCAGCTCGTATTTCATCAGTGTGCGGCCTGCGGTAAAAACCTGGCCCCCAACGCGCGTTTCTGCTCCCGCTGCGGCCATCCGGCCGATCAGGCCCCTGCCAAACGGGTCTGCGGCCAGTGCGGCAACGAAAACCTGACGGACGCGGTCTATTGCAACGCCTGTGGTGAAAAACTCTGATCTTCAAATCCAGTGTCAGTGCCCCCAATGCGGTGCACCGGCCACCCTTCTGGAATCCGACCGTCTGTTTTCCTGCGCGTACTGCCGCGTCAAATCTTATATTGTAGCCCGCGGGGTTTCCCAATACCACTTACCCCACAAGGCACCGGAGGGGAAGGAATTGATCTACTTCCCTTACTGGCGCTTCAAAGGCATGCGGTTCGCCTGCCTCCCTGAAGGTCCCCAAGCCCAATTCATCGACACGAGTCATCAGGCCTGCCTGTCTCCCCGCTTTCCGGTCTCGCTGGGCCTTCGCAGCCAGGCCCTGACGCTGGGATTGGTCACCGGCCAGACGCCAGGGTATTTTGTGACCCCCCAGACCGAACTGGGGGATGTCATGGCCATCTTCAGCCGGCGATTCAACCGCGGCATGGCGCAACCTCTTCTCCATCAGGCCCATATCGGGGAGACGGTCAGCATGATCTATGCCCCTTACTATCTGGGCAACGGATTGGTGGACGCCGTTCTCAACCGGCCCCTGGCCAATGAAGTCCCCTTTCCCTGGCAGCCGGAGGATTTCCCGGGAGGGGCGGCTCGCACGCGCCTTCAATTCATTGCGACCCTCTGTCCCAATTGTGGATGGGATCTGACGGGGGCCCGTAATGCCCATGTCCTGGCATGCGCAAACTGCCGTTCCCTCTGGCAACCGGCCGGATCAGGATTCACCAGCGTTCCCTGCGCTTACGCCCCGGCGAATTTTCCCGATCCGCACTATCTGCCCTTCTGGCGTATCAAGGCGGATGTCAAGGGGCTGCCACTAAACTCCTATGCCGATCTGGTGCGCCTGGCCAACCTGCCCAAGGCGCCTCAAGATGCCTGGGAGACGCTTCCCTTCAGGTTCTGGATCCCGGCCTTCAAAGTCCGTCCGCGCGTCTTCCTGCGGCTGATGCAGGTGTTGTCGACCGCCCTGCCGCCCGGGCACCTGGAACACCGCTTTCCGGAAAATAACTGCCTTGGGATCAATCTTCCGGTCAATGACGCCGTGGAAACCCTGCGCACCTGCCTGGCCGGGCTCATCAGACCCCTGGAGCGCATGGCTGAAATGCTCCCCCACATCGGCATCAACGCCCGCAAGGGTCTGTTGGTCTATCTGCCCTTTGAAGACCGCCACCATGAGCTGGTGTCGGACACCCTCAATCTGGCGGTGAATAAAAACCAACTCTCACTGGCCTGGAATTTATAGAACAGGTGCCCGGGTTGGCACCCGATGGTTCAGCAAAATACCAGGGAGTATCCGGCTTGGTCCAGGGCCTGCTTTATGGTGGCGATGTGGTCTTCACCCCGGGTCTCCAGCTCAAGTTCGACGGCGGTTACGTTGACGGGAAAATCCCGACGGGATCGATCGTGGTGGATGTGGAGCACATTGGCATTGTTGTCGGCAATAAGGTTCAGCAGGCCGGCCAATGCGCCGGGAATGTCCTCCAGCATGACATTGATGCGCATGATGCGCCCGCTCTGAATCAACCCCTTGCGGATGATGCGTCCCAGCAACGGGCTGTCCAGATTGCCGCCGCTGATCAGCAGGACGGTTTTCTGGCCCGGCTGAATGTTCACGACGCTGCCCATTAAGGCGGCCAGGGCCACTGCCCCGGCGCCTTCGGCGACAATTTTTTTGCGCTCCATCAGCAGCAGAATGGCGGCGGCGATATCCTCTTCCCTGACCACCGCAATTTCGTCCACCTGATCGTGAATAATCGCAAAAGTGGCCTTTCCCGTCTGCCGCACCGCAATGCCGTCCGCAATCGATATGCCCCCCGGCACCGAGACCACCGCACCTTTCCGCAGGGCTGCCGCGGCGGACGGACAAACCTCGGCCTGGACGCCCGTAATTGTGACATCGGGCTTCAGGGCCCGCAGGGCCACCGCCATTCCGGCGATCAGGCCTCCGCCGCCCACCGGAACGATGACCCGATTCACTTCCGGCAGTGAGGCCAGGATTTCCAGGGCGATGGTGCCCTGACCGGCCATGATCAGCGGATCGTCGAAGGGATGGATGAACATCCGCCCATCCCGCGCCAATTGCTTCGCATAGACCAAACTGTCGGAGACGCTCCGGCCTTCGAGAATGACGTTACCGCCGTAGTTCCGGGTGGCCTCCTGCTTGGAAATGGAAGACCCCACCGGCATGACGATGGTGGCCGGGATCCCTGCCTGTCGGGCGGCCAGGGCCACGCCCTGGGCGTGGTTGCCGGCTGAAGCAGCCACAACTCCGGAGGAAGGAATCTTCTCCTGACAGGCTTTGATGAGATTCATGGCGCCGCGAATTTTAAAGGAACCCGTCTTCTGGAGATTCTCCATCTTCAGGTAGATATCGCCGTTGAACATCCGGCTTAAGGCGGGGGAAAACACCAGCGGGGTGGTGAGAATTCGGCCTTTGATACGGTCGGAAGCCGCTGCAATGTCGGATAGGGTGATCATCGCGGCCCTCCGAGGTTAGGTGTGGACCGAAGGCCGCCCGATGCAACTAACGGCCACCGGGCTGTCGGCAAGTGCGATACCGATGAAATGGTCGGCTTGGCCATTGCCTAACGTGAGTCACGGATCACGCCGAGGGATCGTCGGCCGTCCACCTTCACCACCACCGGTCGATTCAGGCGAATGTGCGAAAGGAAGCGGGTGACCCGCATGACGGGCTGTGAGCTGAACCAGCTGGGTTTGATAAAATCCCGCCCCCCGTCGGTTATATTGAGATAGCTCATCCCCAGAGACGTCATGTTGTGAAAGAAATGCGATCCCTGGGACGGGTCGGCGGTAAAGGAGACATGAGTCGTTTCAACAATGACGCTGGCCGCCGAGATATCCGCCCAGCGTACCGGAATTCCCAGCCAGGGGTCGGCCGATCCCCAACGTCCGGGGCCGATCAGGATATAGGAACAATCGGCGTTGGCAAGCTCGGCGTTCAGGATGCTGATCTCTTTGGCGATCTCCACGGTTTTGGCCGAATCGAAATCCTGGGGCTTGACGTAAACGATATCGGTCAGATCGCGGCTGATACCGTTGCCAAGGGCATTTTCCGAATAGCAGAAACAGCGTTTGGTCTCCTCCGGAAGAATATCCACATGGGCCATGTCACCCCGTGCGGCCATGGGACGGATCTGCAGGATGGCCACCTCCGGCGCTTCACCGGGAGTTTCGGGCAGATTGACGGCAAATTCGACGTCCACCGGACAATCCATCCCCTTCTGGCCCATGATCATCACTTCGGACAATATTTCCGGCAGGGGCAAGGCGCCGTATTTAAGAATGGCGGCGAAGGTCACCACCGGATGACCACCGGCAATAACGGTATCCTTGATGCGGTGCTCCTGGGGTTGATAGGTGCTGGCGACCATCTGTTTCAAGGCGGGATCGGCAATATCCGTGATATCTCTTTTTTCCAAAGTTGCATCTTCATTCCGCGCCGGATGGGCGTCCGGCGACGGGATTCGCAGCCCATAAAATTCCCGCTGGGCATTCTCCAGGATATCTTCGACGATGGAAAACTGGGGTAAGCGCTGCGGATACAGGGGGCAGAAGCGCAACGAGCGTTCGCCGTCCACCACGGTTTTGCCCAGCCCGACGGCGATGTTGGCAATCCCGTCCTCCGGCTTCATGGGCTCCATGGGATAATAATTGTAGGACTGGGCCACGCCCGAGATGGCCGGGAAGAAAAGGTCGCCATACAGGCGCCCGACCAGGCGCTGGATGATGACAGCCATCTTCTCTTCGTCCGGTTTTTGCAGCGCGCGGGCCGAAAAGGCCCGCGGCTCTTCAAAAAAAGTGGACGCATAGACCAGCTTTACGGCGCGGGCCAGCGCCTGGAGCCGTTCTTCGGCATCTTCCTGATTGTTGGGCAGCATATAGGTCTTGTAGATACCGGCATAGGGGCGGGATTGCGAATCTTCCAGCAGGCTGGAGGACCGCACCGCCAGGGGAAACGTCGCGCGGGCAACAAAGGCCTTCAGATCGTCATGAATCTCTTCCGGAAGCCGCCCCGCCAGAAACTGTTCTGCGATTTCCCGATCCGTCATGGTAGTGCGGGAATAGATGTCCAGTTGATTGGCTTCGATAAAGGCTTCGAAAGCTTCGGTAGTGATGACCAGCGTGTCGGGGATAAAAATGCGCACATCCGTAAAACGCTTGACGAGATCGGATTCCGGGTTCACCTGGGAAGCCAGGAACACCAATCCCCGGGCTTTGCCCCCTAATGAGCCGTGCCCGATCTTGACGAAACCCTGCAACGGGTCGACCGCTTGCCGGTCGAAATCAACGACGATTCGCTTTTGACGCACAATGCGGCGGATTTCCAAAGTTTCGTTCAACAATTGGCGAACTTTCAGCGGCCCCTCCTCCCGCTGTTCGCTTAAGTTTTGCCGGAGGTAATCCGCCAGGACAATCTCTCCCCGTGCATAAAGCCAGCGCGGCAGGGCCGGGCCTTGCGCAGCCGCCAAAAGGGTTGCGTCCGGGATCTGTTTCAGGATGGCCGTCAACTGATGGAAAGACCGGACCCGCCCGACTTCATTGTGACCCTGGTCCTGGAAAACCAAGTCGCCAAAACCGAAAAACCGGCGGCCATAGTCCACCAGCATGTCTTTCAGATGAATTTCAGCGGCATTGACGGCAACGGCCTCCAGGTTTTGGGCCTGTTGGCGTTCCTCGGGGCTCGCCGCGAGAAACAGGAAGGGCAGTTGGGGATTGTCGGCGCGCACGGATTCGAGCAGGGAGAATCCCATATGCGCCTCGGGACGGCATTCCTGGCCCAGCAGGGAGGAGCCGATCACTCCCATCAAGAAAGGTTTATAGCGTTCGTAGAGCCTGAGGGCGCTTTCGTAGTGATCGGCGATAATGACTTTCGGCCGGGTTTGACGAATCATCAGGCGGTCCTCTTCGTCCAAGCCCTCCTCCAGCGCAGCTTCGTTCTGGGTCATAATTTCGCGATACAATATCGGCAGCACGACGGAAAGCTGCTGTTGGGAGCTCTCCGCCAGCAAAATGACACGAATGCCGGCCCTCTCGGTATCGAGGGGCACGTTTTGCAAATCTTCCACACACTTGATCATGGACATGGCCAAATCAGCATCGCCCGTCCAATTGAAGATGTGGTCGACGCCCGGGATGCGTCCCATTTCAGGCGTACAGTATAAAGGTGGCACGGGATTGTGGGTCAGCATCAGCACCGGCAGATTGGGCCACAGCGACTTGATTTTACGCCCCAGGTTGAAGGCATCCATGTCCGCCAGACGGTACATGGTGATGACCATGTCGAAATCGTTGCGACCCAGGAGGCGCATGGCCTCATCCGCCGATTCGGCCCAGGTCACGCGGGGCGGCCGACTGAGGTTCAATCCCGCGTATTCCCGTACGATGCGCTCCGACAAGCGGCATTCTTCATTGATGATGCAAGCATCGTAGAGATTGGAAATCAGAAGAATATCTTTGACCCGCCGCGACATCAGCAGATGATAGTTGTTCACATTCCGCTCGTAGGCGTCCATGAGTTGCTCGATTGATTTCGTCAAGACCGCTACCTCGCCGCGCTGATGGTTGACACGTTCGTACCGGATCGGTTGGTAAGCCTGGCAAGCGTCCAGCATCGATCAGGTTATTTGATAATTGGTATTAACTGTCAAGCTCTTTTGCCATGGGACATTGCGCGTCATACAATGTTTCAAGCGGTTCTCCGCCTTGGGAAACGGTGTCCCCGCTTGCTTTTTCCTGCGGGTTCCATGTAAAGAAGGAGCAACCCCAGCGGAGACGATACCGCCCCCATTGAATAAGGAAGAACACGGTAATGCCATGACGCCAAACACATCCCCATTGTCCCCCAACGAGCAGCGCATAGAAGGATTGCGCGCCAAAATGCACCATTTGGACCTGGACGCCTTTCTGGTCCTGATCGATGCCAACCGCCGTTATCTGAGCGGCTACAATGCCGAGGACGGCCAGTTCGATGAAACCGCGGGTGCCCTGTTGATCACCAGCTCGGCCTGCCTCCTGGCCACCGATTCGCGCTACGATCTGCAGGCCCGTCAGGAAGCACCGGGATTTGAGGTCGTCTGCTACCGCAAGAGCCTATACGAAGCCCTGCCCCAGTTGTTGCGACAGGCAGGCGCCCGGCGGGTGGGGTTTGAAAGCGCCCGCATGACTGTCAAGCTCCACCAGGAACTGCTGACCCGCCTCCAAAAGGAAGTTGCTGCGATCGTCCTGGTGGCCGCTGAAAATCAGGTCGAATCCCTGCGCGCATGCAAGGATCCCGAAGAAATCTTCATGACCCGACGGGCGATCGCCTGCGCCGAAAGGGCGTTCCGGGAATTGTGTCAATGGATCCGCCCGGGTATGACAGAAGCCGCCGTGGCGCGCCAGCTCGAAGATCTGATGCGCCAGGGCGGCGCCGAAGGCCCCTCCTTTCCGATCATCGTGGCGGCGGGCCCCAACAGCGCCAAGCCCCATGCCGTTCCGGGCGATCGACCGATCCAAACCGGTGAGCCGGTGCTGGTGGACTGGGGCGCTCGGGTCGATGGCTATTGCTCCGATATTTCCCGAACCGTCGTCTTCGGAAACCCCGACGAGCAGTTCATCAAGCTTTACGCCATCGTCCGGGAAGCCCAGACTGCGGCCGCCGCAACCCTCCGAGCCGGTGCCCACGGTAAGACGGTGGATGCGGTCGCACGCCAGATTATACAGGATGCGGGCTTCGGCGACCATTTCGGCCACAGTCTGGGGCATGGCACCGGTCTGATGATCCACGAAGCGCCGCGTTTGGGCCCGCATAGCGAAGACGTCCTGGAGGCGGGCATGATCGTCACGGTCGAACCCGGCATCTATCTGCCCGACTGGGGGGGCATCCGCCTGGAGAATCAGGCGGTGGTGGCGGCCGGCGGTGCTGAAATCCTCAACGGGCTTGATCTCGACGGCTTCAGCCTGACACTCCCCTGAGGATGCCCACCGCAACCCGCCGCAAAAAACAAGTGGTTGTAAAGCCGGATGGATCAGCTCTATGAACCAGAAGGATACGTCTCGTTTTTCAGAATGCGATCGCTGGATCGACCACTACCTGTCCTACCTCACCGTTGAAAAGGGGCTCTCCCCTAACACGCTGGAATCCTACAGCCGTGATTTGCACGGCTTTATGAGCTATCTGGCGGATCAGGGCCTCTTAGGGCTGGAGGACATCCACGCAACGGCTATTCTAGGCTACCTGATCCATCTGCGCAACCGCGGGCTTATCCCGACCTCCCGGGCGCGCCATCTCGTCACGCTGCGGGGGTTTTTCCGCTTTCTGCACCAGGAAAATATCCTGCCCCACGATCCGGCCGCCCTGATCGAGCTTCCCAAATCCGGGCGCCATTTACCGGATGTTCTATCCGGACATGAAATTCAGGCCCTTTTGGCCGCTCCCCCCGTGGACCGTCCCGCCGGACTGCGGGATGCTGCGATGCTTGAACTCCTCTATGCGGCGGGCTTGCGGGTATCGGAGCTCATTCGCCTGAAGATTCCGGATCTCAATTTCGATGCCGGCTTCGTTCGGGTCTTCGGCAAAGGCGGCAAGGAACGGGTGGTCCCCATCGGCCGGCCGGCGCTAAGCGTTTTGACCCGCTACCTGAACCAGGCCCGCCCCCTGATGCTGAAGGGGGAAACCAGCGTGTTCCTGTTTGTGGCCCGTCGCGGTCACCCTCTGTCGCGCCAGGGCTTCTGGAAGCTTCTCAAAAAATACGCCCTGCAGGCTGGTATTCGACATCCGGTCAGCCCCCACACTTTGCGCCATTCTTTTGCGAGCCATCTCCTCGAGGGCGGGGCCGACCTGCGTGTGGTTCAGACAATGCTGGGCCACGCCGATATCGCCACGACCCAAATCTATACCCATGTTTCCATGGAACGCCTCCAGAGTATTCATCATCAATACCACCCCCGTTCATGAACTCTCCCACGGGTGATCGCTAATAAGGCGCCTTGCCCCGTCCCTTGACAGGAGAAATCGTTTTCCATTAGATTGCGCAACTTTCCGAAACGATCAGGCCGAAAGGGAATCGATATCATGCAACCGCTCTGTGATCCGTTGCCGTCCATCAGCGGCTGGTGGCGCCCCTCGCCGGGCCAAGAACCGGAAGACAGCCGCTATGCCATTGAGGCCGCTCTCTTAGACGTGCAAAGACCCCTTTACATCGTCGAGAAAGATGGTGGCCTGGCCGTCAGTCACGACGGTCAGGTTGTGCTCCATCCCCAGGCTGGAACAGCGCCGGACCCTGTCGGCAGCTATCCCCTCAAGGCCTATGTGCCCCCCTTGCCGCCGGCCGGCCTTGGCAGCCGCATCTTTCGTGAGCGTTACGGATTGCGCTACGCCTATGTCATGGGCGCCATGGCCAACGGTATCACCTCGGTCAAAATGGTCACGGCCGCCGGTAAGGCCGGCATGATCGCTTTCTTTGGCGCGGCCGGAATGCCCCTGGCCGCCATCGAAGAGGCCATCGACCAGATCCAATCCGCCCTCGGGGACCGCCCCTATGGATTCAACCTGATCCACAGCCCCCACGAACCCGACCACGAAGCGGCCGTGGTGGACCTCTATCTGCGGCGCGGGGTGCGCTGCATCAGTGCCTCCGCCTATTTGCGGCTCACCAAACCCCTGGTGCGCTATCGCGTCAAGGGCCTCCATCGCGACCCCGCCGGCCATATTGTCTGCCCCAACAAAGTGCTTGCCAAGGTATCCCGGGTCGAAGTGGCCCGCCAGTTCTTCGCACCGCCGCCCGAGAAACTGCTGGCCGCCTTACGCCAGGAAGGGGCCATCAGCGAGGAGGAGGCACAACTGGCGCGCCACATCCCCATGGCTTCCGATCTTACGGCCGAAGCCGACTCCGGCGGCCACACGGATAATCGCCAGGCGCTCACCCTGCTGCCCATCATGATGAACCTCAGGGATGACATCGCGGTCCAACAGGGATACGACACACCGATCGGCGTTGGACTCGGGGGCGGAATCGCTACCCCGGAATCCGCGGCGGCGGCCTTTGCCATGGGCGCTGCCTACATCCTCACCGGCACTGTCAACCAGGCCTGTCGTGAGTCGGGAAGCTCGGATCTGGTGCGTCAGATGCTGGCTGAAGCCCGTCAGGCCGATGTAACCATGGCCCCCTCGGCGGATATGTTCGAAATGGGCGTTCGTGTGCAGGTTTTGAAACGCGGTACGATGTTCGCCCTCCGTGCGCAGAAGCTTTACGATTACTATCGCCAGTACCTGTCATGGGAGGCGATACCCCCGTCCGATCGCAAGATGCTGGAACGGGATTATTTCAAATGCGATTTTGAGACAGAGTGGGACCAGACCCGCCAGTTTTTCGCCGTACGCGATCCCCATCAGATCACACGCGCCGAACAGGATCCCCACCACCGGCTGGCCCTGGTGTTTCGCGCCTATCTGGGGAAATCATCCAAATGGGCCAATGCCGGCGACCCCTCACGCCAGATGGACTTCCAGATCTGGTGCGGACCGGCCATCGGCGCCTTCAACCAATGGACCAAAGGCTCCATCCTGGAAAAGCCGGAGAATCGGGAATGTGTCGGTGTGGCGCAGAACCTGCTTTTGGGAGCCGCCGTCACCCTGCGCGCCAACTGGATTCGACTGCAGGGGGTGGTGCTGCCCGCCGGGGTCGAAAAATACGTCCCCCAGACCCGTGCCCAACTTGCCGGTCTTCTGGAAGAAACAGTAATCTCTGATCGTTGAACAGCGGACCGAACGGGCTCAGGCGAGATTAATCTCACTGGAACAATAGCGATTTATACCAGCAGGTTATAGCAGGTTTAGTTGTCCTCTTCATATAACAACCCAACAAGTATGGTCCGGCCGAAAGGATCGATCAAGGGGACAGTCGTTCGAAAAAATGGTCGGCCAGGACCGATAGCGCCACCCATCCGCCACAAATCGGATAACATCCTGACGGCGCCGGCTTGCCTGGCTTTAAAATGCTTTCCCGGTATTGCTCCTGCCAGAGTTCCGCTTCGTCAGCGACACCAAGTCGCCTGCGATCCAGCAGCCGGCGGGCCCTGTAACTGAAGGCCGGGAAGCCGTTGCGCTGGACCGGAATGATCATCAACTCAAGACAGCATCCTTGCGATGTCGGTTCAGATCCCGTCTCCGCGGCCGCGCAACAAGGATCGATGACTTCTTTTTGCAGCCAGGCGGTGAGGTCATGCAAAATCTGCCGGGCCTCGGGAATGGAATAGGCCTGGGACGATACGAGATAGCCGGCCAGATAAACCACAAAAGCCTCCCGGATGCTGTATTGACGCGCAAAACCGGACTGAAGCCCCCCCAGCGGATCCGGCGGCAAAAATTCCCGCGACCATCGCTTCCAGCGGCTCAACGGGATGTCAAGGCGCATCGCCAATTCGCGATTTAGAAAGTATTTCAGCATGATATCTTGTCCTCTTGTTATGCCAATAGAACAACCATACCACTACCGATAGGGTCTTGCAATCTTTAGCATTTTACCTTATAAAATAAAGCTTTGAATTGAATTCACATACGCACACGGCGTATATCCGAATCGAGCTAAGCATTGTTCCCGCCAAACGGCAGGAGACAATGGGCGGGGCATACCCGCTTGCATCGTACACCGATATGCCATAAGCGGCCGCTGACAGCGAATCAACGCCAGCCGGCCCGTCAAGAGCGACCTTCGGCACCATCGCCGGTGGCGATGACGGCTGTTCGGGAATCGATGCATCCGCTTGGGTTTTCAGGAATCGATCCATGGATGTCAATGAAACGCAATTCTTCAGCGCGCCGCCGGTCGCCATTATCGGCATCGGCTGTTTCTTTCCCCATGCCTCCGGGCTGAAAGCCTTTTGGCACCTGCTCTATCACGGCAAGGACGCCATTGCGGAAGTTCCCCCGTCCCATTGGTCGTTAGAGGATTATTTTAGCGAGGATCCCCGTAAGCCCGACCACGTTTATTGCCGTCGCGGCGGATTCCTCTCTCCGGTGCCCTTCGACCCCACCGCCTTCGGCATCCCGCCCTCCAACCTGGAAGCCACTGACACCTCGCAGATCCTGGGACTCATGGCCGCCAAAACCGCCCTCGAACAGGCCGGTTATGGTGATGGCGCTGATTTCGATCGCGATCAAACCGCCGTTATTTTAGGGGTTACCGGTACCCAGGAACTCGTCATCCCACTGAGCTCCCGGCTGAGCTGGCCCAAATGGAAGCGTGCCTTGGAAGCTGCCGGAGTCGATCCTGAGAAGGCAGAAGACGTCATGGCGCGGCTTTCAGGCGAATACCCGGCCTGGCAGGAAAATTCCTTTCCAGGACTGCTGGGCAATGTGGTGGCCGGCCGCATCTGCAACCGTCTCGACCTGGGGGGCACCAATTGTGTCGTGGATGCGGCCTGCGCCAGTTCCATGAGCGCCATCAATCTGTCCCTGATGGAATTGTATACCGGACGCGCCCGCATGGTGGTCACCGGAGGGGTGGACACCCTGAACGATATTTTCATGCATATGTGCTTTGCCCGCACGCAGATTCTTTCTCCTTCCGGTGACGCGCGCCCCTTTTCCCAGAAGGCGGACGGCACGGTTCTGGGTGAAGGCATCGGCATTCTGATCATGAAGCGGCTGACCGATGCCGAAGCGGACGGCGACCGCATCCTGGCGATTTTGAAAGGGATCGGATCCAGCAGCGACGGAAAATCCCAGGGCATCTATGCGCCCCGGGCCGAGGGCCAGATCAAGGCCTTGCACAAGGCCTACGCCGCAGCCCATGTCACGACGGATTCCGTCGATCTGATCGAGGCCCACGGAACCGGGACGCGGGTCGGTGATAAAATCGAAATCCAGGCCCTCCGCGAGCTGTTCGGCCCGTCCGACACCACGCGCCATTGCGCGCTGGGATCGGTAAAATCCATGATCGGCCACACCAAAGCCGCGGCAGGCGCCGCCGGTCTCATCAAGACGGTTCTGGCACTTTACAACAAGGTTCTTCCGCCGACGCTCAAAACGGACATTCCCGACCCCGACCTGGAGCTCGATAAGAGTCCGTTTTACCTCAACGCCCAGGCGCGTCCCTGGTTTCGCACCAAACAGCACCCCCGCCGGGCCGGCGTCAGCGCCTTTGGCTTTGGCGGAAGCAATTTCCACGTAGTGCTGGAAGAATATGAAACCCGACGAACCGCCGTGGCCTGGGACGGCTCCCTTGAAATCGTGGCCCTTTCGGCTTCCTCACAGGAGGAACTGGAATCCGCCTTTCACGCCATGCGCCGCACGTTGACCGAC
The DNA here is from genome assembly GCA_963674755.2 of Desulfobacterales bacterium. GTDB lineage: Bacteria > Desulfobacterota > Desulfobacteria > Desulfobacterales > UBA5852 > JABZFP01. Next base: position 853,684 of record CAXXVS010000002.1, on the reverse strand, counting down.
GTCCCTCCGGAATCCCTGCCCCACATGGCGCGCCAAAGCCGCACGGCGTTTGACGCCGCGGCCCCCTATCGTCTGCTGCTGATCCTGAGCCGCGAAGAAGACACCGCCGGACCCTGCTGGAATACAAACGCCGTCTTCAACGAAGCCGCCCCGGCCTTTGAAGAAAAGGCCGCCGCCCGCCAAACCGCCGCCAGCTTTTTGGGCAGCGGCGAATGCCCGGGCGCTGTCGTATTCCTCTTCCCCGGTCAAGGCAGCCAATACCTTCACATGGGGCGCGACCTGGTGGCCTGGTTTCCAGAAGCCATGGCGGCCATGGAATCAGCCAACACCCATTTTTCCGAAGCGCAGGCCCTGACGGACTATATTTATCCTCTGCCCGACAGTGCGGAAAATTCCCAGGATCACGAGGAAGCCCTCCGCAATACGGCCGTTGCCCAGCCGGCCATCGGCGCACTCAGCGTGGCCATGGAAAAAATCCTGCAACGCTTCGGCCTCACCCCAGAAGCCACCTGCGGACACAGCTACGGCGAGTTGACCGCCCTCTACGGTGCCGGTTGGATCGACGAAGATACCCTGCATGCCATGTCCGCCCTGAGAGGGCGCTTGATGGCCGAGGCCGGGGGACGTCCCGGCCAACCCAATGGGGCCATGGTAGCCGTCAAAGCGCCCCTGGAACAATTGGACCGCTTGATAGAGGAAAAGGGACTCGATGTGGTCCTGGCGAACCGCAACAGTCCCAACCAGGGCATCCTCTCCGGCGATGTCGCCAGCATCGAACAAGCGGAAGCGGTGTGCCAAGACCAAAAGCTCCGAACGGTGCGCCTGCCCGTCTCCGCCGCCTTCCACAGCCGGCTGGTGGAAAACGCGCGGGAACCCTTTGCCGCGGCGGTTCAATCCGTTCCTATCCGCCCGAACGAAATTCCGGTCTACAGTAATACCACCGGGAAGCCTTATCCTGAAGATCCGGCTGAAATTCGCACCCTGCTGGGACACCATCTGCGCAACCCGGTCGATTTCATCGGGGAGATCGAGAATCTCTATGCGGAGAAGGGTCGCATCTTTGTTGAAGTCGGACCTAAAACAGTCCTTTCCGGACTGGTGCGTGCCATCCTGAGAGGACGCGAATTTCATGCCCTGGCCATGGATGCCAGCAATGGTAAAAAATTCGGCCTGTTCGATCTCGCCCAATTGCTGTGCCAGCTGGCGGCTTTAGGCTGCCCGATCAATTGGGATGAATGGGAAGCGCCCGGCGATCCGCCGCCCCAATACAAAATGCGGGTCCCCGTCAGGGGCGCCAATTTTCGGCCTTCCGGGTCGAACGTTTCGTCCGCCAAACCCGTCAACCCGCCGCCCAAAGCGGTACAGGCGAAGCCCCTTTCGCTTCCGTCGGAAGATGCCCCCGTTCTCTCCGAAACAGGAAGTCTTCCGGCCCAAGCTTTCCGCGACAGACGGGATGCCTTATTAACGAATCATACCGCCGCCCCGTCAGGCGGCGCTAACCCGATCGCTGTGAGCAACCCTGTGAACGATTCCAACCACCCTGTTTTAAAGGCCCTTCAAGTGGTGCAACAGGGCTTGCAGTCCCTGCAGGCCCTGCAGACCCAAACCGTTGAAGCCCATCAGAAATTTCTGGATACCCAGCAGCAGGCCAGCCGGACTCTGCAGGAGATGATGGAAAGCTCCCGCCATTTTGCGGAAACCGTCCTGGGCGGTCGCGGGACCGCCCTGATGAGTGTTGCTGCGCCTGCTCCGGCTGAGCCCGGCCGGTCGCCTTCCGTCCCAATCCCTGCTCCGCCGCCCGTCCGGGAAGAACCTTCCACGCCGTCTTCTGCGGATAATGTCGATCAACCGGACGCCGGCATTGCCGGAGAGACAGGCCACGGCACCATGGATGATGGTGTTGACAGCGCGCATGTATCCCGGACATTGCTGGCGGTGATCAGCGAGTTGACCGGCTATCCGGTCGATATGCTGGGAATGGACATGCATATCGAGCGCGATCTGGGCATCGATTCCATCAAGCGCGTGGAAATCCTGTCCCGGGTGGAAGAAAAGCTGCCGGGCTTGCCAGCGGTGACGCCGGACATGATCGCCGAATTCCAGACCCTTGGGCAAGTGGCGGCCTATCTGGCCGGGCCGGTGACACCCCAGCCCTCCCCTGCGAATACAACCGTTACGGCCGTCACCATCAGCGCCGACAGCCCGGCGGCCTCGGGCGAGATCGCGTCCGCCCTGCTGTCCGTGGTCAGCGAACTGACCGGCTACCCGACGGAAATGCTCAGCCTTGACATGGATGTGGAAGCCGACCTGGGCATCGACTCCATCAAACGCGTGGAAATCCTCTCGGCCCTCGAAGATCGGATCGCGGATTTCCCGGCCATTGCCCCCGATGAGATGGCCGAGCTCAAAACCCTGGAGCAGATCGCCAATCGCCTGCAATCGGTGGGCGATCCGTCGCAGACGGCCGCACCGGACGCAACCGGAAACGCGCCCTCCGCGGCTGCCGGAGCGCTTTCAGAACAGGTTCACGCCGCCTTGCTGGCCGTGGTGAGCGACCTCACCGGCTATCCCGTAGAAATGCTTTCGCGCGACATGGACATCGAGGCGGATTTGGGCATCGACTCCATCAAACGGGTGGAAATCCTCTCGGCCATGGAGGACCGGCTGCCGGACCGGCCGGCCATCGCTCCTGACGAGATGGCCGGCCTCAAAACCCTCGGCCAGATCGCGGCCGTCCTTGCCGGCAGTGCACCCCATTCACCGACACCCTCCCCTCCCAAGGAGACGTCCGCGGAACCGCTATCTGTCACCCCTGCGGGTGAAACCGAAATCCTTCCGGTTGCCACCCTCAGCCGCCGCAGGCTGACGGCTGTCAAAACGGCTCACCATCCAGGCCAGCCGCTTGCCCTCCCGAGGGACCGCAAGGTTTTCATCACAACGGACAAAACCGGTCTGTCCCATGCGTTGGCCGATCAATTGTCGGCCCAGGGATTGTCCACGGTCCAGATCTCGATCGACATCCTTAAGCATCGCGAACAGCTGCCGGAAGCCGCCGGCTTGATCCTGCTCGCTGATGTCGATGAGGCCGTCGGCGCCGCGGCCCGCAGCAAAGCCTTCCTGGAAGATGCTTTCGGCCTGACGCATTATCTCGCACCTTCCCTCCAGGCCAGTGCCGCTGCAGGCGGCGCCTTTCTGGCTACGGTCAGCCGCCTGGACGGCACCTTCGGTGTGGAAGGCTTGTCGAACCAGCCCCCCCAACAGGGCGGCCTGGCCGGAATTGCCAAGACAGCGGCCATCGAATGGCCCGGGGTGTCCTGCCATGCCCTGGATATCGCCAGTGGCTGGCGGGATAACCCGGCCATCGCGCGCCGGGTTGTGGCCGAATTGCTCCATCCGGCCCCTGATGCGCCCGTGGAAGTGGGTTTGGGACCGGAGGATCGCGTGACTTTGGCACTCGCCTCCGCGCCGCTCGGCAGCCGCCACGATAGCGGCCGGAATCTTGAAAGCGGCGATGTGGTCGTGATTTCAGGAGGTGCGCGCGGTGTGACGGCCGCCGCCGCCGAAGCGTTGGCCCGCCGCTGGAAGCCGACCCTGATCCTTCTGGGACGCTCTCCCGAGCCCTTTGTGGAACCGGAATGGCTGAACGGAATCACCGTGGAAAGCGAGCTTAAAAAGGCCGTCATCGCCCATGACTTCGAATCGGTTCGCCCTACGCCCCAAGCGGTTGAAAAAGCCTGCCGCCGTTACAGGGCCAACCGCGAAATTAAAACCCATCTGGAGCGTATCCGATCCATGGGTGCCGACGTCCGCTATTTTCCCCTGGATATCCGCAATGCGGACCGTGTCCGGGCCGTGTTGAACGATGTCCGTCTGGTGCATGGTCCCATCAAAGCCCTCATCCACGGCGCCGGTGTCCTGCGCGACCGGTTGATCGCTGAAAAAACACCGGAAGAATTCCACGAGGTTTTTACAACCAAAGTGGAGGGACTGGAAAACCTCCTGGCCGCCACCCAGGAGGACCCCCTCAGCCATATCGTTTTGTTTTCGTCGGTGGCCGCCCGTTTCGGCAACATCGGCCAGGTGGATTATGCCGTCGCCAATGAAGTCCTCAACAAGATGGCGGTGGCCGAGGCATCCCGGCGGGCGAACTGTGTGGTACGGGCCATCAACTGGGGACCCTGGGACGGCGGCATGGTCGATGCTTTTCTCAAAAAAGTATTTTTAGAGAAAAGGATTGCCTTGATCCCATTGGATCAGGGTGCGCAAGCCGTTGTCGCTGAAATGGATGCCGGAAACCGTGAGGGTGTGGAAATCGTCATCGGATCGGAGCTGTCCGCTGCCCAGGGGAATCAAGACCCCTTATCGACAGCGGCCATCCCATCAGGGACTGCCGAAGCGGAAAACAGCCGCGGGCTGAGCACCATTTTCATCAGCGAACTGAATCTCGAACGCTATCCGATTCTGGACCATCATCGCCTGGATGGCAAACCGGTGGTGCCCTTCGCCCTGATGGCCGAGTGGTTCGGCCATGGCGCCCTGCACAACAACCCCGGCCTGCAGCTGACCGGGCTGGACGACATGCGCCTGCTGAAAGGCATCGTTCTTGGTGATCGGCAGCGTCGTCCCATCCGTGTGCTGGCCTCCCCGGCCCGTTCCAATGGCGGCGGCGTCATGATCGACCTCGAACTCCGCGACGGTCTCGAAGAGGGCGCCGAAGTCATCCATTCCCGCGCCACGGCCCTTTTGGCTGACCACCTGCCATCGCCACCGGACTTCACCATCCCTGCCGCCCTGCAGGATGATAACGACCAACGTGATGTCGCCCAGGTTTATCGTGACATTCTTTTCCATGGCGGCGCTCTCCAGGCCATCCGGCAGGTGCATGTCTGCAATGCCCACGGCATGCGGGCCGAACTACTGACTGCCCCGGAACCGGCCGCCTGGATTCAAAAACCGCCGCGCAACCGCTGGATCGCCGACCCACTGGTGATGGACGGTGCCTTTCAAATGGCAAGTCTCTGGTGCTACGATCAAACCGGGCGCGTTTCGCTGCCCAGTTACACGGCCGCCTACCGCCAGTACTGCCGCAAATTCCCGCCCACGGCGATTCAGGTCGTTCTGGTGGTCAAAGACGCTTCCCGCTACAAGCTGGTCGGGGATTTCAGCTTTCTCGACCAGGAGGGCCGGGTGTTGGCGGAACTCACGGGCTATGAGGCCGTCATGGAGGACCGTTTGATGCGCGCCTTCAAGCCGCAGCACTATGCCGCCGGTGGCTGAAAACAGCTATGCGGGCCTGTCGTGGTTGGCGTTTTCATGTAAGGACGAAGCTTGCCGCCGCGACCGCCGGTGAAATTGGGGTTGACATCGTCGATAATCTGTTCATGAATATCGCATGTCACTAAACCACACCATATGGGCCCTGGTGCTGTGGAGCAGCCTGCTGCCCGGCGCCTTCGCGGCCGACAATGAAGCACCAGGCCGTGCCAACGCGGATCAATTGCATCTCTCCGAAGCGGTCATCTGCGAGGGACTCGAAAATTTCAAACCCATCAATCCGAGTGTGGTTTTTTCGGTCGGTACGGGCTCCGTCATGTGCTTCACTGAATTTGACCGTGTTCCGCAACAAACCAGCATCTTTCACGATTGGATCCGGCAGGATAAACTGATCTTCCGAAAAAAACTGGTTCTAAAGCCACCGAGCTGGTCTTCGGTCAGCAGCATTCAGCTGCGGGAAGCCGACAAGGGACCTTGGCGGGTGGAAATTCGTGATGCGGACGAAAACCTCCTCCGCACCTTGCGCTTCAGTATTACGGACTGATCCCATGTCGGTCTTCCTGGACAAGCTGTTCGAGGTCCTCCGATGGCAGGATGTTTTGGACATCCTGCTCAACAGCTACCTTCTCTTTCGACTCTATATTATCCTGCGCGGTACCCGCCTTTTTATGGTGGTCGTCATCATCTTTGTCCTGTTGATCGTCCAGCAGATCGTTTCCTCCGCCAGCATGATTCTAACCCACTTCGTCCTTCAGGGGCTGGCCGCCCTGACCGCCATCGGCGTCCTGATTGTCTTCCGCTACGAAATCCGCAGCCTGTTCCAGACCAAGGGGATTAAAGACATCCTCTGGTACGTAACCCCGAAACCGGTTGTTACACCGGTTGAAATCATCACCGCCAGCGTTTATCAGCTGGCACGGCGAAAAATCGGTGCGCTGATCGTGGTTCCCGGACGGCAGCCGGTGGATGCGGCGATCCAGAGTAGTGTTCCCTGGAACGGTCAGGTGTCCCGCCAGATGATCGAGAGCATTTTCTGGCCCGGGAATCCGGTCCATGACGGCGCGGCCGTGATTCGGGGGAATCGTATCAACCGCGTGTCAGCCATTCTGCCGCTCACCGAAAGGGCCGACCTGCCCATGCGCTACGGCACACGTCACCGGGCCGCCATGGGCCTGACGGAGCATTCGGACGCCCTCGTGATCATCGTATCCGAGGAGCGCGGCGAGGTGACGCTGGCCAGCATGGGACAGATCGAACCTGTCGCGGATGCAGCTTCGTTGGAAATGCGTCTGCGTCAGCACACCGGCATGTCGGTGGATACCCCCCAAAAAGCGCATCGGGACCGCTGGTTCGCCGCCATCGCCTTTATGATGTCGCTGATTGTGGTCAGCTGTGTCTGGTACAGTTTTTCGCTGGGGTTTGTCCGCAGCCTGACCACGCTCGAAGTTCCCATCGAATACATCCGCGGCGATTCCCGCATGGAGATCATCGAGAGCTCTACGTCATCGGTTAAGATTCAACTAAGCGGTTCGCTGCAATTGATCAACCGGCTTGATCCGAACCAGATCCGCGTACGCCTGGATATCAGCAAAGCCGTTCCGGGGCTCAACAGCTTCTCCATCACCGAAGACGATGTCACCCTGCCTCCGGGCACCTCATTGAAAAAAATAGAGCCGAACACCGTCGACATCATGGTGGATACCATCGGCAAAAAAACGCTTCCGGTGCAGGTGGACTGGAGCGGGACCCTACCCCCCGGCATTCTGATCCAGGACGTTCTGCTCGAACCGGCCACGGTCGAGGTCATCGGCGGAGAATTGCTTTTGGCCGGAATCGATACCATCTATACGGTCAAAGTGCCGGTTGACGGCCTAAAGCATTCCGGCGAACTGCGCACGTCCTTAGCGTTGACGCCGGCATCCCTTCGTCTGGCGCCCGGACAGGCGAATAGTATTCTGGTCCGTTTTACCATGCGGCACAGCCAGCCCCTGCCCTCCCCCTGAGGCATCCGCCATGATAGGTTTCGCTTGACTTTGGATCCCCTTTCAGTCTAACAAAAATAAGGTTCAAATCCCGGTTTTGGCTGCGGGCCGGTTGCGTGAAAGGCCGTTGCTGCTTCCACCCGAACACGAGCAATGACTTTCACCGCGACCTGCTTTACACGGGGAGATTTTGACCATGCCAAATGGTATCGTAAAGTGGTTCAGTGACAAAAAAGGCTATGGGTTTATCGAGCAGGAAGAAGAGGGCGATGTTTTCGTCCATTTTTCAGCAATTCAAATGGAAGGATTCAAAACGCTGGCGGAAGGCGACCAGGTGACGTTTGATATCGAACGTGGCCAACGCGGTCCGGCCGCCAAGAATGTCGTCAAGATTGGATCGTCGCAACCAGCCGCCGTATCGGAAGAAGTATACGATACGGTCTAGCGGAGATGCCGCGTTCAGAGCAGCCCGGCTTTTCTTTTGATGCGGATCAGACCCGGGCTGTTATGCAGGTACATTAAAGAAGAACTCACGCCCGCAGCCATAAACCGCGACTCGATCTGATCGAACAGCACCGGCCGATCAGGCCAGCGGAATCCCCGTTCCCGTTTTTTCATTCCGTCCCAAATCTCCGCCGCCTCCGGCGAAGCATTGAAAACCTCTCCCTGGGCGCGATCACACAGGAACATCTCGCACACGATGGGCTTCACGCGCCAGCGGCAGCCTTCCGGCCCGAGATAGATGCATTTCATATCCGTACGGGCTCGGCGCAGCCCGGCCACAAGAGCCGTCAATTCCTGGGGTTCGCTGGCGATGGCGTTCACGACGAGATCGGCAAAAAAGGTAATGATACCGTCCTTGTTGCAGCAGGCGCTGCGTTGGGCCTGAAAGCAGGCGGCATTGCAGAGGGATTGGAAATAACGGGTTTGAAAGGCGGCCACATCTTCCCTGAACAAGAAATAGCCGCGGCACCACCTCTTGATCAGCATTCTTTCTTCTTCACCGTAGCGGAAGAAGTAGTCCTGAATGCTTTCCTGATTAAGTAATTGTTCCGCACGGTAGTCCATCAGGGACGACTCCTCAGGCATCCCCGCCCCTCGCGTGGGATGGATTCGCAAAGACCTCGCCAACAGAAATGGAGGCCGGCGGCCGATGCATGCGGCGATCTCCGGACCTCCATTTGTATGGTTGCATTTGGCGCCGGGATCCCGGCTATTTGTTCCCCATTTCGGAAATGGTCTTGCCGCAGCAGGCCCCTGCGGTTTCGCAATCGCCCTGGCCTTTGGGGGCCCCGCAGCACGCCAGGTTATCGTCCCCGCCTTGCTCACGCCGACCGTGTCCCGTGGGAATCGCCGCTTTGACCACCTGGTCGCCGCTGGCGCTGCCGTCGCGGTAACTCTTAATGGCCCCAAGCAGGGCTTTCACGGCCAATTGAATACAATGATGCTTTTTGACGGGAATTTCCTCCAGAAACTGGAAGACATCGCCGTCGTTGAGGGCCAACGCCTCATCGACCGTTCGGCCACGCACCAGGTCGCCGGCCGCCATGGCGGCGGAGATGGACCCCGGACACCCCATGATCTGATATTTGACATCGCTGATGCGATCATTTTCGATCTTGAGATAGACTTTGATCGTATCGCCGCAGGTTCCTGTCATCTCAGATACCTGATCCGCATTTTCAATGACGCCCATATGGGGCGTCTCCAGATAATAGTTCACCGCCTTCTCGGAATAGCCGGCATCGCGCAGCATGGAACGCACCATGGCGGTGTCACGTACCTGGCCTGCTTCTTCTTTTCCCATTGCTTCCTCCAAGCCCCCAGGGGGTCGTTTCCAAATGACCGCTGTTCGCCCGATAGGCACCGCAGCAGTTCGTGCGGAATCAAGATCTCGACACGTCGGCAATTTTACGAAATTTTCTAAATAAGAAAACGCCGCACCAATGTCAAGAGAACCATGACCGATATGCCCCCGCCGGGAACCATTCGACAGGCCTGCCCAGGGTCGGGCCGACATCGAAATTTTATTGCCCTGTTCTCCCAAAGGTAGTAATAAATCTAGTTTTTTAACCATTACCCGCCTGGGTTTGGGCATCGCCGTGCAAGGATGATGTCCATACCCCGCCAAGGTGTATATGCACAACCGTCACGCCCCCGCCATTGCCGTCGTCGGCGCGGCCGGCATTTTCCCCGGTGCGCCGAATCTCACCCAATTCTGGGAGAATATCGCGCGGGCCCAAAGTGCGATCCGTCCTGTGGCACCGGAACGATGGCCGGTGGCGCCCGCCAGCATCCTGGATCCCACGGGGAAGCCTGACAAAGCCCGCTCCTTAACAGCCGGATGGATCGAAGACTTTGCTTTCGATAGCGAGGGATTTGAAATTGCGCCCCAATTCCTTACGCGGCTGGATCCCATGCATCACCTTGTCCTGGAAACGGGGCGGTCCGCCTGGCAGAGCTGCTGCAGCGCCGCCGTCGATCCGGTGCGGGTGGATGTCATCCTGGCCGCCATTGCGCTGCCCACGGATGCGGCCTCGCGGCTGACACGCCGGATCTTCCTGCAGGCGGTCGAAGACAAACTCTTCCCCCAAGTACCCCGCAGGGCGGCATCATTGCACCGCAACGAAGCCCTGGCCAGCAGTGTCACCGGGTTTCCGGGCGCCCTTTTAGGCGCCGCGCTCGGTCTGGGCGGCAATACCTTTACCCTTGATGCCGCCTGTGCGTCTTCCCTGTTCGCCGTCAAATTGGCCTGTGATGCGCTCCAAGCCGGTCGGGCCGATGCGGTTCTGGCCGGGGGGGTCGCCCGCCCCGACACCCTTTATACCCAGATCGGTTTTACCCAGTTACAGGCCCTGTCGCGTTCAGGCCGTTGCGCCCCCTTCGATCGTTCCGCCGACGGCCTTGTCGTCGGAGAGGGCTGCGGTATCGTGGTTTTGAAACGATTGGACGACGCCCTTAAGCAGGGCGACACGATCCAGGCCCTGATACGGGGGGCTGGCGTTTCCAATGACATGCGCGGTAATTTGCTGGCACCGGATACGGAAGGCCAGTTGCGGGCCATGCAAATGGCCTATGCGGCGGCAGGCTGGCAGCCTTCGGACGTCGATTTGATCGAATGCCACGGCGCCGGGACCCCCGTCGGCGATGCGACGGAAATCCGCAGTCTGAAATCCCTCTGGGGACCGGCAGGCTGGCACCCCGGTCAATGCGCCATCGGTACCGTCAAATCCATGATCGGCCACCTCCTCACGGCCGCCGGCGCCGCCGGACTCATCAAAGTGCTGCTGGGACTCCGTCATGCCACCTTACCGCCCTCGCTAAACTTTAAGGAACCCACGCCTGAGAGCGGTCTGTCGGACAGCCCCTTTCGCGTCCCGACCCGGGCCATGCCCTGGACCCGCCGCAATGACGGCACACCACGCCGGGCCGCCGTCAGCGCCTTTGGATTCGGCGGCATCAATGCCCATGTTTTGGTGGAAGAATGGCCGCCCGGGGATGCCCCCACCGGTGCCCCTGACCGGCGCGGGACCGCCCATGTGGTCAGCGCATCCCGCCCCAACGCGGATCCCATTGCCATTGTGGGAATGGACGTGCTGTTCGGCCCGGCCGCCAACCTGAAAGCGTTTCAGGAAATGGTTTTCAGGGGCGACGCCGCCTTTGAACCGCTAACAGCGCCGCGTTCAAAAAATTGTGGGGCCCTTCTAAGATCTTATTTGCAGCGCTCCCAGGCATTGCAGGGCGCCTTCTTGAAGGATTTCTCCATCGCCCTGGCCGATTTCCGCATCCCCCCCAAGGAAATCCCGGACCTCCTGCCCCAACACCTGCTGATGCTCAAGGTTGCCCTGGGGGCCATGCAGGACGCCGGTCTGGCGCCCCATCAGGAACGCCCCCGGATGGGCTGCATCGTCGGTATGGAATTCGATCTTGAAAATACGAATTTTCATCTCCGCTGGAATACAGATCAATGGGTGGCCCGATGGAACGAACGCTACGGTTTGGGCCTTGCCCCGGACCAGTTGAGCGGTTGGGCCCACGCCATGTCGGATACATTCGCCCCCCCGCTGACCCATACCCGCACGCTGGGGGCTTTGGGGGGCGTGATCGCCAGCCGGATCGCCCGCGAATTCCGTTTTGGCGGCCCCAGCTTCACGGTTTCCGACGAGGCTGCCTCCGGTCTCAAAGCTCTCTCCATTGCGATGCAGGCCCTGCAAGGCCGGGAAGTCGACACTATGCTGGTGGGCGCGGTGGATCTGCCCGGAGACCTGCGACGCTTAATCAAAGCCCACAGCCGTCAGGCCTATGCCGCGGGGGCATCCCCTGACTGCCTGGGCAAGCGGGCCGACGGCACCCTGCCGGGCGAGGGAGCGGCGGCCGTGGTGCTGAAACGCCTAGCGGACGCCCGCCGGGACGGGGATCGCGTATACGCCGTGGTGCGCGGCCTGGGGGCGGCGCGACGGAGCCGGACCTTTGAAAACGATGACCTGGGGGAAGCGCTCGAGACCGCCCTTGTTAACGCCCTCGATGAAGCCGATGTGGCGCCCCAATCCGTGGGCTACCTGGAGGCCCACGGTTCCGCCGTTCCCACCGAAGATCAGGCCGAATACCATGCCTTGGGGCAGGTGTTCGGTGGCCGCCGCAAAACCCCGCTTGCCCTGGGTGCTGTAAAGGCCGCCCTGGGGCACACCGGTGCCTCGGCGGGCCTGGCCGGTTTGGTTAAAACCGCCCTTTGCCTCTTTCATCAGATTCTCCCCCCCCTGCCCCGTTATCAGGCACCTCCTGACATTTCAACCGGTGAAGACTTTTTCCATGTTCCGATGCGGCCTCTTTTCTGGTCGGCCGACCGCGAAGACCTTCCTCGACGGGCCTGCCTCAATGCCCTTACGGCCGACGGCAACGCCATGTCGGTCTTCCTGGAAGAGTTTGTTTCTGAAGATACCCCCAAGACCGATCCCCTGCTCACCGCCCCGGCCGGCATCCCCGAGCATGGCCTCTTTATGCTGGAAAGCCCCACTGTTAAGCAGCTGCCGGACCGGCTGTCCGCCTTGACCGAACACCTGGAAGAAAGCCGCCGCTCCGGACGGTCCATCGGGACGGCAGCCTTGGAATGGTTTCACCGCCATGGATCGAATCCGCAGCTGCCCTGCGCCCTGGCCATCTGTCTGTCAGATTATGGCGACCTTGACCGGGTCCACCACGATGCCCTCGAGGCGTTGAAGCAACGCCGTCCAATCACCTTCCACGGTATGAGTGGCTGCCACTTTTCCCCGCACCCCCTGGGTCCGACAACGCAGCCGACCCTGGTCTATCCGGGATCCGGCAACCACTACCTCGGCATGGGCCGTCAGTTGAGTTTGCAGTGGCCTGAAATCTGGCGGGCCGCCAGCCGATCGACGGATCGTTTCGCAGCCCAGGGCCGTGCCGCAATGTTGATGCCCTATCGCGCCCGTTGGCCTGAAAACTGGCGCCAGGAAGCCCAGGCCGCCCTCGACGCCGACCCGGTGACGGCCATTTACGGACAGGTCTTGTTCGGCTGCCTGACCACCGACCTGCTGCACTTCCTGGGGGTACGGCCGTCGGCTGTTCTCGGGTACAGCCTCGGGGAAACCGTGGGTTATTTTGCCACCGGCGCCTGGCCGGACCGCGGCCAGATGCTGGCACGCATGGAAAACTCGGACCTGTTCCGCACCCAGCTGGCCGGCCCCTGCCAAGCCGCCCGGGGCCATCTCCCCATTCCGGACAAGGTTCCGGTGGACTGGCGCGTCGCCGTGGTCAACCGGCCGACCGATGCTGTTCGGAGATTCCTGAAGGATGCTCCGGCGGTGCGCCTGTTGATGATCAACACCCCTGAAGAATGCGTCATCGGCGGCCATGGGCCGGCGGTGGCCGATCTGATCGGCCGTATGGATTGCCAGGCCTTTTATCTGGAGGGCGTCGTAGCGGTCCACTGGGAGGCGGTTCAGTCCGTTGCCGAGGCCTACCGTGCGCTTCACCGGTTTCCCACGACCCCGCCGGCCGGCATGGCTTATTACAGTTGTGCCGCCGGCCGACGCATCGATCTGACCCCGGAGACGACCGCTGAATCGCTTTTAAAGCAGGCCATTGCGGGATTTGACTTTCCGGCCACCGTCGAGCAGGCCTATCGCGACGGGACCCGGCTCTTTCTGGAAGTCGGCCCCCGGGGGTCCTGCACGCGCATGATTCGCCGCATTTTGAGCGACCGCCCCCACCTGGCCCTGACGGTTGCCCCTGATCCGGAAAACGAGGTGGCCGGCCTGGCCAAAGCCCTCGGGGTGCTGGCGGCCGAACGCCTGCCGGTCCGGCTGGACCGCTTTTTCCCGCCGGATGAGGCCCTTGGGCCGACCCGGGCGGGATCCGCTTCCCGGGAAGCCCGCATCGTATCGATCGGCTGCGGCGGCATGCCCCTCGATCCGCCCCGTCCGCCGCAGCGCGAACATCCCGTGGGCCCGAATCCGTCACCGCCGCCGGCCATCAAACAGGATCCCACTCCAACAGGGATCGATCCAACGCCCGAGTCCGTCGATAATGAGGTGTCGGCCGGCCAATTGTTCTTCGATCAGACCAGCGCCCTGATCCGCGGCATGAATGATCACCTGGCCGCCACCGGCGCGGCCCACCAGCATTTTCTGGATCTGACCCAGGATCTTGGCCGGCAGTACGCCCAGATCGTCGATTTGCACACCCGCCTGATGCACCAGGCCCAATACGAAGACCTCCTCGCTGATGGGCTGCCGGAGCAGCCCCTGATCCGCCCCTCCCAGGATGATGCCGCTCCGGGCGAAGCACCAAAACAGACTTATCCCAAAGATCCGTTACCGCCGGTGGCCTTTGACCGCGCCATGTGCCTGGAATTCGCCGTGGGCTCGGTGGCCATGGTCCTGGGGCCGGAATTCGCACCGGTGGACCGGTTTCCGGCCCGGGTGCGGCTGCCTGACGAACCGCTGATGCTGGTGGACCGCATCCTGAGCGTGGAAGGCCCCAAAGGCGTTCTGGGTCCGGGTCGTCTCGTGACCGAGCATGACGTGCATCCGGATGCCTGGTACCTGGACGGAGGCCGGGCACCGGTCTGCATTGCGGTGGAAGCGGGCCAGGCCGATCTGTTTCTGTCGGCCTACCTGGGGATCGACCTGGAGGTCAAGGGCGAGCGCACCTATCGTCTGCTGGACGCGACGGTCACCTTTCATCGGGGGCTGCCGCGGCCCGGCGAGGTCATCCGCTATGACATCCGGATTGAAAAATTCATCCGCCAGGGGGCGACCTGGCTTTTCTTCTTCCGATTCGACGGCACCATCGACGGCCAGCCCCTGATCACCATGCGCAACGGCTGCGCCGGTTTTTTCACCGAGGAGGAAGTGCGCCGTTCCGGCGGCATCATCCTCACCGCCGATGACACTAGGCCGTTAACGGGGGTAGCCCCGGAAGACTGGCAGCCGCCGGTTGCCATGGTCCGGGAAGCCTACGACGAAGCCGGTTTGGAGGCTCTCCGGCAGGGCGATTTAGGGGCCTGCTTCGGTCCGGCTTTTGAAGGCCTGCGCCTGCCGGAAAGCCAGCGCCTGCCGAGTGGACGGATGGCCCTGATCCATCGGGTCCAGGCCTTGGATCCGGCGGGCGGCCGTTACGGTCTCGGCATGATCCGGGCAGAGGCCGACATCCATCCGGATGACTGGTTTCTGACCTGCCATTTCGTAGACGACATGGTGATGCCGGGAACCCTGATGTACGAGTGCTGCGCCCACACCCTGCGCATCTTGCTCCAGCGCATGGGCTGGATCAGCGATCGGCCCGACGTGGTCTACGAGCCCGTGGTCGGACGCCCGGCCGTCCTGAAATGCCGCGGACCGGTCACTCCGGAAACGCGCCAGGTGGTCTACGAAGTGGAACTCAGTGAGATCGGCTTCAACCCCGAGCCCTACGTGATCGCCGACGCCCATATGTATGCCGACGGCCACCGCATTGTCCTGTTCCGGGGCATGACCATGAAAATGAGCGGGATGGACCGCGCGGCCCTGGACAATTTCTGGCGGCGGCCGATGACGCCCCAAACCGACCGGGAGCGGAACCAGGCTCCTGGCAAGTCGAACCCTATTCTGTTTTCCCGCGAACAACTGATCGAATTTGCCACCGGCCGGCCGTCCCACGCCTTCGGCCCCCCTTACCGGCCTTTCGATCGGGAGCGCTTCATCGCCCGCCTGCCCGGGCCGCCCTATGCCTTTATCGATGCCGTCACGCACATCGAGCCGCCGGCCTGGGTCGTGGCCCCGGACGGATGGGTGGAGGCGGTCTATCACCCCGACCCCGGAGACTGGTATTTCCGCAGCAACAGCGGAGCGTTTATGCCCATCGCCGTTCTGATGGAAATTGCCCTGCAGGCCTGCGGGTTTCTAGCGGCCTACATGGGATCGGCCCTGCAGAGTGAAAAAGACCTCCATTTCCGCAATCTGGACGGCGAAGCCACCCTGCATGCCAACGTCTTCAGCCAGGACGGTCCGGTGCGGACACGGGCACGCCTCCTGCAATCCAGCGCGGCCGGTGATATGCTCATCCAACACTATGCCTTCGAGGTCCGGCAGGCGGATCGACGGATCTATGAGGGCCAGACCTCTTTCGGCTTTTTCACCCCCGAGGCCCTGGCCAACCAGGTGGGCCTGCCGCAAGCCGATCGTCCGTCAACACCGGCCATGCCCGGCGGCACGGTGCAGCATCTGGAAGACATGGTGCCGTTGACCCCGGGAGATGCGCATCTCCGACCGAAAAACGCTGCGCCCTGGCCTTCCAAAGCGCTGCGGATGATCGACTGCATCGAGGATTTCGATCCCCAGGCCGGTCCCCATGGTCTGGGGTATGTCCGCGGTTCGAAAACCGTCGATCCGGAGGAATGGTTTTTTAAGGCCCATTTTTACCAGGACCCGGTCTGTCCCGGTTCCCTGGGCATCGAATCCCTGGTGCAATTGCTGCAATATGCGGCCGGCGCTATATGGCCGGCAGAAATCCGAACCCACGCCATGGCCTTATGGACCCCGGCGACCCACATCTGGCGCTACCGCGGCCAAATCCTGCCGACCCATCGCCGGGTGGAAGTGGAAGCCGTTATCACCGAACGCCGCAGCCGGCCCCACCCCGCGATAACGGCGGACGGTTACTTGAAATGCGACGGCCTTTATATATATAAGATGCAGAACTTTGGCCTTGGCCTGCTACCGCGGAAACCCCCGCGCTGACCATGCGAGATTGACGCCCCATGCGCTACCGGAATGTGACCATCGAATCCATCGGCTATGAACTGGCCCCCAATGTGGTGACGGCCGAAGATCTGGAAAGCCGCCTGATCCCCCTTTATGAGCAGCTGCACCTGAAGCCGGGCCAGCTTGAGCAGTTGACCGGCATCGAGGAAAGCCGCTACTGGGATCCCGATTTCAGGCTCTCCGAAGGGGCCGTCCGGGCCGGTCGCAAGGCCCTGGAAGCAACGGCGGTTCCGGCCGACCAGATCGGAATGCTGATCTATGGGGCGGTCTGCCGGGAAAACCTGGAACCGGCCACGGCCTGCGCTGTGGCCGACGGCCTGGGGGTAGGATCTTCAGCCCAGGTCTTCGATATTTCCAATGCCTGCATCGGCATCCTGAACGGCATCCTCCAGGTGGCCAATGCCATCGAACTGCGCCAGATCCGGGCCGGCCTGGTGGTGGCCTGCGAATCCTGTCGCCAGATTGTGGACAGCACTATCGAACGCATGCTCGCATCCGGCGATATGGAGTGTTTCAAGCATTGCGTGGCCACCCTGACCGGCGGGTCCGGGGCTGCGGCCGTGGTCCTGTCCGACGGCTCCTTTGGCAACGGCGGCCACCGGTTGTTGGGGGGCATGGTCAAAAATGCCGTGCGCCACCACCGGCTCTGCACCTGGGGCCCGGATACGGGCATCCCGGCCAGCGCCTCCCATGTCATGAACACCGATTCGGTGGGGGTGCTGCAAAACGGTGTCCAGCTGGGGGTGGAGACCTTCCGGGCCTTTCGCGACGAACTGCAATGGAACGAAGACCAGCCGGACAAGATCATTTGCCATCAGGTGGGCTCTTCCCACCAGCAGGCCATTCTCAAGGCCATCGGCCTGCCCGCTTCCCGGGATTTCACGACCTTCCGCTACCTGGGCAACATCGGTACGGTTTCCCTCATGGTGACCGCAGCCCTGGCATCGGAGCGGGGGTTCCTCGTTCAGGGTGACAGGGTCGGTTTCCTGGGTATCGGCAGCGGGTTGAATTGCCTCATGCTGGGCATTGAATGGTAGCCCAATTTCTTCGAGCTATACTTTATATATTAATATCAACATCCCTATATTGTAGGAAATCGGTCTAATATTGAAATCAGCGTTCCGTCAGCTCTATCCCTTCCGGTCCCATTGGCTGCCCATCAACGGCCATCGCTGCCACTATGTGGACGAGGGCCGTGGTGAGCCGGTCCTGATGCTGCACGGCAACCCCACCTGGTCGTTCTACTTCCGGCAGTTGATCGCCGATCTGGCCGCTGACTACCGGGTGATCGCCCCCGATCACATCGGGTGCGGCCTCTCGGACAAGCCGGACCGCCACGCTTACGGCTACCGGCTGGCCGACCGCATCGCCGATCTGGAAGCCCTGGTAAGCAACGTTGCTAACGACGATCCCCTTACCCTTGTGGTTCACGATTGGGGCGGTATGATCGGGCTGGCCTTTGCCCTGCGCCACCGGGACCGTAT
The DNA here is from genome assembly GCA_963674755.2 of Desulfobacterales bacterium. Lineage (GTDB taxonomy): Bacteria > Desulfobacterota > Desulfobacteria > Desulfobacterales > UBA5852 > JABZFP01. The sequence goes on along the minus strand of CAXXVS010000002.1, from coordinate 835,681 downwards.
CCGACGCATCGTCATCACCAACACCAGCGGTTTTCGGCCGCCGGCCGGCAAACCGATTCCCATCCGCTTGCGGCTGCTCCGCAACTTCAAGGGATTTGCCGAACCGGCCGTCCTGGGACTCAATCTTTTTGCACGAGCGGCGGTGGTCATGGCGCCCCGGCGCCGCCTGACCGGCGCGGTGCGCCAGGGGCTCCTGGCCCCCTATGACCGCCCCAAACACCGCATCGCCACACTCCGCTTCGTCCAGGACATTCCCCTTTCCGAGGGGGATCCCAGTTACCCGATCGTTAAAACGGTGGACGACAACCTGCATCGGCTGGGTCATCTGCCCATGCTGATCTGCTGGGGCAAGCATGATTTTGTTTTCGATCTGGATTATTATGCGGAGTGGCGGCGCCGCTTCCCCGGAGCCGAGGCCCATCTTTTCGAGGATGCCGGGCATTATCTCCTGGAGGACGAGCCCCGGGCCGTAACGGAAACCATCCGCCATTTTCTTAAACGGCATACCGTAAGATAGGACATGGCATGACCTTCACCATGGGATCGCCTCCTCCGCTCGAAACCCTTCCCGTCGTCAACATTGCCTACCGGCTGCGAAAATCCGCACAACGCATGCCCTACAAGCGTGCCGTGGTCTGCCCGGCCGGCCGGGACCGCTCCGGCCGTGTGGCCTATGCCCACCTGACCTTCGAACAGCTTGACCGGGAATCCGACAGTCTGGCCGCAGGGCTTGTCACCATCGGCATCCAGCGCGGGACCAAAACCGTATTGATGGTCAAACCGGGTATCGACTTCTTTGTCCTGATTTTTGCCATGTTCAAATGCGGCGCTGTTCCGGTGGTCGTCGATCCCGGTATGGGGATTGGCCGCATGCTGCGCTGCCTGGCCTCCACCCAGCCGGAAGCCTTTATCGGTCTGCCCCTGGCCCATCTGTTGCGCATCGGCTGCCCGCGCTATTTCCGGTCGGTGCTCATCAATGTCACCGTCGGCCGACGGCTCTTGTGGGGCGGTGCCTCGCTGGAAAAACTCTATGTCCGCCCCTGGCAGGCCTTTGAGATGGCGCCCACGACCGTCGACGAAACCGCAGCCATCCTGTTTACCACCGGCTCCACAGGCCCGGCCAAGGGGGTGATCTATAGCCACGGTAATTTCGATGCCCAGATCCAACAGATCCAAGGGCATTTTAACATCGGCGACGATGAAATCGATCTGCCCACCTTCCCCCTGTTCGCCCTCTTCGATCCGGCTCTGGGCATGACGGCCGTGATTCCGGACATGGACCCCCGCAAACCCGCTTATGTGAATCCGGAAAAGATTATCGAACCCATTCTGACCCAGGGCGTGACCAACATGTTCGCCTCGCCGGCCCTGCTGAACCGGGTGGGCGCCTTCGGCCGCAAGCGCCAGGTCAAGCTGCCGTCCCTGCGGCGGGTGGTCTCGGCCGGGGCACCGGTTGCGCCGGTCAATATCGAACAATTTGCCACCATGCTGGGTGACACCAGTGAAATTCATACCCCCTACGGCGCCACCGAGGCGGTTCCCGTCGTTTCCCTGGGAAGTAGCGAAATTCTCAACGAAACCCGTGCCCTGAGCGAACAGGGCTATGGCATGTGCGTCGGCCGCCCCCTGCGGAACACCGAAGTCCGCATCATTCGCATCGCGGACGACCCCATTCCCCGCTGGTCCGATGATTTGGTGGTGCCGGACGGCGACATCGGTGAAATCGTCGTCCGCGGGGCACTGGTCACCCGACGCTACTTCCGCAACGAAGCGGCCAATGCCCAGGCCAAAATCCAGGACGGCGATACCTTCTGGCACCGCATGGGCGATCTGGGCTGGCGGGACAGCAAAAACCGGATCTGGTTTTGCGGCCGTAAAAGCCATCGGGTCACCACACCCAAGGGCGACATGTTCACCATTCCCTGCGAGGCCATCTTCAACAACCATCCGGGGGTTTTTCGAAGTGCGCTGGTGGGGGTCGGCGCCCCGGGCCATCAGATGCCCGTGATCTGCATCGAGCGTACTCCCGCGGGCCGGCAAATGAAAAAGCAGGATTTTTTGGCGGAACTTCAAGAACTGGCGCGGACTTCGCCTCTGACGCAGCCCATTCACACCTTCCTCCTGCATCCCGGTTTTCCGGTGGACATCCGTCACAATTCCAAGATCTTCCGGGAGCAGCTGGCGGTATGGGCATCCCAACGGGTAAACAACAGGGAAGCGCCTCGTGAAAACTGACCTTTCGGTGTTCGACAGGCGGCCGTCATGACCGACCGCCCCCTATCTTTAAAGACCATCCTCGTGACCGGCGGCGGGGGCTTCCTGGGAGGGGCGCTGGTGCGCATGCTCGTGGACCGGGGCGAATCCGTACGCAGTTTCTCCCGTTCCCGTTATCCCGCCCTGGAGGCCATGGGCGTCGAGCAAATCCAGGGTGACCTCACGGATGGCGATACCCTGCAGCGCGCTTGCGACGGTGTCGATCTGGTCTTCCATGTGGCGGCCAAGGCCGGGGTTTGGGGGGCCTATAAGGCCTACTACAGGACGAATGTCGTGGGAACCCGCAACGTGCTCCAGGCCTGCCGCGCCCAAGCCGTCGGCCGTCTGGTGTACACCAGCTCCCCCAGTGTGGTCTTCGACGGCCGGGATATGGAGGGGGTGGATGAATCCGTCCCCTACGCGGAGAACTATCCGACCCATTACCCGCGCACCAAGGCGATTGCCGAACAATTGGTGCGGAAGGCCGCCAGTGATACGTTTTGCACCATGGCCCTGCGCCCCCATCTGATCTGGGGGCCGGGGGACAACCATCTGGTCCCGCGGATCATCCAGCGCGCCCGCCGCCTGCGCCAAGTGGGGCCGGGCTACAACAAGGTCGATACCATCTATGTGGACAACGCGGCCCAGGCCCACCTTCTGGCGGCCGCGAAACTGGCCGAACGCCCCGAACTCTCCGGACGCGTCTATTTCATCAGCCAGGACGCGCCCATCCCGCTATGGGACATGGTGAATGCCATCCTGGCGGCCGCCGACCTCCCGCCGGTGACGCGAACCATATCGAAGCATGCCGCCCACCGCCTCGGCGCCCTGCTGGAATGGATCTACCGCATCGGCCACCTGCCCGGAGAGCCGCCCATGACCCGTTTCGTGGCCGAGGAACTGGCCACGGCGCACTGGTTCAATATCCGGGCCGCCCGGGAAGACCTCGGCTATCGCCCGCTCGTTTCCACCGAAGAGGGGTTGCGCCGTCTGCGTCAATGGCTTACGAATGAGAAGAAGCGGTGAGCAGTGCCGATCAAATGCGCCCCGGTCTCTTGCGCCCCCTTTCGGAACTGAGCTGCCGTCACACCAATGCGTGCCGGAATTGCACGACCACCTATAGGAGAGCATGACGATGTTCGATCCTGAAAAGTTATTGGGAGGGCTTCTTCGATCGGGCTTTGGCAACCGTAGAACCGGCCGGCTGCTTAAGGGGGGTGCGGCCATGGCATTGTTGGGCGTCGCCCTCGAAGCGGCGGAGCATCATATGAAAACGACTTCGCCGCCGTCCACCTCCCAACCCCGGGACGGCGGACAGCCGCCAGCGCCGCCGCCTTTGGCGCCCCGGCCGCCGGCGCCAAATCCCGGCACTGCCGTGCCCCCGCCACCGCCCAATGCGGGCCCTGATCCGGTGGCAGACCTCAGCCCATCAGCCCGGAGCCAAGGCAACAACCCGTCCGTGCTGCTGATCCGCGCCATGATCGCCGCCGCCCATGCGGACGGCCATATGGACGCAAAGGAGCGCCAACGCATTTTAAAGCAATGGCGGGCCGTCGACCTCAACGCCGAGGAACAGGCGTTTCTGTCCCGGGAACTGCTTTCACCGGCCGCGCTGGAGGATATTGCGCAGGGGGTGGCAGACCGGAAGCAAGCCTTGCAGGTCTATGCCTTGTCACGGCTGGTCATGACGGTCGACAGTGAGGCCGAGCGACAGTATTTGCAGGGCCTCGCTCAGGCGCTGCATTTAGACTCCCAAACGGTCGACAGTATCGAGAATAAACTCCGCTCGATCACCTCAGGCGGTCGCGCATCGGCAAAAGGAGCTTGACATGGCCCAATGGTATCTGAGCTACGACGGTCAACAAAGCGGTCCCTTGGACCAGGCCCGGGCGGCCGCCCAGGCCCAGCTTGACCCCAACGGTTATGCCTGGCGCGAGGGGTTTGCCGATTGGGTGCCCATTTCCCAGATCGCCGAACTAGCCTCCTCGCCGCAAACCTCGCCGGCGGCACCGCCTCCGCCCCGCAGCCGGCGCCGGTTGGCCGATGAGATCGACTTCAAAATCTTCGGCGCAGAGATGCAGTTTGTGGAAGTGGAACTCGATCCGGGCGAAAGTGCGGTGGCCGAAGCCGGCGCCATGATGTACAAAGATCCCTCCATCGTCATGGAAACGGTCTTCGGCGACGGCTCCCACGCCAGCGCCGGCGGCGGCTTCATGGACAAGCTCCTGGGGGCCGGCAAACGCCTGCTGACCGGCGAGAGTCTGTTTATGACCGTTTTCTCCCACAACGGACGCGGCAAGGCCCATGTGGCTTTCGGGGCGCCCTACCCCGGCAATATCATCCCCATTGCCCTGCCCAGCGTGAACGGCTGCCTGATCTGTCAGAAGGACAGCTTCCTGTGCGCCGCCAAAGGCGTTTCCATCGGCATCTATTTTCAACGCCGTATTCTTACAGGGCTTTTTGGCGGGGAAGGCTTCGTGATGCAGAAACTGGAGGGCGACGGGCATATTTTCGTGCACGCCGGGGGCACGGTGGTGGAACGCGAACTGGCGCCCGGTGAAGTGGTTCATGTGGATACGGGCTGCGTCGTAGCTTTCGAATCCAGCGTCGGCTTCAATATCGAACAGGCCGGCAATATCAAAACAGCGCTGTTCGGCGGCGAAGGCCTCTTCTTCGCAGTCCTGCAGGGACCCGGCAAAATCTGGCTGCAATCCCTGCCCTTTTCCCGGCTGGCGGGCCGCATGCTCCAGGCCGCCCCCCAGCGCGGCGGCAGCCAGGGCGAAGGGTCGATCCTGGGCTCCCTGGGCGGCCTGATCGATGGCGACAACCGCTAAAAAAGCAGAGAACCGTGTTCAAAATCAGCCGCGTATAGGGCAAAACTGCCAATCGCCGCGGAGCGGCAAGTCGATCTGAAAGATGACGGCCAATGCCTGCTTGCCCGACCCTGTAACCCGGGAATTCTATCCATCTCATCTCGCTTAAAAGGAGTCATTTGCAATGAAGCTGACCGATCTGCAACCGCTTGAAAAATGGGTCGCCCTGGAAGAAGCCATTCGTCAGCGCTCAGGCATGCGCGCCAGCATTTACGATGTGAACGGCATCGGTATTACCGGCCAATCCCGCCAAGCCAACGAATTGTGCTCCGCCCTCCGGGCTACCGGCAGGGGCCAGACCTATATCTGCGCGGTGGCCCATCAGAACATGGCAGCCATGGCCAAGAACGACCGGGCTCCCGTTATCGAGGAATGTGATGCCGGACTGATCAAAGTGGTGGTGCCGATTTTCTTCCAGGGGGAATTCATCGGTGCTGCCGGGGGCTGCGGCCGGCTCTTGGAAGAAGGTGAAGTCGATGAATTCATGATCAACAAAACCACCGACCTTCCGGAAGAGAAAATCGCCGGACTGGCCCAAAGCGTAGCCACCATCACCCGCGCTGAAGCCGAAAGCCTGGCGGACTTCATTACCGGTGAGATCGACCGCATGATCAGGGAGCACCAGGCCTGATCCCATCCCCATCGAGTCGTCCGGATCATGGAGGAGCGAACCCCATGGGTCGGCGCCTTGCCGGATCCCGTGGGGCGTCATGTCAGGGCCGACGCGCCAAGCCAGTTGCGCGAGACGGCGGTCAACGGGACTCGAATTCGAGGCTGGCGTCCATCAGAATGCCGGTGGAGATGCACAGATTCCCGACTTCCTCGATCACGGCGACATCCCGGACATACCCGCTGCCCTCTTTTTTCAGGATCTCATAGACACGCTCCCAACGCCCGCCGATCTGCCGCCGCTGCCGGTCCTGGCGGGCCTTTTCAATAGGCACGTCAACCTTCGCCAGGGCGCCGTCCTTGCGGTCGAAGCGGGTAATGGTATCATCCGGCACAAAGATACTGAAGCCCACCTTGAGGACCTGCTGGGCGCTGAACCCGGTCATCTTCGCGATGGCCGGATTGATGTAGACCATCTTGACTTCCTGGTGGCGCCCGCTTTCCCACACCGAAATATAAGGCGCATCCACACGGTCGGTGGTCATCTGGTCCAGAAGGTGTGCCACCAGTTTCAGCCGCAGCCGGCGTTCCGCCTCGGGGGTCAGCGTAAGTCCGGTTCCGGCCAGGAAACGGGGTACCCGGCACAATTCCGTCAGGTGCTCCAGGGTTTCCTGAAAACCAGGCGTTTCCAGCAGGATGTTTGGGAATTCGACCATTTCATAGAAAGGGTAGGTTTCTTCGGCGTTCATTGGCAATCCTCATTTAGGTCGGCGATAGGCGCTGCACGCAGCACGATCGGTTAGCGGTCTAGCAGGGTGACGGTTTGCACAGCCCTTGGAAATCTCCCGGGAATTTAGTCGGGCAGCATATCATAAAAATAGAGCATGGCGTCCGTGCGGGTCACAATACCGATGACTTTCCCGTTTTCCACCACCGGCAGACGGCCGATATCGTGTTTGATCATCAGACCGACGGCCTGGCCCGGGCTTTTGTCCGGCGTGATGGTATGGACCTGGTCCGTCATGAAGGCCTTGACCGGGGCCGCGAGCTGCTTTTTTTTGCGCACCCGTTTGAAATCGCGCCGCGAAATAACGCCCTTGAGGTGGCCGTCATCGATGACCGGCAGCCCCGTACAGCCCTTGGTGCGCAGGATTCGGGCCACGACTTCCATGGGCGTGGTCGAGGTGACGCTGGCCACCGGAAACGACATCAGGTCGCTCACCCGGACAGAGGCCTGCTGGTTACCCTCGATCAGCCCCAGTACCATTTCTTCGATGGCGCGCGGATTGACGCCCTTCAGCAGGGCCGATCCGGCGCCCGGGTGTCCGCCACCGCCCAGATGCCGCATGATGGCGCCGATGTTCAATTCTTCCACCGCGCTTCTTCCAATCACCATGCACTGATCCCGTTCCGGATGATGAAAGAGCCCGATGGCGGCGTCCACATTCAACAGCTCCCGAATGAGCCGCACCACCAAGGCCAGGCTGTCTACATGACCGCGGATCTCGATTCGCCCGATACCGATGCTGTAGCCGTCGATTTTCAAACGTCGGGTCTCCTGCAGCATGGCGTGCAGGATATCCTTTTGCTTTTCACCGTAAAAAGGCCGCAAAATCCTTCCGGCGATGGATAAATCGGCGCCGTTTTCCAGCAGGTAGGCGGCCGCCCGGGCATCTTCGGCCCTGGTGGAGGGAAAGGTCAAGCGGCCGGTATCTTCATAAAGGCCGGTGATGAACAAAGTGGCCTGGATAGGGGTCAGGATGGTCCGGCAGGCCATGAGCTCCCGAATGAGCAGGGTGATACAGGCCCCCATCGGTTCCTGGCAGATAGCGGCGGTATCGATGTTCTCCTGGCCGGGGTGATGGTCCCAGATCTTGATGGCGAGATCCGGTTTCTCCCGCAACGCGGCCAGGCCGTCCAGGCGGTGCCACTGGGCTACATCGACCACAAAGAGCGCGGTCACTGCCTCCAGATCGATTTCGGCCGGTGGGCGGACGTCGAAAACGTCCTTATGCATGGAAAGAAAGGCCCTCACATTGGGATTGACGGCCTTGGGGATGACCACGACCGTGCCGGGGTGCAGCAGGGTGACGGCAATGGCCGAGGCCAGGCCGTCGAAATCACAGTTCTTATGGGTGGTGACGATCTGCATCGGGTCGCATCGTGCGGTTGTCTAATGCTTCAGGAATTGTTTCTTCCGGGCCATCGCCCTCCTCCTCGTCCGGCCGCTCCGCCATAATCTCGCCTTCCCAGGTCACAAGTCCGGCGTGGTTTTCGTGCGTCAGGCCTGGGGGGGCTTTGCCGTCATATTTATACGCCAATTCAAGACGGTGTTTTTCCACTTCCGTCCGGCTTTCGATGCTTTTGCGGGCCAGAAGATAGCGCAGATAGATCACCCAGATCAGAAGCCCCAGGCAGATGGCAGCGGCAGCGATAAAAAACCACTTGTAGCGGACAATGGTCTCCACGCTCACCCGGCCGACGTAGACGATCACGTTGGGTACCACCCAATAGGCCAGGATGCCCATCAGCACCAGAAACCCGATAATGAAGACATTGTAGCGGCTGACCCGCAGCAGAAACCGTTCCAGCCCTGATCCGCCGTCCGAATCGGCCGTGCGGGAAGCCGCGTTCAGTTGATCGGGATAGAAGATCGCCAAATAGGCCCGTACCACAAAGGCAAACAGCAGAACCCCGCCCACCGGCAGCCCGAAAGCGGCCACGAACCAGGCCCGAAAGGGAAAGGGCACCTCGCGCGTCACCAGTCCGAGCTGATAGTTTTCCAGGGGGCCGAAGTTCTGTTCGAAGTAGTAGCGGTCGAATTGGCTGAGATTATTCCCGTCGGATTCGTAGATAACATCACCGGCGGCGTTCTTCACCTGAATGACGGACTTGCGGCCCGACTTCATGGCCGCCAGGACGAAGATCTCCAATTCGATCAGAAACAACCCCACGGCGATCACGATGAACAGGGAGCGATGCTCCCTGATAATCGTCATGAGATTTTTTTTTGACATTTGACGGCCCTTCTGGTTGTATGGTGCGCTGTTTTCTTCCGGCCGGCGCCCCACACCGGGCAATGGCTGGCGGGCCGAAGTGGATTCCATACCACAAGGCCGCGGGACTGTACACCTCGATTAAAATGGAGAACGATTACGATGAAGACCATCCGCGCTGCTGCCCGAAAGTCCATGAAAGGTCATTGCCGGGTATGCCCGGTTTGCAATGGCGTGGCCTGCGCCGGAGAAGTCCCGGGAATGGGCGGGCTCGGCAGCGGCGCCTCATTTCGCGCCAACCTCGAGGCCTTGGCGGCCTATCGGCTGGAGATGCGCCTCCTCCATGAAGTCACAACCCCCAAAACCGCTGTTTCCCTCCTCGGCCTGACATTGGACCTGCCAGTTCTGGCGGCCCCCATCGGCGGGGTCTCCTTCAACATGGGCGGGGCCCTATCGGAAGACGACTATATCCGGTCCAAACTGGAGGGCTGCCGGGCACGCGGCATCATTGGCGCCACCGGGGACGGTGTCCCCGCCTTTATCCATGAAGCGGCCTTTGCCGCCATACGCGCCCTTGAGGGACACGGCATCCCCTTCATCAAACCCTGGGAAGACGAGGAATTGTTCGCCAAGTTAGAGGCGGCCGTGGCCACTGGTGCTCCGGCTGTGGGTATGGATATCGATGCTGCCGGACTGGTGACCCTGCGGCAAATGGGACGTCCTGTGAGCCCGAAATCCCCGGCCCAGATGAAGGTCATCATCGAACGGGTGCCGGTGCCCTTTATCCTCAAAGGCATCATGACCGCGGATCAGGCGCGTCTGGCTGTCGATGTAGGCGCCCGGGCCATTGTGGTCTCCAACCATGGCGGCCGCGTCCTGGATCATGCCCCGGGAGCGGCCGAGGTGCTGCCGGAAATTGCCGCCGCCGTGCGGGGGCAAATCGCCATCCTGACCGACGGTGGTATCCGCTCCGGGGTCGACATCCTCAAGATGCTCGCCTTGGGAGCGAACGCCGTCTTGATCGGCCGCCCCTTTTCCATTGCCACCATGGGCGGCCTCGTGGAAGGCGTGACCACCTATATCGACCAGATCAAAAACGAGCTGCAATCGGCCATGGTCTTGACCGGCTGCCCGGATGTAACGGCCGTTCGCCCGGATATTTTGCGGTCGCCGGCGGCCTGACCCATTGCGCTTCGAGACAAGGACGCCATGAAAAAAATTATTATCTCCGTCCTGGGTAATGACCGCCCCGGCATCATCGCGGCCGTTTCGCGGCTGCTCTACGAGAATGACAGCAACATTGAAAATGTCAGCCAGACCAGTCTGCAATCCGAGTTCGCCGGTATTTTCATCGCTACCATTCCCAAACGAATGCCGCTGCCCGAACTGGAGGAAAAACTCGCTGCAACGTTGGCGCCCATGGAGCTCCAGGTGCATGTCAAACCGGTGGAGCCCCGCCATGAGGAATCCAATGCCCAAGGCGTCGAATCCTTTGTCATCACCACCCGCGGCCCCGATCAGAAGGGCCTGGTGGCCCGCATTACCGAAATCATCGCCCGCCACCAGGTCAACATCACCAACTGCCAGGCCGTGTTCAAGGGGGGCGATGACCCCCATGACAATATCATGATCTATGAAGTGGACATCCCGCCCCAGACCCAACAGCAGGCATTGTTTCAGGACCTCAGAGCCGGGGGAGCCGAGTTGAACCTCAGTGTCAGCATTCAGCACCGGGAAATTTTCATGACCTTGAACCGCATCTGAGGCCGCTTGGGAAAATCATCTAAAAATTCGGCATTTTTTCAATCACGTCATCGAGGCATAGCATGCTGACAAGCCGCGAAATCGTCACCACCCTGGAAATGCTGCAAAGCGAACACCTGGACCTGCGCACCGTCACTCTGGGCATCAATCTGATGGATTGCACCAGTGACGATCCCGTCAGGTTGTGCCGCAATATTCGCAGCAAGATTACCACCCTGTCACGTCACTTGGTGTCCACCTGCAACCGGGTGGGCGACAAATACGGTATCCCCGTGGTCAACAAGCGCATTTCCGTGAGCCCGATTGCCATCGTGGCGGCCCCCTTCGATGCCCGCCAAATGGTCACGGTGGCGCAGACCCTTAACGAGGTGGCCGCCGAAGTCAACGTGGATTTCATCGGCGGCTTCTCGGCGCTGGTCGAAAAAGGTCTGGCACGCGGGGATCGCGCCCTGATCGAGGCCATCCCCGAGGCCCTGGCCTCCACCGAGCGGGTGTGCGCCTCGGTAAACGTGGCCAGCACCCGGGCCGGCATCAACATGGACGCGGTTTTGATGATGGGTGAAGTGGTCAAAGCCGCAGCGGAAAAGACCTCCGCCCAGGACGGTCTGGCGGCGGCCAAACTATGTGTCTTTGCCAACATCCCCCAGGATGTGCCCTTCATGGCCGGGGCCTATCTAGGCATCGGTGAACCGGATGCGGTCATCAATGTCGGCGTCAGCGGACCTGGCGTAGTGCGCAAGGCCATCGACCGGGCCCTTACCCAGCACCCCGGCTGGGATCTGGGCCAGATTTCCGAATTGATCAAGCAGACGGCCTATAAGGTCACCCGGGTGGGGGAGCTCATCGGCCGGGAAGTGGCCGATAATATGGGCATTGAATTCGGGGCAGTGGATCTCAGCCTGGCACCGACCCCCAATGTGGGCGACAGCGTCGGAGAAATTTTCCAGAGCCTTGGATTGTTGAACATCGGTGTGCCCGGCAGCACGGCCGCCCTGGCCATGCTCAACGATGCCGTCAAGAAAGGAGGGGCGTTTGCCAGCTCACATGTCGGGGGGCTGAGCGGCGCCTTCATACCGGTCAGTGAGGATCTCAACATTGCCGAAGCCGCCCGGCAGGGGCACCTGACCGTCGAAAAACTGGAGGCCATGACAAGCGTCTGCTCGGTGGGGCTCGATATGGTGGCCATCCCCGGAGATACCAGCACCGAAACCATCGCCGCCATGATTGCCGACGAAATGGCCATCGGCGTCATCAACTGCAAAACCACCGCCACCCGGCTCATTCCGGTACCGGGCAAGCAGGCCGGTGAAAACGCCCATTTCGGCGGCCTGCTGGGCCAGTCGGTCATCATGCCGGTGAACAACGCCCGCGGAGGCAATCCCTTTGTCCTGCACGGCGGCCGAATTCCGGCCCCGATTCACAGCCTGAAAAATTAGCCCGCACACCAGGCCAGCAGGTTCAAGGGAAATGTCATCCCCCTGTAATGGCGCGCAGCCGATTTGCTTCAACACAGGAGCGCACGATCCATGCTAAAGGCCTCTCCCTGGGCGGTATAAAAGCGTTCCAGGAGATCCTCCAGCGTCAAACCCGCCTTTTCCTCGCCCCTGACATCGAGAATGATGCGTCCCTGATGCAGCATGATCAGACGATTGCCAAGGGCCAGCGCCTGGGCCATGTTATGGGTGACCATCAGGGTGGTCAATTGCCGGGCGGCGACAAGCCGTTCGGTCAGGTCGATGATCTGCCGGGCTGTTTTAGGGTCCAGGGCGGCCGTGTGCTCATCCAGCAGAAGCACCTCCGGTTCCATCAGGGTCGCCATTACCATGGTCAAAGCCTGACGCTGGCCGCCGGATAACAAACCGACGGATGCCTTGAGCCGCTTTTCAAGCCCCAGATCGAGAATGCGAAGCTGGTCGGCAAAAAAATTCCGCTGCCGTCTTCTGACGCCCTTCCCCAGCCCCCTGCGCTGCCCCCGTTTGACAGCCAGGGCCAGATTCTGCTCAATGCTAAGCGTGGCGCAGGTGCCCACCAAGGGGTCTTGGAACACCCGCCCGATGCAGGCGGCCCGCCGGTGCTCCGGCCATTGGGTCACATCGCGATCGCCGATATAGAAACGCCCGGCATCCGGGCGGTGCACCCCCGCCAGCCCGTTGAGCAGCGTCGACTTGCCGGCGCCGTTGGATCCGATCAGGGTTACGAAGTCCCCCTTGGCAAGATCGAGATCGATGTGCTGGAGGGCGCGGACCTCGTTGACGCTCCCCCGGTGGAAATACTGGGTATAGGCCTCAATCCGAATCATAACCGGGCCCACCGCTTTTTGATGAAAGGGGTCATCAGCGCCACCACCACGATGAGGGCCGTGATCAAATTCAGGTCACTGGGCGTAAAGGCGAAGGCGCCCCATTTGAGGCCCAGGGCCAGGGCGATGGCCACCCGATAGAGGATGGAGCCCAACAGAGCGGCAATGCAGCCGCGAGCAATACCGCCCCGGCCGAAAACCGTTTCCCCCACAATCACCGAGGCCAGGCCGGCGATGATGGTGCCGACGCCCATATTGACGTCGGCAGCCCCCTGATTCTGGGCCACCAGGGCGCCGCTCAAGGCGACCAGCGCATTGGACAGCCCGACCCCCAGCAGAATGATGGAATGGGTGTTGACCCCCTGGGCGGTAATCATGCGCGGGTTGTCCCCGGTGGCCAGAACCGCCAATCCCAGTTCGGTGTGCAGAAACCAGATAACGAATGCGGTAACACCGGTGGCCAGAACGCCATAAAGCACAACCGCGGCGCCATAGCCAACCAATCCCGTTTCGGGCAGCAGGTCCAGCAGCGTACGGGCGCCGAGAAGAGAGATATTGGGGCCGTCCATGATGCGAATATTGATCGAATACAGCGCGATCATGGTGAGAATCGAAGCCAGCAAATGCAGGATGTTAAGCTTCGTATTCAACAGGGCCGTAACCATTCCGGCCATGAAACCGGCCGCCATCGCCAGAACGAGCGCCGCCAGGGGATGGATACCGTGGGTAATGGCCACGGCCGAAACCGCCGCGCCCAACGGCAGGCTGCCGTCCACGGTAAGGTCCGGAAAATCCAGCACCCGAAAGGTCAAGAAGACCCCCACCACCATGATGCCGTAGAGCAGCCCCTGCTCCACGGCACCCACCGCCGCATACCAGGAAATCATGAAAACCGCGCCGCCCTATTCATAGATCTTGTCGGCTTCTTCGACCAAAGCCGGTGGGACGGTGACGCCCATTTGTCGCGCCGACACCAGGTTGAGATGCAGTTCCAGTTCTTTTTGGGTTTCCACCGGCATATCGCCGGGCCGGGCCCCCTCAAAAATACGTTTGGCCATGGCACCGGTCTGACGGCCATGTTGGTAATAGTCGAACCCCATGGCCGCTACGGCGCCCCGTTTGACACTGTCCACATCCGCACAGAACAGGGCCAGCTTGGCCTCCGTGCAGACTTTAACAGCGGATTCCAGAGCGGATACCACCGTGTTGTCCGTAGGAACGAAGACCGCATCGACGCGCCCCACGAGGCTCTTGGTGGCCTGGTAGACATCGCTCGATTTGGAGACCGTCGCGTCGATGACTTCAAAGCCCTGCGCTTGCCCGATGGCGCGCATTCCCTGCACCGTGGTTTTGGAATTGGCCTCCCCCGCATTATAGAGGACACCGAGCTTCTTTAGGTTCGGATAGAAGCGCAGCACCATCCCCATGTGCGCGTCAAGGGGCAAGCGGTCCGAAACACCAGTCGTATGGCCTCCGGGGTGCTGCCAATCGCTGACCAGCCCCGCCTCGACGGGATCGGTGATGGCTGTGAACAGAAAGGGGGTGGTCTTCATGTGGGGCGCTTTTTTGAAGGCCTGGGCCACTGCCTGGGCCGTGGGCGTGGCAATGGCCAGAATGAGATCGGGCTGCTCGCCCATGATCTGGGTGCCGATCTGCCCGGCGGTCGCCATATTGGCCTGGGCATTATGAACCATGTAAGTTGCAGCGAGGTCCTCTTCGGCCAGATAATCCTGAAACCCTTTCAAAACGGCATCCAGGGCCGGATGCTCCACAAACTGACTTACCGAAATACGGTAGCTCTCAGCGCCGAGCGCGGCCGCTGTCCATGTCAACATCAGCAGTACAGCGCAAGCAATCCTTTTTTTCATGGCAAAGCTCCTTTCAACCCAGGAGAATGTCAGCAACCCGAAAACCGAGCCACGGCATGTTGTCCGGTATCCTGGCTTTCAGTGGTCCCCGCCGAGGGGAAGCCTTTTGCTATAACTCATTGACGTATCGGTATTTAGCGAACGGTCACCACCGGGCACGGCGCATTCAGAATGACATATTGGGCGGTGGATCCGAAAATCAGCTTCCCCACTTTGGACCGTCGGCGCACCCCAATGACAATTTCTTCGACATTGTGATCGGCGGCAAAACGGACCACATCCTCACCGGCGTCAATCCCTCGAATCAGCAGATGGGTCTGACAGTCCAAATCGTTCTGCGTTGAATCGCTTGCGGCAACGAAGTGGGGAGCAAAACCCGCCTTAACGCCGAGATGAACGCGGCAGCGCCTTTTACGTCGACGGGTTCATAGCACAATTCCAACCCCCTATCCATCTTTTATCCTGGAATATTCCGGGTCTTCGCGTCGGCCGCCGGCAGGCTGGATTGGCGGAAGGATGTCATCGTATCAGTGCATAATGCCGTTAAAGGCGCCACGATTGACGACAGACAGTGGATTTCCTTATAATGCCCCATTGCAGGACGCAGATAGCAATGCGTGCCTGCTCACAATGGCTGCCAAGACGCGGCCTCATTTATCGAAAGGCCTTCCAGCATTGCGAAAATTATCCCCCTTACAGCGTAAAGGCGCCGCCACTCTGATCTGGCTTGTTGTGGCGATTTTGGCCGGCAGCTCGACATTGGGTGTCCTTTTGACAAAAACACCGCTCGTCCGACTGGACCGGCGTGCAGAATCCTATGTTGAAAAAACCATGGCCAGGGCAGCTTATACCTTTGCCATGGTCAGGGGACTCAACGGCATGATTTCTGTGATCCAGGGTACGGAAGTTGCGGTTTCGCCCGCCGGTATCGGACTGACATTGTCAGTCGGGGAAATATTGGACCCGATCAACGATCTTGCCGAACGCTTTTCGTGGGTCATGCTCGTCAGCACGACCTCTCTGGGGATTCAACGCATTCTGATGGAAATGAGCGATTGGCTGGGGTTGCAGGTGGTTCTGTCCGCCGGTATGCTCCTGTTGGCCGTATCCGTCTGGAAACGGTTTTGGGGCGCCGTCGATCTACACGCGTTGGGCGCGCGTCTGGTGTTACTGGCGATCGTGGTACGGCTGCTGATCCCAGCCGTGGCCCTGGCCAGTGAAACGATTTATGACCGCTTTCTGAACATTCAATATGAGGAAGCGACCCAGACCCTCACGCACATCAATGACGAGCTCAAACAGGTGGATCCCACCGCCACCAATGAGACGGCACCGTCAACAACCGGCAAATTAGCCGGAGTGCGCCGCTGGCTGACCGAAACCCAGAAGTGGTTCGATCTTCGCCAAAAAATCGACCATCTGAGTGCTAAGTTGGAGCACTTCACGAAAGATACCGTTCGCCTGATGGTCGTATTTATCCTCCAGACCATCCTCATCCCGTTGTTCACCCTCTGGGCACTCGTCAAGCTGACGACCATTGGATGCTCCCCTCGCCCGAAACCGTTACGTTCGACATCCGCCTGATCGATTCCGGATGGCGTCGTTATTTTCGCCATCTTCGCGTGCTTCCATGGTGCTTTTGCCTCCAATGATTTTGTGGTAATTGCTTTACAAATCGGGGGTGAAATGGTTCAATAAAAAGCCGATTCGGCGTTTGATAAAAGGGTTGTTAAACCCATCGGCGGCTTTGTAACTTCGTACGTCGACAGCTCCGCGGTTCTAACAAGGCGTTTTTAGATTTTCCATCTGCCCATGGAGCATTGTAACCGCAATTATCAGGTCCAGATATCGATCTATGTTGGAAGATCTGCCTCAGAACAAACCGCGCGGCAACTTTAGCCGCTGGACGGAACCTATAAAAAAAGCTTATTTTCGGTTTCTCAAAATCCGCGGGAATCCCCGGGAAATTGCGCTGGGTTTCGCATTGGGTATTTTTGTGGGCATGACGCCCTTTATGGGATTGCATACGGCAATCGCCGTACCGCTGGCGGCACTGTTGAAGTGGAATAAGTTTTCGGCCGCTTTGGCCGTCTGGATTTCCAATCCTTTATCGGCGCCCGTCGTATACGGCATTACCTACTATATTGGCGAGAAGGTATTATTTATCCAGAACGGTTATAAGCTGCCCACGGAGTTCAACCTCGATGCCCTGTTATACACCCTTCGCAGCGCACCGGAAATCATCGGTATTTTACTGGTGGGAGGCGTCGTTGTAGGGCTGCCGCTGGCCGCCGCAGCTTATTTTTTTGCGCTTAAAACGATTGTCGAATACCGCGCTTCGATTCAGCACAAACTTGAAGAGAAGAAAATCAATCTGGCCAAGAAACTGGAGAAGGCCAAGCCACATCGGAAGAAGAAAAAGCGACGTCGTTAGATCAGGGAGCCATGACCGAACCCGTTAAAATGCAAAGCAGCATCGTGAAGCAAATTATCGACGGCTCAATCACCATTGATTCGATCGGTGAATTCCAGAGCATGCTGAAGATTTTTCCGGGCAACCCGCATCTCCACCGCGCTTTGGCCGATTTATTGGTCAAACGCAAGTCCTCCGCCGCCGCTGAATATTTTAAAAAAGCCGCCGGTCTATTCGTGGAATCGGGGCACGTCCTCCAGGCGGTTGTCGCCAAAATGCTTCAATGGCAAATCGTTAAACCTTCCTTCAAGTCCATCAAGACGTTCTATCATAGCCTCATCGAAAACAACCCACGCTCAACACCGTTAAACATGTTCTTTGCCGGGCTTTCATTCCGGGAATTTATTGCGGTGGTGACCCGCCTGGAACGCATCGTTCTGCCGGCGGGGAAAATGGTTAAAAAATTCGGGGACCCCGAAAACACCCTTTTCATGGTGGTTTCCGGTAGGCTCCATCGCCGTATCTACCCTTCCGTTCGTAGCGATGAGGATCAGAATCCTATCATTGAAAACATCGCAGAAGAGGTCTTTGGTGATGTGTGCCCTCTCGATAAAGAGCGCTATTCGCAATCCTATACGGAAACAGCGACCCGGGTGGAATTGGCCAAGATAGGGCGCGAAAATCTGTTGGAAATCAGTAAGGCGTTTCCTTCGGTAGGAACCGCTGTCAGGGAATTGTTTGAAAACTGCCGCAAATTGGCGCCCGCCCCGTTTGTCGAGCGGAAAATGCGTCGGCACACTATCCCGGTGCAGATTTCACTAAAAGTGTTTGAGGATGATGGCATAACGCCGATGGCCGACCTCTATGGGGTTACCCGGGACCTGTCCATCGGTGGTGCCTGTCTCGTCCTTGAAGAGAGTTCCCAATCACCACCATCCCACTTGCTGATCGGGAAAACGGTCAACATTTTGATGGGGCCGCCGAACGATGTCATGGCTTTGAGCATAAAGGGCACGATTGTTTGGTCGCAAACCATCTCCAATGAGGGCCGCGATTCCCAGGCGGTTGGGATTGAATTTAACAGCATGCCCCCGCACTTAAGCGGGTTGCTGCTTGTTTTTGCCGATAATCTCTACCATGCGCCTTAAAGACCACCACGCCGATCCTAGTGGCCGCCCCTCTCCGCTGACCATCGGCGTGCTATCCGATACGCACGGCCGGCTTGCCCCTAACGTGATGGATTGTCTATGCCATATGGATCTTGTTCTCCACGCCGGTGACATTGACAGACCGGAGATCCTGCAAGCTCTTGGCAAACCCGATAAGGTCAAGGCCGTTCGTGGCAACATGGACTTGGGCCAATGGTCGCAAGGGCTGCCTTATGAAGAATTTGTGGAGGCGGGTGATATCCTCATCTATGTGATTCATGACTTGCATAGGATCAGCATCGACCCGGCGAGTGCCGATGTTCGCATTGTCATCAGCGGCCATACCCATCGCCCGGCCGCGGTGCAACAAAATGGGGTGCTCTACCTAAACCCCGGAAGCCCTTCCTTCCCGCGGGATGGGCATAAGCCCAGCATGGCGCAGATCGAAATCGTAGGTGACCGTTTTGCATATCGTCATATTCATTTTTAACCGTGCTCAGCCAAGCGGTTGAGATCCTTCAGATAGAAGGCAAACCATTTGCAGGAGGAATTTTTTACTACTATGGGTGCGAATTTCATAGACGATCTCCTCCAAGCGGTTCATCGTGTCTTCACACCTGATGGGGCTTCTCTCAAGGAAATTCTTATCATCAGCGGCATGCCGGAAGAAACGCAGAATCTGCGCTATCTGAGCTACAACCGACAGGTCGTTGAAGATGACACCGTGCAAACAGCCTTTTCGGCCGTGGCGTTGTTGAACAATCGCCGCGCCAGGCATTGGCTGTTAAGGGGCTATTTCGGAAAAATGAGCCAGCTTGTCTTCAGCCCGCGATGGACCCGTAATGAACTTGACTTGTTTATCAATGCGTTGCGCTGCTCTCCCGATATCCTGAAGTTGCTCGGCGCCGCAAGATCCGCCTATACGTTGCTGGGGATTTTGGAGGTCGAAACGCAAGGCAGTGCAGGCATCTTCAAACGCTGGACACGGCGTATAAGACCGGTCATCGCCGTACCGGGTATTGATGATGCCGGCCTGAAAACGATTATGGCTTTTGAGCACGCCAATGAGATCCGGCGATCGGCGCCCTCCAAACGATCCCTTTGAATGCCCCGCCGTCCCAAGGCGCCCATCCCGCAAACAGCATGCCCCTTGATCCTTGCGAATGCATTCGCCGATATGGTTGGTCCGAATACCATAACCCTGCCGCAGGCTCCGGCGTCAGGGTATCAGCACGTCAATTCATCCTGCAAATGGCTACCGGTCGGCAATCCGCTGTAAAAGCAACACCAGCATCCCGCCCGCTATCGCCAGCCCTACAGCCACAAACAATTCGGTCGACACATGATCAGGGAGAATATTGACGAACACATGGGGCTCGCTCAAATTGCCGGGCGCCATATGGCGTATGGCTTTCCATGGCCAGATCTTCCTAAGCGAACCGATCATTAGGCCTGTCAGAGCCGCCATTGCGAGGTCATGATGATGCGTGAGCATCCAGTTGAGCAGGCGCACGAACAACGTTATGCCGACAGCCGTGCCTGCTGCAAAAACGCTCAGTACGACCAAATCGAACCGCCCGACCGCATCCAGGATATATTGGTATTTTCCCAACAAAACCAAAATAAAAGAACCGGATATGCCGGGCAGGATCATGGCACAGATGGCAATGGCCCCGCATAGGAAGATGAACGGCAGCGTTTCGGGCGTATGGACCGGTACCAGCCCCACCAGCAGGTAAGCCCCTGCTGTGAAAAGCAACAAACTGATGAAGGTTGTCGGCAACCAGTGCTGAATGCGCCGGGCGACCACCACGGCGGAGGCCAACACAAGTCCGAAAAAAAAGGACCATATCGCAATGGGGTGATGCACCAACAGCCAGCTCAGACCTCGGGCAAGCGTAAAAATAGCGGTCAGGATGCCAAGGCCGAGAGAAATCAGAAAAGCAAAGGGCACCGCGCCCAGGGCTTTTTTTAAACGTCTTTGCAGAAGGTCGCGCACAAAGGTGGCATCGAAAGCTTTGATGGCGGCGATGAGCTCTTCATAGATGCCGAGAATTAAAGCCATGGTGCCACCGGATACTCCGGGCACGACATCGGAGGCTCCCATACAAAATCCCTTGGCAAAAAGGGTCAACGCTTTCCTGGGAAACAGAGCCGATGGCTTGCGGGGAGGATAGGGCTGTTGGTGAGGTCGGGGCATTGTCACAAATGGTTCTCCGGGTGATGGTGTTAAGAAATAGCGGTGGGATTCGCTTCTTTTTGCTGAACGCTTATTATCACTAGGGTTCTTTGCGCTTCAATAAGCGGCAATCGATAGAATTTCATTCGAAGCGACAATCCGCCTGGAGACCGTTCCAATAAGGGGCTCAGCACCTGCAATTCCTTCTCAGGTTTATGGCCTTTCCAGATGAGAATCTGCCCATCTCCCGCTAACAGGGGCAGCGCGCATTCGACAATATACTTCAAGCTGCCAAAAGCGCGGCAGACAATGGTGTCGAATGCCTTAAAGGTCGGATCGTGCGTGATATCTTCTACACGTGCATGAAAAACCCGGGTGTTCTTCACACCCAGTAGCCGAACGACATGCTTGAGAAAGCTAACCTTTTTGCGAACGGCGTCCACCATGGTCAACTCAATATCCGGATGCCAGACTTTAAGCGGCAACCCTGGGAAGCCTGCCCCGGCCCCCATGTCAAGAACGCGTGACATGGGATTACAATATCGGATAGGCGCAATCGAGTCTACGAAGTGCTTAAGGGCCATCTCATAGGGATCGTCAATGGCCGTAAGGTTTATTTTCGAGGACCACGCCATCAAAGCGGTCATATGCTGATAAAAGCACGCGATCTGCGTTTCGGAAAACTGCAAATCGAAAACGGATGCGCTCTCTTCAAGAAGGCGGCGCCATTTTAAAATATCAAGCGAGGTGTCCATCAGGAGACTGGGGGTGGCGGTCATCGTTAATCCCAAATAATAAACGGCGAAGGGTTTGATGATAGTGCCGAAGACCTTCGCCGTTGAACGATTGCCGGATGTGCAGAAATTCTAACTGATGCACACGCGTCTCACCTCCACCAAATCAGTAATGCCTCTGAAGGCCTTATGGATGCCGTCCTGTTTCAAGGTAGACATGCCTTCCTCGATGGCTTGTTCAAAAAGTTGGTCTGTGGGAGCGGCCTGTTTGATGAGTCTTTTGATGGTTTTACTGCCATCCATCAATTCATGGATTCCCATGCGTCCTTTGTATCCGGTTCCGGAACATTTCTCACAGCTCCCCGCGCGATAGATCGTGAGGTCTTCGCTGTACTCAATGCCCGATTTCGGGAAATAAGCGGATCCGTAGTCTTCCACAATTTGTTCGAACTCATCCTTGGTGGGATGATATTCTTTTTTACATGTACAAAGTCGCCGAACAAGCCTTTGGGCCAACACCCCCAGGAAAGCATCTGAAAAGTTGAGCGGGTTGAGCCCCATGTCGAGCAGCCGTGTAACCGTTTCAGGGGCGCTGTTCGTATGAAGGGTTGAAAATACGAGATGCCCGGTAAGGGAAGCTTCTACACCGATGGAGGCGGTTTCCTCGTCACGCATCTCACCGATCATGATCACATCGGGGTCGGCACGCAGGAACGCGCGCATAATTCTCGCAAAATCCAACCCGATTTTCGGTTTGGCTTCAACTTGCCGCAACCCGAGTTGTGTAATTTCTACGGGGTCTTCAGCGGTCCATATTTTAACTCCGGGTTTGTTGATATGCCCTAAGGCGGCGTGCAGAGTGGTTGTTTTACCGGAACCGGTGGGACCCACGCACAATACAAGACCGTATGGTTTGGCGATGGCGCTGGTGAGAACTTTATAATTGCGGTCTTCCAAACCCATATCTTCAAGTTTCATAGCTCCGGCCGTAGCTAGAATTCGCAAAACCGCGTCCTCATAGCCGCCTGCGGTTGGAAGGGTAGCCACACGGAGTTCAAAAGGCGGAATGCCCTTTCTTTTAAATTTAATTTTGCCATCTTGCGGCAATCGCCGCTCGGCGATATCAAGATTCGACATAATTTTGATTCGACTCAGAAGACCTCTGGCAAGCGAATTGGGAACTTTGATATAATCCTGGCAGACGCCGTCCATTCTAAACCGAATATTTGTCGATTTGGTTTGGGGTGAGGGCTCAATATGGATGTCGGATGCATTTTTGCGATAGGCCGCAATGAGGCATTGATCAACAAGCTTGACGACTTTGCTAGAGCTTTCATCAAGCTCGTCAATCGCTTCGTCGACCTCGTCCTCTTCTTCAAAAGACACATCTAGGATGTCGTCGAAATTGTCGAGGGCTTCCCCCCCCTGCCCCATATCGCTATACTGATCAGTTGAATAAAACCGCTTGATATAAGCTTCTATGTCTTCTCTGATCGCAACACAGAAGTTGATTTTACCGGTTTTCATCAAGGCCTTGATGTTATCGGTCTTGTTTAGATCACGCGGATCGTCTACGAGCACCTCGACGCCATCTTTGCCCCAATTCAGCGGCACCCAGAGTTCATGTAGCAGAAAGGCTTTTTTCAGATTTCCTAAAAGCTCGTATGGTGTTACCAAATCTTCCGCATAAGGGTGAAAGGTGCAGCCGTAAAATTGAGCAAAGGATTTTCCGATATCTTCCTTTTTAATTCCAAAATTTTCAATCAGAACCGCTTCGACACTTTTACGCGTCTGTTTGGAAAGCGAAGCCGCTTTTTGAAGTTGTTCAGTTGTGACCATCTGCTGACGCAAAAGGAAATCATACTTGGATCCACTAGATAGCCGGGATCGTAGCGTTTCTATTCGTTTCTGTAGCTCAGGGTCATCCGGAATATCTTTTTCTGCTTCTTCATAGAGGTCTAACCCTAAGTCGCGATAGTCACGCTTTTCCATTTCAAGGCCAAAATAGTATTTGGCAATTCCCCGTTTTTCCGCCTCCAATCTCTGGTCGCCCACGATCTTAAGAATTTTATCGAATAAATCGTTAGGTGAAAATAATTTCAGAAGGCAGTCAACAATGTCCGGGACAACTTTTTCCGTCGGTTTTTCTAAAACAAGCAGTTTTTCGTACTCCGACAATGCTTCTTCATAGAGTCCCAAATCCTTGAAAGCCGATGCGCTATCTATTATTGCGGTTGCATCTTCCTCACCGGATAGCGACTTTTTCAACATCGATATTTCTTCAGTTGAAACGCTCACGGCCTCATCGTTTTTCTGTTCTTCGATTTGCTTACTAATTTCCGCAACCTTGGCAACAATTTTTTCTCTGTTGTTTTCATCAAGATCAGCAGCTTCCTGAAGGACTTTATTAAATATCGCTAATGCCTCATCAAGAAGCCCCATCGAGAAGCATACTTCCGCTTCATTGATTTTAGCATTCGTATCAGATTTTATGGACTGTTCCGCTTTAGGCATTTTTCACTCTCAACAATTGAAGACCAGTGCAATTTGATGCGTCACTGGCAATAGTAACTATCATCAACTCATTATCGAAAATACATCGAATATGTTCTGCAATGTTATCCGGCTAAATTCATTGTAATAACAATCATTATCTTCGAAAGAGAGCCTTCAAGCCTTTGCTCTTGTCGTATTTTAACTGAGGAAGCAAAATATCGCAGTTTAACTTTACCATCGCAATGGAAGCGAACGATTGCATGCTGATAATCAAGTAGCCATTTTCGCTCTGTCGTAGATACACTCTTCCGTTATCAAATACAAAATCGGCTTCCCGTATGTTTCCAAGCGTATCGATGAGCTTTTTCCAGTTCGTATAGCGTTGTCTCATTTCCG
This sequence comes from Desulfobacterales bacterium, assembly GCA_963674755.2. Classification (GTDB taxonomy): domain Bacteria; phylum Desulfobacterota; class Desulfobacteria; order Desulfobacterales; family UBA5852; genus JABZFP01. Next base: position 811,653 of record CAXXVS010000002.1, on the reverse strand, counting down.
TTCGCAAAGAGGGCACAGACTCAAAAACAACCTTTCCGTCGGCATCCAGTAAAATGACACCCTGAACACCTTTAATCGCCATAATATCTTTGAAATGCGCTTCCATATTAGCCCTTTTTTACTAGATCATAGACGAAACCACCATTTTCGATTCGCAATGTTCGGTCTATAAGGCGTCATTCAACACTTGAATAATTTTATCGCGAGGGCATTTCGGGTTGACGCTTATAGTCGTCGCCGGATTCCCGTTCAAAACGATGGTGTCGGTATTGGCACCATGATCAAGGTAGCCAATTTTAAACATACCAATTTGGAAAATCGGTCCCAGTTCTGCAACGGCATTGACGACTTTTTGCATACTGTTATCTTGGTAAATATCTTCAAGCCCGCAGCGATCGCCAACATTCTTGTTTAAAAGCCCTTTTACTTTGTCAACGAATGATTCCTCAGCGTCAACAATCTCGATTTCTTCAATCGTCTCATCTATGCCCAATTCATTCTCATCATCTTCGGCTTCATCCTTCAACCGCATTGCTTCCAAGATGATCGGTTGCAGGTCGGAGTTAATCTTATTATCCTTTTGCAGACATTCATTCTGTATGGACAGGGTCACTTCTTCCCAGCTGAAAATAACATAGGCGGCATCTAAACCCTGCATGTCACCAGCCCGTGCATCTAAAAGAGTTCCATCGCGAAAAAACAATACGCCGGATTTTTGACTTGTGCGATCAGTCAGGCGAATCGTACAGGTTCGCTCTTCCATTTCCATCAACTGCAGAAACATGCCTGAGGATACGCCGTGCAACGTGCCACCGTCAGACTCTTTCCGTAAGGTTTTCATAATTTGCTTGGCAAGGTCTTCAATAAGAAAAGGCTTGCTGATATAGCCTACGGCCCCTCCCTCTTGCGCCAGCCTTTTCATTTCTGACGTACTGTACCCTGTAATAATAATTACAGGGATATCGGGATATTTTTCCATAACGTGGGCAAGCAGGCTAAAGCCGTCCATGTTCGGCATCTTTAGATCCGTTACGACAAGCGAAATTTTGTTGTTTTTAAGCTTGCCAACCGCATCCGTGCCGTCCTCGGCCAATACGACACTGAAAGTTTCGCGATACTTCTCCAGGCCCTCTTTCAGGGCCTGCAGCATTTCCCTGTCGTCATCTACAAAAAGGACACTGCGTATCATTAATTTCACCTTAAATTGTTTTAAGAAGCCTTATCGATATCGACAATTTTGACCCCGGCGACATAATCGATCGCTTCATACTTTTTTATACTACCGACTTTTTTAGTAATCTCATTCAGCTTCTGTATTTGAGTGCGCATTTTAACAAGGCTATCATAAAGATGATCTTCGGCCGTAAGCCCTGTGAAGGCTTCGTTAATTATGTTATTAACGATGGTCAAAGGCTGGTTAATGCGATGGGCCACACCCCCAGCCATTTCGAGAACGCCCTGAAATTTATCCCTGTTAGTCTTTTCGCGGATCGTTTTTATACGCTCGGTAACATCATTCACGATGCAATTGATCTGTCTCGTGCCACCATCCGATTTTACAACAGCGGCATGTAGTCGTACATATTTCCTTTCTTTCCTATCGACTGGTATTTGAAGGATAATTTCTTCCCCGCCGATACGGATTGTATCACCTAAAAAAAGGAAAAATAGCTGTTGGTCATCGTTGGTTAGATAATCAGCGAAGGATTTCCCTTTTAAATTGCTTGCAGGGCATCCAAGAATTTGTGCTCCGGATTTATTCGCGTCCAGAACAATTCCTTGTGCGTCGAAAATGAACGCCGGGACATTGATCGCGTTTATATGATCAATGCCGTTATCATGACGCTGCGTTTCTTCAATTTCTCCAGTAATATCTCTGACAAGTCCATCTAAAAAGGCCACTTCACCATCGTCATCGATGGTGGCTTTAGTCGTTACGGCGCACCAAATGGGCATGTGGTCGCGTTTTGTAAAAGCAACTGGCATTTCGCTGATGATTCCGCGCTGCATGACGGATTGCACCAGAGTTCCCCGGTCCTTTTTGTTGCGGTAAAGTTTAATTTCTGGAAAACCGATGACATCGTTTACCGAGTCGAAACCGAAAATACGTGCAAAGGGGTCGTTGCAAAATGCGATTCTGCCTTCAAGTGTGGTCCGATATACGGCAACCGGTAAATTCCTTACGAATTCCGCGTAGCTTCTCAGGGAAGCATCTATTTTAGAAAATGCCGTCTTGTCCATGGCGTCCTAGCACTTGGCGTAAGCTGAGAGAAGCATCCATTCTCATAAACGTCGCAAATAGAGCCAATTCCTTTTAGGCACTCCCTTATTGATGAAGCGTTTCAAACCACTGGAAAGGAAACTGCCGTAAAAAGGTTGTAGACTTTTTAAGCCGGTCATTCCGGCCCCCTTCCTCAGCATTTAACAGAATCATAATTGGCTTCTGTAAGGATGAGGTCCAAAACCCTTTTATGGATTTCGGATATCAATGAAGAAGCGAAAGACAGCTGATTTTGGACTGACGATTAAAAGCTAATGCCGTAGGTTTGGACCTCTTCCTTATATTTCTTCATCCATGTGATGAGGTTATTTTTGAATTGTTGCGAGACGTTTAACTCAACGGATAGTTCGGCAATAGACTCCAGGATGCCTCTCGTCAATTCCTCGTCGGTTGTAACACCATCAAAAACAATTTCCTCGTTTGCATATTTGAACTCGGCGGCAAAAGGATCTAGAAAAGGATAACGATCTGCTTTCTCAACAAATTTGCGATTTAACATAGTTGCAAAATCAGAATTCACATTTTTCATAGATTTGACAGTGCGTTCAAATATGGCAATCATTTCTCCCATTGCGGTTACAATCCTGCTGGAAGGCTTTTCACTAAGTTCTTCTGGTTCCAGATCAACGTCTTCTTCAAGAGGCTTATCGTTTCCGGTCATCGATATACGGCTCACATGAAAAGCACCGCCATAGTCCTTGGTTAATTGGATTAGTCTGTCATGGTCAGCTTTTCCCCTGGTACTATCACCTCTGCCCCATGAATAGGAGCCACCGGAAATACCGCCATTGTTAAAAAAAACGAGCCCGCCCCCATTGTTTTCCTTAATAACCACTTCAATAAACCCGGTTAGCCCTTCGGAGGTCATTTTTTTTATCAAACCTTCTAGATCGGTAAATTCCGTGGTAAGGTCCTGATAAATTCTCTTAGCCTCCGGAATCGTCGACCAGAAGTAGATATCTTCTGACCGTAGAATATAGACGTTTAAAGCATAATTGGTTTCTGCAGACGATTTGATTAGGGCGTCAATAGCTGGCTTACCTGATATTGTTCCTTTCTTCTGTAAAAATAGTCCGTTGAGGACTTCGTCTTTATCAAAAAACAAAATCCCTTCCGACGATAGTGAGTGAAAATGCAAGCAACCGCACCCGACTTCGCCTTGAAAGTGCTCGATAAGCCGATCAACCTGAACATAGTAACTGTTTAAGTTAGCGATAACAGGGTTCTCTTTAGGTATTACAATCATTAACTACACTTTCCAATTGGTGGGGTCGTTTCCCAGCCTGATTGTATTTTATAAATTGGGCTGGGTTTCATGAGTATCCCGTAATCGACCGATAACGTCACCTTCGACGACGTCTAAGCCTTTCAATGGACAAGCGGATACTATCCTGCATGCGCGTAATAGCTTCCGCCAAATCACCGATTTCATCCTTCGACGTCGTTTTTATTTCAACCCCTAACTCGCCGACACTGATGCGGTTCGCGGCATCCGTCAACTTGCGGATGGGCATTACTATAGCACGGCTCGCAATATAGGCGATCGCCACAACGATGATGAAAGTGGCCCCCATCAAAATAAGCGCAAATATTTGTGCTTCTTTAAGAAGAGCAAAAGCCTCTGCCTTCGATTGTTGAATGGCAAGTGTCCATCCCAGGGGGGTTTTCTGGGCAAAGCCTATTTCGGCCTGTCCGTCGGCATCGGTAAACTCTATCAGGCCGCTCTTTCGGGCTTGCGCAGCCTTAACCAGAGGATCCTGGCTTAAATCTTTCTGCTGCTCGACAAATGCCTTTTTAGGATGAGCCAACGCCTTGCCGTCTTGATCGACCAAAAACGCATATCCGGTTTTACCTTCACGCCAGTTCGCAATTCTTTTGCTGATGGTGTCACGTGTCATTGCCGCGGCCATTACACCGATCGTCTGGCCGTTTTTTTGAATGGGAACAGCGATAACCAAAGCTGGCTGTTTAGATGTTTTCCCGATCAAATTCTGCCAGGCAAGTGCCTTGCCGGAGGTAATGTCTTGAACATATTGCCGGTCGGAATAGTCTCTAAGGTCCTTGTCGTCATTACGGGCGATATTCATTCCATTGATATCCGTCGTAAAAACAAGATACATCCAGGGGTATTCCTTCTGCACGGCCTTGAGAAGAATCTCTTGCTCGAATCGATTCATTGATTGAATACCTGGCAGCTGAGCCACAGTATTAAGGACGCGAACATTCTTATCGACCCATTCGCTGACTTCATTGGCCAAGGCATTCGTGGTTTGGGTACCAAAACGCGTGGTGTCTTGCACGATGCGATCATTGGTCTGTTTGAAGGAAATGATAAAATAAATCGCGCCCGGCACCAAGCTGACCAGAAGCATCAACAGAATGACCTTGCTGGTGAGTCCCATGCCCGTCTTTTTTTTGCGACGCGCGACCCGCTTAGCGGTTGAAGGTGCTGACGGCTCCGCGGCTTGGTCCGGCGTTGTCTCTTCGGCCTGATAACCACTACTTTTGTCGACATCTTCAAGCACCGGTTGGGATTCGAATACAGGTTCCAGTTCGGGTACGCTCTGTTCAACTGGTTCTTGCTTTTTTACGGTAATAATATGCGAGCACGCTTTGCATTTGAATCGTGCTTGTTCGCCTTTAATTTTCGCGGGGTCGATTTTATATTTTTTTCCGCACTCTTCACAAATAACGATCATAGCCGCACTCCTTATCTACGGTATCGCTGTATCGACAACATAGCAGAACATTTTTTACATTTCTCGGAATAAATTTCGTTTCTCCATTTTCCAGACAACCGTCAGTGCCCTGTACTATCAGTTCGGATTTTAGATACATTCTCTTCAGTAGCCTTTTTCTCTAATTTTGTTTACCATGCTCTGCTTGAATTCGGTTCTCTTTTCATCCCTTTGGATTTCTCGCGCCAGCATGTTGATTAACTCGGCCGCGCGGTTCGTTGGAAAGGTGGTTTTGCTATACCCCAGATCCTCGATACCATCCTCGACAATCACCTCTCCGAGGGGGCCGATGGCGAGCGACATTTCGGAAATTAAAAACGATATAAAATCCTGGTCGAGAAACTGAATATCTTGTTTTATGATTTCGACCAGTTTAAGCTCGAAAAGTTTTCTGACAGCCTCCCTGATCGTCGCCATGTTTAGGTTGGCCTGCTGGGCAATTTGGCCAAGCGTTTTTTCTCCATCCAACGCCATGAGGACGCTCAACATGTGGCCATCGAGGGAAAAATTCCCTACATCGTCCCTTACGACTGGTTTGAAAACGAGCACAGAAATATCACCGGACGCAAAATCCATCGTTTACCTCCCTATATTCTTCAACATCGCGTCGCAATTGCCAGTCGTTATTAGCTCCTCCTATGTCTATGAACTTAATCGCTATAACACTCACAAAATCGCATGCGTTTATTTGGACTTAGCCAAACGTGCTATATCTTCGCGTATTCCGGATAGTTCTTTCAAAATCAATGCTTTCATCGCATCTACAACTTCATCGAAATGTGCTTGGGATAGCAGGCCACTATGTGCTGATTCGCTAACGTTGGCCATTTGACGGGTTTCATTGGCAGCTGCTTTTTGTCCACTGCCTCGTCCGGCAACCGTCTCTGGTATTCGCGGCGGTTCGTTTTCAGGGCTCCGCGTTGATTCGATCTGTTCCTTTAGTTCTTTGTATTTGTTCAGCTCGACATAAAGCAGTTTCTTCTTTTCCGAAGGGGACAATTTCCCCGGCGAGGTGGCATCTTCAAAACCTGAATACACGGAATTCAATAGTTTGAAAGCGTTGGGATGCGCCTTGCCCTTATTCGTCTTGATATACAACCCAAGCGAGCCCAACAACTGAAGGAACATGACCAGAATGCGGTCTTCTTCAAAACGCGTTTTAAGGAAATCAATTTGGGATAGGAAGCGCTCCATCACCTCATCGGTAATTTCCCATTCAATCGACATGACCAGCGACTTGAGTTCATCCAGAGGATCATTCGATTGGCCTTTTTTGTGGGCGGAACTCTCATCTGAATCGGTTTCATCAAAAAGGGTATCAAGTCGATCCGCCAAATCGCTATCTACTTTGCTTTGTTTGGCATCGCTCTTCAACAGTATCCTCCTATTTTAATTCGTCCTTTATCGAGGCCATGGTCATTGTAATAATCTTTTTCAGGGTAGGAACAACATTTGATCCCGTTACCGCGCTGGCTTCGAAAGCAGGGCGTTTGAGTTGACTGTTGAGATCTTTTTCCATGGTCGCAAACGGCAGCAACGGTATCCCCTGTTCGGCCAAATCGACCTTGTTGTATTGAAAAACCAAGGGGATGGAAAAAATACTTTTTTTATAATTTTTTAAGTTTTCATGAAGATTCTTGAGCGAAAGAATATTCTTTTCTCTTCTCACCGCCATTGAGTCAGCCACAAACACTATTCCATCGACGCCTCTTAAAACCAACCGCCGCGTTGCGTTGTATTTGACCTGTCCCGGTACGGTATAGAGTTGCATCTTAGCGGTATATCCATTAATTTTACCGATATCGATCGGCAAAAAATCAAAGAACAACGTTCGGTCACCATGTGTCTTGACGGTCACCATCTCAGTCTGAATTCGTTCATTGAACTTTGCATAGATATACTCAAGATTTGTCGTTTTTCCGCCTCTACCGGGACCATAATAGACGATTTTAACCTGAACTTCTTTTTTCTTTAGATTGACGAATGCCATTGAGATTATACCTAGCGTTTGCGGTCGGTCATTTATATTGATATAGAACGGCGCGTTATGGGGTGTGAATCGGTTCTAAAATCTTTTTTATTTTTTCAACCGATTCGGCAACCTTCAACCGCAAGAAACCAAGCGAAAGGTCATTACCAAAAAGCGTAATCAATAAAAATTCGGTCAAAACCTTGCTAAAGTGGATATTTTCTTTTTTACCTTTATGAAACAGCAATGAAAATTCGCCCTCACCGATGATCTTGGCCATCGCGCTCACCGCACCAAAGTTACCGGCCGCCAGAGCCGCGAGCGAATAAATATCGTGTCTATTCTCACCATCATCTAAACTGGCAATAATATTGCCAGACATATCGATAAGGAAAACGCAATGCACGCCAATATCCACCAAATCGGTCTGAAGGATTTCGTCTATACTATCAAGCTGTTTCTGCCCAAGCGTATATGACAATTGAAGTACCTCCCTAAATATGTATGGGTCACGCCCTGTAAGGGTTCGTAATCTTTTGTTCGATCGATCTTTTGACGGCCAGCCTTTTAAGCAAATCCATGGTATCCTGCGGTTTCGGTTTCAAGAATAACCTACGCTGGCGAAATTTCGCATGCATCTTGCATTGCATGCGAACGTGGTCACGTTTTGGCTTATGCCTGTCAAAAGGCCTACAGGCCTTTTTTCCAAACCTGATACAAATGCCAAATTGACGCATGATTTTTCATAAATAGCAGAAAAAATAGCGCTTTATCAAGGAAAAACTCAAATTTCTCATCCCCCTCAACAGGGTAAACCCGATTCAAATCAGCGCCGCTTCCCTCCCGTTCATGCTAAATTGAAGCTGACCAAAGCGCCTTCTTTTATGGTTCCTCGCTGGGTGTGAAATCCATTTTGACAGCGATCTCGTTGCCTCCGGTGGCTTTCAATTCGGCCTTCGGGTAACGTTTTCGGAATACGGACAACATGCCCGGGTTATCCTGCAAAACCGTTGCAGTAAATCGCGCATAGTCATTTTCCTTAGCAATCCCCTCCAATATTTTGAGCAAATAAGACGCGATTCCCATACCTTGAAAATCCTCGCGCACCACAAAAGCCACCTCGGCGCTAGTAGCGTCTTCCTGGGCATAGGTGCCGATCGCGACAATCTCCTGATGACCACCCCTTTGAACCAATCCGATCATCGACATATTTTTTCGGTAGTCGACACTAGCCCATTGCTTCTGGATGACTTCATGGGAAAACAACTTCATTTGGTAAAAGAAACGGTAATAAATAGTCTCTTCCTGAAGTGAGTAGAAGAAATTGCGATAGGCAAATTCATCTGATGGCAGCAACGGACGAAAATGCAACGTTTTTCCATTTTTAATCTTCAACGTCGATTTGTAACCTTCCAGAAACAAAAGGTCTTCTTGGGTAGGCGTCAATTGATCGGCGAAAATATAGTGTCGGCCCTTGGCCGTCTGGATTAGCTGATCACGAAACTTGGGGTGGGCAATCTGGGTGAGTTCCATTACACGCTGAAAAATACTTTTTCCCTGAAGTTCGGCAATACCGTATTCAGTAACAACGAAATTCACATCGGCACGTGTCGTGGCCACCCCGGAACCTTCGCTGAGATAGGGAACGATACGCGATACATTGCCGTTGCAAGCCGTGGAGGGCATTGCAATGATGGAGAACCCTCCTTTGGACATGGCGCTACCACGTAAGAAATCAACCTGATCACCGATACCGCTGTAAAAGAGGTGGCCCATGGAATCCGAGCAGACCTGTCCGGTGAGATCCACTTCGAGGGCACTACTGATGGAAACGAGGTTATCATTACGGGCAATAACAGTGGGATCGTTCACGAACTCCGAGGATCGGAAATAAAAGGCCGGGTTGTTGTCCACGAACTGATAAAGTTGTTCCGACCCCATGCAAAGGGAGGCAACCACTCTCCCAGGCAAAAGCGTCTTCTTCTTATTGGTGATGACCCCTTTATTAAAAAGCGGCAGGAGACCGTCGGTAATGAGCTGAGTGTGAATGCCGAGATCATGCTTATGATCCAGATAGCGCAGAATAGCATTGGGCAAATAGCCGAACCCGATTTGCAGTGTGGCGCCGTCCTCTACCAACTCCGAGACGAAATGGCCAATACGCTTGGATATCTCGTTATCCCCGACATCGACCATCGTTTCGACCAGAGGCTCGTCCTTCGGAACCAGATAGTCGATCTCGTCAACATGCACGAAACTGTCACCCCAGGTGCGCGGCATGCAAGGGTTGACTTGGGCAATGACGAGATGGGCATGTTCCATGGCCGAGCGGGTAATATCGATGGAAACGCCCAGACTGCAATAACCGAAATGGTCGGGGGGGCTGACCTGCACCAAGGCGACATCCAGACCGATGCGATGGCTGGCAAACAGACGGGGAATCTTGGATAAATAGGCCGGGATATAATCGATCTTGCCTTCGAAAGCGGCCTTGCGCATGATTTTGCTGATAAAAAACAGCTTGAGATTGAACCGATTCGCGAAGGTTGGATCATCCACGTAGTCCGCAAAGGTGTAAGACAGCATCTGATAGAGCATGATGTCCTGTAATTGGGGGTTTTTTACCATACTCCGAATGAGATGCTGGGGTTCACCGCATCCGGTACCGACAAACACACGGCTGCCCCGCTTGATTTTAGCAATGGCCTCTTCGGCCGAGACCACTTTTTCGGGACAACAAACATTGATATCCATGCCAGGCTCCTTAGTCATCAATACCGGACTGAGATGAGCATTATTTGATCCCAAAACCGTAGCTTAGTCAAGCAATGCCTGCCTTCCAAATACAGGGCGCGCGACGGTCGTCCTCGCTGGGAGCACCAAAGCATCATCTGGGGGCAGAAAATCTATTCGGTTGCCTGCACCTCAAACTTTAGGAAGAGTTCCACCGATCGCGTCATAACCGTTGCCAAGCCAAGCCCAAGGGGTTACCATGGGTACCGTAGATGAAATGAGCACTCTGCCGGCGGCATCATCCACGAAGCGTCCCGGCTGCCCCAGGGGGCGGCGGGCGAGCCGAGGATAATCTCATACCCCTGATTGCTTCGCAAAGGAAACCCATGATGAAAATCGTCCATTATACCGATGCAACCCCGCAATCATTTGATGGCGAGCAGGTACGCGGCGTCACAGGTCGCGTCGTCATAGGACAGGCTGACGGAGCGGCCAATTTCTGTATGCGGGTCTTCGAGCTTTCTCCTGAGGGCTTTACCCCTCGCCACCAGCACGAATGGGAGCACGAAATCTTTTTCCATTCCGGTGAGGGAGACGTCTACCAGAACGGCGAATGGCAAACGGTCAAACCGGGCTCGGTCGTGTTTATCCCGGGGAATGAATTGCATCAGGTCCGCAATCGCAGTGCCAAAAAACTGGTATTTGCCTGCCTGATTCCGTCCGGCGCACCGGAGCTCTAAAAGCCTACGCCGGATGAACCGGTTCTTAAATCACGGCTCGTCCAATGACTGAATCGGGGGAGGTGGCGCAAAGGGGTATTGGCCTGCACCAGCGCTCGCCATTGTGACGGGGGCGTCCGAGCGACCTACGTTCTTCTGCGCAGCCGCACAAATCAGGCAAGCGGATGTGACCGCAATGCGACTGGAAGCGGCGGTCTTAGGCGCCAGTTACTGTAACTTGTCGAAAGCGGCGACGGCAGAGTGTGGTCCGCAATGCGACAATTATACATCAAGGCTAACGTCCCTCCCAAATTTTGATTGACAAACATTATTTTTATTATATATTAATTTATTTCTAATATTGATATGTCAGTTATGCATCGCCCGGATCCTTGGTCCGGGTGATTTTTTTATGGTCTTCTCGGAGGAGCGGGATCGTACCCTGCCCGCCGAGGGATAGCCTGACCACCCAATACCATAAGGATTGCAAAAGGATTGCAAGATGAAAGCGGACATTCAAAAGGTTAGGAATATCGGCATCAGCGCTCACATCGATTCCGGCAAGACCACGCTCACGGAACGCATCCTGTTCTATACCCAGCGCATCCACGCCATCCACGACGTCAAGGGCAAAGACGGCGTGGGCGCCACCATGGATTCGATGGAGCTCGAGAAGGAACGCGGAATTACCATTGCTTCGGCGGCGACCTATTGTGAATGGCAGGGTCACGAGATCAACATCATCGACACCCCGGGCCATGTGGATTTTACCATCGAAGTGGAACGGTCTTTGCGGGTGCTCGACGGCGGCATCCTCGTATTGTGCGCCGTGGGCGGGGTGCAATCCCAGTCCATCACCGTCGATCAGCAAATGAAGCGTTACAAGGTGCCCTCGATCGCCTTTATCAACAAGTGCGACCGCAGCGGGGCCAATCCATTCCGCGTGATCGACCAATTGCGCAACAAACTGGGCCACCAACCGATCGCGCTCCAGATTCCCATCGGCCTGGAGGCGGATTTCGAAGGGGTTGTCGACCTGGTGCGCATGCAGGCCATTTACTTCGATGGCGACAACGGCGAAACCCTCCACCTGGATGCCATTCCGGAATCCCTGCAGGAAGAAGCTGCCCAGCGGCGTGAGGAACTCATCGATGCCGCCACCATGTTTTCCGACGCCCTCATGGAAGCCGTGTTGGAAGAGCAGGACATCCCGGCCGAGCTGATCTATGACGCCTTGCGGGAAGGTGTTTTGCAACGCGGCATTACCCCGGTCCTCATGGGGTCGGCTTATAAAAACAAGGGGGTTCAGCCCTTGCTGGACGCTGTCTCCGCCTATCTCCCCTGCCCGGCCGACGTGGAAAATACCGCTCTGGATACCGAGCATGAGGAAGCGCCCGTCACCCTGAGTGTCAAGCAAAACGATCCCCTGGTGTCCCTGGCCTTCAAGCTTGAAGACGGGCAGTATGGTCAATTGACCTATATCCGGGTCTATCAGGGCCGCCTCGCCAAGGGCGATACCGTCATCAACGTGCGCACCGGAAAGAAAGTCAAAATCGGCCGTGTGGTTCGGATGCATGCCGACCAGATGGAAGACATCGGAGCGATTCCGGCCGGCTACATCGGCGCCCTGTTCGGTATCGACTGTGCTTCCGGAGACACCTTTGTAACGCCGGGCCACAGCCTCACCATGACCTCCATGTATGTGCCGGAACCGGTCATTTCGCTGGCCATCAAGCCGGACGATCATAAGGCCGAAATCAACATGTCAAAGGCCTTGAACCGCTTTACCAAGGAGGATCCCACCTTTAAAACCTATGTCAGCGAGGAAACCGGTGACACGATCATATCGGGAATGGGGGAGCTCCACCTGGAAGTTTACGTCGAACGGATGAAACGGGAATATGCCGCTTCAGTCACCACCGGCAAGCCCCAGGTGGCCTATCGCGAAACCATTACGGCCCAGGCGGAATTCGATTACATCCACAAGAAACAGACCGGCGGGGCCGGCCAGTACGGCCGTGTGGCCGGTTATCTGGAGCCTCTGGCCGAGGGTGAATTCGAATTCGAGAGCAAGGTCGTGGGCGGATCGATTCCGACGCAATATATTCCGGCCTGCGAAAAAGGCTTTCGCAATTGTCTGGCCAAGGGCCCTAAGATGGAATTCCCGGTCACCGGTGTCCGGGTTGTCATCAACGACGGCGCCTCCCACGCGGTGGATTCTTCCGATATGGCCTTTCAGGCCGCTGCCCGAGGGGCTTTTCTGCAGGGCTATGCCAAGGCCAAACCCATCATCCAGGAGCCGGTCATGAAGGTGGTCGTCGAAACCCCCACCGAATTTCAGGGGGCGGTGATGGGATCACTGAACCAGCGCCGCGGAATGATCGTGGGCTCCCAGGACGAGGGCATCCAGTGCGCCATCGAGTCCCAGGTGCCGTTGGCCGAGATGTTCGGGTATTCCACGGTGCTGCGCTCCCTTACCCAGGGCAAGGCGCAATTTACCATGGAATTTGCGACCTACCGGCAAGTGCCGCAATCCGTGGCCGAGGAGCTTGAGAAACAGCGCCAGGCGGAAAAGAAAAAAGTGGCCTGATGGCAGCGATCTGATCGGTCGCGGGAGCACGACCAGGCGCCCCGCACCTCTTACCAACGCTCAAAGGAGACGGGTTGTTGAAAGGCACGCTATCACCGTTTGTACGGCCCTTGCCCGTTCGAGCACAACCTGTCGGAACGACATCGGTCCCCTGCCTTGAATCCGCCTCCCGGGGGCCCTGCGGACGACTCATCACCATCAGGAAAAGGAACCTGACCATGATGAAAAAGGACCTGTTGTTAAAAAATCCGCTTCACCAATTGGGCCTGACTTCGGAGGACAGTTTGCCGGACGGCGCTTTCGGAGCAGTCCTGGCCCGCGCCGGTATCGGCAAAACCGCCTTCCTGGTTCAGATTGCCCTGTATACCATGCTGCAGGATCGCAACGTTCTGCATGTCAGCCTGGAAGACCCGGTGGATAAGGTCACCCTGTGGTACCAGGAGGTTTTTAATCTGTTGACGCAAAAGCGTCATTTGAAGGCGTCCTCCCCCTTGTGGGACGACGTGCTGCCCCGCCGTTTCATCATGACCTTCAAGGTGGAAGGCTTCAGTGTACCGAAACTCAGGGAACGGATGACCGATTTGATGGAGCAGAGTATCTTCCGGCCGCACACCCTCATCGTGGACGGAATGCCCTTTGAAGGCGATATCCGCGGCCAGCTCGAAGAGCTGAAAGAATTGAGCGTCGAGACCGGGGTACGATGCTGGTTTACGGTGCGGACCCATCGCCATGAAACACCGCTGCCGGACGGTATGCCCCCGCAGTTGTCATCCCTGCAGGATCTGTTCGAGGTGGCGGTGCAATTGCAGCCGGAGGGCCAGGACATCCACATCTGTATCCTCAAGGGGTTTGAAAATCTCCGGTGCAATACAGCCGTACGCTTCGACCCGGCCACCATGCTCATCAACGAGCCTGACTAGACGGTTGTTAGGACCTTTAGCGGTGCTGGCGCAGCATGTCGTAAGCCGCTTGAATGGCTTTGAATTTTTTTTCGGCCAGGGCTTGGAAATCTTCCCCCAGATGGGCCACTTTATCCGGATGATAGCGGGTGGCCAATCGACGATAAGCCGCCCGGATTTCCGTCTGACCGGCACCGGGTTGTAATTCCAGAATACGATAGGGATCCCGTGCCGCTTCGGCATCGCCGGCTTCATTGGCCGTCTTTTGCTGCGACTGTTGGTGCCTGTGCGCTGAACCGCTGTTCGCCCCCGGATCGTTTTGCCCAGTGGGTCTTTCGCTCCTTCTGAAAAAGAAATACCAGACCAGACCGGCCAGCAGGAGATCATCCAGCCAGCCCAAGCCGACCAAAAAATCCGGCAGCACATCCCAGGGAACCAAGACATAAACCATTGCCAGGATGGCCAGCAGCCATTTCATATTTCACCCCGCCGACGACAGCCGATCCAGATCCGATTCAATCCGGCGAAGGTCGTTCAAGCCTGTCACCCAATCGGGGTCGACCGCTTCCCTTCCGGCAAAAGCGCCGAAAACCATTCCCGCCAGCAATCCCCGCGCGGCCGAATCGCCGCCGGCCATGACGTTCGCGACTAGCCCGCTACGGGGATCGTCCTGATATTTGGCAATCAGGTGAACGACACCGGGGAAAGCGGCGCCCACATCGCAGGCCTGACCGAATTGCCCGATGGCCGCCCGGGTAGTCATTTCGCGGCTGTCGATGCCGCGGGTCACCCAGCGGTCGAAAGGGGAACGATTATAATAGGATTGGAGGACGTCCTGCAAGGCCTGCAAGGGTGTCTGGCCCCCCAGGACGGCCGTCGTCACCCGTGCCCAGAAGGCGGCACTGTCAACGACATCCGGATGCCGGTGGGTCAGGGCGGTCTGTTGCCGGACAGCCGCCGCCAAAGCATCCTCATCTGCGTGGTAGCGAAAGACCAGCGGTGCAATGCGGGCCGCCCCACCCAGATCGGAGGATGCCGATCCGGCCTCTTCGGGAGACCGCCCTTCTTCAAGCCCCTGCAACGTTTCTTTGGTGGCGTGGTCCCGGTAGCCGGTATAATCCTTGAAATAGTCCTGCCACCGCCGTGAAAATAAAGGGCCGTCAAAACGGCCGGTCTCCGCAAGAAAATCTAGCAGCAAAACCGTTTGATCCCCATAATGCGTAAAGTCCCCGCGCTTCTTGTTAGTATGGAACGATGAGGGCAGCGGGGTTCGCAACTGGTCCACCCGACCGATTTGGGCATCAATCTGATGGGTATCGTATATCCAATGGGCGCCCAGGGCGAGCGCATCGGCAGCCAGGGACGCCAGAACGACGGATCGACAATCGGTTCTCACAATAAGTCTCCTTTCACGATATTCCGCCCGAGACCTGCACAGGCGAATTTTCATGGTCGATGCGATGGTTCGGTTTGATCTCATGATAGGAACCAACTGGCCCTTGGCAAGTCGGCCCGGCTACAAACAAAAAGCGCCCGGTGCTTGGAAAGCATCCGGGCGATCGCGTTGGCGGTTAGCGGGCGGGATTATCCACCGAGGTAGGCTTTTTGAACTTCAGGATTGTTCAGCAGCTCGGCTGACGGCCCTTCCAGAACCAATTTGCCGGTTTCTAAAACATACCCGCGCTGGGAAAACTGCAGGGCCAGCCGCGCATTCTGTTCCACGAGCAAAATCGTGGTCCCCTCCTTGTTGATCTCCTTGAGGGCATCGAAGACGTTCATCATCAGCAGTGGAGCCAGACCCATGGACGGCTCATCCAGCAGCATCATGCGGCGCCCGCTCATGAAAGCACGGCCGATGGCGAGCATTTGCTGCTCTCCGCCGCTAAGCGTGCCGGCCTTTTGATGCTTTCTTTCATCCAGCCGGGGGAAAATGGTGAAGACCCGTTTCATATCGTTGGCGATGCCATCCTTATCTTTGCGTGCGAAGGTGGCCAGCTTAAGGTTTTCCAGCACCGTCAGATTCCCGAACAAGCGCCGCCCCTCGGGCACATGGGAAATCCCCATCTTGCTGACGATCTTGTCCGCCGCAAAGCGTTTTAAATCCTGCCCCTGGAAGGTCAGGTGCGACTCCGCCGCGATCGGTACGAGACCGGAGATGGCCCGCAGGGTCGTGCTCTTGCCGGCCCCGTTGGCGCCGATAATGGTGACGATTTCGCCTTCTTCGATGGTCAGACTGATACCGTGCAACGCACGGATATTACCGTAATTCACACGTAAATTTTCGATGGTCAGCATTATGTCTCCACCATGTCTTTTCCCAGATAGGCTTCGATCACCTGGGGATTGTTCTGGATCTCATCGGGGGTCCCCTCGGCAATCGCTTCGCCGAAAACCAGGCATTGAATCCGCTCGCAGAGTTCCATGACGAATTTCAGCCGGTGTTCGATCAGGAAAATGGCCAATCCCAGTTTGCTGTGGATCGATCGGATCACGTCCATGATCTGCGTCAATTCCTCAGGGGTCATACCGACCGTGGGTTCGTCGAGAAAAAGAATCTGCGGCTCGATGGCCAGGGCGCGCGCCATCTCGACCCGGCGCTGGGCCCCGTAAGGAAGATTGGTCACGATTTGATCGGCCAGATGTTCGATTCCCAGGAGCTGCAACAATTCCCGGGCGCGTGCTTCGCTTTCGTGCTCTTCCCGGTTGCGATGGGGCGTGTCGAAAAAGGCCCCCATCAATCCATAGGTCAGCTTTGAATAACGCGCCAGCTTGACGTGTTCGAGCACGGTCATGTGCCGCCAGAGACGCAAATCCTGAAAGGTGCGGCCAATGCCGCGCGAAGCGATCTGGTTGGGTTGCAGCCCCAGGATAGACTCGCCCTTGAACTCGACCTGACCTTCGGTAGGCGTATAAATGCCGGTGATCAAGTTAAAAATGGTCGTCTTTCCCGCGCCGTTGGGTCCGATCAGGCCCCGGATTTGCCCCGCTTCGATGGACAGATTGAAGTCGCTGACGGCACGCAAGCCACCAAAGTAATGCGTCATATGGTTGATTTGAAGCAGTGCCACCCTAAACCTCCTCGTCCAGGGACCCCTTGGGTCGCAGGATCTTGCGAATGTCGAACTCCCGGAAAGCAATCAATCCCGTGGGCCGGTAGATCATGACCAGGATGAGCAGCAGCGGTATCACGATCCATTTGAAAATCTCCAGCGGCCGCAGCGCTTCTCCCAGGAGGCTGATGGAAACCGCTCCGACGATGGAACCGACCACGGAGTTGAGACCACCGAAATAGACCATCGCCAGAACTTCGGCCAGCTTCTGGATGCCGAACATGGCCGGGTTGACGTAGCGCAGCACATGGGCCAGCAGACCACCGGCCATTCCGGCCCAGAAAGCGCCGAACATGAAAGCCGCCATCTTGGTCTTGCGGGTATTGACGGTCATGGCCTCGGCGGCGGATTCGTCGTCACGAACCGCATTGAGGGCCTTGCCCAGGGAAGAGGTCACAAAATTATTGATGACCCAGATACCGACCACGACGACGATGAAAATGACCGGCAGGGAAGCCCAATCCGGTTGGCCGGAAATCCCGCGGGCGCCACCCAGCCCCTGCAAATTTTCAAAGAGGCTTTTGACGATAAACAGGAAGGCCAGTGAGATGATGGCCAGATAGTCGCCCCGTGTCTTGAAGGACGGTATCGCCACGATCAGAGCAGCCAAAGCGGCCGCGATGCCCCCGAAAATCAAGGCCAGCGGGAAGGTGAGATAGGCCATGGAAAATCCCAATTTGGCTGCCCCCAGCACCTTGTCATCCACAAAAAGACCGACTGTAAACAGGGATGACATGTAGGCGCCAATGGCCATGAAACCGGGATGGGAGCAGGAAAACTCGCCCATGTAGCCATTGATGACATTGAGACTCAAGGTAAAGAGGACTGCCACCAGCATGATTTTTAGGGTAATCAGCCGATAGTCGTTCACGGTGGTCCATAGATGGAGAACCGCGTAAAGCAGGGCCAGGTGAATCAGGACTGAAATCAGCAGAGAACGTCCTTGCAGCCCGCCGGCCACTTGATTGGCCGGTTTGGCGAGCAGCCGCGCTACAATCGCCAGCGGGAGTAAATAAACCAGTGCGAAATAGGCCAGCGAGGCCGGGATCTGAAGCAGGCTGGCCACTTCGAAAGGCGCTCCCTTTATCATATGGACCACCCCGCCAATGACGTTGAAGATATTGACGAGGCCGAACAGGATAGGGATTTTGGGCAGTCCCAGGAGGCCGGCCAGTCCTTCTCCGGCGCCTTTTTCAATTAAAACGCACGCCAGCATGCCGAGCAAAAATCCAAGCGCCGGTATCGGGGCCAGAAACTGCTGCAACGTGCCTCGCCAGCCATGTGCAGGGGGTTGAGTTGAATTGGTCGCCATTCGGGTATGTCCTGTTGCGAAAGCGGTTTATGCGATTTGGGGATGACTTACAACCTGAGCTTGGCGCTGTAGACTTCGCCAAACAACCCATGAGGCCGAAAAATAAGAATTAGCAAAACAATGGAATAGGCAATCAGGTCGCGCAGGTTGGAACCGATATTCAATGCGAAGAGCCGGTTTATGATCTGGATGGCCGGCACCGTCATGATTTCGATAAACCCGAGCATGAATCCGGCGAGACAAGCCCCCAAGATGGAGCCCCGCCCACCTAATATAGCGGCCACGAAGGCCTTCCAACCCAGGGCGACCCCCATATAGGGATCGAGCACCGGATAGGCCAGGCCGAAGAGAATCCCGGCCGCCGCCGCCAAAGCGGAGCCGATGGCAAAGGTCATGGCGGCAATGGTGTTGAGCGGAACGCCCACCAGGGGCACCACCACGAAATCAAAGGCCATGGCCCGCATGGCCATCCCCCATTTGGTGCGCGTCACGAACTGGTGCAGGAGCGTCATCAGCAGCAGCGAAACCAGAACGATCATGATTTTCTTGTTGGTAACGAAAACCCCGCCGATGTTATAGGTATGGGATTCGATCAACGAGGGGAACTTGAGGCGCTGTCCTCCGAGGAAAATGATGTTCAAGGTCTCCAGGATAATCCCGATCATCAATCCCGTGATGGCGGCCGAGGCCCGGGGTGCGTCTCGCAGCGGCCGGTAGCCCACCCGCTCGACGATCACGCCCACCAACGCCGTCAGCATCATCGACGCCAGAATGGTGATCACCAGGATCACCCACCCCGGTAGCATGGCGCCTGCCCCGGCACCAAAGAGCGCAATCAGGCCGGTGGCCACGAACAAACCGATGTAGGCCCCCACCATGAAAATATCACCGTGCGCAAAATTGAAGAGCATCAAGATGCTGTAAACCATGGAATAGCCCAGCGCAATGAGGGCATAGAAACTCCCCCATTGCAGGGCATTGACCATGTTCTGCATGAAAAAGCTGAAAGTCATTCCGACGCGCTCCCTGAGATATAGCAAGAGGCCCAGGAGGGCTTTACCCGGGCCCCTTGATTGGATGCCGCGCACCGGTCCATGCCCATAGGCTCGTCGGCCGGTGCGGCAGTGATCAGTTGGATGGACGAATCACTTCGGGCATACGGACTTGTAAAATTCGAACTGTCCCTCGCCGTTAATCTTGACGATCACGGCACACTTCTTCGGATCCCCTTCCGGGGTAAAGGTCATCTCACCGGTGATGCCGGGAAAGTTTTTGATGGTCGCTAGGGCATCCTTGACCTTGGTGCGATCGGTCGCGATGTCGCCCGATAGGCCTTCGGTGTCCTGGATGGCGCGAATCATCAGCCCCAAGGAATCCCAAGTAAGGGCGGCAACGTCGTCAGGCGTTTTGCCATAGGCGGCCTGGTAGGCATCGATGAAATCCTTGGTAGCGCCCTTGGCGCCGGCGGCTGCATAGTGGGTGGAGAAATAATAGCCCTTGCAGGCATCGCCGCAAAGGCCCATCAGGTCGCCGCCGCCCCAGGAATCGGAGCCCAGGATGGGTTTGTCCCAGCCCATCTCTTTGGCGCTCTGAACGATCAGGGGGACTTCCGAGTAGTATTGGGGCACGAACAGGACATCCGCGCCCGAGGCCACGATATTGGTCATCTGGGCTGAAAAGTCCTTGTCACCGGTCGTGAAGGATTCAAAGGCCACCACCGAACCTTTGCCATGCAGGGCTTCAAAAGCAGCCTTGAAGAATTCGGCCAGGCCTTTGGGATAGTCGGCCGCGATGTCATAGAGCACCGCCGCCGTCTTTGCACCGAGTTCTTCCGTGGCGAAATCAGCGGCTACCGGTCCCTGGAAGGGATCCAGGAAGCAGCCCCGGAAGACGTAAGGCCGATCAAGAGTCGTGTTGGGGTTGGTGGACCAAGGGCTGATCATAGGGGTTTTATCGTTGTTGGCCACTTCGCCGGCCGGCACGGCCTGGCTCGAGGACTGGGGGCCGATAACGCCGAGTACGTTGTCCACCTGAATCAGTTTGGTCATCGCCTTCACGGCGGATTCAGCCTTGTATTCGTTGTCCTCATAAATAAAATTGAGGGCATAGGTCTTGCCGCCCACGTTCACCGTGGGGTTGTTCTTGATATACATTTCGGCGGCATTTTTGGAGGACGCGCCGACATCCGGGTTGTCGCCCGTCAAAGGGATGTTGAAACCAATGTTGATCTGGTCGGCCGACCAAGCGCCCGGCGCAAGTGCCAGCCCAAGAATCAGAACGGCGGTTACCAATAGAAAACCTTTTCGCATCACGACCTCCTTTTGCTCTGCCTATTATTTGGGATGAAGCGGTTAAAGAAAACAGCAAGCGTGGGCCATATCAGCTTAAGCTTGGGTGCATAGCATGCCGCCGGCCATATTTCAATATGTAAGTCGGCATCGGAAAAGTGAGGCATCTTCAGTGCCGACGTGTCTTGGGCACCGGTCCGCTCTCAGATTCGCCGCTCGCTGTGTTTTTCGTAAGACCTGCAGATGAATGAAGGGGGTCTCCCTTTGCGGGAGGTTAACGCTTCATGACCTCGGCCACCATTTCTTTCATAATGGCCACCACATTTTGGCCGCGCTGCCGTGCCACGCGATGGGCATCGGCCACCAGATGCGAGGATTTCTGCGCTAGTTCGTCGGCGGTCAGCGGTGGCAAATCCTTTTGCGACAGGTGCCATTGGATCAGGCGGGCGGCCATTTTTTCTTCCTGACGTCGGATGAATCCCATAGCGCTGATTTCTCTCTGCGGTTTCGCACACCCCTGACGCCTTAAAGACGCGTGCGGTTGCGCCCTATGTCCTTAGAGCCGTTTGACCCACAGCATATTGGTGGTGCCGGCGGCATAAAGCGGTCTCCCGCCGGTGATCACGACCAGATCGCCACTGTGCACATGTCCGGTTTGCAGCGCGGATTCAGCGGCGGATTCGATCATTTCATCCGTGTCGTCGGCAAGGCTCAAATGGCAAGGAATGCAGCCCCAGCACATACTTAGGCGTCGAACGGTTTTTTCACTGGGCGAAAGGGCAATGAGGCGGCCACGGGGTCGGAAGCGCGCCACGTGGCGCGCCGTGGCGCCGGATCGGGTGGTGGCCACGATGGCGGCGGCATTCAGACTTTCCGCCAGATTGCAGGCCGCCGCGGCCACGGATTGGGAAATGTTCAGATGCTGCATCTGTTTCAGATAGCGTTTGTAGGGAAACCGCTCTTCGGCCGCCCGGATAATTTTAGCCATGAACTGCACGGCTTCCACCGGATAACCGCCGCTGGCGGTCTCCTCGGAAAGCATGACCGCATCGGCACCATCGAGGACCCCATTGGCCACATCGGCCGCTTCGGCCCGGGTGGGACGCGGCGCGTCCACCATGGAACGCAGCATCTGGGTGGCGATGATAACCGGACGTCCCCGTCGGTTGGCTTTTTGAACGATCATCTTCTGGATGTTGGGGACATTTTCCAGGGGGATTTCGACGCCCAGATCGCCCCGGGCGACCATGATGGCATCCGCCGTATCGACGATTTCATCGATCTGGTCCAGGGCTTCATGCTTTTCGATCTTGGCCACCACAGGTGTCTGATGGCCTTGTTCGGCAATCAGGCCTTTGATTTCGCGAATGTCTTCCACGCTACGGACGAAGGAGAGCGCCACGTAGTCCACCCCGTGGGCCAGACCGAAAGTGAGATCGTTTCGATCCTTATCGGTCATGGTTTCGAGCTTCATGCTTCCCGTGGGAAGGTTGACACCTTTATGGGAGGTCAGCACACCTCCGGTGACGACCCGGGTCATGATATCGGGCCCCTGGCTGCCCATCACGACCAGCTCCATCATGCCGTCCGCCAGGAGCAGGCGATCGCCCGCTTGGACATCGGCCGGAAGGCCGCGGTACGAGACGGAAACACGTTCATTGCTGCCGACGATATCCTCAGCCGTGAGGACAAAGGTTTCGCCGGATTTAAGACGGATGCCCGGATCGGGGATCGTGCCCACCCGGATCTTGGGGCCGCACAAATCCTGCAGGATGGCCACCGGCTGATGGAGCTCCCCGGCCAGGGACCGGATGATCTTGATTTTCTCGGCATGATCCTCGTGGGTGCCGTGGGAGAAATTGAGCCGCGCCACGTTCATGCCGCTCTTGATCATGGCGCGGATGGTATCCGGCGAGCTGCTGGCCGGACCAATGGTACAAACGATTTTCGTTTTCGGCATGGGTCACCTTCCGCTGTCCCGTGGTTTCCGCCCCCCCGGCCGGAGATGGCTTTTGGCCGGGGACGAAACATCCGCGTCGGTTTGGCAAATGAATAGAATGGCGTGCTCCAACACCAGGCGGCCCGTCGCGCCGGAACGTTTCAAACGTCGATCGGCGTCAGCGAGTATTTGCATGATGCGCAGCAATTCCGGCCGGGTAAAGCGCTCCGTTTTCTGGAGCGTTTTGTAGATCGGATACGGACTGCGCCCCTTGCCGGCCAGGAAAAGGTCGGACGACAGGGCGCTTTTTTCCTTCCCGCGGCGCCCCTGCTGGTCTGGGGCAGACGCGCTGGCGAGGGCTTGCCCCCATTCCTTCAGGTGCGTTTGCAGGGATTCGTCAAAAGCCTTGACGGCCGGCATCACCTGGGATTGGAATTGGGGATACGAACATCCCGGATGCCAGACGCGGCCATGGGGGCTTGCGGTAAAATCCTTGGCCACCAGCAGGCGTCGCATCTGATTGGTTATGGCCGCCAGCAGGGGCAACGGATGATCAAAATCGCCGCCGGTCAGCAAAGAGTCGAGATAAAAAAGCGACGGGCTCAGCTGGCGGTTCGAGACGGCTTCGGTAAGGGCATAGAGGGGATCCTGGCGGGTCCGCCGTAAGGTCTGGCGGACATCGTCCACCCCGATCGTCTCCCGCCCGCCGGTGAAATGGACCAGCTTTTCCGCATTGCTGGCCACCATGCGCAGGTCGAACCCGGTCAAATCATAAAGAACCCGGCGTGCCGCAGGGTCCATCCGTTTGCCGTAAGGTTGCAGGACTTCGGTCACGGCGGCATTCAACAGCGACTCCTGGGCGGCGCGGTCCGCCTGGCGGTCGCCTTTGGGAACCGCGCAGTCTACCACCAACCCCTTTTCACGAATCGTTTTAAAAAGGACCCGGCGTTTGTCCACCAGGGCGGCCGTTATCATCAAATGGTGGGAGGGCGGAAAGCCCTTCTCGATGGCCATCAGCAGGTCGTTTTGCGGATCGACGGCCACCGGCACCGTCAAACCGTTCTGCCGGCAATAGTCGAGCACCGACGGAACCCAGCCCAGATCGTCTTCATTACCAGGGGGACGGAGAACGGTTTCCGGCGAAGCCCCTTTCAAATCCTCGATCGATAATTGTTGGACGCTTAAAAGATCCATGAAAAGGCGAGCCGCCTTTTTCATCTCGCCGGCCCGGCCGGCCTTGGCGGCCTTGCCCCACAGGGAGTCCAAGTTCTGGCGCGAATGGAAAAGGCGGGCGTCCGTAAAAGCGATAATCTTGCTTTGCGAAAGCAGCGAATAGGTGTTGATGCGCTCCAGGGCGGCGGGCATGTTTTCATTGAGGCCCTCGATCGACTCGCAATGGATCTCCCGCGGCAGATCGCCCAGGATGGCGGCCACAAGCTTCTCCTGAGCCTTCTTGTAGAGCACCTCTTCACCGAAAAGCAGGCATATCGACGGCAAGGAAGGGGGGCGGCGCGCCGTCTCCTTTTTTAGGAAAGCCTCCAATTCCTGGTAGGTAATTTCAGTCATGATCGGCCAGTGTCAAGGGGTTGCGCCGCCATATCGGCAACGGGTCGCCCACCGGCGCTAAAACAGCCGAGCGCCACCGTTAATCCGGCATGCGGCCGGTGACGACGTGCAGGAGGAAAATGGCAATGCCGGTGGTAATGGCACTGTCGGCCACGTTGAAGGCCGGCCAATGCCAGCTACCGATATAGAAGTCGAGAAAATCCACCACGCTGCCGAAGCGTAGACGATCGATCAGATTGCCGACGGCGCCGCCTAAGATCAATGCGAAACCGGCGGCCAGAAAGCGATGGGTCGCGGGGGTCTTTCGATAGAACCAGAAAATCAGCCCTACGGCCAGAAAAGACATCAGAAGGAAGACAACGGCCCGCACCGTCGGACTTTGATGGGCCAGGAAGCCGAAAGCCCCCCCGGGATTCTGGATGTGGGTGATGTTAAAAAAGCCGGGCACCACCGGTATGCTGTGATAGAGCGCAACCCGATCCAGAATGATGCCTTTGGTGATCTGGTCGGCAATCACCACGCTGCCCGCAATCCACCCCAGACGGCGATATTTCGTTCCGGGGGATTCTGTCTCGCCCACGGTGGCAGGGGCTGCCTCGCTATCGGATGTCATCATTCGGTTGCCGTCATCTCGGGGTTGATTTCCGTCAGCTGCGCCCGGCAGCGCGCGCACACCGTCGGGTGCGCATGATCGTCCCCCACCGTGGGGTCATGCACCCAGCACCGTTCGCATTTTTGACCGTCGGCCTTGGCTACCGCAATCTGCAAGCCTTTGACATCCTCACCGGCATAGGCCCCCGGCAAGACCGCGCCGGATTCCCCCAGCGAAACCTGGGAGACGATAAACAAGCGCTGTAGCTGTGAGCGGTATTCCTTCAGCACCTCGTAGATCTCGCCGTCGGCCGATAGGGTCAGGGCGGCATCCAGGGGATGACCGATCAGCTTGTTCACCCGGGCGTTTTCCAGGGCCTTGGTCACTTCGCCGCGGATGGCCAGCATCTTGCCCCATTTGGCCGCCAGGACATCATCCATCCAGTCCCCGTTGAGTTCCGGCAAGGCGGCAAAATGGACATTGGCAGCCTTGTCCGGCCAATCCGGCATGTGCTGCCAGATCTCGTCGGCGGTAAAGGCCAGAATGGGCGCCATCATGCGTGCCATGGCGCTCAGCAGGTGATGCATGACCGTCTGGGCGCCGCGGCGCTCCGGGGAGGCCGGCGGTGAGGTGTAAAGGCGGTCTTTCAGGATATCCAGGTAAAAGGCCGAAAGATCCAGCACGCAGAAATTGTGCAGGGCATGGTAGATGATATGAAACTCGTAGGTTTCATAGGCCTTGCGGGTGCGCGTCACCAATTGCTGGAGCCGGTGCAGGATATAGCGGTCGATGTCCTGCAGATCGGCATACGGCACGGCGTCAACTTCCGGATGAAAGTCTTCCAGATTGCCCAGCATGAAACGGCTGGTGTTGCGAATGCGCCGATAGGCATCGCTGAGCTGTTTCAGGATGCTGTCCGAGATCCGGATATCGTCCCGATAATCGGCTGCCGATACCCATAGCCGCAGGATTTCCGCCCCGAATTTGTCGATGACCGCTTTGGGGGCGATCACGTTGCCCAGGGATTTGGACATTTTCCGCCCGTCGGCATCCACCACGAAACCGTGGGTCAACACCGACCGATAGGGGGCCGCCCCACGCAAGCCCACCGCGGTCAGCAGCGAACTGTGGAACCATCCCCGATGCTGGTCGCTGCCCTCCAGATACAGATCGGCCGGCCAGCGCAGATTGTCCCGTTTGGCAAGCACGGCGGCATGGCTGACCCCGGAGTCGAACCAGACATCCAGGATATCCGTTTCCTTTACAAAAGACTTCCCGCCACAGCCGGCACAGGCCGCGTCTTCCGGCAAAAGCTTTTCAGCTTCCTCGGTAAACCAGACATCGGCCCCATGGGTTGCGAACAGGGCTTCCAGACGCCCGATCAGGGCCTCGTCGACAAAGAGCTTTCCGCAATCACGGCAATAGAAAATGGCAATGGGCACACCCCAGGCCCGCTGTCGGGAAACGCACCAGTCCGGCCGGTTTTCGATCATGCCGTAAATCCGTTCCCGTCCCCAGTGGGGCACCCATTCCACGCGGTCGATCTCCTCCAGTGATTTGGCCCGCAGGCCGGTCTTTTCCATGGAGATGAACCACTGGGGTGTGGCCCTGAAGATCACCGGCTTCTTGCAGCGCCAGCAATGGGGGTAGCTGTGGGAAAGGTCTTCCTGGGCCAGCAGGAATCCGTTTTGCTGCAGGTGTTCGATAATCGCGCGGTTGGCCTCGAAAACGAACTGCCCCTTGAACAATTCGACATCGTCGCTAAAAACCCCGCGGTCATCCACCGGTGAGTAAGGATCCAGACCGTAGGCCAGGCCCACGTCGTAGTCTTCGCGGCCGTGTCCCGGCGCGGTGTGTACACAGCCCGTTCCGGCATCGAGCGTGACGTGTTCGCCCAGAACGACAAGGGATTCACGGTCATAGAAGGGATGCCGGCAGCGCCGCCGCTCCAAAGAAGGCGCGGCCAGTTCGCAGAGAATGCGGTAGTCCTTCAGTCCAAACTTGGCCATACAGCCATCCACCAGATCCCTGGCCAGCAGATAGATACGGCCATCGGCAGCTTCCACCGCGGCGTAGACAAAGTCCGGATGCAGGGCGATGGCCAGGTTGGCCGGCAGGGTCCAAGGCGTGGTGGTCCAGATGACGCAGTCCACCTGGCGGTCTTTGAGCGCGGGATCGATGTCACCCAGATCGTCGATAAACGGAAAGCGCACATAAATGGATGGGGAAGCCTCGTCCGCGTATTCGATCTCGGCTTCCGCCAGGGCGGTCTTGCAACTGCAGCACCAGTGAATAGGTTTCTTGCTGCGGAACAAACTGCCATCCAGCGCGAAGCGGCCGCATTGGCCGGCAATGGTGGCTTCATAATCGTAACTCATGGTGAGATAGGGATTGTCCCATTCCCCCATCACCCCCAGGCGTTTGAATTCCGCCCGCTGAATATCGATGAATTTTTCGGCGTACTGTCGACAGCGCTGGCGCACCTGGATCAGGCTGAGATCCTTTTTCTTGGGGCCCAGTTCCTTGTCCACATTGTGTTCGATGGGCAGACCGTGGCAGTCCCATCCCGGTACGTAGACCGCATCGAAGCCCATCATCTGGCGCGAGCGTACAATGATATCTTTTAATATTTTGTTCAGTGCGGTACCAATATGGATATGCCCGTTGGCATAGGGCGGTCCGTCGTGCAGGATGAACCGGGGGCGACCCTGGGAGAGCGTACGGATGTTCTCGTAAAGATGGCTTTGTTCCCATTCAGCGAGACGTTGCGGCTCGCGCTGGGCAAGGTTCGCCTTCATGGGAAATTGCGTTTTGGGCAGGTTCAGGGTCTTCTTGTAATCCATGGAGGCCTCCGGAAAATCGCTAAGAGTGTTAAACGTTGACAGATACCCATTATTGAAAATCATGTCAATACGCGATACCAGATCTCCGGCTTTTCTTCCGACCACCCCCCGAGAAGTCCGGGCCCACGGCGGACTCCCACTGGACGTCATCATCGTCACGGGTGACAGCTATATCGACAGTCCCTATATCGGCGCCGCCGTCATCGGACGCGTCCTGCAGGCGGCCGGCTTCCGGGTGGGGCTCATCGCGCAGCCCGACGTCCAATCCCCCGACGACATCATGCGTCTGGGCCGGCCGCGCCTCTTCTGGGGGGTTACCGGCGGCAGTGTGGATTCCATGGTGGCCAACTATACCGCCCTGGGCAAACGACGCCAAAACGATGATTTCACCCCCGGCGGGCAAAACGACCGCCGGCCGGACCGGGCCGTCATCGTCTATGCCAACCTGATCCGGCGCTGGAGCGGATCGGGCGTGCCCATCGTCCTGGGAGGCCTGGAAGCCAGCCTGCGCCGCATCTCCCATTACGACGCCTGGTCCGATCGGGTCCGCCGCTCGATCCTGTTCGACGCCCGGGCCCAGGCGCTGATTTACGGCATGGGCGAAACAACGGTCCTGGCCCTGGCCGAAGCCCTGGACCGGCAGGCCGACTACCGCGATCTGCGGGGGCTTTGTTATATTGCCCCTCAACCCCGGGAGGGCTACGATATCCTCCCCGCCCATGAAACGGTGGCCGTCGACCGTCAGGCTTTCACCGCCATGTTTCAGCAGTTCTACCGGCAAAACGACCCGCACACCGCCATCGGCCTTTGCCAGCAGCAGGACACGCGCTGGCTGGTACAAAACCCGCCGGTCCATCCGCCCGCCACCCAAGCCTTGGACGCCATCTACGAACTGCCCTACGCTTATGCGCAGCACCCGTATTATGAAACCCAGGGTGCTGTACGGGCGCTGGACACCATCGGCTTTGCGCTCACCACCCACCGCGGCTGCTATGGCGAGTGTAACTTCTGCGCCATTGCCGTTCACCAGGGGCGTACGGTTTACAGCCGCAGCGAAGCTTCCCTCATCCGCGAAGCCCGCCGCATGGCAAGCCATCCCCGCTTCAAGGGCATCATCCAGGATTTAGGCGGACCGACCGCCAACATGTACGGCTTTGAATGCGCCCGCAAGCTGGAGAAAGGCGCCTGCCCCCAGAAGCGCTGCCTCTACCCCCGGGTCTGCCCGCACCTGCCGGTCAACCACGACCGCCTGCGCCGCCTGATGGCGTCGCTGCGTCACATCCCGGGCATCCGTAAAGTCTTTGTGGCTTCCGGTCTGCGGCCCGATCTCATCCTGGCCGACACGGCGGCCGGCGACCGGTACCTCGACGACCTCATCCGCCATCATGTTTCCGGACAACTCAAGATCGCCCCCGAACACAGCGAGCCCCATGTCCTGGCCCACATGGGAAAACCGCCGGCGGCGATTTGCACCACTTTCCGCGAGCGATTCGGCCAACTGACCCGGCGCGCCGGCCTCAATCAATTTCTCAGCTATTATTTCATCGCTGCCCATCCCGGGTGCACCCAGGACGATATGCACCAGCTGCGCCGCTATACGCGCACCCAACTGCAGATCGCTCCGCAACAGGTTCAGATCTTCACGCCGACGCCCTCCACCTACGCGACGCTCATGTACCACACCGAACAAGACCCGTTCGAGGAGGGCAAGCCACTCTTTGTCGAAAAGAACATCCGCCGTAAACAGTGCCAAAAAGACGTCCTCCTGCCGTCCCGCCGGCGATCGCCGGCGCCCCCCCTGAAGAAGCATGGCAAAAAGCGGAGCGGACAGCCATGAGCCCTGTGCCCGCAGCTTTACATTGCCCGCGGATACTGTTATAAAGCGCCCGACCGAGCCTTGGCCGGAAGCATTGGCCTGCGGCCGGCCATCGCATTGCTCCGTATACGCGTCGGGCGGCAGCATTGACCTTTCTTGCCCGATTCTTAAACACCCGATTGCATCGCGACCTCGAACGACGCGCCCAAAATGACGCACTCAATTACATCAATGGCTTGGCTTCGCCGTTTTCCATGGCTGGACAGTTTGAAATTCATAGCCCTTTCCGGACTGCTGATTTTCGGTCTCTTTCGCGGCTCCGAGAAGCTCGGCTATTACTGGCAGTGGTACCGCGTTCCGCGCTATCTCTTCTCCGTGGAGGGCGGCCATTGGGTAGCCGGCCCCCTGCTGCAAGGCCTGGCCGTCACGCTGCGCATTACGGCCATCAGTCTCGTGCTGGCCACCCTGATCGGCCTGGCCGCCGCGTTTTTGCGCCTCTCCCGTTCTTTCCTGGGCAATCTCGTGGCCCGCGGCTATCTGGAAAGCATCCGCAATACCCCCTTGCTGGTGCAATTGTTCTTTATCTACTTTGTCGTTGCACCGGTCTTTGACATGAGCCGCTTCACTTCGGCCGTCATGGCGCTCAGCCTGTTTGAAGGGGCCTATGCCTCGGAGATCTTCCGGGCCGGCATCGTATCCATCCACCGCGGCCAATGGGAAGCCGCCCACAGTCTGGGGCTCAGTATCTCCCAGACCTATCGCCACGTGATTCTGCCCCAGGCCACGCGGCGCATCCTGCCGCCCCTGGCCAGCCAGGCGATTTCACTGATCAAGGACTCGGCCCTGGTCAGCATGATTGCCATTTATGATTTATCCATGCAGGCCCAGTCCATCATTGCGGAAACCTATCTGGTATTCGAAATCTGGTTTGTGGTGGCGGCCATTTATCTGGTGATGACGGTTTCCCTGTCGCTGCTGATCAACCTTCTCGAGCGCCACCTCCGGATGGCGGTTTGATGACTCATCCGGATAGACGGGTAGCCCGGAGGCCCCTTGCCGTGCGGCCTCCCCCCCCCTAACGATCCATTGGAATCCGATATTGCAAACTCACCGCAAGACAAAGGAGCTTCCCATGAAAAAAACATCGATCCTTAAACTCCTGGCACTCATTGCCGTCCTCCTGATAATGGCCGGTCCCCTTTCGGCCGGATCCCTGCAACAGCAGCTGGTGGAGGAAAGCACGATAGCGCAGGTGCAAAAAAGAGGCGTCCTGCGGGTCGGTATGGACACCTTCGTGCCCTGGGCCATGCGGGACAAGACCGGACAGCTGATCGGGTTTGAAATCGATGTGGCCACCCGCCTGGCCGCCGATATGGGGGTCAAGGTGGAATTCGTCCCCACCAAATGGTCCGGCATCATTCCGGCCCTGCTAACCGGCAAATTCGATGTGATTATCGGGGGCATGGGCATCGTCCCCAGCCGCAACCTGAAGGTAAATTTTTCCCAGCCCTATGACTTCTCCGGAATGTCCCTGGTGGCCAACAAGAAACTGGCGGCCGGCTTCAAGACCCTTGCCGATTTCAACAAGCCTGAGGTCGTCCTGGCGGTCAAACTCGGCTCCACCTCGGTCATGGCGGCCAAGAAGTACATGCCCAAAGCAACCCTGCGCCAGTTCGACGGCGAAGCCCAGATATACCAGGAAGTCATCAACGGAAAAGCCTATGCCGCCGTGGCCTCGGCCCCGACCCCGGCGTTCCAGGCTATCGACCATCCGGATACGCTTTTCCTGCCGTTCAAGGAAACCTTTACCAAAGAGCCCATCGGGTTTGCCGTGCGCAAGGGCGACCTTGATACCCTCAATTTCTTCAACAACTGGATTCAGTACGTGAATGGGGAAGGCTGGCTGGCCGAGCGCAAGGCTTACTGGTTTATGACCCAGGACTGGAAAGATCGTTTGCAGTAGCCACGCGCTGCGGCAGCCATTTTTCCATAATACCGCCATCCGTCCGCCGCCCGACGGTTTTCGACACCGTCGGGCGGCGGACGGCTATTCCCCGGGAGCCCTATAGCGCTGATGCGCTTCAACCGCCGCATATCCTCCATTGATATCGTCCTTGGCCTGCTGTTGCTGGGGACCGCTGTCTATGTTTTTCATCGTCTCTCCTCCGGACTTCACTATAATTGGCACTGGGATCGAATCCCCCAATACCTTCTGCGTTATGATCCCGCTGAAAAACGCTGGGTTCTGAACAGCCTCTCGCTGGGATTTCTCAATACGATCCGGCTCAGTGTCTGGGGAACCATTCTGGCCGCCATCGTCGGCCTCTGCATGGGATTGGCGCGCATCAGTCTGCGCCCTTTCCGCCGCATGGTGGGCGGGGCTTACGTTGAACTGATCCGCAACACCCCGCCTCTGGTCCTCATTTTTATTTTTTATTTTTTTGTCAGCGATCAGGTGATGCCGCTCCTCGGCATTCAAGCGCTGGCCGAGGCTGCCCCCCCTTCCATCCAAAAGGGGCTGACCCTGCTGCTGGCCCCGCCATCGACCCTTACGGCCTTTCTCTCCGCCCTGATCACCCTTTCCCTCTTTGAAGGCGCCTATATCACCGAAATTATCCGCGCCGGCATACAGTCCATCGAAATCGGCCAATGGGAAGCCTCCGCCGCCCTGGGACTCTCCCGCCGCCAGCAATTGATCCATGTGGTCGGCCCCCAAGCGGTCCGGCGTATTCTGCCGCCCCTTTCAGGGCAATTCATTTCGACCATCAAAGACTCTGCGATCGTCTCCGTGATATCCATTCCCGAACTGACCTTCAAGGGCATGGAACTCATGGCCTCCACTTATCTAACTTTCGAGATCTGGATAACGGTCACCCTGCTCTACTTTACACTCACCCTCTCCTGTTCGCTGGGCATCGAACGCCTGGAAATCTTCCTCAATCGCGGCCGCGACATATGAGCGGGGCGGCCGCCGGTCGGCATCGGTTGTCGTCCAGTCTCCGTCTTCCCGTTTGTAAAATTAGCAAAAATATGATTCAATCAATGACGTTATGGTCCTCCAAGAACCCCATCTAGCGATACAGGAACAGGGAATGGAACCCACCGACCACGCGAGCCGTAAATACAACGTCACGCTCTCCCGTCTGATTCAGACGGTGGTCGGTATGTCCGAGAAAGAGCAGCTGATCATGCTGCGTTTGGCCGAAGAACTCCTTTACCGGCACAAAAAACCCGAGACCACGCGCGAGACCAGTGCCATTATCCGCAGCCGCCCGAATCATCCGCGCAAGCCATCCTCCCTGATCGTCAATTTCTCCGCCGGAAACCGTTTCTATACCGACTATATCGAGGACATCCATCCGGCGGGTCTGTTTATCGGAACCAAAGAAGATTTCAAAGTCGGGGACGAACTGGCCCTGGCCTTTTCCCACCCCAAATTCCCTGATATTTTCCGTGTTTACGGCGATATTATCTATATCACGGAGGACGGCATCGGGGTGCAATTCAAAAAGCTGACCCAACCCCAGGAGGACCGCATCAAGGCCCTCGTAAACTGGATCAAAGGCAGCGCCGCCTGACCCTCCCTTCCCCCGCCGCACGGGCAGAACGAATGACGGTCTGGGCGGCAGCCTCCTTCCCCCCAAAGCCCCGGCCAGCGGGTTGCCTTTTCACCGAAAGGTGCCTAAATTAGCATCCTAACCACCCATTACGGCCTATCCGTTCCCAAAGGAGACAGGATGAGCGACACCATCGATCATTTGAAGAAGGTCCGGCTGGAAATACAACTCGCCAAGCGAACCGTCCCTTTCGACTTCATATTCGGCATTGCCAGTGACGGTATGTGCCCTTTCGAGTTTGAACTGCTGCACAAAACCGTCGGTGATCGACTCCACCTGAACGTACCGCGGACAGAGGCCCCACGCATTTTTGCCCACCTCCATCTGCCCCTGTGCATAGCCCTCTCCCTCTCCGAAATGCCGAAAACGCTCGATCTCGACATCGCCGTTTCGGCGGTCAGCGATGCCGAGCCGCGCGAGGTTGTGCGCGCCATGGCCCAGACCGCCGAAGCCGCCGGCTGCGGCGGAAACTGCGGCTGCGGTTGTGGCGGGCCCTGACCCTTGCCCCGCCATCGAAAGGCACCCCAGCCGCCCGGGATCACCCCCCTGCAAGTCCTGCCGTGCGATATTCTGCTGGTCCAGCCGCCTATCCGGGATTTCTACCTGACCGCCAAGCGGACCATCCCCTATGGTCTGAACTCCATCGCCGCGGCCTGCCGGCAAAAAGGCTACCGGGTGGCCATCCTGGATGCCCTGGCCACCGGAAAATCCCGGCCGATGCCGCTGCCCCAGGAACTGACGTATCTTGCGACCACCTATGGCCCTCCGGATGGCTCGCCTTTCGCCCTCTTTCATCAATATCGCCATTTCGGTTACGCCCTAGCAACCATCGCCGAGCAAGCCCAGCAGTACGGCGCGCGTCTGATCGGCATTTCCTCCCTGTTTTCAGCCTATGAAGACATGGCCCTGGCCTGTGCCCGGGAGATAAAGGCCTGTTGCCCCGAAGCGACCATCGTTCTGGGGGGCCACCACCCCACCGCTTTTCCGGAGCGTCTCCTGGCGCAGTCGGCCGTGGATATCGTTTTGCGCGGCGAGGGCGAGGAAAGCATGCCCGCTCTGGCCGATGCCCTGCTCAAGGGGGCCCCGCTCGATGCCGTCCCCGGTGTGGCCTACAAACGAGCCCACAACGCACCTTGCATCCGCCCGGCGGCCTATACGGCGGATTTGGACCATCTGCCCCTGCCAAGCCCCGATCTTGTCAAGAACCGCTATTATCGCCGCTGGGGCCGCACGACCCTCGTCATCGCCGCCAGCCGGGGCTGCCCCATGGCATGCACCTATTGCTGCATGGGCGCTCACTCCCGCATCCCCTACCGCCGGCGAACAGTCGCCCATGTCATGCGCGAAATCAAACAGGCCGCCCAAGACCACGATATCGGTCTGATTGACTTTGAAGACGAAAACATTGTCTTGGATCGGGCCTGGTTCACTGATCTGCTGCATCACTTGGTGCGCTTTTTCGGCAACCGCCCGCCTGAGCTGCGGGCCATGAACGGCCTTTTCCCCCAGGCTTTGGATCTGGAGACGGTTACGCTTATGAAGACGGCCGGCTTCCGAGAGTTGAACCTCTCCCTGGGGACATCCCACCCCGTTCAAACCCGCCGCTTCCGCCGCCCGCTCCTCACCACGGCGTTTGACCGCGCCCTGGCATGGGCCGGCCAACTGGATATGACGGCGGTCGGCTATCTGATCGTGGGGGCCCCCGGGCAATCGCCTCGCTCTTCCCTTGATGACTTGCTTTTTCTTGCCGCACGCCGGGCCCTGGTCGGTCTCTCCGTTTTCTATCCGGCACCGGACAGCTTGGATTTTCGCCGCTGTGAATCTGAAGGTCTGCTGCCCGACACTCCGCTCGCCTGGCGCTCCACCGCGCTGCCCATCGATGACACCACCCGACGCGAAGAAAGCCTGACCCTCCTGCGTCTGGCCCGGCTGCTGAACTTCATGAAACAATGCGTGGATCGACAGGATGAGCAGCCTTTCCCGAAGCCGTCCTCCTACGACGGGCGCCGTCTTGGGGGAACGCGCCTTGACATGGGCCGCCAATTGCTGAGCTGGTTCCTCGCAGACGGCATCCTGCGGGGGGTCGATCCAGGCGGCACCGTATTCATTCACGCGACAGACACCAGGCTGACCAGATCTTTTTGGCAATCAATTCAAAGCGTTGCTCTTAAAGGGGTTAAACAATAGGCAGGTGGGCCGGAAGGCCCCTGTTGATCAAAGACATCCTTCAATCGCTGGATGGAGGACGGGTTCAGGGAAGGCCGATCAATCCTTGCGGGCGGTTCCCGGCCGAACGCTTTCGGCTTGACCCTCCCGAGATCCACGGATAATCTGTAACATGGCGGTAGGCGTTCCTTTGATTCGCAGGGCCTTGAACGATTTTACCGCAAGACGAAGGACGCACCTTACCGAAACGACGTATGGATATGGTTGGCTGTTCTATAACGCATCTCAAGATTGGGGTTTTCCTTCGAGATCACGGCGAAGCCGAGGATCAGCCCGCCGGCATACGCACGTATGGCGAGGACCTGAGACGAGGCTTGAGCGCCGATAGCGGGCGAAAAAACCTTTTTGAGGTTGGGTCTAAAAGGGTATTGACCACAGTAGCGGGGCTTCTTGCGGTTCTGGGGATCTGGTCGCCCGGATCGGCGCAGCCCGGTGGGCATCTGCGCACCGTGAGCACGCCGGTGGCCGTTATGGCCGCGCCCCGCATTGAATCCGAAGTGCGGCTTATCCTGCAGCCCGGCGACTGGGTGCGCGCCGATTTGATCGGCAACAATTGGGCGGCGGTTTTCGACAAGCACAGCTCGACCCGCAAACAGGCCGTGGCTTTGGGATATGTTTACGCCCCCCTCTTGCAGCCCTACTCCCATTACATGGAAAACGTCTGGGAATCGGCCCAGCAAAACGAACGCGATCCCCGGATTTCACTCAGCGAAGAATTCTGCAAACTGGATTTCGACTACAATCAGAGCGTCCTGGGCACCATTGTCCCGCAACTTTCCCGCGTGCCGTCCCCCCACATCGAAGATCTTCCGGATATGCTGCGCCGTCGAACGATCCGGGTCTTAACCACCTATGCCCCGTCAACCTATTTTATTTCCCGCGGCAGCGGAGGCGGCTTCGAATATCGCCTTTTGAAAGACTATGAGCGCGCCCTCAACCAGCCCCGCCGCTACGGCACGTTGCCCATCGTGCTGGAATTCATCCCGGTCCCCAAAAATCTGCTGCTCTCCAGCCTCAAGGCCGGTATCGGCGATATTGTCGCCGCCGGTGTGCGCATAACGCCGGAACGTATGAACGAAGTTGATTTTACCATTCCCTATTTGCAGAATGTCAGTGAAGTCCTCGTCTCCCACGCCACGGCCCAACCGATTCGCAGTATTGCGGACTTGAGCCAGCGACGCATCACCATCCAGCCGGGATGGCGATCCAGCAAAACCCTACGGCGCATCAACGCCCGCCTCCTGGTGCAGAACTTGAAGCCTGTGGAATTGGCGGAAACCGATGGCATTCTCAGCAGCGAAGATATTCTCTCCCTCATCAACGAGGGCCTCATCGAGCTAAGCATCGTCGAAAGCCACATTGCCCACATTTGGGCGCAAACCCTGCCGAACATTACCATTCACGAATTTCCCGAGGTCAGTGAACATACCCCCATCGCCTGGATGGTCCGCAAGAGCAACCCCGAGCTCAAGGCCAGTCTGAACCGGTTTCTTATGGAGCGACGCCGCGGATCGCATTTCGGCAATATTTACTACCGCCAATATTTCAAACAGACCCGCTGGATCAACAATCCCCTGGCCCCGACGGACCGGGCCAAGTTTTCCCGCTATGTTCCCCTCTTTCGAAAATACGGTGCCCAGTATGGGTTTGACTGGATGCTTTTGGCGGCCATCGCCTACCAGGAATCGCGGATGAGTCACCACAGCCGCTCCCACTCCGGAGCGGTCGGGCTGATGCAGGTCCTGCCCTCGACTTCCAGCGACAGCAACGTGGATATCGAGGATATCGACGACCCGGAGAACAACGTGCATGCCGGCGCCAAATATCTGGCGCTGCTGCGTGATGCCTACTTTGCCGAACCCGGCCTTCAGCCGGATGACCGCATTCGTTTCATTCTGGCGGCTTACAATGCAGGCCCCGCACGTATCCGGGAATGCCGCCGTCTCGCGCTGAAACTCGGCTACGATCCCAATCGCTGGTTTCAGAATACCGAAATCGCCGCTCTGCGGCTGATCGGATCGGAAACGGTTCGGTACGTCTCCAATATCAAAACGTACTATCTGGCCTATAGCCTTGGACACACCATGGCATGCCTCAAGGCCCAGCACATCGAAGCGCTCCGGTCCGACCGGTCCATCCGGCCGCCGACTGCCCGCGAATATGCGATCCGTTGAGGATTCCCAGCTTGAAATCCGATCTGTTTTCGGCTACGGTACCATTCCCCTTACGGCCTGAGCCCCAACGGCATGCAACCCCCCTTGAACGGAAACGATTTTCATGCGAACTTATCGACGCGCGGACGAGCGGCAGGTGTTGCCCAGCGTCTTCGAATACCAACTCCCCCAGGGCTGGCAGGTGCTGGCCGGCCGCACGGATGAAGATAACGACCAACTGAGCCTGCGCATGGCCGCCCCCAATGACTGGTGGTTTCACGTCAAAGGCCTGCCCGGAAGCCATGTGGTCCTGCGGGTCCCTTCCGACCAGGAACCGGATCGGAGCATTCTCAAACAGGCCGCTGCCATTGCCGCCTACCACAGCAAAGCCCGTCAGGGAGGCGTCGTGCCCGTTTCGGCCACACGGGCCCGCTACGTGAGCAAACCCCGCGGCGCCAAACCGGGCACGGTTCAAATCCGCAAAGAAATCGTCCTGAAGGTAAGACCGGCCCTGCCGGAAAAATCGTCTCAGGACGATCTGTAGGTCGGGCCCCGTCGATAGCGCCATCCCGAGGTGGTCGATTATGGTTTCTGGCAAGTCCGCAGCCGACTGGTGCCCACCGGCGTAGCCCGGCTACGCCGAGGACCCGCAGGGGGCGAAAACGCCGACAGGGGCCAAGAGATGCCATTTAGGGATGGGCACCGATCGTGCACAACCGCCACCCAGATCCGGTGGCTTCATCTTGATCGGCTTGATGCAAAAATTCTCTTCACCGGAGGAGGTGTTATGCAGCGACGCGCTTTTCTCAAATGGTCCTTGCAGGCCGGTGCCTTGACGGCCCTGGCGATGACGGGATGGGGCTGTTCACGGGATGCTCAGGATGACGATCCGCTCATCCGCCTGCCGTCCCTGCCCTATGAACTCGACGCCCTGGAGCCCTACCTTTCAGCGGAAACCCTTCGCATCCACTACGGCCGGCACCACCGTGCGTACGTCAACAGCACCAACCGTCTCTTGCGCGAAGCAGGGCTTAAAAGGCAGCCCCTCGTAGATATTCTGCAAGGCAGCTATCAGCCCAAGGCCTGCGTCCAGAGCGCCCTTTTCAACAACGCGGCCCAAGTTTGCAATCATACGTTCTATTGGAACAGTATGAAACCCAAGGGAGGCGGCCAACCCCGGGGCGTGATGGCGGATTGGATTACCAAGTCCTTCGGAAGCTATGCAACCTTTCGCACGCTGTTCGCAGAATCCGCCCGAAACCACTTTGCAAGCGGCTGGACCTGGCTTGTGCTTGCCGAAGGCCGCCTCAACGTATTGAGCACGGCCAATGCGGTAACGCCCTTCGTGATGGATATGCAACCCCTGCTGGTGATCGACGACTGGGAGCATGCCTATTACCTGGACTATCAAAACCGCCGCGACCGTTATATCGAGGCCTTCCTCGATCACCTACTCAACTGGGATTTTGCCGCCGCCAACCTAAAGAAGGCCTGATCCGCACGCGGCATCCGCCTGTGGCCTTCCCCGCAGGAAAACCCACCGCCCAGAAAGCTTAAAAAGCCCCGGCTTTCCACTCATAGGAAACCGGGGCTATTGTTGGAATAAGGCCTGCCATCGCACGTAAACGGTGCGTCATCAGCTTTAAGTCGGTATTGTCACGGGCATCCCCATCATAGGCCAAATCAGGAAAACGAATAACCCCACAACCGCCATTAGCATGATGCTGGCCGGAATCCCGTACAGGAAAAACTCGCCGGCGGTAAACTGCTTGGAGTCATACGCGATGGCATTGGGCGCTGCCCCCACGAGCAGCAGAAAAGGCATTCCCGCCGTCACCAGCGCGGCGAACAGGATGACGTCGGCCGCCACCCCCAGGTAGGGGGCGATGACGAAAGCCACCGGCAGTGA
Organism: Desulfobacterales bacterium; assembly: GCA_963674755.2. Classification (GTDB taxonomy): domain Bacteria; phylum Desulfobacterota; class Desulfobacteria; order Desulfobacterales; family UBA5852; genus JABZFP01. The sequence goes on along the minus strand of CAXXVS010000002.1, from coordinate 772,353 downwards.
AATGGCGATGGCGGCCACGTTCATGATAAAGTTGGTCATGACCAGGACGAAAAAGGCGATGCTCATGGTGAACACAAACCAGTTGGCCTCTTTGAACATGACCAGCCAGTTCACCGCCAGCCACTTGGCCGCCCCGGTCTCCCAGAGGCAAAAGCCGATGCTCATGGCGCCGGCAAACAGCAGGATGATGTTCCAGGGCACCGATTCCAGATCGTCGATGTCAAGAATACCCGTGATAAAAAACAGGATGGTCGAAATCAGAATGATACCGGTTTTGTCCAAGGGTTTTAACATCGGCACGAAAGACCGCAGGGACATGACGACGATACAGGCCCCGACGATGGTCGCCGCAATGATTTCTTCCCGCCGCAACGGCCCGAGTTCCGCATAGAGGCGCTTGGCTTTTTCGCGCAGACCGGGAATGGTGGCCTTTTCCGGTTTGAAAAAAACCATGAAGAACCCCCACAACAGGAAGGTCATCAGCCAGCCCACCGGAAACATGTAATAGGTAAGTTTAAAAAAGGAGATCGACTCACCGATGATGTCCGAATAGAAGCCCAAGGCGACGGCGCCCCGGGCCGCCCCCAGCAACGTGACAATGCTGCCGGCCCCGGCGACATAGGCCATCCCGATAAAAAGGCCCTTGCCGAATTTGGTCGGCTTGTCCCCCTCCCCGTAAAGGGAATAGATAGCTACCAGCAGCGGGTAGATCGTCGCCGCCACCGCTGTGTGCGCCATGATATGGGTCAGGGCGGCCGTCACCACGAAGCAGCCCAGGTAAATCATGCTGGTCTTCTCCCCCACGATGGCCAGCATTTTATAAGCCAGGCGTCGGGTCAGGCCGGTCTTGGTAAACACCAAGCCAATGACGATCGACGCGAAGATGAACATGACCGAAGGATCCATGAAGTCCTTGAACGCCACCTTGGCAGGGCGGATAAGGAAAAGGGCCTGCAGGACCCCGATGGCCAGGCTGGTGATCCCGATGGGAACCACTTCAAAAACCCACCAGGTGCCGGCCAGCAGAAAAACCGCCAGGGCGCCTTTGCCCTCCCGGGTCAGTTCGAAATGCTTGCCCAAGGGATCGATGGCATCCGGCCAGGGGGGAGAATAGTAGGTCACTGCGAACAGGATGATGCCCGTAAACAGAAACAGCATTTTCTTCCAGTTAATCTGGCTTGGGATGCCAGCCACACCGTCCGTCATATCACCTTCCTCCTCAGTGAGATTACGATAGTATAGGGACCGATGCTGTGCAGACCGGTCTAAGGGGCTCTTTTAGCACTCCTGTTTGCATTCCTTGAGTTTGTGGAAAACCGCGACAAAGACGTCCGTCAGCCGGAGGATCCCGACAATCTCCCCGGCGGCATCCGTTGCCAGCAACGATTGATGGTGACCGATGATCAACTGATGGATAGCCACATCCAGGGCGGCATCCTGTCGTACATACTCTCCCTCGGTAGGCGTATACATGAAATCGGCAACCTTGCGATCGGCCGCCTTGGTGCAAATATCCGCCAGAGGGTTGGCCCAAAGCGAGAATTGGTCCAGCATCCCCTGGATATATTTGTTGCTGAAGCCGAGGTGTCGCGTGCTGGAATCCGTCAAGAGCTCTTTGTATTTGGGTTCCAAAGCCTTGAGCGCATCAATCTGGCTGATCTTGCCGACAATTTTATGCTGTTTGTTGTAAACTAAAACGGCCCGGTGCCGGTAGCGGGACTGGTCGAATTCGCCCTGGGCCTTTTCCAGGGCCAGGATGGCATCGCACAAGGTCGCGTCTTCCGAAACCGTGGCGTACTCTGTTAACGGAATCATCAGGTCCGATACGATGAGAGATTTCATGGGTTCCCCTTTAACGTTGAAAGCGGTCTTGGTTTCTTGAGAAATAGGCAAGAATACGGTGCAGGTATTCGTGGCGGACGCTTGGGCCCTATCGGGCCGGGAATCGTGCTGTCATCCAAAAATTGCCAAGCATGGGGGAAGGCGGGTCGGACGGGGCCATCGGAGTGGGGCGAGGTGGCAGCCCTGCGCAAGGAAAAGCCGTTTTCCCTCTCAAGTCCCATCCATGCGGCCGTAAGGAAATGATCCATCAAACGCCCAAATCTGATCCCACAGTGACGAAGCGGCCCGGGATGCCATCCATGCAACAGTCGCCATTGCGGTCCCTGTGGTCATAAGCGGTTCCGACGTTGAATTCAAATCCACCAGGAATTAGCCTAGAAAGCAGATGGAGTCAATAATCAATGCCGAAAGCGGGCAGGCGTATATCTCTCTGTGCCGGTCGACGGAGGACCGGTCCCCCCCTATCAGGGTCGGATGACAATGGTCGGATATAAGCCCTTGAATTCACCCTCCGGATAGGGCTGGATCGTATTGAACGAGATGTTCTGGTTTTTTTGGGCATGCCCCTTATGGTTGCTTCCGTCGTAAAAAGCGCCATTGGCTTCCAGGATGTGGTGGATACGGTCCCGGAAGGCTTTCACAAAGCGCCCGCCATCGCCTTCGAAGTACATGTCGCCGACGCACTGGCTGTCTTTGACCTCGGATAGCGCTTCCAGAGGGATGCTGTTCGTCGCCAGATCGGCCTGGCCGGTGACGAGCCCCCAGACGAGATGACCCGCCGGGATGGCCAAGGGCTGTTGGATATCGATAATCGTATGGGGCATGATAATGCAGTCCTGGCCGATCGTCAGCCGGCTTCCGGGACGGCCGTACAGGAAACTGTTGAACCCGACAAACACGTTGGGCTCCAGATCGGCTTCGATGATCTTGCCGCCATGGGCGGTCACATTGTTGCCTTCCAGGCGCGAATTGATGATGTAGCAGTTTTCCTGGGCATTGGCCCCCTTGCCCAGGTAGGCATTTTCCAGATAGGCCCGTTGGGCCACCAGAACATTCTCCCGGATGATCGTCTTGGGTTTGATCACGGCAAACCGATCCAGGGAGCTGGTGTCGGGCACCACAACCGGTTCCAGGTTGACCTTTTCGAAAACGTGTTGAAAGGCCTCCTTGCGTTGCTCCACGAAATCCATCAAAACGCCGTGCGGTGTCTGCCCGGCGGCAAAATGGATGTAGGGGCGCAGCTTTTCCTGGGGATAGCGGTATAAAAAATTGAATTGATCCGGATTGCGGACCCATACCGTCCCGGGTTCGATATCGAGATGACCGATCTCACCCGCCTGGATGTAGGAGAAGGCGCCGATGACACAGTCGTTCATGGTCGTTAAATCCACGGTCGCAAAGGGCCCCAGGTAGCTCCCGTCGGTGGGCGATCCGTGAATATTGGCATAGTGGAGCGATACGGTATTGGTGATGAAAAAATTTTCGAGGGTTTCCGGGTCATGGGAAAAATTGTGAACCAGGGTTTTAACCAGCAGACTGTCTTGAATGCGGATGGCCTCGTCTTCGGAAATCGCAATATTGAAGGTCTTGTAAGAATAGATGTCGCCTTCCTTTTTGAGTTCGTCCCCCCGGATATCGGTCTTGTAAAGGATCGAACCCGTAGCACAGCACTTGCCCAAAAAATAGCTCCCCGCAAGGCTTGATTTGCGGAACTGCAAATCCAATGCGTGGTGGGGTGTAACACCGTAAAACGCGTAGAATTTGGTCAGCTGTTCGAAGGGGACCAGACCATCGACGTAGGGCCGGACGTCGATAGCGAGTTCGCGCAGATTGATATTGACGCGCTGCACGATGCGGTCGAAGAGTGCTTGCAGTGCTTTCATAGGCCTTCCTGTTCGAGAGTGCATTCGGTCATGTGATGGTAAACGGCGGCAAAGACATCGGCCACGCGGAGAATACCGATGGTGCGGCCGTCGCGGGTCACCAAAAGCGCCAGCAGCTTTTCCTGGACCAGCTGATGGATGGCCATATCCAGCGTGGCCGCGTGATCGATAAATTCATCTTCGGCGGTGATGTGCATAAAGTCTTCCACCTTCAATTCCACGGCTTTGCGACATAGATCGCTAAGCGGCGCCTCCTGCAGGCGTCGTTTTTTGCGCAACCCCCGGATAAAGCCAGAGCTGAAGCCGAATTGCCCCAGCTCTTTAATACTGCTGCTCTCATCGGCTTTGGGTTCCAGCGCGCTGAGGGCGTGCAGATGGCTGAGTTTGCCGATGACCCGCTTCGAATCGTCCAGGATGAGAATCCCGCGGTGCTTGTATTTGGTGTGATCGAATTCTTCCTGCGCTTTTTCAAGGGCGAGCATGGCCTCAAAGAGCGTTGTTCCTAAGGGCACGGTGGCATACTCGGATAAGGGAACCATCAAGTCCTTGACCGTAAAGGTATTCACAACCATCCTCCCAGATTCGTCCGTCCGGATACATTCCGATGCATTTCTCATAAACCGCCCAAACCCTATCTCCATTATTGAAAGCGGCCGTAAAATTCAAGCTGATTTTTGGTCTGCGCCGGAACCCAAAGCGACGATCGCCGGACGGATCCTCAATAGGGCAGACGTGAGGACAGCGAAGCGCCATGCACCCCTCCCGGCCCTCAGGCCGCGCGGGCGGCTTTCCTGGATGGCCGCTTGCGAACCGAGAGGATGTGCAGTAAAGGGTGACCTTAGCGTCCCGCCTTTCGGAAAGTCAGACCCGCACGGCGGTTAACAACCCTTCTCTCACGGATTGAGGGTCATTTTGACTCCTGGTAAAGCGGCTATTTTATACCATGCCGGCGCCGGGCGATGCCAGGCCCCCGACCTGATCGCACCGGTGCGTCGGCGACTCCAAGCCTGCGGTTGGCAAATCGTGGCCTGCGAAAGGACCCAAGCGCCGAGCCGCACCCGCAACCAAGTGGTGCCCCGCCTGGCGGAGCGTTCCGATCTTCTGGTGGTCATCGCCGGCGACGGTACCCTGCGGGATGTATGCGCCGGGTTGTGCCAAATGCCGGCCCCCTTGCCCATCGGCTTTGTGCCCACGGGCAACGCCAATGTGGTGGCACGCGACCAGGGCATCCCTTTGCGGCCGGAAGCGGCGATTGCGCTGCTGACCGAAGGCCGCATCCGCCGCCTGGACATCGGCACCTTGCGCATCCGACCCCACAGCAGGGATGCGCTCGTGTTTCTGGCCATGGTTGAAATCGGCTTCGGCGCACGCGTGGTGCACCTGACCCAGGAGCTGCGTTACGGCACCTTGGAAGCCCTCTATCGCCGTTGGGGTGATCCGGTATATCTGGCGGCCGCTTTAAAAGCCCTTCGATCTCCGGCCGAACCCCTTTTCCATATCTGTACGAATAGGGCCGATCAACCCGATGTTTGCCGGGCCGCCGTGATCGCCAACACGCGCTGCTATGCCAAAGGGTGGGCCATGGCGCCGGAGGCGCGCATGAACGACGGCCGGCTGGACTTGGTGACCCGCCGGCGATCCACACCCGGCGTATGGTTCCGTGCGTTCCAGGCCGCGCTGCGGGGGCGCCGCCCGCCTCCGGGTTTCAGCCGCTATCGCCAGGGGCAGCATGTTTGCTGCTGGTCCGATCGCCCCCTATCCGTCCAGATGGACGGCGACCCCTTGCCGGCGATGGACTGGCTGGAAATCGGTATCCTGCCCGGGCGCTTGCGGCTGATTACGCCGCCGTGATATCCGAAGCACGTTACCCGTATACGAATGCGCAGCCCCGCCGCACCCTGATGGACCGGCGGCATAAGTCATCCAACACGGCCCGCGCCGGAGAATCAAACCCGCATCCGCCTCGGGCGGATTAAAGAAAAGAGGTCTTCTTATGGCATCATCGCTGCAAGCCTATCTTGACTTCGCCGTTCAAACCGCCCATGCCGCCGGCCGTCTGACGCTGGGCTATTTCCAAAATGAGGTGCGCCCGGACTACAAACCCGACGACACCCCGGTAACCGTGGCGGACCGCCAAGCCGAAACATTGATCCGGGAGCGCATCGAAGCGCGTTATCCCCGCCATGCCATCCTCGGCGAAGAACAGGGTGTCAAGACGGGCGAAGACGAAGAATTTCGCTGGATCATCGACCCCATCGACGGTACCAAGGCCTTTATTCGCGGCGTGCCCCTTTATGCGGTGCTGATCGGCCTTGAAATCGCCGGCCGCTGCGAGGTAGGCGTGGCGTATTTCCCGGCCTTGAACGATATGATCTTCGCCGCGAGCGGTCTGGGATGCTTCTGGAACGGACGGCGGGCGCGGGTCGCCGCCACCGACCGTCTGGAGCGCAGTTATGTCGGGTTTACGGGCGCGGAAAGCTTCGCGCCCGCCGGACGCTTCGACGCCTGGCAACGACTAGTGGACGCGAGCTATTGCAGTGTCGGCTGGTCGGATGCCTACGGGTATGCCCTCGTGGCCACAGGACGCATGGAGATCATGCTGGATCCGGTCTTGAATCCTTACGACTGCGCCCCTTTCCCACCGATCATGCGCGAAGCCGGGGGGTATTTCGGGGACTGGTCCGGCAACGAAACCATCTACGGGAAGGAGGGCCTTAGCACAACCCGAACCCTTCTGCCACAAGTGCTGGCCCTGATTGAAGGCGATAAATCATAACCTGTCGGGGAGAATGCCAATGACACTCACCATCCGCCCCTTTACAGCCGATGATCAAGACGCGCTCATAGCACTGTGGCAGGACTGCCGCCTGGTGGTGCCGCAAAACGACCCGGTCATGGATATCGCCGCCAAAGTGCGCTTTCAACCCGACCTGTTCCTGGTCGCCCTGCTGGATGGTCGCCTGGTGGGTACGATCATGGCCGGCTATGAAGGCCATCGCGGATGGATCAACTACCTTGCCGTGGCACCGGACCGCCGGCGCCAGGGCGTGGGCAAAGCCTTGATGGGCGCAGCCGAGACGGCCTTGCGCGCCCTGGGCTGCCCCAAGATCAACCTGCAAGTGCGCCGAACCAATTCGTCTGTGATTGCCTTTTACCGCGCCCTGGGCTTCAACGAAGATGAGGTCGTCAGTCTGGGAAAACGGCTGTGAGATCCTCGCGACGTGCCTATCGCCAGGTCCCCGGCCAATAGTATCCACCAGCCCGTTCTGCTTATTCCCGATCGCCATCGATGTGGTTGGAATCCGTCTTCTTTTTCTCCGCATAACTTTATTATAACAGTCATAACAGATGGATAGAATTAGACAGCGCCGTTTCGGGCCACCGTGGGCAGTCACCCTCCGGACACGGTGGCCCCCATCGATAGCCAAAATATCCGATCTTCCAGAACCCAGTGTACATCGTAGTTTGGTCGAACCGACCGACGGAAATCATTACCAATGAAAAAAAAACATGCTGCCACGCATGTGAAGTGTTGACAATTGGCGTTTCATCCAGTAGATGCCATTTTCAGAAACAGGTGGCACCATCAACATTTTCGAACAACAGGAGGATGACGACAGATGACAAAAGCGGAATTGATTGAAAAAATGGCGAGTGATGCCGGTATCACCAAAGCCGCTGCCGGAACGGCTTTGGATTCTTTTGTCGGCAGTGTTACCAAGGCATTGAAGAAAAAAGACGGCAAAGTTACCTTGGTCGGCTTCGGCACCTTCTCCAAGGTTCGCCGCAAAGCCCGCAAGGGTCGCAATCCCCAGACGGGCGAGGCCATTAAAATCAAGGCCAAAAATGTCGTGAAGTTCAAAGCCGGCAAAAAACTCCAGGATGCCGTGTAAAACTTTCTAGTGCGGCCTGGTGGTATCGCTGCGCTGCCAGGCCGCATTCACTGACAATATATTCTCCCCTCCTTTTGCTTCCATCGGATTCTTTTGACAACGTCATCGGTGGCCGGATCGTAAGATCGGACAGTGGCATCTGTATTACCCAGTTTTGATGAAACGTTTCCACACTCCTGCGCCTTGCCGATACCCGTCATTTCTATATTTTTCTTAATTTCGGCATCTTAAGCCTATTGCGGTCGGCTGGCATGTTCCCTGCTAACCAGATTCCCTACAAAGGGCTTAAGGCCTCCATGACGTTCCACGACCGGTACGCCTTCACCCGCAGCTCTGTAGGGTGGCGTAAGGGACCAGGTCGGGAAAGCCGCCCCTTAACCACGAAACGCTGCAGGGCTTTGCTCTCCCGTCTGATAGGGGCAATCCAAGAGAGGATACTTATGGTCTTGCAAGAAAAAGACACCGCCAGCGGCGACCGCCAGGGTATCGACCGAATTGTCGCCAAATACCGCCGAAAATTCCGGGTGACCGAAAATCTCGAATATTACTCCGAGGCTGATTTCCATGAAGCCGAACGCCAGTATCTGCGCTTTTGCCTGGCAAACGGTCGCTGCTGATCCCGAAAGCCCTGGCGTGACGGTCGCTTTCCGTTTTTCAAAAAACGTTTTCCCGCCGCCACCCGCCTTTCAACGCGCGCCCGATCTTCTTCTGCGAATCGCCTAAGCGGTCGTCTATCATCCTATCCGCCGTCCCTTGTCACCACGGTCCATTTGTTATAGAAGAATAACGCTGATCGCTGGAGCAGGATTGGATGGGCCTTATCCGCCATTCCCCTGAAGCGCCCCAAACGACAACTTCCAGTATCGTCCCTGGATGAAACCGCCTGCTCGGCGAACCCGGCCCGAAGCAATGCTTCTTGTGTCGGAATCGGGTCCCGTTCGCCGATAGGTAACGCTTGGGCGATGCCCTTTGAACCCTCTGAAAGAAAAGAACAGTCATGCCACGAAAGCCGTTATGCATCGCTATGATCACCCTGTTTCTCAGTATCGCCGCCATCGCCGAGGCTGCCGACACCACCTTTGACGGCCACTATTGGCGAACGTGTTCGGTCGACCAAAAACGTCTGTTCGTACACGGTGTCATAAACGGGATCCTGTTCGGCCAGGACCGGGTGGTCCGCTACGGGCAGGCCGACCAGGGCGACAAAGCATTGGCCCCCGAATGCCAGCGCGCCGTGGCCGGCATCGCCAACGTCTTAGAACGGCAAATCGGGAAATGGGATCGGCAGCATCTGCTGGAAGCACTGGATACCTTCTACAAGGATCCCGAGCATCTTGATTTGGATCTCAGGTGGGCGGTGATGGTGGTCATGGCGCAGTTGTCGGGGGCCGCCCCGAAAGATGTCCCGGATACTTCCGGCCCGACCCCTAACCCCCGCCCCTAATCATCGGTTTGTTTTGCCGGGCTCCGCAATTCGGCATTGCGATGCCCAACGAGCCTGCGGCGGGCCATCTCCCCACGCCTGCTCGTCCTGCCGATGTTCTGGCCCCTGCCGCCAAGCGATACGTCGGCCGTTCAGATTCCCTTGTGCGGTATGCGCTTCGTCCGAGAGGCTTCTGTCGCATGCCCGGGGGCAGCAAGATCGTAAAACGTCCTGTTATCTCGGCCTTACTGTGCTATGGTGAAGGGCAATTCTCGATTCGAAAGCACGCCCGCGTTTTCTCCTGATCCAGGTATACGTCTGCACCCTATGGCATTATGGAACCCACTGCTTTGCCATTGGAGGATTCTATGAAGATCGTTCTTCTCTCAATGCCGGATGTGGCGCCGGTTATCATGCACCCCGCGGCCTTTCACATGCCCAACCTCGGTATTGCCAGCCTCGGCGCCAACCTGGAAGAACGCCACGAGGTCCATCTGATCGACCTTATCCGCAAGCGGCGCCAATTAAGACGCTACCTGACGAAGACCCTGCGGCACATCAAACCGCAATTGATAGGGTTTTCTGCCATGACCTGGCAATATGCCACTTGTCTGAAAATCATCGCCCTTGTCAAACGGCTGCTGCCGGAGGCCAGGATAGTGCTTGGTGGCTACCACGCCACCCTAATGTATCAGGAAATCGGTGCTTCTCCGGATGCGGCCCAGATCGATTTTCTGATCCGAGGAGAGGGGGAAGCCGCCTTTCAGGCCCTGGTATCCGCCTTGGAAGGCAAGGCTCACCTGGCGGATATTGCCTCTCTCTCCTACAGGCACGAAGGGCATTTCATTCATAATCAGCAGGGCGAACTGCTTGATCTGGCGGGATTGAAACTGCCGATACGCGATAACCGGCGCCTAACCCGGGGCTACCATATCATGAATCGCCACTGCGAGGTCATGGAGACGTCCCGCGGTTGCACCCGAACCTGCAACTTCTGCAGCATCCGGCACATGTACGGGCGCGCCTTCCGCCCCTTTCCGCTTGAACGCATTCTGGCCGATATCGACGATATCTACTATCGCCGTCATGTCCGCTGGATCTTTGTGGCGGATGACAACATGGTCCTGGACCCCGATCGCGTGATCACCATGTGCAAAGCCATTATCGCCCGCGGCTACCGCAACCTGTACTTCGTCGTCCAGGCCGACTGCGTTACCATGGCGCGCAACGAACCCATGGTCCGCATGATGGCCCGGGCCGGGTTCAAATCGGTTTTCCTAGGCATTGAGAATGCCTCCGCCCATAACCTGGCGGTCGCCCGGAAAGGCAATACACCGGACTATTCCCGCCGGGCGGTGGCCCTCTGCCACCAATACGGCATCATGGTGGTCGGCGGCATGATCTTCGGGTTCCCGGACGATGATGAGGCCGACATTATCGCCAACTACCAGTTCCTGAAATCCACCGGAGCGGATACGGCCTATTGCCAGATTTTGACCCCCTACCCGAAAACCGGCATTCGCGAGGAACTCACCACGGCCGGTCTCGTGACCAACTCCGACAATTTCACCCGTTACAACGGCATGTGGGCCAACGTGCGCACCCGCCATCTAAGTTCCGAGCGATTGCACTACCTTTGCTGGTATCATCGGCTGAAGGTCATGGGATGGTGGGAACCTTCGGAGCGTATCCGACGGCAGGGACGGCTGTGGACCTCCATTTGGCGCTTCGCTTTCCGGCCTCTGATGAAATGGGTGGTTGCCCGGGCGCAAAAGAAGTATGGCTGGAAAGGGCGCTATCGCCGCGAGGTGGCCCGCCTGGAAAGCATAAACCGTTTCTCGGATCTTGATCCCGCCGGCTGACATGACCAAAGGCAGTGCCTCATCGTCCACCCCGCTGCCGGCTAACCAAGCAACGCTCGGCCCGCCAACAAATCGTGCTTGACAGGTCCGGACTGTTTCAGTAGCCCTTTGCGGAATGCGCGTTGCCGCGCAAGGTCTCTATACGCTAATGACCGCATCGACCGAACTTCATCATCCATGGGAGGGACAACGCAATGGCGACGATCTTCAGCAAGATCATCAATAAGGAAATTCCATCGGACATGGTGTACCAGGATGAGGATATCACCGCCTTCCGCGACATCGAACCCCAAGCGCCGGTCCACATCCTGATCGTGCCCAACAAGGAGATCCCCACGGTCAACGATATCGGACAAGAAGACGAACGCCTGATCGGCAAGATGTTCACGGCGGCCCGTAAAATCGCCGCCCAGGAGGGGATTGCCGAAGACGGGTATCGCCTGCTGATCAACTGCAACAAACACGGCGGGCAGGAAGTCTTCCATCTGCATATGCATCTTTTCGGCGGCCGCCCTCTGGGCCCCATGCTGCTGCGGCGTTGAAAAAGGGATGGCGGCCCACGGCGCTATGGCCGGCATGACCTCAGGGAGTTCCGCACCGACAGAGGATTGCGGGAATTGATAAAAACCATGGACCGAAAAGGAGGGGGTGTGCCCGGTCGTGTCCGAATCTGTGTCATCGATGGCCAGGGCGGCGGCATTGGCGCCACCCTGATCAAGTCCATCCAGCGGCACTATCGGGACCAGGTGGAAATCCTGGCCCTGGGAACCAATGCCATCGCCACCGCGCAGATGATGAAAGCCGGTGCCAACCGCGGTGCCTCCGGCGAAAACGCCATCGTCCGCACCGCGGCCCAAGCAGATCTCATCGTGGGGACGGTTGCCATCACCTGGGCCAACGCCATGCTCGGAGAAGTTACCTCCCGTATGGCCGAAGCCGTTACCAGCAGCCGGGCCCCTAAAATACTGCTGCCCCTTTCCCAGGAGGATGTGACCCTCGTCGGACTCACGGCAGAGCCGCTCCCCCATATGGTGCAGCAGGTGGTGGCGGTCAGCATCAGGAAGTGCCTTGCCGCCCTTGCGGGAAAGGAGTCCTCTTGAAAACCATACTGGCCCTTTTAGGCTCGCCGCGCCGGCTCGGCAACTGCGAGCTTATGGCCAAGGAAATCAGTCGGCAGCTGCCCATGGCCCACGATTTGACACTCCTGCGTCTGCCGGAGTTCAACATCGCAGCCTGCCGCGGATGCTACCTGTGTTTGCTCAAAGGACAGTGCCCCATTGAAGACGACTACCAAGCCGTGTGCCAGGCGATTCTCGCGGCCGATGCCCTCATCGTGGCCGCACCGACCTATTTCCTGGGCCCCAACGCCTGCCTGAAGCGCTTTACCGACCGCGGGCTGGCCCTTTATCCCCATATCGAAGCCCTGTGGGGCAAACCGGCGGTGGCCGTGGGCATTGCCGGCCTCCCGGGCAAAGAAGGTTATACCCTGCTGGGGCTGGAGAATTTCCTGACGCTGTTGTTTGCCGACATTCGCGCCGGCCGCATGATCTACGGCGCCCTGCCCGGCGAAATCTTTCTCAACCGCCAGAACCGGGAAACGGCCCGCGCCCTGGCAGAAGCCCTGCTGGACGCTCCGCCGCCGGACGCCGGACCGCGTTGTCCGCTGTGCGGCGGACGCACCTTCCGGTTCCTGTCCCATGACCGGGTGCGCTGCATGCTTTGCAGCAATGCCGGTACCCTGGAATCCAAAGAGGGACAGACGCGGCTGCATATCCAGCGCAGTGACCACGAACTCTTCCTGAGCCAGCAGGAGGCGCTTGCCCATCGCGAGTGGCTGTTGTCCATGAAATCACGCTTTCGCGATCAGAAAGACCGTCTGAAAGCCATCAGCAGCGGCTATCGCCAGGATGGCGCCTGGATCAGGCCTGCTTCGAAGAACCAACGGTAGCGCCGTATATTCGGCCGACCGATGACATTCCAGCGAAAAGGAAGAGGTGGCGCAGGGCGTCAAAACGGTGTATATCCCATACGAACCCTTGGAAGCGCTTATACCACCGAATATGTGAAAGGATTGTGCCATGCGAAGGTTTCTGTCGAACACCATGCTGATCCTGATGCTGGCAGCCCTTGTGGCCCTGCCTGCCTATGCCAACCCCGAGGACCCCGCCGCGCAAACGGTCTCCCGACCCGATCCGGCAACGCTCGAGGTCTCCGGCCGGGCATCGGTCATGGTCCAGCCCGACATGGCCCTGCTGGCTTTCACGGTGGAAACCAACGCGCGCCAGGCCCAGGAAGCCGTGGCCGGCAATGCCCAAAAAACAGAAAAGCTGATGGCCGCCCTGCGCAAGATCATGGACGACGAGGATAGGCTGCAGACCGCCAGTTTCAACTTGCAGGCGGTTTATGAGAAAGATGACCGCCTGCGCCCCTCCGGCTACCGGGTCAGCAACCGGGTAAGCCTCGAAACCACCCAGATGAAAAAAATCGGCCAGTTCATCGATCAGGCCGCCGAAGCCGGAGCCGGCATGATCAGCAGTCTGCAGTTTCGTTCGTCCCAAGAGGGGGAATATCGCACCCAGGCGGCTGTTTTGGCCGTCAGCCAGGCGCGCCTCGAAGCGCAGAAGCTGGCCCAGGCCGCCGGGGTCCGCGTTATCCGCGTCAAACAAATCCGTTACGCCCCCCAGGGCCTTCCGGGCATATTCTACGAGAAGGCGTCCCTGGCAGCCAGCCGCACCCCGATCGAAATCGGCGACCTGACCATCGAAGCGGAAGTCACCATGGTGTTTGAAATCGAATAATCGCCTTCCGCTCCATCACGGGTCCGTCAGAAGATAGAGGTCCCTTGTGAGAATCCCCGCCCGGATGACGGCCGTCGTGCTGACCGGCTATGGCGGTTTTGACAAACTCGCCATCCACCACGCTGTCCCCGTGCCATCCCCCGGCCCCGGTGAAGTGCTGATCCGCGTGGGCGCCTGCGGCGTCAACAATACGGACATCAATACGCGCCTGGGCTGGTATGCCCCCACGGCACAGGAAGCGGCCAGGGGGGATGCCCCCCCGGCGGACGATGCTCCCGGCGGCTGGAGCGGCCCGCTGGCCTTCCCACGCATCCAGGGCGCCGACGTGGCCGGCCATATCGCCGCTGTGGGCCGCGGCGTCCCTGTGGCCCGGATCGGCGAACGGGTCATTGTGGAACCGCTGTTGCGGGATCCCCGTTTCCCCGATGATCTGCAGCGCAGCGGGTATCTGGGCAGCGAGCGCGACGGCGGTTTCGCCGCTTATCTGACCGTTCCGGCCGACAACGCCTTCCCCATCGTTTCGGACCTGAGTGATGCCGAACTGGCCACCTTTCCCTGTTCCTATTCCACCGCGGAGAACATGCTGACCCGCATCCGGGTGACGCGGCAGGATACGTTGCTGGTGACGGGGGCTTCCGGCGGGGTGGGCTCGGCCCTTGTCCAACTGGCCAAGCGGCGGGGGGCCAGGGTGCTGGCCTTGACGACGGCCCCCAAGATAGAGGCCGTGGCCGCCCTGGGGGCGGACCGGGTCATCGATCGGGAAACGGTCTCCCCGGGGGCGCTGAAGGGAATGCTGCCGGATGGCGCGGTCGATGCCGTGGCGGACGTGGTGGGGGGAAGCGCATTTCCGGCCCTTATCGATGCCCTGAAACGGGGCGGGCGTTACGTCGCCGCGGGGGCCATCGCAGGGCCCAGGGTGGCCTTGGACCTGCGCCAGCTCTACCTGAAAGATCTTGAACTGCATGGCGCCACCGTGCTGCCGAAGGGTCTTTTCGACCGGCTGGTGGGCTATATCGAGCGCAGCGAGATTCGTCCCCTGCTGGCCGGCGAATTCCCGCTGGCCGCCATCCATGAAGCCCAGACGGCCTTCCTGGCCAAGGACCACGTGGGAAGCTTCGTACTGAAACCCTGACAAGACGCCATACCGTCCCCGATAAGCCGCCTTTACCCGAACGCTTTGTCAAGCGGGCGGTGGGTAAACCGGCGGGCCCTGGGCCCGGCATAATCGGCCACGATCTGTCCACTCCCCATCATACGCCACTGGTAAATCACCAATCCCTCCAGGCCGACCGGGCCGCGGGCATGGGTCTTGTTCGTGCTGATGCCCACCTCGGCCCCCAGCCCATAGCGGAAGCCGTCACTGAAACGGCTGCTGCAGTTGTAAAACACATCAGCCGAGTCCACGGCGCTCATGAAACGCAGGCCTCTTTCCCGGTCCCGGCTGACAATCACGTCGGTGTGTCCCGAGCCATAGCGATTGATATGATCGATGGCGTCCTGGAAATGGTCCACCACCCGGATGGAGAGGATGTAATCCAGGTACTCGGTGCGCCAATCTTCCTCGCTGGCCGGCTGGACGTCAATAATGGACGTCGTCCGGGCACAGCCGCGGATCTCGACGCCCTTGGCCTCCAGAGCCGCCCGGACGCGCGGCAGGAAAGCGTCAGCCACATCCCGGTGTACCAGCAGGGTTTCAGCGGCATTGCACACCGCCACATACTGGGTTTTGCTGTCCACGACGATGCGCTCGGCCATATCCAGGTCCGCCACCCGGTCTACGAAGACATGGCAGATACCGTCCGCATGACCCATAACCGGAATGGTGGTGTTGGCCATGATATGTTGGACAAAAGCGTTGCTGCCCCGGGGAACGATCAGATCGATGGCGCCATCCAAACGGAGCATTTCCGCGACATCGTCGCGGGTTTCCAACAGCCCCAGCCAGCCCTCCGGAATCCCGGCGGACCGGCCGGCCCGGTCGATGATGTCGGCCAGGATCCGATTGGTCTCAGTGGCTTCACTTCCTCCCTTGAGCAGCACGGCATTGCCGCTCTTCAGGCACAGGCAGGAGATTTGCACCAACGCATCGGGTCGGGATTCAAAAATGACGCCGATGACCCCGATGGGACAGCTCACACGGAAGAGTTCGAGCCCTTCGTCCAACTCGATGGCGCCCAGGGTGCGGCCCACCGGATCCGGCAGGGCGATCATGCTGCGCAGCCCGTCGCACGCCTCGCCGATTTTGGATTGGTCGAACTTGAGCCGTTTGAGCAGGGGGGCGGCCAGCGCCTCTTGGGCGGAACGTTCGAGATCCGACGCATTGGCCGCAACGATCTCGGCCTGTCGGCTTTCCAGGGCATCGGCAATAGCGGCCAGAGCCTGGTTTTTCACTGCGCTGTCCAGGGCCGCCATCCGGATGGCAGCGCGCTTGGCCTGAAGGGCCATATCTTGAATGTCCATATCGTCTACTCCGCTTTTCGTCGTTACCGGACCGTCATCAGAAGTCCCAGGCACCCTACTCCAGCCGGTGCAAAACATCAACCATTGCCGCCATCAGCGAATTTGCCCTTTGTCAGATTCGGTGCTATGGCTGCGCCATGCCATCTCCCCCGAAGCGTTCATCCGCACGCCTGCCCTACCTGCTGATGACCCTGGCCGTCCTGTTCTGGGCGGGCAACTTCATTCTGGGCCGGGCCGTGCGGATGGATGTTCCCCCGATCGCCCTGGCCTTCTGGCGGTGGGCCATAGCGTCCCTGCTGGTGCTGGGCCCGGCCCTGGGCCCCCTTAAACGCGACTGGAGCACCATCCGCCGCAGCGGTCCGATTTTAATGGTGCTGGCGGGCACCGGTGTAGCCGCCTTCAACACGCTGGCGTATTCGGGCCTGCAGTACACCGTCGCCATCAATGCCTTTTTGATGCAGACCCTGATGCCGGTTTTCATTGTGGTGTTTTCTTTTCTCCTCTTCCGGGTGCGCATCAACCGGCGCCAGGTGGCCGGAGTGGCAATCTGTCTGGCCGGAGCCATCATCATCATCGTTCGGGGAGATTGGCAGGTGGTGGCCACCCTTTCATTGAACCCGGGGGATCTGCTGGTGCTTCTGGCCGTGCTGTGCTACGCCGCCTATTCGGTTCTGCTGCGCCAACGCCCTCCGATCCATCCCTTAAGCTTCGTGGCGGTGACCTTCGTGGCGGGCACTATGATGCTGCTGCCCCTCTATCTTTGGGAAACCCTCACGATTCGCTCCCTGGCGCTGAACCGGGTGACAATTTTGGCCATCCTTTATGTGGCCATCTTCCCGTCCATCATCTCCTATCTCTGCTATAACCGCGGCGTGGAAGCCCTTGGCGCCAATCGGGCCGGCCTGTTCCTCTACCTCATGCCGGTGTTCGGCAGTCTCATGGCCGTTGGATTATTGGGGGAAGCGTTTCTCTGGTTTCATTGGGTGGGCATCGCCCTGATCGCAACCGGGCTTGTCGTTTCCATGCGGTCCATGAAGTAACCCTGCAAGAGCAACCGGGGAAGAAGCCGCCGACCTGTTGATCGCGCATTAAGCACTCGCGCGACTTACCTACTGCTGGTTTCTTGCCGCCAGTCCTATATTGTCGTCACCCCATTCTGTTGCGGAGCCGGGAAGGCCCGCGCCGCCGCCCAAAAGCCAGCCGTTGAATCGGCGCCATGCGCAAGCCGGCTTCCTTCCGCATCCATCTTTTAGGCATCGTGCGCCAAAACGTCTTCGAAGACCTTGAGGAAGCCCTCGATGTCGCGCTTTTCGATGGTAAGGCTGGGGTCCAGCCGCAGCACGTTCAAGCCCGGCCGCTGGGCCATGATGTAGCCGCGCCTGACCAGTTCCCGGTGGACGCGGGTCGTCCGGCGGGCCTGATCGTCGTCGCGCAGTTCCACCGCCATCATGGGGCCGCGCCAGCGTATCGCCTGGATGCGGCCCGACTTGGCCTGGATGCGCGCCAATCCCTCCGCCAGCAGGGCGGCAATCTCCCGCCCCCGCTCGATTAGCCTCTCTTCACGAATCACTTCGATGACCGTGGACGCCACGACAGCCCCCAAGGGATCGTTCATGTGGGATTGGGCGTAGGGGACGGGCTGCGCTGCAAGGCATTCGGCCATGGGAGGGGCCAGTGCGGTGGCGCTGACCGGGTAGCCGTTGCCGAGGCCCTTGCCCATGGCCACGATATCGGGTCTCAGGCCGTAGTGCTGGTAGCCGAACCATTCGCCGGTGCGTCCCATACCGGTGGTGACTTCGTTGACGAGCAGAAAACCACCCCGGGTTTTGATCTCCCGGACGATGCTGCGGATCAGGTTGGCGGGCGGAAAGCGCACCAGTCCAGAGGAACTGCCCGGCTCGAAAAGGAAACCACCGATGCGCTCGAAGGGAATCGCCGCCCAGCGCGCGCAGGAGTGACGGCAGGCGTCCGTATGTCCGCAACGGGCGCAATCGCTCCAATCGAAGGAAAACCAGCTTGCGGCCTCCCGGCGGTGGGCCGACCCATAGGCGCCGAAATAGGAATCGTGCATGGTCATCAACAGGGGCCGGTCGCTGAGATGCTGCGCTACACGCACCCCGTATTCCACGGCCTCGCTGCCTGAACACAGGAAGACGCATCGGCCCCCTGTCATGCCGTGCAGTTCCAGGACCGCGGCAGCGGCGGCCGCAACGCCGGGATTGCCGTAGCAGAAACCGCTATGCACGATGCGGGCGGCCTGGTCGGCCATGGCGCGCAACACGGCCGGATGGGCGTGCCCGATCGGCGTGCACCAGACGCCGGACTCCAGATCCACATAGCGCTTTCCCTCCGCATCGTAGAGCGAGCAGTTCGCAGCGCGCACAATGTCATCCACAAGCCGTTCATGCCCGGACATCCAGATCATGTTATCCATAGCGTCTCCCATTGAGAATATCTCCTTTTCTATCCATGGCGCCATCAGGGGGCGTCATCAGGAGGATTTGCCCTCCAGTGCGGCCCGCCCCGGCAGGAGGAGCACCAGGGGTATGGTGCCTAGAAATAAAAGGCCGAAGAGCCAGGAAACGTCGTTATACGCCTGCATGGTGGCCTGCATATTCACGATCCGGTTCGTTAGCGCCTCAACCATGAGCGGTATGTTCGGGGTCGTAAGCCCTGCGTGCCCCAGCAGATTGCCGGCGGTTCGGTAAAACTCAGAAAAAATAGGGTTGAAGGGATTGACGTGCTCGACCAGGTAGGCGCGATGAATCTGCTGGCCGCGCGCCACCATGGTGGCGGCCAGTGCATAGCCGATGTTGCCGCCGATCCGGCGTGCCAGGGTATAGATGCTGGCGGCATCGGTCATATCCGACCGCGGCACCGTGCCCAGGGAAAGCGTGCTCAGGGTGACGAACATAAACGGCATGCCGATACCCATGATCAGCAAGATGGGTACGAGGCTCCAAAATCCCGCCGCAAGGGAAAGTCCCGCCAAATCATAATAGGACCAGAAAGTGACCCCTACTCCCACCAGCACCAGGATTCGCGCATCGACGTGGTTGTAGAGGCGCCCCACGACGGGCATGCAGAGCATCAGCATGAAGGCCCGCGGGGCCAGCACCAGCCCGGCCTGGAAGGCGGGGTACCCCAGTAGGTCCTGGGTAAACTGGGGTAGGATGAAGGTGGTGCCGAAGAGCGCCACGCCGAAGATAATTCCCATGGCCGATCCGAGAGTGAGTGGTAAATTGCGCAAAATCCGGAGGTTGATCACCGGCTCCGCCGTTTTTAGCTCCCAGTAGATCAGAGCGATCAGGGCCCCCACGCAGATGACGGTCCCGAAGATGATCAGACGTGAATCAAACCAGTTCTCGCGCTGACCCCGTTCCAGAACGACCTGCATGCTGGTGAGCGCGACAGCCAGCAGGCTGATGCCAAGCCAGTCGATTTTTCGCACGCCCCGGCGCAGATAAGAGGGGTCATGGACAAAAGCACCGACCATGAGGATTCCGATGATACTGACCGGAATGTTGATGAAAAAAATCCATGGCCAGCCGTAGTTGTCCGTCAGCCAGCCCCCCACAATGGGTCCGATGGCCGGTGCCAGTACAACCCCCATGCCGAAGATGGCCATGGCCATCCCCTGCTCCTCCTGGGGGAAGGATTCCCGTAGGATGGCCTGGGAAACCGGAATCAGGGAGCCGCCGCCCAGGCCCTGCAGAACCCGGTAGCAAAGCATTTGGGGAAACGTCACCGCTGTTCCGCAAAGAACGGAGCCCAGCGTAAACAGCCCGATCGACCATAAATAAAGCCGTTTGCGGCCGATCAAGGTGCTGAACCAACCGGCCATCGTGACCATGATAATTTCCGCGATGCTGTAGGCCGTGGCGACCCAGGTGATGGACGACAGATCTTCGGAAAAAGAACCCATCATGTGCGGCATGGCCACATTGACGACGCTGATGTCCATCACCGCGATGAACGCACCGAACATGACGGTGACGGCCATCAGCCATTTGTTGACGTGGACGACCGGAGCGGGATCGGTTTGTGCGGAAGGGTCTGTCATGATGCCGGCGCCGATCCTTTTGTCATCGGGGACGACCGTTTATCGTTGGCCCCATCGTCATACGCCTTGTCCTTACGCCCTTCGGCACTGACATTCACCTCCGGCACCACCGACATTCCCGGTGCCAGGAGGACCTGGGCGATTTCTTCAGGCTGACTGAAGACAATCTTGACCGGCACCCGTTGGACGACCTTGACATAGTTGCCGGTGGCATTTTCCGGCGGCAGGAGGCTGAAGCGGGCTCCCGTACCGTGCTGGAGGCTGTCCACATGGCCATGAAAAACCAGGTCCGGGTAGGCATCCACCGTGATTTCGACCGGCTGACCGGGCTGCATGCGGGTAAGCTGGGTCTCTTTGAAATTGGCCGTAACCCATACCTGGCGTGGTACGATCGCCAGAATCGATTGCCCGGCCTGCACGAACTGGCCCGGTTCAACGCTCTTCTTGGTCACAAAACCGTCGCGCGGCGCATAGATTTTTGTGTAGGACAACGCCAGACGAGCCTGGGTCATTTCAGCTCCGGCCTTGTCGATATCAGCCTGGGACACATTGGCCTGGGAGCGGCTCTGCTGGATGCGTTGCGGTGCGGACTGCGCCGCTGCCAGACGTGCCCGGGCTTGCAGAAGCTGGGCCCTCGATGCGGCCAGCATGGCTTCGGTTTGCCGCACCTTCGCCTGTTGCGTTGCAACCTTCTTGCGGGCCGCCGCCAGATCAGCCGCGGCAATCTGCGCGGCGGCACGCACGTGGTCCAATTCCTGGGCCGAAACGGCCTGGGTCTCGGCCACCTGGCGATACCGCTCCAGATCGGTGGCGTCACGCTGATGCCGCACATGGGCCGCATCGGCTTCGGCGCCGGCCTGGTCAAGGGCCGCCTGGGCCAGGGTCAACTGAGCCTCGGATTCCTGAACCGCGGATAGGGCCGCCGTCACCCCTTCGCGGGCCTCATCCTGATCCGCCGTGGCGGTAATCTGAGTCAGTTCCGCGCCGGCGTTTTGAGCCTGATAAGCGGCCCGAGCCGCTTTGAGCGCCGCTTCGGCCGCATCAAACCGCGCCTGGAAATCGCGGGGATCCAACGCCACGATCAAATCGCCGGTCGCGACCCATTGGTTGTCGTGCACGTAGACCTTGACCACGTGTCCGTTCACCCTCGGACTGAGCGGGACAATATTACCATCGATAAAGGCATCGTCGGTGGCCTCATGCGCCCTCGCATAAATATATTCGGATACGGCGAAAACCAGTACCGCCAGGGAAACAATGCCGGCTATGCCCCACAAGAATTTTTTTCTGCGGCCCGAACTCACGCTGTATTTCTCGTGGAACGCGGTCTCCCCAGCGGATGGCGTTGCGCCTTGATCACCTTCCTTAGTTGGATTTGTTGCAGTCACGGATCACCCATCTTTTTTGTTTTGTGGATAGAAGTGTTCTGCAAATGCAATTTCAGCCAATGCATCCGAGTGCAAAAGACCTATCGCAAAGCAGAACAGGTGGTGCGCACCGGCCAATAGGGCAATCCCGCAGGTAAAATCGGGACGTTGACCCGCGTCATCCGGACAGGCATTCGCCTTCACGCCTCATGGGTCCCGGAATGACCGGCCGCAAACCGTTTGACCATTTGCCACGACACCCGTTTCAACAGGCCGTTTTCTTAACGATTGTGGCGCGCCATCGCTATCAGGTCCAGGCCCTAATATTGAAAGGCGATTCCCTCCCTTTACACCGGCCATCGAACTCGTCCGTTCAAGAAGCAACCTTCGGCAAACCCATGTCCGGCGGCATCGAGGGCTTTTCCAAACTTCGTGGTGATGCCTGCTGAGTAACGTAAACCAGCCATAATTGGCAAGACCGCAAACAACGCCGTTTCCATTGCGGAACCCTCATCGTCTTTCCGGTCTTTTTTCCCTTGTCGCCTTCTCCGTTGAAATTCACCAACGATTCCCAGCACGTCCTCGGTGAATAGGATGAAATCGGCCGGTACAGACTATCGAACTGAATTCCCAGTTGAATGCTTACAATTTTTGTTGTAAGATTTCTGACATTATATTTTTATTATTTTATTTTATTTGTTATATTTTTATATATTTTTTTATTGTTTTATTGTTTTATTTATTGTATTAATTCTTACATGGCGCAAAAAAAGACATTTTCCACCCGGGTTGATGAAGGCCGGATCAAGGCGTTGAAGCATCTCGCGGTGGATACGGATAAATCGCTTGGTGTTCTGTTGGAGGAGGCGATCGCAGACTTGGTGCGCAAATATGAGAAGAAAGGAATCAGATCATGACCCGAAGCGCGGGACTATTATGCGCAAGACGACTCCATGAAGCGAACTTTTGCTCATTTCACGACCAGGGGGAATGCCAGGCAACGCCGCCTAAGGAAAAACGGCTTGCCATGCGCTTCACTCATGAAGAACCCGTCATTTTGGAAACGCAGGAAGGCGATCTGATCGGCGCCATGGTCATGAATTACAGCAAGAACGGCCTTTATTTCGAATCGAATTGGGATGTCAGTCAGGGCGTCATCGTAAGAATACGCAATGAAGCGACCCTGGCGTGTCCCGATGGTGGCGGCTGTTGCGCAGAGGTCCGCTGGTCAAAGTCCCTGGAAGGCAAAACCACAGAGTGTCGCTACGGGGCCGGCGCCCGTTATTGCTGAATAGCGTCCGTCGTTTTCATTTGTCTTTTCGGATCGTCGTCTCATTTAGCGCCATGCAGCGGTGACATGGCAATCGGCTTCAATTTTTACTGTATATCGGCCAGCGCGGGGCCCATCGGCCTCCCCACCCCAAACTTTAGCGTGGAGAAATGACAGTGAAGACAGAAAAGGGAAACAGTGATGCCGAAAAGGGAATCGAGTGTATCCAGTCCATTTGTCTCAGTGAAAAATCGACGGAATGCATCTGTCCCAAATGCGGTACACGCCACCGCGTGAAGCTCCTGTGGACCGGCAGGGGTATCCCCCGTAAGTTCTGCCCGATATGCAAGCATTACTCCAATTCCATCAACGATGCCGATCCCTGTTGTGTCAGCACAATGACCGCTTGACAGGCAACCGGCAGAGGAAATTCGGTCTGAGTCACGGCGGCGCGGCTTAGGAATGATGTCGCAGGGCCATTGCCGCCTGAGAGGAAGATCGCCCGTCCATCTGGGGGAAACCGTTCGGTTTTGGGACACCCAGGGCGTGGTGCCGCCCGAAAAGTTTGCGGCTCCGGTTGCCCGGAGCCGCTATGGAGGAAGGAGGTAAGATGAAAGCAATATGGCAGTTGCTTTCAATGATCCTATTGAGACCACGATTGTAGAATAGTTACATTTTTTTACGATGCCAGTTTTCCGCCCTGAAAATATCGCCATATTCCCGCCCCGCCATCCCCAAAACGTATCCAACTATCTTTAATATTTACTTTTTTAAATTTATTTAAACCCGCAAAAAAAGTTCACGTATCCAAAAATATATTGCAAAAAAGTTTTTTTTCCCCCATATACGCCAGTTTGATGCCGTTGCATTGACCACCATTCAGCGCTGTGCGAGACAGGATATATGAATCATCCGGATATTAATGCCACGCGACTCAGCAAAATCGCCGAAGGGCAGCGGGCCCGCATCGTCGCCGTAGGTGGCAGCGGCGCACTACGCCGCCGCATTCTGGAAATGGGGATGACCAAAGGCACCGAGCTGCTGGTTGAAAAATACGCTCCCCTGCGGGATCCCTTGGAAATCATCGTCAAGGGGTTTCATATTTCCCTTCGTGTGGAAGAGGCCTCGGAAATTACCGTTGAAATAGTGGAGTAGCCCGATTCGATGTCACATGCGGAGATTACCATAGCACTGGCCGGAAATCCGAATTCGGGCAAGACCACGATCTTCAACAACATCACCGGAACCCGCCAAAAAGTTGGCAACTGGCCGGGGGTTACCGTTGAAAAAAAAGAAGGCCGGATCAAGAAATTCGGCTATGATCTTAAAATTATCGACCTTCCCGGCATTTACAGCCTAACGCCGTTTTCGATCGAAGAAATCGTCGCGCGCGACTACATCCTTGATGAGTGCCCGGATGTGGTCATCGACATTATCGATGCCTCCAACCTTGAAAGAAGCCTTTATCTGGCCACCCAATTGCGTGAGTTGGGCCGCTCCAACGTCCTCTTTGCCTTGAACATGTCCGATGTGGCACGTGCCCGGGGCTTTAAAATCGACTGTGCCAAGCTATCGGAACTCCTCGATGTCCCCGTTCTGGAAACGGTCGGAAACAAGAATCAGGGGGTGGACGCGCTTCTGCAGAAAGCTGTCACAATGGCGGAATCTGAAGTGAAGCCGTCCAGGGAGCGCAAGGTTCGCTACTCCAACGACGTCGAAGCGGCCATCGACGATCTCATCCTTCTCCTGACACCCCATCTCCAGCCTGAAGGGCTTTGCGAGCCGCGCTGGGCCTCGGTCAAACTTCTCGAAAACGATCAGGTCATTTTGAACCGCCTCAAAACGGCGCTGCCGGAAGGGGCCTTCACCCTTTTGCAGGAAAAGGCGGCTTCGTGGCGGGAAATCCTTCAGCAGCGCTATAATGAAGATCCGGAAATCGTTCTGACCGACGAACGTTATGGCTATATTGCCGGCATCATGAAGGAAGTCTTCACCACTTCGCCACGCAAACGCATCGACATGTCGCGCAATATCGACAGGGTGCTGACCAATCGCTTCGTCGGTTTCCCGATTTTCCTCCTTTTTATCTGGGCCATGTTTCAACTCACCTTCACCCTGGGGGCCTACCCCATGGACTGGATCGATACCGGCGTAACCGGGTTAGCGACCTTTCTGGGGCGGGCCCTTCCGGAAAGCCTGCTCAAGGATCTGCTCATCAACGGTATTCTGGCCGGTGTGGGCAGCGTCATCGTTTTTTTACCGAATATCCTCATCCTTTTTTTTTGCATCGCCCTATTCGAAGATACCGGCTACATGTCCCGCTGCGCCTTTCTCATGGATAAAATCATGCATCTAATCGGGCTGCACGGCAAATCCTTCATCCCGATGCTGATGGGTTTTGGCTGCAATGTGCCCGCCATCATGGCTGCGCGCACCCTTGAAAGTGAAAAGGACCGCCTGTTGACGATCCTTATCACCCCCTTCATGTCCTGCTCAGCCAAACTGCCCATCTATATCATTCTGGCCGGAACCTTTTTCGGCCCCCGGGCGGGCAGCGTCATCTTTATCATCTACCTTATGGGCATACTGATCGCCGTCATTTCCGGACGCCTTTTCCGCACCACCCTTCTGCGCGGGGCCGATGCGCCCTTCGTCATGGAACTACCGCCCTACCGCGTTCCCATGCTCAAATCGTTGCTGATCCACATGTGGGACCGCAGCAAAATGTTTCTGCGCAAGATGGGTGGCATCATCCTGATCGGATCCATCATCATCTGGGCCTTATCCGCGTTTCCCCGCACCGTTCGCTATAGCCATGACTACCCGGCGGCCATGGCCCATCTGGAAGCCGCTTATGCCCAAAAGAGCGCCGATGCGGGGCCCGCTGAAAAAGCCGCGCTGGAAACGCAACGGCAGGCGCGCATGCGGGAGATGCAACGCGCCATGCGGGCCGAGGAAACCGCCAATTCCTTTATGGGCATGATTGGCAGAGCCATTGCACCGGTCTTTGCCCCCATCGGCATCGACTGGCGCGGCGGCGTTTCCCTCCTGACAGGCTTCGTGGCCAAAGAAATCGTGGTCAGCACCCTGGGGGTTCTGCATGCCGTCGACGAAGAGGGCTCCGCGGCCCTTGGCCAAGCCCTCCTAAATTCGGGCATGACCCCCCTGTCCGCGTTTTCCATGATGATTTTCGTTCTGCTCTACATCCCCTGCATCGCCACCGTGGCGACCATTCGCCGGGAGTCCAATTCCTACCGCTGGATGTTCTTCAGCGTCGGCTACACCACGCTGGTGGCCTGGATCATGTCCTTCATCGTATACAATGGCGGACAGCTGCTGGGCCTTGCCTAGTGTACCTCCATAAATGACATCTTTGGGCCCCGGCCGGCGAACGCTTTGGAAATCCTCGCGGTAGCCCGGTTACGCCTTTGGCTTCCACCCCCAGCGGGGTTGGATCAGACGGAAAGTCCCGCAACGCGGGACAAATCACGGCGGCTTTGGCCGAAAGCAAAATCTACCATCGCCGGATGACCACTACATCCCTCTTCCCTTCGCATCTTTCCCGAAAACGGCTTGATCAGCCGCCTTGCAAAGAAAGCTTGGGCATAAAGTCATAGGCTCGGTAGAGAATGTCTGTTCATGAGGGAAATAGGAATATGGGTGGGGGGATCGCAACTGGATCCCGTCAGATCAACTGACAAAAATTTTATGGGCCATGCCGCGCCCCAAAACCAGCCGACTGCCCCGGACATCGAGAATGAAGGGATCACCCGGGGAATTGCTGATAATCTCGACTTCCACCCCCGGCAGCAGGCCCATGGCGGCCAGCCGGGAGGTGACCTGTTTTCCGCCATTGACCGCCACCAGGCGGACTTTGCTTCCCCGGGCAGCCATGGTGAGTGGCATCTGCGGCATGTTTACCCCATTCGATCACGTCAAGGTTATCGTTGACGAACTCATAGGACACTCGGCATGGCGTGTCAATATTTATTTGGCAAGACAAACTTTTTTACCGGCTCCAAGTTTGACGGGCGGCTAGCGCCGCTCCAAACGGGCCACGCTCTCGATGTGCCAGGTGTGGGGGAACATGTCCACCGGCTGGACCTCGGCAATGTAATAATGGTCCTTAAGCTGGACGACATCACGGGCTAAGGTGGCCGGATTGCAGGATACATAGACAATCCGTTGCGGCCCGCTCCGGATCACCTGTTTGAGAACATCCTGGTGCATGCCGTCCCGGGGCGGATCGATCACCATGACATCCGGTGACATTGTCAGGCCGGCCAATTGTTCACGGATATCCCCTTGGATGAAGCGGCAATTGTCAATGCGGTTGCGGCGGCAGTTGCGCGCCGCATCCTGGACGGCACTGGCCACGATCTCCATGCCCACCACCTCCCGGGCCTGCGCCGCCAGAAAAATGGCAATGGTTCCGGTGCCGCTGTAAAGGTCCACCACGGTTTCCGTTCCGCCCAGCCGGGCAAAGCCCTTGACCTGCTCATAGAGCAACGCCGCCGAACGTGTGTTGGTCTGGAAAAAGGAATTGGCTGAAATCGCGAATTCAAACCCGCCGATGCGGTCTATCAGCTGGCTTTCACCCGCTATTGGGACCTCATACTCCCCCACAGCGATGGCCGCCTTGCGGGCGGTCACGTTGTTCACCACGGCAACCACTTCCGGATGGGCGGCCATGAGCCTCGCGGCCATGGACTTCATCATGGGCTGGTCCTCGTCCGCGGTAATCAGGTTGATCATCCATTGATCCCGGGCCACGGAGTGGCGCAGCATGAGAAAACGCCAGAAACCGGTGTGGCTGCGCAGGCCATAGGGCGGTCGGCCCGAAGACCGCATCTCCCGGCGGATATCCGCAAGGATGCGGTTGCCCTGCTCCGGCTGAAGCAGGCAGGCCCGGGTGTCGAGAACCTTATGGAAGGTGCCGGGCACGTGCAACCCCAAGGCAAAGCTGATATCCTCGTCCTCCCGCCCCAATTCCGACGGCAGCAGCCAGCGGCGATCCGAACAGGAAAATTCCATTTTATTGCGATAGCCGAAAATCGGATCAGCCGGCAGGGTCGGGTGGACCAGCGGTGCTTCGAGTCCGCCGATATGCCCGAGGGCTTCGGCCACGTGCTGCCGCTTATAGGCCAGTTGTCGCTCATAGCGCAGGAACTGCCATTTGCAGCCGCCGCAAAACCCGCTGTATTCACAGGGGGCCGGCACCCGGTCCGCCGAAGGGCGGATCAGTTGGGTGACCCGCGCCTCGGCGTATTGTTTGCGTCTTTTGACGATCCGGACCTGCACCTGATCGCCGGGCACGGCCTGGTCGATGAAAACCGCCATCCCGTCGATCCGCGCCAGCCCTTTGCCGCCAAAGGCCAGGTCTGTCACCTCAATTTCTAGAATTTGACCTTTTTTAACTGTCATGGTTGAATGCGCCTGATTCGTTAGGCCCCTAATCGGCCGGAGTTTTTGGGAAACCAACCGCCCTGTCATGCGGCGGCGACGGGAATCTCCTTTATACGAGTCCGCCGGTCAAATCAATGCCGGTTGCGCGATCCATCAATGAAGGACGGTATGCCAAACCTGAAGCAGGAACAAGATGGCGCACCACCACCGCCAATCGGGTGCACGTTCTCATCAGACGACTTTCGCCTGCAGGGCACGCTGCATCTCCCGGAGCAGCCCCACCCCAATCTGATCGTGGGATCACATGGCCTCTACAGCAGCGGAGATTCTCCCAAACAAGTGGCCCTGGCCCGCGCCTGCAGCCGGATGGGAATCGCCTATTTCCGCTTCGACCACCGCGGCTGCGGCCGGAGTGAGGGACGCTTTGAAGCGGTTACCAGCCTGGGAGGACGCCGCCGGGATCTGATCGAGGCGGTGGCGTTTTTGCGCACCGAATTCCACCTGGGAAGCGGACTGGGCCTGTTTGGCAGCAGCTTCGGCGGAGCCACCTGCCTTGCGGCCGCCCCTCGCCTGGAACCGAACCGCATGGTCACCTTGGCCGCCCCTGTCGACAGCCGCTCCATCTTGGCGGCCAATGAAGCGGCCCCTCCGGTGGCGCCGCCCTTTCTGGACGCCGCCGTGCAGTTCGATTTGGGCGACAGTCTCCGTTCTATTGGCAACCTACTGGTGATTCACGGTGATGACGACACGGTCATCCCTGCCAGCCATGCGCGCTTGATTTACAATGGCGTCAGGGACCCTAAAAAACTGCTCGCCATTCCCGGCGGGGATCACCGCCTGAGTCAAAAGGACCATCAACAACGCTTCATGGACGCGACGCTGGATTGGTTTCGTCCTTTGAGGCCCCTAAAAAAATAACCGCAGGACCTCATGCTGAACATTAAAGTAGCCCGTTTAACCGAAGAAAATCTTAAGGCAATTCGCGAGCTTGAAAAATCGCTGGGGGATAAGGTCTGCCTTCTGGCGGTTGAAAAAGAAGGTGCCCTTTACGTCTTGGAGGCCAAAATGGCGCCCAACCGCTGGGAACGTGTCGATCACGTCTTTCCAGAGATCGACGATTTGCGGGCCTTTTTTCGAAGCCATGAAGATGCCCATGTCGCCAAGGCGGCCCTCAAATCCTTTTTGAACTCCCCCAAAGGCAAAGCGCTCCACAAGCGTCCCATTCGTATCCGCCTGAGCGTTCCCCTCGTCGACGATTTTTGATGGGGGTGGCAACCGGGTCAGTTGGCGGCGCGCTCGGCATTCGTTCGGGGTTTGGGAAGCGCATGGTGTCGTTCCAGAAAAGCCTGCACGGCCGGAAGATACCCCGGCGTCTGGGAGGCATCACTGTGCCCGGCCCCCGGCGCCACGTAGAGGCTCACCGGAGCTTCCCGGAAACAGGCTTGCAAGGCATAGGCAAAACGCACCGGAAAACGGCGATCCTGCTCGCCATGCATCAACATGACGGGCATTTTTAATGATTGCGCCAGCCGGCAGGGTGTCATGCGCCGCAGGCGTCCGCCATAGAAAAGATTCATCCAGAACAGGATCATGGGGCCGAAACAACGGCCGAAAATCGGATTGACCCAGGTATAGAGGTGCATCAGCGCTTCATGGGTGTCGGCGAAAACCGCTTCCAGAAACAACAGCCGAATGCGATCCGGATGCCGTACAGCCGCAATCAGCGCGCCGCCGGAGCCAGCCGAGTGCCCGTACAGGATGACGGGTTCATCCAGCCAGTTCAGCACGGTCTCGATATCCTGGGCAAACTTCATGATGTTCATCATGGGGCTGGGTGAGCTGTTGCCATGATCCCGGGCGCTGTGGATGACAGCCGTGAATCCCCAGGCGGCGAACAGGCGGGCCCGCGCCACCATGCGGTCACGGTTGCGCCCCCAGCCGTGCATGAAAAGAACGGTTCCGCAGGAGGGGCCGTCCGGCCGGATGCGCCAGACTTCGATGAATCCTCCGTCAGCCGCGCTAAGCCGCAAATCTTCGACATGCCCCCAGTCGGGCGGGTCGTGCACAGGGTTGCGGGGGTATTGCTGCACCAGATAGGTCAATACCAGGGTCACAGTGCCATAGAGACTTGCCAGGATGATCAGTCCTGTGAGGATCGTCATGGGCGGCTTTCCTTGTTTTTCGGAAATCAGGGCATCAGGTATTGCCGCAGGCGATCCAGGGCCATCGCCGCGAAAATGCGGCGATTCAAATCCCGATCACCGAAGGGGAACACATAACGATAGGTGAAACATTGCGCCGGCGTGGCCAACCCGATGCAAATGGTTCCCACCGGCTTTTCTTCGCTGCCCCCATCCGGGCCGGCAATGCCGGTCGTGGAAAGGGCAAAATCGGTCCGGGCCACACGGCGGGCACCTTCGGCCATTTCACGGGCCGTGGTTTCATGCACGGCGCCGTGTTGCCTCAGGGTCTCCGACGCGACCCCCAAAACCGCCATCTTGGCTTCATTGGCATAGGTCACCGCCGACAGACGGAAAAACCCGGAACTGCCCGGCACATCCGTCAATTGCTTGGCCAGCAGACCGCCGGTGCAGCTTTCGGCCAGGGCCAGGGTAGCCTGGCGCGCAATCAGCATCCGGCCCAGCGCAGCAGGCAGGCGTTCCCCGTCGGTGGATACCACCCTTTTCCCCAATCGCTCGCAAATAGCGCCTTTGAGCCGCCCCATGGCGTCTTCCAGGCGGTCCGGCTGGCGGTCCCGGCCGTAAATACGTACATGGATTTCGGGAAACAGGACCCGCAGCCCGATGCGCAGGCCATCATCGTCCGGCAGCGCCAGATCCTGCAGTTTTTCACCCACCACCGACTCGGGGAGTCCGAAGGTGGTGACAACGGCCACCCGGTGCACCATGCCATCGGCCCGTTGGTCCTCATCGACATCCGGCAGCACACATCGCGCCATCATGGGCTTCATCTCCCTGGGAACACCCGGCAGGAAATAAAAGCGGCAGCGACCAATCATCATCCGGAAACCGGGGGCGGATCCCTCGGGGTTATCCAGCACCGCCGCCCCTTCCGGCAGGAGGGCCTGCTTGCGGTTGGCCGCCGACATGGCCAGACCGCGGGATTTAAAAAAGCGCTCCACCTGTGCCAGGGCCTCCGGCATCTCTACCAAACGCACTCCGGCCGCCCGCGCAGCCGCTTCCGCGGTCAGGTCGTCGGCCGTAGGCCCCAAGCCGCCGCTGACCAGGGCCACGTCAACCCGTCCGGCGATCGCCTGCAGGGTTTCCGCGATGAGACTGACATCATCGCCGATCGTTGTGTGCCGGCCTACGGCAATGCCATGGGATTCGAGCGCTTCCGCCATAAAAGCGGCATTGGTATCCACGACAGCCCCCGTGCGCACCTCATCGCCGGTGGAAAGAATTTCGGCCTGCATGGCGCTATCTCCTTATGGGGTGGTAAACCAGCCTGCTGACGCGCATGGCGCCAGGGCCTCAAGCCTGATCAGGTGGCGGACCGCCACCATAGCGGGAATACTTTCCAATGGCAAACGGTTTGCCAAAGTCTTTCGAAGCAATGAACCGCGGCCCTGCGTTGCATATGGTCCCACCCCATGCTATGACGCCCCGAGATTGCCTTGCCCAACCACGGCCTGCCCGGGAGTATCGCTGCCCATGCATCGCATTGTCATCGCCAATGCCATGATCGTCAATGAGGATGAGACCAAACACGGTGACGTGCTGGTCTCCAACGGCCGGATCGAAATGGTGGGGGGCGCGTTAACCTCCCGCCCCCACGGTCGAACCATCGAGGCCGCCGGGCGAGCCCTGCTGCCCGGTCTGATCGATGACCAGGTGCATTTCCGGGAACCGGGCCTGACCCACAAAGGGGATATCTGCTCGGAATCACGGGCGGCCGTAGCCGGCGGCATCACCAGCTTCATGGACATGCCCAATACCCAACCGACCACGACCGATCACAAAACCCTGGAAGCCAAACGGGCCGCCGCCTCTGGCCGCGCCTATGCCAACTACGGGTTTTACCTGGGCGCCACCAACACCAATATCGAAGCCGTCAAAGCCCTCGACCCCCAAAAGGCCTGCGGCGTCAAAGTCTTTATGGGCGCCTCCACGGGCGACATGCTGGTGGACGATCCCCACACCCTGGAAGCCATCTTTGCCCAATCCCCTCTTCTGGTGGCCACCCATTGCGAAGACACCCCGACCATCCTGGCCAACGAGGCCCGTTACCGCGCCCAATACGGCGACGCGGTTCCCATGCGCCATCATCCCGACATCCGCAGCCGCGAAGCATGCCTTAAGTCTTCTTCGCTGGCGGTCGCCCTGGCCAAACAGCACGGCACCCGCCTGCATCTCCTCCACCTCACGACGGGCGATGAATTAAAGCTCCTGGAACCCGGCCCGTCCGACGCGAAGCAGATCACGGCGGAAGCCTGTGTGCATCACCTCTACTTCAGTGTTTCCGACTACGATCGGTTGGGCACCCGCATCAAATGCAACCCCGCCATCAAACTGGAAGCCGACCGCCGGGCCTTGATCGAGGCGCTGAACGAGGACCGGATCGATGTCATCGCCACGGACCACGCCCCCCATACCCTGGCGGAGAAACAACAGCCCTATTTTCAGGCGCCGTCCGGTCTTCCACTGGTGCAGCATGCCCTGCCGGCCCTTTTGGAACACCATCACCGGGGCGTGTTGTCGCTGACCCGTATCGTCGCGAAAACAAGCCATACGGTGGCACGTCTGTTCGAGATAAAAGATCGCGGCTATATCCGCGAGGGCTATTGGGCCGATCTCGTGCTGGTCGACCTGAAGCGTCCCGGCACGGTCACGGCCGACACGGTTTTAAGCCGCTGCGGCTGGTCGCCCTTCGAGAATCTGCGCTTTCAATCGGCAGTGGACCTCACCATGGTCAACGGAGGCATCGTTTATGAAAATGGAACGATCACGGCGCCCCCCTCAGGGATGCCGCTTGTCTTCGATCGCTGATCCGGACCGGCGGTCTCCTTTCACAAGAATACCGCCCGGTCCCTTTCCGTACCCGCCCCATGGCCCCAGATCAATTGTGGGCTTGGCACAGGTCGGTCGCTATGCTATGAAATCACAGGATCTTGATAGCGGGTCGGCCCTGACTACTCCACTTTCCCGAGAGGACTTCCCTAGATGAAAATAAACACCATCCTGTGCGCTATGGCGTTGTTCTTCGGCCTGATAAACCCACTGGCCGCCGAAGACGTGCAGCAGGTCTTCTCCGGCATCCCATGGGGCAGCACCGTCGAGGCCTTCCAGGGCGTTCATCAATCGGCTCGCAGCGGGGATTTCACATTCTACAAACGTGACAAAGACATTTACGGCATCGGGGATGTTGCCCTGACCGATATTGTCTACGGATTTTATAAGGGAAAATTCTTTTCCGTCTATCTAAAGATCACCGACCCGGATAATGTGGGCCCCATCAAAAACTTCCTCGATAAAGTCTATGACCCGGCCCGTGCCCAGCTGCGCCTCCATGAAACGATTTTTATCTGGGACTACCTGAACGTTAAGATCAAGCTGAAGCAGCCCCTCAATGGCGCCACGGCCAAGCTGGCCTACTATTATGTTCCCCTGTCTCTCAAGGCCAACGCCTCGCGGCCCGGCGAGGGCCAGGACCATGTCTTCGAATTGGGAGACGGCATCCCCGAATATGAATTCTAGGCATAGCGCGTCCTTCATCTGCTGCGTGCGTTGTGCCGATCCGGCCATCCGGGAAGAACTGTCGCCCCGTTGCCTTGGATCGCGGTCCCGCGGGGCCGTTCTTTCCGGTCCGTATGATTTTGTTTCCCGCCGTTTATCTTAAAAAGCACACACTTTACTAGCGTTTGCCTGTCTGGCACTGATCTTTTGACGCATTATCCGTGGGTTGTGCATTTATGGGGCATCCGGCACGGGAATTGCGTTCTTTTGCTCCTGAATGTCCCTTCCTCCAATTTGCCACAACCCGGATGACAAAAAATGGCCCCGCAATTACTTAAAAAGGTACTCGTCGTCGATGATTTCGAAGGCGTTGCATTGCTCGTCAAGGAAGCCATCGAAGACATCAATTATACCGTCAAGACCGCCTGCAGCGCGGACGATGGCTACCGCACCTATCTCCAGTTCAAACCGGATATCGTCATTACGGACATCGAGATGGGCGAGCGAAGCGGCATCGAACTGGTGGAAGATATCAGGTCCATCGACCCGGAAGTCAAAGTCATTTTCATGAGCGGTTATTCGGACAAATTGGAAAACCGCCGGCAATCGGAGCGCGACGCCTGCTCGGTGGCCTTTTTGCCGAAACCTTTCTCACTGGACGACCTCTACGATCATCTCAACCATTTCGGCAATGCCGCCTGCCACTAGACGCCAAGGAAACAACGCCATGCCCTACCGATTGCAGCGCAGTTATACAATGAACGACGAACCGGAAGACAGGCCTTTTCGCATGTCCGAACTGCCGCCTGGCGACCTCAACGATAGCCATGAAATGGCTGATACCCTGCAGATCCTCAGCCAAGGCAGCCTTTCCCATACCCCCTACCAACGCAACCGCTTCTTCGGCGGTATCTGTCTGGCGCTGCCCCTATCCGCGCTTTTATGGTATCTGGTCTACCATTTCGTGCATCGCCTCGCAGGATGAAGGACTCCCGGAAACCCTATTTACCAACCAGCCTTGCCCCTCAAAAAGAATACGCCCCACAAGATTAGAGTGTGTCGTAAAATAGCGCAAAAAAGCAAAAAGGGCTTGTAAGATATTGGAATTCTTACAAGCCCTTGAATTGGTTCTGGAGGCGGCAGCCAGATTCGAACTGGCGAATAACGGCTTTGCAGGCCGCTGCCTTACCACTTGGCTATGCCGCCAGAAAAAAAAATGGAGCGGGAAACGGGATTTGAACCCGCGACTTCGACCTTGGCAAGGTCGCACTCTACCACTGAGTTATTCCCGCTCAGTTAAGAAAACGTTTTTTAACGATTTGCCGTCCGGATGTCAACAAAAAATTTAGAATTTCAGCACATCCCGAAACCGCAGGAAGTAGTCGGCACCCGACCAAACCGTCAGCAGCAGCGCGCACCAGAGAAAAAACATGCCCACCACGTGAAACTGGATGCCAAGGTAAGTGTAATGCAGCAGTAAAGGGATGATGGCCGCAATCTGGAAGCCGGTTTTATATTTGCCAAGATTGGAGGCCGAAACATCCTCACGACTTTCGGCCATCAGGTTGCGCAGTCCGGTTACCGCCAGTTCGCGTCCGATGATGATGCATACGATCCAGGCCGGCACCCACCCCAGCGACGTCATCATGATGAACGCCGATGAAACCAGGAGCTTGTCCGCCACCGGGTCCATGACTTTGCCGAAACTCGACTCCATCCCCCGTCGTCGGGCGAAAAAGCCGTCCAGGGCATCGGTAACGGAAGCAATGCTGAAGAAAAAGGCCGCCAAAAAGGTGGTCAAACGATTCGGAAACATCAGGAGCACCACGAGACCGGGGATGGCCACCACCCGATACATGGTCAGTACATTGGGATTGCTGAAATGATTTTTTAACCGTTGCGCAAGATCCATGTCCGCGCCTCGCTTTGCCGAATCTTGGTGGTCCTGTTCGTAAAAATGGTGATATTATACGAGCGTCAAGCCGCCTGGCTGACAAGGCGCGCAACCTTAGGCATATCTGGAAGCGGCCCTGGTTTCACAACACCGTCAGACAGGATGAATCGGCGCGCGCGGGTCAGCGTAGCGATGATGCATAGGGCCACTTTAGTTGCCCGCCTTTTTCCAGTCATTCAAAAAGGCTTCGATGCCCTTGTCAGTCAACGGGTGGGCGGCCAGCTTCTTGAGAACATTGAAAGGAATGGTGGCGATATCCGCACCGATCAGGGCCGCATCCAGGACATGCATGGGGTTGCGGATGCTGGCCACGATGATTTCGGTGTCGTAAGCATAGTTGCTGTAG
Source organism: Desulfobacterales bacterium (assembly GCA_963674755.2). GTDB lineage: Bacteria > Desulfobacterota > Desulfobacteria > Desulfobacterales > UBA5852 > JABZFP01. Next base: position 736,090 of record CAXXVS010000002.1, on the reverse strand, counting down.
ATATCGGCCACCTGTTCCACCAGTTGCATGCCCTCCTGGGACAGATCGTCCAGCCGTCCCACAAACGGGCTGACGTAGCTGGCCCCCGCCTTGGCCGCCATGAGGGCCTGCAGCGCCGAAAAGATGAGGGTCACATTGGTGTGAATGCCCTCGGCGGCCAGAATGCGCACGGCCTTGAGTCCATCGGTGGTCATGGGAATCTTGACCACGATGTTGTCATGAATTTTGGCCAGATCGCGCGCCTCGGCCACCATGCCGTCGGTTGCCAGGCTGATGACTTCCGCACTGATGGGTCCGTCCACGATGCGGCAGATCTCGGCGATAATGTCCTTGAAAGCGCCTTTTTCACGGGCAATCAGCGTCGGATTCGTGGTGACACCATCCACCATCCCCATGGCATTGGCTTCTTTAATCTCATCGATGTTCGCGGTATCAATGAAAAATTTCATTTAGCAGTCATCCTCCTTCTCACTAACGTAAGTGTTGTCGTCTAACGCTGTTCGGCTCTACTCCGGATGGTCCTGGAGATAGCGGTCCCGGCATTCCTCGCTGCAAAAGTACATCAGCTGGCCGTGGCGCCGGATGTGAATGCTGCCGTGCTGGGGGACGTAGGTCTTGCAGACTGGATCCTGCACCAGAACATCGTCCACCTCGTTTGGGCCGCGCTCGTTCCTTTCGGAGGAAGACGCCCCGGAACCGATGATCATGGATTTGAGCGCCCGGTAGAACAGATACCCCACCACCGCCAGAATAATGAGTTTAAGCATCGATCGGGACGACCTCCTGTTGATCGTCATGCAGGTTGGCGAGCAAGTCCCTGACGCGGCATCCGAATGCCGGATGCACAAATTGGGGATCTATATCACAGATAGGTTGCAACACGAAACGCCTTTTGTGCATGCGGGGATGGGGCAGTTCAAGATCGGCATGCCGCATCGTCACCTGGCCATAAAAAATGAGATCCAGGTCAAGGACGCGGGGACCGAAGCGAACCGCTTTGGCGCCCTGTCCGGCCGCAGTCTGGACGGCCTGGGTAACCCCCAGCAAATCGAGAGGGGGCAGGCGGGTGACGATACGCAAGGCCGCGTTGACGAACCAGTCCTGGTCGGTAAAATCCACCGGAGCGGTGCGATAAAACGGCGAGGTCCCCGTCACGGTGACTTGCGGGTGGGCCGCCAGTTGGGCGATGCCGAAACGGCAATGGGCCATCTTGTCGCCCAGATTGGAGCCCACGGACAGGAATACCGTATGGCCATGCGCCGAGGCCGATATATTATCTTCGGGGCGCATCAGGGGCGCAGTGCATCCGGTTGAATCTCGCCGGTATAGACCAAGCGGGCGTCGCCCTCCAGATAGACATCGTGGAAGCGATCGCCGCCCTTCTGAAAATGGATGGTCAGAATCCCCCCGCTGCGGGTGACGACCGGAATGGGGGAAGGCCAGCCCTGTCGGAGGGCTGTCACCAGGGCCGCAGCGACGCAGCCCGTCCCGCAGGCCAGGGTTTCATCCTCCACGCCGCGTTCGTACGTCCTTACCTGCAGGCGCTTTTCGTCATCCGGCTGAACAAAATTGACGTTCGTGCCGGCCGGCGCGAAGTGGGCGTGGCGGCGGATTTCCCGTCCCAAGGACACAACGTCCGCTTCCGCCAAACGGTTTGTTTCCAGCACCACATGGGGAACGCCGGTGTTGATGCTGCTGACCGTGCGGCACCCGATACTCAGATCGATGGCCACGTCCGTCCGGCAATCCGAGGGCGGCGTCATTTTAATTTTAACCTGATCGCCGCGTATCCCGGCTTCGATGGGGCCGGCATCGGTCAGGAACACCATCTTTTGGCCGGCGATGCCCAGGAGGTGGGCCAACCGGGCGGCGCAACGGGCCCCATTGCCGCACATTTCCGCCCGGCTGCCATCGGCGTTGTAGAATTGCCATTGGAAATCGAAGGTATCGGAAGGCTCGATCAGGATCAGGCCGTCCGCGCCCACAGACAGTTTGCGGCGGCAGACGCTCCGACTGAAGGCGGCCGGATCGGATGCCAGCCGCGCCGTACGGTTGTCGATCACGATAAAATCGTTGCCGCAGCCATTCATCTTGAAAAAGGGGATCGGCGTGGACATGGGTCACCTCGTTTCGGGAATATCGGGGACGGCGTCAGCGCTGGCCGGATCGTCATACGCCGGATGATTGCGGACGAAATGGGAATGAGGCATGATGATCTCCCCGTGTGTTTTTATGGCTGGGCAGCACCGCCCGCGCGCCTATTCCGTGATGATGGTGGCGATATTGGAGTCCGGACCGAGCTGTCCCTGGGCATCGTAGGGCACCACTTTGAAATGGTAGCGCGTTCCGGGCATGCTCGGCTCCCGATAGGTCATGGGCGGCGGGGTTTCGCCTTCGCCGGCGGTTGGCAGTTTGGCCAGGCGTTCGAACAATATCGGGCAGCCCTCGCAGTCCCCATCGGCCACGGGTTCCGCGGACCGGTAGACCTGATAACCGGCTGCGGCAGGTCCCGTCCAGGTCAGCACGATCTCCTCCCCCTGCTGGACTGCCGCCAGGTTCGTCACCCCGGCCGGTGTCGCGGTTTTCGGCAATGTGGGCGGGCCTTTTTTACCGCACCCGGCCGCCAGTCCGGCCATGACGACCAGCGCGCACAGCCCCAGAATGGTGGATTGCCGGACATTCGGCGCATGCTTGAAGGATCGGAGCGTCATCACGCCGGCTCCGTTTCGGGCAAATCTTCACCGGCCAATTGCTGCGCCGCCTGCTGGACAGCCGCCTCCACCAGGGCGGCGGCCGTTCCGCCCGCTGATGTGCGCCGGTTGACGACCTGCTCCACCGCCAGGGCTTCAAAGAGCGTCTTGTCGATGGCGTCCGAAAAGGTTTGCAGCTCTTCCAGGGAAAGCTGTTCCAGCTCCTTGCCCTTTTCGAGGGCGTAGGCCACGGCGCGGCCCACCACGCCGTGGGCCTCGCGGAAGGGAAGACCCCGGCCCACGAGATAATCGGCCATGTCCGTCGCGTTGAGGAAACCGCTCGCGGTGGCCCGGCGCATGACCGCTTTCTTAAAGGTCACCCGCGGCAGCATGGCGGTCATGATGGCAATGCAGGCCTGCAGGGTGTCCACCGTACTGAAAAGCGGGGTCTTGTCTTCCTGCATGTCCCGGTTGTAGGCCAGCGGCAGGCCTTTCATGGTGGTGAGCAGGGCCACCAGATCACCGAAGACCCGCCCGGCTTTGCCCCGGATCAATTCCGGCACGTCCGGGTTTTTCTTCTGGGGCATGATGCTGCTCCCGGTGGCAAAGGCATCCGGCATTTCGATGAAATTGAATTCGCTGCTGGCCCACAAGACCAGCTCTTCCGACAAGCGGCTGAAATGCACCATGCCGATGCTGGCCGCCGCCAGGAATTCCAGCATGAAGTCCCGGTCCGCCACGGCATCCATGCTGTTGGCACAAATCCGGGGCAGGCCCAGCTGGGCGGCCGTATCGGCGCGGTCGATGGCAAAGGTGGTGCCGGCCAGCGCGGCTGCGCCCAGCGGGTTGACCGCGATGCGCACCAGCGCGTCCCGGAACCGTTCGCTGTCACGGGTGAACATCTCATAATAGGCCATCAGGTGATGGGACAGCAAAACCGGCTGGGCCCGCTGCATATGGGTGTAGCCCGGCATGATCGTGCCGAGATTGGCCTTGGCCGCATCCACCAGCACCTGCCTGAGGCCGTGCAACTGGCAAACGATGCGGCGGGTTTCCTCTGCCAGGTAGAGGCGGGCATCCAGGGCCACCTGGTCGTTGCGGCTGCGGGCGGTGTGCAGCTTGCGGGCCACCGCCCCCACGATCTCGGCCAGACGGTTTTCCACGTGCATGTGGATGTCTTCCAGGCGGTCGTCGTAGACAAAGCGCCCGTCCTCGATCTCTTCCCGGATCTGTTCGAGCCCGGCCACCAGCTGCCGGGCGTCCTCTTCCGAAATGATCGCGGCCCGGGCCAGCATGCGGCAATGGGCGATACTGCCGTTAATATCGTGCCGGTAGAGCCGCCGATCGATGGCGATGGACGAGGTGAAAGCCTCCACCGTCTTGTCCGTCGCTTCAGCAAAACGGCCGTCCCAGGGTTTATGCGTCATGGTCGTCTCCCTGCCCTATCCTTTTTAATCCAAAGGCCTGCGACCTGCCGTGGGGCGACCCGCACGGCAGGCTTGCTTGTCTACCGATCCATTTCCAACATCTTCTGGATGCGCAGCCGCAGGGCGTTCAAGCGGATAAAGCCCTCGGCATCCTTATGGCTGTAAACCTCGTCTCCCTCGAAGGTGGCAAAATCTTCCCGATAAAGGGAGCGCTCGGACTTGCGGCCGGTCACCCGGCAATTGCCCTTGAACAATTCGAGACGCACCACGCCGCTGACATTCTGCTGGGTCGTATCCACCATCTGCTGCATGACCTTCATCTCAGGCGAAAACCAGAAGCCGTTGTAGATCAGACGGGCATACTTGGGCATCAGGGAGTCCCTCAGGTAGACCACTTCCCGGTCCAGGGTGATGGACTCCATGGCCATGTGGGCGGTGCGCAGGATCGTGCCCCCCGGCGTTTCATAGACCCCTCTGGATTTCATGCCCACGAAACGGTTCTCCACGATGTCCACCCGCCCGATGCCGTGGCGGCCGCCCAGTTCGTTCAGGCGCATGAGCAGCGTGGCCGGTGACAGGGCCTCCCCGTTGATGGCCGTGGGATTGCCCTGCTCGAAGGTCACTTCGATGGTTTCGGGCTGGTCCGGGGCTTCCAGGGGGGAACGTGTCAGGGTAAAGAGGTCGTCCGGCGGTGCGGCCCAGGGGTCTTCCAGGATGCCCCCCTCATAGCTGATATGCAGCATGTTGCCGTCGGTGCTGTAAGGTTTGGCATGGGTGGTGGGCACCTGGATGCCGTGGCGCTCGGCAAAATCCATCAGGACGGTCCGGGAATTCAAATCCCACTCCCGCCAGGGGGCGATGATCTTGATATGGGGGTTCAGGGCCAGGTAGCCCAGTTCGAAGCGCACCTGGTCGTTGCCCTTGCCGGTGGCGCCGTGGCTGACCGCATCGGCGTTTTCCAGGGCCGCGATCTCGATCTGCCGCTTGGCGATCAGGGGCCGGGCAATGGAGGTGCCCAGAAGATAGGTCCCCTCGTAGATGGCATTGGCCCGAAAGGCCGGGAAGACATAATCCCGCACGAATTCTTCCTTCAGATCTTCCACGTAGGCCTTGGAAGCACCGGTTTTAAAGGCGTTGGCCTCCACGTGGGCCATGTCGTCCACCTGCCCCAGGTCGGCGGAAAAGGTCACCACCTCGCAGTCATAGGTCTCGATAAGCCATTTGAGGATAACGGAAGTATCCAGCCCTCCGGAATAGGCCAGCACCACTTTATTTACGTTCACAGCCAATTTGATTACTCCTCCGTTGAAAAAATAGCATCCAGGCATTCGATCAGCGCGTCGATCTCACGGGGCGCAATGATCAGCGGGGGCGCAAAGCGCAGCACGTCCCCCTGCACACAATTGATGATAAAGCCGCGTTCCAGGCAGGCCCTGACCACAGGGGCGCCCTCGCCCCTGAGCCTCAGCCCCAGCAGCAGACCGCGGCCGCGGACTTCTTTGATCCGGACGTGCCGGTCCTTCAGTTCTTCTAAACGCGCCTTGAAATAGGCGCCGGTCTTGGCCGCCTGGCCGACGATATCCTCGGCCTCCATGGTCCGCACCACCGCCAGGGCACCGGCCGCCATGATGGGGGTCCCGCCGAAGGTGGTGGCATGGGCCCCGGGTCCGAAGGCCTCGGCCACGCCTTCCCGGGCCAGCATGGCGCCGATGGGCAAGCCATTGCCGAGGGCCTTGGCCAGGGTCATGATGTCCGGCACGATGCCGTCGTGCTCGTGGGCGAAGAGTTTGCCGGTGCGGCCCATGCCGGTCTGGACCTCGTCCAGGATCAGCAGGGTGCCGGTCTGGTCACACAGGCGCCGTACCGCCGGCAGATAGCCGGGATCCGGGCAGATGATCCCGCCCTCGCCCTGGAGCGGTTCCAGCATGACCGCCCCCACGCTCGGATCCAGGGCGGCCTGCAGGGCATCGATATCGTTGAAGGGCACGAATTCGAAGCCCTCCAGGACCGGTTCGAAGCCCTTGCGGATTTTGGTCTGGCCGGTGGCCGAAAGACTGCCCATGGTGCGGCCGTGAAACGACTGTTCCATGGCGATGATGCGGTAGCGCCCGACCTCCCCCTGGTCGTAGAAGTATTTACGGGCCAGCTTTATGGCGGCCTCGTTGGCCTCGGCCCCGCTGTTGCAGAAGAATACGCGGTCCGCAAAACTGTGGCGGGTCAGCCACTCGGCCAGCTCGGTCTGGGGCCGGGTATAGAAGAGATTGGAGACATGCAGCAGGCGGCCGGCCTGTTCCGCCAGGGCGGCCTGCACGGCCGGGTGAGCGTGTCCGAGCCCGCACACCGCAATCCCGGCCAGGAAGTCGGTGTAGCGGCGGCCTTCCGTATCCCACAGGGTGGCGCCCTGCCCTTTTTCAAACACCACCGGCAAACGGGCGTACGTCGTTGCCAGCACTTTTTCCGCCGTATCGATCGTGGTCTGGTTCATTCCGTCACTTCCGTTCCGATGCCGCTGTCGGTGAAGAGCTCCAGCAGCAAGGCATGGCGTTGGGTACCGTTGATAATGGGAACCTTTTTGACCCCGCCCTCGAGGGCCGCCAGGGCATGCTCGATTTTGGGAATCATGCCGCCCGATACCGTCCCGTCGGCAATCAGGGTCTGAATTTCAGTCCGGCCGATGGAGGAGATCAAGCGGCCCTCTTTGTCCAATACGCCGTCCACATCGGTCAGATAGACCAGCCGCCGGGCTTCGAGGGCCCGGGCGATATGGCTGGCCACCAGGTCGGCGTTGATGTTGAAGGTCTCCCCGTTGGGCCCCGTGCCCACCGGCGCCACGATGGGAATGAAGCCCTGGGTGGTGAGGGTGTGGATGATCTCGGGGCGGATGCGGGTCACCTTGCCCACCAGGCCGGGATCGATGATTTCCGGCGGGGAATCGACGGTGTCCTGCTTGACGATCTGCAGCTTTTCGGCCTCGATCAAACCGCCGTCCTTGCCGCTCAGCCCCACGGCGCGCCCCCCGTGGCGGTTGATCAGGGCCACGATGCTCTTGTTGACCTTGCCCCCCAGGACCATTTCGACCACGTCCATGGTGCGCTCGTCGGTCATGCGCATGCCGCGCACGAACTTGGGACGGATGCCCATCTGGTCCAGTACCGAATTGATCTGGGGGCCGCCGCCGTGCACCACCACCGGGTTGAGTCCGATGAATTTCAGCAGGGTGACATCACGCGCGAAATCGTCCCGCAATTGGGGATCCACCATGGCATGGCCGCCATACTTGATAACGATGGTCATGCCGGAAAAGCGGCGGATATACGGCAGGGCTTCCACCAGGATATCCGCCACACTCGGGGACGGGGCCCTATTGTCAGACGCCATCGCCTCAGCTCCTTGGCTAAAGGGGGGCCGCTAGAGGATATAGCGGCTCAAATCTTCGTCGTCTTTGACGCTTTCCAGGTGCGCCAAGACATAGTCGCGGTCGATGTCGATGTGCTTGGTGTCGATATCGGGCGCTTCGAAAAGGATGTCTTCCAGCAACCGCTCCATCAGGGTGTGCAGGCGCCGGGCGCCGATATCCTCGGTGCGGGCGTTGACCTCTTCGGCAATGGCGGCGATGGTCTGCACGGCATCGTCGCTAAAGGTCAGGGTGACGCCCTCGGTCTCCAGCATGGCCTGGTATTGCAGCAGCAGGGCATTGCGGGGTTCCTTGAGGATGCGGTAAAAGTCGTCCTTGCCCAGGGAGCTCAACTCCACGCGGATGGGAAAACGCCCCTGCAGTTCCGGGATCATGTCCGAGGGCTTGATGGTGTGAAACGCGCCGGCCCCGATGAAGAGGATGTGATCGGTCTTGACCGGACCGTACTTGGTGTTCACCGTACTGCCCTCCACGATGGGCAGCAGGTCGCGCTGCACGCCTTCCCGGGAGATGTCGGGGCCCTGTTTCTGGCCCGTGCCGACGATCTTGTCGATCTCGTCGAGAAAGATAATCCCGGACTGTTCCACCTTCTCGATGGCGCTTTTGACCACCTTGTCCATATCCACCAGACTCTGGGCCTCTTCCTGGATGAGCAGCTCGCGGGCTTCGTGTACCTTCATCTTGCGCTTCTTGGTGTTCTTGGGAAGCAGCCCCCCCAGCATATCCTTGAAGTTGAAGCCCATCTCCTCCATGCCGGAATTGGAGAAGATCTCCACCATGGGCGTTGATCGATCGGCAACCGAGACCTCCACCTCGCGTTCGTCCAGCTTGCCGTCCTTGAGCATGCGGCGCAGTTTTTCGCGGGTCCCCGTGGAGACCTCCGGCGTGGCCTCGGCCGGGCGGGGCGCCTCCGCGGCCTCTGCCGGGCGGAGCTGAAAACCGCGCGGGGCGGCCGCCGGTTTGGGCAACAGGATGTCCAGCAGACGATCCTCGGCCAGCTCCCGGGCCTTGGGCTGCACCTCTTCCTGGGACCGGATTTTCATCTGGGTGATGGTCAGTTCCAGCAAATCCCGCACCATCGACTCCACATCACGGCCCACGTAGCCCACCTCGGTAAACTTGGAGGCTTCCACCTTATAAAAGGGCGCGTCCGCCAGCAGGGAAATGCGACGGGCGATCTCGGTCTTGCCCACCCCGGTGGGCCCGATCAGGATGATGTTCTTGGGGGCGATTTCATCCCGCAGCTCTTCCTGAACGTTCTGGCGGCGCCAGCGGTTGCGCAGGGCGATGGCCACGGAACGCTTGGCCTGGTGCTGCCCGATGATGTATTTGTCCAGCTGCCGTACCGTATCGGCCGGTTTCAGGTTCTCCATGCTATCCATTGTCATTACGGATCCTCGGTTCTTTGCAGCATTGCCGCCAACGTGTGGCGGCCTTGCCCGATCAGGCTTCTTCGATGGTCAGGTGGTGATTGGTGAACACACAAATATCGCCTGCAATCTGCATGGCGGCTTCCACGATTTCGCGCGCACTCAGGGTGGTATGGCTCACCAGGGCCCGGGCGGCGGCCTGGGCCGCCACCCCGCCGGATCCGATGGCCAGAATCCCGTCGTCCGGCTCAATGACGTCGCCATTGCCCGAAATCAGCAGGGTGCTCGTCTCGTCGGCCGCGATCATCAGGGCTTCCAGGCGCCTCAAATATTTGTCCGTGCGCCATTCCCGGGCCAGCTCCACGGCACTGCGGATCAAATTGCCGTTATAGCGCTCAAGCTTGCCCTCCAGCTTTTCCGACAGGGTCAGGGCGTCGGCCGTGGCGCCCGCGAAACCGACGATGATGCGCTCGTTGTAAATCCGCCGGACTTTGCGGGCATGGTGTTTGACCACCGTGTTGTTCATGCTCACCTGCCCGTCGCCGGCCAGCGCCAATCGGCCCTGGTGCCGCACGGCCAGTATGGTGGTTCCCCGAATTTTCATGATACCGATTTCTCCCCCGGCGGCCAGGCCGCCCTATTTCCGCGGATGGGCCTTGTCGTAGGCCTCCATCAGGCGGTCAATGCTGACGTGGGTATATTTCTGGGTCGTGGAAAGGCTTTCATGGCCGAGCAATTCCTGCACGGCCCGCAGATCCGCGCCGGCATTGAGCATGTGGGTCGCAAAACTATGCCGCAGGGTGTGGGGTGACACCGGCACCCGCATCCCGCAGGATCGCACCAGCTGATCCAGGCAGCGCGCCATGGAGCGCGTGGTCAGACGCCCCTTGAATTTGTTGAGAAACAGCGGCCCTCCATGTTCGGGGGCGATGCCGGTCTCCTGATACAGGCGCTCCCGATAGGTCCTGATCGCCCGGGCGGCCTTTTCCCCCAAAAGCGCCATACGCTCCTTGTTGCCCTTGCCGTGGACCCTGATCCGTTTGGCGTGCAAATCCACATCGATGGTATCCAGCCCGGCCAGTTCCGAAATCCGCACGCCGGTGGCATACAGGGTTTCGAAGATCGCCCGGTTGCGCAAGTCATAAAGGCGCTCATCCGGCACGGCATCCAGCAGACGGAACATATCGTCCACGGTCAGATGGGACGGAATCTTCTTTTCCTGTTTGGGTGTCAGCACCCCTTCGGCCGGATTGGTCGCGATAACGCCCTGGCGCATGAGAAACCTGAAAAAGGACCGTATCGCCGATAATTTGCGGGCGATCGTGGCCTTGCTGTTCTTCCGGTACAACACGGTCAGATAGCCCCGAATGGCCAGGTTGTCCACCTGCCGGGGATCGAACCGGGCCGCCGTCGGCCGGCCGTCGTCCGTCTTTTCTCCCTCGTCCGTAACCAGGCCGGCAAATTCCAGCAAATCGTTGCGATAGGCCCGGATCGTATGTGCCGAATAGCCTTTTTCGGCCGACAGGGATTCCAGAAACGTCGTCACAAGCGCTATGGGAGCTGAATGCGTTGCCAATCTTCCCGCCCTTGCCCGGTCTTCCCGTGGCTGTCCCATGTCAGTGCAGGATCAGCCCGCCATCATCGCGGCCAACTCTTCCCAGGAAGCGACTTCCCGGAACGGGTGCGGAAAACGATTCCAGGGCTGAACAAAAAGAATCGGCGTAATACCGCTCCGGCTCAGCAAGAAGCAGGTCTCCAGCCGATCCTCCACAAATACCCGTATGCCCTCGGCATGCAGAACATCCACCTTGGCTTCGAAGGAACCGGTCGCCACCACCTCGATCTGATCGGGCCGCAACGGTAGATTTTGCACCAGCCAGGGGCGGATCACATCCGCCCCCGGACGGGCGGTCACGAATCGTACCGGCTGCCCGTCGGCCGCAAATCGGGCCATGGCCCGGCGGCAGCCGCTGATCGTATGCAGCGGCAAGCCATGGCCGCCGTCGAGAATCTGCCGGATGATGGCCTCGATGGTATCCGGTGCCAGGTGGAGGCATTCGTCCAGATGATAGGTCGTGATGTCCTCATACCGCAGATGGTCTATCTGAAACGACTCCCGGGCGATGTCGATGAACAGCCGCATGGTGTCGGCGATGACACCATCCACATCGAAGGCCGTGGTAGCGGGGGCAAGCCCCCGAAAGGTGTGCTCTTGCCCCTGTTTGTAACGATCGGCGATATAAGCATTTTCGATTGGAGCATCCACGGCTGTCGGTTCCGTCTCAGGCGGCCCGCCGCGCCCGGCTCTTGAGGCGGGATATCTGGCGTTTATAAATGGTGGCCATGCGGCGGTCGTCGGCCTCCAGCGCGGCGGAGCGCTTTTCTTTCAGGGCCTTGATCATGACCTTGATCTCGCGAAGCGAGGTGTCTTTTTTCTTGCTGCCGGTTTCTTCGATGCCGCGCGCCTTTTTGATCTCCGCCACCAGTTCGGCTTTGTTCATGCCGTGCGCCCCGGTTATGCCGGGGGTTTCCTTGGCAATTTCGCGCAGCTCGGTCGCCGTCATTTTCTCAAGCGGTTTTTCCTTGGCTTCCTTTTTTTTACCACCCATACGCTGTTTTCTCCTTTCTTCAAAGTACAAGCGGAGGCCGCTCGGCCTCCGTCAAGCATCAGCGAAACGCATTAGATAAACCACCGCCCCCACGGGTGTCAACTCTCCTCCGATGGTTTCGGATCCTTCGCTTGCTTATCGTAGCCTCCCAACAGCGGCCGGAAAAGGTCTATCGGGATCGGAAAAATGGTGGTGGCATTGCTCTCGCTGGCCATCTCGTTGACCGTCTGCAGGTAGCGCAGCTGGAGGGCAATGGGATATTTTTCAATAATAGCGGCGGCCTCGGACAGTTTGTCAGCGGCCTGCCGCTCGCCTTCGGCGTTGATGACCTTGGCACGCCGGTCACGCTCGGCCTCGGCCTGGCGCGCCATGGCGCGCTGCATTTCCTGGGGCAGGTCGATGTGCTTGAGCTCCACCGTGGCCACCTTGATGCCCCAGGGATCGGTGTGGGTATCGAGGATCTCCTGCAGCTCGGCATTGATCTTATCCCTTTCCGAGAGCAAATCGTCCAGTTCCGCCTGCCCGCAGACGCTGCGGATGGTGGTCTGGGCCAACTGGGACATGGCATAGCTGTAATTTTCCACCTCGATGATAGCCTTGGTGGGATCGATCACGCGGAAGTAAATCACGGCATTGACCTTCACCGAGACATTGTCCCGGGTGATGACGTCCTGGGGGTCCACATCGAGTGCCACCAGCCGCAGGCTGACCTTGACCATCTTGTCGATGATCGGAATCAGGATGATCAATCCCGGTCCTTTGGCATTGATAACCCTCCCCAGCCGGAATATCACGCCCCGCTCGTACTCATTGAGAATCTTGATGGCCGCCGACAGAAAAAAAACGACCAGAACAATGATGAGAATGCTTGTATACATGGGTCCTCCCCGTTAATAATAAAAAGTCTAATAGGATCAGTATAACCGCCCTGAATCATCCCTATCAGAGGCGGAGGGTTCGCCCGTGTCCGTCCATAAACGGGAGATTTTGGTTCCTGGTCCCGCCGCACGGCGCGGGATTTCACGCCTGATCTTTAAACACATCGGTGTTCAACAAACCGCCGCCGACGGGCGCCCACAGGCGTAGCTCAGGCTACGCCGAGGACCGACAGGAGGCGCGAACGCCAGCTTGTCCGCCAAAGGTGGATTTGGTCCACCGGCGGCGGGCCGGGGGCCAAAAGATGCCGTTTATGGACGGACACTAAGCCTCGGGCGGCATTGCCTCCACAGTCGCTGTCAGGCCATCCACAGCAACCACGCGCACTTTGCAACCGACCTCCAGAACCGCTGCGGAGCGCGCACGCCACAACTCACCATGCACCAGCACCCGGCCCTCCGGATCGATGGTCTGCTTGACCGTTCCAATCTCACCGATCAGCCCCTGGAGGCCGGTGCGGGTCCGGGTGACCTGGGCCTTGAAAGCCAGGCTGGCAACGGCGGCGAAAAAAAGGGACACGATCACCACGGCCGGGATCAGGACGCCCATGGACAGCCGGACCCCATAATCCGAGCCCTGGTAGAGCATCAAACCGCCCATGAAGAGGGCTATGGCGCCCGCCACGCTCAACATGCCATAGCTGGTGACCTTGATTTCCAGCAAAAAGAAGATCAGGGCCAACCCCAGCATCAGAATGCCCACATAGTTGACCGGCAGCATCTGGAAGGCGTAGATCGATAGAATCAAACAGATGCCGCCGAGCACCCCCGGCAATATGGCACCGGGATGGGAGAGTTCAAAAAAGAGCCCTGCCGCACCGATGAGGAAGAGCACAAAGGCGATATTCGGATTGCTGATCGCCTTTAACACCTTGATGCGCAGCCCCTCTTCGACGAATTGGCGGGGGGCATCCTTGACGTGCAGAACCCCCTTGCCCTTGACGGTGCGTCCGTCGATCATGTTCAGCAGGCTGTCCAGGTCATTGGCGATCAGGTCGATCACATTCTCGCGCAGGGCCTGGGTCTCGGTAATCGACTCGCTGTAGCGAATCGCATCCTCCACCCAGTCGGCATTGCGGCCCCGCTCTTGGGCGATGCTGCGGGCCTGGGCCACCATATCGTTGACCACCTTTTCGGACATGGTGTCGGGGATATCCCCTCCTCCGGCGCTCACCGGATGGGCGGCCCCGATATTGGTGCCCGGCGCCATGGCGGCGATATCGGCGGCGACGGTGATCAGCACCCCGGCCGATGCGGCCCGGGCCCCGGAGGGGGCCACATACACCACGATCGGCGTGCGGGCCGACATGATCTTCTGAACGATTTGGCGCATGGATTCCATCAAGCCGCCGGGGGTATCGAGCTGGATGACAACGCAGGCCGCCTGCGCCTGATCGGCCGCCTCGATGGCGCCGTCGATATAATCCGCTACACCGGGGCCAATGGGCGCCTGCACGGTAAGAATGTGAACGGCCGAAGGCTCAGCCGCAGCCTGCCCGCCCGGCAATAGCAGCAAGAAGATCAGCGCCGCCGCAAATCGTCTAAATCGCATGGCCGAATTCCCTCATAAGCATTTTCATGTCTTCCCATACGTCGCGCTTCTTCTCCGGGTTGCGCAGCAGATAGGCCGGATGATAGGTCGGCAGCAAACGCATACCGTGATAGTCGTGAAACCGTCCCCGCAAGCGGGAGATGGTCTGGTCGGTCCCCAGCAGGGTTTGGGCGGCGACTTTGCCCAGCGCCACGATGAAGTCCGGCTTGATGGCCTCCAGCTGGCGCTGCAGAAAGGGCCGGCAGGCATCCACCTCTTCCGGCTGGGGATTGCGGTTTCCCGGGGGCCGGCATTTCACGATATTGCAGATATAAACCTCGTCGCGGGTAAGATGAATGGCCTGGATGATGCGCGTGAGCAATTCGCCGGCCGCCCCCACGAAGGGCTCCCCCTGGAGATCTTCATCCTTTCCCGGGCCTTCGCCCACAAATACCAGACGGGCTTTGGGATCGCCGGCTCCGAAGACGATATGATGGCGCATGCGGCATAGGCTGCAACGCTCGCAGTTCCCCAGATCTTTCCGGATGGTATCGAGGCTCTCCACCGGCTTGGTCAGGGGCAGATGCCAGGCCGCCAGTACGTCGCGGGCCTGCTCCGAACAGTCGTAGCCGCTCAGGCCGTCTTGCCGGCAGGCACGCAAGGTATGCAGGATGTCGTCCATGACGGACAGGATATCGGGGGGGGCGGTTTCCATGGCGTATCATCGCATACAGGCCGCTGCGGCGGCATCGGTGTTCATGTCAGGCGCCGCCCAAGGCATGGCGAGCCTGCCCGCAAGCGCGGTCCTCTTATGGTTCATCCTTTCTTCATCAGGGAAGCGACGCGATCCAGCAGGCAATGGGCCAGGTCTTCCTTGGCCATCAGCGCCATGGCTTCCGTGGACCCGTCCGGGTAAAAGAACGTCACCTGGTTGGTATCGCCGGCAAAACCGGTGCCCGGCGCCCCGATGACGTTGCCGACGATGAGATCCAGGTGCTTGGCCTGCAGCTTCTGGACGGCGTTTTGTTTCAGATCGCGGGTTTCCGCGGCAAACCCCACCACCAGGCGCGGTCCTTTACGCTCGCCGATGGTTCGCAGGATGTCGCGGGTCTTTTCCAGCTCCAGCGTGAGGCGCTCGGCGTTCTTTTTGATTTTGTGCTCTTCCGGTGCAACGGGACGGTAGTCGGAAACCGCCGCGGTCTTGATGACGACGTCGGCCTTCTCCAGCAGTTCCAGGACCCGGTCATACATCTCCCGGGCGGACGTGACCCGGTGCACGGCCACATCCATCGGATCCGGCAACCCCACCGGTCCGCTCACCAGGTGGACCCTGGCCCCGCGCTGGCAGGCCGCCCGGGCCACGGCAAACCCCATCTTGCCGGAGGACGGGTTGCTGATAAAGCGCACCGGATCGATGGATTCCCGGGTGGGGCCGGCCGTGACGAGGACGGTCAGGCCCGCCAAATCCTTGGGCGCCATGACGGCCGCCAGTTTTTCCATGATGAAGGCCGGCTCGGGCAGGCGCCCGGGCCCCACCGTGCCGCAGGCCAGTTGGCCGGCGTCCGGGTCGATCAGGATATGGCCGTACTCCTGCAGGCGGGCCAGATTGCGCTGGGTGGCGGGGTGCTGGAACATGTTGGTGTTCATGGCCGGGCACACCACCACCGGCGCCGTGACGGCCAGCATATAGGTCGACAAGGCATCGTCGGCAATGCCGTTGGCCAGTTTGGCGACGCAGTTGGCCGTGGCCGGCGCGATCACCGCCAGGTCGGTGGCCTGGGCCCATTCGATGTGCCGGATGGCGGCATCCCCCTCGGCAAACACACTGGTGCAGACCGGCTGCCCGGAAAGGGCCTGAAACGTGCCCGGCCCCACGAACCAGCGCGCGTTTTCCGTCATGATCACCCGCACCCTGGCCCCGGCTTTGGACAGCAGGCGCAGCAACTCGACGCTTTTATAGGCCGCAATCCCCCCGGTCACGCCCAGGGTCACGTTTTTATCATTGAATAAGGGCTCCATAGCGCTCCTTTGGATTGCCATGCGCGGCTGACGGCCAAACTGTCACGACCCGCAACGGAAGCCACCGTTGCGCATCAATCTGTTCCTATTCCCGGTATCTCGCGGAGGTGGGCCGGCTATTGGGCTTCGCCATCCCGGAGCAACCCGCTGCCGATCCCCCTGGCCGAAGGCGCCACGGCAATTTCGGCATAGGTGTAGATCCAGCCTTCGCTGATACTGATCACGGTCGTACGGCCGGCTTTCTGGAACACCATAATCGAGCTGGTGTCGGCCGAGGGCGACTTGAAGGAGGCCAGCTCCTGCCACTTTTCGCGCGCCATGGCACTCTTGAAAAAATCCATCAGCGACGTGCGGTCCACCCAGCCTTTGACGGTCAGGATGCCCGTGGTCATGCCGGAACCCTGGACGATATAGGTTCGTTTGGAATCGACTTTCATTTCGCTGGGCAGCAGAATGTCGTCAAAGTCGCGGTAGAGCGTGGGGGAGGACGTTTGGGCCGCACTATCCGCTCCTGATCCGCTGGATGTCGCATTCATGCTCGAGCAGGCCGCCAGGGTCATGACCAGGACTGCCAGGATGAGATAACCTGCCACATTGTTCCGCCACCGCTTCGAATCCATGAGGGTCCTCCGTTGCTGAGAGTTGTTGGCCGATTGGATCAGCCGGGAAAGATAATGATACAGGGATGTTGAGGGCACATCAGGTCAGGCTGGAAAGGCCTTTGCCAATGGATGGCTCTATAGCACAGGGAAGTTTTGAAAGGCAACCGGAAGCGACGGCGCGCGGCGATTTGATCGGAGCAAAGGTCGGCGGGGATTTGGATCGTTTTCAGGGGGTCTGGGCGGTCGGTCTCTCCGGAGAAGCAGCGCGGTTCTCCGACAGTGCATCCGTTTCCAGTCCCAGCCATTCCTTGGCGGCATCGATATCGGTGAACACGCTGAGGGCATATTTTTCCGAATACACCACCCCGTCATACATGCGTGAAAGGCCATAGGCAAGGGCTTCGGAAACCACGATGGCTTCTTTGACGGATTGATATTTGTATTCCGTGTGGCCGATGGCATTGGTGCGGATCTTCTCGATATCCGACGACGAAAGGCCGGAAGGGTCCGTCGCGCGGTAGTCGGAAAGGATCAAGAGCTCGGAAGGCGGGTTGGCAATATCGACGGCGCAGTGATAGTCTAGGAAATCCTTCAGCGACAACCGCCCCTGTCCGATGGCGTGCAGGCATCCCAATTCTTCAATGTAGCGGAACTCGATGGGCATGCCTTATGTTTTAATATCATTTGGCGGGTAAGGCAAGCCTGCCGTCGGCCTGCGTGCCGCACCAACCCATTGGCCTGTTCATGCGATGGCCCTCCCTGCAATTGAAGGGGATTCGAAATCAGCACAAATACCCGCCTTATTATGTTACAGTGCGTTCTTGGGCTTTAATTCCCGTCGGTGTAATAGTGTTATTCTCCGATCGAACTTGTTGCTTAAGGATTTGATGAATGAACGAATCGACGCTGGTCTATTCGACCGAGACAGGACGCATGTGCCCGAAGTGCGGCCGGCCGCAATCCAAATGTGTGTGCCAAAGGAAGCCAACGAAACCGGCGCCCGGCAAGGCGTCCGACGGCATCATCCGTATCAGGCGCGAATCAAAGGGCCGCAAGGGAAAAACCGTGACGACCATCTCGGGATTCCAGGAGAAGGATACCGTCCTCAAGATGATCGCCTCAGATCTGAAAAACCGATGCGGGACCGGAGGTTCCTGCAAAGACGGCATCATTATCATTCAGGGGGACCACCGGGAAACGGTCAAGACGGAACTGACCCGGCAGGGATTCACCGTGAAAATGGCCGGCGGCTGACGTGCTTCACGGACGCTAGGCCGGGCAACGAATCCGTCTGTCAGGTACCGAAATCCGGGTTGAACGGGCAGCGGACATTTACACAGTTCGGGCATCCCGTGTGATACAGCAGGACGTAAAAGAATCCCGCGAATAGTCCGGTGTAAAGTATGAAGTCAAGCATCGATCCCATCAGGAATATGGCTGCATAGGGAATGCACACTCTGAGAAAGTAGGCCGATACCGCCCCTAACCCCGCCATAAATCCAAATTTTTCCCCCCGGCCGAAGAAACGCTGCACGCAACTACCCTCGAAAGGCACCGGGCACGATTTCCCATAGTTTGTGCAGTTCCGGCATGTCACCGCGTAAAGGACGGCATAGGAAGCCGCCCAGAACACCAGATAGAGCAGTCCGGCGAACCAGGACAGCTTCCAACTCAGGAACAGCCCGAGCAGGAAGAGGATGGTGAGCAGGACGCCGTTGATCCCGTATTCCCTTATGGTGAATTCGGTCAGCCGGCGCTTTCGTTTGTTTCCGATTTTCATCCGTATCCCCTCACAATCTCATTGCCGTAAAGACGCAATGCACTCCTCAATCGCTTGCCGAACGGGTTTGTAAGATAGGCCTAATTCCCTTTCGGCCTTGGTCCCATCGGCTCTTAGCGGCGTCAAAGAGCTTCTGACCATTTCCGCCGACAATCCCCATAGGGGTGGGCGTTTGGTTAGATTGGCCAAAGCCGTGAGAAAGAAGGCGTTCCATTTAACGATAACGTCAGGAATGGATAGGAACGGCAGCGGAACGCCCGATAGCTCGCTTACCCACCGATTGATTTCCCCATACGTGCATTGTTCTTTACCGACGATGTATTTTTCGCCGATGTTGCCTTCTTTGTCCAAGGCACGAACGATTGCCTCAGCGACATCATCGACATGCACGAAGGTGAATACCGCCGATTCCAGTGCCCGCAAGGGCATTTTCCTGTTGATCAGCAAATTGATGTGATTGCCGGTTGCTTTGGTATCGCCGGCCCCCATGACAGCGCTGGGGTAAATCATCACCAGGGGCAATCCCTCGTTTTCAAATAGCTCCCAGGCCACCTGGTCCCCCGCATATTTGGTCCGCGCATAGTCGGTTGGAAGCTCTCCGGCGGGGCTGTCTTCGTTAAAGGGGACGTCGGGCGACCGCCCCCAGGTGACGATTGAGCTCACATGCACGACCTTTTGAATTTGCGCTTGCAGTGCCGCCTCCATTACGTTCCGGGTACCATCGACGTTTATCTTTGTGTAAATGGAAGTATCCGCTTCCCAGAGCGAATAGAGGTTGGCCAAATTGATGACGGCATCGCATCCTTTCATCGCCTCGTTCAGGGATTGCTTGTCCGTGACGTCCCCTTTTGCGAATCGGACACCAAGATCCTTCAGCAAGGCTTGTTTTTGAGGGTTTCGAATCAGGCACAGGCATTGGTGCCCGGCTCCAACAAGGCGTGCAATCGTGTTCCTACCAATGAAACCGGTACCTCCTGTGACAAATACCTTCATTGGCCGACCTCCTTCCTCCGCTGTGGGCCCATGAAACGTGATCTGCGGTGATCGTGGTATCGGAAAGGCCGCAGCGGAAACCGCTGCAATGGTGATGGGATGAAAATTCCAGTAAGCCGATTGTGGTTTGGTTGTCAACGCCAACCGGCACTATTGATAACCAATCCCATCCGATCGATCAGGCGGCCGTGTCGGGATTCCCTGTCGGGTTTATTGACAAGGAAAACGGAAATGGTACGATCCCCCAATCTTCAGAGGCTATCGATAACCGTCCAAAATGATGAAACCGCCCATACATCGGCCCGCGGCGATCGTCGAATCCCTTACCGGCATCGTGGACCGGGTCACCTACCACAACCCGGATAACGGCTGGTCCGTTCTGCGGGTCTTCCCTTTCGGCAACCCCCACCAGACAGAAACCGTCACGGTTCACCAGACCAAGGTCTTTGCCGGGGCCACCATGGAGTTCCACGGGGCATGGACCGTTCATCCCAAATTCGGCCGCCAGTTCAAGGCCGTCAAGGCGGTTGAAAAGAAACCCGCCACCACCGCCGCATTGGAGAAATACCTGGGGTCCGGACTCATCAAGGGGGTGGGGCCCAAGACCGCCAAGAAAATCGTCAAATACTTCGGCCACGACACCCTTGACGTGTTTGAAAACGAGATCGAACGCTTGACCGAGATTACCGGGATTGCCCAGAAGAAACTAACCATGATCAGCGAGGCCTGGGTCGAACACCGGGCCATCCGCAACGTGATGATGTTCCTGCAGTCCCACGGCATCAGCACCCTTTTCGCCGTAAGGATCTACAAGGAATACGGGAACGATGCCATTGCCAACGTCAACGCGGATCCCTACCGCCTGGCCCAGGATTTTTACGGCATCGGCTTCTTTTCGGCGGACAAGGTGGCTCTCAGTCTGGGCCTCGGAACCGACAGCCCCCAGCGGATCAGGGCCGGCATCAACCACGTCCTGGCCGCCAGCCGGGAGTTCGGCCACTGCTACCTGACGCAGGCCCAGATTACCGCCCAGGTCGATGAACTGCTCGAATTGCGGCTCGATGACCGGATCACCGGCTATCTCGACCAGATGCAGCAGGACGGGCTTGTCATGGTCCGTGAATTGGCGCTTCCGGACGGTGCCGCCGAAACCTGCTACTATTCCAAATCCCTCTATTTCGATGAGCTGTACGTCGCCAGGCGGGTTTCCGATGCGGATTATCCCCCGCACGTCGACCATGCGCGTGTCGAGGCTTGGCTCGGGCGCTACTGCGCATCCAAGCAATTTGCCCTGAGCGAGGAGCAATTGGACGCCATCAGGGGCATCGTCTCCCAAAAATTTGCCGTGCTGACCGGTGGCCCGGGGTGCGGGAAAACCACGGCCACCCTGGTGCTGGTGAAATTGCTGGAGGCCATGCAGAAGAAAATCCTGCTGGCCGCCCCCACCGGCCGGGCGGCCCAGCGCATGATGGATGTCATCGGCAGAGAAGCCAAAACCATCCATCGAATGTTGGAGTGGCAGATCGGCAGTTTCAAACGCAACGAGGATCATCCCCTCGATGCGGATTTCGTCATCATCGACGAATGCTCCATGCTGGACATCAACCTGGCCGCCTCCCTGTTGAAAGCCATTCCGCGGACCAGCCAGATCCTTTTCATCGGCGACGCGGACCAGCTCCCCTCGGTCGGGGCCGGCAACGTGCTGCGCGATATCATCGCCTCGGGCGCGGTGCGCTGCTTCGAGCTCAAGACGGTTTTCCGGCAGGCCCAGGAATCCTTCATCATCAAGTATGCCCACCAGATCAACAAAGGCGAGATGCCGTTCATCGATTCGCCCTTCAAAAAGCCCGAAATCTGGCAGCAACAACTGGACTGCCTGTTCATGGACTCGGACGAAGCCACCCAGGAACAGCTCAACTTCATCGCCCGGGTCAAGCGGTTCTATGATTTCCAGACCCCTGAACCGGATGCCGCGGCGGACCCGGCCGCCAACCTCTACGAGTTCCGAATCAATGAGGCGGTCGTGCCCTATGAAACCGAATTGATCGTCCCCCCGAAATTCCAGCACGTCGACCTGGAAAAAGTCGCCGAGGCCGAAGGCGAGGTCGCGGAATTGCGCTCCGTCCTGAAAAAGGTCCATCCCTGGTCATCGCTGCATTACGGCCTTTCGGCATCGGAGATTGTGCGAAAGCTCTATATGGAATGGATCCCCAAATACTTCGGTGAAAATACCGAGATCCAGGTTCTCTCCCCCATGACCAGGGGCAGTCTGGGGACGATCAGTTTGAACAGGATGATCCAGGAAGCGGCCAATCCCGCCCAGGCGGGCAAACATCAACTGACCGTGGGCGAGCGGGTTTTCCGGGTGGGCGACCGGGTGATCCACCGCCGGAACAACTACGACCTCAACGTGTTCAACGGCGACATCGGCACCATCCGCGCAATCGATACCGAGAATCTGACGCTGGCGGTCGCCTTCTACCCGGACGGCCGGGTCGTGGACTACACGCGCGACGCCATCCCCGAGCTCGACCTGGCCTATGCCATCACGATCCATAAATCCCAGGGGAGCGAATTCGAGGCCGTCATCATGCCGGTCCTGACCCAGCATTTCAAAATGCTGTTCCGCAATCTGATCTATACCGGGCTGACCCGGGCCCGGAAGCTGGCTGTCCTGGTGGGGACGCGGAAGGCCCTGGCCATGGCCGTAAAAAATCAGGACACCAGCCAACGGCAGACCCTGCTCAAAGAACTGCTGAATCCGGCCTTATCCGCAAAGGTGTTGTTCACCCCCTAAACAACCTTCCCCAATCCCAGTATCACCATGGCATCCACTCCTTGCCACAACAGCCGCAAGACCCCTCTTCTTTATAGAGGGGGAATAGAGAAGTATCAGCATGTATTTCCATATGATTACAACAAGTCGCAAGAGATGATGAAAAAATATCGGTGAACTGCGAAAAGGGACATAATGTAGAGGGGCGATCGGGACGATAACGTTCTAGCCGTGTTTTCAATGTGACGCAGTCCGTCAACTATACAGACAATTTGTGGCACATTCATTTAGAACAAATGAGCCTCCTCCCGCTTAGCAGGAGGCCTCAGGAAACCCCCTCGAAGGGGGCTTGAAAACAGTTTTTGAGGTTTTGGTTTTGAATTTCCCTTTGTCCCGCGCCGAGCATCGGCGATGCGGCCGGATAAAAGCGCGCGGACTGTTTGAGCGAAGCGAGTTTCCGCGCGCTCCGGCCACCTCGACGACGCGCAGGATTAAGCGGGACACGGGCGTTTTCTTTTGCTTCTGTTTTCTTTCACGTGAAAGAAAATGAAGGAACCAATTGATGTAAAGCCACCCCGGATCGGTAAAACCTCTTTGGCAAAGAATTAGCTGCGGAAAATTGAATAACGATAAGAAATCAGAAGCTTTTCAGAGCTGCGGACTTGCAAGCAAATGCAAAGGAGATAATTGTGAATTTGACCCTGACAAGAAATTTCAATCAGAAAGAAAAAATCGCGGCATTGAAACTGATGATAAAAATCGCATCATCTGATGGCGACATATCGCAGGATGAAAAGGATAGCCTTTTAGACTATTTGAATCATACTAAACTCAAAACCAATGAGAATTTTGTGAAAAACGCTGAAAATGAGGATGTGTGTCGAATTATCTCGGTATTTGAAAGTAAGGCCAATCTCCAGAGAGCCAAGAAATTAGCTTATGCATACGCTGAAACGCATGGTATTGATCCGGACTTTGAGGGGGCGATGCTGGAGGCCATTAATCTAGCAGCTGAATCAGAGTTAAAAAATATTAAATTTAGTCCCAAAAGGTTTATAAAAGATATCTTTTTAGAGTTTGGATATTTATGGGGTAAGGATGATGTTAGCCCCATTGCGCGACAAGTTCTGGCGGTTGTTTTTACCTCTTTGGCATGTATTTTCGGAGCTCAATGGACGAGCCATCTAATAGATAACAGATTGATTCATTTAGGCGAATATACGAATTGGGTTTATCCTGAAACCGTCCACATGGTATGCGGGTTATTAATCTTTTCAGCCTTATGTTTCCGTGGTTATCTACCGGTTCCCAAGAATTTTAGAAACATCATTTTTTCCGCCGTGAATATCGCCCTCCTATCCTATATTTCGATGCATATTATTGGGCGCGGTGAAATAGAAAAAACAATAACCGAAATTGTATTTTTTGGTTTAATATTAGTTTTATGGCTTGGTATAAAAGAAGTTATCGGTTTTGCCTTTATCGGATTTTTTATTCTTTTTATCTATAAGTTGCATGCCATTGATATCAGAATCGGATGGCGGGCATATCCCTTCATATTTTCAGCATTCATTGGCATTGGATTTCAATCAGCAAGTTTTTTTGACGATTTCGGCAATTTTGCAAACTCAATGTTCAAAAAGACGCATGTCGATAAAGAGCTTGTGAAAGAAAGCATCGAAATAGCTGGTCAGCAAACGAAAAAGGCAGCAAAAGCAGCCGTCAAGACAGGCGTTACAGCAGCGAAGTTAAGCGCAGGTGCCGTATAACTGATTTTGGTATGAACAAATCTTTCTATAAATTAACATATCTCCTCAAAAAAGGTCGTGTAAATTGACGATTAAAATCCCAGATCCCAGCATTGGCGATAAGATACTACAGATGCTTGGAAAGAAAAGAGCCTTAATCATCCCGAAGGGGCCCTTCGGAGGTATGGGATTGGATGCCTACGCGTATGCGGTAAAGGAAAGCTTTTGGTCAGCTCTTTTAAGACCCTGTGGTTCTAAATTGCCGTCCGGTGCCGTTGACTATGAAACCGTTCGCAAGGAGTTTAATGCGATCAGAAGCGTGTAATCGTCCTGGGTGTGCTTGGCTTTCCTGGAGGGGTCAATAACTACCATAAGCTTGCAGTCGCCGGCGACGTTCTGATCGCTGAGGAGCAATCCTTTACCAGAAATTTTGGCCTACATGCATCCGGCAGCCTTGGAGGCTTCAATGCCCACAGGCTTATTGAGAGGAAAAAGTGGTCCTCTATTGCCGGCCTACTTGTCGGAATCCTGCTCGCGATAATCGGCACCATGATGCTCAGGAGCACCACCCCCCAGATCGCCTTTTCGTATAATCGTGATGATGAGGAACAGCCGCTGGAGGAGCGGAGGTTCAGGCTCTGATCAATCTTTCTGTGCTGAAAATTTTCCACGCCGCCGGCCCGAGATGGCTCCTGCTGATAAGAACAGTGGGAGCCACATTTCTATTTGACAGCCTGATACGACTTGGTTTACAGGCAATAAATCCGACGCACGACATGCCCTGCCTCTAAATCACGAATTATTTTAAACCCGCCCCAGAATTCACATCCTCTGCTTGATCCACACCTGCTGAACCATCAAAACCCCCACCAAAAAGCCGGCAAAATTTGTCTTAACAAAGGATAGGGCCATGATACGAGGGCACCTGAAACTGCCTTTACGTGGCCTCCAGGGGTGACCTGCCTCTGGGGGCTTTGGGAACGAAAGGTTCACTGCAAATTCATCCTTCCTACCCATCTATGAAGCCAAAGGAGGTCATCATGCCTTACCTTGTCACAACATCGACCTATCCCAGTGATATAGCCACGCAGGTTGCCGAAAGGTATTTTGAAGCCTTACAAAAACACCCTGTCGATGAGAACCAGGTTAAGGAGCTCATTCCGGCCGCCGTTAAATCGACAAATCAAGGGCTCAAAGTCATGGGTGTCCTGGAGGTAAAGGAGGGTAAGCTGGAGGGTGCTCTAAAACGACTGACCGATTTCATGATAATGTTTCAAACGATTCCGGGGTTCGAATATACGATCGAAATCAACTGGAGTGTCGAAGAGGCCCTTGGCATGCTCGGCATGGCGCTGCCCAAATAGCATGGGTATTGTAAGGACGGTAATCCTTATCGAACCATTCATTAGTTGCGATAGCCGGCCTTTACGTGGATAGAAACATAAGGGGTGATATCGATGAAAACAACGTTTAAATCTATTGTTTTTGCCGCAGCCATAATTTTCACTTTGGGTATTGCTTCAAGTTTCGCCTGGGCAGAAGAGATAAATTTTACGATCGACTCCTATGTAACCAAGGTTGAAACCATCCCCTTGGCCGATGCCGAGGGGCATGTGCTCATGCTTGGCGAGCGTAGGGGGGTGGCAAACTTTGAGGATGGCAGAGTGGCTGCTTATCACACAAGTTACACTTGTGATGTATCAAAAGGGATGGGCCCTTGCGAAGGCTATTCGGATTTGACCTTTATGGACAAATCCCAAGCATTTTCCAAATGGACGCTGACCGTAGGGATACCCAAGGGCAAAAAGATGCCGGCCCTTGAAGGTACAGGTAGATGGAATAAAGGGACCGGAGCGTATGAAGGTATTGAAGGGGATTTTTCGTTTTCCGGCTACTACATTACCCCTTACAACAAAGTGACCAAAGGAGATCAGGTGGTCAAAGTCACTGGATCTTATAAGCTGCCTCCAAAATAACTTGGTGGCTTTGACGCAATCGTAAATTCTGACAAAAAGACAAAGGCTCCGCCGTATTCACGGTGGGGCCTTTGTCTTTTATTGGATTGCAGCCATAATGGCCGGCGCTTCAACAAATGGCTTAGGGAATGTATCTATGCGACCTGATTTAAGGGGTTCTGAGGGCTTGCATAAAATCCCGCAATCTGGTATCCGCAGGACCTCTACAGCACTTCCAAGCCCCCGTAGCTCAGTGGATAGAGCATTGGATTCCTAATCCATGTGCCGCAAGTTCGATTCTTGCCGGGGGCACCAACACTTTTTGCCACTTACTCCAATTCCTTTCGAAATTGATGCAAAAATTTGCATTTCAGCGTCGATTTTGGTAGTGTTCTCGCGATCCCCTGCTGATACATCTCAAAAGCCGGCTCCTCGTCATACCCGCGCAACGCGGTCCAAACGATAAGATACCTCAAACCATTAATCTGATGTGGAGGTATGCATGGACCCCGCTACCATAGAAGCCCGCGTGGAAAGGCTTTTCAAAGAGGCCAAACCCATATCCAAACCCCAAAGCCACTACCTCAAACTGGCTACAGTCCTAATACTCGCGACCATCCCGCTATCAGTAACCCAAACCCCCATCTCCACCCAGATCCCAGCCCCACAAATAAAACCAGCCATCGCCGATTCCCAGGACTCGGCAATAAAACAATCAGTCCTGGCCGAAACCGAAAAAACACTTTCAATAACGATAAACCAACCGGGAACTGCCTTTTTTTGTGGTTGTGCTCACAATAACAAACAGCACATAGATGTTTTCGCAGAAGATATTAGCCAGAGTGAAATATAATCAAAACTATCACAAGCCTTTTTGACAATCAGATTATCAGAAATGAAAAATTTATGAATGACCTAATAAATAAAATTGAAATTAATAGTTTCAGGTCAATTGAAAGTGTATCTTTTGAAGTTAAAGAGATCAATGTATTTTCAGGGTCTAATGATATTGGTAAATCAAATATTTTAAAAGCATTAAATTTATTTTTTAACAATCAGACAGATTTTTTTAAACCGCTTAAATTTGAAGATGATTACAATAAAGTTTCTAGGGCTAAAGCCACCCGCTCTACAAAAATGAAGCAACTTATAAGAATAAGGTTATTTTTAAACCCACCAGCAACGTATATAAGCTTGTCCGATGAAAAGAATGTTTTTATTGAGAGACAGTATGATCGAGCAGGGGAACGATCAGAACGGTTTAGTACCGATGATATAAAAAAGAAGACCTCTATTAAACGGATAATAAACAAAATTAAATATGTTTATATCCCGGCATTAAAAGGAGAATTTGTTTTACAATATCTCCTTTCCCTTATTGGAGAGCAGCAACTTATAACTGATCAAGATATTATGTCTTTAAACAATAATATTTCTGATAAAACTAAGGACCTTAAAGAGATCCTAAATAAGTCTGAAATACATATTGGAACTAATTTCGGATTGCCAACATTGCTTTCAGATTTTTGGCAAAAATTAACTGTCAACACATCGTATGAACAATTTGAAAGACTTAATCTTGAAATCAAGGGAAGCAATAGCAAAAAGAAATTGAACCCTTCTCAATTTTTCATATCATTATTGAATCGTGGAGAAGGCTTAAAAAGCAAATATATTCCACCACTGTTGAAATGGTTGGACAACAATGATAAAACTAAGGAGTTTATCTGGGGTATTGATGAGCCTGAAAACTCTTTAGAATTTGGCTTGGCAGATAAATTGGCCCGACTGTTTTTTAATGACTATTCAACATCTAATCAAATATTTTTGACGACACATTCTCTTGCATTTATAAATCCCCCTGAAAATATCAAAAATGTTCCTGAAATTTTTAAGTTGGTTAAGGATAATTATGGGTCAACTCAGTTAGAAAATATGGAAAATCTATTTAAAAATGAAACTAAGCTAAAATTATATGATGAACTTGGAATATTATTAGCACAGAAGGAATTTATTCAAGATTATCGAAATATCGTTAAGGAAAAAGAATTATTGGCAGAAAAAATAAAAACATATTCTGCGCCAATAATTATAGTCGAAGGAAAAACTGATAAACTGTTAATTGAAAAGGCTTGGTATAAGCTACATCCTAACCATACTATTCCTTATGAGATATATCCTTCAGGTGTGTATCTGTGTTTTAATGAAAGCGATGGGAATGCAGATCAGGTTAAAAGATCTATAGAACTTATTTCTCCAATGATTGATGATGCAAAAACAATTATTGGACTTTTTGACAATGATCGTGAAGGCAATGAACAGTTTAAGGGTTTAAGCAAAAAGATATTTCACGATCACGCTTTGAGTAAGATTTATCGAAAACATAAAAAAAAGAAAATTTATGGTCTAATTTTACCTGTTCCCGATATTAGGATTGACTTTGTTGGGGGTAAAATAATTCATAGATATTTAGTACTAGAACATTATTTTGATAATAAGATTATTAATAAATATAAATTGAAGGGTGACAAAATTGCACCTGACTCAAATATTTTTGGTATTAGAAAGAAAAACAAAACCGAATTCGCTGAAAAATTAGTTGACAATGTTGATGCTTCTGAGTTTCAAAGTTTTAGATTACTTTTTGATCAAATTGATGAGCTTATAAACGCCTAAGATGAACCATTCTGGAGGAGGAACTGAATAGGGTCGGGAACTGAATAGGGTCGCATCTTAATTATTAATTATTCGCAATAATATTTGTTTTAAATTATGGATTCAATAACCAAATGGCTATCAGACCCAGACGCCGCAAAATACCATTTCCCGTATAGGATCGATTATTTTTAACGAATAGCGGGGGATTAATTAGTGGAAATACCGACGTCTTTATTGTGGATTGGTGGAATACTGGGCACAATTATTTTAGGGGCTTTAGGTAGTGGTCTTTGGAATTTAGTGCTTGAGGACCCATCAAAAAAACTAATTAATACTTTGGGCCGGATTTCCACACTAGGTATTAAAAAGTTACAAAACTCTTTATATCGTCAGGTTGCAAGGCGGTCAGCATTTTATGGCCAACAGATCATCTTATTATTGACGTTCTTTTTTTTCTCAATTGGTCTCAGCTTTGTAGCTCGCTTAGCTTTGCATGATAATTTTAAGGAGGAATTCAGGCAAAAGATATCCCAGGAAATGGATGCGGGAATGGACATTAAAGATATAAAGGCTTTTAATCAAGCTGTAGATGAGGAGACGGCAAGGCGATTAAAATCCATTTCCAAAATTACTGCTAATTATCTACTCATTTTAATGGCAATCATTTTTAATGTTATTTTATTTGAGACTTTACGCAGGATTACTATCCATGCTAGAATTATTTATTTCGATCGAATTTCCGCCACTGCTGCCTGTTTTATTAGTTATAGAGAGCTACAAGGTGTAAAGATGCGTTTTGCCAACATCAAATCAAAAGAGGACTATGATACATTAATAGGTGATTTATGGGATATTATATCGCCGCATTTTGAAACTGAATAGGGCCGTTCTAGGGACGTCCATTCATATATAAATATAGCTTAGCCACGATAGAAAAGTACCAGCTCCCCTGCAAAAATACGGGAGAATCGAGGGGACGCCCTTAACCTCTAATCTTTAGTAGTGACCGAACTATTTTATGCAGGATAAAACAGATAAACAAAATTGGGTGGCTTTCATTAAGCACGCAATAGATGAATACCGAAAAAGTTATCCCAATGATCCACGCAGCGATGAAGATCTGTTTTTCAGCCTCATGGACCAATACGTAGAACAAGGCATAGTATACATTAAAGACGGCAAATATATACTGCCAAAAATCATTCACGATGCCTAAGCTAAGGTCGGGCTAAAACCAAATTTCCGCCAATATTCAATATTCGGCATAAATTCCTGTTAATCATTAGTTGTACTCTGAAATATGAAAAATAAGAAAATTTATCTTTCAATAGTGATTTGGGTAGTCTCTGCAACAGTTGGATTCTCTATCGGTTTCTATTTGAATGCTGTATCCGACACAATCACAGGCACGATACTTTTTCTGGTAATCATCATTTTACCAGTTGTATTGATATTATCTGTAAAGACTCCAATATCCCGTTACTTTGTCCTGCAATAATATATATTTTGATTCCTTTCGGAATATATGCTGATGCAATAACTGATGTGAGCATCGATAGGAATCTTTGGGGTTTTGAGATTTTATTTATTATGGTTTTATCATTGCCTGTTATCCTTATAAGTGGGTTTGTTGGATTAAGGCTTCGAAATAGAAAAGATGCTACCAAAAAAGCACAACATGGCGCTGGTGTGGATGCGCAAACACCCGCACAACCACACAGCTAAGTGATATGTGAAAAATATTATATGGATTCCTCTACAATTATAAATATTATTGAAACTCTAATTTCTTTTGGGGGAGGAATTTGGGGGTTATCTTATTATAACGGCTGGTTCAATTGGACTGGAAAAAAGGAAAAGCGAAGAGCCAGACGCGTAGAAGAATACGGGAACATATTAATAATTGGGATCTCTATGTGCTTTGTTGCCTCTTTAATCATGTTTATCGGTGTAATTTTAAGAAATTGAACTGTTCACTGTTGCAGTTCACATAGCCACGAGAGACAAGTACCAGCTCCCCTGCAAAAATACGGCATACCTACTCTCTTCCGGACCTCAAACCACCATTCCCCAGAGGTCATATTTTTTATGCATATTCAACCATAATTGACCTGGGTAACCCCCCGGCTAAGCCGGGGAGACTCGCCCGGAAAAAGGCGCTTTTCGGCCAGCTCCGGCGGCATCTGGGAGGTGTCTTGCAGGCGCCATTGCATGGGAAGCGGTTTACCCCGGCGACCGTTTCCCAAAGCGACCTCATTGCCTTCCACCCTTCCCTTAACGGGTTGGAAAGCAGAAAATTTGTCCCGGTCGACACCCGGCCTTCCAACTCCCCATTCCCCGCCGTTTTCTCCATTGTTAGTTTTTCGTTGGGATTTCCCGGAGATCTCAATTTTCCTAATGTTTTTCCTAAAAACGGGCGAAACACGAAACACTCAGGTCCGTTGCAATGACGGACCGTTAAGCCGGCTGGCGGGCAACCCGCCGCTTGTACCCACCATCAGACTCGCGGGAGAGGTAAAAATATCATGCGAAAGCGATACAAGCTCGGTACGAAACTATGGGGCTTCACCGGTTTGTTGCTGTTGGCGGTCGGGATTGTCGCGGCCAGTTCCATCTGGTCCATCAACAACATCCTTTCATCCAGCAACCAGTTTTCCGATGCAGCGGATCGCCAGGCTTTTCTGCTTGAGAAGGAAGCGGATCATCTTAGTTGGTTGGCCAGCGTTGAAGACATGTTCATGGAAAACGCCAAAACCCTTGAGGTTGAGCTTGATCACACCCAATGCGGCCTCGGCAAATTCCTTTATGGAGAGGAGGCTGAGAAATTAGCCAAAAGCGACCCCGAACTCGCGGCTCTTTTGAATGAGATCAAAGCGCCTCACAAACGCCTCCATGATTCCGGCATGGCCATCAAAAAAACGTGGCGGCAGCGGCATGACGGACTGCTGATCAAATTAAAGGACCTGCTGGACGCCCACCGTCAATGGGCGGCGCAGGTCGCGCTGATCGTCATCGAGCGCAATCCCGATCGCAAAGTGCAACTGGATCATCACCTTTGCGGACTGGGGAAATTCCTGTCAAGCGGGGAATATGAACGGTATGCGCAGGATTTTCCTGAACTGCGCTCCGCGATGGAGGCGATCAAAGGCCCCCATGAAAAGCTGCATGCATCCGCCGGCAGCATCGCCGCCTCGGTGCGGCAGGGGGATTATGCCCGGAGCGTCGCGCTTTATAAGACCGTGACCATCCCGGCCCTGGAACAGGTTCAAAATCACTTCCAGACGGTCATCGAGGCGGAAGAGGCCATTGATGCCGCCCAGGCGAAAGCTCACGAGATCCTCAATACCGATACTGTCGCCGCCATTGATGCGGTCAAGGTGAAACTTGGTGGCATTATCGATCGCATGACTCAGATTCAGACAACGGCGAAAGAGCGCATGCGTTCAACCGGATCCGGCGCGCGATGGTCCGCCATCGTGGTCACGGTCATCGCCTGTCTTCTGGGGGGAATCATCGGATTCATTTTCATCAGATCCATCACCAAGCCGGTCCGGCGCATCATCCAGGTGCTCGATGCGGGCGCCGATCAGGTGGCCTCCGCCTCGGTGCAGGTCTCCTCGGCCAGTCAGTCCCTGGCGGAGGGCTCCTCCGAACAGGCGGCCGGCATCGAGGAAACCTCCTCCTCGCTTGAAGAGATGTCCTCCATGACCCGTCAAAACAGCGACAACGCGCGTCAGGCCGACACCCTGATGCGGGAGACCAATAAGGTGGTGTCGGAAGGCACGTCGCAAATGTCGGAACTGACCCGGTCAATGGACAACATCGCCAAGGCCAGTGACGAGACCCAAAAAATCGTGAAAACGATCGATGACGTAGCCTTCCAGACCAATCTGCTGGCCCTGAACGCGGCCGTCGAGGCGGCGCGGGCTGGTGAGGCCGGGGCCGGGTTTGCGGTCGTGGCCGACGAGGTCCGCAACCTTGCCATGCGCGCAGCCGAGGCTGCCAAAAATACGTCGGATCTTATTGAAGGCACCACCCGGCGCGTTCAGAACGGCGTCGATATCGTCAAAAGCACCAACGAGGCATTCGGCAAAATCGGCTCATCCACCGCCAAGGTGGGGGATCTGGTGGCCGAAATAGCCGCCGCCTCCGGTGAACAGGCTCAGGGCGTCGAGCAGATCAACACCGCCGTGAGTGAAATGGACAAGGTGGTTCAAGGCAACGCCGCCACGGCCGAGGAATCCGCTTCGGCGTCGGAAGAGATGAGCGCACAGGCCGAGCACATGAAAAGCGTGGTGAACGAACTTGTGGAGATTGTGGAGGGCTCCTCCGGGAGAGCGTCAATCACGGGGAAAAAGCCCCCGAAGGCCAAGGCGCCCAAGGCGTCATTTGCGAATGAGGCAACTGCCATGCTGGCAAGCGACTTTTAGCCGAAACGCAACTAGGATTCGGAGCCAAGGTGGACACCCGATATATTCTGGGCATGGCCAACATGGACGGCACGGTCAAGATTCTGCTCGACATCGATCGCGTGCTCACTGAGGGAGAGATCGCGGAGATCGAGGCCGCAGCCTGATCAAAAGAAATGGCCGGCCGCTTAATCGGTGGTTGGCTGGGCCGGCGCCCTCAAAATCGGGGGTTGCCGGCCTTTTGCGTTTGATCCGCTTGTGGGGATTGCGGACAAAGGCCTTTTGCAACCCGTATCAGGCTTGCTTTTTACGGCCGGTTAACGGAAAAGGGCTATTTTTATTTGCTTGTCACAGGGAGGTTGTCTGACAGACCATGCACGATTCCGACATCAGCGCTGAAATGGATAACCATCGGGACTTGTCCCCCCCGGCTCATCCGGGCGGCCGATCCGCGCCACCGCAACCCTTTCCAATTCGCCTTGAGCCTTACGGGCTGCTGGCCGCGATTACCTTCACGATTTTTCTTATCGAGCTCCTGATCATGGTCGTGTTCCAACATCTGCCCCACATGCCCGAATACCTGGCGGCCCTCTGCGACGCGCTGCTTTTGCCCGCGCTGGTTTTCCCCACCCTCTACCACTTGCTGTACAAACCGCTCAAGCAATGCGTCCTGTTCAAGGAACAGGCCGAGCGGGAGAAGGATCTGCTGATACAAGATCTCCGCGCGGCGTTAAGTGAGGTGAGGGCCCTGGAGGGCATCCTCCCCATCTGCGCTTCGTGCAAGAAAATCAGGGACGACCGGGGCTACTGGCACATGGTCGAAGCGTACATCAGCGCCCATTCCGAGGCCCGCTTCTCCCACGGAATCTGCCCGGAATGCGCCGAGAAGCTCTATCCCGATATTTCAAATGATCTAAAATCGCCCAATCCTTAAACGAAGACGGGATCATCGAAAACGCACCGATCCGCCGTCAGCGGTTGTTCAGGGCCGGTTTGACCCTGAAACCGATGAGGGCGGTCTCCGCCGGACGGTTGGCCGCCCTTCTTTAGCGGACCGCCTCACCCCTTGCCGTTGAGCACCTCCCGCACCTTGTCCGCGAGGTCCTTGAGGGTGGCGGGTTTTTGCAGAAATTGGATCCCTTCCTGCAGGACGCCCTGGCTGGCAATGATATCGGCGGGATAGCCAGAAATGAACAGGCATTTGAGATCCGGGAGAAAGCCTTTAATCCGGTCGGACAATTCCTTCCCGTTCATCTCCGGCATTACAATGTCGGTGATGAGCAGATGGATCTTACCGGCGTGATCCTTAGCCTTGCGGACGGCCTTGGTCGGGGTGGAGGACGCAAGGACCTGGTAGCCCATGCGTTCGAGCAGGGTGCGGTTGAGGTTGAGAACCATCGCGTCATCCTCCACCAGCAGAATCGTTTCCGTGCCGCCCGTCAAGGCCGTTTGCCGCTCCTCAACGGGAGGGGGCGTTCCCGCGTCCCCGTGCCGGGGCAGATAGATCTTGAATGTGGTGCCGCGGCCCAATTGGCTGTGGACATTGATGAAGCCGTCATTCTGCTTGACGATCCCGTAAACCGTGGCCAAGCCCAAACCGGTTCCCAGGCCGTTGGTATTCGTGGTGAAAAACGGCTCGAACAAATGGTCCAGGGTCTCGCGGTCCATGCCGCAGCCGTTGTCGTTCACCGACAGCATGACGAAACGGCCCGGTTGGTGCCCTGGGTTCAGCTCGCAGTATGGCGCATCGAATTGAACGTTGCCGGTCTCTATGGTGATTTGGCCGTTTTCGGCAACGGCGTCCCGGGCGTTGACCAGCAGGTTGGTCAGGACCTGGTCGATCTGGGACGGGTCGGCATTGACCGTCCACAGCCCGGCCCCGGGCTTCCATGCGACATCGATATCCTCTCCGATAAGGCGCAGCAGCATCTTGAGGGCTTTTTCGGTGGCCTCGTTCAAGTCGAGCGGTCGTGGGGCGATGGTCTGCTTGCGGGCAAACGCCAATAGCTGCCTTGTGAGATTCGCCGAATGTTGCGCGGCCCCCTCTATTTTGACAAGGTCTTCGTAGTGCGGGGCGCTCTCGGGGATTTCCTGCATCAACATATCCGCGTGGCCGATGATGATGGCCAGCATGTTGTTGAAGTCATGGGCCACGCCGCCCGCCAGCCGCCCGACCGATTCCATTTTTTGGGCCTGAAGCAGTTGGTCCTGCAACCGTTCGCGTTCCATCGCGTCCCGTTTGTAGCGGGTGACGTCGCGCATCGCGCCCACGGTATACACGGGCCGGCGGTTCTTTCCCGTTCCTTCGAAAAAGGTTTGCGAGCGCGCGGTCAGCCAGCGCTGGGTCCCGTCCCGGCGAACGATCCGATAATCCACATCCCAGAAACCGTCTCCCTCGGGATCGTGGGCTTTCTTGATATCCGATAGGATTTGCTCCCGATCCTCAGGGTGGACGAGCATGCCGAACAATTCCATGCCGATGGGCTCATGGGGCTCCAGCCCGTGGATTTCGCGCAGGCGGGGCGACCAGTAAACGCTGCCGGCCAGATGGTCATGGTCGAATATGCCGATTTCAGCCACCCGGACGGCCTGGCGCAGCCGCTGCTCGCTTTCGCGCAGGTCCTTCTCCGCCTTTTTGGTCTCCCGCAGATCGCGCACGTATGCGCAACTGTATTCCTGTCCCTCGAAGATGACGTGGTTGCTCGTGATCTCCACGGGGAACGTCGTGCCGTCCTTGCGCATGTGCGTGGTTTCAAATACCATAACCTTGTTTGCCAGCAGCTGCGTCCAGTAATCGCGCCACACCAGATCGGGATAGTCCGGGTCGATTAACGCCACGGATTTCCCCAGCAGCTCATCGCGCTCATAGCCGAGCCAGAGGCAGGCCTGGGCATTGACGTAGGTTATCGTGCTGTCGCTGCTAATCCAGTAACAGCCGAAGGAAGCCCTGTCGATCACCGATTGCGTGAGTTTAAGGGCATGCTCCATTGTCTTGCGGCGGGAAATGTCCTGGTGGGTTCCGAGAATACGCAGCGGGTTGCCCTGTTCGTCCAGCTCGATTATCTTGCCCCGCCCCAAAATCCATTTCCAACCGCCGGATTTGGTTCTCAGGCGGAACTCCATTCGGAAGGCTTCCGTCCGGCCCTCAAGATGGGCGCGCACCGCGTTCTCCGAGGCCTGTCTGTCATCCGGGTGCAGGAGATCGGCCCATGCCGCATAGCGCGGCGGGAGGTCTCCCTGCTCATAGCCCAGCATTTGGCAGTAGCGCGTGCTGAAATGCACCTCCCCTGTCTGGGCGTTCCAATCCCACTCGCCCTCTCCCGTGGCGTCGAGCACCATGTTGAGGCGTTCTTCGCTGTCGTGCAGGGCATCCCGCTCGCGGCGGCAATGCGCAAGCGACAGCTCCAGTTCCCTGATGCGTTCCCGCAATCTTTCCGTCGAGGATTTTTCCATCATCCCGTCACCTGCCCCTTTGTGATGCGGGTTGTTCAAAAACCGGTCGGTGCATGGACCGCATCCGTTTGGCTTGCGTTTTATCAAATACCCGCATGGTGTGTAACCCTGTCGAAACCTATAGTTCGGTGGAATCGCTTAATGCCGAACGCAACAGGCCCACCACGGCTGAAGCCGCCTTGAAACCGGGATCCAGGCGGGGATGATAGCAGGCGAACCTGAGGCCGATAAACTTACCGGAACGCAATGCGGTGGTGAGAAAAGCCGATGTTTCTTCGATGCCGGGGCCGTTGGGTTCGGGAAAGCTCACCGGGATGATGCCTGGGTCGCCGTGCGGCCGCGGGTGCAATGTTTCACTCAAAGCGTTCATAGTAGCCGATCAGCTTCCCGGCTGCGTCGCGAACGGCGATGACCGTGATCTTTTGGTTGTCATCGCTCACTTTCAGGAAAACCTCGTTTTCCCCTTCCACAAGCCTGTTGTAAATTTTCTTCGTCAACGTCTCGGATTCCGCATTGTGGCACTCGAACAATGACTTGCCGATCAGGTCCGCGTATCCTCTCTTTTCATAATACCTTACTTTTGCCGCCTTGTTCAGGTAGCGAATAACGTGATCGTTATCGACAAAGACGATCGGGGCGCTGATCGTGTCGAGCAATGCTTCATATATTACCGCATTCATTTTGTTCCTCGCTGAACGTTTGAGTTGCGACGCACACGTTTTTAGTGCGTCGATTCTAAAACGCTTTGTTCGGCAATCCATTTTAATCTTGGGCCAATTTCAACAAAACCTTCTTTGAGATAGAAGCTTTTAGTTCTTTCCCATTCAGGATATGGCGGTGCTCCAACCTCCAGCCTTTTCCAACCCATATCAATGGCAATTTTTTTAGCTTTTTCAATCAAATGATTGCCTAATCCATTAGACCGCATTTCAGGAGCAATGTAAAATTCGTGAATTACGCCAAATTCACCACCGGGCTAGGGACATTCATATATAAATATAGCTTAGCCACGAGAGACAAGTACCAGCTCCCCTGCAAAAATACGGCATACCTACTCTCTTCCGGACCTCAAACCACCATTCCCCAGAGGTCATATTTTTATGTATATTCAACCCTAATTGATGCGATTGCCATGTTTTTCTATTTGATAAGTCCGCATCGTCCTTTTTCTTTGATGACGATCTTGGAAGGCTTGACGCTCCGTTCTTTCCCGGCTATAAGGAGTCGCTGTTTAGAGATATTTCTCATTATAAGCCATTCTACCCGGGGAGCAACAGCATGGATGCCATCAACGCTGATACCGAATTGGATGCCCTTCTGGCCCAATGGACCGACAACGCCCAACAGACCAAAAAAGTCTTTCATTATCTGCGGGATCACCTGACCCGCAAAACCGACCTGATTTTCGAATTCGTCGCCCGGCCCGGCGTCTCCTACTCTTTGCGGGCCAAACACCGCCGGCAGAACCAGCGCCCCTTGTTTGCCATGATCGATATCATCGATGACGATCCGAGTGAGCGCTGGCTCTCGGTCTGCTTTTTCGGCGAGATGATCTCCGATCCGGATGAGATCGGGGATTTCGTGCCGGAAGGCTTGCTGGGTGAAGATGCCCATTGTTTCGATATCGAGGCATGGGATGACGATCTCGTGGGCTATGTCACCGCACGCCTCGACGAAGCGTATGAAAAAGCCTCGCTAGAGGCTGCGGTTTAATAAAGCGTTATAGGGAACAGCCGTTCCGATGTTTGATGATGCCCAAATGGATTTGCGCTCATTCACGATTGCCGAGACGGCCTTCCGCGATACACCCAGCATCTCGGCAACGAATGTAACGGTGATGTCGAGAGGCTCAATGTAATCCTTCAGCCAAAATACATCACCTTCCTCTCCTTGGTGACCGCTCTCACCCTCGTCCTTGCTGTGATCACGAACAATCTTCCAGGTGCCCAGCGAATTTTCTTTCGCATCATTCGAGTGCCTGTCATTTTCATCCAACTCGTAAAAGAAGTGTAACGCCAAGGATTTCTATTGAGCTCCAAGAGCATAGCGGAATAGGATTCCCAACGTATTTTCAACCGGCACCAATTTTATTTGTAGATAATGGAATACATCCATGGAAAAGAGCTTCAACCGCTATAGCCCCGGGGAAGAGATTGCCAACAGCATCACCCATGGCATCGGCATTTTGCTGGCCATTGCCGCCCTGTGTATCCTCATCAGATTTGCAGACCGCTATGGCGATGTCTGGCGTGTCGTCAGCGTCAGTGTTTACGGCGCGACGTTGATCCTGCTTTACACGGCCTCCACCCTTTACCACAGTATCCAGAAGCAACGCCTGAAGGGGTTTCTCCAGAACCTGGATCATTCCGCCATCTACCTGCTGATCGCCGGAACCTATACGCCCTTTACCCTGGTCAGCCTGCGCGGCCCCTGGGGATGGGGGCTTTTCGGGGTGGTCTGGGGGTTGGCGGTGCTCGGCATCGTGCTGCAGTTCATGCCGGCGAAGCAGGGGAAAACCGTTTCACTGATGTTGTACGTCGGAATGGGCTGGTCGGTCGTGGCGGCCGTCAAACCGTTGATCCACTCGGTGGCGGCCGGCGGCATCCTGTTTCTCGCCCTGGGGGGGTTGGCCTACACATTGGGCATTTTCTTCTATGTCCGGGATAAGATGAACTACAACCATGCGGTGTGGCACCTTTTCGTCCTGGCCGGCAGCATCTTCCATTTCATTGCCGTGCTGTTCTACGTCGTTCCGGTTTCGGCATGACCAGGGGGCCGGTGCCCAAGGCCGGCTTTCGGTGCGGGCCTTGAGTCGCGCCACGGCCTTTCTATTGGAAACAATCCAACATATAAGGGTCCCCCCCCTCCCTTGAAAAGGCGGACCCTTTTTGGGGCTTAGGTTCGGGTTTTAGTAGGCCGGCCCGCCCGTATACCGAATCGCCTTGTCCGCCGCCTGGGTCTTGATGCAGCGGTAAAGCTGGGCATCCAGGCTCTTCTCCCCGCCGCCCTCTTCCCTGACCTTGGCTTCGATGAAGGCCTGCCGCTGTTGGCCCAGTGTTGCGATCCGGTCCTGGAGCGCCTGGCGTTCGACCGCCTTTTGGGCAACATAGGCCTGGCGCTCTTTGGGGCGCATGGCCTGCAAGTTATCCGGCAGGGACTCCTTTTCGACGGTGGCCAGGTCGACCCGCCCGGCGGCGACGTCCGCCACCAGTTCCTGGGAGCCTAAAAAGTTTTTCGATCCGGCACCACTGGCGTTGAAAATGGTCCGTTTGGCCACGGCGGCGGGGGCCGCGGACTCGTAGATCGCATCGGCCTCCCGCTTGCGCGTCTCGGCGGCGGCCATCTGGGTCTTGTCGCCGTAATAGATCCGGGTGGCGTCCAACTCCGCCGAAAGCGCGGCAATGCGGTCGTCATAGGGGGTGTCGTAAAGCACGGCACTGCCCGCCTGGGCAACCTGAAAAAAACGCCCCTCGGCCAGGCCTGCGATCTGGCGCCATACGGGGGTGGTCTCAGCCATGGCGCCGCACTGGATGGTATTGATCACGATATCCCGTTCGGTGGCCAGGCGGCAGCTCTCGGCGTAGCGGATATCGTCCTGGTAGTCCATGTGGGGCGGCGCATCGCCCACCAGGAAGACAACCCGATAGGTCTTGACATCCCGGCTCCAATCCGGCCCGGTGACGGCCTCGTAGAGAGCCTGGTTGACGCTCTCCGGCCCGTCGCCCCCGCCGTCGGCCTGAAACCGCATCAACTGGGTGCAGACCGCATCCAGGTCGTCCGAAAGCGGTGTGCTGGTGGTGACGTAGGCGTCGCCCCGATCGCGGTAGCCGATCAGTCCCATCCTGATACGGGGCGCCGGGTCGGCCGTTGCCAGGGTATTGGCGATGGACCAGATCTTGTCTTTGGCCGCGGCGATCAGGCCTCCCATGCTGCCGGTGGTGTCCAGCACGAACACCACCTCCACCGCAGGCCGTTCCGGAAGGATGCGAGCGGTCGCTTCATGATTCCTCTCGGCGGCCGCTAGCAGGCCGGTGCCACCGACCGTGGCCAACAGTGCGATCAGTCCGAAAACAGCGGTTGTCGTCAGCAAGCGTAGGGTTGTCATGTCGGGCTCCTTTCGGTTGGGCAGTGAATGATCCTCTCCTGCCCTGAAGACTAAAGGATTCCCCCCGAATGACAATTCAAACAAATGCAAATAATGCCGGCCGCGATTTTGCGTTTCTTTTGCAAAACCATGCAACGTGGCCGACCGTGCCGGATCACCTAGCGGGCGTCGCCGCCATCATCGTCATCCCCGCCACCCTCGTCATCCCCTCCGCCCTCGTCATCCCCGCCGCCAAAGCCGCCGTCGTCGCCCCAACCGTAGGGATCGCCGCCATACAGATAATCGTTATCATTGGTCCAGAATTGATCGTCCTGATAGCGGGTGTCGCGCTTGACCGCCATCAGGTAGGTCTCCTGCATGTAGTTGATTACTTTGGCCGGAACGCCTTCTTGCTCCAATTTCGCCAGTTGACTTGCCTTGAGCCGATAAACGGTTCCGGACGCCTGAATCTGGGCAATGATGTCATCGGCCGAAACGCCTGCTTTGGCCATGGCAACAATCTGGGGAACGGTGACCGGTGCCGGACGAGGCGTGCCCATGGTCGCACAGCCGGCAACCAGCAGAACAAGGGCGGCCGAAGCTAAATAAAGAGCCCATCGCCGAAAACTTCGCTTCGCTACACTGTCGATCATTATTGAATTCAACATGTCTTTCTCCTTGATAACGACGTGATGGCGGTCGCCGCTTTTCCAACGCCGGCGCCCCACCCCGCGCGGTCGATAATGGCCTTGGGCCGTATCTTTCTCGATTTTCATTCAGAGAATTCCAGGGTAGATAAATTGACGTTCTGCAAAACATCATGTGCCCATCATCAGCCAGGCCGCCAATACAATGCTGCTGAAATCGATGCAGAAATGGATGACCATCGGTGCCACAAGACTTTTACGCCACAGGTAGATAACGGCCAGCACCGCCCCCAGGCAAAAAATACTGATCACCCCCGACATGCCTTCGTAGCCATGTCCGAGGGAAAAGACCAGCGACGAAAAAAGCACGGCGACCCACGGGTGTTGGGTAGCGGATTTAAACCGCCGAATGAGGTAGCCGCGGAAAATGGTCTCCTCCACGAAGGCCACGACGATGACCATAACCACCGCCAGCAACAGTCCCGCATGGCCCTTGGCGACAAGGAAGGAAGGCAGTTTGGTTGGTGCTGAAAAACCGGCCCCATGCAGGACGCCGCTCAGCAGATTGGTGGCATACATGATCGGAAGAAACAGCACCAGACCCCAGAGAACTTCCTTGGGGAAGTTTCGCCGGGTCAATCCGATGCTGTGCAGAGATTCCCTGTTGCGCCAGATAAAGTAGAAGATGAGACTGACCAGGCCCAGATCGTTCAGGATGGAAAAAGTGGCGCCGGTCTTAAATCCCAGATTCGATTGGCCACTGATCAAAAACGAGGTCGCCATGGGCGGTACGATCAGGAACAGGAAAACGGCTAATTCAATCACCTGTACCTTGCGAGCGTGTTGATCGATCTCTGATGCGATTTGTTGATGCGGCATATCTCCCGCCCCGTCGGAGTTCATAAGCGGCTTGCTCCCCTTTTTTACTTCCGATTTGCGATGGCTTCGGTTCCGGCCATTTCAAGGATTGTTGAAAGACCTATCCCTCAGGTGTCCCGCATCCGTGGAAGGGTTGCGGGTCTTGTGGACGGCTGTCCCGCGCTACGCGGCCGGTGTTGGCCTGCCACAGCATCCGGTCATCTTCCGGATTGGGCCATTACAAACCGCAGAAGCGATGAACGACCCCGTCGCAAAGCAGCGGGGTATCGATAAAGGCCATCGAACGCCGCAAGCGGCGAAGAATTAAAAGCCGCCAAAGGGGGGTTTTTGCCAGCCGGAGACCTGCCTGTCTCCAGAGAACGTGACCGATCCCCTTCGGTTGTTCGGATACTGGTAGTACCAGACGGTATTCCCACCCACCGAAAATTTTTGTTGCGGCGCTCCCAAAAGCGCCTCGATCTGTTCAGCGCCCATGCCGCGTTCGATGCTGCGCCACTGCTGAGAAAGGGAGGGCGCGCTGTTGGCGGTATTGCCGGGAGTCGCTGTCACGGCAGCGGCCGCCGCGGGCGTTTCGGTGGCTTCCTGGGCGGCCGGGACCGTTGCGGATGAGCTGCCGCGGCCGGTGTCAGGAAGCGCCGATGGTTCTGCCGCAGCCGCCGCTGGTGGCCCGGTGGCTTCCTGGACGGCCGGGACCGCTGCGGGCGCTGTCTTGTCGACCGGCCTCGGCGTGGTACTCTCCAGGGGTGCCTTCGGATGAGAGGGCTGCTTTTCCATCTCGGAAATCACCTCCTCCAACCGACGCACCGTTTGCTTCAACATCTCGACCTCATGGCGCAGCGCTTCAATGGAGGTGCTCTCGGCGCCGCCGGCAGGCGGTTCGGCCCCCTCAGCCGCTTGGATGTTGAGCGGTGCCAGCCAAAAGAACCCCAGTGCCAAAATCAACAGCCTTACGGTTTTGCCATTCATTCTCGCGGTTCCTTCCGGATTTTCCGGTTCGCAGCTTCCGCCGGTTCGGGTTTCGTTTATCGGCTACCACATCAGCCAGGCGAGCAGATACAGCGTGTTGTTATCGCTCGCATCCCGTCCGAAGCCGTCGTAGTTGTTGCTGGCCCCATTGAATTTGGTATACCAGGTGTATTGGGCCGAGAGGCGCACATTCTGCCAGGGAAAATAGCTGATCTGGCCGATCCAGCCCTGGCTGTCCGGTTTGCCGTTGCGGCTCCCGTCCAGCGGCGACGGCGAATACACCGACGGATTGGAATCGCCGTCGATGTTGAAAAAAGCGGCCGTCAGCCCCACGATGCCGTTCAGGTAATAACTGGCGTCCAGGCGGTAGGTATTCAAATGGTGATCCGTGTCCAGGGGGGCGGAGGCCTTCAGGTTTTGATCTTCATAGATATAGGTGGCGTGCAGGCTCAAGTGGTCGTTACCGAAGCGTTTGCCGTAGGACGCATCGAACCCGTAGTCCGTGTAGCGGTCCGTGTTGCCGTGTATGCCGTCGGGATATAGCTCGGCATAGAGACCATAGGTGCCAAGCTCGAAATAACTGTCCGGCATGGTGTGCTGCCAGGCCAGCCGCCAGTAGGGCACCGTATTGTCAACCGTGTCTGTGCTGGTATCGTCCGGCGGCGATGTCCCGCCGATCTGGGCCGAGCGGTAGAAGGCCACCGCCGCGTAGTAACTGTTGTCCCAGAAGGCATAGCCGCCCAGGCCGGCGACCTCCTGGGCCAGGGCACCGTCGATAACGGCACCGGCGGCCGGGGCCGGGGCCACATCCGGCCCGGCGTAGGGAAAGCCCCAGGCCGGGGTGGAGTTCCAGAGGTCTTCCACGGTGGGGTTGTTGTTGAGGGTCAATCCGTAGACCAGGGGCTTGCCGCCAAGCTGCGTCTGGTCCGCAAAACGCAGGTCGGTGTTGTCCATGGTTATATTGTCGTCGACCTGGGTGTATGTCACCTGCAGGAAGCTGCCGATGTGGGGCGTAATTTCACCGGCCAGAAACAGGCTGAGCTGCTGGGGAAACTGCACATCGTTGTTCTGGGTGCCGGGTTGGGATTTGTCGGTACTGGTGTCGGCGACCTGGATCATGGCCGAGAGCGGCAGGGTGTCGTTGAGTTCCAGGGGTGCCAGGCTGGCGGTTTCGGGAGACTGGATTTTTTTCATTTGGGAAAGCGTGTAGCCGCTGGCCTTGAACGTTCTTCCAAAGGAAGTGACCTCCGGGAAAGCGGTATGGCATAAATTGCAGGACATCCCTGTCTGGCGGGCATAGCTGGGAAGCGCCAGGACGGTTGCCCTGGATAAAAAAAACATCCCCATGGATAGCGTCAGGACCATTAAGGTTGGTTTGAATCCATGCCGGTACATTGCATCGCTCCTTTCATGTTGCGCCTCGCGGCGTTCAGTGGATTGGATGATGAAAACAGACCTGCCGGCAGGATCGGTTATTCTTCTGCAACGACCCTGCCGTCAGGGCCCAACGTGGCACGATGGAATGAACGGGTAGCCGGATTCAGGAGGGAAATGGGGCTGCTTCATGCGCAGAACGGTTTCATTCCGCCGGAGTGCGATCTCCCGGCCTGCCGCCGTGTAT
The DNA here is from genome assembly GCA_963674755.2 of Desulfobacterales bacterium. Lineage (GTDB taxonomy): Bacteria > Desulfobacterota > Desulfobacteria > Desulfobacterales > UBA5852 > JABZFP01. Next base: position 691,523 of record CAXXVS010000002.1, on the reverse strand, counting down.
TGCCGCTGGTGGTCACGGCTTGGGGGCATCGGCCGGTTTGAAGGTATGCTCGATGTAGTAGATCACAGCCTTGATGGAGGCCTCATCCAGGGCAAAAGGCGGCATTTGGCCCTTGCCGTGCTTGATGGTTGAGGGAATATTCTTGGCAGCGTCGCTCGTCCAGAAGGATTCTTTGGTGTAGTTGGCCGGTTTGGGATTGAGCGCCGCGGCGGCGATCCCGTCGCCCTTGCCGTTCTGGCCATGGCACAGCACGCAGTTGGTATCGTAGACCTGTTTCCCCTGTTCGAGAAGACTGTCCGCCCAACTGGTGGCGGCAATCCAACCGGCACCCGCGATCAACAGGCAAAGCAGAAGGGCTGTTTTCTTCATGAATATCCTTCCTTTCGATAGGGTGAAGAACGCATTATGATGGGCTGCCTGGGGGACCGCCTGCCCCCCTGGACGGGTGAGGATGGACGGCGCCCATTCGAGCGTCGCTCCGTGAGCAAATGTTTCCTCCATGTCGAGCCTTGTAGAAGAAAAAGGCGGATCGGCCTATACGGTGCGCACCCCATTCGACCGGCACGCGATATGTATTCCACGGGGGAAAACGGAACGTTTTTGTCCGGTTGAATGGCCGGTGGCGCCTCTGCTCGCAGGAACCGTCGGCTGCCAACCGGCACCGATACAAAGCTGATGCAGGCGCTGCACGTCCGGTCGACGGTGCGTAGGAGCGCAGCGGAAATACGTTGGATCAACCCCTCAAACCCATGATACACCCCATTGGTGCCTGGCTTGCAATCGGGTAGGCATATAAAATTAATGACTTTTGGGTTTGTTGCCTGGACCGGGAAAACGTTGCCGGCGACCGGAATGCAAGGCGAATGGCCACAGACCATACCCACCCCCGGGTGAAGTTCTATCAACGCGGCTGGATGCCCGACGCGCGCCTCTCCTATCAAGCGGACACCAGCCAACCGGAAATGACCCCGGGCACAAATCGATATCCATTCCATTTTCATTTGGCATACTGGTAACCGGCCACCTGACTGAGGTAGTAGATGAGACCTACGATATTCATCAGTTTGTGCTTATTGCTGGCGGTTTTGGCTGTGCACGCCCCGGCCGACGACAGCAACCCACCGGTCCCCACCGGTACACCTGATTCCGCAGATAGTGCAGCGGCACTGTTTGCGGCGCGTTGCGCCATGTGCCACCCAAACGGGGCAAACCGCTTCTACCCCGCCATGCCCCTGGTGGGGTCTCCGCAATTGAAAGACTTCTCCTCGTTTCTCACTTTTATCCGTCATCCCACCCTGCCCGACGGATCCATGGGGCCGATGCCGCCGATCACCGAGTCGCTGGTCTCGGAGGGCCAGGCCAAGGATCTGTTCGCATACCTCAACAAAGAGCTTCCGCGCTGGGCCCAGGGCGGCGCGCGTTCACCGCAGACGCCGCCCGGCTACGGCGCGCCCGGCTACGGTATGGGGCCCGGCATGATGGGGCCCGGTTATGGTATGGGGCCGGGGATGATGGGGCGCGGCTATGGCATGGGGCCGGGGATGATGGGACGCGGCTATGGCATGGGACCGGGAATGATGGGAGGCGGCTACGGCATGGGGCCGGGGATGATGGGACCCGGCTACGGCGCTCCGCCAGGATATCCCGGTTACGGCGGCCCCTATCACGGCCGGCCGTCGGCCCCTCTGGACAAAGATGGCGCCCGGCAGCGGGTGCAGGCCTTCCTGGAGGGCATGCACAACCCCAATCTCAAAGTGGGCAAGATAACCGACAAGGGAACCTATTTTGAGGTTCGGATCGTCACCCGGGAGAATTCTCTGGTGGACAAAATCAACGTCAACAAACAAAGCGGTTTCATGCACTCGGCCTATTGAAAACTGAAATCGGCACGATAGATTGAAGGAGTCGGAACCATGATCAACGCCTTTTACGACCTTTTGAGTAAGATCGGCTATCATCATCCCGTCCATCCCACGGAAGTGCACATGCCGATCGGGTTGATCGTCGGCGCCTTTATTTTTGCGGCGATTGCGCTCATCTTTCGACGCCAGAAGCTTGCCCTGGTGCCGCAAAGCTGCCTTATCCTGGCATTTATCTGGCTTTTCCCGACCATAATCCTGGGGCTGATGGATTGGCAGCATTTTTACGCCGGGGGCTGGATTCTTCCGATCAAGATCAAACTGGTCACCGCCTTCGTCCTGTTGGTGCTGCTCGCGCTGAGCATCTATCTGGGGCGTAAATTCGGCGCGGCTTCGGCAAGGGTGATGCCGCTTTATCTGCTGTGCGTCATGGCGGTGGTGGTTCTGGGATATTTCGGCGGTCAATTGACCTTCGGCGGCGATACGATCGAGGGCCCCCCCCAGTACCGGGCGGGGCAGGATATCTATGCGGTGAGCTGTGCCGCCTGCCACCCCAGCGGGGGCAACGCGATCGATCCCAGCAAACCGCTTCTAAACTCCCCCCTGCTGGCCAATCAGGTAACCCTGCAATTCTGGCTGAACCATCCGGCGGCCCCCATGCCCGCCTTTCCGGAATCCTCCCTGCCGCCGGCCAAGGTCAAGGAACTCTATGATTACATCGCGAACGTCATGATGAAAAAACCATAGAAATCGCATCGCCTCGGGCCAAGGTGCCGAACAGTCCCAACCTGTCAGGCCGACTGCGAAAACATTGTAGGGGGGAATGATCGCCAATGTCGTCGTGACGTATCGTCCGTGACGCGCATGGATGCGTTTTCTCTAAGCGATCAAGTCCCGGGCAAAACGCCGGGCGATGCGCGGCGCAGCCCTAAAATTCAACTTTTACGCATATCAACGCGTCAGTCTGCGACCGCCGGGACCTCGTAAGCAAGACGGAGGCTTTACCAAATCGCCCTTCTTTGGTATCGATGAAACTGAAAAGGAGGGAAAGGGTTGGTTTCGGGTGGGATCGCGAAACCGGAAAGACGATTTTCGCTCCCGCCACACTATCCAGCCCAACCTTGCGCACGGGAACCGGGCGACCACATCTTCTGCCACGCCTTAGCGCGATGCCGGCGGTCCGTGTTATCCACAGCAATGCCGGTCCACCAAAGCCCTGCGCCCCCTTGCCCGTTTTCCGATTCAGGAGAAATCATCTTCGACACCGCACTCGGAAACGGTGCGGCGCGAGGCATCCGCAAGCGATGCCGGCGACACGCGGCAATGACTGAAAGCACGGGTTCCGTAGGAGGGGGCATGGTTCGATTGGCGGCCATTTTATTCCTATTGCTGACGATCTCTTGTGCCGTCAGCCATGCATCGCATGCCGGTCAGGCCGCTATGCTCTCGCTTGACCAGGCCCTGGAGCTGGCTTATCAAAACAATCTCGGGGTGCAAAACGCCGGATTGGAGGTGCAAAAAGCCGCCGACGCCATCGATGCGGCAACCACCAGATTCTTCCCCTCTCTCCATTTCAACGGCTTGGAATCCTATAATCTCACCCGGCAATCCTACGAATTCAGCAGAGGCACCTGGGGCACCTATAAGGAAATCGGCCCGGTACCGCCGGAAAATGTCGAGGTCGATACCCAAATCGGTTTCACCACGGCGCTTTCAGCCACCCTGAGCCAGCCGCTTTCGCAACTCTACCGCATCGACCTTTCGGTGGAGCAGCGCCGTATAAAAAAAGAAATGGCCGCGGAGGAATTACGGGCCAAGCAGCAATCCGTCGCCAAGGAGGTTAAAGACGCCTACTATCAAGTGCTGCAAAAGCAAAGCGCGCTGGCGGCCATCGAAGAGTCCATCATCTTCTACCGCGAGTTGGATGCACTGACGGAGCGCTACCTTCAGGAGCAGACCGTGCTTAAATCGGAGCAACTGGAAGTGAAAACCCGCCTGGCCAAGGCTGAACTTCAGGCGCTGACCCACAAAAACGATCTGGCCGATGTCAAGGAGCAGCTCAACAACCTGATGGGGCGCGACATTACCACCCCCTTCAACGTGATCCAGGTACCGCCCCGCACCGACTATGAGGTCGATCTGGAGGCAGCCCAGGCCCTGGCTTTGGCGCAGCGTCCGGAGATAAAGGAGAGTCAACTCAAGCTGCGTTATGCCGAGCACAACCGCCGCATCAAAAAATCCGAATACATCCCCGACCTGTGGTTCAAAGCCAACTACGACAAGCTGTACAACGTGGAGTTGCTACCCAATGACGTGGCCACAATAGGCCTCTTGCTGCGATGGGAATTTTACGACTGGGGACGCAAGCAAAGTGAGCTGGCCGCCCGAAGCAGGGATATCCAAACGGCTAAGAACAATGTCAAGGAGACCCAGGACCATGTGATCCTCCAGGTCAACAAGATCGGCCGCAAGTTGAATGAGGCCAGGGCCCGCTTGAAAGTGGCCGCCTTGTCCAGGGCGACGGCCCGTGAAAAGCTGCGGATCGCCCTGCAGCAGTTCGGGCAGAAGACGGTTCTTTTGGAAAACCTCTTGCAGGCGGAAACCGATGTGATGGAGGCCAACCGGCAATATGAGGACGCCCTGCTGGGGTTTTGGAAAACCAAGGCGGCCTTCGAAAACGCGTTGGGAGAGGCGTAAATGAGGGCCATCACCATACTGTCAAGCGCGCTGTTGATCGGCGTGCTGCTCCTAGCAGGCTGCGAGCGCCAGGAGAGCTATGAAATCCCCTTGCGCCCCGTGCGGGTCGCTACGGTGACCGAACGTTCCCTGAAAGACGCACTGCGCTACTCGGCCAACATAGCCCCTTACAGCCAGGTCAACCTGGCCTTTCAAGCAGGCGGCTACATCAAAAGCATTCAGCAGAAAAAGGGCGCGGACGGCCGTCGGCGGAACCTGCAACAGGGCGACGAGGTAAGCCCGAACACCGTGCTGGCCAGGGTGGACCCCGGCACCTACCAGCAGAAAGTGCGGGAGGCCCAGGCCCAGCTGGCCTCCGCCCTGGCATCGCTTAAAAAAGCTCAGCAAGACTTCGCCCGGGCTGAAGCCCTTTACGCCAGTCAGAGCCTCACCAAGCCGGACTATGATTCCGCCGTGCAGGAGCTGGGGGTGGCCCAGGCCCAGGTGGATGGCGCCCGAGCCCAGCTCAAGGACGCCAACATCAACCTGGGGTATTGCGACTTGAAAGCCCCCGGCCCGGGCGTCATCCTGCAGCGCAACATCGAAGTAGGCGATCTGGTGGGCATCGGGGCGGTGGGTTTTGTGCTCTCCGATGTGACTTCGGTGAAGGCCGTGTTCGGTGTGCCGGGCCTCATCCTCAAAGATCTGAAAATGGGCGAACCATTGGCCGTGGTCACCGAGTCCATTCCCAACACCCCTTTCGAGGGCAAAATCACGGCGATCTCCCCGGCGGCCAACACCCAGGTGCGGGTTTTCGAGGTGGAACTCACCATCCCCAATCCGCAGAACCGGCTCAAGCCCGGTATGATCGCTTCTCTGGATTTAGGCTCGCGGGCGCCCCTGCCCGCCCTCATGATGATACCCATCGCCGCGGTGGTGAGTTCCCAAAGCGATCCCGACGGCTATGCCGTCTATGTCGTGCAGGATCAGGGAGGGAACCAGGTGGCGCGGCTCCGGGACGTGGGCCTGGGCCAAGTGGCCGGCAATATGATCGCGGTCACCCATGGGGTAGCCCTTGGTGAGCGCGTTATTGTGACAGGCGCCAGCATGGTCGCCGACGGTGAAAAGGTGCGCGTCATTCCATAGGCGCCGGGATGGTAAGGTGGCATACCGAAGCGAAGCCGAACTGATTCAGGAAAAGCACAATGCCGCCCGGTTCTTCACCGTGAACCGGCACGTCTCCTGTGTTTTGTTGCTGGCCGTGTTCCTGGCCGGGTTTTACGGCTATGCCCACATCCCCAAACTGAAGGATCCCGTCATACCCGTGAAGGTTGCCACCGCGGTTATCCCCTGGCCCGGGGTCAGCGCTGAAAAAGTGGAGCAACTGGTCACCCGGCCGGTGGAGGCCACCGTCGCCACCAGTTCGGCCATCCACAAACCCGCCGCCGACACATACGGTATCAAGTCTTTCACCCTGCCCGGTCTGGCTGTACTTCAGATTCAGCTGGGCGATGATGTCACGGAGACGGAAATAGCGTTCAATGACATCAACCTCAAATTGAACGCCCTTAATGCCAACCTGCCCCAAGGGGCCGGCCCCATCCAGTTCAACAGCGGATTCGGCGAAACCGCCGCCCTGATGCTCACTGTGGCCAGTCCGAAAGAAGGCCCGGTGGAGATCGCCCTACGGGCCCGTGATATCAACAGGGCCATCGAAGCGATCCGCACAGGGATTCCGGCCGGACGCTTGAATTCGCGCATGGCCGTGGTGACGCCTTTGGCGCGCGCGGTCGATCCCACCATTCCGCTCAAGTTGCGGGATCTGCTGGCGGGGGGCCTCAGGGCGAAAGGCATCGGCCGCGATGTCCGCCCCATTCAAGGGCCTGGCTTCGTGGGGCTGGATATGGAAACCCGGGCCGGCGAGCAGGCCGTGCTGGCTTTTGCGGACAAGTATGCCCGGGACCGGCTGGGCCTGTCCGGGATTCACCCCGATGCCTGGCCGTCCATCGCGATAAGAGACCTAAGCACAACCGCGACCAGGCTCACTCAAATTGCCGGGGATAAATACACCTATCAGGAACTGGATGATATCACCGACCTGATCGAGCGTACCGTGCAGGGCGTACCCCAGGTCGCCAAAGTGGACCGCTCAGGGGTACTGCCCCAGCAGGTCTATCTGGCCTATTCCCAGGAGAAGCTGGCGTCTTACGGGGTGCAGCCCGACAAGATCAAGAGCATCCTGAACGCGCGCAACATTACGCTGCCCGGCGGGGTGCTTCAAATCGATGACACCGATATCACCATCGATCCCTCGGGTCAGTTCAAAAACGCCCGGGAAATCGGTGATGTGATCATCACCGCCACCTCCAGCGGCATCCCGGTTTATTTACGCGACCTGGTGGACATTTACGCTTCCTACCAGAGCCCGCCCCGCTTTCTGAACTATTTCTCCAGGAAAGACCCCAGCGGCAACTGGATCCGCACCCGGGCCATCACCCTGGCCATCCAGATGCACAAGAATGAACAGATCAACCAGTTCGGGAAGGCCATCGACCGGGCCTTGAACCAACTGAAGCAGCGCCTGCCCGATGATCTGATCATCGCCAAGACCTCCAATCAGCCGCAACAGGTCAGGGAAAACATCGACCTGTTCATGACCGCCCTGTATGAGGCCATCATTCTGGTGGTGATCGTGGCGTTGCTCGGCTTTTGGGAGTGGCGCTCGGCTCTGCTCATGGCGGCATGCATCCCCATCACCCTGGCCATGACCTTTGCCATGATCTACATGCTGGGCATCGATCTCCAGCAGGTCTCCATCGCCACCCTTATCATCGCTTTGGGCTTATTGGTGGACGATCCGATTGTGGCCGGCGACGCCATCAAGCGGGACTTGGCCGCCGGCCACCCGCCGTCTCTCGCCTCCTGGCTGGGGCCCACCAAACTGGCCAAGGCCATCATGTTCGCCACGATCACCAACATCGTGGCCTATCTGCCCTTTCTGCTCCTGCAAGGCAATACAGGCACTTTCCTTCACAGCCTGCCCATTGTCATGGCGTGCACCCTGATCGCCTCGCGCCTGGTCTCCATGACCTTCCTGCCGCTGCTGGGCTATTACGTCCTGCGTCCATCCCAAAAACCGGAGCCTTCCATTGAAGAGCGCACCCGAAAAGGCTTCAGCGGCGTTTACTACCGGGTGGGCGCCGCCGCCATCAAGCACCGCTGGATGGTGTTCGTCTGCTCGCTGGCCTTTCTGATCTTCGGCGTCTGGGAGGCCAGGCAGCTCAAAGTGGCCTTTTTCCCGGACGACATCCAATATCTCTTTTACATCGACGTGTGGCTGCCCAATAACGCGCCCCTGTCTTCCAGCGATCGGACCGCCCAAAGGGCCGCCGCCCTGGTGGAGGATGAGATCGCGCGCTACGGCAGGGCGCATCCGGACCGCAAGGGCCAGCCGCGTCAGATACTGAAATCCATAACCACGTTTGTGGGCGGCGGCAGCCCGCGTTTCTGGTTCTCGCTCACGCCGCAGCTGCACCAGATCAATTACGCCCAACTCATCGTGGAGGTGCAGGAAAAGGAGGAGACCCCGCTTCTGGTGGCGCCCTTGCAAAAAAGGCTTTCGGCCGAAATCGCCGGGGCCCGGATAAACGTGCGGCAGTTGCAGACCAACCCGGTGGAAGTGCCCATCGAGATCCGTCTTTCGGGCCGCTCGGAAATCAGCTCCCAGATGAGTAAAGAAGAGATCAGGACCCTGCGGCGCCTGGCCAGCCAGGTCGTCGACATTCTCAAGGCCGTGCCCCAGGCTGCCCGGATACACGAAGATTGGGGTCCCGCGAGCTTTGAGGTCAAGCTGCTGGTCGATCCCGACCGGGCCAACCAGGCCGGTGTCACCAACCAGGACGTGGCGGCCTCCTCCACCGCCGCCATGAACGGCATCCAGGTGACCACCCTGCTTGAGGGGGACAAGCAGATCCCCGTGCTGGTGCGCCTCCTGCCTGAAGAAAGGGCCCGCCTCTCCAGCATCCGCAACCTGTATATCTATTCCTCGCAAGGCACCCAGAAGGTGCCCCTGCTGGACATCTCCCAAATCGCCCATCAAATGCAAACCGGCCGGATCAACCGGCTGGAGCATTTCCGGACCATGAAGGTACTGGGCTACCCGGTGCCCGGCGCCTTGGCCTCCGAGGTGATGGCGGCAGCCCTGCCCAAGCTGGAAGCATTTGAGAAGGCCCTGCCGCCCGGCTACAAGATGGTGATCGGCGGCGAGCAGGCCAAGCAGACCAAGGGCTTCCGAAACCTCTCTATCGTGCTCGCCATTTCAATGGGCCTCATCTTCCTGGCCCTGGTGATCCAATTCAACAACGCGGTCAAGCCGCTTCTGGTGTTCGCCGCGGTGCCTTACGGCGCAGTGGGCGCCCTGACCGCCCTGGACTTCATGAACGAACCTTTCGGCTTCATGGCCTTCCTGGGCATCGCCAGTCTGGTGGGCGTGATCGTGAGCCACGTGATCGTGCTGTTCGATTTCATCGAGCAAAAAAGCGAGGAAGGCGAGCCCCTGCGCGAATCCCTGCTGGAAGCCGGCATCATCCGCCTGCGGCCTATCATGATCACGGTGGGGGCCACGGTACTGGCCCTGATCCCCCTGGCCATCCACGGCGGTCCGCTGTGGCAGCCGTTGTGCTATGCCCAAATCGGCGGGCTGTCCCTGGCCACCTTTATCGAGTTGCTGTTGGTGCCGGTGCTCTATGCCATCTTTGTGATGGACCTGAAAATCATCAAATGGGAAGGCCGGCCCGAGAATCCTCCGACTCAGACATAGCGGGGGCGAATTGTGCTCTTCCTGTGGACCCTTCGATGCCCGTTTCCCGGATTTTATGGTTGACCCGCTGCCAGGCGCCATAGAAGCGCGCACCCCGATTGATATTGCGGCAAGGAAGATCATCTTTTTGCGCTTGGGCTATATCGAAAGCGTTAATCCGGATGGCCGTTGCGGATCCTGAGATCGAAAGCGCGCGGGTTTTCGAGGTGGCGCTTGACCGTGCACATGCCGGCGGCGCGAAGGACGGCCTTGTGATATTTGGCCGGGAAGTCGGCGGGCAGGTTGATGTCCATGGTGTTCCTTCCTTTAAAGCTTCAATCCGTGCCCATCCCCTTCACTTAAGGCATAAAACGGCATCGACGGTCACGTCGCTGCCGTCCAGAGGGACGTCTCCAACCAGCCCTGATTGCTGAACGCGCTTGAGTCCGCGCGCCGGCAGTGGTAGGGTGCGCGGATTACTTGCACGCGAGGCGCTCATCCATGGACAAAACCATGTCCCTCAGGGAGGCTGTCCAACGCTTTGTCACGGACGGCAGCCACATCTCCATCGGCGGCTTCACCATCAACCGCAACCCCATGGCCGCCGTCTACGAAATCATCCGCCAGGGCCGCCAAGGCCTTCATCTCTATGCCCATTCCAACGGCCAGGGGGTGGATGAGCTGATCGGGGGCGGCTGCGTCCAAAGACTGGAGATCGCCTACGGCGGCAGTGGCCGTTTCGCCTCCACCTGTCTTCGCTTCCGGAAGGCGGTTCAGGCGGGAACCCTGGCGGTGGAAGACTATTCCAACTACCAGATGTCCCTGCGCTTCCTGGCCGGCGCCATGGGCGTCCCCTTCCTGCCGACCCGCTCCGGACTGGGCAGCGACATCGTGGCCAAGTGGGGTTTCCCGCCGGAATACCGCCAATCCGAGCCCCGGGTCCCGGACCAGAAATTGTGCGTCATGGACAACCCCTTCACCGGCCACACCGATGTCCGGAAGGTGGTGCTGGTGCCGGCCATCCACACGGATGTGGCCATCATCCACGTCCAGCAGGCCGACCGCCAGGGAACCGCCCGGATACGAGGACTGCCCTTCGTGGACGTGGAGCAGGCCAAGGCTTCGGCCCACGTGATCATCACCTGCGAGGAACTCGTGGCATCCGAAGTCCTGCGCGAAAACGCCGATTTGAACTGCATCCCGCCCTTTATCGTGGATGCCGTGGTGCCGGTGCCCTACGGAGCCTATCCCACGGCCTGCTACGGCCATTACGACTACGATCCGGTTTTTCTCAAACACTATGCCGAATTGTCGGCCGAGGATGCCGCCTATGCGGATTATGTCGAAAGCCACATCCGGGGCACGGCGGATCACGCCGCCTTTCTCGAACGGGCCGCTCCCGATGGGCTCGAGGCCATCCTGGCCAACCCTGAAACCGGCTATGCCCGCAACCTGGACCGGCGCTAAAAGATAAGACGACCATGAACTACACCCCCAAGGAAATGATGGCCATCGCGGCCTCGCGGACCATCCGCAACGACGACATCGTATTCTGCGGCACCGGCATTTCCATGCTGGCCGCCATGGCGGCCAAGCACATCAGCGCGCCGGAAAGCGTCATCTTCTTTGAGACCGGGGCCATCGACTCCCGCCTGGCGGAACTCCCCCTGGCCGTGGGAGACCCGCGCGTCATGTATCGCACGGCCGTCAACGGCAGCCTGCTGGACAGTTTCGCGACCATGCAGAACCGCACCACCGGAAAGCGCGTGGTGGGCATCCTGGGGGCCGCCCAGATCGACCCCTACGGCAACCTGAACTCCACCGTGATCGGAGACTATGCGCGCCCCAAGGTACGCTTTTCCGGCAGCGGAGGTGCCGCCGACGTGGCCTCCTTCGTGGACCGCACCATCATTTTCATGCAGCACGAAAAGCGCAAGTTCGTCTCCCGGCTGGACTACCTGACCAGCCCCGGGTGGCTCGATGGCGGCGATTCCCGTCACAAACAAGGCCTCTGCCGCGGCGGCCCCGCAATGGTCATTACCAATCTGGCCGTCATGGGGTTCGATCCCCAGAGCCACCGCATGTTTCTGCAAGCCCTCTATCCCGGCGTAGCGGCGGCCGATGTGGTTGCCAACACGGGCTTTAGCATTGACGCAACGCGCTGCGTACCCCTGGCGCCCCCTTCGGCCGAAGAACTGCGCGTGCTGCGGGACGTCTGCGATCCCCAGCGTCTGATCCTGGGCTAAGCGGCCTCTTTTCCCCCGATCAACTCCAGCCTAAACTTGCGCACCGGGGTGTTTGCGGCCCTTTCAAGCCTGGCCCCTTCCGCCTAACGGCAACCGATCGATTTTCCACGTCAGGCGCTAATTTGCTTGACACCGCCTACTCATATTAATATATGTTCATATATTAATTTTTTACCTTTCACAGACAGGGGCCCTATGAGCGAAACCACCCAACATTCCCCGGCCCGGGAGGCCATCGAGACCTGCGCCGTCAAAGGCATCCATCACAACCTCATTCGGGCTGTGCGGCAGGCCATGCCCGATCCGGTCCGGCTCTATGCGCTTGCGGACCTTTTCAAACTGTTCGGCGACGGCACGCGCATCGGGATTCTGTGGGCCCTGAGCGAATCGGAGATGTGCGTCTGCGACCTCTGCGCCCTGCTCCGGATGAAGCAGCCGGCGGTCTCCCACCAATTGAAAAACCTCAAGCAGGCCCGGGTGATCAAAGCCCGTCGGGAGGGCAAGGTGATCTACTACGCCCTGGACGACGAACACATCCGCAACCTGCTCAATCTCGGAATGGAACACGTTCTGGAAGCCTGAACCGAATGCAGGAGCGACGATGACGACCGCAGCCCCCCCGTTGACAAAATTCCACCTGAAAAACCTCGACTGCGCGGCCTGTGCGGCCAAGCTCGAAGACGGTCTCAAAAAAACCGCCGGCGTGGAAGACGCTGCGGTGGACTTCGTCAACCAAATCCTTCTGGTAAGGGCCGACGACCCGGAAACTGTGCGGCAGGCCGCCCACGCCATCGATCCGGATGTGGAATTGGTGGACCCGGACGCGTCAGCGCCCACGACGGCTCCCGCCGATGGTGCCGCGGGCCTCAATCGCAAAAAAGAAGGCTTTCTCCTGACCGCGGCGGGCGTTCTTTTCATATGGATTCTCGTTTACGGCGACCGCCTGGGCCACACCGGCCCTCTTTCGTGGGAATTGCTCGTCGTTTTGGCCGCCTATCTCATGGCGGGCGGCAATGTTTTGTCAGGCGCCTGGCGGACCGTCAAACGGGGGGATTTCTTCGACGAGAATGTCCTGATGGTGATCGCCACGGGCGGGGCCATCGCCATCCAGGCCTATGCCGAAGCCGTGGGGGTCATGATCTTCTTCAAGGTGGGCGAATTGTTGCAGGACCGGGCTGTCTCCCATTCGCGCCGCTCGATCCGGGCCCTGTTGGCCGCCAAGCCCGACCAGGCTCACGTAAAGACCCTGGAAGGGCTGCGCACGGTGGCTCCGGAAACCGTCCAGGTGGGGGATACCATCGTGGTCAAGCCGGGCCAGAAGATCCCCCTCGACGGCCAAGTGCTGGAAGGTCGCTCCCAGATCGACACCGCGGCCCTGACCGGCGAGTCCGTGCCCGTATCGGTCCGCACCGGCGATGCGGTCATGGCCGGCCAGATCTGCCTGAACGGCGCCCTGACCGTCGCGGTGACGCGTCCCTTCAGGGAATCCTCCATCGCCCGAATCATGAATCTGGTGGAGAACGCCAGCGCCCGCAAGGCGCGCACCGAGAAATTCGTCACCACCTTTGCCCGCTATTACACTCCCGCCGTGGTGCTCATCGCTGCGGCCGTCGCTTTTCTTCCGCCGCTTCTGATGGGTGATGCCTTTCGCGACTGGATCTACCGGGCCCTGGTGCTCCTGGTGATCTCCTGCCCCTGCGCTCTGGTGATCAGCATCCCCCTGGGCTACTTCGGCGGTATCGGCAAGGCCTCGCGCAAGGGCATCCTGGTGAAGGGCTCGACCTATATCGACGTCCTGGCGGCGGTCAAGACGGTAGTCTTCGACAAGACCGGCACCCTCACCCGGGGGGTCTTCGAAGTCGCTGACGTGGTCAGCGGCAACGGTGTTTCCGAAGAAGCGCTATTGGAATTCGCGGCGGCGGCCGAAACCCACTCGGACCACCCTATTGCCGCCGCCATCGTGACGGCCTTCGAAAAGCGGGGCGGCCGATTGGACTCCTCCCAAATCGTCGGACATCGCGACCTTGCCGGACAGGGCGTGGCGGCCCGCTATAAGGACCGGGATATTCTGGTGGGCAACGATCATCTCCTGCACCGCGAATCCGTGGCCCACGACCGCTGCACCTTCGACAATACGGTGGCCCATATCGTCGTGGACGGACGCTACGCCGGCTTCATCACCATTGGCGATCAAATCCGGCCGGATGCCCGTCAAGCCGTGCAGGCCCTGCGCGACCAGGGCGTCGCGCATATCGCCATGCTCACCGGCGACAACGCCTGCGCCGCCCGGGCCGTGGCCGACACGCTGTCGCTGGACAGCTTCCAGGCCGACCTCCTGCCGGAAGACAAGGTGGCCGCCCTGGAACACTTCGCGCAATCCCACCCCCATGGCAAGATCGCCTTTGTGGGCGACGGCATCAACGACGCGCCGGTCATCGCCCGGGCCGACGTGGGCCTGGCCATGGGCGCCCTAGGCAGCGATGCCGCCGTTGAAACCGCCGATGTGGTTCTGATGAAGGACACCCCCGTCAAAATGGCCGAAGCGGTAGCCATCGCCAAACAGACCCGGGCCATTGTATGGCAGAACATCGTCCTGGCCTTGGCGGTGAAGGGCGTTTTTATCGCTTTCGGGGCTTTCGGAATGGCCACCATGTGGGAGGCGGTGTTTGCGGATATGGGAACGGCCCTGCTGGCCGTGGCCAACGCGACGCGCATTTTACGACGCTAGTGGACGCGTTGGCACTCACCCCATTGGCATCGAAGACGCGATCCGTATCGGGAACGTCGTTTTAAGGATTTACAGCGTTCTTAAGCCCTAATGCGTCGGAAAGAATACCCCTGGGAAGCCCCATGGAAGGCTCAGGCCGCCGCCGGCGAAGCGAACTTGATACCGATACCTCTCCCGTCGCAGCGCACGATGGCGCCCCTCTGCTTGCATTCCTTCCAGCCGTCTGCGAAAGGCCCGGCCACGGTGATTTCCTGACCGGCAAAGAACGATCCATCCACTTCGATGTAGGTGCCGCCCCGACTGAAATTTTTGATCACCCCTTCGTGCAGCCGCTGGCGGGTGATGAAATGGGTCTCTTCGGAGCAGTGGATGCGATGGAAACGACGGCTGTCTTTGGGGATGTTGCGGGATCGCGAAGCATGGGGAAGCGTGTTGCGTTGAGCCATGGTTGACCTCGTTGTCGGTGATTTCCGGAACGTAGGGCCTGCCGATGGAATGCGCGGCACCAAGCGTGTTTTTTAATTTTTGGCACGGAATTCGGCATTTGTCAACAATACCGGAGGATTATCACCTGTATGACGAAAGGAGCCGGCCTGCGGCGCGCCTATAGCGGATTGGCGGACCATGATGGAGAAGTCGCTTGATGGGGACAGCCGGCAGCGCCGGCCGTGTTTTCAACCCGCCCGGGTTTCCCATTCCATGATGGCGTCGATGAACTGGTCCCCGTAGCGGTCGGCTTTGGTCTCCCCTACCCCGGTGACCGCCAGCAAAGCCTCGCGGGTGGTGGGGCGCAACAGGGCCATCTCCTTGAGGGTCTTGTCGTGGAAGATGACGTAGGCCGGCACTTCATGCGCCTGGGCGATCTCGCGCCGCAGGGCACGGAGATGCTCCCAGAGGCCGGCCGCCGGGGTGTCTTCCATCAGCTCGGCGACCCCGGGCCTGCTGCGGGGGCTCCGTCGCGGAGGGGCGGGATCTTCCCGCAATGGGACGGTTTCTTGGCCCCGCAGCACCGGCCGGCTTTTCTCCGTGAGGACGAAACCGGCCCGACGATCCATCTCCACCGTCAGATATCCCAGAGCGATCAACTGGCGGAAGACCGAACGCCACTGCTTGGCGGATAGGTCCTGGCCCACGCCGAAGGTCTTGATCCGGTCGTGTCCGAAGCGCTGCATACGCTCATCGGTCTGGCCCAGCAGCACGTTGATGAGATACTGGGCCCCGAAACGCTGCCCGGTGCGATAGACCGCGGAAAGGGCCTTCTGGGCGGCTACCGTGCCGTCCCAGATCTTCATGTCGCCGTCCTTGCAAGTGCCGCAGTTGCCGCAGGCCTCATCCCGGGTTTCACCGAAATAGCGCAACAGCACCTGGCGGCGGCAGGCGGTGGTTTCGCAATACCCCAGGAGGGCGTCCAACTTGCGCTGCTGGATGAACTTGAAAGTGTCGTCCCCTTCGGAGCGCAGCAGCATCTGGCGGGCGGCGATCACGTCGGCCAGGGAGTAGAGCATGAGGGCCTCGGCCGGTTCGCCGTCCCGGCCGGCCCGGCCGGTCTCCTGGTAGTAGGCCTCCATGCTCATGGGTACGTCGAAATGGGCCACGAAGCGCACGTCGGGCCGGTCGATCCCCAGGCCGAAGGCGATGGTGGCCACGACCACGAGGGCCTCCTCCCGGGCGAAGCGCTGCTGGGCCGTGGTACGCTCTTCCGCCGGCAGACCGGCATGATAGGCCACGGCCGCGATCCCTTCCCGGTTGAGCCAGGCGGCGATCTCCTCTACGCGCTTGCGGCTGCGGCAGTAGACGATGCCGGTCTCGTTGGGATGCGCCTCACGGATGAACCGCAAAAGCTGGCGCTTGCCGTTGTCCTTCAAACGCACCCGGTAGCAGATATTGGGGCGGTCGAAGCTGGAGATAAAGGCGCGGGCCGCCTCCAGATCCAACTTCGCCACGATCTCCCGCCGGGTGACCGCATCGGCGGTGGCGGTAAGCGCGATGCGGGGCACGCCCGGGAAACGACGCGTGACCTCGACGATCCTGAGATACTCCGGCCGGAAGTCGTGGCCCCACTGGGAGACGCAGTGGGCCTCGTCGATGGCGAACAGGGCCACGGTTGTCTCGCCCAGCAGCCGCAGGCAGCGGGGCGTCAGCAGCCTTTCGGGAGCCACGTAGAGGATATCGGTGGTGCCCTGGCGCACCCGGGCCTCCACCTGGGCGGCCTCCCGCGGCGGCAGGCTGGAGTTCAGGCAATCGGCCCGCACACCGTTTTCCCGCAGGGCCGTGACCTGGTCGTGCATCAGGGCGATCAGGGGCGAGATCACCACCCCTACCCCATCGCGGACCATCGACGGGATCTGGTAGCATAGGGATTTGCCGCTGCCCGTGGGCATGAGCACGAAGGCGTCCGAACCGGTCAGCAGGTGATCGATCACCTCCTCCTGATGTTCGCGAAAGGAATCGTAGCCGAAAACCGTCTGAAGGAATTGAAGCGGTGTCATTGGCATTGTCTTTCCGAGCGCTTGTGATGCTTCGATTTCGATCGCGATTTCGAAGACCCTGCTGTTCCTACATATTCTCTTTTCACGGTGTCCTGCCGGCCCAGGCCCTTATGATGTCAAGGCCCGCCCTCGAACATCAGCCGCCCGAAGCAGTGCGGCAGGTGAAAATTCAGGGCGTCCACCGGATGCCAGGCCGCCCAGTGGGGATGGGAGGTCGCATCGCCGCACTTGTAGAAATTGGCCCGCCAGACATCGCCGGCCGCCACACATAGAGGACCGGTGTAATGGGACATGACATCCAGGGGTATCCGGAAAGCAAGCTGCCAGGTCCGGGCTTCGGTAATTTCCGGTTCCACCACGGGCCCAAGGGTGGACTGCACCGCGATGCGGCCTCCCTCCTCCGGGGTCAGCGGCTGCCAGCCCGCAAACCCGTCCGACGTACGCCTGTAATCCGTGATGTAGGAAGCCAGCAGCGCTCCGCCGCAGTTGAATTCGAAGTTGAAGTAGCCCTTGTCCGGACTGGGCTGCACGAAAAACTCCACACAACTGTCTTGGCAGACCGGGGCCTGGAAAGCGGTGTGCACGCAACGGATGAAGCGGTCCGCTACCCTGAAGATGCCGTAGATACAGGATGCGTCCCACACCAGCTTGGCCTGGGTACGGGGCCGGTGGCCGCTGCTTTCCGGTCGAAAATGCGCCACGGACAGGGCCGGCACCGGCCGCCAGGCATCGTCTCCCCAGCGCTCATGCAAAGCGGGGGGCAGGCGGGCGGGATGTACGGCATAGATAAAGGGATCGCATTTCGGCATTTTGGGGCGCTGATCCTGTGGGGCGGAGATGCGCGCGATGGATTTTCCGGTTTCGTGCTCGATCTGTGTCATTTCCATTTTTCAATTTTGCTGTTACTATCGCATCCGGCCGACTTGGGCAACCATACCCTCCCGGACACGGTCTGAAGGGCTCGGGCAACACGCCCATGGGTGCTCCCCATGATATCGGGCCGCACGGCGACGCGATTAGGCCATATCTTGCAAACCCCACGAAGGATTCCACACGATGCCGCACAGTATCCTGAACAAATCCGTCCTGCTCCTCGTGGTGATTTTCATCTCCGCGGTCTTTTTGTCCATGATCCGGTCTTTTCTGATGGCGATCTTCCTGGCCGGACTGTTCAGCGCCCTGGTGGCGCCCTTCTACCGCCGCCTGACAGGCTGGTTCGGCGGCCGACGCGCCCTGGCCTCCCTGGCCACCCTGCTGGTCATTATCCTTTTCGTCTTACTGCCCCTGGCCGGAATGATGGGGGTCGTCACCACCCAGGCCATCAAGGTGGGGGATTCGGTGAAACCCTGGGTTCAGGAGCAAGTCACTTCACCGGCCACCCTGTTCTCCAAGCTGCAGGCCCTCCCGTTCTATGAACAGCTCCTGCCCTACCGGGAGCTGATCTTCCAGAAGACCGGCGAAATGGTGGGCAAAATCAGCAGTTTTCTCATCGAAAACCTCCAGGCGGTCACCCTGGGTACGGTCAACTTCCTGTTCATGACCCTGGTCATGCTCTACACCATGTTCTTTTTTTTGATGGACGGTGAAAAACTGATCCAGAAGATTCTCTACTACCTGCCCCTGGAGGACGCGGACGAGCGGCGCATGCTGGACCGCTTTACTTCCGTGGCCCGGGCCACCCTCAAGGGAACGGCGGTGATCGGACTGCTCCAGGGGGGGCTGGCCGGGATCGCCTTCGCGGTGGTGGGCATCCCCAGCGCCGTCTTCTGGGGCGTGATCATGGTGTTGTTGTCCGTCCTGCCGGGCATCGGCACCGCCCTGGTCTGGGTCCCGGCCGCGATCATTCTGGGCGCCAAGGGGCTCTGGCCCCAGGCCATCGGCCTGGCCGTGTTCTGCGGGGCGGCGGTGGGCAGCATCGACAATTTCCTGCGCCCCAAGCTGGTGGGCAAGGACACCCAGATGCACGAACTGCTGATTTTTTTCGGCACCCTGGGCGGCATCATGATGTTTGGCTTCGTGGGGTTTATCATCGGCCCCATCGTGGCGGCGCTATTCACCACCATCTGGGATATCTACGGCATCGCTTTCCAGGATATACTGCCGGCAACCGGACCGCCCGACGCTTCCCTCGGGCGCGAAGAGAAGTCGTTGACGCCCGCAAGACCGGCCCTGCCGGAATCGGATGAATGAAGATTCATTCAACCGTGGCGGCAATATTCGCATCCCGGGGGCCATGACAGGCGGTCCATCATGTGTTAGCTTACACAAGCTTCCGAAAGATGCGCAGGATGATTTTAGCAACACTCACAAGGGAGGAAAAAAGATGACGGAATATGAAATCATTGCCGATCCGAAAGAGTATGGCATCGAAAAACTGGTCGACGGATTGAACGGCACCCCGATCGAATTCCCGGCCGAAGAACGGGCCCAGTGGGCTACAGAGGTGGGAGCCTTTGCCGAACGGCTGAACGAACTGAGCGGCAAGGCCAAGGGCCTGCAAGACTGGCTGGCCGGCGAGGCGGCCATCAAGTCGACCCCGGCCAGCCTGAAGACCCTTAAAATCCAGCTTTTCAAAATCAATGCTGCCCTGGACACTTCCATCGACCTGGTCAACAAACTCGAGTGCGATATCGTGCCGTGCATCCCCTAGGATCCGATCGCTTCACAAGTTCCACCCCGTTTCCTATGTGGGCGTGAGGCGCTTGCACAGACATTGGGCGGTTGCCGGGCATAGGGCGCGGAATTCTCCGGTGGCCTGAAGGCCGGCGGGCGCGTTTAGGCGATCAAAGGGCTGATAACCCTGTTTGCCAAAAAAGGCCGCGGCATCCATGGTCAGCAGGTAAAGGGCCTCAATGCCGTGGGAGCGTGCATATTTTTCGATGGCCGCCACCAGCCGGGTGGCAACCGCCTGCCGGCGCTGGGTCTCGATGACGACCAGAGAACGCACGAGGGCCTCCCGCCCGGCCGGCTCCAGCCCCACCACACCCACAATGACAGCGCCTCTCCGGGCCACGATGAAATGGACCAGCTTGTGTGGATCCAGGTCTTCGATCGTCAGCCCGGCCTGACCGATCAGATCGATGACGATCTGCTCTTCCCCGGGGCGAACGCCGCTGAAGGTTAGTGGATAAACCAGTTCTTCCCCCATTTATCCCCCCTTTCAGGTATGTACCGATGCTTTAACCGCAGCGGCCGCCATCCGCCGCGCTTGCCGTTGTGCCGCTTCCTATAGCCCCTTTAAACTGCAACTGTCAAAAATGCCTGGCCGGCCGGCGTATTGGGAATGGAAGGCCAGGGCGATACCCCTCCGTTGGGATGGGTGACAACCCCGGCCGCAGGGCTTATCATTCCCCAATCGATCGACGGTATTCAGCGGGCCCGGCCCCATGGACAGACCGGCCATGGCCAGCGACCATTTTCTTAGCGTGCCGGCCGATCGAAGGGGGAGACATTCGCGGTGCCTCAGGAAAGCGCACTTGAAATACGATGGATCCAGCAAATGGCACAGGTGGACGCATCGGCCTGGGATGCCCTGGCCGGCCCGCTTGCGACCCCGTTTCTGGAATGGGAATGGCTGCACCTGCTGGAGGCCTCGGGCAGCGTCAGTCCGGAGAAGGGCTGGCTGCCCCACCACCTGACCCTCTGGCAGGGCACCGATCTGGTGGCGGCCGCCCCTCTGTACATCAAGGGCCACAGCGCGGGCGAATTCGTATTCGATCACGCCTGGGCGGATGTGGCCCGCCGGTTGGAGATCGCCTACTATCCCAAACTGGTGGGCATGAGCCCCTTTTCGCCGACCATCGGCTATCGTTTTCTGATGGGCCCCGATGAGGATCCCCGCCGGATCACCGCACACATGCTGGCGGCCATCGAGGCCCTGATACAGCGCTACCGTCTGGGAGGCTGCAGCTTCAATTATGTTGACCCGGAATGGGGGCAGCTGCTCGAACCCCACGGCTTCCTGAGTTGGACCCACCAAAGCTTTGCCTGGCGCAATCAGGGCTACCGCACCTTCGACGACTATCTGGCGATTTTCAAATCGAACCAGCGGCGCAACATCCACCGTGAGAGAAAGGCCATGCAACAGCAGGCCATTCGTCTGGTCCCCCTGACAGGCGAGGCCATCGCAGAGGATCTGTTCCCGCTCATGTACCGCCTGTATGCCGCCACCAACGACCAATTCGGTCCCTGGGGCTGCAAATATCTGACCGAAGATTTCTTCCGGCGCCTCTACCGCCGCTACCGCCACCGCATCTTGTTGATGGCGGCCTACCGTGATCGCGCAGATGACCCTCTGCCGGTCGGGATGTCGTTTCTGCTGATTAAGGGGGATCGCATGTACGGCCGCTACTGGGGGGCGGCGGAACCCGTCCACGCCCTGCATTTCAATGCCTGCTACTACCGCCCCATCGAATGGGCCATTGCCAACCGGATCAATATCTTCGATCCCGGCATCGGCGGGGATCATAAAATCCGCCGGGGGTTTGAGGCGGTGCCGAATTTAAGCTACCACCGCTTCTCCGATAGCCGCATGCAGGAGGTGCTGCGTCTGAATATCGAAAAGATCAACACGATGGAACAGGAGAATATCGACCTCATCAATTCCGAGCGGCCTATCGCCCATCCGCCTTCTTAACCGCTGCCGGGGGAGGCCCCCTGTGGCGGCTAGCCCATCACGGTCGGCCGATTTCCGCCCGGTTGACGCCAAGCGCCTGTTCTCACCGCACGTCGCGGGTTTTGTAAAAAGCGATTTCCGGCCATTGTTCCATACAGAATCCCAGCTTCCATTCACTGGGCGCCAGGTAGGACAGACAGCCTTCGGCATCCCGGGCGAGATTGGCCATATTCTTCTTTTCGAACTCGGCCAGCTTCTTGCGATCTTCGCAATCCACCCAGCGGGCCACGGCATAATCCACCGGTTCATACACCGCATCCACGCTGTATTCGGCCTTGAGGCGGGCCATGGTCACGTCGAATTGCAGAACGCCCACTGCGCCGATGATGTAATCACTGCCCATGATGGGCCGGAACACCTGCACCGCGCCCTCCTCGGCCAGTTGGATCAAGCCCTTGTTGAGCTGCTTGGTCTTCAAAGGGTTTTTGAGCTGTACGCGGCGGAAATGTTCCGGCGCAAAATTGGGGATGCCCAGAAATTTTAGCGGTTCTCCGGCGGAAAAGGTATCGCCGATCTTGATGGTACCGTGGTTATAGATGCCGATGATATCGCCGGGGAAGGCCTCCTCGACGTTGGCGCGGTCCTGGGCCATGAATATGGTGGCGTTGGCCAGGGTTACTTCTTTGCCGATGCGGTGGTGGATAACCTTCATCCCCCGGGTAAACTTTCCGGCGCAAATCCGCACGAAGGCGATCCGGTCCCGATGGGCCGGATTCATATTGGCCTGTATTTTAAATGCAAAGCCGGCGAAATCGTCCTCATAGGGCGATACCTCGCGGGAAACCGCCTTGCGGGGGCCGGGATGGGGCGCTAGTTCCACGAAGGCGTCCAGCATTTCCTTGACCCCGAAATTGTTGATGGCACTGCCGAAGAACACCGGCGTCTGGCTGCCGTTGAGAAAGTGGGACGTCTCGAAAGGGTCCACCGCCCCCTCCAGCAGGGCGATGTCGTCCCGCAGGGTGTCGGCCTGGCTCCCCAGAAGGTCGTCCAGGATGGGATCCGCCAGATCCTTGACCACGACCCCGGGTTTCCCGACGGTTTCCTGGCCGGGCTCGAACAGGTGGAGTTCACGGCGGTAGAGGTTATAGACCCCTTTGAAGGTCTTGCCCATGCCGATGGGCCATGACAAGGGGGTGCATTCGATTTGCAGCTTGTTCTCGATTTCGTCGAGAAGATCGAGGGGCGCCATGCCTTCCCGGTCCAACTTGTTGATAAAGGTGATGATGGGCGTATTGCGCATGCGGCAGACTTCCATCAGCTTTTCGGTCTGCGGCTCCACCCCTTTGGCGCTGTCGATCACCATGAGGGCACTGTCCACGGCCGTCAGGACGCGGTAGGTATCCTCGGAGAAATCCTGATGGCCCGGCGTGTCCAGCAGGTTGATCTCGAAATCGCGATAGTTGAACTTCATGACCGAACTGGTCACCGAGATGCCGCGCTCTTTTTCGATGGACATCCAGTCGCTGGTGGCATGCCGGGCGGCCTTGCGGGCTCTGACCGCACCAGCCTGCTGAATCGCGCCCCCGAACAGCAGCAGCTTTTCGGTCAACGTGGTTTTACCGGCATCCGGATGGCTGATGATGCCGAAGGTGCGGCGGCGATCGATTTCGTTCTGGAAACGCTTTTTCATAGTCCTGCCATGTCCAACGCTGGTCCGTCAAAACGATATACCATCCTTAACGGACGGCCAACTGCGCGGCCCAGCCTTAACGGTTGCATCGCCCCTCCGCGATCGTCAGCAGTGCCAAGGCCTCCCCTAAAACCCAGGGCATATCGGCCATAGGGAAAGGAAACCAAGCCGGCTCACAGATAGCAGCCTGATCGATACCGTATCATTGATAAACCGCCCCGCGGAGCGGCAATCGGACAGCAGCTAATGATGAACGCCGATATCAGGCGATTTGCATATCGGGTTCGCCCTTGCGGCGACGGATAACGCGGATATTCCGGGGCTTATGGGAGGTCGGTCGGTCTTCTTCCTGAGGTTGGCTGGCATTGAGAAACATTTGACGCAATTTGGCTTCCAACTGCTTTTTTTTCGCTTCGTCCATTGTCCTTGTCGTTCCAGAGAGAGGTTGCAGAATGCGAGCGGGATTGTTCCGGCAGCGTTAGCCTTTTCGGGGGTTTATCGAAGCTCGCGACCCTCTCGCCGACCGTGCCGGCCAGGCGGGAGGTATTCATTGTAAAAATCCCGCCTACGCGGGATGGATTGCTGGATTGTTATGGGCCAGCGCCACATTTATTTGCCGGCTTGCCTCTATATCAGATGGGCAGGATATGCAAGCCCTAAATGCACGCTGCGCCGTAAAGACATGATAGTCGTAATTATCCCTCAATTTTAAAATAAAATCAAGCGCTGATGCTGCGATAGGCCGGCATCGAAAACAATTTCCGCCCGCCGGGCGACCGTCGTGCGCTTCTCCATGCTTATCGGCCGGTTTGCCGCTGACTTTAGGCTTTTTCAATGCGGTTCGCCACCCCGGGCACCTTGGCCCGGTGTCTTTGAACGGGGGTCGCCGTGCAGGATTTTCAGCTTGGCATCCATGAGCTCTTTGTGGGTCAGGCGCAGCAAGTTGGCCATCTTATGCATCAGATAGTCCTCGTACTGGTCCATTTGGCCGTCGACGAAAACCACCTGCCATAAGGTTTCGATAATACCGATTTTCTCCGCGCGGGAATAATGGTCGTTTATCAGGCGGGCGAACTGCCAGAGATCGACACTCTTCTCCAATTCCTTCTCCGCCTCCGCCACGAGGGCTTTGGCGTGCTCCTCGGAAACCCCGTATTGGGTTTTCAGGATATGCAGAATAGCAGCGGTTTCCTGGTCGGTAAAAGATTCGTCGATACGGGCCATTTCCACGAGAAGCGCACAGGTCGCCAGGCTGAGTTTATAATCGTCCGCCGTGTGGTTATCCTTTTCCGCACCGACGGTGTTGCTGACAAAACGTTTTAAAAGATCAATCATTGTAGATCTCCCGCAGATAGCGAAACAGCATGCGGGACGCCTTGGTGGCTTTGTCGGCGCCAACCTCCGGCCGGGCGTTTCGCATGAGTTCTGTCAGATGCCGTCGATCGGCATCCGGGCACTGGTCGAGGACTTCCTCCAGAATCGTTTCATCGCCTTCCCGCAAAGCATCCCGCCAGGTCTCCAGCTTTCTGAAGATCCGGGCCTGGGGCACCGCCCCGCCCCGGATCCGTTCGAGTCCGGTACGAATCGTATCCGCATCGACGTTGCGCATCAACACGCCGATGTATTGCTGCTGGCGGCGCCGGGCGCCATGGGATTTCATGCGGCGGCATGCACCGATCGCCTGCCGAAGGGTTTCGGGCATATCGAGGGAGGCCAGTTGCTCCGACGACAGTGTTAAAAGCTGCTCTCCCAGGCGCTGCAAGGCGCGATCTTCATTCTTTTGCCGGGTCCGGCTCTTGGGCGTATCAGCGTCCATGGCATGTCCTGCTTCCTGTGGTGGATTTCCCCTCGCCGGCAGGGACAATTCGCTTCTCGCAGGCCTTTCCCAGCTGTCCGCAGGCTGCCATGAGATCACGGCCCCGGGAGGCCCGTTTCTGGACGTTCACCGCCAGATCGATCAGTTGCCGGCGGAAACGCGCCAGTTCCGCTTCGGTCGGCGACCGATAGGGGCTCCGGGTACCGGGATTGAAGGGAATCAAATTGACCTTGGCTTTCAGGGGCACCAACCAGCGCGCCAGTTGTTGGACGCATTCCACAGTGTCATTCACGCCGGGGATCAGCACATAGGCAATCATCAGTTCATGGCCTTTTTTTAGTGGAAAGCGCATGAGGCTGGCCTGAAGCTGTGCCAGGTTGGTCGTCCGATTGATGGGCATCAATTGCGAGCGAAGCGCATCATTGGGGGCGTTGAGCGAAACCGCCAGTTTGAGATGCGGCATGTCCAGGGAGGCCAGCTTTTCGATCCCCGCGATGTGTCCGGCCGTCGAAACGGTAATATAGCGCTGGGCAATGTCAAGACCGCGCTGGTCGCTTAAAACGCGAACCGCCTGGAGCACCGCATCAAAATTATCGAACGGTTCGCCCATCCCCATGAACACCACATTGCGAATCCGGGCGCCAAACCGTCTACGGGCCTGATAGACCTGTCCGACGATTTCCTCTACGGTAAGCTGCCGCAGGAGGCCCAGGCGGCCTGTTTCGCAAAACCGGCATCCCATGCGGCACCCGGCCTGACTGGAAACACAGATGGTCAAATGGGTTTCCATGGGCAGGATCACGGATTCGATCCGATGACCGTCCTGCAAGGCGGTGACAAATTTGATGACGCCCTCCTGGTCGACCTCATCCACGACCTCCCCGGGCTCAAAGGCCATCGTCTGCTGCAGGCATTCCCCAAGCCCCGGCGAGGCCTGGATGGCGGGCGCCTGCCAGGCGTGGGGATTGAGTTCTTTATAAAATGACCGGTAAAGGGCTCCGGCCAGGAAAGGGCCTTTGCCATAGCGCTCGGCAAGGGTCTCTGTCAGGTCCGGATAGGTCATTTCCAATAGTCTTATGGTCATCGGTTACATTCCGTACCGTTGGTCAAAGGATTTTCACCCGTGAGACCACGAGGGATAAAGCGTAACGCCGTTATTGCTTTTTACAAATCGTCCGTAATCGGAGCGGGACATTACCATAATGATCACCCGCTGTCTCCCCATGTCCGGCATGTCGACCGTAAGCGCATCGGCGGCCGGGTTCAAGCTGTCCGGATACGATCGACATCGCCCCCGCCTTTTTGGTCACGCCAGGCCTCCGATCAATCGCGGCCCGGCGCCGCGCTAAACTGACAATTTTCGACAGCGATATGACGTAGTCCGTCAAAATCACTTTTAAAGATTTGTCTCAATCAGCGCACACGGTCTTCTCCTTGGCGCCAGAACGTGCGCACAGCATTCTTTTTACATTTTTACTTATTGATATTATTTATTTTTTTAGGTTTTGCCATAACATCAAACGCAAAAGAACACTTGCAGCGGACCCTGGCCTGTTTATTGCTTTCCTTTAACCTAAAACGATCGGATCCACTCCGAAATCCGGCACCGCCGCTCCCTGAAGGCAATATGATGATCGTCTTTTCACATGCAACCTTTTCAACCGTCGGACACGGGCACAGGCGCTCCCCCGCAGGGCACCTGCCCTTTTGGGCGGCCTTGATTGCCGTCTTGCTCGTGCGGACAGCAGCGGCCCTCGCCGGCAACCCGCCCGAAGCATCACCGAATTATGCCATGCTGCTGGATTTCATCCAGATGGAGGATCGCAAGGGGCCGCTGGTTGAGTTCCGCCAGACCGGCCAGGACATCGACGCGGACCTCAGCCGCGAGAACCGGGATTTCATCAGCCAGAATGAAGCGCTCCTGGGGAAGATTCGAACCGAGCTGAACAGTGAAGCGCTTCGATGGCGCCTGGTCGACGCGACCCAACACCTGATGGTGGTGCCGGAAAACCAGGATGCCTATGCCACCCTTTTTGAAAGCTACTGCCGGTCGGTGGTGGACTATGTGCTGCAGGCGACCGCCCTGCCCAATCCTTATCGGACCATCGCTACCCTGAGAAGCCCTCCGGCAACGCCGGAACTTCCCTGGAGAGAGGGTATAACGGCCTATCTGGTGCACAACATTGCCGATGTCTATACCGAAGAATATGCTTTTTTTGATGCGGCAAATACAAACCACAGCGTCAGGATCAAGCTGGACAATCGGGTCTATCTCGGCGAAATCGGCTCCTACTCGTCTTATCTTGTTATCAACGACGGCGCCCTCTATTCCTTCGAGCACAATCCCTATACGATTTGGCGTGACAGTGCCGCCAACCCGCTCAACGTCTTCATCGCACCGATCGAAGAAACCCTGCATATCAGCCTGCGGGGGACGACGGAAGAAGCGATCAAGAACCGGCTGAGCCGCTGCCCGCCGGACTCACGGGCCGATATCGAAGCGGTGGTCGAGGAGTGGATGGCTGTCGAAGAAGCCGCCGTGGGAGGACTGGTCAGCGCGCTGCTCCCCGGGGTACTGGACCGTTTTTTGGAAGGCGATGCAAGCGCCGATATCGAGCGCGCCTTCGCCGAACGCAAGCAATTCGAGAAATACCGGTTTCTGGACCGGGGGATTGCCGTGGTCGACGAACTGGGACTCTTATCGGCGATCCGCATCTACCGGGAGGATCCCGGGCAATTTAAATCGCTGTTGACGCCCCGGTCCCCCACCCTGCCGGAAAACGCCGGCGACAAGGCGGCCGAAGCATCTCCCGGCGAATCCAACACGGCCGGACATCGTCCCACCTGACCTGAGCGCCGGGCGGTGGGCCCTGCCACGTCCCGGCGAGTATTTCTTCAAGGTCCAAACATCCGTCAGTGCCCATCCATAAATGGCATCTTGCGGCCCCGGCCCGCCGCCGGTGGGCCGAGTCCCCGAATGGGGATCAAGCCACCTCTGGCGGGCAAGCCGGCGTTCTCGCGCTTCGGGAATCCTCGCCGTAACCGGTCCACGCCTCCGGCTTCCACCCCCAGCGGGGTTGAATCAGGCGGGAAGTCCCGCAATGCGGAACAAATCACGGCGGCCTTGGCCGGCGGAGGGCGATGTGATCGCCGGCCAAAAAACCGCCTCACCTTCCCCTATTGGGATGAGCTGTCCGCCGGGTAGCTCCCCAGCACTTTCATACCGATGGCCAGCTCCTCCATCCTGGCCATCACGTTCGCGACCTTTTCATCCTGCAGGGCTCCCTCGAAATCGAGAAAGAAGCTGTAATTGCCGGGATCGGATCGCCGGGGCATGGAGGCGATGCGCGTCAGGTTGATATCGGCCTCGGCAAACAGACGCAATACGTCGTATAGCTGACCGGCTTCATGGGGGACGGCAAAAATGATCGAGGTCTTATCCCCTTTACCAGGATAGGAGTCCCGTGACAGAAGCAAAAAACGGGTGGAGTTGGAGGAGCCGTCTTCAATGCCTTCCTTGATGATATCCAGGTCGTAGAGTTCGGCGCTCAGCCGGCTGGCAATGGCTGCCGAGGCCTTGGGGCTCTCCCGGGCCAGCATTTTGGCGGCGCCGGCCGTGTCGTAAAAAGGGTGGGGTTCCAGTTTGTTGCGCATCAGAAACCCCCGGCATTGAGCCAGGGCCTGGGGATGTGAATAAACCACGCGGATCTCCCGATAGTCGGTGCCCCGCGTGGCCAGCAGGCAGTGTTTGACCGGCACTTTGATTTCGCCGATGACCTTCAGGCGGGTTGTCGTAAGCAGATCGTTGACCTGGGTTACCGCCCCCTCCAGCGAATTTTCCACCGGAACCACCCCCAGGTCGAGATCACCCGCTTCCACCCCGCGGAAGACATCCACGAATTCCAGGCAGGGAATATAGGCGCCGTTGGAAACCAGTTGGCGCGATGCCACTTCGCCATAGGCGCCGTGCTCCCCCTGGAAAGCGACCAGTCTGCGGTCCTCTTCCTGGAGCCGCTTGCTCTCCTGAATGATCGTCTGGAGCAGCTGACGCGTAAAAGAACGTTCCACCAAATCCAGATTCAGGCGCTCCGCGCGGGCCAGCAGGTCCTCTTCCCGTCCGGGATCGCTGACGACTTCTTTGAACTTCTTCGAACGCAGGGCCAGTCCCATGCGCTCCTGCAACAGCACCAGGAGTTCGCGGTCGATCCGATCGATCTTGTACCGAATTTCATCTAGTTTCATGGGGTCTCCTCATCATTGCATGCCGTATGGCTTCGGCCGGTTAGGCCGTCGCGGCGGTCTTTGCGGTTTCATCGGCCAACGTTCGCATAAACCCATGCAGCGGCCGTAATTGCCGCATGAGCGTCTCAAAGTGCCGGGGGGTTAAGGCCTGGTCGGCATCACAAAGCGCCTGGGCAGGATCATGGTGGACCTCGATCAGCAGGCCGTCGGCCCCGGCCGCCACGGCCGCCAGGCTCATGGGGGGAATCAGGCTGAGCCGGCCCGTGCTGTGGGTGGGGTCGATCACGATGGGCAAATGGGTCAGTTCTTTGATGGCCGGAACCGCACTGAGATCCAGGGTGTTGCGGGTATAGTTTTCAAAAGTCCGGATCCCCCGCTCGCAAAGGATGACATTGGGATTGCCTTCACTCAGGATGTATTCCGCACAGTTGAGCCATTCCTCCAGGGTGGAAAACATCCCCCGTTTGAGCAGGACCGGCAGTTGCGTGGTGCCCACCTCCTTGAGCAGGGAAAAGTTCTGCATGTTGCGGGTGCCGATCTGCAAAATATCGGCAAACTCGGCCACCCAGGAAACATCCCGCGGGTCGAGCACCTCGGTGACAATGGGCAGTCCGGTCTCCCGGCGGGCTTTGTCCAGGATTTTGAGCCCCTGCAATCCCAGCCCTTGAAAGGAATACGGCGAGGTTCGCGGTTTAAAAGCGCCGCCCCGCAGAATATCGGCGCCGGCCGCCTTGACGGCCCGGGCGGCTTCCAGGGTCTGCATTTCGCTTTCGACACTGCAGGGGCCCGCCATGACGACAAAATCCCGGCCGAAAGCCACATCGCCGACTTGGATAACCGTTCGTTCCTCCCTTTCACGCGAGGCCAGTTTCAAGTTCTTCATGCCTTCATCCTCTATTGGAGAGTTAATCAAAACCTGCAAAAAAAAAGCCCCGAGATTTTCATCTCGGGGCTTGCAGGTATTTAAACCCCGAGTGGATCCTGATGTCCACCCGGGGCGTAATTTTAAGGGTTACGACGCCGGATGAACGCCTCTAAAGCTAAAAAAGAAGCGTCCTGCAACCATTGCTGTGCTGATGCCGAATAAGGGCATGGGGTTCTCCCGGCGTTGATAACGATCCCATTCATTATCGATTTTATTTTTCCTGTCAATAGCTTTTTCGTGATGCTATGAAGTCCGCGTCGCAGGACACCACCCGTAAACGGCAACTTTTGACCTCCGGCGGCGTCCGCGCTTGTTTTCAATCCTCAACATAGCGGACGATTCCTCCGGTTGACACCCACCAGTCGGAATCGACCCTCCGGGAAGTTCCGCTAAGCGGGAAAATGTGTGCGGGCCTTGCCGGAAAAGCCAAGAGCGACCATTTATGGACAGAAACCTTCTGACAATCCTGCACAACCGTTGTATTGCAGACCACTCGAGGAGTTCCTTTGGCCCGTCAAAAACGCTTTCTATTTCTGGAGTCCTTCTACGGCGGATCCCATAAGGACTTCGCCGACGGCCTGATTGCCCACTCGCGCCATGCCATCGATCTGGTGACCCTGCCGGCCCGCTTCTGGAAATGGCGCATGCGGGGGGCGGCCCTGCACTTTATCAAAAAAGCGCCTCCGCTTGACCGCTACGACGGGCTGATTGTCACCGACCTGTTGAGCCTGACGGATTTCAAAGCCCTGGCCGGCCAGGGCTGCCCGCCGGTCCTGGTCTATTTCCATGAAAATCAGCTCACCTATCCCCTGGCACCAGGCGAACAAATGGATTATCAGTTCGGCTTCACGGACATCACGACAGCCCTGGCCGCCGATCGCATCCGATTCAACTCGCGCACCCATTGCGAAGCGTTTTTCGACGGCCTGCCGGTATTTTTAAAGATGATGCCGGAGCACCGCCCGAAATGGGTCGTCAACGCCATCCGGTCCAAAGCCGATGTTCTCTATCCCGGCTGCCGCATTCCGGCCAACGATCACCCGCTGCCCGAAGGCAATAGGACGCAGGCCCCCTTGATTATCTGGAATCACCGCTGGGAATTCGACAAGAATCCCGAACTATTTTTCAACGCCCTGGAAGCCGTTGCCGACCAGGGCGTGGATTTTCGCCTTGCACTTCTGGGCGAAAACTGCCAAACCGTACCCAAGGTCTTTATTCATGCCCGCAAGCGCTTCGGCACCAGAATTCTGCAGTACGGGCACGTGACCTCCCGGGCGGCGTATGTCGACTGGCTCAAACAGGGAGCCGTCGTTGTCAGCACCGCCCAGCAGGAAAACTTCGGTATTTCCGTTGTCGAAGCCGTGCGGTTCGGGTGTTTCCCCTTGCTGCCGCAACGGTTGGCCTATCCGGAAGTCATCCCGGAGAGCTTCCACCCCCATGTTTTGTATCAGGATCAGGAAGACCTGATCGCCCGACTGCGCCGTTTGCTGGTGCGGTTCAATGAGTACCACGCGCTGCGCGCTCAGCTCGCCCAAGCCATGGGATGTTACGCCTGGGACAACATGATCGACCACTATGACGCCCTGCTGGAATCCCTGGCACAGCTCAAGCAGCGCCCGGCGGACCGCCCTCCGACCGTCTGCGGATGACCGCAAGAGACATTCCGCACCTATGCCAATGGGGTCGGATCATTGAAAAGGCGGCCCCAAGCGGGGCGGCCGACGGCATTCTTACCGTCCTGTGCAAACCACTGCCGGGCTATCATCAGCCGGCGCCGGCGAAAGAGGCACCCGGGACACGTTCTGTACACATACCGCATGGTTTTTGACAGCGCTCCTTGTCATCAACCAAGCCAACGGGAATCATAGGAGAGGATGCCATTGAAGCCTGTTCAGGGTTATTTGGAAATACTGGATAAAGGGTTCGGTTTTCTGCGCACCATCGAAAACAATTTTGAGGCTGCGCCTGCCGACCCCTTTGTGCCGGCCTATCTGATCAAACAGGCCAACCTGCTGGAAGGCGTTCTCATCGAGGGGGTCGGCGTCAAGGGCAACGGCAAAAACAAGAATTTGAAGCTGTCCCGCATCGAAACCGTTAACGGACTGCCCCTCGCGTCCTATTCAAAACTTAAATCATTGCAGGAGCTCATCAGCATCAATCCATCAGAATCATTTAAGATATGCCAGGGACCGGACGACCGGGTGGGAAAGGCCCTGGATATGTTTGTCCCCATCGGAAGAGGGCAGCGCGGTTTGATCGTCTCACCGCCCAAATCCGGGAAAACGACTATCTTGAAACACATCGCCACCTCGATCCAACACCATCACCCCGAGGCCGAGCTTTTTATCCTGCTGGTGGACGAGCGCCCCGAGGAAGTGACCGATTTCAAGCGGGCCCTGCCGGGGGCCTGCGTACTGTCCTCTTCCGCCGACCAGAGTGTCATGCAGCACATGCGCATGACCCGGCTCGCCATGAACACGGCCAGCCGCAGCGCCGAAACCGGCAAGGATGTCGTGGTGCTGATCGATTCGCTGACCCGCATGTCCCGGGCGTTCAACAGTCAGACCCAGAGCCACGGCCGGACATTATCCGGGGGACTGGCCGCCAATGCCCTGACCGTGCCCCGCCGCATTTTCGGCATGGCCCGCAATATCGAAAAGGGCGGCTCCCTGACCGTGGTGGCCACGATCCTGGTGGATACCGGAAGCCGCATGGACGATGTCATCTTTCAGGAGTTCAAGGGCACCGGCAACATGGATCTGGTGCTCAGCCGGGCCTGTGCCGAGCAGCGGATTTGGCCGGCCATCAACATCAACGCCTCCGGCACGCGCAAGGAGCATCTCCTGATGGCTAAGCCGGATTTCCAGGAGGCCATCGCGTTTCGCCGCAAGGTGGCGCAGTTGGATGACATCACGGCCATGAGCGCGTTTCATCACTATCTGGATGAGACGGAAGCCGACTGATGGCAAACGCCGATGCGTGCCTCCCGGCCCTCCATGCGCTCCCCTCCCGCATCCCTTTCATCCCATCCGCTGGCCATTCCCCCTCCGAATATCGGTGGCAGACCATCTGACCCGGAGACGGCGACACCCGGCGCCTAATGCCGCAAGTGCGGCCTTCACATCTAACTATTTGTCTTGACTTACAATTATTTATCTTTATGTTGTTCGGAACCGCTAACGGTTTTCTCATCATTATTTTGTAAAAGGAGATTGCATGAACAAAGTCAGTGACGGTTTGTATGTCAGTGTGGATTACAAAGGGACGCTCCAGGACGGTCAGGTCTTCGACAGCAGCGAAGGCCGTGCGCCCCTCGAAATTCAAATGGGCGCCGGCCAGTTGATCGCAGGCTTCGAGAAAGCCCTCCTGGGCATGGCCTTGAACGAAAAGAAAACCTTCACCCTGTCCCCCCAGGAGGCCTACGGTGACGTGGATGAGGATCGCAAGCATACCTTTGCAAGAAGCGACATTCCGGCTGAAATGGATCCCCAGGTGGGACAGACCGTGGGACTGACCACCCAGGACGGCCAACAGATTCCGGCCCGGATCATCGCCGTGGATGAGGAAGGTGTTACCGTCGATCTCAATCACCCCCTGGCGGGGCAATCATTGACCTTCGACATCGAAGTGGTCGGCATCAGCGAAGCTCCCACCCAAAGCGCCGGCTGCGGTTGCGACTGCGACTGCTCCTCCGGAGCGCCGGAGGGCGGCTGCGGGTCGAATGACTCCGGATGCGGCTGCCACTGACGGACCGTCCCATTCAAGAGGAGAATTGCTTAGCATGGACTACTATTGCACAACCGAAACCTGCTCCTATGAGGGCAAGGGCCCCTATGTATTGTCCTTGCCTCCGGAAGCCTGCATCGATGAGCACAACTGCGCCATCGTCTTCTGCCCCTATTGCCAAAACCAGATGGTGATCAAGCGTCCCGGCCGGGCTGGGAGCGATGTCGTCTAACCCCCCATCCTAAGCCCGCTTCTCGAATCGGGATCAACGGCACCGCGGCCCGCCGCCGTGCCCGATCCCGATCCGGGGACGGTCGTTCCCCATGTTCTCCGCTGTCCCGGGATGGCCGGCGTCTATTTTCAACTCTTTTTTCAGCGTGATTTTTTTGAATTCAAGCCGATGGGCAGCTCTCCTCCGACGAGGGACGCCGGCCAGGGGATCGCGTTGATGTTTCGCTGCGACCCAATCCCGGCCCTATCTACAGCAGGGGGGCAAACAACCGGCTGACGCCTTCGATCAGGGTCAGAGTGGGGCTTTGATGGGGCTGGCGTTCCCGGCAGGCCTTCATCAGGCCCGTCATCCACTTTTCCAGCTGGCGGATGATGTCAACCGAATAAATGCACAACCCCACCTCATAATTCAGCAGCAGGCTGCGCATATCCATATTGCCCGAACCAACCAGGGCGACGCTGTTGTCGATAATGAGGGCTTTGGCGTGCAGCATGCGGGGCATGTAGAGATGAATCCGGGCGCCAGCCTCCTGCAGCTGCGACAGATAACCTTCCCGGGCCCAATCCGCCAG
Source organism: Desulfobacterales bacterium (assembly GCA_963674755.2). Classification (GTDB taxonomy): domain Bacteria; phylum Desulfobacterota; class Desulfobacteria; order Desulfobacterales; family UBA5852; genus JABZFP01. Next base: position 656,910 of record CAXXVS010000002.1, on the reverse strand, counting down.
ACGGTGATTGGAGTGCTCGGGGATGATCAAACGCAAGTCCACCCCCCGATGGGCCGCCATGCACAGGCCTTCCAGAAGAAAATCATCAGGAACGAAATAGGGCGTTACGATCCAGACCCGGTGGTGGGCCCGAAAAAGACTGATCAGCAGGGCTTCCCGCAGGGCGTCGTTTTCCACGTCCGGTCCGCTGGCCATGAATTGCAGGGCGGTTGTGGCGGTGATGTCCATGAGGGCGCTGAAAGGGGTCGGGTTGGTGATATGTTCGTTGGCCGCGAATTCCCAGTCCGAGCGGAAGATTTCAAAGGCCTGGCTCGCAGCCGGTCCTGTCACGCACATGGAGATGTCATGCCAGCGGTCCCGGGTCCGGCGGGGTCCCATATACTGATGGGCCAGATTCATCCCGCCCACGATGGCGGATCTTCGATCGACGATCACCATTTTGCGATGGTTGCGCAGGTTGGCCCGCCCCCTGAAAGGCAGGTTGAACATGGGCATGAAAAAAGCGCTCCGGCCGCCGGCCCGGTGCAAAGGGGCCAGAAAACGGCGGTTGATTTTGACCGACCCCAGGGCGTCCAGCAGGAGATAGACCTGGAGGCCCTCGGCCGCCCGCCGTGCCAGGGTATCGATGATTTGCCGGCCCGTGGGCCCCTTACCCAGGATGAAGGTGGCCACATAGATGGCATATTCGGCGCTTTCGATCAGACGCATCATTTCGTGGAAGGCATCCTCGCCCGATAGCAGCAACTTGATGCGGTTGCGCCGGGTGGGGGGAAATCCTCCCCGATAGACCAGGGAGGCCAGTTGATGCTCGAGCCCCGGACCGGCGTGCTGGATCGATGAGGTTTGGGGCAGCATGCGCTTGGAGGCCATCTTGCGGGCCATCTTGCGACCGCCGAAAAGAATATACAGCGGCACACCGATGTAAGGGATGAAAATGACGGCCATGAGCCAGGCGATGGTGCTGGTGGGCGAGCGCCGCTGTTTGAGGATGTGGGAAAGGAGGACCAGGGCCAGGATGAAGCCCACAGACGGCAGAAGCTGTATGAAAATCCATTCCAATTGCTTCATAGAATACCCGTGGTGGCCGCTGGTTGGCTTGGCGATGCCGATGGCGCCGTCCCGGACAAAACGGCACGGCTTGCCCGGATCATAACAAGACGGGCCGGCCTGGTAAAGCGGAACCTAACGAAACCATAGCGTTTTCAATTCTTCCCGGAGCACCCGCCGCCCTCGCCCCGCGGCCGGGCCGTGCAGCGGTCGGCCGTCAGGCTTCGGGCACGAACCAGTCCTTCTTGCGATAGACCAGGTCCTGGCTTCGGGCCACCAGATCACCCGTGATCGCGTCCCGAATGGTGATGTCATATAGCGCCGTCGGTCCGGCCGCATGCTGTTCCCGCGCTTCAGCCACCAGCCGATCGCCGGGGCGGGTGGCTTTCAGGAAATTGATGGCCACATTCAAGGCGACCGCGGTCTGGCCGCGGGAATTGCTGGCTGCGGCAAATGCCATGTCCCCCAGGGCGAAAACCACCCCGCCGTGGGTCATGCCATGGAAATTGGCCATGTCCTCGGTTATGGCCAGGGTAACGCGGCTGTGGCCTGGCGCGAGGATTTCAACGCTAGCCCCCAGTCGTTGGGCAAAGGGGTCCTGCCGGATATACGCTTCAATCTGTTTTGCGCGGTCGGTTGTCATGATCAGGGCCTTCCGGATTCCCGCAAGGGGATATTTCAAACCTCATTTTCAAAGATGGGATAAACGCCCGGCGCATGCTCCTCGCAGAGCTTTCCTTGCGTATTGGCCGGCCGGTTTCAACCGGGTTGGCATGCGGTCGGGACCCTCGCTGATCCATTTGGTCCGCGCCGCCGACAGGGCCACCTCGGGGGACACCCCATCAAAGCAGATCATGCCTCCCGCCTCTGCGCCCGCTAGCGTCACGGTGTTTATTGGTCCATCAGATCCGGGTAGTGCTGTTGCATACAGGCCGGGCAGATGCCATGGCTGAAATCGGCTTCGGTGTGTTCCTTGACATAAACTTCCACCTGGTCCCAATAGCCCTTGTCGTTGCGAATCTTCTTGCAGAAGGAGCAGATGGGGACGATCCCCCGCAGCGTTTTCACCTCTTTCAATGCCCTTTCCAACACCATTACGGCCTGACGCAGCTTTTCGAGAATCGGCTCCGTAATTTTGATGAAGACCGCCGCGCCGATGACAATCGCAATAACCGCAATCAGGGTGCTGAGTAAGCCGGCTCGTATGAACGGCGCCCGGATCTCGGAAAGATCGATCTTGGCCACGATTCCCAGATTCAGTTCCTCCACGGGCTCATGGGCGGCCAGGACGCGCACCCCCCGATAATCGAGCCCCACGATGGTTCCCGACTTTCCCGACAATGCCAGCCGCATGGGTTCGGCCAGCTTGGAATCCCAGGGGACCGGTTGGGGATGGTTGAGATCGTAATGGCGATGATTCAAGAGGAACACGATCTGGTTGTTTTCCTTTTTCGAGAGCGTGAATTCTCCCGTTTCGCCAAAGCCCTGATATCGGGAATGGGCGTCTTGAATTTGGTTGAGCGTGGCTTGCCGGGCACCCGAAGGAAAATCCGCACTGTATACCTCATCGAAGCGCGCCACCGCTTCGATGAGCCGGGCCTGACTCTTGGCGGTCTCCACAAGACGCAGCCGCTCCTGTTCGAAGGCGGTTTGATAGAGAAGGCCAATCGTGATGGATTCGACCGTCACCACGATCGCGGACATGATCATAATCAGCAGGAAAATTCGATTGCGTGGACTCATGCGCGTATACCAGGCTCCCGATGAAAAAAGGGAGAAGATTAGATTCACAAACCTCGGATCGCCGTCAAGGGCAATGTGTAAGCAGACGTCAGGAAAGGCAGCTTCAATTTGCTTTGCGGCGGGAGCCAGGCCTTGATAAGGCCTCATTAATGCGCCAGGGGATCGCCGGGCCGACAAATCTCCCTTATGGTTCCAGGGGAATAAACGCCTTGGTAGATGTGCGCTACCGTGCCATCGCGTTTGGCTGTTTCCAGTGCGTCCCGCCAGCGACGGATGCAGGCATCACTGACATCCTTGGAAAAGGCCAGGTAGAGATATTCTTTTTTGAGGTCGAGCAGGGCTTTAACCCGGTCGGCGGCCAGGCCCTGCTCCTTCAGCAGACCATCCATGCCGATTTCGCAAGTGTAGAAAAGCGGCACACGATCGGCCGCCAGCATTTTGAGACACTGGGCCGGCACCGTCACGGCATTCATCCGGGTGATGTCCAGGGACTGCAGGTAACGTTCATTGGAACTGCCCCGCAGCACGCAAATGGTGCCGCCCTGCCGCAAATCCGCGATCGTTTTCAACGGCTTGTCATAGGTATCCATGCCGTAAACAATTCGCTTCACAATCAAAATGGGGCCAACCCATTTAAAGCGGTTTTCGCGCTCCGGCGTGCGGGTGGTCTCCATAAGGACCACGTCGTGTTCATCGAGCCCCATCTGGTAGGCCCGCTTCCAGGGCAGGATCTGGATGGTGGCCCGAACCTTCAGACGGCATAGCAATTCCCTGACCAGCGCGACGGTCACGCCGGCCGGCCGGCCGCCCGCATCCAGGTATTCACCCGGAGGGGATACTTCGCCCAGAATGCGCAGCTCGGCCTGGCAGACGCCCAGCAGGGAAAACACCATCACCAGTGCCAATAAATAGCGCATTCGATTTCGCTCCGCATCATGGATCCGGGCCAACAGCGGCTTCGCCGGGGTTTAACCGAACCACCTCATACCATGTTTCTCAGCAGCGCACAAAATAGCGGATTAGACTTGCCAGATCTCCCGAAATGTTCAAAATTGCGGAGACGGAAAATCCAACCGGAAAGGAAACCATGGCCCCCCTTCTCGAGGTTCAGCATCTGGTCAAAAAATACGGCGCCCTGACGGCAGTGGACGATATCAGCTTTGCCATCGGACAGGGCATCTGCTTCGGTCTGCTGGGACCCAACGGAGCCGGCAAGACCACCACCCTCGAAGTGATTGAAAATATCCTGGCATCCACCTCGGGCGACATTCTCTACCGGGGGCGGGCCCGCACGAACCAATTCAAAAACGAGGTGGGCATTCAATTTCAGAACACATCCCTGCTGGCCATGCTGACCGTCTGGGAAACCCTGCAGATTTTCAAGGGGCTCTATGAAGAGACGGAAGATCTGGACGTCCTGGTGGATCAATGCCAGCTGCAGGAGTTCAAGCACCAACGCCATGAAAAGCTTTCCGGTGGTCAACGCCAGCGTTTTCTGCTGGCCCTGGCGCTTGTGAACCGCCCTCACCTGGTGTTTCTGGATGAGCCTTCCACCGGTCTCGACCCCCAGGCCCGGCACAACCTGTGGCATATCGTCAATACCATCAAGGCCTCGGGCAAGACCATCGTTCTCACCACCCATTATATGGAAGAGGCCCAGCACCTTTGCGACGAGGTGGCCATCATGGACCACGGCCGCATCATCGCCCGGGGTGCCCCCGAGGCGCTGATCCGCACCCATTGCCATGGTGTGACCGTGGTTCTGCCCCGCCGCAGTTTCAAAAAGCCGCCTACGGCCCTGCCGCTCGATTTGAAAGAAATCAACGGGGCCGTCCACATCCAGACATCCAATATCGATGCCTGTCTCAAACAGCTATTGTCCTGCGAAGTGGATTTGTCCGACATGTCCGTAAATTCGCCGAACCTCGAACACGTCTTTCTCAATCTGACCGGAAGACATTTAAGGGATTAGATTAGCCAATGCGCTTCAAACGCATATGGATCATGTTCAAGGCCCGCAACTGGGAGTTCTTCCGCGACCGGGCCTCCTTTGGCTGGAACTTCCTGTTCCCTTTTCTGCTGGTGGCCGGGTTCGGCATTCTCTTCGGTGGCAAGGAATACACCGCCTACAAGATCGGCGTATTTCCCGCAACGCGCAATCCCCTGCCGGTGGCGGAGCTGAAGCTTCCCGAAGCCTTCAAAAAAACACGTTTTTTGCAATTCGTGGGGTTTGCCACCCGGGAAGAAGCCCTGGCAAAACTGCGCCACCACAAAGTGGACCTGGTGGTGCGCGCCGGATCACCGCCCTACCGCTACTGGATCAACGACAGCTCTCCCCAGGGGCAGCTGGCCGAAAAAATCTTCCAGGCCAGCCTCAGCGGTCCACCGGATCCGGCCCTCCTGCAACGGGAGCAGATCCACAGTACCGAGATCCGTTACATCGACTGGCTTTTCCCGGGCATTCTGGCCATGAACATGATGTTCAGCGCCCTGTGGGGGGTGGGCTACATCGTCGTGCGCTACCGCAAAAACGGCGCCTTGCGGCGGCTGAAAGCCACCCCGCTGACCGCCTTCGAATACCTGAGCGCCCAGATGCTCTCGCGGCTTTTTCTGTTGATGTTCACCCTGCTCGTGGTCTGGTTCGGCTGCGACCTGATATTCCATTTCAACGTCGCAGGGTCCCTGGTCAGCATCTTCGTCATGTTTTTCCTGGGCAGCCTGAGCCTGACCGCCCTGGGGCTGGTATTGGCGGCCCGGGGGACGAGCGAGGAATTTACCACCGGCATCCTCAATTTCATCTCTTGGCCCATGATGTTCCTCTCCGAGGTCTGGTTCTCCCTCGAAGGCGCTCCCGGATGGGTCAAGCAGTTCGCCCAAATTTTTCCCCTCACCCACCTCCTGAGGGGGGTCCGCAAGATCATGAACGACGGGGCCGGCCTGCTCGACGTGATGCCTGAGATACTCGTGCTGGTGATGATGACCGGTTTATTTCTGGGCCTGGGCGCCGTTCTTTTCTCCTGGGACCGCTGACCGTTCGCGGCCAACGGACCCGCAGGAGGATACGGCCCCTGTCGGTGTTTCCCCAGTGGTTCCCCTATCGATGGCAGGCGGTGTCATAAATGGCAGATTTTGGGTGCAGTCAAGGCCGCCGTGATTTGGGAACCGGAAGCGCAGCTGGGCTGCGGCGCAGATTTCCAAAGGGCGGAAACACCGGCTTGTCCGCCAAAGGTGGATTGATCCCCATTCGGGGACTCGGCCCATCACCGACAGAACCGGAGCCGGAAGAAGCCCTGACGCGGCTGCAAGCCTATCCCTGGCCGGGCAATGTGCGGGAACTTGAGAACGCAGTGGAACGGGAATTGATCCGGCAGCAGGGCCACAGTGGCCCCTGCGGTTCGAAGGCCTGCGGCCCGCTTCAGCGCCGCCGCCGCCCGCACCACCTGCCACTGCCCCGCTAGAACCCTGGGAAACCGTGAGCCGCCGCTACATTACCTGGGTTCTGCAGCATACCGGCGGCAAGATCCACGGACCGGGCGGAGCAGCGGAAATCATCGGCATCAACCCCAATACCCTGCGCTCCCGCATGCGCAAGCTGGGCATCCCTTTCGGCCGCCCGGCGGCTGAAAGAAAGGCCTGACAGCGCACCGCCGCCCATCTGTTTGGTTAGGAGGGTTGGCATTTTGGGCCTGCACCATTTTCTGCCTTCCGGTGGCCATGCCGGTCGCGAAGCAGGCCCTGCGGCGATGCTTCGGGAAGGGCGAAATCTGACAACGCAATGGCCCGGCCCGGCGGGCAGACGATGAAACGATCATCCCAGGGGCCCTGGACCATAGTCTTGATCAGATCAGCCGTACCCTTGATTTTCTGATAGGCCAATTCCATATGCCCGGCGACCGCGCTGGCCTGCGCCTCGTATCCGGAATCGTCATCCCCCTTGGTATCCACATAAACCAGCTGTTGGTAATGCCGGAACATCTGTTTTTGCAGCCGGCGCGCGCGTGCTTCACCGTAGCGTTCGCTCAATTGGCGGAATTCATCCAAGGGCGTGATGCCGCTGATGATCCATCCGCGGGAAAGAAAAAAAGCGCCGGGATTTTCTTTCATAACCGCACGGTAGGTCGCCGAGGATCCCAGCATCGCGGCGATGCAGTCATCCACGCGGGGCACGATCAGGGTGCTCTTTTCGGTTTTGATCCCCACGACGGCGTTGGCGCACAGGCCATAGCCAAGAATGATGGGATCGAAACGGCCATCCGCCCTTGCGGCGGCGGCCCGAAGCGCGGTCGTCAGCCGCGCCGCGTCGGCATGGAGCCCCGCCTCAACCGCTTCAAAGGATATCGGCCGATCCAGAAAGGGGAGCGCTTCCGTAATGATGGTTTCACAACCAATAAGGATTGGATGTTGGCTCGTCTTGTTCATTGTGGGTCCCATGTTTTTCCAAGGGGGCTTGCCCCCCCATACCTGAAGTTTCCGACCATCGCCTTCCAATGATGGCAACCTGCGTGCCAGCTGCGGCGGTTATTTGTCTTTTCCGGAATCCAGGCCGGTGGCATTTTTATAATAATCATTCAATTTCAAATAGTTAAATCGATGCCAGCAATACCCGGAGCGCTTCTGACAAGTTCGGGAACGATGCCAGGGACGAACAATTCGGGTGAGCAGGCTTGAATGATTGTAAAAATAATTATTATATTACATAATTTTATAAATCCACATGGCCCGGTTCCAAAGAATCGTGGTCCAACCCGCGCGTGAGCAACAAGAAGGAAGCGCCTTTGAAATTCAGTGCAACGACTTGGAAGCGGTTGACGCCTGAGGAGCAGGCCCTGGCCCTGGCCGCCGCCCTCATCCCTCCGCCGATCTCCCTCGACCTCTGGGCCAAAGGGGCCGGAACGCCCTCGGTGAAGGTCCTTCAACTGGCCGACCAGTTGATTCATTCCAAAATCATGAAGGTCTATGCCCCTCTTGGGATCGGACATTACCATTATCGCGATCCCGAAACCATTCCCGACATCCTGCGCTGGTCTGGCAGAAAAACAACCACCGTCATGGCGGAACGGCTGCTCTCCGTGTTCGAATCGGAATACAGGGAGGGTCCTTCCCTATGGATGGCGCTGGCCTATCTTTACCAGACATCGGGAATCGAGCCCAAGGACACCGCCGTGCTGATTCGCGCTGCGGAGTATTGCCTGGGCGAAAACCTGCCGGACGACGCGGTCGCATACTACCGGCTCGTTGTGGATTCCGGCCCGGGCCGACCCGACGTCCATGGCGCCCACCGCGTCTATTCCGACGGCGTGATCGGGCTGTGTTTTTTTCAGGGGGGCGCCATCCCGCTGCGGGATCAGGAACGGCTTCTGACGAGCGCGCTTGCCCTGTTGGACGCCAACAACAACCCCAATCGGGAAGTCATGATTTTGGCGGGTCTCGGCCGGGTTTACCAGGGACTCGGTGATTATGAACAGGCCGCGGACAACTTCGACAAGGCCTGGAACAAGGCGCTCCGCTCCAACTCGCCGAACCTGGTCCGGCATGTGGCACTGTCTTCCACGGATTTCCTGTTCTGGCGGGGCCGTTTGACCGACGCCATCGAGCGGTATGAAAACGTCCTGGGCAATTTGGAGGCCCTGCCGCCCGACGAACCTTCTCTCCGGGCCTGCGCCCAGCTCGGCTGGATTTACGGCAAATGCGGACAAACCAACCGGGGGATCGGTCTGATCAATTTCGTCATGGAGAAGGCCGTCGATCTGAAGCTGGATCACCTTGAAGCCTACGCCAAGGTTCGCGCCATCAACACCCTGCACGACGCGCGCCGGGACGCGGAAGCGGAACCCATCATCGATGAGTTGCTGGCCATCCCCCAGGATAAACTGGACGCCTACCTCAAATGGTCCCTGTGCGCCGCAAAAGCTTACACCCTCAGCTGCCAGGGGAAATACGAGGAGAGCCTCAAGATGCAGCAGGAGGCGTACGCCAACGCCAAATCCCTTGGCATGCTGCATCATCGCGGCCCTATCAATTTCGACTACATGGACGCCCTGGAGGACGCGGGCTTCGTTCACCCGGAGATGAACTATGATTCCGAGGTGGAACGGGTCATCCACTGGCCGGATCTCTATATGCAGGGCGTGGGCTACTACTACCGCGCCAAGCGGACCGTCAAACGAAATGGGCCGCTTGCGCAAGCCCGGGAAGACCTGCGTCGGAGCATGGAACTGCTCGACCAGTCCGGGGCCCGGCTGGATCTGGCGTTCAGCGAAGTTTTTATGGCCCGCTTGCTCATGCCGGCAGGCCAACGCGAGCAGGCCGAAAAACTGCTGCGCCAAGCCTGGGGGGTGATGCGTTTTGTCAATGAGAAGCTATTCCCCGAAGAATTCAGACCGCTCGTTGCCAAACAGGATCACCAGGGCTACCTGCTCGATCCCATGATCGAAATCAGTGAAACCCTGGGCACCATCCGCAGCCGGCGGGAGCTGCTCAACAAGATGATCTCCTTGACCATGCGAATGACCGGCGCGGAAAGGGGCGGCTTTTTCGTGCCGAAGAATGGTCGTGGGATCGAAATGATCGCCAGCCGCAACATCGAACCGGACCGCTTTCAAATGGAGACTGAGAGCGGCGCCATGGCATCCGTCATCCGCGTCATGAAAACCGGAAAGAAAACGGTCCAGTCCAAGGTATCGGGCAGCCCTGCCCTGGGTGCCGGCAACAGTGATACCAGTTGGCGGATCGCCTACCCGGTCACGCTCCAGGGAAGCATCCTGGGGGTTTTTCTACTCGAAAGAAACCTCGGCGGTTTCGCGGTATCCGAACGGATCTTGTCCCTGCTCAGGGCGATTTCCACCCTGGTGGCCGTGGCCCTCGACAATGTCGGGGCTTATGAGGAGATCGCCGAATTGAAGGATCAATTGGAAGCAGAGGCGCTCTTCTACCGGGGCGAACCATCCAATGCACGCCAAATCAAGAACATTGTTGGCGCTTCGCAAGCCATCCAAGACGTGGTCGCTAGGATCAATGACGTGGCGCACTTCGACACCACCGTCCTGATCCTTGGTGAAACAGGGGTCGGTAAAGAACTGGTCGCCAAGGCCATTCATCAGTTGAGCGACCGCACGGCCGGACCGTTTATCCCGGTCAGCATCGCCTCGCTGAGTGAAAACCTGATTCCCAGCGAATTGTTCGGCCATGAAAAGGGCGCCTTCACCAATGCGTTGCGCGCCCACCGGGGCCGTTTCGAACTGGCCAACAACGGCACCCTTTTCCTGGACGAGGTGAATTCCCTGTCGCTTGACATTCAGCGCAAGTTGTTGCGGGTGCTGGAAGAAAGGTCATGCGAACGCGTCGGCGGCACAACCCGCATCAACCTCAATTTCCGGCTTATCGCGGCATCCAACCAGCCGCTGGACCGCGCCGTGGAAAAGGGCGCCTTCCGATCCGATCTTTACTACCGGCTGAACGTCTACCCGATCGTCGTTCCGCCCCTGCGCGAACGCCGGGAAGATATTCCCCTGCTGGTTTCCCATTTCGTTCGTCAGTTCAATAAGAAGTTCGGCACGAACTACAAGAACATCAATAAGCGGTCGCTGAGGGCCCTGGCGAACTACCAGTGGCCCGGCAACGTGCGGGAACTGAAACACGCGGTGGAACGGGCGGTCATCTCCTCCAAGGATAAAGAACTGATCTTCCCCGATTACCGGACGACGGACCCTGTCCAGGAGGAGCGCGTCTTCCTGTCATTCCGGGAGATGGAGCGCCAATACATCATGAAAGCACTCGCAAGATGCGGGGGCAAAGTCAGCGGTAAAAACGGTGCCGCCGCGCTTCTCGGTTTGAATCCGCAAACCCTGTACTCCAAAATAAAGCGGCTGGGCATTCAGAAAAAAGGTTCCATGGGAATCGGATCGGGCCAGACATGATGGGGATGGGCCGCCTCGAGCCGGCAGGAAACTTTCGAGGCAACACCAGATCGGAAAAGAAGAGAGCAACGCCCCGGCGCACTTGAACGGAAGGACGGGGCAGAGGGGACGTTGCTCTCCGGGGGAGCATGATTAAAGGCTTAACCGCATTCAGCGCCCTGCGGGCGCGGCGGCCATCGCGCCCCGTCCGCCGAGACGCTTCTGGACATCACCAATAAAAAACGCGATCACGAAACTGACCAGGGCCACGGCGCCGCCGATCATCATGGTGGTGTCGTAGCCGCTGTTCATCTTGATGTAGCTGCCCAGGTAGGGACCGGCCAGAACGGCGATGATCAAGGGGGTGGACCCCAATCCGATATTGATGCCGGAATGCTTGGGGCCGTAGGATTCAAGGATAAAGGTGTTGTTGATGGGGACCAGGCCGCCGTAGGCCAGCCCCGTGAGGATCACCGCGAAATACAGGCCGTACTGGCCGATGGCGCTCGTCAGCAGAACCACGCCGAAGAGGGCGATGCCCATCACCAGGCCCGAGCCGGTCATGGCCAGCCGTTTGCCGAACCGGTCCCAGAGCGCCCCGAAGAGCAGACGCCCGCAGCCGTTGGAGACCGACAGGATGCCCATGGCGAAAATGGCTTCAGTCTTGTCCACGCCCTTTTCCACCGCCAGGGGGACAATGTGTCCGATGACCATCAGGCCGGAGGCGCACAGGAACAGATCCCAGAACCACCACTGCCACCATTCCTTGGTTTTGATCATCTCGTTCCAGTCGAAGTTGATCAGGGCGGCGGCTGGCGCTGCTCCCGGCTGGGGCGCCACCAGGCCGGCCGGTTTCCAGCCCTCCGCGGGAAATCGGGCCAGCAGGCCGCCGGTAACACAGATGACCAGGCTGATCAGCGCCAGGGCGCGGAAGGCCGTGATCCACCCCATGGATTCAATCAGATAGCCGGCGATGCCGCCCAGGATGAGACCCCCCATGCCGAAGCCCATGGTGAGGATCCCCATGGCGAAGCCCTTGCGGTCCGGAAACCAGTGGGCCACGGTGGAAATATGGCCGATGTACACGGCGCCCACGCCGAGGCCCACCAGGACCCCGTAGGAAAGGTAAAGCATCATCAGGGTGGTGGTGGTGGAGGCCAGGAAGAAGCCCGCCGCCACCATGAGCGCGCCCGCCACCGACACGGACCGCACGCCCTTTTTCTCGATGATGCGGCCGCCGAAAATCATCCCGACGGACAGCGTGATGATGGAGATGGAGAAGGTCAGGGACGTCTGGGCCCGCGTCCAGCCGAACGCGTTTTCCAACGGCAGGGTGAAAATGGACCAGGCGTAGATCATGCCCAGCACCAGTGAGACCACGACACCGGTAATGAGGAACCGCCAGCGATTGGTGTTTTCGATCACTTGATTCATTGCGCTCTCCTTTAAAATGAGTGGATGAATTCTCCAGGTGCCCGTTGCGCAACGGGCGGGATTGTATGCTGGCGCGGAACCAGCCAATCATCCCGGCATCCCCCCACCGGCCGCCGGACGGGTGACGAACCCGCCCCGGCCGGTGGGCGGAATTCACAATTGATGCATGTAGTCGAACATGGCCCGCACGCATTCGGGCCTGGCCTCATCGAGGCCGGTGGATGCATCCACCATAAAACCGGGGACGTCCTCCATTTCCGCCAAAACCTTATCCAACTGGGCCTTGACGTCGTCGGGCGTCCCGGTGGAGAGAATCCGCAGGGGCATGCCGCCGCGCACGCAGGCCACATGGGCCAGTTCTTCCTTGAGCAGGGGGGCGTTGAAATTCTCGAAGTGGTAGCAAACCTTGCCGGAGGGGACCTGGGCCAGATACTTGACCCGGGCGTCGTAAGCCCCTTCCACCAACGGACACGGGTAAAGCCCTTCGTCGATGAGCCCGTCCAGCAGCGCCTTGAAACCCGGCCAGTAGAATTTCTGGTACTGGGCATCGGACATAAAGCTTTCCACACCCTTGTGGAGCGGGATGAAGACCCGGGGGTTGCCGGTGCGTTGGGCGCCGCTCACCCCGAGGCGGATCATGATGGGCAGCAGTTTGTCCACCGCCGCCAGGACTTTCTCCGGACGGCGGCGCATGTCCAGCATAAGCCCCTTGGTGCCGCGCAAAAAGTCGCCCAGGGTATCGAAGGGCACCTGGGTGGCGGCCCCGTAATTGGCCGGAAACCCTTTCTGGGCCATGGTCTGGCTGAATTTCCCGGCATAGGAGAGAATGGTGTTGGTGTGGCCGGCGGCCTTGCGCAGCATCTTGCCCATGGCGACCATTTCATCGGTAAACAGGGGCGCCGCGTAAAACGTCCCGAAGTAGTAGCACATGACATCGTGGAAATGCGGCAGGTTCGCGCAGGGCGCCAGGGCACCGAATACCCGGGGCCAGAACTTGTGCATCATGTAATCGGTCATGTCATAGAGGAAGGCGTCGTATTCGTCCGCCTTCATATACTCCTCGTCGACGAACTGGTAGGAGACGTCGTCGCCCAGCCCGTGACCGGCCCATTTGAGCATCTTGAAATCGAAGGTTTCCAGGAGATTGCCCAGATGGCGCATGGGAAAGGGGTTTTCCGAGAGATCGGGCGCGAACGCGGTCAGCGTCTCCACCCAGGTGTCGAACATCACATCGGGGTCATACATGGTCGTGCGAATCGGAATGCCCTTGTAACGGGCCGGGAAGAAAGAGAACATGGCCGTGACCGGGATGCGGTCCGGCTTTTTGAGCTGAATGGCGTCCATGATCCGTTTTTCCCGCTGCTCGTACGCGGTTTGTTCCGGAGTTTTGGTGGTTTGGCCGGTATTTTCCATTACGCGTTCCCTCCCAGAATCCATTTGTCGCAAAGTTTGACCGCCTCCATGGCGTCCTTGCCAAAGGCGTCCGCGCCGACATATTTGGCCACTTCATCGTCCATCTGACCGCCGCCGATCATGTAATGGATGCCGTTGCCCATGGCTTCCTTGACGGCGGTAATGGTGAATTTCATGGGGTCATAGGCCAGGGTCAGAAACCCGCTGAGACCGATGACCTGGGGTTTGAATTCCTTGGCGGCCTCGACCACCTTGGCCACGGGCACGTCCACCCCGAGATCGAGGACGTCGTAGCCGTTGATATCCAGCATGGTGACCACGATATCCTTGCCGATATCATGGATGTCGCCCTCCACCGTGGCGATGATCACCCTGCCCTTCTTTGCGGAATCACCCGCATCGGATTTCAGGTAGGGCTTGACGGCGGTGGAAATGGCGCTCAGGATTTCCCCGGCCAGGATAAGTTCCGGAACGAAGTATTCCTTGGCGTCGAAGAGCCGGCCGACTTCCACCATGGCGTCGCGGGAAGCGTCCAGCAGCCTCAGGGGATCCTTGCCGTCGTCCAGCCATTCCTTGACCATGGCGTCGACCTTTTCCTCGTCCATGGCCACCATGGCCTCGATCATGCCCTTGATCCGGTCGTCATCGGCGGAGGCCTGGGACGGGGCGGCTTGCGCGGCGGGTATAGACCCGGTTAGGGCGGGGGCGGCGTCGCTGGCGGGCGCGGCGGACAAGTCGAGAATGCCGGCAGAGGCCATGGCGCTCACAAGGCCCTTGAGCGCCCCGACCAATTGGCTGTCGGAAGCAGCGGGGGCCGGTTCGCCCGCCTTTTGCGTCGGCGCGCCGACCAGGCCGTTGCGGTGCGCCTTGTTGTAGTTCTTGCAGTGGGGGTCCAGGCCCAGCACCAATTCGGCGGAATAAATGATGTTGCGCAGGCCCTTTTCCTCAGGATCGACGATGGCGCTGTCCAGGCCCGCCTGGATGGCCAGGGCGGCAAACGCCTGGTTGATGAGCGTGCGGGACGGCTGCCCGAATGAAATATTGCTCAGGCCGCAGGTAAAATGAATTTCCGGATAGCGCGCCTTGATCCGGCGGATGGTTTCGAACGCCGTCCGCCCGCTGGCGTTGTCGGTGGCGATGGTGATGACCAGCGGGTCCACATAAAGGTAGTCGTCGGGCAGTCCGCCCTGGCGGGTCATTTTGACCAGCCGCTCGACGATGGCCACGCGGTCCTCGACGGTTTTCGGAATGCCGTTGTCGTCCAGGGCCAGTACGATCAGACGGGTCTTGTGTTCACAGGCCAGGGGCAGCACGCCTTCGATGCGGGCCTTTTCGCCGCTCAACGAGTTGATCATGGGGGGCTTGTTGACCGCGGCCAGGCCGGCTTTCAAGGCCTCGGGGTTGGCACTGTCCAGGCACAGGGGGACGTCCACCACGTCCTGGATCGTGTTGATCAGCCAGACCATGTCCTCCGGCTCCTGTTTGGGATGGGTGCCGGCATTGACGTCAAGGTAGCCCGCCCCGGCGGCTACCTGGCTGAGCGCCAGATGCTGGATCATCTGGCTGTCCCGCGCCTGGATGGCCTGGGCCACCTCGCTACGGGTGCCGTTGATTTTTTCTCCAATGACTAACATGTGCGTCCTCCTCTGCGATGGTCTTATGGAATGGATCTCAGGGGGCCTGATTGCCCGAACACCCCTTGAAGAGCCCCGGTATGTAAAACGCCTTGGCGAACAGCTTACGGAAAAGCCGCTGCCCCTGCAGTTCGAGATGGCGGGTCTTTCCTGCGATTTGTTCGACCCGTGTTTTGTATTCGCCCGACATTAGAATCCCGCGCGCTCCGGCCGCTGCAGCGTTGCCCGCTTTGATGAACCGCTCCGTAAGCAGCGGCGGCAGCATGCCGATGGCGACCGCCGCGTCGATGTCGATGTGCGTCCCGAAACTGCCGGCCAGGATCAGCTGATCGATGGAAGCGACCGTTAGGGATTCATGATCGAGCAGCGCGAAGATGCCGGCGGCAATGGCGGCTTTGGCCAGCAGGAGGGCATTGATATCGTCCTGGGTGAGGACCAGCCCGCGCCCACCGGGTCCCTCCGGCGCCAGCACGATGTAGCGCCCATGGCCGTTCTGCCTGACATATGGCGGCACAACCTGGATCCGACCGGATGGACTGACCAGCCCCATCTGATGAAACACCTGCAGCGCCCGCAACATGCCCGAACCGCAAATGCCTTGGGGCGGCACGTCGGCGATGGTCCGGACCACGAAGCCGCCCGGCGCTTGTTCCAGATCCACGATGGCGCCGGGGGTCGCGAGCATCCCGCAGGAAATCTCCCCTCCCTCGAAGGCGGGTCCGGAGGGGCAGGAGATCGAAAGCAGTTCGTCAGAACCCGCCTTCTTGAGGACGATTTCGGTATTGGTGCCGATGTCGATTCCCAGGGTGGTCCCCCGGCGGCGCTCAATCCGGGTGGCGGCGATCATGGCCAGGTGGTCCGATCCGATGAAACCGCCCACCGCCGGCGGAAGGTAGAGCTCGGCCGCGGGACAAGCGGTCAGGCCTGCTTTGGACGCCGGTTGGGACATCGCGTCCACGGTGAAGGGCAGATAGGGAGCGTGTGCAAGCTGGCTGACCGGCAGGTCGGCCAGGAGGTGGGTCATGGCGGTGTTGCCGACGATGCAGACGGAACGAATAGCTTCGCCGTGAATTCCGGCGTCCCGGCACGCTCGGCGGGTCATGCGGTTCAACTGGTCGGCGATCCTCTGCTGCAAGGCCGCCTGTTTTCCGTCACAGGCCGCCTTAAGCCGGCTCATGATATCGGCACCGAAAATACGCTGCGCGTTCAGCTCGGTGGCACCGGCCAGAACGCGGCCATCGCTCAGGTCGACCAACTCCGCGTGCACCTTGGTCGTGCCCAGGTCGACAGCGACCCCCAGGCCACCCTGGGCGTCATTGGGTGCCATGGGCAAGGCGGCATCCTGCGAAGATGTGGCGCCGGTATTCCAGGCGGGAAGGTTGTCATCAATATCCTTCGGCAAGTGAATCCGGCAGGGGCCATTGCCGCGCAGATAACAAGCCAGCCGGACGCCCGCGTTGATCTCGGCGTCTGTCAGAAAACGCCGCTCTTCCTCGGTAATGGGCGCAAAATCTTTTCCGGAGGCGCGAACCTTACATTTTCCACATTGTCCCCTGCCGCCGCAGGGCGTGGCATAATCCGCTCCGGTTTCCCTAAGGCATTCAAGGGCCGTTTTTGAAGGGATCAAAATGATCGGTATGCCAATTTCCGAAAAAGCGTCTTTCACCACCCTGCCTCCGCGACCTATTTGGCCCTAGCGCAACTATGCTTACAATCGCTCAAGGCAAAACGTGTGCCACCGCCCGAAAATTTGAATGTTTTATATATTCAGATAGTTATGTAATGTATTGGTAAGATGTGACGATCCCCCTTTTTTTCTATTTCATAATTTTATTATATTTCATAACCGCTATGGAATCGTGGTCGGTCATAAGGACGATCAGAACATTTTTAGGGGAATTTTACGGAGGAAACCCTAGCGCGCAATGCGACCCGATGCATCATCTTTGGTGGCTAAAAGATGCCATCCTGTGACCGGTGCCATTACGCCATGCCGAAGGTTTAATGAGAAGAGCCGCTTGAAGTTTATAAGGTCAGGTCGTCCATGGAAGGCCCCCACCGCGATGGGCGCATAATGGTGCGCCCTGCATCGCTCGGGTGGATTTGGAAGGATAGTCCTTTACGCTTTGCGGTGCAGAAAAAATAAGGCCCTGAAATTCAGGGCCTTATTTATCTCCTTTTTATCCTATGAATCAGCGGCTCTACCAGCCGGACTTCGCCGACGATTACGCGCAAGTACTGGTATCATAAACTGATCCCGCCGGTGTGAATCGCCGCTGGTTATTTCGCCGGGGCGTTTTTCCTTGCCGCCATAATAGGCTGAAACGGGCCGAACTGATGCTGTTCCTGCGAAAACCCATCCGCATACGGCGGATAGGGGCAATCCACCGGCTTTTTGATCAGCTTGGGGTAGTCTTTCGCCAGGTTGGCCATCTGGGGGCGCGGCATCGAATCGACGTAGGCGGCGACATCGTAGGCATCGTCCGTGGAGAGCACCGGATGGCGGTACCCCGTGCCCAGGGGCATATTGGATTGCAGAAAGGGCGCCAGGGTCAAGAGGCGGTTGGCTCCCGCGCCGTTGTTATAGCTCCCATCGCCCCATACGGCCGGTGTGATATAGGCCCCCGCATCGGCCTGGGAATCGCTGGCCGCCTGGAAGCCGGCCCCGTCGCTGCCGTGACATGACTGACAAAACACCGCATATTGCTCCGCCCCATTTTTCAGGTCGGCCATGCGCGGGGGCGGCGTGAACGGTGATCTTCCCAATATCGCCTTCTCCTTGGGGACGCCGGCGGAGAGCCAGTCCAGATAGGCCACGATCGCATTCATCTCCTTGCTGTCCTCCGGCAGCGGGTTGCCGTTCAGGCTGCGTTGGAAGCAACCGTTGATCCGCTGCTTGAGCCCCTGCACCTTGTCCTCGCGGCCGCGGTACCGGGGATAGGCCGAGGATACGCCGACCCAGGAAAAACCATAGATTTTGGTCCCTTTGTCCTGATGGCAATTGGTGCACGCGAGTTTGTTGCCGACGTAGTACGGGCCGGCATCGCCGGTTTTGCGGCCCAGCAGACGGAAGGTATCGGTGACCAGGGCATAGCCGTATTTCACGCGTTCGCCCTGGGCATCATTGGTGAGGGTCGCCATGTCCGGCGGTGTCGGGCCGCTGACCGCCTTAATGGCCTGGGGCATGGCGGGCTGGGTGCGCGTTTCGTCCGCCAGCGCGGTCAAGAAACGGATCAGCCGGTCGTTTTGTTCGTTGGTGAGCTGGCGGTTCAACTGAAGGTTGCCCATCAGATCCACCGCCTCGGCAATGGTTCCAACGCCACCGTCATGGAAATATGGCGCGGTGAGCGTGGCGTTTCGAAGCATGGGGACTTTGAATACAAAAAGATCGTCCTCATTTTTGGTGACGTCGTATCGCCCTTTGTCCTTTTCATCGGCATAGGCATCAAAGATGCCCATTTTCTGGAACATCGCACCGCCGACCACCGGTCCGCTGTGACATTGGATACAGCCCACATCCATGAATAGGCGCATGCCCTCTTTTTCCTGGTCCGTCAACGCATCCGCGTCACCCATGATAAACCGGTCGATGCGGGCCCGGGAAATCAGCGTCCGCTCGAAGGCGGCGACGGCTTGACCAAAATTGTCGTAGGTCAACGGGTCTTCCTGGCCCGGAAAGGCATTTTTAAAATCTTGCGTGTAACCGGCGGTTTTCAGGCGTTGTAAAACCTCGGCCGGATCCGGCATGCCCATTTCAATGGGGTTCAGTACCGGGCCTTTGGCCTGGTCCGCCAGATCGGGTGACCGGCCATCCCAGAATTGGGCAATTTGAAACCCGGCATTCAGGGTCGACGGGTCGTTGCGCGGCCCGTTTTTGCCCAATGCCCCCAAACCCGTTTTCCGGTTGTCGGCGCCGGCGCTAGTGTTGTCGATGGGGTGGCAGTCGTTGCAGGATTGGGTCCTGTTGATCGAAATGGCCGTTTCAAAATAAAGCTTTTTGCCCAGTGCCACCATTGCCGGCGTATCGTTTTCACTACCGGGCATCTTCTGGGGAAGCTCACCGATCAGATATCTGGCCTGCATGAGCAATATGCCGTCCGGCGTTCCCGGTTCCGCCTTCAACACGCTTTTTTGCGTATTGGCCAGCGTGTCTGTATTCGATTCCCCGCCGGAACCCTTCGACAGGCCATTTTGCAAGCTTTGGCAGCCAACGGCTGCTAAAATAAGCGCCGCCGACACCATCGCCAGATAAACCAACATCCCCCTAACCTTGTTCATGGTACCGTCTCCTTTCATCATTGGGTATGGTAATGGAATGTCGCCGAGATGCGACATATAGCGTCATTGGTTTCCTGTTTGCAGCGACCGTTATCGAAATGAACGGCAGACGGTGAATTCAGGGAAAGTCGACTGTGTGCGTGTCCGTCCATAAAGGGGAGATTTTGGTTTCTGGCAAGATCCGGGCGCGTTTTCCCGCTCCGCGGGATTTCCCGTCTGATCGCTTCCCAACGGTAGCTGTCAACCGGAGCAATAGCGCGCTATCTCTATAATTGAAAACCAGCGGAAACCCCGGCTTGTCCGCCATAGGTGGAGTTATCCCCGTTCGGGGACCCGGTCCACCGGCGGCGGGGCCGAAAGATGCCTTCTATGGATGGTCATTGCACTAGGTGATGGGCGGCGGGTCGTATACAACTACAGATTCAGAATGGTGGCATTCTGTCGCGGAATGATTCGATCGCCTCCTCGGAATCGCCCTGAGTGTCAATATATTCACTCTGAGTAGATGATCAAGACAAGCGCGAGGCAATCGAATGAAATTTTGGGGAAAATTCTATGGACGCCCCTATCCTTTTTTAGATTTCTTCTGCTTTTTTTCCTTGCGTTTCTCCTTCAATGATTTCTCGGACTTTTTCTTCACATCCTTTTGGGTGTCGCGTGCTTTAGACATGGTGATTTCCTTCGGTTGGTTAAGTTCTATTAGCCCATCAGTCCTGAATATTTTCTATAATACCTCATTTTCCCATTTGTTGCACAGAAACATCATAAGTGGGGAGATTTCAGTCAAAGTGGCGCTTTACCCTTTAGAGCGATCGCAAAAAGCGATAGATGAAGAACTGGCGGTAGGCGGCGCCATCAAAAAACCCCCGGATGCATTCGCATCGGGGGTTTCATCATCCAACGTCCGGCACGTCGGCCGGACGATGTAAATCAGGCACCCGAATCAGGTGCCTGTTATGCGAAATTGGCGTCCCCAAGGGGATTCGAACCCCTGTCGCCGGCGTGAAAGTGCTTCCACACTACCCCACCCTCACTGAATTTATTACCCTTTTTAGCGCATCAGACGCATATGAGAGCATTTTGGACATCAGATTTTGTGTCCGGGCTTGTGTCCGATTGGGTTAACGTTTGAGTTGTGGGACCGGCGCGAAGCGATAGTCCCACACGAACGATTTGTTATACGAATTACTGCTTCCATCTCCTATATGCCCAATATGATACATAACTTAAAGAAACGCCTAAACAAAATGCAACTGAAATTAAAAACCCCAAATAAATGCCAAGGGCTCCTCCGGGGCCTTCTTTATATCCTGGTTGAGCTGAGGCATAGAAATGCTGTCCCCACACAAGCACAAGAACTATAAGGGGTATGCAATTATAAATTACAAAATATTTCCGGCGAAAAAATAGTAAAATTAAAGGTATGGCGTAAAAAAATAAGGCGCACCACAATCCGATTTCTATCAAAAAATCCATTTATGTCTGCTCGTATAACGTTCCGCCTCACCGGACTCGCGCTGTTTACGGGGTCCGTGTGAAGGCGGTGGTTAACTGATTCTTAACATTTTCTTAAATCTTGAATTAGTTGAGGTTCTTCTAGAGCTAAAAGAATTAGATTTTTAACGCAGAGTGATAAATATTCTGTTATTTTAATCGGACTTTCCAACAGTTGTAATTCTTTATTAAAATCAGCTTTGGTTCCATGAGCAATGCTACTTCTATAATCGTAAAGTTTGCCCCAAAGGGTATCTAATTTTTCTTTCTGATAATAATTTTCTGATATTTCGCTGCTATCAATTCTGTTGAGTAGCAACGGAATTTTAGTCTTTATTTGATGTGTTAACGAGTCTCCTGTTTCTTTTTTTGAAGGCTTGTGAGTGATCAGAGATTCTATGGCTGTAAACAATCCTAATATTCTATATTCGTTGTAATTCGGCAAAAACCTTAATGAATTGTATATAAAAATTGAGTTTTTAATTTCATGATACTTAGCTTCAATATCACACATCTTTTTATATGATTCAGATAATTTAATCAAATCATTGACATTTAGCGTCTGTAGCACTGTTAGATCATTATCTGCAAAGAATCGGTATGCAATATCTGGCGAGTAGGAAAAAGCGTAAGAATTTTCGTATTGTTCTAATTGAAAGACATCAAACTCCAATGGGTACTTAAAAAGATTGGCAGTTAACTGATATTTATGCAATAATTCCCCATGTCCTTCGTATTCTACAACATAATATTTCCAGTCTTTGAAATCCAAAGGCTCGGTTTTTAGATAAACTTCATTCTCAGATAATATTTCGTCTGAAAAGGAAACTGCATAGGGAAGATTCCCTGTCTTTGAAATCAGACTACCTATAGAATCAAGATTTTTAGTTATTAAATTAATTTCAATGTTGTTCGCTTTTCTCAAAAAATAGGATGGAATTATTTCAAATGGCAGGTCCCCAATAATCTCAATATGATTTGGGATAAATGTAAAATTCTTGTCCATTTATTTTTAGCCCGCTTAACAAGGATAAATTTTTTTGAAGTTAACGCCCATGCTTACCGGTTGTGGCGGAGCGCAGCGTAGTCACAATCCGAGTAAAGAATGAGGTTATGTGATGTTACGCTTGTGGGAGAGTTGGGGACGTTGTTGACTAAGAGTACAAACCAAACCCTTCACTCTTAGTCAATGTCCCTTTTCCCTCCCTGCGGTACGCACCATCGTTCATCGCAGTCCCTCGACGGCATATCGATGTTGAAGGATAACCCACCTTATGCGATAGGGGCCATTATAGGGATGCCCTCACTTATAAATTTCAGAAGTCTCTTCGCTTTAAAACCTTTGACATCGCGTAATCACAAAAGCCATAGGATTGCATCTTTTATGTGTCAAAGATGATTCATCGGATCGCATTGCGCGAAATGGGGTTGGGCCGGCTTCAAAAAAAGGGAATGAACACACGCTACCAAAATTGATTGAATATTGCAAAAGGTATGAAATCGATCGCAAAAACACCAAACAAAAAGCCCCCGAAAGCTTGCGCGTCCGGGGGCTGAATAGTCCAACGTCCGGCAATTGCCGGACTATATAGATCAGGCACCTTCCGGTGCCTGTTGTCTGCAAATGGCGTCCCCAAGGGGATTCGAACCCCTGTCGCCGGCGTGAAAGGCCGGTGTCCTGGACCGGGCTAGACGATGGGGACGCAATGTGGTGGGCCGTGCTGGGCTCGAACCAGCGACTCTCTGCTTAAAAGGCAGATACTCTACCGACTGAGTTAACGGCCCCGGTCAGGAAACGCCATTATCTAAACAAAGGAAGATCGCTTGTCAATAGGAAAGCGAGCTATTGAGGGAAAATTCAACATCGATGGCGTTTTTTCCCGTTCCGCTGGCATCTCAGGGTTTCAGAATCGGGATCCTAAACCGACCCGCTGACAAACGAAAAACGATTCAGATAGCGATTTTGATGCCGAATAAACGCAACAAACGACTTCAAGAAATGCCCGAAATCCTTTTTTCTCAGCGCCACCTGCGGCCTGTCGGAAAGGGTGAATTTCAGTTCCAGGCAAGGCCGCAGCGATTTGACGACCGCAGGCGTAGTGAACTACGTCGAGGACCGGCAAATTGCGAGAACGCCGGCTGGGGCTGAAAGACGCCCTTTCCGACGGGTCGCTCACTTGCGGTAGAATTCCGGGACCAACAGGATGATCAGCGTATAGATCTCCAGCCGCCCCAACAGCATGCACCAGATCAGGAGCCATTTGCCGAGGCCGGGGATCAGGGCGTAGTTCTCCACCGGCCCCACCATACCGAAACCCGGCCCGATATTGCCCAGGGTGGCGGCCACGGCGCCGAAAGCGGTGGTCATATCCACCCCCATACCGGCCAGCAGGACCGAACACAAGCCGAACAAGCCCATGTAAAGTGCCAAAAAGCCCAGCACGCTGCGCAGCACGTCGTCGGGCACGCCCTTGCCGGCAATCTTGACGTGGGTGACCGCCCGGGGATGAATCAGGGAAAACAACTCCTTGTAACAGAACTTGAAGCACAGCATGATCCGCAGGCATTTCATACCGCCGCCTGTGGATCCGGCCGAGGCCCCCAGAAACATGCACAACAGGAGAATCAACTGGGACATGGCCGGCCATCGTTCATAGTCGGCGGTGGCATAGCCGGTGGTGGTGACGATGGAGACCACCTGGAACAGGCCGTAGCGCAGCGACTCGCCGATCGTGGCATAGATGCTGCCCCATATATCGAAGGACACCACCAGGGTGAGCACCAGGACCGCCCCCAGGAAAAAACGGCACTCCGAATCCCGCCAGAAGGCCAGGGTCTGGCCCCGCAGCATCTGGTAGTGCAGGGAGAAATTGATCCCCGCCAACACCATGAAAAAGGAAATAACCAAATCGAAATAAAGGCTGCCGAATTGCGCCACCGAGGCGTTTTTGGTGGAAAATCCGCCCGTGGGCAGGGTCGTCATGGCGTGGTTCACGGCGTCGTATAAGGACATGCCGCCGGCCCACAGCGCCACGACCTCGGCCGCCGTGATCAGGGCGTAGACTTTCCAGAGAATCATGGCGGTGTCGCGGATCCGCGGCTGGAGTTTGTCGGGCACCGGGGTCGGCACCTCGGCCTTGTAAAGCTGCATCCCGCCGACGCCTAAAAACGGCAGGATAGCAATCCCCAGCACGATAATTCCCATGCCGCCCAGCCATTGGATGAGGCTGCGCCACAAGAGCAGCCCCCGTGAGACCGCTTCAATATCCGTGAGCACCGAGGCCCCCGTGGTAGTGAACCCGGATACCGACTCGAAGAGAGCGTCCACGAAAGTTGGGCATTCGCCCTCGAAGTAAAACGGCAGGGCGCCGAAGACACCGGCCACGGTCCAGCCCAGGGCCACGATGGCCATGCCCTCCCGCTGGCTGACGAACTCCGTGCGATCCGTGCGGCCGGCCAGGAAAAGAGCCGTGCCGCCCGCCAGGGAGGCGGCCAGGGCCATCCCGAAGGGCAAGACGCTGCGGTCGTGGTAGTAAACGCCCACCAGTAGGGGGATGATCATGGTGCATGCCAGGGCGATGGTCAATACACCCACCACCTTGAGGACATGGCGCCAGTGCATCAGAAGAACTCCAGCTTGACCGCCAGAATTTTCTCGACCTGCTGGATGGCCTCGCGCCGGGCCACGATAATGATGCGGTCGTCGGGTTCGATGACCGTATCGCCGCTGGGAATGATGATCCGCTCTTTGCGGATGACGGCCGCCACCAGGGCGCCCCGGGGAACGCCGACATTGCGCAGGGGCTTGGACACGATGGCCGAGGTGGCCATGGCCATGGCTTCCAGGATTTCAGCCTGCTCGCCCTTGATGGACATGGCCGAGAGGACCTTGCCCCGCCGCACATGCTGGAGGATGCTGTTGATGGCGGAAAGCCGCGGGCTGACCACCTGGTCGATGCCGATGGTACTCATGAGCGGGAAATAGCTGAATTTGCTGATGCGGGTGATGCACTTGCGGATGCCCATGCGCCGGGCCAGCAGGGAGGCGATGATATTGGTTTCCTCGTCGTTGGTCAGGGTGACCACGGCATCCATCCCGCCCACGTTCTCCTCGGCCAGAAGCCCCTGGTCCGACCCGTCGCCGTGCAGCACAACGGCCTTGTTGAGGCGCTCGGCCAGCCGATCGCATTTTTCGGAATTCCGCTCGATGATCTTACAGGCAATGGGCTGGCTTTCGAGCACGGCGGCCAGGCGGTAGCCGATCCGTCCGCCGCCGATGATGAGGACCCGCTTGAGGGGCGGCTCCTGCTTGCCGAAGACCGCCAGGGTTTCCTGCAACTGCTCGCGGGCCGTGATGTAGTACACCAGATCGCCGGCCATGAGGCGATCCCGGCCGCGGGGGATAATCAGTTCCTCGTCGCGCATGATGGCCGCGATCAACGGCCTGACCCCCTTCAGCTTGGCGGGGAGGTCGATCAGTTTGACGTGGTTGAGGGGGGAATGCTCGTCCAGATAAAGGCCCACGAACATGATGCGCCCGTCAGCGAATTCCCCCACGTCCACCGCACCGGGAACCTTCATCATGCGGTAGATGGTTTTGACCACCTCGATGTCGGGGTTGATGACCGTATCGATGTGCGGGGCCTTCTCGCGGAAGGTCTCGTGATAGTCGTCGTAGTCGGCGTTCCGGAGGCGGGCCAGCTTCTTGGTGGACGGTGAAATGATATCGGCCGCCAGGCAGGCCACCAGATTGGCCTCGTCGCTGTTGGTGACGGCCAGCATGATCTCGGCCGAACCGATGCCGGCCTCCTCCAGGACCACCGGGCTGCTGCCGGATCCCTGGAGCACCTGAACATCGAGGTTGTCGGACACCCGCCGCAGCGCCTCCGGGTTCCGGTCCACCACGATGACATTCTTGTTTTCCCGTGACAGGTGGCTGGCAATGTGGAATCCCACCTCACCGGCGCCGATGATGATGACTTTCAAAAAGGATTCCCCTGGTTGAAACGTCCCGGAGCAAAAAAACCGCCTGGAACCGAGCTGTAGCGCTCACTCAAGCGGCATCGACCTTGAACCGGTTCCGCATATACCATCGCTGGATTCCGTGTGTCAAATCATCAGGGTTGCCGCCAGAACAGCGGCCGCCGCGGCGAGCGCCAGGCCGTCGGCGGCCGTGGCGTGCAGGTCGGGCTCGGTGCGTGTTTCCTGGTAGCCCCGGGCCAGCATGGCCAGGGCGAGTTGATCCGCCGCCAGTACGACCCGGCGCATGGTGGGAAAAACGAGATAGCGGATCTGCCCCAGGCGCAGCCGCTGCCGGCCGCCCCCGCGGGCCGCCAGGGCGCTCCGGGTTTCGCGTACCTGTTGGTGGAGAACAGGGATGAAGCGCACGATCAGCCCCACCATGGTGGCGGCCTTGGGGGCGTGCACAAAGGGGACCGGACGCAGCAGCCACTGAACCGCCGCCTTCAGATGGGAAGGCCGCGTGGTGGTGACAAAAACCAATCCCAGGGCCAGGACCATCATCAGTCGCCAGGCCACCACGGCACCCTGGTACAGACCTTCACGGGAAACGGACAGTCCGTGCCAGTCCACCACAGACACGCCGGGAGTCGACAAGGCGCGTACGATGAATACCGCCATAAGAAAGACCAGAAAGAGACGAATTTCGCGCCCCAACCGGCGCAGGGGCAGGCGCAAGCTAGCCCAGAGCAGGATGATGCCCAGGGAGATTGGCCCCATCGCCACCGGTGGGGCCGCCACGACGGCCGCGGTCAACACAAGCAGGATGATCAGCTTGCAGCGGACATCCAGCCGGTGGGCCGGGCTGCGGCCATGACGATAACCGAATACGCTCAGTTCAGCCATGATCGCACCGCTACGCCCAGACGTGACGCCTCGGGCTGGCGCACGCCATAGCGCTCCACCACGGGCAGCCATTGGGAAGGCGGCCCCTCCCCCACCAGCCGCCCCTCTTGCATCAGCACCACACGATCGGTGTGGGCGATGATTTTGTCGATGTCATGGGTGGTGACCAGCACCGTCCTCCCGGAGGCCTTGAGGGCCAGAATCTGGCGCAGCACCTGCCGCACCCCGAATAGATCCAGGCTGGAAAAGGGCTCGTCAAAGACCACCACCGCAGGCTGCATGGCCAGAATCCCGGCGATGGTCAGGCGGCGTTTTTCTCCGCCGGAGAGCAGGTGGGGACGCTGGTGTTTCTTGTGGACCAGGCTTACAGCCTCCAGGGCTTCGGTCACGCGGCGCTCGATTTCCGGACGGGGCAGGCACAGGTTTTCCGGCCCGAAGGCCACGTCCTCGGCCACGGTCTCCCCCACGATCTGGGCGTCGGCATGCTGGAACACCATTCCCACGCGCTGCCGGATACCGGGCAGGTCGTCCCGGGTGCAAATACCGTCCACCTCCACCCGGCCCCTCTGGGGGAGCAGAAGCCCGTTCAGGTGTTTGAGCAGGGTGGTCTTGCCGGACCCATTGGCCCCGGCCACCACCACCAGTTCCCCGGCCGGGATGCCGAAAGACACGTCCTGCAGGCCGATATTGCCGTCGGCATAGCTGAAATGGACGTTTGCGAGCCGAATCATCTTTGCTTCCCTGACGATCCGGCATGCGACCGCCATTTTGCGGCCAGCAAGGAGGCCGCGGCAGGCGTCGGTCCCGACGCGCTGCCGTTCATGGCGGTCAGCTGGCGCAGAGAGTTGATCACCAGCACGGCCGCTATGATTTTGGCGATATCACCGGGCAGAAAGGGGATGACCCCCACCGCCACGGCCTGGCCCCAGGCCATGCCGGTTACCACCTTCAGCCAGGCCACGCCGCACGAATACAAGGCGGCGGTGCCGCATACCATGGCCAGGACGTCAACCAGCCGGTGGCCCCGCCCCCGCGCCGAAATCCAGCCGATCAGGACCACACAGGGCAGGTAGCCCACCAGGTAGCCCCCCGTGGGACCGGCAAAACGGGCCAAACCGCTGAAGCCGCCGGCAAACACCGGCAGCCCCAGAGCGCCGGCCAGGAGGTAGGCCCCCATGCCCGCCAGGGCCCAACGGGGTCCCAGCAGCAGCGCCATCAGCATGACGAAGAAGTTCTGCAGCACGATGGGCACCGGGCCGACCGGCAGGGCGATCAGGGCGCCGACCGCGGTGAGGGCCGCAAAGAGCGAGGCCAGCACCATGGGTCTCAAATCGTTCGGGACCATTTGGATTCTTATCCTTTCCGACCATGACGGGTGAGGGTCGTCATCCTGTCAAACGCTGCCATCCACACCGGACTGGTGAAAACAATCCCCGTGCAGGATGCGCTGCCGGGACCCGTCGGCGCGTTCCAGAATCAGGGCGCCCGTCTCGTCCACATCGCGGGCCAGGCCGGCCATTGTTTCCCGGACGGTGACGATTTTCACGTAGCGGTTGAGTGTGAGGGCATGGGTTTTCCACTCGGTGATGACATGGTCCAGACCGTGGGGGGCATTCATGCGGTTTTCAAAGCGGTCCAGGAAATTCGCCAAAAGATCCCGTCGGGACAAGGGGTGTCCGGCCAGTTCGGACAGGGCGACGGCGCCCGGCTCGTCGACTCCGGGATCGTTGTTGACGTTCAGCCCGATGCCGATATTGACAAACGTCAACTGATCGCCCCGGGCCTCCATCTCGGAGAGCATGCCGGACAATTTCCGATCGCCGGCCAGCAGGTCGTTGGGCCACTTGAGCCCCACCGCGATCCCGTAGTCTTCTTTTAATAGCACGGCCCAGGTCAGTCCGGCCGCAAAGGTGGTCAGGGAACTCAGCTGGGGCGGCAGATCCGGCCGCAGGACGATGGTGAAATAGAGCCCCCCCGGGCGGGAATGCCAGCCACGATCGAGCCGGCCCCGTCCCCGAGACTGCCGGTCGGCCGTCACCACGGTGAAGGCCGGACAACCCTTCCGGGCCAGTTGGCGCGCCAGGACCATGGTGGAGTCCGCCTCCCGATGGCAGTGCACGCGCTCTTCCCGCCCCGGAAATTCCCAGGGCTGCAGAATATCCGGCCGATTGGCGAGACGATACCCCTTGGGCGTGGATTCGATGGGGTAGCCGGCCGCCTGCAAACCGCGCACATGCTTCCACACCGATACCCGCGACACGCCCAGAAGCGCGCTCATCTGTTCTCCGGAGAGGATGTTGTCCGCCTCCTGCAGGAACTCAAGAATCCGACGTTTCACACCGCACCTCGTTAACCTTGTATTCGCATCTGGTTAACGCTTATCCGTTCAAAAGTCAATCGGTGTGTATCATCCTGTGCTGTTTGGCGGGTTGGGAGATCAGGCCGGATTCTCGGCATCTGAAAGGCGTTTGATATGTTCACCGCCGCAGGCGGGGCAATACAGGGGCTGGGCCGGATGGGGGGACCGGGTTTCGATGCAGGTCAGGCAGAATTCGTGGCCGCAGTCGCCGCATGTGTAGGCATGCGGCGACTCACAGCCACAAAAATGGCAAATCACATTGGGTTCGCCGGGTGTTGCGGAACTCACGCGTATCCTCCCGAGTGGATCGCGGTTAACAAACCGTGGAAAACGGCGCGGCAACCCCGATGGTTGGAACGCCTTCAACTCGCTGGTTGTCTACCTGGTTGTCCACGGCCTGATGAACGGACCCTATCCCTGCCGGATGGGTTCGATGCGCAGCTCCACCCGTCGGTTCATGGCATCGCTGGACGAAATGGGCCGGGACTCGCCATAGCCGATTACGCGCAACCGGCGCGGATCCACGCCGCGGTTCACCAAGGCGTCGCGAACCGCCTGGGCCCGCCGCTCGGACAACTGCTGGTTGTAGGTCTCGGACCCCCGGCTGTCGGTGTAGCCTTCCACCAGGATCGTGGTCTGGGGATAGCGGTTGAGCACCGCGGCCGTGCGGTCTATTTCCGAATAGGCGCCCGGTTTCAGAACAGCCGAATCGAAGTCGAAGAAGACGTCGCCCTTGAAGGTGGCCGTCAATACATCCTGCTCCCGGCTGATGGACGCGGCCTCGGAGCTGGCCAGGGCCTGTTGCAGTTCCGCTTCCTGGCGGTCCATGTATTCCCCGATCTGCCAGCCGGCCAGTCCGCCCAGGGCGGCGCCGATGCCCGCTCCGATCAATGTGCCGGTCGTATTCCGGCCGATGGCCTGGCCCAGTCCGGCGCCGGCCGCAGCCCCCACGCCGGCACCGATGGCCGCGCCCTTCTGGCCTGTGGTGGCGTTGGCGCAGGCCATGAGGGACAAGCCGATTATTCCGATCAATACCCATAACAAAGGCTTTTTCATCAAACGTTCCTCCTTAAATTTGGCCGCTGTCATGCCCGTCTTTTTAGTAAAGCAGGCCGCAAACGAAAGTCAAGCAGGGCCGACATCCGGCGGTATCCTACAGGGTAAACCAAAATTCTCTAAAGCTGAGACGTTGTCCGAACGATAATAGTTTACAATAGAACCGATTTAATTTCGTTCAAGAGGGAACGTCATGGATTTAAGTGCTCTCGACTTCGACAGCAGCCGTTTGTTTGTCTCAGCGGCCCAACAGAGCCAGCAGATGGAACAGCTGGCCAATACGGCCCTGTCCCAGGGCATGAACCTCTATCAGGACGGCAAGTATGCCGAAGCGGCCGAAGCGTTTCGGCGCAGCGTGACGCTTTCCCCGACCTCCGACTATGCCCAAACGTCCGCCGATTACATGGCCAGTTCCTACCTCAAAATCGGACGGATCGACAAGGCGGCCGAGTCCTATAAGATGAGCATGCAGCTGGATCCCACCAGCGATGCCCCCGTCGTCAAGCTGGCCAACCTGTATTATGCCGAAGGGCGCCATCAGGAAGCCCTGCTGCAGTACGAAAAGGCGGTGCGTCTGAATCCGTCGGCCAACAACTATTTCTCCCTGGGTCAAACCCACCTTGCGCTTGAACAGTATAGCCAGGCGGAAAGCACTTTCAGCCGGGCGGCCCGCATGGAACCCGACTCTCCCAACGGCTACTATGGCCTGGGGCAGACCTACAACAAGATGGAACGCTACGATGACGCCGTATTGCAGTTCAAGGCCGCCATCGAGCAGGACGACACCTTTTACGCGGCTTACGCCGAATTGGGCTACAATTATAGCGACATGGGGTTGATGGACGAAGCTCAGGAACTGGTGGACTTCCTGGAAGAAAACGACGCCGACCTGGCCGATACCCTGAGCCGCTACATGTACAAGGTGGACCCGCCCCAGATCATGTTCGCATCCTCCACCAGCACTTTCCCCAAAAACCTGCCCATGCGGACATCGTTGTCTGTTCTGGACAGCTATCTGTCCAACGCTGGTGCCTCCCAGACCTTTACCATGGAGTTCCAGTTCAGCAAAAAAATGGACCGCGAATCAGTGGAACACATCTACAACTGGTCCATCACCCGGGCCAACGGGGAGAGCATGCTCGACAAATACAACTTCGGTTTCAGCATTTCGGACACCGAAGTGAGTCCTAAGGCTTACCCGGACTTCGTGTACTACGACAGCGAAAACCTGACGGCCAAGCTGACCTTCAGCATCCAGCAAAACGACAATGCCGACGGTACCATCGATCCCGCCCACATCGTCTTCAAATTCAACGGCGAAGACATCTACGGCAACAAGATGAACAAGGACTACGACGAATACAGCGGCTTTTCTGGGGTGGCGTGACGAAAAAAGGGGTCAAGGAAATCGATAAACCGCAGCGGCTGTCATTCTCAAGATAAAATTCTGGGTAGCAGGCGATTTGTTGGATTCCAGCCGGCATACGCCCCCACCCGTTTGAGCTTCATTCCATTTTAAAGCGGCCGGAATTTTTACAAAGCCTCCAGAAGGCGGGCGTGGATATTGTCGAATCCCCCGTTGCTCATGATCAAAATCACATCCCCCTCCCGGGACTCGCGCACTAGAAAATCGAGAAGGTCATCCGTATCGGGGAAATAGTGGGCGTCGCGTCCCCTGCCCTTCAGATCCTCCACCAATCGGCGCGAGGAAAAGCGCTGGCCCTCGGGGATTTTTTGCAGCAGCGGCGGCTGGCGAATGCAGACCCGATCAGCCGGATCGAAACAGGCCGCATAGGCGCTCTGAAACACATCCCGCATGCTGGTGTTGGTGCGGGGCTCGAAAACAGCGATCAGCCGCCGGTCGCCGTAGAACCCCTTGACCGCCCGCACGGTTTCCCGCACGGCCGTGGGGTGGTGGGCGAAATCGTCGATCACGACAATGCCGCGCCGCACGCCGCGTACCTCCTGGCGGCGTTTGACCCCTTGGAACGCCGCCAGCCCCTTCATGAGCACTTCCATCGGGATGCCGATGTGATGGGCCACCCCCAGGGCGGCTATCGTGTTCAGTAGATTGTGCTCACCGATCAGGGCGGTTGTGAATACCCCGAAGAGGGTTTCCCGGCGCCAGACCTCAAAGCGCGTTTCCGGCGGGGCCACCGTGATCCGACCGAGACGCCAATCAGCCCCTGTCGAGCGGCCGTAGCGCTCGATGCGGCAGCCGGCATCGGGCAGCAGGGCCTCGATATTGTCATCGCTGTCATAGGCCAGAAGGAGACTTTCCGGGGCCAGGCATTCCAGAAAACGACGGAAAGCGGATTTGACATGCGCCAGATCCCTGAAGATGTCGGCATGATCGAATTCCACGCTGGTCAAGACGGCCGCCCTGGGCCGGTAATGGAGAAACTTGGGCCCCTTGTCGAAATAGGCCGTGTCGTATTCGTCCCCTTCCACCACGAAATGGGATCCCCGGCCTAGCCGGTAATTCCCGTTGAAATTGTTCAGAATGCCGCCGATCATGTAACTGGGGTCCAGATCGGCAGCATAGAGCAGCCAGGCCAGCAGGGAAGACGTGGTGGTCTTGCCATGGGTCCCGGCCACCAGCAGGGTTTCTTTGCCGGCGGCGGCAAAGCGGTTGAGGGCTTCGGGCATGGAGCAATAAGGCAGCCCCAGACGCCCCATGGCCTCCACCTCCGGATTGTCGCGGGATACGGCGTTGCCTACCACCACCAGGTCCGGCCGGTGGGCCAGGTGCTCGGGGGCAAAACCTTCCATGATCCGGATGCCTCGCTGTTCCAGAAAGGTGCTCATGGGGGGGTAGACATTACGGTCGGAGCCGGTCACGCTCATCCCCATTTCCTTGAGCATGGCCGCCAGGGCCCCCATGGCCGTACCGCAGACGGCGATCAGGTGGACGGATTGAACACGGGGGGGGATACCGTGGCGATCATCGTGCTGGGACATAGTGTTTTCTTGCATCCTTGTCAGCGGCAGGGCGAAAACCGCCGGACCGGCTTGGGCCTTGCGTCTTGTCCGCCCATGCTCTATGTAGACGGAACCGCAATCTAAGATCTTTTTTATCAGCATCCTTCCAGAGATGGTAGATTTTGGTTCCGGCCAAGGCCGCAGGGAATTGGAAACCGCAGGCCTAGCTGGGCTACGGCGAGGATTTCCAATTAGCGAGAACGCCGGCCGGGGCCGAAAGATGCCATCTCTGGATGGACGCTCTTTAGCATTAATACCCCATCCAGGCAATCCAAAGCCTGGATGAGAACCGGTGGACCGCCATGAACGCCGACTGGTCTCAAACCCTTCGGCAGCACCTCGAACGAAAATCGCGCCTTACCGTGCTGACCGGGGCCGGCATTTCAGCCGAAAGCGGCATCCCCACCTTCCGGGGGCCCGAAGGCTACTGGACCGTGGGCAGCAAGGTCTACCATCCCCAGGAGATGGCCACTTACGCCATGTTCCGCAGGCGGCCCGATGCGGTCTGGCAGTGGTATCTGCACCGGGCCAGCGTATGTCAGACGGCCGCGCCCAACCCCGGCCACGCCGCCGTGGCCGCCATGGACCGGCTGCTGGGCGAGCGGTTCACCCTGATCACCCAGAACGTGGACGGTCTCCACCTGCGCGCCGGCAGCCCGGAAGAGCGCACCTACCAGATCCACGGCAATGTCTTCCAGACCCGCTGTGCCGCCGCCTGCAGCCCAGCGCTGCATCCCCTGCCGTCCGTCCTGGTGGGACGCCCCCCGGACGTCCCCCTGAGCGACCGTGAGCAGGCCCTGCTGACCTGCCCGCGCTGCGGCGACCGGCTGCGGCCCCATGTGCTATGGTTCGACGAAGTCTACGACGAGGCCTACTTCCGATTCCACAGCAGCCTGCGGACGGCCGCCGCAACCGGCCTTTTGTTCGTGGTGGGCACCTCCGGCGCCACGAACCTCCCCAACCAAGTGGCCGGGACCGTATTCCAAAACGGGGGCACCATCATCGACATCGACACCGCCCCCAACCCTTTTTCGCAACTCGCTCTGCGCACCCCCGGGGGAGCCTTCATCCAGGAGCCCAGCGGGCACTTTCTGCCCAAGCTTGTGGACGTCCTGGAGAACGCCCAAGCCGCTTCATCCCGTTAGCCTGGCCGGCTACGCAGACCGCTCGGTGAGGGTCCGCCTTCGCCCTTGACAGACATTTGTTCTACGCCTATACGACGGGTTCCATCGCATGTACCCATCGTCGGTCACGACCCTGCGGTAGGCCCTGAAACTTAGCCGACGATCATGCAGAAAGGATCCTATGAACGAACAGCACATCAGTACCATCGCCCAGGAACTCCATCTTGCCACCGCCCAGGTCAGGGCCACGGCCAGCCTGCTGGACGACGGGGCCACCATCCCTTTTATCGCCCGCTACCGCAAGGAAGCCACCGGCAGCCTCGACGAGGTCGTCGTATCCCAGGTGCGCGACCGCCTGGAGCAGCTGGCCGAACTGCAAAAGCGGCGCGAGACCATTCTCAAGTCCCTGGAAGACAACGGTCATTTGACGGACGAGCTCAAAGCCGCGGTGGACAATGCCGAGACCCTCAGCCAACTGGAAGATCTCTATCTGCCCTACCGGCCCAAACGCCGCACCCGGGCCACCATGGCCCGCGAAAAAGGGTTGGAACCTTTGGCGCAGCTCATCTTCGCCCAGGAAGGCATCCGGCCGGCCGAGGAAGCCGCCGGCTATGTGGACCAGGAAAAGCAGGTCGCGACCCCCGAGGACGCCCTGGCCGGCGCCCGGGATATCATCGCCGAATGGGTGGCCGAGGACGGACAGGCCAGGGAACGGATGCGGGCCCTGTTCGAAACCCGGGCCGTCCTGCGCAGCCGGGTGGCCACGGGCAAGGAAGCCGAAGGCGCCAAATACCGGGACTACTTTGAATGGGAAGAGCCGGCCGCCGGCGCGCCCTCCCACCGCATCCTGGCCATGCGCCGGGGGGAGCGCGAAGATATCCTCAACCTCACGGTGGCCCCGCCCGAGGAAGACGCCCTGGAACTGTTGGAAGCCCTTTTTGTGAAGGGCGCGGAAGAGGACAGCGACCAGGTGCGCCAGGCCGTGCACGACAGCTACAAGCGGCTGCTTTCCCGGGCCATGGAGACCGAAACCCGCCTGGCGCTCAAGGAACGCGCCGATATGGAAGCCATTCGGGTCTTCACCGGCAATTTGCGGGAGCTGCTGATGGCCTCCCCCTTAGGGGCCAAACGAATCCTGGCCATCGATCCGGGCTATCGCACGGGCGGCAAGGTGGTCTGCCTGGACCGCCAGGGCCAGCTCCTGCACCATGACATGGTGTACGTGATCGGTTCGGAGGCCCGCCTCCAGCAGGCCGCCCAGACGATTCAGGATCTGGTCAAACGCTTTCGCATCGAGGCCATTGCCGTGGGCAACGGCACCGCCAGCCGCGAGACGGAAAACTTTCTTAAAGGCATCGGTCTGCCGTCAGAAATCCCCATTGTCATGGTCAATGAAAGCGGCGCTTCCATCTACTCCGCCTCGGAAGTGGCCCGGGAGGAGTTCCCGGACCACGACATTACCGTGCGCGGAGCGGTCTCCATCGGCCGTCGTCTGATGGATCCCCTGGCGGAACTGGTCAAGATCGACCCCAAGTCCATCGGGGTGGGCCAGTATCAGCACGATGTGGACCAGTCCGCCCTTAAAAAAGGCCTTGACGACACGGTGGTCAGCTGCGTCAATGGGGTCGGCGTGGATCTCAATCGCGCCAGCCGGGAGCTGTTGACCTATGTATCGGGCCTGGGGCCGGCCCTGGCCCAGAACATCATCGCCTTTCGCAACGCCAACGGTCCCTTCCTGTCGCGCGCCCAACTGCATGACGTTCCCCGGCTGGGGCCCAAAGCCTTTGAACAATGCGCCGGGTTCCTGCGAATCCCCAACGGCTCCCAGCTTCTGGATGCCAGCGCGGTGCATCCGGAAAGCTATCCCGTGGTGGACGCCATGGCGGCCGACCTGGACTGCACGGTGGAAGATCTTCTAAAGGATGCGGCCCTGCGGCGGCGGATCGATCTCAACCGCTATGTCACCGATGCGGTAGGCCTGCCGACGCTGGCGGATATCATGGAAGAGCTGTCCAAACCCGGCCGCGACCCGCGCGACCCCTTCGAGACCTTCTCCTTTGCCGAGGGCATCGAAGATATCAAGGATCTCAGGCCAGGTATGCCCCTTCCGGGGATCGTGACCAATGTCACCCGGTTCGGCGCCTTCGTGGATATCGGGGTCCATCAGGACGGCCTGGTTCACATCAGCCAAATGGCCGACCGTTTTGTCAAAGACCCCTCCCACGTGGTAAAAGTGAACCAGAAGGTCACCGTCACCGTGTTGGAGGTGGATTTGGAGCGCCGCCGGATCGCGTTATCCATGAAGCAGCAGCCCGGGGCGGGAAAATCGTCATCGCCCAAGGCCGAAGAAGGGCAACGGCGTTCCAGGCGTCCCCCCCAAAAAGCGCCCGGGAATCAGGGGAAAGCGGAGAAGCGCCCCTTCAACAATCCTTTCGCCGATCTGTTGGGGCGATAGGCAATGGCTTTTAGCAGACCGAATCAGGAGAGCGGCCATGCGAGCGGTGGTGCAGCGCGTCACCCGTTGCAGCGTTACGGTGGCGGATGAAACAGTGGGATCGATCGGCCCCGGCCTGCTGGTCCTGTTGGGGGTAGCCGAAAAGGACACCGCCCGGGAGGCCGACTGGCTGGCCGCCAAGATCGTCCACCTGCGCATCTTCGAAGACGAAGCCGGCAAGCTGAACCGCTCGCTGCTGGAATGCGGCGGTGAAATGCTGGTGGTCAGCCAGTTCACCCTCTACGGCGACTGCCGCAAGGGACGGCGCCCCTCGTTCGTGCAAGCAGCCCCACCGGAAAAAGGTGAAACGCTTTACGAGCGGTTTGTAGAACAGGTCCGCGCCCTGGGCCTCAGCGTCGCCACCGGCCGCTTCCGGCGCCTGATGGATGTCCGTCTGGTCAATCACGGGCCGGTGACGCTTATTGTGGAAAGCCCTGATCCTGCGGGAACATGAATTGATCCCTTTCAAGAAGATCGTTAATGCAACAGGCCGTTTCGACCCTCTGACAACCTTTCTTTCACGCCATGACCCCTTATGACGAAACGAAACAGCCCTAAATCCCCGCGGCGTGTCTTTGCGCCGCTACGACTCGCATTGGTTGGTGCGCTGTGGCTGATGATCGCCGCCTCGGCCGGTGCCGTGCCCGCCATCACCGGCCTGGGTCCCCGGGACGCCCTGCTGGTATTGGATCCGGCCGGCCGGGTCGTGTGGTCCCACAACCCGGATCAGGCCATGGCCCCGGCCTCGACGATGAAAATCCTGACATCGCTGGCGGCCCTCCACACCCTGGGATCAGACTACCGGTTCCCCAC
Organism: Desulfobacterales bacterium; assembly: GCA_963674755.2. GTDB lineage: Bacteria > Desulfobacterota > Desulfobacteria > Desulfobacterales > UBA5852 > JABZFP01. The sequence continues at coordinate 619,279 of CAXXVS010000002.1, read as the reverse complement.
CGATTTTCTGCTGGACGCCGAAGACAACCTGGTCATCAAGGGCTATGGCGATCCCCTCCTGGTTTCCGAGGTCATCGCCGGGATCGCCCACCGGCTGACCGCCCTGATCCCCCATGAGATCAACCACATTCTCCTGGATACCGCCTATTTCCAGGGGCCGCTGACCATCCCGGGCGTCGGCACGACCACCAACCCCTATGACGCGCCCATCGGCGCCCTGTGCGTCAATTTCAACACCGTCTTTTTCACTCACGTCGGAGGGCGCCTTCAATCGGCCGAGGAGCAGACGCCTCTCCTGCCCATGGTAACGGCGCGCATCCACCGTTCCGGCTTGCAGGAAGGGCGCATCGTGCTCTCCCATCGGGGGGACGAAGCGACACTTTATGCCGGCCGGCTGTTCCGCTATTTTCTGGAAAAAGAGGGCCTCGTCGTACGCGGAAAAATCCGTGTGGCGCCGAATAGCGCCCGGCAGGCCCACCTGATCCTCCATCAGCGCTCGCCCGATGCCCTTCCCCAGGTCGTCCAGCGTTTGCTGGCGTATTCCAACAACTTTACGGCCAATCAATTGCTCATGGCCATGGGGGCGCAGCGCTACGGCCCCCCGGCCACCCTGGAAAAAGGCGTCCGGGCCCTTAGGGGTTATGCGGTGGATGAGATCGGGGTCCGAAAAGGCTTTTTCGTGGAGGGCTCGGGTATCTCGCGGCTGGACAGGCTATCCGTGCGCGACATGGCGGCGGTTCTGGCCGGCTTTCTTCCCTATCACGACCTGCTGACTTACAAAGATCGGGAATACTTCAAGACCGGTACCCTGAAAGGCGTGCGGACACGTGCGGGCTATATCGAGGTTCACCCCGGAGAATTCTACCGTTTCGCCCTTTTCCGCAACCAGCCCGGCAAAACCACGGCGCCGGTGATGCGCCAGATCCGCCGCGCCATCTTTGAGCTTCATCGTTAAATAATGCCCATCCATCAATGGCATCTTTTGGCCCCGGACAGCGTTCTCGGTCAGTGGAAATCCTTGCCGTAGCCCACTACGCAAGGCTATCGCTCATCGGGCTACGCCGTCGGTTTCCAATTCCCTGCGGCCTTGACCGGAACCAGACCCCACCATTTCTGGAAAGGCACTAGATGCCAAAACGTTCCTCTTGATCCAGACCATGCCTTGGAGGGTTGTCCGGGCAGCGCACGCAAGCCGGCGGCGATGCCTTTCAGCTGCTGCCGAGGGTTTCCTCGGCCATTTGATGGCTGGTAATGTGGGCGTAGGCGCTGTGGTTGTGGATGGATTCGAAGTTCTCCGCCCCCACGGAAAACCAGGTGATGTTGTCGTCCTGACGCAAGGCGGCGGCAATATCCCGGACAATGTCTTCCACAAATTTGGGGTTCAGGTAGGCGGCCTCGGTGACCGATTTCTCATCCACCCGCTTCAGAACGCTGTAAACTTCCGAGGAGGCTGCGGATTCGACTATCCCGATCATGTCCTCGATCCAGATAAACTTTTTGAAGCGAACCTTGAGAGAGACTTCTCCCCGCTGATTGTGGGCCCCCCATTTACTGATCTCCTTGGAACAGGGACAGACCGATGAAATCGGTACGGCCACTTCCGACACCAGGTCGATCTTGCCGTCCGGCCCGCTGGAGCCCCGGATGGTGCAGGTATAGTCCATCAGTCCGGTGGCCAGGCTCACCGGGGCGGTTTTTTCGATGAAATAGGGAAACGTGATCTCGATGTGGGCCGAGGCGGCATTGAGGAGCGTCTTCATCTCCGCCAGGATGTCGGAAATCTTCTTCAGGGAGAGTTCCAGGCGGTATTGATTGAGGATTTCCACAAACCGGCTCATGTGGGTACCCTTGTTGCGGTGGGGCAGGTCCACATACATGTTGATGGTCGCCACCGTATGCTGGTAGCCGTTGTTGCGGTCCAGCACTTTGATGGGATAGCGCAAATTCTTGATGCCGACCTTGTCGATCGGGATGTTCCGGTAGTCGGGTTCGTTCTGGACGTCTCGCATGCGCCTCCCAAAGGGTCGCTCGAACGTATCGCAAAAATAATCTAAGTCCCCCTGACGGCGTTTCCAGCAATACTGGATACCGCATCTGATTCTTAGGGATAAGGGGCATAGTGTGCCGGTTCAAAATGCTCACATACTTCGTGTATGCTCCGCTTTTTCACCGTCTCACGCCTTGTCAGGAACCCTGATCTTAATTTTGCGATACGTTCGGAATTGAGGCTGACGGTTCCTCACGGCGAGCCGCCATCGGTTTTTTCGCCCGATGCGGTCCCCCGTGAGGCCGGCAGACCTGCTCATACCCGATTCAGGCGGCCGATTCAAGCCATTTGTACAAAAGAGGCGTGCCCGGCAGGCGATCCATCCCAACGGCCGGAACTCATTTCAACAGATAGTCCAATTTGACGTGGTGCATGGCCCGGAAAACGTTGCCCTTGATTTTGGGGTTGCTGTGGTAGAGCTTTTCCAGCAACCATTTGATTTCGGCACGCTTGCTGCGGTTGGCGCTGGGACAGGGATTCTGGAAGGTGCGCAAGCCGTTCTGGCGAACGAAACGCCGGATCAGACCTTCTTCCGCAAATGCCAGGGGCCGGATGACGGTTATCAGGCCCTTGAAAAAGGGCTGGGCCGGCAACATGGTGCTGACCTCCCCGGCGTAGCAGATGTTCATGAAAAAGGTCTCGATGATATCGTCTTTGGTGTGGGCCAGGGCCACTTTCCGGCAACCCAGTTCGTGGGCGATTTCGAAAAGGCGTTTGCGCCGCAGGCGGGAACAGAGGAAACAGGGGTTTTCGCGGTTTTCCGTGCTGTGGGCGACCGAACCGTAATCCGTGTTTTCCACCCGCAACGTCAGCCCCATGTCACGGCACTGGGCCTGAAGCGCGTCGCCAAAACCGCCCGGGAAGCCCGGATCGATGTGGACGGGAAACAGCCTGTAGGCAATGGGCGAGCGCTGCTGCCGCTCGGCCAGAGTCCACAGCAGGGCGATGCTGTCCTTGCCGCCGGAAACGCCTACCAGGATGCGGTCGCCGTCATCCATCATGCGGTATTTCACAAGGGCCCGGCCGACCTCGCGGTTTAAAGCCCGATATGATCCCCTGCGCTTCGTGGCCATAATCGTTGAAACGGCGTTGTCAGGCGATGTCACCCCCGCTGGCCAGGCGCCGGGATCGGGGGCCATCCGTCACGAACCCGGGCGGTGAGCCTTTCGCCATAGACACCCGCCATGCCAGGACTCACTCTTCTTCCGAGTTCCGCACAAACGCCACGCGGCCGGCCGCCACTTCCCGCAGGGAAATAACGATGTCTTCATTTTTAGGCGAACTTACCAGATATTCCGAACCTTCGCGAATCTGACGCACGCGTTGGGCCACCAGGTTGACCAGCATAAAGCGGTTGGGAACCCGCCGCAGACAATCTTCGACCGTTATTCTTGCCACGTATCCACCTCCTGCAATAAAGCATGTTTGTGCAACGTTTTAACGCCCATCAAAGGATTTCCACCAACTCGTAGACCCGCTTGCCGCCGGGTGCCTGCACGGTAATTTCGTCGTCCGGGCGTTTGCCGATAATGGCCTTGCCCAACGGTGAGGAGACCGAGATGCGGCCCTCCTGGATATCGGATTCGTCAGGCCCCACCAGTTGGTATTCAACCCCTTCGCCGGTCTCGATATTTTCCAGCAAGACCCGGGAGCCGAACACCACACGGTCCCGGGGAAGGTTGCTCGGATCGATGATGTCGGCATTGGCGAGTTTGAATTCCAGCTCACCGATGCGCGCGTTGATGAACTGCTGGCGATCCTTGGCGGCATCGTATTCGGCATTCTCGGAGAGATCGCCATGGGCGCGGGCCTCCTCGATGGCGAGGATGTTCTGGGGCCGATCGATCTTCTTGATGCGCTCCAGCTCCGCCTTGAGCGTTTCATACCCGTTACGGGTAATCGGTATCCGTTCCAATCTGACTCCTTTATGCCCAAACTTTATAGCCAAATAAGTTTAGCCGGTCGGCTGTCATGGGACCGGCTAATCGTCATGCGTATCATGCTGCCACGGAGATCGTCGTGTGTCTCCGCCGCCATCCGTGCTTCGCACTTTGCGGTATTGTTATTTCAGATAACCAAGGATGGAGGTGCCTGCGGCCACTTTATCACCGACGCCCACCTTCGCCTGGGTTTCCGGGGGCAAATAGACATCCAGGCGTGAACCGAAACAAATCATGCCAAAACGTTCACCCCGGACGAGGTCGGTGCCCGCCTGAACCCCGCAGACAATACGGCGCGCAATGAGCCCGGCAATCTGCACGACCACCATACGATGCCCTCCGGGGCCTTCCAGGGTCAGCGCATTGTGCTCGTTTTCGCGGGAGGCTTTGTCCAGATTGGCGGAAAAAAATTTGCCGGGATAATAGTTCACATCGGTTATCGTACCGTCATATACGATGCGGTTCACATGTACATTGAAGACCGTCATGAAAATACTGATCTTGAGGCATTCGCCCTCGTAGAAATCGGACTGGCCCACTTTTTCACACACGACCACCTTGCCGTCCGCGGGTGACACCACCGCACCATCGTCCGTGGGAATGACGCGGTCGGGATCCCGGAAAAAGGCGCAGATACACAGGGTGGCCACCAGACCGATGAGCGCCGGCCACTGCAGGCCCAACAACGCAAAAACAGCCGTCACGAAGCTGGCGGCGCCGATAAAGGGCAGACCCGGGCGGGCGATGGGAAAAGCGGTCTGGCTGGGCGGATCGGCCCAAACATAACGGCTCATGATAAGATTCCTGACTCCTCGAAGAGGGGCACTCCCCGCGTACCCGTAATTTGAAAAGTTTTATTTTTATCAATCCCCTAAATACTTGTCAACCGCCAAACCAGACCGTTTTTCCGCAAGGCCGGGATCGCTAACGGTTATCCGCTGATCGGATGGCGTTGCTGATCGGCATATGACGGGCGGAGATAGTGGGGTGTCAATGTCATGCGCTCATCCAGAGCGCCGGTCAGCCCCTCGCGGGCCAGAAAAGCGACCGTGGAGGCCCGGATGACGTGCTGGGAGGGCAGGGCCAGTTGCATATGCGCCCCCAGGGCCGCGCGCAGGCGCACCTCGTAGGCCAATGCTCCGTCGCCCACGAGAAGACAGGGCTCTGCCAGGCCTGCCACCGCATCTTCCGGAGGCAAGGCCCTTTCCGCACCAAGCGGCTTCAAAGCACCATCCCGGTGGATATAACGGGCCGCGTAAACCTCCTTGCGGCGCGCATCCAGCATCGGAAGGATGATGGCGTCGGTCCGGGCCGCCTGCCAGGCCAGCGCTTCCAGGCTGGAAACCCCCACCAGGGGGCGACCGGCGGCTTCCGCCAGCCCCTTGGCCGCGCCGATCCCGATCCGCAGTCCGGTAAAACTGCCCGGTCCCCGCGTAACGGCATACCCCTCAATGGCCCTAATATGCTTTACGGACATGGCCACGGCCTGATCCACCATGGCCATCAAATGCCGGGAATGGGTTTCTCCGCTGGCATCGTTGATCTCGGCCAGGAGCGTATCGCCGTCGGCAACAGCCACACTGCAACTGCGGCTGGCGGTATCGATCGCGAGGGTGAGCATACCGTCGCCTAACGGCGCTTACCGCCGCTGGCCTTACCTCTGGCGGTTTTCTTAGGGGGTGTCGACCGTTTGCGCTGGGGTTTGGGGGCCGGTTCCAGGGCAATATTGAGGACTTCGTCCACGTGCTGAACTGTCATGAATTTGAGTTTGCGTTTGACGTTAGGTGGAATGTCCATGAGATCTTTGCGATTTTTTTCGGGGATAATCACGGTAAAAACCTTGCCCCGCAAGGCGCCCATGGCCTTCTCCTTCAACCCGCCAATGGGCAGCACCCGGCCCCGCAGGGAAATCTCGCCGGTCATGGCCACGTCCTTGTTCACCGGACGGCCCAATAAAACCGAAATCAGACCGGTGGCCATGGCGATACCGGCCGAGGGCCCGTCCTTGGGGATGGCGCCGGCCGGTACGTGGATGTGGAAATCATAATTCTCGAAGATGGTCCGCTTCACCCCCAACCGCTCCACGTTGGCCCGGGCATAGCTCATGGCCGCCCGTCCGGATTCCTGCATGACCTCGCCCAACTGGCCGGTCATGATGAGTTCGCCCTTGCCGGGCATCATGGAGGTTTCCACGTACAATACCTCCCCGCCGGTCTGGGTCCAGGCCAGGCCGGTCACCAGCCCCACCTGGCTTTCGTCCTTGTCAAGCTCCGGTTGAAAGCTGGGCGGCCCCAGATAACGAATGAGGTTTTTCTGGGTAATGAAATACGGCCCCTTGCGTCCTTCGGCGATCTTGCGGGCAACCTTGCGGCAGATGGTGCCCAGCTCGCGCTCCAGATTGCGCAGCCCGGCCTCCAGGGTGTATTCGGTGATCATCAGATCCACCGCACCGGTGCTGAAGCGGATATTGCGGGCCGTCAGGCCGTTGTTCTTGATCTGGCGCGGAATTAGATACCCATCGGCGATTTTATGCTTTTCCTCTTCGGTATAACCCGGCAGATTAATCACTTCCATACGGTCGAGCAAAGGCGAAGGAATGGTATCGGTCAGGTTGGCCGTGAGGATGAACATGACATTGGAAAGGTCGAAGGGCAGGTTCAGGTAATGGTCGCTGAAGGCCCCATTCTGCTCCGGGTCCAACGCTTCCAGCAGCGCCGAGGACGGATCGCCCCGAAAATCAGACCCCAGCTTGTCGATTTCGTCCATCATGAAGACCGGGTTGTTGACCCCGCATTGCTTGAGCCCCTGGATGATGCGCCCGGGCAGCGCACCGATATAGGTGCGGCGATGTCCCCGGATTTCAGCCTCGTCATGGATGCCCCCCAGAGACATGCGGGTGAATTTGCGTTTCATGGCTTTGGCAATGGCCTGCCCCAGCGAGGTTTTGCCGACTCCCGGAGGCCCCACCAGACACAGGATGGGGCCCTTCATCTTGGGGTTGAGTTTACGCACGCTGAGGTATTCCAGGATGCGGTCTTTGATCTTACTCAAACCGTAATGCTCCCGGTCCAGCACCTTGCGGGCATACGCCAGGTCCAGCATGTCTTTGGTGGCCTTGCGCCAGGGAACTTCCACCATCCAGTCCAGATAGGTGCGAACGATGGCCGCCTCGGCGGAATCGGAATGCATCTGCTCCAGCCGGCGGAGCTGCTTGTGGGCTTCTTCGCGGGCTTCCTTGGACATGCCCGATTTGCGGATTTTGCCCTGATAGTCTTCGATCTCCTGGGCCCGGTCGTCCCCTTCGCCCAGTTCCCGGTTGATGGCCCGCATCTGCTCCCGCAGGAAATAATCCCGTTGGTTTTTGGAAATCTCGTCCTTGACCTCGGATTGGATTTTGGCCTGGATCGTGGAAAGGCTCATCTCCCGCGACAGGAGGGTATTGACTTTCTCAAGCCGTTTAACCGGATCGACGTTCTCCAAAACCTCCTGGGCTTCTTCGATCTTCAGCTTGAGGTTGGAGGCCACCAGATCCGCCAGCTTGCCGGGATTGTCGATGCTGTCGAGAATCGCACTGACATCGTTGGTCAATTCGCCGCGCAGGGCCAGGATTTTTTCCGAATATTCCCGGACATTGCGCATGAGGGCTTCCACCTCGATGCTCATTTCCGTAAGCTCGGGTTCCACGAGGGTTTCAATCTTGACCCGGTAGAAGCTGCGGGTGCGCAGATAGCGTTTGATACGGGCCTTGGCAACGCCCTGGACAAGGGCCTTGGCGCGCCCGTCCGGCAGTTTGAGCATACGCAGGATGCGACCGATGGTCCCGATGGAATAGATATCGTCCGATCCGGGGTTCTCCACATTGGGATCCTTCTGGGTCGCCAGCAGGATGTAGCCGTCTTTCGCCAAGGCTTCCTCCACGGCACGGATCGACTTCTTGCGCCCGACGAACAACGGCAGCAGCATATCGGTGAAAATCACCACATCGCGCACCGGCATCAGCGGCAGGGCTTCCGGTACAACATCCTGCCGTTCTTCTTCGTCGATGATGGTGACCAGATCGTCCTTATCGGTTTCAGCCATTGTATCTCCTTGGATCCGGGGTCGTTCTTCAAGCCGCCGTTAGCGCGGGGATCGCCGGGCCCCTTACAGCGATCTTTGTCCCAGGCGCTAAAACATATAAATATAAGACGATAACGGGTAAAAACAACACATCCGCCTTGCTTTTTTGGCGGCGCACGCCTAAATATAAAGTCAAAATGTCAGCCACCAGGCCGCCGTCACCGATGGTCCCGCGACGATCGTCCGACCGTCCCTGTACACGCGGCTTGTAGTGTAATCCTAACCATCGCCGGGAACCCCCGCAAGCTGCAAGGAATGCAAGCCATGCCGTTGTTCCGATTGCTCGAGATAGCCGCTTTGGGCTTCGGCGCCTGCATCGGCAGCTTCCTCAACGTCTGCATCTACCGCATCCCGGAAGGCAAATCCATTGTATACCCGCCCTCGGCCTGCCCCCGTTGCGGCTATGCCATCCGCTTTTACGACAATATTCCGATGATCAGTTATCTCGTGCTGCGGGGCCGCTGCCGCCGCTGCGGCGTCCATATCCCGTTGCGCTATCCCCTGGTGGAACTGATCACCGGCATCGCGGCCCTGGCCATCTTCTTGAAATACGGTCTCACAATGGCCACGCCCGTCTATTTTCTCTTTGTGGCCGTCCTGTTGGTCATCACCTTCATCGATATCGACCACCAGATCATTCCCGACCGCCTCTCCCTGACGGGCATCCCCTTGTTTTTTCTCCTGGGCTTCCTGGTACCCTTTATTTCCTGGGTTGATGCCCTGATCGGCATCCTCCTGGGCGGCGGCACCCTGTATGCCGTGGCCCTGGGCTATCAACTGCTGACCGGTCGCGATGGTATGGGGGGCGGTGATATCAAGCTCCTGGCGATGATCGGTGCTTTAATCGGCTGGCAGGGGGTCTTGTTCACGATCTTTTTTTCATCCCTTTCCGGCTCCCTGATCGGCCTGGCCCTGGCCCTGCCGACCGGCCGCTCCATGAAAAGCCGCCTGCCTTTCGGCCCCTTTCTGGCCGCCGGAGCGATCGCCTATATTTTTTTCGGTACGGAACTGATCCACTGGTATTTGGGAATCCTTCGTTGAACAGACTGACCGGGAAGGCACAGGCATGACAAAAATTGCCGTACTCTCCGATATCCACAGCAATCGCGATGCCTTCGATGAAGTATTGCGGGACATCGAATCGCTGGGCATCACCGCTATTTTCAGCCTGGGCGACAATATCGGCTATGGCCCCGAACCGGAAGCCGTCATCGATTGTTTGACGGAGCGGGGTATTCCGTCCGTGCTGGGCAATCATGAGCTGGCCGTCATCGACCCTTCGGAACTGGACTGGTTCAATCCCGTGGCCCGCGAGTCGCTCCGCAAGACCGTGACCATGCTGTCGGAAAAGGCCATCGATCGGATTCACCAGTTTCCCTACTGCCGTATCCAGGACACCTGCCGGTTCGTGCACGGCTTCCCCCCCGATTCACCTGTGATCTATCAGTTTCAGGTCACCGCCGAAGAGCTGGCGGAAACCTTTGCCGCCCTTCCCGAGCAAATCTTCTTCACCGGCCACACCCATTATCCGGAAATCATCGAATCCCTGGACGGGCACATTGAACGCAGCGAGTTTTACCGCGGCATCCGGCAGTTGGAGCCCCAAGGCCGCTATATCGTCAATGTGGGCAGCGTCGGTCAGCCGCGGGACGGCAACAACAATGCCAAATACGTCGTGTTCGACCCGGAAGCCCTGACCGTCGAACTGCGCTATGTGCCCTACGATGTCGAAGCGGTCGTGGCCAAAATACTGGCCGCCGGGCTGCCGGAGTCCCACGCCACCCGTTTGTTGTAACCCTGCCGAGCGCCATGAAAACCATCGGACACTATCGCATCTGCGGGCTTCTGGGGCGGGGCGGCATGGGCAAGGTGCTGAAGGTCGAGGTCCCTGTCATCCGACGCATCCTGGCCCTGAAGCTGCTGGCCCCGGCGGAACTTCTGGTCGACCTCATGGGCCGTGAAGCCCTCGAACGCCTGTTTACCGAAGAGGCCCGGCTTTTGGCCGCCATACGCCATCCGAATGTCATCGCGGTGTTCGACTACGGCCGTCACCAGGAAAGTCCGTTCTATGTCATGGACTACTATGGCAACAACCTGGGCGCGGTGATCGGGGAGACCTACCGCACCGAGGCTCCCTCCCGTCCCCTGCGCATCGAGAAGGTGGTCCATTATACGCGCCAGATGCTGGCGGGGTTGCGTCGTCTGCATGCCGCCGGCATCATCCACCGGGATATGAAACCCTTTAACGTCCTGCTGACCGAAAAGGACACGGTCAAGCTGTGCGATTTCGGACTTTCCAAGACACGCGGCGAAGGCCTGCGCGTACCACCGACACTTAAGGTAGGCTCCCCCTACTACGCGGCGCCCGAACAGGAAGCCCGCCCGGACATGGTCGACCGCACCGCCGATCTGTATGCCGTGGGGGTCATGGTCTACCGCATGCTCACCGGAAGACTGCCCCGTCATCCCCTCCAATCCGCCCGTCGCCACCAGCCGCAATTGTCCCCGGAATGGGACGCTTTTCTGGCCCGGAGTCTCGCGCGGCAACCGTCTGACCGCTATCCGGATGCGGCATCCATGGCCGAGGCTTTGACGGCCCTCTACCAGCAGTGGCAAGAAGACCGGGAGGCGACCTGCCGTCTGTTTACCCCCCCGGATGACGGACAGGGGCCGGAACCGGCGGATCAACAGACCCCGCGTGCGCAGCCCATGCGCACCGGCACCGGTGATGCCAGGGCGCTTTTAGGATTAAACGCTCTCTGGCAACCCCAACATTATCATGCGGCCCGCTTCCGTCACCGCGAGGGGGGCCGGAGCGTCCTGGATGCCGCCAGCGGCCTGCAATGGCAACATGGGGGCAGCGCCTATCCCCTGGACTGGGCGGCGGCCGCGGCCTACGTCGAAAAACTGAACGCCCGGGGATGGGCCGGCCACAACGACTGGCGTCTGCCCACCGTGGCGGAGTTGCTGACCCTTCTGCGCCCCCCCCTTTCCGATACGGATTTTTGCCTCCCCCCGGACTTTGCAACCCACCAGAAACGGCTGTGGAGCAGCGACCGCCGCAGTTACACGAGCGCCTGGTACGTCAGTCTGGAATTGGGATTCGTGGCCTGGCAGGATCGCAGCTTTGCCAATCATGTCAAAGCCGTGCGGACCGTCTGAAGCGATCTCCGGCAACGCACGGCGGGAAACCGGTCTTGGCAGCGCTGTTTAGAGGCCCCTTTACAAAAACAAAAAAAGGCAGGGAACTTCTTCCCTGCCTTGCGCTAATCTTCCGGTGTACGGGGTTCTGACGGAGCAGACCTTTTTCAGCCGCTTAGCCCCACCACTCGGTATCATCCACCGTGGTGTGGAAATTGGCCTCCACCAACTCGGGAACGTCCATGTCCTTGGTCTCTTCCAGGTGCTTGGCGGTGGGTTTGCCCACCAGGATGATCTTCTTCTGGGGGCACTTCTCGATGGCCTTCTTGAGCTCTTCCGTGTAGTCCTGGCAGTATAGATCATAATTGATGGAAGACAAATTGTCTTCCACCTGAAAAAGGCTGCACGCTTTCGCACAGGCCTTGCACCCGATGCAGCCCACCTGGCAAACCTCCTTCACCGCCTTGCCGAAATCCTTGTTGGAACAGGCCACCGCCATCACACGCTGGTACTTGAAAGGCGTCATCGTAATGATATTGCGGGGGCATACATTGGCGCAGGCGCCGCAACCCACGCACTTGTCGTAATCCACCGTCGCCAGACCGTCCACGACATGAATGGCGTCGTAATTGCAGGCCCGCGTACAGTCGCCATAGCCCAGGCATCCATAAGTGCATCCCTGCACGCCGGAAACCAGATTGACCGCGGAACAGGTTTGCTCCCCCAAATAGGTGTGCCGCTGCAGCTTGTCTTCGGTATGCGCACCGCAGTGCACGATCGGCCGGAACGGCAGGGTTTCCTTCAATTCCACGCCCATGATACCCGCCACTTGGGCGGCACAGCTTTCGCCGCCCACCGTGCACTTGTTGACCGGCGCATCGGCACCAACGATGGCCTCGGCATAATCGCTGCACCCCACAAACCCGCAGCCGCCGCAATTGGCGCCGGGCAGGACTTCCATGATGGCCGTCACCCGGGAATCCACTTCCACGTGAAATTTACGGCTGGCCCAGCCGAGGATATACGAAAAAACGACGGCCATCGCGAAAAGGGTCCCAGCGGAAAGGCCCAACGTAACTGCATTCATGAATCCATCTCCCTATCCTGATAGGCGCTGCGGATGCCTGCCGTCAGTGTCGCATGCGGACGGCATCGCCTGGTTCAGCCAATGGGCTGGTTGTTTGTCCCTTGATCGACGATGCGCGACGGTTGGTTCTGGTCTAAAACGGCCTGGCCGGCCGGACGCGGCGTCATGGCTTTGCGCAGCCCGGAATCGACACCGGTGAAGCCCATGAATCCCAGGGCCAGGATACCGGCTACGATCATCGTAATGGCCGTCCCCTTGAAAGGCGCCGGCACATCGCACAGATCGAGTTCTTCCCGGATACCGGCCATGATGACAATGGCGATGGTAAAGCCCACCCCGCCGAAAATACCCAGCACCAATGAGCGGCCCAGATCCCACGCCTGAGCCGGATCGTCCACCCCCACGATGTGGCTCATGATCATCAGACACGCGAAGAGAATCGCACAATTGGTCGTAATCAGAGGGAGGTAGACCCCGAAGGATTTATAGAGCGGGGGGTAGAATTTGCGCACATACATTTCAACGAACTGCACCGAGGACGCAATCGCCAGGATATAGACGATATAGCTTAATATGGTCAGATCCACGTTGGCCGCAGTCTCGGGCGACACGAAAAAGCCGGCGATCCAACGCGAAAGGGGCGCCCCCTGCACCAGTACAAAGGTGGTAATGACCCAGCTGATGAAAGCCGCGATGCTGATCACGAAGGTCACCGCGGCTCCCATGCCAAACGCCATGTCGATGCGCCGGGACACCCCCACGAAGGGACAGCAGCCCACGAAATAGTGCAGCACAAAGTTGTTGATGAGCGCAGCACTTACGGCAATCAGGAAAATATCGACGATATAGTTCAGCATAGTGGTTAGCCCTCGCTATTCCCGGCTTTAGATGCACGCAATGAGGTGTACCAGTTCACCAGCCCGATCAGGAGACCAAAGGTCAAAAAGGCCCCCGGCGGCAGCACCATGATGACCCAGTCCGGCCAGGCCGCCGGCAGCACGGGGATATCAAAAAAGTTGCCGGTCCCCAGGATTTCACGCACGCTGGCGATGGCCGAAAGGGCGATCCCGAAACCGATGGATTGCCCGATGGCATCCGCGCCGGCGGTCACCATCCCCTGTTTGGAGGCGCAGACTTCACAGCGGCAGATGATGATGCAGTTGACGATGATCAGCGGGATGTAAGGTCCCAGGGTTTTGCTCATCTGATAGAGATAAGCGGCCAGGAAGCGGTCGGCGATCGTCACGAAGGTCGCAATGGTCAGGGTAAAGATGACGATGCGCAGATGGGGCTTGAGCAGGTTGCGGATCAGACTGGTGATGACGTTGGCGCAGAAGAGAACGAACATGACCGCGCCGGCCATCGTGACGGCGGATTTCATGTTGTTGGTCACCGCCAGCGTTGGGCACAGCCCGAGAAGCTGCCTGAAAACCGGATTTTCGGGTAGAATCCCCTGAATGAAACGTTCCAGGGCAGTGGGTTGGTCAGCCATGACTACTTTCCTTTTGCCTTCTCAATCAAAGGGTTACGAAGATCTTTAACCACCGTATTGACGATACCGGTCACGGACTTGGAGGAAATGGTGGCCCCCGTGATGGCGTCGATCTCATTGCCGGCCTTGACATTGCCCTTCACCACCGAAAGGGGTTGCGCCGTGGATTTGCCCACAAACTGGTGCCGCCAGTCTTCGGTGGAAATTTTATTGCCGAGACCGGGTGTCTCTTTCTGGTCGAGGATGAAAATACCGGTGATCTTGTCCATCTGCGGATCGAAGCCGATCAGCATTTCGATCTTGTCGGCATACCCCTGACCGGCGGTTTTGGCGACCCATCCATCCAGATGCCCATTGGTCCTGGCTTCGTAGACGCTGTAACGTACCTTTTTCCCGGCCTTGTCCACCTCCACCGAGAGGGGACTGACATCCACGGTTTCATGCTTGGCGGCCAATTCCTCGGCCCGTGCCGCACCGAAAACCATTTCGGGGACTTTCGCCAGGGTTTCGTTGATTTTGTTGGCCTCGATGGTCGGCCCCAGGGTGATCTGCACGGCCGCCAGCAGGGCTCCGAAACAGATGGACAGAAGCAGTACCAGCCAGGCCTGGGAAAAAAAATTGGATTTCACATGTTCTGTCATGCCGTGCCTACGCTCTCCTCAGAAAAATTCGTTGAATCCGCACCAATGCCCGAAATGCAAGGGAATGGCGGCCTACTTCTGGCCTCCCAGAGGACGCGGGATGGTCCAGCGGTTGATCAGGGGCGTCAGGGCATTCATCAGGAGTACGGCGAACATGACGCCTTCCGGGTAGCCGCTGAAGAGCCGCAGCAGCATAATGATCGCGCCAATGCCGACACCGAATATGAATTTGCCTTTGGGGGTGAGCGGACTGGAGACCGGGTCCGTGGCGATGAAAAAAGCGCCGAACAGCAAAGCCCCGCTTAAGAGATGATGCAGGACCGTCCAGCCCGAATGGGGATTGGCCAGATTCGCGATGCCGCCCAGCACCGCCACCGACAGAATGACCCCGGCTGGAATTTCCCATGAAGCGGTGCGGCGAATACACAGATAGAGACCGCCGATAAGACATGCCAGGGCGCTGGTCTCACCCAAGGATCCGTTGGTCAGGCCGAAAAACAAAACGGACAGTGGGGTCGACAGGCCGGTCTGTTTAAAGGTATCCAAGGGGGTCGCCTGGGTGACCGCATCCACCGCGCTGGTGGCATCCTGATAACCGGCGGCAGCCAGCGCGCTGGCAAACGCGATCATGACAAAGGCCCGTCCCACCATGGCCGGATTGAAGATATTCATGCCGACACCACCGAAGATGGTCTTGCCGATGCCGATGGCCACAAAAGAAGCGATCAGGCCCACGTACCAGGGAGCAGGGCCCGGCAAAGAAAGCGCTATGATCAGTCCGGTGACCAGCGCGGAGCAATCCGCCAGCGGGAGCGCCCGCCCGCGCATGCGGGTAAAGAGAGCTTCCGCGGCGAGGCAGCTGATAACGCAAATCGCCAATTGTTTGACCGCATAAAGGCGAAAGACATAGAGGGCCATCAGTACCGTCGGCACGAGCCCGATGACCACGTCCAGCATGATGCGCTGGGTGGTGAGGGCCTGATTGGATAAATGCGGCGATGGGGAAACATGGATGACGGGTGCCGCTGGCTTGGTTTCCGATGCCATTGTTTGTACGTTTTCTGTCATGATAATCCGTTAAACAGCCTTAGAGGTGATCGAATGGTGAGCCCCCGCATGCGAAACGAGGCGGACCCTCATGGGCCGCGTCCTATTTCCGCTGACTGGCAACCACCAGCGCCTTGCCGGTTCGAATCAATTGGACCAGGGGAATGCTGGCTGGACAGGTAAACGCACAGGAGCCGCATTCGAAACAGGCCATGATGTTATAGGCCTGGGCCAGATTCACATCCTTGGCCCGACTGGCCAAAGCGATCTTGGTCGGCACGAGATTCATGGGGCAGGCATCCACGCAACGGCCACAGCGGATACAGGCGGTCTCGTCCGCTTTGCGAACGTCGTCGGCTACCAGAACCGTCACGGCGCTGGTCCCCTTGGTGACCGGCGCATTGAGGTTGGCGAACGCAAAGCCCATCATGGGGCCGCCGGAAATGATGCGGGCGGCGTTTTCCGTAAGGCCGCCACAGAACGCGATCAACTCGCTATACGCGATGCCCACCGGAACGAGCAAATTTTTAGGCTGGCGAATGCCGCTGCCCGTGACGCTGACCACACGGTGGGTCATGGGTTTGCCCCGCAGGACCGCCCGGGCGATGGCCACCGTCGTCCCCACATTGCTCACCGCGACCCCCACATCGAGGGGCAGCCCCCCCAACGGAACTTCCCGCTTGAGCACCGCCATGATGAGTTGTTTTTCACTGCCCTGGGGATATTTGGTTTTGACCACCACGATCTTGACGTCGCTGCCTTGGGCCGCTTCCTGGAGGGTCTTGATGGCTTCGGGTTTGTTGTCTTCAACAGCGATGATGATGTCCCGTGCGCCGGCGGCACGGCCGGCCAGCGTCGCACCGGCCACGATGGCCGGGGCGGCTTCCAGCATGACCCGATAATCGGGCGTCAGGTAGGGCTCGCATTCACACCCGTTGATCAACACGGTATCGACGGGTTTTTTATCGTTGGGGGTATATTTGACATGGGTGGGAAAGGCCGCCCCGCCCAGCCCGACGATGCCGGCATTGGCGATAGCTTGGGTGATGGCTTCGCGATCATCGGTCACGTCCTCCAGCGACCAGTCCCCTCCCAGGATCTCACGCTTCAGGGCCTGGCCTTCCAGTTGATCGCCTTCCGCCTTGATGGGCAGCACCTGTACGTGACGACCGTTGGGCAGCGTGGTGACGGCCGATTTCAGCACCTTGCCGGCAATCGGGGCGTGTACCGGCGCCGACACGAACCCGCCGCTTTTACAAACCATATCGCCAAAGGCGACGACATCCTTGGGTTTCACCACCGGAATGCTGGGCGCGCCGACGTGCTGCAACATCGGCAGCAACACCTGTTGGGGCGTGGGCACCACCTCGATGGGCATATCTTCGGAAAAATGCTTCCGCTCCGGAGGGTGGACCCCATGTTTGAACGTCCCGCTGCCCCCGAAAGCTTGAACGGATCCTGCCATAGCGTCTCCTTACCATCGCCGGATTCAGGCAATGAAACCGACGTCCTTTCCCGCCACAAAATAACCCGTCGACCAACTTATCGAACCAAAAGAGGGCTCATATTAAAATTTGGGTTTTGTGTCAAGACTTAAAACCAGCGGCAAAGTGGGTTCCTGCGGCGCCCGGCGGGGGTGCAACCTGTTCCGGGCAAAGGACCAAGATCGCCATGTCGGACAGCGCTGTGGCAAGGGAAGGTGGCTCTTGGATCAGACCGGTGCGCTTTGGTTCGCTCGGGTAATCGGGCGCACCCGTTCAACAGTCAAGCGACAGGGATAAGTTCACCGGCGTCGGGATCGGGCGGAACAGTAACCCGACATGTGGCAGGAGCATCAGTCCTCCAAGTCGAATTCCTGGAAATCGAACCAGAAGCCCGTATGGCTGATATAGTCCAATTCGGCCTGCACGGCGGCGATATGGCCATCTTCGATTTCCAGGAAGCGGGCAAACATGGCGCGGGCATCCCCTTCCACCTGTTCCACCATCCGGCGGTAGAAGGCACTGGTCTCCACCTCGACCTGCAGGGCCTTGCTGAGCATACGCTTTTCATCCGTGCGGTCTTCCCGGGCCATGGTCTGCTCTAGGCCCTCCATATTGGCGGCCAACAGTTCGGCGACCGGGATGTGCGATGCCAGGGATTCAACCGTGATCCGCCCCTCGCCATACCATTGGGTGCGCTTGGCCTCCAAATAGTCGATATGGCGCTGTTCATCGTCCGCCAGGGCCTGAAAGACATGGCGGCCTTTAGGATCGGCGGTTCCTTGAACGGCGTCACGATAAAGGTCGCGGATGCGGGTTTCGTAATCAATCGCCTGGGTGATCGCTTCCTCCAACGTCATCATGGATATCCTCCTGCAACATAGCGTTTTAGCGCCGTAAAGGCGATCCGACGGGCGATCCCCTCGCCTGCCGTCGTCATCGGGCGTTATCGGTAGGGATAACCGTAGCGCCGGTAACGATAGGCCCATGGATCGTAATAGAGCGGCCGGTACGGCGGTGGGTAGCGGTACCGATCCTCATAGCGTTCCCAAAGGTGGATCTCCCGGGCTTCCAGGGTCGGGTAGACGTAGGGCTCGTCCCCGATGGCTTCCCGGGTTTGCCCCAGCACACGGCCGGCCACCGTGAGCATACGCCCTTGGGCGTATACTTCGGGATCGAGGAATCCTTCGCAGAAAAGCATAAAGCGTCCCTGGGAGCGGTCCGGCGGCCGGGGTTCCTGACCGGACCCAAGGGGCGTTTCCAGCACCAGAATCACGGTCTCCCGGGCCTTGTTGCGGACCTCGATAATGTGTCCGCCCAGAATGACCGTCTGTCCCTTATAACGATCTGTATCGGCCTTGAGTTGTGAAAAGGTGACGTCCCTATCGGCCTGGGCCATCATCCCCTGGGATATGACGGTGCAACCCAGCAGCCCGAGCAATCCGGCAACGCCCACCAACCTTCTGGCGGTCCTTTGCACACACCTTCTCCCGGTCCGTTCCGTCACCGCATCCTCCATCACT
The DNA here is from genome assembly GCA_963674755.2 of Desulfobacterales bacterium. Lineage (GTDB taxonomy): Bacteria > Desulfobacterota > Desulfobacteria > Desulfobacterales > UBA5852 > JABZFP01. Next base: position 600,761 of record CAXXVS010000002.1, on the reverse strand, counting down.
GGTCCGGCAACCTCGCACCCCATTATGGGGACGCCCGCCTTGGACGTCAATGCGCTTTTAAACAATGAGGAAACCGCCGCGCTCCTTGACAGCCATCAAATGGTGGACGTAGATAGTGCCCGTTCAGAGATGGCATCTTTCGGCCCCTGGCGGCGTTCTCGCTTGTTTTCAATCCTCAAAATAGATCGCTATTCCTCCGGTTGAAAACGCGCTCGGGCCTTGCCATAAACCAAACGCTACCATTTATGGACGGACACTAGACAGGACTCATTCATAGACGATATCGTCCGGATCCATTGACATCGCCCGGGAACGGGGACCTTGTGCCCAAAGATTGACGACCGACGAAAGGGAAACCATGCCCTCCCGCTGCCACGACTCCACGATTGTCCACCAGGGTCGCGTAATTGCACTGCATCGCGATCAGGTCACACTGCCCAATGGCGTGGCCACGACCCTTGACGTTATTCGCCATCCCGGGGCAGCCGCCATCGTGCCCGTAACCGATCGCGGCCATGTGCTGTTGATCCGCCAATACCGCTACGCCATCGATGCCTATATCTGGGAAATCCCCGCCGGAACGATGGAGCCCGGCGAATCGCCGCTGACCTGCGCCCGGCGCGAACTGATCGAAGAAGTCGGGATGTCGGCCCGGGATTGGCACAAGTTGGGGGCCATCGCACCCTTGCCCGCCTATTCGGACGAAACGATTCATCTCTTCCGCGCGCAGAACCTGGCCCCGGCAGAACAGCAACTGGATCCGGATGAGATTATCGAGATTCACGAATTCCGTTTTGCAGAAACGTTGGAAATGATCAGGACGGGCCGCATCCGGGACGCTAAAACCATCAGCGGGTTGATGATGGCCCAATCATTGGCGGCGGCCTGATACCTCCCGCCGCCAGGCATCGGCGGCCGTCCCTGGGCGGCAGGCGTTGGCCCGCCCCCGCACGACCAGCAGGACCACGGCAGAATCCAGGAGGCGCTAATCCGTTCGGGAAAGCTCTTTGAAGGGAAACTCGCGGCTGCCTTCTTCGGTTTTTGGTCCCGCCCACGAAGGCACTTCACCCACCCGCAGCCCGGATAATTCGTTCAGCGCTTCACGAATGTCTTTGGCACCTTCCATGTAAATGCGGTGGACGGCCTGATATTCCGCTTTGACCTGCTTGAGTGCGATGCGCCCCTCGGTGCGTTTCAAAGTCATATAGACCAGGTCGCGCACGGACTGCCAGCTGTCCCGGCGGGTCTGATTGCGCAAGGGCGTCAGACGATCGAGGTTCTTGAGCTGCTCCCGATGGAACCGCCGCCGCAGCCAGCGGCCGATGGTGCTCACCCAGAGCGCGAATCCCAGGATGCCTGCGCCACCGGCGACAGCGCCAAGCAGATGGGGCTCGGGCACCATCAGGCCGGCGGCAACCAATCCGACGGCCGTTGCGCCGCTGGCCAGCACGCCTGCTACCATCCCCATCACCACCTGTTTGAGGCGGTATTTGTTGGCCTGTGTCCGGTAGCTTACCAGGGCTTCCAGCAAGTGTGAGAGGCGCTCCCCGTGGGTTTCCACGAATGTGGCCAGGTTGTCCAGGCGGTAGCGCGGCGCCTGCAGCACCGCTTCCTTGAGCTCGGTGCGCTGGTTGGCCAGGTAGCGGAGATAGTCGAGATCCTGGCCCAGTTCACCCGACGGGGTCGACATGGCATGGGCCGAATAGGTCAGCCGGATCGGCGGAATATCCTTGCGCCCGGTCATCTGCGACAGATTCCAGCACAATGTGCCGTAGACCTGCAGCAAATCGATCAGCGAGGCACACTCGTCGATCCGGTTCAGCACGAAAAGCACCCGGTCCTCGAAGGTTTTGGCCGGGAGGGTGTCCCGCAGACTGGTATGGGTTTCGCGGACCGTTCCAGCTTTATGGGGGTCGAACAGGACCAGCACCAGATCGGCCATCTGGGCCAAATCGCCGATAACCTCCTGATAGTTGTAGCCCCGGTCCCGCTCGGTAATGCTGTCCAGCATACCGGGGGTATCGATGATGGCGAGGTTTTCCAGGAATGGCGAGTTGACTTTTTTCAGCCGGAAATGCGCGGCAAACCGCTGGCCGTAACGTTTCAGGGTTTCAAAGGGATACTCGGGATCGTTGAGAAGAAATTTGCCGTCGCGTGTCTCCACCACCTGAATCTTGTCCGGATCGCCATCCGGCTCACCGTGGGTGATGACCGTGAAGGAATCATCCGTGGGCGCCTGACCGGTGGCCTGGATATTCATCCCCAGAAAATCGTTGATCAGGGTCGATTTACCCGAGGAGTAATTGCCCAGGACGAGGACCAACGGCCGCCATTTGATGTTGCTTTCCAGCGGCACTTCGCTGTAGCCGTATCGCAGAGCGATGGGGGACAGGTGTTCCTCGACCAGATCAAGCAATTCCGATCGAAGCGATTCAATATAGCTATCGCGATTCATGAATTCTCCCTTACCCGTCGGAAAGCGGCCGCTACGAACGGGAATATCGCTGGCCCATACAGCCTCCGAGCCCCGCCCCACGCCATTCCCCGGGGCCCAGCCCGGCGTTCTACCGTCTTTAAACGAATTCACCCGATTGATAAAGCTTTTTATGGTTTATGACGGGCATTCCGGATTATCATATCATCCCGTCTTCAGGCCTTCGTGACCGGCTGCATTTCAGCGCGCTTCAATTTCTGGCTGCGCTCGATAAAGATATTCAGTTTGTTTTGGATACGCCCGTATACCGTGTCAGGTGGGTAAACGCCCTCCGCGTCCGGGTCGCCGGCCGGGACGCCTGTCAGGATCTGAATGCCCTCGGTGACATTGCCCACCTGGTAAACATGGAACTGGCCCGCCTGAACCGCGGAGACCACTTCTTCCTTGAGCATGAGATGGGTCAAATTGGCCCTGGGAATGATCACCCCCTGGTGGCCCGTCAGGCCTTTCTGGCGGCAGACATCGAAATACCCCTCCACTTTCTGGTTCACCCCGCCGATGGCCTGGATTTCGCCCTTCTGGTTCACCGAACCGGTCACCGCAATGCCTTGCCGAATCGCCAGGTCGGCCAGGCTCGAGAGGATGACGTACAACTCGGTGGAGGAAGCGCTGTCGCCATCCACTGGTCCGTAGCTCTGTTCGAAGGTCAGACTGATACTGATGCCCAGAGGGGCATGTTGGGCAAAAGTGCGCCCCAGGTAGCCGCTCAATATCATCACCCCTTTGTCATGGGTGCGGCCGCTCAGGTCGACTTCCCGTTCGATGCTGACGATGCCCGGTTTGCCCATGAACGTTTCGGCCGTGATGCGGCTCGGCCGACCGAAGGCGATGTCGCCCATCTGATAGACCGCCAGGGCGGTCACCTGGCCGACCATCTCCCCTTGGACGTCGAGCAGAACACTTTCGTTTTCAAAAGCTTCCCGCATCTTCTCCTCATAGAGGTTATAACGGAAGCGCCGTTTCTGGATGGCCTGCTGCACGTGTGCGCTGCTGACGGCGGAACTGTTCTGCTTGCGGGCCCAGTAATCGGCCTCTTTTAGAATGTCCACGATGGGGCCAAAGCGGAGAGACAATTTCTTCTGATCGGCCACGAAGCGCTCGCTGTATTCCACCATCGAGGCCACCCCCTGGGGGGTGAACGGCAGCAGGTGTTCTTCGCGGCAGGCCCGGGCGATGAAGCGGGCATAGAGTTGTACCGCTTCAGGCGTCAAATCCGTCTCAAAATCGAAATCCGCACGCACCTTGAAGATCTTGTCAAACTTGGAATCGTTGTTCTGCAAGATTTCAAAGATCGTGTAGCTACCCAACAAGATGACCTTGACATCCAGGGGAATCGGCTCCGGCCGCAGGGAAGTGACCCCATAGCCCATTTCCGAAGGCATATCTTCGATACTCAGCACCTTGGTCTGCAAAGCCCGCTTGAGCGCTTCCCACACCAGGGGGTTCATCATGAGCGCTTCCACCTCCATGATCAGATAGCCGCCGTTGGCGCGCAGCAGAGCGCCCCCTTGGACCATGGTAAAATCGGTTTTCACACCGCCCATGGAAGCCCGTTTTTCGATATGGCCGAAAAGGTTCTGGTAGGTGGGGTTGGGCTCCAGAATGACGGGAGCCCCTTCCACGGTTTGGCGGTCTGCCAATACGTTGACGTCATACCGTTTGAAATCGAACGCGCCGAAGACCGCGCCATTTTCACCGGCGACGGCATTCTCTTCCTTGGAGGGCAGAAAAAAATGAATGTTTTCCAGCATATCATCCTGGACACGGTCCAGATACGGCAGTACCGCCGGGCACTCTTCAAAGGCCCGGCGGAGGACATTCAATCGGCTGCGGATAAGAAAGAGGGCCGCCTCCTGCATGAGCTGCTCCATGGCAGACTGGTGTTTCTGGGCCAGCTCGGCGATATGGTGCTCTGCCTTTTCGATGACCGCTTGAAACGTCCGGATGGTTTCCTTGATGCCGGCTTGTTCCGTTTCAGGAAGGGCGGCAAAGTCTTCTTTGGTGATGGGCTGGTTGTTGCGCAGAGCCAGGGTCTGGTAGCCGATTTTGGTCCGGTTGATGCGCAGGTTGTTTTCCGCCGCCTGGGCTTGAAGTTCTTCAAAAAGACGCTCCTGGGCATGGACATATTTGTCCTGCAGACCTGCCTGGCGGTCCTGGAACTCTTTATCGCTGAAAATCTTGGGCAGCGCCCCGCGCAAGTCGGTAACGACCTTACGCATGCGTTTAGAGAATTCGAAGGCGCGGCCGGGAGGCAGCGGGAGGGTCGCCGGGCGATAAACGTCCTGGAAGTTATTCACCAGGCACCAATCATCCGGCTGCGGCTGGCTGCGCGCAAATTTGTTGACAATGTCGCGGATAATCGTCGATTTGCCGGCCCCCACCGGACCGGTCACGAAAATGTTGTAGCCGGCACTCTTCATATTGAGGCCGAAGTCGATGGCCTGGACCGCCCGTTCCTGTCCGATAACGGATTCCAGGGGCTTCAGTTCGGAAGTGTCACGGAAGTCAAACTGTGCGGGGTCACAGATGCGCCGCAGATCCTCGGCGGCAACGGCGAGATGTTCCTGCATAGGGTCATCCTCTCGGAAAGGGTTGGGCGTTTCCGCCGTTTATTCCGCCTGCCGGACCGTCATATCCCAAGTGGCCGGGTCATAGACATCCTGTAATTTGCGGGAGGCCCCCTCCGGAGAGCGGGCGCGCCACGCAAGGGTAAAGCCTCCGTCCTGCATGCCGTCCACCCGATAGGTCCAGCCATCCGGCTCTTGGGACAGGGTCAATGTCACCACGCCCTGCTTGAGCTCCCCCCGGGCACTTACTTCAGCGACCATGATAATCACCAGCGGTTCCTTTCGGCTGTATTTTGCGGCCGCGTGCGCTGCCGGGAGAGGAAACCCGGACCCCGCGGCGGCCCTGTTGTTTTTTTACGGTTGTGAACCCGGCCCGTGAATACGGCGGTCCCCCCCTCCAGGTGTTAGGCGCCTCGCATTTGTCCCAACGGTTCTGTCCGCCCCGGGAGCAGTTGCCGCCCTGCGGCATGGTGTGCTGTCACTTTTGTGCGACCAGCACAAGGGCATTGTCTAAGGCAGCGTCTATGGCGTATGATAGAGAAGCCTCTATGGGACGTCAACCAGGAGGCGCACGATGAGTTGATTTCGTGGTGGACCTGCTGATGCTTTCCGGTCCGGGCACCTTACGGGGCCGGTGGCGGGGTACGAGTTGGATATCCCCGGCCATCCCTGAGGCCGCCCGGTGAAATGTTAAAAACAAGGAGTACCCGATGTCCCAGAAGAGTTCCCCCCGCAACGCCTATGTCACCCAACAGACCCTCATGACATCGGTCGTTCTGGCCCTCATGGTGGGATTTTTCGGTGGGCTGGTGTTCGGGATCTATAAGACGAGTTCCGACCTGCCCCCGGCCCAAGTGGCCAACAGCACCGCAGATGAAGGGCGGGCCCGCATGCTCGAAGCCCTGGAAGCCAAAGTGCGCCAGAACCCGAATGATGTCGCCTCGTGGATCCAGCTCGGGCACCTTAATTTTGACCGCAATGCCGTGCCGGAAGCCATCGAGGCCTATGAGAAAGCCTTGGCCCTGGCCCCCGATGACGCAACAGTGCATACCGACCTGGGCGTAATGTACCGACGCGCCAAGCGGCCCGAGGACGCCGTGCGGGAATTCGACCGTGCCATCGCCCTCGACCCGCAGCTCGAAACCCCCCGCTTCAACAAGGGCGTTGTCCTGCTCCACGATCTCAACGACCGGAAAGGGGCCATACAGGCCTGGGAGGGACTCCTGAAAATCAACCCCCTGGCGATGGCCCCCGATGGCCGGTCGGTGGACGAGCTCGTCACCCACTATCGCGAGCACAAGTCTCCCTGACAGCTGCCCTTTGAGGGATCATCGCTTCAGGTCTTGTGACAGGCCAGGTTCTTGTCGCGGCATTCCTCCAGTTTGAGGATATGTGCCTGTTCATCGGCAATGATAGCGTCCAGACAGGCTTGTTCTTTGGTATCCGTAAGAAAGTTACGGAAAATATTATAGAATTCAACCGTATCCTTTTCAAATGTGATCATGATCCGCAGGAGACCGTTGACGTCGTCGACCTTGCTGAAATCGACCTCCTCCAGCGAGAAGCTGCGATTCCCTACAATATTTTCCATCATCAACCGGCCCAGTTCGTCCATCAGCAAGTTATCGTCTTCAGTGGTCAGCTTTTGCCGGATGGCGTCAAAGTGACGGGCATGCCGGGATTCTTCCTCCGCCATCCAGGACAGCATTTCCACAAATTCCGGATCCGCGGCCCGCGCCAGGGCCTTACGGTAGACCGCTTCCCCGTTGTGTTCAATTTGGATGGCCATATCCAGTATATCGCGCAAGTTAAACATGGTCATTTCCTCGGACGGCCTTTTTCAGATGCTCCGGTCGGCCGGTGGATTCGGAGGTCTTGTTGGTGCGGGGGCGCATCGGCGTTGCCTGTCCTTTCCCAGGGAGCCCTTGACAGCCTTTGAACTACCCTCTATCGTAGTTCCGATAAAAAAAATGTCATGTTATGTCAATGGTTAATCCCACTATAATGACCATGACAAATGATGGGCCAAGTCTTCCCGGAGAGAGAAATGCCGATGATCCGCACCGGTATGTTTCAGAAGCGGTTAGGGTGCCGGCCGGCGATCTAGGCGAGATATTCGTGAGAAGGTGCGGCCGCCAAAGCGACACGATATCGGCAAACATCGATAGGGGAGAAAGAGGGCGCCTGTTGTGGTCATAAAATCGGTTTTGGAAAGGCCCTGGCCGGGACCGAAAAATGCCGCCGGACGATACGGAAGCATTTTGCTGAGTGCCTTGGTCGGATTGCTCCTCGTGGGCGCCGTCCGTTCCTCCGCCGCTGAAAGCGGCCCCGTCTGCACCGTTATCAGGGTATTCGACGGCGATACCATCCTGGTTAAAGGGATTGACGGGAAGAAGACGATTCGTCTTCTGGGAATCGATGCCCCGGAGACCTCCAAGGGCAAAGGGGAGCCCGGTCAGCCTTACAGCCGTAAATCCCAGCGGCACCTGGCCGCCCTTGTTCTGAACCATTCTGTCAGGCTCAGGGTCTACGGCCAAGACCGCTACGGCCGCAGTCTGGCCGTGGTCTATTGCAACGGTCAGGATGTCAACCGCGCCATGCTCCAGGCCGGCCTGGCCGAAGTCTACCGGGGGCGCACGCCGGAGGCCTTCGACAAGGCCCCCTACCTGGCCGATGAAGAACGGGCCCGGCGTTCGCAAACCGGCATGTGGCGGCAGGGGGATGCCTATGTCTCCCCCATCCGCTGGAAACATCCCCGTTGACCTGCCTTGCAGGGTGCGCGTCACACCATCCGACCGCCCTCGCGAAACGCCACCACGGTTTCGGTCAGGATGCGGACGGCCCCCCGTTCGCGGGTGAAGCCCAAATCCCCGTTCTCGATCAGCTGGTATATCATCTTGCGGCCGACCCCGAGATAGCGGGCCGCTTCCGGAACAGACATGAAATCCGCCGTATTGAAATGATCCCGATGTTTCATGGCACCATCCTTATGGTTGTTTCTGTGGAAAAAGGACCGCTCCATGCGGTCCGCAGGACACCATAAGGCGTTCTTGCCGAATGGCAAGCCGTCCCCTTGTGACCATCTGGTGATCATCTGATGATCATCAGGGGCGCAACGAAGATCGTAAACAGGCGCGAACACCGCCGGGGGCTGCAATGTGCCGTCGAGGAAGGGGCTTCAATCGCACCGGGCTTTCTTGCTCCAGATGCCCCAATCGACAATGTAGTTTTCCAATGGTTCGTGGTCGGCGGGCAAGGTGTGCAGACGGCGGCCGCGAATCGATATACCAGCCTCATGCACCGATTCCGGACGTCCGGAGACCAGGGGATGCCAGTCAGGCAGGGCATGCCCCTCCCACAACAGACGATAGGCGCAGGTGCGGGGCAACCAGCGGCAGACACCGAGATTGCGTGTCGTCAAACGAATGCAGTTGGGGACCTGGTGGTGGCGGTGCCGGTAGTCCCGGCACTGGCAGGACGTCTTGTCCAGCAGGGAACAGGCGATGGACGTGTAGTAGACTTTGCCGTTGCGCCGGTTGGTCAGCTTTTCCAGGCAGCAGCGGCCGCAACGGTCGCACAGCGCTTCCCATTGGTCCCGATTCATGGCGGCCATGGGAAGTTTTTCCCAGAAGGGCTCTGATAGCGAGATTGGTTCCGGCATCGTAAAATCTGCGGCGGTCGTTGGTTATCCGAAATCGGTTTTAGCGGCCCGTGCTTTAGCCCGGGCTAGAATCCCAGATCCGCACCCACCAGGACGACGGCGATATCGGTCAACATGGGGCGGCGGTGAAGGATGGTCGTAATCCGGCAGATTCGCTGGGGGGAATGGCAGTCGGCGCACGCACCGGTTTCGGCACAGGGGGTGTCCATCCCCAGACTTTTAGCCCGCATCGGTCCGGCAATCTGACGGACACGCTGCAAGGCCTGGTCCAGGTCGGGGACGATCTTGTTGACCCCGGCCACGATGACGACCTTGCGGGGGCCGAAGGTCATGGCGGCCACCCGGTTGCCAATGCCGTCCACATTGACGATTTCACCCCGGGCCGAAACGGCATTGGCACTGCATAGAAAACAATCGCAGCGACTTTGTTCGAGTCGCACGGCCTGCACCTCGTCGGGACTCAATTCCGGTCGCCGGTGATCGAGGATGGATTTACCCATCCCGTGCAGTTCTTCGATGATCCCGATCTGCCGAATCGTTTCCGATCCGCCGATACCGAAGGTCTCGAATTCGGATATCATCGCCAGGATATCGCGGCACGCGGCTTGGGGGGTGGCTGCGCTACGGGCGTCGAATCCATTGCGTTTCAGATTCTGGACACAGCGATCCGTCAGTTTGCGGTCCAGCCAGCGTCGATAGCGATCCTCCAACGTTTCGTCTCCTTGTAAAAGCCGGCCTTTGGATAGAGGGACGCTTGCCAAAAGTCAAGGAGAATCCCGGCATCGGGCCGTTGCCGTGCGAGTTGACAGGCCCCGGGGATTGGGCCATACTGCGCGCCAAAGCGTTGCCATCCCGAAGGCATACGCTTCCTGGGGGTTGCCCCCCGATCATTCCCAATGGCAGCAGCACATCACCTCGTCATCATCCACATCAGGGAGGAAAACCAGCGATGAAAAGCGGCACTTGCCCCAAATGCGGATCTTCCGACGTATTCGCCGGGACGAATGTGTTTCCCAAAAGCGGTCCCTTTTCCTGCAATGCCATTCCCATCAGCCTGACTGCCATGGCGGCGCTCGACAACTATGTCTGCAGCGCCTGCGGCTACGTGGAGAGTTATATCAGCCGCGAGGAAGATATCGCCGCCATCCGCCGTAAATGGCCCACCGCCCTGGCCGCGGAGGAAACACCGCCGGAAAACGACGCATAGGCAGGGGTTCCGCCGATAGCGCCGTCGCTTCCAAAACAGACGGGGTTTGGCCCGCCAGCAATGTTGTTCGTGAGGGGAGACAAAATACATCTATGCAGCGCACACGGGGAAGCCGAATAACAGGCGCCTGGCGCTTTCTCGCCATCGCCGGCGTCATGATCAGATACGGGATCGCCGATCTTACGGCGCGTTTGTTCCGACGAAACCCTTCCGGCAGCGATGACCCCGAAGCCCCGCCTGCCGCGGCACTGCGCGTCCCCTCCCCCGGACGCATCCGGCTGGCGCTGGAAGAACTGGGCCCCAGCTTCATCAAACTGGGGCAGTTGATGAGCACCCGCGCCGATATTTTCCCGCCGGCCTACATCGATGAATTCCGCAAGCTGCAGGACAGCGTGGCCCCGTTTCCCTTCCGCCAGGCGCGCCGTGTGGTGGAAACCGAGTTGAAGCGCCCGCTATCGGAAGTGTTTGCCGATTTCGAACCCACGCCCCGGGGATCGGCGTCCGTGGCCCAGGTCCACAAGGCCCGCCTTTACAGCGGCGAACAGGTGGCCGTTAAGATCATCCGGCCCGGCATCGACCGGATCATCCAGAAGGATATCCGCCTGATGTACTATTTTGCCGGCAAACTGGAGAAATGGTTCCAGGTCGCACGGCTGCTCGGGGCGGTCAACCTGGTTCAGGAATTTGAGCGCACGATTTTCCGGGAACTCGATATGGTTATCGAGGCCGGCAGCATTGAAAAATTCGCAACCCTCTTCGAGGATTCCGATGAGATCCACATCCCGCGGGTCTATTGGGACTACACCACCCGGGCCGTTCTGGTGATGGAATATCTCGAGGGCTGCAAAATGGACGACATCGCCGCCATCAGGGCCTATGGCATCGATCCCCGCGAAATTGCCCTGATCGGGCTGCGCTCCTTTTCCCGGCAATTGATGGAATTCGGTTTTTTCCACGCCGATCCGCACCCGGCCAACACCATCGTCATGCCCGACGGCCGTGTGGGGCTGGTGGATTTCGGCATTACGGGCCTGATCGACGAAGCGCTGATGCGCCAGATCGCCAATCTCTTTCTGGGCTATGCCGAGCATGACTACGATATGGTCATGGACGCGTTGGAAGCCGCCGGCCTGTTTGGGGAGCCCTCCCTCGATATTGACGCATTGCGGCGGGATCTCATGGAAATCAGTGAGCCCTTCTACGGCCGTTCCCTGCAATCCGTCTCGGTGCGGGAGGTCTACGACCAGGTGATCGCCCTGGTACTCACCTACCAGCTCCGGCTGCCGCGCAACCTGCTCCTGCTGCTCAAAACCTTTATCCAGGCCGAGGCCCTGGGCAAAATCCTCAACAGCGACGCCAACATCCTCGAAGTGACCCGCCCCTATGCGGAAAAGCTCGTGCAGCAGGGCTACGACACCCACAAATTGTTTAAAACCATCGGCCGCGAAACGCGGACCCTGGGGCAGTACGCCCGTCGCATGCCACGCTATGTCAACGACATTCTGCGTCAGGCCGCCAAAGGCGAGTATCACCTGGAATTTCGCCACAGAGGCTTCGAACAGTTCGACCAGAAGCTTGAACGGGGCATCAACCGCCTGACCGTGGGGGCGGTGATCTCCGCGTCCACGATCGCGGCTTCGCTGATTTTAAACAGCAGCCAGAAAGTCCTGGAATTCACCCTGCCTTTTTTCGGCCGCCCGACGCTTTCCATTACCGCCGCGCTCGGCATCACCGGCTATTCCATCGCCACCGTGCTTGGCATCTGGCTGATTGTCTCCATTTTCCGATCGGGGCGTCTCTGAAGAGCGTTAAAGCGGTTAAGGGGGTCCACCGGACCGGCTGGCGCGCCGAACCACCAGCATGGTGATGTCATCGAACTGATCGGCCGCGCCGGTATGGGCGGAGACCTCCCCGGCAATGGCCTTCACCAGATCGGCCGCGGACGTCCAACAGCCTTCCAGAAGGGCCATCAGACGCTCCCGCCCGAAAAATTCGCCCTCGCGGGAACTGGCCTCGGGAATGCCGTCGGTGTAGCTGACGAGCGTCTCCCCCGGCCGGATCGTGGTGTGGCGTACCGTGAAGACCGCATCGCCGGTGATCCCCACCGCCGGGCCGGTGGCATCGAGCTGTTGACGGACACCACCGCCGGGGGACAGCACCAAAATTGGCTCATGACCGGCATTGATATACGCCAGGCCGCCGGAGGCCGGTTCCAGCACGCCGAAAAACTGCGTTGCAAACATTCCCAGATCCCCATGATTGCGGGCCACGTAGCGGTTGGTATGAACCACGGCCTGCAGGATCTCCAGGTCCGAACGGACGATGGTGGCGGTGTCCATGGGGTTGGGGGTGATTTCCATGGGCAGGCGGCGGCCCGGACAGGTGCCCCCGTTGACTTCGAACTGCCCTGAAAAAATGCGGATGAGACTGCGGAAAAGCGCCATGAAAAGAGCGGCCCCGACGCCTTTGTCACATACATCTGCAATCACCAGTCCCACCCGGTTGCCGGGCAGATGGAAAAGGTCGTAGTAATCCCCTGCCACCTGGCGGGCGGGTTTGAAATAGGCCGCAAACTCCCACCCCGGCAATTCCAACAGGTGCGCCGGCAAAAAATTTTTCTGGATTTCACGGCCCTTATCCAGTTCCTGGTTGAGGGTCCGGGAGTAATCCTCCAGTTGGTGCAGGGTGTCCCGCAACCGGCCTTCGGCCGCCTTGCGATGGTTGATGGCTTCCGTGATCTGGCCGAACATACGCTGAAAAGCGTCGATAACTTCACCCAGTTCATCGGATCGTTTCACCTGAGCGGACAGGAAGGTTGGCGGCGGATCGTCCCGGCGAACCGCCTCGCCGGCGGCCAGCAGATCCCGACGCAGCTTGAGGATCGGCTGCACCACGATGGGGCCCAGGGCCATCACCGCACCCAGGGTGACAACCATGGAAATGATCACCACCAGGCCGGCAATCCGTCCGAAGAAGGCCACCAAAGCCTTGCGCACCGAACTAGTGTCGTGGCGCACGACGAGGATTTTCATCCGCCGCCCACCCGGCCCGATGAGGGCCACATCATATCGATTTTCCAACCGATAGACACGATCGCGAAGATGAGCGGTGGCTTCGTTGATGACCAGCTCCGGGGGTTCGCCGATGGCCCCGACCCGCGTTCCGTCAGTTCGATAAAGCGCCGCGCCGACAAGGACGTCATCCAGCAGGAGGCGTTTGATGCGGGCCAGTAAAGCATCGGCCGATGTATTGGCTGGTTCGTCCTTCAGCAAAACCTCGATGCGGGCCGCCGAGACGGTCTTCAACTGGTCCAGCAATTCTTGCTCGCGATTGCGCAGGGAAGGGAAAAAAATGATGGTCTCAATGGCAATCACGCTGAGAAAAACCCAGAGTACGATACGGCGCGAGAGAATCGCCGTAAAAAATGTCGACAGGTTGCGCATAAGTCTTTGCATGGTGCGGCTTTCCACGGTTGGCAAACCAGCGCTTGGGGAACCGTTTAGGCTGCCCTGCCAATGCGCATCCGGTTCGGCAAATCGTTAGGTCTGGATGGGGGTTTGTCGATTTTAACGCCTCGACCTTACGGTACGCCCTGGCATTCTCCGGCCTTCGTTCCATGGCAGCGGGTTGAAACCGGAGTCCGGTTTGATCCTCTCTATATTGACAATCATCCTGGCAGGTTGCAGATTTAGAAATGACGTGGGTCACTATCTCAACGCCGCCCGGCAACGGTTCCGGTACGCGACTTACCATCACAAACTCAAATCTAAGGCCATCCGCAGCATCGGCAAGCGGATTTAGCCCCCATCAAACCTCTACCGCTCACGGGGACAGCTTATGACCACCGAGACATTGCCCGAAAAGATGCAATTGAGCTTTACAAAAACCAACGGTCCGGCCGACGACGCCATCGAACGATTGATGACGATGGTGGGCGGCATTAAGCAACCGGTCTTGGTCCGGGAATTGATTTTGGCCGCTTTGAAAGCCGGCCAGGAGAACCCTGAGAAAGCGGATCTGAAGTTGATGAACAGCTCCCTGAAAGAAATGCGGTTCACCGCTAAAGTCTTCCGTCCCTATCGCCATATCCGCAAGGTGTCCGTATTCGGGTCCGCCCGGACGCCCCCCGATCATCCGGTCTACCACATGGCACACGATTTAGGTCGCCAACTGGCGGAAAGCGGTTTTATGGTCATTACCGGCGGCGGCCCCGGCATTATGCAAGCCGTCAACGAAGGCGCCGGCCCCGAGCATTCGTTCGGCATCAACATCCGTCTGCCCTTCGAACAAAAACCCAACCCGATCGTAGCCGGCAACCCCCGCCACATCAACTACAAGTATTTTTTCAACCGTAAGGTCGCCTTTCTGAAAGAGGCGGACGCCGTCGTGGTCTTCCCCGGCGGTTTCGGAACGCTGGATGAAGGGATGGAGACCCTCACGCTTTGCCAAACGGGCAAGCACTACCCGCAGCCGATCATCATGGTGGATGTTCCCGGCAGCCAATACTGGCATGATTGGCGGGATTTCATGGAAAAACACCTGGTGGCCTGTCGCTATATCCGGTCCGAGGATATGAACCTTTTCGATATCAGCAACGACATCTCCCATGTCGTTCGGACCATTGAGGTCTTCCACCGTCGCTATCACAGTATGCGCTATGTGAATAAAAAGCTGGTCATCCGGCTTCAGCGCAGCCTGGCGGAGGAAGCCCTGGCGCAGGTCGCAAAAGAGTTTCAGGACTTGCTGGTTCCAGGGGGAAGCTTCCGGCAGGGGGCGGCCTTGCCCGAGGAGTTTGACGATTCGGACACCCTTGAACTGCCCCGCCTGATCCTGGATTTCAACCGGTCAGCCCTTGCGCGCCTCAAAGCGCTCATCGACGCCCTGAACCTCATTTAACGGGTTGTGGATGAAAGGGAGGCGGTAATCGGAATGAATGATTCAGAGGTCGGCCGGACCGGCGCCAACCACCGCGCATGGGAAACGGCGGTTGACAATCCGGCCATGTGATCGACGTGGTGACTCGGAATAGCTGGAATTACGCAGAATTATTGTCGCAATGGCAAGGCTGCCAAACCGGATGCCGCGCTCGCTTTCAATCTCCGATAATCTGCGTTCGAACGCGTCGGTTTTTGGCGCGCGCCTCTTCGGTGTTACCTGTCGCGATGGGGCGCTCCTTGCCGTAGCTGATGACCGTCAAGCGCTCCCGGGGGATGCCCCGCCGCAGGAAAAAGCTCTCCACCTCCCCGGCCCGGCGGGCGCCGAGTGCCAGGTTGGCTTCGGCGTTTCCGCCATCGTCGCAATACCCTTCAATCATGACGTCGATTTCAGGGTGTGCCATGAGCCAGTCCGCCTTCCACTCAAGTTCCCGGATCGCCTGGTCGCTTAGACGGTATTTGTTCTTGGCAAAGAAGATATCTTCATAGACAAAGCGGTTGCGTTCGATTTCAAACTGCCGCCGTTCGGCTTCTTCACGAAGCTGCTGCTCTTCCAGGGCCTGCTGACGGGCAAGGGCTTCTTCATCGGACAGCGCGGCGCTCTGGCCTGCGGACTGATCGTCCGCCGTGGTCGGAGCGGTTGATGGGCTGCTGGCGCAAGCGCTGAGTGCGAACATCATCAAACCCGCCACTGCCCATATCCGCCAAGCCCGTAATAGTCTCCGCATCGTTCCCCCTTTGATCATTGTCGCGTTCGAAGATAAAGATTCCTGACACGGCTTGATTTTGCTTATAAATCTATCATTTTCATATGCTTAAAGCGCCTGACAGTCAACCCGAAATGATGGCCGGCCCTTTCCCGTCCGCCTTTTTATCCCCGCCGCCGCTATCAGCAGCCGGAAAGCCGCCGCGATTAGGGCTTGCAGTTGGTGTCGAAATGGCCTATCCGGCATGTTTTACTGATGATGGCATCCCGGCGCAGGCCCGCCTGTTAAATCGCTCACGGGTTTCGAAGCGCTCAACCGCAATAGATCTTTACAGAACACGATAAGCGCCACCGATCATCGGCGTCCATCGTCTCTCGACGTCGCGAGGTCGTCGTCATGCCCAATCTGTTCGTCCCGTCCCGCAAGCGCTTTTTCAGCGTTGCCTCTTTTCAGATCCTGGCCATGTTTCGCCGGGGTCTTTTCTACGCCTATCTTTCCATTTACCTGCGCTACTTTCTCCATCTCAGCGTGACGGGAACCACCCTCTTCGCGACCCTGCCCATGCTGGCCAATATCATTTTCCAAGCCACCCTGTGGGGACACCTATCGGACCGCTACCAGTTGCGGCGCACCCTGATCGTGCGGGGTGAGATACTGGGCGGTATCGGGACGCTGGCCGTATGGTTTGTCCATACGCTGCCCCACGACCGGCGCCATATGGCCTATGTCATCATCATCGGGTTGACGGTGGTGGAAATTTTCTGGTCCATGTCAAACATCGGGTGGAGCGCCCTGATATCGGATCTCTATCCGCCCGATCAACGGGGGGCCATCCAGGGGAAATTGACCAGTGCCGGCGGCATCGGACGGATGGCCGGGGTCTGGATCGGCGGGCTGCTTTATGACGGGCTGGGCCACTATTACGATGGCTGGGGATTTCAACACGGGGCGTTGTTCTTCGTGGCCGCCGGGGTCATGTTCGCCTCCACCCTTCCGCTGCTATCGCTGCCGGAGGGGGGCGTTACCGCAGCCGAGTATGGCCGGGCCGGCGATGATAGGGATGACCATGCGCCCTCGGCACGGTGGTTTGGGCTATTTCTGGTGGCCATGGTCCTGATCAACTTCGGTCGCAATTCCGTGGTGATCATTCAACCCCAATATCTGTTCCTCAGTACGGGATTCGCCGTTTCCAGCCGCTCGTTGAGCTATATCGTCAACACCGAATCCCTGGCCATGATCTTGGCCGGCCTGGCGGTCGGCCGTCTGGTCCTGCGAATTGGCAACGGCCCCGGCATTTTGTTCGGGACGACACTGAGCATGGCCTACCTGGTGATCTTCATGACAACCTCGCACCTGGGCCTAATTTATCTGGGAAGCTTCCTCAAGGGCTGTGCGGAAAGCATTATTATGGCGGCATCCTACGCCCTGGCCGCATCCCTGATTCCTCCCCGACAAAGGGGCCGGCGCTTCGGCTGGTTCAATGCGACCTTCTTTCTGAGCTGGGGGCTGGCCGGCACACTGATTGCCGGTCCTCTGGTGGATTTCCTGCTGCAGCAAGGCCTTGCGGCCGCAGCCGCCTATCGTTGGGCCTACGCCGCCGCGCTGGTGATCACACTGGCCGGCGTGGCGCTTTTGGCGGCGCTGGTGTTCGTCCTGATGCCCCGGGGCAACACCCCCACGGCAGGCCGAATCGCTTCCCGGCCTTCATAGAGACCGGAAGTTCGTCCAACCACCTGCCGTTTAAATGGCGGCACCCTTCTGTTCTTTTTCGACCTGATACAGGGTGGCCCCCACCGGTGCGAAGGACAGCAAGAGCACATTGGCCAAAGGAATCAGGAAAGGGAGTCCGAATCCCATATGGAACAACAGCTGGCGTCGAAACAGCTTAAACCGCTCCCCGAAGGGATAGAGGCGCCGGGCGGGCAGCAGATCCGTATTGTCCCAGGCCAGAAACATGGCGGCCACAATCGGTCCGGCGACCGTAAGAAAGGGGCCCAATGGCGTCATCCAGCCGATTCCCATAATCAGCAGGGTGACCAATACGGGAATAATGGCACGGGGGGTCTCCTGCCGGACAAGATACACCAGCTGGGTCAGAAGAGAGGCATTGGAGGGCTTTTTTTCTTCACCGGTCAGCATGCGTTCGGTGATGCGGGACATTTGGTCCATGATCAGGACACAAAAGAGAATCTGACATAGAAAATAGCCGATAATGGAGGTCAGCGCTAAAAGAACCAGGGACAGCAGCCAGGAGGCGAGATACCACAGCCACAGAATCCACAGGCTCTCCGGTCTGGTCCAGATCAACTGCAGGATGTCCTGGTGGTAGGCAAAAAACACCACGGCGGCGCCCACACCAATTAGTAAAACGACCGCAAACCGCAACAGGCCCAAGATGAGCAGGCGTGGTGTGCGCAGCCCGAGCAGCAATCCGCGAAAGTTGAAACGGATCCCCTCAAGAATTTCCATTCCGGATTCCTCCTCTTCAGCCGATCGCCGACGCACAGGGCCACTTTAAAAAAGCCTCCCGTAAGCCTTCAAACGCCCGGCAGCCACCTTTTTAGCCGATCACGCCAGCGATCCAAGATCGGTCTGGTTATCTCTACACGCAGATACAGGTCTCCCGACGGACCGCCGCCGCGCCCCTGTTCTCCCAAGCCGGCCAGGCGGATCCGCTGCCCCGCGCGGATGCCCGGGGGGATCTTGACCACAAGTTTCTTGTCCTGTTTGCGGTAGTCGTAGGCGTAGGGGCCACCCTGGCGGGCGGTCTCGGGCGAAAGCCGGATGGAGTCTTCCCGGTCTTTCCCCGCCTGGGGCAGCGTAACACCGGTCAGGCGCTCGACCATGTGCCGGGCCAGACGGCCGAAACCACGCCCGCCGAATGGGGGAGGTCCTCCGCCCCTGTAACGGCCGCCATGGGGGCCTCTTCCGGTGAAAACGAATCCTTTGAACCGCATGCCGGGGCCGCGGCCATTGAAAGACCGGAAGCCGGGGCCATAGAATTCCCTGAAAATATCTTCCGACCCCCGGAAGCCGTGCATTCGGGTCATTTCCTCAAAGATCCGAAAAATATCCGAGCCCGAAAAAATGTCTTGTTCGGAATAGTGCTGTCGAAACTGGCTGTGGGCGGAAGCGCCGAACTGCTGTTGCATGCTGTCGTATTGGCGCCGCTTGTCGGGATGGGACAAGACCGCATAGGCCTCATTGACCGCCTTCATACGGTCGACCGCTTCGGGATTCTCCTTGTTGCGGTCCGGATGGTACTTGAAAGCGAGTTCCCGGTAAGCTTCTTTGATTACTTTATTATCCGCATCCTGGGAGACGCCTAATATGTGGTAGTAATCGTGCTTTTCCATATCCACCGCTATTTCATCATCATCGAATGGTGTGCCGCGCAATCCGCAACACTGGGATTTCCAGTTTCTTATAACAGGCGGCGCCATACAACAAGGGCAACCTGATCTGAAGCGATGGTCGAGACGGTCTAGCCCTGACGATATGCCCCGCGGTCTTCAAACTTAACGCGAACCATATCTCCGCTACTGACCATGGGGATGTGCGCTGTTGCACCCCATACCGGTGCCGCGCCAGCCGTCACCCGGCGGCGGCCTTTTGGTTCAATGAAACCTTGTGTTAGGGGGAAAACGGGACATACCCGAAATCATCCAAAGGGGATTCGCGGCCCATGGAAACGGGAGCCTTAGGCACCCGGCCCTCCCGGCCCCAACAACCCGGCCTCAAGATTTTTGAAAAAGGTCAATTCCCATTGGCCGGTCTGGTTGTCATGGCGGATAATCCATAGGGCCCCGTCGGTGGTTCGGAATTTGAAATAGCGCTGTCGCGGGGCCAGCCAGCGATCGATGATCTCGGCGATCTCCATGCGGCAGTCCCCGATCTGAATACGCCGCGGCGTTTCTTCACCGCGATAGCCCGCATAGCATTCGACTCGGATCTGCATGGTGTTCTCACATATGTGACGCTTTCGACGATGCCCTACGCTCTGATGCCGGCTGCTGAGCATTTCGATTGTTTAAGAATCCGCCTTGCACCGCCGCGTCATTTGACCTATCAAATAATGATGCTTCGCATGACCTAAATCAAGCGTACTCCTCTTGGCGACGAGGCAAACCGACCATGAAACGTTGGCGATGTGTTGTTTGCGGCTATATCCATGATGGCGACAAGCCCCCCTATCGCTGTCCGGTGTGCGGCGCTCCGGCCGCCCTTTTTGAACTTCTGCCCCCCCTGGATGCGATTTAGGGTACGTGGGTACACGCATCCCCTTATGTTTTTGCCCCAGAACCGGACCTGGCTGTTCCGCCGTGCGTTTCACATCACAGCGGTCGCAAGGTCGGATGTCCGGTCATGGCGTTATAGCACGCCGGCACGCGCTCCCACCCTCAATAGTTCGGTGGATCCTCCTTGGGAGGCTTACAGCACCATGCGGGCCCATTTGCGAAAGGCAAAGGGTGACGTCGGGTGATGGGGTAAGGGTAAACGCTATTTGAAGGAGGAATGGGACAGGTTATGATGAACAAGCTGCCAGAGGCCAAGATATTCATGGGTCTTGACGCGGAAAAAGCCTCGGCCGGCTTCAATGGCGCTAAAGCGGTCCGCCTCGGCGTCATAGCCAGGCGCTATGGCCAGCTCAAGCCGGCATTGCCAGCTCGCTCCCGATGACAGATCGACGCCGCCGCGTCCACCCACCGCGAGATTCGAAAAAATACTTTCAGCATCGCATTGGATTCGCAGATAATCGAGGGCTTTGGCCGGATCGGCAAAGCTCACCGCGCGGCAGTTGTTGGCCTTGGAAAAATGCTCCAGCAGAATTTGACGGATGACCCAATCGTCTTCCACGAACAGGACATGCATTCTACGGAATAGGGGAACAACATTGACCATCAACGCCCCCTTTTGATAAGCATCACTTGCGGGCACTTCCGGGATGGATGCCCCCTCTGGTTAGCCGGTATTCCGGCGGCACTTTCGATACGCCTGAAGGCAAAGAATTGCAAAATTCGTGCCTACCATATCTCGTGCCAAACCCATATCTCGCAACAAGATCATGTGGTTCAAAGCGGAAATCATTTTCTTATGGAGAAGTGTTTTTCCCAGGCACGCCGTTCCTCACCAGGGGTTGCCGAATCGCATTCGTTAGCGAACGCAGCACGCATGCCATGCGTCCTTTTCGTCCATTACGATATGTACCGCTAACCATTTGGTAAAGGCCCTCCCATGATCTTGGCAAACAATTTATTGATCACCGGCCCTCCGGGCATCGGCAAAAGTACGCTCATTCGCGCCGTGTGCGATGCCCTTGGAGATCGATTGCTAACGGGATTTATTACCCGCGAATTGAGGCAGAACGGCGAACGGCAGGGATTCGAATTGGTCGGACTGGATGGCCGCACGGCCCTCCTGTCGCACGTGGAACTCCAAAGTCCCTTTCGGATCGGCAAATACGGTGTTGATGTGGACGGATTGGACCGCTTCTTGGACGCCACGCCATTCCTTGATCCCACGGTTGAATTTGTCGTGATCGACGAGATCGGTAAAATGGAATGCCTCTCCGCCCTGTTTCGCGAAAAAACACGGGCCGTGCTCGCATCCGACAAAAAAGTTCTGGCCGCCATCGCCTACCGCGGCGGCGGATTTATTGCCGAGGTCAAAGAGCGCTGGGACGTCCATCTGCGAACCCTCTCCTGGGAGAACCGTGATAACATCATTCCCGACATCATCGCTCACCTGGTGTAACATTCTCGATCGGCATGCTAATCGACCCGCCGCGCCGCCGACATCATTCCGGTGAAAAAAGAAGGCCGCCCCGGATCGGCAACGGGTCGTTTTTTGGGGAGACTGTTGTTATGAATTTAACCACCGTCACCAACCGCCTCATCAGGGATCTCCAGAAGCTCGCCTTCGGCTCCCCTGTCACCCATGTCTACAATCCGCTGGTATATGCCCGTCAGCCCTATGACCAGTATCTGGAACGCTATGCCAAGGGATCAGTGGAGGTTGTCCTGGTGGGAATGAATCCCGGTCCATGGGGGATGGCCCAGACCGGTATACCGTTCGGCGAAATCAATGCTGTCCGGCAATGGATGGGAATCGAGGCACCTGTGGGAAAACCGGTGTCCGAGCACCCCAAACGTCCGGTGGAGGGTTTCGCTTGCCGCCGGAGTGAAGTCAGCGGCCGGCGGCTTTGGGGATGGGCCCGGGAAACCTACGGCACACCGGAAGCGTTTTTCGCACACTTCTTTGTGGCCAACTATTGCCCGCTGCTGTTCATCGAAGCGGGGGGACGCAATCGAACACCGGACAAGCTGCCCCGGGTGGAGCGCACCCCCTTGCTGGCGGCCTGTGATCGGGCGTTGCGGGATACCCTTGTTTTAATAGGGCCCCGCCTTGCGGTCGGTGTCGGCGCCTTTGCCGCTGCACGCGTGCAAACCGCTGTCGAGGGATTGACGATCGCGGCCGGCAAAATTACGCATCCCAGCCCGGCTAACCCCAAAGCCAATCGCGGCTGGACCGCCCTTGTGGAAAGAGAATTCCGTCAAATGGGCATCACGGTGTAGCCACCGATAACAGCAGGTGTGCCACATCGTTCTTCCACAACCCTATCGGCCATTATGCAAGGGGCAGCGCTCAAACCGCTGCGATCAACTTTTCCAGGAGGCTGCGGCTGCGCACGAGGTCGGTACGGTCCGGCGTAAATATTTCCAGGGTCATGGTGTTGTCGTAATCGATTTGTTTCAGGGTGCTGATCAAGGCCCGGAAATCAATGGCACCGTCGCCGACCGCCAAATGCTCGTCCTCCCGGCCGCCGTTGTCGCTGATGTGGATGTGATCGATGCGGTCCCCGAACCGGCGCACGAACTCAAAAATAAGCGCCATGCCGTGACCGTCGATAAAGGCATGGCCGACATCGAGGGTCATGCGCAGGTGCGGCCAGCGCCGGAAGGCGGCCTCAAAATCATCCGGCGTCGTAAACGGTGTCAAACGCGCGAAGAGGTTTTCCAGGCATATCCGACACCCGAGCTTCTGTCCTTCACGGGCGGCCGCATCGAGCGCCTGAAGGGCGTGCCGGTGTGCCAGCTCCGGGGCGCTGCGCCCCATGCCGCCAACGAAACTGGGGTGCAGCACGACCTTCTGGGCGCCGAGATCCCTGGCCGCGGCAAGGGAATTGAGCAATTCCTCCCGCGAGGCGTCCCGGATGCTTGCAGTGAGATCCGCCGTATAGACGAAGGTCGGCAAATGACAGATCAAGCCCATGCCGTAACGGTCCAGCGCGGCCTGCAGGGCGTCGTGTTGGGATATCAGAAGACGATAATGGGCTTCCGGGGGGTCCATGGCCAGCTCGAGATAATCAAACCCCAGGGAGCCCAGCGCATGGATCTCATCCACCACCGATCGGATCGGAAAATTCATGGCGCCAAAACGCATGCTGCGGCCGTCCTTTCGTCGTTCAGTGCGTTATAGGGGATTTCCTGACCTTGCCGGGCGACCCGTTTCTGTGCCGGCGACATCGCCCCCCACCCGCGGCGGGCTTTTGTCAGCCGCCCGGCAAGTCTATCCCTTACCGGTGAGATACTCGGCCGTCAATCGTTTCTCGATCGCCGCCCCACGGGTATGCTCAGGGGGCTGAAATCCGAACACCTGTTCCATAAAATTCATGGTGATGCGATAGGTGGCGCCCCAGAGGATCTCCGTCCCGTTAAGCGAGCGGAACCGAAAGGCCGGGAATTCGCTTGCGTTGGTTCCCCGCCCCCCGGCGTTACCGCCCTCCATTCGCAGGCGCAATGCCATGTAGCCGTCGGGAACCAGCAGGGTGCGCAACGGGATTCGGACGATCCGCTCGACTTCCCAATTGGGGCGGAACTGTTGCTGCCGGTGGACCCAAGCCACGAAAGGAACAATGGTCCGTTTGAACATGACCAGATGTACAGGGGGCAACCCGCCGAGGAAACGCACCCCAAGGGGATTCAAGCGCATCTCCTCCACCCCCTCCCGTAGCGCCGCCGCCATCAACAGCCGCAGTCGCGCGGCCTGTCGGGGCGCTTTGGCCTGCCAGGTGCGATAGTGGGGCCATTGTCTCAGAGGAGACAGGGGCAGGCGAAGGAGATGCGCAGCCAAGCGGTCGAAGCGGGGTTCGATGCCGCCCCCCGGACAACAGAGATCGCCTGGTTGGGGCACCCGGGCCGAGCGTTTGTTGAGAATGAGGCAGGGTTCGGGTGAGCGCCCGGGAGAATCCGGGGATACGTTGAGCAAAAACAATACGACCGACAGCCTGCTGTCGCTGCCGATTTCATCACCCCACACGGGATGCGCACTAAGGTTGGTCTGTAAAACCAGCCGGACATGGCGCTGCAATGCGGCCGGATTTGCCAGCAGTTTTCCGGTCGCCTTCATTGTCGCATCAGGGTCCATCACCCGGAGATTTCCTTGTCGCGGTGTTCTGCCATTCAGAGACCCGATCCACCGGTGGCGTCCCAGGATCCGAAAGATGCTATTGATGGATGCGTACCGACTATATCTCCCTGGAATTCGTTTGTCATCCTTTAGGCAAAGCCCGGACGCCTCAATCTCCCCCTCTATCGATTGCCCCACAAAAATTACCCGTTGACAGAAATATTGAATAGCGGCATAAAAAAGACCAGTCGGTCTTTTTTTAATCACGAAACGGCTGGCGTCGCATGACTCTCTTACAAAGCGGCTTCATCCAGCCCCGCTAAAAGGATATCCGACATGCCTGCAAAAGGCGACCGCACCCGACGGAAAATTATTCATGCAGCCCTGCATCTGTTTTCCGTCAAGGGCTATTTCCACACTTCCATCAGCGATCTCCTTCAGGCCACAGCGCTGACCAAGGGCGGATTATACGGCCATTTTCAGAGCAAAGAAGATATCTGGTACGCCGTTTATGATGAAGCGGTGCAAATTTGGCGCAAAATGGTCTTTCAGGGCATGCGTCAAGTCGAAGATCCGTTGCTGCGGATCGAACGCACCTGCGACCATGTATTACGGCGTTATTTGGCTCAGGACACCTTCGATGGCGGCTGTTTTTTCGTCAACATGCTGGTGGAACTCTCCGGCCAGTCCGCCAGCATGAGTCGCCACATGCTGCGCGGCTTTGTGGGCTTTGCCCGCCTTTTCCAGTCCTGGCTGGTGGAAGCGGATCAGCGGGGCCAGCTGCAGCCAGGGCTCGACTTCAAAGAAGTGGCCAATTTTCTTGTCATTGCCCTCAATGGAGCGGCGACCCTTTATGTCGCCAGCCGCGATAAAATGGTCCTGCAGCGCACAGCCGGACAAATCCGACTTTATATCCATCAGCTGAGAACGTCTTAGGCAAGGGGCTTATGGGCGAACGCCATGAAAACGCCCCCTCATAATATACCAACCGGTCTTTTTATAAAGGGACGATACAATGCCATCTGACCAAAGACTCGCTCAAGGACTCGCCCGGCGTACCCGCCACATGTCACGCAGCGCCATTCGGGAAATTCTCAAGGTCGCCTCCCAACCGGACGTCATTTCGCTCGCCGGCGGGGTTCCGGCACCGGAAAGCTTCCCGTTGGAGCTGATGCACCGTCTGAGCCGGGACGTCATCCAGAAGTACGCCCATCGCGCCTTCCAGTACGATCTGACCGAGGGTTTTACCCCATTGCGGGAGGCCCTGGCGCCCCATCTGATGCACCGTTCTATTCACGTCGCCCCCGACCATATTCTGATTACAAGTGGATCCCAGGGTGCGCTTGACGCCCTGGGCAAGATCTTGATCTCGCCCGGGGATCTGCTGGCCGTGGAATCGCCAACCTATCTGGGGGCCCTCCAGGCCTTTACCCCCTATGAACCGCGCTACGCGGCCATTCCCTGTGATGGCGAGGGCGTCATCCCGGAGGCGCTGGACGAGATGCTGATGCGCCAACCCGTCAAATTCGTCTATCTGGTGCCGACCTTTCAAAATCCGTCCGGCCGCACCCTTTCTCCGGCGCGCCGTCAGGCCATCGCCGACCTGCTCGAAGCACACAACACCTATTTAATCGAAGACGATCCTTACAGCGATCTCCGCTACGAAGGCCAAGCGGTCGCGCCGATCAAATCATTGATTCCCGACCGCGTGATTTATGTGGGAACCCTTTCAAAGGTGTTTGCCCCTGGGTTGCGTATCGGCTATTGCATCGCCCCGGAACCTGTCCGCAGTTGGCTGGTGCTTGCCAAACAAGGGGTCGATCTGCACACCAGCACCTTTGATCAGGCCCTGGCGGCCGAATACCTGCTGGGCGGGCATTTGCACGACCACCTACCCCATATCCTGGCGCTCTACCGACCCCGTCAAAGCGCCATGCTGGAAGCCCTGGCCGACTTTATGCCGCCGGAATTTCGTTGGTCACGACCGCAAGGCGGTATGTTCGTGTGGGTTGAAGGGCCGGCCGGCATCGATCTGGCCACCGTCTATCCAGAAGCGATCCGGCAGCAGGTGGCCTACGTGCCGGGGTATTTCTTTTTTACGGAGGCCGGCGCCGGCCTGAACACGATGCGTCTCAATTTTACCATGCCCACGCCGGAAGAAATCCGGTCGGCCGTCCGGACCCTGGGGATGCTTGTACGCGCCTTCCGCAACAAACGCCTTCAGGGGCGAATCAAGGGGTCTCGAAGGGCAGCAAAATGCGTCCCGTGCTGGCCTTGAGATTCTTTTGGGCCTGACGAAGCCCAACCCGGGCCAGGGCCAATCGCGCCTGGGCCTGGGTAAGGTTGCGCTGGGCTTCATTGAGACGCACGAGCGACGCCTGGCCGGCCTGGTATTCCTTTTCCACCAGGTCGCGGTTTTCCATGACCAGCTTGGCGTTCTTGCGCTGCAATTCCAGTTCATGCTGGGCGGTGATCACATTGGCAATCGCCTGCTGAACGTCGGAGGCCACGCCGAGCTTGGAAGCGCGCAGGTTTTCTTCGGCTTCTTTTTGCTGATACTTCGCTTCGGCCAAACGGGCACGCCGTTCGCCGCCCGAATAAAGGCGATAGGTCAGGTAGAGTCCCACCGTGTTGCCGAAATCATCGCCTTGAAACCGTCCGGAATTGGCACGTTCACCATCCACGGAACCCGACAATTGGAGCGCCGGATAGAAGTTCGAGCGGGCGATCCCGATATTGGCTTCCTGCTGCTTCAGAATCCATTCGCTCTGCTGGATGTCCGGTCGATGCAGCAGGGCATAATCCAGATGCCCGGGCGCTTCGGGCGCAATCAGATCCTTTTCGGCTTCCGGTTTCAGTCCGGCCAGTTGGACGCCGGGCGGCAGGCTGGCGTCCGGTATGGCCATCAGGGTCGCCAGCCCTACCAGAGCGATCTGGTATTCCCGATAATACCCGTTACGCTGGGAGCGCGCGGCATTGACCTGGACTTCGAAGTTCAGGATATCGCTCAGCGACCCGCTGCCGACATGGTAGCGGGCCTGGGCTTCTTCCAGCTGCCGTTGATTGAAGGCTTCGTCGGCTTCGGTGATGGCGATGTTTTCCCGCGCCAGTTGCGCCCGGTAATAGCTGTCCGCCACCGAGGAAAGCAAAAGCCGGCGGGATTCGGCCAGGGCGGCCTGACTGGCGTCCTGGCCATAACGGGCCAAGGCATTGCTGAAGTGGCGGCGGAAGCCGTCGAAAACCGTCCAGCTGGCCACGAGGTTGGCGCGATAGTAATCTTCGGGATTGTCAATCGAGGCATAAGGATCGAGCAGCCGCAATTGCGCCTGCTGGCTTTCTTCGGCATTCTCGGAAATGTCCACCCGTGAAACCGACCCATTAGTATCGAGGGTCGGCCAATAAGCGGCCTGGGCCTGCCGGATGCGTTCACTGGCCTGATTGACCCGTTCGGCCGCCGCCGTCAGCGTGGGATTGCTTGCGATCGCGATACGCTGGGCGGTTTCCAGGTCCAATACGTCGATCTGCTGAAGATCGGGGACACGCATATTAGCCACTGGCGCCGATTCGGACTCAGCCAGAAGGCCCCCTGGATTCACCATCGCTGTCAGACAACCGGCTACGAAAAATAATAGAAATGTTCTCATGAGGCCCCAAATTCCATTAATGGATACCGATTCGCGCTTCCGGCGCATGACCCAAACGGACACCTGTGTGATCGACAGTCCGACCCAAACACCGCGGCCGCTGAACGGGGTCAATTGCGAAAGGGAATTGCGTTCAACAAAATCACGGATGATCCGACCGGTGGCAGGCAAAATAGCGCGGTTGCTCGTCAAGCGGCGGTTCCGCCTTTTATAACCCCGCAAATATTTGGATCGTATTAAGATGTATCATAAATAATAGTATATTATCTAATAGTTAGCCTTGCTTAATATTTCGCCGATCAGGTGTCAAGCGCTTTGCGAAAAGGCCAACGCCTCAAAAGAATTACACTATTCACAGGCCGGTCTCGTTTATAGACCTCCTGAACGTCAGTTGAGCGCTGGGCGTTTTTCGGGAGGGTCATCTTCTCCCATGAGGCTGAAGATCCCCTGGGCCTGCCGGCAGAGTTTCGCAAACTGATCCGGATAGAGCGATTGTGCGCCGTCGCTGAGGGCCTTTTCCGGCTGATGATGCACCTCCACCATCAATCCGTGGGCTCCGACCGCAACGGCGGATCGACTAAGGGGGATCACCTGGTCCCGGCGTCCGGCGGCATGGCTGGGATCGATGATAATGGGAAGATGACTTTCCCGCAGGACATACGGCACGGCCGACAAATCCAGCGTATTGCGGCTGTGGCGCACAAAGGTGCGCACCCCGCGCTCACAGAGCACCACCTGGGTATTGCCGCCTTCCATAATGTACTCTGCCGCCATAAGCCATTCGTCGATGGTTGCCGCCATGCCCCGCTTCAGCATCACGGGGCGGGCTGAATGGCCGGCCCGGCGCAGCAGGCTGAAATTCTGCATGTTCCGGGTGCCGATCTGGATCATGTCGGCATAGGTTTCGACCTGGTCGAAGGTCTCCAAATCCATGACCTCGGTCACCACGGGCAATCCCGTCTCCCGGCGCACTTTGGCCAGTATTTTGAGCCCTTCCAATCCCAGTCCCTGGAAGGTATAGGGCGAGGTTCGCGGTTTGAAAGCCCCTCCCCGGAAGATATGGGCGCCGGCGGCTTTCACATGGCGGGCGATGGTTAACGCCTGCGCCTCACTTTCGATGGCGCACGGTCCGGCGATAATCGCCATGGAGCCATTCCCGATAGCGGCACTGCCGATCTTTACGACCGTGTCTTCGGGGCGGGTTTCGCGGCTTACCAGTTTATAGGGACGGGTCACGGGGATGACATCCTTGACGCCTGCCAAACCGATAAAAAGGGCCGCGTCGACCGGCCCTTTGTTGCGCAGCACACCGATCGACATTCTCTCACCACCCGGAATGGGCCTGGCCTCATAGCCGTTGGAAGTAATTGCCAGCGATACGGCTTCGATCTGTTCGGGGGTCGCGCTTGCTTCCATTACGATTAACATGGTGTCGTCTCCTTATGGACATAAAGGCGCAAGTATCGTTTCGCCTCAAAGGGGGTGGCGGCGGGTGCCGTCTGTTTTGTGCCGCTGTGAAACGCGGCCTCGCCATCACAAAAAAGGGGCGGTGCCATATGGCCACCGCCCCAAAAATAAGAACCGTGGCATTGGGATGGCCACGGTCCTGTTGTTTGCCTATGGTTGCGTCAGGCGCTCACAATGGATCAGCACACCCCTTTCGGCCGAAACGCCACCAAAACCAGGAAATGATCGTGTATTGTACTGACGCCATGAGATAGCCCTCTCTTTGCAATGGAAAAGAGTTTAATGAAATGATGTTCACTTTGTCAAGGGATTTGCATCGCGGGGCGGCGAATCCAAGGGCACTGGCACCCGAACACCGGCAACCGTCTTTCAATAATACGCCTTGTCACCACCATGCGCCTGCGATAGGATGCCGGCCAGCAATACCAAACCATCCCGGAGGGGATCCCCCCAACAGCATCGGCGTAAAATCCTCGTCCGGGCACAACGTGGCGTTACAGACAATGACTGAATGGATTCCATTCGAAGAAGGAGAATACTGGGTCGAGCAGGCCTACTTGGTCTCGTCGGACAAATCCGCCATTGCCCTTGAGAATCCGGTGATCGAAATCATCAAAAGCCCCCAGGGGAAGCTCTATCTAAAGGGCCAGGGGATGGTCAATAATCTCCTCGTGGTGGAGCTGTTGGAAGATGACGAAATCCTGGATGTCCTCCTTGATCTCGGCGGCGAATTCAAATATTACCTCTCGGCACCGAAGATCAGCTCCGGTAAATTCTTTACCCCCGATATAAAATCGACTCTTCAATTTGCACCCCAAAGCCCCTGGCAGCAGCTTTCGACGGAAAAGTTTCGTGAAGAAGTGCAAAAGTTGAAGCGTATCGATTCCTAACGGGCTGCCCTGCCTCTGTCATCCAACCACCGCACATAAGCGGGATTCGAACGGCGAGATGGCCCACCCCCATGGGCAGCGGCCTCGATCCAAGACCGTCATGCCCTCCCCGGTATAATGCACCGTCAATCGACGGCCCTATCCGTGTGCCTGTTCACGAACCCGTGCGGCTTGTGTCGCCTGCCCTTTGCCCCGGCTAATTGAGGATGGACTCGATAGCCGAGTTATGCTACGGAGGATAGGTTAAGGCAGGAAGTAGCCTGCCGTCCCAGCTGCGGCGATGCCAGCGGATATAATGCCCTTCCCCAGAAAGGATCGTGATGCAAATCAAGGTGTGGGGATCCAGAGGATCCATTCCTGTTTCCGGTCGCGAATATCTGCGGTACGGCGGGGATACCACGTGCCTTGAAATACGAACCAACAGCGACGATATCTTTATCGTGGATGCGGGAACCGGCATCCGCCGACTTGGCAATCAGCTTATCGAAGATGAGCGCTACACCTACCATTTTTTAATCACACACGGTCATTGGGACCATCTGATGGGATGGCCCTTTTTCAAACCGCTTTATTTGGATCATGTCACCATTCGGGTTCACCGTTGCCCCTTTCCCAAAAAATTTGTCGAGAATATGGTTTCCAAGGTCATGACCCCTCCCAATTTCCCGATCCGGCCATCTGAATTGCGGGCTAAGATTGTATACGAAGACGGCAATCCCACGCGCTTCGAAGTCGGATCCATGGCCGTGGAGCCGATCCCCTTGAGTCATCCCAACATGGGAAGCGGCTATAAATTCATCGAAGACGGCAAAACCTTTGTTTTCCTGACGGACAACGAACTGGGATTCGTTCATCCCGGCGGGCTGCCCAGGGACCGCTACACCGATTTTTCCTACGGTGCGGACCTCCTTTTTCACGATGCGGAATACACCCCGGAGGAATATGAATCCAAGGTGCTCTGGGGACATTCCTCATACACCGAGGCGGTCGATCTCGCCCTTGAAGCCGGTGTCAAAACATTGGGGTTGTTTCACCACAGCCAGGAGCGTGATGACGACCAAATCGACAAGATCGTGGAAGAGTGCCGCAAAATGGTCGCCGACAAGGGGAAAACGATGGATTGTTTTGCCGTTGCGGCGGACATGTATTTCGAGCTCTAGACCATTCCCGGGCACCATCGCATCAGTACAAGGAGAATCACAAGCATGCCAACGGCAAGCGTGAAATGGGTTGACGGACTGCAGTTTGTGGGAACGGATTCAGGCGGGCATAGCGTGGTGTTGTCCGGCAGCGACCGGCAGGACGGCGTCCGGCCTTCTGAAATGCTCTTGGTGGCCTTAGCCTCCTGCTCTTCGGTCGACGTGGTTGAGATCATGAAGAAAAAGCGCAAGCCGCTGACCAAGCTGGAAGTGGTCATCGACGGGGAGCGCGACTCCGATCCGCCCTGGCCCTACCGAAAAATAACCGTGGACTACCGCGTCCAAGGCAAGGGATTGACGGAAAAAGCGCTTTCACAGGCCATTGAACTTTCCATCGAAAAATACTGCTCGGTGGCCGCTACGGTGAGTGGCGTGGCGGAAATTAAGACCCGTTTTACGATTCTTCCGGAACGCTAGCGGATCGCCAAGCGGCCGAAAGGCCCATACGTGACGCCGATTGCAGCGCCGGTCGCCTTCGGCGGGCACAAATGCTGCAAAACGTCTCGAACAAGGCGCGCATGCGGTGGTCACTTTCGAACAGCCATTCGGGATGCCACTGCACGCCGACGACCCAACCGTCTCCCTCCCCTTCCACTGCTTCGATAATTCCGTCCGGTGCGAAGGCCGTCGCACGCAATCCTCGCCCCACCCGGTCGATAGCCTGATGATGCAGGCTGTTCACCGGAATATCCGCTTCCCCAATAATGCCTGCCAGCCCACTGCCGGCCGCGGCTTTGATGGTATGGGCCCGGTAGTCTTCAGGGAAATCGGGGTGATAGTCGTGTTTGGCCGCCTCGGGAAGCTGGGTTGCAAGATCTTGCCAGAGGGTTCCTCCGGCGGCGACATTAAGCACCTGAATACCGCGGCATATGGCCAGGATAGGAAGGTTGGCATCCAGAGCCCAGCGTGTCACCTGCAACTCGACCGCATCGCGGGCCGGCGTCACCTTGCGGAGCCCATCGGCCGGGGACTGATGGTAGTGGGCTGGGTCAAGATCCGGACCGCCGATCAGCAGCAGGCCGTCCATCATCCCAAATAGGGTTTCCAGAACACTGCCCGGCGGAATGACCGGGATGATCAGCGGTATGCCGTTGGCTTTCAAAAGGGCACGCAGATAACTGTCCGGAACCGCCGTTGCCAAGCGTCCGAGAATGGCGTCGCTTTCATGCCAGTATCCGGGAACGCCGATCACAGGTGCCAAATCGTCGGTAATTGCATATTCGGGATAGGCCACGATCCCTCCTCAGCTGCCGTAAATTTTATGATTACATAGGGGGGTTATTTGGGGAACTCCTTCAAGATATTCTTTATACCGGCGCTTACCAGATCAGGATCGAGCAACAGTCGCATTTTTTTTGCCCCGCGGGCATCAACGAAGGTCTGAGCAAGCGTGAGATTCGATTTAGCCAGTACTTTTATGCGAGAATCCAGCAAAATGAAATGAAAATGCAACAAAGCCCAAGCGACCCCTGCCAGTACACAAACACCCACCATCTTTTTCATGTCATCCCCTTTTGCCTTGCCGGGTATCGAAAAACCCAAACGATCCGGCCAGTACCGCCTCTTGCCGGACTATATTTTAACGCGACACGCCATACAACCAAAACGATAGTGCCCCGAACACGCGCTATCTGATGCGTGACACCGGCCCATCAGACATCAGCAGCCATCATGTCCTCGAGGCCTTAATTCTCTTAAAAAGGTTATCAGGAACGGGACTTAAAAAGATCGTAAAATCGAAGGAAAGCTATGGAACGGGATCTTAAGGGACACACTGAACGGCGTGCCCCAGGTGGCTGCGGACATCCTCCGGCACTTCTTCCTCATTGAGCAAACCAAGGGAAACCGCCCTTTCGACCGCTTTATCCGGTCCCATGTGGTGATATAAGCGCCAGATTTCATCCGATGTTTCACGATAAAATTTGAAACGGATTTCTTTTAAATTGAAAAACTTGCTTTCTTTTTCGCGATAAAGATCAATATGCCGTTGCACACGCGACAATTCACGACTGAGTTCACGTTCATAAGCTATATTGGATAGATTTCTTATTCTTGCTTGCATTTCCATTCGATCCGATTTCATTATAATTGATCGCAAGTGACATGGAAAATGCCTTCGACCAATGAGAGGGCATCCTTGGCGAAGTCATTTTTAAGGGATTTTATGGGCAACCGTCCGTCCACCTGAGCATTTTAAGATGAAATCCTTTCAAAACGCCACGAAAGAAAGCAATATACGTGCCTTTCTTTTCAAATACGACATTTCCCCATGTCTAAAAATCTACAGATTATGAAGTCCCACTGAATCAAAAGCATACTTTTCCCCAGATCATTTCTGTAGATCTAATTTTTACACATATTTACAGACTTTTATGAGATTATGTGGATTGCATCGAATTTTTCCGGAACATTTTCTAACCGTCTTACCCTTCTGTGTTCATATACAGACATTCCACAAAGATTGTTGTTCAATCTTCACAATGGGGTAACTTAAAGAATGTAATAAATTTAATGCCTATATAGTTGACACTTTTTGTCAACATAGTTTTTCTTTGTCAATTCAATTGACATGCTGCCGTCTTTTTTGTTTTCTTGACTCACATGCTGTTCCCCGATCGGGCAACTCTTTCATTATCGTCAATGACATGATGTTAAGGGGAGATGAGTTGAAAAAGGTCAAGGCATTATCTGGTAATGACCCAGGCCGAGGGCTCAGAATGACGCTAATCGCAAATCTCAATCCGTAGGGGTTCGATCTTTTGTGACGGGTTTTATAAAATTCATAGAGATTAAGGTTTTGATGGCTTTCTGAAATTCACTCATACTCATACCCGTTGTAAACGCTATACTCGCCAAGCTTCTATAACCATCCAATACGCTTAATATTTTTAACATATTGCTGTCGATGCGTTCATCGTCCCTGTCAAGTGTCTCAGAACATCGAAAGATTTGCATCGCAGCATTCCTCTTTTCAGCTGGAGTGATCTTTAGCGTACAACTCAGAGTGTATGAGATGAGGCGCTTGCCGCTTATCTTTAAAAATTAATTCTTCATTCGTCCGTTTTGGTTCGTGACAACGTTTTATGACGCGCCGATAGCAGCGCACTGCCCAGATCAGCCGACGACGATGAGGAAGCGGCGCTGCACGATTCATACCATGTCCAACGAAGCTTCAACTGACGTATTATCCTTTGATTCCAGAATGTCACGCCCGAATCCAAATCGGTTCGGTGACACAATTTGTCATGGTGGATGCCGAATCGCGGCATCATCGATCCTCGGTCAGCAGCGTATTGGCCGTTGATTGGCGCCTTTCCAATGGTTAAAATGGACAAAATCGAACGGATAAGGTCTTGAGAGGATCCACCGCCACGATGAAACGCCGGCATTTTGTGGGAAATTTGCTTAAGCGTGTTGCCAGCGCCGCCCCTTACGGCTTTCCGAGTGCATGTCGTTCGCGCACCTTCGACAATGCCACAGCCGCCTCCACATTCCCCAGCTATCGCCCGCTCAACGGCCGGAGCATGCGCGATCTGGTCCGGCTTAAAGCGCATCATGGGGATGGTGTCTACCTCAATCCGTTCAGCAATATCAGCAAAGGTCGACTGGGAAGCGTTCTTAAATGGAAATGGTTTTCGCAAAACCATTTCAAATCGTACTATAGCGATGAAAGGGTAACACCGGTTTGCATGGATCGACGCGGCGTAAGTGCTACCAAGGGATTGGAAATCACCCTCATCAAACATGCCGGCCTGCTTATCCAGGATCTCGACGCTACCATCCTGGTGGACCCGGTCTTGAGGGGCTTATTCTGGTCTATCAAAGATTTTTCACCGTTGGCATTCGACATCGCGACCCTGCCGAAGCCCAAACATATCTTGATCACCCACGGCCACTACGACCATCTGGACGTGTCTTCGCTCACGCTCTGGGGCAAAGGCACGCATGTGGTCTGTCCCCTCGGATATGACGATATTTTTAACGGTATCGGCATGACACGCCGGAACCCCCTCGACTGGTATCAACGCTACGAAGACGACGGGCGGGAGATCGTCTTGCTACCCTGCAACCACTGGACCATGCGCAATCCACTGACAGGCCCTAATACCGGTCTGTGGGGCTCCTATCTGATTCGGACCAAAAGCGGCCCCACGCTCTATATTTCCGGGGACACAGGCTATTTTGATGGTTTTGAACAACTTAGCGAGGAAGGGCAGATTGATTTGGCCATTTTCAATCTCGGTGCCTATGAGCCACGCTGGTTCATGGCCCCCAGCCATATGAATCCGGACGAAACGGTCCGGGCTTTCAGGGAATTGAAAGCCCGCCATTTGGCCATCGCCCACTGGGGGACTTTCCGTCTGGGCGATGAACCGGTTCATTTCCCACCCATCGAAATCCGCGAAGTCCTACGTCGGGAAGGATTGGAACCCCGTTACATCGCAGTTAGACATGGGCGAACAGTCACCTATTCCTGAGATAAATCATGAAGACGCTGCCAGTCGACATTTGGCCTCGATCTGCTCACTTACCAACCGAACGGTTTTTTGGGACAACCGATACCCCTGAAAACGACTAACCGCATCACCGACGGCAGAGGGTTCCACTGTCAAGACAGCGGATTTGCGAAGGGTTTTCACGCGCCAGCCGGGTAGCGTGAGAATCGACTGCACCGCAAGGGCTTCCCCCGTAACCGTCAAGAGCCATTTGGCTAGCCAGGAGGCCTGGAACGCGGCATAGGCCAATGTTCGCTGGTCGCTCTTTTTTCCGAACACAATGCGCTGGCCATCCAGCATCGCGTGTTTTTCAAGGTGATGGGCCGGCTGGGGGACGACCTTGGCCGTTACGGTGAATACACCGCGAGGCCCCACGATAATGTGGTCGATATGAAAGCGATCCGTTGGGAAATCGTGATAGACGCGATGGCCCTCCGGGATAAGGCGGTTGATTTCCTCGGCCACCGCCATTTGACCTTCGTAGCGGATGTAAAGTCGCCTGCGACGCGACTTTAATCGCTGTATTTTGTTCCATCCATAGAGAATGAAGCCTGTGCTGAGGAGTCCGAAGTATCCCGTTTCCATCCATCCCAGATTCAAAAACAGGAAGTGCACATAAGACAGCAGGGCCGCATAGAGCGCCAGTGGGATAGCACCAATCGCCACGGCAAAAGCCGCAATTTCTCCATTGGTGCGGTCGATGCGGTGGCGGGTTGATTCACCGGGGCTGCGCAGGGCCGAAATATGCAGATGGCGCACACCCGACTGCGATCTTATTTCAGCCAGAAAATGCTGCAACGTCGCCAGCATGAGCACCAGCAGGCCAAAAAGCAAGACCAGCGGCAACATCCAGCTCAGTTTCTCGATCAGTGTAATGAAATGATCCATTGGACCTATCTTGACCTAGCGGCCGATCGTCGGGCCGCAAACAGGGCATTGACGTCTCGGTGTTCGGACAGCCACGCCCGAATTGAAAAATAGGATTGAAGCGGCCCTCAACATAGCATGGGCCGTGTAGGGATTCAAATGCATGGGGCTGAGAAGCAAAGATAAGGCGGCGGGCCGAGGGAACGAACCGGACCTATCCACCTTGGATGGTGGGGCCACCGGCGACACGTTAAAGCCCTAGATGATTTCAGCTTTTCGCAGAAACGTTTGCCAATAGCGTGCAACAGATTGACTTGTATGGAAATTTATCCTATTGTGGCCGTAAATGGGACGTATCTTTTTACCGTAAACCGGTCCTGACAGATGAATTCCCCTGAGCTGGCAAAATTTAAAACCATCTGCGGTCGTATTGGCCTGAATATCCCCCCCGGCAACCACTGGGACTGGGACGACAAATATAATCACGCCCTGGTGGTCTTCGATAAAGAAGATCTGGAATTAATTCTCTTGCCCATCGCCCTCGAATTCGAGCAGACATGGGATTTCACGACCATCGATAATTCCTCCAGCCTCGTCAGTGAGTTCATCCAATCCGGATTTGGGTTGATGCCAGGGCAGAACCTTTTCATTGCGACCGACGAAAACGCCTCCGGCATATGGCTCTATGCCACTTGCTGGCCATGGGGAGACGGCGCCAACTACTCTTTACGGGTCGGCCTTTTCAGCGATAGTTCCGGTTTCCCCAATCCTCAGATGGCCAAAAGCCTGTTGAGCAACTGGCTCAATATTTAGGATACCTGGCCGCCCTACCGCCGTCACGCGATAGCGGAATGCCTCTCCACATCCAACCGCTTTCATCAGCCTTCGAAGACGTCTATTCGTGCAATCTTGTCACTCAAGCGTTTGAGCGGTCCTCGCCGTTCGCGGGTGTAGGCCACGAGTTGCCGCCACCAGGCGTGCCCCAACAAGACCTGATGCACCGAATAATCACGTTGATCCTCCTTCCCATCCAGTTCGATCTGTTCAATCCCGAACGAGCGATATGTCTCTCCGAGCAGAAGGCAGGCGGCAATCACAGGGCTGGCATGCTGTCTGGCCAGTTGGTGTGCATAAAGCTTGGCAAGGGCCACGGGACGGCTGTCGTAGCGAAGTGATCGGGCGATTTCCGTGAGCGTACGGGTTCTCATCCGGATCATTTCTGTGGGAAACCCATAGTCTTTTGTTTCGAGCAAAGCCGGGACCTGGTCACCCACCACCAGCAAATCGATATCATTTGGCGGATGGCCCGTAACCTTGCCGGTCAGCATGCGGGCCATTGACCCGAAAAGCAGGACCACCTTGGGATGATGACATTTGAGATCGCCGACCATGTCGGCTAAAATCTCATGTTGTTGATTGAATTGCCCTTCCATCGACCTATCGACCAGGGCCTCCACCGATAGCCCCACGCCCCGGCTAACCGTAATGTTTTGTATACAGTTCCATCCGCCAGCCTCTTCCCAATCGACCGCCGCGGTTTTCCACATCCATCTATCTTTCTGGATATACATTGTATTTCCATATAGCAACCGCTTTCGGTACACTCTTTGCTATTT
Organism: Desulfobacterales bacterium; assembly: GCA_963674755.2. Taxonomy (GTDB): domain Bacteria; phylum Desulfobacterota; class Desulfobacteria; order Desulfobacterales; family UBA5852; genus JABZFP01. Next base: position 562,603 of record CAXXVS010000002.1, on the reverse strand, counting down.
TCCCCTGGAACGCTCTACCGATTCACAAGCGCAACCTCTCTGCCTGGAGATTGATGAATGACACTGCTCAACCGCTTCCTGACGCCACTGACCGCCCTATTCGGGGCTATTCTGATTTTGGGAATCCGTCCCATGATAACGTACGCGGCCGATCCGTTTCCGCAACCAGCGGCCATTCAGCCATCGGTCAACTTCTGGTTGGCCATCTATACCCGCTATAGCCTCGTGGAGGGGGTGGTGCATGACAGCCGGCACCCGGAAATCATCTATGACGTCATCGAACTCAAGCATCCCGATGCACCGCAAGCGCATCGCATCAATGCCGCCCGCATGCGACAGGCACGTCTCAAGGTGCGCGATCAACTCGACCGTCTGATGCGCAACCCACACAGCAATGACCCGGATCTCATACCCATCACCGACCTGTGGAAAGCGTCCCTAACGCCGGACCAGTTAAAACAGGCCAAACGGCGTATTCGCTGCCAGGTCGGTCAGCGCGACCGTTTCCGCGAAGGATTGATCCGCTCCTCTGCCCATATCGAAACCATTCGGACCATCTTCCGCAACGCCGGGTTGCCCGAGGATCTGGCCTACCTGGCGCACGTCGAATCTTCCTTCAACAACCAGGCGCATAGCAAATCCGGTGCGACGGGCATCTGGCAGTTTACCCGGAAAACCGGGCGCCATTATCTCCACATTGACCCGGCAATCGACGAGCGCTTGGACCCGGTCCGCGCCTCCGAAGCCGCCGCTATGCTTCTGAAAACCAACTATCGCAGACTTGGAAGCTGGCCCCTGGCGATCACGGCCTATAATCACGGTATCGCAGGCCTGCGGCGCGCCAAACGCCGCCACAAGAGCTATGCGGCGATCTTTCAAAACTACCGCAGCCGCCGGTTCCGCTTTGCGTCACGCAACTTCTACCCGGAATTTCTGGCCGCCCGGGAAGCAGCCCGCAACGCCCGACATTATTTCGATGCCCTGCCACCACGGGAGGAACGCCCGGTCCTCCACATTTCCTCGGACGGCTTCGTGGCGTTCAGGGACGCCGCCCGGCATTTCAATCTGGATGCCGACCTTCTGCGCCGGCTCAATCCGGCTCTGCGCCCTGCCGTTCTCAATGGCCTCCAGTACATTCCCCGACACTATGCCCTGCGCGTTCCCGCCCATGAATGGCACTACCGGCTGGCCTACAATGCCAGGATTCCGGAACCACTTCTGATGGTGCGCCAAAAACGTTCCCCCATCTACCGCGTACGCAAGGGCGACACACTCTCCTCGATCGCTAAAAAACACGATCTGCGTGTGGCGGATCTCGTGGCGGCCAACAATCTATCCAACCGGGGAAATCGAATCCATGTCAATCAGACGCTGCGCTTGCCCCTCCGGGACCAATCTTTATAGATCGAACCTTTTGCGGCCGCCGTTGCCGCCGCATGCCTGTCGACCGCATGCGGTCTCACGCGATTTTCGTCTGCGATGACGCCTCGCTCGCCCATCCCATCATGGCAAAGCGGCATTAGCGTGCAAACCTGTCAGGAAGCATTTCTAGGGAGGTGGGTTCCCCGAGCAGATCCGACGGATCGTAATAGGCCGGAGGGTAGAACTTGTAAGGCGGATTGAGCAGTTTTCAGTTCGGCAGCAAGCAGGCTTCAGGTGCTTTACGAAATGTCCGGCAGGCGACCGGGTTGCCGACCCCGATGCGAAACAGCATTATATGGCCCTCATGACTGTCCGGCGTCACGTCGAAAATATGGTGATAGGCCTTCCACATGGACTTCAGCATCCGGGCTTGGTTGTCCCCCAAGGCGTCCAGCTGATTCATCCGCCAGCGCATCCAGAAAAGGGTTATGGCTGTCATGGGCTGGAAGGAGAGCCCCATCCGGGTAGTCGTCAACCATAAGCGCTCGAGCGCCCGTCCGCCTTTGACCAAGGTTTCCGGGCGCGTATCCGGGCACTTGAGCAAACCGATCAGAGAGGCGTTCATGATGCCCCGATAGGCGATCAGGGGAACGATCCTGGAGATACCGAGACGATTGAAGATTCGCATGACAGACCAGTTGCGTGTCAATCGTAAAAACATTTCGCCACCCCAGCCGGCTTCCAGATTTTCCAATGGGAATCCGTCGCGTTTTTGAAGCACCTCTTCGCGGGAGAAGCGAATCATCCGAATCAACTGCTCATGGAGGCCGCGCAGCGTTACGCGGGCCCGGTCGGCTTGATAAACCAGCCCGGCGATGGTGCGAATATCCTCTTTGGAATGGTAGAGTTTCAACGCCATCTCAGGGTAGTGATCCAGACTGCGGATCAGTTCGATCATGCTCTTCGGTGGCAACGGACTCTGGTGATAGCGGGTGCGGTTGGTGTGTCGCTCCCAGATGAACCGGAGCAGGGGATCCTCTTCGATCCCGGACCGGCGCAGGCGAACGCTTGCCAGGCAATCGTCGGCTTGGGCTTCAGGCGGGTAGCTCACATCGCCCTCGAGGCCATAGCGGGTGGCGGCAAGCAGAAGATTTTCCAGCGCCGCCCCGCAGGCAATCAGGGACGCACATTGATTGACATTGAACAGTGAATGGTCGGCTTCCGGCCGCAGGCCAATATCGATACGGTTGTGATCGACGCGAAACCACCAGGGTTGGCAGTTATCACCCGACGGGGCCTGAATCGCAGCACGCAGCAGGTAATCCATGACGTCCTGTGGAATGTCCGCGCCCATATCGACAACGCGCGGTGCGGCCGGAGGGATAGGGGAAGGGCGTCGGCCGTCATGCCGCATCTGCCGTTTGATAAGACGCCGCTTCAAGCGTTGGAGGAGATTTCGATTGCCAAACGGAAGATACCCCTGGTGAAACCGCCGGACATAGGGATCATATTGAACGTAGTGGGGTGCCGGACGCACGCCGGGCTGCCCGAGCACAATCCGGGCCACCTCTGCCGCGGCCGTGGCCGCACAATTCTCACAGCCCGCGCCCAATGAGGGCCCCCGCTGATGTTCCAAGTCGACGGCGCGGGGATCGATGTAGTGCCGATGTGTTGCACGCGGGGCCAGGCCGATCATAAACGCGAGCAGTTTATCTTCGAGCGGCATCCCATCGCGAATATCAAAGTAGGCATCGAAATCCATTCCCTGGCCGGGTGCAAACACCAGCATCGCCGCACTGTAACCCAGCGGACCGGCCGTAATAGTATGGATCCCTAGCGCCGCGGCCCGCTTGAAGACCATACGACGCACATCGAAGTTGAAAAAATCGATCCCGTCCACCACCACATCGACCCCGTCCAGAAAGGTTTCCAGATTCTTCTGGCCAACCCCCTCGGGGAATCTTCGAATATCAAGAAAAGGGTTGATGTTCAGCGCTTCCTCGACCATGACATCCAGTTTGGGGCGTCCGAAATGGCTGACCTTGGCGCCATATTGCCGGTTCAGATTGGCCGGTTCGAATACGTCAAAATCCGCCAGATGGAAACGGCCTACCCCCATGCGGGCCAGGGTGATGAGATGGGCTCCGCCAACGCCCCCCAATCCGGGTATCGCCACCGTCGTATTCAGGAGCCGATCCTGCTCGGCCATCGAAAAGAAACCGATATTGCGGGCAAGGGCATCCTCGAGGTAATGATATTTGTGCTGGTACCCGAGGGCGCGCAGTTCTGACCTATGAGATAAATTTTCCATCGTCGCATCACTTTCCGGCAGACATCTTCAAACCATCCACGGACCAGCGGGTTCGTCAGGGCATACCAATCTGGGCCGTGAGTTCATCCCGATTGTTCACTGCCAGACACCCCCGGTCAGGATCGGTCGTGATCCAGTGCGCCCGCTCCCAGCTATTCATGATATCCTGAAAGACACGTCCCTCGATCCCGCACTGACGACTCAGCCATTGCATATCGACGGGAAGTTCCCCGTTATGGGAGCTGTCCACCAGAATACGGGCGGCAAGCGAAACAGGCGGATCGTTGCGGCGCCCCTCGATCTGGTGCCGCAGGCGGGTGCCCAGTAATTCCAGAATCCGCAATGCGCGCCCCCTGTCACGTGCGAGCTGCTGAAGCAGCTCGGCGCGCTTCCAGACCATGACATCGGCTTCATTGGAGCTGGCAATCACGGTGGATGTCCGAGGCCCGCCGTCCAGCAGCGATAATTCGCCAAATATTTGCCCGGGGCCGAACATCGGGCCGTCCGTCATTAAAGCATCACCGCCGTCTTCGCTCACCACACGGACGGAACCGCGCATCATCAGGAAGGCTTCCTCGCCGATATCGTCTTTGCGTATGATGACTTCGCCCCGCCGATAAATGCGCCGCTCGTTGGAATCATCCAGGATCATGTTGGACGGGTCATCGAACGTCTCCCGGCTGCCGGGGGGCAATTGCTGCAGATCGACATGCACCGGAAGCATGGCAACCTGCAGGGCGTCGCAATGGAACTCGGGCCCGATGGCCCGGGCGCCGACAATCCGGGACAGCATCGACAGCACCGGTGGATGAAGCGTGGCCAGGACATGCCGGGCCTTTTTCTTGCGCATTTCACGGAAACACATCTTGATCAGGCCGATCACCAGACCGGGATGCCGGCGGTATTTTCGGGCGCAGCACAGCCAGCCGATGCAGGCGCAAGCCCCGTTGAGGGTCTTCCGAAAGGGCGCGAAATCATAAAAATCGTCCGCCGGAAACCCCACGTCATTTTCCATGATAACGCGGATACTGCCGATGGGGTGCCGGTCATCATAGGCCAGGACATTGATCGTTTCCGCAAAGCTGTCATACTGATCGATGATATGATTGTCCGAAACTTGAAATCGCCCTTCTTCCTCGACAAACACCTGATGCCTGAACCGGTAGACCTCTGATTTTTCGGCGGTTGATTGTGCAATTTTCAGTCGGATCGGCATGAATTGACCTCCTGCTCGAACACGGGGCAGACCAACGGGCCCGGCAATACCCCGAACATTATAGGGCACCGGGCCGACCGGCGTCTTCAAACCACCATCACGCAGTCCTGATGGACAATAAGCTTGCAAAATGTGCGCCTAGGAAATGGGCACATGTCATGACAACCTGCGCAAGCCACTGCGAAGAGCTTATGCGGACCAGGCCTCCCAGCGGTCGGGGGGTAACCCACTCGGCAAGGCGGCCTCACCAAGCCGGATGGATGCCTATACTAATGTAGACAGGGGGACATTTTTACAGACGCTACAAAGGGATACGGCCGGTTCTCGGGCTTTCAGCCGCGAGGGGCCATCGCCCTGATCAGCGTGACCGAATCAACGCCGGCCAATGGCTTATCAGCGCATTTCAGGGGATAAATACCGCATAAAGACAGGGTTACGGCATGTCGGCGATGGGTCGCCGCAGGCGGCAGGCGGCCGCAAAATCTTCGGGATAGTGGCCGGTAATCCAGCGCAGTTGCGCTTCGCTAAACGCACCGGGCGATTCGGGAAGACGCGGCAGAATACTGTAGAGCAGGCGCTGGCCCGTGGCACCGGCATCGAAGCGCTTGCTGAACTCGATGGTGGTCACCATGCGGGCCCCCATATTCCCAAGGGTGCGCAGTGTCGTCCAGAGGGCCCTGTCCAGGGATGCCCGGGTCGGCTCATCGGCTTCGAGGACGTTGCCCACCGGGTTTAGGGGAAGGATCTGAAGCTCCCACTGGGATGTCTGGGCCTTGGGAACAAACACGATGACGTTGGCATCACGGTAGACCACCAGGTCGCTATCCCCGTCGGTGCGTCCGTCGGTACGTTCGTTCTGAAGCACGGCGTTGACATAAGCCGTGAAAAAATCCGTCCCGGTGGCGTCCTTATAGGCGCCTATAAAATCGTGGATCTGATCGCCGCAGGCATAGGCGGAAAGCACTCCCGCCGACCCGGCCGGCGATCCGGCGGCCGGCGCGTTCCGGGGAATGAGCGCATACTGCTGGTGGATCTGCTGGTGGGAGGCATGCAGGCGGTAATGACTGGGCGAATAATCAAAGCCGAAATTCCATCCCCACAACGCGCCGTTTGCGGCCATTTGGCGTCCCTTGGCTGGATTCGCAAATGCTGCCAGGAGATGATGCCGCAGCGCTTCCAGTTCCCCTACGGAGAGGCTCCTCCGGTCGAAGTCCGCTTCCAACCCGGCCATGGTCGCCAGGCGTACGAAGGTACGCTGATAGTATAGATGCCGCATGCCAATCATATCATGCATGGCGAGCGCATCCAGCCGGTAGCGGATGGCGTCATTGGCCATGTTGGCGGCATAATGCCCCCCGGGAATATAGCTGTTGTCACGCAGATATTCAAAGACATGGCTGCCGCTCGGCGCTTGCCATTCCCCCATGATAGCGCTGCCGCCCTGGGCCCCGGGCCGCAATACCATCACCTCTTTGTAGACATCCGGCAGATGAGCGTTGTTGGCCACGGCCTCAAACAAAACGGGGTTATGGATCAGAGGGTACACGGTGCCATCGGATCGCGTGCCATAACGGAGACCGACGGGCTGGCCCGTATCCGGATCATGGAGAAATGCACCGCAGGCTTCCGCCAGGGGAATCAGGTCTTCCGGGTCGGTGGAATTGACGGCCAGGGCCAGTTGAACCGCTTCGGGCATGGATTGGAGCCAATCCGAACAACGGTCGGCAGGAACCCCATCGCCGGCAAGCTGTTCACGACACCACCGGGTCATGGACAGCGCCGCAGGGGGCGGCAGACAGATTGCGGACGGGTCGCGTCGTTTGGCATCGGCCCATGCTTTGCCAATATAGGTGGCCCCCCGAAACGGGAAGGGATTGGCAATTTCATAGACGCCGTCCGTTTCATGCGCGGCCATCGGTCCTTCCGGGAAATTGGTATGGTTGGTCACTGGGGTATCGTCCCCACGGCGCCCCACTTCCTGAACCCATCGACGCAGTCGCAAATTGACCACCGAAAAAGAGGAGCGGTGGTGGGCCACACGAAAACGACCAGCGGGATGAACACACGTTCGCAAAGGACTGTTTGTCAGGCTTGGCCCTGACGGTTGATCTGACGGCATAGATAGCTCGCTTGGGCCTATCGGGTCGTTGGAACCGCTTGGTTGTGCCTCCGGAAGATGGCAACGTTCTAGCGGGCTTGAATTGCCCGCAGCGAAAGGGTTTAATATCCGGGAAATCGTTCTGGGAACGTCGCTCTCGATTATGGGATCAGATTAGCACCGGCTTTGCACATCAATCAACCACACCACGCGGTGACTTCGATGTTGGGGGCAGTGACCGCCGTCACTGGCCGTCCTGAATCTCGGCCCGCTTGCGCAACACATTGATATAAGCGCGTATCGCTTGCTTTTGTTTGACCTGCAACAAGGTCTTTTGAATGTCGCTCCGGGCCTCCTCAAACGGCATCATCGTTGCGGCATGGCGTTCGCTTACCTGGACGAGGTGGTAGTCGTGTTCAGTGGTCAAGATAGGGCTGATTTCCCCCACCTTCAGATCGAATACCACCGATTCGATCGAAGGCACCATCTGGCCGCGCTGGATGAAGCCCAGATCTCCTCCCCGCTCCCAGGTAGACTCCTGGGAATACTCTGCCGCCAGGTCGGCAAAATCTTCGCCCTGTTCCAACTTTTCTCTGATCATGGAAATCTTGCGGTAGGCGGCATCGGGGGAGGCGTTTGCATCGCCGGCCGCTCTGTGGATCAGGATGTGACGCACGCGTATCGTTTCAGGGGATTGATACCGCTGGGGATTAGCCTCGTAGAACCGCCGCATCTCCTCTGGTGAGACGGATACCGAGGGGTCGACCTGCTGGGCCAGAAGGCGGTCGATAGCCCTCTGCCGCTTTAGGTAGCGCCGATAGCCGGTCTCATCCAGATACAGCCGCGCAAGCTCCTGCTGGAAAGCCTCCGGCGTTTCAAAGCGAGCCCGGGCGGCCGCCACATCCTGATCGACTTCTTCGCTTGAGATCGTGATGCCGCGCCGTCGGCTCTCCTGGACAAGCAGTTCTTCTTCCACCATGCGTTGGATAACCTTGCGGCGCAAGGGCGCGAGGTGGACTTCATCAATCGGATGCCCCTCCCGGGCGTGCTGATCAACGGCCTGGCGATAGGTGATCTGGAACGCCTGGCGGGTAATGACAACGCCATTCACCCGGGCGATTTCATCGTTGCCCCTGTTCGGCATGCCGGGCTGGGCATTTACAACCACAGTTCCCATCAGCAACGCTAGAAAAACGACCAGTCCGGTGCCCAACACGGTCGCGTATTCCGACAACCGATCGATCGGACGTTCCGTTTGCGGCTGGTTCGTGTCACCGTATCTTTCGCGGCAACGATTCATCTTCCGTCCTATCGGTATCGACCATTACGTCAGCCAGGTGGGGCGGGATTTCCGCCTGATAAAGCGTCCCTAACGGACAGCCGCTCATTGGCCGTCTCCAATCCAAACCGTGCTTGTTGCCGGCCAACGCCGCTCTGTAAAAGCGTGCATCGTTAAACAACATGAGACCACCAGCCGGTCGGCGCTTCAAGACGGCACGGCCATATCGGAAAGCGTGGGCCACCTGGGGCAACCTTCAAATCCAGGAAATCAGGGCCGTTCCGAGAACAAGAATAATGATACCGGTCAGGCGGTAGGTCTGGTCGGTGGCCCGTTCCAGCCACCATTGCCGCGTCTTGTCGAAAAAATGGCCCGGGTTCCAGAGAAAGACACCCCCTTTGGCAAGCGCCAGCAGTCCAAGCACGACCACGACACCGGAATTCACGGTGCTGCGGGCCGAGAGCAGCAATAAAAGGCCAAGAAGGGCGGCCGTGGCCGCTAGCGGTAGGCGACCCATCCGTTCGAAGGCCTTAGCCAGCATATCACGGCAGCGGTCTGTGTAAAGGATCAAAAAACCACCCGATGCAATCCAAATGATACTGATCAGGACGATAAACCATTTCATCTTCCCCTCCTCTCCGAATGGCCAGGCCGATAATGATGCCCTTCCCAACCATGGGGGCGGCCGCCGGTTGGATCTCAGGTTGACGGTCGGTCAGGCATCACGGGAATGGCCGTTCGCTGTCCCTTATAGTTGAGAAAACAGTGGTCTTCCGCATAGTCAAAAAAGCGACTGATTTTCAGCATACTGATTTCATTGAATTTGATCAACTCGTCACCCTTACGGGCGTAAAGGTGGTCGTTGCGGATAAAGAGCATTCCGGGTTCCAGCCTGACCTCACGACCGGTGTTGAGAACCAGTGTCAGCACCTCTCCCGGCCGCACGTCGAATACGAAAAGAGCCGTTTCTTCATAGCGGAAGTACACTTTTTCACGCACGTCACCATTGATCTGGGAAACGAAATATCCCTGCTCGTCCCGCGCGATGGCGGCATTGAAATAAGCGATGATTTTGCGGTGTTCCAAACGGCCGTGCCGGTTGCACCAGTTCCCCCAGCAATCCATCCAGAACGTTGCTTCTTCCGCGGGGACAACGACCTCCCGTAATGCTTTTTCGATCATATACGCGTCCTATGTCAGCCGATTTAGTTGCAAACCCTGATTGCTATCATAAGCGATTGCCGCCCCGGCGGCAACCCGCCGGTTTTAACGATTTGCTGAAGAAAGGCGTTGACAAAATGTCTGTCGCCCCAGAAAAAGGAATAAGATGGACACCAGCGACAGGCCCGCCTGCAGTTTCATCGCGTTGGCTGGGCGCGTCCCCATAGAAGATTACGCCGATGGAACTTTCACATCTGTCTTTGCCACAACGTCCGCTTCGAGCCGCCGCCCCTCCTGACCGGCCCTCCATATCGGAGGCTAGCGTCCATTATCAAAGCCTTCTCGATCCCTATGAAGAGGCCATGGAACTGCTGGCCGAATTCGAACGGATCGAGCACATCAGCGAAGCGATCGAGATGGACGCCGTCAAACGCCTTTACGATCGTTTGCAACGGGTCGTCCAGAAAATGATCGTGGCCCTGGGCGATTTGGGCGACCAGCGTTGCGGGGACCTGCTCAAGGCCCTCCAGCACTTTGACCGGCAAACCACGCCGCTCTTGGAACCGGCGCTGAGCATACCCGCGCTCCCCATGCTGGTTCCGCTGGGGGATGTCCGGGCGGATATGATACCCTTGGTGGGGCACAAAGCGGCCAATTTAGCTATCATTGGCAGTGAAATCGGGCTTCCTGTGCCCCAGGGGTTCGTTTTGACGGCCCGGGCCTTCGATCACTTCATGGAAGCTAACGACCTGCCCGGTGTCATCGAAGCCTATCTGCGTGATCTTCCCATGGAAGATTACGGCCTGATCGAGGAACGTTGCCAGGCCGTTCGTCGACTGATTCTCCAGGCCTCGATTCCTGACGATATCGAGATGGCTATCGAGGCGCAATTATCGCGGTGGCAGCGTGCCACGGATACCCCCCTCTTCACGGCCGTTCGCAGCACGGCTATTGGGGAGGACACCGAAATATCTTTCGCGGGGCAATTCACCACCCAATTGAATGTACCCCCCAACGCCCTCTTGGCGGCTTACAAGGAAGTCCTGGCAAGCAAATACAGCCCCGGAGCTACCCTGTACCGCATGCGCTACGGTCTTGATGATCGCACCACACCAATGGCCGTTTTGGTCATGGCCATGATCCCCTCCCGGGCCAGCGGTGTCGTTTATACCCGCAATCCATCCCGGCCGGAGCAAACCGATCTGCAGATCAGTGCCATTCATGGGCTGGGAGAATATCTGATGAGCGGGGCGGCCACGCCCCATACCCATACGGTCTGCCGTCGAACCGGCCATATCACTACCCGTCAGAGGGCGGCGCAGTCCCATTGGATGCAGCCCCTACCGGAAGGCAGTACACGCCTGGAGCCCATGCCGGCCGAAAGAAGGGACCTCCCCCCGATCGATGAGGCCACAACACGCTGCTTGGCGGACTGGGGTGCACGGCTGGAGAAGCATTTCGGTGCCCCCCAGGATATCGAATGGGCCCTCGATATCCGGCAACATCTCTATATCCTTCAATCGCGTCCCCTGGGGCTTGACGGGCCGTCCGAAACCGAAACCGGCATCCCCCTGAATCGTCTGTCCGTTATTCACAAAGGCGGCCGCAAGGCTTGCAGCGGTATTGTCTGCGGACGCATCTACAGAGCCGACCAGGCGCTTCCTGAGGAAAAAATACCCGCCGACAGCATCCTCGTCATCCCCAGAGCCGCCCCGGAATACACCCCCATCGTAGGCCTTGTCAGGGGTGTGATCGCTACCAAGGGAAGCGCCGCCAGTCATCTGGCTTCGGTGGCACGGGAATTTGGCGTACCGATGATCGTGGATACGGGTCGTCCTGCGGACCAATGGATCCCGGGACAGTGGGTTACCCTGCATGCCGACCAGGTGACCGTCTATGAGGGGCGCATCCGCAGGACAGATGGCGGCCCCCTGCCTGCTGTCGCCGACCCCTTCGAAACGCCTGACCGCCGGCGGTTGCGAGCGTTGTCCAGCCGAATCACGCATCATCAGCCGCCGTTACCGAATGAACAGGATGCCGCCGCATCCGGACCTGCCACCCTTTATGACCTCATCGGACGCGTGCATTGTTATGCTTTGGAAACCCTTCACAAGAGGGCAACGAAAATTCGAAACCCCCTCCGGACTCTCCGCTGGAGCGGTGACAATGCCGCTGTGGATTTTATGGTTCAACCGGCCATGGTGTCTCAAGAATCTGATCCGGCATCCCAGACCGGTCCCGTTCATGCGGGCGGTGAAGGCCTGCTGCATGATCTATGGTCGGGGTTGTCAACGGGCCAGGGGGCCAACCATCATAACCGGCCGCTTGCGCTGGAGGGTTTTGCTCTCCTGGGCGCCCAGTCCTTCTGGGCGGCCATACCCCTGGGGACTCAACAGGCGCTGGTGGAAGCCATTCATGATCCGCGCCAAGAGACTATCCGCATCCGATTGCGTATCCTTGGGGGCACCGATCCCTATTATAAACGCTGCCTGCGCACCCGTCTTCTGGCTGGTGTTCTCGAAGAGCTGGGATTTACGTTGCGCCTCAACGGCGCCCTGCTCGATGCATCTGTTGCGGCACTGGAATTAAGCCGGGGAAGCGAAATCCTGGCCCGCATCGGACGGCTGATGGTGTTCAGCCGGGAAAACGATCAGGCCCTGCTGGGCCCATGGGTCGTCGAGGTTTTGCGCAACACTTTCCTGGCATCCGATGCGCGCCAACCCGTTTCAGCCGCGGAGTTCCCTTCCGCCCTGACGCCGTTGTCCGGCCACTGGCGTCAAGCCACGTTGAACGGCCGTTCGGTGGTGGTTCAGGACGGCGCGGCCGTCGGTAATATCCCTCACCCCCCTTTGAAGCAATGCGCCGGCATCCTTAAAGGTGACGACCGGGCTTTTCTCAAACAGCTCTACCGGAATCATTTCTTTGCCTTGGCCATCGCTGATACAGGCCGTATCCAAGATGGCCAGATCGAACTGGCCCTTAATCTCCTGACAGGGTGTTCGGCCTGCGCCGGCGGCGTGGTGGTCGGCTTCCGCGATGCCGGCCACCACTTCATGGTCGGCTTGGACGCCCACCAAAAGCGAATCGTTCTCTATGAAGTCGTCCATGGCCGACGGTTCAAGCGACTGCGCAAACGCTATCCCGTCCTTACCGACCGCTGGTATGATATTTCGCTGCGAATCTCAGGACTCTCCGCCCATCTTCATATTAACGGAACCCCCTTGATGGCCTACATCGCCGACCGGCCCATTGCCGGCCGGGTCGGCATGTGGGCTGCGGCCGATACGGTGGCGGTATTCGACGGCCTGTCCCTCATGGCCGGCACCCGTCGTGAAATTCCATTCAGCAACTAGGGCACAAACCTCCGCCGGCAAACCGATCCCTCCACTGTTAAACCGCTCTTCAGGATTAAGGCCTTGCCCATGGTCCCGAATGAAATTACCTTGAATAAAAAACACGACGCAGCCCCACCGGATGGTGGTTGTTCTCTGCGCCTCGATGCCACATCGGGAGGTCTTTAAATTGCAAGAGTTGCCCGAACATGCCCAGGCCGCAACCTTTGCCGGCGGATGCTTCTGGTGCACGGAATCCGATTTTGATAACATGCCCGGCGTGCTGGCCGTCATCCCCGGCTACACCGGCGGCCCCCAGGCTCATCCCACCTATCAGGATGTCTGCTCCGGCCGAACCGGTCACACCGAAGCCGTGCAGGTCTTTTTCGATCCGCACCGGATCCGTTATGAGACACTGCTGGATCGCTTTTGGCGGATGATCGACCCCATCGACCCGGGCGGGCAATTCGTCGATCGGGGCACTCAATACCGCACGGTCATCTTCTATCATGACGATCACCAGAAACACCTGGCGGAACAGTCATTGGCCGCCCTGAACCAAGCGGGACGCTTCACCAAGCCGGTGGTCACCGCTATTGAGCCTCTCACGGAGTTTTATCCAGCGGAGGCCTACCACCACCGGTTTTATCAAAAAAACCCGGGGCGTTACCGATCCTATCGGACCCACTCCGGCCGCGATCAGTTTCTGGACCGGATCTGGCGTAACATTCCACCCCTCCCGGGAAAAAACGCCGCTGGCCATAAAAAACCCGATTAACATTCCCTCTGCCGTATCCTGATACGAATTCAGTACCTTATCATCCAACAGGAAGCCGCCGAGCTGCCGTATGACAACCTCTATTGGGATAACAACGTTCCCGGTGTTTATATTGAAAACTTCGGCCCCAGTACACCGGCTGGCACAGCTTTGCTCGTTTGCGCCAAGGCGATCGTTAGCTGTTCGAGGCCTGCGACGGGAAACACGCTCCGTGATACCATCAACCCACTGCCCACCACCGGCCCATATGGACACCAGCCAACGATATGTGCTAAAAATTAATTTTTTCGTGTTCTGAAGCTTAGTCGCCAATAATGGGGACAGTCTCATCACACCGGGCATTGGTCCTCCGGGAGTAATCGAAAATGGGCGCTCCATCCCAAACCGGCCATACCGCTGGGAACCCCGATCCGACAAAACCGTTCGCAAGTGAAGTAAACCACCGTATTTATCAAGCCATCGTCGACGCCATTCCGGACATGATCATCCGCATCAGCCGGAAGGGCATCTTCCAGAGTTTCGAGGGTGCCACCGCCGAGCTCTACTGGCCGGCCGACGCCTACCTTGGTAAACACCTCCGGGATGTCCTCCCGGCCGACACCGCCGACCTGTTTCTCGCGAAAATCGCCCAAGCCTTTCAAACCCGCCAGGTGCAATACCTGGACTACAGCCTGAATTTCGCCGGTAAGCGGCGCTTTTACGAATCACGTATGATCGTCTGCAGCGAGGACGAAGCCCTGGCCATCGTCCGCAATGTCAGCGATCAAAAGGAGACCGAGGCCGAACTCCGCCGCTACCATGAGAATCTGGAGACGCTGGTGCAGGAACGCACCGCGGAGCTGGTCCAGGCCGAAAAGAAATACCGCCGCATTTTCAACCATTCAGGGTCCCCTTCCATCATCGTTGATCATGACTTTACCATTTCCATGGCCAATCCGAAATTTGAAGACCTGACCGGCTACGAGCGCAGCGCCATCGAAGGTCGCATGCAATGGATCGATTTCATTGCGGACAACGACCGTGAGCGGGTGAAGCATTACCACTACGCGCGCCGCGACGGTGAGCCGCGGGTGCCGGTGGAATACGAATGCCAGATCATGGACCGCCATGGCACCCTCAAAGACATTTTCATCAAAGTCGGCATGCTGCCGGAGCCCGGGCGCACCATTGCTTCTCTGATCGATATCACCTACCTCAAAGAGACCGAGAAGCATTTGCGTGAGCGTGAAGCCCTATATAGCGCTATGCTGGAAGGCTATGAGGGTCTTCTCTATTTCATCTCCAAGGATTACCGCATCAAGTTCATGAACGAAAATATGGTGCGCTTCGTAGGCCGCAATGCCACCGGCGAAATCTGCTACGAGGCCTTTCACCATCGCCAGTCGAAATGTCTGTGGTGTGTCAGCGACCAGGTTTTCGAGGGGCAGAGCGTCCGCTTCGAAATGAAAAACCCCAACGACAAGAAATGGTATTACAGCGTCAATGTCCCTATCCGCATGGCCGACGGCAGTATCTATTGCCAGTCCATGATTTCGGACATCGACCAGCGCAAGCGCATGGAGGAAACCCTGCGGGACAGCGAGGCCCATCTGCGCCGCGAAAATCTGCGGCTGCGCACCACTATTCAGCAGCGCAACAAGTTCGGGGATATGGTCGGAGCGAGCCCGGCCATGCAGGAAATCTACGAGTTGATGCTCATGGCCGCCGCTTCGGACGCCAACATCATTTTGTACGGGGAGTCGGGCACCGGCAAGGAACTGGCCGCCAGCGCCATCCACAACATGAGCGACCGCCGCAACGGCCGCTTCGTGCCGGTCAACTGCGGGGCCATTCCGGAGACCCTCCTGGAAAGGGAATTTTTCGGTCACCGCAAAGGAGCGTTCACCGGGGCTGCGGCCGATAAGCCCGGCTACCTCGACGAGGCCGACGGCGGCAGTTTATTCCTGGATGAAATTGGTGAAATCAAGCCCGACCTGCAAGTCAAGCTGCTGCGCGCCATCGAGGGTGGCGGCTATTCGCCCGTTGGCAGCAACGAGGTCCGCAAGCCGAATTTCCGCGTCATTGCCGCCACCAGCCGCAACCTGACGGAACTGGTTCAGCAAGGCATGATGCGCAGCGATTTTTTCTACCGGGTGCACGTCATTCCGATTCACCTGCCCCCCTTGCGCAAGCGCAAGGAAGACATCCCGCTGCTGATCGAACATTTTCTCAAGGCCTATGACAGCAAGATGCGGCCCCAGCTCGGCGATCAGGTGATGGAAACCCTGCTGTCCCATGATTGGCCGGGAAATGTGCGCGAACTGCAAAATGTGCTGTACCGCTTCGTCACCTTGAAACGCCTCGACCTGACCGGCGAAATCCGGAATGCATCCGATCCGCTGCCTCCCCCGGCCTTGACGAATCCCTCGCCCCAACTTGATGACGCCACGCTTCCGGAGGCCACCGCCCAGTTCGAAAAGCAACTGATTACGGACAGCCTGGCCCGCTGCCGCTGGAATCGCACCCACACGGCCCGAACATTAGGTATCGGCCTGCGAACCTTGCAACGAAAAATGAAATCCTACGGCATCCAATAATAACGCCACACTTGGCACTTACTACGCCATTGTTGTCGCTTTTTAAAATTATGTTATATTTTAATATGTTATAGCCTGCAGCGATGTAGATGCGTCATTTATGTCGTATCGACAACCCCACGCGATTTCTGCAACTCTCCTTTTTTTACCCCCGATAGAAGAAAAATTACAAACAATTCATGACGCTTAGCAACTTTCTCACAAACATGGCGGCTTCTGGCACAAAACTTGTGTAAGCAAAAAGCAGCTTATCCATAGAAAATATCCCTGACGGGGTTTGTTACACGCCATTGGAACCTGAACAGGAGGGAAAAGATATGTATCCAAGAATCGCTACTGCTTATGACCAGAATCCGGCCCGCATCCAACTCGTAGCCCGGCGCAGAAAAACCTCTTCCAAGCCCATCCTGCAAGCCTTCATCGGCATTCAGCTGCTACTTGGATTAGTGGCGGTCTGCTTCTGGAATTACCTTGCGGTATAGCGGGGCGAGATGGCCTGCAGGCCGCCGCCCTCGGGTAACCGATCGGATGAACCGCTTGATCTGCTGAAGGATATCGACCCAGGAGGGGTTCCGGCCAGCGGCCCCGTTAAAAAGGACCGCTGGCGCGGCATTCACGATTGGGTCGTCTGGATATCGGCTTTCTCGCGCAGTGTTTCAATATACTGCCGGATCTGGCGCAGGCTTTTTTCCTGCTTCAACCGCTCTTCGATCTGCGCCTTGGCGGTTTCATAGTCCACCACCGTGGCGGGCCGTTGATCGGTCATCATGATAATATGATAGCCGAACTGGGTTTCGACCACGTCGCTGATCTCCCCCTTTTTTAGAGAAAAGGCCACGTCCTCAAACGGTTTTACCATCTGCCCGCGGCTGAAATAGCCCAAATCGCCTCCCCGGGCATTGCTCGGCCCTTCGGAATATTCCTTGGCCAAGGTTGCGAAATCCTCTCCTGCAACCGCCTTCTTGCGGATATCATCGATCTTCTTACGAGCCGCCATCTTCTGTTCGTCCGTTGCATCTTCCGCTATCTTGATCAGGATATGGCTGGCTTTGACCTGCTCCGGCTTTTCAAACATGCTGGCATTCTTGTCGTAAAAGCTGCGGCTCTCCTCGGCACTTACCGTGACGTCCTGAATGACGCGGGTCTTGATCAATTCCTCAATGGCCACGCCGCGCGTGATCTTTTGTGCCAGCGCATCCTCGCTCATGCCGACGCCGGCCAAAGCGTCGTGATATTCCTTTTCACTGGGAAACCGCTCCTTGATGGAAGCCAATTCCTTTTTCAGGCGATCTTCAGGCACCTGGATGGCATTGGCCTGGCTGTCCTGGTAGAGGAGCTCTTCCTCGATCATCCGGTTTAACACATTCTCGCGCATCTGGGGCATCATCGCTTCATTGGGCACCTGCCCCTGGCGGGCCATTTGTTCCATAAAGCGCTGGGTTTCAAACGTGAGGGCCTGCTGAGTAATGACCGATCCGTTGACGACCGCAGCCGCATCGGCCGGCGTTGACTGGTCTGCGGCCCACCCTGTTAACGGGATGAGCAACAGGCTGAAAATAATAAAATAAATACTGGTATACCTCGTTGTCTTCATTGATTCACATTCTCCTTGTACTCGTTCACCAGAGGCGTCCGATGATTAAGGTCCACAATTGAACTGCCCGAAGATGGTCTACCTAGCGGCGTGGTTGCGCCTTCCCAATGGTGCCGTCCACAGACCGCCTCTTCGTAGCGGACCCTTCAGCACAGCCTAACGAGGAAGGATCCTATCAGACCGAATAGCATCCTGCAACACGATAGCGCTTCGTATAGACGAAAAGCATGGCGAGTCGCGAGCGAATCGGAAGGCCGGCCCTTGGGTCATGGCGGCAGCGGGGGTGTGAAATGCAGCGGCGTGGCACCCGGGCAAAACGATTTCGGTCGTACCATAGCGACAAATCATGCCTGTGGCAACCGTCTTTCATTTTGGAGCACACGCCCCTTGTTGCATCCGTCCTCATCTAAAGGCAGCACCTGCTTTTCGACGCGGAGGCGGTTCGAAAGCTGACCGGAGGCTTGTGGTTGACCGTCAACCAGCCACCTGCTAATGTTCAAGAGCGCGTTTTCCAAAACGGCGCACCACCATTATGCCAAACCGCAAACCTATATCCACGGCCGATGCCGCTTCCGGCACCGAGGTCATGTCGGGTCACGATCCCCTGGGGCTGGCCCGACAGATCCCTGATCGCTACCGCATTCAGCAAGCCACCGGCGGCCCGGTTATTCAATGTACGGATGCACCGAACCTCAAGGTGAAGATTGGCCGCGAGCTGTCCGTATCCGCTTCGGCCGCACGCAAAGCAGCCCCGGGCAGTATCTTCCTGGACGGCGTGGCGCGTTGCGAACCCTTCATGGACCATGAAAAACAGATCTACAATCTCGATCACCATGAAGGCTGCGTGCGCGCTTTCACCCTGGCAACCTGTGAACAGGCGCTAATCCTTTGTCTTAAAGGATTGGATCTGCGTGACCGCGAATGGAACATTCTGGCCAATGAACCGGATCTTGACACAGTGTTGGCCATTTGGATCCTCCTCAACCACCGTCGCTTGCAGGACCGGGGATTCGCCAACCGCCAACGTCTGCTGACCCTTGTCCGTTTGGAAGGCACTATCGATGCTCTGGGGTTGGAATTGAAGGAGTTCAGCGGCCTGCCGCCGGATCTTTCCCAGTCCATCCAGCGGCTGATCGATCACCTGCGGCGTGAAGAAATACGGCTCAAGAAAGACGCCCTGTGGGAAGAAGTCAACTACCTCGAATACACGGCCGACCTCCTGCATAAAATCGACCGGATCATTTTTCGTCCCAGCGATTTTTCCGACTTTCAGGAAATCAAAGAATTGGCCCGGGCCGATATCAACGACAAGCGTATCGTGGTCGCGGTCGAAGCCGACATGGGCATTTATGAAATCGAACCCCTTCTAAAAAATATCTACGGCGAACGGCTGGGGTGGGTGGTTCTTAAAAAAGGGCCCAAAACCTACACCCTGCGACAGATGGACATCTTCATGCCGGTCACGCTGGAGCAGGTCTATGACCGACTCAATTTCATCGATCCCGCGGTGCGCTATCGAAATCAGCAAAATCACTGGGGAGGGTCCGTGGAGATCGGCGGATCACCCCGCGAAACAGGCACGCGGCTCACGCCTTTGGAAATCGTCAACGCCTGCCGCAATGCAGTTCAGAACAAGGGATTTCTGCGCCAGTTCTATCGCTTCTTGGGAGCGGCCGCAATGGTGGCCCTGGCCGCCGCGGCAGCCACCGCCGGCCGGCATTTCTGGCCGCCAACGGCCTGGCTGGCCGGCATCGATCGCACGCATACGTTTGCCAGCCCGTCCTTCGGCATGTATCTCGGCCTGATGCTGGCCACCTTCCTGATGCTGGTTTCAGTAGCCTTCCGGGGGCCATGGCAGTACGGTCTGGCCGCCCCGGCGGGCAAACAATGGTGGGTCTTTCTGCCGGTCGTGGTTCTGGGCGGTCTGGCCGGTGCCGGCGACCTCCTGAAGCTGCCCCCCCACCTGGCACATCCCTGGGGCATCTGGTTTTTAGCTCTCATCATGGCGCCGGTCGGTCTCGAAATGCTTTTCCGATCCCTGGTCCACGGTCATCTAGCCCAATCCGCCCGCATCGGCCGGCCGAAAAGCCGAATTCTTTTCTCCTGGCCCATGATCGGATCGGCCCTGCTGTTTGCCGGCTATGCCATGTGGCACACTGTTTCCGGTATTCCTTTAGAGCACGTCATGGAGGTACCGCTGCCGGCGCTGCAACCGGTTTTCGGCGCCTTGCTGGTGGGATTGATCCTGGGCCTGGTACGCGAGCGCTCCCAGAGCATTCTGCCCCCCATCCTCTTCCAGATGGCCGCGGCGGCCACCTACCTCGCCGCCGCCCATATGCTCCCCTAGCGTCTCCCCCATTTCAGTCGCCTTCACTGAAAGGACAGGGCGCTAACAACGATATTGGGTGTTTTACAAAGCCGTCAATCTTTGCTTTTCGAAAATCCCGGTATCAATGTCTTGGTTTTAATCACCCCCGCCAGCTGGCGCACCTCCTCGTGAACGAATTGGGAAATCATCTCCGCATCGGAGCTGAGCAAATCCCGGGTCAGCTGGATCTTCACGAGCAGATCGACGTCGCCGTGCACGGAATGGATCTCACGGACTTCCTCCAGTTCGAAGAGCTTTTCGACGATGCGCCCCTCTTTTTTGGCCTGGACATTCATCAGGATAAAGGCCGTAATGCCCCGTTGCATCTCCGGATACCCGCAATCTTTCATGTCAGCCATCTTCGTCCGAAAGTCCTCCATGTTTTTGGGAATCAGTTTGTCGACGCCGATGCCGTACCGCCGCCGGCGGTTGTCATGCCACTGGTGTTCGGAAATGTAGATGTACAGATCGGCAATGGTGCGGTCAGGAAAGGACTCGGTCAGGCGGCCACGCCGGATGATGGCGCACAGGGGGCGGTAGATGGTTTTGTGCCAATCCTGGGCCGCCTCTTCGAAGGAGCAGCCCGGCAACTTACCGTCGCGCAGGTAGGTCTGATGTTCCTGGATTTGCGTCGCCAGCAGAACGTACTGGCCGATCTCGGTAAGGTTGATCTCGCCCTGAAGGCGCGTCTGATCGGCGAAAGCGGCCCGTTCGCGGTAGAGCACGTTCTGCAGATTTTTTTCCGAAGGAATGAACTCCACGATGTGCGCCAGGATTTCATCATGGCCGAGTTCTTTGGCGGCCGCTATCCGATGATTCCCATCCAGGATATAGAAGTCGTTTTTGATTTGGAAAAGCTTCACGGGCGGCATGGGGTGACCCTCGCGCATGGCGGTCCTGATGCGTTGCAGCCTTTCCGAGGGCACCTGCCGCTTCAGCCGGAAGCGATTGTCGAAGTCTTGATAGCGCCCCACACTGCCGACGATCCGGTCTAACGGAATGGTTCGGACACCCCGTATGCGGCTGTCGTAGGCGGCCTCCTTTTCCTGGGCATGCTTGAAGCTCTTGATGTCGGTGGCGGCGCCGGCCTGGGACCGGCCCCGCATGCGCTTCAGCAACCCCAGCAGTCTATATGTCAAGGATATGGTGGCCATATGAATTGATAATCCGGGTCGTGTTGAAAAGCGTGATGCGATCCGCGGCATCCTTAAAAACGGTATGGATATGGCCGTGCAGTAAAAAACCTGGCTGGTACTTCTGGATCAGGGAGCGGAAACAGGCGAATCCCTGATGACAGAGATCCGGACCGTCATGGATGCCCAAAGGTGGTGCGTGGGTTACCACCACATCGACGCCTTTGTACCACCAGAGCGGCAAGCGCAGAAGGCGGACATGCCGCTTCATCTGCTTTTCGGTGTACTGGCACGGTCCACCGTTATACCACATGGACCCTTCCAGGCCAAGAAAACGCATCCCCTGAAAAATCAAGATCCGGCGGTTGAGGTTGGTGCATCCCCGCGGCGCGCTTTTTTCGAAACGGATGTCATGGTTGCCTTTGACGAAAAACAGCGGGACGTTGAAGATGTGCGTCAGGTATTCCAGGTATTCAGGGGGCAGGTCCCCGCAGGCCACCACCAGGTCGATGGGGCCGATCGTCTCACGATCGGACACGGGATATAGCCAGGGAACAACGACGTCCGATACCGTCAGAATACGCATGCCTCCACCTTCCCTCCTTCCACGGCGAAGATTCCCAGCGGAATTGATGTGTCAACAGGGCCGATCCCGCATCTTCATCTTCGTACACCATGATTCGCCAGCCTTCCGATGCCGCCGCCGAGCCGTAGCAAATTTGCGCCCCTTTGTAAATGGACGACGCGCCGCGACCTGTCAGTGGCTAGCGCAGGGCATTGCTTGTTTTGATGCATTTTGATCTTAAATTTAGTGTAACAGCTGAAAACGATGCGGAAAAAGAAGGAGGCCATCATGTTCCACTCCATCCTTGCGGCAACCGATCGTATCATCGGAAGTGACCCCGTCGTCATCTCGGCCGCCCGCCTGGCCAGTGCGCTGAACGTGCCATGGTCCATCATGCATGTCCTGGAATCCGCTGCTCTGAGCGACCGTCAGCATGTCCTGCATTTTCGCACGGGTGAAATCCAGGAGGCGACCCCCTCGTATTGCGCCGATGTTCGCCGCCAGCTCCGCCATACCTACCAGGACCTGCTATCCTGGGCACCGCCCCAAGAAATCCGCATCACTGCTGGATTCCCCTGGATCGAAATCAGCCGTCAGGCCGACTGCCATTCGGATGACCTGATTATCATGGGCCCCCACGCCGGCCTCCGTGACGAAAACGGCGCCCTGCGTGTCGTGGGTCGCATCGGCAGCACCCTGGAAGGGGTGATCACCCGCGACCATGTCCCCGTGATGATCGTCAATCAGCATCCCTGCCATCCCAAACCCGCTTTCAAGCGCTTTCTGGTGGGAATGGATTTCTCGGCTTCCTGTGAGAGCGCTCTCGCCTTCGCCGCTGCTCTGGCCCGTTATTACAAAGCCGAAATCGATTTGTTCCACATGCTGCCCGTCAGCCCCTATCCCAAATACGACCGCGACGACTACGCGGCTGACCAGGCACAAATCCAGACCAAGATGGAAGCGTTCGGTCGGCGCTATCTGGCGCATATGCCCCACGCGTATCATTTCTGGGGAGGCGCCCTGCCCTACCGTGAAGTTTTCAAGTGCGCCGCACGCTGCCAGCCCGACGCCATCGTCCTGGGCTCCCATACCAGGGAGACCCAGGGCAAATGGTATGCCGGCAGCACGGTGGAAAAGGTCAGCTCCCAAGCGGAATGCCCGGTCTTCGTGGTAACGGAATTCAAGGCCCGAGCGGACCGGGATGGAAATGGGATTCTGGAGGCGCAATCAGTCATCACCTAAGACGGAACGCGTCGCCATGGAGAACCCGCTCCCGTTCAATTGCGGAGGCCAAGCCGGCCCCATCGCGGTCTGTTGCTGATTAACCCTCCCTCCATGCTTTTGCATTTCCTGACGAACATTGTTTTAGCAAGTATTTTCTGATATATAGACCTAAATAAAGCCTATCGGCAATATTCGACAACGATGCTTCGGCGGTGTCTATCTGTATCCTCTTACGATGCGCAAACGCTCCCCAACCCATTATGGTACGAAGCGTCACCCGGGAAGCGGCGATGCCGCTGCCGGATCCCACCACAATCGGGCTGTAAAACTTAACAACATGGCGCCATACGGAGGATTTATGCGAAAGCAATGCGTGCCACGGCTCACCCTTGTGCTTATCCTGATCTTCATGACCAGCTGGCCGGCCTTAGCGATGGC
This sequence comes from Desulfobacterales bacterium, assembly GCA_963674755.2. Lineage (GTDB taxonomy): Bacteria > Desulfobacterota > Desulfobacteria > Desulfobacterales > UBA5852 > JABZFP01. The sequence goes on along the minus strand of CAXXVS010000002.1, from coordinate 539,168 downwards.
GGACGATGGTGCGGAGGCCTTGTTCACGGCGGCATCCCAAGGCAACCTCGATTCCGTGCGCCAGCTTCTTGACAGCGGCGTGGCCGTGGATGCCAAGAATGCGGCCGGCTGGACCGCCCTGATGAAGGCCTCCATGGAGGGACATACGCCGGTTGTCGAGGAGTTGCTCAAACGCGGTGCGGATGTCAACATCGAGGGCCGCGCCGGATGGACGGCACTGATGCAGGCGGCCCAATTCGGTCATCTCGACATTGTGAAGCTCCTTTTGGAACACGGCGCCAAACTCAACGGTCAGAGCGTCAACGGATCGACAGGCCTGATGTTTGCCGCCAGCAACGGCCATCTGGACACGGTGCGCTATCTGCTGGACAAGGGTGCGGATGTCAACCTCCAGGACAAGTTGGGGCGCACGGCCCTTATCCTGGCTGCCACGGAAGGCCATGAAGCCATCGTTAAGCTGCTGCTGGAAAAAGGCGCCGACAAAACGCTGGCCAATGCTTCCGGCCGTACCGCGCGGGACATCGCCGAGCGCGAGGGGTTTACGGCCATCGCCAACCTCCTGAAATAGGATTGTTAAAGCCGGCGTGTTTCTCCGGCCGACGCCGAAACACCAGCATACCAGCACATCGGGATAGGGTCCCCCAACTTGATTTTGCCTGCGCGCGGTTTTAACCTTTAAGGGCACCGCCGGTGACAGGCCGCTTTCTGTGAGCCGCAACACCGGCATGCGACCGCCAAACCGCCCATCCGGTAACGCACGAGGAGAGGATCATGAAAATCGAATTGACACCCGATGCACGCGCCTTTATTCAAGGCCATGGTGGCGAGATCACGCTTGCCGTTCTGTCCGTCGGGGGCTGATGCCGTACAACCCACCTTCCTGCAGTTCGCAGGGGTCGCCCGCAATCCGGACCCAATGCCACCTATCATTCCTTCGAAGATGGTGGTATCACCATATGGAGGGCCCTGCGAATCCAGCCCGCGAAAGATGATGGAACGATTCGAATCGGGTTGCGTCGCTTCCTTTGGTTGAAGCAGTTGGAGGTCACCGGCGCCACCGTGGTGGCTCCCCTTGGCGCATGAAGTTGCAGCTCCTATTCGGTTCTTCGCTGAGGCCTCAGCCGCTATATTCACGATCAATCTCATAAATCCCTTGACAAGCCCTATACGTAGCGCTATCTTACTTATGAGTATATGCTCATTACAATAACCCTTTCAAGCAGCAAGGAGTGGCTGAAATGGCTAAAATTGCAGTTTCAAGCGAAGGGCCGGATCTGGATGCCCGGGTCGACCCGCGTTTCGGCCGGGCCGCCGGCTTTATGATCGTCGATCCCCAGACCATGGCCTTCGATTTCGTGGACAACGGCGCCACCCAGGTAATGGCCCAGGGGGCCGGTATCCAAGCCGCCGAGCTTGTTGCCGGCACCGGTGCCAGCGTTGTGTTGACAGGCTATGTGGGTCCCAAAGCCTTTCGGGCGCTGTCGGCGGTCGGGATTGCCGTGGGCCAGAATCTGAACGACCTGACGGTACGCGATGCCATCCGGCGTTTTCAGCAGGGGGACGTGGAAATGGCCGCCGCACCCAACAGCCGGGGGCATCGCGCATGATCGTGGCTGTTGCAAGTGGAAAAGGCGGGACCGGCAAAACGACCGTTTCGGCCTCTCTGGCATCGATCTGGCCCGCACCCGTGATCGCGGTGGACCTGGATGTCGAAGAGCCCAACCTGCATTTGTTTCTCAACCCGGTCATCCGTGATCAGAAGGCGTCCTATATCGATATCCCCGAGATCGACGAGGAGCGCTGCACCCGCTGCCGGGCCTGCACCGATATCTGCCAGTTCAAGGCCATCGGCATTTTCGGAGAAGTGGTGATGACCTTTCCGGAAATGTGCCACGGCTGCGGCGCCTGCTGGACGATCTGCCCGGAGAATGCGATTGCCCCGGGCAAACGAGAGTTAGGCCAGATCGTAACCGGCCAGGCCGGCCCCATCGAGTTCGTCATGGGCCGTCTGCGGGTGGGCGAGGCCATGAGCCCGCCCCTGATGCGGAACGTCAAACGCCATCTGGGACTCGACCCCACACCGCCCGATCGGGATATCATCATCGATGCCCCGCCGGGAGTTTCCTGTCCGGCCATCAATGCCGTCATGGATGCCGACGTCATCGTCCTGGTCACCGAACCGACCCCTTTCGGCCTCTATGATCTGGCCCTGGCCCAAAAAGCATTTGCGCCCCTGGAAAAACCCATGGGCGTGGTCATCAACCGTGCCGATATCGGCACACGCGACGTCCATCGTCATTGCCAAAAAACAGCGTTGCCGATTCTGGCTGAAATCCCCTATCAGCGTGATATTGCCGAAGCGTATGCTCGGGGGCAAATCATCACGGAAGCGGTCCCGTCTGTGCGACCGTTGTTCGACGCCCTGGTAAAACGCATTGCCGGTTTGGCGAATCCCCCCAGCCCTAGCGAGGAGGTCTGCCATGCGTGAAATCCTCATTCTCAGCGGCAAAGGGGGGACGGGCAAAACCACGCTCACAGCGGCCTTTGCCCATCTGGCGTCCAACCATGTGATCTGCGACCTGGATGTGGATGCCCCGGACCTGCACCTGATTCTGCAGCCCGACACCCATACGACGGAAGCGTTCGAATCCGGTCACGAGGCCGTTATTCGCCCGGAGGACTGTGAGCGCTGCGGCACATGCCTTGATGCCTGCCGCTACGATGCCATCCAGGGCGATGACCCGCCAGTGGTCGACTCCCTTAAATGTGAAGGCTGTAAACTTTGTGTCGCCTTGTGCCCGGCCGATGCCATTACCTTCGCACTCAACCATTGCGGCGACTGGTATCAATCCGAAAGTCGCTTCGGACCCATGGTGCATGCCCAGCTGTTTCCGGCCGAGGAGAATTCCGGCCGTTTGGTCGCCCTCCTGCGCCAGCAGGCGCGGGCCATGGCCGAAGCCCAAGGACGGGACCTGATCCTGTCCGATGGACCACCGGGAATCGGCTGCCCGGTGATTGCCGCGCTATCCGGCGTCGATCTGGCCGTCATCGTGACCGAACCGACCGTATCCGGCCGGCACGATCTGGAGCGCGTACTGGAATTGTGCCGTCATTTCAAGATCCCGGCCGGCGTCATTATCAACAAATGCGACTTGAATCTCGATCAGGCGAACGATATTAAAGCCTATTGCCGGACCCAACACCTGCCGCTTATCGGTGAGTTGCCCCACGATCAGGTGTTTACCGAAGCCATGGTCCAGGGGCTGACCGTTACGGAATTTCGTCCCGAGGGTATTGGTGCGGCGGTTGAAGCCGTATGGCACGCCATATTGAAGCTGGGCGCCAAACCGGCGCCCGCCAAGGATCAGGCCGCCATCGGCTGATCCATCCGGTTGACCGGATAAACCGATCGAACAGCATGATGATGGAAAGGAGTTTGAGTCAATGAGTACAATTGTAGCGATCCCATCTTCCCACCCCGGCGGGCTGGACGCCATGCTGGGGGCCCATTTCGGCCACTGCGACCTCTACACACTGGTCACACTGGAAGATAAGACCATCAAGTCCGTGGATGTCATCCCGAATGTGCCCCATCAACAGGGGGGCTGCATGGCGCCGGTCAAATATCTGGCGGACAACGGCACCCAGGCCCTCATTGCCGGCGGCATGGGATTTCGCCCCTTGATGGGCTTTAACCAGGTGGGTATTTCCGTCTATTTCGGCGGTGACACCCGGAGCGTGGGGGAAGCCGTGCAGGCCTTTATCGAAGACAAATTGCCGGAATTCCGCCAGGAGCACACCTGCGGCGGCGGAGGCGGCGCCTAAGCCTTGGTCCACGAACTGACCAAGGCCCCAGGCGCGATCGCATCGTCTAAGAAGTCTTAACCTGTCGCGAACGGCGGTTGCCGTCAGGATGCCATGGGGGACATCCGGTATGGCCGCCGCCGTCCGCGCTTTTCAAACGACGAAAAAGCTGCGGGAGAAAGGAGAACGGGAAATGCCGCTCTTTGATATCCAGTGCCGCACCTGCGGGCAAACCGGCGAAGTCCTCGTGACATCCGGCACGGCACCTTTGATCTGCCCTAGCTGCGGATCCGGGGAGACCACCAAAATCATGTCCGCGACGAGCTCGCTCACCGGCCGTACGGCCGTCAACCTGCCGGGTCCGTCCGACACGGGCTGTTGCGGCAGCCGTCCCGGCCACGCCGGCTGCGCCGGACCGGGGTCCTGTTGCGGGAAAGCAGGTGCTTGACGATTTTGTTTTACGCCGGGACGGGAATATGCCACTCTGATCTTAAAGCATACCGCCACGCACTCCCGAGGAGGAACCATGCCCCGCATCCTGTTGGTCGCCGATCAGGTTGATTCATTGGAAGAATTGGCCCAAGCCCTGGGCGATGAAATGGAGATCGAAGTGCTCTGGGCCCATGACGGTGCAGCCGCCCTGGAAAGTGTGGCGGCCCATTCCCCTGCTCTGGTGGTGGTCGACGAGTCCATCGGCGGCGATAGCGGACTGGGCCTGATCCAGCGCCTGATCGGCATCGACGCCTTTATCCAGACGGCAGCCGTAAGCCCCCTGTCCCACGACGACTTCCATGAAACTTCCGAGGGCCTCGGTATCATGGCCCAGCTCCCTCCCAAACCAAGCCGGAACGATGCGCTGAAACTGCTGCAGACGTTACGCCACTATATCTGACGTAAGAGGGTTGACTGTAAGGCGGGTTAACGCGCGGTGGTTGCCCGTTGCAGGATTAGGACATGGCCAGACGATAGTCGGCGCCCAGCTTTTCAAGCCAGTCAATGGCCTCCTCTTCCCGCCGGAAGAAACTGACTTTGCACCCGGCCGCAATGCTGTGCGTTGAAACGTCAGAATTAAAGCACTGGCAGAAAAGGCGCTCCGGGAAGACGTAGGCAATGCCGACCGGGAGTTTTTCCACCGGGATTTCGCTCAGGAGTTCCTTGATGGTTTCCCCAAAAGCCTTCGGTGTTTCAATCACCGTAACGCCGGAATAATCCACCAACAGTTTGTATTCGCTTTTCCAGCGATGATCGTTGGCCAACAGGGTGAGGCGGGAGCGCATATTCTCCAGGTTGGCGGTTCCGTAGACCATCACCTTCAACAGCGTCCGTTCTGCAATGAAGTTGTACCGGTAGAACATGGGCACCTCCCCTAATCGATGAGCGCAAAAACACAAAACCCCACCTCTATGACCTGAGAAGCAGGGTTGGCGTGGGAGAATGGCATTTCTCACCCTTCTTAGCCTGAATGGAATTGAGCGCGCTGTGTAACGTAGTCCAACAGAACGTCTCTCAAAAGTCAAGCGATTATAATGAGATATATCAACCGGTGCAGCGGCGACAGGCCGTGACTGAAGAGGCCTCAGCCTGAAATACGGCTTGGCCACACGCGCCGCATTCCGCGTCTGATCCTATGGACCAAGGGAAGTCCCGCCCCCCGCAAAGCAGCTAACATTGGGGTTATGGCATCTATCCCATCGGGCGGCGCCTTGCCTTGCAGCCCGTTGGTTATCCACAGCTGGCTAAGACGCGTCGCCCTTCAAATCAGATAAAGGTTCTAATCCGAAGATACGGGCCGGGTGCTGGCCGGTGGGATCACCGATCGGTCACGTGCCGGCTCTTCCGCCAGGACCGCACCAGGTGCAAAATCCGTGCGCCAGGCACACCACAGGGTCCCCGCAATGAGGAGCGCGGCCACGCCCAGCATCAGGCGGTAGGCGTCACCGGCCATCCAGGCCGTGCGATCCAGGAAATGGCCGCAGGCCAGGGGCAGTCCCATGGCCAGGGGCAGGGTCAGAACCGGTGCCACAGCGAAATAAGGGGTGGCGTCTGAAAGACCGGAAAGCTTTTTGACGGCCGGGGCATAAACGATCATGCGGGTGCCCCGGGCCGTCCCCAGCAGGAAGCTGGCGACAAAGAAGCTCGTGGGCGTGCACCAGAGGGCCATCAGCACAACGGCTGTCATGGAACTCACTTTGGAGGCCATGGCCTTGTGCTTCAGGCTCAGCCAGCCCAGGGTACCCAGGATCACATTGGAGCAAATGGCGCCGATATAAATGAGGGCCACAAAGATACCGGCCGCCACGGCCGGCGAAACCCCGCCGAATTCGGTGGCGTAAGTCGCATAGAAGGAGATTACCGATACCACGATGTAGAGCTCGAGATCGCTTCCCAAAAAGATGAGAAAGTTGCGGTTCCGAAACATATGGCGCCGGGTGTTATTGATAAAAGTGAAAAATGAGGGCCGCCTCGGCCGCGCCGGGGCCTGCTCGAGCACCTCCCGGGTCAGGTAGAAAAACAGCGATCCCAGAAAAAAAAAGACGCCCACCACCAGGAATATAAGCGCCGAGGACATGGGCGCGAAAGCATACTGCTCCACCACCCGCATGACCACGAGACTGCTGATCAGCTTGGCGGCATTCTGGGCGATCATCATATAACCCAGGCCGGTGGTGGATTTCTTCTCCGAGAGAATTTTGACCAGATAATTGAGCCACACCGGAACGGTCATGCCGATGCAAACGGAAAACACGGCGTAGCACACGAAAAACAGCATCAGGGTGTTCTCCGACCGGCCCATGATGATCAGCAGGCCGCCGAAGGCCAGCAGGGACAGGGCTGAAATGAGATGGAGTACCACCACGGCCCGCCGCTTGAAGACCATGCCTTCAGTCATGTAGCTCGACAGCAGGGCGAACACCGAGGTGCCGATAAAGAAGAATATGGGAATCAGGCCCAGACCCAGGTTGGAGGCCCCCAGGTTCTTGAGGAACAATTGCAGGAAGGTGCTCTCCACCACCACCGGCAGCCCGAGTCCCCACAGGAATTCCACGGCGGAAATCCCGAAAACATTACGGATATAATAGCGATCTTCGATAGTGGCGGACATAGTTCCTGACCTGAAAATGGCCCGTACGGAGGCCTTCCGTTTGAGCGTCGGCACTGTAAATGGATTGCCGCCCGGTGTCAACGACGCGATGACCGCAAGGCCTGCCTTTGGATAGGGGGGGACGGATTGGGCTTGACCCCTGAGGACCACCGCATTACTGTTACGGACCGTGTAGACGGTTACCCCCCCATTTCACTGGAGCAAGGAGGACACATGGACAAATGGGAATGCCCCTGCGGCTACATTTACGACCCCATGGAGGGCGACATCGAAAACAACATTCCGGCCGAAACCCCTTTCGAAGACCTTCCGGACGATTGGGTCTGCCCCTTGTGCGGCGCTGAAAAAGAATACTTCGAAAAGCTGGCGTAAACCCACATGCTGGAATGGCTGATCGTCGGCGGCGGCATTCACGGCACCTATCTGGCCAACCTGCTGACGCAGCAGTCCCATCTCGCGCCCGAACAGGTCGGCATCCTCGACCCCCACGACCGTCTACTGGCCGCCTGGAACCGCATGACCGCCCGTTGCGGCATGCATTTTTTGCGTTCGCCGGCCACCCACCATATCGACGTTCCGATCCTGTCCATCTACCGATTCGCCAAAACCCCTGCTGGTCGGACCCTGGCCGATTTCATCCCGCCTTACAACCGCCCATCCCTGGCCTTGTTCCGCGCCCATAGCGATCACGTCATCGAAGAAAACGGTCTGGCCCGGCGCCATATCCGGGCGCGGGCCCTGATCGTGCGCTGCGACGGTCCCCGGCTCGTGGTGGAGACGACGGCCGGCCCGCTGAAAACCCGCCGCGTTCTTCTGGCCATCGGCATGGGCGAGCAGCTCTGCTGGCCGTCCTGGGCCAGGGATCTGCGGCGGGCTGGTGGTCCGGTCGTGCATGTCTTCGAGCCCGTCTTCCGGGAAGAGGATGGTGGACCGCAGCAATCGATCGTGGTGATCGGTGGCGGCATCACAGCCGCGCAGACCTCCCTATCCCTGGCGGCCCATCCCGGCGCGCAGGTGACCTTGCTGACCCGCCGGTCCCTGCAGGAGAGCCAGTTCGACTTCAATCCCTGCTGGATCGGCCCCAAGTGCCTGCGCCGTTTCTACCGGGAAGACTATCCAACCCGGCGCACCACGATTGAGGAAGCCCGCATCCCGGGCAGCCTGCCGGGCGAGATCCTGTCCGAATTCACCCGCGCCCGCGCCCAAGGCCGCCTGGGCCTCCAGGAAGCCGCCGTTCAGAAGGCTGTCATGGAAGACGGCGGTATCCGGCTTCTGACCACCGCCGGCAGCATGCGAACCGACCGCGTCGTTCTGGCCACCGGCTTCCGCCCGGAGCGTCCCGGCGGCGGTTTGGTGGACCGCCTGATCGCAGATTTCAATTTGCCCTGCAACCCTTGCGGCTACCCCATCGTGGGGGAGGATCTCCAGTGGGGGAAAAATATCTATGTCACGGGCCCTCTGGCCGAACTCCAGGTCGGCCCTTGCGCCCGCAATATCGTGGGGGCCCGCAACGCCGGTCGGATGCTGCTGGCGTCCTTCAGAACTGGTTAGAAACCGCTGGAGGAACTGCCACAGCTACAACGCCACCGATGAGGGACCGCGTTTTCCCAGCCCATGTGGTTTAAAATGGCATTAAACGCATCATCCAGCCGGGCCGTCAGACATGTCGTCTCCCGGGTGCGGGGGTGGGGAAAGCGAATTTCGGTGGCGGCCAGCAGCAGGCGTCGGCAGTGGAGTTCATCGGTGAAAAAACGATTGTGCTTGTTGTCGCCATATTGACGGTCGTTGATGATGGGGTGGCGCAGATGCCGCATGTGGCGCCGGATCTGGTGCATCCGGCCGGTGGCCGGCATGACTTGGACCAGGGAATACCGGCCGGTGGCATAGCGGCCCACCGCCACGGGCAACTCCGCCGTGTCCAGGCGCAGATAGCGCGTCAGTGCCGGTCGGGAAGATTTATCGAAAGTCTCGCCGTTGGCACTGCGTTCCAGGGGGTGATCCACCTCGCCTTCCTCCGCAATATAGCCCCGGACCACCGCCAGATAGGTTTTCCGCACCTGGCGACGGGCGAAGGATTTGGACAGCGAGCGAGCCGCCCCCGGGTTGAGGGCGAACACCAGAATGCCGGAGGTGGGTTTGTCCAGGCGATGCACCGGATAAAGGTGTTGCCCCAGCTGGTCGCGCACCATTTGCAGGACGAAGGGTTCGCGGCGCGTATCGAAGCTTCCGCGGTGCACCTTGATCCCGCTGGGTTTGTTGACGGCCACGAGATCGTTGTCTTGGTGGAGGATATGGATCATGGGTTTCACGGAACTCTCCTGCAGGCAGCGCCTACACCGTTCAAGTCAGATCGCCGATGCCGGCGAAGCGCCATCTCCTCAATCATATGCCGCGCTCACGGCGCATGCCGCTTGACATCAACGACTGCCGATTTTCGGACAACCATATAACTATATGAAATAATATAGGATATCAATATTGACAGGCGTCTCGGGTTTGAGTATGGTGCGTTTTGAAATCTATTTCAATATCCGGGACCCTGCTTCCAAGGGAACCGGACCACTCCTGGGCGGACAAACTGGTGGACAGACTGACGGACCGCCCGGCGCAATCGATCGGATAGAATCCCCATGTTCCTGACCTTAAAGCGACCGATTCGTCTCATCTCCGTTTTGTTAGGGGCCATCATGCTGCTGGCCTGGGTGTCCGGCTGCGCGACCCAGGCGCGTTACCGCTACGATGCCATCCAGGAGGCTCACCGGGCCGATGTGCTCCGCCGCAACGGCACCGCCGCCACCCCCCTGCAGCCCATTCCGGAAGGTGCTCTCGGTCTGGAAGAGGCTATACGCATCGCCGTGGCCAACAACCCCGACCGGCAAATGGCCGCCGCCCGCATCCTACAGAGTGAAGCCCTTCTGAAACAAGCCGAGGCCGCTTTCTACCCCTCCCTGGCCTTTTATACCGAATACATGGGGGGCAACGCCCCTTCCGCCTATCTTTTCAAGAAACTGGACCAGCGGCAATTTTCCCTGTCCGGCGATCTCAATAATCCCGGCAATTGGGACAATTTCGAATCCGGCCTGAACGCCCGCTGGAATCTTTTCAGCGGCGGCCGCGATCTCCTCAACCGCGAGATGAGCGCCATCGGCCGGGAGATATCCCGGCTCGACCGCCAGGCCGTGACCAACGCCCTGGCGGCCTCGGTGATTCAGACGTACTACAACTACCTGACCGCGGATGCCTTCCTGGCCATTGCACGCCAATCGGTAGCCACCGTGGATGACCAGCTGCGGGTCATGCAGGTGCGCTATGATCAGGGGGCGGTGCTCAAGTCGGATCTGCTCTCGCTGCGGGTGCGCCGGGCCGCGGCCCAGGAAGAGGAGGCGCGCAGCCGCAACCGCCGGGAATTATCCCTGGCCGCCCTGGCGACCATCATGGGCGCCGGTACCGACACCGTCTTGCAGCCCGAAAAAGACGCGACCACGGGGCTGGACCTCCCGGCGCATTTCGATGGCGGCCTGGCCTACGCCATGGCCCACCGGCCGGAGGTCCGCAGTCTGCATGAGAAAGTGCGCCAGAGCCGGATGGCGGTGGACAAAGCCCGCACCGGCTACATCCCCCGCATCGACGCCTTCGGCAAGTTTTACTACGATGACGAAAACATGGATTACAATTGGGATAACGACAACTGGACGGCCGGTCTGCTCTTCAATTGGGAGATCTTCAGCGGGTTCAGCACGCGTGCCCAGGAGAATGAAGCCCGGGCCGTTTTCGAAGCGATGCTCCAGCAGGACCGCAAGACCACCCTGGCCGTGGAGCTCGATGTCAAAACCGCCTATCTTGCCCTGGATGAAGCCAAGGCCCGCCTGGAAGTGGCCCGTTCCCGGGTTGCCAATGCCGACGAAACCCTGGTTCTGGTCCGCCGCCAGTATGACAACGGCGCCGCCACGATCACACGCTATCTGGAGGCCGAACTGGCGCGCAGTCAGGCCCACATGAGCCAGGCCGCTGCCCGGTACGACCGCGAAAAAGCCCTGGCCGACATCGCCCGGGCCATTGGTCATCTTGCCGTCGCCTACCCGGAAACCACCCCGCCATCGCCCTGATCCACCCGCAGCCGCTGTGTCATCGCAACAACGCAAGAATCGGGTTGTCCACCGGCCTTGCGATCCGTAGTATATGAACCGGAAAAGAGTTAGAGTGCTATCTGATCGATGCAGGCCACTCACGCCGAGGCGGCCTGCATGCTCAATGTTCTCTCGGGGGAGGATACCAGCCATGACCAATTATCATACCCTATGCCGCGATTACGAGCGGGTGGAAGCGGCCATCCGCTATATCGAAACCCACCATGAGGAGCAGCCCGGTCTGACCGCCGTCGCCCGGGCCGCGGGCTTGAGCGAATACCACTTCCAGCGCCTCTTCAGCCGCTGGGTGGGCATCAGCCCGAAGCGCTTCCTGCAGTTTCTCACCAAGGAGCACGCCAAGACCTTGATCACCGGTTCCGACTCTCTGCTGGACAGCACCTTCGACAGCGGGCTCTCCAGCCCCGGCCGTCTGCACGACCTCTTCGTGACCTGCGAGGCCGTGACGCCCGGGGAGTATAAACAAAAGGGCGCCGGACTGGATATCCGCTACGGCCTGCACCCCTCCCCTTTCGGGGAATGTCTTCTGGCCGTGACCGAGCGGGGCATCTGCGCGCTCAGCTTCGTGCAGGACGGCGACCGCCGCACGCCGGTGGCCGATCTGGAGCGCCAGTGGCCCCGGGCCGCCATCCGCCAGGATCCCCAGGCCACGGCCGGACTGCTGGAGGGCGTTTTCGGCTATCCCCAGGATCACCCTCCGGCCCCGCTCTACCTCTTTGTCAAAGGCACCAACTTCCAAATCAAGGTCTGGGAAGCCCTGCTCAAAATCCCCTTGGGCAAGGCGGTCACCTACGAGGATATCGCCCGGCACATCGGCCTGCCCAAAGCCTCACGGGCCGTGGGCAATGCGGTGGGGCGCAACCCCATCCCTTTCCTCATCCCCTGCCATCGCGTGATTCGCAAGATGGGCGTCTTCGGCTACTACGGGGGCGGCCCGGCCCGCAAAAAGGCCATGCTGGGCTGGGAAGCGACCCTGGCCCTGGGCATGGCCCATTGAGAATAGCCGCTTATGATCCCCGGGTTGCCATTCACATGGTATTGGGCTAAAGAGTGCTTTTTCAATGCCAGCCATACGCCACGCAATCTTTCGCGACCTGGCGGACCCGTGAGAGCCCGCTGCAACAGCTTATGCAATGAGGTAATGCCATGATCACCTTGCTCGACTACGGCGCCGGCAATGTGCGCAGCGTCGTCAATGCCATCGAAAGCCTGGGGGAAACGGTCCGTCCGGTGAAGACACCGGAAGACATTCTGGACGCCGAACGGCTGGTGTTTCCCGGGGTGGGTGCCTTCGGGAGCATGATGGAAATCCTGGCGGAGCGGGGCTATATCGATCCCTTGAAGGCGTATCTGGCATCGAATCGCCCTTTCCTGGGCATCTGCCTGGGCATGCAGGCCCTCTTCGAGGAAAGCGAGGAAGCCCCCGGGGTGCCGGGACTGGGCCTGCTGAAGGGCCGGGTCAAACGCTTTACCATCAACCGGGCAGTGCCCCACATCGGCTGGAACGGCATCAAGGCGCGCCAGGCCTCGCCCCTGTTCAACGGGCTGCGGGGGGATGAGAAATTCTATTTCGTGCACTCCTACCACATCGCCCCCGAGGATCCCGGTGTCGTTCTGACCGCCACCGACTATGGCTACGAATTTGCCAGCGCGGTCCAGCAGGGCAATGTCATGGGCACCCAGTTCCACCCGGAAAAGAGCGGGGCCGACGGCCAACGGATCCTGGCCAATTTCCTGTCCGCCGGCACGCCGGCTGCCACCCCGCCCCAGATTCCGCCGGCGACCCTGCTGGCCAAACGCATCATCGCCTGTCTGGACGTGCGTGCCAACGATCTGGGCGACCTGGTGGTGACCAAAGGCGACCAGTACGATGTGCGTGAAGAAGGGCAGGTGCGCAACCTGGGCCTGCCGGTGGAGCTGGCCCAACGTTACTACGAGGACGGCGCCGACGAGATCACCTTCCTCAACATCACCGGCTTCCGGGATTTTCCCCTGGAAGACATGCCCATGCTGGAAGTGCTCAAACAGACCTCGCGCAAAGTATTCGTGCCCCTCACCATCGGCGGCGGCATCCGGGATTACACCGACAAAAACGGCCGGACCTATTCCGCCCTCGAGGTGGCCAGCGAATACTTCCGCTCGGGCGCCGACAAGGTCTCCATCGGCAGCGACGCTGTTTTGATTGCCGAAGCCTTCCTCCGCACGGGACGCAAGACCGGTCAGAGCGCCATCGAAGCCATCTCCCGGGTCTACGGCAACCAGGCCGTAGTCATCTCGGTGGATCCGCGCCGGGTCTATGTGGCCGATCCCCAAGACGTTCCCCAGCGCACGATCGCGACCGCCTTCCCGGGACCCAAGGGGGAGCGCTACTGCTGGTATCAGTGCACCATCAAGGGTGGCCGCGAGGGGCGCGCACTGGACGCCGTCTCCCTGGCAGCGGCCTGCGAAGCATTGGGGGCCGGCGAAATCCTGCTCAACTGCATCGACCGCGACGGCACCAATGCCGGCTTCGATCTGGAGCTGATCAACGCCGTAAAGGCGGCCGTTACCATTCCGGTGATCGCCTCCAGCGGGGCCGGCTGCGAAGCCCATTTCCATGAGGTCTTCACACAAACCGAGGCCGAATCGGCCCTGGCCGCCGGCATCTTTCACCGTCGTGAGGTGCCCATCGGGGCGGTCAAGAGCTACCTGCAAGGGAAGGTGGAAATCAGGCGCTGAATGATCAGGGATTTTTAATCCGGTATCCAGCATCAAGTATCCAGTATCCAGTATCGGTCATCCAATAAGGTTGCCATGCTCCGCGTCACGGACGACATCGAAATCCCGGACAACGAAATCACGCTGGGGTTTATACGCGCCGACGGCCCCGGGGGCCAGCACGTCAACAAAACCGCCACCGCCGTGCAACTGCGCTTCGACGTGCGCCACAGCCCCTCCCTGCCCGAAGCCGTGCGTCAACGCCTGGAACGCCTGGCCGGACGGCGGCTGACCGGCGATGGCGTTCTGGTAATCGACGCCCGCAGCCAGCGTTCCCAGAAACAGAATCGTGAAGAGGCCCTGGAGCGTTTGCGGGGTCTGATCGAAGCGGCCTCCCGCCCGCCGCGTCCGCGCCGCCCCACCAAACCCACGACGGCTTCACGTCGGCGCCGCCTGGAGACCAAACGCCGCCGTGCCCGCCTCAAGCATCAGCGCCGCCCCGTCAGGGGCGAGGAGTGAGCCTCACTGAAAGGCGAAGGAAGATGACCGCCTCCAAGCCGGAAAAAGACCAGGACCGCTACGCGCCGGACGGCTCCCATCTCGGACCGGATACCCTTCAATGGCAGGATCTGGCCAGGCGCTCCCTGGAAGAACTGGCCAATTTCACCCTGGCCCGCCCCCGGCCTGAAGGCCGCCTGCAATTCCGTTTTCTCCACCGGGAAATCTGTGTGGATATCCCCCATCAACGATTGCTGCGTGTCGAAGACGGGCAATACGTTCCCTTGGAGGACCCCCTGCTGGAACTGGTGACCCTGGTCTACCTGAACCAGGTCAACGGAATTTTCCCCTTGGATCGTGATATCGTGGGCCTGCAGGATCTCAGGGAGTCCCATTTCTTCGTCGGGCCCCACGAACTGCGTACGGCCAAGGTGCTGGATCGCTACGGGCGGGATCCCGAAGGATTCCGTCGGGCGGTAGCATCATTGGACGGCCGTCTGGTGGATATGGCCGACGCCGCCGGGCGGCTGCTCCCCTTCCCCCGCATTCCCCTGTATTTCCTCATGTGGTTCGCCGATGACGAATTTCCGGCCGACCTCAAGATCCTCTTCGACCGCTCCATCGAACAGGTCCTCCCGGCGGATGCCATCTGGGCCCTGGCCAACCGCGTGGCTCAGGCGCTGGTGGACGGAACCTGATTGGCAGACCGACCGGATGACGAATTGCATCGATGGTATAGGTTGGGCCGGGGGGCTTGAACCGCTCCCGTGATTAATGGAAGAGGCGTATCGAATAGAAGGCGATGGAGATCGACTGAGCGGCTATTCGCATAGGTGCCTATCGGCATCAAAAAGGGGGCGGTGTTTCACTACCACCGGAAACACCGCCCACTTATGCTGCGATCAGGCGAGGTCAAAGCGGTCGAGGTTCATGACCTTGTTCCAGGCCGCGACAAAGTCGTTCACGAACTTCTCCTGGGCGTCCTCGCATCCGTAGACTTCCGCCAGGGCCCGGAGCTGGGAATTGGAACCGAAGACGAGATCCACACGGGTGCCGGTCCACTTGCGTTCGCCGCTGGTGCGATCCCGGCCCTCGAATATACCTTCCTCCGCGGTGGGCTTCCACGCCGTGCCCATATCGAGCAGGTTCACGAAGAAGTCGTTGGTGAGCGCACCGGGCCGCTTGGTGAAGACC
Source organism: Desulfobacterales bacterium (assembly GCA_963674755.2). Taxonomy (GTDB): domain Bacteria; phylum Desulfobacterota; class Desulfobacteria; order Desulfobacterales; family UBA5852; genus JABZFP01. Next base: position 523,727 of record CAXXVS010000002.1, on the reverse strand, counting down.
CCGTGCGGGGACTGCCCGAAGTTGGCCTCCATGGCCCGCATACCGCCCACCAGAACCGTCATCTCCGGCGCGGTCAGGGTCAGCAATTGCGCCTTATCAACCAGCATTTCCTCGGCCGATACGGCGTATTGGGCCTTCTGGTAGTTGCGGAAGCCGTCGGCTTTCGGTTCGAGGACGCTGAAGGACGCGCTGTCGGTCTGCTCCTGGGAAGCATCCGTTCGTCCCGGCGCGAAGGGGACCGTGATATCGTGACCGGCCTTTTTCGCCGCCTGCTCGACAGCGGCGCAGCCCCCCAGAACGATTATGTCGGCCAGCGATACCTTCTTGCCGCCGGACTGGGCATCGTTGAACGCCTTTTGGATGCTTTCCAGGGTTTGCAGCACCGCCGCCAGTTGGGTCGGCTGGTTGACCTCCCAATCTTTCTGGGGCGCCAGACGGATGCGCGCCCCGTTGGCCCCGCCGCGTTTGTCGGAGCCTCGGAAAGTGGCGGCCGAGGCCCAGGCGGTGGAGACCAGTTGGGAGACCGGCAGCCCCGCGGCCATGATCCGGTTTTTGAGGTCGGCGATGTCCTTTTCGTCGATCAGTTCATGATCGACCGCGGGCACGGGGTCCTGCCAGATCAACTCTTCGGCTGGAACCTCGGGGCCGAGATAGCGCGAGCGGGGTCCCATGTCGCGGTGGGTCAGCTTGAACCAGGCCCGGGCAAAGGCATCCGCGAATTCCTCGGGGTTTTCCAGGTAGCGCCTTGCGATGGGCGCGTAGATCTTGTCGAACTTCAGGGAGAGATCCGCCGTGGTCATCATCGGCCGGTGCTTTTTCGACGGATCGTGGGCGTCAACCACCATGTCCTCTTCGTCCACGTCCTTGGCCAGCCACTGATTGGCACCGGCCGGGCTCTTGACCAGTTCCCACTCGTATTTGAACAGCACCTTCAGATAGCCCATGTCCCATTGGGTGGGGTTCGGCTTCCAGGCGCCTTCGATGCCGCTGCCGATGGTATCACCCGCTTTGCCACTGCCGTAACTGCTTTTCCAGCCGAGCCCCATCTCTTCGATGGGGGCCGCCTCGGGTTCCGGGCCGACCAGGGCCGCATCGCCGGCGCCGTGGCACTTGCCGAAGGTGTGCCCCCCGGCCACGAGGGCCACGGTCTCTTCGTCGTTCATGGCCATGCGTGCGAAGGTCTCGCGGACGTCGCGGCCCGAAGCCACCGGATCCGGGTTGCCGTCCGGGCCTTCCGGATTCACGTAGATCAGCCCCATCTGCACGGCCGCCAGGGGATTTTCGAGATCCCGTTCGCCGGAGTAACGGCTCTTGGGCTTATCGCTCGTGGCCAGCCATTCCTCTTCGGCACCCCAGTAGACGTCTTCTTCCGGTTCCCAGATGTCTTCCCGCCCGCCGCCGAACCCGAAGGTCTTGAACCCCATGGACTCCAGGGAGCAGTTGCCGGCCAGGATCATCAGGTCGGCCCAGGAAATCTTGCGGCCGTATTTCTTTTTGATCGGCCACAGGAGACGGCGGGCCTTATCCAGGTTCACGTTGTCGGGCCAACTGTTAAGGGGCGCGAAACGCTGGTTGCCGGATCCCGCGCCTCCGCGGCCGTCGCCCATGCGGTAAGTGCCAGCGCTGTGCCAGGCCATGCGGATGAAAAGCCCGCCGTAATGCCCCCAATCGGCCGGCCACCAGTCCTGGGAATCGGTCATGAGCGCATAAAGGTCCTTCTTGACGGCCTGCAGGTCGAGCTTCTTGAATTCCTCGGCATAGTTGAAGACTTCGCCCATGGGACTGCTCTTGGCGGAGTGCTGATGCAAAATCTTGAGGTTCAACTGGTTCGGCCACCAGTCCCGGTTCGCCATGCCGCCGCCGGCCGTGGGGTTGCTGGTCCGACCCGTTACCGGGCACTTGCTTTCCTCAGTCATAACACTATCTCCTTTCGTAGTTGATAATTATTATCAATAAACATTGGTTTTCCTCTCGTCAACTTGCCCCCTCATCGATACCCGATAAAAATTTGATGGATTTATTGGCATCAACCCGGATGCGTCAGCAAAACCGAAGGGCGTGAAACACGTCGTCACGCTGAGGACAGGAAGGGCAACCCCGGGTGATTCAGGCGTGGCTCGATGGTTTTAGATTTGTTTCAGCTTGCTGAAAAATCGGTAAGCGCGAATTGGGTTGGCACGTGAGTCAGAGGAGGTAAAGCCGATTTGAGAGCCCGTTCGAAGATCATTTTTAACCAAAGTAACCACAGGGTTGGCGGGTTTCCAGACCAGCCCCCTGCTATCCGCAAAACAATAGGATATAGCGGTTATCACGATTGCTCAAATTGGTTACAATGAAAAAAGAGCCACCACGAAGATCACGAAGGAATTCAGATCGTTCCGGTGCGCATCTCTGCGTGTCCTTCGTGGTAAATTCCTGTTGACGGGAGCTTGCCGGAGAACCGTTTAAGATATTGAGGGCGTTTCGGTCAGGAGGCTGCCGGACGCGCGCCCCGGGTCAACCGATCGAAACGTTTCTTCTGCCTGTCCCGGAACTGCCTCAATTCGTTCAACAGCGCTTCATGATTCGGCAATGTCCGTGAGAGGTTCAGGAAGCTTTGCTCCAGCCTGGCAATCGAATCCCTGCCCATCGCAGCAAGATCCGGGTTAGCATCGCTTTCCGTCTCCATCCGCATGCAAATGCCGTAAGCATGGTAGTACGCATCGCTGAAGCGGATAAGTTCCTGGGCGCCCGCCGGCCCGTAGGTGCTGCTCAGCACCTTCCACAGGGAACGCTCCGGCTGATAGGCGCCGGTGTTCCACTCGTAGTCGGCAACGGTAGCGTACTTGATCTTGTAAATTTCAGTGTAGGCATTGCCGTTCGTGTACTTTTGCCGGCTGTCGCTGTATTGCTGAAAATCCCCGGGCATGTCGGTATCGTAGGGTTCGAACAGATTGCACATGGTGACCTTGCCGGGATAATAGGTGGCATAGCCGCCGTAGCGCTTCGTTTCCATATTTCGGGCATACAAGGTATTGTCCCAGAGCATCGGCCACCTGCCGATCAGCGAACTGAAACGGTGCAGGTCCGCCATGTCGATGGACAAGGAGCGTATGGTCGGCCCGGTCCACATGATGGCGATATCGCGCGGGATCTGGAACGCCAGCTCTGCCAGGTACACTTCCGCCTTCCCGTCGCTGCGATCGATATGTTCATTGGAATACCACGGCGGGCAGAATTCAATCCGGGTTCCCGGATACGCGCCGTCGACCCAGCTCTTCAACCGGTTGATGACATAAGCCTGGGCATTTTGAAGATTGACGAAACGGCGTCTGTCTTCCGCGGTGTACAACGCATAATCCTGACGATTAGGGCCGGCGTGGGGCACGAAATCATCCGCCAAGAACACGATCGTGTCGGCACCGGCATCCAGTCCGATCCGATAGACATCCTTCAGGGTTTCCAGGCTTTCCGGACTGCTGTGGGTCCAGGTGTAGCGCAAGGCCTCGCTCAACTCTTCCTGCGCGGCCTCCATGGGAAAGTGGGAATACGGATTGACCATCACGGCCAGATGCATCACGCCGTTTTCTTGGAAGCGGCGGCCGGCTTCGGCCAATCCGCGGCGAAACAGGTCATCGGGCTGATACCAGTTTTTCTTCGCCCGGTCGTAACCGACATAGACCTTGTTCAACTTATAGCAACTCATGCGGTCGACGGCGTCGAGATCCCGTTTCAGTTCGTCTTCACTTCGCCAGTCTTTGAACACATACGAACGGCCCGAAAAGTCCGGAAAATCGACGACGGTGGCATTGTGGTAGATGAATCGATCCTTTTCAAAAAGCTGCACCGCCGTGGTGGCGGCATAGTAGTTTCCGATGGCGGTTGCCCCCATCAGGAACAGGACATGGCCGCCACCGAACCGCTCCGCCTTGATAACGTATCCCTGCGTGTTGCCACGCACGGATTGCATGGGAAGATCCGGTTGGATCGTTTGAAAAACGCGATTGTCTCCAATACTGATGATCAATTTGGAGGCGAACAGATCTTCTTCACCAGCGTCATTTGCCACGATCTTGATCTTTCGACGATCGCCATTGCCGGAATTTGCTGCGGCCAGCACGGCGCCGAGCCTGGTCTGCAGGAGGGTGGCCGCCGAGCGGTCCGCCGGGGTGGGATTTTCGGGCAGGACGATGACGGGCAAAGCAGCGATCGGGTCTTGCGCGTGGTAATACGTGATCGCGTCGATCTCCTGAACCTGTTTAGGCGTGGGAATCAGCGTTTCGGTCAACGTGAAACGGCGGTTAAAAAAGGGCTTGAAGCGTTCCAAAGCGGTAAAATTCCATTTCGAGAAACCGAAATAGACATCGTCCAGCCATACGCGGCCGGTGCCTTTCAGACCGAAAAACAGCCGCACGTAGCAGGTCCGGTCAGGAATATCGCCCTCGGAGAAGGGATAATTGTAGGATCTTCCCCTGACGTTTCCCCACGGGAACCGCTCGATTCGCCAGAAATTGGAAAATGAAAAGCTCTTGTCCGAATTGTCGATCAGGCCGCCGCTGACAGGATTCACCATTGCCGGGTTCAAAGGCTGCTTGTTCTCGTCGAAAAACAGCACGCGGACAACGATCGCATCGTAAAGTCGGACGCCCAATCGAGATTTATTGCTCACGATGTTCTGTAGCCGAACGCCATACGTGAAATCGTAGTTTCCCGGAATCACCGGGATGTAATCGCTGATAATGCCCTCGGCCTCATCGATCTCATTGGCTTTGCTGCGCGTGATTTTGATGCAGCGACGGCCGCTGTGCTGGGCATCGAAGGCACCCGGCGCTGACGCACGCTCGACCCACTGGATGTGGCGCCCTACCGTTTCCCACCCCGTGAGCTTAAACGGGTGGTCAGAATCACCCTTGAGCCAGCGCCCCTCCTCGAAAGCGGCATTCGTCACGAGATTGCCCTTTTCCAATTGCCCGCGGCGGACATCGTAAGGGATGCTGGACGGATTGGCGGCGGACCATGTCGACGCCGCCGGTATTGTGTGCGGCCTTTTGATCGTTGTGCAAGCGGCCAACATGAGGATGCAACAGCATAACGATAAAATGGCAGATTTCATGGAGGGCCCTGTCGGCAGTCGATATGGATTGGGCATGAAAGGTATAGGTGATGTTGTCTATTGGTCTCTATATAAAAGTTCCTGAGATATTAAGCTTTTTAAGATGTGTATCAATAACAGGTATGGCCCAATTATTCGGCCGTAAGCGAGGTCCTGAGAAACATGTAAATGGAAAAATGATTATGAAAAAGATGAGATATTTCTTCCTTGCTATCTCTTTTGTAGGTCACGTGCGCTTCACCCGCCGGGAACGAGGAAGCAATGAGTTTCTAAACTACCGATTAGACCGCTTACCAAAACCCCTTTTAGAACGCCGCTGGATAGCCCGGTCGGCTGTGAAAGCGAAGGTTCTGCTACCCCTATATATACCACATGCCTATTTGAGTTAACACAAATCCCATAAAGGGGAAAAACAACGTAGACCAATATCTGACAGGTTCTGTTTGTCTAAAATAGCTGCCTGTATTTGATGAAATAAACCCACTGAAAACTGATAAATGCACTACTAATGCTGCAGGTATTCCTATAATATTACACAAAATCACCTCGAGAATGCCTTGATTATATATTAAGGCCAGTGTGCTATTAATAATTGAAGTCGCAATTATAAAGATTACAGGAATCAGATTATTCCCCTGGAAATACTTCCTATTCCAATCTAGGCCAAGCATTTTTTGCCTATTCTTGACCGGCAGTTTTTTTAAATAGTCATATTTCATAAGCAGAACGTTGGAGCTAAGGGACCGGAGCCGCAAGGCGGCGGAGGTCCCAGTGAAGCGCACCTATGTGCGCGAAACGACTTAAGCGACTTGTTGGATAGCGCAGGGAAAATTTAAATCACCTCTGTCTTATTTTAAAGGGAGTTTAATTTCCTTTTCTTTTTTTTAATATACCTGTTGTTACGAAAGCTAAGAGAACTGATATGGAGATATGCCCTATTATAACTAAACTGCAAATTGGCAATAAGCTACGCAGACCTCGTTCAAATAGTATCACAATAAGGCCTCCGTATGCCCACATAACTTGAATCCATCCGAATTTGTCATCATTAATTATTGGAATTAGAGATGTAGCGAACCAAATGATTATGAAACTCCACAAAAAAATGCTATTCGACCGTTTTTTCATCTGTATTTCTATCCAACGTCTTGGCTTTGCGGCGAGGGAACCGAGTCCGCAACAGCCGCAGGTTAACTGCGAACTTTATATTTACTCTTTATCATCTTAGCTACTTCATGTTGACCGTTAATTCTGAGCACTTCAATGTAGGTGTTTTTTAATTCACTAAAGGTGCGTAGATCCCTTTGATTTTTGACTTCTAAAATATTCATTTTGTATATATCGAAGGACTTTTTAAGCAATTTTTGTGCTTTTTCATATTTCTTTAATCGGTAGTAGCAGTCTCCAATACAAAAATATGAATATTCATTTTTCCCTTCCGGATCTTCCCCACAGATTCTCTCAAGTAATGAAGCAGCTTCGGCATAATTCCCTTTTTCAATTTTTTTGAATGCTTTTCCATGCATAAATGCAATTCTTAAGTCACGTAGAACTTTTCGGAGTTTATGGAGCATATTTTATACAGTTAACGTATTTCTTACCTGCCGGTGTGGAGCGGCAGCGGAACACCGGTCAGGTGCAGAAAATGGTTGGGCTTTTACCATCCCATTCATTTGCGAGCGACTTATAAGGTTTGAGAAATTTTTTTAGCCTATATCTTATAGTTTCACGCGCCTTAGAGTCTTTTGCATTTTTTATCATTTCCGGCCAATGACCTTCATCCAAAGTATAACCTAATCTATCAAGGTACTCAGCAAGCTGTTCTTCCGGAATGCCCCCATTTGCATAATCTATGGCAATAAGTCCGGTAACGATTTCATGAGATTTCGGTGGAATTTTATTACCATATAATTCCTTGAGAGTATGTAGAATATCTAAAGAATGCTTACCAGAACAGAGCGATAGTTCTATAAAACTGTGGCTGGGATTATCGGAACCTTTTATTTGATTATCAGCCCAGTTCACAATGTCCTGAATATCGAAATATCCAATAGAAAAGCCTATGCTATACGCTCCAGCAATCTCAGTGCTTGTAATCATACTCAATCTTATGAGCCCAACTTATTTATTCAGTGGAAATCTGCCTTTCCGCAACAAAGGCTATTTTTAAACAAAAATGTTCTTTCCTTTGACTATTTGATATTAATGGGAATTCTACCATAACTCGTTGTTAAGTCAATGTATCCGACCTAATTGACTTCAAGCCCTCTTTAGTGTCCACTATTCCACTTTGGCGCACTTATCATCGAATTATCGCGTTTTCCCTATAAGCATGTCCGCCTTGTTATCATTGTGCAAAAAATCATCATTGTTGGTTTTAAAAATGTTCTGGAGATTGCTATCGGAGATACATCCAATACCGTTCGGTCCTAACGAATTGGTTCGAGCGGCTTCGATCGATTCACGAACGATGCTTTCATTTTCCTCATGGAGGGTGAAGGCGGTTCAGGTTAGATCTCATCCAACAAATGACATACGGGAACTATCCGGATTTGGTGGGCCAAGCGTCTGCCATGTTCCATCGATGACGTCCATGGGATCCAGCAGGGTGACGCAATCAGGATCGCGCATGATGTTCCAGATGAAATTCTCGTAGCGCAGGTCTGGGGAGGGGCGGCCGAGGGAAAGGTGCAGATGGGGGAGGATCCTGGCTTTGGAGCGGCGGGTGTCGGCGATGGTGGCGATGATCTCCCCTTCCCGGACGGGAGCACCGGGGCGCAGGCCATCCCGGGGACGGGTGTGGGCGTAGACCGACAGATAGGTTCCCGCATTGGCGGCACGGTCCTCATGTTGGACGATCACGGCCTGGCCCAGATAGTCTTTAAAGATGGCCCGGACCACTCCGTCGGCCATCACCGGGATGCGGGTTTTCTCATCGAGCCGGCGCACCTCGCCGCTGGGGGTTCCATACAGGCAGATATCGATGCCTTCGTGGGGAAAATCCCGCGTTCCGTGGTCGCCCCACCATTTGTCCATCGAACCGTAGCCCATGCCCGGGTAGAAGGCCCAATTGTGGTGGTCGACGGGATCGATCGGATTGGCATCGATGAGCATTTCGGTAAAATGGATTTTGGATAGTCTCACAGGCAGTTCCGGTTGGCGCAGTGGCTCCATCGAGCAGGAATTGGCCGCTCCGCATTCGATCTTCGGTCACATATCATAATCGATCGTTCCTGGCATCCCTTGCCTTATACGGCGCCGCTTGGTGCGCAACCGTCTCTCAGGCGCATCAGGCATGCATCGCAAGGCACCGTCTTATCCGACGTCCCGGGCCTCATGGGAATTGCGGGGTTACCCCCCAAATGTTCTCCGCATATTCCATCACCGAGCGGTCGCTCGAGAATTTGCCCATGTTGGCCGTATTCAAAATGGAGCGGCGGGTCCATTCATCCTGATCGCGATAAAGGGTGCTGACTCTTTCCTGACAATCCAGGTAAGCCCGGTAGTCGGCCAGGATGCAGTAGCGGTCGCCGCCCTTCAGCAACGCGTCCGTTATCGGTGCGAACAGGCCGGGGGATGCCTGCGAAAAGGCATTGTCCACGATCATCTGCAAGGCCTGTTGCAGTTCCGGGTCGTTGTCGTAGAATTGCCGGAGATCGCAGCCGTTTTGGCGCAGCTCGGCGATCTCCTCGGCGGTGTGCCCGAAGATAAACATGTTCGCCTTGCCGATCTCCTCCGCCATCTCCACGTTGGCGCCGTCCAGGGTGCCGATGGTCAGGGCGCCGTTGAGGGCGAACTTCATGTTGCCGGTGCCTGAGGCCTCGTAGCCGGCCGTGGATATCTGCTCCGAGAGCTCCGCGGCGGGAATGATCCGTTCGGCCTGGGAGACGCAGTAGTTGGGCAGAAAGATCACCTGCAACCGTCCGTCCACCATCGGATCGTTGTTTACCACCTCGGCCACCGCGTTGATCAGCTGGATGATGAGTTTGGCCATCCGGTAGCCCGGCGCGGCCTTGCCGCCGAAAAACACGACACGGGGGGTGAAAGTCCCCCCGGGATCCGCCTTGATCCGATTGTAGAGCGTGATCACGTGGAGCACGTTGAGCAGTTGGCGCTTGTATTCATGGATGCGCTTGACCTGCACGTCGAACAGGGCGTCCCGGTGGCAGGTCAGGCCCACCTTGTAGGCCACATAGTCGACCAGGCGTTCCTTGTTGGCCTGCTTGACCGCCCGCCAGCGGGCGCGGAATTCGGCATCTTCGGCATGGGGCGCCAGGGCGTGCAATTGCTCCAAGTGCTGACACCAGTCCCCGGAAATGGTTTCGCTGATCAGGGCCGCCAGGCCGGGATTGCACTGGTGCAGCCAGCGGCGCGGGGTAATGCCGTTGGTGATGTTGCGGAAGCGGCCCGGGAAAAGCTTGTCGAATTCGGGAAAGATGACCTTGCGCAAAATTTCGCTGTGCATGGCGGCCACGCCGTTGACCGAAAAACTGCCCACGATGGCCAGATGGGCCATGCGGACGGCCTTCGTGGGGGATTCCTGGATAATGGACAGCCGCCCCAGAAAATCGTCTTCATGCATGCCCTCCGGACAGTGGGGCCGGGCCCATTGCAGAAACCGATAGTTGATTTCGTAGATGATCTGCATGTGGCGCGGCAAAAGCCTTTCCATCAGAGAGCAGGACCAGGTTTCCAGAGCCTCGGGCAGGATGGTGTGGTTGGTGTAGGCAAAAACGCGGGTGCACAGGTCCCAGGCCGTATCCCAGTCCATCAGTTCCTCGTCCAGGAAAATCCGCATCAATTCGGGAATGGCGATGGAAGGATGGGTTTCATTGAGCTGGATGACCACCATTTCGGGAAATTTGTCGAAGGTGGTGTAAGTCTTTTTGTAGCGGCGCAGGATGTCCTGCAGGGAGGCGGTTACGAAGAAATACTGCTGGGAGAGTCTGAGCATGCGCCCCTTTAGATCTTCATCCCGGGGGTAGAGGACCTTGGAGATCACCTCGTCGCGGATCTTGGCTTCTACGGCGCCGATGTAATCGCCGGTATTGAAATAGGCCAGGTTGAATTCGGTGTCCGATCGGGCCGACCACAGCCGCACGTTGAGCACCTGGTCATTGCGGAAGCCCGGTACGAGAAAGTCGCAGGCCATGGCCAGAACTTTTTCCGTGTCGACCCAGTCGTAGCGCAGGCGGCCCTGGTCATCCTCCCAGGAGACGACGCGGCCGAAGAAGCGAACCTCGTGCAGAAAACGGCCCCGGTCGTATTCCCAGGAATTGCCCCGCTGGTTCCAGTTGTCCGGCAGTTCCACCTGGGCCCCGTTTTCAATGACCTGGTGGAACATGCCGTAATCGTAACGGATGCCGTAGCCGTAGCCCGAGATGCCCTTGGTGGCCATGGCGTCCAGGTAGCAGGAGGCCAGGCGGCCCAGCCCGCCGTTGCCCAGGCCGGCGTCCCATTCCACCTCGGCCACTTCATCGAGGTCGAGGCCGAATTCGGCCAGGGCCTGCTTGGCTTCGTCGTAAATCCCCAGACAATGCAGGTTGTTGAAGAGCGACTTGCCGGGCAGATACTCCATGGACAGGTAGTAGACGCGTTTGCTCTGGTCTTCGTAGTAGGAGCGCTGGGTCCTGATCCATTGGTCGATCATCCGCTCGCGCACGGTCAGGGCCAGTCCGTGGTAATAGTTGTAGGCGCCGCGGCGGGCATAATCGAGCCCCAGGCTGGAGACGATGTGCCGGATAATGTCCCGTTTAAGGCCGACCACGGTGTCGGGCTCGAAAAGCCCCGCGTCCCATTCGAAGGTGGTAACGCTGGGATCCAGGGGCGGTGAAGCAAAGGCTTCCATCTGGCGTGTCTTGTTCATGGGATCTCCTTGACATCGGTTATTGCGGTGTGGGGTGGGAGCGATCATCTAAAGATAACACCCCAAGGACCGGGGTCAATTCCAACGGCCGGAGCGTTCCAATCCCCTGAGGGCCTTTTCCCACCTTGTTGACAGCACGGCGCCCGCCGATTTAGAAGCCTTGGCGAAATGGAAACCGTTCTCGTCGAGTGGGGGCTGCCGGCCCTCTTTTGCATCAGCTTTCTGGCCGCCACCGTGCTTCCCATCGCCTCGGAGTGGCTGCTGGCGGCTATCGTGATCCAACCGGTGGACATGACCGCGGCGGTGGCGGTGGCCACGGCCGGCAACACCCTGGGGGCGGCGACCACCTGGGCCGTGGGGTGGTGGGGCGGCCGGTGGGTCATGCAGCGCTGGCTGCGGATCGACGCGGCCGACCGCCGGCGGGCCGAGAGCTGGTATAGCCGCTGGGGCAGTTGGTCCCTGCTCCTGGCCTGGACCCCTATTGTAGGCGATCCCCTCTGTCTCGTGGCCGGCATGTTCAAGGTTCCGTTGACGCGCTTCATCCCCCTGGTGGCCGTGGGCAAGGCCGGCCGCTACCTGGTCATCGCCTGGGCCGCCCGCCAACTGGCGGGATAGCGGATCGGTATCGACAGATGGTTTTTCAATGCTTAAAATTAAAACCGAAGAACTCCGACAGAGGCTGCGGCCCGAAGCGATCCTGACCGATGCGGAAATGGGTCCGCATCATAGACTCAAGCGAATCTGCGTTGTCTATCCCACAATCCGTTCCCACCCACACCTTCTTCCCGGACCTGCGACTGACACGACCTTAGAAAAGCTTCGGCAGACCGCCGCTCTGAAGGAACACCCATTCCAAAAGGAGGTTTGTCATGACACGGAAAGCCGATGTCCACAAATGTACGGAGTGCGGCTGCATCGTCAGCGTTCTCAAGGGTGGCGACGGCGATCTGCTCTGTTGCGGCAAGAAAATGCAGGAAGTAACCCCCGACGAGGCCAAGAAACTCTCTTTCGGCCTTGCGCGCCCGGGGACTCCCTGAAACACCGCTCCTGATTTGTTGATTGAAGGCCGGCGCTGGCGTCCATCATCATTGCCGGCATTAAGCGTAGCTGGCAGCGCGTGCCCCCAATTTAGCGACCCGCACGCACTGAAGGGTGGGGATTGGTCTTTTTACAGATGGGTCGCGGCACTTATCCCAAGGAGATTTCAGAGGACTGGCGATCCCTCCCTTCCCTCCCCAGGATTAGCCCTGGGCCGGTTCAGCGCCACGATTTTTCACATTGTTACGGTGCGTCATCCTCAAGGGCGGTTTTCGCTTCGCAAAAACCCCAGGACCCAATCGTTCACCAGATCCGGCTTTTCCAGAACGATGCCATGGCCGGCCTCCGCCACCGGTCGGAAATGCAGATGGGGCATGCAGCGCCGCACATCCGCGATCATCTCCGCGCTGATCTCGGCATCCTTTTCGCCCCAGATCAAGAGGATCTCCCGATCCTGCCGGCCCACGATCCGGTAAACCGCGTCATAGTTGCCAAGGGCGTCATTGCGCATCATGGACAGAAAAGAGCGCTGGAATCCCTTGTAGGCCGTCTGCGCCACGAACTTGAGCTGAACCCGTTCGAAGTCGGGAAGGGTTGCGCTCAGTTCGGCAAACCGCTTGCGCATGAGCCGCTGACCCACCAGGCGCAACGCCAATTCCCCTGCCACTGGCAGCCGCAGGATGGGCGGAACCTTATAATTGTTGATCACCGGTGCGATGAGGACCAGCCGGCGGACGCGTTCCGGATGGCGGGCGGTATAGTTGACGGCCGTGGCCCCGCCCATCGAGAGGCCCACCAAATGGAAAGCGTCCTGCAAGTCGAGGTGGTTCACCAACTCGTGCAGCTGGCGTTCGTACAGGGCGCGCTCGTAGGTCACCCTAGGACGGTCGGAATAGCCCCGGCCGAACTGGTCGTAGCACAGCACGCGCAACCCGTTGGCCGCCAGACGGTCTGCCAGGGCGTCCCAGATCCAGTGGGGCACGGCTGCGCCGTGCACCAGCACCACGAGCTGGCCGTCGACCGGTCCGCTCAACCGGTAATGGGTGACGCCGTCCGAAAGATGGCAGTAAGTCCCCCCCAACACGGTCCGCGCATGCGCATCGAGCTTAGCCGAAGCAGCAGGTATCGTCCCGCTGAAGGCCATCGATGTCATTCCCTTTCTAAGCGGTTAAAGAGCGGCAGGCCCAACTTCCGTCTCCGGCAAGCTGCAGTTCATGCGTCATGCATGGGGGCCGCTCGTCAGCCTGATGGGTGGTGTAGATCAGGTTGGTGGGCGTCGCGGCACCGATGTGCGCCACCATGGCAAGCACCCGGGTTCGGTTGGCGGCATCCAACCCCTGGCAGGGTTCGTCCAGGATCAGCAGGGCGGGATCTTTGACCACGGCCCGGGCAATCAGCACCATCCGCTGCTGGCCGCTGGACATCCGGTCGAAACGCCCCTCGGCCAGGGTTTCCAGTTTCAGGCGGGCGACCCAGTCCCGGGCCTGTTCGCGCTGGGCCGGGCTGGCCTGGCGAAAAAGCCCCACCGAATCGAAGAAACCGGACAAAATCACCTGGAACCCGCTGATGGGCTTGCGGTAGCGTACCTGGAACTCACCGGACACCAGTCCGATGCGCTGCTTGATTTCCCAAATGCTCTCCCCCGATCCGCGCTTGCGACCGAAGAGGAAGATGTCGTTGGCGTAAGCCTGGAGGTGATCCGCGCTGATCAGCCTCAGCAGGGTCGACTTGCCGGCCCCGTTGGGCCCGGAAACAAGCCAGTTCTCCCCTCCCCTGACACACCAGTTCAATTTCTCCAGCACCCGGCGCGCGTTATAAGCCACCGAGACATCCACCATCCGGATCAACGGGAGCGCGCCCCTTGCGGTCCCGGGGATGGGCCTGGCGGATGCCTTGGACGGCCATTGCGCCGCAGTCTGTCGCTCCGGTCCCGCGACGCTTGGGGATGAAAGCGTGATGGGCAGTGGGCCCTGATCGAAAACGCCATCTTCCCCCAGCCTCAGGTAGTGGGTCATGACCGGCAGGATTTCTTCCTGCCGGTGGGTCACCAAAACGGTCTGAAGGCCCTTCCGGACCAGCCCTGTGATCATGTCCGCGAAATGGCGCCGCATGACCGGGTCCAGCCCGTCGAAGGGTTCGTCCAGAATCAGCAGGCGGGGTTTGCGCAACAGGGCCCGGGCCAACAGGAAACGCCGCATCTCCCCGGTGGACAGGCTCCTGAGCGGCTGGTCGAGCAGCGGCGTCAGGGCCAGACGGTGGGCAACCTCCGGCAGCGGCGCAATCGCCCGGCCGGTTGTCTTCAGGAGCGCGCGTAAGGACAGGCCGGCCTCTTCCAGGCCGGCAAATTCACGGGACTCGTCCTGGGCCTCGTCCCGGGCGATCAGGCGCTGGTGGGTGTCGAAGGCCAGGCGCGCCATGTCCTTCTCCCGGATCATGTCCGGATTGAGCCAGCGACGACCGGTGACCACCGGCACTTCACCGGTCAGGGCCGCGGTCAGGGAGGTTTTACCGGAGCCGTTGGCGCCCAGGACAACCCAGTTCTGACCTGGCCGGATCGTCCAGGACGTCCCCGGAAGAATCCAGCGCCCACCCACCCGCAGGGTGATGTTTTCCAACCGGATAAGGGCATCGGCAAATGATTGCTCAGGCAGGGTGGACATGGTCTAGGCGGCAGCCTCGCCCGGCTCCAGCTTCCGGCAGAGCGCGTCGATGGCCGGAATTGCCAGACCGAGGGGACGCCCCTCGAGGCCGGCCATGAACAAGGCCTCTTCGTCCCTGATTTCGGCCCAGATCAGACCGGGATCGATAAAGCGGCCGATGGCCTCCCGCATGCGCTCGTCGGCCTTGTTCAGGACGAAGGCGATGGGCGTGCCGGCCCCCTGGGAGAGGTCCATGATGATGCGGGCCAGTTTGAAGGATTCGAAGGAGGGGTCGATCACGCCGATGATGCGGTCGCCATGGGCGTCCACACCGCGCCCGAAATGCTCCACGCCGGCGGCCATATCCACCACCACGCGGTCCCCGGGGCCGGCCTGGAAATGATTCAGGAAAGGCCGCAGAACCCCGCCCATGGGGCAGGCGCAGCCTTCGCCGAAAGATTTGATCTTCCCGATTTTAAGCAGGCGCAGGCCGTCGGCCTCGGGAACGCAGCCCTGCGGGATGTCCTCCCAGGTGAAAGGCGCCTCGTAGAATGCCGGGCAGGCGTGGGCCGGCCGCAGGGACTGTTTGCGGGCCCGCAGGCCCTCCTTGCCCCCCAAGGCGTCCAGCAGGGTTTCGGCCGAAGGCGCGCCGGCCAGGCGGTGCAGTCCTAAATTGGACTCGTCGGCATCCACCAGCAGCACGCGCCGTCCCATACGCTGGAAAGATCGGGCCATCAAAACGGCCAGGGTGCTTTTACCGCTGCCGCCTTTGCCGCAAATCAGATATTTCATCGCAAAATCTCCTGGTGCCGGATGATCTTCTTCCATGATAGCCGCCCCCATACCCCTTGTAAACACACCGGACATGGCCTATCATAGTGACGACATCAACGCGACCGCAAACCTTCGTTTCAAACCCCGCACCGCTAGGCAACAATCGGAAAGCGATCGGTCATGAATTTCTGCTCCCACTGCGGCGGACCCGTCAGCCGGCAGATCCCCACGGGCGACAACCGCCCGCGTTTTGTCTGCCGGCACTGCCACACCATCCACTACCAGAATCCGCGCATGGTGGTGGGCACCGTCCCGGAATGGGACGGCCGCATCCTGCTCTGCCGCCGCGCCATCGCGCCCCGGGTCGGGCTCTGGACCCTGCCGGCCGGCTATCTGGAAAACGGCGAAACCATGATGGACGGCGCCCGACGGGAAACCCGGGAAGAAGCGAATGTCGAACTGCAGGCGCTGACGCCCTTTGCCATGTTCGACCTGCCTTTCATCAACCAGATCTACCTCATGTTCCGGGGGCCGCTGGCATCCACCGACTGGCGGCCGGGCCAGGAGAGCCTTGACGTCCGTCTGTTTGCCGAAGAGGACCTGCCATGGGAAGAGCTGGCTTTCGTGGTCATCCGGGAAACCTTGGAATGCTATTTCCGCGACCGATCCCGGGGCGGCTTCCGACTGCATACCGGAACCATCACCCCGCCGGCCCAGGCCATCCAGGATCACCTCTCCTGAAAGGAACGCCCGTATGAAAGATGCACCGGTCGTCCTCGTTACAGGCGCTTCCCGGGGCATCGGCGCCGCGACAGCACACCACCTGCTGGCGCAAGGCTGTCGGGTAGTGGCCGCCGCCCGCTCCCGGGAAGGTGTCGTATCTGCCCTGGCAGAGCTCACAGCAGCGGATGACGCCCTCCTGGTGCTGGCCGGCGATGTGGCCCGACCGGAGGATGGCCGCCGTTGGGTGGCCGAAACAGTAGCCCGCTTCGGCCGCCTGGATGCGCTCGTGAACAATGCGGGCATCCTGGCGCCCCTGGCCCGGCTGGCGGACGCCGAACCGGCGGACTGGCACGACAATCTGGCAGTCAATCTGCTGGGGCCTTTCCATCTGGCCCAGGCCGCCATACCGCCGTTGCGGGCCAGCCGCGGCCGCATCGTTAACATCAGCTCGGGTGCCGCAGTCAAAGCCATCGCAGGATGGAGCGCCTACTGCGTGGCCAAGGCCGGCCTGAACCACCTCACGCGCCTGCTAGCGGCCGAAGAGCCGGATATTACCACGGTGGCCCTTCGGCCGGGGGTGGTGGACACTGCCATGCAGGCCCTGATCCGGGCCGAAGGGCCTCAGGCCATGACCCCCGAAACAAGCGCCGCCTTCCGGGAGTTGAAAGCCACGGATCGCCTTCTGGATCCGGCGGTGCCAGCCGGGAAAATCGCCTGGCTGGCCCTTCAAGCGCCATCCGATCTGAGCGGCGCGTTTCTGGACGTCGACGACCCGCGCATCGGCAAGGCCTGACTTTCCGGTATGCTGCCCTTTGGTTGACCCTATCACGCCTTACAGGACCAGGGCCGGAAAAGCATGTCCACATATCCGCCCCACCGGTGATGTGGGAATCCCTCAGCGGTGCTGCCCCACAAACCAATCGATCAACTGGCGCGCGATACTGATCTTGCCTGGAATCTCGGGCAGGCGGTCGGGTGGGAACCAGTCGGCTTCCAGAATCTCGCGCCCATCCACCCGGATCTCGCCGCCGGCGTGCTCTGCGGTGAAACCGACCATCAGGGATCCGCTGAACGGCCAGGCCTGGCTGCCGAAATACCGGATGCGCCGCACCTCCAGGCCCACTTCTTCACGAACTTCCCGCCGCACGCAGTCCTCCAGGGTTTCCCCCGGTTCGACATAGCCGGCGATCACGCTGAACAGGCGACGTCCCGGAAAACGCCCGGAGTGGGCCAGCAATAGACGGTCGCCGGAGATCACGGCCACGATGATGGCCGGTGAAATACGGGGATAAATCGTGCTGCGACAGGCGGCGCAAACCAGGGCACGATCCCCCTGCTCCAGTGCCATAGCGCGACCGCAGCGGCCGCAATAGCGGTTGTCCGCGACCCAGTTGAGGAGCTGCATGGCATAACCGGCCAGCTGGAATTCGGCTTCGTCAAGGCGCCCGAACAGGGTCCGCAGGCTTTCCAAGCGCAGACCGTCCGGCAAATCCGGTCGCTGCAGCAGGGCCCAGCCGCTGTAAGCGCGGTCATTGATCCGCCCCAGCCCCAAGCGCTCATCCGGTATAAGACCCGCCAGCTCTGCGGGATGCGGAAGCACGGCCTCACCCTTCTGCTCCCGGATGACGAGGCGGTCCTGGTGGAATACCAGTACCCGCCACGGCGGGTCGGCTGACAGATGAAAATCACGTTTGGGGATAAAATCGCGAATCATGGACGCTGTATCCTTCGGCGGCGAAACCCGGCCGCAAACGGCTCGCTACCCCTGCAGACAGCCGCCAAATGAATTGACACCAGAAGCGTCTTCCGGTATAGACAAGGGCGTTACCGGCCCTTGCATAATTAATATTATTTCATACAATTTCATAAGGTTATTCCAAAATCCCCCTCGTTTGCGCCGGTGCGGCAATCGCCGCCCTGCCGCACTACAGGAATCCCTGTTGCACCGCAGGGCGGGAAAACAATGCCAATGCAAATCGGAGCCGGCCCAAGGCTTCTATTCTGAATCAACCGCAGGAGAAAAACAATGCTTCATGATCTCGAACATCGACTGAACCGTCTCGAAGAAGGGCTCCAAAAAGCCGAAGAGGCCAACGATAAAATCAAATTCCGCCATTACCTCAAGTTGAAGCTCAAGTCCTTCACCAACGAGCTGTCCTTCAAGGACTGGATGGTGGTGATCGTGGCCGTTTACCTGGCAACCTGCATCGGCGTTCTGATCAGCAAGGGGATCAACTAGCCGCCCACGCCAACCGCCGGACCGGAGCAGCAACGCAACGATTGGCCCTCGATGGGACGGGCCAGGTGCTCCCTTGCCAAACAGATCGCAAGGAGCGCATCACACGCCGTCTCGTCATCCCTGGCCGCTTCTTTGCCGGTGAAGCGTTGCCACGTCTTCACGACTGAAGTGGTATACCGTGTTGCAATTGTGGCAGCGCAGCTCCACCGGGAAAGGCCCGTTGTCACAGATATCCTGCAATTCATCCATGGGCAGCGTGCCCAGCAGGCGGGCCACCTGTTCGCGACGGCAGCGGCAAAAGAATTCGACCCGGGGTTGGTCGAGGAGCACGGGATTCAGGGGCCCGAAGTGGGCCTGCAGGAAATGGGCGATATCCCCTCGATCAGCGCACAGCTCGCCAAGGGACGGCAGCCGGTAAACAATCTCTTCCAGGCGGGCCGCAGTGGCTTCGCTTGCATCCGGCATGACCTGCAGAAAAAGCCCCCCGGCCCCGGCCACTTCGCCTTCGGGCGTAAATTTGATACTGAGATTGAAGGCGGTCGGAATCTGCTCAGAGGTGAGATAGTAGTGCGCCAGGTCTTGCGCCAGGCGCCCGTGGCGCAGGGCCACCTTTCCTGTAAACGGCTGCTTGGCGTCCTCCAGGTAGCGTGTCAAACTGAGGAAACCGGCCCCGAAAAAGGGCGCTAGATTGGAATCCTGCAACGGTTTGTCCACCGGGATGGGAACGTTTTTCAAATATCCCCGAACTTCGCCGCAGGCATTGGCTTCCACCACCAGCCCGCCCACCGGGCCGGAGCATTCGATCTGCAGCACCACCCGATCCTTTCCCTTTAGGGTGGACGCCACCAGCAGTCCGCCGAGATAGGCATGCCCCAGGATCAGGGTCTCCAGGACACCCAGATCATGATTGGCCCGCATTTCGCGAACCACGCGCGTCCCGTTGACCAGGGCGCCCCGTACTTCTCCGTCCGACAACAGGAAACGATGCAGGCGATCCCGGGCCGCCGCCTTCAGTCGTTCTTTCAAGTCCTCACCCTTCAACGGCTTCTTTTCCATCGAACCCCATTTCCTGTCGCGATCGTCTCCATCTTTAATAACAGCGCGGCATCCTCATGCATACGAAGATCAGGTCGCGAATATAAAAACCGTCGCACAACCTGTCAATTGAAAAGACCGCCGACCGGAGCTGAAAGATGCGATTCAGGGAGGGGCAACGCATCTTCACCATTAGCGCCATGGAACGGTCCGGCAACGTCTTCAAGCCCATGCGCATCCGGTTTTTGTTTGACACTCGGGAGGATTTTTCTATACTAATATTTACCATTTACAATAACCGCCGCTGTTTTCATGCGGGGGATTTCTTTTTCGGGACAATCACCCGAAGCTCTGGCACGGGTATGGCCATGTCCGGAGCGAAAAGCGACTGTTTCACGCCGACAAGGCGGGATTCAACGATTTGTGGAGCCTGACCGGCAACACAACGCCTTGGATCCTGAGCGAAAGGGGTTAACGCGCAATGAAAGTTAAAACCATCACCTGCCCCAATTGTAGCCACGCCAACAATTTTCTGGCTGAAGAATGCTCCCAGTGCGGCATCAACTTTTCGAAATACTACGAAGAGCTCGAAAAAGCGGAAGCGCTACGGCGTCACATCGAGGAGCAGGAAAAGGCGGAGGCCCTGCTTAAACAGCAGGAGGAGGAAGCCCGTCAGGCCGAGGAGCTCAAACGCCGACAGGAAGAAGAGGCCCGCCAGGAAGCCGAACGGCAAAAAGAAGCGCAAAAACGCGCCGACATTCTGAAACGCCAGAAGGAAGAGCTTGAAAAGGCTGAGGAAGAACGCCGCCGCATAGAAGAAGAGGAAAAGGCGGAAGCCTTGCGCCAACAACAGGAAGAGGAAATCCGCCAGGCTGAGGAGCTCAAACGCCGCCAGGAAGAAGAGGCCCGCGCCGAGCAGGAACGCCGCCAAAAGGAAGAAGCCGAAAAGGCGGAAGCCCTGCGCATCCAGCAGGAGGAGGAAGCCCGCCAGGCCGAGGAGCGCAAACGCCGCCAGGAAGAAAAGGCCCGCGTCGCCGAGGAACGCCGCCAGAAGGAAGAAGCCGAAAAGGCCGAAGCCCTGCGCATCCAGCAGGAGGAGGAAGCCCGCCAGGCTGAGGAGCTCAAACGCCGCCAGGAAGAAGAGGCCCGCGCCGAGGAGGAACGCCGCCAAAAGGAAGAAGCCGAAAAGGCCGAGGCCCTGCGCCAACAACAGGAAGAGGAGGCCCGTCAGGCTGAGGAACTCGAACGCCGGCAGGAAGAAGAGGCCCGTGCCGCGGAGGAACGCCGCCAGGGAGAGGGGCAACAGATCATCGATAGCGATCCAAACGACGCGGAAACATCCGAACTTCTCCAGATGCCCGTCAGCACACCCGACTTCCGATCAGCCAATATCCTGTCCATCCGGCTCGCGCCCTATACCGGTCAAATGATCGGTATCTCTTACGGCAATCCTTCCGAAATTCAGAATGTCAAACTGATCTCCGTCAACCAGGATCATTTCCAGGTATTCTATCCGATCAGCAAACATGTGGTCAGCTACCCCTATCGGCAACTGGCGCAGATCACCGAAAACCCGGAAGGTATCAGTGCGGTGGGACCTGACATCAGCCCGCTATTTCCGGTTGTCGTCGAAGTACCCCGACCGTTTTTTCACAACGCCTGATCGCTGCCGAAACGGCTGCTTTTTTGTATTCGATCGATATCCGCCTCCGGGCGGCCCAGCGTGTCAGCACCGGGCGCGCCCCGTTTGCGCTATGGGAATAGAAGATGAAGGTGACGGGTAGACGGGATGTTGCCGGAAAAAACCGCTAAGGCGGGCATCGTCAAAGCCATGTTCGGCCGGATTGCCGGGCGTTATGACCTGATGAATCACCTGATGACCTTCGGCCGGGACTTGGCCTGGCAGCGGGAGGCGGTTCGCCGGACGTCCCTGCCGGCCGGCGGCCGGCTGCTGGACATCGGCGCCGGCACCGGGGGCATTGTCTGCGCCGCCCTGGACCGGGATCCCACCCTGACGGCTGTGGCGGCGGATTTCACTTTGGCCATGATGACCGCCGGTCGGTCGCGCCATGCCGAGCGGGCCATCCGGTGGTGCGCAGCCGACGCCCTGGCCCTTCCTTTTCGGGAGGCCAGCTTCGATGCCGTCACCTCGGGCTATCTGATCCGCAACGTGGTCGACATCCGGCAAGCCTTCAAAGAACAGATGCGCGTTCTGCGGCCCGGCGGCCGCGTGGTCTGCCTGGATACCTCACCCCCGCCGCCCGGTCTGCTTCAGCCCGCTGTCAGGGCCTATCTGCGGTTCGTGATCCCGCTGGCCGGCCGCCTGATCAGTGGTGACCGCTATGCCTACCGCTACCTGCCGGAATCCACGCAGCATTTTCATACGCCCCATGAACTGCAGGGCATCATGCAACAGGCGGGAATGAGCGACGTCCGCTATCGGCGTTTCATGCTGGGCACCGTGGTAATCCTGCAGGGGACCAAACCTGTGAAGGCAGGGCCATGACATTGCCGGCCGGCGCGGCCAACCGCGTCCGAACCTGGTGCCTGGCAATGCGCCCCCGCACCTTGCCGGCCGCTGTCGCACCCGTCCTGGTGGGGACGGCCGCCGCTGCGGGGAATGGGCGCTTGAAGCCCCTGCCGGCCCTGAGCGCCATGGCCGGTGCCCTGCTGCTGCAAATCGCCGTGAACCTTGCCAACGACTACTTCGACGGCTGCCGTGGTATCGATACGAACCGGCGGCTGGGGCCGGTCCGGGCCACCCAAAGCGGCCTTATTGCCCCAGCGCAGGTTTTGGGCGCCATGTGGCTGACACTGGCTCTGGCGAGCCTTTGCGGCCTCTACCTGGCCTCTGTCGGAGGCTGGCCGGTGGTCGCCATCGGCCTGGCGTCCATGGCCGGTGTGCTGGGGTATAGCGGCGGGCCTTATCCGCTTGCCTCCCATGGCCTGGGGGATCTTTGTGTCTTCCTGTTCTTCGGCCCGGTGGCGGTCTGCGGCACTTACTATGTGCAAGCCCTTACCCTGACCGGAACCGTGGTCCTGTGGGCCATCCCGCCGGGACTGCTGATCACGGCCATTCTGGTGGTCAACAACCTGCGGGACCGGGAAACCGACGAGGAAACCGGCAAACATACCCTGGCGGTCAAGATCGGACCCCGCTGGACCCGCCTGGAATTTGCCGCTCTGGTGCTGGCCGCCTATGCCCTGCCACCGGTTCTGTTGGCTAGCGGCGCCGGGACAGGTCCGATTTTACTACCCCTTTTAACACTGCCCATGGGCATCCACGGCATCCGGCGCCTTTATCATGAACGTGGGGCGGCCCTCAACTTGCGCCTCGGCGCCACCGCCATGCTGGCCCTCTGGTTCAGCGTTTTATGGTCTGTCGGCATTGCCGCGTCTTAGCCGGTCGCCTGACAGGGACACCACCTCCGGGAAAACCCCTATGGCCATCATCGACCTGCTGCTGTCGGATCACCTGCTGATCGTTCTCGTCATTATAGGCGCTGCCAGCATCATCCACGGTCTTCTGGGTATCGGGTTTCCCTTGGTGTCCACCCCCCTGATCGCCCTGTTCACCGACGTCCGCACGGCCATGCTCCTGCTGCTGATCCCCACCATGACCATCAACGTCGTCAGCATCCTGCAGGGCGGCGGTTGGCGCCAATCCATCGGTCGCTATTGGCCCCTGGCCCTTTTCGTCGCCTTGGGAAGTGTGGCCGGCACACGCCTGCTCATCGCCACATCGCCGGCGCCCTACAAGCTTCTGATGGCTATCGTTCTCCTGATTTATTTAAACATCCACCGCATGGGCCGGCGCTGGCCCTGGATCCAGCGGCGGCCCTGGACCGCCATGGCGGTGTTCGGCCTGCTGGCGGGTCTCCTGGCCGGTACCGTCAATGCCGCCATACCGGCTCTCATCATTTATGGTCTCGAACTCCAGCTGCCGGCCACGGCCCTGGTTCAGGTTTTCAATCTCTGCTTTCTGACCGGCAAGCTGTCCCAGGCCGCCACGTTCGGGGCGGCCGGACTGTTCACCCCCCAGGTAATCCGCCTCACCCTGCCCCTGGCCCTGTACGTCCTGGTCGGCCTGTCATTGGGCATGGCCGTCCGCCGGCGGATCGAGACCGGCACCTACCGCCGCTGGCTGCGCCATATCCTGTTTCTAATTGCCATTCTGCTCGTTGTTCAGTATGCCTTGGGGCGGGCAGCCTGACGCGCTGGCATCGCCTCCGAACCGCTCGACGCAGCCCGCACGTGGAAGGGAACAGCGGCCAAGCGACCATCCCTTTCTGAAAGGAGCCCCTTCATGCCCCGCAAAGCCGGCGATCTGCCTGTCATACCGGATAATCGCAGCGACGACCTGCAAGGCCTGGGAAATGCGGAAAACGCCGATCTGGTGATTTTCATGGCCGGCAACCAGTTTATGGCCATGCCGGATCTCATGGATGCCTTCCGTTCACGTCATCCGGCCATTCGCAACATTTTCTACGAAACCCTGCCGCCCAAGATCGAACTGCACCAGATCCTGGCGGGGGGCGCCGTGTTTCGCGGCCGGATCATCGCGACCCCGCCCGACGTCTACACCGCGGTGTCTCCCACGCCGGTGGATGAGCTGGCGGCGGCCGGTCTGGTGGATCCGTCCCAATGTTTCGTCTACCTGCACAATCGCATTACGTTGATGGTGCCCCGAGGAAATCCCCGCGGTATCGCGTCCGTTTCTGACCTTGGCCAGGCCGGCCTCATCATCTCCCAGCCCAATCCCCGCTACGAGGACATTGCCGAACACATCCTGCGTATGTATCGCCAGGCCGGCGGGGAAGCCCTCGCAGAACGCATCATGGTTGACAAGCGGCAAACCGGGGAGACCCGGCTGACCACCGTCCACCACCGGGAGACACCGCAGCGGCTGATGGAAGGCCGTGCGGATGTGGGGCCGGTCTGGGCCACCGAGGTTGAACACGCCCTCCGGGAAGGCCTCCCCCTGCAAGGGATCGCGGTGGGGAGGGATTTGGATCAGCGTGGGGAGGTGTGCTATGTTGCCTGTCCGGTCCGCACCGGCCGCAACCCGGACCATGCCCGGGCCTTCCTGGAATTTCTCCGCTCCGATGCGGCCCGCCGGATCTACACTGATTTCGGGTTTACCCCGGCTTAAGGGGCGAAACGGCCCTGGTCTGGCGCCACCGTTGAGGTGCCGGCCTTCAGGGAGGCCCCGGCGTCTTACCCGAAGCCAGCTCCCGGTCGATACCCTTGATGAGGGCGGCCAGCTTTCGGGAGTCGTGGCGCAGTACGCCGCCGGTGGTATCCAGCAGATCGGCCGCTACGACGCGGCGCTCCCCCCACCAGTCATCTGAGGCATCCACCACGACAAACTCGGCCTTCTGCGCTTTATAGGCCGCTAAAAGGGCGGCTTCGGGCCGGGTGGCGTTGCCGATGATCCCGTCCAGCTTGCGCTGGAGCACATCCTCCAGTTCGGTCACAAAATCCCGCGCTTGGAAGCGATGGGTTTCGCCGTATTTGGTCATGATGTTGATAATATAATAAATCGGTGCCCTGGCGGCCCGCAGGGCGTCGGTAACGCCGGGCACGATAAGGTTGGGCAGGATGCTCGTGAAGAGATCTCCCGGGCCCAGCAGGATGAGCTCCGCCTCCTCGATGGCCTTGATAACCGGGGGGTAGACCCGCACCTGGTCGCTGTGGTGCGGGACCAGGTAGACATCGCGGATTTTTTCGCGCTGGGTGCCGCGGGGCATGTCGATGGCTTGTTCGCCGTAGATGCGGCTGCCGTCGGTAAGTTCCGCCACCAGGGTGGCCTTGTCCGTGGTCACGGGCAGAATGCGTCCCTGGGCATCCAGGATCTCTGCCAGGGCCTGCACCCCTGAGGTAAAGCTGCCGGTATAGCGGGACAGCATGGTCAGGAGCATATTGCCGGCGTTGTGGCCCTCCAGGCGCCGATCCTGACGAAACCGTTTCAGAAGAAAATAGCGGGCAAACTCCTGGTGGGGCGACAGGGCCAGAATGCATTTCAGCAGGTCCCCCGGCGGCAGGATGCCGTATTCACCCCGCAGGCGCCCGGTACTCCCGCCGCTGTCCACCATGGAAACAACCGAGGTTATGGCAAAAGCGCCGGAGGTCCGCAGACCGGAGAGCAGAACGAACTGACCGCTGCCCCCGCCGATGGTTACCGTTCGCGTTTTCTTCACGGCATGAATCCTTTTATCCCCTGGAAGAAGTCTGCCGCGGCCCGCCGCACCCGCAGCGGGCGTCCTTTTGCGGACGCCAATCAGGCAACTGCAGGGGCTGCCGGCGCACCGCTTTCCGGGCCAGCCCCCGGCAATAACCGCACGTGCCGCAATTGTCCGGGCAGGCGCACATCCGGTCGTGGAAATCAGCGGACAGGGCGTCATTCGCCACGTGTAAGACGGGCGCCAGGGCTTCCAGGGTATCCAGCAAGTCCAGCAGGTTGCCATGATAGCGGCGCCGGACATAGGCATCGATCACCCGCTGCAAAAAGGCGGGACCTAGCGTCCGTCCGCCCAGCTTGACGAATGAAATCCCCGCATCCAGCCGGTCCACGTCCTCCGGCCGGATAAAAGGTGACGGAAAGATTCGCTCCGGACGGGCGCGAAACGCCTCCAGGCATCCCAGATCGACGTTGAGATCATAGGTGTTTTCACGCGCCAGCTGCATGTTGCCGAGGGCCAGGTGGGCATCGTGGGCCGGCTTGTAAGGGCAGTCCGGCAGGCAGCCCTCGTTGGCCAGCAGCCCGACGTCCATCGGGGCATGGTGCGCATGAATGGCCGCCAGCATGTCGGCCAGGGCCTGCGGCCGCCGGTTAAGGCCCCGGTCCAGAATCAATTTCTGCGGCCGCCGGAAACCGCTGTCCGCAATCATCTCCAGACAGATGCGCAGTTTGCGGAGGGTGTCGATGTGGGCATTGACGCTGGGAACCGCTTCCAGAAGTTTGACCGCCGAAGGGCCGCGGCGCCCCAAGGCCTTGAGCAGGTAAAAATCCGCGAAAACAAACCCGTTCAGCAAACCGGCGGCCGCCAATTCCTCCAGGCGTTCGAGGAGACGGTCCTGAAACCCGGTATCGAAGTAATGTTCCGGATGATAAAAACGGCTGTTGAGCAACGCGTATCGGGGGATATCCCCGAGCCGAGGCAGATAGCGCCGCAGATCCCCACCTTGCCAGGGGCCCAGTCGGTAGCGGGCATCGGCCGCCGGTGTGGTGAACAGGCTGAAATAGACCGAATGAAGAAAAGGGCGGCGTGCCGCCAGGAACTCCGTGTAGGCGAAATCCGGCAAAAAAGGAACCGAAAGTTGGATTGTCATGATCGTCACACACCGTAACCAAATCTTTTCCAGCACCCGCGGACGCCCTTACCAAACGTCCGCCGCCCGACCGCGGCCATGGATAACACAGCCGGGTGGCGACGGGTCAAGAAATACCCGTGCCAGGTCTTTATAACAGATTTTCAAGCGGACGTCAGTGGTCCGGAATCGTCAGCAGCAATGTGCGCAAATTCCGCGGCTGGCCGCGGATGCCCAGTTTATCCCGCAACCGGCGGCGAAAGGACTCCACCGTACGTATCGACAGCCCCAGTTGACGGGCGATGGTTTGCGACCGGGCACCATCCCGAATCATCCGCGCGATGCGAATTTCCCGGGGCGTCAATCGATAGCTGCCTAAATCGAGACGCGGAAGGAGGTCGTGGGCCAGATCATCGATTCGCTCGTTGAGGCCGTCGATCCATTCCCGCTGTTCCGTGCTGCGGGCATCCCGGGCCATCATCGCGATCAGGGGTTTCAAAAGCGTTTGAACGTTGCAGCGTGCGTTCTCACCCAAGCGGGTCTGGTCTTCCCCACTTTTCTGCAGCAAGGCTTGCAGCTCCCGGTTGCGGGCTTCGATGGCCGCCGTTTTTTGGAGAAGCTTCTGATGGCGTTCCCTCTGGGCGTCCATGAGGCTGCGGTGCTCCGCCAGAAACTGGTCCATATCCAACTTGAGGAACGTAAGGGCTTCATATACAGGCTGCATGGCGCTGGTCCGGGCCGCCCTGGGGGGCTCCGGGATTCCGGGGCGTTCCAGATCGAGCTCACCCAGATGGGCCAGGAGCAGGTCCACATGAGCGGAGAGGTGGTCAGACGCAGCGCTCAGCGGCGGCAAGGCCGGCCGGCCGGCCTCCCCTGGCCCCTTTTCCTCAGGCAAAAGGCGCAGCGGGAAAGCTGCCGACGGAATGGCCAGGCCATTCTCTTTTAAAAGCGCCAGGGCGGAATGGACGGCGTCTTCGTAACGCGGGACCATCCGCACCCGGTAGCGATGCAGGTGCAGTCTGCGGGAGAGGTTGAAACTAAGGCGGAAAAAGGGCGGCAGGCCGTAATGGAAGGAGCCCAAGAGCCCGTCCAGGGAATTGGTAAACTCGAGATAGAGGCGGCGGGCGGCGGCGGTGCCCCCTTTCACATGGCGGAAATCCTCGATAAAGACGAACGGGGCATTGCCGGGACGAACCTCGGCCTTGATGCCGGCGGCCATCCGGATGGCCTGCTGCATGTCATTCTCCGTGACGTAGCCCCGGGGGACCACCCAGAAGATAAGCTTGCCGATCAGGGCGATGGCGGTCCGATAGGTTTGGGCGGCATTGGTGAACTGCCATTCTTTCCGGGTATCGATGGGGAGACCGGAGAAAGGGCATCGGGAGGGGAAGCTTTCGGGATCAGCGGAAATGACGGAACGGCCTGCACGGCTCATGGGCGCCCTCGCCCCGCTTGCTCAAGTTCGGTGGAAACCTGCCCGCTCAGCCAGTCCTGCAGCGTGGGAACGCGCCCGGCCAGTCCGATCTTAGCGCGCATCCGCTGGCAATGGTTCGCGACGGTGCGGGGCGAGCATTCTAAAAGGCGGGCGATCGCGTGCGGGCTCTTCCCCAGGATCAGCAGATAGGCGATCAAGCGCTCCCGGGATGTGAACGCCTTTCGCACAACATGTTCCTCGCTTGCCAGACAGACGCCGATATGGCGCAACATTTGACGGAGCAACTGGACCAGCTCGCGTTGGCGGGGGGTCATGACGGTGCTTTCAAAGCCCTCCAGGAGCGGCTGCAGCAAGGTCTGAAAACGGTCTTTGATCCGCGCTTCAAACCGCCGACGTTCCTCTTGCCGGGTGTGGACCAAGACATTGAGGGTCGTATGGGTCTCGTTGAGCAGGATCTGCTTTTCCATCAGCTCTTTTTCGCGTCCCTCGACCTTGGCGCGGGCTTCACGATGACCTCGGAGAATAGCTTGCATGTCTTCCCGGAGCAACCCCAGAGCGTCGTAAACCGGACGCAAAGGGTGATCCAGAGGCACCGTTCGTGAGACCGGCACCATCCCGTAAGGCTCCAAGGTGATGCTGCCCACGATGTCCAGCAGTTCATCTGCATAGGGGGCCAGCGGGTCCCCGGCGTTATCGGTTGCCAGGCCGGCACCATCGATTTCGCCATCAGCGGCGGAGCGGGACGCGTTAGATCTTTCCTCGGAATGGTTTTCCGCCCGGTATAGGCGGACATGCGCGGCCGTGACCGCTTCATCATAATTACGGGCGATCACGGCTTCGAAGGGAAAGAGCCTGAACCGCCGGCTCAAACCGAGCCCCAGGCGAAATACAGGTGGTGCGCCGTAGACGATATAGCTTCGCATGCGTCGTTCCTGACGCAGCGTCTGAATGACGAACCGCCGGGCGTTGAGGGTGGCCCCGCTGATGGCCGAGTAATCGTCGATGGCAATAAACGGCGACGCTTTGGGCAGCATGGAAAAAAGCACGTCTTCCAGGAGCGCCATTCCCGCCTGGGCGTACGCTAAACGGACATAGCCCGTGGGCTGCAACCAAACGATCCGGTCGCCGATGAAGCTCACCCGCAAACGGTAGCTGCCGCCGGGACTGCTATAGGTCCAGCTGGAGTGGCCGTAGATCGGTAATCCGGTAACAGGGCAATGGGTGGGCAGGGGGGCGTTGGTATAGGGCAGCGCGTCGAATCGGATCATGGATTTGGCGTGTCAGGGGTAAGGTTCCATATATTCGGCGCCGACCCGGTAGCTGGCCGACGCCTTGCTGCGCAGACGGCGACACCAGCGGATTTGGGCCAGCCCCGTGCCGCGTATGGTGTTAGAGGATGGACTGGCGAGGCGTTTCTGGGTGCGGGTGTCGGCGCGGAAGAAAATCGTCATACCGGCTTTCAAAGGCGTCTGGGTGATGAAGCTCAGTCCGCTTTCGCAGCAGTTGAGGGTTCGGGCGGAATAAAGGGTTTGGCCGTTGAGACTGGAGCAGACGATGGGAGATTCGCAGACAATACGTGGGGTGCGTCTCTGATCTTGCTTGGTTGTCATGACAGCACCTCCTGGCGCCATCGGGGATACGGTCTGGCGCCATTTCAAGGGATCGCTTGACACAAGCAGCCCGGTTATCGGGGCCGCCCATAGCGGCAACGGGTCCGCGTGCCGGGATACGCATCTGTGAACAATTGGGCCTGTATTTTCCTATGCGCCTTGGGGGTGATTTTGTCAAGCCGCTGCTCACCAGCAAAAACACCGGGAAGCCGGATGGCCGGCCACTTTCGGGAGCAGGCGCTTTCAGGACAACGGCATCCAGGCCGAAGCACCGGTCTCGACCTGATGGAATTCCAAAACCTGTCCCCCATGGGCATGGGCAAATTCGCGGGCCCGGGCCTTGCGGTCGAAAGCAATGGCTTCCGCTCCCATGGGCCCCAGGGATCGCGAACCCACGACATAATAGGCCGTTCGCCCGCTGATCCAGCGCCCGGAGGCGAAGTCGGTGACCCAGACCATGGCGGCTGACCCTTCGGCCAAGGCATCGTGATTGGTATCGCCCAGCCATATGAACAGACAGTGGGTTGAACAGAAATGATCGATGTGTCCGGCAGGGCCGGAAACCTGGCTGCGATACCGGGGATAGCGCGACGGGTACATGCGGCAGACGGTGCATTCGTCTTTTAGATCCACCGGAGAAACAATCTTCTTCCCGGCCAGCCGCTTTTTATCGATCATGGCGATTTCTCTGGCCAGGCTGCCCTGGGCCAGTCGGTACGTGGCCGCATAGTCCCTGACCTCGCCACCGCATTGGGCTGCGAAATCAAGGGCGGCGGAGCGGCTCAGAAAGGCGGCCTTGCTGACCTGTGTCATGGTCCCACGGGCCGAAGACCCCACCACATACCAGGCCGCTTCGGCCGGCAGCATGCCGCGGGGCTGCAGAAACAGGGCGGTTTGGACATCCTGCAACGGCTGGCCGCTCTTGAGCGCCATTTCCGCCAGGCAGTGGAAGGAACAAGCGTCACGCCGACGGTCGTCCAGGCGAAAGGTCTTCCAGGTGCGCGCCCACATAGCTTGCGTCATCCCGCAGGCGGGACACCGCCCGTATAGGCCCGCATCCGGCGGCGCCAGGGGATGGGCCACTGCACCGCAGGAATCCGGCCGCGCCGTCAGGGGCCACGCCAGGGAGGTGATGGTCAGCCAGGTCAAATTGCCGATAAATTGACGACGGCTTAAGCGATCCATTGCGTCTCCTTTTCTGCCAACATGACGGTTGTGGGTTTGGGCAACGGGCGTTTAAAACACGAGGCGCGGCATCCATTCGCTGAGGTCTACCCTAAGGCACAAGCCCCGCGCCGATCAGCGCGCCACCCAATACCGCCAGCGGGACCAGCACCACGGTGGCTGCGAGGACGATATTGGCGAAAGCACGGTAAAGGCTGAACCCCTGGATCTCGGCCAGGGTATGCAGCAGCAGGGTCAAGGCCCAAAACCCAAGCGCGGCCTGCAGCACACCGAAGCCGGCCCGACTGAGCAACACCGGCAGCCCGGGATCCGCCGTCCGGACCAGGGCGGCGCCGCCCAAGCGTCCCATTACAAATTGCAGCAGCGCAATCAGCCCTCCCAACAAAAGCGGAATCTCGGACCAGGCCAAGGCCACCCGCAGCTCGCGGGGCGTGGCCCGGCCTTTTAAGAGACGACCCGCGGCATGGAGCAAAAACCCGCGCACATAGACGAACAGGATGCCCAGGGCCGGAGCGATGGTCAGAATGGCCAGGACGGTCAGCAGCATCGCCGCCGCGCCGGCCGGGTGCTCTGCCAACACCGCCGTGCTCCCCTGCATCAGCCCGACACCCGCTGCCAGGATCAGGGCCGCGCCGTAAGGTACTCCCGATTCGACCCGACCGATCACACCGCGCGGATTGAAGCACAAAGCGGCCCCGAGGTTAATGATCGGCCGCACGTCGTTCTTAAAACCGGGCCGCCGCGCGGTGATCCGACCCAACGGGACGTCAAGCAGTGCCTGCCCGTCGCCAGCGATGGCAAGCGAGGCAACGCTCCCCTCCCCCGTGGCCGGGGCCGGTCGCGCTCCGGTTTGGCCGGCATCCAGCGTCACGATTCGGCAAAGAACCCCCTTTTGCGCAAGCAGCCGTTGGTACCGCCGGGCCGTCGTCGAATCGCTGTCCGGCAACAACACCAACGGCAGCCGCGCCAGGCGGCGCTCAAAAACATCCGGTGCATCCTTGAGAAGACGGCGCAAGCGCTCCAGCACGATCTCACGCGGCAGACGCGGATCGGTCAGGCCTTCGAAGACAAGCCGACAACGCGCCGCCGGGGGGCGGACAGTCATCGGAGGCGTGCTTGCGGATGGTTGCATGACGCAGGGATCCTTTAAATCGACAGGCTGAGGGCCACCGCCGGCCATTTTTCTCCTGGACGGCGGCAACAAGGCGTAGCCCCTATGGGATTATGGTCGATAGCTCAATTGGAGGGCGGTTGTCAATTCAACCCCGATACAACGCCGGGGGCGGTAGCGGGGCCTTATCCATCCAGTTTAAGGTTTTTTAAAACGGCCAGACGCGGATCGACATCCTTCCCGGAGCAACGGCACGGCCCGTCATTCAGGTTGGCTCCGCATTGGGTGCACAAGCCCTGGCAGTCTTTCCGGCAGAGGGGTTGCATGGGCAGGGCCATGATCACCTGCTCCTGGATAGCATCCCGGAAATCGATCGCATCGCCTTCGAACAGCACCACCCCCAATTCCTCCGCCTCGAGCTCGCGGGATTCCGGCGGCTCGTCCAAGGCATCGCCGGGCAGGCGACGGGTGAAGGTTAGGGTGAAATCGGCGTTTAAGGGCCATTGGACCGGCGCCAGGCAGCGGCTGCAGGCCAGAACAGCGGCTCCATTGACACGCCCCGTCACCTGGAACATGTCTGCTGTCGGTGTGACCTGCAACGTTACGGCCAGTGCCCCCTGGAAGGTGCAGCTCTGGCCGGATAGAAGGGCGTCAAGATCCTTCAACTGCTCCGGGTCGAGGTCCGCCCTTATCCGAACGCCTCCGGCGGTCACGTCTTTGATATCAAGTCGCATGGTTCTACCTCGTAATGCGCGCTGGGCCACGACCGGACATTGCGTCCATCACCCGAAGGCACCGGTGCTCACGCGGAAGTGGGCGTTCGCCACCGCCGGACCGTGATCATTGCCCCGCCAAGGCCGATATAAAGCAGAATGACGGCCGCGAGGCCGAATTTCGGCCAGGCGCAGCACGCCGCCAGAACAGGCGGCCAGGCCAGATGCGGGCCGATCAGAAACTCAATGAGGGCCAGGTTTTCGACCACATCCAGACATCCGGTCACCCAGGCCGCTTTGGCCAGGACGCCCCCCATGGGTCGGCACCACATGCGCTCCGGCGGGAGATAAGATGCCACTTTGCGGCAGGCGCCGGCCAGCGTAAAGGCATAGGCCGCCAGGAAGGAAAAGTCCAGACCCAGGCTGAGACCGGCCTGAATCCGTGCAACCGCCGGCCATGAATCCAAGATATGCCGGGCCGCGGCCAGGGACCCTGCCAGTTCGAGGGAGACAATCCCGTTTGGCGCGGCCGGCGTCCGGAGGGCCTGGTCCAGCGAAACCATCCCCAGCAAAACCACAAGGCTCACAACAGCGCCGAGCGCCAGGGCACGGATGGAAGGACTTTGCGGCAGATGTTCCGACGACGGCGTTCCGCTCTGTCCCTGGGGGATCGTCCAATCTGCCATCCGCAAAGTCTCCCCTCGGATGGCACGCACACCGCCATCCCACGGCGTCATAACGGCGGCTGCAGTCGCAAGGTGCCACCGCGGCCGGCCGCTAACGACCGGGCATAAGATGTTCCGGCACCTGAACGGCAACCACTTCCCCGGTGGCGCAAACCTGCCCGCCCGCCATCAGCCGCGAGGCAATCACCACCTTGCGGCCCTTGATCTCTTTGATCTGGGCGCGGACTTCCAGAACCGCATCGATCGGGGTGGGTTTGAGGTAGTTGACATGCAGCGAGGCGGTGAGGAAACGGAACGCCTCCTGGGCGTCAGCGTCATCACCAGCGGCGCGGCGGGCCGCGGCGGAAGCGGTCCCGGTGCTGTGGCAGTCGATCAAGGAGGCGATCAGACCGCCGTACACGTACCCCGGTATGGCGGTATGGTAGGACTTGGGCGTATATCGGCAAACCGCTTCCTCCCCCTCCCAGGTGCTTTTGATCTGGAGTCCGTGGGGATTGAGACGGCCGCATCCGTAGCAATGGCTGAGGTCATCGGGGTAGCTGTCCTGGAATGCTTCGGCAGGCATGGCATCGTCCTTTCGGGAGGTAATGGGGTATGGGCAACGGCCGGCCGGGGCACCGCAGCCCGATCGGCACAACGCCATGAGCTGTATCGGATAGGGGGATCGTCTGTCAACCGCACCGCCGACGATGCTTGGCGGGAGAAACGGTTGAAAGGCGACTGAATGGCCGTCCCTATTCCGGACGGCACTCCCGACGAAACCGGTTGAGTCCGTTGCGCACCAGCTGAGCCACGGCCGACAGGCGCTGCCGCGGGTTGCGGACTCCGTCGCGGAAAATCTCTTCCAACGAGATGTGGGGATCGCGCACCGGGCTGCGCATGTATTTGCGCAAGGCTTGCAGCCGTCGAATGATCTCCGCCTCCATTTCCTCCCGCAGGATGGTTTTGGTCTCCACAATCTGTTCCTTCAACACCGGATCGGGTTGGAGCTGGCGGCATTTTTCAAGCTTGTAGCGAATGCGGGTCGCGATCAGGTTTTGCACCCGGATGTTCTGTTCGTCTCCCAGCCACAGCACCTCCGGCACCAGATCGCCGAAATGGGTGACCCCCAGCACATCTTTGTCCTGGAGCCAGTAATTTTCCAGATAATCGATCTCGAGGTCCTTGTAATTTTGCAGGGGCATGTACATGCGTCTGAGGTGCAGCAGGACTTTCTCAGTTTTCTTCTTGTGACCGCCGATGATGACCGAACCGCCAATTTCGCCTTTTTTGGCGCCCCGTGTCCAGGGCGCTCCGGTAACGCCGAAATCGTTTAAGACCGGTATCATCAGCAGGGCCGAGAGGGTATTGAGGGCCAGCGCATAACCGGCCGATGGTCCCCCGACATTGTAGGACGCGGTCAAAAGCTGGTGGTGGATGGTGTAATGGTCGAGAAACTCCCCGAACAGCCGGGGGATGCTGATCTTGGGCTGCAGGTGCTGGAGATAGTTCTTCACCAGGGTCAGGGCTTCCTGGGCGGACTGCTGGGTCATTTTGACCGACATGTCCAACTCGGCCGCTCCAGGTGCCGATGTCGAAACCGCCCCGGTCACCAACACTTTATCTGGGGCCATTTTGTAGTTGAGGCTGGTGGCGATGGGCAGCAGGACACCGGTGACGTCATTGGCGCCCACCCCGACGATAAACCCCACCTGGGGCTCTTCGCTGAGTTCGCCCTCCAGGAATTCATCCAGCTGGACCTTGCCCTTTTTTACCGGGCTCTGGGAGATCTCGCTCCGCGCCGATTCCAGATGCGCGCGGCGCAGGGGGTACTGGATCTCGTTTTCAACCCCGGCGATCAGATCCAGCACCATGCGGTGCTGTTGAATAAATTGTCCCGGGTGTTCGCGAACCTGGTTGATCATCTCGGCCGGCGCCTGCAGGGCGTTGAGCATTCCCAGCAGGGTCTTGAGATTGAATTTGATAAAGTTGCGGTTGTCCTTTTCCGACATGGCGGGAATCTTGCGCAGCCGGAGAATGATTTCATATTCCGTGCTGCGCAGCGAGCGCGCCTTTTCCACAAAGGCCGTATAATCGGCCGGCGTGTTACAGATGTTCTGGGCGGCTTCCACCACGGCCGACAGATCAAGCCCCGCTTCGAGCGGCACATCCCCCAGGGAGGCTGCCACAATAGCCGCGATGTCGCTTTTGCGCAGATGGCCGGTCACTTCCAAGACCTTGAGCCGTTTGGAACGGATCAGGGCCGGGTCCAGAATATCGAGCCGGTTGGTGGTCAATACGGTAAACACCTGGTTCAAAGGAATCTCACCGTCGATCAGGCTCAGAAACTTATTGGTCAGCTTGTCCTGGGGAGATCCCCCGGTGCTGCTGCGCTTGGGGGCCAGGGCATCACCTTCGTCAAAAAAAATGACGGTGGGGGCGATCATCTTGGCGATGTCGTAGACTTTCTCCATATTGTCCACGGCCCCCTCCACCGGATTGATCGGATCCTGGAGCGCGCTTGCGCTGGTGGCGATGTCGTGAATGGCGCTGTTTTCGCTCAGCCAGGTGCGCACCAGAAACGTCTTTCCGCCCCCCGGGGGGCCGTTGAGCACAACGCCCTTTTCCTCGCTGAGACCATATTGCAGGCAGTTGTTGGCCATCTCCGAAAAAACGTATTTGATGTCGCCGATGTACTCCTCCCACTTCACCCGACGATCCATGTGATCGACGACCCTTTTGTAGAGATCGCCATAGGTATTCTTGGCCACCAGTTCAAAGGCCTGCCGCACGAGATCGGCATCGTCCAGAAAGGCCGCATCGAAGGTATGGCGAATCTGAATGATGGAATGCACCAGCTTGCGGACATAGGCTGGTGTCAGGGTCAGGCTACGCTCACGAAACAAACGGTAGATGCCCTCGACCGCCTGATCGAGATCAACCGCTTGAAGGGTGTCGACCTGCCTGCGGGGCAGCGCATTTTCAGGACCGATAAGATGGATATCGTTGCGCTGGAGCTCGATGCGGACGACTTCCGCCAGATTGGCCTTGTTTTGCCAGTAGTCGCCCAGATCGATGATGGCCCCTTTTTCCACGAATCGGCGATAAATCGCGCCATCGATCCGCTCCGGCTGGTCAGTCGTGGCCACCAGCACGCAGTCGCGCCGGCCGCTGGCAATCTCATCCAAAATGATGTTGGCCGCATCCACCAGGGTGCGCTGCTGACGCTGGGGTCCGCTCTGTTCTTCACTGGCCTTGCCAAAGGCGCTGTGCGCCTCCTCGATATGGCGGATGGCCGTTTTCTTGGGGTCGCCCATGGCCTTGCGAAAGTAATTGCCGGGTTCGCCGGCCAGGGCCGTCTGGTACTCGTTGGGGGTGACGATGGCGTAATCCACCGGGATACCCTGCTCACCCAGTTCGGTCAGGTTGAGGGCAATGCGTTTTTTGAACAGCCAGCGAATGAGCGGAATTTTGCTCAATCCCTGATAAAAACGGGTTTGGTTCCGCCGGGAAATCTCGAAGGCCAGGGTCGGATCCACTTCTTCGATGGTTTTCCAGAAGGGCAAATCCGCCAGGATGACTTCCTTCTTCTGCTGCAAATCGATTTCCGGTAAAATTTCATTGGCGAAAATGACATCTTCGATGACCCTTTCCACGGTCGCGCTCTTGCCGCTCCCGCTCACCCCGACCACCAGAACCAGCGGGGATTTGGGTACTTCGGGATCGGAAAGGTATTCCTTCCGCAGATGGGCGCGGTAGATTTTCTCGAACAGGGACTGCAGCTCATAGGGCACGTGGATGTCGCGCAGTTCCCGGTCCAGCAGGGACAGCAAGTAAAGATGATCGCGGGCCGAAATCTCCTTGTCGAGAATTTTGTTCCAGGCATCCTGGGGATTGCGCTGCCCGGAGATCTCGAAACGCATCTGCCAATCCGTGATGACCTCGGGGTCGTTGATGATTTCAAAGCTTTTGTCATGAACGCCCACGGCCAGAAAGAGAAACCGGTCCATCAGAAAATTGAGAAAACCCGTCCGCGGCTTGTACTGGTTCAAGCGGGCCCGCATGAAGGCCCTTGTCTCGTAAGGCCAGGAGGAAACCAGGGCATCGATTTCACGGATACGCTTTTCCGGCAGGCGAACATACTTGACTTGTCTGGTGACCCGACGCGCCATCACTACTCTCCTTTTTTGGCACCTGTGGGGCTGGGTGCCGGAGCGGGTAGTGCCAGGGGAACGTTATCCTGGGTATTCTGGATCACGATGGTACTCTGTCCGGTCTGGTTTTTCTCGTAGGCGGCGGCCCACTGCTGCTGCACCAGGAATTGC
Organism: Desulfobacterales bacterium; assembly: GCA_963674755.2. Taxonomy (GTDB): domain Bacteria; phylum Desulfobacterota; class Desulfobacteria; order Desulfobacterales; family UBA5852; genus JABZFP01. The sequence continues at coordinate 485,966 of CAXXVS010000002.1, read as the reverse complement.
AGCAGCGCCGTGTCATTGGCGTGATTGACGCCCCCCAGTCCCTTTTGAAGCGCCTGGATACCCTCGAGATAGGCGGCATACAATTTGCGGATGCGGCTGGCCTCCTGGTCGGCGGCATAGTTTTCCGCCTCGGCGATCAGCTCGCGGCGCTTTTTTTCTTCGGTTGCCGCGACCAGCTTATCGCCGAAACGGGTTTCCTTTAAAACGAAGCTGACCACTTCGATGCCGTATTTTTGTTCCAGGGTCGGACCGCCTTCGTTGATGGGGCGGGACTTGAGCGCTTTAAATATCTTTTCCTTGACGCTTTCGCGGTCGCTGATCAGCTGATTGACCTTCTGGGCTTGGAGAATGTCTTTGACAATACCGTCATAATCACCACTTAAAAGCTGCAGCGGATGAAGATTCTCGATGGCCCAGGTATGCAGGTTCCGGATCCGATAGGTCATCAGGGCCGACGTCCACAAGGCCACGTTTTCCTTTGTGATGATGCGCATCGGTTCCGTGGAGCCGCCCAGATTGAGGATCTGGTTCATCAGGGACACTTCCTGTTCGATGCGCGTAAAAAAGGGCAGCCGCACGTGCCAGCCAATGGCCGTGATGGCCTGGCGCTGGCCGCCAAAGCGCTCCAGCACGACGGCGTAGTTTTCATTGACTTTGTAGATCGTCTTGGAAGCGTAAACCAGGGCCACCAGGCCATAGACCATGCCACACAAAGCCACCAGGGCAAATATTCTTCGTACCACCGTTTTGACAAACGCTCTTCGCATAATTTTTTTGGAAAACTGATCGGCCATAAGCTCCTCGACTGCCAAAGATTGATAATAGGAATCGGTTGCCGATTGCCATCGACCTCGGTAGACCTTCTCAGGCCGGAGGGCGGATCACAAGACGCGCGCTCACACCTCGGCAGCGGTCTGCGGCTTGGCGCCCTCTGCTGTTGAAAGGTTTGGGCCGTTGGCAGGTCTAGCAGGCCCAGCGTCTGCCGCACCGGAATCCCCTCCGATGCAGATCCGCCCTGCAGCACACCCCGATGGCTATTACGGTTTGGGCGCGGTCCGCTTCCGAACCTCAGCGAATCGTGCCGCTGCATATAATTAGGTCAAGTACGGCGGCACTTCAACGACTATTCATATGAATCGGTCAATTGGCGGGAAAAACGATCACGCCTGCCGTTTGAACGATACCCACCTATTTAACAAAAATCAAATATTGAATTTTATTTTTTTTGCTGTAACGACTGGTTAACCAGTCGCAAGCGGCTGGCGTTCCGCTAACAGCGTTTTCACATTCGACCCTATATTTTTCATCTAACTGTTTTTATTATTTATTTATTGTATTTTGGTTCCTGCACCGGCACTTTTCCAAAAAAAGTTTTATTAATGAATAAAATTCACTTGACAAATTTTGTCCAGTAAATGTATTCAGTTTTACATAATTCCTTCCATTCATACAAACCGCTTTAGCCATATAATCGATACCATGTTGATATCTATATATATTCTTAATTTCACCGCGCCACCTGAGCAAATACCAGCACGGTGCCACCGACATAAGCCATTCAAGCAGGACGCTTCGATTGTACGTGTTCAATTCCTTACTAACATCTAAACTTAATGGGGGTAGGTATGAGTCAAAAGGAAGTCGTCGAAACTTCGGAAGCTCAAATCGCGGTACACTGGCAAGAAGAAGACTATTTCCCTCCGCCGCGGGATTTCGTGGCCCAGGCCAACATGACGGATGAGAAGATCTACGACCGTTTCAGTCTGGACAATTTCCCCAATTGCTTTAAAGAATACGCCGACATGCTGGATTGGTACGAGTATTGGACCGATATTCTCGATACCAGCGACGCACCCTGCTACAAGTGGTTCAAGGGCGGCAAGATTAACGCCAGCTACAACTGCATCGACCGCCATCTCGCCAAAAACAAAAACAAAACCGCCATTCATTTCGTTCCCGAACTGGAAGAAGAGAAGGTCGAGCATATCACCTACCAGGAGCTTTATGTGCGGGTAAATGAAATGGCGGCCCTGCTGCGGGATTTTGCGGGCCTCAAGCGCGGCGACCGCGTCACCCTGCACCTCCCCATGAGTGCGGAGCTGCCCATTACCATGCTGGCCTGCGCCCGCCTGGGCGTCATCCACTCCCAGGTCTTCGGCGGTTTCAGCGGCAATGCCGCCGCCGACCGCATCGTGGACTCGGGCAGCCGGGTGCTCATCACCATTGATTCCTACTATCGTGGTGGCAAACTCCTCGATCATAAAAAGAAGGCTGATGAAGCCGTGGCCAAGGCAACCAATGAAGGCCAGAAGGTCGACAAGGTTCTCATCTGGCAGCGCTACCCCGGCAAGTACTCGGCCCAGACGCCGGTTGTGGAAGGCCGGGATTTCATGGTGAACGAAAAGTTGAAGGATTACTACGGTGCCCGAATTGAACCGGAGAGAATGAATGCCGAGGATCCGCTCTTCCTGATGTACACCAGCGGCACCACCGGCAAACCCAAGGGGTGCCAGCACGGCACCGGCGGCTATCTGGCCTACGTGACCGGGACCTCCAAATATGTCCAGGACATCCATCCCGAAGACGTCTACTGGTGCATGGCTGACATCGGCTGGATTACGGGCCACTCCTACATCGTCTACGGCCCTCTCGCCCTGTGCGCCTCTTCGGTGATCTACGAGGGCATTCCCAACTACCCGGATCCGGGACGCCCCTGGCGCATCGCCCAGGACCTGGATGTCAACATCTTCCACACCGCACCCACGGCCATTCGCGCCCTGCGCAAGATCGGCCCGGACGAACCCGCCAAGTACAACTACAAGTTCAAGCACATGACCACTGTGGGGGAGCCCATCGAGCCGGAAGTCTGGAAATGGTATTACAATGTGGTCGGCAAGAAGCAGGCCGCCATCGTGGACACCTGGTGGCAGACCGAGACCGGCGGTTTTCTTTGCAGCACCCTGCCGGGCATCTCCCCCATGAAACCGGGCAGCGCCGGCAAAGGCATGCCGGGCATCCACCCCATCATCTACGACGACGAAGGCAAGGAACTGCCGCGGGGCGCCGGCAAGGCCGGCAACATCTGCATCCAGAATCCCTGGCCGGGCATGTTCCAGACCATCTGGGGCGACCGTGCCCGTTTTGTGACCAATTATTTCGAACGCTACTGCAAAAACCCCGACAGCAAAGATTGGCGCGACTGGCCTTACATGACCGGGGACGCCGCCGTAGAGGCCCCGGACGGCTACTATCGGATTCTGGGCCGCATCGACGACGTCATCAACGTTTCCGGTCATCGACTGGGCACCAAGGAACTGGAATCCGCCGCCCTAGTGGTGGAGGAAGTGGCCGAATCCGCCGTTGTCCCGGTCAAGGACGACATCAAGGGGGTGACGCCGGATATGTACATCTCCCTCAAACCGGGGTTCGAGGCCAGCGATGCCATTGCCAAGAAAGTGATGGATGCCCTGATTTCCGAAATCGGCCCGATTGCCAAACCGCGTAAGGTCTGGATCGTGCCCGACATGCCCAAGACGCGTTCGGGCAAAATCATGCGCCGCGTGCTGGCGTCCATCTCCAACAATACCGATGTGGGGGATGTCATGACCCTGGCCAACCCGGACGTTGTCGAAACGATCCGGAACCAGGTCCAGAAATAGCCAAGTTCCACACGCCGGCAGCCGTCCCACGGCCGCTGGCGCTATCCGTCGCCCGGACCTCCGCGCACCTCCCGGCCCGCCCTTCCGGATGGCGAACTTCCAGGCGGCCGCCCGGCCGCCCGGGAAGGTGAACCACAGGCCCACGGGTCGCCGCCCGCACCTGCCGCGCGCGGCGACGCGTCCACCCGATGCAGCCCCGGCGGCACAGCCTATGGCCGGGCAGCGCCGCTCCAGGGTGGCTAACCGCATCTGAAAGGAGGTGATACATTCTTCCCGAGTCTTATAAATGGCTACAAACCATTATGCCGATTGCCTGGTGACACATGTCTACCGGAAGTGGCATATGAGGAAACCATTGGAGGTACGGTATGAGCGGAACAACCTGGGTCTATATCATGCTTGGCCTGTATATCGTCTATTGCTTCTACTGGGGGCTCAAGGGGTATTTTACCGAGAAGACATCCTCCGGTTACGCAATTGCAGGCCGGTCCATCCCCTTCTTCGCATTTCTACTCGCCGCCACGGCCGCGTCCTTCAGCGGGTGGACCTTTATCGGTCACCCCGGTCTGATCTGGCGTGACGGCCTGGCCTATGCGTTTGCATCGTTTTACGTACTGACGATTCCCATCACCGGTACGTTTTTCTCCAAACGCACCTGGCTCATGGGCAAACGTTACGGGTTCATCACCCCCGGCGACATGTATGCCTACTACTACAACAATGAAACCCTGCGCTGGCTGGTTGTCGCCACCGCAGTCCTCTATTCGATCTTCTATTCGGCGGTCCAGCTGATGGCGGCCGGCGCCCTGTTCAACGTCATCGCCGGTGTGCCCACGGCCTACGGGGCCATCTTCCTGGCCTTCATCGTATGGTTTTATGTCTGCACCGGTGGCCTTAAGGCCTCCACCTGGGTCGGGGTCATCCAGTTCGTCCTCCTGGTGGGTGGTATCATCATCCTGGGCTTCTACGTCATGAAAGCGCCAGAATTCGGCGGTTGGACAGCTTTTTCCACTTCCATCAAGGCTCTTGATCCGAAATTCCTGACCGTGCCCAAAGTCATCAACTTCGGTTTGGGCGGCGGCTGGACCTCGGTCATGATCCTGACCTACATGTTCGCCCTCATGGGCATCCAGTCTTCTCCGGCCTTCACCATGTGGACCTTCGGGATCAAATCCCCGAAACCCCTGGCCTGGCAGCAGGCCTTCATGTCCACCTTCGTGGTGGGCTTCGCCCTGTTCTTCTTCACCGCCTTCCAGGGAATGGGCGCCAAGGTTCTCCAGGTAGCCGGCAACCCGGCCTTCCTGGACATCAACCAAGCGACCGTCGTACCGACCCTGATGAAGAGCTTCCTGCCACCGGTCATGCTGGGGGTCGTCTTCATGGGTGCCATCGCGGCCATTCACTCCACGGCTGCGCCGTACATCGGCACCGGCGGGTCCATCCTGCTGCGCGACGTTTACTGGCGCTACATCAAAAAACAGGAAGCCACCCACGCGGAACAGATCTGGGTCAATCGTCTAATGGCCACCATTCTGACCGTTGCGGCGCTCGCCGTGGGTCTGACATCCACGGCGGCCCTCGTTATTCTGGGCGCCCTGGCCACCGCCTTCGGCTTCCTGATGTACCTGCTGCTGGCCGGCGTCCTGTGGGGCTTCCGCTTCCCCGCAGTGGGGGCCGTGATCGGCATCTTTGCCGGCATGATCGCCGTGGCCCTGACCTACAGGGTGTGGCCCAATCCCCTGTCCATGCACTGCGCCTTCTGGGGTCTGTTCACGGCAGCGGTCTTCGCCTACATCTGCCGCGGCATCGGCATCAAGGATAACGAGGAAACGGTTCAACGGCAGCAGGAAGTGCGTACCTTCCTGAGCGACATCGATGCCCCCAGCGAATCCGGCGCGGCCTGGCGCAAGGTCATGAAGGTCGCCGTCCCGGTGTGGTATTTCTTTGCCATCGGCCCGGCCTGTATCTGGGGCAACACGGCCTTTTCCTTCAGCGGTTTCCCGAGCCTGTGGTCCTGGCAGATCGCCTGGTGGATTCTGGGCATCATCATGATGTGGGCCTTGTGCTTCAAGGCTGAAATGTCCACCACCAACGAGACCCAGATCCAGCGCGCCGAAGTTGAAACCATGACGGTGGTCAAGGAAGCCTGATATTGGGATCCGCGGACTTATTCCACTCATGAAGCCAAGCTTTTTTGAAGGAGAATGTACCATGAAAAAAGAAGACGTATGGATGATCGTTCTGGTAGGGTTTTCCATCATATGGGTCTCATTGTTTGGCATGGGGGTTTTCGGATAATCCGAACCTGTGCCGAACGGGATGACCTCTCCGTGTTGCCTGACCGAATCCCTACCCTTCGGGCAGGCAATGCGGGGGGGGCGTCCCGCAATCATCGTCGGCCGGGCCTGCCGATCAATAAAAAGGTCCGCTGCAACAGCACACCAGGCAATCTTAAGCGCCGGCGCATGAACCGCCATGCTGTCGGCGCTTAGACTGCCGGATCGCAATAAATCGCCTGGTGAACGTTGTAAGGAGTCCCCTCCGGCAGGATTATTCCCAATATGGGTCAATCTCATACGGGGTTTCTTATGGCCGCGGATCTACCCGACCCAACATCCCGCCCGCGAGGCCGCATTCTCATAGCGGACCACGAGCCGGGTACCACGATTCCCCTCAAATATCTCCTGGAACAGAGCGGTTACGAGGTTCGGACTGCTAGTAGCGGTGAAGCCGCCCTTCAGTTCATTGTGGATTACAATCCGGACCTAGTCCTGCTGGAAGCCATGATTGCTGATCCGGACGGCTTCGAAATTTGCCAAATGGTACGCGAGACCCCTCAGTTGGCAGGCACACGCATCCTGTTCGTTTCAGCCATGACCCGCGACATCGACGTGGCCAAGGGAATCGCCTCCGGCGCCGATGGTTACATCACCAAGCCCTTTTCCAATTCTGAAATCATGGACAACGTAAGAAAGCTGCTGGAACTGGCTGATGGATCCGACGAATAAATTCTGGTGGTTCGCCGGGGTGTCGATTATCATCACCATGCTGATCTTCGTCGGTATGGCGCTGTTTTTCTGGCAGCAACTGCTTCCGGATCAACAGGTCATGCTGATGGACATTGTCAAAACCCACTTCATCTACATTTTTGTTGCCATAATCCTTTTCATTGCCGCCATTGGATTCGCTCTGGACGGCATCTTCCACAGTTATATTCTGCCCCTCAACCGGCTCCCCGAAGAAATCGAGCTGATCCACACCGTCAACGCCGGCCACCGGATCAAACGCGAGGGCAGCAAGGTGGTCAACCGCGTGATTGATACCATCAATGAAAACGCCGAGCACTACCAACAGCTGGAAAATGCTGTCACGAGCCGCGTGCTGGAAGCCAAATCCGAGGTTGAAAAAGAAAAAAACATTCTGGCCGTCATCATGTCTGAACTTCCGGAAGGGGTTCTGATATGCAACCGCGACGGGCAGATCCTCTTCTTCAACCGACAGGCCCGCAACTTCTTCAGCCCCAGGAGGGAAGACCATGGTGAAGAGGCGCTGACCGCCGCCGACCCGCCCCCCCCCGCACACCCGTTCTTCGGACTGGGCCGGTCCATTTTCGAAATCATCGACCGCCATCTCGTCTCCGAAGCGCTTGCTGAAATCACCGAAAAGCTCGCCAGTGACGAGGCCACGGTGGCTTCCTACTTTGTCGTCGTCGGCAACGAGGGTCGCCACCTGCGAAGCGAGATGGTTCCGGTCCTCAGTTATCAGCGCCTCTTCACCGGTTTCATCCTGATCTTTTCCGACATAACATCGCAGATTGAATCGGACAATCAGACCCATCTCCTCCTGCAATCATTGAGTGGCGGCATACGGACCCCCCTGGCTGGTGTGCGTGCTGCCGTTGAAACGATGATGGAATTTCCGGAGATGCCTCTTGAGAGAAGCCGTGAATTTATCCGCATCATCTACCAGGAATCCCTTCGCATCGGCAACATTCTCGGGCAGCATTCTTCGAAGCATCTTCAACGGCCGCATTCCCAATGGCCCCTGATCGAAACACGCGCGTCTACCATGCTGGAAAAAATTGCGGTCAAGGCCAATCATTTGCTGCAGATTAAATTTCGTCCCGAAACCTATGAAGAAGACCTTCAGCTGGGAACGGATAACTACTCATTCTCCCTGGCCGTACTGTTTCTGCTACAGCGGCTCAGCAGTGAAGTCGATGTGCGCGAATTTGCGTGCCGGGTTCGTAAAACCGACGGATTGATCTATTTCGATCTTCGCTGGAAGGGAAGGCCGATTCGCATGGACACGGTCCGCACCTGGGAAGACAATGTCTTAAGTCTGCCCGATCAGGGGCTGCCGCTGACCCTGGGAGAAGTCATCCGGCTCCATGATGCCGAAATTTGGCCCTACAGCAAACCGTCACGTGGTTGGTCGGGATTGCGACTGATCCTGCCGGCCGTGCCCCAGACCGCCTGCGAGCTGCCGCGCCAACCTACGATCATCCCGGACAGCCGGCCGGAGTTCTATGATTTCGATCTTTTCAATCAGCCCGGTCAGGATCCCTCCGTCGACAACCGTCGGCTGACGGAATTGACCTATACCGTTTTCGACACCGAAACGACCGGACTCGACCCCCGGGGTGGGGATGAGATTATCTCCATCGGGGCCGTCCGCATCGTCAACAACCGTCTGGTGGCCGACGACCGCTTCGACCAGCTGGTCAACCCCATGCGGCCCTTGCGCTGGGAATCGATCCAAATTCATGGTATCCAGGAAAAGGATCTTCGCGAGCAACCTGTCATCCGCGACGTTCTGCCACGCTTCCATCAGTTTGCCGAAGGCACGATCCTGGTCGCCCACAATGCCGCCTTTGACATGCGGATGCTGCAGATCAAGGAAGCCGAAACCGGGATTCGGTTTATCAATCCGGTGCTGGACACGATGCTGCTGTCGCACGTGGTTCATCCGGCCCAGGAAAACCACAACCTCATGACCATTGCCCAGCGATTGGGAATCGACGTTACGGGACGCCACACAGCGATGGGCGACGCACTGGCAACCGCTAATATGTTCCTGAAATTAATTCCTCTGTTGGCCAAAAAGGGCATTTACACGCTTCAGCAAGCACGTGCGGCTTCGGAAAAAACCTATTTCGCCCGTCTCCGTTATTGAGAAATCTCCCGAGACAGGGATCGCTAACAATGGAGTGATGGCATGCCCAAAAAAACGACCAGAAGTAGTCTTTTTAAAGACGCACTAGCTGTCTATTCCACGGCAGAGCCTTTTAGGCGCCTACCGTCAGAAACAATCGAAGAGCTGGCCGAATGGACCACTGAAATTAAAGCAAAACGTGGCCAGCTCGTGGCGGAGCAGGCCAAAACCGCGATTGGTAAAATCTTCTACATTCGTAAAGGCGCCATCGAACTTTACTATGAACAGGAAGGGGCGAAAACCCTGGGGGCCCGCATGGTGGCCGGCGAGACGTTCGGCGGGATATCGGTTCTGATGAATGCCGGCGTGGCAGTACGCACGGCCAAAGTGGAAGACGATGCCATCTTCTATGCCATACCGGCCGAGCGGTTTCTGACCATGTGCGAGGGTCACCCGCCATTCCGGGACTATTTCACCCAGGCCTTTCGGCAACGCCGCCAGAACGAATCCTATTCCTCGATTCTGGTGACCGGCCAGGCCCGGGATTTTCTCAGCCGCGTCGTACCCTTTTCATTCCTGTCCGATACCGATCTGGATGACATGATCGCCCACCTGTCCCTGATCCACCATAACCCGGGAACCCTGCTGTTCGTGCAGGGCCAATCGCGGGTGGACTACCTTTACATTGTCCATAAGGGCGCGGCGGAGCTCTACTACGAACAAACCGGGAAAAAGAGTCTCAAGGGCTACCTGGGTGAAGGCGATTGTTACGGCGGTATTTCCATGCTGCTCAACAACGGCATTTCCGTTCGTACCCTGCGCGTCGAAGAGGAAGCCTATCTCTATGCCCTGCCTGAAAAGCATTTCCTGCGTCTCTGCAAACGCTGCCCCTCCTTTACCGAATATTTCACCGACACTTTCGGCAAACGCATGCTGGACCGCTCCTATGCTGAGATCTTCGCCCGGCGCATCCTTCCCAAGGACGAAACCGTCCATATTTTCAACGTCTCGGTCGCCCAACTGATGAACCGCGACATTCTCTCCTGCAATCACAGCGTACCGGTCCAGCAGGCCGCAACCCTGATGAGCCGACGCAAGTGCAGCTCCATCTTTGTTCAGGACGACGAGGACCATCATATCGGCATCGTGACGGATACCGACCTGCGCAATCGCGTCATCGTCCAGGGGCTGGAAACGAACATTCCCATTTCCGCTATCATGTCCTCGCCCTTGGGGATGATCCCGGAGCAATTGTCGGTATTCGAAGCCATGCTCGTGATGATGCAGAAAAAACTCAAGCATCTCGCTGTCCAGAATGGCAAGGGACAGGTCGTCGGTTCCATCACCAGCCGCGACCTGCTCGCGGCCCAGGGCCAGTCCCCGCTTTTTATCGTGCGGGAAATTGCTTCGGCCCTTTCCCGTGAGGAGCTCAAGGCCCAGCAGGACCGCATTCCCGGACTGGTCCATAATCTGATCAGCAGTGGTGCCCGGGCGGAAAACGTCACCCGCTTGATCTCGACGGTCTCCGACGCCATTCTTCATCGTCTGATCGAAATCGCCCTCGAACAAAACGGACCGCCGCCGGTGCCTTTCGTCTTCATGATCATGGGCAGTGAGGGCCGGCGGGAGCAAACCCTCAAAACCGACCAGGACAATGCCATTATCTTCCAGGACGTTCCGGAAGATCAATTGCCGTCCACCAAGGCCTATTTCCTGAACTTCGGCGAGACTGTCTGCACCTGGCTGGACGAGATCGGATATGCCTTCTGTGAAGGCGGCGTCATGGCGATGAACCCGAGTTGGTGCCAGCCGCTGTCGGCCTGGTGCACTAAATTCTCGGAATGGATTCACACGGCCGAGGCCGAGGATTTGCTGCACGCCAGCATCTTTTTCGATTTTCGAGGCGCCTATGGTGATTTCACAATGATCGACCACCTGCGCCGCCACCTGTTCGAATCCCTCACGGGTTGGTCGGGTTTTTTCCGGCACATGACGGAAAATGCCCTGCATTTCAAGCCTCCCCTGGGCTTCTTCCGCAACTTCGTGGTGGAATCCAAAGGCGAACACCGCGACGCCTTCGACATCAAACAGGCCATGCAGCCCGTGGTGGATTTTGCCCGTATCCACGCCCTAAAAAATTCTATCGAAGAAACCAACACCATGGACCGGCTCTATCAGCTGCACGAAAAGGGCCACCTGCCTTCCAAGGATTACAATGACATCTCCCGTTCCTACAGCTTTATGATGCAAATGCGTTTCGTCCGCCAGATCACGGCCATTATTGAAGAGAACCGCAAGCCCGACAACTATATCAACCCCAAGAAACTCTCCCGTATCGAGCAGACCATGCTCAAGGAAATTTTCAAACGCGTGGAAGATTTTCAGACCAAAATGGGCTTTGAGTTTACCGGCCAGTAAGATGACCCGCCGATCAGCGTCATATTCGGATTCGGTGGCGTGTTCTGCCGCGCTCCAGCAGGAGGGCGCGTCGATAGACTCTTGACAAGCCCTGCGATCCGTGACAATGATTTCTCATTTCAATGGCATCTCGCCAAAAGGTACAATTACGGATGAAACGTTCAACCGGACATCATTGCATCGAATACCGCTGGTGGTGGTGCTGGTGGCATATGCCCTGAGGCGTACCGCCGGTTGACGCATCCTTTCGACCAGACATAAGATCAGCGCAAACCGTGGGCCGCCTCAAAGCCTGCGGTTTCGTATTTTGAGGCCGTGGTGCAGCCAACCCCACGGCCTCTCTATTTTTAGAGAGCGCATAAACCCGCAACGATCCTTGGAGGCGCGGCGGACGCCCCGGATAAGATGGAAGGTTTTCGCAATGTTATTGAATTGCTTTCCCGACCGCGCGACCTTTTGCGCGGCCTACCAACAAGCCGATGTGGTGCCGATTTGCCTGGAAATTCTGGCCGATACCGAGACACCGGTGTCCTTGTTGGGCAAATTCTATCGACAGAATGCCGATCTGTTTTTGTTCGAAAGTGTCGAGGGCGGCGAGCGCTGGGGGCGTTACAGTTTCATGGGAACCTCGGCCCGCAGCCATATCCGTGTTTTTGGCGATGCGGTAACGGTCAGCGGGCAGGAACACGAAGAACGGATACCCCATGGCGGGGCTCCACTGCAGGTGCTGAAGAAGATCCTGGCGACCTACCGTCCGGCCGATATCCCTGCCCTGCCCCGCTTCTGGGGCGGCATGGTCGGCTACATGACCTACGAAACCGTCAGTTTTTTGGAAGCCATCCCCCATCAATGGCCCGCTGAGAAACCCTTGGCCCATTTTGTCATCCCCGACCAGCTCCTGATTTTTGACAACGTCAGCCATACCCTCACCCTGGTGGATCTGACCTTTACCGCGGACGGCCTGACCCCGGCGGCCGCCTATGATGCGGCCCGCGGTCGTCTGGAGCAGCAACTGAAATATCTGGCCGATCCCCTGCCTCCCTTGCCGGAAAATAGCGCGGCCAGCGAACCCGATGCGCTGCGTGCCGTCCACCCCGATAATGATTTCCGCGAAGCCGTCCAAACGGTCAAACAGCACATCCGCGCCGGCGACATCATTCAGGCCGTCATATCGCAACCTTTCATCTGTGATGCCCCCCCCGATCCCTGGTCGCTCTACCGCGCCCAACGCTATATCAACCCCTCACCTTATTTGTTCTACCTGAATCTGGACGGACTGGCCCTGGTGGGATCTTCGCCCGAAACCATGGTCCGGCTGGAAAACGGGTCCGCCACCCTGCGCCCCATCGCCGGCACGCGTCCCCGGGGGCGCGACGACCGAGCGGACCGCCAACTGGCCAGTGAACTGCTGGAAGACGAAAAGGAGAAGGCCGAGCATTTAATGCTGGTGGACCTGGGTCGCAACGACCTGGGCCGCGTGGCTGAAACCGGCACCGTCCAGGTGACGGATCTCATGGTGGTGGAACGCTATTCCCATGTCATGCACCTCGTATCGAATATCACCTGCGACCTGCTGGCCGGCTGCGATGCGTTCGACCTGCTGGCCGCCACCTTCCCGGCGGGCACCTTGAGCGGCGCACCGAAAATCCGCGCCATGGAAATCATTGCCGCCCTGGAGCGCGAGCCCCGCGGTCCCTATGGCGGGGCGGTGGGGTATATCTCCTTCAACGGCAACATGGATATGGCCATCACCATCCGCACGGCCTGTATTGAAGACAACCGTCTGACGGTGCGGGCCGGGGCCGGTATCGTGGCCGATTCCGATCCGGAAAGCGAACGTCTGGAAACGGTCAACAAGGCCAAAGCCATGGACCGTGCCCTGAAAATGCTGCGGCCATCGGCCCGGAAGGGAGCCTGATCATGATCCTGATGATCGATAACTTCGACTCGTTCACCTATAATCTGGTCCAGTACCTGAGGCAGCTCGGGGCCGAGGTCGAGGTGGCCCGCAACAATGCCCTGACCATAGAGGCCATCGAAGCCATGGCACCGGAGGCCATCGTGGTATCACCCGGCCCCGGAGCTCCCCAGGAGGCCGGCATTTCCATGGATGTCATCCGCACCTTTTCCGGCCGTATCCCCATTCTGGGAATATGCCTCGGCCATCAGGCCATCGCCGCTGCCTTCGGGGGGCGCATCATCGGCGCCCGGCAGTTGATGCATGGCAAGACATCCAGCGTAACCGCCGACGGAAAATCCGTCTTCAACGGCGTCAAAAGCCCCTTCAAGGCCATGCGCTATCATTCTCTGGCGGTGGAACGGGAAACCCTGCCGGAGTGCCTGCTGGTTACGGCCGAAGCCGAGGACGGCGAAATCATGGGCATCCGGCACCGGGTGCACAACACCGAGGGGCTCCAATTCCACCCCGAATCCATCATGACCACCGTCGGCAAGCGTTTGCTCAGGAATTTTCTGCGCAATGCCGGCCCCGACCATTTATCGCCATAGGAGGGATAGCAAGATGTTTCGTGACCATCTCAAACGCATCGTGGAAGGCACCAGTCTGGATGAAGGCCAAATGGCCGAAGTGATGACCGAGCTCTTTTCGGGCAATCTGACCGACACCCAGATCGGGGCCCTCATGGCGGCTTTAGCCACAAAAGGCGAGACCAATGAGGAGCTGGTGGGAGCGGCCCGCGCCATGCGCCGCAAGGCTCACCGCATCCAGGTATCCTCCGGCACCATCGTCGACACCGTTGGTACAGGAGGCGATTGTGCCAACACCTTCAATATATCGACGACCTCCGCTTTTGTCGTTGCCGGCTGCGGCATCACGGTCGCCAAACACGGCAACCGTTCGGTTTCGAGCAAATGCGGCAGTGCCGATGTACTGGAAGCACTCGGCGTGCGGCTGGATGTCGATCCGGAACTGGTGGAAGAGGCCGTGGACGATATCGGCATCGGCTTTCTTTTTGCCCCCCTCTATCACAGTGCCATGCGCTTTGCGGCACCGGCGCGCAAAGAACTGGGGCTGCGCAGTATCTTTAATATGCTGGGGCCCCTGACCAACCCGGCGGGGGCCAACTGCCAGGTCATCGGGGTCTACGCACCGGAATTGACAGAGATGTTCGCCCAGGCGTTGCGTTTGCTGGGATCTCGGCGGGCCTATGTCGTTCACGGCCACGACGGGCTGGATGAAATTTCGGTCTGTGCCCCCACACGGGTATCCGAGCTGCAGAACGGTCAGGTCCGGACCTTCAATCTCAACCCGGAGGACTATTTTGACGCCCTGGCCGAACCCGGGGCGCTGTTGGGGGGGGATCCGGCCACCAATGCGGATATCACCCGCCGGATTTTAGACGGCGAGCCCGGACCCCGCCGAGATGTGGTCTTGCTCAATACGGCTGCGGCCCTGACGGCCGCCGGCAAGTGTGAGGATTTCGCCGAGGGTATCAACTTGGCTAAAGAGGCCATTGACAGCGGGGCGGCCCGTGAAAAGCTGGCGGCGCTGGCGGCCTTTACCCAGGAGCATGCCTCTTGAACGACAGCCACGGCCTGAAGGAATCAGCCGATGGATGACCTTCGGGAGCGAAAGGATCGAACGTGGATATACTGACCCGCATCGTGGCGCGGAAAAAAGAGGAAGTCGAAGCGGCCCGTCGTCAAATTCCGCTGGAACGTCTGCGTGAAGAGAACGTCCGCCGCGGGGATCGGCGCTCTTTTTATGATGCCCTCAAAACGCCCGGGCCTCACGGCGCGAATATCATTGCCGAAATCAAACGGGCTTCGCCCTCCAAGGGCCCCCTGCGGCTCGACCTGGATCCGGCGCAGTTGGCCCGGGAGTATGCCGCCGGAGGGGCGGCGGCCCTTTCCGTGCTGACCGACCGGGATTTTTTCCAGGGCAGCCCGGAAGACCTCCTGGCCGCCCGCCAGGCCGTCCAACTGCCCGTCCTGCGCAAGGATTTTCTCATCGACGACTACCAGATTTACGAATCCCGCGCCCTGGGAGCCGATGCGGTCCTGCTCATCTGCCGCATCCTATCCCCCCGGCAGCTCGAACACCTCATCGCTCTAAGCCGCTCGCTGGGCATGGATGCTTTGGTGGAAATCCATACGGAAGACGATCTGGCAATGGCCCGGGCCTGCGGTGCCCGCCTGATCGGGATCAACAACCGCAACCTGGCGACCTTTGATACGGATATTGGCAACGCCATGGCCATGGCCCGGCGTTTGGGGCCAGGGCAGATCCCCGTAGCCGCCAGCGGTATCGCAAGTCCGGAAGACATCCGGATCAATCTGGCCCACGGGGTGTTCAACTTCCTGATCGGCGAAAGCCTGGTACGGGCGGACAATCCCGTTAAGCACCTCCGATCGCTTCTGCCGCACCCGCCGGCCTCGAAATCATATAGATGACCGCGGTAAAGGAAGGCCGCCCCATGGAAATGGAACGCCCGCCACACAGAGCCCAGATCAAAATCTGCGGCCTCACGTCTCCCCGCGAGGCTGAGGCCTGCGCCCGGGCCGGAGCGGACGCCATCGGCATCGTCTCCTTTCCCAAAAGCCCCCGCCACGTTGACGACCGCAAGATCCGCGCGATTACAGCGGCCCTGCCGGAGAGCGTCTGCCCGGTAGGGGTCTTCGTCAACGAACCCTTCGCGAGAATTATGGAAGTGGTGGATGTGGGCGGTTTGCGGGCCGTGCAGCTCCATGGCCAGGAAGCCCCCGCCCTGGTCGGCGCCTTAGGCGCGGAAGGTCTGATCGTCATCAAGGCCTTGTTTGTCAACGTCCGTCCGAGTCTCGATCAGGCACTCCGCTACCCGGCGTCCGCCTTCCTGGTCGAATGCGCCGGCGGTCGCCTGCCGGGGGGCAACGCCATGCAGTGGGACTGGTCCGATGCCCGCCGGCTTTCCGGCGAACAGCCGGTGGTCCTGGCCGGCGGTTTGACGCCGGACAATATCCGCCAGGCCATCGCGGACGCAAACCCGGATGCCGTCGATGTCAGCTCGGGGGTGGAGAGCACGCCCGGCCGCAAGGATATCAACAAAGTAATCGCCTTCTGCCGGGCCGTGGCCGCCTGTCGCAAAACCGATACCCGCTTGGTTTTCGCCTAGATCGGGAGCGCGCCAAGACGTCAACCGGGTTGCGCTTCGGCGGCAATCCCCTCTCTATCTGAAAGGCGCCACACGCCCTGGCGGGTGGCGCTTTTCAGGCCCCGCTGCAATTCATTCATAAAGCGGGTGCGGGAAATCTCCCGGGCCCCCAAACGCATCAGGTGTGCCGTGGTCACCTGACAATCGATCAGGCGAAAACCGGCTCGCCGCAGGCCCGCCACCAGCCGGACCAGCGCCACTTTGGATGCATTGCTGACACGGGTGAACATGGACTCGCCGAAAAAAACGCCCCCCAGTGAGACGCCGTACAGGCCGCCTGCCAGCATATCCCCCTGCCAGGCTTCCACCGAATGGGCCAGCCCGGCGGCATGCAGGGCCTCGTAAGCCGCCATCATTTCCGGCACGATCCAGGTGCCCGGGTGGTCCGGCCCCCGATTTCCGGCACAGGCCCGGATAACCCTACTGAAGGCCTGATCCAGCGTAACCTCAAATGTCTGCTGCCGCAAGACTTTGCGCAATGAGCGGGAAACATGCAGCTCGGCGGGATAAAGAACGAGACGGGGATCGGGCGACCACCAGAGGATGGGATCTTCTTCCGCGTACCAGGGGAAGATCCCCTGGCTATAGGCCAGTACAAGCCTCTCAACGCTTAAATCCCCCCCTACCGCCAAAAGGCCCTCAGCGATCGCCAAGTGGGGCGGTGGAAAGGTCAGGTTGCTGGATAATCGGAAGACAGGCATAGGTGCCGGATCGCGTCAATCCTCTCGATTGGGAAAGTTGCGACCAAGTTAGGTGTCAGAGACAGCCGGGCCGGGTCAACACATCGTGTTGCCCGGCCTGGGAAATCCCAGAATCTTCGCGGTTGCCGCCCGTCTCTGGGAATTATTCGACTTTGAAGGTCAGCTCCTTGTCGTTGCGGTCCACAAAGATGACCCCGCCTTTGACCAATTTGCCGAAAAGAATCTCATCCGCCAGACGGTCTTTGATCTCTTTCTGAATCACACGTCCCAGGGGCCGGGCACCATAGCTGGGATCGTAACCTTCCCGGGCCAACCAGTTGCGAACGGCATCCGAAATGTTGATGTAAACTCTTTTGCCGGCCATTTGTTCGTTTAGCTCATTGATGAACTTGTCCACGATCTGCTCCATGATTTCAACGGTAAGGGCATGGAAGAGAATCGTGCCGTCAAGACGGTTGCGGAATTCCGGGCTGAAATAGCGTTCAATGGCTTTCTGGCCCTTGGACTGGGTGTCCTTGGTCTTGTCACCGAAGCCGATGGTGGCGGTCCCCATTTCCCGTGTTCCGGCATTGGAGGTCATGATCAGGATGACATTGCGGAAATCGGCTTTTTTGCCGTTGTTGTCGGTCAGGGTCGCATGATCCATGACCTGCAGCAGGATATTGTAGATGTCCGGGTGGGCCTTTTCGATTTCATCCATTAAAAGAACGCTGTGGGGATGCTTGCGGATCCCGTCGGTCAGCAGCCCCCCCTGGTCGAATCCCACATAGCCCGGAGGTGCGCCGATCATCCGCGCAACGGCATGTTTTTCCATGTATTCGCTCATGTCGAAGCGCAGGAATTCCACATCCAGCAGCCGTGCCAGCTGCAGCGCCACCTCGGTCTTGCCCACCCCGGTGGGCCCGGTAAACAAGAAAGAGCCCACCGGTTTGCCCGGGGTGCCCAGCCCCGCCCGGGACCGTTTGATGGACGTGGCCAGGGACGAGAGGGCCGCGTCCTGTCCGAAAACCACCTCTTTCAGGTGGGACTCCAACTGCTCCAGTTTGACCTTGTCGGAAGTCGATACGCTCTGGGGCGGGATCTTGGCCATTTTGGCTACGATTTTCTCAATATCCGACGGGTTGATCTTGGTGCGCCGGGACGATCCGCTCAACCGCACAAAGGCGCCTGCTTCGTCGATGACGTCGATGGCCTTGTCCGGCAGAAACCGATCGTTGACATATTTGGCCGACAATTCCGCTGCGGCCTTGAGGGCGGTGTCGGTGTAGACAATACCGTGATGCTCCTCGTAGCGGCTTTTGAGCCCTTTTAAAATCTTGACGGTTTGGGGGACACTGGGCTCCGCGATTTCGATCTTCTCAAACCGGCGCGACAGCGCGCGATCTTTCTCGAAGTGATTTTTGTATTCCTCGTAGGTGCTCGACCCGATGCAGCGCAGTTCGCCCGAGGTCAGAACGGGCTTGAGAATGTTGGAGGCATCCATGGATCCGCCGCTGGTGGCACCGGCACCCACGATGGTGTGAATTTCGTCGATGAAAAGAATCGCATCCGTCCGTTTTTTGAGCTCGTTGATGACGCCCTTGAGACGCTTTTCAAAATCCCCCCGATATTTGGTACCCGCCAGCAGCCCGCCCAGATCGAGAGCATAGATCCGAACCTTGCTCAGCAGATCCGGCACCTCCTCGGCATGAATGCGCTGGGCCAATCCCTCGGCAATGGCGGTCTTACCGACACCGGGATCCCCCACGAAGACAGGGTTGTTTTTGCGACGTCGACAGAGCACCTGCAGGGTGCGCTCCAATTCCATCTCCCGGCCGATCAGGGGATCCAGCATGCCTTCGGCGGCCTTTTCCACCAGATCGACGGTATAGGCTTCCAGCGGGTTGGCGGCGTCTTTCTTTTCTTTGGCATCCGTCATTTTACCGGGATCCGAGCGGTCCGGCTGGAAGGGGTCCACTTCCGCCTCGTGGGAAATGTAGCTCAGCACATCGAGACGCGTCAGGCCCTGGGAGGTCAAAAAGTACTCGGCAAAGGAGTCTTTTTCCAAAAAAATGGAGGCCATGATATCGCTGACATTGACTTCCGATTTTTCCGCCGAGCGGGCATGATTGACGGCCCGTTGGATGACCCGCTGAAACCCCAGGGTTTGTTGGAGGACATATTCCTGGCCCTCGGGGATGCTTTCCACACGCTCCTCGAAGAATTTTTCCAGATCGCGCTTCAGTTCCTCCACGACCCCACCGCAGCCTTCGATGATTTGAATGCCGGTATGATCGAAAAGGATTGCAAACAGGATGTGTTCCGTACTCACATATTCGTGTCGTCGCTTCTTGGCTTCCTTGACTGCCAACCCAAGTGTTGCGCTGAGTTCCTTACTGATCATGGCTCATTCCTTTTCCATGGTACATTTTAGCGGGAACCCATTCTCGCGGGCCAAAGTGTGAACCGTCTGGACCTTGCTCTCGGCCACTTCAAACGTATAGATGCCACACAGGCCGGCGCCTTTCTGGTGAACATGGAGCATGATGCGCGTGGCCTCATCGTAAGGTTTATGAAAAACCCTGACCAGGATCTCCACGACGAACTCCATGGTCGTATAATCGTCATTAATCAACATCACCCGGTACATGGAGGGCTCGCGCACCTCACTGGCATGCTTCGGGAATAATGCAATGTCGGAATCGGACTGCTGCTGACTCATGGATGCTGACGACCTCCAGAATGACGCTCCGGCATCTTGTACCCGTAGGTGGGATCTTGATAAACCAATTTCATGATAAGCATCGGCGACCGATCTTGTAAAGGTCTATGATTGAGGGTTGCCGCTTAAACGGGAAAACCGGTGTTCGTAAAGGATAACGCCCCCGGCGCGACTATCCTGATCTGGGAAAAGGCGGTTACAGGCCCCATAGAAAACAGGCTGGGTGGTTGAGCCAGTGTTCCGGCATAAGGCCGGCCGAAACGGGTTAGCGCCCACAGCAATGCTTGTACTTTTTGCCACTACCGCAGGGGCAGGGGGCGTTGCGGCCGATTTTTTCCTGACGGTTGCGGATCGGTTTTTTCTTGGGCGGCGGTCCGTCGCCGCCCCCTGAAAACACCAGGGATTGTTCCTGCGTTCGCTGCAACTGCTCGACCTCCTCGGATTCGGCCAGTTGAACGCGATACAGGATGCCGACCGCCTCCTCCTTGATGCGTTCAATCATTTCCTGAAACATCTCAAACCCCTCTTTTTTGTAAACGATGAGGGGGTTCTGCTGGGCATAACCGCGCAGCCCGATGCCTTCCTTGAGGTGATCCATGCTCAGCAAATGATCCTTCCACAAGTTGTCTACGGTCATCAACATGATGTGCCGCTCGAGGGTGCGCATATTTTCGGACCCGATGGTCTCCTCGCGCTCCTGGTAAGCCGCGAGGGCCGTGTCTTCGATATACTGGGCCAGCCCGTCGGCATTCAAGCCGTCCAGCGTGTCCTTATCGGGGGCGGGCAGACGGGCATTGAACTGCTTGAGAACGCGCTCCTCCAGTGTTTTCCAATCCCACTCTTCGGCAGGCAAACGCTCGTCAGCGCAGTCTGTGGCCATCTGTGTGGCCATTTCCGCAATGATCGCTTCGATGTACGGTTTCAGATTCTCGCCGGTCAGGGCTTCGCGGCGCTGCTGGTAGATTACTTCGCGCTGTTGGTTCATGACATCGTCGTATTCCAGCAGCTGCTTACGAATGTCAAAGTTATGCCCCTCGACTTTGGCTTGGGCATTCTCGATGGCCCGGGTGATCAGGGCATTTTCGATGGGTTCGCCCTCCTCCATCCCGAGCTTGTTCATGATGCCCGTGATGCGCTCCCCGCCGAAGATGCGCAGCAGGTCGTCCTCCAGGGCAAGGTAAAACCGGCTGGAACCGGGGTCGCCCTGGCGCCCGGAGCGCCCCCGCAACTGATTGTCGATACGACGGCTTTCATGGCGTTCGGTACCGAGGATGTGCAATCCTCCGAGGTCGACAACCCCCTCCCCCAATACGATATCGGTACCGCGACCGGCCATGTTGGTGGAGATGGTCACCGCCCCCTTCTGGCCGGCCTGGGAGATGATTTCGGCTTCCTTTTCGTGATTTTTGGCGTTTAATACCGTGTGCGGGATGCCGCGTTTTTTCAGCTTTTTGCTGAAGCTCTCGGAAACATCGATGGATATGGTGCCCACCAGGACCGGCTGCCCCTTTTCATGACAGTCCACGATTTCTTCCAAGGCGGCCTCGAACTTCTCCTTGCGGGTTTTGTAGATGACATCCGAGGAATCCTTGCGAATCATGGGTTTGTTGGTGGGAATGACCACCACGTCCAGATCGTAGGTCTTTTTGAATTCAGCGGCCTCGGTGTCGGCCGTACCGGTCATGCCCGCCAGTTTGTCGTACATGCGGAAATAGTTCTGGAAGGTGATGGAGGCCAGGGTCTGATTTTCATTTTCGATTTTGACATTTTCTTTGGCTTCCAAGGCCTGGTGCAGGCCTTCACTGTATCGCCGCCCGGGCATCAGGCGCCCGGTGAACTCGTCAACGATGATCACTTCACCGTTTTTAACAATGTAGTCCACATCAAGCTTAAAAAGCGCATGGGCTTTCAAAGCTTGTTGGACATGATGCAATAGATCGATGTTTTTCGGATCGTAGAGATTGTCTACCTTGAGGAGGCTTTCGGCATGGGCCACACCCTCTTCGGTGAGAGTGACACTGCGGGCTTTTTCGTCAATGGTGAAATCATCTTCATTTTTCATGCGCGGGATAATAGCATTGACCTCGTAGTAAAGCTGGGTCGACTTTTCCGCCGGTCCCGAAATGATCAGAGGGGTGCGGGCTTCATCGATCAGGATACTGTCCACCTCGTCCACGATGGCGTAATGCAGCTCCCGTTGAACGAGGCGGTCCCGCTCGAATTTCATGTTATCGCGCAGGTAATCAAAACCGAATTCATTGTTGGTCCCGTAAGTGATATCGGCGCCATAGGCCGCCTTGCGCTCGGCGTCGGTGAGGCCGTGCACGATGCAGTCGACCTCCAGCCCGAGAAAGCGGTAAATCCGTCCCATCCATTCGGCATCGCGGCTTGCCAGGTAGTCGTTCACGGTAATAACATGGACACCGCATCCGGTTAAGGCATTGAGGTAGGCCGGCAGGGTCGCCACCAGGGTTTTGCCCTCGCCGGTCTTCATCTCAGCAATCTTCCCGGAATGCAAAACCATGCCGCCAATCAACTGGCAGTCGAAATGCCGCATCCCCAGCGCCCGCACCGACGCTTCCCTAACGAGGGCGAAGGCCTCCGGTATCAGATCATCCAGCGGCTCGCCGTTGGCTAAGCGCGTCTTCAGGTCTCCGGTGCGCGCTTTTAGGGCATCATCAGCAAGGCCCTGGATGCCGGCTTCCAGCTGATTGATCTGGTCTACCAGCGGGTTCAGCTTTTTAAGAATGCGTTCGTTTTGACTGCCGAAAATTTTGGTGAGAAACTGTCCCAACATGAGTTTGAGGGCTTCCTTTCTGCTAAAAGGACGGCATCGTAAATAATCACTTCATTACGCCTCCCGCGAGGGGGATGTCAACTCGCTCACCGGCGAGGTCTGCGTGCGAACTGTCACCCTCTCAATGTTAAGGCTGCCGCTCAACATTCGCAATGGCACGGGACAAGCGTACTGAATTACATTGATCCTTGAGGGAAAATCCGCAGTTTTTCATCGTAAACAAGGGAGATAAGGAGCGGCAGCGGCAGGGAGAAACGCTATCCGGCCATAGCCTGGGCCGGAAAACCACGCGCGCGGCGCAGGTCCCAAAATACGCACGGGGCGTCACCATGCCGCCCAACCTACTGCTTCAGCATGGACCACGCCCCGTTCAATAATCAAGAGACGGATCGCTAATTCAGGATATATTTCTCCGGGTTCACCGGAACGCCGTTCAGCCGCACCTCGTAATGAACATGCGGTCCCGTGCTGCGCCCCGTATTCCCCATTTTGGCAACGATGTCGCCCCGGGAAACCTTGGCACCTTTTTTAACCTCAATGCTTTTGAGGTGTCCATAGCGGGTGACCAACCCATAGCCGTGATCAATGATCAGTAGATTCCCGTAAGATCCCTTCTTTCCGGTAAAGGTCACCACACCATTGGCCGGTGCAACAATTTCGGCACCTTCGCGATTGGCGATGTCATAGGCGGCATGAAGTTCCCGCCGCCCGGTAAAAGGAGAAATGCGGTATCCAAAATGGGAGGAGATCCAGCCCTTGGCAGGCCGAATGGATGGCGTGCAAGCCAGTAAGTTCTTTTTCGCGTTCAACTGATCCAGGAGAGAAGAAAAATCGGCTTCCTGAGTGTAGGAAGCTCTCTCAAGCTGTTCGACCTGATCATGCATGGAGCGGATCAGTCCGGACTGGTCGCGTCGCAAAGACGCACTCGTATCGAGATCTTCCGGCGTCGCCCCGCCTACCCCGAAAAGATTTTCTTCGCTGTCGGGCTTTTCCAGATTCGCAATCACCCGAATTTTTTTCTCGAAGGAATCCAGGGTAACCAGGTTCGATTTGAGCTGGTTGATCTCATTGGCAAAACACTCAATCTGGCGACTCTGGTGAACGATTTCAGCATCGCGGGCCGCAACCCTGGCCTGGAGTTGGGACACCTGGCCAGCAGTCTGTTTCAGGTTCAAATAGTCCTGAACCAACAACCCCACCCCGATCATGATCATGATACTGAACAAAGCACCCGCCGCCAATACCACCTTGGTGGATGAAAA
This sequence comes from Desulfobacterales bacterium, assembly GCA_963674755.2. Lineage (GTDB taxonomy): Bacteria > Desulfobacterota > Desulfobacteria > Desulfobacterales > UBA5852 > JABZFP01. The sequence goes on along the minus strand of CAXXVS010000002.1, from coordinate 462,124 downwards.
CTGGCGGATACGCGAACCATTACCACTGAGAAGGATAAATGTAATCTTGTTTCGCATAATCAATCTGCCACCTTCCGGATGAAGTTAGCCAACCGCTGGTGCCTCGTTTTTTTTTAGGATGCCCTCATCAATTCAGCTTCACGCATATGGTTCCGACGCTATCTACAATCTTTATTAGGTACTATAAAATGACCCGAACTGTCAACATAGCGTTAGAGAGATTATCCCATGAATTCCGTCATTAGGGACTTCCCCTTTAAACCGCTTCGTCTTTTGATGCCATGTTCCGCACTAACAAAAACGCCTTCGGGGGAACGGCCCCCGAAGGCGTCTAATCGGTTAACCTTCGGTGACCCGGCTGTCCTGGCTTTTTAAGCTTTAGACCCGTGGTTGTGCGTCCCCGCTTTTCAGCAGGTTTGCCGTTTCGTGGTTATGCATCCATCATTTAAGTACATATTACATCAAACCCAACTTGAATTTCAAGCTTTTTAATGTATTTTTCATCAACATCGTGATCGTCATGGGGCCCACCCCACCCGGAACTGGGGTGATATAACCCGCAATTTCCTTAGCGGCTTCAAAGTCTACGTCGCCCTTAAGGATGGCAATCTTCTTGCCGGTCTTTTCGCTGACCTTCTCGCCCACGCGATTGACACCCACATCGATGACACAGGCCCCGGGCTTGATCCATTCCGGTTTAACCAAATCCGGGACACCCGCGGCCACAATCAGGATATCGGCACGCAGGCAATGGGCCTTTAGGTCTTTTGTAGCCGTATGGACAACCGTTACGGTGGCGTTGGCGCCGGGACCCTTCTGGAGCATCATGTTGGCAATCGGTTTGCCCACGATATTGGAGCGCCCCACTACGACCACTTCCGCGCCTTTGGTCTCGACACCTGCCCGAACGATCATCTCCTGGATACCGGCCGGCGTACAGGGCGGGAATTTGACCTCGCCGCCGCCAATCATCAAACGGCCCACGTTGACCGGGTGGAAACCATCCACATCCTTGTCCGGATCTATGGCATTGAGCACTTTCTTTTCGTCGACATGCTTGGGAAGCGGCAGTTGCACCAGGATCCCCTGGATGGAGTCGTCCTTGTTGTACTTATCGATCAAGGCCAAGAGGTCCGCTTCGGAGATATCCAGGGGCTGGGAATCCTGAATTTCTTTAAAGCCCACCCTGTGTGCCGTTTTGATTTTGAGGGTGACGTATGAGATGGACGCCGGATTCTCGCCGACCAGAATCGTCACCAGGCCGGGTACGACACCGTGCTTTGCTTTAATTTCAGCGACCTCAGCGGTAATTTCCTCGAGAATTTGCTCTCGGATTTCAGTCCCCTTGATCAGCTTGGCTGTCATGATCGATCTCCTTTCAAAGGTATGGGTATAATGTTGGGATACCCCGCAGGGCAGGCATGGATGGCTAACGCTTTCAGTGTCTATGCAATCCACGTAATTTTGTCAAGAATTCAAACCATTACATGTCGATTTTCCATCCCAACCGTGACAGGGGCATGGGATACAGGGCCTGCAAGTCCCCGTGAGCGCTATAGGGGATACGGCACCGGCATCAGCCCCAGGCGCTCATCAAGTCCCAACATCAGGTTCATGTTTTGCACCGCCTGTCCGGCGGCCCCTTTGACGAGATTGTCGATAGCAGACATCAAAACCAGGGTTCCCCTGTTCTCATCGAGACGGAAGCCGATATCAATGAAATTGGTTCCCCGCACATGGCGCGTGTCGGGAAACTGCTGATCCCCGATCAGCCGGACAAAAGGGCAACCGTCATAGCTATCTTCCAGACATTCCCGGATACGGCGGGCGTCCACGGCAGGCATGGTTTGGGCATAGCATGTCGCCAGCATGCCACGGCTCATGGGCAGCAGGTGGGGCACGAAGGTAATGTGGACCTCATAGCCGGCGGCCGCCCCCAAAATCTCATCCATCTCGGGATTATGGCGATGCTGGTTCACTTTATAGGGTTTGAAGGACTCGCTGACCTCGCAAAAATGCGCTGCCAAACTCAGGCCGCGGCCGGCCCCACTGACACCCGATTTGGCATCGGCCACCAGGTTGGCCGGCGAGACGAGGCCGTTTTTGACCAACGGTACCAAGGGCAAGAGGACACAGGTCGGATAACAACCGGGATTGCCCACCAGCCGGGCCTCGCGGATGCGGTCGGGATAGACTTCACTCAAGCCGTAAACCGACTGCTCCAGCAGTTCCGGTGCGGCATGGGGCTGGTACGCTGCTTCGTAGCGCCGTACATCACTGAAGCGAAAATCCGCCGAAAGATCGATCACCCGCAACCCGGCCGTGACAAGCTCAGGCGCCAGTGTCATAGGTAAACGGTGGGGCAGTGCGAGGAAGACCACATCCGCCGCCCCTTTCAAACGATCGGCCTGATAGGTTTCGCAAACCAGATCGGTCAGGCCGGTCAGCGCCGGATAAATCGACGTAAACGAATGGCCGGCAAACTGGCGCGATGTGACGGTGGTCAAGGTAACCCCGGGATGACCGAGGAGAATACGTACCAATTCAGCTCCGGCGTATCCGGTAGCTCCCACGACAGCGACGCGGCACATACGGCCTCCTTGCGGTTTGAAACGGCTGTAGAAAAAGGCGATAAAAACTCCAGGACCGTCTACCAGAGAAACTCGCAGGTTTCAAGGACGATAGATCGCCGGCCGGCCACTATTTTTTCCCCATATATAGTATCCTTATTGACCTGACACCCAATAGATTGTATAAGAATTTTGGTATCCCCTTACGGCTTGATAGGAGGCTAGCAAATTCTTTTACAGGGCAGGAAACGTCATTAATTCACTTGGATGGTAAATGGACCGGAGAACGTTTCTTTTTAAAACCATGGGATTAGCCCTGGCCGGCATCGCCGGAGGCTTCCCTTTTCGCCATGCCATGGCCATGGGAAGACGTCCCGTTGAAGCCCGCCTGGCCGTTATTATCGATGACATCGGTTTCAATCCCCGACGCGCCGCCTCATTTCTGTCCATCCCAGCGGATCTGACGTTTGCCGTTCTGCCTCATTTACCCTATTCGGTGGAGTTGGCCCAGGCCATTCATGACAAGGGCCATGAAATCCTTCTCCACCAGCCCATGGAACCGTTTGACCGGCAGCTGGACCCAGGCCCCGGCGCTTTGTTCGTCGGCGATCCGGCCAGTCATATCCAAAGCGTCGTAGCGGAAAATATCCAGGCCGTGCCGTTTGCCTCAGGTGTGAACAACCACATGGGTTCCCGTTTCACGTCCAACGGGGAAGAAATCCGCTACGCCCTGGAGGCGATCAAATATCGTGGCCTTTTTTTCGTCGACAGTCTGACGTCAAGCCGTTCCAAGGCTTATCACACCGCCTGCGGCCTGCACATGACCAGCGGACGCCGGGATGCCTTTCTGGACAACCAGCGTCATCCCCGGGACATCGTCAACCGGCTCTACGATGTGATGAATCTTGCTTTCACCCACGGTCAGGCCATCGCCATCGGCCACCCTTATCCCGAGACGGCAGACGCCCTGCGGATTTTTATTTCTGAAACAGAGGGTGCGCCGATCCGCGTAGTCCCGGTATCCCACCTGCTGACCTAACCGCCAAGCGCCTGAATTTTGCCGGTCACTGTTTTCCGTGACAACCAACCTGAGAGGGGCATGACGTCTGACCGCTATGGGGTATCGACAGGGGCGGCTAAAACCATTATAGTCCTTCCATAAGAGGAACCGTTATGACGATCCGCAAGCCCGCCCCTGTAACGCTCTCGCCGGACGAAGGGCAATGCCTGATTCGCCTCGGCCGAATGACCATTGCCGACCATCTGGAGTGTCCGGTTGATGAGAAGGAAAGGCGCACCCTCCAAACCGAGCTGCAAAATCCGATTTTTGCGCATGGTTGCGGGACATTTGTCACCTTGAAAAAAGAGGGGCAGTTACGGGGATGCATAGGATCGCTGTCTTCGGATGATCCCCTAAAGGATTCTGTGCGCCAAAACGCCCTCCATGCCGCTTTCCATGATCCCCGCTTTCCGCCTTTGGGTGCGGACGAATTTCCCTTGATCGAAATCGAGGTCAGCGTCCTTACACCGCCGGCAAAGTTGTCTTACCACGGTGCCGACGACTTGCTCGAACGGCTGCGTCCCGGGACCGATGGCGTCATTCTCCGCAAGGGCGTCGCCAGCGCAACATTTCTGCCGCAGGTATGGAATCAGCTCCCCCGCCGCGAAGACTTTCTGTCCCATTTATGTCTCAAGGCCGGACTCACGGCCATGGCTTGGCGCAAGGGGGATTTACAGGTGGAAACCTACCAGGTTCAGTACTTCGAAGAGGCTCGCTAAAGATGTCGTGCGGAAAAGCGGATGCGGGGAAATCAATGGGAGTTGGCCGGTGATTTACGCCGGCGGATCACGGTACCGCGGCTGGCACTTTGAAACCACTGCCGGTTGAGCTCGTCCTTCAGCAAACGGAGAAGATCTTCATAGCTTTCGTTACCCGTCAAGCGATATCCCATGGCGCGCAGCTCTTGCCGCAATTCGCGAACACTATGCTGGCTTTCGATCTCCGGGTGATCCTGGGGAGATTTTTTCATGACAACGACCTCATCGACCCAAAAAGGGGGTAAACTTCAAGTAGGCAAACACCATTGAATGATGTCGATGCCGCTTTTATATGAGTCATGATGGCCCGTCAAGATGAAAAGCATCTTCCCTCGCAAAGCGCTTCACCGGCCGTGCGCTGCAGCGACGTGTGCGGCCCTTGTCAGAGGGATAGCGCCCCGCCCCCGCCGGTTGCCGTCTTCGGTTTATTCGCCATAGGCAGCATCAGGGTATGCAACGCCTCGTAAATGGCCAGGTTGCGTTCGATATGCCCGACGGCTTTCGCGATAAGCGCCAGGGCCGCCGCATCCTCAATGAAGGCATCATAGACTTTTATGGTAAGGACCAAATCCTTCGACTTGCGTCGGGCTTCGGCGACATCTTTGACCCGCAGGGTAAAAAAATCGCGGCAGGCGCTGTCACGGATGTATTCGGTGATGGACAGCAGCTGCCATTGGTAATAGGCGATCAGATTGGCCTGTTCGATGAGCCGGGCCGCGCTTTGGATGTAGCCCAACTGTCCGTCCGAACGTTCCATGTTCAGGAGCGCCGCCGTATGCAGGTCACTGTCGACGGCCTTCAATGCGTGGTAATTGAGATAGAGCCGCTCGACTTCCGTGCGCAGGGGGGTGTAATCGGGATGCGGATTGGCTTTGAAACATCCCACGATCCCAAATCCCAGGAGCGCCCCCACTAAAATCCTTTTTAAGGATAGAACAGGCATGTTGTCTTCTCCTCGATCGCCAGGTGCCGGCGGGAATTTCCTGAACGGCAAAAAGCCCTATCGGGGAGCCGATAAAGACGGAACGTCAAAAGCGGAACGGGGAAAACGCTTCCGGTCGCCCCGTCCCAGGCGCCCGGCACCGACTACCTGCTCCCCGCTGCCAGGAAGGCGGCGCTGACGATCTGCTGGGCCTCGTCCTGAATGCGCCGCAGATGATCCGTTCCCCGAAAGCTTTCCGCATAGATCTTGTAAATATCTTCCGTCCCGGAAGGGCGTGCGGCAAACCATCCGTTTTCGGTGACCACCTTGAGACCGCCGATAGCGGCGCCGTTGCCCGGCGCGCGTGTCAGTTTGGCCAGGATCTTCTCACCGGCCAGTTCCCCGGCCTCGACCTGTTCCGGCGTCAGTGCCGCCAGGCATGTCTTCTGTTCCGCCGTTGCCGGTGCGTCCAGGCGTTCGTAATGCGGCCTTCCAAACATGGCGGTCAATTCCTGATAGAGATCGCCCGGATCCTTCCCGGTAACGGCCATGATTTCGGCGGCCAGCAGGTTCATGATGATGCCGTCTTTGTCGGTCGTCCAGACACGGCCGTCGCGGCGTAGAAAACTGGCCCCGGCGCTTTCTTCGCCCCCGAAAACACAACGGCTATCCAGCAATCCTTCCACAAACCATTTGAATCCCACCGGAACTTCCCAAAGGGGCCGGTCCAAATGACGGGCCACACGATCGATAATACCGCTGCTCACCAGGGTCTTGCCGATGGTGCCGGCGGTCGGCCAGTGGGGCCGATGGCCGATGAGGTATTGAATCGCAACCGCCAGATAGTGGTTGGGATTCATCAATCCGGCGGTCGGGGTGACAATGCCGTGGCGATCCACATCCGGATCATTGCCGAAGGCGATGTCATAGCGGTCCTTGAGCCCAATAAGGCGGGCCATGGCGAAGGGGGAGGAACAATCCATGCGGATACGGCCGTCTTTATCGATGGTCATGAACCGGAAGTCGTACTCCACCGCCGTATTGACGACCTCCAGAGCAAGTCCGTAATGATCGGCGATGACAGGCCAGTAGTCCACTGCCGCTCCGCCCATGGGATCCACGCCGATACGGATGCCGGCCTTGCGAATGGCCGCCAGATCGACAATCTGCTCCAAGTCACGGACATAGGCACCCAGCAAATCGGCCTCCTGCACGGTCGCCCGACGCGCAGCCCGGCGGCCGCAGGAGCGCCTAACAGCCCGGTTGCCCTCCTCCAGGAGAGCATTGGCCCGTTTTTCAATCCATTGGGTGACCGCGCTATCGGCCGGTCCGCCATGGGGCGGATTGTATTTGAGGCCGCCGTCCTCGGGAGGGTTGTGGGATGGCGTGATGACGATGCCGTCGGCCCGTCCCTCCCGGCGACCGTTGTTGTGGGTCAGGATGGCATGGGAGATCACCGGTGTGGGGGTGTAGGCACTGCGACTGCAAAGGATGGTCGCCACCCCGTTGCCGGCCAGCACTTCCAGAGCGGATGTCAGGCTGGGGGCCGAAAGAGCGTGGGTGTCCCTTCCGATATAGAGCGGCCCGTTAATGCCGTTTTGCTGCCGATAGTCGCAGACCGCCTGGGTAATGGCCAGAACATGGGCCTCGTTGAAACTGCCCGTCAGGGATGACCCCCGGTGGCCCGAAGTCCCGAAGCCGATGCGCTGGGATGTGATGGATGGGTCGGGAAGATCCGCATAATAACGGCCGACCAGATCAGGTACGTCGATGAGGAGTTCGCGCGGTGCCGGTTGCCCGGCAAGTGCATGATGTCCCATATCCGATTGGGCCTCTCTTGGCTGTTCATGATCAGAATGGATTCAAACGCCGTTTCAGGGCGGGAAGCGCATGTCAGGCGGCCGCCATCGTCAGCCACCGCCTGTCGGGCATCAGCCGCCGTCCGTCTGGGGGAAAGTCGTATTGGCGTAAAGGTATTCCATGCGCTCCTTGTGCTTTAGTTCTTCGTTGGCAATTTTAGAAAGCATCTCGTGAACGGCATCATCTTTGTCATACAAGGCGGCCATCTCCGTATAAAATTTGTAGGAACACAGCTCCCGGTGCGAGGCCACCAGGAAAATATCCGAACGGCTCATATCTTCTTCCACTTCCGGCTCTTCCAGATGTTCCGCAATCTTGTAGTACACCACGTCGGTCAGGCGCATGGCTTCGGGGCCCACACCGTCAGCCCGGAATTTTACCAGGAAGGCTTTGTGTTTTTTCTCCTCTTCGCTGATCCACAGCAGGGTATCGCGCGCCGCCTCCTCGGCCACCTTGCCGGCCAGCTCGTTATAGAAACGAAAGGCCTCCTCCTCCCTCGCAATGGCAATATTGATGTACTCCAGAAGTTTATCATCTAACATGGCACCACAATCCTCCCTGCGGTCATGGGGTCTGTGAAGCCACAACCCGCTGGGGCGTTGCGGGGCCGCACCGGAACGGCAGCCGGGTCGTGTGCGTTGGAAGCGTTGGTCAATTGGAACAGACTTGGGATACAATTCTATTACGTTAACCACCCCTCTGCTTTTTGGCAACCGGGGCCACCATGGACGCCATACGGTTCAGGCATAGCCGGCCTCGCTGTAAAACGCTAAGGCTTCCTCGACCGAATCGAAAATCAGCCAATCTTTCCATACGATCCGCCCGCCGCGCCGGCGGGTAACCTCCACCGTGGTGCTGCCGTGGTATTCAAACGCTTCCTGATAGTCGGGATAACCGATCTGCTGATCCATCGCTCCTCCTTGTACGTTGAAATGTTTTACAAATTCCCCTAAGAAGAGGGTCGATACGCTGACCTATGGCCATCTTCTTAGCATGGGGGTGTGACAGATCCGGTCACAACGCCATCCGGGCGCATCTTTTTTACCCCTCATCAACCCTGCTGACCTGGGAGGTACCGATGGCAAGAGGGGACCAACTGGCCCGCCAGTGGACGATTATCCAGAGTCTCTTGACCTCCCGCACCGGCCGGGGCGTGGCCGAGTTGGCGGAAACCCTGGGCTGCCACCGACGTACCCTGTATCGGGACCTGGAGGCCCTGCAAACCGCTGGTTTCCCGCTTTACAGCGACCAGGACGAAAATGGTCGTGCCCGGTGGTTCTTGATCGAAAGCGCGCGCCAAGCGATCCCCATTCCCTTCAGCATGACCGAGCTGATGGCGCTCTATTTCAGCCGGGACTGGCTGCGGGGCCTGGAAAACACGGTGTTTCACGAGTCCCTGGAATCCCTTTTCAAGAAAGTCAAAGCCACCCTGCCCCCGGATACCGACCGCTACCTGGAAACCTTTCAGCGGACCGTCAAAGTGGGCTCCCAGCCGCACAAACACTACGGTGCCTTCCGTGAAACCCTGGAGGTGATCAACCGCGCTATCGTCGATTGCCGGAGACTGCGCATCGACTATTTCACCATGAGCCGCAAACGCCGCAGCCGTCGTGACGTCGCCCCTTACCGGTTGTGGTTTTTCGACGGCACCTTCTACCTGATCGCCTATTGCTATCGGCGCCGCGGTGTGCGGGTGTTTGCCGTGGACCGCATCCGTTCGATCGAAATGCTGGAAGACACGTTCCAGCGGCCGGAAGAAGGCGTTCTGGACAGCTTCATGGCCACCAGTTTCGGGGTTTTTCTGGGTACCCGGACTCGGGTCAAGATCCGCTTTTCCTCCAAGGTGGCCGGCTACATCCGGGAAAAAACCTGGCATGCCACCCAGGAACTGACCGTGTTGGAAGATGGGTCGCTGCTCTTCGAAGCGGAAGTGGCGGGAACCGAAGAAATCAAACACTGGGTCCTGCAGTGGGGGGCCCAGGCCGAAGTCTTGTCACCGGCCGCGCTGCGTCGCTCCATCCGGCAAGAAGCGGCGGGCATGCTTGACCATTACGGCAGCCATGACCCGCCGGACGGGAAATAGCCGCGGGACAGGTTGGTCAGGAAAGCGGCCGCAGGGCAATCAGGGACGCCGTGCGGGCCGGAGCGTCCGGCGACCGGCTGAGGGGTTCACGGTAGACAAGCGTCTGCAAGGCAGGGAACGCCTGACGCAGTTCGCCCTCGCGCAGGAGGTGATCCGGACTGAAGCGACAGGCGGCCTCAGGGTCGTTCTCCATCAGATAGGTTTCAAAAATGAGAACCCCGCCCGGGGCCAGCCCCGCCTGCAGGGCGGCAAAGAGATGCCGTTTCAGAAAGCGCGTATTCACGATCAACTGGTAGCGCCCGGGACGAATGACAAAAGTGTCCACATCCTGGCAGATGCGGTTGATGCCCGCTGACCGGCAGACGAATCGGCGCAGGCCCACTTCGGAAATATCCACGGCATCCACTTCGAATCCGCTTTTGGCCAGGAAACAGGCATTGCGTCCGTTGCCGCAGGCCAGATCGAGGGCCCGTCCGATCGGCGCCCGAATGCAAAATTCACGAACGATACTGGAGGGGTGTGACGAAAATTCCCTTTCACGGTATTTGCAGTCCCACTTTTCCCGATCAGACACCACTTTCCGCCTCGCTTCCGAAACCATAGTGGCGGCGCAGCAGCTGCCGTGTGGGCCGACTTACGGTCAGCCCGTTCAGTTCGCGGGCCGCCACCCAGCGGGCCTCCAGGGCGTCGTCGCCGGAACGGACGGCGCCGTCCTGATACGTCGCCTCAAAATCGATGATCACATAGTGATACCGGATGCGGTTTTCCGCATCCCGGTCGACCACATCGAAGGTATAAATCGGCTTGCCGACGGTAATACGGATCCCGGTCTCCTCCCGGATCTCACGCTCGGCCGCCGCCTGAAGGGTTTCCCCCAGCCGCACGCTTCCGCCGGGTATCGCCCATTGGCCGCAGGCCGGCGCTTTGCCCCGCCGTACCAGGAGAACGCAGCCGTCTTTGAACACGACCGCTCCTACCGCAACCCGGGGATATTCGGGATAACGGCCGCTCGCCATTCCTTCGCCCGCATCATGCTCTGCCACGGATCGATCCTCGCCTTTGATCGTCATACGCATGGGCACTACTTATCATTCCTGTCTGCCAACCACAATGCGCCGCTCCTCGAACGGCAAAGCGCGGTCATGCCCGGCGGCATCGGCCTCCGCCCCCCCGGGGTTGCCTCGCCGGCCATTTGCCCCTTGCCTGCACCCCCATGATGTGGCATGAAAACGGTGAAAGAAAGGGGTCCATGCAACCCGTTGCGTTCGCCCCGCCCGCCGTCCCTCCCCCCCGATACCCTGCGACGATACTGTCCGGAGGCGGGCACAATCACTTGAATCCATCTTCAAAACGTTTTTCGCCCGATCCGCCCGAGGGGGACAAATCCTCCGCTGGGGATGAATCGCGGCGCTGCAACCTCAGCGTGCGTTCTCGCCTTACCAGCGTATGCCGCGGGTTGATGTGAAATGGATTCGCAGCCATGAAGGCCGGCCCCGGAAAACCCCATGGAGGGTGTTTTATCCGGGGCTTGGCAGGACTATCACCCCCTAACCATCCGTGGAGGTCAACCATGCTGAACTTTTCCCTGAGCCCCGAACTAAAAACCATCCAAAAGAAAGCCCGTGAATTTGCCCTGCAGGAATTGCTGCCGGTGGCCTGGGAATATGACCAGCGCGAAGAGACCCCCATGCACATCCTTCACAAAGCCTACGACACCGGCCTGATCAACGGGGACATCCCCAAGCAATATGGCGGCAAGGGCTACGGCATCATAGAGGGTGTCGTGGCCACCGAAGAGCTGGCGGCCGTCTGCCCGGGGCTGGCCACCAGCATCTTTGACAATTCCCTGGGGATGGAGCCCCTGATTCTTTCTGACAACGAAGCTGCCAAGCAAAAATATCTGACCACCATTACCAAAGACCGCAAATTTTTCGCGTTTGCCACCTCCGAACCCACCATGGGATCCGACGTCTCCAGCCTGCGCTGCCAGGCCCGGCGGGACGGGGACGATTATATCCTCAACGGCACCAAATTCTGGATCACCAACGGCGGCATCGCCGACTACGTCACCGTTTTCGCCACGGTGGATCCCAAGGCGGCCCATGCCGGGATCTGCGCATTTGTGGTGGAAACCGGCTGGGAGGGCGTTACCCCCGGACGGCATATGCCCAAATTCGGCCAGCGCAGCTCCAATACAACGGCCATCAACCTGAAAAACGTGCGGGTGCCCAAAGAAAACGTCATCGCCCCGCCGGGGGAGGGCTTTACGCTGGCCATGCGCACCTTTGCCCGCACCCGTCCCTCCATCGGCGCCTTTGCGGTGGGGGCGGCCCGCTCCGCCATGGAGTTTGCCATCGATTATGCCAAAAAGCGCCGCGCCTTCGGCGACAAGATTCTCAACTTCCAGGCCATCCAGTTCAAGATCGCGGAGATGTACCAGAAGGTCGAAACATCGCGCCTGCTGATCTGGAAGGCAGCCTGGGAGGCGGACAACGGCATGGACCCCAATGTGAGCGCCTCGGTATCCAAGCTCTACGCCACCGAGGCGGCCTTCGAGGTGGTGGATCAGGCCCTGCAGATCATGGGCGGCTATGGCTATACACGCTTTTTCCCCCTGGAAAAGCTGCTGCGGGACACGCGCTTGTTTCGCATCTACGAGGGTACCAGCGAAGTGCAGCACCTTATCCTGGCCGGCTATGCCCTGGGCGCCTATAAGCCTGTCATGCCCGCCCTCGAAGACCTGCCGGTCCATAACAAAAAGGACTTTGAAGATGTGGACCTCGAAGACGCTTCGGGCGTCTGGCGCTGCCGCATGTGCGGCTATGTGCATTTGGGCGACGAACCACCGGAGGAATGCCCCTACTGCTTCTTCCCCGCCTCGGCCTTCAAAAAGATCGAACGGTCCTGATCCCGACCGCCCGGGGGGGAGCATCCTGCCCCACGCAGCAGCGCGTTCCAGAATGTCCGGCCGGCCCAAGCCGGCCGGGTGATCGTTGGCTGCCCGGCCCTTTTGACTTTGCCCCGAAGGCGCTTACTTTTTTCGAATTGGTCGAATCGTTCCGGGACCTTCATCAGAGGTCGAGGACTTAGACTGACCATAAAATAAAAATACCAACTAAAACGGAGCGGACCGTACCCGGGATGATTGAGGCCGAGCAGCTGAACAAATCCTATACCATCGACCACCGACGCATTCAGGTCCTCCAAGATGTTTCCCTGCACATCGCTGCGGGTGAATTCGCCATCATTCAGGGCACCAGCGGCAGCGGCAAGTCCACCCTCTTGAGCATCCTTTCCGGGCTGGATCGGCCGGACAGCGGCCGCGTGCGCATCCAGGATCGGGACATCACCGATCTGAGTGAAGATGCACTGGCGCCCCTGCGCAACCGCACCTTCGGGTTCGTATTCCAATCCTTTCACCTGGTGCCCTCCCTCTCCGCCCAGGAAAATGTCATGTTCCCGGCCGAGCTCGCCGGTTCCGCCAGCGCCGCCGCCGATGCCGCCGAACTGCTGGCCCGGGTGGGCTTGCGCCCCCGCCGGAACAACATGCCCCATCAGCTCTCCGGCGGCGAGCAGCAACGGGTGGCCATCTGCCGGGCCCTCATCAATCGGCCGGCGATCATCTTTGCGGACGAGCCCACCGGCAATCTGGATTCCCGCAGCGGTCAGGCCATCCTGGAGCTGATGCTTGAATTCCAGCGGGAGTTCCAGACCACCTTGTTGTTGGTCACCCACAACCCCGACCTGGCCCGGCAGGCCGATCGCCGCTTCCGGCTGGCCGACGGCCGGCTGCAAGCCCCTGCGAGCCCCTGATGTCGATCCCCCTGCTGCCCCGGCTGATCCTGCGCGAGCTGCGTCAGAACCGCCAGCAAACAGCGGTTCTCCTGCTCTGCATCATTCTCGCGGTGGTGGGCCTGACCGCCCTCGGCGGATTTCAGTCCAATGTCCACCAGGCCATGCTGCGGGATGCCCGCCAGCTGCATGCCGCCGATATCATTGTGCGCTCCAGTTTTCCGTTTCTGCCCGCCCTGGAAACCGAACTGGCGGCGGTCGCTTCCCGCCCGGGAGTGGAGACGGCCCGCGTCTGGGAGTTTTACACCGTGGCCCGGAAGGCGGACCGCTCCGCCTCGCTGCTCTCCTCCGTAAAGGTGGTCGAACCCGGCTATCCCTTTTACGGCCGGGTAACCCTGGCCTCCGGCAAAGCCCTCCACGATGTGCTGGTCCCCGGGACCATCGTTGTCGCGCAGGCCTTGCTCGACCGGCTGGGCCTGTCCGTCGGCGATCGCCTCTATCTGGGGGATACGGCCCTGGTCATCCGGGATGTGGTGCTGTCCGAGCCGGATCGGCCGCTCACCGTGTTCACCCTGGGCCCCCGGATCTTCGTCAATGCCCGGGACCGGCAGCGGCTGGGATTGATCACCCAGGGCAGCCGCATCCGCTATAAGGCCTTGCTGCGCCTGCCCCCCGACCTGGCGCCGGACGCTGTCCAGAAAGCGCTGCGCGGGGCAGCGGATCCCACCCAGGAACAGGTGGACACCTTCCGCAGCGCGGACTCGCGCCTCAAGCGCTTTTTCGACAACCTGCTCTTTTTTCTCAAGCTCGTGGGCATCTTCACGCTCCTCCTGGCGGGCATCGGTATCCAAAGCGTCCTGACGGCACTTCTGCGCACCCGGGTCCATTCCATGGCCGTCATGAAAGCCCTGGGGGCTTCCAGCCGCTTTATCACCCGCCTCTATCTGGGCGTCGTCCTATTGCTGGGTCTTTTCGGCACCATCGGCGGTATTGCGGCCGGACTGGCCCTGCAGGCCGGCCTGTCCCGCCTGCTGGCCGGTCTCGTTCCCGCGGACGCCACCTTCCATATCGCCTGGGAAGCCGTGGGCCAAAGCTTCGTCATCGGTTTGCTGGCCGTGGGCCTTTTTGCCGCCCGCCCCCTGCTGGGCCTGCGGCATTTCAAACCCTCGGCCCTCTTGCGGCACGAAAAGCGCTCCCACCGCCTTTATCCCGGCGAATGGCTGGTGGTGGCCCTGACCCTGTTGTTCTTTATCGGCCTGGTCCTCTGGCACCTCGCGGATTGGCGTACGGGCAGCTATTTCATCGGCGGTATCCTGGCCCTGGTGGGCATTGTCTTCGTGGGCGTATGGGTCTTTCTAAAAGCCCTGCAACGGTTTCCGGCCCGCCGGCTGGCCGTCCGGCAGGCCATCCGCGGCCTTTTCCGCCCCCGCAACGCCACCCAGCCCATCCTGGTAACCCTGACAGCCTCCCTCACCATCATCTTCGCCATTTTCCTGATCGAAAGAAACCTGGATGCCACCTTTGTGGAGGCCTATCCCGCCGATGCCCCCAATCTTTTCTTCCTCGATATCCAGCCGGATCAGGTGGCCGCTTTTACCAGACTCGTGGACCGGCCCCTGGAATTCTATCCGGTGGTGCGCGCCAAACTGATGGCCATCAACGGCCGGGCCATCGATCCGGCCCGGGAGCGCCAGCGCAAAAGCGACAATCTGGCCCGCCCCTTCAACCTGACCTACCGCCATCATCTTCTCGATGACGAGAAAATCATCCGGGGCAAGTCCCTCTTTAAATCCGACGGCGGCCAGTTCCAGGTCTCCGTGCTGGATCGGGTGGCCGAAATCGGCAACATCCACATCGGCGACCGCCTGCGCTTCAAAATTCAGGGGGTTCCCCTGGAGGCGGTCGTTTCCAGCATCCGCACCCGCATACGGGAAAGCATGCAGCCCTTTTTCTATTTCGTGTTCCCGGATGCCGTGCTCCAAAAAGCCCCCCAGACCATTTTCACGGCGTTGCGCGTCGACCCGCACGAGGCGGCCGCCCTCCAGAACCGTGTCGTCCAGGCCCTGCCCAATGTCACCGTTCTGGATGTGAGCCAGTCCATCCGGCAGGTCGCGGCGGCCTTGAAGCGGTTCACTCAGGCCATTCGCTTTTTCACCCTTTTCAGCATGGCCGCCGGCATCCTGCTGCTGATCAGCTCGGTCATCGCCACCCGCGCGGCCCGCATCCGCGAGGCCGTCTATTATAAAATCCTTGGCGCCCGGCGCCGCTTTGTGGTTTATGTGTTCTCGTTGGAAAACCTCCTGCTGGGGGGCGCCAGCGCCCTGGGCGGGCTGCTGCTGGCCCACCTCATCAGCTGGGTGGTCTGCACCCGCTATTTTGACATGCCCTACCACCCCTACCTGGAGGCGTCCCTTTTGGGCATGGCCGCCGGCATGGCCGTGGTGGTCGCGGTGGGTTTGACCGCCTCGCGCGCTATCATGGCCCGCAAACCCGCCCAGTTTTTGCGGACCCATGCCGCCGAGTAAGGCGAAGGCACCCTTTGGGACCGGGTCCCGACGAGGGATTCAGGTCGTTGCGCCGAAGTGAAACGAAGGATTAACAACCATCATGAAGAACAAGACCGTTGTCATCGGTATCCTCGTCCTGCTGGCCTGCTTTCCGGGCGGCTGCGACCGTCCGTCACAGGAAGACGCCGCCCGGCCGGCCGCCGACGCGGTGGAAACCGCCCGGGGCGTGATTGTCTGCATGGGGGACAGTCTCACGGCCGGCTACGGCGTCGATGAAAACCAGGCTTACCCGGCGCTCCTGGAAAAACGGCTGCACGAGGCAGGGCTCGCCTACACCGTCATCAATGCCGGCATCAGCGGCGAAACCAGCAGCGGCGCCCTGTCGCGCCTGGACTGGATGTTGACCCTGAATCCGGACATCGTCATTCTGGAAACCGGCGCCAATGACGGCCTGCGCGGGGTGGATCCCGCCCTGACCCTGCGCAACATCGACGCCATTGTATCCGAATTGCAGGCGCGCGGGATCATCGTCGTGCTGGCCGGCATGCAGATGGTGCGCAACCTCGGTCCGGATTTCACCCGGGCCTTCAGCGCCATCTACCCGGAAGTCGCCCGCCAAAACGATCTGATCCTGATGCCTTTTTTCCTGGAAGGGGTGGCCGGACGGCCGGGCCTCAACCAGGCGGACGGGATTCACCCCACCCCGCAAGGCTACCGCATGATCGTCACCAACCTCTATCCCTACGTTCTCGACGCGATCAAGCGCTATCAGGCCAAGTGATCCCCATGCCGAACCCGACCAACGGCCCGACGGCCGACGAACGCCTTATCCTGATGGGCCTTTCCCATGAATGGGACCTGGCCGCCGGCGACCTGACCCCGGATTACCGCCGGCGTCTGCGCCGCCCGCTTTTCCGTCTGGCGGATATGGCCGACCGGTTGGGGGTCTGGGATCCGCTTAAAAGGGAAATTTGCCTGAACCGCCGCTTGGCGGTATCCCACCCCTGGGACGAGGTCCGCGACGTTCTCCGGCACGAAATGGCCCACCAGCTGGCCCAGACCGCATTGGGCGGCGAGGGACAAACCGCCCACGGTCCCGCCTTCCAGGAAGCCTGCCTCATGCTGCGGGCCGACCCTTCCGCCACGGCGGCGCGCCAACCGCTGCACGACCGCATTGCCGCCCGTTGCTCCCGAACGGGAAATCCCCTGCGGCAGCGGATTCGCAAACTGCTCTCGCTGGCCCAAAGTCGGAATGCGCACGAAGCGGAAGCCGCCATGCGCAAAGCCCATGCCCTGATGGCCCGCCACCACATCACCACCCTGGAAACCGATCCGGCCCGATCATTTACCAGCGTTTTCCTGGGACGGCCGGCCTTGCGCCATTTCAAGGAAACCTATTTCCTGGCCAATTTCATTCAGGATTTCTATTTTGTGCAGGGCATCTGGGTGCCGGCCTTTGTGGTTGCTAAAGGGAAAATGGGACGCGCCCTCGAGATTTCCGGGACTCCCATCAACGTCTCCCAGGCAAGCTATGTGTTTGATTTTGTCGAAGCGTATGTCGAACGCCGCTGGCGGGGTATGACATCGGAAAAGCGATTGACACGGCACCAGAAAAGCGATTTCGCCGTGGGGATCATCGAGGGGTTTCGTCACAAGCTGGAAAAAGAGCGGCTCCCGGATTGCCGCCCCGATCAAAACGCCCTGGTCCGCCAGCCGGATCCCCGGTTGACCACCTATTTCCACCGGCGCCATCCCCGCACCAGCCGCATTCAGCGGGGCGGAGGCCAGGACCAGGATATCTTCCGGCAGGGATTCAAGGCCGGAGAAGAAATGGTCCTCCATCGCGGGATCGCCCGGCCGTCCCGAAACTCCGGGCGCAAGCTGCCCCCCGCCTGAAGCACTACCCGACAGGTCATTGCTTCCTGCTTATCGAAGCCGCATAGGCATGAGAAGGCCTGATTTCAAAGACCTTCGAGAGCATCGACGCTCCCGCCCATTGGAAAGTATTTTCCTTTGCAAGTTGATATCCTCATTGATATAGCAAGTGGGTATGAAGAATCTGGAACTGAGCCTGCACGAGAAGGAGCTGCGATGCCTGCTGGACTTGTCTCGCTTGGTGGAGACACCGGGCATCGATCTGGAAGGCATTCTGGAAAGGGCCGTGCACATCCTGCTGCCAGCCATGAAATATCCCGCAATTTCCTGCGCCCGCTTGACCTTGCAGGGCAAGACCTATCAAACCGACAATTTTAAATCCACCGCATGGCGGCTATCGGTACCCATTAAAATTCAGGACCGTGTCGAGGGACATCTGACAGTCTGTTACCTGGAAGCGCGCCCGCCGTTGGCGGAGGGGCCCTTTGCCAGCCAGAAGCGCAACCTTCTGAAAGCCATCGCGGAACGGATCGGCAAAATTGCCGAACGCAAACTGGCCACGGCCGCCCTGGCCAAGAGCGAAAAGCGCCTCAACGATATGGTGGAAAATGCCCTGGTGGGCATCAGCATCATCCAGGATGGGCGCGAGGTCTATCGCAATCCCGAACTGCGGCGGCTGATCGGGGAAGCGGATGCCCAGGCCTCCTTTTTCGAACTGGTTCACATTCACCCCGAAGACCGCCACAAATTCAAAGCCTCGCTCGAATCCTTACTGTCCGGACAATTGCCGCGGGTCGACATGGTGTGTCGCTTCTACCCGCGCCAGGACCGCCCTTCGGTCTTGAAATGGGTGTACTGCCGCGCCACCTTGATCGACTACCGCAACAAAGACGCCATCCTGATGAATATGATGGACATCACGCCGGCCAAGGAAATGGAGCGCATGATGCGCACCCAGGACAAGATGTCTTCCCTGGGGCGGGTGGCGGCCGGCATCGCCCATGAGATTCGCAACCCTCTCTCGGGAATCAATATCTATATCGATACCCTCGAAAAGCTCCTCGTCAAACCCGGGGAAGACGAAAAAGTCGACAAGATCATCGCCCAGCTCAAATCCGCCTCGAACAAGATCGAAAACGTCATCCGCCGGGTCTATGATTTCGCGCGCCCCACCGAACCCTGCTTCGTGCTGACCGATATCAATCAGCCGGTAACGGAAGCGATTGCCCTGGCGGCCGCGATCCTGCGCAAAAAAGGCGTTCAGGTCGAGACCGATCTGGCAGCCGATCTGCCGCCGTCGCGGCTCGACGCGCAGCTCATGGAGCAGGTTCTGCTGAATCTGATTACGAATGCCGCCGAAACCCTCGAGAACAATCCGGGCCAAGGGCGCATCGGCATCCAAACCCGACAAAACACGAACGGTCTCCAGATTTGCGTCGAAGATTCCGGCCCCGGCGTCCCCGAGGAATTCCGGGAGAAGATTTTCGATCCCTTCTACACCACCAAACACGGCAGCAGCGGCATCGGGCTGAGCATTAGCCAGCGTATCGTCGAAGACCACGGGGGAACCCTTTCGGTGGGTCCCGGGAGGTGGGGCGGCGCCGCCTTTACCATCGAACTGCCGTGCACGGAGGCGACCCCATGACCGCCATCCGCTATCACCTTTTCATCGTGGACGACGAGCCCACCATCCGCGAGGGCATCACCCTCGCCCTGGGGGATCACTATCAGGTCACCGGGTTTGGCAGTGCGGAAGACGCCCTGGCGGCATTGCCAAAATCACCCCCCGATCTCGTGCTCCTGGACATCGGACTGCCCGGCATGAACGGCATCGAGGCCCTGTCGCGCATCAAGGCCGCCAACCCGCACATTCTGGTGGTCATGATCACCGCCTTCGAAGATATCGACACGGTGATTCGTTCCATGAAACTGGGCGCCCACGACTATGTGGTCAAGCCCCTGAAGATGGACCAGATCGAACTGACCATCGCCAACGCCCTGGAGACCATTCGGTTGCGCAAGGAAGTCCAGGCCCTGCAGGCCCGGTGCCTGAAGGAAAACATGCCCCTCTTTATCGGGGAGAGCAACGCCATCCAGAGCGTGATGGATCTGGTCCAAAGGGTTTCCCGCAGTGCCGATACACCGGTTCTGATCGAAGGCGAAACCGGCACCGGCAAGGAACTCCTGGCCAGCGCCATCCATTTCCACAGCCCGGTCTTCAAAGGTCCCTTCGTGGCGGTCAACTGCGCCGCCATCCCCAAGGACCTCGTGGAAAGCGAGCTTTTCGGCTACCGGGGCGGGGCCTTCAGCGGGGCGCGGGAATCCGGCAAAACCGGGCTCGTGGAAACCGCCCACAACGGCACCCTTTTCCTGGATGAAATCGGCGACCTGAGCCCCGAAGCCCAGGCCAAGCTGCTGCGCTTTCTGGAATCGGGCGAGTTTTACCGGGTCGGCGAAACCAAACCCCAGCATGTGGCGGTGCGCATCGTTACGGCGACGAACCGGGACTTGTCCAAGATGATGGCCGACGGGCACTTTCGCGAAGACCTCTATTTTCGTCTGGGGGTCATCAAGATTCAAGTCCCCTCTCTCAACGAGCGTCCGGAGGACCTCCTGCCCCTGGCCAAATATTATCTGGAGCACTTCAACGCCAAATTCGGCACCCGTTTCAAAGGGTTGTCCACGGAAACCGAACAGGCCCTCCGGAACCATCGCTGGACCGGCAATGTGCGGGAGCTGAAAAATCTGATCGAACGGGCGGTTCTGACCAGCCGCCAGGCCGAACTGACCCCCCAGGATCTGGGTCTGGGAAATTCCCCGCAAACCGGTTGCGATCCGGATACTTGGCTGCAGGTATTGCCCACGCTACCCACCGAGGGAATCGAACTCTCCCATACCCTGGAGCAGATCGAACGGCATTTCATCGATCAGGCCCTGCACCTCAGCGGCGGCAATGAAAGCAAGGCCGCCCGTTTATTGGGCCTTAACCACCACACGTTCCGCTACCGGCACCGTAAACTAACCCCCTAACAGCTTCGCAATCCTTCCACTCCTCCCTTCGCACTTTTGCGAAATCAGCTTCGCATCCCCCCGGCCCAATCTCCCGTAAAATTTTATAACATGCTGTTTTATTTATTTTATTAACGAAGCAGAACACCATGGCACATTTTCTGCTCAAGGGTGGGGCATGAGCCCGATCGGCCCTGCCGACGGCACCTGTTCGTTACCTCTCGCAAAGGAGATCGCATGACGATGCCGCCCTTGGAGAAATTCTTTTCGCCCCGTTCCGTCGCCATCATCGGCGCCAGCGATACCCCCGGACGCGTCGGTTACGTCGTGATTCGCAACCTGGTGGCCGGCGGCTACAAGGGCAAGATCTACCCGGTCAATTCCGGCCGGCAGACCATCAACGGCCTGCCCGCCTACCCCAATCTGGCGGCGATCGGAAAGACCATCGACCTGGCCGTGATCGCCACCCCCATCGAGGCCGCCCAGGGCGTGATCGAGGATTGCGGTCACACCGGGGTGGACAGCGCCATCGTACTTTCTGCCGGCGGCAAAGAAACCGGTGCCGCCGGTGCCCGGCTGGAAGAGGATATCCTGGAAGCGGCGCAGCAAAGCGGGGTCCGCATCATCGGCCCGAACTGTGTGGGCGTGATATCCACCGCGGCCAATTTGAACACCAGCTTTCTGGATCGCATGCCGCCCGCCGGCAACATCACCTTCATCTCCCAAAGCGGTGCCATGTGCCTGGCCATCCTCGACCGCGCGGCCCGGGAACATATCGGGTTTCGTCATTTCATCAGCATCGGCTGCATGCTGGACGTGGATTTCGGCGATCTGCTCAATTATTGCTGCGCGGACAGCGGCTGCCGTTCCATCGTACTCTACGTGGAAAACATCACCCAGGCCCGCAAGTTCATAAGCGCCGCCCGGGCAGCCTCCCGCATCAAACCCATTATCGTGCTCAAGGCCGGCCGGTCACAGGCCGGAGCGAAAGCGGCCTATTCCCACACCGGCGCCCTGGCCGGGGCGGACGATGTCTACCGCGCCGCTTTTGCACGGGCCGGCATCACCCAGGTCGACACCATTGAAGAACTCTTTGACTGCACGGAACTGATCGCCAAGCAGCCCTTTCCGGCCGGTCCACGCCTGGCCGTCATCACCAACGGCGGCGGGCCGGGTGTCGTGGCCATGGATGCCATCGACCGCGTGGGCTTGACCCCGGCCCAGCTCTCCCCGGAGACCATGGACCGCCTGGATGCGATTCTGCCGCCCTTCTGGAGCCATGGCAATCCCATCGACATCATCGGCGACGCCTCACCCGAGCGGTGGCGGCAGGCCGTGGAAATCTGTGCGGCCGATCCCGCTATCGACGGCCTGATCATCATCTTCATTCCCCAGGCCTTGAGCAACTCGACCGCCGTGTCCAACGCCATCATCGACTATCTCAAGCAAAAACCGAAATTCCCCGTCTTCCCGGTGTGGATGGGGGGCACAAGCGTCGACCAGGCCGTTTACCAGTTCAACCTTCAGGGCTATCCCACCTATACGACGCCCGAGCGGGCTGTGGCCGCCTTTCAACGGCTCGAAGCCCATCGCCGCCGCCAGAAAATGCTCCAGGAAATTCCCGGCCGTTTTTCTTCGGAACTCACGGTGGATCGCCCCCGGGCCAAGGGCTTTATCGACCGGTTGATGGATGCCCAAACGTTCGCCCTGGATGAGCTGCAAACCAAACCCATCCTGGCGGCCTACGGTATTCCGATAAACCCGGTCAAGCTGGCCCGCACACCGGCGGAGGCCGTTCGCCTGGCCGAGCAGATCGGCTATCCGGTGGTCCTGAAGATCGTATCACCGGACATCGTCCACAAATCCGAGGCCGGCGGTGTCTACCTGTCCCTGGAAACCGCCGCCGCGGTCGAAGAGGCCTACGCACGTCTCGTGCTCAGGGCGGCCGAGGCCTCCATCACAGGTGTTTCCGTTCAGCCCATGTTACAGGGGGCCGCCTATGAGCTCATCATCGGCGCCCGTCGCGATCCCGTCTTCGGTCCCGTGGTGCTATTCGGCGCCGGCGGGATCTACACCGAAATTCTGCGCGACCGCACCATCGCACTACCCCCCCTGAACCGCGCTTTGGCCGGTCAGATGATTGAAGAGACCCGTATCGCCGCACTGCTCAAAGGCTGCCGCGGCCAAGCGGCCGTCTCCCTGGAGCACCTGGAGGAAGTATTGATCCGTGTCAGCCGGCTCGTGACGGACTTTCCCGAAATTGCCGAACTCGACATCAATCCGGCCATGGTCGTGGACAACCGCCTCCGGGCGGCGGACGCCCGCATCCGCCTCGAAGCCAGCCCGGAGGCCGCCCCCGACCATCTGGTCATCAGCCCCTACCCCCATCAACTGGAAGAGCATGTCGTCACCCGCAGCGGCCTCCACATGCTGATCCGCCCCATCAAGCCGGAGGATGCCCCGCTGTTTGCGGACTTGTTCCAGAAACTCTCCTCGGAGAGCATTTACTTTCGGTTTTTCAGTCCCCTGAAACGCATCTCCCCGGAGATGCTGGCCCGCTTCACCCAAATCGACTACGGCCGTGACATAGCCCTGGTGGCCATGGCGGAAGTTCCCCAGGGGGAGGAAATGCTCGGGGCAGCGCGCCTGATTCGCGAATCGGCCCTCAACAACCGCGCCGAGTTTTCCATCATGGTGGCCGATGCCCTTCACGGACAGGGTATCGGAGCCGCCTTGCTGGGCAAGCTGATCTCTGCCGCCCACACACTGGAGATCCAGACCGTCGTGGGCTATGTGCTCCCCGACAATACCTATATGCTGCGGCTGGGCCGCAAAACCGGCTTCCGCCAGCACCATAACCGTGAAATGGGGGCCATTGAGCTGACCATCGATATTCCTACGGCAGATGCGGACATGCCCGATACAGTCACCGATCATTCCGCGGCATCCTTCCCATCCCGCCAGGATTCGGAGACAACGACCGTTTGAAGGGAAACCGGCCATGAGATCCCCTAGAAGTCACCCAAGAACCCAACACCTCAAGGATAAACACATCCTGCTGGTGGACGACGATGCCTGGATCAGGGATTCCATGTCCGTCTGCCTGAGCTGCGAGGGATGCCGGGTCACCACGGCCGAAACCGCCCAGCAGGGCCTTACGCTTCTCCGTCAGGGCGGCGTGGATATCCTGATCTGCGACTACCAGCTGCCGGACCGGGACGGGCTTGAGATGCTGCGGGAAGCCAAAAGCGTGGCCCCTGAGACCCCCATGATCCTGATCACGGCTTTCGGGTCCCGACAATTGTATGCCCAGGCGGCCGGGATCGGTGTGGACATTTTTATCGACAAGCCCTTCAACTCCCAGACCATCGAGCACGCCATTATTCGGCTGCTCGAGGATCCCCCTAAAGGACCTTCAGACTAAAGGAGATCGATCATGCTTGTGCGCAACTGGATGAATCCATCGGTAATCAGCATTGAGGCCCAAGCGTCGATGGCGGATGCCTTGCAACTTATAAAAGAAAACAAGATCAAAACCCTGCCGGTATTTGAACGCGGGACCCTGGTGGGCGTCCTGACCGACCGCGACCTGAAACGGGCCTCGGCTTCGGATGCCACCCTGCTCGAGGTCCACGAACTGCTGCACCTGCTGACGCGGATCAAGGTCAGGGATATCATGAGCCGCAAGCCCATTACGATACCGGACACCTATACCATCGAAGAGGCGGCCGAAGTGCTGCATGACCACCACATCTCCGGGGCCCCTGTTCTGGACGGTAAAGGACGCATGGTGGGTATCGTGACCCAGCAGGATCTTTTCAAGGCCCTCATGTCGCTGCTGGGCGTCAAGCGTCGGGGCGTCCATCTGGCCTTCGAAGGGGAAGACCGGCCCGGATCCATCAAGGAGTTGGCCGACATCATCCGCCGCTATGACGGTCGCCTGGCGAGCATCGTGACGTCCTATGACCGGGCCCCCCAGGGATACCGTCATGTCTACATCCGGGCCTATCATCTGGATCGCGATAGAATACCCGCCATGCTGGAAGAATTGCGGGGGGCGGCCCGGCTCCTCTATCTGGTGGATCACCGTGAAAACCGGCGGGAACTATTTGCCGCCTGAACACCTGCTGGTTCTGGTTTCGGCGGAAAAAGGGACATCTCAATGGGCGCAACATCAAACCGACACAAAGCGATGCGATGGACGGACCGTGGGCAGCGAATCGCCCATCCGTCGCCATCCGGGCGGTCGTTTGATGCTGCCGTGACGATAAGGGAACAGGCCCCCCGGGCTTCCCGGTCGGGGTGACCTATTACAACGGGCCTTCACGCCCCCATCACAGCGGTCGACCCAAACAAACGGGCTTTAGTTCCCCAAGGCGGCCGCGAGAGAGGAAAAAATGAACGAGAACAACAAAGTGCTAGTGGCAATCGACGGATCGAAGCAGGCCTTCAATACGGCACGTTATGCGGCCCGCATGCTGGAGGGATGCGGGGCGCGCATCGTTCTCTATCATGTGCGTCTGAATGTTGATGAAGCGTTTTACGACATCGGCATCAATCCGGCCGGCCGGCAGCAGATGGCCGCCATCCGCGCCTGGGAGCACGAGCAGCGCAAGGCGGCCGACGACCTGATCGAAAAAACCTGCCAGATCATGGAAAAGGCCGGCATAGCCCGCGAGCGCATCTCCGTCAAAGCGCAACACCGTAAAGTGGGTGTTGCACGCGATCTCATCAAAGAGTCCCACAACGGGTACAATGCCGTGGTGGTCGGCCGCAAGGGTCACCACCAGATCAAAGGACTCGTCCTGGGCAGCGTGGCCAACAAAGTGATCGAGCAACTGCGTCACGTGACCCTCTGGGTGGTAGGCGGAAATCCCGCACCTGAAAAACTCCTGGTGGGCTTGGACGCATCCGAAGGTGCCATGCGGGCCGTGGACCATGTGGTGTCGACCCGCAACGGTCACGATCGGCGTCAGATCTACCTGATGCACGTTGTACGGTCCTGGCAGACAATCCCGGCGCTGCCATCGCCCCTGGTCGCACAGATCGAGCAGGAAAGGGTGGAGGCGCTGGTGGCCGAAGCCACCGAAGCCATCCATCCCGTCTTCCAGGAAGCCACGGAGCGCCTGTTGAAGGCCGGCTATAAGCCGGATCGGATTCATACCGAGGTCGTTTCGGGGGTGGAAAGCCGGGCCATGGCCATGATTCAATTCGCCCGCCAGAACGACATCGGGACGCTGATCATGGGGCGCCGCGGACTTTCCCGGGTGGAGGATTTCATCATGGGGCGCGTGGGCCACAAGATCGTCAACACCGTGCGCAACCGGGCGGTCTGGATCGTGGTTTGACAGGCGACCGTCCCGGCAAGCGGCGAAACGTTCATGGGACCGCCGGGTCGGCCGGCATGGCACTGTTGAAACCGTGGCGACCGGCTCGCGCGATACCCCCAGAGGAGGGTCGATATGTACAATAAAATACTGGTGCCGCTGGACGGCTCCAAACGGGCCGAGAGGATCCTGCCCCATGTGGAAAAGCTGGCCCACGACAATCAGGCCACGGTCATTTTTCTGACCGTATTCAGCGCACCCCGTGTGTTCGGCTACGACGACATGCAGTATGCCCATTTCCAAAACCAGATCGAAGGCGCCCGGAAGGAGGCCGAGCAATACGTCAAGGGCCTGGCAGGGGAATTCCGGGCCAAGGGCATCGAGGCCCGGCAACAGGCGGTGATGGGATCCGTGGTCAAGGAGATCCTTGACGCCGCCCAGCGCGAAAATGTCGATCTGGTGGCCATGTGCAGCCACGGCCGCGGGGGAGTGTCGCGCTTGTTCTATGGCAGCGTGGCCTCCGGCATATTAAACCGCATCGACCGCGCCCTGTTGATCATCCGCGCCCGCAGGGACGCTTAAACGAAACGGCGGGCCGCATCATCCTGCGTTGATCGGTGTCGGCCCAAACGCACAGAGGAGGAGATTCCCATGGATGCTCTGCTCATTATGGTTCTGGCGTTCGTCGGCTACATCGCGATGTATCAATTGTACGGGCGCTATATCGGTCGACGCATTTTCGCCCTGACCGGCAAAGCACGCACCCCGGCCGTGGAATTCGAGGACGGGATGGACTACGTCCCCACCAAAAAAGAAATCATTTTCGGCCACCACTTCACCTCCATCGCCGGTACCGGGCCCATCGTGGGGCCGGCCATCGCCATTATCTGGGGGTGGGTGCCGGCCCTGATCTGGGTTTTTCTGGGCAGCATCATCATGGGAGCCGTCCATGACTTCGGCGCCCTGATCATTTCCATGCGCAACCAGGGAAAGTCGATTTCGGAGTTTACCGCCAAATATATCAACAACCGGACGAAACTCCTCTTCTTCCTGATTGTCTTCGTGGAGCTGTGGATCGTCATCGCCGTCTTCGGTCTGGTCATTGCCGTGATCTTCGCCATGTATCCCCAGTCGGTCCTGGCGGTATGGGTGGAAGTCCCCATTGCCATCGGTCTCGGTTACCTGATTTACCGCAAAGGCGCCAATGTGATGACCTGGTCGATTTATGCCGTCATCCTGATGTATATCTGCGTCTTTCTGGGCCCCTATCTGCCCTTCCAGATGCCGGCGATTGCGGGCATCCCGGCCACCGGGGTCTGGACGATCATCCTCCTTTTTTACGGTTTCTGCGCCTCGGTGCTGCCGGTGACCACCCTGTTGCAGCCCCGGGACTTTATCAACTCGCACCAGCTCCTGATCGCCATGGGGCTGCTTATCTTGGGGGTTCTGTTCGCCAGCTTCGGAGGGGATCTTCATCTGGTGGCCCCGGCCCTGCAAACGACCCCGGCCAAAGCCCCGCCCATGTGGCCCTTCCTGTTCATCACGATCGCCTGCGGGGCCATCTCCGGTTTCCATTCCCTGGTGTCTTCGGGTACCTCGGCCAAACAGGTGCGCAGCGAAGACGACGCCCTGTTTGTGGGTTACGGATCCATGCTGCTGGAGGGCGGCCTGGCCACCCTGGTGATCATTGCCGTGGCGGCCGGCATCGGCATGGGCTATACCACCAAGGACGGCACCACCCTGACCGGGGTGGCCGCCTGGACCACCCATTATTCCTCATGGGCCGCGGCCGCCGGCCTGGGCTCCAAGATCAGTGCCTTCGTGGACGGCGCCGCCAATATGATCATGATGGTGGGAATTCCCAAGACCTTTACCCTGGCCATCATGGCGGTCTTCGTGGCCTCCTTTGCCGGCACCACCCTGGATACGGCGACCCGCATTCAGCGCTATGTCATTGCCGAACTGGGCAATGGCTTTAATATGCCCTTTCTGGGCGAACGTTATACCGGTACCGCGATCGCCGTGGGCACGGCTTTGATCCTGGCCTTCGCCACCGGCGCCAGCGGCAACGGCGCCCTTAAACTCTGGCCGCTGTTCGGCGCCGTCAATCAAACCCTGGCGGCCCTGGCCTTGATCATCATCACCCTGTATCTCAAGGCCCAGGGCGGCCTGAAATGGATGGTGGCAGGGATACCCGCGGTCTTCATGCTGGTGATGACCATCTGGGCGGTCACCATGAACCAGTTCAGCTTTGGAGCGGCCCACAATCTGCTGCTGCAGGTGGTCAATTTCATCATCCTGGTCATCGCCGTATGGATCGCCATCGAGGGGATCATCAAGTTTTTTGCGCCCCAGGATCTGTCAGAATCCCCTTCGCCGGCGATCATGTGACCCGGGGGAATTGATGGAAAGCCGCGCCCGTCCTCACGGCCATCATCCAGGGCGCACGCTTGCACGGCCGGTATCCGACCGCCGGCCGTGAGCCCTCGATCGGCACGGTCGGATAGCAAGAAAGAGGAGAAAACATCATGTCCAAGGCGCATTCCAAAACGATACCGAAACGCCGCAGGGTGATCTTCTATTGCGATGCTCCCGAAGCCCAGGATGTGGCCGTGGTGGGGACCTTCAACGACTGGGACCCCAAGCGGCACCCCATGCGTCATTCAGGTGGCGGCCGCTGGAACAAGGCCCTGATCCTCCCGCCGGGGCACTACGAATACAAGTTCTGGATCGATGGCCGCTATCAGGAGGATCCACGCAACGGTCACAAGGTGCCCAATTCTTTCGGGACAACGAACAACCTGCTGGTCGTGTCGCTCGATTAGGGGCGCCACCTCCGGCCCCCCGCAGCGCCAGCGGGCGTAACCCCGGAAAAGGCATCGCAAGAATGCCCGCCGGCTGACAAAGGAGAAAAGCATCATGCCCCCCCCAAAAACCATTGCCATATTGACCGGCGGCGGTGATGTGCCCGGACTCAATCCCTGTATCAAAGAGCTGGTCATGCGAGCCACCCGGTCCGGCTATGCCGTCGTGGGTATTCGCCGGGGCTGGCATGGCCTTTTGGCCTATGATCACCAGGACCCCGCTTCGTCCGAGCGCCACCTTCAGCGGCTGACACCGGATAAGGTTCGCACCATCGACCGCTCGGGCGGCACGATTCTGCATACCTCACGCACCAATCCCGGCGCGGTCCCCTATAGTGAGGCTCCACCAGGCCTGCAGGACCGCTACGCTTCCCAAGAGCAGAAGGAGGACTTTACCGACCATGTGATCCGCAATCTGGCCCACCTGGCCATCGACATCCTGATACCGATCGGCGGCGACGATACGCTTTCCTTTGGCGCCCGATTGCACCAGGAAGGGTTTCCGGTTCTGGCGATTCCCAAAACCATGGATAACGATGTGGTCGGCACGGATTACTGCATCGGCTTTTCCACCGCCATTACGCGCAGCGTCGACTTTATTCATGCCCTGCGGACGTCCAGCGGCTCACACGAACGCATCGCCGTGGTGGAACTCTTCGGGCGCTATTGCGGAGAGACATCGCTGATCGCCGCCTATCTGTCCGGGGCCGACCGGGCCATCATCTCGGAAGTGCCCTTCGATCCCGAACGTCTGGCGCGTTTTTTGGAAGAAGACCGCCGTGCCAACCCCAGCCGCTACGCCATGCTGACCATCAGCGAGGGGGCCACAGCGTCCGGGGGCGACATGTTCCTCAGGGGCCGGGCCGACGCCTTCGGCCACCGCAAGTTAGGCGGCATCGGGGCCTGGACGTCTGAGGTCATCAAAGAGTTGACCGGCATCGGCATTATCTATCAGCCCTTGTTCTACCTGATGCGCAGCGGCTCGCCGGATTCGCTGGACCTGATGGTGGCCCGCAACTTCGCCAACCTGGCCATCGAGCTGATCGATAAGGGGCAGACCGGCCGCATGGTGGCGCTGCAGAAGGGACGCTACACGGACGTTTCCCTGGATGATATCAGCGGCACGGTCAAACGCGTCGATGTGGATGCTTTTTACGACGCGCAAGCCTACCGGCCCCACATTGGCCGGATCGAGGGCAAACCCATGTTTCTCTATTGAGAAAGGGACCTGAAAAGTGAAAACCACCATCAGTGCTTTTCGCGCCGACCTGGGCGGCATCGGCGGCCACCTGCAGCCCAGCGCCCGGGTCCGCCAGGCCGTTGACGATTATGTACACAACGATCTGGCCACCCTTTTGATCGATGCCGACGTGAGTTTCACAGGCGATGACATCACCATCGTGGCCACCCATGACAAACCGTGCAACGATCCCGCGATCCATGCCGGCTTGATGGAGGCCCTGCACAGCGGCGCGCGCCAGGCGGCCGAAGAAGGCCTTTACGGGGCGGGCCAGGATCTTTTCCGGGACGCCTTTTCAGGCGCCGTCAAGGGGTTGGGACCGAGCATTGCCGAGCTGTCTTTCGAAGAGCGCCCCAACGAAGCCTTCCTCGTTCTGGCAGCCGACAAGACCCGTCCGGGGGCTTTCAATCTTCCGCTCTATCTGTCCTTTGCCGATCCCATGACCTGTTCGGGCCTGTTCCTTTCCAAGAAATTGCACCGCGGCTTCCGTTTCGTCATCATGGATGTCCACTATGCCGCCCATGACCGGGTGGTGAGCCTGGAAGCGCCGGAAGATCTCTATGACATGGCCGCCTTGCTGCGCAACCCGGAGCGCTTCAGTGTGGAAGCCATCTTTTCGCGCACCAACGACGACCAGGCCGTTTCGGTCAGCACGACCCGGGTCCACAATGTGGCCGGATTCATCACCGGCCAGGACGATCCCGTGGCCATCGTACGCGTCCAGGATCATTTCCCGTCCAGTGGTGAAATTTTGGCGCCTTATGCCATCGGTCCCTTCGTACCGGGCTTTTTGCGGGGCAGCCACTCCGGAGCGCTGCTCCCGGTGCGCCGCAACACGGGGGTCGCCTATTTCGACGGGCCCCCGGTGGTTTCGGGGGCGGCTTACTCCGTCAAGCAGGGGCATCTCAGCCAGGCCGTCGACCTTTTCGATCACCCGTTCTGGGATCATATGTCCCACGAAATTGCGGAAAAGACGCTCGCCATCCGACGCCAGGGCTTTTTCGGCAACGCCATGCTGGCGTTCGACGAGCTTTCCAGCAGTGATATCATCAAAATCGCCCGGGAATTGGACGATCGTTTTATCACCCGCAAACTGCAAACCAGTTGAAAAAACGCCCAGGTAAAGGAAACCAATCGGCCATGGAACATCGTCTCAAAACTTTTTATGCCCGATGGGCCGCCGCCATTGTCGTGCTATGGGCCGCCGGGCGCATCGCACGCCATCTGACCGACGGCGCCCTGCCATCGCCCTCCGGGCCGCTGCCCTGGGGCCCGCTCGTTTTCATCCTTGCCGCCGTATGCGGTCTGGCCGGTCCGATTCTCTACCGGTCCTATTTTGCGTTCGTCTGTCGCAACCGAAGCCGCATCGATCCTGACGTGTTCATGCGCTTCGAACGCCATTTGATCTTGATCGGGATGGCCTCCCTGGCACTGGCCATGGGAACCGATATGCTCGCCGCGCCCCTGTTCTACCGGGCAGGCAGCCTGTTGACGGCCCTGTATGCCGTGTACAGCACCTTCCCCTCCCGAAACCGATTGGCGCTCGATCGCCGGCTGTTTCGCGTGGCCGCCGGTGCGGTGAAAGCCCCTCCCTTGCGGGTCATTCATAATTCGGCCGAAGGCCGCTAGCACCGGAGAACAAACCATGGCCGGAATGCACATGTGGCTGCGGTCCTTGTGGGAAAGCGCCGATGCCGTTATGCGGGCCAAGGCGGTTGAGACCATCGCCTACGAGATCGAAGAACTCGACAACATCTTCGGTGTCCTTGTTTTAGGGGCCTTTCTGGGCATCCCTTCGCCCCCCGTCCATGTCAGCATGGCGTTGCTGCCGCTGATGACCGATGAGCTGGATCTCGTGCTGGAACGCGTTCTAACGGCCCATGATCCCCTGGGGAATCTTTTTTCCGTTCTCTCCATCGACTGATGAGGTAACATGTCGACCGGTCTGCATTTTTTTATCGGCAAAGGCGGTGTCGGGAAATCGACCACATCCGCTCTGACGGCCCTCCACCTGGCCCAGTCCGGCCATCGCACCCTTCTGGTGTCCCTGGATCCCGCCCACAACCAGCGCGACATCTTTGAGACGGCCTTTGCGGAAAAGCCGACGCTGGTGCGTCCGCGTTTGGTGGTCCGGGAAATCGACGTCGATCGGTGGGTGCAAGACTATCTCAAGGAAAGCAGCGCGCTTCTCAAAAAAGCCTATGCCTATCAGAGTGCCTTCAACCTCCAGCGCCACTTCAACGTCCTCAAATTTGCCCCCGGGCTGGAAGAACATGCCCTCCTGCTGGCCTTTGACGATACGGTGCGCCGCAACGCCCACATGGACGATATTCTTTTCGATATGCCGCCCACCGCGTTGACCCTGCGTTTTTTCTCCCTGCCGAGCATCACCTGCCTGTGGCTGAAGGAATTGCTGGACCTCCGAACCCGCATCTATGCCAAGAAAGCAATCGTCTCGAAAATCAAACTGAAATCCATCGAGATCGAGCAGGATAAAGTGCGCGATCGACTGCAAACCCTGATTGAAGACAGCGGCCGGCATCGACGTCTTTTTACGGCCGCCGCAACCGATATCAACCTCGTCCTCAACAACGATCCCCTGTCCCGTTCCGAAACCGAACGTATCTGCCGTAAGCTGAAAGACATCGACATGACGGTGACGCGTCTGATTCTCAACAAATGCGACCCGCAGACTGTCCAGGATGGCCTTACCCAAACGCTGAAGACGTATCCGCTCAGACGCTTCCCGCTCAGCCGCATCCGTTTGACGGGGCTCACGGCGCTGGAAGATTATCTCCTCCACCATCCCTGCCAGACGGCATAGCAGATCGTGGACAAAGTGAATCCCGCCCTCGCGAAACGGTGCGGCAACCTTGATGGTTGCGGCGCTTTTCGCAGCAGACGACGCCTTGCCTTTCGATCTCTTGGTTATCCACAGCCTGGTAACCACGTCAGCCCAGACCGCATGCCGCCAAGGCCGTCTTTTAAAGAGGCCCCTTTGCGGTTGATCTTTTCAACAATATCGCCATGTCGTCCGCATCTTCGCAATTTCGCGAATCCCGGGGTGGCAATTCTTCTAAACCATGCCCAAAACCGCTTGGCGCAGCCATGATTTGCTTTTTATCCGATTGTTTTTACTTGTGTTTTTATTCTTTTGATTCGGCATGTTTCATGCATTCCAAATCGTCAGAATCATTGCCGATCAAACGTTGCTGGAGGGATGTCGCCCCAGCCATGTCAAACCAACGACGGAGGTGTGTCATGACCAAGACTGTTGCGGGCAGCCGCTACCTTCCGGGCACCCATGCCCAAAAAAGACCCGACACGGCTCAACGCGCCCAGCACTTCGTACGCCAGCTGGAACAAAAAGAGGAGCAGAAACGGCGGTCCAGCGCGCAGACCTCGGCCGGTACCGTTTTGGCACCGACCATCTGCTTTTCACGTAAAATCGGTGTCGGCGCTCTGGAAATTGCCGAACTGCTCGCAAAGAAAACCGGGCAGCGGGTCGCCGACCGCATGATCATCGAAAAAATCGCCGAAGACGCGGACCTCGGCAATAAAACCGTGAAGTTCTTCGACGAGCGCCATCCCGGCCAAATCAACCAGATCGGCGCGTTTCTGTTCGGCGAGAAGTCGTTTGTCATGGGGGATTATATGCGCAAGCTGGCCAGTGCGGTCTTGAGTCTGGCCGAAGCCGAGCCCACCATTTTTGTGGGACGCGGCTCCCATCTGATCCTGCCCCGGGAGCGGATTCTGGCCGTGCGCTGCATCAGCTCCCGCGAATATCGCGTCAAGCGGGTAGCGGATATCCTGGGGATATCGGCAGATAGCGCCCAAAAGGAGCTCGACGAAGCCGACAAGGAACAACGGCGGTTTTTCCAGCGGGCCTTCGGCAAGAAGGATGCTTCGGCCTACGAATTCGATCTGGTCATCAATTGTGACTTCATCAACAAACCCGAATGGGCCGTGGATATCATCTACCAGGCCTACAAGAGCAAGTTTCAAAGCGCCTAAATCCCGTGTCGAGGCGCCAGACCAGGTAGTTGGGCAGTCTCTCGCCAAGAAAGCGGTGCCGGCTGATCAGGTGACACAGGCCTATTTTCAGCCGGCCTTCCGAAAAAAACCGCGAGACGCTAACCCGGTTCGGCCGGAATGCAAAAAACCGGTTGAAGGTCCCTATGGAACCCGCCTTCAACCGGCATCCATGCGCAATCGCACGGGGAACGGCCCGTTCCGCCGTCGTTCTCTGCAGTAATGCTCTATAACAAAGCTATTCTTCTTTATCCTGCTGAAACACCCGGCCGGGGAAACGGATAAGCTCTTTGATTCGGGCCTTCCTGATTTTCTGTTCGTGGGCATCCTTCTTTTCGAAAGCTTCGCCCAGCTTGACCATCAGATCTTCCAGCTTAATGGGCTTTAGCAGGTAGTCGAAGGCCCCCATTTTCATTCCTTCGATACTGGTTTCCACCGACCCGTGGCCGGTCAGCAGAAGCACTTCGGTCAAGGGATGATGGCGTTTGATTTCCCGCAGGGTCTCGATACCGTCCATACCGCCGGGCATTTTGATATCCAGAATCACCACGTCGAAGCGTTTGTGCGCCATGGTTTCGATGGCCTTTTCACCGCTGGTGACGCCCACCGTATCGATGTTGCGCTTTTGGAGACGCTTGACCAGCGTTTCCAGAAAATCGGTTTCGTCGTCCACCACCAATATGCTGAAGTAATCCATATGGGCCTCCCCCTTAATGGTGATTTATTTTTTTTCCGGAATCACAATCGGTATTCCCACCGTAAATGTGGCGCCTTTGTCGCTATTGTTTTTCACGTTGATACGGCCGCCCATTTTTTCGATAATGCTGTGGCTCACCCACAGGCCCAGGCCGGTTCCCTTGCCGGCCCCCTTCGTGGTGTAAAAGGGGTCGAAAATCTTGCGCAGCGCTTCTTCACTGAGCCCCGGGCCGTCATCGCTGATGTTCACCACGATCCTGTCATCGACGCGTCGGCTGACCACATCGATGGAACCCGAGCTGCCGATGGCATCGATGGCATTGGTGAGCAGGTTCAAAAAGACCTGTTGGAGCTGGGCCTGGTCACTGGCAATAATCGGTATGCTTTCCTCCAGATCCACCTGGATATCGATATTGTTGATGCGGGCATGGTTTTCGAGCAAGGTAACGGTCTGGTTGATAGTGTCGTTCACGTCCACGTCTTCCAGACGCGGCTCCATTTTGCGCGCATACCCAAGCATATTATGGACCACCTTGCGCGCCCGTTCAACGTGTTCTTCGATTTTGGCAATCGATTCGCGGAACTCTTCGGCATTTTCGCTTTGGCTAAAATCCTCTTCCTCCAGGAGGTCCTCCATCCAGCCTGTTTTCTGTAAAATGACCGCCAGGGGGTTGTTGATCTCGTGGGCCACGCCGGCCGCCATTTTGCCCAAAGCAGCCAGTTTGTCCGACTGTACCAGCTGGGCGTTGAGTTCGACCAGCTCCTGATCGTTTTTGCGCAAGCGATTGATGGCCAGCCGGGTTGTGAGAATCGTCGTTATCACGATGCCCACAACGCCCAGGGAGATGATGAAGATCTCGATTTGGCGCAGGGCGAAAAGGCGCGACAAAAGCTCCAGGGGCTGCTGGTTGATGACCAGCAGCCATTTGTTGTCATTCAACCAGCTGCCGGCGTAGAGGCGTTCTTCCCCGTCGGGATCCTCTATTTCGATGACCGTGACCCGCCCGCCGAATTGGTCCGTATCAAGATTGGCTTTGCCGAGCACATCGCCTCCGAAGCGCGGGCGGGTCTGATAAATCCCCTCCCGATTCACCAGATAGGCATCTCCGGTGCGGCCGATCTGGGCCGACCGCACGATTTCCTCCAGGCGATTGGGATCGATGGTGGCCCGCAGAATCCAGGCCTGCTGGTTCTCGTGCCGACGCACCGCAATGATGAAATGGGGCTGCTGGCGAAAGCCCATATAGACGTCGCTTTTATAATACCCTTTGATCATAACTTCGTCGAACCAGGCCTGGTCGAGGTAATTGCGGCCCCTGAGATCATACGGGCCGATATAGGCCCGATGGTTGCCCTGGCTGTCGATAATGCCCAAATCCACAAAAGCGCCGGCCCGGGCGTTCATGACGTCGAAGATACGCGCCAGGTTTTTCTCTTCGATCATGTGCTCGAAGGAATGGGTGTCCGCCATGGCATTCAGAATGGCGGTGCGCTCCTTGAGAAACAAATCAAGGGCTTCGGCCTGGGCCTGGGCCCGATAGCTGATCTGCTCTTTGGTTTTCCCCCGACAGGTATTTTCGAATTGATAATAGAGCGTCGCCCCCAAAATCAGCAACGGCGCCAGGGAGACCAGCAAGGTCCAAATAATGATTTTGCGCTGCAGATTACGATACAGGCCTTCCTTCATATCACGCTCCCGTGCGTCTTACCCGCGCCCGCATGGTATCAACCGCCCGTCGGCCAGGACAAAAACCGCCAATAGCCGAATACCGCCCAGAGCCAAAGCACGAGCCAGGCCAGAATCGTCACCGGAATCCCGTATTTGATGAAATCCATGACATCCAGCAGACGTTCGCCGGTTTCGGGATCCCGCCCCATGCCGAAGCAGATGGCGTTGTTGGGCGTGCCGACCACCAGAAAATTGGCGAAGGAAGACGAGAAGGAGGTAATCAAGCCCACTTTCCAGACGCTCACGTTGGCCAGGGTCGCCATGGGCAGGACAATGGGGCCCAGGGCAGCCACCGTGGCGCCGTCGCTCATGAAATTGGTCATGGTGCCGGTGAGGATGCTGACGCCCACCACCAGACCGTCCCCT
The DNA here is from genome assembly GCA_963674755.2 of Desulfobacterales bacterium. Lineage (GTDB taxonomy): Bacteria > Desulfobacterota > Desulfobacteria > Desulfobacterales > UBA5852 > JABZFP01. Next base: position 425,434 of record CAXXVS010000002.1, on the reverse strand, counting down.
TTGGTCAACGCATCGGGCAGGAGGCTGACAAAGGTATCGGCCAGCCACAGGGCCCCACCGGTGAACTTGAGACCGACCCCCATGGCGCAGGCGGCCGCATACAGTCCCACCACGTCGAAGGCCACGCCGTCCTGAACGTCCTCCCAGGTGATAATCCGGCAGACGAACATGGCCATGACGGCATAAAGCGTCGGACCGCCGAGGCCGGCATGTTCCCCAAGTACGATCCAGGCCGTTACCAAGGCCACCAGAATGATCGCCATCAGGGCCTCTTTCCCGCCGAATTTGGGCATGCGGGCCACTTCGGCCTTGACCACTTCACTGGGGTTCACGTCCTTGACCTGGAACTTGGGTTTGCAACGGATGTACATGTAGGCGCCGATCACGACGGACATGAGCGGCACAAAGGGCATGCCGATTTTCATCCAGTCCAGGAAGGAAATCGGAAATCCGTACTCCATCAAATAACCGACCATGATGGCATTGCGCCCCCCGGCGGCGGGCGATCCCGGTCCGCCGTGATTGGCGGCAAAGCAGACGCCCAACAAAAGGAAAATCGCCAGGGCGCGGTCCTTTTTGACGCCATGAATTTTGCAGGTAACCTTGTAAATGCCCATTAGTACTGGAATCAATAGCGCCACCAGGGCATGCTCCGATAAAAAGCCGGCCGATATCGCCAGCATGGGCAGGAAAAGGAAGGCAAAGGCCTTGGCACTGCCGATACGGCTCAGCAAAATAAGCCCGATCCGCTTATCGAGCCCTGTCTTGGCGACCCCCACGGCCACGGCCAGGATGCCGAAGATAAAAAATACGGCGTCCTTCATATAGGCCTGGGAAATCTCATTGATGGGCAAAATCGTGAACAGGTATAGCATCACCCCCACCAGGATGTCGGTGGCCCCCAAGGGCAGGGATTCGGTTCCCCACAAAAAGGCCGCCAGGAATAAAATGGCCACCATGATTTTGGCCAAGCGGGCCACTTCTTCGGCGGTAAGGAGGGGTTCGTTATGAGAGGATGTGTCGGATGATGACGCGTTTTGAGAGGCTTGGAAGGCGTCCGCCCGCAATTTCCTGTTGACGGTATCCGTGATGGTCTTGCATCCCTGGGCCAGCTTGTAACCGGGCGGATTGACCTTGCTGACCATATTCAGCATGCTTGGGGGCGGTGGCAGGATTACAATCGCCGTAAAGACCAGGGCCGCGATCAAGAGCAGCAGGGGCTTATACCCCGGCTGATTTTTCCATGTCCATCCCCGGGGGGCCTCTTTGTCCATGGGCGTATGATGTGCCATTCATCCTCCTTCAGAATTCTATCAAGTCCGTTATTGCGATCTGACAGGGTCGTCATTGGCCTGCCGCTGTCACCGATTGCAGTCGGCCTCCTGTATTCGTGCGTGGCATGCCGGCGGTCTTCGCGGCCGCAAGCGTGATCGAATGGCTTCGGGAACGCACGCCACCCCTCCGCCGGGCGCAGCAGGTCGATACGGGCCTCATCAAGGGCGCGATCGTTGGTGCGTTCACAACAACTCCCCTTCCCGATTGCGATCCCGATGGGCGGCGGTGATATCCCGACCGAAAGTCGCCAGCAGCGTCCCCACGATCTCCTTGATACGCTCCACGCTGTCTCCCGCCTTTTCAACGACGGTCACCCATGCCGTGTTGATGCACAAGGCGGGTTCGTCGTGCCGCCGGTGGGTGTGAAGCACCACCGGCAACAGCGGGATGCGGTCCGCCAATCTTTCAAGCATCGTGCCCGCTTCGATGCCCGGAAGATCGGGGTCCAGAATCACCAGATCGATCTTCTGCTGGGCGTACACGATTTTGAGAACATTTTCGGCCGTGGCCGCCAGTTGCACGCGATACCCCTCGGCCATCAATTCACGCATCAAGAACATGCGCACGTGGGAGTTCCGGTCGGCAATCAATATGGTGTATGGTTCATTCATGCCATCTTTCGCAGGGCTGGTGCGGCATCGTTTAGGAACGCAAAATGCGCTCGATGGCGAAGAAGAGGTCCTGCTCGCGGACAACGCCCGCGACCTCCCCGGAAAGCTCAACCACCAGGCGCCGTTCGTCTCCGCAGACCATCATATAAGCAGCTTCCATGAGGCTGGCCGTACCGTCGATGGTCGGCGGAGGCGGTGACATGACGTCGTTTATCTTTGTTTCGGCGTTGGCCAGAATCGTCTGGCTGAACATGTTTTTCCAGAACATGGGGGAGTACTGAATACTGTCGGCGGTCGAGGGCTTGGGCGCCTTGAGATAAGGCGGCATGGCCATTTCAAGCAGATCCCGAATACTCAGAATCCCCTCGATCTTGTTTCGGGCGTCCATGATCAGAATGGAACGGTGGCCGGTTTCCATGATGCGGCTGGTGGACTCCCGGGATGTGAAAGATGTTTTTAAGGCCTTTACGGCCTCGCGGATGCTGGCCTCACCGCTCAAGGTGGTGTATTCCTGAAGCGGTATCATGACGCCCATTACGCGCCGCTCCTGGAATTCGTCCGCCTGCCGGCGGTAGAAATAGGCATCTCTGACTTTGGCCGCCAGGAGATCGATGTCGCAAGGCTTGGTCAGATAATCGTAAGCGCCTTCTCCCAGGGCTTCCCGGGCCGACGGCATTGCCCCATGCCCGGTCAGCATGATGACCGGCAGATCGGGTTGATCGGCTTTGATTTGCACCAGCGTCTGGTGGCCGTCCATGCCGCTCATCTTGATATCCAGAATCACCACATCGGGGTTTTCGACGAGCTTCGCGATGGCCTCCTCGCCGCTGGCCGCCAGAATCGTTTCAAATCCCTTGCGCTTGAGCAGCTTTTCAGTGGTCGTGCGAAACTGTTTTTCATCGTCAACCATCAACACTTTTATCTTCTCACTCATCGCCAACATCTCCCTATGGGTTGGTTGCTGTGATCCGTCTGCCCATGGCCTTCGCGTCGCACGTCGGTGTACCGCGGGGTCGTATTGTTCCCTCGTCCGGACGTCGGGGCGTTAGCCGGACCCTGTCCCCAACAGGGCTAAAACGCCTTTGAAGATCACCACGACCCCGATAACCGAGACGCCCACGATAACGGCGGTCTGCCACATCTTCAGGCCGAAAGAGCGGATCAGGCCGGTTCCGATCAACCACCATTTGAACAATTCGGCGAGCAAACCGGCAAACGGGATCCAGGCCACTAGAAGAACCGCGCTGTTCGCAAGCGCATAGATACTGAAAAAAGGACCGAAAGGAACCTGCTTCCCGCGCGTGGCCAACATGACCCCGAAGCCCAAAACAGCCGTAATCACGGCCATCCCCAGGGCATTGGCCAACAGCACCCCGCCCCAGGTCAGCGGATCGGCGGGTCTGCGGCTCAGCAGGCAGGCCGCGACATAGATCACGCTTGAGACGACCAGCATCAGCATCGGGCGCTTCATCCCCAGATCGTGAGGCAGGGTGCGGAAGAAGACCCGCGGCCGGGTCAAGAGCTGCCCCATGATCCGGATATAATTGCGCAGGGTGATGTCGGTCGCGGTGTTCACGATGACGGCCTCTAAAAAAACAAACCGATTTTACCGGCGACGGCGACCGCCAGCATGATAAGGGTCAGGATAAAAAAGAAGCGGCGCTCGTTTCGGCGGCTGAAATACATCTTCCCCTTCGAAAAGCGCAGGGGTCCCAAGCGCTTGCCGTCTTCAACCGCTGGGTATGAATGCATGTGGTTGTTCTCCATTTTCGGACCGGCCCCCCTTTGATGTCTCACCGCGTCAGAACGCCGGCAGGTCGCCGAACCCTCTGAAAACCCAATAGACGGTTGTCAACAGCACCAACACGACATTGGCCACCACCCACATGATAGCCCCCACCCGTACGTAGTCCTTGGGCTCCAGATAGCCGCTGGCGTAAACGATGGCGTTGGGCGGCGTGCCGATGATGAGACAGTAGGCAAAGGAGGAGGCCGCCGCTGTGGCCATGGCCATGAAGGGCAGATAGGTGGTCCCGGGATGCACCATGGCAGCCATGTTCAAGGAAATGGGGCCCACGGCGGCCGCCGCCGGACCGTCCGCCATGAGGTTGGTCAAAACCGCGGTCAAGCCGTTGTTCGCCAGCATCAGGGGAAGGCCCGAATCCATGCCCAGCGGGGCCAGCAGATCGATGCAGGAGCGGGCCAGCCAATAGGCCGCTCCCGTTTCATCCAGGGTCTTGCCGAAGATGATGGCGCCCGCATAGAGCCAGACCACGCCCCAATCGACCTTCTCCTGGTAGTCGCGCCAATTGACGATCCCCACCAGCAGATAGGCGATGGCACCGGCGACGGCGATGACCCCGATCCCCAGGCGTACCGGATAGATGCCCAGCTGGAAGAAGATCTTCTCCGTGAACCAGCCCCACAGCATGACCACGAAGATAATCAAGGCGATCACCTGTTTGCGGTTCCAGCCCCCCATCTTGCCGATTTCGCTTTGCAGATGCTCCATGGCCGGGGCCAGGGAGACGATCCGGGGCTTGAAGCGCCAGTTCACCACCAGCCAGGTCACGGGAATCATGACGAAGACAAACGGCATCGCGTAGCTCACCCACTGGAAATAGCCGATGTCCATGCCGAACATGTCGTTCAGGTAGGTCATCATGATCACGTTGCGGGCCCCGCCCGAAGGCGCCCCGAACCCGCCGACGTTGCAGGCCATGGCGATAGCAATCATCAGCATCTTGCCCAGCTCCGGATCCGAGGGCACTTCCCGCGTAAGGCTGTTCTGGTACAACAGCATCCCGATGGGCAGGAACATGGCGGCCAGGGCATGGTCGGAGATGAACGAGGCCAGGGGGGCGATGATGATGAAAAAGATCAGGGTGATCCATTTGACGTTGGGTACCGCCAGCTTGCGAAACATCATCAGACAGACCCGCTTGTCCACGCCGGTCTTGACAAAGGCCGCGGCAAACATGAGGCTGCCCATGATGAACCAGCAGGCGTCGTCCCAGTATAGACCGGCCACCTCCTTCCGGCTGACGACTCCCGTAAACACCAGAATCAAGCCGATGCAGAAAGCGACCCCCGGCAGCGGAATACATTCGGTCAAAAAGCAGAAGACCACGAAGACCACCATGGCAATGGCCACTTTGATGTGCCAGGCCCCCTTTTCGGCCGCGACCTTGTTATCCCCCGTAAGCTCGTCGTAACGCAGCTTTTCCTTGCGGAGCTTGACCGCATCGGCCATCAGGGCGGCAAAAGCCTCGTCGCTGACATTCTCCTTGATAAAGGCCTGGGCCCGCTCCAGGTTGGCGGCATCGGCCTGAATGCCGTAGTTGCGGGCCCATTTGAGGTTGCGTTTCATGAAGCGGGCTTTTGACAGCGCCCCCATTTGCATGTTCTGCTCCATGATCCGGGCCGTGAGAAGCTGCCACTGGAGGGCATCCGTACGCGAGGTGTGGAAGAGGTCCTGAATGATATACGCGACCACCACCTTGGGCCCGACCTTGTATTCCGCCCCCACGTCTTTCATGCCTTCGGACGTTGGAAGGACCAGAATCAGGAAAAACAACACCACCGGGATAACAAACAGTTTCCAGTCGATATATTTATCGTAACCCGTCGCTTTTTTCTTGGATTCCTTTGCCATTGCGCAAATCCTTTTTCTCGGTTACCAAACGGCCCGGGCAGGGTTCTATGACTCATCGATAATCGCACGCGGGGATTTCATCAGGTGCCGCATCCGCGCGACCCGGATTTTTTCTTCCAACCCCTGACGGCGGGCAAAGGCCTCCTCGGCTTTTGCCATCAGGTCATCGATATCGGTGGGTTTCATCAGATAGTCGCTGGCACCGGCTTTGAGACCCTCGATAGCGGACTCCACGGTGGCATGACCCGTGAGCATGATCACTTCGACCATGGGAAACTGGCGTTTAATCTCCACCAGCGTGGCGTTACCATCCATTCCGGGCATCTTGACGTCCAGAATCACCACTTGGACATTGGTTTCCCGCAGGATTTCCAGTGCACGGGCGCCGCTGGATGCCGTCAAGACCTCATAGCCCTTGCGTTCAAGCAACTTTTTGGTCGTTGTCAAAAACCGCTCCTCGTCATCCACCAGCATGAGCTTCATTGCTTCCATAGGGTTTTCCTCCCGCTTTCCATCTCTCCGTATCAGAAGAACTTCGTCCATCATATGCAACGGTGGATCTCACCCGCCGGATGATCAGGGCCGCTTTCCTCCGCCGGACCTATCCATCGGCAGACGGATTGAAAAGACCGTACCGCCCCCCTGATCACTTTTCACCGCCATGGTGCCCCCCATGCTGTCGATGATCCCGTAGCACACCGAAAGGCCCAGCCCGGTCCCTTGGCCCACCGGTTTGGTGGTAAAAAACGGGGAAAATATTTTGCCCTTATTTTCCGGACTGATGCCGCTGCCGTTGTCCGTGACGGTGATTTCGACGACCCCATCCGCTTGCGTGGCGGTGGTCACACGCAACTCACCGCCGGAAGTGCCATGCCGCTCGATAATGGCGTCGAAGGCATTGTTGAAAAGATTGATCATCACCTGCTGCAATTGAGCCGGGTCACCTTTCACCGGAGCGGTATCCGTCCCTACCTCCTGCACCACGGCGATGCCGTTCACGCTGGCCCGGTTGGCGACCATCTGGATGATTTCCGGGATATACGCGCGCAGATCGATGGACTTGACCGTCGGTTCGCTTTGCCGGCCGAATTTCAAAATGGCCTGGGTGATTTGGGCACAGCGGGAAATTTGCAGACTGACCTGGGCCATGGATTCTTCCAACTCCGTCAGTTCGGGGGACGGCGGCAAAGAACCGGCCTCTTTGAGGTCGGACAGCAGCGCTTCGATGAGGGCATGCTCGCTTTTGATGATCTGGAGGGGGTTATTGATTTCGTGAGCAAAACCGGCCGCCATTTCACCCAATTCGGCCAATCGACTGGCACCGATGAGCTGTTGGCCCAGCTGCGCCTTTTCTGCATCGATTTTCTCCATCCGGCTGACGATGCGATTGGTAAGATAAAAGGCCACCACGACAATCAGGCCGCCTCCCAGCAAACAGATCAGGGCGGTCATGTAAATGGTGGTACGCAGCGCCTCATAGGCATCGGCTTTGGCCTGTCGCACGAACAGGACCCAGGCCCCCCCCTTGAGGGGCGCCGCGGCGTAAAGGAAATCCTTGCTGGAGAAAAAAGTGTTCGCCAAAACATCGACACCATGGCTGCTGTAGCCCAACGGAATCGTTTCACCGGCCTCGACGGCATCGCCCGGGTCTTCGAGAGGACGGCCACCGGAGCGGCGGGTGGTCTGAAGAACACCATCCAGATTGGTGATATAGGCTTCACCGGTGCGGCCGATTTCAACGCTGCTGACCAAGGTGTTGAAGGTCTGGCTGTCGATGGTGGCGCGGATCACCCAGCGCCCCTGGGCACTGTCCCGGGCAACGGCCACCACGAAATGGGGGGTTTTGCGGAACCCCAGAAAGACATCGCTGATATAGACGCCCTGTCGCAGCACCTCTTTGAACCAGGATTCTTCGCGGTAGACCTTTCCGGTCAATGGATAGGGCCCGCGATAGGCTACAAGGACCCCGGCCTCGTCGAAGACCCCCAGATCGGTGTAAGCATTGGAGGCCAGCTGCAAGCGCGCGAAAACGGCGTTTAAAACCTCGGGTTGCCGCAGCGTGTCGAATGTATAGGAAGCGTGAATAAATTCCAGATCGGCAATGCGCTCCTTTAAAAACGAATCGATGATCTCCCGCTGGTCAAGGGCGATACGTTTCAGGTTGCGAACCGTGCTGGTTTCAAGGGAAACTTTGAAGTGGTAAAAACCGATGATCAGAATCAGAATGAACGGAATGACCGGCACCAGAATCATGCAGGTCAGGATCGTCGTGCGGACAGAGCGGTAATGGTTACGGCTCACCGTGAAACCCTTTTGGGACGGTTAAAGAAGTAATCGTAAAAGTGTCTGGTAGGCAATGCGATGATACGCTCCAAGATGTGCTGGATGTTTCGCGACATCATTTATTTTCTCTTCTCAGCAATAGGCATGCCAGGATTCGGCATAGGAGCCGCTTCATCTTATCGCCCTGATTTATCAATCCTTTCGGGGTTCTTATGGTGGTTGTCACCCCATCGATCGCATGGAAGAACAAACCTCATCTGTCGAAATTTTTTACAGTGCGAAAATTATTTTTCCCGAAACAGGGACGGAAGGGAAAGGTAGGTTGGCAAGATACAGCTAAAGGCTGAGAAGAGATGGTCTGTACTAGTATGTAGCGTTTTCTTCGCTATCCGGCGCGATGATCATCTTAATATCGTTCTGCAATTTGATCCGATAATGATCGACCATGCGGGGGTTGGTCATGATCATGTCCAGTTGTCGGGTATGCAGGGTAAGGTAGCCCAGGATCTTGAGGCGATCTACCATGTAGGCCATGTCATAGCCTTCGATGCGGGCCATTAGATTGTCTTCTTTGAGGCGGATGCGGAAATTGTAGTTTTCCAGGAGTTCCCCGATGAAGTGGACGCGTTTGATGCGACGGCGGTCGTCCGCGGCACCGCCCTTGAACTGGAAGCCGATATAGTTCTCCGCCGTACGCGCGCTGACCAGCGTCTCCAGGGTAGAAAAGTGGTAGCCCAGGCGGGAGCTGAGATTGCAGTAATGCCTGGAGATCATGAAATAGTTGCGGTCCGCATAGCGGGAACGGATGCCCGGCGTCAGGGCCGGATTGGCGGTGGACTGGAACATGACCGCCATCAAGCCCTTGCCGTCCAGGGCCGGCGGACCGTCCCAGGGGATGGCCGCAAACCCCTCCCAAAAGGCCAGCATGGGAATGGAGGCGATGTTGTCGAGCCGGATGTACTTCCCCCGGACTTCCTCCTTGAAGCCGTCGTCCAGGTTCAGAATCCACCACTGCATGGGCCCATGGAAGTAGAGCTGTTTGCTCGAGCGCTCGTTGAAACGGTGATCCCGCCCGAAGTGGAACATCTCACGGACCGACTTTTCGTGAATGAAGCGGGTGATGTCATGCAGGGTACGGCAGTTGGCCGGCGCGAACTCGGGCGTGTCCGGATCCAGTAGATTCAGGGGCACGATCAGACGGCTGATCTGTTCCAGGGTCTCGTAAATAGGACTTCCGATCATGAGACGCGCTTTGGGCGGGGACAGGGCCAGCAGCGCTTCGATGCGGCCTCTATGGATACGCCGGTTGCCGGCATCCAGCGTAACCAGAGCCCCCTGGGGAAGCGTTTCCAGCGCCCCGGAAACACCGAAAAGGGCAGGCAGGCCGAACTCGCGGGCCACGTTGGCCAAATGCCCCGTAAAGCTGCCGTGCGCCGTAATGACGCCGGCCGCGCGGGTCAGGAGTGATGCCCAGCGGGGATGGGCTTCTCGTGTCAGTAAAATCGCCCCCTGGGGAAAGGCCAGCATATCCAGCCCGCTATCCACCCGGTGGACCGTGCCGGCGCCGACGCCCGGGCAGGCGGTAATCCCGCCCTCGATAAGCAGGCTGTCTTTAAGCGGACCTTCGGCCCCTTCGGTCGAGGGATGGGACAGGGCCTCCATCTGTTGCAGCGGCCGGCATTGCAGAATGAAGCGTTGCCCCCGGGGATCGATGGCCCACTCAATATCCTGGGGCGTTCCATAATGACCTTCCAATTGAACCGCGATGGCCGCCAGGCCCAGGACGGCCTGGTCATCGAGGCAGGCCTGGTTGCGCACGTTCGCATTGGTGATATCCAGCCGGCAAACCCCTTCCTCCGGGTAGCAGGTGAATTTACGGTCCTTGCTCCGGATTTCCCGCCGGACGATGCGCATCGGCGGGTTCCGGTCGATGACAAACAAATCGCCGTCCACCGATCCGTCCACCACCGCCTTGGGAAGCCCCCAGGCGGCATTGATCACGATGTTGTCATCATTGAGGTCGAAAGGGTTGCGGGAATACATGACGCCGCCGGCCACCGATTCCAGCATGGCCAGACACCCCACGCACATGGCGATGTCCTCATCCCGAAACCCCTTGTTGAGGCGGTAGGTGATAGCCGGCAGGCTGTACTTGCTGGCCACGATTTGTTTATAGGCATCAAAAAGATGATCGGCGCTGACATTCAATTCCGAGTGGTGCAGCCCGGCAAACGAGCTGCCTTTCTCGTCTTCGCCCAGGGCACTGCTGCGCATGGCCGCCGTCATCCCGGACCCGCCGCCCCCTTCCATGTCATGCCAGGCATCTTGGACCGCGTCGGCCAGGTCGGGGGGTATCGCGGCCTGGACGATGAGCTTGTCCAGACGGGCGTGCAGCCGGTAGAGATTCTCGATGTCGTCCTGGTCCGCAGACTGCATCAGCCGCTCGATTTCCACCTTGAGATCATTATAAGCGATAAAGCGTTCGTAGGCTGTGGCGGTAATGACAAAACCGGAGGGGACCGCCAGGTTGAGCTTGTTGCGGATTTCGCCCAGATTGGCCATCTTGCTGCCCACCAAATCGACCATGTGCTTATCGATCGCGTTCAGCCCGATCACCAGGCGTTCGTCCCGGGCCCGCGTTTCCCGGCGCAGCAGCTTCTCGATCTGTTGACTGATGGCATGGAAACGGGGAGTCAGCCCGTCGTATTTATGCGGTGCCAGGCGCTGCAGATTGTCCACCATCTGGAAGACGTTCACCGATACGGTGGTAACGCAGGAGCGCACCAGGGTCATGCCGAAGGGACGATCGCCCTGCAGCGCGCCTTCGATCTCGGCCATGATGTCAAGGGCCTTGTTGTTGGCGCTGATGAGCTGTTTGAAGTGGGCGTAGCGCTCCCGGAAGACCAGGCGCAGCTGCGCCACGTCGGCGCTGGTCTCCCCTTTCCCGGGGAAGAAAATCTTGCTGATAAGGTGCCTGAGGCTGCCCATCCGGTCTCCTGGTTCACCGCTTCAGGATAATGTTGCGAACAACTTGATGTTCCGTAACTTTGGCGGCCTGCCGGCGAACGTACCACTGCCGGCACCCCTTCGGCAAGGTCCCCCAGCGGCATCCATCTTCCGGAATGACAATGAGAAGCCGAGAGCGGAGAAGGACCTTACCGCCATCGGCTTGAGCAGGGCTGCGAGGCGCCGACCTCGCGTAAAGCCGGCACCTCGCCCCTATCCGCAGCGCATGGTCTGCCCGCCGTCAATGCTCGAGGCGCATGCCCCAGCCTTCGAACAGGAACATGATGGCAAATCCGTACCACAGGGTATAGGCCACATAGAACACCAGGGAGAAAATGACGATGCCGTAGCGGTCCGAAATGTTCTGGGGCTCGATATGGTAGTAGTTATAGGCCGTTTCCACCGCCTTTTTGTTGACGGTGGCCACCACCTTGGCCGCTTTGAACTGCTTTTGGCGTTTGAGGTCGTTTTCCGTGGCGTTGTTGGCGGCCCACCAGTTGTAAAGGGCTTGGCGCTCCCCATAGCCGTACTTGGCGGCCACCTCCGCCCCCTTGTTGTGATACATCAGATCGGCATCATCGAGACAAACGGTCAGAATTTTCCCCAGATCGCCTTCCACCGACAGGGTCGTCCCGGTAACATTCACCAACGCACCGCCCTTTTGAAAAAGCAGCGAGCTTTGGCGGGCCATGGTTTCATCTTTCATGGTCAGGGTAAGGTTGACCTTGGTCCCGGCATAGGCCTGCACCTCTTTTTGCAGCGCCGGGACATAGTAGGCCGATCCCTTGGAGATGGAGTTGTAGAGGGAATCGAGATAGTTGAGGCCATTGTGGCCGTTGAAAACCGGCATGAAGATCACGATCAGGACGATCACGAAGATCGCCAGCATGCCGGCCCCGCTGTAGAATTCTCCTTTTTTGGCGATCATGAGTGCACCTCCCCCTGCCCCTTCAGCTTGCTGATATTGGTCAAGAAGGTTCCGATGACCCAGGCCCCGAAGCCGGCAATCACGATGAAAAAGGCCCATACACCGACGGTCTCCAGCGTTTTGCCAAGGGCCGGCGAAATGGGAATGACGCCCATCTCCCCCAGTTTGGCAGGCAGGGCAAAGGCCCGGTTCACAAAACCCGCCAGCACGGCCATGGCATAAAATCCGCGGATGGTGATCCCCTTGACGACCTTGGTGACCATGGCCCCGACCTGGATTCCCACCAGGGATCCCAGAAGCATGCCCATGGCCAGGGTGTAGAAGATAAACCCGTAGATGGCATACTGGCTGATGGCGGCATAGCCGGCCGTGAACACGATCTGGAAAATGTCGGTCCCACGGTGGTCATGGAGGAAACCCCCAGGACATAAACGAAAATCGGGAAGGTCAGGAAACCGCCCCCCACCCCCATGATACCGGCGGCAAGCCCCACCAGGGCACCGCTGAGCACCAGAAAAACCCAGGAGATAGCGCGTCCGCCCGGCACCAGGTCATGGTCGAAGCGCACCATCGGGGGAATCTTGAGGCCCTGCAGTTTTTTGGGCAGGCCACCCATCGCGGCCCCCTCGTCCTTGGCACCATGGGCGCCGGCATCGGCCTGCCCGCCCTTGCGGGCATTGAGGAAGTCCAGCATGGCGTAAATCCCCAGGAAGCCCAGCATTCCGGCATAGACCGTGGTGATAAAGGCATCGCTGAGGACCGGATTGATCTCATACAGCACCCGGTTGATCACACCGCCCACCGTGGCCCCGACGATGGCCCCCAGCAGAAAGACACCGGCCAGGGGCACGGAGACATTGCCCAATTTGCGGTGGATGACACTGCCCATGATCGCTTTAGCGAAAATGTGAAACAAATCCGTGCCCACGGCCAGAATGCCCTTGATGCCCGCGCTCATGAGGGCCGGAGCGATGATAAACCCGCCGCCGGCACCGATGCAGCCCGTGATCAAACCGGCCCCCAGGCCGATCAGGATCGAGATGATAAAAATCCCCGTACTGTAAAAGGCGGGACTGTAAGCCTTCTTGCCGCCCAGAAGGTTCGGCAGGGCCCCGCCGATCTGCTCGGCAAAGGCGATGCCCCCCAGGAGAATCGGAATCAGCATCAGCCCCAGCAGCAGGAGCCGCTTGCGATCTTTGAGAATGCTCTCGGCGTTGTGGATTTCCCACGCGGCGAAGGCCCTGGAACCCGCCATCATGAACCGGCCCCATTGTCGGAAAAAGTTCATTGCAGTTTTCTCCTCCCATGAAAGGTTTTTCAATGCGACGACAATAGTCTAAGCACACTGCTCACAGGCTCTCGGACGTCAGCATGGCGTCGAGAGCCTTGATCTTGGCTTCCTGGATCGTTTTGTTTTTATAGGCGTCTTCGAGTTTGTAGAGCAGTTCGTCGATATCCACCGGCTTCATCAGGTAGTCGAAGGCCCCCAGTTCCATGCCTTCCCGCGCGGCCTCCAGACTGGCGTGGCCGGTGAGCATGATGACTTCGGTCAGGGGGGCCGTCTTCTTGATCTGACGCAGGGTTTCGATACCGTCCATGCCGGGCATGCGCACATCGAGCACCACCACGTCGGCCAAATGGCTGTCAAGATAGGCCAGGGCTTCCTCTCCGCTGCCGACGCCGGCGGCCTCGACATCACGTTTGCGCATGCGTTTCAGCAGCGTCGTCAGGTAATCTTCCTCATCATCCACAAACAGGACGGTCGGTTTCTCCGTCATGTCATTTCTCCTGTCCGACGGCCTGGCAAATCTTCTGCACCAGATCGTCAAGGTCACTGGGTTTGGTCAGGTAATCGAAGGCCCCGCAGGCCATGCCCTCCCGGGCCGCCTCCTCGGAACCGTGGCCGGTGAGCATGATCACCGGCATGTCCGGCACCAGCTTCTTGAAGATTCTGAGGATTTCGATCCCGTCCATATCCTCCAGTTTGAGGTCGAGGACGGCCACGTCGAAATCTTGCTTCCGCAAGCTCTGGATCGCCTTGGTTCCGCTGTAAACCGCCGTTACGTCCATATTGCGTTTCGACAAGCGTTTGCCAAGAACCTCGACAAAGCCGATCTCATCGTCCACGAGAAGCAGTTTTATGGTCTTCGGCATGTTGCCTCCCCTAGCGACGCGGCCTGTCTCGGTTGTAAATTTCCCTGCATTGTGGCATCCCCGCTTCGCGACTGCAGATGGCTCCGTGGCCAGGCGTCGGCCGACGAAATCCGAACGACCGCGCACAGCATTCCTCAACAACGGCACCGGGTCAATCAGGTGCGGGCTTTGAGAATGGCACTCACCCGGGCTTCGCGAATCTTCTCTTCATGATCCCGCTTCTTTTTGGTGGCGGTATTCACCTTTTCCATGAGCACATCCATGTCACAGGGCTTCATCAGGTAGTCGAACGCCCCCAGACGCATCCCTTCGATGCTGGTTTCCACCGTGGCATGACCGGTCAGCATGATCACCTCCACCAAGGGGTGTTCCTTGCGGATCTCTTTCAGGGTCTCGATGCCGTCCATGCCCGGCATCTTGACATCCAGGATGACCACATCGACCCGGTCGTCTTCCTTCAATACCTGCAGGGCTTCCTCCCCGCCGAGGGCTTGCAGGACGCCCAGTTTACGCTTGGTCAACCGTTTGGTCATGGTCTCGACAAACGGCGCCTCATCGTCCACCAGCAAAACAATCGGTTCCAGTAAGTCCATCATGGCTCTTCTCCTTTTAGAATTGACCGGGAGCAAATTTTCTTTTTAGCGTCCCTCCGTGAATGGCATCTCGGCAAGGACACGGTTTAACGGCCATTAGGCGTCGTTCATGTTTGCAGCGCCTGTCGTGCCGATGGGAAGCTCGATGGTGAAGGTCGTGCCTTCATCCATGACGCTGCGGACGCTGATATCGCCCCCCATCTTTTTAATGATGCCGTAGCAAATGGAGAGCCCCAAACCGGTTCCTTTGCCCACCGGTTTGGTGGTGTAGAACGGATCGAAGATGCGATCCAGGTTGGCCGGCGGAATTCCCGGGCCGGTGTCCCGCACTTCCACCACGAGGTGCTCCCCCCGGTGGCCGGTGGTGACCTTAAGTTCGCCGCCTTCCTTATCCATGGCATCCACGGCATTGTTGATCAGATTGAGAAAAACCTGCTGCATCTCGGAGGGGGAGGCCTGAAGGGCTGGCAGGTTATCCGCCAGCTGCGGCGTGATGGTCACCTTGGCGTATTTGGCCCGCTGCTGGGAAAGCCCGATGACTTCCTCGATGAGATCGTTGATGGCAAAGTTCTGGAGGCGGGAATCGGTTTTGCGCGCGAAACTGAGCAGCTTGTGCGTGATCTCCTTGCAGCGTTTGCCCTGGGTGTTGATCTGCTTCAAGGCCCGCTCGAATTCTTCCAGGTTCGCACTTGGGGAGAATTCCTCCTCTTCCAGCAGGTCCTGAATCCATCCGGCTTCTTCCACCATGATGGCCACCGGGTTGTTGATTTCGTGGGCAATCCCGGCGGCCAGCTCTCCGATCGAAGCTAGCTTGCCGGTTTCGATCACCTGCTGGTTCATCAGCTCTTTGGCCCGATCCGCCTCCTTGATGCGCTCGACCTGCCGGAGTGACAGCATGAAGGCCATCATAAGAATGCTGACCCCGCCGACGATGAAGATGGCGATGGAGATGATCTGGGCCCGCCGCAAATGCGAAAAGGCGTCGGCACTCTCCTGGCGGTAGACCAGAAGCCAGTTTTTGTCTTTGAGCAGGGCGGTGACATAAATATACTTTTTCCCGTCGTCTTCCTGCTCCATGATGGTGACCCGGTCGTCCAAGGCCTTGCTGCAGTCGAAGAAATGCCCGTAGCAGCCTTTGCGGGGAACGAAATTGACCAGGGGGGTGGTCTGGAATTCACCGCTACGGTTCAGAATGAAGGCGAAACCGGTCTCCCCCACCCGGATGTTTTCCACCAGATCGTTGAAGATGACGAAATCGATGGTGGCCCGCAGGATCCATGGTTGGCCGCCGAAGGTATTCTTGACGGCCACAATGAAATGGGGCAGGCGCCGCAGCCCTAGAAAAACATCGCTGATCACGTAATCTTTCTTCATGGCCTGCTGAAACCAGTCCGTGTCGGCATAATCGGCTTCCGCCAGTTTGAAGGGGCCGGCATAGGCCACCTGCTGCCCGTCACCGTTCACCACCCCGAGATCAACGAAAACGTGATTATAGTTGCGCTGCAGGGAGGCCAGGGTGGTCTGCAGAAAGGCTTCGTTGCTCAGATTGCGATACCCCAGATTCCGCGCCATGAAGCGGATATCGGCCAGTTTATCCACGAGAAAATCGTCGATCTGCTGCCGGTGTTTCTCCACCAGCTCCTCCAGATGGGCATAAACCTTTTCGCGGTAGGAGGCGTAGAAATTGTAATAAATGGTACTCCCCACCAGAAAGACGGGAATGAAGGAGACAACGATGATGGTCACTGTCATATTCAGGGTCAGCGATCGATAGTAGGGCTGTTGCAGCAGTTCTTTTCTCAGCATCCGGACTGGTCCCCTATAGATAAGGATGATGACACCCCCCTTTGAGCAACAACCATGCCATCCGTGGCGTCGAACCACCACACACATCTCATTGTTATTTCTTTATTTTTTTACCTGCGGGGATGATCCGACAGAACGTCGCAAAGGAGGGGTGTCAGGTTTTTTTACGGGCCGTTAAAAGCCATGACACGCTGGCAGAAATATTGTCTTCCCAGGCAAGCGCGGGAGGACACAGGGGAGAGCGGGAGCAGCCTTCAGGGGTCCGCTTGGGATACGGAAGTCTCGATTTTCAGGCGATATTTGTCGATCTTGGCGTGCAGCGTCGGACGGGAAACCCCCAACAGTTTGGCGGCCCGGGACCGGTTCCCATCGGTGAAGCTCAAAGCCTCATGCACCAGGATGCGGGCAAAAAAATCCATGCAGGAATCGAACAGACTGTCGGTACGTTTGGCCTGGGCGGTCTCCCGGAACCAGCGCCGGACCTCACTCTCCAGGCTGCCGGTTTCAGCCCGGGCCGGTCCTTCCCGCCCTGCCAGGGCGGCGGCGATATCGCTTGGATCGATGGGGGCGCCCCGGTTGAAGATCAGGGTTTTCTGAAGGGTGTTGGCCAGTTCCCGCACGTTGCCGGGCCAGGCGTTTTCGGCCAGCAGCGCCAAGGCGTTCTTGGTGATACCGGGGTTTTCAACGCCCAGCTCCGTGGCGAAGCGATCCAGAAAATAGTCGGTCAACAGGGGAATATCCGCGATTCGCGCCCGCAGCGGGGGTAATTCGATGGTGATGACCTTGAGCCGGTAGTAAAGATCCTCGCGAAACTGGGCCTGGGCAATCAATCCTTCCAGATCGCGGTTGGTGGCGGCAATGATGCGCACATCCACCGGGATGGTCTCCCGGCCGCCCAGCCGCTCGATTTTCTTCTCCTGAAGCAGGCGCAGGATTTTGGTCTGCAGGTTGACCGGCATGTCCCCGATTTCATCGAGAAAGACCGTTCCACCTCCGGCCTGCTCGATCTTGCCCAGCCGACGGTGGGCCGCCCCGGTAAAGGCGCCCTTTTCATAGCCGAACAGCTCGCTTTCCAGCAGGGTTTCGGGCAGGGCCACACAATTGATCACCAGAAAGGGCTTGTCGGCCCGCTGGCTGTGCTGATAGATGGCCCGCGCCACCAATTCCTTGCCGGTGCCGGTTTCACCGCGGATCAACACCGTGGCATCGGTGGACGCCACCCGTCCGACCATTTTGAACACCTGCTGCATGGCGTCGCTGCGGCCGATGATGGAATCGCGGTCGGTTTTCTCGGATGCCCCCCCCATATCCACAGGCGAGCGCATAAACCGGCAGGTATCCAGGGCCTGCCGGATGGTCTTGAGCATGTCCGGGATATCGAACGGCTTGAGGACATAGTCGAAGGCCCCCATCTTGGTGGCTTCAATGGCGGTCTCGGTGGTGCTGAAGGCCGTCATGAAAATCACCGGCAGCTTGGGATCAAAGGCGTGGATGGCCTTGAAGGTTTCCAAACCGTTCATTCCCGGCAGACGCACATCGAGAATCACTGCATCCGGGGTGGCGGCGCGCACCCGTTGCAGCCCTTCCTCGCCGGAGGCCGTGCCTTCCACCTGGTAGCCTTCCTCACCCAGCAGTTTGGTGAAGCTTTTACGCAATTGATCGTCATCGTCGACAATAAGGATTTTATTCATCCGCAAACTCCTTGACCGGCAGTGTCACGATGACGGTGGTACCGCCACCTTCGGTTTCGGCAATATCGATCCATCCTTTGTGTTCGTTGACAATACGCTGGGCGATACTCATGCCCAGACCGGTGCCTTCCTCCTTGGTGGTGAAAAAGGGCTCGAACACTTTTTCGTGAAGACTGGCCGGAATGCCGGGCCCGTTGTCGCAAACCCGGATCAGGGTTTCCCGCTTTCCGTGGGGTCCCCGGGACACCAATTCTTCGATTTTGATGGCCCCGCCCCGCCCCAGGGCCTCACAGGCGTTGATGACCAGGTTGACCAGCACTTCCTTCAATTGGTCCGGATCGGCCTCCACCTCCGGGAGGGCGCCGTCACGGACGATCGCCACCTCGACCTCATAGGATTTGAGCCGATGGGACAGCAGCTGAATCACGGTATCCACCACGGTGGAAGGACTGACTGATTGCATGGCCAGCTTGGGCGGCCGCGAAAATTCCAGGAAGTTTTGCACGATGGTGTCGATATGGCGAATCTCTTCCGAAATGACATCGAAGTCTTCCTGCTGGACATCCGACAGTTCCAGCGTACGCTCAAGGGAAAACAGACGCATTTTCACCGAGGTAAACGGATTGCGGATGCTGTGGGCCATGCCGGCCGCCAGTTTGCCGACCACGGCCAGCTTTTTGGCCTGCAGCAAGTTTTCCCGGCTTTTCTCAAGCTCGGATTGGGTGGAGTCCATATTGTCGAGCAGATCGTAGACCCGGTGGCTTAGCACCTTGATGACATTTTCCTTCTTCGTCACCACCGCATCGTGGGTGACCGCCTGGATCAGATCGCGAATGGGCCCCAGAATCTCTTTGACGACAATGGTCGCCAGAAGGAGGGCCAGGACGAAATTCATCAGGATGGCCACCACGGCGATGCTGCGCAGGCGCTGGGCTTCGGCCCGGCTTTCCTGGCGGGCGTCGATGATGTTCTGAACGTTGACGGCCTTGAAGCGTTCGCACAACGCGAGAATCGTGAAGAAGCGCTCACGGACTTCTTCGTGCAAGAGGGCGCCGGCACTTGAATCACCCTGTTTGTAGAGCGCAATGACCTTGTCGCGGGAGGTGACGTATTGCGCGTATTCGGCCGCAATGCGCCCCAGGGTTTCTTTCTGCTCGGACGAGACGGCCAGGGCTTGGGCGTCTTTCAATTTACGGTTGAAGCGCTGCTGATAGTCGCGCAACTGCCGCAGCCAGTCCGGGTTGCCGTCCAGGAAATAATAGGAGACAAAGCCCTTCTGATTAGCCAGGGCGATTTGAAGATCCTCGGCCGTTTCCAAGGCTTTTATGTTTTGGTCGGCCACGGCGGTAATCAGGCCTTCGATCCGGTAGGTGTACCAGATCATGACGACAGCGCCCATGAAGGTAATCAGGACCAGTGCGGCCAGTACCAGATAAATGCGCTTGCGTAAAACGATACGGTTCCACATGGGTAAGTTGATGGCCATGAGCGGGAGACACGTTGACGTTAACAGCAGTTTTTCCCAGCGGATGCCGAGGTTCCGGTGTGGATACGAGCAAACCGCGTGCCAGAACTGAATCCGCCCGGCGAATCGTCTCCTGAACCGCAATCACGCGATCTTGCTAAGACGGCCGCCGGGAGCGACAACCAAAACGCTTCATTAAGGTGTCAGATTTTTTTACAGTTGGCAATTCCAAACCGCTAACGGAACAGGATAAAGCATGCCAGCATGATCAAGGTGGGGATTAGAGCGGCCGCCAACAGCATGATGGGGGAGATGCCGTTGTGAAAATACTTCTTGAGGATGCTCTGCCCCGCCGGGTTGGGGGCGTTGGCGATGATCGTCAGGCCGCCGCCGGCGACCGCCCCTGCCACTACGGCATACTTCAGGGCATCGGTCAAATCCGGCACCAGGGTGCTCAAATAGGTGATGGCGGCGTTGTCGTTGAAGGCGGTCAACACGGTGGCCCCCAGCATCAGGGGGATCTCCGCCAGAGTGCCCAGAACCGGCGCGATCCACCATCCCTGCACCCCCCCGTGGATGACCAGCCCACCCAGGAAAAACCCCACCAGGAGGGGTGGTTTGAGATCGATCCGGTTCTGAAAAGGCGCGCTCACCTGGGAAAATCCCAGGAAGAACAGGACACCGGGGATAAAAAAGGCCGGGGCGTGGGCGTTCACGATGGTCCAGGTCATGAACAGGACATGGATGACGATGACCCAGGCGGGCACCGGATCATCCCGGTTGTCCCACTCCGGGTCCAGGTAGTTGGGGCGTTGCTCCTTGGGCAGCAGGCCGGGAAAGGTGCGCCGCAGGTTCTGGCGTTTGACCTCTTCGAAGCGCATGTCGAAGGCGGCCTGGGCCAGTTGCGGGTCTATGTTGCGGGCACGCATGTCGTCATCGTATTTGTGCCGCAGCTTCTTTAAGACCTCCCGCTTCAAGGCGGCATAGCGGCGCTCCACCGCCGCGCCGAAGCCCAGTTCTTTACTGAGAGCAGCCCCCATGCGATCGAATTCCGGTTCGATTTCTTCCCGCTTGACATACGTGCGCTGGATCTCGTCCTTGAGGCTGACCATGGCGAAGGTTTTCTCGAGCGAGCTCAGCTCGCGCCGGAACACTAAAAAATAAAGACCGTTGGAAATCAGGATGCCCAGGACCGCCTTCCAGCCGAAATGGGTAATCATGTGGAGCATGTCCCAGTTCCAGGGCCCGGCCACCATGAGGACGGGGGGCGCAGCGAAATGGGACAAGGTCCCCCCCACCGAAACGTTGACGAAGAGCAGCCCCAAGGTGCTGTACTTTAACGGGTTGGAAGGTTCGAGATCGTAGAATTTGCGGGCCAGCAGCAGGGCCGTGATGGTCATGGCCGCCGGCTCCGTGATCAGGGAGCCCAGCAGGGGCCCCACGGTCAGGAGCGTCACCCACCAGGCCTTGAGCGATCCCCCCAGAAGGCGGGCCATAAGCGACAGGATGGATTCAGTCAGTTTCAGAATGGGACGGGTGGCCGCCAGGGTCATGATCACCACGACAAACATGGGTTCGGTAAAATTGACCCGGCGGGTGATGTAATCGTGAAGGGTGCCCCAGTCATAGAAGATAAAAATGGCCAGGGTCAACACGGCCGCCCAGAGACCGAAGACCACTTCGATCTCCCCCAGAAAGTGGAACAGTTCGGCACCGATATGCACGGAATGCCTTGGGGCGAGACCCTGCGCCTGTTTTTCCTGATGCTGATGGGACCAGCGGTGGGCAATTGCCATGAAACGGCTGGTGAGGAAGGTATGCAATATGGCGGCAAAAAAGATCAAAGTGGCCACAAGGTTGAAAGGCGCCACCTTAATACGATGCTCCAGAATCGCTCCAAGGCTGGCGTCGGCCGGGTCGTCGTAGCTGTCAAGGCTTCGCGGAAAATCGATGGCGGGAGTCGTTGCAGAAGGCTCGCTGCCGTCGGCAGCGGCGGCCGGTGCGACCATCAGCAGGAGCGCCATCAGGATCCAAACGAGGTGGGCAGGCCAGCCTTTTTGCACGTTTCATCCTCCCTGGCAAAGCGGTGGTGGGGCTCTCCCCCATAAAACGGACCGGTAGTTACAACCGGTCGCATTCCCCTTGCCTCGAATTTGCCATGGGAGGTCAAAAAAGTCCAGCCGCAACCCGATTGCCCGGATCGCGGCCGGCATTGCAAAAGGCAGGCGGGGTCAGGAAGAGGACGCGTGCCAATAGGGATTGATAATGTCTTCGAAAATGGTCATGGCGGCTTCGGCCCCCATGCCGGTGGCGGTGACGATCTGCTTGTAGCCGCCTTCCACGTCGCCGGCGGCGTAGATTCCCGGTACATTGGTGCGATGCTTGGCATCCCGGGCGATGTAGCCCTCTTCGGTGAGTTCCACCCCGATCTTCTTGGCCAACGCCACGGCCGGCGTATAGCCGATGGACAAGAAGACACCATCAACGGGGAGCGTCGAAGTTTCCTGGGTTTGGTTGTTGACAAGCTCAACCGCCGAAACACGTTCATCGCCCAGGATCTCCTTGACTTCGGTGTTCCACAAGACAGGAATCCCGGCCTCCTCGATATTCTTGACGAGGAATTCCTGGGCCCGCAACTTGTCGCGGCGGTGTACGAGGGTGACCGCCGCGCCCATGTGGTGGAGATGGAGGGCCTCGGTCACGGCGCTGTTGCCGCCTCCTATCATGATGACCTTCTTATCACGGAACAGCGGGCCGTCGCAGGTGGCGCAATAACTGACGCCACGACCGCTCAGGCGATTCTCTCCGGGTACGCCGAGCTTGCGGTGGTTGGCGCCCGTAGCCAGCAGGATGGTTTTGGTAAGGAAGCGGCGCCGGGTGGTCACGACTTCGTGAGGCGTGCCCGGCTTGATATCGACGACTTTTTCCCCTTGAAAGATTTGGACATACTCCAGAGCGTGATTGACCATAATGTCCACCAGGGTTTTGCCGCCTACCTGGGTGAAGCCGGGATAATTTTCCACGATAGGCGTGGTCGCCACCTGTCCCCCCAGGGCTTCGGCTTCCACCAGCGCGGTTTTAAGACCGCTGCGCACGGCATAGATGGCGGCTGTTATTCCGGCAGGGCCTCCACCGATAATGGTGAGGTCGGTTTCCACCACTTCGGCATCCACATCAGGGATGAAAATCGTCTGGGGTTCCAGCTTCTGCAGCGAGCTCATGAAGACTTCTTCGGCCTGGGCCCCCTGTCCGATCAGGGTTTCATTGGCAAACGCCATGGGAACGCTGTGGGCCCCGTATTGCTGGGCGATGTCCGGCCGGCACTGGATATCGACGAGTTCGAGGGATACCAGATCCGGACGCGCCACGGCGGCTTTGACGCCGTTGACGGCCTGCTGGGGGCAGTAGGGGCAACTGGGGCTGATAAACACCTTGACCTGTCGGGGGTCCTCGATCCGATCGAGAACCTTCAGGGATTGATCACTGGCATTGCTGTTGCCGGAGCCCACCAGCATGAGCAACTCCAGGAAGGTGCGCGCCTCCTCCCCCATGGGGGCACCGATCCACTGGATATGATAGCGGTCCGGAGCGATGACCAGGGTCGGGGCAACGCTGACATTGTATTGGCGCGCCAGATCGTGGTTGAGATCGTATTCGCGCAGGGTAATCTTATCGGTCAGTTCTCGGAAGGCGCGGATGACCTGGCGGTTGGCCTGGGCAAACACGTCCTCCCGTCCTTTTTCCGTGAAAAGGAGCAGTGGGATGTCGTTGGGCATCTTGGCGAAAGTCGCTTTGAGCTGATTGAGAAAGGCTTGCCCGTCGGCCCGTTCCGGTGCTGCGTGAGCTTCCATATCTGCCATCTCCATGATCCATCCTCCTTCGTGCATGATGTCGCTAGGGGCGGTTCCCCTCGTTTAAGGCTGGCCTGCCATTATCGCCAGCCATTGTGATCGTCCGTTGTGACTGGTATAAGGGATACGCCCTTCGCTAAAACGTTACAAATCCATTTCTCAGCGGGCAGGCCTCCGCATCTTGGGCATCGATATCAAGGAAGGCAGTACCCATCAGCCCCTAACCGAGTGCTTGTCCAGAGATGGTCGCTTTGGGTTCCGGTCCAATGACCGGGGACGCCGTCCGGGGCCCCCAAATGCCATCTCGGGATGGAGCCTACTCTATAATACTAAAGCGAGAACCTGAAATGGCAACTCTTGGCAAACGCGTCATCGTCGGCGTCATGGGCGGCGGAAGTGCCGATGCGGCCCAGGCGGAAAGGGCCTACCGGCTGGGCCGACTCATCGCGGCCGAAGGCTGGATACTGTTAAACGGCGGCCGCCGGGCCGGTATCATGGAGGCCTCGGCCCGGGGGGCCTGCGAACAGGGCGGTCTTACTGTGGGTATCCTGCCCGATGCAGATACCCGCCACATGTCCCCCTACATCCAGATCCCCATCCTGACGGGTATGGGCAGCGCCCGCAATTATATCAATGCCCTGTCCAGCCATGTCATGGTGGCCTGCCCCGGCGGCGCAGGTACCTTATCGGAAATCGCCCTGGCGCTGAAACATGGACGACCGGTCGTTCTGATGGGCATGGAAGCAGGCGATCTTTTCGCAAAATATCAAGCCCAGGGCCGGCTTAAAAAAACAGCAACCCCTGAAGAGACCATCACGGCAATCAAATCCTACCTTTGAGCGCCCCCCTTGCATTGGATTGCCATGGGCCGGGAATTCGCAATTTTTCTAAGTGAACATTTAAAAATTGCGAATTTCTTCCCCATGGACAAGATCGCCCGGCATGATCCACCTGTTCGCCAGGGCGGCAACCACCCTCGGCCTGGAGCCAAGCCTCCTATCTTCGCCACTGATCGCATCACATTGTTAATCCCGAGCGGAGCTACCTTCCAATCGGCTTACCAAATAAAATCAGTCCGATAAGAACATCGGCGCGTGGGTTTGGTTCCCTGTTTACCATAGAGCGCGCAAACGATGCGGTTACCGGCGGGATTTTCAAGAGCAGTGTTTGCGCAAGGGAGTCTCTCTTGGAATGGAAATTGCTTAACTAAAAGGCGGCAGGCATCACAGCGCGTTTGTCCGGAAAACCCCATGGTTCGCCACCGAACCGTTGGCCAAAAGCGGCCTCACCTATGGACGACTCCGGGAAGGAAACCATCATGCCAACTGCCAGTAGTCCGCCGGCCCCGTCCCCCCAGCCCACCGAGGATCGACGGTGGCGCACGGTCAACCGCACCATGCGTCTCCATGGCCACAAACCCCATGCCTTGATCGAAACCCTGCATGCCGTACAGGAAAGCTTCGGCTATCTGGACCTGGATTCCCTGCGCTATGTCGCCGCCCAATTGCAGGTGCCGCTAAGCCGCGTCTATGCAGTGGCCACCTTTTACCACTACTTTTCCATGAAACCGCCCGGTGACCACACCTGCGTCATCTGTATGGGAACCGCCTGCTACATCGGCGGCGCATCCGGCATTCTGGAAAAGGTCCAGGAAACCTATCATGTCACCCCGGGCGAGACCACCGCCGACAATCGGCTGTCCCTGGTGACGGCCCGTTGCCTGGGCTCCTGCGGCCTGGCGCCGGCCGGGGTGTTCGACGGTGAGGTGGCCGGCAAGCTCTCACCCGAGGGGGTATTGGAAAAACTGGGGAGGTGGACCCGCCATGACGATGACCCTTGAAGAACTGGACAGCATCGCCCGGATCGAGCAGGACCGCCAACAGGGCTATGCCCATCGCATCAACGTGTGCCTTGCGGCCGGCTGCCTCTCCTGCCAGAGCGGAGCGGTCATGGAGGCCTTCCAGAAGGAGATCAGCCGCCGCGGCATCGAACATTGGTGCCAGGTCAAAGGCGTCGGCTGTTTGGGCCTTTGCAAAGGCGGCCCCCTGATCGCAATCGAACCGGCGAACATTCTCTACCACAGCGTCCAGGTGGCGGATGTGGGCGACATTCTGGATGCCCTGGGCGGCAGTCCGGTTCCCCGCATCGACGCCGGCGACCAGGCCTATTTCTTTAAACGGCAGCAGAAGATCGTGCTGGAAAACTGCGGCCGCATCGATCCGGAGCGCATCGAGGACTATATCGCGGCCGAGGGTTATGCCGCCCTCTATCAGGCCCTGCGGGAAATGACCCCGCGCGAGGTCATCGATCAGATCGTCACCAGCGGCCTGCGGGGCCGCGGCGGGGCAGGCTATCCCACGGGTCTTAAGTGGACGGCCGTGGCCAAGGCCATGGACGGCGAAAAGTATGTCATCTGCAACGCCGACGAGGGGGATCCTGGGGCGTTCATGGACCGCAGCGTGCTTGAAAGCGATCCCCAGCGGGTCCTCGAGGGCATGGCCATCGCAGGCTATGCGGTCGGCGCCAGCAAGGGCTACATTTACGTGCGCGCCGAATATCCCCTGGCGGTCAAACGGCTGCGGACCGCCATCGCCCAGGCGGAACGGCTGGGTCTGCTGGGCAAGGAGATCTTCAACACGCCCTTCAGCTTTGAGGTCAAGATCCGGCTGGGGGCGGGCGCCTTTGTGTGCGGTGAAGAGACCGCGCTGATCGCGTCCATCGAGGGGCGCCTGGGCCGTCCGCGGCCGCGGCCGCCCTTTCCGGCCGAGTTCGGCCTGTGGGGCTGCCCCACCCTGATCAACAACGTGGAGACCTTTGCCAACATCCGCACGATCATTCTCAGGGGCGGCCAGTGGTTTGCCGGCATCGGAACGGCCAAGAGCAAGGGCACCAAGGTGTTCGCCCTGGCCGGCCGGGTCTGCAATACCGGGCTGATCGAAGTCCCCATGGGGACTTCCCTGCGGGAAATCGTGTTCGACATCGGCGGCGGAATCCCCGAGGGGCGCCGCTTCAAGGCGGTCCAAACGGGCGGACCGTCCGGAGGCTGCATCCCCGAAGACTACATCGACATGCCGGTGGATTATGAATCCCTGGCCCAGGTGGGCTCCATCATGGGATCCGGGGGCATGATCGTCATGGACGAAACCTCCTGCATGGTGGACGTGGCCAAATTCTTCATCGAATTCTGCATGTCCGAATCATGCGGCAAATGCGCGCCCTGCCGGGTGGGAACCGCCCAGATCTACCATCTGCTCGACAGCATCACCCGGGGCGAAGCCCGCCCCGAAGATCTTGCTCTTTTGGAAGAGCTTTGCGACCTCGTGCGGCACACAAGCTTGTGCGGACTGGGCCAGACCGCTCCCAATCCGGTGCTCAGTACGCTGCGCTACTTCAAGGACGAGTACACCGCCCACATCACGGAGCGCGTCTGTCCGGCTGGTGCCTGCCGCATGGCCGACCTCGAGGAGGTCCTATGACGATCATCGACCGCCCCCCGGCTCAGCGCCCCCGGACCGACGTCAATCCCCGGCGTCTGCTGACCCTCAAGATCGACGAAGGCGACGTGACGGCCCGGGAAGATGAAACCATCTTATCTGTGGCGCGCCAGAACGGCATCACGATACCGACCCTCTGCCATCTGGAAGGCCTGTCCGAACGCGGCGCCTGCCGCCTGTGCCTGGTGGAAATCAAGGGCATGGCGCGCCTGGCTGCCGCCTGCGTCACCCTCGTGCGCGAAGGGATGGAGGTCTTTACCGCCACCGAACGGGTGCGCGACTACCGCCGCCAAATCCTGGAACTCATTTTCAGCGAGCGCAACCATGTCTGTTCGGTCTGCGTTTCCAACGGCCACTGCGACCTCCAGGACCTGGCCACTCAGCTCGGGATGACCCATGTGCGCTATGCCTACCGGAATGCCCGCCATACGGTGGACGCCTCCCATCCCCGTTTTTCGGTCGACCACAACCGCTGTGTGCTCTGCCTGCGCTGTGTACGCGTCTGCGACGAGATCGAGGGGGCCCATACCTGGGATATCATGCGGCGCGGCATCACGGCCCAGGTCATTACCGATATGAACCAGCCCTGGGGGTCTTCCGAAACCTGCACCGGCTGCGGCAAATGTGTGGAAGTCTGCCCCACCGGTGCCCTGACGGAAAAAGGCCGCTCGGTAGCGGAAATGAAAAAACGCCGGGATTTCCTGCCCTATCTGCATCTCATGCGGCGGGAGGAACTCCACTGATGGATCCATAACGTAAAGGGGAGCGTCATGGAAAAAGTGCGTCTGGCGACCGTTTGGCTCGACGGATGCTCGGGCTGCCACATGTCCTTGCTGGATATCGATGATCGCCTGGCCGACATTGCCGGGCAGATCGATCTGGTTTACAGCCCGTTGGTGGATGTCCATGACGTGCCCGCGCAAATCGACGTCCTGCTGGTGGAGGGGGCCGTGGCCACCACGGCCGACCGGGAGAAACTGCTTCATCTGCGGTCCTGTTCCCGCCTCCTGGTGGCCCTCGGGGATTGCGCGGTGACCGCCAATGTATCGGGCATGCGCAATCGTTTCGACCGGGGGGAAGTGCTGGCTCGCGCCTACATGGAAAACGTCCGGGAGTCGCCGGGGCCGCCCGGTGAAGATCTCCCGGCGCTGCTGCGCCAGGTCCGGCCGGTCCATGCCCATGTCAAGGTAGACGCCTTTTTGCCGGGCTGTCCACCGCCGGCCGAGGCCATTTTCTTTCTGCTGTCTTCGCTTCTGGAGGGGCATCTGCCGGACCTGACGGGCCACAGCCGTTTCGGCGCCTGACAACCGTTTGGGGATCCATACCGGGGAGGTTGCACCATGGCATCGACCATCGTTATCGATCCTGTCACCCGCATCGAGGGGCATGGTAAAATCACCATTCAGCTGGACGAAGCCGGCAAAGTCGCCGATGCCCGCTTTCAGGTTACCCAGTTCCGGGGGTTTGAAAAGTTCTGCGAGGGGCGTCCCTTCTATGAAATGCCCTCCCTGGTGGAACGCATCTGCGGCATCTGCCCCATAAGCCATTCCCTGGCTTCAGCAAAAGCCTGCGATGCCATTCTGGGCGTCCGGGTCCCCCGGACGGGTCAGGATTTGCGACGGCTGCTCAATTGTGCCCAGCTGATCCAGTCCCATGCCTTGAGCTTCTTCCATCTTTCCTCCCCGGATCTGATTTTCGGCCTGGACGCCGATCCGGCACGCCGCAATGTGCTCGGCCTCCTGCAGGATCACCCCGCTGTGGCGCGCGACGGCATCCGCCTGCGGCAGATCGGACAGATCATGATCGCCGCCCTGGCCGGCAAACGCATTCATCCGGCCTGGGTGGTGCCCGGCGGTGTAAGTACGCCCCTGGACGAACCCCGGCGTCAGGCCATGCTCGCTCTCATACCGGAAGCCATCACCATCACCCAGCGCAATGTGGTCTGGTTCAAACGCCGCTTCGAAGACTATCGGGAGGAAATCCGTACCTTTGCCAACTTCCCTTCCCTTTTCCTGGGCTTGGTGGCGCCGGACGGAACCCTCGAACATCTGGACGGGTGCCTGCGCTTCACGGATGCCCGTGGCAATATCCTGGTCGATCAAATTGCCCCCGAAACCTATGGGGATTTTATGGAAGAGCATGTGGAGCCCTGGTCCTATCTGAAATCCCCCTATTACCGGTCGATGGGCTACCCCGAGGGCATCTACCGGGTGGGGCCGGCCGCGCGCCTCAATGTCTGCAACGGCTGCGGAACCCCCCTGGCCGACCAGGAGTGGGCCGAGTTCCGCGCCCTGGCGCGCGGGGCGGTGCTGAGCGCTTTTTTCAATCACTACGCCCGCCTCGTGGAAATCCTGTATGCCTTGGAGACGGTGGATCGGCTTCTGCAGGATCCCCGGATTACCAACCGGCGGGTCCGCGCCCTGGCCGAACCCAACTACGGCGAAGGCATCGGGGTCACCGAAGCCCCCCGGGGCACCCTCATCCATCACTACCGGGTGGACGATCTGGGCCTGATCACCTGGGTCAATCTGATCGTGGCCACCGGCCACAACAACCTGGCCATCAACCGCGGTGTCTTGCAGGTCGCCCGACACGTCATCCAGGGTCCCGAACCATCGGAAGGGGCCCTCAACCGGATCGAGGCGGTCATCCGTGCTTTCGACCCCTGTCTGAGCTGCTCGACCCATGCCTGGGACCGCCCCTGGGCAACACTGCACATTATGGACGCGGAGGGTCGTACGCTGTATGACGGTTCACGATAGAAACGGGACGGCAGGAGGCGGAAGGCGTCTCGTGATCTGTTTTGGTAATCCGTTGTGCGGCGACGACGGGGTGGGGTGGCACATCGGGCGGTGTCTGGAAGAAAAAAAGCCCCCCGCGCACACTCGGATTGTCGTGTGCCACCAGCTTACGCCTGACCTGGCGGAACCGATCAGCCGGTCTGAACTGGTGGTTTTCGTGGATGCACGACTAAAGGGCAGGCCTGGGGAAGTGACATGCATACCGCTAGTTCCGGGGGAGAGCCCGCTTCCCCCCATCGGCCATGCCGTGACGCCCCCCACCCTTCTGGCCCTCAGCCGATGGCTCTATGGGAAATTCCCACCGGCGCAAATGTATTCGCTTACGGGCACCCGTTTCAATCCCGGGGACGTGTTTTCTCCGGAAGTCGAATGCGTTCTGTCGACTCTGGTAGCTCTTGTGTGGCGCTGTCTGACCACTACCGAATAATAACTAGTGAGTCTTCGCACGTATAGCAGAAGGCTTCCGGTAGCCCCCTTGGCAGGGGCTTGAAAACGGCTTTTTAGGTTTTCGCTGCAACCTCTCCGGGGCTTCCATCAGAGGTAGAGGGTTTGATCAAAACGAATACAGCTTCGCTTAGGTCTTTACGTCACCTCGACCATGCCGCCATATGGCTTCCGCCAGAATCAGATCCTCCGGGGTGGTGATCTTGATGTTGCTCCGTTGGCCCGCCACGATCATTACCCGCCGCCCCAGGCGTTCCACCAACTGGGCATCGTCGGTGCCGCAAAAATTCTCCTCCCGGGCCCGGCGATGGGCTTCTCTGATCAATCCCAGACGAAACCCCTGGGGCGTCTGGGCCTGCCAGGTGCCAGCCCGGTTAAACGTTTTGGCAATGCAGCCGTCTTCATCCGCGACTTTCAGGGTGTCCCGGACCGGAACGGCCAGAATGCCGGCACCGTGAAGCTGCACTGTTGCGAGGCAACGTGCCAGGGCTTCAACCGAAACAAAGGGCCGCACACCGTCGTGGATGAGCACCGCATCGTCGTCCCGGCCGCCCAGGGCTTTCAGCCCATTGCAGACACTCTCCTGGCGCTCCCGGCCACCGGCCACAAGACGCAGGGGCAAGGCCGGGGGCAACCCCTTCAGGACGTGCTCACGGCAGTAATCGATGTCATCGGCCGCCACCACGGCAATAATCTCGTTGAAAAGCGCGCTGTCGATGAAAGCATCGATCGTTCGCCGCAGAATCGGCGCGCCGTCCAGAGGCAGGTATTGTTTGCTGAGCGTTCCGCCCATCCGGGACCCCTGACCGGCGGCGACGATGATGGCAGCGTTCATGGGTATGCTCATTGAAGAATGACGAGTAGCCCGTGTCTAAGCGGAAAACGGCCAGTCGAAAGCGCCATGGTCCTGGGGGGCGCTATCAGCGCAGATAAAGGAGTTCCTTCGGGAGAGGAACGCCCTTTCCCATGGTGTCTTCGCCATAATTTACCCCGGCCAGGATCTCGATGTCGCGCAGGGCGCGCACATCCCCTTCGAAGACGACTTCCCTGATATCTTCCTTGTTGACTTTCCCACCGGCCCATTGGATATCGAGCACACTGCTGGCATCGAAGCGATCCGCACCGATGCACAATTCCACCTGCCCCCCGAAATGCTGCACGATCTTGGCCACGAGCAGGCTGGGGCGGCTGTGAAAACCCAGTTTGACCGGGATTCCCACCGTGATGGAACCACGTTCGATATTTTCGTTGAGGATTTCCTGGGCCAGTTGTTTTCCGGTCGTCAAAAAATGACAGGCGTAAAACAGGCCGTAATTGATGGTGCGGTCGAGCAGGGTTTCAGGGTTTACCAGGCCGGCAAGGCGCTCCTGGACCTGTTGGTAGATATTCTTGAAACTGGTTTTGTGAAGGTGGCGCTCATAAAAATGAAGCAGGCGGCCGATGAGCTGCATCAGATGGAATACGACGGAAAAATGGCTGCGCAATTGCTTGAGTTTGCGGTTGCCGAAACGATAGCCGCCGTGAATCACATAGGAATCGAAGGCGGACTGCAGATTATGCACCAGCATTTCAAACCGTCGGATTTCGACTTCGTTGACCTTATCAGGCACGATCGTCAGGATTTTATCCAAGGGATAAGGCTCGTAGAAGCCGAGCTGGTCGAATTTCTGGCAGATATTTAAAAACTCGCTGGCAATCTTGACGATATGCTTTTTCTGCAGATCCTTGTTCTCGTCATCGATATCGTAGTCCAGCAGCCCCGTGGAAGTGATGGTTGGAAACTTCGTGGGGTCGAATCCTTTCCCTGGAGACGGGATATTCAGCCGCTGGGCCTCGGTGATGATCACCGGTGCCAGTTTGCATAGACAATCATTGAGAAAATTCAGGGTACGCTCGCCCTGCGATTCGAATTCTTTGGGATCCTGCAAGTCATAGTATACCAGGCGGTTGGCCATATGCTTCTGTGAATAGGCCCCCAGGCTGAGATGGCGTACGGTCGCCGTGAGTTCGCGATAGTAATACCAGTCGTTGTTATTCTTCGCTCCGTGGAAGTCGAGAAAATCTTCCATCAATTGGGTTGTGCTGATCAGTTTGGAGTAAAGCTTTTTGGTAAAAAAGGCGCGCTCGCCCTGGGAGGCACGAATATATTCACAGCAGCGCAGATAATCATGGGAAAAAATGCGTACCTTCTCGATGAACGATATCGCTGGTTCGGGGGGCGTATTCATAGTGTCACTACATGCGCTTTGGAAGGCTGCCGGATGTGCAGTGTACGGTGCCATTGGCAGCACATGGTTCATATTCACGGAGATGCCGGCCGGAGCAGGCCATAAGCCGAATTCTGTTCCCGCCGCCGGTTTCCCGTCAGCGGGTGGCGATCATTCATCTAGGGCATCCGTTGCCGAATACCTCCTGCGACCTACCCGGGAGCTCGGGCGGGCAACCCTCGAACGCTCCTCTATTTGGTCTTGCACCGGGTGGGGTTTACCGAGCTTCCCCGGTCACCCGGGGAACTGGTGCGCTCTTACCGCACCGTTTCACCCTTACCGCACCGCTTCTCCCGGACGGGATAACGGACACGGCGGTTTACTTTCTGTTGCACTTTCCTTCACGTCACCGTGACTCCGCGTTACGGAGCACCCTGCCCTGTGGTGTTCGGACTTTCCTCCGGGAAATCATCCCGGCGATCGCCTGTCCTACTCCGACCGGCGGCCGCACAAAAAGTCTTCTGGCCGCTGGCTCTGATGGATCTTCTTAGGCTTTATCCCAATATAAAATTCTACTACAGAAAGGGCACAATTTCAAGCTGTCAAAGCGCTGCAGCTCGTTGAACATCTGGGGCGGGATGTTCATATGGCAGCCCATGCAAACCGAGTTGCGGGCGGGTGCCAATGCCTTGCCGTCCGGGGTCATTTTCTTTATTTTGACAAAGGTTTTCAAAACCGTGGGTGCGATTTCAGCTTCTACGGCCGCTACTTCGCGGGTAAGATCGACAAAACGGGTTTCACTCTCAGATGCTTCCGCCTTCACCGCCCGCTTGTCTTCGGTTACCTGCTCGTCAAGCTGGTGATGTTCCGCTTCGAGTTGCTCGATTTTCTTCTCCAGGCTCTCCATTTCGGTCATACAGGCCAACATCTCCTCCTCGACCTGGGATTTACGCGTACGCAACTGTTCTTCTTCTTTAAGGAGGGACTCGTATTCCCGATTGGTCTTCACGGAGCGCCGTTTGGCTTCGATCTTATCGATCAGGATGGTATTTACCCGAATCTGTTCATCGAAATCGCGGTAGCGCTCTTTTAATTCCGACAAAGCGCCCCGATCTTTTTCGATGACCCGCACAAAATCGTTGAGCTCTTGATCCAGGGCGTCCACTTTGGCGGCCACGGCATCAAGAATCTTTTGAACTTCCAATTTTTGCAGTTCAATTTCCTGCAAACTTAAAAGTGTTTCCAGTTGGGCACGGGTCATGTCAGTCATAATTCTTGAAGCACTCCTTCATACGTCCTTGTTGGAGGTTTTCATCATGCATCGACTTAAAAAAAACCGGTGCTGCGGCCATTGGTCGCAATGGCTTGACGCCAGGGCAACGCCGGGCGTCGCCCGAACTTCAGATTGTCTTAAACGGAGCGCGCTCGCCCGCACAGGCCTCTATGGGTACATCCAGTCCGCGGGAAATCATCTGCTCCGTGAGTTGGTCGGTCAATACATCTAAAACGATATGTTCCGACTCAAAGTGACCGACATCCACCACCCCCCGGCCGTGCGCCTCGATCTCCCGCGCATCGTGATAGCGCACGTCCCCGGTGACAAAGACTTCCGCGTCGCTGGCTAAAAAAGCCCCTATCAAGCTTGAGCCGCTGCCCGAGCATAACGCCACGCGGCTGACCTGAAGTTCGGGGCTTCCGGCAAAACGGACATGCGGCAACGCCATACGATTTTTGATGGCAGCGGCAAGTTCACCAAGGTTGCTGCGGGATGCGATCCGGCCGATCCGTCCCAACCCGCAGGAGGGATCCCCTTCCGACGGTTGCAAAATCGCCTTATCGTCCAGCCCCAATAGTGATGCCAGTACATCATTCACGCCACCGAGGACCGCATCGAGGTTGGTATGGGCCGCGATCACCGCCAGGCGGTGTTCGAACAACGCTTCCAGAATGCGCCCCGTCGGGCTATCGACATCAAGGGTTCGCAGGGGGCTGAAAATGAGCGGATGATGGGTTACCAGGACATTGGCCCGACGATCGATCGCTTCGCGGACAACCGCTAACGTTGGATCAAGAGCGGTCATGACCCGCTGTACCGGCCAGAGACGGGAGCCCATTTGCAAGCCGACATTGTCCCAATCTTCCGCCAGGTGCCAAGGCGCCACCTCCGCCACGGCCGCCAGAATATCCTCCACCGCCGCGCCCATCAAACGCCCCCCCTCCGCTTGACGTGAACAAAAAGGGCGTGGTTCCTGAGTGAACCACGCCCCTGGGGGTCCTTTGGGGGGGGCAATGCGGTTGCCCCCAATTTCTCTGCATGACTACTCTCACCCATTCCTGTCGTTTCCACTAGCGTAAGCCATTGCAGCTGGTTGCGGCGATTCGGATTATCGTGATGTATGGGCCCACCTGGGATCGAACCAGGGACCGACCGGTTATGAGCCGGTGGCTCTGCCAGCTGAGCTATGGGCCCTCAACAGCTTTAAAAACGACACCTGTACTATCCGTCCCGGGTTGTTTTGTCAAGGGATCCGCCGATCTCACATACCGGGATAGAAGCGGTTCACGGATCAACTTTCGATAAAGTGTTTCAGCTTCCGGCTGCGGGTTGGATGACGCAGCTTACGCAGGGCCTTGGCTTCGATTTGACGGATCCGCTCGCGGGTGACCGCAAAATCCTGCCCGACTTCTTCCAATGTATGGTCCGCTTTTTCGCCAATTCCGAATCGCATGCGCAGCACTTTTTCTTCCCTGGGCGTCAGGGTCGCCAATACCTTCCGCGTTTGTTCGGCCAGATTCAGACTGACCGCGGCATCGGAAGGCAGCATAAATTTTTTGTCCTCGATGAAATCGCCCAAATGACTGTCTTCCTCTTCGCCGATGGGGGTCTCAAGAGAAATGGGCTCGCGGGCGATCTTCAGGACTTTGCGCACTTTTTCCAGGGGGATCTCCATTTTATCGGCAATCTCTTCGGGAGAGGGCTCCCGTCCCTGCTCCTGCACCAGATAGCGCGAAGTCCGAATCAACTTATTGATGGTTTCGATCATATGAACCGGAATGCGGATCGTTCGCGCCTGATCGGCGATGGCACGCGTGATGGCCTGACGGATCCACCATGTGGCGTAAGTACTGAATTTGTAGCCGCGGCGGTATTCAAACTTGTCGACCGCCTTCATCAGACCGATATTGCCTTCCTGGATCAGATCGAGGAATTGCAGGCCGCGGTTGGTATATTTTTTGGCAATGCTGACCACCAGACGGAGATTGGCCTTGGTCAACTCGCTTTTGGCCAGTTTGGCCCGGAAGCGGCCCTCGTCGACACTGCTGACAATGCGCTTGAGGATACGGCTGTTGGCGTTGATTTGGCGCTCTTTCTCCTCGATAGCATCCTGTACGGTCTTCAGCTCCGTGTAAATCTGTCCGAGCTCATTGAGCGTCAGGTCGGTACGCAACTTGGCCCATTTCGCAAAGCGGGTTTCGGAGCTCAATTCGCCGCGCAATTCATTGATCGGCGCATCGACGACGTCCGCATACAATGTGAGGGTCTTGTTGCGGGATTCGAACCACGCGATCTGATTGCGGATGATGCTTTCCATCTTTTCGATGACGCTGCTTTCCAGCCGCCAATCCTTCAGGAGGTCAAAAATTTTGTGCGTCCGGCGGGAGATGGCGCGCCGGATACGGCGCAGTTCGTCAGGCTTGGCATCCGATCGCAGCAGCTTTTCTCGAAAAGCGCCATTTTCTTCGTTGATGTCACGAATGGATTGAATGGTTTGCAGAAAGCGTTCCGTCTGCTCCGTTTCATCAACAAAATTATCACCTTCGTCGATGTCCCGCAGGACGTGCTTAGGGCGCAGGGCACCGTTTTGAATATGTTCCCCCAGCTCGAGGAGACAATCGATGGCCGTTGTGGTATCCAGCAGGGCCCGCAGGACCTCCTGCTCGCCGGCCTCGATTTTTTTGGCAATCTCGACTTCCCCCTCGCGGCTTAGCAGGGTTACATTACCCATTTCGCGCAAATACATTTTGACCGGATCCGTGACACTGCCGAAATCCGTTAGCCCGCTATCATCCGCTTGGAGGGTGGGATTTTTATCATCCTTGGCCTTGGCCGTCATGCTCTGCTTTTCTTCGTCCAAGACTTCGATGTCATATTCATCAAACATCATAAGGGTATCGTCGATCTGGTCCGGCGACATGAATTCTTCGGGTAGAATCTGGTTGATTTCCTTGTACGTCAGAAACCCTTGGGATTTACCCTTCGCCACCAGCGCTTCTAATGCTTTGATGACCGCTTCCTTCCCGTTTTCCTCCGGCGGGGCGGCCGAGATCTTCTTGACGGGGGCCGTCGACTTCTTGGAAGCGGCCTTTGCTTTCTCTGCTTTGGGGGCGGCCGCGGCTTGCGATTTGGCCACTTTTGGGGGGGCGGCTTTACCCTTGCGGGGTGTTGCCTTTTTGGGTTCCGTTTGGCGGGCCTTCACTTTCTTGGCATTCTTCTTCTTTTGAGCAGCCGCCTTTTGGGGAACAGCCTTCTCTTCAGAAATTGCCGACTTGGCGGCTTTGTCCGTCTTTTGGGAGGCGGCAACGGATTTTTTCTTGCTGCTTTTCGCTTTGCGCTTTTGGGAAGTTGTTTTTCTCGCCGTCTTGTTCAGCTCTTTGGGAGCGGCATCCTCTTGGGCTGACTGGGTGGTTCGCGGTTTTGCCTTCGAGGGCTTTTTGCGCTGCCCCGCCTTCGCCTTCTTTGTCGACTGGGTCTTGGCTTCCGTCCTGGGTTTCTGCTTGGCGGATTCTTCTGCCTTGGCCGCGGCTTTTTTTGCCATAAAACATTGCCTCCCGCATGCGTGGAATGGATGTAACGCTAAAGCGTATCCGCTGATATCCGCCGTCAATT
Source organism: Desulfobacterales bacterium (assembly GCA_963674755.2). Classification (GTDB taxonomy): domain Bacteria; phylum Desulfobacterota; class Desulfobacteria; order Desulfobacterales; family UBA5852; genus JABZFP01. The sequence goes on along the minus strand of CAXXVS010000002.1, from coordinate 388,222 downwards.
CCATGAACGGCGGGTTTAAACGGATTTATTCTGGTAAATAGCCTTTTCTCTGTCGTGTGCGATCGCTTGATTATGTCGCTCGCGCAGCAACTCCGCTAAGCGTTCAGAATCATCATCTTTTTCCGCCTGGCGAATTTTTTCATCCAATTTGGTCAGGGACGCCGCTCTTTTGCTATCCTTGAATTGTCGGATGAGGTTGATGCACCCCTTAACTTCCCAGCTTTCCTCTTGAATACTTAATCGTGCTCTGACACGGTCAATATCATCGGCAGCCAAGCGGCGGTCCTTCGCTTCCCGTGTATTGGCGCTCCGTACCGTTTCGCCCACCGCCTCCTGACCGATCACCCTCAATACGGGGTCCTCAATCAATCGTAAGATGTTGTGCTTACGAATTTCCGGCAGAATCTCCGGGAACTGAAGCATCATCGCGACCAACTGCCGTTCGATCCGGTGGTGTTCCGAAACGGCCAGCGGGGCCGAAGCCGCCGATGCCGTTCGCCCCTCGGGGCTGGCTTGTGCGCCTCTTTGGGGCTTGCCCGCCACCTGTCGGATCTTCTCCAACACAGCCGTTTCGTTAATATCGACCCGTTCGGCCAGATACTTGATATAAACGGAACGCGCCACCGGATCCTCAAAAGCCGCCATCGGCTCGGCAACATCCTCCAGCGCCTTGATGCGCCCTTCCATGCTCAACCCGTGACGCTCGATGGCGGCATCGATTAAAAAAGGCACCATGCCTTTGGCTTCCTCGCTTTTTTCAGCGAAGGCCTGGGGGCCGAAGGTCATCATGAACGTGTCCGGATCATGGCCGGGGGGCAGAACGAGAATGCGCGCTTCGACAAATTCACGGGCAAAAACCGCGGTGCTGCGCTGGGCCGCCTTGAGCCCGGCCTCGTCCGAATCGAATACCAGGACCGCATGGCCGGATTGGCCGATATACCCCCGCAGCAGGCGCACATGCTCGGCGGTCAGCGACGTTCCCAGCGTCCCCACCGCATTGCTGACCCCATTTTGATGCAAAGCCATAACATCCAAATAACCTTCAACAATATAAACCCGTTCTTCTGTCCTGCAATGCGACTGGGCCAGATTCAGACCGAAAAGCGAGCGGCTTTTGTGGTAGACGGGCGTTTCCGGTGAATTCAAATATTTGGGCAGGGCATCATCAAGGACCCGGCCGCCAAAAGCGATCACCTGCTGGCGCTGGTCCAGGATAGGAAAAATAATCCGATCCCGGAAACGGTCGTAGTACCCCTGACCCTGTCGGCGTGGGACCACCAAACCCGCCTTTTCCGCCAGTTCCAGGGACAGGCTCTGCCGTTGGAAGTAGCATGCCAAATGATCCCATCCCGCCGGAGCATACCCGAGGTTGAAGGCCTCTATCACCTCCTGCTTGAAGCCGCGTTTCCGCAGGTATTCGCGCGCCACCCGCCCCCGCGGGTCCCGCTGCAGGGTTTTCCGGTAAAGCCCCATGGTGAGCTGGTTGAGTTCCAGAATCGCCTGTCGCTCGCTCCGTCGGCGCTTTTGGGCATGGGTCGGACGGTCGGCGGGGAGGTGGATTCCAGTCCGTTCGGCCAGCATCTTGACGGTTTCGGGGAAAGACAGTCCCTGCTGTTTCATCAAAAAACTGAAGACATTGCCGCCCTCGCCGCATCCGAAGCAATAAAACATCTGCTTGTCGGGACTCACCGTGAAGGAAGGCGTTTTCTCAGCATGAAAAGGGCAAAGGCCGGTGTAGTTGCGGCCGGCTTTTTTCAACAGGACCGTCTCACCGATCACATCGACGATATTACAGGCATCCCTGACTTCTGCGATTTTTTCTTCCGGTATAAACGAGACCAACCAGCAGTTCCTCCCGGTGGTGAGACGCGTGGATAAACCAATGAAGGCGGGATATTAGATAGGATGCAGCTTTACCGGCTGTTGTTTGAACGTCACTAAGCTCACCGTGATTCCCACAGTGTCAAAACAAAATTCCATTAAACGCGTTTAGTTAGAGCATATGAAACATTATGTCAAGCGCCATTTATCCGTTCGGGGCAAGGTCATCCCCTTGCACGGACAAATGGTATGAAATGCCAACCGATGAAGCGCTGGGAGGGCTGTAAGGTGGGCTTTGTCAGGGGGGAGGCGTGGTTTCGGTGTTGCGCGTCAGCGCAATGGCGGCCCGCAGATCCAGCGAGCCGCTGTAAAGGGCTTTGCCGGTGATGACCCCCTGCACCCCAACCGAGGCCAGGGGCAGCAGGTTTTTGATGTCATCGATGGTTGACACGCCGCCGGAGGCCACCACCGGAATAGCGACGGCTTCCGCCAACTGGCGGGTCGCTTCGATGTTGGGGCCGCTTTGCATGCCGTCCCGATGGATATCGGTAAAATTGATGGCGGCAATACCAATGTCCTCAAAACGGCGGGCCAGATCCACCGCTGTGGTTCCGGTGGTTTCCGTCCACCCCTCGATGGCCACATAACCGTTACGGGCATCGATTCCGACAACGATGCATTCCGGGAAAGCCCGGGCGGCCTGAACCACCAGATCCGGGTTGCGGATGGCTTCCGTGCCCAGGACGATGCGTGCCACCCCCTTGTTGATATAGGTTTCGATGGTGGCCATATCCCGAATCCCACCGCCCAATTGCACGGGCACGCGGATACCGGTCAGAATCGTCTCGACCGCACTCAGGTTGCGAGGCTTCTTATCAACCGCCCCGTTGAGATCCACCAGGTGGATAAGCTCCGCCCCCATGGCCTCCCAGCGCTGGGCCATGGCGGCCGGATTATCGGAAAAAACGGTTACCTTATCCATCTCGCCCTGCAACAGACGGACGCAGCGCCCGTCTTTGATATCGACTGCCGGTATGATCATCATGGCTGTTCAAATCCCTTAAACATATCCGTCATGGCTTCCGAGGCCATTTCTTCGGCGGTAATCCAGCGTGCACCACGCCGGAAAAAGGTTCCCATAAAAAGCAGATCGTCTGTCAGGGCTTGCTGTGTTTCGTCGAAATAGGCCGACCAGACCACTTTCTGGGCACGGCTATCGACCAGATAAAGGTCGAACGCCACCGAGGCGGCCGACTCCGCGGCATAATCTTTGCCTACCCGATTCTTGAAGCGATACACATAGCCCTGGAACACCAGATCGGCATCCAACATGCGGCCGGTCTGGGCCAGCGTCTTCAATGGCGAACGCTGTGCCTCCGGGCTTGACTGGAGCGCATCCAGAACAGCCGGCGCCTCGCTGGAGGGCACCGTCTGGAAACGGGTTTGCCGGCGCAAGGCATCCACCAGCATTTCCGTGAGAAGGCGATCGGCACCTTCGGCCGTCGGCCCGGTCATGAATACCTTGCCCGTGAGCGGGCTGCGCACATTGACACCCTCGCCATACAACCAGGCCATGTTTTTAAAGGGCAGTACCAAGACGCGCTCCGTTCCGGTCAATTCGCCGCTTGGTTGGATCACCGGGCCACCGGAGCGACACCCCCCCAACCCAAGGCCGCACAAGAGTAAAATGGTCCATCGCAGGATGGCGGATCGTGAAATCATGGCCTACGTTTCCAGGTGCGTGTTGATCGTCTTTGGGAAACCGCCGGCATATCAGGTGAAAACCGGTAATCGGCAATGCGCGCTGTCGTGGTTGGTGGGAAACCTTAGTACATTCCCTTGGTGGTACGAGCCCCACGCACGCGCGCATCTACACCAACGGCCTGGGACAACGCGCGTCCCAGGGATTTGAAAACAGCCTCGATGATATGATGGGGATCTTCACCATAGTCCACATTGATGTGCAGATTCATCCCCCCCCGCATCGCCAGCGCCCGGCAAAATTCCCGCACCAGATGCGGGGCGAACTGTCCGGCGGGGGGCATTCCCTGGGGCAGCCGGCAAACGAGGTATGGTCTTTTGGAGAGATCGATGGTGACTTTTGCCAAGGCGTCGTCCATGGGTGTTACGGCATGTCCGAAGCGCCGGATACCCGCCCGGTCCCCCAGGGCCTTATCCAGGGCTTCGCCTAAAACAAGCCCCAGGTCCTCGACCGTGTGATGGAAGTCCACCTTGAGATCGCCCTGGGCACTGATCGCCATATCCAGAAAACCATGGGCTGCCGTCAGGGTCAGCATGTGATCCAGAAAAGGGATGCCGGTGGCAATATCGGCCTTTCCCTGACCGTCAAGGCCTAAGCGCACCTTTATACGGGTTTCCTTGGTGTTGCGCTCCACTTCGCCTGTACGTTCAACCATGCGCGTAAATTGCTCCCGAGACGATTTCAGTATTCGTTGTTGGTTTTGGGTTAGTACAATGGAGGCGATCAGCAAGTCAAGGGCATCATGCCTCTCTGGCATCGACAGGGGGCGGAAGCCCTGTCAACGATATACGGAGAATTGCGGCATGCCCCCATTCCTCAGCGGAGATCCCGAAGTAAATACCCTTATCGAACGCGAGGCCCAACGCCTGCAGGATACCATCGACCTCATTGCCGCTGAAAACCATCCGCCCTACAGTATGCTCGCCGCCCAGGGATCGCCCTTCGCCGTGAAGGCGGCCGAGGGGTATCCCGGGCACCAGCTATCATGCCGCTTGTGAAAACGCCGACGCGCTTGAGCAGCTGGCCCGCGACAGCTCCGTATTTCCGGGCTGCCAGGGGACCCCGTCCATGAATGCCGTCGCCGCCAAGGCGGTATGCTTCCAGCAGGCCGCCTCTCCCGATTATAGGGGGCTGCAGCACGTCAGACCCTGGCAAACGCCCGCTGCATGGCGGAGGTCTTTGCAGGTCGCGGGTAGCGCGTCATCTAGCGTTCGCATTGGTGATATCTTCGATAACAAAGTGACCGCATTCCGTATCGCGCGCGGCACCGGCGCTTGTCATATTTCTTGAGGCGCTACAACTCATCTTTTCTCAATCCAACCCACCGCAGTTAAACTTTCCGCCCGTGACCTGTCCAATTCATGGACGTTGTTTTTAATAGAGATGTCTACGAAATAGGCGCCTGTTTCGAAAACGACTTTGTCATTAAGGCCCGCCCTTTTCTTTATAAACTTAAATTTTATTCACTTTCAGATAGTTATAGTGGTATCGCAAGTGATTGAAATAGTGTTCAGCGTCATCTGGCACGTTCCCTGCATAAATAGCCCTCGCATGATCGCATCTCTCGCACCCCCCCTTCAGATGCACAACCGAAAGAAAGGCCGTTCATCTCATGGAAAGCACTATGCCGTCTTCATCTCACGAAGCAAATGACATCCGCATCGATCCCGCGATGAAAATGCGAACCACCCGGAAACCGTCTCATTGTCCATGGTGCGGATCCGCTAAAATCGCCCTTCTCCTGAGCGGTATGCCCGTCTTCATTCCGGAGCTGGAAAATGCCCTGGATGGCGGTGGAATCGCCATCGGCAGCTTCAAGAACCGGAGCGATGGTCCGGCCTGGCAATGTACCGATTGCTGCGCTCAATTCTTCCGCGATTCGCCCCCGTCCTCTTGAGGCCCTCCTGCGGTCCTTTGTTATCTCTTCCGCAGAGAATCGCATAAGAGGACCATTCCATCCGCCGAGGGCCCCCATGGGGTATCCGCTAAAATTCCGCACCATCCTCCGACCAAGCGCCCGAATGCCCTCGCTGCAAGTCGCCCCCTTTCGGCGATGCCGTTCAATCCGGCTTGTGCACCCTGATGTTTTAAGCTAACAAACCTCATCCGACTGGTTCCGCCGGTAAGTGCACGGCTGACCGCTATTGACGCTTCAAAGGGAAGGAAATCATCGCGATGCATGTCATCAAGGTTGGGGGAGGCTGTCTGAACGGTAGAAAAACGATCGCCGGCATCGTCGATCTCATGGCAACACGCGGACCGGGGCATGTCTTTGTCGTATCGGCCCTGCATGGTGTGACCGACTTTCTGTTGGGTAGTCTGAAGGCCGCTCTGGAAGACGAGGCCCACATCCCCGAGCTGATCGGCAAGTTGAAAACGCGCCATCTTCTGGTAGCCCGCCATCTGATGCCGCGCAAGCCGGACCTCAACGGCTACACCCGCGAATTGGGAAAAAGCCTCGGCCAGTTGGAGCGCCTCTACTATGGCCTGAATTTCACCCGGGCGATTACACCACGCTTGACCGATGTCATCAGCAGCTATGGCGAGCGCTTGGCGGCCCAGCTATTGGCGGGTGCGGTCCGCAGCCGCGGGGTATCCGCCACCTATCGCATGCCCCATAAGATCGGATTGATCACGGACGGCAAATATGGCGATGCCACCGCCGATTTAACCAAAACCGCGCGTCATTTTAAGCAGCATTTGCCTCCGCTTCTGGGAGAGGGGAAGATCCTTTTCATACCCGGTTTTTTCGGCACCAGCGAGAGTGGTGACATAACGACTTTCGGACGCGGGGGGAGCGACTATGCGGCCGCTGTTGTGGCGGTCGCCCTGGACGCGGAGCGGTTGGATATATGGAAGGATACGGAGGGGTTCATGAGCGCCGACCCCCGCCTGGTGCCCGAGGCCCGGCTGATACCGGTGCTCTCCTATGAAGAGGCGGCCGAACTGGCTTACTTCGGGGCCAAGATCCTGCACCCCAGGACGGTGGAACCGGCGCGCCGCCGGAAGATGAAGATCGCCATTCGCAATACGCTGGCCCCCGATGCCCCGGGCACCCTGATCACCTCACGCAGCCCCCGCCCCCGCAGCGTTATCAAAAGCGTGGCCTATGACAGCGATATCGGCATTTTGAAAGTGCATGCCTCCGGCGTCGGCGCCCGTCCGGGCATTCTGGGAGAGGTGGCCACTTGTATTGCGGCCAACGGCATCAACATCAAATCCGTGGTGACTTCCCAGACCTGCATTAGCCTATTGTTGGCACGGCAGGACATGGCGCCGGCCCGCCAGGCCCTGATGGGAAACAGATCGCGGCCATTCCGTAAAATAGATCGTCTGGAAGATATGGCCCTCATCGGGATTGTCGGCGACGGTATCCAGCACCGGGAGGGCATTGCCGCCCGCTGTTTTACAGCGGTGGCCCGTTGCCGGGTCAATGTGGAAATGATCTCCTTCGGTCCGTCGCGCGCCGCTTTGTATTTCCTCGTCAAACACAAGAACCTGGCAAGCGGCGTCAACGCCATTCATAGCACATTTTTCAGCAGCCCCCGCTGCCAACGGCCGGAAATTCAATAAACACGCGGGATCCCGGCCTCAAAAAGGGCGGCTAAACATGGCCGGCACAGCAGGTGAAATGGGGTGATGGGAGGCCTAACGGCCAGGGACGATAATGCGGGAATCATCCTTGTCCTGGTATTTCTTCTGCATCTCTTCCAGCTGGGCGATCATTTCGATGGTTGCCTCCCGCATGGCCGCCGGATAGGCTGCCAGGGCTTCCTGGAAATTATTGGCCACCAGCCGCGCTTGGACGGGCAGCGGCCCCTCGGGGGTCAGCAATTGTGTGGTTCCCACGAAAATATCGGTCCGGGAGGCATCCGGCGATCCGTCGGAGAGCACCGGCATAAGACGGCGGATCGCACCGGCTTTGAGGTCTGTATAAGATTCTTCGCGGTAGAGATTTCGGGTGTCCAGCTCGAAATCGAGTTGATCGGTCGGGTTCTGATCCATCATGATAAAAATTCCTTGTTGGCTGCTGCAATAGCTACAAAACACCTCCCGGGAAGTTCCCGTAGCCTGATTGGGCAGCCGCTTAAATGCGTTTGCGGGATTCTTCTTCGATTTGCTCCACAGCCGAGATGTAAGGGCTGTCCGATGGCAGGGCGTCTTTTAGGTGCAGGGCAACTGTTTCGATCCGTTCCAGGGCTTCGGCCTGGGTCTGGATGATGGTCTCGTATTCCTTTTGCAGACCGAAAAGATGGTCGATTTTCCCGCCTAGGGTCCGCAGCATCTGTCCCAACTGTTCATCGGGCAGATCGTCACGGTTTTCAAGCAAGGTCAGCGCTTGGTTGTGGAGGGCGCGATATATTTGCAGGGTATCCCCCGAGTTGATAAATTTGCGATAATCGAGGATGCGTTCGATCTTGGTTTTCAGTTCGTTCAGCGGAATGGGCTTCATGATGTAGTCGAAAGCGCCCATACGCATGGCTTCGACCGCCGTTTCAATAGTCGCATAACCCGTTATCATGATGACTTCCGAGGCCGGCGTATGCTCCTTGACATACTTGACAAGGGTCATGCCCCCTTCCATACGGCCATCGACATCGGGCATATTTTTATCGGTCAATATGACGTCATAGCGATGGGATTGCATCAGACTGATGGCACTGGACACATCACGGGCGATATCCGCCTTGTAACCGATTTTCTCAATAAACCGGGAGAGGAGATCGAGGATACTTTCTTCGTCGTCGGCCACAAGGATTCTAACGTCCATGCAATAATCTCCACAATATTTCCAGCCCCAACCGGAAGCGCGTTTTTAAGGGATTGGTTTTTGACGACCGCTATCGACGGGCCGCTAACACAACGTCAAAGGATGGCCCAACTGCCAAGTATCAAATAGGATTTACTATTTCCCAGATACCCGTTTTTGTCAATTCAATTCAAAGCCGCTAAGCAGGCCCATCAGGCGGCAGCCGCAGAGCGCACGACGCATCCTGCTCAAAACGGCTATCGACAGTGCCCAACGGTACGCGCATTGTCGACTACCGCCCGGGCGTCATAGGCCTACCAGACGTGGACATGCCGAAACCACTGGGCGCGTGTTCGCAGGGTCTGTCCATGGAGAGCTTTCAGGACTCCCGCACCCTGGCCGCAACCGGATTCCCCGGCGTTTCCAACTGGTAACGTTTGATTTTTTCCACGAGGGTCGTGCGATTGAGGTTGAGCAGCCGGGCGGCCTTGTTCTTGACCCACTGGGTCTTCTCCAGGGATTGCAGGATCAGTGCCTTTTCAAATTCCGTCACCGCTGAATTCAGGTTGATGCCATCCTCACTCAGCGCCACCGCGCCGCCCAGTATCGGACGGGCTAGGGCCGCACCACGAAGTTTCACCGGCAAATCCTCCGCCGTGATCTCACCCTGCGCCTTGAGCACCACCAAGCGCTCCATCAGATTGCGCAACTCGCGCACATTGCCCGGCCACTCGTGACGCTGCAACAACCCGCGCGCCTCTTCGTTGAACCCCGTCACCGATGCCTGCTGGCGTCCATTGAACTCCCCGAGGAAATGCTCGGCCAGCCGCAATATGTCCTCACCCCGCTCACGCAGCGGCGGCAACACCAACGGAATCACATACAACCGGTAATACAAATCTTCGCGGAACAGTCCCGCACTCACCTGGGACTCCAAATCCCGATGGGTGGCCGCGATCACGCGCACGTCCACCTGCACCGTGCGATTGCCCCCCACCGGCTCGAACTCCCCTTCCTCCAAGACCCGCAACAACTTCACCTGCAAATCCGGACTCATATCCCCGATCTCGTCCAGAAAGATCGTGCCCCCGTGAGCCTGCTCAAATTTGCCCACTTTGTTGGCCGTGGCCCCGGTAAAGGCCCCCTTCACGTGGCCGAACAACTCGCTTTCTAAAAGGTTCTCCGGTATCGCCCCGCAGTTGATGGATACAAACGCCCCTCCGGCCCGTCCTGAATTGCGGTGGATCGCACGGGCTGCCAAGCCCTTGCCCGTGCCCGTCTCACCGTTGATCAAAATCGTCGAATCACTGCCGCTCACCCGCGCCATCAGTCCAAACAACTCTACCATCACAGCGCTGCAGCCTACTATCCCGTCCAATTGTAAATCTGACACAGGTGTTATCCTCTTTGATGCCGCTTCCGGCACGGCACGCTTCGATCGCCAACCGGACCGCCTGGGAGGCTTGCCTAGCACCCTCGCCACCCCGCCACGGTTTCCCCGCTAGGGGGCAGAATTTAACGGGCGCCTGTCGTTTGCCGCCTGCAGGGCAAATCGCCCCATCTCGGTTGAGTATAGAAGGCGGTGTCAGGCGTGTCAATACGCGCGACCATATGATGCGTCGCCCCAAAGGCGTCCGCTAAACATGGCATCCGGACCGCCCGCGTTGCGCCACCGTGCCCTGCGCGACCTCCCTGACGGTGCTGCGCAGGATTAAAAAAATGTTCCGGGAAAGCACTATTGGTTGGGAAACAACTGCCTGATTTGTCGAACAATCCATTGACTTGGCGCTTTGGAGATCGCCCAACCGATGAGGACCGCCGCGACGAACATGATATAGCGTCCGATACCGGTGTGATCGAAGGGCCGCAGCATCGGCGCCGACACAACGGCCAGGGCAATGCCGATCGCTACGCGCCAGGTGTCCTCCGAAAAAAGGATGTGGAACACAATATAGGTCGGTGTAAGTCGCTTCTTTCCGGGTGGGAAATCGTTGGGTGTCCTCAAAAGAACTCCTGTTTTGTCGGTTGCGAATCACATGTTGGGCACGACCGGACGGGGATGCTGTCCGACCAGGAGACTGCGGCGGCAAAACTCGACCGCTGCCTGACGGGCGGCAGCGACACCGCTGCCGTTGAGCAGGGAATGCTGTCGGCTCATCCCGTTGATCATCGATATCAGGATGAATGCCGTTTCGGCAACCGGTACGTTTTGGAATTCCCCGGTGGCGATGCCCTTTTCCAGGCAGCGTGTAAGGTAGGTTTCGTACCAGCCATAAATGTCGACCATGCGGCTGTAACATACATGGTTCGGATCTTTGATGCGCGCCGGGCAAGAACTCATCACCAGGCGGGTCCTGCGGGGCATATCCTCGACCGCCTGTTGCGTGGCGTGGATCAAATTTTCGATCTTGCTGAATTCCGTTGCGGTATCTTGGGGGATGGCCTCCAGACGGGCGACATATTCATCGAAGGCCTCATTCAGGATATAGGTAAACAACTCCTCCTTCCCCTTGAAATGATAGTAGATCAAAGGCTCTGTCACCCCCGCCTCCCGTGAAATCTGGAGGGTCGTCGTGCCGTCATAGCCCTGGTCGGCAAATAGCCTGACAGCCGTCTCTATCAAATTCTTTTTCTTTCCCATGGCAATTTGTCCCACTGGTAAAAACGGTCGAAGGCGGTCGGTTAGCGATGCCCTGATGCTTTAGTGTCGTTTACGAGTTTAAGTGAAAATTAAAACATCCGGACGATGAATGCAAGTTGTAAAATGGATCGCATTCATAGCAGAGCCCTTCGGCAGCCGCCACCGACTTCCGGCTCTGAGTGTCAAAGACGGCCATATGGCATGGCGAGCACCCATCAGAAATTGTTCCGGGGTTGCAATTGCCGATCCTAAGCGCTAACTACGGCCGACGGTTCGATCGCCCTGATCGATCATCCCCAAGGAGATGGCAATGGCTTGCACGAATTCCCGGGCCAGGACTCCCCGTTCCGGTCGCCAAGGGCTGGTATTGGATCTGGTTCTGACGGGGGGATGCCGGCTGGTGCTCAACACGGCCCGTCGGTTTGCCTACCCTTTCGCACCAATCCTGAGTCGGGCCATGGGGGTGCCCCTCACCCATATCACCTCGATGATCGCTGTCAACCAGGCCAGCGGTCTGCTGGCCTTGTTCTTCGGCCCTTTTGCCGATCGGCTGGGGTACCGCTTCATGATGCTGCTGGGGCTTTTCGTGCTGGCCGCCGGCATGCTCGCCGCCGCCAGCCTGCCCTTTTTTGCGGTCGTATTGATAGCGCTTTTCCTGGCCGGTTTGGGCAAGAACATTTTCGATCCGGCGATCCAGGCCTATGTCGGCGAGCAGGTTCCTTATGCCAAACGGGGCTTGGTCATCGGCCTGATTGAAACCAGCTGGGCCGCCAGCACCCTGGTGGGAATTCCCCTGCTGGGCCTGCTGATTGCCTGGCGCGGTTGGCGGGCGCCCTTCCTTGTGATGGGCATGGCGGCCCTTGCCGGCATGGTGATGATCGCCCTGCGCCTACCGCCCGAGGCGCGCCGTGCTGAGGGTCCGTCGGGCCGCGCCGAGATCGGGCGCGCCTGGAAGCGGCTCTTCAGGTCACGCAAGGCAAAGACCATGCTGGCTGTGGCGTTTCTGGTCAGCATGGCCAACGACGGTATCTTCGTCATCTATGGGGCCTGGCTGGAGCAGCAGTTTCATCTGAACGTGGCTCAGCTGGGGCTTGGCACGAGCGTGATCGGCGTTGCGGAGCTGGGTGGCGAATTCATGACGGTGGGCCTGGCGGATCGCATGGGCAAGGCGCGGGCCTTGACCATGGGCATCGGGTTGAGCCTGGTCGGCTACCTGATCCTGCCCTGGACCGATAGGGCGTTGCCCATGGCCCTCGGCGGTCTTTTCGCCCTGTTCGTGGCGGTCGAATTCACCTTTGTAACCGCCCTGTCCATGGCCACTGAAATTCTTCCGGACCAGCGCGCCACCATGATGTCCGGGATGTTGGCCGTAGCCGGCCTGGGGCGCATGGCCGGGGCCGTGACGGGCGGTCTGCTCTGGGTTTCCCAGGGCACCGGGGCGGTGGCCCTGATGTCAGCCCTCCTGTGCGCCTTGGCGGGTTTGGCCATGCTTGGCCGGCCAGGCGCCCGCCGGCCGACCTGAGGGGCACACGTCGGGGCCGACTTGCACGGCACGCTCTGACGCCCTATGATCATGGCATCGAAGTTAGCGGCCTCCCTTTCCGGCCGATCCTGTCTATTGTAAGGCCATCCTTCGAAGGAGATACGGGTGACGCGATACCGCCATGCGCCATTGCGAATACTGATTCATCTATCGAGCATGCTTCTGATCATAGGCTGCACCAGCCCCACGGGACCCGTTTCCGCCCCGCCAGCCTGCTCCTCGTCCTTGGACCCCGGATCCGGACTGATGCTGCCGGCCCTGTCCGACCAGAATCAGCGGACCTATCTCGGCATTGATGCCCCTGGGGAATTCCCCCTGGCCGACATTCGGGCCGAACTGGTGGTTATCGAAGTCTTCTCCATGTACTGCCCCCATTGTCAGCAGGAAGCCCCCAACGTCAACCGGCTCTATCAACGCATCGCAGCCGATCCTTCGCTGGACGGGCGGATCAAGATCATCGGTATCGGGGCGGGCAATACAAACTACGAGGTGGACGCTTTCCGAAAGCGCTTCAATGTCCGATTCCCACTCTTTCCCGACCGCAGCCGCCAGCTCGCACGCCAGTTGGGGGTCCGGGTAACGCCGACCTTTGTCGCTTTCACGTACACGAGCGACGGAACGCTGCATCGCATTCTGGAGGTCCCTGGCCCTTTGGGGAATGTGGAAGATTTTCTGGCCCGTTTGCTCGAACAGGCCAACGTTGAAAAAGAAATCTCCTAGCGCCTATCGCCGCTTGTAACTGCTTTCTTTCCCTCAGGAATGGGCGGCATAGGCGCCTGGGAGTCAAGAGCGAAAGGAGCCTGCAACCCGCTATGGCACAGCCGAATTACGCGACTTTGGACCGCCCTGAGGTTCTGACCCGCTTGTTTCATCCCCGCCCGGAATGGTCCGGCGCAGGCACTGGACCGGGAATCGATGTGGATATCCCGGTCTCAGTCGATCACACCATCGGGGCCCGCTTCCATTTGGGCACCACCACCGATGCCAATCTGCTTTTCTTCCATGGCAACGGTGAGATCGTGGCCGATTACGACGACCTTGCCCCGCTTTACAATGCACGCCGGCTCAACTTGCTGGCGGTGGATTACCGTGGCTACGGACGCTCCAGCGGCGCGCCCAGCGTCGCGGCCATGATGGCGGACTGCCATTTGATCCTGGATTATTGCCAGAACTGGCTCAAAGACAACGCCTATACCGGCCCCCTGATTCTGCTGGGGCGGTCATTGGGTAGTGCCTCGGTCCTGGAATTGGCGGCGGCCCACCCGGATCGCATCCAGGGCTTGATCATCGAAAGTGGTTTTGCCTATGCGGCCCCGCTGCTGCGGCTGCTGGGCATCGATCCTGAAACGATCGGCTTCGAGGAAACAGCCGGTTTTGCCAATCTGGATAAAATCAAGACCTATAAAGGCCCCACCCTCATCCTGCATGCCGAGTATGACCACATCATCCCCTACAGCGACAGCGAAGCCCTCTTCGCCGCCTCGCCGTCACCCACCAAGCGCCATGTGAAAATCCCCGGCGCCAACCACAACGATATTTTTCTTCGGGGGATGGAGATCTATCTCGATGCTGTGCAGCGATTTTGCAACAAGGACTGCCAGACCTGAGGGGACATCAGCCCGCAACAAACCGGTCAAAAGCCTGCCAGAACTGGGCGCGTCGGGGATCCGTCTCCACCAGCAATTCGTGGCGGGCCCCTTCGATAAGCAGCTGCCGGCAGTCGGGCGCTTGCTGGCAGAACGCTCCCTGGGCGCGCCGCGAGACAATTCGGTCCTCCGTGGCCGTCACCATGAGGAGCGGCACGGCCAAGGTGCGGACGAAGTGCGGTGCGGCAATATCGTCGATGGAGCGCAGGGCGGCGGACAACCAGCCGAAAGTGACACCGCCCAGCGCCAAGCGCGGATCGCGCGCGATCATATCCACATTGCGTTGGAAACGCGTGCGGTCGGAAGTCAGGGGATTGCCCTCGAAGCGACGATCACGGGCACCGAAGGGACCGGCACCGAATACATAGCTTTCCGACTGCCCCCGCCGCAGCGCCCTACGAACCAGCCAGCGCAGCAGCCGGCGGGGCAGGAATTTCGGCACCTGAATGTCGATCATGGGAGAAGACAAAACGCCGCAGGCAAACTGCTCCGGGTGCCTTGCGAGAAAGCGCAGGGCCAGATGGCCCCCCATGGAATGACCGAGAAGAACGAATGGCAGAGGGGCGCCACGATGTTGCACGATCGTCATCAACTGCTCCAGATCGCGCAGATAATCCTCAAAGTCGTCCACATGACCCTTCTGGCTGTCGGGCAGCAGCCGGTCGGAAAGGCCCTGCCCCCGCCAGTCCAGACTGTAGACCGCAAAGCCCCGTTCAGACAGCGCCTCGCAGACTTCGGCGTATTTTTCCATATACTCCGTACGACCGTTGAGGAACAAAACGGTGCCCCGTGCCGGTGTGGCGTTCGCGGCGGCCGCCCCCCAGCGTATCGCAAGGCCGTCGTGGGTCGTAAAATAGTCGCATTCTAGGATCATGAGGGTATCCGTCTCCGCGTCTGGGTACGCCTTTGGAAAGCGCAAATTTTTCTGGATCGTCAGACATTGACCGTTGCGGTCAGGTGATCTATGGTGACCGGATAGGGTCTGTTGTCACAGGAATCCGGGCCTTCGGTCTGCGCCAGCTTGCCGGCCGCAGATGCCGAACAAGGCTCCGTCCTGTCGTTCAGCCCCCATCGGGAAGGGACTTATAACACACATGGTCAGACACTCCCATCGTTTTGTGGAAGAATATGACGGATTCGTGGGTTTCGGGCTGGATCAAGATTCCGATATCAACACAATTGTATTCTATCTTCAAAAAATCGCCGATGACGCCCTGGCCCGTACATTGGCGGAGCGCATGACAGAGAATGAACGGCTGGAATTTTTCGATACCTTGGGCCGTCTCTTGAAAAACCATCTGAGCGAAGAAGAGTATCATCGGCTATTCCTTAAAGACCGATAGGAGACGTTGGCTGACCGCCCGATTGCGGGCGGGCGGATGCGGACATCCCTCCTAAATCCAGAGAGAGAAAAAAAACGTGCTGACCGACAAACAATGGCAGCGGTATGCGGATGTCATGATGTGGGCCCTTGCCAAGGCCCGCAAAAAACGCTTTAAAAAAAACGACATCGTTTTACTGCGCTTCGATTGGCCCGCCCGGCCCCTGGCGGAAATCCTGCACGGCCGCCTGCTGGAGCGCGGGATCCATCCGGTGATGCGCGTCATGCCGACCCCGACCATGGAGACCGATTTTTACGGTTTGGCGAATCCGCGGCAGTTGAGCTTTATCCCTCCGGGCGAGGACACCCTCCTCCATCGGCTAAACGGCAGCATCTTTCTTTATGCCCCCGAATCCATCACCCACTTAAGCCGCATCGATCCCACGCGGATCGGCCGCGTCACGGTGGCCCGCAAACCCCTGCGCGATATTCTCGACCAACGCGACGCCCAAGGTCTTTTCGGCTGGACCTTGTGCATGGTGCCAACTCCTGAACTGGCCCGCCACGCGAACCTGTCTTTGGAGGCCTATGCGGCCCAGGTGGTCCAGGCCTGTTTTCTGAATCGCACCCAGCCCCTGGACCATTGGCAGGAAATCTTCCAGCAGGCCCTGGCCATCAAGAAATGGCTCAACAGCCTGGCAGTGAAATCCTTGCATGTGGCATCGGAGAAGATCGACCTGCAGGTCACCCCCGGGGCGGAGCGGCAATGGATCGGTCTGTCAGGCCACAATATCCCCAGTTTCGAACTGTTCACATCCCCCGACTGGCATGGCACCCGGGGGGTTTACCACGCCAACCAGCCCTCTTACCGCAGCGGGAATTATGTGGCCGACGTGACCCTCGAGTTCCAAAAGGGGAAGGTCACCACGGCCCGCGCGACACAGGGCCAATCCTTCCTGCGCCAGCAATTGGCCATGGATCCCGGCGCCTGCCGGGTGGGAGAATTTTCTTTGACCGACCGCCGCTTCTCGAAAATCAACCGGTTTATGGCCAACACCCTGTATGATGAAAACTTCGGCGGCCGTCACGGCAATTGCCATATCGCCCTGGGATCGTCCTACAGCGATACGTTCCGGGGACGCCCCGCCGACCTTACCCCCAAGATGAAGAAGTCTCTGGGGTTCAACACTTCCGCATTGCACTGGGATCTGGTCAATACCGCGCCCAAGGAGGTCGTGGCCCGTTTGAAGGGCGGCCGGTCGGTCATCATCTACACCAACGGCCAGTTTTGCTATTGAACCGAGCGCGAAGCGGACAGTGCCTCGGGGTCGCCGGACGGGCGAACGCTTGGCGTCATAAAACGCGAGGCCCCGCATACGCAGGACGAACTGGCGTGGGATTTGGGCGGGAAAGCGATCAAGCGGCCGGCAGACTGGCTTTGATGAGGCCTTGGATGGATGCCACCAGATGATGGATTGAAAAGGGTTTTTCCAGAACCTGATCGAAGCCGGCGTTATCGAGAAGCCACGGTGTTCCCGACATGCCGATGACCGGGGTCTGATGCCTATCGGAAGAACGGATCTGCTTCAAAACATCGCGGCCATCCATGCCTTGCACCAGCACATCGGTGACGACGAGATCGAACCGCCCCTCCAGGAACTTCCGCAGCCCCTCGCGCCCATCGACCGCCGTCGCGACGTCGTAGCCGCTGCGGGTCAGGGCATAGTGGAATACCTGCAAGATAGCCTGTTCGTCATCTATGATCAGAACGGATTCCATGGGGCTCCGCATGGCATGGCACAGGGATGAGATCAACGATTGGTTAGCCAGCAGAGATAGCGAAAAATAGGGCATGTGTCAACAATATCTTGTAGAGGCAAAACAAAACTACCACCATATGTACGATTTTCAGGGCAAGGCAGCGGCTCTGATTCAGGGGCGGCGGGGATTTCCGGCCGAGGCCGTTCCGACAAGGGCGTCAATTCAGGATCGGCGACGGCGGTCGGGGTGCGATCAGGCTATACTTTGTATTTACCGAAATCCTCGGGCGAGAGTTTTTCGAGGTACTCTTTCCATTTGCGCCCCTCTTCACTGTCATCCAGGGCTTCGCCATCCGCTTCCACGGGACGGGCCTTGTCAATGACCTCCTGACTGATGAAAATGGGCGCTTCAAACCGCAGGGCGATACCGAGGGCATCGCTGGGACGGGCATCCATACTGAAACGTTCGTCCCGGGACAGGAAATTGATCCGCGCGTAATAGGTGTTGTCCTTGAGGTCGCAGACTTCGATACTGCTGACAGTAACCCCTTGCATCTGCGCAAAATTCTTAAACAGGTCATGGGTCATGGGTCGATCGAACTTGACCTTCTGCAAAGCCGATGCAATCGAGGTGGCCTCCAGCAGACCGATCCAAATCGGTACCGCCTGATCGCCCTCTTCGGTTTTGAGGATAACGATGGGGGTGTTGCTGGCCGGGTCCATGGTCAGTCCGGCGATGACCGCTTTATGCAGCATGGCATTTCTTTCCTTCCCGGCAGCCGTTTGAGGCGTTTCCGCACATCAGGCAGCCGTATAACGAATGCGAGAAGGCCTTCTTTATTTCAACATCGACTAAGCCCCCGACCGGCACGTCAACCCCGTCCGCGGCATCCGGGAGCCAGCTGAAATTGACGATCTTGTTTCCCGGGGTGCGCCCGGTCCACTGGGGTCCTTCATCACGCGCATCCGCCAGACCGGGGCGGTTGCTTCGGCCCTCCACCAGAATCGGCTGGACGCTTCCCACCAGGGCCTGGTTTTTCGCCAGGGTGATGGCCTCCTGGGCTGCGAGGAGTTCTTGGAGCCGGTCTTTCTTCTCTTCCCCGCGCACTTTGTCTTTAAAGTGTGAAGCGGGTGCGATATCGCGATCCGAATACATGAACGCAAAAATGCTGTCGAAACCGACGTCTTCCACCAATGTCAGGGTCTGCTCAAAGTCCCGGCGGGACTCACCGGGAAAACCGACGATAAAATCCGAGGTGACAGCCATATCCGGCCGAACGCGGCGCAGGCGTGCGATGCGCTCCAGGTAGAGCCGGCGCGTATAGTTGCGGTTCATCCGCTTGAGGATTCGATCCGACCCGGACTGGACCGGCAGATGGATATGGGGGCAAAGCTTGTCGAGCTTCCCGAAGGCCGCCATGAGGTCGTCGGAGAGGTCTTTGGGGTGGGATGTGGTGAACCGGATGCGCGACAGCCCCGCAATGCGGTTGATGCGTTCCAGAAGGTCGGCAAAGGAGGGCAGTCCCTCCTTGCAACCATAGCTGTTGACATTCTGGCCGAGCAGGGTCACTTCCCGCACCCCTTCCAAGACCAGCGCCTCAATCTCCGCGACAATACGGTCGGGCGGGCGGCTCATCTCCGGTCCGCGCACATAGGGGACAACACAATAAGTGCAATAATTGTCGCAGCCCTGCATAATGGTGACAAACCGCGAAACCGGTCCCGCGAGGCCAGTATCCCCATCCATGAACGCCATTTCCGCAATGCTGTCCGCGCACTGCACATCCACCACCCGGCCCTGACGGTTCCTGATTTGGGCAATGAGCTCAGGGAGCCGCGCAATGGCATGCGTACCGAAAACCAGATCCACATGGGGCATGCGCGTCAGGATGGCCTCGCCCTCCTGCTGGGCGACGCAGCCCCCGACCCCGATCAGCAGGCTCGGGTTCCGGCGCTTCATTCGTGCCAGCCGACCGATAAAGCTGAAGGCTTTCTGCTCGGCCTTGGCGCGGATGGCGCAGGTGTTGGTGATCACCAGGTCCGCCTCCTCAAGCACCTCGGTCGGGCGATAGCCGCAGGACGCCAGCACACGGATGATGCGTTCCGAATCGTAGACGTTCATCTGACAGCCAATGGTCTGAATGAAAAGCTTTTGCGGTCTCATGGATCACCTGGGGAATCGGAGGGTGCTGCCGGCAGCGGTTCCATCAGAATTTCGCGGCTCTCGCAAAGCGCCGCCATCAAATCCGCCACAAGGGATTCGCGGCCCGGCGCCATCAGTACTTTGACGATGCCGACCCGCGCATCTATGGTCGTAAGCGTTGCCACGCCTTCATATGCCTCCAGGATAAACCGCAGCAGGCTGATGTGGCGCCGATCGATCTTGTAGTAGATCGGGGTCATGCACAAGGCTTCCGGCGGCTGGGTAGGATCATGTGTTTCGGGGGGCGTCGCTTCTCGTCTCGAATCGGGCGGCATTGAAATTCCTTAGCGTTTATAGGTCGTTAAATATAACCATACAGCCCTGTTTTGCAACCCCCAACCCCATCATCCGCTTTGATGAACGGTCTCTGTCCTGCCGTGTGGTTGCGGCAGGAGAAAAGATTGCCCGGTTCCGTGAAATGCGCTATAGGGCGCTGCCATGACCATGATCTGGGACATCCTGGAACCGGACGCCGATGCGGTTCATCTTCTGGCAACCACGCTGGCCATCGAACCGCTGGTGGCCGCCGTCCTGGCCAATCGGCAAATCACCAGCCATGAAGCGGCCCGCGCCTTCCTGAAGCCGTCCTTAGCCGGGATCCGTCCTCCCGGAGCGATCACCGATATTGAAACGGCCGCCGCGCGCCTGGTCAAAGCCCTCGCCAACCGCGAAAAAATCCTGATTTTCGGTGACTATGATGTGGACGGCATCACGGCCACAGCGCTGCTGCTGGATTTTCTGAAGGGCGTGGGGGCCCGGGTATCCCACTACATCCCCCATCGCCGCCGGGAGGGCTATGGTCTGCGCAAGTCCCATGTGCGCAAACGGATCATCCCCGGAGGATATGGCCTCGTCATTACAGTGGACTGCGGCATTGCCAGCCATAGCGCCGTTGAGCTGGCATCGGCCGAAGGGATCGACGTCATTATCACCGATCACCATCAGCCCTCTGACAACCTGCCCCGCGCGGTCGCCGTGGTGAATCCCAAGCGCGACGACTGCGGTGCCGGTCTTGATCACCTGGCCGGGGTCGGCATGGCCTTCTACCTCCTGATCGAATTGCGCCGCCAGCTGCGGCGCAACGGATTCTGGCAGACGCGGCCGGAACCGAATTTGAAGACACTGTGCAATCTGGTGGCCCTGGGAACGATTGCCGACATGGTGCCGCTGGTGGATGAAAACCGCGCCTTCATCCACGCCGGGTTGCCAGGCTTGGCCGCACGACCCGGCCTGAAAGCCTTGATGGAAATCAGCCGGGTGGATCCACGACGAGTGGAATCCGATGACATCGCCTTCCGCCTGGCACCGCGCCTCAACGCCGCCGGCCGGGTAGCCCACGCCAATCTGGCCCTGCGCCTCCTCACCACCGCCGATCCCCGACGCGGCGACCGACTAGCCCGGGTCCTGGATCGGCTGAATACCCGCCGACAATCCATCGAAAACGACATCATCGACCAGGTTCGTCGACGGATCGAAGCCGATCCGAGAATCCTTGACCGGCAGGTCCTTGTGCTGGCGGAACGCAATTGGCACGAGGGTGTTTTGGGCATCGTGGCCGCCCGCTTGGTGCGCCGCTACAGCCGCCCTGTCATTCTTCTATCCCACAACGGTGCGTTGGCACGCGGCTCGGCGCGCAGTGTCCCCGGGATCGATCTCTACCGCATGCTGGCTTCTTGCAAAGCGTCTCTGGATCATTTCGGAGGACACGCCATGGCGGCCGGCCTGGCGCTGCCATGGGAAGCGCTCCAGGGGTTCGAAACGCAACTGCGGCGCTACCTGGCGGATCAAACCGTGCCGGACGATTATCGTCCCCGCATCATCGTGGATGCGGAAATCGAACTGCAGGCGATCACGCCGCGGCTGCTGGACCAGCTGGCGTCCCTGCAGCCTTTCGGCCAGGCCATGCCGGAGCCCCTGTTCATGGTCCGTGACAGCATCGTCGAAAGCCACCGGATCGTGGGGGAACACCACCGCCAGATGGTATTGCGATCCTGCCGACGGACCGAGCCAACCGGTCTGCAGGCGATCCAATTTAGAATCGACCCGCACCAAGCCCCCCCTCCAAGCTTCAAACGCCTGGCTTTTCACTTGCGGTGGAACCGATGGAACGGAACACAGCGCCCGCAGCTGGTGATTGTCGCCACCGATCCCGGGCCGTCCTGATTCCCGGAAGGCCTGCCAAAGCGTCCCGAGGACCGATCCGGCCAGACTTTTTTTCTTGCAAATTCAGAAAGCTGTCTCTATTATTCGCCTAATTTGACCGTCGGCCCGTCGACGGGGATCAGCATAAAGGAAAAACCATGGCTAAAGTCTTCCGACCCAGTACGCGAGAATCCAGCATCCTGTCGAAAATTGAATCCTCCAAAGAGTACGCCCGACGCCGTTCCCTCAGCGCGATCCAGGACTGCATCGACCCCTTGGCCAACGCCGTCGCCATGAAACTCGTTGAGAACAAGCTGGTGGAAACCACGAATAAAAACGGCCTGGAAGATCAGATCCACGGCTGTCTGGACCGTCTCAGCCGCGCCGACGATTTCGATGTCGACTACCTTGTGGCACCTTACCGCAATCTCGTATCCCAACCCCATATCGTGAGCCTCTATTTAACGGCCTTTGTCCTGGAAAAAGTCATCGATCATAAGGATACGGTGGATATCTTCGGTTCCGACGAAGAGATCTACCAGTGCATCCACCGGCAGGTGCAAAAACACCTGACCTGATTGCATGGCTCCCCGTTTCCACCCCCGTCTGGTAAACGGACCTTTTGAAGATCCGGCGCTCTATATCGCCTTTGCCTACGAAAAGCGGGCTCTGCTTTTCGACCTTGGCGACCTGAGCCGCTTGCCCCCCCGCGATATCCTCAAAATTTCCCATTGTTTCATCAGCCACACCCATATGGACCACTTCTGCGGCTTTGATTTTCTGCTGCGCCTGAACCTGGGGCGGGAGAAAACGTTGCATCTATATGGTCCCGAGGGCTTCCTCGACAACCTGGGAGGCAAACTGCGCGCCTATAACTGGAATCTGGCCCATCGCTATCGTTATCCCTTCGAGCTGGTTGCTTCCGAAATAACGCCCGGCGGTATACGAACGCGGTCCTTCGCCTGCCGTGACGGGTTTCGGCCGCAAGATGGTCGGGACAGCCGCGCCCCTTTCGAAGGTCTTCTGTTGGAAGAGTCCGGCCTGCGGGTCGAAGCCCGCATTCTGGACCACGACATCCCCTGTCTCGGCTTCTGCTTGGTGGAACCCGTCCGCATCAACATCGATAAAGTGGCCCTGGACCGGCTTGGCCTTGCCACCGGGGCCTGGTTGAAGACCTTCAAACAAGCGCTTCACCAAAAACAGGCTCCTGATATGCCGATCGCCGCCCCTTCCGCAGAACCCCACGGTCAAGAACGCTATTTTCGGCTGGCCGAACTGGCGCAGGCGATCACACGCCTGTCCCCAGGACAGAGAATCGGCTACATCACGGATGTGGCCGGTCACGCGAAAAACCAGCAGGCCATTGTCGCCCTGACCCGTCAGGCCGATCATCTGTTCATCGAAAGCGCCTTCCTGGCCCGCGATGCGCACCTGGCTACCGCCAAATACCACTTGACCGCGCAACAGGCCGGCCAAATCGCCGCCCGCGCCGGTGCGAAACGCTTCACCGTTTTTCATTTTTCACCCCGCTACGAGGAGGCGGCCGCTGCCGTACAAGCGGAAGCCGAACAGGCCTATGAACGCATCGCCCACCACCCGCCCCAAACAGTTGAACAAAATTTGATGCATCCGTAACTGCTTTTTTTCCTTTACTATACAGAGCTGTAGCATATAATCGGAGCATTGAGCCCTCACAGGCTGAAATGGCTTTTTCCCGATCTACATGAAATGGAGATGTCCCTCTGTGAACAAGGACGAAATCTCTTCCACCGAGAGACTTCTGGCACAAATTCGCGGAGAGCGTCCCTCTTCAACCGCATCGCTCCCGCCCGCGAAGCCCCTCGGACCTTCCCCCAACGGGTGGCAACGTCTCCGTTCCGTCCTCAGTTTCAGCAAGTCCGCCATGATCGGGGTCGATATCGGCTACCATGATCTGCGATTGATCAAAACCGTCCCGTCCGGCCCCAATCGACATCAGATCGTCGCTTACCGCCACATCCCGTTCGAATCGGATATGGATCCCAACAGTCTGCTTTTCCCACAATTTTTGCGCAGTCATTTGACTTATTTTGCAGGATCCCCGGAAAATGCCAGTATCTGGGCAACGACTTCCTCCGCGCGTCTCGATCTACGCCTGCTGCGCATTCCCAAGGTCCCCCGGCGTCAGATACCCAATGCCGTGACATGGGCCTACAAAAAGAAAAACGCTTACAACGACAAACAGCGCCTATTCGATTTTGAAGTGCTGGGAGAAAAACCGGACCTCGATCCTCCCCAAATGGACGTCCTCGCCTACACGATTCCACGGGAAGACATTGATACCATCAAAACGGCTTTTGCACGCGCCGGCTACCCGCTGGACGGCGTGAGCACCTACCCGTTCCTGCTGCAGAATCTGCTGCGGACCCGCTGGAAGATTCTTGGCCAGGGCAACCTGTGTGCCCTCTATATCGGCCGCAACTGGTCGCGGATCGATTTTTTCAGCGACGGTAATCTCTTGTTATCACGCGGCATTCGCGCTGGAATGAACGGCATGCGGGATGAAATCAACGCCGACCCGCGCATCGCCGCGACTCATCGGACGCAAAGCGTGCCTGAAATGGATTTTCGGCCAACGCCGATGGGCGCGGAACGGGAGCGCAATGCCCGGCGGCCGATGCCGGCGGATCTTTTGGCGCGACTGGCTCCCGGTCTGGCCGGCGCTGATGACAACCTTGCCGACGATCTCCCCGAGGACGCGATCACACCGGACGATGTCTTTGCCATGATCCGTCCGGCTCTGGATCGGCTGGTTCGACAGGTGGAGCGCACCATCAGCCACTACGCCATTCATTTCGAACCCCGTGAAATCGATCGGCTCTGTCTCTCCGGACAAATCTGTGAAAACGACCGGGTTCGCGATTATCTCGCCGACCAGCTTGGCATCCCTCTCGTCGATCTGAACCCGTTTGAGGACGCGTCACTGACCCCGCGCCCTGAAACACGACCGGAACAGCTCGCCTACATCCCTGCTGTCGGTCTGGCGTCACCCGTTGACAACCGCTGGCCCAATTTTCTGCAAACCCACCATGACCGCGCCCAGCGCGAAAAACACCAAGTCTTTAACAGCGTTGTCTTCGGCCTCTTTCTGCTGATCATGCTTGCTGCCTTGGGATACAACGGCTGGCAGAAACACAACCTCCTGTCCCGGCAACAGCAAATTAGCCGCCTCCAAAAGGAATTGGAGGCCTTCGTTCCCCTGCTCAAACCCGAAACCGTGCTAGTCCTGGCCGCCAAGGCCAAGGAGGCCAACTCGCGCCTCAACGACTATACGGAGAAATACCGCGGAATTGCGGTTATCGCTGAAGTGTCGCGGCTGACACCGGAGGAAGTCGTCATGTCCCGGATGACCATCCGGCTGCCCCGCCAGGGGGAGGGCGATGATCAGGCCTCCCGGCGGATGCTGTTGATCGGGGGCGTTATTCAGGGCGAACGACTCGAACTCGAACCGGCTCTGGCGGCCTATATGGTCCGGATGAAAACGTCACCGCTCTTTTCCGACCCCCGGATCATCGACAAGTCCTTCGAAATGCTGGACGGCCAGGAAGTATTGCGTTTCACGGCCGAATTGGAGGTGATCTGATGAGGCTGCAACGCGACGCTTTCCTGGCCCTGTTCCCCGAACGCCGTCTATTTTTCGCGGCCGTCTGCATGGGTGGCCTCCTGGGTGTTTACCTGCTGAGTATCTGGCCCCAGCAGCAGGCGTCAGACCAGTTGACCCTCCAGGTCGATCGCCTTCAGCGTCAGATCGACGATCAGAAACTCCTCGAACCGATTTATAAACGCTTCACCGAAATACTGGGGGACACGCAGCCGTCCGAGCTGGGGGATCTGCCCCTGCCGCACCCCGAACGACTGGAACCCGATCAGATGGCCGGCATCGAACCTCTTTTTCGCCAGCTGGCCGAACAAAACCACCTCACAGTGCGACAAATCGGCGCCGACCTCAACTCGATGATCAATGAAACCGGCGAGCTCAAACTCGCCTTGGAGTTGCAGGGCGCTTTCGGCAATTTGAGAGGATTCATGCTGAAACTGGGTGAGTTGCCCTACCTGGCGCATATCGAACGCATCGAGGTGCGCCGGGAAACCAGTCTGCCGGGTCTTCACATGGAGCTGGATTTATGGCTGTCACGACAATAATGCCCGGCCTGCTCGGCCGGGCAACGGCCGGTGGCGGCCCCCCGGGAGGATCGCATGTCGACCCGTGAAAAAATTCTCGTCGGGCTTATGATCGTCGCCTTGTGCCTGGGCGGGCTGCTGTTGATCTCAGATGGGCAACAGAAAAAAACATCCAAGACGGCCCTGGGCCAGCCCAAGCCCTTGACGCAGATGATTACCCGGGTGACCGCCCAGTTCGACAGTCCATCTTCGCTGGAGGAAAATCGCTATACGCTGTCCATGGCGCAGTCCCCCTGGCGGAAGAATCTTTTTGTGGAAGGCCCCGGCCTGCTGTCGGCAATGGCCGCAACATCGGACGCCGCGCAGGTGCTCCCTGCCAACGTGTCGCTGATCTACTCGGGCTATATCGAGACCCCCCAGCGTCGAGTCGCCATCATCAACGGGATTGAATATGTGGTGGGCGACCAGTTGGACCAGAGCACTTACAAGGTCCAGCACATTGCCCCCGCCCAGGTTGTACTGGTCTCGCCGCAACAGCGGATGGTGTCCGTTCCACTGGTGGACAACGGGGGAGATCCGGCCCCTAACCCCTGAGCGACAAGAGAGTTCATGTCATGGAACACCAAAAACCCAACCATGCATTCCGTATGGCATTCGTAGGCACTCTGGCCCTGTTGCTGTTAGCTGCGGGATGCGCTGAAAAGGACATCAAGGCGCCGCGGGATAAGTTTTTTGCGGAATGGAAAACCAAGGCCGCCGATTCCAGGGGGCATTCGCCTTCACCGGTCAAACGCACGCTCGCCGCACCCCCTTCGAATGGAAAATCGCCCGGGGAGGCCACCCAAGCCGCCGCCCAGGACGCCCGCC
The DNA here is from genome assembly GCA_963674755.2 of Desulfobacterales bacterium. Taxonomy (GTDB): domain Bacteria; phylum Desulfobacterota; class Desulfobacteria; order Desulfobacterales; family UBA5852; genus JABZFP01. The sequence continues at coordinate 361,605 of CAXXVS010000002.1, read as the reverse complement.
TCAGCAAGCAAGTCATCTCGCTCACCATGCATGGCGCCGAGGTGCCGGCGGTCCTGCGCGCCCTGGCCCGGTCCGTGGACCAGAACATCATGATCAACGATCAGGTACGGGGACGCATCGATGTCAGCCTGACAGCGGTTCCCTGGGATCAGGCCTTTTTGGGAATCCTGCGCACCCATGGGCTGACCTATCTCTGGGAAGGCGACATCATCCGGGTCATCACCTTCGAGGACAAAAACCGGGAGCTCGAACAACTGGAAACCCGCCAGCGCATCAAAGCCAAGGAGCGTGAGCTGCGCCTGGCAGAGCCCCTCCTGACCCAGGTCGTGGAAATCGAATACGCCGACGCAGATGGATTGCGGGAAAACCTGGAAAAATTTCTCACGCGCCTGGACGAGAATACGCTGCTCGGATCCGTGCTGGTGGATCGCCACACCAACTCCCTCATCATCCAGGCCGTTCGCTCGGATCTGGAACGCATGCTGCCTCTGGTCGAGGCCCTGGACCGGCCCACGCCCCAGGTACTGATCGAAGCCCATATCGTTGAAGCCACCAAGGACGCGGCCCGCAAACTCGGCGTTCAGTGGGGCGGACTCTACGGAACCTCCATCAACGGCTACCGTTACTACAACACCGCCGGGAGCATCGCCAATCCGGCCGGCAGCGGCGTGACGCCGGGCAGCGGCGAATCGGTTAATCCCACCTCGGGGACCATGGGCAATTTCCCGGCCGGCCTGACCGCCACGGACGTCGCCGGCAATCTGCTGGGACTGGATCTCGGGTTCGTTCTCGAAAGCGGCTCCGGCAATATTCTCAGCATTCAATTGCAGGCTCTGGAAGACGAAGGACAGGTCAACATCCTCTCCAGCCCCAACATCACGACCCTGGACAATCAGGAAGCCTTTATCGAAAGCGGTCAGGACGTCCCCTACCAAAGCGTGGAAGACGACGAGGTCAAAATTGAATACAAAAAGGCCGTGCTGCGGCTGGAGGTCACGCCCCACGTCATCGACAACGAAACCGTCAAGATGGACATCTTCGTCACCAAGGACGATGTGGATTTTACCAATGCGGTGGGCAACAACCCGCTCATCATCACCAAACGGGCCCAGACCGGCGTGATTCTTTTCAACGGCCAGACCACGGTCATCGGCGGCCTCAGCAAGGAGTTGACCTCCCAGGACGAATACGGTGTGCCCTATCTCAAGGACGTGCCCGGCTTGGGGCGCCTCTTCAAAGGCAACAACAAGAACAACGGGTTGGATGAACTGCTTATTTTCGTCACCCCCCATGTATTGAAAGAACGGGAACCGCCCCTGGCCGCCCTTCCGCAACCTGCGGGTACCCAGAAAATGGCAACCCAAACGTCACCGTCCGATGACGGTGACGCCATTGGCAAAGAAGCCCCCTGATGGACTATTTCGACATACTGGATCTTGAACGGGAGCCGTTTTCCAATTCACCGGATCCCGATTTTTTCTACCGGTCCGTTCAGCACACGGGCTGCCTTCAGCAATTGGAGCTGGCCATCCGCCTGCGCCGGGGACTCAATGTCGTGATCGGCCACGTGGGCACCGGCAAAACCACGCTTTGCAGGGAATTGATCCGAAAGTTCAATGGAGAAAGTGGCATCGCCACCTTTCTGCTGCTCGATCCGGGTGCCGATTCAGTCGGCCGTTTTCTATCGTCGGTGGTGGAACAGTTCTCGGGCCGGATGCCCCCTGCCGACCGGACCGACCACCAGAAAAAAGAGACCATCAAACAATTCCTCTTTGAGAAGGGCGTGGCAGAGGGCTGCACCACCGTCCTGATCATCGATGAAGGACAAAAGATCACCCCGCCCTGTCTCGAAGTCCTGCGAGAATTCCTCAACTACGAGACAAATGCCTACAAGCTGCTTCAAATCGTCATCTTCGCCCAGCGCGAATTCGAGCGTACCCTTGCCGACCACCCCAATTTTGCCGACCGCATCAACGTGTGCCTCGATCTCCACCCCCTGGGCTTTCAGGATACCCTGTCCCTGATTCATTTCAGGATTCAGGCCTCCGGCGGCGGTTCTGCCAGACGTCTGTTCACGTTACCCGCCCTGGCGGCCATTTTTATGGCAACCCGCGGCTATCCCCGCCGGATTATTCATCTCTGCCACCGGGTCCTCTTGGCGCTGATCATCCAGAACCGGCGGCGGGCCAATTGGCAGCTCGTGCGCACCTGCGCCCGCCGGACACGCCCCCACCCATCGCCTACGCACTGGCGCTGGGGAGCTGTGGCCGGCGCCGCGGCGTTGATCGTCCTCCTGTCTGTGGCCCCCCGGACATGGATTGCGCGATCCCTTGACGGCCTGAAAACCGGGACAAACGCTGTGAGGGCACCGTCCGGCACCCCGGTCACGCCAGAGGCGGTCCCCCTGACGACTCGCCGGTCCCAAACGGCCGAACTCTCGTCGCCGCCGTCACCCGCCGCCAGCCTCCGGATGACGGAGGCCCTCCAGGTCGGCCCCGCACCGGCCTTAGCTTCCCAAAGGCCGCCCTCCGAACCTGAATCAGCCGCCAGCGCACCCCTTGGACAGGCCTTACCGGCCCGGTTGGGAAGACTAACCATTGCCCCCCGGGAAACCCTGGGCCAACTCATTCAAATCATTTACGGGCGCTTCACGCCCGGCTATCTGGATGTCATCGCCGCGGCCAATCCCCACATTCCGGACCCGGATCGGCTGAATGTCGGCGACGTCATTCATTTTCCGGCCTTGCCGGCCGCCGTGCGCCCTCTGCAGGTGCCGGTATGGTGGATCCAGCTGGGGGCCTACCCCCGGCTCGACCAGGCCGTCGCGGCATTAAAACAAAAGCGGCGGGCAGGGCTTGCGGCACGCCTGATCCCCTACTGGCATCAGGACCAGGGGTTGGTATTTGCGTTGATCCGGCCGGGCTGTTTCTATGACCGCCAGGTGGCTGAAAACACCCTTGCGCAGATGCTTCCCGCCGCCGATCGGACCGGGGCCGCCGTGCGGTCGCTATGGCATGACGATGCGGTATTTTTCAACGATCCTTTCCGGACGGTGAGCGACATCACCGCATCCCCTTCTTGACTTGAGAGGAGCCTGAAGGCGTGCGCGACAGAAAAAAACTCGGCTCAATGCTGGTGGAAGCAGGCCTGATGACCGAATTCCAGCTGAACCAGGCCGTTCTCAACCAAAGCAAAAGCAAACTGCGCCTCGGGCAGTACCTGATCCGGGAAGGTGTGGTCAGCGAGTCCCAGATCGTCGATCTGATTTCTCGCCAGCTGCGCATCGCCAAGTACGACGCTGCGCGCTATCCCATCGATATCACCCTGGCCGGCACCTTTCCGGCGGAAACCGCCCAGAAGCACCAGATGGTGCCCATCCGACGCGAAAACCGCCTGCTCACGATTGCCATGACGGATCCCCTCGACATCGAAGCCCTGGATGTCCTCGAAGACGCCACCGGGATGGAAGCCGAAGCCATTATCTGCACCGAGCAGGAACTCAATCAGATCATGAGCAGCCTCTATGGCACTTACACCGTCATCGGTGATGTGCTGGAGGACATGGAGGAAATGCAGTACGACACGGAGGCCACCTCCGAGACCGCCATCTCCATGGAAGATGTGGAGGTCAGCTCCCTGCAGGATATGGCTGAAGAGGCGCCCGTGGTCCGGCTGGTCAACTCGATTCTGTCCCAGGCCGTGCGCGAGGGGGCCAGTGATGTCCACATCAGTCCCGAGAAGGATTCGGTCCAGGTCCGTTTCCGGGTGGACGGCAAATTGCACAATGTGCCCGCCCCCCCGAAGTCCATGCTGCTGCACATCATCTCCCGCTTAAAGATTCTGGCCAATATGGATATCGCCACCTCCCGGGTTCCCCAGGACGGCCGTTTTACCGTCAAGCTGAACAACAAGGAAATCAACATCCGGGCGTCGACCATCCCCACGATCTATGGCGAAAATCTGGTACTGCGTCTGCTGGACACCAGTTCCGGCATCCACACTCTGGAAACCCTGGGGATGGCGGACGAGGATCGCCGCAAGATCGAGGCGGTCATCTTCAAACCCTACGGTATGATTCTCAGCACCGGCCCCACCGGAAGCGGCAAGAGTACCAGTCTCTATTCCATTCTGAAAAAGATCAACCAGCCGGACATCAACATTCTGACAGTCGAAGATCCGGTGGAATACCGCATTGAAAAAATCCGCCAGGTCCAATTGAACCGCAAGGCCGGGATGACCTTTGCCAGCGGGTTGCGCTCCATTTTGCGCCAGGACCCCGATGTCATCATGGTGGGTGAGATTCGCGACCGCGAGACGGCCAACATCGCCGTGCAGGCGGCGCTTACCGGCCACCGGGTCCTGAGCACGGTCCACACCAACGATGCGGCCGGCGCCATCACCCGTTTCGTGGATATGGGCATCGAACCGTTTCTGGTAGCCTCGGTGATGCTCGTCTCATTTGCCCAGCGGCTGGTGCGACGGGTCTGCCCCAATTGCAGCGAACCCGTGCGCCCCTCGGCGGAGGCGCTTGCCTTCTGGGGTTTGAACCCGCCCGAGGATGCCCGCTTCGTTAAGGGGCGGGGCTGCTTTCACTGCCAGGATACCGGCTACCGGGGACGCATCGGCATTTACGAAATCCTTTTAATCGATGACATCATCCGGGATATGATCGTCAAAAGCAGCGCCTCCCACGACATCACGCGCCACGCCCACCAAGCCGGTCACCTGCGGCTTCTCAGGGAAGATGCCTTTGAAAAGGTGGTACGCGGAATCACCACAATGGAAGAGGCGGCCTCGGCCGTGATGGTTTAGGATAGCCCATGCCGACTTACGCCTATCAAGCCATCAACGAAAAGGGGGAAACCCTCAGAGGCTTTGTGGAGGCCGAATCCGCCGAGGCGGCCGCCGAGCTGCTCAACGGACGCGGTTTTTTGCCCTCCCGTGTGCAGGAACGCAGCCACGGCTGGCAGGGTCCGCGGCTGCCCGCGCTGCAGCACTGGTTCAACCATATCCCGACCGCGGATCTGATTTTGTTCACCAAGCAGTTCAGCACGCTCTTCCGGGCCGGGGTACCGATGATGGTCATGCTGGACATCCTCATCGCGCAAACGGAAAATCCGCGGTTGGAGAAAGTGATTGCCGCCATGCGGCAAAGCATCAAGGAAGGCGCCCGGCTCTACGACGCTTTCCGGCAGCACGCGGCGGTCTTCTCGCCGCTCTACTGCGCCATGATCCATGCCGGCGAAGTCAGCGGCTCCCTGCCCCAAGTCATGGAGCGACTGAAATATATTCTGGCGCACGAACAGAAAGTGCGCTCCGATATCCGCTCCGCCATGTTTTATCCGGTCTTCGTGCTGGGGATGCTGGTGGTGGCCTTTTTCATTCTCCTGGGCGTCGTCTTGCCCAAATTTGTCACCATCCTCTCCAGGAGCGGGGTGGCCCTTCCCCTGCCGACCCAGATTGCCATGCAATTGTATCAGTTTTTAACCATCTATGGCGGCCTTCTGATCGCTGCTTTTTTGCTGGCCTTGGTGGCCGGCTACGCTTATCTGCGCACCGCTCAAGGACGGTATATACGGGACTATCTGCTGATCAAAACGCCGATCATCGGGCCGGTGGTGGTCAAATCGGCCATGTCGCGGTTTTCATCGATTTTCAGCATCCTGCAGTCCAGCGGGATCGCCATCCTGGAATCCATGACCATCCTGTCCGATACCATCGGCAATGCGGCCATCTCCCGGGAATTCGACCGCATCCGGGAAATGCTCGAAGAAGGACGCGGCATCGCGGCTCCCCTTCGCAAGGCCCGCTATTTCACCCCCATGGTGGTCAACATGGTGGCGGTGGGCGAAGAATCCGGCAATCTGGAAGAGATGATGGAGGAAGTCGCCGCGCATTATGACGAGGAACTGGAATATGCCATCAAAAAAATGACCAACGCCATCGGTCCGATTCTGATCATCTCGCTGGCGGTCATGGTGGGCTTCTTTGCCGTGGCCATTTTTCTGCCGATTGCGGATCTCACGAAAATGTATCATTAAACCGGAAATGAGATCATCGTGGCCATCAAAGATATTCGCTATCACATCAGTCTGTATGTCATTGTCCCGGCCATTTTTGCCGGCATCGCCTTTTTGTCGGCCCTGCTGACCTTCGTGGTGGCCCAACACTATTACCGCATGGGCCAGGACGGCAGCTTGCAGGTGCACTTGTGGGCCCTGCTCTTTGCCCTGGCCAGTTTTTTCTGCGGACTTGTGGTGACACGCCTCCTGCTCCTGCCGGTAAAACAGTTTGTGCGACGCGCCAATGACATCCCGGTGATATCGCGCCCGGAAGACGAACAATACCGCCGCAAACAAGTGGATGAGATCAAACACTTTAAAAATGTGTTCGAGCGGGTCGAAGACGTATTGACCAAACTGGATGCGCGCCAGCTCTTCCCCGAGATCATCGGCGACAGCCGTGTCATGCGGGGACTCCTGCGCCGGATCCAGATGGTGGCGCCCACGGATTCCACGGTGCTCATTCTCGGCGAAAGCGGCACCGGCAAAGAGCTGGTGGCCTCCAGCATCCATCGCAACAGCCGGCGCAAACAAGCCCCCTTCATCAAGCTCAATTGCGTCGCCATTCCCCCCGACCTGTTGGAAAGCGAGTTGTTCGGCCATGAGAAAGGGGCCTTTACCGGCGCCACGGCCCGCAAATCAGGCAAATTCGAACTGGCCAATGGCGGTACCGTCTTTCTCGATGAAATCGGAGACATGCCCCTGGCACTGCAGGCCAAAATCCTGCGGGTCCTCCAGGAGAAAGAGTTCGACCGGGTGGGGGGTACCCGGACGGTCCAGGTGGATGTCCGCATCATCTGCGCCACCAACCAGGATCTGGCCGAGATGGTCGCCGAGGGCCGTTTCCGGGAGGATCTCTATTACCGTATCAATGTCTTTGCGCTGCAGCTGCCCCCCTTGCGCGAACGCAAGGAGGACATCCCCCTGCTGGTGGACGACTTTCTGGCACAAACTGTACCTGAGGTCCGTATTTCTTCCGAAGCCCTGCAGCGCCTGATCGGCTACGCCTGGCCTGGCAATGTCCGCGAACTCCAGAACACGGTCGAGCGGGCGGCCGTCCTCAGCCAGGGGCAGAATATCGACGTCGCCCATCTGCCGGACAACATGGCGCGGGTATTCGCTCACACGCCTATGGTGGATCGGCAGAACGACGCGCCCCTGTCCCTCGATGACAAACTAAAGGAAATTGAAAAAAGCTTGATCATCGACGCCCTAAAACATACCCAGGGCGTCCAGGTCAGAGCCGCCGAAGATCTGGGGATTAATCAACGCAGCCTGTGGCATCGCATCAAGAAGTACCAGATCGATGTGACGGCCCTTAAACCCAACAAAAGGTGATGGATCCCGCTACAATATTTGGAGGTTCGGCCTTGATTCACGCTGCCCAAATAACTTAAAATGAGGTATTATTTCAAATATTAAGCAGATCAAACGGCAACTTTCGCAATTTTTGCATCGGGATGACCGCGGACGGTATACATTTTGCTCTAACTCGCCACTGATTGAGGCGCCATACCTGCGGAGTTGCCGACGGCATAGGGAACGGATGGCGGAATGAGAAGATTCATCCATAACGGAGTCAACTCCAAGGAGATGGCATGGAGGCCAACACCATGAAACGGCGATCAATACTAGCGGACCAGTCCGGCTTTACCCTGATTGAAATCATTGCGGTGCTGATCATTCTGGGCATTCTGGCAGCGGTGGCCGTGCCGCGTTATATCGATTTGACCGACAATGCCCAGCAGCGGGCCCTGGATGCCGGCATTGCCGAGTTGAACGGTCGGGAGACGCTGCGCTGGGCAGATGTTAAATTGTCCAGCAGCGGATGGGCAGCTGATACGGATGTTTTCGGCACGGAGATTTATGATCTGGGCGATCCCTATTCATGGAGTGGCGGCGCACCGACTGCAACGGGGGGAACTCTGGTCTACGACAACAACACCAACGCCACCGCCGTATTGGATCGCACGGCCTCCACCAGCACGTCTCCCGGCCGTTGGCAGCGACAATAGGGAATCATCGCCAAACCAACCGTTCGCAGCATCGATAGGTATTCCCGGTAGCCGCGGTGAGCCGTCAAAGATTGCCGGGATGCGTCGCTGCAAGCCAAAAGGAAGCTCTGCGCACAAATTGGAATCCAAGCCCCTGATGCGCCCCTTGGGTAACCCGAGGGGCTTTACCTTGATTGAAATTATCGCCGTTCTGGTCATTTTGGGTATCCTGGCGGCCGTGGCCGTACCCCGTTTTATCGATGTCGCCGCCAGCGCCGACCAACGCTCCCTCGATCTCGGCGTGGCTGAACTGAACCAGCGCGAAAGCCTTGTGTGGGCCAACCTCGTGCTGTCGAACGGGGGCTGGCCGAACGATGCCGCCACTTTCAGCCGGATGGACGTCGACCTGGGTTCGGGCTACCAATGGCCCACCGCCCCCACAGCAGGCGGGGGGACGCTTCGGTTTGGATCCGCCACAGCCGCGCTGACCAGGACCCCTTCCACATCCCTGTCGGCCGGGCGTTGGTCACGCTAAGCCTGAACCTCAGCTGGTTCTCATCCCCCTATGGAAATTGCGCGACGCCTCGGATCGCAAATCCGTCTTCCGTTCTGCCACGCATGTCTGGAAAAGTCAGTACATCAATGATAGGATCCATATATCGCTATGACAGCTGGTATGGCATCAAGTCCATTACCCCCGAGGCCGCCATTGGGATTCCCATTGATTCACGACGTAGGCGAAAACCGGATGCACAAGACATCCCCGAGCGCAGCTGAACGAACAGCCGTAGCTGGTTGTCCCGATGGCTTCACCATGATTGAGATCCTGGCCGTTCTTTTGGTATTGGCTGTCATCATGACCGAGATTCTCACCCGAACCCCTTCGATCGAACGGAATGCTTACGCCCAGGCGGCCATCGTCCGTTCGCACCTGCGATTTGCCCAGTCGTTGGCCATGGGCAACAATACAGAGCGCTGGGGGATCACCTTCACACCCCATTCCTATACGCTTTTGCTGAATGGTTCACCGGCCGGCATCCCGCTGCCCAACGACACTTCCTCCACCCACAATCTGCCAAGCACTGTAACCATCACGGGAGGCATCGGCACCGTTTTGTTTGATGAGTGGGGAAGCCCGGGCCCGGATAACGTCACCATCACGATCGGTACCGAATCCATCATCGTTACACGATTGACGGGATTTATCCCATGACGGCCCCCCATGACACCACGAACCGCAACGGTTTCACCTTGGTGGAGGTCATCATCACCTTGCTGGTGGCCCTTATTCTGGGCAGCATCATGATGCAATACCTGGGCAGTGCTGTCACGCACAGCAGCACGCCCATGAAGCGCCTGGCGTCTGAGACCGCCCTGCAAACGGTGGCAGACAGTATGATCGGCGCCTTTCGCCAGACCGCCCCCTCCGACAGCGGCACCTGGAGTGATTTTCAGAACACCATCGGCTCGGCGGGCACGACCCAAAGCAACGGCTATGGAGACTATCGCGTGCTTTTCAACGACTTCATTCAATTCGACGCCGCCGGCAACGAAGCCTCAGACGTTTATGGGACGCCGCCGGACAACATCCTCAAAGTGATCATCGCCGGGACGGGTGATGACACGCTGACCTTCCTGCTGATACGCTAAGGGAGGCAACGGCCACCATGAGACCTTTTAAGCAGGCCGATGCGTACTCCCGGCCCCAGGGACGGCAGGACGGTTTTACCCTGATCGAAATGATCGCCAGCCTGGCCATTGTGGCGATTCTGGCGGCCATTGCCGGCATCGGCCTGGTCCAGATCACGGAGGGGTTCGCCTTGTCGCGCACCGCGGCCGAAATGGCACAGAAAACCCAGCTGGCCATGGCGCGCATGGAAAAGGAATTCAACAATATCACGGATGTGTCGGCGGGCAGTGGCCTCTCCATCCGCTTCGACAGCTTTCATGCCGATGAGGCCTTTGACACCATCCGCTCTTTTTCGATTTCCTGGAATGGCACTGCCGGGGACGATCTCCTGCTGAGCTGCCATGACTGCGCCGGGGGTATCCAGACGGAACCCCTCGTGGACGAGGTCACCGCCTTTGCGATCGACTACCTTTATTATGACACCGGCGGCCATCTGGTTGTGGCAGCCTCACGCACACCGGAATGGGCGGCGGCCTTCGCCGACCCGGCTCGTCAGGCGGCGTTGCGCGTGCATCTGCAGGTCCAGGGGACCCAGTATGATCAATTGTCCTCCACGATTTTCCTGGGGAAGCATGACTGACCACCACCTCGATACCGTGATGTCTCCTTGGAAAAGCCGGATCGGCAATCCGCCGGGTTGTCGCCTGTCCCGGCTCGACAACAACCGCGGCGCGCTGCTGATCAGCCTGATCCTGACCCTGACCGTCATGGCCGTTCTCGGTGCGGCCATGGTCTACATGACCGCCTCCTCCAGCCATGGCTTCCTCACCGCCGCCAGTCAGCAGAAGGCCTACTATCTGGCCTATTCCGGGCTAACCTATTACGACGCCCAGGCGGTCAAGCCGGATTTGCCGCAAACCTATCGTCTCGCCAACGGCGATCGCTTCGTACTGGACGTGGAAGGCCTCCCGGAGCGTTTGACCTCCACCGGCATCGTCTCCGGACCATTCGGCGAAACCCGCTACAGGCTGGTGGCACGCGGGTCTGGTGGAACTCCGGACTGGGTCGATACCATGGAGGATACGGGCAACTGGCGTCCCGACGTCCTCTCCCCCGGAAGTCTTGCAACCGCCACGGTCGACGGCAACGCCGCCCTGGGTACGGTGGGCGAATCCTTATCATTGCCCGGGGACGGCCGTGCGGTTTCCCTTCAAACCGCCATCGACGATGCCGCCGCCATCCGCGATGATTATACAAGCCGGCGCAACGATGCCGATCCCTTCTCGTTGGAATGGTTCAGAAACGATTTTTATGTCCGCTACTGGTCTGCGGTGGTAGTCGCCCTGGAGGATGCCCGGACTATCCTGATCGGCGCCGGCGTGACCGACGACACCGTGACACTGCCCCTCGAATTGTCCCAGCCCCGCGTCTTCGGGGCTTTCGACTGGCGGACCGCCAACGGGGGGAGTGCGATCCCCTTTTTCGACTACTGGAACGCTACCGTGTACGACGGAATCCCCCACGACCTGCACAGTCTGAGTTACGACCTCCAGGTGAAGACGGCGGTCATCCCCAACGCCACCGACTACCTGAGCGGGCTTTCTCTCCGTCTGGATGACACCCCGGCCAATGGCGGCAATCTGCTGGGGGTGTCGATTGTCCGGGGGCGGCACGGCACCACTCTGCCGGATCAGCTGGTTCCGGTGGAGGACGCCGTCACCCCCTATATCATCCTCTGGACCCAGCGGGACACAAACGGCGACGGTCTGATAACCTCCTTGTGGCAATATCGGATTCCCCCTTCCGGTCCGACCCTGACCCTGTGGCCGGAGGAACGGGAAGTCCTGGCCTACGCCGAACTGCCCCTCGACTATTGCCTGCTGCAGGGCAATACGGAATATTTTCAACCTTGGTTGACCCTCCTGGTACGCCTGGACGAGCGGGCCGCGCGCCCGTCCGAAGCCGGTGGCGCCTTCAGCGCCGGCGAACGGGTCAATGCCATCAAGGTCTTCGTTGCAACGCCTTACCTTTGCAACGGCGGGGGCAGCCGCAGCGGCGCTGCGCCGGACTTCATGCTGGACAACCGACGGGGGCCGAATCCGCGTCTGGCCCCCTTGAGCTCGTTTATCAACTGGCCGGTCTTTGACCGCACCGACTTCCGCGCCACGAACGACAATTTCAGTCTGTTGGGCGGCAGCGTTTTCCAAATTGACTGGACCTTCGTAACCAGTTCCCCCTCCCCGGTCATGGGATTCCGGATCGAAAAAACCGGACGGGCGGCCGAATGGGAATCGGAAGCCGTTATCCTGACCGATGCCTTCACGACCGAAGGGTACCCTGCCGATGCCAACGACTGGCCGTCCGAGTTGGGCCTGCACGCCATGGGCTTGGGACCGGCGGATGCGTCCACTGTCTATTTCGACGACTTCGCTGTCCGGCTCAAAGGACAGGACCCGCTGCTGCGATGAGGCGCGCGGCCACGGGCAATACCCGCTGACCCCACAAGGAAAAAACCACGCCATGGAACGATTCGGTAAAATTATTCGACAGGGGGTTGACGAAGGCTACTCCGACATTCATCTGACCGGAGGACATCCGCTGGTTTTCCGCCGCAACGGGAGTCTGCAATTTGACAAAAACCTGCTGTGGGAACACCGTGAGCTGGATCAGCTGGTTCAGCGGCTGCTGAGCCCGCGGGAGCTGGACGTTCTCCGCCAGCAATTCTCGGTGGACATTGCCCGCAGCATCGGCCAGGTGCGTATTCGGGTCAATATTTTCAATACCCTGCGGGGGCTCAGTCTGGCGGTGCGCCTCCTGCCCGGCCACCCCCCGGAGCTGGCCAAACTCAATCTGCATCCCTCGCTCAGCGACGATTGCCGCCTCAAGACCGGGCTGCTGCTGGTGGGCGGCGCCGCCGGTGCCGGTAAATCCACGACCATTGCGGCCATGGTGGAAGAAATCAACCGCAAACAAAACCTCCATATCATCACCCTGGAAGCGCCCGTGGAATACCGCTACCGGTCCAAAAAATCCTTTGTGGAACAGCGGGAACTGGGAACGCACTTCCCCAGCTACAGCCAGGGCCTGCAGGATGTACTGCGGGAAGCGCCGGATCTGATTGTGGTCGGCGAGCTGCGGGATCCGGAAACCATTCGCCTGACCGTCAATGCGGTGGAGGCCGGCCACCTGGTCATCGCCTCGCTCCACGCCACCAATTCCGAAGATGCCATCTACCGGCTGTGCAATTCCTTTCCCGCCGACATGCAGGACCTGGTGCGCCACCAGCTGGCATCGAGCCTTACCCTGTTGCTGATCCAAAAACTGATCACCTCGACGCCCACGGCTTCCGGGTCCCCCTGCTGTCCATTCTGCGCGGCACGCCGGCGGTCAAAACCATGGTGCGCGACAACCGCCTGAACCAAATCGAAACGGCCATGCAAACCGGCAGCCGGGAGGGCATGTTCACGATGGAAGCCTATTACACCCATTTCCTTGCCCGGCAGACCCGCTTCGTCCCACCCCAGGAGACCTTCCGGCCATCCCCTGAGAAGACGTCCGAAACCCCTTATCAGTCGTCCCTGCTCCAAACTAAACCAACGGCTGTGAATACCGATGGATGGCCGGTATCCGTAGCGGACCGCCCATCATATAGCGGCAGGCCCGCCAGCTATGAAATTCAGGAAGAAGCCACGATGTTGGAATTGATCGAAGAGCTGAAACGCGAAGAGGGACAAGAAAAGAGGGAGGATTCCTCTCCCCGCTGATGGACGACTTGGTGGGCCTATTCGTAAAAACGATGACGTCGTGAGGTGGTCAAGTCGCCTGGCGGACAAGGCGCGCAAACTAAGGCATACCCGGTATATGCCTTTTTTTCGCAACACCGTACGACGGGGATGAATGGTCGGCCGAATGTCAGCGTATTTGTGAATAGGGCACTTAGCCGCCGCGTTTGCCCCCTCGCCGGGGCCGGCCGTTTCCGTTGGCAGTCAGGGTGGCCGGTGCGCAGCGGGTTTCCACCGCCGCATAACCCAGGAGACCGTTGATGTCGCGGTTGAGACGGGCACCGGCTTTCAGCCGCAGGGTGTCATCCGCGGCGATAACCGTCTCGGTTCGATTTTCGTCCACGAGATGCAGGAAAGTCCGGCATGTTCCCGGGTGACGCGCCAGGAGATGCTGCAAATCCGGCAGCAGTTCACGGCTGGCACGGGCCATGTCCAAGGTGATGTGGACACTGGCGGTCCAGACTTCCTCGGCATGGTCCATATCGACGATCTCTTCCGCCACGACCCGCACCGCATTTTCCTCTTTTTGGGCCTGGCCCTGGACAAAGACCGGGGTATCCACCACGAGAAGCGCTTCGAAATCGGCATAGGCATCGGGGAACACGATGATTTCCATGGTTCCCTGGAGATCCTCCAACTGAACGAACGCCATCAGGTCACCGCGTTTGGTGCGCAGGGTCCGAATCCCGCTGATCAGCCCCCCGATGCGAACCGCCGCCTTATCGGCAATTTCACGAATGCTGACCGCATTGGCATTGGTGAATTTGGCCATCAGGTCTTCGTAGCGATTCAAGGGATGGCCGCTCAGATATAACCCCAGGGCTTCCTTTTCAAGGGTCAGGGCCTGGCGCGGCTCCCATTCCGTGATGTCGGGCAAACCGGGTGCATTGATTTCCGGGGCGGAGGTTTCCGTGGTCCCGAAGAGCCCCATCTGGGGATCGGCTTTCTCACGCTGAATGCGCTGGCCATACTCGAGCGCCTCCTCCAGGACCGCCATCATCTGGGAGCGACGGTGCCCCAGGCTGTCGAAAGCGCCGCATGTAATCAGGCTCTCCACCACCCGTTTGTTGACCTTGCGCAGATCCACGCGGGCACAAAAATCCATTAACGAGGTGAAGGCCCCCCCGGCCTCTCTTTCCGCCACGATGGCTTCGATGGCGCCTTCGCCGACGTTTTTGACCGCCACCAGACCGTAACGGATCTTGCCGTCATGGACCTCGAAGGAGGTCCCGCTGTGGTTGACGTCCGGCGACAGGATTTCGACCCCATGACTGCGGCACTCCGCCATGTATTTGACCACACCGTCCGTGGAGTGCATTTCGCTGGTCAGCAGAGCCGCCAGGAATTCCACCGTATAGTGGGCCTTGAGGTAAGCGGTCTGGTAGGCGATCAGGGCATAGGCGGCGCTGTGGGACTTGTTGAACCCGTAACCCCCGAACTTTTCCATGAGATCGAAAATGGTTTTGGCCTTGTCCTCCGGGATCTTGTTTTCAAGCGCCCCGGCCATAAAACTATCCCGGTGCTCGGCCATCTTTTCGGCAATTTTCTTGCCCATGGCCTTGCGCAGGTCGTCCGCCTTGGCCATGGAATAGTTGGCCAGTTCGGCGGCAATCTTCATGACCTGTTCCTGGTAGAGGATGACGCCGTAGGTTTCCTTGAGAATCGGTTCGAGTTCCGGTACGAGATAGACCACGGGTTTACGCCCGTGTTTGCACTCCACGAAGTCATCCACCATGCCGCTGTCCAACGGGCCGGGGCGGTAGAGGGCCACCAGGGCGGTGATATCGGCAAAGCAAGCCGGCTTAAGCCGCACCAGAAGGTCTTTCATCCCGGAGCTTTCCAACTGGAAAACGCCGGTGGTGTCACCACTGCACAAAAGGGTGTAGCTCGCCCGGTCATCCAGATTCAGGTTGACCATATCGGGCACCGGCGTGTCCTGGTCGGCCAGGAGTGAGAGGGTCTTGGCGATGACGGTCAGGTTGCGCAGACCCAGAAAATCGAACTTGACCAGCCCCGCCTTCTCGACATGTTTCATGTCGAACTGGGTCACCACCTCGCCCTTTTTACCGCGGTAGAGGGGCAGGTACTCCACCAGGGGTTTGTCACCGATGACCACGCCGGCGGCATGGGTGGAGGCATGGCGCGGCAGGCCTTCCAGAACCCGGCAAATTTTGAGTAATTCGTCAACCTCCGGACGGGTGGCGGCCAATTCGTTGAATTTGGGCTCCAGGGCGATAGCATCTTCGAGGCTGATATTGAGAACGTCCGGCACCATTTTGGCGATGGCATCCACTTCGCGCAAGGGAATATCCAGAGCCCGGCCCACATCCCGGATCACAGCCCGGGTTTTGAGCTTTCCATAGGTGATGATCTGGGCCACGTAGTCCCCGCCGCCGTATTGGTCCACCACGTATTTGTAGACCTTGTCCCGGCCGTTGATGCAGAAGTCCACGTCGATATCCGGCATGCTGATGCGGGCCGGGTTTAAAAAGCGTTCGAAAATCAGCCCGTGCTCGATGGGATCCAGGTCGGTGATCCCCATGGCATAGGCCACCATGCTGCCGGCCGCCGATCCGCGCCCCGGCCCCACCGGCACACCGTTTTCCTTGGCGTAGCGGATGAAGTCAGCCACGATCAGGAAATAAGCGGCAAAGCCCATTTCCTTGATCACGGAGATTTCGTATTCCAGCCGCTTATCGTAGAGCGCCTGGTCGACATCCGGCTGCTTCTCCCTGATTTTGGCCATGCGGCGGCGGTAACCCGCCCGGACCGTCTCTTCGAAGAGGTCTTGGGTGTCCACATTTTCGGGCGCGGGAAAGGTCGGGAAATGGTAGGAGAAATCAAATTCGTAGGCACAGCGTCGCGCAATGGCCAGCGAGTTGTCGATGGCGCCGGGATATTCCTGGAAGGAGGCGGTCATTTCCTCCGGGGATTTGAAATAGAGCTGGTCCGTGCTGAAGCGGAAGCGGTTGCCTTCGTGGACGGTCTTGCCGGTCTGGATGCACAGCAGGACATCGTGGGCACGCACATCCTCCTTTTTCAAGTAATGACAGTCGTTGCTCGCCACCAGGGGGATGGACAGCGTGGCGCTCATCTCCCGCAGGGCGCGGTTGACCGTGTCCTGAATGTCGATCCCGTTGTTCTGGACCTCTAAGTAAAAATTCCCCTCGCCGAATAAGTCCTGAAACCAGCGGGCGGCGGCTTCGGCCTTTTCGATCCGTCCCTGCTTGATATGCATGGGAATTTCGCCATGCAGACAGGCGGACAGCGCGATCAGGCCCTGGTGGTGTTCCGCCAGCAGGTGTTTGTCGATACGCGGCCGGTAGTAGAAACCCTCCATCTGGGCGATGGAGGCCAGCCGGCAGAGATTGCGGTAGCCCTCCTGATTCTCCGCCAGCAGGACAAGATGGGTTAGCCCCTTGGCATCCTGGGGCGTCTTGTCCTGCAGGGTGCGGGGGGCCACATAGATCTCGCAGCCGATGATGGGGCGCAGGCCGGCCTTGGTGGCCTTGGTGTAAAACTCAAGCGCCCCGAACATGGTGCCATGGTCGGTGATGGATACCGCCTCCATCCCGTAGGCCTTGGCCTGCTGGAGCAGCGGATCGATGCGGATCGCGCCGTCGAGCAGGCTGTACTGGGTGTGGACATGGAGGTGGACAAAGGGGCTTTGGGCCGTATCAGACATTCGGGCGAACTCTCTAAGGACGGCAGGCGGACGGCTTCCTACTCGACACGGTAATTCGGAGCTTCCTTGGTAATGATGACGTCATGCACATGGCTTTCCCGCAGGCCGGCCGCGGATATCCGGATAAAGCGCGCCTTTTCCCGCAATTCGTCCAAGGTACGGCAGCCCACGTATCCCATCCCAGCCTTCAAGCCGCCGATCAACTGGTGAATATTGCCCGATAGCGCGCCCCGGTAGGGGACCCGGCCCACGATGCCTTCCGGCACCAGCTTGTCCGGGGCTTCGTCGTCGGTCTGGTAATAGCGGTCCTTGCTGCCTTTTTTCATGGCTTCGAGGGATCCCATCCCGCGGTAGACCTTGTAGCTGCGTCCCTGGAAAAGGATGGTCTCGCCCGGGCTTTCTTCCGTACCGGCGAAAAGGCCGCCGATCATGATGGAATGGGCCCCGGCCCCGATGGCTTTGGGGATGTCGCCGGAATATTTGATGCCGCCGTCGGCAATCAGGGGGATGCCGGATTTGGCGGCCACCGCCCGGCAATTGAAAATCGCCGTCACCTGGGGTATGCCGATGCCGGCCACGATGCGGGTGGTGCAGATGGATCCCGGTCCGATGCCGACTTTTACACCGTCGACCCCGGCCTTGATCAGATCTTCGGCCCCCTTGGCCGTACCGACATTGCCGGCAATCAGTTCGATGTCCGGAAAGGTGCTCTTCAGTTTGATGACCGCATCGATCACGTTCTGGGAATGGCCGTGGGAAGTATCGATGACGATGACATCGGCGCCAGCTTTGAGCAGGGCTTCGGCACGCGGCGCCATGTCAGGTCCCACGCCCACCGCCGCGCCCACCCGCAGCCGCCCCAGACTGTCTTTACAGGCATTGGGGTATTTTTTGATTTTTTCGATGTCCTTGATGGTGATCATGCCGGCCAGACGGCCGTCCTTGTCCACCACCAGCAACTTTTCGATGCGATGCTCATGCAGCAGCTTTTTGGATTCTTCCAGGCTGATGCCTTCGGGAACGGTGACGAGTTTGTCCTTGGTCATGACTTCGGATACCGGGCGCTCCAGGTTGGTTTCAAAGCGCAGGTCCCGGTTGGTGACGATCCCCACCAGGCGGTCGCCCTCGGTCACCGGAACGCCGGATATCCGGTAGCGCTCCATGACCGCCAGGACGTCCGCCACCGGCCGATCCGGTCCGATGGTCACCGGGTCGACGATCATCCCGCTTTCCGACTTTTTAACCTTGTCCACCTCCCGCGCTTCACTTTCGATGCTCATATTGCGGTGCACGATCCCGATACCGCCTTCCCGGGCCATGCAGATGGCGGCATCGGCTTCGGTGACGGTATCCATGGCCGCGCTGACCAGTGGGATATTGAGCGTCAGATTGCGCGTCAGGCGTGTGGTCACCTGGACGTCTTTGGGAACGATATCCGAATAGTTGGGAAGCAAGAGGACATCGTCGAAAGAAAAAGCCTCTTCAGGGGGCATTTTGATCATGGTTCCTCCGGTGATAGGTGCCGTCGTGTCAAATGGAAAAAGTGCCCGGCATACTCAGATAAGGCACTTTCGATGGATTCGCTGTAACCCAAGGGGACGGTCCGCTGTTATCCTGATGCAAGGCCCGGGGGCCATCGTGCGGACCGGAAATTTGATCTGCTCCCTTAGCAGAAGGGCCGGTCTTTAGCAATGTTTTATTTGGCGCCTTGACATCCCTCCTGGCCCGATATATGGAGTGCTTTCTGAAACCGGCTTGAATTATTGGATTTTCCTTGAAGCTTAAATCCGTGGAAGCGTTCTCATCCACCCCCACGGCATGGTAGCGCCGCAATGGAGACCGTTCATGCTCCTCAACATCAATCCCGACAATCCCCAGCCGCGCCTGGTCGCACAAGTGGTGGCCATTCTCCGGCAAGGCGGCATCGTGGCCTATGCCACCGACACCGTCTATGGCATCGGCTGCGACATCATGAACAAGAAAGCCATCGAAAAAATCTACCAGATCAAACAGCGGGACAAGAAAAAGCCTTTCAGTTTCATGTGCTCGGATCTTAAAAACATCAGCTGCTACGCCAAGGTTTCCAATTACGCCTACAAAACCATGCGGCGTCTGCTGCCCGGCCCCTACACCTTCATTCTGGAAGGTTCCCGTGAAGTCCCCAAGATGATGCTCACCCCTCGCAAGACGGCCGGCATCCGAGTGCCGGATCATGCCCTCTGCCTGGCTTTGGTGGGGGAACTGGGCAACCCCATTCTGACCACCAGCGCCACCATGAGCGACGGCACGGTCTTCGAGGACGCCTCCCTCATTCATGATCACTTCGGGTCCCGCATCGATGTGGTCATCGACAGCGGTCCGGTGCCGGGCCGGCCTTCCAGTGTCATCTCGCTCATCGACGACGATCCGGTCGTGATCCGGCAGGGCGCCGGCGATATCAGCAGCTTCGGTTAGGGATGGGATGGGGTATAGCGGTATTCGGCGGTCATCGCCTGGTGGGTCACACGGCCGATCAGATCCCCTAAAAAGGATTCTGTGAGGAGACGCATTACCGATAGCTTTTTCGGAGGCGGATAAACCGGGATGATGTCGCCTTCGATACCGGCCAATTCTCCAGCCCAATCGATGGCGTCTTCCATATTGCCGATGCGGTCCACCAGCCCGATCTCCTTGGCATCCGCGCCGGTGTAGATACGGCCGTCGGCCAGTTTCTGCACTGTCGCGAGGTCCATCTGACGGCCTTCGGCAATGGCGGCGACAAACTGCTGGTGCAGGCGGTCGACGAAATCCTTGAGAATCCGTTCTTCTTCCGGGGTCATTTTCCGCACCGGGGAACCGGCATCCTTGAACTTGCCACTTTTGATGACCACGGGCGACAAGCCGATTTTCTGGAAAAGTTCCTCAAAATTGGTGTATTCCATGATGACGCCGATGCTGCCGGTGATCGTTCCCGGATTGGCCATGATGCCGTCCGCCCCGGCAATCACATAGTAGCCCCCCGAGGCCGCCACGGCCCCCATGGAGGCGATCACCTTCTTGGTGGACCGGGTGCGCATGACTTCCCGGTAGATCTCCTGGGAAGGTCCCACAACCCCTCCCGGGGAATCGACGCGAATGACGATGGCCTTGATATCCCCATCCTCACGAAAGCCCTTGAGTTGCGCCAGGATGTCCCGGGCGTCGGCGATCACGCCCGTGATTTCGATCACCCCCACTTTTTCCCCACGGCCCATGTCCAGACCGGCCAGGTCCGATCCGCGCATGCCCAGGGCAATGATCAGGGAAAGGAGGATGAGGGTCCCCGAGGTCAGGGCGCTGAATACCAGAAATGAAAAAAGAAGTGGATGCCGGCGAGAGAACATAGGCCTTCAGCCTTCGTTGGGGGCGGGTCGATCGGTCGTGTATAGCTGGGAGACTGCCCCGGGTGCCAGCCTCATGGCGCAGGCACCCGGGAACAGTTTTCGATGGATTTTCTTGTTATTTATCTTCGCTCTCGTCCGGGCTCTCGTCCGGCACATCCTCGTCCGGAGTCTCCTCCTGATCGACTTCGTTGAATTTTTCCTGCAGGTTTTCGCGCAGAATTTCACCGAAAGTGGAGGTGGCCGGCTTCATGCTGTTCACATATTCGCTCAGAATCGACTGTTCGTCTTCCATTTCGAGACGCTTGATCGACAGTCCGATTCGCCGTTCGTCGCTATTGATATTCATCACGCGGGCGGTGATGACGTCACCGATATTGTACATCCCTACCGGCGTTTTGATCTTTTCCTTGCTGATCTCCGACACATGCACCAGCCCCTCGATGCCTTCCTCGAGTTCGATGAAAACACCAAAATCGGTCAGGTTGGTGATGGTGCCGGTGATCTCCTTGCCGACATCATAGCGCTCGGCGACCGTCTTCCAGGGATCCTGCTGGAGCTGTTTGATCCCGAGGGAGAAGCGTTCATTGTCCTTCTCGATATCGAGCACGATGGCCTGAACCACATCCCCCTTCTTGTAGACCTCGGAAGGATGCTTGATGCGCTTGGTCCAAGAGATGTCGGAAATATGGACCAGCCCGTCGATGCCTTCGTCGATACCGATGAAAAGACCGAAATCGGTGATATTTTTGATTTTGCCTTCGATGGTCGTCCCCACGGGATATTTTTCAGCGATAATATCCCAGGGATTGGGCTTGACCTGCTTCATCCCCAAGGAAATCCGCCGGCTGTCGGGTTTGATGTCGAGCACGACCGCATCGACTTCTTCCCCCACCGAGACGACCTTGGAAGGATGGCGTACCTTGCGGGTCCAGGACATTTCCGAGACGTGGATCAACCCTTCGATGCCTTCCTCCAACTCGACGAAGGCCCCGTAGTCGGTCAGGCTGACAACCCGCCCGGTGACATGCGTACCCACCGGATAACGGTCGGCAGCCTGGGTCCAGGGATCCTCGCTAAGCTGTTTCATGCCAAGGGAGACCCGCTCCTTTTCCAGGTCGAGATTGAGAATCTTGACCGTGATCTCGTCGCCGATGCCGAACAATTCCGAGGGGTGCTTGACACGTCCCCAGGAAATATCGGTAATGTGCAGCAGCCCGTCGACGCCGCCCAGATCGACAAAAACCCCGTATTCAGTGATATTCTTGACCGTCCCGGGGACCACCTTGCCTTCGTGGATGGAAGATAAGGTGGCGGCGCGCTTCTCTTCCCGTTCCTTTTCCAGGATTACCCGGCGAGACAGCACGATATTGCTGCGTTTGCGGTTGTATTTCAAGATTTTGAAAGCAAACGTCTTGCCCACGAGATCATCCAGATTGCGGATGGGACGCAGGTCGGCCTGGGAGCCGGGCAAAAAGGCCTGCACACCGATATCCACCGAAAAGCCGCCTTTGACCCGCGACTGAATGGTTCCCTCGATGGTCTCGTCCGCGTCGTACACCCGCTTGATTTCTTCCCAGACCTTTACGTTGGCGGCTTTTTCCTTGGAGAGGACGACCCGTTCCTCTTCATCGTCCCACCACTCGACCATCACCTCGACTTCGTCCCCGATTTCCGCTCTGATTTCACCTGTTTCGTCACGGAATTCGTTGATCCGGATCTGGCCTTCGGATTTGTAGCCGATATCCACCAGGACATGATCCTTGTCGACCGAGATAATGTGGCCTTTGACCACCTCGCCTTCGGCGAAACGCTTGAAGCTTTCCTCATAAAGACTCATGAGGTCTTCCATGCTTTCCCCGCCTGTGGCTTCCTGGTCGCCCATGGCCTGTTCCTCGGTGGTAGCGGCTGGCTGGCTGTCGTCGTTTGCTTTGTTTTCTGCTAGATTTTCCATTTAAAAATAATTTCCCCCTTAGCCGATTTTTGTGCTGCAACCTGTTTCGGTTGGCATAACCAAAGTCGTTTATCAGAAAGTAGCTATAGTTACAATAGCAAAATTAGGGATGTTACCGCGGCATGCGCCCCTTTCAACCGGCCTGGTCCGCCCCGATGGCTGCTATCATTCGGTCGATGACCTCCTGGGGGGACAGATTGGCGGAATCGATGACGATCGCATCGTCCGCCGGCCGTAGGGGGGCCATTGCGCGCGTCTGGTCGTTGTGGTCGCGCCGGGCCATATCGTTTAAAACATCTTCCAGGGTCTGAGCGGAGCGTCCGGCCAGTTCGGCATGCCGCCGGCGGGCCCGGATCGCCAGGGGGGCGTCGAGGAAAAATTTGATTTCGGCATCCGGAAAAACCACCGTGCCCATATCCCGGCCCTCGAAAACCGCACCTTTTTCACGGGCGAACTGCCGCTGCACTTCCAGGAGAAAACGGCGCACAACGGGTCGGGCCGAAACGGCCGAAGCCAACATGGAGATCTCCGGCGTTCGAATCAGGCCTTCGATATCCTCGTCCCCATTGTATAGACGGCATCCGGCGGGGTCGCGCACAAACGATAGGCGCAGCCCCTGGCAAAGGGCGGCCAATCCCTCGTCATCCCCCGGGGCCACGCCGGCCCGCTGGGCCGCCAGCGCTACGCCCCGATACAACGCACCGGTATCGATGTAGCGGTAGCCCAATCGATCGGCCAATCCGCGGCTGACTGTGGTTTTACCGGCCCCGGCCGGACCGTCGATAGTGATGACCATGTTGTGCATTCTAATTGATCCCCTGCCCGGTGGCGGTCTGTGATCCGCGCGGGTCGAATCCCTTTGCCATCAGCGGCCCAGGACTTTCCGGAGCGCTTTGAGGAAACGTTCGTTTTCTTCGGCCGTGCCCACATTGACACGGATATAGCGGGAATAGCCGTAGCTTTTCATGGATCGCACGATCACCCCCTGGCGCAGCATGGCGTGAAAAAGGGCTTCCGCATCCTGTTCCACATCGATCAGGAAAAAATTCGACTGGGTGGGAAAAAACCGCACGCCCATTTCCGTCAGGGCCTGGCATAGGAAGTCCAGGCCGTCATGCACCACGCTTAGGGTTCGCTCGACAAAATCCCGATCCCGCAAGGCCGCCCGGGCGGCGATCTGGGCCAGCGAATTGACATTGAAGGGCTGGCGGATGCGGTTCAGATAGCCCGCCAGTTCCGCCGGCATGACCCCGTATCCCACCCGCAGCCCTGCGAGCCCGTATAACTTGGAAAAGGTGCGCAGCGTAACCACCGGATGATCGCTTCCCCAATAGGTGCGGCTTTGCAGACAGTCCGGGTCGCGCACGAATTCGATATAGGCTTCATCCACCACCACCACCACCTCGGGGGGCAACGCCTCGATGAAGCGGACGAAATCCGACCTGGCGATGGTCGTCCCGGTGGGGTTGTTGGGATTGCACAGGAATACCAGCCGGGTGTCGGCATCCACGACCCGGCGCATGCCCTCCAGATCGATGGCAAGGTCCTGCAGCGGAACGAAAACCGGCTCGGCGCCCACCGTGCGGACCGCAATTTCATACATCAGAAACGAGGGCTGTGGCATGACCGCCCGCTCCCCCGGACGCAGCAAGGTATGGGCCAGCAGGGCAATGATATCGTCGGATCCGTTGCCGATCACAATCGCTTCCGCCGGGCAGCCCAAATGCTGGGCCAGGGCCTGGACCAGGGTATGACCGGAGCCGTCCGGATAGCGGTGCAACTGGCTTAAGGCATCCCTTAGGGCATCCAGGGCCATGGGCGACGGTCCCAACGGGTTCTCGTTGGAGGCCAGTTTGATGGACCGGGCAATCCCCAGTTCCCGTTCCAGTTCTTCCATGGGCTTGCCCGGCACATAGGGTTTTATGGCGCGAATATTTTCCGGCACACGTATGGTCATGGCAATGTTTCACCTCTTCGGCAGCGTTCGGATTCCCTTCTGGCCTCAGATGGCAATGTCCGGGCGGGAATTTCGAACCAAAAGGCGATCGGTGACAAGCAGCGTCACCGATCGCCCAATTCCTGTTCACGACATCATTAGGTTTCGACGGGACGTTAGATCGCCTGGGCCGCCTGCTCGCCCCGATCCATGGCATCCATATTCAGGGGGATCAATTTCGCCTTGCGGGCAAACTCTTTTTTGACGGATTCCCGCAGGGCTTCCATGGAAACGATCCCGCTGCGGGCCACAAACGCCGCCAGCGCCACAATATTGGCCGAGCGGATGCTGCCGGCTTCAATGGCGATATCGTTGACCGGGATGGCGATTTCGTCCACATCCGTTCGTTCCGAGCGAATCGGGATCAGGGAGCTGTTGATCATGATAACCCCGCCGGGCTTGACCAGCGGCGCGAATTTTTCCAGCGAAGGGCGGTTCATGGCCACCAGATGCCCGGGGTTTTTGACGATCGGCGATCCGATGGGCCGGTCACTTATGATGACCATGCAATAGGCCGTACCGCCGCGCATCTCCGGGCCGTAGGAAGGGATCCAGACCACTTCATAGCCGGCTTGCATGGCGGTGTACGCGAGAATTTTGGCGCTCAGCAGAATCCCCTGGCCGCCGAATCCGGCAAACATCACTTCACTTTGCATTAGGCCTCCTCGCGCGCTTCAGGTGTCTTGCAATCCCCCAGCTGGTAGTAGGGCAGCAGGGTCTTCTCCGTCCATTCGACGGCATCCAGCGGGGTCATCCCCCAGTTGGTGGGACAGGTACTGACCAACTCCACGAAGCTGAAGCAACGCCCCTCCAGCTGATAGGAAAAGGCCTTGTGGATCGCTTTCTTGGCCCGGTTGATATACTTGGGTTTGATGACCGACTGCCGGGTGATGTAGGCCGGTGTTTGCAGGGCGGCCAGCAGCTCGGCCATCTTGATGGGCATGCCCACGGCCTGCACGTCACGGCCGAACGGCGATGTGGTGGTGCGCTGGTCCGGCATGGTGGTGGGCGCCATCTGGCCCCCGGTCATGCCGTAGACCGCATTGTTCACGAAAATCGTGGTAAATTTTTCCCCCCGGTTGGCGGCGTGGACGATTTCCCCCATGCCGATACTGGCCAGGTCGCCATCGCCCTGATAGGTGAACACCACCAGATCGGGCCGCACCCGTTTGATGCCCGTAGCCATGGCCGGCGCGCGCCCGTGGGCCGCCTCCTGGAAGTCGAGGTTGAAGTAATTGTAGGCCAGCACCGCACATCCCACCGGCGCGATGCCCACCGTGCGCTTGCGGATGCCCAACTCGTCGATCACTTCCGCCACCAGGCGATGGATCACGCCGTGGGTGCACCCCGGGCAGTAGTGGGTGGGTTGCTCGGTCAGCGCTTCCGGGCGGGTAAATGTTTTTCCCATGATAAAGACTCCTCGATCAGCAATTTCTTGCGTACGACAGATGCTATCCGGCCACCGGTTTCAGGCGTCCAGCATGCCACGCACAACATCCATGATTTCCTCGGGCGTCGGCACCTCGCCGCCGCATTTGCCATACCATTCCACCGGGCACTGCCCCCGGACGCTGCGCTCCACGTCTTCCACCATCTGGCCCATGCTCATTTCGATGCTGACGGCCACTTGGCAGCCCGCCTTGCCGGCGGCCTCGCGCACAGCGGCTTCGGGGAAGGGGAAAAGCGTTTGGGGACGAATCATGGCGACCTCCAGCCCGGCCTCCTTCAGGAGATCGATGGCCGTGCGGCACACGCGGCTCATGGTGCCGTAGCTGACGATCAGGGCGCGATAATTCCCTTCGAGGTTATAGGCTTCGTAGCGTACCTCGTCCCGTTTCATGCGCTCGTATTTGGCCTTCAACAGCAGGTTGTGGTCGTTGAGCTGGACCGGATCCAGAAAGAGGGATTTGACGAGATTGGGTTTTTCACGGCCGCGGTGATCCATCCCGTTGGTGGCCCAGTCATCCTTGTTGGAGGGCTCGCATACCAGATCGTCGGGGAATTCCACCGGTTCCATCATCTGACCGATGAGGCCGTCCCCCAGAATCATAACGGGATTGCGATATTTCTCGGCCAGCGGAAAGGCCTGCATGACCATTTCGACGGCTTCCTGGACACTGGCCGGCGCCATCACCAAAAGATGATAATCCCCGTGTCCGCCGCCTTTGGTGGCCTGGAAATAGTCGCCCTGGGAGGGCAGAATTCCGCCCAGGCCGGGCCCCCCCCGCATGATATTGACGAAAACGGCCGGGCACTGGGCGCAGGTAATATAACTCAGGGCCTCGCTCATGAGGCTGATTCCCGGGCTGGAAGAGGTCGTAAAGACCCGGGCCCCGCAGCCCGCAGCACCGAATATCATATAGCCCACCGCCACTTCGCTCTCACCCTGCAGAAAGACGCCGCCCGCCTCCGGCATCCGGCGCGCAAGATATTCGGCCACCTCGGATTGGGGGGTGATCGGGTAAGCGAAGTAATTCAAACAACCGGCGCGGATAGCCGCTTCACCGATCGCCTCGTTGCCTTTCATGAGAACCTTGCTCATGCTACCTCCTGCTGTTCAGCCAGCGGACTTTTCTTCCGCTGTTTCGACAATTGAAATGGCGACATCCGGACACATGACACAACAGATGGCGCAATAGATACAGTCTTCGGGACGGGCCTGATAGGCCGGGAAATAGCCTTTGGCATTGAGCTCCTTCCCCAATTCAAGCACATTCTTCGGACAGACGGCGACACACAGGCCGCAGCCCTTGCAACGTTCGGTGTCGATTTGATGCACATAGGCCATAGCATTGACTCCTTTAAATCAACCAGCCGCTCTAGGGAGAGCCGGATGTCGGTTTGGTACGGGCTTTACCCCCTTTGCCAGGGCAGTGCCAAATGACGACGGATCGGCAGCACCGGGCAGGCAAAGGTATCTTGGGCCAGGTCGTCCATCAACGTTTGAGGCGCCGTCACCAAGACCAGCGGCAAGCTACTGGCCCGGCTCACTTCCGCGGCGAAGCGGTAGCCCGCCCGTATGGTGTCGGCGGAAGTGGTTTCCATCAGGTGCGCATTGCCGATCCAACCGGTCACGGTCAAGTGCGAGGCCGCTTCGATTTGGGCCCGCATGGCCAGGCAGCCTTTTACCGTGTCGGTCAGCGGTCGATGGGGATTGATCACCTGCAGCATCTCAACCGCCTTCCCGCGAAAGGCGTCGGCCAGCGATGCCAGCACGGTGGCGCCGGCATCGTCGCCGCCCACATCCAGGATGGTCAAGGGGCCGGGCTGCCGAATGGCGCCGGAAACCGCCGGCATCACGATGGGAAGGTCGGCATACAGATAGGGCGCCGGCGGCAGCAGGATGTCGACATCGTTGGCGCGCAACAGCGCGCGGGCTTCCCGGGTGCGGAAATAGGGATTGACCAGATCCAGATCGACCACCCGGACGGTTTCGCCCGATTGCCGGCAAGCCAATGCCAGATTGATGGCAACTTCGGTCTTGCCGCTACCGTAGTTGCCGACGATGACGACAACACCATGCAAACGGATGTCCAACAGGGTCCTCTTCCGGATCGAATTGCCCCCCAGGGAGAACACGCCTGCCGCGCATTTCACCTGGCGATTTCAGCAAAAATGCTCTGTATTGGTTATTCGTTGAATTGTCAAGCCGCTTGACGCCATCCCGAACGCACCGCAATATAACACGAAGTCCCGGCCGGCCTCGATGGCGGCCCTTTGCGCCTGAAAGCCGGCCGCTTCCCTATTGCCCGGAACGCGTATTGATAAATCACACGGGCTTGGTTATGGTGCCCCACAAATCACAGGCACCACCCTTTGAAGAAGGAATTCCCCCATGCCATTCGTCAGAACAGGACTGGAGATATTGCTGCGGGACAGCCACCCCTGGATAGCGGGCGCCCGGCTGGGACTATTGTGCAACCCGGCCTCCGTGGACCGGGAATACGTGCATGCCCGGGACCGGATGACCCAGCGCTTTCCCGGACAGCTTCGCGCTTTGTACTCTCCTCAGCACGGTTTTCACGCCGAAAAACAGGACAACATGGTCGAGTCGGATCACACCACCGATGCCGCCACCGGCCTGCCCGTCTACAGCCTCTACGGCGAAACCCGGATCCCCACGGCGTCCATGCTATCGCCCATCGATGTCCTGGTGGTGGATCTTCAGGATGTGGGTACGCGCGTCTATACCTTTATTTATACGCTTTCCTACTGCCTGGAAGCGGCCGCCGCGGCCGGCAAACGGGTGCTGGTGCTCGACCGCCCCAATCCCATCAACGGCCGGGATCTGGAGGGCAATGTGCTCGAAGCGGAGTGGGCCTCGTTTGTGGGCCGCTTCCCCATCCCCATGCGTCACGCCATGACCGTCGGCGAGCTGGCCCGGCTCTTCAACGACGGCTTCGGCGGAGGTGCGGACCTGGAAGTGGTTCCCATGGAGGGCTGGCAGCGCGCCATGTGGTTCCATCAGACCGGCCTGCCCTGGGTGCCCCCTTCGCCCAATATGCCCAGCGAGGCGACCGCGACCGTCTATCCCGGCCAGGTGATCTGGGAGGGGACCAACATCTCTGAAGGGCGCGGCACAGCGCTGCCGTTTGAGGTCTGCGGGGCCCCCTTCCTCAATCCGGGAAACATTCTGGCCTTTATGGGCGGTCCCCGGGTCCCGGGGGCGGTCCTGCGGCCCTGCCTGTTCGAACCCACCTCAGGGAAGCATGCCGGTCAGGCCTGCCGCGGGTTTCAGATCCACGTCACCGCGCCGGACCGCTACCGGCCCTACCGGACGTCATTGGCCCTGCTCCAGGCGGTCCTGCATCAGCATGGCGACGACTTTCAGTGGAAGCGCGCGCCTTACGAGTATGAATTCGAGCGCCCGGCCATCGATCTCATTCTGGGCAGCCGGGAGGTCCGTCGGGGACTCAGTGCGATGGTGCCCATCGACACCCTGGAAGATGCCTGGCAGGAGGGGCTGGAGGCCTTCCGCATCCAGCGGCAAGGCTGTCTCCTCTATTCCGAATAGCACCTCCGCCTATTCACAAAAAAAAGCCCCGGATCTAACGATCCAGGGCTTCCGTGACGGATAAATCAGGATGGCTTAGGCGCTTTTCAGATTTTCGATTTCCTGCTTGAGGTCGTCGATTTCCTGCTTGTACTTTTCCACATCGTCGTCCGACCCAACCGGGCTGCCGATAGCATCATCTTTTTTCCAGTTGTCTTTCAGCTCATCGAATCCCAGGTAAATCGCCAGACCGCCGCCCAAAAGCAGGACCAGCGGAATGGCGCCGGCCAGAAGCGTCAAAAAGGGTGCCCACCATACCACGAGACCGATAAGACCGAGAACAGCGGCTGCCGCCCCACCTACTAACGTTTTCATATGAATTTCTCCTCCTTGCAAAAAAAATTTCAGATTCGTATACGCTCTAGAATAGGTCGTCTTAGATTCCAGATCAATACCGCCGAACGGCATTGGATTGCCGAACTCGATGGTCTTGCATCGACAATGGTCCGGTTACGGGGTTGTTCGTATCGAACAAAATACGATGACAGAAGAAAATGGTTCCGTTGATGAGCTCTCAAATTCTGGTCTCGGATAACACATCCTTTTTTTTTTCACAAGTTTAAATTTTCTCAAATCGGCGCCCGCCGAACGGGTGCCGGACCTGCCGTTCCCATTGGGCAATGGGCCAGGGTGCTTCCGCGACTTAATCGTTGCAACCCTCCGGAGGTTCTGCTAATTTTTGGTTTTTTAAAGGATTGAAGATAGGCTGTTTGGTTGGCCGGACCGTTCGACAGCGAACCAGGAAACGACCTCCCATCGCCCCCTCAGCGTAATCAGCGGACCTTCAGGAACAGGACAAGGCATGACCATTACGACCAATCCAAAATGGGCACGCATCCAGGCCAGGGTACGGCGTTGGGTGCTGCGCCTGCTCAAGGGCAGCTATCATTACTATGCCTGCTACCTGCCCGAAAATCCCGGCAATCTGCTTTCGTGGTTCCTCAATCTCTTTTACCGGGGAATCAACCTGGCCCCCAACCAGGCGGCCGTGCTTAAAAAGCTGCCGCGCGACGCCATCCCGGTCTATGTCACGCGGCGCAAAAGTCTGTTCGAGCGTCTTTTTTACCACACCCGCTATCGCGATACACGCCACCCCGTGCCGACCCTGGCCTTTGACTATGCCCTCTTCCTGTGCCAGCCGGTAGCCCGCATCTTCCGGATGCTCCTGGCCCGTCTGGATTATTTTTGCCGGCATTTCACCTTCCCCAATGCCTATGCCAGCGGTTATTACGCCGAAGCGCTGCAAAGCGGGCAGGCCGGCTTGCTGTCCCTGGTGGAGCCCCGTGGCTTCCGGCGCCGTTTTGTCAAACAAAAAGAGGATCCCATCCAGTACCTGTTGGAACTCCAGAAGCAAACACCACGTCCGATCTATTTGATCCCGCAATTGTTGATCGATAAAAAGGACCCCGCCAAGGCCAACCCTTCCCTCCGGGATTTCCTGTTCGGCCCGGAACGGCCTTTGAGCGGCTGGCGGCGCATCGCGATCCTGATCAAAAAACCGGGGCGGATTTTCGTGGAAATCAGCGAACCGCTGAATTTGCAAACCTTCCTGGCGCATCCGGATATGCGCGACCGCGCCAGCGCCTACCAGGCCCTTGTCCTGCGCCGCAACCTCCTGCTGCAGATCCACCGTCACCGTCAAAGCATTATGGGGCCGCTGCTCAAGTCGCGCCTCGAAATCAAGGAAGGCGTTCTCACGGCGGCGGCTTTTCAGGATTTTGTGCAGCAGCAGGCCGCCACCGAAGACAAGCCGGTCACCCGGCTATTGAAAAAAGCGGACGACTATTTTGAAGAGATTGCCGCTCATTACCGTCCCTGGACCATCAAGGTCTACGAAGCCCTGCTGACCTGGATCATCAACACCATGTTCGATGGCTTTATCGTGGACCAGAACGGTTTGGACCGTCTTAAAACCATGTCCCAAAAAGGGCCGCTCATCCTGCTGCCCTGCCACAAGAGCCATATCGATTACCTCATGCTGTCCTACCTCATGTACCGCAACAACATGCCCTGCCCCCATATCGTGGCTGGCAAGAACCTCTCGTTCTGGCCCATGGGACCGATCTTTCGCAGTGCCGGCGCCTTTTTCATGCGCCGCACCTTCAAGGGCGCCCCATTGTACGCGCGGGTGTTTGCGGCCTATGTCTACAAGCTGCTGCAGGAGGGCTTCAACATCGAAGTCTTCATCGAGGGCGGGCGCAGCCGCACGGGCAAATTGCTTTCCCCCAAAACCGGTCTGCTGTCCATCCTGCTGGATGCCTACCGCAACGGGGCCTGTGAAGATCTCCTGCTGTCCCCGATTTTTATCGGTTACGACAAGGTACCGGAAGAAAAAGCCTACCTGCACGAGTTGGAGGGCGGCAAGAAAGAACCCGAGAGCCTCTCCCAGGTCATCCGCGCCAGAAAAGTCCTCAAAAAGCGCTTTGGCAAGATCTATATCGAGTTCCACGATCCCATGTCGCTGAAAGACTTGCTGGCACGCAACCAGCTGGATCTGGAGAAAATGGACAAGGAGGCCACCAGCGCTTTCTGCCGTAATATCGGCCACCGGGTCATCAATGCCATCAACCGCATTACCATCATCACCCCCCATGCCCTGGTGGCAGCGGCCATCCTGAATCAGGAGGGGACCGCCTACACCTATGACGATGTGGCCGGCGTGATCGACACCTACCTCAAGCACCTGCACTTCCATGGTTATAAACTGGCCGACACCCTGATCATGTCCCCGGATCACGCCCTGGCGCAGGCTTTTGAGACCTATGTCCAGCGCAAGTTCATCGAACCGGCCTCCAAGAAGGACGATTCCCATGACGAAGCCCTGCGCTACCGCACCAACGCTGAAAAGCGCCCCAGCCTTGAATATTACAAAAACAACTGCGTGGCCTGCTTCGTCCCGGCGGCCTTTACGGCCCTGGCCATTCTCAGATACGATGCCTTCCAGTTCATCTCCACGGACCTGCACCTCACCTACCGCTATCTGCAGGATCTCTTCAAATACGAATTCGCCTACGATATCGAACAACCCGCCGAATTCTACGTCCGCAAAAGCATCAAGGCCTTTATCGACGATGCCGTTTTGATCCCCCACCCGACCCTGCCGGACACCTACAACATTACTTCGGCGGGGCTCCGCAAACTGCGTCTGTATGCCCGTTTTATCAAATCCTATCTGGAGGCCTATCTCGTCGTGCTGACCCAGCTGGGACGGCAGAAGAGCAGCGACGTCGGCTATAAGGAGCATGCCAAGAAGGCGGCCAGCCTTGGGGCTCGCATGCTGAAGGCCAGCCAGATCGAATGCCCGGAGGCGCTCTCGCGGGTGACCTTCAAGAATGCCTTGGCCTTCTTCAACAGCCGCGACATCGAAAGCATCGAGGACAACGACGACGCCCGTCCTTATGGGGAGGCCATCCAACGCTACTTGAAACTGCTGCAATAAGGAGCGGCCGATGATGTCCGGGAAAATCGTCCCATGATCGCCCTTGTTCTGGCCGCCGGCTTCGGCACACGACTGCGTCCGTACAGCGACCATACCCCCAAACCCCTGTTTACTTTGAACGGCCGTCCCCTGCTGGACATCATCATCCAGGACCTGCTGGCCGCCGGGGCCTGCCGCATCATCGTCAATACCCACCACAAGCCGGGCATGATCGAAGCCTTTCTGCAGACCCGACCCTATGCGGACCGGGTCGAGACGCGCCATGAGCCCGCGATCCTCGGCACCGGGGGGGCCATCCGCAATACCGCCGATCGCTGGCGTCCGCAACCGCTCCTGGTGGTCAACAGCGACATTTACACCGATATGGATTTTGCGGCTTTTTACGCGTTTCACCAGCAGCATGGCCAGCCGGTCAGCCTGGCGCTCTGCCATGACCCGCGCTTCAACACGGTGATCGTCGATGCGGCCCAACGCGTGGCGGGCTTCCGGAAATCACCCGAGGCCCCGGATATCCCCGACACCCGCCGCATGACCTTCACCGGTGTCCAGGTGCTCAACGAGGACGTTCTGACCTATCTCCCCCCGCACGGGTTTGCCAACAGCATCGACGCTTACCAGGCCATGATCGACGATGGTCGAACTATCCGGGCTTACCTGCCCGCGCCTCTGCACTGGTCGGATCTCGGAACGCCGGAACGCTACCGGGCGATGGCCCGAGAGGTAATGACCAAGGCCCTGCTGGAAAGGACCGACCAGGGTCAGCAACCGGTCAGTATCGACTGGCAGACCCTTCCCGGCGACGGCTCGGATCGGCAGTGGCACCGCGTGAGCGCAAACCGGACGACCATGATCGTTGCCGACCACGGCATCAAACCCGCGGCGGCCACCTGCGAGGCGGAGGCCTTCGTGGCCATCGGACGTCACCTCCATCGCAGGGGCCTGCCGGTACCGGAAATCTTCCAGGCCGACAGCTTCGCCGGTCTGGTGTTCATGGAAGACTTGGGCGCCCAAAATTTGCAGACCTATATCCAAAACGCTCCGGACGACCACGCGCTGGAGGGCATCTATCGCCAGATCGTGGATATCCTGCTGGCCATGTCCCTGCGGGGGGCCGAACAATTCGATCCGCGCTGGACCTGCCAGACCCCCCGTTACGACCGGGAAGTGGTACTGGAAAAGGAATGCCGGTATTTTAGCGAGGCCTTTCTGGAGGGGCTTCTCGGAATCAGAGCGCCGACGGAAGACTTACAGAAGGAATACCACCGCCTGGCCGATAACATCGCGGCGATCCAGCCGGTGGGCTTCATGCACCGGGATTTCCAGTCCCGGAACATCATGGTGCGGGAGGGACGCTACTACCTGATCGATTTTCAGGGAGGCCGACTGGGGCCGCCCCACTACGATCTGGCCTCGCTGCTCATCGATCCCTACGTCGACCTGCCGCCGGCTCTGCGGGAGAAGCTTTTGGGCTATTTCGTCGCCCGTCTTTCATCCGTCAGCAGCAGCCCGGCCGCGGAAATTCAGCGCGCCTACCGCTATTGTGCGCTGTCCCGCAATCTTCAGATTCTGGGCGCCTACGGCTTCCTGACCCGGCAAAAGGGCAAACCCTTCTTTGCCCGCTATATTCCGGCGGCAGTCCGCAGCCTGCAGCTAAACCTGTCGCACTTCAGGGCGGAAGAATTTCCCCATCTCACGCGGATCGCCAACGAAACCATCCCCCGCTAGCGGTGTCCCTCCCTCTAATCGGATGGCCTGTCAAGCCCGACCCAGGAATTCCTTGCGAACGCTGGCGGAACCGATCAATCCATGCTATGGGCCGACAACAGAAAAACCATCGCAAACCAACCCTTACCCTTGAGGAGGCGCCCATGAACCGTCTTAAAGTCATGGTCAATGGCCTGCCCGGAAATGTCACCCGCCTGATTGCAAGCCACATTGCCCGCGACGATACGCTGGCCCTGCTGCCCTATTCACTGACCGGTCCGGAA
Organism: Desulfobacterales bacterium; assembly: GCA_963674755.2. GTDB lineage: Bacteria > Desulfobacterota > Desulfobacteria > Desulfobacterales > UBA5852 > JABZFP01. Next base: position 326,663 of record CAXXVS010000002.1, on the reverse strand, counting down.
ATCGACCTCGACCGCATCACCATCGAAGCGAAGGGCATCGCTTTGGTACCCCCCGAGCAACGGGATGCCGCCATCATGGCCATCAAAGATCAATACGGGGATTTTATCAGCGTCGATTTTACCCATCCCTCAGCGGTCAATCGCAACGCCCGCTTCTACTGTACCCATGACCTGCCCTTTGTCATGGGGACCACCGGCGGCGATCGCCAGGAACTGCACGACACGGTGACCAAGTCGTCGATTGCGGCGGTCATCGCGCCGAATATGGCCCAGCAGATCGTCGGGCTGCAGGCCATGCTGGCCTACGGCGCGGACAATTTTCCAGACCTGTTTGAAGGCTACACCCTGGAAGTCCAGGAAAGCCACCAGCAGGGCAAGGCGGACACCAGCGGTACCGCCAAGGAGATCGTGGGCTATTTCAATGCCATGGGGGTTGCCTTCAGCCCCGACCAGATCATGAAAGAACGCGATCCCGCCATGCAGCGTGAGCAGTGGGGCATCCCGGAAAAATACCTCGGCGGACATGGCTGGCATACCTACACCCTGACCTCACCGGACGGCACGACCCTGTTCCAGCTGAAACACAACATCAACGGCCGCGACATCTATGCCGCCGGGACGCTCAAGGCGATTCGTTATCTCGATCGGAAGATAAAAGATGGACTGCAGGGGCGGGTTTTCAGCATGATCGATGTGCTGAAAGCGAGCTGAAGACAAGCCGTCGCCAAATGGCGACCGTCTCGGGCCGCCGGGCGCACGCGGCCGTGCCGCAGCGCGCCCAGCGTACCGCCATCAGCTTTGCGCGATCAGTTCGGCGGCCCGGGCAATGGCTTCGTCCAGCTTCTCCGGCCGGCTGCCCCCGGCCTGGGCCAGGTCGGGTTTGCCGCCCCCGCCGCCGCCCACGATGGCCGCCAGTGATTTGACGATCTTGCCGGCATGATGGCGCCCGGTCAGATCCGGGGTGAGTCCGACGATCAACAGCGCCTTGCCGCCATTGGCCGCCCCCAGGACCACAATGCCCGAGGCCAACTTATCCCGGAAGCGGTCGACCATATCCCGCAAATCAGCCGGATTGTCCACCTCGACACGGCGTGCCAGGACTTTCACGCCATCCACCAGTTCCACATCGCCGTCCGCTTCGGCCACCGATTGCGTAGCCAGGGCCGACTTGAGACGGGCCACCTCTTTTTCCAGGGTCTTTTGCTCCCCCAGCAGCTTGTCGATCCGTTCGGTGACATTTTGAGGGGTATCTTTCAGGTGATGGGCCGCCGCCTGAAGCGCCGCTTCCGTCTCCTGGACATGCTGCAGGGCCGCGATTCCGGTCAGGGCCTCGATGCGGCGCACCCCCGCGGCCACGCTGGATTCGCCGGCGATCTTGAAGAGTCCGATATCGCCCGTGCGCGCCACATGGGTGCCACCGCATAATTCCTTGCTGAAATCGGCCAGGGAGACCACCCGCACCCGGTCTCCGTATTTCTCTTCGAACAGGGCCGTCGCGCCGGATTGAAAGGCCTGCTCGGCGTCCATCTCCTCCGTATGGGCCGGCACATTGCGCAGGATGCGTTCGTTCACCCGGGTTTCGATAGCCGTCAGGGTTGGCGGTTCGATGGGTGAAAAATGGGTGAAGTCGAACCGCAGGCGATCCGGCGACACCAGGGAGCCGGCCTGTTTGACGTGGTCGCCCAGGATCTCCCGCAGGACGGCATGCAGGATATGGGTGGCCGTGTGGTTGCGGGCCGTGGCCTGACGCGCCCGGGCATCCACCGTCAACCGGATCGGGTCGTTCTTGGCGATACGGCCTTTGCGGACGCGTCCCTTGTGAATAATCAATCCGGTGGGATCCTTCACCGTGTTCTGGATGTCCACCTGCAAGCCGTCACCTTCTGATGAAGTGATGGCCCCGACGTCGCCGGTCTGCCCGCCGGCTTCCCCGTAAAAGGGAGTGGCCCCGGCCACGATTTCCACCGTATCGCCGACCGACACCGCGTCCACCTCATGGCCGTCCTTGACCAGCAGCAACACGCGGCTGTCAGTTGTCAACCCGTCGTAGCCCTTGAATTCGGGTTTGAGGCCTTCGGCAGAAAGCGTCCGATAGGCTTCGCTGGTGGCACTGAAGGCGGCCACCGAGCGCGACTGCTCGCGCTGGCGGTCCATGGCCGCATCGAACCCGTCCATGTCCAGCGTCAGGCCCTCGTCGCGCACCACGTCGCGCACGATATCCACCGGGAATCCGAAGGTGTCGTAAAGCTTGAAGATCACCTGGCCCGGCACCACGCGTTCGCCCTGGGCCCGCAATTCCTCCAGAGAATCGTTCAACACCCGCAGACCGTGGTCGAGGGTTTCGGAAAAGCGCACCTCTTCATTTTCGATCACGCTGGTGATATAGGCCTCGGCTTCCGTCAGTTCCGGGTAGGCCGGCTTCATAATCGCCATGACCGCCCGGGCCGTATCATGCAGAAAGGGCTTGTTCAGACCGATGTTGCGCCCATAACGGATGGCCCGTCGCATGATGCGCCGCAGCACATAGCCACGCCCTTCGTTGGCAGGCAGAACACCGTCCCCGATAAGGAAGGCCGCCGCCCGGCTGTGATCGGCAATCACTTTCATGGCGACCTCGGTGGTGACGGATTCGTTCACCGACCGGCCGGACAGTTCTTCCGTACGCTTGATGATCGGAAAAATCAGGTCCGTATCGAAGTTGGAGGCCACGTTCTGCAGGACGGAAGCGATCCGCTCCAGGCCCAGCCCCGTATCGATACTGGGTTTGGGCAAGGGTTCCATCTTGCCGGCGGCGTCCCGGTTGAACTGCATGAAGACCAGGTTCCAGATCTCGAGAAAACGGTCGCAATCACAGTCCACACCACAGTTGGGATTGTTCAGCCCGCAGACGCCGCCGCGGTCCAGATGAATCTCCGAACAGGGGCCGCAGGGACCCGTGTCGCCCATGGCCCAGAAGTTGTCTTTCTCCCCCAGACGCACGATGCGATCTTCGGGCACCCCCACCAGGCTGCGCCAGAGGTCGTGGGCCTCGTCGTCATCGAGATAGATCGAGACCCAGAGTTTATCCGCCGGCAGACCGTAGCCGTTGGTCAGCAAGTCCCAGGCGAATTCGATGGCCTTCTCCTTGAAGTAGTCACCGAAGGAGAAATTGCCCAGCATCTCGAAGAACGTATGGTGACGCGCCGTATAGCCGACGTTCTCCAGATCGTTGTGTTTTCCTCCGGCGCGCACGCATTTCTGCGATGTCACGGCACGGCTGTATGACCGTTTTTCTTCGCCCAGAAAGGTGCGCTTGAACTGGACCATGCCGGCATTGGTAAACAGCAGCGTCGGGTCGTCCGTCGGCACCAGGGAAGAACTGCGTACTTTTTGGTGATGGTGTTTGGCAAAAAAGTCCAGAAAGGTTTGCCGTGCTTCGTTTCCCGTCATAGCTCAATCTCCTTGGTCTTCACCCGGAAACGGTCATTTCGCCGTACGTCGTGCGGTCATTCCTTGGCCGGCGCGCCTTCTTCTTCCGGTGCTTTCTCGAAGCCCAGCTTCTGGCGGATACGTTTCAAGACTTCGGTATAAATATCCTCGTTCTCCGCGAAAAAGGTTTTGACGTTCGCGCGCCCCTGTCCGATGCGCTCGCCGTTGTAAGAATACCATGACCCGCTCTTATCGATGAGGCCGCATTCCACGCCGACATCCAGGATTTCACCAGTCTTGGAGATACCTTCGCCGTAGATGATATCGAATTCAGCTTCCTGAAAGGGGGGGGCCAGTTTGTTTTTCACCACCCGCACCCGGGTGCGGCTGCCGGTGACTTCCTGACCTTCCTTGATGGCGCCCGTGCGCCGGATGTCGAGACGCAGAGAGGCGTAGAACTTGAGGGCATTGCCGCCCGTGGTCGTTTCCGGATTGCCGAAGACGATACCGATTTTCATGCGGATCTGGTTGATAAAAATGAGGGCCGTCTTGGTTTTGCCAATAGTACCGGTCAGTTTACGCAAGGCCTGGGACATAAGGCGCGCTTGGAGCCCCATGTGGGCGTCACCCATTTCGCCTTCGATTTCCGCCCGCGGTACCAGGGCCGCCACCGAGTCGATCACAATGATATCCACCGCCCCGCTGCGTACGAGCATATCGGCAATTTCCAGGGCCTGCTCCCCTGTGTCAGGCTGGGAGACGAGCAATTCGTCGCAATTGACGCCCAGATTGCGGGCATAGGTGGTGTCCAACGCGTGTTCGGCATCAATGAAAGCGGCAATGCCGCCCAGCCGCTGGAATTCGGCCACGGCATGCAGGGCCAGGGTCGTCTTGCCGCTGGATTCCGGGCCATAGATCTCGATCACCCGCCCCCGGGGCAGTCCGCCGATACCCAGGGCCTTGTCAAGGGCCAGGGAGCCGCTCGACACGGCCGGCACCTGGACTACTGCCTGTGAGCCGAGACGCATGATGGCGCCCTTGCCGAACTGGCGTTCGATCTGCGTCATGGCCGAGTTTACCGCTTTTTCCTTATCTGGTGAAGTCGCCATATCAACCTCCTGGTGTGAAGACCGCACAAGGCTTCGTGTCGGTTACGGTACAACGGCTGGTAAAAAAATATCCCGCCGTCCCTGGGGGGTTCATTGCCAGGGATGGGTCGACAGGATATGGGGAGCAAAGGAAGCTCCCGCCACGGTCAATTTTGGTCTTAATCTGATAGGACCCACTCCTTGAGTTTGTCGTGGACCGCGCCGTCTGGTAGCAGGCGGCTGTGGAAAAGGGTCAGGCGGTCGGCCTTAAAGGCCATGGCCTCCCGGGGCGCACACGGGGTCATCATGTCACCGACGCCTTTCTCCAGCGGCCGCCGCCCTTTGGTGCGGGCCAGCGTCAGGTGCCCCTGAAAGGGACGCTTCTCCTGGGGCCAGCCCAAGTTGGCGAGGGCGGCGTCGACCGCTTGCTGCAAATCGTGCAGCCGTTGGTGATCCCCACCGATCCCCATCCACAGAACGCGCGCGCGCTGCAGATGGGGAAACCCGCCCAGCCCTGCCGCCGTTAGCTGTAATGGCGGGCAATCCTCAGCCACCTTATCAAGTGTTTCAATTACCGCCGTAACTTGGTCCAACGGCAATTGCCCTAAAAACTTCAGCGTCAGGTGCATGCTCGCCGGCCGCACCCAGCGGGCCCGCACGCCATTGTCCGACAAACAGCGCTGCACGCCTTGCAGGTATTCCCGCAACGCCTCGGGCAGGGTCAAGGCGACAAAAGCGCGATAATCTTCCGGCATGTGGACCTAACTCCCCGGCATCCCCTGCACGCCCTGTGACAAACAAAGGGACCGTCAATTGGACGGCAGCGTGGCCTGGGGCTCCCCGATGAAAAATTTGCCTTTTAGGATCCAGTCTTTCAACAGCGCGGCAATCTCCCGGGCGCGCACCAGGCTGGAAAGGGGCACGGTCTGGACCGTTTTGCCTTCAAGTTCGATGGTGCCCTGCCGCAATTGGGCATAGCTGGCCTGCCCCAGGGTCTTGCCGGTTGCATTGGGATAGTCGTGGCTGTAATCGACAATCGGGGTAAAAAGGTCCTCGTCGGATACCGCCGTGTAAGCGGCCATCTCCTCGTTTAAGACGGGAATCGGTATCCCCAGGCCCACCGAGAGGGAACAGCCGTAGCCCTGGATACTGGCCCCCACAAGCCACTTGGGGCTCATTTGCTTCATATCACCCATGACACTGATGGTGCCGGCCGGGGTGACGGGGACTCCCTTGGGGGTACGCGGGGCGGAAGGTTTGTGCTGGGTCCCCGCCCCGGTCACGTAGCCGATCCCGCCCCCCAGGAAAATGCGTGTACCGATGCCGATGGTCTTGTAATAGGGGTCGTTGAACAGGGGACTCAGCTGACCGGCCGAGCAGAAGTTGGCATTGGCCGCACGGGGTTTGAGGGTTCCCATATAGGCGTAAATCGTCTTGTTGGAAAGATTGACGGCGCAATTGTAGTTCTGGTAGCCGTTGCGCGGGTTGAACAGGGCCGCGTAAGGCAGGTCTTTCAGGGTCACTTCCTTTTCCAGATGCTTGCGGGGATAGCAGTCGGTCCCGTAGCTAGTAGCCTTCAGATGGACGGACTTGCCGGCCACCAGATCCTGAATGACATGACCGCCACCGTAACGGAATTCCCCCGGATAGACATGGTTGAGGGGATCGTCTTCACAAAGCTCTGTGGCCCCGAGATAGCAATCCACGGCGGCAATCCCCCCGTAGGCGGGCACATTGTTCAGCCACACCCGGTTGGCTCTGATTCCCGGGGTGGCATGCCCGAAATTGATGAACGCACCGGAAGAGCACATGGGCGCGAAAGTTCCGGTCGTCACGACATCCACATGGCGGGCCGCCTCTTCGGGGCCTTCGTCACGAACGATATCGATCATTTCCTCGGCCGTCACCACGACAATATCGCCGGCTTTGATCTTCTGATTGATTTCCGCGTAAGTTTTGGTGACCTTATGGTTGCGCATGCTAATGTGACATCCCTTTCACCTTAAATAGTGCCCATCCAGAGATGGCAGATTTTGGTTCCTGGTCCCGCCGTACAGCGCGGGATTTCACGCCTGATCTGTAACACATCGGTGTTCAACAAAGCACAGCCGACTGGCGCCCACAGGCGTAGCTCGGGCTACGCCGAGGACCGACAGGAGGCGCGAACGCCAGCTTGTCTGCCAAAGGTGGATTTGGTCCACCGGCGGCGGGCCAGGGGCCAAAAGATGCCATCTCTGGATAGGCACTAAATAAAATATCCACGGCCAACGCTCCTCGTATCCGCCTTGTGCTTTCCCGCGGCAGAAAAGCGCGGCGGCGTTGTGATCCGGATGGGCGTCAGCCGCCAGGGCCGCCCTAGTTTTGCTCTCCGCCGGCATCTCCTGCCAGCTTTAATTTGGCGAGGATATTGTCCTTGATCCAGTGATCATCCCACCATTCGACCGGATTGACGAAGGTGTCGTGGACCATCATGCCGAAATGCAGGTGATCCCCGGCCGCCAGGCCGGTAGCACCGGTGTGGGCGATGATGGCGCCCTTCTTCACCTGGTCCCCCGCTTTCACAGCGATGGAACTCAGATGGGAGTAAAGACTGAACAACCCCAAGCCGTGATCGAGAACGACCGTGTTGCCGTAAATTCCCACCTTATCCGCGAACACCACCCGTCCGTTGTTGGCGGCCGGAACCGGCGCCTGCTCGATGGAGGCCAAATCGGCCCCCAGATGCACCTGGCGATCGATCTCGGCGCCGTTGAACCGGTAAACGCGGTGATCCGCAAACTGGGCCCGATTGGCTGCTTTGGGCAGGCGCATAAACCTTCCTTCCCACATCCGTTCGGGTACGGACTGGCGCCCCAGCCGGGTCAGGGTTTCGTAGTTGGCCTGCCGCATGGTGCGATTAACGGCCAAAAAGATTTTTTGCAGATCGGTTTCGTTGGCGTCCCCTCCTCCCTCGGCCACCAGGAGCGGCAGCATTTTATCCCGGATGAAGTCGGCGGAGATGTTGAGAACATCCTGTCGAAAGGATTTGCCGCGGATGCGACAATGGAACCCCATCTGGGTCTGATTGCCCGCCAGATCGGTCGCCGTTGCACGAACGGGTGTACCTGTCCCCTGATCGTAGGGCACCGCAAAAAAAGCGATCATCCGTTGGGGATCCTTGCCGCCAGCCGGAGACCCCGGGTAAAAGTGGTCCCCCACCATGATCCCGTGGGTGGGGCAAGTCTCCGATAACCGGTAGACCACGACCCCGCTGCCGCCCTGGTTGACATAATGCAACCGGCTGAGCACTTCGATTTGGGGGGCCTGGGTGTCGACCACCAGCGGCAGGTCTTCCACCGTCAGATTGCCGTGCCACCAGTTGCGCCAAGAAAAATCACGGACTTCGATGCGCATCTGGGCATCCCCCTCCTTAAGGGACAACGCCCGGGGGTCGAGGATGAAGGCAAGATGATGGGAGGTCACCCCGCTGCCGGCCCATAGCATGGACCCCTTGAAGTGGACATCCTCCAGCAGGGTTTCGCGTCCATTCTGTGAAACGAACACCTGAATGCTTTGCAAGCCGCTGCCCCGCTCCGCAATATCCAGGAGAATTTCCCGCGGCGCCCCCACAAACGGGGTTGTCATGTTATGCGTCACTTGTGGGGCATGGCCTTCCAACCGCACCATCAGAACAAATCCCAATACAATCACCGGCACCAGGAGCAGCGCCAAAAGCGCCCAGCGCAATGTGAATTTCCGTTTCGATTTCACGTCGTTCTCACTCTTTGAGGGTTAAAATCAAGGCGTAAGGCTAACAGGTAACGTATCGATAATCAAGGCAAAGTTTCGATTCTTGACTTTTGCCGAACCCCGCGCTAAATGAGCCTCGACTGCTTTTCGGCCCCCCGCAGGGGGTTGTGCGCCACGGGAAAATTGCTCGGGTAAGCCATCATCCGGTGCCATCGAAACCCTGGCCCCCCTTCCCTGCGGGAATATGATATTAAGGACTGCGGCTTGGAAGCGCCCCCTGCCGTTTCTCGACCATGCGTGCGCATCCCGATGCCACCGCGACCATCGACCGGGCCGTAACGGGGTTATGTTGTTTACCAAACGGACATTGATCAGAATTCTCGTGATCGGCATTGTCTTGATGTTCGGCTTGCTGGTCACCGTTTTCATAAAGTACCGGGAGTTTTCGGACAATCCGGCCAAACTGGTGGAAGCCATCCCTGAGGGGACGGATATCGCCATCGGCCAAATCCGGCACACCTCCGTTAAGGACGGTCGCAAGGAATGGAGTTTGGAGGCCGCCTCCGCCAACTACCGCGACGACACCAAAGAGGCCCTCTTTAACGATGTGCGGGTCATTTTCTTTCTGGAAAACAACCGGGAAGCAGTGGTAAAAGGTCGAGAGGGTCGTCTCAAGACCGATACGAATAATATTACGATTTCCGGTGACGTCACGGTCGAGGAAGCCGATTACAAACTCGCGACCCAGGAAATTCGGTACGACAACGGCCACCGGAAAATCGACATTCCCGTGCCGGTGACGATCACCGGGCGGGGCATCGAATTGCACGCCGACCGAATGTCGGTCGATCTCGCATCGGAAACCGCCCTGCTGCAGGGCGCCGTAAATGGGGTTTTACGTGGATACGACACACCACTTTTTTAGACGCGTTGCACGCTATGCCTTGCTGCCGGGGGCCTTCCTTCTGGTAATGCTGCTCACGGGAACCTCCCCGGCCCAGGAGCGTCCGCTGACAACCCCCTTGGACAACAAAGAGCCGATCAAGATCACCTCCGATACGCTGGAGGTAGACAACCGCAACCAAACTTTTCTGTTCAAGGGAAACGTGAAAGTGATCCAGGGATCGACGGAGATTACTTCCGAACGCCTCAAGGTCTGGTACAAAAATAACGGCGGCGGTCAGGGGGCATCCCCGGATGGTGCCTCGCGCATTCGCGACATCGAGGCCGAAGGCCACGTTGTCATCCTTTTTGACGGTCGGACGGCCAAATCCGCACGGGCACTCTATTCGGCGGAAAAGGGAACCCTGACGCTGATGGGTGAAAATGCAACGATCATTGACGGGAAAAACACGATTCGCGGCTCCAAGATCACCCTTTACAGGACCCAGGACAGTATTACTGTTGAGGGAGACCGCCCCGGCCGCGTAGAGGTGGATATTTTCCCCGGCAACGACAGTACCTCTAAATGAGGCTAGCCATGCAACGTTGCGCAAGCGGTCCGCCGCGATTTGGGTGTTAGAAGCGACACTATGGCCATACTGGCGATCGAAAATCTGAAAAAAAACTACAGTGGACGAAAAGTCGTTAACGATGTAAGTATGTCCGTAGAGAGTGGCGTGGTGGTGGGCCTGCTGGGCCCCAACGGGGCGGGCAAAACCACCACCTTCTATCTCACAGTGGGAATGGTAACGCCGGATGGGGGGACGGTGCGTATTGATGAAGAGGACGTCACCCTGGATCCCATGTATATCCGGGCCCGTAAGGGAATCGGATATCTCCCTCAGGAAACGTCGGTTTTTCGCAAATTGACCGTGCGCGACAACCTCATGGTCATTTTAGAAACCCTTCCCCTGAAACGGCGTGAAATGAACCAGCGTGCGGATATGCTGTTGGAGGAACTCGGAATCGCCCGTCTGGCACGCCAAAGAGCCGCTGTCCTTTCGGGCGGCGAAAAACGACGCCTGGAAATTTCACGCACCCTGGCGACCAACCCGGCCTTCATCCTGCTGGATGAACCGTTCGCCGGGATCGACCCGTTGGCTGTTATTGACATTAAAAATATTATCAAACACTTGCGGGATCGCGATATTGGTGTTTTAATATCAGATCACAATGTCAGAGAAACCTTGGGAGTTTGCGATCGCGCCTATATTCTCAACAACGGCCAGGTGATCGAATCCGGACCGCCGGCCAAGATTATCGATAGTAAAACGGCGCGCAAAATTTATTTGGGGGACGAATTCCGCTTATAGTATGGCACTCGAACTCAGACAGCAGCTGAAGCTCACCCAGCAACTCATCATGACGCCACAGCTCCAGATGGCGATTAAACTCCTTCAATTATCGCGGCTGGAGCTTATGGAAACCATCAACCAGGAGCTGGAGGAAAATCCCGCCCTGGAAGAGATCCAGGAGACGCTTCCTGAAGAGCGGACAGAAGAAGCGGCGGCGGAAAACACGTATGAAGGCGAGCCGGCGGCAAAGGAAGTCACGGTCGAAGAAAAGATCTCCGACGATATCGACTGGAGCAACTACCTGGATGAATACAACTCGGTGGGGCGCACCAGCTACGAGTCGGAAAATCGCGACGCCCCGCGTTACGAAGCGTTCGTCTCCAAAAAAGAATCGCTTTACGACCACCTCATCTGGCAGTTGGCCATGAGTCTGCCGGGTGATCAGGACCGTGAAATCGGCAGCCTGATCATCGGCAACCTCAACAAAGATGGGTATCTGGACGTATCCGTGGACAATATCGCTGCCACGGCCCAAGTCTCCGTCGAGCATGTTGAAAACATCTTAGCTCTGATGCACACGTTCGACCCGATCGGCATCGCAGCGCGCAACCTCAGCGAATGTCTGCAGATCCAGGCCCGTCATCTGGGCATCGACAGTCCTCTGGTAATCGCGATTGTCAACCACCATCTCAATCATCTCGAAAATAAAAATTATAAAGCCATCAGCCGGGCCCTCAAAGTAAAATATGACGATGTCCTGGCGGCCGTCAACATCATCCGCAGCCTCGAACCCCGTCCGGGCCGGCAATTCAGCGATGAAACGCCGCAGTATATCGTTCCGGATATTTATGTCTATAAAGTGGATAACGACTTTGTGGTTGTGCTCAACGATGACGGCATGCCCAAACTGAGAGTCAATTCGCTCTATAAAAAGTCCTTATCCAAAGGAGAAAAACTGCCCGGAGACGCGGAGAGTTTCATCCAGGATAAAATGCGTTCGGCCGCTTGGCTCATCAAGAGTATTCACCAGCGGCAAAAAACGATCTACAAGGTCATGGAAAGCATCTTGCGATATCAGCGCCCCTTTTTCGAAATGGGTATCGCCCACCTTAGGCCCATGGTGCTCAGGGACGTGGCCCAGGATATCGAAATGCATGAATCGACCATTTCACGGGTCACCACCAACAAGTATGCCTATACCCCGCAAGGCCTCTTTGAACTTAAATACTTCTTCAACAGTTCGATCCGGAAAAGTCACGGCGGCGAGATCGCTTCGGCCAGCGTACAGCAAAAAATCAAAGATATCATTGCCAACGAAAACCCGCGCAAACCGTATAGCGACGATAAAATTGCCAAACTGCTAAAGGAGGCGAATATCAATATCGCGCGTCGAACGGTCGCCAAATACCGTGAGATCCTTGGTGTCCTGCCTTCCAACAAACGCAAACAGATTTAAGGAGGACATATATGCAAACATCCGTAACGTTCAAGAATATCGACTCCTCCGATCACCTCAAAAGCTATGTCATGGAAAAGCTGGACCGCTTTGACCGTTTGCTCGACAACCCGGCGGAAGCCAATGTGGTCCTCAAGGTCGAAAAATTCAGGCACATTGCCGAGATAAGCGTCTCCGGCGACCGAATGCAGATCAATGGCAAAGAAGAAACCGAAGACATGTATTCCGCCATTGATATGGTCTTGGACAAGCTGGAGAAACAGATCAAAAAGGGCAAGGAAAAAGTCCGCGAGCGCCGCGCCAAGGCGCGTGTTAAAGCCAAGCTGGCCGGAATGCCGGCTGCGGTGGAGGATGATAGCGCACAAGAAGTAAAAGTCACCCAAATCGAATACAAACCCATGGATGTTGATGAAGCCATTCTCCAGATGGGTCTGACAACCGAGAACTTTCTGGTTTTCACCAACGCCCGGACAGACCAGATTAATGTTCTCTACCGTCGCAATGACGGTGATTTGGGCTTGATTCAGCCCCAGATTTGAGGCTTGCGGCCCTTAATCTTCAAACACGCAGCCGCCGTTGGCAACCAACGACAGGTGTTAAACTGCTTCACCTAAGCGTAGCGGCGGTCTGCTGTGTTGCTCCCTTTAGGGAACTCGATACAACACCATGAAAATTCTTGACGTTCTCGACCGCCAAGCGATTTGCGCCGATCTCAAGTCGGGCGACAAAAAAGGCATTCTGGAAGAATTGGCCGCACCGGTGGCGGAAGCCACTGGGATCAGCCGCGATGAAATCATCCGGGTCCTGATGGAACGCGAACGTCTGGGAAGTACCGGTATTGGCGGTGGTATCGGCATACCGCACGGCAAACTGAAACAGCTGCAAAAACTGGCGCTCGGTTTTGGATTGAGCCGGACGGGGGTTGACTTTGAATCCATGGACGGCAAGCCGACCCGTATTTTTTTCCTCTTGTTGACCCCTGAAAATTCCACCGGTCTGCACTTGAAAGTGCTGGCCCGCATATCACGTATTCTTAAAAACGATCCATTCAAAGAAAAATTATTGTCCGCAGCGACAAAAGAAGAAATCTACACCATCATCAAAGAAGAAGACGAAGACTTCTAAACGCCATCTTGACACTCGTATAGCCGTCGGCCGACAATACGTATCACACCCCGGCATGTGGACAGATCGCCGTTCAGGGTATCGCGAAAGACACGAAGCGGGCGACCGCAGGGCCTTGATATAATCGCGGCCGCTACCTTCCGGCGCTACAGGATCACTGTGACTGGAAAAAAAATCTTTATTATTACGGGTCTCTCGGGATCGGGCAAGAGCACGGCGATCGACGTGATGGAAGATGCCGGCTTCTATTGTGTCGATAACATGCCGGTCTCCCTGTTGCCCAAATTCCTCGAACTGCCGTTGCGGCACAATGCTGACATTGCCGGGTTGGCATTTGTCATGGATGCCCGGGAAAAGGGGTTTATCGATCAATATGCCGGCATTTTCGAAGCCCTCAAGGCGGATGGTTACCGACTGGAGATCATCTTCCTGGAAGCGACGGAAAAGGATCTCCTGAACCGCTATAGCCAGACGCGACGCTACCACCCCTTGGGCCGCGGGAAGAGTCTGCTCGACGGCATCCAGAAAGAAAGGGAAGCGCTGGCCCCTCTTCGCATGTCCGCCGACCAGCTCATCAACACCACCGGCCTCACGGTGCATGACTTAAAAAATGTCATTCGCGACATGATTCACCATCGGGATCTGGCCCACATGCAGATCCATGTCATGTCGTTTGGCTTTAAATACGGCGTCCCGGAGCATGCTGATTTGATGGTCGACGTCCGATTTATAGCCAACCCTTACTTCCTGCCGGATCTGAAAGCCTTGGATGGCGAGTCCACACGGGTGCGCGACTTTGTTATGGCCGATCCGAACAGCCAGCTTTTTTTAGAAAAATATCTCAATCTGCTGGATTACCTCATTCCGCTCTATGAAAAAGAAGGCAAAGCCTATCTGACCATTACCATCGGCTGCACCGGGGGCCACCACCGATCAGTGGCCATAGCACGCGCCGTCTTCGAACACATCCGCAACCATGGGATGGAGGTGGAAATATCGCACCGCGATATCAAGCGCCAGTCGGCCGAATTGCCTTCTTTCGATGCGAAACCATCATCGACCTCATTGTAGCCGTCCCCTGACCATAGCCGTTGTCGGCCGCCGCGCAAGGCTTGGCCACCGCATCGGCCGGTTGAGACCGGACTGAACGGTCGAGGTTGTCACCGGACGATTGCGTATTATATTAGATTGTTTGAGGCTTGCGTAAAAGATCGTCGGCACGTTTTGCCGCGGCAAAGCCCGATACCCCTAACGTCTCACTCTTCTGATTCAGGAATATTATGGTAGGAATCGTCATCGTCACGCACAGCCAACTGGGAGCCGCCCTCATCGAAGCGGCCGAGTTTATTCTCGGCAGCAAACCCGAAGCAACCGTTGCCGTTTCGGTCGACCTTAAGGAGAACGCCGAAAAATTAAGGGGCAAAATCGACAGCGCTATAAAAAAAGTGCGCCAACCCCAAGGCGTGCTCATTCTGACGGACATGTTCGGCGGCACGCCTTCCAATTTGAGCTATTCTTTCCTCGAGGAAGGCAAGATTGAAGTCATATCGGGTGTCAACCTGCCCATCCTGATCAAGGCGACGAGCGCGCGCCAGGAAAAAGACCTGGGCGATTTGGCGACCTTCCTGGAATCCTTTGGCAAACGCAGTATTTCCCTGGCCAGCAGTATTCTCAAGGGCAATAAACGAGGGCATTGACCGCGACCGTGTTTCTAGCGCCGGCCTGCATCGAGGACATCGAAAATATTTGTGCGATTGAAAGCGCTTCGTTTGCCCAGCCATGGCAACCCTTGGCCATCGTCGGAGAGCTGGGCGTCGCCGATGGCTGGCAGCGCGTCGCCAGAGTGGCCGCAACGAGCGAAAAGCAGACCACGGTCGCAGGCTATATTCTGGTCCGCTTTCTGATGGATGAAATGCACATCATGAAACTTGCCGTGGATCCGCACTGGCGAAAACACGGCATGGCAACCTTGCTTTTGCAAGCGGCGCAACGGGAAGCCGTGCAACGCCACGCCGCTCAGATCCTCTTGGAAGTACGGCCGTCCAATCGGGCGGCGGTCGGTTTTTACAGCAAAGCGGGTTTCCAAACCATCGGTATTCGTCCGAACTACTATCCCAAAACCGGGGAAGATGCCCTGGTCATGTCCAAACGCCTCAAGGAGGAGTCATGAGTATAAAACTGGCAATCAACGGTTTCGGCCGCATCGGGCGTATCGTTTTCCGATCGGCCCTCAATCACCCCGATGTGGAAGTGGTCGCCATCAATGATCTTACCGATCCGGCCACCATGGCCCATCTGTTGACCTATGATTCGGTGCACGGCAAACTGGATGCTGAAGTCGCGTACGCCGAAAACGAAATCATCGTCGATGGCCGCTCGATTGCGGTTACCGCCATCAAGGATCCGGCTCAATTGCCTTGGAAAAGCCGCGGGATCGACATTGCCGCGGAATGCACAGGGCTTTTTCGCGATCGGGAAAGCGCGGCCAAGCACTTGAGTGCCGGTGCCCGGAAAGTCATCATCTCCGCTCCGGCCAAAGACCCGGACGCCACCATCGTCATGGGGGTCAATTCGAGCCAGTACGACCCCAAGCAGCATCACATCATTTCCAATGCCTCCTGCACCACCAACTGTCTGGCGCCTGTGGCCAAGGTGCTGATGGAAAATTTCGGTATCCACAACGGTCTGATGACAACGATCCATTCCTACACCGGTGATCAGCGCCTGCTTGATTTTCCTCACAAAGATCTGCGTCGCGCACGGGCCGCCGCCCTTTCGATGATTCCCACCACCACGGGTGCGGCCCGGGCCGTAGCCCTGGTGATTCCTGAACTGGAGGGAAAGCTCAACGGTTTGGCCATCCGTGTCCCCACCCCGAATGTCTCCATTGTAGATCTCGTGGTGTCCGTTGATAAAAGTGGCATTACCGTTTCGGATGTCAACGAGGCCCTGAATGCCGCCTCCCAAACCACCCTTGCCGGGATCATGGGATACAGTGAAGTCCCTCTGGTTTCCACCGATTACAACGGATCGGCGCTTTCTTCCATCGTCGACGCCCCCACCACCCATGTGATCGATAACCTGGTCAAGGTGTTGGCGTGGTATGACAATGAAAGCGGCTACTCGCATCGGATGGTCGATCTGGCGGCCCTGGTGGGAAGTCAGCTTTAGGGTGAGATCACGGTTTTACGTTGGGATCAGCCAACTCATTGGACAAGAGGAGATACTCCATGCCACTGCGCAAACCCTTGATTGCCGGTAATTGGAAAATGTATAAAACCGGTCCCGAGGCAGAGGAAACCGCGGCCCGACTGGTTACGTTGGTCGGCCCGGATCCCGCCGTCGACGTCATGATCGCCCCGCCTTTTACCGCCCTGGCGCCAGTCGCGCGCGTGCTGCAGTCCTCCCCCATCGCCTTGGGCGCCCAGAATCTCTATTGGGAGGCGGAAGGCGCTTTTACCGGTGAGATTTCGCCGGGCATGCTTACGGCCGTCGGCTGCTCCCATGCATTGATCGGTCATTCGGAAAGACGCCAGTACTTCGGCGAGAGCGACGAGGGCGTCAACCGCAAGATCAAAGCAGCCCTCAAATCGTCCATCATACCGGTAGTTTGTATCGGCGAAACCGAATCTCAACGCGAAGCGGGAGAGACGTTTTCCGTTCTTGACAAACAGGTTCGATTGGGGTTAGAAGGAGTGTCTTTGCGCGGGCCGCAAGAACTCGTCGTGGCCTACGAGCCGGTCTGGGCCATCGGCACCGGCAAAACCGCCACCAAGGAGCAGGCCCAGGAAGCGCATGCCGTTATTCGCGATCACCTGGCGCAGTCTCTGGGCGGCGAGTTGGCCGACAGTATCCGAATTCTTTACGGTGGCAGCGTCAAACCAAGCAACGCCAAGGATCTCATGGCCATGCCGGATATCGATGGCGCACTCGTGGGCGGCGCCAGTCTGAAACCCGATACCTTTGCCGAAATCATCCATTTCGGCGCATGAGAGCATTGAAATAAATTATGTCCATACTCGTTATCGTTTTGCACATTATTGTCTGTATCGCGCTGATCATGATCGTTCTGTTGCAGACCGGCAAGGGGGCCGACATGGGAGCCGCTTTCGGCGGCGGTTCCAGCCAGACCCTGTTCGGCAGTACGGGTGCCAGCACTTTCCTGAGCAAAGCCACTACTGTGGCGGCCGTGGTATTCATGCTGACCTCCCTGACGCTGGCCTACATGTCCGGCAATCAAAATACCAGCACGATCATGGAGAATGTCCCGGCACCGGTGGAGCAGTCGACGCCAGCCCCATCCGGTGCCGACAACAAGGGTGCGGAACAATCGTCTGCCCCCGCCGCTCCTTCGCCGGCGCCGGCACCAGCGGACAGCAAATAACTTGGATACAACGATTTTCGTGCCGAAGTGGTGGAATTTGGTAGACACGCTATCTTGAGGGGGTAGTGGGCTACGCCCGTGCCGGTTCAAGTCCGGCCTTCGGCACCATTAATAATATCAAGGGGTTACGCCACATCGCGTAACCCCTTTTCTTTTCCGCCTCCCCTTCCCTGCTACCATTTTGCTACCGCCTACGAAAAAATGGATTTTTCGAGACGTCGGGCCGCCTGTTGATTGGATGGCTTCAAAAGGTGGGCATAGACATCCAGAGTGACCGACGGACTGGAATGCCCGAGTTGGGTCTGAATGTATTTGATATTTTCCCCCTGCTCTATCAGCAGGCTTGCATAGGTATGTCTGAGGTCATGGAACCTTATTCTGGGGAGGTTCGCGGCCTTCAATGCAGGATGAAAGTGTTTTCGCAGCATGCTGCTGTCGCACATCACATTGCCAACGGTGTTAGGAAAAACCAAATTAAGCTTGCTCTTGGGGCATTCCTTTTTCCAACGTTTCAATTCGGCCATCATCGCTGGTCCTAAATCAATGCGTCGGTTCGACGAGGCGGACTTGGGCTCGTACCAACCGCCATTGTTGAAAGTCCTCTGGATATGAATTTGCTTGCTGTCCCAAAGGACGTCAGACCATTTGAGCCCAAGAAGCTCGCCCTGCCGAGCTCCACTCATAACAGCCAACCGGAAAAGGGTCAGATGCCGAAGGTCCTCAACAGCGTCGAGCATGCGTTGAATTTCCGCAGGGTTCAGGACTCGGATCTTAATGGTGTCGATGTTCCCGTTGCCTCGTGGACGTTCTATCTCGCGAACGGGGTTATGATGGATGTATTTGTGACGCACCGCGTAGGCCATGATCTGGCCAAAGCTGATCATAATTTTTCGAAGCGTACCGAGGTTCATTTTCTCGTTTTGCCGGTCAGCTAAAAAATGCTCAACCTTGGTGACAGTGATGCGGTTCACCTTAATGTCAGCAACATCATTAAAATGATTGCGAACGTGGCCTTCATAAACTGACCAAGTGGAAGCCCTTACGTTCGGCTTTTTGTAAACGAGCCAATCCTCCGCGACCTCTTTAAAGGTGGGTATCTTTTTGTCGGTCAGATACGTCCCTTTCGACAATTGGTCCTCGATATCCCTGAGAACCTCCCTGGCTTTCTTTTTTGTTGTTCCTTGCGGCAGGGTTTTCCACCTCCGTTTTCCTTGGTTGTCGTAGAAATCAATAACGTAGCGGCCTCTTCTTTTAGCAATACATGCCATAGGTAATAGTCCTCCTGTAAAATGGTTATTGGAATTTCTCTGGAGAAAAACTTAACGAAATTTCAGGACATAGATAGCCCTGAAACATTCATGGGAAAGAAACGAGAATGTTTTGCTGGAAGTGCTTTATGGATTTTAAAAAAAGGGGTTGGGTCTTACAGAATGAAATACTGGAAGGGATTTGAAGGAAATATCAATTGGTGATGGTGCCTAAACTATGTGTCGTCTTTCGTGCGACCTCCTTTATGACGATATTGACTCGGAATCGCTTTCCAGATTTTTTCAAACGCGGTATCAGGCAAAGTAGAATCAATCTTATACAGTTGATCCTTTACGTCTTTGCGTTTGAGAACTTGGTTCTTTTCCTGGACAAACATGCCGACCAGCAAAGCAGCCTGAATAGAAGCGTCCCATTTTTCCTTTTCACGCTTTAATTGCCCGAATTCACGTTTCTCTTTAGCATCCATGCCGGCTTGCTCCATTTTCGTATCAGAATTCGATGCTCCGAAAAGATGTGGGTTGGCGGCTTCATAATTCTCAACATCTGAGAGTTTGTATCGGTACCGATCGACCCAATCCAACGATGTATCGTCCGGCCCGCTCTCATAAACAACCCTACCCTCCTCACCATATGCAGGAAATCCTTCTTTTACAAAATACGCGAGGGTAGCTCGACTAACATCCCACCGCTTCATCAGCAACTCACCGTAGATCCACTTTTCTTGATCAGACATGTAGCCCCCTCAGTAGCAGTCTTTCCTAACCGATTAACATAAATCGGCATATTGCTCAAAAAGTTTAGTGGGTTGGACGATGGGGACGGTGGGGGCGATTTGGATTACGATTTTGTAGATTGGATGCTATGCAAAAGGACCATCCACTAAATATTTTGTTTGGCCTTCAGCTTTTCTGTTTTCCGTATATTACACTATACACATCAAATCAAAATGCAAAGGACAAATAGGATTAGTTGGAGATAGTCAAACTTCAGATACACCACCGCTACCCTGGTAGTTCTTTGTTTCCATCTTTTACCATATCAAATGTCCAACCGGGTTTTAGTCTGTAAAGAACCTGAAGACCCCCCTTCTTCGTAGGCTCTTCTTTTATTTCAAATATCTCAGTTGCCAAAATCAGTCCCTTAAGTGTCTTATGACCATATTTTTTAAATACATCGGTTATTTCTTCAGGCTTTTGACTCCATAATATTTGACCGGCTACACTCAGTGGTGTCCAGCCATCAGGTCTAACAACCTGAGCTGCTATTTCGCCAAGATAGTATAAAATACGGCCTCCACGCTGCGGTGAATAAAAACGTCTTTTCCCTTTGTCAGAATTTAGAAAATCGGAAAATAATTTCTTTGTCTCGACCAAGGTTTCAATTAAAGTTTGTATTTCATTTAATTCTGGAAGGAGTTTTTCACGTTGTTGATCAAGATGCTCCTCGATTTCCCGGCAGCCCTCAATTGAGGTCAGATCATAGCTTGGGAATAGATCATGAATTAACTCATTGCGATCCGCAACAATTTCAGCAAGAATTTTCTTTTTGTTTTCGTAGTAGACGGCATCAACATCCACACTTAATCCAAAAGTAATATATACCCCCTTCAAGTCTCTGGGTGCTTGCGGAATGTTTTCAATATCAGAGAAGGTGCCTTCAATGTAATCTCCAACCAACAGTCCCATGGTCTTTTTATTTATTGTCGCGGCCCGTTGCTCTTGTTTCGATTTTAATTCGTCGGTGTAACCTGCTATTTTCCCATTGACTATTAAAAACTTGAGCAACTTTTCCATCTGCTGGAAAAGGAGCATGTTTCGTCCAATCTTTCGCAGGACCTCGTTTTTGGCATCTTCAAGATCTATTTGTGATTCCATATCGTCTTTCAAATGTGCCAAATCACAAAAATACAATAATAGTTTGTATCATCAATGCCGCGGGACGATCGATAAAACTCTTATCGACAACCTCAAACGAGCCTGCCAAAACTTGGGATTACAGGTCATGATCCTCGAATTGGCTAAACTCTACATATTGTGGTCAGGCGACACGCTACAAAACCGGTGATCATATGTCCATTATCCCTAAAGGATTCGTCAAGGTCACCGATAGGTTGTTTTTAAAATCGCCATAACTATCGTCCAAATCGTCCACCGTCCTTCCCGCAGTTTACATCCGTTCAATCTGCCTTGCCCCCCCGTAGGTATGTATCCAGTGCTTCGATCACTACGCCGGCGACCGAATTATTGTGGTTTTTAGCGTATCGCTCAATTCTTTGGACCAATCGGCATGGCAGTTGGACCGTGATCTGTTGGGTATCGTCGGAGCAGGTGAGAGGGGGCGAATCGTCGTTCATGGGATTCCTTTCGGGCTAATTCAAAGAATTTTTCATAAAAAATTGCATTTTTTTCACTTTTTTTCAAAAAGTTTGTCCCAAAACCGGTTTTCGGAGACGATATATACTAATAGAGGGTATAGAAAACCGGTACACTTGAGAATTGTTCTGTATGGTTCATCCTAAAGAACGGTTCGATAGTGGGGCGGTGCACAGGATTCCGTTAATTCTCTAAAAAAGCAAGTTTTCCGTCGCCTTGGCAGGAAATCACTCCCGACAGAGCCAAGGCGTCGGAACCGGCCGATAGGCCGGCGTAGTAGACTGTAAGGTCTATTCCACAAAGCAGGTGTGCCCTTCGTCAGGGCCAATTATCTTGAGAGAGTTCATGCTGTAACAGAAATATGGATGGTGACTGCCCGGCTTTCGGAAGTCCGAGGGATGCTTTAGCAGGAATAATGCACTGGACCGGCGGTGGACGAAACAGGCATTTTTGATGGATGCTTGCTGAAGCTATGGGTTAGGATCAGGTACAAGGGGAGGAAGGGCTCGCCACGTGGTGAGCCCTTCGTGCTTGGAGGTTTAATCGATGTCGTAGCCGGCATCATTGAGAAGGGATCTGAACCGGCTCAGTTTACGTTGCAGCCGTTTCCGGTAGGTGTCGTAATTTAGGCCAAGCCTCCTTGCCTCAGCACTTTTATCCCGTAATCCGATGATCACGGCCAGGTCGTCCTTGCCGATGTGGCTCCTGGCCAACTCCATCAGCTCACTTCCGATCAGGACGTCCTCGGGATTTTCCTGGTCAATAAGCCCTTCAATAGCCTGCCTTTCATAAGGATCAAGGGAAGCACCAGTCTTTTTTATCGGTTCGTGATCGACCAAATCCGAGAATAAGATTTCCTTTTCGTTGCCGATATCGTGTTTTTTGCACTGACGGACCAGGGACAACAAGGTGAAATAGGTGAAATTCAGGACGTAGGTTTCCAGGCACGATTTCTCGGGGTTGAACTTCCGGTGCTTCTGCTGTCCCTTGTATTTCCATTTGATGTATTCAATGACCTCTTTACGGGTCATTCCATATTTGTGATACAGCCACTTCACCCGCTTCTGAATAGCTCCGTTCATCCAGATTTTGCCGCCTTGATAGATGAATCGGTAAATCAGCCGGTATGATTCCACCAGCACTTCATTTTCGAAGACCACTAATCAATACCGCCTGGCATGGATTCCTTTCTTGGCTGAAGGTTGCAGGTTGAGGCGGTTTTGGCGGCGGCGGGCAAAGTATAACCCTTATCAAGAAGGGCCTTGATACCGGCAATCAATTCAATCTGATGCAGGGAAAACCTGCGGTAGGCACGACTGCCTGATACGACGCGATCCGCTTCGGGAATGTAGCCCCTGGATTCCCAATTACGGATTTGTTTTCGGGTGACGCCGGTCATATTGGCGACATCACCAATGCTGTAAGTAGGATGCTTCATTTCTAACCTCCCTGGAATTTGATTTCTGGGACAGGTGATCCCTTACTGGTAAGGAGGTTAGCTAATTCAGGTGGGGGCCTGGCTTCCTCTGAGGCCAGCTCAAACAGAACTCAAAATTTTATAAGGTTAGACGATGGGGACGGTGTGGGCGATAGGTCCGTAGGATAACACGGAAACTTGGACCATAATGGGTAACCAAGTACCCATCAGGGCAAGAATGATTGTGAAACTGAATTCATAATTAGGCATGGCAAAAATATTTAGATGGTGATTATCCTGCCATGATAATTTCCGAATTCTGAAAACGATAACACTTACTAAATACGGCTCATTTTTTGCAGAGTACACCAGAGAATCCTACCTTGGGCCGCAATGGCTCTCTGCCGGCGAAAATTCAAAACTGATGGCATTTCATGAATGCTTGTTGTCGGCATTCACAAGCTACAAATCCCAATTACCCCACCAGTAGGAGGTCTAATGTCCAAGCGGCTATTCTTATGCGTCTTGTTCTTGATATTTGGATTTTTATCGAATTCATATTGAAAGGAGAATTATGGGAATGAAATATTTAATGCCTTTACTTGCTGTATTTTTATGGTTTGGAACTGTTCAATCGGCTACTGTTTTGGATTTTGAAGGTCTTCAAGATCAAGAACAAATTTTAGAATATTATAACGGTGGTACAGGTAGTTTTGGAAGCGGGCCAGGCACTGATTATGACATAAGTTTTGGATCCAACGCTTTAGCTATCATCGATGCCGATGCTGGGGGAACAGGCAATTTTGGTGGTGAGCCGAGTCCAGACACCGTTATGTATTTTTTGGAGGGATCAGCAGTCCTTAATTCACCAGCTGGATTTAATACGGGTTTTTCTTTTTCGTATAGTGCGGTTAATACTCCCGGATCAATAGTTGTTTATGACGGTCTCAATGCAACTGGTAATGTCCTTAGCAATATTTCCTTGCCGGTTACCCCGTCAGATGGTGGCGATCCAAATGGAGCCTTCAGTCCTTTTATTAATGTAGGTGTCCCGATTTCCGGTACGGCTAGATCAATAGATTTTGGCGGAACCGTAAATCAAATTGGCTTCGATAATATAACTTTTGGCTCTGCAACGCCAGGTGTAGAGGCTGATATGCCGTTTCTAGTTGGAGATCAATTAACTAACCCGGGACTTTCTTCTCGAACAACCACCTATTTTGTCGATAACACAACCGGTGAACGCGAACAGGATAAATTTGACCCAAATGCACCGACCTATATTGTTACTCATGGATGGCAAAATGATAAAGATTATTTAGATGCTCTTACTTGGGATGGATTTGAAAACCAAGATATGCCGGTTAGCCAAGAGAACATTATCCTTGCCATTGGAGATCGGCTTTTTGCTGAAAATGCCTCATTAAAAGCAAACATCATCGCTTTTGAGTGGGAAGGAGCCTACACTGGCGGAATGAGCACTGGTAGTATCCCCGTCGATGACGAGTTATTGATTGTAGGATCACGGCAAGCTCGAAACAATGCAGATTCTGCTGGGGTTCTACTAGGCAATGCTTTAAGTACTATTTTGGGAGATGACTATGAACAAGATCTTCATTTTATTGGGCATAGTTATGGAACCGTAGTGAATGGTTTGGCGACAAGATATTTAGAAGATATAGGTTTTATGGAAAATTACGGCACTGTTCAATTCACTACCCTTGATGCCCCAACTGACGCCCCAATTGTACTTGGAGTAAATTTCGCACCAGGTCTAGACTCTGACTGGTTTATAAACAACCTTTCGAACAACGTAGACTATTTAGACAACTATTATGGCCTGAATAGTATTTTAACACCAGATGTTGTTGAAGCCTATGGTGAGCCATTAGATGGTTCTGGATTAGATCAAGCTGTTGACTATTGGCATACAAATGTAGCAAAAAAATTCTATCCCGATCTAATTCTACATGGCGACGATGCTGATACGAATCCGATAGGCTTGGATATTTGGCCTTACAATCACGAATTTGATGATTGGATTACTCCTCTTCTCACCACCTACGATGATCGACCTGGAGATGATTTTTCAAATGCCGGTGGAAGTCAATGGGCAGTTCCTGTAAGTGCTGAATATGAGAATGCTATAGGCACGGCAATTGAGGTGGCAAGCTTGCCAGGCTATGATACATACACATTTAATGGTTTTTTGCTTGAGGAGGCATCACCAGTTTCGCTTAAATTCTTTTTAGAAACACCTCTCGAAGCCGAATGGCTTGCATTTGATTGGATGGTTGAAAATGGGGGAGATGGCGACTGGATAACAGCTCACTTTGGCAGCGACCTGCTATGGTCAATGGTAATTAGCGATTTCCTTGAAGGTACCCTGCTTACTGCATTAATAGACATCTCAGATTATGCTGGTATGGCAAATGGATTCTTCTTAACTCTGAACAGTGTAGGCGATGCGAATGCGAGTTTCTATGCGGGAAATTTTGAATACCTGGGCAATAACAGCACAGCCCCAGTTCCAGAACCTTCTACCATCCTTCTCATGGGTTTAGGTCTTGTGGGTTTGGCAGGTTATGGCCGGAAAAGAATCAAGCAGTAAAGCTGTTTCCATACAATATTTCTTGAGCAAGAAGAAGCCAAACCTGCTGTGAGGAGGGGACGGAAAACCACGAGCATCTCAGGTGCGATAGCCACGGACCTATGGGAGAAAGCCGAGTTGCCTTGGATATCCTCCCCTCACAATTTCGCTCTGCGAAGTAATTTATGGGGCTATCGTTTCGAAATCAAGAGGTTGCCCACTAGAAAGTGATGCTTTTATGTTTAATTACAGCAACTTTTGGCAATTTTAAAAACATTTTAGCCAGACACTAGTGATACGTTATATATTATCATAGAAAGGAGGACTTAGATGGAATATGGAAAAAAGAAATGGCTAAACGTTTGCTTATTTTCTCTAGTAGCTTCTTTAACTTTCATTTTATGCAATACAGGAGTCGCATTTTCTACAATTATTTTTGATAATGGTGCGGAACTTGAAAATAGTGGTATGTCTAGCGACTATGACGCCTACACGAAAGACGGCTATACTTGGTATGTACAAGCTGGAGACACGTTCGAGTTGTCAAGCAACTCCACACTTGCGAGCATCAGATGGTGGGGATTTAATGTTGGTGGTGATCTGTATAAGGAAAATGACTTCACTATTAATATTTTTGACCTTAATAATGGAATCCCGGATACAAACCCATTTTACAGTTATCAACCCCAGTCAGTAAGCAGGCAGGCAGTTACTCAAAATTCTACCAATTTTGAATACTTTTCAGTATTGGACCCAGTGGTTCTAAATTCAAATACATTATATTTATTATCGATCGTAAATAACTCAGCCACGCCAAACGACCTAACAGATCATTGGGTTTGGCTTAGAAGTATTGATGATGGTTTTGATGACACTCACTATAGTAGACAAAGCAATGTTGGTACACCAGTAAATTGGACTGGGACGTTTATGCATGATTTAGCATTTCAAATGTATGATTCTACTCCAGTCCCCGAACCTTCCACAATCGTCCTTATGGGTTTAGGGCTTGTCGGTTTAGCCGGAATGGGCCGCAAAAAGCTGTTAAAGAAATAGTAGCAGGCATTGAGGCTTCGCTTTAGGAGGGAAGGCCCCGTTACCATTTGGTAGCGGGGTTCTTTTTTGGTCGATGCGGACGGTCAGGGCGAAGGATATCATGGCTTGTTAATGAGGCCCCAGTAATCGTCATCGCCAATCATCTCGCGTTCAACCCTATCTCGCTCTCGCTTTTCTCTGACTTTGTCCTCTGATAAAGGCCCGACAATCATCCAGTCCTGCCATTCCAGGCCATCCCAGCCGCTATCCTTGCAAGGATCGTCAAAGTCATCCATGAAATCGTCACACATAGTCAGCCTCCTTGGTAACTTGGACACCGTAGCCTATTAGGATTGAATAGCCTATGGTGTCCATTTGAGTTTTAGTGTCCGCAGAGCGAACAAATGATTTCGAACCGTTTACCGTTGTATATCGTGATGTCGTTTCCCAGATTGTGGCCGAAGGTCACATGGTGGCCGCAGTCCAAACGAAATTTCCGGCCAGTAAGATTCTTATCCAATAATTTCCGCAAACTCTCGGATTCCTCGTATTTCGCTTCTGCTTCCTTGGTCATAGCATCCTCCAGAAACACAAAAGCCCCGCCGGATTGAATCCAGCAGGGCTTGTTATTGTTTGATACAGGCTCTATTCAGTCGTTTTCAGGCAAAGCAGATCCCGTTTTTTTCTCGGTCGGCACCTTTACCTTCCAACTCGGCCATGGCATCCTTACGGCACCGTTCGCAGATGCTATGACTGACCAGACCGTTGTCGGGACCAGAACATTCTTTCTCTCCCATACCGGCACCACACCACCCACATACGATTTTCATTTACTTCTCCTTTCAAATAAAAAAGGCTCCCTCGGCCCATAAGAAGCCGGTAGGGAGCCCCAACATTCAATCCAATAACTGCTATTCCTCGACAAGGAAGTCCCAAATAGCGTCCAATCAGAAAGCCTCACGCGGCCTTCTGGGCATCTTCTTTCCCTCTTGTGTCACCATTGAGAATTAGGTTCAGTACCTTCTCGGTATCACCCATCACCTTGAGACAGGCGGCGTGAACACCCATGCCGGCCTTCTCGGCGTAGCGTCCAATATAGCGGTAGCCGTTGCCGGTGGTGTCCTCTGCGGATTTCCCTACCATTAGGGCAAGGGCCTGGGCTGAAAGCTCGGCTACGATTTCCTGAAACGGATCTTGGCCGGGCTTGAGATTACCCTTGATAATGTGATGAGCTGAATGAGCCAACTCGTGAAAAAAGACACATTCCTGACTGGTAGCGATGGCGATTTCCTTACGATCCCATGAATAATAGCCGTAATAGCGGTAATTGCCTGGGGCCGCTTTCACAGAAATGCCCCATTCCTCTGCCCGTTCGATCAACGGTAGGTCCGGTAGCTCCATGCTCTGATAATCCAAGGGTTCACCCTTGGTGTCCTCCACACGGAATACCGGTTTCGCACCGAATCCCGATATGACCTGCTGTTCTGTGCCGTCATCGTCAACTTTGCGAAAGTAAGGAACCAGGATATAGATCGCCTTCGTTCCCTTCTTCACGTAACGGTTTGCTTGATTCCATTGCCGGATACCTCTGGCATCCATCGTGCCCGACAGAAACATCAAGGTCCGGTTCAACAGGCTCCATCGTGTTGATGGCAGGTCTGGGATAGGGAACATCGTGTAGGCAACTGCTTCAGGGATATCCCCGCTCTTGAAGCGGTCAATGATCTTGTCCAGGGTTTCTCGCACTTTCGGTGTCATGATGATTCTCCTTTCTTTGAGTCCAGAAACACGAAAGCCCGACCGACAGAGCCAGGCTTTCTCGTTGATGATGCGAACAGGTGAATAGTCAGCAATTCCAATGCCCCAGATTCAAGGCTGTCTGGGCATCCTTTCGACTGGGGTAATATCGACTTTCACGGCTATAAGGGCCACACTGCGGGCATACGAAGCCGATGTATGAGCCAGCGTCATTGGAAAGCACTTTGATGTTGAGGGCTGTGCCGCAGCTCATACATTCCCTGCGGGCATCGTTGATGATGTCCTCTGTGGGCAGGGCCATGTTGTCACCTCCTTTCCATACAAAAATGGCCCCGGCTGTTAGCCGAGGCCTTTGGGAATAGATGGGGGTATGCCCCCCCCCTATAAAAAATCAGAGACGGAATGCCTCATATTCACCATACTGGTACCCACAAACACACACTTGGTCGGAATTAGAAATCGATGACAACGATGGAAGGGCGTTGCTATGCTATTTGCTGTTGCGGTTAGGCCATCAATGGCAAAGCGGTGATGACTGAGTACGGCGGGAGCCTGGCGGGATACTTGCGTCTGATTACATAATCGGGAATATCGGATGGAGCGAAGCTCTGTCGGATATTCAAGTTTCGATTATGTAAGAAGCAAAGCAAGGATCATGACAGGCGATTGGTGGGTACGTTCGGGACTGACAAAAATAAAATCGGTAGGAGAACTGGGCATCTGTTCTTTGAGGGTAAAATAAATCCTTCGCCGGCGGAAAAAATTATTCATCCTCTTCCTCACCTGGGGCCGGCTCGTAGAATGGATTATACAGCTCCGGCTCATCAGGAATCTCCTCCTCGCGTTCAGAACCAATCAAATAACCCAACAGAAAATCCTCGGAATCAAAATCACACATTGTCAGTCCTCCTCATCTTCATCGAAATCTATTTCGTCTATGCCACAATACAGGCAATAATCGCAGTATTCGGACCAAGCTTCGTCTGGTCCCAATACTGGCTCCCAGATAAACAGGAACTCGTCCTCTGATAATTGGTCCATGTCGGTGTCCTCCTTTCTATAAGTAAAAAGAGCGTACTGCCTTGATGGCAGAACGCCCAAAAAAATCGATATTACTATTATAATTTGGTTAATGATGAATCAAAAAAGACTTTTAGAAAGGTATGTCGTCCTCCTCGAATTTTGGTGAACAGCTATCTTCGCTAAGAGCCCCTTCTTCAAATACACTAAGTACTCTACCGGCAATTCTGATAAGCTGGTTAAATGTTATCACTTCAATTCGATGCAGATGTGAATTAAAGTTTCGCAGTGCCTCTTGATGGCCTTCAGGACCGTCGGAGCCGATAATTATTCGTGCTCTAATTTTAAGGGTATCGCATTTGTCCTTACTTAATATAGAATCACGGTCACGCTCAATTTCAGCAATATATCGCATAACCTGCCCAAGTACAGACGATAACTTGGAGGATGGATAGTAGGAGTCATGTGACTTATCATAAATAAACAATGGCTCTTTGAATGGCGTTTTTATCTCAACTATTTCTAAATAGTTGTCCGCTGTGCGTCGAAGCATGAAATCCAAACTGTCATCACGGGTCCAGGCTCGTCTATCAAGAAGTTCGCTGTATTCACTTCCAAACATCCAGGGATTGGCTGCGAGCAAACTCTGGAAATCATTTTCAATACATTTTTCAGATTCTACAAGCAGTTTAAGATTTTCGTATGCCTGCTTGTGTTTTACAAAACACGCAGCGACAGCAACATGTTCTAAGGTTTCGGAATTAGTGTTTTCGAATGTTTCGATAAATTTTGGTAAATATGAACTTGCATCTTCGATGCGAGGAAGAATAAGTTTGACGAGTTCAACCATGTCAGGCGAGGATAGGTTTGGGATTAAATCGATTAGTCTCTCAAGTTTCTCGTATTCTTCCGATCTGATGATATGAAGTTCACCAGTTGCATCAGATAGTTTCCCTTCTAAATGAGCACGCAGAAAGAGGAAAAGCCGCTCAATTTCATCATTAGTCTCCTTTCCTTCAAGTGATACAGATTTTTCTGGTTTGTAAAACCAGCCCGCTTTTTTCCGATCGATACTATCGATTTTCAGTGTGTAGTGATGTAGCTCACCGGTCTCTGGTTTCATGATCTCAAAAAGAGTAGCGAGTCTGAAAGCACGAGGCCCCTCTTTGAGGACAACTTGTTCTCTTTTGCCAACGTTTGGATTTTTGATGGACTGTACGATACGAACCTTTACGTCATCAAGTGTTGAATCTGGAGGTAAACTCATGGAGGCTCCTCCTTAGAAACCAATAAGATTTTATGTCTGATCATCATGGAATCACGGTATTATCAAACGCACTATGTCATATCCCAAAATAAAGACAGCAAAAATTATTCGAAAAATCAAGATAATCAGAATGCAGTCAATCAAATCGATTAAATTCAGCAACTCCAAGAGCCAGTGTTCAGGGCGTTCAGGGCCTCCTCACGGCAGGAATAATAGCAGCTCTCACGGCTGTAAGGGCCACACTGAAGGCAATAGAAGCCGATGTAATAGCCGGCGTCGTTGGACATCACTCTGAGATTGAGGGTGGTTCCACAGATCATGCAGATCCGCCGCATAACATGGACGGCTTTATGTGGCTGAAGCATGGAATCACCTCCTTTCATCGATTTCAGTGGAAAAGGAACACTCGGAACACTTCGTTTTATCTCTACAGGCCGAATAGCCCATCTGCCGGTCAAGTACAGGCTTGTTAGGTGATGATAGTTCACCCACTATGCCTGGAGTGGGTCCAATATTAGATAAAATGTGCAAATAAGTTCTTATACGGGTGGAATATAAAATGGACGTGTACATCCATAAAGATACAGGTAAAGGCTGGATACTGATCGAGGAGCTGGAGGACGGTACTGGTTACTTTGTTTCTCCAGCTCCGAGGAAGATGCAGAGACCATTTGATGAGTTCAGAGATGAGGAAGAGACTGATGAGGACGCTCTAATTCGTAATGGCATCATATCTAAAGAACAAGCTCAAATATACCATTTGCATCAAGGTCTTCGAAAGGACGAGATACTTGAGAAGGCGACAATGATATTGAAAGAAATGGTAGCTATGTATGGTAAAGAATATACCAAAAACTTAATCGAACGAGAATGGAAAGTTGACGGTGCCAAAGATCTTATAGATAAAATATCTAAAGATGACTAACAGGAACACAATGGCAACAAAACTAAACGACGACGAACTGGTTAGCTTCAAAGAGCTCCTGATGGCCAATGAGGTCTATATGGAGGCTCTGGTGCAGCTCCTCATGGATAGCCAAATGCATCGATAAACTTTTTATCTTTTCTATCAATCATCACATTTAAAACTTCTTTCATACTGTCAATCGGCTTGGAAGCATCGCAAAACACCTCTATTTGTTCAAATTTTTGACCCCATTCAGCAAGTTGATGAAATAGAGCCGTATCAGATAACTCTAAAATCCATTTGGCAGATCCGATATTTTTTAATGATTCTAACTCCTCTTTGATTATAGGCTTATTTAGTTTTGCGAAAGTTCTTATTTCTTCAATTATTGGATCAACATCTGGCAACGCAATATCAGTTGTCAGGACATTAAATTCTTTATCATCAAGAGACCTCATTGCAGATTCAAACTCTTCGAAAATATCTTCTGCGTATGCCACGTTTGCAGAAAACCAGACGTAAAGAATATTTGCAATAAATCTATGAAAATTGATACGATAAAATAACGAGTTTTTTTCGGCTAAGGGTGGTTCAAATATATATTCAAAAAATTTCGAGGCTAAAGAATATTTTTTATGAAATATCGAGACGAGTGCATCATTTGAAAATTTTTTTAGAATTTCTGTAATTGCTTTTCGCCCCTTATTATATTTAAGCAACTTGCTTGATTTTAGTTCACCTCCTTGGACATTGTAATCGGCAATTATCTTTGAGACAAAGTCCTTAAATTCTTCCTTTTCTCCTGCTACTGTAGCATATGAAAAAAAAGGTTGTGTTTTGTTCAATAAATTATTGCCTGTGAATCCTGATTCGTCGCCGTAGATTGCCTGAGGCAATTTGTCAGCCATAAGTTCATGTCCTCATTAAGAATTCAACGCTTCGAAATCGTATCCCAATCTATAAACAACAACTATTAACAAATCTTGCTTTAATTATTGCAGAATTTGCAAAACAATGCCAGCACCAGTAGCACAAGATTCAGGACGATTAGGAACCACTCGATCATCGAAATCCTATACTTACTATAGTAGCCTCCAATCAAATTAACCTTCATCATGGCTTGCTCCTTTCTTGTTGCTATTGATTTCAGAACACAAAAAGCCCGACCACCTTTCGATGATCGGGCTTCAAAATTTGGACAGGCTACCCTATTGATATTCTATAGAGTAGGGTGTTCATTTTTAGTTGGTTCAATGCAACGGGCTCCCTCGACACATAGTGATCGATAGAATAGTGTGCGGTGTTCAGCCAGGAGGGGGCCGTTATGGCATCATTGGTAAAGTGCTGAGGATGGACACATGAGAAGCTTGGTGTGATCCTTGCTCTGATTATATACGCGGGATTATTGGATGGTGCGTCCAGCCATATCTGTAAATTTTCGGCCGGCGGGTAAAAGTATCATAATGTTGCTAATGCCACCGCTACTATTAGCTCTGTCAGATCAATCAACTTTGGATTATGTCAGAAGCGTAGCAAGGATCATGACAGGCTGATTCAAGGGCACGTTGGATGTTGATCAAAAATGGGCGGCCAGAGAGCCATATTCTGATAGGCTGTTCACTTATATAAAATTTGCCATGTAAATTTGAAGCTACGGGACCTAAAGAAACAGAACTCAGAAAAAGACGATCTGCTACAATGGAATCCACTATTCAATTCGTGCCCATTAACCTGCCTTTCGGTAAAAATTTAGAATAATTAGTTGTCAACAATAACCCAGAACAATGTACTACTTCCAACCCTAATTACCCAAAAATCATCCGTAGTACGTCTAACGTAGTAGTATTCATCCCATTTTCCACCGGATGCTATAATTAATGCATAATTTTCATTGTCTGGTGATAGGCCAAAAACCTTGATATTTTTGGTATAAACACCACTATTTTTCATCATTTCAAAGTTTTTTTGGACCAAAGATGTTGGGGGCATTTTTTGGGAAGTATATCTTTTTTGTTTTTCATTCTCGATGACTCGAGTTGTAGCTCCAAAAGCAGAAGTAATAAAAAAAACCATTAACATTGATCCTGCAAGTAGCGTTAAAATAGCTGTTTTTCTCATTCTTTTGGCCTCCTTGGTTATATTATCGATTTACTCCAATATGTTTCAAATGTGACAAAGTCTACTATGGTGTCTTCAGTTTACCATGTAGGTTCTGTTGGTGATTTCGAATTTAAGCCGTTACACATCCGCAAAAGGTTGACGTCTGATGATGGGATACGACTGATCGCTATGCCTGACAGAAAAGCCCGATCGATGGATGAGATTACGAGAATTACACCATATAAGAATTGAATGTCAATGATACTGGATGGTTGGATATGGGGAATCTGGTTCTGGCTGATTTTAATCTGAAAATTGTTGATACAGCACCAATGCCGCCAGCAGCACCAAGTTCAGGATGCCCAACACCCACTCGCTCACCGAAATCCTGTACTTTCCCTCGTAATCACCGCTCAAATTGACCTTCATCATGGCTTGCTTCTTTCCTGTTGCTATTGATTCCTAAAAGCAAAAAGCCCGGCCACCTTTCGATGATCGGGCTCCTGTATTGCTTGATTTTTGGGGTATTTCAGGTAGGTTTCCGATGTGTTTCACCCTATTTCCAGTCACAGTCGCCGCAACGTATCGCGGTCACTTCACCTCTCAAAGTGCAATATCTATCCCCCTGTAATTACTTTTGTTTTACACTTTTAGGCGTTTTGTGACACTTTTTCGGGCAGACTGTAATTACAGTAGAGTGGGTGCCTGTTACACTCACTCTGGCGGATCTAACGATTTTTCACCGCCGGCTTGGAAATTTTCAGCACAGAAAGATTGGTCAGAGCCTGAACCTCCGCTCCTCCAGCGGCTCTTCCTCAATATCACGATCATATGAATAGACGATCTGTGGGGTAGTGCTCCTGAGCATCATGGTGCCGATAATCGCGAGCAGGATGCCGACAGCTATGCCGGCTATAGAGGACCACTTTTCCCTTTCAATGAGTCCGTGAGCATCGAAGCCTCCAAGGCTAACAGATGCATGCTGGCCGAAATTCTTGGACAAGGATTGCTCTGCAGCGATCAGGACGTCGCCGGCAACTTCAAGCTCATGGTAGTTATTGGCACCACCCAGCACCGCAAGCACACCTAAAACGTTTAGGATTTCTTAATCACCAAAATAGTTACTCCAAAGATTCTGGCCATTTTCGAATATCGCTATAGCCTTGTTCTTAAGGATAATTACCATTGGAGGCCGAACATAAGCGGACCCCTCCATTAGAACTACATTTTTTGCTCCAAGCGGCGGTTGGGTATTGGTGAAATGTTCCTCGCCATTTTCATCAGTCCAGGAATACATTTGCTCTACATACGGATTCTCATTCATCTTTTTATTAATGGCGTACCAATCAAAACCTAAGAATCCAACAACAGCAACTACAAAAATAACTAAAACTGAGGTGATTACTTTGCTTCGAGACATTTTGCCTCCTCTCACAACAATAATTTTCCAAACTTTGTCCAGGTGATTTCAAGAAATTCGACTGCGTTCAATATCTCACGATGCAAGAAGCATCTCCTGCCGAGAATAAAACAACTCCTAACGATTCTTTTGCAGGTTATCGGTATTTTATTGAAAACTATTAGAGACTATACTCGAAATCTCTGTGGTTTCAATGACTGTGGCAAGGGAAATTGACGTCTATCAATTCATCGTCCAAATCGTCCAGACCGTCTAAATTGACCCTGAAAACATTTCGCAGTTTACAGAAAAATTCGTCAAAGATCGCTCTATCTAACTGGCATCATAATCAATACAAGCCATTTTTACCCTAATATTTCCCCTATAAAGAATGCCGGTGCACGGGCTTTACCGGTGGGACGGTATGCTGAGGTATGGTGATAGGGACGGATTACTTGGGGGAGAACTGAACGGAAAGCTTCTGGACCCTGGTACTGGTATCAATATTCAAGTAACCCAGTCTATGCAGGTAGGTCTTGTACTTACTGATGGTCTGACGGGAGGTCGATAGCCAGCCGGCAATGGTTGCGTCGGTTTCCTTTAGGGCTCGTCCCGCGTAATGCTTGTCTCCCAATGCCGGGGCATAACCGATCTGAAAGCGGTCAATAATTTCGGTCCTGATGCCACGCCGGCCAAGGTATCCCATCACCTTAGGAAACCGGTCTGCGTTCTGTTGCAAAATGTGATTGTAAAAATCCGCTGCATCCGAGAGGGCTTCGCGGACATTTTCGTCCATGGGTGGCGGTGGCAGGAATGACACCGGGTCATCAGGTTCCTCCGGTTCAGATGCTTCCTCGTAACCGCTTTGGTATGGCTGGAAATCCTTTACACCAAGTTCAGCCGCAGTGGGCATCACGGAAAGGGCATTTAAATCTGAGCATAATCAGGTCATAGATATCCCATTCCGCCCGACAGGCCCCAAAACAGTGGAAGCATACTTCCCCCTTGTCGTTCACATAGACCCTGAAGCTGTCTTTGGTATCGGCGTGGAAGGGGCAGTGGGCGGCATACTTCCCGTCGCCCCATCTCGCGAATTTCAGCTTTAGCAGCCGTTCGGCAAAGGCAAGGATGCCTTGCAGGTAATCGGCTGATTTTAGGTCTTGGTAGGTGGTCATATCCATCTGCTCCTGTTTCAAGCCGACACGGGCCTAATCCATTGCGTCAGGCACCAGCAAATCATCTTCACCGGAAATCCGATTGATTTTGTTTTCAACGGCGATTTCCGAATGATTCGCGTAGCAGTAAGTGCAGAAGTGCCGGCATGTGTCATAGGTTCCAATATCCAGACTCGGAATACACCCACACAACGGACGCTGCCCCGTATCCTTTCGGATTTTCCCGCAGTTGGCGAAGGCCATGAGATCCTTGTCATGGCCAAACAGCTTCCGAACCAAGGCGTCATCAATACACTTGTTGCGGCCGATTCCATATTGGGCCAGATCCATACTTTCTGAGCAGGCCATCACTTGAACGCCATGTTGTTTGCCCATTCGCCCCAATTCGTCGGCGATATATGCTATCTCACCTGCCGAAAAGTCCCTGTATCTAATCCCCGCCTTGGTAAGGCTCCTTTCGACTTTCTTATGTTTGCTGGCCTTAAGGAAGCTGATCACGAGTTTCTCGGTGTAGGGATGAAGACGTTTCATTAACCGACCGGCTTTCCGGATTATTTTAGCGGGCGATATCGTGTCGGTTAAAATCAAAGGGTCAAACCGCCATATAGTCCTTTCTTTGCCAACCTTTTCCGAAAGAGCTCTAAAGGTTTCAATTCGTTTTCGAAGGGACGGGAGATTCGGCTCCAATCCTTCGTCTTCGTAGTCGTCAAGGGTGAATTGGAAATAGTAGTTTATCCTCATAGCATCAATTTCATCCAGGTATCCAAGCAGCGGCTGCGGGTTTTTGGTCCAGAAAACAATCAGGCGGGTATCCTCGAAGGAAATGTACCGTGTCTTCGGGAAGGTCACCTTCAGGTACCCTCGCCGAAGCCGATCCATGAAGTTTTTGGTGAAATGGGCAGGGATATCCGTCTTGCGGCTGGCAGAGATGATTAGAGAGGTTGTGGCTTTATGCTCGACACCGCTATCGTCCTTGATGATGGCTGAGCCCCTTCCCTTCGTATCGATTTCGGATCTTCTGTTTTTTGCCACCACTTTAGGTTTCGTCTTGGGGTTGTTCGTTATCGCTCCTTCTCGGTGAGATAGAAGCACCTGGTTCCGTACTCTTTTATTGGCTATGTCATAATGGTTA
Organism: Desulfobacterales bacterium; assembly: GCA_963674755.2. GTDB lineage: Bacteria > Desulfobacterota > Desulfobacteria > Desulfobacterales > UBA5852 > JABZFP01. Next base: position 289,795 of record CAXXVS010000002.1, on the reverse strand, counting down.
TCAGCGATTTCGATGCCGATGCACCTGCGGCCTATGGCACTTGCCACGGCAAGAGTAGTTCCGCCCCCGGCAAATGGGTCCAAGACCAAATCACCGGGATTGGAAAACATCTCCATCAGCTTTTTGACCCCATCTTCTCCCTGACCCCACTTGTGATATTTTTTATCCTTACGGTCATTGGTGATCGTGTCTGTTATGGCATTTTCGAATTTTTTACGGCTACCCTTCTGGTAGACAAGGATCGGCTTATAGGTGCTGATGACATTCCTGGCAAAGACCAACTGCGTTTTACCGCCGTGCCGAAGGGCTATCGTCCAACAGTAAGTCAGATGCTTACCCAAGGCGTCGAGCACGTAAGGCAAGTGGTAGAGGCCCGAATAGGTCGCCAGAATCCCTCCTGGCTTCAGGACTCGGGCCGCCACTTCGCCCAATTGATCCCAGATGTAGCGGTATTTCTTGGGGTATGGCGGGTCGGTGAGAATGAGATCGACACTATCCGCTTTGAGATTCGCCGCACACCAGGGGTAGAAATCCCCCCGGATGAACTGGAGGCGGCTGTCCGCGAATCTTGCTTTCCATCCTTTGGCGACTTCCGCTGGTTGTGTTTCCGAAGCGTTCAACAGCGTCAGCAATTCCTGCTTGTGCTTTTTCATCGAGGCTATCAGGTCGTTGGTTATCGCTCCTTTCTGAGCCCGCCACTTGAGATTATCGCCTTCGCGGTACAGATGGATGCCCCTGGCTTTCAAGTCCTCTATCAGGTTTTTCGTTTCCATCAAATTTCGCCCTCCTCGAAGTCATCGTCTTCGTTGTCGGTTACTGGGATGCTGATGCCCGTGTCGACTGGATCAGCTGCCTCTGTCAGTGGTGGTTTAGGCTCAGGACGGACGGTTGGGACGGTCTGGGCGGTCCCATCGTCCATCTTTCGAAGCACGATGTAGCGGTTGCCGGACTTCCCCCGCTCGTAGTGAATGCCCTTGGACCGCAGGAAGGTTGCACACCGCCGCACGCGGTTGGACACCATGTTGGGCCACTTGGGCCAGGAGCGGAGTCGGCGGGTCCGTTCATCCACGACGGTGTCGAGGGCGTCCCTGAGCTCCGTTGCGGTCCCCATCCATTCGCCGCTAACGGTTTGCTCGACCAGGGCGATCACGGCGGTGGCGACCTCGTCGGCCTCAAGGGCGACGTCAATCATCTTTTCCCGGTTCTCGAAGTAGGCCTGCAGGAAGGCTCCGCTTTTCCAGGGCAGGACCGGCTCGGCCGCGACGATGAGTTGGGCGAAGTCCGCCATTCGGGGGTAGGTCGGCAGCTGTACATGGGGGAGATTGCGAAGCGACGTGGACAGGGCGTCACAGATGGCCCCGAATATCAGGGGCCGTGCTTCCCGCCAGCGTTCGTACAGGGCCTTTTCCGGCAGACGCCTATGCTCCGGGATGGACGGCAGGTTGATGAGGATTGACCGGTCCGCCAGGTCCTGGCGGGTTACGAAGTCGGAGATGCCGTTCATGATGAGCGGCCGCACCGAACTGAACATCATTTCATCTTCGTTGGTGTAAAGCGTCCGGGTCCTGAATCCGCCCCCTGTGGCCAGCCTGCAAAAGGCGTCCGACATGCCGTCCGTTATCTTGGACAGGTTGTCGTAGGGCAGCGTCCAGGTTCGCTGGGCTGCGATGGCAAGGTCCCGTTCGCATTTGGGCAGGGCCACTAAGCCGATTGTTGCGGGGTCGGTGAGACCCTTTAGCATCTTGGCGGTGGTGCTTTTCGAGGAGCCCTGTTCTCCGACCAGAACCATTATCGGGAAAGGTCCCTTGGGGTTCATGGCCCCGATGAGCCAGCTGACCATCAGGATGAAATCGGCTTCGCTGTCCAGGTTGAGGATGCTCCGCAGGGGTTCGAAGCTCCCATTCTCGGCGGGATAGCACATGGCCGCCATGCCCTGCTCTCTGCGGAACCGCACCGGGGATTCGTGGGCGGAAATGATTCGCCTGCCGGCCTCGGAAATCTCGACCTGCTCCCACTGTTCATTTGCAAGGTCGATGTAGATGCATCCACCGTGAGCGGCGTATCTGAGATGGACCGACCGCTCGGGTCCCTCGAAGAGAGCTTTGGCTCGCAGCAGCCGGTTTACCGTTTTAAAGACCTGACGGCTGGGAGTCATCCCGAAGGCCCGGTAGGAAAGTTCTTCAATCCATTCTGCGGTGTCCTTGGTGCCGAGCATCAGGGTCTTTTGTACGCCTCCCATCATGACATCGGCAAAGACACCCCGGTCCGCCGTGTGGAACAGCTTGACTTGCTCCAGGGCGAGGGGAAGGAGGTCCTCGGCCTTGACCTTAGTGATAAGGTGCGGAGCGGGTAATGTTTGGTGGGACGTTTCCGGCTCTGCTGGCATTGGAGCCTCTGCCGGCTGCTCTTCGGGAGGGAAGTCACCAGACTCCTCGGCCATAGGCTTCGGGGCCTCCTTGCCTGGGAACTTGATGACGTTTCCTTTGTCCTTGTCCTTTCCTGTGTGATTGTTGTTTGGATTATCCATTGGCTACCCTCCTCATTATTCCGTTCCTTGGTTCTGCTGCAGCCAAGCCAGCACTTCTTCGAAATCGAACCGACAATATTTTCCGCAACGGAGATGAGGAATTTGGTCAGGTCCTTTAATGCGGGTTCGCGAATAAACCCAACTTTTCGGCACCTGGAGTTCTCTTGCCAATTCGTCAACGGTTAAAAATCTCTTCATGTTATTGCCTCCTGATTTAGGATTAGTAGAAATAGAGCGGTTAGGGTCTGAAGGCAATGTAAGTTCCTGTATTTTCTACATCAACGGGCAAACATTCTTGATTTAGTCTCTGGAATGTTTAAGGGGTTTTTGTATTTTTCACTAACGAAGGTCGGCTGAATTATGAGACTATTGGGTAATCGTCTTGAAGGGGGGTGTGGTTGCTACCATTTTGCAACCAGAATGGCGGGAACAAAGGTAAAATTAGATAAAAAAAGGCATAACGGCTAATCGCAATTTTCTATATATTTGTGTCGCTTAGTGTGTGTATTTGTCTGTTATCACAACAAATAAATACATTGAGGGGGTAGTGGGCTACGCCCGTGCCGGTTCAAGTCCGGCCTTCGGCACCATAAATTTTTAATAATTAAAAGGGGTTACCGATTTTCGGTAACCCCTTTTACGTTGTTTAAATGTTGTTTGGCTTCCAGATTGTCGTTTTCCGGTTCCCTTTTCTGGTCTCGAGGTTCTCGCTGAGACCGAATCTCAAAGATTTGCCGTGGATCTGGACTTCAACCAATTGTTCTTTCAGCCCCACTTTAAAGCCACGCGCCTCCAAGCCTTTGATAAGTGCATCCATGAGGCTAACACTTCGGTTTGTCAGATGAGGACAAATTGAGATTTAGGGGTTCTTACATAATGCCCATCAAATAGGCGTCAAAATAGGCGCCCGCTCAAAGCTCCAAGAGTTTTTTGGACAAGCTGTGCAACTCGTCATTATTTCGGATTGTTCGCCTGAACGGCGGACCAGGCCCACGCCTCCGCTTCCCATTTCCCGATCTCCCCAGCGAGCAGCGGGTCGAGAAAAGTTTGAACGGCCCGGGTCAGCTCATCCAGTGTCTGCCACTTGAGCCTGTCGTTCGCTGCCATTCGAGCATAGACAGGCGCCCAAGCTTCCGAAGGCGCGGGCGCCGACGCTGGCACTGGGTGTGTCGCCCGGTGTTTGAACGTCCGTTCGATGGCGGTGCGCAATGTCATGCTGTCGATGTCACGCACGGAGGCCAATAAGGCGATGTCCGGTAGATCCTTCACCCGCGAATTGGGACGACTGCGGGGCATGGTGTACGCATGCAGCTTTTCGGCGATGTGGGACTCAACCGGGTACAGGCGCAGTCTGGGTGGCGCGATGCCGGCGAACGCCAACACGTCTTCCGCCACCACCACCTCGGGCTCTCCAAGGATCGGATCACCAAACGCAACGTCAACGCCGAAGGGCTGGCCGTATACCTTCCCGGCGAGCCGGCACTCAGCACGGAATCGAAGGCCATCGTACTGCAACCCATCGTTCACAATCTCCGGGTGTTCGTTGTCCGGGCCGACCTCGAAGGTCATGAAGTCGCCGAGGTCTTGTCTGCCCGCTTCCTGCAACCTCTCAAGGATGCCACCCTGAAAGTCCATCAACCTCAGGTCGACGTCCTTCGTGGTGCGCGCCCGCTTGAGGCGAAGCTCCAGCACGAGCCCACCTTTAAGTGTGGCGGTGTCACCGAGCGTGGCGACGATACGCGCGAGGAAGCGATCAAACACGAGCAGCTGCCGCTTGCGGGCGAACTCTACACCCGTATTTGTCGCCGAGCGTAGGCGCTGTTCAAGCGCCTGTTTGAAGGCCGCGGGTGAAGAATAGGTGCGGGTCGTCATATGCCGAACCCTCCGAAAACGCGCAGCGCCTCTTCGACCTCGCCGATCTCTGCCGTGGTAACGAGGCCCCGACGAATGGCTTGCTGAGCTGCTTGGCGCAGCAGATCGGGCGACAGTTCCTCGTGAGCGCAGTCGTTCAGCGTGCGGCGCGGGTTGGTGGTCGGCACCGCGCCGAACCAGGACCGGTCGTTCGATGGCACGTCAGCATGGTGGACCACGACCCCGTCAGGAATCCTGAGTCGGCGGCTTTGCCAAGCTCGCGGCAGGGTCAGATGGACATGCGCCGGCAGCACGTCCGAGAGCCCGTGGAGCGACAGCGCGGTCTGGTGCGAAACGACGCCGGCCCTGTCCGACCAGAGCCAAGCGACGACCAGTTCTTCGTGCTCACCCGCAGGGAAGTGGACGAGCCTATAGATGCCCCGGCGTGTACGTGTGACGCGACCCGCGCGGATGTGCTTGAGAAGCAGCTGCGACGAGAAACCTGCCTCGGCAGCTTGCCTGGTGGTGAAGTAGCCCTCTTGGGCGTTCGCCGTCTCAAACAGGAGATCCCAGTTTGGCTTTTTGGTTGAATCGCTCATGCACAAATAGTAACCGATGGTTTAGTTTTGTGCAAGTGGTTGAACGATGACGCATTCTTCGTAACCCTAAGTTTAGTTTCGTGCGTTGCTGGATGCTGGTTCCTGGGTACTCGATTCTGGATCTGTACGCTTATCTAAGGGTATCCGTGTGTATCTGTGTCCATCCGTGGCTAAAAAGGGGGTTAGGCTGTAGGCCGTTGGCCGTTTAGGCGAAGCCTCATAAACTTTCGGTTTTATCCGTGTTCATCAGCGCTCATCAGTGTCCCATACCTGGAATCGGGAATGGTATTTTGCCGAACTCTGTCATCTGTCGAATCAGAAAATCGTCGCCGCCGGAATAGGTCCTCAGCAACGCCAGGGCGATCTCGGGGACGTGGAGCGACTGAAAGTTGTTCACCTCGGCAATGGCGACGATCTTCCGGTTGTGGGAAAGGTCCTGCAGCGACCAGAACCGGTTGTCACGGGTGCTGCCGATGTAAAAAGTAGAGTAAGTCGTACTGGCCATGTTCCATGTGACCTCACCCGACGCCAGAAACTGCCAATGCCACTTCTTCCTTTTCAGGCGCTGAAAATCGCCGTACTCGTGGTGATATAGCTCGATATCCAACTCGTCCTCGGATGCATTCGAAGGGGCACTCTTACAACCTGTGTCCACATTGATTGGACTGCCCACATTGTCAGAAAGCCATACAAAGGATCCCTCATTGGTGCAGCGCCCCTCGAGCCACGGCACCGTGAATTCGATAACTTCCTCGGCGTTTTCGTTTGTCCGCTTGCCCTTAGCGGCTGCTCCGGCTTGTACGAATTGAGCGGATGGGCAGGCAGATGGTCCTGATCGTTGACTGTGCCAGGCGCCGGAAGATTAGTGCCCCCCGTTTTCCTGGTGAGACTTTAGAAATGCGGACAGAAAGGCACCGGCCAAAATCAAGCCCCCCACGATGACAATGCCGCCGGGAAAGCATCCCCTGTCGCCCATAAAGCCGATAAACAGCGGCATGACGCCGCCACCGACCATAAACCCCGCTGGCACGGCCAGTGAAACGCTAACATTGCGCACATCGGGTGGACCGACGGCAGACAGAAGCGCAAAAGCGGGCGGGAAAAAGCTAACGGCCATGAGAGGCTGCAGGAAAACAATGAGAACCACCCAGGACTTCGTCACTAATCCGAGCAGGATCGTCATCGTGCCGGACAAAAGCAATACCGCCATCAAGGTGCGTTTGGGCCCCAATCGATCGTTGACAACGCCGGCCAGCAGGACCATGGCGATGCTCAGCACGCGGGACAGGCCGATGAGTTCGTTTGCCAGGCTGTGATCCATGCCGTGCGTCGTTACCAGAAAAAGCGGCAGCATCGTGTAGATTCCCAAAGTGGAGCTGATTCCCAGCATAAAAAGCACCGTCATGATCCAAAAGGCCGGCAGTTTGAAAAGCGTTCTGCAGGCCCCGAATCCGGGAGCGCGGCCCGGAAAGTCGCCCCCCTGACCGAACCTGGAAAAAGCGATCGATGCCGCCACCGTCAGGCTGCCGAGGACGATCAGGACATTCCGCCACGAAATCCATCCCAGCATGAACTCTGCAAGCAGGGGCGCCGCCACGAAGGCCAGGTTGGGGGCCATTTCATGGATGGCCAGCGCCTTTCCCCAGTGCCGGACGTCAACCAAGTGGGTAATCGACGCTATTCCCGAAGGGAGATAGAGGCCCGCGGCCATTCCCAGGAGGATCATGCCGATCCGCATTCCGAAAAGCCCATGGCTGAACGCGGTGAGATAAAGGCGACCCCCAAAGATACGGTCGAAAGCACAATGGTCCGTCGATGAAGAAAACGGGCCGAAACAAAACCGGATGCCAATAGAGCCGCGAAATATCCGACCGAGATTAAGAGAAAAAGCGAACCGGCCGCGCCGTGGCTGATGCCAAGATCCAGTTCGACGGTTGGCAATAGCGGTGCGAGGATGATCCGCGACAGAAAGTTGAGGAAAAAAATCGATGTCGGGAAAAGGATGAGGAACAGCTGCGCTTTAAGTCCGTTCGCGCGTTGTGGTTTTTCCGAGACGTCTTGTTGCATAAACGCTTTTTAATTCCAGTTCCCAGTTATATTTTGCCGACATCGTCAAAGGAGCCTAACGGGTTATTCTTGGCCAAGAAGAGGGGCCAAGAAGAGGGACGTCTATGTTTTTATGTCAATCCATTTGCCTGAACCTTAACCATCGCAATATCCCAGAACTTTCTCGCTAAAGGCTGTCCCAGATTCCCTGTGTCTTTGGGTGAGGATCTGGTTTTTGGTTTAGCTTTGTTGTTATAGGCGCGGGATGAGGCGGGAAAGACCACTTGGGGCCTTGATGGCGTGAGCGAGAGTGATCCAATTTTGATTGAACCGCTGGCGTCATGAATAGGACTCAAGGAGGTTCCTGCGAGTCGGCAGGATACGGGTCGGCAGGCTGCTGCAGCCTGCCGACAAATTCAACATGCGAAACCACAAGGGAATCGGTGCCTACGCCGAAAAACTTGAGGATTTTTTCCCATAAATTATCGGAAAAGTCCAATGATTTAAAAGATGTCCCGCTAAACGGGACGTGGGTTTGCCCCGCAGTGCGGGGGGTGGGTTTACCAGCTGCGCTGGCGTAAGTGTGCTCGCTTTGCGAGCGTTTGTGGTCCCGCGACGCGGGACGTTGGTTGTTACGACCAACGGGCACGGAGTGCCCATACTTGCGGGTGCGGAGCGTCCAACCCACAGGGACCGGATCAATTTTTAGGACTGCAGGATCTCATCCAGTCGCTGGATGAGAGGAGGCAGGTCATATTTGAGGATATCCCAGAGAATGCCAAAATCCACAGCGTCATAGCCGTGGATGAGTCGATTCCTCAGGCGTGGGCATAGAGATCCTCGGCTTCTTTCAGCACCTGATCGCGGAAATAACGGCTTAGGAAATTGGGCGTGTTTAAATCGACCTTGCGGCCGAAGAGGTCGGACAACTCTTCTTGAATGTCGAAAAACCTGAGACCGACGCGCACACCGGGCTCGAACTCGACCAGCACGTCCACATCGCTGTCAGCGCCGGCGTTCCCGTGCAGCACCGAGCCGAACAGTGCCAGTCGACGAATGCGGTTCCGCCGGCAGAAATCGGCAATTTGCTCTCTGGGAATGTCAATCTGTGCCATGACACGATTGCCTCTCAATTAGTGCCCGATTACCTTCGATGCCTAAAGTATTTCAAATCGATAACCGTTGTCAATTTGATCCGATGCGGCCGCAGCCATCTACATGCCGGCTGCGCCGGCGCAGGTTGCCTCGTTTCCCGGGGCGTGGGTTGTCCCGCTTTGCGGGACGAAGGTTGTCACGACCAACGGCCACTTGGTGGCCAACCAACCGCACACAAAGCGCCTCAACCATCCGTTTTTTCCATTCGCCAGGACGCGGGTGGCAGGAAGGTGACCTTCAGCCCGAAAGGGGTGGCGATCTTCTCCAGGGTGGCCAGGGTGGGATTGCCGGAGCCGTTTTCAAACTCGGCCAGGATGCGGGGCGCGATCCCAGCCACTTTGCGGGCGTAATCTTTCTGGCTCATTCCCAGGATCCGGCGCATGCGGCGCGAGGCCTCCCGGATATCGACGGCACCTCGGGCGAGGTCGCGATAGAGGTTCTCCTTCATGCGGGTCATTTCGTCCGGTGATGGGCGTTTCATGATGACGACCTGTCTTTCTAAACCCGGCGTCCGGCATCGATCAGTCCGGCGGCCACTTCCCCGATCCAGCGGGAAAGCCGTTCGATGATATCCTCGTCGACCCGGCAATCCCGCATCGCTGCGGGAAGGTGGCGAACCTTCGCCCCTAATCCGGCCAACCACAGCATCGCATCCGCAGGCGGGAGAATATCTTCGAATTTTTCGATGACAGCCCGCCAATCCGGCTGGCGGCCGGGTTCTTCGTCTTCCCAGCGGCTGACACGGCCGATCCCCTCCGGGTCCAGGAACATCGGCGCAAAATCGAATAGAGGGGAAAGGGCGATCTGGTCACCGCTTCGCAGAACGGCCGAATTGCGGCCGTGGTTGTCGGTGTTGCGCAGGGCCAGGTTGAGGATGTCGCGGCGGATATACTCCCGTAATTCCCGGGCAGGATCGGTGGCGACCGCTGCGAGGGCACGGCAGAAGGTGTCATTGGACACCGCCGCGCCATAGCCCGATTGGCCGGCCACGGCATATAGGCTGTGCATACCCAGGCGTTCCACGCGGCCGTCCGCCACCCGCCGGTCGAAGCGCGGCACGAAAAGCGCCCCGTGTTCGTATCGCAGAGGGCTTGCGGTGCGAATGCCGAAGTGGCGGGCCACTTCCAGATAGGCCGCCTCGTTGCGCAGGACCTGTTCGTTGCGCGCCTCGCTGCGACGCCCGCGGGGAAATTTGACCAGCCAGAAAGCCTTGATCCTGTCGTCCGTCAGCGCGCCCTCGGCGTGAAACATGCCGGCGTGGTCCTCGACCAGTAAATACTTGGGCGCCTCCCCCTGCACGCTGGAGGCCCCGGCCACATGAGCCCCCCGTTCTTCGGCGTAATCCAGGAACCGTTCCGCTTGTTCGACGATGTCCCGGCGGGGAAACCCGATTTTGAAATGGTCCGGAGGCGGCGGCTGGACCGCTTCGGCAATCCGCAGATGGCCCGGCGGACTGCCGGCGCCCCGGGTGAGCAAGTGCCAATCCGCGTGCGGGCCGTCCCTTTCCACCTGCATACGCCGGAGCCAGGCCCGGCGTCCGGCACCCGAGGGCATCACATCGACCAGGAACGGCGGCCATTGGTCGAACCGGAACAGTTCGAAGCCGACCTGTTGCCCGGGCACCAACTCAGCAGCTTTCTCACCCAAATGGCCGATGGCATAGTCGGTGTCGTATTGCAGCCGCCCCCCTCCGGCAATGCCGCGGTCCAGGGTCTGCGGATCAGGCTCGAACACCGCGGCCGTTTGCCAACGGTCGTCAAGAAATATTTGGATCGTACACTTCATAGTTCACTTTATGGTACCATAAACATAGATTCCAACAATTTTGGATCACTATAATGGTCTTTACCATATTATTTACAGAATTACATGTCAACTTTGGTTCATTTTAATGAATGGAATTTTCGGTAAGGCGCGTGCTTATTTTGATGCAAAAGCGCTCACCACGAAGATCACGAAGGAATTCCGGTCAAATCCGCCACCCTGTTTTTGACCCAGTCAAACCCCACCCTTTCCTGTTCGAACCGCAATTGGTCGGTCAATCGGTTGTAGCGGAGATCGTCAAACAGCGCTTGCTCCTCGCGGTCCAACCGCGGCAGATCCTGGGTTTCCTGTCGCGGTTCTCGCCCCCAGAGGCTCTTGTGGGCCATGAGGGTATCACGGTCCATGAGGAAAGACCGGGCATGTGGGAATTGACCGCGCAGTTGATCGAGGATGGCGAACCCGTGGGTGTCGATGTCGCCCCAGTAAAAGAGGCGCCGGTCGTGCAACCAGCGGGCCCGGGATAACATGTCGAACCCGTAGCCCGCGCCGAAAACGACCATACACCCCGCAGCCCGAGGAAAGGCCAGGAAGTTGATCTCGTTTTCAGTGATAAAGACGGTGTCGACCGGCGGATCATGGCCGGCGAAGGTGTCGTGGGTGACCGCGATGTCCTGGTCCGTGCCAGTGGCAAAGACCGCGCAAGCGTCGTCCAGAATACGAAACCGCACCCGCACCGGCTTGTCCTGAAACCCGTAGCGCCGGCCGAACCCAGACACGCCGCGGGACTCCCTGTCCACCACTTCCTCGGGCAATACCAGGTCGAACAGCTCCATCAGGACGGACCGGTGCCCCTCGATGAACTTGCTGTGGACGCCGGGGATGTCCACCTGGCGCAGATACAAACCTGGACGGGGGTGTCGGCGCATCCAGGTGACGATGTCGAGCAGGAGAGGCCAGTCGTCCGCCAGGGCCAGCGCGCGCAAAGGCCGTTTGCGGAGCCAGGGATCGAGATCGGGCAGCCGCTCTTGGGTCACGGCCACCAACACGGTAAACCGTTCGGCCGCCCGGCGCCGGTCGACCAAGGCCAGGGCGTCGTCCAGGGTGTCGATCCAGACTTCACTCGGCAGGTCATTGGCGCCCAGAACCCGGTGGTTCACGTGGCGCCAAACGATGCGGTAGTGCTTGGCCTGGCGGTCGAGCTGGGCGATCCAGCGGCGCACCTCGTCAAAGTTTTGGGTGAGTTCGGTGGAGGCAGGCCCCTTGAGCGGCAACCGTTTGGGGAAAAGGGACTCGCCCCCGGCCAGGCTTGCCAGCAGGGCCCCCCGGTCCCACAGGCGTTGAACCATTTTACGAAGGTCGCCGGGCCGGGTCCAGTTCACGTCTGCTGCCTCCGCTTTTCCTCCCGGTACTCTTCGATGGTCAGGTTGCGCAGGCTGGCGGTTTTGCCGTCTTCACTGTGTACGAACCCCACGCCGGAAACGTACGGTTCGATGACGTGGATCTTCTGCAGGGGGGTGACGATCAACAGCTGCAGGTTCAACTGGTTGAAAAGCTGCAGCCCGTAGTGGGCCGACTCGTCCGAGCCGCGGCCGAAGGCCTCGTCGATGGCCACGAACCGGAAGGAGCGCGAGCGCACCTCGCCCCACTCCAGGCCGAACTGGTAGGCCAGGCTGGCCGCCAGCACGGTGTAGGCCAGCTTCTCCTTCTGCCCGCCGGACTTGCCGCCCGAGTCGGTGTAGTGCTCGTACTCGCTGCCGTCCTCGCGCCAGCGCTCGCTGGCGGCGAAGACGAACCAGTTGCGCACGTCGGTCACCTTGGCGGTCCAGCGGCGGTCCTGTTCGGACTGGCCTTCGCGGCCGCGGAATTTTTCGATGATCCGGCGCACCTGCAGGAACTTGGCCTCGGAGTACTGGGCGTCGTCCGAACCGGTGAGCGCGCCTTCGGTGCAGGCCCGCAGCTCGCTTTGAAAATCCCGGATGTCGGCGTCGGTGCCGGGCTGCGCCTCCAGCACGATGTAGCGGCCCGGGTTGTAGTCGATCTGGGAGAGCGAGGTGTTGATGTGCGCGATGCGCTCCTTGATGGTCTCGCGCTCCCGCGCCAGCTGGGACTGGAAGTTGGCCACCTCGCGGATGGTGTTCTCGTTGAGCAGTTCCTTGAAGCGCGCCTCGAAGCGCGGCAGGTCGTCGGCCTTGAGCTGCTGCAGCATTTCCCGGTATTCGCCCGCCGCCTCGACCGCGGCGTCGACCTCCTGGGTTTCCAGGGGGTAGGCGGTCCGGAAGCCGTGCATGGCCTCGATGATCTTGTCGCGCAGCCGGGCGAGTTTTTTGTCTTCGGCGTCGATTTTGGCCTGCAGCCAGTCGCGGAGCTTGCGTTCGGCCGGGTCGCAGGATTCCACCGTGAGGGCCGGTCCGTCCAGGGCCTCCTCGCGCAAGGCCGCCAAGCGCTCGAAATAGGCCTCGTGGGCCGGATCGGTGTCTTCCAGCACAACACGCACCTCCTGACACATGGTTTCCGTGTCGCTTTTTCTCTGCTCCAGCCGGGAGCACTGACCCTTGACCTGGTCGAGCTGCTGTTCGTTTTCGGCAGCGGCTTTCTCGGCCTTTCGAGTTCGGCGTTCAGCGTCTGCAGGGTGTCGGAAGCCGTCTCCAGGCGCTGCTTCTCGTTCTGCAGGTCGGCGATCTCTGCCACCAGGGACCGCCAGTCCATTTCCCGGAAATCGCGGTGCTCGCCCAATTGAAAAAGGGTGGTCAGACGATCCTTGAGGGTCTGCTGCTCGCGCTCCCGCTCAGCGATGAGGCCATCCATTTCACCAATAAGCTTTTCCAGCTGCCGAGCCTTCTTTTCCAGCACGGCAATCTTGGCCGTGTTGTTCCAGCCCAACACGTAGCGGCTGCGGTCATCGATCCGGTGCCGGTCGTCCTTTTCGTGGCGCTCGCCCGGCATCTTAATCTGGCCGGCCCGGGTGATGGCCCGGGTCTCGCGCCGAAACTGGTCCTGGGTGTCACAGCAGGCCACGTCGAAGCGTTTGGCGATCTCCCCTTCCAGCCAGTCGTAATAAGCCGAATCGGGTTTGACGGCGATCCTACGGCCCAGGGCATCGGGCCGCAGGGACGACGGGGCAGCCTTACGCGACGGGCGCACGCGGAAATAGACCAAGCGCCCCTTGAGGTGCGTTTTGTCCACCCAGGCGGCCACCCGGGGGTAGTGCGCGTCCGGCACCAGCAGCGACAGACCGAAATTCCGCATCAGGCGCTCGATGGCCCCCTCCCAGTCGCGCTCCTCCTCGCGCACCTGGATCAGCTCACCGGCAAAGGGCATGTCGTCTTCGGGAAGATCGAGGGCGCTGCAGATCATGCGGCGCATGGCCACCTGCTTTTCGTCAATGTTGCTACGCCGGGCCTTGAGGCCGGCGATTTCCGCCTGCAGCTGCTCGTGCTCGCTGCGCTTTTGGGATAAAGCCACCCTTCTTTCATTCAGGTCGTTTTGAAGCTGCGCCTCGCGCTGCTCCGTTTGCTCGCGCAAGACGTCGCAGCGTTGCATGTGGGAAAGGAAAACCTCTTCTGTCTCGGCGGGCACCAGATCCAGGATTGAGATCAATTCGGCATAGCGGTCGGCTTTGCGTCTTCTGCGCTGTTGCTCGGCTTCCTTGGCGCGGATTTCCTCTCTGATGCGCTCGATGCGGTCACCGCCGTTCTCGGTGATGTTCTTCCGCAAGTGACGTTCTTTGAGTTGCAACGAATGCCTGCGCTCTGACAGACTTTCAATTTTGGTCTGGTGTCGGCCGATCTTTTCCTTCAGGACGCCCAGCCGTTGTTCCAGCAACGCCAATTTCAATCCCGCAAACCAGGCCTGCAGAGCTTCCCGGCAGGCCCGCAGTTCGTCGGCGGAAGCCGCCAGCTCGGCGTGACGATCGCAGTCGGCCACCAGCGGGGTGAGCTTCTCGATCTGCTGCCGGGCCTTGAGGACCGCCTTGTGGGCCTGGTTGAGATCGTCGAAGTGCTCGATCAGGGCCTTGATGCGGGGGGCCACGTCAAAGGGCTCCAGCATGTGGGTGCGCACGAAATCGGTGAGGTTGCCCACGGATTTGAGGGACACGGTCTGGTTGAAGAGCTCCAGGGCCTGGTTGTTGTCGATCCCGAAGCGCCGCCGGAACCAGGCCGCGTAAGGCGGGAAACTGTCCCAGACCGTGACGCCTGAAGACCGCAGGCGCTTGCGCAGCTGGACGATGTCGGTTCCGAATTGGGCGAAATCCTCGGCGATGGAAAGCTCACGCTCGCAGGCCGTGTAGAAGCGGGCGGGCTGCCCCTGGAGATCCTTGATCCAGAAGACCTGGGCCAGGGTCACGGTCTTGAGGTAGCCCGCGTTGTGGAACACCCCCAGGATGACGGCGTAATGGTTGGGGTCGCGCAGGGCCACCGGTTTGGCGCTGCCGCCGACCTCGTTGCGTTCGGACTTGTAGTGGCCCATGACGTATGAGCGCAGGGTGCGTTCGCGGGCCCCGGCCCCGGCCGCCTTGTTGTAGGTGATGCGCTGCTGGGGCACCAGCAGCGTGGTGAGGGCATCCACCAGGGTGGACTTGCCCGAGCCAATGTCGCCGGTCAGGAGGGCGTTACGGCCGTTGAGGTGCAGGGTCCACACCTTCCGGTCGAAGGTCCCCCAGTTGTAGACTTCCAACCGCTGCAGGCGAAAACCGGCCAGCTGGTCGTTGTCCACGAAGGAGAGTTCCAGGATTTCAGCCATCGTTCCCCTCCCCGGTCTGTGTCAGGTGCTGCCGGTAATCGGCCAGGCGCTGATCGAATTCCGCCAGCCACTGGGCATCCACAAAGGCCTTGAGGATGCGGCGGACCTCGAACGTGTTGGACTGGCCCCGCAGGCGGCGGATAAAGCCGAGGTCGGCGACCTTGTTCAGGTGGGTCCCGACCTGGTCGATCAAACGGGTTTCGTTGGTGCCCTCGGGCAGATACACCCGGATCAGTTCCACGATCTCCTCGCGCGTGAGGATCAAGCGGGTGTCGCCGCCCCGCGCGTCGAACTCCGCCAGCTTCTTGCGCAACAGGGCCAACAGCAGGCTGACCGGAAAGGAGAGTTGCCGGCGGGCCACCAGCCGCGGCCGTTTGAGGCTGTCGGGGCCCTCTTCCTCCGGGAAGGACCGCAGGTAGGCGTAGCCTTCGGCCTCGTCCAGCATCAGCTCCAGCCCGAGCACGGCGACATAGTCGCGCACGCGAAACTGCAGGTCCAGCAGGGCGTTCCACTGGGCCGGGTTGTCCGCCATGTAGAGCACGCCCTTGAGCAGGGGGACAACCACCTCCGAGAGGTTGTGATCGTTTGAAGGGGATTGCGCTGCGGGTTCCAAATCGTCCATTTTTAATCCCTCACAAAGATGATCCGTGGCAGGGAAGCCCGCCGCACCGTGTCCCCTTCCATTTCCCATTGGATCCGCGTAATGGTTTGCTCGTCCACCACGGCGTGGGGCCATTCGCCGGCCAACTGCAGGTAGGCGATCAGCTCCGCCAAGCCCTGGCGTAGGGGGCGTGCTGCCACCAGCTCTTCGAGACTGACCTGGGAGCGGGACTGCAGTGCCTGGCGGAGGTGCCGCACGAGCGCTTCCCGGTCCACCACCACCTGGGCGAACAGGGCTGCGGCATCGACCTCGCCCTCCCCTGGTTCCAGCGCCACGTCGGCAATCTGCGGGCGGACCGGCGGACGGAACAGGGGCCGCTCCAGGGGAAGATCGACGGTGACCGCGCTGTCGTCCAACGGCATGAAATCGCCGGAAGGCGCGGTTTCGCGGACCTCCAGGGATTTGGCTTCGATGCCGTGCAGGATGTCCATGATACGCCGGTTCTCCAGCCAGGCCTTGTCGTCGAGAAACCGCCGCTGCTGCTGGGACAAACGCGCCACCGTGCGCTGGGTGACCTCGCCGGCCTCGAGCCAGTCGTAGTGGACCCGACGTAGGCGCGGGTCGGGGTTCAACTCGGCCACCGGCGGAAGATCCAAAACGTCCTCCAAAAGTTGGGTCAACTCCTCCTGGCGACGCTGGGACATGAGAAAATCCCAGAATGCGTGAAAACTCTTGCCCTGGTCGGAATCGGCGATGGCATCCCGCTCCCCCATGATCTCTTCGAGCAATGCGCCCTTGGTACCGTCCCACAACGCAATGCGCTCACGGACCTTGCGATCGAGGAGGCGAAAGTTGTGTTCCACCTCGCGGAAATCGGCGAGCAGCTCGCGAGCCATCTGGAGGAACTGTTGAAAACGGTCTTTGAGGGCTGTGTCGGTCAGTACGGGAACCTCGCCGGCTTCGACCCTGGCGATGTCCGCGTCGATCTCGGCACGCCGCCTGGTCAGTTCGGCAATACGCGTGTCGGGATCGGTCTCGGTCCCCTCGCGCATCTGCCGCAGGAGTTCGAACAAGGTCAGCAGGCGCGATTCCGTTCCCACAAAGGCGCGCTCGGTCAGGCTCGCCAGCCAGCTAATCGCTTTCTCGGTGGAGGGGGTCAGGTCGAAATGGGGGGCGTCCGACCCGGAGGGATAAAACTTGCGCAGCCACCCTTTTGCGTTGTCCGCCCAGTCGTTGAGATATTGCTGGGCCGACTTGGGGAATGCGTCATTCCCCAAGCGCTCCCGCAGGGCGAACAGTTCGTCCTCGAGAGCTTCCACCAGGTCGGCCTGGGAGATCGACCGCACATTGGCGTCGACAAATACCCGCTGGAAAAAGCTGACCACCAACGGTGCGTGATCCGACCGCAGCAGGCGCCAGGCCGGATTGTTGCGACGGAGCAGATCAAGGGTGGTGTAGTCGAGGGGCACAGTGTTTTCAGTCCTTAGCTGAACCAGTGGGGGAATACTTTTTCGCCCAATAAGCAATGCCGCATCGGCGGCAGTCGCCCCTTCTTAGTCGGGGAGATTGTAAGGCGAGGTTGAAGTTGAGGCGCATGCCACAAAAAAAACCCGCGGACCAGTCGGGTCCCGGGTTTCTAATCCATCCGTCAGCAACCTGGCCATCCCCTTCGGACCCGTGGCTTTACGTCCCCGGTTCCCACCGGGTTTGGTGTTGTCATGCTTTGTCGTTGATACTAAAATAAACAACATAATGTCAATCAGTTGTGACGAATGGTGTGGATAGCGCGCTTGTACTTCGCAAGGCGTCCGTCATTTTCTTCCGTCGGATTGGCGATGCGTGACCGGTCGCTGTTGTCCTCCAGGTCGGCAAGTTTCACGCGCCTGCCGATTGGCTTGAGCGCTGCCCGCCGCACGAATTCATCATAGAACTCACCGGACCGTATCGTGACGGCATCGACCGCATCGACAACCGCGTCCGCGAGGCCTTCGTTTCTGAGATCATCGAGCGTCGTGTCGCTGTCCTCGACCACATCGCGGAGAACCGCGGCCATCTGCTCTTCGGAAGTCTCCATTTTCAGCATCACACGACGGGGGTGGAGGATATAGGGCGCGCCGACCTTGTCCACTTTTCCCGCGTGGACCTTCGCGGCAATTGCAATCGCAAGTTCAAGCACGCTCGTAGCCTCTTTCCCTGGATCCGACTTTTTGGAGCTCAAATGATCAGCGGATTAGAACCGAATCGAAGTGTTTGTCACTGTCGCACATGACATTGTCGACGGTATATTGACGCGCGGCGCTCCTCAATACTTTCAGATGGAAGCCTCTGAATACCAAACCTTGCCCTAAAAGCTCTTGACTCATTATATACAAAATATATATATAGAAAATATATTGTATTCATAATTGCAATAACCCCTTCCATAACAAGCTAATGATGTCAGCGGATACCTGGTAAAGGCACCCGCTGGAAATGACGGGGAAAATGTCCATCAAATATACCATACTGGGGCTCCTGCACTACCGCGACCTGCACGGGTATCGCATCAAAGAAGTGATAGAAGAGCATTTCGGTCACATGTGGACCATCAACTATGGTCAGATCTATCCCAACCTTAAAAAGCTGAGGGCCGAGGGCCTTATTTCGATGGAGGAAGAGGTCCGCATGGGTGAAAAAGGCCCGCCCCGCAAGCGCTACGCCATCACCACGGCCGGCAAGGAGGCTTTCCGGGGTTGGCTGGCCCAATCACCGGAAGGCAGCATGATCCTGCGCGACCCCTTTTTAATGCGGTTCGTATTTTTCGGGTTTGGCGATAAGGATCGCGCCGGTGAACTGATTGAAGAACAACTGAAAGCTTACGAGAAGCAGTTGGCGCGCCGCTATGTCAATCTTCAGCGCTGGGAGCACAGGGGCACCTATGTAAAGCTCATGGCCGAGCTGGGCGTTCGTATGAATGAAGTGTTTCTGGACTGGCTCAAGCATGCCCGTCAGGAGCTGCTGGAGGCGGAACGGGAGAACGAGGACCAGGCCTGTCTTTCCTTGACCGAAGATGAAGCGCTTTTCTGATTGGGCGGAGATTGAAAATGGTTTTGGACGGCATTTCTCTCGTAACGGGTGCGGCCGGTTTTATGGGCAGCCACCTGGTTGAACATCTGGTCAAAGCGGGAATTCAGGTCCGGGCAACCTCCCGGCCCCGGAAGGATACCTCGTTTTTTGACCGGCTGGGCGTCGAATATGTCGGGGCTGATCTGACCCGGCCGGAAACCCTGCCGGCTCTTTTCGAAGGGCCGGTGGACCGTGTGTTTCACCTGGGCGCCATCTGCAACTTTTCCACCCCCTATTCAAAGCTGCGTCCCACCAACGTGGACGGGGTGAAAACCCTGTCGGGGCTGGCGCTGGAGAAAGGCGTGCACAGTTTCATTCATGTGACCTCCACGAGCGTCTACGGCCGCTACCGCGGCCGCCCTTTCCGGGAGGACGACCCGCGCGAACCCTGCAATGATTATGGGCGGAGCAAGAAAAATGGCGAAGATGTCATTTTCGGCAGGATCGAGGAGGGTCTGCCGGCCGTGATTGCCCGGCCCTGTACGGTATACGGACCCCGCTGCAACGACGGGGCCGGGAAAGTATTTTCCAGGCCGAGTTCCATCGGGGCGATACCCGGGAGCGGCCGTCAGCGATTGGCGAATATCCGGGCGGAAGATGTGGCAGGGGCCCTGCTGCACCTTTCCCTGCAGGATGAAGCCCGTGGCCAAGCCTACAACCTGGCCGAAGATACCAATCCGACGCTGGAAGAAGCCCTGACCCTGGCGGCGAAAACATTCGGCACCCGTCCGCCGACCCGGCACCTGCCGCTGTCCGTCGTGCGGACAGCGGCCCGTATCGGCGGGTTTTTCGCCGGCCTGTGCGACAAAATTCCGGACCTCGAGTACGACGCCACCGCATTCCTGTACGACGACTATATCGTCGATACCACGAAGCTGAAAGCAACGGGCTTCAGGCTGGCGTATCCCGATTTCAAGGTATCCATGAATCAGATGCGCGCCTGGTATCGACAGGCCCACTGATCGTTTTCCAAAAGGGGGTAAAATGGGGCAGGTTATCGTCATTACCGGTCTGGCCCAGGGGATGGGCCGCGATGTGGCCCTCCGTTTGGCCAAGCGCGGCAGCCGTATCGCGGGCTTCGACCTGGATGCCGCCGAACTGGAGGCCCTCAGAGAGGAACTGGACGGCCTTGGCGTCGAACACCACCTCGTCGCCCTGGATATTACGCATCGCGAGGAGGTGTTGCGCTTTCGGGATGACGTCCTTGCGAAATTCGGGCGGGTGGACACGGTTTTGTCCAATGTGGGCATTGGCTTCTTCGGCCCTTTCGAAGAGATCGATCTCGAAAAAGCGCTCAAGTGCCTCGAGATCAACGTGATCGGGGCCGCGTCCATCTTCCAGGCGTTTATTCCCGCCATGCGGCAGCAAAAGGCCGGCAAACTGGTTGCCATGTCTTCCCTGGTGGGAGTGGTCCCCTTCCCCTTCGAATCCATTTATACGGCCAGCAAGTTTGCCATCGAAGGCATGGCCGAAGCCCTTCAATACGAAGTCGCGCCTTTCGGCCTGCAAGTGGCGCTCATCGAGCCGGCCCAGGTATCCACCGGCTTTGCGGCCAAGATCCACAAGCTGCCGCCGGAAGGCTCGCCCTACCGGGAGCGTGCCCGGAGGTTTATCGACCGTGACAATGACCTCATCAAGAACGCTACGACGCCCGCCCAGGCGGCGGATCGAATCGTCAAGGTGCTGCTGGCGGACAAGCCCAAACTCCACAACCAGGTGGATTTTATGAGTTCTTTTTTTCTATTTCTGAACTGGATCCTGCCCAAGCGCATCCGGGATATGATTCTGCTCAACCATATGAATATCAAGGCGTGACGGTTTCGTAAAACGTGCTTCCCCTGGGGAGGGGGAGTGCGCCTCCTCCCGCTTAGCGGGAGGCCTCAGGAAGCCCCTTCGAAGGGGGCTTGAAAACAGTTTTTGAGGTTTTGGTTTTGAATTTCCCTTTGTCCCGCGCCGAGCATCGGCGATGCGGCCGGATAAAAGTGCGCGGACTGTCTGAGCGAAGCGAGTTTCCGCGCGCTCCGGACGTGTCGACGACGCGCAGGGTTAAGCGAGACACGGGCGTTTTCTTTTGTTTCCGTTTTCTTGCACGCGCAAGAAAATGAAGAATCCGCTTATAAAAAAGCACCCCGGATCGGTAGAACCTCTCCGGGTATTCCACCGGAAGTGGAGGGCTTAGATCGAAACTAAAGATCAGCGTTACGCGAATCTCTCGTCAGTGCGGCGTACGAAACGTACGCCTCCCTCCTCGAGATCCGCAAGCTTTGATCTCGGACGTTTTACGAAACCGCCGGAATGTTTACTTCTCAGGGATTCATCAAGGAATGTGGGAGGACCCCATGGAAACCGCACTCGTTACACCGGATCGAACGCCAAATAGCCGCATCGGACGCCTCAGGCAACGCATCATCGATGCGCCCCAGGAGGTTTGCGTGGAGCGGGCCCGCTACCTGACACGGGCCATGCGCGCCAACTGGGACCGGGACCCGCTGACCCGCATGAGCAAGGCCCTGGAAGAGATCCTTGGCAGCATCAGCGTGATCATCCGTGCCGAGGAGCGTATCGTCGGGTGCCGCACCGCCAAGTTGAAGGGAGCGCCCCTGTTTCCGGAGAACAAGGCCCGCTGGCTGGAGGGCGATGTCGAAAATTTCGACCGGCGTGAAGTGCAGCGGGCCCTGATTACCGAAGCGGAGAAAAGGGAGCTGCTCGAAGACATTCTCCCCTTCTGGGAAGAGCGTTGCGTGGAAGTCGGTTTCGAGGAAGCCCTGCCGGATGATGTCATGGCGGATATGGACAAGTACATTTTCACCTTCATGCTCGAAATCACCTACGGCATCGGCCATTTCACCATGAATCACAGCCGGGTCCTGGCGCAGGGTCTGGCGGGGATCATGGCAGCGGCCCGTGACAAGCGGGCAGCGCTTCCGCAAGCTGAACAGCAGGGAACCAAAGGGTTCTTCTACGATGCCGTCATCCGTTCACTGGCGGCCACGGTGACCTTTGCCCGGCGCTATGCGGACCATGCCGTCGAACTGGCCCGGCGTGAAAAGGATCCGGGGCGGAGGACCGAGCTCGAACAGATGGCCGCCGTCTGCCGCCGGGTCCCGGAACATCCGGCCCGCACCTTTCATGAAGCGGTCCAGGCGCTCTATTTCATTCATCTGGTGGCCCAGATCGAATCGGGCGGCAATTCCGTATCCCTGGGTCGTATCGACCAGATCCTCTGGCCCTATTATCAAGCCGATCTGGCCGCCGGCCGCATCGATCCGGGCGAGGCCCGGGAGCTGCTGGCCATGCTGTTTCTGAAAACCAATGAAATCTGGAATGTGCTGGAAGAGGCCTACATTCCGGGAGGGGAAGGCACCGAAGGCAAGACGACCCAGAATGTGGTGGTGGGCGGTCTCGACCGGCAGGGGCGCGATGCCACCAATGCCCTGAGCACCCTGGCCCTGGATGCCTATGCCCAGGTGCGGACCGTTCAGCCCAATTTCGGTGTCCGCTTGTCCGGCAAGGCCCCTGACCTGTTTTTCGCCCGGGCGGTGAAATATGCCAAAGACGGGGTTCTCCTGCACTTTTTCAATGATGAGCAAATTGTCAAATCCCTGGTGGCCGGGGGGCACAGCCTGGAAGATGCCCGGGACTATGGTGTGGTGGGGTGCCTGGAACCCAATGCCCAGGGCAAAACTTTCGGCTCGACTTTTGCGGTGCAGTTGAGCGGCATCAAGTGTCTGGAGTTTGCCCTGGCCAACGGGGTGGACAACATCTTCGGGTACGAATCGGGCCTGAAGACCGGGGATCCGGCCCAGTTCAAGGATTTTGAAACGCTGTGGCAGGCCTACGATGCCCAGCTGCGCCATTTCATCGCCCAGATGGTCAAAGGCATTACCTGCCTGGATCGGGCCATTGCCGAGAAAGTCCCCTCGCCCTTTGCGTCGGCCATGATCGACGGCCCCCTGGAAAAAGGGCTGGATCTGACCCGCGGCGGGGCCATCTACAATTCCACCGGGGTACAGCTGCAAGGCTTTTCCAACCTGGCGGACAGTCTCTACGCCCTGAAAACGGCCGTGT
Source organism: Desulfobacterales bacterium (assembly GCA_963674755.2). GTDB lineage: Bacteria > Desulfobacterota > Desulfobacteria > Desulfobacterales > UBA5852 > JABZFP01. The sequence continues at coordinate 267,339 of CAXXVS010000002.1, read as the reverse complement.
TCGATGAGGGGCGCTACACGTTGGGCCAGGTGGCCGAGTGGCTGTCCGACGACTGGATGGATGCGGAGAAGGCCCGGGCCTACTTCCTGAATAAAGTGGCCAAATACGGTAACGACGACGATGCCGTGGACGGCATGGCCGTCCGGGTGATGAATCACTTTTGCGATACCCTGGAAAAGCACAAAAACTTCCGCCATGGCCGGTTCTGGCCGGGGATTTTCTCGGTGGGGTTCCACATCTCCATGGGGGCCTTCACCGGCGCCACCCCGGACGGCCGCTATGCCGGGGCGGTCCTGGGCAACGGGATTACGCCCAGCGAAGGGCGGGCCGTGTCCGGGCCGACCGCCGTGATGAATTCGGTCACCAAGCTGCCCCTCACCCGGGTCTACAACGGGCTGAACCTTAATATGCGCTTTGACGGCAAAGCCGTGAACAGCAGCCACCTGCTGACCCTCATCCGGGCTTACTTCAAAAAGGGCGGCCTGCAGGTGCAGTTCAACATGGTGGACAGCGAGACCCTGCAACAGGCCCAGGCCGATCCGGACAGCTACAGGGACCTGGTGGTGCGCATCAGCGGCTATTCGGGCATTTTCGTCAACCTGAGCGATATCGCCCAGGATGAGATTATCCAACGCCACAGTTATGACGTCTAGGGAGAACCTGTCATGACCAAAGTGATGACCACCGCGGAGGCCGTTGAGCAGTTCGTGCATCCGGGAGCTTTTCTTTTTCTGGGCGGCTACATCTGCCGGACACCCTTTTCAGCCATCCACGAAATCATCCGCCAGAAGATCGGCGACCTCACCATTGCCCGCAGCAACGCCGCGGACGATTTTGACATGCTCATCGGTGCGGGACTGGTCAAGCGGTTCTTCGCCACCTTCCTGTCCCTTGGCATTTACGGCCTAGGGCGATGTTATCGGCGTTCGATCGAGCAGGGGATTCCCCACAAGGTGGAAGTCGAGGAGTACACCAACCTCTCCCTGCCCATGATGCTCCAGGCCGGCGCCATGGGCATGCCCTTCGTAGCGGTCAAGGATATGCTGGGCAGCGACCTTTTAAACGTCAAATCCTTCATGGGGGACAACAAGTACAAGATCATCGAATCCCCCTTCGACGGCCGCCCCACCCTGCTGGTGCCGGCCCTCAACCCGGATGTGGCCATCATTCATGTCCAGCAGGCCGATGAGGAAGGCAACGCCCAGATCTGGGGCATCGGCGGCGACTGCCAGGTGGGGGCCAATGCGTCCAAGCAAGTGATCGTAACCTGCGAGCGGATCGTCAGCCGGGAGGTCATCGGCAAAGACCCCTCGCGCACGATCGTGCCCTCTTTCAAAGTCGTGGCGGTGGTAGAAGAGCCTTATGGTGCGCATCCGGCCTACACGCCCGGGTTTTACGATGTCGATTTCTCCATGGGGTATCTCTACCAGCAGGCTTCGAATACCGAAGAGGGACTGGCCGCGTTTCTCAAGGAGTGGGTGTACGACATTGCCGACCGCAGTGCCTACATCCAGCACTACATCGAACGCTTCGGCTATGCCACCTTCCGCAATCTGGAGGCGGCTTTCGACTACGCCTATCCGGTCAACTACGGCTACTGAACGGGTTTATCGCGAGCGGGGTGCCTGACATGGCAGACAAGGTAAAAAATTATATCAAACCGGAGCTTATGGCATGCTGTGGGGCGCGCATCATCCGGGATGGCGACGTGGTCATCGTGGGGACCGGATTCCCCACCATGGCGGCCAACATCGCCCGGCAGACCCATGCGCCGACGGCCATCCTGATGCAGGAATCCGGCGTGATCGATGCGCGCCCCAAACGCCCGGCCCTATCGGTGGGCGACCCCTGCCTCAACCCGGGAGCGGCCATGGTCGGCGGACTGGTGGAAATCATGGGCATGGTGCTGCAGGCCGGCCAGGTGGACGTCGGGTTTCTCTCGGGCAGCCAGGTGGACAAATACGGCAATATCAACACAACGGCCATTGGGGACTACGCCTCGCCCCAGGCGCGCCTCCCCGGCAGCGGCGGCGCCAACCCCATCGGGGCCCTGGCGCGTAAAACCCTCATCATCACCCTGCACGACAAGCGGCGGCTGGCAGAAAAGGTCGATTTCGTGACCACGCCGGGCTACCTGGACGGCGCCGGCGCCCGGGAGAAATGGGGCATGGCCCCGGACACCGGTCCGGAGGTGATCATCACCAACAAGGCCGTCCTGAAATTTGATCCGCAGACCAAGGAGGCCTACCTGGCGTCCTATCACCCGGATTGCACCATTGCGGAAGTGCTGGCCAACACGCCGTGGGAGTTGAAAGTGGCCGAGGATGTCCATCCCACGGAACCCCCCACAGCGGAAGAGCTGCAGGCGCTGAGGGAAGTTTTGGACCCCCATCGGATGATCCGCATCTATGAAAAAAAAGGATACGTATAAAAGAGGGCCCGGCAAATGACGTATACGCGCAAATTGGCTGAATTCTGCTCAAATGTAACCCTGGAAACGTTGCCGGCTGAGGTGGTTCACAAGGCCAAGCTCTGTATCCTCGACTATGTGGCCAATATTTACGGCTCCCTGGAACTTGAAACGGTCCGGAAGATCGCGGGCTATATCCGTTCCGTGGGTGCCCCGGGAAAAATCACCGCCCTGGGGTGCGGCTTCAAGACCGATGTGCACCAGGCGGCCTTCATCAACGGGACCACCGCCGAGGCCATTGAGGCCCAGGACGGCTCGCGTTTCGGTGGGAACCATCCGGGCGTGGCGGTCATCCCGGCCGCCCTGGCCGTAGCCGAGGAGACCGGTGCTGCCGGGACAGCGGTCATCGAGGCGGTGGTGGCCGGTTATGAGGCGGCCAATCGGCCGGCCGCGGCCATGCACCCCTGGCACACGCTGGGGGGCTTCCTGCCCACGGGCACCTGCGGGACGTATGGGGCGGCCGTCGCGGCGGCTCGGCTCAGAGGCCTGGATGGGGACCAATTGCTTAACGCACTGGGCAATGCGGGCTACCTGCTGCCGCTGTCCATGGCCGAGCACCTCATGGGCGGCTATACCGTTAAAATCGTCCAGGGCGGACAGGCGGCCAGTGCCGGCATCATGGCCGCCGGACTGGCCGGGGCCGGGGTGACCGGCGCGCCCTATGTGCTCGAGGGATCGGCTCTGAACGGCGGGTTTGCCAAGATTACCACAGCCGCCGATCCAACCCTTTCACGGATCACCGAAGGCTTGGGCGACACCTACTCGGTCATGGATATCTATTTCAAACCCTATACGGCCTGCCGCCACACCCACGGCGCGGCCCAGGCGGCCCTGGAGCTGGTCGCCACTGAAGACGTTGACCTTGCCCAGGTGGCCAGCATTACGGTATCCACCTACGGGATTGCCGAACTGGCCGTGGGCAAAGGCGTCGATGCCAGCAGCTCGTTTGTGTCCGCGCAATTTTCAATCCCCTACGTAGTGGCCGCCTGCCTGACGGATGGCGAACTCGGCCCCGTGCAGCTCACGGAAAAACGGATCAGCGACCCCGCGGTCCTGGCCCTGGCCGCCAAAGTAGCGGTCCGAACCGATGAAGCCCTCGACCGGATCTACCCGGAGAAAACTTCCAGCCGGGTCGAAATTCTTTTCAAGGATGGGCGCCGTCTCGCGCGGCAGGTGGACGCCCCCCGGGGCGACCCGCGCGATCCGCTGGATGCGGCCGCCCTGGCAAACAAGGTCAAGCGGTTTTCCGGTGACCGGGATGATCAGAAATTGGACGCCGTGATTGACGGGATCCTTGCGTTGGAAAAGGTTACCGACATAACCCGTCTGCTGGACAAAATCTAAAGCACAGCGCGTTCCCTGAACATTTTACACGGCTGCAACAGGAGATTTACATGGATTTCAGTTTGACGAAAGAACAGCAAATGTTGCTCGACAGCCTGCGGGACATGGCCCGCAGAGAAAAATTCAAGGAACTGGCCGTCCATATCGACCGGACCGGCGAATTCCCCCACCACCTGATGCCCACCTATGCCGAAATGGGGCTTTTGGGGATGACGCTTTCCCCGGAATACGGCGGTGCGGGCGAAAGTGCCTTGACGGCCATCCTGGCCATTGAGGCCCTGGCCCGCTACAGCCCCATGATCGCAGCCCCGGTGTTCGAGTCCAATGTCGGTCCGGTGCGGGTCATCGATATGTTTGGGACGCCGGAACAGAAAGCCGCCATCCTCCCGGGTGTCTGCCAAGGTGAAAGCAGCGTTTCGGTTTGCATGACCGAGCCGGAGGCCGGGTCCGATCTCACCGCTTTGCAGACGATGGCGGAAGATAAAGGCGATCACTTTCTGCTCAACGGTCGCAAGGCGTTCATTACCGGCGGCGGCTATGCCAGCCATTATCTGGTATACTGCCGTTTTGGCGAAAAGCCGGGCTACAAAGCCATTGGCGCCGTGATTGCCGAAAAGGGCATGGCGGGCTTTACCTTCGGCAAGCAGGAGGAATTCATGGGCCTGCGGGGCATGCCGTCCTGCGACCTCTTTTTCGACAACGTGAAAATCCCCAAAGCAAACCTGGTGATCGACCGGGGGGAATTCGGCAACCTCATGACGACATTCGATATCGAGCGCTGCGGCAACGCCGCCATGTGCCTCGGGGTGGCCGGCGGCGCCATGGAGGAGGCTAAAAACTACGCCCTGCAACGCCAGGCCTTCGACCGCGAGATTTGTGAATTCCAGGCCATTCAGTTCATCATGGCCGAGATGGCCATGAAGCTGGATGCGGCCAAACTGCTCGTTTACCGGGCGGCATCCGGGGCTGGCCAGGGGCTGCCGTCCATTTACGAAGCCTCATTAGGGAAATGCTATGCCAACGAGATGGTGAAAGACGTTACGGACATGGCCATGCAGATATTCGGCGGATACGGTTACTCGAAGGAATTCCCCCTGGAGCGGATGGTACGCGATGCGCGGGCCTGGAGCGTGGCCGGCGGCACGCTGCAGATGCTGAAGTTGACGGTCGCCAGCATGATTTTCGGACGGCGCTTCGATCAGCGCAAATAAGGGAGATCGCTATGAGTGAGTATTATCGGGATCAGGAACACCTTTACGAGATTTACACCTATTTTCTGGACCAGGTGTTGCGGGATGAAAAAATCGGCCCCAAGATGTCCCGGGCGAACATCATCATCAAGTTTATCTACACCGACCCGGACAGTGAAATTACCATCGATCTTAAAAACCCGCCGGCCGAAGAGGGCATGTACGGCACCTTTTATATAGGGCCGTGCGAGCTGAAAGCGGATGTCTGGTCCAAGCAGAGTGCCGACCATTCCCACCGCTTCTGGCACGGGTATGAGAATCCCATCGCCGCGGTGACCAGGGGCAAGGTCAGGCAGGGCGGAAAAATTACCGCCATGCTCAAGCTGCTACCGGTAGTCAAGCCGACCTTCAAGCGGTTTCCCCGGGTTCTGGAAGAGATGGGCTACCCGGAATTGGTCGTTAAAAAACGATGAGGGATGGGTTGGAAACGGCTGCCAAAACGGTCGGGATGCAATCTGTCTGTTGCCCTATAACAACCTGGGAGAGGCCAAGATCGCCAGCTTGAATACAGACCAGAAGCGCCGCCTGGGGATAAAACCGCGAACCATCCATGATCTTGACAGGGTAAAAGGCCTGTTTGAAACGAACGGCGTGACGGTAATCGTCGATGAATGATGTGATAGGTGTCCGTCCGGCACCTCTTTCTAAATCCCCTTGGTCTGGTAGGTCTAGTCAAAGAATGCTTGGAAAATGACGGAAAACAGAGTAAAAAGTGATGTTCGTTGGAACCGTAGGTCTGGAGCACCTTCAATTCCTTATTTAATTTAAAGCCTCAAGAACTGCGATCCGGGCCTGCGCCTGATCGGTAGGTTGAAGGTTCGATTCCGTCACAGCCCGCCCTAAACGCTATCTATGGGGCATATCCATTGGAATCGGCCCCTTTTTATATGGGGCTACAGGACGCGCACCGACGCCTTGGACAACGATTATGAAGATCGCTGTTGACAAACGGCCGATACAATGAGTAGAAAGATAAATTTTTCAACGGCTGACGACGTTCAGCCCTGATCCTTGCTCCGGAGGCCGTCTTCGGGGCTTTACATCCATAAGGAGGCATTATGCGGAGATACGAAACGATCGTCATCGTCGATCCGGACCTCGGCGAAGAACAGCGCGGGCCCGTGTTCGACAAGATTCGCGAACTGATCCCCCAGAAGGGCGGACTGCTCGTGGAGATTGATGAGTGGGGGGGCCGCAAGCTGGCCTACGAAATCAGAAAGAAACAGCGCGGTTACTATGCCCGCCTTGATTTCTGCGGTGGCGGCGAACTGGTCAGCGAAATGGAACGACAGTTCCGCATCGATGACCGTGTCATGAAATATATGACGATTCTCCTGGACGAGGATGCGGATATGGAGCGCATCCAGGAAGCGATGATGCAATCCCAGGCAGAGGCGGAATCCGAGACGCCCCCTGCGGCGGAAGAAGGTGCCGCAGCACAAGCCGAACCCGCCGTAGAAGAAACGCCGGCACCGGCCTCGGAAACCGAACCCGCTCCGGAAGCAGCCGAATCCGAACCCCAGAAGGAGGATCTATAACATGGCACAAGCTCGTCCCCGCCCCCGTAAACGTAAAAGACGCATTTATCACCGCCGCAAAGTTTGCCGTTTCTGTGCAGACCGCAGCCTGGAAATCGATTACAAGGAACCCAAGACATTGCGGAATTTCACGACCGAACGCGGCAAAATCATTCCCCGCAGAATCTCCGGGGCCTGTGCCAAACATCAGCGCAAGTTGACACTCGCCATCAAGCGCGCCCGCATGATCGCCCTGTTGCCTTATGTGGGAACCCTTGATTTCAAATAGCCGCCGCAAACCGCGGACGGTATTGGTAACCATACCGCCGGAACTGCAGCGACCATAAGGAAACAGACCCAAGCCACCCGGCGCCGGGCCAGCCGCCTTCCCCGGCATCCCGGTCCCATCCGGGTTGCGGATACGGCCGATGGCGTTTTTCGGAGGAACACTGTTATGCGAATTATATTGAAGGAAACCATCGAATCCCTCGGGATTATCGGTAGCGAGGTGGAGGTGGCCGACGGGTACGCCCGCAATTACCTCTTCCCGCAGGACAAAGCGGTCCAGGCCACACCCCAGAATCGACGCATGCTCGAGCAGGAGAAAACCAAGTTCGATCTTCAAATCGCCAAAGAGAAGAGCATGGCGGAGGAAATGGCCCAGCGCCTGGAGGGCGTGGAATGCACCATCAAGGCTCGTACGGCCGACGAGGAGCGCCTTTACGGCTCCGTCACCGTGCGCGACATCGTGGAGGCACTGGCCAAACAGGATGTTCAGGTGGAACGCCGGATCGTCCTCCTGACCGATCCCATCAAAGCGGTCGGCACCTATAAAGTGCCGATCAGGGTTTATCGGGGTGTCGAACCGGAAATTACGGTCCATGTGGAACCGGAAGAAGTGAGCGCCTAAGTGGCCCTATTCACAAATATGATGACATTCGGCCACCCCTCCATCCTGCCTGGCGGCGTTGCGAAACCAAATAATATTTCTGATATTCTTTAGGTTCCGCGCCTTGTCAGGCAGGCGCCTGGGCGCCCGCATGACCTCATTATTTTTATGAACAGGACCCGAAGGCTTACAGCCGGAAAATCCGAATCACGTCCGTGATCACTGTCTGGCCGACCGGCCGGCAGTGGTCATGGACCGTCGCCGCACCGCCAGCCGACCCCAACCCAATGATAGGCATGACCTCATGACCGCGCGCCACACGCCGCCCCCACAAGACCCGGCCCTTCATCATCTGCCGCCCCAGAATCTGGAAGCGGAAGCCTCCCTGCTCAGCGCTGTTTTGATCGACAATACGGCCCTCCTGGATATTCTTGAGATTCTCGCCCCCGAGGATTTTTACCGCTCGGCCCATCAGCGCATCTTTGAAGGCATCACGGATCTTTTCACCCGCAGCGAACCGGTGGACCTGGTCACCCTGGCCAATATCCTGAAAGAGAAAGGGGCCCTGGAAGAAATCGGGGGCGCCACCTTCCTGGCCAAACTGGTGGATACGGCCCCCATGGCCGTCAATGCCGCCCACTATGCCAAAATCGTCCACGACAAGGCCTGTGTCCGCCGCCTGATTGCCAAGTCCAACCAGATTGTCCAACGCTGCTTCGAAGACCGCGGCAATGTGGACGAACTCCTGGATTTTGCCGAGCAGTCCGTTTTCGAAATCGCCGAGAACAAATCCCGCAAATCGTTCTACCCCATCAGTTCATTAATTGAGGGCAATATCGACAAGCTCGAAGAACGCCAGGGCAATCGCACCTTGATCACCGGTGTGCCCACCGGCTTCACCGACCTGGATTATCTTACATCGGGCTTTCAGCCTTCGGATCTGATCATTCTAGCGGCCCGCCCCAGCATGGGCAAAACCGCTTTCGCGCTCAATATCGCCCGCAACACCGCCGTGGAGACCCAAAACGCCGTGGCCCTGTTCTCATTGGAAATGTCCAAGGAGCAGCTCACCATGCGCATGCTCTGCGCGGAGGCGCGCGTGGATTCCCATCGCCTGCGGGGCGGATTTCTCAGCAACGAGGACTGGGCCAACATTACCCAGGCTGCCAGCGTGCTCTCGGAAGCCCCCATTTTTATCGATGACTCCCCGGATCTGACCGCTCTGGATGTGCGTGCCAAAGCCCGCCGGCTGAAAATGGACAATAAGCTGGGACTGGTTATCATAGACTACCTGCAATTGATGCAGGGGCGCCGCAATACCGAACGGCGGGATCTGGAAATTTCGGAAATATCACGCTCCCTCAAAGCGCTGGCCAAGGAGCTGCAAGTACCGGTGGTGGCGCTCTCCCAGCTCAACCGCAAGCTTGAAGAGCGCACCGACAAGCGCCCCAAACTTTCGGATTTGCGGGAATCCGGCGCCCTCGAGCAGGACGCCGATGTGGTCATGTTTATTTACCGGGATGAAGTCTACAACCGCGACGAAAACAATCCCAACGCCGGCAAGGCGGAAATTATCGTCGCCAAACACCGCAATGGTCCGACCGGAGACGTATCGCTGGCCTTCAGGCATGCCTCCACCCGTTTCGAGAACATGGTGCGGGATGGGTACGTTCCCGAAGCCGATTAACGCCGTGAAAAACGCCCGTCTCCAACAACGTGCCATCGTCGACGGCCTCATCGCAAACCGGCGTCTGCCTGTCGTGACGGAACGCTGCCGGGCATCCTTCTCCGCCGGCCCTACACGTTTTCCATGAAACGCGTCTATGGCAATCTGACCGGGCTCAAGCCCAGCCAACTCAAGCAGATCGAACGGATGACCGGGCGCCGTGTGTCACCGGCCGTTCTGGTTTCCCCGGAGCTGGCGCGGGATCTTGTTCGCGTTTCCAGTGACATCCGGCGCCAGGTGGGCCTCCTGATCAACCGCAAGGGCAAAGTGGCCTGTGTCATCATAGGGGATCACCACCAGATCTTCATTCCGGGCCTCGTCGCCCAGCGGGTCGCTCCGGGGCGTTTGACCGGCTTTCGCTGCGTTCACACCCATCTGAAACACGACCCCCTTTCCCAGGACGACCTGACGGACCTCGTGCTGCTGCGCCTCGATATGATGGCCACGATTACGATGACCTCGGACGGGCGGCCGGACCAAATTTTTGCTGCCCATGTCCTGCCCGGCGAAAATGACGCCCAGCCCTACGAGCTGCTCCCGCCCATCGATCCCCACCACCCCGACCGCTACTGCCTGGAAACGATCATGGCCCTTGAGGCGGAAATGGCCCACCAGCAGGCCTTGCGGGATGCTGGCGACCGGAACGAACGTGTGCTGTTGATCAGCGTCACCACCGCATCCCGTCGCGAGGCCGAGGAATCCCTCGACGAGTTGCAGCATCTGGCCGCCTCGGCCGGAGTCGAAGTGGTGGACACCATTCTGCAGCAACGCACCGCCATCGATTCCCGGATATTGCTGGGTTCGGGCAAATTGCGCGAGCTGGCCGTCATGGCCATGCAGCGTCACGTCAGCCTGCTGGTCTTCGACCAGGAGCTCAATCCATCACAGATCAAGTCCATCACCGATCAAGTGGAGCTTAAGGTCATCGACCGCACCCAGCTGATCCTGGATATCTTCGCGCAGCAGGCCCAAACCCGGGAAGGCCGGCTGCAGGTGGAACTGGCCCAGCTGAAATACCTCCTGCCGCGCCTGGTGGCCAAGAATACGGCCATGTCCCGCCTGACCGGCGGTATCGGGGGCCGGGGGCCCGGCGAAACCAAACTGGAGCTCAATCGCCGCCTCACCCGAAATCGCATCAACCGCCTGGAAGCCGCCCTGCGGGATGTTCAAAAGCAGCGCCAACAGCAGCGTGCCCGCCGCACCAAGCAGCATCTGCCGGTGGCCTCGATCATCGGCTACACCAACGCGGGCAAATCCACCCTGCTCAACCACCTGACACGCAGCCAGGTAAAGGCGGAAAACCGTCTTTTCGCCACCCTCGACCCTTCCAGTCGCCGGATGAAATTCCCCCGTGAAACCGAAGTCATTATCACCGATACCGTGGGTTTCATCCGAGATCTGCCCCGGGAATTGATGACCGCCTTTCGCGCCACCCTGGAAGAACTGGCAAACGCCGACCTGCTGCTGCACGTCATCGATATCAGCCACCCCCAATACCGCAATCAGGTTCGGTCGGTGGAACACATCCTCGAAGAGCTCGATCTGGCCCATATCCCTACGCTGCGGGTCTTGAACAAGCAGGACCGCCTCGGTGGGGCGGACCGTTTGCAGCGTGTCAATGCCCTCCAGGGCATTCCCATCTCCGCCATTGACACAGACACCCTGGCGCCTCTGATCCGGGCCATGGATCAGTTTTTCGAAAACGGCCGTATCGCGCTGCCGCCCGACCCGACCCGCCAGCCTGCCGATCCGACGATGCCCTGACCGATCGAAAGCCCCCCTTTTGGTTTGACATGCCGAACATATTTACGATAGTTTGGAGAGCTTATGGATTTGAATCATTTAAAAGCCGTTGCGCTGGCGGCGACGTATCGGGGCGGCCGTTATGTACGGGAACGGTTGAACCGTGTGCGGGAAATCAGGCACAAAGGCGATATCGATCTGGTAACCGAGGTGGATCTCGGGTCTGAGAAGCGTATCATCGAGGTCATACGCGCCCATTTCCCGCACCACGCCATCCTTTCGGAAGAGGGGGGCGCCAGCGGAGAAGCCTCGGACTATCAATGGATTATCGATCCCCTCGACGGGACCACCAATTTCGCCCACGGCCTGCCCACCTGCTGTGTGTCCATTGCCCTGGCCCAAAGGGGGCAACCCCTCATCGGGATGATCTGGTGCCCTTTTACGGACGAGCTTTTCTCGGCTGTTCGGGGACAGGGCGCCTTTTTAAACGGCCGCCGGCTCTCTGTGTCAGGCATCGGCCAAGTCCACGACAGTTTATTGGTGACCGGCTTCCCTTACAATGTCAAGGCGATCATGGAAACCGTCATGCCGCGCTTCACACGCTGCCTGGCCGCCTCCCAGGGCGTCCGCCGACTGGGAGCCGCCGCCCTGGACCTGAGTTATGTCGCCGCAGGACGCTTTGAAGCCTTTTGGGAGGAGAACCTTCAACCCTGGGATGTGGCCGCCGGCCATCTCATCGTGACCGAGGCGGGGGGCTGTGTGACGGACTTTAACAACCAGCCGTTCAAGCCGGAAATGAAATCCGTTCTGGCCACCAATGGACGCATCCATAATGAAATGATCACCTTGTTGGCCTTGAAGGAAACTGAATGAAAAACGCGGAACAAGATGGCAGGGAACTGGATCAGTATCTGGGATGTTACGGCAGCTTTTCGGTGGAAGACACCATCTGCCAGAACCAATGTGCGCTGAGCCTCCGTTGCGCCATCGAAAAGGACCACCACGACCAGATGGAATTACTGGAGGACCTCATTTCCCCCAGCGGCTATATCCTGAAAATGCAGTAAAGCAAGGGGGCGTTTGCCCCAAGGGATTCCAACGGCAGACTTGCCCCAGGGCTTTTTTAGAAACGCCGCGGATCGTTGCACCTTTCCTTTTATCCGGTGAATCGGCCGCGGCTCTCGCCCCCTCCCGCGGCTCCGGCCGCCCTAAAAGTCCCCGCGATCCAGTTTATTGGAAAGGTATTCCACCTGTTTGCGCAGCGAGGCGCTCTTGCGGGCTCCATTTTCAATGGCATTGATGGAGTGCAGGGCGGTGGCATGGTAGCGGTTGAACGCCTTGCCGATGGCCTGCAGGGGGGCGTCCGTGTAACGCCGGGTAAGGAATATGGCCATCTGTCGAGGCCGAACGACGGCCTGTTTGCGCGAGCGGGACGTCAAATCTTTGGGGGTTACATTGTAGTGGTGGCAGACGATTTTTTTGATGACATCCACCGTAATCTCTTTGCGCGACCGGATGATGTTGCGAACGATGCTCTCGGCCAACATTTTGTCGATGGGCATTCCCAGTAGCGATGATTTGGCCGCCACCTGCATGATGCCGCTTTCCAGCTGCCGGATATCCTCTGTTAGTTCGCCGGCCAGATATTGCGTTACATCACGTGGAACGATGATATTTTTGGCTTTGGCCTTTTTTTTCAGAATGCGCACCCGCGTTTTGAAATCCGGCGGGTCGATGACCGAAACCAGGCCATAGGAAAAACGCGACCGCAGCTTGTCGTTCAGACGGGGAATCTCGGCGGGTCTGTAGCAGCTTGAAAAAATGATTTTCTTACCCGCCTCAAAAAGCGAATCGAGGGTCGAGGCCAGTTCCAGCTGCGTGCGGTCCTTGCCCCCCAGACAATGGACATCCTCCAGCAACAGCACATCGCATTGTTTGCGGTATTTGCCTTTGAATTGCTCGAAACTGTCGTTGCGAAACGACTGCACCATTTCGTTGCTGAAATCCTCGGCCGTAACGTAATAGACCCGTTCCTCCGGATATTCGGCGATAATATGATGACCGATGGCCTGGGATAAATGACTTTTGCCCAATCCGGTCTTGGAAAGCAGATAAAGACAACTTTGGTCCGATTTACGGCGGGAAGCCATGGCAAGGGAGGCCGAATAAGCAAAATCGTTGTTGCGGCCCACAACGAACTGGTCGAAGGTAAAATCCTTGTGCAAAAACCGACCGGCAGCCGGTTTGGGGGCTATATCCTGAAAGGTCAATTGCTCGTGGCCGGAGGCCGGGGAAGCTTCGGTAACCGGCTTATGGCCGTTGCGCGCCACAATCCGACACGGCTGGCCCCCATACGTGAGCATCGCCTGGCGAATGAGATCACCGTAGTTTTCCTGAACCCGGCGACAGGAGAACGCATTCGGGCAGACGAGCACCAAGTCGCCCTCATCCGTTTCTTCCAGCGAAAGGGGATCAATCCACATGCGGTAGCAATGGGCAGGAATTTGGTTTTGGATGGTCGTCTTGACCTGCTTCCAGATTAACGGCATTTGACCTTCGCGATTTATCCTCATACGTCAGACACACCGACCGTGAAATCAGGAGGTTACTAATACACTCCTAATGTTTTGGGACAATTAAACAGCGGTTTTGGATATTTAGATTAGATTATCAGAAAGTCCTGTGAGAAAAACAGGCCTCTCTTTATGGGAATGGCCAATCCATGTCAAACCGAATCCCATGAGGTTTTTCATGATTCGGCCAATTGTTTTCAACACTATATAACCTATCGTAATTTTTATTTTTATTCATTTATAAAGTTCCAACTATCCTTAAATACGGTCATTTTTTACGCTGGTCTTTTTCGTAGGAATTCTAAGGGTATCCGGTGGGGCCGGCCAGTTATCAACATTTTCGGTTTCTTGTTTTAGCTATGATTTTCTATGTTTTTTGTCTATTTTAACCACAATCAAATAAATTTCTAATAAATGAAAGCGGTTCACTCAAGCGGGATTCTTTTTATTTGATATCTCGAAAACGGATCTCTATAATTTTATGTTTCAATCACGCTTCGTGATGGTCACCGGCCGATATTGGGACCACTTAGGCCGGTACTTCCCAACCATCTGCGAGACTACACCAACGCGCGTGCAGGTGTTTCTGCAATGCCTGAATACCTGACGCACGTTTGGAAAGATCGATGCAGCCATGACATCACCCTATATTAAAATCAGAGGGGCCCGACACCACAACCTCAAAAACATCGATCTGGACCTGCCCCGCAACTGTTTCATCGTGGTGACCGGTCTTTCCGGATCAGGGAAATCCACGCTGGCCTTTGACACGCTCTATGCCGAGGGCCAGCGCCGCTACGTCGAGTCCCTCTCGACCTATGCTCGCCAATTTCTGGAACGCATGGAAAAACCCGATGTCGAGCGCATCGACGGGCTGTCACCGGCCATCGCCATCGAGCAGCAAACCGGCATTCACAACCCCCGTTCCACCGTCGGTACGATCACGGAAATCTACGATTTCCTGCGCCTCTTGTATGCCCGCGTGGGGCAACCCTACTGCCACCGGTGCGGCCACCCCATCCAATCCCAAACCCTCGATCAGTTTATCGATCACCTCATGGCCCTTTCCGAAGGCACCAAGATCATCATCTTTGCGCCCCTGGCGCAACCTGCGGCCACGCCCCTCAAGGAACGGCTGCGGAAACTGCAGCGGGAGGGCTTCGCCCGCATTCGTCTGGACGGGGTCATCCATGAAATCGACACGGTCAAGCCGCACCGCAAGGGGGCCGAACAGGCCATTGAAGTGGTGGTGGACCGCCTCATTATCAAGCCCACCATCCGCAATCGTCTGGCGGATTCATTGGAGCTGGCCGCCGCCCTTTCCGAAGGCCGCGTCTTGGTGGAGGAACTGGAGGGCGCCGGGCACTATTTCAGCGAGCAGGCCTTGTGTCCGGTCTGCCATACCGGGCATCCCGTGTTCACCCCGGCCAGCTTTTCTTTTAATTCGCCCCAGGGGGCTTGCCGCGCCTGCGACGGTCTGGGGACGACGACGGCCTTTGATCCCGCGCGGATCGTGCCTGACCCATCCCTCTCCCTGCGGGAGGGTGCCATCGCCCCCTGGGCCCATCGGCATTCCGTGCATTTCAGCGAGTTTCTGCAAGCCCTCACCGCCCACTATGGCAGCGATATCTATACGCCTTACAACCAACTCCCCGAAACGCTGCAGACGGTCTTGCTGCACGGTTCCGGTAAGGAGGAAATTCCCTTTTTTTTCGAAAAAGATCGACGCCACACCTATCGCAAGACCTTCGAGGGCCTCATTCCCCATCTCACCCGTCGCTATCGCGAATCCGGCTCGAGTGCGTCCCGGGAGGAAATGCGGCGCTACATGTGCACCCAGATCTGCCAAACCTGCCGCGGCACGCGCTTAAACCCCCACGCCAGTGCCGCACGTGTGGGGGACCTGACCATCGCCGCCTTTTCGGCGCTGAACGCTGCGGCCGCGTTAACCTGGGTGGAGGGCCTGTCATTGGCCGGCCAGGCCCAGGTCATCGCCGCCAAGATTCTTCATGAGATAAAAAACCGCTTGCAATTCATTGTGGATGTGGGTCTGCCTTACCTGACCCTTGACCGCCGGGCCATGACCCTCTCCGGGGGCGAGAGCCAGCGCATTCGTCTCGCCACCCAGATCGGCGCCAAACTGACCGGCGTCCTCTATGTCCTGGACGAGCCCAGCATCGGCCTCCACCCCCGGGACAACCAGCGGCTGCTGACCTCCCTTAAAGCCATGCGGGATATGGACAATACGGTCCTGGTGGTGGAGCATGACGCGGACGCCATTCGACAGGCCGACCATGTTGTCGACATGGGACCGGGAGCCGGCACCCAGGGAGGGGAAGTGGTCTACAGCGGCCCCCCCGAGCACCTCATGGAGGCCGCCAATTCGCTGACCGGCGATTATTTATCCGGACGCCGGCAGATCCCCATGCCGATCGCACGCCGCGCCGGCAGCGGCCAGCTGCTGCGCCTCACAGGGGCCTCCCACAACAACCTGCAGACCATCGATGTGGAATTCCCGCTGGGCTGTTTCATCTGCGTGACCGGTGTTTCCGGCTCCGGCAAATCCACCTTGATTTTGGAGACCCTCTATCCGGCCCTGCTGCAGAAACTGCATCGCACCGGCATCGTTGCAGGGCAATACCGGCAACTCGAAGGCGCCTCCCACCTGGACAAAATCATTCATATCGATCAATCCCCCATCGGCAAAACGCCGCGCTCCAACCCGGCCACCTACACCGGCTTATTGACACCGATTCGTGACCTGTTCGCCCTCACCCCGGAAGCCAGAGCGCGGGGGTACAAACCGGGCCGCTTCAGCTTCAATATCAAGGGCGGCCGTTGCGAAGCCTGCCGCGGGGACGGCATCATTAAAATCGAGATGCACTTTCTACCGGATATCTACGTCACCTGCGATGCCTGCCAGGGCCGACGCTATAACCGGGAAACCCTTGAGATCAAATACCGCGGCCATTCCATCATCGACATCCTCGACATGACGGTTCGCCAGGCCTATCGCTTTTTCGACCGCATGGGGAACATTCGGGACAAGCTCGAAACCTTGATCGATGTCGGTTTAGGCTATGTCCGCTTAGGGCAGTCGGCGACCACCCTTTCCGGCGGCGAGGCGCAACGGGTCAAGCTGGCCAAGGAACTCAGTCGCAAGGATACCGGCCGTACCCTGTATATCCTGGATGAACCGACAACCGGCCTGCACTTTGAGGATATCCGCAAATTGCTGGAGGTATTGCATCGCCTGGTGGACGCCGGCAATACCGTGATCGTTATCGAGCACAATATGGATCTGGTCAAAACAGCGGATTATATCATCGATCTAGGTCCCGAAGGGGGCAGTGAGGGCGGATTGCTGCTGGGCTGCGGCACACCGGAGGACATCAGCCGCTTGCCGGCCTCCCACACGGGGCGCTTTCTGCGGCCGGTCTTGGCGGCCGGTACATTAAAAACCGCATCCATTTGACGGCCTGCGCCATAAAAAAAACCCGGCCGTAATGGCCGGGCTTTTTTATTCAACAGGAGTGTACTTATGCTTACTTCAGCAGGCCTTCCACGATGCCCGCCATCGGTGTCGCGTAGATCAGGATCAGCGCGATAACCAGGGCGTAGATACAAAGGGACTCGATCATGGCCAAGCCGATCAGCATCGTAACGGTAACTTTACCGGAAGACTCAGGGTTACGGGCAATGCCTTCCACGGCCGCTTTGAGGCCCATGCCCTGACCGATGCCGCAACCGAAAGCGGCGATGGCGATTCCGAATCCAGCTGCCGTTACACAAGCGATAAAGAATTTTAGAGCTTCAGCTTCCATACTTACACTTCCTCCTTGTTAAAAAGTTAATTTAGGCTTCTTCCAATGCCCCCATTAAAGGCATAAACAAGCTTAGAATTCTTTTGTCCGGCACGATAGAAGTGCCCCCATCAATGGGCGTGTTCCATGGCACCGGCAAAATACATGATGGAAAGCAGGAAAAATACGAAGGCCTGCACCAGGGCCACAAAAACCCCCAGGGCCATGATCGGCAAAGGCGCAAAAAAAGCACCGGCCAGACCGAAAAGAATCGCCAACACCAGTTCGTGCCCCATCATATTGCCGAAGAGACGAAACGACAGAGAGAGGATCCGGGCGGCATGTCCGATCAGTTCGATGGGGAAAATAATCGGGACCATCCACCAGACCGGCCCCAGAAAATGTTTGATATAGCCGGCGCCATGATATTTGACGCCGATGATATGGGTGAAGATGACCACCACCAGGGCACATCCCAAAGTCGTATTGAGGTCGGCCGTAGGCGGAAAGCAGGTCGGTACCAGACCGATCAAGTTGCCGATGAAAATATAGATGAAAACCGTCGCCACCAGCGGGAACAGCCAGCGGCTTTCCTCGCCGGCCACATCGACCATGAAATCTTCGATGCCGGTAATCACCACTTCGAAAAAATTCTGAGCTTTACCCGGAATCATCTTGATGCTCTTGGCGCCGAGGATGCCGATCCCGATCAGGATCAGCATTACCAGCCAGGCGTAAAGGACGTGAGGATATTCATGGGCAAAGTGGGCCGGGCCCGGACCAAGCATCTCGCAAAATTTGACTAGAAACAGCCACGGGTGTTCCATCCTTAAAACGCCTCCTTGAAAATGAGATTTTTCAACTCGCGCACGGTTGCGACGACGATACTGGCCACTACCACCGACAATCCGACGAACAACCCCCGCGGATCGACGTAGTGGCCCGAGATCAGGAAGAATATGATGACGCCGCTGGCAATGAAGCGGACGTAGTATTTGGCGATAATCACATTATGGGAGACGAGATGCTGCGGGGTGAGGGATTTTTTCAGGGTACGCGCCAGCAGGTGAAAATTGATCGTGACGATCAGACCGCCAGCCAGGACACCCAAGGCAAAATCCCGCTGGAAGACCAGCAACCCTACAAGGAAGGCCGCCCCAAAGAAGATCCAGTTGGCGTAGGTGATAAACCGCAGTATGCGCTTCTGAATGTCCAAGTTGGTCCTGTTCGTCCTTGTCCGTCGCGGGGTTGACGTTCAGAATCGGCGGCTTTTCTTGATCGCCAGCCCGATATTGCGGTAGCCGGCGAAAATCCCCATTCCCAGACCGGCCAGGGTCAGCCAAGGGGCGCTGTCCAGCCAGCGATCCAGGTAGATTCCAAGAAAAAGGCCGATAAAAATCGACAGGGCGACCTGCAAACCTAAACTGCTGAAATAGGCGAGTTCTCGTATCGCCCGCCGGGTTTCTCGTTTCATGGAACCAATCGGGGTTGCGACTGTAATCAGGGCAGTTTCCACCCCGTTCGAGTCAAGAGCATCTAACATAGCCGTCTGGTGAAGTCAACGAAAAACCCCCCTCTGCGACTCGGCTC
The DNA here is from genome assembly GCA_963674755.2 of Desulfobacterales bacterium. Taxonomy (GTDB): domain Bacteria; phylum Desulfobacterota; class Desulfobacteria; order Desulfobacterales; family UBA5852; genus JABZFP01. Next base: position 248,434 of record CAXXVS010000002.1, on the reverse strand, counting down.
AGAGCTTCAAAAGAGTGGCGTCGAAAACCGGGCCATCCTTGCAAACGTGGTAGTAACGCCCGCTGTCACCGGCAGCCGGAACGGCGCACCCCAGGCAGGCCCCCATTCCGCAGGCCATGACCGATTCGATGGAGAGCTGGCAGGGGATATGCAGCCGTTCGGCCATACCGGCCACACAGGCCAGCATGTCCATAGGGCCGCATGCCATGATGGCATCCGGCGGATGGCGACGGGCCTCCTCCTCCAGCGGGCTGGTAAGAAAGCACTGGGCCCCCGCGCTGCCGTCATCCGTGGTACAATGCAAAGCGTCGGCCAGGTGTTTAAAGGTCTCGCGGCATAAGAGATCATCCCGGGATCGTCCCCCCAGGAAAACCTGATAGTGGCCGTTGGCAGCATTCCTACGAAGGGTCTCCAATAAAAAGACCATGGGGGCGGCACCGATACCGCCGGCCGCCAGGTAGATGCGCCGGTAGCTGTCTCGGAGGGCAAACCCCTGCCCCAAAGGACCGATCATGTCCACGGTCTTGCCCACCGGCATACCGGCCATCAGGGCCGTACCTTCGCCGACGATCTTATAGAGAATCTCCACGATGGCACGCTTCGGGCCCTCCGGCTGAAGGCGATAAATGGAAAACGGGCGCCGCAGCAGGGGCGTCGGCCCCCTACCGCCGGTAAGCATGACAAACTGCCCGGGGCGGGCCTCGCCCCAAGAACCGCTGCATTCCAGCCGCATGGTGCGATACGCCTGGGCAACAGGCTCATTGGCCAGGATACGGGCCTTTTCCTGAATCATGTGGGGCACCTCATGGGCGGCGGCTCTCCCGGGATAATGAGGTCAGGCCGATGACGGCCGCCATGCGTCCGGTGACCTTCGCTGCGCGGTAGGAAAAAAAGAGATCGCTCCGGCAGCGGGTACAGATACCGCCAACTTCGATATGCGGCGGACGGAGACCGGCGTCTATCAATTGGTCGCGGCTCAGGGCCCAGAAATCGAAATGATTTTCCGATACCCGATAAGACCATAGCGAATCGGGAATCTCGCTGCGGAAGTTGATAAATTCGGCACAGCAGGGCCCCAGCGAAGGGCCGATGCCGGCCAGGACGTCGGCCGGCCGGCATGCGAAGCGTTCCTTCATCACCGCCACCGTACGGCCGATGATATTGGCGATGCTGCCCCGCCACCCGGAATGGATATTGGCAATGACCGAACGCACCGGATCGTATAGCATGACCGCCTGGCAGTCGGCCACCAGGATGGTCAAGAGATACCCCGGCCGATCGGTCACGACGGCATCGGCCTCACCTGGCAAGTGAGAGACTTCCCCCGCCACTGCGCCGTCCAGCACCGCAACGGTGTTGCCGTGAACCTGCTTCAGATAAACGGGATCCATCCCATCAAACCGCCCCCCCAGCCGCCGCCGATTGGCCGCCACATGCACGGTGTCGTCCCCCACACTGCAGGCCATATTGAGGCTGTCGAAGGGCGGGGCACTGGTCCCGCCCCGGCGGGTCGTAATGCCGTGGCAAACCTCCGGGCAGGACGACAAATGCTGGAAATGCTGGAGGGTCAGGCCATTTTTGCAAACCACTTGCACGGCGAGCTGATTTCCTTTCACACATCCGTTGGCGCGATTGCGGTTGCGGCCCCACTAGGCCGAAAGTCCGGTGCAACCCGTCTCAGCAATAGCGCTCCCGTATCCGATCGATCAGGGCCGAGGTGGAAATGGCCGGAACCAGCGCGATCCGTTCCACCCGTCCACCTCGCTGTTTGACGATGTCGGCCCCGATGATGCGATCTTCCGCCCAATCCGCCCCCTTGACCAGCACGTCCGGTTGCAGGGTCGTGATCAGCGCCAGGGGATCCGGTTCTTGGAAAAGCACCACCCAATCCACACAGCGCAAGCCGGACAGCACTTCGGCCCGCAGGGTTTCGGGATTGAGCGGGCGGCGGGGCCCCTTGATCATCCGCACGGAGGCATCGGAATTCAAGCCCACCACCAGCATATCGGCCGTGGCCCGGGCGGCCGTCAGATAGCGAACGTGACCGGCATGCAGGATGTCGAAACAGCCGTTGGTAAAGGCGATCCGTTGGCCGTCGTGGCGGGCCTGCCTGACCAGGGCCGCAGCCGCTTCCCATGATACAAGATGGTTTCTTTTGTGGACATCATTCATGATCTGGTCCGGCAGTTAGCATTGTAAGGGGTTGCTGAGATCGGCTCCGGGGCATGGTGCGTGCCACGGTGAGGACGTCCACGCAGGCGGCCCCGCTTCGCATGAGGGCCCGTGCCGCCTCGTCGGCGGTGGCACCGGTGGTATAGACATCGTCCACCAGAAGGATATGAGCACCTTTTACCGCCCGGGGGGCGATCACGGCAAAAGCCCCCCGGATATTTTGGCGGCGGTCCCGTTTGCCCAAACCGGTCTGGGGCAAGGTCGGCTGAGACCTGACGAGGATCCGCCGCGCCCTGGGGAATGGCCGCCGGTCGCGTTTAAACGCGCCCCCGGATGGCGCCCAGGCATCCACCAGCATCTGCGCCTGGTTGAACCCCCGTTCCCGCCAGCGACGGGCATGCAGCGGGATCGGCAGCACCATATCGACCTCCCCCTCTGGCCAGTGTTGGGCGAAAACCGCCTGCAGGAGCCGCGCCAGGGGATCCCTTAAGGCCAGACAGGCGCGGTATTTCAGGTGGTGGATCAGCGCCATCAGTCCGCCGGTATAAACCCCGGCCGAGCGCGCCTGCCGGTAGGCGACCGGATGCCGGATACATGTCCCGCAGCGATGGTTCTCGCCGATGCGGCTTGGAAACATCACCCCGCAGCAGGTGCAAAGCGGTGCTGTCATCGGTTCGAAGGCGCGGATGCACGCCGGGCAAAGATGGGGATGCGCGACCTGCTGGAACACATCGGCCAGAACCGCTTCCGGTGTATCGGCCCGCGAATCCGGGCCTCTATCCGCGGCCATGGTCCAATGGTCACCGCAGGCCAGGCATTGGCGCGGAAAGATGGCCTCGGTGACCACTCTTGCGACATAGTGGAATGTTCCCATCCAGCGGTTGGAGGGGCTTGGGCTATCGTCAACCGTTCCCGGCAAAACAGCGCCTCCCCGCATGGCGTCCGCCATGCCTTCCTAGGTGTCAAGTCCCTTAGGCTGTCGGACGCCTTCGGGACCGCTGGCGATAGGTTTCAAACATCGCCACGCCTGCCGCCACGGAGGCGTTTAGTGAATTAAACTCACGGGCATGGGGAATGGCTACCAGGAAATCGCAATGCTGTTTCACCAGCGGTCGCAGACCCTTTTCCTCCCCCCCCACAACCACTCCCAGGGGAACCGTCAGATCGGCGTCAAAAAGGGATCGTTCCGCGCCACCTGCCAGCCCCGCCACCCACAGCCCCCTTTTCTTTAGGTGTTTCAACGCATTGACGATATTGGGAACACGGGCGATGGGCAGATGTTCCATTGCGCCGGCCGAGGCCTTGGATACCAGGGGACTCGGTGCCGCCGAACGGTCCCGGGGGATGACCACCCCGTCCACGCCGGCGCAATAGGCCGACCGGAGGACGGCCCCCAGATTGCGGGGATCCTGCAGGGAGTCGAGCAGCAGCACAAAGGGAGCGCCGGTAAGGCCGTCCGTCCTTTCCACGACATCCGCCAGATCGCTGTATGGCATAGGCCCCACCTGGGCGCATACGCCTTGGTGAACGCCCCGGCCGGCCATATCCGTCAAACGCCTTTCATCCACACCTTGAATGGCGATCCCCTGTTCCGCCGCCATGGCACAAAGTGATTGCAGGCGGGCATCCTGGCGCTCCTTACGGATCAACAGGGCGTGAATGGCACGCCGCCTGGCCCGCAAGGCCTCGCATACCGGATGAAAGCCGTATAGCACTTCGGTTCTGGGGTCTGTCATGGTGCGCGTCCTCCGGCCGCTTTCAGCGGCTCGGGTGCGGCCCTACCCTGTCGTCGCCCGCTGCCGGACGACTTACGATTCGAAGAAGATCCCCAAGGGCTTCTTCAAGGCGATCGTTGACGATGGTGAACTGGTAGGCGTCACGCTGGTCCATTTCCCGGCGGGCGTTGGCGAGGCGCTGCTCGATGACCTCAGGGGCATCCGCACCGCGTTGTTCCAAGCGCTGCCGCAAAACCGCCATGGAGGGCGGCATGATAAAAATGGAGACGGCTTCCGGGTACATGGCACGCAGTTGGGCCGCGCCCTGGACATCGATATCCAGCAGCAGGTCATGGCCGGCCGCCCGCTGGGCATCGATAAAGGCCGCCGAGGTGCCGTAGTAGTGGCCGTGCACTTCCGCCCATTCGGCCCACTGATGGGCGGCGATACCGGCTTTGAAGCGCTCCACATCGGTGAAAAAATAGTCGCGGCCCTCAACCTCGCCTTTGCGCGGCGACCGGGTCGTGGTGGAAACCGAATAGCGCAGGTTCGGCATACGCGCCAATAGAAGACCGCAAAGAGTGGATTTGCCGGCGCCCGATGGGGCCGATACGATGAACAACCGCCCTAACTCGGGGGACAAACGGCGATTCGCGGTGGTCATTGGCAGGCCGCTCTCGTCACGAGCCCTCTTTCAACATGGCGAAACGCTGGGATACCGTCTCGGCCTGGATGGCCGAGAGGACAACATGATTGCTGTCCATGACGATGATCGAGCGCGTACGGCGGCCATGGGTGGCATCGATCAGCCGCTGATCCTTCTTGGCCTCGTCCTTGAGACGTTTCATCGGTGCCGAATTGGGTGCCACGATCGCCACCACGCGATCCGCAACCACGGTGCTTCCAAACCCGATATTTAATAAATTCGGTTCCATAACCAGATAATTAATCCCTTTGGAGGTCCCTCGAACGGCCATGCCGGCATCGCCTATTCGATATTCTGAATCTGCTCCCGAATCTTTTCCAGTTCGCACTTGAGCTCCACCACCCGGTGGGCGATCGCGCTCTGGGAAGTTTTGGCACCCATGGTGTTGAATTCGCGGTTGAATTCCTGCAGCAGGAAATTGAGTTTGCGGCCGGCCGGGGCCTCGCCGGCCAGAATACGGCGAAATTGTTCCAGATGGCTGGCCGCCCGCACGAGCTCCTCGGAAATGTCGCTGCGGTCCGCCAGAAAAGCCGCCTCCTGGGCAATACGGCCAGGATCGATCTCAATCTGGCCCTGGGTAAGCGCCTGAATGCGGTCGAGCAGTTTTGTCCGGTAAATATCCAACAGGCCCTCACTGGCCTGTTCGATCTGCTTCAGGTGGTCTTCGATGGTCGCCAGCCGCTGCTCCAAATCCGCGGCCAGCGCTTGTCCCTCTCTTTGCCGCATGCGGTCCAGGGATGCCAGGGCGTCTTCCAGGCTTTCCTGCACCACCGGCCAGATCGGATCCATGTCCCGCTCGCTTTCCGCCGGTTTGATGATGCCACCGGCCCCGATCAGCATGTCCAGCGAGATCTCGCCCGGGATGTTCAGCTCACGCTGCAACTGCTGGAGGGCATCCCGGTAGGCCCGGGCGCGGACCCCGTCGATGTCAAAGGTCTGCTGTTCATCCTGCAGCACCTTGATGTCGATCCGCATTTCGACGCGCCCTCGATGGATGCGCCCCGTCACAATGGTCTTGATACGCTCTTCCAGCGGGAGATAGGCACGGGCGATATGCAGCGCCATATCCAGGTTCTTGCTGTTATAGCAGCGAATCTCCACCACGCCTTCATACTGGGCGGTATGGCATTCCGCCCGGGCATAGCCCGTCATACTTTTCAACATAATCCCCTATCGTCTGTCCTTCGGAATGAATTCCATGTCGACCGGCTGGTACTCCGCAAACGCGCCTAGTGTTGACCGGACGGTTGCTGTTTCAGGTCCAAGGCGTACTTTTCCCGCACCTCAAGGAGGAAGGCCTGCAGTCGTGCATCGGCATAATCCGGGTAAGTCCATGGCAGGGATGCGAAACGCTCCTTGCGATAGACAAGCGTCAGGTCGGCATAAATGCCCCGCCGGAGATAGATCCGATGGGAAAAATTTTTACCGGTGGCCAGAACCAGCCGCTCCAGCAGGAGATAGCCCGGATCGATATTGACTTCCCGGCGCCCCTCGCGGGTAAAGGCGGATTCGATGGCGTTGGTTTGGTGCTTGATATCCGGCAGCTGTTCCTGATCGATCAGGTTTTTAAAGGCCAAAAGTTGCCGGTAGAGCGGCCCCCCCATTTCCCTGGCGTAATAGTCCGTAAAATCAAAGGGCAGCCATTCACTGACAAGATCCACCGGGCCGAAGAGGTCTTCCAGCCGACCGCCAACGCTTTCGGCCAGGGTTTGGCGTGCCAGGAAAAAACCGACGATCAGTTTGGCCGGACGTGGTGGCGCCGGGACACTCATGCATCCAAAGGCTGGGCTTCGTCCACCAGCATGATGGGGATATCGTCACGGATGGCGTAGCGCAGGCGGCAGGCCTCGCAACGCAAACCGCTCTCATCCGCCTCCAGCTGCAATTCTCCCTTGCACTGCGGACAAACCAGAATGTCCAAAAGGGCCTTGTTCAGACTCATATCACAACCTCCCGTTTCAAATCGGTCACATCGTTTCCCGGGCATCCGCGCGAAGCTGCCGTCTGTTTGCAGGCGCATCGGCCCCCAGTCTGATGGTATCCCATCCCTCTGCGGTGCCTGCCCAACAGGTCGCCGAAGCGCCCGCGGCCGCAGCCGGAATGCGCACCATGGTTATCAGGGTTACCCTGCTTTGGCAAGATGTAACCCCGTGTTCCGTGCCGGTCGCCCAAGGCCGCCCCTTGCAATCCGGCAGGGCATGGTCTAATACAAGGCCCGATTTAGGACGCCACCCAAATTGACGAGCCAGGGCATGAAGTTCGCCTTCACCTTGATAAAATATTTTCCTTTTGGCGGCCTGCAGCGGGACTTTTTGCAAATCGCCCGGACCTGCATGGCCCGCGGGCACCATGTGGATGTATTCACCCCCTATTGGCAGGGCGAGGTGCCCGCAGGATTGAACGTCACCGTTCTTGGGCTGCGGGCCTTCAGCAACCACCAGCGGCGGCTGGCCCTGTCCCGGGAGGTTCGGCGCCGGACCCGCTCTAACGGGTATGATGCCGTCGTGGGGTTCAGCAAGATGCCCGGGCTCGATTTCTACTATGCCGCCGACAGCTGTTTTGCCGAACGGGTGGAAGCCAAACCTTTCTGGTATCCTTACACCGGACGCGGCCGGTCCTATCTGGCCCTCGAGCGAGCGGTGTTCGCGCCGACGGCCGCCACCCGCATCCTGCTGCTGACGGAGAAGGATCGCACGGTCTATCAGCATTACTATGGTACGCCGGGAGACCGATTTCATGTCCTGCCGCCCGGTATCGCGCGGGACCGCCTTTTCCCGGCCGATGGCGCTGATATACGCCGCCAGCTGCGCGCCGAACTCAAGATTGCGGCGGACAGCCATATGATTCTCATGGTCGGTTCGGGGTTTCGGACCAAGGGCACCGACCGCGCCATGAAGGCTTTTGCAGCCCTGCCGGAAGGTCTGCGCCGCAAGGCCGTGCTGGTCATTATCGGCCGGGATAATTTTCGGCCTTTTCAGGCGTTGGCCCGCCGTCTGGGCATTGCCAGACACATCCTTTTCTTCCACGGACGTGACGACATCCCCCGCTTTCTCTTCAGCGCCGATCTCCTCCTGCACCCCGCCTACCGGGAGAACACCGGCACCGTCCTCATCGAGGCCATGGCGGCCCGTCTGCCGGTGCTGGCCACCGATGTGTGCGGGTACGGCTATCATGTCGAGCGGGCCGGCGCCGGACGGCTGCTGCCCTCACCCTTTCAGCAGCCCGAATTGGATCGCCTTCTGACGGAAATGCTCACATGCGATCATCGCGCGGCATGGGGGGAAAACGGCTGGCGCTATGTCACCCGCCACGACGTCTTCAGCATGCCGGAAAAAGCCGCCGACATCATCGAAGGGCGCCCCCCATGCTGAAACTCGTTGAACCCCTGCAAAAGGTCTGGGCCGGCCAGGATATCTACACCATCCTTGCGCACCTGGAAGGCCAAGTCTACCGCGAAAAGGAGGGGCGCCGCACTTTCCGTTTCGAACTGGACGGGCAAAGCTATTTTGCCAAAGTCTACATGGGCATCGGCTGGAAGGCCTTGTTGGCCTGCCTGCTGAAATTTCGTAAACCCTTCATCGGCGCCGAAAATGAATGGCAGGCCATCGAGATCCTCCCGCGCATCGGCATTGAAACCATGCAGCTGGCGGGTTATGGGAAACAGGGGCGTCATCCCGTGCATCGACGCTCCTTCATCATCACGGAAGAATTGCGGCCCACCATCAGCCTGGAAGATTTCTGCCTGAACTGGAAAACGCAGCCCCCGTCTCCCCGATTGAAGCGGGCCCTGATCGAACGGGTCGCCCAAATCGCCCGAACCCTGCATACCAACGGCATGGTACACCGCGATCTATACCTCTGCCACTTCCTGCTGGATACCACGGCAGATCTCCAGGCCCCCGCAAGCCCTCTGCCCCGCTTGTACCTGATCGATCTCCATCGGGCGGAGCAGCACCGCCGGATGAAACGACGCTGGCATATCAAAGATGTGGCCGGCCTTTATTTTTCGAGCATGGATATCGGTCTGACCCGGCGGGATCTTCTGCGATTCATCCAAGAATATCACCAGCGCCCCTGGCGGACGGTGCTCCGCGAGGAGGGACGGTTCTGGAAAAAGGTGGCCCGTAGGGCCCAGGCCGGGTATCGCGAATACCAACGCAAAGCGCCCTTGTGCATCGGTAAACCCCGTGCTTCCTGACGGGAACCAAAGACCGATCTCCAAAATTCCGGGAATTCCGAATCTAAGCCGCCGGGAACACCCGTCGTCAACCCAACGGCTCAGGCCAATGATAATGATAAAATTCACCTTACAGTCAGAGTGTCCCCGGAACAATTCGAAGCGTCCAGCGGCGGATCAGCCGACGCTGGGGGGAGCGACGCATGCGCCGCTTTGAAACCCGCACGCTGCGCGATGCGAAACGGGGGATGCCGACTCCGTTTCAATTGGTTCTGTGCACGGATGAAGGCCCTTCCCGCCTGACATGCACCGCTGTGCTGCGACATCTGCCCGGCAAACGTCTGGTCTGTTCCGGCACGCGAGCCGACGGCGTGCCGGTCGTCGCCAAACTCTTCCTTGACCCGTCAGGCGCCGAACGACACTACCGACGGGAGCGGCAGGGAATCGAAGCCCTGAGGGCGGCCGGGATCCCTACGCCCGACATTCTTTTCCAGGGGCGACTGGCGGATGGTCAGGCCCCCGTGCTCCTGGTCCGTGAAATGTGCGGTTTTGCGGACCTAAGCGAACGCCTGAGACGGTGCAGCGCCAAGGGACGGTTCGAGACGCTACGGCCCGTGGTGGCATCCATCGCCGGGCTGCATGCGGCCGGCCTCAGACAGCGGGATATCCATCCCGGCAATTTTCTGATAGCGGGCAACCAGGTGATGGTCATCGATGGCGATGATATCGAAAAGCCCGGCCCTGTACCGCTTTCCCAGCGGCACAGCCTTTCCAATCTGGCCCTGTTTTTCGCCCAGTTTCAGCCAAGCTTTGACGCCCTGGTGCCCCCCTTGCTGGAAGTCTATCGCACCTGCCGCAATTGGCCGCCCCAATCCCTCGTCTACCACGACATCAACGCGGCTATCCAGCGCTGGCGAGCGTGGCGCTTAAAACGCTTTCTCCCCAAAACGCGGCGGTCATGCACAGCCTTTGTCGTCCGCAAGCAATGGCGCCGATTCATAGCATGTGACCGCGAATGGTATACCCCCGTCTTCCAGCCCCTGTTGAACGATCCGGATGCCTTCATCGAGACCGGCACCATTCTCAAAGCCGGCAACAGTGCCACGGTTGCAAGATGTTCCGTCGATGGTCAGGATGTTGTGGTCAAGCGCTACAACATCAAAAACAGGGTCCATGCCCTCAGCCGCAGCCTGCGTCCCAGCCGGGCCATGATCTCCTGGCAGAACGCACAGCGACTTCGTTTTATAGGGATTGCCACACCGCGGCCGCTGGCCGTGATTGAAGAAAGATGGGGGTGGATTCGGAGACGAGCCTATTTCATAATGGCCTATCTGCCGGGAGAAACGATTGATCGGATCATTCGCGCCAGAATCGACCAGCCCCTAGCCATTGCCCATTGGTTCGGTCAACTGGAGACGCTTCTTATGCAGTTAGCCGGAGCACGAATCAGCCATGGTGATTTCAAAGCGACCAATTTCCTTATATCCTCAAACCAACTCTATTTGGTGGACCTGGACGGAATGCAAGCTCATCGCAATCCAGCCAAATTCAAACGGGCTTTCCGTAAAGATCTAAGACGCCTGCAACTCAACTGGAGAGGTTTGCGTGAGGTTAACCACCAAATAACCGGAATGGCGGAGCGGCTGACGGATGCGCTCGATACGGCACCGCAAGGCCGCCAACGCTATCCTTAGCACTTGGCAGGGTAAGGCCGCGGAATTGAGGCCAATCGCTATACAATATTTCTATTTTTTTTGCGCCAAACACTGTTTGTGGCCAAAATCCCGACGTGGTGCATAACGCCACGAGCGTTTATAGTTGGCCTTAAACCAGCGACTGAATCGATTTTTCTTACTGATATCGTCAAATATAATGGTGGCATTCACGGCGGCTTTCGCCTCCATAATTTCCCATTCCTGCTGTATGCCCTCGGCAAAATGCATGGAGTCCTGATACCAAAAATCCCATTGATCAATCGTATCCAACAGCACCGGCAGCACTTCGCGAGAATCACCTTCCACGAAGGTCACCATGCAATTCGGGAATTTTTTCTTTATGGTTTCCAAGTGGCTTTGACGAATATGCTTAAGCGCCAACCATTGCTCCTGGCTTACCGAGCCTTTTGCATCTTGAATAGGATCGCCATCGTAGTCGATGGTAAATATTCGCGCGTGATTGTCGTTCGCATGGGCCGCAGCCGCCATTGCATAGGTTCCGTGGCCTTCAAAGGTGCCTGTCTCAATAATGACCTTGGGTTTTAAAGCGTTAACAAAATTATGGAGAAAGTCGAGATGCCTTCTCTTGGTCGACCAGTCGAGACTATGTTTGACGCTGGGATAATCGACATGTGTTTCAGAATAAAGGCTTTGGATAAAACGTTCGGCGCGAATGTCGTTGGGCGCGGTAGCGCGAAATTTCTTGAAGAAAGACATCATGAATTTCCTTGTTTTTCAAATTAACCGGACGGGCTCCAAGCGGATCCGGGAACCGGCCGCATTCTTCATAGCAGGTGGAAGCCGCGGCGCGTTATCCACCACCCTTCGAGATCAGGCGTCACGGTGAAAGGGACTACCCCGTCATGGTCTTCCCAGGCAGCGGCCTCCCCGCGATATTTATACAGGTAGCGTGAAGATTTCCAATTCATGAAATGGAGGTAGAGAAACTCGCGCTCCCCATCCCGTGTATTGGTAAGCCGACCTCTTCGCCATCGCCATTCCTGGGGATGGTCCAGTGAACCGTTGTGCCATGGCACCGGCGACAGAATAGTGCTGTATTGTTCTCTAAAATAGGTCCCGCGTTGATAGGGATCCAGCCAACCGCTGATTTTGCGCATGAAACGCGGATGTTTGTTGTGGCGCAGTACAATCCGCCGGAACTTGTGTTCGTCGAATCCTCTGTGCTCCGGAGTCTCCATGTACATACGCCAGTTTTCAACACGACGGAAGGCTTGCCGCATGCGCTCGTTGTTGCGGAGCAGGCAAAAATGCCCCGAAAGACGGTTGTCATGGGTTGAGATGACATTGTGGCGAAGGACTTCGGGTGTGTAAAAATGACGGATATTGCCGTAGATCACGTCAATGTCACCGAACCCGAAGAAGTCGTATCCCCTGACCAAATCCTCATGGAGATAACCGTAGGTCGGCTTGTAATCGCAGAGTTTATAGGGGGATGTGTCGGGGAAGCGGATGCCCAGACGCTCGGAGATGAACTGGCGGTAGTCAGCATAGGACATCTGAATGAACTCGACGTTGTCCGGCGCGCAGGCCGGGGTACCGCAATCCGTTATGAACAGCCAGTTGACCGTGGCATTCCAGCGGCACGAGATCATGAAAAGATCTATCCATTCAGGCCATTGACCGAAATAGGGCATCACCATGATAATGGATTTTAGCGTGTTTAAGGACATATCTCTGAACGCTGGACGGTTGTCAGACGCCGGCCCTTTCCGGGCGTGCGTGTGATCAGGGCCCCTCCTCCCTGACCAGGATGCGGCTTACCTTTTCCGTAATGAAGGTTGCATTGTCGGGAATACTTTGACTGACAAAACTCATTGCACCGATGACCACATTGTCGCCAATGTGCAAGCCGGTTCCGAGAATGCAGGAATTGGTGCCGACAAAAACATTGTCGCCAATACTGATCTTGCACTCCCCCTTACGAAGCGCTCCGATCTGCACGTTTTGTCTCACATTCAGGTTTTTGCCGGCAACGAGGCCGCTGGTAATGCAGACACCCAACATATGGCCGAGGTTGAGACCCGGCGCTATTTTTGCCCCCATCATAATATCGATCCCGTGTCTACGGGTTATGCGCCGATTGATGGATTTACCGATGGATTTGACCAACCGGATTTTAGAGCCATGGAGACGGGAAGCAATGCGCCACCAGAAGAGATAATTGTCATGGCGCCCCCGAAAGGCCTTGCGAAGCACGCGTATCCATGAAAACGTCTTTTCGAGGCCATTAATCTCGGCATGGAAATACGCTTTTAGAGAATAGTCCATTCCTTTCCATCCTTGTTTTGTGGATAACGCCTTATCGGGGCTAATGTCCCAAGTATGTTGCCCTTACCACAAACATAGCGGCCCCTCAACACATCGTCCCAGGCTTTTCATGGCAACAGGCCTCTGGCCGAAAACAATTCCCAGAAAGTGTCGCGAAAATGTTCTGTTGTATAATTATCCTGCAATCTTTGCCGGCTCACCCTACCTAAATCGAACAATTCGGAGGAGGGCTTTTTAGAATACGCCGTAATGGCTTCAGCCAGCGTTTGTGCGTCACCGGCGGGGACCAAACAACCGCAATCGCCCATCACTTGAGGCACGCCATCCACAGCTGTCGCGATAATGGGAAGGCCGGCTGCCATTGCCTCCAGAAGCACCATGCCAAAAGGCTCCTTGCCTGAAGAGGATACATAGACATCGAAGGCGCGCATCAGGCGTGATGCCTCCGGTATGAAACCCGTCAGCTTGATGTGGTTGTCGAGGCGATGGCGTTGAATTTCCTCTTGCAACGATTCTTCCAGAGGACCATTGCCGATGATGACAAGACGAATATCCGGGCGGTCGCAGGCTGCCAGTGCCATTGCATTTATCAGGGTCAGATGGTCTTTTGCAGGATGCAGACGTCCCACGGTGCCCAGGACGAACGCATCCTCGGGAAGGTTGAGTTGGCGACGCGCTGTCTCGCGATCGAGCTGCCGGGCTTCTGTCTCCGGCAAATCAATTGAATTCGGCAGGGTAATAACCTGATCCCGCCGCAATCCCCATCCATCTCGATAAATATCATCGCGCACCGCATCCGAAACACCGGCAAACACGAATTGATGCCGTAAACGCCAATAGACAAATAATTTGTGGGACAGTCGATTCAAGGTACGGAAATCGTGCATCACGGAAATGAGATAGGGAATCCGGCACGAGCGCGCGACCCAGGCCATTATATAGGTCGGTTTGTAACGATGACAGATGCTGACCGTAATGTTGCGTTCTTCGCACAACGCCCGCACCTTACGAATGGCGCGCACCTTAAACCGGCGAATATCCTTTTTTCTTAAATTCAGAAATATGGTATCATACGGGGAAGAGAAGACGACCTCCTCCGAGTCTGCGCCGCCGGTGAGATAGGCCATCGTCACCCTAAAACGGTCTGGATGAAACAGCTTTGCGTACTGGACATCCAGCTCTTTGAAGGGGGATTTATAGCTGTGATTCAAAATCAACACATTGCGTTTGGGCATCGCCAACAATTGTACCCCCCATCGGCCTTTTCATGTTTGAACAGCGGTGCCAAGCAGTATGAATCACACGGTCACACGAGGGCAAACCGCAAACGATAAAGGATTCATGATGCAGTCGGTTCCTCTGGCGCGGTACTACGATCTCATTGAGGGTGCTGAAATTTTGTCGAGTGAATACGTCGATGGCCAGCTTTCACCCAAGGTTCTGCGCCTCAGGGACCAAAGCATTCTCAAATTATTTCGTATCAAGCGGCTGCTGACATCTGCACGCCTGGTTCCCTACCCTATTCGCTTCCGGCGTCATGCCCACAGGCTTCAAACCGCCGATATTCCGACGGTGGAAATCCAGGGGGTCTTCAAAATCGTCGCCCTGCAGCGGACCGCTGTCCATTACAGCCCCCTTGAGGGTCAAACGCTACGTGAGCACTGCGAACATCACGCCATCGACCGGCAGCTGGCCAGCCAATTGGGGATATTTTTTCAACGACTGCATCACAGCGGAATTTATTTCCGGTCCATCCACTTCGGCAACGTGGTGCTGACGCCCCGCAGTCAAGTCGGGCTGATCGACATCGCGGATATGCGTTTTCGGCGCGGCCCCCTTACGCTAAATTTGCGCATCCGCAACCTGCGCCATTTGTTTCGCTATGATTCCGATCTCGGCTGCCTGTCGCCGGCAAGGCATATTTTCATTGACGCCTATTGCGCTTCCGCCGAGCTGCCATCCTCTAACGAGCGGCGGCTGCGCGAACGTTATGAGGCCTATTTTACAGCATCTGCTGCGCAACACAACAGCCAGGCTTGAGGCTGCCATTCCAACAGTGATACGACGACAGCATCAAGCCGCTCTAAAAAGGCCAACGCACTTTCCCCGCCCAAAACAACGTCTAATCCGAATATTCCCCGTGTGCACCAGCCTCTTTTGGGAAGAGGCCGTTTCGTGCGTAAACGGTGATGATGCTTTGCGAACTCTCGATCGCCTTGACTTTATGAAAGGTCGCGAAGTGAACGGTCCCGCTTGGATCCTTTCTGCGTCTCCTCAGGATGATAACGTCTTTGCCTCCGTCGCGGGCCAGTTTCTCCAGCGCGCGATAGTTTTTCTCAATCTGGTACCGCGCCACTTTAATAGCCCCCTCCTCCTCTTTCTGGAGGTCGAGAGGTTTGCCGGCGTAAATGTAGTAGCGCAAGTCGTTGACAGCCCACGGCACCCGCCGCAATTCAGATTCATGGGACAGCCATCTGCCTGTCATGGCAATGGCGCGATCCTCCCCGAAGCCCTGGACGACCGAGCGGTACAGCGGAAAAGCCACAAAAACAAGAACGATAAGCGCAAGCGCCGTTTTGCGCCAAGTCACCCTCTGGGCCTTACCCTCCAACAAAACAGCCCCCTGGCCGACCAAAGGCAGGGTCAAAAGCGCACAAAACAGAAGATAGCGCGAAGACAAATAATCGATACGCAGGAAATAAATCAACACTAGCAGGCTGTGGATTATGATCGTAAGGAGCACCAACGGTATGCCGCCGGTTGAGACCCTCCGGCGGGCGATCCAGAGGAGCACGGCGTTAGGCCAGAAGAGTCCTTTGAAAAACGCCTCCAGCATGCCAACGAGGCAGAGAAGCGGCAGGTAATGCCGGGCCAGCTTGAAAAGCTCCCCTGATGTCCCCGGGGACAAACGCTCGCTGTCTTTAAGGTGGGCGTAAATATCCTGGTACCGGGAGAAAAAGCGACCATCGAGAATACTCCGGCCGAAGGCCTGCAGCTGATCGACGCGGTCGGCGCCTCCAGATGTAGCTCCCACACCGACCAGGCCTACCATGCCGAGCAGCGCGGGGATCAGGACCACCAGCAGCGCCTTGCGAGCAAAACGGCGCTGTTCTTTTGCAACCAATGCCACCCCGGCCAAATAGAGGAGATAGACCATGAACAAGGAAATCGCTTCGATGCGGAACAAGAGAGCGGCGCCGGCGAGGGCGAAGGCCCCCAAAACCCCGCGGATGCGCTTCATGGCAAATGCCTCGACCATCCAGGCCACCGAACCGCAAGCCAGCAGGAGAAAGCAGGGATCGCGAATCACGTCCGGCGCCATGTCATTCAGTTTGGGCAGCAGAGCCACGGCCAGAGCCGCATAGAAGGCGGCCCGTCGATCGAACAACAGTTGGGTAAGCCAGTAGACCGGAAGCGTTATCGCCGCGGCGGCAATAACGTTAATGAGCTTGGCGGCTAGTATCCAGTCGGGCACAATGAGATGAGCGGCCGCGATCAATAGTGGATAAGCCGGCATCGGGTATAGAAGAAGACTTTGGGAGAAATGGCCCTCGGCGATCATCCGGGCGGCTTCCAAATAGACGACGCCATCGGAGTTGAGCACCACATCCTGCAGGGACAAAAAGCCCTTGAGCAGCAGGGAAACCGCCAAGGGTATGATCCAGCCGAGATGTGAGGATTGCCATTTCGTAGGGTACCGCATGAAGGAAAGCTCCACTTCGATAACGCCGATTGAATTCGGTGGTTGCAGGATTTCTAGAAAGTCGCGATCCGGTCGCTGTCCCGCCCACGCCGCTCTCTCGCCATGACGGTCGGTGCGGTCATTCAGGCAGCCCCTTCCTGAGGCGTTTTTTGCGCAACAGTTCACGATATTCGGGATAAAGCGCGGGGTGGGTTCGCTTCCAGCGCTTGTGAAACCAGAACCATTGCTCGGGGTACGCCTTGATCACATCCTCCAGGATGTGAAGCAGCTCTTGGGTGAAGGCGGTGATGTCGCTGTGCAAAGAGGCCGAGCGTTCGAATGCTACGGCCGGGTAGACCTTGACCCGGTAACGCCCATCGCCCCCCCGCACACAGAACAAGGGCACCACCGGCACCCGGCAGCGCAGTCCCAGCAAGGCGGCGGCCGGTGTTGCCAGGGAGTGCTTCCCGAAAAAAGAGATCTCTACGGCTTCTTTGCGGCGGACTCCCTGATCGATGAGCACGCCGACAGTCTCCCCCTTGCGCAGGGCCTGGATCATAAACGGCAGAGCGCCATCCTTGAACACCACTCGGTTCCCGAAGCGGGAGCGCAGGGCGGTCAGCCAGGCATGGGCTATTTGCAGCTTGATGGGTTTGGCCACCGTTGTCACCGGGCGATTCAGCCGGGCGGAAAGCGCCAGAAATCCCAGTTCCCAGTTTCCTAGATGGGCCGAATACAAGAGGCAGCCCCGCGGATTGTCCATGAGGGCGGCGAGCTGTTCGACCCCCTCCACGTGAACCCTTGACGCCAACGCCTCGGGGTCGAGGAAGGGGGCCTGAAGGATCTCGAGCAGGACAACGCCAAAATGCTGAAAAATGCGTCGGGCTATCCGACGGAGCCGGGGCAAATCCCATTGGGGATAGATAAAGGCCAAGTTCTGCAGCACAATGCGGCGATGCCGGATATCCACCATATAAGCGATACGGCCGATACCACGTCCCAGGGTGCCCAGTGTGGCAGGCGGCACGCGGCCGATGCAGCCGGCCAGTTTATTCAGCAGCATGATAACCTGTCAGGCGTCTCGATTGGTGCGGGTTTGTCCATGGGCGGCCGTTTCAGGCAATATTGGCGGCCGGTTTGATCTGGTCCGCCCTCTGAGTGTAAAAATTGGTCAAAATAGCCTGCCGCTGGGTGAAATAGGCTTGGTATTGCGCGTTCCAGGACATGCGGGCCGCAATGACCTGATCGTAGCGTTCCATGGCCGCCAGCGCCAGTTCGCAGAACTCGCGCACCCCATGGCGATGGGGCCCGCACCCCGTGACATAGTCCGTCAAGCCCCGGCGGACGACATAGCGGGTGAACATGGGGCTGGCGCCGCGGGCTACCAGGCACCGCACACCGCAGGCCTGGGCCATCTCGAGATCGTTGATATCGTCGAAAAGACAGGCCACCTGATCGGGGCGGATGCCATGGGCCGAACAAAGGTGTGTCACGGCCAGGCCCTTATTGCGGATGCTGAAATAAACGTCCTGGAAATGTTCACGGCGGGCCAGGTGCATGGCCGAGCGGTTTTCGACCCCGGTGATGACCGCCACCACCGGCATGACCTCCTGGGGCAGCCACAGCCCGAACCGCAGCATGTTGGTGCCCATGGAGTCGGGCTCGGTGTAGGAGCTGGTCTGCTGCTCCCCCTTTTCGCCCGTATTGAAGACACCGTCCCAATCGAAGATCAACGCCCGGATGCGGACGAACTTCTGCCGCAATTGGGGCGGAGGCGTTACGAACTGGCCGCCCAGACCTTGAAAAATTTTCAACCAGGGCGGGTTTGCGGCAGCATCGGTAGCCATGGCGGTTATCCCAGAAGTCCCATTTTGACGAGGTCCTGAATATCCAATATCCCGATGGGAAGATTGTCTTCCAGGACGACGATATTATCGATCTGGCGCGCATTGAAGACGTTGACCGCTTCATAGAGCAGGGCCTCGGCATTGATGGAAACCGGATCGGCCGTAAATCCCGCCTCCCCCATGGCGCGGTCCAGGATTCCGTCGCCGCCTTCCTGCAAACGGCGGCGGATGTCACCATCGGTAAAAATACCCGCCAATTGTCCGGCATCGTCGACGAGGGTCACCGCGCCGATGCGCGAGGCCGTCATCTTCACCAGGGCATTCTTCACCGTATCCGCCAGGCGGCAGACGGGATTGTTCGCCCGGATGACGTCTTTCACCTTGACCGTCATCAAGCGGGTGTGTTCGAAGAACTGCTCGGTGCCGACCTTGGTCAGGGCGTTGTCGCAGAGGCGCTTCATGACGCCCCAGGGCACGGTGCAGACATGCACGCCGGCCAAGGCAGCCTGCCGGACGTGATCGGGATAGCGCACCGAAGAAAACATGATCTTGGTGGGATAGTCGTAGCGATCCACCAGATCGACGCATTGCTCATAGAGCAGAATCGCTTCATGCCCCTGGTCCTGCAGCCGCCCGGCCAGGGGACAGACAAAGGCCGCCCCGGCGGCCATCGCCATGTAGGCCTGATTCAGGGTATAGATCAGATGGACATTGACGCGGTGGCCCTCGTCCGTCAGGGTCTTGCAGGCCCGCAGTCCTTCAAGGGAGACGGGCACCTTGAAGACGGGCGCTTTGACCAGAGGTAAATCCAGCAGGCGATGGGCCTCGGAGACGATTTCGTCGTGCGTTTCCCCCAGTGCTTCCACCTGAAGCTCCGGCACCATGCCGGAAAGCTTGACAATGGCACCATCGATATCGGTAATCCCGTGCCGGTGCATGAAAGTGGGGGTTGTGGTCAGCCCTTTGATAAATCCCAAACGGAGGGCCTCTTCAATTTCCTTGAAGTCGGCCGAATCAAGATATAAATCCATCCTCTATCCTTTCTTTTATCCAAGCGCCGTCTCACAGGCGGCCGAACGCTCGCGGTCGATGTCCCGCCGAACGCCTACCGCAATAGCGCTATGGGGTCTTTAATCGGTTTATCTAGTCGCGTTGTTCCTTGACAAGGTTGTGAATCTCGATCAACGGCATGAGGAATGCTTCCATCTGATCGAGCGCCAGTTGGCTGGCCGCATCGCACAACGCTTCCGGCGGGTTCGGGTGGGTTTCGATAAAAACCCCGTCGACGCCGGCGGCCACACCGGCGCGGGCGATGGTCGTGAGATACTCACGGCTGCTGCCCCGGGGATCTTTGCTGGGGATTCCGTAGCGGCGGATACTGTGGGTGATGTCGAAAACGACCGGATAGCCGATTTGGCGCAGCTCATAGAAGCTGCGGGGATCGACCACCAGGTCATTGTAGCCGAAGGTATAGCCGCGTTCCGTCAGCAGGATGTCATGATACCCGAAGCTTTCGATTTTCTGGACGGGCTTGATCATGTTGGCGGGCGCCAGGAATTGCCCGTGCTTGATGTTGATGGCCCGCCCCGTCCTGGCTGCTGTAATCACCAACTCGGTTTGCATGCAAAGATAAGCGGGGATCTGGATCACGTCGGCCACTGCGGCCGTCGGCCCGATCTGTTCGGGGAAATGCACATCGGTAATGATGGGGACATCAAAGGTCTCCCGGATTTTCGCCAGCAGGGCCAACCCCTTGTCCAGCCCGGGGCCGTGGAAATGCTCTATGGCACTGCGGTTGTCCTTCATGAAGGACGACTTGAAGATCAGGGGCAGCTTCAGACGCTGGGACAGCTCTTTCAATCGTTCCGCCGTCTGCATCATGATAGACTCATCTTCGATGACACAGGGCCCTGAAATCAAAAACAAGGTGTCTGAACCACAGGTTACAGGACCAACCGAAACACGATGTTGCACAGCCATGAAGTTCCTTTCCTGCCGGTTGTCCGCTATCCCGTCCCGTGGACGACGGGGTGCCAACCGGAGCTCGCATGGGGCGCCGGATGCCGAGCGACGCCCCTTTAATCACTACACAATTAAATCAATCGTGCATAGCACAAAACCCTTCCACCTTCAACAAAGACCCCACGGGTTCAGCGGGTTGCCGGCAACCGTGATGGCCTTTTAATTTGACAGGCCACGGCGGTTAAAATAGGATCGCCGTTTCAATACCGCCCCAGGGGGCAGGCGGCATGCCATAATGTTTAGCAGGCCGTGAATAAACAAGAATTAGGCCGAAAGGCAAGGCCCCGGCCGATGCGAAAAGCGCAGCAACCATCAGGGTTGTAGCGCCGTTTCGCGAGGTCGGCAACGCCGCATTTCGGCCTTAGACGCCGTTTATCCACGGCCTGTTAGGTCACCTTCACTGATGGTTCCGGAAAGATGGCAACGGTAGATTTCACATGGTCCGTGAAAGCGGCCCTGGTATTATATGAATGGCTCTGGCAAGCGGCCATCCCGCTCCTCAGCCGCAATCAGCGCCTCAAGGAAGGATTGCCGCAACGCATCGGAAAGCCTTTCCCGGAGGGACCCTTCGACATCTGGATTCAGGCGGCCTCCGCCGGCGAATCCTACCTGGCGTGTATGCTGCTCGACCATCTGGCGGCAACCGGCGACCATCGTATCCTGATAACCACCAATACCCGCCAGGGCAAGGACATCATCGAGGCCGGCATCGCCAACCGTCCTGGGGGCCCCACGGGTACGCGTTGCGTGTCGGCCTATTTCCCATTCGACCGCCCTTCTCTGATGGCTGCCGCCGTCGGCGCCATCCAGCCGCGCCTCGTGGTCCTGCTTGAAACGGAGATCTGGCCGGGCTTGTTGAAGACCCTTAAATGCAGCCGGATTCCCTGCATCATTGTGAATGGCCGCATGCGTGCCAGGAGCCTGCGGCATTATCGGGTCTGGCCCGATCTCTGGCGCGCCCTGGCGCCCGAGCGCATTCTGGCTGTCAGCCCCGCCGATGCCAACCGCTATGCCGGCCTGTACAGCCCGGAGGGCGTATCTGTTGTACCCAATATGAAGTTCGACCGCCTGCGCGCCGGTCTGCAAAGCGACCCTGCCAATCTGGTAGCACAATTGATTCCGCCCGATAGTGCCCTGGTGGTGCTGGGGTCCGTGCGCCGCGAGGAGGAAGAGGCCGTCAGCCGGATGATCGGCCATCTGCGCGCTCATCGACCGGAGCTGATCATCGGCCTTTTCCCGCGCCATATGCACCGTATCGGGCCGTGGCTGACGCGCCTCGCATCCGGGGGCATCCCCTGCCAGCTGCGGTCCCGAACAACCGCTACCGCCCCTCCGGGGAGCGTCATCCTGTGGGATGTCTTCGGAGAATTGTCCCAGGCCTACGCCGCCGCCTGCGGCGCTTTCGTGGGGGGCAGCCTTGCGCCTCTGGGCGGCCAAAATTTCCTGGAGCCATTGCCCTGCGGGCTTGTTCCCGTCATCGGCCCTTCATGGGAGACGTTTGACTGGGTCGGCGAGGACCTTTTTGCCAATGGTCTCGTGCGGGTAGCGGCAGATTGGCGCAACGCCGCCGAAATCCTTCTCGAGATCGTAGCATCGCCCCTACCGCGGGAAGCGGTAAGGGAAGCTTTCGACGCCTATCTCCGGAATCACCAGGGCGGCACAGCCCGCTCAGCCGCCGCCATCGCGGCGCTTTTGGCCCGGCAGCGACCGATGGTACCGCCCAACCAGCGCCACCGCTGCCGCAACGGCTGACCGTCACCGGAGACCCCATGCGCATATTGATCCTACAAACCAGCTATTTGGGAGATACCATCCTGTCGACACCGGTCGTTGCCGGCGTCCACCGGCTCTACCCCGAGGCGGAGCTCTGGATGATGACCACCCCGGCCGGCACCGGCCTCGTGCAGCACGACCCTCTCCTGAAAGGCGTCCTGGCCTTTGACAAGCGCCGGCAGGCGGCCGGCCTCTCAGGTCTCATCCGCACCGGTCTGGATCTGCGCCGCAGACGCTTTGACCGGGCCTATGCCCTGCAGCGATCCTACCGGACCGCCCTGACCCTGCTTGTCAGCGGCATCCCCCATCGCACGGGCTTTCAGAATGCCAAGTTGCCCTTTATCTTCCACAGCCGGCAGACCCGCAGGCCAACTGACCATGATGTCCTGCGCAACCTGAGTCTCCTGACCGGCGAAGCCCCGCTGAACAGCTTCGACACCCGGCTGAGGCTCTTCCCGCCGCCTTACGCGAGGCTCGGGCCTGCCGCCAGACAGCTGCTGGCTGAGGAGCGGCCCCTCGCACTGCTTGTTCCGGGCAGTGCCTGGCCCACCAAAATGTGGTCTTGGCAGCACTTTCGGACGGTGGCGGCCCATTTCCTAAACCAGGGATACGCGGTGGCCCTGCTGGGCGGGCCGGACGACCGTGAGGTCAATCGTCGGGTGGCTGACCAGATGGACGTCCTCGATCTGGCCGGCCGGACATCGCTGGGAGATGCCCTGGCTATCGTCCACAAGGCCCGCCTCATGATCTGCAACGACAGTATGGCCCTCCATATGGCATCGGCCTTTGCCATTCCCTGCGTCGCGGTTTTCTGCGCCACCAGCCCTTCCTTCGGCTTCGGTCCCTGGCACAACCCACGGGCCATGGCCGTGGAAAAAAAGGACCTGCCCTGCAAACCCTGCGCCCGCCACGGAGGCCAAACCTGCCCCACGGGGACCCGGGCCTGCATGGAGGAAGTGCGGCCCGAAGAGGTGATCGCCGCGGCCAAAAGGGTTTTGGAGCTGCCATGAGCGCTTTGCACCGCCACGATGATCACGGGATCCGTCTGGAAGCCTGTCGGCCTCTCACCCCCCGACAGCTTCAGCAATTGCAAACGGTCTTCGACCAGCGGCCGGCGCAGGCTCAGGGTGTCCTGGCCGGCCGCCAGGTCGTTACCATCGTGGCGGTGGAGGACATCGGATCGGTGGCGGTGAAACAATTTGCCCGGGGGGGGATGATCCGGCACTTCAACCGGAATCGTTATATCCACTGGCCCCGGAGCCGGAGCGAACGGGAATTCCGCTGGCTGGAAACCGTCCGCCGGATCGGGATTGCCGCGCCAAAGCCCATCGCGTTTGCGATCCGGGGCCGGGTCAGCGGGCAATGCTGGCTGATCATGGAGGCCCTGGCGGAACACTGCTCCTTGATCCAAACCGTGCAATATGGCAGGCTGGATAATGGGTTGCGCATCCAGGTCGCGGACCAGATCCGGATCTTGATGACGCATGGCATCTGGCACCCTGATCTGCATCCGGGCAATGTCTTAGTGGACAGGAAGAACGAGCCCCATATCATCGACTTCGACAAAGCGTGTTATACCAACAACCGGCGCCGGCTGAAGAAACGCTATCGCCAACGCTGGGAACGAGCCATCGTCAAACATGGCCTGCCGGCTGAATTGGCACAGATCATGACCCTGGCCGCCGGTCCATGAACACCCGAACGCGGCCGTGTCCGGTAGCCGGCCGGCCGTGAGCGACCGCTGTTAGTTAGAAACGTTTGGCCCATGAGCGACATCCGACAGCAAACATCGCCCCCACCGATTTCCCGCAACAGCGCCATTCTGGTTGTCCTGATGGGCGCCCTGGGAGACCTGGTGCGGGGGCTTTGCCTTCCCGGTGAAATCAAACACAACTGGCCCGCGGCCACCGTCACCTGGCTTGTGGAACCCCGCTGGAAGCCCCTCGTGGACCGCCACCCGCTGATCGATGAGGTCATTGTTTTCGACCGTCCCCGCAAAGCAGCGGCCGTTATGGATCTCAGGCACGCTTTGAGCGCACGCCGCTTCGATATCACCCTGGATATGCAACGCCATTTCAAAAGCGGCCTCTTTTCCCTGCTTTCCGGTGCCCCCCAGCGCATCGGCGTCCATCCCCGCAACGCCAAGGAATTCAACTGGCTGTTCAACAACCATCATCTCCCCTATTTCAGCCCGCAGCGCCCCAAACTGGAGCATTATCTCCAATTCATCTCCTATCTGGGAGGGTCGCTTTCCGATCGCCCCGACTTCGGCTTGTCTTCCGTCGGTGACGATGATCCGCCGAACGGGTTGCGGTTGCGCCGGCCGGCGCCTTACATCGTCATCGTCATGGGGTCTTCCTGGATATCCAAGGACTGGACCTATGAGGGCTATCGGGGGCTCACCCAAGCCATCCTGGCGCGCGGGGAATATGGTGTGATCCTGGTGGGCGACAGGTCGCAAACCGGCCCGGCCGGGCATCTCACAGCTGCCTTCGAATCGGATCGGTTGCTGAATCTTACCGGAAAAACGTCCCTGACGGAATTGGTCGCCATTCTGCGCCAGGCCGTCGCCGCCGCCGGTCCGGACTCCGGCCCGGGGCACATATCCGCCGCCGTGGGAACGCCCTATGTGGCCCTTTTCGGTCCCACCGATCCGGACCGGGTGGCCCCCTACCGCTGCCGTGACCTGGTCGTGCGCTCCGACGGGGACTGCCTGGGATGCTACCGCAAGGTCTGCCCCCGCAAGAACACCACCTGCATGGCCGCCATTACCCCCGCCATGGTCATGGCCAAGCTGGGCCAGGCGCTGGCCGCCGGCCGCTCGTTCTGAGCAAAAGGCGGAAGGCGGTCGGATTCACGGTCGCTTGCGTACCAGGAGATCCTCCAGAAAGAGAAATTGCAGATCGGATCCGTAGAACATGTTCAGGGCATCGGTGGGGGTGCATACGATGGGTTCGCCCCGTCGATTGAGGGATGTGTTGAGCACCACCGGAACGCCGCGCAGCTCCTCCAATGCTTCGATCAGGGCGTAGTAGCGGGGGTTGGTGGCCCGGGTCACCACCTGGGCGCGGGCGGTACCGTCCATATGGACCACTTCCGGAATGCGCTTTTTCCAATGGTCAGCCACTGTGAAGGCAAAGGTCATGTAAGGCGCCGGGTGGCGGGTCTGCAGAATATCTTCAGCCGCCCGGTCCAGGATGCTGGGGCAGAAGGGTCGCCAGCGCTCGCGGTACTTGATCTGGGCGTTGATGCGGTCGGCGATACCCGCCCGGCTGGGATCCCCCAGGATGCTGCGGTTGCCCAAAGCACGCGGGCCGAATTCCATGCGCCCCTGAAACCAGGCCACGGGATGCCCATCGGCCAGCAAACCGGCCGCCGCCCGGGGCGCGTCTTCGACCTGTTCGAAGAGGGGGCTTTCCGGATGCGCTTCGCAGGCCCGGCGGCAGTCGTCCGTGGAAAAAGCGGGACCCAGATAGACGTGCTCCTGCTTGTGGATGGCATCCCCCATCTGATGGGCGACATAGGAAGCCGCACCCACCGCCGTGCCGGCATCGCTGGCCGCCGGCTGAACGAAAAGCTCCTTCACATACGGCAGATCGATGATGCGCTGGTTCAACTTGACGTTCAAGGCCACCCCGCCCGCGAAACACAGGCGGCCGGTCTCCCGCAGGATATCCCCGAGATAGGTCTCGATGAGTTCCAGGGACACGTCCTCCAGCAGCTTCTGCATGCTGGCGGCGTAGTCCACATAGGGATCGTCGATTTCGTCGCCCTCCCGTTTGGGACCGAGCCATGCCACGAGTTTGGGGCTGAAGTAGAACCCCAAACCGTCCTGCTTATAGCGCCGCAGCCCGACGGTATTGACCAGCCGGGTATCGACACTGAAAGATCGGCCGTCGCTTTGAATCAGCCGTCCCAAATCGTATTTTCCCGGGTCGCCGTAAGGGGCCATGCCCATGACCTTGAATTCCCCATCCAGCATTTCGAAGCCCAGATACTGAGTCATGGCGCCGTAGACCCCCCCCAGGGAATCGGGATCGTAAAATTCCTTGAGGCAATGAATGCGGCCCTTTTCACCATAGCCGAAAAAGGTTGTGGCATATTCCCCCTTGCCGTCGATTCCTAAAATGGCCGTTTTGCCTTCAAACCCGCTGAGATGATAGGCACTGCTGGCATGGGTGAGATGATGGGCCACCGGCACGAAGGGGGTCCGGTCAGGATCGATGGCGAGCTGACGCATCAGATTCAGGATGGCTTTGCGGTTGCGACGGAAAAGCCGGTTGCCGTTGAACAGGGCGTTCAGGGCCCGATCGGGCGCGTACCAATAGCGTCGGGCAAAATGCCAGCGCCCGGGATAGGTGAAACCGAAGGGCGCAAAGGGAAAGGCCACCGCGTCGATAGCGTGCGGCGCGACGCCGGCCGCCTCGAGGCAATAGCGGGCGGAATGGTAAGGCCATTGGCGTTTGGCGTGTTTGTCGCGCAGAAAGCGCTCTTCCTCCGCCGCGGCCACAAGACGGCCGTCCACGAAAAGCGCGGCCGAAGGGTCATGGGTCAGGGATCCTGATAATCCGAGTACGATCATGGTTATCCTTCTCTCTCGTTTGGGGGCCGGAATCGGTTGCGCATCCGCTGGCACCGCAAGCGGCCCCCTCATACGCCGTCGCCTGCCAGGGTTGGCCCTTCTGCCATGTTCCTCTTGTTCGCATGGGACTGGGGCAGGCCGGCGTGTTTTTCTCTAAGCAATCCAGGTCCGCAATGCAAGGGCAACGGGTCTTGCGACCCGTTTCAGGTCTCCCCGGATTGGCTCGCCGGCCCAAGTTTGCCGAGCACAAACCGCCGGAAATCTGCAGCATGGGCACCGAGGTCGATTCGGACGCCCACCACGAGCAGGGGCATGCGCCGGATCCAGGCCGCATCGATCTTGACGCGGTCTTTTTCCGTCGTGACCATCAGCTCCGCGCCCTGCCGAACGGCGAGGGATTCGATAGCGCTCAAATCCTCCCGGAAATAAAAGTGGTGATCCCCAAACGCCCGCCATCCCCTTAGATCGAATCCCAGCTCACGCAGGGAAGCCTGAAAATCATCGTTGCGGGCAATGCCCGAAAAAGCGAAAACCGGACAGGATGCCATGTCATCCAGGGACGGCAGCCTCTGCTGCGGATTGGTCTGCCCGTCGGCGATCCATTCCACCGCAAAGGGCGCATGGGTTGCCGGAAAAACCGGATGCCGGCGGTCGCGGGGCAAATGAGCCCCATCCCTTCCGTCGCCATCGTCGGGAATTCGCGCGACAAAGGTCGGCGGACAGCGTGTCAACAGGCAGGCATCGGCTCGCGCCAGGGCGGACAGGGGCTCCCTTAAAGCCCCCCGGGGCAGCAGATGGCCGTTGCCGAAGGGTTGCCCGGCGTCCAACAATACCAGGTTGAGATCGCGCCTCAGTCGCATGTGCTGGAACCCGTCATCAAGCACAAGGACTTCGGTCGAAAAACGCTCCACCGCCAGACGTCCCGAGCGGACGCGATCGGATCCCACGATAACCGGTATCCCGAGGGGTAACAGATGCCGGGCCATCAAATAGGGTTCATCGCCGGCGTCAGCGGGAGTCATCCGCAAGGTATGCCCGTCGCTGACGATCCCGCCCTGATGTTCCGCCCGCCCTTTGTATCCACGGCTGACGACCGCCACCCGCAAGCCGGCTTCGTGGATCAGCCGTGCCATATAAAGGCTTGCCGGGGTTTTGCCGGTCCCCCCCAAGGTGATGTTCCCCACCGATACCACTTTGCAGGGCAGCCGATGCGCGGCAAGGCAGCCATTCGTATACAGGCGGGCCCGGAACCGCATCGCCGCACCATAAAGAAGTGCGGTACCTTGCAGCAAGGCGGCCAGGCCGCGATGGACGTCCGGGGAACCGAACATGACCGCCTCGACGGCGGCCTTCAAGCGATTGAGGCACTGGCAATCGCGGTCCACGCTACTCCCTTTCCCCTATTCGGCTCTCAGCAGCAAAGCGGCCGCCACGAAGGAAAAAATCGTATCGGGCAGCCAGGCCGCCACCACCGGCGGCAGCATGCCGGCATACCCCAAAGAGAAACTAAAGCCTTGCAGCACCCAGAAGCAGAAGGCCAAACCAATACCGGTGACCACCACAATGGCAAGGTTTTCGTCACGGCGTCCCCGGCCGGCGATGGTGACCCCAATGACAGACAGGATAATGCAAACCAGTGGGTAAGCCAGTTTGGCATGCCAGTCCACCCGATACGAGGTGGCATCATAGCCTTCCGCCTCCGTGGTGCGAATATAATCCCCCAACTCCAGCAGGCTCATTTCATCGGATTCTTTGATCACCCGCCGCAATTCCGCGGGGGTGAAATCAAGTTCCAGCGTCAGCTGGTCGAGATGCTCGACGCGAAAAGACCCGTCCTCCGAATTACGCTCCTGCTCCATGACGTCATGCAGCACCCAATGATGTTCGATATAGTCGCCCTCACGGGCATCGATACGGCGCATCATCCTGAAATCGTCATCAAAAAAAGTCAGGCTGACATCGATCATGCGGTTGTGGGCGGGTTCGAAATGGGCAATGTGATAAATCGCATGATGGCCTTTCAACCAGATATTGCGTTGTTGGTATTCCACCCATAGCTTTTTCACCTGCTCCATCCACATACGGTTGGCATCGGATCTTAAGACGGGCAGCAGCATTTCCGAAAGGATCAACAGCACCAGGCTGAAAATCATCCCCAGGATAAAGGGGACTTTCAGCAGACGGTAGATGCTGACGCCCCCCGCCTTGAGGGCGATAATCTCGTTGTGCTTGTTCATCAAACCGAAGACGAGCATTACGGACAGCAGGGTGCTGGCCGGGATGAGCTGCTCGATGGGAATGTGGGTCAGAAAATAAAAAGCCGCTTTCTGGAAAGGCAGGCCGGACTCGATCAATTTGTTCACTTTTTCGAAAAAATCGGCGATGACGTAGATCACTGAGACCAGCGCCAGGGTCGCGCCGAAAAAGCGCAGGATTTGCCGGGCAATATAGCGATCCAGGATCGTCATCGTATGGACTTTCGGCCTTCCGCGCGGCATCTGCGCCGCTTCATCTCCGACGCGCCAGTCGACGCAGCCACACCGTGGCATGCTGCCGGATCCAGCTTCCCAGAGACCGGATGAACGGGATGAGATACGTGGGCTTTTCATTGGCAGCGCGGATCAACATGACCACGCCCCCGGCACCGACAATCACATTCGGTGCCCAAAGGCCTATGGCGGGGGGAATGATACCAATTTCCCCCAATACGCGCCCCGCCGTCATCAAGACATAGTAGACGATAAAAATGAACAACCCCATCCCCAACCCGGCCGAACGCCGGGAGGATTTCAGCTCGATGCCCAAAGGAATCGCCAGGACGGCCAATGCCAGGCACGCCGCCGGGATGGAAAATTTTTCATGCAGGGTGATCAAGGCTTTGTGATAATCTTCGGGCGACATTCGGACGGATTGAACATGCCGGAGCAACTCCGCAAGCCCCATCGCATCCACATCCTTTTCGGCCATGTCCTTCCCACGGGTAAGTTGCCGCAGGTCGAGATTGATATCATACGTCGAAAAGTAAATCGTATTGGCCGTCCGCTTCTCTCTTGAAATCTGGTTGATCATGCCGTTGAACAGGCGCAGCCGAACGGAGCGCCCTTTGGCATCCTTGATAAAACGCCCTCGGGGTGCCACGATCGTACTGACGGCTTTAGGATTGCGGCGATCTTCAATAAAAACATCCTTCATCGTCCGGTCATGGAGGTCCACCTCATTGACATAAAGCGTGACCCCTTTGAAACGGGTATTGAAGGTGCGCGCCTTGAGCCCGACGTCGGTATTCGATGCCAACATGGCGTAGGTCATCCGGGCGATGGCCGCTTTGCTTTGCGGCATGCCATACACCGTCATGAAAAGCGTTGCCAGAAAACCGGTCATGGCAAGTATGAAAATGGGCGGCAGCAACCGATAGAGGCTGACGCCGCCGGATTTCAGGGCGATAATTTCATTGTCCGCAGACATTCGCATCAGGGTCAGTAAAATACCCAGCATGACGGACATGGGCAGAACGAAAACCAGAAAATGGGGAATGGAAAAGAGCAGGATGAGGCCGATGCTGGCCAGGCTGACATTGTAGTTAACAATCAGGTTGGTGATCTGGAGCATCCTGGTCATCAGAAAAATCGAGGTAAGAAAGAGCAGATTGACCAGCAGGGGCGGAATCAAACTTCTCAAAATATAGCGATGAAGAATCAGCATCAGAATATGGGAACAGACCAGGTGACCCTATGGTCTATTGGTATTGCATCGGTCGCGGCCCAAATTGGCATCTCGTTCGGTAATTTGCTTTGCCCCGCCATCAAGTCTCAATTCTTTTGACCGAACTGCATCTGATAGAGCTTGCAATAGGCCCCCCCACACGTCACCAAATCGGTATGGGTACCCTCTTCGACGATGCGCCCATTGACCAGCACGAGGATGCGGTCCGCATGGGTAATGGTCGATAACCGATGCGCAATGACAAATGTTGTGCGCCCTTTCATCAGGTTCTCAAGAGCTTTCTGGACGACGATCTCCGCTTCCGAATCCAGCGCTGAAGTAGCCTCGTCCAGAATGAGGATGGGTGCGTCTTTCAGCATGGCGCGAGCAATGCAGATCCGCTGTTTCTCCCCGCCGGACAAGCGACTGCCCAACTCTCCGATGGGTGTCCTGTAGCCGTTGGGGAAGTTCTTAATGAAATCATGGGCGAAGGCGTCCCGGGCGGCCTGCTCGATCGCCTCTTCGGAAGCCTCCGGATTGCCGTAGGCGATATTGTCGTGAACCGATTCGTTGAAAAGAATCGGCTCCTGGGTGACAATGGCAATGTGGCGTCTGAGGGAGGCGATGGATGCATCCTTGATATTGATGCCGTCAATGCGGATCGCACCACTGGTGGTGTCATAGAACCGCGGCAACAGGTTGATCAGCGTCGTTTTACCGCCGCCGCTCATGCCTACCAGGGCTACGACCTCTCCAGGACTGGCGCTGAAGCTGACATTGTCCAGAATCAGATCGGCGCCGGGGTTCTCTTGATCATAGCGGAAACAGACTTGATCAAACACCACCCGATGCGGGCCTGGCGGGAGTTCCACCGGATGGTCGCTTTCAGCGATTTCGGACTTACGTTCCAGGATATCGTAGATCCGGTCCGTAGCCGCCAGTCCGCGCTGGATATTGATGTTCAGTTTACTGAGTTTGCGCACCGGCTGGTAGAGCATCACCGTAGCCGAAATAAAGGCAAAAAAGGTTCCGGGAGATAATGTATCATGAAAAATCCGGTACCCTCCATAGTAAATACCCACGGCAATGCCAATCCCCCCGATAAGCTCCATGACCGGTGAAGACAACTCATCGACTTTCACTTCCTTCATCTCGATATCGAACAATTTGGCCGTCTTTTTAAAAAAGCGCTTTTTTTCGTGATTCTCCATACAGAAAGCTTTGATGATTTTGGCGCCCGCGAAAGTTTCGTGTAGAAAAGTACTCAGATCGGCCATGGCCACCTGTCCGCGAGTGCTGATTTTACGTATGCGCCGGCCGAAGGCATGGATGGGATAGAAGGCCGCTGGCAAAACCAAAAAAGTAAAGCAGGCCATCTTCCAGTCCAGCATAAAAGTCGTCACTGTCAAAGCCACAACTGAACAGGCGTCTCGCAATGATCCCGTAATCGCCGTCGAAACCATTGTTTTGACAATCATGACATCATAGATGATGCGGGACATGAGGGTTCCTGTTTTTTCGCTGTGGAAAAAGGACAGCGGCAGATCATGGATATGGTCATAGAGCTTGTCCCGGAACTCGCGGATGATCATGCGCCCCACCCGGTTCATGAGAAAGCCCTGGAAGTACATGGCCGTTCCCTTAACAAGGTAGACGATCAGGATGACGATGGGAATCAGGATCAACATTTGTTGATCGCGGTTGATAATGACGTCATCCACAGCGGGCTTCATCAACCAGGCGGTGGCGGCCTCTCCGCCCGCCATGATCAGCATGCAGACACCCGCCAGCGAGAGGACTGGCCAGTGGGGTTTGATCATCGTCAACAGGCTATGATGCCGCGGCCTGAGTTCGAATTTCAATTTAACCTTCATGTGAATCCTTTATACGCGAAATACGAGGTCGGCCGAACGACCGCGCAAGCAGATCGTAGGCGATGCCGGCCACCTTATCCGAGGCACCGGCGGTACCCAGGTGACGGGCCGCTTCGGCAAGCTCGGTTTTCATCGCCTTCTGGCGAACGGAGTCGTCCAAAAGAGTGAGCGCCTGACCGGCAATCGCCTCCGGCGAAGCCTCCTGCTGTATAAGTTCCGGTACAACCCGTTTACCGGCGATGAGATTCACCAGACCAATGTGCGGCACTCGAATAAGCGCCTTACCCAGCTGGTAGCTCAGCGGCGACACCTTGTAGATGATGATCATGGGCGTTTCATGGAGGGCCGCTTCGAGAGTGCTTGTGCCGGAAGCGACGATTACAAGGTGCACTTGTTCAAGCAGGCGTTCGGTATTCCCTTTGAAGAGGGTCACATCGACATCGGCGTCATCCATCAGACGCTGCAAAAGGTTTGGCGTAACGCTCGGCGCTTGGGACAGGAGAAACCGCATGCGCTTTTGCCGTTCGATCAGGCGGGCGGCGGCAAGCATCAACGGCAACAGTTTCCGCACTTCACTGTCCCGTGACCCCGGCATCAGCCCGATGGCGGGGGCGCCGTTGCTGTCGGAGTGCGAAGGGCGTCGGTTCAGCTCATGGTATTGATCCATTAGCGGATGCCCCACGAAGGTCACCGGCACTCCGTGGCGCCGGTAGAAGGCTTCTTCGAAAGGCAGAATGACAGCCATATGATCGACAATTCGCCGAATCTTGCGGACGCGTCCCTGTCGCCACGCCCAAATTTGGGGACTGATGTAATATAATACCGGAACACCGTGTTTTTGAGCAAAACCCGCCAAATGGAGATTGAAATCAGGAAAATCGATCAGGATGAGAAGATCCGGCCTGCGTTCGGTGATCAGTCGTTTAGCCGTCCGCATTCCATCGAGAATCCGGGGCAGTTTGGTGATGACTTCAGTAATGCCCACGACCGCCAGGCGATGGGCATCGACGTCAATGCGCACACCGGCCGAACGCATCCGGTGGCCGCCGATCCCGAAAAGATCCACTCCGCGATTCCGCGCGACTAATGCTTCCGCCAATTTGGCCCCGTGCATGTCACCCGAAGCCTCCCCCGCAACAATCATCACTTTGGGAGGTGCTTGCATCCTACTGCTCACTAAAACGGCGGGTGGCTTCATCGATCTGAGCCATTACATTGAGGGCCACGTCAAGGGCCTGATACCCCATGCGCCCCGTCACCACCGGTTGACGACAAGCGGCTACCGCCGATACGTAGGAACGCAATTCGCTTTCCAGGGCGTCCCCTTCCGGAAAGCATGACTGATGGACTTCCATGCCCGGAATCAAGGCATCATTCGGCACGTTGGTTTGTTGAATGTGCATGATTTCACGTTTGGCGAAATCCACAGCGATGTAAGCGCTTTTCTGAAACAAACGGATTTTGCGCTGGCTTTTGGTGGATATCCGGCTTGCGGTGATATTGGCCACACACCCCGTTTGGAAAGCGATTCGGGCGTTGGCGATATCGCAATGCTCCGATACCACCGCGGCTCCGGAGGCGTGTATGCTCTCAATGTCAGATCCTACGAAATGAAGAATGATATCGATGTCATGAATCATCAAGTCCAGCACGACACTGACATCCGTGGAACGCCCCTGGTAGATGCTCAGGCGGTGGGATTCGATAAACATGGGCTTCTTGACAATATCCTGAACGGCTATCACGGCCGGATTGAATCGCTCCAAGTGGCCCACCTGCAAGACCAGCCCCCTGGCTTCGGCTATATTGATAAGGGCATGCGCTTCTTCCAGCACGGTGGTTATCGGCTTTTCGATCAAGACATGAATCCCAGCCTCCAGCATTGTTTTTCCGATTTCAAAATGGAGGGGGGTCGGCGTCACGATGCTGACAGCATCAACCTTGCCGATCAGATCTCTGAAATCGGTAAAAGCCGTCGTCTGGCATCGGGCTGCAATATTCTTTGCCCGGTCGGCATCAATGTCGACAATACCGACGAGGTCCGCAGCTTCCATGCCATGATATTTTTCAGCATGATAGCGGCCCAGATATCCGGCACCAATGACCCCGACGCGGATGGTCTTCAAGCAATCATTTGCTGGCATAGACTGTGTTCTTTCGCGGTCGCAGAGATACCCTTGTTTGTCCGATGCGGCCCTCCCGATTTATTATGCGTTCCGGCAAGTTGTGATACCTGTCAGCTGCGAGATGGGGGCACTGCTGCGAATTTACCTCGTCATTCCCCGCTCAGAGGCTTGGATAAAGGACAGGAAATAGTCGACTTCTGGCGTCTGATCGACCTCTGCACGCACCCGCGCAATGGCTTCATTGAGGGTCAGGCCGATGCGAAAGATGAGTCGATAGGTCTTTTTCAAAGCCGCCAAGGCGTCATCTGAAAAACCCGAGCGTTTCAACCCCACACGGTTCAGGCCATGCAGCTTGGCGCGGTCGCCGGCCGCAATCACATAGGGCGGGACATCCTTGACCACGGCGGATTTGCCGCCGATATAGGCATGTTTGCCGACACGAACGAATTGATGCAGCGCCGTCAATCCACCGATGGTGACATAGTCTTCAATGGTAATATGTCCCGCCAGGGTGGCGTTGTTGGCCAAGATAACCCCTCGTCCGGTCTTGCAATCGTGGGCCACGTGGGTATAGGCCATCAGCAGATTTTCTTCACCGACTTCGGTGATGCCGCCGCCGAAACCGGTTCCCCGATTGATGGTGGTGAACTCGCGAATAATCGTTTTACGGCCTATTTTGACATGGGTCTCCTCGCCCTGAAACTTAATTGCCTGGGGCAGGGCCCCAATCGAGGCGAACTGGAAAATATGGCATTCCGGTCCGATTTCCACGAAAGGGTCTATCGTGACATGGGACCCGATCACCGTGCCGGATCGGATGATCACCTGATCGCCGATGATCGTATAAGGGCCGATTTCGACCTCCTTTCCGATTTCGGCCTTGGGGCTCACAAGCGCCGTGGGATGAATCATTCTTTCTCTCCAATCGATGCCATCAATTCCGCCTCGGCGACTAAATTGCCGTCCACGCGGGCTTGACCCGTGGCTTTGACAGCTTTCGTCTTCAACTTTTTGAGTTGTATTTCCATGATCAATTGATCGCCCGGCACAACCATTCTACGAAACCGCGCATGGTCGATCCCCATGAAATAAACAAGAATATTGCGCTTTTCAGGCGGTAGGGATTCGAACGTCAGGACACCGGCGGACTGCGCCATGGCCTCAAGAATCAAGACGCCAGGCATAATGGGATTCCCCGGGAAATGGCCTTGGAAAAAGGGCTCATTGATCGTAACGTTTTTAAGCGTCACGATGCGCTCTCCGGGCTCCAAACATACGACCCGGTCCACCATGACAAAGGGATAGCGGTGGGGCAGATGTTTCATGATCTCTTTGATTTGGTAGACGACATCCATAGGTTTGTTCCCCCCACGCCACTCCTTGTCATCTCGAATGATCCCCGTCGGACCAACGACCCCGGCGCATTGATGGGTCTCTCCATGGAGAAGATTACGGTCCGCCTTCTTCCAGTCGGCGAAGCCGCTTCTCCAAGTCCGACACCTGCTTCTTTAATCCCGGCAGACGGGGCAAAATGCGCTGCACTTTGAGCCATGTCTTGTGCGGCATGGCCGCCGACCCGGAAAGGATCTCCCCGGCCGGCACGTCGTTGGCGATGCCGGATTGCGCACCGACCATCACGTGATCACCGATATGGATATGGCCGGCAACCCCCACCTGACCGGCCAGTACAACATGGCGGCCGATCGTCGTGCTGCCGGAAATGCCGACCTGGGCGACCAAAATCGTGTTCTCGCCAACCGTCACGTTGTGGGCCACATGGACGAGATTATCGGTCTTGACCCCGCTTTTGATGTGTGTCTTACCGAAAGTGCCGCGATCGATCGTGTTGCCGGCCCCGATTTCAACGTCATCGTCAATCTGGACGATACCGGTATGGGGAATTTTGCGGTACACTTCGCCATCCGGTGCGAAGCCAAATCCATCGCTGCCGATAACCGATCCGGCCTGAATCGTCACACGGTCTCCCAGACGACAGTTGGCCAGGATCGCCACATTGGGATAGAGCCGCACATCATCACCAATGGTGACACCGTTCCCGATGACGACACCGGGATAAATGCAAGCCCGCCGTCCGATCCGAACATTCTCGCCGATAACGGTCATCGGACCGATGGCGGCGTCTGGCCCGCATGCGCTGTGCGCACCCACAATGACCGACGGGTGGATGCCGTCGGGCAGCGCTTCGGCGGGATGAAAGAGGGCCAGAATACGCGCGAAGGCGGCGTAAGGATTCGGCGCTTGCAACAGGTTGAGATCGCCTTTGGTAAACCCTTCCGGGACAATGATCGCTCCCGCCTGGATGCGATCGATGCGGTCCAGGTATTTGGCCGTCCGCGCCAGCGTGATGGCTTGCCGGTCAGCTTCTTCAAAAGGTGTCACGGCGGTGATCAACTGGTCGCGGTTGCCGCAGACACGCCCCCCGACATAGTCCGCCAATTCGCCCAGTGTTTTTTCCATTGCGAATCGTCTCCCGGGATACCGCTCATCGATATTGCCGCGGCAGGCCTGCCGCGGGATAGCATTTTGCTAACACATCGATGGGCAATATCTATTGGGCGCCTTTACCGGCCAAACGTTTGTTCAATAATTGAACTACTTTGTCCGTCAAATCGATCGACGGATCGTTATAGAGCACGCCGACTTTGCTGACAATCATGGTAAAGCCTTCTTTTTTACCAATTTCCTGAGCGATTTCAAGAACGACTTTGCGCAGGTTGTCGATTTCCTGGCGCTGCTTGCCAACGAACTCCTGCCGGTAGCGCTGGTCTTTTTCTTGCAGATTCCTGGCCTTGACGCGGAATTCAATTTCTTTTTCTTCACGGGCTTCACGGCTCATCACCATGGCTTCCCGTTCCATCTTGTCCTTCAGGGCTTGGAGTTCTTCTTTGTCCTTCTTGAGTTCCGCCTCCATGCGTGCGCCCTCTTTTTTCAGATCGGCTTCCACGCGCTGCCCTGGTTTCGATTTTTCGACCACGAGTTGGAAATCGACCAGCCCGATTTTCAACTCGGCGGCCTGTACGTTGAATGCTATTCCTAGGACGAGCATCATCAAAACGATATGAACCGGTTTGTTCAATTGCATTAGTGCCTCTCTTTTCCTCTTGTTACGATCATTGACAGCGTGGTGTATGGGCTTGCATCGGTGCCATCGTAAGCCCGGCCGTTCAGCCGCCCGGCCTCGGGTCAGAAAGTTGATCCCATGGTGAATTCGAGCTTGCCTCCGGAGGCTTGCGTATCGGCCGCATTAATAACAAATCCGTATTCCAGGCGCAACGCACCAAAGGGGGACATCCACCGCAAACCGGCGCCGGCCGTACTGACGAGATTGCCGAAATCCACCGATTCCCCCTCTTCCCATGTATTGCCGGTATCATAAAAAGTAACGCCGTAAAGCCCCATTTCCTCGCCGAGAGGAAAACTCAGCTCGACATTGAAAACCGCGTAACGCGTGCCGCCGACAAGGGGGGAATTCGGGTCGTTAGGAATTTCATGGGGACTGACTTCATCCATGCTGACCCCCCGGATGGTATTGATACCACCGACATAGAATAACTCGTAATCAGGAATATTATCCCCCGTGATATACCCGCCCTGGGCGCGGGTCATGCCAATCAGCTTCCAGAAGAGGGGCCAATACCAGGCAGTTTCCGCACGATACTTAGTATATTCGAAATCGCCCCCCAGCCCGGCATATTCGACCTCTATGAAATGCGTCGATCCTTTGGTGGTGTTGAAACTGCGATCGCGCGAATCATAGCGCAAATTGGTGGTAATGCTGCTCGTGGTGTTCGTCCCCCTCAGCTTGATAATATTGGTGGACGCCTTTTCGTAGCTGGTGATCGTAATGTCGGACACGTCGAAGAGATAAGTACCCGTAAGCCGGGTGCGCGGCAAAATGGGATAGCTCAGCCCCGTCTGGAGTCCGACACTATCCCGATCATATCCATAGTCGTCCCATTCCCTGTAATACTTGTAAGGATTGATCCAGCCCGTCAGGGGTATATCGAACAGCCAGGGATTCGTATAAATGAGGTCAAAACGCGTGGATTGTCCGCCGAGCGTTGCCGCCGCTTTGATTTTATGGCCCAACCCCCAGAGATTTTTTTCATCGATCGAAATGACACCAAAAAGGCCATCCTCACTGCCGAAACCGCCGCCAAAGGTCAGTTCGCCCGTGGGTTTTTCGGTGACGTCGATTTTGACGATCATCTCATCCGGATTGTCGCCTTGCAAGGTGTTGACTTTGACATCCTCGAAAAAGCCCAGCGCCTGTATCCGCTGGATGCCATGCCGGA
Source organism: Desulfobacterales bacterium (assembly GCA_963674755.2). Classification (GTDB taxonomy): domain Bacteria; phylum Desulfobacterota; class Desulfobacteria; order Desulfobacterales; family UBA5852; genus JABZFP01. Next base: position 209,736 of record CAXXVS010000002.1, on the reverse strand, counting down.
GCGCGCTTCCGTTGTAAAGTCCCTGTTCGATCAAGTTCAACTCGCGTCGAATGACTTTATCACGGGTGGTGGTATTCCCGCCGATAATAATCTCGTCGATATAGACGAGCTGGTGTTTTTCGATCGCATAGGTCACATCGATCGTTAAGGTTTTAGGATCCGGCATGGTGCGTGGCGTCACGCCGGCGTAGGCATAGCCCTCATCTCCGTAAATATCGGTCAGATGAATGACATCTTTTTCGAGCAGGCTGCGATTGAAATAGGATTCTTTGGTGATCGTCAATTGTTTGAGCAGGGTCTCCTTGGGTTTGATCAGATCTCCCTGAATATCCACTTGCCCCAGACGGTAGCGATCGCCCTCGGAGATCTTAATCGTGATGTCGATTTCATCCTCTTTGAAAACCACGGCCGGGTCGGAAACCTTGACGTTGATGAACCCATTGTCCTGGTAAAAGGCGGCAATGGAAATGACATCCTGGTTCAGCTTTTCCATATCCAGCTCACCCGAGCCCGTAAACCAGGAGAGCCAGCCCTTTTCCTTGGTACGCATGATGTTTTTGAGGTCATCGGCGTCAAACGTCGTGTTGCCTATGAATTGGATGCTTTCGATACTGATTTGCTCGCCTTCCGTGATGACGAACTCCACATTGACCTGATTATTGTCGATCGCTTTGATTTCGTATTTGACTTGGGCGTTATGGTAATTTTTATCCTTGTAGAGATCTTCAATCACGTTGGCATTGGTTTGAACGCGTACCAGGTTGAGAACGGCACCGGATTTGAGGGTGATATTCTCACGAATTTCATCGTCATCGAAAACCGTATTCCCGCTGAAGCCGACGCCTGCGACGGTGGGCTTTTCCTTGACTTGGAAAATGACCTCTTTGCCGCCGCTGACATCGACGGTGCGTACACGCACGTCATCGAAATACCCCAGCTGGTAGACGGCTCGGAGGTCTTCGGAGATGACCTTGGGCACGAATGTATCACCGGCTTTTGTGCTGATCTTGGGAAGAATGGCGGCGGTCTCGATGCGTTCGTTGCCTTCGACCTTGACCGCGATCACGGTTTCCAAACCGAAGAGTTTGGCATTCATTTCCTGGGACAGCTCGGCGATTTTGCCGGAAAGGGTCTCAATCCCCTGCCCGACCGCCGTAAACGTCTCGGCCGGCGTCTCCTCCAAGGGCGCCAATAAACGCACATCGATGCTAAACTGCTGATCGATCCATGTCAGGCTGCCCCAGATGATGTAATCGACGCCATGCGCGACACCGATCTCCCGAATCTGGGCGGGGTCCATCAAAACGGATTGAATCGGTGCTTCAACGATCAGGGCGCCTTCCGCCGCTAAGTTTTTAGCTATAATTTTAGGCACTTCGCTTTGAAGATAGCTGAAATCCTGGAGAGCGTTGACTTCAAAGGGCAACACCATTACCCGGATCTCGCTGCGCGCCCGGCAAGGCAAGACAACAAGCCAGAAAAGGAGAAAGACTAACCAGGGGAAACGTCTCACTATCCAGACTCCTCAATTCAATTCGATCAATTTACCGTCCACAATCGTGACGCTTCTGGATAAAAGGGCTGCGAGCTCAGGATTATGCGTGACGACCACCATCGTCATCTGCATTTCACGATTCAGCTCCAAGAGCAGTTCATGAATCTGCTTTCCGGTCTGTTTGTCGAGATTGCCCGTCGGTTCGTCGGCCAGCAACAAGGCCGGACCTAGGATCAACGCCCGTGCCAGAGCCACACGCTGCTGTTCGCCTCCAGATAAGTCCGTCACACGATGATCGATACGTTCATCAAGCCCCACGCGTTCCAGGATATGCCTGGACTCGCGATAGGCTTCTCGCCGTTTGTGGCCTGCGATGAGCATCGGCATCATCACATTCTCAACCGCGGTAAATTCAGGCAACAGGTGATGAAATTGAAACACAAATCCTATGGACTGATTCCGGAGCCGGGCCAACTGGTCTTTGTTCAACCGGAAAACATCGACCCCTTGGAAGAACATTCGACCGTTGTTGGGACGATCGAGGGTGCCAAGAATCTGTAAAAGAGTGGATTTGCCGATCCCCGAAGCGCCGACCACCGCCAATGAATCGCCCCGATTGAGCTCGAGATCGACAGCCTTGAGAATTTCGATCGGTCGGCCGGTCGCCGTCGGATAACGTTTTGACAGGCCTTCGATCGTGACAATAGTCTGCCCCGTCAATGTCTCATCCCCTTAACCATAACGAATGGCATCGACGGGATTCAAGCGTGCCGCCTGTTTTGCCGGGTATAAGGTTGCCAGAAAACAAATCCCCATGGCCGCCAACGCAATGGTCAGGACATCAAAAAACTGCAACTGAACCGGCAGGGTCGTAAAATAGTATATATTGCCGGGCAGTTTGATGAAGGGATAATGCTTCAACACATAACAGATGGCGGTCCCCAAAAGAACGCCTAGAAGCGTGCCGAATCCACCGATCACCATTCCTTTAATGACGAAAATGCGCATGATGCTGCCGTCGGTGGCGCCCATAGCCTTCAGAATGGCAATGTCCTTGGTTTTTTTCATGACCATCATAATAAGCGTGCTGGCGATATTGAACGCCGCCACCAGCACGATCAATGTCAGGATGATGAACATGGCCGTTTTTTCGAGCTTGAGGGCGAAAAAAAGGTTGGCGTTCATCTGCATCCAGTCTTTGGTCCAGTAAGGGAATCCCAATTTCTCTTTGATCTGTGCGGCTATTTTATCGGCCTGATAAATATCCTTGACCCTGATTTCGATACCGCTGACCTTGTCGCCCATTTTCAGAATGCGCTGGGCATCGGCCAGCCGTATGAATGCATAGGCTTCATCGAACTGATACATGCCCGAAGCAAAAAAACCCACGACTCGAAACCTGGTCATGGTGGGGATATGTCCGATCGGGGAAACCATGCCACGAAAAGAAATGACGTAAACCGTGTCCCCCTCCGTAACACCGAGTTTTCGTCCCAGCTCCTTGCCGAGTACGATGGGCATCACCCCATGGGCATCCGCGTCACCTTGCTGGGGGGCGTACAATTCTCGCAAGGCTTCGCCTATGCCGTCGATGGAGGCTTCGGTCTTCGAGGGGGGATCAACCCCCTTCAATACAGCACCGGAAGAACCCGTGGCCGAGCGCAGCATGGACTGGGTGTAAATGAAGGGGCGGGCCGATAGCACCCCTTTTTCCTGCTTAATTTGATCGATCATACTACGGTAATTGGCGATATCACCACCATAGCGCATGACGATGGCGTGGGAGTCGACCCCTAAAATACGGGAACGGAATTCGGCCTGAGCCCCGGTCATGACAGCAATGACGACAATGAGGGCCATCACCCCGACCGTCACCCCGGCCGTGGAAAGGATGCTGATAAGGGAAATAAAACCTTGCGCACGCCGCGCCCGGAGGTAGCGTTTCCCGATATAAAATTCAAATCCCATTCAGATCACATCACCTGTCACCACTCACGATAGGGCACTTCACATCGCAGTCCGGGCGAGAGCCGCGGAGCTTTCCATCCGAATATCTGTGCATGATATCCATGGCGGCCTTAAATTAGCCCATGGCCTATGGGAGGCTTATAGGCAATTCAGGCACCGGGGTCAATCGGGGGGCATTCAAATCGCTTACACGTATGTGAAAACCCATTTGCGAAGCAACCACTCGCTGCCTATCCACACGTCCGTGCGTCCGCGCAAGCTTTTTTGAATTCTAAGACAAAAAAATCCCATTCTTACAAAGAGTTACACCTCATTATAAGAATGGGTATGAACGGGCTAATTAAACCATTTTCACGAAAGAGTCAACCAACGGGCGGTAATGTCAACCGTGTCAGCTTAACGGTGAAGGTCGTCCCCCGGCCATCCTCACTCTCCACTTCCAGCCAACCGCCATGGGATTCGAGGATGGTATGGACGATGGAAAGCCCCAACCCCGTGCCGTCGGGTTTGCTGGTAAAAAAAGGATCGAAAATATGGCTGAGGTTCTCGGGGGGAATGCCGCATCCGCTATCCGTGATGCGGATGTTGACCTGTTTGGCCTTCGTGGCATCAACCCGTATATCGATCCAACCGTTTTCCTTGATGGCTTCGACCGCATTCAGCAACAAGTTCCACAATACCTGTCGGAAATGATCCGGATCCATCGCGACCCACAACCCTTTTTGTCCGCTTTGTCGGATCGTAATACGATCGCGACAGCGCTCATCCTTTTCAAAAAGGCTGATCGTTTCGGGTATGGCTTGATCGAGCGAAATGGGGCTGCTCTTGCCTGAAGGCGGGCGTGCAAACAGCAGGAAGTTGCCTACCAGCGCGCTCAGGCGGTCCGCTTCCCGCAGGACGATTCGCATCAATTTATCCCGCCCGGCGTCATAGGGCAGTTCATCGCGTAAAAGTTGGATACACCCGGTAATGGATGCCAAGGGGTTTTTAATCTCATGCGCCAGTCCGGCACCCATTTCACCAACGGCGGCCATTTTCTCGACCCGTTGAACCCGGGCGCTCATGGCATAGAGTTCTTTGCGTGTTCGCCGTGCTTGCTCAGCCAGAAGGCTGCTAAGAAATGCAACTGCGAAACAGGCCATGGCCGTTATAACGACTTTGTAGAGAACATACTGCCAGTCATAATAGGAAGTGGCGATGGTGTTGCGAAAATCAAAGGGGTGAACCCAGCCCAGATATTCAGCCTGCAACAATGAAAAATATAACAGACTGCATAACGAAGCGATGATGATGCTGCCCTTCCGATAGAGCAGCATACTGGTGTAAATGATAATGACCAAATAGAGGAAGGAGAAAACACTGCCAAAACTGCCCGTCACGAAAATAACAAAAGTTACCACCACACTGTCGATGGAAACCTGGACATAGGCAAAAAGCTCATCCCGTTGAATGTGGGAACGGATAAGGGCATAGAAAAAGGATAATCCGAACAGAACGAATATGATACCGTAGAGTGTGTGAAGAGGAGGTTCGGCAGCCGGATAGGGCTGATTGATATGGATAAACAGGGTCGACCCCAACAAGAGTGTTGTAAAAATGACTCTCGAAAAGATCAACCAGCGCAGCTTTTGCTTCAGTTCCTGATGGGCTTCTTGGGAGAGATTCATGGACCCCGATTTCAGCATGGCCTTACCATGCGAACACGCCTCTCTTGCCGTTAGCGCTCTGGCCGGCCGGAAAGCGGGGGCCATGGAGATAGAAGGGCCATGGACGACCCGACCCGTTGGTAAAGGGGGAGAGAACGGAAGGCGCCTTTCTCCCTAAGCACATCGGGTCGGTGCAGCTCTTCATCTCCTCAGCGATTCAACACCCCGCCTAGGCGCCCCTTTCAAAGAAGGGTGTACGCACGAATCCGGTCCGGAAAATATGCGCGTCACGAAGCCATGACTGTTGTTTAGGTATTGCCCATCCAGAGGCTGTCGATTTTGGTTCCTGGTCCCGCCGCACAGCGCGGGATTTCACGTCTGATTCTTTGAACACATCTGTGCTCGACAAAACCGCAGCCGACGAGCGCCCACAGGTGTAACCCGGCTGCGCCGAGGACCGACAGGAGGCAAGAACGCCGCCAGGAGCCAAAAGATACAATTTACGGACGCGCATTAGGAAATGGCGCCGGCCATCTTGAAAATGGGCAGATACATGGCCACCACCAGGCCGCCGATGGTCACTCCGAGGAATACCAACATGAACGGCTCGATCAGGGCCGTAAGGTTTTCGACGGACTGATCGACTTCCTCATCATAAAAATCGGCGATTTTGCCCAACATGGCATCCAACGCGCCAGTCGCTTCCCCAACGGATATCATTTGGCACACCATCGACGGGAAAACACCGCTCTCGGTCAGAGGGTCCGCCATCGTGCGACCTTCGGAAATGCCGCTGCGCGTTTTCATGATGGCCTCTTCAATGGTTTTATTACCGGCGGTTTTACCGACGATATCGAGGGCCTCCAGAATGGCCACGCCACTGGAAAGCATGGTACCCATGGTTCGCGTAAATTTGGCCACGGCCACTTTTCGCAACAAATCGCCGAAAACGGGCAGCCGGAGAAGGGTCCGATCGACAACGGCCCGCCCTTTTTCCGTACGGTAGAACCGCCGGAAGGCAAAACCGAACAATACCAGCGCGACCAATACATACAAGAAATTGGCCTTGGCAAAGTCACTCATGGCCACGACAATTTGCGTCGGAACCGGCAATTCGGAATCAAAATCGGCGAACATCTCCTGGAACACGGGGATTACGAAAATAAGAATGACCGCCAATACCACGACGGCGATCAGCAGAGTCACGATAGGGTAGGTCATGGCGCCCTTGACTTTGCGCTTTAAATTGGCCGCCTTTTCCATATAAGTGGACAATCGCCTGAGAATGGTATCCAGAATACCCCCCATTTCCCCGGCGTGTATCATGTTGACAAACAAATCGTCGAATTGTTTGGGATAAGCCTTCAATGCCTCGGCCAAGGTACTGCCGCTCTCTACATTATCCTTGATGCTCTTCAGCATCTTCTTGAAAGTCAGATTTTCTTGCTGGCTGTGCAAGATATCGAGGCATTGAATGATAGGGAGGCCCGCATCGATCATCGTCGAAAACTGCCGGCAAAACAAGATGACGTCATTCTGTTTGACGCCTGGTTGCAGAAAAGAGACGTTTTCCAGCAGGTCTTTGGGCTTCTTTTTAATCCTGACCGGTGTGATCTTTAATCGGGTCAGATGATTCCGGACCGCATTTTCATTGGCGGCTTCCATCTCCCCCTTCTGGGTATCGCCTTTTCTGTTCTTTCCCGTCCAAAGGTAGACCGGCATTCTATATCCTCCTCATAGCATTGGGGAAAAATCGATGACGTTTGTAGGCTTCGTTGCAAACCGGATGGACTGGCGCTTCTATCCCCACGGGCCAGGGCCATCACGGCCTCTGGTGTCTGTTCTTCAATTCGCTGCGCATCCAACAAGGATAACCGCATGCGACGCAGCAACCACCATCATAAGTTCTTAAAATACTAAAATTTTATAGGGTTTGTCAATTCTTCCATCAAAACTTGATTCAGCATGCTTTCTATGTCACATGTCTGTCCATAGGTCCATTGCACTCAAAGACTGATTCGTCGCGAGAGCGACATCACCAGCACAGATCAACATCGAGTAACCCCGTGACCAACGACCATACGCCATTAAACAGGCACCTGACCGTTATCACCACCCACATCAATGCCGACTTTGATGCCGTGGCCTCATTGTTGGCCGCCCAAAAACTGTACGCCGACGCCGTGGTCGTCTTTCCCGGCTCACAAGAGACCAATCTGCGAAATTTTTTTGTCAACTCAATGGCCTACCTCTTTAATATGGCCGATATCAAAGATATCGATTTTACCCAGGTCAAAACCCTCGTCTTGGTTGACACCCGGCAGACGAAACGCATTGGGGAAATGGCACGTCTGCTGAAAGATCCGGCCGTGGCAATCCATATTTTTGATCACCATCCTCCCGCCGCGAACGATATCGAAGGACAATTCGTCGTCCATGAAAACACCGGCGCCTGCGTCACCTTGCTAGTGGAAATGATCTGCCAAAGGGAATTGGCCATCTCGGCCGACGAGGCCACCATCATGGGACTCGGTATTTACGAAGACACGGGCGCCTTCACCTTCCCTTCCACGACCGCGCGTGATTTGAAAGCCGCAGCCTGGCTTCTCACCCAAGGCGCGAATCTAAATACCATCAACGACCTCATAACCCGTGAAATCACGCCCGAACAAGTCGGCATCCTGAACGACCTTTTGCAAAGAGCGGTCCGCCACCATATCCACGGCGTTGAAATCGTGGTCACCAGCGTCACAACACGCCACTACGTTCCGGACTTTGCCTTTCTGGTCCACAAAATGATGCGTATGGAAAACATCGATGCCATTTTTGCCATTGCGCGCATGGACAACAAAATTCATATCGTGGCCCGCAGTCGCGTTGAGGAGGTAAACACGGCCCTGATATTGGCCGATTTTGGCGGCGGCGGCCACGCCTATGCCGCGGCGGCCTCGGTCAAGAAAAAAACACTGGCACAGACCGAGCATGAATTGGTGGATACGCTTTACAACAGGGTCCAACCCCGTCGCAAAGCCGCGGACGTCATGTCGGCGCCCCCCATCACGGTGGATGCCGATTTGACCTGTAGGCAGGCGGCCGAATTACTGAACCGCTACAATATCAATGCCTTGCTCGCAACCCGAACCAACCGGGGGAAGAATGAACTGCTGGGGTATATCACCCGCCAGGTGATTGAAAAGGCCCTCTACCATCACCTGGACGATGTCAAGGTGGCCGACTATATGACCACCGACATTGCGCAGGTCGGTCCCAATGCCGACCTCGACGAAATTCAGGAAAAAATTATTGAAAACAAACAGCGCATTCTGCCTGTGGTGACTCCGTCAGGGGTTGTGGGGGTTATCACGCGGACCGATCTTCTCAATCTGCTCGTCCGAAACCAGGATCGATCAAAGAATGGGGCTGATGGGACAGGATCGCTCACGGTCCATGCCCGGACACGCGTCATCGCCAAATTCATGCGGGAACGCCTGGACGATCACTTGCTCACCCTTTTGCAAAACATCGGGAAAACCGCCGCAACGCTCGATTTCAATGCCTATGCCATCGGGGGGTTTGTGCGTGACCTGTTTCTCTATCGCCGCAATGAAGACGTTGATATCGTCATCGAAGGCGACGGGATCGCCTTTGCCCGCCAATTCGCCCTTGAAATGCAAGCGCGGCTTCATACACACGCCAAATTCGGCACCGCGGTCGTGATTTTCCCGGATGGTTTCAAGCTCGATATCGCTTCCGCCCGGATGGAGTATTACAAGTTCCCGGCGGCCCTTCCCACCGTGGAGATGAGTTCCCTTAAATTGGACCTTTTTCGCCGGGATTTCACCATCAATACCCTTTGCATCCACCTGAACCCGGGAAAGTTCGGCACGCTGATCGACTTTTTTACGGCCCAAAAAGACCTCAAGGAAAAAACCGTCCGCGTCCTTCACAATCTGAGCTTTGTGGAAGACCCCACGCGTGCTTTCCGGGCCATTCGCTTCGAGCAGCGTTTCGGGTTCACCATCGGCAAACTAACGGCCAATCTGATTCGCAATGCCGTTCGTATGGACTTCTTTCAACGCTTGAGCGGCAAACGGGTGTTCTCGGAATTGCGTCAAATCCTGGCCGAAGAGAACCCTGCTCCGGCCGTTGTCCGGCTCAAGGATTTTGACCTGCTGAAAGTGGTCCACCCTTCCATCGAACTCACAGAGGACATGGCCCGGCTGTTCACTTCTATCAAGAAGGTCGTGTCGTGGTATGATTTGCTTTTTCTGGAAGAATCCTATATGAAGTGGGCCGTTTATTTTATGGGACTGATCCAGCCGTGCGACGCGGCGATCACGATGGAGATCTGCCAGCGGTTCGAACTGGCACCACGATTGCAGGCCATATTCGGCAAGGAGCGTTTTACGGCGGAAAAAAGCCTGGCTATCCTGGAACGCGACCAGCAGCCGGACAACAGCCAGCTATATCGTCGGCTGTCCCCCTTTCGGACTGAACTGGTGCTCTATATGATGGCCACCGCCCGAACGGAACGGGTGCGAAAGGCGATTTCACATTATTGTGTTCATCTGCGGTTTGTGCATCCCTTGTTGAAGGGCAAAGACCTGCGCGCTATGGGACTTCGCCCCGGCCCCCGTTACCGGGAAATTTTGGATGCCATTCTTCACCAAAAGCTGAATGGCCACCTGGAGACCCGCCAAGATGAAGTGAATTTTGCCCGGCGCCTGATCGATCCGTCCTGTTGTTAACTGATCCTGTTCTCAGCGGAAATGGAAGGCGTTATGAGCAAAACTGTCGTTCTGACCGGCATCACCACCACGGGAACTCCCCATATCGGCAACTACGTGGGCGCCATTCGGCCTGCCATCCAGGCCAGCCGTAGTTCTGAGGCGCTTTCTTTTTATTTTCTGGCCGATTATCATGCCCTTGTAAAATGCCATGATCCTGCCGTGTTGCGTCAGTCCACGCTTGAGGTGGCCGCCACCTGGTTGGCATTGGGATTGGATACGGATCGCTGTCTGTTCTATCGCCAGTCCGATATTTCTGAAATTCCCGAACTCACCTGGATGATTACCTGCATGACCGCCAAGGGGCTGATGAACCGGGCCCATGCCTATAAGGCGGCCGTGCAGGAAAATGAAGAGCTCAAAGCCAAGGACCCCGACAAGGGGATTAACATGGGCCTTTTCAGCTATCCGATCCTTATGGCCGCCGATATATTGATGTTCAAGGCTTCCCGGGTGCCCGTGGGTAAGGATCAGATTCAACATCTGGAAATGGCGCGTGACATTGCCATGCGGTTCAATCATACCTATGGAACGACCTTTGTTCTGCCGGAGGCCGTGGTCGATGATAAGACGGCCGTCCTGCAAGGGCTGGACGGCCGGAAGATGAGCAAGAGCTATAACAACACGATACCGCTTTTTATCCCCGAAAAGAAGCTGCGCAAGCTGATCATGAAAATCAAAACCAACTCCCAGGCCCCGGAGGAACCCAAAAACCCGGATAGCTGCACCCTTTTTCAAATTTTCCAGGCCTTTGCCCAACCGGATGAAACCCTCGCCCTACGCGACCGCTACGCCAAAGGCATCGCCTGGGGAGAAATGAAACAATACCTTTTCGAGTATTTGAACAACCACCTCAAGGGCCCGCGGGCCCGCTACCTCGAACTTCTCGACCACCCGGAGCAGATCGAAAGCGTCCTTCAGGAGGGGGCCCGTAAAGCCCGCGCATATAGTAGACCGTTCTTAGCGCAAATTCGTCGTACCGTCGGCATTGCAGCGCTAAGCTAACATCGTTTCGGGCGGTACCATCCGCTCTGATCCGGAACGCTCGCACCCATGACAGATGTCTATCAGATCCATTTGGAGGATGTCTTTGAAGGTCCCATGGACCTCCTGGTCCATCTCATCAAAAAAAACGAGGTGGACATCTACGACATCCCCATTGCCCTGATCACCCGGCAGTATCTGGAATATCTGGAATGGATGAAAGCCATGAATATCGAGTTCGCCGGTGAGTTTATCGTGATGGCGGCAACACTTACCCATATCAAGTCCCGCATGCTCCTGCCGGCCTATGAAAACGAAGACGAGGACGAGGAAGACCCCCGCAGCGCCATCGCCCGGCCGCTGATCGAGTACCTGCAAATGAAAAATGCCGCCCAGCAGCTGGCCGACCGTGACCTGCTTGGTGATAAGACCTTTATTCGCGCTACATCTACACAGACGGCCGCTTTTGCCATCGAAGAAAAAGAGATCCAGGTGGGACTTTTTGAGCTGATCGATGCGTTCCGTAAGATTCTGGATGACATGACGGGCGAACATCGTGTGGAGCTTTACAGCGAACGGGTTTCGGTGAAGGAGCGCATCAACCAGATCGTCGATCTGCTCGAAGAAAAAGGATCGCTTGCCTTTGATGAGCTTTTTGTCGAAAGCCGTACGCGTGCGGATGTGATCGTCACTTTTCTGGCCATCCTGGAAATGGTCAAGCTCAGTCTCCTCCGTGTTACCCAGCATATTCCGACAGGTGTAATTCGGATATTCTATCAATGACCCAACCGCTAAAACATATCCTTGAGAGTCTGCTGTTCGTCGCCGAAGAGCCCCTCTCCATCCAGCAATTTAAATCCATTCTGGAAATCGAGGCGTCCGACGATATCCGATCCGCCCTTGAGGAACTGATCGTGGAATATGACCAGCGCGGCGGCGGTTTCGAACTGCGGCAGATTGCGGGGGGGTATCAGTTTCGCACACGCGCCGAATACAGCGAATGGGTCAAGAAGTTGCTGAAACCCTCCCCCGCCCGTCTGAGCCGGGCGGCCCTGGAGACGCTCGCGATTATCGCCTACAAGCAGCCCATCATCCGCGCCGACGTGGAACACATCCGGGGCGTCGACTGTGGGGGGGTCCTGCGGATGCTGCTTGAAAAAAAACTCATTCGCGTGATGGGTCGCAAGGATATCCCCGGTCGTCCGATGATTTACGGCACGACGCGGCAATTCCTGGAAGTTTTCAATCTTAAGGATCTGCGCGATCTGCCATCTCCCAAAGAGATTGAAGCGCTGGGAGCGGAGATCGATATGGAGTTCCCGGACACCGAAGCGGTTGAGCCTGACGATGCCGCCTCGGAATCCGATCCGGCGGATGAAAAAGGGACGGATGGTCAGAAGGCGATAGCATTTCCCCAGGACGAAGACCATGCATCAAAGCCGGAATTGGAAGACATGGAATACGGCGCGGCGCCCCCTCCGGACGAAGGAAAAAATTCTTGACTTCAAAACAGCGGCAAGTCTATAAGATGGCTTTCGCTTTCAAACAGCGCGGGTTCGGAAAATCAAAGGAGTCTCAATGAACAAATCCGATCTGATGGTGGCTCTCAAGGAAAACATCAACCTAAGCCGTCAGGAAGCCGAAAATATCGTTAATATTTTTTTTCAGTCCATCGAGGATTCGCTTGGCGGTGGAGGGCGGGTTGAAATCAGGGGGTTTGGCAGCTTTACGGTCAACGGGTATAAGTCTTATGTCGGCCGCAACCCCAAAACCGGACAAAAAATTCGGGTCCCCGCCAAAAAATTGCCTTTTTTCAAAGTCGGCAAAGAACTGAAGGAAATGGTCAACGCCGCATCCTAGCGCTAACGGGCGGTTAACTCAGCGGGAGAGTGCTACCTTCACACGGTAGAAGTCACTGGTTCAATCCCAGTACCGCCCACCACAATAAAATCAACTACTTAGGGCCGCTTCTTAACAAGGCGGCCCTAAGTAGTTTTGGTAACACAGGTGTTATCGACAATCTCTTCTGTTCAGTCGACCTTTTTCCGTAGAATGTCGATCAGGCCTGAGTTTTTCAATGCCCGCTCGCCGAACCAGAAAGCCAGGACAATGACGTTGATGGCCTTGAGCATGGCGATCGCTTCCGGGTGCCAGGTGGTCGTGGCGCCGGTGAAGAACATGTAGTCGAGCCACCCAACCAGGATCGTGAACAGTGGCCGGATCAGCGATCGGAAGATAACGATCACCCGCGGGACATCCTTGGCCGCGCCTTCGTACTGGACGACGAAATCGCGGAAGGCGGACGACTCCGAGCGGGCCTCCTTGGCGACGAACATCTCCATATTCTGCTTGAGCTCGACCTGGTCCTTCTCGCTCATTTTGTCCCCGACGAACTTGTCGAGGCCGGTATTGATCAGCTCGAATACGGCGGATATCGGGTCGAATGCCATCCTTCCTTACCGTCCTTTCCCCGCCGGCAACTATAGATTGCGGGCGGCCTGTTTCAGCTCAAAGGCCTTGGCCTGAGCTTTTTTCTTGAGCTGCTCGAACTCAGCACGGATCCGATCGTCCACGTTAAACGCCTCATCCAAGTGCTTCTGGTTGTTGCGCGCCACAAAATAAGCAACGATGGCGCCAATGATAATCCCGAAGAGAACTCCCAGAAAAAATCCCCCCATGGTCTACCCCTTTCCTGTTAGAAGTTTTGATACGGATTTGCTTCGAACGACGTTATCAGCAGCGGCGATTCGCCGACATTGCCCATCTCTTTCAAAAAAAGACGGAAGGCCGCCCCTGAATTCAAAACCGCTTTCCGGTCATTCATGCGCCCCATTGCAAGGCCGGGGGCGATACACCCCTGAAGATCCTCGATCGTATTCCCGACATGGAAAAGAATCCCTGTCCGTCCTTGAACATTTTCAACCTGATAGGTGGGCCCGTACTTCTCCGCGCCGAACCAATCCTCACGTTTACGGGCATGGTAGAGCCCGGGCGGGATACAGGAAACGTTCTGTTCGTTTCCAATCCATGGCCGCTCCAGCGTGAACGCAATGATCTCGCCGTTTACCAGGAGAACGCCAAACGTACCGTCCGACGTGTGCTCGTGCCTGAAAATTTTAATCATCTTCTTCTCGTGCATGCTCATGTCACCTTCGCTTTCACCGCCTCAAGGTCCTTTGAAAGGACGTCATAGCGGTCCTCGATCTTCTCGATCTTCTGCCGGCAGTCCTGGCGCGCCTCGAGGCATTTGCCGGCATGCACATAGTATGGGATGCCGCCGTCACCGAAGAGGCGATTGTCGATGGTCTTGCGGGCCTTTTCGAATTCCTCCCGGATGGCTTTTTCCAGGTTGCGGCCGGCCTGCTGCAGGACCGCCTCGAAGGATTCGATCTGGGCCCGCAGATCGTTCACGTCGTTGTCCTGCCGATCCTGGCGGGTCTCCAGTTCCCGGTGGGTGCGCTTGAGATCATTTACCTGGTATCGCATAACCGCCCAGGCCCCGCCGATGGTCAACAAAGCACCTACCAGACCGATACAAGCCCCCACCCATGCCGGGTTTATGGCCACATCAACTCCCGTTCCGCTACATGAACCATTCTTTCCAATCCGGGATGGATGCTCCAGAAAACAATCTTCTCCCGGCGAACCTCTCCCTCCCCCAGCGCCAATCTCAAGATATCGATCAGGGCTTGGGCGCAATTGATGTTTATTTGCTCAATCACCCTGTCTTTGCGACCACTCATTTTTAAACTTCCAGGAGGGTTTCACCGGGCGGCTGGCCGGCCGGCTGTTGGACGATAAAGCGCTGCCCGTCGCGGGCCACGATAACGCTATGCCCTACGGCCGGGGCGGGGCCCTCGCCATAGCTCACCCAGGTGGTCAACCCGCTGGGCAGGGCCACAAGGGCCTGGCGCTGGGCCGTCCTCACGGCCTCCACCGTCCCGGTGGTAAAGGTGCTGGGCCTGCTCTTTAATAATTGCTCAAGCATCAGCGCTTTAACTCCATGTAAAAGGATATATCCAGCTCGCTGGTGAGGCTGTTCTGCTCGCCCACGATGCGGTGGCCGGACACCTGGCCCAGGGCGTCGATGCCCCGGCGCGTGCTGTTGAGCCGGGCAATGTCGCCGGCCTCAAGCTCGGGCAGGTGGATGCCCAGGGCGATGTTGCGGGCGATATCGGCATGGGTGTGGGCGTCTATCTCGGCGGTGGCGCGGGCCTCGATCAGGCGGCTGTCACGATAAATACTATGGGAGATTTCGGGCAGCTCCACAAAGCGCCCCACGCGCAGGCTAAGGGTGGCATCGCCGCTCTGGCCGCTGACCGTCACATGGTGGCCATACTGGGATTGCAGCATTTCAATGGCGATGCCGGCGCCGTTGCGCAGGATCACCGGCACGCCGCTGCCGTAATAGGCCGCACCATAAGCCTGGCGGTTGGCGCCGGCCTGGAGGTCGGCCAAGGTGTGGTAAAGACTCACACCGATGCCGCTGCTAACATCCGCCACCTTAACGAACCACTCTCTATTTTCGGCCACGTTCCAGCGCAAAAGCTCGACCATTTAAGATACCTCCCACGACACGGCCTGTAGGCGTTGGGCCACCACGGCCTGGTAGGCCGGCGCCATTTTGATGGCGGCCAAGCGCAGGGCCATGTCGTTTAGCCGCGTGCCGTCGCTGGCTGATAGGCGCATAGCAAGGGCATGCAGCACCTCGGGCGATGCCGTTGCCAGGCCCAGGGCCATGTCCTGGCGGTATCCGGCGGCCGCGGCCAGGCGGGCGGCAAAGTCGGGGCCCAGGCCAAGGGCGGCGGCCCGCAGCGGCGCGGGCAGGTCGTAAAGCCCCCGGCCCAAGGTGCGCAGGTCCAGGGGCAGGTCGTCCAGTCCGGTGAGGTAGGCCACCTTCAGCCAGGCCGGCAGGTCGGCAAGGCCCTGGTGCCAGGCCGCCAGTTGCAGTTTGGCGTCGGCAAGGGCGGTTTGGGGGGCGTAACCGTCGTACCACCCGGCATTGTAGCCGCTGGGAACAGGATAGACAAAAGCATCCTGGCCGGCGTTGATGGAAATCAAAAGTGGGACGCTATTCCAGGTCTGACCGTGGCCCCCGATATAATAGGTCTGGCCGCTGTCCAGGGTAGCGGCCGGGTTGGCGCCGGTTTCGGGGTCGCCCACGCCGCCGCGGCTGCCCCAGCCCGCCGGCCCCCGGTAGAATATCAGCCGATTGTCAAGGTCCGCGGCGATGCCGAAAACCGTCTGTTGATAGGACAGTCCGGTGATGTAATAGCCGGTATAAGCGCCCTTATTGTAGAGATGGCAGTCGGTGCCGCCATAGTAAAAATAGCATCCAAAATCGCTGTAGTTGCTCAATTCGCCGATATGCCGATTGTGCGGATATGCCACCGGGCAAACCCCAAAGGATGCCGGGGCCAGGTTTACCGTCACCTCCAGGTAGTGTTTGCCGGCCGTTTTTCCCAGGGTGCTTTTGGCGTTATAGCTGCCGTTGACCGCCGGGGTTGCAATGGTGCGGTTGCCATTGGAAAACGTCAGGCTGGCGTGGGCGTTGGCAGGGTCCCAGGTGGCATATTCGACGGCCATCAGACCACCCCCGAAAAGGCGTTGCCCGGCGCACCCGGCTGCCAGCCCCGGGTGGGCCCGCCGACCCACTCCCGGCCCCAGGGTTGCACGTCGCGCACAATGCGGCCCTCGATCACGCGCCAGGTCTCCACATTGGCGCCCTGGCGGCCGCACAGCCAAACGGCTTCGGTGCGCGCCGGCCCTCCGGAAAGCGGTTTGCTCGCCTCGATAAAAAAATTGTAGGCCTCGAAGCCGGACAACACCAGGCGGTGGCCGGCGGGCAGGTAAAGCTCCAGGCTGGCGATGGGCCGCCAGCGCGGGCGGTCCTGCCACCCGGGATCGCCCAGGCGCACGTCCGGGGTGACATAGGGCGGGCCCGCCGGGTGGGTGATGCGCATTTGCCAGGGGTTGGGCATGGCGGCGGGCCTCCTAGCTGTAAAGGTAGCGCAGGGTCAGCACGATGGCGGCATCCTCCTGGGGCGTAAAGCCCGCCGGGATCACCTGCTTGATATTGAGATACAGGTTTTTGGCCGCGGCCAGGGCGGCGGCGTCCAGGGAAACCCGGCTGCCGGTGCCCGCCAGGGGCGTGCCGGCCCAGGTGGCGCTACCCGGGGCCGCGTTGGTTGTGGCGATGGCTTTAAGGGTGCTGTCGGCGGCCGTGCCGCCCCCCAAAAAGGCATCATCCGCCGCCAGGTGGCTGGCGCTGTTCCAGGCCTCCAGGTAGGGGATGCCGGCGGTGGGGCCGTCGAAATAGATGGCGAAAACATAGCGCGTATTGCCCCCGGATTGCTCGCCGGCGGTGGTGCCGGCCAAGGGCACCTGGTCCAGCACGCCGGCCGAATAGTCGTCAATAAAGGTTTTGGGGGCCTCCAGGTCGCCGCTGGGGGGAATAATCACCGGATAAAGGGTGCCGGTGCGGTTGTCGCCGTCGGCCTGTTGGTCGTCCAGGAAAAACAGCCGGTCGTTGGCCAGGTCGAGCACCACCCAGTTGCTATCGTTGCCGCCGGCGCCGCCGGCCGCATTGCCGCTGTTGGCGCCATCGTTTGCCGTGTTGTTAAAGAGAAAAGTGGTATTAGGCTGCGCCATTGCAGCATCCTCCTTTTTTATGCGTCACGGCGGCGGGCTGGCGGGGGGCGCGTGCGGCACTAAACCCCATGGCGGCCATGAGCTGGTCAACGGTTTCGCGGTTGTAAATGGTTTCCATGCAGTCGCGGCCCGGGCAGGCCCATTGCGAATGAAAGCCGCCGCCCACCTGGTCGCGGGGCCCGGTGTTGACCGGGTAGAGTTGCATCACTCGGCCGCAGTCCGGACAGCGGCGGGCCTGCTCGTTATAAAGCCGCACCTGCTCGTTTTCCCGGGCCAGGCGCTCGGCCGCGGCGGCCGTGCGCTCGTCCAGGTAGCGGCGCAGGGCGGCCATATCGAGCCCGGCGCGGGTCAACAGGTCATAAAGGGCTATCAGTTCATGCAGGCGCCCGGGATTAATGGCCCCCAGGGCTCGCTCGATGTTTGGCTTTGGCATCCGTCAAACCTCCTTTAGCAAACCCATTCGCTTTGGATGCGCCACGCATAATCCAGACAATGGACGGTGCGGGTAGAGTAACCGCCGATCTCCTCCTCCTTGTAGCAGTCAAGACCGTTGGGGCAGTACTGGCCGCCATTGGGGCATATCTCATTGCCGTCTTTGATGCAGGGCGTCAGCGTAGCGGCGCAGTTGTTGCAGGTGCAGTTGTCTATCCACTCGCCGCCCAGGCTGCACCGATAGCGCATGATTTTCGACTCATCCACCCGGTAGCGGCCCTCGATCAGCACCGTGTGGTCGTCGCCGCTGGGCGGGCCGGAAATGATGCAATCGGGCGATACGGGCAGGGCTTTCCACTTTCCGTCGGTGTGGCGCAGGGTGCAAACCACGGTCTTGCCATCGGCGTCGGTCACGGTTACTCCCACGCTGCCGCAGGCCCCCTCCTCGGCGCCCAAGGTGTTGGCCCGGCCCTGGGTCTCGGCCGCGCCCAGGGTAAAGTCGCCCGATACCGACCAGGCAAAGGGCGGCCGGCCGCCGGTCACGGCGATGCTCACGGTCTGCCGGTAGCCGATGGTCTCGGGGTTGGTGTCCGCGCAGCTAAACGCCAGGGTTTCGCAAGCGGCAATGCAGTCGGCCAGGGCGGCGCCCTCCACCTGGCCATAGGCCTCGTTATAGGCGGCGTTGTCGCCGCCCTCCTCATAGGCCAGGCCTTGGTCCGCCACGATCTCCTCCACCGTGCGGTAGCTGCCGCCGTCATAGCCCTGGGTTGTGCCGTAGGCGGCCAATTCGGCCCGGCACATTTCCTCACAGGTGCAGCCCACCTCGGCGCTGGCCCCGAAACGGTCCACGGCCGTGGCGTCCGGGTTGTCGCTGATATTGGCCGGGATGCAGTTGAATTGCGGCTGGCTGTCGTCGCACGCGCTGCGCGGCCAGCACCCGGGCACGCCGTTTTTTTCGCAGCAGGTTTTACTTTGGGCCCAGTCGTCGCCGGGGTCGTCCTCGCACTGCACCACGCTGCCGTCGTCCAGCAGGCACCCCCCGGCCTGCCATGAGGTGTCCAGGCCGCCGTCGTCGCCGCCCACGCCGCCATAGCCGCCGGGCGTGTAGTCCTCGCCGGTGTCGCCGCTGGTGGGGTCGGTGGGGTCGGTAATGCGCAGGCTGGCCTCGGCCTCCAGGGGGGCCTCGCGGTTGGTGGGCATGCTGGCCCTAAAATAGGCCGTGCCGGCCAGGGTGCCCGCAAAATGGGCCAGGGCCGCGCCCCGGGCCGTGTAGTGGGCCACCAGCTCGGTGCCGGTTTCCAGGGGCGTGGCAAGGTCCACGGTCTTGCCGTTGTGGCCCGCATAAAGGTTGGCGCCGGTGGGCGCGCCCTCCAGCCCGGCCCTGTAGATGCGCACGGTGCCGTCCACCGGGAAGCGCTCAAGCTGGCATTGGCTCGCGCCGGCGATCTCGTTTACCGCGCTGGTGCGCTCATTGGAAACGGCCACCTGGCCCAGCCGGGCCGTGGTCCAGCTTAAAACGCCCAGGGCCGTGCGCTCGGCCAGGCGCACCAGGCGGCCGTCGCTGATGGGCCCGCCGCCCTCCTCGGCGTAAACGATCAGCTTGGCGGTTTCGCCGGTCACGATGCTGGCGGGCACGGCGGCCAGGCGCAGGCTGGCCGGGCAGCGGCAGCCGTTGCCGATATAGATGGCGGCCGCGGCGCTTTGGCCGGACACGGCGGCCGCCACCTCGATGTCCTCGGCGGAAAGCCCGGCCTGCACGAAATTAACGGCCATGCCGGCGGCCGTGTAGATCACCCGCACCAGCTGGTCGCAGTATTTCAGCGGCTCGGCCAGGGTCACGGTGGTGCCGTCGATGGTATAGCCGGCAAGGGCCAGGTCGGTTTTGCGGGCCCGGTCGGCGTAAGCGTAGACCCCCAGGATGGCGGCCGGTGGAACGGCAAGGCCAAGCTGGTAATGGCTTTGGGCGCGCACCTCCTCGGCGGGCATAATGGTGGTGCCGGTGTTGGTGGCGGTATAAATCAGGGCCGCCGATAGGCTGCCGGCAAGGCTCCAGGTGACCACCTGGCCGTCCAGCGGGTTGCCGTCGGCATCGGTCACCCGGGCATAAACCCGGGCCCGGCTGGCGCCGTCGGCGGGCAGGCAGGGCACGGTCATGGCCAGGCTGTAGCCGGCCAGGTTGTCGGTGGGAATGATGCGCACCCGGTTGCCGAAATCGGGCCACACCGGGGTTTCGCTGATGCTGGCCCAGTCGTCGTCTGTAATGGTGACCACGGCCGCGGCGGGGGCGTAGTCGCGGGCCAGGATGCGCACCCGGCCCAGGCGGTCGGCGGTCGCGATGGCGCCGGCCAGCTCGCACAGCTCGGCGATCACGTCGATGGGGTAGGCGTTTTCCACCTGGAAGGTGTACGCGAAAACGTAAAAATCCTCGATGCTGCTCTGGCTGTCGTCCCAGGTGAGGCCGGACAGGGCGCACATTTCGGCGCAGATGGCAAAAAAGGAGGTGTCCGCGGTCCACATTTTGGAAACCCGCGGCGCAAACGGGGCCCCCAGGCGGGCGGTTTCGCCGCGGCCCCACAGGCCGGTGATCACGTCCTGGTGGATGTCGGAGGATATAGCCGGGCGCTCCACGAAATACCTGCCCTGGCTCACCCAGGTGTCGCCGGTTTTGGTGAACACCTCCAGGGCGGGCGCGCTGGGGATCATCGAAAAGTCGAACATCGCATAGTAAGCCGGGTCGGCGATGTCCACGGTCAGCTCCCGGCAGTATTGGGCCAGGTCGGTGGCGATATCAAAGCGGGCCACCTTGTCGGTGATGTCCACGCCGTCCAGCTCTATTTTCCAGTCATAGGGCATTAAAGCATGGCCTCCACCGGCACCAGGGTGATTTCATAGGACCAGCGCGGCGCGCCGTGATAGCTCCACAGCAGATTGCGCCGCACTTTCAGGCCGTCCGGCCGCAGGAAGCGTACCCGCCAGCAGTTGTAGCCGTCCGTGAAGAACCACTCCCCGCCCGTGGTGAACAGCGTGCGCAGGGCCTCCACCGTGTCCTCCTCGAGCGCGTCCGTGTCGGAGAAGGCGATGCGCTGGTCGGAAAGCCTGGACGGGAACTCCTGGAACACCGCCCCGCCGACCGTGGGGATCACGCTGCCGCGCCCGGCCTGGCCCGCCTCGGGATCGTACTCGCCCCCCAGGGTGGGGTCCTGGTCCAGCTCCACCAGGGTGGCCGGCGCCGGATCCGCCTCGGAGGGTGTCAGCGTGGCAGCGATGTCGGTGGAGTAAATGGCGAATTTATGCGGCATGGCCGTCTCCTACCGGTGGCTGAGGCGCATGCGCCCCAGCTCCTGTTCGAGGCCCTTGACCGCCGCGCGCACGGTCTGTCGACTGCCCACAACCCGCATGGGCGCTGACACCCCACCGGCCCGCAGGTCCAGGATCATGGTTTCGGTCGGCGTTGCGAGTCCCCCGGCCGCCATTGCCGGTATCTGAATCCCTGCCACCAGGCCGCCGAGCCGGGCGCGCACCATGCCGGCCACGTCCGGCAGGGCCAGCCGCATGCCGTTCAAGGCGTGAAAGAGGCCGGCCCCGTACTTCTGCACCGCCTCCTTGCGGATGATGTATTCGCCGGCCTCGAGGAGGCTCCGGATGCGGTCCCCGCCGCCATATCCGGCCAGCTTTCCGGAGCGCCGAGCGAACCGCCCGGATCCGGCCAGCCCCCCCTGCGGCGTTTTCCTCAACTGTTCGCTGGTGGACCGTGACATAGATATGCTTGGTCTCATCACGGGTAAGATCGTTGATGGCGGCCTGGGCCTCTTCGAGGCGGCGCAGCTCGATGGTGACTTTGGCCTCCCGGTCGCGGGTGAGCTGCTCGAGCTGCTGCTCGATGGTGGCGGCCATCTCCTCGGCCTGGGTCTTCATCTTCTGGATCCAGCCGATCTCGGTGGTGTCCAGAGCGTCCAGGCCTTTCTTGATGTCCTCGAGGCCGGAAATCGCCTCTCTGGTGGCGTCCTCGCCCTGGCCGGCGTACTGCTCCCACAATCTGGCCGCGTCGTCGAAGAAGCGTTTGGCGTTGTCCCGGGCCTGGTCGGAGTCCTCGGCCTGGTATTTGGACAGCTCCTGCTGGGCCGCCTGCAACTTTTCGATGGCCTCAAGGCGGATGTCGGCGATCTTCTCGTCGTCGGAAAGATTCGCCCGCTTCAGCTCCCGGATCTTGTCCTCGGTGTCGACCTGCCGCTCGGCGATGCGGCGGTTTATCTTTTCTATCTCGGCGGCGTATTTCTCGGCCTCGGCCTTGGCGTTTTGGTAGGCGTCCTTGGCCTTCTTCTCGAATTCGTCGAGCTGCTCGGTAGTGGCCATGACGGCCTCGGCGGGCTTTTCCATTGTCTCGGCGGTGGCGGAAACCGCCGCTTTTACCTGCTCGAATCCTTTGCGCACCTCGGCCAGGCGCTTCTTGGCCTCCTCCAGCCCCTTCTGGTCGCCCGTGCGCTCCATCTGCTGCACAAGCTGCTGGTAGTAGAGCCGGGCGCGCCACAGATGATCCTGCAGCTCCTCGAGTTCTTCAGGCGCACGGCCGGCGATGTCGTCCGGGACCGTCACGCCCTTCCAGCGCGACAGGCTGTCGACGGCCTTGTCGTTGGCGGCCGCGGCCCGCTCGGCGGCCTGGCGAGCGGTATCCCCCGCCTTCTTGGCCTCATAGATGGCCTTGCCCAGGCGGACCAGCTGCACGGCCGTAAAGGCCACCACGCCGGCGAAGGCCAGCTTCATCCCCAGGCCGGCTGCCTGCCAGGCGTTTGACATGACGCCCGCCGCCGCGCCGGTAATCCCCATCTGGCGGGCGGCCTGAATCATGCCGAGCACCATGTCGCCGAGGCCCACTTTCCACAGCTTAAAGGCCACCCCGGCGGCCAGCAGCGTGGCGATGGTGATCTTGGTGGGGGTGTCCATCTCGCGCATCCCGTCCATCACCCAGCGCAGGGCCTTGAAGAGCGGGATCAGCCCCTCGGCCGCCAGGGCGGAGGCGGAAAAGAGCATGTCGGTGAACTCGTTCTTGAGCAGCTTGATCTGGTTTTCCGGCGTATCCTTCATCTTGTCGTAGGCCTTCTGCATCGCGCCGGCGGCGGTGTCCATCTTGCCCAGGATCTCCTCGAGCGATTCGAAATTCTGGGTCAGGGCCAGCACGCCCGTGCGGGCTTCCACGTCCGGGATGAGCAGGCGCAGCTGGTCGATGGAAAGGCTCTTCTGCCGGATCTGCTCCAGCGTCGGGATGAGCCCCTGCCAGGTGATGCCGAGCGCCGCGAACTGTTTGCGGGCCTCGGGCGCCGGCGCTGCCATGGCGTTGATGGCGCCCTTGAGCGCTGTGGCGGCCTGGGGCGTGCGGATGCCGGCCTTGGTCATGGCCGCGATCGCGGCCGCCACGTCCTGGAACTGCACGTCCGCGGCCCGGGCCGTGGGCAACACTTCGCCGATATTCTGGGCAAGCTGCGGGAAAGTGGTCACCCCGCTCTTCACCGTCTGGAAGAGAATGTCGTAAACCCCGTCCAACTCGTCGATCGACTTGCCGTAGGCGTTGATGACGCTGATACCGGTGTTGGCGGCCGTTTTGGTGTCGGTCACGCCGGCCACGGCCGCCTTGGATGATAGCGCGAGGGTGCGGGTTGATTTTTCCAGGGATACGCCGGCGGAAATGATGTCGTATTCGGCCGCCGCCAGCTCGCCAGCCGTCTGGGGGATGGCCAAGGCCAGCCTTCGGATCTCGTCCGAGAGCTGCCCCATGCGTTCCCGGCTGGTGTCGGCGATGGTGTCGATCTCGGCCATGCGCTGGCGGAATTGGCTGTAGTTCCGGAAGGACTGGATGAAGGCGTAGCCGGCCGTGGCCATGCCCAGCAGCGCCGCATGAGCCTTGCCGATGGCAGCCGTCCAACCGCCGGTCTCGGCTTTAAGCGCCGCCGTCTGCCGCCGCAGCTCGCGCTTGGCGCGGATCAGCTCGGCTGTGGAGAGGGTGCCGGATTTCTTCAGCGTGTCATAGGCCGCGCGCAGGCGCCCGATCTCGGCGCGCACCTCACGGTAGGGGGCCACCTTGAGCTGGCTTTTGGCCGCGAGCACCCTCTGGGCTTCCCGGGTGGACTGTTGCAGGCGCTTCTGGGCATCGCCCAGGCGCCGGGTGTCCACCCCTGCCGAAGCCAGCGACTGGCGCATGGCCTGCAGGCCGTCTCGGTTGGCGAGATAGGCCTGCTTGAGCGACGTGGCTTGGCGCTTGGCCTGCTCGAACTCCTGGGCCATCTTCCGGGTGGCGGCCCCGCCCGCTTTCATATCGCGGGCCATCTCGGCCACCCGCTGCTGGGCCGCGCGCCACTCACGCTCGGCGGCCGCCGTGTCGCGCTTGAGCTTTTCGAAGGCCTTTATCTTGCCCAGGGTCTCGAGCTCCCGCTTGAGCTTTTGAACCTCGGGCGAGGCTTCGTCCCTGGCGCCCAGGGTGATGGATAGTTTGGGATCGGTCATGATTCGTCCGTTGCGGGGGGAGGGGTCCTGACGGCCTCGTCCAGGGCGGTCAGGAAGAACCCCCAGCAGTAGTCCCAGGCGTTATGGTGGCCCAGCATGATCAGACGGCAGACGCATCGGTCGAGGATTTCGCCTGCAGGGCGGCGGCCCCGACTTTGGCCAGACGCGCGATCAGGGCCGCCAAAGAAGGGTTTACCTCGGTCGCGGCCTCCATGATGGGGTCCAGCTCGCTGGGCGCCATCTTCTCCAGGGCGGCCTTGGTCTTGCCGATGCTCATGGCCGCCGCCGCGCAGGGGATCTTGTCCGGGTAGAGGATATCGACGATGCTGACCTCTTCCGCGTCGCCCTCGCCGTTGGTGTCCAGCAACTCGCGAATCTGGGCCGCGGTGAGCTCCCGGGCGGTAAGCTTCTTGCCTTTCACTTCGATCTCTTTCTTCTTCGGCACCGGTTTTCTCCTTCAGAAAGCCCGGCCGCAGCGGGCCGGGCCGGTTTCATCGCAGGCGGTTATCCTACATCATTTCGGCTTTGTAGTAGCCCTGGCCGGCAGGCTGGGAGCTGTCCTCGATCACCGAGCCCTGGAGGGTGGGCGCGGCCACCCCGTCGCCGATCAGGGGCATGTCGCCGTTCATGGCGAGCTTGACCTTGTGGAAGGTGTAGCGCTGGCGCGGGCCGATGTCGTCCTTGTCCGTGACCACGATGATCTTCTTCTCCACGCTGCCCGAGCTCATGCCGTGGACGTACTTGCGGTTCACGGCTTCGTGGTCGAAGGAGACCACGTCCGTGTCGGCCATGCCGCCCGTGGAGAGCTTGCGCAGCATGCCGTAGTCCGGATCCAGAGAGTAGTCCGTGCCTTGGGCGCGCAGGACGGCACCCGCGGCGTCGGCGACGCAGACGTCTTCCAGCTTCTCCATGGAGGTGACCGTGATGTAGTTGGTGTCGGCCGTCTCCTCCAGCTGCTCCCCGGGGGTGATGGTGCCCGCGAGGTTCACCAGGACCACGAAGCCCGCCCCCGCGAAGGCGATGTCGGCCGTGGCGCCGGAGCTGTCGCCGGTGACCGTGTCGCCCACGGCCAGCGAGCCGACGATCGCGCCGGTGATCCTGGTCACGAACACGTTGAGCTTGCCCAGGTCGACGAAGCGGTCGTTGACATAGGCCGGCACGGTCTGGAAAACGTTGCCGGCGGCCTGGTTGTCGACGTTGATGGCGCTGCCCAGGAAGGCCACCTGCAGGTTCTCCTCGGAAAGCTCGCGCAGCCCCAGGTTGAGGGTGGCCTCGCGCTCCTGGTCGACCTCCAGGATGGTAGCCCGGGCGGCGTGGCGGTTGGATTTGAGCTTTTCCGTCGAGGCTGTCTGGCCGAAGGCGAGGTTTTCCAGCTCGCCGATCTCGACGAAACTGAGGCCGCCCACCTCCCCCATGTAGACCCGGCCGGTGCCGTTGTAGCGGATGTTTTTGGTATCGGATCCCAACATGACAATTTCCTCCTTGTGGTGTGTCGCCTATCGGTAAAGGGGCGCGCGGCTCGATCCGGCCGCGGCCGCCGTGATGGTGATCAAACCCGCGAAAAGCGGGTAGTCGCTCTCGACGCCCGTCTCGGTCTCGAGGGAAATCCTGGGGAACCGGCGGCGCAGCATGCCGACCACGGCGGCCTCCACCAGTTCGGAAAGGTCCCCGGCCTCCGCCATGCCCTGGTAGGTCGTCAGCCCGCCGGTGGTGGTCACGGCCTCGTTGTTGACGGCCACCAGAAACCCCAGGGTGTACTCCTCCGCGTTGCGGGCCAGGCTGGTGCTGCGCACCGCGTCCGTCACGGCCACGATGGGGTAGGCGCCCTGGCCGGGCGGGTTTTCCGGGTCGATCCCGTGGATCAGGCTGGGCCCCTGGCCGTAGGACTGCTGGCAGAAGGCCTGCACGGCGGCATCGGCCGCCACGGCGTTCAGGCACTGCCGGGCCAGATCGGTGACGTTGCCCATTTAGATGCGCTCCCCTCTCAGTTTGCGGGCCCAATTGGCCTGGATGTTGGCCGCCGCCTCGTCCTGGTACCGGTCCCAGAAGGGCGCGATTATGGGTCGGGCCGGCAGCTTGACGCGCCCGGTCTCCCGGCGCAGGAAGAAGAACTTGGCGTCCGGGTCGCCCTTCTTCTTGAGGCGGCCGCCGATCCGGGCCAGGCGCCGGCCCAGCTCGCTGCGGCTGCCGGAGTAGAGGATTTCACTGAAATTGACCTCGGCCGAGGCCTGATGCTTTATGATCAGCCGCTTCCAGAATCCGGTCTGGAAGGCTCCGCCCCCGCCGCTGACGAACCCGAAGCGGAAGGACAGGGCGCCGTTCTCGTAGGTCACCACGTAGCGCAGCAGGCGGGCCAGCTTATAGAGCGGGGCCTGGTTTTTGCGCAGGCG
The DNA here is from genome assembly GCA_963674755.2 of Desulfobacterales bacterium. Taxonomy (GTDB): domain Bacteria; phylum Desulfobacterota; class Desulfobacteria; order Desulfobacterales; family UBA5852; genus JABZFP01. The sequence goes on along the minus strand of CAXXVS010000002.1, from coordinate 182,888 downwards.
GCCGGCCTTGGTATGGGCGGCGATCCGGCTTAGCTTGGCGGCATAGGGCCTGGCACCCGGCTCCCCGGCCCGGATCTGCTCCCGCAGGAGCCTGAGCTGCCGGAAGCCCTCCACCTTGATGGCGGTCTCCAGGGCCTTTTTCTTCTCCCTGGTGTCCGCCTCGAGATCCTTCTGCAGCTGGCGGATGCCCTTGATGGTGTAGGCCAGCCTCATCGCGCAAGCCTCTCGTCGTTGGAGATCGCCAGCCGCCAGCCCCACTCGTCGCCGGTGATCACGTGCCGCACCCGCCAGGCGGCCCCGTCGATCAGCACCGTGTCGCGGTAGACCGGCGCCGGCACGTCGCGTTTCAGCACCTCGAGCTCGGCCTCGGCCATCATCCCCGGCCGGCCCGCCCGGGTGGCGAGATCCTCGCCGTAGGTCACCGAGCCCGGGATGTCCATCCCGTTGTAAGTCACGGTCTCGGCCATCCGCTCAAAGACGCCTTCCCAGACACCGCGATTGTCGCTAAAGATGCCCATGGCGGCCCTAGAACTTCCGGTGGATCAGCTCGCGCCGGGCCCGGGCGGCTTTCACGGCCGCCAGGATCTCGGGCTTGTTCGTGGTGGATGGCACCGCCAGGTCGTAGTCCTTGGCCGTCTCGAGGAGCTCGGCCTTGTTCATCTCCTCCAGCGGCTTGACCGGTGCCGGCGCTTCCGCGACGGCCTCGATCTCGGGCGGAATGTTCTTCAGCGCCAGCACCATGGCGTAGCGCCGCCGGTGGCGCCAGGTACGGCGGCGCTTTCCCGTGCCGAGTTCGCGGGTGTCCTGGATCTTCGTGTCCGCGAACGCCTCGAAGCCGGCCGCCAGGATCGTATCGATAGCCGCCTTTTGTTCCTCGGTGAACACCTTGCTGGGATCAATCATGGGTTCTCGCTCCCGAACCGCCCCGGGCTGTCCCCGAGGCGGTCGTCATGTGCCCCGCCCCTGTCTTGCGGCCTATACGGTGAGCACGTTGCCGATCAGGTAGTGGCAGGCCGCCGCGATGTCGCTCACCACGGCGCCGTTGTCGTCGTAGCTGGCCAGCAGGCGCTCGTCCACGTTGTGGCGCACCCGTAGCACGTCGCTCCGGATCTTCTCCTCGCGGTAGCTCTCCACGATGGGATTCTGCGGGCTGTCGGCCGTCCACAGGAAGGTGCGGCCGAGGCCCGGCGCCATCAGGTCCAGCCGGTCCGATATTTTGATCAGGCTGGCGTACTCGTCGCTCCAGATGTCGGCCACGACGGTGTCGACGCCCTTGCCGGAGGAATCGTAGACCGAGCCGCCGATCAGCACGCGCGGCACGTTGAAGATCTGGGCCAGATGCGCGGCGGTCAGGGCATTGATATCGAGGCCGGGAAACGTGCTGCTCAGCTGGTCGATCACCTGGTCGCAGCGCTTGACCTTCATCATCTGTTTGTAGTTGATCTGCAGCACATCCGGCAGCATGCCGCACTGCGTGCGGAAGGCCAGCACGGCGTCGTTGATGTCGTCCACGGGCGTGGCCGTTTCCGGCTTGTCCCACTCCGTGCCGAGATTGTGCGCCGTAAAGCGCGCGGCATCCTGGATTTTGCTTTTGATCCGATACTCCTGCCCGCGCAGGATGCGGTTCCAGGCCCGCTTCGTGGCCACCATTTCGCACAGCCCCTGGCTTTCCTCGTCGAACATGTCGCGCTCGGAATCGTCGATGGGCTCCTCGGTGCCTTTTTCAGCGGTCTGGTACACGCCCCGCTCGTATTCGAAATCGTCGCGGTTGTAAGTTCCGCGCGGCGCGCGGCTCACATCCATAAGCTTGAGCAAGGCTTCCTTGGGAATCACCGGATAGCTCGATGCGGCTTTGGCCGTGGGATAAAGCGGCATAAGTTCCAGGCCGATGTAGTTCATGGTCGGCCCCTCGGTGAACTCCATTACCGCGATGCCGAGGTCCGGCCGGTAAACGGCAGATCCGCTTGTGGGTCTCATGATGCGATTCTCCTTTTAATGGGAAAAAGGTTTCATCCGCCCGGCCTATACCGGAAGGACCTCGATATGCTCGTTGCTGGCGCCGGCCGCCTGCAGGGCGGTGAACTGGGCCGTGCCGCTCACGGTGTCGCTGACTCTTCCGTCGGCCGCCCCGTAGAGGCTGGCGCCAATCGCGATGGCCGCGCCCACCGTGCATTCCACCTCGAACGTGCCGTCCGCGTTTTTAAGGCGCACGGATACATCTTCCCCGGTTGGCGCGGCGTACTCGCTGACGCCGATATAATCCTCGCCAGCACCGGCATGCTCGACCTCGGGCGGCGTTGTGGTGGTCCCGGCGGACAGCTTCACCCGCCGTCTGGCCTCGATCGCCGCGCCGGCCTTGAACGTTTTCTTCCCTTCGTTCCAACCCATGATGTGCCTCCGTCGTCATCCGGCTGTCGCGCAGCCGGTCGTTAATGAGAGAAAACCGCCGCCCGGCGGCTTAGTGGGCGTTCACGCTTTTGAGGTAGGCCGCATGGGCCTTGGGGTGCGACTTGATCACGGCCTGCAGGGCCTCGGCCTTGCCGCACTTGTTTGCCGCGCGGTATTCCTCCACCAGGGCCAGGAAGTCCTTGTCCTCCCCGCCCGGTGCTTCCGTCCCGCTGCCCGGGTTGGACGCGCCGGCCGCGGTGATGGCCGCCAGCATCTCCTTCTTCTTGGCCTCGATGCCGGCCGCTTCCTCGATGGCGTGGGACAATCCCGGAGCCGTGTCGCCGGCCGTGGCCTTGTACTGGTCCGGCGTGATCCCGGTGGCCGCGATGGCCTGGAACTTCTCCGCGGCGGCCTGGCCAAAATGCACGCCCACGAGCCCGATCAGGCGCTCGGCCTCGGCCTGGGCCCCCTCGGCGCGGATCGCCTCCTGGTTGATGGATTCTGCCCCCTGCCGCCGCAGCGCTTCGGCCAGCTCCGGAAAGGCGGCCGCCAGCTCGTCGGCGGTTCTGGGAGCATCCCCTGTCGGTTTGGTCTTGCCAGTCATGGAGATCTCCTTCCCAGGGGACAGCGCCCCTGAATAGGGTTGATAAATGCGCGTCTGCGCGGTGTAGGCCTCCTCGGCCAGCTCCCGGGCGGCGTCCAGGGCGTCCTGGAAATTGCCCACGGCGTCGGCCAGTCCCGCCTCCACGGCCGCCTGGCCGATGAAGACGCGGCCCTCGGCCATATCCTTGCGCACGGTCTCGGCATCCACCCCGCGGTTCCTGGCCACGGTGTCGATGAAGATGGCGTAGATGGTGTCCAGCTCGGCCTGGATGATGGCGCGGTCGCGGTCAGAAAGCGGCTCCACGTCGTTGCCCACGGCCTTGAACTCGCCGGCGTGCAGGATCGTGTATTTGACCCCCATGCGCTCGTCGAATTTGCTCCAGTCCGCATGCAGGCAAAGCACCCCGATGGAGCCCACGTCCGCCGTGCGCTCCACGATCACCCGATCGGCCGCGCTCCCCGCCCAGTAGGCCGCCGAGCACATCTGCCCGTTGCCGAAGGCCACCACCGGCTTCTGCTCCCGGGCCGCATAGATGATGTCGCTGAAGGCCTCCGTGCCGCTCACCGTGCCGCCGGGCGAGTCGATGTCCAGAAGCAGGGCCTCCACGTCCGGGTCCTCGAGGGCCGCCGTGACCGTTTCGGCCAGGGCCACGGTGCCGGCCGCACCGCCGAAAAACGTCGCCCACCAGCTCGCCCGCTTGCGCATCACCCCCGTCACGGGGATGATCGCCACCCCGTCGCGCAGGCGGTAGTCGTCGCGCTCGTCCTCAGCGGCGGCCGTCAGGGCCTCGATGTCGGCCGCGCCCGATCGGAAGCGCTCCATGGCCGCGTCCAGGGCCGAAAGCGCCTCGGGGCGGATGCTCCACAGGATGTCGATGCCGGGAATGGCATTGGCTTTATTGCTCGGCATTGTTGCTGCCTCCCTGGGCGGGCGCCGCCGCCGGCTGCTTTTCCGGGCCGAAAGGCGGCAGGCCGCGGGATTCGAGATCGTTTTTCTCCTCTTCGAGCTGGCGCACTGTGCGCTGGGGATCGCCGCCGCGCTCGATGATGCTGGCCTCGCGGGTCTTCAGATTGTTTTTGATCAGGATGATGTCGGCCTGGGCCTCCTTGATGGGCTCGATGTTGCCCTTGGGCGATCCCCGGAACTCGCAGGCCGTGAGCGCCGCTATGTCGCGGTAGAAGTCCGGGTAGTCCAGGCCGCCGGCGAGATAGTTCTCCTCCTGGAGCATGGTCCAGATGGGCTGGCAGAAGCCCTGCCCGAACCAGGTGCGCTCCATGGTGAAAACCCGCCAGGCATCCAGCATGGCCGCCCGCATGCCGGCGTACTGGGTGTCCGACACGTCCTTGAAGGCTACGGCGTAGGGCAGCCCGCAGGCCATGGCCAGGGAGCGCTTGACCGTCTTGGTGAAGGGCTCGAATGTGGTGCCCGGCCGGTTGGCGGAAAGCAGGTGCGGCTTCTCCCCCGGGGCGCCGTACATGATGCGGCCGGGATAGGTCTCCTCGTAGCGCTGCCATTTGGTGGACCCGTCGTCGCCGAGGCGCCGGTCCGACATGGTGGCAGCTCCCGCCGCCACGTCCCAGGGGTTGATCCCGGCCTGCACCTCGATGAAGTAGGACAGCGCCGCCGTCACCACGTTGCTCACCAGCTCGGCCGAGACCAGATCGTTGAAGTCGCGGAAGAACTTCATGGCCGGCGCCAGGAAGGGCCAGCCGCGCACCTGCTCGGGTTCCTTGCAAACGAAGCCGTGCAGCACGTTCCAGCGGTGGCCCGCCTTGAACGGCACGCGCAGGAAGTTCCTGGAGACGTCCGGAAGCTGCAGGCTGCCGCCGGCGCCGCTCTTCTTGATCCAGGCGGCCACGGGCTGGCCGTAGTCGCCCAGCTCGATGCCGTCGCGGATGTTGCCGGCGTTCATCAGGTCGGTGGGGGTCTTGACACGCAGGGGATGGATCACCTGGCAGGCCAAACGGAACGGCCGCAGGGGATCCTCGATCATGGGCAGCAGCACGAAGTACTCGCCGTAGCGCATCATGGACAGCTTGGCCAAATACTGCACCTGACCGAAGTTGAGCCGCCCGCCGGCGTCCGCCGTGGGGGCCCACTGGCGGTAGGCGGCCCGCATCTGGCTCACGACCTCCGCCTCGCGCTCCTGGTCGAGGTCAAGCGTGTCCGGATCCGGCGCCGGGTGCGGCATGAGCCCCGCGCCGATCACGGTGGTGGCGAAGGTGTCGATGATGCCGGCGGCGTGGGGATCGTTGTTGGCCAGGTCGATCGAGCGCTTAACGATCTCGTAGCGCTCCCGGGCCTCCACGTGGTTGGAGAACACCTCCTGGGGTCGCCAGTTCTTCATGCTCCCGGTGCGCTTGGCCGCCTCGCGCCGGATGGTGTAGCTGCTCGTGGGAGCCAGCGGCTTGCCGTTGGGCCCGAAAAGCACCGGAGAGGATCCGCCATTGCCTATGGCCGCCATGGCCGCCATGGCTCTGCCGAACATCTCGAGCTGGGTCTGCATGCCGGCTTCGTATGCCGCAGGCATCCGCATCAGTCGCGCCTCGGGATGCCGTAGGTGGAAGCCGGCCCGGCGCTGCCCGCCTGCTCGCGGTGGTACCGCGCCAGGAGCTGCTCCTCGCGCCTGTAGAGCACGGCCAGGTCGGCCATGCGGTACCGCTTGCCGTTGACCGAGCCTTCCTGTCCCGCCTCACAAAACGCGATCGCGGCCTGCACCGCTTCAAGTTGTTCCAGGGTGGTTTTGATGGCCATACGCAAAAACCCCATGATCTGGTGGTCGACTTTAATGCCGCCTCCATATCATGGGGTTTCTAAGGCTTATTAGCTTTCGGGTCACTTTCGAGGGTTATTAATAGCGTATTCGGAGCATTTTAGGTCTTGACAGCCATAATATTTCTCTGATTTTAATTATTTTGACTAGTACGATATGCTACCTCCTAAATACTCCAAGTTTGCATCTCTCTCTGATCTCGTTAATTTGCCTCCAGTAGAGCTAAAACCACCCTTCCTTACAAGCCGGCAACAAAATTGTTGATTTGAATACTTACAAGGTCGGAAAAATTATTTTTATTGGAATAGTTATTATTAGCCAAGGAGAGAGACATGGAGCCTATAACAAAATACATCGTCATAGGCGTTGGTTTAATATTTGCTGCTTTAGGAACTTCTATATTTTTTTTAAAAAAACACCGGCGAGGTCAAACAGAGATCGATGTGTTTGGATTCAGGCTAAGGACGACTGAATCTTCTTTAGTAATTTTCTTGGCCGGGGTTTTTATGATCATATACCCCTTACAAGCACCAATACCTAATCATGAAAGAGTGGAACCTATTCCACCTATAGAAAAAAAAGCAGATCTTTTCGTGTTAGGAAGGGATCTCCAGTGGTGCAATTCTCTTGGTGATGAAAATTTTAATTATTGTACAAAGGGATCTATCGATACTGGTTACCCCTGCGGAAAAGTAAATGGAAAAAATCTAATAGTTTGGAGCCGGAAAAACGGAGGAGGAGATATTGGAATAGAAATACCTCACCATCTAAAGACAAAGAACAAAATTGGCGTTCGAGCAACTTTTAATTTTAAGATCTTACAAGGTAGAGCAAAAATCGGGATTGATGAATTCGGGAAAACTATAGTCGTCAGTAGTAATTGGAAAAATTCAGGATTTGATGATGTATTATCAATAGATTGTGAAAAAGTCAGACAGAAAGGACGTTGGGCTGCAGTTATTAGGTTGGATAAGAGGTCAACAGTAGAAATAAGGCATATCGAACTTAATTTACTATAAATTTGAACTGTCTATTACCAAAATATCAATGCTAACACTTCAATTACAAAAATATCGCTTCATAATTTTGACGTTCTTTTTGATTGGGACTATTTTTCTCCCTTTTAAAGGCGAAATTGTTTTATTGATACGTGCTTTGATTATCATTTTGTGTTGTTTATATGGATTCTATATCGCATTCCAAAGCCAAAAATTGGTCAAATTAAGTTCATTATTAGCATATTTTTTTATCACCGCTATTATTATCGCATCGTTTGGCAAAATATATGGAGATTCAGGCGGCCTCGGTGGAATTATCCTTGATTCGACCACTGATTACTATTATTTTAGTATTCTCACTTGGACGACATCTGGCTACGGCGATTTGTGGCCATTAACACCTGAAATGAGAATCATAACTGGGATTGAATCTTTTTTTGGATTCGTCTTTTTTGGGATATTGGTTACCATCATACATGGTACCATAAACAATATTAATCTAATTAAGAATTATAATAATGAAGTTCATATGGAAAATCAGGTTAACCAACAATTGGAACAAAACAGGGAAAGCGCTAATAGAATACTCATTGAAAAAATACTTGATATCTCAGATAGAAAATTGATTATTCCTGCACTTCTACCTGTCGCTTTAACGCTATTTTTTTACATTTTATCAAAAAGCCCAAAATACGTATATGAACGGCTTACTACGGTGGTGGTTATTTTATTCGGATTTGCCGTATATATGTTGATTTTATTTACCAATTTTAAGAGACTCATGTATTTTGTTATATATTTTGCCATTAATATAATCATAGTTTTATCTTTTGGTTTTGTCTACCAAATAGAAAGGGGCATTTCTCCAACACCAATTACTGAAGACAACACACCTGCAACGAAATTTGATAAAAATTTAGATTCATACTATTTTAGTTTGGTGACTTGGACAACATTGGGTTGTGGTGACTACAGACCTTCAAATAAAAAAATGAGAATTGTGGCCTGTTCTCAAGCATTCTTGGGCTATATATACCTAAGCCTTCTAATTATTTTTATCCAGCTTACCTTTAAATATAATAAAGAAATTGGACAAAATTTTTGGGAAAATTATACATAAATAATTTTATTTAATGCATCATGACACAGCAATAATTTTATGTTATTTTAAATAGATTCAACCTTCCCATTTTTAATACAGAAATTTTTCCCTCTGTTTGCAATAGCAAATTCTGTCATCCATCGATCAATCGAATCCTTTGTCGAAAACCAACGTCCATTGATGAAAAAAACTGGCAGCCCCAATGAGACAAGGCCTACGATTAGATGCTCGGATACATCCATGTAAGCCATGACATCCTCTTTGTTTTTTAACACCCTACCGTCGTTCACCGTCCCTCCAACCAGCTCGGCCGCTCATATTCCACCCTCGGCGGCGGCCCAGGAATATTTTTCGGTTTCGGTGCCAGCTTCTCCTCCGACGGCTTTTCCCAGAACCTCACCTGAAGAATCTCGGCCGCACAGGAACTCAGCACACCGCAGTCCCAAAGATGGTTGGGCACGTTCGGCCGGCAGTCCCAGTCGCCTTTCTCATTGATGAACTCTGCTGTGTAGTGGACGGCGTAATCCCTCGGCAGGTCCTCGGGCATGCGGATGCTGCCCGGATCGCCGGCTTTCACCGTGAGGGCCGCTGCGAGCTGGTCCTTGAAATATTTGGTGTTCACGCGAACGAGCTGCAGCGCACCCGGAATCGGCTTTTTCGTTCCCGGGTAGTATTCGATGCGCGTGTAGGCCAGGGGCTGGTTCATGATCTTCTCGCCCTTGGCTGGCATGATCCTTCCCGGATGGGCGCGGCAGAAATCGTAAACCTCGCCGGTGCGATGCCCCATGGCGTCGATCAGACCGAAGCGCACCACGTAGCGCTTGCCGCCGGCATCCTCGTATGGGTCCGACCACAGCACCCGGGCCAGGGCCGCGAAATTGGGCACGAATCCGCAGCGCACCACCCAGGCGTCGCGCTCCAGCCCCCAGCCGTTGGCCACGATCTTGAACCAGAAACCGTTGTCCTGGGTGTCGGCGCCGAAGGTTAGGCAACTCACCAGGTCGTCTCCGGGCACGCGCCCCATGGGCCGGGGCTCGCAAAGGGCCAGGATGGCATCCTCCTTGCGCTCCTTCTCCCGGATCACCCAGGGCTCCGCCGCGAAACGGTTGAAGAAGTCCTTCAGGGCCGTCTTGTCCAACTGGCCTTTAAACCAGGCCGCCATCACCTCGGAGAGCCCCACGAAGGGGCTGTTCCAGCTTGGCAGATGAAAGCCGATGGTCTTGGGCTTGAAGGCCTCGAGGTAGGCGAACATCTCGACGCCCTTTTCCCGGTGTCGCCATTGGCCGGCGGCCACGGCGCGATCGCGCAGGTGGTCGTCCCAGTGCCCGCCGCAGCCGACACACTCGTACCAGGCCAGATCCCGGTCCTTGATCTCCTCCGGATCCCGGACATCCTTGGGCACCCGGATCCGGGAGAGCTCCATGCGCTGCCATTTGCCGCACAGGGGGCAGCGCACCCAGTAGACGAACACGGCCCGGCACTTCTTGAGGGCCTGCCAGATGAAGGCCGTCGGCACGGTGGGCGTCGATGCCCGGATGAACTTCCGCCGGCCGCGGAACACCGTGGCCCGGGCTTCGGCCAGGCCAACCGGCCCCGCTTCCTTCTTGCTGGCCGTCTCGGGATATTTGTCGGTCTCGTCGCAGACCACGTAGGGCAGCGGCTTGTTGGCCAGGCTGATGGAGATGTCGAGGCGTTTCTCCTGGGGCTGCGGCAGGGCCCCGCTGGTTCCCGTTGCGACCACCCCCACGAGGTCGCCGGCGGCCTCGGCCGCGGCCAGGCCGTCAAGCTCCGTCTCCAGCACCACGGCCGCCGGCTGATTGCTGTAAACCGCCGTGTGAACCACGGTGGATCCCGGCACCACGAAGTATTTGTTTTTGGCCAGGGGCGGCATGTCCGGCGGGTGCCGGCGGATCCGGATCTTGCGCAGGCACCCGCTGGGATCCCGCCATGGGATCACGAGGCCCCGGGGCAGCCAGAGCGGCTTGGGCCGACCGCCCTCCCGCGTCTCTTCGGGCAGGCCCCAGGCCTTCCTTGCCCGGTAGATGCACGGCTTGCCGTTCTCCCCGGGGTTCCATCCCAGACCCCACCGCTCCACCACGTTGCGCTTCACACCGCGTCGGTCCAAATAGTCCAGGGCCTCCGGGTTTTTAAGGAGCTGCCGGTGGGCCCACTCCGCGAACTTGCCGGCATGCTCCCGCCACAGGGCCAGGTCCCCCTCTGGCACGTTCACCGGTTTCGGGGCCCAGGCCGGCGGCCGCGGCCTCGGTTCGAACGGCCGCCGCGGCGGGCGCGGCCCGGGATCCCGGCCGCACTTGTCGCAGGCCTCCTGAAAATCCATGCCCATGTAGTCCCGGCAGAACTGGATGTTGTCCCCGCCGCGATCGCAGTTGCGGCACCACCAGGAGCCGGTGCCGCCGTTCTGTTCGGGCCAGACATGGAAGCCGTCTTCCTGGGAGCATCCGGCCTTGGGACACCGGCTCCAGTACTCGGCGCCGCGCTTGCCGCCGCGCTGGGCCAGCCGCGGCTCGATGCCCATTTCGCGAAGCAGATCCAGGACGTTCATGGGCGGTATTTTCAAAGGTCCTGATGGTCCTGGCATGGTCCAGATTCGATCTTTAATGATTCCGGCCTTTTGAGACCTTTAGGACCTTTTTCCCCCTAAATAAAAAAGTGAATTGAAAAAAAATTTTATTTTATAAAAAGATTTCGAAACCCGGTCCTGATGGTCCCAATGGTCCTGCAGCTATCCCTTTTCCGAAGCAATTCGGATAGTTTTGGACTGCCAGGTTGTCAGGACCATGCCAGGACCATCAGGACCTTTGAGCTCTATCCCTTCCGGTCCGGCATGATTTCATCGATGATGTCGGGATTGGGCTGGATCCCGTAGTACCAATACACCCCGCCCACCTTCTCGGAGCGGAAGCGCTCCTTGAGATAGGTGCCCAGTTTGCGCTGCTTGGGCGGGAAATTGCCCACATACTGCTTCCACCAGGCGAAGAAGAGGTCGTAGATCTCCTTGGGGCAAAGCGCAATTGGAAGTTAAAGGCCGGCATGAGCCACCCGATGGCTTTCCATAACCTCAACCAGCCGCAGAAGGACGCGATACTCAATTACGAGCTGATGGTCTACGTCTGCGAGGGCGACGAGAATGAGAAGCTCGATTGGTTCCGCACAATCAACATCGCCGGTGTGAAGTTTACCGACCAGGAGCTGCGCAATGCCGTCTATACCGGCCCTTGGCTGACCCATGCCAAGTCGATCTTCAGCAAGTCCAACGGCCCGGCTTACGGTCTGGCCAGCAAGTACGTCTCCGGCTCCCCGATTCGTCAGGAGCTGCTGGAGAAGGCTCTAAAGTGGAAGTCCGGCGGCAAGATAGAGCACTACATGTCTGAACACCAGCACGACCCCACCGCAAATGAGCTGTGGACCTACTTCCAGAACATCATTTGGTGGGTGCAGCAAACCTTCACAACCTACCGCAAGGAGATGAAGGCCGTCGAGTGGGGACCGCTCTACGACCAGTTCAAGGACGAGCAGTACGACCCGGTCGCGCTTGAGAAGCGCGTCGCCGAGCTGATGCGGGACCCAGACGTTACCAAGAAAAGAGGCATCTACCCCTACGTGCTCACCGGCGAAGAGCGGCACCTGAGCATCCGCCAGTTCGATGACAACATGAAGCGGGCCGCCTACGAGATCCAGAACGGCAAGTGCGCCAGCGGAACCAAGTGCAAGACCCCGGGCAACGACGACGGTCAACGCGTCTTTGATCTCGCCGAGATGAACGGCGACCATATTACCCCCTGGTCAAAAGGGGGCAAAACCATCGCTGAGAATTGCCAGATGCTTTGCATTCCCTGTAACCGCGATAAGAGTGGTCTGTAATCCATGTGCCTAAGGTCTCAACTCTTAACATCGATGAATAGTCACGACATATGAAATTTAAAATAGCCCAGGCAAGCGACCGTATCGTCATCCAGATAAACGGCCAGGACGTCGAAATCTCGTTTTTCTCGGCACAGGCCCCTGATGGTTCAAGCATCTGCACCATCTCCACCCACGGCCGCGAAAACACCAAATACGAAACCAGCCAATCCGGCAAAATGGAATTCTGGGAATTCAATACCCCCGGGAAATAATGGATCATATATGATTTCGAGCGGTTACCCACAACCGCCTGACCACTTGCAATTATTACATTTTTCCGTTATATAAGTATTAATATCCTCAAAAAGCCGGTCCCTCCCCACCAGCCGCAATGGCTCTATTTGTTTAATTTCATCATTCCATCCAACTGTATTTATTTGTCCTACTAAGGATTGTGCCAGGTCGCATCTTTTGAAGCACTGGTTCTTCTGAAGGTTCCCCCAGTCGACACAAAAGATGCACGGCTGAATAGCAAGGCCAGGCTAGTACGAACATACCTAAAGGAAGGGAGGAGGCGATGACGCGAAAGCTTATATTTATTTTAATTGTAGCATTTACGGTTTCCGGTTGTGCCACTTTTTCGCCCAAAGAAACTCAGATCGCTGTGAAACAGCTTGTAGATCAAGTACAAACGGCTGTAGACATTATTGAACAGCAGACCTCTGGTTCGGAATTTCCACCGCTTAAGATGGCGGAGCTAACGCTTTCTTCTAAAGCGAAAAAAGAGGCAAATGGTCAAGTTGCGTTATTCTTGTCAGCAAAAGGAGGAAAAGCGCAAACTGATTCGAATTCGATTACCTTGGTGCTTATTCCAAACCCCATCCGCGCCAAGGGTCTTGTTAAAGGGCCCGGGCAAAATATCGCGAATGCCGTGGTAGCAGCCGTATCCGGACTCAAGGACATTCAAGGGCTAAAATTAAAATCTCTGACTGTGGTAGCGGAATTGGAGATCGTAACCGATGCCGCTGGTGGAATCAAAGTTGAACTGTCAGGAGTATCAATCGAAGGTCAGGCATCGAAAACGGTAACGACTGGCCACTCTCTGAAAATTGTATTTGAATCACCGGAGGAGGCATCTGAAAACACCAAAAACCTTCGGGCATTCAGCTTTCTCGGTTAGGTGACATCGAGCTCAGTCATAGGAAGCTCGTTGACAAAATGCTCAAGGCGGTCCATGTTCACGTAATAAGGCTGCCACGCTGGTAACACCTGCTACTGTTACCAACACCATAGTTAAATTTATTAATATTTTAAGGTGGATAATCTACCCATTTCCCCTTCACACGGTAGAAGTCACTGGTTCAATCCCAGTACCGCCCACCACAATAATAAAAAAGGGACTTAGGTAGGATCGCTCCTATCCAAGTCCTTTTTTTATTCCTGTGGTTGGACAGGCCGATAGCGGCTGGCGTAGAGAGGCAGCGGACCGGTCTGCCGGCAGGACAGATACCCCATGGTGTCTGTTTTCAAGAAGATGATCTCAACACTGCCCTCGATCTATGAACAGCCCACCAGGCCAGATACAGAGCGATGCTTGCCTTAAAGATCGCTGAATTTTACTGCTGATTAAATTGTGCGGGCTGGGTTGGAGCGGTGTCAGCGAAGCCTGGTTGATCTTGGAGGAACCGAATCGTATCCGGATAACCAGCTTATGGTTGTTGTCTTGTTGTTACGATCGCCCGAAAATGCTTACCTGCTATACATTAACGCCGGCTCAAGCCCGACTTCCGGTATCATGTAAAATATAAATAGGTTACGCGAAATAGTGTCGTCGATTTATATTTCCGCCACCCATCCCCTGTTCCCACTTCGTGATCACTCACCAACAAATGGCCCTCTTCTCATATCAGCATCAGCATGGGCGCGACAGTGTCCATTCCCAAATTTATAAACCTACAAACGGTATGCCGCTGTATTGCGACGTTGAATCCCTCTTCGCAAGTTCATGCCTCAGCCCCAGCTTTCAACCGAAAATTGGGCCGCGTGTCGATCATCTTTTGGCGTGATTTTAGCCTGGGCCAAAACCCAGGAGATGACCGTCAGTGCCTATTTAGACCGCAGCCCCAGAGACAATGCTGCAGATCCAATTGGCCGCAACATCGTCTGGAATCACAGGCATGGCAAAGTCTTTAAAGCGCTTTGCGAAATCGCGCTTTTCTTCTCACCATCCGGCAGCCGTATGACTAATACGGGGATAGAAGATCTTCTCAGAACACGCGAGGCTGTGGTGCCCAGCATGGCATTCATAAAAGTGCCTGCCCCGCGGCTACCCATGACAATGATATCGCATCCTTTTTCTCTGGAAACCTTTAGAATAGCTTCCACAGGATTGCCGTGTTCCACCAATACCTCATCCGCCTCAAAGTCAGCGATTCCCTCTTCGCACTTTGCTCTGTCGACGAATTGCATTAAAGCCTCTTTAACGGCAGCTGATTCCTCAAGTTTGCCAATAAGAATAGCTTTCGCGTCCTGTAAGTGTTTCGTTTTGATCCTTTGCCATTCGTCCTTGCCGATATATCCCACAGCCAGATCACTGGTTTCGGTCATGGTGTGCAATATCGTAATCTGCGCATTGTATTTGCTAGCCAGGCTCACGGCATAAGCAAACGCAAGGCGCGCATTCTCTGAAAGATCGGTGGCATAGAGGATTTTGTTAATATGGATCGACGGTAAATTCATGGATGACCTCTCAGCTCTTGAAATAAGGAAGACGCCCGACATCCTTACTTAGCTGCCGGAGCAGTCAGGGTTTTCATCAAACGGTTGATATCCGTCTCTTCGTCGATGGCACGCACACGCGCGACGATAGAACGGCATTGTTCTCCGGTAAATACGGATTGGGCCAAACTGTCGAATTTCGCTATAATTTCATCCCAGGAAAGCGGGTTTTCAGGATCGCCCTTCGGATGCTGAAGCCCCAACCGGAACGTACGGCCGTCGCGAGTGGCGATTTCGACTTCCGCCGGCCATTTGTTAGGAAAGTCCTTCTCGATTTCCGGATTTTCAATGCAGTCGACGCGCTGCATCAGTTTGCGTACCCGTTCCGAGCCCAGATTCTCCATACAGTACTGGTCCAGAAATGCCTGACCGTAGATTATAGCCACGGCCGCACCGAACGGCATGCTGAACTGGGCATCGACGATGCTCTGAGGATTCAGTTTGCTCTCCCTGGGTTCGGCAACGATGGCGGAACCCGCCTTGAGAATGCTCACAATCACTTTTTCGATATCGTCTTCGGACAGTCCATTGGCTCGCACGATTTCAAGAATGCAATCGATCGAGCCCTGTTTGTAGCGGCAGCAGGCGTGCGGTTTGATACTCGTTTTCAAAATTTCATAGGGCGCCCCCCATCCCGCGAGCACTTTTTCAGAATCGGACACCGGAGAGTAGGCGTGCAAAAATCCCAGCCGCCCTTCGATAATGCTGGTGGGCCCCGTGAAACCCTCTCGTGCCAACAGCGCGGCAATCACCCCAGCGTGCGCCGCCCACCCCGCATGAAAGCGTTTGGTAAGGGACCCATCCGTCAAAAACTCCATGGAACCGGCCGCCTGGCTTCCTGCAATTCCAAGAGCCCGGGCGATGCCCTCGGCATCCAGCTTCATAATCTTGGCCGCCGCCAGGGCCGATCCGAGGGTTCCGCAAGTACCGGTCGGGTGAAAGCCCCGGGCATAATGGGCGGCCGGATCCAAAGCAATGCCGAGTTTAGCCGTCAACTCGTATCCGGCGATGATGCCCTCCAATAGCTCACGACCCGAGCAGCCGACCTGGCATCCGACGGAAAGGGCGGCCGACATGACGGTAACCGCCGGATGCAGCGAAGCGGCATTGATCACGTCATCCAGCTCCAAGGAATGGGAAGCGGTCCCGTTGGCCAATGCAGCGAAAGGGGCTTCCGCCCGCATCGGCGTACCGATGACCGGCACCCCCTGCGATGTCGTATGGGTTGCGGCAAGAAAACGTTGAACCAACTGCGCAGAATCGGTTTGAGAACCGCGGATGGCCACCCCCAAATAATCTAACAGGAGGTATTTAGCGCGATCCTGCGTAGCCGCATCAACAGCCGCATAGTCGAGTTCTGTAGCCATCTGGGCAATATTGCACGTAATTTCCATCTCATTCTCCATGATTACTTGATAGGCCGTTTGACCTGAAAAGCTCCCTAATCGCTAAATGGGGAAATCCCATGAATTGGTTTTACTAGGAAACAAAGGGGCGCCTGTAAGTTTTCACACCGTCTTCGTACAAGTCTCCCCCGTGGACATCGTTAACCACGACAAGGGGCAAACCTTCCACCACCAGCCGCCGAATTGCTTCGGCACCCAGCTCAGGATAGGCCACCACCTCAGCCGAACGCACCGCTTGGGCCATAAGCGCGCCTGCCCCCCCGATCGCCGCCATATAGACCGCCTTGTGCCGCTGCATGGCCGTCTTCACCAGTGCTCCCCGTGCGCCTTTTCCGATCATACCCCTCAAGCCATGCGCAATCAGCGTGGGGGCATAAGGATCCATTCGGTAACTCGTAGTGGGCCCGGCCGCGCCAATCGGCATTCCCGGTTTGGGTGGGGTGGGGCCGACGTAGTAAATCACTTGCCCATCCAGATTAAACGGCAAGGCTTCCCCCTGTTCAAGAATTGCCACCAGGCGCTTATGAGCGGCATCCCGCGCCGTGTAAATAGTCCCGTTCAGCAACACCCGGTCGCCCGCCCGCAGGTTCATAATCCGCTCTGCATCCAAGGGGACCTTAAGGTGAATTGGTGAATTCATTCTGCTTTCCTCTCCATGAGACCTGACGCTTTGCATCGGACCACGGGATAGACCTGCCGTCTCAGAATTCTGCTGTTTTATGTCGGGAAGCATGGCACTGGATATTGACGGCTACCGGAATGCTGGCAATATGCGTCGGCGCGGTATTGATGTGAACAGCCAGGGAGGTCACGCGTCCACCTAACCCCTGGGGGCCGATGCCCAGGCAATTGATGCGTTTCAGCCAGTCAGCCTCCAGCCCGTCGAGTGCCGGATCAGGATTGGGCGACCCCAGGGGCCTCAACAAAGCCTTTTTGGCTAGCATGGCTGCTTTCTCCAACGTTCCTCCAATGCCTACGCCGACAATTGTGGGGGGGCACGGGTTGGGACCGGCCTCCGCCACCCGCTGCACGACAACATCCCTGGCCCCGTTGATGCCGGCGGATGGCGGCAGCATGGTAACCCGGCTCATATTCTCCGATCCAAAACCCTTTGAGGCAAGCGTGATCTTGAAGCCATCCCCTTCCACGAGTTCCAGATGAATCACCGCCGGTGTATTGTCCCCGGTGTTCTCACGGGTGATGGGATCGCAAACGCTTTGGCGCAGATAGCCGTCGGCATATCCCTTCCGAACCCCTTCGTTGATGGCATCGGTCAAAGTGCCCCCCGTGATATGCACCTCCTGGCCTAATTCCACAAACACCACGGCCACGCCGGTATCCTGGCACATAGGAATTTTTTCACGTTTGGCGATATCCGCGTTTTCAATCAAGCGTTCCAATATCTCGACCCCAATCGGCGATTCTTCTACCGTCCGCGCCCGGTGCAACGCATCTAGGACATCCTGTCCGAGTTCCATGTTGGCCCGCATGGCAAGTTCGCGGACAACCGGTACTATTTCTTCAGTGCGAATTTCCCGCATCATCCCCTCTCAATCCTCATCCATGTCATGTCACTTCGATCCTTTCACCGTCGTTAGAAAAGGGCGCCATAGAGCAGTTTGGGAACCCAAAGCGAAATGACCGGAACGTAAGTGATGATCAGCAGACCGATTAACATAATGACCATAAAGGGAGCGGCGCCTTTGAAAACGTCCCAGAGCGATAATCCCGAAATCCCGCTGGCGACAAAAAGATTTAGGCCCACCGGGGGCGTAATCATCCCGATCTCCATGTTCACCGTCATAATTATACCGAAATGGATGGGATTGATCCCCAACTCCTCCACAATCGGAAGAAAAAGCGGGGCCAGAATCAAGATGGCCGCGCTCGGCTCCATGAAATCACCCACGAAGTATAAAAGAACGTTGACAAACAAAAGAAACACCCATGGCGTTACAGCATGGCAAACGATAAAATCAGCGATGGCCACAGGAATGCCTTCCGTCGTCAGAATAAACGCAAAGAGCATGGCGTTGGTGATGATGAAGAGCAGCATGGCCATAACCACTGCCGAGCGGATAAACACCTTGGGCAAATCGCGAAACCGCAAGTCCCTGTATATGAATAGGCCCACAAACAAGGAATACGCTACGGCAACAGCGGCAGCTTCGGTGGGCGTGAAAATTCCGCCGTAGATGCCCCCAAGGACGATGATCGGCATCATTAGCCCTGGCATCGCCTGCCGTAGTAAGGTCAACCGTTCTCTCCAAGGGACCACATCGGTTCCTTCGAAGTTTTTAACCTTGGCGACAATCACGGCCGTGACGATAAAAACCCCGCCCAGGAAAATCCCTGGTCCAACGCCAGCCATGAAAAGCTTCCCCACCGACTGTTCGGTGGCCACGCCGTAAACGATCATGGGAATGCTCGGTGGGATCAGAATCCCCAGCGAACCTGCCGAGCCCAAAAGGCCTACGCTATAACGCGGGCCGTAGCCGGATAACATCATGGCCGGAATCATGATTGATCCGATGGCCACCACTGTTGACGGACTCGATCCTGAAATCGCCGCGAAAAACATGCAGGAAATAATGGATGCCACGGCCAGCCCGCCCTTGTAATGACCAACAAAGGCATTGCAGACATCGATCAAACGCCTGGAAACACCGCCCGTGGACATGATGTTGCTGGCTAAAACAAAAAAAGGTATCGCCATTAGGGGGAAGTGATCGATCCCGTTGTATAATTTTTGCGCGACCGCCATGAGCGGCAGAGACTCGTGCCACCAAAACGTGGCAATCACCGAGAGCCCTAAACAAACGGCCAATGGCATGCCAAGCAAAAGAAAAACAAAGAACATTAGAAACAGGGTTAAGCCTACGCTCTCCATGGGGTGCTCCTTGGGGAATACGGCGGCTGCCGAAAAAGGTGAACACCGCCGCAGCTATTTGGAGTGAATCAGTTTTTGCTTATCCGCTTCAGACAGCTCATGCATTCGATCGGCCTCGAACGTTCCACCTTTAAGCACGTAAACCAGCCGTTCGATAAACCGCAGACAAAACAGCGTGCCCCCCAATGGAATGGCCGCATATCCGATTTCCATGGGTATTCGCAGATCGCGGGACAGCAAATGGCTTTTATGGATAAAAAGGGAGAACTGATATCCTGTAACCGCGACGATAGCGCCAAACAGAATGCAAAGTCCGATTGAAACCAAAACCAGTTTTCTTTGGAGATGAGGTGGAAATTTTTTCACCAGCAAGTCGACGCCGATGTGAATATTCTCTTTCACCCCCAGACTTGCCCCGATAAAGGTACAGTAAATCAAAGCCATTACCGAAATTTCGTAAGATCCCCCCCATCCAGTATTAAAAACATAGCGCAGAATGACCTCCTGAAAGGTCAGGTAAGATGCAAGCCCCAAAAGAAGCACCACCAGAAATTCCTCTGTTCGTCCCCAAATTTGGATAATTTTGATCAGCATACACCCTTCCCTTGATCGCCCGAGGAGAAGCGTTCGCTCCCCGGAAGATTTCGTTGCGGGTTTACTTCATCTGGTAAATCTCATCTACCCAGCGTACCGGTACGACTTCAGGCATCATCTTGTGAACCGGCTCAAGGGCCTGTTTCATTTTTGCCTTCTGTTGATCCTCTAATTCATATATCTGCAAACGTTTCGACTTCTCCGCATACTCCCTGATCCTGGCGAGATCTCCCATATTCATCTCCATCGCCATCTTGCGTTCAGCCAGGGTGACCTCCTTCATGATGCGTTCCAGGCGAGTCTGGATATCCTGTGGGAGACTGTTCCAGAAGCGCTCCGTTGTCACCACCACGTACCCTATGTAGCCGTGGTTGGAAACGGTCAAATGTTTCTGCACTTCATGGAATTTTTTGGAGTAAATATTCGAGGCCGTATTTTCCTGTCCGTCCACGACGCCTTGCTCCAAGGCATTGTAGACTTCTGCAAACGGTAGTTTAAGCCCGGTAGCGCCAAGCTGTTTCATCTGCGCCTCAAGGATATCTGAGCTTTGGATTCTGAATTTCTGACCTTTAAAATCGGCCGGTGCAAGCAATGGACACTTGCTGCTGGAGAAGTGCTTGAACCCATTGTCCCAATAGGCAAGCTGCTTCAGGCCGCGTTTAGTGAAAAGATCGCTGATCTCCTGACCGATGGCACCGTCGATAACCTTGTAGGTGGCATTGATGCTCGGGAATAAAAACGGCATATCGAAAAGCTGAAGCTGGGGAATCGACCCGACATATTTCGCTGTGGCCGGCGCGGCCATTTCGATAAATCCTGCCGAGAGCGCCTCAATCGCCTGATTATCGCCGTAGAGCTGGGCATTGGGAAAAACCTGGACTTCGACTTGACCCGCAAGCTCCTCGTTCACCCGCCGTGCGAACTCCTTGGCAGCCCAGCCCTTGGGGGTATTGTCCGCTACCACGTGCGAAAAACGGATCTTAATCGGTTTCTTCTTGGCCACCGCCGGCGTGATCATTATTAGACCGCAAAGACAAAACACCAAGCCTGCCATCAGATAGCGCTTCATAATTCCCTCCCTGTTCGCGTTGATGAAAAACTCCCCTTTAACCATTCCCAAGATTATCATGCTCGTAATTTACGAATTTCATTCAGCAAAACAGAGGCCGTGCGCCACTATACAGCCATTAGGGTCATTCGCCGCGCGGTGCTACGATCGACCTGAGCGTTTCCGGTAGAATCATTCCGCGTGGCGTCTTTTATTCCGTTTGCAACGTACCGGCTTTGGCGAGCGCGATAAAGTGGGCCACATCGATCTCTTTGGGACAAACGAACGAGCAGGCCTGGGAGGAATGACAACGGTAAACGCCTTCTTCACTGTAAAGGCACCGCCGTCGTTCTTCTTTTTCCTGCTCGCGTGGGTCCATCACCCGTACAATGGTGGCCAGCATGGCATTGGGCCCCAGAAAATTGCTGTTGCTGGTCATGCAGGCTGACGTGCAACAGAAGCAATTGATGCACCGGGTTGCCGACACGTACCGCTCCAACTCTCTTGGATCGATAGCGTGTTCCTTGCCATCACCGGAGGGCGGTTTGGGATTGATAATGTAAGGTTTGATGCGATCGAGCCGTTCGTAAGCCTTCTCCGTATCCACCACCAGGTCCCGAACAACCGGCGCCACATCCAGCGGCTCCACCCTGAAAGTCGTGGTGCCGAATTGAGCGACCGCATTTTCAACGAGAAGCTCACATGCCAAGAGAGGTTTCCCGTTAATTTTCATGGAACAGGTCCCGCACTGTCCGTGCTCGCAGGAGGAACCCCAGGCCAGGGTCGGGTCCTGCTCGTCGTTGATTTTGCGGAACAAATCGACAAACCGCATAATCCGTCCGGCTTTGAGTTGATAAGACTGCACCCAGGATTTCTCTTTTTCAGGATCGTATCGGTGAATTTTCAATGTAATGTCATATGTCGTCATATCTCTCACCTGCGCTATTCTGTGGTCCTCACACAGCGGACGAATCTAATATTTACGTTCGATGATGCCGAATTTTTCGTAATTCTCGCCCCCGCCTTTGAAGATGCTCATATCCACCTTCCGCTGGCCTAGCTTGATCTCTCCGAACGCCGGCATGCTCACCAGAGTATGGTAGTTGAATTCGTCCCGGCGGTCGGGGAAATCGTCCCGGAAATGGGCCCCGCGCGATTCCTTGCGGTGCAGGGCGGCTTCGCAAATCGCCATCGACACGGCCAGCAGGTTATCGATCTCCCAGCGCTGAACAAGCTCCTGGTTCATGGCCATATTGCGGCCGATTATCGCGGTTTGCTCGGCCCGTGTTTTGAGTTCCCGAAGCGTCTCGATGGCCTCACGGATGCCATCTTCCGTGCGAAAAACGCTGACCTTGTCGGTCATCACGGTCCGCAGGGTGTTCCGAATCTGGCCGATGTTGTCTTTCCCTTTGGCTGAAAAATAGCCTTCGAATTTTCGACGGTACCGCCCGGCCTTGATTTCAGGCTGAGGCGCAGATATCGTCTCCAAGCGCTCCACCACCCGATCGGCCACGAGCTTGCCCATGGTGATCAGTTCCAGGATCGAATTGGTGCCCAGGCGGTTGAATCCATGGAAGCTGGCAGCGGCGCACTCCCCCACTGCGTAGAGGCCTGCGATGATCTCCTGTTCGGCGTCCTGAACCTCTCCGAAGGCGTTGGTGGGAATGCCGCCCATGTGGTAGTGGTTGCTCGGTCTGACCGGACACAGCTCTGTGCGCGGATCCAGGTTGACGTAGCGTTTGAAAAAGCTGTTCACTTCCGGAATCTGCTGTTCATGCACCTCGGCGGGCAGGTGGCGCAGATCGATCCAGACATGGGGAATGTTGTGATCCGGGTTTAAAATCCCCCGGCCTTCACGGATTTCCGACTCGATGGCCCGGGCCACCATGTCCCGCGGCGCCAGCTCTTTCATCTTGGGGGCGTACTTGACCATGAACGGTTCCAGATCTTTGTTGCGCAGGATGCCGCCCACCGAACGCAGGGTCTCGCTGGCCAGGATGCCCGGTCCCACGATGCCCGTAGGATGAAATTGAACCGCTTCGGGGTCCATCACCGGGAGCCCGGCCTCCATCACCAACGCCAACCCGTCGCCGGTATTCTGCCGGCAGTTGGTGGTCACCTTAAACACCTGGCCGCTGCCGCCGGAGGCGAACACGGTGGCCTTGGCCAGAATGCGCACAAAGGTGCCCGGTTTCTGCTGGAACACGATACAGCCGGCGCACTGCCGGTCCTTGATCAACAGTTCCACGGCCACACATTGGTGAATGAAGTTGATGTTTCTCTTCAGCGACTCGCCCCAGGCGGTATCCATGATGCCTTTGCCCGTGCGGTCCGCTTCGAACACGGCCCGAAAAGCGGATGCCTCCCCGAAATTGCGTGTATGGCCGCCAAAAGTACGTTTGCTCAGACGCCCCTGGGGGCCCCGGGAAAAATGCATCCCGCGATTTTCGAGCCACATAATCTGTTCCCAGGCAGACTCACAGATTTGTTTGACCACATTCTGATCGGCAGTGCAGTCCGACCCTTTCCAGGTATCGAACATATGAAATATGGTGGCATCGTTGGGATCGCGGGGATCCACAGCCGCCAGACCGCCCTGGGCCGTAGACGTATGAGATTTCTGCGGATGAGACACCTTGGTCAGAGCGATCACCCGGGCTCCCGGCTTCTGCTCCAGAATCTCCGCGGCGCATCGCATCCCGGCACCGCCGGCACCGATGATCAGCGCATCGCAGTTGATGGTCGCAACGGTTTTTAGATTTGTTTCCATGGCCGCTCCTTCTTAGATCAACACAATCAGCTTCAGGCCTATCCAGGCGAATACCAGTGTCACGCTACCCAAAAGCACCACCAGGCCGGTCCTGGCTTTCGACGACGCGAGATAATCCTGACCGATGGCGTAAAGGCCGTAAGCCCCGTGGTAAAGCACGCCGATCACCAGGGCCACGTCCACCAGCTTGATGAAGAGATTGCCCATCCGTGCGATAATGATCTGGGCTTCGTGACCCACAGCCGGATTGAGATGCATGAAGAGCATGTGGGCCGGTACCATCAGGAGAAGAAAGGCGCCGGAAATGCGCTGAAGTTTCCAAAACAACGAGGCGCCGGAGAAACGCAGCTTGGCGATGGCGATGTATGCAACACACCCGGATGCGGCCGCCGTGTAAACCCAGAAGAAGGGAGCCGAGATGGCCTGGTTACCGATCACCATGAAAAGGGCCAACAACAGCGTATAAAGGACGCCCAGGGCAATCACCCATCGGAGCATGATTTCGTCCCGCCGGTTTCCGAAGATCTCATAGAGGATCAAACGCCCGCCATTCAAAGTATGGTAGACCACGGGCAGGGCCAGAAGCCATTCAAGGAAAACGAACAGTACAAACCCAAAGACGTTCATCTTGGCATCGAAACGCGCCGGATCGCTCAGGGCCGACAGGGTAGCGATGTGAAACCAGACATACAAAACCAGAAGTACCCCGCTGATCCGGTGCGCCCAGGCCGCCAGAAACGGCCATCCCCGGATCTGCGACTGGGTCTGGAAAAATGCAATTATCGGTTGAATCCGGCCGCCCGCCCCTTTTGCGGCGGGAACTGATGTTGTCATGGATTTCCTCCTGCTTGGTTGCAAAAAATGAACGTTGATCGTTTCAGGGCACCGGTCGTCCGAAAGCAACGCTATCCCTGTTCAAAATCGTCGAGATATGCAAGAAACCGGTTCAGCGCCACGTTGATGTGCGCGGTCACCTCTTTTCCTACAGCTTCCGGCTGCGGTGGCGAAGCCTTGAACAAATCCAGAACCCGACGATGCGGCGTGAACGATTTTCCCAGATCTTCCTGGTAATACTGGTAGGAAAAGCGATGCCACATGTTCTGAGTCCGGAGATTTTTCAACAGACCCAAAAGCAGTTCATTGCCGGCCAGTTCAAGAAACGCCTCATGGAATCCGAGGTGGTGCGAGTAGTAGGCTTTTGTGTCGCCCTCTCTAACCGCCACCTGCATCATGCCGAGCAGTTCTTCCATCTCATTCAGAACGGCAGCGGTCATGCGCCCGGCTGCCATTCGTGCGGCTAGCCCCTCGAGTTCCGCACGAACCGGGAAATAGTCTTCTATATCTTTGCGCGTGATTCGCTTGACATAGGTTCCTTTGCGGGGAACGATGACAACCAGCCCCTGTTTTTCCAGTTCCCGGAAAGCCTCGCGCAGGGGTGAACGGCTTATGCCGAAACATGATTGGAGGTCCATTTCGACCAATTGGTCGCCACCTTTAAAATCACCTTCCAGAATGGCATCGGAGAGGACGGCGGCCACCTGATAGGCCAACCCCACTGGTTTCAATTCCAGAATTCGATCGTTTCGCAATGCCATACCGGTCATCCCATTAGGGTTCGTAAAGTTTTTCGATGGTCACGGCCCCCTTCGGGCAGGCTTCCAGGCAAAGGCCGCAAAGCGTGCACTCGTCTTCGTTTTCCTCCACTACGGAAGGCCGCCTGTCTTTCATCTCAAAGATCCCCACCGGGCAAACCCCGATCCATGCCTTGACCTCATCAGGGTTGCCGCATTTCTCCTGGTCGATGACGACCCGCACGAATTCACCCATCGTTATGGCCTCTCTATCTGTTCTCGGTTTATGCCACCGCGCCGATCCGGTCCGCGATTTCCAAAATTCTTCTTGACTGGGCGACCACCGGATAGTCGATGAATTTGCCGTCCACCTGGATGGCGGCCTGCCCGCTGGCTTCGGCAGCTTCAAACGCTGTGATCACTTGGGCGGCAAAGGCAATCTCCTTCTCCGAGGGAACAAATAGCTGATTGCAGAACGCCACTTGATTGGGATGGATGCAGAGTTTGCCGCCGAAGCCCAGACGCTGGCCCCGCTTTACGTCTTCTTCAAACGCCTCCCGGTCCTTCAAATCGATCATAAACGGCGTGTCCAAAGGCGGATCAATGCCGGCCGCCCGGCATCCCAACGCGATCCGGGCGCGCGCAAACGCCAGTTCCTCGCCGGTTTTCGAAATCCGAAGCCCCATGTCCAGGCTGAAATCTGCAGCGCCGAAAGCCAGGGTGTAAAGCCGCGGCGGATCGGTCTGCGTAGCCGCAATCACAAAAGCGTTTTCCACGCCCAGGGCCGTTTCGATCAGCGCCACCAGGCCCACCGCCCCGGATTCCAAGCCGGCGGCCTTTTCGGCCGCGAGCATGAGCTCGGCCATGCGTTTCACGTCCTCGGCACTTTGCACCTTGGGCAGCATAATCATGTCCAGTCCGGGCCCTAAAACGCCGGCTAAATCGTCTCCTGTCAGGCCGGTATCGAGAGCGTTTACACGCACCATCAATCGACGCTTCCGATGCCGGGCGAGTTTTTCTTTAACCACTGGGCGCACGGTCACTTTTTCCGACACCGGCACGGCATCTTCCAGGTCAATGATCACTAGGTCGGCAGCCGTGGCTACGGCCTTGTCGACACGCTCAGGACGGTTGCCAGGCACAAACAAGGCCGATCTGTTGAGTCCGAATGCTTTCATTCAAACCTCGCCATCGAGTTCCATTTTGATGCGTTTCAGAAACTGACGCATGTATTCGATGCGCTCTGTT
Organism: Desulfobacterales bacterium; assembly: GCA_963674755.2. Lineage (GTDB taxonomy): Bacteria > Desulfobacterota > Desulfobacteria > Desulfobacterales > UBA5852 > JABZFP01. The sequence goes on along the minus strand of CAXXVS010000002.1, from coordinate 156,854 downwards.
CCAAGCTTGCGGGCTGCTTCAGTATGAAACGTGCCCTCGACTTTACCGAGCAGATTCCTCAGGTAATCCGGAAAATCACAGATACGCGCATTGTAGGATCCGTCGGTAAGCCCCCGGATGACGGCCCTGATGATGCCGATGGCACCGATGTACTCCAGCGCATCCGCGTCCTGGCCCACCCGCGCCTCCACCGACTCGGGGGCCGGCCCCCCATAGCGGCTGTGCGATTCAAGCACGTGCAGAGCCGGTTCGATCTTATCTTCCTGCAATCCCGCTTCCTTTAAAATGCTTGCCGCCACGGGCTTGCCAGCGATGTAATGGTTCTTGCGGTCGTACAGTACGCCGATATCATGGACCAGTGCCCCGGCGACCAGGCTTGCCATGTCTGCTCCTTCCGCAAGGCCTAATGTCTGGCACCATGTTGTCATCCGTTCCACATGGTCCGGGCTGGCCACGCGTTCCTCTGCCAGATCCGAGGACACCTGCTCCCAGATGTTTTTCTCAATGTCATTAAGATTCATGATGCCCCCTTTCCTAAATGTATTCCCCTGCAATTCGAGCAATTTCCGAAAAGGATTCGGCCACATGAATACCGGCCTCCCGAAGCCGGGCGATTTTGCCCCGCGCGCTGCCCCGATCCCCCTCCACGATGGTGGCTGCGTGTCCGAAGCGAACCCCCGGCATGTCGTCCACGAACCGACCTGCAATGAAGGCGATGATAGGAAGTGCGATTTTGTTTTGGGTGACGTAGTCGGCCAGATGCTCCTCGATAACGCCGCCCGGTTCGCTGAACAGCACCACGGCTTTGGTTTCAGGGTCCTGGTTGAAGAGAGGGATCAAATCCAGAAAATTCGATCCCACCACCGGATCCCCGCCAATACCGATGCAGGTACTCTGCCCGATCCCATTGGTTGTCAGCAGGTTGGCCACCTCGGTCGTCATTCCGCCGCTTCTAGACGCCACACCTACGGGCCCCGGCATATAGGCTTTGCTGACGTCTTCCACAGGCCCTCCCGCCATTCCCAACTTGATAAGGCCTGGCGAAATCAGTCCAAGCGTATTCGGACCGATAACCCTTGCGCCTTTTTCCTTCGCCATTTCAAGAATCTCGATGGTGTCTCTGCGCGGCACCCGCTCGGAAACAATCACCAGCAATTGGATACCGTTATAAAGCGCTTCCCAGGCTGCGCCCTTGACAAGCCCCGGCGGCACCGAAATAACCGATGCATCGGCCGGATGCACTTGTAAGGCTTGGCGCACCGTATCGAAAACCGGCACCCCATAAACCGTCTGGCCTTTCTTACCAGGCGTTACACCGGCCACCACGTTGGTGCCGTAATCCATCATGTCCTTGGTAAACGAAGAGGCCTCCCGTCCTGTGATGCCTTGGACGATGACCCGTGTTTTTGCGTTGGCCAGTATCGACATCGTGCATCCCCTTTTGACTGATTATCTTGCCACGTTCGCTACGGCCATTCCTGCGGCTTCATCAATGGAAACCTTGCGGTCGCAGTAGCGGACGCCATACTTCGCCAAAATTTTGAACCCTTCGTCCTCCCAGGCGCCGGGTATCCTGAACACAGCCACGGTTTTCGAAGGATCTTTCCCGGATTCCAGAATTCCCTTAACAATCCCACGTGCCACCAGATCGACCCGGGTATTGCTGACCACATTCATAATGACAGCCACTTGATCAACACCGGGTTTAGAGAGGATATGCCGTGTCAATTCCTGCACCTTGCGCACCGAAGGATTGCCGCCGATTTCACAATAGTTAGCCGGTTTGCCGCCATGGGCGCGAACCGCGTCAAAGGCCGTCAACGAAGCGCCTCCCCCACCGATGATGAGCCCTAGACTTCCGTCGAACTCGATCACGCGACCGGCTACGCCGCGATGGTCGAGATTGTCAATTTCGGCTGCCTTGCGCTCGAAATCAGACTGACTCCGGGACGATTCGATCCGCGAATCGTCTTTTTCAATCACTGTCATTTCCTGTTGTCTGAACAATGCGTCGTCGTCGATATCCAGATGACAGTCCAAGGCAATCAATTGCCCGGAATTCGTCACAGCAAGCGGGTTTATCTCTGCGATCGTGGCATCCGTTTCGATAAAGGCTCGGGCCAGCTTGGCCAGCACCGATCCGACGCCCAGCAGCAATTTGCCGGAAATGCCGGTTTCGGCAACAATCTGTCGGGCCAGGCATTCGGGCAACCCGTCCCGAAAGGAAAAATGTTCCTTGCAAATTTTTTCCGGCTCGCTTTGGGCTAATTCTTCGATATCCACCCCGCCCTCGCTCGAGAAAATGGCAATTGGACCTTTGGAAACCGTGTCGTAGGTGATCGCCATGAAAAACTCTTGCGCCACCTCGGCTTTTTCCTCGACAAGCAATTTTTTGGGGTGGTAGCCCCTGATCTTGGTCTTAAAAAGGGAGTCAATTTGCCGGAGAAATCCGGAACCTTCCTCGGCATCCAGCACGCCGCCAGTTTTGCCTCGTCCGCCAATCGGAATTTGGGCCTTGAGCATTGCCGGTCCTGAGATTTCATCAGTAGGCGTTTCACCCTTTGAGATTACAAACCCTGCCGGCGTTGTGATGCCAAATCGCTTCAAGACAGATTTGGCTTCAAATTCGAGTAATCGCACGGAGTCCTCCTTACAAATTTTCCTGTTGTCGATTGTCGACAATTATATTGTAGACAAATGAATGTCAAGCATTAAATTTGTCTGATTCTTTTTTTGGCCCTTTGCCTAACTGCTCAATTTTTTTTAACAGATTGATATTATGCTTATTTCGGACTGAAGGGAACTACTGCATGGGGTTAACAAGTGCCCATCAAGAAGTGGTAGATTCTGCTTTCTGGCAAGGCCGCCGATTGGTGCCCACAGGCGTAGCCCGGCTACGCCGAGGACCGACAGAAGGCGCGAACGCCGACTTGTCTGCCAAAGGTGGATTGATCCCCTTTCGGGGATCCGGTCCACCGGCGGCGGGCCAGAGACCGCAAGATGCCATTTCCGGAAAGGCGCTAACAAGCATTGAAAGGAATGGGATAGATCGGGTTATATGGACGATGGCGATTCAGCGTCCTGAGGCGGCAACCTCAACACCGATAGGGAACGTGCAGCAGGCCGTATACGACGGGGCGCAAGATAAAGTGCCACCTGCAGTAGAAAGGGTATCCGTTTCCATGGAAGATTTTCAGGAGTCTGGGGCTCACTATAGTCCATTTGATCCGGTAAGGAATGCCTCGCAGGCAAGAAACGCCCCAAAGGAGCCTGGGACGCCAGTTTATCCAAGGTCTGACCGGAAAACGGGCCATTCAGCCTATAAACACGGAAATGTATGCGCTTTAAACATCAAACTCCGGCTCAAGAATTCTTAAAAAATACAACCGCATCATATATGATCGAAATTCTCTAAATAGGCCATAAACCGATCAAGTGCGACGTAAATATGCTTTGCTACAAGTTGGTCCAATGCTTCCGGATTCGGCGGGGACTGCTTGAAAAGTCTAAAAATCTCTTTGTGAATCTCAAAGGCGTTTCTAAGATCTTCCTGATAATATTGAAAAGAAAAACGATGCCAAAGACTTTGCATCCTCAGGTTTTTGAGTAGATTGATCAATAACTCATTGCCTGAACATTCGATAAAGGCCTCATGGAACGCCAAATGGTGTTCGTAATAAGCCTTTGTATCTTCCCTCATGACGGCTTCTTCCATCTTTCCAAGTAGGCCTTCCATTTCTCCTATCGCCGTTTCAGTCATATTCATGGCGGCCAAACGGGCAGCTAATCCCTCCAATTCGGCGCGGACTGGAAAATTATCCATGACGTCCTTGCGCGTAATGCTCTTAACAAATGTCCCCCTCCTGGGGATAATTTCCACAAGTCCTTTCTTCTCAAGCTCGCGAAACGCCTCACGCAACGGAGAGCGGCTGATGCCGAACTGATTTTGAAGCTCCAATTCAACCAACTGATCGCCGCCTTTGAAATCGCCTTCAAGGATGGCCTGGGTGAGTAAATCGCTCACTTGGTAAGCCAGGCTAGCCGGCTTGATTTCAAGGCGTCGGCTCATTTTTAGCGGCATACGCTTCCTTCTCCATCACTATCTTTCGTCATCGCAAAGCTATTAACCCGGCGATTATTCATACCAAAATACTGCGAAGTATGGTATAGTACTTCGCATGGAAACAACAGACACCAGAAAGCTTAAACCAGAGGTTCAAGAGCAACTGCGCCGACAAGTTGTAAGGCTTCGCAAAGCTGGCAAAACTTACAAAGAGATCGGTGAGGTTGTTGGCATTCACTACACTAATGCGTGCAAGATATTTAAAGCCTACGAAAAAGGCGGTCAAAATGCGATTAAGGCAAAGAAACGGGGGCGCAAAACCGGTAGTTGCCGAACGCTTGATCCAGAGCAGGAAAAGCAGCTGAAAAAGGTAATTACCGATAAAACCCCTGATCAACTCAAGTTCCCATTTGCCCTTTGGACCCGTCGGGCTGTCCAGCAGTTGATCACGCAGCTTTTTTCCATCAATATGCCGATTCGCACCGTAGGTGAGTACCTCAACCGCTGGGGCTTTACCCCCCAAAAGCCTTTGCGCAGAGCCTATGAACAGAACCCAAAATTGGTTCAAAAATGGCTTGACGAAGAGTATCCCGCCATTGCAGTCAGGGCCAAGAAAGAAGACGCTGAGATCAATTGGGGGGATGAGACCGGGCTTTGCAGCGACAGTCAGCATGGCAGAAGCTATGCGCCAAGAGGAAAAACGCCTGCCATACGGCTCAATGCAAAAAAGGAAAGGGTCAACCTGATCTCTTCGATTACCAATCAGGGTAAAGTCCGTTTCATGATCTACAATCAGACAATGAACTCGCAGACCTTTATCAAATTTTGCAAACGATTGATAAAAGATGCCGACAAAAAGGTATTTTTGATTTTGGACAATCTGCGAGTTCATCATAGTCATATTGTCAAAGACTGGATCGATCAGCATAAAGACAAAATCGAACTGTTCTTTTTGCCCTCGTATTCGCCCGAATTGAATCCAGATGAATATTTGAACTGTGATTTGAAGGCCGGGGTTCATTCCGGTGCGCCAGCCAGGTCAAAATCCCAATTAAAGAGCAAGGCGCTAAGCCACCTTCGCATGCTACAAAAATTGCCAAGGCGCGTTGCAAAATACTTTAAACATCCTAAGATTGCTTACGCAGCATAATTGGTAACTATTATTGCCGGGTTAATAAGAATGATCCCTATGTTAGGGAAGAGTTAAACCACGATGGAATACAAGACCACTTATGGCAGACTTAGGGCGTTTTGTCTATTAATATGCACGGTTAGGTTTTAGTATGTCACAAAAATTCATCCTGTAAGCGGCGTTATAGATGCGCGGGTAGAAAAACGAGGGTGCCGGCCTGCAGCCGGCTGAAGTCTTTGATGGCGTTTCCGCTGAGCAGTTGGTTGGAAGGGAGGTAATAGATCGTATCCTGGGCGTTGTAGTCCTTGCCGGCAATGCGGTAGGCGGAGCGGTTTTTACGGAGCTCGTAAGGGCCCCGGTAGCCGATGATCAACCGGGTGCGCACCGGCAGATCATCCCAGTCGTCGATCATGCTGCCGTTTTTGACATGACCGGAGGGCAAAAAGTAAATGGTCGTGTGGCGATTGTACAGCCGTCCGGCCAGGGACCAGGCGGTGATACCGTCCGAAATGGTTTTGACCAGGCCCTTTTCTTCTTCAATCGGTGCCAGACCGCTTTCCTGGTTGAGCAAAACCACGGTGCGAGCGGGAATACGGTCCCAGCCCACCTTGGTTCCGATCTGATCCCCGGTGTACACAGAGCCGTTCGGGAATTGATAGACCGTGGCCGCGTTGTCGAAATCCTCGCCCGCGATGGCCCAGGCGGTATTGCGCTTGGAGATGAGATTGGCTTCCGCCAACTGGACATCCATCGTATCCCGTCCATAGAAGACTTCCGCCAGTTGCGTATCGGCGGTGAGGCGTCCGGCCCGCACATCAGGATCATAGCGCCAGGTGGGCCCCAATCCGGCCTTGGCGCGGATAAAATTCTTGGCACAGCGTTTGCGGCCGCGATGGTCTTTATGAAACCAGCGGTTCGGCCTCCCGTAGGCGACCTGGCTGTGGGTCAATACCGCCCGATCCTCCAGATGGTAAACGTCCTGGAGAATTTCGATCAGCCTGCCCACCGATCGGTACTGCGCATCCGTGATGGCGGCGTAATGATATCCCACCAGCTCGATGCCGATGGATAGCCGGCTAATATCCGTGTCACCGTTCCACATGCTCCGTCCGGCGTGATCGGCCACATAGTGTTTGTCCAGGATGCGGTAGCAGCGCCCGTTGCGGGCGATGACGTAATTGGCGTGGCCGCCATAGGTCCGCCGTCCACTGGGAAACCGCTTGCCCTGGGAAACCACCCGCAGCGTGCTCTGCAATCCCAGTTCGGAGGTATGGACAATGATATACTTCGTTTGAGAGCGTGCGATCTTTTTATAGTGGGGATTCAGTCGTGAGCGGTAATCGATGACGGCGTTCTGGAAAGCTTGGCGTCCCTGGAAGGCAGCGCACAGTGATGGCAGACCGATCAGCACGCACAAGCCGACCGCGATCAGGCCCACCACGGCCCGGCCATTGGATCTTAACCAGTGCTGTTTCATAGAAGCCACCGCCACTCCTCCCGGGCACCCTTCCCGGAATCCTCCCCTACCCGTACGCCCGGAAATCGACACCTCGGTTTTGAGCCTACTAAAAATTCCGATGGGTTTCAATGGGCGAAGGTCCCTCTTGAAGGAACTGTCGCCATCGGCAAAGGCAACCGGAAAGGCTGCGGGTGCTCGGCCAGCGGTGACAGGTCATCCGCCAGGGTCTTCTTTGAAACGCCGCGATGCGGCAACCGATAGGGATGCAGCCTGCACGGCAAACCGCCACGTAAGGGCCTGGCGGTCCCTTCAAGTGTAAAACAGCAGTGGTTCGGACCGATCGCCGGCCGGGGCGGCGCCCCTGCTCCACACGTACACAATAATACACATCTTCATGGCCCACATTATCAAAACAATACGGGCCGTAACGCTCGGCAAATACTGTAATCCCAGGAGAATCAATGTGGTCAGGGGCTTGCGGGAACGCAATCGGGAGGCATGCTATTTGCTTTTGTTTTTCCGAAATTCGCCGGCAATATGCTGACAAACATGGTATCAGGCTGATCATTGGGGAATGAGACGGCTGTTGCCGTCAGTTGCCGGATTTCAAAACCTCACCTTATGTGTCCCGGGGGCAAGGCGTCGCGCCTGCCCCCGGATCATTTTTAAGCTGCGCCGCCCCCGTTGCACGGGCATCAGAATCGGCAGCTTCCCAGCAGGGTGCAGAGCATATCGCAGGCCCTTTCCATTTCCATGCGCGCCATATTGAACACCACGTGGTAGTGATCCGTCTGGTCATAATCGACCCTGCCGAATTTCCGGTAGAGCTGCACGCGCCGCTTGTCTTCCATAGCCACCAGCAGCATGGCCTGCTTGGGGATCAGGTCGTACTGCGCCTGTACATACTTCACCCGGTGGTCGAGATCCGCCACGAGAAGAATATGGTAGGTATCCGCGCGGTCCTTCAGGATATACTGTCCGCCGCGGCCGAGGATGACGGCATCGCCGGTCTCTGCGATCTTGGTGATGATGTGCTGCAGCATGTCCGTGTAGATCTCTTCATCCAGATAGCCGCGCTCCGAATCGAGGACCCTGTCCACCAGGCTTTTGGGAACCAGAGACGTCATGAGCTTCTGGAATTTACCGCCCGCCTCCTTTTCCATGGACTTGACCCAATCCGTAGATACTTTGGCCTTCCTGGCTACCAGCTGAATCAGTTCGTTGTGATAAAAAGTGTAGCCCAGGCGTTTCGCGATGGTTTCTCCCAAAGCCTCGGCCCCGGTCCCAAACATGCGCGAAATGGTGAGAACGGCCATGGCAACCTCCTGTGGTAGTGGTTGTGATGTTTGGGGGTGTGCATATCGGCAGCGGAGCCATGAACAGGAAGGGATCTGTCGGGAAGAGGAATTAATGGGCATGCACGTTTCGCAAAGCGGTGTCGCAGGCTGCGGTGTGCCTGGAAATTTCTATACTATAATGGTGACCATTTGACAAATGACGAAAAGCTATCTAAAAAATGAACATTGCCTATTCCCCCCCTTCTCCCGTTCACTGCGGACCCCGCGGACCTGACGTACAAACTGAACCTCACGCGCGATCCATCAAATCTTTTAACTGATGCTGCCGATCGCCATGGTTCTGGACTACAAGCAACAACGGCCCTGGGCCGAAAACCTCGCCATCGTCCTGCAAGTCGGACTCACCATGGCCGGCTGCATCGTCGCCTGCTTTTTCGCCGGACGCTATCTGGATCGCTGGTTCGGCAGCCGCGGCATCCTGACGGTTCTGCTGACCCTGTTCGGCATCATCGGCGGGGGCGTGGTGTCCTATCGGCAAATCATGGAAACCTTTGCAGACGCATCAGATTCGGATTCAGGGACCGACCATGGAAGCGATTAAACCCTTTCAGCGGCGTTATTGCGGTGGCGCCCTCACGGCCGCGATCCTGGTCGGCCTGGGCGTCTACATGGCCGGCTGGCCGACGGCGACCCGGGGAATTTTGCTGGGCAGCCTGTTCAGTTGCCTCAATTTCGTTCTGATGGGCCACAGCCTGACCCGGAAGCTGACGGGCAACCACCGACGGGGAGCCCTGCTGACTCTGGCCGCCCAATTGGGACGCTATCTGCTCTGGGCCGCCCCGGTGGTTGTCGCGGTGAAGTGGCCCGCGGTTGATCTGCCGTCAACGGTGGCCGGGTTATTCATGGTGCCCGTCTGCATCATCCTGGATTCTGTCTTCAGCCTCGTACGCGGCACCAAGTCACCCCTCACCTGAAGAGGCACGCGCTTTGGATCGATTGGGTGAAATTCATCAGCTGATCATACCGCTGCCCGGCTACATGGTCACCATTAACCTGGAAGTGCTGGTGATGACCGCTATCGTCGTCCTTTTGGCCCTATCCTTGGGCTTTGCCGCCGGCCGCAAAAAGGGCCTTCTGCCCGGACCGTTTCAGATCATCGGCGAAGCGGTGCTGACCCAGTTCTACGGCCTGACCGAAGAGGCCCTGGGGAAAACCCACGCCAAGACCTACGCCCCCCTGATCTGCGCTTTATTCATCTTCCTTCTGCTATCCAACTGGCTGGGGATCCTGCCCCACCTCGAAGAACCCTCCCGGGATCTCAACACACCCCTGAGCCTGGGAATTCTGGGATTTGTCATCGCCCATTACGTGGGCATCAAAGAGAAAGGCTTTAAACTCTATATCAAATCCTATTTCGAACCGGTTTTTTTCCTGATGCCCTTGAATGTCATCGGCGAACTGGCCAAGATCGTTTCCATCTCCTTCCGTCTTTTTGGCAACATCATGGGCGGCGCCATCATTATTCTGGTGGTCTCCCACCTGTGCTTCAGCATCCTGTTGCCGCCGTTCCTGAACGCCTTTTTCGGGCTTTTCGTGGGAACCATCCAGGCCTTCGTTTTTACCATGCTCACAGTAGTCTATATTTCGGTACAATTGAAATGAGCCTGCCGGCCTTCGACAACCTGTCCTTAACACAGACCGCAGCCTACATCGGCGGGGCCGTCGCCATGGGCTTCGGGGCCATCGGGGCGGCCACCGGCGAAGGCTATACCGCCAGCCAGGCCTCCGAGGCCATGGCCCGCGACCGGGAGCATGCCGGCGACATCGTCAAGAACATGCTGGTGGGGCAGGCCATCTCCGAGTCGGCATCGATCTTTTCTCTGGTCATCGCCATCCTTCTGCTGTTCATGGACATTCCGGATCCGGGGATCGTCAAAGCCGCCTCCCTCCTGGCCGCCGGGCTGTGCATGGGGTTCGGGGCCATCGGCTCCGGGGTCGGCGCCGGTGTGCCGGCCGGACGGTCCTGCCTGGCCATCGCACGCCAACCCGCCATTTCCGGGCGCATCACCACCAATATGCTGATCGGCACGGCGGTCTGCCAGACCCCGGCCATCTTTGCCATGGTGGTATCCCTGATCCTGCTGTTCAAACCCACGGCCGGGGTGGCGGCCTTTCCCACCGGCGCCGCCCTGATCGGGGCCGGATTGAGCACGGGGCTGGCCGCCATCGGCTCCGGCTATGGCGGCGGCCTGGCCGCCGGCGCCAGCTGTGAAGGGATCGCCCGCCAGCCGGAAACCGCCACGGCCGTCACAACGACCATGCTGGTGGGCCAGGCCGTGGCCCAGACGCCGTCCGTGTTCGGGCTTCTAGTGAGTTTCATCCTGATGTTCCGCACCTTCCCGGCATCCTCGACCCTGAGTGCTTCGGTCGCGCTGTTCAGCGCCGGCCTGTGCATGGGGCTGGGCGGCATCGGTCCCGGCATTGGCAACGGGGCCACCGCCGAAGGGGCGGTGCGCTGGGTGGCGCGGCGCATCGAATATGCCGGCGATCTGATGCGCATCATGCTGGTGGGGCAGGCCGTATCCCAGTCCACGGCCATCTATGCCATGGTGGTCAGCCTGGCCCTGATTTTTGTCGTCTGACGGAGGGCACTCAACAAAAAACCTGATCGAACCGGCAAAGGAGACATCCAATGGCGATTGAAGGAGCAGATCTGGTCAAAGCGGCGGCGCTTTTGGGGGCCGGCATTTCCATGGGGCTGGGTGCCATCGGTCCCGGTGTCGGGGAAGGCATGACAGCGGCGAAGGCCTGCGAAGCCATCGGCCGCAATCCCAAGGAAGCCGGGCTGTTGACCCGCACCATGCTGGTCGGGCAGGCGGTGGCCGAATCCACGGGGATCTACTCCCTGGTGATCGCGCTGCTGCTCCTGTTCGTCGTGTAGCATCGCGGCCCACCCCCCGAGTAAGGGGAGACAAGGAAGCGCAAGACCTCCATGGAGATCATCAAAACCAACGCCTTGATCACGATCAATGAAACCCTCTGGGTTCAGATGATCATCTTTCTCGTCTTTTTGTTCCTGATCAACCGGATCATGTTCCGGCCGGTGCGCCGCAACCTGGCGGAGCGGGAAGACCATTTCGCCGATCTCCGGCGGACGATCCTTCGATTGAAGGAGGAGATGGGGACCCTTCTCAGGGAGACCCGGGCGGAAGAACGACGGTTGCAGGCAACGGCCCGCCGCACCGTCGAAGAACTGCGGCAGACGGGGCGGCAGGAAGCCGACCGGTTGGTCGACCAGGCCCTGAGCGACATCAAGCATCAGTATCTGGCGACTGAAAAGCAACTCAAGACCTCGCTGATGGTTGCGCGCCGGCAGACCGAAGCCGAGGCGGCGCAGCTGACCACAGCCATCATCCAGCACCTGCTCGATCGGAGGCCTTGACCGTGCGGACCGTCAACCAAAAGGTCGTCATGACCGCGGGGCTGGCCACGGCGGCGGCCGCGTTGGACCTGCTGCAGGCCCCGGCCGCATTGGCCGCCGGCGGCTGGCGTCCAACCTATGACACCGTCATGATGTGGGTCAATTTTGTTATCCTGACGACCGTGCTCATCAAACTGCTTCGCCAGCCCTTGGGAAACTTCCTGAACGCCCGGCGGGATGCGATCAAGGATAAGATGGAAAAACTGGAAGGCCAGAAAGGCCGTATCGAAGAAGAGATCCGATCCCTGCGCGCCCTGCTGGAGGACCGCCAGCAAAGGGCCGCCGATCTGCACCGGCGCATGGTGGCCGAAGGCGAGGAAGAACGTCGTACGATTATCGCGGAGGCCCGGCAGGAAGCGGAAAGACGCCTGCTCAAAGCCCGCCAGCTGGTCGAAACGCGCCACCGGGAAGCCTGCCACAACCTGCGCGACGAAATGATCGACATCGCCGTGCGCCACGCCATGGCCGAAATGCCGGAGCACATCACGCCCGAAGTGGAGCAAGTCCTGACGGATCGCTTCTTGCGATCCATTTCACGCCCCAAAGCATAGGGCCATCCGCAGGATGCCGCCGCCGGCGCCGAAAGCCGCCACGGGGAAACCGCGCCCGGCGCCCGCTTCACCCTCCCGCCGCACCGCCGGTCAAAGCGCTCAAGGTTTTTCAGCAAATGGCCGATAGCGGCAAAAGGCGGCCTGTTTGATCGACCGGCGCGTCCTGAGGAGAATCGCCCCCAGGCCCGGTCCAAGAAAAGCGAGGTCCAGCATGCTCTCGGCCCAAGAGTTGAAGAATGCACCGGGGTTGCTCGCCCTGGAGCGGCAAGATCTTTCGATTATCGCAAAAAGCGAACTGCTCGATGCCACCCGCTGGTCCATGGAATTCAGTTTCGAGCGGATCAAAAAACTCGTCCGCTACATGAGCGTCTACGGGGTTTCCCAGGATACCGTCCTGTTCTGCGAGGGCGAAAAAAACGCCTATATGGTCCTGATCGTCAAGGGCCGGGTGGATGTGATCAAATTCGATTCCCACCGCACGCCCAAAAAAATCACGTCCCTGGGACCGGGTAAAACCATCGGCGAGATGTCAATCATCGACGGGGAACCGCGTTCGGCGTCGGCCGTCACCGGTTCGGACGCTCTCCTGTTCGTCATGACGGCCGAGCAGTTCCAAAGCCTCAATGAGGCCCTGCCGGGCATCGGCATCACCCTGGTCCTCAAGATCGCCAAGCAGATGAGCCAGTACCTGCGCCAAACCAGCGGAAGGCTCATCGACCACCTGGGCAGCTGATCTGCAGCGCGCAGGACCGACCGTCTTCGATCCTATAGTCCGGCCCGCACCCGCTCCCAGATGGCCTCGTCCACCGGAACCCCTTTCGCCACGCTCTCCCGGCGCAGCCGGCTAACCCGTTCGCCGGGATAGCGCACCCCGGCCTCACCCTCCTCGGCCTGGGCCGCGTGCAGATCGGCGACAATCGCCGCCATCACCCCCTCGACGGTTTCCTCGCCGCCGATACGGGCGACATCGACCGCGATGTATACCTGGGAGACGCCGTATTCGGGCTCCCGGCGGCCGATGCGGCAGGTGGCATCTCCCCCGGAGACCAGGGCGGCCCAGCTGTCCAGCAGCAGGGACAGGCCGGCCCCCTTCCAGAAGCCGATGGGCAGGACGCGCTGGCTGCGCAGGATGTCCCCGGGGTCCGTGGTCAGTTGGCCGTTCGCATCGTAGCCGCCCGGCACGGGCAGCGCCCTCCCCTCCCGCAGAGTGTTGTCGAGCCGGCCGTATGAAAACTGGCTCATGGCCATGTCCAGAACCACCGGGCCGCTTGTGCGCGGCACGGCCAGCACGAGGGGGTTGTTGCCCAGACGGCAGTCCCGGGCGCCCCAGGGGGGCATGTTGGGGGTGGTGTTGGTCCAGGCCATCAGGGCCAGCCCCGTTTCCGCCGCCATCCAGCCGTAATAGCCGCCCCGCATCCAATGATTGGTCTGCTTCAGCCCCACACAGCCGATGCCGTATTGCCGGGCCAGGGCCATGGCCCTTTGGGTGGCGTCGAACGCATTGAGGGGGCCGGGCCCCAGATGTCCGTCCCATTGTTCCCAGGCGCCCAGGCGGACCACGCAGGATATTGCGGCCGTGGGATCGACGATGCCCCGACGGACGAAATCGACAAATTGGGGGAAACGGTTCAACCCGTGGGAGGACACGCCCACGGCACTGTTCTCGACAAAAATCGATGCGCAGCGGAAAGCGCGCTCTTCTTCGAAACCCACCTGGGCCAGGGTGCGGCCCAAAACATCCTGCATGACGTCCAGGGGAATGCGTATCATGACATGTCTCCGTCGGTGAAGGCGGTATTCCGGTAGACGGCGTCGATGATGCGCTGGACCCGCCAGCCGGTTTCGGCGCCGACGTCGGGCGGCCGCTTTTCCCCAATCGCACGACAGAAGGCCTCGATCAGAGGGAGGTGGGGGTTGGCGTGGCAGGGCAGGGTCTCCTGCCGGGTCCCGGCATCACCGGTCACGGTCAGCCAACCGCCGTTCAGATGATCGACCTGCGCCATGCCCCGGGTTCCCTGAACCTGGACGACATCCCGTTCGAGGGTGCCGCCCCGTGTGACGCTCACGACGCCCGTGGCGCCGGTTTCGAAACGAACGGCCAGCGTGGCGGTATCCTCCACGTCGTGATCGTTGTAAACGTTGCCCCAGACCCCGCCGGCCGCGGTTTCCCGGCCCAGAAGATGCAGCAGGATTTCGATGCGATGGCAGCCGAAATCCATCAGGCTGCCCCCGCCCGCCGTGGATTTGTCCAGAATCCAGCGGCGGGGATGGGTCTCCTCCGGAAGAAATGTCTCGCAGGCGGTCAGGGTCATGGAAAGAACATCGCCGATCTCTCCCGACGCCATGATCTCCTTCAGCCTGAGAACCGCGGGATAGTAGTGGCGGTAATAGGCCACGCCGAGCGCGGCCGCGCCCTGCCGGCCGGCCGCCAGCATTTGCCGGCACTCGGCCGCATCCATGCCCAAAGGCTTTTCGCAGAGCACATGCTTGCCGTTTGCCAGGGCCCCAAGGACCTGTTCGCAATGGACGCTAACCGGTGTGGCGATATACACCGCATCGAGGGCGGCGTCCTGCACCAGGTCCCGCCAGTCGGCATGCCCCCGTCCGGCCTGCAGTTCACGGCAGCAATCCTCGAGGCCGTCCGGATTGCGGCGGGCCACGGCCGCGATTTCGCAGCCGGGCAGCGTTGCCAGGGCCGGCGCCACCCGGCGCCGGACGATATCGCCGCATCCGATAATACCCCATTTGAGCGTGTGCATAGCCGTTCCCCCTTTCGATCCCATTCCCAACACGGGCGGGATCATCCGATGCCCGCCGGTCTATCCATCCATAACCTCCAAAAGCACACGCTTTCGGTCTTGACAACCCTTTTCAGGTCGTATTGACAGCGCCCCCGGCGATACAGTAGTAACCATTCATGTTTCACAATTCCAGGCAGCACTGACAGGCGCCGTCACGATTCTGCTTCCCCCCTCGCATCCCCTGAAAAGGAGGTCCCCCATGGCGAAGAAAAACAATTTCGGCATCGGGATCGTCGGCTGCGGCATGGTGGCCGATTTCCATGCCCAGGCCATCAGCGCCATGCGGGGCGGCCGCCTGGTCGGCGTGTTTTCACGCCAGCCGACCAATGCCCAGCGCCTGGCCGATCGTTATGGCTGCAGCGCCTATTCGGATTATCAGGCCTTCCTGGCCGACCCGGCGTTGGACATCGTGGCCATCGCCACCCCCAGCGGGGCGCACCTGGAACCGGCCGAACAGGCGGCCCGGGCCGGCAAGCACGTCATCTGCGAAAAACCGTTGGAAGTCACCCTCGAACGGGTGGACCGCATGATCCGGGCCTGTCGTGAAAACGGCGTCATGCTGGCAGGCATTTTCCAGCGCCGTTTCCTGGAGGCCACCCAGCAGTTCAAAAAGGCCGTGGCGGCCGGGCGGCTGGGGCGCATCAGCCTGGCGGACGCCTACATCAAATGGTACCGCACCCAGGACTACTATGACAGCGGGGCCTGGCGCGGGACCTGGAAGCTGGATGGGGGCGGCGCCCTCATCAATCAGTCCATCCACACCATCGACCTGCTTTACTACCTGGCCGGAGACGTCGAATGGGTCTGCGGCTTTGCCGATCGCCGCAGTCATGTGCGCATCGAAACCGAAGACAATGCCGTGGCCGTCCTTAAATTCAAAAACGGTGCCCTGGGGGTCATCGAGGGTTCCACGGCCTGCTACGCGCCTGCGGGCAACCCGGCCGAAGTCCACATGTGCGGGTCGGACGGGTCGATCTTCATGCAGGACAACAGCTTTACCGTATGGGAATTCCGCCGCAAGCACGCTGCGGACCGCAAGATCCGGGCAAAGTTTGCCCCAGCGGACGACCCCGGCGCCGGTGCCGCCGACCCGGCGGCCATCGATTTCGTGCCCCACCAGAGGGCCTTCGAGGATATGGTGAAAGCGCTCAAAAAAGGATCCGCCCCCATGGTGGACGGCCCCGAGGGCCGCAAGTCCATCGAAATCATTCTGGCCATCTACCGCTCGGCCCTGGCCGGCGGACGCCCGGTTCATCTTCCCTTGAAACGGACTCCGGCCCGCAGGCCCTTCCGATAGCATGGCCCAGGAAGGAAACCCGGACCCCCACTTCAGGAAGCGAGACGCCATGAAAGAACACCGCCTGGGCATCATCATGAACGGCGTTACCGGCCGCATGGGGACCCGCCAGCACCTGCTGCGTGCCATTGCCGCTATCCGCAACGAAGGCGGGTTGGTGCTCCAGCCCGGCGAAGTCATTCTGCCCGATCCGGTCCTCATCGGGCGCAACCCGGAAAAACTGGCCGCCCTGGCCCGCCAGTCCGGGGTGACCGCGGTCGCCACGGCGCTCGCCCCCTACCTCGACAACGACGCCTACCCGGTCTATTTCGACGCCCAGGTCACCGGCCTGCGGGCCGAGGCCATCCAGCAGGCCATCCAGGCCGGCAAACACATCTATTGCGAAAAACCCACGGCCACCGACACCGATACCGCCATGGCCCTCTACCGGGCCTGCCGGGACAAGGGCCTCAAACATGGAGTAGTGCAGGACAAACTCTGGCTCCCGGGTCTGATCAAACTCCGGCGCCTGGTCGAAAACGGCTTTTTCGGCCGGATCCTGTCGGTCCAGATCGAGTTCGGCTACTGGATATTCGAGGGCCACACGGTTCCGGCCCAGCGGCCCAGTTGGAACTACCGCCAGGAAACCCAGGGCGGCATCGTCCTGGACATGATGCCCCACATCCGCTGCATCCTGGACAATCTTATCGCCCCCATCCGCCAGGTGTTCTGCCACATGGCTACCCACATCCCGGAACGAATCGACGAAAACGGCCGGCGCTACCGCTGCGACGTGGAAGATGCGGCCTACCTTCTCCTGCGGCTGGAAGAAGACATCGTGGCCCGTGTCTCCTGCTCCTGGGCCGAACGCGTCCATCGCGACGACCTGTTGACCGTCAAAGTGGACGGCACCCAGGGATCGGCTTCGGCCGGCCTGCGGGAATGCGCGCTCCAGCATTACGGTCAAACGCCCCGGCCGGTCTGGGATCCCGAACGCCCGAACACGGAGCCCTACCGCGACCAATGGGGCCGGGTGCCTGACCAGGAAGACTACTTAAATCCCTTCCGGGCCCAGTGGGAGCATTTCCTGCGGCATGTCGTGTTGGATGAGCCCTTTCCCTGGAATCTGCGGGAAGGCGCCAAAGGCGTGCAACTGGCCGAAGCCGCCCTGCTGTCCGAAAAGCTCGGCAAATGGGTGGCTCTGGAAGATCTCGACATCTAAAAAGGGATATGATTCCGAACAAAACCGAACGTGTCCGGTTCAGAAATAAGGATTTTTTGTTTTGGTCAAGGCCACACGAGGGGTTGCGGCGAAGCGTACTTTCGTACGTTGCAGCCGCTAAACCCGAAGTAAACGCCGACCGAGGCAAAAAAGACCATTTCTGGACGGACACGGGCTAGCGTGCCAGCCAGCCCCCATCCACCGCAATCGTATACCCCTGCATATAGTCCGATGCGGCCGAAGCCAGAAAGACCACCGTGCCTTGAAGATCTTCGGGCGTTCCCCAGCGGCCGGCCGGGATGCGGGCCAGGATCTGCGTGTTGCGCACCGGATCGTCCTGGATGGGCCGGGTGTTGCGGGTGGCCATGTAGCCCGGGGCGATGGCATTGACGTTGATGCCGTGGGGGGCCCACTCGCAGGCCAGCAGACGGGTAAGCCCCATCACGCCGCTTTTGCTGGCCGTGTAGGAGGGCACCAGGATGCCCCCCTGGAAAGACAGCATAGAAGCGATATTGATAATCTTGCCGCCGGATTCCTGTTTGACGAACTGCCGGGCCGCTGCCTGGGAGAGAAAGAACAGGGATTTCAGGTTGACGTTCATCACGTCGTCCCAGTCCTCTTCGGAAAAATCGAGGGCCTTGTTGCGCCTGATGATACCGGCATTGTTGACCAGGATGTCCACGCGGCCAAGCGCTTCCACGGCTTGCGCAACGATCTTCGCCAGCGGGGCGGTGGTGCTCAGGTCGGCCTGAACCCCCACGAAACGGCGCCCCAATGCTTCGATCTGGCCCGCGTTTTCCGGAGCGTCCCGATTGTAGACCCCGACGATATCCGCCCCGGCCTCGGCCAGACCCAGCGCCATTCCGGCCCCCAGACCGGTGCTGCTCCCGGTCACGATGGCCACCTTCCCGGTAAGATCAAATTGCTTCAAAATCATGGCTTCTCCTTCCCCCTGGGAAACCGCTGTCACGGTTAGAACGTATCTCAAAAATAATCTAAGTGCCCCTGACGGCGTTGTGAGCCGGCTCAAAATGCTCACATACTTCGTGTATGCTCCGCTTTTTCGCCGTCCCACGCCTTGTCAGGAACCCTGATCTTAATTTTGAGATACGTTCTAAAGATTCTGTTCTCCAACAAGGCCGCAGCCCCCTTTGACCCCGCAGGCGCAGCCCGGCTGCCTCGAGGACAGCAAAGGGGCGAAAAGGCCCCCGGGGGCCGAAAGATGCCATCGCCATTACCACTACCCGTGAGCCGGCTGGGGTGGTGGATTTCGGTCTCCGGCAAGGCCGCAGCCCCTTTTGACCCCGCAGGCGCAGCCCGGCTGCCTCGAGGACGGCAAAGGGGCGAAAAGGCCCCCGGGGACCGAAAGATGTCGCCGCCATTACCACCACCCGTGAGCCGGCTGGGGTGGTGGATTTCGGTCTCCGGCAAGGCCGCAGCCCCTTTTGACCCCGCAGGCGCAGCCCGGCTGCGTCGAGGACGGCAAAGGGGCGAGAACGCCGCCGGGGGCCGAAAGACGCCATCCCAGCCGGCTCACCGGAGGTCGGTCATCGCCACCCCATCCATATCCGTAAACGTCTGGTTCTCCCCCACCATGCCCCAGATAAAGGTGTAACTGCCCGTGCCTGAACCGGAGTGGATCGACCAGCTGGGGGAAAGCACCGCCTGTTCGTTGCGCACCACCAGATGCCGGGTTTCCGCGGGCTCGCCCATGAAATGAAACACCACATTGTCTTCGGCCATGTCGAAGTAGAGGTAGGCTTCCATGCGGCGGGGGTGGGTATGAACCGGCATGGTGTTCCAGACGCATCCCTTCTCCAGGGTGGTCATGCCCATCACCAGCTGGCAGCTGCGCACGCCCTCGGGGTGAAAATATTTGCGGATCGTGCGTTTGTTGCTGTTCTCCATCTCTCCCAGATGGATGGGATCCGCTTCGGCAAAAGCGACCTTGACGGTGGGGTAGGTCTTGTGGGCCGGAGCGCAGTTGACATAAAACTTGGCCGGACGGGCGGCATCCGCACTCCGGAAAATAATCTCCCGGCGGCCCATGCCGACGTAGAGCCCGTCCCGCGGGGCCATGGGGTAGTCCGTACCGTCCACGGTAAGGGTCCCTTCGCCGCCGATGTTGATGATGCCCATCTCGCGGCGCTCGAGAAGATGGGAGGCGCCGATGATCTTCTCGTCCACAGCGAGCTCCAACTTGTCCTGGGGCACGACGCCCGCCACAATCAACCGATCGTAATAGCTGTAGACCATCCGGGTCTCTCCCGGCCGGAAGAGATCCTCGATGAGGAAGTGGGCTCGCAAGTCTTCGGTTGCAAACATGGCGGCATGTTCAGGATGAACGGCCTGTCGAATTTCCATCATTTTTTCCCTCTTTCCATAAGGCGTTTTAACGTTTGGACATTATCTCAAAACGCGGAGATCATTGCTACTCAAAAAACAAGGCCGGCAACCACATGCTCAACTGGGGCAGATAGGTGATCGCCAGCAGGGTAGTCAGGTTGGCCAGCAGAAACGGCAGGGCACCGCGAAAAATTTTCCCGATGCCGAGCTTGGAAATGGCCGAAGCCACATTCAGACACATCCCCACAGGGGGCGTTACCAGACCGACGGCCAGACCGGAAATGAGGATCACCCCGAATTGAATGCGGGAGACCCCCAGGGCCGCCATGCTCGGCAGAAACACGGGGGTGAGCAGCAGAATGGCCGGGCTGACATCCACAAAGGTACCGGTGGCCAGAATGATAATATCAATGAAAAACAGGATGACCACCACCGGCAGGTCCAGACCAGAAATAAAGACGGCCACCAGCTGGGGGATGCGCTCGAGGGCCAGGATCCAAATGTAGAGCTTCGACAAGGCGATAATAATCATGACATTGGCGCTGGTCATGATGGCATCCCGCATCAGCGGCGGGATGGCCCTGAATTTGAGATCGCGAATGACAAAGGCCCCGATGATAAAAGCATACAGCACGCCGATTCCGGCCGACTCGGTGGCCGTGGCGATCCCGAAGACCACGGCTCCCACCACGAACACCGGCATGATCAGCGCCAGGATCGACTGACGGGTTCGGGCCAGTTTCTGTTGAGTGGAAAGCCGCACCTCTTCCCGGGGATAGTTGCGCCAGTATGAGACGCAGATCGTAATGCCCAGCATGAGCACACCGATCATAAGCCCCGGAATCAGGCTGCCTAAGAACAATTTTCCGACGGATTCCTCCGATACCAGGGCGTAAATGATCATGGGCACGCTGGGCGGGATGATCATCCCCATGGTGGAGGAGGCCACGGTAATGCCGGCGGCAAACTCGGGGGAGTAGCCTTTCTTCTGCATTTCCGGAATGAGGACGGCCCCTACCGAAGCGGTGTCGGAAACCGACGATCCGGAGATGCCGCCAAACACCATGCTGGCAAAAACGTTGACCGCGCCTAAACCGCCCCGCAGACGTCCCACGAAGATCAGGCTGAAATCGATCAGACGGGTGGTGATGCCGCCGGCGTTCATCAACAACCCCATCAGGATAAACAGCGGCAGGGCGATCATGGCATAGGAGTCCATGCCGGCCAGGAACCGCTGGGGCAGAATCGAGATCAGTTCCGGGTGCACCAGGGAAAAATAACAAAAGCCGGACAACCCCAGCGCATAGGCGATGGGGATGCCCAAAATTAGGAAGACCGTGAGGCTGGCAAGCAGGATAATCATCGTTCACCCGTAGCTGTCTCAGGAGGTCCGGTCCACGTGAGAACGACATGGTTCAAACAGTAGAGAATCACCAGGCTGCAACCCAGGGGCACGCTGATCTGGACCAGCCAGTTGGGGATGCGCAGCACCGGCGATTCGAAATAGCCGGCCGAACGTATCCAGGGCGCGCTGTAGTAAATCATGATCACATTGATAAATGCGACCAGCAGATAACCCACCGTATCCACACAACGCTTCGGCGTTCCCTTGAGCTGGTCCACCAGAAAGGATATGCGGATGTGGGTGCCTTTGCCCACGGACACGGCGGCCCCCAGGGCCGTGGTGTAGATAAACAGGTATTCCATGGCCTCGTTGCCGCCGATGATGGACGAATTGAACCCGTAGCGCATGATCACGAGCAGGATCGTCAATACCAGAATGCTGAAAAACATCAGGGTCACGACCGTCTCGAGAAGGCGGTCGAGTTGTTTTTCCCAAGCGGTCAACCGTTGCACGCGCACCTCGCTGGCGATGGGCATGGTTAGGGGAGACCGGCGCCGCCCTCCCGGTGGAGGTCCGGCGCCGGGTGTCACGTCCTCGGGCAGGTCTCTGCCCAGCCGTCAGGCGGACTACATCTTGGCCGCAATGGCCAGAGCCTGATTGACTTCATCCATGGTAAAGTAGCCTTCGTCCACATAGTACTGCCACACGCCCTTGACGCCTTTGACAAAACCCTTGCGCGCCTCGGGTGCGAGGAAATTCACTTCCAGCTTTTCCTTCAGAATATTGAAATACTTCTGTTCGCTGTTTAGCCAGATGGTGTCGCTGTAGATCATGGTGGCTTCGGCCACGGCGTCGAAAAGCGCCTTGAGATCATCCGGCAGGGCGTTGTACCAGGCCGGATTGACGTAGAAGGGATCCGGGTGCACCTGCCAGTTGACGACCGAGAGATATTTCTGGGCTTCGTAGAATTTCATGTCCACCACGTTGGAGAACGGGTTTTCCTGCCCGTCCACGACGCCCGTCTTGAGGGCCATGTAGGTCTCGGTATAGGCCACTTGCTGGGGATTGGCGCCCAGGGCCTTAAAGGTCCGGATGGTGACATCGATGGGCGGGGTCCGCATCTTGAGGCCTTTCAGATCGGCGACGGTGGCAATGGGCCGCTTGCTGTTGGTAATGTTGCGCATACCGCCGGCCACGCCGGTGGCCGGAATGTAAAACCCGTTGGCCAGAGCGCCTTTGTTGATGGCCTGGCCCAGGTCGCTGCGCATAACCGCTACGACCTTGTCGGCGTTTTCGAATAAGAAGGGCAAAGTGTACATGAGGTATTTCTTGTTGGCCCGTTCGAACAGTCCGCCGCGGCAACCCTGGACGGTGCCGAGCTTGACCATGTCCAAAACCTCGGCCTCCTTTCCGAGCACGCCTGAAAAATAGAGTTCCACCGTGATCCGACCGCCGGAAGCCTTTTCCAGCATGTTTTTGAAAAAGACCATCGACTGGCTGCGGGGATGGTTTTCGGATTGGGTGTTGGCGTATTTGAACACATAGGTTTGGGCCAGAACGGTGTCCGCACCCATTGCGAAAACCGTTATGAGCGCGACTGCCATCAGCCAAATTGTCAATGTCCGCCTTTGCATGGTCCACCTCCTCGGAAGTTAACGTTGCGTGTTTGATCCGTCCGCCGGAAGTCTACCCATACCGCTTGACACAGCGGTCGGATGCCGCCGGTATCCGGGATCGGCTCTATGGTTTGCCACGGGCCGCTTCGCCCGTTAGGGGTTGATTCGTTGCCGGCCCCTGCCCCTCCATCAGCGCCTGCACGGCCTCCCGGTCCGGTATGGGGGCAATGGTTCCGATACCGGTCGTCACCAGGGCCCCGGCCGCGTTGGCAAACCGCACACACGCCACCGGCGGCTGTCCGGCCAGGCAGCTGACGGCAAACGCCGCGTCGAAAGAATCGCCGGCCCCCGAGGCATCGACAGTCGCCACCGGACAACCGGCCACCCGTGTGAAGACCGGGTTCTCTCCCTGGGGGCTCTGCTCGCCAAGCAGAGCCCCCCCGGCCCCCATTTTCAAAACCACGGTCGCAGGCCCCATCGCCAGATAGGTCCGCACGATTTGCTCCGGATCCTGAAGACCGGTCAACTGGCAGGCATCCTCGTAGCTCGGCAGGAGGACGTCGACACGGGAGGCTGTGCGGTGGATGATCTCCCGGGCCTGGGACAGGGCCCACAATTTCAGGCGCAAATTCGGATCATAGGAGACGATGGTTCGGGCTTCGCGCGCAATGGTGATGGCTTTGTCCACGGCCGCCGCAGCCGTTTCGCTGATGGCCTGGCTGATGCCGGATACATGCAGCCAGCGGGCCTTGCGAATATAGTCTTGCGGCAGATCATCCGGGGTGATGCGGCTGGCGGCGGAATCCTTGCGGTAATAGGTAAAGGTATGCGCATTGTTTTCCCGAGTGATGAAGTAGATCCCGGTGCGGGCCGACGGATCGACCCCGACATACGTCGCATCCACCCCCTCTTGTTCCCACCGGTGTCGCAGCAGGCCGGTAAACGGGTCGTCGCCGATCCGGGCAATGTAGCCGGCCCGGCCGCCCAGACGGCTCACGGCCACGACGAAGTTGCACGTATCGCCGCCGCAGCCGGCCACAAACGGCGCCCCGTCCACCAGAGCGCCCGATGCCGCCGCACTGAATTCGATCAACGGTTCTCCCAGGGCAACGATATCCGGCTGCATAGCACTCCGCCTCATGAGGGGGCCGCCCCCACGCCGACCTCGTCGACGATCTTCAGGGCCGCGACCACCCGTTCGCGTATGGCTTCAAACTGCCCCGCTGCCACCAGATCGCCTGAAGCCACCCAACTGGCACCGCAGGCCGCCACCTGGGGAAGCTGCAGATAACCGGCCAGGTTGTCGGCCGTGATCCCGCCCGTGGGAACGAACCGCACTGTGGGGTAAGGTGCGCCCAGCGCCTTGAGGGTCCGGCAACCGCCGAAGGCTTCGGCCGGAAAGAACTTCAGGGTGTCGACACCGTGGCGCAAGGCCGCTTGAATCTCGGTGGGCGTACTGACGCCGGGCAGAACCGGTATTTGCCAATCGAGACAATACCGGACCATCTCCGGGTTGAATCCCGGGGACACCATGAATTGGGCCCCCGCCTCCAGGGCCTGTTGCACCTGCCTGACCGTAAGCACGGTCCCGGCCCCGACGATCACATCCCCCCGGCGGGCCATGGCCGCTATGGCCTCGATGGCCGCCGGCGATCGCAGGGTAATCTCCGCCACGGGCAGACCTCCCGCCACCAGTGCCTCCGCCAGGGGATCGGCGACTGCCGCATCCTCCAGCGTCACAACCGGGATCAACCGCCTGGCCAATATGGCGTTGAGGGACGTGTTCATGACATCTCCCCGCTAAACCCGAGCTGTCTGGAAATAGTCAAGGCGGCGGCACAAACCTGCCGCTGCAGCGATTTGGAAACCCGGGCCTTGGTCACCCGCGCCGTCGGTCCGGAAACGCTCACGGCGGCCACGACCCTGCCCACCGCATCACGAATGGGGGCTCCCACGCAGCGGATCCCCTTTTCGTTTTCCTCGTCGTCGATGGCGAAGCCCTTTCGTCGTACCTCGCCCAAGTGCTCCTTGAGCTTGGTGCGGTCCGTGATGGTTTTGTCGGTGTGGCGGGACAATCCACGCCGCGCAATGATTTCGGCGACGTCTTCTTCGGACAGGGCCGATAGCAGGACTTTTCCCACCGCCGAGCTGTGCAGGGCGGTTCGCGAACCGATGTGGGAGACCATCTGCAACCCCGAGCGTTTGGGATGCAGGGCCACCTTGTCGATATAGAGGGCCTCATCGCGGTCGCGCACCACCAGATGAACGGTTTCCTGCACCTCTTCGGCCAGGGCCATGAGAAATGGACGGGCGTCATCCCGCAGATCGATCTTGTTCAGCAGGCGATTGCCCAACTCCACCAGCTTGAATCCCAATTGATAGTGCCGCGTACGGCCGTCCTGCCGGACGTAATCAAAATGCGCGAGAGAGGCCAGCAAGCGGTGGGCCGTACCCTTGGCCAGACCCGACTGGGCGGCGATCTCGCCGATGCTCAATCCCTGGGGCGAGCGGCCCAGGATCTCCAGAATTTCTGCGGCCCGTTCGATGGCCTGCACCATATTTTTGGGCCGTGGGGCAGGATGGGCTGTGGTTGGCGGCATAAGGTCGTATATTCCATATTATGAAACTGCGTTTCGTATAATGGTTTCTGATAAGGGATGGACCGGCCCCTTGTCAAGAAAATTATAGCGCCAGTAAATCGTGATGCGCCTCACGCTTGCCGGCACAAGGGAGTGACCATGTAAAGGAAAAAGCCGTCGATAGAATGGGGTTCGCAGAGGGACCGGCTTTGCCGTCCTGATTGTAGAAATAAAGGCAGGGTGAGGCCGTCACGGCAGACCGGCCATGTGCGACAGGTGAGCCCCTCGCGTTTTGCGGGAAGTCCCCAATAGCTCCGTTGAAAGCGGTTTGAAAACGATTCCAAGCCGTTGGTTTTCTAATTTCCCTTTGTCCCGCGACGACGCCTATGCCCCGCATGGGTCGTGCGACACGGGCGTCTTCTTTTGCTTCCGTGTGTTCGCAACATCGCCCGACGAGATGAATGGGGACATTGCGAATAGGACGGGTTAGGCCAGGAAATCCTCACGCAATGGATGAAACGTGTCCACCAGGCGGACGGTGGGCGTCAGCAATTGGATTGAATGGGGCACGTCCGGCGGCACGGTGTAGATGTCGCCGGGGCCGAGCCGGGTGGGAACGCCGTCCAGAAAGAAGAGGACTTCACCGGACACCACATAGGAAATCTGCTCGTGGGGATGGGAATGAGGGGGATCGGGTGCTTCGGACGGTCCGTCGCTAAAATCGATCACCACCATCATCAGCTGGTCGGTATGGGCCAGATAGCGCGTGCGGCCCGGTGCGATCGGTTGCGGTCTGACTTCGGCTTCTTTGAGGATACCCATCATAACCTCCCTGTTGGGTCGACACGGTCCGGCAGGGAGACCGCCGGCGCGCCAGACCTTAGATCAGCGGCATCATGCGGCTGACCGGATGTTTGTAGATTTCCTGGAGAACGAGCACGCCGGCCCCCCGGGCATAATCGGTCTCGCCCCAGGGCTTGACGATCACCTCCGGATCGCTTTCCAGCTTGTCGGAAATGGTATCCGGCATTATGGCGAACATCGAGTCGAACAGCATGGCGCCGGCCGCTGTGCCGCGGCCGGAAACGAAAATCTTACCCGGGTTCAGGATTTTGGCCAGGTTGGCCACCGCCGTCCCCAGTACCCGGCCCGCTTCGGCATAAATTCGCCGTAAGACCGGCTCGCCGGCCTGGGCGGCGGCCAGTACCGTTTCGATGGCGATATGGTCAGGATCCGGCGGCGACCAGAGCCCATCCTGCGCAGCCTGGCAGGCGTCGCGCAGGATGGCGTAGTTGCCCGCCAACGCTTCCAGGCAGCCGCGACGCCCGCAGCGGCAGACAGGCCCCCGGGGGTCGATGGTCAAATGTCCCACTTCGCCGGCAATCCCCTTGTCGCCCCTGAAAAGCTGACCGTTGATGACCAGCCCCATGCCGATGCCATGCTCCAGGGTGATCAGAGCGAAATTATCGAGGCCGCGCCCCTCGCCGAACCATTGTTCGGAAATGGTCAGGGTGTTGGCGCTGTTATCGATGTAGGTGGGATGGTCGATTTCGGACTGCAGCATATCCCGCAGATGGACTTCCGACCATTGATAATTGGGCAGGAAGCGCACCTTGCCGGTCTGGGAATCCACCAACCCCGGAACGGCCACCCCCACTCCGGCAATGCGGTCTTTGGAAAAATTGCCCTCCCACATGCAGGCCTGGATGGCCTGGACGGTTTTTTCCACCAGTTCTTTCGGAGCGTAATACGGCTTTTCCAACGGCATATGGTAGGCGGCTTTGACAGTGGCCTCGAAATCAATAATGACGACGCTGATCTGGGATATGGACAGATAGACGCCCAACGCACCGGCGCCGGCGGGATCGAGGGCCAGCAGGACCGGCCGCCGCCCCCCCTCGGAAGCCCCCATGGCGGTTTCTTTTAACAATCCCTCTTCGATCAATTCGGCGGTGATGCCCGTGACCGAGGCCTGGCTCAGGCCGGTATGCCGGGCAATGTCGGTCCGGGAAAGACGGCCGTCGGAACGGATTGCATTCAGGATGTTGAACCGATTGATGGCACGAATTAAATCGCGATTGGCGGCTGTCATAATATCAAAAGCCTTGTTTTCAGCATAAAAAAACAAACTTATTTCGGTAACTGAAATTATATAAAGAGCATCCATTTGTAAGTCAACTTAAATATTTTGATCGCCATCCCACCGCGCTTAAAAATGATATTTTTCTTTTATTTTAATTTGTTATATAGCGTTCACTCTCATTCAAAGATATTTCTAAAAATAATTGACAAACGGAATTCAGTATATTATGGCATTTCCATCGACTTTATTTAGTCATTGAATTAAGTCATTGAAAAGCTGGCGCACACCATTTTGCCGCAACCCTGTCGATTCTCTGCATTCTACGGGATGCCGCACCTGTTGATGTCAATTCATAAGGACGCTTGGGAAAGTGTCCCATTGCACCGCACCAACTCAAACGTGGGGGAGGTTGACATGAAGAAAAGAGGGTTTGTTGCATTCGTTTTAGCGTTATTGCTGCTTGTGCCGTTCGGCGCCTATGCCAAAACCGTCACCTTGACGGTGGCCGAAATTCATCCCCAGGACTATCCCACCACCCAGGGCCTGTTCAAACTCGCCGATCTCGTCAAGGAGCGCTCCGGCGGACAGATCGTGCTCGATGTCAAGTACGGCGGACAATTGGGCAAGGGAGAGAAGGAAGTGGTCGAGCAGGTCCAGTTCGGCGCATTGGACATGGCCCGCATCAGCATCTCGCCCGTGACCGAATTCGTTCCCTCGCTGGAAGCCTTCGGCCTGCCCTACATCTGGGCCAGCCGGGACCACATGTGGAAGGTGCTCAACGGCCCCACCGGCCAGAAACTGCTCAAGGATGTTGAAAACTACAAATTCTACGGTCTGGCCTATTACGAATCCGGGGCCCGCTCCTTTTACAATTCCAAACGCGAGATCAAAACCGTCGACGATCTCAAAGGGCTCAAAATCCGGGTTCAGAAAAGCAAGCTGATGATCGATCTCGTCAACACCATGGGCGCCAACGCCACGCCCATTGCCTTCGGCGAGGTGTACGACGCCATCAGCAAGGGGGTCATCGACGGGGCCGAAAACAACTGGCCTTCCTACGAGTCCACCGGTCACTACGAGGTCGCCAAATACTACACCCTGGACATGCACACCCGCGTGCCGGAAATTTTGGTGGCTTCCAAGATCGCCTTCGACAAGAAGCTGACCCCGGAGCAGATCGCCCTGGTCCAGCAGGCCGCCAAGGACTCCCAGGAGTTCGTCATCCAGAAGTGGCTCGAACGCGTCGAGGCCTCCAAAAAGAAGGTCATCGCCAACGGCAATGTCATCACCGAACTGACGCCCGAGGCCCGTGAAGGGTTCGTTCAGGCCGTGCAGCCTCTTTACGACACTTACGGCAAGAAGCACAAAGCCCTGATCGACGAAATCCGTTCCCAGCAGTAACCCAACACACAATCCAACAATGCCGGCGGCGGACCGCCTGCCCCACGGACGCCGCCGGCCACTGGAACGGCCATGCTGCACGCCATCCTGACCGTCGTCAAAAAAGGATTTGCCGCCGTGGAGAAGACGTTGGAGTTGCTCTCCATGGGCATGCTGCTCGCCATGGTGGTCATCATCTGCTACCAGGTGGTCATGCGCTTCGTCTTCAACGACTCCCCTTCCTGGACCGAAGAGATCGCCATCTTGCTGATGATCTGGTTCGGCATCCTCAGCATTCCCATCGGCGTCAAGCTGCACCTGCACATCGGCATCGAATATCTTTTCAATCTGTTTCCGTTGAAGGGCCAGTATGTGGTTTCCCGCCTGATCTACCTGCTGATCGCCGGGTTCGGATTGGTGATGATCGTCAACGGACTGGAACTGGTGGAATTCACGTCCATGTCCACCCTGCCGGCCACCAAGCTGCCCAGCGCCGTGGAGTACGCCGTCATCCCGATTTCCGGTGTCCTCCTGATCTTCAATGCCATGGAGCTTTTCTGGGTGCCCTATGGCACTTTTCTCGAACAGCAGCCGCCCAGCGGCCAAACCTAAAGGACGGTCATGGAAGCCGATGTTCTGGGCATAACCCTTCTGGTGGGCACTTTCTTCGTCCTGCTGGCGGTACGGGTGCCGGTGGCCTTCGCCCTGGGGACCGCCTCGGTGCTCACGGGCTGGTATCTGGATCTGCCCCTGATGGTGGTTCTGCAGCAGATGGCCAAGGGGCTGGACTCCTTTTCGCTGATGGCCATCCCTTTCTTCATCCTGGCCGGCCAGCTCATGGGGGTGGGGGGCATCTCCCAGAAGATGATCGCCATGGCCGACGTGCTGGTGGGTAAAATCCGGGGGGGGCTGGCCATGGTGAACATCATGGCCTCCATGCTCTTCGGCGGCATCTCCGGCTCCTCGGTGGCCGACACCTCCTCCATCGGGTCCATCATGATCCCCATGATGAAAAAGGCCGGCTACGACAATGACTACTCGGTAGCCGTCACCATCTCCTCCTCGGTCCAGGGCGTCATCATCCCGCCCAGCCACAACGTCATCATCTACGCCCTGGCCGCCGGATGGGTGACCGTAACGGTGGACGGGATCTCCAAGCAGTTTTCCCTTTCCATCGGCAAACTTTTTCTGGCCGGCGTCACCCCGGGTATCCTGCTGGGCCTGGCCCTGATGGTCATCTCCTATTTTCTGGCGGTGCGACGCAACTACCCCAAAGGTCAGCCGGTGGCTTTCCGGGAAGGCGTGGCCCGTGTCATGGACGGCCTGCTGGGCCTCTTGACAGCGGTGATCATCATCGGGGGGGTGGTCTCGGGTATCTTCACGGCCACCGAATCCGCCGCCATTGCGGTAGCCTATGCCTTTATCATCACGGCCTTCGTCTACCGCGAACTGGGTTGGGGCAACCTCAGGGTGGTGCTTTTCGAATCCCTCAAGACCCTGGCCATCGTGGCCGCCCTGATCACCACCTCCAGCGCCTACGGCTACATGATGACCCGTCTGAGCATCCCCCAGCTCGTAACCGACGCCCTGATCAATCTGACCGACAACCGCTACATCGTCTTCCTGATTATTAATGTCATCCTGCTGGGGCTGGGCATGATCATGGACATGGCCCCCCTGATCCTGATCACCACGCCGATTCTCCTGCCGGTGGTGGCCAACTTCGGCATGGACCCGCACCAGTTCGGCATCGTCATGATGCTCAACCTGGGCATGGGGCTGCTCACGCCCCCGGTGGGTTCGACCCTTTTCGTGGGCTGCGCCATCGGGCGCATCCGCATCGAAGACATGGTAAAACCCTTGCTGCCGTTTTATCTTTTCATGTTCATTACACTCCTGGCCATCACCTATATCCCGTCCATATCCATGTGGCTGCCCAATATGTTCATGCCCTAGCCATAGCTGAAAGGAATCGATCGTGACATCCCGAATCGCGCAATTGTTGAGCCAGCCCCATGCGGATGTCGATCTGAACAGCGCGGCCCGCCAGCAGCTGGCGGAGGAAGCGTTGTCGGCGCTGTGCGGTTTGGCACCCTACCCCGCTTCCCTGGCCGTCGCCCCCGACGGCCTTGTGGGCCTGGCCCCAACGGATTCCGGCCGGCGGATCGTGGTGGTCAGCCGACCGGGGGGGGCCGCCGAACACTTCGTGGGCGCGCAGCGTCGCCCCGCCGGCGATCCGTCCCTGACCGTCACCGTTGGGCCCACGTCCCCGGCCAACCTTGCGGCCCTGCAGGAGCGCCTGGCCTTTCTCAACCCGACCCTGCTCGGTCTGCAAACCTCGGCCGGGTGCGGCGACCGCCTCGGTCTGGCCACGCCGGGCCACATCCAGGCCGTGCGCCGGGCCGGCCTGGCGCCCATTCTGGCCCAGCAGTCGGTGCGCGAAAATGAGCGTACCGGGCGCACCCCGGCCGACGTGATGGCGGATGCCGTCTGGGGGGTGTTCGAAACCGGCTGGCGGAGAGGGTTCGGGGCCGATGCGGACCACCTCAAGACGCCCGAAGCTCTCGACCCCTTTGTGGAGGCCGGCTACACGTTCTTCACCATCGATCCCGGCGATCACGTGGACCCCCGGGCCGATACTGCGGCCGAGACCGACCTCGAAGCCCTGGTCCGGGCCCTGCCCTGGGACGCCCTGGAAAGCCGGCCGGCCGATCTCGCGCAGGCCCTCTGCCGGAAGCCCCTGGAATTGGACGGTGCGCCTTGCCAACTGACGAAACATCAGATATGGCGGGCCGCCGCCAAATACGGCCGGGTGGTGGGCCACACCGTAGGTATGTATCGCCATCTCCTAACCCGTATGGGGGCAAGACCCTTCGAGCTCGAAGTCAGCGTGGATGAAACCGATACCGTCACCAGCCTGGCCGAGCACATCTATATCGCCGCCGAACTCCAACGGCTGGGGGTGCGCTGGGTCAGCCTGGCGCCCCGCTATGTGGGGGAGTTCGAAAAGGGCGTCGACTATATCGGCGATCTGGCGGCCTTCGAAGCCTCTTTCAAGCAGCATGCCGCCGTGGCGCGCGCCCTGGGACCCTACAAATTGAGCCTGCATTCCGGATCGGACAAGTTCCGTATCTATCCCTTGGCAGCCGAACACACCCGCGGTCGGGTGCATCTCAAAACCGCCGGTACGAGCTACCTGGAAGCCTTGCGGGCCGTTGCCATGACCGACCCCGATCTTTTCCGCCGCATCCTTGCCCTGGCGGTGGTGCGCTATCCGGAAGACCGGGCCAGCTACCATGTCTCCGCCCGCATCGACGCCCTGCCACAGGCAAGTGCCATGACGGAGGCCGCCCTGCCCGACCTGTTGGAAAATTTTCATGCCCGGGAAATTCTGCATGTCACCTATGGATCGGTCTTGAACCATCCGGACCTGGGACCCTCTTTGCGGTCCGTATTGGACGCCAACGTGTCTCTCTATACAACCCTTATCGCCAAGCATTTCGACCGGCATTTGACCCCTTTCAAACGCCGCTGAAACCATTGAGGTCCTCATGTCAAATCCTGCATCAAATTGGTTAGAACAGCTCTTCCTTCTGGAAGGACGCACGGCCATCGTGGCCGGCGGGGCCGGCGTTATCGGCACGGTCATGGCCGGCGCCCTGTTGAAGGCCGGTGCCAATGTGGCCGTTTGGAGCCGCACCCGGGAATCCCTCGATCGGGCCCTGGAACAATTGACCGCTGAAACCGGTGGGGCCGACCGCTTGGCGGGCTTCCAGGTGGATACGGGGGATGAAGAAAAGGTTGCCCAGGCCTTGCGGGACACCGCCGCCCGCTGGACGCCGCCCAGCATTCTGATCAACGCCGTGGGGGGCAACCGCGGCAAAGGCCCCTTCATCGCCACGGACACGGCCCAGTTCGAGGAGATCCTGCGCCTCAATCTCCTGGCCGGTCTGGTGATCCCCACCAAAGTCGTGGCGGCTTTTTGGATTGACAAAGGCATCCGGGGATCCATCATCAATCTGACCTCCATGACGTCCTACACCCCCTTGTCGGGCGTCTGGGGCTACGACGCGGCCAAGGCCGGTGTGTTGAGCCTCACCCAGGCCACGGCCAACGAATTTGCCCGCTACGGGATCCGGGTCAATGCTATCGCACCGGGCTTTTTCCTGGGTAAGCAGAACAAGGCCCTGCTCGTTGACGAGGAGACCGGGGACTACACCCCCCGGGGGCAGGCGGTCATCGCCCGCACCCCTTTCGGGCGCTTCGGCGCCCCGGAGGAACTGGCCGGGGCCACCCTGTTTCTGGCCAGCGAAAAAGCCTCCGGTTTCGTCACAGGGGTGTCCATCCCGGTGGACGGCGGCTACCTGATCCACAACATTTAGGGAGTGTCCACCCCGAGATGGCATCTTTTGGTCCCTGGCGGCGTTCTCGCCTCCTGTCGGTCCTCGGCGTAGCGGGCTACGCCTGCGGGCGCCCGTCGGCTGCGGCCTTACCAGGAACCAAAATCTACCATCTCGGGATGAACACTAGGTAACAAGGAATGCCCGTCATGATTTCCGGAACCGGCCGACCCGACCTGATCCTCTCCGCGGAAGACGTCCACGACCTCATCGAGGCCGGCACGCCCCGCGTGCTCTACGCCGGCAAACGGGTACTCGTATTGACCCCGGATGCCACCCGCACCTGCCCCCTGCCCATGATGATCCGGGCCGTGCGGGACATCGTCGCACCCCACTGCCGGGCCCTGGATTTCATGGTAGCCCTGGGGACCCACCCGCCCCTGCCGGAAAAGGACATTCTCGCCCTCTATGGCATCACGCCCGCCATGCGGGCCGAGCGCTTCGCCGGCTGCCGCTTCCGCAACCACCGCTGGGATCTCCCCGATACCCTGACCCCCATCGGCCACATCGAAGCCGACGAAATCGGCGCCTTCTCCCAGGGACGCCTGCAAGAGCGCGTGCCCGTCACCATCAACCGCGCCATCTTCGACTACGACCTGATTCTGATCCTGGGACCGGTCTTCCCCCATGAGGTGGTGGGCTTTTCGGGCGGAGCCAAATACCTCTTCCCCGGCATTGCCGGCGGGGACTTTCTGCATTTCTTCCACTGGCTGGGGGCGGTCATCACCTGCGCGGGCATCATCGGCACCCGGGACACGCCCGTGCGGGCCGTCATCCATCGGGCCCTGGAAATGGTCAAGGTGCCGGTTCACAATATGGCCATGGTGGTCACCCCGGCCAACCAGCTCTGCGGGCTTTACGTGGGCGACGTGATCGAATCCTGGTCCCGGGCCGCCGATCTGTCCGGCCAAGTGCACATTGCCTACCGGCAGGCACCGTTTGCCACGGTTCTGGGCGAAGCGCCCGCCATGTACGACGAGATCTGGGTGGCCGGCAAGGTCATGTACAAGCTGGAGCAGGTGGTGGCGGACGGAGGCCAACTCATCATCTACGGCCCCCACATCCGCCATGTCTCGCGCACCTGGGGGCCGCTGATCGAAAAGGTCGGCTACCACGTGCGGGATTACTTCTTAGAACAGATGGACCGCTTCCGGGACATCCCCCGCGGCATCCTGGCCCACTCGACCCATGTGCGGGGCACCGGCACCTATGAAAACGGGGTGGAGCGGCCACGCATCGACGTCGTCCTGGCCACCGGCATCCCCGAGGCGGTCTGCCGCCGGATCAATCTGGGCTACATGGACCCCGCCGGTATTCGGATCGAAGACTACCGTCACAAGGAAGATGAAAGCATCCTTGTGGTCGAACATGCCGGTGAGATGCTTTACAAACTCAATTAGGAGGATCCTGTGACGCCCTTTCTCTCCGAAGATTTTCTCCTGCAGACGGCGGCCGCACGCCGCCTCTACCACGATTATGCCGAAGCCATGCCCATCTTCGACTACCACTGCCACTTGCCGGTGGAAGACATCGCCGCCGACCGCATCTTCCCCAACCTGACCCAAATCTGGCTCTACGGCGACCACTACAAGTGGCGGGCCATGCGGGCCAACGGCATTCCGGAGCGCTTTGTTACGGGAGCGGCGGAGGACTGGGAGAAATTTGCGGCCTGGGCCGCCACCGTGCCCAAAACCCTGCGCAACCCGCTCTACCACTGGACCCACCTGGAACTAAAACGCTATTTCGGCATCACGGACCGTCTCCTCGATCCGGATAGTGCCCGGGAGATCTATGACCGTGCCGGCGCCCTCCTGCAGAGCCCGGATTTCAGCACGCGGGCCATCCTGACCCGCATGAAGGTCAAGGTGGTCTGCACCACGGACGACCCCACGGACGACCTCGAACACCACCGGGCTCTGGCGGCCGACCCGGATTTCACGGTCAAGGTCTTGCCGGCCTTCCGGCCGGACAAGGCCATGGCCGTGGAAGATCCGGCGGTCTACAACCCGTATCTCGACCGGCTCGCCGCCGTCTCCGGCATTCCCATTGCCGACTACGATGCCCTGCTGGCCGCTTTGAAGGCCCGCCACGCGTTTTTCCACCGGACCGGCTGCCGCCTGTCCGACCACGGCCTGGAGCGTCCCTATGCCACCCATTTCACTCCGGACGACATCGTGCGCATCTTCGCCAAGGTGCGCCGCAACGAACTCCCGACGGCGCTGGAGACAGAGCAGTTTAAAAGCGCCCTGCTGCTGGAGCTGGCCCGCATGGATGCCGAACGGAACTGGACCCAGCAGTTTCATTTCGGCGCCTTGCGCAACACCAATTCCCGCGCCTTCCGGGAATTAGGCCCCGATACCGGATACGATTCCATGGGTGACGAACTGCTGGCCGCCCCCCTGGCATGTTTCCTCGACCGTTTGGCAAGCGAAGACCGCCTGGCCCGCACCATCCTCTATGTCCTCAACCCCAGGGACAACGATCTCGTGGCCACCATGATCGGCAACTTCCAGGACGGCACGGTACCCGGCAAGATTCAGTTCGGATCGGGCTGGTGGTTCAACGACCAGAAGGACGGCATGCAGCGCCAGCTCAACGCCCTTTCGAACATGGGGCTGCTCAGCCGTTTCGTGGGCATGCTCACCGACTCCCGCAGCTTTCTCTCCTATCCACGCCACGAATACTTCCGTCGTGTGTTGTGCAATCTTCTGGGAACCGATATTGAACAGGGCGAATTGCCTCACGACTTCGACTTTATAGGCGGGATGGTACAAGACATTTGCTACCACAATGCCGTGAACTACTTCGGAATTGACGCGGACTGACATGATTCTTATTCTCATGGGCCCCACGGGCTGCGGCAAGACCACCATCGGACGCCGCCTGGCCCGGCACCTGGGATGGGCCTTTATAGACGGCGACGACTACCACCCGGCGGCCAACGTGGCCAAGATGCACAGCGGACAGCCCCTGAACGACGACGACCGCCGCCCCTGGCTGCTGGCTTTGCGCCGGGAAATGGAACGCCTTATGCAGGCCGGGAAATCCGCCGTTCTGGCCTGTTCCGCCCTCAAGCAATCCTACCGGGACTTGCTCGGGGTGGATCAGCAGACTGTCAGGACCGTCTATCTGCGGGGGACCTTCGACCTCTTGCAGCGTCGTCTGGCCGACCGCCGGGGCCACTTCATGCCGCCGGAGCTGCTGCGCAGCCAGCTCGATACCCTGGAAAAACCCGATGGCGGCCTGAGTGTGGATATCGACGCCGATCCGGAGACGATCGTGACCCGGATCGTGGCGGCTTTGACCGGCATAGTTACCAGTGAGCCCCCTCCTGCATAGCCGGTGGCTTCAGGTAGTTTCATAGCGCTCCGACTATAGACGGTTTCCAAGGTTTTGGAATTGAATTTCCCTTTGTCATGTGCCGAGCATCGTCGGGGCCTCCACCAAAGGTGGAAGATTTCGAACGAAATTTCACGACCGGAACAAAATCTCAATGGGTTGGCATTTAAAATTGCCATCGTAACACCTATTTCAAAGGAATAATTGTCTAATGAGCGACCGCAACCCACCCCAAGCCGACATCGGCCTCATCGGCCTGGCCGTGATGGGCGAAAATCTGGCCCTGAACATGGAAAGCCGGGGATTTACGGTGGCCGTCTATAACCGCACCGCCGCGAAGACCCGCGCCTTCATGGACGGCCGCGCGGCCGGCAAACGCTTCATTGCCGCCGCGTCCCTTGAAGAACTGGTCCAGAACCTCAAACCGCCCCGCCGGGTCATGCTGATGGTCAAGGCCGGCACCCCCGTCCAAGACACCATCGAAGCCCTGATCCCCCTGATGTCCAGGGGCGATATCATCGTGGACGGCGGCAATTCCAACTATGGCGACACCGAACGGCGCATGGCCGAGGTGGAGCGGCAGGGGCTGCTCTATGTGGGCGCCGGCGTGTCCGGAGGGGAAGAAGGCGCCCTCAAGGGACCCGCCATCATGCCGGGCGGATCGCCGGCCGCCTGGGAGACCCTGCGCCCCTTGTTCGAAGCCATCGCCGCCCGGGCGCCGGACGGCGCGCCCTGCTGCCGCTGGATGGGGCCGGGAGGCGCCGGACATTTTGTCAAGATGATCCACAACGGCATCGAATACGGCGACATGCAGCTCATCGCCGAGGCCTATCACCTCATGCGGAATCTGCTGCGCCTTCCCGGTGATGCCATGTCCACCATCTTCGAAACCTGGAACCGGGGGGACCTGCAAAGCTACCTGATCGAAATCACGGCCGCCATCCTGGCCTACCGGGAACCGGACGGCGAGCTTCTGCTGGAGCGCATTCTGGACACCGCCGGCCAAAAAGGCACGGGCCGCTGGACCGCGGTGGCCGCCCTCGACCTGGGAGTACCCCTGACCCTCATCGGCGAATCGGTCTTCGCCCGCTACCTTTCGGCCCTCAAAGATGAACGGGTGGCTGCGGCCGAAATTTTAGCCCCACCTGCCGATTGCCCGCCGGTGCCGGACGCCAAGACCTTTGTGACCGACCTGGAACAGGCCCTGCTGGCGGCCAAGATCATTTCCTACGCCCAGGGCTTCACGCTTCTGCGGGAGGGCTCCGCCACCTATGACTGGGCCTTGAACTACAGTGACATCGCCAAGGTCTGGCGCAGCGGCTGCATCATCCGCTCGGGTTTTCTGGATCCCATCGCCGAAGCCTTTCAGACCGCTCCCGATCTTTCCCATCTCGTTCTGGCCCCCTTCTTCCGGGAGAAGCTCCGCCAGGCCCAGACGGGCTGGCGCCGGATCGCGGCCGCCGCTCTCCGGCACGGTCTCCCCATACCGGCCCTGGCCGGCGCCCTGACTTACTACGACGGCCTGCGTTGCGCCCGCCTGCCGGCCAACCTGCTGCAGGCCCAGCGGGATTTCTTCGGCGCCCACACCTACGAACGCGTCGACCGCCCCCGCGGAACCTTCTTCCATACCGAGTGGACCGCCCCGCATCCCTGACCCGGCCGCCTCGCCATGCCATCCGCCAGCCGTCCCTGCCGTTTCGATTTCGCGGCGGCCATCACGGCCGGCCGCGAAATCGGGCTTGACAACCGGCGCGGATTGTCAGATAAAAAATTTGATCAAATTTTTGATTGAATAACGGATCACATGACATGGCACAGCGCCCTCCTAAAACTTCCGAAGCCGCCAACGGCGCCATGGGCCACACCCGCAAGGCCTATCTCGGCATCCGCAGCATGATGCTCCACAACGAGCTAACGCCCGGACACAAAATCGCCTACCGCGATCTGGCCGAACGGCTGGGGATGAGCCAGACACCTGTCATCCAGGCCCTCAAGTGGCTGGAGTTCCAACAATTGGTGCGGCACGAGCCCAACCGGGGCTATTTCACCGCTCCGGTCGATCTCCGGGAAGTGGAAGAAATCTACGATGTGCGCGAAACCCTGGAGATGCGTCTGCTGCCGGATACGGTGCGCACCATCGACGCCCGGGGCCTTGGAACCCTGCGCACGGCCCTGGAGGCCCACCTCAAAGCCTCCCGGGAAGTCTATCTAGCCGAACGCCTCAAGCAGGACCGGGAGTTTCATCTTACCCTGGCCGAACTCTCGGGTCGTCAGGTGCACTGCCGGATCCTGCGGGACCTCTTCGATCTCCTATACCTTAAATACAGCGGCAACCTGCTCTTTTCCAACGCCATGGACTCGGCCGACGCCGACCACCAGGCCCTCTTCGACAGCATCGCGGCGCGCGATATCAAAACCGCCCGCCGCGTGCTCTCCGGTCATATCCGGCGGGTCCGGGAACATGTCCTGAAGGGGCTGCGGCAAATCAGCGCGGCCAAACAGGCGGCCGGCCTCTAACCGGCAATAGGGAGAAACGCGCCATGGCGCTCACACTGATGGAAGGTAACGAAGCGATCGCCTGGGGCGCCCGGGCGGCCGGGTGCCGTTTCTTCGCCGGTTACCCCATTACGCCGGCCACGACGATCTACAACGCCATGCTACGCTACCTGCCCCCGGAGGGCGGTGTCTGTTTGCAGGGAGAGGATGAAATCGCCTCCATCGGGTTTTGCCTGGGGGCATCCATGGCCGGCTGGAAGGCCATGACGGCCACTTCCGGGCCCGGCATCAGCCTCTATAGCGAGCAGATTTCCTTTGCGGTGGGCAGCGAGATCCCGCTCGTCATCGTCGATGTCCAGCGCCTGGGACCGTCCACCGGCTCCGCCACCAAGGGGGCCGACGGGGACATCCAGTTCCTGCAGTGGGGCAACAGCGGCGGGCTGCCGGTCATCGTGCTGGCGCCGGTTGACATCCGGGACTGCATTGTGCTCACCCTGCAGGCCTTCAACCTGTCCGAGAGCTACCGCTGTCCGGTGTTTCTGGCCACCAACAAGGAAATCGCCATGACCCGGGAAACCGTGGATCTTGAGGCGATTGCCCTGCCGGAGATCGTCCACCGCCGGTCAGCTGATGCGCAGGCCCCTTTTCTGCCCTTCGGAACTGCCGGAGACCGCCTGGTCCCTGATTTTCTGCCCATCGGCGCCGATCGACCCGTGCGCCAGACGTCGTCCACCCACGGACCGGACGGCTACATCACCGCCGACCCGGACCTGATCGCACGCAGCCAGGACCGCCTGCAGCGCAAGATCACCGCCGAGGCGCATCGCTTCACCTATTTCGAAGCGGATACCGTGCCGGAAGCGCAAACCCTGGTCATCGCTTACGGCGTCACCGCCCGGGCCGCGCAAACCGCTGTTCAGGCGCTTCGGGCGGACGGACGGCCCGTCGACCTTCTCGTCCTGAAGACCCTCTGGCCGGTCCCCGAAACGCTTCTGAGGGAAAAGACCGCCGGCTATGACCGCATCCTGGTCGTGGAAATGAATCTGGGTCAATATGTGCGCGAGATCCAGCGCGCGCTGCCGGGACGCGATGTCCGCTTTCTGGGTCAGATGA
Source organism: Desulfobacterales bacterium (assembly GCA_963674755.2). GTDB lineage: Bacteria > Desulfobacterota > Desulfobacteria > Desulfobacterales > UBA5852 > JABZFP01. The sequence continues at coordinate 116,874 of CAXXVS010000002.1, read as the reverse complement.
ACGGCGAGCTGATCAAGCCGCGCCAGATACAGGAGGTGCTCGAACCATGACGCCGAGCCTGCTCAATCAGGAGCGCCCGCCGGTCTTCTGTCCGGGGTGTGCCCACGAACGCGTCGTCGGGGCCCTGGACAAGGCCTTCCAGGGCATGGGCCTCAAGGGCGAAGAGATCGCCATCGTATCGGACATCGGCTGTTCCGGCCTCTTCGATACCTTCTTCCACACCCATGCCCTGCACGGCCTCCACGGCCGCGCCCTGACCTATGCCACCGGCATCAAGATGGCCCGCCCGGACCTGCACGTGGTGGTCACCATGGGCGACGGCGGGTTGGGCATCGGCGGGGCCCACCTGCTAAGCACCTGCCGCCGGAACATCGACCTGACCCTGCTGGTCCTCAACAATTTCAACTACGGCATGACCGGTGGCCAGTGTTCCTCCACCACCCCTCCGGAAGCGGCAGTGGGATCGGGCTTCTTAAACCGCCTGGAAAAACCCATGGACGTCTGCCAGGTGGCCGGGGCAGCCGGCGCCCCCCATCTGGAGCGGGTGTCGGCCTACGACCCCGATCTGGCAGCGCTTATGGAGGCGGCCATCCGATTCGAGGGCTTTGCCCTGCTCGACATCTGGGGCGTCTGCCCGGGACGCTACACCAAGCGCAACAAACTCTCCCCCCAATCCATTGCGGGATCTCTGGCCTCCCTCCCGTCGGTGGTCCGTTTTCGGAAAGAAAACGCCCGGGAGGAGTACGGACGGCACTATCGGCGGGAAGCCGCCGCGCTCCCGCCGGCCGCAGCGCCCCAGGCCATCCCGGTCCGTCATACCCCGGTGGCGGAAGCCCGCCAGGAGGTAGTGCTGCTGGGCAGCGCCGGGCAGCGCATCGTCACGGCAGGGGAACTGCTGTGCCTGGCCGCAGCCTCGGCCGGGCTGCAGGCCTCCCAGAAAAACGACTACCCCATCACCGTGCTGCGGGGTCATTCCGTCAGCGAAGTGATTCTCTCCAAAAACGACATCGGCTTCACCGGCATCGACCGCCCGGCCGTCGTCCTTGCCCTGGCGCCAGAGGGCGTGGCCCGCCGGAAGGAAATGTTGGCCGGGCTTGAGGAAGAAACCCTTGTCATCTGCGCCGCCGGCATCGACCTGCCAATGTGCCGGGCCCAAATTGAAACCATCGATTTCAAGGCCGCCGGCATCCGGGAACCGGACTGGGCCCTGGCCGCCCTGGCCCTGATAGCCGCCCGCAATACCGTCGCCAACCCGGCCATGCTGCAGACCGCCCTCGACCTGCGCTTCAAAGGCAAAGTCCACGAACTGGCCATGGCGGTCGTCGAGAAGATAATCAACCGTTCGTAAATGTTTTACTATAAGGAAGAAAAGGAAGCCAACCGTGGATTTTGCACTGCCCAAAGAGCTCGAGATGCTGAGGAAAGCCGTCCGGGAATTTGCCAACAAACAGATTGCCCCCCATGCGGACGAGTGGGACGCCGACCACCATTTCCCCTACGAGGAGGCCATGCGGCCCATGGCCGAACTGGGCCTGTTCGGCACCGTGATCCCCGAAAAATACGACGGCGAGGACATGGGCTGGCTCTCGGCCATGATCGTTACCGAAGAAATCGCCCGGGCGTCAAGCTCCCTGCGGGTCCAGATCAACATGCAGACCCTGGGATGCGCCTACACGATTTACCACTACGGCAGCGCGGACCTGGCCGCCAAATATGTCCCCAAACTTGTGCGGGCCGAATATGTGGGCGGCTTCGGCATCACCGAACCGGATGCCGGCTCGGATGTCATGGCCATGAGCTCCACGGCCGAGGACAAGGGCGACCACTGGCTGCTTAACGGCTCCAAAACCTGGATCTCCAACGCCCCCGTGGGCGATGTGGTCATTTATTACGCCTATACGGATAAGTCCATGGGTGCCAAGGGGCTTTCGGCCTTCGTGGTCGAGCTGAAAAACTTCAACGGCATCAAAACGACCACCCTGGAAAAAATGGGATCCCACTCCTCGCCCACCGGGGAGGTATTTCTAACGGACACCCGTGTCCCCAAGGAAAACATCATCGGCCAGCCGGGCGACGGGGCCAAGATCGTCTTCGGCTCCCTCAACCAGACCCGCCTGTCGGCCGCCGCCGGTGCCGTGGGCCTGGCCCAGGCCTGTCTGGAAACGGTTTTGAAATATTGCAACGAACGTAAACAATTCGGCAAGCCCATCGGCGAGTACCAAATGAACCAGGACATGATCGCCCAGATGGCCACCGAAATCGAAGCCTCCCGGTTGCTGGTCTACAAGGCGGCCTGGGCCAAGGACCAGGGCCGGCTCAACAACGGCCTGGATGTGGCCATGGCCAAGTACCTGGCCGGGGAGACGGCCGTCAAGTGCGCCAACTACGCCATGCGCATCCTGGGGGCCTACGGCTATTCCACCGAATACCCGGTGGCGCGTTACTACCGGGACGCCCCCACCTATACCATGGTGGAAGGCTCGGCCAACATCTGCAAGTGGATTATTGCGTTGGATCAGCTGGGCTACCGCAAAGCCAACCGCTGAGTGTTGCAGCATTCGCCCAATCTCGGCGTTGACCTTGAACGAATACGGCAATCCTCTGTTGAAACTGATGGTCCATGAGGTTCATGCATATGGTGGGGAAATTCCCCTTTGTCCCGCGCCGAGCATCGGCGACGCGGCCGGATAAAAGCGCGCGGACTGTTTGAGTCCGCCGTAGCCTTGGCGAAGGCGGGCGAGTTTCCGCGCGCTCCGGCCGTGTCGACGACGCGCAGGTTGAAGCGGGACACGGGCGTTTTCTTTTGGTTACTTTTCTTTCACGCGAAAGAAAAGTAACGATACATTCAGCACATCAGTGACAAGTCTTAACAAGGACTTTACTTCAATGGGAATACCATCAGGTTCATACACCCTTTTATAGAAACAGCACTGCAAAGGATATCGACTCATGAGCGATGACCTTGTCGAGAAGACCAAACGCACGGCAGCCCTTTATTTCGAGGGCGTCGAGGACGAAAAACCCTTCGAGTTGTGGAAGGCCTTCGACCCCGGTTTGGCCAAAGACCTGTCCCTGTTTATCACGGGCAAGATGTACGCCCGGGAGAAGCTGCCCCACCCCACCCGCCAGCTCGTAACGGTGGCGGCCCTGACAGTGCTGGGGAAATCCGAGGAACTGAAGCTCCACATCCAGGCCGCTTTGAATGTGGGCTGCGCCGTGGGGGACATTGCCGAAACGATCTTCCAGACGGCGATTTACGGCGGTGTTCCGGCGACCAACCAGGCGTTGAAGGTGCTGCGCGCCGTACTGGAGGAAAAGAGGGCCTGGCCGCTGGACTCACAGACGGCGGTGGGTGGAGAGAAAAAATGAAAACGGCGCTGCAAATCTTCGCCTCCGGTTTGGGAGGGGTCTTCATCGGCATGACCCTGCTCTATGTCGCCATCCGCCTGACCCGCCTGGCGGCTGAGGCTCTCGCGAAAGGCGAATCCCATGGGAAATGACATGCTGGCCGTCTTTCAAACGGCAGGCTTGTTCCACCTCACACCGGGCATGCTTTTGATGTGGCTGATCGCGAGCGTCCTCATCTATCTGGCCATCGCCAAACAATATGAACCGCTCCTGCTGTTGCCCATCGGTTTCGGCATTCTCCTGGCGAATCTACCCCTGGCCGGCCTGATGGAACCTGGCGAGGGGCTCCTGTGGCGCTTCTACCACTACGGCATCCAATGGGAAATCATACCGCCCCTGATCTTTTTGGGTCTCGGGGCCCTGACCGACTTCGGCCCCCTGCTGTCCAAACCGGTCTTAATCTTTTTGGGCGCCGGGGCCCAGGCCGGAGTCTACCTGACCTTTTTTGCGGCCAGCGCCATGGGGTTCGACCTCAGGGAAGCCGCCACCATGGGGATTATCGGGGGCGCCGACGGGCCCACCACCATCTTCCTGGCGTCCAAACTGGCGCCCCACATGCTGGGCAGCTGTGCCGTGGCGGCCTATTCCTACATGGCCCTGGTGCCCATCATCCAGCCGCCGGTCATGCGGTTGCTGACCACTTCGAAAGAGCGTACCATCCGGATGAAAAAGGGCCGCAAGGTGAGTCAGCTGGAGAAAATCATCTTTCCTATCGTGGCCACCCTGGTCATCATCCTGCTGGTTCCAGCCGCCGCGCCCTTGATCGCCATGTTCATGCTGGGCAACCTCTTCCGGGAGGCCAAGGTGGTGGAGCGCCTGACCCAGGCGGCCCAGAGCGAACTGCTCAATATCGTCACGATTTTCCTGGGGCTGCCGGTGGGGGCCACCATGAACGCGGAAACCTTTTTGCAGCCCCGCTCGCTCTTTATCTTCTTCTTCGGGCTGTTCGCCTTCATCGTCAGCACGGCCACGGGTATCCTGCTGGCCAAACTGATGAACCTGGCGCGCCGGGAGAAGATCAATCCCTTGCTGGGGGCGGCCGGCGTATCGGCCGTGCCCATGTCCGCCCGGGTGGTGCACAAAGTCGGCTCCCAGTATGATAAGAAAAACTACCTGCTCATGTTTGCCATGGGCCCCAACGTGGCCGGCGTTATCGGCACGGTGATCGCGGCGGGGATATTTTTGACGCTGCTTGGATAGACAATGGCAAAGCCGTTCGCCCTTAATTGGGTTGGTGTTCTCCGAACGACTGACATTCAATAGGCACAAGCAATTTTCGGGAGGTAGCACAATGGCAGAAGAAATCCTGGCCCCCCTGGCGGGCAAGATCATCCAGCTCAATATGGCGGCTGGCCAAAGCGTAGAGGAAGACGAAGAGGTTCTGGTCATCGAGGCCATGAAGATGGAAACCCCGGTATTCGCGCCCGTCAGCGGGACGATTACGGAAGTCCGGGTCAAGCAGGGCGACGAGGTGGAGGAGGACGACGTTCTGGCCCTCATCGACACCTGATCATCGCACACCTGTCAATGCCAGCAGTATTTCATCCGATTGCCTGTTAGGGGATTCAAGAGGGGGGGAGTTCATGCGACCGTATTTTGAAAAGATGACGGAAATCGGCAAGGCCCTGAAACCGGGCCAGCTCAAGCAGACGGCTAAAAACCGCGCCGCGCTGGAGGCGGCCGAGGCCGAAATTCAGGCCCAGGTGGAAACGGTCAAAGCGGCCGGTTTCCCCACCGAAAAAATTAATGCCCGCGGGCAGATGACCGTCTGGCAGCGCCTGGACTACCTGGTGGATCCGGGGTCCTGGTGCCCGCTGCACATCCTCTACAACCCCCTGGACAACACGGAAGGCACCACCAACGTCATCGACGGTCTGGGCTGCATCGCCGGCAAATGGGCAGTCATCATCGGCTTCGACAACAAGGTCATGGCCGGGGCCTGGCTGCCGGGCCAGTCCGAAAACATCCTGCGGGTCACCGATCTGGCCAAACGACTGAACATCCCCCTGGTCTGGCTGGTCAACTGCAGCGGCGCCAAACTCACCGAGCAAGAGAAATTCTACGCCAACCGCCGGGGCGCCGGCACGCCCTTTTTCCGTCATGCCGAACTGGAGCAGATGGGCATTCCCGTGCTGGCGGGCATCTACGGCACCAATCCGGCCGGGGGCGGCTACCAGAGCATCAGCCCCACCATTCTCTTCGCCCACAAGGACTGCAATATCGCCGTGGGCGGAGCCGGCATCGTGAGCGGCATGGCCCCCAGGGGCCATTTCGACCTGGAGATGGCCGAAGGCCTTATCGAAAAGGCCAAGCACTTCAAGGCCCAGCCCCCCGGCACGGTGGCCACCCACTACGACGAGACAGGCTTCTTCCGCTATGTCTTCGAGGAGGAGCAGGGCGTCCTCGATGGGCTCAAGGACTACATGAAGGCGATTCCCTCCTATCATCCCAAATTCTTCCGGGTAGCCCCGCCCCGGGAGCCCGGCTTCCCCCAGGAAGATCTCTACAGCTTGCTCCCCCTGGAGCCCAAGCGGGTCTACGAATTCGAGCAGATCCTGGCCCGCCTGGTGGACGGGGGCGAGCACATGGAGTTCCGGCCGGACTACGGCCCTGAAATGTACACCGGGCTGTGCAAGCTGGACGGCTTCCTGGTGGCCTGCATCGGCAACCGCCAGGGTTATCTCGGCAAAGACTATCCGGAATACGCCGACACTCCCGGCTTCGGCGGCAAGCTCTACCGCCAGGGCCTCATCAAGATGAACGAATTTGTCACCCTCTGTGGCCGGGACCGTATCCCCATCGTCTGGTTTCAGGACACCACCGGGATCGATGTGGGCGATGCCGCCGAAAAAGCCGAGCTATTAGGGTTGGGCCAGTCCCTGATCTACTCCATCCAGCAGACCGACATCCCCATGATGCTCGTGGTCCTGCGCAAGGGCACGGCCGCGGCCCACTATGTCCTGGGCGGTCCCACGGCCAATCGCCACAACGCCTTCACCCTGGGAACCGTGGCCACGGAAATCTATGTCATGCACGGGGAAACCGCAGCCGTGGCCACCTACGCCCGCCGCTTGGTGAAGGAAAAGGAAGCCGGACGCCCCCTGGAGCCGGTGGTGGAAAAGATGAACGCCCTGGCCCGGGATTACCACGACAAATCGCGGCCCCTGTTCTGCGCCCGCACCGGCCTGGTGGATGAGATCGTGGCCCTCAAGGATCTGCGCCGCTACCTGACGGCCTTCGCCGGTGCCGCTTACCAGAACCCGAAATCCATCTGCCCCCAGCACCAGATGATCCTGCCGCGGATCATCAAAAGATAAATGCTCCCGATGGCGCGGGAGCATTTATAATATGACCGTTCGGTCCTTATTGGTTGGGGGAAAGATGCGCCGGCATCAGCACAGCACCTGCCGCAGCCGGTCCACCAGCAGATCCGCATCTTCATCGCTGATGTTGAGGGGCGGGGATACGCGGATGGTGTGGCCGTGGCTGTCGTTGATGATGAGGCCCAGCTCGACCAGTTTGTGGCAGAAGTCCATGGCGTTGCGTTCTTTGACTTCGATGCCGATGAACAGGCCCTGGCCGCGCACCTCTTTCACGTGGGGCGAGCGCTCAGCCAACGCTTGAAGGGCCGCCTTGAGCCGGGCGCCCTGGCGCGCCGAAGCTTCCGCCAGTTTCTCTTCTTCCACCACTTCCAGGCCCGCCAGGCCGGCCACGCAGGCCAGGGGATAGCCGCCGAAGGTGGACCCGTCAGAGCCCACGTTGAAAGCCATATCCATCAGCTTGGCATTGGTAACGAACACGGAAAGCGGCACCAGGCCGCCGGAGAGGGCCTTGCCCAGGACGAGACCGTCAGGGACCACGTTTTCGTGCTCGAAGCAGAAGCGTTTGCCGGTGCGTCCCAATCCCACCTGAATCTCGTCGCACAGCAGCAATAGATCGTGATGGTCGGCAATCTCCCGCAGCCCCTTGAGGAAACCGGGGGGCGGTACCTGCATGCCCCCTTCACCCTGCATGGGCTCCACCAGGATGCCGCAGGTGTTTTGGTTGACGGCCGCCGCCACGGCATCCAGGTTGCCGAAGGGCACCGACACGAACCCCGGGGTCAGCGGGCCGAACCCGCGGCGGTATTTCTCGGTGGTGGAAAAGGACACCACCGTGATCATGCGGCCGTGGAAGTTGTTGTTAAAAACGATGATCTCCTGCTTGCCGTCCGGAATTCCCTTGGCCTTCCAGCCGTAGAAACGGGCCATCTTGATGGCGGTTTCCACCGATTCGACACCGCCGTTCTTGGGCAGGACTTTGTTGCCGGCTTCCCCGAAGCGCCGCCCCAGCGGCGGCACGAATTCCGCCATACGGGACAGAAACAGCCCCAGGGGATCGGTATAGACCACGTTTGAAATGACCGCGGCATAATCCCCCAGCAGGGCCTTTACCAGGGCATTGACGATCTTGGGGTGATGGTGACCGGGATTGGCCGCGGAGTAAGCAGCCAGGCAGTCCAGGTAGCGCTTGCCGTTGACGTCCGTGATCCAGCTCCCGCGGGCCTGCCGCACCACCACATCAAGGCGTTCGTAATGGTGCGCCCCGTATTGGGTCTCCAGCCGGCGGATCGCATCATCGGGCACATTGGAAAAACCGAAAACCGGCGGTGTGTTTATGGCATGCAGGGTGGACAACATGGCGGCCTCCTTGGGCAATAATGTTGCTATCTTTGTAGCAACATTAATATCACCATTTCCCGGAGGTTGTCAATCGGCTCTGGCAACACGACTTTCTTCCCCCGCCACGATCATGATTGACCTTTCCGCCGCCATTTTCTAAGAAAGCCGTTACTGGCTTTATTTTTTGATGGGTCCGTAGCACCTCAAATTTAAGACGTATTCGTACAATGCTTGAGATCAAGGCTGGCGAATCCTGAGGGATACGGCTTAAACGGGACCTGAAGAACGCCTGATTACCGTAAGCCGCTGGGACGAGCGATACGCGTAATGCCGATATCGGGCAAATTGGCCTTTTATGGATGGGCAACCATATTGGTGTCCGTCCATAAATGGTAGATTTCGGTTCCGGCCAAGGCCGCAGCGATTTGTCCAGCGCTGCTGGACTTCCCGTCCGATCCAACCCCGTTGTGGGTGGAAACCGACGGCGTAGCCGTATGAGCGATAGCGTTGCGTAGCCCGGCTACGGCGAGGATTCCCAAAGAGTGAGAACGCCGGCCGGGGCCAAAAGATGCCGTTTATAGATGGACACTTACTATAAGCCATCTCAAAATTAGGATTTTCGCTTGAGATCAAGGCGAGGCAGAGATTCAACCCGCAGGCATACTCAAGTATGGCGAGGGCTTGAAACGAGGCATCAACGCAGATATCGAGCGAAAAGACTTTTTTGAGATAGCTTATTAGGAATCCGCCATGGACATTACCAGCCTACTGCAGGATTTCGCGTTCTCGAAATACGAGTCCTCCTGCTACCTCGCCCTGCTGCGCCAACACCCCTGCAACGGCTCCCAACTCAGCAAATTATCCGGGATCGCGCGCTCCCGGATCTACGACGTCCTGCGGGGTCTGACCCGCAAAGGCGTAGTCTTCGAAATCGAAAAAGGGCTTTTCGTACCCCTCCCCTTCGAAGAACTCAAAAAGCGCCTGCAGGGCCAGTTCGAAGCCAACCTGAGCCTGCTCGAAAAACAGGTGGCACAGCTCGATCCTGATACGGACTATGATTATCTGCTGACCATCCGCGGACGACGGGAAGCCATCCACAAGGCACGCGATATTATCGATGCGGCCCGGCAGGAAATCTATCTGCGCCTCTTTCCGGGAACCTGGAAACGGCTGGAAAAGGAAATCCGCCACGCCATCGAACGGGGGGTGGGTATCCGGCTGATTGGCATGGGCGCCATACCGGCCATTTGCGACATCCAGGTCACCCATCCTGAAGCAGGCTCACTGCGGGACAAACTGGGCGGGGAATCCATCGATATCATCGTGGACCGTGCCGAAGCGCTGGTGGGTAATTTTGAAACCGGTCAGGAGGCGATCTCCCCCGTTATCTGGACCCGCAACCGCTGGTTCGTCATCGCCAACCGGGACAGCCTGCGCCACGATTTTTATCACTATTTCCTGGACAAACTCTATGATCGCGGCGCACCTCTCTCCCACGAGGACGAGGCCATCTACCGCTTTATAAAAAAGGACGATTAGAAGAGGGCTGGGCCGCGACAGGGGGAGCGCCCGGCGGCCGCCATCGGAATCATTGGCGGGAAACGTGATGGGGAAATCGAATCACTTGGGCATCGTTCCGGTGGTTGGTTTGGGGCCCTAGCCGGCGCCGGTTTGAAACGGGCTGGTCGGTCGATGGCGCCGGTTTGTCCGCCCGTCGGATGACTGTACTCATAAAGAGCTCGTAAGCTGCGATAAACAACGGATCTTCCTTGTCGGTCTGGCGGATAATGTCCAGGCAGCAGTTGCGGGCCCCGTACGCATCGTGGAAGGTGTCCGCCAGCCGATGGGCCTTTGCCAGAAGGGCCTCCAGGCGGGCCCTGTTCCGTCTTGCCGCCCGATGCGGTTCCCTGCGCCATAGGCGAAAGCAGGCCGGGCCGGCGGACCGGGAGCAATGCTGCCGTTTCCTCAGATAGCAATCGGCCACGGTAACAAGACCTGTAAGGGGCCCCACCGCCAAACCGATCCCGCCGAAGACCAGATACCCGATCACCCCCGCCAAGATGCAGATCAATCCGATGACCCCCTTTTGCAGCATGACACCCCTTTTTGTTATCGGTATCCCTTGTGGAAATGCAATCCCCCTGCGGAAGAGCAATAGTCATGCCGTTGATCGCCAAAAAAAGTTGATGTCGTTTCAGTACGTTCACGGCCACCCTCTCCGATGGATGCCTATCGGGTAGTCTCGCCTGACAAGAACGTTGACAACCCCTCCCACGTCGCAGGTTCCCCCAGTGCCGGGTAGGCCGGCGGCTGCCCCGCGCTGCCCGTCCGCCGCCTGAGGAGGACGTTCCCGCCCCGTGGACAAGCGCCGTGGCGCACGCCCCGCCCCCGCGGCGGACCTGATCAAAGGAGGACGGCCGCCCGGTGCATGAAAATGTTGGCCTCCGGAACAGAATCGTCTATAGGCACCTGGGGAAAACGCGGGGGGTCAAGGATTCCGGTTTTTACAGCACAAACACAGGGGTGAAACTACAAGTGGGGAGATCATGGCGACGATCTACTATCTCGTTTTCTTTGCGGCGTTCATTGCGGTTCCGGTCTTTACCCTGCGCTCCGGAGGGGCGCCGGCCAGGGGCGCCGACTTTGCGCTTTCCGGGCGGCGGGCGACGGCCACCGATGTGGCCTGGATCATCATCGGCACCCTGGAGGGCGGGGCATCCACCGTGGGCACCGTTCAAATGGCCTATCTTTTCAGCTTCGCCGCCTGGCACTTCACCCTGGGCAGCGGCCTGGCCTGTCTCGTCCTGGCCCTGGTCTTCTCCCGGGCCCTGCGGGAGAGCGGATCCGTGACCGTGGCCCAGTATCTGGGCCGCCGGTTCGGCCCGGGCTTCCAGACCTACGCAGCCTGATCGCCTCCACCGGCATGCTGATGCAGCTCGTGGCCCAATTCCTGGCCGTCGCCGCCCTATTGGGATCGGTCTTCGGCCGTAACGCGCCCTGGATCCGGAGGGCGAAACCCATTCTCTTCGCCCTGCCGGTACGCTACATGCCGTTCGTCATTTTCAGGTAATAGGCGAGCTGCAGAGCAGCTATCAGACAGCCGACGCCAGGGAAAATGGATCAGGCTCCACGCTCCCAGGGGCATCGCAAATTATCTTCCCCATTGAATATCAGGGCATCCCTGGAAAGCACCTCGACATCTGAGCGACCGGCCAATTCCTCTCCCAGGGGCGCCGTGGCCAGGAATTCCTGAACATGTCGGGTGTCGCGGACGATGGCCGCGCGGATCAACTCTAGGGGCGTCGGGCCGAGGGTGGTGAAGCAGGCCTGGAGGGCTTTGCGGTCGCTGGGCAGCCGCACCGGGATAAAGGCCTTGTGGAGGGAGAGACTGGTCAGGGCGTTCATCAGGGTGGCCTCGTAGTCCATGGCCCGGAAGACCTTCTCGGTGATGATGTCGGCGTTGCCCAGGCCGATGGCATTGCCGCCTGTTCGGGAAGACAGGTTCAACACGGCCACCCGGGTAGCCTTCAGTGCTGCGGAGAAGTCGCTTTCCATCAGATCGAAAGCCCGCCCGGTCACGTTGGGATCCATACCGGCACCGCTGATTTCCTTGCCGATGGTCTCCACCGCCAGTACATCCATTTCAGTAAACGGCAGGCGGGGAAACTGCGCTTTGGCCTTGGCGAGCAGAACCGGCTCCCGTTCCAGCAGTTCGTCGGCTGCCACCGCCTCGATCAGGCTGGTTTCGTCCCGCGCGCTTTCCACCACCGCCAGGCCGAAACGGAAGGGACTGTGGCTCAAGATAGCCCTGGCCATTTCCTGCAACAGGGGGAAGAAGCCGTAACGCAGGGCCCAACGATGGTAGGCCAGGGCCCCGGCGTGCTTGCCCATGCCCACACAAAGCATCTTGGCCAGCCCGCTTTCCAGGGTCCCCTTGAACTTGGTGTGGGGCTTGACCCGGTTGAGGCAGACGGCATGGTCCGCCGCCAGGATCTCCCGGGCCAGGAATACCGGCACCTCATCGAATACGGTGGCGATACGGACCGCCTCCATGGAGGCACGCAGCGGAACCCCACAGACGTCCTCCGTCACCCCCAGGCGTGCCAGCAGGGCCGTCTGGCCCTCGGCCGTGGCGCCGCCGTGGCTGCCCATGGCCGGCACGATAAAGGGGTGCGCCCCGGCCGCCTGCAATCGCCGGCAAAAGGTGCGCACCATCTGCGGGAGATTGGCCATGCCGCGGCTGCCCACGGCCAGCGCCACCGAATCCCCGGAACGGATGGGGCTCTCGGATACGGCCCGGTCCACGGTGCGGGCCGTGGCGGCCGTTACATCGTCGATGCGCGGCGCTTCGGGGTTCATTCGGATGTGCCAAAAGGGCGGAAAATCGATGTCCGTCTCGATAAAGGGAGGGTATCGCATGGGCTTTGCCTTATTTAGTGTCCATCCCAAGGTGGTAGATTTTGGTTCCTGGCAAGGCCGCAGCCGACTGGCGCCCACAGGCGTAGCCCGGCTACGCCGAGGACCGACAGAAGGCGAGAACGCCAGCTTGTCCGCCAAAGGTGGATTTGGTCCACCGGCGGCGGGCCAGGGGTCAAAAGATGCCATATATGGATGGACACTATTTATGCTTGACATCGTGTAACGAAGTTATCTATAGCACAATAGATTGGTCAGACCACTGACCATCGGACATCCTATAACGAAAAGCTTGGTTCCTGTAAAGCCGGATCGATCCGATTGCGGCAACCACCTGCCCGCCTGCTTGATCGGCCTGCCCGCAACCGGTCGTATAAACCGATGCACCTTCTCAACCCCAAACTTTCCAAGGAGGGTCCCGTGGCTAAAAAATTCCTCATCGCAATCGTCGCCGTCTGTCTGGTGCTGAGCTTCAGCGCACACCAAACCAAGGCTGCCGAAAGCCTGATCATCGCAACAGCCACCACCGGCGGCACCTACTACCCGGTGGGTGTGGCTATCGGCACCCTGATCAGCATCAAACTGGCCGGCAAGCATCAGATCACCGCCACGGCCATCAACTCGGCCGGCTCGGGCGAAAACGTCCAGATGCTTAAGAACAAAGAGGCCCAGATGGCCATCCTCCAATCCCTCTTTGGGCTTAACGCTTACAACGGCGAAGGGCCTTACAAGGGCAAGGCCATCAAAGATTTCCGTTCCATCACCATGCTCTGGGAAAACGTGGAACACTTCACCATTCTGAGCAAATATCAAAAAACCGGCACCATCGGGGACCTGAAGGATTTCGGCCAGAAATTCTCCATCGGTAAGCGGGGCAGCGGCACCGAGGGCTCCGGCCGCACGATCCTGGCCGCTCTGGGCATCGACCCTGAGAAAGAGATGACTCTCGAATACCTGGCCTATACCCCTTCGGCCCAGGCCATGATGGACGGACGCATCGCCGGCATGAACACCCCGGCCGGCCCCCCGGTGGCCGCCGTCACCCAGCTCTTCGCCCAGATGGGCAACAAAAAAATCAAGGTGCTGGATTTCAGCGACGAACAACTGGCCACCATCCAGAAGAAATACCCCATCTGGAACCGCTACGTCGTCAAGGCCGGTACCTATCCCGGGCAGGAGAAAGACATCCGGACCATCTCCCAGCCCAATTTCCTGGCGGTCACTCCGGACCTCTCCGAAGAAACCGTCTACCTGATCACCAAGACCATTTATGAAAACCTGCCGTTCCTCACCAACATTCACAAAGCCACCAAAGCCATGAGCCTGGAACGCGCTATCAGCGGACTCCCGGTGCCGCTGCATCCCGGTGCCATCAAATATTACAAGGAGCAGGGCATCCAGATCCCGGCCAGCCTGATGTAGCTCAACAGATGGCAGCGCGTTCTCTTATAACGGATGAGGAGGGGGGGTGAAATCACCCCCCCTTTGCCTCCGCCGGGCTTCGGCGACATGAGGCGCCACTTGATCGGCGGATGGGACGACGGGCCGCATTAAGCGGGACACGACGCTTACGTTTCTTTCACACGCAAGCAACGTAACCGCCCTTGAAAGGCCGATGCCTTCTCCTAATGCCACCGCCAGAAGCGACAAGCGCTAAAATCGGCAAGCAGCCGTCACGGAAGGACGATCCACCCATGCCCGCACCCGACGATTCCGCCACCACAACCGAAGTCAGCGGCGAGTCCCGTTCCACCCAGCGCCGCCTGGAAGGCTTGCAGGCCCGCGTCATATACTGGGCCGGCGTTCTGATGGCTCTCTTTCACCTGTGGGTCAACACCATCGGCATCATGCCCGAAATCCAACGCAACGCCTTGCACTTTGCCTTCGTGCTTTTCATGGGGTTTATCATCTACCCCGTCAGCAGCCGATTCGCACGCCAGACCCGCTTTATCGACTACGGGCTGGCCGTCCTGGCCGTGGCCACCGGCTGCTACCTGGTGCTCTTCGAAGACGCCCTGCATGCCCGCAACGAAGTTCCCATTGCCGTGGATATGGTCTTCGCGGCCATCGCCATTGTGCTGATGATCGAGATCACGCGACGCACGGCCGGCTACATCATCCCTTCCATTGCGGCCGTTTTTCTCGGCTACGCCCTCTGGTTCGGCAAGTATATGGGCGGCCTGTGGAACTTTCCCGGTGTGACCGTAGAGCGCATGCTCTACCGCATGTACTTCGCCCCGGACGGCATCTTCGGGACGATTGCCACCATCTCCTCCACGTTTGTCTTTCTATTTGTACTCTTTGCCGCCTTTCTGCTGAAATCCGGCGCAGGGGATTTTATCATCCAACTCTCGGTGGCTGTCATGGGCCGCATGATCGGCGGGCCGGCCAAGATGGCGGTCTTCGCCAGCGGCCTGATGGGCTCCATTTCCGGCAGCGCCGTGGCCAACACGGTGGGCACCGGCTCCATCACGATCCCCCTGATGAAACGGGTCGGGTTCTCCCCCAAGTTCGCCGGCGGCGTGGAAGCGGCCGCCTCCACCGGCGGCCAGCTCATGCCGCCCATCATGGGGGCGGGCGCCTTTATCATGAGCCAGTGGACCCAGATCCCCTATCTGACCATCGTGGGGGTGGCCATCATCCCGGCCCTGCTGTATTTCATCAGCGTGGCCTTCTTCGTTCACTTGCGCGCCAAAAAACAGGGCCTGCAGGCTCTGGACAAAAGCGAAATTCCGTCCATCGGGGCGGTCCTCAAAGAAGGCTGGCATTTCTTCATCCCCATCGGGGTGCTGATGGGCCTGCTGGTCTACGGGTTCACCCCCACTTTCGCGGCCTGCGTCGGCATTGGGGCCATCGTGGTATCCTCCTGGCTCAACAAGAAAACCCGTATGGGCTTCCAGGACATCCTCGATGCCATGGCCCATGGGTCCCGCAACATGGTCTCCACCGGCGTCATCCTGCTGTGCTCGGGGATCGTGGTGGGCGTGGTCCTCATGGTGGGCGCCGGCATCAAGTTCTCCATCATGATTTCCACCATTTCCGGCGGTAACCTTTTTATCACCATCGTCCTGGTAGCCCTGGCCTCCCTCGTGCTGGGCATGGGGTTGCCGGTAACCGCCTCCTACATCGTGCTGGCGGTCCTGGCGGCGCCGTCCATGGAGATGCTGGGGGCCTCCCTGATCGCCTCCCACATGCTGATCTTCTGGTACTCCCAGGACGCCAACGTCACCCCGCCGGTCTGCCTGGCCGCCTATTCGGCTGCCGGGATCTCCGGCAGCAAACCGCTGGAAACCGGCTTCGAATCATGGAAATTGGCCAAGGGCATCTACATCATCCCACTGCTTTTCGTGTACACGCCCATTCTCTTCGAAGGGCCGATCTGGCAGGTCATCGAAACGTCCATCGCCGCCCTGCTGGGTCTGTTCTGCGCGGCGGCCATGTTTGAAGGCTTCCATGTCATCCTGCTGAACTGGGGCCTGCGGCTGCTCTACCTGATTACGGCCGCCCTCCTGCTCTGGCCGCAGGTATCGCTTTCCGCCGGGGAAACACCGCTGGTGATACCGTCTTTTGTCCTGCACCTGGGCGGATTGGCCCTGTTCACAGGTCTGGTCATGGTGCAGAAAATGATCAGCCGCCGGGCGGCCGAGGTGGCCTTGACCTGACCGGCCAGGACATCGACACAAAACCTTAATCCCAACGGCTTGGAGCCCCAATAAATGGACAGAGGAGGCGCACGGCCCCTCCCCTGACCCGGGGATGAATCGCGAATAACGCATCCCGCCGCAATCCACAGGGTTTGACCTAAATAACCATGACAGCGCTTTTTAAAAAAATACCCCAGAAAAAAGTCAGCGACCGGGTTTTCGACCAGGTGCGCGATCTCATCACCAGCGGCCGCCTGCTGCCGGGCGACAAGCTGCCACCGGAGCGGGAGCTGACCACCATGATGGACGTCAGCCGTTCCTCGGTGCGCGAGGCCATCCTCAAGCTGGAGTGCCTGGGCTTTGTCGATCAGCGCCAGGGGGACGGCACCTTCGTGCGTTCAGCCACGGCCGGCCCTATGACGGACATGATGCAGGAGCTCATCAAGAAAGACGATTTTATCTTCGACCTGATGGAAATCCGGGCCGTTCTGGAAACCTGGGGCGCGGCCACCGCGGCCGAACGCGTCCAGGACGAAGAGATCACAGCCATGCGGACCTGCCTGGACGACATGCGCCGGGCGCGGCGGGAAGGCCCTATCAGCTACGAACTCAATGTCCGCCTGCACTTTCTCATCTCCACGGCCTCGCGCAACCGTTTTCTGGTGCACATGATGAACAGCATTTCCGACTGGATCAAGCAGGTGACCCACAAGGTCTACGCCGATCTCTACGACGATCGGAAAACTTTCGATGCATTGCTTGCCCAGCATACCGCCATCGTGGAGGCCATTGCCCGGCGCGACCGCCAGGCCGCCTACCAGGCCATGGCGGAGCACCTGCACTACGCCGAAGACAACGCCCGCGAAGCCGGACTGGCCGCGGATAACAATGGCAACGGAAAAAGGAAAAAGATATAGGGTTTTAACGTCTTAGGGATTTACAGGTTTAGGGTTAAGGTCAACATCTTTACCCTCGAAGCGGACGATCCCCGCCTTTTTCTCTTAAACCCCTAAATCTTTAAAACCATAATCACTTAAAACTTAACCACTTTATTACTTTATTCCTCGATTCCATGACAACCAACGCTTCACCCCCCATCGATTTCAGCCTTTTACAAAAAACGCTTTCCGGCGAAGTCCATACCGATGCCCTGTGCCGTGTCATGCTGGCCACGGACGGCAGTATTTTCAGCGTGCGGCCGGCCGGGGTGGTCTACCCCCGTCATACGGAAGACGTGCGGCGCACGGTGCGCTTCGCCGCCCGGTACAATCTGACCCTGCACCCCCGGGGGGCTGGCAGCGGGCTGTGCGGCAGCGCCCTGGGCCGGGGCCTGGTCATCGATTTCACCCGCTACATGAACCGTCTCATCGGGCTGGATAGAGCCGCTAAAACATTCACCTGCCAGCCGGGCTACCGCTTCGGCGAACTCCAGGCGCTTCTCAAGAACCAGGGGCTCTTTTTCCCGCCCGATCCCTCCAGCGGGGAATACGCCACCTTTGGCGGCATGCTGGGGACCAACGCCAGCGGGGCCCATTCGGTGAAGTACGGCAACACGGCCGACTACCTGGAAGATGCCGAAGTGGTGCTGGCCGACGGAAGCGTTATCCGGCTCTCGGAAATCATGACCCGCGAACCCCGCACCCTGCCGGCCCATTTCCAGCGGCTGGCCGCCCTCTACGAGGAGAATGCCGGACGCATCCGGACCGCCTACCCGGACACGCCCTACAATTCGGCGGGCTACAACCTGCGGGGCTTGGTGCGGGAAGGACGCCTGGACCTGCGGCGCCTGCTGGCCGGGGCCGAAGGCACCCTGGGCATCGTCACCCGGCTCACCTTCCGCCTGAAGGAAAAGCCACCCCATGACAGCCTGGTGGTGGCCTTCATGGACGCTATCGTGGCATCCGCCCGGGCAGTCCAGCAGATCCTGCCCATGGCCCCCTCGGGCATCGAAATCATGGACCGCTCCCTGCTCCGGCTGGCTTGCGAAAGCAACCCCGCCCTTCGCCAGGCCGTCCCCGAGGACGTGGACAATGTGCTGCTGATCGAATTCGACGGTTTCACCAACGAAGAGTGCTCCCGGCAGGCCGAGGCCGTGCAGGCCCTTTTGCGCTCCGGGGGCTTTACCCAGCGCGCCTACACCGCCGTCACGGCCCGGGAGAAGGAGCGTTTCTGGGCGGTGCGCAAGGCCGCCGTGCCCATCCTCTACAAGATGAGGGGCCGCCGCAAAATCCTGGCCCTGGTGGAAGATGCCGCCGTGCCCATCCGCAACCTGGTCCCCTTTTTCGAAGGCGTCTACCGGGTGCTGGAAGGCCACAAGGTGCCGTTCGTGATCTACGGCCATATCGCCAAGGGCCTCCTGCACACCCGTCCCCTGCTGGATCTCAAGGATGAACGCGACCTGGGGCGGCTGCAGGCCATCGCGGACGACTACTACACCATGGTGCGCGACCTGGACGGCACCGTCTCCGGCGAACACGGCGACGGACGGCTGCGCAGCGCCTACATCCAGCGGCGCTACCCGGACATCTACGGCCTTTTCCTGACGACCAAGGCCCTGCTGGACCCGGACGGCCGCCTCAACCCCGCCATCATCACCCGTCACCAGCCTGACCAGATGACCCGCGCGCTGCGCTATGGCGCCGCCTACCGCAGCCGGGATCCGGAAAAACCCCGGCTTCACTGGGAGGAGGAAGGGTTTTGCGAGGCCGTCGAAAAATGCCACGGCTGCTCCCAGTGCACCACGGTAACCACGGCCACCCGCATGTGCCCGGTCTATAAATTCACCCGGGAGGAGGCCGCTTCCCCCAAGGCCAAGGCCAATGTCCTGCGGGCCTTGATCAGTGGCGCCATTGATGACCAGGCCCTTTACACGGAAGCCTTCCAGGAGGTCATGCGCCACTGCGTCAGCTGCGGCAGCTGCCATTACGAGTGCCCCTCCAACGTCAACATCCCCCAAATGGCCATCGAGGCACGCGCCCGCTATGCCGAACGCTTTGGATCGCCCCTGACCGACCACCTGCTGGCCAACGTGGAGCTGGGGGCCCGTTTCACGCATCCCTTCAGCCCCCTCACGGCTCCCCTGATGGCCCTGGCGCCGGTACGCCGTCTCATGGAAAAAACCACGGGAATCTCCGCCCGGCGTCGTTTGCCGGCCTTCGATCCGCGCCCCCTGGCGGCCCGGGCCGAACCGCGCAGCGCGTCATCCGGCTTCCGGGTGCTCTACTTCGCCGGCTGCTATGCGGGCTATATCCGCCCGGAAATCGGGACCGCCGCCATCCGGGTGCTGGAGCACCTCGGTTGCACGGTGCATCTGCCCAAACAGCATTGCTGCGGCCTGCCCCTGCTGTCCAAGGGTATGGCCCGTGCAGCCCGCGCCAAGGTTCAGGCCAACCTGCGCCAGTGGAGCCAACAAGCGGCCGCGGTCGATGCCATCGTGGTCACCTGCTCCTCCTGCGGCTATGCCCTGCAACAGGAATGGACCACCCTCGCGGATTCGGCCGCCATCGCCAACCTGGGGGCGAAAACCATCCACATCAGTCGGCTTGTCAACCGCTTCGGGGACCGCCTGCATACCGCCGGCCCCCCGTTGGAACTGGCCTACCACGCTCCCTGCCACCTCAAAATCCAGGTGGCTCCCAGCGCTTCGGTGGATATGCTGGCCGCTCTGGATAAGGTCCGTGTCCACCCCCTGAAGACCCACTGCTGCGGCATGGCCGGCAGCTGGGGCATGACGGCCGCGCACTTCGAACTGAGCCGCACCATCGGCGAAGACCTGATCAGCCAGCTCGACCGTTCCGGGGCCCACTACGGGGTTACCGACTGCCCCACCTGCCGGATGCAGATGGAAGAATTCTCCCACTTGCCCATCCGCCACCCGGTGGAGATTGTAGCGAAACGATTGAAAAACAGATAATAAGCTTGTGAACTGTTGAATGGGTTTCTTTCTCTTGCTAAACAGCTTACCAGCTCACGAGCTTAACAGCTTTTTCTTTCCGCATTCCATTATGGAGGTATAGTTGAACGAATCCCAGTCTCGCAACGAAGAATCCCTCTGGCAATACCCCTACCCTTCCCGCCGCATGCCGGTCATGGGCGCCAACGCCGTGGCCACTTCCCAACCGCTGGCGGCCCAGGCCGGACTGCGTATGCTCCAGCAGGGCGGCAACGCCGTGGATGCCGCCCTGGCTACGGCCATCGCCCTGACCGTGGTGGAGCCCACCAGCAACGGGCTGGGCAGCGACGCCTTTGCCCTGGTGTGGGACGGTGAGGCCCTGACCGGCATCAACGGCTCCGGCCGCTCCCCCGCCGGGTGGACGCCGGCGCGCTTTGCCGACCTTGACACCATGCCCGTCCACGGCTGGGAGGCCGTCACCGTGCCCGGTGCCGTGGATACCTGGGCTCAGTTGTCGTCCCGCTTCGGGAACCTGCCTTTCGAAGCGCTCTTTGGCCCGGCCCTGGCCTATGCGGCCGGGGGCTATCCGGTATCCCCCCTCACCGCCCGGCGCTGGGCCGAAGCCGCCGAGACCTACCGGGATTTCGAGGCCTTTGGGGCCGCCTTTTTGCCGGAAGGACGCGCCCCCCGTCCGGGGGAAATCTTCCGCTGCCCGGACATGGCCCGCACGCTTCAGGAGATTGCCGCCACCCACGGGGAATCCTTCTACCGCGGGGCCCTGGCCGAGCGCATCGCAGCCGATGCCGCGACCCACGGGGCCGCCCTGAACCGGGAGGACCTGGCCGGCCACCGCTGCGAGTGGGTCACGCCGCTTTCCGTGGCCTACCGGGATGTGGAAGTTCACGAAATTCCGCCCAACGGTCAGGGGTTGGCCGCCCTGATCGCCCTGGGGGTTCTGGCCTGTTTCGACCTGGGGACCCACCCGGTGGATTCCGCCGACAGCCTGCACCTCCAGATCGAAGCCATGAAGATCGGGTTCGCCCTGGCGGCCTGCCACATCGCCGATCCCCGCTGCATGCGGGTGACCCCGGCAGATCTATTGGCACCCGATTTCCTGACCCGCCAGGCCGAGACCATCCGCCCGGACCGGGCCGCCGCGCCCGCCGGCAGCCTGCCTTTCGATGCCGGCACGGTCTACCTGACCGCCGCCGATCACAACGGCGGGATGGTTTCCATGATCCAGTCCAATTTCACGGGCTTCGGCTCCGGCGTAGTGGTGCCGGGCACCGGCATCAGCCTCCAGAACCGGGCCCTGGGCTTCACCCTGGAAAAGAACCACCCCAATGAAGTGGGCGGCAGCAAACGCCCCTACCACACCATCATTCCCGGCTTTGTCACCCGCAACGGGCAGCCCCTGTTGAGCTTCGGGGTGATGGGGGGCTACATGCAGCCCCAGGGACACCTCCAGATGGTGGTGCGGCTCTTCGACTACAGCCAGAATCCCCAGGCGGCCTGTGATGCGCCGCGCTGGCACATTGCCGAAGACGGACGCATCAGCCTGGAGCCCGGCATCCCGGCCGGGATAAAGGACGAGCTGGCCCGGCGGGGCCATGTCATCATCGATGAGGATCCCTATTGGGGCTACGGCGGCGCCCAGCTCATTCTCAAACAGGGCGATGTCTATTGGGCCGGGTCGGATCCGCGGAAGGATGGGCAGGCGGTTGTTTTTTAAAGTGGTTAAGTGATTAAGTTTTAAGTGGTTAAGGTAACTTCAATGAGCCTCCTCCCGCTTAGCGGGAGGCCTCAGGAAGCCCCCTCGAAGGGGGCTGGAAAACAGTTTTTGAGGTTTTGGTTTTGAATTTCCCTTTGTCCCGCGCCGAGCATCGGCGATGCGGCCGGAAAAAAGCGCGCGGACTGTCTGAGCAAAGCGAGTTTCCGCGCGCTCCGGCCACCTCGACGACGCGCAGGATTAAGCGGGACACGGGCGTTTTCTTTTGCTTCTGTTTTCTTTCACGTGAAAGAAAATGAAGGAACCAATTGATGTAAAGCCACCCCGGATCGGTAAAACCTCTCCGGGTCCTCCACCAGAGGTGGAGGGCTTAAATCGAAACTAAGGACCAAAAGAAGAAGAAAAGTAGGCTTCGGGACTCATAGCGACTATCGGTATGAAATCGGGATCGAACCACCAAGGGAATTGAATGAAAGGTTATAGAGCTTTAGGCATTTAAGGTTATGGGTAGCGTCAAACGCATTAACACCATAAAGGCCGAAATCGCGTCGCTTGGATGCGGACGCTCCCTGTTGTTCCCCTTAAAGCCCTGAAACATAAACGTTCCCACTACCAATTCATGAGCTGACGCGCCTAACCGCAGTTTTTACCTTAACCACTTAATCACTTAAAACTTAATCACTTAAAACTTAACCACTTCTTAAAGCGATAGCCGGTTGAGTTCCAACGTCAACGGCCGCTCATCCTCGCTGTGCCCGTCGAAAAGGATGGGCGCCGGGCGACGGTAGCGGTCTTCGCCCGGTGCGGCCCCCAGCCACTCCTCCCGACAGGCCTTGACGATCTGAAAGGCTAAGGAATTGATGTCCACCAGACTCTTCTCCAGCACCAGGGCGAGTTTGCCCTTGCGCTCTTCCAGATGCATCAGGGGAGCGATGGGCACGCCGATGGGTTCCCACTCGGAGAAGTCTTTCTCCAGATTGCGGATGGCGGCCATCTGGCCCGTGGCCCCGTTGGCGATCAGACTGAAGGCGGTCAGCCCCAGGTTGTAAGTGTAATTGCAGTCGAAGCGCGTGGGATTGCTTCCCCGGCCGTCGTAGCCGTAGAAATGGGTCTGGGTTTTGAAACCGGGCACGGACTGGCTGAAAATCTTGGCCGCCGCCGGCGGGATCTCGTCGTTTTCCTTGATAAGCCCGGCCTTGACCAGGGCCTGTTTGAGGGTCTTCTGGGAAATGATGGATTCCTTGACCAGCAGGTAGTCGGCCGCCGGATCCGCGAAGAGCGCTTGGGCATATTCTTCCGGATCGAGGCCGCCCCGCAGCATGGTCTTCTTGTAGTAAGCCCGCTCGATGCCCATTTTGTAGAGGCCTTTTTCCAGCAGGATCGTCAGATAGTCCTTCACCAGCCCCATCAGCACCTTGTCCGTCTCCACCAGGGAGAACTGGAAGTTGCCGTGGCTGTCGCGCTCGGTGAGCAGCCCCTCCTGGAAGAACGCCGGGATGTCGTTGAACAATTCGTCGTCCCGGGCGGTCCAGACCCCCTGGTTGGCGTCATCCGCGATATCCTTGGAGAGGCGCCGCAGGTATTCCAGCTTGCTTTCCAGACGCGGGTAGCTGGCGTGAAAATCCAGGTCGTGCTTGTTGTTGTAGTCGGCGATGATGGTGGAAAGCTTGATGATGAAGACCTGGATCTCGTTGATGAACTCCAGCAGCCCCTCCGGGATCACGAGCACCCCGCAGTTTTTGCCCACCGCCGCCCGGCGCACGATGCCGTCGCAGATGACCCGCGAGAGGTGGCGCAGGGTGATGCCGAAAGCGGTGAAGTCGGTGGCCCCGCTTTCGGCCGCCGCCTGGATTCGTCGTTCGTCCACGAAATCGGCCAGATCTTCCCCGATCAAGGTCATGTTGGCGTGGGTCTGGAGGGCCACTTCCAGAGCCAGGTGGCTGGCCGAGCGCCCCATGACCTTGCAGATGTGCCAGTATTTGCGGTCCGAACTGCAGTCGTTGCAGAGGTTGGAAATATCCTGGGAGAAGGCCCGGGCCGCGGAGTGAAAACCGAAAGAAATGGCGCACAGCACGTTGTCGTCGGCGTCGCGTACTTGCACGTCCCCATCGATGGTTTTGGGTACGCCGATCACCTGGATGCCGTCGTCCAGCATCTCGTGGGCCAGGAAAGCCGCATTGGTGTTGGAGTCGTCACCTCCCACCACCACCAGGGCGTCCAGGCCCATGTCCTGGCAGGTCTTGCGGGAAAGGGCCATCTTTTCGGGCGTGTCGATCTTGGTGCGCCCGGTGCGGATCATGGTGAACCCGCCGATGTTGCGGTACTGGTCCACCAGTTCGTCCGTAATCTCGATGGTCTCGCCTTCGATGATGCCGTCGGGCCCCATTAGGAACCCGATCAGGCGGCTGGCCGGATTGGCGGCCCGCAGGGCGTCGAACAAGCCGGCGATCACGTTGTGCCCCCCCGGAGCCGGCCCGCCGGAGAAGACAATACCCACCGTATGCGGCCGCTCATAGGCCCGGCACTCGGGGTCGTCCAGCTCGTCGCATCCCACCACCACCTGCACCGGGTTGTCGATGATACGCGGCAGCTGTCGTTGGGCCTCGGCATCGATCTCGAAACGGTAGCCCCGTTTTTCTTCCAGTACGGTGTAGGGGTGATCGAAAACCGGGCAGCGTGGC
Organism: Desulfobacterales bacterium; assembly: GCA_963674755.2. Taxonomy (GTDB): domain Bacteria; phylum Desulfobacterota; class Desulfobacteria; order Desulfobacterales; family UBA5852; genus JABZFP01. Next base: position 92,443 of record CAXXVS010000002.1, on the reverse strand, counting down.
GGTTTGAACGCGCGCCGCTGGGCCATGCCCTCGTTGAGACTGCTGATGGCGTTGCGGACTTCCGGCGTTTGCATGAGTTTTTGAAGTTGGGAATTGTCGCTGACGGTCATGGATCTCTCCCGTTGGTTCGCATAGGTGGGCCGCGCAGGCGGCATCAACACGGATTTCGGCAGAAAAGCCCGGCTGGGGAAACGGTTTTTTAATAGCATAGAGAGCGGCGGGAATTCAATGGATTTCCCCCATTTCCCTTGACCAAACGGCAACATATGACATATGTCAGATGGACGTCGTCCAGGCACGACGCCCTGCCGATGACACCGTCTGCCGACGGTCCGCCTCGGCCGGGTAAACCCCACCGGCCGGCCCGTTCCACCGGGGACGGCCAAGGCAATTTCAGCCGCGCGCCTGACCCGCACCAGGGGGCGGCGGCTGACGACAACCTTATCTACTCAAGGAGGAGAGGAATGAAAAAGCGTTTTTGGTTGGGTCTTATGGCAGCACTGGCGATCCTAGCCCTTGCCGTTCCCTTTGCAATGGCCGACGACATCGAACTGGCCAAGAAATCCACCCTGAACACGATTCTCGAAAGAGGCGAACTGCGGGTGGGATTTGAAGCCGCCTACATGCCGTTTGAGATGACCGACAAGAAGGGCAATTTCGTGGGCTTCGACATCGACATGGCCAAGGAAATGGCCAAAGCCATGGGCGTCAAGTTCGTGCCCGTCAACACCGCCTGGGACGGCATCATCCCCGCCCTGCTGACAAACAAGTTCGACATCATCATGAGCGGCATGACGGTGACCCAGGAGCGCAACCTGCAGATCAATTTTGCCGATCCCTACATCGTCGTAGGACAGACCCTGCTGGTCAACAAGAAGCTCGAAGGCAAGATCAAATCCTACAAAGACCTCAATGACCCCAAGTATATCATCACCTCCAAGCTGGGCACCACCGGTGAAAAGGCCGTCAAGCAGTACATGCCCAAGGCGACCTATAAATCTTTCGAGGCCGAGTCCGAGGCCGCCATGGAAGTGGTCAACGGGAAGGCCGATGCCTTTGTATACGACCTGCCCTACTGCGGCTCCTTTTTCGCCCAGCAGGGAGCCGGCGCCCTCTTTTTTCTCGAGGAGCCCTTCACCTACGAGCCCCTGGCCTGGGCCATCCGCAAAGGCGATCCGGATTTCATGAACTGGCTGAACAACTTCCTGCGCCAGGTCAAAAACGACGGCCGCTACGATCGCATGTATAACAAATGGATCCTGAGCACCGATTGGCTGGGCGAAGTCCAATAGCCGCGGCCTAATGCCGGTTATCCACCTCAACGCAGGCCGGTGGGGCAACAAAGTCCCTCCGGTCTGCGAGCAACGCGCCGCGAGGCATCTGGACCGCCAGATCATCCTCCGGGGTTCAAACCCGTAGAATCCAACCGCAGCATGGAAGTGAATTGGGATCCTATGAATGCAACAGGGAAAATAGGTGTTTTAAGGAAAGATTTCTCCTACTACCTCTGGGTTGGGGTTTTTTTTCTCTGTCTGGGAGGACTCATTGCCGGGTTGTATTATTCAACCAAGCAAATTGATTATGTCTGGCGCTGGTACCGGGTGCCCCAGTATTTTTTCTTTGAGGACACCGTCGATGTCCGGGCCGAGATCGAGGGCACCGTCGCCGCCATAAACCCGGCCGACGGTGGCAAGTCCGTCACCGTAAAAAACGATTCCGGAATCAGTGAGTCCTATTTCGTGCCGGGCGGCGACGTGAGGGTTAGCGAGGGCGATTATATTTATCCCGCCGATGTGCTGGGGACCTCCAAGAAGTGGAAAGCGGGGTTGCTCCTGCAGGGGTTGTGGATGACCCTCAAGATCAGTGTCATTGCCACGTTTTTCGGCATGATCATCGGACTTTTCGGCGGATTGTTCCGGATATCCTCCAATCCGGCCCTCAAATGGGCGGCCATCACCTACATTGAAATCATTCGCGGCTCCCCCCTGCTCGTTCAGATCTTTATCTGGTATTTCGTGCTGGGTACGCTTTTCAATACCCTGCTGGCCCATGCCGGATTGCCTGAAATTCCGGATCTCTGGTACGGCACGGCCTCGCTGGCCTGTTTCGCCGGTGCCTATGTGGCCGAAATCGTGCGCGCGGGCATCCAGTCGATTCATCGGGGCCAGACCGAGGCGGCCCGCTCGCTGGGCATGAACTACTTGCAGGGCATGTATCACGTCATTCTACCCCAGGCGCTGCGTCGGATCATTCCGCCTTTGGCGGGCCAGTTCATCAGCCTGATCAAAGATTCCTCCCTGCTCGGCATCATCGCTATCCGGGAACTGACCAAAGCGACCCGGGAAGTGGTTACAACCAGTCTGCAGCCCTTTGAAATGTGGTTTATCTGTGCCTTGTTGTATCTGGTGCTCACATTTTCGCTGTCCATGCTGACGCAGTATCTGGAAAGGAGGATGCTCGTCTCATGATCGACGTCACGGATATCAACAAGACATTTTTTGTGCCCCACAAAGTCAAGGCCCTCGTGGGCGTGTCCACCAAAATCGCCGCCGGCGAAGTGGTGGTGGTAATCGGCCCCTCCGGCTCGGGTAAAAGCACCTTCCTGCGTTGCCTCAACCACCTGGAGGCGGCGGACTCCGGTCACATCCTGATCGACGGCGTCGACATCCTCGACCGCAAGACCAACATCAACAAGGTGCGCGCCGAAGTGGGCATGGTGTTTCAATCCTTCAATCTCTTCCCCCACAAGACCGTGCTGGAAAACATCACCCTGGCCCAGCGCGTGGTGCGCAAGCGCGACAAGGCCGCGGCTCGCGAGAAGGCCATGACCCTGCTCAAGAAAGTGGGTATCCACGACAAGGCCAATGCCTATCCGGACAATCTTTCGGGCGGCCAGCAGCAGCGCGTGGCCATCGCCCGCGCCCTGGCCATGGACCCCAAGGTAATGCTCTTCGACGAACCCACTTCGGCCCTGGATCCCGAGATGATCGGCGAAGTACTGGACGTCATGAAAACCCTGGCCCGGGAGGGCATGACCATGGTGGTGGTCACCCACGAGATGGGCTTTGCCCGGGAGGTGGCCGACCGGGTGATCTTCATGGACGAGGGCGCCATCGTGGAAGTGGGCACCCCGGAGCATTTCTTCAAAAACCCCACCCACGATCGCACCAAGCTCTTTTTGAGTCAGATTTTATAAACCCGCGCCCTGCAGTCCCCTGATATCAAAAGCCTCCCAATGCGGGAGGCTTTTCGTTTTTTGGGGTTGGAAGAAGTGGTTAAGGGCGAAGTTTTATGGATTTAAAGTTTTAGGATTTTAAGGGAAAACAACGAGAATTGCTCGCATCCAAGCAGTGTGATTTAAGCCTGTATTGTTTTAAGAATTTTGACGTTAACCATAAAACCTTAAATCCATAAAACCCTTGGTCTCCCTATTCCCCCGGCGAAGCCACGTCGGTCTTGACGAGTTCGATCTTTTTCTTCCCGGCTGCCGCGGTCTGCGCCGGCGGGCGAATGCCGAAGCGGCGGTCCACTGCGGCCCGGGTCGTATAGACACGCCCCTTTTCGGTCATCGCCGGGAAAAAATCGCGTCCGGCCAACCGATTGCGAACGGCCAGATCCTTGATGCGGCGCACCTGGTCATAGGCATCCTGCTTTTCCAGGCCGTGGCCGACGCCCAGCAGATGGTAGAACTCGTGCACGGCCGCGCCGGAAGGGGATTCAAAGGTGAGCACCTGATTCAGGGAACCCACTTCCGCCACCACGTAGCCTTTCGTATTGGTGCGGGTCTCCACGGCACCCAGGATTTCGGGCATCAGGGCTCCCCACAGGAAGTCCCGGGCATCGCGGCCCACCAGGGCCAGGATGCGGTCGCAGGGGGCTTCCAGGGGGCGCCGGGCGATATCCCGGGTGATGCCTTTCTGGCTGAAGGCCGGACGTTGCCAAGGACGGATCCAGGGCGTTTTAACGTGCAGCCCCATGGGAGCAAACTCCCCGCGGATGGCGTCCAGGATGGTTTGGGTGGTTTCATCGGAGACGCCGGTGTCCTGATAGACACAGAGGCAAATCTCCATATCCGGTCCGAATTCATGGGGGGCCGGCCCGGTTCCGACCGACACGCCGATGGACGTGCAGGCGGACAGGACGGCCAGGAGGAAGAGACCTCCGGCAAAACGTTCCATTATCGACCATTCCCAATGTGTGACGGTTCTGTCTTAGGAATCCATTCTGGATCCACATGGCGATGGTCCTTCATGAAGGCCGTGCCACAGGCACGGTGGCAGGTATGATTTGCGCGCTGACTGCCTGGAGACTACATCGGGGAATCGGCGGAAAACTTGAGGGGTTTGTAAAACAGCTGGTGAGCTAATGAGCTGATAAGCGGGTAAGGAATTTTGGTTTTAGAGGTGATTAAAAAGGCGTCGAGGGATCAAAGATCCAAGGGGTCAGGTGAAGGCATTCCGCATCCAATGACGAGTTTAGCAGCTGCTCTTACCTTAACCATTTGATTCCTTAGGACTTAAACACTTCTCCCAGCCTTTTGAACCTCTGTCGGTATCCAGCACCCAGAATCCAGCACCCGGCATCGATGTCGATTCAACACCCATCCCCGCCGGCCTCTGCCAGGCAGGTCTGGGACGGGTCGATGCCGAAACGGCGGTCCACGGCCTGGCAGGTGCGATAGACCGTTCCATTGGAGGCGACGGCGGGGAAGAAATCGTGCCCTACGCGGCGGTTTTCCAGGGCCAGCTGCCGGATGCGGGCCATGCGGCGCAAAGCGGCCGCAGTCTCCTCATCGTGATCGATGCCCAGCATGTGAAAGAGCTCGTGGGCGGCGGCCTCCGGGGGAGGGGTGAACGTCAGTACCTGGTTAAAGGAGCCGGTCCGGGCCACCACATAGCCCTTGGCATGGGTGCGGGTTTCCACGGCCCCGAGAACTTCGGGCAGGAAAATACCACCTCATGTCCTTACCCTCTAACCGCTTGAAACACTGACAAATCTTTGCTATGTCGATTATCAAGGTCACTCCCGTTTTACATACCGCCGACCGCAACGAGGAAATCGCTATGAGAAACCTTTTGCGCCCTGCCCCGGTCTTCCTGCTCCTGATTCTGACGATGGGCCTGCCCCTCTGCTCTGAAACGTGGGCCGACAACACCCCTCCGGCGCCGGCCGCCCTGGCAGTCAACCAGCCGGACACCGAAGCCGTTCCCGCCGAACGCCTTACCGATTCGGCCATCGATGCCCTCGAACGCCTGATATTCCGCTATGAAAACGTCCATTTCAACCTGGACAGCAGTGTTCTCCTGCCAGGGGGCAAGCGCGCCCTCAACCGCAAAGCGGCATGGCTCGCTTCCCACCCCCAGGCCACTGTGATCGTGGAAGGCCACTGCGATGCGCGGGGCAGCACCGAATACAACATGGCCCTCGGCAAACACCGGGCCGAGGCCGTCCGCGTTTACCTGATCGAACAGGGCATCGCCCCCCAGCGCATCCAGGTCGTCAGTTGGGGCAAGGAGCGCCCGGATGCCGAAGGCAGCGGCGAACGCGCCTGGTCCATGAACCGCCGCGCCGAATTTATCCCGCGATAACCCGCGCTAAATAGATAGCGGAATAGAAAGTGGTTACCTTAAAATATTAAAACCAGTGGGCCCTCGCCAGCTCAACAGCTTATCAGCCGACCAGCTCAATAACTTCTGTCCCTTAACCGCTTAAACCCCTTATTTTTCCGCCATTTTCCTGTTGCTTTTTTATGCTCGTGCGGATATAGACAAAGTCCAATGGCATTAAGGGGTTAGGTGTTCATGACAAAGGGGCCGAGGGGCATACCACCCCCTCGGCGGCGATTGGATCCGAGTTTGACGCGTGCCTGGTACCGCAGTTCCCGAACCACCCATCCACGAAACAATCAACGGTCAGATATGGACCCGCAGAGGAGCTTATCCCTTCGGAGCGGTCGATCTGCGTGCGGTGTCTTGCGGTCGATAGACAGGGTCGGGATAAATATCGCGGCATTGGGATTTTCCAACAAATAGGATGTAATTTCAGCCACTCGCATCATTTTTGATGTGTAAGGCAAGCGGCGGAGCCGTTTCAGCCCCCCTTTATTAAGAAGAATTCCTGTTATAAAATAAACGATCCCACCCCAGAACAGCGGGGTATCGACCAAGACAATCTAACGCCGCAAGCGGCGGGGAATTAAACCTTCGGACGGATTATCGCCATGGCGCCATACCGATCTTTCGGTATTCGATGCCAAGGCGCTATTCGGATGGCATATGCAAAAGCACAACATGCTTCGCGCCCTGCACCTGGCCACGGGAATCAGCGGATTGATCTTCTTTGCAGGCTTCGATATGCTGCGGGGCCAAACCGTCGACATCGGTCTGCAGCAATTCGCAGGCCTCGCCATCAGCATCATCATCATTCTATCCGCTATTTACGACCGGCTGCCCTGGCAGAAGAAATTCAGCCTGGCAAGTCTATTTCTGCTCTACCTGGGCGGCATTCTGTTCATGGGACTGCGGCCGGGCCCTTCCCATGGCCATCATCACCTGGCGTTGCTCAGTATGGCCGCTTTTGCCCGGGGCGACTTTATCATCAACACGCTGGGGTTTATCCCCCTCGGGTTCCTGACCATGGCCCTCCTGGCCGAAATGCAGCCCGTCGGCCGTCGGCATCACCTTGCGTGGACGCTGGCCTTTTGTTTAGCGGTCAGTCTGGCCATTGAAATCCTGCAATACTTTTTCCTGCCCGGCCGCACCTCGTCACTCTATGATGTCATCGCCAACACGATGGGGGCCCTATTGGGCGGGATCCTGGAAGATTGCGAGAACCGCCAGGCGATGCCCAGCCCATAGACAGGGGCAGCCGGGTCGAGAGGAACGTGTGGCGGCATGGCCGGGAGAGGGACGCCGGCCTGCCATTGCATGAGGAACTTTTTCAATACCGCGAAAGGGCGCTATCCATGAAAAACAGAAAATTCCCGCGCATCGACCGGAACTGGCAACTCAAGTACCGCAAGTTAGAAAAGCATGTGGACCAGGGCAGTCCCCTGAGCAGTCTGGCCATCAACCTGAGCGGCGGCGGCGTTTGCTTTGCTACCTTGGATGAAGTCGCGCCCGATTCCCTGCTGGCTCTGGAGCTTGAATCGCCCGAATGGGAGATGCCCATCATCGCCATGGCCCGGGCGGTATGGTGTAAAAAACGCCACTTCGACGAAATGTTCGACCTGGGCTGTGAGTTCTACTGGGTGGGCTGGAAAGACGACTCCGCTCAGCAATCCCTGGCCGACTACATCAAGAGCCAGACCGCGGAATACGACGGTCAGGCCAGTGTGGTGGCGGACTAGTCACGGCTGACGCCATCCTTGCCGCAAGGTGATAGGTTTGACCACATCGTTCCTTAAGGCCAAAACCACTATGAAAAAGTTAGCCATTTTAATCATTGGCGGATGCGGTTACATCGGCACCCACATGGTCAAGGCCCTGCTGTCGGCCGGGCACGACGTCGTCACCCTGGACAACCTCTCTAAGGGCAACCGCGATCTACTGCCGGGCGGGGTTTTCGTGGGGGGTGACATCAACGATGCGGTGGTCCTCGAACAGGTGTTCGCCTCCCGGCACTTCGATGCGGTCATGCACTTCAGCGCCTTCACCGAAGTGGGCGAATCGGTCCGGGATCCCCAGAAATACTACCGGAACAACGTGGCCGGTACCCTCAACCTGCTCCAAGCCATGCAGCGCCACGATGTGAAACGGTTCATCTTTTCATCTTCGGCCGCGGTCTATGGCGAGCCGGATTATACCCCCATCGACGAGAACCACCCCTGCCGGCCAACCAACCCTTACGGCCGCACCAAATTGATGGTGGAAGACATCCTGCGGGACTATGACCAGGCCTATGGGCTGCGCTTCATAGCCCTGCGCTATTTCAATGCGGCCGGGGCCGACGCCTCCGGCACCATCGGGGAGCGCCATGACCCGGAAAGCCATCTGATCCCCCTGGTGCTCAAGGTGGCCACCGGTGAGCGCGAGGACATCACCATCTTCGGCATGGACCACAACACCCCGGACGGCACCTGCCTGCGAGACTACGTCCACGTGAACGACCTGGCCGCCGCCCACCTCCTGGCCCTGGAAGCCCTGCAAAACAACGCCCCCAGCGCGGCCTATAACCTTGGCAACAGCACCGGTCATTCGGTCAGAGACGTGATTGAAACCGCCCGCCGCATCACCGGTCACCCCATCCCGGCCGTGGAAGGACCAAAACGTCCCGGCGACCCCGCCGTCCTGGTGGCCCGCTCCGCGAAAGCCCGGGCAGAACTGGGCTGGCAGCCCAAGTTCGAAACCCTGGAGGTGATCATCGAATCCGCCTGGCAATGGCACAAGTCGCCGACCAAACGCCGCTAAGTGGTGACCGCTATAATAATCGTATTATGGTGGGGTTAAAGTATTAGAGTTTTAGGGGCCCCTTGAGGCCCTGGAGAATTCCCGCTTCTCTTTTTTCACCCCTAAAACCACCTTGTCCGCCGTAGTTCCAACGAAGGCGGCATAAGCTCTGATCCCTTCGGAGAGCCAACGAATGAAACGTTACCGCCTGAAAGTATCCATCATTGGCATCCCGCGTCTTTACCGGCTGATCGACATTTCATCCAACGCCACCCTGGAGGATCTCCACGAGGCCATCTTCGAGGCCTTCGACCGCTACGATCCCCATCTGTACTCCTTTTTCATGACCCGCCAGGATACCAAGAACGTCCGCACGATATACAATGCGCCGGAGATCACCCATCCCCAGAATGTTCAGAATGCCATTGGTTTCGGCCCCTCCCGACACTCGGCCGCCCAAACCCGTCTGGGCGATCTGGATCTGCCCGAAAAAGAGGTCTTTCACTATCTTTTCGATTTCGGCGACGACTGGTGGCATCGCATCCGGGTGGAGCGCATCACGGAAGTTCCCGGCCAGACCAAAGTGATCACCATAGTCAAGCGTGTCGGCCAGTCCCCGGAGCAATACCCGGACTATGACGAAGAAGAAGACGACTATTGATGAATGCGCAGCAAGTCTCTGAAGGCGTCGTTCTGTCATCCTATCCCCGCGCAGGCAGGACCCAGTCGATTCAGCTCCTTCCGGGATTATTTGTCAGGGGGTAAGGAATGAAAATCGATATCGAATCGTTAAGCTACGATGAACTCGTCGCTTTGAACCACCAGATTGTGGCGCGCCTTAAATTCCTGGATGCCATGCACACGCACAGGGAGATGATGCAATTTGCACCCGGCGATCAGGTGTCTTTCGAGCCTCCCGGCCGTGGCAAGCAGTTTGGCACGCTGGTAAAATACAACAAGAAAACCGTTACGATCATCACGGAAGCCGGTCAGAAGTGGAATGTGTCGCCCCACCTGCTCCGCAAGGTCAAAAGCGCCAGGGCCCCAAAAGCTGGTGCGGATAACATCATCGATCTTAAAAAGAAGTGAATCCGGGTGGCAAGCTGCCGGCGAGTGCGCTGTCAACCCCATAAGCTGCCAAGCAACTTCGAAAGACCAGAACTGATTTCGAAAAGAATTCCATCATTCGTCCTGATGTTGCTCAGGGGCGCGTCAACGGCTGTTCATAACATGTCATATGTTGTTAGGTAGTGCCGATCCAGAAATTGGCCAATTGGGTCGAGATCAAGAGGCATATGGTTGATATTCCGAGGATTACATTTTGAGCACAACGCCGCTATCGGGCGGAGACGATTGAAAAACATAGACGTCCCCTCACTTTCCCTAAAACCCTAAAACATAAACTCTTGCCCCCTCTCCTGCCCATAATAAAAGACAGGCTGAGCCGCTTCCGCAACCAACTCCGCTTCCTCCCCCGCACCTTCGCCCTGGTCCGTGCCGCAACGGGGAAATGGACGCTGGGCTGGATCACGTTGCTCGTCCTCCAGGGCCTTTTGCCTGTTGCCACGGTCTACTTGACCCGGGCTCTGGTCAACGGCCTGGTCGACCTGATCGGCAATGATGTCAGCATCGCCGCGGCGACACCGGTACTGATCTGGGTGGCGCTCATGGCCGGGCTCATGCTGTTCGGCGAATTGCTGCGCGGCTTTACCAACTGGGTGCGGACCGTTCAAGGCGAGCGGGTCAAAGATTACATCGCCGGTCTGGTCCACGAACAATCGATGGCTGTGGACATGGCGTTTTACGAATCCCCTGATTTTTTCGACCATCTGCACCGGGCCCGCAACGACGCCGGCCACCGCCCTGTGGCCCTGCTGGAAAACCTCGGCAGCCTGCTGCAAACCGCCATTACGGCCATAGCCATGGCCGGGGTGCTGCTTTCCTACGGCTGGCTGCTGCCCATCGCACTCATTATCAGCACCCTGCCGGCCCTTTACGTGGTCCTTCACCACCGCCTGCTCATGCACCAATGGCAGCTGGAATCCACCGCCCATCGCCGTCGGGGCTGGTACTATGACTGGCTGCTCACCGACCGGGAAACCGCCGCCGAACTGCGCCTGTTCGACCTGGGTGACCGTTTCAAATCCCTTTATCAGAACGTACGCCGCACCTTGCGCAACCGGCTCACCCAATTAATCAAACGGCGCAGCCTGGCCGAATTCGGCGCCGCCCTGGCCGCTATGCTGATCACCGGCCTGGCCATGATCTGGATGGTATGGCAAACCGCCCGCGGCCGACACACCCTCGGCGACTTGGCCCTTATCTACCAGGCCTTCAGCCAGGGCCAGCGCCTCATGCGGACCCTGCTTGCCAATGTGGGGGAACTCTATTCCAACAGCCTGTTCCTGGGGAACCTCTTCGAATTTCTGGATATGACACCTGGAATGAAGGACCCTGCCCGACCGGCACCGATGCCCCACCGACAGCGCTACGCCATTCGTTTCGACCATATAAGCTTTCGATACCCCGGCACCGACCGCCCGGCACTGGAAGAGCTGGATCTGCATATCCACGCCGGCCAGACAGCCGCCATCGTGGGGCCCAACGGCGCCGGCAAAACCACCTTGCTCAAACTGCTCTGCCGGTTCTACGATCCCCAGTCCGGGACCATTCGCATCAACGACATCGACATCCGGGAATTCGCTATCGCCGACCTGCGGCGCCAGATAAGCGTCCTCTTCCAAGAGCCTATTCGCTTCAACGCTTCTTTAGTTGAAAACGTCGCCATGGGCAGCGTGCAGACGGTCCCCGGCCCGCACGACCTCAACGACGCGATTGCCGCCGCAGGCGCGGAAGAGATCGTTCAACGCCTGCCTGACGGCGGCAACACGCGTTTGGGGAAATGGTTCGACGGCGGCACCGACCTGAGCGCCGGCGAATGGCGGCGGATAGCCCTGGCCCGGGCCTTCCTGCGCCGATCGCCCATCATCGTCCTGGACGAGCCGACCAGTTTCATGGATTCCTGGGCCCAGGCTGACTGGCTGGCCCGATTCCGCACCCTTACCCGGGGGCGAACCGCCCTGGTGATCACACACAGCTTCACCACCGCCATGCACGCCGACATCATCCACGTCATGGGCGCCGGCCGCATAACCGAGTCCGGCACCCACGAACAATTGATATCCCTCGATGGCCGCTACGCCTGGTCCTGGCGAGCCCAATACAACCAAGAATCAACAGCATCGACAAACCCAGCCAACTATATAGTGCCGATCCAGCGATGATAGATTCTGGCTTCCGGTCCCACCGCGGAACGCGGGATTTCACGTCTGATTTTTGGTCACATCCGTGTTCAACAAACCTCAGCCGACGGGCGCCCACAGGCGCAGCCCCAGAGAACACCGGCAGGGGCCAAAAAATGCATTTCATTTATGGATAGGCACTATCTAAAATTGAGAAGAACGGATTCATAGTCCCCCCAACATGGTTTTAAAAACCCTAACCGCCCTGCTGACCCAACAAGTCGACCCGCCATCTATTCCGGCCGGCCACTGGCCACCGATCATTAAGGTCGCCCTGGCCCACGATCTGGCCCCCATGCTTTACTGGGTCATCAAACAGGCTAACGCCTCCGTCCCGGCCGTCGAACTGGACAGCGAACAGTGGCAGCCGGTAAAAAACGCTGCCCTGCAAACCGCCGCCCTGTATGAAATGTATGAAGACACCCTGAAGCAGGTCAATATAGCACTCCGCGACGCCCACATCCCGGCCCTGTGGCTCAAGGGCAGCATCCTGGCCAACACCGTCTACCCCAGACCCTGGACGCGCCCCATGGCCGACCTCGACGTGCTGATTCCCTACCATCTTCGGCAGCCAGCATTGCATACCCTGGAATGCAGCGGTTTTCAAAAAATAGACGATCCCGGCCACCTGTGGAGCCAGACGAACGCCAAGGGCATCGACAACAGCCATCACTTTGTCCTCGAAGGCGGCATGGGCCGGGCCGTGGCACTGGAGCTCCACTACTGGCTGCTCAGCGCCCCCCATACCTGGATGACCGAACCCAAAATGACCTGGTTCCATCATCAAACCCGCGAAATCGACATCGAGGCCGGCCGCTTCCTCACGCTGAAACCGGAAGCCCATTTGCTCTACCTCATGGCCCATGCCCAACTCCAGCATGGCGAGCCGGAAATCACCCACCTGCACACCATGGACGTGTATCTATCCATTACCCGGGAGGCCATCGACTGGGACCTGCTTGTCACCCAGGCCGTGGCTTTCGGTTGGACCTATGCCGCAGAACGCACCCTGCGGCGGGTCAAGCAGTCCTTTGACACCCCCGAGTTGGACTCGGCCCTACCGGATGCGGTTTTCCAGGCCTTGCACGATCGCCGCCCAGCCGATGAAGACCTCACCCTGATCACCCGCCTGAATCATAAGGGGGCGCGATGGGAAAACGCCCGCCGCAGCATGACGAACCTTTCCCTCAGCGATTCGTTGCGCATGATCCTGCAGACCGCCGTGCCGCCCCCGGCCTACATGCGCATCCGTTACAACATCGCCGCTCATCGTTCGCTGGTACCCTGCTATATCCATCGCTGGGCGGATCAGGCCAAGGAATTCCGCCACTGGATCGAACAACGAAGGGATGCAAAGCAAACGACTTTCACCCCTTCATCCTGGGAAACTTCTTAGAAGCGAAAAACCAATTGATCTCTGACATGAAATACGATCTTCCGGACTACGTAAAAATCAGGGAGTTGGACGGGGAAGCGGTCCTTCTCAATCTCGATTCGGAAATGTACTTCGGTCTGGACGAAGTCGGCACCCGCATGATCAATGCCCTCACCTCCGGCCAGACCGTCGAAGCGGCCTTCGCATCGCTGCTTGAACAATACGACGTGGACCCCGACACCCTGAAATCAGACCTGGAGCAGCTCATCGCAAAGCTGCTGGAAAAAGGCCTCATACAGGCCAGGTCATCCTGATGGCTTCCTGACCAGTCGAAATCCAGACGGTTTCGTATGACGTTTGAGACCACAAGACTTGCGAATCTTGAGGAAAGAGGCGCACTTCGCGTAGGCCGCAGTGGCGAGAAATGAAGCGTAACGCAGATATTCATCCGCCTTTATCGCGGCGGGTCGGACTTTTTAGAGGGCCGTCATTATTCCAATCCCTTTCCTGCCAGGAAAAACGGTTCTTCCTCCAGGCTCTTGTAAGCCTTCCCCTGGTAAGGATCGGTTTGAAAACCCTGGGCTACCAAAGGCTCCACCATCTGCTAACGTGGGTCACCGGCCGACAGACAGCACCTTGGGGAAGACAAGCCAACGCGGACAATATCGCCCAGACCGCAGCCCAAATGGTCCACCGGGCCGCTCAAACCCGGCTCGGCCGCGCCAACTGCCTGCCCCGTTCCCTGACCCTCTGGAGCCTGCTGCGCCGTCAGTGCATCGACAGCGACATTTGCATCGGGGTCCAAAAAAACAGCCGCACCATTCAAGCCCACGCCTGGGTCGAATACCAGGGCCAACCCTTGCATGAGAACCCGGACGTCCGGATAAAATTCGCTTTGCTTTTGAATAGTGTCCGTCCGGAGATGGTAGGTTTTGGTTCCCGGTCCCGCAGCACAGCGCGGGATTTCACGTCTGATCTTCAAAAACATCGGTGTTCAACAAACCGCAGCCGACAGGCGTCCCGCTGAGCGGGACTTCCCATCTGATTGATTCTTCAACGGTGGGTGCCCACAGGCGTAGCTTGGCTACGCCGAGGACCGACAGGAAGCGAGAACGCCGCCAGGGGCTAAAAGATGCTTTTTTTGGATAAGCAAAAGTGTCCGTCCAGAAAGGGTAGATTTTGGTTCCTGGCAAGGCCGCAGCCGACTGGCGTCCCGCTGAGCGGGACTTCCCATCTGATTGATTCTTCAACGGTGGGTGCCCACAGGCGTAGCTTGGCTACGCCGAGGACCGACAGGAGGCGAGAACGCCGCCAGGGGCTAAAAGATGCCCTTTCTGGATGGACACTATGGCAGCCATCGCCGGCATATATCACCTGAACGACAAGCCCGCATCGACCGCCGATCTCCAGCTCATGCTCGACATGCAGGCGCATCGAGGACCGGACGGCAGCGCCGCCTGGATCAGCGGGCCCGTGGGCCTGGCCTGGGGCGCCCTTTTTACGACCCCGGAATCCCTCACCGAACACATGCCCCTGACCCACTCGCTATCCCCGATGACCATCATCGCCGATGCCCGCATCGACAACCGCGACGAATTGATTCGCAACCTCGGCCTGGCCGCCGGCGCTGCGGCCCCCATGGGCGATGGCGAACTGATCATCGAGGCCTACCGGTGCTGGGGCACGGCCGCCCCCTTGAGACTCATCGGTGATTTCGCCTTTGTCATCTGGGACGGCACCCAACAGCGCCTCTTTGCCGCCCGGGACGCCCTGGGGGTCAAACCGATTTATTACCACCACCAGCCCAACAGGCTCTTTGCCCTGGCCTCGGAAGAAAACGCCTTGCGGGCCCTGCCCGCCGTACCCTTGCGGATCAACGAAGGGCGCATCGCCGATTTTCTGGTCTCCGAGTTGGAGGGCATCGACAAAACGAGCACCTTTTCCGCCAACATCCATCGTCTGCCGCCGGCCTGCTGGATCACCGTGGACCGCAACGGCCTGCGCACCCAGACTTATTGGGAACCCGACGTCACTAAAAAAACGTTCTTGCCGTCCGACGCCCAATACACCGAAGCCTTTCTGGAAATTTTCACCCAGGCCGTTCGCTGCCGCCTGCGCAGCCCCACCCCTCCGGCCTCCATGCTCAGTGGCGGCATGGATTCCTCGGCGGTGGTGGCCATTGGCCGCAACATCCTAAACCAGACCGGCCGGACGCGCCTGCAAACCTTTTCCGCCGTGACGCCGGATCGCATCACCTGCCCGGAGACCCATTTCATCCGGCGCGTCATCGACAGCGGCACCCAGACATCGCACCTGGTTGCCGTAAATCAACCCGGCCCCTTTTTCGAGGACCTCGGACAGGCCGTGGCGCCGACGGACAATCCTTTCGACATCTTCATGGTCCTGCCGGGCGCCCTGTACGGTGCCGCCCGGGCGCAGGGCTGCAAAACCCTGCTTGACGGCGTGGCCGGGGACAACCTTTGCTCTTACGGCACCGACTACTTGGCCTACCTTCTCAGGCAGGGCCGCTGGCTCGCGGTGCTGGCCGACGCCTTCCGGAAAGACACCACGGCCGGGGCGTATGATTCCCCCTGGCACCTGCTCCACGCCAATGCCCGGGCCGCATTTGTCACGGACCGCCTGCGCAAGGTCAAACGCCGTTTTTGGCCGGCCGGCAACGACTACTGTGAGGCCATGAAAGAGTCGGCCATCCGTCCGGAGTTCGCCCAACGGATCGGCCTCGAAGACCGCCTCCACCAGCTGCGGCGCCATCACCCCATCGGCCTGGTCAAAGACCCGATCCAGGCCCACGCGCAAAAGTTGCTCCATCCTTACTTGACCGTGGGCCTGGAACGCTACGACCGCGTCGCGGCCCGGTTCGGCATCGAACCTCGCTGCCCATACACCGACCGGCGTTTGGTGGAATTTTACCTCTCCCTGCCCCTGGACCAGAAAGACCGCCGGGGGTGGTCGAAATACCTCCTGCGCCGATCCATGTCCCGCTACCTGCCGCGGGACGTCTGTTTTCGCACCGACAAAAACCATTTGGGTTGGCAATTCATCACCGCCCTGATGAACAGCCACAAGACCCACCTGAACCGGACCATCACGCAAGATCTTTCCGAAGTCAGCGACTACGTGGATGAACCCAAAATCCGCCAGGCCAACCAAAATTTCCAAAACGGCGCCGCCTCGGACAACGATCGACAATACGTGTGGGAAGCCGCAGCGCTTATCGCATGGAAGGACCACAATTATGAGGGCTGAATGACGCATTTGATGCCCGATGCCCGAAAAAGTAATCATTTGACACAACGCCTGCTTAGGTACTACGAATGGCAAAAAGATAATTAGTAATCATTCGCCATCATAACGGAAGATAATAACGCGACGTCCGCAGCCTCAGAACGATTTGTGCATATGACCGACAACATAACCGCCAATAAGAAAACCCGCCCTAAAAAGAACTACCGACCGCCGGAGCTAAGGGAATACGGTCGCATCTGCGACCTGACCGCCGGCGGCTCAGGCCGAAAACCAGAAAACTGGCCACAGCAAAGGCATCGGTACCCCTGAGCTAAAACTTGCTGGCAATCTCAAACACATCACTCCACGTTCAAAACTCATAACCCCGTATCCAACAATAAAAGATGGGTTTAAAAATGAAAATCGCCGAAGGAAAAATATTGTCAAACGAGGAACTTAAGAAAACGTACCAAAGCCCATCTCTAAGAGAGTATGGCAACATCCGCGAATTGACCGCCGCTGGATCAAGGGGATGGCGTGAAGGTTGGTGGCATCGGGATGATCCGGGTAGACGTTCCTGATCGTTGTCGTATCCCAAAAAAGTTCGCTGACCGCGATAGCATCACCACTCGGGGGAACGCAGTAAATTAATACCACTAACACCGCTTCATAAAGTATGAATTTATATACCCATAACTCAAACTTATTAAGGGTTTTTTCCGGCAATTCAGAATTCAACATACTGTATTCAAATATAGCTTCTATTGATTCCCCCCAATTTAAAATTCAACATTAAAAATACAAGATTATCCGGCGATGGGAACCATCGCTGGATCCACCACTGGAAATTGCCCGATGGCGAAATCACCCTCTCCCTGGCCCGCTCCGCCTTCGGCTATCTCCTGAGGTTCCCGGACCAGACCGACTTTCTCGTTTCAGAAAACGGCCTGGATATTGTGTGCCATCCGGCGTCCGATGCGACCCAGGACACCATCGACCACTATTTTGGGGACCAGGTCCTGCCGCGGATCTTGAGCCACCAGGGCCATATCATGGTCCACGCCAGCGCCGTGTCCATCGATGATCAAGCCGTGGCCTTCATCGGTGAGACAGGCTACGGCAAATCGACCCTGGCCGCTGCCTTTCATCAGCAGGGAACGCCCTTGCTGGCCGACGACTGCATCCAGCTCAACCTGGAAAACCGGCATGTGACGCTGACGCCATTCGACGCAGGCCCAAGGCTTTGGCCGGATTCCTTGGAAGCGCTTTTTGCAACCGCCCCCGCACTAGCGCCGATGGCATACTATTCATCCAAAAAACGGCTCACCTCCGGCAGCGAGACCATCAATACGGTGCTTCCGCTAAAGGCTGTCTTCATTCTTGAAGATCGAGATGCTTGCAAGAACAACAGCCAAATAAACATTTCGCCGATCAGCAAACAAACCGCCTTGATGAACCTGATAAAACAATCATTCCAACTCGATGTAACGGATCAGAAAAAAAATATAGCCCTGTTCGACAGCATGGCAGATATGACGCAACACCTGCCGGCATACAGTCTCTGCTATCCAAGAAACTATTCCCTGCTGCCGGAAGTGCAACATGAAATAACTGAATGGATAGATGGAATGTGAAAATGTGAATAGCGTCCCTGCATTCGTACCACTCACGCAGAAAATCCATGTTGCTGCGGCACTGTTTACCCCCGGTCTGGGTGGCATCGCCCGCGTGGCGAGAAACACAGCGCGCGCGCTAATCGAGACAGGGGTGGATGTTTCACTTCTGTCCTTATCCGACGAGGCGCCGGTTGAAGTAGCTGGTAGAGTCGCGAGTAGGGCATACGGAAGTAAAGTACGTTTTTTGGCACATTGCCATGCGGCGGCAATAACCCATGGCGGTTTTATCTACGACTTTCTGGGCACAGCACGCGCCCATCCGCGATTGCCGGGTTTTAAACGGTCATACGTTGTGTGGATACATGGAATTGAGGTTTGGGGCGATCTTTCTACGGAGCGTAAAAACGTACTACGGCGCGCCGGCCTTGTGTTGTCAAACTCGAGCTACACGCTTGCCAGGTTCGAAGAAAAGCATGGTACGCTACAACAGGCTCGAGTCTGCCAGTTGGGGACCGAGGAGGACAAACCATCCTCAATGCCCGCAACGTTTAGCGGACCACCAACCGCGTTGATCGTTGCGCGCATGGATGACGGTAACCTGTATAAGGGACATCGCGAAATCATCGAGGTCTGGCCAAAAATCGTTTCTGCTGTTCCAGACGCCCGACTCGTCATTGTCGGCAGTGGAACAGGGAAAGACTCAATCATCACGCATGCGGCAAATTCGAGTGCCTCAACGAATATCGATGTCAAAGGCTTTTTGAGCGAGGCCGAGTTAGCGCAAGTATGGTCACAGGCACACGTTTTTGCAATGCCCTCGCGTGGTGAAGGTTTTGGGCTGGTGTATATCGAAGCAATGCGTCATGGAATACCCGTTATTGCATCGGTTCACGACGCCGGACAAGAGGTTAATCTTGATGGAGTCACTGGTTACAACATCGACCTCAACAGCAAAGACGCTTTGGAAGAGCGCTTGATCGACCTGCTGGGAAACCCGGATCGCTCAAGCAATATGGGCCGCGCTGGCCAGGAACGCTGGCAAGCGGAATTCCGGTACAGCGCATTCAAGAATCGATTGATTGAGGTGCTTGGCTGATGTGCGGGATCGGTGGTCAATTCCGATACGCGGGCGGACGCGTCAACGAAATCGAACTCGCGGCAATTTCGCAACACATGTCCCGCCGTGGGCCCGACGGTGATGGACTTTGGATCGAAGAGACGGAAGCGTCCGTCGGCTTTGTGCATCGGCGGCTTTCGATCATCGATGTTTCCGAGCGCGCATCACAGCCGATGCAAACGCCGGATGGGCGACTGGTCGTCACATTCAATGGAGAAATCTATAACTACCAAATCCTCCGAGATGGCCTTATTGCGCGTGGGTATGTCTTCAGAACAACCTCAGACACGGAAGTCCTGTTGCATCTCTACGACGCTTATGGACCCGCAATGGTCGAGCGATTGCGAGGCATGTTCGCCTTCGCGATATTCGAGCGCCAAAAACGCCGCTTAATGCTCGCGCGCGATCCTTACGGCATCAAGCCACTCTACTACGTCGACAGCGCGAAAGGCATCACCTTCGCATCCCAAGTCAAGTCGCTGTTGGCCGGAGGAGAAATCGCGAAGGATGTGGATCCGGCGGGCGTCGTCGGTTTCTATTTGTTCGGCTCGGTACCAGAGCCATTCACCTGGTGCCGCGCCATCCGTGCATTGCCCGCAGGAACAACAATGATCGTCGAGGCAAATGACAACCCGCGCATTATGCCCTATTGCTCGATCAGTCACTTAATTGCCCAGGCCGAAATTCGGTCGAATGAAGCAGCTTCTAAAGGGGAAAAGCCGGACGATGAGCTTGTAACCGAGACGGTCCGCCGCAGCCTCGCCGACAGCGTCCGCCATCACCTGGTGGCCGACGTCCCCGTGGGGCTGTTTCTATCGGCGGGGATCGATTCTGGCGCCCTGCTTGGCTTGATGCGCGATGCGACTGATCATGAAATCAACACCGTAACGCTCTACTTCGAGGAATTTCAGGGTAGACATGACGACGAGGCACCACTGGCAGCGGAAATCGCCCGTCGTTACGGTGCCAGTCACACGAGCAGAGGCGTTTCTCGGAAAGAATTCCTTGAAGATTTGTCAAAAATACTCGACGCGATGGATCAGCCGACCATCGACGGCCTTAACACCTGGTTCGTCAGCAAGGCCGCACACGAACTCGGACTCAAGGTGGCGATTTCCGGACTGGGTGGCGATGAACTGTTCGGCGGCTATCCAGCGTTTCGCGACGTCCCACGATCGGTCAGCATTCTAGGTCGAATGGGTATACGCCACGACGGAACCTCCTGGCTGGCGCCTCTGATCATGGGAGCGCAGCGGCTGAGTGGCGAGGCCATCGACCCGAAGATCGCCGCTCTACTTACCTACGGCGGCACCTATCCCGGTGCTTATCTTGTACGTAGAGGGGTCTTCATGCCGGACGAACTCGACGCTATTTTAGAGCCCGAGTTCGTTGCCGCCGGCCTACGGGAGTTACAACCGATTGCTCTGATCTCCGATTTATTAAGCGATGGGCCGCGCTCGCCATTCGGCAAAGTCGCGGCACTCGAAGCGGAGCTCTACATGCGGAACCAGTTGCTTCGCGATTCGGATTGGGCGAGCATGGCCCATTCGCTCGAGGTCAGGGTGCCACTCGTAGACAAGATACTTCTCGAAGAGACATCCCCCGCACTTGTCTCCGGTTTTGCGCAGAATAAGGGGAAATCGCTCCTCGCATCGGCACCGGTGCAACCCCTGCCAGCACCTGTAACCAATCGGGCAAAGACGGGCTTCTCGACTCCAATCGCTGAATGGCTGAAATCCGACGAGCGCTCCCAAGCCTGGAAGACGATTGAAAAACTTGCAAAGCCAAAGTGCCGATGGGCGAGGCGGTGGGCTTACTCTGTTTGGAACTATGCAGGAACCGGTGAGTGGTAGGAAAATCCTTGTGTGTGACAGACTGGCCGTTTTTCAATCGTTTTTCTTGAAGAACCTGTTAAGAGCAAGCGCCTCCAACTCAATCATGCCGCATTCTTTTTCTATAGGAAAAGTCTCTCTTGCCATATGAATCTATAGCGCACGAAAAGGATGCTCGCCCCATTCGCTTGGCGATTCTTGCGATGCACCCTGTGCAGTATCACTCTCCGTTGTACAGTAACATTTGCAGTTTGCCGGCATTTGACGGAAAAGTGCTGTATCTTGACACCCTCGGACTTAAAGGTGTCTACGACAAAGAATTCGGAACTAAAATCGAGTGGGATATACCGTTGCTGGACGGGCATGCCTATGAATTTCTACCGAACTACGCCCTCAACAATAAGTCTGGTTTCGGATCGCGTATCAACATTGGGCTATTCTCGGCTTTAAAGCGTGGGCGATTTGACGCGATCCTCATACAGGGTTACTCGATTTTATCTTTTTGGATTGCGCTTTTTTCGGCGCGCCACCTTGGTATCAAAGTCATTTGGCGCGGCGAGGTAACGCTCAAACCTGGTCAACTTGTGGGTGCAGTTCGTAACTTCATGCGGGATGCGATGGTTAAAGCGTTTTTACGAAGGTGTGATGCCGTAATGTACACCTGCTCAGGCAATAAGGAATTCTTGATTCACCATGGTCTTTGTGCAGAACAACTCTTTCCCTTTCTATGTGCTGTAGATAACGATTTTTTCCGCACCCAGGACGATATCTACCGCCCAAAAAAATTGCAGACCAAAGCAGAACTCGGCATCCCGGAAGACAACCTGGTTGTGCTTTTTTGTGGGCGTCTGACTGGCAGAAAACGGCCCGGGGATGTGCTCGAAGCAATTCGGAGGGCTGGACCGAAATCCTTTACATTTCTCATTATGGGGGACGGTCCTCAACGCGACGAATTACTTTCGGTCGCAAAAGCCCATGAAATCCACACTGTGCATCTCGGATTCGTCAACCAATCCGAGATCAGCCGTTACTACTCTATTTCAGACATTTTTTGTCTCCTTTCCGAATATGATCCATCGCCAAAAGCATTGAACGAAGCGATGAATTTTTCAAACGCTGTCATCGTGTCAGAAATAATCGGGACATCCCGAGATCTTGTTATTGAGGGAGAAACCGGTTTTCGCGTCCCTGTTGGAGGCGTCGATACGGTTGCCGGGCATTTAAAACTCCTAAAAGATTCCGAACTGAGGAAGCGTATCGCCACAGCAGCGCACAAGCATGTAGCACGCTTTTCTTTTGCAGCCAACGCATCAGGATTGGAAGAGGCTTGCAGGTTCGCGCTGAATGGCCGTGCCGTTGAAGGGGCTGCGGGACGCGATAGTCGACAAGAAACCGGACAACTGCGATGAGCGCTACTCCAATTACGTTAAACCAGATCTACGAAACTCCTCCTGATGGCGATTATTTTTTTGGCTACTACGACAAATCGCCCCTGAATGCCGACAACAACCGTCTACTTGCGCAACGTACGCCGTTCATCAACCGCATGCCCGAGGCTGGAGAGGCAATCGCGATCGGATACTTCGAATTTCCAGGTGGCCGAGACTTCACGCCGATTGCCGAAACGCGCTCCTGGAACTGGCAGCAAGGTTCGATGCTGCAGTGGCTCGGACCGGATTTTAGTAGTCGGGTCCTCTACAATGACATCCGCGATGGCCACTACCGAGCAATTGTGCTTGATATTGCGACAGGCGCTGAAACCGTACTGCCCATGCCAGCCTACACCATCACCAGTGATGGTCAGTACGCGCTCTCGATCGACTACGATCGGTTATTCTGGTACCGCCCAGGATATAACTATCAAGGCACACCGCGCCTGGAGAAAAAGAAGCCGTTCGATCCCGAGGATGGTATCTGGAGGATGTCACTTGCCGACGGCTCGTTCGAGCGCATTATCGCTATCGGCGATGTGATGAAAATTGGGCGAGTCAGCTCGATGTATGCGGGAGTTCATTATCTCGAGCATATGATGATCAATCCTGCCAACTCCCGTTTCGTCTTCCTGCACCGCTGGCTAAATGTCGATGGGGGTATCTATGCGCGCATGCTGACCGCCGACACGGATGGTCGTAATCTGTTCATGCTGAACGACAGTGGACGTATGAGTCATTACTGCTGGCGGGACGATCGAACCGTGTTCGGATACGGCGGGACCAGTACCACGCTCAATAAACTGCGTGGACAAAAGACTATTGCCAAAAACCTTATAAAGCCACTTCTTCCCCTTTACCATAAATTGTTCCCGCCTGGAGGTGCGATTTCCCGCAAGGTGACCGGCGACTGTTTTCAGTCATTTACAGACCAAACCGGAGATCGCGACCGAATAGACCGTAGTATCCTGCCGGAGGACGGACATCCGACATTTTGCCCGGGAAGCACAACTACAATCATCAACGACACATACCCCGACGAGGAAGGCAATTGTCGCCTCTACCTGTTTGATGTCGAGCAGCGCAAGCCTCTGGATGAAGTAATAATTGCGAGTGATTCCGCGGTACGGGCGACCGGTTATCGTGCCGACTTGCATCCAAAGTGGTCGTATGATGGGCGTCATGTCTGCGTTGATACTTGTACCAAGCGTGGGCGAGGTATGAGCGTGTTCTCTCTATGGTAGATATGGTGTTCTAAAGGAGAAGAGCATAGAGTGATTCGGAAGATAAACATCACTGAAATCGTGCGCGGTTGGGTTCGAGCCATACTTGGATACGACAGTTGGATATATAGGAATGCCTCACTATTGCTTGTTTTTCATCTCTTCTGCTCAGTGAAGGGCTGAAAACCGCACTCTGTGTTGAGAGACTGAAAAAGACCGGTTTCCGTTTTTCTAAAAAGTCCAACGTTTGTTGGCTCTCCAGTCATGGTGCCTGTTCGGACATGTGATGATGTACTACGTGAGGTGCTTACGGAGCTCTCTGACGTGCCGTGTGTGCTTCTCAAGCTGGACGTGCAGGGCCATGAGCGCGAAGTCCTGCGCGCGGGGGGGGGGGGGGGGGGGGGGGCAGGACACACGCTTGAATTTACTACGATTATCCTTGTGGAGGTCTCTACGCAACGCATCTATGAAGGAAATCCACTTGCTCAAGAAGTCATCGCATTTCTCGGTGGTCTCGGCTTTTGCATCTACGACATTGATAGCTACGTCCAGAGGCCTTACGACAGAACACTGACGCAAATGGATCTTGTTTTCGTTCGTGAGGCATCGCCACTCATGGATCATGTGGGATGGAACTAAGCAAAGCAACACAAGCCAACGTACTCGAAGAGTGCTCGAATATAGGACCCTTACGGATTCTTGCGGCTTGTAACATCCGCCATGGTGGGAACGATTACAGCTTTATCCGTGCGTTAAGGCGAGCCGGTCATTCAGTACTTGTTGTGCCGCCGGAAAGTCACCTTCCACGTTGGGAGACCCGTTGGTTGCGAGCCGTGCGGCGTCTCATGGCGCCCGCTATGATTACCGAGTATAACCGCGCTCTGATTGCTGCCATGCGCGGCTTTGAACCGGACCTTTTCTTCGCATTTAAGGGTGATAGCGTTACGCCAGAGACACTGCGGACGCTGCGCGCAAGCGGAGCGGTATCAATCAATTTTTATCCTGATACGGGCTTCGATGGGCAAGCTGCCAAAGCGATCACGCTTTATGATTGGGTATTCACGACAAAGCCTGCGCACATGGATTTTCTCCGGGAACGATATGCTTATACCAATATTACCTTTGTGAGTCACGCCTACGATCCAGAGGTGCACGTTCCTGTCACGCTGACGGAACTGGATCATTCGCGCTACGGTTGTGACGTTGTTTTCATTGGAAATATTTCGAGAAAGAAGGAAGGGGAAATTGCTCATTTGTTGGAGGCGCTGCCGGAAATTTCCGTGAAGATCTGGGGTCCCAATGGCTGGAGCAGGTCCCGCCCGCGAGTTCGGTCTGTTTACCAGGATACCCCTGTCTGGGGACAGGAATATGCAAAGGCCATTCTGGGAGCGAAAATCAATCTTGGTCTGCTTTTCGAGGGAACGCCATGGGCGCCAGCGGGGGATCTCATCACCGCGCGCACTTTCGAGATTCCAGCGACTGGCGGTTTCATGTTGCACGAGCGAAATGAGCTTGCAACGCATTATTTCGCCGATGGCGAGGAATGTGCGTTTTTCGTCGATCAGGATGATATGATTAACAAAATTCAGTATTTCCTATTACACGATAAGGAAAGAGCGTCCATTGCTGAAGCCGGACGGCGGAGGATGCTGCTATCCGATTGTTCCTATGACCATAGGGCCGATCAGTTGATTTCGAAATACCGAGAATTGCGATCAATATCGGCGACTGCAGGGTCTATTGAGTTAGGTGCAGTTCGTGGGTAAAGTGTTTTGGAACGCTACGTGACTGCGAACCTGTGTTTGGCAATGCGGACTTGCTGTCTATGATTGGCGCATTCCTGAAAACTGGTAACTCGCACGGAGAAACCTCGTGGCTCTTGCGCAGCGGCATGGGCATGGGCGGTATGCGTGCCATCAGTATGGCGATCGGCCTCGCATCCACCGTGTTGCTGGCACGGGTGCTCGGCACGGAGGGTTATGGAGTCTACACCTTCGCGCTCGGCTGGGTCTTTATTCTTGGCATGCCGCTACAGATGGGATTGCCGACCCTGGTCATGCGACAAGTGGCCATCTATCGTAGTAACGGAGATACCCGGCACCTCAAGGGGATCATCCGGTGGAGTTTCCGATTTGTGGGTCTTGGCGCGCTTACTATCGGAGTTATTGGATTTGGGGCATGGATCGCTTTGGACACAATGGGCCGATGGCCGACCAAGATGTTGGTTGGTATCATCGTTCCGGCTTTTGTTTTGCTTTGCCTACTTGGGCTGCTATCGCTCTATCGCGCGATCATCTCGGGTTTCGAGAATGTTGTTTTGGCCAATGTTCCAGACACCTTTGCGCGTCCGCTGCTGTTTCTCGCGCTTGTCGCCGGCGCGGCAATGCTTCTGGGCCTCAATTCGAGCACAGTGATGACGCTCCATGTCATCGCCGCTGGGGTGGCCACAGTACTTTCCTGGTCCATGGCTTCACACTGTCTTACAGCGATCGACGTTAAAGGCGCGCAGTCCCCGTTGTTCGAGACGCGCGCTTGGCTCCACAGCCTGTGGCCCATGACCCTGCAGTCGGGCGCGGCCATGATTAACAGCCGGCTCGATATCGCGATGCTTGGCCTAATTACCGGTTCTGCGAGTGTCGCTGTCTACGATGTAGGAACAAAGGTTGCTGGGCTACTGATGGTGACCCAGGCGTTGCTTAATGCCTCGATCGCACCGCGCATCGCACGGTTCTACGCTAGTGGCGACAAGGCTCGGGTTCAAGAACTGATGGTCAAGGCCTGTCGATTATCGTTTCTTCCTTCGGCGGCCCTGCTCATCGTGATCTGGCTCGCCGGACCTAATCTAATCTCGATTTTGTTTAGCGAAGAATTCGCCGCTGCTTATACTGTCGCAATGATTGTCGCTGTAGGATATCTGTACAATACAGGTGTTGGTGCCGTAGTCGTCCTTCTCAATATGAGTGGAAACGAAAGAACTACCGCTTTTTCCCTCAGTTTTTCAGCCATATTGAACGCGATTTTAAATATCATCTTGATTCCTTTATACGGACCAAATGGTGCTGCGGTTGCAACTGTGGTTACGACTATCTTCATTCAAACATTTCTTTGGAATAGAACAATAAAACTGGTAGGTTTTCGAGGGGATCTCTTTGCTCCTAGGTGGCAGGCACAACGAGTTGATGCTAAATCAGAATAAATACGATGAACATGATTGAATTGCTGTATCAACATGACGTGCGAGTCATGCACGAATTTGGGCATCAACTATGTCAAGGTTGTATTGCTGACAGACTGGACCAAGCGAGTGAAACATGGTGAATTTCAGCAGCTACCAAGTCGGTGACAATTCGGTCAATGAATAGCATTTCAGAAGCGGCTTTTCCCGATTTTTTCATTGTCGGCGCACCTAAATGCGGAACGACAACGCTTTATGATTGGCTCAGCCAGCACGACTCGGTATTCATGCCGAGAAAAGAGCTTTGTTTCTTTTCACAGGATATCTTTCCAACCGCAGAACTAAGTGGACACATCCCTGACCTCGAAGCCTATTGCGGACTCTTTTCCGGATCCTTTGCGGTCGGCAAATCGAAAGGCGATGCGACTCCGAAATACTTGCATTCCGATTTGGCTTTACGGGAAATTCGGTGCCTTAGCAAGCGGCCGCGTATTATCGTGTGCGTGCGCGACCCTGTTGACCTTGCAGTTTCCCTGCATAGCCAGAAGGTCCGTGAAGGATGGGAGCGGGAAACGGATTTCGCAAAGGCCTGGTTGCGTGAGCTTGCTGAGACGACACCTGAAACGGCGCGATCCCGGCCAGGTGATCTCAATTATGTCTTTTGGGCCCATCTCGGCGCGCGGCTTGATCGTTTGTTTGCTCTGTTTGAGCGCGATCAGGTTCTTGTGGTCCACCTGCGTGAACTGCGCGACGCGCCCCGCGCGGTCTATGTAAAGATATTGGATTTTTTGAGCTTGCCTGACGATGGCCGTAGCGATTTCGGCGTATCTAATCCGCGTAGCGGACTGGCAAGCCCTTTGGTGAACCGATTGGCGTTGCAAGTGTACCGGCTCGCGGATCCCGTGTTGGATCCATTGCGCCGATTAAGAGGCGGACGAGGTTTTGGGATTTTGAAGACCGTCAACCGTTTCAACAGGGTTAAGAGTGCCTATGTGAGCGAGGTGTCTGATGTCACTCGGAGGCAGCTTTACGCGTTTCTGGCAGATGACATTGCATTGGCGGAACGGTATCTCGATGAGCGTAAGCTTACCGACCTACCTGAGCAATATTAAGTTCCGGTGGAGCCTACCATGCTACCGATAACGCTTGGGCAGATCAACCAGCGCTTTCACGCCCGGCGTTCGCTTAGGAACCCGGTCGCCGGCATCTATGCCACCACCTTTATCCTGCTCGTGCCGCTTGTGATGGCAGGCGCCGCCCTAGCACCCCCGGACAAGGAGGTTGCCACCCTATTCAACGCCAGCGCGCCACTCTACCTGATCGCGGTAACCCTATTCTCGGGCTATCGTGTTGCGCGCCTCTTGCCGGCCGCACTCTGGTCTCCTGCTTTTTGGTTCCTGGTCTCATCGGCGCTATTCTTCGGGTTTGGGCCGCTGGTGGGTGTTTTTGGCAATATAGCAACCCAAAAACAGCTGGCGGTAGGTAGGTTTACCATCGACGAGGTCGAGTTGTTCTATGCCAATCTTCTCTCCTTCACCAGCATCCTCGGCATTGTCGCCGGCTTTTGGCTTCATTCGAGACTGAATGCGAAGGTCTGGTGGCTGGCTGTGTTTCGCCAGACCAGCCAGGGGCGACCGGTATTCAAACCGGAGACGCTTGTCAAGGGATTCGTCTTTGGCGGGATGATTCTGAGTCATGTATTCGTGTATCCGTCCCAATGGGGGCAGTTGCATATCTTAGTCGCTGGCGCACTCACTTCCATAGGCGGGATTGCCGATGTTGGCTTCGGGATGGCAGCCTATCTTGTGGCGCGGGGCTCAGCCAGGATGCGCTGGATGTTGCTGACGCTTTGGCCGCTGCACCTCCTCCTGCTGGTGCTGACGTTTTCGAAATCAGCCATGGTGACTGCGCTTTTGTTTCCGGCCATCGGCGCCTATCTGGGCCACAAGCGTCTTTGGAAATTGATCATCGCGTGCTTGGGTATCATGGTGGTCTACGGTCTGGCGCAGGACTTTGTGCATTTCGGCCGGGCTGAGATCATGAGTCGGACTGGGACTATCTGGCGGGCAGGTTATCTGGAACGAGTTGGTATCGTACAGAAGTATTTTCGATACAAAGTGGGGGATAGCGTTGCCAATCATGCCTTGGAGGAGGAATCCTGGTGGCTTCGGCTCAATTATTCACAGGTACAGGCATTAGCGATGCGATTCCGGGAGCGGGGGCGTTTCATTGACACCCTCGGCAATGCCTGGGCACTCTTCATCCCGCGCGTTATTTGGCCTGGAAAACCTAGATATATCGCCCCGGGGATCAAGTTCTACACGCTTGTTACACGCAATACCGGAACATCCCTTGGGCTCTCTGTGTTCGGTGATGTCTACTGGCAGTTTGGTTGGGCGGGAATCGTTGTAATTATGCCGCTTATTGGATGGTTTTTTGCCATGATGTCTTGGCGCTCAGTGCAGGTCATGTTGCATCACAACTATATTCGAATGCCGCTGGTGCTGTTGTCGATCACGACGGCGGCGGGAGGTCTTACCCAATTTTTCGTTAATGGCATTATCGCCGTGATTCCCATGTACGTGGCTTACGCCCTTCTCATAAACGTGTTGGAAAAGTACTTACGATCTCAAAGACGCAGGCGTACGGCCTCGGGGTGGCAAGGATCCGCCAGGAGAAAAATAAACCTGGAAAAGAAAGTTGAATCAAGTGAGGGCAGTCTTTATGCAGGAAACTAGATCCAATCCTGTTCGAGATGACCTCTACCATGCCTATGAGGGTTGGAAAGGCTGGAGCAGCCCGTTTACCTTTACCGCAGACGAAGATACCTATTTCAGGGGAGAGTGCCGTGGTCTGAAAATCGCGGGCGCTCAGGTTTTCGAGATCGGGTTCGGTTTCGGCAGTTTTCTTGCGTGGGCGATCGAGCAGGGTGCCAGCGTTGCTGGCAGCGAGGCCAATGTCGCAGCACTACAGGCGGCGCAAGAGCATGGTATTGAGCTGCTGCCCGCTAACCTTGAGACGGTTGCGGAACAACACCGCAATCGTTTCGATACGGTCGTTGGTTTCGATGTGTTTGAGCACTTCACGGTCAGTGAGATTACGTCTCGACTCGTTGCGCTTGCGCTCATGATCAAGATTGGCGGTCATCTTATTCTGCGGTTTCCCAATGCCCAGAGCCCATTCGGACTTGCGCCCCAGAACGGCGATCCAACCCATAAAAGTGCCTTATCACGTGATGTTTTCGAACTGCTTATCCAAGAAACGGGCTTCGAGATTGTGAGGTACGGGGGAAGTTATAGAATTGGCGGAGGAGGACTGGCGCGTAGCATTGTACGAGATGTGAGGGGGGTATTGCGCGGGACGATCGGCGCTTTTTTGAATTTCGTCTATGCAACCAATATTCCATATGATCCTGTGGTCGTTATCGTTCTGAGACACCACGGAAGTCGCGGAGAATGATAATGCAGTTGAGTGGATGGGTCCGGCGGGTGGTATGGCGATTGGGTCGTAAAATCTATTGCTTCGCGCGTGGTGAGGGCGCAAATCAAATAGATCTCAACGGAGAGGCCTATGTCCAGAAAAGGGTACTCGGAAGCGCAGGACCTGGTGAGAAGATAGTTGTTTTCGATGTCGGTGCCAATGTTGGGGAATGGACGCAAGCGTTGATCCAGCAGATTGAATCTGATCGTGGCCAGGACTTTCAGGTCTGGGCATTCGAACCAAGTCCCGAGACCCACGCGCTGTTATCCAAGCGTTATGGTGACCGTGACGAAATTACTTGCATTCCGGCAGCTTTGTCAAATACCGAGGGCAGTGGCCAACTGATGATGGCAAGTGCTACCGGGGGGACGAATACGCTCGTGTACGACAAAGAGTTGGAATACGGTGCTTTTGGCATGGTGGACGTGGAAAAAAGGACCGCGACCAGTTTTTGCCAACTGCACAAGATAGATCATATACATCTGTTCAAATGTGACACCGAGGGACATGACCTGAGCGTGATCCAGGGTGCTTCGTCGCTATTGGCGCAGGAGCGTATCGATATCCTGCAATTCGAATACAACCATCGCTGGGTCTACGCCCGTGCCTTCCTCAAGGATGTATTCGAGATGCTGGCTGACAGCCCATATCACATCGATAGAATTCGGCCAACGCGGATTGAGTTGTTTCCTGAATGGCATCCGGAGTTGGATCGCTTTTTCGAGGCCAACTATCTCATCGTTCATCAACGTGCGCTTGGTTGGTTCGATGTTTTGGAAGGCCAGTTTGATGTATCGAACACTTATGCATGAATGAAGGTTTCGCTAAGTAGATGCCGCATAAGATGTCGTTAAGAAAAGCGCATGTTCCTGTCAACGATCCGTACAAATCGCCACTGCTCCAAATCGTCCAAGTCGTAGCCTCACTCGATGCCGAGGCAGCGGGGCCGTCATATTCGGTCCCTCGTCTGAGCCGTGCCCTTGCCGAGCATGGCCACGTCGTTACACTACTATCCGTGACATCTAACGGAAGCAACCGTCTGGAAAATAATAGGGACGCACTCTCGTATGATGATCGCAGGTATCCCTGGCAGTTCAAATCGCTTCCGGTCGTAGGGAAACTGGGTATTTCGCACACCATGCGCAAGACTTTGCTCGAATCTGCAAAGCAAGCGGATGTGCTTCATTCGCACGGGTTGTGGCGATTGGCCAACGTATATTCAGCTACTGCCGCCCGTCGAGCCCAAAAACCGTTGGTATTGTCCCCAAGGGGTATGTTGGCGCCGCAGGCGCTTACATTCTCACCATTGTCGAAGAGGATTTTTTGGTGGTTGAGGCAGAAGGAAGCCGCCGCTGTCGTTTCCGTGTTTCATGCAACGAGTGAGGCGGAATACGAAGATATTCGTGCTTACGGGCTCAAGCAGCCTGTTGCGGTGATCCCAAATGGCATTGACGTCCCCGCGCTTTTTCCCCAAGAGGAGATTGATGTCGATATCCCGACGGTACTGTTTTTAGGGCGTCTTCACCCGGTCAAGGCCTTGGATCGTCTCGTCAGTGCATGGCATAAGCTGGGCGAATACCAATCTGGCTGGCGCTTGCGTATCGTTGGCCCAGTCGAACAAGGTTACGATGCCGAGCTTCGTTCTCTAATCGTGCACTATGGTCTGTCGAATGTCGAGCTGCTGGGACCTGTGCAAGGGCAGGAAAAATGGCGAGTGATGCAGGCCGCTGAGATTTTTGTCCTGCCGTCGCTGAGTGAAAATTTTGCAATCGCGGTTGCGGAGAGCCTTGCCATGGGGACGCCGGTGATCGCAAGCCGGGGAACGCCTTGGAGAGGGCTCGAAACCCATGGTTGTGGTTGGTGGGTGAGTAATAGCGTTGATGATCTGACGCAAGCTTTAGCCACTGCGATGTCGAAGTCTGCCATTGAGCGTGCGGAAATGGGTATAACAGGGCGCGCATGGATGGAGAGATCTTTCTCTTGGTCGGGGATTGCCACTGAAATGACCGCTGTTTACCGATGGATCCTGTCAGGTGGAGAATCGCCTGCTTGTGTGAGAGTGACATGATATTTAGTGCGCAGCGCGTAGGTTAGGATGAGGAATGAACCCCAACTCCTAATCGCGGTAGGTGGATTGTTGGGTTAACGAGATTAATCAGTAATCTATAAGTTGGTGCTTTTAACGAAGTAAGGAACTGAAATGTCAGTGGTTCTTGGATTTAATGCCTTCCATGCAGATTCTGCTGCCTGCTTGGTAGTGGATGGACAACTGGTTGGCGCAGTGGCGGAAGAGCGTTTGGGTGATCGTCTAAAACATAGCCCTGCGTTTCCTGAAAATGCTATTCGCCGATTGCTTTCTGACGCAGGGCTGCGGCTTCGCGATGTTACCCATGTTGCTATGGCGCGTGATCCATCTGCCAATCGGGTGGCTAAGATGGCTTATGTGGCTAACCATCCAATAAAAGCAGTTGGTGCAGTGATTGAACACATGGGGCGAAACCGACGTACTGAGAGTGTGCTGGAACAGTTGGCGCAGGTCTGCGGCGAGGACCCGGCGCAGGTCAAATTTGAGACCATTGGCGTAGAGCACCACTTGGCACATATCGCCAGCGCTTATTATTTGTCACCCTTTGAACAAGTCACCGCTGGTTTCTCCTACGATGCTTCCGGGGATTTTGCCAGCATGATGGCTGCACGTTGCGAAGGTACCCGCATAGAGGTATTGGACCGAGTCACATTGCCTCACAGCCTCGGTTTCTTTTATACGGCCATGTGTCAGTTCATTGGTTTCGACGACTTTGGTGAAGAGTATAAAGTGATGGGCCTCGCACCCTATGGCAAGGACAAGTATTGCGAGGAAATGCAGGATCTTGTTACCTTCGGCGAGGATACATGGTATCGCCTGAATGCCGGTTATTTCGGTATGCATGAGGGGGGTGAGAGTGGTGCATTGGACAGTAATCAGCGCATTAAGATGGGCCGACTCTATACCGATCGGATTATTGACTTATTGGGTAGTCCTCGCAAACGCGCTGATCCGCTAACTCAACGTGAGAAGGATATCGCCCGCTCTACACAAGTACGTTTTGAAGAAGTGGCAGTTCACTGTCTGGCCCGCCTGCAAAATAGGGTGCCTTCATCGCGTTTGGCCATGGCGGGTGGTTGCGCCCTAAACGGTGTGGCCAATGCACGTATCTACCGCGAAACGAATTTCAAGGAGCACTATTTGCAGGCAGCCGCTTCGGACGATGGCACTTGCCTCGGCGCGGCATACTGGGTATGGCACAACGCGCTGGGTCGTAGTGAACGTTTCCACATGCAACACGCCTTTTGGGGTCCGGAATATTCAGAGGATCGTATACGTCATGTCGCTGAAAGAAGTGGCTTCCTGGTTAAGGTGTGCACGGATCAGGCTGATTTGGTCGAAACCGCATCCGGCCTGATTGCCGATGGGCTGGTTGTTGGTTGGTATCAAGGGCGCAGTGAATGGGGACCGCGTGCGCTGGGCAATCGTTCTATCCTGGCTAACCCTGCTATACCGTCCATGAAGGATACCATCAATTCAAAGATTAAACGCCGAGAATCTTTCCGGCCCTTCGCGCCCAGTGTGCTAAGGGAAGAAGTGGGGGCCTATTTTGAGCAAAACGTCGATAGTCCATTCATGCAGCATGTGATAACTATACGTAGTGAATGGCAGAAACGATTGCCTGCTGTTACTCATGTTGATGGTACTGGCCGGTTACAGACTGTAGATAAAATCAGTAATCCGCTGTATCACGCATTAATCAGCGCATTCCGGAGGCGTACCGGCGTTGGCATGGTACTGAATACCAGCTTCAACGAAAATGAACCAGTGGTCGATACACCAGAGCAAGCTTATGACTGCTTTGCGCGGACGGATATGGATGCGCTTTGCATGGGGCAATATGTACTGAGAAAACACAAGGATGCGGCATGACCACAGATATCACCGGCTATCGTTATGATAGTTCAGGGTTGAACCAGTCGCATGGATGGTTGCTGCCAACTGTAATTCAGTCACTTGATGCACTGAATCTGGATAGAGGGGATAAAGTTTTATTCGAGTTGGGTTGCGGCAATGGAAGCGTGGCGAATGCGCTCCGCCAGCGAGGTTGGGATATCACGGGCATGGATGTTTCGTCCGAGGGGATCGCTCAGGCGCAAGCCGCTTATTCCGAACTTAAGCTCCGGCAGGGCTCGGCCTATGACGATTTGGCGGCAGAATATGGGCAGTTTCCCGTAGTGCTGAGTCTGGAGATCGTTGAACATCTGTATGCGCCGCGGCAGTATGCGCGAACAATTTTCGACCTGCTCTGCGGGGGGGGGGCGGTGATTTTGTCAACCCCTTTTCACGGGTACTGGAAGAACTTGGCATTGGCGCTCACAGGAAAGATGGATAAGCATTTCACCGCGCTTTGGGATCACGGACATATCAAGTTCTGGTCGATCACTACCTTGACCGAGTTACTGGAAGAGGCCGATTTTGTCGATATTCGCTTCGAGCGTGTGGGTCGCATACCCGCATTGGCGAAGTCGATGATCGCCATCACCTGCAAACCATGAACGTCGTCGCCATCATCCTCACCTTTAACGAAGAGCAGCATCTTGCCCGCTGTATAGCGAGCCTTCAGGATATCGCCACCAAGATCGTGGTGGCTGACTGCTATTCCACCGACGCAACCCTCGACATTGCCCGTACCCAAGGAGCCTGTGTTATTCAGCGTGGGTGGGTCAACCATGCCAGTCAATTCAATTGGGCGTTGACCCAGCTTGAACCTGCTACCGATTGGGTGTTGCGGATCGATGCCGACGAAGTGCTCACCCCGGAGTTGGTGGCGGAAATCCACGAAAGGTTACCAAACATCGGCCCGGAAATCGACGGGGTGTATTGGGGGCGGCGCATGACCTTTCAAGGCCGCTTGATTCGGCATGGCGGCGTGTTTCCCGTGCGTGTGCTGCGTCTGTTCCGTAATGGTCGTGGCCAGTGCGAAAACCGGTGGATGGACGAGCACATCAAGGTAGCCGGCCCAACGGTCGATTTCGCCGGCGAGATGATCGACGACAATCTGAATTCGCTCACCTGGTGGACCGACAAACATAACAAATACGCCAGCCGCGAGGCTGTCGATCTGCTCAATCTTGAATATGGTTTCATGCCACATGACAGCGTTGCCGGATTGCGAACCGGTTCCCAGGCGGCTATGAAGCGCTGGATAAAAGAGTCGGTTTACGCCCATCTGCCCGGCGGGATTCGTGCCTTTGCCTATTTTTTTTACCGGTATTTTCTGCGACTTGGTTTTCTCGATGGTCAGGCCGGGACGGCTTTCCATTTTCTTCAGGGATTTTGGTATCGCTATTTGGTGGATGCCAAGGTTGTTGAGGTGAAGCGATATATGCAGAACACCGGCTCAGATGCTGCCCAGGCAATCTCTCACGTCCTCAAAATAGATGTGACGCAAAGTTCGTAGACGGACACCTGCCAGGGGAACAAACTATTGAAAATCTGTTTCATTACCGAATACTACAATCCGAACTCAAGCGGTGGTCGCCGTTCATGTTACCTGTTTGATCTCTTTCTGAATAACCGATAATCCATTCGCCTCGCATCATTTGAATCTGATTGACATCGTTCTCTATCATATCCCCAGCCTTCAATTCAGAGAAAACCATTGAAGACTGCCTTAAAAGCATTGAAGGACAATCAATTGTTGTCGAGCATATCATTATCGACGGAAAATCCGATGATAGCACTCTGGATATTATAGAAAGGTTCCATTGTAAAAACACAAAGCTCGTATCAGAACCGGATAGTGGTATTTTCGATGCAATGAACAAAGGTATCTCTCTTGCTGGCGGCGATGTAATCGGTATCCTCAATACCGATGACGTTTATGCTCAATCCAATATTATTGAGAACGTTAAACAGGCTTTTAAAAACCCCCAGGTTGAGGCTTGTTACGGAGATTTGGAATATATCAGCAGCAGATGTACTCGCGCATCCATTTCAAGTGGCGATTCAGAAAATGGATATAAAACTGTAAGGTACTGGAAATCAGGGAGCTTTAACCCAACTAAGTTCTATTGGGGGTGGATGCCCCCTCACCCGACGTTTTTTGTACGTAGATCTATTTATGAGAAACACGGTTTGTTCAACCTGGATCTCGGCACGGCCGCCGACTACGAAATCATGCTGCGGTTTCTTCTGAAGCACCGCATCAAGACGGTCTACATCCCCGAGGTCCTGGTCAAAATGCGCGTGGGCGGCGCCAGCAATAGATCCCTCAAGGCCCGGCTTGCGGCCAATCGCAATGACCGCAAGGCTTGGGAAGTCAACGGTCTCAAGCCCTACCCTTGGACAATACCGCTAAAACCTTTACGCAAAATCCCGCAATATTTTTTAAAAGCGCGCGATTAGCGCGAAAGTTAAAGGTTTGCGTTTTTTTCATGAGTACGTGGGCACCCCGCACACCCTTAATGCGCCGCTCAGAGGTGACTTCACGGTGGACGATCCCTATTCCTTCGAGGTGAGCGGTAAAAACAAGGGATTTAAGAAAAACATGACTCGTCTTTGCGGGATGTTATGAAACGAGGTCTTGCGCCATTGGGGAAAGACGTTCCCCAAAAACACCAAGATCCGCCGGAAACACCCGCCCCGGAACCCGCAACGCCAAGTGCAGGAGGAGGCGGCGTTGTCAAAACGCGGCGGCAGCGCATGATCGTTTACACCGTCGGCGCTGCCCTGGGGGGCCTCCTGGCGGCCTGGTTGTTTGCGGTCTTACTGCCCGACTACCTGCTTTACGCCACCCCGCCCATCAAGGCCAACGCGGCGGTGCTGTTCCTGGGTCCGGGCGAGGCGGCCCGCCGGCAGCAGGTGGACGAACTTGTGGCCAAGGGCTGGGTCAAATTCGTCATCGTGCCCTGGGAGGGAGAGATTTTCGAAACCCGGGTCGCCAAAGCCCTGGTCACCCCGGAGAAAACCGCCCGCCTGGCCCGCGCCCTGCGGATGGACTTCAACAAGAGCTTCGTGGAACGCACGCACGTGGAGGTGCTCCAGACGCTGGCCCTCATGAAGCACATCGGGGCCTCCCGGGCCATTTTGGTTAGCGCCCCCTACCACATGCGCCGCATCAAGATCATGGCCGATCACGTGTTTCCGCCGGGGGAATACGAGCTTGCCTACCTGCCCACAGCCTACGACCCGCCCCACTGGCCCTGGTTCGCCCACTGGACGGATGTGAAATGGGTCGTTTCGGAATGGGTGAAGATTGTATGGTTTTTACTATATAGTCCGTTTGTGTGAACGGCAGGGTCCGGGGATTCAAGGGGCCAAGGGTTCAGATGGAATGCTGGCGGCAGGGGCAGAGGGGAAAACAGCTGTTGAGCAGGTAAGCCCGTAAAAGCAGCTCGTAAGCGGATGGTTGCTGAGCGTTCAAGTTTCCGCCGCCCTTGCGGTGGATGGCTTGGAATTACAATCGATTTCGATAAAGATAAAAACCCTCGGCTAACGGGTTGCGCCGTTAGTCCTTGAGCCCTTGGATCCTCGGACCCTTTTTACCTAACCGCTTCAACCCCGTATAGGCAAAGAACGCCAAACTCACCCCCGCCAGATTAAAGAGCATATCGCCCAGGCTGGCTTCGCGGCTGGGGACGACGATCTGGACGAGTTCCAGGAAGACGCCCAGGAGCACGGCCGTGTGGACGCACAAGCGGGACCGGCCCGGAACGGCAATCAGCAACCCTGTGGTGAGCACGGCAAACATCCCCATATGCCAGAGGTTGGGTGAGTCCAACACCAAGCGCCAGACCGTCGGTGTATCCACCTTCAGGGCCAGCAACAGGTCGACACCCCATGTTTTGAGCATGCCCTCCGGTGCGCCGCACAGCAGGGCGATCACGACCGCCACCCCGGTGCAGACGAATCCGGCCAGGGGGTTGAGGGCGATGGGATGTTGGACGGGCGCTGCGGCGGTGATTTTCACGGGGCGGTTCCGGTAATTTTTAGGATTTAGAAATTTAAAGATTTAGGGGTTTAAGAGCCCTAAAGTCCCAACCCCACAAAACCTGAAACCATTTCTTGTTATCGGCCGGTTTGCTGAGAACTTGAGGAGTTATTCATGTAAGCGGGTTCAAGTGAAATGCTAACGGCAGGTTCCGGGGATACCAGGGGTCGAGTGAAAAGCATTCGGAATCCGATATCCGGCAACCAGAATCAAGCATCGCCTGATCTTTTCCCCTGAGCCCTTGTTCCCTCGACCCCTTGGACCCTTGAACCCTTTTTACCTAACCACCTAATCACTTAAAACTTCTTTCACCTTGACTTTCCTCTCCGCACTCCTGCTGGCACTGTTCATCACGGTAACGCTGATCCCGCTGCTCAAGACGGCGGCCCTGCGTTACAACGCCGTGGACATGCCGAACGAGCGCAAGATACATCTGCACCCCATCCCCCGGGTGGGAGGGGTGGCCATGGCCGCTGGCATCCTGCTGCCGGTGATCTTCTGGGCCCCCATGAACGGGTTCGGACATGCGCTCCTGTCGGGCGCGGGCATCATCGCGGCGTTCGCCCTGCTGGACGACGTCATCAACCTGGGCTACCGGCCCAAGTTCGCGGGGCAAATTCTGGCGGCCCTGTGCGTGGTCATCTTCGGCGACCTGCAAGTGCGCTCCCTGGGCAGCCTGCTGCCCCCGGGCACGATCCTGCCGCCGATGGTCGCCATCCCCCTGACCTGTTTTCTGATCGTGGCCGCCACCAACGCCATCAACCTGGCGGACGGGCTGGACGGCCTAGCGGGCGGCATCAGCCTGCTCATGTTCATCTGCATCGGGTTCATCAGTTACGGCCACAACCTTATTCTCTCGGTCTTCGTCTCGGTGGCCGTGGCCGGGGCCATTTTCGGGTTTCTGCGCTACAACACCCACCCGGCCGTGATTTTCATGGGCGACACCGGCAGCCAGCTGCTGGGCTTTCTGGCCATGTGCCTGTCCATATGGATCAGCCAGAGCGTGGACGGTTTGAACAAGGTGCTGCCGCTGGTGCTGCTGGGCTTCCCCTTTATCGATACCCTGGTGGTGATGACGGAGCGTATCCTGCGGGGCGTATCCCCCTTCAAGGCCGACAAAAACCATCTGCACCACAAGCTCATGCGCCTGGGGCTCTACCAAAGCGAGGCCGTGGTGGCGGTATACCTGCATCAGGCCTTCCTG
Organism: Desulfobacterales bacterium; assembly: GCA_963674755.2. GTDB lineage: Bacteria > Desulfobacterota > Desulfobacteria > Desulfobacterales > UBA5852 > JABZFP01. The sequence continues at coordinate 53,035 of CAXXVS010000002.1, read as the reverse complement.
GTGTTAGCCGCCTTCGTCTTCCGCTACGCGTCCGAAGGTTTTCTGCTTTCCTTCTATCTGGTCTTTGCCTGCCTGGTGATCACGGGCTCCACCGTGAGCGACCGCATGGGGTGGAAGATCCCGCGCTTCGACCTGGTGGACCGGGTGATCAAAGGGCGCCTGCGGAAGATCAGGGAGCAGGCCCTCCTGATCAAGGTTGCCTTCAAGACCATCGAGATCATAACCCCGGCCCTGCTGTGGACCCTCTGCCTCCTAGTGAAATCGCCGCCGACCTACTTCGCCGTGATCTGCCTGGGCATGGGGATCACCATGACGGTGGCCGCCGTGTTCCGCAAGCCCGTCCTGAGCGACGCCTTGCGTTTCTCACTTTATATCTGCCTGCCCTTCATCGTCTTCCAGTGCACGTCCGGTATGCAAAACGACCTGCCGCTCCTCTTCCGCCACTTCTTTAACATCATGCACGGCGCCCTGACCTTCTTCGTGATCCTGACGCTCAAACTCACTCGCCGCCGCAGGGGGTTCCGGGTGACGCCGATGGATTTCCTGGTCCTCTTCCTGGCCGTGTCGATACCCTATATCCCCGATTCCCACGTACAGAGCATGCACATGGGCATCGTGACCACCCGCGTCATCGTCGTCTTGTTCAGCTACGAGGTGCTGATCGGTGAGCTGCGCGGCCAGGTGCGCGGACAGACCCTGGCGGCGGCCGGCGCTTTTATCCTAGTGGCGGTGAGGGGACTATTGCTTTAGGGTATAATGGCCCAACGGTTTGGCGATTTAGGGTTTTCAACCTTGAAATTTTTCTTTTACACACTGAATGCCGGGCTTCGGAAGCGATTCGAATACACGGCATATAGCCCCCAAGCGCTGTGTTTTCGTAATATCAAAAAGCATTCCGGCGATGGAAGTCTTTGGCAGAATATCTTCTCATGCCCAATCCTGCCATATCCCCATTGACTTCCCGAAATTTCGATGGTAGGAGTCCACAGAGCATTTACCTTGGATCGGACAGCGTCCCCCTGCCCCTGACGCTGCCCGATTTTTAATGTGCCCCCCAAAGCCCGCATCACCCGAAAATTTGGAATGGAGTGCGACGTGAAAAAATCGGCTTTGGCGTACCTATTTCTGCTGCTGATTTGGGTCCACCCTTTGTTTGCTTCGGAACCGGTACCGTATTTCAGGAACGGCCCCGATTCCCAGACGGATCCCGCCACGCGCCAGGCCGTTTCCAACCTCGCGAAAGGTTGCCTCATCGAAGAAACCGCCATCCTTGATCTCTCGGAAGACAACAATAGGCGCCAGGCATCCCTGACGGGCATGGCCTACGCCGGCGTCCGCGACGTCACCGCCGCCCGCGTTGCGTCCGAGGAAAACACGGGGGCTATGGCCACCGGCGCCTGGCTCATGGGCGCGGGGCTGGTGGTCTTCGTGATCAGCCGAAAGCGCTTCCGGGGCTAACCTTCCAGACGCGCCGCGGCACAGCCGTTCCACTTTTCGCTCGGAAAAGCATTCCACACATCATCGGAATAGCCGCCGTTGGCTGCCAACCAATTCCGCCGACAGCAATCATATGACGACCGCTCTCAAACTCCTTGTCCCTTTTATTTTAATCACCATCCCCATCCTCTTCGCAGCCGTGCAGCCCTTCGTGTGGGGGGGGTATACGGTCCTGATGTATCTGGCGTTCGTGTTAATGTTGTGGGGGGTGCCCGCAGAGGATCTGCCGCGACCGGGAAAGGCCTTTTATTTCTCCCTGGGCCCTTTCTTCCTGGTGACCCTGCTCTTGTGCGTGCCCCTGCCGGACGGACTGCTGGCGCTTTTAAGCCCGGCGCGCTTCGCCCTGCTGGAGGAGGCCCGGGCCCTCACAGGGACCCCGACGGCCTGGCACAGCCTGGGATACTACCCGCTGAACGCTCTGGCTTGGTGGGGCTTTCTGCTGGGGCTGGCCCTTTTCTACCGGGTGCTCGCGTGCCACGTCCGCAACCGGCGGACCTTGCGGCTGACCCTCTGGCTGCTCTTCGCTCTGGCGGTGCTGGAAGCCTTCTACGGCCTGTTGCAGGCCCTGGTGCCCAACCTGGGCGTCCTATGGGTGGATTATCTCAAGGCTGGGCTCGGCAACGCCCGGGGCACCTGGATCAACCGCAACCACTTTGCCGGCTACCTGGAGATGATGATCCCCCTGTCCCTGGGGTTCCTGCTGGCCCGCATCGACTGGCACGGAAAAATTAGCTTCAAGACCCTGCTGCAATCGGACCGGCCCCACCAGCACGGCCTGATGGTGCTGGGCCTGGTGCTGATGGCCCTGGCCCTGCTCTTCTCCAAATCCCGGGCCGGAATCGTGGGTGGATTCGTGGGGCTGGCCGTCTTCCTGGCGCTGTTGGGGGCGGGCGGTCGGCGGGTGCCGGCGGCGGTCTGGCTGGTGGTTGGGTTGTTGGCCTGCGGGGTCGTATTCTATGGCGGAACGATCGGGGTGGATCCGGTGCTGGAGCGTTTTCTGGCTCTGAGCGAAAACGTCTCGCGCATCGATGTGTGGCGCGACAGCCTGGCCATGATCGCCCAGCATCCTCTGGGCATCGGCCTGGCGGCCTTCAAGCCCCTCTTTCCCCTCTACCACACCACCTCCCTGCCGGGGGGCACCACGCCCTACTACCTGCACAACGACATCCTGCAACTCGTGGTGGAAACCGGCTGGATCGGGGCGGCGGCCCTTCTGGGAGGTCTGGTCTGGTTCATAGCGGTCGGCGTGCGGCGGATCGGCCGTATGGACCCGGCCGCCGCCCCCGAGCGCTTCTTCCCGGCCGTGGGCGCCCTGAGCGGTCTGGCCGCATTGATCTTCCACAGCTTCTTCGACTTCAACCTGCAGATGCCCGCCAACGCGGTTTATTTCGTGATGCTGATGGCGGTCGTCGAAGATTGCACGGCGGCAAAGAAACCGGAAAAAAGAGGGGCCAAGGGTCCAGGGGTCCAAGCATTCAAGTGATATACTAAAAGATTACAAAGATCTCCAGGTATGGCAAAAATCATACGACCTCTACCTGAAGCGCTATGGTCTGACCTCAAAATTCCCGAATGATGAAAGCACCAATCAACTCCCTGGAAAGCAAGATCTGAAGAAATTATAGGTACTGAGGGCCCGAGGATTCAATTTTTTGCTTTTCGCCCTTGACCCCTCGGCTCCTCGGCCCCTTGCATTTTCATTGTCCCTTTGCCTATTCGACCTTGGATCCTCGGCCCCTTTTTACCAACTTTTTTACTACTCATCAGCTTATCAACGCATTAGCTGAAGCTATTGCTCACCAGCTGACTTTCTTATGCTCGACATCCACTCCCACATTTTGCCCGGGATCGACGACGGAGCCCGGGATATCGGGCATAGCCTGGAAATGGCGCGCCACTACGTCCGGGCCGGCTACTCCCGGGTGATTGCCACCCCCCATGCGGTGCCGGAAGACCGGGGCGTCAAGTTCGCCCAATCCGTCGCCCTGCACGTGGAAAACCTCAATGCCATCATGCAAGAGGACCATTTGGATCTGACCGTGCTGCCCGGCATGGAGATCACCCTGGCCCCGGAAGTGCCCGCCATGCTGGACAAGGGCGAGGTGATCCCCCTGGCGGGGGGGGCTTACGTGTTGATCGAACCGCCCTTCCAGCGCCTGCCCCTGCATTGGGAGCAGATCCTCTTCGAGGTGACCGGCCGGGGGTTCAAGATCCTGATGGCCCATCCTGAGCGCTGCGCGCAATTGGCCAGCCAGCCGGCCCTGGTGGAGCGGCTGCTGGAGACGGGCGTCCACTTGCAGGTCAATTGGACCAGCCTGATCGGCACGCACGGCAAAACGGCCTGGAAAGCGGCCCGGCATCTGCTGCTCGCCGGCGCCGTGCACTGCCTGGCCACCGACAGCCACGACACCCGGGATCGCAGCGCGCGCATCGTGCGCCGGGGGGTGGAAGAACTGGCCGGACTGGTGGGCCGCAAAAACCTGGCCCTGCTCACCGTGGAAAACCCGTCCAAAGTCCTCAACGGCCACCCCATGAAAAACATGGATAGAGCCGACCTGCCCCAGCGCACCAACCGCCGCGGGCGGTTTTGGGAGATGTTCCGAAGAAAGAACTGATTACAGGCCCGCTTCGTGGGTTGGTCATTCGTTATCGGTTACCGGTTGTAACAAACCGAAGAACTCCCCGATGAAACCGAATACCCATGACCCCATAACAGGTAACCAATCCAACTTTTCTTTATCGCAAAAAAAATTTCCATGATGACCCAACGCCACATTTTGGCCGCCGTCGCTACTCTGTTTCTAACCGGCTTCGCCGCCTGGCTGCTGCCCTTCGCGTGGCAGCAGCGGCATCTGTATTTCCAGGACTATACCTTCAGCGACGAAGAGGCCCAAACCTTGCGGTACTTCCCGGAAGCTATGATAGCCTTTGGGCAACGGGCCTGGTTTGGCCTGGATACTGCCGGGGCGGCGGCGTACTACCGGGAGGCCGTCACCCGGGATCCGGCCCGCATGGGGGCCTGGCTCAAACTGGCCGAAGCCGAAGCCGCCATCGGGCACAGCGACAAGGCCCGGGCCGTGGTGGCCTTCGTGGCGCGGCGTACCGAAGACGTTTTGTTCTGGCAGTGGCCCACGGCGCTGCTGGCCCACGACCTGGGCATGGAAGACGTCTTCCGCCGCTGCGTCAACCGACTGGCCGTGCGGGGTTGGAAGTTAACTGACACTTTCGCCCTGGCAGACACCCACTTCGACGGTGACGCCCGGGCCACCCTGGCCGCCCTGGCTCCGGAGGCCCGGCCGGCCTACCTGGAATGGCTCATGCGCTGGAGCCGACTGGACGACGCCCGGGCGGTTTGGCAGGCAATCACTGCCGATGGCCCACCGGACGAGAGTATCCGCTTGAAATTCGTGAGTTTTTTGATATCTATGAAAGACGTCAGCGAGGCGGACGCCATTTGGTATGGCGCCAACGGATCCGGTCCCCTGACCAACGGCGGATTCGAGCAGGCGGTAAGCAATACGGGCTTTGACTGGCGCTGGGGGCGCGATCCCGCAGGGCAATGGCAGTTACAGCAGGCCTTCGGCCAGGGGCACGGCCGCGGCACGGCCGCCCGCCTTACCTTCTACGGGCAGGAAAACGTCGCTTTCCATCACCTCTACCAGATCGTGCCCGTAACAGCGGGCGTGACCTATCGCCTGCACTGGTGGTGGCGCGGCCGGGGCCTGACCACCGACCAGGGACCCTTCGTGGAGATCTACGGCTTCGACTGCCGGGGCTTCCGGGTGCCGGGCCCCATGCTGACCGGCGACCGCGACTGGCAGGCGGAAACCCTGACCTTCACGCCGCCGAAAGACTGCCGGGCCGTGGTGGTCCGACTGCGCCGCAACAAAAGCCGGCGCTTCGACAGTAAGATCGCCGGGACGCTGTGGGTGGATGATTTTGATATCGAACCGATGCCAAAGGCAGCCTCTGCCGGCACCGATTCTTAGGGTTCAGGGATTTAACGTTTTAAGGTTCTCTATGGTAAAAATTTAGCGCATGGCCATAAAAAACACTAGCCCCTTAAGGCCTAAACTTCTTTTTTCACCAGCTTAATCGTCTCTGCCTTAAAACCCTAAAGCATTAAACCCCTTCTCAACCATTGCGACAACGACCGCCAGCGAAACCACGCCCAACAATGGATAGGAAGTAAAATAATGCACGACAACCTGCACGATCCGCGTTACCCCGTGGTCCCCAGCCGAATGGGGGGCGAGGCGGCCTACCTGCCGTCCACCGACCTGCGCAGCCCGGTTCCCGAGTGGGAGCAGGAAGAGATCCACCTACGGGACTACCTGGAGGTGCTCCTGCGGCGCAAATGGCTCATTATCAGCGTCCTGTTGCTGACCTTCGTGACCACCCTGATCCTGACCCTCTCCCAACCCAAACTCTACGAGTCCTACGCCACCCTGGAGATCGCCCAGTCCGACCAGAACGTCACCAACTTCCAGGAGCTCTCCGAGACCACCCCGCGCTGGATGTCGGAGGAATATTTCGAAACCCAGGTGCAGCTCATCACCAATCCGACTTTCCTGGAGCGGGTGGTGGACCGCATGAACCTCAAGGACCATCCGGTGATCCAGGAACTCTTCTTCGCGGACACCGAACCGGGCCCCATCACACGGCTCAAGCAGGGCATCAAGAATTTCATCAAATCGTTCCTGCCCAAGGACGAGGCGGCCAAACCCCTGGTCGACGACAGCCTGTTGTCCGAGGAATACCTCCTGCGCCAGTCCCTGGCAGGGTATCTAAAAGGGGGCCTGGACGTGTCCTCCAACGGCACCAGTATGCTCATGACGGTGGGCTTCCTGTCCGAAGACCCCATGCTCTCCCGGGACGTGGTCAACGCCGTCTGCCAGGAATTCATCAACTGGCGCATGGAGCAGCGCCTGGGGGCCTCGGCCACGGCCCAGACCTTCCTGATGAAGCAGATCGACCGGGCCAAGGTCAACCTGGAACGTGCCGAGGAACAGATGAACCACTTCGCCAAGGCCGCCGGCATCGTCTCCATGGACACCAACCTGAACGGGGTCTACCGTGAGCTGGAGGGGCTGAACAGCCTGCTGGCGGACGCCGAAGGGGACTTTATCCAGAAGGAGGCCGTCTATAAGCAGGCCATCGCGGACGGACCCGGCAACATGCCCCAGGTCATGAGCAGCCCCATGATCGCGGAACTTAAGGCCGAATATTCCCGTCTGACATCCGAGCACGACCAGCTGAGCGTGACCTTCCAGCCCGAGTATCCGTCCGTCAAAACACTCAAGGCCCGCATGGACTCCACCGCCCAGCGCATCGCCGCCGAGGAGCAGAAGATCTTCCAGTCCCTCAAGAACGAATTCATGGCTGCCCGGCAGCGGGTGGACACCATGCGGGCGCGGGTGGAGCACCAGAAGCAGCTGGCCCTGGAGCTCAACGAGCGCGCCACCCAGTACAAGATCATGGCCCGCGAAGTGGAAACCAACAAGAGCATCTATGAAAGCCTGCTGCACCGCAGTCGGGAAATCGAGTCCATGGTGGGGGTGGCCTCCAGCAACATCAGCGTGGTCAGCCCGGCCGACCTCTCCCTCCTGCCCGCCAAACCCAATGTGCGGCGCAACCTGCTGCTGGCCATCGTGGTGGGCCTCATGGCTGGAGTTGGCCTGGCATTTCTGCTGGAATACTTCAATGACACGGTCAGCAACCCGGAGGAGATCAGCGACCGCTTCCAGATCCCTATCCTGGGGGTGGTGCCCATCTCCAAGGACACCTCCCACTCCGTGGAGAAAACCTTTTTGCACGACCCGCGAGCACCCATGTCGGAGGCCATGCGTACCACCCGGGTGTCGCTGCAACTCTCCAGCAGCGGCCCCAAGGCCCGCAGCTTCCTCATCACCAGCACCAAGCCCGGGGAGGGTAAAACCACCCTGGCGGCCAACCTGGCGCTTACCTTTGCCGGCGCGGGCGAGAACGTGGTGGTGGTGGATGCCGACTTGCGCAAGCCGCGCATCCACAAAATCTTCAGTGAAAACGGTTTCAACGGGGCACCGGGCCTTTCCAGCTTCCTGGCCGGGGTGACCCAAAAAGGCGTCATCTGCCGCAACGGGGTGGAAAACCTGCACTTCATCCCGGCGGGGCCCATTCCCCCCAACCCGGTGGAGCTGTTGGCCTCCAAACGTTTTACCAAGCTCATGCGCTACCTGGAAAAGCGTTTCGACCGGGTCATCGTAGACGCCCCGCCCCACCAGGGCTTTGCCGACGTGCTGGTGCTGGCCCAGAACGTGGGGGGCGTGGTGCTGGCCACCGGCATGGGGGAGGCCAAGCGGGACGAACTGCGCCACTTCAAGAAAAGCATGATCAACGTGCGGGCCACCATCCTGGGATGCATCATCAACAAGGTGGACATGACCCGGCGCTACGGCTACCACTCCTACTACCGCTACTACGGCTACGGAAAGGAAACAGCCCAGGCCAAACAGCTGACCGGGAAATAGGGTGTTAGGGTTTTAAGGCGTTAAGGTTTAACGGCTCTCAGGAAAGCGCCCGTCAACAAAAATTTACCACGAAGAAATACCGTTCGAAAAAGGATGGATGCCTTCGTGTTTTTCATGGTTATTGCTTTTGCATTAAAAACGACTTGCGCATTCCAGACAACCGGGTCAGGTTTTAGCCCCTAACACCCTAAATCCTTAAACCCATATCCAATCTTTTAGTGGCCACCGTGAAGAAACCCGATAGCCCCTACCTTGACGCCCCCAACGCTGTTCTGACCGCCTTCGTACGGGCCGTGGCCACGGCGGGCGACAGCCCCACCGTTATCAGCCGCGTGGCGGAAAATGCGCACTACCTGGACCTGTGCCGCCGCATCGTCGCCCTTAACCCCGCGCACCAAGCGCCGCCCCTGCTGCAAGAGGCCTGCCGCACGGCGGACATCACCCTGGACCGTCTGCGGGCGCGGCTCACGCCCGTGGCCCAGGCCCTGCATCTGGTACCCGACCCGCCGCAAGCGGCCTTCTACAAAGTACTCGGGGTGGCACCGGACAGCGACGCGGACACTATCCGCCGGGCTTACCGCCGGCGGGCCCGGGACCTGCACCCGGACCTCCGGCCGGGGCAAATGCCCGACGCCCAGGGCTTTACCGCCCTGACCGAGGCCTATGAAACCCTGCGCGACCCCGCGGCCAAAGAAGCCTACGACACACGCCTGGCGGCCGAAACCACCTGGTACGAACCCGATCCCCAAGTTCTCCGCCATGCCCGCCCCCGGCGCGCCCGCTTCACCGCCGTGATCGTGGTGGTGCTCCTGCTGGTGGCCGCCGCCCTGGTGCTCGACCAGCTGGATCGCGCCCGGGGGCGGCGCAGCGCTTACCAGGCCTCCCGGCACCGGGTCATCCAACCGGTGGTTCCCCAAGTCCGCGCCCTCCCCCGAAAAGCGTCCTTCCCCATCGATCTGCCGGAACCGAACCCGGCGCCGGGGCAAACGCGCCCCCGGCCTGAGAAGCGATCCGCCGCAGGTCCGCTCTCGGTGGACGCTGCGCCGGCCCCATCGGCCCTGCCGGACCATGCGCCACCTGAACAATCGATCCAACCGCCGGAAAAGCCTCGGCCATCGACGCCCGACGCATCGAACGGGGAGGCGGATAGCGCCGGCAGGCAGACGGCTGTCGATACCGCCGCAGCATCCCTCCCTTCCCTTCGCCTGTCGATCTTCCATGCCGGTGCGGACGGCGCACGGCTGTCAGGAACGCTGGCCGCCCATCTCTCCGACAGGGGCTATCCGCCGGCCCGCATCGGCCCAACGCCTGAATCCCTGATGCTTCCCAGCACTATCCGCTATTTCAATAGCGCCGACCGGGATGCCGCCCGGACGCTCAGGGCCGCAGTGCAGACCTTCCTGGCCGCTAACGCCCCCCACGCGAAACCGATCGTGCAGCTGAAAAATCTCTCCCGGCGGTATCGCCACCGGGAACGGGGCCTGATAGAAATCTGGCTCAACACCGGCACATCCGCGGACGTTGTATCGGATAGTGAAGAAAGTCCCCCTCTCCAGCCGGTATCGCCCCTCACCGCTGTTGTGGAAACGCCTATCGCCGACGGGCCGGCACCTCCGACCGAAAGCCGAATCCGGGCTTTCATCGACCATTACTGCCGGACCTACGAGGCCCGGGACCCGGACCGCCTGGCGGCCCTGTTCGGCCCGGCGGCCACCGAGAACGGGCAGCCTTTTAAAGACATGCTTCCGCGCTACCGGGACAACATGGCGCGCCTCGAACGGCTGTCCTACCGCATCGAAATCGCCCGCTGGGAGGATAGCGGTCCCACCGCACCCCTGGTCGTAAAGGGGCGTTTCATGGCCGAAGGCCGGATGGGCGATCAGAAGGACTACCGCAGCCAGGGCACCATCGCCTTGGACCTCCTGCCTCACGGCACCAGCTACCGGGTGGTCCGGCTGGATTATGAGGTCGAGAAGAAAAGGAAAAGTGATTAAGTAAATTCATCCGATGGAGGTCAAACTGGCAAAGCGACAGGTTTTTGGTTTTAACGATTTAGGGTTTTAAGGAAAAAAACAGGTTCACCTGCATCTAAGCAATGCAATTCCCGCCGGTAAGACCTTAGGGATTTGAACGTTAACCATAACACCTTAAATCCATAAAACCTAAAAAGGTTTCCGTTAAAAGACACCGTTTTTCACTTAATCACTTAAAACTTGATCGCTTAGCCACCGGGTGATTATCCATGTACCGCCATCTCTACGGATTGACGCAAAAGCCTTTCCAGATCAGCACCGACCCATCCTTCCTGTGGATGGGGAACAAACACCGGGAAGCCCTGGCGGTGATGGTCTACGGCGTGCGCAACAGCAAAGGGTTTCTGCTCCTGTCGGGCGGTGTGGGCACGGGCAAGACCACCCTCATCCACTCCCTGCTCAGCCGGCTCGACAAGCATGTCGTCGTAGCCACCGTGCAGGATCCGAGCCTGACGCCCATGGCGTTTTTCAACTTCATAGCCCACGCCTACGGCATGCGCCGGCGTTACACGAACAAGGTAGACTTTCTTTTCGCCTTCGAGAAGTTTCTGCGCAAAAACCGTGCGGCCGGGCGCAGCGTCCTGCTCATCGTGGACGAGGCCCAGCGCCTGGACCAGACCCTCCTGGAGGAAATCCGACTGCTCTCCAACATCGAGGACCCCGATCAAAAGCTGCTGAATGTGTTCTTCGTGGGGCAGGAGGAATTCCTCGACATTATCGCCGCGCCCGTAAACCGCGCACTCAAGCAGCGCATCACCGTCAACTATCACCTGGACGCCTTGGACCTCGAGGAGACCGAAGCACTGGTGCGCCATCGCCTGAAAGTGGCCGGGGCTTCCCGCGCGATCTTCAGCCCGGACGCCTTCCCGCTCATCCACCAGTTTTCCCAGGGCGCCCCCCGGCTCGTCAATATTCTCTGCGACCATGCCCTGCTGAGCGGCTTTGTCAAGGATGTGGACACCATCGGCGCCGACATTATCGCCGAAAGCATCGAAGACCTGATGCTGCCCGGAGAGCTCCCCCGCAGTCTTCCGGTACCCGGTCCGGAAGCGGTGGACGCCCGCCCGGTGGCCGCCGCGGTGACCGCCGGCCTGATGCTGCAAAACAGCCTGCCGCCCACCAGGCGCCCTCGATGGCCCTGGGCGGCGGCCGCCGCCGGACTGCTGCTGGCCATCGGCCTGGGGGTCTTTATGGAGCAGGGCGGGTGGCCCCTGAGCAAGCCCGTCATCATTTCCCGGGTAGCACCCGATACCGCAGGGAAACCGTCCCCGCCGGAAGAAACGCCCATCGCAGTCGTCACAACGGACCTGGCGAAGCCCGATGCGCCCCGGCAGATCGGATCGAGCGCCCCCCTGCCCAAAGGGGAGCCCCAAGCCCCTGCCCAAAAGGAGGCGCTACCCGACGGCGCCGGAGATGCCGCGAAGAAAAAGGCGCTTTTCGCACCACGCCCAGGCAAGCCGGCCGACAGGGAGGCCGCCGGAAGCGCAAAAATCGCACCATCGCCCGAAGCGGTCTCTGGGCCACGCCTGACGGAGGCATTTACAGCGGAAACACCGCTCATCGGGCACGAAGTGCCCGCCCCCCTGCCGCCCGACCCCGTATATGCCGAGGAGGCTGCGGCGGAGAGAAAAACGCCCGGGCGACAGCCTGCGGCGGTCCTGGGCCTTGCCGCGGCACCCGCCCCGTTGAAGAACAACGCCGGCGATTCCGTCCCACGGCCGGCAAGGGCAATCCCAGGGCAAGCAAGCGGGGGACTTCCGACACCCGCCATGGTGGAAACTTCGGGCAGGGTGCCTGCGCAAACCGACGCCGTGCGGCCAGCCCCGCTCCCCTCGGCGACACGCATTGCGACAACCGCTGCCCCGCCGCTGTCACCTGCGGCCGAGGATTCCCGGACGAAACCGCCCGCCCCCGCCCTGCTTCCAGCCTATTCGATCGAGGACCGCCTGCGGGATTTCATCAGCGCCTACGCCCAGGCCTACGAAAGCCGCGACCTAGAGCGCTTGCGCCTGTTCTTCGCCAAAGACGCCCTGGAAAACGGCCGCCCATTCAGCACGGTGCTGCCCATCTACCGGAAAAATTTCGCCGCCCTTGCCGGGCTGGGATATACCATCGACCTGATGTCCTGGGAAAAAGACGACGCCACTGGACGGATCGCCCTGAAAGGCGTCTTCCATGTCCGCTACCACATGCCGAACCGGGATTGGCGCACCACCCGGGGGGAGATCGCCATGGTTCTGGTATCGAACAAGGGCGTCTACCGGGTCAAGCGGCTGGAATACAAAAAAAAGGGGGATTGAGGGAAATTCAACTGCTGGCTGTTGAGCTGGTAAGCCGTTGGTGACACCGGGGGTCGGAAATGAAGAAAGTTCGTTATTCGTTATCGGTTATTGGTAATTGGTGTTTACTCGATTTCTCGCAGTTCCTTATGACGATTAACGGATAATCTATTCCCCGCTCTACCGGCTTTCCTCATAACGAATAACCAACAACTTGTTTTTATTATTTCCGTTCCGTTAGCCCACCGCCCCTGTCGTTGCTCAACAGCTTAGCGGCTTAGCGGCTTGTGGACTGCTGTTGCGTTGCCGATCGAGGCAATAAAAAACCGCCCCACCGGGCGGTTTTTTGCGTTTTGCGGTCAGCTGTGACTATCGCTCGGGATCCGTGTACCCCACGCTCCCCACCCCCGGGAAGCCGATGCTGACCCCGAAACCGGTGACGAACTTGCCCCAGGCGCTGGACTTGGCGATGATCACGTCCCGGTCCTGGACCACCATCCGCTGGATCGCGGGGTCGTCCAGGTCCAGTTCCATGACCTGGCGTTCGCCCTCCTTGTTGTGGCGGACCAGGACGATATCGTCGGGATCCGCATAGCCTTTGAAACCGCCGGCCGTGGAAATGGCCTCCAACAGGAAAAGCTCGTCCTTGATGGGATAGGTGCCCGGACGTACCACCGCGCCGCTGATGAAAAAGTTGCCGGCGGCCGGCACGAAGATGATGTCGCCCCCGTTGATCTCGATATTGAGCTCGCTGTGGCCCTGTTGCAGCATACTGTCCAAATCCACGATAATCGTGTTGGCGGCATCCTGGTTTTCGCCCATGCGGCGCACCTGGGCCGTGCGGCCGGCCTTCTCCGTAAGCCCGCCCGCCAGGGAGAGCACGTCCAGCAGCCGCATCTTGCGGGGATAGTCGTAGGTGCCCGGACTTTTAAGTTCGCCCACCAGGGTCACCCGCTGGCTGTAGTGCTCCTCCACGAAGACCGACACGTGGGGCTCCTTGATGTACTTCTCCCGGTAGAGCGCTTCGATGCGCAGTTCGGCCTCCCGGGCGCTGAGCCCTTTGACCTCCACCGGTCCGATGAGCGGCAGGGTGATGAAGCCCCGCGAGCTGATCCGCACCTTGGCCGCCAGCTCCTTGGCCTCGAACACCTCCACCTGCAGCAGGTCGCCCGTTCCCAGCAGCAGATCGCCGGGATCGGTGCTGATCTGGGCTCCGGCCAGCAGTTCGCGGTTGAAGTCCTCGGCGTCGCGCGCCTCCGGGGTCCGCATGACATGGCTTTCGGCCATGGCCATGTTGAGCTTTTCTTCCTTGGGGTTGAGACACCCCCCCAGCCCCCCCATCAATACGAATAGCAGCAGGATCGAGGTCCAGGAGTATAAGGCCGGCCAGCCGGCATGATTTCGATTTGCGTTACGCATCACCGTTATTGTCCGATTACATTAAAACGGCGGCCTGCAAAGGATTGCAAGCCGCCGTTGTGTTTTGGAGAGAGTTCCACCCAGGTCACGGGGTGGAAGGACTGGCCGGCGGGATAAACGCGCCGCCACCACCGCCGCCCCCGCCGCCGCTGCCCGCCGCAAGGCCGATGCCTGCCAGGGCGGCCAACCCACCGCCCCCCCAGAAATAGGCCGCCGGGATTTCATCGTCATCGTCCGTGTTCCCTTTTTGCTCTTTCTCCTGGTTCCCCTTCCCGGCCTCGGCACCCTCTTCAGCCGGCGCTTCGTCGAACAGGTTGGCCTGGGCCAAGGTAATCTGGCGTCCGGATTCGATCGTCTGCTCCCCTTCGGGGGTCATGACGACCAGTGTGCCCCCTTCCAGGACACCGATACGGGTGCCGTCCGGAGCGGCGTCGACATAGCCTTTCAGCAACCCACCCGCGGTGGACGCCTTCAGGATCATGCGCAGGGTGGTCACCACCCCGTCCGGCGTATGAAAGGCCAGCGGCCCCGTGGTGCCCGACATGGCAAAATAAAGGGTCCCCTGGCGAACCGCGAGTTCGCGCCCGGCCCGGCTCCCGGCAATCGAAAACTGGCTGCCGTCATCCGCCACGAGAAACAGGTTGTCCAGGCGCATACCGCACTGCCCCTCGGGAGCCAACAAAACCCCTTCCGGCAGAGGCGCTTCTTCGCTCAACACGGAGACCAGTTGATCGCCGCGATAGACCTTGACCTGACCGCTGGGCAGGATCCTCCCCGTCCCCATCGCCCCCAGGGCCTGTGTGGCGATGAAAAAAAGGATGCTCGTCATGGCGGCGGCCACCGTCGATTTTTGCATACGAAGGGATCTCAACATCGCGATTTTCTCTCTGCAGGATGTGAAACGGAATATGTAGGAAGCCCGAACATAGGATGCTTTATACCGATTTTTTAGACCACAAGCCTGGAGGAATGTCAATAAATACCGGGGTGCTTTATGACATGTGGCCTTGAGATAACAGGTGAATGAATTCGTTCCCGATAGCGATTTGAGGGGTTAGAGAAAGTGGTTAAGGGGTTAAGTTTAAGTGTTTAAAAAAAACCGTTGTTTAGATGCAGGTGATCCTCGTTGTTCCCTTAAATTTTAAATCGTTAAAACCTTAAACCGCTAAACCATTTTCGTTAGAAGCTCATGGGCTCAACAGCTCAGCAACTGACCACCTGCCTTCCCTTAACCACTTAATCACTTAAAACTTAAACACTTAATGCCTCAAAACCGCAGCCGTTCTGCAGGGCCGCTTCAACACCAGATCTTGTGGGGACCAACAGCTTATTATACCCTCCATAGTGTTTTTTCTTTACATAGGGCCTGATTTTTGTTAGGAATGTCACGGTTGATCGGGCAGGCTGACGAACCCCGCGGGCGCCAACGGCCAATGCCATGCGACCTTATGATCGTCTGACCCCGCCCCCGATCGGTTGCCCATTTCGCGCGGTCCTGATGCATTCATTTCCCTGTGATTATCAATCGGAAGCGCATCCCTGCCGGATGAACCGGCGGTTTTAACAGGAGATATCGGTTTCATGAAACTCAAAAAGCTGGAAATTTTGGGATTCAAATCCTTTCTCGATAAAGCGTCTATCCAGTTTCCGCCCGGCATTTCGGCCGTGGTGGGCCCCAACGGGTGCGGCAAGAGCAACATCATCGACGCTCTGCGCTGGGTGATGGGGGAGCAAAGTGTAAAGACCCTGCGCGGCAAGTCCATGGAAGACATCATTTTCGCCGGGGCCAGCGGCAAACCGCCCCTCAACATGGCCGAAGTGGCCCTCACCCTGGTCAATGACAACGGCAGCGTGCCGATCGAGTTGCGGGACTATGCCGAAATCATGATCACCCGGCGGCTCTACCGCTCGGGGGAAAGCGGCTATTTTCTCAACAAACGCCCCTGCCGGCTCAAGGATATCCACGACCTCTTCCTGGGCAGCGGCCTGGGGTCCAAGTCCTTTGCCGTCATCCAGCAGGGCAACATCGGCGCCATCACCGACGCCGGACCGGACGAGCGGCGGCATTTCATCGAGGAAGCCGCCGGGGTGACCCGCTTCAAGCAGCGCCGCGTGGAGACCATGCGCAAAATCGAGGCCACCCGCCGCAACCTCTACCGGGTCATGGACATCGTAGGGGAAATCAAACGCCAGATGGCCAGCCTGAAGCGCCAGGCCCGCAAGGCGGAGCTCTACAAGACCTACCAGGAGCGCACGCGCACCTTCGACATCTTCATCGGCCTGCACTACCACGACCGTTACACCCGGCAGCTCGAGGACTCCAGCCGTCTGCTTCAGGAGCTTAAAGACGCCAACCTGAGCCATGTCTCCGAGATCACGAAGCTCGATGCCGCCGTGGAAGACATCAAACTGCAGCGCTGGCAGAAGAACCAGGAAATCGCCAACCAGAAATCCCGGCAACACGAACTGCAGCGTGCCCTGGACAAATCCGAGAACGATCTTCAGCATACCCGCGGGGAAATCAAGCGTTTGGATGGGGAGATCACCGCCTTGCAGCAGGCCGGCGACGACCTGGAAGCCAAGAACACCCGCATGGTGGACGAAATCACCGCTTCGGAAGCCCAGCAACAGACTCTGGAGCAGGAGGTGGCGGCCGTTCGGCGGGAAATCGAATCCGAGCGCCGCACTTCCGCTGAAATTGCCGCGAAGTCCGAGACGCTGAAGACCGCCCTGGACACCCAACGCGCCCGTCTGACCGATCTCGTGGGCCAGGAGGCCCGTTACCGCAATATCCACCAGGCTGCCCAGAACAACCGGGAAAGCCTGCAACGGCGCCTCAAGAAGACCGACGAGGAAGCGGTCCTGGCGGCCCGGGCGCTGACCACAGCCCGCAGTGCCGAAACCCGCGCTCAGTCCCGGCTGACCGAAAAGCAGGAAGCCCTGCGGGTCCTCGAACGCCAGATCGGCGAAGCCCGACAGCGCTTGGAAACCAAGGGCCGCAGGTTGGCGGAGCAGATCAAACAGGGCCAGGCCCTTGATCTGGAACGCAACCAGCTGCGCTCACGGCATGCGACCCTGAAGAAAATGGAGGACAATTTCGAGTGGTACCGCGACGGCGTGCGGGCCATCATGCAACGCAGCGCTCCCGAAGAGCGCTCCCGCAACGGCATCCGCGGTCTGGTGGCCGATGTCATTGCCGCCGAACCCGGCTACGAAGGGGCTGTGGAGGCCGCCCTGGGGGAATCCCTGCAGTATATCCTGGTGGACGACCAGGGCCACGCCCGAGAGGCCATCGACTATCTAAGCGCCCAATCCTCCGGGCGCAGCGGGTTCGTGCCGCTGGACACCTTCCGCCCCCTGGCCAAAGATCCGGCCGAACTGCCCCCGCCGGAGGTTTGCCTGCTGAACCACGTACGTGTGGAGGACGGCTACCGGTCGATCGCCGAAGCCCTTTTCCGCCATGTGGCCGTGGTGGAGGACCTGCCGGCGGCCGCCGCCCGTTTCAACCGCAACGGCGTGTTCCAGACCATTGTCACGCGCCAGGGCGAAGTCGTGACCAGTCAGGGGGCCTTCGTGGGCGGCGGCGGCGACACCACCGCCGGCATCCTGGCCCAGAAGCAGGAAATTCGCGATCTGGCCGCCCAGATCCTGCAGCTCAACGAGCAGATCGCCGGGAGCCGGGAAATCCAGACGGCCATGGAATCCGAGGTCAAAACCCTGGAAACCGACCTCCAACTCCTATTGACGGAAAAGCATCAGACCGTCGAGGAGGAAATCCAGGCCCGCCAGCAAAGCGTCCAGGCGGCGGAAGACGTGAAAGCCGCCCAGCGCCACCATGACATCGTGCAATTGGAGCAGGAACGCCTGCAGGGCGAGGAAAGCGATATCGGCCAGGAGATCGAAGGCTACCACGCCACCCTGCGCGACATCGCCGCTGAGATCGAACAGGCCCAGCAGCAAGTGGCGGCCATGGGAGCCGAACTGGAGGCGGTCACCCGGGAAATGGCGGTCTTTCAGCAACGCGAAATGGACATCCGTTTGCGGCTGACCGCTTTGCAGGCCAAGATGGAGAACAATGCCAACAGCCTGCGCCGCCTGAAAGAATTCCAGGCCGACGGGCTGCAACGCTTTGAAAGCTTAAAAAACGAAATTCAGACCAAGCGCGACCGCCACCGGGAAGCCTCCCAACGTGTCCTGACCCTGGAAGCCGGCCTGGCCCAGCGCTATGGCGAACTGGAAAAGCTCACCCAGGATCTGGAATCCAATGAAACCCTCTATCAGGCCATCGACCGCCAGTTGCAGACCAGCGATGACGCCATTGCCCGGATCCAGACCCAGAGGGAGCAAAGCAATGAGAAACTGCGCCTACTCGAAGTGGATGTCTCCCAGCAGCGCATGAAACGCGATCACATCGTCAGCCGGCTCAACGAGCGCTATCATGGCGAGATCGCTACCTTCCGCGCCGAACTGCAGGCCAACCTGGAAGAAGACTTCGATCCCACCATCGAAGAGGCGGAGCAGGAACTCGAGCGTTGCCGCCAGAAACTGGGCCAGATCCAGGATGTCAACATGGGCGCCATCAAGGAATACGAGCAATACAAGACCCGCTATGATTTTCTCTGCGAGCAGCAGGAAGACCTGAACCAAGCCATCGAAGACCTTCAGACTGTGATCCGGCGCATCAACAAATTCACCCAGGAGCGTTTTCTGGAAACCCTGGCGCTGGTCAACGAAAAGCTGGGAGAAGTTTTCCCCAAACTCTTCGACGGTGGAACAGCCGAGCTGATCCTGGCCGATCCCAACGAACCGCTGGAATCGGGCGTGGAGTTCATGGTGCATCCGCCCGGGAAAAAGGTCACCCGCATGAGCCTGCTCTCCGGCGGGGAAAAAGCGCTTTCGGCCATTGCTTTCATCTTCGCGATTTTCCTGATCAAGCCGACCGCCTTCTGCCTGCTGGACGAGATCGATGCGCCCCTGGACGACGCCAATGTCCACCGCTTCAACGAGCTGCTCAAGATCATCGGCGCCAAGTCCCAGATCATCGTCATCACCCACAACAAGAACACCATGGAATTTGCCGACACCCTGTTCGGCATCACCATGGAACATAAGGGCATCTCCAAGGTGGTGTCGGTCAATCTGGAGCGGGAGCAGGCACGGGACGCCGCTTAGAAGCCATCTCAAGATGGTCTTTTCGCCCGATATCGGCGTTGATGCCTCGTCTCACATCCTCGACAACCCGGAGGTTGCCTGCGGTTTGAGACTCGGCCTCGCCTTGATCTCGAACGAAAATCCTCATCGTGAAATGGCTTCCAGCAACCTGCTGAAAATGGTCTTTTGGCCATAGCTCGGCGTTGAACGTGCGTTGGCGTCCTCGACATACCGATGGTTGCCTGCGGTTCCAAACTTACGTTCGCCTTGATCTCGAATGAAAATCCTCATTTATAGGGCGGCCACGGCGTTTTTCTGCTTTTCGGAAGGCTTTGTTATTTTTATTGAAAAATGCAAGGGGAGCCGGCGGCACTGCCTTCGGCTCCCCTTGCATTTTTCCCGGAATCATCTTAAGAGGACCCACCCTTTTCACCGTACGGCGAGTTCACGCCTTTGGCGGTTGATGGTTTAACAGGAGACCATGATTCATGGCGTTCAAATGGTTGAAGCGTAAAAAGAAGGGCCAGGAAGCCCCGCTCCCGGAGGAAGAACGCGAAGACATATTCGATCCGGAAGGGGTATTCGCGGAAGACGATGCGGCGGCCGATGTCGACGAAACAGCGGCGGAGGCGGTCGAGGCGGAGGACATCGAAGACCTGCTGGAAACGGCGGAGCAGGAGGAATCGCCGGAAGCGCCAACACCCGAAAAGGCACCCCCCGCCCGGGGCGGATTCATGTCGCGCCTGCGGCGCGGCCTGTCCAAGACTCGCGATTTCCTCAACACCGACATCGAGGACCTGTTCAGCGGCAAACGCAAGATCGACGACGAGCTGCTGGAAGAGCTCGAAGAGCTGCTGATCACGGCCGACCTGGGCGTGCAGACCACCATGGAGCTGATTGAGGCCATCTCCCGCAAAACCTCCAAGATCGCCAGCCCGGCCGATCTCAAGGCCATCCTCAAGGAAGAGATTATGGCCATCGTGGATGCGGCCCCCACCGGGGAGGAACCGGTCTCCCCGCCGCGGCCCAAGGTGATCATGATCGTCGGGGTCAACGGAGTCGGCAAAACCACGACCATCGGAAAGCTGGCCGCCCGTTACACGCGCGAAGGCAAGAAAGTCCTGATCGCGGCCTCGGACACCTTCCGGGCCGCGGCCATCGAGCAGCTGAGCATCTGGGCCGAACGGGCCGGCGCCGATATCGTCAAGCACAAGGACCAGGCCGACCCCGCGGCGGTGGCCTTCGATGCCGTCTCGGCCGCCATGGCCCGCAACGTCGACATCGTTCTGGTGGACACGGCCGGACGCCTGCACACCAAAGTCAACCTGATGGAGGAGTTGAAAAAGATCAAGCGTTCCCTGGCCAAAAAATGCCCGGAAGCCCCCCACGAGACCCTGCTCGTACTGGATGCCACCACGGGGCAAAACGCCCTCTCCCAGGCCAAGCTCTTCGACGAAGCCATCGAATTGAGCGCCCTGGCCCTGACCAAGCTGGACGGTACGGCCAAGGGCGGCATCGTGGTCAGCATCTGCAGTACCCTGCAGATCCCCCTGAAGTATATCGGTGTCGGCGAGCAGGTCGAGGACCTGCAAGATTTTGATCCCCGGCAGTTCGTGGATGCCCTGTTTTGACGGCTTCGTAAAATGTCCAATATCGGCGTTGTGCGGCAGACCTCGTTACTGCGGCGTACCCGGTGTACGCCTCGCGCCTCGGCCTTTGCACGCCGTATCTTGAACATTTTTCAAAGCCGTCTGCGCAACTGCTGACAAACACACATCCAACAGCGATAATCTCACAAACACTATCGGGATCGGTCCAACGGTGGGCTTAAGTGACGGGACTTATGGTTTTTGGGTTAACCGGCATCCAGTATCCGGCATCCAGCGGGGCGGCGGATCGTTAAGGTTCGCCTTAACCACTTTCAGTATGTAATTTCAAACGACGTAAAATCGCCGCCGAAATCCTCCCACTGAATATCGAGGCTATCCACCCGGGCCACGGGCGGCCCTTTGCGGCACCAGTCGATGAGGTCGGTGACAGAGGCGCGGGGGCCCTCGACCAGCGCCTCGACCTGTCCGTCAGGCAGATTGCGCACCCACCCCGTAACATCATGGCGCTGGGCCGCCCGCCGGGTTTCCCAGCGGAAGGCGACCCCCTGCACGCGACCTGAAATCAATAGGCGTGCTCTGACATTGTCTTCCATAACGACTCCTTCAGCTGCTGGGCAGCTAAAGTTTTAGGGGTTAAGGGGTTAGGGGAGTTAGGGTTGCACTCCTTAAAACCTTATTCGTTTTCCAACATGTCCCACAGCCGCTGTTCGTCGATCACCGCGACCCCCAGTTCACGCGCCTTGGCCAGTTTGGATCCGGGGGATGCGCCCGCCACCACAAAGTCGGTCTTGCGGCTGACCGAACCGGCCACTTTGCCGCCGGACGCTTCAATCTGCAGCTTGGCCTTAGACCGGGGCATCCTTTCCAGGGACCCGGTCAGCACAAAGGTCAGCCCTGCCAGGTCCTTATCCGGCGGTGCGCTTACCGTCTCAATCTGCACACCGGCGTTCAGCAGCCGCTGCAGCATGTCGCGATTCTCGGCATGGCGGAAAAAAGTCGCCACGCTGGCGGCCACGATGGGGCCGATACCGTCGATGGCTTCCAGCTCATCGGACGAAGCTGCCTGCAGCGCCGCCAGATCGGGAAAGCGCTGGGCAAGGATGCGCGCCACGTGCTCGCCCACGTGCCGGATGCCGAGGGCGAAGATGAAGCGATCAAAAGCGATCGTCTTGCTGGTCTGCAGGGCGTCGATCAGGTTGGCAGCTGACTTTTCGGCCATGCGCTCCAGGCCCGCCACGGTCACGGCATCCAATGCAAACAGATCCGGAAAGGACCGCACCAGATCCACTGAGACCAGTTGGTCCACTAGCTTGGTGCCCAGCCCGTCGATATCGAAGGCGTTTTTGGAAGCGAAATGCCGGATCCGTTCTTTGATCTGGGCCGGGCAGTCCGCGTTGACACAGCGCAGGGCGACCTCGTCGGCCATCCGTTCCACCGGAGCCCCGCAGGACGGACAGGCGTCGGGCATGCAAAAGCGCTGCTCCCCGCCGCTGCGCCTGGAGACGATGGACATGACCACTTCCGGTATGACATCCCCGGCCCGCTGGACCAGTACCCAGTCGCCGATGCGCACGTCCTTGCGGTCGATTTCGTCCTGGTTGTGCAGGGTGGCCCGACTGACCACCACCCCCCCCACCGCAACGGGTTCCAGATGCGCCACCGGTGTGAGAACCCCCGTGCGACCGACCTGGACTTCGATAGTCTCCAGCCGGGTGGTGGCCTGAACTGCCTTGAATTTGTAGGCAATGGCCCAGCGCGGGCTGCGGGAAGT
Source organism: Desulfobacterales bacterium (assembly GCA_963674755.2). Classification (GTDB taxonomy): domain Bacteria; phylum Desulfobacterota; class Desulfobacteria; order Desulfobacterales; family UBA5852; genus JABZFP01. The sequence continues at coordinate 30,766 of CAXXVS010000002.1, read as the reverse complement.
CACCCCCAGGCGCTCCTGCAACGCCACTTCGTTTACCTTGATCACCATGCCGTCGATATCGTAGGGCAAATCTTCGCGGCGGGCCTCCAGGGAGCGGTAGACATCCAACACCGCGTCGATGGTGGCGCAAGTCTGAATCAGGGGGTTTACCGGCAGTCCCAGGGATTGGAACAACGCCAGCAGCGCACTCTGGGAGGTTGGTTGCCCGCCCTGCAGCGTGCCGACCCCGTAACAAAAGATGTTCAACGGCCGCCGGGCCGTGATCTTGGAATCGAGCTGCCGCAGCGAACCGGCCGCAGCGTTGCGTGGGTTGGCGAAAGGCGGCAGCTGTGCCGCCATACGTTCCCGGTTGAGCTGCTGGAAAGCCTCGTGGTGGATGAAAATCTCACCGCGCACTTCGAGAAGCGACGGTACGGCGGCGACTTTCCGATCCTGCAGCCGCAGGGGCAACGCCTGAATCGTGCGCACGTTGGCCGTGATATCTTCCCCGGTAAAGCCGTCGCCCCGCGTGGCGGCCCGGGTCAGGATTCCGTCGCGGTAGATCAGTTCCACGGCAACGCCGTCCATCTTAGGCTCAACGACGTAAGTGAAGGGGTCTTCCGTTTTCAACAGACGGCGGATACGAGCCTCGAACTCCCGAACATCGTCGTCGCTGAAGGCGTTGTCCAGGCTCAGCATGGGCACCGTATGGGGCACCGGGTTAAATTTGGCCAAGGGCGGCGCCCCGATCCGATGGGTGGGGGAGTCGGGGGTTACCAACTCCGGCCAGCGTGCTTCCAGATCCTGCAGCTCATGCATGAGGCGATCATACTCGCTGTCAGCGATCTCAGGATCGTCCAGGACATGATAGCGGTAGTTGTGCCGGGTCAGCTCCTCGGCCAGCAAACGGGCACGCGCTTTGATATCAGGTGTCAGGATGTCCGGCATAGGTCTTCCACGGTTTGACTTACGGCGCGGCAGGCTTCCTTGAAGCGCGGGTCGCGGAATCCCGGCCGCCAGTTCAGTGAGGACAGTTCATCGGACACCACCAGGACGGCGGCGAAGGAGACCCCGCGCCGACGCGCCACCGTGAGGCAGGCCGAAATCTCCATTTCCACCGCCAGGCCCCCCCGGCGTTGATAGGCGCCCAGTTTGGACGGGGTCTCCCGGAAAACAGCATCCGTGGACCACACGAGGCCTTCGTGAAACCCCAGACCGCGCGCCGCCAGGGCGCGTTTGATCACCTGGTGGAAATCCTCCGACGGCAGTAACACCTTATCGGCTTGGGCATCATAACCCGGTGAGGTGCCCTCGTCGATAAAGGCCCCGGTGGGCAGCACGATATCGCCGGTACGCACATGGGGGGCGATGGCGCCGCACCATCCCAGGAAAAGAAATTGCGCCACCCCCCAGACGGAAAGGGTCTCCATGAGCATGGCGGCCTGGGGCGCGCCCATGAAGGGCCCCACCAGCGCCCAGGGCGCCGGCGTTTCCAGCGCCCTGTAGATGCGGCTCAGATAGAGGCGCTCACCCCGGTCGTCGGGGCTGGACAATCCCTGCCGCAACCGTTTGAGATCCGGTCCGGTAGCCACCAGCACGACCCGCGGGGGGATGGGCGATTTATTCCCGCGGGGCGGCGGCTGAACGATAGGGGTTTCCAACATACTTCCTGTTTATAAAAAAAGTGACTAAGTTTTAAGTGGTTACATGGTTAGGTCAACATCGGAAAAGTTCTGTTGCCCTGCGGGATGCTGAATACCGATACAGGGATTTAAGGGTTTAGAGTTTTAAGGGTTGCCCTTAAAACCTAAGCCCCTCAGCAGCCGCTGTTCCTTAACCACTTAATCACTTCAAAACGACATCAATTGCTACACGAGCACTTAAAAGCGCTTCCCCTAACACTTTAAATCCCTAAAACCATAAAACCGAATCTGGTTTATACCGGCCCTGCCTTGCGGCTCAGCTCGTCCTTGATCTCGTCGATAATATCGTACAGCCACAAGACATCCTCGATCGTAAGCCGCCCGGCCTTGGTGGGGGCCCGGTCCGATCCATCCCGTTTCTTGAGGATGCGCGGGCCGATCTGCACTTTGGGTTCCCCGTCAGCATACTGGTTGATGCTCACCAGAAGTCCGGTTTCATCACACTTCCATTCCTTGAGGACTTTATCCTTTTCAGGTTCGTAAGGCATTATCTTCTCCTATTAAAACATTGACACCATGAAGGGCATGACGTTCATGAAAAAACGTATTTTCCCTGTTGTCGCAATCGAAAGCGGGATCGATGATCGGCTTATCAATGATTGCCGTATAGGCCGGCGCTATCACGATACCCCAGGTCGTGCACCTTGGTGGGCCAGGGAATCATCGATGGCGATTTCGGTTGAATAATGACGATGGTTCCTCTGGGATATCCTCTAAGTCGTGATCTTCGAGAAATCGGCGATGCGGGCAAACAACCCGGCCAGGCGTCCCAGCAAGGCCATGCGGTTGCTGCGCACGGCGTCATCTTCGGCCATCACCAGCACCCCTTCAAAAAAGGTGTCCACCGGACCTTTGAGGGTTGCGATATCCCGCAGGGCATCGCCGTAAGCCCCTTCCCGCACCTGGGCGGCCACCTTCTCTTTCACCCCGCGGTAGGCCTTGAGCAAGTCGGCTTCACAGGGTTTTTCAAACAACCCCTCATCCACGGGCGGCATTGCTTCCCCCCCCATCTCAGCGTCGGCCTTGCGCAGGATATTGACGATCCGTTTAAACGCCACGGCCAGCGGTTCAAAATCCGCGTCGGATCGGATCCGGTCGAGGGCCTGCACCCGCTGCCAGGTGTCCGGAATAAGGTCCACCGACACCGCCGTGACCGCCGCGATGCTGTCCTTGGCAAACCCCTCTTCGGCCAAGATGCCTTCGATCCGGCGCGTGAAGAAAACATTGATGTCCGCCGTCAGTTCGTCAAGGCGGCCGGCCGTCTGCTCGGCGAACGGGGACAGGCCGAACCGAATGAGTTCCCCGAGGGAAAGGGGGAATTTCATATCGCGCAGGATCTGGACCACTCCGATGGCCTGCCGCCGCAGCGCGTAAGGATCGGCGGCGCCCGTGGGGGCCAGACCAACGCTGAAGCAGCCGCAAATGGAATCCATCTTATCGGCGATGGACACGATGGCGCCGGTCCGGGTGGTGGGCAAATCCCCGCCGGAACGGGTAGGCCGATAATGCTCTTCGATGGCGGCCGGCACCTCGCCGGGCTCGCCGGCCACCGCGGCATAGACGCGTCCCATGACGCCCTGCAGTTTGGGGAATTCGACCACCACCTGACTGACCAGATCGGTCTTGCACAAGTGGGCGGCCCGTTCCACCTGGGCCGTGAGCCCCGCATCCCCGTCGAGGGCTTCGGCCAGATAGCGCCCCAGCCCAACGATGCGTTCACTCTTGGCGCGCATGGACCCCAACTCGGCCTGGAACAGGACGCCGCTCAGCTTGGCGAAGCGTTCTTCGGCCGATGCCTGCAAATCCGCCCGGTAGAAAAACTGGGCATCGCTCAGGCGGGCACGCAAGACCCGCTCGTGTCCGCTGGCCACCAAATCCAGATCGCGTGTGCGGGTGTTGTTCACGGCGACGAAAGCCGGCAGAAGTTTGCCGTCTCCGTCCACCACGGCGAAATACTTCTGATGCTCCCGCATGGCCGTGATCAAAACCTCGCGCGGTACCTCCAGAAAATCGGTTTCGAACCGTCCGGCGGTGGCCACTGGATTTTCCACCAGATTGGTGACCAGATCCACCAGGTCGTCGTCTTCCAGGACATGGCCACCGGCGGCCCGGGCCGCCCGGGCAACCTCCGCCACCACCAGCGCCCGCCGGGCCTCGATGTCGGCGATCACATGGGCCTGCCCCAAGGCCTCCTGGTAGTCCGCCGCCCGGGCGAGCCTGACCCGGCCCGGCGCCATGAACATGTGCCCCGTGCTGGTGCGGCCGCTGCGGACGTTGCCCACCGTAAAAGAAATCGTCTTGTCCCCCAGTAGGGCCACAATCGTGTGGATAGGCCGGGCAAAGGTAATGCTCTGATCGGCCCAGCGCATGGATTTGGGAAACGGTACCGAAAGGACGACCTCGGGCAGCACACGTTTCAACACCGTGCGGGTGGCACGGCCGCGTTCGGTTTTGCGGGCCGCCAGGTAGTCGCCTTTGTCCGTTTGCTTGCGCTTGAGACGGCTGACCGGCACCCCGGCCTTTTCGGCGAATTTTTCGGCGGCCACGGTGGGGTTGCCGTTCCCATCGAAGCCCACCCGGGCCGGAGGGCCCAGGATCTCGGTGGCCTCGGAGCGTTGTTTGGGGGCCACCGCATCAATCTCGATCGCCAGTCGCCGGGGGGTTCCGAAGGTCCGCACGGTTCCGTATGCGATGCGGGCGGCTGCCAGTTTGTTCGTCAAAAGGGTTTGCAGGGCCTCAAGGGCCGGTGTGATATAGCCGGCCGGGATTTCTTCAGCCCCGATTTCCAAGAGCAGTTTTTCCATATGCTTCACCTCGTTGATGGTTCCCAGGAGTCGTTGATACCTGCCGCCGGAGGGCTAAAGAGCGGGGATACCCCGTTCCAAAAGCGGATATCCCATGGCTTCGCGCTGCTTCACGTAGGCCTCGGCGCACAGACGGGCCAAATTGCGGATGCGACCGATATAGCCGGTCCTTTCCGTGACGCTGATGGCCCCGCGGGCATCGAGGAGATTGAAGGTATGGGAGCATTTCAGGCAATATTCATAGGCGGGCAGGACCAGGCCGTCGGCGATCACCCGCTGGGATTCGGCTTCGTAACGGTTGAAAAACCCGAAGAGCATGTCCACGTCGGCTTTTTCGAAATTGTAGGTGGACTGCTCGACTTCCTGCTGGTGATGGACGTCGCCGTACTTGACGGTGTCGTTCCACATCAGATCGTAGACATTGTCGACGCGCTGCAGATACATGGCGATCCGTTCGAGACCGTAGGTCAGCTCCACCGATATGGGCGCAAGCTCGATACTGCCGCAAAGCTGAAAATAGGTGAACTGGGTGATCTCCATGCCGTCCAGCCAGACTTCCCAGCCCAGGCCGGCCGCCCCCAGGGTAGGCGACTCCCAGTCGTCCTCCACGAAGCGGATATCGTGCTCCAGGGGATCGATACCCAAGCCTTTCATGCTTTGCAGGTAGAGCTGCTGGACATTGTAGGGCGAAGGCTTCAAAATGACCTGGAACTGATAATAATGCTGGAGGCGGTTGGGGTTGTCGCCGTAACGGCCGTCCGTGGGGCGGCGCGAGGGCTGGACATAGGCCACATTCCAGGGCTCCGGGCCAAGGGCCCGCAAAAGGGTCGTGGGATGAAAGGTCCCCGCCCCCACTTCCATGTCGTAGGGTTGCGCCAGCACACACCCCTTGCCGGCCCAGAATTGCTGCAGCTTTAAAATGACGTCTTGAAAATGCATAAAAACTCCTCGGCACTTGCCTCTAAGTGATTCTTCTTAGGCACGGACACTCTTTAACCGCCGGGTGGGTCTGTCTCCCCGGTGCCGATCGCCCACAAATTGATTTATGCGTCAGTTACGCTTTGTGGGCCGGTCTCAACGATCAGACCCTCCGTGTCGAGTTCCGCCTCCAATAATTCTGCACCGTCGCGCTTTGCCAGAATCGTGCGCCAATCTCCACGCAGCGTTTCGATGGCCTCCGACGCCCCCACAGCCCAGAGGCAGCCCCCGCCGCCCGCCCCTGTGAAACGGCCGCCGCACCCCCGGGCAATGGCTGCGTCCACCAGTTCTTCACCGACGTCATCCAGGACCTCCGGTGTCATGGCGCGCCGGATAGCGGTCTCCTCGTTCATGGCCCGGGCGGCCGCCGTCCACTGGCCGCCATCCAGGGCCGCGCTGAAACAGCGCACGCAGTCCGCGATGCGAACCCACTCCTGACGTATCGCGCCGGACAGGAACTGCCGCACCCAGGTGCCGTTGATGTCCCGGGAGGCATGTGGAAGGCCGCAATAGGCCACGAGAAAGTGGCGCCGGAAGTCTTCCGCCGCCATGGGAGGTCTCATGGCCGCACGTCGCACCGCCGGCCCGTCCGCATCAACATTCCAAAACCAGGTATTCATCCCCCCGTGCGCCGCGGCCAGCTGATCCTGGATACCGCAGGGCACCCCGGCCACGGTCTCCTCGATCTGGTGGGCGCGCCGCACGATTTGATCGCGGCTCAGCGCCTGGCCGCCGGCCAGGGAGCGGCTGCGGGCCAGGGCCCCCACGAGGGCCACGGCGGCCACGGAAGACCCGCCCAGGGCACTGCGCGGCGGGGAGGCGCTGTCGACCTCGATATGCACCCCGGCGGCATCGAAATGGACCGCCAGCGCGAACATCAGCCCCAGCGGATGGGCGAAAGGGGCCTCCGTCAGGGGGAAGGCAGCACTCTCAAACCCCCGGGAGCTGACCTTGATCCAACCGGAACGGTAGGGCTGCAGGCGCACCCGGGTGCGCAGATTCAAAGCCATATTGAAGGTGCAGGGGCCGCTCGCCTGCAGCGGGTAGTAAAAGGTGGCCAAATCCAGGGTTCCGCCCATGTCCACCCGGCAGGGCGCCGAGGCGCTTATCGTGCGGTTGCCTATGATGTCTTCGATCCAATGCCCCATCGCTTCGTCCCTCAACGCGCATTCACGGTCTGTCGCCTGTCCGCATCCGCGGCCGGGCGTATCTGGCGCAGGAAATTCAGGCTGCGGGGTTCCTTCCCCAGATGAAACGGGATAAATGCTTCCAAAAACTGTTGGGCCTCCTGCAAACCCTGGGGTGAAAAGCGCAGCCGCTCCACGCGCTTCACATCTCCCTGGCCCAGCCACTGCAACTGCTTGATGGTACCGCGGGACAGGCAGACATGGTCCTCGCCCCCTTCATCGCAACCATGACACCGCACGCCTCCCCGGGGTACGTCGATCCCCGCCACATGGTGCGGGAGGGTGTCCAACGCCTTTTTGCAGACACAGCAATAGTGCAGGTTGGGGCATAGCCCGGCAATATCCAGGAAACGCATCTGGAACATCAGATTGAGCAATGCCGGATCCATCCGCCGCCGGTCCAGTCCGTCCAGGGCGAGCACCAGCAGCTGATAGAGCTGCTCCAGTTGCTGCGCCTCCTCGGCCCAGACCGTGACGATTTCCGCCCAATAACTGGCATAGGCGGTATTGAGCATGCTTTCGCGAATCGCGGTAAAGGGCTCCTCCAGATGGGCTTCCTGCAATATGAGCAACCCCGCCCGCCGGCCGGTCTGGCAGGTAACCTTCAGGACCGTAAAAAGCTCCAGGATACCGGCGAAACGCTTCTTGCTTTTTTTGGCGTGCTTGGCGATCACGGAAATCTTCCCGGCCGCTTCCGTAAAAAGGGTCAGGATCACGTCGAAATCACCGTAATCGACGCGGCGCAGCAAAACGGCCGGTGTCGCTATAATCGCCATACCTCAAATACCCAGAAAGGATGTTGCCAAGGTGAAATAGCAGTACACGCTGATAATATCAATGGAGGTCGTGACAAACGGACCGGTGGCCACGGCGGGATCCACATTGATGCGGGCCAGCAGCAGCGGAACGCCCGACCCCACCAGGGCCGACATGGTCATCGAAATCACGACGGCCAGCCCGACGGTCAGGGCCAGCATTTCAACGCTGTACTGAAAATGGGCCACGGAGGCGATCAGGATAGCGTAGAACACGCCCAGGGCCAGACCGATCAGGAACTCTTTGGAAACCACGTGCCAGAAATCCCGCACATTGATACGCCCCGTGGCCAGCCCCCGCACCACGATGGTGGAGGACTGGGTGCCGATGTTGCCCCCCATCCCCATGATCACCGGAATGAACGCCGCCAGGTAGGCGAAGCGATCGAGGGCGCCTTCAAACCGGCCAATGATGAAAAGCGCCATGATCCCGCCGCCGCAGCTGGCCAAAAGCCACGGCAGACGCGTTTTCGTGCTGCGCAAAATGGTCTGGGTCTCCACGTACTCCTCGCCGACACCGGCCATTTTCAACATGTCTTCGGTGGCTTCCTGGCGAAAGATATCGATGACGTCGTCCACCGTGACAATTCCCACCAGACGGCGGGTTTCATCCACCACGGGAACGGCCAAAATGTCATAACGCTCCACAAGCTTGGCGACTTCTTCCTGGTCCACATCGGTTCCCACGGCAAATACATCCGTGGTCATGAACTGCTTGAGGGGGGTTTCCGGCACCACCACCACCAGTTGACGCAGGGAGCTGACCCCGACCAGCTTGCCGTATTCGTCCACCACGTAGAGGTAAAAGGGCATCTCCACATCATGATATTCGGTCTGGATCTTTTCAATGGCCTTACGGACCGTCAGATCCTGGGGCAGGGCAATGAAATCCGTTACCATGATACCGCCGGCGGTATCGTCGTCGTATTTGAGCAGCCCTTCGATCTCCTCGGAACCCTCCTTCTGCATCTTTTCCAGGATGGCATCCGATTTTTCATCCGGCAGCCGGCCGATCAGGTCGGCGACATCGTCCGAAGGCATCTGCTCCAGCACCTCCACCATGTCTTCCAGCTCGAGCTCATTGGACAAAGCGACAAAGGTGGCCTCGTCCAGTTCGCTGAAAAGGATGCCTTTCTTCTCCGTATCCTCGATCATGTCCAACAGCTGCAATTGCTGGATCACGGGCAGGTAACGAAAGACAATCGAGAGGTCGGCGGCATGGGTCTTGTTGACGATTTTGCGCAGATTCGTTGTGGCCCCCCGCCGCAGGAGGCGCTTGATGCTGTCCACAAGAATGCGATTGTTTTTATTTAGCATGCGTTTCAGGTGCAGGGAAAATAGTGCGCTTCCGTCTATGTCATGCACTACAGGCGCCGCTTCAGGTTCCATGCCGCCGGAGCCCGCTATACCGGAAGGGGCGTGTGCGGTCGTCCGCGCCCCCTCTCAGGGGAGCTGCAAGTTGACCACCTCGCCGCTTTTGCCCGGCACGGCAACGGGCTGGCCGTTCAGTTGCACGGAGACGCCGCCGGCATTGCCGATGAGCAGGTTGTAGGTGCTGTTGGCCGTCAACTGCAGCGTATCGCCGGGTTTTAAAAAATATTCTTCGGCCGGCGCGTCGTCCACGATGATCTTCAGCCAGGTATCTTCGTCGCAAACGACTTCCAGACGATAGCGGGTCGGTTGTGTTCCGGCGGCATCGTTTTGCGGGGCAACATCCTGGGCGGGTGTCTCCGGTGGCAAGACCGCCGGCTCGGTATCGGGTCCACCGGTTTCGGCTTCACCGGCCACCGGTGGCGGGGGTGGCGCCACCTCCGCCCCCTCCGGGTGATAGAGCAGCTGATAGGCCAGGAACGTCCCCCCCACGAGCGCCGCCATCAAGGCCGCTACCCACAGCAGGGTCAGCCAGAAATGCCCCTGCCGGGACGGCGACGCGATGCCGGCCAGAACCTGGGCCGGCACCTGGGCCTTGCGGCGCACATCGAAACGCCGCAACACTTCATCCGGGTCGGCACCGATCACCTTGGCAAACGACTGCAGGAATCCCTTGACAAACACATCATCGGGAAGGTTCTCGTAGTCTTCGGCCTCGATCGATCGCAGGATCTCGGCCCGTATCCGGGTCTCCGCCGCAACCTGTTCGATGGAGATGCCCTTTTCGACCCGCAGCGACTGCAGGTACAATCCATAGGATGACATCTTGTCGGTTTTGGTCATGGGACCCTCCCGTTTCTGTGCCATCAACGAATGATCTTGATGTGCGATCGCTCGCGCAGTTCCTTGAGCCAGCTCATGAACTTCTGGTTAACGATTTCATCATAAAGAATATTTTCGATTTCCGTCGAAACCTCTTCCAGCGATTTGCTTTGGCCGGCGTCCATCGTTTCGATGAAGAAAAGCTGCATCCCGCGGTCATTTGCTACGATTTCGGTCACCTGGCCGGCTTTCAAATCCGACAGGGCACTGAGGATGTAAGGCGCCAGGTCACCCATCTTGAACGTTCCCAGATCGCCCCCGTCCTTGGCCAGTGGCGACTCCGAATATTGGCGGGCCAATGCTTCAAACGAGGCTCCGTCGATCACTTGCTGGCGGATGGCGGACAGCTTTTCCCGAATAAGCTTTTTTTCTTCATCACCCGCCGATGTGGGGACGTTCAAGAGAATCTGGCGCAGATGCACACTCCCCTCGCCCGCATAGCGGTCGCGGTTCTTTTCGTAATAAGCGCGGATATCTTCGTCGGTAATAACGATCTTGGATTTGACCTCCCGGCTGATGAGCCGCATCCGCAGAATCTGGTTTTTCATCTGGGCCCGGTATTCATCCATCGTAAGGCCCTCTTTCTCCAGGCGATCGCGCAGCTGCTGATCGGTCATGTAGTTGCGCTTCTTCATCTCTTCAATCGTGTTGTCGATCGCCTCTTCGCTGACCGTGATGTTGTAGCGCTCGATTTCCTGATCCGTCAGCATTTCATCGATCATCTGATCGAGCGCCTTTTCCCGCACTTCATAGACCATGCGCCGCTCTTCCTCCAACGGCCGCGCCATGGCCTTGACTCGTTTGATATACGGTGCGACTTTGCGGTTCAGGTCATAAAGGGTGATAATGTCGTTATTGACCTCTGCCACGATGCGATCCACCAGCACGCCTTCCTCGGCCTGCACGACCGTTGCGGCCGCCGAAAGCGACAGGCAGATCCCGCCCAACAATACGGCGATACACCGCAACCCGGTGCCAGGTCTGCGGAAAGATGGCCACACCCTACCACATCCCAATGACAAGCGGCGGTTGCTCCTATCAAGATTCCTAAAGAACATTCGACGTTCTACTCCTGTTGTTGAGGGGGCCTTCCCGTACTCAATGCGCTTCCTGGTCGCCATCCGCCACCCCGACGCCGTTGTCGGCCAGGATGTGCCTGACAACCGCTTGATCGATCGTCACGGGATACTTGGCCCGGATGTGTTCGATCCAGGGGCCGTAAGCCTCTTCGGTCTTTTGACGGCGGAGTCGCTGGATAATCATCTGGTCGACCTGGGCGGCCGTGGCCTCTTCCTCCTGGGAGGACGCGAGGGGGCGCTCGGCCGCATGTTCACGATAATAGGCGGCAATATCCGCCTCGCTGATCCTGACCTTGGCGGCTAATTCCTGCTGCACCAGACGTTCGATGGTCAGACGTCGTCGCAGGGCCGCTTCCCAATCGGCAAAATTGATGGCGGTCTCCAGCAGCATCTGGTCAAAGAGGCCTTCCGGGTAATCCTGGCGGATCTCCTCCACCGCCCGGTCCAGATCTTCATCGGAAATGGCCACCCCTACGTCCTGGGCATAGGCCATGAGCATCGTTTCGTCAGCCAATTGATGGATGAACCGAATGATGGCGGCCTGCTGATCCGCGGGATCTTCTTCGGCTTCAGCCTCGTAGGCGGCCCGGAAAACGCGGTAGGCGCGCTGGAATTCATCCTGGTGGATCTCCCGCGTACCGACGGTCATAAGGACGGTCGTGTCATCGACGGCCGGCGGGCGCTGGCACCCTCCGTTGCCGATCAGGGCCAGGGCAATCAGGGCGGTTATCAGGTAATGTCGCATGGCATCCTAAAAAAATTGCGCGCCGCTTACCATTCGGAAGCAACGCGAATTCTCATTATTACTAAATATTCTAAATAGATAAACATCTATTTATTAACACGACGGGCTATTTCCTGCAAGATCTTTTTAACCTGGGCAATCGAACCCCCGGCCCCGTTTTTAGCCACTTGCACGCTCAGGGTATGATCCGGCGTCATTTGAAAACGGCGCGGCGCCTCCTGAATCATGGCCACGAGTCCGGCCGGGTTCGTCTGGTGTCGTTCGGAAAAGGTCAGGGTCATCCGGCCGCTGCCAAGATCGAGACGCTGTACCCCGGCTTTCAGAGCCAGGGTCTTCAACAGGATTTTCGTCAACAGGTTGCGCGCCACGGCCGGCAACGCGCCGAAGCGATCCTCCAGCTCCGCTTTCATTTCGGGGATGTCGGCGGGCTCCTCGATTTTAGCCAGTCGTCGATAGACGATCAGCCGCTGATCGAGATCCGGGATGCAGGTTTCCGGGATATAGGCGGAAAAGGGAACGTTGATCTCCGGATCCAGCGGCTGGACGACGACTTCGCCCTTGAGCTCGGACATGGTCTCCTCCATGAGTTGGAGAAACATGTCATACCCCACGGCGGCGATATGGCCGGATTGGGAGGCGCCCAGAATCGTGCCGCCGCCGCGGATTTTAAGATCGTTCATGGCGATTTGAAAGCCGGAGCCCAAATCACTGTGCTCCATCAAGACCTTCAGCCGCTTGCGGGCCTGGGTCGTCAATTGGCTTTCCTTGGGGATAAAGAGAAAGGCATAGGCCTGCTCCTCCGAGCGCCCCACGCGTCCCCGCAGCTGATACATCTGGGCCAGTCCAAACCGATCGGCGCGATTGACGAGAATCGTATTGGCCGACGGAATGTCGAGCCCCGATTCGATGATCGTGGTGGTGACGAGCAGATCGAGTTCGCGGCGATGAAAGGCCATCATCACCTCTTCCAGTTCTTCTTCGCTCATCTGGCCATGGGCGACGCCGGTACGGGCTTCGGGCACCAGAGCCGCGATGTTCTCGGCCATACGGCGAATACTGGCCACATGGTTATGGACGAAGTACACCTGGCCGCCGCGGTCCATCTCCCGCCGCACGGCTTCCTTGACCAGCCCATCGTCATATTCCGAAATATAGGTGATAATCGATCGTCGAAACTCGGGCGGCGTCGATATGATGCTGATATCCCGGATACCGGACAGGGAAAGGTGCAGGGTCCGGGGGATCGGGGTCGCCGTCAGGGTCATGACGTCCACGGTGCGGCGCAGCTTTTTCAATTTTTCCTTGTGCCGGACCCCGAAGCGTTGCTCTTCATCGATGATGAACAGGCCCAGATCCTTGAAAAGGACGTCCTTTTGCAGCAGTCGATGGGTTCCCACCACGATGTCGACGCTGCCGGTGGCCAGTGCCGCCATCACCGCTTTTTGCTCCGCCCGGGTGCGAAACCGGCTGAGGCGATCGATCTTGACCCCGAAATGTTTGAAGCGGTGCCGGAAGGTGTCGTAATGCTGTTCCGCCAGCACGGTGGTGGGCACCAATACCGCCACCTGTTTGCCGTTGAAGACCGCCATGAAAGCCGCCCGCAGGGCCACCTCGGTCTTCCCGTAACCCACATCGCCACATATCAGCCGATCCATGGGTTCGGGACTGGCCATATCCCGTCGGATATCTTCGATGGCTTTGATCTGGTCCGGGGTTTCCTCGTAGGGAAAACCGCCCTCGAATTCGGCCATATACTCGTCGACGGTTTGAAAGGCAAAACCCGACCGAACCTTGCGGGCCGCGTAGAGTTTGAGCAGCTCACCGGCGATCCGTTCAGCCGAACGTCTGACCCGGGCCTTGACCTTTTCCCAGGACTTGCCGCCCATTTTATCCAGAACGGGTGTTACGCCCTCCACCCCCATGTACTTCTGGATGAGTCCCATGCGGTCCACCGGCAGATAGAGGCGGTCGCCACCCCGGTAAATGATGGTCAAAAAGTCGTTTTCCGTGCGGTTCAGGCGCAGTTTGGTCAGGCCATCATACTGGCCGATGCCGTGCTCATCATGCACGACGAGGTCCCCTTGATGGAGATCGCCGAAGGATAGAAACGGCTTTTCGCTCCGGGCACTGCGTTTTCCCGTCCGGGAACGGCGGGCGCCGAAGATGTCCACATCGGTCAGCATCACGACGCCGGCCGACGGCCAGCGAAACCCCTCGGAAAGCTGACCTTCCAGCAGCAAAACGTTAGGGTGTGGATCTTCCCGATCGGCGATTCCGGAAGTGCGCTCGAAATCAATGCCATAGGGTTCCAGCAGGCCGGCCACCCGCTCCATCTGGTTGGCATTGCGGCAAATGAGATACACCGCCAGGCGCTGCTGCATCTGTTCAAGCAGCCAGTCCGCCAGGGCCTGGAAGGTTGCCGAATGGTCGCCCGCACCGACCGTGCCGATGCTGCGGGCCGGCAGATCGATATCCTGCACCTCGAAGGTAAGGGGCGGCAAACGTCCTTCCGACACCTCCGGCTTTCCGATCGGCAGGTGGCGCAGACACAGTCGGCGAAAGCCCGTCCGCAGGGTCTCGGCGTCTTGCCAGGAAAGGTACTGCCGCGTAGGGTCGATGCCGAGCTTCTGATCCTCCAGGGCCACGTTGTAGTGCTGCTGCGCGCGATCCAGAACGTCCAGGGCGGCCTTTTCAAGTTCCGCCGGTTCGATGTCGACCACCAGCGCATCGGGCGTCATATAATCCAGCAACGTATCGAGTTGGGGATAAATCAGGGGCATGAGGCTTTCGATACCCGGGAAGCGCCGATCTTCCTTGATGCCGCCGATCAGGTGCCGTGCTTCGTGTTTGGGCAGCTGCTGTTCGTCTACCTGCAAACGAATCCGGGAAATAATGGCGGCCAAACGCTCCCCCGGCAGAACCGCCTCGCGGGCGGGCAACACCACGGCTTCTTCAACCTCATCCAGTTTGCGCTGGTTGTCGGCTGAAAAAAACCGCAGGGATTCGATGGTGTCCCCAAAGAACTCCACCCGTAGCGGGTTGTCATACAACGGACAAAAAATATCCAGGATGCCGCCCCGCACACTGAAATCGCCGGGTTCCTCAACGATATGGGCATGAGCATAGCCGCCGTCGACCAGTTTCTCGACCAGATCCGTCCGATCCACATCCTCCCCGATCATCAGGAGTTCCGCGTAACCGCCGATTTCGTCCTTGGGAATCAGCCGTTTGAGAAAGGCCCCCACCGTGGTGACCACGATCGGCGCCCGGGCTGGATCCAGCAGGGTATAAAGGACTTTCAGCCGCCTTGCAGCGGTTTCATTATGATAGGCGAGTACTTTGTAAGGCTGGATGTTGTAGGGAGGGAAGTAAAGCACCGGAATCGATGCGTCCTGGCGGAAAAACAGCAGGTCCAGCCACAGGGCTTCCGCTTGCCGCGGTTCCGCGACGATGATCAACATGGGACGGGGTCGGCAGCGGTAGCAGTGCCACAAAAAAAAGGCGGCCGAGGCGCCCTTCAGCCCTTGGCATTCCAACATTGAGGCCGGTGCCTGAGGAGGGATGGCCAGAAACCGATTCAAAATTTTTTCTTGATTTTGCAGCATAAAATCAGTAGAGGGAACTTCGTCGTGCCGGCGTAGCTCAGTTGGTAGAGCAGCTGATTCGTAATCAGCAGGTCCGCGGTTCAAGTCCGCGCGCCGGCTCCACCATGAAAGTAAACTCTGAACCATTGCTGTGCTCTAGTGCAATCATCGGGGTGAGCCCACCACATGTGCGTTACCGGCCGTAAGGCCTACCTCCCATAATATACTTGGCTTCTGAACACAAGGGGAAGCCGGAATAAAGCGGACTCACGGGCATGGAAAACACGATTGGTCATGCGGTCGGCCTTTAAATTGCTGCGGAATCCGTCCCCGGTTTTAACCTATCGGCATCTATCATATAGATTTTTTTAATTTTTTTAACTTGAAATCGTTGAAAGTCTTTTATACATTAATCGTTGTAACGAACCATGGCGATAGCGATCCTGCCCTAAAAGCAGGATCTATACGATCGATTAGGATAGAGATTGCTAAACGATGACCGACCTTGATGACGCTGCCTTGAAAGCGGAAATCGACCAGATCTCCAGTAAAATTGATGCGATCATGCAGAAAGTCGAAGAGCTCTACCCCTCGCAGCCCAAACCGGCTGAGCAGGACCAGGATGCTCCCAGGGACAAACCACTGACATCCCAAGACCCATTGGTCTAATTTGGCATTGACCTTTGGGCTCAAGCCATTTAAATAGATAATGAAATTAGCTGGTTAGAATTGTGGAACTCGGGCGTTAGGAGGTGCCATGGCGTTAACGAAAAGTGACATCGTTGCAAGGGTTCACGAACTCGGCTTCACCAAAAAGAAATCGGTCGATATCGTTGAATCCCTGCTTGAAATCATGAAATCGACTCTCGAACAGGGAGATGACATACTCATCTCCGGCTTCGGCAAGTTCTGCGTCAAAAGGAAAAACAAGCGCCGCGGACGAAATCCTGCGACAGGGTCGGACCTGATCCTCAGAGAACGCAAGGTCGTCACTTTTAAGTGCTCAGGAAAATTGCGCAACAAGATCAACGGTTGCGACTGAACCTCCGACCGCGCCCTATGCGTCAGGCTGGTGTCAGCCATAGAATGCCATAGGGCGCCAATGGCACCTTTCCTGAAGAATAGAGGCGGTTCGTGAGAAGATCGCGGCTTGCGCCAGTGCTCAACTCACCAGCATCCACCGTTACGTGATCCGAAGTTATATTCGTCAATGCCAACAGCGATTGATTGCCGGCGTAACGGATAATGGCAAAAACCTGCTGCGCCAAGCCAAGCACCTTGAAGGCCGCCTTGGGATGAAAGGCCGGCTGATCGCGTCGCACTTGAATCATCCGCTTGTAAGCCGCAAAAATCCTGGAACGCAATGTTCCGGGATTTTCTATTTCGGCCATCAGCTGCAGGGCATCAAGTTTTTCACGGTTGATGCTGCGTGCCCGTCCCGTCGATCGGACCCCTGCGCTCCAATTGCGCGATCCCAGAAGACTGTGGATGTAAATCGCTGGCACGCCCGGCAAAGCAAGTGCTATAGCCTGTGAAGCCAAAAAGCGCCGAGCATGCCAATCGTCCCCCCCGGCCCCGTTCCCCTGTAAGGCGTCCACGTAAGTGATATTCAATTCATAGGGGCTCTGGGATCCATCAGGGTTTTGTTTATAGGAAACAGCCCCCCCGTTGGCGGTGACCACCTGCATGAGGCGTTCGATATCGCGCGAAGCGACGAGTCCCTCCAAGGGACGCACGCCGATACCGTCATGGGAGGCTGTAAAATTAAAAAAGGCGGTGCGCGGATGGGGAAGGTGCAGCGTTTGGGCCCAGCGGCTCAAAGGGCGGACGTCACCGGTGGTAAAGCAATGCAGAAGCAGAGGAGGGAGTGAAAAGTTGTAAACCATCTGCGCTTCATCCCCGGCATCGCCAAAATAGCTGATGTTCTCTTCATGCGGGACATTGGTTTCGGAGATCAGCATGACATGAGGGGCCACGACGTCCAGAATCGCGCGAAACAATTTGACCATCATGTGGGTTTGCGGAAGATGGATGCAGGCGGTCCCTTTTTCTTTCCAAAGATAAGCAATGGCATCGAGCCGCAAAATATCGGCCCCATTTTGGACATAGATCAGCATGACCCGCAGCATCGCCAGCAAAACATCGATACTTTCAAAATTCAAATCCACCTGATCTTGACTGAAGGTGGTCCAGAGATGCACCTTGCGGCCATTTTTCTTGGTGAACGTCGTCAACAAGGGAAGAGACCGGGGACGGGTCACCATGGACAAATCTTCGGCCGGATCCACTTCAATCGCTAAATGTTCGAATCCCGGTTGGGAGGAGAGATAGGCATCGAACCAGCCGCTCTGCGCCGAGACGTGGTTGACCACCCAATCGAACATCATACGGAATTCCGGCGAGAAGGCCCGGACATCCTCCCAAGCGCCCAGGGCCGGATCGATCTGCAAATAGTCTATCACGGAAAAACCGTCGTCCGATGAGTAAGGGAAAAATGGAAGAAAATGGATGGTGGATATAATCTTGTGCAGATGATGGCGAACAAAAGCATGGAGGGTTTCCAACGGGGCCTGATCGGCACGACGCAGGGTATCCCCGTAAGTAATAAGGACAATTTCTTTCTGATCGGGATAACCGGTGTGCGTTGAAAGGGATTCTGCTGGGAAAGCGGCCAACAAATCGCCAATGCGCTCCATAGCGGCCTGCCCTTTAGACTGACCGTAAATGCGAATTAGCAGGTCTGCAATCCGCCTCATATGCGCCATTGTCAACCTCCAGGAGAGTTCCCTGTAAAAGAAGAGTCGCGCACGTCCGGTGTGGGCCGCAAACGGCCCTCAGCTTTTGTTACATGTCGATCTGATAGGCTTTCATCTTGCTCAACAGTGAAGGGATGCTGATCTCCAGAAGCTTGGCCGCTTGGGTGCGGTTGCCACCCGTAGACTCCAGGGCGCGCGTGATAAGCCGTTCTTCCATAATTTTGCGGGCCTTTTTCAGCGAAAAGCCCTCAAAGAAATCATCCATGCGATTGGACGCATGTTTGATGCCGAATTCAATGGGCAGATTTTCGGGCAGAATGATGTGTTTGTCGGCCAGCACAACGGCCCGCTCGATCATATTTTCCAATTCCCGCACATTCCCCGGCCATTTGTGATCCATTAGCAGCCGCATGGCGCCCGGCGAAACCCCCTCGATCTGCTTGCCGAGTTGCTGACTGTAACGATCAATAAAAAAGCGGCAAAGCAAAGGGATATCTTCGGTGCGCTCCCGCAGGGGCGGTAGATGAATCCGCAGGACATTCAGCCGATAAAACAAATCCTCACGGAAGCGCCCCTCATGCATTTCAAGATCGAGATCCTTGGCGGTCGCTGCGACGACACGCACATCCACCTTGCGCGTTTTCTCCCCCCCCACAGGCCGCACTTCACTCTCCTGGAGTACGCGCAGCAGTTTCACCTGCAACGATAAGGGCAACTCGCCGATTTCGTCGAGGAAAATGGTACCGCCATCGGCCTCCTGAAACAGCCCCTTCTTGTTGCGGTCCGCCCCCGTGAAAGCGCCCTTGACATGGCCGAAAAGTTCGCTTTCCAAAAGGCTTTCCGGGATACCCCCGCAGTTGACGGGTACCATGTTAGCACCCGCGCGGGCGCCGGAAAAATGGATGCCGCGGGCCACCAGTTCCTTGCCCGTACCGCTCTCGCCCGTAATCAGAACGGTGGTATCATATTGGGCGACCTTCTCAGCCAGCCGGAACATGGTTTTCATGGCGCGGCTGCTGCCGATCATGTTGCCGAACTGGAAATCGTCGCTGATCTCCTGGATGCGTTCCCTGAGGCGAATATTCTCCTTTTTCAGCCGTTCGCGCTCTTCCGCTTTTTTCAGCGACAAGTAGACTTCATCCGGTTTGAACGGTTTGGAAATAAAATCGTAGGCGCCCAGTTTCATGGCCTCGACGGCCATATCGATCGTCCCGTAAGCAGACATCATGATCACGGTGGATTTTTCTACGAAGCTGCGGGCCTCCCGTAAAAACGCCATGCCGTCTTTCTTGGGCATCTTGATGTCGCACAGGATATAGTCGTAGGCGGTATCCTGCACTTGGGCCAGGGCTTGCTCGCCGTCGGCGGCGCTGTCGATCTTATAGCCGGATTTCCGCAAGAGCGCTGTCAGCATGTGGCGCATGTTGTCTTCATCATCAATAATGAGAAGTGTTTTAGGATCGGTCGATTTACTCATGGCGTCTTCCCGTTGCCGGCATCCTCTGATAGCGATCGATAAACGACCAGCATGTCTCAGGAAAGGATACGGTCAATTCGTCGGCTCCGCTGCAAGCGGCAGCATAATCGTCATACTGGTTCCGCCCTCTGCATTAGACTCGGCCTTGATGGACCCTCCCAACCCCTCGACAATCGTAAAGCTTACGGAGAGGCCTAAGCCGGTCCCTTTGCCGGGTTCCTTGGTCGTAAAAAAAGGGTCGAAAATATTGCCCAAAGCTTCGCCCGGCACCCCCGGGCCATTATCCATGAATCGAATCTCGAGCCCCTCCGGTTTGCTGCTCCTGGGGGAGGACGGCCGGTTTTCGGTCTGGATGATCAACACGCCCTCATCAGAGATCTCCCGCACGGCATCCGCGGCGTTGAGCACCAGGTTGAGAAACACCTGGCGTAACTGGCGGGCATTGGCCATGACCTGATCCCGGGAGGCGTTCAGCCGCAGTTCGAATTGGATACAGGTCAGTACCGGCTGGAAACGGCAGACATCCTCGAGATCCTTCAGGATGGCATGCACCGCAACCACTTCTTGTTCTTCGCCGGATGGGCGTGCAAAATCGAGCAATTGCTGAATAATGGATTGAATGCGTTCGACTTCGCTTTCCGTCCGCTGCACGAAATCGGCTTTTTCTGCTTCCGGAATGGAAGGGTCATTGAGCAAACTGAGATAGCCCTTAATGATTCCGATCGGATTGCCGATTTCATGCGCAATGCCGGCCGACAGCCGGCCGACGGAAGCCAGCTTTTCAGCCCTTACCAAATCACGCTGGGCTTTTTCAAGCTCCCCATTCGCCTCTTCCAATGAGGCGATGGTATGTTGCAGTTTTTCTTTATCCTCGGTCAGTTGCATCAGCATGCGGTTTAAGGATTTCGATAGTTGGCTGAATTCGGTATCTTCCTTGTCGATCAAAAAAACGCTGTCGTCGGAATCACGATAGGCTTCCGCTCGTCGCACCAGGCGTTGGATAGGTTTGACCGTGATGCGATTAAGACGATACACCCCCAGGAATCCCAGGATAACCGCGTTGATCAACACATAGACCAAGATGATGTGTTGAGATCGCCGCATTTGGCTGAAGATATCATCCAGGCTCATCGACAGAGAACCACCTCCGACGACCTTCCCGTCAACCATGAGAGGCATAGCCAGCAATAGAATTCCGGGTTGCCGTCCGAAAATGCCGGAGAAAAAATCAGATGTCTGGATGATTTCGCGTCCCGTTTGAGCGGCCTTGCGCGCCATGGTTTCGAGAGCCGCATGTCGTGAACATTCAAAGCCAGCGCGGTGAATCATCCGGTCAGCGTCGGAAACGGCCACAAGGCACAGGCCGCCCGCAACATTCATCAACTGATCGATTTTCCGTGGCTCGG
>CAXXVS010000001.1:0-1303776 GCA_963674755.2 Desulfobacterales bacterium | reverse complement strand
ACCAGCGGCAGCAGCACCTTGAGCGCCGCCTCAGAGGGAATGCCGCTGCCCTCCAGCAGGCGGGTGGCGACCGCCAGCAGGGTCACCAGATAATTGGAGGCGACCACGGCCGCGGCGTGATAGAGGGCTTTGTTTTCCGTTTCCAGCGTCAAGAAATTCCGCCTCCAGCGCACCGGCGACCGCCCGGCAGATCGCCAGGGCCGCATCGTCCCCTTCGGCCGCCATCACGATGCCCTTGAAAGGGTTGTGGGTCAGCACCGGCGCGGCAAAACTCTGCAGGAGGGTGCAGGGAACCGGTATGAGCGCCTCGCTTCCGCAGACGGGTGCCAGGACGGTCGAGGCCAGGGCGCCGCTGCAGTGCAGGACCACCGCCCCGCGCTTAAGGCCGCTTGTGGTCCGCCAGGGTTTGGACAATCGTCTGGATAAGCGCCGTCGGGCGTCGTAATGAAGACGACATCCGCATCCCCCGTTGCCTCCCAGGCCTCCCGGCACACCCTTCCGCCACCCGCGGCTTCGGCTGCCGTATGGGCCGAGGCCGAAGCGGCGGCTGGCAAAGGCAACGGGCCGGTAGCCTGCCGCCCCAAGATGCCGGGCCAGGGTGACCCCGACTTTTCCGCAGCCGACAATGGCAAAAGTGGGTTTCATGGCAAGGACTTCTCCTGTCGATGGTGGGGGCTCTCAGTCATAGCAATGTTCCGGCCCCGGGAACTTCCCCCCGCGCACGTCCTCGGCATATTCCGTCAGGCCGTTGCGCACCTCCGCGGCCAGCTGGCGGTATTGTTTGACGAATTTCGGGACGTGGCGTTCGCTCAACCCCAGCAGATCGTGGAGCACCAGCACCTGGCCGTCGCAGGCCGGTCCGGCTCCGATGCCGATGGTCGGAATCCGCAAGCGGCTGGAAATCTTGGCCGCGATGGCGGTGGGAATGCCCTCCAGAACCACGGAAAACGCCCCGGCCTCTTCCACCCGCACCGCATCCTCCATCAGGCGATCCTCATCGCGCTGGACACGGTAGCCGCCCATCTGGTGCACCGATTGGGGCGTCAGCCCGATATGGGCCTGCACCGCAATGCCGGCTCCGGCGATGGCTTTAATCAAAGCGCTTACGGAGGCGCCGCCTTCCAGTTTGACAGCCGCCGCGCCGCCTTCCTTGACGAGGCGGCCCGCGTTGCGAATCGCCTCGGCCTTATCGGCCTGGTAGGCCATGAAGGGCATGTCGCCGATCACCATGGCGCGCCGGGCCGCGCGGGCCACCATGGCGGTGTGGTAGACCATCTCATCCATGGTGACGGGCAAGGTGTTGCTGCGCCCCTGAACCACCATACCGAGGGAATCCCCCACCAGGATGGCATCGATTCCGGCCGCATCCGCCAGATGGGCAAAAGCATAGTCATAGGCGGTCACCACCACGATCTTTTCCTGGTTCTCCTTCATGGCCCAAAGGCGGGGAATCGTCACGCTTGCTGCCATAATGTCCTCCTTCTATTCCGCTCATTAGAGAAGCTGCTTCAACTACGCATCTAGCAAACCACCTGTTGTATATCAATCATTAACAACCAAAATTTCAAAGGGTATCCGAATCAGAAATGAGGATTTTGGTTCTGATCAAGCCCGCTGCGACCGGCCAGGGCCAAAAAGACCATTTCTGAACGGATACGGGCTAACGGGCCACCAGGCGCGCCAGCACCATAGTCAACGGTGCATAAAAAGTCACCACCATCAAATCCACCAGCAGCACCAGCAGAAAGGGAACGATGCGCCATGCAATGGTTCCCATCCGGTCTCCGGAGATGGTCCCGGCCACGATCAGGCAGATGCCCATGGGCGGGGTGAGCATACCGATGGCCAGATTGGTGACGACAATCACGCCCAGCTGCACCAGGTCGATGCCCAGGGCCGGCAGCATGGCAACGATCATGGGAACCAACAGGATCAGGGCTGCGGTGGTCTCCACGAAGGTCCCTGCCACGAGCAGCATCAGATTGATCAGCAGCAGCAAGAGCACCCGATGGGTGGTCAGGTCGAGCAGCACGGCCGCCAAACGGGCAGGCAGCTCCTCGATGGCCGCGATCCAACTGAAAATCGAAGCCGCCGCGATGATGAACATGACCACCGACGCCATGACCGAAGCATCGATCATAATGCGCGGGAGCTGCCGCCACCGGAGTTCGCGGTAAACCCCCAAACTCACCACCAGGGCATAGACCACCGCTACGGCGGCCGATTCGGTGGCGGTGAAGATCCCCAGCAGAATCCCCCCCAGGATGATCAGGGGCGCCCCCAGCGCCAAAAGGGCTTTCCGAAACGTATGCCACACATGGCGGGGCGTAAAGGGCAGGGTGGCGCCGTAGCCGTGGCGGCGTGAAATCAGGGCAGCCACGACAATCAACGAAAGGCCCACCAGCAAGCCCGGCAGAATGCCGCCGGCAAACAGCTGGCCGATGGAGGCCCCGGTCAAGAACCCGAAGATGATCATGGGAATCGAGGGCGGGATAATGACGCCGATCGATCCCCCCGAGGCCAGCACCGCCGCCGAAAAATCCGAGTCGTAGGCCGACTTTTTCATGGCCGGTATGAGAATGGCCCCCACGGCGGCGGCATCGGCGGCGGCCGATCCCGAAATCCCGGCAAAAAACATGGAGGACACGATGGTCACCGCGGCCAGCCCCCCGGGCAGCCATCCCACCAGGGCATTGGCAAAATCGATGATGCGGCGGCTGATACCGCCGGCTTCCATCAGGGCTCCGGCAAACATGAACAGCGGCACGGCCAGCAGATGAAACGAGTCCGTGCCCCCGAACATGCGCTGGGCCATGACCATCATCGGGAAGTCGCCCTGGACCAGGATGGCCACCACCGACGCCCCACCGATGGCAATGGCGATGGGGGTGTTCAGGGCCAGGAGCGCCAGGAGGCTTATGAGCAGGGCTTCGGCCGTCACCGGTCGTGCTCCCGGATCTCCTCCGTAATGGCGGCCAGGGCGTGCAGCAGCATCAGCAGGCCGCTGACGGGCAGGACCAGCATGACGATCCACTTGGGAAGCTGGAGGGCCGGTGAAATCTGCAGGCGTACAAAGTAGGCGAACTGGGTCCCGTAAAGGACGAGCAAGGTGAAAAAGGCCATCCCCACCAGATGGGCTCCGATGCGTATGGCCTTGTCCCGGCCCGGATGCCCACGGTCGGACAACAGGTCGATGCGCGGGTGGGCCCCGCGGCGATAGGCCACCGTGGCCCCCAGAAAGGTCAGCCAGACCAGGATATAGCGCGCCAGCTCCTCCGACCAGAAAAGGGAATGGTTGAGGGCATAGCGGAAAAAAACCTGGGCCGCCACCACGACCACCATCAGCAGCCCGAGGCTGCAAAGCGCCGCTTCGACCAGGGCGTTGGTGCGCCGGCTGAGTCCGTCAAGCAGCCCTCGGCGACGCCCTGCGCTCTTCATGACCATGCCGTGGCCCACCGATCAGCGGGTGGCCGCCAGCATGCGCTGCAGGAGATCCTTCACTTTGGGGTCGCTGTAGATGGCGTCGTTCTGAAGCTGGGCCACCTTTTGCCGGAAGGCGGCGATATCCGGCGTCTCGTCGATGACCATGCCCTTTTCTTTCAGCAGCTTCAAGCGGTCCGCATTCTGGGCACGGTTTTCCTGCCGCTGAAACTTGGCCGCCGCGTAGATGGTCTCCTGGATCATCCTCTGGGTGGCCGGATCCAGGGTGTTCCACCAGTTGAGTGAGGCCACGTCGATATGGGCCGAATAGACGTGGCGGGTCATGGTCATATACTTTTGAATTTCGTAGAATTTGTAGACTTCCATCACCCACAGGGGATTCTCCTGGCCGTCGATCACACCCTGCTCCAGCTCGGTATAAATCGGCCAGGGCATGGGGGTGGGGTTAGCGCCCAGGGTCTGCCAGATGGTTTTGTGCAACACCGAATTCATGACGCGGATCTTCAGTCCCGCGACATCCTCCGGGCTGTGCACCGGGCGTTTGTTGTTGGTCAGGTTCCGGAAACCGTTTTCCGAAAAGCACAGGCCCTTGAACCCGGAACTCTCCAGGCTGGTCAGAATTTCCTGCCCCAGGGGGCCGTCCAGGATCTCGTCCGCCTGTTCGTTGCTTTCAAAAAGGAAGGGATAGTTGATCACCCGCACGATGGGGTCGAAAGTGTCGAAGGGGCCCACGGTGACGATCCCCATCTGGATCGTGTTCATCTGAATCTGCTGCAGGATCTCGGTCTCATTGCCGATGGATTTGGAATGGAAGATCTTGACGGCGATATCCCCGCCGGAGCGCTGCTCCACCAGCTCCTTGAATTTCTCGGCCACGATATTCTGGGCCGATCCGGGTTTGGTCACCACCCCGAGCTTGATGGTCATGGCGCCGAAAGCATTCAGGGGCAGGGCGCACAAACTCCCGATGAGCACCGACAACAATAATTTTCGCATGGTCACGCCTCCATTCAGCCAGGCCCGGCAAGGGCCGCGGGCAAGATTCGATGTAAGTATCCGCTAAACTTTGGCTTTTAGCGGATTCCACCTGAAATGTCCATCCCCCTCCCGCCGCCGGGGACCGGGCGGAAGACCCGCGGTCTTCGACGTTGACGGGGCCAACAACGCTGTTGACTTGCAGGTTGGAGTTAATATAGACAATATGATTTTAATCAAAGCCGCCGCCCATCGGATTCACGATCCGGGGAAAAGCGTGGCGGTGCCATTTCTGGGAAAAGAGCGACGAAAATAATGGCAGCCCTGCAATCCGTCAAAGGCTTCAAGGATATCCTCCCTGGGGAGACCGAACTCTGGCAGAGCATCGAAGAAGAGGCCAAACGGATCTTCCGCCATTTCGGTTTCCGGGAGATCCGGCTGCCCATGCTGGAGAAGACCGAACTTTTTGCCCGCAGCATCGGGGAGAGCACGGACATCGTCGAGAAGGAGATGTATACCTTCCAGGACCGCGGCGGCGATCTGCTGACCCTGCGGCCCGAAGCCACGGCCGGTATCGTGCGGGCCTACCTGCAGCACAAACTCTACGCCCGGGAGGCGGTCCATAAATTCTACACCATCGGCCCCATGTTTCGCCGGGAACGCCCCCAGAAAGGGCGCTATCGCCAGTTCAGCCAGATCAATGCGGAAATTTTCGGGCTGACCTCGCCCTATGTGGACGCCCAATTGATCCTGGTGCTCGTGCACCTGATGACCGCCCTGGGGGTCGACGACGCCGAGCCCCATATCAACTCTCTGGGCTGCCCCCAGTGCCGCCCGGCTTTTCGGGAGGCCCTGATGGCGTTCCTGGAAAACGCCAGCGGCGCCCTGTGCAGCGACTGCCAGCGGCGCCGCACGACCAACCCCCTCCGGGTGCTGGACTGCAAGGTGCCCGGCTGCCGCGAAGCCACCATCGGCGCGCCGGCCCTGGCGGACTATCTGTGCGAAGAATGCCGCGAGCACTTCGCGACCGTGCGCCGCGCCCTGGAAAGCCAGGGGGTGGCCTATATGGTGGACGACCGTCTGGTGCGGGGCCTGGACTATTATGTGCGCACCACCTTTGAAATCCAGACCGGTGCCTTAGGCGCCCAGAACGCCATTGCCGGCGGCGGACGCTATGACGGCCTGGCCCGTGCGCTGGGCGGACCTGACATTCCGGCCACGGGCTTTGCCATCGGCCTGGATCGCCTGGCCGAAATCGTCGGCCTCCGGCGCCAGCCGGATCTTCCCTGTCCGCCCCTCTTCATTGCGGCCCTGGGCGACCAGGCCCGGGAGCAGGCCTTCCAGTGGCTGAGCCGGCTGAACACAGCCGGTATTGCCGCGGATATGGAATTCAGCGACAAGAGCCTTAAAAGTCAGATGAAGCGGGCCAATAAACTGGGGGCTTCCCACGTATTGATCGTCGGGGAACACGAGTTGGAACAGGGCGTCGTCACCCTGCGCGACATGGCCAGCAAAGAACAGGTCGACATTCCGGTGCCGGAGGTGACCGACCGCCTGCTGGAACGTTTCCCAAACAGCGGCGGCTGATCCCCCTTCACGACCGCGCACGATCGTATTTTCCCATCTTTCGGACAACAAGGAGTCATCGCAGTGACTGAAGACATACTGGGTACAATGAGACGCAGCCACCATTGCCGGGAGCTCACCGCGCAAGCCATCGGCCGCGAAGTGATCCTGATGGGCTGGATTCAACGGCGCCGGGACCACGGCGGGGTTATTTTCGTGGATCTCCGGGACCGGGAGGGCATCACCCAGGTGGTCTTCAACCCCACCGTCAGCCCGGAAGTTCACGACAAGGCCCAGGTGCTGCGCAACGAATTCGTGATCGCGGTACGCGGCAAGGTGGAGCACCGCCCGGAAGGCATGACCAATCCCCAGCTTTTCACCGGCGAAATCGAAGTGCTGGTGACCGAACTGCGGATCCTCAACGCGGCCCAGACACCGGCTTTCATGATCGAAGACAACGTGGATGCCTCCGAAACCATCCGGCTCAAACACCGCCATCTGGACCTGCGCCGCCCCGCCCTGCAAAAGAATCTCATGCTGCGCCACAAGGCCACGGCCAGTATTCGCTCCTTTCTGAACGGCGAAGGGTTTCTGGACATCGAAACCCCGGTGCTCACCCGTAGCACCCCGGAAGGGGCCCGGGACTATCTCGTACCCAGCCGGGTCAACCCGGGCAGTTTCTTTGCGCTGCCCCAATCCCCCCAGCTCTTCAAGCAGCTGCTCATGATCTCCGGGTTCGACCGCTATTACCAGATCGTCAAATGCTTCCGGGACGAGGACCTGCGGGCGGACCGCCAGCCGGAGTTCACCCAGGTCGATATGGAGATGTCGTTTATCGGCGAAGAGGACGTAATGGCGATCAGCGAAGGCCTGATAGCGACCCTCTTCCGGGATACCATCGGCCAGACGCTTAAACCGCCTTTTGAGCGGCTCACCTATGCCGAAGCCATCGAGCGCTTCGGGCTGGACAAACCCGACATGCGCTTCGGGCTGGAACTCAAGGAACTCTCCGATATCGTAGCCGGCTCCGACTTCAAGGTCTTCGCCAATGTGGTCAAGAACGGAGGCATCGTCAAAGCCCTCAATGCCAAGGGCTGCAGCCATTTTTCCCGCAAGGAAATCGACGATCTGACCGAATACGTGGCCGTCTACCGCGCCAAGGGCATGGCCTGGATCAAGGTCAAGGAAGATGCCTGGCAGTCCCCCATCGCCAAGTTCTTCTCCGATGAGGAAAAAGCGGCCCTGACCGAACGCCTGGACATGGCACCCGGCGACATCGTCTTTTTCGTGGCCGACCAGCCCAAAATCGTCAACGAATCCCTGGGGCATCTGCGCAACCACCTCGGCCAGAAGCTGGGCCTCATCGACCCGCAGAAATTCCGCTTCGTATGGATCACCCATTTCCCGATGATGGAATACGACGAGAACGAAAAACGCTACGAGGCCCTGCACCATCCTTTTACGGCCCCGCTGGATGAAGATTTCCCGCTGCTGGCCAGCCAGCCGGACAAGGTCCGTTCCCGGGCCTACGACCTGGTGCTGAACGGCACCGAAATCGGCGGGGGCAGCATCCGTATCCACCAGCCGGAGATGCAAAAAGCGGTCTTCCAGGCCCTGGGGCTTCCCGAGGCCGAATACCAGGAAAAATTCGGCTTCCTGCTCTCGGCCCTGGAATCGGGGGCCCCGCCCCACGGCGGCATCGCTTTCGGCCTGGACCGCATCCTGAGCATGCTCTGCGGCAGCGAATCCATCAGGGACGTGATCGCCTTTCCCAAGACCCAGCGCGCAGCCTGCCTGCTCACCAACGCTCCTTCGGAGGCCAGCCCCGCCCAGTTGGAGGAGCTGCATCTGCGGGTGCGCAAGGTGGATATCTCTTAAATAGAGGCTGTTTAATTTTTGCTTGACAGAATAGGGGGGGTTGGATAATTAGCAATTCTTTCGATCTGATCCCCAGTAGCTCAGTCGGCAGAATCCCGCCAGGGCGGGATTAACCACCGAGTCTCGGGAAGCGGCAACACGCCAATTGTTGGCTTTAAAATTTATTCCCCAGTAGCTCAGTCGGCAGAGTCCCGCCAGGGGCGGGATTAACCACCGAGTCTCGGGAAGCGGCAACGCGCCAATTGTTGGCCTTAAAATTTATTCCCCAGTAGCTCAGTCGGCAGAGCAGGTGGCTGTTAACCACCGAGTCCGCGGTTCGAGTCCGTGCTGGGGAGCCAAACTAAAAAGCCCTGCCGGCTATTCGGCAGGGCTTTTTTATGGCCTATTGGGTGTACATTCTCTACAGCGACGTCAGCGGCCGCTACTATTGCGGCCAAAGCACCAACGTCAAGCAGCGACTCCGACAGCACAACGACCCAAACTACAGGCTATCCAAGACCACCAAACGGTTCGCAGGCCCTTGGAAGGTGATTTGGACTCACCGCTGTAATGATCGCAGCGAAGCCACATTGCTGGAGCGTAGAATTAAAAAACGCGGAATTGCACGGTTTCTACAGGACCAAACGTCGGCTGAGTCCCGCCTTAGGCGGGATTAACCACCGAGTCTGCAATGGTTGGCCGAAAACGACAAGATCCTCACGCGTTAAGATCGAATTTGAGCTCGTTTGAAAAGGAGCCGGATTGATGGATGTGATTCTTTATCAATCTGATGACGGAGGGGTGCAACTCGAAGTACAGTTGGACCGTGAAACGGTCTGGCTCAACCAGCGTCAGATGGCTGAGCTGTTTGACAAGGACACGGACACCATCGGCCTGCATATCCGCAACATATACAAGGAAGGTGAGTTGACCCGGAAGGGAACTACCGAGGAATCCTCGGTAGTTCGAAATGAAGGAGGGCGGCAAGTCAGACGCAAGGTTGGCTTTTACAATCTTGATGTCATTATTTCAGTGGGTTACCGGGTCAAATCCAAACGCGGCACCCAGTTCCGCATCTGGGCCACCAATGTATTGAGGGAGCATCTTGTGCGAGGATTCACCCTCAATGAAAAGCGGCTTCAGGAGCAGGAACAGAAAATGGCAGATTTGCGCCGCACCGTCGGTCTGTTGGAAAAGACTCTGGCTCACCAGGTCATCGGCCTGGATGAAGCCAAAGGACTTTTGAACGTCATCACCGATTATGCCTATGCCTTGACGACACTGGACCGTTTCGATCACGGGACCTTGGTCATCGAGGAGGTTACACGTCCGGCACCATACATCATGACCTATGATGCGGCCATGGGGATCGTCAAGGCCATGCAACCCGGATTTAGCGGCTTGTTCGGGCTTGAAAAGGACCAGGGATTCAAAAGCGCATTAGGAGCAGTCTATCAGACTTTCGGTGGCGACGAACTTTATCCCAGCATCGAGGAAAAGGCCGCCAATCTGCTCTACTTCGTGGTTAAGAACCACGCCTTCAGCGACGGCAATAAACGTATTGCAGCCGCCCTGTTTATTGCCTTTCTGGCGGGCAACAAAGCGCTTTACCGCAAAGATGGAACGAAGCGGATCGCCGACAATGCTCTGGTGGCTATCACGCTGATGATCGCCGAAAGCAAACCTGCGGATAAAAAGACAATGATCAAACTAATCGTCAATCTGATCAACAGTCGGAATTAAGGCTGCCAACTGATTTTATTAGGGCGGCTGGCTTAATGGATATCGGCCGACGGAGGTAAGTTCTTCCAACCGGAAAGGATATGTAATGGGCACGAAAAAGCCGGCCAAGAAAAAGACAAGGGCCAGGAAAAAGCCAAAGCAGCAGGCTGCCAACTCGGCGACGTTTGAATTTCCTTCCATGCAGTCGATGGAAGGTATCTTTGCGGGCATTGGCCCTGGGGGGCGGCAAAGTGATGCAGTGGCTGAGGCCCAGCAGCTCATGTATGATGCCTGGGAGGCTCCGACACGCCAGCGGGCCGTGGTGCTGGCCAAAAAAGCGCTTTCGATCTCGCCGGATTGTGCGGACGCTTACACTTTTTTAGCCGAGCAAACGGCAAAATCGGTGGAAGAAGCCATCGACCTGTACACCAAGGGCGTCGAAGCAGGCGAGCGCGCCATCGGAAAGCAAGCTTTCGTTGAGGATGTCGGCCATTTCTGGGGCTTGCTGGAAACACGGCCTTACATGCGGGCGCGAGCAGGGTTGGCGCAATGTCTGTGGGCCGCGGACCGGCGTGAAGAGGCGGTTGAGCATTATCAGGATCTGCTGCGGCTCAACCCAAACGACAACCAGGGCATTCGCGATCTATTGATGCCATGCCTGCTTGAGCTCGGCCGTGACAAGGATGCTGAAAAACTGTTCAAACAGTTCGATGATGATGGCATGGCCACCTGGATGTACTCGCGGTTGCTCTTGGATTTCAGAAAGTACGGCGATTCCCCCAAGGCTGGCGCATCGCTCAAAGCCGCTTTGGCCGAAAACAAGTTCGTACCGTCCTATCTCCTGGGCCGCAAGAAAATGCCACGAAACCTGCCGGACCATTACGGCTTTGGCGATGATTCAGAGGCTGTGGCATATGCCTATGCAAATATAGCGGCATGGCAGACGACGCCGGGAGCATTGGAATGGCTCGCCGCCAAGCTAAAGTAAAAAGTGGAACGACGGTTTGCACCACAAAGCCTATAATTCTGTATATGATTATTGGAAAATGCCCTTAAATCACTTACTCTTGGAGAAAACTGTCTGTCATTTATAAAGTTGTTTAATTCCAATTAGTTGTCGGTTTCCTGGCAATTGGAGAATGCTGTGAAGAGGGTTACACTCGGGGAGCCAAAAACAAAAGCCCTGCCGGCTATTCGGCAGGGCTTTTTTATGGCCTATTGGGTGTACATCCTCTATAGCGACGTCAGCAACCGCTACTATTGCGGCCAAAGCACCAATGTCAAGCAGCGACTCCGGCAGCACAACGACCCAGACTATAAGCTATCCAAGACCACCAAACGGTTCGCAGGCCCTTGGAAGGTGATTTGGACTCACCGCTGTGATGATCGCAGCGAAGCCACATCGCTGGAGCGTAAGATTAAAAAACGCGGTATTGCACGGTATCTTCAGGACCAAACGTCGGCAGAGTCCCGCCAGAGGCGGGATTAACCACCGAGTCCGCAATGGTTGAGGTCCTGGGGCCGAAATCACGCCAATGGCGTGATTCGAGTCCGTGCTGGGGAGCCAAACAAAACAGGGGGTTAGAGATCATCGTCTCTAACCCCCTTCTTTTAATACCCACCGCTATACCCACCAGCCAGCTTATATATCCAAGTAAACCCAGGTAAGAGAAAGCGCAGCTTCCTGCGCATGGAGCCAGAATCACGCAGCTACAACGTCAAACCAATCCACGTAGAGTCTCCCACGTCGCCCGTCCATAGATCAACGACCTCACCCTCAAACCATCCTCTTAGCCAACCAAAACGCAGCGTACCCGACGCCGAGGCCAAGCGGCAACATAATTCATGGGCGGCATAGAGGCGTCTCTTTAAACTTCCAAGCGTAGATTCCCACTGCCAGGACGCCGAATATTATGCCTATGATTTTGGGGAGCATAACTCTGTCCCATTTAGCATTCTTTAATTATGAAGTGTGGTAATCAATTCAAACCCTACCCTGTCCCCTCCTACAGCGTCAACTCAATCCACGCCGGGTCATGATCAGAACCGTTCGGAAATTCATCAGTGAAATTCCCAGATCTTTGAGACACGTCACGGGCTCCTTAACCATCTGGTTCATCATGAATTTCCCTTGTCCTTTAAATTTCAGTGTGTTAAGCGATAGCGAGTCTATTGGGCTCCAATACCTGAATCTATTGGCCCTTTAGGCAGCCGGCATTCCCTTCCTACAAATCCCAATTATGACAGACCGCAAAGGCGGCTGCGATTCGTGTTTGATTTCGCTGAATGCGGATTTCAACCGCATGCTAAAACAATGAATGGCTAAAGACGGCGACGACAGCCGCTATTTGATCACCTGGCGCGGGAGACCAATTAAACGGATCGCCGGCGCGTTCAAGCGGGTCAAACGCAAAGCCAAAATTGATCCCAACCGCAAGTTGCCGCCCTACGCCTT
This sequence comes from Desulfobacterales bacterium, assembly GCA_963674755.2. Lineage (GTDB taxonomy): Bacteria > Desulfobacterota > Desulfobacteria > Desulfobacterales > UBA5852 > JABZFP01. Next base: position 1,291,760 of record CAXXVS010000001.1, on the reverse strand, counting down.
CCGCCACGCCTTCGTGACGGCGGCGTTAAACGCCGGCGGCGACCTTAAAGGTGTCTCCGAAATGGCCGGCCACTCCCGCACCGAAACCACAACCCGGATTTACCAGCATACCAACATCAATTTGCATCGTGGGATAGTGGAGAACTTGCCGCCGATATCGTTGAATAGTGATTGATAAAATTGTCATTGCTTTTCTTTATTTTATGATCAAAACTTGCTTTGTAAAAACCAATTCCCTCAGGTTGCATGCCAAGATACAAAATTACTAACAAAAAGGCGAGTGGCAAGTAATGAATAGAATTCTATATTATAATTACATCGAAGAGAAAATACATACCCTTGCCAATCGAATTATTACTAATGGCAAACTAAATATGTTAAGCCTACACATGCATTCTGAAAATTTTTATCTTCATTTCTTTAATTTGCTTTATGACTATAAGTTAGAAAATATGAACAAATCTCTTCAAAATATTGAAGCAATCGATTTGATCGACCATACCAACAAAATTGTTGTTCAAGTTTCTGCAAAAAATACTAAACCTAAAGTAGAATTAGCATTAGGGAAAAATTTAATTAAAACATATAAAAATTATACATTTAAGTTTATTTCAATTGCAAAAGATGCTTCGAGTTTGAGAAAACATACTTTTAATAATCCATTTTTAATATCCTTTAATCCGTCTGAAGATATTTATGATGTAACTTCAATCCTCAATACAATTTTAACTGATGATATTGAAAGACTAAAACAAATTTACCAGTTTATTAAGAAAGAGCTCGGAAATGAAATAGATATTGTTAAATTGGATTCTAATTTAGCATCAATAATCAATATTTTGGCAAAAGAAAAATGGGATGATGTAAACAACCCTGATTCTTTAAGTCACTTTGAAATAGGAAGGAAAATTGAATATAACGAATTAAAATCAGCAAAGCTTTTAGTTGAAGAGTATAGCCTGTATCATGGGAAGGTTGATGCAAAATATTCTGAATTCGATAGCTTAGGGAAAAATAAAAGCAATTCAGTTCTCGCCGTGTTTAAACGGGAATATTTGAGATTTAAGAATAATGAAAACCCAGATGATGTTTTCTTTTCTGTACTTGATGCAATAAAGAATAAAATCCTTGCAAGTTCAAATTATGTCCATATTCCTATAGACGAACTAGAATTATGTGTTGATATATTGACAGTTGATGCATTTATTCGTTGTAAGATATTTAAAAATCCTGTAGGTTATAACTATGCTGCTCCCTGATAACGTACATCCTGTAAATAGTATCTATTTTAACGGGGCTATTGTCCTGAAAGTGTTGCATGATAACAATAAAATTGGAATGTTAGAACTCTATCAAAAAGTCAATCAAGTGCAGAAAATGTCTTTTCCGGTATTTGTCTTATGCCTTGATTGGCTTTATATTATTGACACAGCTGAATTTAGAAAAGACCTGGTTGAATTATGTTCCTAAAATCCCTTACGATTTCTAGCCCGTCTGAAATAATTCGTGAAATCCAATTTCGAATGGGTATAAATCTTATTGTTGATGAAAGTGAAGGAAAGATTACAGGGAATGGCGTAGGTAAGACAACTGTTTTAAAATTAATCGATTTTTGTTTTGGCGCAAAGCAAAAAATAATTTATGAAGATCCTGAATCTAAAAAAATTATCTATAAACTAGTAAAAGATTTCTTGATAAAAAATAATATTGTAATTTCTTTATGTATTGCGGATGATTTTTACGATAAAAATGCTAAAACTTTTACTATAGAGCGTAATTTTTTGTCCAGAAATAAAATAATGCGTAAAATAAATGGTGAAAATTATACCGAAGTCGATTTTGAACAAAAATTAAAGGAATTATTCTTTCCTGAGCATTCAGCCTATAAGCCTACATTTAGACAGATTATCTCACACAACATTCGTTATAAAGATTTAAGCATCAATAATACGCTTAAAACGCTTGATAAGTACACTACCGATGCTGAATACGAAACTCTGTATTTGTTTCTTTTAGGTTGCGATTTTTCTAAGGGTAATACTAAACAAGAAATTTTACAAAAAATTAAACAAGAAACCAGCTTTAAAAACCGTTTAGAAAAATTTCAAACAAAATCTGCATATGAAGCGGCATTATCTTTACTTGATATTGATATAGAAAATTTAAACAAAAAACGGGAAAATTTAAATATCAATGAACATTTCGAGGAAGATTTAGAAAAATTAAATCAGATAAAATATCAGATAAATTTATTAAGCTCTGAAATTAGCAAATTTAATATAAGGAAAGATTTAATTCTTGAAACTGAGAAGGAATTATCGTCTAGCACTTCGGAAATTGATTTTCAGCAGCTGCAAATAATATATAATCAAGCCAAAATAAACATTGCTTCTATTCAAAAGTCATTTGAGGATATGGTACATTATCACAATCAGATGATTAATGAAAAAATTAACTATATCACCAAAGAACTTCCAGCTCTTAGAAAAATTATTAATGAAAAGAATATTGATCTTAAGTTATTACTAAAAAAAGAAGCTGAGCTTTCTGCTCTTATATCAAAAAGTGATTCTTTTGAAGAATTAGAAAACCTAATTGTTGAACTCAACGAAAAGTATAGGAAAAAAGGAGATTATGAGAGCACAATTCAACAATTAGAAGAGGTTGAAAAAAATTTACAAGCCTACAATGAAGAACTTAAAATTATAAATGATGATCTTTTTTCTGATGATTTTGAAGCAACAGTGAAACTTCAAATTAATAAGTTTAATAAGCATTTTTCATCAACTTCAAACACCTTGTATGGAGAACAATATGCATTAAAACACGATAAAGTTACCAACAGTAAAGGTCAGCAGTTATATAAATTCAGCGCTTTTAATCTAAATTTCAGCTCTGGTAAAAAACAAGGTGAAATTTCTTGTTTTGATATAGCATACACCTTTTTTGCAGATGAAGAGAATATCCCTTGCATGCATTTCTTGTTAAATGACAAGAAGGAGCTTATGCATGATAATCAATTGGTTAAAATTGCTGATTTAGTAAATAGAAGCAATATACAATTCGTGGCATCAATACTTAAAGACAAGCTCCCTTCACAATTAGACAATGAAGAATTCTTTATTTTAAAATTGTCTGAGGATGATAAATTATTTAGGATTGAAGATTACGAAATATGAAATCAACCTTTAATTTTCTGGCAAACCTATTCAACCCCAAATATCCCACTTCATATCAATTAATCTATAACTTAAACTCACTAAACAAAAATATTCCAACAAGGAACCGAATAGGGAACCGAATAGGGTCGCATCTTAATTATTAATTATTCGCCTAACAATCCTGAACAAATCGCCTATGAATTCGATAACCAAATGGCTGACAGACCCGGACGCTGCCGACTACCATTTCCCCTATCAAATCGATGATCGGCTCAGATCAACAACCAAAAACATCCAGAGAATCATCCGAAATGCCAAACACATTGTGACTTAACAAGCCAGCGTCTTTTAAATGTCAAACGGGTTTTCCTCCTTTAAAAATATGTTCCAGATAGGTGGAAGGTTGTAAATAGAGTTTCAATAATAAAGGTTGTATAAATGGAAAACTACATCGTTATTTTAATCATTTTTGTTGCAGGAGTATTGGGGGGTTTCATTAACTTTGTGCTTGGAAGATCTACAGAAACCAAATTTAGAGAAGCTTGGTGGGCTATTATTGTTGGTGTTGGAGCATCATTTCTTGTGCCGTTATTCTTAAACACAATTTCAAGCTCCTTGTTAACTGATATTTTAGAAAGTAAATCAAAATCTGTAGATTATTATGTTTTTTTTGGCTTTTGTTTACTTGGAGCAATTTCTTCAAGATCAATGATCCAATCCCTTTCTCAAAAAGTTCTTCGAACCGCAGAAGAAGCCAAACGTGATGTTAAAAATCTGAAAGAAGAAGTTGATCCAATCATTATCAAGGAAACTGAACCAGAAATTGAAGATCCTGAAACTGAGAAACAATCTAATGGTGCTTTTCGTATCCAATCATACGGCCTTGTTGGAGAAGATCAGCCAAAGATAATAAAAGCATTAGGGGCAAGTAAATACAGCAGAAGAACTGTGCGTGGTATACAAAAGGAAACTAAAGTTGCAATTGAAAAGGTCTATGAATTATTATCATGGCTTCACATGCATGGATTTGCAGTTACAACAGGAGAACCAAAGAATTATTGGAGTTTAACTGAGAAAGGTCGTAGAGTTTTTCAAGGTATTATTAAAAGCAACCAAACGGCCCCGCCTGGATCATGTACTATCTCGAAACCGACAACGGCCAATTAGCCCAACTCCCCCTAAACGAATTAGAGAAAATCGAAATATATTAAAAATTGCCATTATTCAGAACAAAATAACAAGTTTGCTTTTCTTATGTAGTATTCCACATAATATCAGTAGTGTCCGGTTAAGAATCGAATAAATTCAGCTACATATGTCCGGTAGTAATTTGATTTTTGTATTCGTTTTCCGTAAGCAGCTGTAATAGCGATAATTTTTCAAAACTAGTCAAACTCAAAATCTGTAAAATTGTGTAGAGGCTCAACTCGATTTTCAGCTGCTTTTTGATGATCGCCACCAACACATAAACCGTAATGGCGATCCAGATTTGCGTCTTCACCGCATTCTCGGATGTACCGTAAAAGGCCTTGATCCTCAGATGCTGTTTGATCCATTTGAAGAAGAGTTCCACCTTCCAGCGGTAGCGGTAAAGTTCGGCGACCTGTAGCGCCGGTAATTTGAAATGGTTGGTTAGAAAAACAAGATGGCGCTTCCGATCTTGATCGTAATATTTAATCCGGCGAAGCTTTCCCGGATAATCCTTGGCCGCGTAAAATCCTGCTGGAACGACAATCTGATCACAGCGCAATCCGCAGGGCTTATCCACAGGCTGTGAATAAAGCCGTCGCATTCGCGTGTTGGCTTTGGACCGAATAATAAAAAACGCAGCGGCTTGGTCCACATTGTAAAGGCGCTCAAAATCGCGATAGCCGCGATCCATGATGTAAATCGCGCCGGGTTCCATCAGCAAAACGTCGAGGATATTAACCTCGTGATATCTCCCGTCGGTGATGGCAACAAAAGAGGGAATGTTCCCTCTTAGATCCAAGAGCGTATGCAACTTCACCGCGCTTTTGGTTTTTCGAAAGCCCGCCCACGGGAACACGGATAAACAAAGATCGATGATGCTGGCATCAAGGGCGTATACGGTCTCATCCAGTTGAAGCCCAAAATCATCGCCGGCATAAAGATCTCTGGGGGCGTTTTGGGGACGCCCTTTCCCTCTTAACTTCCCAAAATAGCATAGCCATTTTCTTGGACAATTGCAGCGCCACGCAGTACCGGTTTGCTGACAGCCGGTGCGGAAATACCCAACTTTTCCCCAAGTGCGGTCACGCTGAATCTCAACTCGTTTACCGCCCAGAAACACAGAAGACTGCGCGCAGCAACCTGCTTTTGATATTTGCCGGGAAGCCATACCTCATCGTATGTCATTCCGAGCAGATGCGCCACACGCTCGGCAATATCCTCGATGCCGATGCCCTTCGCTCCAAGGCCTCCTCGCTTTGGGCCAGCACTTTTTTGACGAAATCACTATCGCCGAGGATGCGTTCATCGCTTTTGCGGTGCTCTCCGGTTTTTCGTAGGCTTTTGACCGCCTCCCAGCCACCCTGGCTCCGAATCAATCCGCCTCCGGTGAGATCCGGTCGCCTTCCATGCTTTATTCCTTTCGAGACAAACGAACGGTAGCTGCGACGCGCCGGTCCTCTTTGTTGCCCAAAATGACTTAACACTCTATCGATATCCTGCCAGGATCGATGAGTTTTGCCTATGATGACGCTGTGGCCGGAAAAGGGATATTTACCGAGGCGGTCCATGTCCTCGACCAGTTTGGCCCGCAGAGGGTTCAAATGGATGTAACGCACCAGTTCCAGGAAATAGCTGTCCTCCTGGCAGAGGATGGATTTGTAACGATTTGGGAACAGATGCCCGTTGCGGCGATGGCGGCGGTTGTATCGTGCGGCATGTCCGGTCAGCAGACGCCGCATCACGGTGGCTATTGGAACGCTGCCAGTGCGCAACAAGAGATGGAAATGGTTGGGAATCAGGGTCCAGGCGTAACAGCCGGTATTGGTCTCTTCAACAATAGCGCCCAAACGGTCGAGGAAGTCGCATCGATCACGATCGTCGGCAAAAATATTGCGCTGCTCGATACCGCGAACGATGATGTGGTGCAGGGCGCCGGGGGCGTCTAAGCGGGATTGGCGTGGCATGCGCGGAAGCGTATCAAACCCGCTATCAAACGCCAAGTTAATAAATTAAGGGCGTCCCCATTATGTCCTCTGCAATTTTGTAACGCGATAACTATTTGTAATAACGACTAAATTACACTTTTCGGTGTTTTGTGACACTTTTTAGGGCACATTGTAATTACAGTTGCACGGGTGCCTGTTGCACTCACTTTGAATGTTACACTCGGATGGGCCGACCGTCGCAATTATTTTGAAAGAGTTACAACCGGCACAGCTCTGATAAAACTGCACCGGCTGCATACCGTGACGCTATCCCATACCGATTAATTTCAAGGCTTCCTCAACTTCAAAGTAGGGCTTGATTTCATATTTGAATCCTGGAACCCCATAGAAAATCGTCGCATGGGACGCGGAGAAATCAAGCCCTTCAGCCAACCGCGAGTTATCAAGCTCGTAAACCGTCAATACATGTACCCCCTCCTTGGTATCCGAAGTTACATAAGGCCCTTTGCGAATGATGTAATCAGGCATCTGTGGGCCTTCAATAAATCTTTTGGCCATTTCTTTAGATGATTCTGTGGGGTAGGAAATTTTAATAACGATAACCATTGGTCTCTCCTTTCTCAGAAAGGTGAAGGGGTGGGTTTGCTTTGACGAATCAATCGCTTGTAGAAGCCCCCAGAGGCAGATCACCCCTGGAGGCAATAAAATGGCAGTTTCAGGTGCCCTCGCATCATGGCCCTATCCTTGATTGAGACAAATTGGGTTAGTTTTGGGGACGCCCTTTCTCTCTTAATTTCACTCTAGCGTATAACCATTTCGTGAATAATCGCAGCGCCACCACGCTGCACGATTTGCTGACAGCTGGCGCGGAGATACCCAACTTTTTCCCAAGTGCGGTCACACTGAGTCCCGATTCGTCTACCGCCCAGAAACACAAAAGACTGCGCGCGGCAACCTGCTTTTGCCCACTGATATGTCAACCGAGACGCTTATTTGTGAGGCATTACAGCCGGCACAACCTCGATAAAGCCATACCGGCTGTATCAAAATGGCAGATCTGATTTACAGGCCTGATCTTTTACGATGAGCGTTCAGGCATTTTCGCACCGATGGATTCCATTGCTTCCTCAATGGTCGCCCAGGTGGCCATTTCATAGTAGTAGTCTTCAATATGAAAAAAGCTGGTCATGAATTTTCTGAAATATGCCGCTGCCTCCTCGTATTTTCCGGGGTTCGTCTGAAAGGCGGAAAAAACCCTGAGACCGTCATATCCACTTGAGACGGCATTCTCGATTAAGGGTTTTCCAAGGTCCTTGGGAGGGGGATATTTTTCTAAAGCACCAAGCCAGGCTGTCAAAACTTCTTGGTTTTGGCTTGCAGGATAATGGGTATCAATCACGATTATCGGCATGATGACCTCCTTTGATTGCATAAATGGGTAGGAAGAATGAATTTGAGACGAGCCAATTGTTCCCAAAGCCCCCAGAGGCAAATCACCGCTGGAGGCAATAAACCGGCAATTTCAGGTGCCCTCGCATCATGGCCCTATCCTTGGTTGAGACAAATTTTGCCGGCTTTGAGGAGGGATATTGAATGGTTCAGCAGCTGTGGATCGAAAAGCGGATGTGAATTCTGTGGTGGATTTCGGATTGTTCGCTATTTAGGGGCAGGGCATGTAGTGCGTTAGATTCATTGCCTGTAAACCAAGTCGTATCATACTGTCAAATAAAAGATGGCTCCCACTGTTCTTATCAGCAGGAGCCATTTCGGGCCGGCGGCGTGAAAAATTTTCAGCAGAGAAAGATTGATCAGAGCCTGAACCTCCGCTCTTCCAGCGGCTCTTCCTCATCATCATGTTCATATGCATAGACGATCTGTGGGGTGGTGCTCCTGAGCATCATGGTTCCGATTATCGCGAGCAGGATGCCGACAAGCAAGCCGGCTATAGAGGACCACTTCTCTTTTTCGATAAGGCCATGGGCATCGAAGCCTTCTATGCTATTCGGCCCATCCTTATTCACATGGTAATCCGCTATTTGCTCAGGCAGACATGCCTCTTTGGTTAACGCCCGGGTTCCATCCGCCCCCCGATCCGACCGACCCTTCATGATGCCTTCCGGCAGGCAAACAGCGTCAACCGGATGATGGGCTCAGTGAAATGCAAATCACCAACCATCGGATGCGGCCGTGAAACCGAAACCATTATGGATGATGGGATAAGATTTCACCCAAGATACATTGCTGACCCCATTTGTCGCCTGTTCTCGATAAACTATTAGAGAAAACGTTATCGCCTTGAGATCCATAAGCCTCCTCCCCTGGCTTTTCCCCCACGACGGGGGGAGAAGCGTGCCCGCCTCCGACAGCGCCGCAAGCAACCAGAAGACAGAGCAACGGTAACATTCAAGGGAGAAGGGCTATCTGCCGACAGCAGGGACTTGGTCCTGGAAAGGAGCGTACCTATATGACAACTCCCGACAAAGCACAAATGACCGTTCACGAAGACCAACGCATCAGCGCTTACGGTCCGGCGCGCGCGACAATCGAAGGGACGCCCCTGAGTCCGGATGAGCTGCGCAAGATCGAGGCCTATTGGCGGGCCAGCCTCTACCTGTGCCTGGGGATGTTGTATCTCAGGGACAACCCCCTGCTCAGGGAGCCGCTCAATCTGGAGCATTTGAAGCCGCGGCTGCTGGGTCATTGGGGCTCGGATGCCGGCCAGTGCTTCACCTACATCCACTTCAACCGCCTGATCAATAAGTACGACCTGAACGCGATCTATATTTCCGGCCCGGGCCACGGGGCGCCCGCCGTCCTGTCCCAGGCCTACCTTGAAGGCACCTATTCGGAAATATACCCGGACAAGAGCGAAGATATCGACGGGATGCAGCGTTTTTTCAAGCAGTTTTCGTTTCCGGGAGGAATCGGCAGCCATGCGACACCCGAAACACCGGGCAGCATCCACGAAGGCGGCGAGCTGGGCTATAGTATCTCCCATGCCTTCGGCACGGTTTTCGACCGCCCGGACCTGATCACCCTGGTGATGGTGGGCGACGGCGAGTCCGAGACCGGTCCCCTGGCCACGAGCTGGCACAGCAACAAGTTCCTCAACCCGATCACCGACGGCGCTGTGCTGCCGGTTCTGCACCTCAACGGCTACAAGATCAACAACCCCACTCTCCTGGCGCGCATCAGCCATGAGGAGTTGGAGGCCCTGTTCGTCGGGTACGGATACACGCCGTATTTTGTCGAAGGCAGCGATCCCGACAGCATGCATCAGGCCATGGCCGCCACCATGGAGCACTGCGTGCTGGAAATCAGAAAGGTCCAGGAGAAGGCACGGCAGTCCGGCCAGGCTTTCCGGCCGCGCTGGCCCATGATCATCCTGCGCAGCCCCAAAGGCTGGACCGCCCCTCGCGAGGTGGACGGCCACTACCTGGAGGGCTTCTGGCGGGCCCACCAAATCCCGCTGACGGATGTCGCCAGCAACCCGGCCCATCTGAAACTGCTGGAAACATGGATGCGCGGCTATAAACCGGAGGAGCGTTTTGACGAACAGGGGCGGCTGATCCCTGAACTAAAGGCCTTGGCTCCCCAAGGGAACCGGCGTATGAGCGCCAATCCCGTGGCCAACGGCGGATTGCTGCGCCGGCCCCTGGACATGCCCGATCTGCGCCACTTCGCCGTCACGGTCCAGGCGCCCGGCGAAAGCGTTGCCGGGAATGTTCCCACGCTGGGCAACTTCCTGCGGGAAATTATGCGGTTGAACATGAAGGACTTCCGCATCTTCGGGCCGGACGAGACCCAATCCAACAAGCTCCAGGCCGTCTATGAGGTCGCCAAGAAGGTCTGGCTGGGCGCGTATTTCCCGGAGGACGCCGATGGCGGGGAGCTGGCCATGCAGGGCCGCGTTATGGAGATGCTCAGCGAGCACACGGTGGAAGGGTGGCTGGAGGGGTATCTTTTGAGCGGTCGCCATGGGTTCATCAACAGCTACGAGCCGTTCATCCATGTCATCGACTCCATGTTCAACCAGCACGCCAAGTGGCTGGAGAAGTGCAACGAATTGCCTTGGCGGGCCAAGGTGGCCTCGCTCAACCTGCTGATCACCGCCCTGGTCTGGCGGCAGGATCACAATGGCTTCACGCACCAGGACCCCGGTTTTCTCGATGTAGTCGCCAACAAAAGTCCCGGCGTGGTGCGCATCTACCTGCCCCCCGATGCCAACTGCCTCCTTTCCGTGGCCGACCACTGTCTGCGAAGCATCAACTATATCAATGTGATTGTCGCGGACAAACAGGTTCACCCCCAGTATCTGGATATGGACGCCGCGGTGGCGCACTGCACGAAAGGGGCCGGCATCTGGGATTGGGCCAGCAGCGATCAGGGGGCCGAGCCGGATGTGGTCATGGCCAGTTGCGGGGACGTGCCGACCAAGGAGTCCCTGGCCGCCACTGCTTTGCTGCGCCGGCGTTTGCCTGATATAAAAATCCGCTTCGTGAACGTTGTGGATCTCTTCCGTCTAGTGCCGCAAACCGAACACCCCCACGGGATGACGGATCGTGAGTTCGAAGCGCTCTTCACGTCGACCAAGCCGGTGGTCTTCAACTTCCACTCCTATCCCTGGCTGATCCACCGCCTAACCTACCGCCGACCCGGCCAGCATCACATCCATGTGCGCGGCTACAAGGAAAAGGGAAATATCAATACCCCCCTGGAGCTGGCGATTCGCAACCAAACCGACCGTTTCAGCCTGGCCATCGACGCCATCGACCGGATCCCCCGATTCCGTGAGACCGGCTCCAGCGTGCGGGAGGCGCTGCTCGACGAGCAAATCGCTTGTATGAACCACGCCTATGAATACGGCGTGGATCGCGAGGACATCACGGACTGGAAGTGGCCCGGCTGAGGCGCAAGCGATCGTCCGTGAAAAACGGAAAGGAGAACTCCGGGCTATGGGCCTGACCTTGTATTTTCTAAGACACGGCGAAACCCAGGCCAGCCGTACCGGTGGCTATTGCGGGGATTCGGATGTGGACCTGACCCCGGAAGGCCACCGGATGGCGGAAGAATTTGGCGCCGCCTATCAATCGCTGCCCTGGGCGGCCGTCTTTTGCAGTCCCCTGCGTCGCAGCCGGGACACCGCCCGGCCTTTGTGCGATGCGGCGGGCCTCGAAATGCAACTGCGCGACGGCCTGAAGGAAATCGCCTACGGCCAGTGGGAAGGGAAGACGCCCGGGGAGGTCAACCGCCGCTTCCATGATGAATATGTGCGCTGGATGGCGGACGCCGGTTGGAATGCGCCCACAGGGGGAGAACGGGGCGTGGACGTGGCCCGCCGCAGCTCAGGGGTAATCGAGGAGATTGAACGCCGGCACCCCTCGGGGAATGTTCTGGTGGTATCCCACAAAGCCACGACGCGGATCATGCTGTGTTCCCTGCTGGGCATCGATGTGGGCCGCTATCGCGACCGGATCAGCATGCCGGTGGCCTCCTTGAGCATCGTGGAAATGACGGAACAGGGACCGTTGCTCAAAGCACTGGGGGACCGCTCGCATCTGGGGGAAAGTCTGCGCCTGCGGCCAGGCACATGAGGGATGAAAAGGCGCTCTTCATGGGAAACGTCGCGGGCAGCGGCGTTTTGCGGGTCAAAGATGGCGCGGGGAAAAACCTGCTGGATGAGGAGGCCCGAAATGCGCAAGCGGCCCGGACGGTGGAATCGTTCTGCGGACAGACCCAAAAGTTCCTCGTGCCCTGGCCGCTGCCGAGTACCCCTTCCGATGGGCGCTGCCAATTGAGAGACGGACGTGACCGAACCGGTTTTAAGCAGGAATCCCGACGCTGGACGGACACTAGAAATAAATGACATACCCGGCGGATACCGAATTATAGGGGCTGCCAAACTCTTGCTGGCGCGACAGACGAATCCGCAGACCCGTGCGCGGCGTCAGGTCGATGGCCTGATCGAGAGCCATGTCATACGAAAAACATGTGTCGCCCAAGGCAAAGGCCAGCCCGCGCGCATAAAGCGCCACACGCCATCTGTCGGTCAGCGCAACAATGACCCCGCCGCTGGGACCGGCACCCAATGCCAGATAGCCGTCAAAGCGGTCACTGACCACCGCCATGGCTTCGGCCAACAGGCTTAACCGGACGTCCGGCCCCAATTCATAGCTCAACCCGGCGCCGACATTGATGTTACCGGTAAGCGGTCGGTCGTCGTCATCGAACTGCATGCGCTTCAGGCCTACATTGGCTTTCCACGACCATGGTTTGATAAAGCGGTCCCGGGCCGGTACGGACACGATATCCACGAAGTCCAGGTATTCCAGGACCAGGTTGTCGTCGTTTACATAGTAACGCCCCGCGATATCCAGGAAGTCAAGCGCGGCGCCATCGATATAGCCGCCGGGCGGATCGAGCAAATCGTGCAGCGCAGGCCTTAGACTGAGCTGTAAAAATGACTGGTCATTTTCGTAGCCGTAGCTGATTTCCGCACGTACGCTGGGATGCCCCTGATCCGGCCTCTCGGGCGGTGGTTCCGTTTCCGGCGTCTGCGGGGGGATATCCAGTCGGCTCCGATAGCGCAGAATGGCCGTCAAGCGGGGATCGTTTTCGGCCGTATCTTCCTTTTGCGCGGCATAACGATACCCCACATAATCCATTGCCAACTCCAGAATCCTGGCCTGGTCCAGGGGCGACAGCCCCCTTTGGGCAACCGAATCGACCGGGCAGCGGTCGTCTCCGATGCATTGGGCGATCTCCTGCAAGGCGGGTTCAAGCTGGTTTGCTCTTTCCTGAAGCACCGTTCGGCGGGAAGGACGGAAGGTTGCGGATGCGATCAGATCCTCTTCATGGGCGACGGCCCGCACCGTATCGGCCGGAATCGCCCAAAAGTCAAACTGATCCAGCAGGTGCATGGACGGACGCGCGGCTTCCAACAGGGAAAGCAATTGATAGGAACAATTTTCGTCCAGGAAATAGTAGTCCAGGCTTGCCGTCCGCAATTCCCAGGTGTGCCGCAACAGGCGAAGCACTTCTGCATGGGACAGGGCAAGGCGGTATTCCCAGATATCTCTATTTTCGATATCCCCATACCGTTTCACCTGGGCATAATACGGCGCTACGGAAAAGCTGCCTTCATAGCCCCCGAACAATCCTTTCATGGCATATGACAGCCCGGGCTCTTCCTGGGTGTCGGCGGCATAGTTGATGGTGAAGTCGAGCAGGCGGGTTGGGGTGCTCCGTTGATTCGAGTCGATACGCAGAAGCGTGTGTCCGAACATGGAAGCCGGATTGTTGAGATAGGCGACCGGGAAGACAAGTGTCACCGCATCCGGGTCCATCTCGGCCAGCCAGTCGTCAAATTGGGGGCAGGCGTATTCCGGAAGGACTTCGGCATCGAAGCCGAGTTCCTGCTTCAGCCATTGGTAGCGCGCAATGAATTGGCACTGGGGGTGTTCGGTCCCCTCCTCCTGATCAGGAGGCGCCAGAAAGCTGGCCAGCGTAGCGTACAGTTCGGCCTGGGGATCGAATTTGCCGGAAGGGCTCAGGAAAAACGCGGGGTCGTCGACCTGGCTTTCCACGCCCTCTCCCGCAAGGCGTGGCCGGTAGTGCAGCAATACCTGCCATTGGCGATGCGCCCAGAGCTTTTTGGCTTGGGCCGTCTCCTGAAGCTGAATCAGGTATGCTTCGCTACCGGCGGTCGCCGCCACCGCGCACGACAGGTGCGCACAAGGCCGCATCATGCTTAACGATACACCCATGACGCATACAAGCACCTTGCGGGAGATCGGGAATCCTGCCGGCCTTGTTCGCAAACGACGCCTTCGTTTATACCGCAACGGCTATTTGAGCAGCCCGGGATTGGCGTCCAGCTCGTTGTCGAGCCCTGCCAACAATTCCTCGGCGGTGGTGTTTTCCGAAACGAACAGCGTATTGAAATTCGCTTTTGTCAGGGCAAAAAATTCCGGCTGATTGTGGGCCGGGACATTCAGCAGGGTGGCCAGCGACGTGAGGTGCTCGCCGCCCCCAAGCGCCATATCGGTTTTGAGGCGTTCGAGGTTCACCCGTGAAAAAGCCAGGGCCTGTTCGTTTTGGGCTGAGTCGGATGAGCCTCCTCCCGGACTGGTACTGGAGGTAAATTTGCTGGTGGCGTTGGTGGTGTTGTGAAAGGTATTGGACGATGACTCGGTGGTATCCGTTGTCGTCGCGCAGGCGCATAAGATGCATAAAACGCCAAAAACAGCAGCCGTGCGAAAAAACCTATTGGTCGTCGTGCCCATATTACCCTCCTCTTGGATAAAAGCATCTATGGTTCAATTGCTTCCCTTACGGGAAGCGGCAGGTGACCGTGCAAACCACGCAGTTCCACACTGACGTCGCGCAAACGGGTGAATTGAGCAGCAAGGGCGGTATCCCCTGCCACGCTTCAGGTTCGGCCCGCAGGCAACTTCAGGGCCATCAACCCATAAATTGTAATATAATAATCATTATTCCTGTTTGTAAATTGGAATAAACAGATTTCTCAGGGAAAAAACGGCAAATGGGATTTGAAGATTTTGACCTGCCCTGGGGTGGCCGACTCACGCCGTAACAATCGTTGGGGGAAGATGGCCAAGCGCATCCCCTGGGCGGCGTTTGAAAAGACCCTATCGGTGCTTTTGCATCAACGACTCAAGGGATTTAAGGTTTTCCTTATAATCGATATCCTGTTCCTGCCCTTGGAACTGGGCCCTGACCAGCTGCAACGCACTCCGCTCCTTCAATAATATTTTTTTGGCGCCGCTATCGCCGGGGAGATCGCGCAAGCATTCAAACCATTTTTGGCCGAATAGCGCCGGCGGTCCGAGATAATCATTGCTGCTGAAACAAGCCAACGTGCTGCCATGCTCCGCCAAATCGACACATTCGTCGATCAGGGCCGTGGTGATCAGGGGCTGGTCCGCCAGGAGAAACAGGACGTGAGTCGTTTGTTCAGGCAATGCGGCGAGCCCCAAATGCATGGATTCCGATTGCCCGGCCTCAGGTGTGGGGTTGATGACCGATCGGATTTTCGAATCTGACGGCAAATGGGGGACCAACTCCGGCCGGCATACGACAACAGCCCCAGCCAATGCGGAATCGCACACAGCCTCCAAGATCCATGAAAATACCGGCTTGCCGCAAAGCGGGTGCAACAGTTTATCGACCCCAAAACGCCGGGATAGGCCGGCGGCCAGGATGACACCATAGACAACCCCTTTGCCAGCCTCTCGCATCTCATAGGCCTCGCTATTCACGCTTTCGTTTGCTGTGGGTGATTTCCGCCAGAATCGACAGAGCGATTTCAGCCGGTGTACGGCTTCCGATATCAAGCCCGACCGGTCCGTGGATCCTGTCCAGTTGACCGTTCGTAAGCCCTGCTTTCTGAAGGCGGGCGATTCTAGCCGCGTGTGTCTTTTTGCTCCCCAAGGCGCCTATGTAGCCGGCATCCGCTCGGATCGCATGGATCAGCAAGGGGTCGTCCAATTGAGGCGAATGGCTGAGCGCCACCACAGCGGCGCCGGGCTGCCATTGAATTTTTTTCAAAGCCGTTTGGGGATGTTCGACCATCAGGTCGACTCCCGGGAAGCGTTGTGCGGTGGCGAAAGCGGTTCGCGGATCAACAATGGTACACTGGTAGCCCATCAACTGGGCCATGGCAACCAGCTGTTGAGCGATGTGAACGGCACCGCCGACGATCATTTGGGGGGGCGGAGAAAAGACATGCAAAAAGAACTCACCGTCAGCGCTTTTTTCCAGATGACTATAGCTGGATTCGATGGCGTCCGCGGCAGCCGATCGGAGGTCGTCGTCCAGTCCGAACGAAACATCCGGCCGGCCAGGGCAGTAAAGCGCCTTGGAACCATCGTCCAGGTCGGTGATCAGGCAAAAAGCTTGCTGCCGCTCCGCCAGATCGGCAAGTGTGGCCAGAAGGGGCTGCCAGGAGGTGACCGGATCCAGGTAGACATCGATACGCCCGCCGCATCCAAGTCCGTAGTCCCAGGCCTGCATCGCGTCGACGCCGATGGACAGCCGTTGGGGACGATTGTCCCGGATAGCGAATTGGGCTTCGGTCAGAATTGTGGATTCAATACATCCGCCGGATACCGAACCGGAAAAATCTTCGCTGTCGCTTACCACCAGCTGACTGCCGACAGGCCGCGGAGACGAGCCCCAGGTGGTGATGACCGTGGCCAGCGCCACCCGACGGCCTTTTTCAACCCATTGCCTTGCCTTGACAATCTGGTTCACATCCCTGTCGGTTGTCGAAAGGTCCATCATCAAAACTCCTGATGCTCAACTGCCGAACCCGCAGTTGGGGAAATGGCAGGTTTCACACTCCCGGCACAGTCCGCCGTGTCCCATCTGAGCGAATGTATCCGGGACAATCCCCTCACCGGCAAGGATCCGCGGGAGGAGAATATCGAGGATGGTTGTCCTGGCATAATAGACGCATGCCGGCAGGCCCAAAATCGGAACATCGCCGTGTTCGGCGTACAGCACCATGGCGCCGGGAAAAACGGGGCTGCCGTAGTTGATAACGTTGGCACCCGCTTGTCTGATGCCGCTGGGCGTGACATCGTCCGGATCCACGGAAAGGCCGCCGGTGGTGAGAACCAGCTCGCAACCGGATTTCAGCAGTTGGCTTATGGCATCCGCAATGGCGTCGGCGTCGTCCGGGACAATGATCTTCTTCGTCAAATCACAGCCATACATCTCTACCTTGGCGCCGACGAATTCGTCGAATCCGTCCTTGATCAGCCCCTGATAGACCTCGGTGCCGGTGACCACCGCGCCCACCTTCAGCTTTCGATAGGGTCTGACCCGCAAAACCGGAGACCGCTGCGCGATCTGCTCGACCTGCCGGATTCCGGATTCAGCGATGGTAAGGGGAATGACGCGCGTTGCCGCTACGACCTGGCCCGCCCGGACCGGCGTCATCGTCCGAATGGTTGAGACGGCAATATGTTCCAAGCGGTTGATATCCAGCAAACGGTCGGTTTCAATTGTCAGCAGTCCGTCTAGTTTGCTGAGGAGGGTCGATTTTCCTTCTTTCGGAGAAGTCCATTCGATATTTTCCCCGGATATGGCTTGCGCAATTCGCAGGGCGGCATCGTCCTCGTGCAGCTGGCCTTCCGGTAATTCCAACACATAGATGAAATTTTTCCCTATTTTTTTCAGCTCACCTATGTCTTCTTCACGGATAATGTGGCCTTTTTTAAATCCGACGCCCTTGAATTCGCCGGGCACGATTTTGGTCATATCATGCGGCAAAACGGCACCGACAGCCTCTTCAACCGGTATTTTCCTCATTGCGCGTGCCCTGTTGCACCTTCAGCCTAAAGTATTTTGGGAAAGCCTGGCAGCCAATGGCACCACCCCTGACCGCCAAGCTTTCCCGGAATGCGCCATCATTCAGGATTTTTTTCTACAAGCGCCCGCAACACATTTTCCGGGGTGGCCGGCAGCGCGGTTATCAACACGCCGACCGCATCGTCAATCGCATTGATAATCGCCGGGGCCTGGCAATTGGAGGCCATTTCACCAATGGCCCTGGCGCCGTAGGGGCCTCCGTCCGAAGCGATCTCAATCTGCTCTATTTCCAGCTCGGGCATATCCACGGTAGTGGGAATCATATATTCAGCCAACGATGTCGGGACATAGTCGATATTCGGGTAACCCGGATTCCGGTTTTCCATGAGCGCCGAACCAAGCCCCATTCCCGCTCCGCCTTCGATCTGGCCTTCCGCCAAAGCAGGATTGATCGCCTTGCCCACATCATTGACGCAGATGAGTTTGGTTACATCGACCACACCGGTTTCGGTATCCACCTCTACCTCGGCGTAGGCCCCTGCATAGGAGGCCGTATAGCAACAAAAGGGGTCACCCTCGGCCCCGACTTTCATGTAGGCACCGCGGCCCACGATCAAGGTTCCCCCGCCGGACGCACCGGTAATATCGGCGATCGGCTTGCACCGTTGGGGATCTTCTTTAACGCGGATCATGCCATCGGCCGCCTCCAGCGCTTCAGGCGATGCCTCTAATTCTTCGGCCGCTAAACGAAATAGAATCTGTTTGACTTCCTCGGCCGCCTCAATCACGGCATTGCCGGCGATATACGTCACGCGGCTGGCAAATGTGCCCATGCAAAACAGGGTATTGGACTTGTCCGCGCTGACCACATTGATCTGTTCGTAATTCAAGCCCAACTCTTCGGCGGCGATCTGGGCCAGGATCGTATTGGACCCCTGGCCGATTTCAACGGACCCAAGGGTTAGGATGGCGGTCCCATCCGCCTGCATTTGTATCATCGCCTGGCTGGGGTCTCCGCCGCCGGATAATCCAATGGGATAAAACGCCGCTGCAAAGCCTTTACCTTTCTTTTTCATGCTTATGCCCTCCGATCATTGGATGTCATCTGGCAAAGGTGATCCGGCAACTGGACACCTGCTTTTTCTGCCAAGGTCTGCATCACTTCGATAATCGATGTGTCCTTCATCACCTGCTGATTGACGAGCTTGTCGCCCCTGCGCATGGCATTTTTAAAACGGAATTCCAGGGGATCCATGCCGATGGTCTTGGCAACCTTGTTCATCTGGACCTCCACCGCATAAGTTACCGGGGCCACGGCAAACCCGCGCATGGTGCTGGAAACCGCTTTGTTGGTAAATACAGCCGCACTCTCGACGCGCAGATTCGGCACATAATAGGGACCATTGGCAAAATAGTTGGTCTTGCCGGTGGCATACCCGTTAAAACCGACATAGGCGCCGCTGTCACGGATGGTCTTGATATGGCGTGCCACCAGGCGGCCGTCGTTTGTTACACCGTCCCTATAGGTGATGTGCACGGCTTCGCGGTGGGTGGAGTATAGAATTTCTTCTTCCCGGGTCCAGCGCCACTTGCAGGGGCGGCCGGTTTTCAAAGCCAGGATGGCCGTGATGGGGTCGGCATGGAACTCATTTTTGCCGCCGAAGCCACCTCCCACCGGACCGGCTTGCATTTTCAGACGGTTCAAGCCGGCATGCTGGCGCCAGGCGCTGCGGGTCCGGCCGGCCCACTCGGAGGCGCACTCGCATTTCAGGGCATCCGCGCTTCCGAGTTGCAGAATACCGGCCAACATGCCGAGAAGCATACTGCGGTCCTGGCAGACGGAATAAACCGTAATGCGACCGGCAGTCTCAGGCACGGCAAGGCTCACCTGGGGCTCCAGGGCCGTATGCTCCTGTTCGGGGAAGAAATACGTTTCTTCGATAATATGGTCGGCTTCTTTGAATCCGGCCTCGATATCGCCCATTTCGGCCAGGTTGTAAGGCTGGCCATCGAACATCATGGCATTGCCTTCAGGGATTACTTTGGGCGCATCCGGCGCCATTGCCTTTAAAAGATCGAAGACCGGTTCCTGCTCTTCGATATCAATGATGATCGCATCCAAAGCCTTATAGGCCGTTGCCTCGTCTTCCGCGGCTACGGCGGCGATGGGCTCGCCTTTATAGCGGATATCCGTTTGAACCAGAACCGGCTGATCAGCCCCGAAGCCATAGGCATTGGCGGGAACATCCTTATAGGTGATCACCCCGGCCACGCCATCCATCTGCTCGGCTTTGGATGTGTCGAGTTTGAGAATGCGGCCCTTGTGCACCGGGCTTCGGAAGGCTTTGACCGTCAAAGTCCGGGGTACGAACATATCATCAACAAAATGCGTCTCGCCGGTAACGTGAGCCAGGCCTTCATATTTAGGTTTACGCTTGCCAACCGTTCGAAAAGCCATGGATATACCTCTCTTTCATTTTCTTGCCATCATCAGTTTTTTTTAGCCGCGGCCGCCTGGACTGATTCGACAATTTTCTTATAGCCCGTACACCGGCAAAGGTTCCCCGACAGCCCTTCCCTAATTTCCTGCTCGGTGGGTTCCGGGTTTTCGGTCAACAGCGCCTTTGCCGCCATGATCATCCCCGGGGTGCAAAACCCGCATTGGGCGCCATGATGTTCGTGGAAGGCTTCTTGAAGAGGATCCAGTTCGCCGGGGGGCGCTATACCTTCGACGGTGGTGACGGTTTTTCCATCAGCGACCATGGCCGGCGTGATGCAGGAACGGATCAATTCACCGTTTAAAAGGACCGAGCAGGTGCCGCAATCACCGGTGTTGCATCCCATTTTGGGGCTGGTGATCAAAAGTTTATCCCGCAGCACTTCCAGCAGCGTCGTTGTCGCCTCAACGACCACCTGGTGATGGGTTCCATTGACGTTCAAATTAAGCACGGCCATCGGTTTCCTCCTTTTGTATTTTCCCAAGAACCTGTGCCACCATGGCTTTGACAACGCGTTTGCGGTACCAGGCCGAAGCTCTGGGGTCGTCGATCGGGCTGGTTTCTTCCGCAGCGGTTTTTGCGGCCGCCTCGATCGATTCTTCATTGAGGGGCTGGCCTTCCAAAACGCCCGCCGCCTTGACCGCCAGAAGCGGTGTGGGGGCGACGGCACCAAGCGCAATCCTGACCTTGTGGCACTGGCCCTGCTGGATTTGCAGGCTCACGGCGACCGCCGCGATGCTGATCATTTCGGCCTTGCGCTGACCGATTTTGGACCAGCCGCAGCGGCTGTTTTGTGTTCCCAAGGGAATCGTGAATTCCTTGACCATTTCATTGGGCTTCAGAACGGTTTGCCCGGGGCCGGTGAAGAAGGTGTTGATGGGGACGTTTCGTTCTCCGGCGGCCGAAACGATGGTAACCCCGGCATCCAGCGCCAGCAGGGCGAGGGCACCATCAGCCGCCGGCGAAGCATTGCAGATGTTGCCGCCCAGCGTGGCCATATTCCTGATGGCCGGCGATCCGATGGATTTGCACGCGTCAACCAGCACGGGCGCCTTCTGGTTAACGAATTCGGATTTGACGATGGATGTAAGGGTGGCGGCCGCACCGATGACGAGGTTGCCATCGGTTTGTTCGATACGATCCAGGCCGCAATTCCCGAGATAAATGAGTTTCTCGACCGATTTCCGTCTTAAATTCACGGAAACCATGAGATCGGTTCCACCAGCCAGAAGCCGGGCCGATTCACCCATTTGCTCCATGTGGTTAAAGACGGTAACTATGTCATTAGGGGCTGTAAAATCATTTTGTTCCATAGAGTTGGCTCCTCTCGTTTCAGTCACTCATCTAATGGTTTAATCATCATATGACTAGATCAAAAAAAAACACCCCCATTATGGTTTCACCACCTCACCCCGGGCGATGACACATCGGATATCCGTCAAGGTATCCCTATTCTCGAGGGGGTTGGCCGCTACACCGATGAGATCGGCGGACATGCCGATTTCAATGCTGCCGGTGACACCTTCCAGACCGCAGACTTCCGCACCGCAAGTTGTGGCCGCCGACAATGCTGCCCGCGGTGAGGCGCCCAATGCCGCCAGGCATGCCATCTCGGCAGCCATAGCCCCGCTTCCATGAACGCCGTCGGTGCCCAGCGCATATGGGATGCCTGAGCGAATGATGGCTTCCATGGTGGACCGGGCCATTCCGGCTGCTTCGCGGTGGGGTTCCACCAAAGGGCCGGGCATGGCCTGAATGCGTTGGTCAGCCATATAAAAACCGGGGGTCATCACCAGTCTTACGCGGGAACCGGAAAGTCTGTCGATCTGCTTCTCGGTTAAAAAATAGCCATGCTCGATCACATCGACTCCGGCATCCAGACACCAGTCAAACCCGACGCCCCCGACGCAGTGGACGGCCGTGGGGCGTCCCATTCGGTTGGCTTCGGAGACAATCATCTCGATTTCTTCACGGGAGAAGAAGCAAGTCATGCCGCCCTTGGAAGGCAAGGTGCCGGTGACGAAAAATTTGACGATGTCCGCGCCCTGCCGGATATTGTCACGTACCGCGAGCCTGATGGCCTCCGGGCCGTCGAAGGGGTAGCCGACAAACCCATGCCCCGCACTTGATCGGATGCCCTTGCCGGACAGGACAAGCCGGGGCCCCTTGTAAAAGCCGGAATTGATAAAATTCCGGCTGTGGACGTCCAGATATTCCTTGTCCCCAAGGCAGCGCATTGTTGTAACGCCGGCCAACACGTCTTTCTCGATGTTTTTGGCAGCCCTCAGCACCAGGGCCGGAAGCGGATCGGTCATTTTTTCCAGATAGGCGGGCAGGCTGGCATCAAGCGACAGATGATTGTGGGCATCGATGAGACCGGGGAGCAGAAACAAGGCCGAGCCATCGACGAGCTGCAATCCCTGATCCTGCGGTGCATGTTCGTAAGGCCTTATTTCTTTGATAATGCCGTCTTCGATCATAACGGCCATATCTTTTTTTACCTGGAAATCCTTGCCGCACAATAAGTGGCCTGCTTTCAGCAATATCCTTTGTAATGGTTGCATGCTATCTCTTATCTTCCGAATCGGTTTGCACGGTGCCCTTGTCACAGGACGTAAGAAGGAAATCGCCGTTTTTTTCCAGCTTTTTCTGAACATCTTGGATGTGTGCTTCCATGATGCGCCTTGCTTCGGTTGCGTTTCGCGATCGGACGGCTTCAAAAATTTGCCGGTGATACGCCATTGTCTGGGAAAAGGTTGTTTTCAATTGGTCACGGTTCCTGTCAAACACACGGGACACCAATTTATGGAGAAGACCACGGAGGATGTCGATAATCTGGTGAATGATACGGTTTCGACACCCCTGGGCGATCAGGAGGTGAAATTTGACATCAAGCTTTACAAATTCTTGAACATTCATATCATCCGCGGCCCTTTGCATCTTATCCAGCGCATCCGCCAGGGCCCCAATATCGGTTTCGGTAGCCTTTTGAGCGGCCAGGGCAGCGGCCGCACTTTCCAGAAAGAGCCGCGCTTCGAGCAGTTCATAGGCTGATTTTTTATCGATGGGGAGGAAGCCTGAAATGGGACTCATATAGTCTTTGGGTTGCAGTGTTTTAACGAACGTTCCGCGACCATGCTGAAAATCGATCAATCCCATCAGCTGCAACCGCCTGAGGGCCTCTCGGAGTGAGGGCCGGCTGATGTTCATCGATTTGGCCATCATGTCTTGGGATTCCAGCATATCGCCGTCTTTGAATTCCCCGTTGATAATTTTGCTTTTGATTTCCTCGACAATGGAATCAACCAGGCTGACGCGTTTCAATGTATTCTCCTCGCCTCGTCATACGCAGATCCGGACGTCATCACTTTATTTTTCTTCATACGCCACCCCCAAGCGGGCTTTTTTCATCCATTCCAGGGAATCCCCGGTTTCACCCAAAGGGATGTATTCAAGCCCTATGTAGCCTGAATAGCGCAGCCCTTCAAGATCCCTGAACAGGCCTGCGAAATCGATTTTCCCGGTCCCCGGCTGATGGCGGCCGGGGACATCGCCGATCTGGATGTGACCGATGGCGTTGATATGCCTGGTGATTAACCGGCTTAGATCGCCTTCCATCAATTGCACGTGATAGGTGTCAAACTGTATCTTAAGATTGGGCCGGTCGACTTCCGCCAGCAAAGCGGCAGCGACGTCAACACTTGTCAGGAAAAAACCGGGATGATCGCAATCGTTAAAAACCTCGACCAACAAGTCGATACCCACCGGCGCGAGCAAACCGCAGGCATGGCGCAGGTTGTCGACTAAAACCGCCTTTTGTTCGCCGTAGGATACCCCTTTTATTTTCTTCCCGACGATGCAGGTCAGAAATTTGGGCTTCAGTATTGAAGCGTAATGTATGGCTCTCTCCACGCCACCACGAAATGTTTCTATGGCATGGGGATCCGTGGCGCATCCCCTTCCACCCGCATCCCAATCGTCTACCGGCAGGTCGAAGAGGATGAGCTCAAGTCCGGATTTTTGAATCGCTGCATTCAGCACGTGGGGGTCAAAGGCGTAAGGGAAAGGAAATTCCACATGCGCAAAACCGGCCGAACGACACGCTTCAAACCGATCCAGAAACGGTCGTTCGGTAAATAGCATGCCGGTATTAATCGAAAATTTCAGCACCGTCACAACCCCCTGCGCCAATCTTCAAAGCAAACTGGCGGCGGCTTTAGCCGATATCGCTGTCCGGTCCGTATTCCTCGCTGTCTTGCCAGCAGCACAGCTCACGGTTGTCCGGGTACATGTATCGGCGCCCGTCGTTATCCGTGGGATGGATATAGCGGGCCCCCGGCAGCAGGCTGACCACACTCATGGGCGGATGGCGCTTTTCAAGGTTTTTCCACTTGACGATCTCTTCCAGATACTGCGGGTTCTCAAAACAATTCGCCCAGTTGTCATGATGCATGGGCAATATGACCTTCGTATTCAGCGCCTCGGCCACCCGCCACAAATCCCAGGGCGACATTTTATCGGTGTAGCCGGGGGCATTGTTGCCCATGGCCATGCTGACCACATCCACTTTGTACTTCTCACCCACCATGCGGTATCCGTTATGGTAGAGCGAATCCCCCAAAAAGGCGAAGTTGCCCCCCTGGGTATTGAAAATAAAGCCCACGGCGACTTGCGAGAAAGGAACCGGTTTATCGAAACCGGTCTTGGTGGCGATGACGTCGAAATTCGGTGCGAAATCGATCTTCATATCCTCGATCTGCACACTCTCCCCGACCTTGGCCACGATGAGCCGGTCTTCGGGGACACCCATGTTCTCTTTCATTCGGCGCGCCGCTTCGGGCGGGGCGATGAACTTGCAGTTGGTGGTCTGAAGCGCCGCACTGATCGTGTAGTAGTCCATATGGTCCTGATGATGGTGGGTCACACAGACGGCGTCCAGGCGCTTGAATTTCCATGGATCGATGACCATGGGATGGGTTCGCATCCAATACAGTTTCTGCGCACCGGCTGTTTTGCAGACACCGCAATAGGATTTATCCGTAAATATGCTGGGACCGGAATACAGGTCCACCGTGAAGACAGCGCCGGATTGACTTTTCAGCACACAACTCATCGCGCCCAGATACCACAGGGCCCCCACACCGTCGGGAACTTGGAACTGGTCGATTTCGTGATTTAAATAGGTGCCCCACTCCGGAAAGACTTCTTTCAGCCAGATGTCCCTGTTCATCTCCCGTGGCAACCCCATGGTGCCACCATCCATTACCCCGCGTTCATCGTATTTTACGACACTGTCATCTCCCATTGTTTTCTCCTTTTCTGACAGGCCCTCATTGTGCGTAAACGGGGCTTGCCCAGCGTTACGCAAGGTTTTTTGTCTGACCGACCATTCCGTCCAAGACGTCCATCAGACGCGCACTGTCTTCTGTTGCCATCCCTTGTGCGACAGCCATGTCAAAATACTGAGCGGCCGCCGTTACCGTCAACAACGGCAAATGATGGGCCCGGGCCGATGTAACGGCAATATTCAGGTCTTTCCAGAGCGGCCCCATCCCTCCGGGGCTGGTTGTGTCCTCCAATATACCCTTGGACAACAATCGAAAATATTCGTTTCCGCCGATGCCGCTGCCAACAACCTCGCACACCAGTTGCGGATCGACGCCTGTTCCATGCCGGTTCTCAGCTAATCCGACTCATCCTCAACCATATTGTATGTATGCTGGGCTGAAGGGAATGCCCGGCTGCGAACCGGCCCGGAATTTACTTGGCAACGAACTTGACAACGCCCGGATTGTCGGGATCCTTCTCTTTTTTAATGCTGACCCCCTTGACCACTTCGATGAACAATTCGACCAGGTAGCAGACTTCGCAGCCGTATTCTATATGTCCCGTCGAGGTCTCGCCGGTTTCGCAGTTGTTGAAGGTGATGTGCAAGTGAGGTTCGCCCCCCACGATCATGCCCTGAATACCGCCGATCTCGATGGGGCCGTCGACTTCGTAAAAACGGTCTTTCGGCGGCATGCCCGTCCAGGTGATGGTGTGGTACTTGAATTTACGGAACGACCCGATTCCCGAGGTGATGACACCGGTCTCGATTTTCTCTGTTTTAATGATCTCCTCGATGCTTTCCAGAAAGAGATCGCCAGGAGTCAGAGAGGCGATAATGACACGGTCGATAGTCCCGCCAGTAAAATAATCCATTATTATGCTCCTGTTATTCTATTGATAGTGAGCGCCAAGGGGGTAAAATCGGCTTTCGGGCAACCATAGTCATCAACTCATATAGTCATATGATGACTTGACGTCTTATGCGCTGACGACTATAACCTTGTCAAGTAAAAACTTCCGGGGCATACCGTTTCCGGAACATTGTGCCAACCGCCATCCACTTCAGCGAAATTAAAAATGCAAACACTTCTGTTTATTGGTGCCGCATTTGTCATGGGGATGATCATGTCGATCTACCTACCCATGAACAGTTCCGTATCCCGATATCTGGGGTCGTCCATCGCCGCCAATGTCACCTTCTTCCTGGTGGCCTTCATCACGTCCCTTCTGATCCTGTTTTTTTCCGGCGATACCGGTGCGGTTTACCGCTTCCGCCAGGTGCCTGTTTATCTCTATCTGACTGGCTTCATCAGCGCGTTTATCGTTTTGGGGACCACGTTTTTGATCCCCTATCTCGGCGCCCGCAAGTTTTTCATCCTGCTGATTGCCGGACAAGTCGGAATGGCGATCGTCGTCAGTCATTTCGGGATCTTGGAATCCCCGCCGGACCCGGTCAGCGCCCGAAAACTGGCCGGCGCGGTTTTGGTGATTGCAGGGGCGATGATATCGGTCAGCTGACAGCTGCCGACAAAACGGTCTTAAGGAAGATTTTGTATCATGCGCCTAGACCCAAGGCTTGCCCGGCGGTTTCGGCGTTTTGGGTTCCGCCCCCCGACATTTTGGCCCCGGCTTCCAGTAGAAAAACCCGCAGAACGAATTTTTCCCGCCACACAGCGCAAAACCACGCGAAATCCGGTGGAAGGGCAAACCAACTCCCAACCCGGCAATTCTGCCACGGTCCCAATTTCACCTTCGCCCATGATATATTCAGAAAGCGACCCAGCTCTTCCACGGTAAACACGGCATGCAGCGACAGGAAATCCTCCATTTCCATGGGTTGATCCAATTTGACGTTTGATCGCCATTGACATTGATGGCTCACGGCCAACGTGATAATTTTGCGGAACGGCGCATTGTTTACGTCTTCGGCATTAGTTGTGGGGACAACCCCCGGCAACAGAAGTAGCAAAACATCGTTCGATTGACCAAACGATTGAACTCTGACGATTCCCTGAAAGCATGGTCTCCGGGTTTTGCCATGAACTATGATCTTTCCCTGACACCCAGCGGACACCTCCGTTTACGGCAGGGCGACGAAGACGGCGGGCCAGAGCCCGATGCCTGGATGAAGAGGGTCGCAGCCGCCTTTGCGTCATCCCAGGCGGCGGGTCTTTTCACGCTCGCCGCCACACGGCCGGATGTGCCGCCACCGTCCCCCTTCACCTTCTGGCGGGATTTCGCCGGCCGCTACCTGACCCGGCTCTGCCGCGCACCCGAGCCTGCCGGAAACCGCCCCGAGCCCCTGGAAGCGCCTGATGGATCCGAACTGGCGGCCCTGCTGCGCGGCACCCCTCCCATGCAGGGGGCGGAATATCTCAGCGCTGATATTTTGCGTGACCTTTGGGCGGAGCTGGACACCTGGGCGCGCCAGCAGATCGCCGCCTCAAAGGACGGCCTGGCCGGTTGGCTGAAAACACATGCGTCGATCTGGCATCGGGTCGGACGGGTCTGTTTTCACCTGGCCGAAAACAAACAGGATCCCCAACTGCCTTTTGCCTTTATGGCCACCTACGCGCCGCGCCTTTCCAGGGCCGGCCGCGTGCAATACCAGCCCCTGGGCAAAGCCCTCCAGGAATATGCGGGCCAGCGCAACAAGCAAGCCTTGATCAACCTGCTCTCCCCGGTGCAACGCGCCTCGGAGAAAATCGATTTCGTAAGGGAATTGGTCGCTTCCGGGGATGTATTCCACCCCCTGGCCTGGACGCCGAAGGAGGCCTACCGCCTGCTGGAAAATGTGCCCCTGCTCGAAGAAAGCGGACTTCTGGTACGGTTGCCGGACTGGTGGCGCAAACGCCCCCGCCCGCGAATCGCCGTAACCATCGGTGATAAAAAACAAGGCCGCTTCGGCGCCGATGCCATGCTGGACTTCAAGGTCGGTGTTGCCCTGGGAGACCGGAATCTGACGGAAGACGAATGGCGCCAGATCATGGCCGCAGAAGACGGCCTGGTTTATGTGAAAGGGCAGTGGATCGAAGTTGACCGGCAAAAACTGGCCGAGGCCCTTGACCATTGGAAGCAAGTGGAGGCCGAGGCTGCCGGCGGCGGCATTTCGTTTATCGAAGGCATGCGCCTTTTGGCAGGGGCCCCGGCGGACCTGGCGGCCGATAATGCGAAGGCCGACGACGGACAGGAATGGTCTTTTGTCGACGCAGGGGCTTGGCTTTCCGGTGTTTTGGCGAACCTGCGCCATCCCGACGGATTGCCCGGGGAACGCCGCCTCAGGGGATTTCGCGGCACCCTGCGTCCCTATCAGCAAATCGGTTTCAATTGGCTCTGGTTTTTGTCAAACCTGGGGCTGGGGGCATGCCTGGCGGACGACATGGGACTGGGCAAGACCATTCAGGTCCTGTCGCTCCTGCTGGCCCTGAAGCAAAAAAGGCCGCGCGGCGCCAGGCCATCGCTTCTGGTGTTGCCGGCATCGCTTTTAGCGAACTGGAAGACTGAGATCGGGCGCTTTGCACCGACCCTCAGGGCCGCGTTCATCCACCCTTCGGAAACCGACCCGGCAAGGCTTGCCGCATGGGCGGCAACGCCCGGTGGGGCTCTTGCGGGCACCGATGTGGTTTTGACCACCTATGCCATGCTGCCCCGGCACAAATGGCTGCTCGATATCGACTGGCGGCTGGTTATCCTGGACGAAGCCCAGGCCGTCAAAAACCCGGCCGCCCAACAGACTAGGACCGTCAAACTACTCAGGGCGGATGCCAGGATCGCGCTGACGGGTACACCGGTGGAAAACCGGCTTTCCGATCTGTGGTCGCTTTTTGATTTTCTCTGCCCGGGCCTGCTCGGTTCGGCCAACCGATTCAAGAAATTCGTCAAAAGCCTGGAAACGCGGCCCCATGACCGTTACGCCCCCCTGCGGCAACTGGTCAGCCCCTATGTGCTCAGGCGGCTCAAGACCAACAAACGCATCATCACGGATTTGCCCGACAAAACCGAAATGAGGGCCTTTTGCGGCCTGACCAAAAAACAGGCCGCGCTCTATACCAGGGCGGTAAAGGACCTGGCCGCATCCCTTGAGGGCCTTGACGGGATCCGACGACGCGGCCTCGTGCTGGCCTTTCTGATGCGCTTCAAGCAGATATGCAATCATCCGAGCCAGTTTCTCGGCGACGGCGCCTACGAACCCATCTACAGCGGCAAGTTCGACCGGCTCGGGCGCATCTGCGAGGAAATTGCATCACGCCAGGAAAAAGTGCTGGTGTTCACCCAATTCCGTGAGATGACCGAACCGATCGCCGCCTTTCTCGGCGGCGTATTCGGCCAGGAGGGCCTTGTCCTGCACGGCGGAACCGCGGTAAAGAAACGCCGTGCGCTGATCGACAGGTTCCAGCAGGAAGACGGACCGCCGTTTTTCGTACTTTCCCTCAAGGCGGGTGGCACGGGTCTCAACCTGACGGCGGCCTCGCATGTGATCCACTTCGACCGCTGGTGGAACCCGGCCGTGGAAAACCAGGCCACGGACCGGGCCTTCCGCATCGGTCAGCATCGCAACGTGGTGGTGCACAAATTTATTTGCCGGGGCACCATCGAAGAGAAGATCGACGCCTTGATCGAGGAAAAAACGAACCTTGCCGACGATATCCTGAAGACCGGCGCCGACGCCATGCTGACGGAGATGAGCGATGCGCAATTGCTGCAAGCCGTGACCCTGGATATCGACCGGGCCCAAATTTAGGAGCCTCTTGATGAGCTGGTATGGTGGTTTCAAACCTTACGTTAAGGTGGCCATGCGCCGGGCACATGCTTTGAAAAAAATGGCGCAGCTGCGCAAAAAGGGCCACGTGATCAAGCCGGTGCAAATCGAAGGCCGCAAGATTACGCACACTTTCTGGGGTCAGGCCTGGTGCGATCATCTGGAATCGTTCAGCGATTACGACAACCGCTTGCCCCGCGGCCGCACTTACGTGCGCAACGGATCGGTGTGCCACCTGGATATCGAAAAGGGCCGGATCAGCGCCATGGTCAGCGGCTCCGAGATCTACACGGTGGAAATCACCATCAAGGCGTTGCCCCGGAAAAAATGGCACGCGGTGAAAAAAAGATGCGCCGGTCAGATCGGCTCGCTTCTGGAACTGCTGCAGGGCCGGCTCTCCGAAAATGTGATGTCCGTCGTGACCGACCGTGCCAAGGGGCTCTTCCCCCTGCCCAAAGAGATCCATCTGGAGTGCAGCTGCCCTGACTGGGCCGTCATGTGCAAGCATGTGGCGGCCGCGCTTTACGGTGTGGGCGCAAGGCTTGACCAGGCACCGGAGTTACTTTTCCTGCTGCGGGGCGTGGATCATGAAGAGCTGATCAATACTGAAGCCGCTGTAACGGCCTCTGCTACGGGAACCAAAAGCGGCCGGCGGCGCATCGCCAACGAGGCCCTGACGGATGTGTTCGGCATCGAGATGGCGGAAGATGCGGCTCCCGCCAAGAAAAGGCCCGCCTCACGACGGAAGAAAACGGCCACCAAACGAAAGAAAACGTCTACTTCGGCGGCTAAGCGAACAGGGAAGCGCCCGGCACAAACCGGACGACATAAGGCGCAAGTCAAGAAGACATCCGTCCCCCCCAAGGCCTCGGTCAAAACCATACCGCAATCTGATCGCCGTACGCGTCCCATTACCGGCAAGACCGTTGCCGGATTGCGGGATCGTTTCGGCATGTCGCGCAGTGAATTCGCAAGGCTTCTCGGCGTCAGCCCGGTAACGGTCGGCAACTGGGAGAAGAAAACCGGGACGCTTGACCTGCAGGCCCGATCGCGGGAGGCCTGGAATGCGGTCAAGCGATTGACGAAACGACAGGCCTGGCGCAAGTTGGATGACCTATAGCAGTTACTAATGGGGTCATTTTACACCCGACACGTATTTCGCGTTTTAAGCGTCAACAGTGGATTTAGAATTTCTCCATGTCGGGTGGGTTTTAACCCCCATTGGTAACACGTCTCTCTCCGGACAGAAAGATCGGCTATCGCTATAATCGGTCAATGCCATTTCCCTCTGGGCATATAGCCAAAGCGGGGCAAGGTTGTCCGCAGGGATCCAAAATGAAAGGCCCTGCCAGCTTGCTGGCAGGGCCTTTTTACGGCATAGGGTGCGTGAATATCATTTTACTGGGACCAGAGGTCGAGCTGCGTCTCCCCAGCTTTCTTGGATTTGCATTAGAAAGTATGGATGCTTTTCGGAAATGTGGTCACGGGCAAACTCACAGTAAAAACCGTGCCGCTGCCCTCTTCGCTGCTGACCGCGATTTTGCCCCCGTGCTTGGCGACAATCCCCTGGGAAACGCTCAACCCCAGGCCGGTGCCTTTGCCCTTGGCCTTGGTGGTGAAAAAGGGATCGAAAATCGACGGCAGGACATGTTTGGGAATGCCATGCCCATAGTCCACCACCTTGATGGCCACCTGGTCGGACTGTCCATGGGGCAATGCGATGACCTGGATCTTACTGCCTTTGGACGAGGCGTCGACCGCATTGAGGATGAGGTTGAGAAATACCTGCTGCAGTTTCTGGCCGTCGCCGTGAATGGAAGGCAGGTTTTCCGTCACCTGCAACTCGATCTTGATCCCCGACATGCGTACCTGGTTTTCGGCCAGCCGGATGGTATCCTGCAAGAGTTTTTCCAGGTCCAGGGTTTCCATGGTCGAGGCGCTTTCCCTGGCGAAATCGAGCAAATTGCCAACGATATTTTTGGCCCTTCCCGTTTCGTCGACCACATCCTGCAGCATTTCCAGGCGCTCACTCTCCGAGAGGGTGCTGTTGTCCTCGATGAGCATGTGGGTGGTTAACAAAATATTGTTCATGGGGTTGTTCAACTCATGGGCCACGCCGGCCGTCAGGGTGCCGATGGCACGAATCTTGTGGATCTGCACAAGGGCCGCTTCGCGGTTGGCGATCTGCTTGATCATCTCGTTGATGGCAAGCGCCAGTTGGGTAAATTCGTCCCGGTACTGGCGGCTGGGCGTGATCGGTGTAAAATCGCCGTCGGCGATGCGTTGGGCGTAGGAGGAAAAGCGTGTCAGGATGGTGACGATGCGTCCCACCAAAAGGTAGGCGTTAATCATCAAAACCACGAGCAGCACCACCAGTGAAATCATATGGATCATCAGGGAATGCTGCAGGGTCCTGGCCAGGGCTACTTTTTCCTTACCCATCAGCCCCTGAGCGGTGGTAACAATGTCCTTGCCGTATTCGCGTAGCTGGTTCTCGATCTGCCCCATGAAGCGCTCGTCTTTCAGCTTGGCCCCATCGCGGCGCTGAATGTCTTTCAGCTCCATCAGCAAACGCTCATAGGTGTCCAATTTGACGCGCACGTTTTGCTGCTGGCCGGTTCCCATGATGGAGGCAAACTGGTCGGCGTTACCGGCAAAAATAGACTTGGCCAGGCTGATGTTCTCCAGGGCGTCATCGAGATTGGTGCCGTAGAGGAAAAAGTTCTTTTCATAGCGCCGGGCCTGCTGGATTTCGATGGAAAACTCGTTGACGAACTCAAGGAACTGCAACCGGCTCTGGATGCGGTAGATGTTGGCGATCAGGACCCAGGCCACGCCTAAGACGAGGATGAAGACCAGCGCATTGTTGACAAAAATCTGCGTTTTGACACTGAAGGGTTTGCGGGCCAGAAGCGCTTGCCGGGCTGCTTCGATGATCTCCATCTGGTCATAGACTTTACGGATGTTGTTGCCGGCATCCGCCTTGTGTGCGCGCGGCCCTGGTTCCGAGTCATCCTGGGACATGGTGTCTCCTTGGAAATGTTTACGATGCCGCTATTCTACATCGTTTCCCCGGCCGGTGTAAAATCGACGGAGGTCCCCAGCTCTTGGGCGGCTCGGGCAATGACGCGGCGCAGATCGTCCGGCTTGAAGGGTTTGGCAATGAAGTCAAAAGCCCCCTTCTCCATCGCCTCCCGCGCCAGGGCGATCATGGCATAACCGGTAATCATGATGACCTTGGTGCGGGGGGACGACGCGTTCACATATTCCAGCACCTGCATCCCGTCCATCTCCTCCATGCGGATATCGGTCACGACGATGTCGAAGTCCTTCTGCTTCAACCGCGCCAGGGCCGAGAGGGGTTCCTGGAAGACCTCCACCTCGCAACCGATCTTGACCAGGGCCGGTCCGAGCCGTTTGCCCACGATGGGTTCATCGTCCAGCAGCAATACCTGTAGTTTTTCAGACATGGAAACCTCCTTGGTGGCTAGCGGCGTTGTCATGCGCCGTGGCGATGGGCAGGCTAACGAAAACTTTCCGCCGCCGCGCGAATCACGTAATTGATCAAATGCACCTCTACAAATTCGACCCCCTCCACCTCGCCGGCCATGGCCTTGATGGCCGCCGCCTTCTTCTGCCGCTCCCGTTTCATGGCTTTGCTGGTGACCTTCACACGCCCATCACTGGCTTCGACCTGCACATCCGACATGGAGGCTAACAATCGGGCTTTGACCCGGGCCGCCAGAGCCCCCTCGGCCAACGTTTTCATAGAATACGTCATGGGTTGAAACTTGCGGTAGCCGACAGCACTGGAAATGGTGCGTACGGCTTCATCGAGATCGATTTGGCTCAGGTTGATCACCAGATCGTACATGGCCGGATCGGATTCATTGCGACCGAAAGCCGCTGCTGACCACTGTGCGCAATTGCGCTTTTCATTTTCCAACGATTTTAGAGCTTTCTTGACGGAAATGCCCTGCGCTTCGGCAATTTGTTTCGCCTCTTGCTGTTCATCCACAAGCAGTCGGACTTTCAAAGCATGGGAAACACCCCGGACAAACATGTGTGCTGCCAGGCCCCAACATACGATGTTATCGGCTTTGAGTCGATCGAGGACCCCGGCCTCGATGCTGGCCAGATAGCGGAGCCAGCGTTTGTTGGCTTCGCGCCGCCACGGCGAGGGACTGCAGCTCAAGGAAGCGGCCAGCTTGTCGGCCGCGAGATCGTTGTGGGCGGCGATATCGTCCAGGATTTCCGGCCCCAGCAATTCGTAGCCCACCGCTTCGGCCACGGCCTGCGCGGTCTGCTTCTCAGACGCCATCACTTCCGAAGATACGATGATAATCGACATGATGTTCTCCTTTTCCGTCGGTACGAGAGACCGGTCCGCCATGTTGCGGTGTAAATCAGACCGCCTCCCGAGGAATGCTTTTCACCGAATGGACTTCCAAATTGTAGATATCGTCGGCCGTCTTGCGAATGGCTTCCAGCCGTTTGTGCAGCGCCGTGCCGGCATGCCCTTTGTCTTTGGTGTAAATGATGACGTTGCCGTATTCCGATTTGACGCCCAGTGCGGGGAAATTCTCCACCAGCTCGGCCTTGATGCGGCTGGCCAAGGCCAGATCTTTCATGGTCTGGAGCAGTTTCTCGCTTGTTCGGAAGCCGTCGCGTTGGGCCGCCCGGCAGATAAAATCCGCCGCATCATCGACCGTCAGCCGGTCGATACGAATGACGAGGTCGTACAAGTTGCTGTCCCAGGGATCGAATCCGTGCAGGCTTTGGGTCCATTTGCGGCGCTGGTGGTCGTCCTCCATGATGATCTCGCGGGCTTCCTGGGCACTGATCCCTTCGCGCTGCATCTCGTTGACCACCCGCGTTTCCAGATCGGCGGTAATGCGCACTTTAAGCACTCCGGGTATCTGCCAAAGCAGCAGGTGACCCGCCAACCCGTGATAAACCACATTGTCCTGGCATACACGCTCGGTCAGGGCAGCCTGAATGAAGGCCAGGTAGGATTGCTTATTGTGCCGCAGGCGCGCCAGAATGCCAGGCGCATCGTGGATGGCACGGACGAGACGGATTTCCGGCACATGAAAACGCTCGCTGGCGCTCAGGAGCAGATCCCGGCTGACGACGTCATAACCAAGCTGTTCCGCCACCTTCTCCGCAACAGCCTTGCCCATGGAATAGGATCCTCTTGATATGGTGATAACCCCCATGTAATCTCCTTATAGATCTGTCGAATTTTGCGGATGCGGCCCTACACCCCATAGATCAGCGCAATCATGGCGATCATGACGATGAGAAACACGATACTGACCAGCAGCCCCGATTTCATGTAGTCAACGGTCCGATAACGGCCCGGCCCCATATACAGCGCATTGACCTGGTGGGTCGGCAGCACAAATGAATTACTCGTGGCCAACCCCACCACCAGAGCCGCCATGCGGGGGTCAGTATGCGCCGCCACGGCCATGTTGACAACCAGTGGTACCAAGAGCACCGTAGCGCCCACATTGGATATGACCAGCGTGAAAAGCGTGGATAAAATGCCAATGACGCCCAGGAGGGTAATCGGCGACACCGTTCCGATTAAATTGAGGACCGCATGGGCGATCCAGGCGGCGGTGCCCGACTTTTCAGTGGCGATGCCCAGGGGGATCAAGCCGGCCAGCAGAAAAATGGTCCGCCAGTCGACCGAGTTGTAAGCTTCATCGATGCTTAACACACGGGTTAGAACCATTCCCAATGCGCCGGTCATCAGGGAAACGGAGAGTTGAATTTTAAACGCCATAATCATGACCAGGGCCACCGTCAGCCAGAGACCGGCCCACAGTGCTTTTTCGGGGCGCATGTATTCCATCTCGGTCGGGATGCTAAACAGAAGGCCGCCTTCCTGCTGCAGGACTTTCAGGCGCTTCCATGTACCGAAGAGCCGTATCACGTCGCCCACCTGCAGCGGGATATCTTTCATTTGGGCGCGGTAGAGTTCCTCCTGCCGATAAATGCATAAGGGACTGATGCGAAAACGGTCTCTCAGATTGACATCATGGAGGGTTTTACCGACCAGATTGGATCGTGGCGAAACCACCGCCTCAACGATTCCCGACTGAGTGGCGTCCAAGTCGTTTTTATACGTGTCCAGGCGATCCTTGAGGGTCAGGCCTTCTTGGGCGGCCAAGCGATCGACATCTTCCCGGCGGCCATAGACCACGATTTCGATTCCGGAGTGGAGCGGCATATCCAACGAGGGGGAAATCGACCTGAAATCGGGCGGTTCGGTCATGGCCACCACATTGCATAAATAGCGCACCGTAATATCCCTCACCGTCACTGGATCCCGATAAAGGGTAAAATCCTCCGGCGTGCTCAACTCGTACATCTCGCCCCAATCCCAGTTGTCCTCCCCGTGCCCGGCGTCTCCGCCTT
The DNA here is from genome assembly GCA_963674755.2 of Desulfobacterales bacterium. GTDB lineage: Bacteria > Desulfobacterota > Desulfobacteria > Desulfobacterales > UBA5852 > JABZFP01. The sequence goes on along the minus strand of CAXXVS010000001.1, from coordinate 1,255,111 downwards.
CATGCCTTGCCTTGCCCCCCTCTTCTTCGCCCCTGGGCAGGATAAAGCGGCCGAATAGAATAAAGCAGGCGATGCCGCTGAACACCAATGCCAGGCCGATGGGCGTCACGTCGAACAATCCGAACGGCTCCAAATTGAACGGCACCAGCAAGTCGTTGAGCAGGATCAGGGGACTGCTGCCCACCAGGGTAATCGTACCGCCTAAGATGGCGCTGAAGCCCACCGGCATCAGCAGGCGGCTCAAGGGTATGCGCTGCATTTTGCTGATGCGCTGGATGGCCGGCAGGAACAGAGCGGCCGCGCCGATATTTTGCATAAAGCTGGAGATAATGGCGACCGTCAGCGAGATGGCGATGGTCACCCCCGAAGCGCTCTTGCCCGCAATGCGCACCACCGGCTTCACCAGGCGGTTGATAATCCCGGTGCGATCCAGCCCCGCCCCGATGATGATTACGGCGATGATGGAAATGACGGCGTTGCTGCTCATGCCGACGAAGGCTTCCTTGGGCGTTACCAGATGCAACAGCGGCAAGCTGACCATCATCAGGATCGCCACAACATCCACACGTACCCACTCCACGATGAAAAGAAAAATCGCCAGAGAAATCATGCTCATCACAAGAATCATGTCAGTTGTCAAAGGATCCATGAACACTCCGCTTTTCAGGTTATGTCGATGTGGTCGCCATCGGGTCGACAGCGCGTTGTTTATGCGATCTTTCTCTAACGATATCGTTACGCCTGGGCCATGGCTAGGTTCGTTCCTTTTTGCTGACCGAAATCAGCGGGCATTCCATGCTGACGGACGCCCTTGCAATCCAGTGGCCTTTGCCCGGCAGCTCCGGCGTACTGCCCCAGATGATGGCTTGAAACGGCGCGTGAACAGCCAGGAACTTCAACAATTCCTGAGCCGGTTCGCCCACCCGGAAAGCCGACCGGATTTCAATCCCCTGCTGGATAAATGCTTCGGCCGTCTCGGACAGCAGATGAGCGGCGCGGTCTTCGATCCGGTTTAGGGCGCTGCGTTTGGCATCCAAGAAAAAGCGCCCCAGAAAAGACATGTTGATCAACATCAGGAAACTCACCCGGGCGTCCATGCGCACGGACAGCTCCTTGGTGTAGGTCAATGCCTCGGGGCAAATCTTCTGGCCGTCAAAAATGATCAAGATATCTCGGAACATAGTTCATCCACCTGTGGGGCATGGATATAGCAAATGGTCTGCCAGATCGGATAAAAATATTATCTAATTGAAATATTTGTATTTATTTAACTATACAGAAGGATGGAACGGAAGGGAGGGTTGCAATATGCAACATAGCCTCATGCTTTACGGGCAAATGCGCTAAAAGATCAGCGGCAGGAATGAATAGGAATGAATGGTTGCAATATCAAACATGGTGTTGCAAAAGCGAACATTTGATGACGACAATACGGTCATCGGAAAAACCAATCATTTTCTATCATGCGGCGCCATCTGATCCAGGAGTTTTACATAGACCGTTCATCATCCGGCGATCGTCTATTCCAAACCGAATTTCTTCATCTTGCGCCATAGTGATGCACGATCAATCCCCAGTATGTCGGCCGTCTGGCGGCGAAAACCACCTGTTTGCCTCAGCACGTGGGCAATGTAGTCCTGTTCGAGCTCTTCCAGCGTCATCAGGTTTCCCTCAGGGCGTCTGTAATCCTGCAGGTCCAGCTCTACAAGGTCCGGCGGCAAATCCGAAGCCCGAATAATATTGTCCCGGCAGACCGCCACCGCCCGTTCCAGGACATTCTCTAGTTCCCGGACATTGCCGGGAAAGGTATACCCGGCCAGCAGAGACAGGGCCTGCGCCGAAACCGCGTTGATGCGCGTGCTGCCCTGGCCATGCAAACGGTGGAGAATATGATAAACCAACAGAGGAATATCTTCCCGACGCTCGCGCAGGGGAGGCAGGTGAATATTGAAGACATTGATGCGAAAAAAGAAGTCGCTGCGCATGGCACCGTTTTCCACGGCCACTTTAAGATCTTTGCTGGTGGCTGACAGAATACGCACATCCAGCGGAATAGGGCGTGTGCCGCCCACCCGGATAACTTCTTTCTCCTGGAGAACGCGCAGCAGCTTGGCCTGCGTGACATGGGGCATGTCCCCGATTTCGTCCATGAAAAGCGTGCCGCCGTCAGCGATTTCAAGCAATCCCGGTCGACTGTCTTGCGCGCCGGTATAAGCCCCTTTCTCATGGCCAAACAATTCGTTGGCAATCAGGGACTCGGTCAGGGACGCGCAATTAAAGGCCACAAAAGGCCCCTTCGCACGCGGACTCAATCCATGGAGCATACGCGCGACCAGTTCCTTCCCTGTTCCCGAATCACCGGTAATGAGCACATTGCATGCGGTGGGGGCAACCTGCTGAACCATTTCTTTGACCAGCCTCATCTGGGCGCTGTCACCGATCATCAGGGGCATACCGCGATCGGCTGGCGCACTATTTGAGGGCTGCGCCGCTTTTTTGAGCCGGCATTGCTCCAGGGCCTGGGCCACACGCTCGCGGAGTTGATCCGGGGTAAAGGGCTTGGCCAGGTAATGAAAAGCGCCCTCTTTGGTGGCCCTTACGGCATCGTCCAGGGAGGCATAGCCTGTGATAAGAATGAACTCCATACCGGGAAAGCGGTTGCGCACTTGGGTCATGAGTTCGAATCCACTCATACCCGGCATCTTGACATCACTGACCACAAGGTCGCAGGCATTGTTCTCAAGGTGCTTGAGAGCCCGTCGAGGGCTTGAAAAGGCTGCCACCCGGTGGCCCTGGTTTTCCAGGATGCGGCGCAGCCTCTTGAGGGCAACGACCTCGTCATCAATGATCGTAATATTGTCAGGCATCTGTTGTAGTGCTTCGATGGAGTTGCTGATGTGGCCTGCCCATGCCGGGCCCTTTACCTGGGGACGCGAATTTTACCTTTATACTGTAGCGCTGCTACCCCATGATTGACAAGATCGAAAACAGGACCGGGATAAATTCCAACTGTCTGTTCTGTCTGTTGGCCTTGCCTTAGCCATGGTCCAACGTACCCCACCGCCGAAATCACAGGGGGCCATCAGCCCCTTGTTGCCTTTCCAAGGATTATCCCTCTGGTCGTATGCCCCCCTCCCCTGGTACCGGCAGGTAGAACCCGCTGAAACAATCGCCCCCACAGGATCCCCCCCTGTCACGGTGTCTTTTTATTGAAGCCCCGGCAACGCCATGGTCCTACCCCGGGGTATTAGAAACCGTCCTAGCCCAGGGCCTTATTGCAGGAGGGGGGGCTTCACCCTCCCCTTTAATTAGCAACCATCAAATTTTGTTGCTTTTTTTGGTCCACCTCCCTTTTATCCAAATTTATCTGCGATAACAATATGATATCTATTATAAACTTTTGGGAATGTCGGTAATACACATGTCTTCAGGGCGTTGAGGGGGGGGGCATGATAATCTCCCAGAAGGACACGCCTGGGCACCCAGCCTTTCAGCGCCCCCCCCTTTTTTACATCTGTCCCCTGGCCACACAGGTGGGTGTGCCGAAAGTAATCGCCTCTTCGATACCATCGGCCCTCCCCTGGAAAATTTTGTTCATCATTTTATGATGATCCGGGTATAATGGCTGCATATAGCTATAATAAAATTTAATTATATCCTATTAAGTATAATTAGCAGCGTTAAAAATTGTTCATACCCGACAACCCACTCCCCTATCCGTATGCATAACAAGACGCTTGGCCGGATCGTTTAGCCCGAATTTTGGTCCACCTATGAAATATGCTTCTCTCATGTCAATCAACTTGAAGGATTTCAAAATGGTTGCCGCATTCAGATTCCCAAACAATCGTTTAATATTCATATGATTGACCGTTGGTCGGCATAAAGCATTGCGGTCACGAGTGTTGGTCACGACGATATTGATTCTTGAGAAGCGCCTATGGACCATGGTATAAATAATTCGTTTAAATCATGCGATTTGTGCCGTCCAACGACGGTAGGTTTCGGTTCCGGTCAAGGCCACCGTTAAGTAGAAATCGAAGGCGTTGCTGAGATAAGGCGAGGATTTCCAAAGCGCGGGAACGCCGGCTGGAGCTCAAAAGGGGTGGATGCAAAGTAGAAGCGGCTGACATGATGCCGCCGGTTCCAAACATCGACTTGGGGCATGAAAGGTACGTAACGATGATTCGGATCAACGAAAATTACCGCAAGCTGCAATCTTCCTATTTATTCAGTGAAATCGCCAAACGTGTGAACGCTTTCCAGAAAGCGAACCCGGACACGGATGTCATCAAACTCGGTATCGGCGATGTAACGCGCCCGCTGCCCGAAGCTTGCATCAGGGCCTTTCACGAAGGTGTTGATGAAATGGCCCAAGGGGCCACCTTCAAAGGATACGGCCCGGAACAGGGTTACCCCTTTTTGCGGGAAAAAATCGCCCAACATGACTTCCAGGCGCGCAATGCCGACATCGATTCCAGCGAAATTTTCATCAGCGACGGATCGAAATGTGATACGGCCAATATCCAGGAGCTTTTTGCCACGGATATCAAAGTTGCCATACCGGACCCGGTGTATCCGGTCTACATCGATACCAATGTCATGGCGGGCCGCACGGGCATCTACAAGGAAGGCCGCTATGGCGAGGTCGTCTATATGCCCAGCACGCCGGCCAATGGCTTCATCCCCGCCTTCCCCGAGGAGCCGGTCGATTTGATTTACCTTTGCTTTCCCAACAATCCCACGGGCGCCACCATCGACCGGGAAGCACTTGCCCAGTGGGTCGCCTTCGCCCGTGATAACCAGGCCCTGATCTTGTTCGATGCAGCCTATGAAGCCTTCATCCGTGACGATTCATTGCCCCACTCGATCTATGAGATCGAGGGGGCCCGGGAAGTGGCCATCGAATTTCGCAGCTTCTCCAAAACCGCCGGCTTCACCGGTACGCGCTGTGCCTACACCGTCGTTCCCAAAGCGTGCCGGGCCTACGATAGTGAGGGCCACCAACATGTGTTACACACCCTTTGGAACCGTCGCCACACGACCAAATTCAATGGCGTCTCCTATCCCGTCCAGAGGGCGGCCGCCGCAGTCTACTCAGCCGAAGGGGGGATTCAGACCAAAATCCTGATCGATTATTACCTTAAAAATGCCGCCGTGATTCGTGAACGGATGTCGGCCTTGGGATTCGACCTCATTGGCGGGGAGAACTCCCCCTATGTCTGGATCAATACCGGCGGAGATGCCTGGGACTTTTTCGACAAGCTCCTGAACAGAGCCGGCGTCGTTTGTACGCCGGGGCCGGGCTTTGGCCGCTGCGGCGAGGGCTACATTCGCATCAGCGCCTTTAATGATCATGAAAAGGTCCTGGATGCCATGGAACGTATTGGGAATGCCCTGGATTGAGCACCAAGGGGCCATGGCCTCAGGGATTTTCACGGCCAGCGCCACAAAACGCGGATTGATCGTAGATAGCACCTTATGAGAGCCGCTATGCATGCTTTGCAGACAAGAGAAACCTTATCCGATGGTGCGATCCGGGAGCCCATCGGCGCCGCAGTCGGTGACATCCGGTGCCCTGGCACGCATCCGGGCCGGCGTCAAAGGCGGATACCCCTTCTCATCCCTGTGATACTCATGGCGGCCCTTGCCGGGCTGGTATTCCCGGCTGCGGCGGCCGAAGAGGTGGTCCAGATTCGCATCATCAACCGGGATGTGAACGAAATGCTGACCATCGTGCAGCCGCTGGTCAGCCCGTACGGCTATATTTCCGCCGATGGCCCCAGCAATTCCCTGATCGTCATCGATCAACCGGCGGTGGTAAACCAGATTCGCGCCCTGGTTGCCCGTATCGATCAGCCCGTGCCGCAGCTCAGGATCCGCGTTCAATACGGCTATGACAAATCCCGTCAGGGTCAATCGGCTTCGGTTGAGGGCCGGGTGCAGGTGGGGGATGCCACCATCGAGGCCGGCGATAAGGCCTCGACAGGCATCGAAGCGGAGCTGTCCGCAGGCCAAGGGCAACGCCAAAGCAAGGGGGATTATATGGTCATGGTGCGATCCGGCAGCACGGCCTACATCAGTTCGGGCTATGATGTCCCCTATCCTGAACGCTGGTCCCGCCTCTCCCGTGGACACGGCCACACCAGCGGTCCGGTGACATTTAAAAAGGTGGATACCGGCTACGATGTCCGGCCGGTTCTCGTGGGCGAAATGGTCCAGCTCGAAATTACGCCCCATATCAGCTATTTGGATGCACGTGGTTTCAGACAGCCGATCCGTTTTGCCGAAGCGTCCACCCGGTTGAACGTGCCTCTGGGACAGTGGGTTGAGATTGCCGGCGCCAATGAGGCCACCCAGGAAATTTACAGCCAGATTTTAAGCGCCGGCCGCACATCGGCCGGTGAGCAGCTGTCGATGCGGCTGATGGTCACCCGCAACTGAACCGGAGACCAATTTCATAGCTAACGCGCGGTGCGCCAAAGCCTCCACAACCTTTTTCAAATGGATGACAATTAACCCATGCCACTTACCAGCCAACAGACTAAATTCTTGCGAAGCCTGGCCCATCCACTGAACCCCGTGGTTTTCGTTGGCAAAAACGGATTGACCGACGAGGTTCTGGCATCGCTGGAAGCCGCCCTGGAAAAACACGAACTGATCAAGGTCAAATTCATTGAAAATAAAGACCGGGAAGACAAAAACCGAGTGGTCGATGCCATCTGCCACCAGACGCACTGTTCCCGGGCCGGCATGATCGGGCATGTCGCCATCCTCTACCGCCCGGCTGCCAAACTCTCCCGCCGGAAAATCAAACTCCCCTGAACAGGCGCTTTCCACCGGTCGGCCTCGATAAAAATCAGGGATCCTCCGTGTTTTCCTCGAAGGGGTAGATCACCAGGCGATCGCCGGGATGGATGGGACGACTCATATCGATGCGGTTCCAGATCAGGATGGCTGGCAAGGGAACCCGGAACTGCTCGGCGATGGTGGTAAGATTATCCCCCGGCTGGACAACATAGACCCGAGCCTTCCTTTGGGAAACCCACTCTGCGTGCAGTTTTGCGAACCGTTCGTGGAAACCGGGCGCCCCATCTTCCGGAACCGCCAGGATATAGGTTCCCGCGGCCAGATAATGGCCGCGCAATTCCGGGTTCAGATCTTTGATGCGTTTGAAATCCGTCTTGGCCGCTTGGGCCACCACCGTCAAGCTGGTCTCTTCGAAGCAGGTCAGTTCGATGGAGGCAAATTGGAGCGGCGGGTAATAATCTGTGGCCTGCAAATCAAAACCGTAGGCTTGCGGTTGCGTTAAGATCAGCTTGGCCGAGAGGATCCTGAAAAGATAGCGCTGGGTTTCCAACGACAGATAGAGACGATAGAAATCCCGCACGCCCTGGGCCATGATTTCCGCCTCAAGCCCCTCCTCACCCATGTTGAACGCCGTCACGGCCAAACTCCAGGAGCCAAAGCGTTCATGCAGGTCATGGTAATAGGCAAGGGCCGCTTTGGTCGAGGCGGCCAGGTTGCGGCGTTGATCGATGGCGTCATTGATCGTCAGACCGTAACGGCGGCCGGTCTCCGGCAGGAACTGCCAGAAGCCGATCGCGCCTTTGGGTGAGCCGACATGCGGCCGCAGGGCGCTCTCGGCCAGGGCGACATATTTCAGGTCATCCGGCAATCCGGCCTCGGAAAGCATCTTCTCGATCAAGGGGAAATACCGGGTCGAGCGCTTCAGCCACAAAAGGGCCTGATCCCGATCCCACAGCGACAACAGCAACTCCTTGTCCATACGTTCTTTTACATCGGGATCGTCCAACGGTACAGGCTCGCCACAAAAATCAAGAACTGGCAAGTGGCGGATACTTTCCTCCAGTGGCGGAATACCGGCCGGTTCTCCCCAGGAAGAAACCGTCCCCCCTACCAGCATGAAAACCACCATGCCCATTGTCGCTAACCGCTGCCAAATCATAGACTGCCTCTTTGGGGGAAAAAATGTTCGCGCCGGGTTGGGCTTGAAAGCAAAACTATAGGTAAAGGGTACCTCTCTGTCAAACCTGGATAAAGAACCGTCAATGCTTCTTCCGGACCGCTCGCCATGGCAGCATTGCCAAACATAACAGTCGTGCGGCCTTTCCCGACACACCGCCTTAATTCACCAACTAACCGTTATCAAAATAGAAAGTTAGTTTTTAGGGGTTATGAGCGCTTTTGGATTGTGTTTTTCCGCATCTTGTTGTAAATTTCTTCACTTAATGAGCCTCCACGGTACAAATTTTCGACAAACATTTCGATGGGTTAATTCCCTACCACAGCGATTGCAGCGGTGATGGCACTCTCCTTGACTGGCAACGACCCGAAATGAACCATAGCTTTGGAGCCCCATTGGAAACAATGCGGAAGAAAAAAGCGTCTGCCGAATCCGCCCGCCCCGCCCCTCCCGAAGTCCGTGCACCGGAAGGCCTCATCGCCTTCATGTGTGAGCGTTTGCCACTTCTTTCCAAAAGCCAAGGGGCTTGTCTGTTTTATACGCATAGCCTGATGGATGTATTTGGATTTCCGCCGCCCTCTGCAATGAGAGTGGACACAACAAACATTCCTGCAGAGTGTTATTGCCACACGTCAAAACGCCCCGGTCCGACCCAACCGGGCATTGCGGCGGGAGTGGCAACATCGGCGATGACCTCTTACAGCATCTTTTGTACGCAACTTAACTAAGGAGAAAGGCATGGACATTTCAAACAGTTGGGACTGGAGTGTGGGCAGGAAAGAAATCGCCCAGTTCGGAAACTGGCCGACCTCGTTCGACTGGGTCGAAGAACCCTACGCCAGCCCGGATGGTGAAAAGATCGCCGCCGTCGTCAAGACCGGTGAAATGGAATTCAGTGTCTGCGTCAACGGCACCGCCTGGGAAAACACCTTTGACAAGGTATGGTTCCTGCGATTTTCACCCGATGGCCGGTTGACCGGCATTGTTTCCGATACGGGTCAATGGACCTTGGCGGTGGACGGCGAAGCCTGGGAAGAACAGTTCGACTACGTTTGGGATACCCAATTTACCAGGGATGGCAAAACAATTGCGTGCGCCGTCCAACAGGGCATGAAATACAGGATGGTCACCAACGGTACCCCCTGGGAAAACGCTTTTGCCAATATCGGCCATAAAGCCATGACGGCCGACGGCAGCCACACCGCCGCCGTCGTTCAGACCAAAGATTTCAGCGAAGCCGAAATTTTTAAATTCCAGGAGGGCTGTTACTCCGTCGCCGTGGACGGGCAGGCCTGGGGGCAAAATTTCGTCAATGTCTGGGGAATGGCCTTCTCGCCCGACAACAAGCACGTCGCGGCCGAGGTTCGCATCAATTTGTACGACTACACGATCGCGGTGGACGGCGAGGTGTGGAACACCACCTACCCCTCCATCTGGCAGCCGGTTTTCAGACCTACCGACGGCGCGGTCGTCGCCCCCGCCAAAGTCGATGGCGCCTGGACCATGGTGCGTAACGGGCAACCTTTATGGAACGGGCGTTACGTCCAGCTCTGGCACCAGCACTACAGCCCGGATGGCAAGCGATTGGCCGCCATCGCGTCACCCAAGTATGGCCATTGGACCATGGCCATCGACGATCGGCCCTGGGGCCACACCTTTGACGATTATGTTACGGATGCCTGCTTTTCGCCGGACAGCAACCGTCTCGCCTGCATCGGGGTGACCGCCAAACGCCACCACATCTGTGTCGATGGACAGACTTGGCCCGGGGGATACGACATGGCCTGGGCGCCGGTTTTCAGCCCGGACAGCCAGCATGTGGCCGCCAAGGTCGAATCGAAGGATGGCTTCACTTTGGTGGTGGACGGGAAACCGCTCAAAGAAACCTATACCAAGGTATGGGATCCGGCTTTCAGCCCGGACAGCCAGTGCATCCTGTTGCGCGCGCTGGAAGGCAAGGGGTCCGATGCGGTCTATACCCGCACCGTCATACCGCTCAACGACATTTTGGGCTGAAAGGAGATCCATTATGCATGCCATATATAATTTTGTCTCCGGCCCCCTGGCCTGGGTGGCCTTCATCCTCTTTTTCGGCGGCATTCTCTATCAGCTGATCAGCCGGGCCCTGCTGGCCAAGAAAAAGGATGGTTTTGTCTATGAATACTGGAATTTTTACTATGCGTTCCGTTCGATCATCCACTGGATCTTTCCCTTTGCCAGCGTCAACAGCCGCAAACGGCCCTTCCTGTCGATTATCACCTTCGTGTTTCACATCAGCATCTTTGTGGCGCCGATCTTTCTTTTCGCCCACATCACGCTGATCAACGAGGCTTTCGACGTCAGTTGGTGGTTCCTGCCGGATGGGGTGACCGACATCATGACCCTTCTGGTGATCGGCGCCTGCATTTTTTTCCTGGTGCGCAGAATCGTTCAGCCCGATGTCAAGTTCCTGTCCACCGCCTGGGATTATGTTCTCATTTGTCTGGTAGCGACCCCCTTTATCACGGGATACTGGGCCTACCACCAGTGGCCGGGCAACCTGCCGGTGACGATTCTGCACATGCTGTCGGCGGAAGTCCTACTGGCTATCATCCCCTTCACCAAGCTGAATCACATGTTTTTGTTCTTCCTCACCCGTGGTTACATGGGTTCGGAATTCGGCGGGGTAAGATTCGCCAAAGATTGGTAGACTCTCGATACGCACCCATCAGGGAGGATTTGCATAATGAGCGACGAAGCAGCAGTTGAAAACAAGAAAATTTATGATGAAGGCATCGAAAAAGGCGCTGAAAAACTGACGCCTGAAAAGATCCAGCAAGTCTACCAGAAAATGATGACGGCCGAGGCCGGCGCACGACTGAAGACTTACGTGGAAAGCTGTGTGAGCTGCGGCTTGTGCAGCGAGGCCTGCCATTTTTATCTTTCCTACGATAAGGACCCACGCTATTCGCCGGCCGGCAAGGTCAAACAGACCATGGCCGTTCTCATGAAGAAAAAGGGCCGGGTGAGCGTGGATTTTATGAAAAAGGCCTCGGAGATCGCCAGCACCGAGTGCAACCTCTGCAAACGCTGCGCCATGTACTGCCCCTTCGGACTGGACGTGGCCTTCGTCATGCTGTTCGTACGGCGCCTCTGCCATAAGCTGGGCATATCGCCCCAGTATATCCAGGATACCGCCCACAGCCACTCGGTGACCTCCAACCAGATGTGGGTCAAGGAAGACGAATGGATCGACAGCCTGCAATGGCAGGAAGAGGAAGCCCAGGAAGAGGTTGAGGGGCTGCGCATCCCGGTTGAAAAAGAGGGGGCCGATTTTATGTACTCGGTCATCGGACCGGAACCCAAGTTCCGTGCCCAGTTGATCTATCAAGCGGCCGTCATCTTCAATGCCGCCGGCCTGAACTGGACCATGCCGGCCACGCCGGGATGGGATAACAGCGATATGGCCATGTACACGGGCGACAACGAAATCATGGCCCGCACCAAGCGCATGCACTTCGAAACCGCCATGCGCCTGAAGGTCAAACGCATCGTGATGGGTGAGTGCGGCCATGCCTTCCGCTCCATCTACGACATGGGCAACCGGGCTCTGGGATGGCGCATGCCCCCTGTTGAAGTCACGCATTCCATCGAATTTTTCTATGAGTTGCTCAAGGCCGGTAAAATCAAAATTCCGAAGAAATACCAACCGACCGTGACTATTCACGATCCCTGCAATGTCATTCGGGGCCGCGGTCTCCATGAAATGCTGCGGTACGTGGTGCATGCCATCTGTGAAAACGTCGAGGAAATGCACCCCAATCGCGAACACAACTTTTGTTGTTCGGCCGGGGGCGGGGTCATCAACTGCGGTCCCCCTTGGAAAATGAAGCGTGTCAACGGCAACAAGGTCAAGGCGCAGCAGTTGTTCGATGCCAAAAGCCGCGGTGCGGAAACCTGTGTAGCCCCCTGCCACAACTGCCACGGCGGTCTCGAGGATATCATCCACCATAATGAAATCGGTATGGATCTGAAGTTTCTGGGTGACATCATCTACGAGGTCATGGAAAAACCGGAGAGCGTCCTGTAAAACGAGAAGGCATTGACTTTTCAGTCCTTTTCATGGATGACAAGGGAGAAAAACTGATGCAAAAAAATATTCTTTTTATCGGCGTGCTCCTGGGTGTGCTGGCCTTGGCGGTCTTTTCGGCTTATTCCCAGGAGGATATTGAAATGGTGGACGACAGCGGCTTCCCGAGCACCATGCGCCCCCTGCCGACTTTTATGCATGATGAGCACAATGAAAATGCCGGCATCGATGAATGCAATGTGTGCCACCATGTATATGATGAGCAGGGCAATCTGGTGGAAGACGAAAGCTCGGAAGATATGCTGTGCTCGGAGTGCCACGGATCCGAGGGCGGCGAATACCCCATGGGGTTGGTTCGCGCCTACCATCTCAACTGCAAAGGGTGCCATGAGGCCCGGGAAGCGGGGCCGGTAACCTGCGGTGATTGCCATGTCAAGGGGAGCTGAGGGTACAGGATACACCATAGCATTGCCATGTTGCCTTTAAGGCGACGCGGAACGATCAACCCTTCAACAGAAAGGCCCGATTATGGCAAAGCGAATTCTCGTCATCGACGATGACCCGGTGGTTGTGAAATATCTGACCACGCTGTTTTCCGACAACGGTTATGACACCGACACGGCCTCCAATGGCGTGGAAGGTATGGAAAAGCTGAAGGCCAACAAACCCGATCTTGTCACTCTGGATTTGGAGATGCCCGAAGAGTGGGGATCACGCCTCTACCGCAAGATGGCCAAGGATGACGAATTGAAGGACATCCCTGTCATCGTCATCAGCGGGATGGCCGGCCGGCATGCCGTGAAATCGGCGGTGGCCTATGTGGCCAAGCCCTTTGATCCCGACAAACTGCTGGGCATTGTAAAGCGCACCATCGGCTGACCTCGATCCAATACCCCTCGACAACCGCCAGGGGGCGGAAAGCTGTTTCGGCGACCCGCCTCCGCCCCCTGGGCGGCGTGGCTCCGGCCGAACGCCAGCCGATCTCCTCCAAGGCCTTTCGCCCGCCTTTTTGATCTGGTAGCGTTGGCCCCCTGTGATACAGCGCCGGACGGTCGCTCCTCAGAATTCACGTCCCCCCACCCCCAAATCGCGTTTCCGTCATTGACATTCATGAAGGGGGCATAAGGGGCCTTCATCAGTACACTTTACGCCATCGGCGTTTCCTCGTTGCCCGGCTAAGCCTAAGGCCTGACAATCGCAAGCGCCCGCTGCACCACATTGTCGACCGTAAACCCGTATTTTTCCTGCAATACCGGGCCCGGGGCCGAAGCGCCGAATCCGTTCACGCCGACAACGTTCTCGGGGTTGCCGACATAGCGTTCCCAGCCCATGGGCAAACCAGCCTCCACCGCCAGCCGTGCCGTGACATCCTTGGGCAGGACCTCTTCCCGGTAGGCGACCGGCATGGCCTCGAACAGCTCCCAGCTGGGCATGCTGACCACGCGGGCTTGAATCCCCTGGCCGGCCAGCTGCTGCCGGGCCGCCAACACCAGATGCACTTCGGATCCGCTGGCCATGAGAAGAATATCCGGTTTACCTGTTGAATCCGCCAAGATATAAGCCCCTTTGGCAAGGGATTGAGCCTCCGGCAGCACCGCGCGGTCCAGTATGGGCAGCTTCTGCCGGGTCAGGGCCAGTGCCACCGGGCGATCCTTGCTTGTCACGGCCACACGCCAGGCGGCGGCGGTTTCCGTGGCGTCCGCCGGACGAATGACCGTCAATCCCGGAATGGCCCGCAAACTGGCCAGATGCTCCACCGGCTGATGGGTCGGTCCATCCTCCCCGACGGCAATGCTGTCATGGGTAAATACGTAAATGACCGGCAGCCCCATCAGGGCGGCCAACCGGATGGCGGGCCGCATGTAGTCGGCAAACACCAGGAAGGTACCGCCATAGGGTTTGATACCGCCGTGCAGCGCCATACCCGACAGAATGGCGCCCATGGCGTGCTCCCGCACCCCAAAGCGAATGTTGCGACCTTCATAGGCCGTCTTCTGGAACTCAGGCATCCCGTTGACAAATGTCTTGTTGGACGGTGCCAAATCGGCCGAACCACCGAACAGGGTATCGACCTTGGCGGCCAGGGCGTTGAGAACCAGCCCCGAAGCAGCCCGGGTGGCCAGCGGTCCGTCTTCCGGTTTGAAAGACGGCAGATCGGCCTCCCAGCCGGCCACCAAGCGGCCTTCCAACACGCGCGCCAAGGCTTCGGCCGATTCCGGATGCCGTGCGCGGTAGGTATCCATCAGCCCCTGCCAGGCCGCCTCGGCGTCGCGGCCCTTGTCCAGGGCCTGCCGGAAGCGATTTAGCACATCTTCCGGTAGGCAAAACTCGGCATCCGCGTCACATCCCAGACATTTTTTAGTGAGGCAGACCTCTTCCTTTCCCAAGGGGGCGCCGTGGGCGTCCGCCGAGCCGGCCTTGTTGGGGCTCCCGTAGGCGATCTGGGTTTTGAGCATAATCAGGGACGGCTTCTGGCTTTCCCCACGGGCCGCCTCCAGGGCGGCGACCATCGCCTCCAGGTCATTGCCGTCGGCGACCGTCTGCACATGCCAGTGGTAGGCTTCGAAGCGCTGCCGGACGTTTTCAGTGAAGGTGATGGCCGTGGGGCCCTCGATGGAAATCCCGTTGTCGTCATAAACCACGATCAGGCGCCCCAGACCGAGATGGCCGGCCAGGGACGCCGCTTCGGCGCTAAGCCCCTCCATGAGGTCCCCGTCGCCGCACATGACATAGGTAAAATGATCGATGACGGCGGCATCCGGGCGGTTGAAACAGGCTGCCAGATGGCGCTCGGCCATGGCCATCCCGACCGCATTGGCAAACCCCTGACCGAGGGGCCCGGTGGTGGTTTCCACCCCCGGCGTGTGGCCGTATTCCGGATGCCCCGGGGTCTTGCTGCCCCACTGCCGGAATTGTTTGAGATCATCGAGACTCACATCGTAGCCGGTGAGATGGAGCAGGCTGTATAGGAGCATGGAGGCATGCCCCCCCGAGAGCACGAAACGGTCCCGATTGGGCCATTGGGGATTGGCCGGGTTATGACGCAAAAATTCCGTCCAGAGGACGTAGGCGGCCGCCGCCAGCCCCATGGGCGCGCCCGGATGGCCGGAATTGGCCGCCTGGATGGCGTCCATGGAAAGGGTGCGGATGGTGTTGATGCAGATTGTGTCCAGCGTTTTCAGATTGTCAGAACCGCCATCGGTCATTGTCGTGTTCCCCCTGTGTCTGAACCGTCATTGGTGCGCTACCGTCAGCTGACGGTCGGCACGCTTTCTCTATGGTGTCGGTCTGTTTACGATAGCTGCTTCGCTTCGGCCTTGGCTGCCCCGTGGTTACAAGGCCCGCATGATTTCCGGCTTGAGCGCGATCTCGCCCCGCAGTGCGCGCTCGATCAAACCGAGGGCTTTGGCCTTGTCGCGCGGCATCGTGAGCTTGAGCGGCAGATAATTGGATGCGTGATTGGCATGGAACAAGCCGCCGGACATCTCGGTATGGGCAATCATGACCCCCAGCTCACGGAGCATCTCTTCCGGTCCGAGCAGTTCGAAGCGCCCCTCCTGACAGGCGTCGTAGAGCGGCGTTCCCGGAATCAGCATCAGGCTCAAGGCACCCACATACTCCGGATCGATGGCCGAAATGACCCGCCCCGTTTCCTGGGCGTGTACCATGCTGCGGGTCCGGCCGCCGATGCCCAGCAGCACCGTCAAGGACAACTTGATGCCGGCGCGGCGAACCTTGCGGCCGGCCTCGATCATCCCCTGGGCCGTGGTGCCTTTGTTCACGGCCGTCAAAGTCTCATCGTCCCCCGATTCGAGTCCCATGTAAGCGATCCCGAGGCCATTGGCGTGCAGTGCGGCCAGTTCTTCGGCCGTTTTCATGCGGATGCTTTTGGTGTTGGCATATACGCCGACCCGCGTCACCCAGGGCAGGCGCTGCCGAATCGCTTGGAGGATCCCCAGCAATCGTTTCTGGGGAATGATGAGGGCATCTCCGTCGCAGATGAAAAGGCGCCGTTGCTGCCGGCAGTGTTGGGCAGCGAAATCGATGTCGGCCTCAATAATCGCATCCGGCTTGATCTTGAACCGCTCCCCCTTGTAAGCCCCGCAGAAAGTGCACTTGTTATGGGAGCACCCTACAGTGGCCTGCAACAGAATGCTGTAGGCTTCGCTGGGGGGCCGAATCATATTGCCTTCGTAGTGCATGGCCGTCCTAATTCCTAAGTGGTCCTGTTGTTGGGCGCCCCAACTCCGGCGGCGACCACATCCGTCCTTGGCATTAAACGGCCGGTGCCGGATACGATGGCGGGAATGCTAACGCGCCCGCCACAAGACGCCCAAGATGTCATAGACCAGGGGAATGAAAAGACCCGGCAGCATATTGCCGATCCGGAGCTTTTTGATATCCAGGATATTCAAACCGATGGCAACGATCAAAAGCCCCCCCACCGCGCTCATCTGGGCCACCACACCGGCGGTCAAAAACGGTTTCAGATGGGTCGCGGCCAGTGTGATGGCGCCCTGGTAGATCAAAACGGAAACCGAAGAGAAAAGGACACCGATACCGAGGGTCGATGCAAAGATGATGGATGTCACGCCATCCAGCAGCGACTTGGCGAATAGGGTCTGATGATTGCCCGTGAGGCCGCTTTCCAGGGCACCGACAATGGCCATGGCCCCCACACAAAACACCAGACTGGCGGTAACGAAACCCTGGGCCACACCATCCCCGGCCCGCCCCAGTCGGTTTCCGATCCAGTGACCGAGCGCCTCCAGGCGGGCCTCGATTTTCAGCATTTCACCAATTAGCGCCCCCAGGGCCAGGCTGATGATGACCAACAGCAGGTCATCGCTTTGCAGCGCACTTTTAAAACCAATCAGGAGCACCGCCAAGCCGATGGCCGCAATCACCGTTTCTTTGTAAGCCTCGGATATGCCGCGCCGCAAGGAGACGCCCAACAGACTCCCTGCAATAATGGCCAGCGTGTTGACAAATGTTCCTACCATATAAACTCCCCCCGGGCGAATCGTCGCACGACTCATAGTGAATACGCGCCTAAATTGCAATCCCAAATTGGCGTTCATGAGGATCGGATGGTCTCGCGGGCAAGAGGTGCGGATCGGTGGGCGGGGAGAAGCCTATGACTACTCAGGCGGCACCGGGTGGATCGTGGTCCCGCCCGGTGTCATCGGCGGACCCGGGATCGGATCCGTGGGGCTGGATGAGAAAGTCGTAAAAACAGCGCGGCTCGGGACGGCGGATGTAATCCCGGATATGGCGCATCAGGTATTCGCAGGTGGCCGCCTCGCCGTCATGCTCCAACCGAAACGCCAGCAGCCGCCGCAACCGCCGGTCGTCCCTGTCGCGGTCGGGCACCATCCGTAGGACGCGCTGCAATACGAATTGGGGAATACTGCGACTATTTTCGACCGGGATCACTTTGTGGTTCATTGCGATCGTCTCTCCGCCTGCCTTAAGGTCAATATAAGACCCTTCACCCCTGCCGCAAGCCATTGTCCGGGATCCGCAGGCTTGCGCCCCTGTTGGCGATGAGCGCATGTATTGAAAAAAAAGTGAATTCGTACTACGCTGACAGGCAGGCGTCAGGCATTGATTGATTCATTCACACCCATCCGTCCATCCCGGGAAATCACCAATGGAAAACGGCCATCCGCCCGATCCCTTAAAAGAGCTGCGCATTGCCCTGGAAGGGGAATCCCGCGAACGCCGGAAGCTCCAGCGGCAGCTGCGCGAGGCATTACTGCTCCTGCAGAAGACCATGAAAGACCGGGAAAAATACCGGAACCTGGTCGAAGATATCAGCGCCGTCATTTTCGCCACCGATCCCAAGGGGATGATCGTTTACATCAGCCCCATGATTTACACTTTCACGGGCCTGCAGCCGGAAGAGTTTGTCGGCCGCGAATTCATGGCGGTGATCCACCCCGAAGACCGGCGGCGCCTGCAGAAGGTTCACGAACGGGTCATTTCGGGTGATCTGCGATCGATTGAATACCGCATTTTGAACCGGCACCGCGGCTATTGCTGGGTGCGGTCCTTCAGCCGGCCCCTGGTCAACGACGGCTTTTTCAAAGGGCTGCGCGGCGTCATGGTGGACATCACCAGTCTGAAAAGCGCGGAAGCCGCCTTTCGGGAGAGCGAAAAAAAATACCAGACCATCGTCGAGAGCATCGAAGAGGGGTATTTCGAGGTCGATCTCAAGGGCCGCCTGGTGTTCGTCAACAGCCCCCTGTGCCGCATCGTCGGGTACGCCCGCGACCAGCTGCTGCTGACACCCTTTCAGCACTATTTTTCCCGGGCCACCACACGTTTTCTGTTCCGGCTCTTCAACCGGGTCTACCGCAGCGGCATCCCGGCCACCAACCAGGACTTCGAAGCCCGGCGCAACGACCAACGGGTGGTGTTTGAAATCTCCGTCTCCCTGGTTACGGACCGGGAGGGCCAACCCACCGGATTCCGCGGCATGCTGCGGGACATCACCCACCTGCGCCAGGCCGAAGAAGAGCGCCAGGAATTGAAGGAGCAGCTCCATCATGCCCAACGCCTGGAGGCCATCGGAACACTGGCCGGGGGCATCGCCCACGATTTCAACAATATCCTCATGGGCATTCAGGGCAACACTTCACTGATGCTCATGCGAACTCCGACCGAAAACCCGCTGATCGAGAAACTGCACAACGTCGAGCGCTATGTCAAGGACGGTGCCGGTCTGACCCGCCAGTTGCTTGACTTCGCACGCTCCAAACAGCGGCAGACCGCCGTCACCGACCTCAATGAGGTCATTCGCAAAACCGCCGACATGTTCGGACGAACCAAACGGGAAATCACGATCGATGCCGCGCAGCTGGGAGCAAGCTGGCCGGTCACGGTCAATCCCGGCCAGATCGAACAGGTGTTGATGAACCTGTTCGTCAATGCCTGGCAGGCCATGCCTGCCGGCGGCCGCCTGACCATTGAAACCGAGGACTGCCAGCTGGGCATGAAATCCGTCCACCCTTTCGGCCTGAATCCGGGGCGCTATGTCCGGGTGCGGGTCTGCGATACCGGCAGCGGCATCAACGAAGCGATCCTGCCCAAAATCTTCAATCCCTTTTTCACCACCAAAGAACGCGGCCGGGGAACGGGACTGGGACTGTCTTCCGCCTATGGCATCATCAAAAACCATCGCGGCTTCATCAAGGTCACCAGCCAGGAGGGCCAGGGGGCGATCTTCACAATTTTCCTGCCGGCCTCCGCTTCGCCGATGCAATCGGCAACCGAAGCCATCCTGAAGCCTTTGCACGGGTCCGGTACGGTGCTGGTGGTGGACGATGAACGCTTCATCATTGAAATTGCCGGCGAATGGTTGCTGGAGCTAGGCTACCGCGTCATCGAGGCCTCGAGCGGCCAAGAAGCGCTGAGCCTGTATGACGCCCACCGGGAAGGAATCGATCTGGTGATCCTGGACATGGTCATGCCGGGCATGGATGGGGGCGAGACGTTCGACCGCCTGCGAGCCATAGATCCAAACGTGCGCGTTCTGCTGATCAGCGGCTATGGGCTGAATGGCCGGATCAGAGAGATTCGGCGCCAGGGCTGCCGCGGCTTCCTCCAGAAACCGTTTACGATTCTTCAGCTGTCCGAGAAAATCAAAGCGATCCTGGCCACGGATGCCCCCGTTAAGGAAGGCACGGTGCGGCGGTTGGAATCTTAACACCAGCCGCCGCCCGCCGCCGATCTATTGTTCGTTCAGAATGGGAATGACCTTCGATCTATAACCCCGGCATGGCCGTCTCAAAAGGCCAGGCTGCGACCCCGCCTTCGATGAAGCGTACGCGCCTAAAACCCGCCGCATTGAGGATCAGTTGGGCCTCGTAGCCCCGCATGCTCACCTTGCAATACGTCAAAATATCACGATCCCGGGGTAATTCCGCCACGCGCTCCCGCAATTCCGACAAGGGGATATGGCGCATGTCGGTGTGGGGAATCCATTCCATTTTGGACTCTTCCGGAATACGCACATCCAGCAGCAGGCAATCGCCCGTATCCATCAGCCGTTTGGCTTCCAGGGGGGGGATGCCATGGGCGATCCCGTCCAACTTGTTGGTCAGAACATGGGCGCACACCGCCAGGGGATCGAGGGGCGGACCGAAAGGCGGGGCATACCCGAAATCCACATCCGCCAACTGATCCAGCGTGCCGTCGAAATAAATGACACTGGCGGCGACATCCAGCCGTTTGGCACCATTGCCCATGCCGGCCACCTGGACCCCCAGGACCTTGCGGTCCCGCCGGGAAGCAATCATCTTGATGATAAAGAGGCGGCTGCCGGTCATATAGTGGGGAATATCCTGTCCGGACCAGGTTGCAACTTCATAATCGATGCCCAGCGCCTTGGCCATGCGTTCGGTCAGCCCGGTACGGCCCAGGGTATATTCGAACACCCGCACCACGCTGGAACAGGTGATGCCGCTGAAAGGCGTCGGGCGTCCGGCAATGTGGTTGGCGATCACACGGCCGTGCTTGTTGGCGGTGGACCCCAACGGCACATAGAGGGGATCCCCCACCTGACGGTGGATATAAGCGTTGGGCACGCAATCACCGCCGGCGTAAATGTCCGGATCGCTGGTCTGGCAATATTCGTTGACCAGGATGCCCCGCTCGCAACGCAATCCCGCCTCCCGGGCCAGTTCGTCATTGGGACGGGTGCCGACACCGACCACCACGCAGTCCGCTTTAATGCGGCGTTGATTGGTAACGACGGTGTCCACCCGCTCGCCGCCCTCCAGGGCAACGACGGTTTCGCTGAGCACCAGTTGGACGTCGTTGTCTTCCAGATGGATTTGGGCAAACCGGGCAATATCCTCGTCGAGGATGCCGGGCATGATCTGGGGCGCCATTTCAACCATCGTGACCTCCAGGCCGCGATCAACTAACGCTTCCGCCACCTCCAGCCCGATAAACCCCGCCCCCACCAAAACCGCGTGTTTGAGCCCCTGCGCTTCAATCTCGCGCACCAGGCTGTCGGCGTCGTCCGGATGGGTCATGAACCAGACGTTTTTAAGGTCCAAACCGGGAATGGGCGGTTTAAACGGCCGCCCGCCAGTGGCTAGCACGAGCTTGTCATAAGGCAAATCCTCTTCCCGACCGCTTTCCAGGTCGCGGACGTGGACGGTTTTGGCCTCACGGTTGATCGCCGTCGCCTCAGTGTTCACACGGGTTTGGAAGCCTTTCCAGGTACGGAAGAATTCCGGCGTCCGGGGCACGCCGGCCGGTGTATGGGTCAGGGCATTGATATTGGTAAACGTGCCCTCCACGTAATAGGGCAGGCCGCAGGCTCCGTAGGAGACCAATCCGCCCCTTTCGAGCATGGTCACTTCGGCCTCAGGCATCAGGCGCTTGAGGCGGGCCGCTGTTTTGGGGCCGCAGGCGACACCACCGATAATCAGTACACGCAGTTTTCCCGACATAAATCGAATTCCTTTCTCGAATGAATGAGTGACAAACCAGAGCCACTTCCGTTGTTCAACGCATAGGAGCTGAAACGTTTAGAGGGGGGCTCACCCTTGGGGATCAACCGATTTTAGCGCCTTGCCCCAGGCCTGTGCCGGTCAAGCCATTTGACATAAACCGGGAGCAATCCTTATACTCGATAATAAATTCTCTTTTCTCAACCGACTCCCCAGAGGAGCCGGCCTTTCCGACCTCGCGATCATCCGGGTGCCAGGCACCCCAACCGCCCAGACGAAAGGATACGAAATGAGAGTCATGTTTCGACGCATTCTTTGTGCGACAGACCTGTCCGACATCTCCCACCAAGCCATTGCCCACGGCATCACCTTAGCCCACGAATTTGGCGCCCACCTGCTGGTATGCCACTGCATCCATCTGCCGGCACCCTCGATCTACGGCGAAGCTTACCTGGCACCGGAGGAGCAGTTGCATCGCAGCATGGACTTTGCCCGGAAGCGCATTGCCGAATTGATGGAGGGCCACGCGGTGGACTGGGAGTCTTTGGTGATCGTCGGGCCGGCCGCGCAGGAAATCACGCGGGAAGCCCGGGAAAGGGCCGTTGACATTGTATTGACCGCCACCCAGGGCCGCCGGGTGCTAAAGCGCATGCTGCTGGGGTCCGTTACCGAACGCCTCATGCGCACCCTGCCCTGCCCGCTGCTGGTCATCCCCGCCGCTGATGGCGAGGCAGCTGCAATGCCGGAAGCCGCCCTGCGCTTCAAGCGCATCCTGGTGGGGTGCGACTTTTCCCCGGATGCCGATCTCGCCTTCCGGCACGGCTTGAGCCTGGCGCAGGAATTCCAGGCGGAACTCCACCTGATGCACGTTATTGAAACACCGCTTTACACCGAAACCCTCAAACCCGTTTTCGCCCATCAACCGGCATCGACGGCGGTCATCCGCGACTTTTTGCAGTCCAAGGTCGACGCTTTGGTGCCGCAAGAAGCCCGTCATTGGTGCCAACCGGTCACCGTCCTGGAAGAGGGGCAACCCTACCGCCAACTGCTGCACTATGCCGAAGAACAGGCCATCGATCTGATCGTGCTGGGGGTTCGGGGGCACGGCCTGATCGGCACCATGTTCTTGGGTTCCACCACCGACCGCGTGATACGCCGCGCCAATTGTCCGGTCCTTTCCGTCTGCCCCCATTCCCGGACCACGTCATGAAGCGGATGTCCAATCCCGGCCCCGGCCCAGCCACGCCTACATCATGTGTTCCGCCACGCTGACCGCCCGGTCTCCCAGCATGTTCACATAGCTTCCCATCTCGTTGTCATACCAGCCATAGGTGACGACCTGGGTGATCGGAATCCGGTAGACATGCCCCTTGACCGCCTCCAGAACGCTGTCGGGCACCCCGGTGAGATTGCTGAGATTGAAGGTCACCTCGGCCGTACGGGTGTGGGTTTCGTGTCCTTCGATAATGGTGGCGGCCCGGGGATAGCCCACGATATCGCCGGAGACGTTCTGTTTCTCGGAAAAATGCAAATAGCCGTGGGGATCCATCGCGGCGGTCTGCCGATAAATCGTGTTGATGGTGTCCCGCCGGACAGGCTCGCCGCCCATCTCCTCCTGGACGTCCAGCACCAGAATGATCAACGATCCGGTGGCCGTAGGCACCCGGACCGACTCGGCGATGAACCCGATCTCCTCCATCTCGGGAATGACCAGGCGCAGGGCATTGGCCGCCCCGGTGGTGGTCAGGATGATGTTGTTCATGATGCTGCGATTTTTGCGCAGATCTTTAACGCCTGTTTTCGGCAGCCGGTCCAGTACGGCCTGGGACCCGGTCGCCGAATGCACGGTGGCCATGGAGGCGGACAGAATCCGCTTGGGGCCGAAGTAGTTGAGGAGCGGCTTGACCATGTGGGCCAGACAGGTCGTGGTGCAGGACGCATTGGACACGAGCCGGTGACGGCGCGGATCAAAGTCGTTGGCATTGATCCCCATGACCGTCGTGATCGCATCTTCCGGCATGGGCTGGCCCTTATCCTTGATCTTGAAAGGGGCGGAGACCACCACGATATTCGCCCCGGCTTCCAGGTGCCCGCGCACCGCCCCGGCCGGATGATCGGGGGGCAGGGTGGGATCCAGAAACCGGCCCGTCGTTTCCACCACCAGTTTCACATCGTGGTCGCGCCAGCCGATAGCGGACGGATTGCGGGCCGTTTTGAGAAAGTGCACCTTGATCCCGTCGATGGTCAGGCAATGGTTCGCCTCGTCGATGGCTTCGATCACCGAAGACTGCCGGTGACCGTAAAGAAACTGGCCCAGACGACCGTAGGAAGAGTCCCTTTCCACATAATGGGCCAGATCGGCCATGCCCGTACCCGCCTCGCGGCCGATGTTGACGTAGATTTCGCTGAAAAATTTACGGGCCACATGGTACCACACGGTCAGCTTGCCAATCCGCCCGAACCCGTTGACGCCCAGTTTGCCTCCCCGTCCCCTATCCGCTGACTGTTGCATGTCTTCTCCCCCGTAGTGTTGTCGGTCGCGGTTGCCCACGATCCCGCTTGGCGGTCTCCCGGAACCGCTGCGCGGAAAGCACCCGTTGCCCCATCATGTCTCTTCGACTTTGATCAATCCCTGGTATACCGATCCTTCCTGTCCGTTGATGCTGATGTAATCCCCCGAGCTGAGAATCGCTTCACTGATGTGGCAGATCTTCTTCTTCTCGTCGCAGATCAGCTCCCCGCAGCCGACCACACCGGTCCGTCCCAGGCGATGGGCCACCACGGCGGCATGGGACGTCAGCCCCCCACGCGATGTCAGCAAACCGTCCGCGGCGTGGATTTCACGGATATCATCCGGAACCGTATCCGCGCGGGCCAAGATCAACGACGTCCCGGGCTCCAGTTTGCGCCAATAGTCGATCTCGTCCAGGGTGAATACCAGGCGCCCGCTCATGGCGCCGCCGCTGACACCGATGCCATGGCCGATGGGATGTTTGCGGCCGAGTTCCTCATGGTCGAACATCATGAATTTCTTGCGCTCCCGGATGGCCATGTCCCTGCTCTGGAGGATGTAAAGATCTTCGCCGCGGTCGCCCTCGAAGGTGAACTCCATCTCCTGGGGGCTCCACCCCCGTTTGAAGACCAGATCCCGCGCAAACCCTTCCAGCGCCGCAAAAATGTTAGGAAAGTGGGTTTCCAGGGTAATATCCGTATCCCGCATCTCGGTCTCCTGCTGGATGACGGAAATGGGCAAGGTGGTCACGAGGCCGGCCACCACGTCTTCGCCCTGGTTCTCGATGGTAAAATCGCCCCATAAGCGCAAAGTATCCCCCGACCAGCGCGGATTATGGGTAAAAATCACGCCTGAGCCGGACTTCTGAGAGACATTGCCGAAAACCATTTGCTGGATCGTGACGGCCGTGCCCCAGTCATCGGAAATCCCCATGATCTTGCGGTAGGTTTGGGCCTTGGTGGATTCCCAGGACTGCAGCACCCGCATGGTGGTCAGCACCAACTGCTCGAAGGGGTCCTCGGGCACCAGAATGCCGGCCTCCCGGATCATTTCCTTGTAGGTCAGGGCCACCTGCTGCATCTGCTCGCCGCTGAAGCCGCGTTTGAGCGGCGTACCGAACCGATTTTTGAACTCGCCCATGATGGCATCGAAATCGTCGCGCTGCAGGTCGAAGGACATACCCCAGCATTGCAGGAAGCGGCGGTAGTTGTCCCAGGCAAACCAGGCATTGCCGGTTTTGACCGCCAGTCCGGCGGCGATCTCTTCGTTGATGCCCACGTCCAGAAAGGTATCCATCATGCCGGGCTGGGAAATGGATGAGCCGCTACGCACGGAAAGCATCAAGGGGTTACGGGCATTGCCGAATTTTTTGCCGGTCTGGTTTTCCAAGAGCGCGATGTGCCGCGCCACCTGGTCCCGGAAATTGGCTTCCGCGGCCGGATAGCGTTCGATGACCTCCCGGCACCGAAAGACTTCGGTGGTCACGATAAACCCCGGCGGCACCGGAAAGCCGAAACCGGTCAGTTTCAGCATGTTGAGTCCCTTATTGCCGAGGTAGATGATACCGTGCACCCGCTCGTTGGGAATCACCAGCGACGTCAAGGCCCGCTGAGGGTCATAGTTCAACAGGCTGTGGAGACTGTCTTTGGGAATCTTGGCCGACTGATGGAAAAGCGTCGTCAGGATCCGGCTGAGGAAGAGATCCAGCTGCCGCAGACCCAATGATAAGGATAGCAAATCCCGAAAAAAGATCTCCGAGATACGGTGGTGCTGCCCCTCTTTTTCCGTCCCGCCGTCCGCCGGCAGGTACTTGGGCAGAATCTGATCCGGGGGCGTGCGATGGATGATGCGGTCCAGGTTCTGCTCGTGGATATTGTTGAAGTAGTCATTGATGATGTTCTTGACGGCAGTCGCGAAGCCCCGCAGGACATCCAGGTATTGGGTAAAAGTGAATCCGCGGGCCTCCAGGGCGTGGGCCAGCATTTCCAGCTGCCGCTCGAATTCTTTGGAGGCGATGCCGTCCAGCGCCAGGGCCCGCTGGAAGAGCAGCAGCAGGTCATAAATATGGTAAAACGTCGCCCGGGTGATGAGACTTAAATCGATCCGCCGGATGAGTTTTTCCAACAGCACATTGGTCAACGATTCCAGCCGGAAGGCCAGCCCCAGCGCGTTGAACTTCATTTCGTGATAGCTGCCGTACATGGAAGGGATATCGATCGTGAAATGGCGTTTTTTGTATATGTCCTCGCGGATTTCAAAAGTCTTGGCTGAAAGGATGATGGCCTTGAGTTCCTCCTGGGCATCGAGCAGACCGCGCATTTTCTCCCGGGAATCGCTCACTTCCAGCACACTCTCCAGGGCTTCCAGCCCGGGAAAGCCGTCACTCTTCAACTGGGCGATATAATGTCCCAGTTCGATGAAATCGATGTTGTATTTCTGATTGAGCAATTTGTAGAAAATGACGGCCAGATAGACCCGTTCCCGATCGATGGGCTTGATTTCATCGTATTCCGCCAGGACGTTCTGCAACCCTTCGTCGGGAATCCGCAATAACACATCAAGCTCTCCCAGACCGCGTTCCTTAAGCCGCTGCATGGCAATGTGGACCCCATCAATATAGGATCCTGCACTTTCGATATCGCTGAAAATGTTGGGGGGTGTAAAAGGCCGCAGCGGCTCTTTGTCGCGCGTCTGCCAGAAATGCAGCACCGCCTCCATGAAATTGATGATGCGATTGCTGCTCTCCACATGGCATTGTTTGCGCAGGAAATGCAGCAGGACATCCTTGCGGTGATTGATCTCGTCAAGCTGGGTGGAAATGTCCCGCAGTTTCCCTTCCGCGCCGATATCGTTGAAATAGACCGGAAACAACCGGGCCAGCTGTTTGGCGATATTATAAACCGGCTCGATACCGCTGTTTAAAAAGTGGGTGATGTCCCTGGGGAAAAGATCGGTGTCCTTGATGAAAACCCCGCAGATGGCCACCTGAATGATCAGGTAGCTCATAAGTCGTGTGGAACGTTTGGGGCTGAGCTCGATCAGCTCCAGCCAGGTCCTGATATTCTGCAGATGGGCGCTATTGACCTGGATTTGCCAGTCGTTGCCCACCCCGCCGATGTTGGGTGCCTGGAAGCCCAGGTCGATGACCTGATCGATGAAAAAATTGATAAAATCGATATCCTGGGTACGGTAGACGCCCTTGCCCATATTCAGGACACAATTGAGGGAGGTGGTTGGGAAAATCGCCGCCCGCTCCTTGAGAATGGAGAACGTTTTCTCGATCAGCCGCCGGATATGCCATGGCTTTTCGTTGTCGATGATCCAGGTCAGGGCCCGATTGATATCCCGCAGGGCTTCTTCGTGAACGATGGACAATCCTTCCAGATTCATCTGGTAAAACAGAAACAACAGCCGGTAGAGCTCACCGCGCCCGTTTTTTTGGCCGAGCGTGCTCAAGCGGTCCGGAATCTCGCGGTGGGCTTGAACGATCTGATTGAATCCCGGCATGTCGAGAAGACGCTCGAGTACTTCCGGGGAACGGATGTCTTCACAGTGGAGGATATCGTCCAACCGCTGACGATAGCGCTGCAGGGTCGCATGCGCGATGGCGTCGAAAACCGCTGCCAGATCGGCGTCCGGTCTAAACTTATCGGCCTCCTTTTCAAACCACTGCTGCGGGTCTTCTTCCTTCATCCAGTAGGCATAGCTGTCCTGAAAAAACCGTATCAGCAGCAAATTCAGATGCGGCAGCTGTTCGAGATGGGGAGGACCCAGCTTCAAGGCGGCCTCGCCGAGCCGGTTCAGCTGGTAGTAGCTTTTAAGAAACACCATGAAAATTGCGCTGTCATAGCGGCGGATGCTCCGTAAAGCGTCGTCCAGAACGGACGCAAAGCACTCGAAGACCTCCCCCGATTCTTTGACAATCTTCAGCAGGAGGAGCATCAAATTGTCCACCGCATCAATGCAGACATCAGTGGTACGGGTGGATTCAATGGCGCGCAGATAGATATCGATATAGATCTGGGCCGCGCGTGGTCCCTCGGAGTGGGATCGGATCAGATGGAAATAGTCAAGGGAGTAGATGCGGGCTTCCTTGACGATAAATTTCCAGTTCTTGTAAGGATGGGATAATTCTTTTAGAAAGGTGGTCAAACCTTCCTGCAAACCGAAATAGGTCGCCATCACCTCCTGCAGGACGGCATACTGCGGGTCGATTTTCACATCGACGTGGTAATCCGCTATATTGACTTCCAGCGCTTTGGAGCGGATCATTCCGGTCTTCTCCTACGCCTGCCATTGGTCATCTAACGTCGCCAACGCCCCCCGGGCGCGATGGTCTCGTTCGACCGGCAACGTCGGGAATCGCCTTTCAGAAAGCCGCTCTCATGGCAATGAAGCCGGCCGTCCCGCAAAGGCATTCTTTGGCCCCTGGTTAACCGCGGCTGAGGGCCATCAAGCGGTAAACCACCATCCCGGCCAGCCAGGCGGCGTCCTCCGGCGACAAACACTCCCCGGTCGCTTCATTGAACAAAATATTCGCTTCGGGATCGAATTCTTCATCGCCTTCCCAGAGAATATAATGCATGGCCAGCTGGGGGAAAACCTGGAACCGATAGCCGGCATCGCCCGCATCGATGGGCGATCCCGCCAAAGCCCGACAGGCCCGGTGAAACGCTTCCAGATTCCGGCCGAAGGTTTCTTTCAGCGGATTGACCGCCCGCTTGACGAAAGGGCCGAAATAGAAGGACGCCCCGGGAATTTCGCGATAGGCGATCATATCGCCCGGGATTCGTCGGGGGTCGGCCCCCAGCATGTAATGGAGGATCAGAACCTGTTCCTGGAGGGGGATCTCCCGCTCCGCGGCCTCCAAATCCTCGAATTCGAATTCCGGATAACGGATCCCATAGCGGCGGTCCAAAAAGCGGATTTCCAAGTGATCGTCATCCCGGCAGACCAGACCGGTCCGTTCACTGATTGCGGCAATGGTCTGCTCCGACAGCGTATCGGCCGCCAGCGCACGCGCGGCCCGATAATCGTCAACCCTGGCCATGGGAATTCCGATCCTTTCTTTTGTGGCAGGAGGCTGCGGGGCGGCTAAAGCACCGCCGCGGCCAACCGTCTGGGCAAAAGTACAAAAAGCCCTTCCCGGTGGAAGGGCTTTTTATGCATCCATCGGTGAAGGCAGGGCAGGGGTTTAGACCTCCAGCCATGAATCCGAGTAAAGCGTATTGCCCAGGATGACATCGACCGTCTTCTTGTATTTCAGCAGCTCTTCGGAAAGTCCACCCACATCCGGTGCCTGCCCGTCCAACATGCCGTAAATCAGATCCACGATGTCCTGGCGCTCACCCTTGCAGATGGCGGTGAGCAGCTCGTCGCGGGGATCCGAGATGATCGATTCCATGCCGCATTTCATCAGCATCACAGTGTACGTCTGGTTAAGAATGGGCCGCAGGTGGTCAGGCGGACCGTTGGAAATATTGGACAGGCCGCAGGTGCTCCGGGCGCCGGGGGCCATGTCCGGAATCATCTTCTGGAATTCCATCAGGCTGATGGCCTGAGGCTGCTGGATATTGACGGGGGTAACGATACCGTCCACCCAGATTTTCTCGTTGGGAATGCCGGCCTCGTTGGCGAAATAAAGCAGTTCGACGCACA
Organism: Desulfobacterales bacterium; assembly: GCA_963674755.2. Lineage (GTDB taxonomy): Bacteria > Desulfobacterota > Desulfobacteria > Desulfobacterales > UBA5852 > JABZFP01. The sequence continues at coordinate 1,225,418 of CAXXVS010000001.1, read as the reverse complement.
GGGCCGCGCGTTCGTTTTCATCCCGGGGCAGCCCCTCGGGGCCCCACATCAAAGCGACGAAGTCGGCATTGTGTTCGGCCGCCATGGGAACCATGCGCTCATAGCGCTCCGGCCGCACCATGATGGAGTTGATGATATGCGGCGTGCCGCTGGGCACCTGTTTGATCACTTTCAAAGCGGCTTCGATGGCGTCGATATTGGATGTGTCCAACAACAGGGGCAAATCAGGCACAACATCCTGAACCACCTCCACCACCCAGGGCATCAATTCGTGGCCGTCCTTCTTGGCCGGTCCCAGGTTGATGTCGATGTAGTCCATCCGTTTTTCTTTCTGAAACAGGGCCTCTTCCTGGATCGGCTTGGGGTCCCGCTCCTTGAAGGCACGGCCGATCTTCGTGGAAATCACATTCAAACTTTCACCAAACAGTAGCATAGAACCTCCCTCTCTCGTAGGCTTTGTTTCCTGGCCGATTGGGCTTGGGCGGCCTTGAACCAGCACCGCCCCTGTAAAACCGGCAGCGATATAAAAAATTACCGCCCGCGGAGAAAGCCGGGCAGATGGGCGGCCTCACGCGGCCCCACCGTAATGGTCCAGCCAGGCAGTTCTTCTTCCACATCACCGGCAATAGCAGCCGCGTAACCGGGGATAATCAGTTCGGTATGTTTGACCTTGTCCATGATGCCGCTCTTCTTGACGAACATGCCCACATCGTCGCCGGCAAATTTGCCGGCCGCCCATGCGGTAAGGACCGACAACCCTTCGGAATCCTTGATCAGCAGCCAGGCGGGCACCTTGCTGGCTTCGATCTCGCCGGACACGATGAAGTAGGTCAGGGCGAAGTTGGTGGTCACCAGCACCGGCGAATTCTCGTCCGGGTTGTTGATTTCGAAAATGCCCTCGGTCACGGTCATGGGCCGCTGGGGGTCGGTATAGATGTTCAAGCGTTCCAACAGCAGCGGGAACAGGGAATCGCCGACAAAATCCGACAGGACAACGATTCCGCCGTATTTGGCGATAAACTGCCCGGCCAGCAATGTTTCCATGTCCAGATTGGAGGCCATTTCACAGGGGAAGGTAATCGTCGGAAAGCCCACCGCCCGGTTGAGATCTTTGAGGGCGGCCCGGCGGATGGCCACCTGGTCGTCCAGCGAGCCTTTGACATCACGGGAGCCTGCATCCAGCACGATGTCCTTCAACCCCATCTCGGTCAGCTTGGTGGTCAGGGGTACCAGCGCTTCCACCGAATCGGCCTTGACGGCCAGCGGCAGCCCCATCTCCTTGGCCAGCGCACCCAGCGCATCCACCGTGCTTTCCGTGGCAGCGTAAAGCAGGGGATGTTTGAAGGCGCAGGCTTCGGCCCCGGCTTTCAGGACATCCACGCCGTCACTCATCAACACCAGGTTGAACTCCGAGGTTTCGGCCACCAGTTTGGCCAGTTTGGCAAAGGCCGCGGCATCGCCGCTGACATCCTTGAGCGCCACGAGTTCGGGACGCAGGTTGAGGCCCACCCGTTCGAACTGGAGGGCGTTCCAGCCTTTGAGCTTAGCGGTCAGATCGGCCTCGGCCGTGTCGGAAGTTACCAGAGCGGCCAGGGCTGTGGGATTGAAAAATGTTTTTTCGTGCCGGTAGAGGACGGTTTCCCCGCCCACGGTGGTCTTGCGTACCCCGGCGCCCAGCACCACGGGGCGGATCGGCGGGGCCGAGGCTTCCGCCAGTTTTTCGCGGGCTTCATCGGAGACATAGGGGCAACTGTCCAGCTCGGCCTTGCCCGATGCCAGGTTCATGGCAAAGGCCAGGCAAGTCGGCACACCGCATTCCTTGCAATTGGTTTTCGGCAGGAGTTTAAAAATCTGAATACCGGTTAATGCCATGGTTTTCTCCTTGCTGTTGTTCAGCGCTATTTAGAACCGTTGCGTATGCAATATTAGGATCAACATCATGACCGGCCGGGGGACGAAAACGTCGCCCCGGTCGGTCGGGGTAGACATTCCGCCACTAACCGATAATCGGCGGCATGGACAACGCCGGATGCCCCTTTTCCTGCAGGAAGGGCATGATCTCTTCCTCGGTGATCCCCACCGTTTCGTCGGCGATTTTATCCACCAGCTCCGGATCGCCCATTTCGGTACCGCGCTGAATCAGGCGCTCCCGGATTTCATCCTTCAGCATTTTGGGCATCCAGACCATGCGCAGGAGCCCGCCGTCGCCGACGATAAACTTGCGTTGGGTGATGTTGTACTTGGAGTGGCCCACGAAGCCTGGCGAGGAGGCCCCGCCGCCCATGACACCCGCCAGGGTGGTGAACTTCATCCCGCAGGGGGTCTCCCCGGTGTACTCGCGGTTGACCGTCATGACACCGTTACAGGACGGCAGCATGGCCGCAATACACTCACAGCACCCGCAGGTCGTCATGGGCTCGTGTACCATGGAGTAGAAGTTATACTGGGTGATGGCGCCGCGGGACGCTTTGGCAACAAACTCGTTGACGCCCTTGAACATACCCAGTTTGGCATCCAGGACCTCGCCCTTCTCGATGGGCTGGTTGGGGCCGGTGGGATTGATCTGATAAGACGCCCGACAGTCCATCCAGTTGTAAGCGCCGCAAAGGCCGGTACGCTCCGGGCTGACCGCGCATACATGGCTGGGAGCAAATGACTGGCACAGGGTGCAGGAGTAGAAAATCTCCACATCCTCGTCGGTCATCTTGTCCACCCGTTCGTCACGGGTCTTGTATTCCGCGCGCGCCCGTGCGGTCAGCTTATCCACGTCTTCCTTCTTGGTGTAGAGCGTCACCTGGACCTTGTCGAGAATAGCACCGAAGTCCTGATGGTATTTGGCGTGCAACACCACCCCGATATCCTTCAGGGTGAACCCTTTTTCCACGGCGGCTTTGCTCACGCGCACCCAGGCGATATCGCGCTGGCCCATGTGCATGATGCCCTGGATGTAGTTCACCAGATGGTGGGTCTGGCGTTCCAGGATCGGCTCGAAATCGCTCTGCATTTCGCGGCCCGCCACCTCGACGTAGATTCCCAGGGGCAACACATCGCCTTCCTTGAGGTCGCCGATATCGGGACCGATGACCGTGACCTTGCCGTCTTCGATCTCGTTCATCTCGGCCATCTTCACCAGTTCGGTGGCCTGGGTCTTGCCGCCCCCCATCTGGGTGTAGAGATCGGCGCCGCGCACGCGCTCGCCCTCATAGGCCGGACCGAAGTTGCAGGGAATGTCGATGTCGGAAACGGTCACCTTCAGACCGCGGATCTCCACCGACTTCTGGACCATTTCATCATGGGCCACGTTGGCCACGACATGCTCATAGGTACAGATACCCGTAGGTAGAATTTCCGGAATGTCGGTGTCGGCCAGGGTCGGGAAACCCCAGTTGACACAGCCGGCCGCCGCCGCCGCCCACTCGGTGCCCACGTCGCCCAGAGCGTTAACAAAGGCGAAAACACGGTCCTTGTTGTATTTGAGGATCTTCTTGTAGTCACCCGGCTGGACGCCGCCGAAAGCCATGGCCACACGGTTCGCGAATCCCAGGGCGAACACGGCCGAGGAGATGTCCGGGCCGAAGGGCACGATCTTGGTGTTCCAGCCCACCTGGACCCCGGCCTCGACCAACTGCTCGGAAATATTGGTGCCGTTCTGGTTGGCCGCCAGGAAGACGTAGATGCTGCGTTTCTGGTATTCTTCGATGATTTCCTTGGCCACTTCGGGTGAGGGGGCCGCCCCCACGATGGCCGCAAACCCCGGAGCCGATCCGTCCACGAACTCCACGCCGCGGGTCCGGAAGATGGTATCGGCCGCCGCGCCCAGCCAAAGCTTGCCGTTTTCCGGATCGCATTCCTCGGAAACATAGTAGAAATCCGGATCGTTCAGATAACGCAGGGCTTCCTTGATCTCGAAAGCCATGATGGCCGCCATGCCGGCGTCCAGCAGCGGCCCGAGGTAAGGCAGATGGTTGCGCGATTTGACATGCGGCGGGAGCAGTTTGCGGCAGAAGGCCAACGGCTTCTCCAGGTCTTCCAGTTTTTCAACTTTGATGCCCAGCAGGGAATAGATGACCGGCAGGTAGTAGGCCGTGTTCGGAAACCCCACCGGAGTGTCGGCGTTATAGGTTTCCAAGGCCTGCTTCACATCACCTTCAACTTTCGAAACAATATTATAGCCACCCTGAATGGCGGCAAACGCGACTAATTTGGACATACATTCCTCCTTCGTTGAGGATTTTAAGCCTTCACGGCAATGGGGTTAGACATCCAGGGCCTGACGCATGGAGAAATCCATCATGACCCGCTCGCGGGCCTTGTTGATCCCGAGCGCTTCCCGTTTCTTGTCGATATGGGCGATCATCTTCTGGGCGTGTTTGATGGGATCCTTTTCGAAATCCCACATGCCGCCATACATCTGCTCCATCTCTTCAAAGAGGAAGCGCTGGAAAACAGGCGCGCCCTCGGTGGGGAACACCGCGCCGAAGACCGTGTAGACGCCCGAGGCCACAAAATATTGACCGATGCTGATGGCCTTCTCGCTCATCCATTCCGGAGCGCTGCCGGCCGCCGGCAGGTCACTGATGTCATGGCCCAAGCCACCGGCCCTGACCACTTCGGTGGCCGCCAGCAGAATACGGCTGTTGTCCACGCAGGAGCCCAGGTGCAGGACCGGCGGGATACCAACGGTCTCGCAGACCTCAGCCAGGCCGGGACCGCAGAAGACCTTGGCCGATTCCGGCGTCAGCAGCCCTTCCATGCCGCAGGCAATCGCGTTGCAGCCGGTGGTCAGAACGATGACGTCGTTCTTGATCAACTCCTTGACTACCGCGATATGGCCTTCATTGTGCCGCACGCGGGCATTGTTGCAGCCCACCACGCCGCCAATGCCGCGGATGCGGCCGTTGATGATGTTGTCGTTGAGGGTGTAATAATCGCCACGGAAGGTGCCGCCCAGGTGGTATTGTACCGATTCCACGCCGAAGCCGGCCACAACCGGGGCTTTTTGCTGGGGAATCATCACATTGCCCTTACGGTTGGCGAAGTTGTCAATGGCCAACTTCACGATCCGTTTGGCGTCTTCCAGGGCGTGGTGCTCGTCGAACTCGATGTGGATTACGCTCTTCTGCTCCATGCGCGCAATCGGGTGGGTGGTGATGATCTTGGTATGGAAGCATTCGGCCACCGCGGCGATATTCTGCATGATGCACTGGATATCCACCACCATGGCGTCGCAGGCGCCGGTCACAATGGCCAGTTCCTGTTGCAGGAAGGTACCGCACAGCGGCACGCCGTGGCGCTGCAGGATCTCGTTGGCGGTGCAGCAGATACCGGAGAGTTGGATGCCCTTGGCCCCCTTCTCCTTGGCATAGTCGATCATCTCCTTGGTCTGGGCCACTTCCACGATCACTTCCGAAAGCACCGGCTCGTGACCGTGAATCACCAGGTTGACCATGTCTTCCTTCATGACGCCCAGGTTGGCTTCGGAGACCAGGGGATAAGGAGTGCCGAACAAAATGTCTTGCAGATCGGTGGCCAGCATGGAACCGCCCCAGCCGTCACCCAGGGCCGCACGCACGCCCTGCTTCATCAGGTTGTGATAGTCCTGGTCCACGCCCATGTGGGTACGGTGCATGATCTCTACGATTTCACGATCGATGTTGCGCGGCAGTACGCCCTGCTTCTTCCAGAGCGCGTAGCGGGCTTCCGGTGCCCGTTTCAGGTATTTGACTTCGCCCTCGGCTTTGCCCCACTCGTTAAGCGCCACTTCGGCCACTTCCAAGGCAATCTCGTCGATGTCCCGATCCTGGACTTCCCCATCCACTTCCACCGTGGTGGCCACCCCAAGCGCCGGGGCGACTTGAAGCAGCTTGGCTTCGTCTTTGATCTTGTAAACATCGGTTTCCTTGCGGGCGGCGGACATAAAAACTTCGGCCACACTGCGGCCGTGGTCCGAGTGAGCAGCAGCGCCGCCGGCCACCATACGGATGAAGTTCCGGGCGGCAATGGTGTTGGCGGTCGCTCCGCACAGGCCCTTGCGCTCATCCGAGGACTCGTCATAATCCTTGGGCAGCGGCAGGCGGCAGGGTCCCATGCTGCAATTCTTGCAGCATGTGCCCTGGTTACCTATATTACAGGGTTTCATGCTAACAGCGCGGTCGAAAACCGTTTCAACCCCCAGTTCTTGAGCCCGCGCAATCATCTGCTGGGTAGCCTTATCGATACTGGCGGCGACGGGATCGGCCTTTTTGGCTTCTTTGGCCGCTTTTTTGATTTGTTTTACTTCTGCCATACGAGGTTCCTCCTCATGCTATTAAGAATTCTACAGAAATAACCCCTCTGCGATGCTTTCCCTACACGCGTTTATGGGCCCAGTTAACCTTTTCAATGAGCTTCTCGACCATATCCTTCTGGATGGCGGCCGGCGTCAGGGTTTTTCCTTCCTGACCCTGTGCGGCTCTGGCAGCCGCCCGTTCCTCACGCTCTTTGGCACGCTTGGCACGAAGCTCGGCAATCTCGGTTTCCATCTTGGCGGTAGCTTCGGCCTTGGCCTTGGCCGCTGCCTCGGCCTTGGCTTTGGCTTCGGCCTCTGCCTTGGCCTTAGCATCCGCCTCGGCCTTGGCTTTGGCTTCCTCGGTCGCCTTGGCCTTGGCCGCCGCTTCGGCCTCGGCTTTGACCTTGGCTTCCGCTTCCGCTTTGGCCTTGGCCGCCGCTTCCGCAGCCGCGTCCACCTTGGGTGCTTCCGCTACCGGTTCGGGCTGGGCGGCCGCTTTAGGCGCTTCCTGGGGTGCGGCCGGGGCGGGTTTGGCCGCTGCCTTGGGCGCTTCTTTGGGTGCGGCCGGCGCTTTCTTGGCAGCCGGGGCCGCTTTCTTTTCTTCTTCGATGGTCAGATCCGGCGCAGGCGCCAAGGCGGCCAAGTCGATATCCACATCGTCCAGCTGCTTCTTGACCGGCGCCACGTCCCCCGCCGAGCCCCCGCTGAAAACCAGATCGACATAGGCTTTCACCAAACGGATGGATTCGGGATGACGCATGATCAGCACGTCGGATCCGGCCATCAGATAACTGACGGCGGCCACCGCTTCCATCATGATGCCGCGCTTTTCCGGATCGCCCAGGGTGGGGGCTTCATCCACCGATTGCTTGGCTTCCTTACATTTCCACACCTCGTTGCCAATATTGTTGATGATCGGCAACTGCAGTTTGTCGTCGCCCTGGTTCAAGGCCGCCATGCGCAGACGTTCCATGACGGAGTAAGAGTATTCCATGCCGTAGCCCAGACCGCCGGTGGTGGGATCGATAATGACACGCTCCATGGGCATGCCCAGGTTTTCCAGCAAAATATTGACCTGTTTGGCGAGGTTGACGTCGATGGGTGAGGACGAGATGATGGTATGCCCGAACCCCATGGCGGCCGCGCCGATGCCCTTGTGGTTCTTGTCTTCCACAGGACCGATGATCAGCTGTTCGCCCTGGGTCTCTTCGGCAATTTTCTTGAGGACTTCCTCATCCTTCTGGGGATTGGCGGTGCCCCAAACAACCAGCGGCACCTTGATGGCAGCCAGCACTTTTTTTACGGTGGCGGCGGCGTCCGCCGGGCCGGCATCCTGCCCGTTGGGATCCGTGCTCTTGAGCTGCAGCACGATCATGTCCGCCCCGTAGTCATCCACACACTTCTTGGCCCAGGCCGCTGGATCGGCCAGCACATCTTTAAACGGCGCCAGCGCGGCTTCCGGCCATTCATCAGGCTCTATGTCCCAGATTTCCATGGCAATCCGTGGTTTGTTGGGCATCTTGCCTTCGAACTGGTAGAACGGGTAACAGGTTTCGCCACCAACGACCACAGCCGAATCGCCCTTGCCCAGGGTGATTTCCTTTACGCTGCCGGCATATGATTCCTTAAAAAATTCGAAGCCCAATTTAACCTCCTTATAGGTGGGAAGAGCCGATCACCGAACTACCCCTCAGCTCTCGTCAGAAATGAAGTGAACCACTGTCTTTCGAATGGCATTATCAACGCGCAAAAATCGGCGTTTGATAAACGCCCTGCCCGTAAATGATGGTCTCTCTTCAGCCCCCCTTTCCTTAATATTTTCAAAGCGCAACGTGCTCGGCTGTTTACCGACCACCCGCAAAAATGATGCAGGGACATCCTTATATAGACGCGAATAGTACTCACTATCTTCAGCGCCGTTTTTTGTCAATAGCCTATTCCCCCTGAATGGCGTTTAGTTTATCGAAAAGATTCAACTATTTGCTCGGGACGCGGACAATCTTTGCTTGAGTTTTGGGAACTGATTCAAATCGGTGTGCGGCAAGAAAAGGGCGGCCACATAATGATCCATGTAGGAAGCGGTTTCCGACAATTCGAAATTGGTCATCATACGCGTGACATTGACCACGTCCTGCCGCAGCCGGTTGGTCAGGGCCGCCATGCGCGCCCCCAGCAAAGAGGCATTGCCGATGTAGGTCACCTGGTCAGGGTCGATTTCCGGGAGCAGGCCGATCACCATGGCCTTTTCCAGATCCACATAGCTGCCGAAGCCCCCCGCCAGATAGATCTGTTCGACATCCCCTATGCTCATGCCCACTTCTTCGAGCAGGGTCATGCAGCCGCTGTAGATGGCCCCTTTGGCCCGAATCAGGTTTTCGATGTCGATCTCGGTCAGGACGATATCGCGGTCGATCTGGGTTTCCTCCTGCCAGGCCAGCACATATTCCCATACCCCCTCGCGTTCGCGGACGCGATCGGTCTTCAAGTCGCGGTCGAACTTGCCCTGGTTGTTGATGACCCCTGTTTCAAACATCACCGCCACCGTCGTGATCAAACCTGATCCGCATATCCCTTTGGGCCGTACATTGCCGATGGTGAGGTTCATGGGTTCATAGGTCAGGGGGTCAATGGAGAAATCCTCGATGGCGCCACGTGCAGCCCGCATGCCGAACTCGATGCCCCCGCCCTCGAAGGCCGGCCCGGCCGAACAGGCCGCGCACGCCATCCAATCCTTGTTGCCGATCACGATCTCGGCATTGGTGCCGATGTCCATGAACAGAGTCAAGCGTTCGGCGCGGTACATTCCGGAACCCATGACACCGGCCACGATATCCCCTCCCACATAGCTGGAGACCTGGGGATAGACCAAAGCAGCCGCATGATCGCCCAATGCCAATCCCAATCCGGTGGCCTGAAGCGGGGGATAGATATTGCTGGCCGGCACATAGGGCGATCGCCGGATATAGCGTGGGTTCACCTTCAGAAAAAGCTGGGTCATGGTGGTATTACCCGCCAGGGTGATGGCATTGATGTCGTCCAGGTGAACACCGGCCTGTTTGACGATAGCGGCAATGATCTTGTTCATGGTAGTCGTCACCACCTCGTGCAGCTTTTCGAGCCCGCCCGGCTTTTCAGCCGCCATGATGCGGGTGATGACATCTTCCCCATAGCTGATCTGGGCGTTGAAATCGCCCTTTTCCGCCAACACCTCTCCCGTTTTCAAGTCGATCAGCTGCCCGTAAATCGTCGTGGTGCCGATATCCATGGCAATGGCATAATTGCGGTCCGTTGCATCCCCGGGCTGAACGTTGATGACCAGCGTCTTGCGTCCTGGTTGCACCGATCGGGCTAGGGTGGCCGTAACCCGGAAGTTATCTTCCCGAAGCACGTCCGGCAGTTTGCGAATGACGGACATGGTGACCACCAGCCGGTGTTCATTATGGTTCAAGGTCAGGAAATTGACCAATCGCGAGGCATCGGCCTGGTTGTCCGCCGCATTCGGCTCCGGCAGTTCCAGGTAGATTTCTTCCACCGGCGGGAGGAAAAGCCCCTGTTCTCTGAGGCTTTCGAAGTCCGGCTGATGAATGCGGGCCGCCTGACGGGGGGTGGCCAGGCGCTTGAGCACGCTGACATCGATACTGGACTCCACCGGAATCCGGACGGCCACGTCTTGGCCGGCGACTTTCGCCTGGCAGGCCAGGCGATAACCCTTGGCCTGATCCTCCGGGCTGATGCGATCGGAGAGACCACCTTCCAGGCGGCCTTCCTCGATCAGGATGCGGCATTTGCCGCAAACCCCATCCCCTCCGCAGGAGGCATTGATATGGACGCCGGCTTCCATGGCCGCGCGCAATAGATTCTCGCCATCAGGCACCACGATCGATTTCTCATGGGGCAGAAAGGTTACCGTTGGCATTCACAACTCCTGATTGTAATGGACGTGGGACTGGTTTAACTTCTGATGGCAAACGCGGGCGGCCTTTAGGCAATCTTACCCCGGCAGAGATTCTTTCAATGTGTCGAACCGGCAACTGAGGGTCAGCATCTCCCCGTCATAAAAGGAATCCGTCTTGTAGGGCAGGGTCTTGAACAACCGGATCATGCCCTTGTTGTTGGGGGACGTGAAGGCCATCAGGCCGGCAATGCCGTTTTCCCGGGCCGCAAGGGCCAATTTATGGATGAAGAGTTTCCCCAGGCCCTTGCCCTGATAGGCTTTGATGACCGAAAAGGCCACTTCGGCCATATTTTTGGACTCATCCAGCAGGTATTCCCCTACGGCAATCACCTTGCCGAAGCCGAATTCGCCCACCAGCGCCACCAGGGTCAGGTCCTTGACATAATCGATCTGGGAGACCCCCTCCACTTCTTCACGCATAAAGCTGTTTTTCTCGTGGAAAAAACGCGAGATCACGTCTTCTTTATCCAGGTTGTAGTAATGCTCCTGGATGCGGCGCTCATCCACCGGCTTGGCCGGACGGATGGTGACCGGCTCGTTGTCGAGGACGACCGTCTCCTCCAGCTCGACCGGATAGATACCATGCAGTGAGTCGTGCAGCGTCCTTTCGGCGCTCAGCAGGCCCATTTCCTTGGCCTGATGAAACAGTTCATCGCGAAAGTCCGGATGGGCAATGCTGATCATGGCCATGGCCCGCTCCTGCAGGCTTTTCCCGAATAGATTGACGGCCCCGTATTCGGTCACCACATAATGCACATCCCCCCGGGGCACCACCACGGCGGTATCGTTCAGCTTCGGTACGATCCGGCTCTTCGTACCGCTCACATCGGTGGAGGTCAACATGAGAATGGCCTTGCCGTCCTCGCAGGCCGCCGCCCCCCGAATGAAATCCAGCATGCCCGTCACGCCCGAAAAATGGTTGTAGGGCAAGGCATCCGCGGCCACCTGGCCTGTCAGATCCATGGCCATGGCGACATTCAGTGACACCATGCGGCGATGCTGGGAGATAATGCTGGGATCGTTTACATAGTCGGATGGATAGAACTCAATGCCGGGATTGTCGTCCAGAAAATCATAGAGCTCGGAGGAACCGATGGCGCTGCTGGCCACGATCTTGCCTTCGTTCAGGCCTTTGTAACGGTTGGTCACCACCCCCTGGGAGACCAGATGCATGATCCGATCCGTCACAAACTGGGTGTGGATGCCGAGATCGTTTTTATCGGACAACCCCGCGTAGGTGGCCTGGCTCGTCGTTCCCAGACTGATCTGCAGCGTCGATCCGTCATCAACCAGTCGTGCGATCAAGCGCCCGATCGCATTGGCCGATTCCATCTCCGGTGGTTCGTCGATCGTCAGCAACCCTTCTTCGTGTTCGACAATGACGTCGACATCGTTGACATGGATAAAACTGCGTCCCAAAACCCGCGGCATGCGCGGATTGACCTGGACGATCACCAGATCGGCCGAATGGGCCGCTGACTGGGTGATATCCACTGACACCCCTAAACTCATCCAGCCGAAGTCATCGGGAGGGGTCGCCTGAATCAGCGCCACATGAATCGGCAGGCGGCGGCTTTTGAAAAGCCGCGGGACCTGGGACAGGTTCATGGGGGTGATAAACCGCAGGTTGCGGGCAATGGCTTTGGAGCGTGCCGAACCCAGATAGAAAGAGCGGATGTTGATGCTCTGGTCATGGGTCTTGTCGGCAATCATGGTCAGGGGCGTGGTTTCCAGCGACATCAGCCTGACCACCTCGATGCCGGATAAGGTCCTTGCCCGATCGGACAGGGCTTTTACCAGCGCCTGGGGTTCACCGCAGGCCGAAGCGATAAAAACGCGCTGCCCCGGCCGAATAAGCTTGATGGCCACCTCGACCGACCGTTTCTTATCAAGGTAGTTATCCGCCCAATAGCCGTTGGACGCCATACGCGCCTCCTGTTCTGAAATCGCCGGCGATCTGGCAGCCGTCGCCGACCGATCATCAATGCGTGCCCCTGGCGTCGCCTTGGCAGCGGACGCCGCCGGACGCCTGCGGTCCTGTGACAAGAAAATATGGGGGAATGCTAAGCCAAAGGGTGATCAATCTACCGTATCCCGGATCAATTTTCAAGGCCTCAGAAGACCATTCGGCAAACGATTTGAGCATACCTGCGATCCGCCAACCGCGCCGGAGCGGTCAGGTTAGACTTGACCCGGCCATCCAGCTCCGTTATCCACATCTGCACGTCATCTTGACGGTCCTTTGGCGACGAAAGGCGATTCATCAGGGCATGTTCAAATTCATCCACACGGCCGATATCCATCTGGACAGTCCCCTGCACCGCTTGGAGACTTACGAGGGCGCCCCGCGCCAGGAAATCCGGCAGGCCACCCGGCGGGCCATGGAAAACCTGGTGGATCTGGCCCTGACGGAAGCCGTGGACTTTATCATCATTGCCGGGGACCTGTTCGACGGTGACTGGCAAGACTATCATACCGGCCTCTATTTCATCGCCCAGATGCATCGCCTGAAAGCCTCCGGCATCGGCGTCTACATCGTATCCGGCAATCACGATGCCGCCAGTCAGATCACCCGCCGGCTGCCCTATCCCGACAATGTCCATCGTTTTGCCCACCGCGCCCCCGAAACCCGGCTTATTGAAACCCATAAGGTCGCCCTGCACGGTCAGAGCTTTGCACGGCCGGCCGTCACGGACAACCTCGTCCTCGGCTATCCGGAACCCATACCCGGGTATTTCAACATCGGCCTGCTGCACACCAGCCTCAACGGCCGGCCCGGGCATGCGTCTTACGCCCCCTGCACACTGGCCGACCTCGAAGCCCGCGGCTACGACTACTGGGCCCTGGGGCATGTACATGCCTTCGAAATCGTGGCCACGAATCCGCCGGTGGTCTTTCCCGGCTGCATCCAGGGCCGCCATATCCGTGAAAACGGCATCAAGGGCGCCGTGCTGGTATCGGTATCGGGCAATTCCGCGCCCGACATCGCCCATCACCCCCTCGATGTCATTCGATGGGCCTCCCTGGACGTCGATCTCACGAATACCGACACCCGTCAGGCCGCCCTCGAACGGTTTGCCGCCGTTCTGGGCGAAGCCGTGCAGGCCAACGATCCGTTGCCCCTCATTGTCCGGGTTGCCTTTGCAGGCCCGACACCACTTCACAACACCCTCGCCGGGAATCCGGACGATTGGAAGGAAGCGGTCCGCGCGGCGGCCCTGGCCCATTTTGGGGAGCATATCTGGGTCGAACGGGTGCTCCTCGACACCCGCCTTCCGGCCATGGCCGGACCCGCCCCCGCCGCGCCAGGCCCTTTGCAGGAACTCGACCAGGTCATGGCGCTGCTCCAATCCGACGAAAATACGCTGCGCGCGCTGGGCGAAGTATTGCAAAGCCTGTACCGCAAGTTGCCCGCGGAATACCGGCGGGGACCACGCGCGATGGATCCGAACGACCCCGACCAGCTCCGCCTTCTTATGGCTCAGGCCCAGGCCTTGCTGGTCCAACACGTCAAACAGGAGGCCGGCGAGGCATGAGGATCAATCGCATGCACCTCATCGCCTATGGGCCTTTCAGCGACACGACGCTGGACTTTGCCGGCCGTCAGGCCGCCTTTCATCTGGTATACGGACCCAACGAAGCCGGGAAGAGTTCCGCCCTGCGGGCCCTGCGCAACCTCCTGTTTGGTATCCCGTTGCGCACACCGGACAGTTTCCGCCACCCCCATCCCAAGCTGCGCATCGGCGCCGAACTGGTTCGCCGCGACGGTGAAACCCTGCGCTTCATCCGTCGCAAGGGACTGCGCAAAACCCTTCGCGGACCGGACGACCGTTCGCCCCTGGCGGAGGATGCCCTGGCATCGTTCCTGGGCAACGCCGATCGCGATCTCTTCGAACAGATGTTCGCCATCGACCATCAGGACCTGGTGCAGGGCGGCGAAGAAATTATCGCCGGCGGAGGCCGCGTCGGCCAGGCCTTGTTTGCGGCCGGGGCCGGCCTGGTCCATCTTCAACAGCTCCAGCAGCGGCTGGATGAGACCCTGGAGACGCTCTTCAAGCCCGGCGGCAGCAAACCCCGCATCAACCGCACAACCGCCTTGTTGAAAGAGGCCCGCCAACAGCAAAAAGAAGCCCTCCTGCTGGCCAAAACCTGGCAAACCCACCACAACGCCCTCCAGGATGCCCAGGCACGTCAAGCGGCCAACCGCCAACGTCTGGTCGAACACCAAAAGGCGTTGGCCTCGTTGGAGCGCATCCACCAGGCCCTGCCGCTGATCGCGCGTCGCAGGGAGATCCTGGACGCTTTGCCGGAACTGGCGGACATCCCCGATCTGGCAGACGATTTTGAAGATCGCCGCCGCTCAACGGAAAATACGCTGACCATGTCCGGCAACGATGTGGAGCGTGCCCGCCGTCTCATTAGCGATCTGCAGCAAAAAATCAGCCTGCTCGCGGTTCCCGAGGCTTTGTTGCAGCAGGCCTCCCTAGTGGAGGAACTGCAGCATGAGTTGGGCAGCTTCCGCAAGGCCATGCAGGACCGACCGGCCCTGGAAGCCCGCCGGCGTACCTTGAGCCAACAGGCTGCCACCCGGCTTGCGCAGTTGGGCTTGGCGGATCTCACCCCCGACGATCCCCGCCTATTGCTCACACCGGCGGGCATCAGCGACATTCAGGACCTGGCTCAGACCCATGAGCGCCTGAAAACCCGCCTCGAAGCAACCCGGCAGCGAAGCCGCGAACTGGAAAGTGAGAAGGCGGCGATCGAAAAAGAGAAACAGAGCCGCCCCATGCCCCGGGATGTGACTGCCCTCAAGGCAATCCTCCAGGATGCCCTGGATGCCGGCCCGCTGGAAAAGCAGCTCAGCGATACCGGCCGCGCCTGGGCCGAAGAGCATACGGCCCTCATCAATCGTTTGCAGCGCCAGTCCCTGTGGTCCGGTCCGCCGGAGGCTCTCGAGACCCTCCCCCTGCCGGTCCGCGAAAGCATCGACCGCTTCGAAGAGCAAATGAACGCATCGCTGCAGCACATCGAACGGTTGCGTGAGGATCTTGCCCGCACAACAGACGAATTGGCGGGCATACGGACCGAACTGCGCATCATCGCCAACGGCCACGATGTCCCCACGGAAGCGGACCTGGCCGAGGCCCGCCGCCTGCGGGATACCGGATGGCACCTGATCCGCCGCCAACTGGAAGGCCACGGTAACGATGAAGGTGCTCGGCAAGCCTTCACGGGGCGATTCAGCAAGAACGCTTCCCTGGCCGATGCTTTTCAATCCAGCCTGGATCAAACCGATCACCTTGCCGACCGTCTGCGGCGCGAAGCGGAGCAGGTCAGCCGTAAAAATATGCTGGAGGCACGCCAGCATCAAACGGAAGAAAAGCGCCACACCCTTGACCGGGCCATCGATGCGGCCCGGACCGCCCATGGCGCGCTGAACGAAAAATGGCAAATCCTCTGGACCCCGGCCGGTATCGCCCCCCGCTCACCGGCGGAAATGCGGGGCTGGCTGGCCGACATGACGGCCATCCGGGACAGAACCGGCGTCCTGCAGGGCGAACAGTTAAAAAACGAGGCGCTGGTCGGCCAGATTGACCACTGGAAATCGAAGCTGCAAGACGCTTTAGCCCCTGTAAATCTGCCCGGCGAAGAGCCGTTGTCGAAACTGATCGATCGGGCCCGACGCGAAGTTGCGTCACAGGAAGAACTCGGTCTCCGCGTCGAGCGCCTTGATCAGACCCTGCGGCAGCTCCGTAGGGAAATCATGAAGTCGGGGGCCGAAAAGGAAGCCCTGGAGCGTGACATGCAAGCCTGGCAGGACGGGTGGGGCCGGGTGGTCACCACCATCGGCCTCCCCGCCGATGCCCGCCCTGCCGCCGCGCTGGCCACGATCGAATCGATCCGCGAGACCCGGACCTACCAGGACGAAGCCGATGTTCTGCAAAAGCGGATCCAGGGCATCGATCGCGACGCGGATGTCTTCCGCCGCCGGGTCGCCCGCCTAGTCGGCAGCCTGGCGCCCGAACTAAGCGAAACTTCGGCCGAGGAAGCCGCTGTCCTTCTCAATGCCAAACTCACCGAGGGGCGGTCGCAGCAATCCCGCCTGGCATCACTGCAGCAACAACTGGGATCCGCCCGGGAGGACCAGGCCCGGGCCCGCCGGCAACTGGAGGAGGCCCGCGCCCGGATGGCATCGCTGTGCCGCACCGCCCGCTGCGCCGAACCGGCCGAACTTCCCGCCATCGAAAGACACGCCCGTCAACGCAAAGCCCTGCTGCAGGCCAAAGGGGAGACTGAAGACCGCCTGCGCCACCTCAGTGCCGGCGCCACGGTGGAGACCTTCGTGCGCGAGGCCGCTGCCGTCGACCCGGACAGCCTGGCGCCGGAGATGGCACGGCTGGAGGAATCCATCGCCGTTCTGGAAGAGGAGCGCTCGGTCCTGGATCAGACCATCGGCACCGCCCGGGCGGAACTTCGACGCATGGACGGACGGGCCGACGCAGCCGACCATGCCGAGGAAGCCGAACACTTGCTGGCCAGCCTCGAATCCCTGGTCGAACAATATGCCCGCACGAAAATCGCCGCTGTTCTCCTGGCCCGTACCATCGAACAATACCGGGAAAAACACCAGGGCCCGCTGATCGAACGCGCCAGCGCGCTGTTCCGCCGCATGACGCGGGAGGCTTTCCTGGGGATTCGGGCCGAATATGATGAAAAGGGTCATCCGGTCTTGGTGGGCATCCGGACCTCACCCGAAGAAGCGGTCGGCATCGACGGCATGAGCGACGGTACGGCCGATCAGCTCTATCTGGCCCTGCGGCTGGCCAGCCTCGAACGCTATCTCGACCGCGGCGAGCCGCTGCCCTTCGTGGTGGACGATATCCTGCTGCGCTTCGACGACGAACGGGCCCTGGCCACCCTCGAAGTCCTGATGGACCTCGCGGCCCGGACCCAGGTCATTTTCTTCACCCACCACCGGCATCTGGTGACCCTGGCGCAAGGCGCCTTCGACGCCACGCAAATCGATGTCATCCCCCTCCCGGCCGGGCTTCCACCCGCGGCGCGCAATTGACAGACCCACCCCGCGACCTTACCCGTATCAAGGTTCTTTAAATCAACATGCCAGCCGTGAGGAGGTACTAATGAGCAATGCCATCGTCATGCATCGGACGGGGGGACCGGAAGTCCTTCAATGGGAACCCTATGACACCGGACCGCCCCAGGCGGGGGAGGCCGTCGTGCGCCACGAAGCGGTGGGATTGAATTTCATCGACGTCTACCATCGTACCGGGCTCTATCCGCTCGGAGGTTTCCCGGCCATACCGGGCATGGAGGGTGCCGGCCGGGTGGAAGCCGTGGGATCCGGTGTGACCGAGGTCGCGGTCGGTGATCGGGTGGCCTACGCCGGCGTACCGCCGGGGGCCTATGCCGTCCGGCGGCGGATTCCCGCCCATCGGCTGGTCAAACTCCCCGACGCCATACCATCGATCCAGGCCGCCGCCATGATGCTGCAAGGCATGACCGCCCGCTATCTGCTGAAGGGCTGCACGACGGTCGGCCCGGACAGCACGATTCTGCTGCATGCCGCGGCCGGCGGAGTGGGGCTGATCGCCTGCCAGTGGGCCAAAGCCCTGGGCGCCCGTACCATCGGAACCGTAGGAAGTCCCGAAAAGGCGGAGCTGGCACGGGCCCATGGTTGCGACCATACCATTCTCTACAACCGGGAAAACTTCGTGGACCGCGTGGGGGAGCTCACCGACCGCCGGGGCGTGGATGTGGTTTACGACTCCGTCGGCCAAGCCACTTTTCTGCCCTCGCTGGACTGTTTGCGACCCATGGGCATGATGGTGAGCTTTGGCCAGTCCTCCGGCTCCGTGGCCCCCATCGATACGGCCCTGCTGGCCGCAAAGGGTTCACTTTTTCTAACGCGGCCCAGCCTGATGACCTACACGGCCGCGCGCCAGGATCTTCTGACCCATGCCGCCGATCTTTTCGAAGTCGTTCTGAGCGGTGCGGTGAAAATCGAAGTCCGCCAGACCTATCCCTTATCCAGGGCGGCCGAAGCCCATCGCGACCTGGAAGCGAGGAAAACCAAGGGATCCAGCGTTTTTGTGGTTGACGATGCCTGAGACTACCTGATAGACCGCCGCCATGATCAACGCTGCCGGAGACATTTGACATGACGAACTTCCATGCTCCCGCGGGCACCCTGCCCGCCTTTCGCACGCTTTTTCAGCAAGGCGTCGGGGTGTCGATCCAGATCGGCACCAGCCTGGAAGATCTGCTCTGCGGCCAGTGGCAAATCGACCGGGACTATGTCATGAACCGCATCAGCACGCTCTTCCTGGACGGCAAGCCGGTGGATGACCTGCCGGCCGCCATCGTCCGGGACGGGGCGACCCTGGCCCTTTCGGGCGCCATGCCGGGTTTGATCGGGGCCACCATGCGCCGGGGCGGCGTTCTGGCCTCCTTTCGAAGCGGTATCACCTACCGCCCCGCGAGCGAGACCCCCGGCAGTTTCAAGGGGCGGATCACCCTCAAACTCTTCAATCTGCTCATCGACGAACTGGGCCCCGGTTTTCTGGCCCGCGGCATCTGGGTTCCCCGCCGCCGGCTGGCGGAAATCTTCCCGGACGACCCGGGTATCACTGGAATCGAAGACCGCGAAATCCACGTTTTCATGGCCGGCAACGCCTCGTCTCCCACAACACCCTGACGCATTTTCCATCTGCTTCTTTCCCGACATCGACGGTATATCGTACCGTACGGCAATTGTTTTTAAAGCGCATCGGCGGTCGCGCCAAAATTTCGATGCGCAAGATTGCATTGACATCTCCATTTTGTTTTTATACTGTAATTCCAAATAGATATATACATGTTTAGACGCTCTCAGTTGTTATTCATAGCGACCTTGACACCTTGTGTGTAAGAATCAGATTCGCCTGAAACCCAAGGATATCTCAAACGAACCCAAATAAACCGAAAGCAACATCGATGGACTTAATTTAAGCTAGATTGCGTTACGGTGCCTGTTCAACACGCTGATGATTTTATCCATGAAAGATACAAGCAAGGAGGTGCAGGATTATGGACAAGATTCTAAGAATTGATGTCGGTGCGGAAGGGGGCCCCAAAGCCGTTGTGACACCGCTGGGGGACTATGAAGGCATGGGGGGCCGGGGCATGACCTCCATGGTGGTCTGCAAGGAAGTACCGCCCGACTGCCACCCCCTGGGACCGGAAAACAAGCTGGTCATCGCGCCGGGGATGCTGACGGGTTCGGCCGCCTCCACCTCCGGGCGCATTTCGGTGGGCTGCAAAAGCCCGTTGACGGGCGGCATCAAGGAAGCCAACTCCGGCGGCCAGGCCGGGCAAACCCTGGCGCGCCTGGGCTATGCCGCCATTATTCTGGAAGGCGCCCCCGCCGCGAACACCTGGTATAAGGTATTGATCAACAAGAACGGGGTTCAAATCAGTGACGCCGCAGATTACAAAGGCCTTAGAAACTATGAGCTGATCGAAAAGATCAAGGGAGCCTATGGCGATAAGGTGGCGGTCATGTCCATCGGTCCGGCCGGTGAAATGAAAATGGCCGCCGCCACAGTGGCCGTAACCGACCGCGAAATGCGGCCTTCCCGCCATGCCGGTCGGGGTGGGGTCGGTGCCGTGATGGGCGCCAAGGGCATCAAAGCCATCATCATCGACGATGACGGCATGAAAATGCGGCAGCCCAAAAATCCCGAAAAATTCAAGGCCGCCAATAAAACCTTCACCCAGGGGCTGCGCAGCCATGCTGTGACCGGCGAAGGCCTCCCGGCCTACGGCACCAATGTCCTCACCAACGTCATTAATGAAGCCGGCGCTTATCCCACTTACAATTTCAAGCAGGGCCACTACGACGATGCCGGCAAGATCAGCGGCGAGACCATCGCCGAGTTGGAGACCCAGCGCGGCGGCAATCCTACCCACGGTTGCCATGTGGGCTGCGCCATCCGCTGTTCGGGCATCTATGTCGATAAGGACGGCAACTACATTACCAAACAGCCGGAATACGAGACGGTCTGGGCCCACGGTGGCAACTGCGGCATCTGCGACCCGGACGCCATCGCCCGTCTGGATTTTCTCGATGACAATATCGGACTGGACACCATCGAGATGGGGGTCACCATCGGCATCGCCATGGAGGCCGGCCTGATCAGTTTCGGCGATGCCGAAGGGGCTCTCCGGCTGGTGGAAGAAGCCGGCCAGGGCACCCCCCTGGGACGCATTCTTGGCGGCGGTGCGGCCCTCGCCGCGAAAGCCTTCGGCGTCGAACGGGCGCCCGTGGTGAAAAATCAGGCCATGCCGGCCTACGACCCGCGCGCCGTCAAGGGAATCGGCGTCACCTATGCCACGACCCCCATGGGGGCCGACCACACGGCGGGCTATGCCATTGCCACCAACATCCTCAAGGTCGGCGGCGATGTGGATCCGCTCAGCTCGGAGGGGCAGATCGAGCTTTCCCGCAACCTCCAGATTGCCACCGCGGCCCTGGATGCGACGGGCTATTGCCTGTTTATCGCCTTTGCCATTCTCGACCAGAGCGAGACCTTCGATGCCATGGTCGAGACCATCAACGGCATGTATGACCTCAATCTGACGGGCGACGACGTGGTGGCCCTGGGCAAAAAGATCCTCAGCATGGAGCGTGACTTCAACAAGAAGGCGGGCTTTACGAAAGAACACGACCGTCTGCCGCGCTATATGCGCCGCGAGCCTATTGCGCCCCATAACGTGACCTTCGACATCAGCGACGAACAATTGGATACCCTTTTCAACTGGTAACTTCAGGAGGGAAGTCGCATTCTGACGCGGGAAGGGCGGCCTTGCGGCCGCCCTTCCATTTTTTGCCAAGCTTACCGGGCTGGTGTATTCCCGTATGGATAAAAGAAACCCCGGTGACGGTTTCCCGCCGCACAAGTGCTCCGGTGGGTCAGTCGAAGAGGTTTTTGAGGCTTCGTAGCAGGCGCTGGTCCAGCCGCTTGTTGACTTCGGTCTTGAGCTCCAGCAAATGCGGGTTGTGCGGATCGACATCCAAACCCGTGGCGATATAGCGGCGGGCGTTGTCATAAGAGAAACTGTTCATTTCTTTTTCCGCCAGCTGGGCATAACGCTCGGCGATCTTTTCACGGCCGCGACGGGCTTCCTTGTTGCCCGGATCGAGTTTCTCGACCCGACGGTAATAGTACAAGGCATTGTCTTCGCTGGGCTTGGTCAGTTTGTAGGCATTCAGGCAATCGTTGGCCTGTACCAGAAGGCGTTGAATCTCGCGCTGCTGCTCCTGCTCGATGCGCCGATTCACCTGCTCCTTGAGGGACCACAAGCGACGGTTTTCAGCGTCCACGGACAATCCCGTGGCAATATAATCCAACGCCTTTTGATAGCGGGAGCGGCTCAGCTCCCTTTCGGCCAGCTGGGCATAGCGCTCGGCCACATCCTGGATTCCCTGGCGGGCAGCCTTATTCTGCGGGTCCCGTTTAAGGACTTCCTTGTAATAGTAAAAGGCATTGCGGCCTTTAGGAGCGGTCAGGTTCCAGGCGTCCAGATTGTCCTGCGCGTCCTGAAGCCATTGGACGATCTGGGGGTCGACGGGCGCCGTCGCGGGGGCGCGGTCGGCGGCCTGGCCGGCACCCTTCCCGGCCGCTTCGGCCGGACGCGGCGGTTGGGCGTCCCCATCGTGATCTGCCGTGATGGGAACCCGTATAACCACCGGATTGTCTTTAGGCGCCGGCTGGCGGTAGTAGAAAAAGCCGCCCGCCGCTGCCAGGAGCACCAAAAGAACGGCGATCCAGACCCAGCGCTTTTTAGCGGGAGGCGCATCGGCGGCCATGGTTTCCGGCGTCAGGATAACGGTCTCCTGATAATGGGAGCCGGCCGGCGGATCGCCATGGTGGTCGGCAGGCGGTGGCTCAACCCGCCGCAGGGCCCAGGCCATGTTGATCTCCTCGCTCTTGAGCTCGGTGTCGAAGAGGCTTTTCATGAACTGGGAAAGCTTCTGTCCGCTGGGACGAAAATTCAGGTGATAGATGCAGTCTTCAAGATCGGAAAGCATGTCGCCGCAGGAATCGTAGCGGTCGTCGGGATGCTTGGAGAGCGCCATGTCGAGAACGGCGACCAGACATTCGGGCAAATCCCGGACAATGCGCTCCGCGCGCGTAAAGCGGGCCTCGCGCGCCTGGGACAGGATGTCCATGGCATCGCCTTCGTACATGTAACGCCCGGTGACCATCTCATAGAGCAGGATTCCCACGGAAAAGATATCGGAGCGGTGGTCGACTTCGTGGCCCTCGGCCTGCTCCGGCGACATGTAGGCCACCTTGCCCTTGATCACACCGGAGCGGGTATGCGAAATCCGGCTGGTGGCCTTGGCGATGCCGAAATCGATGATCTTGATCTGGCCGTCATAGGTCAGGAAGATATTCTGGGGACTCACATCGCGGTGAATGATGTTGAGCAGATGGCCTTGCAGGTCTTTCATGTTGTGGGCATGATCGAGCCCCGAACAAATGCCGACCGCGATATGCAGGGCGTTTTCCAGGCTGAGGGATACGCCCCGTTTTTCGGCGGTCTGCAAAACGGTTTTAAGATCCTTGCCGAAAAGGTATTCCATGGCGATGAAATAGCTGTCGTCCAACCGCCCGAAATCATAAATCTGTATGATATTGGGATGTTGCAACAAAGCGGCCAGACGGGCTTCGTCGATGAAGTAACGAACCGCCTCCTTTTCCTCGGACAGATGGGGCAGGATCTTCTTGACGGCCACCGCTTTTTCGAACCCCTCTTCGCCGGAAATTTTACCGCGATAGAGTTCAGCCATACCGCCCACGGCGATACGATCCGTCAGCCAGTATTTTCCGAATTTGAGGGGTGCCGTCGCGTTCATCATAATGTTAGCGGGTTGATCGGTTCCGATGCGCAAGCATGGTACGAAAGTTCGCCCGGAGTGCGTCTCGCATTGAAGTCATTAGATTAATTGGATAAGAATATCAAAGCGATTCCCAATTGACAACTTAAAGTTGACCGCATGGTCAAAGACCGGCCCCGCAGGTCCTATCCGGCCTGAAGGAAGAGAGGGCTTCGGGGCCGACCGAGGCGGGAACCCGCCGGCGGACCCACCTAAACGGCATCAGGGCATCCCAATGGTTGGCAACCACCCGTTTTTTATAGTACTTTATTTGGAGTACGGCGCCCCTCCGGACAGCCACCGTGTTGACAGCGCCCCCCCAAAACAGTATTTTGGAGGTATATGCATTGATCGAAGGACTCTCACAGGCCGTTCCCGGCAAACGGCTGATGACAGGACCTGACAAATGAAGCCTTACAAGGGCGATCCCGCCCCTAAAAAACAAACCACCCCACCTAATGAAGCCTTCGAGCGCGGTTTCCGCCGAATGCGTAATAAGGAAGCGCGGGTCTATGCGCGGATACCCTGTTCGGAAGAAACACACTTCGCGGCCAACCGGGAACTTTTTCAGGGAACGATTAAGAACGTCAGCGAAGGCGGTATCTATGTCCAGACCCGGCAGCGCTTCACCGTTGGCCAGGAGGTGGTTGTGGCCGGGCCGTTTGGCGAAAACCGGCAGGATGTCAAACGCTACGGCAGGGTTGTCTGGCATGACGACCGGGGTATTGCCGTGCAGTTCACCCACGATACCGCTCCAGTACCGCGTCGCTAGGGGAGGCCGAAATTAGCCACCGGCCATGATCGGCCTGCTTGTCTGCCTTGGGTACGTCCCTTACCCGCTCCTGCCAGAAAAATGACGATCACCTCCGCCCCGAAGAAACGCCGTAACCGTGCAGAGACCTTGTCACCGCTTACAACGCGGATGGCATCGCACTCAGGTGAGCCTGCGTCCCACGGGTCTGCCCCGCCAGCCCCCTTCGCTAGCAACGCCTTGTGACCAACGGAAGGAGAGTTTAGATGACAGATTCCCCCGACGACCCTATCCTGACGCGCGTTACACGCTACAATCTCATCCGTGACGGCCGCATGCTCTATATCGACGTTCATGAAGCCCTGCGTGGAAAATTGGCGTCCCCCTTCGTGGCCGTGCCCAACCTTATCAATATCATCGCCCGACAGGAATTCCAGGGGACGGGTACCTCAGAAGAAGAAGCCCTCAATGACTGCTTGGAAAAAATTGCCGCGGTAGCGTTCGAAACCATTTTTCCCGAGCGGGAATCCACCCCAGAGCCCTGAACCGGCCAACCGCCGTTGATCGCTCCGGCCGAAAATTTTCTCGTCAAAGCGATTCCCGCAGATACGGTTTGCGTTATTCGGCCTTTACCATCGTCGGTAGGCGGCCTATGGTAGAAAAACCTCCTGGAGAAACACCGCTCCCCTTGAAACCGATCCGGGGACCGGACGATTCCGACCCGAGGCCTGCTCGTCATGATACCCGCCCAACGGCTTGGGCATGCGGGGCATCATAGGGCTCAGGAGGCCTATTCGCACATGGCAAAACCGCGACCAGATTCATCGCATGGGCTGCAGGCCAGTGTCTTCGCCCTGGTCTCAGCCGCCTTTACGACGATCTATATCACCCAGCCGGTGCTGCCGGTAATCCAGCAGAGCTACCGGGTTTCCGCGTCCCAGGCGTCTATGACGATCTCGGCCGTTATCTTCGGCATTACCCTCGCCAACCTGCCCTTCGGCGCTTTGGCCGACCGCTGGCGCATCCGGCCCATCATTCTGATCGGCGCACTGATGGTGGTCGGCGGCAACACGCTATGTGCCCTGACCAGCGATTTTCAGGGCCTGGTAGCGGCCCGTTTCGTCCAGGGTCTCTTTATCCCGGCCCTGACCACCTGTCTGGCCGCCTTTCTGTCGCGACACCTGCCGCCTGAGCGGCTAAACGTGGTCATGGGAACCTATGTCGCCGCTACGGTCGCCGGGGGCTTGGGCGGCCGGCTTCTGGGCGGTCTCTTCTATCCGGCCGTCAGCTGGCGCTGGGCGTTTGCGGCCGCCTCGATACTGGTCGCCGCCGCCTGCGGGACGGCCTGGCGCTGGCTGCCGCGCGAAAAGGCCACCCGGGGAGGTCCCGCGGCCACCCTGGGTTTCCTGCAATTATTGATGCAACCGCCTTTGCGGAAAAACTACCTGGTGGCGTTCAGCGCCTTTTTCGTATTTTCGTCGATCTTCAACTACCTGCCGTTTTACCTTTCCGGTCCCCTTTTCAATGCGCCCACCCGCACCATCACCTTGATGTATCTGGCCTACCTGATGGGCATCGTCATCGGGCCCCTGTCCGGCCAGTTGAGCAACCGCTTCGGCAACGGTCGCACCATGGCGGTGGGCGCGGTCACGTTCGGCCTCTCACTGGGGGCCACCCTCTATCCTTCCTTATGGATCGTCATCATCGGTCTGGTGGGCATTTGCGCCGGCTTTTTCACCGTTCATGCCGCCGCAGCCGGCTGGCTCAACCGGAATCTGGTGTCCAGTCGCGGGCGGGCCAACGCCCTGTATGTACTTTTCTACTATGCCGGCGGCAGCTGCGGCATTACTGCCAGCGGAATGGTCTATGAAGCGTTTGCCTGGCCCGGGGTGGCCGGTATCGGCGCCATCATGCTGCTGGTTCCCCTGTGGATCGGGTTGCGGGGGCTGGGTACCGGGGAGGCGGCCCAATGAAAGCGGGGCCGCCCAATCCGGTGATAGGATCGGCGCAAACCGCCCCGCGCGGCGTGTCGTTCAGGACTGGCAAGCGGCCTCCAGCGTAGCGGCGGACTTGGGGATCATCGGGCCCAGAAAGCGGCTGCCCCGGGGCATGATATGAATCACATCTTCGATGCGGATACCACCGAAGCGACGATAGGCGGATAGTTTGTCAAAAGCGATAAACGACGTCCAGCGGCCATCTTGACGCCACCGATCGATCAGGGCGGGGATGAAGTAAATCCCGGGCTCCACCGTCACCACGAAATCCACCTCCAGCCGGCGTCCCAACCTGAGGGCGGACAATCCGAATTGATCCGAGCGGATCGTCTCACGATCGTAGCCCACGTTGTCTTCGCCCAACGATTCCATATCATGGACGTCGAGCCCCAGCATATGCCCCAGGCCGTGGGGGAAAAACAGGGCGTGGGCGCCTTCCCGCACCGCATCCTCCACGGCCCCTTTCATCAGCCCGAGGTCACGGAGCCCCTCGCAAAGCGTGGCAGCGGCCTTCAAATGCACATCCCTGAAACGCACACCGGGCGCGGCCTGTTCCGCGGCTGTTTTCTGAGTGGCCAGAACGATTTCGTAAATGTCTTTTTGGCGCGTGGTAAACCGGCCGCTGACCGGCAGGGTGCGGGTGATGTCCGAAGCATAATACTCCCGGGATTCGGCACCGATGTCCATCAGCAGGAGTCCGCCGGCCGGCAAGGGCTGGTTGTCCGGGGCGCTGTGCAGAATCTCGCCGCGGCTGGTGATGATCGGTGGGAAAGCCAACCGGCTGCCGTTGGAGCGGGCGAGCCCCTCCAGAATGCCGGCCAGCCCGATGCCCGTATTCTCCTGTGGCAGGTGCCGCACCAGGGCCTGGAAAAGCTTGCGGGTCAGCCCCAGGGCCGATTCGATCTCCGCCACCTCAGCCGGCGATTTTACGGCGCGCTGGGAAACCACGGCCCGGATCAGGGCCGCTGAGGCACCGGCATTGACCCGATTCGGGGGCACCCCCAGCAGACGCGCCAGTGCCAGCACCTGATCCGGCCGGTAGGGCGGGAGGTAATGAACGGTCCGGCCGGCGTCGTGGGCCTGTTGAATCACGGCCGCCAGTTGTGCCGGCGCGCCGGTGATCCCGATACCGGCCGCCGCGGCAAGCTCCGGCAGCAAGGGCGACGGCCCGCTCCAGATAACGTCGTCCAGGCTGGAGTCAACACCGTAAAGGGTTTCCCGGGCCGCGTCGATGTCGATCAAGAGGGTGCTTCCCGGTCCGTTCAGGCCGGTGTAATAGAGCAAACTGCTGTCCTGGCGGAAGGGATAAGGGTTGGCGGCAAAATTGATCGGGCTTGGGTCCAGACCGGGCAACAGCACGATACCGTCACGAACGGTTTCTCTGAGCACCTCACGACGCCGGCGGTAGACGATGGGGTCGAACATTGCTAACTCCTTAAAATGGATTTCCGCTACGGCTCACCCGTCAGGGGTTTTCAGATCCGGCAGGCCGACCGGCCGGATGGGGTTCCAGGCCGGTCACGAGCGCCGTGGCGTCTTCCACCCGCCAGCGAACGTTCCAGTCGAGCAGATGCATGCCGTAATCCCGCTGGCGATCCATCCTGGCCGCATAAGCCGGTCGCGGATCCAGGCTCAGAACCTGTACCAGCAGGCGGGTCAATTGGCGGCAGTCACGATCAGCCAGCCGCCGCAAGACGACCCGTGCCCGGGCGCCTAACCGAACCCGCAGGACGGCTTGGGGCCGCTTATGGGCGAACCCCCCCAGGGCCTGGGGATGGCAATCCGCATAAGGCAGATAGGGTTTGATATCCAGCACGGGCGTCTGGTCGAGAATATCGATACCCTTCAGCTGCAGCTGCATCCCGCGGCCATTGTGGACAATTCTCTCCAGTCTTACGGCGGAAAGCCCCAGGGCGTTGGGGCGGAAATTGGAACGCGTGCTGAAAACCCCCAGGCGCTGATTGCCCCCCTGGCGCGGCGGGCGCACCTTGCTTTTGCGGGGCGCCAGGACGGCGGCGTGCAGCACATACTGCAGCCAGATATGGGAAAACCCTTCCAGCCCCTCCAGATACTCGCGCCGGTTGAAGGGGGCGAAGAGTTCCAGGGTACCGCAGGCATCCGGCACGAGGCCGGCCTGCCGCGGAATGCCGAATTTTTCCTTGAAACAGGAGTGCACGATGCCGATGGCGCGATAGCAGTATTCCATGGCCACCGGATAGCACAAATCCGATGCGAAACAAACACGGCCGCATCATGAGAGTTGTCCCGCCGGGAAAAAACCTGTTAAGATAGTGCCCATCCATCGATGGTGGATTTTGGTTTCGGGCAAGGCCGCAGCCGACGGGCGCCCACAGGCGCCGCCCGGCTACGCCAAGGACCGACACGAGGCGAGAAGGCCGGCTTGTCCGCCAAAGGTGGATTGGTATACCGGCGGCGGGCCAGAGACCAAAAGATGCCATTTAGGGATAGGCACTAAGATAATATCCGTACCGTACGCCAATCGTTGGAGCGCTTCACCCATGATTACCGCATCCACGTCCGACGCCGATGCCCCGGCGGTCGAAGAAGGCACCCTGACGATTGGGGAACAGCGCCTGTTTTACCGCCGCCTGGTCCCTCACCACACCGCTCCCGGCCCGCATCTTGTTTTCCTGCACGAAGCATTGGGATGCACGGCCATGTGGCACGACTTCCCCGCCCAAGTGGCAACCGACACCGGGCGGCCGGCGATCGTTTACGATCGCGCCGGATATGGGCGCTCCTCCCGGATGCCGGATCAACCCCGGGATAAGTCCTACCTGCACCGGGAAGCCGAGATTGTTCTGCCAAAGCTTTTGACACGGCTGCAAATCGACCAGGCCCTCCTGATCGGCCACAGCGACGGCGGATCGATTGCCCTGCTGGCGGCGGCGGCCTGCCCCGCAAAAGTGACCGGCATCGTCACCGAAGCCGCCCATGTATTCGTGGAATCGATTACCCGCCAGGGCATCCGTGAAGCCCTGGCGTCCTATGAACCACAGGGCCTTGAAAAACGGCTGACCCGTTACCATGGTGATCGGACGCGAGGACTCTTTTGCGCCTGGGCCGACACCTGGTTGTCGGCCGCTTTTCAGGACTGGAATATAGAAGATTACCTCGGGCGGATTCGATGTCCGGCCTTGATCATCCAGGGTCTTGAGGATCAATACGGCTCTCCGCGCCAGGTGGAGGCCATCGTGGCCGGCATCGGCCCCCGGGCCACCCCGCTATTCATTCCCGGCTGTGGCCATATCCCCCATCGGGAGGCCCCCGGGCGGGTCCGTGGTGCAATCGCTAAGTTTGTTGCCGCCCTATAGCCCCATGATAAACGCTTGAACGCTTGCGTCCGGCATTCGTTTAACGGCCGGACGCCTATTGCCATGCCCCAGGAGTGACCCCTATGAAAACCTTGGATACGGATAGCAGCTGGAAAGGCCTCACACGGCCGGGGACCGCCTGCGACCACTTCACCATGGAGCGTCTGCCGCCGTTTACGCCCCACGCGCGCACCTTCAATCTGGCGAACGCGTTTTGGCTCAGTGAGATGGCGCGCCTCATCTACCGTCGCAGCGGGGGGGAAGAAGGCGCCTTCCTGGACGGCCCCTCCCGTAACGACATTCTGGCGCGGGTCGGCTTGCGGGAAGCCCTGTTTTTGAACCGCCAGGAAACCCAGTGCGCCCTGATCCGCACCTTGCCTCACCACCGGCCGCCTTTCGCTGTTCTGGTTTTCCGGGGGACGACGGGTTTGCGCAACTGGTTTCTCGATCTGGATGTCCGTCCCGAAAGGTTGGCCCCCCGCACCGTCGTCCACCGGGGATTCGTGGAAGCGCTCCACCAGGTCTGGCAGGACCTTCAGCCCCAGCTTGCCAACCTGACGGAACCGCTTTTCATGACCGGCCACAGCATGGGGGGGGCCCTGGCCCAACTGGCCGCCTGGTATCATCCTCCCCAGGCGGTTTACGCCATCGGGGCTCCCCGTGTGGGGGATGCGGGATTTGCGACCCGCATGGCAGCCGTGCCCATTTATCGCCTGGTCAACGGCCGCGACGTAGTTGCCGACCTGCCGCCGTCGACCCGGCTGCTGTCGTTCTGCGCCGCCGGTCGCATGGTGCATATCGACCGCAAAGGCCGCATCTGTGAAATGGAACCGGGCGGCGAACCGGCCAACTGCTTTGAGAGCGGCCGGCTCTCCATGTCGGCCCTCGGTGAGCGCTGGTATAATCCGCCAGAATTTCTGGTCGACCACGCACCCATCAACTATTCGGCCAAAATCGAAAAAAGCCTGCAACAGGAGGCCTCCGCCCGCTGGGCGGCGAACCGCAAGGCCGCTTCCCGCAGGATCGCAGGCCCGATCATGCCGCCGCCCCCTCCCACGCGTTGACATATTTCTTGACGGTCCGTCGATCCAGCCCGGTCCGGCGGGCGACTTCTTCAAACGTGCCGAACCGCTGGTAGAGCCAATAACAATATCCGGTCACAAGGCGCTGGGTATCGATCGTCCCCGCCGTGATGCCCTGTGTGAGACGATCCGCCAGCCGATCCCCGGCAGGCGCCGCCGTCCGCCCGGCATAGTCTTTTTTGAGCAGCACGCGGCGCACGCATTGTTCCAATTCCCTCACATTGCCGGGCCAGGCGTAATGCATGCCCAGCTGCCGGTCGATGACGCCGCGGATCATGCTCAACAGCTCCGGCGTTGATTGCCCGACCATCCGCTTGACCGTAAATTTCAGCAAATCGTCCAATTCCTTGGGGCTTTCACGGATGCGCTCCCGCAGGGGGGGAACCGTGATAATGTCCGAGCATAGGCGGTAATAAAAATCGTCGCGAAAAACCTTGTGGCTTTCGATATCCGCCATGGAACGATTCGTGGCGGCGATCACGCGTCCTTCAAAGCGCCCCTCGACATGACTGCCCACCGGGGCATACTTACGATCCTGCAGGACCTGCAGGAGCTTGATCTGAATCGGTATGGACAGTTCTCCGATCTCGTCCAGCAGAATGGCCCCGAAGGGACTGCAGCGATCGAATACCCCGCGATGGTCCTTGACGGCGCCGGTGAAGGCGCCCTTCTTGTGGCCGAAGAGCTCGGATTCGATGAGGGTGTCGGGAAACTGGGAGAGATTCAGGGACACGAACGAACGCGTAAAGCTTTCCACGAAGCTCTGCTTGTGCTCATCGAAGGGAATGAACCCCGAGCGCCCGATGGCCATGGCGGCGGTTCCCTTGCCGGTCCCGGTCTCCCCCAGCAGCAGGGTTGAAAAGTCCTCCATGCGGTTCCAGAGGTAGCGGTCGTAGAGATCGATGTTGTGGGTGAATACATTGGTCCAAAGGTCCTGACGCAGTTTCTTCATACCGGCACTGCGGCCCACCAGGGAGCGATAAATG
This sequence comes from Desulfobacterales bacterium, assembly GCA_963674755.2. GTDB lineage: Bacteria > Desulfobacterota > Desulfobacteria > Desulfobacterales > UBA5852 > JABZFP01. The sequence continues at coordinate 1,194,101 of CAXXVS010000001.1, read as the reverse complement.
AAATAGTAGGCCCGCCGCAACTGATAGCTGAGGGCAAAGTAGCGCAGCGAGTCTGCTTCGGAAAAGCCCTTTTGACGCAGAAAACCCAAAGCGTCCGTGGCAAACATCACCCTGATGGGCGTATCCCCGGCCTGAATTTGATCATGAATGAGCTGATCGAAGCGTTCCCGGTAGATATAGAAAAAATCGAACAGGACACCGGCCTTGACCAGCAGGCCGTCATCGGAGGCGTACCGGGTATAGTCGATGCGGCCCTCGCCCTCCAGACGCGCGAGACGCTCCCGGACCTTGCCGATGGCACATTCGATACGCTTCCGTGGTGAAGCGACGTTCGACCCGGCAATTTTATCTTCGATGTCGACCCGTTCGTCGCTGAAAGGGCTGGCCAGCCCGGCCTGGTAGACATAACGGAAAAAAGCTCGATCGGCCAGTGTCAGCTGAAACCCTTTGGGCATTTCAACCTCCTTATGGGAGCGTTCATTGTACATACAATGACCGGATTATGGGCATACTATGACGATTCATCAGGGTACCATAGCGGTTGCGAAACAAAAGCTCAAAGATTCTTTGCTTTGATATCGGGGACTCCTGTCAAGGTAACAATGCTGGCACAAAACTTGTTATATTCATGCCTTATAGCATTTTTCCATAATCGCCCAAAAGGAGGGAAACGATGGAAAGGAACTCACACTGTCTGGGATACACGCCGCCCGAAGCCATGTGGGGCAGGGACAACATGGATGACGGTTTTTATTCATTCAACCAGATGATTTCCCGCGCCCTGGTCTGTCGGGACCATCTGGGCTACGATCCCCAAGCCGCGCCTTGGGAGAAGACACGGGAAGATCTCGGCTACTACGCCCTAAACGGCGGTATCGTGCGCGCGCTTAAAAAAAGGTCCGGACATTCCTGAATCGCCTTAAGACAAAGAAGGGGACTTATGTTCTGATCTTCAACCTTGAATCTGGTGGTCGACTGACGGTCGGAAAGCTGGGCCGGTTCGCGTTCCCCGCCGGGTGGTACGCGTATGCCGGCAGCGCCCTCGGCCCGGGGGGGCTGCCGGCCAGACTTCGGCACCATTTACGCATCGCCGTCCATCCCCATTGGCATATGGATTTTTTAAGACCTCTCGGGAGAATAGCGGAAATTTGGTACGGTCACGACCCCATCTTCAATGAACACTGCTGGGCGGGAATCTTGCAGGGCATGGCAGGCACCCGCGCTATTGCGCCAGGCTTCGGCAGCTCGGACTGCCGCTGTGAAACTCACTTGATCTACTTTGCGACGCAACCTGCCGTCGACCGGTTCCGGCGCCGTCAGCCCCTGCTGCCGGGATTGAGACGTCGACCGGTTTACCGCCTTTCGATTTTCAACGAATAGAACAATAAAAACAGCCGTAGGCGATACCATCGTGGTGATGAACTTATTTTTGAGCCCCGTCCCCCCCTGGCGGCTAACGGCTCAATGAGGTCCGCGGGTTAACGATTCGATAAAATTCCTCAATATTTCAGGCAGATTATCAAACCGAACCCCTGCTTCCGTCTCCAATTCGTTGTTGAGGATATTGCGAATCTGACCCTCGACAATATAGCCATGGGGGCTTCCCGGAGCCCGGAGTCGAAGCCGCACCCGGTCCCCCACCACCAGCGGCATTCGCATGCCAGTGCCCACCGGCATGGCGATGCGGCACCCTCTGGGACTGATATCGCTGATGGTGCCTTCCAACGTCTTGCGGATATCCACCTTCACCGGCACGGTGCAGGGGTTGCGTGTCAGCATACGCTGTTCGATATTGAGCACTTCTTCGGGGGTGTTCAGGACCACGGCATGGATGGGATCGGTGATCAGCCGCTCAAAACGCGCCCGGAATTGGTAATAGACATCATCCGCCAGGAAGTCGGCGGAAAAGACGACACCCGGATCGAGGCGCGCTTCGAAGTGTTCCATGCGCGGATCAAGGCTGATCAAAACGTCGTTGGTATCAAACCTTCCGAGAAAGCGGGCGGTAAACGTAAAATCGATGCCTTCCACCTGCACCCGAAGCCCGGTGCCAACTTCGATCGCGATACTTTCGCCAAGCTGAACGGTTTCCCCCATAAAAACCTCTACTTTTACTTTTGCCTTAAGCTGTCCACCGTCGGTACAGGCCGGAATACCTTGTCCGCTGGTCATTGCGTACCCACCAGGACCGCCCAACCGCCCCCCCCGGGTAAGGACGGTGTGGATCAGATTACGCTCCAGCAGGACGTGCGGCAATGCGGCCGAGATCCCCGTTGAACACGTCCATATCATAGTTGTTGCGAATCTGCATGACCTTATCGTGCCGCCGAAAGGTCCGATTCCCCCGGATCAGCCCCGACCCCCGGTATTTGAGGATACGATGCACCGTCGGGGGAACATGCCGCTTGAATTCGCTGACCCTGAACTGCTCCCCGAAGGTGGGACGAATCGCCCTCTCCCCGGTCATGGCAAGCATTTCACCGGGACGGGGATCCAGCAGAGGCCCCACCGCCGTGACCGGTGCCCGGCGTTCGTCGATCCGCAGGCGCGCCACCGTAAACCCGGAGACCTGTTAAAATACGTCACCTGCGCGAATTGTCCCGTCAGGTCAATCTTGGCGCCGGCGTAGTTCAGACCCAATCGGGCAGGCGAAGATTTTCAAAGGTGCGGGAACTGGGGATATAGCATTTGATATCCAGCACAGGCGTGCCGTCGATGGCATCGATCGTATCGATAATGATCGTGGGCGGCGCGACCGCCAGGATCCGGCACAGGGTCATGCCGATCAGGTTGGGACGCAGGGGGGAATGGGTGGCGAAAACACCCGTCAATGGGTTGGCGTTATCTTTGCGCGGATGCACCTTGAGAACCCGGCGCCCGTCCGGATGATCATTCTCATGGAACCAGAAAAAAACATTGATATGGGAAAAACCTTCCAACCCGTCCATGGCCGGCAGGTAGGCGGACTCGATGTCAATCCAGGTTTTCGCATCGGTTTTGTGGATCGTCCCGATCGGCACCACATGAAAGGTCGACGGCATGCCCGTTTCCTCGTCAGTTTTACCGGCAAAGCGCCCGGTCTTTAATATAGAAAGCTATCTTGTTGAAAAACGGGTTGATTTGCAAGGGCTAATTGTCGGCTACCGCCTTGATCGCCTTCCGGAAATCGGATAACCATAACCCACCGGCGATTTTGGGTGGCGCATCGGGCCGGGACCTTTCGCACCCTGCAGAGGCCGGTTTGCTTCTCCCCAAAACGTTAAGAATTCCCCACGCCGCCGCGCCGTTGGCCAAAGGGAACGCGATGTTTATGCCAAGCGTCGCCGAACGAAGGGGCGGCTTCGCTAGCCGCTACAGAAAGGTATCAAAATGAACGCTATCGATTTACGATCGGATACGGTCACCCTGCCCACCGACGCCATGCGGCGGGCCATGGCAAGCGCCGAACTGGGCGACGATGTCTATGGGGAGGACCCCACCGTCCGCCGCCTGGAGTCCCTGGCCGCGGAAACAACCGGCAAGGAGGCGGCCCTGCTCGTGCCCAGCGGGACGATGGCCAACCTGATCAGCCTGCTGACCCATTGCGGCCGCGGCGATGAGGTCATATTGGGGGACCAGGCCCACATCTTCTTCTACGAGCAGGGGGGCAGTGCCGCCGTGGGCGGCATCCATCCCCGCACGGTTGCCAATCGGCCGGACGGAAGCTTTGATCTTGATGCCGTAAAAGCGGCCATCCGGGGGGATGATCCCCATTTTCCCCGCACCCGCCTGATCGCCGTCGAAAACACCCACAATCGCTGCAGCGGCAGTCCCTTGCCACCGGACTACCTGCAAGCTGTGGCCGATGTGGCGACCGAACACGGTCTGGGGGTCCACATGGACGGCGCCCGCATCTTCAATGCGGCCGTGGCGCTGGACGTGCCGCCGACAGCCCTCGCCGCGCCCGTGGATTCCCTTTCCTTCTGCTTGAGCAAGGGATTGTCCGCCCCGGTGGGTTCCCTGATCTGCGGCCGGGGGGCGTTTATCCGTGCGGCCCGCCGCAACCGCAAACTGCTGGGGGGCGGTATGCGCCAGGCAGGGGTCATCGCGGCGGCCGGCATCGTCGCGCTACAGGAGATGATTGGTCGCCTGGCGGAAGATCATCGCAACGCCCGACGTTTGGCCGAAGGCGTGAGCGCCATGGGTCTGGCGCAGGTGGATCCGGAGCGGGTCCGGACCAATATCGTCTATGTCGATCTGGATCCGGCCGGGCCCTCCGCCGCGGAAACCGTTGCGCGTCTGGCAGAAGAAGGCATTCGCGTGGGGGCCACCGGACCCCGGCAGTTCCGGGCCGTTACCCATTACGGCATTACGGAAGCCGATATCGAACGCGCCCTGACCGCCCTGGCCCGGGTACTGGATTAACCGTATCCGTCCGGAGGTGGTCAATTGAAGTTCCGGCCGGGGACGGAAGATGTCATCGATGGTTGGACACGGGTAGGCCTCAGGCCTCGACGGTCTTGAATTTCTCTGGCGGTGCACCGCAAACCGGGCAGACCTTGGGGATTTTCTTGTCCGTCACATAGCCGCATACCTGGCAAATGTGATAGGCGCCCACCTTGTCCTTGATCACGTTTAAAATTGCCCGTTCATAGAGCTTGGCATGGTAGCCTTCGGCATCCCGGGCATGACTGAAGGCCAGAGCCGCCGCAGTCTCGCCCTCTTCCTCGGCGGTTTTGATAAAAGCGGGATATTCATTCTCGCTGACGGACTTCTCGCGCTGAAAAGACTTCTCCAGATTGGTGTCGGTGTCTTTGACAAGCAGATCCTTCACGAGGTTCAGCTGGCGCGTGGCATGCACCCGTTCCGCTTCGGCGATGGCCCGAAACAACAAGGCCACCTGGGGTACGTCTTCCTCGTCCGCCCTTTCGGCATAGGCCAGCAGCCTGAAATAGGCTTTGGCCTCACCGATGAAGGCTTTGTAGACATTCGCGCGCGTGTTTTCTTTCACGGTATTCCTCCGTTCGCAAAGGCTGATTTTCCAGAAAAAAAATGAAGTTGTTACCTATCGAAAAACAACCCCCTACCAGATACAAAGCGCTTTCTGTTGAAACGCCAACGGCCTCCCCGGTCCGCATTTGGCACTGGCCGGCATGGCGATGGTCAATGCACCGAGAAAATAAGGACGATTCAGCAACAAATCGTCGTCACTGAAATCGCTTTGAGAATCATAAGCGATTTCATCGCCTATTTCCAGATGCGGCAGCTCCGCTCGAAGATCATTCACAAGAATGGCGTCTTCGTTGCTTTGCCGGGCCGGGAGCATGATGGTGCCGGTTCGGGTAAGGCTCTCCCTAATGATACCCTGTTCCGTTCTCTTCTTCATCGTCACTTCCAGGGTATAGGCCAGCATGAGATTGTAATAGGATTGGTTGACCAGCGTGGTCAGAACCTTTGCCTGATTGAATTGATTGGGGCTCTGCCCGATCCGGATGTAGAATTCTTCAATTGCAACGTTCGGGATGGCCACATTGATGTTATACACCTCTTCCCGGCCGGTGGCCTTCTCCTGCAACGTCACCTCGACGCCATCCAACCCGGCGCAGTCACACTCAGCCGCTCCATAGAGATCGCCGACCTCCAGAAGTATCCGATTCTGGTTCCCAGGGACGGCGAAAGTGATGTCCTTGGAGTGATTGCATGGACGATCGTTGCCCGTGGAAAACTTGTAGGCCCAAGAGTAGGTATAATCGCCGACGGGGACGGTCTGAATACCGGGGTTGGCAAGTTCCAACCGCCATGCGCCACGCCCGAGATAAAAGCCGCTTGTGATCGCAATGCGACTGGGCTCCCTTATACCCGGTATTGTTACCGCCTTCTGCAGCCCCGGCGAAAGGGGGGCGGCCATTTGACCGGCCGTTGTCGTCAACGCCATGCTCTGCTCGTAAACCCTGGCGTTGGCGCGCTGGTCCCAGACCTCCAGCCTGAGCTGGCGGGCGTTCGGATTGCGATTCCAGGCGCTGGAAAAGCCCCTTTTCTGCTGCGGGCTGAGGGGCGGCAGCATGTAGACGGAACCGGCCGGCACGGTTTGATTAGGCAACGACACAACCTGAACGACCTTTAGCTGTAAGCGATTGATCGGCAGCGGTTGCGGACCTAAGTTCTGCAACATCGCATTCCAGCGCCAGACGCCATTGGTCTTATGGGTCGTCAAATCGATAGCAAGGTTGACCGCGACAGCCGGCACCATCCGCCCGACCTTGTTGACGTTGGCCGGAACGGCGGGCTTGACCTGTTTCCCTTTCAGAGCCGGCGCTACCGTCATCTCTTTGGGGTTCGTCGGTGGCGGATTATCGTTCTCCTGGCCATCATTGGTCTCCCGATGATCATGGCTCAGAGTCGGCATGCCATCGGCATAGAGAGCTACCGGCAGCGCCGCCAGTATCAAGGCAAACAGAAGAATTACACCGGTCCTCAGAAAAATCATCATCGTTTCTCCGTTTTTCCAGGTGTCATAAGATTAAGAGCTTCCGGTCAGGCGGCCCATTTGCATCCGGCGTGATGGTCCTTATTTTGTACTGCTTTGTTCAAAGGGCTGTCAACAAGCCTCGGTTGTATTCCCCATCCATTTAGTGATACGGGAAAAGCAATCACGCGTTTTGATCGTGCGGATATGAGACGAAAGGCAAGCCAAAATCCACCCGTCACCATTTTCAGGAGGGAAGGTCATGTCTTACGAGCACATTCTGACCGAAATCGACGATCGATTTGTCGGTCACATTACCTTGAATCGACCGGAGCAACTCAATACGTTCACCACCCCGTTGGCGGAAGAACTCTACCAGGCCTTGCTCGCCTTGGACAGCGACCCGCAAGTGCGCGTGGTGCTTCTCAAAGGGGCCGGCAAGGCCTTCTGCGCCGGCATCGACGTGAACGAACTGGAAGGCCAAACCGCCATGGAATACCGGGCCTGGATCGAACACATGGAACGCCCGCTGGTGACCATTTCACAAATGAAGAAGCCCGTGATCGCCCAACTGCAGGGCGTGGCTGCCGCGAATGGGATGGGGTTGGTGGCCGCCGCCGATCTGGCCATCGCCGCCAACAATGCCAAGATGGGGTTGACGGCCATCAACGTAGGTCTGAACTGCGTCGGTCCGGTGATACCGGTGGCCCGCATCGTGGGCCGTAAAAAAGCCCTGGAACTGCTCTTGGGCGGCGATCTCATCAAAGCCCCGGAGGCCCAGGCCATGGGACTGATCAACCGGGTGGTGCCCAAGGAGGATCTGGAACAGGAGGCCCAGGCATGGGCCGCAACACTGGCCCAGAAAAGCCCGCTTGCTCTCCAGATTGCCAAGACCGCCTTCTATGCCTCGGAAGACATGGACTACCGCAAGCAGTTCGAACTCATGAACGAAGCCTTTGCCCGTCTGTGCACCACCCACGATGCCCACGAGGGTGTGCGGGCCTTTTTCGAACGGCGCAATCCCCAATGGGAAGAGCGTTAAGGAGTAGACCCGAATGCAACGATGTACCCAGTGTATCATGACCGATACCGTCCCCGGTATCATGTTTGACGACAACGGCCTTTGCAGCTACTGCCGGGAATTTAAAAAGGAACGTTATCTCGGCAAGGAGAAACTTGATGCCATCGTGGCCGCGGCGAGGGGCAAGGGCCATCCCTACGACTGCATCGTGCCCCTCAGCGGCGGGCGGGACAGCGCCTATGTCCTGTACCTGGCGCGCAAGGTGTATGACCTGAAGGTCCTGGCGGTGAACTACAACAACGAATTCCAGAATCCGCAAGCCCTGAAAAATATGCAGAACGCCTGCCAGCGCCTGGAGGCGGATTTTGTTTCGGTCCGCTCCCGAACCAATCTGGCACGGGAGATTGTCCGCTACGGCCTCAAGTCTTCCAATCTAAGGCGCAAATACAGCATCTGCACGGCCTGCGCCTACGGCATGCACAGCGCGGTCTACCGGGCCGCCATCGAGCACAGAGCCCCGCTGATTTTCTGGGGCGACTCCCAGCAGGAGCAGACCACCCCCATGGAACGGCAGGCCCGGGAAACGCTCAAATTGGGCAAAGATACGTTTCGCAAACATTTCAATCTCGATTACTACCGCTATGAGTGGGCGTTTCTCAAACAGCGGCGCGAGTTCAAGGTGCCCGGCAATCCGTGGTTCGTGCGGCGCCCCAAGTTGAAGGACAAGCAGATCAAGGAGGTCCATGTCTTCTACTACATTCCCTGGGATCGCCATCTGATCAAAAAAACGATCCAGGAAGAAACCGGATGGGAGAAGCCGGCCGGCAGTGTTTCAACCTGGCGCACGGACTGTTACCTGACCCCCCTCCTGAACTATTTTTTCTACCAGATATTCACCTGCGGCAAAGAAACCTTCGGTTACTGCAAGATGATCAACAGCGGCGACATGGATCGGGAGGAGGCGCTGCGCCAGGAGATCGAATTTCAGAAAACGATCCTGGATGTGGGCGTCATCCGCAAAATGCTGGAAGAAGATATCGGACTATCCCGCCGGGAAGCGGACCGGGTTCTGTCGTGCGCGCCGACGGCTACCCCCGTGAAGCACAACGCCAACAAATCAGATGAACCACGCTTCTGACCCGCCTTGTGGTCGTGTTTTGTTTTATGGGATCCGGTTTCGTCGTGGAAACCGGGCGGCCCAAATCCCCGCCAGAAACCCGCTGAGGTGGCCTTCCCAGGAGATGGCGGCCGCCGTCGGCCACATCCCCCAGAAAAGCCCTCCATAGGCCAGTACAACCAGTATGGCAATCAAAAGCGACGGCAGACGCCGATCGAAAACGCCCCTGGCCAGGAGATAGCCGAAATAGCCGAAGATCAGCAGGCTGGCCCCCACATGAAAGGAGGGGCGGCCGACTATCCAGAGCAGCGCGCCGCCGACCAGGGTGACGAACACCGTGCATCGGGCAAAGGCCTGGCGCCCCCTCATCAAGACCAGGCCCCCTAACACGATCAGCGGTCCGGTATTGAGCAGCAGGTGGGCTACCCCGGCATGCAGAAAGGGACTCAGGGGAATGCCCGCGAGGCCGGGCACCGTTCGAGGCAGGATGCCGTAGCGACACAGCCGGTGGCCCAGAAGGAAGTTAACGATTTCCACCAGCCACATGACCGCGATCAGATAAAAGAGCGGCTCGTAAGGGGAAGATGAAGTTCGTTTGCGCGGCATTTCAGAGTGGCGGAAATAGATCACGTGACAGGTTATGGTTCCGGGCAAGGCCCCGCAACGATTTGGCGATCGCAGGCGTGGATCACCTCCGTCGAAGAGCGGCAAATCGCGAGAACGCCGCCCGGGACCAAAAGATGCCGCTTAGGGACGGTACCGATTCAGTGCTTGAAACTCCGTTGACCGGTAAACACCATCGTCACCCCCGCTTCATTGCAGGCCTCGATCACGTTCCAGTCGTTCATAGCTCCACCGGGCTGGACCACGGCTTTGACCCCCTCCCGGATGCCCACCATGACACCGTCCCGGAAGGGGAAGAAGGCATCGCTCACCATCGAAGAGCCCGGCAGGCCGCCCTTCTCTTCCCGCACCCGGGCATCGATGGCCTTTTTCTTCTCCTGGTCCTCCAGTTCGTTATAGGCGATGCCCAGTTCTTCGAAGCAGTAACGGTCGGCCAGCTTGCGATAAGCCTTGTCCCGGGCGATCTCGGCCACGCCCACGCGGTCCTGTTCGCCGGTGCCGATGCCTACGGTGCAGCGCTCCTTCACGTAGATTACCGAGTTGGAGGTCAGTCCGGACTCCACCAGCCAGCCGAAAAGCAGATCGTCCAGCTCGGCCGGGGTGGGCGCGCGGTCAATTTTGTACGTCTTGCCCTGGTATTCGCTAGCGGCCAGCTTGAGGTCGGAAGACTTTAGGGTGATCGGGGCAAAAGACCACTGGGCAATGACGCCGCCGTCGATCAGGCTCTTGAAATCCACCACCCGTTCGCCCACAAAACGCTGCAGCCTCTCGATGGCCTGAATACGGATCACCCGCAGATTCTTGCGGCGCCCCAGGATCGCCAGGGTACCCTCCTCGAATTCCGGGGCCACCACGACTTCCGCATACTGCTCGGCCACGGCCTCGGCCGTGGCCTTATCCATCGGGCGGTTGAGGGCGATGCACCCGCCGAAAGCCGCCACCCGGTCGGCCATGTAGGCCCGGTGGTAGGCGTCCGCCAGGCTGTCGGCTTGGGCCACCCCGCAGGGGTTGTTATGCTTAACGATCACGGATGTGGGGGTGTCGGCAAAATAACGCAGGATATTGAGGGCATTGTCCGCATCGGTCAGGTTGGTTTTGCCCGGGTGCTTGCCGGACTGGAGCAGTTCGATGTCCGAAGCCAGATAGCGGCCGGGCTGGATGGTGCGGGTGCCGGCCAGGGCCAGGTTCCCGTTTACCAGGCGGTAAAGGGCTGCTTCTTGTCCCGGATTTTCACCGTAGCGCAGCCCCTTGGCTTCCCCGTCGATGGTCCAGGAGACGCGTTCGTAAAAAAGCGTCTGCCGCTGATCGCCCTCATCCACAAAGGCGATCTCCATACGCGGCGGGAAGTGGTCTTTGACGATGGTGCGGTACATTTTTTTGAGATCTTCGGCCATGGTCGTACTCCTTTCGCAATCGTCGCTGGTCGGCAGCCACGCCTGTCGTCACGCCGTCGCCTGTTATGGCAAGGCGCCGTTGGGGGGCTTAGTCCTGAAACCGGTAGCATCCGGCAGCGTCTTGGGCCGTGCGCGCTCCCAGGTAATCGGCAATGGCGCGGTCATAGACGGCGGTGTGGTCAAATGCCTTTTGGGCCAGGGCAAAGCGCAACGCCAGAGATGTCCGGCCGTCATTGCGGCCCAGTTCCCCGGCGATTCGCTCGTAATCGCCCGGATCCACCACCGAGGCCACCCGGATGAAGTTCTTGGCGGCGGCGCGGATCATGCAGGGCCCTCCGATGTCGATTTGTCCCCGGGCGCCCTCCACCGTAACCCCGGCCTGGGCGACGGTCTGCTGAAAAGGGTAAAGGTTGACCACCACCATGTCGATGGGCACGGCCGCGGTCCGTTTCAGGTCACCTTGGTGGGCCTCGTTGTAGGTCTCGGTCAGAAGCCCCAGATAGATCTTGAAATCCAAGGTCTTGACCAGGCCGCCCTGGGTTTCGGGCTGCCCGGTGTAATCCGACACCTGGGTCAGGTGATCGGCGGCATCGCCGCCCAAAATGGATTGGATCCTGCCGTAAGTGCCGCCCGTCGAAAAGATGCGCAGCCCGGGACAGGCCTTGAGCAGTGCGGGAATAAACGTTTCCAGCCCGGTTTTGTCGGATACGCTGATCAGCACATGGCGGACAGGGACCTGGTCATCAATGCGTTCCACGGTGTTGATGCTCATGACGTCTTCACTTTCGTTGCCGGTCGTTGGAAGCGGGCCGCAAACGGAGGGGTCTTCGGCCCGTGGAATTGAGCGCGGGGAATACGGCGGCGGTTCGGTGCCTGTGGGATACGAGGACGAACCGCAACCATTAGCGTCGAAGCAATCCGGTCGACGTGGGCCTTCCTACCACATTTCGTTTGACGAGGCAAAATGTCTTGACAGGGATCGACGCTCAGAGACGCCCCTCGATTTCTTCTAAAAAACGGTCGAAGAATTGCACCATGAAGCGATGCCGCCCCTCTGCCACCCGGCGACCTGTCGCGGTCAGCATGCGGTCCCTGATATGGCGAAGCTTCACCTGGTATTCCCGGTAGCCGGTGTCTTCCCGGGAGTAGGCCCGGGTGTGGCGCACGTCGTGGTTGGGGTTGTGCAGGCGGGCCCCCAGCTCGCCGGCGAATTGGTAGGCCCGGGCGATGCCCACCGCTCCGATGGCATCCAGTTTGTCGGCATCGAAGAGCACCCGCGCTTCGATGGTACCCGGCTGGGGTGCTTTGCGAAAGCGGTGGGCCTGCACACAATGCACCACATTGGCTTTCTGGTCGTCGGTCAGAGGGAACGCCGCCACGAGTTCGGCGGCCATGGCCGCCCCCTGTTCGGCGTGGCAGACGCTCCCCCGGCTGTTGTCCTGATGGCGGCGCCCGATATCGTGCAGCAGGGCCGCCACCAGCAGCACCTCCATGTCAGCCCCTTCCGACGGACCGATATCCCGACAAAGATGATAGACCCGCAAGGTGTGCTCCCAATCATGGCTCCCGCGATCCCCGTCCAAAAGACGGACGGCCGTCTCGCGGGCCCGCACGACGGCCGGTGCCGTATCAGGAATGGAATTATCCACCGGATGCCTGTCCATGATGAAGGGCCTGCCCGTCTCGCTTCTGATTGATGTTCCCAAATGTCGGCCCTCTTCCACGCGCACAGCCAGGCCGGATTTGAAAATCTTGGTTCATGCCCTGGAAAGTCGGCGCCGCCCGATGGGGGGCCTGTATTCGATCCTTTAGAAGTGGCGGGCCTAAAAAGTCAAGCCTTGTGACCCCTGCAGCCTGCCGGAACCAAGGTCGATAGGGGATGACGTTCCCAAACTATCCTCCACTATCCTCCACGGCATATTGGTTTGACAATTTTTCCTTTTAACATTATCAAATTATTATAAAATTAATCATACATAAGCCTCGTTTTTTCTTGACTTTCAACATATTTCATTCCATATCATGACCAGAGTGGAGTAAAGTGGTGCAAAGGAAGCCTTATGTTTCGCGGCAGTTCCTTCCATACGATGGACGACAAAGGGCGCGTCATCATCCCCGCCCGCTTCCGGGATCTCATCCGGGCCGGGGGCGGCGATCGGGTGATGGTCTCCACTATGGACGGCTGCCTGGTGGCCTATCCGCTGGACGCATGGCGGGAAATTGAAAACCGCCTGATGGACATGGCCCGCAGAAGCGATAGCATGCGGCGCTTCCGCCGGGTGTTCATCGGGGGCGCGCACGAATGTGCCTGCGACAAGCAAGAGCGTATTCTGATTCCACCCACGCTCCGGGAAGGTGCCGGTTTTGAAAGGGACATCGTCCTGGTGGGCGTATTGGATCATTTTGAAATCTGGGCCCGCGATACCTGGGAAGCTGAAAAACAGGCCCTGGAAATCGATCTGAAAAATGAGGAGGTCAGGAACGAAATCGCCGATCTAGGACTTTGATGGTATGGCCGATTACCACATCTCCTGCATGCCGGCCGAGGTGGCGCACTATCTCAGTCTGAGCCCCGGCGGCATTTACCTGGACGGTACCGTCGGCGGCGCAGGGCATTCCCGCTTGATCTGCACCCACATTCAGCCCGACGGCCTGCTGATCGGCATCGACCAGGATCTGGATGCCATCCGGCACGCCCGTGAAGTCCTGGCCCCCGTTTGCCCGCGGCTTTCCCTACACCACGACAATTTCAGCCACCTCGACCGGATTCTCTACGATTTGGGTATCAAGGGTGTGGACGGCATCCTCCTGGACCTGGGCCTCTCCCTGCATCAGATCGAGGACAGCGGGCGCGGGTTCAGCTTCAAACGCGATGAACCGCTGGACATGCGCATGAATGCCGAAGCCGATTTGACGGCCGCCGATATCGTGAACCACTGGGAGGTGGATGATCTGATGCGCATCTTCCGCGACTATGGTGAAGAGCGCCACGCGCGGTCCATCGCCCGCGCCATCGTACGGGAGCGGGCGCGGCAACCGCTGACAAGCAGCAAGGCCCTGGCGGATCTGATTTACCGATCCATGCCGCCGGCCGCTGCCCGGAGCCAGAAGATTCACCCGGCCACCCGCGTGTTTCAGGCCCTGCGGATCACCGTCAACCACGAATTGGATCGTCTGCAGCGCACCCTGCCCCGGGCCGTGGATTGCCTCAACCCCGGCGGTCGGCTGTGTGTGCTGGCCTTCCATTCCCTGGAAGATCGGATCGTCAAGCAAACCTTCCGGGAAATGGCCCGCGCCTGCACCTGTCCCCCCAAGGCGCCGTTTTGTACTTGCGGCGGACAGGCCTTGGTAACGCTATTGACCCGCCGGGTGGTGCGCCCCACGGCGGAAGAAGTCGCCGCCAACCCGATGGCCCGCAGCACGCGTCTGCGGGCGGTCGAAAAACGCTAAGAGGTCCATCGCGCATGGCCGCCAACAACAACCAGCGTCGCGCCCGGGGCATGAAAACCATCTGGCTGGCCATCATGCTGGTCTTCATGGTCGAGCTTTTCGCCTACACCTGGTGCCGCGTGCAATGCGTGCGCATGGGCTACGAGATTACGGCGGAAACCAAAACCTATGAACAGCAGCGCACGATTCGCAAAAATCTGGCCATTGAGCTGGCCCGTTTGAAGGCCCCCAAACGCATCGAAGCCCTTGGGCGGCAACTGGGATTGGCCCCCCCGGCGACCCGCCAGATTGTCGTGATGGAATGAAGCCCCTGACGAACCAAAAAAAATTGCGCCTGCGTATGACCCTGATGGGGGGCGTGTTTTTTCTCTGCCTGGGGACGATTGTCGGCCGGGCCGTCTATTTGCAGGTGGTTTTCGGCCCTTCCCTGGCGGCCAAGGCCTCCGATCAATATGAAAAAACCATTCAGACCAGCGGCAAGCGGGGCAGCATCTTTGACCGGCGGATGCGCGAAGTAGCCGTCAGCATTGAAACCCTTTCCCTGGCCGCCTACCCCCGCAAGATCCAGGATCCCCGCAGCACCGCCCGGGCCATCGCACCCATCATCAAGGAGGGCCCCAAGTCTGTCGCCCGGAAGCTGACCACCAAACGATCCTTCGTCTGGATCAAGCGCCAGATCACCCCCAAGGAAGTCCAGGCCGTCAAGGCGCTCCATTTGGACGGCCTGGAGTTTGTATCCGAACACAGCCGCTATTATCCCAACCGCACCCTGGCGGCCCAGCTGGTGGGCTTCACCGGTATCGACGGCAACGGGCTGGAGGGTATCGAATACCGCTTTGACGCCGAGCTGACCGGCCGTCCCCAGATCGCCACGGTGCTGAAGGATGCTTTCGGGCGCGGTTTCGAAGCCCAGGAAGACACTGCGGTCAACGTCAGCGGCAACAACGTGGTGCTGGCCATCGACGGGGCCATTCAACATCTGGCCGAAAAAGCGCTTCAGCAGGCCGTACAAAGCCACAAGGCCAAGTCCGGCATGGTGGTGGTAATGGATCCCCGCACCGGCGACCTCCTGGCCCTGGCCCATGCACCGCTTTTCAACCCCAATGCCTTCGGCGACTTCAACCGCGACCTGCGGCGCAACCGGGCCGTCATGGATGCCTTCGAACCGGGATCCACCATGAAGCTGTTCAGCGCCGCGGCGGCCCTGGAATCCGGCTGCTGTACGCCCCACACGATTTTTTATTGTGAAAACGGAAACTACCGCATCGGATCCAACACAATCCACGACACCAAAAAACACGGCTGGCTGTCCATCCAGCGCATCGTGAAATACTCGAGCAACATCGGGGCCGTCAAGATCGGGGAGACCATCGGGGCCGACACCCTGCATGCGACGCTGGAGCGTTTTGGTTTCGGCCGGCCCACCGGCATCGACTGCCCCGGCGAGACCAAGGGCAGCCTGGGAGCCAACCGCAAGTGGACCACCTTCGACGTGGCCGCCGTCTCTTTCGGCCACGGCATCTCCGTGTCGGCGGTCCAGCTGGCATCGGCCGTATCGGCCATCGCCAACCGCGGCCTGCTGATGAAACCCCGCGTGGTTCTGAAGGTCACCGATCCGCGCGGCCGCACGATCAGGGCGATCGAGCCCCAGCCGGTGAGACAGACCATATCCGCCCAAACCGCCGACGCCATTACACGTATGATGGAAATGGTGCTGACCGAAGGGGGCACGGGGGTCGAGGCCGCCTTGGAAGGTTACTCGGCCTGCGGCAAGACCGGCACGGCCCAGAAGATCGGCAAGGACGGCACCTACACGCAGGATCGCTATATCGCCTCCTTCGCCGGTTTTGCGCCTGTGGAAGATCCCCGCCTGACCATTGTCGTGGTGGTGGACGAGCCCCAGGGAAATTACTACGGCGGTAGTGTGGCGGCCCCTGTTTTTCGTGAGATCGCCCAGTCGGCCCTGGGGTATCTCAATGTGCGCCCCAGCGAGCGGGCGCCCAAAATGACGGTATCGAACAATACAAAGGAAACCGGATGAATCTGGGCGACCTCATAGAGGTGATTCAGCCCTCGGCCGTGATCGGCGCACTCGAACCGGAAACCCCTGTGGGCTCCCTGCATTATGGATCCCGCGAGGTGATTTCCGGTGGCGTCTTTTTCGCCATTCCGGGGTTTGCCGTGGACGGGCACGCCTATATCGGCGACGCCTGCTCGCGGAGCGCCCTGGCCGTGGTGGCCCAGAAGCGGGTGGAAACCACTGTTCCCCTCCTGCAGGTGGCGGATTCCCGGGCCGCTCTGGCCCGGGCGGCGGCCGCCTTCTACGGACACCCTTCGCAGGCCCTGACCGTCATCGGTCTCACCGGCACCAACGGCAAGACCACGGTATCCTATCTGGTGGAAAACATCCTGAGACAGACGGGTCTTTCCCCCGGCGTCATCGGCACGGTCAACTATCGCTACGGCGACCATGTGGTACCCGCCGCCCGCACCACCCCGGAGTCCCTCGACCTGCAGCGTATCCTGGCGGAAATGCGGCAGCACGGGGTGACCCACGTCGTGATGGAAGTGGCCTCCCATGGGCTCGACCTGCATCGGGTGGACGCCTGCCAGTTCGACGTGGCCG
Source organism: Desulfobacterales bacterium (assembly GCA_963674755.2). Taxonomy (GTDB): domain Bacteria; phylum Desulfobacterota; class Desulfobacteria; order Desulfobacterales; family UBA5852; genus JABZFP01. Next base: position 1,177,424 of record CAXXVS010000001.1, on the reverse strand, counting down.
CCTTCACCAACCTGACCCAGGATCACCTCGACTTCCACGGGGACATGGCGCGCTACTGGGAAAGCAAGAAGTCCCTGTTCACCCGGCACCTGTACCAGGGGCCCAAAGCGACACAGGCCCGGGCCGTGATCAACCGGGAGGATCCTTATGGAGCGGCGCTGGCCAACGACCTCACCGGCCGGCACGCCCTGCTGACCTTCGGCCGAACACCGGCCAGCGACATTTGGCCCGAGGTCGGCCAAAACGATCTGACCGGGCTCAAGGCCGTTCTCCATACCCCCCGGGGATCGATCGCCATGGACTCACCGCTGGTGGGGGCGCACAATCTGGAAAATATCCTGGCCGCCGCCAGCTGCGGCATCGCCCTGGAGCTGCCCCCGGAGGCCATCCGGGCCGGGATCGCCGCCACCCGGGCAGTCCCCGGACGGCTGGAAGCCATTCCGGATCCCGCCGGGCGCTTCATCTATGTGGATTATGCCCATACCCCGGATGCCCTCGAAAATGTCCTGCGGGCCCTGGACGCCCTGCGCCAGGGCCGCCTGATCTGCGTGTTCGGCTGCGGGGGCGACCGCGACCGCCGTAAACGGCCGCTCATGGGCGAAATCGCAGCCCGCCTGAGCGATCTGGCCGTGGTCACCTCGGACAACCCGCGCTCCGAAGATCCTCTGGCCATTATCGATGACGCTTTGGAAGGCGTGCGCCGGGCTGCCCCCCAGGCCCTTACCGCCGAGGAAGTTCGCAGCGGATTTGCCGCCCCGGCCCACATCGTGGTGCCCGACCGCCGGGAGGCCATTGCCCTGGCCATCTGCGCGGCCCAGTCCGGCGATACCGTCCTGATCGCCGGCAAGGGGCATGAGACCTATCAAATCATCGGCCCAACCACCATCCCCTTTGACGATCGGGAAGAGGCCCGGCAGGCTCTGGCAGGCCTCCGGCGGCCGCCCGAAAAGGAGACGGCCTGATGAAATGGACCACCGGCGATATCTTGTTGGCCACCGGCGGCCGCCTGCGGTTGGGCAATCCCCGAACGGAATTTGACGGGGTCGGCATCGATTCCCGTCGTCTGTCAGAGGGGGCGTTGTTTATTGCCATCCAGGGCGAAAATCATGACGGCCACACTTTCCTGACCGATGTGGTGGCTCGCGGCGGGCGCGGCCTTTTAATAAAGGAGGGCTGCGTCGGGGAAGCCCAGCTGACGGCCTGGAAGGCCCAGGGCGTTACCTGCATCGCCGTCCCCGACACCATCCGGGCCCTGGGGGCCATTGCGGCCTTTCACCGACGGCGCATGCCGGCCCGCGTCATCGCCCTGACCGGCTCCAACGGCAAGACCACCACGCGCGCCATGACGGCCGCCATCTTGGACCGGCAGGGTCCTACCCTCGCCACCCAGGGCAATCTCAACAACGAAATCGGCCTGCCGTTGACCCTGCTCCAGCTGCAGACCACGCATGTCCTGGCTGTCGTGGAGATGGGCATGAATCACCCCGGGGAAATCGATCGCATGGCGCGCCTAGCCGCCCCCGATATCGGCATGATCACCAATGTGGCCCCGGCCCACCTGGAAGGACTGGGCTCCATCGAGGGGGTCATGCGGGCCAAGGGCGAACTGCTGCCCCATATCCAGCCCGCCGGGAAGGCCATCCTCAACGGGGACGACGTCTGCTGCCGCCAACTGGCGGAGACCTGCCCGGTGGCAACCCTGTTTTTCGGCATCGATCCCGGGGCGTCGGTGCGGGCGGCGGATATGGTCTCGGGACCGCGCGGCTGGCGCTTTCAGCTCCAATTGCCCACAGGGGAAATTCCGGTCCAGCTGCAGGTGCCGGGCCGCTTCATGGTGGCCAACGCCCTGGCCGCGGCCGCCGTTGGCTATTGCTGTGATGTGCCCCCGGAAGACATCAAGGCCGGTCTGGAAGCGGTGGCGGCCGTGGACGGCCGCATGCAGCTTGTCCCCCTGCCCTGGGGCATCACCCTGATCAACGATTGCTACAATGCCAACCCCGCTTCCACGGCCGCCGCCATCGCCACCTTGACCCGCATGAAGGGCGCCTCCCGCGGGGCCCTGGTTCTGGGGGACATGCTCGAACTGGGCCCCGAGGCCGCCGAATGGCACCGCAAAACCGGCTACAAAGCCGGTCAGGCAGGCCTCGACCGGCTTTTTCTGCACGGCGAATTTGCCGCCGCGCTGCGGGACGGCGCCCTGGAAGCCGGCATGCCGGCGGAGCGTATTCTGACAGGCGAAATCGACGCGATCAGCAGCGCCCTCACCCAGTGGCTGACACCGGGCGACTGGGTGCTCGTCAAGGGCTCCCGGGGCATGCGCATGGAACGCGTCACCGCCGCCCTCCAGCAATGGGCCGGCCAACCCAAGGCAACCGGACAAGGATGATGACGGCGCTATGATCTACCATTTACTCTATCCGCTGCACACCAGCATCTCGGCCTTCAATGTCTTCCGGTACATTACCTTCCGGACGATCTACGCCAGCCTGACGGCCTTTATCATCTGTTTTCTGCTGGGCCCCTGGGTCATCAAACGGCTGCGCCGGATGCAGGTAGGCCAGTTCATCCGCGACGATGGCCCCGAAACCCATTTCAAAAAGTCCGGCACCCCCACCATGGGCGGCCTCCTGATCATCGGGGCGGTGGTGGCCGCTACGCTTTTGTGGGCCAACCTGACCAACTACTATGTCTGGGTGGCCCTGCTGGTCATCGTGGGGTTTGGCGCCATCGGTTTTGCCGACGACTATCTCATGCAGGTCAAAAAACGCAGCAAGGGCCTGGGGGCCAAGGAAAAATTCCTGTTGCAAACCGCGCTGGCGGCGGTCTGCGGCCTGCTGTTTTATCTCCATGAGGATTTTTCCACCCAGGTGACGGTGCCTTTTCTCAAAAATGCCCAACCGGATCTGGGATGGGGCTACATCCTGTTCACGGTACTCGTCATCGTGGGGGCGTCCAACGCCGTCAACCTCACCGACGGACTGGACGGGCTGGCCATCGGCCCGCTGGCGATTGTGGCTGCCACCTACATGGTGTTCGCCTATGTCACCGGCAACATCAAATTCGCCGCCTATCTGCAACTCACCTATGTGCCCGGCGCGGGCGAGATCGCCATTTTCTGCGGCGCCCTGGTGGGGGCCGGCCTGGGATTTCTGTGGTTCAATGCCTACCCGGCCCAGATGTTCATGGGGGATGTGGGCTCGCTCTCCCTGGGGAGCGCCATGGGCGCGGTCGCCATCATCACCAAGCAGGAAATTCTTCTGGTGCTGGTGGGGGGCCTTTTTGTCATCGAAACCCTTTCGGTCATTTTTCAAGTGGGCTTTTTCAAGCTCACCCATGGTCGCCGAATTTTCCGCATGGCGCCGTTGCATCACCATTTCGAGCTCAAGGGCTGGCCGGAGCCCAAAGTCATCGTCCGCTTCTGGATCATCGCCATTGCCTTGGCCTTGGTGGCCCTGAGTACCCTTAAGCTGCGTTAGGAAGACGATCAGCATGCATTCCTGGACACCCGACAATCTCAAGGGCCGCACCGTCACCGTGGTGGGGCTGGGCAAGAGCGGTCTGGCGGCCGCCCGTTTCTGCCGTGGGGCAGGCGCCGCGGTGACCGTGTCGGAAGCCGGCCAAGCCGAAAGTTTCAACACCGCGATCGCCCAGCTCGAACCGGCCGGGGTGCGCCTGGAGTTCGGTCCCCACCGCCCGGAAACGTTCCAAAAGGCGGACCTCATCATCCTGAGCCCCGGTGTTCCCCATACCCTCCCCCCCTTTGAGGATGCCCGGCGGCGGGGCGTACCGGTCATGGGTGAGATGGAGCTGGCCTCCCGCTTCATCCGGGAGCCCATCGCCGCCGTAACCGGGACCAACGGCAAGACCACCACCACCGAATTATTGGGGGCCATGCTGAAGGCCTCCGGGATGACGGTCTTTGTGGGCGGCAACATCGGCAAGCCCCTCATCGAATATGTCGAAAGCGGACAGTCCGCCGACTGGCTGGTGGTGGAAGTGAGCAGTTTCCAGCTGGATACGATGGCAACCTTCCACCCCCGCATCGGGTGCCTGCTCAATATCAGCGAAGACCACCTGGACCGCTACCCGGACTTCGAAGCCTATGCCGCCAGCAAGTGGCAATTGTTTCAAAATCAAACCATCGGGGATACGGCAATCGTCAACGGGGCCTTGTTTCAGCATGAGGGTCAACCGCCCGCCTTGCCGTCCGGGAAAATCTTGTTTTTCAACGGGGCGCCGGCAGGACATCAGCCCGCCGCTATCTTGCAGACCGGCGCCCTGGTCTTGGACACCGGCACCGGGACGGCACCCATCACGATCGATCTGAGAACAATGCCCCTGGTGGGCCGCCATAATGAAGAAAACGTGGCCGCCGCCGCTCTGGCCGCCGCCGTGGCCGGGGCGAACCAGGACGGCATCCAAACGGCCTTGGACCGGTTTCGCGGGCTGCCCCACCGGATCAGCCTGGTGCGTGAGGTCAAGGGGGTCCGCTACTACGACGATTCCAAGGCCACCAATGTGGATGCGGTGGCACGCGCTATAGAAGGGTTTGACCGGCCCGTGGTGCTGATCATGGGCGGCCGCGACAAGGGCGGGAGCTATCGGGGGCTGGAAGATCTTCTGCGCCGCAAAGTCTCCCGGTTGATCGTCCTGGGGGAGGCGGCCCAAAGGATTGCCACGGCCTTGCGCGGAACCGTGCCGATTCAACCCGCAGCCGACATGGCCGCCGCCGTCCGGCTGGCCGCCGACGGCGCCCGGGCGGGCGAGGTGGTGCTCCTGTCGCCGGCCTGTTCCAGTTTCGATATGTACACCAGCTACCATGAACGGGGAGAAGATTTTTGCCGTCACGTGCAACAGCTGAGCTGAGCCGCCGCGGTTCACGGCCTGTCGCCGAGGCTAAATCCTCGGGATACGATGCCCGCCTGCTCTTTCCGGTGCTGTTCCTGGTGGGCATCGGCATCGTCATGGTCTATTCGGCCAGTTCGGCCCTGGCTTTGAAAAAATTCGGCAGCAGCTACTTTTTCATCCAGAAGCAGGCCCTCTTTGCCCTGGTGGGGCTGATCGCCCTGGTGGCCGCCCGCCATTTCCCCTACCGGGCGCTGCGCCTCCTGGCCTATCCGGCCATCGTGCTGACCCTGGGGCTCCTGCTGGCCGTTTTGTTGACCGGCCTGGGCCACACCGCCGGGGGCGCCACCCGCTGGCTGCGCCTGGGAGGCATTACCCTGCAGCCGTCCGAAATCGCCCGGATGGCCCTGATCCTCTATCTGGCCTATTCCATGAGCAAGAAGCAGGACCGCATCCGGGAATTCTCCATCGGCTTCGTGCCCCATGTCATGGTGCTGCTGGTACTGCTCGTGCCCATCATCCTGCAGCCGGATTTCGGTTCGGTGGTCATCCTGGCATCGATCACCGGCATCATGCTCTTTGTGGGCGGCGTTCCCTTGCGTTTCCTGGCCTTGGCCGGACTGACCCTGGCGCCCGTGGCGGGCTGGCTGCTCTGGTCGGCCGACTACCGGGTCAGACGCCTGATGAGTTTTCTCAACCCCTGGGAATACCCCACGGCCGAAGGCTATCAGACCATCCACTCCCTGATGGCGTTCGGTTCGGGGGGACTGTGGGGCACCGGCATCGGCAAGAGTCTGCAAAAATTGTTTTATCTCCCTGAACCCCACACCGATTTTATCTTTTCGGTCATCGGCGAGGAGTTCGGCCTGGTGGGGGTGACCACGATCGTCACCCTCTACGGCCTCATTATCTGGCGGGGCCTCGCCATCGCCCGTCAAACCGCAGACCCGTTCGGAGCCCTGCTGTCCTTCGGGTTGACCACGGCCATCGCTCTGCAGGTCTGCGTGAACATGGGGGTAACCCTGGGGTTGCTGCCCACCAAGGGCCTGACCCTGCCTTTCTTGAGCTATGGCGGCACCTCCCTCGTGATGAATATGGCCGCCGTGGGAATCGTCATGAACATCGGCCTGTCGCCGGGTCTGAAAAGGAGGCCCCAATGAGCGCCGCCGCCCATATTGTGATCACCGGCGGCGGCACCGGCGGCCATCTCTTTCCGGGCATTGCCATCGCGCGCGCTTTCCAGCAGCGTATGGCCGAGGCGGTCATTTTATTCGTGGGCACCGGCCGGGAACTCGAGCGGCGGGTGGTCAAGGAGGCCGGCTACCGCCATGCCGTCATCCCGGTGCGGGGCCTGAAGGGCATGGGCCTTTTCCGCCAGTTACGCTCCCTGGCGGCCCTGCCCGGCGCCCTGCTGCGTGCGGGCGCCATCCTGTGGCAATTCCGGCCGGCCGTGGTGATCGGGGTGGGCGGCTATGCGGCCGGCCCGGTCTGCCTGGCGGCCTGGCTGCTGCGCATCCCGGTCTGCCTGCAGGAACAAAACTCCCTGCCCGGCATCACCAATCGTCTGCTGGCCCGCCTGGCCCGGCGCATCTACACCTCCTTTGCGGCCAGCCATGACCATTTCCCGGCCGACAAGATCATGCTGGCCGGCAACCCGGTGCGGGAAGAAATCATTGCCCTGGGAAAGGCTAACGCGCTCCGGGAGCCGGGCCGGCCCTTCACGCTCCTGGTGGCGGGCGGCAGCCAGGGGGCCCGCAATGTCAATACGGCGGTCATCGACATGCTGCCCCATATCGACGACCCCGGGTCCCTGACGGTGATTCACCAGAGCGGGCCGGACGATCTGGCGCGCGTCCGCCAGGCCTATGTTGCGGCCGGAATCGAGGCCCGTGTGGAAGCCTTTTTCAGCGACATGGACCGCCAGTACGCCCGGGCCGATCTCGTGGTCTGCCGGGCCGGGGCCACCACCGTGGCGGAGCTGACTTGCAGCGGCCTCCCGGCGATCTTCATCCCCCTGCCCCATGCGGCGGACAACCACCAGGAAATCAATGCCCGGGCCGTGGTGGAAGCCGGGGGTGGGGAAATGATCCGGGAAGCGGACCTTGACGGCGGAATATTGTGGCAGCACATCCGGGCCTTGCGGAGCGCCCCCGGCCGCCTGCAGGAGATGGCCGCCCAGGCACGCGGGCTGGGGCGACCGGAAGCTGCGGAGACCATCGTGGCGGATATCGCCCGTCATTTTTTACATCCGGCGCCTGCCACCGGCGGTCCGGCAACCGAAAGCTGATTATGTACCAGAAAACCTATCATATTCATTTCGTGGGCATCGGCGGCATCGGCATGAGCGGCATCGCCGAACTGCTGCTCAACCTCGGCTACCAGGTATCCGGTTCGGATTTGAAGTCCACCGATATCACCCGGCGCCTGGCCCGGCTGGGCGGTACGATTCATGCGGGCCACGCCGAAGAGAATATCGCCGATGCCGATGTGGTGGTGATTTCCTCGGCCGTCAAGGAAGACAACGCCGAAGTGGCGGCTGCCCGCAATCGCTCCATCCCGGTCATTCCCCGGGCGGAAATGCTGGCCGAGCTCATGCGCCTCAAATACAGTGTGGCCGTGGCCGGCGCCCATGGCAAGACCACCACCACCTCCATGGTCAGCGCCGTCCTGGCCGCCGGTCATCTGGACCCCACCATCGTCATCGGCGGCAAACTGCGCGGCGCGGACACCAATGCCGTGCTGGGTCAGGGCAACTATATCGTGGCCGAAGCCGACGAGAGCGACGGCTCCTTCCTCAAGATGGCCCCCAGCATCGCCGTGGTGACCAACATCGATCGGGAGCACCTGGACTTTTACGCCGATCTGGATGCCATCGTGCAGACCTTTGCCCGCTTTATCGACCGCATTCCGTTTTACGGCCTGGCCGTGTTGTGCCTGGACAACGAACACGTCCAGAACCTGATTCCCCATATCAAAAAACGCTACACGACGTATGGGGTCAGCAGTCAGGCCGATTTCCAGGCCCGGGAGATCCGCTGCGACGGCCTTTGCAGCCACTACCAGGCCCACCACCGGGGCCGGCACCTGGGGGAAATCCGGCTCAACCTGCCCGGCATTCACAATGTTTACAACTCCCTGGCTGGCATCGCGGTGGGTATGGAATTGGATATCCCCTTCGCCACCATCCGTACCGCCCTGGAAACCCTGGAGGGCGTACGCCGCAGGCTGGAGATCAAAGGAACGGCCAGGGGCATCACGGTGATCGACGACTACGCCCACCACCCCACTGAAATCAAGACCACCCTGCAATCGACCCGCTGCAGCTGGCCCGGCCGTCGCATCGTAGGCGTGTTTCAACCCCATCGCTACACGCGCACCCAGGCCCTGTTCGACGACTTTACGCGCGCCTTCTACGAGACCGACAAGTTGATCCTGCTGCCCATCTACAGTGCCGGGGAAGCGACCATCGCCGGCATCAGCCATACCCTGCTTTGTGAAGGCATTCAGGCCCACGGCCATAAGGATGTAACGTGCACGGACGGCTCCGAACAGGCGCTGGCAGTCCTTCAGCAGGAGGTCCGTGAGGGGGATGTCGTCATCACCATGGGCGCCGGCGATGTATGGAAGCTGGGCGAAACCTTTTTGCAAACCCTGGCCGGGCACTGACCCGGACCGGCGGACAGGAACAGGACAGGACATGCTGCGACGCAAAAAACGCATCCGGCGCAACACCTATAAGGGACGGTCCAAGAACCGGGTAGCGGCCTATTTTTTCCAAGCCCGCCGGATCGTCCGGGTCGTTCTGGCCGCCGGTCTTTTTGTCCTGTTCAACCTGCTGCTGATCTTCGGCTACGATTGGATCACCCAGACCGAACGGCTGGGCATCCGCTCCATCGCGGTTAGCGGATGTGAACGCCTGACGCCGGAGGCGGTCAAAGAGGAGGCCGGACTGGAATCGGCCCGCAACATTTTGGCGGTCAACCTGAACACGACGCGCAAACGGCTGCTGGCCGATCCCTGGATTGCGGAGGCCCAGGTTTCCCGCAGCATCCCTGACCGGCTGCGCATCAACATCCGCGAACACACCTGTCTGGCCGTGCTCGATCTGGGCCGCCGGTTTCTGATGAGCGATGAGGGCCGGGTGTTCAAAGAGCTTGCGCCGGGGGAAACCCTGGACGTGCCGGTGGTCAGCGGCTTGGCGTATACCGATCTGGAACAAAATGCCGGGGAACCCACAGCGATCCTGCGGGCGGTAATGCAAATCCTGAAACCGCGGCAGAACTCCCGCCGCCGGGAACTGCTCGGCCGGATCCGTGAAATCCATGCCGATCCGGCCCTGGGCCTGACCCTCTTCCTGAGCGACGAGCGTCAGCCCGGAGGCTATCGCACCGTGGTGCTGGGGTTCGGGGATTTTGATGAAAAGTATGCCGCCCTGGAAAGAATCGATGCCTATCTGCGTAAAAACGGACACGAAGCCGGATTCACGTCAATCGATTTGAACAATCTCAACCGGATTATCGTCCATCCGATGGAAACGGGCGCGGCGCAAGACGCCCGGAAGGAGGTTTAGGATGCAGGGACGCGGCAATCTGATCGTGGGCCTTGATATCGGGACGACCAAAATCTGCTGTGTGGTCGGCGAGATGTCCCAGGGGGACGTCAACATCATCGGCATCGGCACCCACCCGTCGATCGGGCTTCGCAAGGGCGTGGTGGTCAATATCGAATCCACGGTGGATTCCATTAAAAAAGCCGTCGAAGAAGCCGAATTGATGGCCGGCTGCGAAATATCCTCGGTCTACACCGGCATCGCCGGCGGCCACATCACCGGCTTCAACAGCCGCGGCATCGTGGCTATCAAGGGGCCCGAAATCACCGAGGCCGATGTGGAGCGGGTCATCGATGCGGCCCGGGCCGTGGCTATTCCCATGGACCGCGAAGTGATCCATGTTCTGCCCCAGGAGTATATCGTCGATGAACAGGCCGGGATCCAGAACCCGGTGGGGATGGCCGGCGTCCGGCTGGAGGCCAAGATCCACATCGTCACCGGGGCGGTCACCTCGGCCCACAACATCGTCAAATGCTGCAACCGCTCGGGCCTGGATGTCTGTGACATCGTGCTGGAATCCCTGGCCTCCGGCGAAGCCGTCTTGACCCACGAAGAAAAGGAACTGGGAACCGCTCTGCTGGACCTGGGGGGCGGCACCACCGACCTGGCCATCTTCTCGGACAAGAACATCCGCCACACCTTCGTGCTGGCCCTGGGCGGCAACAATCTGACCAACGACATCGCCATCGGACTGCGGGCGCCCCACGCCGAGGCCGAGAAGATCAAAACCCGTTACGGCACCTGCCTTTCCAGCAGTGTCAGCGCCGATGAGATGATCGAGGTGCCCGGGATGGGCGGACGGGAAGCCCGCAAGCTGCCCCGCCAGATCCTGGGCGAAATTCTGGAACCGCGCATGGAGGAGATCTTCTCCCTGGCCAAGCGGGAAGTCTACCGGGCCGGTCTGGAAAACAGCTTCCCGTCCGGCCTGGTGCTCACCGGCGGCACCTCGCTGCTGGAGGGCACCACCGAAATCGCCGAATCCGTTTTCAACCTGCAGACCCGCCTGGGCAAACCCCAGGGCATCACCGGTCTGGTGGATGTGGTCAACAACCCCATGTACGCCACCGGGGTCGGCCTGGTGCTCTATGGCGCCAAAAACCAGGCCGAAAAGAAGTTCCGGATTCGGGACGCCAATATCTTCAACCGCATCGTGACCCAGATGAAACGCTGGTTCAAGGACGTGGTTTAACCGACAACCATTGGCCGGCGATGTATTGCGCCCATCGGGCCAGCGCCGTGCCAAACCATCGTAACACGAATAGGGGGGAACTATGTTTACCTATGTCGACAATGAAAACTCGGCCAAAATCAAGGTGATCGGGGTGGGCGGTGCCGGCGGCAACGCCATTAACAACATGATTTCATCGAATCTCCAGGGGGTGAAATTTATTGCCGCCAACACCGATGCCCAGGCCCTGGAAGTCTCCAAGGCGCCTGTCAAGATTCAACTGGGAGAACGCCTGACGGAAGGGCTGGGCGCCGGGGCCAATCCCGACATCGGGCGGGAGGCCGCCATCGAAACGGCCGATGCCATCCGCAGCGCCCTGGAAGGCAGCCACATGGTGTTCATCACCGCCGGACTGGGCGGCGGCACCGGTACCGGGGCGGCCCCCGTGATTGGCGAAATCTGCAAGGAACTGGGCATTCTGACCGTGGCGGTGGTATCCAAACCCTTCTCCTTCGAAGGCAAGAAACGCTCCCGCCAGGCCGATCACGGTTTGGATACGCTGAAGCAGATGGCCGATACCGCCATCACCATCAACAACGACCGCCTGCGCGGACTGGCCTCCAAGAAGGCCACCATGCTGGAAATGTTTCGCCGGGCGGATGAAGTGCTCCTGCATTCCGTCAAGGGCATCACCGACCTCATCATGATGCCGGGTCTGGTGAACCTGGACTTCGCCGACGTGAAGGCCACCATGTCCAAGGCCGGCATGGCCATCATGGGCATCGGTTCGGCCAGCGGCGAGAACCGGGCTGTGGAAGCCGCCGAACGGGCCATTTCCCATCCGCTCCTGGAAGACGTCTCCATCAGCGGCGCCCGCGGCGTGCTGATGAATATCACCAGCACGAGTGAACTGACCATGGAAGAAATGACCGAGGCTTCGGACCGCATCTACAACGAGGTGGGCGAAGAGGCCGACATCATCTGGGGCACGGTGGTGGACGACAGTCTGGGCGATGAAATGCGCGTCACCGTGATTGCTACCGGAATCGGCGAAAAGGACAAGGAAGAGGCGCCGGTGAAAGTCGTGGACGAAACCTACGGCGGCAAGTTGCGCCCGGTGACGGCCGACGACCTGAAAAATGTCGTGGATTACGACGAACCGGCCTTCATGCGCCGGCGCAAGGTGGCCGGCGGGGGCATGGGATCCTCCTATGGCGGCTTCGACAGCGAAGCCATCGATGAAAGCGATCTGGACGTTCCGACCTTTCTGCGACGCAAAGCGGACTGATTGCCCTGCTCCCCCCCTGATTTTCCGGGGCTTGCGGCGGTGCCGGCACGTATTACCCTGCGCGCCAACCTCCCGCGCGGGTTGCATTGACTTTCGTCCGGCAGCCGTTATGCTGAAGCAAAGATATGGATCGTGTTCGGCGTCCTGCGGTCCCCCCCCGTCAGGACGGCCGATGGCGGCCATTTAACGACGCTGCCGGCTGAAACCGGCGCCGAGGCCCCGGAAAATCAGACCCCCATGAAGAAACGCCGCTCGCCTGCCATTCGCACGTCCCCCGAGGAATCCGGTGTCATCCGCAAAGCATGGCCCGGCCGCATCCATGTGGGTCTGGCTTTTCCCCAGGGCTATGCCCTGGCCATGTCCAACCTCGGCTACCAGACGGTTTACCGCCAGTTCAACGACCTCGAAGATGTGGTTTGCGAACGTTTTTGCCTTCCGGACCCGCCTGAGGCCCGACCGGTGTCTATCGAAAGCGGCCGTTCCATGACCGATTTCGATATGGTCGCTTTTTCCGTTTCGTTTGAAAACGACTATCCCCATCTCTTGCAGATCCTGGGACAGGCCGGGATACCCCTGCGCGCCCAGGACCGGGATGCCGCCCATCCCCTCGTCGTGATCGGCGGTATCGCTGCCATGCTCAATCCCGAGCCCTTGGCCCCCTTCGCGGACCTGGTGCTCATCGGCGAGGCGGAGGCTATCTTGCCGGCTTTCATGGACTGCTACCGCCAGGCCCGGGGCCGGCGGCAGTTCCTGGAGCGTGCGCCCCACGACGTGCCAGGTGCCTATGTACCGTCCGCTTACAACCTGGCTGGCGGGGAGGACCACCAGCCGCTTCATGTTCAAGCGCCGGCCGGCGTACCGGCGAAGGTGAATCGGGTGTACCTGGCCGATATCCGCTGCCTCGCAACGGATTCCACGGTCTTGACCGCCCATACCACCTTTGCGGACACCTGCCTGATCGAGGTCAGCCGGGGCTGCCCGCATGGCTGCCGTTTTTGCAGCGCCGGTTTTGTCTACCGCCCGCCGCGCTTCCGCGACCCCGCCTTCCTGGAGAACAGCATCCGGGAAGCCATGGCGCGCACCGCCCGCGTCGGCCTGGTGGGGGCGGCCGTATCCGATTTCCCCGGGCTCAGCACCATCTGCCGTCATTTTGAGGATACCGGCCTGCGTCTGTCTTTCAGCTCGCTGCGCGCCGATGCCCTTTCCGATGACTTTCTGCGGATATTGCAGAAAAACCGGGCCAAGACCGCCACCATCGCACCGGAGGCCGGTTCCCAACGAATGCGCAATGTCATCAACAAAGGACTGACGGAAGACGTCATCCTGCAGGCCGCCGAAAAAATCGTACAGACGGGCGTCCCCAATCTCCGGCTCTATTTCCTGGTGGGCCTGCCCACCGAGACCATGGAAGACATCGAGGCCATTGTGGCGCTGTGCCGAAAGATCAAATCCGTTTTCCTGGACGCCAGCCGACAGCGGCGACGCATCGGCACCATCACCGTGCATACCAACGCCTTTATTCCCAAACCCGCGACCCCCTTTCAATGGGCGGCCATGGACACCGTCAAGACGCTGCAGACCAAAGCCCGCTACCTGCGCGACAACCTCAAAGCCCTGGCCAATGTCCGCTTCCGGATGGAAAACATTCGGGCCAGTTATGTCCAGGCCGTTCTCGCCCGCGGGGACCGACGCATCGCCGAGCTGCTGGAGGCCCATTACCGTCTGGGAGGCAATTGGAGCCAGACCCTCAAAAGCAGTGCCATTGACGTGGATTACCACGCCGCCCGGGAACGCCCCCGTACGGAAATTCTCCCCTGGGACTTCATCGACAGCGGCATCGCACGGGACTTTTTGTGGGACGAATACCAGCGTGCCCTGGCCGGCAAGACATCTCCGGCCTGTCCCCCTGCCGGCTGCACTCGCTGCGGGGTCTGCCGCGGCTGAATCATGACGGCCGACGACGTTCGCTGCCCTATCCACCGCATTTTCTCCTTCGTTTTCTATCGACGGCTGCAACTCACCACTTTTTTAACCACCTGTTTTAGCGCTAATTTTCATTCTTCATCATTTTTTGTTTTTCGTAGAGTTTTAGCCTGGACGTAATTTTTCCTTTAAAAAAAAGCACTTGCCAGAAAGTGACCCCTTGTGTTAGTGGAATTAATTCAGTTTGCCGCGCCCACTGCACCTGTAACCTCTATATTAAGGAACGAATTGACTATGACTTCAGAGAGAAATTTGAAGCTGGTCTACAGCGTGGCCGTCATTCTCTTCATTGTAGGTCTTTTCTGTTACGCCGCCTTTCCTTCCAAACCCCCTGATGACCCCATCCGGATCCAGTTTCGCAATGCCGCCGGAAGCGTTTTGTTTCAGCATGCCAAGCATAATGTGGGATACGAGGTTTCCTGTTACGATTGTCATCATCATCCCGTCGATGACGACGCCGCGCTCATTGCTTGCAGCGATTGCCATCCCAAGAACCAAGCCGATGACGCCCCGAAACCTGAACTTTGCCTGGACTGCCACGAGGCCGATGAGATTGCGGATACGGTTCTGCCGGCCAAAACGGACGCCTTCCATCAACAGTGTACGGCTTGTCACGCCGGTATCGGGGCGGGTCCGACAGAAAAAGAATGTTCGCAATGCCATGTCCAATAGGTTTGCAACCGGTCCGGTAATCTCCACGGTGTTTCGCCGCCTTGCGCTCAGAAGGGTCAACTTATGAAGAACAATGCATTTAGCCGTTCGGCCACCACCGCGCTTCATTACGAACTGCTTCACCAAACCCCATTGGGCCCGCAACACGTCAGCAGTTCGCAAACCGCCACCTTGTTAATCGAGGAAAAGCTCGAACGCCTGTCGCAACTGGCCCTGAAAACCGGCGACACGGTACAGACCGGTCAGAAGATCGCGCCTTTTACGGATCGGCCGGCCTATACCATTTCAACCGTCACCGGTACGGTGGCCGGGATTCGTCCCATCGCCGGCGATTTCGGCAAGCATTTTACCGCCATCGATATCACCCTGGCGGATACCGAAGTATGGGCCGAGGGTCCGGGCGAACTCACGCCGACCCTGGCTGACCTCACCGAATGGCTGGTGGGGACCCCGGGCAAGCCCCCCCTGCACCTCTTTCAAGAGCCGAACCATGGCATCCACACCCTGGTGGTGGCCGGGATCGACCCCGACCTGTTGGTGGCCACCAATCAGTTTGTCATCAAGTCCGAGATGCATGCCGTCAACCGGGGGATCGATGTTTTGAAGGAAGCCACCGGGGTGGGCCAGGTGGCCATCGCCGTACCTCGTGATCTGGTGCAGGGTTTCGGCCATACCGGTGCCGACGCGCTCAAGGCCGTGGCCTCCGAATACCCCGCGGCCAACCCCAAACTCATCATCTACGAGGCCTTCGGACGTGAGATACCGGCCGGTAAAACCTGCGAAGAACTGGGGTTCGCTTTCTTCAGTGCCGAGGCGGTAGCCTCCATCGGCAAGGCCTTTGAAACAGGCCAGGTACCCCTTGAAAAAACCGTTACCCTGGTCGATAAAACGGGCCGCAAAACCATCGTTTCGGCCCGGATCGGCACCCCGATTGCGGATGTGCTGACGGCCCATGGGATTACGACAGGCGACAGGGACCGCCTGATTGTCGGCGGCCCCATGACCGGCTCCGCCATTTTTGACGTTCAAATGCCGATCCAGGCCGATACCGATGCCATCCTGGTCCAGGACGCCGCCGATGTTTCCCTGGTGTCGGACTACCCCTGCATCAACTGCGGGGAATGCGTGCGGGTCTGCCCGGCCCGGGTGCCGGTCAACATGCTGGTACGCTTTCTCGAAGCGGGGCAGTATGAGGACGGCGCGGACCTCTATGATCTTTATTCCTGTGTCGACTGCGGTCTTTGCAGCTTCGTGTGTGTGGCCCGCATTCCCATCTTTCAGTACATCAGACTGGCCAAATATGAACTTTCCCGACTGACGGCAGCGGAGGCATCAGATGCACAGTGAAAAAATGTTCATCGTCTC
Organism: Desulfobacterales bacterium; assembly: GCA_963674755.2. Taxonomy (GTDB): domain Bacteria; phylum Desulfobacterota; class Desulfobacteria; order Desulfobacterales; family UBA5852; genus JABZFP01. The sequence continues at coordinate 1,161,494 of CAXXVS010000001.1, read as the reverse complement.
GCATGCGCCTTTCTGGCACAACGGCAGCAATGTAGCGGAACGGCATATCGGCATGCTCCTGGCGGCTCTGCCGGCCGTCGCCCTGGGTATCGTCCACTACGGCATGCCTGCCGTAGGCGTCATCACCCTATCCATATCCACTGCCATTTTCTGGGAATGGATGATGAACCGGGTTACCCAGCGGGCCATCACCATCGCTGACGGCAACGCCGCCCTGCTGGGGTTGCTCTTCGCCATGCTGATACCGGCCACAACGCCCTGGTGGATCGTCGCCACCGGAACCTTTATCATGATGGTGATCGGCAAGCACGTGTTCGGCGGGATCGGCAGCAACCCGTTTCACCCGGTCGTGGTGGCGGTGATGATCCTGACTGTCTCATGGGGCGCGTTTCTCGATATCAACGGCGCCCTGGTCAACTACAACTTCTCGTTCAATGCCATCTACCCCCTGACGGCCTCCAAGAATTTCGGTCCGTCCGCCCTGTCGGATTTTACCACTTTGAACCTTTTGCTGGGACGGCAGGTCGGGGGGATCGGCACCGCTTTCGGTCTCGGCTTGATCGGCGGCGGCCTCTATCTCATGGCCAAGCGCTATATCCGCTGGGAAATCGCCTTCTCATTTCTGGTAGGCATCTTCCTGACGGCATTGATATTTCACCTGGCCGCGCCCGATCAATATGCCGGCCCGCTTTTCCATCTTCTGACCGGCTATACTCTCATCGGCGCCTTCTTTCTGCTGCCGGAAGATTCCTCTTCTCCGGTCAACCCCGTCCCGATGCTGATCTACGGGGCTGGCGCCGGGGTCCTGACCATGCTCATACGCAATATCGGCGTTTATACCGACGGAGTGCTTCTCGCAATTTTACTGATGAATCTCGTCAATCCCCTACTGGATAAAATCAGACCAAAAGCACTGGGAAAGGTGGGATAAGATGGGCGAAATGATAAAAATGGTGGTCGTGCTCACCCTTCTAAGTTCGCTGTCCGGCGGTTTGCTGGCCTACGTAAAAGAAGGCACTAAAGAGCAAATCGAGAATCAGGTGCTGCAACTGGTCCAGGGGCCGGCGGTCGCAAAAATTTTTGCCGGCGCTTCCAATAACCCTGTGACCGATCGCTTTACCCTGACCGATGGCGAGCAAAAGGTTGCTGTCTTCGTGGCCAAATTCGACGGCAAACCCAAGGCCGTCGCGCTCGAAGCCCTTGGCAAGGGAGGATACGGAGGTCCTGTGGGGCTCATGGTCGGTATCGATGTGAATACCGACAAAATCTACGGGGTCAGCGTCACCACCAGCTCTGAAACCCCCAGTCTCGGAGGGCGCGCGAAATCCGATCCGAAATTTGCAGCGCAGTTTGACGGCATGGACGTCACCCAGCCCATCCAAATTACCGGAGACGGCGGCAAAGTCAATGCCTTGAGCGGCGCCACCTTTACTTCGCGTGCCGTCTGCCTGGCCGCTACAGAGGCAGGCCAACTTTACGAGCGGCTAAAACCCCAGATCGAAGAAAAACTTAACGAAGATAAGTGATAGGGAGATCCCCATGGCGAAATCCTTGACCCATGAATTTCTGAAAGGCCTTTGGGAGGAAGTCCCGCCGTTTCGTCTGGTACTGGGCCTGTGTCCGACGCTGGGGGTAACCACCAAAATGCAGTTCGGCATCGGCATGGGGCTGGCAACGACGTTCGTTCTGGTATGCTCCAACATTTTGGTATCCCTGTTGCGCAAGGTCATCCCCTCAAAAGTGCGCATCGCCTGCTACATCATTGTTATCGCAACCTTTGTGACCCTGGTCGAGTTGCTTATGCAGGCTTACACCTACAAGCTTTTTCTCGATCTGGGGGTCTTTATCCCCCTGATTGTGGTCAACTGCATCGTGCTGGGCAGGGCCGAAGCATTCGCCTCCAAGAACAACGTGATTTATTCCACGGCCGACGGGCTGGGTATCGGCATCGGCTACACCCTGGCCTTAGGGGCTTTAGGTGCCCTTCGCGAACTGCTGGGCGCGGGAACGCTGACCCTCTGGGGCTCCCCCCTTTTTGATGGGCCGATTTTTGATGTGGCGAAGTTTTTCCCCGGATTCCAGCCTTTTGAATTCGTCGTCCAGGCTCCGGGCGCCTTCCTCTGTCTGGGACTCATGCTATGCTTCATGAATATAGCAGGCAAGAAATAGGAGACCGGCTATGGCTGAATATTTGACTCTGATTATCAGCTGCATCTTCGTCAACAATATCCTGCTGGCGCAGTTTCTAGGAAACTGCCCGTTTTTTGGAACTTCCAAAAAAATGGAAACGGCCGTGGGGATGGCGATGGCGGTCATCTTCGTGCTCGTCCTGGCGGGCGTTATCACCTGGCTGATCTTCGCCTATCTGCTGGTACCGCTCGGACTGGAATATCTGCGCACCATCGCCTTTATTTTAGTTATTGCCTCCCTGGTCCAGTTCGTAGAGATGTTCCTTAAAAAAAGCATCCCGGCCCTCTATGCCGGTTTGGGAATTTTTCTGCCCTTGATCACCACCAACTGTGCCGTTTTCGGCGTCTGCGTGATCAATATCGACAAAGAATACAATTTCATGCAGACCCTGGTGTCCTCCTTTGCATATGCGGCCGGTTTCGGGTTGGCTTTGATCCTGTTTGCCGGCATTCGTGAACGCATTTTGCTGGCACGCGTGCCTCGCCCTCTGCAGGACACCTCCATCGCACTGGTTACGGCGGGCATCGTTTCGCTCTCCTTCTATGCATTCAAGGGCATGGCCTAAAAAAACCGACCGACGGCAGATGGTTCATGGCAGCTTTTGTAAAGCATATCAGTTTTATGGTGGGCTATACGTTGCGTTGCACCGCTTCTCCCCATGGGTTTAGACCTGCAATAGGACCTCAAGGAGTTCATCGTGCTTGAACCGGTCTACATTTCGATCATGGCGTTAATGGGCATCGGGGCCGTTTGCGGTTTGGTCCTGAGCGTTGCCTCGAAAGTGTTTTATGTTTATGAGGATCCGCGCATCGGGGAGGTCGAATATTTCCTCGCCGGCGCCAACTGCGGCGGATGCGGCTATGCCGGCTGCTCGGCGGCGGCCGTGGCGGTGGTCAACGGCCAGGCGCCGCCCAGCGTGTGCATCGTGGCCGGAATGGAATCCGCCGTGGCCGTGGCAGGTGTCATGGGGGTTGATCCCGGCAGCGCCGAGCCCCTCCTATCCAAAAACGAGTGCTCCGGCGGCGACCGCGCCGACAATCATTTCTACTACAACGGGGTCAATAGCTGCCAAGCCCTGGCAGCCCTTTACGGCGGTCAGCGCATTTGCTCCATCGGCTGCCTGGGCCAGGGCGATTGTATCGCCTCCTGTAAATTCAATGCCGTGCATATGGGCCCCAACGGCTTTCCGGTGGTCGATGAAGCCCTGTGTGTTGGCTGCGGTGCCTGCGAAAGGGCCTGCCCCAAAAACATCATCCGGGTGCGGACCATGTCGGAACGGCTGCTGCACTTCAATCAGGAAGACGATGCGTTGGCGCCCTGTCAGCAAACCTGCCCGGCGGAAATCGATATACCCCGCTATGTGCGCCAGATCAAAGAGGGCGACTACGAGGGGGCTGTTCATACCATTCGGGAACGCAATCCGCTTCTGCTAACCTGCGGCCGGGTCTGCCCCCATCCCTGTGAAGACAAATGCCGGCGCGGCATCGAAGACGAAGCTGTTTCCATCAACCAATTGAAGCGCTTTGTGGCCGACTATGAAATGAACTCCGGCAAACGGCTGCCCATCCCCTGCGCCCCGGAAACCGGCCAAAAGGTGGCTGTCATCGGCGGCGGACCGGCGGGGCTGAGTTGTGCCTACTTTCTGCGGCGACTGGGACACAGCGTCAAGATTTTTGATATGATGCCCAAACTGGGAGGGATGACCCGCTACGGCATCCCCGAATACCGCCTGCCCAAGGAAGTTCTGCAATGGGAAACCGACGGCATCCTCAACCTTGGTGTCGAATTTCAGAACAACGTCCGCCTGGGACAGGATTACACCGTCGATTCCCTGCGCGAAGAGGGCTTTGATGCCATCTTCCTGGGCGTCGGTGCCTGGAAGGATTATAAGCTGCGGGCCGAGGGGGAGGATTTAAAGGGGTGCTTCACCGGCATCGACTTTCTGACCCGTTTCGCCAGCCACCAGCAGGGCGACAACCCGGAGGAAGTTCCGGTGGGGAAAAAATGCGTCGTTATCGGCGGCGGCAATACTGCCATCGACTGCGTGCGCACCCTCGTCCGCTTGGGTGCCGATGAAGTCTCCATCGTTTACCGCCGTACGCGCAAAGAAATGCCGGCCAACATGGTGGAAATCGAGGCCGCCGAACACGAAGGGGTCCAGTTCCATTTCCTGGCAGCGCCCGTTAAAGCCATCGGCGATGAAAACGGCCATGTCAAGCAGCTGGAATATCTTAAAATGGAGCTGGGGGAGCCCGATGCCAGCGGTCGGCGACGTCCCGTACCGATCGAGGGCTCGGAGACCCTGATGGACATCGATATGCTCATCACGGCCATCGGCCAGGGACCGGATGTGTCCTTCCTGGAAAAGGAAAACACGATCAAAGACCTGGAAGTCACCCGCTGGAGCACCATCGAAGCCGATCCGGAAACGCTCCAAACCAATATTCCCTATATCTTTGCCGCCGGCGACGCCCAAACCGGGGCCTCTCTTGTGGTGGAAGCCATCGGCGGCGGACGGCGGGCGGCCCGCGCCATTCATCTATTCCTTAGTGGTGAAGAAGTTACCCCCGTCTCTAAATCGCTGCGTAAGAAGCATATCCCGGAATCGCTTTTCGAGTCGGTGGAGGGCATCACCCCCATCAAGCGCACCCCCATGCCCGAGATGCCCGTTGAAGAACGTATCAAAACCTTTGAGGAAGCCGATCTTGTGATCAGCCAGAAGGATGCCGCACGGGAATCCAATCGCTGCCTTAATTGCTGCCGCATCTGTTACGATAAGGATTCCTGCGCCGCCTGAGCCGGCAGCTTGGCGTGCCCCCTTAGCCCGGCCACCCCACACGCGACGTTTCCAGATCAGGCCCCGGGATCGAAATTTTCCCGGGGCTCTTTCCTTTGCGCTGCAAACAAGTGAGGAATTACCTTAGTTCGGTCAGAACCGCCTGCATATCCTCCGGCAGGTCGGCTTCGCAGGTAAGCCAGCGTCCGTCCAGGGGGTGAAAAAAACCCAGCCGCCAGGCGTGCAGCATCTGGCGTCTGACCGCTTCGCGCGAAAGCGGCGCCGAACCGCTGTGGGTATAAACCTCGGCATTCTGCCGGCCGCCATAGACCCTATCGCCCAAGACAGGATGGTGGATGGCAGCGCAATGCACGCGAATCTGATGGGTTCGTCCGGTTTTCAGATCGAGTTCCAGCAGGGTTGCCCCCCTCAGAATCTCGCGCACCCGATAGTGCGTTTCGGCGGAACGCGCCCGGGGCGCCCTGGTGGACATCTTTTTGCGGGCCGTCGGATGGCGCCCGATGGGCAAATGTATTTCGCCCCGGGGGACCTTCATCACGCCTTTGACGATGGCCAGGTAGGTCTTGCGCACCGATCGGGCCTTGAACTGGCCCGCCAGGTGCTCATGGGCCGCCGGGGTTTTGGCAACCACCAGCGCACCGGAGGTATCCTTGTCGAGACGATGCACGATGCCGGGACGAATTTCACCACGAAAAGCGGCCAAATCGTCGCAATGGTGCAGGAGCGCGTTGACCAGGGTTCCCTGAGGGTGGCCCGGCGCGGGGTGAACCACGAGGCCAGGGGGTTTGTTGATAACCAGGAGAGCCGCATCCTCGAAGAGAATCTTCAGCTCGATAGGCTCGGGGACGATGTCCACCGGCTCGGGCGGCGGCACCGCTCCGGCGATGGTATCGCCTCCCCTGGCACGGTAGGATGGTTTGCACGGACACTGATTGACGTGAACGTTACCTTGTTGGATCAACTGGGCGGCGTAGGACCGGGAGCAGTCCGGTAAATGCCCGGCGAGAATGACATCCAACCGTTTTCCGGCCTCGGAGGCCGAGACGGCGAAACGGAAACAGCCGGCGGAGGCTTCCATGGAGCGAAGGGCCGTTAGGCGCTGCCTTTATTGAAAAGCGACTCGATTTCCTTGAGAACCGTCTTCTCGTCGGCTTTCTTGGCGGTGGAAAGCTCTTTGACCAGCAGGACCTGCGCCGTGTCGTAAAGCTTGCGTTCCCCGAAGGAAAGGTCTTTGGTGAGTTTTAGCAGGAAGAGGTCGCGAAAGACTTCAGCCACATCGAAAAGGCTGCCCGTCTTGATCTTATCCATGTATTCGCGGTAACGGCGATTCCAGGTCTGGTTGTCCCCGGCCGCCGAGTCCCGATTTTTCATCACGTCATAGACTTTGGGAATGTCCTTCTCATCAATGATATCCCGCAAGCCCACGGACTCGACATTCCAGGTGGGGATCATGATCACCATGCCGTTTTCGAGCACTTTCATGATATAGAAATCGTGCTCCTCCCCGTTGACGACACGGGTCTCGATGGCGGTAATCTCCCCCACCCCATGGGCCGGATAAACAGCCAAGTCACCCACCGTGAATTTGCCTTTTTTTGGTTTGGTGCTTGGGCTCTGAGTCTTTTTTTTCTCGGTCATATAACTTTCATTTCATGCGAAAATGGCTAATATTTCTATCTATTTCGCAAGACAATACCATAGCGGCCGCAAACAATCAATAAAAAAGGATTGGCGCAAACCTGCGCCAATCCTTTATTTCAGCTCAAGATAGAGGAACGAAGTCGTTTACAACAGGAACGGCACCATCAACAGAGCGACAACGTTCAGAATCTTGATCATCGGGTTGACGGCCGGACCGGCGGTATCCTTGTAGGGGTCGCCTACGGTGTCACCGGTAACGGCGGCTTTGTGGGCATCGCTGCCCTTGCCGCCCAGATGGCCGTCTTCGATGTATTTCTTGGCGTTATCCCAAGCGGCACCACCCGTGGTCATGGACAGGGCCACGAACACACCGGTCACGATAGAACCGATCAACAGACCGCCCAGGGCAACTTTGCCCAGCAGAAAGCCGACAATAAGCGGCGCGATAACCGGCAGCAGCGCCGGTACCAGCATCTCTTTCAGGGCAAACTTGGTGACGATGTCCACGCAGGCACCGTAATCCGGTTTGGCAGTACCTTCCATGATGCCCGGGATTTCGCGGAACTGACGGCGGACTTCCTCGACAACGGCGCCACCGGCGTTGCCGACGGCCTTCATGGCGATGGAAGCAAACAGATAGGGCAACAGGCCACCGATGAACAGACCGATCACGACGTTGACGTCGGAGAGGTCAAATTTGATCGCTTTTTCAGCGCCCTGCATCTGGAATTCCATCACGTAGGCGGCAAAGAGCACCAGAGCGGCCAGACCGGCGGAACCGATGGCATAGCCCTTGGTAACGGCCTTGGTGGTGTTGCCGACGGCATCCAGCGGGTCGGTGACGGCGCGGACGCTGTCATCCATACCGGCCATTTCGGCAATGCCACCAGCGTTGTCGGTGATAGGACCGTAGGCATCGATGGCAATGACCATACCGGTCATGGAAAGCATGGACATGGCGGCCATGGCGATGCCATAGAGCCCGCCGAAGTTGTGGGCCAGGAAAATGGCCAGACAGATGCTCAGAACCGGCGCCGCGGTGGCCTGCATGGATACGGCCAGACCGGAGATGATGTTGGTGCCGTGGCCAGTAGTGGAGGCGTCGGCGATGCCTTTAACCGGACCGTAGATGCCGGTGTAGTACTCGGTGATGATGACGATCACGACCGTCAGCACCAGCCCGATCAGGGTGCAGTAATAAATGTTCATAGCGGAAACGTTGGGAATGTCCGTCATGAATTTATTCGCGGCAAAGTAGAAAGCGATACCGGCCATGATAGCCGATCCGAACATGCCCTTATAGAGCGCACCCATGATGTATTCGCTGCTGCCCAGGCGGACGAAGAAAACGGCGATCATGGAAGCGATAATCGAAATGGCACCCAGTATCAGCGGGAATTCAGTAGCCATCGGAATTTTCGGGAACAGCAAATGGCCGATGAGCATCGCGGCCACGGCGGTCACCGCATAAGTCTCGAAAAGGTCGGCGGCCATACCGGCACAGTCGCCAACGTTGTCACCCACGTTGTCGGCGATGGTAGCCGGGTTGCGGGGATCGTCTTCGGGAATACCGGCTTCGACCTTACCGACCAGGTCGGCGCCCACGTCGGCGCCTTTGGTGAAGATACCGCCGCCCAAACGGGCGAAGATCGAAATCAGGCTGCCGCCGAAACCGAGGGCGACCAGCGCGGTAACGTCATGGGTCAGGGTGTAGTAGCCCGCAACCGAGGTCAGGGCCAGGCCGGCCACGATCATACCGGTAACGGAACCGCCCTTGAAGGCCATGGACAGACCGGCGGACATGCCTTTTTTGGCGGCTTCGGCCGTGCGGACATTGGCCAGAACGGAAACCCGCATGCCGATGTAGCCGGCCAAAAAGGAAGCCACCGCGCCCATGAGAAAACCGATGGCGGTTTTGGCACCCATGGTCGCAAAAATAACACCAAAAATGATAATACCGGCAATCCCCATGCTTTTCATCTGGCGATTGAGATAGGCGATCGCGCCTTCCTGGATGGCGCCCGCGATCTCCTGCATTTTTTCGTTTCCAGCCGGTGCGCCTTTGACAACTGCGGCCAGAAGGATGGCAAACACAATACCGGCTACGCCTACGAGTGTGCATGTCAGCGGCAGATTATTTAATACTGCGTCCATTCTTTCCTCCATCAGATGTTTCGGGTGAATTCATGGTGTTGCGATGAAACCTGTTCATACCGACTTTCGCCCCGTGGCAAAGGACGGTCACTGCAGCATCACTGGCTCGGGCGAGTACCGGTTTCAGCGTTGCGCTTTCTTCCTGGCTGAAGGGACTCAGTACATGATCGATGACATCACTTCCACGAGCCGGACGCCCGATGCCGATACGCAGGCGGGCGAAATCCCCACCGCCCAGGGCATCCATAACTGATTTCAAACCGTTGTGGCCTCCATGCCCTCCTTTCTCTTTTATTTTTAAGCGTCCAAAAGCAAGATCAATATCGTCATGAATGATCAGAACGTCCTTTGCGGAGATACCGTAATAAGACAACAAGTGCAAGACGGGCGGGCCGCTGCGGTTCATGAAGGCTTGGGGAGCAGCGAGAACCACGGCGTGATCCGCAATGGTACCGAATCCGTAGCGACTGTCGCGTCGGCGGTGTTTCAGCGGGATCGAATGGTCCTGACTGATGCGCTCCAGCACCATGAACCCCACGTTGTGCCGGGTCTGCCGGTAAGCCTCACCCGGATTACCAAGCCCCACGATCATCATGCGGGGCCGGAGCGGTTGACGCAGGCGGGCCAGCCATCTGTGAAGTGATGTCACAACCGTCCTCACCATCCTAAACGCTATCGGCTGTGGCCCAATCCGGAACCAACCGAGCGAAGGCGGGACCCGTTATGATTCGGCGGCAGGCTCTTCGGCACTTTCTTCAGCTTCGCCTTCAGCCTCTTCGACTTCTTCGGGTTCTTCTTCCGCCTGGCGGGCGCTAAGAACGGTCAAAATAGTGAAATTGACGTCATGAACGAGCTCGACATCCCCTTCCAGTTCGATATCCTCGATATGTACCGATTCCCCGATGTCCAGGTCGCTAATATCGATCTCGATGACCTCCGGGATATTGGAAGGGATGCAAAAGGCTTCCACTTCATGCCGGATAACCTGGAGCATACCGCCCAATTCAACACCCTTGCTTTGGCCCACCGTCACGATCGGAATCATGACGTTAATCTTGCGGTCCATGGCAACTTCATAAAAATCGGCATGAATAAAGTTGCCGCTGACCGGGTGCCGCTGCAGTTCTTTGAGCATGGCGGTACGGATGCCTTGGCCTTCAATCGCCAGGTTGACAAAAACCTGAAGCGTTTTGGTCTTCTTGATGACCTGCTCCATGTCATAGACACTGACACTGAGGGCGACCGTCTCTTTGCCTGGTCCGTAAATGACGGCCGGCAAGTAGCCGTCACGTCGCAAAGCCCGCGCCGGGCTGTTTCCTCTGGTGGTTCGCAGTTTGGTTGCCAGTTCGAAAAACTCCAAAAATCTATCCTCCCTGATCGTATCTTCCGGCCGCTGGGCACACGTTTCCCCAGGCGGTCCTGAAAGTGCTTGTTAGCTATCTAAAAAGTCGCCTTAATGGCGATAGTTTCCGTATCGTTAAACAAAAAGGGATGTAACCGAATCCCCCCGGTGGCTGCGGATAATCGCCTCCCCGACCAGTTCGGCAATACTCAGCGTTTTGATTTTGTCGCACGTCAGGGCGTTTTTGCTGAGCGGGATGGTATCCGTCACGACCACACTTTTCAAGTGGGAATTGCAAATCCGCTCGATGGCTGGCCCGGAGAGCACCGCATGGGAGCAACAGGCATGCACTTCGGCGGCCCCCCGCGCCATGACGGCCGAGGAGGCTTCCACCAGTGTCCCCGCCGTATCCGCCATATCATCCAAAATGATGGCGATCTTGTCCTGAACATCCCCGATCACAGCCATGGCCTTGGCCACGTTGGGTTGATCGCGCCGTTTGTCGATAATGGCCAGATCGGCATCCAGCCGCTTCGCAAACGCCCGGGCCCGCACAACGCCCCCGGTATCCGGGGATACCACCACCAGATTGCCGCTGAGATTGTTGCGGATATACTCGAGAATAACCGGCGCGGCAAAAAGGTTGTCCACCGGGACATCGAAAAAGCCCTGGATTTGCCCGGCATGCAGGTCCATCGTGATGATACGATTGGCTCCCGCCACTTCCAGCATGTTGGCCACCAGCTTGGCGCTGATGGGCACCCGCGGCGCCACCTTCTTGTCCTGACGGGCGTATCCGTAATAGGGAATCACCGCGGTGATGCGCCGGCTGGAAGACCGCTTGAAGGCATCGATCATCAGCAGCAGTTCCACCAAGTTGTCATTCACGGGATGGCAGGTGGACTGGACGATGAAAACATCCTTGGAGCGCACGTTTTCATCGATTTCGATCTGGATTTCACCGTCGCTGAAGGTTTTTACCTTGGCCCCCCCCAAGGGCATATTGAGATATTCACAGATTTTTTGCGTCAACCGGGGGTTTGAATTACCGCTGAATATGGCCAGTTTATTCATCAATGCGTCCGCGGTGCCGGAAGAAGTTTAGAAAAAATTGGCTGGGGCGGGAGGATTCGAACCTCCGAATGCAGGGACCAAAACCCTGTGTCTTGCCACTTGACGACGCCCCAAACAGTCCCAAAAAAAATCCGCCAACGAATCTTCCCGCGCTTTTTAGACAATCACGTTGGCCTGAAAAACCTGCCAGGCAGAACGTGTCCGCATGTGCTGCCTGGCGTTCCGGGCCTCGACGGCGGAACCAAACACGCCAAATACGGAAGATCCGCTCCCGGACATGAGGGCGCCCCGCGCCCCTAACCGAACAAATTCATTTTTGATCACGGCGATGTCCGGGCAACGCTGCATAGCAGCCGGTTCCAAGTCATTGCAGAGGTGATCGGCCGCGTCGAAAATGCCTCGTTTTAAAAGGAAGCCTTTAAGTTTTTTTTCACATTTTGTCAATCGCAAATTCAGGGCCCCATAGACCTCCCTGGTGGCCAGGGCGTATCCCGGGAACACCACCAGAAGGGCATAGGGCCGCAAATCGGTCCAGGGCGTCAACTGTTCCCCGATGCCGGTGGCCAACGCCGGGCGGCCGATCAGGAAGAACGGCACATCCGCCCCGAGCTGCAATGCCAGGGCGGCCAGAGCGGCATGGGGCAACGGGTCCGGCACCTGAGCGTTGAGGGCCTTGAGAACGGTGGCGGCATTACTGGAGCCGCCGCCCAAACCGGCGCCGGCCGGTATCCGCTTATGAAGTCCGATGGCCAGCCCGCTGAAGGGGGCGTGGTGGTGGTGCCGGCGATAGGTCGTCTCAAACAAACGGGCGGCCCGGAAGGCCAGGTTGGTCTCATCCCGGGGGATATCGGGGGCATCGCATTGCAGTCGGATACCCCGGCCGAAATAGTCCAGGGTGATGCGATCATACAAATCGATGCCGGCCATGAGGGTGGTCAACTCATGATAACCGTCCGGACGCCGGCCGGTAATCGACAGGAAAAGGTTGATCTTGGCCGGCGACAACAATTCCCGGGTCGATTCAGTCACAGCCATGCAACTCCCCAGGGGGAAAGAACGGCCGACGCGGCCGATCCGGAATATACGGTCGATGGGCCGCGCCCCCTCTCTTGGGCCTCTATCCGCCGGTCAGCTTTTCTCTTTTACATAAAGGATGCGCAGATCATAGAGGATGCTCTTGAGCATATGGCCCTCGTCGGCACTCAGATTGCCTTTGGTTTTTTCCTCCAGCATGCCCAGAATATCGATGGTCTGTTTGGCCAGAGAGAGGTCCTTGCTTTTTTGGCCGCTCGTCGGATCGTCCAGAATCCCCAGTTGGACCAACGCGGAAGAATTCAGTGAGATGACAAAGGTGGCAAAGTCGATTTTAGGCAGGCGGGCGCCTTCGACCTCCCTCTGATAGGCGTTTTTGGCGCGGGCAGCCTCCGAATCGGAGGCTTTGGCACCATCGGATTCAGGAGGCGAATCCTTGAGAACAAAATCCTTGGGGTCTTCCGTCATGTTGGTTTCTCCCTGTTGTTGTTCGGTTGTCCGCCCTCCGGTACCGCCTCGCGGTCCCCATTGCCAGGCCTCCGGTCAGGCGGAATAACGCCGCACGCTCATCCCCGGCATTCGGTAAACTCCAGAGGCGTGACGGACTTCACCATCGGCAGGGCCCGCAATTCCGCCAGCACGGCCTCGGGAATCCGGGTATCCGTGTTCAGGAAGATGATGTTGTGATTCCCCTCTTCCTCCTGCCCCACCTGCATGCGCGCGATATTGATGTCATGGTTGCCAAGCGTGGTGCCGATACTGCCGATGGCACCAGGTTTGTCGAGATTGTTGATAAGCGCCATATGGCCCAGTGGTATCATTTCCAGCCGGAAATTGTTGATCCGGACAATGCGGGAGTCCTTTTTGCCGTAAATGGTGCCCGCCAGGGTGCAGGCCATTTCCGTGGTCAGGGCGCGCACCGTTACCAGATTGAGAAACTCGTCCGACTCGGCGCTGGCGGTTTCGCTGACCTTGATGCCGCGCTCTTTGGCCAGGACCGGTGCATTAACGGAGTTAACGTCATCCTTGACCGTCGGCGTCAAAAGCCCCTTGAGAATGGCCGTGGTCACCGGCGACATGTCAAGCCCCTGAAAATTCCCGGTGTATTCGACCGCCACCTCCTTGAGGGCCCCCTTGATCAGCTGGGGCATGAGGCAGCCGATGCGATCCCCCAGTTCCAGGAAGGGACGCAATCGCTCCAGCAGTTCACCGGTGACGGAGGGCACATTCACGGCATTGACCACGGTGCCGGACTTCAAATAGTCCACAATCTGCTTGGCCACAGCCACGGCGACATTGGTTTGGGCCTCGCGCGTGGAGGCCCCCAGATGCGGCGTGCAGATCACGCGGTCAAGGGTCAGCAGGGGGGATTCCTCGGGCGGTTCCACTTCGAAGACATCCAGGGCCGCCCCCGCCACCCTCCCGGCCACCATGGCATCGTAGAGGTCCGCCTCGTTGACGATCCCTCCCCGGGCGCAGTTGACCAGCATAACACCCTCCTTCATGCGATCGAAGGCCGCCTTGTCGATCATGCCGAGGGTATCCTTCAGTTTGGGCACATGCACCGTAATAAAATCGGAGCGCTGGTAGAGCTCATCGAGGGAGACCGTTTCATAGCCGGCCTTTGCGATGCGCTCCGGATTGACATGGGGGTCGTAGACGATCACCTTGAACCGCAGCCCGCGGGCGCGATCGGCCACGATCGAGCCGATTTTGCCGAAACCGACAACCCCCAGGGTCTTCCCGCAAATTTCCCGCCCCTGGAGCATTTTCTTGTCCCAGCGTCCGGCCCGCAGGGAAGCGGTTCCCTGGGGGACGTTGCGCGCCAGGGCCATCATCATGGCGATGGCATGCTCGGCCGTGGTAATGACGTTGCCGTCGGGGGTGTTCATGACCACCACCCCCCGCTTGGTGGCGGCCGGGATGTCGACGTTGTCCAGACCGATCCCGGCCCGCCCCACCACCTTGAGCCGGCGCGCGGCGGCCAGCAGGTCTTCGGTCACTTTGGTGGCGCTGCGGATGATCAGGGCATGGTAGTCGCCGATGATCTCCTTCAGGGCCTCGGGGCTCAATCCCGTCTTGACATCTACATCGATTCCCTGCTCCGCCTCCAGCATGCGTATGCCGACTTCCCCGAGGTTGTCGCTGACCAGCACCTTCATTCGTGGCCTCCCAATAAATTTTTAACTATTTCAATTAGTTCCAATGAGTTGGCAAACGCACGCCATCTTAAAGAAAAATGGCGGGGGTTTCAACAGGTTTTTTCCTGCTTTCAGAGCGTTGCGCGGTTTGCTTTTCACCCGCCCTGCTTCCCTATTGCCAAGCGTCCCGGGGGCGCGTATGCTGTCGCCGTCAATGATCCCAATCCGTGCCTGAAAGGAGGTCCCGCATGACCACAGCACCGGAGCGTCAACAAGTGATCGGATGGATCGGTACCGGTGTGATGGGGCGCTGGATGTGCCAGCATCTCATGCAACGCGGCTATCCGACCATTGTCCATAACCGCAGTCGATCAAAGGCCGAGCCATTGCTCGCCGCGGGCGCTTCCTGGGCAGCGTCGCCGGCGGCCGTGGCCGGCCAGGCCGATATCGTTTTCACCATGGTGGGGTTCCCCCAGGACGTTCGTGCTGTCTACCTGGGAGACCAGGGCGTCCTGGCGGGCGCCCGCCAGGGGCTGATTGCGGTGGACATGACCACCACCGAGCCGAGCCTGGCCAAGGAAATCTACACGGCTGCCGAGCCCTTGGGCGTCCGCACGGTGGATGCCCCGGTATCCGGCGGTGATGTGGGGGCGCGCAACGCCCAGCTGTCCATCATGGTGGGCGGCGATCCGGAAACCGTTGCGACCGTCCGGCCGCTGCTGGACGTCATGGGCCGCCAGATCATCCACCAGGGACCGGCGGGGGCCGGCCAGCATACCAAAATGTGCAACCAGATCGTTATTGCGGGTACCATGATCGGCATGTGCGAGTCGCTGCTGTACGGCTTTCGGGCCGGGCTCGATCTCGATCAGGTCCTGGCCAGCATCTCCGGGGGAGCCGCCGGCTGCTGGTCGTTGACCAATCTGGCCCCGCGCATCCTGAAACGGAATTTCGATCCGGGATTTTATGTGGCCCATTTCATCAAGGACATGGGCATCGCCCTGGAGGAAGCCCGCTGCATGAATCTTTGTCTGCCCGGACTGGCCCTTGTCCACCAGCTTTACCTGTCGGTCGCCGCCCACGGCGGCGCCCAGGCCGGCACCCAGGCCCTGATGCTGGCCCTCGAAAATATGAGCCAGGTGCAAGTGCCACCGCCGGCCGAAAAGTAACCCGCCCCTACAAATCATAAGCGGCGGACCGAAGGAGGGTTCCCCGGTCCGCCGCCACGTTAGGCAATATGTTCGGCGCTGCTTCCGCTAAGACCGTGCAGAATGCGGTACGGTCACTTCCGGCCGGGCCCATCCCATCAGCCGGCGTTCTCCCCCTGGGCCAGTTTGGCTTTTTGTTCGGCAACCTTCTTTTTCAACATCTCGATCAGCTGATCCGGGGAATCTTTGGACAAAATTTCCTTGAACTGGGAGCGGTAGTTCTTGACCAGGCTGATACCCTCCACCTTGACGTCGTAGACCCGCCAGGTGCCGTCCTTCTCGATCATGCTGTAGTCCACCGGGATACGATTCCGGGCGGAGACGATAAAGGTCTTGACCACGGCCAGGGGACGCGATTCATGCTTGATCTGATCGCCGAACTCGATGGTTTCATCGTTGTAGCCCCCCTGGATCCGATCCACATAGATATTGCCCAGGAGTTCCGAGAATACGTCCGTGAAGGCCGCCTGCTGGGCGGCATCGAACAGTTTCCAATTGCGCGCCAGGGTGCGCTTGGACAGCTCTTCGAAATCGAAAGACGGCTTGATGATCGCCCAGAATTTTTCACGCTGTTCGGCTTTCTTGGCGGGATCGTCCGCCTTGTATTGCGGGTCCCGCAGAACGGCCAACGCCTCGGCCATGGGCGCTTTGAGCACGTCAATGGGTTCACCGGCCACCGCTGTGCGGCCTGTTAATGGCAACAGCAACAGCATAACGAGTATCGACAGGTAGTACCGTTTCATTATCAACGTCTCCCTTGCATTGCTTTGCAAATGATTCGATCCAAGCCGCCGGCCGGGCAAGGCCCATCGGTCTCCTCTGTCCGGCCGGTCGGTCGGGCGGCCGTCCGCTATCCTTCTGGGAAAGACGGCTCTCAGACGCCCCCAAAGACATATTTGCTGATTAAATCCTCGATGTCCAGTGAGGACTCCGTTTCAACGAGCATATCGCCGGACTTGAGAACGACATCGGAGCCGCCGGGGCTCAGCTTGATGTATTTGTCACCGATCAGACCAGCGGTCTTGACGGAGGCGATGGCGTCGTCGGTCACCACGACATCGTCCTGGATTTTCAGCCGCACTTTAGCGGTCTGCCGTTTGGGATCGAGGGCGATGGCTTCCACCTTGCCGATTGGCACACCGGCCATTTCCACGTTCGCACCGACTTTCAGACCGGTCACGGATTCGAACTGGGCCTGCAGGGAATAGTAATGTTTGCCCAGAAGCTCCATTTTCCCCAGTTTCACGGTCAGATAACCGACACACAAAATGCCGATAAAGACGAAAAGGCCAACCGCCGTTTCAATAGAGGCTTTTTTCATGGGGTTGCTCCACATCTAACAGACACTGAATTGATAGAAAATCTCCTTATGCGCCAGGGCATGGGCCAGGGTACGCTCCGGATGCCCGTTGCCGGCCACTTCCGCAAGGCCGGCACTGACGGCCAGGCAAGGCCCCTCGTGAGATTGTATATCACTGATTTCATTACCGTTCAAGGCTCTTCGCAATTTTCCGCAAACCATTTTGGCCTGGGACAAATTGGTAAAGGGCAGCAGCAGCAGGATCGAATTGGGACCGATCAGAGTGCAGGTATCCGTCAGCCGTAATTGGCGCCGCACTTGATCGGTAAAACGCCGGGTCAGGCCCTGGGGCTCCCCTGAGCCGGTCGCCAGGACGTCTTCCAGGTTTTCAATCGTCAGGACCACCAAGGCAAAGGGCACACGGTGCCGCTGCATGCGGGCCATTTCTTCGTTGAACTGCGCCTCCCAGGACTCGTCCGGAACGATCTCGGCCGCGGTGCCGCTGGGCCGCTCAAACCCCTGGACGAATTCGTTGACCACCGGATCGTTCAGCTGCTGCAACTCGTGGGGGGTTCCCGCATAAATGATGCGTCCTTCGTGCAGCATGGCGACCCGCTGGGAGAAATAGAACACGTCCGGGATCTCGTGGCTGATCAACACCGCCGTAAAGCCAAGCTTTTGCTGGTATTCGGCAATCATGTTGTGCACATTGTTTTTCCGTATCGGGTCCAGACCGGTGGTCGGTTCATCGAATAGGACCACCTCCGGATCGGTGACCAGGGCGCGGGCCAGGGCCACCCGCTTCTTCATGCCGCCCGAGAGCTGCGAGGGGTAGTCCTCATCGATGGCTCCCAGGTCGAGATCGCGCATGCGGGCCTGCACGCGGGCTTTGATTTCATTTGCTTTCAACCCGCCCCGCTCCTCGATGGGCAGGGCGATGTTTTCGAAGACGGTCATCGAATCGAAAAGTGCCGAGTCCTGGAACATATAGCTGAAGCGCCGCAGCAGCAACCGGCGCGGCCGCCCGCGCAGCCGGGTCAGGTCGTGGCCGTCGATGATAATACAGCCCGCATCGGGTTCCAGCAGACCGATGATGTGTTTGAGCAGGACGCTCTTGCCGCCGCCGCTCTTGCCGATAATGGTGGTGATCTGCCCCTGGTAGATATCCAGGTCGATGCCCTGCAGCACACGATTCCCGTTAAAGGCTTTGGAGACGTCCTTGAATTGGATGAGGGGAGTCGTCATATCTTATAGCAATAGCGATGTTAGAATATAATTCGTAATCAGTACCAGAACGCTCGCCACAACCACCGCCGAGGTGGTGGAAATGCTGACTCCCTTGGCGCCGTGCTCGTCCCCTTCATGGGTATAATAGCCCTTGAAGCAGCAGACCGTGATGATCACGACGGCAAATACCAGCGACTTGGCAAAGCCCCCCATGACGTCCGCCATCGCAACGCTCGACTCGACCCGGGCGAAATAGATGCCCGGACTGATGCCCAGCAGGAGGACCCCGGTCAGATAACCGCCGATAATGCCCACCACGTCAGCCATGGCGGTCAGCAGCGGCAGGCTGATCAGGGTCGCCGCCAGTTTGGGACTCACCAGGAACCGGATGGGGTTGATGTCCATGGTTTCCAGGGCGTCGATCTGTTCTGAAATACGCATGATCCCGAGTTCCGCCGCCATGGCGGATCCGGCCCGGCCGATGAGCATGATGGCGGTCAGGACAGGCCCCAGTTCCCGAATCAGGGTCAGGGCCACCGCAGCGCCCAGGACCCCCTCGGAGCCGAATTTGACCAGTGTATAGTAGCCATGCAGCCCCAGCACCATACCGATGAAAACCGCCGTCAGGCAAATGATGGATACGGATTTCATGCCGATGAAATAGGTCTGCTGCAGGATTTTGGCCACCGGCAGGGGCCAGCTGAAAATCAGGACAAAACTTCGCAGGAAAAACAGGGCATAGCGGCCCAGCAGGCGCAACCGCGCAAGGGCGATCTGCCCGAGCCAGGCCAGGGGCGTCTGTATAAGGGTCAAGGTCGTCATCTTACCCGTTTCGGAATATCATCGTCGTTGCCGACACCGGCCCCCACTCGGATGCGAAGCGACAGCACCCCCGGGTCGATTGTCGGATACGTCACCCGGCCGGATGCTTGACGGCTGACTTCAAGGGGAATGGCCATGCAGGGGTGTTGTTCTCAGACCGGTTAAAAAACGGCCGCAGGATATAAAGCTTGAATTTGAAAGTCAAATATAATATCCGCAGGCGGGGCGTCCCGGGGAGCCCGCGGGGAGCCCGCGCAAGCCTTGGCCACCCCCAAATAGCGTTACGGCGACAAGCGATGCCCTATGATCAGTATTGAAAATATCCATAAAAGCTTCGGCGGCCGGGTCCTTTTCGACGGGGTCAGCTTCACCCTGAACCCGCGGGAAAAAATCGGCCTGGTGGGCCGCAACGGCAATGGCAAGACCACCCTGCTGCGCATCCTGGTGGGCGAAGAGGATATCGACAGCGGCACCATCACCATCCCCCGCAACTACCGGATCGGACACGTGCGCCAGCATCTGCGCTTCGCCCACCCCACGGTGCTCGAGGAAGGCGTTGCCAGCCTGCCGCCCAACGAGGCCGACCAGCACTGGAAGGCTGAACGCATCCTGGCCGGTCTGGGGTTCGGCATGCGGGATCTCCAGCAGCCGCCTGCCATTTTCTCCGGCGGATACCAGGTCCGGCTCAATCTGGCCAAGGTCCTGATCTCGGAACCCGACCTGCTGCTGCTGGACGAACCCACCAACTACCTCGACATCGCCGCCATTCGCTGGGTGGTCTCCTTTTTGCGGTCGTGGCCCCGGGAGCTGCTGCTGATCACCCACGACCGGTCTTTCATGGACCAGACGGTCACCCACACCGTGGGGCTCCATCGCGGCAAGGCCCGCAAGATCGAAGGCGATACCGGGAAATACTACGACCAGATCGCCCAGGATGAAGAAATTTACGAAAAAACGCGGATGAACGATGAACGCAAGCGCAAAGAGATCGAGCTGTTCATCACCCGCTTCCGGGCCAAGGCCCGCCTCGCCAATCTGGTGCAGTCGCGGATCAAAACCCTGAACAAGATGGAGAAAAAAGACAAGCTGGCCACCCTCCAGAATCTTGAATTCAGTTTCCGCGAAGCGCCTTTCAAAGGCCGGCATCTGATGACCGTCGAAGACCTGGCCTTCGGCTACGACGACCAGGTCCCGCTGTTTGCCAACCTGAGCTTTGCCGTGAATCAGCACGACCGTATCGGGGTGGTGGGCCGCAACGGCCAGGGCAAGACCACCCTCCTCAAGGTCCTGGCCGGCGAGCTCAAGGCCGCCCGGGGCGCCATTCAGATCAATCCCAACGTGCGCATGGGGTTTTTCGACCAGACCCACATCAATCGCTTGGTGAGCGAACGCACGGTGGAGGAGGAGATCCTGGGGGCCGGGGAGGATCTGGACCGCCAAACAGCCCGCAATATCTGCGGGGCCATGATGTTTTCGGGCGACGACGCCCTCAAACCGGTCAAGGTGCTCTCGGGCGGCGAGAAAAGCCGCGTCCTGCTGGGGCAGCTCCTGGCCTGCAAGGTCAATCTGCTGCTGCTGGACGAACCGTCCAACCATCTCGACATGGAATCCTGCGACGCTCTGCTGGCCGCCATCGACGCCTTCGACGGGGCCGTCATCATCGTGACCCACAACGAAATGTTTCTGCACGCGGTGGCTCGCCGCCTGATTGTCTTCCAGAACCGTCAGGCCGCGCTTTTCGAAGGCGGCTACCAGCGCTTCCTCAATCGCCTGGGCTGGCATGATGAGTCCGACATCAGCCGTCCCGAACGCACGCCCGGCAACAGTGGCGGGACGGCGCGCCTCTCCAAGAAGGACGCCCGCCGGGAGCGCTCCGAAATCATCGTGCAGCGCAACCGCGTGGTGAAACCGCTGGAAAAGAAAATCGCCCGGGCCGAGGCGGTGATCGAAGAAGGGGATCAACGCTTGCAGGGATTGCACGCCGCCATGCAGGAAGCCACCGCCGTGGGCGACGGAGCCCGTATCGCCGAATTGGGCAAGGCGATCCACGCCTGCGAGCAGGAAATCGAAACCCAGTTCGGTTACCTGGAGGAGCTGACCGATCAGCTGGCGCTCAAAACCCGTCCCTTTGACAAGCAGTTAAAAGAGCTGGACGACAAACTCCATGCCTCCTGAGGAAGCCGCCATGGCCGTCTGTGCCCCGCAGCACATCGCCGTCTTCCAGCAGATGAACAGCGGCGAAGCCAAAATCGCCGGCATCCGCCGTTACGGGGGCAAGCGTTTCCGCCTGGAATGCTTCGCCATCGACCGGCCCCTGCCCCCCGTCCTAGACGACACCCGGGGGCTCCTGCCGGAAGCGCTCACGGCCGACCTGGTCCTGGACTATCTCCGGCATCCGGACCTTTCCGAAGACCTGGCCGCGCTGTGTGCACGGGCATCCATTCCCATGATCGCCCCGGGGCGCAAGATCCGCTACGCCATCTCCCCGCCCACCTGCTGCGGCCTGGCCCCCCAGGAGGGCTTGGGCGCCTACGGCCGCCTTTTCGGCGCCCCGTCCCTGGAGGTCGAGGTCGTCGACGGCCGCCTGGCGGCCGTGCGGGTATTGCGCGGGGCCCCCTGCGGCGCCACCTGGGCGGCCGCCGCGAAGATGATCGGCCATCCGCTTGACAACGCCCCCACCCGCATGGGGCTGGAAGTCCAGTTCTTCTGTTCGGCCGACCCGGCCGGCTGGGACCCCCTCTACGGCCACAGCCCGGTGCACTTCGCCGGCCACGTCCACCGCACGGCCCTGGCCAAAGCACTGGCCAGGCCCCAGAAATGAGCCTCCTCCCGCATGGCGGAAGGCCCCAGCCCCTCGAAGGGAACTTTAAAGCGGATTTTTTGGGGGGGTTTCATGCTTCCCTTTGTCCCGCGCCGAGCATCGGCGGGGCGGACGGATAAAAGCGCGCGGACTGCTTGAGCGAAGCGAGTTTCCGCGTGCTCCGTCCGTCACGACGACGCGCAGGGTTGAGCGGGACACGGGCGGTTTCTTTTGGCTTCCTTTTCTTTCACGGGAAAGAATAAGGAAGAGACCATCTTTAAAAAACACCCCGGATCGGCAAAACCTTTCCAGGTCCCTCACCAGGGGTGGAGGGCTTAGATCTGAACTTAACCATGCTCATCACCACATCATACGCCCGGGCGCACCCCGGCCTCCGGCCATTTATCTGTCGTTGCGGCGGGCCAGAATGCGCCAGATGCCAAAGGCAATGACGGCACTGATGCCGCCCTGCAGCAGGTTCGGTACGATTTCCGCCAGGGCTGCGGCGGGGTCGGTCACGCCGAAGAAGGGAATCCGGCGGGCCAGGAGAGGATAAAGGGAGGCCTCGAAGAAATAGTAGCCGCCCACCAGAACAACCACGCCGGCCACCAGGGCGATCACGACGCGCCGCGGACGGGGCCGCTTGCCGGCCAGCAGGCCGATCAGGGCGCCCTCGATCCCCTTGACCACGGCTGTCGCCAGGATGAACTGGGGAAACCCCAGGGCGTCCGCCATGGCCGGGCCGATGGCCCCCACCAGCCCGCCCACCAGGGGGCCGTAAAGCAGGGCCGCCGCCATGACGAAGGTGTCCCCCAGGTTGAAATAACCGCCGGAGGCCGGCAGGGGAATCCGGATCACCGTCGTCCCCAAAAAGGCAAGGGTCGCAAACGCCGCGGTAATCCCCACCAATACGAGCTGTTTCATCTGCGTGTTGGCCGTCACAATTGGCTCCTGTGCTGTTGAGCGGTTCGGCCGGGCAGGTCATCGATCTCCCTGGCCCAGAGCGGGATAAAGCGCAGCGCCGCGCAGATGCCGCTGACGCCTACCTGCACAAGGCCGGCCATCAGGCGGCGGACCCACACCCGCCCGCGGCGACGGCCCGTCAAACCCGGCGCGGTTTCGGAAAAGCGGCGCAGGAGGGCCTCCTCCCGCATGACTTCCAGAATATTGGGTATAACAAAATAGACGATATGATGGAATACGCGGATAAACATGAGAAGATATTTCTCGCCGGTCGCTATGCCCCGCTCCCGGCGCAGCAGCCCCTGCTCCAGGCGGTCGAAAGGGATGGACGCCACCAGGGCCAGCGCCAGGGGAATCACGCCCAGCATGTTCAGGGTCAGACGGATGTAATGGGCACCGTGCAAGGCTCCGGCGGCAGCCGGGGACACCCCGCCCATAATCTCCAGCAGCCAGGCGACCAGGCCGCCCCCGAAGGCAATGGGCACCAGAATGAGGGTCGTGACCGCCAGGGCGTTGGCCAGGAAAGCCCGCCCGCACAAACCGGCCACACCTGCCATGACCAGCGCCGTATTCACCACCGGCCCCCAGGCCACGCCGGGCAGCGCCGCCTGTCCTTCCGGCACGAGGGCGAGACCGGCAAAAACCGGCACGGCCAGAACCGCCAGACCGATCAATCGCAGAATAACTTTCACGGCGCACCTGCCGGAGTGGCGTCGATACAGATCCGAAAGAGAACCCCTGTTTCACTATCAGGGGACGCCTCCTTGCGAAAGGTGCGCACGCTGTGGGCCACGGACCGCCACCAGGGTTTGTGGGAAATTAACATCACCGGGATGCCGCGCCCATGGGCGGCATCCACCACCGCCGCTACATAAGCGATGGCCTGGTCGCGGGTCAGGCCCCAGTCCGGTTCGTCCAGAACCAGGGCGGTCTGCGGCTCGGCCAGCCGCACGGCCGCCAGAAGCATTTTGATCTCCAGCAGCCGCAAGGGGGCCGTCGTCTTTCCCTGCTGCGCAAAAGCGGGCAGGCCGCCGTTTAAGGCCGGCCCGCGGCGCTGCATGCCGGCCAGGATATCATCATAGGCCCGGGCGGCCTCATCGGCCCTCTCCCGCGGGATCAGCTGCCTGCGGGACCGCATCAGGGTCTGATTGAGAACATCCTGAAAAACAAGGCGCACGCGCAGGGGGCCGTCGGGTCCCAGGACGGCGGCCTCCCCCCGATACGGCATGGCCGCCGCAAGGGCCTTGGCGACCAGGCTTTTGCCCTGGCCGTTGTCGCCCTGGAAGAGGCAGGGGGATAGCAGGGGTTCTTCGACCGCGGCCACCGCGGCCTGCACCGGCCGGTCGTGCAGATGATCCAGCAGGGATCCCAGGTCCAGGCGGAGGTCCTTCAAACGCCAGGCAAAATGGACGGACGCCGGATCGGGATGACGATCCGGGGCGGCCGGCGCCATGCTGTCTTCGCCTTCCAGGGCCAAAAGCTCGACCGCGGTCCGGCAGGCCCGGTAGTAGTCGGCCAAACGCCGGAAATCCCCCCAATGATCGAGAGCCAGCCAGCTGAAAGGGCTGGCCACCGTCAGACGCGACGCGCAGGAGGCCAGCAGGTAGGCCTTGGCCAGGGCCAGGCGCACGGTTTCCCCGCCGGATAGCGATCGGATCGACTGGTGCAGGTGGCCGGTCAGCTGGAAGTGCTCCGCCACCCGGTCCGGTTCCGCCAGGGGATCGGCGTGGCGCCGGGCGGCCGACAGCCAGGCCCCCTGGAGGACCTGGGACGGGGTGCCAAAGGCCAGGCAGTCCCGGGGGTTGCTGGTAATATAGGCCTGGTAGGGTTCTTCCACGCCGGTCAGGGGGCGTTCGTAGAGCTGCTGAAAATCCTCCCAGAAGACACGCGTGCCGGCATGGTAACGCGGCACCAGCCCGCCCACACGCCGGCGGAAGGCTTCTTCCAGATCTTCGTAGGTCGCAAAATAGCGCGTCGGTATGTCATGCTGCCATTCCAGCACGGCCTGATCTTCCCCTCGCTCCAATGGTGAGCTTCCCCGGGTGGCTCCATGGCAGGCTCCCTTAACAAGGCCCCGGTAAAAGAACAACCGTTTTATCAGTGGGATCGGCGATGCCGGAAGGCGGCCGGCCTCAAACGCTTGCGGCCAGAATTTTTTCCAGCAGGACCTTGGTAATCAGGTAGGTTGGCGCGAGCCCCTCCAGCCCCATGGGGCCGGACGCCAGGGTCTGACCGCTTTGCAGGGGATTGTCCGAGGCATAGTAGACATAGCGGGTCTTGGTATGGGACGGGATGTTGCCCTTGATAATCGCCGCATTGATGGCGCGCTGGTAGTGGCCGCCCTCCATTTCTAGCCCCACGGCATTCCAGCCGCGCTGGATGCGGCGCAGCACGTCCCGGTTCTGCAGCGAAGTGCCCAGCACCGTCAGCATGGGGCCCGTGTAGACGGGGATGTCGGCGCCGAAATCTTCCGGCGTCAGATCGTTGGGCACGGTGTAGTTGTCGGTGGTGCCCTCGATCACATGGGCGCTGGCCAGCATGATATCCCCTTTATTGCCCGAGAGAATGCCGGCCTTGCCCATCACGGCAATGGAGCGGATATCGAACAGGTGGGGGTGATCGTTGTCCCAGTGCGGATAGAGCAGGTTTTCCATCAGCTCGAAGGCCTGCACGCCGAAGGCGTAGTCCATGACGAGAATGACGGGCCGGACGGCGCCTTCCCGCAGCGGGGCCAGATTCAGATCCGGATGGGCCGCCGCCGGGTCCAGCCGGGCGGTGTCGATGATCTGGCAGCCCACGTGGGTTCCGGCCTCATCCGGCATAAAGGTCAGGCCACCGCACGCACCGGCGGCGCAGACATCGATTTTTTCTTCAAGGATCAGTTTGACCATGTCCACCATGGAGCCCGCCGCATCCCCCCGGCCGGCTGCTTGCAGGGCCGCCGGCCCATAGAGCAAATTGACCACGCTGTGCAGGTTGGCACTGATGATGTGCAAGGGGCGGTCGGCCAGTCCCAGTTCGATCAGTTTGCGTTTGATGGCGATGGCCCAGGGCTTGCCGTACTTGTGGTGGCCGATGCCGTTCATCAGGGAGGGCGTCAGGTAGACGATCAGGGCGCTTTCCGGGTGCTGCTTTTCTTCGTCGATGCGGCGGCCGAGGTGATAGATCAGGGCAAACAGGCCGGCATTGCTGTTGCTCTTCTGGCGTTCTTCCTCGAAATTTTCGAAGGTCGCCCGGGTTTGCTGAAAGGAGCGGCCCAGAATGATGCTCAGATTCCAGAGGGCCTGGTCCAGTTCGCCGCCGGAGGGCAGCCGTCCCTGGACGACCTTTTCCAGCTCCTTCCATTCCACCGTCAGGCGCCCGGACTCATCCCGCATGCGTTCCTGGATTTTCTGGGCTTCGCTGTTGAGAAAGGTCAGGTGGGTCATGATGTCGTAGATCTCGCTCAAGCCCCGGGTGATGACGAAGCACATTTCGGTCTCGCTCACCAGGTAGGACGTCCGGCGGCGTTTGGGCGGCTCGATCTTTTCGAAATTGGTCCCTTCGAAGCCCTCCTCTTCCGTCAGAATGATGCGGCTGCAACGCTCGATGCCCCGCGGCAGCCGGTCGATCACGTATTCCAGCCCCTGGAGCTCCACCACCCGGGGATCGTTCATGGAGCCGTAAATCTCCGGGCTCAGGGTGCGCAGGCTGTCGGCCAGGACCTGCCCGATCATATCTTTGGGGCGGTAATAACCGCGCAACCCGATGGCGTCCACACCGGTTTTGAAGCTGCGGATCGCCACCCGGGCTTTTTGGGATTTGGTCATTTCTGGCATGATAAAGTCTCCTCAGTATCGGTCCAGAGGTGGTCGATGTTAGTTCCGGCCGGGGCCAAAAGATGCCATCGCTGGACGGACACGCCATGAAGGCAAACCTGGTATCTGACAGCCAGTTTAGGCGGAAAACGACAGGGAATCAAGCAGGACCGACAGGCGCCAACGGTCGTTGTCAACGTCTCGGACGGGGAGGAAAGGACGGTCAGGGGACACCATCATACAGAAAGGTGGCCCCACCGGGGAATGATGGTCAGGTAGCCGGCCGGTTGCAGAGGGGTCGGTTTTTGGGTTTATGGTTTTCATTATTCCCTTTGTCCCGCGCCGAGCATCGGCGGGGCGGACGGATTAAAGCGCGCGGACTGCTTGTCCGCCGAAGGCTTGCCGCAGGCGGGTTTGAGCAAAGCGAGTTTCCGCGCGCTCCGTCCGCCACGACGACGCGCAGGGTTGAGCGGGACACGGGCGGTTTCTTTTGGCTTCCTTTTCTTTCACGGGAAAGAAAAGGAAGAAACTTTTTATTGGAAAGCACCCAGGATCGGCAAAACCTCTCCGGATCCTGCACCAGAGTTGACGGAATTAGACCATATTAAAGTCCCCTTTTCTCAAACAGCCGGAACATCGCCAAAAACAAGAGGGCCATGGTGACGATCACGATCCAAGGGGAAACTCCCATCGCCTGGGGCAGCGTCACCTTGCCCAGGTTGCCCCAGGATAATACGGTGGCCTTGAAGGTCGGATAGAGGGCCGCGTAAATACCGCCGCCCGCCAGCATGCCCGCCAGACCCCAGAAGGCGTCCAGGCGGCCTTCGGCCAGCGCCCCGCCGGCCGTGCCCGGGCAGTAGCCCAGGAGTCCCCAGCCGATCCCGAACAGGGTGCCGCCCACGATCTGGGCCCCCAATCCGGTGGCCTTGATATTGAGCGCCGCCAGTCCCATGTCTTTCAGAAGATAAATGCCCACCGACGCCACCAGGATCGCCGACAGCATGAATTTGAAAATCGTCATGTCCAGGAGCCGCAGGGCGCCCACCTGGCGATCGTAGCGCAGGACTTCCGCCCGCTGCAGCAGGATGCCGAAAAGAATTCCCGAAACCAAACCATATATGAGACTCATGAGCGACCTCCCCGCTTCGCATAGAGTAAATTGGCTGTCAGCCATCCGCCGACGAAGAAAAAGGCCAGGGCCACAAAACCGCTCACCGCCAGTTGGGACAATCCGCTCAACCCATGGCCGCTGGGACATCCGCCGGCCAGGCGGGCCCCGATGATGAGCACCAGGCCGCCGGCAAAAGCAGTCAGGTTGCGCCACAGTGGACGATCGCCGAAACGGGCGGCCCACATGTCAGGCACCTTTTTGATTTCAAACGTCCGGGAGGCCAACGCCGCCCCCAGGCTTCCCAAAGCGACCCCGAAAACGAAGAGCAGCTGCCAGTTGGGAAGCGATCCGGCGCCGTATTTGCCGTTTTTGGCGGTAAAGTATTCATACTGCGCGGTATCGACGCCCACGGTCTGTTCAATAGCCGCCGCTCCCCGGGCGAAAGTCGTCGAAGCGCCGAAGTAGTGTCCGGCCACTGCCACGGAGGCCACCAGCACAATCCCGGCCAGACCACCGGCCAGATAAGGGTTCCATCGTTGTCGCATACCCTGTTCTCCTCTATGGAAATTTGATTGTCGTTGGAAGTTTTCCGCATCGCTGCTTCCGGCGGCCGGTCGGACGACCACCTCCCGCGTCGGATGCCGGGCTCTTGTCGACTACAGACCAGGGTTCGGGCCAAAGGTTACATGGCAATTGTTCCGCATTTGTTCCTCCGGGAAATCACCACAACTCCCCTGTTGTTGATATTGTTCATTTTTTCTGTTAATCATTACCTCAAGCCGGCAATTCCGCCACCCAGATAGCGATATCAAACCTTATGCCTGTTGCCCACCTCATTAAAAATGATGTGCTGATGTTCAAGGCCCAGGGCGACGTCACCGCCCAAGATTTCTTCGACACTTGGGATCAAATCAAGACGGATCCCTGTTTTCACCTGCCGATCGATCTCATGGTCGATCTCCGGGAAGCCCATGTCGACCTGTCCGGCCAGGAGATCGAAGCGATCGTTTACGACTTGAAGCGCCATCAGCTCTTCAAAAAAATCGTATTCGTGGCCGAGCGCGGCTCCTTTACCTACGCCATAGGCCGCATGTTCTGTATCAATGCCGAATGTGCCGGCTGCTGCTCGGAAATCTTTCTCGATATGACCGAAGCCTTGGCATGGTTGGAGGGAGACAGTATCAATTGTAGCACGTCCCCGCCTATCCCCCGGATCTAGATGCCACATAGTGGTTTTTCAAAACTAGGATTTTTCTTAGAGATATAGTCGAACGGAGCCAGAACAGCGTAATGTGCAACAAATGCTATGTGCCATATTGTTGCGGCAAACGCATAACGTCGTTGCCTATCCGACCTAAACACATCATCGGTTTTGCATAACCTCCGCGTCCTTCAGCATCTGCCGCTTAATGTCACTTGACATCCAGGTTGACAATGCACACTTATACGTGTACGTTTTATCCATGAAGAGAAAAAATTTGGAAGATGAGCTTAAAAAATTGGGATGGTGGCTGCTGCGCCACGGCGGGAACCATGATATTTGGACAAACGGCGACCGACAAGAACCCATCCCGAGGCATAACGAAATTAATGAAAAGCTTGCCCGCTCAATTTTGCGCAAAGCACGACGGAGATAAAATGATGCGATTTACGGGAAGAATTTATAAGGACGATAAATTTTGGTTGGCTGAAATCCCAATGCTGGATTTAATGACCCAGGGGCGGACCCAAAAAGAGGCCTACGAAATGGTCGCCGATATGCTCGAAACGATGGTCAATAAGGATGGATTTAAAGCCAAGGTGTTTAAAGGGCCGAAGGGAACGTTTGAAATCGGTGCTACAGAACCGAAACACTTAATCAGCCTGCTTTTGAGGCGAAAACGCGAAAGCAGTGGCCTTTCACTCGCCCAGGTCGCCCAGCGTTTGGGAATGTCGTCCCGCAACGCGTATGCCCGGTACGAGCAGGGCAAATCAACGCCCACCGTCGAAAAATTAAATGAACTACTTTATGCCGTTTCTCCGTACACCGATATCGTGATCAATGAAAGCAGAATCGATTGATGCCTTCCAATCCCATCAGCGTCAGGAAACTTATCGAATAGAACACCGCTGCGCTGATTTCGCCCTATTGAGTTACGTACACCCCCAAAATAAAGACGAATAGCTTTCAACAAGCCGGCGATGCGGAAGGCCTCTTAATCGATGTGCATATTAAAGGGATGTCAGGTGTGAAGGTCGCGGCCCTTTTGCCATTCTCCGAACAAGCCAACTCCCTGTTTTCATCTACTGCTCAATCAGCAAGTCCTTGTCCTTATAACGAAATTCTGGTATGCGTTTTTGGCATAATCCCCCAAGCCGGACCTGCCTTACCCGTGCAATGCGGAACAACGCGGTGTTAGTGTCACCGTTCTGCTAATATGTCGCGCTTTGGAACTTGCGCACATGTTGCCATAAAATTATATGCTGATACTTACCAATGGGGTTAAAACGTACCCGACATGGAGAAGTTCTAACCCCTCTATCGACGCTTACAAGATGATTCGCGTGTCGGGTGTAAAAGGACCCCATTAGTATGAACGGCCGTCTATATCACCCCGCGAGATAAGGAAGCCGCAAAGACGGGACACCATTCGATAGATGCTAACGCATGAAATCATGGGCGTCCTGGACGCCCGAGCCGTTCGGTTTTGTAGTTAGACGATGCCAACTATTATGCAAAATGTAATGATCGGAGAAGAGCTACTTACAGCAATGAGGCTCGTAAAAACGGGCTTGCGTGAACTTAATCGGATGAATGGAGAATCGGATTTTTTCCATATGCCAATTCTCTTGCTATCGTCAGGTCTGGAAAGACTTATGAAGGTAGTGATATGCTGCCATTATCTGCAGATAAAAGGTCAATTCCCTGACCGAAGTGCCCTTTCAAAGAAAAGCGGTAGCAAGAATCCAACTCATGATCTCACATGGCTGTTGAAGCGAATAACCCAAGATTGCTTCTCCAACGAATACCTCTCACAGATCCCTGCTGCCAAGCATGATATCGAATTCCTCCGAAACGACAAGAGGCTGAGACGACTTGTCGAAATCATGTCACAGTTTGCTCAAAGTGCAAGGTACTATAATCTCAATGTTGTTCTTGATGACGCTGATCCAGGCCCCTCTCCGGACGAAGAGTGGCAAAAACTCGAAATGGAAGTCCTGCAAGATGATCCGAATTGGGTGGAACGTATAGCGAATCCAAAGCAAAGCACAGCTATCCATTGTCTGATCAATAGAAAACTGACAGTCCATTGTGAACGACTCACTCGTTCGCTAAGTCGGCTGTTTACGATCGGTGGATTAGGAGATTTGGCGAAGCAGATATCTCCCCATACCCACCATTTCCTGTTTTTGATGGACAAGGATCTGGGCACAACAGACTATGGATCAGTGAGGATATAGGAGCCGAACAAAGCGGCTGCAAGCGACTGCTATTAGCGGCGCCT
Source organism: Desulfobacterales bacterium (assembly GCA_963674755.2). Taxonomy (GTDB): domain Bacteria; phylum Desulfobacterota; class Desulfobacteria; order Desulfobacterales; family UBA5852; genus JABZFP01. The sequence goes on along the minus strand of CAXXVS010000001.1, from coordinate 1,130,410 downwards.
GAGCCGTGGCATTGAGCAGGCTGGACCTTTCGTTTCGGCCAGCTCGCGTTCATCACTGCCGCCCCTTAGGCTGCTAAGGAATCCACTTATAGGCCCAGCAGTTTTTTCACAAGGCTGGGGAACGGTGTCGTCCATGAAATTCTGCGTTACTAAAATTTAAACCTCGTTCTTCTTTTCCGCTATGCCAAGCCATTCCCACTTAGACACTCCTGACGCCCCGCATCGTCGTTTGTGATATCGAGCGCTGCAACATCTTCAAACATTGGGCGGATCATCTGCATATTCCTTCAGCAGATCGGTTACCCATTGATTCAGACTCTTGCCCTCGGCCGTGGCCCTGGCCACGATCGTGGCATGCAGTTTGGGCGGGACACGCAGATTGAATTTGCCGGAAAATTTCTTTCGTGGCGCAACCCCATCCTCTTTGCACATATCGAGAAACACCTTTAACGATGTTTTAGCTTCCTTGTGCAGGTCTTCAATGGTTTTGGCGTAAAAATCGGCGCCGCCGTTAAGATCAAGAAATTCCCCACGAAACATATCAATCTCAGGGTCATATTTGATTATGGCCCGATAACCGTTGATTTCCATAATGTTCATCATGGCTTCACCCCATTTTCTTTCAGCCAGTTGCGAATACTGGCCACCGCGCCCTTGTCGGTAGCCGGAGAGGGGTGCGGTCGGTGGAATACGCGCCTTTCTCCGAACAAGCGCACCCCTATGCGGGATCCCTCCCGCTCACTCAATTCCGCGCCAAGCGCGACAAACAAGGCCTCGATGTCCGCCCATTTGATACTGCCACTGGTGGGACGGGAAAAGATCGAATCCAAAGTTTTTTGGTGCTTGCGCTTCATGGACTTATAGTACCAATTTTTAGTACCATGTCAAGTGGAGATTGCAGGATGCCAAGTTGCTCGCGAAAGATGGCCATCTTTCATATTTCCATAGTTATAACATCAGCCAAATCACATCCTCACTACATGGTGTGATTTCCACGACACAAGACCATAGGGACCGTACTCATGACTGTCTCCTGGACAGTCATGAAACCCAGTCTATAAACCCACCCGCTTTTTCACGAGGATGCGCAGCTCGAAATCGACCAATACCCATCTTTTTTTTGCCATCTGCGAATAATACGCCTGCTCGGCCCTCGATAAAGACACCCTTCTCAACTTTTTTGAAGATCTCAGCGATCAATCAGATAAAAATAGGCAATACGCGACTGCGGAAAAAGAAATACACCATTGGCCCTATTGTCTGTTAACGGGTGGTTTGAGTTAAGCCTATAATGAAGAAATCGACAGGAGGGGAAATGCGTACTCAACAAAAAATACAACCCGGATTGTAAAAAAAAGCGGCCCGTCTCACGGAGGAACCAAAGCGTACGGTAATTGCTGTCGCTGAGAATTTCTAAGGGGTTTCTTCATACCGGGATTCCAATACTCCTTCATTAACCCCCATTAATGGGAAAGCCCCATGATATCCACCACCGTTGTCGACCTGTCCCGCCTCCAGTTTGCGGCCACAGCCCTTTACCATTTTCTGTTTGTACCCCTGACGCTGGGAATGGGCTTTATCCTTGCCGCCATGGAGACCGTCTATTTCATCACCAAAAAGGACATCTACAGAGAAATGACGATCTTCTGGAGCAAATTGTTCGGGATTAATTTCGCCCTTGGCGTGGCAACCGGGCTCACCATGGAGTTCGAGTTCGGCACCAACTGGTCATTTTATTCGCACTATGTGGGCGATATCTTCGGGGCCCCTCTGGCCATCGAGGGCCTGATGGCCTTTTTCCTGGAATCCACTTTCGTCGGGCTCATGATCTTCGGGTGGCGAAGGCTCAGCGCACTCAGCCACCTGGTCGTCACGTATATGGCCGCATTGGGCGCCAACCTGTCGGCCCTGTGGATCCTGGTGGCCAACGGCTTCATGCAAAATCCGGTGGGGGCCTACTTCGACCCGCTCACGCTGCGGATGCAACTGGACAGTTTTGCAAGCCTCATCTTCAACCCGGACGCCCAAAACAAATTCGTTCATACCACCGCGGCGGGCTATGCCACGGCCAGCCTCTTCGTGATGGGGATAAGCGCCTGGTACATGCTCAAAGGGCGGCATCTGGCGATGGCCCAACGCTCCTTCCGCCTGGCGTCGATTTTCGGCGTCATTTCCATCTTCGCCGTGATAACCCTGGGCGACGCCCTGGGCTATTTGGATGCCAAGGTTCAGCCGGGCAAGCTCGCCGCCATGGAAGCCATATGGGAAACCGAGGGGGTGCCGGCGGGCTTCAATCTGATCGCGTTTCCCAGCCAGGAAGAAAGAAGAAATCTTTTCGCGCTCAAGATTCCCTATGTATTGACCCCTCTGGTCACCCATACGCTGACCGACAAGCTGCCCGGGATAAAGGAGATTCAGGCGGCGTCCATGGAACGGATCAAAAACGGAATACCGGCCCTGGAGGCCCTCAAAACCCTGAGCGGCACCCCTGGCGACACTCAGGCCTTGCAGCAATTCCAGCGCCATAAAGAGGACCTGGGCTACGCCATGCTGCTCCAGCGCTTCTCACCGGACCAGGACGTATCCAAGGCCACGCCGGACGATATCCAACAGGCCGCCCGGGATTCGGTGCCCTATGTCCCGGTCATCTTCTGGACCTTCCGCTTGATGGTTGGCGCAGGCTTTGCGATGCTGACGCTGCTTATCCTGTCCGCCTACTACTCGTTGCGGAACCTGGTGCAGGAGAAGCGCTGGCTGCTCAAGACGGCGCTTTGGATGATACCGGTGCCTTTTATGGCCTCCGAAGCCGGATGGCTCACCGCCGAAATGGGACGACAGCCCTGGGCGGTTTACGGAATGCTTCCCACCTGGAATGCGGCCTCGAGCCACAGCCCGGCGTATATGATCTTTTCACTTGGCGGGTTTGTGCTGCTCTACAGCCTTTTCATCTGTGTGGAGATGTTCCTGATGTTCAGGGTGGCCCGCCAGGGGCCTGAAGAGGAGGGGGACGCTGCCAACAAGCCGGCATGGACCGTGCGTTGAGCAGACAGAAAAGGAAAAGAGATGGAAGCGTATGCGCTGCTTAAATTGACGTGGTGGGTGCTTCTGGGCGTCTTGCTCGCGGGGCTGGCCATCATGGTGGGCATGGACATGGGGGTCGGGACCATCCTCCGCTATGTCGCGCGAACCGACAATGAACGCAGGATTGTGTTAAACGTCATCGGCCCCCACTGGGACGGCAACCAGGTTTGGTTTATTCTGGGGGGAGGCGCCATTTTTGCCGCCTGGCCGACCATCTATGCCACGGCCTTCTCAGGGCTCTACGTGGTCATGCTGATCCTGCTCTGGAGCATGATCGTGAGGCCGCTGGGCTTCGAATACAGGAGCAAACTGCCCTCGGCCCGGTGGCGCAACCTCTGGGACTGGAGCCTTTTTATCAGCGGTTTTGTCCCCATGCTCGTTTACGGGGCGGCCATAGGCAACATGCTCCAGGGGGTGCCCTTCCATTTCGGCTGGAACATGCAGTCCTACTACACCGGCAGCTTCCTGTCCCTCTTCAACCCGTTTGCCATTCTGGCCGGATTGCTCTCCGTCTCCATGGCGGTCTACCAGGGGGGCAGCATGATCATGAACCGGACGGAGGGAATCCTTTTTGACCGGGCGCGGCGGGCGGCCATCACCTTCGGGCTCCTGGCCATGGTCCTTTTCACCCTGGTAGGCATCTGGGCCGGCCGGCTGGACGGCTTTGTGATTACCGGCGGTGCCTTGCCAAACGGCGCCGCCAATCCCCTGCATAAGACCGTGGAAATCGTTTCCGGGGCCTGGTTGAACAACTTCCGGGCCCAACCGGTGCTCTGGATTCTCCCCCTGTTGACGTACACCGCCATTTTGTCGGGTGTCTTCATGATTTTCAAAGGCCGCTCCCATGTCGCCTGGTGGCTGGGAGCCCTTGGCTGGATCAGCATCATCGGAACGGTCTTCGGGGCCATGTTCCCCTTTCTCATGCCGTCCGTCAGTCACCCCTCGCAAAGCCTGACGGTATGGGATGCCTCCTCCAGCCTGCCCACCCTGGCCTGGATGCTGGGCGTTGCGGCTATTTTCGTCCCCGCCGTCATCGCCTATACCAGCTGGGCGTTCTGGGTTATGCGCGGGAAGGTCGCCGAGGTCGATCCGGATCATTCTTACTGAGAAGGAATCCTGTGACCCATTTCTGAGGAGAACCCCATGGGACTACTGAAGTTTTTGGTCTATTTTGTGATCGCCGCCGTCATACTCCTGCTCTCCATTTTACTGGGAGATATGGCGCCCTGGTATTTTGCCTGGATTTTAGGAACCGTCATGATCATCCTTATCGCCGTATCAGGTGCCGTTCTTTTTGAAGGGCAGGCGGAAGCGCAAAAGAGGCACTCCGGAGCTCCAGACGTATAGACGTAGCACCATCCGGTGGGAATGTTACGCTCCTTATTCATTATAACTTTGTGCTATTTCAGCCATTTAGACGGCTTAACCCCGGCCACCCCAATCAGATCGTCAGAGTGATTGACAGGTTTTCGTGCCATGACATATAATTTTAGCAGCGTCGCTGACAGGTGCTCACACTCGGTATACCACGCGCCGTTCAGTTTGCTGGACGGCTTCTGATCATCCTCCGGGCTTATCCAACGTTATATTGCATCGAGCCGCGGGCGCAGACAATTTGCCGCCTGCAGCGGGATATTGCACTTCATTGCGAAAGGGGTCGAAAATGACAAAATGGGTCTATGGGTTTGACGAGGTGGAAGAAATACAGGCCAAAGCCGGCGGCGACTGGGAAGCGGTTCGCGGGCTCCTGGGCGGCAAGGGCGCCAACCTGGCCGAGATGGCCCGCATCGGCATGCCCGTGCCCCCGGGGTTTACCATCACCACCGAGGCCTGCAATGCCTATCTCGAAGCAGGCAACATCTTTCCCGAGGGCATGTGGGACCAGCTGCTGAACGCCTTAAAGGCCGTGGAAAAGACCAGCGGCAAAGTCTTCGGAGACCCGGCCCGGCCGTTGCTGGTCTCCTGCCGCAGCGGCGCCAAATTTTCCATGCCCGGCATGATGGACACCGTGCTCAATATCGGCCTGAACGACGAGACGATCGAGGGCATGATCGCGCTCACCAACGACCCGCGCTTCGTCTACGACGCCTACCGTCGCCTGGTTCAGATGTTCGGCAGCGTGGTCATGGAGATTTCGGACGACTTTTTCGAAGAGGTGCTGGCCAAAGCCCGCCAGCAAAACCAGGTGGAAAACGACGCCGAACTGCCGCCCGAAACCCTGCGGGGCGTCGTCGAAGACTTCAAGTCCATTTTTTACCGGCACGCCAAAATGGAATTCCCCCAGGATCCTTACAACCAGCTGCGCCTGGCCACCGAAGCCGTGTTCAAGAGCTGGAACGGCAAACGCGCCATCGATTACCGCAATGCCGCCGGTATCGCCCACGACCTGGGCACCGCGGTCAACATCGTCACCATGGTCTTCGGCAACCTGGGGGAGACCAGCGCCACCGGCGTGGCCATGACGCGCAACGGATCCACCGGAGAAAAGGCCGTCGAGGGCGACTACCTGACCAACGCCCAGGGAGAGGACGTGGTGGCCGGCATCCGCATGACGCGCGACATCTCCCAACTGAAAGACGAAATGCCGCAGGCCTACCAGGAGCTCATCGATATCGCCGAACGGCTGGAAAAGCACTACCGCGAGATGCAGGACATGGAATTCACCATTGAAGAAGGCCGCCTCTGGATGCTCCAGACCCGCGACGGGAAGCGCACCGCCCAGGCCGCCGTGCGCATTGCCGTGGAAATGGCCGAAGAGGGCCTGATCTCCCGGGAGGAAGCCGTGCTGCGGGTAAGCCCGGATCAGGTGGATTTCTTCCTCCATCCCCAGTTCAGCCTGGAGTCGGTCCAGGCGGCCCGTGAAATGGGCCAGATGCTGGCCCGCGGGCTCAACGTCTCCCCCGGGGCGGCGGTGGGCGTGGTGGCCCTGGAAGCCGATCTGGCGGAGCACTGGGCCAAGGACGAGGGCCGTGCCGTCATCATGGTGCGGCCGGAAACCAAACCCGACGACGTGCACGGCATGCTGGCTGCCAAGGGCATTCTCACCAGCCGGGGGGGGCGCACCAGCCACGCCGCCCTGGTGGCCCGCCAGTTCGGCAAACCCGCCGTGGTGGGCGTCTCCCAGCTCAAGATCGATATGGCCAAACGGCGCATCCTGATCGGCGAGCACACCATTCATGAAGGCGACTGGATCTCCATCGACGGCACCATCGGTGAGCTCTACAGCGGGCAATTGACCACCACGGCCCCCCACATCAAGGACCCCTGGCTGATCAAGCTCTTGTCCTGGGCCGATCAGTACCGCCACCTGGGGGTCCGCACCAACGCCGACTATCCCGAGGATGCCCTCCGGGCCCGGGAATACGGCGCCGAAGGCATCGGGCTGTGCCGCACCGAGCACATGTTCTTCGAAACCGACCGGCTGCCCCATATCCAGAAAATGATCATGGCGGACCTGCCCGTGGAACGGCGGGAAGCCCTGGGGGCCCTGCTGCCCTTCCAGCGGGAGGATTTTGCCGGCCTGTTCCGCGCCATGGAAGGCCTGCCGGTCATCATCCGGCTGATCGACCCCCCGCTGCATGAATTTCTGCCCAACTATGTCGTCCTGCTCAAAGAGCTCTCCGATCTGAAAATCCGCCTGCAGCACGCCGCCGATCTGGAAGCCATCGACGGGCTCCTGGACGAGTACCAGAAGAAGACCCGCATCCTCAAACGGGTGGAAAGCCTGCGCGAGGACAACCCCATGCTGGGACTGCGCGGGGTGCGCCTGGGCATGCTGGTGCCCGAGTTGACCACCATGCAGGTGCGGGCCGTCTTCGAGGCGGCCTGCGAGGTTACCCGGGAAGGCGTCGACGTTCAGCCCGAAATCATGATTCCGCTCATCAGCCACGTCAACGAGCTGAAATACCAGCGCGACATCCTTGAAGAGGAGGCCCGCAAGGTGATGGACGAACAGGGCATGGAGGTGGCCTACAAGTTCGGCACGATGATCGAAATCCCCCGGGCGGCCCTCACGGCCGACCAGATCGCGGGCTATGCCGGGTTCTTCTCCTTCGGCACCAACGACCTGACCCAGACCACCTTCGGCCTCTCCCGGGACGACGCCGAAACCGGCTTCCTGGTGGACTACATGGAAAACAAGATCCTGCCCAACAACCCCTTTGCCACCATCGACGAAGACGGGGTGGGGGAATTGATGGCCATTGCCATCCGGAAAGGACGCAGCGTCAATCCGGATCTGGAATGCGGCATCTGCGGCGAGCACGGCGGCGACCCGGATTCCATCATCCAATGCCACCACCTGGGGCTCGACTACGTCTCCTGCTCCCCCTACCGGGTGCCGGTGGCCCGGCTGGCCGCCGCCCACGCGGCTCTGCGGGACAAGCAATAATCCCCGGAACCGGGCCGGCCGCAACGCACCTGGCGGCCGGCCCGGATACGGAACGTGCCCAGACAGCCATACGCTGCCCCCACTAAGCACGGGCCGACCCCCTTTTAAGGCCGGCCCATGGGCAGCGCCCCTGCCGGCGCTTGACACCGGCGGCGCAAACCACTAAGCACACCATTAATAATGGTTATCAATATCCATCACCGTCCGGAACCGGAAGCGATCGCGCCCCTGATCGGCAGCGCTTCACAGCCGGCTTTTACCATGTGGCTTGCGTGGAAGGGAGAGGCCCGATGACAGCGCCGCGCCCCGTCATCACCGCGGTGGTCCTGGTGGCCCTCGGGCTGCTGCTGTGCCCGCCCGGGTTGGCCCTCTCCCCGGCGGAACGTCTGACCGAGGCGCGGCGGGCGCTTGAAATCGGCAGGGCCACCGAACAGCGGATTTTGGACGAACTCAACCGCTACCGCGCGTCCGGCGAAACCTCCCCGGAGCGCATCGCACTCTATGAAACCTATCTGGACCGGGTCCGGCAGCTTACCGAGGAAAAACGGAAACAGGTCCTCCAGTTGGAAAAAGCCCGCCCGCGGCCCGCATCGGCGGCCGGCGTCCACCCGGCCGCACCCGACCCGCCCCCGCCCGATCTCGACATCCCGGAAGACCGGGAACTCGATAAGCTGCGGGCCCTCCAGCGGGAGCTGGATCAGTCCATCGCCGCGTTCGACGACATGCTCCTGACCGAAAGCGAAGTGGCCCGCGTCCAGTCCGAACTGAAAATGAAGCAGCTCGCCCAGGAAGCGGCCCAGGCCGCCCGCAGCCTCAGGGAAGACGAGGGAGGCGGCGCTGAGGGCAGCGAAGGAAGCGAGACCGGCCTGGAAAGCGGCACCTCCTCCTCCGGCGGCGGGGAGGAAACCGGCAACACTTCCGGGGAAGGCGGCACGGAAGGCCTGGAGGGGAATAACGACGAAGCGGCAGCCCAGGAAGGCGGCCCCCAGGAAACCGGCGGAGGGCGCTACCGGGACAAAGCCCGCGTCAAACCCGCCCCGGGCCAGGGGGGCCAGGCCCCGGCCGGAGACGGCGCGCAAGCCGAGGCCGCCCAGGATGACGACATCGTGGCCCGGCAGCTGCGCGAAGCCGCCGAGAAGGAAACCGATCCCGCGCTGAAAGAAAAGCTTTGGAAGGAATATTACGACTACAAAAAGGGGCTCTGATGATGTGGGGCCGCATCGGTTGGCGACGGCCGCGCGGGCCGCTTGGACGGCGGCGCCGTTGGACGGCGGGCTTCGTCGTGGGCCTCTACGCCCTCTCCCTGCTCACCAGCGGCTGCGCCTCTTATAACGCCCGCAAGGTTGCACCGGCCGATATCCAGATCGCCCAGACGGAAATCCCGGAAACCGAACTGCTCGATGTGGGCCTGGTGGTCTTCAGCAGCCCCAAAATGACCGAGGAGGAGGCCCAGGACAAAGGTACCGACAACAAGGTGCGCCAGTCCGAGGATCATTTCATCCCCTGCCACCTGCGCAACACCCTCCAGCAAAGCGCCCAGTGGGGAGCCGTGCGGGTGCTGCCCGAAGCCGGTGAGACCCACGACGTGGTGGTCAACGGGGAGATTCTCGAATCCAACGGCCAGACCCTGGTGCTCAAAATCAGCGTGGCCGATGCCACGGGACGCCGGTGGTTCGAGGAGGTGTACGAGGCCGAGGCCACGGGGGAGAATTATCGGGACAACGTGCCCTGGCAGAAGGACGCTTTCCAGGATCTCTACAACACTATCGCCAACGAGATGGCGGTCTATCGCGACAGCCTGGCGCCCGAGGAAATCCTGACGATTCGCCGGGTCGCCCAGCTGAAATTCGCCCGGGACTTCGCGCCCGAGGCCTACGGCGACTACCTGGCGGAAAACGAGGAGGGCCAGCTGCGGCCCAAACGTCTCCCGGCCGACAACGATCCCCTGATGCAGCGGCTCATGACCATCCGCGAGCGGGACTACATGTTCATCGACACGCTCAACCAGTACTACGACGGTTTTTACGCCAGCATGTGGCCGCCCTACGAGAACTGGCGCAAACTGGACCTGACCGAACGCCTGGCTCGTGAAGAAGTGGAAAATTCCGCCCTGCTGCACAAGGTCGGCGGCGCCCTGCTGGTGGCCGCGGCCATCGCCCTGGAAATCTACGGCGGCAGCAGCAGTTCCAATATCCTGGAGGGGCTGTTGGTGATCTCCGGCGGCAAGGTCTTCATGAGCGGGATGAACATCTCCAAGCAGGCGGAAATGCATTCCGCCGCCATTCAGGAGCTCAGCGAATCTTTCGGCGCCGACATGGCGCCGGTTCTGATGGACGTCGAGGGCGAAATCCACGAGCTCTCGGGCAGCGCCCAGGAACAATACCGCCAGTGGCGCCGGCTGCTCAAGGAAATCTATCTGCGGGAAACGGGCCTTGTGGCCCCGGACCCGATCCCGGCGGAAACGATCGGCGGCTGAGGAATGTCCCCTTACGGGGGGCTTTGGGGGACATGACAGAAGACGGACGTACCAACGAGATGCCCCGCGGCGCATCATGGCAGGCCTGCCGCGGCCAGGTGCTGATCGAGCGCTTCGAGCTGTCCCACCCCCTGGGGCAGGGTGGTATGGGTGAAGTCTGGCAAGCCCGGGACCGGGCCCTCGGTCTGGACATCGCCCTCAAACTGCTGCACCCGGAGCTGGCCGCCGTCCCGGCCCAGGTGGAATTCCTCCGCAATGAATGCCGCCTGGCCCGCGGCCTCCATCACCCGCATATCGTGCAGGTCTATGACTTCCACCAGGACGGCGACACGGTCTTTATCTCCATGGCCTGGGTGGACGGCCCCAGCTTCGAACGCTGGAACCAGGCGCCCGGGCGCCCCTGGATCGAGCGGCTGCGCCCCCTCGTGCCGGCCGCCCGGGCCCTCGACTATGTTCATGAAAAGGGGCTGGTCCATCGGGACGTCAAGGCCGGCAACCTGCTGCTGGACCGGCAGACCCGCCCGTACTGGACCGATTTCGGCATTGCCGGGGTCGCGCAGATGGGGTCGGACCCCGCCATCCGCTATTCCGGCGGTTCCCGGTTCTGCATGAGCCCCCAGCAGCGCGCCGGCCGGCCGCCCCACCCCGGCGACGACATCTATAGTTTCGGCGTCCTCCTCCTGGAAGCCCTGGAGCCTTCCGCAGCGAACGACACCCCTGAACCCGAGGCGCGCCGCGCGGCCCTGCGGCGGTCTCTCCAGGACCGGAACGGCGCACCGGCCGAGTGGATCGAATGGCTGGCCGGCACCCTGGCCGAACGGCGGGAAGACCGTCCCGGGGACATGGCCGCCGTGGCCGCCGCCCTGGACCAGCTCCTGGCCCGTCATGACCGCCGAACCATCCCTCCGTCTGGCGAAACAGCGGAACGGCGTGAAGTGGCCTCCGGGTCCGCGGCCACCGTCATCGCCCCCCAGCCGTTTACAGGGCCTGAAGACCACCCCGCCGGGACGAAACGTTCCGGGTGGCGCGCCCCTGTTTTCCTCGGTCTGATGGGGCTCATGCTCCTGGCCGGGGGTGGATGGCTGCTCCACTATCTGGCAAGCCATCCATGGGTGCCCAAACCCGCCGCCCTCACGACCCCTGAAAAACCCGCCCCGCCCCCATCGCGGCCGGCGGCCGTAGCCCCCTCCGCCCCGTCGGCGGTCGATGAGAACACAGCGGAACAGGCGCTGGCCGACTGGCGTCAGGCCCAAACCGACCTTGAAGCCATCGGGGGACCCCAATGGGGGGCGGACGCCTTTGCCGCCCTCAGCGCACAGGCCGACGCCGGCGATGCAGCCTTCCTGGCGGCCGACTTCGCCGCGGCAGCCGAGCACTACGCCACTGCCGCGCGGGATGCGCGTCAACTTGCGGCCCGGGCCCCGGAAGCCCTGGTCCGACTCCTGGCGGAAGGCCGGGCGGCCCTGGAAGCGGGGGACGGCGCCGAATCAAAACGGAGTTTCGAACTGGCCCTTAAAATCGATCCTCAGAACAGCGTGGCCCGCGAGGGACTCGCACGGGCCGCCAAGGTGGCGGAAGTGACCGCCCTGATGGCATCCGGTGCGGCCCAGGAAACCGCCGGCCGCCTGGCCCTGGCCCTGACGGATTACGAAGCCGCCCTGGCGCTGGATCCGGACTGGCAGCCGGCCCGGACGGCCGTGCCCCGCGTCCGGGACCAGATTGCCGCCGACCAGTTCCAGCGCCACATGTCGGCCGGCCTGACAGCGCTGGGCCGTAAAGCCTATGACGAGGCCCGGCGGGAAATCGACAAGGCCCTGACCTTTAACCCACAGGCCCCGGAAGCCCGCGACGCCCTCACCCAGATCGAGACCGCCGCCCGCGAGGACCGCATCGCCCGTCTAAGAACGCTGGCCGGCAAGGCCGAGTCCGATGAGGCCTGGGACCAGGCCCTGGCATACTACCGCCAGGTGCAGGGCATCGATCCGGCTGTCCGCTTTGCCGCCCAGGGAGTGGTTCGGACCGGGGAACGGCTGCGCCTTGAAAAACGGGTGACCTACTACATGGACCATCCGGACGACCTGGGACATGACGCCTATCTGGCCGAGGCCGAGGACCTGCTGACCGAGCTGAAGCGCCTGGATCCCCGGGGGCCGCACCTGCAATCCCAGATTGCATCCCTGGAGCGGATGGTGCAGAATGCCCGCACCCCGGTCGTGGTCACCCTCAAATCCGATGAACAGACCGTGGTGACCGTCTATCGGATCGGCCGGTTGGGGCAGTTTGCGACCCGCCAGCTGGAACTGCGCCCGGGCACCTACACCATTGCTGGAGCCCGGGACGGCTACAAGGACGTGCGCCATACGCTCCGCATCCGCCCCGGTCAGGGGCCAACCCAGGTCGTGATTCAATGCACGGAAAAGATATAGATCCTGCCGCACCTCCACAGGATGCGGCTAAAAGCGTCCGCCGCACCACGCCGCCGGACCTAAGCGCGCCCCGGAGGATCGAGCCCTTCCCCTTCGAGCCGGCCCACCAGGCGCCGCCTGTTCGCGCTTCATCCTACCGACTGTCTGTCAGCCTGCTGGCCGCCGCCCTCCTGGCGGTGCTCCTCTACAGTCTATGGTTCGTCTTCACGGCCCGCCAGCTGCGGCTCGATATCCAGCCGGAGCCCGACCGGGTGGATCTCCAGGGCGCCTGGCTGACCCCGCAGCTGCGCGGCTATTATCTGCTGCGCCCCGGTACCTATCACATCCGCGCCGTCAAAACCGGGTATACACCGCTGGCAACCGATGTGGTGGTGGCAAACCAGGACCGCCAGACCCTCACCCTGACCCTGGAGAAGTTGCCGGGCCGCCTGGACATCAGCGCCCACGAGGCGGGCCAGCCCGATCTCGCGATCGAACGGGCCCGGGTTTTCATCGACGGAAGCGACGCGGGCGTCACGCCACTGAAGGATCGGCCGGTCCCCGCCGGAGAACACCAGCTGCGCATCGAAGCCGATCTCTACCGCCCGCTGGAAACCCCCCTGACGGTGGAGGGCATGGAACACCGGCAGGGCCTGACCTATGCGCTGACGCCCGATTATGCCCGGGTTACCGTAAGCTCGGACCCTCCGGAGGCCGTCATCCAGGTGGATGGCGTCCGCCAGGGCCTCACCCCGGCCACCCTGGCCATGGCGGCCGGCCCGCGTCAGCTGGAATTGCAGCACCCGGGCTACAAGCCCTGGACCCGAACCGTGCCGGTCACGGCCGGATCGCCCCTCACCCTGGAAACCGCGGTCCTGGCGCCCCTGGACGGCCGTCTGGTCGTCAATTCACAGCCGGAGGGCGCCAGCGTCATGGTGGGCACCCGGTATCACGGCCAAACCCCCCTGACCATCGATCTGCCGCCGGACCAACCCCACAAGGTTCAGCTCTCCAAGGCCGGCTATGCCCCTGCCGCCCGGGAGGTCACCTTGCGGTCGGGCGAGGAAACCGCCCTCCAGGTGGAGCTGGCGCCGCGCCGGGGCATCCTCTATCTGCGCGGCGCACCGCCGGGGGCCACTCTCCGGGTGGACGGCCGCGACCAGGGCCCGGTCCCGGAACAGCTTACCCTGCTGGCCGTGCCCCACCGCATCGAGATCCGCAAGGAAGGGTTTACCCCCGTCATTCACCAGGTCACGCCCCGGCCGGGGTTCCCCCTCGAACTAAAGGCCGGCCTCCAACGGACCAACGCCACCCAGGTCCCGGGGATCATCCGGGCGGCCGACGGGTACCGCCTGAAACTGATCGCCCCGGCCCGCTTTCAAATGGGGGCCTCCCGGCGCGAGCAGGGCCGGCGCGCCAACGAGACCCTGCGGCTGATCCTGTTGACACGGCCGTTCTTCATGGGCCTCAAGGAAGTCAGCAACCGGGAATTCCGGGCCTTTGATCCGGCCCACGATTCCGGCTCGTTCAAGGGTGCCCCGCTGAATCTGGATGACCAGCCGGTGGCGCAGGTCACCTGGGAGCAGGCCGCCCGTTTCTGCAACTGGCTGAGCCGCCAGGAAGGCCTCAAACCGGTGTACAAAGAAACCGACGGCAAACTCAGGCCAACGGATCCCATGGGCAACGGCTACCGGCTGCCCACCGAGGCCGAGTGGGAATTTTGCGCCCGTTACGGGGCCGCCGCCCGGGGCTGGAAATACCCCTGGGGCACGGGCTACCCGCCCCCGGCCCAAAGCGTCAATATCGCCGATGCCAGCGCCGCGCGTCTGTTGAACCTGGTGGTGGAAAAATACGACGATACCTTTCCCACCGCATCCCCGGTGGGATCCTTTGCCCCCAACCCCGACGGCCTGTACGACCTGGGGGGCAACGTGGCCGAATGGTGCCACGATTTTTACAGCATCTATCCGGCCCAGCCCGGTCTGGTGGCCACCGATCCCAGCGGCCCGGCCCAGGGCCAGCACCACGTCATCCGGGGCAGCAGCTGGCAGGACGCCTCCATCCGCACCCTGCGGGCCGCCTACCGGGATTACCAGGACGAAGCCCGTCCGGACCTGGGCTTCCGCATCTGCCGCTATGCCGAAGCGGCCGGGAGTACCCCATGACGATCAAACGCTTTTTCAGCTGCCGACGCCTGGCCTGTGGCGCTGGTGTGATGATCCTCCTGCTGCTGAGCGGGCCGCCGCCGCTGGTTTTGGCCCAGACCGCACCCGCCGGGGAGGTCCCGCAACAGACGGAACAGCGTGCCGACAAGGCCGCACCGCCCAAGGGCACCGCAACCGACATGGCGCAGCCCCCCCCAGAGCAGGGCAGCGCCTATCGCAAACAAAAGGACAACCTGAAACCCTTTGAACCGTCCGAAGAAATCCGGGTGGATAAGGCCGTGGACTTCCCGGCAGACATCTAGTATCCGTCCGGAGGGGGCATCTTTCGGCCCCGGCTGGCGTTCTCGGTCATTGGAAATCCTCGCCGTAGCCCAGCTACGCCTCCGGTTTCCAATTCCCTGCGGCCTTGGCCGGAACCGAAATCTACCCTCTCCGAACAGATACTGTTTAGGTATATTTTGATACTGTTGCTTGATGAAAGGATTAGGCCTTGCATGGGCTGCGAAGAACCACGACCGCGTTAGAGAGCAAGAAATCATTCTGACCAGGGTTTCGAAAACGTTCAAGCGCAAGGCATCCAGAAGCTTACTTCAACAATAGGTATGGCTTAATGAAACAAAATCTCCCCGTTTCGCTGGAATTCATCTACCAGATCTTCGCCCTGATCGTGATCGTTATCCTGGTGCATGCCGCCTATGTGGCCGTCATCCGGCCTAATGCGGCCGCCTTCCAAGACGCCCAGGAGACGGCCCAGGCCGCCGAAGGCACAACCACCAGCGAACAATCCTTGTTTGTCATGATCAAGGACTACGAACAGGAATCCTGTTTCATCCTCATGTTCTGGGCCCTGGCCATCATGGGCTATAAAAGCGTTGCGACCTTAAAGCATCGCGGCCTGCTCAATCTCGACCTGATTCCCCTGGCCGAGGGGGTCCGCATCCTGCCGGAGGACGCCCTCGCCTTTTCCCGCCGCATCGAAGCCCTGCCGCCGGCCCAGCGGGAATCACTCCTGCCCCGGACCCTGCTGGCGGCCCTGCACCGTTTCGGGTCCACCCGCAACATCCAGGACGTGGCCAATGCCATGCACGCCTCCTGCGACACGGAAGGGGAACGGCTGGACGCCGAACTGGCCATGATCCGCTACATCGCCTGGGCCATCCCGTCTGTGGGCTTTATCGGCACGGTACGCGGCATCGGCCAGGCCCTGGGCAATGCGCACAAGGCCGTCCAGGGGGATATCCTGGAAGTCACCCGCAGCCTGGGGGTGGCCTTCAACTCCACCCTGGTGGCCCTGCTCATCAGCATCGTGCTCATGTTTCTCCTCTACCAGCTGCAACTGCTGCAGGAGCGCTACATTTTGGATACCGAAGCCTATTGCGAGGAGCGGCTCACCCGGCGGCTGCATACCCGCCGCGGGGAGGAGGACGCCGCATGATCGGGCTGGAACTCAACGATGCCGGGCTCCTGGCGGCCGGCCCCGAAGGGGATTTGTTGGAGATCGAGCGGGGAGCGACGGCCAGCCCCGGGGTGGCCCTCATCGAGGAAGGCCGCCTCCGGGTGGGCCTCGCTGCTGAAAAGCGCTGCCGGCGGCTGCCGCGTCAGATCAACCGCCATTTCTGGAGTGAATTGGCCAGTGATCCCCTGCAGGATCCGGCCTATGCCGGCTGGACCCAGGCCGACCTGGCCCACGCCCACCTGTCCCATATCTGGCAGCAACTGGCCCCGGCCCGTGAGGCGCTTCTGGTGGCGGTACCGGATAGCTTCAGCGAACACCAGCTGGGACTGCTGGCGGGCATCATGAACGCGCTAGCGATGCCCGTCCAGGGCTTCGTGCCCCTGTCCCTGGCGGCCCTCCCGCCAAATGCCCCGGCCGAAATCCTGCTGCACCTCGACCTCGGCTTGCACCAAACCCTCCTGACCGTGCTGAACTTGCGCCGGGAGGCCGTCCATCCGGAGAAGACGGCCATCGCAGGCCTGGGCCTGGAAGCCCTGCGGAAGGCCTGGATGCAGGCCATGGCCGACGAATTCGTGCGCCACACCCGTTTCGATCCTTTCCATGCCGCCGACACCGAGCAGGCCCTCTACGACCAACTGCCGGGCCTGCTGGCCGCCCTGGAAACCTCCGAAGAGGTCGCCGTGGCGATGGACACGCCCGCCGCCGTGCACCGCATTCAGTTGACCCGGGAGGTGGTGGAACAGGCCCTGCACCCCTTGATGGAGGCCCTCCAGCGTGAGATCGGTGCCTTGCAGCAGGATTTTTTCCATGGGCACCCCCTGGAAACGATTCTCGTGAGCCACCGCGCCTCTTGTCTGCCCGGCTTTAGCCGCCGCCTGGCGGCCGCCGTCGGCGCCCGGGTGGTGCCGTTGGCCCAAGGGGCCGCCGCGTCAGGGGTGCTTGCCTTCGCAAAGGCCTTCCCACCCGGGGAGGCCGGCCAGGGTGTGCCCTTGCTCAACCGCCGACCGCGCAAGGGCAAAAGGCCGCCCGCGGCCGTCCCCTCCCCCGGGCATGCCACGGACCAGGAGCCGGCCGCCACCCATCTCCTGTATTGCAGCCGGGGGTATCCCCTGTCAGAGCGTCCGCTGATCATCGGCCGCGACATCCCGGCCGGCTGCGCCGGCATCCTTATCCAGGGCAAAACCGCCGGGGTCTCCCGCCGCCACTGCATCGTGACCCGCCGGGGGGATCGCCTGGTGCTCAGCGATACCAGCACCTACGGCACCTACGTGGACGGTGACAAGGTGGACGGCGAAACCGAATTGACCGTGGGGCAGACCATCCGGGTGGGAACCCCGGGCGAAACGCTGCAGGTGATTGCCTGCCGGGAAAACGATGAAACGCCGGCCGCTTAACGTCTTCAGCCTCTCCTTCATCGACTGCATCTGCTGCGGTCTGGGGGCCGTCATTCTGCTGTTCGTCATCGTCAACGCCCGTTCGGCCGTCCGCCGCGACCAGATCACCCAGGACCTGAGCAGTGAAGTGGACCGGCTGGAGCGCGAGGTTCTGGATGGGCGCAAGCGCATGGCCGACCTGCGCAACGCCCTGGAAGCGGCCGAGCAGGAAATCGTCGACATCCGCGGCACCACCCGCCAGATCGTGCCCGTCCTCGAGGCGCGCCAGGAAGAAATCGCCCACTACCAGGACCAGACCCTGGCCCGGAAGGAACATGCCGACCAACTCAAGGCCGACCTGCGTTCCATGGAAGAAGACGTCAAACGGCTCAAAGCCGGCAGCCAGGAGGAAGACGACTACGGGTCCAAGGTCCGCGCCTTTGCCGGGGAGGGCCGCCGCCAGTATCTCACCGATCTGCGGGTGGACGGCGGCCATATTCTGATTCTGCTGGATGCCTCGGCCAGCATGCTGGACCATTCCATCGTGGGCATCGTCCGCCGCCGCAACCTGGCCAAAGACCAGCAGCGCCAGGCCCCCAAGTGGCGCAAGGCGCTGGCCACGGTGGACTGGCTGACAGCCCAGTTCCCGCCGGGAAGCCGCTACCAGATCGTCGTCTTCAACGAGACCGCGCGTTTTCTGGTGCCGGGCACCGACGGCCGCTGGCTTAAAACCGCCGATAGCAAGCAGCTCAACGACGCGGTCAACCGTCTCTACCAACTGGTGCCGGAGAAGAGCACCAGCCTGGCCAACGCCTTTGCGGAACTGCGCAAGCTGCGGCCAATGCCCGAAAACGTCTTCCTGATCACGGACGGCCTGCCCACCATGGGCAGTGGCACGCCCTGGTTCAAGAAAGTCTCCGGCGAAAAACGCCTCAGCCTGTTCAACGAGGCGGTCAAGATGCTGCCCGACATTCCGGTCAACGTCATCCTCTTCCCCCTGGAAGGGGATCCGGCGGCGGCCAGCGCCTACTGGCAGCTGGCCGTCCTTACCCGGGGCGCCTACTTCTGCCCCTCACCGGACTGGCCCTGATCATGCGCACCCGCCGCGAAATCCACGTCTTCAGCCTCTCCTTCCTGGACTGCATCTGCTGCGCCTTCGGGGCCATCATCCTGCTTTTCGTGCTCTCCAAGTTCGGCGAGCCCCTGGTGATCGAACAGACCCGCACCGACCTGGATGCGGCCATCGTTCGGCTGGAGGAGGAAAAACACGATATCCGAGGCGAATCCCTCGTGCTGGAGCGGGAGCTCGAGGCCAAGCGCCGGCAGCTCACCGCAGCCCAGGAACACCTGGCCCGGTTGCAGGGGGATTTGTCTTCCCTGAAAGGGGAATTTGCCGCCTCCCGCGACAACGCCGAGGTGCAGAACATCATCGAAGGCCGCATGGCCCGCACCCTGCAGGACCTCACCGCGGAGATGAAGCGCCTCGCCGCCCGCCGGCCGCCTCCCCCCAGCGCTTCGGTGGGAGGCATCCCGGTGGACAGCGAGTACATCATTTTCATCATCGACACCTCCGGCAGCATGCAGCGGGGCGCCTGGGGCAGCGTGCAGCAGAAACTGCGCGAAACGCTCAACGTCTACCCCAAGGTGAAAGGCATCCAGATCATGAATGACATGGGGGACTATATGTTCCCGCAATACCGCGGTCGTTGGATTCCGGACACGGCCCGCCGCCGGCGGGTGATCCTGGAAACCCTGGCCACCTGGCAGCCCTTCAGCAACAGCAGCCCGGTGGAGGGCATCGCCATGGCCATCCGCGCCTTCTACGATCCCCGGAAGAAGATCAGCCTCTATGTCTTCGGGGACGAGTATTCCGGCAAGGACATGCAGGCTGCCATCAACACCGTGGACCGGCTCAACCACGCCGGCCCGGGCGGCCAGCGCCGGGTACGCATCCACGCCGTGGGCTTCCCCACCGTGCTCCGCGACCCCCGTGGCATCACCGGCCTGCGCTTCGCCACCCTCATGCGTGCCATGTGCGAACGCAACGGCGGGGCCTTCGTGGGCCTCAACCGCGCCCGACCCTGAATGCTCAAGGCAAATACATCGTGTAAACTTAGGTGTGCTCTGAGAAAAAATTTAGAGGGTATAGCGGATGACGCACGGGTACTGATTAAAGATACCTTAACCAAGGTTACCTATCGACAGGAATCAATCCAGCAACTCCCGAATCGACCGCGCCAACTCCCCCACCAACAGGGGTTTCATCATCAACTTGCGCACCCCCAGGGCCTGGGCCTTCTCCGCCGTGATAATTTCGCTGAAGCCCGTACACATGATGATGGGCAGATCCGGACGCCGGGCGTGGACGGCCCGCACCACCAGGTCGCCGGTCAGCCCCGGCATGGTCATGTCCGTGATCAGCAGGTCGATGCTTTGCGGATCGCTTTCGAAAGCGGCCACCGCCTTGTGGCTGTCGCTGTAAGCGGACACGGTATAGCCCAGACGTTCGAGCATCAGGCGGTTCACATGCACGATATCGACCTCGTCGTCGATGAGCAGCACGCGCTCCGTCCCTCCGGGCAACCGCGATCCCATGGTTTTTTTGTGATCGAAAACCTTGGCCGGAATAAACGGAAAGTAGATCTTGAAAACCGTGCCTTGCCCCGGCGTACTCTCGACGGTGATATGGCCGTTGTGGCTGGTGACGATGCCGTGCACCACGGCCAGGCCGAGTCCGGTCCCCTCTTCCTTTTTCTTGGTGGTGAAATAGGGGTCGAAAATCCGTTCCAGCACCTCGGGGGACATGCCGTGTCCGGTATCCCGGATGGCAAGGCACAGATAATGATCCGCAGCCAGGTGCTGCAGGGGCAGCGGTGGTTCGAATTCTTCCCGGGGCTCGCCCAGATAGACGTCGAGAATCCCGCCGGTCAACCGCATGGCATGACCGGCATTGGTGCAGATATTCATGAGCACCTGATGGATCTGGGTGGCATCGGCCAGAATGGTGGCGGGCTCCATACAAATCCGCTGTCGGATTTCAATGGTGACCGGCAGGGAGGCCCGCAGCAGTTTGAGGGCCTCCTTGACGATGGCGCTGATGCTGACCGGTTTCAATTCCTGTTCGGTCTGGCGGCTGAAGGCCAGAATCTGGGCCACCAGATCCCGGGCCCGGTAGCTGGCGCCGAGAACCTTGTTGACGTTCGCCATGAGGGCGCTGTCTTCCGCCAGATCCATGCGGACCAGTTCGGTGTAGCCGATGATGGCCGCCAGGATGTTGTTGAAGTCGTGGGCGATCCCCCCGGCCAGTGTGCCGATGGCTTCCATCTTCTGGGCCTGGCGCAGCTGCTTTTTCAGGGTAATCTCCCGGGTGACGTCCCGCTTGACGGCCACATAGCTGACGATACGGCCGGTGTGGTCCCGGATGGGGGTGATGGTGGCCTCTTCCTCGTAGAGCGTCCCGTCTTTCTTGCGATTGACGATCCGGCCGTTCCAGACCGCGCCGCGTGCGATGGTGGACCACATGCCGGCATAAAAGGCCGGGTCGTGTTTACCGCTTCTGAGCAGGGAGGGTTTGCGGCCCAGGACTTCCGCCCGGGTATAGCCCGTGACTTTTTCAAAGGAAGGATTGACGTATTGGATGAGGCCTTCGGTATCCGTGATAAAGATCAGCTCGCTGGCCTGGTCCACGGCCGTGGCCAGGCGGGTGCGCTCTTCATCGATGCGTTCCCGCTCCGCCAGGGCCCGCTCCGCCCGGGTGACCGCCAGACGGAGATCCCGGATCAGCGCCTCCCGCGCGGCGGGCGCCCGCGCATCGTCCCATGCGGACTGCAGGGTATCCAAACAACGCGCCAGAATGGCCGGAAGATCTTCGTCTTTGCCGTGGATAGGCATGGACCGATTCCTTCTTGTGACCATCGTCATGGGGCGGCCGTCAACCGATCAATCCGGTGGTGTAGGCAATCTGGAACTGCCCCAGGTAGTAGAGCGGCAGGCCGATCAGGCGATTCCAGAAGGACGGCTGGACAAAGCGCTGCCGCGCTACAAAAATATCGGAAAGGTAAAAACTGAAAGCCCCGTTCAATACCAGAAAGCGCCCCGTCACGGGTAAACGCAAATCGCCGAACAAACCGCCGGCGGCAATCAGCATGACCGTGATCACCACGATATAGGCCATGACCGCCGTTCGCATGGGCCCCAGAAACGGCTGCAAGCGGTGGTAGACCAGGCTGCTGACCGGCAGGGCCGCCACGGCGGCGATCCACAATCCCCAGTTGGGAGAGGCCGTCGAAGCGAAGGCGGCGATATAGGCCACATGGCCCAGCAGAAACGCCACCAGACCGACACGGAAGCCGGTTGGCTGGGGCAACGCCAGGCAGACGTCGCCCGCCAGACACAGCACCAGGCCGCTGACCACAATAACAGTATAAGACGAAAAGCGGGGCGCCGCCACCAGGGCCGTCAGGACGAATAGGCCGGAGAGCAGCGGTTTGACCAGCAGCTTGCCTCCCAGACGCTCCTGACGCTCGAAAATCAACAGTATGGCCAGTAATACCGGTGCAAGCAAAAAAATCGCCGAAAGAAGCATGCGCGGTCTCCAGGGCCTGCCAGGATTACTCGATTCCGGGAGCCGCGATCACCTCGCGGGTCCGCTCGATGAGTTCTGTCAGGCGGGTGTTGTCGTATGGATCGACGGCAATGGGGGGGTGAATGATCATGGTGGCCCGCCCCGGATAAAGGTCCAGCGTATCGGAAGGCAAAATATCCCGGGTTCCCAAAATGGTGACCGGCAGGATCGGCAGCTGCAGATCGAGCGCCATGCGGAAAGCGCCTTTTTTAAAAGGCCGCATGTGGCTGTCACGGCTGCGGGTGCCTTCCGGGAAGAACAGCACCGAAGTGCCGTCCACGATACGCTGCTTGGCCGCGTTGATCGAGGCCAGGGCCGCTTCCCGATTGGAGCGGTCCACGTAGATATGCCCCAGTCGTTCACAGGCGATCCCGATCGCGGGCACCTTGCGCAACTCCTTCTTCATGACCCATTTGAAGTCGATATCCAGCCACCCGTAAAGCATGAAGATATCGAACTGGCTCTGGTGATTGCTGACGATCACGTAAGACTGGCGGGGGTCCACGTTTTCCCGACCGATCACGGTCACGCGCATGGGGGTGAAGAAGCTGTTGACCCGCGCCCAGCTTTTGCCGCACAGAGTACTGACCTGCCGCGGTTTGAGGAAGAAGAGCAGAAGGACGGTGGCCGTTCCGAAAAACACGGTGGACAAACCCAGAATCGGGGCAAATACCAGCCAGGTGTAAATTTTGTAGAGCTTGCGCAGCATGGCGTTCAAGATTCGGTTCCTGTCAGGCCGGCAGGGGCCAGAAGATGCCATTTACGGACGGACACGGATCGTTCCTGCCCGGCTACAGCCGCCAGTAATGCAGTCCCAGGGGCTGGGCATCCTCCGCATGAAAGGCCCCCTTCACATCCAGGAGCAGGGGATACTCCGGGTGCAGAAGGGCGCTGATGGCCTTCAGCCCCCGCTCGCGGTAGTCGTCGTGCAGCACCGTCAGGATCACGGCATCCACGGTGCCCAGCTGGTCCCAGGCGGTCAGTTCGAGGCCATAGTAGTGCCGGGCCTCCTCCGGATCCGCCAGGGGATCGTGGATCCGCACGTTCACGCCGTAATCCTCCAGTTCACGGATGATGTCCACCACCTTGGTGTTGCGCAGGTCGGGCACATTCTCCTTGAAGGTCAGCCCCAAAACGGCCACGATGGCGCCGCGCACCTGGCGTTTGCCTTTGATGAGCATTTTGACGGTCTTCTCCGCCACGAATTTGCCCACGTTGTCGTTGATGCGGCGGCCCGCCAGGATCATGTTGGGGTGATAGCCGATGGCCTCGGCCTTGAAGGTCAGGTAGTAAGGATCGACGCCGATGCAATGACCGCCCACCAGCCCGGGACGGAAATTGAGAAAATTCCATTTGGTGCCGGCCGCCGAGAGCACATCGAGGGTATCGATGTCCATGTGGTCGAAAATCATGGCCAGTTCGTTCATCAGGGCGATATTGATGTCCCGCTGGGTATTCTCGATCACCTTGGCGGCCTCGGCGACCTTGATGGAGGGCGCCTGGTGGATGCCGGCCGACACCACCCGGCCGTAGACCGCTGCCAGCAGCCGGGTGGTTGCCGCATCGGAGCCGGCCACGATCTTGGTGATCTTGTCCACCGTATGGACCTTGTCTCCCGGATTGATCCGTTCGGGGGAATACCCCACCGTAAAATCTTTTCCGCAGACCAGGCCGGACTGGGCCTCCATGATGGGCACACAGATATCTTCGGTGGCTCCCGGGAAGACGGTCGATTCGAAGACCACGCAGGCGCCGGCGGACAGCCGGGCACCGACGGTCTGGGCCGCGCCCCGCAGCGGGGCCAGGTCGGGGATGCGATGATCGTCGATGGGGGTCGGCACCGCCACGATGATCAGGCGGCAGCGGACCAGTTCTTCGGGATCGGCAGAGTACTGCAACGCCGAGGCGCGCAAAGCGGCATCGTCCACCTCCAGGGTGCGGTCGTGTCCCGCCTGGAGTTCGGCGATGCGCGTCTGCTTGAGATCGAAGCCCACCACATCGAAATGCCGCGCCAGGTGAATGGCCAGGGGCAGGCCGACATAGCCCAGCCCCACCACGGCAATCCGGTCGCGGCGGTCTTCCAGTGATTCAAATGTCACCATGATCGTTCCCCAATCCGTATGTGTACACAGATGATAAACTGGAACAACGGCAGCGGTCAGGGCCGGCCATCGGCCTGACAGCATCCCATTTCTATCGCAACCGGCCGCTAAGTCAAGGAAGACTTGGCCTCACGTCCACCAGCCCCGGCCCTCTCCCTGGGCGCGTAGAAAAGGCTTGACAAGAACGCCCCCATTGATCAGAATCGCCCATCACGCAAGGATGGGTTCAATGCTGCCGCGAATTTTACAACATATCCGCCACCACACCTACGATTATACCTATTGAAGGCCTGCTGCTCGTCCCGCGACGGGCAGGCAGGCCCGACACCGACCCCGAAGTACGGCCCTGCCGGCCGAACACCGTTACCGTCATTCATTAAAACTTGCATTTAACGCGTTCATTCAGGTTGCCGCGTCAGCGCCGCAACGCTTCGCCTGCGGCGCGCATGGCTGCCCGGCATCTGATTCACCCCGCAGGATGACAGCAAGGAGACGTCATGAAAAAACAATTCGCATCTCTCACGATTCTGGCCATCGTCGTCGGTATGGTCCTGACCGGGCCGGCCGCCGCCCAGACCACCAATCTGACCTACAGCATCTTCTTCCCCCCCTCCCACGGCCAGTGCAAGGCCGCCATGAGCTGGGCCAAGGAAATCGAGAAACGCACCAACGGCCAGGTCGCCATTCAAATCTTTCCCACCGGCACCCTGACCAAACCCCAGCAGTGCTATGACGGCGTGGTCAACGGCATCTCCGACATCGGCATGTCGGTGTTTGCCTACACCCGGGGACGTTTCCCGGTCATGGAAGCCCTCGACCTGCCCCTGGGCTACCCCAGCGGCAAAGTGGCCACCCGCGCCGCCAACGCCTATTATCAGAAATTCAGGCCCGCCGAGTTGAACGATGTCAAAGTGCTCTACCTGCACGGCCATGGGCCCGGCCTGCTGCACACCCAAAAGCCCGTCCGCTCCATGGAAGATATGAAAGGCCTCAAGATCCGCTCCACCGGACTGAGCGCCCGCATCGTGGAAGCCCTGGGCGGCGTGCCGGTGGCCATGCCCCAGAATGCCGCCTACGAAGCCCTGCAGAAGGGCGTCGTGGAGGGCACCTTCGCGCCCATGGAAACCCTCAAGGGCTGGAAACAGGCCGAAGTCATCAAAGATACCACCGATTGCCGCGCCATCGGCTACACCACGGCCATGTATGTGGTAATGAACCGCGGCAAATGGGCCAAGCTGCCGGCGGATGTCCAAAAGATATTCGAAGAGGTGAGCCGGGAATGGATTGACGTACACGGCGAACAATGGGACAAGGACGATGCCGCCGGCCGCGAATACACCTTAAGCCTGGGCAACCAGATCCTGGAGCTCTCGGCTGCCGAAACAGCCCGCTGGGAGCAGGCCGTGCAACCCATCATGGACGACTATGCCGCCACGGTCAGCGCCAAGGGGCTGGACGGGAAGGCCTATATCAGTACGTTGAAGGAACTGATCACGTCGGGTAATTAGAACCAAAGCTTCACGGAACCGGGTGATGCCGCGGCACGGCATCACCCGGTTCGGCATGTCAGGCCGCGTGAAAACCGGTGCCCCGCAGCAACCAGGGCTGACGACCACCGGCGACGGCCTGACCATATTTAGTGTCCGTTCAGAGGTGGCCGATTTTGGTTCCGGCCAATGACCGAGAACGCTGCCTTGTCCGCCAGGGGTTTCCCCACCGACGGCGGAGCCGAAGCCAAAAGATACCACCCCTGAACGGAAACATAAGGAGATCGCTTGATTTTACGCATCGAACAATGGACAGCCAAAGCCGCCGAAGCCTTCAACTGGGTATCGGCGGCCGCTGTGGCGGGCATGATGGTGCTGACCTGCATGGACGTCATCTTGCGGCTATTCCGGCATCCGATCCCCGGCACTTATGAAATGGTGGGATTTCTGGGCGCCGTGTTCGCGGCCTTCTCCCTGGGCTACACCTCTATCAACCGGGGCCATATCGCCGTGGATTTTCTGGTGCAGAAGTTCCCCGGCCGGGTGCAGTCCCTCGTGGACGGGGTCAACGCCTTGATATGCGCGGTCTTTTTTGGATTGGTGGCGCGCCAGTGCGTGATCTACGCCGGCGACCTGAAAACCTTCGGGGAAGTTTCCATGACCCTGCAAATGCCGATCTATCCTTTTGTCTATGGCCTTGCAGCCGGCTGCGGCCTGCTGACCCTGGTGCTGGCGGTCCGGTTTCTCAAGGACCTGGCCGTCGCCCTGGGGCAATGAAAGGATGGTAGCATGACCCCGACGGTTATCGGCATTATCGGTCTGTTCGCGCTCTTCACCCTGATCTTCTCCCGCATGCCGGTAGGCTTTGTCATGGCCCTGATCGGCTTCGTCGGCTTCGGCACCATCGTCAACACCGATGCTGCCCTGAGCCTGATCGCCAAGGATATCTTCGATGTCTTCGGCTCCTACAATCTCACGGTGATTCCCCTTTTCATCCTGATGGGGCAGATCTCCTTCCATGCCGGGATCAGCAGCCGTCTGTTCGAGGTGGCCTACAAATTCATCGGCCACTGGCCGGGGGGCATGGCCATCGCCACCATCGGCGCCTGCGCCGGCTTCTCGGCCATTTGCGGCTCCACCAACGCCACGGCCGCCACCATGGCCGCCGTGACCCTGCCCGAAATGCGCAAATACCACTATAAAGACACCCTGGCGGCCGGCGTGGTGGCGGCCGGGGGCAGCCTGGGGATTTTGGTGCCCCCCAGCGTGGTCTTCATCATCTACGGCATCATGACCGAGCAGTCCATCGGCAAACTCTTCATGGCCGGCATCCTGCCCGGCATCCTGCTGGCCGGCCTGTTCATGCTGACCGTGGTCCTCTGGGCGTACCTGTCCCCCGAGGTGGCGCCGCGCGGCCCGCGGGCGGATTTCCGGGCCCGCCTGGCCTCCCTTTCGGGTCTGATCGAAACCCTGCTGCTGTTCCTGCTGGTCATGGGAGGCCTTTTCCTGGGATTTTTCACCCCCACCGAGGCCGGGGCCGTGGGGGCCATGGGATCGCTCCTGATCGCCGTCTTCCGCCGCAACATCAGCTGGAAAGGCTTTATCCAGTCCCTCTTCGAAACCACCCGCATTTCCTGCATGATCCTGGTCATCGTGGCCGGGGCCACGATTTTCGGCCATTTCCTGGCCATCACCCGCATCCCTTTCGACATCGCCGAATGGGTGGCCGGTTTCAACCTGCCGGCGTACGCCATCATGGCCCTGATTATCCTGGTCTACCTGGTGGGGGGCTGCGTCATCGATTCCCTGGCGCTGATCATGCTGACCGTGCCGATCTTCTATCCGGTTGTCATTTCCCTGGGTTACAACCCCATCTGGTTCGGGGTCGTCATTGTCCTGGTGACCCAGATCGGGGTGATCACCCCGCCGGTGGGGGTCAATGTCTATGTGGTCAGCGGGGTGGCCCGGGACATCCCCCTGCACGTCATCTTCAAGGGGGTCGTGCCGCTTTTGATCGCCTTGATCGTGGCCACCCTGCTCATGCTGCCGTTCCCCGAAATTGCGCTTTGGCTACCCAACATGATGCACTGACGGCTTCGTGAAACGCCCAATATCGGCGTTGTGCTTCATACCAGGTCACTGCGGCGTACAAATGTACGCCGCGTTCCCCGGTATTCGCACGCCTTGATCTTGACCGTTTCCCGCAGCCTTCCCAGGCATGTTTTCGGAAAATGCATCGCACAGGTATTTTTGGAGGAAATGCCGCCGGGCAGGGGGGGATTCGCCCGTTAGATCCCCTTGGATAAAACGTCACTGGGCAGGGTGTCGAGAAGCGCTGTGACTTCTTTGGCGGTGAGGTGACGCCATTGGCCCTCCTTGAGGTTGCCTAGGCGAAGGGAGGCCATGCGGATACGCTTGAGCCTTACCACATGGTTGCCCACCTTGCGCACCATCCGGCGGATCTGGCGATTCTTACCCTCCTGGAGGGTGATCCGGAAATGCCGGCCCGAGGTCCGGCGCACCCGGGCCGGGCGGGTGCGGGTGCCCATCAGGGGCATCCCCTCGGCCATGTGCTGCAGGGCGCCGTCGGGAATCGGCCGGGCCACCGTCACCTCGTATTCCTTTTCATGATCGAAAGAGGGGTGCAGCAGGCCGTGGTGCAGACGCCCGTCGTTGGTGAGCAGTACCAGTCCGGTGGAATCCTTGTCCAGGCGGCCCACCGGATAGATCCGGGTCGCGCAGTCCACCAGGTCCACCACCACCGGCACCCCCTCCTGTTCGCAGGAGGTCACCACACCCCGGGGCTTGTTAAGGATGATATAGACCAGAGGGTCCTCGGCGGCCGCCACGGCTACGCCGTCCACCGCCACCCGGTCCACATCCGGATCGATCTTGACCCCCAGTTGGGTGACCACCGTCCCGTTGACCGCCACCCGGCCTTCCAGGATCAGCGCCTCCCCCCGCCGCCGGGAGCAAACCCCCACCGACGCCAGCCATTTCTGCAGTCTTACGTCTGTCATTTTATATACTATGATAGGGCATGATGTTTACTTCAATCGCCTGCCATAAGGGGTAGATTTTGCCTCTGGCCAAGGCCGCAGGGATTTTGAAACCGCAGACGTAGCAGCGCTACGTCGAGGATTGCAAAATCCCGAGAACGCCGGCCGGGGGCAAAAGATGCCCCTTATGGCAGGCGATCAGCTGCGGTAGTCGGCGTTGATCTTTACGTACTCGATCGAAAAATCGCACGTCAACACACTGGCCTTTCCCTCCCCGCAGTTGAGATCCAAGGTGATCTGCAGTTCGGGCTGCTTCAGCACCGCCGTGGCGGCCGCTTCGGCCTCGGCCCCACAGCCGACCCCGTTCGCCACCATCCGGACCTGGTCGAAATAGAGGGCTACCTGTCCCGGGTCGAAGGTCACGCCGGCCCGGCCGGCCGCCCCCAGAATCCGTCCCCAGTTGGCATCTTCGCCGAAAAGGGCGGTCTTGACCAAAGGGGAGTGGGCAATGGTATCCGCCACGCGCCGGGCGGCGGCATCGGAGGGCGCCCCCTGTACCCGCACCTCCACCAGTTTGTTGACGCCTTCGCCGTCGCGCACCAGCCATTTGGCCAGCTCCAGAAAGATCTCGTCCAGCAGGGCCTGAAACCGGGCCTGGTCGGCTTCGTCCTCCACCACGGCAGCGCTGGCCCCGTTGGCCAGGAGAATCACCGTGTCGTTGGTGCTGGTATCCCCGTCGATGGTGATGCGGTTGAAAGACTGCTCCACGGCCCGGCGCAGCATGGCATCCAGACGCGGGGCATCCACGGCCGCATCGGTGCCGGCAAAACAGAGCATGGTGGCCATGTCCGGACGGATCATGCCGGCCCCCTTGGCCACGGCCACGATGTTATAGGTCCGCTCGCCGATGCGCCCCTGGCGGTGAAGGTATTTGGGTTCCGTGTCGGTGGTCATGATGGCGGAGGCCAGTTTTGGGATGCCGTCTTCATGGAGCTCGGCCACCAAGCCCGGCACCGCCCCGATCACGCGGTCGACGGGCAGGGGATTGCCGATCACCCCGGTGGACGCCGCCAGCACTTCTTCTTCCGGGATATCCAGGGCCCGGGCCACGGCGGCACAGACAGCCGCGGCATGGCGCAGGCCCTCCTCGCCGGTGCAGCAATTGGCATTGCCGCTGTTGGCCACGATGGCCCGACAGCGGCCGGAACGGATGCGCTGCCGGTCGAGCAGCACCGGCGCCGCCTGGACCACATTGCGCGTAAACACGGCGGCCGCCGTGGCCGGTGTGGTGGAATAGAGCAGCCCCAGATCGGGCCGGCCGTTTTTTTTCAAACCCGCAGCAACTCCGGCCGCTTGCAACCCGTTGCAGGCAAATGCCGTCATATACGCTATCCTTTCGCGAAGGTCGATGTCGATTCCGGGACAAGCCATGCAGGCCTCCCGGTCAAAAGCTCCATGCAGGAAACCCGTTTCTTTGTCAACGCCCGGCGACTCTTTTCTTGACAACACCCGGTGTCCGGCTTACACCTTGCCGTCAACTCGAAACCCCTGCGTATCAATGGTGGAATGGATATGAACCCGCCTCCGATGGTTTGCCGCCGTTGCGGACACCCCCTCGTTCTCCAGCGCACCTGACGCCGTGTCACCTTGCACTGCCGGGTCTGCGGTGCGGATTACCCCGTCGAGGGGATGGTCGAGGATATGGATGACGCCCTTGAGGATGCCCTGGCCGACATCCCCTGCGACAGGATCTGAGATCCCATGGTGTTAAACAGCCTTTTCCCGGTTTTTACCCTCATCGCCATGGGGATGGCGCTCAGGCACTGGCAGTTCACCACCACCGATTTCCTGCGAACGGCCGACCGCCTGGTCTACTTCATCTTCTTTCCGGCCCTGCTGTTTTGGAAAATCGGGGGATCCTCCCCCTCGCCTAACGCCAACGGCCATTTCTACCTGGCGGCCGTGCTGACGGTCGTATTGGTCTACCTGGTTTCCCTGGCCTATATCGTCTGGCGGGTGCCGGCCTTCCAGGCCGGCACCTTTTCCCAAAGCTGCTACCGCTTCAACACCTATATCGGCATGGCCATCATCATCAATGCCCTGGGCGAGGAGGGGGTGCGGCAATTCGGGATTCTGATCAGTATTCTCATCCCCATCATCAATGTCCTGGCCGTCTCGACCCTGACCTGGTTTGCGGAAGGCCACACCGCCGGCCGGGCCCGCATCCGGCAGGCCGTCCGCGCCATGCTCTCCAACCCCCTGATCATCGCCTGCCTGGTCGGGCTGCTCTATTCCCGGGGGGTCGGCTATTTTCCGCCATTCGTGAACAACGCCCTGGGGTTGATGGCCGCGATTACCCTGCCCATGGCGCTGTTGTCCATCGGCGGCGCGCTGACGTTAAACGGCCTGCGCGAACACTGGCCGCGCTCACTGGCGGGCGCGGCCTTCAAGATCGTGCTTTTGCCCCTTACCGGCTGGTGGCTGTTCACCTGGAGCGGGGTCCAAGGCCTGGACCTGCAAATCGGCATGATCTTCTTTGCGCTGCCGACTTCGCCGGCCATCTACGTGCTCTCCTCCCAGCTGAAAAGCGACACCCGCCTGGCCTCGGCCTCCATCGTGCTGTCCACGATGCTGTCCTTCATCTCGCTCACGATCGTGCTGACGGTTTTTGGATAGGACCATGTCTGCCATGCCGCCGCCCCCCAAACCGCTGCCGGAAAAGAATTTCAAGCTGATCGTGGAATACGACGGCACGGCCTATTGCGGCTGGCAGCGCCAGCCCGACCGGCCCACCATCCAGGGCCTGCTGGAAGACGTTTTGCAGCGTATGACCCAGGCGCCCGTCACCCTGCACGGCTCCGGCCGCACCGATGCCGGTGTTCACGCCCTGGGGCAGACGGCCCATTTCCGGAGCCGCACCCGGCTGTCCCCTGAAGAACTGCACAAGGGACTGAACAGCCTGCTGCCGGCCGATATTGCCGTGCGGACCTGCCAGAGGGTCCCCCTGACCTTTCACGCCCGCTTCGACTGCCGCTGGAAACGCTACCGCTATCGCATCTTAAACCAACCCGTGCGCCGCGCCGTGGGCCACCGCTATGCCTGGCACATCCAGCGCCCCCTCGACCTGGCCGCCATGCAGATCGCAGCCACATACCTGGTGGGCCGGCACGACTTCAAATCCTTCGAAAGCAGCGGCAGCCCGCGCGCCCACACTGTGCGCGAGGTCATGGAAGCCGCCTGGCGGGAATCCGACGACCACCTGGAATTCGACATCCGTGCCAACGGCTTCCTGCGCGGCATGGTGCGCAATATGGTGGGGACCCTGGTGGCCGTGGGCATGGGTCAACGGCCGGCCGCCTTTCTGCCGGAACTGCTGCAGGCCGCCGACCGCCGCCGGGCGCCGGCCGCGGCACCTCCCCAGGGATTGTTCCTGATGCAGGTCCACTACGCGCCGGCCCCCTAGTCGGGGAGGCCCTGTTCAGGGTGGAGATCATCGCCAGAAAGGATGCGGAAAAACGCCGGGAAGGTTGGGCCCTAGCAGATTGTGGGTAAACAAGAATTGGGCCGCACGGCAAAGCACCGGCCGAGGCGAAAAGCGCTGCAACCCCAATGTAGGCCGTTTCGCAAAGGCTGCAGGCCGCATCTCGCTCTTAGGCGGCGTTTCGCCACAGCCGGCTATACCGCGGAAGCCGCATGGCCGTCTTTGATCTCCTGAATACGCTCGTTGTAAAAGGAAATCACCTCGCGGCGGGTCAGCATGCCCACCAGGATGCCATGATCCGTCGTCTCCACCACCGGCAGGCTGTCGATGTTCTTCCGGGTAAACTTCTGCAGGACGATGTTGAGATCTTCTTCCGGGGTGGTCAAAATGATGTCGCTGGTAGCGATGTCCTTCATCACCACCAGGTCCTCGATTTCCGGGGAGAACAGAACACCGCGGATATCCGTGCTGGAAAAAATGCCGTTCAACCGCCCGTTCTGGTCCATGACAGGAAAGTAATGCTGCTTGGTCTTGGCGAAGTAGCGCTTGAAATCCACAAAATGCATGTCCTCGGGGATCAGGTTGACCTTGCGGACGCGCGGCATCAGGTCCTTCACCTTGAAAGTCTGCAGGATATCCACGAAAAACTCGCCGGCGTGGGCCGGCGAATCGATGCGATTGAGGGCTTGTTTGTCGTAGATGGTCCAGCGCTTGGACGCCAGATACGCCACCGAGCACACCAGCAGACAGGGCAGTAGCAGCTGATAGGAATCCGTCATTTCGCTGACGAATATGATCGTCGAGATGGGCGTGTTGGAAACGGCCGTGAAAAAGCCGGCCATGCCCACCACGACGAAGGCCCCCGGTTCGGTTACCACCCCGGGCATGATGTCATGGAAAATCCGCCCCACGACCCCGCCCATGGCACCGCCGATCACGACCGAAGGCCCGAAAACCCCGCCGCTGCCGCCGGAGCCGATAGAAAAAGAGGTGGTCAGGACCTTCCCGATGGCCAGGGCCAGCAAAAAGGGGACCGTAGCCTCATTGTGCAGGGCCTGCTGGGCGAAACCATACCCGAACGCCAGGCACTGGGGGAAGTAGAACCCGATCAGGCCCGTACACAACCCGCCGATGGCGGGCTTGATGTGGTTGGGGACCTTGATCTTCTTGAAAAAGGCCGTGATCCCATAGAAAGACTTGACGTAGAAAGCCCCGGTGGCCACCAGTACCAGGGCCAGGACCAGATAGGGGCCCAGCTCCAGCGGGTTCTCGAAGGTAAACGGCGGGGTTTCAAAAAGGGCACCCCAGCCGAAGAACAGGCAGAACACGCAATAGGCCACCACCGATGATATGCCGGCCGGAATGATCACCTCCGATTCGAATTCCGGATCCCGGTAGAGAACTTCCGCCGCGAAGAGCGCGCCGGCCATGGGGGCCCGGAAAATACTGCCGACCCCGGCGCTGATCCCGGCCGCCATCATGATGCGGCGTTCCCGAACAGAGAGTTTCAGGCGCGTGGCCAGAAAGGATCCGAAGCCGGCTCCGATCTGGGCAATTGGTCCTTCACGCCCCCCGGATCCGCCGGTGGACAGGGTGATGGCGGATGCGATGGTCTTGACGAACGGCACCCGTCCCCGCATAAAGCCGTCATGACGATGGTAGGCGTCGATGGCGGCGTCAGTCCCGTGCCCTTCGGCCTCCGGGGCGAAGGTGTAGACGATCCAGCCGCTGAAAATCCCGCCCAGGGCCGGCAGGAAGAGGAGGATATAGCGGTTGAGGGGTTTTCCGGTGGGCGGCCAGAGGTGATGTTCGCCGGCCGGCGAAGGGGGGACGTAGCCGGCCAGGAAATCCATGAGCCAGTGAACGCCTATCAGGCACAGATAGTGGAAGACAACCGATCCCAACCCGGCAATGAGCCCGATGATGATGAAGTAAAATGAGTATTTCCCGGCCCGGCTGATCCAGGCAGAGAGGGAATAGGGATCCAAGTTTGGGGTCCGGCTGAATAACGATGGGGACATGCGCCTGCTTTTCGTAGTCCGGCGGCCGCAAC
Source organism: Desulfobacterales bacterium (assembly GCA_963674755.2). GTDB lineage: Bacteria > Desulfobacterota > Desulfobacteria > Desulfobacterales > UBA5852 > JABZFP01. The sequence goes on along the minus strand of CAXXVS010000001.1, from coordinate 1,096,318 downwards.
CGGCCGTTGGGTCAACGTGTGACATTTTGTCTAAACGCTCGCCCGTTGAATTGCAAGGAAAATTGACACTCCGTCTATGAACCGCTCTTGATGACCCTGTGGAGCGGTGCTATAAGGCAAAACCGCTCGACGCCGAACCAAAACACTATTGATTGCAGAGGAGAACCGGCCATGACCGAATTCAGCGCCCTCGCGCCGGAAGAATTGCACCGCCTACGCGATGCATTGCAAAACCGCTACGACGCCATTTGCGAGCGGCGCCTGTCTTTGGACATTACCCGCGGCAAGCCTTCCGCGGAGCAGCTGGATCTATCCAACGGACTGCTCAGCAACCTCGATGAGAGCAGCTTTCGTTCGGCAGGGGGCACCGATTGCCGCAATTACGGCGGCATAGACGGTCTGCCGGAAGCCCGCCGCCTGTTTGCCGACTACATGGGGGTCACCCCGGAAGAAATCATTATCGGCGGCAACAGCAGTCTCAATCTCATGTACGACACCTTCCTGCGGGCCATGGTGCACGGTGTCGGCAATGGCCATCCCCCCTGGGGGCGTCAGCCCGCACTGAAATTCATCTGCCCCAGCCCCGGCTACGACCGGCATTTCGCGATCTGCGAACATCTGGGGATCGAAATGATCCCCGTGCCCATGACCGGGGACGGCCCGGACATGGATGCGGTGGAATCCCTGGCGGCGGAAGATGAGGCGGTCAAAGGCATCTGGTGCGTGCCCGTCTACAGCAATCCCACGGGCGCGGTTTATGCGGATGCGACCGTCGAGCGCCTGGCGCGGATGACCACCCGGGCCGCCGATTTCCGGATTTTCTGGGACAACGCCTACGCCGTTCACCATTTCGGTGGCGGCCCGCCCCGTGTACGCAACATCCTCGCCGCGTGCAAGGCGGCAGGCAACCCGGAGCGGCCCTTTTTGTTCGGCTCGACCTCTAAAATCACATTTCCCGGCGCCGGCCTGGCCATGATCGCCGGCAGTACGGCCAACATGGACTGGGTGCGGGCCCACATGTTTTTCCAGACCATCGGCCCGGACAAGCTCAACCAGCTGCGGCACGTCCGTTTCTTTGGCGATCTGTCCGGCATCCACCGCCACATGGAAAAGCATGCCGCCATCGTAGCCCCCCGCTTCCAGGCCGTCCAGGACGTCCTCGCACGCGAACTCGACGGAAAGGATATTGCGACCTGGACCCGACCGGAAGGCGGCTATTTCGTGAGCTTCGACACGCCAGCGGGATGCGCACGCCGGGTCGTTCGGATGGCGGCCGAGGCCGGGGTCAAACTGACGCCGGCCGGTGCCACCTATCCATTGAAGAACGATCCGCGTGACAGCAATATCCGGATTGCCCCCACCTTTGCCGCGGTGGACGACGTGCGCATAGCGGTGGAAGTGCTGGCCATCGGCACCCAGATCGTGGCCATCGACCGGCAGCTGGCATAAAAAAACCCCCGTTTGCGAACAAACGGGGGTTTAAGACAAGGCACCGTGCCCTTTAGCGATGGGCGCGCTTGGAAGCTTTGAGAGGATTGATTTTCTGCTTGTTGTCGGCCGCCGCACGGCTGACATGGGTGGCCAGATTGCAGTGGCCGGCCTTCCATTTGGTGGAAGGCTGGGGGCAGGCGCTGCAGAACCAGCCGGCATCGAATTCAACCTTACGGCCGCAGCCGTCACAGGCTTCCACGATTTCGTGACAGATGCCGCCGTTGTAAGAGCAACCATTGGCGGTCATGAACGGGCATTCCTTATCTTTACGAACGGTTGTACAAAGCATGGGTATCGCCTCCTTAGGGGAATTTTAATGCAGAAAGGCCGGGACAATGCTGCACCCGGCCTAATGCAAGTCTCTTTTAAAGCCGCCGGAACCTAAATGATTCACCGGGGCTTGTCAACCCCTTTTTTGGAAGTTCATCCCGGATAAAAACGCTTATCGGTTGCGGGCGCCGAACCTTTAGCCATTTGAGGGCTGACCCTCTAGCGGCACGATCGCGGCGGGTTGCGGGCGGGCCGGACCAGCTTGCCGGCGCGCATATTGACAATGCGGAATTGAGGTGCACTTTTATCGATTGTAAGGTGCCCCGGCAGTATGATCCCCGAACGCGGGGCACCCGGCCGGCACCACACCATCCATACCCTATACGAACGAGGGCATCATGTTTTTCGGCCATATCGACACGACCATTCCGGTGCTTGGCGACGCCAAGATCCCCACCCCGATCCAGGGATGGAAAAACGGCAACGAGGAAACCAACTTCATTGACGATCACCACCGGGTGCTGGTGGATGTCACCCCCCCCGACCTGGAAAATTCGTGCCTGGAAAATCAGCCGGTTCCATCGTTTGAGATGGCCGGACCCCGCCACCGCATCTATTTCGATCCCAGCAAGCTGCGGTGCGCCATCGTGACCTGCGGCGGCCTGTGCCCCGGCCTGAACGACATCCTCCGCTCGGTGGTGCTGGAACTTTACTACGGCTATGGCGTGCGTCACATCTATGGCATCAAGTACGGCCTGCAGGGTTTCATTCCCCGCTACGGACACGATGTGATCGACCTGACACCCGACATGGTGGCGGATATCCAGGACATGGGGGGCTCGATTCTGGGATCGTCCCGGGGCCCCCAGCCCATCGAAGACATCGTGGACACCCTGGACCGCATGAACATCGGCATCCTCTTCATGGTGGGCGGGGACGGCACCCTGAAAGCGGCCAGTGCCATCGCTGACGCCATCGCCGCCAACGGATTGAAAATCAGCGTCATCGGCATCCCCAAAACCATCGACAACGACATCCACATGGTGTCCCGCTCGTTTGGCTTCGATACCGCCGTGGATGTCGCCACCCAGGCCATTCGCGGAGCCCACAACGAAGCCGCAGGCTATCCCAATGGGATCGGCCTGATCAAACTCATGGGACGCCATTCGGGCTTTATCGCCGCCACGGCGACCCTGGCTAAACAGGATGTCAATTTCGTCCTGATTCCGGAAATTTCCATCGATCTGGACGGGCCTTTCGGGCTGCTGACCAAACTCGAGGAGCGTCTCAAGCAGCGGGGGCATGCCGTGATCGTGGTGGCGGAAGGCGCTTTGCAGGGCTACTTTCACGAAGAGGAGACCGCCCGGGATGCCAGCGGCAATGTCAAGCTGCACGACGTGGGGCTCTTTCTGAAAGCCCGGATTCAGGCTTATTTTCAGGAGAAGGGCATCGAAATCAATCTCAAATACATCGATCCCAGCTACATGATCCGCAGCCTGCAGGCCAATGCCAATGACAGTGTCTTCTGCGGGTTTCTGGGGCGCGATGCCGTGCATGCCGGGATGGCCGGCAAAACCCGCATGCTGGTGGGCCACTGGAACAACCACTTTGTCCACGTGCCCATGGCTGTTTCGGCGGTGCAGCGCAAACAGGTCGATCCCAAGGGCAAACTCTGGTCCACCGTGCTGGAAGCCACCGGCCAGGGTTCCCTGAAAAATCCCACCTAGTGCCATCCATAAATGGTAGATTTTGGTTCCTGGTCCCGCCGTACAGCGCGGGATTTCACGTCTGATTCTTTTAACACATCGCTGTTCAACAAACCGCTGCCGACGGGCGCCCACAGGCGTAGCCCGGGCTACGCCGAGGACCGACAGGAGGCGAGAACGCCGGCTTGTCCGCCAAAGGTGAAATGGTATACCGGCGGCGGGCCAGGGGCCAAAAGATGCCATCTCTGGATGGGCACTACCGAATAGACGTCAGAGGGGCGGCGTGGGCGGTACGCCCGCCGGTTCGCTCTTCACCGGAGGCGGTTGGGACGGATCGATTTCCACGAAAGCATTGCCGCGGATCTGCAACAGCACCAAATTCTTAACGGGTTCCCCATGGGCATCGAAAGCGATGCGTCCGGTCACCCCTTCCCTGCTCCACCCTTCCTGCAGGACGTGCCGTATGGCGGCGCGCAACCGCACATCGGGGTTGCGCAGGATGTCCAGCATCATCATGGCGCTATCATAGGCGATGGCCTCGATAAAGCCCGGCGAGCGGCCATAGACGGCTTCGAAGGCGGCTTTGAACCGTTGAACCCGGGGGGATTGGCTGTCCGGGAAAAAATCGATGGGCAATACCGCTCCCTGGGCGTATTCACCGGTCTCTTTGAGCACTTTGTCCGCATACCACAGATTGGTGCCCAGCAGAGTGACGTTGACGATGTCATAGTAGGCCAGCTGGGGGATCACCAACCCCAGCATTTTGGGGGAATCCGGCACTAGCAGGGCTTCGAAGTCCACGATGGGCGGTGGTGTATCGTCCCCCTTCCGGGAGGACCGCTTGCCCGGAGCCTTCTCCTGATCCGCCTCCTCGGCCGGTGGGGTGTAGCCCGGCAGCGCCGTCAAAGGTCCTAACAGATCCAGGGGTTCCCGCAGGGAAGCCAGATCGGCCGGCGTTTCATAGTAGCGCCCCGCGAGCTTCTTGATGGCCGCCTCGAAATCCGTCTTCTGGGGGTCGTAGGCTTCCAATGCCACGATCTCGCCCTTCCGCTGGTAGACCTCATCCCAGAAGGCATCCCGGAAGGTGCGTCCGTAATTCTCGTTGGGATAGAGGATTGCCAAACGGTGCATACCGAGGGTGTCCATCACATAGGACGCCAGGGCGGCGGCCTGCATGCGGGGGGTGATGAAATTGCGAAAAACATTGTCACCGATATCGGTCACGCCTTCCCGCTGGGAAATGGTCATGATGGGAATGCGGTTCATCTGGGCCACCTCGGCGGCCGACTCGGCCGTGGCAATAGGGCCCACCACGGCCGCCACCTTGGCATCGGCCAGGGCTTGCATGGCCCGGGCGGCCTGATTGGGATCGGAGCCCGTATCCTTGACCACCAGTTTCAGGGGTCTTCCCTCGTGGGCCGCGTTCACCTCGCTGAACGCCAGTTGAATGCCGTCCAGGGCCCGGGCGCCGAAAAGTTTATAGGGTCCGCTGAGGGGCAGCAGGCACCCCAGGGCCGAACGATCGAAATCGACCTTGTCCTTCAGTTGGGCGATCAGCTCCCGGGCGTGGGGCGCGTCTTCATGGGTCGGAAAACGGGCCAGAAAGGTCTCCAGGTGCCAGACCGCGTCGTCGTAATGGGATTGACCGGCCATGTTGACCGCCTGTTGAAACGTAAGATACCCCGCGACCGCATCGGTTTGCACCTGGCCCAGCAGAAGGTCGATCTGGTCCTCCGGCAGCCGGGGCACGGCCGCCGCAATCTTCTCCTTGAGGGCGGACTGATGCAGGGGCGGCGCCAGCGACAGGGCCAGGTCATAGAAAAAGACGGCCTGGTCCCACATGGACAGGGCCCCATACGCATCCCCCAGAATACTGTAGAGACGAAACTGTTGGATATCACCCTGCACCTGATCGGCAAAGGCCGGGGCCGTGTCGATGATCTCCTGGTTGCGGCCCAACCGCTGCAGGGCCCCCAGCATCTCGATCCGGGCGTCCATGGCCTCCGGCGTCTCCGGGAAACGGCTTATCAATTGCTGATAGCTCTCCAGGGCGGCGGGATCGTCGGCCAGGGCGGTCTGGATGCGGCCGATCTTCAGGAAGGCCAGGGGGACCAGGGGGCTGTCCGGAAAATTCTGGACCAAGGTCTGGTAGTAGTCCAGGGCGGTGTGCAATTGGCCTTTTTGAAACGCCTCTTCCGCCTGTAACTGCAAGGCCGAATCCGTCGCGGCAGCCGGTGGCGGCGGGCTGATGCCGCGCGGCGCACAAGCCGCCAGCCATAAGCAGGTCAAAATGACAGTGATCCGAATAATGGAAGCCGTATGGTTGAAGGGCATCACGAGGGTCCCTTTGCAGCTGTCAGGTTGCTGTTGAAATACGGAACCGCCTGCCCGGATGCCGCGAAACCGCCGCGACCCGGCCAGACGCCCATGCCGCTGAAATCGATGCACTTTAACCATAGCACACCTCTTCCCGGAGGCTCAAGCATCGCGCATCAAGGAACCCCCGGCTTATCAGGGGCCGCGTCGTCTCTATATCGTGGGATGTCTGTGCCGTGTCCATGATCGGAGCGCTGCCATGCCGCACCTTACGCGGCGGCGATGGGCTTCGGAAACCGCCGGCCGGGCTGCGAGGCCTGATGGGGGGCATCCGGCCGTCGGAAATCACCGCCCGTGGGGCCCGCCTGCTTCACGCCGCATCACGCCGTCGCTCGTCAACAGGGTCCCGTAAAGACTCGGGCGCCGGTCGCGGAAAACGCCCCAACTGCGGCGTGCCTGCCGCATGGCATCCAGGTCCAGGGAAGCCTGGATAATGCCTTCCTCGGTGCGGTCCATTTCCGCCAGGAGCCGACCCGTGTGGTCCGTAATGAAAGAGGACCCGTAGAAGGTTTGCCGGGCGTCATCGATGTGTTCGGTGCCGACCCGGTTGGCGGCAATCACCGGCATCATGTTGGCGGCGGCATGCCCCCGCATGCACAGCTGCCAGTGGTCCCGGCTGTCGTAGTCCGGATCCTGGGGTTCGGAACCGATGGCGGTGGGAAAGAGCAGGACTTCCGCCCCCATCAGGGCCAGGCTGCGGGCGGTTTCCGGGAACCACTGGTCCCAGCAGATGCCCACCCCGATCCGGCCGGCCCGGGTGTCCCACACCTTGAAACCGGTGTCGCCGGGATTGAAGTAATATTTCTCTTCATAACCCGGGCCGTCCGGAATATGGGTCTTGCGGTAGACCCCCAGGATGCTGCCGTCGGCGTCGACTACGGCCACGGCGTTGTAATGGGCCTGATGCTTGCGCTCGTAAAAGCTGACGGGCAGGACGACACCGAGTTCCCGGGCCAGAGCGGCAAAGCGGCGCACCGCCCGGTTCTCTTCCAAGGGAGCGGCCAGGTCATAGAAGTCCGGCTTTTCGCGCTGGCAGAAATAGAGGGTTTCGAAAAGTTCCTGAAGAAGGATCAGACGGGCGCCCTGGGCAGCAGCCTCGCGGACGAAGCGCTCGGCCTTGGCGATGTTGGCTTCCGGATCGGCCGTGCAGCGCATCTGCACGGCGGCGGCTACGAGCTGACGCATGGCTTTCATTCTCCTCTCATCCCAGGGGGAACGTGCTATCGGATAGGGTTCCACCGCCATCCTGCTGTTCAGGGCATTTTAAAGCCCTTAAACGGATCAGGGTCCGCCAGCCCATCGGGGGCTGCGTATTCCGTGGTAAAGTCCACGGCCCGAATGTCGTCGCAGATGTCGCGGATGTGGGCCACCACCTTCTGGTGCTCGGGATGGGTCTGGTAGCGCTGCATGGCTCCCAAGTTGGCAAACCCCGACACCAGGGCGAAGTCGTAGGAGCGCTCCGAGTGGACGATATCCCGGCCGAATTCGTAGGTCTGGATTTCGATGATCTTGTCGGGCAGGGCGTCGAGCATTTGCGCCAGGTGGTGGATCTGGTCCTCACTGATATCGGGTTTGAACTTCATCAGGACGATGTGGTGCAGCATAGGATTCTCTTAGCTCCTTTATGAATAGAATCGCTGGGCGGCTCCGGCGCCCCGGCGGGAATAACCCCCGGGCCGTGGCCGTTAATGTCCGCCCCGCCGTCGCATGCGCCGTGCCAGCCCGATGGCGGCCATCAACCCGATGCCCCACAGCAGGCTGTTGCAGGCGATGGGGATGGTGATCATGTCCCCCGGAAACCAGTGGCGCGGATAGAGGGCCAGGGATATAATCGGGAAGTAGAGCACCTTGGTCACCCCGGCCAGCACATTGTAGAAAAGCGAATTGGCCGGCCCCTCCGGCAGGGTTGCCCCGATCTTGAGGGTGAGCGGTACGATGGCCAGGCTGGCCGCGAAATGCACCACCGCCAGAAGCGCCCCGCCCATGACCGGCCAAAAGCGTTTCATGGTTGGGCATCCTCACCGCCGGGCGCGAGGCGATAGGCGAACCAGGGCCGCTGAACATGCCCCGGACAGCCAGCCACCGGACAGGTCCAGACCGGGTCGCTGCCGGGGGGCACGGGCCGGCGCAAATCTTCGCGGGACGCCGCCACCCAGCGACGCGCTTCCTTCTCCGAAGCGACGACCCCCTTGCGGTAGGTTGTTTTTCCAAAACAGTGGCAGTAGCCATAGAGGAGTTCGTAGGCCAAGGCGCATCCTTCCGAAAAATGCCATCACGAGGTTAAAAAAGGGCATATAATACCTGGGACCCTATTGATCAAGATTTGATTGACGGCCGCCAGCGCCCCGGCTATTGGATGACGGATCAGCAAGACGCCTACCTCCCCACAGACTAAATCATGGTATGGCAAGCGTTAAGGAGCCCCGCATGACCTCAAAGCAATGGCGTGTTCACAACCCCGCTGGCCGGCGGCGGGTGATCGTGACCAAGGAACTGCCCGGCCGGCGCTGGCTCGACGTTCTCACCGCCGCCGACTGTCGGGTCGAGATCGGCACCTCGCCCGAAGTATTGCCCACCGAAGTGATCGCGGCCGCCATTGGCGACCATTGTCAGGGGGCCATCGGCCAGCTGACCGAGGCCTGGGGCGAAGATCTCTTCCGCGCGCTGCAGGCCGCCGGCGGCATCGTCTACAGCAATTACGCGGTGGGCTACAACAACGTGGACCTGGCGGCCGCCACCCGCTGCGGCATACCGGTGGGCAACACCCCCGGGGTGCTCACCGACACCACGGCCGAGATGGCGGTGGCCCTGACCCTGGCCGCCGCCCGCCGCTTGGGGGAAGCCGAACGTTTCCTCAGGGCCGGACTTTACCGGGGCTGGCTGCCGACCTTGTTCCTGGGGGAGCTGCTGAAGGGCAAAACCCTGGGCCTCATCGGCGCCGGCCGTATCGGGGCCGCCTATGCCCGCATGATGGCCCGGGCCTACGGGATGGACGTCCTCTACTACAGCCGCAGCGCGAACAAGGACCTGGAGGAGGATATCGATGCCTTCGGCCGGTTCCGGGCCACCCGGGGTGAATCGGCCGTCGCCTGCCGCCGGGTCGACACCCTCGAAGCCCTCCTGCAACAGGCGGATTGCGTCAGCATCCACACCGTGCTGGATGAGACCACCCGCCACCTGATCGACGCCCGGCGTCTGGCCCTGATGAAACCCAATGCCATCCTGGTCAACACCAGCCGGGGGCCGGTGGTCAAGGAAGACGACCTGGTGGCCCACTGCCGCGCCCACCCCGAATTCCGGGCCGGCCTGGACGTCTTTGAGAACGAACCGGAACTGGCCGAAGGATTGGGTGAGCTGGACAATGTGGTCATGGTCCCCCACATCGCCTCGGCCACCGGATGGACCCGCCGGGGTATGGCCACCCTGGCGGCCGCCAACGTGGCCGGCCTCCTGATGGGCTATCCGGTCTGGAAGGGCTCTGATATCCAGCCTTTCCTGGAGGATGACCCGCCCCGGGCAGCGCCGAGCATCGTCAACGCGGAGGCCTTGGGGCTGGGGGCCGTATCCTGAGGGGCAGCCGTTCGGGACGAGGAGCGGGGTCGGACGCCCCAAGGCACCTCGTTTCTACCGCCAGCCCCCCGGATTCTGTGCGTTGTCCGCTTCCCAGCGCTCCAACAGGGTGGCCAGCCGCTCGGCCACCTCCGGATGGGTGGCGATGACATTGTAGCTTTCGCCCGGATCCAAGTCGAGATTGTAGAGTAACGGCCAGCGGTTGCCCAATTGGCTGCCGCCCAACTTGTTCACTAGTGGAGTCGCATCGAGGGGGATGGGCCATACATACCGGTTGATCCGACGGAAATACTTCCATTGGCCGGAGCGGAGGCCTTCCAGTTGATCGTAGTGGTAGAAGAAGAGCGCTTCGTGGGGGGCCCGGATCTCCCGGCCGGCGAGCAGCCCCAGGATGTCCCGTCCGTCGATCACGCGGTCGTCGGGCAGGGGCACCCCGGCCAGGGCCAGGATGGTGGGATAGAGATCGATATTCATCCAGGGTACCCGGCATACCCGTCCGGCCGGCAGCCCGGCGGGCCAGTGGGCGATCATGGGCACGTGGAAACCGCCCTCGTAGCTTTGCCCCTTGCGCCCCCGGAAAGGGCCGGGGCTGCCCTCGAACCAGGGGCCGTTGTCGCTGGTGAAAAAAACAAGGGTATTATCCGCAACCCCCGCCTCCTGCAGCGTCGTCATGATTTGGCCCACACTCCAGTCGATTTCCTCCACCGCATCCCCGAATTTGCTGGCCTTGGATTGACCCTCAAATTGCGCCGAAGCGTACAGGGGCTGATGGGGAAAGGTGTGGGCCACGTAAAGAAAAAAGGGCTCCCGGCCGGCCTCTTTGATGAACCGTACGGCTTCCCGGGTATAAAGGCCGGTCAACTTGGCCTGGTCGGTGCCGATATCCGCTTGCAGCATCTCCTCGTTATGGTACAGGGGGCAGGGCCGCATATCGTTGCTGTGGGGCAGCCCGAGGTAGAAATCGAACCCGTTGCGCCGGGGGTTGTAAGCCGGGTCGATGCTGTAGTCCCCCAGGTGCCACTTGCCCACCATGGCGGTGTGGTAGCCTGCGGTCTGCAGGGCTTCGCCGAGGAGCAGCTCCTTGGATGGAATGCCGGAAACCACCTCCCCTTCCCGCAAATCGAGAACCCCCAGTCCCCGCAAGGATCCCCCCACGTACTCCCGGGCAGCCCGGCGGGTAAAGGGTTCGTCCTTGGGGTAGATGTTGCCGATGACCCCTGATCGGAAGGGGTAGCGGCCTGTCAGCAGTCCGGCCCGGGAGGGGGCGCAGATGGCATTGCAGGCGTAGTAGTCGGTCATGCGCACCCCTTCCCGGGCCAGCCGGTCCACGTGGGGTGTGGCGATGGCCCGGCTGCCGTAGCACCCCAGATCGCCATAGCCCAAGTCGTCGCAGTAAACGATGATGACGTTGGGCCGCGGCGCCGGTTCAGTATTGCCGGTCGCCGCGGCAGCCGTATGCCCCCCAAGAAGCACCATCGACCCGATCCAGAAGAGGCCCAACATCCCCCGCGCCCATGCGCGCCAAAGCACGAGTCGCCTGCCGTTTTGATAACTGCGCCGCGTCATCATATGTGTCTTCATCCTTTCATAATCCGTATTCCGCCCGCTCGATCAGCTCCTGCTGCATGTTCCGGTTGAGGGTCACGAAATAGGCGTTGTAGCCGGAAATGCGCACCAGCAGGTTGCGGTAGTTTTCCGGGTGGGCCATGGCGTCGCGCAGCATCGCGGAGGTGACCACGTTCATCTGCATCTGCATGCCGCCGAGCTGAAAATAGGTTTTCACGTAGGCGAACATGGTGTCCACGGTCCGGGTGCGGGGCTCCCCGGCGCCGGGCACCACCTTCACGTTGAAGGCGATGTTGTTGTTCATGTTACGCGGCTCCAAGGCGGCCACGTCCCGCAGGTTGTCCAGCAGATTGGTGGAGGCCGCCGGCTGGGGGGTCAGCCCGGGGGTGAAGGGTTTGCCCGCCAGGCGCCCGGAAGGCAGGGCGCCGGCCAGGGTGCCGTAGGCCACGTGGTTGGACATGGACCAGAAGCCGGCCGTGTAGCGCCCGCCCCGGTAGTGGGGGTAGCTTCCATAGGTATCGTGGACGAAGCGGGTAACGCGGTTGGCCATGGCCACCGCGGCTGCGCTGCCCGACCCGAACAGGGGTACTTTGCGGGTCACCAGGGCATGCAGGGCCGGATCGTCTTCGAAATTGGTGTCGATGGCCCGCTTCAGGTCCGCGAAGGATACCCGCCCCTCGTCGAAGACCAGTTGTTTGATCACCAGCAGGGAATCCGTGACGTCGGCCAGGCCGATACAGGCCGCCCCCGAGCTGTTGTAGCGGGCGCCGCCCCGGGTAGCGTCCCGGCCGGTGCGAATGCAGTCCTCGATCAGGGTGGAGAGCAGCGGGGTGGGGCGGATCACCTGGTGGGCCCGGGCCAGCATTTCATTGTACTGGATGGATTGCGCGACGAGAAAGCCCATCTGCCGGGTGAAGGCCTCGAAAAACTGGTCGAAAGTGGCAAAGTCCCCGTCCTCCACCTCCCCCGTGTCCGGTCCGAGCTTCCAGTCCATGAGGGGGTGGCGCCCGTTGTTCAAGGCCATCTCCAGGGCTGCCACCAGGCTGATCATCTGGAAATTGGTATGGCCCATGTGCCGGCCCGAAAGGGTGGGCTCGACACAGCCCGTGGCCGACCAGTTGCGCAAGTCTTCCGGAGCGTAGTCGAACTCCGCCAGGGATTGCCAGATGGCCTCGTCGTTGTGCAGGGAAGGGGTCGCCGCGGTGGTCAGGTTGACGTCGCAGAGACGCTTGAGATAGACGTCGCTGTTCTGCGCCCCATTGTAGCGGGCATTGACGTTGGGGTCCCGCAGGCTGAGCATTTCGGTGACCTTGAGGAAGATGTAGGTCATGTCGTTGACGGCATCCTCGCCTTCCGGCGTGACCCCGCCCAGGGTGATGGCCTGGTCTGAGGAACTGCCGCCAAAGTAGTAGTTGGCGAAATCCGGCGTCAGGGGAAGATGGTCTGTGCAGCGCAACATGAAACAGCTGATCAGCTCGATGGCGTAGCGCAGATAGGCCTCCCGATCCTCCGGCCGGTCCCGCAGGACCATGTCCGCCTCGAAATAGGGCTGCAGCCACTGGTCGAGCCGTCCCAGGGACAGCCCCGCGTTGGTGCTCTCCATATGGAGGCCGACCCAAGTGATCCAGACGGCGTTGACCGCTTCATCCAGGGTGCGGGCCGGATGGGCCACCACCTGCCTGCAGATGCGGGCCAGGTTTTCAAGTTCAGCCCGACGCGCGGGGTCATCGGCTTGGCGGGCCTCGATCGCCGCCTGGCGGGAGAGGTTGGCGGCATAGGTCATGAGACCCTCCAGGCACAGGATCATGGCCTGCCGGGTGGCGGTCTTCCCGGGATCGTCGGGCTCGGCGGCCCGTTCGGCCTCGATTTCCGCGATGATGCCCCGGGCCCCCAGCCGCAGGATCTTGGGAAAATCCGGGATGGTGTGGGAAATGGTCACTGACTTCCAGTTGAAATACACGGCCCAGCGCTCGTCGATCTGCTGGCAGAGGGGCTGGTCGTACTTTTGCCGCACCCATTCCTTGAAGTTGCGCTGGATCCAATAGGGAAACACCTCGTGGTGCAGCAGGCGCCGGGTCTCCGGGGCCACGTCGTAAGGATTGAGCGACCGGTGGGGTACGGTCAGCAGCTCCCCCCAGATCATGGTGCCGTGGCCCTCCGGGTAGACCACCACGCCGATCGCCTTGGTGGTAGTGGTCCCGGCAATCAGATCGTTTTCCCGAATGATGGGACGCCGCTTGGCCATGGTGTGCTTGTAGCAGAGGGCCTTGCGCAAAATCGGATTCCAGGGGCGCCCCGCCATGTCGGTCTCATAGCCGTTGGCCTTGTGCCAGTCGGTCACCAGCTTCGGCAGTTCGGGGCAAACCTCGGCCCGGGTCTCGAAATGGGCGTCCAGAAAGGCCGCCACCCGGGGGAAATCCTCCAGGCGATAAGCGCCCAGGTAAGGGTCTTCGAGATAGCGGACGCCGGGGTCGACCCGGGTTCCCTTCAAGGGATTGGCCCGTCGCGCCGTGAATTCATCGACCAGTTGGGGTTGGGCGCTGGGGGATGTTTCGAGCAGGTCTTGGCGGGCCTTCCGCCGCTCTTTTTCCATCTGCCGGATCTGTTGCTTGCTGAGCAGCAGGGAGAGACAATAGACGAAGAGGTTCAGGTAGGAAACGTTGCCCAGCGTGTAGAAATCGTTTTGGAGGATCATGGTGACCTGCTCGGTGGGCGTGGCCGTAAGGAATCGGCGCACGGCGGCATCCGACCGGAACACCAGGGCAATATCCGTGTCCTCGGGCAGGCCGCTCCGCACGGACACCCGTCCGTCCTTGAAGCGGATGGCCGCCTGGATCGATCCGGAACGCGTCCGGATGCCGGCCGTAAAATTGATCCAGCCCTGATCGCTTCGCAGACAGCGCCGCAGGGCGGGGCGATAGCGAAAGCTGGCCGCCATGAGCCCCAGGAGCAATTTGACTACCCAGTGCATGGCGGACCGGCCGGTGTGCGGCGGGGAAAAATCGTTCGACGCTGCGGGTTGCAACAGGACCATGACGACACCTCCTTCATTTAAAAAGGTCCCCATAGGATCATTTGAAGGCCCGGGGTAAAAAGAGGCGATTGATGCGGTCACACCAGGGCGCATGCAGCTTGAACAGGGCCCCGCTGATCTTGGGCAGCCAAGCCGTGCTGGCCTCTTGACGGCCTTTTTGGAGGGCCCTGACGATGGCCCGGGCGCAGACCTCCGGTGATTGGGTCGGGGTGAGGGCCAGGACCGGCTCCTGGGCCAGCATGCCGGTGCGCACCACGGCGGGATAGACGGTGAGCACCCGTACGCCGCCGCCGTGGAGCTCCTGCCGCAGGGTGTGGCTGAGGGCGGCCAGGGCCCACTTGGAGCAGGCGTAAACCCCCATATGGGGGAAGGGGTTGCTGACGATGATGCTGGCCACATTGACCAGCACCCCGCGGCGCGCTTTCAGAAAAGGCACGGCATGGCGGCAGCAGCGCAGCACCCCCAGCAGGTTGGTCTCCATGACGCGGCGTACGTCGTCATCCGTGGCCTCCAGCAGGGGTTTCTGCAGCGTGACGCCGGCAATGTTCATGAAGACATCGATCCCGTCCAGGGCCCGGGCGGCCTGTTCGACCGCGCTGCGGACAGAGGCCTCGTCGGTCACGTCGCAGGGGATCGCAACAGCCTGCCCCCCGGCGGCAGCCACCTGGCCCACGGTGTCCTGCAAGGCGGCCACATCCCGGGCCAGCACAACCAGCCGGGCACCGGCCCCGGCCAACTGCACGGCGACGCATCGCCCGATGCCGCGGCTGCCCCCGGTCAGAACCACGGCTTTTCCGTTAAGGTCGTATGTCATGGTGATGTCTCCCCGAATTCTTAAAGCGTTTCGATACCGGCCTCATGGAACAGGCCTTCCAGGCGGGCCACATCGGCCGGCGGCATCCAGTCCTGCAGCGCTGCCGCGGCTGCATGGGGGTTGTCTTCTCCAATGCGGGCGGCCTTGGCCGGCCACAAGGGGTTATAGGCCAGCAGTTTAACCCGGCCGACTCGGTGGGTTTTCAGAAAGGACACCCAGGCGCGAATGTTGGCCTGGGTGGCCGTTAGGCCGGGAACCAGTGGAATCCGGGGCAACAAGGAGAAGTGGCTCCCGCGGGAAAGCGCCCATAAACGGATAAAATTGGTCAGGATGATGTCGTTGGGCAGGCCGCAGTAACGCCGGTGCCGCTCCCCATCGAAGAGTTTCAGATCGAAGTAGATGGCATCCAGGTGGGGCAGCACCCGCGTCTCAAACCGATCCGCATCGAAATGCCCGCAGGTTTCGAGCAGGGTCGAAACCCCCGCAGCCTGCAGGGCAGCGGCCAGGGACGACAGGTAGGGCATGAACAGGGTGGGTTCGCCCCCTGAGAAGGTGACCCCGCCGCCGGACGTGTCATAGAACGGCTTGTCCCTGAGAAGTTTCTCGACCAGCCCTTCAACGGGCATCACCTGCCCCACCTGCGCCAGCGCGCCCGAGGGACAGACCGCCGCACAGGCAAAGCATTGCCGGCAAACCTGCCGGTCGACATAGCCGGGATTCCCCCGTGCCAGGGCGTCGGCGTCGCAGACCGCCAGGCAGGCCTCGCAACCGGTGCAGGCCTTGGCATCGAAGGCCAGTTCCGGGAGTGCCTTTTTGCTCTCGGGGTTGTGGCACCAGACGCAGGCCAACGGGCATCCTTTGAAAAAGACCACCGATCGGATGCCCGGCCCGTCATCGAGGGCATTGCCTTTGACGTCCAGAATCAGAGGGGCCGCTTCGGCGGATGGGGGGATCTCATCGGGCGTATGGGATGCGGTCATGGGCAATCGTCTTTACCGGGTAGATAACTGTGTTTTCATATTCTCAATTCCGCTTTTCGTCCATGGTTTGGAGTGCCTGCCGGGTATTGCGGATCAGACGATCGATGATGCGCGGCTGGAGCGCACGCGGGCTTGCGTGCATGTAGTCCAGCAGCGAATTGTTGATGCCGGCCACATAGCCGTGCATCTGGGACCAGATCTGAATCATCTCGAAGCGCAAATCGTCTTCGCTCATGGGTGCCGCCTCCGCCCGGCAGGCCGCCATGATGGCCAGGAAAAGATCCGCACACTTCAACGCCGCCGTCAGTTCGCGATAGGCCGCTTTTTCCATGGGTGTGCCCACATAGTCGTTGTATTTGGGCACATGCCAGGTGAACATCAGGTTGTAGAGGTGGGGATTGGCCAGACCGAAATCCACGTAAGCCCGGATGGCGGCTTCCAATTGTTCCTGGGGCTGCCCGGCCGCGCGGACCGCCGCTTCGGAAGCGGCGTGGAGCTGTTCGAACCCCTTGATCAGAATGCAGAGGTAGAGCTCGTCCTGGTTGCGGTAGTAATTGTAGATGGTTTTGGCGGCAATGCCCAGGCGGACTGCCAGTTTGCGCATACTGAAACCCTGGAATCCGTCCTGCACGATCAGTTCCAGGGCATGGTGGAGAATATCTTCCCGGACGGCTTCGATTTCTTGAAGGCTGCGTTGGGGTTTGGGCACGGCCGGTCCTCTCCCTGAGCATTTAATTTTATTAGCGTAACACCGTTACCCTAATAAAGTCAATTTTATTTATCGAAACCGTGTAAACGGATCATAAATGCAGGCACGCCCCCTTGCGCAAGAGTCATTGTGCATTAAGTTTCAGCAGACCTACCGAGGGCTCTCGTGCCTGGGGGCCCTGGCGATGACGAATAAAAAGCAGGCTTCGGGCGGCTTATCCCGCCGGAGCGGTCGATATGGCGGCTTGTTGTTGATTCTGGACGTTTCGAGAGATGGAACGCGACTTTCTGGGATTGGTTCGTAACAGCCTTAATATTGATGCGTTCGAAAATGCATGCCCATTCCCCGGAGGTTGTTGGCCGGCCCTGGGGAGCGCCCTTTTGATTGACAGCCATCCTCATGCCCCAATTCGTCAAACGACTGAATCGCGTCCGCAACCTGCCCGGTCCGCCCATCGGATGCCGTTCAATGATCAAACCGGCCGCCGCTTCCCGGTGGAAACCCTTTCGAGTCGGTTTTATCAGGCCTCAAATGTCCAGGAGATGACAAAGGCCCTCCCGGATGTCCACCCTCCCTCCGGGCGCTATGTTTTGTGCGGGATCACGGCCCCTCCCTGAGAATGGAAACCGGCCCGCATCGACCGTTCTGCGCAACGGAAAACCCCAATTCATCTATTTTATCAGACGAGGAGACGAAACAATGAAAATCCAACCCATGAACGACAGGGTGCTTGTCACACGCGTGGAAGAAGAGCAGAAAACCGCCGGCGGCATCATCATTCCCGATACGGCCAAGGAAAAGCCCCAGGAGGGCAAGGTGGTGGCCGTGGGGCCCGGCAAGCTGGACGACAGCGGCAAGCGGGTCCCGTTGGAGGTCAAAAAGGGCGACCGCATCCTTTTTTCCAAATATGCCGGCACCGAGATCAAGATTGACGGTAAAGAGCACATTTTCATGCGTGAAGACGATATTCTGGGCATTTTGAATTAACTTAAGGAGGAACGCACCATGCCAGCCAAGATCATTAAATATGGTACCAAAGCCCGGCAAGCGATGCTCCAGGGCGTGAACAGCCTGGCCGATGCCGTCAAGGTCACGCTGGGCCCCCGAGGCAACAACGTCGTCCTGGAAAAATCCTTCGGCGCCCCCACCGTCACCAAGGACGGTGTGACCGTGGCCAAGGAAATCGATCTGGAGGATAAGTTCCAGAACATGGGCGCCCAGATGGTCCGGGAAGTCGCCAGCAAAACCAGCGACTCCGCCGGTGACGGCACCACCACGGCCACGGTTCTGGCCCAGGCCATCTACACCGAGGGCCAGAAGATGGTGGCCGCCGGCATGGACCCCATGCCCCTGAAACGCGGCATCGACAAAGGGGTCGAGGCCATCGTGGCCGAGCTGAAGAAAATCTCCAAGCCCACCAAGGACAAGAAAGAAATCCTACAGATCGGCACCATTTCGGCCAACAGTGACGAGACCATCGGCAAGCTGATCTCGGAAGCTATGGAGAAGGTGGGCAAGGAAGGCGTCATCACGGTGGAGGAGGCCAAGAGCATGGAAACCGCCCTGGACATCGTCGAGGGCATGCAGTTCGACCGCGGCTACCTCTCGCCCTACTTCGTCACCAATCCCGAAAAAATGGAGGCCGTGCTCGAGGAGCCCTATCTCCTCATCCACGAGAAGAAGATCACGGCGATGAAGGATCTGGTGCCCCTGCTCGAACAGGTGGCGCGCGCCGGTAAACCCCTGCTGATCATCGCCGAGGAGGTGGAAGGCGAAGCCCTGGCGACCCTGATTGTCAACAAGCTGCGGGGCACCCTCCATGTGGCGGCGGTGAAAGCGCCCGGTTTCGGCGACCGGCGCAAGGCCCTGCTCCAGGATATTGCCATCCTGACCGGCGGACAGGTGATCTCCGAAGATCTCGGGATCAAGCTGGAAAATATCACCGTCAAGGATCTGGGCAATTGCAAGACGGTCAAGATCGACAAGGACAACACCACCATCGTGGACGGGGCCGGCACCCGAACCGCCATCGAGGGCCGCGTCAAACAGATCCGGGCCCAGATCGAGGAGACCACCTCCGACTACGACCGGGAAAAGCTCCAGGAGCGGCTGGCCAAGATCATCGGCGGCGTAGCGGTCATCAAGATCGGGGCCGCCACCGAGACCGAGATGAAAGAGAAGAAAGCGCGGGTGGAAGACGCCTTGAACGCCACCCGGGCCGCCGTGGAGGAGGGCGTCGTGCCGGGCGGCGGGGTGGCCCTGGTGCGCTGCCTCAAGGCCCTGGACAATACGTCGGCCAAGGGGGAGGAGAAAAACGGCATTACCATCCTGAAACGCGCCCTGACCGCGCCCCTCCGCCAAATTGCCGAAAACGCCGACGCGGAGGGATCGGTGGTGCTCAACAAGGTCCTCGAAGGCAAGGACGACTATGGGTACAATGCCCAGACCGGCGTCTATGAAAACCTCGTTGCGGCCGGGGTGATCGATCCCACCAAGGTGGTTCGGTTTGCCATTCAAAACGCCGCTTCAGTGGCTAGCCTGATGCTAACCACCGAAGCCATGATCACTGACAAGCCGGAAAAAAAGAAAACACCGGCCATGCCGTCGGGCGGCATGGATGACGACATGTATTGATGCCTCCCGGTGATCCCCGATTGAACCGCGGCCCTCGCTAGTTTTGACGGGGGCCGCTCCCCCCCTTGCAACACGATGCCTGCCGACAATGCCTGGATCCGGTTTCGCTGTCGATCCGATAGACCAGGATGCCCCTCCGGTGCCAGCCAATTCCCACGGTGGATCAGTTGACACGCCGGCACCTTCCTGAAATAGTTGATCAGCACGAAACACACCCCGCTTCATCCTTAAGAAAACGGCAGCACTCCCCATCACTGATCTCGACCCGCCGTGCCGACGTGCCCGGCGCGTGGGAGTGTTCTAAATGAAGCCCAGAAGAAACGATAGGGGTCTTTTCCATCAAAAAATCGGAGCAAACGGCATGACGGCAACATTTGGAAGTTATGAACCAGGGGACTACTACGACGAGCTAATCGAGGCCGACGGCACCCCCCGGCCCGGCGCCCGGCTGCTGGTGGACAAAATCGAATCCCTGCCGGCCGGCGGCCTGGCCATGCGCCAGAAGGCGGCCGAAGCCCTGCTTCTCAAGATGGGCATTACGTTTAATGTGTACGGACGCGACGAGGGCACCGAGAAGATCTTTCCCTTCGACATCATTCCCCGCATCGTTTCCGGCAACGACTGGCAGCAGATCGAAAACGGGCTGAAACAGCGGATTTTCGCGCTCAACGAATTCCTCCAGGACGTCTACAACGACAAAAAAATCCTCAAAGACAAGGTGGTCCCCGAGGAACTGGTCCTTACCAGCCGCACCTACCGCCCGGAATGTGAGGGGTTCACCCCGCCGCGGGGCATCTGGTGCCATGTCACCGGCACCGACCTGGTGCGGGATCAGGACGGGCGCTTCTATGTGCTGGAGGACAACTTGCGCTGCCCCTCGGGCGTTTCCTATGTGCTGGAGAACCGTCAGGTGCTCAAACGCACTTTCCCCCAGGTCTTCCAGGCCTCCCAGGTTCGACCGGTGGACGACTACCCCGCCAAACTGCTGGAAATGCTGGCCTACCTGGCCCCGGAGCAGATCCAATCCCCCACCATAGGGGTCCTGACCCCCGGCATTTACAACAGCGCCTATTTCGAACACTCCTTTCTTTCCCAGCAAATGGGGGTGGAACTGGTGGAGGGCCAGGATCTGGTGGTCGCCGACGGCTATGTCCACATGCTCACCACCAAGGGGCTTCAGCGGGTGGATGTCCTCTACCGGCGCATCGACGACGACTTCATCGATCCGGAAGTCTTCCGCCCCGATTCCCTTTTGGGGGTCAAGGGCCTCATCGGGGTCTACAAGACCGGCCGCCTGGCCATGGCCAACGCACCGGGCACCGGCATCGCCGACGACAAGGTGATTTACGCCTACGTGCCCAAGATCATCCGCTACTATACCGGCGAAGACGCCATTCTGCCCAACGTGCCCACCTATATCTGCCGCAACGATGAGGACCGGGCCTATGTGCTGGCGCATCTCGACCAGTTGGTGGTCAAGGCGGCCAACGAATCCGGCGGCTACGGCATGCTGGTGGGTCCCCATGCCACCGAAGCGGAGCGGGCGGCCTTCGCCGCCAAGATCGCGGCCGAACCCCGCAACTACATGGCCCAACCGACCATTTCCCTCTCCCGGGTGCCCACCATCGTGGGCGACCGCATCGAGGGACGCCACGTAGACCTGCGGCCCTATGTGATTTTCGGAGAGGACATTTACGTCCAGCCCGGCGGCCTGACCCGGGTGGCCCTCACCAAAGGATCCCTGGTGGTAAACTCTTCCCAGGGGGGCGGCAGCAAGGACACCTGGGTGCTTTAAAGTCAATTGCAAAACATCCCATTTCGACCCATTTCAGCGTTGAGCTCACATTTCAACCCTCGACTTACGAAATGTATGCCTGCGGTTGGAATGATCCATCGCCGTGATCTTGACCGAAGTGAAACATTTTCAAACAGACTTGGTAGGCATATCACTGTAAGTGTTGACCAGGCAGAAATGATAGATTTTGGTTCAGGCCAAGGCCGCAGCGATATTGAAGCCGGAGGCGTAGCAGGGCTACGTCGAGGATTTCAATATCGGGAGAACGCAGGCATGGGCCAAAAGATGCCGTTTCTGAAAGGTCAAATAAGGAGGGACCCAAATGCTCAGCCGTGTGGCCAACTCGATCTACTGGATGTGCCGCTATATCGAACGGGCGGAAAACGTAGCCCGCTTCATCAGCGTCAACCTCAACCTGCTGCTGGACATGCCCTCGGAAAAGGGCAAGCACTGGGAGCCGGTGGTGATGACCACCGGCGACCAGGCGTTGTTCGAGGCGCATTATCCCGACTACGACCAGGAAGCCGTGATCCGCTTCCTGACTTTCGACAAAGCCTACGCCAACTCGATCCTGGCCTGCCTGGCCGCCGCCCGCGAGAACGGCCGCTCGATCCGGGAGATCATCTCCTCGGAGATGTGGGAGCACCTGAACAATTTCTACCTCGAGCTGGCCGATAACCGGAGCGTTACCCTGGCCCTGGAGGAGCCCCACCGCTTTTTCAAAATCATCCAGATGCGCAGCCACTTGTTCACCGGCCTACTGGACTCCACCATGAGCCATGGCGAGGCCTGGAACTTCGCCCGCATCGGCATGATGATGGAGCGGGCGGACAAAACTTCCCGCATTCTGGACGTGAAGTACTTCATGCTGCTCCCCCAGGCGGATCTGGTGAATACCCCGGTGGACAATATCCAGTGGATGGCCGTGTTGAAATCCGCCAGTGCCTTTGAGATGTTCCGCAAGACCCATCATCGCATCACCCCCCGCAATGTGGCGGATTTTCTCATTTTCGACAGCCAGTTCCCGCGCTCCATCCGCCATTGCGTCGCCAAGGCGCAAATTTGCCTGCACCGGATTAGCGGCTCACCGCCCGGGTCGGCCCAAAACGCGGCCGAGAAACGCCTGGGCCGGCTCGCTTCGGATCTGGCCTATACGGATGTCGATGAAGTGGTCGCCCACGGCATGCACGAATATATGGACGGGTTGCAAAGCCGTCTCAACGAGGTGGACGAAGCCATCGGCACCACCTTTTTCAACCTCCAAACGCTGATCGAGGCCGCCACGCAGGAACAATAGCCGAACGGTGCCGGCTGCCGCTTTCAGAAAGGACCGCCTGTGGGAATCCATATTGCCCTGAACCACAAAACCAGCTACCGCTACGACCGGCGTGTAACCCTCTCGCCGCAGATCGTCCGCCTGCGGCCGGCACCCCATTGCCGCACCCCCATCCTGAGCTATTCCATGACGGTGACCCCCCGGGACCATTTCATCAACTGGCAGCAGGATCCCTTCAGCAACTATTTAGGCCGCCTGGTGTTCCCGGAAAAAACACGCGAATTCCGTGTGGAAATCGATCTGGTGGCCGATATGATCGTCATCAATCCCTTCGATTTCTTTCTGGAACCGGAGACGGAAACCTTTCCCTTCACCTACGACCCCAAGCTGAAATCGGATCTGGCCCCTTACCTGGCCGCTGAAGCGCCGGGCAAGGCTTTCGCGGCCTATCTGGCGGAAATCGACCGCGCTCCCGAGCAGATCATCGACTTTCTGGTGAAGCTGAACCAGAAGCTGACCAGCGACATCCGCTACCTGATCCGCATGGAGCCCAACGTGCAGAGCTGCGAGCAGACCCTGACCCTGGGAAGCGGCTCCTGCCGGGACTCGGCCTGGCTGCTGGTCAACATCCTGCGTCATCTGGGCCTGGCCGCCCGCTTTGCCTCCGGCTACCTCATCCAACTGGCGGCGGACGTGAAATCCCTGGACGGTCCTTCCGGGCCGGAGGCTGATTTCACCGATTTGCATGCCTGGACCGAAGTCTATCTGCCCGGGGCCGGCTGGGTGGGACTGGACCCCACGTCGGGCCTGTTTGCCGGCGAGGGGCACATTCCCCTGGCCTGCTCCCCGGAGCCCCAGAGCGCCGCCCCCGTCTCCGGCGCGGTGGACGAATGCGAAGTGGAATTCAGCCACCATATGGAGGTGCAGCGCCTGTGGGAAGCCCCCCGCGCCACCCGGCCCTATCCGGAGGACGTGTGGTCCGCCATCGTCTCCCTGGGGGACCAGGTGGACCGGGAACTGGCGGCGGCCGACGTGCGTCTCACCATGGGGGGCGAGCCCACCTTCGTCTCCATCGACGACATGGACGGCGACCAGTGGAACACCGCCGCCCTGGGGGAGGACAAACGCCGGCTGTCCGAACACCTGATCAAGCAACTGCGCGCCCAATGGGCCCCCGGCGGCCTCCTCCACTACGGCCAGGGTAAATGGTATCCCGGCGAATCCCTGCCCCGCTGGGCCCTGGGCTGCTACTGGCGCCAGGACGGTAAGCCGGTGTGGGAAGACGACCGCTGGATTGCCGACGTGGACCGGGACTATGGCTTCGGGGCCACCGAAGCCAAGGTCTTCATCGAGGCTCTGGCCGATACCCTGGGGGTGCGGCGGGACTTCATCCGCCCGGCTTACGAGGACATCCTGTACTACCTTCACAAGGAGCAGCGCCTGCCGGTGAATGTGGATCCGCTCGACCCGCGCCTGACGGACCCCGAGGCCCGGGCCCGCATGGTCGAGACCTTCCGGCAGGGCCTGGGGGCGGTGACCGGCTATGTGCTGCCCCTGCAGCACGGCTCCTGGAAGAGCGGCCCCTGGCCCTGCCGGGGGGAACACATGTACCTGCTGCCCGGCGACTCCCCCGCAGGCCTGCGCCTGCCCCTGGAATCGCTGCCCTGGGTCTCGAAAAAGGATTTCCCCTACGATCACCCCCTGGACCCCATGGCCGAGCGAGGTCCCCTGCCGGACCTGCACGCCGGGCAAACCGCCCTGGCAGGCGCTCCGTCCCCCGAAACCGGGGAAGGCGTTCGCACCCAGCCCCGCCCCTACGAGGCCCCGGAGCCGGTGCCCGGCGAATCCGCCGCCTGGGTGGTCCGCACCGCCCTTTGCGTGCAGCCCCGGGAAGGGCGCCTTTACGTCTTCATGCCGCCGGTGGCGACCCTGGAAGGATATCTGGAACTCACGGCCGCCATCGAGGCCACGGCCCGCCAGACCGGCTGCCCCGTGGTCATCGAAGGCTATACGCCGCCCTACGACCCGCGAATGAACAGCCTCAAAATCACCCCCGACCCCGGTGTGATCGAAGTCAACATCCAGCCCATGCACAACTGGCGGGAAATGGTCGCCGTCACCACCACGCTTTACGAAACCGCCCGCCAGACCCGCCTGGGAACGGAAAAGTTTATGCTCGACGGCCGCCACACCGGTACGGGGGGCGGCAACCATATCGTGGTAGGCGGGGCCACACCGGCCGACAGCCCTTTTCTGCGCCGGCCGGACCTCCTGCGCAGCATCGTTACTTTCTGGAACAACCACCCGTCTCTCTCCTTTCTGTTCTCGGGGCTTTTCATCGGGCCTACCAGCCAACAACCGCGCATCGACGAAGCCCGGCATGACAGCCTCTACGAGCTGGAAATCGCCTTTGCCGAAATGGCGCGGCAAACCGGTCCGGACCGGCCCTGCCCGCTCTGGCTGGTGGACCGGCTCTTCCGCAACCTGCTGGTGGACGTCACCGGCAACACCCACCGGGCCGAGTTTTGCATCGACAAGCTCTACTCGCCGGACAGCGCCGCCGGCCGGTTGGGCCTGCTGGAGTTCCGGGCCTTTGAGATGCCCCCCCACGCCCGCATGAGCCTGGCCCAGCAACTGCTCCTGCGGATTTGCATGGCCTGGTTCTGGCGCACCCCTTACCGACAGGACCTGATCCGTTGGGGTACCCGGTTGCACGACCGCTTCATGCTGCCCCAGCCGGTGCAAGACGATTTTGACGATGTGCTGGCGACCCTCCATGCGGCCGGCTACCCGGTCTCCATGGCGTTTTTCCATCCCCATTTCGAGTTCCGCTTTCCCATTTTCGGCCAAGTCACCTTTCAGGGCATGGAAATGGAACTGCGCCAGGCTCTCGAACCCTGGCATGTGTTGGGCGAGGAGCCCGGCGGCGGGAGCACCGTGCGCTTCGTGGACTCATCGGTGGAACGTCTCCAGGTGAAAGTTTCCGGCATGACCGGCGGACGCTATATCGTGACCTGCAACGGCCGGCGGGTGCCCCTGCAACCCACCGCCGTGGAGGGGGTCTTCGTGGCCGGCATCCGCTACCGGGCTTGGCAACCACCGACCTGTCTGCACCCCACCATCGGCGTGCACACGCCGCTGGTGATCGACCTGTTCGACACCTGGTCGGGACGGGCGGTGGGCGGCTGCACCTACCATGTCGGCCACCCGGGCGGGCGCAACTATGACATATTCCCGGTCAATGCCAACGAAGCCGAGGGGCGGCGCCATGCCCGCTTCATCGCCGGCGGCCACACCCCCGACGCGCGTCTCGCTCCGCCGGCACCGGAAATCAATCGCGACTTTCCTTATACGCTTGATTTGCGGCGGCAAACCAAGTAAACCGGCGCCTGTATCCGAATGAACGGCCCCACCGTCCGGCAGCCGGGTATCCGCTGGGGCAAGGTAACGTCGTTATCAGCAGGGAATGAACCCTCGTCCGCCCCGGGCTGATTACTGAGGCATTCAAGGTATGATCACTCCCGAACCGACCGGGCCGGCATCCTCTCAACCGTCCTCGTCTTCGCTGTTTGAAGTGCTGGCCTGTCCCCCGGAAGGCTATTGCGAAGCGTTTGCGTCGCCCGGTACGCCGCGGCCCCACTGGCAACCTCTCATCGCGGCGCTGGAAGCCATGAGTCCCCAGGTGCTGGCCAACCGTCAGGACCGTGTCCGGCGCCGACGCCACGAGGACGGGGCCACCTTCAACCTCTTCGACGATCCCGCCGGACGCGCCACCCCCTGGGCTCTGGATGTGATGCCGCTGCTCGTCACGGCGGCGGAGTGGGCGGCCCTGGAAGCCGGCCTGCTCCAGCGGGCCCGGGTAATGGAGAAGATTCTGGCGGACGTCTACGGCCCCCAGCGCTTGCTGAGGGAAGGCCACCTCCCCCCGGCCCTACTGTTCGCCAATCCCCGCTTTTTGCGCCCCTGCCACGGCATTCAACCGGTCGGCAAACGCTTTCTGACCTTCTATGCCGCCGATCTCTATCGGGATGCCCGGGGGCGGTTCCGGGTGCTCCGGGACTACGGCGCCAACCCCTGCGGCCTGGGCTACGCCCTCGAAAACCGGATCGCCATTTCACGCGTCTTCCCGGAGCTCTATCACAAAGCCCAGATCCGGCGGCTGGCCCCTTTTTTCCAGACGTTTCACCAGGCCACGCTCCAGCGGGCCGCCCTGCCGCGGGAGGAACCCGGAATCGTCCTGCTGACGCCCGGACCGGAAAGCCGGATCTACTTCGAACATGCCCTGCTCTCCCGCTACCTGGGCTACCCGCTGGTGGAAGGCCAGGATCTGACCGTACGCAACGGTAAGGTTTTCCTCAAAAAACTGGCCGGCTTGGAACCGGTGGAGGCCATTTTCCGCCACACCGCAGATGCCTTCAGCGATCCCTTTGCCCTGCGCCGGGGCACCACGGCCGGCGTGGCGGGCCTCATCCAGGCTTCCCGGGAGCAATCCGTCGATGTCATCAACCCCATCGGCAGCGGCTTTGCAGACACACCGGCCCTGGCCGTTTTTTTGCCGGCCCTTTACCGGCAACTCGCCGGGGAGGACCTGCTCCTGGAAAACCACCCGTCCTGGTGGTGCGGAACGCCGGACGGTCTGGATCACGCCCTGTCCAATATAAGTCAACTGACGGTGGAACCGGCCATGGACCCCTCCGGAGCTCCGGATCGTGAAACCGATCTAAGGGCCGCCATCCAGGCGAACCCACATGCCTTTTTAGCCCGGGAACCGCTCCGGCCGGCCACGGCACCGGCCTGGGGCCCCAACCGTGCCGAAGCGCGGTTTACCCTTATGCGGGTCTTTGTCTGCGCAACCGCGGAAGGCTTTGCGGTAATGCCCGGCGGGCTCGCCATCACGGCGACGGACGTGGGAACCCTGACGGGGGATCTGCCGGAACAGCAGCAGAGCAAAGATGTCTGGGTCCTTTCCGACCAGCCTGTCGTCCCCTTCAGCCTCATGGGCGGACTTCATGAGGTGGCCGAGTTCAGCCGGGGCAGCGATCTGCCCAGTCGGGTGGCGGACCATCTGCTCTGGCTGGGGCGCTATCTGGAACGTTCCGAAGGGCGGGTGCGGCGTCTGCGCGCCGTCTTCCGCCGGCTTTCCGGCGAAACCCGGGCGAGCGATATCCCCGAACTGCCCTTTCTGCTGAATCTGCTTGTGGCGGAAGGCGCCCTTCCGGGAACACTGCGGGAAGGTGAGATCTTGCCCCGCTATCGGGAACTCAGCGCCCAGTTGCAAGAAGCCTTATACAACCAGGATCGTCCCGAAAGCGTGGTGGCGGTTCTGGCACGGGTGCGCGAAGCGGCCCGGAATGTACGCGACCGGCTTTCCCTGGATTCCTGGCGCGTCATCAATCGGCTGGAGAGCTTCGCCGATGCCCAGGCCGACGATCCGCTGGAGCTGCTGGACGACACCCTCTTCACCCTCAGCGCCTTCAGCGGACTGGCCATGGAGAGCATGACCCGCGGGTTGGGGTGGCGCTTCATGGACATGGGGCGACGTGTTGAAAGGGCCATGAACCAGACCCGCCTGATCCGGATCGGCCTCCCCCGGGCTTGCACGGCATCCCGCAGCGCCCTGGAAGCCCTGTTGGAAGTCTCCGACAGCATCATGACCTATCGCAGCCGCTACCGGACAGCCTTTCAACTGGCCCCGGTGCTGGACCTGCTGCTGGCGGACGAAACCAATCCCAAGTCTCTGGCCTTCCAGCTCAGCCAGCTGGCGTCCCACGTGGAAAATCTGCCCGGTCGCGGCAGCCGCCGCTTTGCCGCACCGGAAGAACGCCTGGCCCTGGAAATGCTGACCGCCGTGCGCCTGCTGGATCTGACCGACGTGGCCTGCCCGGGCAATCGGGACCCGCACGACGATCTGGCGGAATTCCTGGAACGCATGGCGGCCCACTTGATCCAATTCGCCCAGCAAATCAGCGCCCATTTCCTGAGCCGGGTGCCGGCCACGCCCCATTTTTCCATGGGCCCCGGCGGTCGCCAACCATGAAATACCGTGTCTGCCATAAGACGACTTATCGTTATGCCGAACCGGCCTCGCTTTCCCAGAACGAGCTGTATCTGCTGCCCCGGGAAACCGGCACCCAGAAAGTGATTGAGAGCGGGTTGTCCATCCTGCCGCAACCCCAATACCTGCACCGCCGGACAGACTACTTCGGCAACAACGTCCATATTTTCATGGTCCAGCACCCCCACCGGGAGCTCGCGGTGACCGCCACCAGCCTTGTGGAAACCACTTGCCCCGCCACACCGGCGCCGGAGCAAACCCCCTCTTGGGAATCCGTCGTTCAGCAGTTGGCGGCCCATGCCGACCCTGCAACGCTGGAGCCCTGTCAGTTCGTTTTTGCCAGCCCCTTGATCGAGCTGACGGATGGCACCAGAGACTACGCCCATACCTCCTTTCCACCCGGCCGGCCGCTTCTGGCGGGCGCCCTGGATCTGATGGCACGCATTTTTACCGAGTTCACCTATGACAAGGGGGCCACCACGGTGGACACATCGGTGGACCAGGTGCTGACCAACCGCAAAGGGGTTTGCCAGGATTTTGCCCACCTGGCCATCGGCGGTCTGCGATCCCTGGGGCTGGCGGCCCGCTATGTCAGCGGCTACCTGGAAACGACCCCACCGCCGGGCAAACCCAAGCTGACCGGGGCCGACGCTTCCCATGCCTGGGTATCCCTGTTCGTGCCCGGCCATGGTTGGATCGACCTGGACCCCACCAACAACCTGATCCCGGGTGAAGCTCACATTACCGTGGCCTGGGGACGCGACTACGGCGATGTGACCCCGGTCAAGGGGGTTGTCATGGGCGGCGGGGCCCACACCCTTTCCGTCACGGTGGATGTGAAAAAACAGGTCTAGTCGGCCGGCTCACCCATTGCCATCTCGCCCGCCCCTCCCGCCGTAGCGGTCCCCGTGAGCCAGCCCTTCCATGACGTCATCCTTCTCAGAATCAGCCCCCCTTAAGGCCCCCGCCAGCCTTGGACAGCACAATTTATTGTGCATATATTCCATTGACATCGAATTGTTTTTATAAAGAAATTCAAATCGATTTCAGATTGTCTCCCTAAAGACTCGCCCCATATTCATTTCTGATCTAAATATATTTTTACTTGTAAAAGAACTTGAAATACTTATTATTCCATATTATACAATGCGTTCGTATGCCGCAGGCTCATCGGACAGAGACCGTATTCTTTAGATAACAAACTATTTTATCCGGTATTCTCTCACGACAGCCTGCGTATTTTTTTCCTTATAATTTTTTGGACTCAAAATAGATATGGCCCAATCCTCAGCAACGCCCCTTCCTCCGCGGTCCGTCAGCGACAGTGTCATGATCGCCCTGCGAAAGATTATCCAGGCCATCGACATGAATTCCAAAAAGCTGGTCAAACGCGTCGGACTGACCGGCCCCCAACTGGTCATTCTTCAGGAAATCAACAACCTGGGAGAGGTGACCGCCGGAGAAATCGCCCGGGCCGTCAGCCTCAGCCAGGCCACCGTAACCGGCATTCTGGAACGCATGGAAAAGCGCGGTCTGCTGGCCCGCCAGCGCTGCGACAGCGATAAACGCCGCATCATGATCCGCATTACCCCTTCAGGGAAACATATTCTGCAAGAGGCCCCGCCCCTCATGCAGGAAGCGTTCATCGAACGCTTTGCCAGCCTGCAGGACTGGGAGCAGACCATGATCCTGAGTGCCTTGCAGCGTCTGGTCTCCATCATGGACGCCCGGGCGATTCAGGCCGGCCCTTTCCTGGCCACCAGCCCCCTGGACAGTTCGGGCACCAAAATCACCGAAACCACGCCGCCGGGGTTTCAAACGGAACCTTAGGCGCTCCTGTAACCGTCATTTAGAAGAGGTGGGCATTCGTGGAAAAAATCGTCGTAGAGAATTTGTATAAAATTTTCGGTGACCAACCGAAAAAGGCCCTGCAACTGCTCAAGGAGGGCCACAACAAGGAATCGGTCCATGACAAAACCGGTATGAATGTGGGGGTCGACAACGCCAGCTTCTCCATCCAGGCCGGCGAAATCTTCGTCATCATGGGACTTTCCGGTTCGGGCAAATCCACCATCGTGCGCATGCTCAACCGTCTCATCGAACCCACCGCCGGCAAGGTGATCGTGGACGGGAAGGATGTCACCAAGATGGGGCAGGACGAACTGGTCAAGTTCCGTCTGCACAATATGAGCATGGTGTTCCAGTCCTTTGCCCTCATGCCGCACCTGACGGTGCTCGACAATGCCGCCTTCGGACTGGATCTCGCCAAAGTTGAAAAAGAAAAGCGCCGTAAACGGGCCATGGAAGCCCTGGAGCAGGTGGGGCTGGCCGGCTGGGAGGATTCCTACCCGCGGGAACTCAGCGGCGGCATGCAGCAGCGCGTGGGGCTGGCCCGCGGGCTGGCCGTGGATCCTGATATTCTCCTCATGGACGAGGCCTTTTCCGCTTTAGACCCCTTGATCCGCACCGAGATGCAGGACGAATTGCTCAAGCTCCAGGAAGAAGACCAGCGCACCATCGTGTTCATCTCCCACGACCTGGATGAGGCCCTGCGCATCGGGGATCGCATCGCCATCATGGAAGGGGGCCGAGTGGTCCAGGTGGGGCCGCCCGAGGAGATTCTCCAGAATCCGGCCGACGACTATGTGCGGGCTTTTTTCAGGGGGGTGGATCCCACCAACGTCATCTCGGCCGGCGACATCGTGCGTGATACCCGCCCCACGGTCGTGGTGTCCAAGAAAGGCAGTCTGCGCACCTGCCATGAACTGCTGAGCAGCAGTGAACGCGACCACCTCTATGTGCTCGATCCCAAACACCGTTTTCTCGGCATCGTGTCGTCGGACTCCCTGCGCGAGGCCCTGGAAAGCGGTAAGCCCGACAACCCGGTCAACCAGGCCTTTCTGGAAAATACCGTAGCCGTCAACTTGAACGATTCCATGCAGGATATTCTCCCCCAGGTGGCCTCCAGCAGTTGGCCGGTGCCGGTGGTGGACGATCAGAATGTCTACAAGGGCGTCGTGTCCAAGAACCGCTTCCTGCGAACACTGCACCGCACGGAAGAACAACTGGAGGAGCAAGCGGCCGCCAACCAATAAACAGGTGGATTCGCGAGCGTGCATCGGCGTGTGCCTGAGCGCTCCATCTGAATACGGAGAAATAGCATGTTTGAAGACAAAGTCATTCCACTGGATATATGGGTCTCCCAATTTGTCGACTGGCTGGTAGAAAACTACCGCGATGTCTTTCAGGCCATCAAGTGGCCTGTGGAGCAGACCCTGAACGGGCTCGATGCCGGCCTGAACGCCCTGCCGCCCCTCCTCGTGATCGCGCTGCTGGCCATCGCCGCCTGGCGCTTCTCAGGCAAGGGCCTGGCCATTTTCACGATCATCACCATGACGTTCATCGGTTTTCTGGGGCTTTGGGGGGACACCATGACCACCCTGGCCATGGTGCTGTCCTCGGTTATTTTCTGCGCCCTGGCCGGGATCCCGCTGGGCATCTGGGCCGGCCGCAGCGATGCCTTCGAGACCGGCATCCGGCCCGTGCTGGATGCCATGCAGACCACGCCGGCCTTCGTCTACCTGGTGCCCATCGTCATGCTGTTCTCGGTGGGCAATGTAGCCGGCGTGCTGGCCACCATCGTCTTCGCCCTGCCGCCCATCATCCGCCTGACGTCCCTGGGCATCCGCCAGGTGCATCCCGAACTGGTGGAGGCCGCCCAGGCCTTCGGGGCCACCAACTGGCAGGTCCTGGTGCGAGTGCAGGTGCCCCTGGCCATGCCCACCATCCTGGCCGGCCTGAATCAGACCATCATGATGGCCCTGTCCATGGTGGTGATTGCGGCCCTCATCGGCGCAGGAGGGTTGGGATCCCCCGTGATCCTGGGATTGAACACCCTGGATATCGGCCGGGCCGTCATCGGCGGCCTGAGCATCGTGCTGATGGCCATCGTTCTGGACCGGCTTACCCAGTCCATGGCGCAGAAGAAATAGAGCTTGCGGCGTTTCAAACGTCGACCTTTCAATGCAACCAACGAAGCAAATCAAGGAGGATCCATGAAAAGATTATCCCAATTGTTGATCATGATCACCGTCTGCCTGTCGCTGGCTGTGCTTCCCGCCTCCGCCGACGACATGAAACCGGGCAAGGGCGTCACGGTCAAGCCGGCCCGGGCCACCTGGAACACGGGTTTTTTCCAGGAAGCGCTGGTGCGCCGCGGCCTGGAGGAACTGGGCTATGATGTCAAAAAACCCAAGGACCTGCAAAACCCCATCTTCTATAAATCCGTGACCCTCGGCGATGTCGACTACTGGACCAACGGCTGGTTTCCCAACCACGACAGCCAGACCCCCAAAGATTTCGCTGAAAAAGCCGAGAAGATCGGTTATGTGGTCAAAGCCGGCGGGCTCCAGGGTTACCTGGTATCCAAAAAGGCTGTGGATGAATTCAACATCAAGTCTCTGGACGACTTCAAACGTCCCGAGGTCATGGAAGCCTTCGACAAAAACGGTGACGGCAAGGCCGATCTGACCGCCTGCCCGCCGGGCTGGGGCTGCGAAAACGTCATCGCCTGGCACATGAAGGTCTACGACCTCGGCGATTACATCAACCCGGTCAAGGCCTCCTACGAAGCCGGCATGGCTTCCGCCCTGGGGGACTACAAAAGCGGTCTGCCCATCTTCTTCTATACCTGGACGCCCAACTGGACCA
The DNA here is from genome assembly GCA_963674755.2 of Desulfobacterales bacterium. Classification (GTDB taxonomy): domain Bacteria; phylum Desulfobacterota; class Desulfobacteria; order Desulfobacterales; family UBA5852; genus JABZFP01. The sequence goes on along the minus strand of CAXXVS010000001.1, from coordinate 1,063,332 downwards.
CGTACAAGTTGAAGCCGGGCAAGGACGTCATGTGGATCAACGTGCCCAAGATCATTCCCAAGGACTCCCAGAAACCCGCTGTGGACCGCATGACCGTCTCCGGCATCGAGGGTGCCGTAACCGATCCCATCAAGCTGGGGTTCGTGGTTTCCGACATCCGCATCGTGGCCAACAAGAAATTTGCCGAAAGCAACCCGGCCGCCAAGAAGTTCTTCGAGGTGTTCACCCTGCCGCTGTCCGACATCAACGCCCAGAACGCCCGCATGAACGAAGGCGAGAAATCCCAGAAGGACATTGAAAAATACGTGGACTATTGGATCGGCAAGCACACGGACAAGTGGAACGGTTGGCTGGAGGCAGCCCGCAAGGCCGCCATGTAACGCAATACCTCTCGTAAGACATGAGCGCCCGGAGCCGGCTCTGTACGGCTTCGGGCGCTTTTTTTATCGCCTATGCCACCGATCCGCCCGCTTCCCGCCAGGCCTTGAGGCCGCCTTCCAGATAGTGCACCCGGCAGCCCTGCCCGGCCAGCGTTTCCGTCACGGACTGGCTGACCGAGCCGCCTTTGACGCAGTAGACAACTACGTTGCGATCTTTAGGCACGGCATCCATCCATTCCGCCAAGACTTCCGGATCGTGCCAGCGGGCGCCCTTGATCTTCTTGGGCGCCTGATCGAAATCCGCTTTGCGCCTGACATCGAGCAGCGTGATATCGGAGTTGGCGGCCAGCTGATCGGCCAGCGCTTGCACCTTGATGCTATCGGCCATGGAGAACCTCCTTTGAAAAAGGACGCTATCGATTGGCAGCGCGCCCGCGATGGTCGCAAATCGCCATCTCCGCTGCCTGATGCCTGAATGTGATCATTGGACAGGACGGGTCAAGAGAAGGACCTTCGCCCGCTGCAAGCGCATCCGGCCGTCTTATCCGCTCCCTCGCCTATTGCCCGAGCGAGACACCACTTGGGGGATAAGGCCCCGCGATGGTCGAACCTCAACAAGGCCGGTCACAGCGGGGATGGTTTCGATCATCCCTCATCGGGCGCATCGCCGGCGATCAGCCCCAGGGCCTTGGCGCGCGCTTCCCAGTTTTTGCGGGCCAGCTGCTGCAAATCCGCCGTGCGGTCGAATTCATCGACGATTTCCAGCCCCAGCAGGGTTTCCACCACATCCTCCATGGTCAACACCCCGGCCGTGCCGCCAAACGCATTCACAACGACCGCGATGTGGGCCCGTTTTTCGATCAGGATGTTGAAGATGTCCGGCAGCAAGTCATCTTCCGACACGAGGACGATGGGGCGCTTGAGGTCCTTGAGCAGCAGACTGTCCTGATCGGCCACCAGCCGGGCCAGGATATCGGCCCGGATCACGAACCCGCTGATCCGGTCGATGCTGCCGTCGAAAACCGGGATTCGCGAAACCCGTAAGGAGGGATTCGCTGCGTTGAACGCGGCGATGGTCTGGGTTTCGTCGGCAGCCACCATCACCGTGCGGGGCGTCATGACGTCCCGGGCACGCACGGTTTCAAAATCCAGCAGGTTTTTGATCATCCCGAACTCGTGCTTCTTCAAAACCCCTTGGGCCGTAATGCTCTCGGCCATAGCGGAAAACTCGGAGCGGCTCAGGACACTCCGCGGGTTGTCGCCCTTCAGCTTGCGCGTAATCAACTGGCTGAGACCAACCAGCGGATAAAGGCCGTAGATGATCGCCGTCACGGCGCGGACCGTAAAGCCCACCAGGAATCGCCAATAGGTGGCGCCTAGGGTTTTGGGGATGATCTCCGAGAGAATGAGGATCGCCAGGGTCATGGCGGTGGGGACGATGACCGCGGCCACGTTGAGCCCCCATAAATGGGCGTCGCTGTAAATCCGGGCCGCCTGGGCGCCGACGCCGATGGCCCCCACCGTGTGGGCGATCGTGTTCAAGGTCAGGATGGCCGCCAGCGGGCGGTCGATATCCGCCTTGAAACGCCCCAAACGCCGCCCCAACTGGGAGCCCTCTTTTTCAAGGGCCGCCACAAAGGAGGGCGGGATACTCAAGAGGACGGCCTCCCATACCGAGCAAAGAAACGAGAATCCGATGGAAAGCAGAAAAAACAGAACCAATAATTCCATATGACGCGCCCTCTTTTAAAGATTCAAGAATGGAGGAGTCCGATGCCCTTTGGCCTTGGGTCAAACCATGGGCCTGGCCGCTTGTCAACCTGTCCGGGCACTGCCAAACCGCCTCAAATCGAGAAATATTGACTATTGTTTCAAATAGTTGTTATAATGCAAGACATATTAGGCGCCCATAGGATCCGATTGCATTTCCTGGCCGAAGTCTTACCCGAGAGGGATATCGCGGCATGGCATCCGAACCCCCCCCATCGTCGAAAACAAATGGCCCTGCGGTTTCTTCCAAACCGCCCTGGCTGCAAAGCATCAAAATCCGCATCATGGTGTTCGCCTTGGCGGCCACCATCATCCCGGCCATCACCCTGGGCAGCCTCTCCTACCTCCAGAACACCCGCTTCCTCAGTGAAAAGATCTCCCAGGAGTTGCGTGATGCCACCTCCCAAGTATCGCGCGAACTCGATCTCCTGATAAAGGGAAAGCTCTATGACGTCCGCGTCTTCGCCAGTTCCTACATCGTTTCGGAAAACCTGCTGAAAATTCTCCGCGCCAACGGCTCCCATGTGGAACATCTGGTGGCCATGAGTTTGATTCAGGAGTATTTGCAGTCCGTGCGCGCCAAATTCGCCGATTATGCAGAGCTGATGATCCTCGACCTCGACGGACGCCGCATCGCCTCCAGTGCGGCGGTTCAGGGAGAGCCTGCCCTTCCGGTGGGCTGGCGCGAGCGCATCGACGAGGGCCAGGCGGTCGTCGGCCAGGCCACCTACGACCAGGCGCTCCAAGCCCGGGTCATCTTGATTGCCGATGCCATACGCACCCCCGGCGGCGACGTTATCGGCATCCTGGGGGCCAAACTGTCGCTGGATGCCATGGACCGTGTCCTGGCTGCTTACTCCCAATCCGATATCCGGGAAACCTACCTCGTCAACCAAGAGGGCAAAGTGCTGGCCAGTCCGCATCTTTTCTCCGGCCCCTCCCGGGAGGTCTACCTGGAACACGCCAGCATTACCAAGCTTTACGATCATCTGGGAAAACCCGTCACCTATGCCAGCTACAAGGACGCAACCGTGATCGGCACGCTCAAAGTCGTCCCCTCTTTAAAGTGGGGGGTGGTGGCCGAGATGGACAAAACCAAGGCCTTTTCCCAAATCGAAGCCCTTCAGCGCATGACCCTGGTTCTGGTGGGGGGCCTGCTGATCGGTATCGGACTGTGCGCCTATTGGCTGGGGTTGACCATTGTGCGCCCCCTGCGTCGCCTGACCCGGGGTGCCGATCAGGTGGCGGCCGGCGATCTGGCGGTGGACCTGCCGGTCTATACCCGGTCCGAGGTAGGCTACCTGACCCAGGTTTTCAACCATATGGTGGCGCGCCTCCGGCGCAGCCGCAAAGAGCTGGACAGCGTCAATGAAGAGCTCCAGGAGAAAAACCGCGAACTGCACCAGCTGTCCATCACCGATGAGTTGACCGGCCTCAACAACCGTAAACACCTGATGGAAACTTTGGGGCACGAGGTCACCCGCTCCAAACGCAATGGGCACACGTTTGCGCTGCTGGTAATCGATATCGACCATTTCAAACACATCAACGATACCTTCGGCCATCAGAAAGGCGACGAGGTCCTGCGCCTGCTGGGCGGCGTGTTCCGGGATACGGTCCGCAGCTGTGACTATGCGGCCCGCTACGGGGGTGAGGAATTCATTGTGATGCTGCCGGAGGTGGGGGCGACCGGTGGGTTGGAAGTGGCCGAACGGATTCGGGAACGGGTGGCCCAGCAACGCATCAACCCCAAGGGGGATCGGATCACCGTCAGCCTCGGAATGGCCATGTTCCCCCAACACGGCGACAGTCCGGAAGAACTGTTCCAGCAGGCGGATCAAGCCCTCTACGCGGCCAAAGCGGCCGGGCGCAACCGGGTGACCACGGCCGCCGATCAGAAAGCCGCGGGGCCCAAGCAGGGCCCCATCCGACTCATTACGCCCGAAAGGCGTCACACCGCAAAATGAATGGCCCCGCCGCGAACCAGCCGGGCATCGGTAAACGCCATCCAACGCCGCACGCGGCCGGGAATTAGTCCTCGGACGCCTCTGGCGGATCGAATCCGGCCGGACGCCTAGCGCTCACTCACCAGGGTCTGGAAAATCCAACCATTTATTCCGTCCTCGGTTTGGACCCGAATCCACTCCTCCTTGTAGGAATAGCCGAGGATCGGATCGCCGATATCCAGGGTGCGTTCGATCTTGGCTTGCAGGGAGGGTCCCCGGCGCAAATTACTGCGCTTCAATACCTTGAGCGGCAGGGGCAGCGCAAAGAGCACCTCGCCCGGTGCCAGGGAACGACCTTCCGGTCGGGCAAAATGCGCTTCGGCAGCCCTGATCTGGCCCTGGGCCTGGCCCGCCAGATAAAGGGCGCCTCCGTAGTTTGCCTTCTTGAACTCACTGGTGCTCATGCGCACCAGGGCTTGGGCCTTCTGATAATCATCGTGGGGACGGGTGTCGGTGGCGTCAAGGCGGTCTTTCAGTCCCTTGAGGGCAATCTCGGCCTCGGTGATGGAAGAGGCCGCCTCGGCCCGGCTTTCGATGCTGCGCAGTTTGGCTTTGGTCCGCACCACCTCCACCACGGCTTCGTCCAGACGGCCCTGCTGGGATGAAAGTTGACCGGCCAGGGCGCGATAGCGGGCATCACGCTCCAGGAGCTGCAGTTGAAGCCGGCCGATCTGGGCGTCCTTTTCTTTGAGTTGCCGTTCCTGCTCGATCACCGTTTCGGACAAGCGCCGATTGTCGGCTTCCAATGCGTCCAGGACGGCCGGATCAGGGCCCGTCACCACCACCGGCGCCGGCGGCGGCTTCTTCCCGGCGCAGCCTAAAAACGCCAATAGTAAAACCACCATAACCGGTCCTACGGACATGCGATACCAGGGGTATGCGGGCACGGCAGACCTCCTCCAAGCCCCACGCCTCGGGGCTTCTGCTTAGGGATATCGGCAGACGGCGCTGGATGGGGACCATTCCCGCCAATCTGCGGCACGCCTTCTATTAAACACCCATTTTCTTTGATTTCAAGTGGTTCAGTGTTTAACGACGGGAAAGCGGGCAATCAAGAGAAGGGTGATGAGCGGGATCAGGGAAATACCTGTCAGGACGGCGCGCACCGAATAGACATCCGCCAACCGTCCCACAAGAGGCGCCACGATCCCCCCCAGTCCGAAGGCAAACCCCATCATCAGGCTGCCCACCATGGAACGCCCCTTGGGTGCCAGGGATTGGGCCATGACCACCCCCAGGGGCAGCGTGGCCAGCACGATGGCGCCGGCCAGGGCGGCGCCGGCATAGACCCAGCCCCCTTTGAGTTGCAGGAAAAGCAGCAGGACGGGCGTCATCAGCCCGTGGGTAAGGAAGAACACCGGTTTGAAGCCGATCCGATCGGAAATGGCGCCGGCCATCAATCCGCTAATGGTGCCGGCTACGGTGAACAGGGAAAACAGGGTGCCGGCCTCCACCAGCGAAAACCCCTCCTGAACGAAAAGCACCGGCATGAACGTCATGAAAGACTGCCCCACCACCGCCCGCAGCACCATAACCAGCCAGATCAGGGCCACGGCTTTCCAGGCATCACCCAGACTTTCCCGGATGGCGCCCCAAAGGCCGTTGCGCTGTAACCCCTCGTTGGGGGGCGATGGCAGCACGAGGTAGAGATACACCGCCGTCAGCAGGCCGAGGGCCATGGTGGCCGGCAGCGCGGCCAGGCCGAAGCGCGCCGCATACCAGGTGACAAAAAGGGGTCCCACCCCGAAGGCCAGGGTGCCGCCCGTGTTGAAGATGGACATGGCAAAGCCGGCATTGCGGCCGGCATACAGCGGCACCATGCCGGTAACGGCCGGATGAAACATGGATGAGCCGACGGATCCCACGGCCACCACCAGCAGCAGCGTCCAGAACCCCGACGCCAGGCCGGACAGGGGGATGAAAATCACCGCCAGGATAAGCCCCGTCATGGTAAAGGCCCGGGTGGGGTAGCGATCCGCCAGGTAACCGACCGAGGGCTGCACGATGAAGGCCAGGAACCGGTTGATCCCGGCAATCAACCCCACCTCGGTCAGCGACAGGCCCAATTTTTCCACAAACAGCGGAAACAGAGGCGTGGTGAAGGAACTGTAGAAGTCTCCCGTGAAATGCACCAGGGTCAGGGCGAAAATCACCCGCAGGTTGGTTTTGGCGGTTTCAGTCATGGTGTTCAGCGATATGGCGTCGCCCTCCGGCAGCTGCCTGAAGGATCGTGCCGCCGCAGGGCCACGGGGATTGCATCGAATTGCTTTGGGGGCAACGGCATCAAAATGGGCGACTATACTGAAACCCGGAGAAGGGGTCAATTGATTTGCGCATATAATTTAGCGGGCATAATGTCAGGGAACACTTCAGAATCGCACGTGATGGGAGGGAGGGATATGAAAAGCCGCTTTCTCTATATTGTTTTGGTCATCATGCTGGTCATCCTGGTGATGCCCTTCATCCGGCATGCCGGGAGACTCGGTTGGCTGACGTCCAGTTTGCTGGTGGCCATGATTCCGCTGGCCAGTTATTACGCGCTTTCCGCGGACCGCAAACGCGCGATCGTTCTCATCCTGCTCAGTCTGCCCTTCGTTTTCCTCGACGCGCTCCACCTCTTCTACGCAAGGGATTATCTATCCGTGATCATGCCGATCTTGACAAAACAGGACGAAACGCCATCTTGACAGTATCCGGGTTGCGATGGGGCTATGGATAAATTCCCGTTTCCTTAAATCCCCTCCCCCAAGCGCCGCCCCCGTTACCCGATCATTCTCGACGACAAAATTCGCATCGTGCCGTCGATTTCCGCCCTATACTGGAGTGATCCGCATGGGAACCGTCCAACCCCTCCCGACCCGCATCCCGGACGAGAATGCCATTCTGCGTCATATTATGGAAGGCACCGCCACGGCTACGGGCAGCCAATTTTTCAAGGCGCTGGTGGAACATCTGTCCAGCGCCGTGCAGACCCACAGCGCCTGGGTCACCGAGTACATCCCTGAGACACGCCAGCTCCATGCGCTGGCCTTCTGGTCCAACGGCCAGGTCGCCGAAGACCTCTACCTCGACATCTGCGGCACGCCCTGCGAACAAGTCATTGCAACAACGGATACCATCCACCATCCCGACAATGTTTTGCGGCTCTACCCCCAGAACGCAGCCTTCGAGCAATTCCAGGCCCGCAGCTATCTGGGCGTCCCCTTGCTGGACGCGGCCGGGCAGGTTATGGGCAATCTGGCGGTGTTCGACACGCGCCCCATGCCCCCGGAACCCCACCTGCTGGAAGTGTTCAAGATCTTCGCCGCCCGGGCCTCCGCGGAGCTGCAGCGGCTGCACGCCGAGATGGAAGTCCGCAAAAGCGAAGAGAAATACCGACGGATTATCGCCACCACCGGTGAGGGTTTCGTGTTGATGGACAAGGACCTGACGATTACCGATGCCAACGAGGCCTTTTGCCGGATGATCGGCTATAAACGGTCCCAGGTCATCGGTCACTCCTCCGTGGACTTTGCCGCCGAGGACTTCGGGCAATTCTTGTCCGTCAACCGGTCCAAATTGTTTTACGCCCGCCACAAAGAAATCGAGGGCACCCTCCGATCGAAATCCGGCCGGAAAGTCCCCGTGCGCATTTACGGAGATATCCTCGAAGACGACCACGGGGCACCCATCGGCTACATGAACTTTGTCAGCGATTTGACCCTGCAAAAACGGTCCCTGGTGCTGGCCGGAGAGGTTCAGCGAAGCCTTCAGCCGCAACACCATCCCAGGATCAAGGGACTCGATATCGCTGGCCGGACGCGCAGCTGCGATGAAATCGGGGGGGACTACTTCGACTTCTGGGTGGACCCGCACCGGCCCCAGGAGCATGTCCGCATCGTGGTGGGTGATGTAACCGGACACGGTGCCGAGGCCGCCCTTCTCATGACGACGGCGCGGGCCATCTTTCGACTGGAAGCCTCCCGGGGCTACGATGCCGCAGGCATCATCAACGCCATGAACCGGCAGCTGGCCCAGGACGTCCTCGACACGGGACGCTTCATGACCCTCTTCTGCCTGGAGCTGGACCGCCGGGACCCGCGACTGGGATGGGTCAGAGCCGGACACGCACCGGCCCTTCTCTACACCCCGCGCCAGGAACGCTTCGAGGAGCTCAAAGGCGCAGGCATGGCCCTGGGGGTTGAAGCCGACTACCAGTACCCCTACCATCGGGGACCTGCAACGACCGGAGAGCAGATCATCGCCATCGGCACGGACGGTATCTGGGAGGCCTTCGATCGGCGCGGAAGCCGCTACGGCATGCCGCGCTTGCGCAATGTCATCCGGAAGCATGCTGCCAAGGAAGCGTCCGCCATCGTCGATGCCGTCTATGACGACCTCCAGCGTTTTACCTACGGCGTCAAACCGGAAGACGACATCAGCTTGGTTGTCGTCAAAATTGGCGAACATAAATCAAGCCTAATGGATTGGAGTATTTAGATGAAGATCGCCGTACGGATTGTCAACGCCTTCACCGGAAACGAAATCGCCAGCACGCCCGCCGGCGCTATGCTTAGGAATACACGGGCCCACGATGCAGCGAACAGCCCAACCCTGGCCAAAATGAAGGGTTTACCGATTCGATGGCTATGCGGGCTGACGGCGGCCCTGCTCATGCTGGCAGCGCCGGTCGCAGCCCAGGATGCTTCGGGAGATGCGTCGCCGGCCTTCTCCGCAGACAAGCTCGAACAGCTGGTGGCGCCCATTGCCCTTTACACGGACGGTTTGGTGGCCCAGATCATGATGGCCGCCACCTATCCGCTCCAGGTGGTCGAGGCGGATCGCTGGCTGAAAAAAAACCCGGGCTTGCAGGGGGATGCCCTCCAGCAGGCCGTCGCAAAAGAGAAATGGGATCCCAGCGTCCAGTCCCTGGTGTTTTTCCCGGACGTCCTGGACCGCATGAGCAGCAACCTGGAATGGACCCAAGATCTGGGCGATGCGGTCCTGGCCGACCAGAAGGCGGTCATGGACGCGGTGCAGCGCCTGCGCCACTATGCCTACGAGGCCGGCAACCTGAAAACCAACGATCAACAAAAAGTCGTGGTGGAGAACAAGATCATCCAGATCGAACCCGCCACCCAGGTGGTCTATGTGCCGGCCTACAATCCCACGGTGGTCTACAGCACCTACTGGGCACCGCCCATCTGGTACTACCCCATCTACACCCGCCCCCCGGCCTACTGGTACCCCCCCGGCTATGTGGCCTCCAATGTGATTTCGTTCAGCGTCGGCGTGGCCGTGGGCGCGGCCCTGTGGGGCGGCTGCGACTGGCATGGTCATAACATCTACCACCGCCCCGGGAACGTCAATATCAACGTCAATCGCGTCAATATCAACAATACCAACATTCAGAGGTGGGAGCACAATGTCCAAAACCGGGGCAGCGTGCGTTATCGGGACGCACCGACCCAGCAAAAATACGACAGCCGCCGAACGGGCGCCAAGCCTCAGACGTACATCGACCGGAACACCCAGCGGGGATTTGACGGCAGTGGTTCGCGGAATATCCAGCGGCCTTCGACCGGCAATGTGCAACGCCCCCAGACCCTTGATCTCCCCAAGTCGCCAACCCGCGACCTCCAACTTCCGTCGCAGCGGCCCTCCGGCAACGCCAGTGCCTTCAGTATCGGCGATAAAAACTTCGACCGGCAGGCCCTCAATCGGGGGGCCGCGAGCCGCGGTGGATTCTCTCGGGGCGGCGGCGGGAGGCGTTGAGCCATGAAAATGACCTATCGAATATCCCTGTGGGAGGACTTCCTGATGATCCCAAGCCTTACTAAGAAATGGCATTGGTGGCTGGTGATGGTGGTATTGGCCGCCATGTGGGCCTGCAGCAGTGCCGGCCGCCCAACCGTCGCACCGGAAACCGCGCACACTCTCCAGCAGTCATACGCCACGCCCGAAGCGGCGGCCCAGGGCCTGCTCGACGCCCTGGCGACGGGGGACCGGCACGCCATCCAGGCCGTGCTGGGGCCTGACGCCGATCAGCTCGGATCGGGGGACCCGGTGGCCGATGCCGCTGATCGGAAAAACTTCGTGGCGGCCGCGCGATCGCATCATCGCATCGTTTACGCCGACGACAACGTCGCCTACATGGACGTCGGTCCCAAAGATTGGCGCCTGCCCATCCCCATCGTCAAAGAGAGGGACGGCTGGCGGTTCGACACGCCCGCCGGCGTGGAGGTGGTTGAGGATCTGCGCATCGGCCGCGACGAACTCCGCACCATTGCCACCATGCGGGCCTACGTAGACGCCCAGTTCGAATACGCCGCCCAAAACCCCACCGGGCAATCGGGTCGGCAGTTCGCCCAGCACTTCAAGAGCAGCGCGGGGCAAAGGGACGGCCTTTACTGGCCGGTGGCGCCCGGCGAGCCGCAAAGTCCTCTGGGTCCTCTGGCGGCCAAGGCGGAGGAGGAAGGGTATTTCAAAACCTCATCGGACAAACCCATTCCCTACCATGGATACGTCTATCGCATCCTGACCGCCCAGGGCGCACACGTCCCGGGAGGGGCCCTGTCCTACATCGTCAAGGGCCGCCTGACCCGCGGTTTCGGGCTGCTGGCCTATCCGGCCGCCTACGGCAAATCCGGCGTCATGACCTTCATGGTCAACCAGCGGGGCATCGTCTACCAGAAAGATCTGGGGGAAAAGACCCCCGCCCTGGCCGAAGGGATCACGGCTTACGATCCCGACGACAGCTGGACGCCGGTGACCGAGCCCACTTTGTAAAGCAGCGGCGATCGCCGCGGAAGTCCGGCCAATCTCCCGCCAACGACACCAAGGGCCAACCGCTTCAATGAAGAGGTTGGCCTTTATTTGCTGCAGGGAGGCCGCGCGTCGGCGGCCGGTTAGCGGTGGGGCGGGGTCGGCGAAAAAACGGACCGTATCAGTTCCTTCGGTTCGTGGGTCTCGATGGTATCGGTCATGGGTAGTCTTCCTGGATGCGTGGGAGTGTCCGATTCGGTCGGCATATTGAGCCTTTCTACCCGAAGAGAATACAAGGACGTATTAACATTTAGGCTGTCAAGCGGTTTTGGGTCCCCTTAACCTCCTTGCCAATACGGCCACCAGAGGATGAGCGCTGAGGCCGTGACCGATGATGCTCAACAAAATGGTGCAGACCACCGTCATCGCCATGGTCGCACCGCCGGGCAGATGGGCGTTCATCACGATCACGGCGAATACGATGCTGGCCAGCCCCCGGGGCCCGAACCAGCCCATGAAGAGCTTTTCGTCCGTCCGCAGCGCCATACCGCCCAGCGCCAGGAAAACCGGCAGCATGCGTACCGCTGTAAGGCTGAGCAGCGCGTAGAGCACCACCTTCCAATTGAAGGCACCGATGGATTGGCCCACCACCACCGCACCGAACACCACCCAGGTAATCAGGGCCAGGGTGTCGCCGGTGCCCTCGGCGGCCAGCAGCAGTCTGTGTTTGTGTTGCTTTTCAAGACCGCCGAAGAGCAGGCCCCCTACGAAACAGGCAATGAAGCCACTGCCGCCGAGCCATTGGGCCACGGCAAAGCACGTCACCGCCAGGGCGGGAACCGGAAGCTGACGCCAAGTCTCGGTGATCCAGCCGCGGTCGGCACACATCTTGAGCAAACCCACCCCGCAAACGGTCAGCCCGACACCGATGGCCGCCCCGATGCCGATGGACTCCGTCACCAGCCGCAGCGCCATCATGGTCGTCTCCCCCGCCCCTGCCGTGCGTTCGGCCAGTGCCAGCAGGATAAACAGGATCGGCACACAAATACCGTCATTGAGACCGCTTTCCACATTCAGGGCTTCGCGGATGTTGGCGGGCACCGATTCGTCGGTGACCACGGCTTTGCCCAGGGCCGCATCGGTGGGCGCCAGCATGGTTGCGAGGATGGCGATCTCCAGGATTCCCAATCCGTCGAAAAGCAGAACCCCGGCACCGACACCCAGCACGATGGTCAACGGCAGGCCTATCAGCAACAACCGCTGGGGGATGTGAAAGGAATGCTCCAATTCGCGCAGATTGGCATTGGCGGCATCCGTAAAGAGCACCAGGGCCAGGGTCATTTCGGCCAGGAAGCTCAACGCGTGGAAATCCGCTTCCAGCGTCAGCACATTTAATCCTAATGGACCGAAGACGAGACCGAAGCCCGTAAAAACGATCGCGCCATTGACCGGCGTGCGTTCGATACCACCGCCCATGATACTGTAGAAAAAGACAAAAGCCCCTATCAACGCCAGATTCTCATACATGACGCCCCCCGTAAGGCCCTAAATAAGGATATCGCATACTGCCAGGTGAAAAGAGACATAATAGGTGCGGTCGTTGCCGATCGGCGGCGGTCAAACAATCCCCTCGGCCATCAACTGCGCAACAATCATCCGTTGGGCGACTTTCTCCGCCAGGGTTTCCGGGGCCGCCAGTCCCATGCGCTCCAGGTGGGGGGAGGCCGCCTCGGGCACTGTGCGCACCTCCAGGGCCTGGATCGCGGCCCCGGCCAAACCGCCCGCCGATCCCATCCTGGATTTGAGCCCCTGCAGCGCACGGCCCAGGGCGATCTCAACCTCCGTCAGGTCGGTCCCGAAGGGAAAGGCCGGCAGAAGCCCCTGCCTTTCGACATCGGCCAGCTGGTCGGCCAGGCGTTCCGGCCGGTTGCTCCGGAAGGCATCCGGTATGCGGTAATCTTTGGGCAGCTTGCCGCTGGCCGTGGCGCTTTTCAGCAGCTCTTCCTGAAAACGGGCGTCAGCGATGTTCAGCATGGCGGCCACAACCTCCCGGTCGGTCCGCCCCCGCAGGTCGGCAATCCCGTACTCGGTGATCACCACGTCCCGCAGATGGCGGGGGATGGTGGTGTGGCCGTAGCGGGGCAAAATGTTCGATGTGACCTTGCCCCGGGTGGTGCGGGTGCTGCGCAGCATCAGGATGGAACGGGCTCCGGCCAGCTCGTGGGCCATGGCCACAAAGTTATACTGCCCGCCGACCCCGCTGACCACACGGCCGTCCTCCAGCCCGTCGGAGCAGACCGCCCCACCCAGGGTGGCCATCATGCCGGTGTTGCAAAAGCGGGCCTCGATGCGCTGCAGGGCCGCCAGGGTCGGCTGGGCGTAGAGCTGATTGACGAACATGACGCTGGTCATGGAGAATTGCTCGCGTTCGGCGCGCCCCATGTGGCGCAGGGCGTCGTAGAAGCTGTGGGGTCCCAGGAAAAACCCGCCGTGCATGACGATGCCCCCCTTCAGGCGGGTCCCGAGACAGTGCCGGCCAATGGCGTCCCGGGCGGCCGGTGTCCTGACATCGGGATCCATCCGCAGGTCGGGCGCCACACGCAGGATGCCGTTGTCGTAAGCGACCGCAGGGTGAAAGATACCGAATTGCTTGAGCCAGGCCACATTGTCTTCGCTCAGCGGCGAAGAGATGGCTCCCGCCTCCAGGAGGACCGCCAGAATATCCGGGCCGAAGGCGGGCTGAAGGCGCCCTTCGTTCAGGAGCCGCTGGAGGGTCGCATCCATATAGACCGCCCGCTTCAGGACACCGCTGCGGTAGAGCTCCCAGAATCCGTTGATGAACATCTCGCTGGCGCCGTAGAGTCCTTTGTCAAATGACTCCAGCCCGCCCATGGCGGCGATGGCCTCCCCGAACTTCTCTTCGATATCCAGAGCCGCCAACAGCCCGTGATAGGCGGCGTTGTCCCGATGCCGCAGCCGTGTGGCATAGGCAATGGCGTCCCCCAGGGAGCCGATGCCGATCTGCAGGGTGCCGCCATCCCGGATCAGGGTGCTGGCCAGCAGGCCGATGACGTGGTCCGCCCGCTCGACGGCCAGGTTGGGGGGACCGGGCAGCGTGTAGGTGCAGGAGGGATGGTCCAGCACCAGGTCCAGATCGGCGGGCGCCAGGAGCGCGTCATTGACCATGAACGGCAGGTTGGCGTTGATTTCGGCTAAAATGGCCACCGGCTGCCCCTGGCGCTCCCGGGCCCGCAATTGGGCGATCAGTTCGTGGGAAAGGTCGGCGTTGCAGCCCAGGCTGTAGGCGGTTTGGCCGTCGATTTCCTCCCGGGACAGCATCTGGGCGCAGGCATTGGCGCCCATGGCCATCACGTCCCGCACCACATGGGTGTAATTGCTGCTGATATAGGAGCGTTGCTCGGCGGCATGGTTCAGACTCTTGCCGGGCGTCAGAAAAAATTGCCGGATTTCGATATTATCCGGCAGCGTGCCCTTGGCCAGGGGTTCCAGGTAGGCCAGTTCCGGGTAGTCGCCGAAAACGCGTTCCATCAGGGGATCCATGAAACGCCTTTCCAGGTCGTTGTGAGGCCGGGGCCGCCCGAGGTTAAGCCCGGTCATGATGGTCAGGTGCAGCTCGGGGTTTTCGGCCACCCGGCGGTAGAGGGCGTTCACGATCCGGCAGGGCTTCCCCAGCCCGATGGGCAGGGCCATAACGATCCGCCGGCCGACTTTTTGAATCAGGCGATCGATGCCGTCTTCAACATCTGCGGTAATATAAGGGGTGTCCGTCGTCATGGGGCTTTCTTTGGCGTTCTGGTGGTGCGGCGAAGTCGCCGTTTTAAAAATAGAATGACCTGGGGTGATCCGACGGAGGGTCTTCCGGATCGCGCAGGGCGCGTAACGTCAGCTCACAGGCTCAGGCCGATACGTTCGAACAGGTCCGGCCCGGCACCCTGCAAAAGGCCGATCGCATCCCAGTTGTCCCAGGTCTCGGCCACCCGGCCGCCCTCCAGGCGGTGAATGCTGATGCCGTTAATCATCTGCTGGGGGCCGAAATGGTGCGAACGGGCGGTCCAGCGGGAGGCCACCCGGTCGCCCTCGGCGATCTGGTCCTCCAGCGTAAAGTGCAGATCCGGGAAAAAGGCATGGAACAGGGCCGCCAGATGCTTGAAGGCTTCCGGGCCCCGCAGCGGTTCCGGCACGTGGGCGATATACCCGACGTAATCCGCGTGGAGGATGTCGTCGGCCAGGGACCAGTCGGCACGGTTCCAGAACGCCTCGTATAGCTTGCGTACGAGCTTTTTGTTGCTTTCAGACAAGGCGGATTCCTTTCATTGCGGGTCGTTTGGCCAACCGCCCGTTATCGTTTAGTTAGCGCCCGACCCCCAAACTCCCTTTTGGCGGCGGATCGCTTCGCGCATGACCATATAGGCCCGCCAGTAGTTGAACACCCCGCCTAGCAGGAAAAGCATACTGCCGATCAGATACTGCCAGGCCAGGAAGGCGTACAGAGTCGTTTTGAGGGATGGGTTGGTGACCTTCCAGAGATAGGGGATCGAAGCCACCGTAAACAGAACCGCCCCGATCACAAAGGTTACGGCCGTTAGATTCATGAGCTGCAATGTAACCAGGGTGCTGGCCTGCACGATTTGCAGCACATTGACGCAGGCTCCCAAAACAAACAGCAGGCTGCCGACGATAAAACACCAGGCCCCCGCCGCAAACCACCCGATCATGGATAGAAAAAAGAGACTTCCCACGGTGAAGAGAATCGTACCCCCGACATAGCTGGCGGCGGCCAGATATTCCAGAACCTTGTCCCGGTTATGGTGGCAGTGATGGCGCCAGTTTTGACGGACCTCCACCAGATCATGCACGGTGACCACGAGGTAGAGCAGGGAGCCGAAAAAGAAGGTCCAGGCCCCCACGTCTGCGTAAGCTTTGAATTGCGGGAAAAAAAGCAGACTGCCGAGGATGAACACGAACCCGCCAATTTTGTAAAGGACGGCGTTGATGGTTTCCCAGCGAAAATGAGCCCGGATGTCGGAGCGGTCCTTGGTAAGGTCATGGATCCGGGGGCGGTTGATAAACATGTGCGGCATAAAACCATTCCTGGACGGGGTCTCATCGGGAAGTGCCATGGCAAAGGCAGCCGGGTCCCGTCACACCGGTCCCAAATTTATTGATTCATCTCGATGATTTCGAGCAATTGCCGGCCGGCCGGTGAACCGGGGTCCACTGTCGTCAGCCGCTCGGCCATCGCCCGGGCCTTTTCCCGGTTGCCGCGGTCAAGGTAGAAAACCGCCAGGGCATAGAGGAAATCCGGATCCCGGGGTTCCAGGGCCAGGGCCGCCTGCAGGGCCTTTTCCGCCTCGCCGTCACGGTTGAGCTTTTGCAGGAGCAGGCCCAGGTTGTAGTGAATGCGTGCGCGCCGGGGGAGGCCCGCCGCAGCCTGTTCAAGGTGAACGGCGGCTTCTGCCCAGCGCTGCTGCTCCGCCAGCAGCAGCCCCAGCGAGTATTGGAGTTCATAGAGGTCGGGATGCTGCTGCAGCACGTCCTGCAAAAGCCTTTCAGCCTCTCCGTTGCGCCCGAGTTGGTTGTAGAGCATGGCCAGATTCACCTTGGCCGGATAAAACTGGTCATCGATGGCAATCGCTTTGCGGTACTGCTCCTCCGCTTCCTGGAAGTGCCCCCGGCTGCGCGCGAGATTGCCCAGATTGTGGCGTGAGGCGGCAAAATCGGCAGTGCGCTCCATGGCATGCCGATACTCGGCCAGCGCCTTGTCAAACTGGCGCCGCGTATCGGCGGGCAGGGTGTCGGGATGAAGCTCGGCCACGATGCCGGCCGCCTCGATGCGCACCGCCCGCACCGGATCGTAGAGCAGGGGCGTAAGCAGCTTGAGACGCTCGGCAGGATCCCGTACAGGCAGATGGCGCACCGCGGTCTGACGCATCAGGGATTCCTCATCGGTCAGGGCCGCGGTAAACGCCTTGCGGACGGTTGCGCCCTCATAGGCGGCCAACTCGGCCAGGGCCGTGGCCCGCACGATGGTGGGGTAGAGTCGATCCTGGGCCAGGGATGCCAATTCGGCGGCCGCCTCCGGCTGCTGCTGCCGGCCGGCCTGGAGAATCTGGCCGTAATGGGGGCGCCATGTCCGCCCGTACCATTTGGCCATGGCGTCCACCGACCACTGGGTGGGCTTGTCCACGTGGCAGCGGTCGCAGGCGTTGGGGGTGCCCATGGCCAGCGTAAGATCCGGCCGCGGGATACGGAAACTGTGGTCCGGGCGATAGTCGATGCCCATGTAGACGCGTCCGGGCATGTGGCAGGCTTCGCATTGGGCGCCGCTGCCCACCTCGAAGAGCACCTCCCCGGACGGCGACCGGATGGGATCGCCCGCTTCCCCCGACTTTTTGTGGAAATGGTGTTTGGGCTGGTCGTAGACTGCCGCCCGGTGGCATTGCAGGCAAAGCGCGTTGCCGTCCTTGATGCGGCGGATGCTGTGGACGTCGTGGCAGTCGCTGCAGCGCACCCCGCGCGCATACATCTTGCTCTGCATGAAGGATCCGTACACGTAGACTTCGTCCAGGATCTGCCCGTCCGGGAAATAGAGCCCCTCGTTCAGGAGTTGCGGTACGCCATAGTCGAGAAAATCGGCATGCCGGTGGATATTGTCGTCCAACGACATGCGGCGGGAGTGGCAGGGCGCGCACAATTCGATCTGCTGCCGGGAGGTGAGATCCCGGGTCGTGACGGTCAACGCGGCATTGGCCGTCTCGGGGCGCCCCATTTCCGGCAGTTGGGCCCATTGGACATGGGCTGCGCCCGGCCCGTGGCAGGCCTCGCAGCCCACGCTGATTTCCGACCAGGTGGTGGCGTAGGTGTCGGTCTTATAGTCGTAATTTTTTTTCAGGTCCGTGGAGTGGCATTCGGCGCACATGCCGTTCCAGTTCTGGCCGTTGTTGGTCCAGTAGAGCCAGTCCTTGGGGTCCAGGGGCGCCTTGGGATAGAGAGGATACCAGCGCTGCCCATCCACGTCCCAGGCAAAGGGCAGGCATTGCAGACGGCCGCCCGGGAAAGGCACCAGGTATTGCTGGAGCGGGTACCAGCCGAAGGTGTAGGTGACTTCAAATTCGCCCGGCCGGCCGGCCGGGCCCTGGGTATGCACATAGTATTTGCCGTCCCGCCTATAGAAGCGGGTCGGTTTTCCGAAATAGTCGACGGTCACGTCGTTGAAATTCCCCCGGACCGTCTTGGGGGTGGCCGTTTCCATGGCCCAGCGGTGATGGGAGTCGGCCCACTTGTCGTATTCCGGCCGGTGGCAGTCCCGGCAGGCCTCGCTGCCGACGAAGGCCGCCGACGGAGCACCCTCCACCCGGCTGCCCGGAGGCAAGGCCTGATGCCAGGCATGGTAGAGCGGTATGGTCGCCACGATAACCAGGGTCGCGATAAAAGCGGCGATCTTCCAGGCGTGGTTGGTATTAGAGCTCATGGGCGGTAATTCGTTGCGCTCAAGCTTTGGGCGGATAGGCCACCGGGATCTCCGAAAGCCGGTCGCGCCGGAGAACCCGCGCCGTGTCGACTTTGACAATGGCGTTTTCAATGGCCACCGGGTACAGGTCCATGCCCCGGGGCGCCGGTGAGCGGATCAGGTCGCCCCGGATATCGAAGGCCGATGAATGGCAGGGGCACAGGAACTGCTTTTCTTCCGCGACCCAGGGCAGCGTGCATCCCAGGTGCGGGCAGCGCCGCGACAGGGCCAGAAACCCGCCGTCGGCCAGCCGGGTCAGGTAAAACCGTCCCCGGGGAAAGGCCGTCACCGTCCCGGGCTGAAAAGCCGTCACCGCCCCGGCGGCGATGATGGTATCCCCTGTCCCGCCCGCCCGCTGGCCCTTTCCGGAGCGCAGGAACGAGCCAGCCACCCAGATCATCTCCGCGAGGGCGCCAAGCCCCAGGGCGGCCCACAACAAGGACAGAAAATCCCGGCGCGGCGCGGCGATCTCCTCGGCCACAGGCTTTTCTTTTTTCGCGTGCATCCTCACCTCCCGCCGCATCACCAGGGAACCGTCAGGGTCATGCCGGCGCCCCGAAACCAGACACCGGTAATGGTCAGCACTCCGTAGGCGGTCATCACCAGTGTAACCATGGACTGGACGACCTCGTTCGCCGTCGCGCCATAGCGCTTTTTCAGAAACACGTAGAACCCTCCCAGAACGGCCAGCAGCGCTACCGTCGGCAGCACGCCATTGCTCACGACCGGCGGCATATCCCACAACGGCCTGACCGCCGAGCGCCACTCGTCGGCCAGGATCAGCAGCGGTGTCACGATCATTCCCGTCAGGGCGGCCATGACCGCCGTCTTCCGACCGGGACGGGACACAAACCAGATACCCCCCGTGTCGGCCGGATAGGTGAGATAGGGAATCGCCATCAGCCCGAGCACCACCAGGGATGGCACCACCCAGACCGCAAAGGCCGGATGGAGGTGCAGCAAGAGCTCCTGCAGTCCGGCAAAATACCAGGGCGCCCGGGTGGGGTTGGGACTCAGACCGGGGTTGGCCGGATCGCCCAGGGGGGCCTCGATCAAGGCCGCCAGCAGCAGCACGACTGCCGTCAGGGCGAGGGCTACGGCGATTTCGCGCACCAGGAGATCCGGCACCGTCGGCGCCGAATCGGGTCTTGCATCCACCGACGCTTCCGGCGGCCGCGGCACCACAAGGCCCCGGGCTTTGCGGACCCGCCAGAAATGAAACGCCATCAGACCGAACAGCAGGATGGGAAGGACCGCGGTATGCAGGGCGTAAAACGTCTGCAGCGTCTGGGGACCGATTTCCCGCCCTCCCCGGATCAAGGCCTGCAAATAATCCCCGATCAGCGGAACGTATTCCAGCATCCCGGTGGAAACCGTCACCGCCCAGTAGGCGAGCTGGTCATAGGGCAGCAGATAGCCCGTGAAGTTGGCACTCAGAACGATACCGAGCAGGCCCAGTCCGACAACCCAGTTGAATTGGCGGGGCGGATGAAAGGCCCCGGTGAAAAAGACCCGCAGCAGGTGCAGGAGGATCACGGCCACCAGGAGATGGGCGCACCAGTAATGCAGGTTGCGCACGAGCCCGCCGAAAGGAAGATCGGTCATGAGCGCCTGGATGGAGGCGTAGGCCGCCACCGGTGTGGGCTCATAGACGAACTTGAGGAGGATGCCACTCGCCAGCTGAAGGAAAACCAGTGTCGCGGCCATGCCCCCCAGCCCCCAGGTGAGGGAAAACCGCAGGGTCTCCCGGGGCACCGTGGTGGGCCGAAAATGCAGCGCCAGGTTTTTCAGCAAAAACCGCCGGCCCCGGGACGCGGCTTGCGGTCTCAGGGGCTCGGGAAAAATGGATCGCAGGAACGGTGACAGCAACGAAAGTTCTCCAGGGTCGCAATAGACGGTCCGAGGTGTCCAAAGATACCTTGCTCAATGGCAACTTATAGAGGCGTCGGCCTCTGCGAGTCAAGGCAACCTGTTTAAATCGTCGGTCTTGAAATAGAAACGGGTCTTTTTGAAAAAGGGCGCCTGCCAGCCGAAGGGCTTGTGGCAGAAGGATCATCTCTCGATTTCGATCTGGCGATACTTCAGGTAGATGAAGCGCACGTAATCGTACTCGAAGGGTGAGCCGGTGCTGTAATAGCGAAACGGGATGCGGGACCGCTCGCTGATGTAGTAGAGGCCGGTAAGCCCCCAGCGGAGCGTGTCGCGGTCCCCGGTGTTGGTGTACACTTCGTCGATAACCCACGTCACCCAGACCGTGCCGATAGCGGCGTCAACACCGGTGCCGATGCCGTCGCGCACGCTGGATGGCCCCAGGAACGGCAGCACGAGATAGGGCCCTGGCCCCAGTCCCCATTTTCCCAGGGTCTGGCCGAAATCCTCTTTGATTGCAGGAAACCCCATGGGCGTGGCCGGGTCCAGCACCCCGGCAAGGCCGATGGTCGTGTTGAAGGCGATGCGGGCGGTGGAATTGAGCGTTCCCTCGGCATCGCCCTGGAGCAGGTTGTTTACCACGTTGCGAAGCTCATACAGATTGTCGAAAAAATTGGCGATACCTGTGCGCACCACCTGCGGCAGGATGAAGCGGTAGGTGTTCACCACCGGTATGAAAAAGTAGGTGTCGAAGCCATAGTTGAACTTGTACATGGCCCGGTTGAACCCCTCCCAGGGGTCGTAGTTGGCCATAGGTCTTTCGTATTCCGGATCCGTGGAATCGGTAAATTTGCGCGCCTCGGGCTCCTCCTGGGCCAGCGCCACGCCGCCGGAAACGAGCGTCATCAGAACGACGGCGGCGACAAGCGAAATCCAGTTCCGTACCTTCGAGGGACAGTGCATGAGGGTCTCCCTTTAGTTTTTGAAGTAGCTCACCATGAAGGCCACGACATCCTTCTGCTCCATGTTGCCGCAGTGCCCGCCCGTGGGCCAGATGGTCGCCCGCGCACCGAAGGTATCCTGCAGGAAGTCAATCTCCCCCGGCGCCAGAATGATGTCGTCGTTGTTGGTCATCATGGCGATCTTCTCCGTGCGGCGCAGATAGGGGGCAATGCTTTCCAGGCTCATCTCGTGCTTGAGCTGCGCGGAGGTCAGCATGGGATTTTCGGCGTGATAGAACGGGTAAAAATAGCGTTCGTAGTAATCCTGGAAAGTGAGGTGCAACGAGGCCCCCAGGTATTCGGTCAACGAAGTGGTCTGGGTGAGCCGGGTGCCCGGGGCCACCAGCAGGCCGTAGCCGCTCATGACATCCGAGGTGAACACCATGTTGCTCGAGGAGATCCGAAAAGAGAATCCGATCAGACTCTCCAGGGCCGCATTGGTAGGAATCTTTTTTTTGTAGACCCGATAAAGGAAGTCCTCGTTGAAATCCAAGGGCTCCGTGCGGTCGAAGGCCGTGACAAACGCCCGGATGACCCGTCCCAAATAGCGGTTGAAGGCCCCGGGCTCATTGCCCACCGTGTCGGCCAGCATCTTATCGATGATGCCCACCGAGTTGAACAGGTTCACGGCCGGGTTGATCATCAGCACCTTCTGGAAGTTGAAGGCCTGCCGCGCATCGTCCAGGCGCGTCAGAAAAGCCGCCTGGGTGCCTCCCAGGCTGTAGCCGGTCAGGTAAAACGCGGAGACATCCACCCGGTCGGCCACCTGCCGATAGGCCATTTCCATCACCCGGTAGATATCTTCCGCGTCATGGATGACGTGGCCGGGCACCTTGGTGGCGGAGGCGTTGATGATGAAGTTCATGTAGGTGGGCGAAGAGATCGAGATGACGCTGAAACCGGCCTGGTAAAATACTTTCTGCAGCGCCTGCACCTTGGGGGATTTGTAACTGGCCCCGGTGCCGGCAATCACGAAGATCAGAGGCGCTCGCTCCTTCCGGGGTACCAGGGAAAACCGCAGACCCTCGCTGTACCAGAAGAGGTCCGGGATTTGACGGTCCGCGAAGACCTCCAGGCGGTAGTCCTTCACCGGCACTTCCTTGGGAAGGTCGGCCCGATAAAACGAAGGGGTCCCGACGACCGTCGCCGTATAGGGGTCGACGAAGGGGTAGTCGTAGGCCCCGGTGGTGGCAGCCGCGTAGAGCATCCCGGCCGGCAGGAGCAGCAACCACAGGACCGTCAAAGTCAGCCGCTTCATTGAATTTTCCTTTCATTAAATACCTTCGTTACGATTAAATCAGCCGGTTGACGCCGGAATCGACCTTAAGGTGCGCCCGCCGGCAGTCGCGGCCGCTTCGAACGGCGAATAGAATTTTGTCTTCAGATGGTCTGTCGGGATATCGAATCGTTCTTGCAAACAAAAATATCCGTTACGGGCGTGTCGGTGTGTCACACATATCGGAAAGGCAGGGAATCATATGCATCCACAGCGCATCGCGTCATAGCACGGGTCCCATCATGGCAACGGTGTTGTTCCAGAGCCGGCGGCGCCAGGTCCAGCCCGCCACGGTTTCGCGGGTAACCGGCCTGGATCGGGCAATATAGCTCGCCTGGCGCCGGCGCACATCGGCCGTCGACGCCTGATCGTAAAACAGGATGTTGTTTTCGTAATTGAGCTCGAAGCTGCGGCGGTCCAGGTTGGCGGAGCCGATCAGGGTCACCTCGCCGTCGATGGTCAGCGACTTGGTGTGCAGCAGCCCGCCTTCGTATTCGAAGATGTGAACGCCGGCCGCCAGGAGCCCCTGGTAGTAGCTGCGGCTGGCCGCCCCCACAATCCGGGAATCGTTGCGGGCCGGGAAAATAATGGTCGTCTTCACGCCGCGGCGTGCGCTGGCGCACAGGGCCGCCTGCATGGCCTCGTCGGGCACGTAGTAGGGAGTAGAAATCACCAGTTCGCGCCGGGCGGCGTACATCAGGGTTTCGAACATCTCGGGCATGGCCGAATAGCGCACCGTGGGCCCGGTGCCGATCACCTGGGCCGGAAAGCCCTGGGGCCGCGGATCGATGGGGCGGCTGAGCAGATGGCCCAGATCTTCGCCGGTTTCGGCCCCCCAGTCGGCGGCGAACAAATACTGGTTCTGCCGGGCGATGGGCCCCTCGAAACGGACCATGGCATCCACCCAGGGGGCGTATTTGGCTTTAATGCGAAATTCCGGATCGGCGCAGTTCTGGCTGCCGCAGAAAGTGACGGCATGATCGATCACGACGATCTTACGGTGGTTGCGCAGGTCGATGCGGCGCTTGAGGGGCCGCAGCAGCGGATTGCCGATGGACAGCGCGCTGGCCAGGCGCACTCCGGCCTGGCGCATCTCCGGCCAGTGTTTTGAATGGATCATGAGGCGGGATCCCAGGCTGTCCGCCATGGCCCGGCAGGTTACCCCGCGGGCGGCCGCCCGCTTTAACGCCTCGACAACTTTGCAGCCGTTGTTGTCCGGCAGCCAGATGTAGAACAACAGGTGGACATGCTCCCGGGCGGCGTCGATGTCGGCCACGATAGCGGTGATGGCCGCATTGGAATCAGGCATCAGGCGGGCCCGGTTGCCGTCCACCGGGTCGAAGCCGTTGACGGTTTTACCGAGCTGGAACAGATGGGCATACTGCGGGGGTACGCCCCCGGGCAAGGCCGTGTCGTCTCTGCCGGAAGAAGCCGCCACATCCGGCAGGCCTTTCAGGACAGTCTGCATCCGCGCCACACGGGCCCGCCCGAGGTTGGTTTCGCCGAAGAGGATATAAGCGGCGATTCCCACGACCGGAAAAGAGAGAATCACCACCACCCAGGCTACCCTTGAGGCCGGCTCCCGGTGGGGCCGCAGCAGGACCCGCACCAGCAGGCCCAGTTGCACCATCACATGGAGAACAACAAACAGCGATGCGCTAAACGGTCCTTCCATTATCCACCTCATTTGCAGTCGACATCATTATCGGGTCACGTTTTAATCCGGCGGCCGACCCAATGGCAAGTCCAATATGGATTTTGGGGAATGTCTGCCGGCTTGACGCCGGCCCGGCCCAATTCGGCAATGACCTGTTTAATGGCCGGCTCCCAGACCGGAGCGAAACAGGGCACCGTGGGATCGTCGAAAGCGATGGTCACCCTGTCCCCCGGCTTGACCAGCTCCGGCAGGGGCGGACGCCCCAGGGGCGATTGCAGCGCCCGTTGAATTTCAGCGGCAATATCGTCCAGCGGCGCTAAGGTTGTGGAAAGTCCCGGCAGTGCCGTGATGACGTTGTCCGGCAGGGTGACGGGGACCATCCGGTCGCCAAAAACGATTTGTTCTTTCATGGAGTGCCTTTTTCAAAACGAACGCTATTTTATCTTTTTCATTCAGTGGCGGCGCCTTTATTTTCACCCGTCCTTTCTTCCCTTTCTCTCAGCTTGCGCCGCAATATCTTCCCCACAGCGCTTTTGGGTAGTTCGTCGATGAAAGTGACCTGCCGGGGCACCTTATAAGCGGCCAGGCGCGAGCGACAAAAGGCGATAAGGTCCTCCTTGCTCAACAATGCGCCCTGTTTGGGGACGACAAGGATCTTGACCGTTTCGCCGCGGTAGGCATCGGGCACGCCAATGGTGCAGGCTTCAAGCACATCCGGATGATCGCAGGGAACGCCGTCGATCTCGTTGGGGTAAACGTTGTAGCCGCTGGCGATGATCATGTCCTTTTTACGATCCACCAGCGTCAGAAAGCCCTCCTTGTCCATTCGGCCGATATCGCCGGTATGCAACCAGCCGTCCCGCAGCACAGCGGCAGTATCCTCAGGTCGATTGTAGCAGCCCCGCATGATTTGAGGGCCTTTGATGACGACTTCGCCAGCCTCGCCCGCCGCTATCTCGCTGATGCCGTCTTCTACGGCAGCATTACTGTCAAGCGTTTCTATACCTATATCCCAATGCGTGACAGGACGCTATGTGTCCAGCTGAATACGGCTGCTCATGCAGGCTTGGCAGGAACCGGAGCGGATGCGGGCGGCATCCGAGAGGGAGAACACACCGACAATATTCTCCGGGTGGGACTGCTGGACAAACAGGCGGTGCACATCGGAGAAAATCATCTTCCGGATGGCGTCTTCCAGCAGATCGTCGGCGCTACAGGTCTGCACCGGGGAGGACATGATGGACCCGGCGGAGACGCCGCTATCGATCTCCCGTTTGTAGGCGAGGGCCAGATCGGTTTTGGAGATGACGCCGCAGGGGGTCGCTTCCCGGTCCCTGACGAGAATCGCCCCGAAACGATACGCCGAAAGTGCTTCCATCACCTGAAAGAGCGACGCCTCCACGGCCACCGCCTGGACGTCCCTGGTCATGATGTCGCCCACGGTAAAACGCCGGATGGCGGCACCGGATTTCTTTTTTTGGCGAGCATGGCTGAAGTCGCAATCCCGGCAGTATTGGTAAAGCAGTCCCACAATATCCGGATAGGCCAAAACCCCCACCACCTGATGGTGGTCATCCCTGGCAAACAGGCGATAAACATGGCTGGCACGCATAGCTTCCAAAGCGGATTCCAAAGGATCGTCCGGGCGGCAGAATAAGGGCGGTCTGCTCATGATATCTTCCAGGGGCGAATCGATGGGAAGACCGGCGTAATAGGCGCCCATGATATCCGTTTTGGACAGCACCCCCACCGGGGCACCGTCCTGATCCGTCGTAAGAAGCGCATTGACCTTGTACTTGATGAGGGTGTTGATGCTGTTGCCGATGGAAGTCGCCTGATCCAAGCTTATCGTCTGGCGGCGCATGGCCTGGCCCACCGCGAGGCCGCTGAGGGTGGTTTTATCGGACTTGGGCATGACGGGGTCCCCTAGGCCACGAAACGATCGAGCACATTGTAGAAAAGATCCGAAATATAGACGATGCCCTGGATCTTCCCGTCCGCCACCACAGGCAGACGGCGGACATGCTTTTTGATCATGATATCGAGAATCATCAGGATGTGGGTTTCCGGTGTAATGGTGACAACCTCCGGGGTCATGATCTCCCCCACCCGGATGGTTTTGGTCTTTTCACAGGCCCGGCCGACGAGCCCCGAAATGTCGATATCGTCCAGAACACCCCAGATGTGGATGTGTTTGGGACGCAAGAAAAGCAGAATATCATACATGGACAGGATACCCGCCAGGCGGCCTTGATCGTCTATCACCATCAAACCGAAGATCTTGCGGCCTTCTTCGGCGCTGGCCCGTTTGAACAAGTCAACGGCCTCGCTGACGGGCGTTTCCGGGGACAGTGTATGAAATTGGGTGATCATCAAATCCTTGGCGGTAAGCTTCATGCGTGTCGTCCTCGGTTATACTTGATGGGGAAAGGCTTTCATCCCCGGATCTTGATGGCCGGAAGCGGTCAGGCAACCGCCTTCCTAATCGTCCCATAGCAGTGCGCCGCCATGCATGGCAAGCGTCATTCCGTAAGGGACCTTTTCGCGACCCGGCTCGGCCGGCAGAAATCAGCTCTGCCCTAGCACCAGGCCATCGCCTGTCAACGGCAGGCACGGTATGGAACCCGTGGCCCGATTGTGATACCCAATGGTTAGGTTATCATTTGCGATTCCATTGACGCGGGTGCCGGCGGGCATGCGCTCGAAAACGAGGAAATCGCTCATGGCGTCTGTCACCAGCCAAACGATCACCAGACGGGCGATGGCATTGGGGGCCTCATGCGTGGGGCTCGTTCCTGTTGACGCCCTGCTGAATTCCCCATCGTACCGACACCATCGACGGCACCTCCCGCAACATTCCGACGGCACGCTGGTGGTGCTCGCCTTGGTCCATCCCCCCGGGCAGCCTGAAATGGATTGGTGGGACAACTGGCAAGGCGGGACCCCCGGCAATCGCCGACTGGTCAATATCAACCGCCGGCTGGTGAAATGGATGCGGAAAAAAGTTGCGCTCGAAGCCTTTGAGCTCCCTTATCAAGTGGACCGCAACGGGGTGTTCCTCAAAGATGCGGCCATCCTGGCCGGCCTGGGGGTCATGGGCCGCAACAACCTGTTGATCACGCCCCGATACGGCCCTCGGGTGCGGTTAAGAGCACTGCTGCTGAATCGTTCCCTGCCGGTGCCGGGGCCCCTGGGAGGGTTTGAGCCCTGCAAGGAATGCCCCGCCCCCTGCCTGGGCGCCTGTCCCCAGGACGCCTTTGCCGGCGGGTCCTATATCCATGAACGCTGCCAATGGCAGATGAGAGCAAACGAAGCCCACCCCATCGCCCTGCACTCGCCCGTGGTGGGCATGGCCACCAAATTTAAAGTCGCCTACTGCCGCCTGTGCGAACTGGCCTGCCCGGTGGGTGATAGCGACATGCCTTAGTTTGGTATGTCACCGTGGATGAAGATATCCCGCTGGGTGGAATTCCCCGTGTAGGCCGACACCTGCCGCAAATCCACCCCCCACTGGATCGGCAGCCCCCGCCGGAAGGACAGGCCGCCGCCCAGAATGTAGCCCAGGCCCCGGGACCAGTCCGGATCGTGTTCGAAGGAAAACCCGCCGCAAGCCATTACCCCCAGTTCCCGGGAATAGGGCAGGATCACGATCTGGTTCGGTCCCGGTTTGGTTTTCGCGGCGATTCCCTCCTCCTGAAGGAACTGGATAAAGCCCTGCCCCATGAGGGGCTCAGGGTTGACCAGCAGGATGGTCTCCAGAGCGGCCTCCGGCAGGCAGCGCAGCAGGTCGGCCTCCGCCCGCAGGAAGACCAGATTGGGGGGCGCATCCTGCTGGGCCGGCAGCTGGCGGCTGCACCACAAGCGGGCAATCTTGCCGTAGAAGGAACCCGTGGCGGGATCGCCGTCGCAGTCGTAGAGGTCGGTGCCGATGATCCCCATGTCGGGATTCTTCTCGGCAATCAGGCGGGCCGCCTCGCCGCTGCCGCAGCCGACTTCCAGCAAAACCCGCGGCATCCGCAAGATGTCATTGGCCCGGCTGATATCGTCGATGGAATTTCCCCGACGACTGAGATAGCGGAACAGTTCGGATGGATCCGGGTTATGGACGCCGCCGCGGTCGCAAACCGCCACAGGCCTCGGGCATAAATCGGGCAGAACGGCAATGGTGGATCGGCAGCAGGATGAATCTTGGGGATGGCAATGTGATCGGGAAGACGGCAGAAGGCCGTATCGCCGTTTGGCGTTTGGGCTTGACGAGGGGGTCCTGGGATAGCCGAGAACCGCACGCATGGTGCTCTTGAGTCCGGACCAGACCTTGCCGCCCGCTGCAGAGACGCGATTGTTCACCCCGGTCGTTCTCCCTGGATGGAATTCCGGTAGCGGCTATCATCAACAATGTGACATCAACAGCCGCAAGAGATGGTTGCGTCTCTGCGGTTTGTGAGTAAATACAGGAACGCCTTGGTTTGTCAATTCGTTTTCCCATACGTGGCGTGCGGGCCACTTTTAGGCCGGCTTCGACTTGATCAAGGCATCGATTTTGGTGTAGCCATCCCTGATCTTGATTCCGGCCCATTCACGCTCCACAATCTGGGCGACGCTTTCCGCAATGGCGGCCATTAATTTTTCGGTCTCCATGAAAAAAAGCGCTCCATCGCGTTTGGGCGTCTCTTCCAGATAACAGATTTCAAGAACACCAAGCGGCACATTGTTAATCCTGATGTTTTGGGAGAGCTTCCATTTGGTGTCTTTAAAATTGCGTGTTGCGAACACATAACGGTCCAAGAGAAGGCGTGCGCCGACATTTTCGGAATAAGGGATTGCCGAGGGAACAAAATCCACAACGGCTTGCAGAATCTGATCCAATGAAAAATTGGTGCCGCTCCTGAGGCTGGAAATGTCGTAGAGGGTGTTGAGTTCCTTGATACGCCCGCTAAGGTCGTGCGAAACGTGCTTTAGCTCATCTTGATCGGCTTTCCTTAACGAACGGATCTCATGCTGCAGCTCTTCGATAATTTTCATCAGGCTAAGCGTCCGCCTTGTGTGCCCGTTTTCAACTTGTTCTTTTTGCTCCTGAAGCGCTTTTTCCTTGCGCATATGTTCGACAATTTCGCTCTCCAATTTGCCAATTTCGTGCTGCATTGTTTTACATATCGTTTTATCTTCCATAATAGAACGTCCGCAGATGATGGGTTAACGGCTCGATCCTGTTCAAAAAAAATTACCGGAGACAAAATGAACTACCCCACCGCAAGCGGACGGGGTATCTCTAAAGAATATTGTCTTAATTCGCCGCCAGCGGCGGGGAATTGACCCTTAGAGGTTAAATTCGGCTGGAGCTAATGATATAGCCGCCGGATTTCTCGTCGGGTTCAAGTTCAATCATGCCGCGCGCCGCAGCCTCTTCAAGAAGACGCTTGAAAGAGCGGAACCCGTAATAGGACTCGTTAAATCCGGGGCGGCGGCGTTTGAGGGTCTGCTTAACCATCGATCCCCAAATTTTATCTTCCGCGCCCCTCTCTTCCGCCAGCGCCTCCAGCGTCTCCATGACAAGATCAAGAGCTTCACTCGTGCGTTCTTCCGTTTCCTTGTCTTTCTTGGAGCCCTTGGTCCCTTTCACAGGCGCTTTGCGAGTCGCTTTCAAGGACTTTTTTTCACGGGTCACGAGGTTGTCATAATAGATGAATTCGTCACAATTGGCGATCAAAAGATCTGAGCTGGATTGCTTCACCCCGACACCGATCACTTTTTTGTCGTTCTCGCGCAGCTTGCTCACCAATGGGGAGAAATCCGAATCTCCGGATATGATCACAAATGTATCGACATGCGATTTGGTATAGCAAAGATCCAGGGCGTCGACGACCATGCGGATGTCGGCCGAATTCTTTCCGGACTGGCGGACATGCGGGATCTCGATCAGTTCAAAGGCGGCCTCGTGCATGGCGGCTTTGAATATTTTGTAACGTTCCCAGTCGCAATAGGCCTTTTTGACGACGATGCTGCCCTTCAGAAGAAGTTTTTCCAGCACTTTGTGGATATCGAACTCGGCACAGCGGGCATCCCGCACACCGAGCGCCACATTTTCAAAATCACAAAATACGGCCATGTTTTGGGTTTCAAGGGTCTTGGTCATTTTCTGCTTTCTTCGCGGCATGGCATACGACAGGTGTGTATCGCAGCCGGCACAGCCCCTTCTGCTTCAGCGTCACACGGGAGGCCTTTATAGATGGCTTGTCGCGGCCTGGTAGAGCGGCAACAGGTCCGTGAACAATTGGGCGATGGGGACGCCGATGTCACGGCCGCGCGCCACCGCATCGTCCTTGGCAAGGACCGCAAAAAGTTCGGTTTCGCACGGGTCTGATGGCGGTAGATGATCAAAACAGGCGGATAGCGACGCTTCGGACAGAGACGGGTCTCGGCCTTCGATATGCCAGCCGCCATCCTCGGGGACAGCCTTGATACAGGCCGCCGGGTGCGCACGATGGCATAGGGTCAGATGATTCTTGACGGCGAGGGTATGGACCGCCTGCTCGTTTTCCTGCCGGGTCAACCATTCGCGGAGCATAGACCAGCCGGTCGGTTTGCCACCCACGCCATCGGGACGTGCCACCCAAAGCCCGTAGTAAAGAAACTGATCATCAAGACGGACGAAAAAACGGGGCTGACCAGTTGTGGCCGCCGTATCATGATGACGGACGTCCTGCACGTGCATTTCCGGTAGACGGCCGAAAGCCCAGGAATTGAATTCGGACTGGTTGCTTTTGATTTTGGTGGTTACCGTACGCCCCAGTTGGTTGCGGGAACGCCACGTGGTCCGGGAGCAGCTGGCTTTGAAATCCGTCGGCGCCAAACCGGCAAACACCGCTTTGGTGGTCTTCGCTGTCGACTTGCGTTGCGCTTCGTGGGCGGCGTTGATGTCCGCCAGGCGTTTAATTTCTTCCCATTGCCGGCGCTCCGCAATACGGGACTGCAACGCGATATCCGTTTTGGTTTCTTCACCGTTTTCCCATCGTATCACCATCTGATCCTTATGGATGGAAACAACCTTGAAGACGCCCTTCTCGTTTTCGTACTTTTCATCAACGTTGAACTCAATTTTCGTCGCCTGTTCCATGACACCTCCAGCTTGGGTTGTAATTTACCGTCATGCCGTGTGACCATGCGCGGCGTTGGCCAAAACAACCGCAACGACGGATAGGGCGAATGATTCGTCTTGATCAGGGACGGAATTTGGTAGGAAAGGGGGCAGTCGCCATCGTTCGCTGTCAGCACCAAAAACCAGCCGATCCCTTTTAGTGGAGCATCGGCAGGCGGTATGACGGTCGAACGCTACCAGCTATTATAATATAAAATAAGCACGATTACGCCATTTGCACGATTTCTTTCGGTAAAGCGCCCATCACGCTAGTCCAGGCTATCGTCGTGACATTTGAGACAGCCCACAAACTGGGGATGCGAGGTGGGCGGCCCCTCGGGATCACCGTCCGGGTCGTGGCAGGCCAAGCATTGGGCATCCTCCGTCACCCCGGCATGCACATCGGGGGAAAGACGGATGGACGGGCCGTGCATCCCCAGGTAATAGCGGTAGGCGCAGCTCCCCAAAACGAGCGTGATGGCGGCGCCGATCAAAAGGTGCTTGACTGTCCTCATGAGGCCTCCTTTGCCAAGGTACCGTCTTTCAAATGGATGATCCGGTCTACGTCATTGAGGATATCACGGTCGTGGGTCGCCATGATGATGGTGCTGCCGGATTCCGTACTCAAACGGCGCATGAGGGCCACCACCTGTCGGCCGCTGTCCGTATCCAGATTGGCGGTGGGTTCGTCCGCCAGCAGCAGACGCGGCCGGTGGGCAAGGGCCCGGGCCACGCTCACCCGCTGGGTTTCGCCGCCGGACAACTCATGGGGCAGGGCCCGGGCGGCCTCGGAAAGGCCGATGCCCTCGAGCAGGGCTTCGATTCGGCAGGTGCGCTCCGCGCCGGTCACCTTGTTCAGGGTCAGCGGCAAACCGATATTCTCGGCCACGGTGAGGTAGGCGAGCAGATTGCCCCGCTGGAAGACAAAGCCCAGGTGGCGGCGCTGAAACAAACTCAACGGGCGGGCCGCCAGCCGGTTGACGACGGTTTCGAAGCAGCGGATCGCCCCCCGATCGGGCTTCTCCAACCCGCCGATACAATTAAGCAGGGTGGACTTGCCGGACCCCGATTTTCCCATGATCGCGGCAAAGTCCCCGGCCGGGACATCCATGGAAACGTCTGTCAGGGCGTCGATCCGGCCGCGTCCCGAGCGGAAGGATTTGGAAATGTCGGTCAGTGCGATCACGGGCTTAGATCATCCTCAAAATATCGGCGGCCCGCTTGCGGGCCACCAGCAGGGCCGGCCAGACTGCCGCCGCCAGGCTGAACACCAGGGAAACCGCCGGAGGCGCCCACAGGGAGAAGGCGGTCAAGCGCGGATAAATGACACCCGATACGGCGAAATAGCGGTTGTGGGACGTAAAGGCACTGATATCGATGCCCCCCAGCCGGGCCACCGCCAGGACAGCCGCCACGCCGATCAGCAGCCCCGCCCCGCAGGCCGCCAGATTCATCAACATCACCTTGGTGGCGATGAGCCGGGTCATCTCGGCGGTGGTCACCCCCATCGCCTTCAGGATACCGTACTCGCGCATGTTGCGGATGATGAAGATCACAAACGAGCAGGCCAGGCCGATGGCAACGACCCCGAAAACCAGCACGATGACCACCGCCATGGAAATCGCCTCCAGGTCGATAAGCTGGCGCAGATCCGGCATCTGGTCTTCCCAGGACGTCAAGCGGACGGTTGCCGGCAGCTGCTGTCGATAGGCTTTCAGGATGGCGGCCGGCACGACCCCGTCTTTCAGAAACACGGCCGCCGTCCAGGCGGTATCCTTATCCGGCAGGCGGTCCAGGGGGCAAAATGCCAGACCGCGGTCCAGGGCTTCCAGACCGCTCTGGTAGATGCCGGCCACCCTGAAGGACGACCCGGCACCGCCCGGCCGGTCCTGGAAGCGGAGGTCATCACCGATATGCACCCCGAACGACCGCGCCAGCTCGCGGCTGATGAGAATCTCCGCCCGGCCGTTCTGCGGATAGCGCCCCGCCGTGATTTTCTTTTCGAGGGCCGTCACGGCGGATTCCCGGGCCGGATCGATCCCGCACAGGGTCAGCGGCAGGGCCAGCCCGTCTCCGGATAGAACGCCCGGCCGATAGCGGCGCTGCAAAACAGCCTTGACGCCCGCGATGCGCAGATTGGCCGGGCTTATGTTTCCCGGCAGGTTGGAAACCGTGATATGCCCTGCAAACAGCCCCACCGTGTTGCGCAGCATGGCGTCTTTGACCCCCACCGACAGCGCCGCCAGGAAAATCAGGGCGGCCACGGCCGTGACCACCATGACGGACAGGGCGGCCGTGGAACGGCCGGAACGCAGGAGGAAAAGCAGCGCGATCCGTACCCAGAAACCAACGCCGCCGGATGTCATGGGGGTGTTCCACATCCGCTGTGTTCCACGCCGATGCGCTGTTCCAGAAAGTGGATCGCATGGGGGGTGAGCGCCTGGTGCTCCCGGGCGAAGAGCAGATCGAAGCCCCGGGTCAGCAACCAGTGGGCGGTTTGCCGCGCCTGTCGGGCCGCCGTCGGGAAGCGGCCCATGTGCAAGGCGCCCGCAAGCGCGTCGGCCTCCGAAGCCATGGCATCCGCCAACTGCGCGCTTTCATCCGCACTTTCCCCATGGTGAATCAGGGAAACCAGATAGTTGTGCTTCCGGACGCGCACATCGATGGCCATGTCCACCATGTCGTCCATGATCTGACAGCCCATCCCGATCAGGTAGAGCCCCTCCAGCAAGGGTGACAGGTGCCCGTCGTCAGTGGTTTCGATGGTGCGGGGGATGTCCCAGGGGCATTGAAACAGGAGGCCGGTTTTAAAGTGGTGGACCGTGCGCAGGATCGCATCCGGCGCAAGAATGTCGGTCACGCCGCCCTCTTCGCCCGCCTCCTCGATACCACTGCGGGTCATGGTCTGCATGGAGGCCGCCGCTGCCAGGGGAACCTGTTCCAGGGCAATCTCGCCCCGGCGGGCGGCTTGCAGGAGGATCTGGAAGAGCACCCGGTCGGACACCATGATATCCACCACGGACCGGAAACGGTGTCCGCGGGCGGGAAGATCTGTTTCCAGGGTGGGTTTGTATTCGTCGTCCAGCAGGTTGTCGCAGCCGGTCACCATCCCCCGTAGACATTGCAGAATCGCCGCATAGACGAGGCGGCGATCCTGCGGGATGCCCGCCCGCTGGTAGGAGTAGAGAAAAAGCATGGAAAAAAATTCTTCGCAAGGGAAAATGCCGTTGCGGTGTATGGGTGGAGGGTGACGCCGCAGGGCCGCAGGATTTGATCGGCCGTTTCCCAATAGCGCCGCAGCCCCGCCTGCAGCTCCGCCAGCAAATTGGCGAAGGCCGGCATCTGCGCCATCGGGTCCAGCCCGGCCGAAAGATCGTCGTCGCAGGGCATGCTCAGGCTTCCGGTTTACGGGTGTTGAACACGGCGATATAGCCGAAATAGGTTGCCACGATATCCGGGGATCTGAAACCGGCGGCGTTGATGACACCGGGCAGCACCCCGCGGATATTCTCGCCGATCTGGGGCTGCATGAAAAACCAGCGGGATACGTGGGAAACCAGCGCACCCATCCAGGTGGTGGGGATGTGCATGTCCGCGATCACCAGGCGCCCGCCGGGTTTGAGCACCCGGAAGGCTTCGGCCAGGGCCTTTTGCTTGAGATCCAGGGGAACATGGTGGAAGAACAGGCTCGACACCACCCCATCGAAGATACCATCGTCGAATCCCAGGGCTTCGGCCGCCATCACCTCGAAACGGCAGGTGGGGGTAGCCCGCTTCTTGCGCGCCACGCCGATCATTTTGGCGGCCGCGTCGATGCCCACACTCTCGCCGCCTGCCGTACCGTCCAGCCGGTCGCCGATCATGCGGGTGAGCACGCCGGTACCACAGCCCAAATCCAATACGCGGTCCGAGCCCTTGAGATCCAGGAGTGCCAACAGATGGCGGTCGTATTCGGCCTGTTGGCCCAGCAGCAGGATGGGTTCGCAGAAGTCATACACCAAGGCGGCGTGGTCCAGGGTACGCCCCCTGGTCGGCACGCTTCTGAGCGTCATATGGCCTCACCCCCGGGAAACGGTTTGCGGTTTGCCTGGCCAAGCCCCCGGCCTGGCAATGGGCCGGCCGGGTGAAAACCGCCCCGGCTGGCAAATGTCAGGATAAATCCGACGGGAAACTCTGCAACTCTTGGCAGGCTTCCTGGTTATCCAAACGGCAGGCCCTTTGCAGCGCGGTCATCATTTCTTCGCGATCATTGATCCCGTAGAAAGCAATGGCCTTGGCCAGATAGAGATCGCCCCAGGCGGGGTATTTCTTTTGCAGGTGATCCAGATAAATAATGGCGATGCGCCATTGCTGCTTCCGGATATAGCGGTAGGCCCGGGACAGTTCCCGTCCGGGTTCGATGCCCGGCATGAGCGGTTGCTCCATTTCCCGGCTGTAGGAGAAATGTGCCTCCCGTTTCTCCGCTTCCAAATCTTCGATGTGGGCCCGAATGAAATCCACATTGCTGATTTGCGAACGAATCTTCACGTAGCAGGTGCCGCGTTGCTTATCGACCCGTTCATCAAGCACGTCTACCGGGATGGTGCCGGCCGCCAGACAGAATATCTCGTTTTCTTTTTTCTCGTAATGCTCCAGCAGACCCTTGTGGGTCAGATATTTGGCAGCCAGCCGGACCGCTTTCAATTTCGCCCCGAACAGCGCCAGGGCCTTGGCTTCGGCAATCGAATCCGTCGCCCCGCGGTGATAGGTGAAATCGGTAACGAGCGCGATGCGGTCACCTTCCGGGGTCTCGCCGGCCATGCCGTTCGCCGTCCCCAGAACGATCAGCAAAACCAGCAGCGCGAAGTGCTTTAAAGACGGTGGCATGGCCGGAATCCTCCAACAAGGTTAGATCGACAGGGCAACGGCAGGGTGAAAAGCCGCCGGCTTGCGGATAGAACCGGGGCCCCCTCATCCTGATCGCCCGGGCGAAATCCATCGGCACCCATCTTGATCCCGCCTTTTGGGATCCCCCCTTCGTGGATGCGCTGTGGCCGGTCGGCCCTCACAGCGGTTCGGATTGAGGCCCGGCGCCCTAATGGAGCGTCAAACTGGCCGTGGACCGGGGTCCGCTCACCAGCATCGTATTGATCAGTGTCGTTTGGACGGTTTCCAGCTTGCTTCCGAAAAGCATCTGTCTGACCATCCCATGGCCATAGGCACCCGCTAAAACCATCGCATCGTGGGGCACATGGTAAAGATTTTCGGCGAAAGTGCCCGTTTCGAACCGATGCCAATGGCGCACCCGCTCACTGAGGGCTTTCTCCAAACCGGCATCATGGATCTGCTCGTAGTAGTAAAATTCTTCCCGTTCCATTTGGGTGAAGAGATCCAAGGGCAGTCCGGTACGCTCGGCGATCTGCACCCCGAATTCAAGCGCATGGCAAGCACTTTCCGACCCTCCGAACAACACCATGATGCTCTTCCAGGCTTTGAAGACCTCCGCGGTCATCAACACCGGGAAGGGGGCCGAGTGCATGATACGCCGCACCTTGGGCCCGATATAGCCGAGTCCGATCTTCGACGACAAATCGCTGATGCTGCGCGGGCAGCACATAAACTGGAAGTAAGTCGGGATGTCCGGCAGATCGCGGGCGGTGCGGTACTTGGGGTTGATAAAACGCGGGGTCACGCCGGCATCCCCCGCAAGTGCGCGGGCGTGCTCGACCGCGGTATCCGGTTCGTTGAGATAGGAGCGGTCCAGGTCGACCTGGACCGCTTCATCGTCGAAATACATCATGAAACTCATTGCGTCCGGGATATAGATATCGAGGCCGATGTCCAGTGTCCTGCAAAAATAGAGGGACTGCATGAGGGTTTCCCGGCCCAGGGGGGTATTGCGAAAAACGTGTAGCAAATTTTCCAAAACGAATTGTCCTTATATCATATCGGAGAACAAAGCGCGGATCCGTCGTTGCTAAGAGTGTTGCTTCGATACGAGTTTCTCGTTGGTGCCGTCGTGGATGAAGGCCACCGTATAGTTGCTGCCATTGTCATTCCAAACCTGGCGCAGAATCCATTCATCCGGTTTCCCGTCGTTTTCCACCTTGATGTGCAGGCTGTAGGAACCATCGTCGACCTTGGTGATGGTCGCAGGAAAGGTTTTGCCGTCCATGGTCACCGTCAAGGGCTCCTGCGCGAGATGGATGTCCACCGTCCCATCCCCTTTGGCCCGCTGCCAGGTGCCGCTGATGTCTTTGGTGAGATCCTTGCTGCTGCCGCTGCTGCTGCAGCCCACCACCAGGACAAGTCCGAATACGGCCAGTACGGTCAGGATCGCACATTGGGTCGTGTGCAAACGTTGCATGTCAAACCTCCGTGGTTTTGGGTTAAAAAAAATCACATGTCCGATTACCGCCGGCGATCGTGTTCAGCGGTCCTCTTCGCAAATACGCCGACATCCGGCCCCCATTCAGTCGGTCGGATGGCATTGCGAAACACGGCCTGTTCCGGATATCCCTTAGCTTTCACGCCTTTTCCGCCCGCCGCTTTGAGGACCGCATGGCCTCACCGTTTTTACAAACAGCATTGTTTCGCGGACTGCCTCACCGGATCGGCCCGCTCCGGCTCAACGGAAAGGATAATCACCCGTCGGCCGGCCGCAAGTGAGGGGCGTCCATCCGCCCCTCAGCGATCATGCTCATCGGATGTAAACGGCATCCCGCCATCACATCGTAGAAAAACGTTAGGTGGCAGGGGCTACCAAGATTTGCTTTTGAGGATGTCCCGGATCTTCTTCTCGGCCTTTTTCTCCACCAGGATCATTTTCTGGGCTTTGGCCTTCTTGATCTTTTCGGTCAGTTCGTTGATATCGGCTGGTTTTTCAAGCAGGTCCATCGCACCGAGCTTCATGGCCTCGATACCTTTCTGAACGGTCGCATGACCGGTCAGCAGGATGACCTGCAAGTCAGGCCTTTTTTCCTTAAGCGCTTTGAGGGCCTGAATGCCGTCCATGCCGGGCATCAGCAAATCAAGGATGATGACGTCGAAATCACTGGCTTCGGTCTTATGAATGGCTTCGACCGCCGACATGCTGGTGGTAACGCTCATTCCCCGGTTGCGCATGCGTTCGGCAAGGGTGTCGAGAAATTCCCCTTCATCGTCGACCAGGAGCACTTTTTCGTCCATGACTCTTCTCCTTAAGATAAATAGATCATTCAAACTTCCCCGGACGGCTTCAAACGAGCCCGCTCCAGGTTGCCACCATGATCGTATGGCCCTATCCGGCAGGCGGCGCGAGGGCGGCCAAGTCAATTCGCAGCATGCCGGATGCGGGGTCCAGATGAATTTCGGCTCCCAGGGCCTCCCGCACCGCATCCGTCGCGCTGCGAAACACGGCCTCCAGGCCTTCTCCGGGCAACGGGTCCAACCGTCCGATCAGAACACGGGCCCCATCGCCGCTTCGCTCCACGGCAAGCGATATGGCTTTTTTCCCATCCCGTTGGGCGGCGGTCCATTGGATGGCCGCCCAGATCAGTTCCTGCACCATCAAGGGACGGGTTGTGATCACCACCGGCGGATCGATGGGCTGCAGTTCCAGCGTGGCTTCCATGCCGGCCAGCAGACGCTGGGCCAATCGCACCAGGGTCGTCACCGTCTCGCCCAGATCCACCGCGGCGACCGGGTGGTCGGTACTGTGGGCAAAGCGGTTGAAACAGCGGATGATCTGATCGGCCCGCGCCACCTGGTCCTTTACCTGGGCGGTTACGGCGTCGATACGCTCCATGTCGAGGGCTCTACCCTGCCGGGCCATATAGCAGAAATCCTCCAGGAGACCTGCTTTCTCATTGATAATGGACAACACGTTTTTCAGATCGTGGGAAACGGCAGCGGAAAGCTGCCCGAAAAACTGCAGCCCTGTCTCTTGCAGCACGGTTTCCTTGGCTTTCATGATGGCGTTCCTGTCTGGCCGGCGGCGGTTTGCAGTTTTTCCATCAGGTCGTCGATCTGGACCGGTTTGATAAGGTAAAATTCGGAGATGGACGTACCGGCGATAAAATCCTTTTCCGACCCGTGACCGGTCAGGAAAATAAATTTGGTGGCGGGCGAGAGGGCCTGGATTTTGGCCTTGAGGTCGATGCCGCTGATCTTGGGCATCTTCACGTCCAGGACCGCAATGTCGTATTGCGTTTCCACGACCCGCTGCAGGCCCTCATCGGCCGTTGTGGCCCAGTCCGCCTCGATGCCTCTGATCCGAAGCCGCTCGGCCAGCGTCGCCACGAATTCTTCTTCGTCGTCTACGAGCAATACGCGCATTACTTCGCTTCTCCCTTCTCCTCGATTCGGAGGGGCAATTTGACCGTAAAACACGTGCCCTCGCCGACCTGGCTCTCAACATCGATTTGACCGCCGATCTCGCCGATGAGCCCGTAAGTGATGGACAACCCCAGACCCGTGCCGCCCTTGCCCGTCTTGGTCGAGAAGAACGGGTCGTAGATTTGTTTTAAATCGTTCGGTGAAATGCCGCAACCCGTGTCCCGGACGGATACCGCCACATGGTCCGGATCGACCCGGGAAGCCCTGATGGTCAGCTGGCCACCGTCCTCCATGGCGGCAAAGGCATTGTTGATGATGTTGAGAAAGATCTGCTGGAGTTTGCCCCGGTCCGTGTAAAGCGTCGGGATATCATCCGGGATGTCCACCGTAACCTCGATACTGCGATACTCCGCCTCCTTGCCTAAAAATCCGAGCACCTCTTCCATGAGTTCCGGCAGCAAAATGGTCTTGCGGCGGGTGTCCATGTGCCGGGCGAAACTCAGCAGGCGCTTGGTAATGGTGCCGCAGCGCTCCACCGAAGAGATGATGGCATCGGTCTCCCTGAGCAGGCGGCCGTCTTCCAGGGCGTCCTTCTTTTTGATCAGCATGAGATCCCTCATGAGACCGGCTTTTTCATTGATGATCGCCAGGGGGTTGTTGATTTCATGGGCTACACCCGCGGCCAGACGGCCGATGGAGGCCAGTTTGGAGGCGTACTCCTGGGCATGCAGGGTCATCAGCCGCTTGCGGTCGGTGAGATAGACGCTGTTGACCAGGTAGGTGGCCACGGCCAGGATGACGGTCAGAATGACGGCCACACTGACCACCAGAAAGCTGATGAAGTCGATCCTTGTGGCGTACCAGGCCTGCATCACCTGATCGGTCTTTTTGACGATCATCAGAATAAACTGGGTGGAAGGGATGTAGGCGTAGCCGACAATCAGCGGGACCCCGTTGGCCGCTGTTGTTTCGTAGACCTCGGTATGCTCCGAATAGGGCGGCACCGGCAGGGGCGCCTTTTCGAACACTTCGCCCGAACTGCGTGTGGGCGTCTGGATGATGCCGGCCTGATTGATCAGAAAGGCATCGCCGGAGCCGCTGACCTCCAGTTCGCTCAGAATGCGGTTGTAGGGTCCGGTATCGATGGTGGCCCGCAGTACGTAAAACGAGCCCTTGGCCAAGGGATATTTTACCGCGATGACCAAGTGGGGTACTTTTCGGTACCCCAGGAAGACATCGCTGATGTGGATTCCCTGTTCCACGACTTCCTGGAACCAGGCCTGGGGGCTGTAGTCCTTGCCTTCGAACCGGTAGGGCCCCACATAAGTGACCTGCCGCCCCTGATCGTCGATCACCCCCAGATCCACGAACCCGCCGAAGCCGCTGTCCAGATCCTCCAGAATCCTCTGCAGGCGGGTCGTATTCTGGAGGGCCTCCGGATCATTGTCATGGACGATGAAATCCAGGGCCGACTTGCGGGCTTCCAGAAAAAAGGCGATGGAGCGTTTGCTGTTGGAGGCCAGCCGCGAGGTGCGCAGCAGGATCTCGGACTTCAGGGCATGCTGGGTGACGCGGTAATCGAAAACAGTGACGCAGACCAGGGGCACCACGGCGACGGTCGCCATCAGGGCGATGGCCACCTGCCACAAGCGGGGATAGTTGAACAGGTAGCGAAAGTGATCGGCTTCGATTCTTTCGCCCTTCAGGAACTGCGGCCTGAGGTTTTCAAGCAGTTGGAAAATGGCCATTTGGATGCCCTGTCAAGATGACTCCGCCGGATTCAGGACGCGCTGTCAGCGGCCTTTTTGCGTGCCAGGATTTTTTCGTTGGCTTGCTTGAGGGTATCGCTCAACTGCTCGATGTTCACGGGTTTATGCAGATAGGCGAAGGCCCCCAGATCCATACAGACCTTCCGATCCGCTTCGGATCCATGACCGGTCAGAATGATGACTTCGATATCCGGACGGCTGGCCTTCACCCGGCGCAACACCTCGATGCCGTCGATGCCGGGCATCTTGAGATCCAGAATCATGACTTCGGGCTCCTCTTCCTGTACCATGGCCAGAGCCGACTCGCCGTCATAGGCCACCGTGGAGCCCATGTCGCGCATCAGGAGCCGCTCGGAAAGGGTCTGCACAAATTCCCGTTCATCATCCACCAACAGCACTTTGGACGGCATTTCGAAATCGAATTTACGGTAGATGTCGGTCTGGTGAAAGCCCTCGCCGATTTTAATTTCCACTTGATCCACCCCCGTTGTCTTCTGGACGATGCCCTTGAGTTCTTCCTCCAGGCGGCTCAGCATGAGCACCTGCTTGTTGATGGTGAGGATGACGGTACCCTCGTGAACTTCGACGCCCACATGATGGCCTTCCTTGGCCAGGGCCACTTCCACTTCCGCGGCGAAGCGAAAATTATCCGCGGCGCGCTGGGTCAGGGGCGTGTAGTTGACCGCCCCGGAGCCGGCGTAGTTGGCGACCAGTTCGACAGCCTCCGCCACACTGTCCTTGTCCATGGGGATGGTGATATCGTAGAGGCCGCTGCTCCAGGGATCCTTGCTGCCTTCGAGCAGTTCCACCCAGGCCGCAAAGCGTTCATCATCGGCCAGGATGCGGCGCTGGGCTTCCCCTTTGGCAAGGCCCTCCTGCCGGGCCGCGGCCACCCGGGATTTCACGTCCGCGATCAAACACACCCGCAGCACATGCTCGATGGACTTGGGGATAAGCAGTCCGCAAAACCCTTTGTACAGGCAGCCGTCGGCCAGATAGGTCTTGGCCAGGGCCAGCTTCATGAAGGCGATCGCCCGCTCCCTTTCGTGGGTGAACTTGTTGAACACCGACACCTTGGCGGAAAAGGCGCGACTGATTTTGCCGGCATCCATGCCGGAAAGCGTGCTCGCCTCCTGGACCACATCGTCGTCCGTAACCAGTCGATAACCGGTGCGGGCCATCAGGCCATCGACCACGGCATCCACGCTGCAGAAAGACCCGCTGAAAATGCTGATGCTAGACATATAATGGTTCTCCTTTAAAAGTTGCGATCAGGCCAGATGGCACACCGTTGTCAACGGGCAGGCCGCTTCCCGGCTGTCCAGGTGAGCCCCGGCGTGGATGGTGCCGATCGCCTTCTCCATGGTCGGAAAGAGATGGTCTTCACCGATCTTGGCGATCAGATAGGTGCGCTTCAACACTTTCATGACCGATTCATTGACACCGCTCAGGGACAAATCGACTCCCGCGCTGCGGACCCGATCCACGAGCAGGGATAGAATTTCTTCCCCGGAGGCGTCCATGTCGTTGATGCCGTTGGCCACGATCACAATATGCTTCAAATTGGGCTTGGCCTGCATCCGGTCGGTGATCTGGTCTTCCAGGTAGCTCGAATTGGCAAAAAACAGGGGGCCGTCGAAGCGGATGACAGCGATATGTTCGCACTCCCGGAGACTGTGCTCTTCCACGCACCGCAGGGCTTCGTCCTCGGACCGGGCCAGGGAGACCACTTTGGGCCGCATACTCTTATAGAGGAAAACCCCCAGGGACAGCAAGACCCCCACCATGATCCCCTTGTCCAGATGGGGTGCAAAAAGCAACGTACAGATAAAGGTGATGATGGAGATCGCCCCGTCGTACCATTGGGCTTTCCAGGCATGAATGAAGCCGGATACGTTGATCAGCCCGATCACGGCCATCATGATGACCGCGGCCAGGACGGCCTGGGGCAAATGATAGAGCAGCGGCGTAAAAAAGAGCAGCACGATCACCACCGCCAGACTGGTAAAGACGCTCGACAGGCCGGTCACGGCGCCGGCCTGCAGATTGACGGCGGAGCGCGAAAAGGATCCTGAAGTAGGATAGCTCTTACCCACGGCGCCCAGCATGTTGGCCAACCCCTGACCGATCAGTTCCTGGTTGGGATCCAGGCGTTGGCCGGTCTTGGCGGCCATGGCCTTGGCGATGGAAATGGCTTCCATGAATCCCAGGAGGGAAATGATGGCCGCATAGGGGAACAGCCCCATCATGATCTTGAAGTCGATTTTCGGCACCGACAGGGCCGGCAGCCCCTTGGGCACGACGCCCACCACGGCCCCACCCCCGTTCATGGATAGCCGGTCCGGATCCAGGGGGGTATTGCCCACCTTGATGCGCCACACCCGCCCGTCGGTTTGGGCGCCCTCGGGCAGGGTCCCTTCAGGATAGAAGGTCAATTCTCTGTCCGGTCCCGGAACGCCTGCAAAGAGCGCGCTGCGGATTTCCGCCCTGAAAAGGTGGGCCTCGTGTTTGAGAAAATCCATTTGAGCCGTGATGATTTTGACGGTGTGATCGGCGTCCAGCACCGCCATGGTATTGTTTTCCGCTTTCGCGGCTTCCAGCTTGGCCATGGCGTCTGTGCGCGCCTGGGCCAGGAGGGGGATTTCGCGTGTCGCCGCATTGAACTTGTCGATCTGGCTGCGGACTTCCGGGGCGGCGATGGCATCGATGGTGGCCGTGGTGTCATGCTGGAAACCCAGGGCCCAGGAGAGCAGGGTGGTCAAGGCCACCGCCACAAGGACATTGGGGATCCGGGGGTTGATCTTCTTCAGACCGTACATGATGCCGAAGGCCAGCGCCCCCATGAAGAGCGTGGGCCAGTGGGTATAGTGGATGGCGGCCTGACAGACGTGAATGATGGTTTCATAGTGGTGCGTGGCTTTGTCAACGTAGACCCC
This sequence comes from Desulfobacterales bacterium, assembly GCA_963674755.2. Classification (GTDB taxonomy): domain Bacteria; phylum Desulfobacterota; class Desulfobacteria; order Desulfobacterales; family UBA5852; genus JABZFP01. Next base: position 1,018,963 of record CAXXVS010000001.1, on the reverse strand, counting down.
GAACAGCTTGGAAAGCTGGGATGAGGCGATGATGATGGCCGCAGCATTGGTAAAGCCGTTCACCACGGGATGGGAGAGAAAATTCACCACCAACCCCAGCCGCAGAATGCCGAGGGCCAGCTGGAAGACCCCGACCATCAGGGCCAGCAGAATCGCGTAGGCGATAAAGCCTTCACTGCCCGCCGTGGCCAAGGGTTCCAGGGAAGCCGAAGTCATGAGGGAAACCACGGCCACCGGCCCGGTGGCCAGCTGCCGGCTGGAGCCGAACAAGGCGGCGATCATGGGCGGCAGAAACGAGGCATACAGGCCGTAGTAAGCCGGCATGCCGGCCAGCTGCGCATACGCCATGGACTGGGGGATCAGGACCAGGGCCACCGTCAGGCCCGATAAGGCATCCCGTTGGAAGCTATCCAAACGATACCCTTTGAACCATTCCAGAAACGGCAGAAATTTAAGTAGCATGGCAAGACTCACGTTCGGTCGTCCGACTTTCGAGCATTCGTTGGCAGAGCTTGACCAGTTCATTAAACAGGGCTCCCGCGTCGTAGATATTGTTGTTTTTAAGCCTCACAAATCCGTCCACCATCGAAAAAGCGATCAGGGCGGTTTTGCGAACAGGCAGTTCCTCAATGGATGCATCCTTTTGGCCCGCCACGATGGTCTTTTCAAATATCTCGACCAGACGATTGTATATCGCTTCGAGGTGCGCGTGGCATTCGCTGTTGTCCAGGGCCAGTTTGCTGGTATGCGGTTGTTGCAGCAGCATGAATTGTGATTCGTGCTTGGAGGCCAGATAAAGATAGAAGGCGATGACTTCCTCCAGCATCTTCAGACCGGAGGGAAACGCCAATTCTTTGAAATAGGAATCGAATTCCAGCTCGATGGTGTGGTGGATATCTTCGAGGATGGCCAGGAAAAGGCCTTCTTTGGAACCGAAGTGGTAAAAAATGGTTCCCGATGCCACCCCGATGGTCTCGGAAAGCTCAAGGGTGGTCGTTTCCGCATAGCCTTTGTTGGCGAAAAGAACGGTGGCCGCTTTGAGGATCTGTTCTTTGCGGGTCATGATGGGTTGGCCTCTCACAAAAAACTGACTGACTAATCAGTTATTATGCTAAGCCAATTTTTGTGTCAAGAAAAAACGAACATGGGCGTCCCCGCTGAACGGGCCTGGCGTTGCGCATATCGCGGGGGCGACTGCCGAGCGAAACCGAGGCTCAGATAAAGCGATTGCAGGCGCGGATTCTTGGTCAGGGAAATAATGCGGCGATACCCCCGGCGCCGCGCCTCTTCGACAAAGGCGTTCACCGTGAAAACCCCCACGCGCTGGCCCCGGAAACGGGTGGAGATGGCCAGGGCGCCCAGCTCGACGGTCTGGTCGTCCACGGGCAGCAATTCGACGCAGCCCACCACGATCCCGTCGATCCGCGTCATGTAGAAATTATCCCGATGGGCGGCGATATAGGCCCGGTCCCGCGGCTTCAGAAACCCCTTGCTCTTATAAAGTTGCAGGATGCCGGCCACCAGCTGTTCGTCTTCCTCGCTGAGAATGGGCAGGAAGGCCTCCTGGAAATCGTTGGCAATCAGGGTGCCGCTGCCCTCCACGGTGAAAAGCTCGTGTTTGATGGTATGCTTGCGTGCCGGCAGGATATGGACCCGCTTTAGATGTCCTTCGTCGATACGCTGGCAGATCTTCTCCATGGTGGACCGAAAGCTGGCGTTGGCGATCAGGTCGCCATAGCGCTGCCAGTCGTCCCTGATGCGGCGCGTGTCCAGGGCGTTGATGCGGCGCCCCCGGATGTCGGTGAGATACTTGCGCTCCAGAAAGATCAATTTATAGACCGGCTTCTGGGTCAATACGTCCGCGTAAAAATCCTTTTCGGAATCCACGCGCACGATGCGGGTCTCGGGCAGACGATCTTCCAGCGTCCGGAAATGCTTCTGGTTGGCGAACCGGTTGGCCATGTTGTGAAAGAGGGTGGTCACGATCCCCTGGCGGTTCAGGAATTTGACGTCATCGACGATATCGCCGAAATGATCCCGCAGAATCCCTTCCCGACATGCGATATGGACCTGCTTGCCGGCCAGGATGCGCGTGTATTCGTCGATGTAGAGCCGCGGCATAACAGAAGGCGCCTTTCCTTGGTTTGGTCAAGCCAGAGTAATCCGCAACGTGGGCCGTGGTAGAATCGGCGAAGGCCCGATGGTCCTCGAGGGTTGCCCTATACCGGCCCGCCCAATGGTTCCAGGCCCAAGGCATCGGCATAGCGCACCAAAGCGGTGCGCACGGCCTCGCGGTCGGCCGGCGGGATCTGTCCTCTGATGTCCTCGGCCTCAAAGCGGGTGGAGAGGACGTGCAGCTTTCCCCCCTTGCGATCCGCCTTGAGATCGACCCGGGCCACCAGGTTTTCGCCGGCCAGGACCGGCAGGCAGTAATAGCCGTAAATCCGCTGGCCGGCCGGTTTGAAGATCTCCAACCGCTGGTCGAAGTCGAACAATTGCTTCACCCGCGGACGATCCCATAGAAGCGGATCAAAGGGCGAGAGCAGAACGCCTTTGCCTTTGCGGGGGCGTACGCGCGCCAGACGGTCGGTCAGATCGAGATCCTGGGGACGGACCCAGCCGATCCGGCGCCGGCCATTGTCTTCCACCAGCGCGCAGGCCACCACTTTCCCTGCTTCCTGCAAGCGCGCCAGCGCGTCTCTGACCTCTTCGGCCGCGTTGCGGAAGCGCCAGGTCTGGGATAACGTGCCGCTGGCCGCCCAACCGTGACCCTTGAGGGCACGCAGAAGAAGATTTTCGAAAGCCTCCTCCTTGGGCATCTGGTTGGCGCGCCAGCGCGCCGGTATCACCCGTTCGGCAAGGTCGTACACCCGCTGAAAATTGGCCCGCTCCCGGATGGCCAGGACACCGGCCGACCAGAGGGCGGTGGCCATGCGCTTGGTCCGTTTCAAGTCCCACCATCCCCGGCTGCCACGGCCTTCCAGGTCCAGGGAGCGCAGCGGACCCTCATCGCGGATGCGGCGCATCAGCGCCTCGGCCAGATCAGGATGCTCGCCGATCAGATCGCCCCACCAGGGATGGGTCTGAAAGGCGGCGCGGCGAAAGGCCATGGCGGGATAGAGTTCGATGGGCAGCCAGCTGGCCTCGTGCCCCCAGTATTCAAAGAGGGGTTCGCCGGGCTGCAATAGCGCTTCGGCCAACTCCGGCGCAAACCCTTCCAGGCGGGAGAGCAGGACGATGGCGTGGCTGCGGGCCCCGGCCACGGCCACCGTGTCCAATTGCAGGTAGCCGAAGCGCCGGATGATGCGGTGGGCCGCCTGGCGTGCCCGTGCCCCCCGCCCCGCCGCCCGCCGGGGCATTCCGGACCATTCCGGCTTGAGCAATCCAGACCGGGCCAGGGCCAGCCGCCGGGCCCGGGTCACTGTGAGGGTTTCCGTCATGCCGATCGATCCTGTCTATTGACCTGCTTATGGCCCAACAGAAGATAATCCGTTTTGAAAGGGTCACCTTAGCATAGTCCTGTCATTTGCGGAACAGGACGATCGTGGTGCCGGTCGAACCAACGGAAAAGGCCGACGGTGTGGATGCCGCCGGCCTTTAAAGATGACAAAAGAAAAAGTTATCGGATTTCGTCGATGCCCAGGGGAAACAGGGACAGCGGTTCACAGCGATCTTCGTAGAGCACGATCGGGTTTTCGTAGCGGAACCCGATGTTTTCCTCGGGACAGGCGTACTGCATGGCGCAGATCAGCAGTTCGCCGGGCTGGTAAACATGCTCGGGATTGGTCCAATACGGGAAGGGGCCATCGTTGAGTCCGATGCGCCATTCATCCCCCATCATGCCGATGCCGTGTTCGAAGCCCGGCACCATATAGTCCGAGAATCCCCGCTCGTCGGCAAAGGCGATCATCTGCTCGGCCAGGTCCGAAGGCGTAATGCCGGCCCGGTAGGTTTCAAGGGTCAGCTTGACGATGTCCACGAAATTGGTGGCGTGCCACCACTGCCGGTCGGTGACCGGGGCAATCAGGTAGTTGTGGGAATGGTCCCCCAGCCCCAGCTTGAACATGGCGTGGATGTCGACCATCAACGGCTCGCCGGCCTGCAGCGCCCGGCGCGAAGCCGGCGTGCAGGCGCCGCCCGCCAGACCGGTGCGATAGCCGCTGGCGATTTCGTTGCCGCCGGTAAAGGACCATTCCCATTCGCTGCCGGCCTTGCGCATGGCCAGCGCGGCCAGCCCGGCGATTTCGGTCTCCGTCATGCCCTTCCAGCCGCCATCGTTGAGGGCCTCGAACACGGCCTGGTGGCCGATGTCCACGATGCGGGAGGCTTCCCGGAAACGGTTGACCGTACCCTCGTCCTTGATCATGGCCAGCCGGTCGATGATGGTATGGGCGTTGACCAGCTCGCAGCCCTCCAGGGCCTCGCGATAGCGTTCGTATTCATAGTGGGTGAGATTGCCCTCCGGCAGGTAGTTGGACATGCCGCTTTCGATGCCCACGCAGCCCTTGCCTCCCGGGAGCTGATCCTTGATGAAGTCGGCGATCAGCTCGATCTGGTCCTGGCCGCCCATGGGGGCGAAGCCCATCACATGGTCTTCGTCCAGCCAGGAATCGTCGGCCACCCGGGCCGCATCGATGACAAAGGTAAAGGCTGTGGGCAGGCCCTCGGCCGGAATGACCACGAAGCTGCGCCAGGGGCAGAAGGCGTCCAGGGTCCAGGACAGGGTGCGCAGCCGGGAGCCCAGGTAGACGTCGATCTTTTCTTTGGCCATCGCCGCCTGGATGGCGCGGATGCGCGCCGGGAAGTCGATGAAATAGGGATCGTTGGGGGGTGTCATGGGATCACGCTCCTTTATTAGTAGGCCGCAGGAATGGTGGACAGGACCTTGTTGAGGCGATCCGCGATGGACGCCAGTTTAAGCGCCTTGACCATATTGCCCTTGAGTTTGAGTTTGCCGGTCATCAGCGCCTTCTGGGAGCCCAGTTCGGCCCGGGAAATTTTGGCAAACGTTTCATATTTACCGCTAACTTTGAATTCAGCAGCCGGCGGCTCCCCCTCCCCCAGCAGCAGTTCGGCGAATTCCCCCTTGTCAAAACGAAAAAAAAGATACCGGGTGCCGCCGTCCGGGCAATCGAAGTAAATGTTGGACATGGATGACGTAATGAAATTCATCCGCTCCGGGCTCAATTCGGCCTTGAGACGTTTTTCGGCTTCATCCCGCCAGGCGCGGGTCAGGTATTGAATCGGTTCGGTCATGGGCATCTCCTTCTTTTAGTGTTTGCCGTCGTTTTCGGCTGGGAACAACCCCTGGGTGATCAAGGCGACCGTCTGGGTGAACATCTCCTCCTGGGCGCAGTCCCGGGATATGATGTACATGCGGATGATGAACATCTTGTAGACGGAAAAGAAAATCTCCGGGACGGTATCCAGGTCCACCGGACGGAAACGATTGGCCGCGATGCCCCGCGCCAGGATCGACCGGATCATGGCCACCGAATTGGCATTGATATCCGCGTAGGGATCGTTTTGGGGAAACATGGGGAAAATGTCCGGATCCCGGACCAGCAGCCGCCGCAGGGCGTCATCCTCGGCCAGGTAGGCCACGGCCTTGCGGCACATGATATGGAACTGCTGCACCACGTCCGGCTCGGCCGCGATGGCGTCCCGCACACGCCCTTGCCAGCGCAACAGGGCATGGCGGACCGTATTCCGGTAAAGATCCTGCTTGTTGCGGGCGTAGCGGTAGAGGTTGCCCTTGGTCATACCGAGCTGGGCGGCGATGTCGTCCAGGGTGGCCTTCTTGAACCCGAATTCGGCAAAAACCCCCAGGGCGGCGTCATAGATGGTGGCGATGTCTTCCTTGGGCTTCATGATAAATATTTTAAATAAATTTTTTGTTTATTTGTTTATTTATAAGACACCCTCTCGGATGTCAATCCAAAAAACGGTGGCCCTTGCAGGTGGGACCTAGCCCACGCGATCCATGCAGGACCGGGAAATCGCCTGCCGGGAACGGCATAGGCCGTCCTGCGGACTTTTCGGTTCGTTGTCAGGTGCACCACTCCCAGGGACACCGACCCCATATCGATGCCTAAAACAGTTGGTGGGTGTTGATCCATATCAGTGTCCTGTGGCGCTGGAAACCGCATGCGGATGGAAAACGGCCGAAAGCCGATACGGCATCAGGTTGGATAAGGCAGCATGTGCTGTGGAAAGGCGTTTGCGCGGCAGGCGGATTCGCTCGCGGCAACCATTGTTCGTGTATTGCCGGTTACGATTGCGGCAAGGATATGGGTTTTACATTTCTTTTATAATAGTTTTTTAGAATTCAACGGCATCGGACCCGGGTGGTCGGTGTGTCGCCGGGGTGAGGTTGCCACCGGTAGGTATCCGCCGCAACAGGAGTCCAGAATAAGTCCCCGGCCTCACGCCAGGGGTCCACCACGATCCCGGTCTCGAAAGCCTTGCCGGTGGCCGTGATGACCACACTGTTGTGCTCCCGCCAGGTGCCGTAACGGCTGACCCCCCAGGCGGCACGATAGTTTGTCAATTGCAGCGTTCGAATTTCCTGAAGCAGATCCTGGGTCCAATGGCAGCACAGCCCCCGCTCGCGAATTCCCACGTTGACCAGAAAGTTGTGCCACAGGGCCGGCGGCTGCACCCGATAGGTCCGGGCCAGTTCGTCCGTTGTCGCCACGATGGTCTGTGCCAGCCGGAGTGTTTCCTGATTCTGATATCCCAGGAGCAGGCTCAAATCCGCCTCCAAGCGAACGAGCCGCGCGTCCTCGTCGGACAGGCTCCCGGCCCCCGGTATGGCTTTAGGACGATCTAGGGCGGTACAGCTCGACAAAATCGCCACTAAAACGATGGCGTGCATCCATTTGAGGAGCACGATGAATCTATTGCTGGTCATGGCTGGCAAAGCGCTCCCGCGGTAGGCGCTTACATTAGGAACGCAGCCTCTGGTCGGCAACATTTTCCAGAGCGACGGTTTCCCCATCGGCTTCGGCCCCCGCATCGAGCACCATCAGGCGCACCCGCCCGGAGGCCACCAGGCGGCCGCGCGCGTCTTTGATCTCGGCCTCCCAGACCTGGGACCGCCGGCCGCTTAGCAGCGGCCGGGCCGTACCGCGCAACGTGCCCGTTCGGACCGCCCTCAGAAATGCGGTGTTGTTCTCCAGTCCGACCGCACTTTGGCCCTTGTTCCAAACGCTCAGGGCGGCTCCGGTGCTGCACAGGGTTTCGATCATGCCGGCATATACGCCGCCGTGGACCAGTCCATAGGGCTGCCGGTGACGATCGTCTATTTCGAGTTCGGCCACGAATCGATCTTCTGTCGCTTCGATAAACCGCAGTCCCAGGGCGTTGTTGTACCCGCCCAAATGTCCGTTGATCAGGTCGAGCACATCATCCGGGAAATCATTCATAGGGGTCTTTCTCCTTCGCTTTTTGACTATCGGTACCTAAGGCCGAACTGTCGATGGCGATGGTGGCCATGGACAATCCAGCCCGACAATAGATCAACCAGAAAAAAAGTCCGCACAGGCCGTCCTTTGGGGATTCTTCTATGGTTGGCAAATTGGCGGGACGCTCCGGATTGTCCCCTACCTCCTTGCAAGTGCCAAGAATACGTGGCGCAAACAGAGAAACAGCATATCACATCTAAGGTTGATCATTTGCCGCAAAAAACATATGCACAAACCAAATACCGCAAAAGGCCAGGAGCCATGCCGTCCGTCTTTCATGATACCCCGAACCGGTCTGGATTTCATTCCCTTCTGATCTGTCTCGTATTCGGCATGGCTGTATACGTCATCGTGGTCTTTGCTGCCTATCACACCCAATCCGCGATCATCTTCGGGACAGGGGGTCTATCTGCCGAGCCCCCCTCCCGTTTTGGTATCAAAACCGTTTCCATCTATACAGCAGACAACGTGCGCCTGAATGGTTGGTGGATGGATACCCCCGGTGCCAAACGCACAGTGCTCTTTTTTCATGGGAATCGACGGCGGCCGGCCGATTATACCCTGCGTCTGAGAACTCTGGCCGAGTTGGGGGTCAAGGTCCTATTTTTCGACTACCGGGGCTTTGGTCAGTCCGAGGGATACATTCACCAGGAATCAGACATCTACCTGGATGGCCAGGCGGCTTGGGATTTCCTGCACAAGAACCGTGGGATTCCCTCCAGAGACATAATCCTGTGGGGGCGATCGATGGGCGGGGCTCCTGGTGCTTGAATCGACCTTTTTCGATCTGGAAGAAATGGCTCGTCTCCACTACCGCTGGCTGCCGACCCGCTATCTTCTGAAATACCATTTTTACAACGGTGAAAAGATTTCCGAGGTCGGCTCGCCTGTAATCGTTGTTCACAGCCCTGAAGACGGCTATATTCCCTTCGATCAAGGCCAGCGTCTTTTCAATGCAGCCCCGGAGCCAAAAATTTTGCTGCCGACCGCCGGCCCGCACATGGAACCCTTCGATGGCCGAAGGGTTTTCCGGGAGCAGTTTTGCGACTATTTCAACCACATGGCGGATCTTGGGGAAGCAACGGCAAAACGGCCCTAAATTGTCCGGACAGCCTCTTTTCAATACATAAGCGCACGCCTGTTGGAATAGGCTCTACTAAGGTACCGGCATCAGTGAAAGGCTTTGCGTCATTCAATGGTGGGCGCTGCATAGGGGCCGGTAGGCTCCTTAGGGTCGCCCTGTCAATTCCGGGCACGTAGACGACTTCCTCTTTAGCGCTCCATGGCGGCCGTCAGCACCCCGGCACCGATGAGGGCGCTGCCGCCGCAGCGATCCATGATCTTCCGGACCCGGGCTTGGCGCATGGTGTCGCGCAAGTGCCCGGCAAAGATCGCATATAGGGCGGCATTGACGGTGGCCATGGTTAAAAAGGTGATGCCCATAATCGATAACTGGGGCAAGGTGGCCGCCTGGTGGTTGATGAACTGGGGCAGGAAGGCCACGAAAAAGGCAATGCTCTTGGGGTTGAGCGCCGTGACGATGTAGGCCCCCTTGAAAAGCGATCCGGCCGAGGCTTCCCGGGCAGCCACAGCAGCCGCCGCGCCGTCCGGAACGGTGCGCCATAGCTTGATCCCGAGGTAGATCAGGTAAAAGGCCCCGATCCATTTGAGGGTGACAAACAAGGTGGCGGAAGCAGACAACACCGCGCCCAGGCCCAACAATGAAAGCGTCATGGCGGTAAAATCCCCGCCCAGCACCCCGGCCACCAACGGAATGACCGATCTGCGGCCGTGGGCAATGGCCTGACTCACCACCAAAATGATCGTGGGGCCGGGAATGACCAAGATAATTTCCGCCGCAATGACAAACGCGAGCCACATTTCCAAACTCATGACAAGATCCTTTCCATCACTTCACATCCGTCCGTTCCTTAGATCCAACCGCCTCCAATCGATCCCTTTCAGCAGACTTCCCCGGAAGATATGCCTGGGGCAACGGCTCAAACGCCAGCGAATACCGCATCCTGAATATTGTCCATCGCGATGGGACGCTGGCCGGCCTCGATGGCTTTGATCATGGCCACCACCGCCAGGTTCAACGGCACCGGCACGCTGTGTTCATTTGCCCGGTCGCAGATGTAGCCGTTGAGGTAGTCGATTTCCGTCAAGCGCCCCCGCTCCAGGGACTGCAGGCTGGACGATCTGATCCGTCGGTACTTGAAGCCAATGATGCGCAATACGAGATGCTGCTGGAAGCGTTTCAACAATCCGTTGCCTTCCAGAAACCGGTAGTAGTCCAATTTGCCCCCCGTAGAAGGTGTCACCCGGAGGCCCATGGCATTGGCCGTTGTCAGGGCCTCCTGCATAATGCCGATAAAAATGCGGCGGATTTTGCGAACGGCCAACAACTCCCCCAGGGGTACGCCGGTGATAACACCCAGGGAGTTGATACAGGCGTTGATCATCAGCTTGGAATAGAGTTCTCCCATGATGTTATCGGAAACCCGGGTCGGCTGGACCGCATCCAGCATCGAACGAACGGTTTCCAGATGCGTACCAGGCGGCCGGTCGATAGAGCCCACAACGAACTCTCCCGGGGAAGTGACTTCGATCCGGCCGGGCCCGGCATGGGTGGCGCCCCAACCCACGACGCAGCCGATGATCCGCGGGCGCCCCAGGATCTCCCCCAGGGCGTCTTCGCAGATGCCGTTTTGCAGGGAGACCACCTGTGAGTCCGGTTTGAGATGCGGCGCCAGATCCCTTGCCGCCGCTTTGCAATCATTGGCTTTGGTCGCATGGAAAACCACATCCAGATCATCGGGAAGCTCGGCAACCGTCCGCACAGCACGCAGGGGCACGGTATGCGTCCCTTTCAGTCCAAAAATCTGAAGCCCCGGTCGTTCAATCTGCGCCAGGGTATCAGCATGCTTGCATACCAGAATCGGATCCCAACCGGCCTTCTTCATGAAGGCGGCCGTTGTCCCGCCGATGGCACCGGCGCCGATGACGGCTATGTTTAATTTGCTTGTCGGCATGGCTTTCATCCATTCTCTCACAGAAGGTCAACGGAATCGGCGGTCTGATGGATTGGCAAAGTCCGGCCATTAAACCCTGGCCATCTCCCGTCGAGATGAAAACTGCTCCCTGTGGAACACGATGCGGGCGACCATAAAATCAGGATCAGCCTGACGCGTCGCTCAAGCGTCTTATCCGCACGATAGTCTGGCGACGCATAATGGCCGAAATCGTAAACCAAGGCGATGGTATGCTGCTTAAAAATCACACGTATGGCAGTCCCCCGATAATAAACCGGTCGTAGGTCCGGATTCTTAAAATACCTGGCGAAGCGGAATGCCCGAAGCGAAATCGCCTACAGAATTCACCGTTTCCCGAGCAGCCTGCCGACAATCCCCCTGGATGCCCGGCCGACCGAGGGTTCCGCCAGGTCTCTGACCATCCGGAAACCAACCCTCGGGCTACGGCGCTGGGGAGAGCTCAAGCTCCGGATGGCGCAGCGGCAATACCAGGCTTCGGAGCCCCAATCGCCGCCGCGCAGTACCCGGGCGACGCCCTTGGGGGCACCGGCGGGATGCTGGGGCGGACTTTCCGCATAGTAGCCGCGGCGGTACCAATCGCCGCACCATTCATGCACATTGCCGTGCATGTCGTGGAGTCCCCAATCATTGGGGGACAGCTGCCCCACGGGATGGGTTGTGCCGGCACTATTGTCCTGGAACCAGGCAAATTCCGTCAAACGGTTGATCTCGTCCCCATAGCAATAGACGCTCTGGGAACCGGCCCGGGCCGCATATTCCCACTCGGCTTCGGTGGGCAGTCGGTAGGTGCGGGTGTTTTCCTGCGCATTCAAACACGTGATAAAGGCGCACGCCTCCCCATGGGAGATCGTCTCGACCGGACGGTCCGCCCCCTTGAATTCGCTGGGGTTGTTGTCCATCAAGGCCTGCCACTGGGATTGGGTGACCGTATATTTCCCTATGTAGAAGGGCCGGTCAAACAGCACCACATGTTGGGGGAGTTCGTTTTCGTCGGCCTGCTCGGCATCCCAATCCCCTCCCATGGTGAAAGCCCCGCTCGGCAGAAGCAGCATTTCCATTCCCAAACTGTTGGTCATGGTATCGGCCATAGGTGGCTCCTTAAACAACGCATCTCTTTGCATCCTTCGGCCGGAGCCGATGGTAACGCTGAATGGTCTTCAGGAGACGTCGATTGAATCGATCCACTGGTCCGCCAGCGCCAACAGAACCGCACCGACCGCGGCCTTGTGTTCGATCATCAAAAGGCGTGCCGCCCCCCCCTTTCCATACAGAGCGTTACCGAGGATTTCCGCAGCTACCTTTAGACGGACGGCGACGACCCTTGACCCATGACTCTCCAGGAGCGATGCCACCTGCCGGTAGAAACGCTCGGCGCCATCATTGGTCAATACCAGCAGACGGGATATACGGACGCCACGCACGGTTCCACTTTTTCGGTCTGCCAATCGCTGGCCATGCGCTTCTGCGGTCAATACGGTTTGGGCTTTCTCCAGACTGCGCACCACCCGTCCCATCCGATGGGCTGCCCGCAATGCCTCCAACAGGGCGTCACTCAACTCGGCCTCGGGGATGCATAGCGTGCTTCCCGGCCAAAGGCGGTGCGAGGCCGCGCCCAGAATCTTTAACAACGGCTCTGCGCGGGTATCCGATGCAATGGTTTTCGGTAATCGATAAGGTCCGGGCCCCACTATATGGCTCCTTTTATGCTCGCCAGCGCGTCCGGAAACCGTAGCGTATTTTTGCCCTGCGAGCAATTCTCAGAAAAAAACCGGCTGTTCCCATCAGAGAACAGCCGGTCTGGCAACTTCAATTAGGTTGTACGATTCGCTTAGAGTTCCTCGATTTTTTCGGTCAGTTCGGGCAGGAACTCGAGGATGTCGGCCACGATACCCACGTCGGCCACCTGGAAGATGGGGGCCTTGGGGTTTTTGTTGATGGCGATGATGAAGGGATTGCCCTTGATGCCCCCCATGTGCTGGAAGCTGCCGCTGATCCCGCAGGCCATATACACCTTGGGCTTGACCGTCTGACCCGAAGTGCCCACCTGGCGGGCCTTGGGCAGCCATTTGGCATCCACGATGGGGCGCGAGCAGGACACATCCGCCCCCATGGCCTTGGCCAGATCGAAGGCAATCTCCAGGTTCTCTTCATCCTCGATGCCCCGGCCGCAGGACACCAGCACTTCCGACTTGGTGATGTCCACATCCCCCGCTTCGGCCTCCACGACCTCCAGATACTTCCGCTGGGCGGTGAGATCCCCGGCTTCAGAGGATTTATCCACCACCGTTCCGCCGGCGCTCTGGGATTCGTCGGCCCCAAAGGAGCCCGGACGCAGGGTCAGCACCGCCCCCTGGGCCGCATCGCAGGTCACATGGGCGCTCACCGCTCCGCCGAATTCCTGCCGCACAAGCTTCAGCGTGGCACCATCCGCACCTTCGATAGCCACCACATCGGTCGCCAGCGCCGAATCCAGTTTGATGGACAGCCCCGGCGCCAGGTCCATGCCAAAATGCTCATGGGCGATCAGCACGATGCTCTCCGCCGGCAGGATATTCACCAACACCTTGCGGATCATTTCCGCATCCGGATAGGTGATGGCCTCGTTGGCCACCTTCCAGACTTCGCCGTAACTGGCGGCAACCTTGGTGCAGACCGCATCCAGGCCGTCTCCGGAACCGACCACAATCGCGGTCGGGTTGGCGGAAGCATCGATTTTCTTGGCAGCCGCGGCCAGTTCAAGGGCCGTATCGTCAAGGGCCCCGTCCTTGTGCAAGATATAGGAAAAAATCTGAGCCATTATTTCAGCCCTCCTTTAGCCTTTAAGAGTTCCACCAGCTTGTCGATGATCTCCTCCGTGCTGCCTTCCAGCATCTCGGCCCCCTCGCCCATATCGGGCAGGAAGTAATCCAGGCGCTTGACTTTGGCGGCAGGCACATCCAGCCCCAGGTCACCGGCGCCCATGGTGGGAATCTCCACCGAGGCCACCTTGCGGATGCCGCGGATCCCCACATAGCGCGGCTCGTTGATGCCGGTTTGAATCGACAGCACGCACGGCAGGCTGACCTCGTGCATCTCCTGGTTGCCGCCCTCGATCTCCCGGCCGACCTTGAGCTTGTCGCCGTCCACCTCGATGGTGTTCACCAGCGAGGCAAAGGGTACATCCAGCATGGCCGCCAGCATGCCGCCCACCTGGCCTGCCCCGTCATCGGCCTGGGCCCCGGTGAGAATCAAATCATAATTGCCTTTGTCCACGGCGGCCTTAAGCGCCGTTGCAATCCCACGGCCGTCGGCTTCCTCGAAGGCATCGTCGCTCAGCAAAAGTCCCTTTTCAGCCCCCATGGCCATCTCCCGCCGCAACACTTCCTCGGTCTCCTCATCGCCCACCGAGACCACCGTCACACTGCCGCCCACCTTGTCCACGATCTGCAGCGCTTCCTCCACCGCGTAATTGTCCCACTCGTTGACCGAGTAGACCAGATCGTCGCGGTCGATGTCGTTGCCGGCGCTGTTCAGCTCGATCTCATTTTCGGAAGTGTCCGGCACTCTCTTGACACACACCAAAATTTCCATGTTTTTCCTCCCGATGTTGGTATTGACCCTAAACTTTCACGCTTCCGCTATCCTCCGGAAGACAAACCTTAAATCAGTCGGCCAGATGGCTGGCCACCAGTTCACACAAGTCCACCGCTTCCATCTTGCCTTCCAGCCCGGCCACCTTGATGGCATCCTCCATATTGACCAGGCAGAAGGGACAGGCCGTCACAATGACATTGGCCCCGGCCCTGGCTGCCATCTCCACCCGCAAAACCCCCATGCGCTGTTCTTCCTCGGGCTCGTAGAAGAGCATCAGGCCGCCGCCCCCGCAGCAGAACGACCGGTCGCCGCTGCGCAGCATCTCCACCCGCGTCAGCCCGGGAATGGCGTCCAGAACACGCCGCGGATCATCGTAGAGTTGGTTGTGCCGCCCCAGATAGCAGGGGTCATGATAGGTATAAACCTTGCCATCGCCGTTGGTGCCTGTCAGGGACAGGCGGCCGGCTTTAATCTGTTTACAGATCACCTGGCTGATGTGCTCCACCGGAGGCAGATTGTCGTAGTCCTTGCGCAGGGCATTGAAGGCATGGGGATCGGCCGTCACGATTTTCTTGATGCCCGCCTCCAGGATGGCTTCCGTATTCTGGCTTTTGAGATCCTGAAAAAGCATTTCTTCCCCAAAGCGCCGCACTTCGTTGCCGCTGTCTTTTTCCAGTTTTCCCAGGATGCCGAAATCGATGCCGGCTTTGGCCAGGATGCGCGCCGTGGCCTGGGCAATACTCTGCATGCGGTCGTCAAAGGAGGAGATGCTGTCAACGAAATAAAGCACCTCGGCGCTTTCACCCTTTTCAAAGCGCTTCACCGGCACGTCATCGGCGATTTCTTTGACCCAGTCTCCGCGCTTTTTCTCCATTTTCCCCCAGGGGTTGCCGCGCTTCTCAAGGGCACGTAACGGCTTTTGAAGCGACTGGGGAACATTGCCCTCGTCCACCATACCACGGCGCAGGTCCACGATCTTGTCGATATATTCGATACCCAGCGGGCATTCCTGCTCGCAGGCTCCGCAGGTGGTGCAGGACCAGATCTCGTCCTCGCTGTAAATGTCGCCGATCAGCTGATAGTCCTCCGCCTTGACGACATCCGCACCGCTGAGGGGATAGTTGGCAAAGGCGTAGTCACGCCCCTTGATGGAAATAAAACGGGGCGAAAGCGGGCGTTTGACCGCGTTGGCCGGGCAGTTGTCCGAACAGCGGCCGCAATCGGCGCAGGAATAAAAATCCAGCATGTGCTTCCAGGTGAAATCCTCGAACTTCTTGACGCCGAAAGATTCCAGATCATCCAGCTGGGCCTCGCTCACGCCATATTTGACCGGCTTGATATTGCCCCGCGCCAGCCGCATGAAATAGACGTTGAAAATGGAGGTAATGACGTGGAAATGTTTGCCCAGCGGCAGGAAGCAGAGGAAAAAGAAAAAGGTCAGGTCATGGATGAAATAGGCCGTGATGTGCATGCTCTGCAATTGGACGATGGGGGTGTCCACCAGCATGTTGCGAAACATCCAGGCCAAGGTGCCCGGCGCCACGAACTCGGCGGGTTGCAATTCCTGAATCTGCGCCGCCGCCAGGGTAGCTTCGAAAAGGCTTTCGGAAATCATGAGGGTGGATATCAGCGCCAGGACAAACACGGCCTCACCGGTGTGATCCTTGCCATAGTGTTTAGGCACGGCGTAGCGCTCGGGTTTGAAAATACCCCGCCGTACGGCGGCGATCACGCAGGCGATCAAAACCCAGGTTGCCGCATAATCCTTGAAAATGTTGTAGGCATGGCCCAGCGCCCCTCCGAATCCGGGGATGGTGAACCCCGGCCAGAAACCGAGAAATACCAGCGTAGTGGAACGGATGCTGAGCACGAGGAAGCCGGCGAAGATGAAAATATGGATGACACCCGCCATTCTGTAGCGGGGCTGGCGCCACTGGGCCAGCCAGATCTTGAGCACTCTCCAGAGGCGCGCCAGCGGACGATTGAACCGATTATCAGGAGCGGCCTTCAACAACGGCGCAAGACGGCGCTTCATGATAAAAACAAAAACGCCCGTACCGACCAAGGGAATCAGCAATGCGAACAGGGCTGTCGGTATATGGAAAAACTTAAAGGCCGCTGGCGATAACAAAGCAGGTTCCATAGGGATTTAGCCTCCTTTGGAGAGTGATAAAAAAGCGTAATGAATGAATACTCATTCAGTTTAGTAAACAAATTATCATGCGTCAAGGGAAAAACCGCCAGCCAGTGCCAACCCATCATTGATTTCCGTCAAGGCCGCTATATGACGGTTGGTTTTGGTTTCGCCTGCATTAGGGCCAACGCGTCTGGCAACTTGTCGAATCACCCCATACCATTAAATTGGTTTCTTGACAATTCTGTTCGATTCACCTAATGACTGAATGGCTATTCATTCACTTGCGACGCGTGCTGTGAGCAAAAATTCGTTCCGAAAGGAAACACGGAACGGCATCATGACAACCGCGTTGGACCGTTTACACTTCAACGCCGTAGACGGAGAAAAGCGGGAAGCGTCGATAGGGCTTTTTATCAAACCGTCAAAACATTAAGGAGGCTCAGGTGACGAATTCAATGGGTTACGCTGATAAACCTTGGCTCAAACAATACGAGGAAGGGGTTCCGGCAACAGTTCAATACGAAACCGTTTGTCTGCCCGAATTCCTCGACCGTTCGGCCGCCGAGTTTCCGGACCGCATGGCATTGCTTTTTCAGGGCTATAAAGTCACCTACCGGCAATTGCAGACTATGGTCAACCGAATGGCCAATGCCTTTCAAAATATGGGCATTCACCAGGGAGACAGTGTTTCCATCCTGCTGCCCAATATCATCCCTTGCGTCGTTGCTTATTATGCCATTTTGAAAATAGGCGCCCGGGCCGTTATGAACAACCCTCTTTATTCCGATCGTGAACTCGAACACCAGTTCAACGATTCGGGCTCCAAACTACTTATTACGCTGGACTTGTTGGCGAACCGCATGGTAGCGTTGCGGCCCCGAACGACCATTAAAACCATCATTTACACATCGATCGGGGATTACCTGCCTTTTCCAAAAAATTTGCTCTTTCCTCTGGTGGGAAAGAAAAAAGGGCTTGCCGCAGACGTATCCCCGGCTGCCGACCTGTATAAATGGAAAGAGATTTTGTCCCGTTATACCCCGAGCCCATCGCCGGTGTCCCTCTCCTTCGACGATATCGCCATGTTGCAATATACCGGTGGCACGACCGGTGTATCCAAAGGTGTCATGCTGACCCACGGCAACCTCAGCCGACAGGTGCAAGAAATAAGGGCCTGGTTTCCCGGCTTCAACCCGGGCGAAGAAACGATGCTGGGCGCCCTGCCTTTCTTTCATGTCTTCGGTCTTTCGGTCGCCATGAATTTTGCCATCTTCATGGGGTGGGGCGATGTTTTGGTGCCCAAACCGCAACCTGAACCTTTGCTGGAAACCATCGGCAAATTTCGACCGACCTTCGCCCCGCTTGTGCCGACCATGTATATCGGCATGCTCAACCATCCCCTGATCGAGCGGACCGATTTGACTTCTATCAAGGGCTGCTTCTCAGGCAGCGCCCCCTTGCCCCTCGAAGTCATCCGGGATTTCGAACATAAAACCGGGGCGGTCATCGTAGAAGGATTCGGCATGACGGAATCATCCCCGGTGACCCACATCAATCCTTTCGGCGGCGAGCGCAAAGTCGGCAGCATCGGCCTTCCCATTTCAGATACCGAGGCCCGTATTGTGGATCTTAGCGACGGTTCCCAGGAAATGCCGGTGGGTGAATCGGGCGAACTGGTCGTGCGCGGCCCCCAAGTCATGCAAGGGTACTGGCAGCGGCCGGAGGCCACCGCCGAAACACTGGTGGACGGCTGGCTGCACACCGGCGACATCGCCAAGATGGATGAAGACGGCTATTTCTACATTGTGGACCGCAAAAAGGACATGATCATTTCCGGCGGCTACAATGTTTACCCCCGCGATATCGAAGAAGTCCTTTTCGAACATCCCAAAATCGCCGAAGCCACCGCCATCGGCGTACCCCATCCCCGCCGTGGTGAGCAGGTCAAGGTCTTCATTGTGCTGAAGGAGGGGGAACAGGCGACCGTCGAAGAAATCATCGAATACTGCAAGGGCAAGCTGGCGACCTATAAACTGCCTACGGAAGTCGATTTTATCAACGCCCTGCCGAAAACGAATGTGGGCAAAGTCCTTAAGAAAGATCTACGGGCCGAAGAGCTGGCCAAACGCGGCCAGGCCTAAACCCGTTACCCACAATCCACCCCATTTCCTGCGGCCGGCACTTCGGATGCCGGCCGTTTTTTTTGATCGATTGTAAGCCCCCCCATAACCGGGTGGGATGAATGACAACGTCGGCAACCGTATGCCTGCCCGGGGTAGGATGCAGCATCGGTTCTTCCCGTAGCACCTATTGTTAGTCGCTGCGTTGCGGCAACACCTTTCGATGGGCACCCTCCTGCACGATTTGAGCGTATATTCCTTCTGGCGTCTCCATTTAAATTCACAGCGCCTCTGCCGCCACTCGTTGCAAGCTTACCGGCAAAGGTGCGCATAAAAAAAGGCTGCGGGGAAATCCCCACAGCCCTCCTCCCATTGTGTGCCTCAAGCGTTTCGATACGCCCGGTTACTTTGCTCCGAAAGCATCCTCAGATATCTCGACCGCCGCACCATTGTTATTGAGGATGGCGTTCATTTTGCCGAGGGTAATGGGAAGAACCGAGTTGATAAAAAATTCCGCCGACTTCAACTGCCCCTCGTAAAAGGCCGCATCTTTCTTTTTGGCCTTGGCCAGTTTTTGAGCGGCAATCTGGGCCCGCCACAGCAGCTGCCAGGCCATGGTGACATCGCCGCATGCTTCCATAAAGGGGTGGGCGAAGGCAAAGGCATTGAGGACTTTTTCCGACATGGCCGTGGCGCCCATGTGCATGGCCACCTCTCCGAGCTTGTTGGCCACCTTTTCGGTGCTGGCCGCCAGATCAGCCGTGGCCTCGATTTCCTTGGCACTGTTGATGGTCTTCTGGATTTCGCCAAAAAGATCCATGACGGCCTTGCCTTTGTTCAGGCCCAGCTTGCGGCCCAGAAGGTCCATGGCCTGGATGCCGTTGGTGCCCTCGTAGATCAGCGTAATGCGGCAGTCCCGCAGCAGCTGCTCCTGGGGGTATTCCTTGATATAGCCGTATCCGCCGTAAACCTGCATTCCCTGACTGCAAACTTCAAAGGATTTGTCGGTAATGTACCCCTTGCATATGGGAATCAGAACGTCGATGATGCCCTGCAGGCGGGCCTTTTCATTTTCATCTTCCGCGAGCAGCTTCTGATCTTCGCAGTAGCCGGCATAATAAAGCAGGCTGCGCATGCCCTCCACATAGGCTTTCATACCCAGCAGCATGCGCCGCACATCCGGGTGCTGGATGATGGGAACCCCCGGCGCCGACTTATCGAACATCTGCAGCAGGTTCTTGCCCTGCACCCGCTCGCGGGCATAGTTGACGGCATTCATATAAGAGGCGCTGGCACAGCAAAAGCCCTGCATGCCCACCAGCAACCGGGCGGCATTCATCATCAGGAACATGGCGCGCATACCTTTGTTCTCTTCACCCAGAAGGGTGCCCCGGCACTGCCCCTTGCTGCCCATGGCCATCGAGCAGGTGGCGTTGCCATGGATCCCCATCTTCTCTTCGATCCCGGTGCAGATGATATCGTTGGGTTCTCCCAGACTGCCGTCCTCGTTCACCCAGATCTTGGGTACCAGGAAAAGCGAAATGCCTTTGGTACCCTCCGGTGCGCCTTCGATACGCGCCAGGACCGGATGGATGATGTTTTCAACCAGATCGTGGTCGCCGCCGGAAATAAAAATCTTGTTCCCGGTGATCGAATAGGTACCGTCGTCGTTTTTTACGGCCGTCGTCGTCAGGGCGCCAACATCCGAACCAGCCTCCGGCTCGGTCAGCAGCATGGTGCCACCCCACTCGCCCGTAAACATTTTTTTGAGATACAATTTTTTCTGCAGATCTGTGCCGAAGGCTTCCACAAGCTTGCCCGCCCCGTGGGTTAAGCCGGGGTACATCATAAGCGCAAAATTAGCGCCGTTAAAATAGTCGCTGGCCGACAGGGCCAGGGTCGTCGGCATGCCCTGCCCGCCCCATTCGGGGTCTTCGGACATGGCCAACCACTCGCCTTCGACAAAAAGCTCATAAGCGCGCTTGAATTCCTTGGGCGTCACCACGGTTCCGTTCTCATACCGGGCGCCTTCCGAGTCCCCAACCGTTTGGGTCGGCATAATTTCTTTTATGGCGAGGTTGCGTGCCTCACTAATAATTAAATCCACGGTTTTTTTGTTGAACTCGGCAAATCGTTCATGTTTGCTGAATTGGTCGACGTTCAATTGCTCGTGGAGTACAAAATCCACATCCCTGCGGTCTGCGATAAACTGTGCCATCGGTCCTATCTCCTTTTAATATGTGGTCTTTCGACATCACAAAAACGGTTTCTAAGAATGCGCCGCCGGCTGAGTCCCGATTCCCCGGATAAAAAGATCCACCAGGGGATCCGCCATGGAGGTTAAATCGTACTTCCGTTCGGAATGCAGCCAGGTGTTGATCACTTCATCGACTCCGCCGAGGATATAGCGCTTGACCAAGCCGACATAAATATCCCGCCGGATCGCACCTTCCACCTGACCCTGCTCCACAATTTCAGCAATGAGGTCCAGATACATTTTGTGCATTTCACGGATCTGCTCCTCCGCCAATCGATTGATGCGATGGGTTTCGGCCTGATACAAGACCGCCATATGGCGGTCCTTCTGGAATTCTTCCAGATGGCGCTTTATAAGATTGCGGAGTTTGTCCACAGCCTTGTGGGCGTGGTCGACTTCTTCATGAAAACACGCAAAAACCTGGCGGGTTTTGAAATTGAAAAAATGAACCAGAATGTCGTCTTTATTTTTAAAGTAAAGGTATATAGTCCCATCGGCCACCCCCGCCGCCTTGGCGATCTGGGATATGGTCGATTCGTGGAAACCCGCCTTGGCAAACACCGTGACGGCCGCTTCCAGAATGCGATGGTATTTATCGTTTTTGACTTTGGCAGTAATGACGTCCCCCTCGGGCAGCGTTGTCCGCCCAATCATGAATGAATATTCATTCATTTACCAGGAGCTCCCGGTCCCTGTCAAGCGCAAATCAATCGTGCCGACCATATGCAATTATTGTCTTAAAAATGGGATGTTATTCCAAAATTTACTTCAACTGCGATGAAAATTATGCCGGAAATTTGCCATTTTTTCGTGGTCGCTATGAAAATGAATTGATATTCATATCAAGCGCGTTTTGCATGGGTTTTGGAGATCTATCGGATGGCCCCACGTCTTCCGGTGTCAAGGAGTAGGTCTAATCCCGGTCATACTTTCGAAAAGGCGCCTGAAACGGAGTTGCAATTCAAACCAAATTTTGCGACTATGATTTTAAATGGGAACGTGCTCCCCAAACGCCTTTGTCGATCAAGCGCTGTTTCGCCCGTGAGCTCCCTAATACGTCGCGCCATCAGCCTGCGGTGTTTGTTCAAGCCGTTGCCCTATCCGCCCGCCCCCTCCAATCAAAAAGGGATGTACATAAATAGGGGATTGACCAATCTAACTGCGCTGCCGACAACTTTCAATTGAGGTCTTGCCGATCCCCCATTGAACAAGGAAATGCGCTGAACTATGGTCATCATCGACAGCCAGGATGCCTCCTTAGAAAATTTTGAAGAACGCCTCCGGCGATCCAACGCCTTTCTCAAAAACCTTCTTCACAGTTCCGTCGACGGGGTTATCGCTGCGGATAAAACAGGGAAAATCCTCATCTTCAACGATGCCGCCTCGGAGATAAGCGGTTACACCGAGGAAGAAGCCCTAACATCGCTCAATATTCGCGACGTCTACCCGGATGATGGGGCCTACCAAATTATGGCAAAGCTGCGCAATGAGCAGCATGGCGGAACCGGCAAACTAAAATCCTACCAGATCGATGTGCGGCACAAGGATGGTACGCTGATTCCGATCAGTCTCAATGCGGCTATTATTTATGAAAACGGCCTCGAAACCGCGACCATGGGCTTTTTTCACGATCTGCGGGAGTCGTTGCGGATAAAAAAGGAACTGGAGCAGACCCAGATCCAGCTGTTGCAGTCGGAAAAGATGGCCTCATTGGGCAAGTTGGCCGCTGGGGTAGCCCACCAACTCAACAATCCCTTGGGCGGCATCACCCTTTTTGCCCGCCTGATGCTGGAAGAATACGATCTTGAAGAAGGCGCCCGCAAAGACCTCAACCGCATCCTCAAAGATGCCGAACGATGCCGGGATACCGTCAAGGAATTGCTGGAATTTGCCCGACAGACGCGGCACGAAATGCGCCCCCTGGATATCAACCGTGCGATTACCCGCACCCTTTTTCTGTTAGAAAACCAGACCCTTTTTCAAAACATCACCGTCATCCGCAACCTCACTGGCGATATCCCCAACGTTCGCGGCGATACCCAGCAGGTCAATCACATGTTCATGAATATCATTCTCAATGCCGCCCAGGCGATGCAGGGCCGGGGGACACTGACCGTGGGCACACGCCTGTCGGATGACGGTGAACGGGTCGTGATCGAAATTGCCGATACCGGACCCGGTATCCCGGAAGATATTCGGCCCCATATTTTCGAACCGTTTTTTACCACCAAGGAGGAAGGCGAGGGCACCGGCATTGGATTGAGTCTCGTCTACGGCATCGTTGAAAGTCATGAGGGCAAGATTCGCGCTCTCAACAACACGCCCTGCGGAACACGTTTCATCATTGAATTACCGATCAGCACCTCTGAAAACGGAGAGACGCCCATTGAAAAACGACCGTGAGGACATCAAGGTTCTGGTGGTTGACGACGAAGACGGTATCCGGGAAGGCTCTGAACGTATTCTAAGCCGTATGGGATGCGATGTTTACGGTGCGTCGCGCGGCGAGGAGGGACTCGAAATCCTTAACAGCAAAAAACCTGATATCGTCCTTCTCGATCTCAAGATGCCGGGTATGGACGGGATGGAAGTCATGCGCCGCATGCATGAAATCGACCCGAATCTTCTCGTGATCATCATCACTGGTTTCGCCACCGTCGAAACCGCCATCGAAGCCATGAAACAGGGTGCTTATGATTTCATCCCCAAACCCTTCGAGCCCGATCCTCTGCGTATTGTGGTCAACCGGGCCAAAGAACGAATCTTGTTGCGAAAGGAGACGGAAAAGCTCGAACGGGACCGGCGTCGCACGCTGGCGGATCTGGGCATGGAAAAAAGCCGTACCCGCACGATTATCGAATCGCTGCCCAATGGGCTGGTGGTCACCAATACGGAAGGCCAAATTGTCCTGACCAATCCGACCTTCTGCCAGTTGATCGGCAATGCGCCCGGAAGCTGCACCGGCGCGCCGTTTACCGACTTTATCAAGGATGAGGGGTTGTGCAAGCTGGTTCAGGATATTTCCCGGGGGCGTTATGTGGATTTTGAGGAGATCCCCACTTACGAGCTCGTTTTATCGGAAGACCAGTTCTTTCAGGTCAAGGGCCGCCCCGTGATGGGGGAACGCATGCAATGCTTAGGAGCGGTGATCTCGTTCCAGGATATCACCGCCATGAAAGTGCTGGATCGACTGAAAACCGAGTTCGTCGCCAAAGTATCCCATGAGCTGCGCTCGCCCCTGTCCACGATCCACGAGCAACTGGCCATGGTGATGAAGGCCATGACCGAAGAAGAAGATGCCACGGACCAGCATCTCATCAGCCGTGCCAAAGAGAAGACCAGGGGCCTGATTTCCACCATCGGCGACCTGCTTGATCTTTCGCGCATTGAAACCGGCAATATCTGCAGTGAAACCCGCGAATTCCGTATCGAGGAGCTGTTGGGCAGCGTGGTGGACTTCCTTGAGACCCAGGCCAAAGCCAAACACCAGTCGCTTATCCTTCAGGTGCCGGAAGATCCCCTGCCGACATTCAAATCCGACCCGCTCGCCTTAGAGAGCATCGTCGGCAACTTGATCACCAATGCCGTCAATTACACCCAGGAGGGCGGCGCAATATCCGTCAAAGTAGATCGGGTGGGGGACAATGTCCGTCTGGCCGTCCAAGACAATGGGTTCGGCATCGAGGGCAAATACCTGGGGAAAATTTTCGATCGCTTCTATCGGGTAAAAAATGAAAAAACCCGTTTTATCACGGGAACCGGTTTGGGCTTGCCGATTGTCAAAGGGCTGGTGGATTCTCTTGGCGGGTCTATTTCAGTTGAAAGCGAGCCTGGAAGGGGATCTACCTTCACGGTGCTGATACCCATTCAACGCTAAGGATAACGTTGTTGACATCCTCCTTCCGCTGAAAAGCAGCGAAGACCTTTCCACATCATGGCTGCACGAAACGCGACTAGCGCTTCGACCGCACATGCAGCTCGGAAAGGAATTCATTGGGTTCGACCTGGATGCCGGTCCAGAGGGCAAACGTGCGGCGGGCCTGGTAGGCCAACGCCCGCAGACCGTCCATAAATGCCACCCCCGATGCGGCCGCTTTGCGTTCCCATATATTCTGCTCTCGACCATAATTGAGATCCATCAGCAACTGGCAGCCGCTGAGGTCAAGCCGGTCCACCAGGGCCGCAAATTCCGGTGATTCATCTGCACTCGATACCGAGGTGGCATTGATCACCAGATCCACCTCCAGGGGGGAGGCGACGGCATCTTCCAGCGAAATCGCTTCTCCACCCAGCCGTTCGGCCATTTCGCGGGAGCGCGGCTCATTGCGGGCTGAAATATAAACGCTTTCCGCCCGCAACCAGTTCAGGATGAACACCACCGCCTTGGCCGCTCCGCCGGAACCGAACACCAGGGCCCGTTTGCCGGGCACCGCATAATCGATTTCTTCCAAAGTGTCCATGAACCCGATGGCGTTGGTGTTGTATCCCTTGAGGACATCACCTTCCCAGGCAATGGTGTTGATGGCGCCGATAATTTTAGCCCCCTCGGAAAGCACATCCAGGAAAGGGATCACACACTCCTTGTAAGGCACGGTAACGTTGGCGCCCGCGATGTTCAACACGCGAATGCTGTTGAGGGCTTCGCCCACACGCTCCAGTGTCGTCATAAAAGGAACGTAGGCGCCCCTGAGCCCCACCCGCTGAAATACGGCGGAAAATATTTCGGGGGATTTGGAGTTGAATACCCGCTCATCGCCCAGGATGCAATAAACCTTGCACTGAATCTCGAAAGCGGATTTGGGGTTTCGGAAGGACTTGGCATCAATGGCCATCAAGACCCTCGCATTCGCAAGAACGGGGAGGTTTCAATGTAGCAACACTTACCGTCCGGGGAAGACCGCGCTGCCGCGAGCAGGAACCCTGTATGTCTCATATCTTTTCTGGGGCTATTCCGCAAGTCCGCCATTATGCCCTGGATCACGCCCCCCCCTCACAACGGCTCGACAATGGCCGCCACGAATCATTAAAGTATCCCGAAAGCGGGCCTTGTCGGTCCTGTTTCGCCGGCAGCCCCTGCCTGCAGAAACCCTCTCCGACCAGATAACCGAATCGGCATTCTCAGGACATATTCAGGAGACTTTTGATACTCTCGGTAATTTCTTCGGCCGAAGCCGGTTTGGGCAAATAATCATCCGCTTCCATGCTCATCCCGTCAAAATGCGAGTAGCGCGTGGAAGTGACGTGATCCGCTACGGCCGTCAGCATGAGAATGGCGATCTCGGCAAAACGATCATCTTTTTTGAGTTCGGCACAAACCTCGTAGCCGTCCTTCTCCGGCATCATGACATCGAGCACAATGGCATCCGGTGGATTTTGTTTTATTTTCTCCAACCCTTCGACACCATTGTAAGCCACATCGACGTCGAAGCCTTCCTTTTGCAGATTACCCTGTACCAACAGAGCGAAATCAGGTTCGTCGTCCACTACCAGGATGCGTTTTTTTTCGGCCATCGGTAACCTCCTTTGTATTTTCCTCGACCACGCCGGCGTATTGCAGGGTCGGGCGATCCTCATCTCCCGCTTTTTCCAGCAATGCCGCAAGCCGATCCTCGCGACCAAGGGTTGTAATCTGGACCCCACTAAACCCCTCATCCTTCAGGGCGGCGACCAGCTCCTGCGTGATGCGGAGACATTCCCGGCTTTTGTCCCTGGCGGTCTGAAGGCGCTGGATCAGGGTGGGTGGGATGTAGATATGCTTGAGATTGCGCTCAATATAGCGCGCCATCCCCAACGATTTGAGAAGCAGCACCGAAGGAATGATTTTGAACTTGTGGGGATCGACCCGTTCGAAAAAAGACGCCATACTGGCCAGATCGAATACCGGCGGTGTCACAAAAAAACGCGCGCCGGCCTCCCAGCGCCGATTCATCTTCTCGATTTCCAATTCCAGCGCCTGGCCTTTCAAATTCGAATTGACCGTCGATCCGATCAGAAATTGCGGCACGCCGTCAAGGTCTCGGCCCGCCAGGTCCTTGCCCCTTTGCAGGCTGCTGATGGCATAGAGCAAATCGAGATGATCGAGGTCGTGGACGGCGATGGCTTGCTGATGATCACCAAAGGTCGGATCTTCCCCGGTGACCGCCAAAAGATTCATGATCCCACAGGCGTTGGCCCCCAGCAGGTCCGCCTGCAAGGCCAGGCGATTGCGGTCGCGCACGCATACCTGCATCACGGTCTCGACGCCGCGGGCCTGTAAAAGCATGGCACTCGAAAGGGCGCTCATGTGCATGATGCCGTTGTACATATCCGTAACCACGAAGGCATCTACACTGTCACGAACCGGTTGAATGTTGGCCATCATGCGGGAGATGTCCGCTCCTTTGGGCGGCTGCAATTCGGCCAGAAGCGCAAATTCACCGTTGTCGAATTTGCATTTCAAGTGCATTACCGCTCCTCCATCCGACTTGGCCGAGGGGAAAAGGGGTACCGCTTTAGACATCCAGGCGCACGCCCTGCCAATTTGCTGTTCCACAACTGTCTCATGGTGAGGGTCTAAAGCAAAGTCCAGGCCAGGGCCGTCGAAATGAATAGAATGGATTTATCCCCCTTTTTTCAGCTCGTTATGAATTAATAGGCATGCTGCGGAACAATTTCAGCCCCTGCCAAGGCATTAAAACGCCTACCATTTTGGAACACTTCTCTTTACATTCCATTTAAATTCAGATATTTATTCCGCCAGTTCCATTTTGGCATAGTCCATTTTGGCATTCTGTATGGCCGTTCGGGGGACAAGGGCCCGGGATACTAGTCGATGCCTCCCCCCGCGGCATTGTGGTACCAGGCCTGAAACGAATCGCCCGGGAATCGAGCACGTTTTCGTATGACGTGGATCCGCTTTCTGTCGAGGTCGCTGCCATGTCCAACCGCATTCTTGTCATTGACGATGACCGCGATTATCTGGAAATCGTTCTGTTGAAGCTGAAAAGCATCGGTTTTCAGGATATTATCTGCATTGACGATCCCCTGGAAGCGGCCAACCGCTTCGATGCCGGTGAGACCTTCGACGTGGCCCTGATTGATGTGACCATGCCGGAGATGGATGGCATGGAACTGCTCGAAATTATCAAAAACACCAGCCCCAATACCGAATGCGTCATGATAACGGCCTTGAACGAGGCCCGCGTGTCGGTCAAATGCCTCAAAAAAGGGGCTTATGACTACCTCGTCAAACCGGTTCGTGAAGAAGATCTGTCCATGACCGTCAACCGGGCCCTGGAGCGCAAACGCCTGCTGGATATCCTGGACATGGACAAGCGGGATACGCTTCCAGAGGTCCAGAACAAAGCCGCCTTCCAGGACATTATCACCCAGTCGCGCAAGATGATCCGTATCCTCAAGGAAGCGGAGTTGCACGCCGCCAGCCCCTTTCCCGTTCTGATCACCGGCGAAAGCGGGACCGGCAAAGAATTGCTGGCCCGGGCCATTCACGCCGCCAGCCCCCGTTCCAAAGCGCCGTTCACGCCGGTCAACATGGCTGCCCTGAACAGCAATCTGTTCGACGCCGAGTTCTTCGGGCATACCAAAGGCGCCTTTACGGGGGCGGATCATGACCGCACCGGCTATCTCGAAATGACCAACAAGGGCACCCTGTTTCTGGATGAAATCGGCATCCTGCCCCTGGAATTGCAGGGCAAACTCCTGCGGGTGCTGCAAAATGGTGAGTATATGAAGCTGGGCACCAGTCTGCCGCGCCGCACCGATGTACGCATCATCGCTGCCACGAACGAGGATCTGGATCAGCTCATCGATAAACGGATGTTCCGCAAGGATTTGTATTACCGCATCCGCGGCGCCTGGCTGCACCTGCCGCCCCTGCGGGAACGCCGCAATGACATCCCGCTGCTCATCAACGAGCTGATCAAGCGCACCGGCGATACCCAGGGGCGCCATGCCATCGACGAAGAAGCCCTCGCGGCGCTGATGCAATATGGCTACCCCGGGAATATCCGGGAACTGGAATCCATCCTGCACTCGGCCCTCAACCTGGCCCAGGGACAGCCCATCACGATGAAATGCCTCCAAAAGCATTTGCATCCGATGCACAAACCCCTCCCCCGGGAATGCCGCTCTAATGACCCCGACGTGACGGCCACCCTCGCCGAGGCGGAACAATGCCATATCCTGAAAGTCTATGCCCAGACCGGGAACAATAAAACCCAGTCGGCCAAGATTCTGGGCATCGGATTGAATACCCTGCGCCGCAAACTACGGGCCTATGGGATGGAGCAAGATGACAAATGATAAACGAAGGGCGCCGGAAAAGGCTTCCGCTTTGCAATTGACGGAAAGTGGGCCGTGTGCGTAAAACCGCAACGGCCATGAATGAAACCCGATGAAGGAAGGTTGCCTACCACCATGAAAGATGAACGCGGCCTCTACTATATGCCCTACCCCCAGAACCCCCAGACCCGCATGTATGTCCGCCGGGGTTCGGACGATATCTACTTCCGGCTCTGGAATGCCAAGGATCCCCAGCTGTGGGAAAAGCACGACTGGGTTCCCTGGGGGGCGATTCGCAAGGCGTCGGCCATGTATGCCCGCAAGGGGTCCTTCGATCCGAACCAAGCCTATGACATCCGGGTGGCGGAAGCCCTGCTGGCGGAGAATGAATAGCCGTCCCGGCCCAATGAACCAGCCCGTTCTAGCCGGCAAATCCATCGGGAGCGGCCGGGAGCCGATGCCATGCCACCCCTGAAAATGCGCCTGACCAATGTGCTGAGCATCCCCGCTTCGCCGGAAACACTCTCCGAGTGGCTCATCGCCACGTTGACCCTGCCCAACCCGAAATGGATTGAAAACGAACGAATGGGCCGGTGGAACCGGAAGACGCCCAAAGAGCTCAAATTTTACCGTAAGGTGAAGGGCGGCGGTCTTCGCATTCCGCGGGGCTTTACAGGGACCCTCCTGCGCCAGTGCCGCCGCATGGACATCGCCTACGCGCTCGAAGACCGGCGCCGTAAGCTGGCCGACACAACCTTTACGTTCCAGGGACGCTTGAAACCGTTTCAGCGCGAGGCCGTGGCCAAGATGGGGGCCAAGGATTTCGGCACCCTGAGTGCGCCCACGGGCAGCGGCAAGACCGTTATGGGGCTTTACCTGATTGCCCGTCGGCGCCAGCCCACGATCGTTGTCGTCCACACCAAAGATCTGGCGCACCAATGGCTGGCCCGCATCGAGCAGTTCCTGGGGCTGCCGGAAAAGGACATCGGGTTTATCGGCGGGGGGCGCCGCCGGTTCGGCAACCAGATCACGGTGGCCCTGGTCCAGAGCCTTTACAAATGCACCGCCGAAATAGCCCCCCGGGTGGGCCACCTGGTGGTGGACGAATGCCACCGCACTCCCAGCCGAACCTTCACCGAGGCGGTGCGGGCCTTTGATACGCGCTACATGCTGGGCCTGTCGGCAACCCCCTGGCGGCGGGACCGCCTGTCCAAACTGATTTTCTGGCATCTTGGCAATGTGCAGTGGGAAATCGCCTCCCAGACCCTGGTGGAAAGCGGCGACGTGCTCTGCGCCGAGGTGATCCTCCGGGAAACCGAGTTCAGGCCCTATTTCGACCCGGTCAGCGACTATTCCCGCATGCTTTCCGAGTTGACCGAGGACAAGGAACGCAACCTGCTCATCGTGGCCGATGTGGCCGCGGCCCACCAGGCCGATTCAGGAGTCTGCCTGGTGCTGTCGGACCGCAAGGCGCACTGCGAGAACCTGCGGGCGCTCTTGAAATACCGCCACGGGATCACGGCCGAGGTGCTCACCGGCGATGTGCCCATGAAACAGCGCCAGGCCGTAACGGAAAGGCTCCAGGCCGGCGAAGTCAAGGTTTTGATTGCCACCGGCCAGCTCATCGGCGAAGGGTTTGACTGCCCCCGTCTGGAAACCCTCTTTCTGGTGACACCGATTCGCTTCAGCGGACGCCTGCTCCAATATCTGGGGCGTGTCCTGCGACCGGCCCCGGGCAAGCGCAGTGCGCGGGTCTTCGACTATGTGGATATCCATGTGGACACCCTGGTCAAAGCCGCCCAGGCACGACAACGGGTCTACCCGCGTCAGGGCCCGAACAACGGTAATGTGTCATGATGATGCGTCGGTGGGCCCTATTTAGGCGGGGCATGCCGATACCAGCGGGTCAGACGCGCGGCCGGAACCCCCAGCAGGAAACCCGCCACAATCGCCTGATTGATCAGGGTCGTCCGCAGTATGCCCAGCCTTTCCCAACGGCGGGACGAGGTCCGGATCTGCTCCGGGACCGTGACGATACGGCCCGTTTTCCGCAGGCGGCGGACCATGACAACGTCTTCCATGATGGGCAGGTCGGGGAAACCCCCGCAGGCCTGAAAACAGTCCGCCCGGAGGAACAAGCCCTGGTCGCCGTAAGGCAGGCCGAGGCCGCGGGAGCGCAAGTTGGCGCAGCCTGCGATGAAGCGCAACCCGGCGGAAGCGGCATCGATGCCGAGGGAAAAGGCTCCGGCCGCCACCCCCTCGCCGGCAAGGGCGTGACGGATGATGTCGTCATAGCTCGCCGGCAGGCGGCTGTCGGCATGCAAAAAAAAGAGAACCTCACCCTGGGCCAGGGCCGCCCCCCGGTTCATCTGGCGCGCCCGGCCGGCCGTGCATCGACAAACATGCACCCCATGGGTCATCGCCTTGTCCGTGGTGGTATCCCCACTGCCCCCGTCCGCGACAATGACCTCCACCGCTTTTCCCCGGAGAACCGCTGTAAGAACGCGATCGATATGCGCCGCTTCATTCAGGGTGGGAATGACCACGGAAATAACAGGTTTGCAGGGCAAGGTGCTCATTTGTGCCGATAGGGCTCCCAGGCGCTGAGATCTTCCGGACGGTCAATATCCGTTAACGAATCAAGAAGTGTATAGCAAAGTCCCACACGCGCCAGCCGGCGGCAGGTCTCTTGGAGCACCACGGCCGTCCCCCAGGGCATATCCGCGAAAATCGCCGACGACGCCGCGCTCATATCAAGCGCCGTCAATCCGATAAGGTAATAGCCGCCGTCCGTGGCC
Source organism: Desulfobacterales bacterium (assembly GCA_963674755.2). GTDB lineage: Bacteria > Desulfobacterota > Desulfobacteria > Desulfobacterales > UBA5852 > JABZFP01. The sequence continues at coordinate 987,276 of CAXXVS010000001.1, read as the reverse complement.
GGCCCCAAAACCACCTTCCCCGCTTCGATCTCCGCAAACGCCTTCGCCAGCAGGGCCGTAGTGATGCCGGGAATGTCGCTGCCGATGAGGACCGCTACAAGAGCTCCCTGCTGCACGGCATCACGCAAGGTCCGGTCCATACGCTGCCCGAGATCCCCTTCCCCCTGGTCGACGTAGTTCACCCCGTCCCCCAGCCAGATCCGCATCAACCGACCGCTGCCGCCTTGATGGCGCACCTCCAGATCCAGGCTTCGCCTATCCCTCAAGGCTCTGGCCTGGGACAGGACACGGGCGGTCATCTGCCGTTGCAAATCGGCCGCCCCCTCAGCACCGAGGCACGCAATCAGCCGGGTTTTGGTGGTTCCCGGTTCCGGATAGCGGGTAAAAATAATAAGGCGCTCGCGCGGGTTCATGTTGTCGGCTGAAACCTGTCCCCTTTCGGTATCCGGTCCCTGCCAAGAGGCAAGGCAGACGGCGGTATCTTCAGCATGCCGCCGTCCGCATGAAAGGTTCGAAAAGGGAGCGCATAAACGCCAGATCCAGATAGCGCTGCAGCGTCTCCCAGGTGTCAGGATTTTTCATTCCGGCAAACTGCGTCTGGTAAGCCACCCACCCCATGGCCGACCATGATATGCCCCGCAGATAGACAAAGGGGTCGCGTAATCGCACCCGCTCGAACAGGGTGTCGCGCAGGTGCGGGTCGTGAAGGTGGCGGGTATAGGTTTTAAGAAAATGCATTTTTACCCCTGGCGTCATCCGGAAATCAGTCTTCCAGAGAGTGGTCAACGGCGAGCAGAAATGGCTGAGGTCCTGGGAAGGATCCCCCCAGCGGGGCATTTCCCAATCCACCAGGTGAATGGTCTGCCGATCGGGGTTGACGATGAAATTGCCCGAGTTGACCTCGGTATTGACAATGCAGGGCCAGGGGTCTTCCTGGTAGAAGCGTTCCTGCCGGCGGGCTTGTGCGGCCCAGTCCAAAACCTCGCGCAAAAAAGCGGCAATGGCCCGGTCGGCCAGATCGGATTCAAAATAGGTATCGAGCAGGCCGGCGCATTCCCGGTAGATCAGATCCAGGGGGGCTTCCTCCCGGATGAGATGATGATCGTCCGGAACCGCCGTCTGGTGAACCCGCGCCAGCAGGGCGGCCGCCGCATCGAGATCGGTGGTGTAGTCCAAAGGGCGGCCGGGCAGAAATTCCATGATCCCGATGCCCTGATCGAAAAAGGTGCGGGAGTCGTCCACGAAATAGGGATGGGGGGTGACGCCGCTGCCCTCCAGAAGCTTGAGCGCCGCGAATTCATACTGAATCTGATCGTCCCGCTCGATCTGGGTGCCCATGTTCACCCGGAAAACGAGGGTTTCTTCGCCGGCCCGAACCCGGTAATTCAGGTTGTATTCTCCCCGGGCCAGCAGGCTGACCGATAAGGGGCGGCCGGCCAGCATCGGCAAATGGGACCAGTCCCCCTGGCGCAGATAGGCCTCAATCCGGGCCGGCAGGGCGGCAATCCGATCGGACACTGAAGAATTCTCCTAACCTGGAATACGCTCCGGACTCCCGGTCCTCTTGCCAGGCCGCATTAGCGACGGCTAGGGCAGGGGAAATAGCCTGATTTTCTCCGGCGGCAGCGTCAGTTCCACCTCATCACCGGGGGTAAACCGATCCTGGGCGGTCAACACCATGAACTCACCGGCCGCGCAGGCCACCACGATCCGGGTGGCACTGCCTTCAAAGTTCACCTTGACGATCCGCCCGGTCAGCGCTGCCGTGGAATCCTTGCGGCGCGGTGCAATGATGATGTCTTCGGGGCGGACCGTAGCCGTCCGCAAATGGCCGTTGCCCGCCTGGCGGCCCACGAGAAATTGACCGAAGTCCGCGATAAAAAGTTCGTCCTGCACCCGTCCCTGGAAAAAATTCTTCCCCCCGAAAAAGCGCGCCACCTCCGGATCGGCCGGCTGATGGAACAGTTCACGGGGCGTGCCCACCTGTCGTAGCCGGCCGTCCAGCAGCAGGGCCACCCGATGGGATATCGTAAGCGCCTCGGACTGGTCGTGGGTGACAAAAAGCATGGTCATGCCGGTTTCCGCTTGAATGGTCTGAATGAGGTCCCGCATCCGCTGACGCAGGTTGGCATCCAGATTGCTGAGGGGTTCGTCCAGCAGCAGCACCGAGGGTTTCAGAACCAGGGCCCTTGCCAGGGCCACCCTCTGCTGCTGACCGCCGGATAAGGCATGCACCTTGCGCCCTTCCAGGCCTGCGAGGCGGGTCAGGGAGAGAATTTCTGCGACGTTTTGGCGGGCTTCGGCCGGGTGTCGCTTCTGCATGCGGAGACCGAAAGCGATGTTTTGTTCCACATTCATAAACGGAAACAGCAACGGCTTCTGGAATACCATCACGGCGTCGCGCTGCTCAGGGGCCAGGCCGATCACCGACCGCCCGTCGATCAGGATATCGCCCCCGGTGGGCGGCAGCAGGCCGGCCACGACTTTCAGGATCGTGGTTTTGCCGGCCCCGCTGGGGCCCAGCAGGGAAACCAACTCGCCGTCACGCACATCGAGCTGGAAGCCCTGGATGATGTTCCGGCGCCCGTAGCCGACGGTCAGATTGTGCAAGCTCAGATTCCCCATCAGCGCACTCCGGCAAGGCTGCGGGCGCCCAGATAACGGGCGCTGAAAAAAAGCGCCACCAGGGCCGGCGTCACAAACACCAGGCTGACCGCGGCGGCCACCGGTCGATCGCCGCTTCCCATGAGGGCGAACAGCAAAACAGGCAGGGTCATCACACGCCCGCCGCCGATGATCAAGGTACTCAAATATTGGCTCCAGGACAACAGAAAGGCAAAAAGGGCCGCCACGCTGATGCCCGGCAGAATCATCGGCAGCATCACCCGGGTGATCACCCTGAACCGTGACGCCCCCAGCGAGCGCGCCTGGTCTTCAAAATCGGGATTGTAATTGGCGAAAACGCCCCATAACACAAAAATGGCATAGGGCAGGCTAAAGGTCAGGTGTACGCCGATGACGCCCCCCAAGGTTTCGGCCAGTCCCAGCCGGATAAACCAGAGGTGCAGCCCCATGGCCACACAAAGGGGCGGCACGATCACCGGCAGGGTCAGCAGAATGGATACCAGATCCTTGCCTTTGAATTCGTAAAGTCCCAGGGCCCGGCCGGCCGGGACGGCCATCGCCACGGCAATGACGGCGGTGATGGCCGCCACCGCCATGCTCTGGCCAACCGCGGCCAGGACCTGGACCCCGGCCGTGGAGGTGATATAGGTCCAGGCCCGCAGACCGAAGGATTGGGGCCACAGCGCCGGGAAAAACCAGCGGTCCGCCAATGCCCAGAGAACCAGCGGCACAAAGGGCAGCCCCACAGCCAGGACCACGGCCAAACCTGTCAAACGGTACCGGCAAGCCTTCACAGGACCATTCCCTTCTTGCGGGCGGCCCTGGTCAGCATCTGGGCCAGCACCACCGCCGTCGCGACCACCAGGGCAATGACGATCCCGGCGGCAATGCCCTCCGGGCGTGCCAGCAGGTCGATGTCACTATAATGTTTGTAGGCCCACACCGGCAGGGTCATGGGGTAGGTGCGACCCAGCAGGTAGGGGACTTCGAAGGCGCCGAAGGTGAAGGCGAACACGATCAGACTGGCGGCCGCCAGGGCCGGGAAGATTATCGGCAGGGTGATATGGCGAAACCGCTGCCAGGGCCCGGCCTTGAGGGTGCGGCCCACATCCAGCAGCTCCCGGCCGGAATTGCGCAGCACGGCCAGAATCATCAGGGTGATAAACGGAATCTCCTTCCAGACATAGACCAGGATGATCCCGATGCCCCAATTGTCGTTGATCAGCAAAGGGAAATCCGCCGGGCCCGCGATCAAGCCGAGCGCCACCGCCCCCCGGGACAACAGGCCGGCCGGCGCCAGCAGGAACAGCATGGCCACGGCCACCACCAGATGCGGCACGGTCAGGGGAATTTGGAAAATAAAGTGAACCCATCGCGATCGCAGCGATGCCAGGCCGAGGGCCGCCAGGATACTGAGCCCGGCGGCAATGGCCGTGGAGACGCCCGCGACATAGAAGGTCAGCGCAAAACTGGTGGCGAAATCCGGATCGGTCAGCACCTGTGCAAAATGCTGGAATCCCAGACGCCCCAAACCGGCGCCGGGCAGATAGCCCATGGCCTGCATCACTCCCAGCGCGAGACCGCCCCCGAATAGAACCAGCACGATCGCCAGGGCAGGGGCCAACAGGACCGTCAATCCTTTGAATCCGGGCCCCGGCCGCGTGCGGGCGTCGAGGTCTTGGCGGGCGCGCGATATCATCAGCGTCCTTTCAGGACATGCTCCTGCCAACCCTTCTCCAACTGAATCAAAATCTGCGAGGGGGGCTCCGGGAGTTGATGGGCCTGGAGTTGGGCATCGCTCAGGGTAGCGATGCCCCGGGCCTGCTGCCGGAAGCGTGTCTGCCATTCCGCCGGAAGACGCGTCGGGTCGATGGCCGGGAAATCCCCCCATACGTCGGGATCGGCCTTGGTAAGCTGGGCTTCGGGCGACAATAAAAAGTTGGCCGCCACCATAGCCCCGGCTTTGTCCGCGGCATTGAAGGGAATGGCCACAAAATGGGTGTTGGCGATGGTGCCCTCGTCGAAAACAAAGGTGCGCACCGTATCCGGGAACAGCCCGTCGATGATATTGCGGGAGGCCTCGGCCTGGTGGTAGGAAACGGAGAAGTCCACTTCACCGTCGGCAAAGAGCGTATTCAGGCGCACCGGCGATTCGGGATAGGTCTGCCCCTGCCGCCAGAGATAGGGCGCCAGTTCCTTCAAGACCCGGTAGGTTTCCGCGGCCGCCCGGTCAAAGGCCGCCTGATCGAAGGGCCCCTGCCAGCGTTGAGCATCACCGGACACGTGGTAGAAGATGTGGCGCACGAAAACCGAGCCGGTAAAGTCCGGCGGCGCCGGATAGGCAAAGCGGCCGGGATGGGCTTTGATCCACTCCAGCAAGGCGCCAATCGTGCGGGGCGGTTGGGACACGCGCGCCGTATCATAAATCATGACCACCTGGGCACTGCCCCAGGGGGACTCCAGGCCCTCCACCGGCTCCCCGAAGTCGTTGGAGACGGAAGGGTTCTCCCGGTTGACCAGCTTCTGGTTGGGCAGCCGGTCCGCAAAGGGGCCGTAGAGCAGGCCGTTTTTTTTGCAAGTCCGGAAATTCTCGCCGTTGATCCACATGAGATCCACACCCCCGTCGCGCTCTTTGCCGGCCTGCTTTTCGATCACCAGTTTGCCCACCACTTCAGCGATGTCCTTGACCGGTGCCTGGCGCAGGGTAATTGCGTACCGTGTCTTGAGCTGCTCGGCCACATACCCATTGACATAAGCGTTCACCGCGGGCGAGCCCCCCCACATGAACCAATCCACCGTCTGGCCGCGCGCGGCCGATACGATCTCTTCCCAGGACCGCTCATCCGCAACAGCTTCACCCATCGCCAAGGTCAGCACGGCGATAGACACCATCATCATAAGGACGCTTTTGGGGATAGCAGCATATGTAATCATCAGCGTTTGCTCCTCAAAGGATTTGTCCCTCCCGATGCCCATGCCAGGACGAGGAAGATATCGACGATTCCCGCATCAGCCTATGGGTTGTCTACTGCCGTATCATTCTCTGCGGCATCCTTGGCGGGCAGTTCGGGAGGACGAGGCGCTATGTGATAGCGTGCCCTGCTTTATCTTGTCAACACAGCCGGTTTTCCATTTCCAGTATGGCAACGATGGCCCCAACCGATTCAAGCCTCGCCCTGCAACCGTTTGATCACCTTCGGAATAAAAAAGGAGAAAACAAACAAGACAATGGCGAAAAAGACTTTGACGGACAGCAGCCGTCCCCAATCCCCGGAAGCCCAGATCTCTTTCAGAGTTCCGACGAAAAAGGTAAAAACAAAGGTCCCCACCATAATCCCCAAACCGGTCCCGAAGATATAGTCCCGGAAGCGGACGCTCGTTAAGCCCATGCCGAAATTCAGCGGCGTGAAGGGAAAATAGACCAGCCGCAGGTATAACACCGTGGCAAACCCGTTGCGCCGGATGGCATCGTCATATTTGCGCAGCCGGTCGCCGATGAGGGACGCGGCGAAGTCCCGGCCCAGGGTCCTTCCGATCAGGAAAGCCAGAGCGGCCCCCAGCATGGCCCCCACCCAGACAACCACAAAGCCCCAATAGGCCCCGAAGATGGCCGCCCCCAAGCCTGTCAGAAGGGTGCCCGGGATGAACAGGCACACCCCGGCGGCATACACGAGCATGAAGACCACCGGCGCCCAGAAACCGGCGGCATCGAGGAATTGCTGCAGCGCTCCGGTCGTGAGGTAGGCCTTCAGCGGCGAGTAGCGCACCAGACCTATGGCTCCGACGATGAACAGGAGAAAAAGGGCCGCCTTCCATATGGCCTTGCGGCGGCCGTCATTCTCCCCGCTGTTGGCATCCATGTCTGTCTTCTCCTCTGTACGCACCCCAATGGGAACTGGCGCGGGGCACGCTCTGCGCCATGCCGATGGGTTAGACGATGGCGCATTCCCCGTCATGCGTCCTCCCCCCGCTCACAATCCTGCCGGCATTGGTCCCGGGGGCCGCCGCAGGCCCGCCCCTTCAGGCTGAAGATCAACTTGAGCCCCTTTTTGACCTTTTCGGAAAAAATCTTGGGGGCCAGATAGCTGCCGGCCACCCGCTTGTTGATCTCCCCCAGGGTGGGATAGGGATGCACCGCCGCGGCCAGGGTGGCCAGCTTGACCTGGCCGTTCAAGGCGGCCACCCATTCGCTCACCAGATCGCCGGCCCGCGGACCGAGAATCTGGACACCGAGGGGCTTTTCCTTGCGGTCGAGCAGCAATTTGATGCGTCCCCGGCGCTGCCCCTCGGCCAGGCTGCGATCGTTGTCCGCAAAGGCTTCGGCGAACACGCTGTATGCCTCGCCGCGGGCCTGGGCGGCTTTCTCGTTCAGGCCGATGCTGGCCAGCTCCGGATCGGTGTAGGTGCACCAGGGCAGATAGGTGTAATCCGCCTTGCGGGGCAGACGGAAAACGGCATTGGCCACCACGAGGCCCCCTTCGTAGCCGGCGGCGTGGGTAAACTGGTAGCCGCCGTTGACGTCGCCGGCCGCGAAGATATGCTTCCGGGAGGTTCGCAGGCGCTCGTCCACCTTGATGCCGCCGCGGTCGAACGCCACCCCGATGGCCTCCAGATTCAACCCCCCGACGTTGGCCGACCGGCCGCTGGCCACCAACAGCGCCTCGGAAACGAGCGTCTGCTCCCCGTCCGCGGTCTGGACCACAACCGCCTTATGCGCCGCGCCCTCTCTGCGGACGCGGATGACTTTGGCATTGAGATGGAAGGTGACGCCCTCCTCTTCCAGCACCGCCATCACCTCATCGGCCATGTCCTTGTCTTCCTTGGCGAGAATTTGGCGGCCCCTATCCACCACGCTCACCCGGCAACCGAAGCGATTGAAGGCCTGGGCCATTTCGATGCCGATGGGGCCTCCGCCCAGGATGGTCATGGAGGCCGGCAGGCGCTCCATATAAAAGATCTCCCGGTTGGTCAGGTAGCCGGCCTCCGCCAGTCCTTCGATGGGGGGGACAACGGGCGAGGACCCGGTGGCCACAACCCATTTTTGGGCGGTGTAAGACCGCCCCTCGAGCGCGACGGTGTGGTCGTCCGTGAAGCGTGCCGCGCCGAACGCCACTTGGGCTCCCAAACCGCAGAACCGTTCCACGGAATCATGTTTTTGGATCACCGCCACCACGGAACGGATGCGATCGGCCACCCGGCGGAAATCGATGGGGGGCACCTCGATGTCCGGCAAGCCGTATGCCCGGGCATTCTTGATGGCGTAATACACCTGCGCCGATTTGATCAGGGTTTTGCTGGGCACGCAGCCGTAATGCAGACAATCGCCACCCAGGGCCGCGTCCTTTTCGATGAGCAGGGTGCGGGCACCCAGTTGGGCGGCCCCGGAGGCCACGGTCAGGCCCGCGGCCCCCCCGCCGATGATGGCGATGTCATAATCATAGGATGTCATGCCCTCTCCCCTTTTGCGGCCCGCCCGCTGGTGTTTCCTTACATGTGGGCCGAGACATTGTCTCATGCGCCGTTGAGGGACCAGTCGTAGGCCAGGAATTCCACGTCGAGGTCCCGGGCCTTGGCTTGCAGGACGGCCCTCAGATCGCCCTCGGCATAGAGTTGGAAAAAGCCGATGATATCGTCATGGAAATCCTCGCGAAACCATTTGAAGATCCGGCTCACTAAAAGAACGTCACCCGCCAGCCGATAGCGCGTGGGATCGTTGATAAAGGCCCGCGTGACATGATCGAGCTGGCGGTCCAGATCACGACCGTTGAAAGGGACGTTGTAAAGGGGCGGACAGCCCTTGGAAGCGCAATTGATGGCAAAATGAACGCGCGGATCCTTGAACTGGGGCCGCAGGATATCGTTCTCGATCTCGTCCAGGGTGAGCAGACGGCCGTCGATGCGGGCCAGTTTTTTCTTCCAGGGGCTCTGCCAGAAGCTGCCCGCGTCCTTGATGGATCGGATGCCGGGGTAGTGATTGAGAATCAACTTCCAGGTCCAGGCGTTGTAAGCATTGACGTAAAAGGCAAAGCGCTCGTCGACCGACAGAAGGTCGGGCACAACGGCTGCCAGAACGTCGAGATAGCGATCCAGCTGGGTTTCTTCCTGTTGCAACCCCCGGTAATCCACCAGCCCGTGGTGGACATGGCGCGCCAGCAGTCCGGCATACAGGGCGTTGTCCACCGTCGGCGGATCGGCCGCGGCCGGCTCGATACGGAAGACGCAAAGCCCGAACACGGCCAGCAGCATCATAGCGGCGATGGACCATCGGCATCGCACGGCAATCTCTCCTCAAGAGCCGCGCCCCCTCGCTTGCGCCTATTTCCCAGGGAATGCACGGCATGGACTCAAATGACAGGCGTTGCACCAAAGTGCCCACCGGCAATCGGGTTGTCAATTCGTCGCATCAAATCCCAAAACCTGACAAACTGATTCCGACCCCCCCGCCGGATACGCCTCAGGATTCGGATCGCCAGCGGCGGATCCCACGGAAGGGGCACCGCCCCGGCGCCGGGCAGGTACGCCGCCGGCCTGAAGCCCCTGGATTGATTTTTGGCGCGGTATCTCCTATGGTGGGCCAACCCATCACGATGACGCTTAGGAACCTGCATGAAGACGCTGAATAAATGGGTGGCACGCCATCCCTATACGATTACCAGTGCCCTTTTTATCGCCCTGATCGCTTTCGGGTTTTTCTACCTGAACTGGCTCAAGGACGACTACATGTTCATGCTGCTGCTGTATTTCATCGTTACCCTCAGCATCCGTCTGGACGACATCGTGCGGCAGATCGGACCGGGGCGAAACGACACGCCCCCCGACACGGAAACGAACGTTTTATCCGTCCTGCAAGAAATGCGGGTGGCCCTGCGGGAAACCAACTACCGTTTGAAGGCCATCCAAAACCGGCTGGATCAGGATCCGGACAGCTGACCTTGCGCCTGCCCTTGCCGGCACGGCCCTCCCACCGCCCGCGTTTATCCTTTCGGGGCTTCCCGGCCTTGGTGCTTATGAGCGCCGGCTTCAGAGATACTGCTGAATAAAGCGCCGTACCCGGTCAGCGCCCTCGATAACACCGAAATGCCCCTCGCACAGCACATCGGCCTCCAGCGCGATCAGCTGCTGCAGGGAATGGTGATAGGCCTGGCGGTCGGATCGCAAGGCGGGATGAAGCGGTCCGTGAACATCCTGCCCGAATAAGATCTTGCGCCCGGCCGATTCGAGCAGGTAAACCACCGAGCCCGGGGAATGCCCAGGCATGTGCAGGGCCTCCAGCCCCCGCCCGCCGATCCGAAACAGCTCACTTGCCCCCGCGATGACATGATCGGGCCGAAACGGCTGCAGGGCGGCCCCATACCAGGCGGCGGCCGTGACCTCCGGATCGCCGGTTTCCACAAAAGGGGCATCCAGGGCATGCATCACCACCCGCAGCGCCAGCCGCCGCTGCAGTTCGAACGCCCCGCCGGTGTGGTCGAAATGGCAATGGGTCAGAAACAGATCGTGCAGATCGTCCGGCCGGACGCCGCAGGCCCAGGCGTTCGCCAGAAGCTGATCGACACTGCCCCCGCAGCCGGCGTCGATCATAGCGGCCTGACCTTCGACAACCACCAGATAGACCGCCGCATCCTCCGCGGCGGTGAAACCGGCCCCGCCAATCTGGAACACTTCCGGTGTCATTTGGAAAACGTTGGCAGCCATGGTCCTCCCCCGAGACAGCGACGCCCCCCCACGGGCGCCTTCGGGCGTCTTGACATTTTCGTTATCGTTCTTAGTATCCCAAACGTTACCAAGCGCTTAGCTCGATGTAAAGACCAACCGAAACACCATTCAGCCTGAAAAAACGACCGGTTCCTGGGGAACAGCATGCAACTTTATCCGTTTCTTGGCGATCACCTGTTCGTCGGTCGACGGCGAACGACCCCCATCCGCTATCCGTAGGTGTCCATCCATCGATGGCATCTTTCGGCCCCTGGCGGCGTTCTCGCTCGTTTTCAATCCTCGAAATAGCGGGCTATTCCTCCGGTTGAAAATTCATTTGAGCCTTGCCAGTAACCAAAATCTACCATCGATGGATGGACACGATATAGTGGCAAACAGGCACGCGCGATCCCAGTGCCCGGATCACCCTGCCGAAAACCCGGTGCAAGCGGGGCGTCCGATCGCCGGTACCGCTCGGCCCGCCATCCGGAACGGTACGTACCACCATTTCTTAAAATCTATAACCAATTGTAATTTAGGCATAATCATTGCCAATTTGCAGACTCCGGCGATCCGTGATAGAGCAGGCCCGCCATCATTGGCGCAATACCGTCAACGCGGCCCAAAGGGCCGTGCATGGCATCCGCCATGGCCAACCAAACGAAATGCACCCATCCCGGCCGGCCTCCGGACAAGGACCGGCACGAACCGCATTCGGGTGCTTCAACTGCAAGGAGAACGGGTATGATCCAAGTCGAAGGGTTGACCAAGTACTACGACGACTTCTGCGCCGTGGATCACATCGACCTCGACATCCAGAAGGGGGAAATCATCGGACTGCTGGGGCCCAACGGCGCCGGCAAGACCACCACCCTGCGCATGCTGACCGGCTATTTCAAACCCACGGCCGGACAGGTCACCATAAAGGACCTCACCATCCAGGACGATATGGTGGCCATCAAACACCTGATCGGATACCTGCCGGAATCCGCACCGCTCTATCCCGGCATGCTCGTCTTCGACTATCTGGACTACATCGCCAGTGTGCGCGGGCTTAAAAACGACGCCAAGCAGCAGCGCATCCGCCGTCTGGTGGATCTCTGCGGCCTGCAGGGCATCATGCACAAAACCATCGGGGAATTGTCCAAGGGGCTGAAACAGCGCGTCGGTCTGGCCCACGCCATGATGAGCGACCCGGAAATCCTGATCCTGGACGAACCCACTTCGGGCTTGGATCCCAACCAGATTGTTGAAATCCGGGACATCATCCGCCAAATCGGACGCGAGAAAACCGTCATCCTGTCCACCCATATTCTGAGCGAAGCCGAAGCGACCTGCGACCGGATCGTCATCATTCACCAGGGTCGTATCGTGGCGGACGATCGCACCGAGACCCTGAAGCAGTCCGGCAGCCGATCCCGGCGTCTTCATCTGGTGCTGCAAAATGCCGACCGGGCGGAGGCCCTGGCAACCCTGGATGCCCTCGAAGGTATTACCGCGGCCGCCGATGGCCCCTCCAACGGGACCGATACACTGAACCTGGTGCTGACCTGCCAGGGCGACCAGGATCCGCGACCGGCCGTTTATGCCGCCATCAAGGCCACGGAATGGGTCCTGGTGGAATTCGTCCAGCAAACCAAGGACCTGGAAACCATCTTCCGAGAATTGACCAAGGAGAACTGACATGCAGCAGGTGCTCCATATCATGGGCAAAGAGCTGAAGGATTTCTTCATCTCGCCCATCGCCTATATCGTTATCGCGGTCTTCCTTCTGGTGACCGGCTGGTTGTTCTTCTCGACCTTTTTTGTCTTCGATCAGGCCGACCTGCGCAACTTTTTCAACCTGCTTCCCATGACCTTCGCCTTCGTGGTGCCGGCCATCACCATGCGGCTCTTTGCCGAAGAGCTCAATACGGGCTCCTACGAAACCCTCCTGACCCTGCCGGTGACCTTCCGGGACATCATTCTGGGAAAATTCCTGGCCGGCGTCGTTTTCGTGGGCGCCATTCTCGTACCGACCATTGCCTACCCCCTCTTCATTGCCGGAATGGGCCAACTGGACTGGGGACCGGTCGTGGGCGGCTACGCCGGGGCCCTTATGCTGGGGGCCGCTTTCACCGCCATCGGCCTGTTTGCCTCGGCCCTCACCCGCAACCAGATCATCGCTTTCATATTAGGGGCCGTAATCTGCTTTGTCCTGACCACGATGGACCGGATGCTCTTCTTCTTCCCCGGCCCCATCCTCAATGTCGTCAATTATATCGGGGCCAGTTCCCATTTCCAGAATGTGGCCAAGGGGATCATCGATTCCCGGGACGTGCTCTATTTTCTGAGTCTCGTCTTTCTCGGGCTCTATGCCGCCCACCTCGCCATGCAGGAAAAGAAATAGAGAAATAAGGAGTTGGTCAATGGCCACACAACGCTATGCAAAATACGTCAAGTTCGGCATTTACCTGCTTGTCCTGGTCCTGCTCAACATCGCGGGACTGACCCTCTTTTTTCGCTGGGACCTCACCGCCAACCGCATCTACTCCCTTTCCAAGACCAGCAAGGAAGTCGTCTCGAACCTGAAAGAACCGCTTACCATCAAAGTTTTTTTCACCCGCAACCTGCCCGCACCCCACAACAACACCGAGCGCTACCTGCACGATCTGCTGGAGGAATACGCCCTCCATGCCAACCGCAACTTCAACTACAAATTCTACAATGTCAGCCCTCAGGAAGGGGATGTGGGCCAGCAGGCCAGTGAGAACCAGCAGCAGGCCAACGACTATGGCATTTCGCCCGTTCAAATCCAGGTCATCGAGGAAGACGAGGTCAAGTTCAAGCGGGCCTATATGGGGCTGGTCCTGATTCACGGGGATATGGTCGAACAGATCCCCACCATTACCTCCATCGACGGGCTGGAGTACAAGCTGACCACCGCCATCCAGAAGCTGAGCAATAAAACCAGCGCCTTTCTGAACCTGAAGGGCAAGATCAAGGTGACCCTCTTCCAGTCTTCGTCCCTCGACAGGGTGGCTCCCTACATGGGGCTGGATGAACTGCCCGCCTTTGCCGGGCGTCTGGAGGAAATCATCGCACGGGTCAATAAAAACGCCTACGACAAGATCGATTACCGCTATATCGATCCCTCGCAAGACCCTGCGGGGGAGGCGCTCTCTAAGCAATACGACCTCATGAAAATCAACTGGCCGGATATCCCCGACGCCAAACTCAGCGCCGGGGCAGGCGTTATCGGTCTGGTAATGGAATACGGCGACAAGGTCATCACGACCCCGTTGATCCATGTGCTGCGGCTACCGGTCATCGGCACCCAGTATCAGTTGGTGGGTATCGATCAAATGGAGGAGCTGATCAACGGCAACCTGGAGGCGCTGGTGGACATCAACGAAAACCTGGGGTACCTGGCCAGCAACGGCACCCTATCGACCTCGCCCATGCCCGGACGCCCCAACGAGACCCGCATGCGCAGTTTCACGACCCTGGTGGCCGACAGCTACTCCCTCAAAAACATCGATCTAAACAAGGATTCCATTCCGGCAAGCCTGCCAAGCCTGATCATCGCCCGGCCCACCGAGCCGTTTTCGGACTACGAGCTCTACCAGATCGACCAGGCCCTGATGCGCGGCACCAACCTGGCCCTTCTGGTGGACGCCTTTGTGGAAGGTGCGCCGGGCCAGCAACCCGCCTTCATGTCGGGGCCGTCCTTCAAACCCTTCGACTCGGGGCTGGAAAAACTCCTGGCCAACTATGGCATCAAAATCGACCGGGCCATGGTGCTCGACGAAGACTGCTACAAACAGCGTCTGCCGGCGGAAATGGGCGGCGGGGAGCGGCCCATCTATTTCGCACCCCTGATCAAGAGCACCAACATCAATCAGGACCTGCCCTTCATGAAAACCATCAAAGGGTTGATCGCGCTTCGGATGGCCCCCTTGACGCTGGACCAGGAGCGTCTGAAGCAAAACGGCCTCCGGGCGATCCGGCTGTTTTCCTCCTCGCAAAAATCCTGGGAGATTAAAGACCAGATTACGCTGGACCCGACGATAATCGGCGGTCCGCCGCCGGCCGAAGAACTCACGGCCTATCCCCTGGCCTATGTCCTGGAAGGCGAATTCCCCAGCTACTTCGCCGGGAAGCCGATCCCGGAAAAACCGGCGGGCCCTTCGGAAAAGGACGCCCAAGCGGCCACTACGGATGGCGCAACCACCCCACCGGCCGCCAAGGATCTCTCTGCCTTCGCGAACACGCCCCCGCGCCGGGATAAAAGCGTCCCGGCCAAAATCCTGCTGATCGGATCGTCGGAACTCATCCAGGACAGCGTTCTGGAAGCCGATGGCCGCAGCCCGAACGCCATGTTCATGATGAACGTCATCGACTATCTCAATAACCGTGTCGACGTGGCTTTGATGCGCAGCAAAGAGCAGCGCTTCAACCCCCTGGAAAATCCTACACCGGCCACCCGCACCCTGACCAAGGCCTTCAATATCGTCGGGCTGCCCATTCTGGTGGTGCTTTTCGGTATTGCGGTCTGGCTGCGCCGGATCGCCCGCAAGAAACGTATCCAGGCCATGTTCCAGGAATCCTAAAAGGAGTGAAGATCCCACCATGAAGGTGAAAACAGAATATGCCATCCTGTTGGTCGTCATTGTGGCCCTGGGGTTGTACTTGGCTTTCCGCAGCACGGACCGGACCACCTACAATCTGCCGGACATCCCCGACCTGAACGCAACGGACCTCACCAAGATCGAGATCCGCCATGGGGAGCATACCGTTACCTTGACCCGCCAGGACGACAGCTGGCGGGTTTCTCCGGGCGATTATCCGGCCGACGGCCGTCTCGTCAACCGGATGATCGACGACCTGGCGAACCTCACGGTCACCGCCCTGGTATCGGAATCGCAGAATTATGCCCGCTACGATTTGGATGACAAACATCAAATCCGGGTGACGGCCTACCAGGACGGCAAGGTCGTAAGGGCCTTTGACATCGGCAAAGCCGCGGACACCATGCGGCACACCCATATCATGCTGGCCGGGAATCCCAATGTCTACCACGCCCAGGGCAACTTCCGTAACGACTTCGACCAAACCGTCGCAAGCCTGCGCGACAAGTCGGTGCTGGCCTTCAAACCCGACGCGGTTACGGCTTTCACCATCGAAACCGCCGGTCAGGCTTTCACGCTCAAGAAGGTGCCTGCGCCGAAGGCATCGGAAGACTCGTCTGCTTCCTCGGCAACCGAAGCCAAGGGCCAGGCGGCCCCGGAGGCCACCTGGCAGCTCGTCAACGGGCCGGCCGTGGCCAATAAAAAAGTGACAGACTTCCTCACGGACTTATCCGGCCTCAAATGCCGGGCCTATCTGACCGATCGGCCCAAGGCCGATTTTTCGAACCCCACTTATCTCATCCGTATCGAATCCGAGGCGGCCGCAACCCTGGAGATTTTCGCGCCGTCCGACGAAAAAGCCAGCGAAGTTCCGGCCCGCTCCTCCCTGCGGCGGGATCCTTTCACCCTGGCCGATTTCGATGTCGATCCGATCAAAAATTTCCTGACCGATCTGAAGGGGGACGAAAAAGAAGCCAAGAGCGATGCCGGCGGCAGCATCTCGCCATAGCAGTCCGTGGATAAACGGCGCCTCAGGCCGCAATGCGGCGTTGTCCCGCGCTGCGGGAGTTCTCATCTGATCCTATGGGCTAAGGTGAGTCCCGCCCTCGCGAAACCGCCGCTGCAACCCTGATGGTTGCTGCGCGTTTCGCTTCGGACGGCGCCTTGCCTTTCGACCTGTTGGTGATCCACAGCCCGATAGCCGCACCCACCGCACTCCGCTCACCGTCGGGGCAGGCGAAAGCGGCATCCCCACCTGGGGTGAAAGGGGCGCTGCCCGCCAGGGGCTGCCGGAAGCGCTTTGGCCTGGCCTGACAGCCCGGAGGCATGCATTGACAGGTTCCCGAACGCCCCTCTATGATGCAGGTTGTGGATATGCAATCGCCATATGACGATCCCCCGGCCGCCTCCCCCCCCCATCCCACCACGGGCGGCATCTCAACCGCCCGGGATCATAGCCACCTGGTGGTTTTCAATGTTGCCGCCTACCGCCTGGGTGCCCCGGCGGCGGAGGTGGAGCGCATCATCGTCGCCCCGCGCATTCGTCCACTGCCCCAGGCGCCGCCCTCGATCATCGGCGTTGTGCCCCATCACGGTCAGATTTATCGCGTCATTTCCCTGCGGCGCAAGCTCGGCCTGGCGGCCGACCCGCCCGCCTTATTGAAGGGACAACTGATCCTGACCCGGTTGCCGGCCGGTCTCACCGCCTTTCTGGTGGACGAGGTGGAGGATGTCCTGCCGTCGGCCGACTTCATTCGCCAGCCCCTGAGCCCCCACAGCCCCATGGACTTTTTCGATACTTTTCTCCTGCGGGGGGAGCAGATTCTGTTGCACACCACCTTTGCCAAGATGGAACAGGCCCGGGACATCCCTTTGCCCAAACCGGGCCTGGACAAAACGGTAGCTGCGGTCGCCGCTTCCGGGCCGCCATCCAGCGGTTCGAAGGCTGCTCCGGACACCGGGCCATGCAACCCGCCCATCCCGGAACCGGCCCCCCTGCCCGGGCAGGATCCCGTAAGAAACGGAGCGTCCGTGGGCCGGCGCCATGCCCCCGCCAAACAGGGCACGGTCCCGGCGGGCAAGACCGCCCGCACCGTTCCCCCCCAACGCTTGCCCATGAGGTCGCCCTCCCCCGGGATAGGAACAGCGCCATTGCCCGCCCGGGGCTCACGTATCCGGGAGGCACACCCGGTTGCCACCGCAAGGCCTTTGAAGAACCCTCATCGACCGCGACGCTATGCCGTAGCGATAACGGCGCTGCTGGTCCTGATCCTCTTTGTCGGTTTGGGTCCGGCCTTCTTGTGGAGGGACCGCCTCATGCGACGGGAGCATCCTTCCCGGCCAGACGAAACAACCGCCTCCGCCATTGCGCTCAACGCCCATCCTGCCCATCCACAACCGGCGGCCTCCCAGGGAGCGGCAAAAGCCGTCATGCCGATGAAAGCCCCCCCTCATGGTCAGACCCGGGAACGCTTCCCGGTCATCGCGGAAACCCCGCCGGCACCAGCGCGCCCTTCGGCGGGCACCGGGCTGCCCCCAGCCGTAGGGCCCCCGGATGGGTCACCGGCCCCAAAGACCGGCCGCGTTTCCGGCGGGATATCGCCGGGATCGCAATCCCCCCGGGAAATCCTGCACCTGGACACCGCGGGGTTCACCCTGACGGTGGAGCGCCCTGGCGCGCCGGACACCATCCCCGTCGCCCCCCCCGACCGGCTGGGGCCCACACCGGGCCGCGAAATAACCCACCGGGTCGTTGCCGGCGATACCCTGTGGGAAATTGCCGCCCATTATCTTGGAAACCCGTTCCAGTACCCGGAGCTGGCCCGCCTCAGCCAGATCCGCAATCCGGATTTGATCTATCCCGGAGACATCATCCGTATCCGTCTAAAGCCAACGGCCCAGCAAGCCGCAAAACTTCCGGCGGGTCCTGAACCCGGATCTGGAAAGGATTTGCCACACAAGGGCGATGCAATGGATAGGGATCAGAACGCTAAGGGCGGTACTTCACGGGAGGGAAAACCATCAGGTCCTCACGAAGGGTGAACCGGGAGCGCGAATTCCGCCAGCGGCGGGGCTTCCTGGAGGTGCTTGTCCGGTTTGCGGACGGAACGACGACGATCCGCGTTTTCCCTTCGCTCGGGGAGGTGAAGCGCATAGGAAAACTGGCGGCGGTCGATGCCCGAGCGGCGTTCTTTTTCTCTGGCATGCTTGTCCGGAACCATTTCGATCCTTAATCTATTATTTGCTCAGTATCCTGCGCGCCCACATGGCAAGAAAAACGAGAACGCACCCCAGCATAATGAGCTTCGGCGATTCAATGCGCAACCCGGCAGCATGGCCTGACAATATAAACGACACGGCATCATCGGCCGCCATGGCAACCCTGGCGGCCTTCGGCAGCACCATGATCAGTAAAACGGGCAGAATCAAAACCAACCGCACAATGCATCTCCTTGTATACATCAATGATGCAAACGAAAAAGCAAAAGCAATGCCATTGATTTTGGCAAAGGAACCACTATAACCGTAACTATTTGATTATCCATTTCATATTTAATTTCAATCCTCCATTCGAGATGTCGGCAACCATGAAAAAGAGAAAAGAAACCGGTTATTTAGGGTAATACATTTCACCCATTGTGAGCAGTGGGTTTCCCAGATGCGCGTCAGCCCGGCCGTTTAGCCTTTCGCCGGTACCCGGCCCGGATCAAGCCCCAAAGACACGCTGCCAGCGGGGGGGACGACATGCAGACATTCCGAGGCACGAGCCTCAAGATAAGGTTGTATCTGATGGTGCTGGCCGCGTTTCTTCCCGTGGCCCTGCTGATCTTCTATATCGCGGAAGAACAGAAAGCGCTCGAGATCGACACGCTCTATCAGAAAACCTTGGCACTTGCCCAGGCTGTCGCCGATGAAGAAAATCAGCAGTTAGAATACACCCAAACACTTCTGGCAGCGGTGGCCGATGCCTTTCGGCTGGCGGACGATCGCAGCGGACGGCTGGTAAATCTGCTGGACCATATGGCCCAGCGCTCCAACGCCATTGCCGAATGCGGCGTGCTCGGGACCGACGGCCGCCTGCTGGTCGGCAGCGCGGACTTGTCAAACCGACGGAATTTCCGTCAAAAGGCCTGGCTTTTCACCTCTCTGCAAACCGGGGAGTTGACCATCGAGCCTTACAACGGGGAGCACATCGATGGGCAGCCGGTGATTTATGTCGCCCTTCCCATCATGGATACCCAGGAGTCCATCGTGGCGGTAGCGTTTGCCACCCTGAACCTGAACTGGATGAACCGTGCCATATTCGCCCGCATCGCCGAACTGCCCGAGGGGTCGCGCTTGAGCATGCTGGATGAGCAACAAGGTATGCTCCGCTACGACGTCAACACCCGACAGTGGTCCATTCCCCAGGATATCAGCCCGGACTTGCAACAGGCCATCGCTATCCACAAAGCCGGCACGCTCAGCACGGTCGACGAAGCCGGGAACGCCCGCATCAACGCTTTCGCCCCTCTGGCCAGCTCTTTCCGGGAACGTCAAATCGCCGTGGTGCTGGAGATTCCCGAAGATCAGGCCCTGACCACATCAAAAGCCGCTTTCAACCGCAACGTGGCCTTACTGCTGACCACAGCCTTAATCACCGTCATCTTCGTCTGGTGGGCCGGCGAACGGTTTTTTCTCCGCCGCATCCAGGCGATGGTCAAAGCCACGCGCCGGCTGGCGGCCGGGGATCTGGCCGTGCGCATCGGCCCTATCGGCAGCCGTGACGAATTGAGCCATCTGGCCAGCGTCTTTGACGAAATGGCTGCTGCCCTGCAAACACGGATTGAACAGGAAACCCGGGCCAAGGCCTCCCTTGAGCACTCGCGCGAGCAGTTGCGCAGTCTGGCGGCCTATCAGAATGACGCCTTGGAACAGGAACGCATTCGCATCGCCCGTGAAATTCATGATCAACTGGGGCAGTCGCTGACCATTCTGCAAATGGACCTCTCCTGGCTCAAAAAGCATCTGGGCGATAACCGTCCGGCGGCCGATACGAAAATGGCGGCCATGTCCCAGGTTATCGCAGGCGCTCTCGACGATCTGCATACCGTAACCACCGAGCTGCGGCCGGTGATTCTCGACGATTTCGGGCTGGTCGCGGCCGTCGAATGGCAGGTGGAGGAATTCCGCAACCGGAGCGGTATCGCCTGCCGGCTGGAACACGACGGCCTCGAACCGGATCTTCCCAAGGATCAGACCACGGCGCTCTTCCGCATTTTTCAGGAAACCCTGACCAACGTTCTGCGCCATGCCCGGGCGGACGAAGTGGTGGTCCGCCTGGAAACCCAGGCGGATGACCTTGTCCTGCAAATCCGGGACAACGGCCGCGGCATCACGCAAGCGGAGATCGACAACCCTAAGGCCTTTGGCTTGCTCGGCATCCGCGAGCGGCTCTATCCCTGGAACGGCAGCGTTTCCTTTGACGGCCGGCCCGGCCAGGGCACCTGTGTGACGGTGCGCCTCCCCATTCCCGCGAAAGGAACAACCCCATGATCAAGGTTATTATCGCCGACGACCACCCCATCGTGCGCGCCGGCCTGAAACAAATCATTATGGAGGACCCCGGTATTACGGTAGCGGAGGAGGCGTCCAACGGGGCCGAACTGCTGACCCGTGTGCGTCAGCAGGCCTACGACGTCATTTTGCTGGATCTGACCATGCCGGGCATGGACGGACTGGACGTGCTCAAACAACTCAAGATCGAAAAGCCCCAGCTACCGGTCATCATTCTGACCGTCCACCCGGAAGCCCAGTATGCCCTGAGGATCCTGAAGGCCGGCGCATCGGGCTATCTCACCAAAGAAAGCGCGGCCGACGAATTGATCAAGGCCATCCGCAAGGTGCACCGCAGCGGTAAATACATCAGCCCGTCCCTGGCGGAAAAAATCGCCTTTGCCCTGGACGAGGATACGAGCAAGCTGCCCCACGAGGCCTTGTCCGACCGGGAATATCAGGTCCTGTGCCTGATCGGCGGGGGCAAGACCGTGTCCCAGATTGCCGAATCCCTGGCCTTGAGCGTCAAGACGGTGAGCACCTACCGCACCCGTATTCTGGAAAAAATGCACATGGATAACAACGCCGAATTAATCCATTATGCCGTTCAAAACGATCTGGTGACGTAGGCCGCCGCCCCGCCTGCCATTGTTTCCCCACATCGCCCCATGAACACCGCGCACCGTCTTCTTTCCTTTGAGGCGGTCGCCGTTGTTTGGTCACGCCCCGCCGTCGGACAAACACCGACACGATCTCCCGCAGCCCTCCTACACGAAGATCAGACGGCCACCGATTTCCGGAACCGTTGGCACGCCTTACTATGAAGCATCTGAAAAGGAGTCTGTCATGAACCAGGTGCTGATCGTCGATGATTCTCAACCCATCCGTGAACGGCTGGCCGCTTTGCTGACCGAATCCGGGCAGATCCGAATCGTGGGCCAGGCCGGCAACGTTCAGGAAGGATGGGAGGCGGTGCAATGCCTTCATCCCGACACCGTCATTCTCGATATTCGGATGCCTGGCAGCACCGGGACCGCGCTGCTCAAGAAAATCAAAGCACACTATCCGCAAATGACGGTCATCATGCTGACCAACTTCGATGATGCCCAGTATCGGCGGCAGTGCCGACGGTTGGGTGCCGACCACTTCCTGAACAAGACGCTGGAGTTTGAAAAAATCGTCGGCACCATCATCACGGGACGTCCCGCCAACTGAACGGCCGGCCGGGGCAGGTCCTTTCTGTGAAAGGAATTTTTCATGGAATCATTTGAAAATATACTCGTTGTGAGCCGCTCCACCGAACATTGCATCCGGGTGCTGCGCTGCGGCATTTCCCTGGCCCGCAAGTACGGAGCGAAACTGCACATTCTGCACATTATCCACGACCCCTTCAGTGTCAACGGATGGAATCTCCCGGTTCCCTCCCTCGAAAAGGAGTTTACTAAGATGGCCGCTGCCGCGCGGGAGGAAATCGATAGCGTGGTGCGCGCCGAAAAAGCCGAAGGCCTGATTATCACCGAGTGGATCAAGGACGGCAATCCGGTGGATGAGATTCAAAACATCGTTGAAGGCGAACACGTGGACTTGATCATGATGCTGGCCCATAAGGAAGGGCGTCTGGAACACTTCCTGTTCGGCCGGACCAACGAAACCATCATCCGGCGTCTGCCGGCGACCCTGATGCTGGTTAAATAGTATCGATCCATAAATGGCATCTTTCGGCCCCGGGTGGCGTTCGCGCTTGTTTTCAATCCTCGAAATAGCATACTATTCCTCCTTCGGCTGACACTCACCGGCCGGAATAGATCGGACGGGAAGTCCCGCAAAGCGGGAAAACGCGCTCGGGCCTTGCCAGAAACCAAAATCTACCATTCCTGGACGGACACTGACGAAGGGGGGACCATGGTCGGATTGCCGCGCTTCATGAAAAGCGACTTGGAAGAGGAGGCTTCTGTCTGTACGGGGTCTTCCCAGGGTAATGATGCCCTCATCATCAATGAAGCGCAGTTGATCCTGGCTGAAAAACGCACCTCCCTGGCGGCCATGCGCACCGGCATTGCGGTCTTTGTGCTACCGCTCTCGGTAATGGGCCTGCTGATCGCCACTTCGCGCTACTACAACGTATTGCACGTACTGCCGCTCATCATCCCCCTGGCCATTATCCTCCTGGCGCTGATCGCCCTGGGCAGTTACCTGGTGGTCCGGTCCCTGAAGAATATCCTCCGCTACGATCGCATGATCCATCGCTTGAAGGTTTGCCACAGCAAACTGTCCGAATTCCTGGATTAGACAGACCGCGGGTCCCGCCCTCGACGTCCCAAGGGGCCGTCGGGACATCCCGGGAGGGTCGCCGCCGCACCACCCGAAACCATTGCCAAAAAGAAGCTGAATCATGATCGCACCCCGTTAGGACCGGGGGGCGTGCCAGATGACAGCGCCGCGCAACGGCAGGGTGTCAAAAAAAGGAGGGCGTTTGATCAGGAGACGGCGGAATGGCCCCGGCGCCAGAGGCGATAGAGGCCCTCGACGGCAAAGGCCAGCACCAGCATGGCGGCCAGAACACCGATATGGGCCGGATCATGGCCGGCCGTATAATGGATCAGGCTGGCCAGGGCCCCCAGGCAAAGCAGCGCGCCCAGCACGGAGAGCCAGCGGCGGCTTCCGGTCTGGGACGCCAGGACGACATTGGCCACGTTCACGGCCGCGAAAATCAATAGAAAACCGGCGCTGCCCATGGTTGAAATGCTCGATAAATCAAACAGGTTGGCCACCAGCAGCGTCACCCCGGTGGTGATCAGAAGCCCTTCGATGGGCCGCTTCCATAGCTTGCGCTCCAGAAGGGCTGGCAGTTCCCCGTCCTTGGCGATGGTGTAACTCAAACGGGCGGCACCGTATAGCGTGGCATTGATGGCCGACAGGGTGGAGAGCAGCGCCGCCACCGTGATCAGCAGATAGCCGAAAGCGCCCAGAAAGGGACGTGCGGCCTCGGCCAGGGCATAATCCTTGGCCGCCACGATCTGCCCTACCGGCAGATTGCCCACCGTTACGACGGCCACCAGGATGTACAGCAGGATGACGAAGCCGACGGCCGAATAATAGGCCCGTGGCAACGTCTGCCGGGGCTGGCGTACATCCCCGGCCGTATTGGCGATCAGTTCGAAACCTTCGTAGGCCAGGAAAATGATCATGGCGCCGGCCAGAATCGGAGAGGCGGCCGGCCAGCCGTCCACCGCCAGCCGGGTGGCATCGACGCTCCAGGCGCCCACGGCCACAAAGAAGAGCAGGATGGCCACCTTGATGGCCACGATCCATTGTTCGGCCATGCCGATGACTTCGACATCCAGAAAGTTGAGGCCCGTCACACCGATGATGCTTCCGCTGATCATGACATGCTTCCAGATGAGGCGGGATCCCTCGGGGAACAGGGCGGCGGCGTAGCTGCCGAAAGCAAAGGCATAGAGGGAGAGCATCACGATGTAGCTGATCCATAGCAGGATATTGATCGCACCGGTCAGCAGCCCCGATCCGAAGGCCTTGTCCAGAAACGTGACCGTGCCGCCCTGGCTGGGAAAGGTCACGGACAGGCAGGCATAGGCATAAGCCGTGACGAGCGCCACCAGACCGGCCAGCAGAAAAGCGACCGGTGCCGCCCCATGGGTCATCTCCACCGACAACCCGAGCACGGCAAAGATCCCGCCGCCCACCATTCCGCCAATGCCGATGGAAACCACCGACCAGTATCCGATTTTTTTGGAAATCATGTCCTATCCGATCCGTTGGAGAGACTGAGCCCCGCCCGCCCCAAAGCGGTGACCGTTGGAGTGCGGTGTCGATCTTGTCATTGGAGCAAGGGGTGAGGACATTGGCCAAGCCTTTTTTCAGGCGACATTGCGGTCGGCGGATTCGTTTTCGGACGCTTTGCCGGAAGCGGCCGCCGGCCCCAGGACCTTCTGGATGTCCTCCGCGTCGATCTTCTCCTTTTCCAGCAACAGGCGGGCCATGGCTTCCAGTTCGGCGCGATGATCGGTCAGCACCTGGCGCGCCTCCTTATAAGCACCATCGATGATCTCCTGGGTCTCGCGGTCGAGCATGGCTTCCAGTTTCTCGGAGCGGCGCTGGGTGGCCGGCCCCTGGTCCAGAAAGGGATTGCGCCCCTTTTCGACCAGCGACCGGTTGGGCACCTGGGTGCTCATTCCGTAGACGGTCAGCATGTTGCGCACAATGTCGGCCACTTTTTCCAAATCGTTGGAGGCCCCGGTGGAAACTTCGCCGAAAACCAGATCTTCGGCGGCCCGGCCGCCCAGCAGCCCTTTGATCTTGCCCATCAATTCGCTGCGCGACATGAGAAACCGATCTTCCAGGGGCGTTTGCAGGGTGTAGCCCAGGGCACCGATACCCCGGGGAATGATGGAGACTTTCTGGACCGGATCGGCCCCCGGCGTGAGGTGCCCCACAATGGCATGGCCGGATTCGTGGTAGGCCACCACCTGACGCTCGTGGGGATTGATCAGTTTATTCTTCTTTTCCAGACCGGCCACGACACGCTCGATGGCATCCTGGAAATCGGCCTGGGTGATGACGGCGCCCTCCTTGCGCGAGGCCAGAAGTGCCGCCTCATTGCAGACATTGGCGATTTCGGCCCCGGCGAAACCGGGCGTCTCGGCAGCCAGGCTTTGGAAATCCACCTGGTCGTCGAGGGTGAGATCCCGGGTGTGGACGGCAAAAATATCCACGCGGCCCTTCAGGTCCGGGCGATCCACCAGGATCTGGCGATCGAACCGGCCCGGACGGAGCAAGGCCGGATCGAGCACTTCGGGCCGATTGGTCGCCCCCATGATAATAATGCCGGCCTGGGGATCGAAACCGTCCATTTCCGTAAGCAGCTGATTGAGCGTGTTTTCCCGCTCGTCATTCCCCCCCAGGGCGATCCCCTGGGAGCGGTTCTTACCCACCGCGTCCAGCTCATCGATGAAAATAATGCAGGGGGCCTTGCCTTTGGCATCTTTGAAGAGATCCCGTACCCGGGCAGCCCCGACGCCTACAAACATCTCCACGAAATCGGAACCGCTCAGGTTGAAAAAGGGAACCCCGGCCTCGCCGGCCACCGCCCGGGCCAACAGCGTCTTGCCGGTTCCGGGGGGCCCCACCAGCAGGATGCCTTTCGGCAGCTTGGCACCCAGCCGGGTATAGCGGTCGGGCTCCTTCAGGAAAGACACCACCTCTTTGATCTCCTCCACCGCCTCGTCCACACCGGCCACATCTTCAAAGGAGACCTTTTGCGAGTCCTCCACGGCATAGATGCGCGCCTTGTTTTTGCCCACGTCCAGAAAACCGGCGCCCTTGCCGCCCATGCGGGCCATCAGGAAGCGCCACAGGATGACGAAGAAGATCAGCGGCAGGATCCAGTCGGACAGGAAATTGGAAAGCCAGTGGGATTCGATCTTGCCGCGGTAATTCACCCCATGGGCCTGCAAGGCATTAATCAATTGGGGATCATTCACGCGGATGACGACAAATTGCCGCTTGGCCGAAGACGCGGTCTTTTGGCCGAACAGATTGAGATTTAAATGCCAGGGCGCCTTCTTGCGTGCCGGCTGGAAATCCGCGGCGGGCTTCGCGGTCCCCTTCGGAGCTTCTTTTACAGCCCCTTTGGCGGCCGTTGAAGCTTCCGTCGCCTTGGGTGTTTTCTCGAGCCCGTAGATACGGTCCGATTCCAGGATGACGCTTTGCAACTGGTTGTCGGCAAGCAAATTGCGGAAGTGGCTGTAGGAAATCTCCTTGACGGCCGTACCGCTGAAAAAGAGCGATTCCAGCATGATGATCGTCAGGAAGACGAACAGGTAATAGCTGAGGGAAAATTTATGTCGTTGTTGCATGCCAACCTCCATCGGAATCTTCCGTTATCCAATTTAATGCGATGGCCCCCTGGGGAGGGGGCCGGCGCATTGCTATCCGATTTGCACCTGGACAAGTCCACCTTGTCCGGTGCGGTGATCCACAGCCTTCAGCAGGGTTTTCTGATGGGGCGGCAGGGCGTTGACAATATCCACAAAGCCTTCGACCCCGTCCACGGGCACGTTGTTGATGCCCACAATGATGTCATCCTTCTCAAATCCGGCCTTGGCCAAGGTACTGTCTTTTTTCAGGGAAGACAAGGCCACCCCCTGACCGGGTTGGAGGCCATACTTCTGGGTTTCCTGAGCGGTCAGCGGACGGACCACCACGCCCAGGCGATCCTCTACGGATGTGACCATTTTGCGGATCGCATCACTCAAGTCGCCGATCTTGACCGTGACATCCACCGGTTTGCCATTTCGCATCACCTCCATGCTGGCTTCCGTGCCAATGGCGGTGTCGGCCACGCGGCTTTGCAGGGAAGCCGAATCCGCGATGGATTGCCCCTGGTACTTGACCACCAGATCGTTTTTCTCCAGGCCTGCTTTCTGGGCCGGACCGCCCGGGACCACGTCCGTGATAAGGGCCCCCTTGTTATTCTGGAGATTCAGGGCGTTCATCTGCTCGGGTGTGGGGTTGCCGATGGCGACGCCCAGCCAGCCCCGGGAGACTTTGCCGTTCGCGATGAGCGCCTTGGCGACATGCACGGCCATATTGCTCGGAATGGCGAAGCCGATTCCCTCGAAACCGCCTGATTCCGTCGCAATGGCGGCATTGACACCGATGACCTGGCCTTCTAAGTTGAGCAGCGGTCCACCGCTGTTGCCCGGGTTGATGGCCGCATCGGTTTGCAGATAGTCCTGGTAGGAAGTGGGGTTGAGAACGCCGCTGCGATGTTTGGCGCTGATGATGCCCTGGGTCACGGTCTCATCCAGACCCCGGGGATGACCGATGGCGACGACCCAGTCACCCTGCGCGATTTTGTCCGAATCCCCGAAAGTCACCGTGGGCAGCTTCTCGTCGGCGGAAATCTGAATGACGGCCAGATCGGTCTTGGGATCCGTTCCCACGACTTTGCCCGGATAGGACTTGCCGTCGGCCAGAAGGACATTGATCTTGGAGGCGCCGGCCACCACATGGTTGTTGGTCAGGATATGGCCCTGCTCGTCGATGATCATGCCGGTACCGAGCCCCCGCAGTTCCTCCTTGAATTTGCGTGGCATCTTGCGTCCGTTGAAGAAAAAATGGAAGAAGGGATCATTGTTGAAAGGCAGCAGCGGATTGGCGACTTCCCGGCTTTCGGAAATATTGATGTGAACCACGGCGGGAATCGTCTCCTTAGCCACCTTGGCGATGGCCGTCTGCCAGTTCATGGCCGACGGCGACATGGCCGTCGGCGCCGGCGTGGCGTTGGCCGTCGCGGTTTTTGCCGTTTTGATTCCCGACTGGGAATCACATTGCGTCAGCCCCAGGATAAATACCACGGCCAGGGCTACCAAAAGAAAGCTCCGTACGGTGTAACGACGATGTTTCATTGTTCTTCTCCTTGATCTTCGGTTGTTGAGTTCGCAAAAACCATCCGACGGCCATTTGCGATCTGTGATGGTTTTCTCCGAAATCCTTGACCTGAAAAATAAGATGAGGGATCAGAGATGGGTATAAGCCCAGCTCCTATTTTGCTGTAGGACTCGCCTGGTAATTCCTGTCGGGCTATGTCCTACGGAGAGGGAAGCATTCAGGGGGGAGCCACCTTGGAACGGGGGGTCGTATCCATCCATAAACGGCATCTTTTCATTCGATCGGAGGTCCGATGAAGACCATTAAAGTATGGGATCTTTTCGTGCGCGTTTTCCACTGGTCATTGGTGCTGGCAATCCTCTCCCAGCTGATCACGGCGGAGGATTTCCAACCCATCCATATCCGGATCGGCTATTTCATTATCGTGCTCTTGGTGTTGCGCATCATGTGGGGATTCATCGGCACCCGGCATGCCCGCTTTACCGACTTCCTTTACCCGCCGGCGGATGTCCTGACCTATTTGAAGGGCCTCTTCCGGAGGACAGCCCCGCGCTATACCGGACACAACCCGGCCGGCGGCGCCATGGTGATCGCCCTGCTCGTTGTCTTGTCACTGACCACCTTGTCGGGTCTGCTGACCCATCGGGCGGAAGGCCGGGGGCCGCTGGTCCTGGGGACCGGGAACCTGGTATCGCCTGCCCTGGCCGATGACGACGACCATGACGAGCGTAATGATCATTCCGGCCGTTATGCCCACGAGGCTCCCGGCCAACTGCCCGACGAAATGCATGGCCCCGTCGCTTCCGAAAGGAACGCCCATTTTTGGAAGGAAATCCACGAATCCCTGGTGGGAATCCTCATTTTTCTGGCGGTGGTGCACATCGGCGGCGTTCTTGTCTCCAGCTATGCCCATAAAGAAAATTTAATTTGGGCCATGATCACCGGCCGGAAAAAAGACGGATAAATTGACGCCTTCCCCAAATCCTGATATCTGCACGCTTTCGATACCGAGCCGGTGGGTTTGATACCGCCCGCCTCGTAAGCGTCCTGGAACCGGTTGTATTATGGATAAGCTCCTGGCGGACAAACATATCGCCGTAAGACGCAACGTGCGCACCTTTTGCGAACGCGAGCTGCGGCCCATCGCGGCCGCCATCGACCAGGAGGCCCGCTTCCCCTGGGAAATCGTCGAAAAGATGGCCGCCCTGGGGTATTTCGGCATCCAGGTTCCGCGGTCCCTGGGCGGGGCCGGCCTCGATACGGTCAGCTACGCCATTATCATCGAAGAGATCTCACGGGTATGCGCGGCCCTGGGGTTGTGCGTCACGGTGCATAACAGTGTGGCCGTTTATCCCCTGATGGCCTTCGGCACCGATGGCCAGAAGGAGCGTTGGGTCCGCCCCATGGCCCAGGGGAAAAAAATCGGCGCCTTCTGCCTGACCGAGCCCGATGCCGGCTCCGATGCCGGCGCCGTCAGCGCCACCGCCCTGGCCGACGGCGATCATTATATCCTCAATGCCAACAAGGTGTTCGTCACCAACGGCGGGGTGGCCGATATCTGCCTGATCTTCGCCCGCACCGACCCGGCCGCCGGCCGACGGGGGATCAGCGTGGTGGTGGCGGAGCGCGGCCTGCCGGGCTTCGTGGTGGGCGACCTGGAAGACCTGTGCGGCATGCGCGCCAATCCGGTCAGCTCGATCCGGCTCTATGACTGCCGGGTGCCCCGGGACCACCTGCTCGGCCGATGCGGCCAGGGGCTGCAGATCGGCCTGGCGGCGCTGGACACCGGGCGCATGGGCATTGCGGCCCAGGCCGTGGGGATTGCCCAGGCCGCCCTGGAAGAGGCCGTACAATACGCCCGGCAGCGCCGGACGTTCGGTGCGCCCCTGGAAAACCACCAGGCCGTCCAGATGATGATCGCCGACATGGCCACCCAGGTCCAGGCGGCCCGGCTTCTGGTCTATCGCGCCGCCGCGTTGCGCGATAAGGCCGAACCCTTTTCCCAGGAATCGGCCATGGCCAAGCTTTTCGCCTCGGAGGCCGCCTGCAAAGTATCGGATGCCGCCGTGCAGATTCACGGCGGCTACGGCTATTCCAAGGCCTATGCGGTGGAGCGCTACTACCGCGATGCCCGGGTGACCCGTATTTACGAAGGCACCTCCGAGATTCATAAAATGGTGATCGCCCGGGCCGTGTTCCAGAACGGGTGATCCCGGAACAGCCTGGGACCAGGCTGCCGCGTGATGTTAAATGACCTTACAGGCAACGAGATGGAAAAATCGGTGACGACATTTCACACGATTGTCTGCATCAAAGCCGTCGTGGCCCGGGCGCCCCGGGGCAAAATCATCCGGTCGACGGAAAACAACCGCTTCAATCCCTTTGACCGGCCCGCCCTGGAGACGGCCCTGCAATTGCGCTCCCACTACGGCGGTCGTGTGACCGTCCTGTCCATGGGCCCTCCCGCAAACTGCGCCGTGATGGCCGAAGCCCTTGCCATGGGGGCCGACCGGGCCGTACTGGCCTGCGATCCGGCCCTGGCCGGGGCCGATACCCTGGCCACCGCCACCACCCTGGCAGCGGCCATCCGGAAGCTGGCTCCCTGCCATCTGGTCCTCTTCGGCACCCGTACATCGGACAGCGATACCGGACAGGTGGGCTCCCAGACGGCCGTAGCTCTGGATCTGCCTCTTGTGACGGGCGTCCACGCCCTCTCGCCGGCGGAACGCCATCTGCAAATCGAACGCACCATGGACCATCTGGTGGAGTCTTTCGAGGTCGATTTCCCGGCGGCCCTGACCATCCGGCCTGAAATTCACTCCCCGCGCGACATCGCGCTGGCCGGCCTGGCCGAAGCGTTCGACACGCCCAAGGTGGAGATGCTGACCCTGGCCGATCTCGATCTGGACGCCAAGGAAACCGGGGAACCGGGCTCCCCCACCCGGGTGCTTGCCATGCGGCCCTGCGAGCATGAGCGACAGTGTCAATTCCTGGAAGGCGAGGCCGTCGATCTGGCCGATCAGCTGATCCGGCAATGGACCCAGAAGGGACTGCTCAACTGATGCCGGCCGGTCCCACCAACGATATCTGGGTATGGATGGATTGCCGCAGTAACCGCCTTTTTGGTTTTTCCCTGAATGTTCTCACCAAAGCCTGTGCCCTGGCCGCCGCCAGCGGCGGAAAGGCCGTGGCCTGTCTGCTGGCACCGGCGGGCGGCCTCCCGCGGACAGCCGCCCAAGGGAATGCCTGCGAGCTGGCGGCATCGGCGGAAGCGGCCTGCCTGACCCACGGCGCCCACCAGGTGCTGGTGCTGGAAAATGACCGCTTCGCCACGCCGCGCGCCGATCTGTTTGCCCATGCCCTCGGCCAGGCCGTTCAGACCCATACGCCCCGGCTGGTCCTGGCGGCCCTGACGGATTTCGGGCGCGAACTGGCCGCCCGCACGGCATGTCTCTGCCGGGCCGGGTTGATCGCCGACTGCCAGGATCTGGTTATCGCTGCCGATGGCCGCACCATCGGCGAATGCCCGGCCTGGGGCGGCGCCATTGTCTCCCAGATCACTTTTGCTGAGGGCTGGGGCACCGGATTTGCCACGGTGCAGCCCCACTGCTGTCAGTCAGAGCCGGTCGCCGCACCCGCAAACGATATTCAGCGCCGGACAGTCGATCGACTGCCGGAAATCCCCGCCCTCCGCCTGCGGGATTCCCGGCCGGTCGCCGAATCCCAGCAAAAGCTGGAAACCGCGCCCATCGTCGTCGTGGGCGGCGCCGGCCTGGGCAGCGCCCGGGCCTTTCGCCAGGTCCGCGAACTGGCCGCCGTTTTGGGGGGCGAGGTGGGCGCCACCCGGCCGCCGGTGCTCCATCACTGGGTGGACGAAAACCGCCTGATCGGACAGACGGGCAAACAGGTGGCCCCCAAACTGCTCCTGTCCATCGGCACCTCCGGCGCCACCCAGTACACGGCCGGCATCAGGGAGGCCGAAACCATCGTGGCCCTCAACCGCGACCCCGGGGCCGCTATTTTCCAGATCGCCGACACGGCCGTCGTGGCCGACGTCCACACCTTCCTGCCGGTGCTCATCGAGCGCGCCCGGCAGGCCGTCATGCGCCAGTTGGCCGATGTGCTGTGTGAAGCCGAGGTCAGCGGGCCGGACGGTGAAAGCTTCGGCAAGCGCATCCGCAAGCTGCGGGAGGGGCATGCCTGGAGCATCGAATCCCTGGCCGAAGCCACCGGTCAGACCCCGGACTTCATCCAGCAGGTGGAAGACGACGCCCTCTCCCCGCCGGTCGGTTTTCTGCTGCGGCTGGCCAAGGCCCTCGATGTCGACCCGGGCACCTTCCTGGGCCAGGAGGCCCAGGTGGCCATCCGCGACCGGCGGCTGGAAGCCTACGTGCGGCGCACCCAGAACTATTCCTACGAGACCCTCACCGAAGGCGGCGAGGCCGATCATCTGCGGGCCTTCATGGTCACCATCGAGCCCCACGGGACGCACAAACCCGTGGCCTATAAACATGAGGGAGAAGAATTCATCTTCGTCATGGCCGGCGAACTGGAATTGACCCTGGACCAAAAGGCCCATGTTCTCAAGACCGGGGAGCACATTCATTTCAATTCCTACATCCCCCACCGGCTCAAAAGCCTCTCCGGCAACCCCACCCGCTGTCTGGTGGTGCTTTACACGATTTAGTAAGGGGGGGCCGCTATCCATCGAGCGGTCAGACGCAGTAGACGGAGAGAACCGAAAGGGGCAACCGAAGTGACCAATCGTCATGGAAGCGGATCATCAGGCGATTAACGAGCGAGAGTTCAGACCTTGTTGAGTTCTCGATTTGGCAATCTTTCTTCCGGGAGAAATCTTATGACTCCAAACTTGATTTTATTGGCTCTGGCAGGTGTTGTGGTGGGCATCGGGGCGTCCTTTACCGGGCTTGGCGGCGGGTTCCTGATGGTCCCGCTCCTGCTCTTCATGGGCTTCGGCGCCCAGCAGGCCGTGGGGACCTCCTTTATGGCCATCCTCGTGATCTCGATTTCCGCGCTGGTGGCCCATGGCAAACTCGCCAATGTGGATTATCGGCTCGGCATCGCCTTGGGGATCGGCGGCATTATCGGGGCCCAGGTCGGTGCAAGACTTGTGGAACATGTCTCCACCGGCAGTTTCAAGAAGATATTTGCCTTTGTCCTCCTGGGCCTGGCCGCCTACCTCTTCCTGAAAAAATAGCGCGGAAGGACCGATGGCCAAGTTGGGTCCGGCCCGGAGCAAATGTCACGCTCCGCGGCCGGCCCCTCTGGCCATGTCGTATTGATGGCGCACCATCCAAACCGATGATCGGGACCGCGCCCTCTGCCGTTGGGGACCCCTTCTCGTTTCCGGTTGCCCAATAACGCCGGCCCCTGCGCGCAAGAAGGTGATTTTGGTTCCGGACAAGGCCCGCGCGCGTTTTCCCGCGTTGCGGCCCTTCCCGTCTGATCGATTCCGAACGGTGGGCGTCAACCGGAGGAATAGTGCGCCATTTCGGCGATTAAAACCCCTTAACCTCTTTTTATCTTTCCCATCTTCTCCCGACATCGACCGGAGACATACCGGTATAAAAAAAGCTTGTAACCTTCCGGCGCACCAATCGTTACAGAAGTAAATACGGCTCATCAATTCCGTGTCCCTGCGTGCAGCGAATCATACGCATCCTCGCAAACCCGTCACAGAAAGGAGCATTCACCTGGTTGGCGTATAAGACCAGCACCTGTGGCGCTGGCCGCTGAGATCTTCCGCACTTCAGAAAACCCTTCGGGCTGCAGGCCAAACAATCCCTTCGACCAAATTAAGGTGAAGATGCATCGCTGTCGCGGCGGCTTGCCCTCGTGCGCGCCGGAGACGCAAGCAGGGCCACCGCCTAGGGATTGCACCGCTTGGCGGTCCGGAGACGACACCAAGGAGGAATTCGCATGATGAAACAAACATTCGCCGTTATGCTGATCTTATTGCTTGCGATGGGCGCCGCATCGGCGGCCGGTTTAAGCCCGCTGGAACAGCTCGGCAAAATTATGTATCAGGACATGGACTTTTCGTTCAATGCGACCCAATCCTGTCAGACCTGCCATCACCAGGTGGCGGGATTTGCCGACCCCACCAACAGCCGCGACCCCTATTACACCGTCGTTTCCCTGGGGGACGACGGGGTCAGCAAAGGGGGACGCAACGCCCCCTCCTCGGCCTATGCCGGTTACAGTCCGCCTTTACAGCAGGATGAGAACGGCAACTATGTTGGCGGCCTGTTCTGGGACGGGCGTGCAACGGGCGCAACCTTGGGAGATCCGCTGGCCGAGCAGGCCCAGGGCCCGCCCTTGAACCCCTTCGAAATGGGCATGCCCGACAAAGAGGCCGTGGTGGAGGTGGTGCGCAATGCGGCCTATGCTGAATTATTTATCGACGTGTTCGATGCGGGCGCCCTGGATGATGTGGATGCCGCTTTCGACAACATCGCCCGCGCCATCGCCGCCTATGAGCGCTCTGTTGAAGTCCAAAAGTTCAACGCCCGCTACGACCAGGGCATCCTTACCGCACAAGAGCAGCGCGGTATGGCCCTTTTCGAGACCAATTGCGCCCAATGCCATTCAATGGATGACACTACCGGGCAGGGGCCTCTCTTTACCAACTACACCTATGC
Source organism: Desulfobacterales bacterium (assembly GCA_963674755.2). GTDB lineage: Bacteria > Desulfobacterota > Desulfobacteria > Desulfobacterales > UBA5852 > JABZFP01. Next base: position 952,736 of record CAXXVS010000001.1, on the reverse strand, counting down.
CAACATCGGTGTCCCGCCTAATCCGCTGTTAGAAGGCAACCCGCTTGATCTAGGATTGGGTCCCGTTGTGAATGACCCCGCCCAGGATGGCAAATTCAAGGTGCCGACCCTTCGCAACGTCGGTCTTTCGGCCCCCTATTCCCACAACGGCTATTTCCCGACCCTCAGGCACATCGTCCAATTCAAGAACACGCGCGACGTCGCGAATTGGGAGGGGCCGGAGGTATCCGACAACCTGAATACCACGGACATCGGTAACCTGGGGTTATCGGATGACGAGGTCGACGAAATCGTGGCCTTTTTGATGACCCTGACGGACAATGATCGAAACCGTTAAAAGCGGGAAAATGAGATATCCATAGATGGAAAAGTCAGCCTGGGCATTCAAAAGCCGCTTGGGGAGCCGGCAACTCCCCAGGCGGCTTCAGAAGCAACGGTGACCCCGGGGGGAATCGAACCCCCGTTAGTGGCTTAAGGGTGTAATTCCAAAAGAAGCGCTGGGTCCGGGGCGGACGGTAGTCCCCCATGCCGAGGAATAGGTCTACGGCATCGTCGGAACGGCCAAAAGCGGTGGCTCCGAGGAGCAACTGCGCCTGTCCGTATCCCTTGAGCATTTCCCCTACGCCGGCGCAGTAAGCCCCATGCTGTCCGTGACATTATTTCATGGGCTCGAAATGGAACTTCTGCCCGCCCAAGGACAAACCGGCCATCAGGCCGCCTTTCTGGTGCACGAAGGCAGCCATTCCTTTGCGGTATTCCGTTTTGGCCTGAACCCCGGTCTTGGGGCCGGCCGTGGCGCCGGCGGTCTTGCCGCCCGTGCCGGCGGAAGCTTCCGCGCCGGCCGTGACGGCCGTAGCCGACATCGTAGCGTCGAATTCGAATTCACCACGGGTGAAATCGTCATAGGCCCGCTTGTCCTGCAGGAAGACGATCTCGCTGAAGGCCTTGCCGCCGAGCTGCAAGCCGAAAGAGGCCTGCATCATCTTGGAGGTTCCGACCACCTTGCCTTCACGGTAGACCTTGCCTTCCCCGAAAGCGCCCCCCACCAACAAGGCGGCCTTGCCCACGGTGGGATAAACCGCATAGGCGTAACAATTATTGAAAAACTCCCGCACCTCGGGCGATGATTTGAATACGCTGATGGCGCTGGCATATTCATCTCCCAGGGCCACCCCCGACCCGGCCAGGACGACCAGCAGTGACAGTATGAGTATGCTTGTCAGCTTTCTTTTCATGGTTTTTCTCCTTTTTAGGGTTTGGGCTTGCTTTTCAAACTGGACGCGCTGCTCCGCCTGCATGTCGTGCAAAATGTCGGAATTGATTTTCCTGATAAGCTCGTCTGCTTAGGGCCGCAGTTGTTCGATATCCTGGTGCGTTAAGGGTGGCGTCACGATGCAGCCCGGCACTGCTCCCATGGAAATGGCGCAGCCCAAGACCATACGCCTCCCTCTTGGTTGGTATCTCAGATTGTTGTGAACCTAATGGTGCTCCACGCCAGGATTAAAATTTCAAAAATTTTAGAATCCCGCGTTAGCGCATGCGGGCGTGCAGAGTGGAGGGATTCATATCAAGACTGTCGGCGACAATCGCACACGCCTTGAAGCGTCCCTCGACCCCATGCTTTGCAAAAACCGACTTCCCACCAAGGTAGGGCCGCAAGGATCGTCTGTCCAGCCGGACCTTCTCACTCACAGCCCAGAGCCTGCTCGGCATCCTGCATGCTGTCACCGGAGCCTTCGATCACATAGTCGCATTCCCGGCCGCGGCTGTTGGTCAACGTCACCGGGCCGACCCCGCTCAGGTCGCCCGATACGTGTTCCCCCGCAAAAAAGGAGCAGGGCGGATTCTCGTCATTCGACCAGGGGCTGTGATCTTCGTCGGCCATGGTTTCCTGATCGGCGGCCACATAGTCGCCGTCACTGGTTTTGATAATAATTGTGCCCTTGCGGCAGACATCGGTGCGCTCCACGATGCCGTCATCCGCCAGAACGGCCCCGGTTGTGAAAAAAATCATCAGGATGGCGAACCATAAGGCTTTTGCTGTGCTCATAAGCGATATCCTTTTGCTATAGCGTGAACGCAAATGAAGGAACCAATTGATGTAAAGGCACCCCGGATCGGTAGAACCTCTCCGGGTCCTCCACCAGAGGTGGAGGGCTTATATCGAACCTAATAAAAGCGGGTCGCAACGCAATCCCATGCCAATCGGCACTTAGGGGTCACACGCCGTATTCCAACAAAAAGATGGTGAGATCGTCCTGCAGCCGAATGGCGTTGGAATACTTCAGCAATTCCTCCTCCAGGCGTTCCAGCTGAAGATCCCGGCGGGGATATTCCAGTGCCTCGATGATCCGCAGGAAACCGTCCGGGCCCAACTCTTCCTGCGCGGCATTGTGCACTTCGAAAGCGCCGTCGGTGCACATCATGAAGCAGTCGCCGGGCGCCAGGACCGTTTTCGTTTCAGGAAAGACGCTGCCGACCGCAATGCCCAGCGGAATGCCCGGCGCATGAATCCAACGGGGCTCCGCGCCGGCCTGGAGCAGGAGAGACGGTGGGCCGCCGGCCCCGGCAAGCCTCAAGGTTCCCGTGCCGGCGTCGAAAACGCCGCACACCGCCGTTGCAAAAGAACTGTCCGGGCCAAAAACCTGCACCAGGTCGTCGTTGGCTGCCGCGGCGAAAGCGCTCGGCGCGGTCCGCAGGTCGCTATATTTGTTCCACACATAGTTCAGGTGCATACCGTTGAACGCCGCCGCCAGGCCGTGCCCCTCCACATCGGCCAGCATGAAGGCATAGCAGTCCTCTGTTTCGGCGTGGAGGGCGTAAAAATCGCCCCCGACCATGTCCAGGGCGCGATAGAAGGTCGTGAAAAGCACCCGCGGGTCCTGCGGCAGGGCGTCTTCGAGGAGACGCTGCTGGATCCGCCGGGCGCGGCGCAAATCGGGCATCACGGAGGTCAGGTCCCGGAAGGTTTCCACGCCGCCGACGACTTCTCCGGCGGGGTTGCGCAGCGGCGCCACATTGACCTGCATGGGGATACGCCGGCCGTCTTTGCCCTGGGCGAAGACAATGATCGACACATCGGCCTCCCGCCCGGTGACCATGGCTCGGTGCAGGGGGCAGCTTTCTTCACCGCACAGGGGGCGTCCGTCCTTGTCGATGTGGTTGAGGATGTTGTCGCGGCAGGAATGCCCGATGACCTCCTCTGCCCGCCACCCGGTAATGGCTTCTGCGCGCTTGCTCCAGTAAGCGATTCGCCGATCGCGGTCGCAGACATAAACCCCCACGTTCATGGCGCCCAGAATGGCCTCGGGGGATACCCAGTCGTTCGCTATCATCGTGCCTCCCTTGCTATCCTGAATCCAACACCAAACCTTGCCGCCGGCACCGCCCGACCGGCCCCCCGCCCTTTGGGCAATGCCGAAGGTTGATTGTTTTACCAGGTCGCCTGCACCCCTTTAATGGTTTCGTTTATTGACGGTATGGCTGGGTCTTCTTCCATAGACGTCGGTGTCGTTTGTCCCTCCGGTGTATCTGCTGGAGAGCGGTCCCATTAGGGCGCGGTGCGATTTTCGATGAAACCGATACCAGGAACATCACAGGGGTGCGCCTTGTGGGCGCCCAAGTGTACAAACGGAGCCAGCAGCCCTAACGGCCCGATGGCAAGACTGCTCAAGGCCCAGCTGCCCTGGGTCAGTAATGAAAGTTTGTCCGGTCGCACCACCGGGTCCGACAATGTGCCGCGGACGCGCAGATTGGGGGATAGGCCAAAGCTGGGGTCCTGGGAGTTCTGAACGAGCAGAAAATCAATTTGTTCGGTGCCCAGGTTGAGCACGCCTTCGCCGGTCAGGACGGCAAGCTGGCTGTCGAACACAAAGGCCCGGCTGGTGGCCACCCCTTCCTGGATATCGAATTGGACCACCGCACAATTGATCTGGTCGGCCTTTTCCCGATGGCGCCGGACCCAGTCCCAGAGGGAAAGGACCTTCTGGCTGAGATTCACGGAGAGGATCTCGAGATAGCGGGACAGGTAGCCTTTCCCCATGACCGCACCAATGGAGCCGTTCAAATGGGCCACCAGACCATTCAGCGAATTCCCCCGGCTTTCCCCATGGGCCGCGATATCGACAACGGCCTGGACCTTGTCGCTCTTGCCGGTCTCTTTGAGAAAATCGCCCAGGTTGAAGCCCTGCACCAGGAAATCGAGGGCGATGCGCGGCGGCGCTTCATCACGGATGGCAAGATGCCCCGAAATTTTTGCTTTTTGGTAGGCCGCTTCAAGCCTGTCGATGCTGAAATCACCGTTCTCGAGATTCAAGACCAGGTGGCCGAATTCAAGACGGGCGTCCCGGGCGTGGATGTCGCGGGCCCTGATGCGGATGTCGGCGTCCACTTTTTTGAGGACATCGAACGGCAGGGGATCGTCAGGGAGCCAATGGCGTTGCGGCGATGGATTGCCGGCAGTCTTTTGGGCCTTCTTGTCGATGGGGTTCATCAACCGTGAAAAATCGATCACCGACGAATCCAGGAGTACGGAGATTTTGGGGCGCTTGCGGAACGCCATCTCGACCTGGCCCTTAAAATCGCTCTTATCCACAATGGCGGAAACGTCGCTCAGGGAAATGGCTTTCGGCGAACCCGCAAGGTTGGCACTTATATCAAAAGGCCCCAGCGCGGGCAGCGCAGCCCCCACAAGCGGCCCTATTTCGGCCAGCTCCGTGCCCGAAGCGTGCACATCCAAATTGAGGGTCTTATCCGTGAACAACCCATCAATCCCACCGCTCAATCCCAGCTTCAAACCACCCCGCTGGGCACTGGCCCAGACGTGTCGGAAAGACAGGGATTTGGCCGAGCCCGTCAATCGGCCCCGGACCTCGAACGCATCCGTCGCCGGGAGCGCCATAGCGATCATCTTCCCCACATCCTCCAGATTCCGGCCCCGGCCCTGCACATTCAGGTCCACGCCCTCCAACGTCAGCACGTTCCGGATCCGGCCGTCGAGGGCCAGGTTCATACGGCCCCGTTTGGCCCGGCCCTGGGCGGCTTTCAGGCCAAGGGCCTTGGCGGACCCCTCCAGCCGCCCCTCAGCGGCAAAATCATCGGTGGCCGGCAATGTTACGCCGATCATGGGCCCAACTTCGGCCAGATCCCGGCCCGCAGCTCTCACCTGCAAATCCAGACCGCTGAAATCAAGCACGTCGCCGATCTCACCCTCAAAAACAACATCCAAGTCACCCCGCCTGGCGTTTGCCTTTGCTTCTTCGAAAGACAGGCCTTGGGGGGAGCCTTGCAATCGCCCCCGGAAATCGAACGTCTCGGTGGCGGGAAGCTTCTGCCCGATCATGGGTCCGATCACGGACAGGTTCTTACCGTCGCCCTTCAGTTCCAGGTCGATGGCGCTGAGAGCAAACAGGTTGCCCACACTTCCGCTGAAGGCCAAAGCCAGCCCTCGGCCGGAGAGGGTTCCGGTCAAATCTTCCAAGGCGAGGGATGCCTTCGACCCCTTCAGGAGACCCGTGGCATCGAAAGCGCTCGTTTGGGGGAGCAGAATCGTTTTATCGATCCCCAGTGCCGCCAGATCGCTCCCGGAGACATGGGTCTTGAGCGCGATACCCCGAAGCGTGAGGAGGTCGTCGATCGCCCCTGCGGTCTCGACCTTGGCCCCGGCAAACGTTCCCGACAGTTCGAGCGGAAACCGTTGATGGGCCCTTAGCGCCTGAAGCCCTCCGGTTTGGCCGGAAAGCGCTACCGGAATTTCGTTGTAACGGGCCTGCAGATCGATCGCCAGCCGGTCAGCCGCTTCCTGCCGCGCCACATCCAGACGGTCGATCGTATAGTGCGCCTCGTTCTCTGTCCGGCGCCCGCGATAGGCAAGATGCAGGTCTTCTATCCGGATCTGGTCCACAGCGATCCCCAGGGATGGGAACTTCCCGGTCCTCTTTCCCGAACCGCGGGCAGCGCTGAAATCCCAGTTGCCCTTTCCGTTGGCATCGGTTTCCAGCAGCACGTCGACCCCGGACAGACCGACATACGTCACCACCACCTCTCCCGCCAGCAGGGGCAGCAGCCGCACCGCCGCTTCAAGCGTATCGGCCTGAATCATCTGGGGTTGGGAACCCCACGGGGCGTTGGCAAAACCGGCCTTCCGCACGACCAAGGTGGGGGTGAATCCAATCGTCAGGTCGACCTCCCCCTCCAGTTTCAATTCCCGTCCGGTAGCCTCTTTGACCATCCGGGCCATGCGCGGCTTGAGTTTGTTGTAGTCGTAGCTGGCCAGCACGGCATAGACCGCCGCCATTGCGGCTGCGACCAAAACAACAACACCCAAACATACCCATTTCCAGCGCATGGGGAGCCATCTTTCTACGGGGTATCTCTATTGAAGCCGTCACGGGGAGGCAGAATGAACCGTATTGCTTTTCTTCGGATCAAAGAAGTGCCGCACGGGTTCCGGTGCGGTCGCAGCGGGCAGAGGGAATCACGGGGGAAGGTCTTTTACGCCAGCACACTGTCGCCGGGGCGTTTCTCACCGCCCGTCCCTCGCCATCGCCCATTTCGGCATCGATCGGTAAAATGTCGCCAATGCGGGCCCGTTTATTCGACCCGTTTAAACACCACCTCGAACTGCTGTTGCGCAACCGCTTGAAAATAGATCCCCACCAGGCGGTCGGTGGCCTGTTGGTAAGCCAGCGTATAGGTGCTCCCGGGATAGCCTTTGTCGCGCAATTCCACCCGCACCATGAGGTCGCCATCCTTAAGGACCCATCCCGAACGCGCAACATGGATCGGTCGGGGATTTAAATAAATCGCTTCCAGCCGGCCGTCGAAGGTGGGATTGCGCAGCTCCAGGACATACTCGCCGTCCATCCGCTGCCAGATTCCCACCACCTGCACCGGGTCGGCCGGGGCTTGAGCGGCGGGGGCATCGGCGGCCCGTGCGGCCGCTGCGATCATGATGACCGAGACGAGAACGATGACGCTTAAACCACACCCTAAGAATCGTTGGGCATCGGTAAACGGCAGTTGCATGGCGGACGGGCGCTTTCTGATCATGTCCCTCCTTTTCAAAATGGTCTCCTTTGCAGTCGTTAGGCCGCCTATTCTGTAAGTGAGGCAGGGGCACCACCGATCGGTCGACGATCAAGGGGCGCCCCTCTCGGTAAATCCGACAAGGCCTCCTCGCCGCCGTGAATTCCAAGGGGAGGAGGCCTTCAGCCATGCCTTGTTGAAAACGTATCCCCGCCTGCGGTGCGGTTCGAATGGCCGCTTGCAATGGCGCCCCGCCTAGCCGGCGGGCCGCTTTGCGCTCACCCGAGAACCGGCAAGGGGCCTGGGGGTATAGACAACCTTATTCGTCGAACGGATAATGTGAAAACGGTATCGCGAACGATCCCGGGACACGGCCCGTTACGCCGTCGTAACCAATGGCGAAGGCCACCGCACCGTCGGGTATCGTAAAATCACGGTGGAAGTGGCGCTTTCCGAAGTTCAATGCTTCGAAATCACTGTGGTCCACATAGGAAAAAAAGTTGTCGATGGTGATCACCTGCCCCCGCTCATCCAGGAAATAGAGGTGAAAGACCAGCTGGTTGATACTCTCAAAGCGAATCTCTCCCGAGCCCCAAACCTTCAACTGATCTCCGACGCGCATGTCCTGGTAATTGATCGACATATCGTTGGTCTTGAAGGTCTGGGAGCCCGTCCCCCCGTTACTGGGGATCGCTACCCGATTGAAGTCGGGCACGAATTTTCCCATATCCCGCTGGGGGAAGGATTGACAGCCTGCCAGCCAAGTCGTCAGAAAAATCCCGGCCAGTACTGCGCCAATCGCCGTCTTGCCCTTTGCTGAAATCAAATTCATTGCAACGACCTTTCTTTCTTCATCTATCATTGTAACCGGTTGGCAGGTCGATGCCTGCCAACCGGATGCCGTTATCACTCGCCTATCATGCCAATGGCGATCTCCACCCGGCGGTTCTTGGCGCGCCCCTCGGGCGTGTCGTTGGTCGCGATGAAGTTGGTGGCCCCGTACCAGAAAAGCACCACCCGGGCCGGGTCGATGCGGCCCTGCTCCAGGATGTAGTTCTTGGCGCTCTCAGCCCGCAGCCGCGAAAGATGCAGGTTGTACTCCGGATTCCCCACGTTGTCCGTGAAACCGGCCAAGGCCGCATAGGCATTGGGATTGTTCTGAAGGAATTCCGCCACCTGCTTCAGATTCTCGTGATCCCCGGCCTGGATGGCGACCTGGTCAAATGCGAAATTGATGTTCTCAGCCTTGGCCCCCACGACCTTGCGATCGGTGGTGGTGACCACATCCGTGGTGGATTTCACCACGAAAAGCGCCCCCTGGCCCCACAACGGATTGTTGTAGAGCGCGTCGAAAGGCACGACCCGCGAGCACTCGTTGAGGGCGGCCATGTCAGCGAGCAGTTTTTCGCCCTTGGGCGTCGTGGCCGAACTGATCAGGTACATACAGACGTTATATTTATCCACCAGGGGTTTGGCCGCATCCAGGGGCCGCTCCTTGGTCACCCGATTGTAGGTGTAAGTGCCGTCCGTAAAGATGAAGACCACGGTCTTGCCATCGAGCTTGGCCAGAATCGGATCCAGGGCGGCCAGGCCTTCGGCCAGCGGCGTCGGCTGGTCCTCAAAGCCACCGGCGGTCTTGGTGTTAGGCAACTGGTCGATGGCCGCCTGGAACTTCTGCCGGTCGTAGGGCTGCACGTCGTAGTAGGCTTTAAAAGGCGTAAAGGAATACAGGCCTGCATTGTAAGCCAGGTTGGGGAGAATCTTGTTCTGCTGTTTCAGGATTTCCAGCTCCGCATCGAGCTTCTGGACGCCCGGTTTGTAGCTGGCCGCCATCGAGCCCGAGGCATCGTAAAGGATAATGAAATTATCCGCCGTGGCGATGAGCATATCCCGCGTTATAACGTTTTCCTTGATGTCGTCGGCCGTGATGATCTCAAAAGCACTGGCAGGCAGTGCGAAAACCGTGGCCACAACCAGACAAACAGTGATGCAAATCGTAATACGCACCTTCATTATAGTCTCCCTTGATAAAAAAATTATCCGGCCCCTCCGGCTAGTCGTCGTGCCTTCTTCATCATGTCGTTGGATTTGCCGCCTTGTCAGGTCTGAGCACATCTGGCGAGCGATCCGGTTTCCCTAGGTTGGCATCCACCAGTACGGACAGAGCTTATCAAAGGCACTTCACTCCAAGGCCTTGGGGCTCTGCTGGACCTATTGGCGATATTGTCCCTGCTTCGCATCGAGCGCGTGGGAAATAGTGGCGCGGGTCATCCGTTCGGCTTCGGCCGCCAACCGGTTTCAGCGACGGCCACGGTCCCGCGCCAATCGGGCCTATTTCCCATGGACCGTGTCGAGGTAGAGTTTGACCCGCTCGGCCCAGTATTTGAAAGCGTCATCGGCCGAGCCCCATTTCGTAAACCGCTCACCGAAACTGGCGCTTCGCTCGTCCTGGGCCACGGCGATCACGTCGTTGGTCATGGAGTCGAGGGCCATCATCTCCGCGCTGGTGGCGCCCGAGCCGGTCCAGGATCCGGTGGCCCCTTTCTTGATGATGCTGATGCCCAATCCCACCGGGACGATGGTCGTGACGGCGCTCAAGCCCGGATAGCTTTGTTTGAGATCCGTGATGGCAAAGCGGATCCGCACGACGTCGATGCCCGGCTCCGTCACGATGGGATAGGAATCTTTGAGCGTATCCACCAGGGTCTTGTTGAACTGGTCGGCCAGGGACTTCAGTTCATCGGCGTTGATGCCCTTGTATTCCGAGTCCTTGGCAAAGAAGTACTCCACACTGTCCAGCATGACATAGTTGTAGCGGGCGAAGTCCACATTGGGTTTGATCCAGCGCAGCTTGGCGCCCCCCTCCGGCCCGGGCTGCAGCCGATTGTAATAGCCCTTCAAAAAACCCGTTTCGTTCTGCTGGGCCGCCGACATGCTGCCGCCGTCCATGCTGGCACAGCTCGCCAGCAACAATACCGATGCCATGACTCCGATTAGCTTTTTCATCCGTCGTTTCCTTTCCTTGGGTTATGGATCTGCTTAATACGTCACCGTGTTGGCAATGCGCAAAAATGAGAGCGCCGCTTCAGTTGCGGCCGCCGGGCCATCAGGGGATATCGATCGCCTCCCCATTGGCGCATGCCTGCTGGTCTTCGTTCCAGGGATCGTTCGGGGCCTGCTTGGTGGCGAATCCAACCGTACCGTAAGGCGCATTGTAGGCTTTGGTTTCCCCCGCCGCCAGGAAGCCTTCCCAGACGGCCTGGCGTTCGACCCCACTCTTGCCGAGGTAATAGATTTTGAGATAGGTGTCTTCGCTGGCCTGGAAATAACATTCCCCGCCCTGGGCCCCTTGGTCTGTCCCAAAGCTCTGGGCCATAAGGCCCGTCGGGAAAGCCCCCAGCGTGACCCCTATTACAACCGCCGTTAATATCAGTATCCGTTTCATGAGACCTCCTTCAGGAGCATGCTTTCCCTTTAGAATTGGCGTTCATCATCAATGCGCTCATTTATCGTTGTCCATCGCTGCGAATGCTTATTTGATTAATGCTTTCTTTTAAAAATGCCTCGTCGATAGGCGCGGTCTGTATTTCAAACTTGGATCCATTCTGTTTTCGGACCACCGGCCCAAAGGCGCGGTCGTCCAGGCTTCGGTTCGCCTCCATTTTAGAACAGCCCTACCAATCGGGTGTCAGGAGCTGCCGGTTATCGAGCGGTTGAACCGCGGCCGGCTCAAGCAGACCGCCCCAATTCGTGCGCTTGCCCATGGAGGTGGTGATCGCGGCGGGCAGGAACGGGTTGCCAGACCGCAGTTCCCAGCCTCCCCCCAGGGCGCGGTAAATGGCAATCAGGGCTTGGGGCAAGTCGCCCTGAGCAAAGGCCAGGTTGGTCTGGTTGGCGAGCAGAAACTGCTGGGCGGTGATCACAGTCGTGTAATTGGTGGCACCCGATTGGTACTGAATCATGGCCAGGTCGGCCGTTTTTTGGGAAGCTTCCACCGCCTCCGCCCGGCGGATCAACCCTTTCTGGGCCTGCTGGAAACCGCTCAAAGCATCCTCCACCTCCTGCTGGGCGCGCAGCACGGTGTTCTGGTAGCCGAAGATGAGCTCCTGGAAACGCGCGTCCTGCACCCGGACGTTGTTGGTGATCTGCCCATAGTTGAAAATATTCCAGGTGAACGAAGGACCGACTGAGGTGGAACGGCTGCTCCAGTTTGTGACGTCGCTGAGGGCAAAACTGCCCACATCGCTCGCCAGAAACCCAAAGGCCCCGTTCAGGCTGAAAGCCGGATAGAGGTCCGACTTGGCCACGCCGATGAGGGCGCACTGGGCGGCGGCCTGGAGCTCGGCCTGGCGGATGTCCGGCCGGCGCCGGAGAAGGTCGGCGGGAATGCCGACGGCCACCTCCAGAGGGGCCTGCGGGATGGTTGACCCCTTGCCCATCAAGTGATCGAGGTTGCCGGGCGGCATGCCCAGCAGGATACAGAGGGCGTTTTTGGCCTGCCGGAGGGAAGCCACTAGGGGAGGAATGTTCGCCTCGGTGGTTCGCAGAAGGGTCATGGCCAAGTCGACGTCGAGACCGTTGGCGGCTCCGGCGTCAAAACGGGTTTGCGCGATCCGCAGACTTTCTTTCTGGAGGCCCACGTTTTTCTGAGCGATTCGCAAGCGCTCTTCAAGCGTGCGAATGACGATGTAGGCGCGCGCCACATCGGCCGTAAGACTGACGAGGGCATTGTCGTAGGCGGCAATTGAACCGAGAAACTCCGCATTATCAGATTCCACGGCACTTCTAAACTTGCCCCAAAAATCGATTTCCCAGCCGGCCGCCATCGTTGCCTGCACCTGATCGTATTGGTATTTGTCTGACGACACCGTCTTCTGAGGTGCCGAGGGCGCCTGCTCGCTCTCCCGGATGTTCGATACGGAGCCCCCCATCTGCTGAACCTGGGGATATTGATCACCGATGGCGATCCCCAGGCGGGCACGCGCCTCGAACACTCGGGCGCCGGCCACGCGCAACGGTATGTTTTGCGCATAGGCGATCTGAACGAGCGTGTCGAGCACGGGGTCCCGGAACACGTTCCACCAGGTGCGGTAATCGGCGGGCGAGGTCTGCGCCGCGAAGCCGTCCGTCTCCATCCACTGCTGCCGGATTTGCGTCTCGGGGCGAATGAAGTCGGGGCCCACCTTGACGCAACCGGTCAAAACCAGGACGCAGGCGAGAACCACCATCGAGAGTATTCGCTGCTCACGGTGGCTCGCTGAAGCCGCCATCGCGGCAACCCGGTATTTGCCCAGGGCTGTAATGGACATGATCAGTGCCCCTTTTTGCGCGTCCATCACGCTCGGGCCGTGTCCAGGGCCACCTGGAGTTTGGCCTCGTCGTCATGCGATAGCGACGTCTGGAGAACTTTTCCACCCGATCCCTTTAACTCCGCAAGCACTTTGTCCGGCGTGGCCTTGCGCACCAGGACGAAAAGCGCCGAACTGTCGGGGTTCAGGTGATCCGCCAGGTCCTTCATGAACTTATCGTTGATGCCGACGTCGGAAAGGGTCCCGGACACAGCGCCCGCAGCGGCGCCCACCGCCGCCCCGAGCAGCGGATTCAAGAAGATCAACCCGATCAGGGAGCCCCAGAACCCGCCGCCGATGGCACCGGCCGCGGTCAGATTGACAGCCTGGTGCAGTTTGACCTTGCCCTTGGCATCCTTCACCGCCACGACCGCGTCTTCCAGATCGATCAAATAATCCTTCTGCAGTTTGCGCAGCGTCAGTCGAACCTCTTCGGCCTTGAACGCATTGTCATAGCCGACAACAATCAAGGTACTCATGTTTTTCTCCTTTTCCAGTGATGTCTTTTTGTTCAAATTCCCCCAGGCCGTGGTTGAAAAAAAGGCACGGGGCACCATTTCGCGACACCCCGTCAGAACGGGAGCGGGTACAGCCAGTTCAGCCAGGAATAGGTGCGGATCGCGATCCGCCGCAGCGCGGCAAAGCCGCCCCCGCCGGTATAGATGGCCACCGCACCCTGCGCCCCGATCGGAAACCGATTTTGATGCTCGGCATCGAAGCGAATTCTCACGGCGAACTGACCCTGGGGGGCGTCCTTCGGCGCCGGTTGGAAGGCCGGCAGGGTGCCGCTGGGCAGCATCTGTCCCTCGCCGCTGGCCCACCAGATGGTCTCCACCTTGGCCTTGAAAATCTGCCCGGGGTACAGGTCCATGGCCACCTCCACGGGCTGCCCGTCCTTGACGTACTTGAGCTGCGGCTGGAAAAAGGTGCCGATAAGGTAGCGATCGGCATCGACGATGAAAGAAGCGATGGCCCCGAACCGGACAATGCCGGACACCATGCCCGGGCGCACCTGGATATTGATGATGGTGCCGTCCTCGGGCGCCGTCATGGTGGTGTTGCCCAGGTAATAGCGGGCCTGGGCCAGTTCCGCATTTATTTCGGCAACCGTTGGATTTTCGCCATTGATCTGCGCGTCGTACTTGATCCGCGCGCGTTCATACTCCGCCTGGGCCTCGGTGACCGCAGCTCGGTTCGCCTGTCGGCGCGCTGCGGCCTTCTGCAAATCTTCCACCGAACTGGCGCGTTGCGGCACAAGCATCTTCTGGCGCTGGAGTTCGGTGTCGGCGTATCGCAGTTCGGCCTTGGCCTTGGCCACGCTGGCGGCGGCGGCGTCCTGCTCCGCCTTGAGCACCAGGACATTCTGCCGGGCCGCGGCCAGCGCCGCCTCGAGCTGCCGGACCTTGTACTCATAGGGTCGCCGGTCGAACTGGAACAAGGGCTGGCCCTTTTTTATGGGGGCACTCGGCTCGACCAGGACCGCCGTCACGAGGGTCGGTTCGGGCAGCCGCGGAATGAGCTGGATGGTGTGCTGAACCATCCTGGCGTCCGTCGTGTAGGGGGCTACGAAACGCAGTCCGATGAGAAAGACCAGGAGCAGGTGGACCAGGAAAAAGGAAAGGAAAAACCCCCAACCGTAGGTGAACCGGATCCACTTGAACTTGAAAAATACCAGCCAGATGAGCATCCCGGCAATCGCGGTGATAAGCAGGGCGGCAACCATGGTCAGCTATCTCCCTCTTTTTTCTTGCGGTGGTGATGGCCTGATTTCTCTTTTTCAGGATCGGGCGATTCCGCTGACGCGGTTTTGCCGCTGAGCCGCTGGATTTCCTTTTCGGTGACCATCGCCTCCTCCCCGGGAAAGCGTCGGATGTCTACCACGTTGGTGGGTTTGAAAGCCCAGATAAAGGCCTGGATCCAGGGGACGATCGCCACGAAGCCGACCCACCCCATCATTCTGACGGCCTCCGCCTCCGGGTGCTTGCGGGCTATGGCGATCTTGCCCGGAAGCTCCATAATGAAAATCAACGCCAGGACAAAGCCCGCCACGATGATGGCCAGCGTCGCGAAGGTTACCCAGTCCCACATATCGAGATGAAAACCCATTTGGTGTCTCCCTGACACGATTGCCGGAGTCGGCTTTTTCCGCCACTCTCCGATGCGCACTCTGATCCGCCGCGACGGCAGATCACGGCTGGGGCCCGACGTTGTTCAGCCACCGGGATACCCCCGAACTAAAAGTATTACAGCCCTTTCATTTGTTGCGTCCCATTCCAGTCCGCAAATGGGCTCCGGTCCGTTGCGCGCTCACTTATCGTCGCCCTTTTTCTCGTTGATGATCGAATCCAGGGCGGCGGCGCCCGCCATCAATTTCTCCTCACGCGTGGCAGCCGCATGATCCTTCCCATCGCCCGCAGAAACGGCCTGTGTTTCCGGTATTTCGACGATCACCTTGCGGTGGGCGAAATAAATGCCTTTTTTTTCCAATGCGGCCTTGATCAAGCGGAAGGCTTCCCGCTTGATGACAAATTGTTTGCCCGGCTTGGCCGTGAACTTCACCCGAAACGTCAGCACCGAGTTGCCGACCTTGTAGACCCCCTGGGACTTGATAGGCTGAATGAAATCTGAGCTGTATTCGGGGTCGGCAAGCATCTTCTGGCCGACCTTTTTGACAATCTTGCGCACCTTTTCGATATCCGTATCATAGGGCAGGTCGAACATTATTTTGACCACCATGCCGCCCCGCATATAGTTGTTGACGGTTCCCATGTCACTATAGGCCACGATCTGGAGGGCTCCCAAATGGTGGCGTATCATGGCGTTGCGCAGGGTGGTCGCCTCCACGGTTCCCGAGACGCCCCCGGCCTGGATATATTCCCCCACCCGGAAGGCGTCGTCCATGAGGAAAAAAAAGCCGGAGATGACGTCGGCCACCAACTTGCGGGCCCCGAAGCCGATCGCGATCCCGATCACGCCCGCCCCGGCGATCAGGGGGCCGATGTCGACGCCCAGGGAAGACAAGACGATCATAATGACCATGACGACCAGTACCGTGCCGAAGAATTTCCGCAGCATGGGCAAAAGGGTATGGCTGCGGTCCAGAACAACGCCGGCAAACTCATCTTCCTCTTCCTCCTCTTCCGGAGGCGGAGGCGCGGTTTCCGCAAGTCTGCGCGCCACGTAGGCATTGAGCCATCGCCAGGCGACCAGGGCCAACGCGATGGTGATCAGTATTTCAAACCCGCGGTCAGCGATCTTGGCGGCAAAGGGCACTTCGATGCCGTACGCACGCAGCAGCCAGACCAGCAGAATCAGGAAAATGACGGCCCGGCTGGAGTTTCGGATAACGTGAAGTTTGGAGCGCAACGTTTTGACAGGCGCCGGTTCGTCATCCGGCTCATTGTTCGGGATAGCCTCGCTTCCCTTCTGGATCTCTCCGCCGGGCCCGAAGATGGCCGGCAAAATTTGATTCAGCACGCGGTCCAATAGCAGAAAAAGGGGGACGACGAGCAGGCTGCGGATAAGGGCGCCACCCAAATCCGGGCCGAAGAGAAGCGCGCGCGTCGTACATGCCAGCCAGATCGATAGCAAGTAAGCCAATGCCAAAATGTGCCAAACGGCCGCAAACTGTTCGGTGAGCCAGCCGGGGGGTTCCGCCCCCGCCACGCCATCGCCCTTTATAGCGCCGGCCACACAGGTTCGATTTTGCCACACCAGTCTGACCAGCATGAGCAACAATAGGGTCCCCACCCCGATGTCGACGAGCAGGTAGCTGTCAGGAGCGATGCCGATGCGCTCAAACCATTTCGACAGGATGAGCCCCACGACCAGAACCCAGGTGATCATGGAAAGCGACCGGTAGAGATAGCGCGCGCTGGCATCTTCCATGGGCAGCAACCGCAGCGCTTGATGTCGCGGCGCGCATAGGATCTCCATCAGCAGCATGCCCAAGCGCCCCATGACAACCGCGGTCAGGATGGGGCCATATAAGTGGCGCACCGGCCCGGCGGTCTCAAAAAACACCAGAAACAACGCTATGGCGGTCACCGTAAAGACCATAATACCCAACAGGTTGGACAACGCGGCCAGGATGCCGCCGCCGAATCGCGCCATACCGCCCAACAATGGCATGTCCAGGTGGGCCCGGAACTGGAGGGGCGTGCGTCTCAACAGGCGTTCCACCCCGTAGCTTGTCAGCAGGATGGCGATCACGCCCATGAGAAGGAAAATGAGCCGCCGGGCGCCCTGACCAGCCGTCATTTGATCGAAAACGGTTCCCATTTCGGTGGGGAGTTCCGTCGCACCCCGCACGACGGCTTTAAGCCGGGGGGGGATCTTCGTAAAAAGCGTCTCGAGGTGATGCATGAAGGCGGTAATGCCCGTTTGGGCGGCCACATCGGGCGCTTCTGCGGATGCGCTCACGGCCAGTTGATCGATCGCTGCCAATAGTAGTTTGCGCGCGTTCTCGTCGCTGAGGGTGGCCAGCGCCGCCCGGAGCTGCTCCGGGGTGTAGGTCTTGAGCTTAGCCAACTCTCCGGGGGGCGCGCCGGATGCGGACGGAGCCTGCGGCGCCGCAGCGGAATGCGCGTCTGGCGGGCCCGCCCCGAACAAGATGGCCAGACTCAATACCAGAAAGACAGCCATGGTGCAGCAGCGCTGCCGGCCGCGTCGCCATCTAAGCGCTATCGCAAGGAGTGGAAGCCACATAAGATTTCCCGTGTTCTGTTTCATGGTTTACGGTACGGCCGCCTTTCGGGACGTCAATCGGCATTCCGAAGATCGTCATGTCCCTACCCGTACCACGCGGCTCAAAACCGCCAGGCGGCCGTCAGGCAGAAAACCTGGATGCTGGTATCTTCATAGGTACCGGACACCCGCCCGGCCAGGGGGCCGCGGTCCACGGTCATGTCGATGTCGCCCATCCATACCATTTCGTAGGACCCCGAAAGCGTCACGTCCGGCGACCATTCGTAGCGGGTCCCCAGGGCGAAGCGCCAGGTATCGCTCGTCGGCAGCGAGGGCGTAACTTGGTCTTCGTCCATCATGGCGCTGTCATAAGCCACCCCGCCGGTCAGCAGCCAGGGAGCGGAAAGCCGGTACTCGGCCCCCAGGGCCGCATGCCAGGTGTCCTTGTAGTCGAGGTTGGTCGTCAGGCTTCGGGGGTTGTTCGAGTCGATGCTGACATCGACCTTGCCGAACTGGGACCAGTCCTGCCAGCCCAGGTTGGCCATCAGCGCAAACCGGTCACTGAATTCGTGATAGGCGCTGAACATGACCGCCTGGGGCATGGTCATGCTCAAGTCGAGTTTGGCGTTGAGCAGCCCCCGGTTGCCGAGTATCGTCAGAAGGCCCGGTCCAAGCCCGCTGAAACTCACCCGGTCCGAAAAATCGAGATCCGCCTGTGACAGATAGGTAAGACCGAAACGGGTTCCCTGCCAGGGCTCCACCAGCAGACCGATGTTGAACTGGGCGGTCCAGTCCTCGTCCTTGATCTTGAGCTTGCCGTCCGGCAGGTTAGGCGCGATGTTGTTGACGGCAACTTGTTCGTCCAGCATGCCGTAGAGCGCGTTCACACCCAACCCCACCGAAAGCCAGTTGTTAACCTTCCAGGCCACGGCCGGCTGGATGGCGGCCGCCTGGAGGGTGGCGTCCTGCACGTAGTAGCGACCGACCCAGTCGTCTTCGTAGTCCAGGGAAAGACCGAAATAGCCGTTCATGGAAAGGCCCAGCCGCAGCCGGTCGTTGACCGGGTGGACGTAGTAGAGACCGCCCGCCGGCATCCACCCGCTGCTGTTGCCGCCGTCGGCCGCCCAGCCGCCCGGGAGCGTGCGGGCCACCGCCGAGGTGGTGCTGTCCGGGTTGAAGTTGATGTGCATGTACATGGGCTGGGCGCCCACCATCAAGGAAGGCTGGTCGATGCGGGTCATCCCGGCCGGGTTGGTGAAGACCGTGGCGGCATCGTCGGCCCGGGCGGCATACCCGGCCCCGGCTACACCGACGTCGGGGCTTCCCACTTCGTACAGGTAAAGGCCCCCGGCATAGGCGCTAGTCGCCCATATGAGGGAAAACATGAAGACCGACAGGATGGGACGCCAATAACGTAACATGGTAACTATTCCTCCTTTGGCAATTCGATCCGTTCACATAATAAACAACGGCTTTTTCCGGCAGGGCCACTAGTAAAAAGCGGGCGCGCTATTTGGGAAACAACAGCGTGAAGGTAAACCGGAACCCCCACCCCTCCGGGCTGCTGTCCGAACTCTCGGCCCAGTAGCGCGGGCCGGCTTGCAGGCTGATGGGCTGCGATCCGATCTTGAGGACCTGGCTGACCATGAGGTTGATCGGCACCGACCACTGATCGTCTTCCCAGTCATAGGTTGACTCCGTATTGATCGTAAATGAGGTAAACGTCTTCGTGGTGTAGGCGAAAAACGGTTGCAGGTAGGTGGCGCTGATGTCCGACCGGTCGCTGTCGCCAGCCACCGACCAGATATGGTTGGCCAGGATGCCGTAGGTAAACCCGTGCGTCTGCTTGAGGGCCACCGCCGTTGGGCCGAGGCCCCATTTTCCGCCCCCCAGATCACTGTCGCTCGCGGTCGGCAGCAGAATCACCGGACCGGCCCCCCAGATCCATCCCTGCGTGGTGGGCTTTTTCGGTGAGAAGAAAAAACTCTGGGTGATATCGCCGATGCCCGACGCGTCCGCCTTGCCGTTCGGGAGAATATCTTCCTGGTCGGCGAGGGGCAGAATGGTGCGGGAGATCAGGTTCCACTCCGGTGCGATGGAGAAGGGGATCACCGGCTGGATATTGACGACGTATTTCTTCCCGTCGTCCGTGGGGCCGATCTTATGGTCGTAGTTGAACTGGATCGGCAGGCTGATCAGGTCCGCCACCGGGTTCAAGGTCTTTTTGGCCAGTTCAGCCTGGTCGGCCGCCTCGTCGGCCTTAGCCGGCAGACTGACTGCATATACCATGGCCAGGATGGCTGCGGCAATACACCAGATCGGTTTCAAGATGCATCTTCTCCTCTGAGACAGGATTCCCAATACAGCCATTTCTTTAACGGCTGACAGGTCGTCATTTAAGGTCCTTGCTCTCGCCGGCGCCCTTTTGTATTTCGGTCGGCGGCGGAAATGTTGCGGGCCGGCTTTCAGCCCCCTCCCGGGGTTCGGGATCGCCCAGCAGGCGCACCTCCCGCTGGGGAAAGGGGAATGACATGCCGGCCGCTTTCACCGCATCGTAGACCGCGGCGTTCAGGTCGCTACGGATTTGAGGCACATTGGTAAGGTCGGCCGCCAGATTGATCCATACCCGCAGTTCGAAGTTGATGGCGCTGTCCCCGTAGCTGGTGAAAATACACAGCGGGACCGGATAGGCCCGAATCTGCGGATGGGCGCGGGCCACACCTTCCAGCAGCTCGATGACCTGCTTTGGATCGGAGGCATAGGCCACACTCACCGGCAGGTCGATACGCCGCAGCCGGTCCCGGAAGGTCCAGTTCGTCACCTTGGCGGTGATGAACTGGGCATTGGGAATGATGATGTCGGCCCCCTGCCAGGTGCGCACCGAGCTGGCCCGGAAACCGATCAGGCGCACCTCGCCCATAATCCCGTCCAGTTCAACCGTGTCGCCCACGTGCACCGGCCGTTCGAAGAGCATGATCAGCCCGCAGACGAAATTGTTCACCACGTTCTGAAGCCCGAATCCGATCCCCACGCCGAAGGCGCCGGCCAGGACACTGATTTTGGTGAGATCGACCCCCAGGAGGGCCAGACCCACCAGAAATCCGAGGGTCAGGACGGTGTAATGCAGCAGGCGCGAGGAGGCATAGGCGGCACCGCTGGGGATGTGGGCCCGGGGGTAGATTTCTTCGTTCAGGGTGAAACGGATGAGGCCCGAGAGCAGGAAAGAGGCCGCCACCGTGATGCCGAAGGCCAAAACGTCTCCGATAGTGATGCTGATGGCGCCGCGCTCGAATTTGGTGGCCAGGATACCGCTGCCCATGGTCAGGATCGGATCCAGGAGCCCCAGCTGATCGAACAGGCGCAGGGCCCAGCCCATGACGGCCAGCCACACCAGCAGCCGGTAGGCCCATTTTACCAGGAGATCGCCATGGGTTTTGACCATGCGCAGCCGCTTGAGCGGCCAAAGGCGCAGGAGCACCGTCACGGTACCCCCGAACAGGCGCACGCCGGCGAAAAAGGCCAGGGCCAGCACACACGCTGACAGGCTGCCCGGCGTGATCAGACGGGCCAGCCGCAGCTGGCCCAGGGCTGCGGCCGCAACACCGACGGCCAGATAGACCATGACGCCTTTGACGAAAAGCACCATTCTTTGCCGGTAAGTTGCGTTTTCCGAGGTGGAGGCGGCAAGCAGGTCACCGGAGGTCAGCAGCCATGCCAAAACCCCGATGGCCGCCAATCCTTCCGCCATCAATAGCATGGGGGCCATCACCGGGACGCCGACGAAAAAGCCCCGCAGCGTGTCGACGGCAAACAGAGCGCCCAAAATATAGAGTTTGGGCATCAAGCGGGGGGGAAGGGCCGGCTGCACCAGCCGAAAGACGGGAATAAGCACCAGGGCCGTAAACAGCTCCTTGACCATTGGCGGGGTCGGCGACGCATAGCGGGTCGCAAACAGCCACACGGTAAATAAAGCAGCGGCGTAAGGTCGCTCGAAAACCCGACCCAGGTGAGCTTCTCTGTCGCCGACCGCGTCCCAGGGACCCGCAAAGCGCTTCGCCGCGATCAGCAGCGCCAGCAGCACCACGAAGAGCATCATCTGCAGTGGCAATTCCCGGGAGGGATCCTGTAGAAAGTTGCTCAGATCCGTCCGCGCCGCGTCAACATTTTCCCGGAAACGAACCGGTATGGCAATCCGGGCGGCATGCCATTGTGCGGCCCCCCAGATGGGCGGAAGCTCTCTTGTCAGGATACCGGTGACAACCCCTTTTTGGGCCTGAACGATATGCGTCAGGGTGTCATCGCAGCGCTTCAAGGCTTCGGAAATAAGACCTTGCAGACCCAGCAACCGGTCGTGGGTGGCCTGCAGCGGCACCTGGGCCGTGTGGATGGCATTCAGCACCGTCTCGATTTGCTGCAAGGTCGCGACCTGTGCTTTCGCTTCCCTGGCGCTCTTTTGGGTCTGGCGCCAGGTGGTCTCGAGGCCCGCCAAACGGTCCAGGATACGCTTCAGGTCCAGGGCCCGCGCCGTGAGCAGTTGCAGCCAATCATCGATCCGCTCACGCCGCGCCTGCCACACTTCGTGCAGGTTCTGGAGCGTTGCCAGCGACGGATTTTCCTGCAGGGTCATGGAAACGTCGTCGTACTCCTGCTCGATCTGGCGGCTCATCTCGTAAAAGGGCTTCTGAACCTTTTCGATTTGCGAGCCGGAGATGTATTTCGTGGAAAGCGTCACCAGCAGGTTGGTCGCTTCGGTGGCTTTGGTGGCGATCTCGGCCGGCGGAATGACCACGTCAGGTTGGGTGGCAGGCGGAGACTTTTTGGCCGGGGAGGTCTGGGCGTTTCCGACCGACACGGCAGGCGGGGGCTCCTTGGCGGGCGACTCCTGGGCGTAGCCCATCGTCCCGGCGGCTGCCCCAAACAGGAGCAGCCCCACCGACCAAATCAGAAGCGTTTTAATACGATCCATACCCACGAGATGTATGGCCCCCAACCTTAACCGCGCGTTCATCCGTTGATCCATTTCGGCAGCCGGTCCAGCCAACAGGGACCGCCCGGACGTCCTACCACCTCACTCTCCTGTAGGTGGCCGCCCTGACGGTTGTTCGGCGGGCCACGCCGGCATAGCTGAGCGGTGTCATGGGCCGGCCAATGAGGGCCTCGGCCGTGGCCACCAGATCGCCCGATGGCGCGTTGAAGTCACCACTCCACATCCATCCGGCAACGGCCAGCGCCAGTACGAAGATGAATTTGATCATGTTGCGTTTCATGGTTTCCCTCCTTGCGGTGGTGCCCCCGGCGGCAATTCGTCGAGTGCGGTGAGCGCGTCCTCACTGAGCTTTTTTGCGCCTGCCGGCGGCGTAAACGTGAAGGCATCCCCGGCCGGCGTGACATCCGTTTTCCAGCCCTTGACGCGCAGCGTGTACTGCGGCGCGCTGTTGATCGTCTTGCTGGTGATGACCATCTGGCGCGGGATGGGGGTCTGCCCCACTTCCACCCAGAGCTGCCAGTCAGTGTCGAAGTTGCGGAACGCGATGTGCTCGCACTCCACGCCGTCGATGACGCCCCGGCCGATATGTTTGGCTTCCTGGACCCCGGCCACGAGGACATCATAGGAATTGGACAGCAGCAGATCGGCACCCGGCAGCGATACGCCGTGGCCTTCCCGGAGAAATTCGACCAGTTGATCGATGGTGCCCGGCGCAGGGAGCCGGAGGTAGCCGTTGACGTGCTTTCCATAGATGCTGACGGTCTTGCCGTCGAACACCATGGCCACATCCGCATAGCCGCCCACCCGGTGGGCCCGCAGCTTGTCCGGGCGATGCAGCAGGACCTCGCCGGAATTGGTGAACTGGATCTTCTCCAGCTGTGGGGTGATGATTTCGATGGCGCTGTCAAAGGTGAGTTGGATGGTTTGCTGACCGCCCACATAGTCCGACATGGCCTTCAGGATGGCCTTGGCGTCGTCTTCCTGGGCCAGGGCGCTCCCCGGAATGCCTCCCCCCAAGGCAACCGCCAGAAACAGTGCGCTTGCGCATAGAATCGTTTTGACCTTCATGGTCCTTCTCCCATTCGGTAGATATCGTTTCCCATCTCAATGGGCCGTCCGCGGCCGTCGCACATGGCGGCCGGCCGGCAAACCCGCAGGGCGGCGCTTCACTAGATCCAACCCTGCTCCTCGAACCGCAGTTTAAGGGCATCGGCAATTTCCTTGACCGTCCCCTTGACCCGGCCCTTTATCGTGGCACTGCCGCTCTCTTCATCGTAGATTTTGACACCGCTGCTGATGATGAGTCCCGCCGGGTTGTGGGTGGCGATCAAACCGAGAACCCCCAAATCCGCCCCGGGTGCTTTGCCTCCGGTGGCATCTGTTGAACCGGACCCCAGTTTGCGCAAGCCATGGGCCGTCTCCTGGAACCCTTCGACCGCCACTTTCAGATCGGAAGCACCGGAGCCGAAACCGATGACGATGCGTTTGGCGGCACTGCCTTCGACAATCGATACGAGATAGCCTCGGATGACAATATCGTTGATCTGCGGCTTCGTGGCCGCCGAGGCCCGCTCGGCGTGCATGCCCATGTCCCTGATCTGCGTGACCAGCTGGGCCGCAATTTCCTCGCCGAGCTGCCGGCCGGCCGCGATCTGTTGGGCCGTTTGGGGCGTTAGGTGCTCGATTTCCTGCCCGGCGAACGCGGACTCGTTCGGGACATCGGCGGGCGTGGCAGCGAAGTCGTGCACCCAAATGGTGTCGGGCCGCGGGATTTGCCCGGTCACGATTTCATCGCGCTGGGTGATTTTGGTCGATGCGCACCCGGCCATCAGGAGTACGATCGACAGCCAAATTACGATTGCTTTGCGAGAGTTCATCACACCCCCCTTTCCAGTTAGTGGGGAATAAATGCGTTATCGGCCGACGGATGCCCCCCCTGCTCAACGGCCGGAAAATGAGCCTTGGGGCCATCACAGGCCTTCGAGAAGCTGAGCCTTTTTGGCGTCGTAGTCGCTTTGCGTGATCAGGCCCTTATCGAACAACATTTTCAAGTCTTTCAACTTGCGTTCCACGGTCTCAAGCGAGGACGACGACGCGCTTGAGGGTTTTGGGTGCACCGCCATCTTTGGCGCGGGCGGCGGCATGGTCCGCTCGTAGTTGAAATTCTGCACCTGGACGGTCAATTCCTTGCCCGGGACAATCACTTCGGCATATTCGACATGGGTCAGACCACTGCGCAGGGTCTTATAGGTGGCCGTGAGATTCACCGCCTGGTTCTGAAAGAAGGTATTGACCTCCATCTTGTGGGTATGCCGGGTGGCCGCTTCCGTCCACACGGAGAGACTGTCGCCCGGGACCACCACGCCGGTGCCGCTCATCAGGATCAAGCGACCGTCGTCCGCCAGCGTGGTGGTGGCTTTGTCCATAAAGTCGAGAACCTTGCCTGCCGTGGGCAGGGTGTATTGATCGAGGAGACCCCGCAGCCCCTTCAAAAAGTCCTCCATCTGCTTGCGTTTTTTTTCGGCGATGGCCCGGCGCAGGAAGCCCATGGGCAGGGATGCCCCCTGTTCGTTGAGCGCCATGCGCTGCAACGTGCCGTCCGGACCGTATTGAACCTGATCCAGCCGCATATCCTTGACCGCACCGTTTTCGATCAATTCCGTACGGGACTGCCAGGAATATTCGTGCATCAGCTTTGCATTGGCTTTGCGCGCTTCGGCAATTTGGACGGCCGTCGCGGCCTTGGTGGCCATCTGCCCCTGTGCCAGGGTATAATGCGGCGCGGCCAGAACGATCAGGCCGGCCGTTAGAATGGTTAGCATCTTCATCGCTGTTTACCTCTTACCTTTTTGTGTTGCGATCCAATAAAGCAGGGAAGCGCCCCCGCAAACGCCGGTCAGGCGTTGCCCCTGCAATGCTTCCGCCGTCACTGCGTCCCTGGAATTCGGGCCGGGGCACTTCTCACACCATTGCCGAAACAGGCGTTGCCGCCGCCGGTCGGCAGATCCGATCGGAATTCGATCGGATCTGCCGTTCCCTGCAAAACCGCCCGCGCGTTGAGCGCGCGGGACCTACTTGACCCGTTCGATCTCCCCCGGTTGCCAGGTCTTGTTGAACCACGGCTCGAGCGGGCCATAGAGCCGCAGAATGGTGAACCAGGTCTCGCCGGGAATGGTCTGCACCCAGTTGTTTTCCTTTCCGGCCGGGGCCTTGGGGCCGAAATACACGTCCACCGAACCATCGCTATTGACCTGAAGGCCCTTGTTCTGACTGCTCACGCTGGGGAAGCGGTCGTTCGTCTGAATCATCGAGCGTGTCTGGGTACTGTAGACGATCACCGACCAAAAATCCTTCACGGGAATATTCGGGGGTAAGTGCAGCGTGTAGTTCTTGCCGCCCTCCAGCGGCTCATTATCAGCGTCCAATGCGGCCCAGGGGTAGATCGACCCCTCGCCGACGATCGTGGTGTCCATGGACGGCGTGACCCCCGTGGCGAGAAAGAAGAAGAAAGCGGCCGCATCGAGGTTCGCCACCCCCGGCTGCCATTCGAACTTGTAGCCGCCGAAGAAGGGCAGTCGCCAGTTGCTGTTCGCGAAATAGTAGCCCTCACGGCTGCGCAACCGATACGCGATGGTTCGCGCCGTCGCATCGCCCACCGCCGCGGCCTCGGTGAGAATCTTCTTCATGCGCGCGTCCGGAGCGAAGGGCTTGCCCTTCTGGATGCCGATGGCGGCCCAGAAACCCAGGGTGGTCGCATCGACGGTATCGGTCGGTTCCTCCTGCACCACCTTGTCGAGCATTTCCCAGAACGGGTAGCCCGACGGCCCGACCATGTTGAACGGCTTGCCGGACATGTCGACGAAATTAGGCGACGGGTGGGGCTTATCCGCATCGGCGAGGGGGTAGATCTTCGTAAATTTCTTGACCAGGTCAACGCCCGGCTTGGGATCGCCGTTCACGAGGAAGCTGCGCCAGACGGGCCAGACGCTGTAGGTGGGGCACTTCACGACGTGGTAACCGTTCGGCACCGCGCCCTTGTAGCCCGGGGGCAGCAGCAGGTACTTGCCGCCCTTGCCCTTGTCGGGCCCGGTGATGCCGAGGTTGATGACGAAGTGGTACCACATGTCGTCGATCAGCCCGAGCACCTTGGGGGGCACCTCGAGGACCAGCGGACCGTCGTGCAGGTCCACCCAGAACCAGCTGTAAACCGTGTTGTCGTTCGCGGTCAGCTCCACCGTGCGCGAGTCCACCAGCTCTTCCCAGATCGGCACGGTCTTGTTCACCGGTCCCATCGTCAGGATGGCCGTGCGATTCGCCAACTGGTTCACCGGCGGCAACCCGAGCAGATAGGCCTGAACGGCGCGCTGGAAGTCGAGGTTGTCGAAAAGCTTGTCGGCGGTGGACGCATCCGGGGCGCCGCCGTCGAATTGCAGCGTGCCCAGGCGCGTCTCGACCTTTTCGGGAATCGCGACGCCCGGCGGCATCGCGGTGGAGTACTTGTACTGCGGGTCCGCCGGCGGTCCCTCGAGCATCTGGGCCATGGCCGGCACGGCCGCCAGGCCGGCAGTGAAGAAAATTACGGAAATGATTTTCAGGATTCGTCTTGTTCCCATAATCCATTCCTTATCTTATGGTTTTTTGCATAAGCCCTTATTCGGCTGGCGGCCATAAGCGCTTCGCGGTTCTCTCTGCTTCGAGGCCGCTGCGCTAAGCCTATTGGGTGCTCAGGTAAAGGTTACGCAGGGCCTTTTGCTGCGCGGCATCGATCCCCAGCCCATCCGCGAAATAGCCTTCGATCGTTCCGTACTGCTCCCGCATCTCTTCGAACGACGCTTCCAGGTACTCGGGCTTGACGCCGAAAATGGCCTCCGCAATGGCGCGGTCGCCGCCGGCGGCCACGAAGTCGTCGATCACGGGTTTGAACTGCGGCAGCGTGTAATCGTTGGTGCGCATGTAGTCGGCCATGACCGTCTCATGGGGCACGCCGAGCAGCGTCAGCAGCGCGGCGGCGGCCCAGCCGGTGCGGTCCTTGCCGGTGGTGCAATGGAACACGCCCGGCGCCATCTGCGGATTGGCCAAGTCCAGAAAGAGTGTGCGATAGGACTGCTTCGCACTCGGCAGTGAAATGAATTCGCGGTAGCCCTCCATGAACAGGGCCTCGATCTTGCCGCCCCCAAGCGCCTTGTTGGCCTTCTGCGGCTCGTGCAGCAGCGCTTCGAGCTCCGCCGGCGCGGCGGACTTGGCGTCGGCCAGCACGTTCAGCAGGTGGTAGGCCACCCCGGGCGGCATCTCATCGGGCTTGGCCTTCACTTCCGCCGTGGTGCGCAAATCGTAGTCGTTCTTCAGACCGACGCGCGCGAGCTTCTTGATGTCCCCGGGGCTCATCGGATTGAAGGTGTCCGAGCGGTAGGCGAGCCCCCGCACGACGGTTGCGCCGTCGCGGGTCTTGTAGCCCCCCACGTCACGCAGATTGGGCACGGTGGGGATGCCCAGGGCGATGCCGAGGCTCTGCCCGGGCGCAAGCTGCGGCAGGGGACCCGCGGGAGGATTGCTGACCGGCTGGGCCAAGAGCGGCAGGGCCATCGACAGGATAAAAAAGACCGCCGCTAAACCGGTGATAAAAAAACCGTCTATCTTCATTTGGATTATTCCTGACTGCCGTTGAAGGAATACAACTGCTGCTGCAAGGTTGGGGGCCGCAACGCCCCCCAACCGATGTCCTGGCATGGGCCGCCCCCGTCAAAGGGCGGCCCATGTGGTTCACGAATTACCGCCTACTCGCGGCCGGCTTCCATCTTCTTCATGCCCTCCTCGAGCTTCTTGATCTCTTCCGGCGACAGCTGCGGACGGTCGATGGTGATCGTCAGCTTGTTGAACTGGGCCGTGAGCGGGAAGGGCGGCAGGTAGTCGGCATCGTTGATGCCGGTGATGGTGTCGGAGCCGATGTCGAAGGCCTCGTCCCACTGCAGAATGATGGGGATGGTTTTCTCCATCTTCCTGGTTTGCACCACCTTGCCGTCCACTTTGAGCGTGCCGACGCCGCTGCGGCCGATGCCGGAAAAGCTGTTGTAAGCCATCGTTCCGTCCCCGGAACCTTCATACTTGAAGTCGAACTCCACAATGTGCCGGCCGGGGGCCAGCGCCTGCGGGCCTTCCCAACGTATGCGTTCGAGATCGAGCAGGTTCCAGCAGAACACGGGTTTGCCATCCTTGAGATAGAAGCCCCAGCCCGCGAAACGTCCACCCGAGGTCACGATCATGCCCTCGGCACCCCCTTTGGGTACCGTGATGTCCGCCGTGATGGTATAGGAGGTATTGAGCAGGTAGGGCGCATCGCCCTGGGGGACACCGGTCATGGGCCGCGTATAGACGAGCGTGTTGCGGCCGGCCAGAACGCTCGGCCGCTGGGCCGCGACCCGGGCGCCCACCGAGGCGTTCAACGGGAGAACCTGATACTTCTTGGCTTCCTCGAGGAACATGGCCCGCATTTCCTTCACCTTGTCAGGATGTTGGGCGGCGACGTCGTTGGCCTGGTTCCAGCTCTCCTCCAGGTTGTAGAGCTGGAAGATCTGGTTGTTCAGCGGGTCCGGGTTGGCCGCCTCGAAGGCCTGCCAAGGGGCCCGGTTGACCTTGGTGCTCATGATCCAGCCGTCGTGATAGAGCGCATACTGACCCATCATCTCGAAGTACTGGGTCTTGTGGTGGGACGGGGCCTTGGCATTTTTCGCGTCGAAGGTGTAGGCGAAGCTCGTGCCCTCGATGGGCTTCTGCTTGATCCCGTCCACGTATTCGGGCGCACCGATGC
This sequence comes from Desulfobacterales bacterium, assembly GCA_963674755.2. GTDB lineage: Bacteria > Desulfobacterota > Desulfobacteria > Desulfobacterales > UBA5852 > JABZFP01. Next base: position 923,884 of record CAXXVS010000001.1, on the reverse strand, counting down.
CGGTAACCTCAAGCAGCGTCGGCACAATATCGATCACATGCACGAACTGCTCCCGCAGGCCACCCTTGTCCTTGATGACCTTCGGCCACGACACCACCATGTTCTGGTTGGTGCCGCCCAGCCGGGAGGCGTTCTGTTTGAACCAGTCGAAGGGCGTGTCGAAGGCCCAGGACCAGCCGGCCGACATGTGATTGTAGGCATATTCGGTGCCCCAGGCATCGTAGAACTTCATCTGCACGTCCACCGGCGGCGCCACGCCGTTGAAGAACGCCACCTCGCTGAAGGTGCCCATGGGTCCGCCCTCGGCGCTGGTGCCGTTGTCGCCGTTCTGGTAAATGACCAGGGTGTTGTCGAGCTTGCCCAGGTCCTCGAAGGCCTGGATCACCCGGCCGATCTCATGATCGTTATAGGCCACATAGGCGGCGAAGACCTCCACCTGACGGATGAAAAGCTTTTTCGCTTCGGGGCTGAGCTTGTCCCAGGGCGTCAGGATCTTATCCGGCCAGGGGGTCAGCTCGAGCCCCTGGGGGATGACCCCGAGCTTTTTCTGGTTTTCGAAGATGGTCTCGCGCAGCTTCTCATAGCCGTCGTCGAAGAGGTGCATGGCGTGGATCTTGTCCACCCACTCCTTGGTGGGGTGATGCGGCGCATGGGAGGCGCCGGGCACGTAATACATGAAGATCGGCTTGCTGGGGTCGGTCTGGTGGATGCGGTACATCCAGTCGATGGCGTCGTCGGCCATGGCGGTAATCAGGTTCCAGGTGGGCTCCTTGCCGGTGACCGGCCAGATCTCCGCCTTGGGATTCGAGCGATCCATCTTCAAGGTGCCCTCATGGCCGAGCCAGGGGTAGATCTGGGTCGTGTTGCGGAACAGGTTCGGCCCCCACTGGTTGGCATCGCCGCCCACGAACCCGTAGAAGTACTCGAAGCCCATGCCGGTGGGCCACTGGTCGAAGGGGCCGGCCTGGCTGGCCTGGTAGGTCGGCGTGTTGTGGTCCTTGCCGAACCACGAGGTGGAATAGCCGTTGTCCAGCAGGATGCGGCCGATGGTGGCGTTGTCCACGCCGATGACGCTGTCGTAGCCCGGGAAACCAGTGGCCTGCTCGGCGATCACGCCGAAGCCCACCGAGTGGTGGTTGCGCCCGGTGATTTGCGCGGCGCGCGTGGGCGAGCATAGCGAGGTGGAGAACATGCGGTTGTAACGCAGGCCTTCCTTCGCAATGCGGTCCATGGTGGGCGTGGGGATCACCCCGCCGAAGGTGCTCGGCACGCCGAAGCCGGCGTCGTCGGTCATGATGAGCAGGACATTGGGCGCCCCCTTGGGCGGCACGACGCGCGGCGGCCACCAGGCGGTGGACTGCATCGCGTTGTCCTTGATTACGCCGCCGAATTCGGGGGCGGGTGGCGGCAACTGCTTGCCGCTGATGGTGGTAGTGGCGTCGGGCGAGCCCAACTTGCCGGTCACCTCGGGGCTTTTGGCCGGCATGGCCGTGCAAGCCGCCAGCATCAGGATGACCATGACGGCCATGAATCCAAATCGATGTTTAGGGTTCATGTCATACTCCTTTCTCTTAGGCCTTTGATTCCATTTATTTTTTTGCTTATTTTAACTGATCGACCCAGGTCGGCGCGGCGAACCATTTCACCTTCAGTTCCTCCATGACGCCGGCCTTGCGCAGGCCGTCCAGGACGTTTTCTAACCAGTTGACCAGGTGCGGGTCGCCCTTGGGGATGGCGATGCCGATGGGTTCGTAGGTGATCGGGGCAACCACCGACACCAGGCCGGACCCCTTATGGCGGTAAGCCGCCACCACACAAATGGGGAAGTCTGCGATCATGGCGTCGGCATCGCCGTTGAGCACCATCTGCACGGCCTCATCCTCGCTGTAGGCCGTCAAAAGACCGGCCTTGGGGGCGCCCTTGCGGGCCACCAGCTCGCTGGTGGTGCCTTTCAGGACCACGAAGGTGAATTCCGGGCTGTTCAGATCCTCCATCTTTTCTGCCTTGGCCAGGGTCGCGCGTTTGGTGAGTAGCCCCTTGCCGGAAACGAAATAGGGCCCTACGAAATCCGCCTTCAGGTTGCGCTCCGGTGTGATGGTCATGTTCGAGATGATCATGTCGATGCGGCCCACTTCCAGCGCCGGCAAAAGTTCATCGAACGGGATTTTCTCCAATTTCAGCCGAACACCCATGGCATTGGCCATAACGGCGGCCAGGTCGGCATCCAACCCGATGAGCTTGTCTTCCTTGGTGGTCATGTTCATGGGCGGCATGTCCCCGGACATGCCCACCCGCAATTCGCCCACCAGAAGAACACGGTCCAGCGTCGAGGCTGGCGCGCTGGCCTTTGCGGACGTGCGCTGCATTTCGGCGCACCCGAATAAAAGCAAAATGGCCAGAATCAATCCAAGAACGTGAATTACGCGGTAATTTTTCATGCGTGCTCCCCTAATTTTACAACAGGACTATAAAAATGACTTTTTGACGGCTTCAGGCGGGATCCAACCTTGTTCGACGAAGTATTGGCCGAGATCCCGGGCAATTTTGTCGGCCAGCCGCCGGCCGTCGCTCTCGACCGTGTTCACCGTCAATTCCGATCCGGCGGACAGCGTCCCACTGATGGCCGAAAGACCGACCACACGGCCGAGGATAGCGCCGACCCCCACCAATTCCGCCATACCAGGCGTGTCGCTGCTCTTGGCATTGCCGTGCAGCGCCTCGATCTCCTTCAGACCCTCGGGGGTTGCCTCGTAGAGCTGCACATTGGCCTGGACCTCGGTCCGTCCGGTCCCCAGTCCGATGACGACCCTTGCGGTGCGGTTGCCTTCATCGATGCTCAGGAGCTGCCCCTTGACCGCCATGATCTGCCGTTTGCCGTGGGGCGGCGCAAACCCCCGCTGGGCCCACAAATTCATGGCAATGATATTTTTGACCAGTTCCCGCGCCACCACATCCGCCACCGCATGGCCGGTCTTGATTTCCTGGGCCGAAAGGGTTTCGCCCTTGTGCTGCTCGTACTGCTGCTTGAGCTCTGCGCTGAGTCCCTTGTCGAGCAAAACCTCCTCAGGGGTCACGGCAAAATTATAAACCAGGATGAGATCCGGCTTGGGCAACCGGTCGGCATCCATTTGGACCGTCTGCACCTGGGTGGGCGCGCAGCCCGCCGCCAGGGCGGCGATTAAAACCGCCCAGAGCCCCATACTGAAACCTCGCTTCATGGCGCGCCCCCTCCTGCGAATAAAACCGTTGGCATTCGAAAGACCTCCTTTTCTTAAACCGGCAGTCCATCTACATCAGGCGGACCGGCCGTTCCTTTGCGCCCTTCCTCGATGGTCCCGATTCCCGCCGACCGGTCTATACGGTCGAATTGAATTTCGGGCGCCTTGCTCGCCATCTCCACCGCCAGGAGCACATTGCGGAATTCATCGGACCGCAAGTGCTTTTGAAAGTCGTTTTCGTCGGCCCAGATTTCCTCATACAAAAGCATCTTGCCATCGATGACATCCTGGTAGAGCCGGCAACTCAGGCATCCCTCTTCGAGTCTGATCCGTCCGATCATGGAGGCGATGATGCTGTGCGCCTCCTTGCGCTTCCCGGCTGGGATGTGCATGCGAATGGATACACGAACGCGACCTGAAATGTTGGGGTGGCCGTCACCGGCGGGAGATACCCGGCTGGTTTCTGTCATAAGGTGCCCCGTATGTGATGTTGGTTCGTGAAATGCCGCGAAAGGATGGCATAGCAAAAAGCGAAAACCATGCCCGAACCAACAATGTATCGAAAAAAGATGCGTCTGACCTAAATAATTATAAAATATTGTCAGAACAGTATATTATGGAGAGATTGGAGCACCTGTCGTATGCCCATATTTGGGCATTAAGACACTATATAGGCATCATTCGGAAGGGCGTTTGATCCCCAGCTTCTTCATTTTGGCCTGCAGGGTGGTGCGCTTCAGTCCCAGGATTTCGGCGGCCCCGTTTTTACCGGTGACGCGCCAGCCGGTCCTGGCCAGTACGCTCAGGATATGCCGGCGGTCGACTTCCTCCAGGGTTCCCGTGGAAGGTGCGGTTTGGGTTGGGTTATCGGGCGGATGGACCTCCAGGATCCCGCCGCGGCTGATGATCATGGCGTGTTCGACGATATTGCGCAATTCCCGGGCATTGCCCGGCCAGCCGTAGCGCTTGAGGGCTTCCATGTGCTTGCGGGGGATGCGATCGATCCGGTTGCCCAATTTCATCTCGTTCTGTCTGACGAACATCCATACCAGCGGGGGGATATCCTCCAAACGTTCCCGGAGCGGCGGAATGGAAATGGGGAAAACGTTCAGGCGGTAAAAGAGATCGCTGCGGAAGCGGCCCGCTGCCACTTCCTGGGGAAGGTCGCGATTGGTGGCCGCAATGATGCGGACATCGACTTTCTTGGATTTGGTGGAGCCCAGCCGCTCGAAGCGTCCCTCTTCCAGCACGCGCAGCAGTTTGGCCTGCAGGTCGAGGGGCAGCTCGCCGATCTCGTCCAGGAACAGCGTGGAGCGGTCCGCCACCTCGAAACGGCCCGCCATGCGGGTGAGCGCCCCGGTGTAGGCGCCTTTCTCCCGGCCAAAAAGCTCGCTTTCGATCAGCGTGGGGGGCAGCACGGCGCAGTTGATGGTAACCAGCATCCGGTCCTTGCGGCGGCTGAGGCTGTGGATTCTCCGGGCCAAAAGCTCCTTGCCGGTGCCGGTCTCCCCCGAAATAAAAACGGTGGCGTCGGTGGCGGCCACCTGTTCCACCTGGGCCAGAATATGTTTCATGGCCCGGCTGTGGGCGATGATCCCTTCGTGGCCCTGGCGAAGCTTGATTTCGTCGCGCAGGTAGACGTTTTCCTGCTCCAGTTGTTGCTTCAGCCGCTGAATCTCTTCCAGTTGGGCCTGGATCCGCGCCTCCATGGTCTTGCGCGGGGTGATGTCCATGGTAACCCCCATGACGCGCTCCGGTTGGGTAGGCGTCCGGGGAAAGGACCGCCCTCTGGAAACCACCCAGCGAAGTCTGCCGTCGGGCAGCACGATGCGGTATTCCAAACGGACCAGATCGCGTATCTCGCGGCAATGGACCAAAGTCGCCTCGGCCATTTCCCGGTCGTCCGGATGGACCGCTTCCAGAAAACGTCCGAAGCTAAGCTCCTCGTCCGGGGCGAATTGGAAGATATGGCGCAGCTTGTCGGTAACCCAGAATCGGTCCGCGTCCACATCCAGGGACCACACGCCGGCCTCGGCCGAAGAGGCGGCCATATCCAGCCGCTCATCGCTTTCGCGCAGGGCCTGCTCGATTTCCCGCCGCTCCAGCGCGTTGACGAGAATTTCGCCGAACAACTGCAGCCGGGGGAAGAATACCTCCGGCCAGACCCGTTCTTTCTGTAAGGCATTGATGGAAATAAGGTGGACGATGGACTCGCGCTTGAGGATCGGCATGGTGAGGTTGGAGCGTATTCCCCAGTCCTTCCAGGTTTGCTTGTCCGCATCGGACGCCTCCGGAATGTCGTCCATCCTGGTATAGGCTACCACCTGGCCCTCTTTCGTAAGTCGATCGAAGGCCCAGGGGTTGATCGACCGGGGAAGTTGGGTGCCCCGGGGCACCGGGGTGGCGTGTTCCGAATAGGCCGCATGGGTGATTTTCCATGCCTTATGGTCCGGCATGGTATGGAGCAAACCGCACCGGTCGACCTGGAAAAACTCCAGCAGCATGTGCAGAGCGTTCTCGATTTCAGTGTCGAGGCGTTCGGGGGGCATGTTGATGAACCGGGCAGACATGTTCGCGATCAGCTGCTCGAATCGCAGGCGATCTCCGATATCGACGCCATCATGGCATGCGGCGTCCGGGGTGCCCGGTTCGGCCAGATGCCGCTCAAGACGGAAGAGCCTGACATAGGTCCGCACCCGCTGGAGCACCTCCTGGTCTGGATAGGGCCTGGTAATGCTATCGATACAGCCGGCCGCAAGCCCTTGAACCCGGGCGTCAGGATCCTGCCGGTCGCAGATGCCGATCAGCGGAATGGCGCTTGTACGGGGGTCCGTTTTAAAATGCCGGCAGAGGTCGCGCGCTTCCCCATCGAATTGACGGAAGGCGAGCAAAACGGCATCGGGTGTGCTTTGGGACACGTGCTTCGGAACCCGCAATCCATCAATCGAACGGATGACTTCGAATCCGCCACCGCTTAAAATCGCTTCCAGCGCCCGCCGCTCATTGGCATCGTCGCCGATCACCAGGATGCGCCCTGGAAGCCCAACCTGCGGGGGTTGATCCATAGAAGGTTTTCCTGTGGGCATCTCAAGTGTTGTCATGGAATCGTGTGGATCTGAATAAAGACAGAAGGTTATGCACAGTGATCAGGCCTTAGAACGGATTCTTATACAAAGTCAAGGCGGGTAATCATGTATTTTTTTGGGGGGACACCGGCCGTCCATGGCGGCGGGCGTACGGGGCGTACGGGGTCAGCGTAAGGGGTCAGCGTAAGGGGTCAAGCGTAAGGGGTCAAGTCTGCCCTTGACGCATTAGAGATTCCCTTAACATTTCGACCTTGCGTGATAACTTTCGATCGGAATGCATGCGGGCTTTAAATCTTTCAATGATACTGCTGACCGTGCTGTAACTGCTGATATCGAAAGTCTTGCCGATATCATTCAGCGACGCCCCCCTCATATACCGGAATAAATAAATCGCCAAGCTTCTGGCTTCATTTATCGTACCGCGTTTGGCGAGCAACAGTTGCGCCTCGTCCATACCATAGTTCACACATACGGCATTTATAATTCGATCGGTGCTCGGGGCCAGGCGTTTGGACTCCGGCACTTCGATATGCCGCTTGCGCTCGAAGAATTTATCCTTGATCATCCTAACAAAAGCCTGTTCTCCGAGTACGGACGGTAATTTCTTTAAATTCATTTTTTCTAAAAACGATTCGCTTTCGTTTTCGACCATAAAGGCGCGATACCCTTTTAGCTGCTGTTTTTGATCTTTGGTGATCATCGACAGGATCATTTGCTTATGCAACCAGTCCCACTTATTTGCCTTGGACAAATAGCCTTTGTGACTCGACCATTCGTATAGTTCGGCACTCTTCACCATGTCGGCTCGCACGGGATTCTTATGGATATACCGAACCAGTTGCAACAAATAACTGTCTTCACCCACCAATATCGCCTTATAGCGACCGCGAAACAGCTGACCATCCAAACCATGGGCGGCATTAAATCGCTGGGTATAAACGCCGTTGATATGACGCATACAACGAGACAAATTGCTATCCGGGGTTTGAACCAATAGGTGATAATGGTTGGTCATCAGGCAATAGGCACTGATGCGAAGAGAAAACAGCTCAATGGTTTCATGCAGGATATCTAAAAATAGTTGAAAGTCATCTTTAGACTCAAATACGGACTCCCTGCGCCTGCCACGGTTCATTACGTGATACCAAGCATTGGGATATTGAATGCGAAGTGGACGTGACATGAAAGGAAAGTAGAAAAAACATCAGTATGCGTCAAGGGCAGACTTGACCCCTTTTTGACCCCTTTTCCCTTGGACAAAAAAAAATAGGGGCTTACAAAATACTGTAAGCCCCTGATATTATCAGTGGTGATCCCAGGGGGAATCGAACCCCCGTTACCGGCGTGAGAGGCCGACGTCCTAACCGCTAGACGATGGGACCACGGTAAGAAATGTAGAGTGCATTTACCGGAAACCTTTAAGCTTGTCAAACCCTTTCAGCTCAGCGCGCCAAGCGACACCACCGGCAGCTTAGGCTTGCTCAGGCTTACGCCCCTGACGAAAACCGAAAAGCAGGTAAACCGGGGCGCCCACGAAGGGCACGGCGGCAACCAGGGCCCACAGGGCCTTGCGGCCGGTGCTGCCGAACTCTTTCACAAATACATCCACCAGGGCCCAAACCGTCAGGACGAAAAAGGGGATACTGGCCACGATAACGGTCAGGGCCATCTTGAATGTCATTGCTATCCCTTCAAACGATCGGCGATTTTGAGGATCGTGTTCGCGTAAGGTTTGCTGTAGTTGTACTTGAGGATCACCTTGACCTGCTGGGCGCGCGTCATACCCGGCTTCCAGCCGTGGTGTTTGAGATAGTTGCCCACGCTGGCGATGGCATCGGTATGATCGAACAGATCAACGCGTTCATCCCCGTTGCCGTCCACCCCCAGATGCAGGACATTGCTGGGCATGAACTGGCAATAACCCATGGCGCCGGCATAGGACCCCCGGATGGTCACGGGATCCATGTTTTCGGTGGCCACGAAGCGCAGCAGGGCCTTGAGTTCGTTGTAGGCCCAGCGCGATTTTTGATCCGCCTTTTTCTCAAAGGCCTTGCGGGACAGACGTCCTTCCCGGGGCAGCTCTTTCCAGAAGGCCTTCCGGACCTGGGCGTCGTCCAGGGCCGCCATGGTCGACAGGATATTGAACACGGTCTGATTGCCCACCAGGGTGCCCAGCTGGGTTTCCACCAGAATGATGGCGGTAACGACCTCCCCCGGAACGCCATATTGATCCTCCGTCATGGATAGGGCGCCGCTGTGTTCGAGCATATAGGCACGCGCCATCTGGATACGGCGGCGTTGGAGAAACTGATCATAGTCCAGACGGGCTTCGCTGTGCCTGAAAAAAAGGCCGACCCCCTTGATGTCTAAGTTGACCCCCGGTTGGGCGTAGATATGGCGTATGGTCTCCGGGTCGAATCCGTCCTGGAAAAGCCGGGTCTGCAGGGCGACAAAAAACCCCGGTGTCGTTTCAAGGTTGCGGGCTTCCTCCGCCTGGACAAGCGGTATCGTTAAAACGCTGATGAGAACGGCCGCTATAAGGGATCCTATTTTTTGGAATGGCCTCATCATCCGCCATCTCCTCAATGATGGTTTCATTTTCCGGCACGCCACCGGGCGGTTGGCCGGCGGCGTTTTTCGCAGGGCCGTCGACAAGAAAAAATCATCAGCATGAATCATCGCATTGGCAAGTCTTGCGTGCGCTTATGAAGGAAGGATTGCCGTGGGAATGGATGATCCGCCACCCCGGATCGCCTGCCAAGCTGCCTGTGAATCAATAATACCATAATCATTCGCCCTGTCCAGGGGAGGGCATGGGAAATCAGGGCTCGATTGCCTTATCGGCCCATTCCGACCCCGCTTTAGTCCCCCACCACAGCCATCCGTCGTCGCCGTCAGCTTGCTGCCGGCTTCCCGGTCATGCTATACGATCGCCTGAATCGTAAGCTGGACCGGCCTACTAACCGGTCTCTCCCAACGCCGAAAGGACATCGCGAAATCCCCATGGCCGTGCCCCGCAAGACCAAAACCATCTTCACCTGCCAATCCTGCGGCTATGAGGCCCTGCGCTGGATGGGGCGCTGTCCGGAGTGCCGGGAGTGGGACACCATGGTGGAATCCACCCGCCAGGTATCGAGCCCCAACACCGGCCGGCGGGGATCCATGGGCGCTTCCGAGCCGGTCCCCATCGATCATGTCGATCTGGAAGCGGAGCAGCGCTGCCAAACGTCCCTCGCCGAACTGGACCGGGTCCTGGGCGGCGGACTGGTGGCCGGCAGCCTGGTATTGATCGGCGGCGATCCGGGCATCGGCAAGTCCACCCTGATGTTGCAAGCCCTTTACGGCCTGGCCCGGCAGCACGGCAAGGTGTTGTATGTCTCCGGCGAGGAATCCATCCGCCAGATCCGCCTGCGCAGCCAGCGCCTGGAGACCGTGGCCTCCGGCATGCTGGTGGTATCGGAAATCGACGTGGAGGCCATCATCCAGATGGTGGAAACCCATCAGCCCCGGGTGGTGGTGGTGGACTCCATCCAGACCATGTTCAACAGCGCGCTGACTTCGGCCCCGGGCAGCGTCAGCCAGGTGCGCGAATGCACCCTGCGTCTGATGATGATGGCCAAGAAATCGGGCATCCCCGTGCTGCTGGTGGGCCATGTCACCAAGGACGGCGCCATTGCCGGTCCCCGCCTGCTGGAGCACATGGTGGACACCGTGCTCTACTTCGAAGGGGACCGCAACCATATTTTCAGGGTCCTGCGCGCCGTCAAGAACCGCTTCGGCTCCACCAACGAAATCGGGGTGTTCGAGATGCGCGACCAGGGGCTGGTGGAAGTCGCCAATCCCTCGGCCGTCTTCCTGTCCGAACGCCCGGCCGGCGCGCCCGGCTCGGCCGTGACCGCCAGCATGGAGGGCAGCCGGCCGATTTTGCTGGAGCTCCAGGCTTTGGTCAGCGGCACGAATACCGGAACCCCGCGGCGCACCATCCTGGGTCTCGACGCCCACCGGGTAGCCCTGCTGGTGGCCGTCATGGAGAAAAAACTCGGCCTGCATCTGATCGGCCAGGATGTGTTCATGAATGTGGCCGGCGGGGTCAAGGTGGACGAACCGGCCGTGGACCTGGCCGTGGTGGCGGCCATCGCCTCGAGCTTCATGGACAAGGCCGTGCCGGCCGACATGCTCATTTTAGGGGAAGTGGGGCTCACCGGCGAGGTCCGTGCGGTGGGCCATGTGGATATCCGTGCCATGGAAGCCGCCAAGATGGGCTTCAAACGCTGCCTGGTGCCCCAGGGCAACATCCGCCGTCTGGGCACCGTGCCGGGGATCACGACCATCGGCGTCAAAACGGTGGAAGATGCCCTGGAACAGCTCTTCTGAGATCGGTCTTTGCCCCCTGTTCAGGCAAATCCATAGGCCCCCGTCTTGACTTCACCCCTGTTTTAAGTGTATAGAAGACCGCTTTTATCAAGTAAAGACAAGGAATTAACGTCCGCAGTCGCGGGCGGCGCAGACCCGCATGCCCCGAAAAACAACCAAACCAGGCAGCCACAACCGTTGGGCGGACCACTATACGCGCCAGGCGCGCAAGGACAATTACCCGGCCCGATCGGTCTATAAGCTTCAGGAAATTCAGAAGCGCTATCGATTGCTGCGCGCCGGCAGCCGGGTTCTCGACCTGGGCTGCGCTCCGGGATCCTGGCTGAAATATGCAGCCGAAGTCGTGGGGCCCAAGGGTTCTGTGTTGGGGGTGGATTTAAAGCCGGTAAACATGACGCTGCCCCGCAACACCCAAACGATCGTGGCTGATATTTTCGATCTGCCCGGGGACGTCACTGAGTTGCTGGGCCGGGGATTCCATTGCGTGATCAGCGACATGGCCCCGGCCACCAGCGGCCACCGGGACGTGGACGCCGCCCGCTCGTTGAACCTGTGCGAAAGGGCCCTGGCCGTCGCCCAGGACTATCTGCGGCCGGGGGGCGGATTGGTCTGCAAGATTTTCCAGGGACCGGATTCGGCAACCTTTAACGAACGTGTAAAGCAGCAGTTTGACCGCTGTCATATCTACAAACCCCAAAGCAGCCGCAAGGCCAGCCGTGAGATTTTCGTGATCGGCAAGGGGAAAAAACAGGAGGCATAAATGTCAGGGCACAGTAAGTGGGCCAATATCAAACACCGCAAGGGGGCGGCCGACGCCCGGCGGGGCAAAGTCTTTACGAAACTCATCAAGGAAATCACCGTGGCCGCCCGCATGGGGGGCGGCGACATCAACGCCAACCCCCGGCTGCGCCGGGCCGTGGATACGGCCAAGACCGAAAACATGCCCAAGGACAACATGGACCGGGCCATCAAGAAAGGAACCGGCGAGCTGGAGGGCGTGAGCTACGAAGAAAGCACCTACGAGGGCTACGGCCCGGGCGGGGCGGCGGTTTTCGTGGAGTCCCTGTCGGACAACAAGAACCGGGCCGTTTCCGAAATCCGGCATTGCTTCAGCAAATGCGGCGGCAACCTGGGCGCGGGGGGCTGCGTGGCCTGGATGTTCGACACCAAAGGTTATCTGGTGGTTGAAAAATCGGCCGCCGAGGAAGACCGGCTCATGGAAGTCGCCCTGGAAGCCGGGGCCGAGGATGTTCGCGAGGATGGCAGCAATTTCGAGGTCATCACGGCCCCCGAGGATTTCGAAACCGTCAAGGAGGCCATCGATACCGCCGGCATCCCCTACATCGACGCCGAAGTTACCATGCTGCCCCAGAACACCACCAGCCTGGAGGGCAAGGAGGCCCAGCAGATGATCCGCCTCATGGACATGCTGGACAACTGCGACGATGTCCAGAAAGTCTACACCAACGCCGACATCCCGGACGATATGGTGGACGACTGACCCACCGCCGGCCACTGGCTAAACCCATAAAACGCGGGCGCCGGTTGGGAGGCGTCCGCGTTTTATGGGTTGTTCAGATGGTATTTACTTTCAGATGACGGCCAAAGGCCGGCGGGGTGGTGTGAAACATCCGGAGCGCAATCGGGATCGCTATCGAAATCGAGACAAAAGCGATCCCTTTGACCTCATAGGGCTAAACGGAGGCACCTTTCTCCTGGTGCCGGATGACAGATCTTGCAAGACAGCACGATTCCGAACCTGATTTCGATTCCTAACCCGATAATAGAAACGGTTATTGGGGATTGAGCGCATGCTTAGCCCGAGACGGCAATCATGCGCTCCACGGACTTCAGGGCCGGCTGCCGGACATCCTCCGGCACCTTGACTTCCCCTTCCAGGGTCTCCAGGCAGCGCACGATATCAGCCAGGGTGATTTTCTTCATGTCGTCGCAGCGCATCCGCGGGGAGACCATGTGAAACACCTTGTCCGGGCAGGCTTTTTCAAGGGGATAGCGCATCCCCACTTCGGTGCCCACGAGGAAGGACGAGGCCCTGGACTGCCGGGCGTAGCGAATCATGCCGGACGTGCTGACCGTGGCATCCGCCAGGGCGACCACCTCCGGCGGGCATTCGGGGTGGGCCATGAACATCGCTCCGGGATGTTCGGCCTTGGCCGCCTGAACCTCTTCCACCGTCAGCAGGTTGTGGAACGGACAGTAGCCCTCCCAGGTGTGGATTTTCTTTGAGCTGCGGGCGGCCGTATTGCGGGCCAGGTTGCGGTCCGGCACCATGAGAACCTCTTCGGCCTCCAGGCTCTCGACGACCTCGAAAGCGTTGGCCGAGGTGCAGCAGATGGTGGAGAGCGCTTTGACGGCGGCGCTTGAATTGACGTAGGTCACCACCGGCATGGACGGCAGGGTGGCCAATTTGGCCATGAGCGCTTCCGGCGTCACCATATCGGCCATGGGACAGCCCGCATCGGTCCGGGGCAAAAGAACGGTCTTTCCAGGCGACAGAATGGAAGCCGTCTCGGCCATGAAATGCACCCCGCAGAAGACGATCACCTCGGCTTCCGTGCGGGCGGCCTTGATGCTCAACTCCAGCGAGTCACCGCAAAAATCGGCCACATCCTGGATTTCGGGGGGCTGGTAATTATGGGCCAGCAAAATCGCCCGGCGCTTCTTCAACAAGGACCGTATCTGGTCTTCCATCGCAGCTCGTCTCCTATTGCTTCGGTTGACGCTGAACAGTTAAAAATCGATCCCAGACGTTGTGTCACCAATGGGGATAAAATCATCAGAACATCTTCCAGGCGGTTGCGTAAAATGGACAAGATCAAGGCGTGCAAGTTCCGAGGAGGGAGGCGTACATCAGGTACGCCGCACTGACGAGGAGCGCCGCACAACGCCGATATTGTCCATTTTACGCGACCGCCTAGAATTCCAGGACTTCTACGCCCTTGGGTATCTCAAAATGAAACAAGTCATCCGGCAGGTTCTGCTCAAATTTGATATCGTGGAACATGATCCGTGTCGTGTCGTCGTACAGGTTGACGGTCAATACTTCCACCACTTCGTAAGTGGCCCGGGAAATCGTGAGCGTGATGGAGGCGATATCAAAGGTGTTCTCCCGGGGAATCAGTTTGAGCCGGGCGGTCGCATCGCTGCCGCTGGGATCCAGTTCGATCCGGAACTGCCGCCGCAGCAGGCGCATGTCCGACAGAAAACTGGCCCCCTGGCTGCCGCCCAGCACCTCATCCGCCTGGCCCACGGTCACCTGACGCGCCTGGGGCTGGTACATCCAGAGCGTCTCCCCATCGGTGATGAAGAGCATGGGCTCGGGCTTTTCATACTCCCAGCGCATTTTACCAGGGTATTTGACCAGCAGGCGCCCGGAAGCGGTATCCGTGACCTGCATGGCTTTCAGGGTTGATTCGATCGTAAAGCGCGCCGTGAAGGCCGAACGGGTATAACGCTTTTCGACATGGTTGAGGATTTCGCCCGCCAGGGGATCGATATCCGTCGGCGCTTCGGCCTGACCGTAGACCGCGCCCCCCATGGACGTCGTGAGTAAAACGATTCCGAGCCACACAAGCGCGCGGTACAGGCTTAATCGGGTAATCTTCATAGGAATCCTTTTTTTCCGGATGCGTTGGTGTGGGTTCTTTATGAGAAATGAACCCGCTTGTAAACACCCGTCTTAGGACCTCAACAGGCCGTGGATAAGCAACAGGATGAAAGTCAAGGCACCGCAGCAGCCATCAGGGTTGTGAGCCATTTCGCGAGGTGGTGACTCACCCTTGTCTCTATGATCAGACGAGTAATGCCGCGCAGGCGGCCAACGCAGCATTTCGGCCTGAGGCGCCTTTTATCCACGAATTGTTAAGAGAGTCTGCGGATCAATTCCGCCGTGTCCAATCCTTCCGCGTGTTCACCGAGATCGACTTCCCGTGGTGCGCCTTCCAGCGGTTCCGTGCGGCCGTACACGGCCATCGCAATGGCATCGATCAGCGCCAGGGTGCGCTCTCCCCGGGGGACATCGAAGTAGGGGGTGCGCACACCGGTCATGACCAGGGTCTCCATGTTGCTGCAGGCGGCCCTGGCCGCCGATCTTCGGGCGTCCATAAGATGCCGGAAAATAAATTTTTTACGGTTCATCAGGGCGGCATACAAATTGACCGCACCTTCATGCTCTTTCAAGAAGACGAGACTGAACTGTAATTGGTCGACAAAGGCTGCGTCATCGAGGGACCGCCGGGTCAGGAAGTCGCACAAAAACCGGACCGGGACCGGTGTCTGCCTCAGCGCGGCGTTGCGCAGCCAAACCCGCAGCCGAAGATACCCATCCCGGGAATCACCGGTGGCGGACAGGGGCCGGGCATCCACCTCTTCAAGCACCGCCTCGAGCGCCGCCGCGGGCTGCCAGGTGAGATTCAAGCGGCCCAGGAAGGCATCCACCCCGAAGGCCGGCAGCACCGCGGTGACAGGGACCTGTGCCCCGGGAAAAATAAAACGTGCCATGCCCGGTTCGGCCTTGAGACGGGCTGCCAGGCGGGCAACGTCACCCTTCGATAGGACGTGCTTTGCCAGAATAGGTTCGAGAGCCGCCTGCAGGGTGTCATCCGGGAAAAAGAGCAGATCCAGCAGGGAATCCCGCTCGGCATCGGATTCATCATCCAGCAGCGCCTGCAAAGCAGCCGGCGAGGCAGCGCCGAAGGTGGCCTCCATGAAACGGCGAACCGGCGCGGTGAGCACGACGCCCGCGGCCAGCGCGGTGCGGAGCGCGTCTTCCAAAGGGCTGGATTGGTTTGCAGGCACGACGGCGGGCATAGGAGGACTCCGGCCGGCCTAAATATAGGGCGCCATCAGCATCATCAGCTCGTGGGTGGTCTGAACGCCGGGCAGGCTCTGCTTCAACTGGCCGTTGTCGAAAACGAACAGAAACGGGACGCTGAGGATATTGAAACGGGTGGCGAGCTGCCGGTTGGCGTCCACGTTGAGTTTAGCTGAGCGGACGCGTCCCTTGGCCTCCCGGGCGAAACGGTCGAAGGCCGGGGCCACCTGGGTACAGGTGCCGCACCAGGGCGCCCAGGCGAAAACAAGGGCCGGGATGGGGGATTGCAGGATGGTTTGCTCAAAATTGGCGTCCGTTACCAACTGGGGCTGGGGGGTGAGCACCTCCGCGGTGGGTATCGCCCCCTGGCATTTACCGCAGCGCGCCACGGCACCCAGCTTGTCGGCCGGAATGCGGTTGCGCGTCCGGCAATGCGGGCAACGGATGAGATAGGGATTGGCAGTCGTTGTCATCACGCGTTGGTTCTCCCTTTGATCGGTGGTAAATTCTGATGAAAAAGGCGGACATAAAAAACGATCGTTGATCGGAAATCGCCCTTTAAGATAATCGCCTTCGCCTGTAGATCAAGCCGGGGGATTTCGGTTTCGATGGTAATAGAGGGGATCGGAGGGCAAACCGATCGGCCGGATTTGATCTGTCTGTGGTCTGGTCAGGAATGGTAGGTCGATGTCAGGCCCGACCGGCCCCTGGGGCCTCAAACCGATCGGAATGCTTGCGGCCAGGGCCCCGCCGATTTAATAGATCGCTTCCGTGGTACGGGCGTCAAATAAATGCAGGTGATTGAGATTCATGGCCAGCCGGATGCGCTTGTGCGCGTGGACAAGTTTGCGCCCCTCGCTCCTGGCGATCATTTTGGTGCCGGAGAAATCCATGTGGAGATTGGTTTCGCTGCCCAGCGGTTCCACCACCTCCACGAGGCCTTCCGCCTTCCATGCTTCGGGCAGTTTGCTATCGCCGTTGTCGATGGTGATGTCTTCGGTGCGCAGCCCCATGATCACCTCCCGACCGGCCTGGAGTTCCCGGCCGGCCTTGGCGGGCACCGGGACCCGCAAACCGCCCTCGAAAACCAGCACCAGACCGTCCGTTTCGCTTTGCAGCCTGGCCGGCACGAGATTCATGGGAGGGCTGCCGATGAAACCGGCCACAAACGTGTTGACCGGATTCTCGAAAATATCCAGCGGGGCCCCCACCTGTTCGATATATCCGTCCCGCATGACCACGATGCGATCGGCCAGGGTCATGGCTTCCACCTGGTCGTGGGTAACGTAAATGATCGTGTTCTGGACCTTCTGGTGCAACAGCTTGATCTCGATGCGCATCTGGGTGCGCAGTTTGGCATCCAGGTTGGAGAGGGGCTCGTCAAACAAAAATACCTTGGGATTACGGACAATGGCCCGTCCCATGGCCACCCGCTGGCGTTGGCCGCCCGAGAGCTCGTGGGGTTTGCGCTTCAGATAGTCCGTCAACCCCAACGTTGCGGCGGCCCGCTGGACCCGTTCCTCGATCTCGGCCTTGGATGTTTTGCGCAGTTTAAGCCCGAACGCCATGTTATTGTAAACGTTCATGTGGGGGTAAAGCGCGTAGTTTTGAAACACCATGGCCACGCCGCGGTCTTTGGGCGCCAGGTCGTTGATCCGCTGGTCGTCGATAAAGATTTCCCCCTCACTGATCTCTTCCAGGCCGGCCACCATGCGCAGGGTGGTGGATTTGCCGCAGCCCGAGGGTCCCACCAGGACAACGAATTCCACGTCGTTGATTTCCAGATCGATCCCGTGCACCACTTCCACTTTTCCGTACCGTTTGACCACTTTTCTCAGATCGACGCGTGCCATCGCCACTTTCCCGCCCCGGGATCACTCTTCCGATCGGGGGCCTGTTTCCCCTGCATCTCCAGGGGGTCCGGATTCATTCCCGGCCAATGATAACCTAATAAATTTATTTCTAATCCAACCAACCCCGGAATGGCATTCGAATTCTTCCGCCCGGTTCCAATTAATCCTTGACTCCATTAACACATCCCCGATATGCGTGTAAATTGCTATGGGCATTTCTCCATGACAGAATGGGATAACAGAACCCGAGTGGCGGGTTCTCAGCGTCAATAGCACTCATGGGAGAGGAGGAAAGGATATGAAATCGCGGAAGTTAGTGGTGCTCGTCATTTTGGCTATGGTAACCCTTTTCGCGGCCAGTGAAGTACTGGCCAAGCCCATTGAAATCCAGTGGTGGCACGCCATGCGGGGCCCCCGGGGCGAAACCCTGAAGAAGATCGTGGACGCCTTCAACGCCTCGCAAAACGACTATGTGGTCATCGAAACCAACAAAGGCAATTATGACGAAACGGTCAACGCCGGCGTAGCGGCCTATCGGGCCAAGAAACAACCCCACATCCTGCAGGTTTTCGAGGTGGGCACCCTCACCATGATGCTTTCGGGAGCCGTCTATCCCGTCTATCAACTGATGGAAGATCAAGGCTACAAGATCGACTGGTCGGGCTACCTGCAGCCCGTTCTCTCTTACTATGTGGATCAAAACAACAACCTGATGTCCATGCCCTTCAACTCGTCCACCCCGGTCATGTACTACAATGTGGACCTCTTCAAAAAGGCCGGCATCCCCATGCTGTCCAAAACCGAACCCATCACCTGGGATCAGTTGGGCGACATCACGGCCAAGCTGGTGGCTTCGGGCGTCGATAAAGGCATGGTCACCTCCTGGCAGTCCTGGATCCAGGTGGAAAACTTCAGCGCCATTCAAAACATACCCTTTGCCAGCAAAGCGGACGGCTATGAAGGCCTGGATTGCAAACTGCTGATCAACAACCCCCAGGTGGTGAATCACCTGACGCGTCTCAAATCCTGGATGGCGGACGGCCGTTTCTCCTACGAAGGCCAGAAGTACCAGGGACCCCAGGCGGCCTTCGTCGCCCAGGATGCGGCCATCCTGATGGAGTCCATCAGCGGCATCGGCGCCGTCAAGAAAAATGCCACCTTTGGCTGGGATATCGCGCCCCTGCCGGTGGAAGCCAGCACGAAGGCCCCCCAGAACAGCATCATCGGCGGCGCTTCGCTGTGGGTGATGAAGGGCCATTCCAAGGAAGATTACAAAGGCGTCGCCGACTTTCTTTATTTCCTGGCCCAGCCCGATATGCAGAAACTGTGGCACAAGGAAACCGGGTACTTCCCCATCACTATCAATGCCTATGAATCCCTGAAGGCGGATGGGTATTTCGACGAGAATCCCTACCAGGAAGTCGGTATCAAGCAGATGACCCGGCGCAATCCCACCAAAAACTCGCGCGGGTTGCGCCTGGGCTACTTCGTCCAGATCCGCAATATCATCAACGAGGAAATGGAACTCATCTGGAGCGGCGCCAAGACGCCCCAGCAGGCCATGGACGACGCTGTGAGCCGCAGCAACGAAAAGCTGCGCGAGTTTGAAAAAACCTATAAGTAAAACCGACCATCATGACCCCATCCCGCACCGGTTTTCCCAAGGGAGATCCAAAATGCGTTTAAGAAAAACCGGTCGGGATGCGGCCATCGTGGTTTCCAAACGACGGGGGGCGCCAACGGCGCGTAAGCGAGTGCGACAACTGATCCAACGAATACAGCAGTCATGATCAAGCGTTCCATCTTCAAATCACGCATCCTGCCATACCTCCTGATCACGCCCCAAGTGCTGGTGACGCTTACCTTCTTTTACTGGCCGGCCACCCAGGGCATGATTCAATCGGTCATGTTGAGCGACCCTTTCGGCCAGCGCAACCGGTTTGTCTGGTTCGACAATTTCATCAGCATCTTCTCGGATCCGCTCTACCTGAAATCCATCGGTATTACATTGGAGTTCAGCTTTGCGACCGCCCTGACCGCCATCACCCTGGGCCTGTTTATCGCCAGCCTGGCCAATCGGGCCCTGCGGGCCAAGGCCGTCATCCGCACCATGCTCATCTGGCCTTATGCCGTGGCGCCGGCCATCTCCGGCATCCTGTGGCTGTTTTTGCTGCACCCCTCCTTCGGCGTGGTGGCCTTTTTCCTCAAGCGGCGCCTGGGCATCGACTGGAATCCGGTTCTCAACGGCAGCGATGCCCTCATCATGGTGATCATCGCCAGCGCCTGGAAGCAGATCAGCTACAACTTCGTCTTTTTCGTGGCGGGCATGCAGGCCATCCCCCACTCGCTGGTGGAAGCGGCGGCCATGGACGGCGCCGGCCCCTTTCGCCGCTTCTGGGCCATCACCTTCCCGCTGCTGTCCCCCACCCTTTTCTTTTTGATGGTCATGAACGTCATTTATGCCTTTTTCGAGACCTTCGGTGTCATTTACACCGTCACCCAGGGGGGGCCCGGCGGCGCGACGACGACCCTGGTCTACAAAGTCTACCAGGACGGGTTCATCGGGTTGAATCTGGGATCCTCGGCGGCCCAGTCGGTGGTGCTGATGGCATTGATCATAACCATAACAGTGTTGCAGTTCCGCTACGTGGAACGCAAGGTGCAATACACCCTATAAAAAGACATGGTTGAACGAACCCCGCTTCTCGACACCCTGACCTATGCTTTCCTCATGATCGGCATCTGTATCGTCGGATTTCCGATCTTCTATACCTTCGTGGCGGCCTCGCTGCCGTTGTCGGAAGTCTCCAAAGTTCCCATGCCGCTGATGCCGGGCGATCAGTTTTGGGTCAACATGAAGGCCGCCTGGGCCCAGGGCAATCTGGGACGCCAGCTGTTGAACTCCTTTGTGATGGCATCCGGCATCACGATCGGGAAGATTGTGGTTTCCATGCTGGGAGCCTTTTCCATCGTGTATTTCGACTACCGCTTCCGCAAGGTCGCCTTTGCGGCTGTATTCTGCACCCTGATGCTGCCGGTGGAAGTACGCATCCTGCCGACCTATGAGATTGCCGCCAATATTTTCGGCCCCCTGCAGTGGCTGGCCGATGCCCTGCACCTGAACCAGCTCCTTCAATGGTGGACCGGACACGACGTGGAGATTGCGCTGGAATGGAGCCTCCTGGACAGCTATACGGGCTTGATCCTGCCCCTGGTGGCGTCGGCCACCTGCACCTTTCTCTTCCGCCAGTTTTTCCTGACCGTTCCCGAAGAGCTCTGCGAGGCCGCCAAGCTGGACGGAGCATCGGCCATGATGTTCTTCCGCAAGATTCTCCTACCCCTGTCGGTAACGAACATCGCCGCCCTGGTGGTCATCGAATTCGTCTACGGCTGGAACCAGTATCTCTGGCCCCTCCTGATCACAACCGATCCGGACATGACCACGGCCGTCATCGGCCTTCAGAACCTTATCCCCCAGATCGACGACGTCCCCTTCTGGAACGTGGCCCTGTCCGGCGCCCTGATCGTCATGCTGCCGCCGATCCTGGTGGTGCTTTTCATGCAACGCTGGTTTGTGAAGGGTTTGGTGGAACGGGAGAAATAACGGCGGGATGCGTTGTCCCCCTGCCTGCCGTTCGCTTACGCTCTCGTCATCAGCGATCCAGCAGCACGGCCACCAGCTCGGCAAACCCGAAGCCGCCTTCCTGTTCCGTGACCCAGGCCGGCGGATGGACCATACGGTCTGTAAACCGCCGCACATTGGCCACCCCCACCCCGTTGGGGAAAAAGGCGAACATGGGCTCATCGTTGGGCGAATCGCCCGCGAACACCACCCGGTCGCGCACCGCTTCCAGGTCGCAGTCCAGCTGTTCGCGAAAAAAAAGCCGTGTCATGGCCAGTTTGTCATAATCCCCGAACCAGCCGTTGACATGGATGGAGCTGATCTTGGCCCGGGCCCCGGCCTGCTCGAAACAGGCCACGATCTTTTCCACCTCGGCCATGGGCAGGGGCGGCACATCTTCGCAGAAGTCGATGGCCAGATCCGCTTCGCGGTAGGCCTGGTCGGCCGACACCCGGGATCCGGGCACACGCGCCAGAATCGTCTTTTCGATCTGCTGCAGACGGGCCCGGTCTTCACGCCGCTCCCCATCCGTCTTCCAATAACGACGCACCATGCGGTGCTGGTGGGCGTCGTAGCGGAAATAAAAAGCCCCGTTTTCCCCCACCAGCCCGGCAATGGGCCACATGCGCGCCATGTGGTCGCACCAGCCGGCCGGGCGACCCGTGATGGGGATCACCGGAATCCCGGCGGCGTCCAGACGTTCCAGGGCGGCGTAAGCGGCGGCCGGAAGGCGGCCCTCAGCGGTGAGGGTATCGTCGATATCGCAGAGCACATACCGGATGGCGGATCGCAGGGCTGGCGGAAAATTGTGAATGGGCTGCATCGGTCTTCCTCTGGTGTTGCGGTCAGAATGGGGCTTCCGTCTCGCTTCTTAGGCGGAGGCCACCCTCCTGTCAAGGGCTGGGGCGCGCCACGCAGAAACGCGGCCTCGCTGCCCGGCTCAGCTTTCGGCAACCAACCCATCGGCGGATTTTGGCCGGCCCGTCAAGTAGTTTTTGGAGCAGGCGCGATCCGGTTGACCGCCGCCGCTGCTCTCTGGTATGCAACGGTGCGTCTCAAATGACCGCCAAACACCGCATCTGACAGAAAGCCGACGCCATGATTATTACCGAAATTTTAGCCCGCAACGCCCGCATGTACGGCAATGAGACGGCCCTGATCGAACGGGCCCCGGCTGCCAATAAACGCACGGCCATCACCTGGTCGACCTTCGACGACCAGGCCAACCGGGTGGCCCAGGCCCTGATGGCCCGGGGCATCGCCAAGGGCCATCGGGTGGTGCACCTGATGATGAACTGCATCGAATGGCTGCCCATTTATTTTGGTATCCTGCGCACGGGCGCCTGGGCGGTGCCCCTCAATTTTCGTTTCGTGGCCCGAACCATCCTGCGCTGCGCCGCCACCGCCGAAGCCCGGGCCGTCATCTTCGGGGAAGAATTCATCGAGCGCATCGATGCGATCAAGGCCGATCTGGACCGCTCGGTGCGCTTCTATATTTTCGTGGGTCCCGAAGAAAAAACCCCCGCATATGCCGAGCATTTCGAGGCCTTCCTGTCCTCGGCTCAATCGGCAGCACCTGATGTCCCCCTGGCGCTGGAAGACGAGGCCGCTCTCTATTTCACCTCCGGCACCACCGGCACCCCCAAAGCCACCCTGCTGACCCATCGCAACCTGGAATTCGCCTGTTATATCGAAAACCGCCACCACCAGCAGACCCACGACGACAACTTCCTGTGCATTCCACCCCTCTATCATACCGGCGCCAAGATGCACTGGTTCGGCAATTTTATCGTGGGCGCCCGGGCGGTCATTCTGAAAGGCATCGAGCCGCGCTGGATTTTGGAGGCTGTTTCCGAGGAGCAGGTGACCATCGTCTGGCTGCTGGTGCCCTGGGCGTTGGACGTGCTGTTTGCCATCGAAAGCGGCGAGTTGAAACTCAAGGCTTTCAAGCTGGACCAGTGGCGGCTGATGCACATCGGCGCCCAGCCCGTGCCCCCCAGCCTGGTGCGGGAATGGCAGAAATGCTTCCCCCACCACCAGTACGACACCAACTACGGCCTGACCGAATCCACCGGTCCCGGCTGCGTGCATCTGGGCATCGAAAACAGCCACAAGGTGGGCGCCATCGGCCGCCCCGGTTTTGACTGGGAATACCGCATTGTCGACAACCAGATGGCGGCCGTGGTTCCCGGAACCCCGGGCGAACTCATCATCAAGGGACCGGGCGTCATGCGCGAATACTACAAAAACCCTGAAGCCACTCAAGAGACGCTTAGGGACGGCTGGCTGATGACCGGGGATATCGCCCGGGAAGACGAAGACGGTTTTATCTGGCTGGTGGACCGCAAAAAAGACGTGATCATCACCGGCGGGGAAAACATCTTCCCGGTGGAAATCGAAGACTTTCTGCAGAGCCATCCCAAGATCCAGGACGTGGCCGTGATCGGCCTGCCCAGTCTGCGGCTGGGAGAAATCGCCACCGCCATCGTCAAGGTCAAACCGCAGCAGGAACTGAGCGTCCAGGAAATCGACGCCTTTTGCCAGGCCCTGCCGCGCTACAAGCGGCCGCGGCGGATCATCTTCGGGGAGGTCCCCCGCAACCCCACCGGCAAAATCGAAAAACCCGAACTGCGCAAGCGATATGCCGGCATGACGGAAAGCTTCAAGATTTGATGGCTCCTAAAGCGTCAACCTTCAGACGGTTTCGTAAACCGTTCAAGATCAAGGCGTGCAAGTCCTGAGGCGTAAGGCGTACGCCAGTTCGCCGCAGTGACGAAGACCGCCGCACAACGCCGATACTTGTCCGCCAAAGGTGGATTGAGCGTTTTACGAAACCGTCAAGATTTAGGCCGGGGGAAAAGTCCTATTGCTCTCTGACGCCGCCCGAATGGCCCGTCCCTGGGTATCCGAATCGGAAGCCCCGGAGCGAATCGGTCTTATGGCCGACAGCCATGGCGATGCCGCTCTGATCGCAAGCGCGGCCGCCGTCCTGCGATCCCGGGGATGTGCCATGTGCATCCACCTCGGGGACGCCGTCGACACCACCCGCCCCGACACCGTCGAGGCCTGCCTGCAGGCGTTGGACGCCGGGCAGATCAAAGCCGTTCGCGGCAATAACGAACACACCCTGCTGCTCAACCGCTCCGCCGGGCTCGGCCGCCAAGCCGCAGACGTCATGCGTGCCATGCCCTTCGGACGCCGGATCGGATCGGCCCTGCTGGTTCATTCCCTGCCTTTTGAGGAGGCCTTGGGCGTGCGCTGTTTGTTCGAAGATATGGATGTTGATCAGCTGCGGCGCTTTTTCGCACGGTACCCGGAGACACTGCTTTTCCGGGGCCACCGTCATCAACCGGAAATCGTGCAGCTAAGGGAGGCTTCCCTTGTCCGGCGATCAATGGCGAAAGGGCGCCCCGTCCCCCTGGCCGCCCGCCAGGCAGCGGTAATCACCTGCGGCGCCCTGGCCGACGGCCTGTGTCTGGTCTGGGACCGGCGGCAGGCAACCGTGGAACTCATCACGCTGGGGATGGGTTAGTGGTCCTGTTCGTAAATAGGGTGACGTAATGAAGTCGTCAAGTCGCCTGGCGGACAAGGCGCGCGAACTAAGGCCTATCCGTAATAGGCTGTGTTCACGCAACACCGTACGGCAGGATGAATTGACGGCTGAATGTCAGCGTATTTGTGAATAGGGCCACCTATATCCCGCTCCACGGAAAGGGCCCGGCCGCGTCTCAGGCCACTGTATGGGGATCTATCTTGTCCAGGATTTGGCCTTCCCCATTGATGCCAAAAAGGAGAAAACCCTGTTGGGCCGCATCCCGGGCCAGTTCACGGAAACGGATGGCCTGAATTTCATAGCGGCTGCCCTTTTGACGCGGCATGAGGCTCAGCCCGTACTGGGCGTCTTCTTTTTCCTGAAAAAAAGGGATGAACATAATATCCTGGTCAGGGATGTGTTGGCCGATATACTGCTCGGCACCCTCCAGGGTTTGCACGACCACCCAGACCATGGGGTTTTCTTCCGGCACAAATGACATGCGATCAGCTCCCGGTTATCTTGGCTAAAACTTGAACATAAAATGACACCATAAAGGGGACCGCTATGGGTAATCCCATCTTGATCCGGCTGGGCATCACCTGTGTTTATCTTATCCCCGGCCCAGCGGGCTACCTGTTGATCGACGCCGGCCTCCGCGGCAAAACCCCGGTTTTTCGGCGCGCCTTGTCACGTCACGGCATCGCCCCCCGGCAAATCCGCCTGATCCTCGTCACCCACGTGCACTATGACCACGTGGGCAGTCTGAAGGCCATCCGCAGCCACTGCGCCTGTCCGGTGCTGGTCCATCGGGCGGAAGCCACCTACCTCGCCCGGGGACGCATGGCGCTGCCGCCCGGTACCCGACCCCTGCCCCGCGCTCTGATAGCGTTGGCCAGACGGCATCCCCGCCTGGCCCAGGGCCTGTTGCGCTTCGACCCGGTCGTCCCTGACCAGATCATCGAGGGGCCACTGGATCTGAGCCCCTATGGCTTCGATGCCCGCGTCCTGCCCACCCCCGGGCATACACCGGGCTCCCTCTCTGTTGTCACGGCTTCCGGCCTGGCTTTCGTGGGGGACCTGGCGGTCAACTATCTGCCGGGCGGCCGCGGCCCGTTTTATCCCCCTTTCGGCGACAGCCTGGACACCATTCGCAAAAGCTGGTGCGTCCTTGGCGCCATGGGCGTAACACGGATTTATCCGGCCCATGGCCAGCCCTTCGCGATACACAAGCTCCCGGTTTAGGGCGCCGATACCATCGAATCCGGATACAGCGCTCTAAAAAACGCCGAGCGTGCCATACCGCAACCAGCTAAAGGGACGCCCCGCAGTATTTGCAGAAAATGGCATCCGTGTCATGCCCTTCCCGGCCGCACCCGGGACAGGCCTGGGTAGACACGCTCCGGTGCGCAGCGCGGGAAAGCTCCACCGTTACGATCCCGGTCGGCACGGCGATAATCCCATAGCCGATGATCATGATAAACGCCGCCAGGGCCTGACCGAGATCCGTCTGGGGCGAGATATCCCCGTAACCCACGGTCGTCATGGTAACGATAGCCCAGTAAATACTGCGGGGGATACTCGTGAAGCCGTTGGCCGCCCCCTCGACAACGTACATCAGGGCACCGAATATCATGACCAGGGTGAGCACCGCACACAAAAACACGGCAATCTTGCGGATGGATGCCCTGAGGGCACCGAGCAGCAACCGGGCTTCGCTTAAAAACTGCACCAGCTTGAAGACCCGGAAAACCCGCAGCAGCCGCAGCACCCGGATCACAATGAAATAGTGCCCTCCCGGCAAGATGACACTGAGATAGGTC
This sequence comes from Desulfobacterales bacterium, assembly GCA_963674755.2. Lineage (GTDB taxonomy): Bacteria > Desulfobacterota > Desulfobacteria > Desulfobacterales > UBA5852 > JABZFP01. Next base: position 897,542 of record CAXXVS010000001.1, on the reverse strand, counting down.
GGCAAAATGGCCAGGAGATCCACGATTCCGAAAAAGCTGCGGGCATACAGCAGGGGACGCTGCACGCAAAACAGGCGCAGCAGGTATTCCCCGGTAAACAGGAGCGTAAAGAACCATTCACCGCTGTTGAGCCACAGGCCGTAGACCTTTCGGATACCGGTGACGCTGTCCAGCATGACCAGGAGCACACTGACGATGATACTGGCGATCAGAAGGATGTCAAACCACTTGCCGGCCGCGGTATCCGCCTCGAAGATAATCTCATGCAAGCGATGGCGCAGCCGTTTCACATTATCTCTCTATAAGCCGTAAGGAGCGTGTATAGCGGTCCGGCGTCATGGGGAAGTCAGCCGTCGCCACCAGACCGTCGTGGCGGACCATAACCGGGGAAAACCACACAACGATTCGTAGCGGCACGGTCATCACGGCTCACTCCGCTGATGAATTGTCGGCCTGGCCGGCCAATCCGTAGAACCGGAAGAGAAGAATGGTCAGAAACACCATCAGGACCGCCGACAGCAGGATATTGAGGACGTCCGGCAACAAAAGCGGCATTGCCATGGCGTTGGCCAGCCACTCGATCGCAAGCTGCGACCCCAGAAAAATACCGAATAATACGGCGGTGCAGGCAATAATCGGCAGCGTGTAGGGCCGGGTCATCTTAAAACTGTTCCGCAAGGCGTCGACCGGGGTATCCCCGGCCAAAACCACCCGGAACTCGGCCAGGGACAGCCGTGCATAGGCGATCAACCCCGGAAGAATAAAGGCCATCAACCCTGTCAGGGTCAATGCCAGGCTTACCAGATTGACCAGCAGCAGCTTGTCCCACAAGCGCACACCGACAATAAACCCCTCCCGCACCGTACAGGGCTGTCCGGTCTCGATCCGCGCCAGTTGATAAATTAGGGCTCCCGTATAGATGGGCTGGTAGAAAAAGTTCAGGATAAAGGCCACAGTGGGAAAGCCTGTGCCGCTTCCTTGGCTGCTGTCAGGGGGCAGCACAAAAGAGAGGATCACCACCGGCAGGTAGAGAAGCATAAAAAAACGCAGGAGATCCCGTCCGTAAACCCGGAAAAAGGCCATGCTTTCCCGCAGGCGCACAAGGGGTGAAGTGGTGTCGGGAGGTGTAACCGTCATAAGCTATCCGTCGCAGTTGTCATCACGTCAAGCGGGTTTTCGGTTGAAGTCGAGCGGGCGCCCGGTGGCATTGCCGGGGAGGCCCGAAGGCCGCACCACATCATGATGGTAAGGCCTTGCGGCGTGCCGCGCAAAGCCCGGCCATGGCAGCGCGCGCAACTTTTTCATACCTGGTTGGTGAATGCAAGCCTTTTGCCCTCTTCCTCGGGTCTGGCCCCACCGGTTAACCGGAGGTTGACAGTAGCGCGAAAGTCGGAAAGCGTGGCGTGGAAAAAGCGGCTTGGGGAAATTATCAGCAGATAGCGGCCGCTGGGTGGGATATCAGCCAGCCGGTGCCTGCCAAGCAGCGCGGCTAAAGCATCTCGGCGGATGGCGGTCGGCCGGTCTCCATCACGACCAGCGCCCCGCGGCGATGACCTCCCAGGGCACAATTGACCACCAGGGTATCGCCCAGATAAGCGACACCGGCAGATTCATGGATGTGACCGCAAAGCATCACCGCGGGCTTGCTTGCACGCACCAGACGGGCCAGTCCGCGACTGCCGGCCGAAAACCGCCCCAGGACATGATCACAGCACCCGTGCGGGGGCGGATGGGCCACCAGGATAGAACGGGGTTGCATCAAGGCGGCCAGCCGCTTCAGGCCTTGTGCTTCGCGCCACCCCGCACGTGAATTAAAGGGGATGGGCAAGGTCCCGCTGATCCCCACCAACTCGAGCCCGTTGATGGGCACCGCATTGAGATGCAGAGAGCACACATTCCGGCTGGCCGCGGCCCAACGGTCCAGGCACGATGGATCGCTGTTGCCGCGCACCAAGAAGACTGGCACCGGCAGACCCTCCAGCATCCGCAGGAAAGGACGTCCGCGGCCATAGTTCAAGAGGTCGCCGGCTAGCACGACGGCATCGGCCCGGCTCTCTCTGAGCCCCTCCCTGACAATCTTGAAATTCCGGTGTCTGCCGTGGAGATCGGCGGCAGCGTAAATTCTCATAATGGCTCAAGTTGACCCAAGGTGCTTCCAATTTTAGTATTGAGGCTCCTTCCGACAAACGGAAAATCTCAGGAAGCCCTCTCAAAGGTAGCTTGAAAACAGTTTTTTTGAAGGTTTAGGTTTTGAATTTCCCTTTGTCCCGCGCCGGGCATCGGCGATGCGGCCGGATAAAAGCGCACGGACTGCTTGCCCGCCGAAGGCTTGCCGCAGGCGGGTCTGAGCGAAGCGAGTTTCCGCGTGCTCCGGCCGTGTCGACGACGCGCAGGGGAAGCGGAACACGGGCGTTTGAAGCCTGTCACGCCGAGGCGTGATTGCTTCCGTTTTCTTTCACGCGAAAGAAAATGAAGAAGCCAACTTATGTAACGGCACGCTGGATCGGCAGATCCTCTCCGCATCCTCCACCAGCGGTGTAAGGTTTGGATCAGAACTAATAGCAGTGGATTCAGGCGTCAAACTGCATTGAATCAAGCCGCCCTTTCAATTCTCCCGGGCATCCTCCGTCGGCGCCGCATCCAGGATGGTGCGGATGATACGGGACATTTTGACGGTATCGTAGGGCTTTTGAATGAACCCCCGGCAGCCTTTATCGATCAGGGCCGCTACCTGATCCGTACTGCTGTACCCGCTGGAGAGCAGCACTTTGACATCCGGTTGAATCTGCTTCAAGGCATCGAAGACCTCGCGCCCGCCCATGCCCGGCATGACATAGTCGAGGATCACCAGATCGATCGGCTTGCTCTGGTCGAGAAAAAGATCGATGGCCGCCTGTCCGCCGTCGGCCACGAAAACCGTATAGCCCAGGCTGGCCAGAATTTTACGCCCCACGCTGATGATCTCTTCGTCGTCATCCACAAATAAAATGACTTCGTCCCCCCGCGGCACCCCTTCCACCAGTTCATTCTCCCCGGCACTTTCCTCGGAGGAATATGGGGTTTCACAAACCGGGAAATAGACATTGAAGGTCGTGCCCTGACCGAGTTCGCTGTAGCAATTGATAAACCCATTGTGATTCTTGATAATCCCATAGGCCGAAGCCAGACCGAGCCCGGTGCCCATCCCTTTCTCCTTGGTGGAAAAAAAGGGTTCGAAGATGCGTTTCTGGGTCTCCGGACTCATCCCCACGCCGGTATCGGTCACCGAAAGTTTGACGAAACGGCCCGGGCGCACATGGAAGGGTTTGAGGCGGGCATAATGCTCGTCAAGCTGGACATTTTCCAACTCGATGTACAGATCGCCGCCATCCGGCATGGCCTGCCAGGCATTGACATAAAGGTTCATGAGGACCTGCTCGATCTGACCGGGATCCACCTCCACCGGCCAGATGTCTTTGGCGAACACGGGATGGAGATCGATTTCCTTTTTGGTCCGTGCGAATATTTCAACGGTCTTGTGAACGATGGTATTCAGGTTGCTGGGGGTGACGACGTACTTGCCCCCGCGGGCGAAGGCCAGCAGCTGGTTGGTGAGCTGCGAGCCGCTTTTGACGCAACGAACGATGCTTTGAATACTTTCCTGCAATGGATTGGCGGCGTCCACATCCAACTGCATGACGCTGATATTCCCTTGAATGCCCATCAGGAGATTGTTGAAATCGTGGGCGATGCCGCCGGCCAGGGTGCCGATGGATTCCATCTTCTGGGACTGGTAAAACTGCTCCTCCAGCTTTTTCTGCAGGGTCACGTCCCGCATGAAATTGAGCGTGGCCGTCTTGCCGTTCAGTTTGATCAGAATCGAATTGAGCTCGACCCAGATGGATACCGCCCGGTCTCCTTCCAGGCGGAACATGAAGGAATAGGGCAATTCCATGCCCTTTAAACGCCGCCGGTACCACTCGATCACTTTCTCGCGCTCTGGTGCATGGATCAGTTGGGTGAGATCCTTTTGCTTCGGATCCAGCGAAAGGCGGGTGATGATTTCTTCGGCTTTGGGGTTGGTGAATTTGAGCTGGTTATCCTGCAGGATGAAAATGGCTTCGTTGGCGTTTTCCACCAACAGCCGGTATTTTTCCTCCGACTCCCGCACGGCCGCTTCCATGCGTTTGCGCTCGGCGATCTCCAGGCGCATCTGTTCGTTCACCTCCTGGAGTTTGCAGGTTCCTTGGCGAACCGCTTCTTCCAGGGAATTCTTATAGTCGATCAATTCCTGCTCGGCTTTCTTGCGGGCGTTGATGGTGAACTGGGCGTGAGAGCCGAACAGGATGAAAAGGCACAGGACGATCAACCGGATGGCGATATTGTATTGGTTGGGGCCGATGAGCTGCAGAACGACATCGAACTCGTTGAAAAAGAAAATATGCAAAACGGAATCGATCAGCCAGAAGATGGTCGCCACCAGCAGGCCGGAAAGGATCATGTAGTCCGTTTTGAATTTCGTTCTAGGTCCCATGGGACGTCATCCGTTCGACGATGGCGACATTGGCACCGTCCGCAGTTCGATCTCGACGCGCCGGTTGCGGCGCCGTCCCTCGAGGCTGTCGTTGCTGGCGACCGGGTTGGCCGGTCCCATCCCCGCCGTCGTGATGCGCCCGCCCGCCACCCCTTTGCCCACCAGATAAGTCTTGACGATATTGGCACGGAATTCGGAAACTTTCAGGTTGTAATGCAGATTCCCCACCGCATCCGTGTAGCCGGTCACTTTGGCCCGGATGTCGTCGCGGGCTTTCATCAGGGCAGCAATGCGATCGAGACCCTGCATATCCTTCGGAGTCAATTCATTGGAGTCCACCTTGAAATTGACGGTCAGGGCATCGGGATCGGCCAGCAGGTCCTGAAAAGATACCACCGGCGCGGGGGGGGCGGGCGGGGCCATCGGAAATGCCGCCGGAGCAGCATCGACGGCATTGGGCAACGTTTTCGCATCGCTTGGCACTGCGCTGCCAGGGGTCGCATCGCCCCGCGGGCTGGCCCGGGAAGCATCCGCGGGGCCCGCTGATATCGGGGCGTCTGCCTGCGACCCCGCCTGGTGATCGGTGGAAGGTGGGGGCAAGGACGCCTGCAGGGGGACCGGCATACCGGATTCGCCCTTTGTTTCGGATTCGACCACGGCAAGCGGGGCGGGACCTTCACCGGCCCCCTCCCCCGGCACAGCGGCCGCTTCACCGATATGGCGGGATGAAACGGTGCTGGCATCACGATTGCGCAGGGAAAACACCAGCAGCCCCGCCACAAAACAAAGGATCCCGAGAATGACCACCAGCATGGTCTGGGTCGACGACAGCCCCCTGGCGGGCGCCCTTTCCTGGGAGGGTGCCGGGTAAACCGTCGGCGAAGGGGCTACGGCTTGGGGGAAGGGCTCCGGCAACGGTGCCGGGGCGGGAGCCATCGAACGGATATTCAGCTCCTCCGCACATTCGCTCACGATACTCCCGGTAATGCGGGCCACCCCCTGCACAAAACCGGTCAGGAGGGCATGATCGCAGACAATATTGATCAAACGCGGATAGCCTTCCGAAAAGGCGAACACCTCCTTGACGGCATCGCCGGTAAACAGGGGGTCCTTGCAGCCGGCTACACCAAGGCGGAAATTGATATATTCCATCACCTCGTGCTGCTCCAGCGGGTTGATATTGTAGTTGATGGTGATGCGCTGGCGCAGGGGGCGGTTTTTTTGCTTCAGGATGATGTCGTTGAATTCATTCTGGCCCACAAAGAAGATATTGAGCAGCTTGGTGTAGTCTTTCTCGATGTTGGAGAGCAGCCGGATTTCTTCCAACAGCTCCGAGGTCAGGCGCTGGGCCTCATCGACGATCAGGAGCACCTTCTTTTTCAACGCTTCGTTGCGGAGAAGAAAGGTTTCGAACACCTCCAGAAACTGTTCCTTGGTTTCGAAAGGCGCTTGGATGTGGAAAGATCGTGCGATATAGCGGTAGAAATCCATCAATTGCAGACCGGGATCCGGCACCGTGGCCACCACCGTATCATCACCGAGATCCCGGGTAAGGGCGTGGATGAGGGTGGTTTTGCCTGTCCCCACATCACCGGAAAGCAGGAGAAACCCCCGGTTGTCGAAAATACCGTATTTCAAAATGGCCAGGGCTTCCTTGTGCTTGCTGCCCAGCCAGAGAAAGCGCGGATCCGCACTGATCTGGAACGGTTTGACCTTCAGGCCGTAATGCTCAAGGTACATGGTCGTATGCCATCCTTGTAGATAAATTTCCAGTACTCATCCCTAAACGGCATCTTTTGGCCCCTGGCCCGCCGTCGGTGGATCAATCCATCTGTGGCGCCCGTCGGCGGCGGCGTTGTTGAACACCGATGTGTTCAAAAATCAGGCGTGAAATCCCGTCTAGCGGGATAATATCCCGCGCTGTGCGGCGGGACCAGAAACCAAAAGCGACCATTTACGGATGGGCACTGCCCAATACTGACGATCCGGTCGGGGAGCCTATCTCATAGTCGATCCAAGTAGACCAGATCCTTCTCCTGCGAATTCTTGGTACCGATAACGAGGATGTCCACCTTGCGCGATTTGGTGCGGCGAAAGTAGAGGCGCCCCTTGTAGGCAAACACGATTTCAAATACGGTCTCCTTGCCTTTGCCGCGGAATAGTTTACGTTTGATCGGCACCTGATCGGCCTGGGCATCCAGCTGGTGGATAATCTCCTCGGCCTTGATCTGCATGGCCTCGGTCAGCTCGGTCAACCCCTCCAGCGCGCGGTTGGAAAAGGCCGTATTTTTGTAAAGCGTCTCCATCCGCTTGCGCAACCCGTCGGCGTCCTTGCTGTGCTGAACGCTGAGGGCCTCCCGCTCCCTGTCCAGCTGGGCCAACTGATCCTCCAGCTCATGGATGCGGTTGCGCTGCTGATCCTGCTGCGTGAGGTTGTGCTGCAACTTCTGTTCTAAGGCATCGACCTCATCGAAAAGATCGGCCTCGTTGCGCGCGGCCCGCTCCTGGGCCACTGTGAGCTCGGTCCGGATCGTTTCGATCGCGGATGCCAGGTGGGTGCGTTGCTCCTCCAGAGAGGCCAGGACCGTCCGCTGCGATGCTTCGCGGGCCTTGATTCGGGCCAGCTCCACCCCCCGGCGGGCTTCTTCCCGAGCATACACCCGGGTGCCGCGACGATAGACGATCGCCAGACCCGACAACGCCAGCAGGAGCGCCACCGCCAGCACCGCGTTAGCCGCCAGGGTGTTGTGCTCGATCGTTACCGACAGGGACACGTCCAGGCCTTCGCTGAGCATCGCAAAGTTTTCGCTGGCGATATCCATTGCGTCGTTGTCAGAGGCGCCAAGGCTGTTTTCGCGGTAAACCGGCGGATACAACCGGCGCCCCTCCCGGGTCCGAACGGTCACGGCAATCCGGACGCCGTGATGGCGGAAAGCGGCATCGGCCAGCAAGGCATTCACCGCGGTCTGGATGCGATCGGAGAGCCGCGTTCGCCCGGAAAGCAGCGCCTGGGTATCCCCGGGGATCGCTTTCTGGAGTGCGCTCCTGTAATGATATGTCAGATAGCGCTCCAGCCCCTGGATGGCCGTAACGTACAATATCGGCGGCAGCACCACCAGGACGATCAGCGCTTTGAAGGACAGATAGCGCATGGCCGGGGGTTAAAGCCCCGCCAGGAGCTGCTGGGCCGCTTTCTTCTCGGGAAAGGCTTTGCCCAGGTCCAGGGCGGCACGCAGCTCCTGGCGTGCGAGGTCGGGCTTGCCTTGCAGGTGATAGGCCAGCGCCAGGTGATAGCGCACGGTCGGGTTCTCTCCAAGTTTGGCAGCACTTTCTTTGAGCTCGGCCACGGCACTGTCGATCAGCCCCTTTTTCAAATAAACCAGCCCCAGGGTGTCCATAACGCCGGGATCGTCCGGGTATTTGGCCTTGGCCAAACGAGCGTAGGTGAGCGCTTCGTCCAGTTCGCGGTCGCTATTGGCCAGCAGGTAGGCCAGGTTGTTGGCGGCCGGAGCGAATTCCGGGTCGATTTTCAGCGCTTCCCGATAATGGGCTTCGGCCTGCTCCGGCTGATGCTGTTGATCGTATATGGTGCCGAGAATGGTTTGAATACCGGGTTGCCGCGGGTTTTGCGCCAATGCGGCCTGATACTGGCGGATGGCCTTTTCGGCATTGCCGCTGCGCAGATGCATACGTGCCAGCGCAAAATAGGGTCCCATATTATCGGGATCCAATGCCATGGCTTGCTCATAGGCGGCCTCGGCCTCCGAGGTCTTACCCTGGGCCAGCAGAAGATCCCCGCTCAAACCGGTGAGGACGGCCTGCGCCTTCTTGTCGTCGCCGACCCGCTTCATTTGCGACCGGCAGCGATCCAGGGCCTCGTCATAGCGTTTTTCCGATCCCAGGATGAGAACGCTTTGCCGTGTGGCATCGAGCATTGAGGGGTCTATAGCGGCAGCACGATCGAAATATTCCAGGGCGGCCGCGTTATCCTGCCGGGCCCGGCTGAGCAGGCCCATCCGGAAGTAACCCACCGGATTATCCGGCTCGGCGGCGACCAGTTCGCGGTACCATTTTTCGGCCGCGCTAAGATCACGTTTCATCATGGCGGCGTTGCCCAAAATCAGCTTGGCCCGGTAATTGGTGGGAGCAAGTTCCAGGGCGGCCTGCGCCTCCTTGGCCGCCAAATCGAACTCCCGCTCTCCCATGTAGACCTCCGCCAATAACAACCGCGCCCGAACATCCCGGGGAGCCAGTTCGATGGCTTTGGACAACGCGCTCTGCGCCATCCGGCGGTCCCCCTGGCCCACCTGGGCCAGCCCCTTGAAGTAATACGCCCGGGCCGCTTGGGGTTCCTCCGCAATCAACTGATCCAGTAAAGCAACCGCCTCGGAAAACTTCCGCTGCGCAACGAGCAGTTCCGCCTTGAGCATTTTGGCGGGGGCGTAGTTGGGGCGTTCCTCCAGCAGCCCGTCAACCGCTGTTTCGGCCTCTCCCGTCCGGCCCTGGCTCAGATAGAAGCGGGCCAGGTGGACCTTCAGCTGACTGTCGTCCGGGTGCGCCGCCAAGGCTTGCTGATAAACGGCCAGGGCCTTGTCCGGTGCCTTGTTAGCTTCATAAAAGGCGGCCAGGGTCAGATAGGGCCGTGTGCTCTCGGGCTCCACGGCGATCGCCTGCCGGAGAGCGGCTTCGGCTTCGTCGAGCCGATTCTGACGGGCCAGGAAATTGGCCTGCACAATGAGCAACCCCGCGTTGTCAGGGTGATCGGCAATCGCGTTTTGGATGACCTGATTGGCTTTTGGCAGTTGCCCCTGTCCGGCATAAAATTGAAAAAGGGCCATCCTCGGCTCCAGCGCTTGCGGTTCGATCCGGCTTGCTTTTATCAGAGTGGCTTCCGCCGCATCCGGTTGCCCCAAACGCAATTGAACCCTCGCAAGCCCCAGATAGGCGCCGATGCGATTGGCATCGATTCGCAGTACCTCTTGATAGGTGCCGGCCGCCTCCTTATACTGCTGCCCACGCTCCTCCAGACCACCACGCAATAGCAGGGCTTCCGGATTCTGGGGGTTCGCGGCGAGAATCAGCGCCACTTTTTCGCGCGCGAGGTCGTCCTGTTTGCCCAGAAAAAGAAACGTGGCCAATTTCAGCTGCGTATCCATATTGTTGGGATCGATCTGGGCGGCCGCACTGAATTCGCGGAACGCCTCCCGGGCGTTGCCCAGTTTGAGATAGGTTTCGCCCAGTTTGAGGTGGGCCTCCACCAGATTGGGATCGATCTGAATGGCATTTTTAAACTCGATCTCAGCGCTGCGGTATTCCTCCTGAGAGAAATATTGATCACCGCTGGTGAGGTACTTTTGGACTTTTTCCTCATCCGAAGCGCAGGACAGACAAAGACCGAGACTCAGGATGATGATCAACAGTGTTAAAGGACGGCGGTCCATGGATATCCTCCAAGGGTGACGATGATTTTCCATCGGCTCGAAACAGTATTGGATCCAACACACCGGCAAAAGGCCATATCAGGTCGCATGCATTGTTTCACGAATTAAAGTAGGTTGCAATCGATGGTGGAGTGTACTATTTTATACAGATAAAAAAAAGAGCTAATTCAATAAACCATTTGGGTTATACCCGTATAGGGATGGTCACACCTGGTTCCGACCAGGGACGTAGCGATGTGGAAACCGGCGGCGTAGGCATATGCGCGACATCGTTGACAGCCCGGCAACGGCGAGGACTCCTGAAAGGCACGAACACCGGCTTGTCCGCCAGAGGTGGATTTAGCGCCATTAGGGGACTCGGTCCACCGGCCGCGGCGGAGCCGGGGCCGAAAGATGCCATTATGCAGATCTATATTTCATAACATTAGCGACGCCTGGCCCTGGTTGCCCTATGTCGCCCCGTTTGCCGTCTTTACCGCAATGACCTATTTGTCGGCCGTCTTGCCCATCGGCGATGGCGGCGCTTATTTAATTAAGACCTTAACAACGGGCGGCACGTTGGCCATTTTTTGGTCGAGACTGCGCATCGATATCAAATGGACTTTTGATGGGTTGGCGCTGATCACCGGTTTAGGCGTATTCGGCGCATGGATCGGCTTAGAAGGTTATTATCCCCAGATCGGGTATTCGGTGTTCGATCCGGCAATGGCCGGCCGCGATATTTCCAGCATTTCGATCGGTATTCGCCTCATGGGGGCCAGTCTTCTGGTTCCGGTGATCGAAGAAATTTTCTGGCGCGCGTTTGTCATGCGGTTTCTGGTAGCATCAGAATTCAATAAGGTACCGTTAGGACAATTCACCTGGTATGCTTTTGTGCTGACGGCCGTCGCATTCGGGTTTGAACATCATCGCTGGTTGCCGGGCATTGTAGCCGGTGTGGCATATGGCGTCCTGCTTTGCCGGACGCGCAATCTTTTTTCCTCTATCCAGGCCCATGCGGTGACGAATCTCCTGCTGGGGCTTTACGTGATTTATACAGAACAATGGTCTTTCTGGTAAGATTGGCAGGCCGGTTTTATGCCGTCAAGCGACTAACGCTGGTCGATTGAATCAGAATCAATGGCCTCTTCCGGGATAGGTTAACCTTTTTTGTTGCTTGATTGATAATATCCAAATCCATTCGATCATTAACCCATAAGGATTCTTTTCCTGATGACGGAACGCGCTGCTGCAACGGACAGCCTGGTCGCAAGGCTGCATGAAATCGCCAGCTGGGTATCATCTTCCCAGGATCTGGAGAAACTCCTCGAACTGGTTCTGGAAACGGCCGTCGGTATTCTGAATGCCAAGGCCGGTTCCATCCTGTTGGTGAACCGACGGACCAAAAAGCTGGTTTTCAAAGCCACCACCGGTGAAAAGAAACACGAGGTCAAATCCTTTACCATCAACCTGGGCCAGGGCATCGCCGGCCATGTCGCCCAAACCGGGGAGCCGCTCCTGATCAGCAATGTATCCCGGGACCCTTTATGGGACAGTTCCATCAGCCACAGTCTGCATCTGGACACCCAGTCCATTGCCTGTGTGCCCATGCAGAGCGAGGGACGCATCATCGGGGTCCTGGAAGTGATCGACAAAACCGGCGACCGCCCTTTGACCAAAGGCGATTTGCGGGATCTTTCCGTTTTTTCGGGTGTCGCCGCCCGGGCCATCCAAAATGCCAAGCGTTTTGAAAAAGTCAGCCAGGAATACCGCGATTTGCGGGAAGAGCTGGCCGCCAAGCATCAGATTGTCGGGAAAAGCGCGGCCCTTACAAAAATTACGGCCCAGGCCCTGAAAGTGGCCAACTCCAACTCGAGTACCCTGATTTTAGGGGAAAGCGGCACCGGCAAGGAGCTGCTGGCCCATCTGATTCATCGCTCCAGCCCGCGCAAAGACGGCCCCCTGGTGGTGCTCAATTGCGCGGCCTTGCAGGAAACGCTTTTAGAAGCCGAGCTTTTTGGTTACGAGAAAGGCGCCTTTACGGGTGCTCTCAAACGCAAGATCGGCAAATTCGAACTGGCCGATGGCGGGACCCTTTTCCTCGATGAAATCGGGGAAATGAGTGCCGGCATGCAAGCCAAGCTCCTGCGCGTCCTTCAGGAGGGCGTCTTCTACCGTGTGGGGGGCAACGACTCCATATCCGTAGATGTCCGCGTGCTCTCGGCCACCAATCGGGACATCGCCAACGAGGTCAAAGAGGGCCGCTTCCGGGAAGACCTTTACTATCGGCTCAACATCGTCAGCATGCAGATGCCCGCCTTGCGGGACCGCAAAGAAGACATCCCCGAATTGGCGGAATATTTCCTGGACGAATTTCGGCGCGAGCGCGGCCTCCCCAACCTCACCATGTCGGAAGAAACCATCCAGCAAATGCGCAAATACGATTGGCCCGGCAATATCCGGGAGCTTCGCAATGCCATCGAGCGTGCCGTCGTCATGGGGGACGATAAAAAAATTCGCCCGGAAGATCTGCCGATCTTCAACTCCCAGAGCTGCGATTCGGGGCTTGAGGTCGGCCTTACGCTGAAAGATGCCTTAAACCGTTTCAAAAAGGAATTTATCACCATCAACCTGGATCATACGGGCGGAAACCGCAGCCAGGCCGCCAAGATCATGGGAATTCAACGAACCTACCTCTCCCGCCTCATTTCGAAGTATGGCCTTCGATAGAATCCGGAATGGCAGGCATTATAGAAACCTCATTGATAGGGAAAGCCATTTCGCGGGCAATCGATCCGAACCTCCAGAAATCCTTACCGAACATTGACTTCCTGGTGTTTTTATACTTTAAGACCCCTTAGGGACATAGGATAACTATTAGAAATATCGTATAGTTTTGTGGTTGAATACCCATTTGGTGTCCATCCCTAAATGGTAGAATTTAATTCCGGCCGTAAAGTTCTTTAATCCATGCCTTCCTATCGCTGCAAATATATGACGCCCGAAGGGCAGTACGTCAAAAAGACCATTGCTGCGGATTCCCGGGACGATCTAAAATGGCGCCTGGAAAAAGAGGGCCATTTTGTCTACCGCATCAAGCGTGAAGAGCGTCTCAAGCTAACCTTGGGCGGCGAGGGGCGTTCCAAGCGGTTTAAAATCAGGGATTTTTTCTCTTTCAACAAGGAATTTGCGGTCCTGATCCGAACCGGTATGCCAATCGTTGCCGCATTGGATGCCATCATCGAAAAAAGCGAGCCTTCCGAACTGAACAATATTCTCCAACAGGTCCGCTACGACGTCTCCACGGGGGAATCCCTCTCCGAGGCCTTTGCCAAATACCCCCGCATTTTTTCCAAGTTATACGTTTCCTCTTTACAGGCCGGTGAAAAAAGCGGGAATATCCCGGACGCGCTGATCAAACATGTGGCCTATCTGAAACAGATGATGGCCCTCAAGCGCAAATTGATTTCGGCTTCGGTCTACCCGCTGATTCTCGTGAGCGCCTCCATCGCCGTGTTGTTTTTGCTGCTGATTTATGTCGTACCTTCATTCACCAAGACGTACTTTGAAAGCGGTACCCAGCTGCCCGCCATGACCATGGTGCTGATCTCCTTCAGCAACGGCGTCAAAGATCATTTCCTCTACCTGGCCATCTTGGTCGCACTCCTGGCGGTCGGCTGGAACCGTGCGGTGCGGCACGAAACCTGGCGAACCCTGCGGGATCAATGGTTATTGAAGATGCCCTATGTCGGCGGTCTCTATGTCAGCTATGCCACCGCCCTGGTGCTCCGCACGGTCGCCATGGTGCTCACGGCCGGCGCGCCCCTGATCGAATCCGTGCGCATCGCGGCCGGCACACTGAACAATCTTTTCCTCCGGGACAAGCTCATCCAGGTGGTGCGCCGCATTACCGAAGGCTATGGCTTTTCGGAGGCTCTCGAAGAAACGGAGTCTTTCCCGCATTTGGCCATCCGCATGGTGGCCGCCGGTGAGAGTGGCGGAGAGCTGGAGCAGGTACTTGTCGACGCTGCCGATTTCTACGATGAAGACGTCGAGGCCAAATTAGCGATCATCTCCGCGGCCATCGAACCGGCGCTGATGATTGTTATGGGCTTGGTGATCGGTTTCATCGTGCTGGCCATGTATATGCCGATCTTCCAGTTGGCCGGGACGATACAATAGCGGCCAAAAATCTTTCACCATGAAGAGCATGAAGAAAATTTTCAAATTTAATGCTATATCTGAAATCATTTGATATCTCTATATTACATCTATCTCCATCAGCGCTCATCTATGTCCCTTTGTAAAGGTGTGCCACGAAGAACTTTATAAGTTAGAAGAGGGCAAATAACCCTTAGCAAGAGGTTTCCAAAAAAGGTCAAGGCGCTCGCGTTCGGAGGTATGAGGTGTACTTTCGTACGCCGCAATAACGAGGGACGCAGAGATTTACTCGCCTCTGGCGGGTTGGACATTTAGCGAAACCGACAACCATTGGTAATGTCCGTCCAGAGATGGTAGATTTTGGTTCCTGGCAAGGCCGCAGCCGATTGGCGCCCACAGGCGTAGCCCGGCTACGCCGAGGACCGACAGGAGGCAAGAACGCCGACTTGTCCGCCAAAGATGGATTGATCCATCGACGGCGGGCCAGGAGCCAAAAGATGCCATTTACGGATGGGCACTAGGTAACAATGCCACCCAAAGCCTACCGCCAACTCCGCTTCGGTGACTGGGCCCTGAAGCTCGGCTTCATGACCCAGGATGACCTGAAGTATATCCTGTCCAAGAAAAACATCTCCAAGCAGATGATCGGACAGCTGTGCCTCGAGGAAGGCCTGATCGATGAAGAAGATCTGGCGCAAATCATGGCGGCCCAGTTCTCCTACCGCTACGTCAAGCTGGACGCTGCCATTCCGGACGCCTTGGCCAACATGGTGCCGGTGGATCTGATGGCACGCTACAAATTCGTTCCCTACCGCAAATCCGGCGAGCATCTGACCATCGCCATGGCGGAGCCCAAAAACCTGCTCAAACTGGTGGACGAACTGGAAATGCTGACCGACACGGAGGTTTCCGCCGTTGTCGCCAGCGAGCGCAATATCAAGAAAGCCATCAACCGCATCAAGTCCTCCCGCAGCATGATTGACAGCCCCACCGATGACATGCGGCTGTCGGTGGTCCGGGAGTCCGACCAGGGGGAATACACCCTCAGTGCTGAAAAGGTGTCCGCCGAAGAAAGTCCCATTGTCAAACTGGTGGACTCCACGATTCTGGATGCCATCAATAAAAAGGCCAGCGACATTCACATCGAAACCACGAGCAAGGGCATCATCATCCGCTACCGGATCAACGGCATGCTCCACCAGGCCACCAATCCCATCGATGCCAAACATCAAAGCCCGATTATCAGCCGCATCAAGGTCATGTCCGAGCTCGATATTTCCGAAAAGCGCATCCCCCAGGACGGGCGCTTCAAGCTGAATGTATCCGATCGCTACATTGATTTTCGGATTTCCATCCTGCCCACCATCTTTGGCGAAGATGCCGTCATCCGGATTCTGGACCGGGAGAGCCTTTCCGGCCGTCACGGTACCTTCAAACTGGACAACATCGGATTTGCCGAATACGAACAGCTCCGCATCCGGCGCATGATCCACGCGCCCTACGGCATGTTCCTCATGACGGGGCCCACCGGCAGCGGCAAGACCACGACCCTTTATGGCGCCCTTTCCGAAATCAACAGCAAGGACACCAAAATCATCACCATCGAAGACCCGGTGGAATACCAGCTCGAGGGCATCGTCCAGATACCGGTCAATGAAAAAAAAGGCCTGACCTTTGCCAAGGGGCTGCGCTCAATCCTGCGCCACGACCCCGACAAGATCCTGGTGGGAGAGATCCGGGATCCCGAGACCGCCCAGATCGCCCTCCAATCCGCCCTTACCGGCCACATGGTGTTCACAACCGTCCATGCCAACCGCTCCTTCGATGTGATCAACCGCTTCATGCACATGGGCATCCAGACCGAAAACCTGATGGCCGCCCTGAACTGCATCGCCTCCCAGCGCCTCATCCGGACGCTGTGCGAGTGCAAATCCGTTTACCGCCCCGATGAAGCCGAACTCATGGAATCCGGGTTGACCCCCAAGCTTGTCAAGGGCTACACCTTCTATGCGGCCAAGGGCTGCGAGCGCTGTCAGGGGACCGGGTACCGGGGACGCAAGGCGGTCATCGAAATCATGGAAATGGACGATGAAATGCGCGAGCTTTTCATCACGCGCTCCCGTCTTACGGCGATCAAACAGAAAGCCCGTGAATCCGGAACGGTCTTCCTGCGACGGGCCGCCTTGCAGGAAGTCTTCAACGGTGTCACCACCCTCCGGGAAGCCAACCGGGTCACCTTTGTGGAGATGGACGGTTGATGATGTTTTCCCTCAATCGGCGCTTTACCGGCATGGAAATCGCGCCCGGCGCTATTCGGGTGGCCCTGGTGGAACGATCCGGCCGGACCATGCGCCTGGTCAAGAGTGCCAGCATCCCGCTGCCCGAGGGGACCATCAAACCTTCTTTCAAAAGCCCAAACGTCGTTGCACCGGAACTCTTTGCGGAAGCCGTCCAACGGCTGATGACCGAATTCGATGACGCGCCCCGCTCGATCAGCCTGTCCCTGCCCAGTGAAATCGTGCGCATGCTCCTGCGCGGATATCCGAGGCTGCCGGATTCAAAAGCGGAAATCGAAAAATTGATCTCCTGGAGTCTTGAGAAATCGTTTCATTTCCCCATCGAAAACACCAAGATTTCCTATCAGGTTATTGGCAGCGATGCCTCCGGTGCGACGCATCTCTTAGTTACGCTGGCCATGCGCGATGTGATCCGGCAGTATGAAGACCTTCTGGCCCGTTTGAATATCGACACGCGCATTGTGCGGCCGGCCGGCATCAATCTGTACAACTTTTTCGCCCCCAGCCTCCCCCCCCAGGAGAACCACGCCTTTCTGGGGCTTTTCGACAACTATTTTTGTTTCCTGGTGTTTGAAAGCGCCCGGCTGACGTTTTTTCACGGCGTCAAACGGGGCTTTTCCGATTTACAATTCTTTCAGGATGTGGATCTGACCATGCAGCATTACCTGGAATCCAACCCGGGCAAACGCATCGCGCGATTGTGCGTCGGCAGCCAGGTCGGCTATCATGCCGAGCTCAAGGAGGTCCTGAGCAACCTGATCGACATCAGGCTCGACATACTGGACGAAGGCGAGCTGATCGGGTCCGATTTTGATTTGACGCAGCCCCTGGAGCGGTTGAAGCTGTCGTCTTTTGCCTCGGCCATCGGGGCTGCGCAGAGTTTGGCCAAATAGAAATTCATCTGGCGATGAATTTCTATAATAAAGTAGCTTGCTTTAGATAAGGGTTAAGGCTTTGTAAACTATTCAAGATCAAGGCGCGCAAAATTCGAGGAACGAGGCGTATATCCAATACGCCGCAGTGACGCAGAGAGCCGCGCAACGCAGATATTTACCCGCCTTGGGTGGGTTGGACATTTTTCGAAGCCGCCTTCAGGATAAACATGGAATTTAGCCAGATCAACCTGACCACCCACGACCACGTGGATCGCCGCATTGTTTTTGGGGTCCTGGGCGGTGTCGTCCTGTTTTTGGCCATTTTTACACTGGTTAACGCGGTAAACGGCTTTCAGGCGTTTAACGAGCGGTCGGATTACCAGGCTAAAATTGGCGACTTGCAGCAACAGGCCAAGGCCTTGGTCAAACAGGATGAAATCGTCGCCACGTTTGATGCCGCGGCCGCGGGCGAACTTCAAAATCGCATCCGGAACGCCAATTATCTGATTGCGCTGGATATTTTTCCGTGGATCACCATCATGGACGAACTGGAAAAGGCGATCCCGCCCCAGGTGGTCCTGGATCGCTTTCTCCCCTCCCAGGACTTGAAAACCTTCCGCATCAACGGCCGCATGCCGTCCGTCGAACCCATCACACGGTTTCAGGAAGCTTTGGGAAAATCAAACTTGTTTCAATCGGTGGTCATCGAGAACATGGACTTTGGCCCTGAATCATCGGCGGCCAAGGGCGCCGGGGCCAGCAGCGGGATGCATTTTGAAATGACCTGCAGGCTTAACCTGGAGGCCCTCTTTCCGGAAAAACAATACGGTGGACTCTGGATGACACTGGCCGATGTTAACGCCGGGAAGGTTCGAAGGGGCAAACCATGAAACCGCGCGGTCGCCTTTTTGATATCATCAGATCCTACCGCACTTTCTGGATCGTTTGCAGCGTCTTACTGTTGGTCAATATCCTTTTCTATGCCGTTTTCATTGCTTCCGGATCCAGCCAGACCACGCTGCTTCAAAATCGCTTCCAGGCGAAACGCAAAGAAGTTATGGCGTTGCGCAAACAGCAGGCCGCCATCCGGGAATTTCAATCCATGCAGAAGGCCTGGACGGCGTTCGAGAGCTTTCTTCCCGAAAAATTCGCGTTTCCCGAACGCATTCAGCAGCTAAAACAAATGCTCAACCGCTACCGACTCAGCGCTGAAGATCTGTCCTTTCGGGCGGATCCGGATAAAGAACAAAATCTGGTCCGATTTACCACCACATTACGGATCGCGGGAGAATACGGTGATTTCAAACGGTTCATCGGTGACTTGCAAGCGATGCCCGGTTTGCTTTGTATTCAACGGCTGGAAATAAGGCAGCCAAAGGGCGGCAAACCCCTGGAAATGGAATTGGAACTCTCGGCTTATTTCCGCGACGAGCAAAAGCCGCCTAAGCCATAGATGCTTGAGGGGGACGGACATGCGTTAACTTGTGTGCGTCCAGAACGGGTAGATTTTGATTTCAGTCAAGGCCCTGCGATTGGGGCCCCCGTAAAATTCAAACCTAAGAAGAGACGCTGACGAGATAGATGCCGCGCAAACAAAAAATATTAATGGGCCTTCTGGTGGCGCTGGCGCTTGCCCTGGCCTACCGTCTGACGAACCCCTTCGAGCAGGCGACCGTCGGCCGCTTGCCATATGCCCGTGCCACCAGGGTAACGCCGCCCCCGTCGGCAAGCGCTTCCGGAACGGAGCTTCACCTCGCTCTTTTGGAGTCGCCCCCCAAGTACAACATCACGATTCAGCGCGATTTATTTCAGCCACCGAAGGCAGCGGCCTCCCCTGAAAAAGCGATTAAACCCCGGGCATCCGCTCCCCAGCCGCCGCCCAAAACGGAACGCGACATCATTCAGGACCAGCTTCGCCGCTTCAAGACTTTTGGTTCTTACCGGTATGGGGATGACATCTACCTTTTTTTGGAAAGGGGCAAACAGGTCCTGGTCGTTACCCGGGGCGACCGGATCGATGGTAAATATACCATAACGGACCTGACCGATAAATCGATCACCATAACGGCCAAGGGACTGTCAAAACCCCTGACAATCGATTTCGACGAGTCGTAGCGGCCGTGGCAAACCTAACGGGCCGTGGGGCAACGCTTCCCGCCCGATGCGCAACCCACTGCAACCACAGGGGAGGCGCTATTTCGCGAGAGGGGGTGGCCCACCTCAGCCCACCGGAGCAGATGCGCAATGCCGCGCGGGCGGCCAAGGCCGCATTTCGACCTGAGGCGCCGGCGCGCAGCCGGGCAAGGGGTGTCTGGAATTCCATTATTTTTCATGCTATAGAAATCATTATGGTTTTTACAAAAGGACCGGCCCTGAGCCTGGCAAAAAAATATCGGCTTTATGATGAAGCCCCCTATGGGAAATCAGCCATGCTGAAACCAATGTACCGAACCTATCCATATCGCCTGGCGGCATTCATCGGTCTTGCCCTGACGCTGATGCTTGCCGGCGGCTGTGCGACCGATACCTATAAATATTTAAATCAGGGCCATAAGTATGCCAACGCCGGTGAATGGGACAACAGCGTGCGGTTTTTTCAGAAAGCCCATGAAGAAGATCCGGAAAATACGGAAATCAATTTGATGCTGGCCCGCTCGAAATTCGAAGCCTCCCGCATGCACCAGCTCAAAGGCGAATCCTACCTGTCACAGGAATTGTTCAACGAAGCCATCAACGAGTTCCGCATCAGCATGGCCATGAATCCGGCCAATATAAAGGCCGCCGAGTTGGAAGAAAAGGCCCGGCGTCTCATGGATGCCCGCCACTATTTCAAGCAGGGGCAAAACTACCTCAAGACGCAAAAATTCGGTCCGGCCCGCCGGGCCTTCGAGAAAGCCGCCCGGCTCGACCCGAACTATGCCCCCGCCCAAAAAGCTCTCAGTTACTACCGCAAGAAAGACCTCGACAGCGGTACCTATAAGCTCAACGGCCAGTCGGAAGCACCGGTATCCTTCAAGTTTAAAAACACCCCCATCATCAACGTGTTCGAAGTCCTCACCAAATTGTCGGGCATCAACTTCATTTTCGACAAGGAGGTCCAGAACAATAAAGTGACCATGTTCATGACGGACGTGTCCTTCGACCGTTTTATCGATGTCCTGCTGCGCTCCAATGACCTGAATGCGGTCCTGGTCAACGAAAAAACCATGATCATCTATCCGGACACGCCCCAGAAAGCCAAGGAATACGAGGATCTGCAGATCAAAACTTTTTATCTGTCCAATCTCGAAGCCAAACAGGCCGTGGGATTGCTCTCCAAGATTCTCAAAAGCAAAGACATCATTGCCAACGAAAATATCAACGCCGTGGTGATCCGTGGCAGCCGGGAGGTGATCGAGATTGCCGGCCGGATCCTGCAGGCCAACGACGGCACCCCGGCCGAGGTATTACTGGATGTGGAATTCCTGGAAGTCACCCGCTCCCTGCAGGAAAACATCGGCCTGACGTTTTCGGAGAGTCTGACCTTCGGTATCGGTGCTCCCGGAGACGCGGTGAGTGAAGATACCGTCTTTGTCAACGACATTTCCCTGTATTCCCTCCAGCGGATCTCCGACAAGGATATTATTCTCTCGACGCCTTCGGCAACCCTCAACCTGCTGAAACAGGATGGCGACACCCGGATTCTGGCCAAACCGAAGCTACGGGTGGTTAACGCCGAAAAGGCCTCGATCCTGTTGGGCGAGCGCGTACCGCTGATCGTCAACCGGCGGATCGACTCCAATACCGGGGATACCACGCAGGATTACCAGTACACCGATGTGGGTGTTAAAATGGAAGCCATGCCCGTCATCAACATGAATGACGAAGTCACCCTTAAGCTCCTGCTGGAAGTCAGCGCCCTGGGCGAAAACATCAGCCCCGACCCTTTAAACCCACAGATCCCCATCCGCACCCGCACCGCCCAGAGTGTTCTCACCCTGCGTGACGGCGAAACGGTCATTATCGGGGGCCTGATCAACAATAACGAACGCCGGACCGTCCGCAAAATTCCGGGCGTCGGCGATTTTCCGGCCATTGGCAGCCTATTCTCCAACCACAACGACGATGAGACCAAAACAGACGTTTTGATGGTCATAACCCCGGTGGTGATCCGCAGCCAGGAAATCCCCGGAACGGAAGCCACCGAAATCTGGTCCGGCAGCGAGGACCGCTGGTCCCTGGACGCACCTTACGGCAGCGATAAAGAGCCGCAATTCCGTGAGACGCCGGAGGAAGGCATCCAGGAATTCATGCCGTCACCCGAACCCGAGGCAGCCCCACCCAGCGAAGCAGTTCCAGAAACGCCGCCGCTGTCCAAGGCAGTGCCGGATAGCAAGGATGCGCCTGCGGCGGCCTTGCCGTCTGAACCGCCACCGGAGGCCTTGTCCGCCGGCAAACCTCAGGCCGCAACGGTTTTTGGAACCACCTGGCCGGACAACGCGCGCTACAGTATTCATGTGGGGTCTTACCTTGACCGCCAGGAAGCGGAAAAACGGGCCCGGCAGCTGACGGCACTGCATTATGAATGCTTTATGATCCCCGCCCGGATTCCCCAAAAAGGCCTTTTTCATCGCATTTTCGTCGGGAGTTACCGCGATGAGGCCCACGCCGACGCTATCTGCAACCAGCTGCGTGCCCGGCGTGAATTTCCCCGCGATATCCATGTGGTGGACCGTCAATGGGCCCTCGGCAGCTGATAGGCGGCGGCGCTGGCCGCAATGCAACTGGCGTTACCTTGATCGAGCTGATCGTCGCCATGGGGATTCTCACCATTCTGGTGAGTGGTATCCTGCCCCTTTCCGTGATGACCTACAAACGCACCAAGGAAATCGAACTGCGCCAGAATCTGCGGATCATTCGGGACGCCATTGATCAATACAAAAAAATGGTGGACGACGGGCGCATTGCGCTTACCGTGGACGGCACCGGCTATCCACCCAATTTGGACATCCTGGTGGAAGGTGTCGACAGCAACGATCCCGATCCCATCAAGCTCAAGTTCCTGCGCCGGATCCCCAAGGATCCCATGACTGAAGATGGGGAATGGGGGTTGCGCTCCTATGTCGACAGCCCGGGCAGCGACATCTGGGGGGGGCAGGATGTCTACGACGTCTATTCCCAAAGCGAGGAGCAGGCGCTGGACGGAACCTATTACCGGGATTGGTGAAAGTGAATAGAGAGTTGCTGAACACGGATTTTCACTGATTTAACAAACCCGTTTCCACAATGAAGAGCATGAAGGACTTGAAGAAACATATCGAAACCCAAAGATCTCGCCCCATGAGGTGAAATGCTATAAACGAATTTTTCCTTGAGCAAATCAATTTGTCATAGACAAATTGATTTCTTCATGAACTTCAAGTTCTTCATGGTTAAATCTTTTTTGTATTTATAAGCAAACATCTGTGTCTATCTGTGTTCATCTGCGTCCCATAAAAAAGTCTTTAAATGTACACTAACACAATCAAAACGTACGGCGTTACAACAATGAGAGACAGGCAAGGGTACACCCTGATCGAGATGATGATCGTCATCTCCATCATCAGTATCCTGGCCACCATAGCCATGCCCAGTTTTCAACGATCCCTGATCCGCGCCAAGGAAACCAACCTGCACCGCACCCTTTTCATCCTGCGGGACACCATTGACCAGTATTACGCCGACCACGGCCGCTACCCGGACAGCCTCCAGGACCTGGAAACAGACAAGTACATCCGCCAAATCCCGATAGACCCTTTTACCGGAAGTTCCGACACCTGGATTACCATCCCACCGGAGGGCTTTGCCGAGGGCAATGTCTATGACGTCCACAGCGGCAGCCATAAGGTGAGTTTGGAAGGCACCCCTTACAATGAATGGTAAAAAGACAGGGGGATAGACTGAAGCCCGTTCGGCTGTAGGAAAATTCGAGTTTGTTGAGGGGATTTGGTTTGTTGGGTTTGTTGGTTTCATTGAGTTTGTTGGGTTCGTTGTGTTTACTGGTGCTTTGGATTTAGCGACGATTCCAAGAAGACTTAAGTTAACCAAATGTCAATAATTTCCAGGTCTATCCCATACAGCCTGCAGCCTAATAGGCTAACAGCCTACAGCCTTTCATCTACGTGCCCCGCCCTCCTAATTTGCAACAACTCAACAAACCCAAAAAACTCAATGAACGCAACGCTTTCCCCAACAGCCTACCCACCTATAGCCTATAAAAGCATGAGGCGTCGTACACCCATAAACCGCAGCGACGAGATGCGCTGTGCAACGCCGGCTAACCCGTACCACCAAACGATTGTGCAATGCGCTCAAGGCCAGGGCAGTGTTGTTCACTTGCCCTCAAACTCCGCAGAGTGGTTTCGCCATAAGGCCAAGGTCAAGGCGCGCAAGCCCCGAGAAGAGAGGCGTACATCAGTACACCGCAACGACGAGGCGCACCGTGCAACACAGGGCTGTTATTACACGCCCGCGATTACACAGAATATAAACGGTCACAGTTTTACGCTCCTGCTCATCAATACGGCTGATCGGTTGCGCCAGAGGGACAAGATCAAGGCACACAAGGATCGAGAAACGAGGCGTACATCAGTACGCCGCAGCGACGAGATGCGCCGTGCAACGCCGAGCAGTGAATATTCTCAAATGATTGCGCAGAATACCAGCGGCCAAAATTTCAAGTTCCTACTCTCAAATATCGCCGATCGGTTGCGCCAGAGGGCCAAGATCAAGGCGCACAAGCGTCGAGGAACGAGGCGTACATCAGTACGCCGCAGCGACGAGATGCGCCGTGCAACGCCGAGCAGTGAATATTCTCAAATGATTGCGCAGAATACCAGCGGCCAAAATTTCAAGTTCCTACTCTCAAATATCGCCGATCGGTTGCGCCAGAGGGCCAAGATCAAGGCGCACAAGCGTCGAGGAACGAGGCGTACATCAGTACGCCGCAGCGACGAGATGCGCCGTGCAACGCCGAGCTTGGCCCTCTGGCGCAACCGATCAGGGTTTTCGTATTTGGGGGTGCTGATCCTGGTCGCCGTCATGAGCGTCGCCCTCCTCGGCGCCGGGCGCTATTGGAGCACCACTGCCAAACGGGAACGCGAGGCCGAACTCCTCTATCGCGGGGATCAGATCCGCAACGCCATCGCCGCCTACTACAACAATCCCCCCGGAGGGCAAAGCAAGACCTACCCACGCCAATTCAGCGATCTGCTGAAGGATCCCCGCTATCCGAATCTCAAACGGTACCTGCGCAAGTGGTATCCCGACCCCATGACCCGCGACGGCGATTGGGTCTATGTATTGGATGCCTCAAAAAGGATCAAAGGGGTTCGTAGCGCCAGCCAGGGTGAGCCTTTAAAAGTGGGGAATTTCAGCCAAGAAGACAAGGGGTTTGAAACGGCTAAAACCTATGAGGACTGGACATTTATCTATGTGCCGGGGAAATGATGAAAAAAGGTGGACTTATCTCTATTCAGGGACCCGGTCCGCCGGCGGCGGGCCGGGGCCAAAAGATGCCATTTATGGATGAGCACTATTTAACCATTCGGGAGCTATGATGAAACGAAGCATGATGTTGATAATGGTCTTAGCCGTACTATCAGCCGCGGTTTACGTATTCGCCGACCCCATGGAAGAGCTGATTCAGTCCATGGACAATGATTATGAAGCCCTGGTTCCCGCACCCAACAGTTCGGTGGGAACCGATTACCCCACGCGCCAAGCGGCCTTGGGAGCGCTCTATACGACGCGCTCCATGGGGCTTATTTATCAGCAAAACCAGGAAATGCTGTCGCGTCAGGGGGAACTGGCGGATAAATACGATCAAATCATCGAGCAAAATCGCGAAATCATCCGTTTGTTGACCCTCATCTCGGAAAGGGTCGAACCCGTGGAGGACGTTCCTGGGACACCGGGCAGCGGCTATTCGGGCAATAACGACCAATAGAGAGACTTACCATGAAGGTCATGAAGAAAATGGGGGTATGGCAGGTGGTCGGCTATTAGGCTGTAGGTAAAAGCTGTGAGTGGTGGGTTCAATGGGGTTATTGAGTTTGTTGAGTTTGTTGAGTTTGTTGGGTTTATTGGGTTTATTGGGTTGGTTGGGTTGGCTAAAAACCGTGGGTTGTGTGTTGTGGGTGGATTATAGGCTGGAGGCAAAACACACAGCCTTTCATCAAAATCGGGATCGTGTTTTTCTGAATTGGCATCTCTTCGTTATTTTTTGCGCGCATTCCTCAGGGGCCAGCGGTGAACATCTGTGTCCCATAGGGACAATTTCGTAAAACGTTCGAGATCAAGGCTTGCGAGCCGCGAGGAGAGAGGTGTACATCAGGTACGCCGCAACGACGAGGGGTGAAGCGTAACGCAGATATCGGGCGTTTTACGAAACTGTCCCTCAGTGGGGAACGATGATATTCAAATCTTTGATCTTATACAGCAGCGCCTTATAGCTGATTTTCAAAATGCGGCTGGCTTTGCTGCGGTTCCAGCCGGTCTTTTCCAGCACATAGGTGATGACCTCCCGCTCCACCCGATCCTGAACCGACCGGGTAATTTCCTTGAGCGACAAATCTTCCAGATCAATATTTTGGTAATCCAGTCCGGTGAGCGCGCTCACCGATGAGGACCTGCCCATGGGCGCGCTGCTGCGCATGGCAAAACTGGGTTCAGGCGCGTGACGGAACAGCTCGTCAAGGATTTCATCCCAGTTGCCCAAGGCAAACCCGCGTTTGAGGATATTTTGCAGTTCGCGCACATTCCCGGGCCAGTGGTATTCACAAAGCTTGGCGATGACAGCATTGGCCGGTATGTTGATGCGTCCGGCCTGGAATTGGTAGGCGTACTCGTTGACGAAATGTTCGATGAGCGGCGGGATGTCCTCCGGCCGTTCCCGCAGAGACGGAATGAGGATCTTGATGATATTCAGCCGGTAATAAAGGTCTTCCCTGAATTTGTCCTTGCGGATGTCCTCTTCCAGCTCATGGTTGGTGGCCGCCAGCACCCAGGTATCGGTGTGGACTTCCTTTTCGGAGCCCAGCGGTGAAAACTCGCCGCTTTGCAGGACATGCAGGAGTTTGGCCTGCAGGGCGATCGACATATCGCCGATTTCATCCAACAGGAGCACC
Organism: Desulfobacterales bacterium; assembly: GCA_963674755.2. Lineage (GTDB taxonomy): Bacteria > Desulfobacterota > Desulfobacteria > Desulfobacterales > UBA5852 > JABZFP01. The sequence goes on along the minus strand of CAXXVS010000001.1, from coordinate 871,130 downwards.
CCGCCATTGGCCAGCTCGAATTTCCCGCGCTTCTTGCGCTCTGCCCCGGTAAACGCGCCCTGCTCGTGACCGAACAACTCGCTTTCCAGCAACCCGTCGGGGAGTGCCGCACAGTTGATTTTGAGAAACGGCCGGTGGTTGCGGGGGGATTGTTGGTAAAGGTTCTGGGCGACAACCTCTTTGCCCACCCCGCTTTCCCCGCAAATCAGAATATTGAGGCCGGTATCGGCCACATGGGCAATCAGATCACGGATTCTCTCGATCGCCTGACTTGCACCAATAATGGTCGGAGCTTTTTGTTGTACCTTGTGAGGACTCATAGGATGGCTTTTTTTGACACGAAAACGTAGGTTGCACAAAAAAGGGGTTATATTTTGCGTTAGACCATCTATTTGTTCAGCAAGTCGTTGATAAACTGGTCCATCTTATCCAGCTCGATAGGCTTTTCCAATACCAGGTCGGCCTGGGCTTCCGTGGCGAGAGCCTCAGGATGCTCACCCCATCCGGTAATGGCAATGACGGGCGTGGACGGTGACTTTTTTTTCACCAGCGAAATAATGGCCACGCCGCTGATGTTGGGCATCACAAGATCGGTAATGATGAGATCGAAACCGCCGGGGTCATTTTCATAGGCCTTGAGCCCGTCCAGACCGTTGGAGGCGGTCACAACATCATAATTCTTTTTGGTAAAATATTTCTTGAGCGACCGCAGAACTTCCTCATTGTCCTCGATGATCAACAAGCGTGCCGAAGCGTTGGGTGTCATGATCGATTCCCGGATGTGGATTAGGGGTGTGGTAAGACAACTATGAACTTTTTTTCATATAGGAATATCTTTCGCTTGTGTCAAGATCTATTAGCATACTCGACCGTGGAAATGACTTAACTCCAAAATATAATCCAAAGGTGATCGCGGCGCATAATTTATCCCGTATTGGTAATTTTTACTATCATATCAAAATATTGTAAATTTTTTAAGTTTTCAAGAAAAACACCCGAAGATGAAAATTGGCTCGCCTATTGCATAGAAGTGTATTTCGATCATTTTCCGCTTACGGGAAAACATTTTTCGTTTTTGCATCTAATTCGGATCGTGCCCTCAACTACATTACCGACCCCTAACCCGTATTAGGTTTTGATACTTTTGATTTGCCATGGTAAGTTAACTGTCATTAATCGAGAAATTGTAAATTGGGGTATGGATAAACACCGCAACGTTTGTGAAACACCATATGGACCGCAAGACACCGTTTGAATTCGGTCAATTGGCAATCGAGGCATATTTCCCCTTTCCGAATAGGCTATCCTGCGGTAACATACCAATATGAGGGCGTAATTCCAATTTGATGAGGCCGTAAAAAGTCTTTGATGGCGCTGTATTGTCATCGCCGCGAAGACGGGGATCCGGTATCTTAGTTCGTTCTATATCCCCCCGACGAGAAAATGACGCCTCGGGGCCCTTTTTCAACTCCATCAATTTATTTTCCCCCAACAATTAGGGATCAAGATCGTGCAAGAAGAAACCATACCGCAAGAATTCCTCAAACCGGATTACATCATCAAAACTGTCATTCAGCGCCGATGGTTTTTGATTATCCCTTTGATGGTGGCTTTGGTTGTGGGATCCATTCTCGCAATCAAACTGCCCAAAGTGTATGAAGCTCAAACCCTGATATTGATCGAACCCCAAAGGGTGCCCACCAGCTACGTGCAGGCCGTTGTGTCGACGGAAGAAGTCGCAGATCGTATTAGCACCCTTTCCCAACAAATTTTGAGCCGCACCAATCTGGAAAAAATTATCAACGAGTTCGGGCTTTACAAAGGCCCTGAATTCGAAAACATGTTTTTGGAAGACAAGGTCGAGGCCTTAAAAAAAGATATTAATATCGAAGTGACGCAAAACCGCAGGGAAACCAATGCGTTCTCGATCACCTACCGGGGCCGAAACCCGGAAAAGGTGATGAATATCACCAACACCCTGGCAACCTATTTCATCGATGAAAATTTAAAAGCCCGGGAATCGCAGGCTACTGGTACAAGCGACTTTCTCGAGACGGAACTCGAATCCATGCGCCGCAAACTCGAGCAGAAGGAAAAGGCGCTGGAAGCATTTCGAACGAGCAATATGGGTGAGTTGCCCGAACAGTTGGAAACCAATTTGCGTGTCCTGGATCGCCTCCAAGAGCAACTGACCGCACAGCAGGAAAGTCTGAGGGACGCCCGATCGCGGTTGACCAGTCTGCAGAATCAGGCCTCGGCCGGGCTGTTGACGGGTCAGGGGGCGGGTGATGCCGGACCGCGGGAGCCGGATCCTTTGGACCCGGCCGCCCTTCGGGCGGAATTGGCCCGACTGCAATCCCGCTATACGGACAAACACCCGGACATCATCAAACTCAAACAGCAAATTAAGGAGTTGGAGGCCAATTCCGGTTCTTCCGGTTCCGGGTCGTCGACGGCCCGCATCGAACCTGTCGAAATCACCGACGTCCGCCGTGAAATCAATAATATTTCCGACGATATCGGCCGTATCCAGTCTGAAATCGCCTCTTATCAAAGACGGGTAGAATCGACCCCTAAAAGGGAGCAAGAATTGTTGGCCTTGCAGCGGGACTATGAAAACATGCAGGCGTCGTACAGCTCTTTGTTGAACCGCAAACTTGAAGCCGACATCGCCGTCAACATGGAGCGTAAACAAAAAGGCGAACAATTTCGCGTCCTGGATCGAGCGCGCCTGCCGAAGCGTCCGGTGCAACCGAACATGAAAATACTTTTCCTTGTGACGATTGCCGTGGGAATCGGTCTTGGCGGCGGCATTATCTTTCTCCTGGAATATATGAATGCCGGATTCCGATCCCCCAAAGAGGTGGAGCTCACCCTCGGGCTGCCGACCATCGCAATGATACCCCTCATAGAAGACCCCAGGAAACGCATTCTTAAAACCGTTAATTGGATCGCCACTGGCATCGCCCTGGTGGCAACCAGTATGATGTTTGCTGTGTTTACATTGCTTGTCCTGAAAGGTATCGATGGGCCCCTCTCCATCGTGACAACAATAAAAGATATCTTTATTTAAACAGAGGCATTTACTGTGGGTAAATTTTTTGAAGCACTGCAAAAATCGGATGAAGGCAAAACCACTTCAAAGCCATCCTTGGTTACCGATTCAGACGCGGTTACAGATAATGAAGCAATCCCTAATCCTGATGAGAAAGATGGGGTACCTGACAGGGAGGTGTCTGAAAAATCAGCCGGGCCTGCGGACCTAACGCCTCCCCTTACCGCGGATACAGAACGTCCCGCGATAGAAACGAATTTTGTTGCACCACGCCCACCGCACCGTTTTGATAAAAACCTGATCGCTTACCACAGCCCCCAGTCTTTTGAAGCCGAGCAATTTCGAATGCTGCGAACCAACATCCTGTTTCCTTCCGGGGGAAAGCCCTCACCAAGGACCATTCTGGTAACCAGTGCCCTTCCGGGAGAGGGTAAATCATTCGTGTCCAGCAATCTGGCGCTGACCATTGCCCAGAATATCGATAAGCATGTGCTGTTGATCGATTGCGATATGCGCCGGCCGACGGTTCACAAGATTTTTGGCTACGAAAATGTGCCGGGATTGAGCAACTATCTGGTGGGAGAAGCCACCCTGCCCGAACTCCTGATTCGGACCGGCAACAACCATCTATCCATTTTACCCGGCGGCCCGGCGCCATCCAATCCGGCCGAATTGCTGTCGTCCAATCGTATGCTGGCCCTGCTCAGGGAAGTCCGCTCGCGCTATGACGATCGATATATCATCATCGATTCCCCGCCGCCCCACCTGACCGCGGAAAGCAAAGCCCTGGCCCAATTCGTGGACGGCATCCTTCTGGTGGTCAAATTCGGGCGCACCAACCGTGACCTTATAGCGGAGCTGGTGGATAAATTCCAAAAGGATAAAATTCTTGGTGTAGTGGCCAATTGGATGGATAAAGGCTCAACGTATCTCTATGGGAAAGGGAAGTATTCCCAGTACAACTATTACGGTTCTGAAAAACCAACTTGATGTGTTACGGACACGATCCCATGCACTTCGTGTCTGTCGACAAAGCATCTATGAGGTTCCGGCTATATTGAGGACAGGTTGATTGGCGGTAGATTTAGGGAGGAGGCTGAAAAACTGTTGAGGAGTTGAATTGTAATTTATTCTACACCAAGAATATGCCCTTACTGCTCAACATACTGATTGTATTTGAACAGCAAAAATGGTGCTTTTCGACAAAGACACTCGATCGCGTCATAGTCACTGTATTTTTAATTTTTTTTATTACATTTCAATCCCTTATGAATTTCTCCTGTCTGTAATTCAAAGGGCGGAGCTATGCGCAACGGTAACACGCAAAGCCCCCTTCAAATAGGGCCATTCCTAATAAACGATGGAATCGTAAAAGGCTCAAGCCGTCACTCCCGCGGAGGTGGGAGTCCAGATCGATCTAAAATGACTAGATCCCCGCCTGCACAGGGATGATGAAACGACACCATTAGGGGAGTTTTACGAAATCATCTTTCTTCATGGCCTTCGTGCTCTTCGTGGTAAAACGTGTTTTTGATTTATTATCCGATAGCCACAACTCTGGGAGACCAGCTATGAAAATTTATCGACGAATTTGGATTCCACTTATTATTTTAGTGCTTGCCGGCCTGCCGTCTGCGGCTTGGTCCGCAAGTGAAGGCGGTACCTACAGGATCGGCAGCGGCGATGTGCTTGAAATCGTCACCTGGAAGGAACCCGACTTTTCCCGTGAAGAAGTGCTGGTAAGAACCGACGGCTTTATCAGCTTTCCGCTCTTGAACGATGTCCGCGCGGCCGGACTAACCCCCACAGAGCTCAAAAAATCCCTAGAAGCCGGTCTGAAAGATTATGTCAGTAATCCTGAAGTAACGGTGACCATCGTGACCTCCGGCAGCCAGCGCTTCTATATCCTTGGAGAAGTTGTCAATACAGGTGAATACCCCCTGGCAAAACACCTGACGGTCTTACAGGCCTTCGCGCTTGCAGGAGGTTTCACCGAATGGGCCTCCAAAGATGAAATCCTGCTGCTGCGAAGGGAAAACGGCAAGGATGTAACCATCAGGGTGGATTACAAAGAACTAGCCGACGGCAAGAACCTGGATCAAAACGTTCCCGTCAAAGCCGACGACACGATCATTGTGCCCTAGCGGGCAGAGTTTGTTGAGTTCATTGAGTTTGTCGAGTTTGTTGGGTTGGTTGGGTTGGTTGGGTTGGTTGAGTTGGTTGGGTTTTTGAAGATCGTGGTAAGCAGGTTGTGGGTCGTGGGTAGATAAGGCAATAACCCCATCTAAACCCCACAACGCACTACCAACGCCCCACCACATACAACGCACCACCCACACGGTTTTAACCCAATAAACGTTATCAACTCAATAAACCCAACAAACTCGTTCACCTTCTTGCTACGTCCTATGGTACTCCCTTCGTGCAATTCATGGTAAAATGGCTGTTGCCTTGTTGTCTAGTCGGTGCCCATCCAGAGGTGGTAGATTTTGGTTTCTGGCAAGGCCGCAGCAAACTGGCGCCCACAGGCGTAGCCCGGCTACGCCGAGGATCGACAGGAGGCGAGAACGCCGCCAGGGGCCAAAAGATGCCATTTCTGGATGGGTACTAGTTGACCGTCAACCCTTCACCACAACCAAAAGAGAGGTTTGGCATGCTTAAATCTCAGGTACTACCAACAATTGCGGTTGTCTTGGTGTTAGCCTTCAGCCCATGCGCACAAAGCGCTCAACTGAACTTCACACCGGTGGTGACGGTCAGCGAAGCGTATACGGACAACCTATTTTTAGCGCCGAATAACGAGCAAGACGACTATATCACTACAGTCACATTCGGAGGAACGCTGGAGTGGCTTGGTCGTACAGCCGGGCTGGAACTCACCTATTTGCCTTCCTACGAGTGGTATAACGACTACAGTGAATATGATGGCTGGAACCAGGATCTCCTTGCTAGAACCTGGTACAACTTCACGGCCAACACAAGTATCGAATTAAGAAATGCCTATATTCGAACAAGAGGCTCGTTGGAGGGAACCGACTATGCCGGCGCAACCTCCGCTGACCCACTGGTAGCCCCTGATATTGCCGCCGACCCTTATAGAAGAGGGCTTGGTGAGTACTACGAGAATGCGACAACCCTCAGGCTGGATCACCGCTTTGGTGCCGAAGATACGGTTTATGCCGCCTACAGGTACAGTCTGCGTAGAGACCTTGATAACACACTATATGAGAGCTCGGATAACGATATCTGGGAACCTTCAATAGGCGGCACCTATTGGCTCACCAATTTCTGGGGCGTTGAAACGGATCTGTACTATTCCCATAACGATTATAAAAACGAAAACGATAGTGAGGAATGGTATGGCCGTTTAAGGCTCAACCGCCGCCTCGATCGCCACTTGAACGCTTATGCCCAGTATGAGCACACGATTCTAAATTATGATGAGCAAACTGCCACAGACATTGATTATGTTGTTTATCAACCCACCGTCGGGTTAAATTATCAATTGGACCAAAATACCCGCATCGATATTGGAGTCGGATGGTATTTTCAAAATCTGGACCGCGGCAGCAACGACGATGGATTTATTCTGACCGCTTTAGCGGATAAGGTCTGGCCTTTCCGCCGCGGCCTTGTTGGTGTCACTTTACTCAGCGGAACTGACGTCGCTGACACAGGTGTTGAAAACCTCGGTTTCAATGTTTATTACGAAGGTGCCGTGCGCGGTGAATTCGCTTTTACACCCCGCTTTTCAGGCACGACACGCGTCGGCTATCGCTGGGATGATTACCCGGATGAGATCCCCAGCCGAACGGATAAAACCATTACGGCGGCAGCCGGTTTGCAATACCAAGCCCTAAGGTGGATGGTGCTCAATTTGGACTACACATTCCGCGATTTGAATTCGGACGACCCCCTGAATGAGTATACTGAAAATCGTGTCATGTTCAGCGTGACCTTGACACCCGAGCAGCCGTTCCGGCTACTTCAATAACGTCGAAGGCCTAAAAGCTATCCACCATGAAGTACACGAAGAGCACGAAGAATAATTAATCTGATCAGCATATTTTGTTCTTAATAACATACCTGTGTAATCTGTACTTATCAGTTTCGAAAGCATCCTTTCTTGAATCGAAATTGCAAGACGCCCAAAAAGTGTTGTGTTAGGCACCCTTATCCGTTCCTTGGGGCAGCCAACCAGGCCTACACCCTAATAGTCTAAAGTCTTTAGCCTATAGTTGCCTTCAGACTTTATTTTGTGACCTACAGCCCATGACACTATCATCCCGTAGGATCAAAGAAAGGGTCGCTCAATTTTGCGCCAAGGAGCCTGCTGTTGTGGCCGCCTATCTTTTTGGCTCCTATGCCAAAAATTGTCAAAAGGCCTCCAGTGATATCGATATTGCCTTGCTATTAGATGATAAACACCCCTTTTCGCTGCTCGAATTCATTAGCGTCCTTGAAATAGCGATTGGTTGTAGCGTCGATACCGTCATTTTAAACAACACCAGCGAAGTTCTGAAGCATCAGATCAGGCGCGACGGCATATTAGTGTTTGAACGATCATCCAAGGCTCGCAAGCAATTCGAAATCAAGAGCCGCAAATTTTTCGAGGACTTCCTATATCTACATCAAAAATATGTGAATAAGGTGCTTTATCGGGGAAACAATGGTCGACCGGGTTCTCATTGAGCGCATTTTGGCGGACATTAGAGCCAATATCGCCGAATTGAGAGGTGCAAGGGATATAAACTGGGATCTTTATCGCACCGATGTCAGGACACGACGGTTCGTTGAACGCACCCTGCACATTACGATCGAAGGCTGCATCGATGCAGCTCAGCATATTATTTCCGACGAGAAGATGCGGGAACCGACAAGCTATCGCGATACCTTTGCAGTATTGGCCGAGCACAATATCCTTACTCCCACCGACCTTCCCATATTCGAGAAAATCGCCGCTTTCAGGAACCTACTGGTCCATTACTATGAAAAGGTGGACGACTCGATTGTATTCGGTATTTTCCAGAACAATCTCAACGATCTTGATCTTTTTGTCGACAGAATCCTCAGTTTCCTTGACCGGTACCCGGGCACAGAACCATGAGTCCCACCGTCTGCCCACCGACCTAAAGGCTTACATTCTTAAAGTATATCCTTGTGTTCTTCGCGTTCTTCGTGCCCTTCGTGGTAATTGTCTTTTTTTAGTCACTTTATCTCTTCATGCGCTTCATGTCCTTCATGGTAAATTTTTTCTTAATCCGTGTTCATCTTTGGTGATCTGTGGCTAACTATCGCCTAACCCATCTCGGCGCCGAGCACTGCGTCACCGGCTCCTGCCACCTCCTGCAGCTCAACGGCCTCAACATCATGGTCGACTGCGGCCTGGCCCAGGGGAGCGATGCGCAGCACTCCATGGACCAATGGCCGGTTTCGCCCGCCGAAATCGACTATCTGTTTCTCACCCACGCCCACATCGACCACATCGGCCGGGTGCCCGAGTTGATCGAAAACGGATTCAAGGGCGAGATCATCTGCTCCCATCCCACCAAGGCACTGTTGGCACCCATGCTGGCCGATGCCATGCAGTTTTCGGGAAAATCCGACCGGACTGCTGAGCGCCTTGAAAAGTGCATCGACGAACTTTCGTGGGGATTCGAATACGGCGAGCCCTTCGATCTCACCAACGGCGTAAATTTCAAACTGAAACGTGCCGGCCACATCCTGGGATCCAGCTTCATCCGTTTTCAGGATGATAAAAGCGGCTGGTCGGCCCTCTTTTCCGGGGACATCGGCGCAGCAGATACGCCCATCCTGGTGGACCCCGAGCCGCCGGACAATGCCGATCTGGTGGTTATGGAATCCACCTACGGCGATCGACGTCACGCCGATCGGCATCAGCGCATCGAACAACTCGGGGCCGTTCTCACACGGACACTGGCGGACGGCGGCAAAGTCTTCATCCCGGCCTTTGCTTTGGGTCGCACCCAGGAACTGATCTATGAAATAGACCGGATTTTTACCGATCCCCGCTACCAGGAAATGTTCCCGGAGCTCCAAGGCAGGCAACGCCCGCCCGTCTTCGTTGATTCGCCCTTGGGGCTCAAGATCACCCGAATTTATGCCCGGCTCGCCGAATATTGGGACACGGAGGCCAGCGACCTGGAACAGCGGGGGGACCATCCCATCGATTTTCACGGCTTGTACGCGGTGGAAAATCACAGGGACCATTTGAAGCTCTGCGAAAGCAAAGGCCCCGCTGTTATTCTGGCCGGCAGCGGCATGTGCACCGGCGGCCGGATCGTCAGACACCTGCAAAATGGCATCGAACATCCCGCAAACGACATTCTCTTCGTTGGCTACCAGGCCGCCGGCACACCAGGCCGGGCGATTCAAAAATATGCCAAAAAGCCGGGCGGCTATACCATCCTCGACGGGGAGCGCCGAACGATCAAAGCAGGCGTTCACACCCTAACCGGGTACTCCGCCCATGCCGATCAAAAGGGACTCATCGACTGGCTCGCATCCATGCCCGAGAAACCGGGAGCCGTCAAGCTGGTCCATGGGGAAAGACAAGCCCAGACGTCCCTTGCCACACTGCTTCGGCAGCAAGGCTATTACGCTTCATAGAAGAGGAAAATCAAAAAGGCATTTTCCCATGAAATTCATGAAGAAGTTGATGGCATCTTTCAGCCCAGCCTAATACCTTTTTCTTCATGTTCTTCGTGCCCTTCGTGGTAATCAGCCTTTATGTTTACCCTTCATGCTCTTCATGGTAAAATCAGTCCGGACTGTTAGGAACCCCATAAAATAGCAGGTTATTCTTTCAGCTTTGAGCTTTCAGCCTACTATCTGTTTGCCCTACAGCCTGACAGCCTATCAACCTATAGTCTACTATCCTACTGCCAATTAGGTAAATTTTTTCCCAGTTCTCACGATAACGCTTCCTGAAAACCGTAATTTTGAGACCTGGCAGGCGCAATACGCCTCTCCATACAACCTATACCTCCCATAACCATTTAATTTTATGATGTAATATTATCCTGGCACAATACATGCTGAGAGAAAATCGATAATTTGCTGCTCTCCGTCAAACCACCGCCCATGGAATTGACCAGGCGGAGCCATATATTCATTTTTATATCTTCATGTCCTTCATGCTCTTCATGGTGTAGCGCTTTCCTTAACTGTCTTTTCTTCCTTAAGGTTTTCTAATTATGTGCGGTATCGCCGGCATCATCGATTTCAAAGATCACGAAGACATGCAGCCCTTGCTCCAGCGCATGGTCGGGTTTCTGGACCACCGGGGCCCGGATGCTGCCGGGCTTTATCTGGATCGCGGGGCAGGGCTGGGACACGCCCGCCTGAGCATCATCGATCTGTCCTGTGGAGACCAGCCGATCCACAACGAGGACCGTAGCGTGTGGATCGTCTACAACGGGGAAGTCTTCAACTATCCCGAATTGCGCGAAGAGCTCTTAAACCGCGGGCACAACTTCTACACGACCACCGATACCGAGGTCATCGTCCACCTTTACGAGGAGATAGGCCCCGCCCTTTTCGAAAAGCTCAACGGTCAATTTGCCTTCGCCATCTGGGATGCCCGCAAACGGCTGCTTCTGCTGGGCCGCGACCGTGTGGGAATCCGTCCCCTGTTTTATGCCCTCAACGGAGGGCGCCTGCAGTTCGCCTCCGAAATCAAGGCGCTGTTTGCCGATCCCCGCATCCACCGCGAGTTGGACACCCAAACTCTTACGGACATTTTCACCTGCTGGACCCCGGTGGATGATCGCACCTCTTTTGCCGGTGTGCGTCAGATCCCGGCCGGTCATTACGCGGAATTTTCGGAAAAAGGGATTCGCATTACCCCCTACTGGACGATCCCTGCCGGAAACACCGATCCCAGCGAGCGCCCTTTCGAAGAATGGCTGGAGGAATTCAAGGCTCTTATCCTGGATGCCACGCGCATCCGGCTGCGGGCCGACGTTCCGGTGGGGGCCTACTTGAGCGGCGGCATCGACAGCACCTACACCAGTGCGCTGGTCAAAAACCATTTCAACAACCGGCTGTGCACCTTCTCGGTGGGTTTTAGCGACCAGCGCTTCGACGAAAGCCCTTTTCAAAAGCTGGCCATCGAAAGCCTGCAAACCGAGCACCGCATGACGACCTGCACCGACAGCAGCATTGGCGAAATTTTTCCGGATGTGATCTGGCACACTGAAACGCCGATCCTGCGCACTGCACCGGCCCCGCTCTATCTGCTAGCTCAGTTGGTGCGCGAAACCAACTTCAAAGTTGTGCTGACCGGCGAGGGTGCCGACGAGATCATGGCCGGTTACAATATTTTCAAGGAAGCCCAGGTGCGCCGCTTTTGGGCACGGAACCCGAACTCCGAGACGCGGCCTATGCTGCTCCAACGGCTCTACCCATACATTTTTGCCGAAGGCTCCGACAAGGCCAAACATTACCTGAAAGCCTTCTTCAAAAGGGACCTGGAACACACCGACGCGCCGCTTTATTCGCACCTGCCGCGCTGGCACAACACCGCTCAGCTCCAGCATTTCTTTTCCGACAGGCTGAAGAGCCGAATCGACACCACCGCGGCATTCGAACCGCGTTTTGCCGCCTCGCTGCCAGCTGATTTCATGCAGTGGCCCGCCTTATCGCGCGCGCAATACATCGAAATGCGGTTGTTCCTGACCAATTATCTGCTCAGCTCCCAAGGGGACCGCATGGCCATGGCCCACTCGGTGGAAGGCCGCTATCCGTTCCTGGACTACCGCGTCATCGAACTGGCATTCCGCATGCCCTCCCGCTATCGTCTCTTCGGCCTGACCGAAAAGCATATATTGAAAGCGGCGGCGCGGGGCGTGATTCCCCAAAAGTTGATCGACCGCCCCAAACAACCCTACCGGGCCCCCATCAGCAGTGCTTTCGTGGGATATAGTCCCCCTGACTATGTGATGGACCTTTTGTCGGAGAAGCGCCTTGAGGAATCCGGTTATTTCGCCCCCCACAAAGTTCAGAAGTTGGGGCTCAAAGCTCGGCAGCCTAACGGCCGAGCTTTGAGTGAACGTGAAAACATGGCCCTGGTAGGCATCATCTCGACCCAGCTTTTAGATGAAAAATTTGTCCGGCATTTCCCGTCCGGCCCCCCCCACCTTCACAAAGATCTCAAGATTTACCACCAAGATGCCGAAAACCGGTTGAATTGAAAGGAAAAAGAATGCCATCCGAAACCGGACTGACCGAAGACGTCCTGAAACTGAATGCCCAAGAGGAAGTCGAAACCATCTGTGACCGCATCCGCCGGATCCTCGCCAACGACCTGAAGCGGCGGGGTTTGGTGGTCGCTTTGTCGGGAGGCATCGACAGCAGTGTCACCACCGCCCTGGCCGTCCAAGCCGTCGGACCGGAACGTGTCCTTGTCCTGTTGATGCCCGAACGCCACTCCGCTGATGAAACCCTTGATTTGAGCCGCAGCGTCGCCGAGGCCTTCGGCGTAACCTATGTGCATGAGGACATCTCCGGCATCCTGGAAGCCGTGGGATTTTACCGGCGCTACAACGAGGCGGTTTGCCAGGTGATCCCGGAATACGCGGAGGGTTGGAAATCCAAAATCGTCATCCCGAGCGTCTTCGCGACCAAGGGCTTCAGCCTCTTTTCCATCGTGGCCCGGGACCCGGATGGAAAAGAGATCAAAAAACGGCTGCCCCTCAAGGCCTATCTCGAAATCGTCGCCGCCACCAACTTCAAGCAGCGTATCCGCAAGATGATGGAATACTATCACGCCGACCGTCTCAATTTTGCCGTGGCCGGCACGCCCAATCGCCTTGAATACGATCAGGGCTTCTTCGTCAAACTTGGCGACGGGGCCGCCGACATCAAACCCATCGCTCACCTCTACAAGAGCCAAGTCTATCAGCTGGCGGAATATCTGGGAGTTCCGGAGGAAATCCGCAAACGACCGCCTACAACCGACACCTATTCCCTGCCCCAGGGACAGGACGAGTTTTATTTTTCATTGCCCCATGATAAAATGGATTTGTGCCTTTACGGCCGCAACAACCAGATAGCGCCCGATGCCCTGGCACCTTACGTGGGCATAACGCCGGAGCAGGTGCAGCGGGTATACGACGATATCGACACCAAACGCTCAACCACGCGCTACCTCCATCTGTCCGCACTCCTGACGGGCGATGTGCCGGAGATCGCGACAAGTGGTTTCAAAACTGTAGATAGCGTTTGAGGGCAAGGCGCAGCCTGATGAAAAAGCGGAGCATATTCAACGATATGTGAGCATTTTGAAGAAGGCGGTAACGCAGTCATCGGACGTTAGATGGGGTTTTGAAACCACTTGTAAGAACTGAATTCATTAGGAGTCATCAATGCCAGCACACAAAGAAAAAATCAAAGCATTCATAGTTGACAACTTCATGTTCGGCAGCTCGGACGGACTGACGGAAGAGACCTCCTTTCTTGACGAAGGTATCATCGATTCCACGGGCATTCTTGAACTCGTGGACTTCCTGGAGCAGGAATTCAACATCAAAATCGAGGACGAGGAACTGGTCCCCGAAAATCTCGATTCCATTACCAACGTCGACGCGTTTATCGAACGCAAGCTATCAACATAAAATACCAAGCGCCTTTAGCAGATCGAATTATTTAGTTATCGCCTTGAAAGGTGTTTAATATCGGTCTTTTGCCTTTGGTTTTGAAATTCCCTTTGTTACACGCCAAGCATCGGCAAAGCGGACGGGATAAATCGCGAGAATTTAGATCTATATCAAATTAGGATCCTCTCACCACCCATGACGCAAACCGCCCCACGCCACACCGCCAAGCTGATCCATCACTTCCTTGAGGGCAGCGCCACGCTCCACCCTGATCAAATTGCGGTGGTGCACCAGGAAGAGAGGGTTACCTACCGCGAGCTCAACCGGCGCACTAACCGCTTTGCCCGTTGGCTGATCGCCAACGGCATCGCGCCCGGCGATCGGGTGCCGTTTATCATGGAAAACGGCATCGACTACGTAATGGTCTATTACGGGATCCTGAAAGCCGGGGCAGTGGCAGTGCCCTTGAGCACCGATCTCAAGCCGGCTGCCCTCAAACCGTTGCTCGAAGAGCTGGCACCCTCGGCGGTCATCGCGACATCGCGTTTCGAGCGCCTTTTGAAAGCAACGGATTACCCGTGGCCGCTGATCGTTATCGGCAACCCTAAGCTGGCCTGGCAGGCGCTCTCGGTTCAAGTGGCCGCGCTCGACGAAATTGTCAGGACGCCATCATCCGAAGGCGACACCTCCAAGCTTGATTTGGATGCCAACTGTCTGGCCAGCATCATCTATACCAGCGGTTCCACTGGCAAACCCAAAGGTGTCATGTTGAGCCACCGCAATATTGTCGACAATGCCAATGCCATTTGCGATTATCTCGAATTGACTGCCAACGATATTCAGATGGCTGTGCTGCCGTTTTTCTACGTCATGGGCAAATCCCTGCTCAACACCCATGTTGCGGCCGGTGGGCGCGTGGTGATCAACAACAAGTTTGCCTACCCGGCAGCAGTGGTACAGGAAATGGCGGCGGCAGAAGTGACCGGCTTTTCCGGCGTTCCCTCGACATATGCCTACCTCCTGCACCGATCACCGCTCGCCAAATACCGCGATAAATTGCCGGCGCTGCGATACTGCTCCCAGGCCGGAGGCCACATGTCCGCGCACATCAAGCAGGAACTGCTTCGTATTTTACCGTCCCACACCAAGCTTTTCATCATGTACGGCGCCACCGAGGCGGCGGCGCGACTGACCTATCTGCCGCCCGAACATCTGAGAACGAAATTGGAATCCATTGGCATTGGAATTCCGGGGGTCACCATGAAGGTCTTGGATAAAGAGGGCAATTCTCTACCCCCCGGAAAAGTCGGCGAAATCGTCGGCGCCGGCAGCAATATCATGATGGGCTATTGGAAAAACCCGAAGGCGACCGCTAAAGCGCTGGATGACCACGGTTATCACACCGGCGATGTCGGCTTTTGCGATGAGGATGGTTTTCTGTTCCTGGAAGGGCGTAAAGACAACATCCTCAAGGTCGGGGGGCACCGCATCAGTCTACAGGAGATCGAAGACACCATGATGGCCACGGGGTTTCTGGTGGAGATCGCCGTTCTGGGGTTAGCGGACGAACTCCTCGGGAACAAACTTTCAGCCATAGCTGTGGCCAAAGAGGATGGCGACCAACGACAGGCGTTGATGCAACAGATCGCCGAGCGGCTGCCGAAATATAAGCACCCGCAGGAACTGCATTTCGTTCGTTCCCTGCCCAAAAATAGCAGCGGCAAAGTGGACCGGCAGGCCTGCCTGGATCTAATGCGCAAACTTTCCGGTGCTTAAGGGCATTTTATACCTCGAGAAAGAGATGGCTTCGTAAAAAGTGTTTGAGGAAAAATCAAATCAGCTCGATCGCTTGATGACGCTTCTGGATTCAGCCGTCACGATTATTTTCTTTATAGTCGCCTTTTACGGGTCCAGAGGTTTTTTGTCCGAGGTTGTCGATTATGAAACAATCGATTTTTTTTCGCACATGTCTGTCCTGCCCCTCTTCCTGGCACTCGTTCTCTATTTCCTTTCCTATTTTGGAGCTTATCGGCAACCCCGCGGCGCCTCCCTGCTTTTCTATATTATTGCTATTGTAAACTCGATGATCACAGCCCTCGCACTCATTTTGCTGATGGTCTTCATTTTCGACATCACCTACGTCAACCGATTTATCGTCATTGTATTCGGGGTTTGCAATACGCTCGGCCTCATTCTGATTAGAATCGCAATCCTTCAATATTTTCGCTTTTCGCTTAAAAAAGGCAAAAATTTCATCCAGCTGTTGATCGTCGGCACGGGCCCGCGTGCCCAAATGATATCTAAAAAGCTCAAAGCTGAAGCCGAATGGGGGATCCGCATCGTCGGCCACGTCGACCCCGATGCTTCCATGACCGGCCAGATCGTGGACGGCGCCCCGGTGCTGGGCAGTGTGATGGATATCCATAAGATATTGAAGAATAATGTGGTCGACGAAGTCGTCATCGCCACCCCCCGGAGTATGCTCGAGTCCGTGGGATATGTTTTCTTCGCCTGTGAAGAAGAAGGCGTCCGCGTCAGGTTCATGGCCGATTTTTTTGATTTCCGGGTCGTGCGCGTCAGAATCGTCGAGTTTGCGGAAATCCCTCTCATGACCCTGGAGCCAGTTGTTCAAGACGAAGTCAAGCTGCTCATCAAACGGGGCTTCGACCTTTTTTTGACGCTTTTGTTCCTGCCGATCATTGGGCTGCTAATGGCAATCATCGCCTTGGCTATCAAGCTGGATTCACCCGGCCCGGTCTTTTTCGTCCAGGATCGCATCGGCTGGAAAAAACGGCCTTTCAAAATGTTCAAATTTCGCTCCATGGTTCCCAACGCCGAAGAATTGATGGCGGAACTGGAGGAACAAAATGAGGCGGAGGGACCGATCTTCAAAATGGCCAATGACCCCCGCGTTACCAGGGTGGGGCGTTTCCTGCGGCGCACCAGCCTCGACGAGCTGCCGCAACTGATCAATGTCTTGAAAGGGGAAATGAGTCTGGTCGGCCCCAGGCCCATGTCGGTAAGGGACGTCGACCTCTTTGACAAGGGTATTCAGCGCAAGCGCTTCAGTGTCAAACCTGGTTTGACATGCTTTTGGCAAATCAGCGGCAGGTCCAATCTGCCGTTCTCGGAATGGCTCGAATTAGATTTGAAATACATCAACAACTGGTCCCTCATGTTGGACTTTATTATTCTCTTCAAAACAATCCCCGCGGTGCTGCTCAAAAAGGGGGCGGTTTGACCCGACGATAACGAATGCGGCGATCCTCCCCAAACGTCAATGACCATGGAACGCTCATCTACACCTTGACCGGTGTGTTGGTCGTTTTGGGCGGCTTCGCTTTTTTCCCGGTTTTCAAATACCTTTTCAGCCAATGGACCCTCCTGGACGACTATCAACATGCCTTTCTGACCATTCCCATCGTGCTCTTCATGGTCTGGCAGAAGCGGCTGATGCTAAAGGTCGATCTGTGGAGGGGATCTGGAATCGGGCTGTTCGTCGTCATTTTTTCACTGTGCTTTTACATCGTGGCCTTGAAAGCTCAAATCAACACCTTGACCTCTCTCGCCATGATCTTGTTTCTGGCCGGCGCATGCGTCTACCTGATCGGGCCGAGGGCCATTCACATCCTCGCCACCCCGTTCCTGCTCTTTCTCCTGCTGGTCCCCGTCCCCTCTTGGCTGTATGCGGCCGCCACCCTGCCGCTGCAGTTGAAGGTTTCCCAGGCCAGTGAATTCATTGTGCGCCTTTTTAGCATACCCATCTACCGGGAGGGGAACGTCATATCGCTGCCGGACAAGACTTTCCAGATCGTACAAGCTTGCAGCGGCATGCGTTCGATCATGACCCTGGTCGTGCTGAGCATTATCGTCGGCTACTTCACCCTCAATTTAAAAAAGATCAAATTGATGTTGGTCGCTTTAAGCATACCGGTCGCAATTATGGTCAACATCATCCGGGTCGTGTCGCTGATAATGCTCTTTTATTATTTTAGACTGGACCTCAGCACCGGCCTCGCCCACACGGCACTAGGCATGGCCGTGTTTTTGATATCCATGGGCATCCTGCTCCTTCTATACAAGCCATTGGCTCGATGCGAAAAAAAATACACTATAAGTTAATCATTCTCATTGCGATGCTGGCCCTGACAAGCATCGCGGCCCTGCCAGGCAAAACGCATAGGCCCTTCGCTCCCCCTGACGTCAAGCTGAAGCACTATTTCCACGATTTCAATAACTTCCGCTATGCCGGCAGCATTCCCTTGGAGCAAAATATCTACGATTTCCTCGCGCTGGACGATTATGTTTATGCCGCCTATCTTCACGGCACCGATTCGCTGAACCTTTACATCGGTTATTACTACACCGCCGACAAGGCAACGAAAGCGCATTCGCCTCTCGTCTGCTTCCCGGCGCAGGGTTGGGTCACCACCAAACCGCAGACCGGCATGCTTTCCATCGGTGAACATCAGGTCAACTATGCGGTGATGGAAGCGCAATTGGGGCAGCAGTCGCATTTAATCATCTACTGGTACCAAGCCTTCGATCTCACCACCACCGACACCTATCTCAACAAAATGTATGTCCTTTACAACGATCTTTTCCGGAACGATGGCCAAAGCGCCTTCGTTCGGATTTCCATTCCCATGCAGTCCATTGGGAAAGCGGAAGCTCTCAAAATCGGGGAACAATATATCCGTTCTTTTTATCCATCGTTTTTAAACTTCATCAACAGTATCCATTTGTCTTAGCGTAAGAAGATGTTCCTGCAACTCAAACAAGAATTGTTTATTATTGAATGTTGATATTAGTGGCATTATCGTCAGATACAATATGAAAATGGCTATCTTGGATTCTCTCCGCTCCGTATCTATAAAGAGACACCAGATTGAACTGATATGGCCGCATAGGAAAGGCATGAAAAAATCGAAACGCAAAGACTGTCGAAATCGCTGACGGTATTTAATGAGGACGAATCTTAAGCTTACATTCTATTGGAGTGGGAACTACCTCCGATTGCTGTTTTTGCACCAGAACTTGCTCTCTGTTTATAAGTGCCTCTTTTTTATTGCGTGTATAAGGATAACGCTTAACCAATTTTGAAACAGCCTTTAAATAAAACGTTCATGCTGATCTAGTTTTGATGAGCTCGTAAAAAGTCACTGACAGTATTGTTTCGTCATCCCTGCGCAGGCGGGGATCCAGTCATTTCAGTGGTTTATGGAATCCCGCCTTCGCGGGAGTGACGGTATTGAGACTTTTTACGATGCCATCAATTTTGGCAGCCGAATATTAAGTGTTTTCGGTTTCAGAAAGTATCAATGCATTTAAAAAAATCACGCAGAGAATATCATCCAATACTTTGAAGCATACATGATAGAACAATTCACTTTCGAGGAAGCCAATGGCAAGAGCCACCAATTCACTGATATACGTATAAAAATATCTGGCTATTTTATATCCTGCCCCCTGTCGAATACAAGGACAGGCATTAATTGTAATTAGTAATGGAGTTGACCAAAGGTCTTATGAAAACAAAAAGTATTTGTTTGGTTTGTTCATCAGGAGGGCATTTATTTCAATTGTACAACCTAAAAGCATTTTGGGGTAATAAATCTCATTTTTGGGTTTCATTTCCAACCCAGGATGCTCTTTATTTACTAAAAGATGAACGAAAATATTGGGCATACTATCCGACGAATCGTAATTTGAAAAACCTAATTAAGAATTTATGGTTCGCTTGGAAACTTATAATAAAAGAAAGGCCTTCTTTAGTTTTGTCGACGGGTGCTGGTGTCGGGGTACCATTCATAATAATTGCAAAGTTAGTGGGAATTAAAACAATCTACTTGGAATCAATAACAAGGAACGAAGAGCTTTCTTTAAGCGCCAAATTGGTTTACCCATTTGTGGATAAACTCTTGGTTCAGTGGAAGGATTTAGAGTTACGTTACCCCAAGGCGCAGTACAGGGGGCAGGTATTATGATTTTCGTAATAACTGGAACTGAGAAATTCCCCATCGACAGGATGGTGAAGGAAGTCGACAGGCTGGTATATGAAAATGTCATCCAGCAGGATGTGTTCGTGCAGTTGGGATCCTGTTCTTTCGAGCCTAAGCACTGCAAATGGCGGCGTTTTTTAGATTTCGGAGATATGTGTAATAAAATTAAGGAAGCCGACACGATTATTGCGCATGCCGGTGCAGGCACGACTCTTTTGTGTGTCCAGTTAGGGCACCGCCCGCTTCTTGTACCCCGCAGAAAGGAATTCGGCGAGCATGTTGATGATCATCAGGTCTCCTTCTCTAAAAAGTTCGCTACAACCGGTCTAGTTGAGATAATATTTGATATAAGTGAATTGTCCAACTTCGTAAATTGTGAGACAAAGAGTGTAGCCAACCTGAGTGGCAAAGACCAAAAAGAGGGACTTATTAATTATTTGAATAAGATAATTACATAAAGTTTATCTTCACGTCAGTTGAAACAAAATACGGGTAAACGCTCATGACTATATCTTGAAACACTTTTTATGGTGTTGTTATAGTCATGACATCAAAATTATAATTCAAATATGAGACAATTATGATAAACGTTAGCATTATAATTATTAGTTATAATACTAGAGAGATGACTCTGGCTTGCATAAATTCAATTTTAGAGCAAACCAAGGGTATTTCATACGAAATAATCGTAGTAGATAACGATTCCAGAGATGGTTCAGAACAAGCCATTAGAGATAAATTTAAGAACATTGATCTAATTGCATCTAATGAAAATCTTGGTTTTGCGAGAGCAAATAATTTTGCCGCAAAAAAAGCGAAAGGCAACTATATTTTGCTCTTAAACCCGGACACCGTAATTCTCGACGGTGCAATACAAAAAATCCATTCGTTTGCTGTTGCTAATCCTCATCATCAAATATACGGTGGGCGTACGTTATATGGAGATCATTCGTTAAACCACGAATCTTGTTGGGCACGCCCAACCTTATGGAGTCTTTTTTGCTATGCTACCGGTTTAACATCCATTTTCAGAAGAAACAGAATTTTCGATCCAGAATCATATGGAGATTGGCAACGTAATAGTATAAAGGAAGTTGATATTGTAACCGGATGTTTTCTATTGATCGAACGACAATTATGGCAACGTCTCAATGGCTTTGATCCGCTTTTTTTCATGTACGGAGAGGATGCGGACCTTTGTCTTCGATCTTTTAAATACGGAGCTAATCCGGTAATCACCCCAGATGCTACAATTATTCACTATTGCGGAGCAAGTGAAAAGATATATCCAGACAAAATGATTCGTTTATTTCGTGCCAAAATACAATTAATTAGAAGACATTTTGCACCAATCGAAAAATTTATTGGAGTAACATTGCTTAAAGTATCAGTATTCTCAAGAATGCTTGCGAGCAATATTTTATCATTCTTGACTCATAACAAATTCCGTGAAAAAGCGGATAGCTGGTCAAAGATATGGAATAAAAGAAAAGAGTGGCTAAAATGTGACTCCTAAATGTACCCTTTCTCCCATTTAAAGCATTTCCCTTTAATTCACTGTTATTTTTAAGTAAAAAGTTCTAAATTGTAATTTAGAACTTTTTTTGAGAAAATGAAAAGGACGTAATTTATGTGTGGGATTAACGGTATAGTCAGCTTTAAAAATCCTATTGATATGAATATTATTGAAAATATGAATTCAATAATTGCGCACCGGGGGCCAGATGGTAAAGGCACTTTCAACGATCGTTTAATTTGCGGTTTGGGCCATGTACGATTAAGCATTATTGATGTCGAAGGAAGCAAACAACCACTTTGTAATGAAAATCATACAGTTTGGATAACTTTTAATGGTGAAATTTATAACTATAAAGAATTGAGAGAAAAACTAAAAGGTCTGGGCCATCGCTTCCAGACACATGGTGACACGGAAACGTTGGTACATTTGTATGAAGAATATGGCACTGAAATGATGAATTTTCTAAATGGTATGTTTTCTTTTGCCATTTGGGACATCGATAAAAAGCGCCTCTTATTAGTCCGTGATAGGATGGGCATCAAACCTCTTTATTATTATGAGAAACAAAATTTTTTAATATTTTCATCTGAGCAAAAAGGTATTTTGCAGCACCCGGCTGTTTCTCCGGAACCCAATATCCAATCACTTTGGAATTATTTTACTTTTCGTTCCGTTCCATCACCTAACACCCTTTACAATGGCATTAATAAGTTGCAACCTGGTCATTATTTAATTTTCAACAAAGATGGTGCAGTCGTTAAACGGTATTGGGATATTCCAATTTATAATCATATTAAAAAGAATAGGAATCTCAGCAAACTTGTAGAAGATACGGAATCTATCTTAATCAAGTCAATAAAACGAAGGTTGATTAGCGATGTCCCGCTGGGAG
This sequence comes from Desulfobacterales bacterium, assembly GCA_963674755.2. GTDB lineage: Bacteria > Desulfobacterota > Desulfobacteria > Desulfobacterales > UBA5852 > JABZFP01. Next base: position 849,043 of record CAXXVS010000001.1, on the reverse strand, counting down.
CTTTTTTAAGTGGCGGGATAGATTCTAGTCTTATTGTCGCCATAATGAGCCATCTGATAGATGAGCCAGTTAAGACATACTCTGTAGGCTTTAAAGATTTTCCTGACACAGAAACAGGTTACGCTAAAATCGTTGCTGACCAATATAAAACTGATCACCATGAATTACTTATCAGCGAAAATGATTTTTTAGAAAATATTGAAAAGCTAACATTTCTAAGAGATTCCCCCTTAAGTGAACCAGCAGATATTCCACTTCATTTGTTATCGAAATTGGCCTCGGAAAAAGTTAAAATATTACTTTCTGGCGAGGGTAGTGATGAGCTGTTTGCAGGCTATCCTAAGTATGGAGCTGATTTTCTCAGCCCATGCATTAGCAAACTACCCGTCTTTATTACAGACGCTTTAATAAATAGCACCGATACAAAATACAGGAAGATGCAAATCGCGATAAAAAGCTTGTCCGAATCAGATCAATTAAAAAGATGGCCTTTATGGTTTTCACCATTTAATGATCAGGAAAAATTGCGCCTTTTGATAAATCGGAATTTTAATTACCAAGATGGCGCGAATGCTTTTTTTAGTTCTTACAATCTCGATAGTTCATTGCGCTCATTTTTATTTTTCGATTGTAAAATATGGTTGCCTGATAACTTACTAGACCGAGGCGATAAGATGACGATGGGGGCATCAATTGAAGGGCGCGTTCCCTTCCTTGATCATGAAATGGTCGAATGGGCATTTTGTTTGCCAGACAATTTAAAAATTTATCGACTCAGAAGAAAAATTGTAATCAAGGAAATTTCAAAAAAATATTTACCTAAAACAATCATCAATCGAAAAAAAGCTGGTTTCGTTGTGCCCCTTTCCCAATGGTTTCGAGGAAAGCTCAGGGATTATTGTTATGATATGATATCTGAAAAAAACCTTCCTGAAGATATCATTTCAATTGAATATGCTCGTTCAATATTGGACGAGCATGTTTCTGGCAAAAAAAATTACTTTTTGCAAATATGGACTTTGTTAGGGCTCGCTTTATGGCATAATACATGCATCTCGAACCGCAATAGATTTGTACAGTAATGAGGTTGGAATGGATCTCAATAAAAATCCATCATATATAATATTAACGCCTTGTTTTAATGAAGAGAAACTTATAACGTACCCAATAGAGTCGGTTATTGCTCAAACTATCAAGCCGCTGAAATGGATTATTATCGATGACGGGTCCACTGATTCAACTGCAAAAATTATTAAAAATTATAGTAAAAAATATAAGTGGATTGAATATTTACATATCAACAAACTTTCGAATCAAACATATTATGGTAGCAATGTAAATGCAATAACAACCGGCTATAGACATATCAAACAAATAAACTTTTCGTATCTAGCCATTCTTGATGCTGATATTGAATTATGCAAAGATTACTATGAAAAAATTTTTTCTAACTTTAATAAGTATAAAAAACTTGGGATTGCCACAGGAACATACATAGAGATTGAGGGTGATAATTGGATAGTGGCTAAAATTTCTCGGCACTCAACACCAAAAGCTATCCAAGTATTTAAAAAAGAGTGTTACGAAAAATGTGGAGGTTATCTTCCGTTTAAACACGGAGGTGAAGACTCTGGAATGGAAATCCTAGCTAGAATGAATGGTTGGGGGACATGGTCCTTTGATGATATCATCGTAAAACACCATAGACCGGTTGGTACCGGTGATGGACGAAGTTTGACTATGGCAAGATATCGTCTAGGAATAACGGACTATTGTTTAGGTTCCCACCCTCTTTTTATGTTCGCAAAATGCCTTAAAAGAATGATGTGGGAACGCCCCTATTTCTTATCTGGTTTGATGAGGCTAACCGGCTATTTTGTTGGGTTGTTAAGAAACTTAGAACAACCTTTACCCCCGGAAGCCATTTCATATTCTCGAAAAGAGCAATTAAGAAGATTGTTTAAAATAGAAAATAACACTTGGCGTCCAGAGTAAGAAAGGCACAATTTGAATAATTTCTCTTTAGGTCTAATGCAAATTCATGACCTCTGGAAAAGCCGAAGGATTGACTCGTGAACCGCTCAAAGCGGTGAGACCTTTGAAAAACATGCCACATCTCCGATTTTACACTTCCGGGAAAATTTTTCAGTAAATTTAATTCAGTTAGTGCGTCGAAAAAATGGGCGGTAATTGATCGATTGGGCCGACTCATTTCTCATCATGAGCTTCACGGAGCCCATGATTTGCTATTAGTTTTTTGAAAATCTGTTTTTTCTTATCCAAGCGACGGGCAATGCAAGACTCAACAATAACAGCGTTGATGGCTCAGGTACGGGGACAACCTGAATATCGGCGGTGAGATGTGCTGATGAAAAATCACCCCCTGATTGTGCGAGCGCACCTATTTCAAGTTTGTATAAATGGTCATCATAAAGCGTGGCATCCAATATGTCGAAATCCAATTGAAGAACATTGGTTGTCGAACCCTTCCATGAATCACCTATATATTGGGATATATAATCTTGCAGCCAAAGAAATACTGAACCGTTAAAAAGTTCAGTACCTTCTGTGATGTCTGTTAGAATAAAATAAGAGGCCGCCCAAGGAACATAATAATAAGTGTCAAAATTAATTGAAGTTGTCGTTTCTAAGGGTTTGAATGTGGTGGAACTTGATACGAAAGCGTACCCGGAGCCTAACAATTCATATGCATCGCTATAAGCATGACCCCCTGAAATACATGACAACGAAAATGGATCTGCTGTTATACTACCGCCAACATAACTGGATAGGTCACCTTGAGCCAGGATAAAATCTTTAGAAATTGAATCTTGGTTGGAGGTTCCAGATAATCTTCCTTCCGTCATTTCTCCATCTGAGGAATAAGCTATAGAATAGATATCGTAATAATAGCTATTGTCTATCAATTGTACCGGGAAAGCGAATACAGATGGAACGAACAATATCGAGAATGCCAGTGCGAACATGCTGATGCGCCTCATTGAAACCTCCAAATTGTCTATTTAGCCAATATAGGGCGAGAGCTAGTTAGAAGTGCAAGAATTGTGCAAAAGTGCAAATGCTTGAAATTATTGCGATGGGGTTTTGAGCAGACCACAAGATGTGGTAATAGATTCCATAAAAACTATGGAATTGTGAATAAATTTACATAGTAGATAGCGATAGGGATTTACTATAGAAATAAAAACATAGATAACTACCTCGTTTCATCCAACAAACATCGTCACCCCATAAAGTTGATTTAGTATGAAGCCTGCCTTGATAGGGCTGATGCTATCCAAAGAGAAAAAGTTTATTAAATGTGAAAAAGTTGGAATCTGTCTAAAATTTTGCACTTCATCATACTTTGATAGTATTTTAAATTCTGTTACACGTTGATTACACTATAAAATATTGTTTGCTAAAATGGCCCGGATGTTGCATATGCATGGACCGAAAAAAATGTATTACCGTTTGTATCATTTTAACTACCAGGAGGATACGATGTTTTTTAGAATAAGAAAAAATGTATATGCATTAACTCCTTTATTATGCGCCTTTTTTCTCATGATATGTTTAGCTGGTAATGCATATGCCGAAAACTATACTGCCAGCGGCAGGGATATAGTTTACATAAGGGATGGTGGAATCGGAGATGGGACTTCATGGACAAACGCTTTGGATGATCTCCCCTCGACTCTTAAAAGAAATACGATTTATATGATCGCTGACGGTGAATATGGTTCTTATCAATTTGACGACCCAACCAGTGGTACAGATTATATCTATATTGTAAAAGCAACTGAAGACGATCACGGTACTGACACTGGATGGAGCATCAGTTATGGCGATGGTAAGGCAGTTTTCACTGGCTTATACACCTTCTACACAGGCTACTACACTTGGGACGGGCAAACTGGTGGCGGTCCCGATGAAAACAATTTCCCCGATTCATTTCGTGAAGGTTTTGGGATTGAGATCAGAGCACCGTGGACTTCAGGTGTTGCCAATAGGTGTATTAATGTTCCCTATGGAGTGGGCCCGGTAACAAATGTAAATCTTTACCACTTGCAAATCCATGCAGTCCCAAAATGGGGAGTTGATACAAATAATGGATATGGCCACTTAATATGGAATTTAGGCACAATCCGGAATGACGATTGGCATATTGCATATTGCTATATTTATGATCCGTATGGGTGCCCTCTATTCACCAGGGGAAATGATGGATGGATAGTCGAATATAATTGTATTTCAAATAATAAAAGCACGTCAGCATATCACGCAGAACTTTGGTCGATGAGTGGTGACGATAATTACACTGTCCGTTATAATTTGTTTGAAAATGCCAACGGAACATCAAATATAGGTGGCGTTGAAAGTTACGGAGCTTGTGAAAATTGGGAAATATACGGGAACCTTTTTTACTTCAACTCAAGTTATTCTCAGACGGGAGCAAGCGGTTTAGCTGCGGTACATGACGATGCAGGAAACGCCACCTGGGCTGTTAATTGGAAAATATATAACAACACAATCGCTAATATGACATCTGGTTATTACGGTGGCGGACTTTATTTTCCCGGGAGAGCAAGCGGGAACGTAGCCTATAATAACTTGTGGTGGAACAACAGTACGACTGGTTTTGTTAGTACGAATGTAACTATAGATTATGGTTATTGGAGCGATCAATATGCCCCGTCACAACCCCCGACACACAGTATCGTAACCACAGGGGACCCGTTTGCAGACTCATCCAATGATAATTATCGCCTTGCTACTGGATTGGGAGGTGACACAACTATAGTACTATCATCTCCATACAACGTCGATATGTTCGGTAACGTACGTGGTGCTGACGGAAATTGGGATATTGGGGCATTTGAATATGTCAGTGGGCAGCCAAGCGACCCCTCAGACAGTGGATCCTCAGAAATTGTACCTCCTACATCTCCACCTAGTGCTCGTGTAGTGCTTAACCCTGTTGTTACACCTAGCCCTGTTGTTACACCTAGCCCTGTTGTTAAGCTTAACCCTGTGTCGATAACAGCTAGTTCAGACGATGGCAATATTCCGGAAAATACCATTGATGGTGATTTCACTACCAGATGGTCGGCTGAAGGTATAGGGGAGTGGATAGAATACGATTTAGGATCTAATAAAGTTCTATCTGAGGTTCAAATTGCATGGTTTATTGGACAGACACAAATTGCAGACTTTGGGTTAGAGACCTCAGTGGATAGAACAACGTGGACTCAACACTATAGAGGAAATAGTGGTGGAACCGATACGTTAGAGACGTATGAAATTTCGCAAATACCGGTAAGGTATGTAAGGATAACCGGATATGGGAACAATAACAATAGTTGGAACAGCATTACTGAGTTCGAAGTTCATGAGTATCTGCCATAATTAACGATTGCTGAACCACAATGCACAGCATCGCTAAAAAAATGAAAAAGTAAAGATGTTTCCAGACGCTTGATATAAGTCATCCCAGCTCCATAAAAGGGGCTGGGATGACTCACGTTTTTCTTCCCGGGTATTCTTTGTTTCCCCGCCTCAAAACATCGAAAGCCGCAGAGATTCTCTGAATATAAAATCAGAATCATCGTTCGTATTTTTTTATCCAAAAAGACGCCCTCGCCTTTATGTGGCCTTAATTCTTCCACTCGTGAGACCGGTCCTGCTAATTCAAATCCATTCTGTCGCTATCCAGTATCAAAATAAAGTTGTATCAAAATTAAAATTTCCGCACAGGTTCTTCCTAGCTTTCGACCTAAAGGAATACAATAAAATTGGCTCAGTTGACTCCTACTTTTTTAGCGTTAATAACCACACTCTGCATTTCTATTTTTTTCTTAAAGAAAAAACATCTTATAATACCATTCGTTATCGCTATGTGCTTTTTACCAGCCGATATACCGATAACAATTGGCGGCTTACATTTTTATGCAATTAGAATCATAGCAATAGTGAGTCTTGGAAAGCTTTGGCTTGGATCGAAGCCTCCTAAGTATAAATTCTTTAATCTAATAGACAACCTTTTTATTTCATACAATCTAATTGGATTTATTGCTTATGTTATTGCTAGCGTCAACAAATCGGAGGCCTTTATTTACACACTCGGAGAGACTGTCGATACCATTTTTGTCTACTTAGTGTTTAGATATATCCTTCAATCATCAGAATCAATAAAGCTTGCAATAAAAACATTTTGTTATTGTATAATAGCCTTATTGCCGTTTGTAGTATTTGAGTATTTTACTTCAAACAATCTTTTTCCAATCTTATTTGGAAGCTCCATGACAGAAATAAGAGATGGTGAAATTCGAGCGGCTGCAACATTCAGCCACGCAATATTATTTGGGTCTTTTTCAGCATCGGTCTTCCCTGCTCTGTGGTCCGAGTACAAAACCGAAAAGCAGATTAAATATCTATTAGCATCAATTTGTTGTGTTTTTTATATTATCGCGTGTTCCTCCAGTAGTCCTATAGTGGCATTTGCAGGAGTTGTATCTCTCCTATGTTTGTTTAAATGGAAACATCACAGCAAAAAACTTTTTTTTGCCGTTATTTTGGCCACTCTGTTTATTCATTTTGCTAGAGACGCACCTATATGGCAATTTTTATATGTAAGGATTCCTCTCAAAGCCAGCTCAACTGGTTGGCACAGATATTTACTTGTAGAAGCTGCATTGAGAGAATTTAGTAAATGGTGGCTTGTTGGTTATGGTGATATGGGAGCTGATTGGCATATTAAGTATTGGCCTTACGCCCATGCAACATTTACAGACTTCACGAATCATTATTTGCTATTAGGAGCTAAAGGTGGTGTCTTCGCGATGGCAACTTTCATTGCTCTTTGTTATAAAACAGTAAAAGCTACCGGATCATTAGCGCTAAGAAGTAAAAATGATCAATGGCTATGGTGGGGCTTAACTACAATGATGATATCTCACTGTATATCGTTTCTATCGGTTGCCTATTTTGGACAGATTACTATGTTGCTGTATTTCAACATAGCGATTGGTTCATATGCATACAGTTTATTGAAACAAAATCAGGTAAACGAAGCAATACAACGAAATACCAGTAATTATAGATGAATGTTTAAATTTTTGGAGAATTACAAATTATGACGGAAAAGTAATGGAATTGCCCCGCAAAGAAGGAATAAGCTGGCCAAAATAAAGGTAGTTTAAAGTTAGCGTTCTTCGGCAAAATTATTATAAATTAAAAGGTTTACGCCCTGCAATATATTTTTATGAAATTCTAATTTTTTACATTTTTTATGCCACATATCAAATCATTAAAGTTGAGTTGACTTATTGCCAAGCCTTTATTCCAGTATTAGCTTCTGCAGATAGGTGTCCAATAATTTATTTAATTTCTCGTACCCAAAGCGATTGAGGTGAAGCATATCTTTTTCATACTTTGGGGAAATATATTCTTTTTTTTTTAGAATAATATCTGCATCAATAATATGAACTTTAGAGTTTCCCATTCCTTTCAAATAATCGTTGGTTAATTTCAGTTCATCGTTAATTTGTTCAGACCAAAACCAGGATCTTACCCAGGATGGTTTTCCAACAGGGAAAAGGGTTAGTACGACAACTTCGATATCTTTACCGCTGATGTGGTCAATAATGTATTTTAAATTCATCCTGCAATTAGAGGCTATCTCTTCTGCATGGTTGGGAAATAAACCGATATTTTTTAAATCGTTGATTCCAGCCTGAAGAATGACCAACTCAGGAGATGCATTGATTACATCATTATGCAACCGCATCCTTAACTGAGTTGTTGTTTGTCCACTAATACCACGATTCAGGATTTGGTAGCCAGGTAGAGTCAAAACTGGTTTCCAATTGGCAATTCGTGAATCGCCGAACAATATAATTTTGGGCAAGTTACTTTTTTCAAAATCAACAACAGGTTTACTTTTTAAAGCATATTGCTCAAGTGGGTAGAGTCTTAAGAGGTTGATGGATTTATAATCATGAAAAACTTTTATGATCAGAAAAACATTTGCGGATGTGCTTAACACTATTATGACTGCGATAATCGTTTGAAATAAATAATGTTTATTTAACCTGGCTGACATAGATGAGTACTTTCTATTATTGTCACGCTGGCTTTAAGCCACCACTTCTATTGGTGAGTACGGTTAAGTTTTTACGATTCGGCGTTAAAATAGTAGATTTTTCTTCAGTGTGTGTCAATATGAAACATTCATACGGAATTTTGCACTTCGACCATATTGGCGGATAACCCATGTGAGTTCAATATGATTTCTCTTTAAATCTAGACATGATAGACTCTTCGAACTGAGAGGTTTGAAAGATGATCGCTGTTTAAAGATTTACATACCTTTAAGATTGTTTAAACAATTGGGACCTCTGAGCGATATAACTTACTGTTTAAAGATATCTACAAGAATTAGTTAGGAATGAGGAATTGTTATGAATGGACTTATAAAAATTAGATATCTTATCGGGAAAAGCCTTTGGACGATTAGGCATTTTTATTATACGAAAATTTGGGGTATGAATATCGACAAGTCGAGTCGACTTTCTACTAGAGTAAAATTGGATTTTACGAATCCAAAGGGAATTTATATCGGAAAAGACTGCTACATCACTTTTGGGGTCACAATATTGGCACATGACATGGTTAGGTGTAAATATAACTCAAATTTTAATACAAAAATTGGCAATAGAGTATTTATAGGGACTAGCGCTATTATATTACCAGGAGTTACAATTGGGGATAATGTTGTTATTGGTGCCGGATCAGTTGTAACGAAAGATGTTCCTTCAAACGTCATTGTTTCTGGAAATCCAGCAAAAATAATTAAAAGGGATATAAAAATGGTAAAAGGTGAACTTGGTGGTTGTAGATTAGACTAATGTCAATCCTGTATTGGAATCGGTTACTTTGTATAGGCAACGATGAAAAATATTTCAAGAGGAGAGTTTTGTGGACTGCAAACCAATAGCTAGTTTTTTAATTCTATCTTACAATCAAGAGAAGTATATTCGAGATTGTTTGCATAGCGTTTTTGAGCAACAGTATCAACCACTAGAGATAATCATTTCCGATGATTTTTCTTCTGATAATACTTTTGAAATAATTAAGGATGAAATTGAAAAATATAACGGACCCCATAGTATTATCTTAAACAAAAATCAGAAAAATATGGGGCTCGCCGAAAATATGAATATTGCTTGGAAACTTTCCAGTGGGAAATATATAATTGCAGGTGCCGGTGACGATATTTTTTTCAAAGATAGAGTACAGAAATTAGTCAAAAGATTGGAGAACAAAATCCAACCTGTAGATTTAGCTGTTTCAAGTTTTGTTGAAATTGATGAAAATGGTAAGAAAACTGGTGTCATCGAAAAAGATGTAGCATTTTTGCCGGACGTTTCAACTGATGTCACGAAATGGATGTGTGGTGCAACTGGTGCTTGTGCTTCCTATAATAGAAAACTGTATGATAAATACGGCCCACTTGATCCAGACGTTATTGCTGAAGATTGGGTGTTCTCTTTTCGAGCATGGCTTGAAGATGGTATCGCAGTTTTAGATGAACCATTAGTTCTCCGTAGAAAACATGGCCAGTCGCTTTATGAGACGCATAAAAACGTTAAAAATGAAGTTGCCTCTAAGACAAGAAGGAATCTTAGGCGCGAAGGGGCTCGTAATCGATACGGTATTGCAAAAGAGTGGTTCAAAGCATATAAAATTAGAAACAAGTTAAATGGTAGTCAAACATTATCAGAGTTAAGTAGGCTGGTTTACATCAGAGAAATGCAGTTTCGAGTATTTGATGCAAGAAAGCTGGATGTTATAAAAATTTCTATGAAGATAGCAAAACATATTGGAATAAAAGAGACTCTTAAAATATTGATTAGAAACTTGATTGGCTATCACTGATTTCGGATCCTAGTCAGGGTAACAATAAATTTAATTGCCTTGAAAAGAGAGACAGCCTGAATGGTGATATAAGCAATGAAACGGGCGGTGGCCCCCAAAGTTTGGGCATATATGAAGGAAGACCTGAAACAATTGTGGAATCAGTCGTCGAAAAAAGCAACTGAGGAATTCCTGCTGGATTGGATATATTTCGGTCCGGCTCATCAAATAGTCCTATCCTGTCCCGTTTTGCACATACCACGATAGTATACAGCACCGGTATACTGTCGTGGTATTATTGTCCCATCTCTATCGGTCCTTTTAAAGGAACCAACAACAAAATCAAAATAATGAAATTTTTACCTGATGATTAAATTAGAATTTTTGGTAATTATGTTAAGGAGACTGATTTGTAATGAAAATACCTTTCTTGGATTTAAGAAAAACATATTATGAGCTCAAGTCTGAATTAGACAAAACTTATAAACGCGTTATGGATTCCGGATGGTTTATTCTCGGTTCAGAGGTTGAATCTTTTGAAAAGGAGTTTGCAGAATATTGTGGCGTTAATTACTGTGTCGGGGTCGGGAATGGCTTAGATGCGCTCCACCTGATCCTCCGAGCTTATGGAATAGGCAATGGCGACGAAGTTATCGTACCTTCAAATACTTACATTGCTACTTGGCTTGCCATAACATATACGGGGGCAACCCCTGTTCCGGTTGAACCAAATCAAAAAACCTACAATCTCGATCCGAATCTGATTGAGCAATCGATAACTTCCCGCACTAAAGCCATCCTACCAGTCCATTTATATGGTCAACCAGCTGATATGGATCCTATCATTGAAGTTGCGAATCATTACAAACTAAAAGTAATTGAAGACGCTGCGCAGGCTCATGGTGCACTCTATAAGCAACATCGCACTGGCAGCCTTGGTGATGCTGCAGGTTTTAGTTTCTATCCCGGTAAAAATTTGGGTGCTTTTGGTGATGGTGGCGCTATAACAACAAACGATTCAGATCTTGCCCGTCGTGTTCGAACCTTAAGGAACTACGGTTCGAACAAAAAATACTACAATGAAATTATAGGATTCAATTCTCGTTTAGATGAACTTCAGGCTGGTTTCTTACGCGTCAAATTGTCCAAGCTTGATAAATGGAATCAAATCAGAAAGAATATAGCGAATCTATATCTAAAAGAACTAGGCAATTTCCGTGATTTGTTTTTGCCTCATTTTCCCGATTACTGTGACCCAGTATGGCACTTGTTCGTATTAAGGCATACTGACAGAGATAATCTCCAAAACAAGTTGGAAAAAGATGGAATTGGAACTTTAATTCATTATCCAATTCCACCTCATAAAAGCAAAGCCTATAGTAAAGTTTTTCCAAAGCATTTCAATCTCCCAATCGCTGAAAACATTGCTTCAACCGTACTAAGCATACCGATTGGGCCACATTTGACAATAGAACAGGCAGACAGAGTTATTGATTCTATTAAAAAAGATTTATCATAAGCTCAGTTTATTCGTTTAAAAATATTAATTAGAGAACGAACAACTGGAAAGCTATATTTAGCCACACACACGGACACTCGCAGACATTCCAACGCACACTGTATTCTTGCCCGTAGGACCGACTGATTTTGTACGAGCAAGTCGCCCAGACAAAAGTCTGTGGTCGTCTGCTGTGGTCCGTGTGGGTCCGTGACTAAAAAAAGATAGAATTTCAGGCGTATCGTGGTTCGGTATGAATATCATACTGAAAATTTCCTCGGAATGGTTAAGCTTGCTTGAAAAATAATTTTACATCGAACTTTTTTGAAACGATTTGTAATGAAAGTTAAAAATAATAACAGCTCTCACAAACAAATCCTTAAAGCGACAAGTATCTTTGGTGGTGCCAAGGTCTTTGAAATTATAATACGCATTTTAAGAAATAAGATCATTGCTATTCTTCTGGGCCCTACCGGCGTTGGTTTTATTGGCATTTACCAATCTTTTATTGATTTAATGCGTAATGCAACCGGATTCGGTCTTTCAATTAGTTCTGTCCGCGATATCGCAGAAGCGTCGGGCACAGGAGATTTAACCAAAATCTCAAGAACAATTACTATATTAAATAGATGGGTTTGGTTTACAGGCCTTCTGGGAATGTTTTTAACGATATTTTTCAGTAAGTTCATAAGTCGATATGCCTTTGGTAATGAGAATTTCGCTAATAGTATCGCAATTCTTTCTTCTGTTTTGCTTTTAGTTTCCTTATCTGATGGTCAATTAGCCACGCTCCAGGGGCTACGTAAGATTCAGTTGATGGCAAAAGCGAATGTATTTGGGTTGTTAACTAGTTTTATTTTTGCCATTCCTCTTTATTGGATATTTGGCCTAAAAGGAATAGTACCAGTTTTCATATTATCTTCATTAATTGTTCTTATTTATACAAACTGGTATTATAAAAAGGTGAATAAACTTCGAATTAAAATTAATTTTAAAGAATTTTTTTTAGGCGGTATTGGTATGATTCGCCTTGGATTTCTTATGGTTTCTGCCGGCATAATCAGTACGCTAACGATGTTTTATATTAGGACATTCATTATACAAAATTCAAGTATTGAATACGCGGGACAATTTCAAGCAGCGTATAGCCTATCTGCAATGTATCTTTCGGCTGTTCTAGGCGCTATGGCTGCTGATTATTTTCCTAGATTGTGTGCAGTAAATAATGATAACAAAAGAATAGTTAAACTTGTTAACGAGCAAACTGAAATTGCCTTACTTCTTGCAAGTCCGCTAGTTATAGGAATGATATCTTTTTCTATAATTATAGTAAACCTGCTATTTTCAGGAGAATTTAACGAGACAATTACTCTTTCACAATGGATGTTTCTCGGAACATATTTACAGTTGATTTCTTGGCCGATAGGTTACATTTTTTTGTCAAAATCTATGGGTGGCATATTTATATTATGCGAATCTTTTTTTAATTTAATTTTTATAGCTATAGCATTACTCGGTTGGCATCACTTTAATTTAGAGGCAATAGGTATTTCTTATTTTTTATCCCATCTCATATCCTCTATAATTTTATTTTTAATGGCTTTTAAATACTGTAAGTTTTTATGGTCATCATCCAATTTAAAACATATAATAATTTTTTGTGTTCTTGTTTTATCAGCATTCTTTTCCGTAAAATATTTAACTTTTCCTATTGTTTATTTCGCAAATGTTATTTTTCTATTTTCTGGATGTGTATATTCAATTTGGCATTTAAAAGAATATATTGATATCAATAATATTTTTAATAAAATTTCTTCTTACCTGAATCTTAAACGCAAATAACAATACATAATAACTAAGACAAAGAATGCATAGTTATTAAATGGCTTTTTTTGTAAAGACTTTTACTCCATGAAATATTATAACTAAATTAAGTCTGTACACAGGTTATTAAAAATGAAATACTCACCTATTAAATACGTAAAAAAAGTCATAACAAAAATTAGTTATAAAATTATTAAAGCTGAAAGCTCTATTCACACCTTTCTATTTAAATTGAAATATGTAAGAATATTAAAAAATGTTGAATCTGGTAGAAATCTTCGCATTAATCAGAAAGTCGTGATAAATGGGCCTGGCAAAGTCTTTATAGGGGATAATGTTACATTTGGGTATCCATTTGCTCCATTTTTTAAAAAACATTATATTCTGATATCCACTAGATATAATTCCTCAAAACTAACAATTGGTAACAATTGTATACTTTCAAATAACAACCAATTCGTTATCGTTAGAGACATTAATATTGGAGACAAAACCATGTCTGGCCATAATACTGAATTCATTGATTCTGATATGCATAGCATTGACCCCCTTCATCGGCATACTGGATCTGATATAGAAGGAGAAGGTCGTTTTATTAAGATTGAAAATAATGTAATGATCGGATCTAATGTTTTAGTAGGACCTGATATTGTTATTGGTGAGAATTCGGTTGTTGGCATGGGATCGGTTATAAAAAGAAGAAAATTCCCTAAAAATAGTGTTATTGTTGGAAATCCTGGTAGAGCCGTTAAAATCATATAAATATTATTTTTTAATCATTAAAAACTATATGGCAAGTTTCACGTGATCGTTGACCCGCGGTTAATGGTAAATTGTTTCAGTTGATCGTTTACCCTGGTTTAAGATTCACCCCCTGATGGCAGCCGATATTCAAACGACACTACGAAGTCGTCACCTTGGTAGACATTGTTTTAGCTGCCGTTGCAGTTTAGCCAAGGAGGCTTCCAGATCCCGGATATAGTCGCGTACCGGCCTTGGCGTCATCTGCCAGTGTAAGTCCGAGACAGGTCTACTAAGCTTCATGCGGGTCAGCCTAACATTGCGGTTAATAAAAGTATAGTTTCTTCAGAACAATTTCAACAGGTTGTGATGTGTGTAAATATATTTTCTTTCAGGCTGTTATCGGTTCTATACACTCCACGATACCCCTGTAAACGCTTACTATATTTCTTCTTCCTATCCATTTATTTTTGGGGGTCAAATGAATTTTTTTAAACATCCGAATTCAATTGTTGAATCCGATAAAATTGGTGATAACACACGAATTTGGGCTTTTGTTCATATTCTTCCAGGAGCTAATATAGGTTCTGATTGCAATATTTGTGATCACGTTTTTATCGAAAATAATGTTTCAATAGGTGATCGCGTTACTATTAAATCAGGAGTACAACTTTGGGATGGCGTTAAAATTGATGATGATGTTTTTATCGGTCCAAACGTTACATTCACCAATGATTTATTTCCTCGAAGCAAACATTTTTTAGACTCTCCTTTAAAAACACATATTAAGAAGGGTGCCTCAATTGGCGCAAATGCAACAATTTTGCCGGGCATAAGTATCGGTAGACATTCTATGATAGGCGCAGGAGCAGTTGTCACAAAGGATGTGCCTCCTAACGCGATTGCTGTCGGCAATCCAGCCTATATAAGCGGTTATGTTTCACAAAAGCCTTCAAAAACTTCACCAAAGCTCGATTTTCCTAATGACCCCACAATAAAAACTATTAACTCGGATGTTGATGGTGTCGCAGTCTACTTTTTACCATTCATTACCGATATGAGAGGCAGCCTTTCTTTTGCAGAATATGGACAATTTTTGCCTTTTGTTCCTAAAAGATATTTTCTTGTTTTTGATGTCGCGAACAAGGAAATTAGGGGTGAGCATGCGCACAAAACTTTGCACCAGTTTATAGTTTGCGTAAAAGGATCTTGTTCGATTGTGGTTGATAACGGACGCATAAGTCAAGAAATCTTATTAAATAAACCAAATATTGGGGTTCACTTACCTCCTATGGTTTGGGGCATCCAATATAAATATACTGAAGACGCAGTTTTGCTTGTACTTGCATCTGATACATATAACCCCGATGATTACATCCGAGATTATGATGAATTTCTATCCCAAATTAGAAATGGTTTAAATTTCTAAGGGCTATCTACAAAAATAAGGTTCATCCGGTTAAAGCGTACTTTGTAAAATGTAGGCCTTGGCGGCTATAGCAAGTGATGCTGAAAACCTCATCTGAGTTACGCAAAGGTCTCATAAACTCACATCTGTCACGAATTGAGGTGAAATATGTATAATCGTATTTTTTTAAATTTATTTTACATATTTTTTATTTTGCTCATTATGGTTTCATGTTCCGGAGGTAAAATGGAAGAAAAAAAAATTTACTATAACCTTAAAGATATTCCCGATAGCAAGTGGCAAAAACTTTCAGAAAAAGTATTTTTTTTCGGACACCAGTCAGTAGGATACAATATTCTTGATGGTGTCCGCGATATCATGCGTGAACACCCAAATATCAAACTTAAAATCATTGAAGGAAAAGATGCTGCATCCATCCAACCCGGCTCTTTGTTGCATTCTCCTATTGGCCAAAATATGCGCCCAGAATCCAAAATAAATGATTTTTTAAATATTATTCAGAGCGGTGTCGGAACAAGAGCTGACGCAGTATTTTTAAAGTTCTGTTATGTCGATATCGATAAAGATACGGACCCTGAAGCGCTTTTTTCAAGCTATGTAAATAGTATAGAAAATATCAGGAAGGCTTATCCCAAACTTAAAATCATTCACTTCACATCTCCTTTAACGACACTTCAAACAGGTCCAAAAGCCTGGATAAAGAAAATTATTGGTCGTCCGGTATACGGGGCCATAGAGAACATGAACCGACATAAGTACAACGAACTTCTGAGAAATCGATTTGAAGGCAAGGATCCTATTCTGGACATTGCCTTGATAGAATCGACCCGACCGGATGGTACGCGTTTTTCTTATACATATGAAGGCAATACTTATTATGCCATGGATCCTGAATATACCTATGATGGTGGCCATCTAAACGAACTATGCAGGAAAAAGGTTGCAGAACATTTGATCCTTATTTTGGCGAATTTGTAGCATCATGGCGTATCGTCCGTTGCACCCTTTTTGTGTAACCAGATTAATGGGTTCATTCTTCTGGGCTGTGCTAACAACTATCAACAATAAACCAATAGATTTACCGTTTTTGTAGGTTTGTTTGTGTCTGTGACAAAATGCCCCTGCGAACTTCAGCGTTTTTATCACCCATCTTTTTGGCTTAATTTTTTCAAACGGATTTTGCATCATGATTGAAAAGATCATAATTGCCTAAGGGTGTCGGCGGGAATGCTAAAGTGTACCAATAATGGGAATGAAAAGTGTACCACCCCGGTGGTGTAATTGGTGGTAAGACCCTCTGCTAAAGGAGGGCGCCGCCATGATCACCAGGGAGGCATTCATGGACATTCATTCCTATCACCGCCAAGGCTTCACGATGCGCGCCATTGCCAGGAAGCTTGGCATTCACCGCAACACCGTCACCAAGTACCTGGCAGATCCCACCATGCCCCGATACTGTAAACGCAAGCGCAAGGAATCGATCCTTTCCCCCTACCACCAGATGATCGATGACTGGCTCCAGCAGGACAATTACCGCGGTACATGGATCTTCCAGAAAATCAAAGACCTCGGCTATTCCGGGGGCTACGACACGGTCAAAACCTATGTGCGGGCCGTCAAAGCCCGCAATCGTCGTCAAGCCTTCCTGCGATTCGAGACGGTTCCTGGCCTGCAAGGCCAGATGGACTGGGCCGACTTTAAGATCGCCGCTGCCGGTGTCGCCGACATCACCGTGTATCTGTTCCTTCTCGTTCTCGGATTTTCCCGGGCCATGTACGCCGAGTTCGTCACCCGCTGCACTCTGGCGGCGTTTATGGACGCCCACCTGAGGGCCTTCAAGTATCTCGGGGGCGTGCCTTTCGAACTGCTCTATGACAACATGCGCCATGTGTTCGCCGGCCGCCGTGATGGGCGAACGCGGATCAATGTCGAGTTCACCGATTTCGCTGACCACTGCGGCTTCAAGCCGGTGCTGTGCGCCCCCTATAGCCCCTGGACCAAAGGCAAGGTGGAACGCCCCATCGATTACATTCGGGAGGCCTTCTGGCGGGGCTATGCGTTCGAGAGTTTGGAGAAGGCCAATGCGGATCTGCTCCACTGGCTGTCGGAGACCGCCAACCGGCGCCAGCACCGTACCCACCGCCAGCTCGTTGACTTGCGCTGGCAGCAGGAAGTCCGCAGTCTCGGCCCGGTGCCCAGAGACTACGACACCGCCATCAAGGTCTACCGGAAGGTCTACAAAGACTGTCTGATCTCCTACAACGCCAGCCGTTACCAGGTGCCGCCGGAGGCCGTCGGCAAAAAAGTGCTGCTGAGGATCAAGGACGGCGTCATCCGCATTTACGACGATGACCGGCTGCTGATCACCCATGCCGAGAGTCCGGAGAAGGGGCGGATGATCACCGATCCGGCCATCATCGAGGAGATCCTCAAGCTGCGCCGCGAACAGCCGCCGAAGACACCACCCTACGGCCGCCGCAAGGGCAAGGCCACGCGGGGTCTGGTCAACGGCAGCCTGTTTCCCCAAGTGCTCTACAGGCCGCTGTCCGTCTACGAACAGGCGGCCCAGAAAGGAGGTGGGGTATGGATCAACTGATTACAGACCGCCTTCGGGACAATCTTCAGCGGCTAAAGCTCACCCAGGCTGCCGCCGTGCTCGACACTGTCCTTTTGCAGGCCGAAACCGACAAGAGCTCATATATGGCTTTCCTGGATCACCTGCTGGAGGAGGAAGTCGGCGCCAAGGAAAAGCGGCGGGTGGAGACCGCCATGAAGACCGCGGGCCTTCCGGCGGCCAAAACCATCGATGCCTACGACTTCTCGTTCCACCCGGATCTCAATAAGAAAGACGTCATGGCGCTCTTCGATCTGGACTTCATCCCCAAGCACGAGAACGTGATCTTCCTGGGGCCTCCGGGGGTGGGCAAAACCCATCTGGCGATCGCATTGGCCACCAAGGCCTGTCATCACGGCTTCAAGGTCTATTTCATGACCATGGACGCCCTGATGCGAAAACTTAAGGAGCAGTCCCAGTCCCGGCACAAGGCCTATCTGACCTCCAGTCTGGTGGTGGTCGATGAGGTGGGCTATCTGCCCATCGACAGCAAGGAAGCCTACCTGTTCTTCCAGTTCATCAGCTACCGCTACGAACGAAGCTCCACCATCATCACCTCCAACAAGAGCTTCGGGGACTGGCAGGAGCTGTTCGGCGATCAGGTCATTGCCACCGCGATCCTCGACCGGCTGCTGCACCACTGTCGGGTGGTCAACATCAAGGGCCATAGCTACCGGCTCAGAAAGCACACTTTGTCAAAGAACGAATTTAACACCGCGCCGGCTTCACCAGCTGCAGCAACCGAAACCCTTAACTGAGCGGGAGTGGTACACTTTTCGTTTCCCGAAAATGGTACAATTTTCATTCCCATTGACAAAGGGGCAAACAGAAAGACATCTTCGCTTCAACTCCCTTTAAAAATTTTCGAAATCCGGTACAGAACGCCAAGCATTTGCTTGGCGTTTTCTATTTCCAGCCTGTAAATTATTGTGCACATTTATCTGACGTTTTCTCTCGCGCCATGATTCTATTTGCTAATTTTTCTTCACAGAGTTTCAGCCGAAAATGAATATCGTAATATTAATTTCAATATAATATTCAATTATTTAGATGAAAATTATTTTTTCATCTAAAGTCCTTCCGAAAAGCTGCCGATAAAAACAAATTTATCCTTGATAACAAACAATTTCTTTTAAATTCTTCTCTTTGCTTTCTGGCTCAACATTTGCAGATACCCCTCACCCAACAATAGAATTTTTTCCCGTGAGAGGTATTTAATGAAAGATATAACACGTAAAATCAGTCTCTGGTTGCTCATTTTTCCAACCGCACTTATCCTTTTCATACCGCAAATCTCTACTGCCGCTACGGTTCGCTTGTCTTGGCAGCCGAACACCGAGCTCGATTTACAGGGATATAATGTATACTTTGGCACCCAACCTCGATCCTATGGGCCGCCCATTCCTGTTGGGAACGTCAACCTATATGAAATCCAAGGCTTGGTAGAAGGCGAAACCTACTATTTTGCTGTTTCCGCTTTGGATAATGCAGGCAACGAAAGCGGATTCTCCTCGGAGATCAGCAAACAGTTTTCAACCCTAGATAATATCGCCCCGAGTGTATCAATTTTATCACCAGTGGAGGCGGATACCTACACCTCTTTAGATCCGGCGGTGACCCTTTCCGGTTCGGCCACTGACGATCACGATCTCCAGCAGATCACCTGGCAGAGTTCCAGCGGCGCCAGCGGCACGGCCTCCGGAACCGACTCCTGGGCCACGGGAGCCATCGAGCTTACCGAAGGACAAAATGTCATCACCGTAACGGCTGTGGATGCCGCCGGCAATGAAGGCACGGACACATTGACCGTAACGTACACGGCCCCTGACACCACCAACCCTGAAGTGGCTATTACGTCACCGGTATCGGCGGATTCCCACTCAACGAACACGGCAACGATCTCGCTGGCAGGTACAGCCAGTGATAACAATAGCCTACAACAGGTCACCTGGACCTGCTCAACCGGTCAAAGCGGCACCGCCACCGGTACGACAGATTGGACAATAAATGCGATCGCTTTACAGGAGGGCGTCAACACGATCACCGTGACAGCCACCGATGCCAGCGGTAATCAGGCTACCGATGCCATTACGATCAGCTATTTTGCGGTTGTCGAGGGTCTGCCCGTGGTCTCTGTAACCTCTAGCAGCGACGACGGCAACACCGCTGCGAATACCATTGACAATGACCTGTCGACCAGATGGTCTGCATATGGTGACGGTCAGTGGATTCAATATGATCTAGGGGCCTCCTTTGACCTTTCTAAAATTCTGATCGCCTACGCTTGGGCCGATACAATAAACGTCAATTCTGAGTTCGAAATCTTTGTATCCAACAATGCGAGTTCATGGAGCAGTGTTTTCAAAGGGCAAAGCAGTGGGACAACGCTGCAGCAGGAAAGCTACCAAATCTCCAATGCAGTTGGTCGCTACGTTCGCATCGTCGGCTACGGCAACCTTAACAATGATTGGAACAGCATTACTGAAGTCGATATCTTCGGGGTCGCCGCCACCTCTCCCGATGAAACGGCGCCCATCGTGTCCATTCTCAGCCCGACCACTAGCGGCAGCTACCCGACCGACAAGGCAACCCTTGCCATTTCCGGATCGGCCCAGGATGACAGCGGGCTCACCGAAGTTCGGTGGGCAAGTTCCGCCGGTCAAAGCGGCACCGCCACCGGTACGACAAATTGGGCAATAAATGCGATCGCTTTACAGGAGGGCGTCAACACGATCACCGTAACGGCTGTGGATGCCGCCGGCAATGAAGGCACGGACACATTGACCGTAACGTACACGGCCCCTGACACCACCAACCCTGAAGTGGCTATTACGTCACCGGTATCGGCGGATTCCCACTCAACGAACACGGCAACGATCTCGCTGGCAGGTACAGCCAGTGATAACAATAGCCTACAACAGGTCACCTGGACCTGCTCAACCGGTGGCAATGGAACGGCTTCGGGCACGACCAACTGGTCCATCGACGGCATCGCTCTGGCTGAAGGCCAAAACATCATCACTGTGACAGCAGTCGATGCCAGCGGCAATCAGGCCTCCGATACTATTGCCGTATCTTTTACGGCACCCGACACCCAGGCCCCCGTTATCACGATCACCACGCCTACCGATAACGGAACCTTTACAACGAACTCAAGCCAAGCCAGCTTGTCTGGCACCGCTGATGATGACCAAAGCCTCAAGCAAGTTACCTGGAGCAGTTCGACAGGTGCTGGCGGGATCGCCAACGGCACCCTCAGTTGGTCAATTCCAGGCATCAATCTTGCATTGGGTACCAACACGATAACCGTGACAGCTGTGGACAGTTCCGGCAACAAATCAACCGATGTGCTAACGGTTATCTATAATGCAACCGATACGACTAAGCCGACAGTGCAAATAACGTCACCGACAACCAAAAAGTCCTATTTCTCAAGGACAGCTACTGTGACAATCGGAGGCAATGCCTCTGACGATGTCGGTCTTGCTAAAGTAATATGGCGCAACAGCCGTGGAGAAAGCGGTACATGTGTTGGAACCGACAACTGGGAAGCCAGCGGCATTGAACTTAGCCGCTGGTGGAACACCATCACTGTTACGGCAATTGATGACGCGGGAAATACCAGCGAGCAATCACTGGCTGTATTCCTGTGGAAATAGGATTCGCCAATTTAGAAATCTGATACAAAATCTTACGAATATTGCAGGAGGATAGTATGAAAATATACACCAAAATAATCATCTTGATGTTGATCACGGTTTTTACCACAATTACGGTTGGCTCGGCGGCGACCTTGGTCTGGGATGCAAGCACTGGAACGGTGGATGGATACAATGTTTACTATGGCACCAGTGCGACCAATCCATCTGAATCCGTCAATGTCGGGGATGTTACCCAATATTCCATCGATTCGTTGCCGTTATCTGAAAATGTCCAGTATTACTTCTGCGTTTCGGCCTACAATACCGCTGGTGAGAGCGCCCCCTGCGCCCCTGTCGCCTATACCCCGGCTGACACGACGCCACCGCAGCCACCGGTCGGTTTGGAGGCGCAATAACAATAGAAATTGACATAAATCTAAGCGGTTATATTTGCTCAGCAATTACGAAATAGGCTGAGCATAACTATGACTCTAAGGCGACAGTTTGCGACTGTCGCCTTTTTTTATGCTCAGTAATACACAAAATTTACCATGAAGAGCATGAAGAACTTGAAGGGGTAAAATCAAGATCGAAATAATTTCACCGCGAAGGACACGAAAAGGCACGAAGGAAAACCGAAGTATCAAGCTGAAAGGGAAAAACCCACTGTCCTATAAGTCTTCTGCTTACCCTTCAGCCTGTAGCCCAATCCCCTACAGCCTGACCCGTGACAATCTGTGTTCATTTGCGTCCCGCTCCGCTTTTCTGATCAGATTGTCGGTTGTCAACATTATGGAAATCAGTGTATACAAATGATAATCAAATACCGCCGTTTGCCGCTGAGGGTAATCCTAATTTCACCAATCCGATTAAAAAAATTTTGGTTTTCTGAAGGGAACGGGCATGGGAAAAAACCTAGGAATGATGGCCGTTGGCTTGATATGGGCTTTGGCAGCCTTTTTTTTCACCCCTGCTTCAACTGCAGCGGAAACGCTCGTCTGGGATACCAGTTCCGGGACCGTGGACGGGTATAAGGTTTATTGGGGTACCAATTCTACCGACCGGTCCAACTCGACTGATGTTGGCAACATTTTGCAATATGATTTGAATAACTTGCCATTGTCAGAGGGGGTGACCTATTACCTCTCAGTATCGGCTTACAACGCAGTGGGCGAAAGCCAGCCTTGCGCCCCGGTCGTGTTCACGCCAGGGGATAATACACCGCCCATACCACCTGTGGGGTTGACCACGGAGTGAGAAGCGCTGGTTATTAAGCTTTTGAGGCTTGTAGGCTGTAGAAAAACCGCAAGGTTATTTAATTTATCGGATTCATTGGGGGCATAACAACTCCAGATTATTTGATTTGCTTTCAGCCTATAGGCTAATCGCCTACAGTCTGATCTATAATGATCTGTGTTTATCAGTGGCGAAAATGCCTTTTTGACATGGAGGGTTAAATGAAGAAATACAAAGGAATTATCCTGGCAGGCGGGTCCGGTACCCGCTTGTTTCCGATTACGAGCGTGGTCTGCAAGCAGCTCTTGCCGGTCTACGACAAACCCATGATCTATTATCCCCTGTCGGTGCTCATGCTGGCCGGCATCCGTGACATCCTGATCATTTCCACCCCCGAGGACAAACCCAAATACCAGGCCCTTTTTGGCGACGGATCCAGGTTCGGCATGCAGATTTCCTATGCCGAGCAACCCCGACCGGAAGGGCTCGCCCAGGCCTTTATCATCGGCCGCGAGCACATCGGCGACGACAATGCCTGCCTGATTCTGGGGGACAACATTTTCTTTGGATACGGCTTTTCCGCAATTCTGGAACGCGCAGCCCAAATGGACACCGGCGGCCTGGTTTTCGGCTATTGGGTAAGGGACCCGGAGCGCTACGGCGTGGTCGAATTCGACCAGGAAGGCAAAGTGCTCAGCATCGAGGAAAAACCGCAACAGCCCAAATCCAACTATGCCGTGCCAGGTCTGTATTTCTTCGACAACCGCGTGGCCGAGATTGCCGCCGGAGTCAAGCCTTCGGCGCGCGGCGAGCTGGAAATCACCGAAGTGATCGACGCCTATCTCAAACTGGGAGAGCTGCGCGTGGAAACCATGGGGCGCGGCTACGCCTGGCTGGATGCCGGAACCCACGAGTCGCTGCTGGACGCGGCCAATTTCATCGAGACCATCCAGAAACGCCAGGGCCAAAAAATCGGATGCATCGAGGAGGTGGCCTTTCGCAAGGGCTTCATCGACCGGACCCGGCTCCTTGAGCTGGCGGGACCCTTCATGAAAAACGATTATGGGAAGTATCTGTATGAGTTGGCCAACGGGATGCCATAAAAAGCCTCCTCTCGAAAGCATCTCATCTATTGTGAAGGCTGCGCCAGAATCTATTCCGCTAATGTACTGTGAGATGGATTATTTAAGGGTTCGTGGATCCGAGGGGTCAAAGAAATGCTCCCGTCGACAAGAATTTACCACGAAGAACACGAAGAAAACCCATCAAGAGCAGATGAATCCCTTTGTGGCCTTCGTGGTCAAAAAAACCGTTTCGCCACAGATAAACACGGATGCACACAGGGTTGTTCCGCTATCGCGGAACCCCCCAAAACCAATAGCCTGCAGCCGCAGTTTCTTTACCTTCATGTCCTTCATGATCTTCATGGTAAATGGCTTCTGGTTTAACATCCGCGCACATCTGCGTTCATCAGCGTCCTATTCGGTTTCCTTCATTCCCTTCCTAGTTCAAGCTGTTGCACTTAGCCAATCCTGTCCTTTTCGGATAATCGCCTTTTCTTTTTCCCTCGACCCCTTGGATCCTTGGACCCTTTTTTCGGACGACCAGGAGCGCCACATGAAAGTGATCCCTACTAAAATTCCGGATGTTCTGTTGATTGAACCGGCCATATTCGGCGACGAGCGCGGTTTCTTTCTGGAAACCTACCACGGAAGCCGCTATCACGAAAGCGGCATTGCGGCTGACTTTGTGCAGGACAACCTGTCTAATTCCCAAAGAAATGTCCTGAGAGGGCTGCACTACCAGTGGCCCCACCCCCAGGCCAAGCTTGTGCAAGTATTGGAAGGGGAAGTGCTAGATGTGGCCGTCGATATCCGTCGGGGCTCCCCCACCTTCGGGGAGAGCGTCAACCAGGTTTTATCTTCCGCCAACAAGCACCAGCTGTTCATCCCGGCAGGGTTCGCCCACGGCTTCTTTGTGTTCAGCGAAACCGCCCTGTTTATGTACAAGTGTTCGGACTACTACAATCCCGCCACGGAAAAAGGCATCCTTTATTCCGACCCGGAGATAGCCATTGCTTGGCCTGAAGGCGTCCCGATTCTATCGAAAAAGGATGCGGACTATCCTCTTCTTGCGGACCTTTCGGATGAGGATTTGCCGCCCTACGAGGAGCCGTGATGGAAAGAATCGCCGTCATAGGGACCACCGGCCATAGAAGGTTAACCGATGGGATGCAGGCCAAGGCTGATAAAAACGGATAAACGTAAAAAAGCATTACCAGGAAGAAGACCAAATGGGACACAGATGGGCACGGATAGACACTGATTAAAGAATAAAGCTGTTCACCATGAGGGGCATGAAGTCCATGGAGAAATCAATTTGTCGGCGACAAATTGATTGAAAGTCAAACCCAAGTTACTTTGGCGCCGATGATACAAATCAGGCGCTAAGGGAACCCCTCCCTTGACGCCTCGGCCCCTCGGGCCCTTGAACCCTTAAGGCACAGCCCCGCATCACCTCAAAGCCTGGCATTGAATCTCCCACTCACAACACGGATGCATTGGTGAGCCACGTCAGGCTCTCCCACCGTAGTTCCGATCGATCCATGTCAAATATTCACCGGTCCGGATGCTTTCGACCCAATCCTGGTTGTCGAAATACCAGTCCACGGTTTTGGCGAGGGCCGCCTTGAAATCGTGTTTAGGGGCCCAGCCCAGCTCCGTGCGGATTTTGGTGGAATCGATGGCATAGCGCCTGTCATGGCCGGGCCGGTCTTTGACGAAATGGATCAGGCGGGAGCTCGAGGTCTCCCCCTGCCGTCCCAGCTTTTCATCGAGCAAATCGCAGAGCAGGTTCACCACATCGATATTCTGCATCTCCGCCCCGCCGCCGATGTTGTAAGTCTCACCGATTTTCCCCTCCGTTAGAACCGTCAGCAACGCGTCGCAGTGATCAAGCACGAACAGCCAGTCGCGCACATTTTTGCCGTCTCCGTATACCGGCAGGGGTTTTTCCTCCTGAATGTTCAGGATCATCAGGGGTATGAGCTTTTCGGGGAATTGGTAGGGCCCGTAATTGTTGGAACAATTTGTAACGACCGTGGGCAAACCGTAAGTCCGGTGATACGCCTTGGCCAGATGATCCGAGCCGGCCTTGGACGCCGAATAGGGGCTCGAAGGGTCGTAGGGGGTCCTTTCCGTGAAATATCCTTCATGTCCAAGGCTGCCGTAAACCTCGTCCGTGGAGATATGCAGAAACCTGAAGCCCTCCGGTGCCTTTCCGGATGTCCAGTATCCCCGGGCGGCCTCCAGGAGTTGATAGGTACCGACAATGTTGGTTTCGATAAATGCGCCAGGTCCATAAATAGACCGATCGACATGGGATTCGGCCGCAAAATGGACAACAGCATCAAACCCTTCTGCTTCAAACAGGCGCTTCAGCAATTCGCTGTCTTTGATATCCCCCTGGACGAAGCGATACTGTTCGGGATGCTCTTTTTCGATATCCAGCAGGTTTTTCGGATTGCCGGCATACGTCAGAAGGTCCAAGTTTACTACCTCCCACCCAGGCCTTTTTTCAAAGACAGTACGGACGAAATTTGTGCCGATGAATCCCGCCCCCCCGGTTACCAGTAGTTTCATCTCCGCTTCCTTTCCGATGGCCGTTTCGGCCAGAAAACCCAATAAATCGCCACTGATTTGCACGGATGTTCACCGATGTAGCAACTGGAAATCAACTTATCAATCCGTGATTGATCAGGGCAAGTGAATTTACCACAAACCCTCTGTCTTTTTCTGTTTCAACCCACGACCTCCGACCTACTACCCACCGCTTTTTCCTACAGCCTATCTTTCCCTGCCTCTATAGATTTTTACTGTAAATTTTCGTTGACAATCGTATGATATACAGCTTATTTGATGTTTATGTCTGCTAATTTACATGTTAATCGCATGATGTCGAGTCGGTTACCAGATGCCAACCACCGACGAATCGTGGTGCTAACAGGCGCGCGTCAAACCGGCAAAACCACGCTGGTCAAGGATCTTTATCCCGACCTCACCTACATCAATCTGGATGCACCGGAAAATAGGGATACCGTTCGGGAGCTCAGTACCTTTGCATGGTCCAAAACGGTTGGCACTGCCGTAATCGACGAGGCCCAGAAAGCGCCTTCGGTTTTCGAAAAAATTAAATACGCATATGACGACGGCGGCATCACTTTTACCGTACTCACCGGCTCGAGCCAAATCCTGTTGCTAAAACAAATCAGAGAGTCCCTCGCCGGGAGAGCCTTTTTTACGAGCTTTGGCCGTTGATGCAATGTGAATTAAACCCGTCCTGCGCCGAAGGAAGGCCGCCGCTGCTGGACAGTATGCTAACAGGCGCATCTGTCGCCAATGCATTAGCGGATACGGCACCAATGCTCATAGGGCCTGCCGCTCATCGCTGCCAGGCAGCTGAACAGCACATCATCAAATGGGGCGGCATGCCTGCATTGCTTAATCTTTCCGACGAGGACCGCTGGCTGTGGCTGAAAAATTATGAATACACCTACCTGGAAAGAGACCTGGCCGATCTTGCCAAGCTGGACGATCTCATGCCGTTTCGTCAATTTCAGCAGCTCTCGGCACTACGATCCGCCCAATTGCTGAACTATTCCGAGATAGCGCGCGACAGCGGTATAAGCGTCGACACCGCCCGTCGCTATATGGAATACCTCAAGCTCTCATACCAAACGATTTTGCTGCAGCCCTATTACCGCAATTTGACAAGCTCAGTGGTTAAAACGCCCAAACTCTACTGGTTGGATATCGGCATATGGCGCCATTTGACGGGTTTTCGCGGCGCTTTGTCAGGCCAGTTGTACGAAACCATGGTGGTGGCTGAAATCGTCAAATGGATCCGCACTTGCCAACGCGATGTAAACATCTATTTTTATCGGACACGATCCGGAAACGAAGTGGATCTTCTGCTGGAAACCTCTTCCGGTATCATCGGCATCGAAATCAAATCCCGAGCCACGCAGAGCCCCAAGGACTTTCGTCCGCTAAGAATGGTCGCCGAAAAACTGGGGCAGAGCTGGTGCGGCGGGATGGTCGTTTATTCTGGAAGCGAGATCAAACCTCTCGGTGATCCGGATATTTTTGCCGTGCCCTCCCATCGTCTGTTTCAGGCGCCCAAGGTGTAGGTGAGTTTATTGAGTTTATTGGGTTTGTTGAGTTCATTGGGTTCGTTGGGTTTGTTGAGTTGGGGGAAACCGTCGGTTGGGGGTGGTGGGTGGTCGGTGGATGACAGGCTGTCATTTGCGACAATTTATCGTTTGTTTTACTTTCAATCAATTTGTCACCGACAAATTGATTTCTTCATGGCCTTCATGGTAAATTGCTTTTAGTCCAAGATCTGTGTTCATCCGTGCCCCATTCTGGCTTTCTTCGCGTCCTTCGTGATCTTCGTGGTTCAATCTCTCACTCGATTTTGAAAAAGCCCTCTTCGAACTCCGGCTTGTCTTTGTAGCGCGCCATCAGGAATCCCGGAAGCTGCTCGTAGTTTTCGATAAGGTTCGAATCGATCATGATGCCGGCTTTGTGGAAGGCGGCCACGATGGATTTGGGGCTGGGGGGACAACCGTCTACGAGAATAGCCTCCTGAATGGCGGGGTTGTCCTTGTGTCGCTTGCACATGCACTGGCCAAGCAGGATGGTTTTCCTCTTTCCGGGGCGAGGCGTCATTTGCTTGCCGGTGAGGACTTCCACGTCGTCCCAGGGCTGACCCTTCCAGGCCATGGCGATGGCCGTCAGCACGGCGCCGGTGATGCCGGAACAATAGGTGCACATGGAAAGATCATATTTGTAGTAGGATACACCCTGGATACCCATCTTGGCCATGGGGCGGGGTAACGTGCCATCTTCATTGTATTTAAAATCATACTGGTAAGAATCGGCCACATTTTCAATAAGCTCGCCCATTATCTCCACATCCGACAAATCAAGCGGCCTCCGATGATGTTCGGCGTAAAGCTTCAGATGGGGTACATCGGCGGTTTCATAACCCAGGACACGGGCTGCCGCTTTATCGACTGCGAATATGTCATTTGATGCAAGCAGCAGATTGCTGCGCCGGATGCGTCCGTCAAAACTCGGGCCGCGCTCGTTGCTGTAAATACCGTCAATGAGCGTAAACACCGGCGGCATGGGGTCGGCCAGACGGGCCACCCAGCGATGGAGCGGCATCGCTGGGTCGGCATTGTGGCACCGCTTGCGCGATGGGATGCTGATGGTGCCTTTGAGATTTTTGATACCCAGGCTGACCGTGGTTTGGGCATGGGTCTTCAAGACCGGCAGGTCGATCACGGCATCACTTTCCAGCACATCCGTGCTGAAGCTCAGCGTCATGTTGTCCCCGAGGTCGACTTTGGTAAAAGGACGCGCCAGGATATTGACGCATTTCACCCCGTAGCGTTTGGCGAGCGTATTGTAGCCAAGGGTCTCATAGGCGTGGAATTGGGTCTCCTTGTCCTTGGGATTCGCCGTCACCGACCCCTCGCCGATGGTGATGTGCTGAACGCCAAGATCTTTGAGCAGGCGCACCATGTCCTCCACCACCCGGGAGGTGGTAATGACGCCCCATTTGGGCAGCACGGCCTTGGAAGTCCAGAAAACGATATTGGGCTTGATGAAAACATGGTCGGAAGGTTTCAAGTGTGACAAACCGCCGGCCAGTTCGACCGCTTTCCGGACGGAGTCGTAGGGCTTTTCATAACAGACGATGGCGACGAGTGAACGATTCATAAGGGCCTCTTCTAAGAAAAAGATTGAACCACGAAGAACACGAAGGTCACGAAGAAAAAATATATTTATAATACAAAGTGTTTCAATCCGCTTTTTAGGCGTAAGGCATTGAAATTTAGCAATAAGCCTTCCTTAACGCTAATCAGTTTCATGTAGGTCAATAACTGTGCTTCATGGATCGGCAACAGCTTTTCAACACTTTTAAGTTCCAGAACAATGCGGTCCTCAACAAAAAAATCCAAGCGATACCCACAATCAAGATCGATGGCCTTATATGATACAGGCAGCGGATATTCTGCTTTGTATGCAATCCCCCGGTTATCGAATTCGTACGCTAAACATCGTTGATATGCCGATTCCAAGAGACCCGGCCCGAGAACACGGTGCACCTCCATGGCACATCCTATGACCCGATATGATAATTCACTGAATTTTAGATATTTATCACTCATATCATTCGCATTTTTCGTGACCTTCGCGGTGAAGCTCCTTTAGTCACAGATTCTCACAGAGGATCACTGATTATGCAAAATCACTGCTTTCAAATTTTTGTTTTTGACTTCTCCCCTTCATGTGCTTCATGTCCTTCATGGTGGATCGATGTCTTTCTTGCTTTTCGGCTGTTGAACTCTTCGTGTTCTTCGTGCTCTTCGTGGTGAATTCTTTTAAAATTCCATCGGTTGCACCTTTTCTTTGATGCGCCCGGAGGCGACCAGCTCCATGAAGGCCTCGGCCGGCGGACGGCACATTTCAACCGTTTTATCCCAGGCTTCAAACCGCTCCCGGTCTTTTTTAAAATAGAGTTTGAAATCCGTCCGGTCCGGAATCTTGGCATTGGGCAATTGCTGGACGAATGCTTTTGTGGGCGCCACCATGACCACGTTGGCCATATGATCGGCAGCGGGTTTGCGCCAGCTGAGTTGTTTGTCGAGCCAGCCGGGGACGATGCGGTCGGTATAGTGGGGCATCAGCACGATCTCGTCGTCGGGCAAGCGATAGGGCAAATCCATGTGATAATCGATCATGCCGCCGTCCCGATAGATACCCGGGCGTGCTCCCTCAATATGGGAAACACCGGACATCACGAGCGGAATGGAACCGGATGCCAGGAGAGCATCCTTGAAATTTTCCGCACGCAGGGGATTGTGTACAAAGGGAATCGTATCGCGCTCTGCTATCGGCGGTAGATCCCGCGGATCATGGAACAGGGTCCTTTCAAAGAAAAGGTCCAGATGCCGCCTGGCGATCAGATTGGCCATCACGGCGCCGGCGAGCCCCACCGCCATGCCGGGCTTGTTCTCCAGGGCGACCAAGTGGCGGCAGCGCACTGTTACCATATTGATACGGCACCAGGGATGACGAAGAATCTCAGGAATCACCTCATCGGGGAGATAGCCGTCCATCACCTTGCGGCTTTCCGCCGTGACCTCGGCCGCGGTGGGCGCGGTGGCGTAGGTCTGGTGGATATAGGCGTCCTTGAAACGATCCAGGGCCGCCAGGGGATCCTTCTGGCTGAGGGCCGCAAACCGCCAGGCACCGATGGAGGAGCCGATCAGATGCAGCGGGTTGCGGCGCACTTGGAAAAAGTGTGCAAACAACAGGCGGTCCAGGTGATAGAGCACCAGCCATTTGGGACCGCCGGCCGCCCCGGCCAATACCCGGACGCGTTCCGGCCGCAGCCCCTCGTCGCGGATCAGGGCCAGAGCCCTGGGCCCGGCCTTGATGACAAAGCTGTTCTCATAAGTGTGCATAGGGCGTCTTTAGAAAACCTCAACAATAATAAAGCTTCCATGAAGAGCATGAAGGTCATGAAGATTTCAATTTGTCTTAGACAAATTGAAAAATTTAATCAGAAACCAGTCTGGACCTCATTTTCGAGTGGATAGTCATTTGGTTTTTTGGCTACACTTCATGATCTTCATGTCCTTCATGGTGAACTATCTGTTATTTGTTGGATAGACCAAAACATCGTTTGATGTCAATCTTTATAGAACGAGCGTTCGTTTTATATTGACACCGTGATGGGGTTCTGCCATATCTCATTGAACGTGGCAGCGGCAGACGCCCGCTTAAAGCGCGATAAATTCAACTTTAAACGAAGCCAAACCGGAAGCCCGGAAGCAACATCGTCCCGCCAAAGGCTTCCCCGGACAGTCATGAGCACCCTCTATATCATCCGCCACGGCCAAGCTTCTTTCGGCCGCGAAAACTATGATCAACTTTCGCCTACCGGCTATCGCCAGGCCCGTATGGTTGCCCGGCACTTGAAGGGGTTGGGAATCGGCTTTGATGCCGCTTATACCGGTGCAATGGACCGCCAGAAACAAACCTTCCAAGCCATGGCAGATGTGTTTGCGGATAGCCATCGGCACCTTCCGGCACCCATCGCAACTGCGGCTCTCAACGAATACGACTCCGAAGGGGTGTGGCAGCGGTTTTTCCCACAAATGGCGCGGGAAAACGAACAACCGGACCTGGATGAAAGCCGTCTGGTACAAGATCCGAAAGCATTCCAGAAAGTATTTGCCCGCATCGTTCACCGTTGGGTCAAAGGCGAATACAACCAATCGGACATCGAATCCTGGCAGGCCTTCCGCACCCGCATCATCAATGGCTTGAACCACATCATGCACCAGGAAGGCTCGGGCAAAAACGTGATGCTCTTCTCTTCGGCCGGTCCGATCGCCGTGGCCGTGCAATTGGCCACCGGCATGCCCGATGACCGCTGCATCAGCCTTTCCTGGCAGGTCATGAATGCCTCGGTGACCCGCTTTCGCTACAACACGAGGGAAATGACCTTGGTGGGCTTCAACGACGTGGCGGGGCTTGAACTCCAGGGCGACCCGACGTTGCTGACCTATCGTTGAAAGAAGAAAACTAAAAGTTGTCTACCGTGAAGAAAATGTAGGGAAAACCATTAAAAAAATATTTCACCACGAAGAGCACGAAGTACACGAAGAAGGTCGAAAGATGTAAATCTAAAGATGTTTACCATGAAGTGCATGAAGAACATGAAGGAAAAACGAATTAAAATAGTTATTCACCACGAAGAGCACGAAGTACACGAAGAAGATCAAAAGATGTAAATCTAAAGATGTTTACCATGAAGTACATGAAGAACATGAAGGTAAAAACCAATTAAAATAGTTATTCACCGCGATAAGCACAAAGGGACACAACGTAATTTAATCAATTTGTTGCAGACAAATTGATTTCTTCATGACCTTCATGGTAATCGCTTTTTCTCTGCCTATCAGCTTTAATCTCTAACTAAAAAATCGGTTTACTTCGTGATATTCGTGGTAACTGCCGTTTGAATTTTAACAGAAAAGGAATTATTACAATGGCCCAACTCATCGCCGACCGACGGGACATCGACTTCGTCCTCTACGAGCTGCTTGACATCGAAAACCTGACCCAGGCGGACCTCTTCAAGGAATTCAACCGCAAAACCTTCGACCTGATCCTCAGCGAAGGCCGGCGGTTTGCCATCAAGGAAATGCTGCCGACCTACGAGGAGGGCGACCGCATCGGTGTGCGTTACGAGGGCAACGGCACCGTCAAGGTGCCGGAAAGCTTCCACCGGGTACATCAACTTTATCTGGAGAGCGAATGGACGGCCCCGGCCATGGATACCGAATACGGCGGCCAGGGCTTGCCCCATTCGTTGGCGGTCGCTGTGGACGAATATCTCATGGGCGCCAACTGGGCCATCAGCTCCTATGGCTCCATGGGGGTCGGCACCGGCTACATGATCGAGAACTACGGCACTGAAGAACAGAAAAAGACCTACCTCAAAAATCTTTACACCGGAAAATGGGGGGGCACCATGCTGCTCACCGAATCGGACGCCGGCTCGGACGTGGGGGCTCTCACCACCACTGCCGCCCGCAACCCGGACGGCACCTATTCCCTGACCGGCAACAAAATCTTCATCACCAACGGCGAACATGACCTTGTGGAAAACATCATCCACCCGGTGCTGGCCCGTATCGAGGGCGACCCCAAGGGCACCAAGGGCATCTCCATCTTCATCGTCCCCAAGTTTATGGTCAACCCGGACGGCAGTCTGGGGGAACGCAACGATATCGTCTGTACCGGTGTGGAAGAAAAGCACGGCATCCACGCCAGCGCCACTTGCAGCATGGCCCTGGGAACCAAGGGCCAATGCATCGGCTACCTCCTTGGATCGGAGCGCCAGGGCATGGAAATCATGTTCCAGATGATGAACGGCGCCCGCCTGGGAACCGGCCTGCAAGCCCTGGCCTATGCCTCCACCTCCTATTGCTATGCGCTGGACTATGCCCGCAAACGCATCCAAGGCCGCGATCTGGACGATTTCAAGAATCGCGACGCCCAGTCTGTGGCCATTATCCGTCACCCCGACATCCGCCGCAGCCTCCTGTGGATGAAAGCCCATGTGGAAGGACTGCGGGCGCTGATCTACTACTGTTGGAACCTGACCGATCGGGCCAAAGTGGCCGATTCCGAAGAAGAGCAGACCCGCTTGATGGACCTGCTGGGGTTGCTGACGCCCATCATCAAGGGCTATGGCAGCGAGCGCGGCTACGAGGTTTGCGTGCAGGGCATTCAGGTATTCGGAGGGGCCGGCTATACCAAAGACTACCCCATGGAGGCCATTGCCCGGGACTGCAAAATTACCACCATCTACGAGGGCTGCACCGGCATCCAGGCCCTCGATCTGCTGGGGCGCAAGCTGGGCCAGAAAAAGGGCACGGTTTACATGGACTTCCTGGGCCGGATGAAAAAAGCCGCCGAGGTCGCCAAGGCCCAGGAAGCCACCGCGGACATGGCCGGGCGCTTTGACGCGGCCGTGGACCGGCTCGGCCAGGTCGCCTTTCACCTGGGGCAAACCGCCATGTCGCCCAAGATCAAGGCGGCCTTTTCCCATTCGGTGCCATTCCTTGAGGTCATGGGGGATGTGATCATGGCCTGGATGCTTCTGTGGCGCGCCACCGTGGCCGCGCAAAACCTCGCGCAGGCCAAGAAAAAGGATCAGCCTTTCTACGAGGGGCAAATCAAGACCGCCGAATTTTTCATCCGCACCATTTTGCCGGTAACGCTCGGGAAAATGGCTGCCATCGAAGATTGTTCGGATGCGGCGGTGGCGATGGAAGACGCAGCGTTTGGCGGATAACCCTTATTACCATGAAGCACGCAGATGAACACAGATAAAGGTAAAAACCCTTTCTACCATGAAGTTCATGAAGGGCCTGAAGGGTAAAACCAAAGAGAAGGACCGATCACCACGAAGAGCACGAGGGACACGAAGATTTCATTAGAAGCCATCTCAAAAAAGTTTTTTCGCCCGATATCGGCGTTGAAGCCTTGTCTCAAACGAAAATCCTAATTTTGAGATAGGTTCTAAAAGAATTTATTTATCAATTTTCCCCTGACAAATTGATATCTTCATGACCGTCATGCTCTTCATGGTAAATGGTCTTTTGGTTTCCCATTTATCTGTGTCAACCGTTTCAATCTGTGCTCTATTTGGCTTTTCTTCGTACCCTTCGTGCTCTTCGTGGTGAACAGCTTTTTAGCAGGCCCAATCGATATGCATCTGTAGTGGATCAAAGGTTTTTATGAACTACCGGGAATTTCAGCAAACCATCGCCATCTCCAGGGAGCATCTCTACCAGGAGATCTACCAGGCCTACCGGGACCGGATTCAGGTCAAGAAGGAAGCAACCGTCATCCGCAACCTGGCCCGCATCTTTGATGCCGCCCTGAAAATCAGCAACGAAAAAGGGTTTCAGGCCATGAGCATGCGGGATTTCAGCAAAGAAACCGGCCTCAGCATGGGGGCCCTGTATTCCTATTTCGCCAGCAAAGACGAGTTGCTGGACATGATCCTGCGGCAGGGGCGACGCCTGGTGCAGCGCTTACTCGAGGAGCATATCCACCCCATCAGCGATCCGGTCGCCAAACTGGAAACCGCCATCCGGGTCCACATCTATCTCAGCGAAGCCCTGCAGCCCTGGTTTTATTTTTCCTTCATGGAAGCCAAAAACATGAGCCCCAAGGAAAAAGAGAAGACCATTGCCAGCGAACTCTATACCGATCAACTCCTGGCCGACATCCTTAAGGAGGGTCAGGAGGCCCGGCGCTTTGCACCCCGCGATCCCCGGCAGAGCGCCAGCGGCATCAAGGCGCTCCTGCAGGACTGGTATGTCAAGCGCTGGAAATATGCCAAACACCACACGGAAGTGGATCAGTATGCCGATTTCGTGGTGGAATTCGTAATGGCCTACCATCGCCTGGATCCTGCTTCAACCCGTAACGGCAAGGGAATCTTATAACAGGAAAACAGATCGACGCGGATAGGCGCAGGTTACTTCAGAAACTCCTTCTACCATGAAGTTCATGAAGGACATGAAAGCGAAACATAGCTTAAAAAATCACCACGAAGAAGACCGCAATGGACACGAAGATATCACTAATAGAATTATCTTTTATTAATTTGTCCCCGACAAATTGATATCTTCATAACCTTCATGCCCTTCATGGTAAATGCTTTTTGGTTAGTTCACATTTATCTGCGTCATTTGTATTCATTAATGCCCACTAATCATTTCCTCTTGATCTTCGTGATCTTCGTGGTGAAATGTCTTAAGCATTTTATCGGTACCCATCTGCGGCGAAATGCTTTCCATTAAAGGACTAAAGGACGAGATATGCCGACCAATCCTCTCCGGACCATCATGTGCCCCCGTTCCATCGCCATCGCAGGCGCCAGCAACAATCCCTTCAAAATGGGCACGATCCAGTTCCTCAACCTGCGCCACAGCGGTTTTCCCGGTCCGATCTACCCTATCCATCCCACCGAGAGCCACGTTTTCGGCACCCAAGCCTACCCGCGTATCGAAGATCTGCCGGAAGTTCCCGATCTGGCCATGCTGGTGGTGCCCGGTCGCCTGGTGCCGGACATGATCGCACGCTTCGGAGCCTTGGGCACCCGCCACGCCGTGATCATCACGGCCGGGTTCAAGGAGACCGGCCAAGACGGGCAAGCCCGGGAGGCCGCGCTCATGGAGGCCGCCGACGCCCATGGACTGCGCTTCCTGGGCCCCAACTGCATGGGACTGGTCAACACCCGCCTGCCCCTGAATGTGACGGCCGCGCCCCTGGTATCGCCCCCTGGCGGCCTCAGCCTGATCTCCCAGAGCGGCACCTATATCACCCAGACCCTGCGCTATCTCCACGAACGGGGCGTACGCCTCGACAAGGCCGTGAGTGTCGGCAACGAAGCCAGCATCGATCTGGTGGATGTCCTTGACTATATGGCCGATGACCCGGATACCAAGGCCATCGGGATGTACATCGAATGCATTCGACGGCCCGCGCGTTTTCTTGAAGCGGCCCGCCGCATTACACGCCGCAAACCCATCATTGCCCAATACGTCGGCGGAAGTGACGCCGGCGCCCGTTCGGGATCCAGCCACACCGGCGCCCTGGCCGGATCGGATGAGATCTACGACGGGCTTTTCCGGCAGGCCGGTGTGATCCGGGTCCAATCCATCGAAGATGTCTACCGTTTCGGACAGGTCCTGGCGACCCAGCCCCTGCCGGCCGGCAAGCGGGTTGCCATCCTGACCAATTCCGGCGGCCCCGGTACGGCCATGGCCGATACGCTGGACCGCATGGGTATGACGGTGCCGACCTTTAGCGCCACCCTGCAGGAGAAACTCCAGGCCCTGCTGCCGGGGCATGCCAGTACGGCCAATCCGGTGGATCTGACCTTCCATGTGGACATGACCCTGATGACCCGAACCCTGCCCGAAGCCCTGCTCGCCTCGGATGAAGTGGATGCCCTCCTGATTCACGGCATCATGGACACCGGCTGGGCGGACCTGGCCTACCCGGTGTTCAAGAATATCTTCGACATCAGCCAGGAGGATTTCCGCAAAAACGTGAAGGCCGACGTGGCCGATCTTATCCAAATGCCGGCGCGTTTCAACAAGCCGGTCATCGCGTCTTCTTTTTTCGGGCGAGACGATCGGGCCGCCCGCCGGCTTCAGGACGGGGGCATTCCGGTTTTTAACAGCCCCGAAAAAGTCGCGGCCGCCATGGCGACCCTCCAGCGGTACCGCACCATAGCGTCGCGGGCTGACGACGCGATCGTCACAGCGACAGCTATCCCTGCTGCGGCGCAGCGCCTGGTGGATGACGCTCTTGAGACAGGATGGGATGAATTCCGGGCCAAAGCAGTATTACGGGCCTACGGGATTCCGACCTGCCGCGAAACCCTGGCCGAATCGCCTGGGGATGCCGTTGCCGCGGCCGAAGCCATGGGATACCCCGTCGTGCTCAAAGGCTGCCACCCGGACCTGACCCATAAAACCGAACACGGACTGGTCCACCTGAATCTGGCAACGGCCGCAGAAGTGGCGGAAGCCTGCCGCGCCATCCAAATGCAAACGACCGACGCTGCCTTTCTGGTCTGCGAAATGGTAGCCGGCGACCGGGAATTCATCGCCGGCATCCACCGCCAACCGGGGTTCCCCCCCTGTCTCCTGTTCGGTTTAGGCGGCATCTGGGCCGAAGCCCTGCAGGATACCGCCATGCGCTTGGCCCCCATCACCCTATCCGAAGCCCTCGACCAGATCGACTCGATCCGCGCCCAGACCCTCCTTGAGGCCCACCGCGGCCGCCCCGCGGTCGACCGCCGGGCCTTGGCAGACATCCTGGTCAACCTGGGGCAACTGGCCCTGGACTTTCCGCAAATCGCCGCCGTCGACCTGAACCCCATTCTCATCTGTGATGGCCGGCCGGTGGTGGTGGATGCCCTGTTTGAAAGCGGGCCTAAATGGTCCTGTTCGTGAATACGGTGACGTCATGAGGTCGTCAAGTCGCCTGGCGGACAAGGCGCGCAAACTAAAGCCTATCCGGAATAGGCTGTGTTTGCGCAACACCGTACGGCAGGATGAATTGACGGCTGAATGTCAGCGTATTTGTAAATAGAGCCACTAAGCTTTAAATCAAACGCCTGCGCAGACGGGCGGAGAGCAGGTCGATCAGGCTTACGGCAACCACGATGACCAGGATGATCGCCGAGGCCCGGGGGTATTGAAAGGCACGGAAGGACTCGTAGAAGGTGAAACCGATGCCGCCGGCCCCGACGATGCCCAGCACGGTGGCCGAACGGACGTTGGTTTCGAAGCGGTAGAGGGTCAGGCTGGTCCAGAGGGGAAGAACCTGCGGGATGACGCCGTAGATGATTTCGTGCAAATAGCCGGCGCCGGTGGAACGGATGCCTTCCACGGGGCGCTGGTCGATGGCCTCCACGGCCTCGGAAAACAATTTGCTGATGATACCCAGGTTATGGACGAACAGGGCCATGACCCCGGCCAGGGGCCCCAATCCCACCGCCGCCACGAACAGGATCGCAAACACCAGTTCATTGATGGCGCGGGCCGCATCCATCAGGCGGCGCGCCGGCTGCACGATCCAGAAGGGGGCGATGTTGCTGGAAGAAAGCAGCGCAAAGGGGATCCCGCAAAGCGTCGAGAGAAATGTCCCCCAGAGCGCCATCTCGACCGTTTCGAGCATTTTGGCCACAAACATCCGGATGTCGCTGAAGTCGGGCTTCAGAAAGTCGGCTATGAACACGGCCATGTTGCCCGCATCCGTAAACAGCATGG
Source organism: Desulfobacterales bacterium (assembly GCA_963674755.2). GTDB lineage: Bacteria > Desulfobacterota > Desulfobacteria > Desulfobacterales > UBA5852 > JABZFP01. The sequence continues at coordinate 809,692 of CAXXVS010000001.1, read as the reverse complement.
TCCAGTTGTTCATTTCGGCCGGGTAGTAGGACAACCCGAGCAGGGTCGCCAGGATCAAGGCCATGGTGCCATTGACCAGGGTGCCGGACCAGCGCGGTTTCAGTTGGGCTCGGACAGCCGGCGATAGTCGCTCGTGGGGTTCACGATTCATGGGACCACTGTTTCGCATGGGGTAGACGTTAAGGCGCATGGGGATGACAATTCGGCATTCCGTTTGGCGATGACGGCGGCGTATGCCCATCGGATAAGAACGCGTTTCCTTACATAAGGTGGAGGCAGGAGCGGGAGGCCGGAGCCCCGCCCTCCTGCCGGGCACGCTTACCGGAAGCCGCCGGGGTGATTCGGGCCATCCGGCGGACGGTTATACAAATCCTCTTTTATTAGAAGCCATCTCAAAATTAGGATTTTGGTTTCATATCAAGGCGGACGCGAGTTTTATCACTCAGAGCGGGACTTCCCATCTGATTGATTCTACAGCGGTGGGTGTCCGCAGGAATACATCGGTATTTCGAGGACATAAAACGAGCGTCCAACGCCGATATGGGGCCAAAAGACTTTTTTGAGATAGCTTCTAGTACCCGCCCTGGCCCACGATGGCGCTCATTTTCTGCAGCTTCGCCAAATCAGCCTCCGCCGCCTTCACGCCGGCCGCATCACCCTTGGCCTCGGCCTTGAGCTTTTTCTTGAACGCTTCGATCTGGCGTACTTCGAGCAGTTGCGCGTTGGAGGAGGCCAGGAAGGGGCCCCAGCCGTCGGACATGTTGGCCAGGATCTTGCGCTCACGGGCGACTTTGGCCATATCACCGAAGCGGCCGTACTGAATGAAGAAATACAGAATCTTCTGCTTCGCATCTTCCGGAAGGTCTTTGCGCCAGACCATCGGATCGGAGGGGATCATGGGCGAGCGCCAGATCTCCTTGATATTGGCGGCCATTTTGGGCTGGGTCTTCGCCAGACGGTCATAGAGCGATTCGGTGTTGTTCGTGGCCACATCGACCTTTCCGGTGGCCACGGCAATGGCGTTGCCTTCGTGGTTTGAGCTGACCACCCGTTTGAAGCATTTCTCCGGCGTCTGGTTGTGCAGGGCCCATACGTAGTAGCCGGGAATGGCGAAGCCTGACGTGGAGTTGGGATCGCCGTTGCCGAAAGTTTTGGTCCCGTCGCATTTCAGGACGTCTTCCAGGGAATTGAGATCGGAATCCTTTTGCGTGATCAGCAGGGAATAATAGCCGCGTGAGCCGTCGTCCTTGATGGTCTGGGCAAACACTTCCCCGCCGGCGCGATCCACCGCTTCGATGGCCGATTTGTTGCCGTACCAGGCCACATCCACCTTCTTGAAGCGCATGCCTTCGATCACACCGGCATAGTCGGAGGCAAAAAACGCTTTGACCGGGACACCCAGGTAGGCAGCCATGTCCTCCATAAAAGGGCCGAAGCTTTGTTCCAGGGCGGTCGTGGATTCCGTCGAAATGATGCCGAAGTTGATCCGCGCAGGCATCTCCGCTTGGGCCGTGCCGCAAAGCAGCAGTACGATGAACGCCAAATAGAAAACCTTTTTCACCATCTTCACTCTCCTTATGGATCAGTTAGGGGGTATAGGGGAAGGCTATCGGTATTAGATGGCTTTCCGGAAATAGATCGACTCTTTCGGGACCCGGACCGCCTTGGTGGCTTCGACGCCGTACAGCTCGGCAATATCGTCCTCGCAGAGGCCTTCCGAAGGGCCGTCGTAGATGATCCGTCCCTCCTGCAGGGCCACGATCCGCCGGCAGCGCTCACGCGCCACCTCGAATTGATGCAGGGAGACGACGACGGTCGTTTGGTCCTGGCGGTTGATGTCGCTTAAAAGGTCCATGACCAGATCGGAGGAAGCGGGGTCCAGGGAGGCGATCGGCTCATCGGCCAGAATCAGTTTGGCCTCCTGGGTCAGGGCGCGCGCAATGGCGCCCCGCTGCTGCTGCCCCCCCGAAAGGGTCGAGGCCCGCTGGTGGGCATATTCGACCATGTTGACGCGCTCCAGGGCCTGCAACGCCTTGATCTTCTGCCGGTGGGGGAAAAGACTCAACAGACCTTTCCAGCTCGGGATATGGGCCAGGCTGCCGATCAGGACGTTCTTCAGAAGTGATAAGCGCCCCACGAGGTTGAATTGCTGGAAGATGACGCCGACATTGCTCCGCAGACGCCGCAGTTCGGCCGTGCGCCGGCCGGCGGCCTGGGTCGCCTTGCCGAAAAGGGCGATCTGCCCGCCGCGGCGGTCCATGGTCTCCAGGCCGCTGATCATACGGATCAGGGTCGATTTGCCGGAGCCCGAGGCACCGATCAACCCCACCATCTCCCCCGGCGCGACCGACAGGTTGATATCCTTCAATACCGGTTTTCCGGCCTGAAACGACTTGTAGACATGCTGGATCTGAACGGCTGCCGCTGGCATGCTCTCCCTCCCGGATCTTCTGGTAAGTGCTGTCCGCGGATCGCTAAGGCGCCGCGCGGGGTGTCGCGGGCTCGTCGCCCGCTGTGGCCTCAGACTATGCTGCGGCAATATTCATGTGATGTTACCGCGCTGTCAGGATTGTATTAGCGGTCAACTTCCGTGACCGTCTTGTCCGTGAAAGCTTCCAGCCGCCGGCGCTACCATCGCCCGCCCCCTCTTTTTTCAACCACGCTCGGGTCAGCCACAGGCATACACCTGCCGGCCGCCTACGAAAGTCCGGCGCACCCGCGGCACCGGGCCGCCGCGATCGACGAGGACCAGGTCGGCCCGCTTGCCTTCGGTCAGCGACCCGGTCTCGTGGTCGATGCCCGCGGCCCGGGCCGGATTCAAGGTGAAGCAGGCCACAGCCTGGGGCAGCGACATGAAGCCGGCCCGGGACAGGGTCAGGGCCGCATGCAGCAGGGTCATGGGGGCGTAGTCACTGCAGACGATGTCCAGCAGCCCGGCTCCGGCCACGTCCATGGCGGTCAGGTTGTTATTGGTGGACTTGCCCATCAGGAGGTTGGGCGCCCCCATGGCGACCTGCATCCCCAAGGCTTTGGCCGTCCGGGCCGCCTCCAGGGTGACCGGAAATTCGGAGATGGCCACCCCCATGTCGTGCATCCGGACCACTTTGTGCGCCGTGTCGTCGTCATGGGAGGCCATGGGGATGCCGCGGGACCGGCAGAGTTGCGCCAGGTCGCCCAGGGCGTCCTCGTTGACGTCCCGCCGGTCGGCCATCCGTTTTTCCACCACGGCCCGGATTTCGTCTTCCGCGTAATGGTGATGACGCCCCAGGTAGTTTTGGAAGGCCTGGTAGGTCGCGAACTGGCCCTGCCCGGGGGTGTGGTCCATGAAAGAAAAAAGATCCGCAGCACCGTCATCGATCAGGCGCGCCATAATCGGCAGCGCTTCCGTGAGGGTGACATCGTAGCGCAGGTGAATGCGGGTGGCACACAGCAGATGGTCCCGGCATTTGTCCATCGATTGCATCAAGGCCTGGGCTTCCCGCGTGGCCCGCAGCCCCTTCTGTCCGTTGGAGAAGGCCACGCAGTGAAAGATGGTGGTCACCCCGCAAGCGGCCAAAGTCTTGTCCAGCTCCTGCAGCGCCAGGGCGACCGGAAACCGGGCGCCCGGCCGCGGCTGAATCGCTTTTTCGTTGGCGTCGCTGTGAATGTCCACCCATCCGGGCAGCAGCAGGGCCCCAGCGGCGTCGATAACCTGCCCTGCGCCTTTGAAAGGGCCTTCCTGCAAACGCACGATGCGCCCCTCCTCCACCTGAAGACATCCTTCGGGGATGACCTTTTCAGGGGTTACCAGGGTGCTGTTGACGATCTGGAAACAGGCGGCCCGGCGATCGCGAAACATCAGGGCGGGTGCGGCTTGGGTCATGGGGTATCTCCTTGCTCGGCGTTGGTGAAATGATCCGCGCCGCACAAGAAAGCGGACGGCTGCAAAGATTTGATGAGAATCCGGTTAGACTTTTCCCAGCGAGAATTTTCCGCCCTGGCGGACGGAAAATAACGAAAAACATCTTAATGAAAATAGTGGATGCTCAGGAAGCTTTGCAGAAATGTTTGAAAGGGGGCTAAGGTTTTTGGCTTTCATGTTTCCCTTTGTCCCGCGCCGAGCATCGGCGCGGCGGACGGATTAAAGCGCGCGGACTGTCTGAGCGAAGCGAGTTTCCGCGCGCTACGGCCGCTTCAACCGGTCAATGAAGCAAGCATCGTGCTGCCGGGCAAGGCGTCAGGTGAAGCGAGGCGCTCAGTCCCGCCGATGGCGGGATGAGCGCCCGAGTTAGCCTGACAACGCAGCACGGCGGCACGATGCGCCGCGTCATCGGCCGGTTGGACGACGCGCAGGATACGCGCACACAGGCGTTTGAAACCTGTCACGCCGAGGCGTGATTGCTTCCATTTTCTTTCTCGTGAAAGAAAATGGCCGGCCGCTTATCAAATCCTAACCTGATCCTCATCGGCGCCTAAGCCAAAGGCCGCATTCAAAGACCTTCACAGCAATCGGCACCGCATGGTCGTGATGGGCAGAAATCGAAATCCCCATGCGGTCCGCGAAGAGAGAGTCTCCTCCCGCATAGCGGAAGGCATCAGGTAGTCTCCTAAAAGGAGGCTTCAAGAATGAAGTTTTGGTCTTTGGTTTTCAGGTTTCCCATTGTTCCGCGCCGAGCATCGGCGGGGCGGACGGATTAAAGCGCGCGGACTGTCTGAGTCCCGCCGTAGCTTTAGCGTAGGCGGGGCGAGTTTCCGCGTGCTCCGGCCGACGCGACGACGCGCAGGATCAAGCGGGACACGGGCGTTTTCTTTTGCTTCCGTTTTCTTGCACGTGCAAGAAAATGAAGAATCCGCTTACAGAAACGCCCCCGGATCGGTCGAACCTCTCCGGACCCTCCACTATAGGTGGAGGGTTTAGATTAAAACTAAAGGACTTGAGACGACAATGAGCGTTGCCGAACAAATGAGCCGCCGCGATTGGATGCGGATTCTGGCGCTCTCCAAGCGAAGCGACATTGAAGCGGCCTGCCGACGCCTGACGCCCTTTCCGGACTATCGTCTGGTTCGCGGACCGGAGATCGGCATGGTGATGGTGCAGGGCCGCACCGGCGGCGTGGGGGCGCCTTTCAACCTGGGGGAGGCCACCGTTACGCGCTGCACCTTGCAAGTGGCGCAAGGCGCGGCCGGCACGGCCTATGTGCTGGGGCGCGACCGGCACCATGCGGAATTGGCGGCCCTGCTGGATGCCCTGCTGCTCGATCCCGAACGTCAGCCCCGGATCATGTCCACCGTGGTTCGGCCGCTGGCCGCCATCCTGCGCACCCGCGCCGCCGAACAGGCCCGGAAAACCGCGGCCACCAAAGTGGAATTTTTCACCATGGCACGGGGAGACTGAGCCGAGATGATACCCGCTGCCAGCCAACACCTATTGCCGGGTTTTCAGAACCCGACCTTAGACGCCCAAGCGGTTTTCCGCGTGCTGTTGAACGGCATGAGCTATCCCGGGCGGATATTCCGTGTGCCGCCCGTAATCGATACGCCGCCGCCGGGCCTGGGTCCGGCCGCGGCCGCCGTCTGTCTGACCTTGCTGGACAGCGACACGCCCCTCTGGACCGACCTGGACAATGCCTCGCCGGTTCGGCCCTGGCTGCGGTTTCACTGCGGCTGTCCTCTTGCCGAAGATGCCGGCCGGGCGCACTTTGCTCTGGCGACCGAGGCCGTCCGGCTGCCGGCGCTGGAGGCCTTCCGCCCGGGCACCGACGAAGCCCCGGAGACGGCCGCCACCTTGATCCTCCAGGTCGAAGCCCTATCCGCCGGCGGCCCATGCAGGCTAAGTGGCCCCGGTCTACAGGACGACCGCCGCCTGGAGGCCGTGGGGCTGCCCCCCGGCTTTTGGGACCAGCGCCGCCTGCTTGGCAAGGCCTTTCCTTTGGGACTGGAGTTTATCTTTGTCTGCGGAGCACGGCTGGCAGCCCTGCCCCGCTCAACCCGGGTGGACGTCTGAGCCATGTATGTTGCTGTCAAAGGCGGCGAGCGCGCCATCGACAACGCCCATCAGCTTCTCGCCGCGGACAGGCGCGGCGACCGGAGCCAGGCGGCCCTTTCCGTCAGCCAGATCGAGCAGCAGTTGGGGCTGGCCGTCGACCGGGTGATGACCGAGGGATCCCTATACGACCGCGAACTGGCTGCCCTGGCCATCAAGCAGGCCCAGGGGGATCTGGTGGAAGCCATTTTTCTTCTGCGGGCCTTTCGCACGACCCTGCCGCGCTTCGGTTACAGCCAACCGCTTCAGACCGATACCATGACGATCCGCCGCCGTGTTTCGGCAACCTTCAAGGACCTTCCCGGCGGGCAGGTGCTGGGACCGACCTACGATTACACCCACCGCCTGCTGGATTTTGCGCTGATGGCAGACGATACCGTCGAGGGCTCCTTCACCGGAGACGATCACATGGACAGCGGGTCCCAGGCCATGCCGCGCATCGCCGATCTCCTGGCCCGCGACGGCCTGGTGGAAACCGAATCCCCGGCCGGCGGTCCGAGCGCGACCGGTGACCTGACCCGCCAGCCCTTGCAGGTGCCGGCCGCGCGGAACATGCGCCTGCAAAACCTGGCCCGGGGCGATGAAGGGTTTCTGCTGGCCATGGCCTATTCCCTGCAACGGGGGTTTGGCGCCGCCCATCATCCCTTCCTAGGGGAAATCCGTATGGGAGAGGTGGCCGTGGTCATGGCACCGCCGGAACTCGATTTCGAGATCGAGATCGGCGTGATCGGCGTCACCGAGTGCGTCATGCTCAACCGTTTCAACGGCTCCCCGGAACGCGCCCCCCGCTTCATCCAGGGCTACGGGCTGACCTTCGGCCATTGCGAACGCAAGGCCATGGCCATGGCCCTGGTGGACCGCGCCCTGCGCTGGCGCGAGATGGGGGAAACGCCGGCCCATCCGGCCCAGCACGAAGAGTTCGTTCTCTTCCACAGCGACAATGTGGAGGCTTCGGGCTTTGTTCAGCACCTCAAGCTGCCCCACTACGTCGATTTCCAGTCCGAGCTGGTGCTGCTGCGGCGCCTGCAGGCCGACTACGCCGACAAACTGGCCAAAGAGGCCCTGACCACCGGTAAAAAAGGGCAATCCACGTGACGTCATCATCTTCTTCCACGGCCGCCGGGCAGGACAGCCCCTATAACTTCGCCTATCTCGACGAGCAGACCAAACGCATGGTGCGCCGCGCCATCCTCAAGGCCGTGGCCATTCCCGGGCATCAGGTGCCCTTCGGCAGCCGCGAGATGCCCCTGCCCTACGGCTGGGGCACGGGGGGGATTCAGGTAACCGCCGCCCTCATCGGCCCCCGGGACGTCCTCAAGGTGATCGACCAGGGGGCCGACGACACCACCAATGCCGTGAGCATCCGCCGCTTCTTCCAGCGCACGGCCGGGGTCGCCACCACCACGCACACCGCGGAGGCCACCCTGATCCAGACCCGCCACCGGATCCCGGAAACGACGCTGCGGAAAGACCAGATCATCGTCTTCCAGGTGCCGATTCCCGAACCGCTCCAGTTCATCGAACCCAACCGCGGGGAAGCGCGCAAAATGCATGCCCTCGAGGAGTACGGGGCCATGTACGTCAAACTCTACGAGGACCTGGCCCGCCACGGGCGCATTGCCACCGGGTTCGACTACCCGGTCAACGTCGCCGGCCGCTATATCATGAGCCCTTCACCGATCCCCAAATTCGACAACCCCAAAATGGATCGGCTGCCGGCCTTGCAGCTTTTCGGTGCCGGACGTGAAAAGCGCATTTATGCCGTGCCCCCTTATACGCCGGTACGATCGCTGGATTTCGAGGATCATCCCTTCCAGGTCGAGACCTGGGAGCACGCCTGCGAACTGTGCGGCAGCCGGGACAGTTTTCTGGATGAAGTCATCGTCGACGACAAGGGCGGCCGCATGTTCATCTGTTCGGACACGGATCACTGCGCGCGCCGTCGGCAAGCCCGGGATGCGGCGCCGGCGGCCGATCACAGGAGGTGTTGCGGATGACCCGGGATGCTGCGCCGCTGCTGGCGGTCCGCAATCTGTCCAAATATTACGGCCGTTATGTCGGCTGCCGGGAGGTGGCCTTCGATCTGAACCCCGGGGAAGTCCTGGCCGTGGTGGGCGAGTCCGGCTCGGGCAAGAGCACCCTCCTGGGATGCGTGGCCGGTCTGACATCGCCCAGCAGCGGCCGGGTGGTGTTCGACAGCAGCGAGGGGCCGGTGGATCTATGCCGCTGCAGTGAGGTGCGCCGGCGGCTGATCCTGCGCTCCGAAATGGGTATCGTGCATCAGAACCCCCGGGACGGCCTGCGGCTGAACATCAGCGCCGGCGGCAATATCGGCGAGCGGCTGATGGCCAACGGCTGGCGCCACTACGGGCGCATCCGGGAGGCCGCCCTGCGGTGGATCGAACGGGTGGAAATCGATGCCGCCCGCATGGACGACCTGCCCCAAACCTTCTCGGGCGGCATGCAGCAGCGCCTCCAGGTGGCCCGCAGCCTGGTCACGCGCCCGCGGCTGGTCTTTATGGACGAGCCCACCAGCGGCCTGGACGTATCGGTGCAGGCCCGCCTGTTGGATGTCCTGCGGCGCCTGGTGGGCGAACTGTCCCTGTCGCTCATTTTCGTGACCCACGACCTGGGTGTGGCGCGGCTTCTGGCCCACCGCATGATGGTGATGCAGCGGGGGCGCGTGATCGAGACGGGCCTGACCGACCAGGTCCTGGATGATCCCCAGCATCCCTACACCCAGTTGCTGGTGTCTTCGATCCTGCGCAACTGAAGTCCAAATAGAAAGAAAAACATGGACTGGATCCTGAAAGTCGAAGAGCTCGCCAAACATTTTCGCCTGCACACCCAGGGCGGCATCCGTATCCCGGTTTTCGACGCGCTGAACCTGGAGCTCTGTCCGGGCGAGAGTGCGGCTGTGTGCGGGCCGTCGGGAGCCGGCAAAAGTTCCCTGCTGCGCCTGGTCTACGGCAACTACCGCATCGGTGCCGGTGCGATCCGGGTGCGCCACCGCGATGGGGTGGTCAACCTGGCCGAAGCCTCCAGCGACGTGATCCTCGACCTGCGGCGCTGGACCGTGGGCTATGTGAGTCAATTCCTGCGGGTGATTCCCCGGGTGCCGGCCCTGGATATCGTCATGGAGCCGTTGTGCCGGCGCGGAACCGGCCCGGCCGAAGCGCGCCGGCGGGCGGAAAGTCTTCTGGATCAGCTGCGGATTCCCGAGCGCCTGTGGTCGTTGTCCCCCACGACCTTTTCGGGCGGCGAGCAGCAGCGTATCAATATTGCCCGGGGCTTTGCCGCCTTTTATCCGCTCATGCTGCTGGACGAGCCCACCGCCTCCCTCGATCCGGTCAACCGGCGGACCGTGCTGGACCTGATTTCCGCCGCCCGGCAGCAGGGAGCGGCCATTCTGTCCATTTTCCATGATGCCGGTGACCGCCGGGCGACCACCGGGCGCACCATCGACCTGGCGATGACCCCGGAAGCGGCCGAGCAATCCTCACGGAGCGAAGTGCGATCTGCATCACAGGCTGAATAGTGCCCCTCCATAGAAAGTTGTTTCCATGTCCACACTCCGTTTAGTGGTGTTCAGCGGTTTTCTTCTACCCCTGATGGTGGGACTGCGCGGAACCGTCCCAACGCTTCCCGATGCCGACCTGCTGTCGGCAGCGATACGCAACAATTTGGAAGACATCCGCAACAGCGAGGGCCGTACCCCATGACCCCGACGATCTGCCTGAAGGCCGGCCTTGTCTTCGACGGGCGCCGTCTCGTAACCGACGCCTCCGTACTGATCGACGGCGACAGGATTGCCGCCGTGAAGACCGGACACGTTCCTTCGCGTGCTTCGCCGGTCATCGACGTGGGCGACCGTCTGATCATGCCGGGCCTGGTGGATCTGCACTGCGATGCCATGGAAAAATGCCTCGAGATGCGTCCCGGAGTGCTCTTCGAGACCGATTTCGCTTTCCAGAATCTGGATCAGCGAGTGGCCGCCTGCGGCATCACCACCTTCTGCCATGCCCTGTGTTTCGCCGACAACGAACTGGGGTTGCGGGCTCCCGAGGAAGCCGAAAAACTGGTGGCCCGCATTCACCAGCACGACGGCAGCGGGCGCTGCGCCGTGCGCCATCGCATTCATGCCCGCTATGAGATCGGGTCCGAGCGCAGCGCACAAATCATCCATCGCCTGATCGCGGCCGGTCAGGTGGACCTGCTCTCCTTCATGGATCACACCCCGGGCCAGGGCCAGTTTAAAACGCTGCAATCCTTTCTCGACTTTTACACCCGCAACTACCAGGTGGCCGAAGCCGAGGTCATTTCCATGGTGGACCGCAAGAAGACCGACCGCAACCGGGCCTGGGAGCAGGCCACCCGCCTGGCGGCCAAGGCCCGGGGCGCCGGCCTTCCGATATTGAGCCATGACGACGACACGCCGGGCAAGGTGGACCTGGTGCGGCGTCTGCATGCCGGTGGCTGCGAATTCCCGATTGCCCTGGATGCGGCGGCGGCCGCCCGCGAGGCCGGGATGCAGGTCTTCATGGGCGCCCCCAACCTGGTGCGGGGCGCTTCTACCAATGGACATTTGAAGGCCGCTGAAGCCGTGAACCGGGGCCTTTGCAACGGCTTGATCAGCGACTACTATCCCGAGTGCCTGGTGCAAACGCCCTTTATGGCCCATGATACGCTGTCTGTGAGCATCGAGAAAGCGTTACGTTTGGTGTCCGCGGGACCGGCGGCCTTTCTCCGGGACGGTGTCACCAGCGGCGGCCTGACGCCCGGCGAGCCGGCCGACCTGGTGGTGGTCGAAACATCGGGCGCCTGGAAACGCGTGGTCCAGACCTGGGTAGGGGGGCGTTGCGTCTACCGGTCCGGCCAGCGCATGCCATCGGTTAGCGACAAAGGTCTCCCGGGCAACGGCCCGGCATATTCCGGAAGACGGCGGGAAGCAAAGTGATCTTTCGGATCAGGCCACCTCGAGCAGGCCTTGGAGGAACAAGCATCGGGACGGAAGGCAGGGCCGAAGCGCCATACGCCGCAGCCATAGGGTTACCGCCGTTTCGCGAGGACGGACGGCCTTCCGGCCGGAGGTGCCCTTTTTCAACGGTCCGTCAGGCGCTCCACTAACTGACAAAGCGGCAACGCGATACCCGGTGCCGCCGCCGTAATCCGCCAGCCGCCGCCGTTGTCCAATGGATCGGCCCGGCAATACCCGCCCGCGGCCTCGATGATCACTTTGGCCGCGGCAAAATCCCATGCCTTGACGTTTCCCTGCACCAGTCCGGACAACCCCCCGCAGGCCACATGGGCCAGATCGAGGCCGGTGGCACCGAAGATGCGCACTTTGCGGGCCCGCGGCACGAGCGCCTGGGCGACCCTCTGCATGCGCTGCATGGTGTCCGGATCGCTGCCATAGCTGAAGCCGATGACCGCCTCGGAAAGGCGTTTCTCCGGTCCGGGCCGCACGAGGCGGCCGTTGCACAGGGCCGGTCCGCCGGGTACCGCTTCGAAGAGCCTGTCCAGGGCCGGCGCGTAGACAACGCCTGTCAGCGGCTGTCCCAACGGATTGGCATTGGCGGTGCCGGCCTCCGGCGGGGAGTGGTAGCAGGCCAGGCAGGTGCAAAAATAGGCCTGCCCCATGAAGTAGTTGACCGTACCGTCCAACGGATCCAGATACCAGCGAAATTCGCTGCCGGGGTTCAGCAGGCCTTTTTCTTCGGAAACGATTTCATGATCCGGGAAGTGCGCCTGCAGAATCGTCAGGGCGGCCGCCTCGCTGCGGCGGTCGGCGGCCAGTTTGAGATCGTGGGCCGACCGCTTGTCCACGGCCTGGGGCCGGCCGAAGGCCGCCATCAACACCTTTCCGGCCGCCCGGGCCGCTTCCCGGGCCACCGTATGAATCCGGCGGAGCGCAATGGTATCTTCGCGGGAGGCGTGCTGCGCCGGCGAACGGTTGGGATCAGTTGGCGCAATCGGCATAGCGGGCCACGAATTGCTCGATATCCAGCAGATCTTTGAACCGGCGGCAGAGGGTTTCCTGATCCCAGTCCCACCAGGCGATGGCCAGCAGGGTCTCGATCACATGGGGCGCGAACCGCGCCCGCAGCCGGCGGGCCGGGACACCGGCCACGATATCATAAGGCGCCACGGCCTTGCTCACTACGGCCCCGGCCCCCACCACGGCGCCGGTGCCCACCGTAACCCCGGGCAGAATCACGGCGCCGTGTCCGATCCAGACATCGTGCCCGATGACGACCTTCCGGGACCGGCGCCAGGCAAAGACAGCCTCATCGTCGGCGCTGTCAAACCCATACTGGCGACGGCGGTAGGTGCAGTGGTGCTGGGTGACCCGCTGCATGGGATGGTTGGGCGGATTGATGCGCACGGCGGCTGCGATGGAGGTGAATTTGCCGATCGCGGTGCACCACACCTGGCTGTGGCATCCGGCCAGATAGCTGTAGTCGCCGACCTCCGATTCGAGCAGCGTGGTGTAGGCGCCGATTTCGGTCCAGGCGCCGATCCGGCTGTCACGCACCGTGGCCGTGGGGTGGATGCAGGGTGTTGCCCCCAGCGCGGGGCGCTGGCCGGTACGCGGATTCCAATCAGGCGTATGATCGACGGCGGTAAGCATATGCGGAAAATAGGGACCGCCTGTTAAGACCGCATTGCCAACCGGTTAGATTTGCATGCAGCAATCCTCTTCCAAGCCATCCTGAGAAGGCGCCATGACCCTGGATTGGGAAGTGGCCTCATCCCTCAGATTTGGGCGGCCGCGGGGCTGATCTCATTCTTCCGGCTTCCCAGCCGTGTCACTGCCCGGCGTCGGCTTCGCCATGTCCAGCCCGCTGCGGATGTGCAGATCCCGCTGGGGAAAGGGGATTTCGATGCCGGCGGCCTGGAGCGCTTCGAATACCGCAAAATAGAGATCGCTGCGCACCAGGCGCCGGGCCGTATGGCGCACATCGATCCAGAAGAGCAGCTCGAAGTTGATGCTGTTGTCGCCGTACCCCACGAAGCGCACGCTGGGGGTGCGGTAATCCGATACCAGGGGGTCCCGGGCGGCCGCATCCACCAAAATTTTCTCCACCTGCCGGGGATCGGCGCTATAGCTGACGCCCACGGCCAGATCCATCCTGATGAACGCCGAGGAAAGGGAGTAGTTGATGATGGTGCTGGTCACCAGCTGGGCATTGGGGATCAAATATTCGACATTGTCCCGTGTGCGGATTTTGGCCGTTCCCAAATAGATGTCGGTCACCTCCCCCAGCGTGCCGCCCACCTCGATCCAGTCGCCCTTGCGGACCTTGCCGCCGAAAATGATGATGAAGCCGCTGATGATGTTGGCCGCCAGGCTTTGCAGCCCCAGCCCGACCCCGATACCGACGGCGCCGGCGAAAACCAGCAGCAGCCGCAGATCGAGCCCCACGAGCCGCAGGGAGATCAGGAGCCCGATGCCCAGAAACACATAGTTGAGCAAGGTGTTGAGCACGTAGCCCAGCCCCTGGTCGATGCCCAGTTGGGGGTAAACCCGGTAGTCCAGGTAGGCCCGCAGGAGCCGGGAGGCATAAAAGAACGCCATCAATATGACGACGACGCTCACAATGGTCCAGAAGGTAATGGTGGCCCCGGCCAGGACGAGCACCGGAATCGACATGGCCAGTTGCAGAATCGATAGAAGCCCCAAAAGGTTCAGCACCACGAACAGCGTGGACAGCACTGTGGCGTAGAGCAGCAGATTGTTCAGGGAGCGCAGCAGGGCATGGCCGGCCTCGTCGCGATGCGGCAGCCTTTGGGTGCGGTGCTGCAAGGCCGTGCGGAGGCCATGGTAGGCCAGCATAATCAGGACAAAAGCGACGCCTGAAGACCAGACCTTGACGATGACCACGCGGCCCAGGTTCACGTAGCCGAAGCACCACAGCAGGGCCGCCAGGAGCATCACCCCCACGATGGCGTAATAGTAGCGCTGGAGGAAGCGTTGGAAGGCCCGATAGAAAGGATAGGGGAAACTGGGCAGGAAGGAAAGCAGGGCCTTCTTCTTGAGGTGCAGCAGAAACAGGAGGAAGACGATCGACAGGGCGATCACAAAGCGTGCGAACGCCAGCACATCGTCCGGCAGCCGGAATGCCTTGGCGCACCAGAAGATGGCGCTCCCCGCCAGGGAGTAGAACAGCACCAGCCGCACCAGTCGATAAACGGAGCGGCCGTATTCCCGGGTAACCGCGAACAGGTCCCGTGTGAGGGATTCCCGCAGCAGGTTGAGCACCAGGGCCCCGGCCGCCCATAGGATGAAGAGACGTCCGAGAACGATGAACCACACGGCCTCATAGTGAACGAGGGCATTGACCAGGCTGTAGGCGGCCAGCAGCATCAGGGGGATCAGGGCGGCCACGATGGTTCGCAGCCCCGATAGGACAAAGGGATATACCTTTTCCGGGATTTTGCCCCGCCAGGGTTCCACCCGGCGTTCGATGCGCCGCAGCACGCGGCGCTGGCCGATCAGGCTGTAGAACACGGCCACGATAAACACCAGCATGATCAGGGAGCCGGCCACCCCCAGCAACCGGCTGTGCTGGATCACCAGCGCAATGAAGTCGGGAATATGCGGCGGAAGATCGAGGGCCCAATGGTAAATGGTGCCAAGGGTCTTCAGATCCCATCCCAGCGGCTGTCGCTCAAAAAGCGAGCGGGCTTCCCGGGCGATATCCGCCTGCACCTCGGTCGCCTGTTTCAGCATGGCATCGCCCATGGAATCGGCGATGCCGATGGCCGGTTTTTTGGCGGGCGCCGCCTCGGGCTTGTCCGCCGACAGCACGACCGGGCAGAACAGCGCCACCAGGAGGATCATTGCGGTAATAAGGCGGCAGCTTCGCTTCACAGAAGGGAACCTTTCTTTGGGTTGTTAGACCCTTTGCAGACAACGTCGGGGTTCATAGACCGGCCAGCAGATCGTCCTCGAAAAATGGCTTCAACATGTAGATGATGTCGCTCTCCCGCGAGGGATAGGGTGTCATCACATGCTCCCAGTAGAGATCTTCCACGCTGCGATGATCGTGCATGGCCTGTTTGAAACTATTGATCAGGCCGGAAGCGTTGTCGGAGATGATGTGGGCGCCCAAAATACGGTTGTCGTCGTCCACCATCACTTTGTAGGCGGCCTGTGTCATCCCCACCCGCCGATAGGTCGGCCACCCCAGATTGAAGTCCGCGTTCTTATAATAGCGGATGCCGTCATCTTGCAGGGTCGCTTCGGTGGCCCCCACCATGGCATACTGGGGGTAGCTAAACAGAACGGTCGGCACGTTCCGGTAATCCACTTTAGCGCCGGCCCCACCTTCCACTTCCGCTAGAATATTCTTGACGGCCACATAGGCTTCGTAGTCCGCCACCCGCGCCAACTGGATGGTTGCCGCACAGTCGCCCACGGCGAAAACCCGAGGGTTGGCGGTTCGCATTGCGCTGTCTACGCAAATGCCGCGCTTGCTGTAATCCACCTGGGCCTTTTCCAGATGCAAACGCTCGATTGAGGGCACCCGGCCGGCCCCGTGCACCACCAGGTCGGCCTC
Organism: Desulfobacterales bacterium; assembly: GCA_963674755.2. Classification (GTDB taxonomy): domain Bacteria; phylum Desulfobacterota; class Desulfobacteria; order Desulfobacterales; family UBA5852; genus JABZFP01. Next base: position 794,107 of record CAXXVS010000001.1, on the reverse strand, counting down.
GAAAACGTCACCGCCTTCGGTCCGCACCACAAATCCGTCGCCGTTTTTTTCCACCTCGGTCAGCTGCACATCGGTGTGGATTTCGATCCCCTCGGCCCGGGAGGCGGCCACTAGGTGCGCCACCATCTCGGCATCGAAGGGCCCCAGGGGACGCGGCGCCGCTTCCAGGATCACGACCCGTTCCGCCGGGCCCAGGCGCGCCGCAAAATGGGCAAACTCGAAGGAGATAAAGCCCCCGCCCACAAACACCAGACGGGGTGGCAGGCGCTCGAGCTCCAGGAAATCGCTGCTGGTGATCAGGTGCCCGGCGCCCGGGAAGGGCAGCGGCATGGGATGGGCCCCGGTGGCCAGGACGAAGTACTTCCCCTGCACCGAATCCCCGTTTACGGCGAGGGTATCCGGCCCGCTGAAAGCGGCCGTGCCGGTGATAAAATCGATGCCCGCCCCCTCCAAACCCTTGCGGGTGGCAGCGGGGATCGGGTCGGTGAAGGCGCGTTTCTCCCTGCGGATGGCCGCCCAGTCCATTTCCGGCGGGCGGACCAGCCCCTTGCCTTCCAGGTGCCGGGCCCGGGCCATGAGTTCGGTGGCTTCATAATACCATTTCTTGGCCTGGCAGCCGGCCAGGGCGCAGATGCCGCCCGGGGTCGGGCTGTCCTCGACCACGGCCACGGACAGCCCGTATTCCATCAGCGTGTAGGCGGCCGTCTGTCCGCCCGAGCCGGTTCCCACGACCACCACGTCATATGTCTTCACCATGGATCTCCTTTATTATGGATTAGGCCACACCGCGGTAAAGCCGGCAGGCAACCGCCGTCGGATGGATTGGCATCGCAAGCGTTGATCTTGAGTGCTTTACGCGTTCATCAAGCTTAGTCATAGCGGAAGTATTTTGCAAGTCATGGACGCCAGGTGCCGGGGATATCGCCGGATTGCGAATACCCGTTGACGCCGTTCGCTGAATCGAACTATATCTCATTCATTCCCATGGACTTTCAACTGCGGCATCAAACGGCACGGGCAGTTCCAGGGCAACCGGTTTTATCAAAGCCCCGATGCCGGCGTGGATGCCAGCTCAAGGGAGGCCGACATGACCACCGTTCAAATCCTGTGTGACAACAACATCGGCCGGATGGACTTTCTGGGGGAACACGGCTTTGCCGCCCTCATCGAGCACGACGGCCAAACGTTCCTTTTCGACACCGGCCAGGGCCATACCCTGCCGCACAATGTCCGCAGCGGCGGCATCCCGCTGGCCGACATCGCCGCCATCCTGTTGAGCCACGGCCATTTCGACCATACGGGCGGACTGGCCTGGGTGCTGGAACAAACCGGCCCCAGGAAGATCATCGCCCACCCGTCGGTCTTCGCCCGGCACATGGCGCGCCTGTCGCCGGACCCGGCCGTGGCCCCCCGCTTCATCGGACCGCCCGAGAGCCGGGAGGAACTGGAAGCGGCCGGGGCTGAATTCGAATTCCGGGAGGCCACCGGCCCCATTGCGCCGGGGTTTCATTTCCTCACCGGGTATACCCGCCATCCGGAGAAAACCCCCGGCGACCGCCAGCTGCTGCTGGCCCAGGGCGAAGACCTTGTGCCGGACCCCATCGCCGAGGATGCCAACCTCCTGCTGGAAACCCCCTCAGGAGCGGTCCTGGTCCTGGGATGCGCCCACGGCGGGGTGCTCAACATCCTCGACCACGTGAAGGAGAAATTCGGCATCGACCGGCTGCATGCCGTCCTGGGGGGCACCCACCTCATGTTCTACGCGCCGGAGCAGATCCAGGACGTTATCGCGGCCTTCGAGGATTTCAAGGTCGAACTGGTGGGCGTCTCCCACTGCACCGGCCCCCAGGCCGGAATGATCCTGGCCCGCCATTTCGGCCAGCGTTTCCGGCAGGCCTCGGCCGGCAGCCGGTTCGAATTCTGAGTCGGTGCGCCGCCTTGCCTGATCCGCAGGCAAGGCCCGCGCCTGGCTCCATCCATTTTGTCTATTGGAACAGGCAGATGGATCGGAATAATCTGTTTGACGCATTGATGTACGCTCTTCTACAATGCAAACTAGTGTCCATCCAGAAGTGGCAGATTTTGGTTTCTGGTCCCGCCGCACAGTGCTGGGCTTCCCATCTGATTGATTCTTCAACTGTGGGTGCCCACAGGCGCAGCCCGGCTGCGCCGAAGACCGACAGGAGGCGAAAACGCCGCTTTCCGCCAACGGTGGTTATCCTCCCGCCTAGTGGGAGGCCTCAGGAAGCCCCCCGAAGGGGGCTTGAAAACAGTCTTTGAGGTTTTGGTTTTGAATTTCCCTTTGTCCCGCGCCGAGCATCGGCGATGCGGCCGGATAAAAGCGCGCGGACTGTCTGAGCGAAGCGAGTTTCCGCGCGCTCCGGCCGTGTCGACGACGCGCAGGGTTAAGCGGGACACGGGCGTTTGAAGCCTGTCACGCCGAGGCGTGATTGCTTCCGTTTTCTTTCACGAGAAAGAAAATGAAGGCTCCCATTGATGTAAAGCCACCCTGGATCGGCAAAACCTCTCCGGGGCCTCCACCATAGGTGGAGGGTTTAGATTAATACTAAATAGTCTGCACTCGTCGGAGCATCTTATGTATCTCCATACCGGCTTCACCTGAGCGCCCCACACCTACGCTTCCCGTGTGAGTAGCGCGTGCGGATCGGTATGGAAGATGCTTCACCGCATATGGGTATAGATTCACCCCCTGCCGGTCCTCATCTTTTTATCTTCCCTTGAAGGGGCAATGGTGCTGGGCACCCCGCGGTCTTCAAAACCGTCGGCCTCGTCTGAACAACGAGGAGGAGGTTCGATTCCCCTTGCCCCTTCCATCCCGATGCCACGGAACCCATGAGACACTACCTTACGATCGGTGTGGCCGGACATGTGGATCACGGCAAAACGACCCTCGTCAAACACCTTACCGGCATCGATACGGACCGCAATCCGGAGGAGAAACGCCGCGGCCTGTCCATCGAAGCCGGCATCGCGGCCTGGTCGGTTTTCGCCGATGTGGGCCTGGCCCTGGTTGATGTCCCGGGCCATGTGGATTTTCTGAAAAACGCCATCCGCGGCTTGCACAGGGTGGATCTGGCCCTGCTGGTGGTCGCCGCCGATGACGGGGTCATGCCCCAGACCCGGGAGCACCTGGACATTCTCCAGTATTTCGGAACCCGGGGCGGGCTGGTCGTCCTCAGCAAAACCGACCTAGTGGACCCGGAAACCGTCGAAATTGCCAAGCTTGAGCTGGAAGACCTGCTTGAGGGGACGTTTCTCGCGGGCAAACCGATGCTGTCATTTTCGAACCGCCAGCCTCCGGACATCGACATCATCACCCACGCCCTCAGGGAAGAAATCGCACGCCTGCCCCGGGATTCTCATCCGGGCCCCTTCCGGCTCTGGATCGATCAGGTGCGGCAGCTGGCCGGGATCGGTACCGTGGTCAGCGGCACCGTGGCCGGGGGCGGCGTTCATGAAGGCCAGGAACTCGAAATCCTGCCCGCCGGGATCCCGGCCAGGGTCCGTTCCATGGAATGCCACGGCGGCCGGGTCACCTCGGCGGTAGGCGGCCAGCGGGTGGGCATCAACCTGCCCAAAATTCCGCTCGCCGCCATCGCCCGGGGCATGCTGCTGGCCTCTCCGGGCGCGCACCCCGGCAGCCGTCTCTACAATGCCGCCCTGCGCATGCGATCCGCCCCCCAGGGCGTTTTGAAGCACGGTCAAAGGGTCAAACTCTATGTGGGCACGGCCGTTCACCAGGCCACGACCCATCTGATGGGCCGGGTGCACCTGCGGGCAGGTCAAAAGGGTCTGGTACAGTTTCGTCTTGCCGAACCGTTGAACGCTGCTTTAGGCGAGGCCTTCGTCATCGCCCTCCTGAACCGCAACCAGGTTTTGGGCGGCGGGATTCTGCTGGAACGGACACGGCAGAAATACCGGCCCGCCAAACACGACGCCGTCGTTCCCTTTCTGGAGGCGCTGGAAGCGCGTGATATCCCGGCCTGTGCCGATGTTCTTTTGCAAAAAAACGCGCATCGTCTTCTGTCCGCCCAGGATCTGGCCGACGCCACCGGCCTGCCCGGCGGTCCTCTGGAGGCTGAAGTCAATGCCCGGGTCCATCGCGGCGATCTCGTCTACGTTAAGGGCCACGGTGCCATCCGGAAGGATCACTATGACCGTCATCGCGACGTCATCCTGGCCAACGTCGCCTCCGCCCTGGAACAAGACCCCTTCCATCGGGGGCTGGCAGCCGCTGAAATCAAAGACGGCCTGCCCCCCGGAATGGATCCCGTGCTGCTGGGCAGCCTCCTTGCCGATCTGGTGCGAAGCGGCAAGCTCGAAAAAAGCGACGGCCACTACCGTCTGACTGCATCCCTGGCCGTGTCCGACGCCCGCCGGACCCACCTCCTGGATCACGCTCTGGCGGCCGCCGAGGGCATCGGCCTCTGTCCGTTCAGCGAAGCGACCCTTCTCAGGGCGTGTACCGTGGCGATCGCCAAAGCCGAGCTGCAAAAGGTCCTTTCCTATCTTGTGCGCCAGCAGAAAATGATTCGTCTGAACAACGGACGGTTTCTCACGCCGGCCGCCCTGGAGACGATCAAGGCGCGCATCCGGCATCAAATCCGCCACCAGGGCGGTCTTCGTCTTGCCGATAGCAAAGGGCTGCTGGGATATGGCCGTATGGGCGCGGTGCCCGTGTTTGAATATCTGGACCAGGTCGGCTTCACCATCCGTCAGGGCAACGAACGGGTATTGAAGGAGAAGACCAACGGTGAACCTGCGGTTCTATAATTCCTTCTCCCGGGAAATGGAGGACCTGCGGCCCCGCAAAGCCCGGCATCTGGGGATCTATGTCTGCGGACCGACGGTCTATGCGGCACCCCACCTCGGTCACGCCCGTTCGGCGGTAATCTTCGACGTCTTCCGCCGCTTTTGGGAAGCCGTCGGATACGATGTCACCCTGGTGCGCAATATCACCGATATCGACGACAAGATTCTGCGGCGCGCCCGGGAGGGCGACCAGGACTACCGCCGCGTGGCCGAGCGCTATGGCCGCGAATACGACACGGCCATGGCCGCCCTGAACGTACGGCCGCCCCATGCCGCCCCCCGGGCAACCGATTATGTCGGCGCCTGCCAGGCGGTCATCGCCCGCATCTTGCAGCGCGGCCATGCCTACCGCCGTGGCGGGTCAATCTATTTTTCGTCCCACAGCCTTGGAGACTCCGGCCCGATCGCCTGGCAACCGGAAGCAGATGCCCGTCCGGTGAATAGCGGCCCGCCGGTCGACGTGGACAAACGTCACCCGCACGACTTCGCCCTCTGGAAGGGGCGCCAGAACGGGGAGCCCTTCTGGGAGAGCCCCTGGGGACCGGGCCGCCCCGGCTGGCACATCGAGTGCACGGCCATGAGCCACACCCTGCTGGACATCCCCTTCGACATCCACGGCGGGGGCTGCGATCTGCGATTCCCCCACCACGCCAATGAAATCCTTCAATCCCGCGCCGCCTTCGGCCAACCGCCGGCCGATATCTGGCTCCATCACGGCATGGTTACGGTGGGACACGTCAAAATGGCCAAGTCCAAAGGCAATGCCCCGCCGCTGGAAGATCTTCTGGCCGCTTATCATCCCGAGGCGGTGCGTCTTTTTCTCCTGTCACGCCATTATCGACGCGATCTCCCCTTCAGCGCAAACGCGCTGGGGCAAGCCGCACGTCAGTTGGACCGTTTTTATACCCTGGCGGGGCGCTTGCAGGCCTGGATGGGGGCATGCGATCCGTCGGTGCCCTGTGGAAGCCGTCTCTGGCAGCGCTTCAGCGGCCAACTGGCCCTGGACGACAATGTGCCCGGTGGCCTGGCGGTGGTCTTCGAAACCATGCGGGAAATCAACCGGGCCCTGGATGCGGCGGGACCGATGCGCTGCAACACCTTCCGGCGCACGGTGGCGGATACGGCGACCGATTTCATCTACTTGACGCGGCATGTGCTCGGGCTCTTGCAGACGCCGCTGGAGGGCTATCGCCGTCTGCCCCCCAGCACCTGCGCTCCTGAACTCCCGCGTCCGGTTGTCGAACGCCTGGTGGCCCGTCGCCAGTCGGCCCGGCAGGCCGGCGATTGGCGCACGGCCGATCGCTTGCGAAGACGTCTGGAGGAGGACGGCGTTCGTCTCCGGGATCACGACCACGCCACCGTTTGGCGCCAGGGGAAACGGAAGGGGCGTGTAACCTCTGCCAAAACATCATCCTGAACCAGACGGCGGCATGTCCACCCGGCGGTCACAACATGCTGCGGTCATGTCCACCGGGGAGGCTATATAGGGTTGCTGCGATGAAACGATTGGGGCAACCGACCTTGCAGGGGAATCGCTTAGGGGAGGGCAATGAGGATGAGCGCCGCCAATGCTGCCGAGACCCCCATCCACTGGGTACGGTTGAGCCGCTCCTTCAGAACGATCCAGGCCAGAATAGCCGTGGTTCCGGGATAGAAAGAGGCCAGCACGGCTGCGACGTCCAGGCGTCCGATCTGGGTCGCCAGGGCAAAGAAGGCGTTGCCGGCCACATCGCACAGCCCGGCCATGACCAACAAGGGCAACAGGTTCCGGGAGGGCATCGCCCGCCGCGGGCCCACGGCCAGATACACCAGCAAGACGGCGACGGCCGCCAGACGGGCAATCACGAGAGGCCAGACCAGGGTCTCCTCGATCGCCAGGTCGATGCAAACAAAATAGAGGCCGAAGGCGGTCCCGGCCAGGATCGGCAGGCCAAGGTCGGCGAAGGCGAACCGCTGCTCGGCCTCCGTACGGGAAAGCAGCCACACCGCCCCCAGCGCCACAAGGATGCCGGCCATTTGCAGAAAGGTGGGCAGACCGTCCCAGAAACTGCCCAGCAGCAGGGGCAAAACCGCCGCCACCACCGAAGTCACCGGTGCCACGACGCCCATATGCCCGACCGAGAGGGCCCGGTATAAGGCCAGCAGCCCCACCACCCCCACGACACCCCCGAGGCCGGCCCATAGGATGTAGCTGACGGGCGGCAAGGGCCCGCCCCACATCAGGGCAAACACCAACAGCGGGATAATGCCCACCGCCTCGGCCACCACGACCACCGTATAGACGTCGCTGCGCCGGGAGGCCAGTCCGCCGCTGAAATCCCCCGCCCCCCAGGCCGCCGCCGACCCCAGGCCGCATAACAGGGCCCATAGTTCCGTACCGATCATGATGCGTGATACCTCTTTTCCCTTTGCACGTGAAGAAACGCGAGAGCGCCACCATTGCCGATACCGCCGGCTGCCAGCGTCTTTTGCAGGCTTTGGGATGTAAACGATTTTGCGGGCCGGGTCCACCCTTATTTAAGCTCGCAAGAAACCCATAGGGTTTACCTCCCGCCTATGCTATGGTGCCCTCGTTCCGGATCCCGGATCCGCCACGTTGCAACCCCAGAAGCAAATGGAGCAAACCCCATGCTGCCCCGTCGTTCGATCCTCTCGGTTCCCGGCCACAGGGCCAAAATGCATGCCAAGGCCCTGGCCACCAACGCGGACAACATCCTCCTCGACCTGGAAGATAGCGTCCCCCTGGAGATGAAAGCGGATGCCCGCCGCCAGGTCATCGAAACCCTGCAAACCGCGGGTGAGGCGGCATCCCGGCTGTCCTTTCGTATCAATGCCCTGGACACGCCTTTCGGCTACCGCGATCTGCTGGAAGTGGCGGAAGCGGCCGGCGAGCACCTCGCCACGGTGGTGATCCCCAAGGTCAATCACCCGGGGGACATCCATTTTGCGGAACGCCTGCTGGACGGCATCGAACTGGGTCTGGGCCGCCCCCTGCCCATCGGCATCGAAGCTTCCATCGAAAGCGCCCAAGGGCTCGAACGGGTCAAAAAGATCGCCCGGGCCGGTCGCCGCGTGCAAAGCCTGGTGTTCGGCATCGCCGACTACAGCGCCTCGGTGGGCGCCCGTCTGGTGTCGCTTTCCGGCCATGGGGAAAAGGAAGAGGCCATCTATCCCGGACACCGCTGGCATTTTGCCATGAGCCGGATCGTGATGGCCGCCAAGGCCCGGGGCATCCAGGCCATCGATGCGCCTTACGGCTATTTCAGGGATGCCGCCGGGCTCGAACATTCCGCCCAGATGGCCTGTGCCCTGGGATGCGACGGGAAATGGGCCATTCATCCCGACCAAATCGACACCATCAACCGCGTGTTCATCCCTTCGGCGGAAGACATCGAACGGGCCGGCAAGGTGCTGGCGGCGGCCGAGGCAGCCCGCGCCGGCGGACAAGGCGCCGTGGCCGTGGACGGCCGTATGGTGGATCAGGCCACCGTGGGCCTGGCCCGGCGGGTCTGGGAACAGGCCCGCGCGCTGGGGCTGGTGTGACCTATGTGGCTCGGGCGGTGTCGGTCGTTAGGCATGTCCAGGAGGGCCGCGGCGGTGGCGGTCGAAAGCGTTTTTGTACGAAGGGCCGGGGCCTAAGGTAGAAGACGGATCGGCGTCACTCCACGACCGTCAAGGGCGCACCCCGGTCACGGCTTCCCGCCAGGGCGCCCGGGGGTTCGAGAGCCTGGCGGTAGGTTCGGGCCAGGTCTTCCTCGGGTTCGGCCTCCTGGTTCATGAAGGTGGCATAGAAAAGGTAGAGTTTGGTGAAAACCGCCGGGCGTACCTTGCCGGCCTGCAACAGCTGCGTCAGGATCCGAATCTCCGCCCGGTTGCTGACGCCATGGCCAGTGTAGCGTACCAGGGCGCCGCGCTGGGTGAGGGCATACCATTCCCCCACGTGGGCCACTTCGTGGCAGATCAGCAGATTGCGGTAAAGCACCAGCATTTCCGGATCGGCGGCGAGGATACGGAGCATATTCACCTTGCGCGCGGTATCCGGATCCAAGGTCTGCGCTGCGTCGGAACCGGTTTCCGGGCGGCCGGGATTCACGAAAAGACGGGCCTGGATGAATACATCCTGGTTGGCCGCCCGGCCGAACATGCGGAAAATGCCCCGATCGGACAAGCGCTGCTCGAGCAATGTTACGGTGAAGGGGGATTCGTAGGACAGCGGGTCGAAGCCCAGTGCGTCCCGCACCTCGTCCTGGCCGAGAAACTGCCGGATCTCATCCTTGATCCAGGGCTGAACTTCGATCCGTTGGTTTTCATGGACCACCATCCCTATCGGGGGGGCAACGGGCCGGGCGGTCCGTCCGGAAGCCGCACAGCCTGCCGAAATAAAAAACATCGCCCAAGCAGCCGTAAGCCAGATTAGCCGGCCGTGCAAACGGCGGCCCTGTTTTGTGACGTTGTCCAAAGCGTGCATGGTCATCCCATGGTTGAATCGTTGGTGCCGCCAAGGTAGGCATCACCCGATAAATCGTCAAACGAAAGATCAAGGATGTGATCGGAGGAAGCAATGATTCCCTGCCAACGTGAATTATTTACCATACCGGAGAACGTGGCTTATTTCAATTGCGCCTATACCTCGCCGCTGCTCAAATCGGCCGCCGCGATCGGACAACACGCGCTGACCCGCAAGTCAGCGCCCTGGGCCTTGACCACCGACTTCTTCTTCAGCGATCTCAATGCCAACCGGAGGCTTTTTGCAGCCCTGGTGGAAGCTTCACCGGAGGATGTGGCCATCATCCCCTCGGTATCCTACGGCATCGCGTTGGCCGCCCGCAATCTTCCGGTCGAAGCGGGCCAGACCATCGTTGTCCTCCAGGACCAGTTCCCTTCCAATATCTATTCCTGGCACCGCCTGGCGCGGGACTGCGGGGCTGACATCGTGCGCGTGCCGCGGCCGGCAGACGGCAACTGGACTTCGGCTGTGCTGACCGCCATTACACCCCGGACGGCCGTCGCCGCCCTGCCCCACTGTCACTGGACGGACGGCACCCTCATCGATCTGGTCGCCGTGGGCCGACACTGCCGTGCCTGCCAGAGCGCCCTGGTGGTGGACGGCACCCAGTCCCTGGGCGCCATGCCCTTTTCAGTGTCCCAAATTCAGCCGGACTTCCTCGTCACCACCGCCCACAAATGGCTCCTGGGCCCTTACAGCTACGGGTTCTGCTACATCGCCCCCCGCTGGCAGGACGGCCATCCTTTGGAGGAGAACTGGTTGAATCGCGCAGGCGCCGAAGATTTTGCGCGCCTGGTGGACTACCGGGAAGCCTACCAGGACGGGGCCAAACGCTTCGATGCCGGCGAGGCCAGCAATTTCAACCTGGCCCCCATCGCCGGCGAAGCGCTACGCCAGATTCTCTCCTGGGGGGTGGTGGCCATCGCCGAAACCCTGAGGGCCCGCACCGATGCCATCGCGGAGCGCGCCGCCGGCCTGGGGCTGGAGGTCGCCCCGGCCGCCTACCGGGCCCCCCACCTGATCGGACTGCGGCACCCCCGTGGGTTCCCCTCCGATCTCCCCGCCCGGCTGGCCGAAGCCAATGTCTTCGCCAGTGCCCGGGGCGACTCGATCCGGATCGCTCCCCACCTCTACAATACCGATGCGGACGTCGAGCGCCTTTTTCAGGTATTGCGGGCCCAGCTGGGCTAACAAAAGACAGTCTCCGCATTTCTGATCCGGCCGGGGAATCGGAATCGCCAGGTCTCAATCATGTTCGGTCGTCATGCCTGGCCGGCGCCCGGCAAATCACGAGGCCCCAAACACCGTCTCCGCCGAATGGCCAATCAACGGCCGGCCGAATCCGGACTGAAGACGGATTCTCCCACTATACCAAAGTGTTATAATGGCATTTGGTCAGACAGCAGGATCAGGATCGGGGCATTGCAACGACTGCGCGATGACTGCGGAATGTCAGACCCGGGGGCTGTCCGCGGCAATGCCGATCCTGCGCTATCCGGCACATGGATTGCAATTGGCGCGCTTGGATGGACATGCAAAGTGGCGGGCACGGGTTGCGGCGGACGCGAAAAAGCACACACCCTCTTCCCTTGTGACCCGCCGGCGGTATTAACGAAGACCGGTTAGAAGGGAAAACAATACATGACACTCCGCAGGAAACCCGACATTGAAAACAAAAGAGAGGCGGCCGCCCGGAAGCTGGCCATCCGTCTGGAGGCCTTAAAAGCCCAGGGCGTAGACGAACGCACGATCCATAAAGATGCGGCTGTCCGGCAGATCAAGGCCGCCATCCGGCAGGCCAAGCGCCAGATGGACCGCATTGCCGAAATGGAAGAATTGGACCAGAGGAAGGCCGAAGCCCGGGAACAAAAGCGCAACGCTCCCAAGGAGATCCATCACAGGGCCAAAAAGAGCACCCAGGGCGAGTCCCACCGCAAGGCCAAGCGTGAAAAAAAGCAATCCCTGCAAGGCAAGAGTGACAGCGACAAATAGCCGCCGGGGGCCGTTCTGCGCTGATGCCGGAACGGCCCCTCGCCGGACGGCGGGATAGGTGCCTCAGTCGGCCGGCACCTCGAAAAGGATCTTATGATCCACCAGGTGCATGCCCTTGATCCGACCCCGAATGCTCTTCTGGTCGCCGAAAATACCCACCAGCCGCCAGTTTCCATCGCCTTCCGGTTCGATGGTATCCACAGCCTCCATGATCAGTTCTTCACCGCTTTCGCGGGTCCAATAGGCGTTGGCTTCACACATGCCTCATCACCTCCTTTATTTTGACAACCGCCGCCTCCACGAGGTGGGGGAGCGGTTCTTTGGTCAGACCGACAAATTCCGCATTTTCCTGGGAAAGGGGTAGAATAATCTTGGGGGCCGCGCTGGACATGACCGCCTCGGCCATCCGGGGGGTTACCTCTCCCAGCATGGCGTTGGCCCAGGTGACGGCCACCGGACCCACGATGCAGTCCGCCCGGGCTACCGTCCGGCAGATGGCGTTTTCACCGGAAGCGCCCTTGTTGGCCCCGGCTTTCAACATCCGGGCGGTGGCAATGGCGTTGGTGCCCAGCGCCACCAGCTCCACCGTCTCGCCCAATTGGGCTTTCAGATACTGGATCAAGGTCGCGCCGATCCCCCCGCCCTGGCCGTCCATCACACAAATGCGTCTCAACCGCGCTCTTCTCCCCTCAAAAAAAAACCACAAAGGCCGGAATCCCCTCGGGGGAAGCCGTCGCCTTCGTGGCTATCGGAAATCATGGATACATTGGGTGTTACATGAACCTATCTTCAGATAGGCCGTATTGGGATGCTTACTAACAGCACGCCCAGGGTCTTGTCAACGTCTGGGGCAGGAATCATGTTGATTTTCCGGGAGCGAGTCTGCTACCGTGTTCCATGTATTGATTGAAAATATGCCTGCCGGGCGCCGCCGTCAATGGGCTGATGTGTTCGTTGCACGGCGACAATCGGTAATCGCTCTTGTTTTAGACCGGGAGCCCCCATGATGCAGGGGAAAAAACCATTCAAGACATGCCCGATGTGCGGCACCCAATGGGCTGATCTCGATGAATTCCTGGACGACCCGTCCCTTGAGATATGCGGCTATATGGCAGACTTTGGAAAGCTCGAAAGGGGGCTGTTTTTTTTCAATCACCGGGCAGAGGACTGCCACACGACGCTCACGATTTTCGCAGGACAATTCATAAGCCTGTATAACGGGACAACATATACCGAGCGGCGGACCGGCAAGGAAGGCTGCCCCGGTTATTGTCTGGAAAAAGATCAGCTCGATCGCTGCGACGCGTTTTGCGAATGCGCCTTCAACCGCGAAGTGATTCAAGTCATCAAAGCCAGACAGGGCAAACACCGCGCCCGTTGAATCCCATGTTCGCAATGGGGGGCGAAGTCAGGGATAAGCCTTCCCCCACCATGTGTCTTCGGTATGTCGCCCGCGGGATTCCCGATGGCAGACCAGTCGGCCCGATCCTTTATTCCGCCCTTAGCCGCCTCAGATGCTGACCACTTTGTCGGCCAGCTGCATGGCCGTGACGATGTCCAGCATGTTGGTGGTCTCGCCCACCTGTTTGCGTTCCAGCAGCGCGAAATGATCCAGACAGGTCCCGCAGACCAAGATCTTCAGGCCGTCTTCCTCAAAGGCCTGCAGATCTTCGAGCACCGCGGAGCCATCGATGGCGAGTTTGACCCCATTGTTCACGAAAACCAGCCGCCAGAGCTCGGGGCCCATTTCTTTCAGGGTGCGTACAAAATTGACCATCAGTTTCAACCCCAGCTCGTCGTCCCCGAACCCCATACGGTCGGTGGCGCACATCACCATGATTTTCTTGGCTTCGGTCTGGGGCGCGGGGCCGGGCTCAGGCTGGTCGGCCGGCGCGGCCGCGCCGCTGCCGATGATCCGGTAGTCCTCACCGTCCTGCTCGATCCGGGTCTCGAAGCCCTGGGACTCCAGGAAACGTTGCACGTTCTGCTGGGAGGCCGCATTGTCCACCAGTACGGTCACCCCCTGCAATTGGCCCTCATCCAGGGCCGCCTTGGTTTGCAGCACAGGCCCCGGACAGGCCAGCCCGCGGGCGTCGATTTCTTTCATGATTCCACCTCGCTGTCATAAAACGATTGAACCGCCGTTATCGGTCGCTCAGGGAGCCGCTTCCGCGGCCAGCAAAGCCGCACCTAACGCCCCTACCATCTGCGGGTCGTCCGGTGCAAGGATCCTGCGGTGCAATTTGTCCGCCAGCAGCTTTCGCATGCAGGGATTTTGGGCCACCCCGCCGGTGAACACGATAGCGCCCTCTGACGATACCCGGTTGATCATGCCCGCGGCCCGGCGGATGACACTGGCATGGAGGCCCCGGGCGATGGCCCGCCGGTTCTGTCCCTTGGCGATCAGGGAAGTGACCTCGGATTCGGCAAAGACCGTGCACATGCTGGAGATGTTGAGCTCCTCGTCGGCCGCCAGGGCCTCCCGCCCGAAATCCGCGATGCCGAACCCAAGGGTGCGGGCCATGATTTCGAGGAATTTGCCGGTGCCGGCCGCACAGCGGTCGTTCATCTCGAATTTCTTTACCTTCCCGTTCTCGAACAGGGCGATGGCCTTGCTGTCCTGCCCGCCGATGTCCAGCACGGCCCGGGCTTCCGGGAAACAGGCCCGGGCGCCTGTGGCATGGGCCTTGATCTCGGTCACCGTGGGGGCTTCCCTGGCGATCTCGAACAGGCTGCGGCCGTAGCCCGTCGCCAGGATGCGGTCGAAAGCCACTCCGTCGACCAACTTCCCGGCCGCCGCCATGGGATCGAACCCGGTATCGCTGCGGGACCTTTTCAGTACCTTGCCGGCTTCATCCACCACCGCCAGTTTAATGGCGCGCGAACCGATATCGATACCTGCAAACCGCATTTTAATCCTTCCCTGCCGCATTAACAGATCGCGTATAACCAACGGGGTGAAAGGACGGCCACCCGATGCGAAATACGCAGCAACCATCAGGGTTGCTGCGGCGGTTTCGCGAGGACGGGACTCACCCTAGCCCAAATGATCCGATAAGAACTCCCGCAACGCGGTACAATGCCGCATTCTGGTCTGAGGCGCCGTTTATCCACGGCCTGTTAGCGCAGCTGCTCGATAAAGGCTTCTATACGGGTCTTCAACTGGCCCACATCTTCCATGCTGTAGTCGGTTTCGATTCTCAAGCAGGGAATATTCTTGTCTTCCAAGGCCTTTTCCACCGGCATCGACTCCATGAGGTAGGGCTGGCAGAACTGGAGGCCGTAATGAATCACGCCGTCGGCCCGGTAGTCGGCCACCATATTCTCGATGTGGGTCAGGCGCTGGGGATTGGGGGTGAAGATGGCGCAGTCCACCTCAAAATAGCGGTCCACGATGGCCGCCATCATTTCCTCGACGGTGTCGCCCGTCGTCTTGGTGAAGTTGCGGGTGCCCCGTTCGCCCACACAGGATTCCTCACCCACGATCACCGCCCCGGAGGTTTCGATGATCCAGGGCAGCTTCCAGTTGGGCACCGCCTGGGGGCAGCCGGCGACAAGCACACGCGGCGTCCCGGCGTTGAAAGCCCCCACCTTGTTCGCAATGCGCTGCTCCAGTTCGTCGCAGATCTTGTTCACCGAGGCGGTGAAGCGGGCCGGATTGTCATAGAAGAAGACCTGGTTGGCCAGGAGGGCATCCAGCCCGGAAATGGGCGCCGGATCGGCCTGGCGCAGGACGGCCAGACGGTGCATGGCGGCCCGTTTGGCATTGACCGCCTCGATGCCGGCCCGCAGGGATTCGGCCGTGACCGTCACCCCGGTCAATTGTTCAACCGCGGTCTTGAAGCGGTCGTATTCGGCCCGCAGCAGGGCCTTCCCCTGATCGGACTTCACTTGGGGCAGATCCATTACATAGAGTTGGTTAACCAGCGGTCCCAGGGACTCATAGGCCTTTTTCTTTCCGTCGCAGGTGTTCTCACCCACGATCATGTCGGCGCTTTCCAGGTAGGGACACACCTTGCCCAGTTTGAAACCGAAGGAGGACTTGATCAAAGCGCAGGTATTGCGCGGCAGGAGCTTTTCCACTTCTTCCATGGCGAAATCGGCTCCCGAACAAAGGCCCACCAGGGTGGCATTGGCCGCCAGGACGATCTCTTCGGGCACGAAGACACAATAGGAGCCGATAATCTTGCGGCCCGCGGCCTTTTCATCCAGCAGTTCCTTGATGCGCAGCCCATGCACCTCGCTCATGACAAAGTCGAAATAGCCCATACCTTCCGGCCGGTCGGCCTGGGCCAGGTAAATATCCTGATAGGCCTGGTTTAAAACCCCCAGCAGGCCGTCATGGGCCTCGAGATCAAGCCCCAATTGTTCCCACATGGCGCGATAGTCTTCACTCATACCCACCTCCTGAAAAAATAGGTCTTTAAGCGACGCAGCGCCCAAGACGCATGAATGACATGCAACGAAGAGGATGTCGGCGGTTGGCCGATTTCAGTTCACATTCCTGCCGAACAAACACGGTTGGCTTGCGGCTGAGGCGCTCATGTGAATCCGAAAACGTACGTCATGAAAGGCCCTTCGAGGAAATAGTGGCCGGTATCTTTGATGGAAACAGGCGATAAGTCAAATCGATAATAGAAATGGCCGAATAGCGCCCGATTGGTATTTTCTATCGATGGTTTCCCGCGCGGGATGGCAGGGCGGGATCAAGTTGATTTATCCCCATTCGGGGACCCGGTCCATCGGCGGTGGGCCAGGGGTCGAAAGATGTCATTTCTGGATGGACATGTGGTGGCGTCTAGACAACATAGATCTTCTCGTCCGGCGCGTCGAGCACCTCGCCGATGAGAGCGGCTTCGGCCATTCCGGCCGCCTGCAAGGCGTTCACAAGGGTGTCGGCCTGGTTCCCCTTCACGCTGATCAGCAGCCCGCCCGAGGTCTGGGGGTCGAAGAGAAAATCCTGCCGCCCCCGCGGTACGTCGTCCGCGACGGCGATCATGGCCGCCCGGAACTCGCGGTTCCGGTAGGCACCCGCCGGAATCAGGCCCATTTCCGCAAAGGTCAGGGCCCCTTCGATGAACGGAACTTGTGCGGCCAGGATCCGCACACTCCAGCCCGAGCCGGCCACCATTTCCGCCAGGTGGCCCATCAGGCCGAAACCGGTCACATCGGTGCAGGCGTTCACCGCGAAACGCGCCATAATACGGGCGGCCTCGCGATTCAAGGCCGCCATCAGGCGGGTCACCGTTTCCGTGAGGGCCGGCGAGGCCATGCCCGCTTTGATCGCGGTATTGACGATGCCCGTGCCCAGCGGTTTGGTGAGCACCAGCCGGTCGCCCGGCTGCAGATTCTGCTTGGTGAGCACCCGGTCCGGGTGCACAAAACCCGTCACCGACAAGCCGTACTTCAACTCCTTGTCCTCGACGCTGTGCCCGCCCAAGAGGACGACCTCGGCCTCCACCAGCTTGTCGATTCCGCCCTGGATGATCCCGCGCAGCACACTCAAATCCATGTCTTTGGCCGGGAAGGCCACCAGGTTCATGGCGGTTTTGGGCACGCCCCCCATGGCGTAGACATCGCTGAGGGCGTTGGCCGCGGCGATCTGCCCGAACATATAAGGATCATCCACAATGGGCGTGAAGAAGTCCACGGTCTGGATAAGGGCCAGCTCTTCGGAGACTTGGTAGACCCCGGCGTCGTCGGCCCGGTCCAGCCCCACCAGGACGTTCCCGTCGGTGGGAAACGTCAGGCCACAAAGTGCTCGGTCCAGGTCCCCTGGCGCCAGTTTGGACGCTCAGCCGGCCCCGGCCACGCTTTGGGTCAGGCGAATGGGTTCATGCTCCGCCATGCGGTGTGCTCCTGTAATCCTTGTGATCCAGCAGATGTGACACAGCCTCGGGAATCTTGTCAATCAGTTCCGGCACCTGAGTGGCGGGCGTCGGGTCGGCCAGAGCGCCGGTCCAGCGATTGGCCCGGGCCGCCAGGACCGCGGCCTCGATCCGATCGAACCCCGCCCCGCAAAAAGCGCTCAACAGGCCGGTCAAGGTGTCGCCCGTACCGCCGATGGCTTCCATGGCGTCGCAGGAGGGCGCCTCCACGGTGGCCGCGATGCTCCCATCATGGACGATATAGTCCGTCGATCCTTTGACCACCAGGCAGGCGGCGGCATTGCCGTGTCCGTAGGCCTGCCGGATAAGATCGGGCACTTGGTGCTCCTGGTGCAGAATAAAACCCCGGGTGTAAAAAGGATGGGGCGCCTGGTCATCGGCCAGAAAGGCCAGTTCGCCCACATCCGGCGTAAAGAAATCGTAGTGCCTGGCCTGGCCGCTCATTTTGGCGGCATACATGAAGCCGGCATCGGCAATCAGGATCGGCCGCCGGGCCATGGTCTGCACGGCCGGCAGCACCCGCCCGTGCCAGTCCACATCCGGCTGCAGATAGTGAAAGGTCAAGACCTGTAAATCGAATTCGGGAAGATGCCTGGCCAGGAAATCATACAACCGGCGGCTGCCCTCGCCGACACCGGTGTCGCCCACCAGGAAGGCGTAGACTTCCGGACCGCCGGCACATTCGCAGGCCCTTAAGGAAGCGGCGATAAGCGCCGGCGTGCCCCGGTTCACCGGGATGGTGTGACCCTCGATCCGGATCTGACGGCCCTGCCAGCGGACCTTGCCATGGACCAGCGGGAATTGCAGATCCGGAACCGTGCCGACGATGCCTAACATTGCCGCAGCAATTCCTGGTAGGCCAACTCCAGGGCATACCCGCAGAGGGTATGCCCCAAGTCCCGGGGGCGCGGCGCCGCCGCCAGGGATTGGCCGATCATGGCCTGGGCCAGATAAGGCACGTCCGGGCAGCCGCCCCCGGAGATGTTGACGATCTGCCGGCTGCCCTTGGCGATCGTGATTTTCATGTTGGCCGCACGCACCATCAGATAGTCCCCGAAATCCTTGGTTTGAAACAAGTCCACCGGCGCCAGCAGGGGGGCCGAAACCGGCACCACCTGCAGGGGTTCAAGGGCTTTCCGGCGCAGCTCCCGCAGGATATGCAGCTCCTCCATGAGGGGAAAGACGATCACCAGATCGCAGCCCGTGCGAATCTCCGGGGGCGGGCCCATGACACTGACCGACCAGCCCGCCTTTTTGAGAAGGTTTTCGGCCTGGATGACCTCGCTCGTATTCTCGAAAACCAGCAGGCCGCGACTCACCGCGGCCTGGGAATGGTCCGGGCTGGCCTTGTTCTTCTTTTTCCGGAAACCGAACACCAGCTACCCCCTGGCGAGGGTGATCCGATAGCCCTCGCCCTCCGGCGCCACATCCGTGACCCGGCAGGCCTGGCTTTCGGCCGCCCGTATGACGTTCTCCTTGGACGTATCCGTATCCACCAGAACGATGATCTCATTTTCCTGCCCCTGCTTGATTTCATCCAGGGTCATGATGACCGGCTGGGGGCAGGACAATCCCCGTGCATCCACTGTTGCTGTCATGGCGACCTCCTCAAACCGCTTTGCGGCGCATGGTGAACCCGATGAACAGACAGACCGCAAACCCCACGGCCACCGCGGCAATGCCGTGGGGACCGACCCCTTTGGGCGAACTGGCCAGACCGAAGTTGTGGGCAAAGCCCGCCCCGACGATCATCCCCAGGACAAACACGGCCGCATCACCGTCCCCCTCACCGGAGAGAAAGAGCTGGCGCCCGGGACAGCCGCCGGCCAGGGCGAAGGCCAACCCGGCCAGGGCCATGCCTGCGAAATTCCAGACCTGCATGGTATGGGCCACGGGTTCCCCGGCAAATCCGGGGTTGAATTGACCGAGCACAAGATTGGTCACAAAGGCCACCACGGCCAGACTGATGAAACCGCTCAGCAGATGGGTCTGACCGAAGAGGACCGTGTCCCGGATGGCGCCCATGGTGCAGAACCGGCTGCGCTGGGCCAGAAAACCGATGCCCAGCCCCACGACCAGCGAGACGACCAGCGGGGCATGCATGGCGCCGGGCCCCTTGAGGCTATAGAACAAAATCCCGCTTTTGTCCTGCCCCTCGACTTGGGGGAACATAACCATCAGGGCGAGCAGCCCCACCATCAACAGCGGCAGCATCCACCCCACCGTGGCGTGCGTCGCCTGGGTGCGCCCCAGGTTGTAGCCCTTTTTGAGAAACAGGGTACCGATCCAGATGCCGAAGGTCAGGCCCAAGATCCCTGCAATGGCATTGCCGTCACCACCGGCCAGCCGCAGCACGGCCCGCCAGGGGCAGCCCAGAAAAACCAGGGCACCGATCATGGCAAAGGCCCCCAGAACAAACCGCACGATGGGGGCCGAGCCCACCCGGGGCCGGAATTCTTTGAAAAGGTAGGCGGCCGCCATCGCACCGAGCACGAAACCGATGATCTCGGGGCGCACGTACTGCACCACCGCCGCCCGGTGGAGCCCCACGGCACCGGCAATGTCCCGCTCGAAGCAGGCCACGCAGATCCCCATATTACCGGGATTGCCGAGTTTCTGCAGCACAGGCGCCAGAACACCGATCAGGGCGCCCACGCCGATGATACCCCCGCGTGTCGCAAAAATGTTTTTCCCTTGCATCAACTCCCTCCTCCTCTCTGAAAATTCGCTGCTGACTTAGCCACCGAACGGACACGATAGCTCGCTGGCATGATAGACATGCATTTTCCCGCAGAAGGGGCAGGGGGTCTCCGGCGCAACTTTGGCATCCAATGAGCGGTTGCCGGCCGCATCACACACCACGCCCTTGTTTTCCAGCACCCGGTATTGCGCACTTTCAAACACCTTGTTGTGCTCGGGGCAGACAAAGATGAGCTTCATGCAAGGCGCTCCCAAGGTCTCCCACGGCAATTCTCTCCGCCCGGGGAGTTTTTCTTAATGAGTGTCCATCCATAAATGGTAGATTTTGGTTGCTGGCAAGGCCGCAGCCGACGGACGCCCGCAGGCGTAGCCCGGCTACGCCGAGGACCGACAGGAGGCGAGAACGCCGCCAGGGGCCGAAAGATGCCATTTATGGATGGACACTAATGAGCAAATGACCAATATATGGACTTAAATACAGAACCTGGAGGGCTGGATCAAATTTTTAAATTCGATGCCAACAGAGGGTAGCGATTGATTTTGACAATGCATGATTCCGGCGGCGGGTGATGGCAAGGCGGGGGGGGGGAGCCGCAGGCCTCAATTGAAAAAACGAATCTCCCGGATAAAAGCGGATGCCCGGCCCCCGTCGCCCGCCTTCTTGGTGTCCAGGGCCAGGGCAATTCCGGAGACGGCCGGATCGTCGTCGCCCTCCTTGTCGAAGTAGGACCGATAGGCCTGCAACAGATTGAAGCGGGTGGTCACCACTTCGCCCGGCTTGGGCTGCGCGGCGCAAACGTAGCGGCCGCTCTTCTTGAAGTAGGACCCGACGTAGGGGTGATCGACGCGGTCATCGCCGTGGCAGAGGAAAAGGGCAATGAAATAAGGGCTGTCGGGGATGAAAAAAGCGCCGCTGGGCTGGCGTTCATCGCCCAAAAAGACCATGACGATAAGCGCCTCGTTGCGCACTCCCTGCTCGTAGGAAGCCCCGGCGGGAAATTTGTCGACCCCCCAATCGATCTCCACATACGTGAACTCCGGAACGTTGGCGGCCTCGTCGGGCATGATCCCGAAAGCGGGCCGCCTGGCTTCGACAGTCAGGCGGCCCTTTTCGGCCTCCAGGCCGATGCGCTCGCGCCGCTTGGCATCCTGCTCGAACTGGAATCCTTTGCCGCGCAGCCAATCCTCCACGGATCCCACCCGGTAGTCGTCGAACCGCACCACGTAAACCGGCTCGGCGACATCGGCCGGGACCGAAACCGAAAGCAAACCGAAGATGGTCAATGCTAGCAACGTTTTCATAGCGTTACCTCGATGCCGGTCGGAAAAGGGTGGAAAGGCGCATTGCGGGAAGGAGCACAGCGGGTCGGCGCTCATGGCGACGATGTTCCGGACGGCGCCGATGGGCGACCGGCCAGCCCTTCTGCCCGCCCCTTCATCGATGCATCCCGGATGCGGGCCGTCCTGCAAAGGCCGGCCCGCGGCCAGGGATGTGATCGGCGCCCATCGCGGCGTTCCGTGGGGAAGGCTTAATGGCCGCCGCTCGGGTTCTTGAGCTTCTCCTCGATCTTGGTGAGGTTGAAGGAGCCGGGCGACTGGCTCGGCGGGTATTCCTTCATGGTCATGAGGAACTTGGCGGCCAGGGCCTGAATCGGCACGACCACGAAAGGACGATCCAGGAACCAGTCGTCGTAGACGGTTGCATTGTGCTGGGCCTTCTCGAAGGGATCGCGCCGCAGGTTGAAAAGCAGCGGCACCCGCAGCTCGGTGAAGGGCTCCCGCCAGACGCCGAAGGCCTGCCCCCGATTTTCCAGAAAAACGACCTTCCAGGCGTCGTAGCGCGCGGCGACGATCTGGCCGTCGTCGTTGACATACCAGAACTCGTGCCGGGGGGACGCCTCGGTCCGGCCGCTGAGGTAGTCGAGCATGTTGTAGCCGTCGATGTAGTTGCGGTAGTGCCGGCCGTTCAAATCCGTTCCCTGGAGGAGTTTTTCCTTGATATCGGGGGCACCGGCCGCCGCCGCGAAGGTGGGCAGCCAATCCTCGTGGGCCACGATGCCGTTCAGGGTCACCCCGGCCGGGAAGTGGCCGGGCCAGCGGATGAAGGCCGGAACGCGGTAGGCGCCTTCCCAGTTGGAATTCTTCTCGCTGCGGAAGGGGGTGGTGCCGGCGTCGGGCCAGGTGTTGTAATGGGGGCCGTTGTCGGTCGAATAGAAGACGATGGTGTCTTCGGCAATCCCGAGGTCATCGAGCAGATTGAGCAGTTCCCCCACCTGCTGGTCGTGCTCGATCATCCCGTCGGTGTATTCGTCATTGCCGGGGTGGCGGTGCTCGGCCCTGACGTGGGTGCGGAAGTGCATGCGCGTGCCGTTCCACCAGACGAAGAACGGTTTCCCGGCCTCGTTCTGTCTCGTGATAAAGTCTTTGGCCGCGGCCACGGTCTCGTCGTCGATGGTTTCCATACGTTTTTTGGTGAGGGGGCCGGTATCTTCGCACGTCTGCTTGCCCCACTTACCGAAACGGGGGATTTCGGTCGGATCGTCCTTGTCGGCGGCGGTGCAGTGCAGCACGCCCCGCGGCCCGTAGGTCTGCAGGAAGGTCCTGCCGTCGGCCATTTTCATATCCCGGGGATAGTCCTCGTTCTCCGGCTCCTCCTCGGCATTGAGGTGGTAGAGGTTGCCCAAGAATTCGTCGAAGCCGTGGACCGTCGGCAGGTGCTCGTTGCGGTCCCCCTGGTGGTTCTTGCCGAACTGCCCGGTGGCATAGCCCTGACTCTTCAGGGCGGTCGCCATGGTCACATCGGTCTTCTGCCAGCCTTCGGCCGCTCCGGGCAATCCGACCTTGGTCATGCCGGAGCGCACCGGCACGCTGCCGCTGATAAAGGCCGCACGGCCGGCCGTGCAGCTTTGCTGGCCGTAATAGTCCGTGAAGGACACGCCCTCATCGGCCAGGCGGTCGATGTTGGGCGTCTGGTAGCCCATCATGCCACGGTTGTTGTGGCTGATGTTCCAAGTGCCGATGTCATCCCCCCAGATAACGAGGATATTGGGTTTTCCAGCCGCGCCCGCAAGGGACGCCGTCCCCATGATGACTGCGGCGGCCCAAACGCTTGTCAGAAAATAGTGCGACGGTTTCTTCATGGCAGCCTCCTTTGGGTGAAATCCTATGTCGACGGCAGACGCGGCGTCGACGGCGGTTCCAATGAACGATTGGGTCGATTGTGCGCCGGGCTTGCGGTCGGCGGACGCTTCGCTCACCTGCCCCCTTCGAAACGAGCGGAACAGGCGTTGGCCATACTGGGAACGAAACGCTAAGACGATCGAGGATACCAACGACCGCGTTCGCCTGACTTGGGCCTAGGCCGGCAAAAAAGCATAAGACTTGGAGAGATGGGCGGAGCACCGTGCGGTGAGATGGGATTTGCGGTCGCGTAAGGAATAACGGCGTCAGCCTAAGGAATTTTTTCCTCCCCGTAATACACGCCCTCGTGTTTGGCAGCGGTAAAACGGCGTTAAGGGTCTTATTCACCGAACCTTAATGATGCCCCCATGGATGTCAAGAAAGCCCGGGTCCGGAAAAAGGAGGGCGGATCGTCGTATCGGTATTGGCGGCAACGGATCACGGGGCGACAAGATGTTCCAAAAAGGAGGCCAGGAGCCCCATGGAGCCCTCCCAGGTGGGATGCGCGTCGAACCGCCGGCGGGCGGCCAGGCTCATCCTGGCCAGAGCGGGCCGGTCCTGATGAAGATCGACAACGGTCCTCCGTACGGCGGCATGATCCCCGGGCTGCACCAGATAGCCGTTCACACCGCTCTCCACCAGCTCCCGGGTGGCGCCCGCCCGGCTTCCGATCACCGGCAGACCGAAGCCCTGGGCCTCCAGGGTGGCCATGCCGAAGCCCTCGTAGGCATAGGGCATGCAGAGTACCTGGGCCCGGGCCAGTTCGTCTGCCAGCAGGGACCCTTCCCGCGGGCCGAGCAAACGCACCCGGTCCATCAAACCCCAATGCCGGAGGAGGCGCCGCACCCGGCGGACATGAGTGCGGTCCATGTCCAGACGGCCCGCCACGCGCAAAGTCCAGATGTCCCGCGGCAGGCCTGCCAAGGCCTCGATCAGGGGCAGCAGCCCCTTGCGGGGGATGAGGTTGCCCAGAAACAACAGGCGTAGCGGCCCGCTGTTCTGGTCCCGGAGCGCAATGGTCTTGGGCGTCGGGCGGGGTCCCGGACGATCGCCCCCGGGAGGGGCCACCACATGCGGACGATCCCCGGGGGTCAGGCGCCAGACCGTGTCCCGGGTGGTGCGGGAATTGAAGATGAAAGCGTCCACCCCGTCCAGGTAACGCTTCTCCACCTGGCGCAGCAGGCGATTCCGCCAGGGCGCGCGGGGTTCGTCACACAACACCTGGTGCACCAGGGCGACGACCGGGCAGGGGCGGCCGTGCCGCCGGGCGTTCAGGCGGATCAGGGAGGGGTGACAGAGTTCGTCCTGGATGAGAACGTCCAGCCCGCCCGGCATCCGGGCGGTCAGCCTGCGCTGCCGCCCGTTGAAGGCCAGCCGCAGCGGATAAGGCACCATGGGCAGGCTCGCCACCGCCACCCGGTGCCCCCTTTTCTCCAGGGCCGTCACCATCTCCCGATCGTAAAGATAACCGCCGGTGAGGGTATCCAGGGGGCCGTAGATCACAAGCCCGATGTTCACCGGAAGCGTTCCCGGTAGGAAGCCCAAGCCTTGTCCGTCTCCCAGATGCGCACCTCGATCAATTTGACGTCTTGTCCTTCCAGGCCATCTGCCAGCCGCTGGAAGAAAAACCGGCTCAGGTGTTCGATGCTGGGATTGAGGCCTGCGAATTCGGGCAGGTCATTCAGCAGCCGATCCTGGTAGCGGTCGACCACCCGGTCCAGGAGGGGGTTGAGATCGTCCAGGTCCACAATATAGCCGTGCTGGTCGAGCGCCTCCGACGCCAGACGGATTTCCACGCGATAGGCGTGCTCGTGGGGATCGTTTTCCGGGCCCCAGTCGCCGCCCACCAGGAAATGACGTGCTTTAAAATCGCGGCTCAGCCCGAGTGTGTACATAAGCGTACCCCCTTATGACAATGGTTTAAACGTTTCCGGCGCCGCCGGGCCAGCGCGGCCAAAACCGCCCCACCCGGCACCGGTAATTCTGGTAGGACGGCCCGAATTTTTCGGACAGGAGAACTTCTTCAGAGGCCAGCCGGCGCTTCTGGTGCCATCCGTAGCACCCCAGTCCCGCCAGCACCAGGGGGCTTGGCAGGATCAGAAAGAATCCCAGATAGATCATTCCCGTACCGCCCGCGATGGGATGCTGGATGAGAGCGAAGACACCCCCGGTTACAAGTTGACGGCTCTGCCCGACAGCGTCGAAGCGGGTATGGCGCCTTAAAGCCGATATGGCCGAGCCGATCAAGGCATTGCCCGCCAGAATACACAAGCCGCCGGCCGGGGCCAACCAGCCAGGGAATCGGGTGCCCGCGGGCAGAAGCAACGTCGCAATGCTCCCGGACCAAATGACGGCCGCAATAACCGCCAGCAGCCCGACCAGGGCCACCACTGGCAGCAGGCGTGCCGCAACAGGATCGCTTGGTCCCATGTTCCCGGAAGATGATTCATCTCTTCCGTGGCGGGTCCACATCCGCCGGATGGCCACCGGACTGGGAAGGGGCATGGCCGCCATAAGGCCAAGCTGGAAGATAATCGTCGCCCCTGCTAGCCAACGCAGGGCCGTCGAAGCTATCGGAAGGCTATCCATAGAATGTCTTTAGATGTTGTAGGATTGAAATGACTATAGGCCGAAGAAGCATTTCCTAATTGGTGTTGGTTTCCGATTCCCATTGTCACGAGGCCGAGCATCAAGGCTGGAGCCGATAAAGACGCGGCGGCTGTCTGAGTCCGCCGTCGCCAAAGCGAAGGCGGGCGAGTTCCGGCGCGTCCGGGTCCGGCCTCGACGCGCAGGCGAACCCGAAGGGCTCGTGACAGGGTGCGTTCTTTTGGTTCCTTTTCTTGCGCATCCAAGAAAAGGAACGGCTTTAACACTTTAGGATATTGAATGATAATTTCATTGACCAAACCGCAAGCAAACCACACGGGATCATCACCCTGAAAGCTTCCCATAGGTAAGGAGCACCTGCAAGGTCTCCCCCGGCCGCGCGTCCACCTGCTCGTAAGCCGCCTGGGCATCCTCGATCCCGAAGCGGTGGCTGATCAGCCGGGAGGGCCCCACCCGGGCAATCTGTTCCCAGGCCGTATCCAAACGGCGCGCCTTGCTCCAGCGGCCGGAAAACTCCGGCGCCAGGGTGCTGACCTGGCTTGATATGAGCCGCAGGCGGTTGCGGTGGAAACGCCCCCCCAGATCGACGGGAGCGGTTTTGGCGCCGTACCAGGATCCCACCACGATGCGCCCGTGGAAACCGGCCGCCGCAATGGCCGCGTCGAGCATGGCGGGCTGCCCGGAGAGTTCGTATACCAGGTCGAAGCCGTCGCTGCGGTCGGCGCCATCGGCCGCCGGTGCGGCCCCATCCGCTTCGTCGCCGCTCCAGGCTGCCTGGGCGCCCAGATCGAGGGCCGCCTGGCGGCGCAGGGGCCAGCGCTCCCGAACGGTCAGGGCCTTCAGGGGGAACTGCGCCAGAAGAGCGGTGGCGAGCAGCCCCACGATCCCCTGCCCCAATACCAGAACCCGTTCGCCGATCACCGGCCTCCCGTCCATCACCAGATTGACGGCCGTCTCCATGGTCGCCAGGAACACCGCATCCACGTCGGCAACATCGGCCGGCACACGAATCAGTTCGTCGGCCGGGACCGCGAAATGACTCTGGTGGGGCTGGAAGGCAAAGACCCGTCGGCCGACCCAGGCCGGATCGGCCTGGGGACCGGCCGCCGTAACCGTGCCCACACTGCTGTAGCCGTAGGCCAGGGGATAGGCCAGGCGCTGTCCGTCGTAGGTTGGCAGGGTGGCGTCCACGGCCATCCCTTCGGGAAAGCGCCCCTGGAAGATGAGCATCTCGGTCCCGGCGCTGATGGCGGAGCAGCTGACCTGGACCAGCAGCCGGTCACCCTGCGCTTCGGGCGGGTCCTCCTCCCGGATCGTGCAGATGAAAGGGGCCTGGAAATACAAGCGCTTGTTTTTCATGGGATCTGCCATTGGGGACGGGCCCAGAGGACCAGGTCCTCTTCCAGCTGTTCGTAGCGGATCGCCGTCAACGCCATGGCTGCGTCTCCTCCGTTGGGCGGGGCCGTCATCACTTGCAGGCCGCCCACGAGCTTGGGGGCGATGGTGATGATGAAGAGATCCACCAGCTGGGCGCGGATAAAACTGGTGATCACCCGGGCGCCGCCCTCCACCATGAGCCGTCGGATGCCCCGTTGATAGAGGATGGCCAGGGTCTGCTGCAAGTCCAAACGGCCGTTAGCGTTCTCCCGCCGGCAGGGCAGCACGTCGAAGCCCGCATCGGTCATGGCCGCCACCCGCTCGGCCGGATTGTCCGCCGCCCCCACCAGCCAGGAGCGTCCTTCGGGACGCCGCCCCAGCCGGGCGCCAGGGGGCGTCCGCAAATGGGTATCCAGCACCACCGGCTGCGGGTGCGGGCCTGTCACCAATCGTACGGTGAGCTGGGGATCGTCCACCAGGACGGTTTCGATGCCCACCAGGATGCCGTCGTGCAGAGCCCGCAGGCCGTGGGTCATGCGCAGGGACGCCGGGCCGCTGATGGTCAGGGGCCGGCGGCGGCGGCTGGCGATGCTGCCGTCGATGCTCTGGGCGTAGCTGATCGTCACGAACGGCCGCCCCGCTGTTCGTCCGGCGTCGGCCGCAAGGCTCAATTCCCGGGACAGATCTTCTAAGGAAGCGCTCACGAGATGGCCCCTTTCGGTTTTCGGGTAAAGGCCTGCCTTCAAGCCGGTTTCAGCGGCGGCTGCCCAGGGCCCTCCCGGGCGGGTCCCATCCAGCGTACAGCCAGGACACCGCCGCTGGATACGAGCACCAGGTCACGGGCCCGCATGATGCCGCAGGCGGCCGCCGCCACCGTCGGATCGCCGCCCAGACTGGTGACGGCCAGCATCTGACCGGCTTCCAGGGCGCCCAGCCCGCCGGGTAACGGCAGCAAAAACGCCAGCCGGGCCGCCACGGCCACGGTCAAAAGTCCCGCCGGACCCAGGGACATCCCCATGAAGGCATAGATCAGCCAGAGTTCGGCCAGGAAACCCGCCCACTGGAAAAGCCCGCCCAAGGCATACCATCCCCACAGCCGATCGGTCAAAATGCCGGCGGCCTGGGATTCGCCGGCCTGGAGAAACGTGACGAAACCCGCCAAACCCTGCGGCCGGCCGATCCAGGATGCCGCCCGGCCGGCCAGCCGGCTGAACGGCCGCCCCCCGGCCGCCACGATGTAGAGCAAAATCCCGATGAACAAGGCCGCAGCGGACAGGGCCAATACCGGCAGCAGGGCATGGGTCTCCGCCAACAGCGCCGGCAGGACGAGAAGACCGGCCAGCGACAGAAAAATGAGGTTGCCCAGCAGCTCCACCAGACGGTCCACGACCACCGAGGCCGCGGCCGCTTCCGCCGGCACCCGGTGGCGGGCCGCCAGACAGTGGGCCTGGAAGGGCTCGCCCCCGAACTGGGGCCCGGGGGTGATGTAGCTTAGGGTGTTGGCCCCCACACGGTAGCCTATCAGGGCGGCAAATCCCACCGGATGCCCCATCTGCCGCAGGATAAATGACCAGCGCCAGCACATGGCGGCCAGGATGAACAGGTTGAGCACCGCCAACAGCCCCCATTGCGGCCAGCCCCACCGGCCGACGGCCGCCGCCACCGCCCCCAGGGGGACATCCCGCCAGGCCCAGTAAAGAAGGCCGGCCACGGCGGCCAGGGCCGCAGCCTGCCCGGCCGTCCTTCGTCCGGAGACAGGTCTGACCGACCGCCGGGGGAAACGCCCGCCCTCCACCGCCCTGCCATGGGGCGTATGCCGAGGGCGCTCAGAGCCCTCGGGTTTTCCCAGGAGCAGGGCATCCTCCGGTCGCCAAAGGGAGAGCACGCCGGTTCCGGTCAGCATGATAAGCAGGCTGGCGGGCAGCATAGCCGTCAGCCAGGGGGAGACCTCTGCTGCACCGGAGGCCTGATGCGCCAGAAGCAGGCTCAGCGACAGGGCCGCCGTGCGCCCCAGGAATCCTGCGGTCACCATGAGGACCAGCCCGGCCCAAAGAACCATGCTGGCGGACAAGGGTTCGGCCGGGACGGCAAAAAACACGACGACGCCGGCCATCAAAATGAAGCCGCGCAGCACAAGCGGCCCTTTGGCCACCAGGGCAGCCAGCAGACCTTCCCCCCGGTGGGCCGCGGCGTCGCCGATTCGTCCGGTCGCGATCAGCCAATCCCAGACGAAACCCGCCAGCAGGGGCAGCAGGAAGACCGGGGCGGCCAGCGCCAGCACCGGCGGGGGGAAGAGGGGCAGCAGGGCGCCGCTCAAAAACCCCATCTGAAACCCCGCCACAAGGCGCGCGAAAGTGCGCGGACGGGGGGGATAAACAGGTTTTCCCCGGCCTTGCCGAAGCCGCAGGGCCAGTTGGAAGACATAATAGGCACCGCCGGCCGACAGGTAGTAAACCGGCAGGCGCCCGGTGCCCACTGCTACAGCGGAGGCCACCAGCACCCCCAGGGCATCGTAGCGGACGTCCAGAACCTCCCCCAGGCGTGTCCGGGTCCGGGTCTTGCGGGCCCAGGCCCCGTCCAGGCCGTCCAGCAGGGCAGCCGCCGTGTACAGACTTCCCGGCAGCCAAGCGGCGGCCGGTGCCTGCCCGGTCCCGGGGGAGGCGAACAGAAAGCCGGCCGTCAGACTGATCAGGAGCCCCCGCCCAAGGGTGATCTGGTTGGCGGTCCCGAGGTGCGCTGCCGCCTGGATAGCGCCGTGGGGACGATTTTCCGCCAGATGGCGCCACAGGATGCCGTGCACCAGGGCGAGCACCAGGGCGGCAACGGCGCCGCCCGCCCGGGCATCGTTAGCCGGTGCTGCGTGATTGAGCCCATAGAAAAACAGCAGGAGCACCATCAGATGCCCGGCAGCCATCCCTAAGGCCTGGCGTTGCAGACCCCCGGGAACAGCCCCTGTGCGCTTCTTCGCGCGTGTCGTGCCGGCTTTCATTGACCCTATGGTCTCTGGTACCTGTGCGGGATGAAGTTGTTGCGTCGCAAGGCGCTCGCATTTCCCCCATTGCTTTCCGCGGATCAAAACGATAGGGGATCGCCATTGACCGACGTGGTTATCCTCGGGGCCGGGCCGGAAAACACGGCCAAGCCAAGCCGGATATGATGGGGGAACTTTAAAATGCAAGACCGTTTCGATGCCTTAGAGGCCATCTACCAATCTTTCGAACAGGCGACGGCCGATTTCCGCCGCGGCGCCGCCTGCGCCGAGGGCTGCGCCTATTGCTGTACGGACGCCGGCCGGATCGACGCCACCACCCTGGAAGGGCTGCGGATCCGTGCGCGCATCGCCCAATTGCCCCGTCCCCGCCAGGTCAGCCTCAAAAAGGCCCTCAAGCGGGACATGCACAAACGCGAGAGCGGTGCGCCGTCCCCCTGCCCCTTTCTCATGAAAACCAAGGCCTGCCTGATCTATCCCATCCGCCCCTTGGCCTGCCGCCGCATTTACAGCCTGCACCGCTGCTCCCAAGAGCAGCCCCCCGTTCTCAACCGCCAGGTCATGCGCATCGCCGAGGACACCATCGCCGATCTGCAACGCCTGGATGCCAACGGTTATTCCGGGCACCTGTCCTTCATTCTGCACATGCTCGCTGCGCCCCGCTTCATGGCCGTCTACACGTCAGGCGGCTTCAAGCCCGAAGAGGTCATGGCCTTCGGCAAGTCCCACCGGATCGTCATCAACCGGATGGCGGCCCGCCCTGCTGTTTCGCCGCCCGCTTGAAGTGTTTCCGCTGCCCGGCATCGCTGGGGAAGATCGACGACCGTGAGCATAAGGGACTTTCCAGCAAAAAAACAGTAGGTCTTTCCCTACCCTGCGGGGAAGACGGTCATCATGGGAAGCATCGGGGTGGGCCGGGCATCTTCCGGGGCGGCCTCAGCGATAAAGGGTCCCGCCGTCGATGTCGATCACCGTGCCGCTGAGATAGGAAGCGCGCCCGGAAGCACAGAACACCACCAGGGCCGCCACCTCCTCGGGGTCGGCCTGGCGGCCGAAGGGAAGATCGGCAAGCATCTCCTCCCAACGGGATGCATCGCCGTAGGCGGCTTGGGCCCTCGCTTTGTACAGCTCGATCGTGCGGGCGGTTCGCGTCACGCTGGGATTGACCCCCACGACACGCACCCCGCGGCGTGTGGTGCCCGCCCCCAAGCCCCTTGTGAACGCCATCAGGGCCGCATTACCGGCCGCTCCGCAGATATAGTCGCAGCTCGGCTTGGCGCCCGCCAGGCCGATGATATTGACGATCACGCCGCCTTTCCGTTCGACCATGCCCGGCAGGACGGCGCGGGTCATGTTGATGTAGCCGAAGACCTTCAGATCCCAGGCTTCACGCCAGCGTGCCTCGTCCACGGTTTCGATGGAACCGCCCGGAATCGCACCGGCATTGTTGACCAGCACGTCGACGGGGCCACAGGCCGCGACGGTCGCCTCGGCCGCCTTGGGCCGGCTGAGGTCGATCCCATGGGTCGTCACGTGGACGGCCGCAAGCGCCCTGATTTCGTCTTTGGCCTTCTCCAACTGCGCAAGGCCTCTTGCCACCAGGTGCAAATGACATCCTTCGGCGGCAAATGCCTTGGCGCAGGCCAAACCGATACCCCTGGAGCCACCGGTGATCAGGGCGCGCTTGCCGCGCAATCCCAATTCCATAAAATCCTCCTGATAGCGACCTGCCGCGCCGAAGTGATGATATCAATGGCGGCCCAAAGCGGAAAATGAGTGAGAGAGCGGCGGCCTGCCGCCCACGACGGCGTAATGGGCGCTGATGTTGCGCCTGCAGGGTGGAAGCGCCCGACCTTTAGCGGGAAAACCTTAACGGGCCGATCGCGCCCGGCATCTAACGCTTCATCTTTTTAAGAACCACCAGCATGCTCAAGCGCAACCGCTCCAGCACTTCCTGCAGCCGTCCAATCTCATCTTTGCGGGTGACGAGGATCTCTCTGTCAAGATGCTTCGCATCGGCCAGGTCCTGGGCGGCGCCGGTGAGCCGCTTGAGGGGTGCCAGGGCCAGATTGACCGCCACATGGGTGACCAGGCTCGATACCAGCAGGATGACGCCCATCACGATGAGAAGATTTTTCATCAGATCGTTCTTGGCCCGCTCGATCGTATCGAGGGAAAGACCGATGCGGAACCCGCCCCAATGCTTGCCTTTGACGTAAATAGGCGAGGAGACGTCCCACATCA
This sequence comes from Desulfobacterales bacterium, assembly GCA_963674755.2. Taxonomy (GTDB): domain Bacteria; phylum Desulfobacterota; class Desulfobacteria; order Desulfobacterales; family UBA5852; genus JABZFP01. Next base: position 761,790 of record CAXXVS010000001.1, on the reverse strand, counting down.
CTTTGCCGGTATCCCGGTGGTAGACCTGCAGGAAGCCCCGTTCTTCATTCTGGGCCGCTTTCAAACCCACCGGATCGTTGAAGACCCGCTTGGTCCGGTTGCCCACGCGGTCCTTGTCCACATCACCGGTGATGGGCTGCTGATAGCGGGTATTGTGGGTCGGCAGGTAGCCGTTGATATCCACCGGGACGGCAAAGACCACGCTGTCGTCCAGCAGGAATTCGTCGATGATCCCCAAAACGGCCTTGTCGGTATAGAAGTCGTATTGGGTATGAAATTTGGGCGGGTCAAAATTGCCGATCGGCTGATAATCGGTGTCAAAGGCTTGCGTGACCGTGAAGACGCCGTTGTCGATGGCTTCTTCCAGGATTTTCCCTACCATCTTGGCCCCCACCACGGACTGCATGCGGCCTTTGTTGAGCAGTTCTTCTTCGAGGCTTTGACGCTGCTGCACCACCAGGAAATAGCTGCCCGCCGCAATGACCAGGAGGAGAAAAAAATTAACCACAATGGCGACCTTTGTACTGATGCTTCCGGAAATGATGCTCATGTGATCATCCTTTGTAGGCGTTGATGGCTTCGTTTCGGGAATAAGCAAGCGCCGCTTAAACCACCGTCAGGGTTGGTAACCGATGCGGATGGCCCCCCAATGCCGGCCATCGATATAAATCGGCACGGAAAGGTCCTTCATCACCTCGCCCGTATCCCGGCTGTAGCTTTGAAGCAGATACGGTTTCTCATTGCGCGCCGCGGCAAGTCCGGTGCGGTCGTTGAACATCCGTTTGGTGCGATTGTTCTGGGTGTCGTAAGCCCCGTCACCGGTGAGCGGTTTTGAGTACCGGCTGTTGTGGGTGGGGAGGTAGCCGTTTTTATCGACGGCAACCACGAACTTGATGCGCTCGTCCTTCGACAGATAGTTGTCCAGAATAATCCGGATGGTCTCGTCGGTATAGCGGTCGTATTGGGTGTGGTATTTTTGGGGATCGGTATCGGGAATGGGAATGTAAAAGGTGTCGAAGAGCTGGGCCAGGGTGAGCGTGTTGCCCTTGACCAACTTCAGCATCGCGGCGGCCACCTGGTCCCGACAGGCCATGGCCATTTCGTGCACCTGCAGGTCGAACCCCGCGAGCTTTTCCTGGGAAAGGGCGCCCCGCCGGCTGCCGCCGAGAAGGAAGGTGGTGACCAATAGGACGAGGCCGAACCGCCGCAGGATATTGCTGGAGCCTTTCATGGCACCTCTCCCATGCTGGATAGCGTTGAACCTTCGCAAGCGTGCTACACCCCCAGGGCCTGCATCTCTTTGAGCATCCGCTTTTTAAATTCGTTGCTCTGCTTGTCGCTGGGGATCTCCCGGGCCACTGCCGACACAAATTCGGCCAGACCCGACATCGGGATATGATCCATCTTCCATCCCAGGTCTTGGGCGGAGTCGATCATCAGAACCTCTCCCAAGGGGCCCACAAGCTGGATGAGGGTTTCCCGCAGCGCGTCGATGAAGGACGGATCGACGCAGGCCTCTTCGGTTCCGATCTGTTCGATCAGACCCAGTTTGAGAAGCTTGATGAAGGTATCCTTGAATACCGGTTGACGCAGCCCCACTTCCCGGGAAACTTCCCGCACAGTCTTTTGCCCGTCGACCGCCATGAAAAGTTTCAGCATATTCGTATCAAAGGCGAATTCGCGGCTGGAAGCATGCTCTGATTTTTTGAATCGCACATCGGCAAGATTGGCCATGATCGTATCCCCGAAGATAGAGAAGTTCGCCCGGCCCCGTTCCGCAATTTCCAGGAGGCTTTACCGGGCCGCGTCACGGGCGGCATGCCACTGCTGAATGTCACAAACAGGGCGGTCGGCAGGGAGATGCGGATCGCCTGACAAAACTGTCAGATTGAGATGGCCCGCCAAGAGACAGGAATAAAGGCAAGTAAGAAATGCAGGAATCGCTGGGGCCCAGCCATCGCAAGCACACCGTTGCATGTCGCCCGCCTAATCCAAGCACCACAGAATTACCTATAATTATTACATTTATATTAAAAATGCGGCACGATTGTCAAGGAAGATAGCAATTATATTCAGTGATTGTGGAAATTATATAAAATAAATGCCTTTCAATATTTAAAGTTTAGCTAACTGACGACATCTGCTATTTTTGCGATACGGCGGAAGGCATGGGACGCGCCACCGGCTACCGACGCTGCCGCAGGGCGGCCATCGTCTTCGGGGAACACAAACGGGAAAAGGAGAGCGGGTTGCGAGGGGATCCGGGGATTTCGACCGGCCGGCTATTCCGTGAATTTTCGCATTGCTTGCGGGTGGGTGAAGCGGGCCATTCCCGTCTTCATCAATCCGAACCCCAGCTTCCGATAGAAGCCTTCCATCCCGGGCGTTGCGTAGAGGATCAGATTACAGTTCGGAAGTCGCTCAGAAATGGTTTGAATGATGATCTTTCCGATTCCCTGGCCTTGGGCTTCGGGAACGACGGCGACGTCGTAAATGGCCCCTTGGTACTCGCCATCGGACAGGGCTCGTCCGAAGCCGATCAACCGCGCCTGCGCATAAATGAAAACCGTCGTGTGACTCGCCTCGAAAGCGCGCCTGTGAACCTCCGGTTCATGATACGCCATCTCGACGAGTTTAAGCGTGTCCGCGACGGCCTGCCAATCGACTCCGGAACAATTTGTTATTATGTCTAATTTCATTTTTTATTGAAAACGCTTTGGGGGAAGTCTTCCTGATCAAGAAAAATGAATGGCCGCCATGCGAACCGGGTTGTCTCCGATCACTTTCGTCTGATGTCCTTGGCCGGTGATATCGTCGAGCAGTACGACGTCGCCGGCGCTGCAAAGGACCTGCTCACCGTCGCCGGCTTCGAATTCACATTCGCCGGTCATCAGGATCAGCCACTGCCTGACCGGTGTCGGGTGCCAATCACCGTACCATCCGGCTGGAAGCTCGAGAAATACTGCTTTATCGGCCGGCTGCGATGTTGAGGTATTCAGGGGCGGTGCCGGAGGGGCATAGTCCTGCGTCTCCAACGCGATCGATTTCCGCTCAAAGTGCGAGCATCCGTTGCCATCCGAAAATATTCTAAGATACCCGATTTGGCTCATTTCTTTTTCCTGCGTACGCATAACTCAACAATTGTCATTTCCCGGCCAAAAGTGGTGCGTTCCGGTACGGCGAATCCGCATCGGCAGCAGCACCTGGTTAGCATTTACGCCGTGTCGATTTAAATGAAGCCGCGAAACCGTAAATGACGAAACCCAACGACATGAGCTGCTGAAAAAATAAGAGCGGTCGATGCTGGATCAACATCAGCGACGCCATGCTTCCGTTCATCAGCATGAAAAACACCCAACCATATGGATTGTTCTTGGCCAAAAGGTAGCTTCCGATCAGGAAGCCGATCATCACGCCCATTTCAAAGAGTTGGGAGACCGATGTGATGCCGCCATAGTCATATACGCTGTAAGATACGCCCATCACCAAAAAACCATAGGTGAATAGGGCGGCCGTTCGATCCAAAATCGTATTCAGAGCGTCTGCATTGTAGTAGACGGTAAAGAGCCCCAATAGCATTGAAGGAACCCCGCCAGCCTCGATCGAGGCGGCGATCCAGTCATGCTTGCCGACCAGAATGAGCACCCAGGCCGGGACGCCTAATATGTAAATAGACCATCCCGCAATTTTTAGCTGGCGCTTGGTTTTTTGCTTTCTCCCTTCGGCAAACGCAAAAAAGACCTTGTTTAAAAGGTAAAAAGCGCCTCCCCAAACCTGTAAAATGATATCCATATAGATGTAAGGGGAGAGCCCGGTCCACACGCTCCACAGCTATGATTTCCCAATAGTGCAGACCTGGCCCCTGCGGCTCCCTCTATTCCCGCCAATGTTCCGGTTTACCCAACAGGTTTGCGCATCGACCCTTGCCGGATTCCCTGCCGGCAACCCCTGGGCCAAGTTCTTGCCCCCCCATGCATAGGCGTGCTCTTCCGGGATTGGCAAATTTTACAGGGTCGCACTATGAACGACGGTTACCCGACGCCTCCCGCGCAGATCCCGGTGTATAGTTTTCCCGCAGCGGGTTCCTCAATGGTACTCGTTTCCGTAATCCTGGCCATTAAGGTTAAAATGTTCAGGGCGTGAATGTCCCCCGGGAGCGCTGGTTACGCACTGGTCGCGTCCGTTTTTCTTCGCGGTGTAGAGCGCTTCGTCAGCCATTTTTATGAGCTGCTCGAAATGAGGTATAATGCCGCTTTTCAGCGGGCACGGCTTTTTGCGCTTCGCTGCTAACGCTTTGTTATACTTTATAATGGGTACCAACTGTTTAAAAATGATATTTTTTTATCAGTTATAGGCCAAGCGCATCTTTTCATCATTCATTGTCGAACCAATGATAACTTGCCATTCATCATTGTTCCATGTCCCCAGTTTTTCATGCATCTTCAAATACTTCTCCGGTATAGGGTGGGTACCGTATACGACTTCAAGGCCATATTTGGATTCGATATAGTCATGAAAATAGACGATATGAGGACATGGAGGATATCCGACAATCAAACCGGTGGCCAGATGAATTATTTCCGCTCCATTTGCTTTCATTTCATCCACAGCATATTCTACGTTACCCCCGGGACATCCGTCGCAACTGGTGTATCCAACGATTTCGACTTCCATATCCTTGTATCTGCTGAATGCACCCTCCCTGTTTTTGAGTGACCTGAAACATTTTCCTCCCCCACATCTTCGATAACGATCACAAATAATTATCCCGATCTTGTTTGTTTTCTTCATGTCGTCTCCATATTGTCTTAGTAGATGCGTCACCTTTTGACGCATAACCTTCCCACATTTTTGCCGGGTTACTTACGATAATTACAAATACATGCGGTGCGTTAGTCTTCAATCAACAACCGCTGACGCGGTAAGGCGGGATCGACCGGCTTGTTTGGGGAAAAACACTTTTTTGCAGTTATCAGGATACCGATTGGATTTCAATGGCATCCCTATACTTTCCCAGATAGAATATGACCTATCGCGGTCAAAGATTGTCGGTTGGGCTTAAAACCCCTTGCCCACCGCGATTGAGAACGTGTGTATCAATCTGGGTGGTTTTGATGCTTTTGTGTTCCAACAATTCCGGGACAGACCGGATGTCGTAACCCTGCTGGATCAGGTGGGTCGCAAAGGAGTGCCGCAAGGTACATTATCTTATCGAGATCAATTGGGTTTTGGGTTTGATGGAATCCGCCGGAAGGTTCACACCGGGCGGAGGGCTTCCAGCACCGCAAGCTTGAGCTCTGCGGCCGACAGGGCTCCGGCGTTTTCGAACTGCTGCACCAGATCGATCGCGATCGTTACGGGCGCTGTGGTGCGGAATAGAAAACGCCCGGGGGCGAAAACGCGCTCCGTGTTGCGCAAGCGCACCACGGCCAGCGGTACCCGGCAGCGTCGGGCGATCTTGAAAGCGCCTTCGTGCAGCGCCTGGATGGGCCGCCCGGGGCGGCGGGTGCCCTCCGGGAAGACGAACATCACGCCCCCGTCAGCGAAGAAATCCCGCAGGGTCGCCATGCGCTGCAGCATCAGATCAGCGAAGGGGCCCTCGGCCGAAGCCGGCATGTAGCCGGCGGTCTTGATGAACCAGCCGAAAATCGGCACCCGAAAAAAGGCGCTCTTGACGATGGTGGTCTGCCTCTCGAAGACGGACTGGAAGAGCAGGGGATCGAGGTAGGAATGATGGTTGCTGACCACCACGGCCCCGCGCAGCCGCCGCAGGGCGGGATCGATGCGGATCGTGAGGCCCGGCATCAGCAGCCGGAAATAGTGGAAGAAGATGCGGTAGAAATAATGATTGAGCTTCTGGAAGGCGGCTTCAGGCGACGATGAAAAAAAATACGCCCCGCTATAGAACGGCAGGAAAAAGACGATAAAGCCCAGGGTGAAATACAACCAGAGCAGCAGGGTGACCGTCAGGTCGCGTAGAAAGGCCGCAAGCTTGCGCATGGTATCGCCCATGGGCCACCCGGATCAGACCTTCCGCAGCAGGAGGCAGGTATTCACGCCCCCGAAGGCGAAATTTTGAATACTGGCCACACGCACCGGATAATCCATCAGTTCGGTCACATGGCGGATGGCCGCGCAGCGCGGGTCGATCTTTTCCAGATTGAGGGTGGGCGCCACGAAACCCTCTTGCATCATATACAGCGTCAGGATCGTTTCGATGGCGCCGCAGGAGCCCATGGTGTGCCCCATGTAGCTCTTGAGGCCCGCCACCAGGGGCGATTGATCGCCGAACACACGCTGGATGGCATTGGCCTCGATCACGTCCCCCATCTTGGTGGCCGTGGCATGGGCGCTGATGAAATCCACATCGCCGGGTCCTAGGCCCGCGTCTTTGAGCCCGTTCCTGATGGTGGCGGTGATACCGTCCTGGTTGGGGAAAATCAGGTCGCCGCCGTTGTTGTTGCAGTCGAAGCCGATCACCTCGGCCAGGATGTCGGCCCCGCGCCGGCGGGCGGCTTCATACTCTTCCAGCAGCACGGCCCCGGCCCCCTCGCCCACCACCAGTCCGTCGCGGTCCACATCGAAGGGACGCGGCGTCCGGGAGGGGGTGTCGTTGAAAGCCGTGGAGCAGGCCAGCAGGTTGTCGAAGACCGCCACCGTGGTGGTGTCGTACTCGTCCGCCCCGCCGCAGATCATGGCGTCCTGCCGGCCGAAACGGATGGCTTCATAGCCGTAGCCGATGGACTGACTGCTGGTGGTGCAGGCCGTGGAAGAGGAAATCACCCGGCCGGTGATGCCGAACATCTTGGTGATGTTGACCGCCGTGGTGTGCACCATGGATTTGAGGTAGTCCACGGCGCCGATGGCGGCGAAGCGCTTTTGGGATTTACTGAAAAAGGTTTCGTAAATGCCCCGCTGCACGGTGGGGCTGCCGTGGGTGGAGCCGAAGGCCACCCCCAGGCGGCCGGAGCCCAGCACCTCCGGGGTGAGACCGGCCTGGGCGACCACTTCCTTGACCACCTGGCAGGCATAGAAGGCCACCGGGCCCATGGTCTTGCGGTATTTGCGCTCGAAGTCGAAATCGATGTCGGCCGTGACCGTGCCGAATACCTTGGAGTGGATGTGCCCGCTGAGCAGGCCGTCGTCCTTCAGCGGCCTGACCCCCGAGATCCCGTTTTGCAGGCTGGCCAGAATGGCTTCCCGGCCGTGGCCGATGGGACTGATGGCCGACGCCGCCGTAATGACCACCCGTCTGTCCATGCGCTTATCCCCTCTCAGGCCGGTTCGGGCCGCAAGCCTTCCACGTAGTCCAGGATCTGGTTGAGGGTGCGGATATTGTCCATGGCGCGCTTTTTCTGCTCCTGGCTCAACTCGTAGCCCAGCATGGTCTCGATTTCCCCCAAAAGCTCGATGGCATCGATGCTGTCGAAGCCATGTGCTTCACGCAAATCATCGTCCAAACCCGGATTGGCGATTTCGAATTCCGTTTCGAAAACCTTGAGAATCTTGTCCCGGATCTCATCCCTTGTCATGCAGCCTTCCTCAGAAAAGTCCCGCTTTGGTTCAGCAGCGGCTCCTAAAAATGCGAAATTCAATGAACATTCTGATTTTGTTTAATAAAATTTATTGCTTCTATTGGATCGCGATACAAATGTCAAGGGTCGGCCCTTTCGCTGAACAGGGAGCGGAAATGAAACCACTCGAACGGATGCTGCCGCACATAGGCTTCCAGGTGGTCGGCGTAGTCCTGGGCGCTGGCCTCCAGAGCGGCCGGCCGCTCGGCCCGGGTGGCCGGGTTCACGACGTGCGGTCCCATGACGGAAAAATGGTACCGCTGGGGCCCGGTCCGGTATGAAAAAAAATAGAAGATAGGCACACCCGCCAGCATGGCAAACACATGGGGGCCGGCCGGCAGGTCCACGCGGCGTCCTAAAAAGCGCGCCGCCACAGTCCGCTGGCCATCGTGCCATACCCGATCGCCGGCCAGAGACAGCAGCCCGCCCTGCTTCAGATGCTGGATGCCTTCCACCGTGTCATAGGCGGCGGAGTCCTCCCCTGCCACCACGATGCGGATCCCCGAGTCGGCCAAGTCTCGCTTCTGGGTTTTTTCGATCTGCTCCTTCTGCCGGGCGCCCATGTAAAGCATGAGGGGCAAGCGCGCCCGGCGGCGCTTGAGCAGGTGCGCGGCCAGTTCCCAGTTGCCCACATGGGAGATGAGCAGGATCGCGCCCTGCCCCCGGTCCAGGTGGGCATAAAGGGCGTCCAGCCCTTGGGAGCTGTGGGTGATGGGCTGCCCGGTCTGCAGCAGAAAGCGGTCCAGGAAAACCCCGGTGAAACGCTGGAACTGCTGCCAGGCGCACCAGCGGTAGTACCATCCACTGCGACCCGGCTGCAGCACGCGGTAAAAGGACGCGCTGGCCGCCACCCGCCCGGGGAAAAAGGCATAATAGCCGGCGGCCACGAACCAGGCCCCGACCTGAAAGACCCGGGGGCCGAACCATTGGGACAGCCGTGTCAGCGCGCGGTAGTAAAGGCCGCCGATCATGATGTAAAACTGCCGCTCCCGATCATCGGCCCGCTCTTTCAGGATAGATGGTGTTCACTGCTATTTCGTATTCCGACCGCGCTGCGCAATAAGAGCCAAACAAGAGCCTATGGGTTACGTCATGTCCATCCCAAAATGGCATCTTTCGGCCCCGGCCGGTGTTCTCGCTCTTTGGAAATCCTCGCCGTAGCCTAGCTACGCCTCCGGTTACCAATTCCCTGCGGCCTTGGCCGGAACCCAAATCTACCGCCCTTGGACGGACACCGCTAAAAAACTGTCAGTTTTTTTGGGCGGCAATCCAGACCTGAGACGAACCGTCCCCCGCCGGTCGGCGCTCGACCTGCCCATAGTCCTGCTTCTCAAGGAACGCCTCGATGGCCTGTCGATCATAGGGGTCGGGGGCGGACCGCATCAATCGATTCAGTCTCCGTGACCAGGCCGACCGCGCCGCAGGCGGGCCAGCCAGAACCATCAATCGTCCTCCGGGCGCCAGGCAGCGGTCGGCTGCCGCCAGCGGCACCGGGAACCCATCCGATTCCGGCGGGCGTCCAGGCAGGATAACAAGGGCGGCTTCCGGATCGTCAGCCGCCAGGGCCGCGAGGCTGCCGGTCTTGAACGCCGCGCCTGCGCCGCCCACCCGAGCCGCCAGCCGGGCGTTGCCGCCCTCCGGATCGGCTCCCATAAGAGGCCGTTCGGGGAGTGCTTCCGCCAGCCAGGCGACTTCGACACCGTAGCGCAGCGGGAAAACGACAACCGGTCCCCCCGCCATCTCCGGCAGCGGGAAATTCCTCAGCAGGCCGCCCGGACGCAGCCCGCGCCAGGCCGCCAGGCGAGGCCGCAATTCGAGATGCCGAAAACGCCGGCGGGCCGCCCGAAAAGATTGTTCGAACCCCCTGGTCTGGCGTGGTCCCCTCTCCGCCGGCAGGCGGAACAAGCGCCGCAGAAGGGGTGGCAGAAAAACAAAGGCCCCCACGGCCGAAAACAGGATCCCGCAAAAGGAGGTCAGACCGGCGCTTTTGAAAACCGCGTGGTCGGCGCTCATCAGGGCCCCGAACCCCACCAGGGTGGAAGCGGCCGCCAGGAAGACGGTGGTGCGGAACAGCGCCAGTTCCGGATCGGTCTCCCGGCCGTAGCGCTGGAAGGCCCGGATGGTGAAAAGCGCGTAATCGATGCCCATCCCCAGAACGATGATGGCCAGCATCAGGGCCGGGATATCCAGCGGGCGGCCGGCCAGGCCCAGGACGCCGAGGGTGCCCGCGAAGGCCGCCGCCAGGGGCAGCAGCGCCAGTAGGGTCAGGGTCAGGTCCCAGAAGAAAAGACCCAGCAGGACAACAGCGCAGCCCCCCACGACCACCAGCATATGGCGGAAGGTGACGGCCAGGAAATGGCCCAGCCGGTCCGCGAAAAACACCGGATCGAAGAGGCGGGCGCTGCCGGTCCGGGCCAGGCGATCGTAAAACGCTGCCGCGTTGTAGTCCGGGCCGGGCTTGAGGGTAAAAAACTGGCGCCATCCCGTGCCGTCGGCATCGGGCACGATGCCCAAAAGCTCAAAATAAGCCGGATCGGGCGACACCGGCTGAACGTGCTCGGCCGCCAGAATCTCCAGGAACGGGGCAAAGGCCTGCGGGGCAAAACCCAGGGGCGTTCCTGCGGTTTGCAGATTGCGGGACAGCGCCGCGACGCGCGACGGGGTCCAGAAAGCCTGCCAGGCCGCCCGGTTGGCCTCGGCCCGGACCGGTCCCGGGAAAAACACGGTGGGCAGAAAGCCCGGCGCCAGTTGGCCGGCAGCGGTCATCTTGTCCAGCAGGCCGGTTACCTGATCACCCTGTTCCATCAATGCCGTCAGGTCCTTGCCATGGGTGACCACGAACACCCGCTCCATAAACCGCCCCCATACATCCTGCACCCGGGCCTCGGCAGCCCGGGTGGCGGGGGTGACCGAATTCATGGCCCGCAAATCCACCTGGAAGCGGGGGTGGGCGCAGAGGGCCAGCACAACGACCACCACCGCGCCGGCCCAGAACGTTTTCATGTCCATCCGTCCGGCCAGGCGGGACAGCTGCCGCTGCAGGACCGGCGGACGTTTCCGGCGGGCGGGGGGCAGCGAAGGAATCAGGTGCGGCATGACCGTGTGGACAAACACGAAGGCGCTGCCGATGCCGATGGCCGCAAAGCGGCCGATCTCCCCCAGCACCGGAAAACCGCTGAAGGACAACGCCAGGAAGGCCCCCACCGTGGTGAGGGTGGCGATCAGCCCCACCGCCAGGACCTCCCGGGCGGCTTCCCGGCCCGTGGTGGCCCGGGGCCTGTCCAGGAAGAGCAGGTAGGCGATCCCGTGATCCACCGTGATGGAGATGACCGCCCCGCCGAATCCCAGGGTCAGCACGGAGAGGCGCGCCTGCAGGAGGGACATGACAAACAGGGCCGTCACCGTGCCGGCCACGGCCGGCACGAAGGCCAGCAGCCCGATCCAGGGGCGGGGAAAGGTCAGGAACAGCAGCAGAGCGATGCCGGCCATGGCAAACCCTACGATCCGGCGCGTATCGCGGCGCGCCAGCATCTCGTTGTCCAGGGCGGCGCGGTAGGCCCCCACCGGGGTGACGATTACCCCGGTATCCGCCGCCGGTTCATCTCCTTGCAGCTTCTTGGGCAAATCACGAAAAAAAGCCTCCAGGCGGCGGGCGAAATTCGTATCGGTGGAAGGCTGGGACGGGGTGGCCACCACCAGCACGTGCCGGCCGTCGGCGGAAATGAGGTGGCCCTGGAAGGGGCGCACCCCCGGCGCCGGCGACAGGCGCGCCAGCTGGGCCAGCAGCAGGTTGCGCAGTGCCAGGGGGTCCCGGGCGATCAGGTCGGCCTGGCCGATGCCCTCCAGGGAGCCGAGCTGCCGGACGTCGTTCTGCAACTGCTCCCGCACCCGGGCCTCCGTCAGGAGGGGCGCCACCCGCCGATCGAGCTCCGCGGCGGAAAAAAGAAGCGGCAGGTGCCGGACCACGTAGTGGATCAGGGCCGGCATCTGATCCCCCACGGCCTGCATGCCGACCCGCTTGAAAAGGCCGCTGGCGCCCATGGCCGCGGCCGCGGCGCGGGTGATCCGGGCCAGTTCGGCGGGGTCGTCTTTCGCCAGGCTGAGATCCACCGCCAGCAGGTCCTGACCCGGATGGTGGCGCAGGATGTCGCGGGCCGCGGCGATCACCGGATCGTGCTCGGGCAGGGTGGCCACGATATCCGTCTCGAATTGGATGCGGTAAAGCGCCGCCAGCGCCATGAGGGCCAGCACGATCACGGTGGCCGCGGTGGCCAGGGGGTTGAAGTGCCGCCCGGACGTCATGGGCGCCCTCCCTGGTCGGCGCGGTGCCTCAGCCAGCGCCGTCGGATGGCGCGCGGCACCACGATGCGCTGGAAGATCAGCCGGGAAAAGGTGTTGCTGTTGCGGCAAAAATCGATGAAGGGACGGAAATGGGAAATCCGCGGGGCCCCGGGATGATAGTCCACGCTGACGGGAACCTCCCGGATGGGCAGGCCCTGCCAGCCGGCCTTGGCCAGGACCTCGACTTCGAACTGGAACCGGCGGGCCTTGACCTTCAGGGCAAAGACTTCCGGCAGGGGATAGGCCCGGAACCCGCTCTGGGAATCGATCCGCCGGCCGCCCCCGGAGGCCCAGACCCAGAAATTGGAGAATCCCCGCCCGAAGCGGCTGGTCCAGGGCACATGGCGGCCGATCATGCCCTCCCGGCAGCCCAGGATAATGGCGCGGGGGCCTTCCAGGGCGGCCGCCACGAGCCGCCCGGCCTCCTCGGGCCGGTGCTGGCCGTCCGCATCGAGGGTGATGGCCCAGTCGGCCAATTCGGCGGCGGCTTCAAAGCCCGTCATCAGGGCCGCCCCCTTGCCGGCGTTCACGGCATGCCGCAGCCGCAGCAGTCCCGGCACCCGGCCCAGGATGTCGGTGGTTTCGTCCGTGGAGCCGTCGTCCACCACCACCACGGGAAACCCCAGTTTCAGGGCCCGACGGGCCACGCTTTCGATATTGCGGGCATGGTTGTAGACCGGTATGACGACGGCGAAGCGCCTGCCCTGCCCCCCCTTTTTGTATTTCGCGGTCTGATCCGCGATGGCGGGGTCGCTTATGTGCGTTACCGCTTGAGGCATCATGATGACCGTCTGTCCCGTTTAAAAACCGCTAGCGCCGCTTGCGCTGCCAGATCATCCAGGCCGACATGAGCATGACCAGGGCAAAGCCCAGCAGCAGGGCCGCTTCCCGCCAGACCGTGGCCAGACTGCCGCCTCGCACAAAGAGATCCAGCAGGGCGTTGAGGCCCCAGGCCAGGGGGGATATCTGGCTGATGGTGCGCATGAGGTGCGGCATGGCAAACACCGGCACCATCACCCCGCCGATGGCCGCGGCCACCACCACGGAGATGGCCGCGATCATGGAGGCCTGTTCATAGGTCCGGGTCAGCACGCCCAGCAGAATGCCGAAGGCCGCCGCCGCCAGGGCCACACACAACAACACCACCGCCAAAGCCCCGTAAGCCTGATCCAGGGTCAGGGGGGCGGCGCCGAAAAGCGGCATGACGAAGCGGCCCACCAGCATCATCAGGGCGAACTGGACCAGACAGACGGCGGTGTAGGCCGCCAGTTTGCCCGTGAGAAGCGTTAAAAAGGATGTCGGCAAAAGCTGCAGCCGGGTCATGATGCCGCTGGCCCGCTCGCGCACCAGGGCCCCGGACAGGGGCACCGCGATCAGGAAGATGCCGAAAAGCCCCCAGGCCGGTACATTCTGCTGCACCGCCGACGGTATCTTGTCAAAGCCCCCCCGTCCGGTGGCGGTTTCCGCCAGGGTCATCAGGGGGCGAGGATCCCATTCCAGCTTGAAGCCGGCAAGCTTTTCCCGCAGCCCATCGGCGTATGGCCCCATGGACGCGGACAGGGTGTCGGACAACTGCTCGGGAAATCGTTTGGCAAAGGCCGCCAACTTGGCTTCGGTGGCGATGCCGGCCACCAGCCGCTGCAGGGCCTGGTCGACCGCCGAGCGAAAGGCCCCGCCGGCCAGGGGATCGAAATGCAGCACCAATTCCGGCAAGGCGCCACCCGTTTCCGACGCCCCTTCTTCCTGCGCGAGCATGACCTCGGCGGCGGCCACAGCGCGCGCTTGCACCTGCCGGGTGAAATCGGGCGGGATCACGAGACAGGCCTGGTAATCCCCCTCGGCTACCCGCTGCAAGGCCGCGGCCTCGTCAAGGGGCCTGTCCCCCAGGCGATCAACCAGGTCGATACCGTCCACCGCGGCCACGCGCTCCCGCAGCTCCCGGGCCATCTCCCCCTGGTCCCGGTCCACCCACAAAAGGGCCACCGGATCGTCCCCCATGGTTTTCAAAACATTCATCTGCACCACGGAAATGACGATCACCAGGAGCGCGGGCATGAGAAACAGCATCAGCAGGCCGACCCGGTCCCGGGCCAGCAGGCGCCATTCCTTCATCACCGATGTGAGCAAGCGATCCACAGTTAGATATATACTCTGGCTTCGATCATTATCTAAATGACCCCATTAGACGGTTTTGCAAAACGTTCGAGAGCAAGGCTTGCGAATCTTGAGGAATACCGCTATCGCGGGGCCCGGAGGACGCGTACGTCGGTACGCCGCAACAACGAAAGATTCCCATAACGCCGATAGCGGACGTTTTGCGGAACCCTTACGATTCAATCCCGCAGGGACCTTCCCGTCAGCTTCAAAAACAGCTCCCCCAGCGAATCGGCGTCCGGATGACTTGCCCGAAGATCCGCCGGGGCGCCTTCAGCGATGATGCGCCCGGCGTCCATGATCACGACCCGGCCGCACAGGGCTTCCACCTCTTCCATGTAATGGGTGGTGTAGACCATGGCCGTACCGTCCTGTTGCAGGCCACGCAGGAGATCCATGATCAGGGCCCGGGACTGGGCGTCCACCCCCACGGTGGGCTCGTCCAGGAAAAGCAGCCGGGGGGCGTGCACGATGGCGGCCGCCAGGTTGGCCCGCCGCTTCATGCCCCCCGAAAAAACGGCCACCGGCCGGTCGGCCTGGGCCGTCAGCCCCACGGCCGTCAGGCAATCCGCCACCCGCGCCTTGAGCCCCTCCCCCCTGAGGCCGTACATCCGGCCGAAATAGGTCAGATTCTCGCGGACCGACAGGGGTTCGTAAAGGGCGATTTCCTGGGGCGCCAGCCCCACCACCTGCCGGATCGGCCGCAGAGGGGCGGCCACCGGCCGTCCCATGACGGCAAGCTGCCCGGCCGAAGGCCGCATCAGGGTGCTGAGTATGGAGACCGCCGTGGTTTTCCCGGCGCCATTGGGCCCCAGGAGTCCCACGATCTGCCCTTCGTCCACCTGGAGGCTGAGCCCGTCCAGGGCGTTCTCTGAGGCACCGGGGTAGCGCTTGACAAGATTGGCGGCGGTCAGAACCGGCCTAACGGCGGCTGTCGACGGGGTCTCAGGCAACATGGCTAAACTCGATCGATAATCTCAATGGATAAACGCATGGGCGGTTGTCGGCCGGTCGGCAAAAGGCGACATCGTCACGTCCGGATTGGGAGGCGCCGCCGCGGCATTCGCCTGGATTTCAGGCGGCTTTGGATCATCAGGCCAGGGATAGCAGTTCATGGTAAAGAGCGGCCTCCCGATCGGCGCATTCCCGCACGGTTGCGGCCATGGCGTCGTAGGAATCTTCCGGACGTGCCCGGCCTTTGCACTGACGCGCGCCGGAAACGGCAAACTGGCGCCAGCGGTCCCCGATGGCGGTCATTTCAGCGGACAGTTCCCGCACCCGCGGCAGGGCCAACACCTCGGCGGCCTGCTGCAAAAAGGCCGCGTAAATGAAACGGAATCCGGCACCGCCGGTGCCGATCTCCTCCTGCATACGGATCACCTGCCCCAGATAGAGACGGCTTTTTTCCGGGCCGAATTTCTGGGGCCAGAGTTCCACCTGCCGGGCCAGCTTGCGGATGCCCTTGACCCCAATCAGGGAGACCGGCGCCTTCAGCATGGTGCGGCCGACTTCCCGCATCCCGCGTTTGATCGCCCGGGGGAAGTCGGTCGCCGCCGGCACGCCTTCCACAAAGTACATCTTGCCTTTCGGGGCCAGGGCGCCTTTGGCAAAGCGCGCTTTAAGGAGGTCGCGGCGGTGGCAGACCACCGGCGTTTCGAAAATGGGATCGCTGATCAGATAGTCATCCCCTTCGCGGCCGATGACCACCAGGTTGTGCATGTTGAAATGGAACCGGTAGGCCTGGGGGAAATAGGGCAGCCAATAGCCGCCGGTCTGGCAGCCCACGGGCACCCCTTCGGCCAGTTTGCGGTCCAGTTCGTCCATGGCCTTGCGGGGGTTGCGGAAGCAGGTCATGCGCAGGGTGACCCCCAGCCGTTTGGTCAGGCGTTTCAGGATGCCGCCGGTGGTGATGCGATAGGTTGTCAGCGGCAGATGATTGAGGCGGATAAAGGGCAGGTAGCCGAAAAACAGCCCCGAACCGATGCCGAAGGCCATGGCCTCGTTGACGTCCAGCCCGTAGTGGGAGAGCAGGTTGGCAGCCACGCCCGTTTCGCAGTGGGCCGACTGCCGGTGTTCAAAGGGAATTTCCATCATCATTCCGATTCGTGAGTCCGATTCGTGCTGAATTCCAGGTCCGTTGTGTCGGGGATGCGCTTGAGATCCTCAGCAGGGATGCCCAGCGCTTCGGCATAACGCGCCAGGAGCTCCGGTTTCAACCGGCGGAAGGGGCCGGCTTTCATGTGCCGCCGGATACGCCAGCGGTTGATGCGGGCATACTTGGCCAGCAGGGGCGGCTGCATCTGATGCCGCGTCATGTGCCAGGCCAGGGGGCTGAGCTCGCCGGCCGCCACCCGGGCCTTGATCGTTTCCAATTCCTTCAGAATAAGCTCCCAGGCCTGACGCAGCGCTACCGTTTTGGGATCCCATCCGTAACTGGGGACAGCCTCGTAGCGGCCGTCTTCCCCGACGGCGTAAACCACCTCCCGCAGGGGACCCGCCAGTCCGACATCCTGAGGTACATTTTCTTTGTGCATGGTCGGCCTTCCTTCGGCAATCGCCACAAAAATCCTGCTAAATTAGCGCTCTTGCCGAATCACTGTCAATGTCTAATTGTGGTTAAATATCAGAAGATTCAGACCGAATGATTGACTTTTATCCGGGAAGGCGGCTAAATAGAACGCCGCTTTGGACAGGCCGCCGCCCTTGGGGCACGGTAACCGCAAACCGCAGGAGGACCCCCTGATCGCCATGGGCAAGGTAACTTACGCCAGCCACGAAATCCGGATGAGCGTGCCGTTTCACGATCTCGACCCCCTGCAAATGGTCTGGCACGGCAATTACCTGAAGTACTTCGACCAGGCCCGCTTTGCGCTCTTCAGCCACTGCGGCGTGGATCTCCATGAATACTCCCAGCGGTCGGGGTTCTTCTTTCCCGTCACCCGCACCTCCACCAAGCATATCCGCTCCCTGCGCTACCGGGACCGCTTTGTGGTACGCACGACGGTTCGCGAAGCCCACATCCGCATCGTTCTCGATTTCGAGATCCGGCGCGAGGACGACGGCATCGTCACCACCCGGGGGCGCAGCGAACAGGTGTCCGTCAAGTATCCCGGCGACGAGCTGATGCTCCAGATCCCGGCCGAAATCGAAACCGCCTTGACCCGCGCTGACGTCCCATGACGCCCACGCTGTTTAACCACGCCCTGCAGGCGGGCTTCGACCGCCTGGCCGCCTGGTCGGATCTGCTGGACGCCATCAACGTCTTCCCGGTGGCGGACGGCGACACGGGGCGCAACCTGCAGGTCAGCCTGATGCCCTTGCAGGCCCGCTCCGGGAACGATGCTATCGACCGCCGGGCGGTAAAGCTCCTCCAGGCCGCCCGGGGCAACTCCGGGAATATCGCCACCCAGTTTTTCTGCGAATTCATCAAAGTACCGTTCATTCCCGTAGACGACGCCGCCCGCCGGGGCGCCCGGGCCGCCTATCGGGCCGTGCAGACCCCCCGGGAAGGCACCATGCTGTCCCTGTTCGATGCCCTGGCCGCCGAGTTGGCGCAGCGTAGCCCCGTTGCCGCAGTCGACACGGTCGAGGCCCTGCTCGAAGCCCTGCAGGCCACGGTGCAGAACAGCCCGGAGGCGCTGCCCCGCCTGAAGGCCGCCGGTGTCGTGGATGCCGGCGCCTTGGGGATGTATCTTTTTTTCGAAGGGTTTTTCTACGCCCTGATCGACCGGCTTGACGACTGCCAACCGCCCACCCGGCGTTTCCCGGGCAGCCTTAATATCAGCGCCGACTTTCAGGAGGCCGATAATCAAGGGTATTGCATCGATACCGTGCTGGCGGCGAACGCGGGCATGGATGCCGTCATTCAGGATCTGGTTGCCCAGGCCGAGAGCGTCGTGCATCTTACCCGGGACGATGTGATCAAACTCCATTTCCATACGGCCGACCGGGAAACCGCCCGCCGTACCATAGAGGCCACGGGCGCCCTGATGAGCTGGTCGGAAGACGATCTGTCCCGGCAGGTCCGGGCCTTTCGGCAGCGCCCCCGCCCGGCCCGGGTGCACATCGCCACGGACGGCGCCGCCTCCCTGACCCGTGAAGACCAGCAACGCTACGGCATCACCCTGCTGGAAAGCTATATCAACACCGGTGACGACTCCCTGCCCGAAACCCGGGTGATGCCCCAGGAGATTTACCGCCGCATGCGCGCCGGGGAGCGGGTGTCCACTTCCCAGGCCTCGGATTTCGAACGCCGCCAGCACTACCAGCGCCTGCTGGAAACGTATTCGAAAACCCTTTATCTCTGCGTCGGATCGGCCTTTACCGGCAACTACGGGGCGGCCGCGGCCTGGCAGGCCCGCCACGACCCCGGCAACCGGTTGCGCATCGTGGATACGGGGGCGGCCTCGGGCCGGTTGGCGGTCATGGTGCTGGCCGCCGTGCGGCTGGCCGCCGGCGGGGCGGACATGGAACGCGTGGCGGCCCTGGCGGAACGCTCCCTGACCGTTTGCCGGGAATACATCTTTATCGACCGTCTGAAATACCTGGCCGCCGGGGGCCGGCTCTCCCGGCCCAGCGCCGTGGTGGGGGACTTCTTCAATGTCAAACCGGTCATCAGTCCCCTGTCCACGGGCGCCGAAAAAATCGGCAGCGTCAAAAACCGCACGGAGCAGCTGCAATTTGCCCTGCAACACTTGAAGACCGATCTGGCGAATGCGGTCGCGCCCATCGTCCTGGTGGAGTATACCGACAATCGCGACTGGGTCGAAGCCAAGGCCGCCGAGGCCATTGCCAAACACTTTCCCGGGGCGGAAATCATCCTGCAGCCCTTGTCCCTGACCACCGGCGTCCACACCGGCCCGGGCACCTGGGCTGTGGCCATCCACCCGGACCCTGAAAACCGGATGGCGCTGTCCGCCGCCGAACCATCCCTGACATCAGCGGGCCGTCGTCGGGCCCATGCGGAAAGGAATCTCGGATAGACATCTATGGATGCTTTAGAGCGTGAACTGGCAGAAATGATCGTGGAAGCGTGTGATATTCCCGGCCCCCTGCCCGAGGACTTCGGGCGGGATTCCATCCTGATCGGCCCGGAGGGCCCCCTGGGTCTGGACTCCCTGGATGCCGTCGAAATCATCGTGACCGTGCAGATGCGCTACGGCATCCGCATCGACGCCGAAAAAATCGGCCGGACCATCTTGCAGACCCTGGGGAGCCTGGCCGACTTCATCCGCCGGGAAAAAGACGCGCAAGACTGAGGCGCGCCTCTGAACCCGAGGGCCTTGAAGCTGCCGCCGAGCGCGAACCGGATGATGAAAAATCGGCAACTAGGCCGGCCAATACCCGTCTGTCACTGAAAATCAACGCCAAACTCCGTATACCCGGGGCATACCTCGATCCACGCCCCGGGGTGATGACGATGCCGGTTGGCAAGCAATGGTGTATTTCATCGCCGTTCAGGAACCCCTTCGTTTAACCCCCTGCAGATTGCCTGTATCAGATCCCGCAGCCCGCAGCCATTGGTGCCCGGTGTCGGTATCGAAACGCCTATGCCATATTTGGGTTACCTGGAAAGGCGGGATGTCGATGGGTGGATCGACAAGTTTCAGATTCAGCAGTCGCCCCAAAGGTGCCAGAATGCGACGCGGCTCCGTAGCGACGGCATCCGTCGATGCCAGCAGGAACGGGGCCACCAAGAAATGCCCCACAGTGGCAACGACATTCCGCTGAAATCCCCGGGACCGGATGATATCGTCGATGTAGCCTTGGGGCTCGCCCTTCAGTGAGACGTGCAGATGACGAAGGTTTAGGTAAGTTTCAACATCGAGGGGTGCTTACCCGTTCTGATACACAGCGAGGTCGGAACCTTGATCAAACAAGTCTATCACCATCCGTCAGGGACTCCGATCTCGCCCCCTCCCCAAGTATAGAATTCGCTCAAGAAATTGAACCCTTCGTACGATATAAGCTCTGATCGAGGTTTGAAGACCGGGTTGGGCGGACCGCGGCGTTGCCCGGCCCGGTCCGGCCTCGCGATCTGACCATTCGTCGTCAGATCAAAGGCCTCTCAGGGACTTGGGATTGTCCTGGAAATTTTTCCCCCAAAGCAAGGACATGTCAGCGATGAACCTATGCACAGGCATTGGCACCAGCAATGCGCAGGATGCGGCCGAAGCCGGACGCGCGGCGGCCTCCGCGGCCTTGGCCGGGCTGCCCGGCGAACCACCGGCACTCATCATGGTTTTCTGCACCCCACGCTACGATCTTCCCAAACTACTGGCGACTATCCGCTCGGTGACAGGCACCACACTGCTGATCGGGGCCACCAGCTCCGGCGAGCTCGTGCAGGGCACATATATGGGATTCGGGGCCGGCGTCGCGGTTCTGGCCATGACCGCCGGGCCTTACCGCTTTGCGGCGGCATCGGCCAGTCATATCCGCGTTGACATGGATCGCGCCGCCCAGGATATCACACGGACTTGCCGGGCTGAGGTTGGTGAAAGCCCGCACGCCGGGGTATTGGTTCTGGCCGACGCCCTTCTCGGGGATCTGCAACAGATCGTACAGGGGGTTTATCGGATCACCGGTCCCAAAGTACCCATGTTCGGGGGAGCGGCGAGTGACGAACAGCAATTCATAAAAACAAGCATCTTCCATAATAACGATATCGTAAATGATGGCGCATTGGCCCTCTGGATCGCCAGCGAAAGGCCGTTGCGCGTCGAAGTCCAGCACGGCTGGCAGCCCATCGGTGTCCCCCTGCTGATCACTCGTGCCGGGGGCGCTGAAATCCTCGAGATCGGGGGCCGGCCGGCGTCGGTCGTCTATGAAGAACAACTCGGCCTGGCACCGGGGGCCTTGAGTGCCGATAAATTTTGGGAGACCTCCATCAATCACCCCTTCGGCCTGCTCCAGGCGGACGGATCCTTCGTCATCCGGGTGGCGCGGGCCAAGATGGCCCAGGGAGGCCTCCGGATCCAGGGCTGCGCCCCGTCGGCCGGAAGCGCTGTCCAGGTCATGACCGGCACGCCCGATATGCTGCTCGACATTGTCGAAAGCACCGCCACCCGTGCTCTGGAAACGCACCCCGAGGCGGGGCTGCTGCTGGCGTTCAGTTGTGCGGCCCGCGCCACTATTTTCGGTGACCGCAAGCCGGAAGAAGCCCAACGTTTGCAGGCGGCTGCGGGCCGCGTGCCGGTCTTCGGAATGCACTGTTGCGGCGAATTTTCACGCACGACCGGTGTACTGGGAACCCACAATGCCACCCTTACGGCAATGGCGCTTTAAAGGGCAGTAGGATGTCGGTCAACGCGCATCCGTGCAATAACAATCAGGAATCGAAAGACTCGGACGGCGATTTTCGCCTGCGCGCCGCACGCGACGCGGCCCTCCAGGCGGCGAGGGAAGCCGTGCGTGACACCACCCGTCTGACCCGCCTGCTGACTATCCTCAATGAGCCCAAGCCGCTCCCGGACCTCCTCGACAGGGCGCTGGCCGCCCTCTCGGAACTTTTCATAGCGGAAATCGTCGTTCTTTTGGATCCGTCCGGGACGGGTAATTTTGTCCCCAAGGCCGCCATTGGTCTGCCCGAGGATATAATTCACCAGCCGCTATCGGAAGCCCTGTCCAGCTATGCGGCGACAGCCATGGCCAGCAAGGCCCCCGTATTGATCACGGAAGCCGGCCAAGACCCGCTGGTGGAGCCGCAGCTCCGGGAACTTGGGGCTGAAACGGCAGTCTGGCTGCCCGTGATCGACACCCAGTCGGTACGCGGCGCTTTGGTCCTGGCGCGCTGCCAGTCGCTGCCTTTTGCCAATGCCGATGCCGACCTGCTGGCGACCATGGCCTATCGCATCGGCCTGACCCTGGAGCAGGCTCAAAAAAGCGCCCAGGTGGAACAGCTTGTCCGGGTGGGCCGCCTCATCAGCTCACAATTGGAGGAGAAAAAGGTCGCGGCCGAAGCGGTCCGCCATCTTCCGGAAGTGGTGCTTGCCGATGCAGCCCTGCTGGTGCTGATGGACGCCGACGGCAATCCCGATCGTGCCTACCAATCCGATCTGGCACTTGGGGAAGCTCCCCTCTGGCGCCGTCTTACCAATAAATTGTTAGTGGAATCGCGTTTGGCGGCGAGCCAGCCCTACTGCATTGACGACCTGCAAACGGTCGGCGAACAGTTCGCGATATGCGGCCTGAAGACCTGCCCGGCCCGGTCACTCCTGGCGATTCCCATTCACCGCGAGAAACAGATCCTGGGGCTGCTCTATGCCGTGCGCTTGTATCGCATGATGTTCACCCCCGATACCGTTCAGATCGCTTCACTGTATGCCGATCAGACATCCGCCGCCTTCCAGAATGCCCGGCTCTACCGCGCCATGCGGGAATCGGAACAACGCTTCGCCACGGCGTTTCAATGGAGCCCCCTTGCCATTGCCCTCAACGCCATTCCCGAAGGACACTTTCTCGACGTCAATGAGACGTTTCTCAGGGATATTGGCTACACCCGATCGGAGGTGATCGGTAAAACCTATGCCGAGATCGGACTTGTGGCCGACCCCGATGATGAAGCCGCCATCCGCAGCGAGCTTACCAAATGTGGGCATGTCTACGCCAGGGAGTGTCGCTTTCGGACCAAGTCCGCGAGCATTGTCACCTTCCTTGTCTCGCTGTCCATCGTGGCCATCGACGGTCGGCAGTGCCTGCTCACCTCCTTTGCCGACATGACCGAGGCTAAACAAGTCCATTCCGAAAAGCTTCTGATGGAGCAGCAGAAACAGCGCATCTGGCGGGCCGAAAGTCTGAGCCGTATGGCCGGCGGCATCGCCCACCACTTCAACAATCTGCTGGGCGCGGTGGTAGGCAACCTCGAGCTGGCGCAGCACAACCTGTCCCAGGGAGTCGACCTGGATTCCCATCTGGCGGACGCCATGCAGGCGTCACACCGTGCCATCGAAATCGGCAAACTGATGCGGGCCTATCTCGGTCAGACCCCGGAGGCCAAAGAACCCCTCGATCTCGCCCAAGCGGTCCGCGAAGCCCTGCCCCTTTCCCAATTGTCGATTCCTCCCGGCATCCGGCTGAAAACCGAATTCCGTTCCCCGGGACCGAGAATCAAGGCCACCGGCGTCCATATCCAACAGATCCTCGCCAATATCATCGCCAACAGCGCCGAAGCCATCGGGGACCAAAAGGGGGAAATCGCCGTCACGGTCGGGGTGGTTGACGAAGCGGATATCAGCGCCTCCCGCTTTTTTCCGCTGGACTGGACGCCTAAAACCGCAACCTACGCTTGTATTTCCGTGTCCGATACCGGCTGCGGCCTGGATGCAACCCATCTGGAAAAAATCTTCGAGCCTTTTTTCTCCACCAAATTCACCGGTCGCGGCTTGGGACTGTCCGTGGTTCTGGGGCTGATCCGGTCCAACGAAGGCGCCATCCATGTCGAGACGCGCCCGGGCCGCGGCATGATCTTCCGGGTCTATTTTCCCGAACTGACCGAGACCGCGGCCGAGACGAAGCAAAATGGTGTCCGACCGCCCGAGCTGTCCGACCAGAGAGGTCTGGTGCTCGTGGCGGACGACGAGCCCCTGGTGCGCGATATGGCGGCGGCCCAACTTAAACGGATAGGGTTTGTGGTCGTCACGGCCGTCGACGGTCTTGATGCCGTTGAGAAGTTCCGCGCCCGCAAAGGCGACATCCGTCTCGCGGTCCTCGACCTCACCATGCCCCGCATGGACGGCTGGCAGACCCTGGCCGCGCTACGGGAGCTGCGCGGCGATCTGCCGGTGATCCTGTCCAGCGGCTACGACGAGGTGCAGGTGAAGCGCGACAAACATCCTGAGCGCCCCCAGGCCTTTCTGCAGAAACCCTACGGCATCGTAGAGTTGCAGGCCGCCCTGGACCGAGCCCTGGGCACCGGTGCTTCCGGCGATAAGCCATAAGCATCCTCTATTGCACACCGTAAAAGCGCCTCTATCGTCTCTTTTTATAGCGGGCGATGGGCCGGAGTGCTTCTCATCGCCTTATCCCCGCAATGCTGACTGCCGGATCCGATCTTCGCAGCGCAGCTCCCCCCGGTAAACACTGCCGTTGACTTGAATCTACGCAGGAAATGCCTATGCTTTGGGTTAGCCCGGAAGCACGGCCAGCGTTCGAATGCCGTGGGAAGGGCAAGCTCACATGCCTGAACGCCGTGAGCTGTTTGAACCGGTCGAAACCCGGTTGGCTGGCACAAGGAGGTCAATGCCATGAGTATGGAAGTGAAAGACGAAGAGAAAAAAGTCGTTTGCCATGCCATAAACCACTATCTCGACGACCTGCGACAGGAAATCGTCAGGACGGAAAGCCACGATATGCGGGCTGACCTTCGCCGGGAAAAAGAACTTCTGCAAAGTTTTAGCACGCGTTGTTGAGGTTGTTGGCGGGTAACCGCAAATGTTGCCTGACCGGAAAAAGACGGGGCGCGTCGAACGCCCCGTTTGGAAGGCCCCCATGCCAAGGGGTAGCCTTCATCTTCCCCGTTGGCTGAAATCACCCGGTAGACTTAGCGCGCCTGCGAACCACGGCCGTATCAGGGATAGTCCATACGCGTGGGGCGAACGATGATATCACTGATATGCACGCGGGGCGGCTGGCTTACGATATGATACACGGCATCGGCAATGTCGTCGCTGACCAGCAAGGGGCCGTATTTCGCATGCAGGGTATTCACCATGGCGTCATCGTATCCGGCCGCTGCCTGAAACCCGCTGATCACCGCGCCCGGCTCCACCAGCGAAACACGCACCCCCGTGGTCGCAATTTCCCGCCGCAGGCTTTCCGCCAGGGTGTTGACGGCAAACTTGGAGGCGCTGTAGGCGGCGCTGAAGGGCGATATGTGGCGCCCGGCCACCGATCCCATGATGACGATATCGGCCGCGGCATCGGGAAAAGCCTTCTCCTGCACCGGCACCATTTGCCGGGCCGCTTTTTGAATCAGCATGGCTACCCCGGCCACGTTGGTGTTTAGCACTTCCCCGAACTGCCTCAGATCGGCATCCTTTACAGACCCCCCCAGCCCCCGGCCGGCATTGGCCACCACGATATCGGCCCCACGGCCGAAGCGCTCCTCGGCTTTGGCAAAGAGTTTTTCCACCACGGCCTGATCGGCCGCATCTCCGGCGACACTGCAAAAAGCAGGACCAAGTTCCTTTTCGAGCGCGGCCAATTTTTGCGCCGTCCGTCCGTTGCCGACGACGCCGAAGCCGGCGGCGACGAATTTCCGCGCGATGGCCTCACCGAGGCCGGAAGTACTGCCGGTTACGATGGCAATTCGTTTATATTTGTCAGCCATATTTTTCCCCCTGAATGGATTGGTTGAACTTCAATAAACGCCTCCCGCAGAGCGGAAGGCGTTGGGTTGTCCCCGGAAAAAGTTTAAGTTTTCGGTTGCAATTCCCTTTGACCCGCGCCGACACGCAAGATCAAGCGGGACACGGGCGTTTGAAGCCTGTCACGCCGAGGCGTGATTGCTTCGTTTCCTCTTCACGTGAAAGAAAATGAAGAAACAATTTAAGCCGTTCTCTCATCCGACGCCGCTACGGACGTCCATGCGCAATACGGTTACTTCCATCCCATAAACTTTGATCCTTTTATTGATTTCGTCAATGACCCCATCGAGCAGCGTTGTGGGATGCGCTGTTTCCTCCTTGGGCAGGGTAAGACTGCCGGCCTCGATCAGCGGTCGAATGTCATCCGGGCCCAGCCTCGCGAAGCGGTCCCGCAGCAGGCTGATCACGAGATCGCCGATGATGCCATCGGCACACGTGGTGCGGCCACCTATCGTCCTGTCAAAAACCGCCGCGTCGACGATCCGCCACTGGACCCGGCAGTCCAATGGCACTAACTCTTTGTGGTAGGTCAGGTACGTGCCTTGGTATTGGGCTTGAAAAACATCGGGCAGCGGGCGCGCTTCCTCGACAAAGGGGATCTTGACCCGTGTGCCGGGATCGGATGCGATGCGTTGCGGTTTGCCGAAGCGCAGGATTTGAACGGTTTCCCCCGGGGCCGTCCTGTAGAAAGCGTTATAAACCGCAACGCCGCCGAACAGAAGCAGGACGATCGCCAGCGCCGCCCACAGTCTGCGGGCATTATCCCTGAGCAGGCGCGCTCCGGCACCTTGTTTGAGTTCCGGCAGCGGCATGGCGGACAGGCTGCGATAGGTCCATGCCAGAACCGCCAAATACACCATGCCCCCGTAAGCGGTCAGCAGACCGGCCACCATCGCGCTCCCTGGAAAGCTGCGGCCTGAGGCGAGGGGCAATTGCCCATAGCCGGCCAGCACGCCCGGAAGGATGACAAGCACCAGGAAAAGCCGCAGCCCGTTGCCGCGGGTCAGGCGCCAGATTCTCTTAGGCGCGATATCGTGGCCTGCCGCCGCGGCCGGCAGCAGCAGGACAAAACGAACCGGAAACGAACCCGCCACCGAAATCGCCACGATCCATCCCAGTACGTAGGCCACTGAAGGTAAAGGGTTGTTATCGCTGGCAGCCAAATGCAGTAAAAATATGGCCGCGAGCACCCATTGCAGCAAATACCAAATGACAAATGCCAGCAACATGCCCCCGACGACCAGGACCATAAGATTGAGCCCGTAGCGCTGCCGCAGCCTCGGATCGGATTCACCGGCCGCCGCCCCCAGCAGCAGGTGGCGCTCGAAGTTCCAGGCCAGCAAGAGGATTGCGACCCAGAGAAATGCGAACGCGGCCACCTGTACCATCCATCCCATGTGAAAATAGGCTGCGGCGACCGGCAACAGGCCCACAAGCGCAAGGGTCAGCAGGGATCTGACAAGGGCTTTCCAGGAAGCCGCCTCCAGGTATAGGGGCGCAATGAGGGCCCTTCCAATTACCGCTCCCATGGGTACACGGGGTTTGGTCATATTCACCTTGCCTCAACGTTTAGGCGTTGGTCACGATTCTCACCTTGAACCCGCGTTCCGCCGCCCGGCGGACACTCTCCAACAGCAGCGGGTAGAAGAGAAGCGGTTCGCCGCCCTCGTAAAAAATCCATTCCACCGTGCCGATCTTCCGGACCTCGTCCAGCACCCGCGTCACCTGACCGATGCTAAACGTCCCCTTCGACCATGGGCTGCAATACAGAAAGCAGTGGTCGCATTCGAAGTTGCAGGTGTAGGTCAGTAAAAAGTGGGTGCCGTTGAGCATGGTGGTTAATGGCCTGTGCTGCAGAGACGTTATGAGGAATACCGGGTATTTAATCCGCAAGCCCCCATCTCGGGAAGTGATATTGAGAAGAAATTTTTTTATCTCACGGTAGGAACGCCGGTTACCCAGCGCCCCCCGCACAGACCCGGACGTGCGGTTTTCCCGCATCCGGTTCCTCGGTTGTACTCGCTTCCGCGTAAGGCCTTTGCACTATACAAACACGCGATGTTTTCGGTTGACCATCTCCATTTGGGGCTTGGCGACACCTAACCGGTCTATGGCGCGTGTGAACACTTTCCAGGTAAAGCTTTTACGCTTTCCCCCTCGCCGGTTCAGCCATTTGAATGCACAGTCCACTGACCAGCGGTAAAAACGCCACAACGAATTCAAGTTGCCGGGCACATTGAAGTAATTGTAATGGCCCTGCAACCTCCGGTTCAGCGCTCTTATAAAGTTTGCCCCCTTCAGATGACGGTTCTCCTTTATCCACCCCTTGATGCGTCGGCAGGCATCGTGCAGCTTCTTGCGGGCCGTTCGCAGTCTCACTTTAACCGCACCCTTGGGGTCTTCCATCCAATAGGCCTCAAAGCCTAAAAACATGATCCGGCTTTGCATCCCTGGATGAAAGCGGCTGAAACGTATCATTTCGCTCTTCTCGGGTGCCACCGCGAGTTTGAACTTGCTCAACCGATTGGGCAGCTCATGATAGAACCTCTCGGCGTCATCGCGATAGCGAAAGGCGCATATGAAGTCATCGGCGTACCTGAGAATAAACGCCTCACCACAACTCTGCGCCTTCACACGCTTTTCAAACCACAGATCCAGAGCAAAATGCAGATATACGTTTGCCAGTACCGGCGATACGCTCCCGCCTTGCGGCGTTCCCGACTCCGGATGAATCACCTTACCATCCGTATCCAGTACCCCAGCCTTCAGCCACTTGCCGAGCAGGGTTAGAAACGCCGCGTCATCAATCCGCTCCCGGAGCATCCGTAAAACCCAGTCATGGTCAATATTGTCGAAAAAGCCTTGTATATCAGCCTCGACAATGTAGCCAAACTTCCCAAACTGAAGATTGAACTGCAAATCTTCTATTGCCTCTTTGGCGCTTCGTTTGGGACGATAAGCGTAACTGGTCTCTACAAAATCCGATTCGAAAATCGATGTTAAAATCTTGGCACACGCTAACTGCAACAATCTGTCCTCAAGTGCCGGTATGCCAAGTGGCCTCTCTTCCCCATTGCCCTTAGGAATGTAACATCGCCGCACCAATTTGGCGCGGTACCGCTTTTGTCTCAGGCGCTTTTCCAGTGCCTTGATATTGGCCTCAAGATTCTCCTCGTAGGCCTCCGCCGTCACTTGATCGATTCCGCTGGCCGCATCTTTGTTCAAATCCTTCCAGCAGTCTGCCAAAAATCGGGCGTTTAGACACCGGTACAGATCCTGAAAACGGTGTGCTGTTCGTACTTCCGCCTTCGTTGCTATCCCCTGCAGGGAGGTTGGCTCGTATTGCTCCAGCCCGACTTTGTCCGGTACGAGTTTCCTTTGCAGGCTGCGTACTTCCGTCAGGTCCTTCCCCGTGTAGTGGGCTTTCCCCACCGCTGAGTAGTATGCCTGATAAGACACCCCATCGGCATGTAGAGCGTCTCCGCTCCCACCTGCGGATTCCTTCCCCACAGGAGCCTCTGGGGCTTCCCGAGTTCTACAGCGCATCTCTTCCTGCATGCCACGGCCTGATGACTCCGGCGGACCTTCACATCCTCGCCTGTAACGGATGCTTCTGTGTTGCCTTCGGTGCACGTTAAAACCCTCGGCGTCCGCAATTGCTATTTCGAAGCTGTACCAGCTCTTCAGGGAGCGCGGTCTCCCCTACGGCCTACAGGATTCTCTGCCTACGCTTAGCCCATCTTGTTCGATACCTCTGCTCCATTGTTCGTTCAGTGGGGTGAGACCATCCGCGAATGCCACCGGTCTCCCGGGTCGCGGCTCGTTTCCAGCCAATACAGCGGCTTCCAGCACTTACAATGATCAGAAAGCATCTCCGCCATGGACCCAAGGCTCGATACGGGTGGGGGGCTAACCCTTACAGAAAGCCGTTGCCGACTCTCTCCCGGCAGGGACTTACACCCTGCAAGATGCGCCGAGCTTTGCTCGGCGCGATAGCGCCAGAGCTTTGCCGCGAGGGAACCGAGTCGGCAACAGCCCAATGTTGGGTCGCATGAATTCTATTTTATAATTTCGAAATCATAGCCAGAGTAGTTTCTTGCACTTTCTGATATCCAATTCCCGTTTTTGTCTTTGGCGCTAATATCTATTGTATAAAAATTCCCAGGCTTCAATTTTATTTTGTATTCACTTAAGTTAATATGCGACTTTGAAACTTCAGGTCTATCAGACCATTCAAATAAGTGGTCGCTCGCCCAAGAATAGGGATCAGATTTCTCATCAATTTGCAAAGTATAGCTTGATGCATTTGGGTAATCTTCCCATTCAAGTATGACATCCTCGTCGGAACTAAATTTGCTTTTTTTGATTTTCTTCATAATTGGATTTACAAATTTAAAGGTTAGGCCTCGTCCCTCTGACAACGAATTTACTTGAAATTTGTTACTCGAATGCGGGTTTTGAGGATGTAAGATCATATTCGGCAACAATTCATCAGCCGTTGTTTTATCAAATTCAAAACCGTCTATAATATAGTCACCGTAAGGCACTTTAACTGTATATTCGCCTGCTAAATCAGTGGTAGCCCAAGAGCTATAAACACTACCGTTCAATGCTAATCGGAGTTTTAGGCCATTGAGGAGCTTCCCGTTGGTTGTAGCACTACCTATTATTTTTCCATCACCGGTAGCCAGTATTCCTTTTTGAGTAAAACCACTTGAAGATATGTTGGTGGAACCAAGATAGCGAGTTTTTGGTGCCTCGATAGCTGGCACAGTTGCTAAGGTGTTTTGAGATGTTGGAGTTAAAGAATTAAATGATTTCTTTGCTAAAGTTGGTAATATGAAATATATGGAAGCGAACAAAATCGCTACGAATGTAATGCCGAAGCCTGCACCAAATATTAGTCCATCTACGAATTTCTTTAACATTACTTATTCCTATTGACCCAACGCTATGGTTCAGGGGCGCATGCAGCGCAGCGGAATGCGTCACCTGGAACCAATTGTTGGACTCTGATTAACAATTTACAGTCTTTCAATTTCATGCTTATCCGGATGATATGGAGCCAGAGTACACCCTTCATCCCATGCTTTTAAACCGCCTGGTAGCACCACGCGGCTATTTAATTTTGCCACCTTCTTCTTTCTTATTTGCCGATTAAGCCGCGATGAGAATTTCGTAATTTTTGAAAAGTCCCAAAGTGAAGGATCCTCTAACTCACTACAGATACTTGACCATTTATTAGCTCGTTTTTCAGTATTATGATTTGAGTGCGAATCACGTAATATCTTATCAACTGTCGTAGAAAGATATAATTGAATCAATCCCCATCCTTCTGCCCTATATTTGAAAGTAGCTCCATCATTTTTTTCAGGCACCAACTCTTTAAGTGTTGGCTTAAAATCTGGTCCAGCCCCTTTTACATAAAGCTGCAAGTAAACAGTATGCCATTTTTTTCCTGTTGTATAACATCTTGAAAATTGACTTAGAACTTCTTCAGGTGAATTGAATTTTTTTAAAGGCCTTTCAACCTCAGAATACAATTCAAATATATCACATAAATTTTCGGAAAATAGAAATTCTAATATATCTCCATGATCATCAATTGTTCCATAGTAATCACAATTTGGCATTTTTTTAGTCCAACTATAATATTATGAGGGGTCTTGGGGTCAAGTCTGCTCATGACTCATCTTGAAATTTAATTGAGTCATGGGAAGACTTGACCCCATTACTTCACCTTGCCTCAACGTTTAGGCGTTGGTCACGATTCCCACCTTGAACCCGCGTTCCGCCGCCCGGTGGACACTCTCCAACAGCAGCGGGTAGAAGAGAAACGGTTCGCCGCCCTCGTAAAAAATCCATTCCACCGTGCCGATCTTCCGAACCTCGTCCAGCACCCGCGTCACCTGACCGATGCTAAACGTCCCCTTCGACCATGGGCTGCAATACAGAAAGCAGTGGTCGCATTCGAAGTTGCAGGTGTAGGTCAGTAAAAAGTGGGTGCCGTTGAGCATGGTGGTTAATGGCCTGTGCTGCAGAGACGTTATGAGGAATACCGGGTATTTAATCCGCAAACCCCCATCTCGGGAAGTGATATTGAGAAAATTTTTTTTAGCGCCTCTGATGTGGGGCGCGCAGCCCCTGCGCGTCCCAACCAGCAGCAGGTTATGTCTGAATTTTTATAGGGCGTCAGTTTCTTTATAGATCAATATATCTATAAGTTTATCATTTCTATCGAACACCCAATAGGCATAAACATAGGTTCTAAAAACAAAGTAATCATGTGAAAAATGAGATCCTAATTCAGCTTCTAAGTAGGTATGAAGGATATCTTTGAAAGGGATCACCATTTCTCTATCAGGAGGTCCATACTCATCTTCTCTCAAAATTAAATTCAGCTGGGCCTTCCCGATTTCTTTCACCTTTTCTTTTGTAAAACCTATTTTAGTTTTTTTAATAAGTTTATTTTTTATTTTGTCAGGCGACTTGTGTAATGGATTAATGGCATAGCTTAAAAGAGGCAGAAAGATAATAACGGATATGATTAAATATACAATATTTCGTTTGGTCATATTTTTTGCATTCTTAGGGTCTATTCTTGTGGTCTTGGGGTCAAGTCTGCTCATGACTCATCTTGAAATTTAATTGAGTCATGGGCAGACTTGACCCCATTAGACCTTCCTTGCATTTTTTGTCATCTTTTTGGGTGGATAAATGTTTAGGTTCTATTCCATAAGTCTCTTTCTCTATTCCAATATTTGGAGTTGACTCGAATTTTGTAGATTCGCCTTCCTGCGATTCTGTGGTTTTAGTATCTGTCATCTCTTTAGATCCATAACGAATTGCTCACCAGAGAGGGCCGCTTTTTGGCCCGAATCTGGTGAAGCAAAATGTTAGAACAACTTCATTTTGAAATTTTAGTATAAAGATGACGAACATCATCAGGCTTCAACCTTTGCCAAGGCAAAATTTGTATATCCTTGCGCATTTCGACTATCGCCTCTTGAAGAGCCTTGGTAACTTCATTTCGTTTATCAGGTTTATGAAAAAGTCCAATAGCATGATCTAACTTTTTCGCTACGCGCTTGTTTGCATAGAGCCATAATTTCATTAATGATCTACTAAATTCCGATTCGATTTCAGGTTGAGGGTCATATAGCATCTTGACTATGATAGGTAGCAGTTCACTATAAGCTTTCTGTTTTTCTTCACGAAAGGCCCTAAATTTTGCAAAAAGATAGCCCAAAACTGCAGAAAGAATAACAGGGGCGATTACAATTGCATACTTTAATAAGTCTTCTATGAACTTTTTCCAATCCACTATGTTCAATCCTATTTTGCTGTTCTAACCTAGTTTAGAGAACCGAAATTTTAAGGCAAATGCCACATTTCCTGTGCCCTAGACCGCAAAACTGATTTTTTATTCTCTCCGTGAAATGTATAAATATTGAGATATTAGTTTATAATCAGTAACAAATCTCATCAATTTACGGGGCATGATTTGGTGCTCTAAACAGCGTCTTAAAACAGTACAAAGTGCACTCTGATGCACTGGAGAGGGAACGAGGGTCGGATCTTAATTAGTAATTATACGATGTTTTATTTGCCTCACTCTATTTCGGAATTGTCGGTCTGTATAGCGAACTGATATAGGGCAGATGTCAATAGTTAATAATTAAGATGCGACCCCAACACTTTCTCCTATTCAGGTTCCCTTATATAAAAATTGTCAAAAGGCGATACCTGGTCCTGAGCCCCTCCCTAAAACTGCTTCTATTCTATTTTTGATTTTATTTTCAAATTCATTCAATTTATCGATTTCCCAAGTGATGCAGTTATATTGCCTCACGTCAAAGTGCAAATTTTCGAGATCATCTTCTCGACATGTCCAAAACACTTCGATATTTAGGCCTTTAGCAAAACCAGCTTCGAAATAAACACCACCTCTATGCCCAGTGAAATCTGCTATAACAAACCGGCTTTTCCGTATCTGTGCAATGATTTCATCATCAATTTTATTATTGTGCTCACGCTGGTCTACACGATGCGGCGAGTAACCAGCTGATAGAATTGCTTTTGATATAACACTATCGTAAATTTTCTGCATATCTTCAGAAAACCACATTGCAACAAATCCTTGATTACTATCTTCATTTATCTTCTTGATCTTTTCTAAATGAGACCACCCTTGTGGCTCAATTTTGATAAGGTGATTTGGAGCAACTTTTTCTTGGCTAATACGACCTACAGATTCAAGGAAAGAAATTGTTTCATTAAGTTCATCTTGATTAAGACTCGAAGAGAAACCCAGCCATGAATTGTTTTTATTGAGTTTTTTCCCAGCGTATGACGTCAAATTTTCAAAATACAACAACAAATTATCTGCTCTGTCATGAAAGGATGGATTCGGGAGTCTCTCAAGGCTATCAATATTAGCGGTTGATATTTCGAAATGCGGATTCATCCTCAACCATCCATAAATATTCGCTCTTTGGCGTGGCGTCAAATTAGAGCTTCTTAAATTCACTAAAGCTGTTCTTGTTAAAATATATTCACCGCATATCTCACAAGTTATTGAGGAAGCATCCCGGCTACCAATCGAAGTGTAGTTCATTTGGTTATTGCAGATTGGACATGTTTCTTTCATCTCAGAACACCTTTGACGAGTCTTTTAATGGGTGACCCTATTCAGGTTCCTATTTGGCCTTTCTTTAGAATGGTGTTGGTTTAGATGGTCCAACATGAACAACAGCATCATATGCAGTGACACCAGCATGTTTCGCAGCATTTGCAACGTCAGCTTTTGTTGTTGAAATAACCCCAGATTCCGTAACACCAGTTGAAAAGTCAGCATACCATGTTGTAGTCACTTTCGGCATCTTTGTCCACAGTTCCTTCTTCAAATATGCATAGAACTTATCACGCTGTTCCTTTGTGGTTTTTCTGTCTAAATCAAGTGATAACATTGCATACATGCCGATTTCTCCTTTTATTCATATTATTCATAAAAAGGGTGATAAAGAGAATTGCATCTTAATTATCAATTATACGATGTTTTATTTGCCTCACTCTATTTCGAAATCGTCAGTTGGTATAGCGAACTGATATAGGACAGATGTTAATAGTTAATAATTAAGATGCGACCCAAATACTTTCCTATTTAGGTCGTTTCAATCTTTATGTATTATAACTATACTACACTGGTTAGCGCTTTCTTCGCTTTGCTTGTTAGATGATAATGCAAGCCATACCCAGGCCTTGCTGACATGCAATCAATAAGGCCCTTTTCAGATAATTCATCAAGTGCAGCTTGGGTCGCTATTCTACCCATCCCCAGAACATCAATAATGGCATTTTGATAAAAATCAGTGACATCTTCTTGTACGATCTTTTTTAGCACTGCTATTGCACTATCAGACAAAACAATTTTTTCTGATTTAGAATTTGATTGCGATATGACTTGCTTGGTAAGTTTTGAATTTTCCTCTTCGAGATCTTCAATTTTTTTAACGTAAGAAGAAAGCTTGTCTTTTAATAAATCGTTGCTTTCCTTTAACGCGGCATTATTGCTCTTAAGTTGTACGATATTTTGCTCTTGCAGATCGTATGCATGCCTTAGAAGATCAAAATGGGAGGCATCTAATACCTTCCCTTTTAAATCTGACAGTAGCTTTCCTATATCCATGTTATTTCCTTTAAGTTATAACGATGGCCATAAGCAGACGCTACACATAGTTTGGGAGATAAAGAGGGTCGAATCCTAATTATACGACGTTCTATTTGCCTCACTCTATTTCGGAATCGTCCGTCGGTATAACGAACTGATATAGAGCAGATGTCAATAGTTAATAATTAAGATGCGACCCTGTTCAGGTTCCGGTTGATTAGATTGTTATGTGCATTATGAGTACACCATAAATAAATCGTATTAAACTATGTAGATATAATTTTACAAATATCTTCATCCAATTCTGCGATGGATTGTTTCATAGCACGAGCAATAAGATAATAATGTTTTTGCATTTTAAGCTCTGTTTTATCATCTTCTTTCATCAGATTTTCAAATGCTTTTGAAACCTTCTCAGGAAATAAAAAATCAATATCACTCATCATATCGGACGAATAATTATTCTTTAGTATACCTTCCGCAATTTTTGTTAGTGTTCCAGAACATGCTTTTTCTAACTTGTTTCTCTTTTCCTTAAGGTATTCGAGTTTTTTTTCACACTTCCATTTCGTATGGTTCATTTTGAGAGTAATTAATGGGCCAATGCTTGCTATTAGACCTCCAATAATTACACCTAATAAAGTATCGGACATGCATAGTTTCCTTTTTACATAACTATGAACTAAGCGGGCCGGGGAACAAGCCCTGACAAAGGTTGTAAAAAACTATTTAAAAACACGCAAGTAAATTGTTTAAAAAAAGCACCGCTATTCCCGGTCCGCTTAAGTTTCAGGTTGGGTTTTTCTTGAAATGTAATGTACTGTAGGCACCCTGCGCTTAATATGTCTATGGAAATCTTCGACAAATTTCTTAAGTAAATCACATAACGAATAAATTTCTTCTGCTTCAATTTTAAGAGGCTTCCAGACTTTTATGTGGTATATTCCACCGGCACACTTCATTTCAATGCTTTGTCTTCCAAGCTGTTTTAAAGAATCTTGATCTAGACTTCCTTCATGGTGCTGCATGCAATTCCTGATAATTACATGCTTTCTAATTTCATATGAAAAAGTGCTATCCAAATTGTAATCAATACTTTTAAACAGCATATCCATTTTGGTTTTAAATGGCTCCCATTTATAGGCTTTCCACATATCACCTATAAAAAATCTAATAGTAAGTGCTGTATCAACAATATCATCCTCTTCATCATCAGGTTCCGGCATATGTGAAGCGAGGTCAATTTTTATTTGGGACTTTCTTAATTTAATTTTGTGTGGATTGCCATTTTCAATTGCATCAATTAAAATTTGCAGGTAACACTCATCCAGAAATTCTTGAAAATATCTAACCAAAACGCTTTGGTAATGAATGTTCGTATTTGCTTTAATTGTCTCAGTAACACCATGTGATGACGTGATCGCTAAAAATTCTATTGATTCCTTTAAATTATTTTCGACACCATCAATTGCTTTCAAAAACCACTCTACGTCGGTTTCGATAATGCTTATAGGTGTTAACGTTCTCCCGGGTACGCTTGAAAGTCCAAACTCGTTCTGTCCCAGCCTTTTTGTATTTAATGGTTCATAAGATGCTATAAAGGATATTCCGTCATTATTTTGTTTAACATGCCAAACGTATGTTCCCCAAGTGTCCTCTATTCCCTCTTCTATAAACGGTGGGAGCCAAATTATTCCAATTGAACCATCACCTTCCCACCCATGTTCCTTAAATTTTTCACCTACTAAAACAATAGCATTTTCAATTGTCTCTTTTGTTTCATGTTCAAAATATTCGTGTGGATCTTTTATAAAAGATAAATCATCAAGAAATGTGTAGGTATAGATGTTGTAATTTTTAATAGATGTTTGATTTGGCAACATTTTAAATTAACACCTGATATCTAACGCCCGGCATCAGTGGGCGCGCGCTTTTTGCGCTCCACTGAATGCCGATGTTGGGTGTTATTTTATACGTTTTATCATTTTACCTGATTTTCGGTATGCATCGACTATTTCAGCTGACTGATCTTGCCCACGAGTAATTTTAATAATTGCAACAAAATCACATATAGGCATAATTCCCATGTAATAGGCAAAAGGTGATATTTTTCTCATCAAATACTTCCATTTGTTGGCAAGAAACCAAGCAGATCCGCTTGTACCCCATTCCCCTAAACCTGAACATGCAATCCACGAACGTTTAGGGAATTGAGGGGGAGTTATGCGTAGAATAAAACCATAGTCAGTTGTTTGGTTACAGACAAAGGGCAGATGTTCCCCTGAGATTAAAGAAAAACCATTATGCGCCATTTGAATAAATAAATTTGCTGGTGATGCAAGAATATCTGCTGTTTTGTAATTTGACCCTGGTCCACCTAACGCAAATAGATTACTGTCTAAGACTGCATTTGCATCGACATCAGAAATTAATTGTGGATGAGTGTTTTTTATGTTTGAAAGCATACTAGTAAGGTATGTAGATGCCCGAACTTCACACTCGCTTACAGGATGGGTTATTGAATATGTTCCTTGAAGTGGAATTGCTCCACCGTTTCTTGGTGGCTTTACATAGGGATGTGTAATAACCTGCCCGTTTTGTTTGAAAACATTTGGCAAGGCAAGTTGACCATAAACGATTTTCGGTTCGTCCCCTGAATGGGAACAGAATCCTAAAAGTCTATGTAGTTGAAAACTTTTTAATTGTTTTCGGAGAGATATAAAAATAACTGTGAGGACAGAGACTATTATACCACCTAAAATATTATAGAGAATAGATTTGATATCTTGGTTCATTTTGTTTTTTCACCCAACGGCTAAGCTTTTCTGATGGCGCGGCTTGCCTGAGCGAAGCGAAGTATTGCATACCGTGACATTCAGAAACAGCGAAAGGTTATACAGAGTTTTATTCAATAAAAGTTTCGTCCACATCCGCCATGCCAACTAATAAGCGACATAGAACGCCAATAGCTACAAATCCCCAAAATATATAAGAAACCCAATTCGGAATATTATCAATAAAAGCTGGATCGATAATTTTAGATTTTGAAAGGCTTGTATAAAGACACCCTGTTAAAATGCCGAAAATTGTGACCTACGAGAGAAAACTTTTTAATTTGTAGTAATCCTTTCCGTAGTGTAAAACAGCACCACAGAACTGACATTTTTTTTGGGCAGTAGGGTTTTCCCTTTCACAATCAGGGCATATTTTTGTGGTCTTTTTCATACCATCACTATGATTGTATAACGCATTGCTCACGGGGCGCGCGCTTTTTGCGCTCCCGTGCAGCAAAATGTTATACGTCAATTCATTGTATTTTTAAAATATTCGTCAAAATGTTCAGCCAATTCACTCAGCGGTTGAGAACCTTCAAAATATTTTGATTCTCTTCCGTGAAACTCAATGAAGCCGACTTTCATTTCAATATCATATTCCCCTAATGCCTCGTCTAAAAATAGGTAACCAATATTTCCGTAAATATCTTTTTCAGCATCATTATATCCATCAAGAAAAATTATTAGGCCGACTTTCTCTTGGTCTTTAAACATTTTATAATAAACTTCAGATGCCTTTATCGTCTTGCCACCAAATTCTAAGTCATTTAGGGGATTTCGCCTGGGCCGGAATTTAATAATAATCCAATTGGAAAGTTTGGGTGCCGAATCATACAAAGACTCAACGAATGGAAAAGCGTCTTTAATACCTCCTGCACTAATAACAAGCTCTCGTTTACCGGATTCCTGTATCGGCCCAAATTCAAAGGTAAGATCAGGATGTACCTTTTTCATTTCAGAGGATAGGTTGTCAAATATCCTTTCTCTGTTTTTTTCAAATTCAAATAATATGCCTTGATTTTTCACGAACCATTTCCAGAATTTTTGTTCAGGTGTTGCCGCAAAAACATTCGTGAATGAAAACAACGACATAATTATTAATACTCCAATAAATGTTTTCATATTGTTCATAAAGTATAATGTCGGAAACTACCTGCATCGAACGCGAAGCGATCGATGTCTGGTACGTTGACATGTTGCGGCGACGCCGGTCTGTAAGCCAAGCCCAAAAATTCAGAAATATTTGCCGGTAGTCTCTAGTAGAAAAGTGGAAAATGCGAGGTTGGATAATTTTTTCGTCCCTACAGTAATGCACGACAGCGATCAGTACCAACGACAGTTGCCCTGTCGCTGTCGTGCATTACTGTTACCACAGATCGAGAAAATTTTCCAGCCTCCCCCCAAAGATCGCTGAAAACTTTTTGTCTTCTTTTTATTCCTTTTAATTTTCTTTTGATATTTATTTATTAGTTTTTATGTCAATTTGTGCTTTTAAATTGAGGCGATCGGCCGCAACTATAATATTATGTGGAAGGCATCTTTTTAACAAAAAATATACTTTTGAGACACTTTTTACGAATTTTGTTATTGTTCCGCCAGATTGTCATATATGCCACAATATCAATTCGTTAATTTAACAATTACATATTTTATAGGTTTTGAAAAGGCATCATTTCCCGCCAATTATCGTTATTATGATGCTGCACCATAATAACGGAAAATAATTATTTTGAGACAATTTAGTCTAATGGACTGACAACACCATGCCTGTTTTTGCTTACCACATGCGTATAGACCATTGTGGCCCCTAAATCCGCTTGCCCACCCAAATTTTGGATTGTGCGTATATCTACCTGTAAGGATGGGCCAACTTAACATTCTGGATTCTATCTTTATCCTGGATTGTTCCGCCTTTTACTTTGAAGTCGTCACAAATTGTGATCTCCTCCTAAATCCACCATTTCCAGGCTACAAATTAAGGATAAGCGACCTAAAAAAGTATGATTTCTTAGTGCCTATGGAATCTTTCGACAATTTGATGCGTTTATAAAATTTCAGGGTGGGCGTCTTAGGTTGATAACGCCCTACCATCTATTTTGATGCACTGGAAATGGTGCCCTTAAAGAGCGCTCTACCATTTCACAGGCAGCCGCTGGCGCGGAATGACGGGGGATATGCCGACTTGTTTGCAGAGATATTCCTCGTTAACAGAAAAATGACATAATCTCAAGGATATCGCTTATAAAACCTGGAGCAGCTTTGATGCGGGTGTTAGGGATGTATCAGGTAGGTCGAAAAAGAAGGTAAATGCCATACCCGCCGTCGACAATAAGCTTCTCGCCGGTGGTTCGGATTTCGTAAAGAAGGTCCAGGAGCGCCGTCTGTAGATCGATGATTCGATTCATCGCGAAATCGATCCAGAAGTGTTCATAATGGACGGTTTCAACTGCTCAGCCGTTTCCTGGTCCCGTTTGTCCCCGGTCATGAGTTCAAGATAGACCTGTACAGGCGATGCCCACCAAAACCCCTCTTCCTGGCGCGCATCGAAATAGACCGTTTCATCCTCGACTTCGATCAACTCGAGATTTGGGAAGCGATCCGTCCGGCTGCCCGGCAATAGGACGCGCAGCGGTTCCAATTTGGGGCAGTAGACTGAAAGCAAATCTCCCCGCGGCATAACCGTGTACCGGGAAACTGAAGATGTTCCTGTTGCGACAACGGGCAAGCCCGTCTTTTGAGAAACCGCGGTCACCAGATTACGGAGTGTTTCAGGGTCTTCTTGAATCTTGATCTGCACCCGCCCTGCGACTCGCGGGGGCTCATAATTTACGGCCAGTTTATTTAGAAGCTTGTCGGCCTGTAAAAGGCGAATACCGCCGTTGCGCGCAACGATGAGGTCTTCTTCCAGAGATTTCAACGCCTTTGAAACAGTTGAAAGGCCAATTGGCTTCTTGTCCCCCAATACGACCAGGGGATTTCGCCTGCTGATCTCGTTTTGAATCTCCTGGACAGCTTCATACTCCGGACGCGCCAGAAAAACCCTCCCCACCATCGAGGTATTCTTGCGGTAAACATTTTTGATCGGAGCCCAGGAGGGAAATCTGTTCTTTCCTCCGGTGCGAAAGACGTAAAATTTCCCGGGAGCAATGACGACAGCGTTTCCGCACAAGTCGATCCCGCTAATTCCCTCACTTTCCAACTGTTTCAACTGGGCTTCACTGAGAAAAGGCAGGCACAGCATCGGCAATACGCCTTCAGGCAGTTTTAACGACTTCAGTTGAATCAATCCGGATTGAAAGGCTTTAGGGGTTGAAAGAGCCTTGCACTCGACGGCAAATCTGACGGTTTCCTTCTGCCACGAAATTTCAATCAGTGCGTCGTATCCGGAATCCCTGCCCTTATTCTTGGCAACTTCCATAAAGCGAAGGGACAACGGCGACAACTCGGCTCTTCCCTGCCGAAGTCGGTCGATCATCCCCGTCTCGGTTTGTATTTTCCTGTATTTTTCCATTTTCCTGTTCAGGAAAATGATAGATTTCAGGAAAACTGTCAAGGAATATTTTCAGACCCAGGCGCCGATATTGTTCCCTTTGGACCGGCGTTTAAGATTGCGGCCGTGAGCAGGCAATATTTTAATTTTCTTATTTTGGCATATTTTCCTGATCAGGAAATTGCGAATTTTTAGGAACTAAGATCGCCCATACAATGGTATCGAAACAGGCTTGCAGGGACCTGCGTCTTCGCTTTCGCAAGGATGGCAAACTGAGGGCCTTCGTATCTCAAACCACCGTCAAATGCATGAAGCAGTGCGAAAACCGCCCGCTTTCCGGGATGAAGCACAGCAGGCGCTGACCCGGTTTCAACCCGCCGGATTTGGAGAGGTCTTCCATGATGAGATAGATCGAGGCGGCGCCGACATTGCCGGTGGTGTAGCGGAAGCCTTTATAGCCCCAGGTCCTCATTGATGAGGATGACGCGGATCCTCCCCTTCGGGTAGGACTTTTCCGTAATAGTCCAGGTATTGCAGATGCGATCAGGGCTTTTGCAATCCATGCAATAGGCCGTTTTCATGCAGGGGGTTTTTAAGCCGGGATGCCGGATCGCGTTGGCCGGCGCGGCGTAGGATTTGATGCGCGCCATGGCCGCCGTGAGATCGGAAACGATCTTGTTGCGGCCAACCAGAATGATGACGTTCCGCGGACCGAAAGTGATGGCGCCCGTGCGGTTGCCGATCATGTCCAGGTTGACCAGTTGCCCTGCTTCCGTCAGGGCATTGCTGCCCGTAAAAAACAGATCCGTCAGCAGCGCCTGCCGGCGTCGTTCGATCAATTCCGCCCACGGCACATTGTCGGCAAATGTTTCTACGATATCGATGGCGGTGTTCTGTTTTATCTCTTTTAGAATCCCCGTAGCGTGCAACGTCATGGAATCCCCCCAGGAGACCGTTTTCGGCACAATCCTGGGAAGAATTTCTTCCAGGACGATGCGCTTCGCCTCCCTGCAATCGTTTGCCGCATAAGCGCCGAAATTGTTGGCCGCGAGCGCTTCCC
Source organism: Desulfobacterales bacterium (assembly GCA_963674755.2). Classification (GTDB taxonomy): domain Bacteria; phylum Desulfobacterota; class Desulfobacteria; order Desulfobacterales; family UBA5852; genus JABZFP01. The sequence continues at coordinate 719,301 of CAXXVS010000001.1, read as the reverse complement.
GGCACCTTTCAAGTCGCAACTCCCAGAATTGCTTTAAATGATCATTCATGTCTCCTTTTCCTTCGCTGCAAGCCGCCTCAAAATCGGAGGGGCTTTCATATAAAAATCCGGTCAAGACGAAACCACTCCCGCGGCGGGCCCGGCTGCCGGCTCACCTGCACCATCTTGGCGGCCACCTCTTCACCGCGGATGGGGCGGTAGCGGCGCAGGCCGGGAATACGGCAAATAATCGGCAGCAAAATGGCGCCCGCCTTTTCGCCCAGGCGGAACTCCGCACGCTGGCCCAGCAATAGAGAGGGCTGAAAAATGCTGATGCGTTCGAACGGCAGGGCCTGGACCTTCTCCTCCAGTTCGCCCTTCATCCGCAGGTACGGGTTGTTGCTGTTGGCATTGGCACCGCTGGCGGAAACCAGCAGGTAATGGCGTACACCCCGGTCCACTGCCAGTTGGGCTGCGCAATATTGATAGTCCAGGTCGACCTTGCGTTGGGCCGCAATGGCGCCGGCCTGCTTGCGGGTCGTTCCCAGGCACGAAAACAACAGGTCCCCCGCGAAATGCGCCGCCTTTTCCTCCAGGTGGTCGAAATCCACGATCCGGTTGTCAACCTTGGGGGAAGCATGAGGTGCCAGCCGGCGGGTCAGGGTGACAACCCGTAAGATATGGTTCGCATTGGCGAGCCGGTCCGTCAGGGCCTGTCCGACCAGACCGGTGGCGCCGATGACAATGGCCGTATCGTTCATGATGGCATTCCTTTATGGGTGGGATGAAGATTCGGAATATCTCCCCCCTGCCGATGCGCTGTTGAGCAGCATCGATAGCAATACAAATATCGGTTATTTCTTGATACCACAAGGCGTCTTTGATATGGCTGGCGTCGTTACGAATACCAGCGCGGCCAGAATGCATTTTGGGTCTGTCTCACTGCGTTTTTACAAAAGCCATCAAAAGCCGCGCCGTTCGGCGACTTTGATTTCCACACCATCCATCCCGACAGGAACCAATATGGCATTTCTCGATTGGCAGCCCGGCTTCAGTGTGAATGTAAAAGAACTCGACGATCAGCACCAGTATCTGGTTTCCCTGATCAACGAGCTCTATGCCGCCATGCGGAACGGCGAGGACAGACAGGCGCTGGGGAATCTCATCAGTCAACTGGTGATCTACGCAGCCATGCATTTCGCCAAAGAGGAAGATTACTTCGATCGCCTGGGCTATCCACAAGCGGATGCCCACAAAAGGGAGCATACCGCCTTCGAGATGAAGGTCACGGAGTTCGAGGATGCTTTCAAAAGCGGCGAACAGGATCTGTCCATCGATGTCATGAACTTTTTATGCAATTGGCTGGTAGGCCACATCAAGGGCAGCGACAAGCAATACGGCCCCTTCCTGAATGACCGGGGCATCAACTGAGATCGGGGCCATAAACCTGCTTCGGCGCCAGGGCTTCCGGATACTGACCAATGGCGGCCTTGCGGGTCAGAAAGCAAAGATGGCAGGCGTCGATGTAGCCGGGTTCCGGCGTCAGGCCGCACACTCTGGCCAGCTCGGCCGGGCCGCCACGGATCAGGGGGCCGCAGAAAGAAAGCAGTGGTCGCATTCGAAGTTGCAGGTGTAAGTCAGTATAAAATGGATGCCGTTTAACATGGCGTTTTCTCCATGAGGCTGAAGATAAAAAGGGGGCAGACCGGTTCCCCTGACTCACCCGACACCTTTGATGACCACGGCGGTAATGTCGTCTTCCACGGGTTGGCCGGCCCGAAAGGCCGTCAGCTCGGCGAGCAGTGTGTCCAGGATGGCCTGGGCCTCCAAGTGCGCATGGTCGCGGATCACCCGGCGCACACGGTGCTTGCCGAAGGGCTCGTCGGTTGGGGCGCGGGACTCCCAAATGCCATCCGTGCCGATCAGCATCACCTGGCCGGAGGATAAACAGCCGCTGCCGCTGGTATAGCGAGCTTCGGCGACGACGCCCAGCGTAGGCCCTCCTTCGCGCAGTTCCTCGAAGGTATCCGTCTCGGGGGTATACAGCAGTGCGGGATCCTGGCCGGCGCGCACCCAGCTCATCGTACGGGTGCCGGTCGCGATCTTCAAGAAGAAGAGGGTGACGAAATTGCCGGAATCGCCCACATCGCGGCACAATTGTCGGTTTAAATCCGCCAGTATTTCCCGCGGGCTGCCAGGCAGGTCGCAGCGCGTCCGCACCATGGCCCGCACCGTCGTCATCAGCAGGGCCGAGGAAATTCCATGTCCCGAGACATCGCCCACGACGATGCCGAGGTGGGGATCGGGCTGGGCGAAATGCACATAGTCGAAATAGTCACCGCCGGTTTCATCGCAGGGGATGCTCACACCGGCAATGTCAAGGCCCGGGATGTCGGGGGCATGGCGCGGCAGCAGGCTTTGCTGCACCGCTCCGGCCAGGGTGAGGCTCTCGCGCAGCCGTTCTCTCTCCCGCAGTCCGCCGGCCATGCGATTGATGGCCTCGCACGTATAACCGACCTCGTCCGTCGAACGCACGGGAATCCAGACGTTCAGGCGGCCTTTGCGAATGTCGTGCAAGGCGGACACAATGGCGCGGAAAGGGTGGGCCAGGGTCAGGCCGACCAGTATGACCAGAACCAGACCGGTCCCGATGAACACCATTGCACTGGTGGACATGGCCTCGCTGAAAAGCGGGATGATTTCGGCGGGAGCGAGCTGGGTTGAATTCAGCATCCGCTGCATACCGCTGGCCATGAGCATCGACACCACGCCCGGCACGAATCCGGCAATGACGAACAACGCGACGAGGCGGGTGATGATGCGCACATGCGGCACGCCCTTGACGTTGAACACCCCGCCCTCCGGAAAAAAACGCGGCATGAAAAAGGTTTGCAGAATGGCCTCCACAAGGAAAAAGGCCAGAGTGCAGGTGATGAGTCCGATGAGGAGACACTGCGCGGCCGTGCGCACGACCAAGAAAGCCGGGACGCCATCGTATAGCAGCAGCATCGGGAAGAGCACCGCGGCCACGATCCAGGCGACCAGATTTATGCCCATGTAAAAATAGGGAATCGTCAGCAGCCGTTTGCGGGCCCTGGTCAGAAGGGGGGCAGGTACCGCTGTCAGGTCAATGGCGTCCAGGCAGCGGCGCACAGGCCGCTCGAAGCGCAGTGCCACCAGGATACAAAGAACGATCACGGCCGGATCGTAAAGCAGGCTCGCCAGGATGGTTCTCTCCCTGGCCATGGGAAGTAGCTGTCGGGCAATCTGCTCCTGCACCACGAAAATCATGAAAACGCCCGTGTAATTGGCCAGAAGGTTGGCCAGGAGGGGAAAATTTTTGATGAACCACTTTTTCATATCGTTGCGGTAGATGGAAGGTTTCAACCGGAATAAACCCCGGCGATAAATTGGTCTACGTCACGGACATGGCCGACATACCTTTCCAAGCCGTATGATCACAAAATCGAAGCGGCGTTGAAATACTGCCCCAGGGTTTCAGGGCCATGGCTATCGGAACTCAGCACCAGGGGAATGCCCATACCGGCCGCTTCGTGGACGATCCAGGGACTGGGGTAGGGAGCGCCAACGGGATGGTTGATGCCGGCCGTGTTGATCTCCATTGTCATGCCCTGCGCCTTGATCACCTTCAGGGTCGCCATCACCAGGTCACGATACCAGGCATCGGATTCATCAAAGAAAACGGCGCCGGCATTGTGTTTCTTGATAACGTCCAAGTGCCCGGCAATATCGAACCAGCCGGTGCGGCAGGCCATTTGAATCACCCCGTAGTAAATCCGGCAGAGAGTCTCGATATCGCCCTTGCCCGTCTGAAATAGAGCATCGAATTCCTCACGCGTTCCATTGACCATGCCGGCGATATCGCCATCGATCAGCCGGTGAACCGAGACGATGCAATGATCCCAGCCCATTTCCCATATGTCATGGATCCATTCACGATACCGGGGAATATATTCGAATTCGATCCCCGATGTCATGGTCAGGCGGCCATCGTATGCGGTTTGGGCCTGCCGGATGTCCCGTCGGTAGGCCTTGACCTTGGCCCGTGACATGGCATAGCGGGTACCAAAGGGAAGGGGCATGTGATCGGTAATCGTGATATGCGTCAGCCCTTTGTCGATGGCTGAACGGGCCATGACATCGATATCCGCCTTGCCGTCCGAATAAATGGTGTGCATGTGGTAATCGCTGGTTTTGTCAATCTGCAAAACGGGTCCTTTCCCTTGTCATCCGAACGGGTTACGGGTTACCTTTTGCGGAATATCGTTTCCCCAATTCATTCTTGACAAAAATACAACCAATCCCCAGTATTAAAGGACTATACTGTGGGCCCCGTATTGAACCTACCTTCCCAATATCAAATGTCAACTCGGATGCCTTGATTTTCTGTCAAAATAGACACCTGTCGTTCGGAACGAATGCGGCGAAAGAAGTCCACCAAGCACACCGTATCCATTGGCTGAAGAGAAACGATCATGCGGATGGCCAAAGATAATGATCTGTTTTACGGGCCGCCAGGACACAATCTAAAAGTTGATGCCGATGCGAATATTATCATGTTCAGGCCTCAGCATGAGCACAGCCATGTCATCAATCAGATGATCGAGAAAATCCAACGCCAAAGCACGGGACAGGGAACTATATAAGCTTTGTCTCCAGCGATAGAGCGCTATCCACGCCCTATCGATAACGATCGGACAAAGGCCGGCCCCGGTATTTGGCGGCTGGCCTTCTGGTTAATTAGATGAAAAACGCCTTTCTTAAACTTTTTGCCAACATCGTGGATTCGATTCGCGAGCCATTGCTGGTGCTTGACGCCGATCTGATCGTTGTGAAGGCCAACGATTCATTTTACCGCACCTTTAACGCGTCTCCCGAGAACACCGAAGGGGTGCTGATATATGAACTGGGCAACCGGCAATGGGATATTCCCAAACTGAGGGAATTGCTTGAAGACATCCTTCCGCAGAACACCACTTTCAATGATTTTGAAGTGGAACACAACTTTGAGACGATCGGCCCCAAGATCATGCATCTGAATGCCCGGCGGATATATCGTAACGAAAACCAAACGCAGCTGATTCTTTTGGCCGTCGAGGATGTTACCGAACGCGAATACTACCGTAAAAATCTTGAAGAAATGGTCGAAACACGGACAGCCGAACTCATCGCCGCAAAGCAAGAGGCTGAAAACAGCAAGCAGACGGCTGAAAACGCGCTGGAAGAAATACGGCAATTAAAGGACCAGCTCGAAGCCGAACGCGCCTATTTGCAAGAAGAAATCAAACTGGAATTTAACCACGAGAATATTATCGGCCGCAGCGATGAAATAAAATATGTGTTTTACAAGGTCGAGCAGATCGCGTCCTCGGATACCAATGTCCTCGTTCTCGGCGAAACCGGAACCGGCAAGGAACTGGTGGCGCGGGCCATTCATGGCTTGAGCCAGCGTAAGGATCGCGCCCTGGTTAAAATGAATTGTGCCGCGTTGCCTTCGAATCTGATTGAAAGCGAACTTTTCGGCCATGAGAAAGGGGCCTTCACCAATGCCCATTCCCGACGGTTGGGGCGGTTCGAGGTTGCCAACGGCACCACCCTGTTCCTGGATGAGATCGGCGAACTGCCCCTGGATTTGCAGCCCAAGCTTCTGCAAGTCATCGAAACCGGTGAGTTCGAACGCCTGGGCAGTTCCGAAACGATAAAGGTCGATGTTCGCATTATTGCCGCCACCAACCGCAATCTGGAGGCGGAGGTGCGCAAGGGCACGTTCCGGGAGGATCTCTGGTACCGACTCAATATTTTCCCGATCACCCTGCCACCCCTCAGAGCGCGCAGGGAAGACATTCCGCTGCTGGTTCATTTTTTCGTCGACAAAATTTCGAAAAGACTCGGCAAATCCATCAGGGTGATTCCGGTCAGTGTGATGAGTGCGCTGGAGAGCTATCATTGGCCCGGGAATATCCGCGAGCTTGAAAACGTTCTCGAGCGCGCGGTGATCAATTCTTCGGGGCCCAAACTGCACCTGGTGGATGAACTGAAACAGCCCAGCAAAGATTTGACTAACGCCAATAGAAGCCTGGCGGATGTCGAACGGGCGTATATTGTCCGGGTGCTTGAGCAAACCCGCTGGAAAGTGAGCGGGGAAAACAGTGCGGCGGAGATTTTGGGACTGAATCGCAGTACCTTGCGCGCCCGCATGCGCAAGCTCGATATCCGCAAACCATAAAATCCCTCCCTTATCCCAATCCGAACAATACGCGCTCCAAAGGTTAGACGCCTCACACCCCTCTCCGCCATTTGACAGCGGCTTCCTATTGATTGCCTGCCATCGATCCCATGGCGAATGCGCTGAAAACCGGGCCATATGTGACCACTGGTCACATATGATCCTTTTAGCTTGCCCGCCTATGCCGGTGCAGGGTCCGCAAAAAGCTTAAATACTACATTAATCCAATAGGATAAAAAATACGGAGGCATATTTTTGAAGGCTGGCACAGAGATTGTATTTATGTGTAGTTGCGTCAGCTGCAAGGTGAAGCATCGGACGAGTGACACCGTGGGTGCAGGAGATATGGCTTTATTCACGGTACAATTAAAACCGACAACAAAAAGGGAGCGATCATGAAAGTACAGGATTATTGTAAAGCGATGCATGCTGAGGTTAGCGCCTGGAAAGAGAAACTTGAAGCAATGAAAAAGGTTGCGGACAGTTATGGCACCGAACAAAAAGAAAAAATTTTGCCGCTTGTTGGCCAACTTGAGCAGGAGGTCACCAGCGCCCAGATGAGGGTTCAACAGCTGGAAACGGAATGCCCATCGGACTGGTCACCGCTTAAAAACGAAATCGATGATCTATTCGGTACCATTGGGAGCAGTGTCGACCGCGCCTGGCGTGAACTTTCGCCTGGTGAGGTTGGCGGGTAAAGACGATATTTGGGGAGGATTTCGACGCAGCCATCGACCGGGGGGCGGCCGGTTTTCAGAAAAAGAACCGGGTGATGAATTCGCAGGAAAAAGAAATTGTCGCCTTTCACGAGTCGGGACATGCCATTGCGGCCGAATCGGTGGAACATGCCGACCCGGTGCACAAAATCGCCATCATTCCGCGCGGGATCGCGGCCTTCGCTTATACCCAGCAGCAGCCCACGGAAGAAGGTTACCTCCTGACCCGTTCGGAACTGGCCGACCGGCTGGCCGTCCTTTTGGGAGGGCGTGTCGCGGAGGAGCTGGTGTTCAATGAAATTTCAACCGGCGCCCAGAACGATCGGCAGCGCGCCTCGGACATTGTCCGGGCCACGGTCACGGCATAGGGCATGAGCGAAGCCATAGGCCGGGTGAGCTGCGAACGATCGCGCCAGCCGATGTTTTTGCCCGAAAGTTTTTCCAACGGCAACGTTTACAGCGAAGCCAACGCCGCGCGATTCGATGATGAAGTTGCGCGGTTCGTCGATGAAACCCACCAGCGCGTGCGCAAGATCCTATCGGAGCGACACACCGTTCTCGATGCTCTGGCGCATCTCCGCTCCCGACAGGAGCGTGACCAGGGCGACGAGTTCAGAATAACCCTGTCGTCCGCCGCACCGCCCCTCGCCGCCTGATCATCGAAACAGAATCGTCAGCAAGGCACGCTACCCATAAGGAATACTACAGGAGGTAAGGCATGACTCAAATGAATCAACCCCCAGGAGGATCACCGCCGTCTTTGGATGACGTGCTGAAAAACCTTCGACACCAGTTTGAAAGATTCAAAGGCGCTCCGGTTCTCATTCTTGTCGCCGGTGTTGTGGTGGTGGTCTTATGGACGGCATGGTTCACCGTCCAACCGGAGGAAACGGGCATTGTACAGCGCTTCGGCAAGGTCATGCGCACGGCCGGTCCGGGACTGCATTTCAAATTGCCTTATGGTATCGAAAAGGTCCGTCTGCTGCCCACGGCTCGCGTGCTCAAAGAGGAGTTCGGGTTTCGGACGGTCGCGGTGTCCACCGTTCCCGGTGAAAAGACCCGCTATGATACGCGCGGCAACTACAAGGACGAGTCGCTGATGCTCACCGGGGATTTGAACGTTATCGATGTTCAGTGGATCGTCCAGTACCGCATCGAAGACCCGATCCGCTACCTGTTTCAAGTCCGCGACACATCGAAAACAATCCGCGACACGGCCGAGGCGGTCATGCGCCGCGCGGTCGGCAACCGTCTGGGCAGCGATGTGCTAACCACCGGCCGGGTGGCGGTGGCCAGTGAAGCCAAAACCGAAATCCAGAAAATCCTGTCAGCCTATGAGTCCGGAGTGCGTCTGGTTACCGTAGAACTTCAGGATGTAACCCCGCCGGATACCGTAAAACCGGCCTTTAATGAAGTCAACGAGTCGCGTCAGGACAAAGAGCAAACGATCAATAAAGCCCAGGAACAGGCCAACCGGGAAATCCCCAAAGCCAGAGGGGTGGCGACACAAAGCATCAGCGAGGCCGAAGGGTATGCCTTGGAACGCGTGAACCGGGCCCAAGGCGAGGCCACCCGTTTTGAGGCCATTTTAGGACAATACGAACAGGCGCCGCAGGTTACGCGCCGGCGCCTGTATCTGGAGGCCATGACCGGTTTCCTGTCAGACATGAAAGGGCTCTATATCGTGGATTCGGACCAGAAGGCCATGGTGCCCTGGCTCCCCTTGGAGTCCAGTGGGCAACCTTCAGCACAAGGGAGGCAGCCATGAAGTTTACCTTGAAAGCAGTCATCCTCGCGATAGCTGTGGTGATCGTTGTCATAGTCTATGGCGGTCTATATACATTGGAGGAGGGTCAGCAGGCCATTGTCGTGCAGTTTGGCCGGCCTGTTGGGGAAACGGTAACCGAGGCCGGGCTGCACATGAAACTGCCCTTTGTACAGGAGGTCCGGCGATTCGAAAAGCGTCTGCTGGTCTGGGACGGTGATCCGAACCAGGTTCCCACCAAAGGACGCGAGTTCATCTGGGTGGACACCACCGCCCGATGGCGGATTGCCGACGCGAAAAAATTTCTGGAGAATGTGGCCAGCGAAGAAGGGGCCCAGTCGCGCCTGAACGATATTCTCGATTCGGTGGTGCGCGACCAGGTTTCAAGCAGCGAACTCGTTGAACTCGTGCGCAGTGCATCGTGGGAAGTGCCTGAGGACGAAGCCCTCAAGGAGATCCCCAAGGAGCGCGAGGAGGAGCTTAAAAGGAAGATTGCCCGCGGCCGGGAGGAGATCACCCGAACGATACTGACGGAAGCACGAAAGATCATCCCGCAATACGGCATCGAACTGGTGGACGTGCGCATCAAGCGTCTCGACTACGTGGAAAGCGTCCGCGAGAAGGTCTACGCGCGCATGATCTCCGAGCGCAAACGGATCGCCGCACAGTTTCGCTCTGAAGGCGAGGGGCGCAGCGCCGAGATCCTCGGTACAATGGAAAAAGAACTGCGCCAGATCCGCTCCACCGCTTACCGTCGGGTGCAGGAAGTTCAAGGCCAGGCCGACGCTGAGGCGACGCAAATCTACGGCCAGGCTTTCAATAAAAACCCAGAATTCTATGCTTTTTTACGCACCCTTGAAAGCTACAAGGAAAAGACCAATTCGAACTCCGTGTTGATTCTGACCACGGACAGCGACTTCTATCAATATATCAAGCAGGCGCGCCCCGGAGAAAAGTATGGCCGATGAATGCCGATGGGCACTTCCGAAACGATAACGGTCGATGTACGCATTATTGCCGCCACCAACCACAACCTGGAAGCGGAGGTGCGCCGGGGGGCGTTCCGGGAGGATCTCTGGTATCGGCAAACAAGGTCGCACCGCCCAGGCCCTGCGGACCCTTGTTGGAGCCGCTTCCGCCAAGATAAAGAGACGGGCGGTGCTGGAAATCGTTGAATAAAAAACAATCACCGCAGGGAGATGAACCCGATGGCAACCCGGGACAGTGGCATCCATGGAGAGCGGAAAAGCGCCGGTTCGAAAGCCGAATTTTTCCGACGCATCGGCATTGATCCGGACCTTGCCGAGTTTTTGACGGATTTCACCGCAAGACCCGAAGACTTCGTTTCAATGTCGTCGGACAGGTACCGTGAAATTGAATTTCGGATGGACGCGGTAATATCTTCGTTAGGAAGATGCTACCGCTCGAATCGATGAGATGCGATCGATATTAACCTGTCGATCTTTTTTAGGGCGCCCAAAACGCCCTCCAGCAACAGTAGCATTCACTCGATGAGACGGCACATTATCGGGCAGGCTGGAAGGCGCGCTCCCTCCGGCCTGCCTCACCCCCGGTGCCCGCATTATCGGCATTGCCGCCGAAAAATGCTAACGGTAACCCGCCATCGGAAGGCGACGACGGCGCCTCGAAATCGCCGACGATACCTCTCTTTTTGGATGAGACGGGTGGACGGCCGTAACGAAACAAGCCACACAAAAGGTCATATATGGTCACCGGCCATATATGACCTATTTTGCATGCCCGCCCATGTCCGCGCAGGATTGCTATAAAATCCAAATAGCACATTAATTCAATATGATGGCTAATGCTAAGGCGAGATATAGAAGCCTGGCATAAAGATTGTACTTACAGATAGCAGCGTATCGCAGCTCAAAGAGGGTAATCGAAAATGGCAAATGACAAGAAAAAAGAGCTTTTGGACAACCTGACGGGGAAGCTTCGATCCCTCTTCGTTTCCAGTGCCCCTAAAAACACTGGGGGGGCGCTGCCGCCCAAAGCGCGTTTCAGCATCTGGTATTTTCTCATCACCATGCTTTTTATCGTGTATATGCAGCAATATCTCTTCTCCGGCAAAGTGGAGACCATTCCCTACAGCCAATTTAAACAATACCTCGATGAAGCCACCGTCGACAAGGTGACCATCGGCCCCGACAATATCAGGGGGACCCTGAAAGGTACCCCTGCGCGTGAGTTTACAACGGTCCGTGTGAACGATCCCGACCTGGTCAAAGTCCTCGATGAACGCAAAGTCAGCTATTCGGGACGATATGAAAGCAAATTTTTGAACGGCCTTCTCGGATGGGTTCTGCCCCTGGGCATATTTTTTCTGCTTTGGCGATTTGCCATGAAAAAGATGGGGCCGGGAATGGGAGTCATGTCTTTCAGCAAGAGCAAAGCCAAAATCTTCGCACAGACCGATACCAGGGTTTCGTTCGATGATGTGGCGGGTATCGATGAGGCCAAAGAAGAACTCCAGGAAGTGGTCGAATTTCTAAAGACGCCGGAAAAATTCCAGAAATTGGGGGGCAGGATTCCCAAAGGGGTCCTTCTGGTCGGTCCGCCGGGAACCGGGAAAACGCTGCTGGCAAAAGCCGTGGCCGGTGAAGCCCAGGTACCGTTCTTCAGCATCAGCGGGTCCGAGTTTGTGGAAATGTTTGTCGGCGTGGGAGCGGCCCGCGTTCGCGATCTGTTCGCGCAAGCTGCCCTTCAGGCGCCGTGTATCATCTTTATCGACGAACTGGACGCCCTCGGCAAAGCCCGGGGAATGAACGTCATGGGCGGGCATGACGAACGGGAGCAGACGCTCAACCAACTGCTGGTGGAGATGGACGGCTTCGAAACGAATCAAGGGGTCATCATCATGGCCGCCACCAACCGGCCTGAAATTCTGGATCCGGCCCTGTTGAGGCCGGGGCGTTTAGACCGGCAGGTCCTGGTGGACCGCCCGGACATCAATGGGCGGGAAGCCATCCTGAAAATCCATTCCCAAAATGTTCTGTTGGGTCCGGAAGTCGACCTGCGCGGGATCGCCGGCCGCACGCCGGGCTTTGTCGGCGCGGACCTGGCCAATATCATCAATGAAGCGGCCTTGCTGGCGGCCCGCAACAATAAGGAACAGGTCGAGGCAGTGGATTTCGACGAGGCCATCGATCGGGTGGTGGCCGGTCTTCAGAAAAAGAACCGGGTGATGAATTCGCAGGAAAAAGAAATTGTCGCCTTCCACGAATCGGGACATGCCATTGTGGCCGAATCGGTGGAACATGCCGACCCGGTGCACAAAATTTCCATCATTCCGCGTGGGATCGCGGCGCTCGGCTATACCCAGCAGCAGCCCACGGAAGACCGCTACCTGCTGACCCGCTCGGAACTGCTCGACCGGCTGGCGGTTCTCTTGGGAGGGCGTGTCGCGGAGGAACTGGTGTTCAATGAAATATCAACCGGCGCCCAGAACGATCTGCAGCGCGCCTCGGACATTGCCCGGGCCATGGTCACGGAATATGGCATGAGCGATGCCATGGGCCTGGTGAGCTACGAACGGTCACGCCAGCCGATGTTTTTGCCCGAAAGTTTTTCGACCGGCAAGGTCTACAGCGAAGCCAAAGCCGCGCAGATCGATGACGAGGTCGCGCGGTTCGTCGATGAAGCCCATCAACGGGTGCGCAAGATCCTATCGGAGCGGCGCACCGTCCTCGATGCTCTGGCGCATCTCCTCTCCCAACAGGAAAGTGTCCAGGGCGACGAGCTCAGAAAGATGCTGTCGTCCGCCGCACCGTCCCTTGCCGCCTGATCATCGAAAGTGGATCGTCGGCAAAGCGTTCTACCTTGCGTAAATATGACAGGAGGCTCACATGGCGAATATCCTGAAAGATGATGTTCAGACCTATGTCAGGGGACTGATCGAAACGGCATTCGAATCGAACCGTGTCGAGGGAAAGGATCCATTAGGAAACCAACCATTCTATACGGAAGAACCGCGGGAAGGGAAACATCGTCCCATTTGCTATGCTTCGCGCATAAAAGAATAGGTTGAATGGGGAGGACTTGCGATGCGTTTTAAACACATAATTGGATTGATTCTGGCTGCCGTGGTCGCCTTATTCATTCTCCAGAATGTCACCACCATGGAACTGACGTTTTTATTCTGGACACTGTCGATGTCCAGGGCCTTACTGATGTTCCTGATTTTATCCATCGGTATTCTCCTGGGCTGGTTGCTGCACGGCAGTTTCCGTAAAATCAAGCCAATACCATCGGAGAAAAACCATTAGAAAAAGGAGTAACGGCTATGAAAACGAAACGTAGGGTTGTGGGCTATTGGGTACTCATCATGTTTGTGGCCGCCTTGATGGCCTGCGCATCGACCTCCAAAAAGGAAAGCACGGGGGAATACGTGGACGATTCGGTCATCACGACCAAGGTCAAATCCCTGCTGGCGGAAGATGATTTTCTCAAGTCCTTCCAGATCGGTGTCGAGACCTACAAGGGCATCGTTCAACTGAGCGGCTTTGTCAATTCCCGGCAGGCCGTTGATAAGGCCGGCCAAATCGCGTCTAGCGTCAAGGGGGTCCAATCCGTCAAGAACGATCTGATCGTGAAATAGGCGAACGCGGTCTGTAACAGGAAAGAGACTTTAAAAGAGAAGGTGGCGTATGGCAACTCAGTCGAACGCGAGACGAAAAGGTGTCCTGGAAGAGATCGCCCGCCGGGCCATGCAGGAATATGGCTTTCGGCCTGATTTCTCAAGGGAGGCCCTCGGCGAACTGGAGACCGTCCGGAGCGGCGGTCGTGGGGCGGAACCCGCCGGGATAGACCTGCGCCACCTGCTCTGGTCATCCATTGACAATGATGATTCTCTGGATCTGGACCAATTGACCGTGGCCGAAGTTCTATCAGCGGATAACCAGATAAAAGTGTTGGTGGCCATCGCCGACGTGGGCGATCTCGTTAGCAAGAACTCGGCCATCGATGCGCATGCCCGCCACAATACGACCTCGGTTTACACCGCCGGCGGGATATTTCCCATGCTGCCGGAGAAGCTCTCTACGGACCTTACCTCGCTCAATTACCATCAGGACCGCCCGGCCATGGTCATCGAAATGGTGATGGACGACGGGGGTGTGCTGCAGGACGCGACGATCTTTCGCGCCCGGGTGCGCAACCAGGCCAAGCTCGCCTATGACAGCGTGGCCGCCTGGCTGGAAGGCAAAGGTTCCATGCCGGCAGCCGTGGCGGCCGTGCCGGGACTGGCCGATAATCTCCGGCTCCAGGACCGGGCGGCCCAACAGTTGAAAGGCCTGCGGCATGCCCACGGGGCCCTGGACCTGGAAACACGCGAAGCCCGCCCTGTCTTTGCCGGAAACGAAATCCAGGATCTGCGGGCGGAGGAGCGCAACCGGGCCAAAGAGATCATCGAGGATTTTATGATTGCAGCCAACGGCGTGACCGCGCGTTTCCTCCACGGTAAGAAGGTCGCCGCCTTGCGGCGCATGGTCCGCTCTCCCAAGCGCTGGGACAGAATCGTCGAAATCGCGGCCCAGCACGCATACAAGCTTCCGTCGCAGCCGGATTCCAAGTCGCTCGAGGGGTTTTTGGCCGCGCGGAAAGCCGCCGACCCGCTCCGCTTTCCCGACCTGTCGCTGGCCGTCATCAAATTGCTCGGACCGGGCGAATATGTCGTCGAAGCGCCGAACGAGGAAACCCCCGGCCACTTTGGCCTGGCCGTCAAGGACTACACCCACTCGACGGCGCCCAACCGCCGGTTCCCGGATCTGATCACCCAGCGCATCCTGAAGGCCGCCATCGAGAGGGCGCATTCGCCTTACAGCCGGGACGAATTGACGGAACTGGCCCTTCACTGCACCCAGAAGGAAAATGATGCCAACAAAGTCGAGCGACGCGTTGCGAAATCCGCGGCGGCCATGCTGCTCTCCTCGAGGATTGGAGAACGGTTCGACGCCATCTGCACAGGTGCCGCCCGAAAAGGAACCTGGGTCCGCATATTTCAGCCACCCATCGAAGGCCGGCTGCTCGATGGGTTTGAAGGCGTCGATGTGGGCCAGCGGCTCAAGGTGCAACTTGTTCGTACGGATGTGCAGAAGGGGTATATCGATTTCAAGAAAACCAAATAAAATAGGTGACGAATTGGCAACGTTCGCATGAGATTCGGGCGATGACGGTCCTGGGCCCCAGGAGATATGACGCCGGCCTGAACGCCGTACGGTTGGTGGCCGGTGTTACCCAAGCGGACGCCACGCCCCGAACATGAATCAACATGAAAAGAGTCGGAATACTAATCTTTTAACTTAAGGAGAATTACGATGCCGTTACTTCAATTGATCATTGTCCTGGTTGTCGTTGGGGTGATTCTTTGGGTCATCAACAGCTACATTCCGATGCAGGCCACGATAAAGAAAATTCTCAATGTCGTCGTGATTATTGGAGTGATCCTCTGGCTGTTGAGTGTCTTCGGGTTCATTGGCTCCCTCCAAAATATTCGTATTGGGGGTTGAGAGGCATCTTGCGTATCGTGAACGGAAAAGCCCGCTGTGACCCGCATGATTCCAAACAATCACATCCGTCTCCTGCAAAACGGCGAGGCCTATTTCCCGGCCATCGAAGCGGCCCTGGATCGGGCGAAGCATGACATCTATCTGGAAACCTATATCTTCGATGATGACACGACCGGGCGGCGCATTGCCGGCGTCCTCAAGCGGGCGGCCTTGCGGGGCGTAAAAACCCGCCTGTTGATCGATGGATTCGGCTCGATGGGGTTGCCGCCAACCATGGTCGAGGACCTTGAGGCGGCCGGCGTATGGGTGATGAAATTCCGCCCCAAGACATCCCCCTGGACGCTTCGGCGCCGCCGGTTGCGTCGCCTGCACCGCAAAATCGTGGTCGTGGACCGGACGATCGCATTTGTCGGCGGCATCAATATCATCGACAATATGGACATTCAGGGTCGGACATCGACGCGCTTGGACTATGCGGTAAGTGTGGAAGGGCCTCTTGTTATCGCCATTCATAACGCTGTCCGCCAGGTATGGTCGCGCGTGGCCTGGATGCGCTGGCTTCCTGGCTGGGATCAGGAAAATGACCGACAGATTCCTCCAACCGATCCCAAGGGGATAATGCACGCGGCTTTTCTGGTGCGCAATAATATCCGACACCGCCGCGATATCGAAGATGCCTATCTACGGGCGATCGCGCAGGCACAATGCGAGGTCATTCTTGCCAATGCCTACTTTTTACCCGGATTGAATTTCCGTCACGCACTTGTGGACGCAGCCGGCCGCGGGGTCCGTGTGGTATTGCTGCTGCAGGGCAGGATGGATCACCCATTGCTGCATTATGCCTCCCATGCCCTCTATGGCAGTTTTCTCGCGGCCGGGATCGAGATCTATGAATATCACCAAAGTCTTCTGCACGCCAAAGTTGCGGTGATCGATGGCCATTGGGCCACGGTGGGCTCTTCCAATCTCGACCCCTTCAGCATGCTGCTGTCACTTGAAGCCAATGTGGTTGTCGACGATAAAGGCTTTGCCAAAGAATTAAAGTCCAGCCTGGAGGAGGCCATGGCGACGGGGGCCCAGCGAATCGGCATGAACAACTGGAGGACCCAATCCATCGGACAGCGCCTGGCGAGCTGGCTGAGTTACGGCGTGGTGCGATTCATGATCGGCATCGCGGGGTATGCCCCGGGCAAACGGCCTGGCCGGGCAGTGCCAATGGATCATTCAGCATGAAGATCAATACGTTGGTCATAGGAGAAGAGAGTATCATTGATATCATCGCAAATGAGTTGAAACCCGGCAGGCCTCGCCGAATCAGGGGGATTAAGCTTAAAATCCGGCGACACGGATTTGGCTTATGGGCGGTCACAATGGGAAAACCCAAAACGGAGGACATCATGAAACTGACCCAATCGGGATTGGAATTAAAAGAGGTAATCGAAAAAGCAATTAGCGATCACGTCATTACCAACAGCGAGTATGTGGAAATAATGAAGGTGGCAAGCAATGACGGGATAACGGATGATCATGAACAGCGACTGCTCAGCCAGCTACAAGAATTGCTGGAAAACGGTACATTAAAGCGGATCAAAGGATAAAGCCTTTGTTAAAAAATGAAACGATGACGGCCAAACAGCATCGGGAGCTGATCAAGGAGAAATGTTGCAGGGGATCGGGCAATATCAGGATTTAAAATCGGCCGCGACCATCGATGCCATGATCCACTATGCGGAAACGCTGCTGGGGATTCGTTTCACGCGCGTCAGAAAAAATCGGTACAACGCCCCGTGCCCGTTCCACGCCGATACCCAGGACCGTTTCATGGTGTACGTCAACAAAGATGATGAGGTCCGGTTCCATTGCTTCGGGGCCTGCAAAGGGGATTGGGGCATATATGACCTCATCATGCTGCGCAAGAACTATCGGCTCCGAAAGGCACAGGAGGTGTGGGCGGCGCATTTGGGTGTCGTGGATTTCAAGTACGATGATGGCAGCGGCCCCGGTATGCCTGGACCCGACGAAACCCCGGAGCCCGATGAACCGGTTGTGTTTGCCGAACCGAAAGGCCCTGATGAGAAGACGGCTTCCATCCTGCGTGATGCGGCCACTTTCTACAATCACCTCCTGATGTCAAATGAAGACCGGTTCAAGTGCATTTGGGATTATCTTGCCCGCCGGGGTGTCGGTAAAGACACCATCGGCAAGTTCAACATCGGCTACGCGCCACCCTACAGCGATGAACAGCACCACGGCCGGGCACTGATAGACGGTTTCCTGCCACACTTTGAAAAGGCCGCTGATGTCTTCGATGCATTTTCAAATAGCGGCCTTTGCAGGTTTTTGAACGATGCGACCGTCAAGGGATACGGGTACTATTGCCGGCAGATCGATTTCAAACGCAAAAACCTGTTTTCAAGAAATTACGGTGATTTTTTCGCCGGTCGGATGGTGTTTCCCATTGATGATGCCGATGCCCGTCCGATCGGATTGGTCGGCAGACGCCCGGGCGATAGGGGCGTTCGCTGGCTGAAGCACCAGGCCCGAGAGGTCCCCCTTTCCGCCAGGAGCTGGCTCTATGGTTTGGACAAGGCAAGACGCTATATCCGTCAGTTCCGGACCATCATCCTGGTGGAGGGCCTCTTTGATTATTTTACCTTCTACAACCTGCTCCGGGACCAGGACAAAGCGGTGATGGTGTCCACCTTGGGTTCTTATATCACCCCTGAGGCAGCGGCCATTCTCAAAGGCCTCGACATCGAGCACTTCATTGTCGCCTTCGACTGGGACGAGCTTGGCCGGAACGGCATCGAACGGATGGCGGCCAAATCAGGCGGATGGGTCTACTACCTTGGCGGTCTGGCAGAAGGTCAGCGCCCTTACGATATGCTGAAACCGGTGGTTGATGCCATCAGCGGTTTTCCCCTGAAACATGCGCAGACCGATGCCGGCCAGAAAGGATTCTGACCATCATGAAGAACAAACGCCTCATATCTGCCATTGCGTTATTAGGCTTTGGCGTTGTCATTTCTTTGTTTGTCTTTTTCCCAGAAGGGACAAAAGGGTCTTCGTGGAAGAAGACCATAACGCTATCAGAGCCACAAATCGACGAATCCGGCACTATGCTGACAATGATAGTCGGCTTGAAATACGGCGTCAAAGAGGGAAAGGAAGCGCAGGAAGCAATTGGGGAAGCAATGAATGTATTATCTGGGTTAAATGCAAAGAGAAAGGTTATCAAGCTCTTACCAGGATCATATGAGATAAACAAACCAATCATTTTTCGCAAAAAGCACTTTGGCATTGAGTTTGTTGGCAGAGCAAACGCCGTTGATGCTTTAATGGATAACCCTTTTATAAAAGGCCATTTTGAGGACCAGTTTGCCGAAGCATCCCATCTAATGCCACTGATGAAAGGACACAAAGTCTCCAGTTTCATAGTTGTCGACGGTGTCGTCTCGGATAAACACCTGCAAACAAGCATTTCGGGATTTATCTTCCAAAACATGATGGCGGGTGTAGGAGGAACCCATTTTCCGGACTTTTCTTATCGGATCGGACAAGCTGATTTTGTAGTAAAAGGGGGTTCATATTCTAAATACGCCTTTAGTGATGGTGGCGTTGCTTCAGTTTTGGGAAACGCGTCTATCGTACTGAAAGAGAATATCTTCATAAATCCGTCTGCATATCAGTGCGGTGGAGTTCTGCGGAATGAGCAATATGGCACGACAAAAATACAGGCATCGATCGTAACAAATAACATCGTTGTTAATCCATTTGCATGGCACACAGGCGCAATTGTCGATAACGCTCCAGGCTCCTATGCTATGATTACAGATAATTTGATTATCTTAGAGGAGGCTAAGCACCATCAAGTGGCTTTGATAACCAACTTTAATAAAAGTTTTTTGCGGGTTGAGAACAACCGTATCATCGATTTGCGGCCGAACGATCTGCATTCATCTACTATTATAGTTCGAAACCTCGGATGGGATGGAGGAGCGATCGTAGTTAACAACAAGTTTGAGAGCAACCAAGATTCCTTCAAGCCGTTTGTATTATCAGGGTTGCCTAAATGGCACTCAGGCAGAGATATGCACTTTTTTTTTCCAGAAGGGCTCATACTGAAAATCATAGACAGGTTAATTGGGCGTAACATTGTGCTCCCTGGTGGTTGGCCAAAAGAAATGGATCATCTTGTCAACCAAAGACAATTTAAACCGCCTTATAGAGAACCTAAAATCGAAACGCTTAAGGCCATTTTCAGTTACAAAGTAGCTTCGTTAGGCGGTAGAGGGCAGTTTTTCCCGAACCCCCAAGTGGATTTAGCCGGGCGATAGGGGCGTCCGCTGGCTCAAGCACCAGGCCCGAGAAGTTCCCCTTTCCGCCAGGAGTTGGCTCTATGGTTTGGACAAGGCAAGGTGCTGTATCCGTCAGTACCGGACCATCATCCTGTTAGAGGGCATTTTCGATTATTTTACCTTCTACAACCTGCTCCGGGACCAGGACAAAGCGGTGGTGGTGTCCACCTTGGGGTCTTATATCACCCCTGAGGCGGCCGCCATTCTCAAGAGCCTCGACATCGAGCACTATATTGTGGCCTACGACTGGGACGAGCTTGGCCGGAACGGCATCGAACGGATGGCGGCCAAATCAGGCGGATGGGTCTACTACCTTGGCGGGTTGGCAGAAGGTCAGAGCCCTTACGATATGCTGAAACCGGTGGTTGATGCCATCAGCGGTTTTTCCCTGAAGCACAAGTTGTGAAACAGGAGCGATTCAATATGAAAAGGGTTGCAATTATTATTGGCGCAGCAATCCTTCTGGTCATCCTACTCTTCGGAGGGTGGTTTTTCAGCCGCCCCGAACGCGGGACGACCGGATCGATCAGCACGCATTTTCGATGGCTCGGCCCCAACGACAAGATCGTGGTCGACGGCTTCGACGACCCCAAGGTCCAGGGTGTGGCCTGCCATATCTCCCGGGCGCAGACCGGCGGCATGAAAGGCGCCGTGGGTGTGGCCGAGGACACGAGCGACGCCAGCATCGCCTGTCGCCAGATCGGGCCGATTGCGTTCCTTGGCCAGATCAAGGACGGCGAACAAGTTTTCGATGAACACCGCAGCCTCGTTTTCAAGACGCTTCAGGTTGTGCGCTTCTTCGATCCCAAGCGCAATGTACTGGTCTACGTGTCCTACAGCGATCGCGTTCTCGAAGGCAGCCCGAAAAACAGCATCAGCACGGTGCCGATCATGCCCTGGCCAAAGCCCTAGCCTTCGATGGAAAAAGAAACGGATGAACCTGTATCATCGCGGGCGATATTCCCTGAACCAGGAGAAATATAATGGGCCGGAAAAATATCGTGACAAAATCCTTGGAATACGCCGAGAGCATCATCGACACCGTGCGTGAACCATTAATCGTCCTGGATCAAGATTTAAGGGTGATCTCTGTCAGCCGTTCATTTTATGACATCTTTAAGGTAACGCCTGAAGATACCGTGGGCCAACTTATTTATGACATCGGCAATAAACAGTGGGATATCCCTAAGCTACGGGAACTGCTGGAAACCATCCTTCCGCGGAAGTCCTCCTTTGACAACTATGAGGTTGAACACGATTTTGCCGCCATCGGCAGACGCATAATGCTTTTGGATGCCCGGCAAATTCAAAGAGGGCTCGGCAAAGATCCGATCATCCTCCTGGCCATTGAGGACATCACCGAGCGCAAGCGATCACAAGAATTGCTGAATGAATCTGAAGAGCGCTTTCGGCGCCTTTTTGAGACGGCCAACGACGGGATACTGCTGCTCGAAAAAAACGAATTGAAAATTCAAAATGCCAATCCAGCCATCACGTCAATGTTGGGTTATCCCGACACGGAGTGCATCGGGAAAGACATGAAGGATATTGGTTTCCCGCAGGATATGGGTACAATTCAGGAACTGATGCAGACGTTGGACGAGGACGGTATCAAGTATTACAAAGATGCTCCGGTAAAAATGAAAACCGGGCAGGTGGTCCATACCGATATTTACTTTGTCGACAAGACAAAGTTAATTCAATGCAACATCCGGGACATCACCGAGCGCAAACGGATGGAGCAGGCGCTATTGGCTAGTGAGGAGCGGTACCGTCTGCTTACGCAGAACTCCCTGACCGGGATCTACATCCACGTCGGCGGCCTTTTGGAATTCGTGAACCGCCGTTTCGCAGAAATGCTGGGTTACGCTCTGGAAGAACTCATCGGCCGCCAGTATTGGGACTTTGTTCATCCCGAAGACAGGGAAATGGTTAGGAACATCTCTTTGGCCAGAGCCAGGGGCGATAAGGCGCCCTATGAATACGAGTTCCGCCATCTGAAAAAGGATGGAAAAACCCTGTGGGTGCATAACCTTCCTAGCATCATTCAGTACCAGGGACAGACCGCCAACATGGGCAACCTGGCGCAAATCGACGATCGTAAACAGGTCGAAAAAGCACTTTCGGAGAGCGAGGCTCTCTTCCGTCGTATGTTCAATCAGGCGCCTATTGGTGCGGCCTCGGTTTCTCTGGATTACCGTTATCTTATGGTCAACGAAGCGCTATGCCGCATCACGGGCTATTCGGCCGAAGAACTGACATCCCGGAGCGTTGCCGACATTACGCATCCCGATGACATTGAGGCGGATGTCGCCCAAGCGCAGCGATTGGTCACCGGCGAAATTGATCACTACGAAATAGACAAGCGCTATCTGCATGCCGATGGCTCGGTGGTGTGGCTTCATAATAATGTTCGATTGATTAGAGACGAACAGGGGCAAGCGCTCTATTTCCTACCCATGATGGAAAATATCAACGATCGCAAGCGTGCTGAGCAAGAAAAGGTCGAATTAGAAGCCCAGTTCCAACAGGCTCAGAAGATGGAATCGGTAGGCCGGTTGGCCGGCGGGGTGGCCCACGATTACAACAACATGCTTAGCGTGATCATCGGTTATGCGGAGCTTGCAATCGATAAGATGGCGCCGTCCGATCCGCTTCACGGCGACTTGCAGGAAATATACGCCGCAGCCAGCCGTGCAACTGAGATTACCCGACAATTGCTGGCATTTGCCCGCCAGCAGACAATCGCTCCCGCGGTACTGGATCTGAACACTACGGTGGAGGGGATGCTCAAGATGCTGCGTCGGCTTATTGGTGAAAACATCAATCTGGCCTGGCTTCCCCATCCGGATTTGTGGCCCGTCAAAATGGATCCCTCCCAACTCGACCAGATCCTTGCCAACCTGTGCGTCAACGCTCGAGACGCCATTGCCGACGTGGGCAAGCTCAGCGTTGAAACCCAAAATGTGACCCTTGATGATGCCTACTGCACCAATCACCTTGGGTTTATTCCGGGCGACTTTGTGATGCTGGCAGTGAGTGACGACGGCTGTGGTATGGGCCGGGAAAAACAGGCGCATATTTTCGAACCGTTTTTTACCACCAAGGCGGTCGGCAAAGGCACCGGTCTGGGGCTGGCCACGGTGTACGGCATCGTCAAGCAGAACGATGGTTTCATCAATGTCTACAGCGAGCCGGGACAGGGAACCGCCTTCAGGATTTACCTGCCCCGCTACAAAGGTATGATCACCGATGCCATGGAGGAAAAAACAACACCAATCCCCGAGGGGAAGGGGGAGTGGGTGCTGGTGGTCGAAGACGATGCTGCGGTCATGAAACTGACTGCTAAAATCCTCAATGGTTTAAACTACACGGTTCTGACCGCACAAACCCGGGGTAAGGCGATGGATCTGGCCGAGCGCCATGCCCACCGAATAGAGCTTCTCCTCATCGATGTGGTGATGCCCGAGATGAACGGTCGCGATCTGGCAAATGAGATCCGGAGCATCTGCCCCAATCTCAAGACCCTTTTCATGTCCGGTTATACGGCCGACGTTATCGCCCAGCACGGCGTTCTGGAAGAAGGCGTCAATTTAATTCAGAAGCCTTTCGCCACAGCTGCGATGGCCTCAGCGGTTCGAAAAGCGTTGGAAGAGGAGGTTGTGTCCGCTCGGTGAAACAAACGAAATGAAGCAACCGAGCCCCCCACGCAATCTCCGACATGGATTAAGATGCGCCCTTCACCCAGGATAGGGAAGCTGCTCATGAATAAGTTCAACCAGCTTTGGAGCAATCTGCGGTCGAGCTTCTGGTTTTTGCCTTCCCTGATCGTCCTGGCCGGTATTGCCCTCGCAGCGGTGTTGATCGCGGCGGACTCGGCCGGAAGCGACCGATGGCTGGCCCAGTGGCCACGCCTGTTTGGGGCCGGTCCGGAAGCCGCGCGCGGGATGATGTCCACGATTGCAGGTTCGATGATGTCCGTGGTGGGCGTCACGTTCTCCATGATATTGGTGGTGCTGACGCTGGCTTCCAGCCAATACACCTCGCGCATCCTGCGCAACTTCATGCGCAGCCGCGTCACGCAGGTCGTGCTCGGGATCTTCGCCGGCATTTTCACCTATTGCCTGATCGTGTTGCGCACCATCCGCGGCGGCGACGGGGGCGCCTTTGTTCCAAGCCTGGCGGTGTTTTTCGGTTTTGCGCTGGCGCTTGGGGGTGTTGTCACCCTCATGTTCTTCATTCACCACATCGCCACTTCGATCCAGGCCTCCAGCATCATCGCCTCGGTCGCCCAGGAAACCATCACCGCCATTGACCGGCTGTTTCCGCAAAAACTGGGACAAGGGCCGGGCGAAGACGATGATGACCAGGGGCGACACCCGCTGTCCGAGCGTAATTGGCGCACCGTCCCGGCCAAACAGAGCGGCTATATCCAGAGCGTAGATAACGCAGCGCTTCTACGCCTGGCGGGTGAAAGGAAAGCCATCGTGCGCATGGCGCACGGTATCGGCGCGTTCGTGGTCCGGGACACCATGCTGGCCTCCGTCGCCCTGGAAGATCCGCTGGATGGAGAGACGATTGCCGCCCTGCAGGCGGCCTTCAGCATCAGCCGACATCGCACGGTAGACCAGGACGCGGCCTTCGGCATCCGGCAGATCGTGGATGTGGCCCTGAAAGCGCTGTCGCCCGGCATCAACGACACCACGACGGCCGTAATGGGCGTGGATTATTTGACGACAATTCTGGCTCGGATCGCACCGCGGGAGATACCCTCTTCTTACCGCTACGAGGATGGGGAACTGCGCGTGATCGCCATGGGGCCGAGTTTTGAAAGCTTGCTGGCCGATTCCTTCGATCAGATTCGGAGTAACGCCAAAGGCGATGTCGCCATCATGTTGCGGATGCTCGGGGCGCTTGAAACCATCGCCGGTCTGACGAGCCGCCCTGACCGGCGGCGGGCGCTTGGCGATCAGGTGCGATGGATCGCCGAATTGGCCGACCGCACCCTCGCGTCCGCCCATGACCGTGCGAGGATTGACACGCGATTGAAGCGCGTGTACGAAGCGCTCGAAGCCGAGCCTGCTTTGTGCGCGGGGGAGGAGAAAGACGATTCATGTTAGTCGCCGACGGGCATTACCTCGAAAATAACATCGGCGCCACGCGCCTATTGTCTCTCGTGAACCGCTTCCGTATTGGCGACCCAACACGCCTCTAATCAGTATGGCGCCGCGTGCAACCGGGCAGGGCGCGCAGCGAAGCCATGCCGGGAAGAAAAAGACCCGCGCCGGATACGGGGTGACAGACTGTGCAAACTGAGACCATTTTGATCCTTTTGTTTTCGGTCGCTGCAATGGTGGCGATTGCGGTGCGCCAATTGAATGTGCCGTACACCGTGGCACTGGTGTTAAGCGGGTTGGTGCTCGGTATCCTGAACCTTTTCACGCCGCCCCATTTGACGAAGGAACTGCTCTTCTCGGTATTCCTGCCGGGTTTGCTGTTCGAGGCCGCCTTTCACATCGAGTTCCGGGAATTCTGGCGCAACCGCCTGACCATCGCCTCGCTGGCCGTGCCGGGCCTGGCCGCGGCGGTTGGATTGACGACCGTGATCCTAACCCCCGTCGTGAGCACGCTGCACCTGGAACAGGATTTTACGTGGTCGTACGCGCTGGTGTTCGGGGCGTTGATCGCGGCCACCGATCCGATCGCGGTGGTGGCGGTGTTCCGGAGCCTCGGCGCACCGCGGCGTTTGTCGGTCTTGCTCGACGGCGAAAGCCTGCTCAACGACGGCACGGCGATCGTATTTTTCACGCTCAGTCTGTCGCTGGTGACCGGCGCCAGCGTCACGACGGGCCAAATCGTGACGGACTTCCTCAAGATTGTCGGTTTCGGCGGACTGATCGGCGCGGCGGTCGGCTTGGCGGTCTCGCAGGTGATCAAACAGATCGATGATGCGATGATCGAGATCACGTTGACGACCATCGCGGCCTACGGCGCGTTTGTGACGGCCGAGCACTTTCATTATTCGGGCGTCATCGCGGTGGTGGTGGCCGGGGTGCTTTGCGGCAACTACGGCGCGCGCTTCGGCATGACGCCTTCCACGCGGGTCGCCGTGGAGACCTTTTGGGAATACGTGGCCTTTGCGCTGAACTCGTTTGTGTTCCTGCTTATCGGTCTGGAGGTGCATCTCGATGCGCTGTTCACCTCGTGGAAGGCCATTCTGGTCGCCTACCTGGTGGTGACCGTGGGCCGGGGGCTGGTGATCTTCGCAGTATCCGCTATTCTGCGAAAGACCCGCGAGAAAATCCCGTGGTCGTGGAGCGTAGTGCTGACGTGGGGCGGATTGCGCGGCGGGTTGCCGATGGTGCTCGTGCTGAGTCTGGCAAAGGATTTCCCCCATCGGGATCTCCTGGTGACCATGACCTTCGGGGTGGTGATGATCTCGATTCTGGTGCACGGCATGACGGTTTCGCACCTGCTGCGCTGGATGGGCATCATCAAGGGGCGCGAGCATCACGAAGCCTACGAGTTCGCCCGCGGCAAGTTGCAGGCGGCCAGCGCGGCGCTCGAAGAGCTGGATCGCATGTCGCACGTCCATTTCTTTCGCGATGACGTTCGTGCCCGACTCAAGGATGAATATACCCAGCGGATTACAGCGGAGCAGGGCCAGATGGGTGCCTTGGAACTCGACCGCACGGCGATTGTGGCCCAGGAATCCCAATGGGCCCGCCGGCATCTGTTGCTCACGGAAAAAAACCATGTGACCGATGCCTTCCGGCAAGGCCTTCTCGACCAGACGGTCTACGATAAGCTGCTGGCCGACATCGATGCCCGGCTGCTGCGGCTGGAATCGGGCGAAGAGGAAAAAACAACCGAAGAGCCGCCCGTTACCGGGAGCGGCGATTGAGTCCGAATAGGATTCCCGGGAAAACCCGGGCAAGTGTGCTTTCGATTCATTCCCCACAAGAGACCTACCCCATCGCCGATTGCCTGAGGCCCCCTATCCCAAACCAGGATCGAAACCCCATGGGAAGAACGACTTAAAAATCCCTGCCCATGTCGGACCGGCTGGCGAACCCGGTACGTCGCCGGACGGCCGCAGCCAAGCCGAGGCGCATAAACGACTGAATCAATAAAAATCCCGCCTATATCACTGCCACCAAGGGCACTTGGGGGACCGCCAAGAGGGGCCAAATATGACCACCGGTCAGATATGACCTCTTTAATGAGGCGGTCCTTGACCGCTCTGTAAATGCCATTCAAACAAGTTGCGCTTAAGAATCAGCACAATGGGTGACATTGCGCTGCGGTTCGGAAACCTGGCACAAAGATTGAAGTAATAAGTCGTCGTATATAGCGGTGCGAAGATAACCGCCGGACCGGCAAAGCCATTCGTGTTTGCCAGGGTCCCTAATCCAAAGGGAGACCACCATGAAATCAAGTACAAGGGACGAAGCCGAAGGCAAGTGGCACAAAGTGAAGGGCAAGATCAAGCAGGTCGCCGGGAAAGTAGTCGGGAACCGCGACCTGGAAGCCGATGGTCAAGCCGAAAATGTTGACGGGAAAGTTCAGGAAAAGATCGGCGAGATCAAGGAAGTCGTTGGGAAGTAAACATAGACGCATGTCAAAGGCAATTTGACGGTTTTGGAAAGGAGTCCACCATGCTTTGGACACTATTTGTTATTCTTCTTGTTCTGTGGGGATTGGGATTATTGACCGGCACCACCATGGGCGGCGTCATTCATGCCCTGCTGGTGATCGCCATCATTGTGTTGCTTTTTCAAGTGTTTCAAGGACGAAGACGGGTGTGACCCGTTGACCCTTCGCCGGACAAGGATACAAAATGGCCCAATTCAACCTGAAACGCATCTTTAACCCGCGCCAGGTCGCGGTGGTGGGCGCCAGCGAAAAGACAGGCACCATCGGCAATGCGTTGATGAAAAATCTTGTCGGCGGCCGGTTTTCCGGAACCGTGCGGCCGGTCAATCCCAACTACCAAATCAGCCACGGGCAGGCCTGCGTCGCATCGGTTTCCGCCTTGGAGACGGGCGTGGACCTGGCGATTATCGCCACACCGATGCCCAGCGTGGCCGATATCGTCGGAGAATGCGTCGAAAAAAAGGTCGGCGGCGCCGTTATCATTTCGGCGGGGGGCAAGGAGGTCGGTGAAGCGGGCCGGAAGATAGAGGAAAAGATTCGGCACATCGCAAAGGACGGCGGACTTCGCATCGTAGGACCGAACTGCATGGGCATTATTCGTCCAGGCGTGAACCTCAACGCCAGCTTTGCCGCCGAGATGCCCGTAGCCGGAAATCTGGCTTTTGTGTCCCAGAGCGGCGCCATCTGCACGGCGATTCTCGATCTGGCGTTGAAGGAACGCATCGGCTTTAGTCATTTTGTCAGCATCGGCTCCATGCTGGATGTCGATTTCGGAGACATGATCGATTATCTCGGCAATGACCCCTCGGCCAAAAGCATTCTATTGTATATCGAAAATCTGACGAATTTCCGCAAATTCATGAGCGCCGCACGTTCCGTGTCCCGGATTAAACCCATCATCGTGCTCAAATCCGGTAGAAGTCCCGCCGGTGCGAGGGCCGCGGCCTCGCACACGGGTGCCATGGCCGGAGAAGATGCCGTCTATGACGCCGCCTTCAAGCGCGCCGGCATCGTGCGCGTGGACACCATCGAAGAACTCTTCGACTGCGCGGAGCTGATGGCCAAGCAGCCGCGACCACGCGGCCCCCGGTTGGCGATCCTCACCAATGGCGGCGGACCGGGTGTGATGGCCACCGACACCCTCGCCCGCTATGGTCAGGAGCCGGCACCCCTTGACTCTGAAACGGTACAGGCCTTCGATGCCTTCCTGCCGGACTTCTGGAGCCGGGGCAACCCCATCGACATCCTCGGCGACGCCTCCGCGGTGCGGTTCGACCGCGCTCTGGCGATCTGCTTCAACGCGAAGAACCTGGACGGTGTGCTGGTCATCCTTGCGCCCCAGGCCCTTACCGACCCCCTTTCCGTAGCCGAAACGCTGGCCGCTGCGATCCAGGATCGCCGGTTTCCGGTATTTGCCTGCTGGATGGGCGGCAAGCGCATCGCCACGGCCGTGGACGTGTTGAATGACGCGGGAATCCCGACCTATGACACACCGGAACGGGCGGTCCGGGCATTTTTGTATATGGTCGAATATGCCCGAAACCTCGAAATGCTGTTGGAAGTCCCACCGAAAATAGCCGGGGACATGGCCTTCGATCAGGAAAAGGCCCGCCGGCTGATCGCCGGTACGGCGGACCAGGGAGTTGTGTCGGAATCGGATTCCAACGCAATTCTCACGGCCTACGGCCTGCCCATGATCAAGACGCAAATCGCCACGACCGAGGCCCAAGCCGTGCAGATCGCCGGGGAAATGGGATACCCGATGGTCATGAAACTGCACTCACCGGACATCAGCCATAAAACCGATGCCGGCGGTGTTCGTCTGGACCTGCGTGGCGATGCGGATGTTGGCGAGGCTTACCGTCAAATCCTATCATCGGCCCGCCAATACAAACCCGATGCCCGGATCGAGGGCGTTACCCTTCAGCCCTACTTTTCAAACCCGGATTATGAAATTCTGCTGGGTGCCAAGCGCGATCCCAATTTTGGCCCCGTCATCCTGTTCGGCATGGGCGGCATTTACACGGAAGTGCTAAAAGACCGGTCCCTGGGGCTTCCACCCATGAACCGCTTGCTGGCCCGCAGGCTGATGCAGGAGACCAAAGCCTACGCCCTGTTGCAAGGCTACCGCAGCCGCCCCGCTGCGGACATGCAGATACTCGAAGAAATGATCATCCGGCTCTCCCAATTATTGATCGATTTCCCCACCATCGCCGAACTGGACATGAATCCCGTTCTGATCAAGGATGGCAAACCCGTCGCGGTGGATGCCCGCATCCACGTTGCACCGCTGGCGGTGCCCTCCTCCCTGCATCTGGTGATCGGCCCCTATCCGGAGGAGGATGAGTCCCATATGGTCAGCGTCGACGGGCACCGCATTTTTGTCCGGCCCGTCAAACCCGAGGACGCCCCCCTTTTCACGGCGTTGTTCAAGTCGCTTTCGCCCACCACGATTTACTATCGTTTCTTCGGCACGCTAAAAGAGCTGAATCCCGAGATGCTGGCCCGCTTCACCCAGATCGATTACGACCGGGAGATTGCCCTGGTGGCCATCGATGAAGAATCGGAAACCGACACCATGCTGGGGGTTGCCCGAATCATCGGCGACGCGGATGGCAGGACGGGTGAATTCGCCGTTCTGGTGGGGGATGCCTGGCAAGGCCAGGGCATCGGGGGCAACCTGTTGGAAAAATGCCTCTCAATTGCCGAGAAGCAGGGATTCAAAACGGTTCACGGCATCGTATTACAAGAGAATAGGAACATGCTCGCGTTGGGGAAAAAGCTGGGGTTTGAGGCCAAAAAAGACCTCGACGCCGGGGACAATCGACTGGTCATCCATTTCGAAGGAAAGCGATCCGCTTCGGAAACATCGCCGGGCATCGCCGAAAAAACGGCTGTATAAAGGGGCCGTTTTGTGGATGACAAAGCACGCCCCGTGAAGCCGAGCCGGCGCAGTCTGCGATGAAGGGAGCGTGAAGCAACGTGCAATTGATCCTTTCAAACCTGAAGCAAATGCAGTCCCA
Organism: Desulfobacterales bacterium; assembly: GCA_963674755.2. Taxonomy (GTDB): domain Bacteria; phylum Desulfobacterota; class Desulfobacteria; order Desulfobacterales; family UBA5852; genus JABZFP01. The sequence continues at coordinate 689,027 of CAXXVS010000001.1, read as the reverse complement.
AGGCGAAGAGATCGCCAACAGTATCAGCCACGGCTTAGGGCTGCTCGGCGCACTCATCGGAACGCCATTTCTCATCCGTCATGCGGTGCGCCATGGGGATGCCGGATTCATTGTCGGCACGATTGTCTTCGCCGCCTCCATGATCCTTCTTTACCTCGCTTCCACCCTCTATCATGCGTGGCCAGTCGGCAAGGTCAAGCGCTGCTTTCGAATCATCGAGCATTCCGCGATCTATATTCTTATCGCCGGCACGTACACCCCGTTAACGCTTGGCATACTTCGCGGCCCATTCGGCTGGACGCTCTTCGGAATGGTTTGGGGGTTGGCTATCGCCGGAATAACGTTGAAAACCATCTATAAGGCCTCACATCCCATTTTATCGACCGTCCTATATCTGGTGATGGGGTGGCTGGCCCTGATAACGATAAAACCGCTGCTTGCCAGCATGCCGACGGCGGGCCTGTTCTTATTGATTGCGGGAGGCTTGTCCTACACCGTCGGCGTGGCATTTTTTGCAGCCGATTCGCGAATGTCATACGGCCATTTTATCTGGCATCTATTCGTGATCACCGGCACCACATGTCATTACTTTCTCGTGCTGTGGTATGCGGCCTGAAGCTTCATTCGCCGTTCAGTACATCCGAACCTCCTGCAAAGCCCAGAGCTAACCATCCGTCAAATTTAAACCGTTGAAACGCCCAAGATATTTTGAAGAGACGTTATGCAAACGGTGAAATCGACAAAGAAGAATTCGATCAAAGAAAAAAGGATTTGGAGCCCTAAATGACGATTGAGAAAATCACTGCGGATGGCTAACCGAACTAAAAAATTCCTGCTTATTACGGGTGTCACGGCGATTGTGGCCGTCGCTGGTATGCTCCCTCTCCGATACAATATCAGCGCCTTTGCGCCGCAAGTCGAGGCGGCCCTGTCAACCGCTCTGGGAATGGATGCCCGCATAAAGGGGAAGATGGACATTTCTCTTTTTCCGGTTTTCGGTCTGTCGCTGAAGGACGTTAGCGTGCGGAACAACGGATTGAATGTCGCAACGATTGAGAAAATGAAAATCGCGCTGAAGGCTTTGGCGCTTGCAAGCTTCGACATTGAAATCATCCAGATCGGCCTTTACAAGCCGGTCATTTCCATCCTCCGGTCCGCTGACGGGCTGTTGAATATAAAACCTCCGGTGCACCCAGCGTGGGGAAGACTGCTTGCGATGAAAAGGTTTTCCGTCTTTCAGGGGAGCCTTGTTTATGACGATGAGGTCTCCGGCCAGAAAATCATAGCCGGTGACATTGACTTGAGCCTAAAATTTACAATGCCCGGCGGAATGAACAGTGCTGAACCATTCAAGAAGACCTCCTTAACCGGGGACATCAAATGCAAGATGCTCAGGATCAATGACGTGACCCTGATGAACCTTGCGATGCACGCAATCAGTGAAAAGGGAATATTCGATATCAACCCGTTCGGTATGAACATCGCCGGTGGGACCGGAAGCGGAAGCCTTCATGCGGACCTAACGGGGCCGTCGCCTCAATACAGATTCATCGGCAATCTTGATGAGGTCCCCATCGAAGAACTTCTTGATCTCTACGCACGCAACAAAATACCCCCGAAAACCATAGAAGGGCCGATCAATCTTTCCGCGGACCTGACGGCAATGGGCAAGAGCGCCGATGAGGTCAGGCGATCGCTTAACGGCGACCTTTCCTTGAACGGGGAGAACCTGATGCTCTACAAGATGGATATCGATGCGCTGATCATGAAAAACGAAAAAAGCCAGAACTTTAACCTCGTGGATTTGGCGGCCTTCCTGCTCGCGGGCCCCATCGGACCCGTACTCACCAAGAGCTACAATTTTGCACGCCTGTACGAAGAATCGCAGGGCGGTAAGGGGGTCGTCCGAAAACTTGTTTCGGTCTGGAAGGTCGAAAATGGCATTGCCGGGGCGCGCGATGTGGCCTTTGCCACAAAACACCAGAGGATCGCCATGACAGGGGGATTGAATTTCATCACCGAGCGGTTTGAGGACGTTACCGTAGCGGTCCTCGATAAACGCGGGTGTGCCGTTTACAGCGAGGAAGTGAAGGGGCCCTTCCGTGACCCGCAGATCGCGAAGCAAAGTATCTTTGCGTCGATTGCCGGATCCGTGATGAACCCGCTGAAGGAGGGGTGGGAATTTCTTCAGGGTGAGCAGTGCCCGGTATTTTATGCCGGTTCCGTATTGCAGCCGCAGGAATAACGCCGATGACCATGCCTACGGCAGGGACATAAGAAACGGCCCCAGAAAAACTTAAACGTCAGGGCGTGCCACGTAAACCGAAAAGCCGACTGGCGCGGCTTTCACTGGCCGCCCTGGGGGTCGTTTTTGGGGATATCAGCACCAGCCCGATATATGCCATTCGGGAGTGCTTCCACGGTCAGTACGGTATCGATGTGAGTCATGCCAATGTTTTGGAAATCCTTAGACAGTGGCATTGGCCTTTGATATGGGCCGCACCGCTGGCAGGTCTCTTTTTACTGGTGGACGTGTCTTTTTTTGCGGTCAACATCAGCAAAATTTTTCATGGCGCCTGGTTTCCGCAGGTTATCGGGGCTACATTTTTTCATTGATGCTCACTTGGGCTAAGGGACGCCGGGTTTTGGCGGCCAAGTTGCGCAAGATCATGCCGCCGGCGCATCAATTTATCGTCGATCTGGCCGGCCACCCACCAAACAAAATCGAAGGGGATGCGATTTATTTATCGTGAAATAAAAATGTCGCGCCCGTGGCCCTGGCAAAAAAACGCCAAGCCCAACAAAGTCATTCACAGCCGGACGATATTGCTGAATTTTCAGGTGGAAGACATTCCGCGGGTTCCTAATCTCGAAAAGATCCACACCGCAAAATTGGGCGGGGGGTTTCATCGCGTCAGGGTTTGCTATGGCTTCATGGAAAACCTTACCTTGGAGAGTGTACCGGCACTGATGCGGGGACAGGGTTTGGATCTCAATCCGCAAACAGCGCGTTTTTACATCGGCCGTGAGAACCTGGTTGTCGCTGAAGCATCCGCCATGGCGCGCTGGCGTGCGAACCTTTTCAATATTATGTCCCGCAAAGGAGGTCATATATGGCCACCGGTCATATATGACCCCGATTAAACGTCCGTTTACCACCCGCCACACCGCGCTGCAATTTTAAATATCCACGATTATTCAATAGGTTAAGTCTTATATCGCATGGCATGGACACTCAGGCATGATTCTTGAGTAGGCAAGATGTATCCGGAAAAGGGCCACGTCTGCATAAATGATGAGCCCCGGCGGTTTGCCTCAGCATCGCGGATGTCCGAATTATCGGCGACCAGAGGCAGCGGAGGTGTAGAATTCTGTCTTCAGGAGGCAGTGAAATGAAAAAAGTCAGATAGGAAGTCCCGCTCTGCGGGATGTCTCGGCCGCGCCTTGATCTCGATCGAAAACCTCAATTTTGAAATGGCGTATCGGGTGCCCAGTAGACCGACAAAGCGCGCCTGGACCGGCCTTGAAAGCCAATGGTTGGCCTTTTCCTTTTAAATCATGAATGCGTGGACAACCGTCAGCACACCATTCGCCATTACATTTCAGCGGGAGAGATGCCATGAAAGAGATGATTGAACTTATTGCGCAAGCCTTGGTGGATGAACCGGAAAACGTATCCGTAAAGGAAATTGAAGGGCCGCATACGGCAATTATGGAGTTGAAAGTTGCCAAGGGCGATATCGGTAAGGTTATCGGCAAACAAGGCCGGACGGTGGGTGCCCTGAGGGTCCTGCTGAGTGCTGTCTCGGCCAAATCCAAAAAACGCGCGGTACTCGAAATCTTGGAATAATCAGAGTGCCGTGGGATTGCAGAGAGGTTCCCAAATGATCGTCCTTCGCGTCACTTTAGATGTCCTTCCGGAAAAGCAACTGGAGGTTACGCAAACCCTCCTCTCCATGGTCGCGCCGGTGGGTAAAGAAGCGGGTTGCCTCAGCTACGCTGTTTTCTGCGACATCGAAGACAAGAATCGCTTCAGCATGCTGGGAGAGTGGGAAACCCGTGAAGATTTGAATCATCACGTCATGTCACATCGCTTTGGGGCTCTGCTTGGAACGAAATCCCTCCTGGACACACCAATTCAAATCCAGATTCACACGGTTTCCCAGTCGGAGGGTATGGAGGCCATCGAGGCCGCTCGCAGCGGCAGCATGCACTAGAAAGGCAACCGCACGTGCAAGCGCAGTCCATTCATTGATCGCTGCGTTGCATCGCCCCCTCAACGGCCGGCTGTGTGGTTTGCGAAGAGAATACCGCTGAGGGCCGTTTTGCTATGGCACGGTTTTTTTGCCTCTGGTGATCAAGGTAAAGGCATTTATCATGAGAACGTTATTCGACATTGCCCCTACATACCTTCTGCCCATTCTCCTGTTCACACTTTGGGCCACTCCGGTTGTTTTCGCTCAAGAAGGTCTTCTGGACGATAAGGTTTTTATAGGACGATCTATCGAAAACCACATCAGCAATGCAAAAGAAGAAGAAATCAAATTTATAGACGGCAAATTGCACTCAAGGATCTACGCGCGCAGAGGGTTTGCCAAAGGGGTGTATACGGCCGTCGTCAAACAAGATGGCATCCATTTCGAAGCGGTTACGGTGAGCCCGGAGCAAGGGACGATTGACTGGCGTGGCATCGTTAGTGGCGATTCCATCATCGTGAAGTACCAGTGGCGGAAAACGGGTTGGCTGACCGATACGGTAAGAGATTATTCTTTTGTCGGAACGATAGTGAAATGAATGCACGATAACACCGCGCCATTTTTATTCGGCCGCCAGGTTGATTTTGGATCCGAAATGCTTCTCGGCAAGGAGGTTCACCCATGAATATTCTCCTCGTATACCCCAGGTTCCCCGAAACGTTTTGGTCCTTTTCCTACGCGTTAAGCTTTATCGGCAAGAAAGCGGCTTTCCCGCCGCTGGGGTTGCTTACCGTCGCCTCTCTCCTGCCCGCCAGTTGGGCCACGCGTCTTGTGGACCTGAACGTGAATACCCTCACGGATAAAGATCTTGCATGGGCGGATATGGCGTTTATCAGCGGCATGGCGGTCCAGCGGAATTCGGCCAAAGCGGTTATTGCCAGCTGCAGGGCCGCAAATTTGCCCGTCGTTGCCGGCGGGCCGCTTTTTACCGCTGAACCGGATCAATTCGGTGACGTCGACCATCTCGTTCTCGATGAAGCGGAAGTGACCCTCCCCGCTTTTTTGTCGGATTTGCAACACGATCATCCCCAAAAGATCTACAGGGCGCCGGCTTTCTGCGATATCGGCGACACTCCGGCACCCGCGTGGGATCTGGCCGATACGAGACGATATGCTGCCATGAGCATTCAATTCTCCCGGGGGTGTCCTTTCAACTGCGAATTCTGCAATGTAACGGAATTATTCGGCCACCGTCCGCGGATGAAGACACCGGAACAGGTCATTGCTGAGCTGGATCGCATTTATGCCACCGGTTGGCGCAGCAGCATCTTTTTCGTCGACGACAATTTTATTGGCAATAAGGGTTACCTTAAAACCTATTTACTCCCCGCCCTGATCGAATGGCGCCGAAATAAAACGGGCTGCGTCTTTTTAACGGAAGCCTCCATCAATATTGCCGACGACACCGACCTCATGGACATGATGGTCAAAGCCGGCTTCGATTCCGTTTTTATCGGCATCGAGTCCCCCGATGAGGTCAGTCTCGCGGAGTGCCGCAAGACCCACAATACCAACCGGGATTTGCTGACCGATGTGAAACGCATACACCGGTCCGGGTTGCAGGTGATGGGCGGCTTCATCGTGGGTTTCGACAACGACACGCCTTCGATCTTTCAACGACAGATCGATTTCATTCAAAAAAGCGGCATCGTCACGGCCATGGTCGGCATGCTTCAGGCCCCGCCGGGAACACGCCTTTTTGAACGGCTCCGGCAGGAGCGCCGCGTTGCGGACAGCTTTAGCGGAGACAATGTCGACGGAACGACCAATATCATCCCCCGCATGGGCATCGACCGGCTTAGCGCAGGGTATCAATCGATTATGGAAACGATTTATGCGCCTAAAAACTACTACCGTCGGGTCAGGACCTTATTGAGAGAATTAAAGGCTCCGAAAGTCACACAACCGCTCAGTATGCAGCGATTCCTTTCATTTTTTCGCGCTGCTTTCCGGATCGGGTTTTTAGGAAAAGAGCGGTTGCAATACTGGCAACTGATGGTCTGGACCCTGATACGCAAGCGCAGCATGATGCCCGTTGCCATAACGCTCTCGATCTACGGTTACCATTACCGGAAAATTTGTGAGTTATATATTTTAAATCCGTCCAAAGAAAAATCAGATCTACCGATCTCATTTTAGGGAAATCAGCTTTACGCTAGGACATCAAATGGAACTATTTAAAGCGCTTTTGGCGAATGGTAACAGCAAACCACCTGCGAGCCCGTTGAAGGTGTCCCTGAGAGATTCCGAAGCGCGCTACCGGCGACTGTTTGAAACAGCCCAGGACGGCATTTTGATCATCGATGCCAACAGCGGGCGTATCATCGACGTCAACCCGTTCTTAGTCAGTATGCTGGGCTATCAGCGTTCGGACTTTATCGGCAAGGCCCTCTGGCGCTTCGGCCCTTTCAAGGATATCCGCGCCAACCGATCGGCATTCAAGGATTTGCTCCGTGACGGGTACATTCGCTACGAACATTTACCGTTGGAAACACGGGACGGACGCAGCATCGAGGTGGAGTTCATCAGCAACGTCTATCTGGTGGGCCGGCAGCGAACGATCCAGTGCAACATCCGCGACAATTCGCAACACAAGCAGACGGAAAGAGCGCGGCTCAGGCTTGAATCCCGGATTCAGGCGGCGCAGGAAACGGCGGCCATTGAAAAATTGGCGGGGGGCATTGCCCATCAGTTCAACAATGCGCTCACCGTTATCGCAGGCGCCTTGAGCATGATCGATAAAGACACCCTATCCATGGATACGGGTGAGAATCTCCGGCACATTAAGAATGCCGCCGAACGCATGATCAAGTTGACCCGCGATCTGTTGGCCTATGCCAACGGCGGTAAATATCACGTTGAAACCATGACGCTGAGTGATTTGGTAAGGGACAGCCAACCCCTGTTCGCGTCGGTTCTGAAGCCGTCCATTGCCATCGAAACCGATTTGCCCTCCGGTTTGCCCCCCGTGCAGGCCGACCGGGCGCAAATTCAAACGGCCTTGCTTGCCATTTTGGCCAATGCCTCGGAAGCCATCGAGAACCAGGGGATCATACAGATCGTTTGCCGCATCGTTGTCTTGACCGATGAAAGCGTCAAGCCGTTTACCGAAATGTTACCCTCCCGCTACGTCAGTTTGATCATAAGGGATAACGGCAAGGGAATGGATACAGAAACGCAAAAAAGGGTGTTTGAGCCGTTTTTTACGAGCCATTTTCATGGACGCGGGCTCGGTATGGCAGCGGTATACGGCATCGTGAAAAATCACGGCGGCTACATTTTCGTGAGATCGCAGATTGGACAAGGGACAGAGGTTCGCGTCTACTTCCCCACGATCAAATCAGAAGAGAAAGTCACATTACATTCGCCTTTGACGGCAACCAACGCACAAAAAAATGCAAGCGGTTGAGTGAAGATATTTCTGGCAACCGTTGTCATACGGAAAAACCTGATGGCCTTATCTTCATTTGAAACAATCGTCAGCGCGTCAACTCGCCAAAACGTTTCGGAGCCCTATTTGGAGGGGAGCTCAAATGACCAAAGACCAGTTGGAAAAGATACTGTCCCACATTCACACGATAAAACAAAAAATGGGAACGGTTAGACTGACGGTTGGCTTGAAAATCGTGTTTGTCGGGGTTTTGCTGCTCGTCATCAGCTATAATCTGTTTTTTGTCTATGTGCAGCCGGACGAATATGGGATCAAGGTGGTTCGATTGGGGTTAAACCGGGGCGTTCAAAAAGAAATCTACCATGCCGGCTTGTCCTTTGTGCTGCCCTTTGGGTTTCAGCAGATGTATCGCCTGCCGAAGGGGATTCAGGTGCTGGAATTGACCAATTTCCCCGATACGGCCGCGAGTGAAGCCAGAAAGGATCGGGCCGCCCATATTCAAACCTCGGACGGCTTTTTCGTGGATGTGGACGTCTCCATGCTGTACCACATCAAAGATCCCTACCTGGTGTTCACCACCATCGGTCCGGGTACCCTCTTTGAGGACAACGGTATTATTCCCAAGGCCGAACCGGCCCTGAAGGAAACCCTGGGGAAGCTGACGACGGAAGAGTTCTACAACAGCCCCATGCGGGTGAAAAAGGCGCAAGAGGCCAAAGACCAACTGAACCGTGAACTCAACCTCAAAGGCATCGAAGTCGACCAAGTCCTGGTGCGCTATTTCAAATACAGCCCTGAGATCCAGAAGAACATCGAAGAGAAAAAACTCCAGGACCAGATGGTCTTTACCAACCAGGCGGCCGCCCGGGCCGCCAAGGAAGAGGCCGAGTTGAAGAAGATCGTCCAGGAAGGAATGGTCATCGCCGCCGTGGAGATGGAAAAGGGCAAAGCCTACGTCACCCGCAAAATTGCCGAGAAAGACCTGTATGTCCGCAAGATAAAAGCCGAAGCCGATCTGCTGGTGAAGCTGGCCGAAGCGGAACGGGTGCGCCTTAAAAATGAATCTTTGAAAGGGATCGGCTCCGAGCGCATGGTGGGATTGAAAATGGCCGATGCCTACAAGGGACTCGATATGATCATTCTGCCCAGCGACGGTCCGCATGGGGTCAACCCCTTGGATCTGAACAACACCCTGCAACTGTTCGACGTCCGCAAAGGAAATGACCAATGAAACATATCGTTACATCACTATTCGCCGCCTTTTTCCTTTTCACGACGGCCGGTTGTGTTCTCCATTCCACGGGGGAAACCGAGGTGGGGGTGCGGACCCGCAAAATCGGCATTTTTGCCCCCAAGGGGGTGGAAGACCGGGTTTATCCCCAGGGGGCCACCTATTTCTTTTTGCCGTTTATCAACGACTGGCATGTTTTCGACACCAAGTTGCAGAACCTGGAAATGACCTTCTCAAAAATCAGAGGCGACCGCAGAAGCCAGGACGATCTTGTGTTTAAAACCATCGACGGCAACGATATCAGCCTGGACGTGATCATCGCCTATCGTATCGATGCCAAGAAAGCGCCCTATATCCTCCAATACGTAGCACGGAATGACGAGACGTTGCGGGACACCATTGTCCGGACGGTCGCCCGGAGTAAACCGCGGGATATCTTTGGCGAACTCAAGACCGAGGCCTTCTACGTGGCCGAAGATCGCGAAACTCAATCCAATAAAGCCAAAGATGCGCTTCAGCAAATTCTGGGGCCCATGGGTATCGTGGTGGAAAAGGTGCTGACCAACGACTACCGCTTCAACCCCGAATATACCAAGGCCATCGAGGACAAGAAAGTGGCCGATCAGCAGGTGGAAAAAAACAAGTCGGCCCAACATGCGGCCAAAGAGGAATACAAGCGCAAACTGGAAGAGGCCCGGGGGGAAGTCAATAAGCTGGTGGCCGATGCCGACGGCCAGTACCAAAAAGCGAAAATCGAGGCGGATGTCTACCAGGAGCAGCAGCAGCTATTGGCCAGGGCGATCCAGGCCGAAGGCATTGCGGAAGCCAAAGGCATCCAGGAGATGAACAACGCCCTGGCCGGCTCGGGCGGCGAGGCCATCGTGAAACTCCGGATCGCCGAGGCGCTTCAGGGTAAACGTATCGTATTGCTGCCGGTGTCCGAGGGCGGCATGAATCTCAAGACCACCGACATCAACCGGCTGATCGAAACCTTGGGCGTGAAATCTTTGTCCGACGGACCAGGAGATCGGTCACAAGATGGCCCATCGCAGGCGCCATGAAAGGAGATGCTATGCAAACGAACTTGGAACATAAGAAAACCGCTGAATTATTGGCCGAGGCCGAGGAACTCATACGCCAGATCAATGCCGATGCCCTGCAATACATGAAGGACGATCATCAGCTGCTCTTTAGAAAACATGTCGAAAAACTGGAAAAGATTAAAGCCTCGGCCCAAGTTAAGGGCAAGCGAAAAAAAGAGCCCGCTATCACGGACAGCGCCGAGGGTATGCACGCGGCGATAGAGGACATTGTGAAAGCCATGCGGGAAATGACGCATAAACTTACCTAACGTAAAGGGGCTAAAATGGGCGACAAGGGCAAAAAGGACAAAGGGAAGCGCGAAGACCATAAAGCCGGTCTGCGTAGCCTGAAGGAAAAAAGAAAACAAAAAAAGGATAAAACAAAATCAGTCTGGCAAGAGTAAAAATAGATGGCGGTACGACGTCGGCTTATGGCTGGACCGGGAGTGGCGATACCCTGCATGGATTGCCATGACCGATGTGCACCCATGTTCATTTAATTGATAGAACTTTCGTCATGCAAAAAAGGCACGCGTCATGACATCGGCCGGTAAACATCACGATGGCATAAAATCGGTGGCCGTGATCGGCAACTATCTTCCCAGGCAATGCGGTATCGCAACTTTCACCACGGACCTGGTGGAAGGGTTGTCTGCAGAAGCACCTGATATGAACTGCTGGACGGTTGCCATGAACGACAGGCCCGAGGGGTATCCCTATCCCGAAAGGGTGCGCTTTGAGATCCACCAGAATAAATTGAGCGACTACAGAACCGCGTCTCAGTTTCTCAATATCAGCCAGACGGATATTGTCTGCGTGCAACACGAATTCGGCCTCTTCGGCGGTCCGGCCGGCAGCCATCTGCTGAAATTACTGGCGGATCTGCGAATGCCGGTGGTGACGACCCTCCACACGGTCTTGAAGGACCCCGCGCCGGAATACCGCCACGTCATGTGCCGGCTATCCGAATTGTCCGACAAGCTGGTGGTCATGAGCCGCAAGGCATCTGAATTCCTGAAAGATATCTATGCCGTACCCCAGGACAAGATCGCCTTTATCCACCATGGCATTCCCGATGCACCGTTTATCGATCCCAGCTTCAACAAAGACAAGTTCGGCGTGGAAGGCAAAAAAGTGCTCCTGACCTTCGGTTTGCTTTCCGCCAACAAGGGCATTGAAAACGTGCTGCAGGCGCTGCCGGCGGTCCTCAAAAAACACCCTGATGTGGTCTATATCATCCTGGGGGCCACCCACCCGCATGTTCTCAAGGAGCATGGGGACGCCTACCGCATCATGCTGCAACAACTTGTACGCCGGCTCGATATCGGCGCGCATGTCATTTTTCAAAATCGTTTTGTTGAACTCCAGGAGTTATGTGAATTCCTCGGCATTGCCGACATCTATTTGACCCCTTACCCTGACGAGGCCCAGATTACTTCCGGAACCCTGGCCTATGCCATGGGCACCGGCAAGGCCGTCATTTCGACGCCTTACTGGTACGCCACCGAGATGTTGGCCGAAGACCGGGGCCGGATTGTGCCCTTCTGCAATCCCGACGCCATGGCCGCGCAAATCATCGATCTTCTGGAAAACGATGTCGAACGCCACGCTATGCGCAAAAAAGCCTATCTGTTCAGCCGTGATGCCGTCTGGAATGAAGTATCCCGGAAATATCTGCGCCTTTTCAGTGAAGTGCGCCAAACCCGTACCCGAAACCCGCGGCCCCGACATTCCTACGTCGAAAGCATCAAGGCCATCACGGAGTTCGAGCTCCCCGAGATCAAACTGGATCACCTGAAAGCCTTCACCGACGATACCGGCATCTTGCAGCATGCCAACTACACCATCCCCGATCGCACCCATGGCTACTGCACCGATGACAATGCCCGCGCGCTGCTGGCGGCCGCCATGGGGCAACGCTATCTGCCGACCAACGGCTGGGGCCTTGATGCCCTCAGCAGTCATTATCTCGGATTTCTTCTGTATGCCTATAATGAAAAGAAGGGGCGTTTCCGCAATTTCATGACCTACTCCCGGCAGTGGATGGAGGAGATCGGGTCCGAGGATGCGCATGGCAGGGCACTTTGGTGCCTTGGTAAAGCCGTTGCTTTCCTCGACAACCCCGGGCACCTTGCCATGAGTACGACGCTTTTCAACCAGGCCCTGCCTGCTGCTGAGAGTTTCCATTCGCCCCGTGCCATCGCTTTCTGCCTTGTGGGCATGCACGCCTACCTGGATAAATTCTCCGGCGACAGTGAGGTCCGCCGCATCCGGAAAGTGCTGGCCGATCGGCTTTTCGATCAATTCGCAAGCCAGGCCAAAGGTGATTGGCCATGGCTGGAGAAGACCCTGAACTATGCCAACGGCAAACTGCCCCATGCGCTTCTGCTTTCCGGCCAGGGGATGCAGCGCAGCGACATGATCGATATGGGGCTCACGGCCCTCAAGTGGCTGCTCGTCATCCAAACCGAAGACAAACACTTTGTGCCCATCGGCAGCAACGGATGGTATGTGCAAGGCGGCCCCAGAGCCCGCTTCGACCAGCAGCCCGTCGAAGCCAATGCTATGGTGGAAGCCTGTGTCGAAGCGTTTAACCTTACCCGTGAGCACACCTGGTTTGAGAATGCGGCCATGTGCTTTAACTGGTTTCTCGGACAAAACGATCTGAATATGCCGCTCTATGATGCCAAAACCGGCGGATGCCGGGACGGGTTGATGGCGGACGGCATCAACCAGAATCAAGGCGCCGAGTCCTCCCTGGCCTGGCTGCTGTCGCTGATGGCGCTGCAAAAGCTCTATGCCGATGAAATTTTAATTCAACCGTCCTCACAAAGAACCAACTAAAATGGGTCCTCCGATGCATATTGCCATGCTGGCCCCCATCGCCTGGCGAACGCCACCCCGCCACTATGGTCCCTGGGAGAGTGTGACCTCCCTTTTGACCGAGGGGTTGGTCGCGCGCGGCCATGACGTGACCCTGTTTGCAACCGCCGATTCGCAGACCAGCGCCAGCCTGCATGCCGTTTGCCCGCGGGGGTATGAAGAAGACCGCTCCCTCATACCGAAAGTATGGGAGTGCCTGCACATTGCGGAACTCTTCGAGCAGGGCGATGGGTATGACATCATCCATAACCACTTTGACTATCTGCCATTGACGTATACCGGCCTGACCACCGCTCCGGTTGTGACCACCATTCACGGCTTTTCATCGCCCGGGATTCTGCCGGTTTACAAGAAATACAACGACACCGCATTCTATGTTTCCATCAGCGACGCCGATCGATCGTCGGATCTTGATTATATCAAGACCATCCATCACGGTATCGATATCCGGCAGTTTGATTTTCAACCGGTGCCGGACGACACCCTGCTATTTTTCGGCCGCATTCACAATGACAAGGGCGCTCGACAGGCGATTGAAATCGCCAAGGCCTGCCGCAAAAAGCTGATATTGGCCGGGATTATCCAGGATCAGGCATACTTTGACCGCTATGTCGTGCCTCACATCGACGACGACACGGTCACCTATGTCGGCAGCGTCGCACCGGCGGCGCGCAATCGGCTGCTCGGCAAAGCCTGCGCGCTCCTACACCCCATACAGTTTGATGAACCTTTCGGTCTTTCGGTGATCGAAGCCATGGCCTGCGGCACGCCCGCGATCGCTTTTGATCGGGGCAGCATGCCCGAACTGATCAAAAACGGTCATAATGGATTTTTAGTCGATACCGTGGACGAGGCCATCGATGCGGTCGCACGCCTTCCTGAGATCGATCGCGTCGACTGTCGCCGCCATGTTGAGCAACATTTCACGGTCGAACGCATGAGCCAGGACTACATACAGGTCTACGAAATGATACTTGACGCTAAAAATTCACCGATTTGTCTCGGGAGATCCGAGCCCGATGACGGGCTCCGGTCCCCCATCACCCCCCAAACGCACTTACCGGAAAGCGCTTCATGAAAATACAACATCCCCCCATCATCAAAAGGTGTAATAATAATCCCATCCTGACGCGGGACGATGTGCCGTATCCGGTTGCGACGGTCCACAATGCCGGCATCGTCAAACACGAGGGTCGCTATATCATGCTTTTCAGGGCGCATCTGCTAAACGGGCGCTCGGTCATCGGCCGGGCCGACAGCGAGGATGGGTATGCGTTTACGGTTCACCCGAAACCCTTTCTGACACCTGCCACGGACACGGTTTTTGCCGAATATGAGGCCTTCGGCGTCGAGGATCTCAGAATCTGCCCCGTCGAAGGCGCGTACCTGCTGACCTATAGTGCCTATTCCCGTCACGGCGTACGGATTGCGCTCGCGCGCACCTGCGATTTTGAGGACGTTGAGCGTATCGCGCTGATCACTCAGGCTGACCTGCGCAACGTGGTCATTTTCCCTGAAAAGTTCGGCGACCGATATGCCCGCCTGGACCGGCCGCATTCCGAAATTTCGCCCTGGTCCATCTGGATTTCCTATTCGCCGGATCTCGTCCACTGGGGAGAGTCCCGCGTGATCATGAAGCCGGCGGCCTATCACTGGGATGAAATGAAAATCGGCCCTGGCGCACCGCCCTTTAGAACCGACCGGGGTTGGCTGCATCTCTACCATGGCGTTTTCAAGACGATGTCCGGCGCGGTGTATCGACTCGGCGCAGCCCTGCACGACCTCGAGGATCCGGCCAAGATCATCGGCATTTCCGATCAGTGGATATTGCAGCCCGAAGATCCCTGGGAGGTCAGCGGTTACGTGCCCAATGTGGTCTTTACCTGCGGGGCGGTTCCCGAAGAAGACGGTACGGTAAAAATCTACTGGGGGGGGGCGGATACGGTCATGTGTGTCGGAACGGCCGTCATCGATGACCTGGTGGCGCTTTGCCTTTCCGATACCCGTCCGCCGATGTAGGTTGTCCTTCCCGACTGAAGAGGGACGGCAACATCCGTCTGTCGCTCGGCGAAGCGGTCGGCACCGTCTTTCGAATCAGGTGCGGAAAGTCTGTTCCGTAAGACGGCCGTCCATGCGGCGCACACCATCTCAATCATCATAAAGGCCTCCCTGATATGCCGGTAAAAAAACAGAAAAAGCTGAGCGTTAAAAGAAAAGCGATTAAGATCATCGGGGATACGTCACGGGTGATCACCCGGCTGCATGTTCCTGCGGAGCGGCATCGCATTAAAAAAATAATTCGGCGGGTACTCAGCATGCCGGACATGGCGGCCGAAAATTTGATGGCCCAAATTATGGATGACTTTTCCGGCCGGCACGAGGACATCGGGCATATTTTCGAGCGCCACCTGAATGTGGTGAAGGACTATGTGCCGCCGCAGACCGTACTCAGCGATGTCCAAAAAGCACTTATCGGGGCGTATTTCACGATGGAGTACTCGATTGAATCAGCCGCCCTTTTCAACCCCTCCATCGTGCCCCATCCTGATCAGCGCCATCTGAAAAAAGGCAACCTGCGGTTTGTCATGAGTCTGCGGGCCACCGGCGAAGGCCATATTTCGTCCATCGTTTTTCGCAGCGGCGTTCTTAATCAAAATAACAAGTTCATTTTCGACCCGATCAGCGATTTTGTTGAAACGCCGGATCTCCAACTGGACGCGGTATACAAACGCAATCCTTTCCAGTTCAAAATGAACGAGATGGGGGCCGCCAATGAGATTAGCGCCTATATTCTTAACCAGCTGCCGGAAGATTTTACCTATAACCAGTTATTGGAAAAAATTGGAACGCTCCGCGCGAAACCACGATTTTCCAAAGTGCTCCAAAACAGAACCTTCGAGGTGATGTGGTGGCTTGCCAATTCCAATTATGAGGTGGCTTTCCACCCCGAGCATCGCATATCCGAGCGGGTGATCTTTCCCGTTTCGAAAAACGAAAGCCGAGGCATTGAAGACGCCCGTTTCGTTCAATTTTTCGATAACCGGAAAGAGGTCACCTATTACGCGACCTATACCGCCTATAACGGCAAGACCATCTTGCCGCAACTCATCGAAACCAAGGATTTTATCAAATTCAACATTTTGACGCTCAACGGTAAAGCCGTACAAAACAAAGGCATGGCGCTTTTCCCACGGAAAATTGGCGGCCGCTATGTCATGCTCTCGCGTCAGGACGGCGAAAACAATCACATCATGTTCTCGGACAATATCCATTTTTGGCAGAATTCGCACATTATCCAGGAGCCTGAATATCCCTGGGAGTTCATCCAGATCGGCAACTGTGGATCCCCTCTCGAAACCAATGAAGGCTGGATCGTGCTCACCCATGGCGTCGGGCCCATGCGCAAGTATTGCATCAGTGCCATTTTGCTGGATCTTGAGAATCCGGCAAAAATGATTGCGCGTTTGGATGAGCCCTTGCTTGCCCCCCATGAGAAAGAGCGTGAGGGATATGTTCCCAATGTCGTGTATTCCTGCGGTGCGCTCATTCATAACAACGATTTGGTCATTCCCTACGCCATGTCCGATATCAATTCCGGCATTGCAACCGTCGCCGTCGGTGATTTGCTGAGTTGCATGCGCGTCGTCAAATCATGATTTTGTTGTCCGCTTGAAACCGGTCACAGGCCTGGTCAAAGCGATGCTTCTAAAAAGTATACCATTGATCTGAGGGCCTGAATACATCGCCGGCAGCGTTGTGCACTGCTTGCCTGTTTAAGCGAAAACCCGCCACGATAACATCATCGCCTGATCACACCCTACAAAGCCAAAAAACAGGATTTTTGCGAATGAAGATCGATGCAGGAAGAAGAATGTTGAACCTGATCGCAAAGGGCGTTTCACCAGGAAGGGCTCAAGGGCAGGCGTTTATCTATAAGGATGTACTTTTACGAGATTCCGAGCTCTATATTGTCGACGAATCGCAAATCGATGAAGAGAACGCCAGGATTCAAAAAGCCTTAGAGGATGTGAGAAACTGCCTGGCCATCGATGCCAAGCAAATAGCGAGTCACACCAAGTCAAACGAGGCGTGACCCGCTATTTTAGATCAAATTTGGTTTGCAGAATATTAGTGTGAACCTACATTTCTGAAAGATCAAGATTTTCCAATGAGTTTCGCTTGAAAATATAGAGGTATAAAGTGAAAAGAGCGCTAAATACCATCCAACCGCCTCCAAGCATAAAGCCCATTTTGGATGTCTGAAGAAGCAAATAGACTGCCAAAGCTATTCCCAGGGACGGCATTATTTTATTTAGCGTAGTATTGACGGGACTTTTGTCGTTCCAGCTAACTCGGATATTAGCAAACGCTACGCCGATATAAGCGAGAAGCATTACAAAAACAATGCCTTCAATTTGATAGATATAGGGGATAAACAAGGCTGCGATCACATAGAAGACAGCTGAAAAAACGAGTGCGGACCATGGCGTTTGATATTTTGAATGAATTTTGCCGAGCCATGAAGGCAGACATTGGTCTCTTGACATGTCATAAATCATTCTGGCTCCTAAGTTGATACAAGCCAGAGAGCAGGTGGTGGTGGAGATCAAGACAGCAAGCGTAACAAATGGCCAATACTTATCCCAAAATACTTTTCCAGCATTGACCAAAGGTTCCGTTTCATTTGCAAGTGACGCGGCGTCCGGCCAAGCAAGAATAATCCCCATACTCGCGATTACGTATATAGCTGTGACGATCGCCACGGAAATATACATACCTTTGCTAACCAGTTTTGGATCTGATTCTTCAACAAGGCCAGTAATCGATGCGAATCCGATGTAGTTATAAACACATACCGAAGTTGCAATCGCGACCGTACCCCACGTCCACGGTGCCTGCGGCAGGAACATCTGGGGTGCGACTTCAGACCAAGTTGGCCAAGTTACACCAATAGCCGTGAGGCTGAGCGCTAAAACAATCAAGGTTTCAGTTGAAAACAAAACAACCCCAATTAAGGTCGTAAATTTGATACCCCGTATTGAGATTGCTGTAATCATCACCATGTAAAGAATGGCTATAATAGGAAAGGGGATGCTGGGAAATAAAGATTGCAAATATCCGCCAAAAACGATGACATGTGCGCCGCATGCAAAAATGTAGACGGGAAGGACGCCCCATCCCAGAAAAAAGCCTAAAGCCGGATTTAAGCCTTCGCGAACATAGGTATAGTGGCACCCGCATTTCGGAAATTTTTGCACAAGATTCGCATAATTCACAACCCAGAGATAGTTGGCGATACCCGCAAGAAGCATTGCTAAAACTAACGTGTAGCCTGTCATCCCGGCCACATAGCCGATAATTCCTCCAATGCACATTCCAGGTGAAATGAGCGAACAGCCGTAGATAGTTGTAAACCAGACCGAATTGATCGCGTTTGCTTTTAAACCGACACTGGATTCTGCGATGACAGGCTTCTGCATAACCACTTCTGCTTCCATCTCTGCCCCTCCTTATGCCATTGAGTTGTTGAAAATCGTTTCAAAATCTTTCACTGATAACTGCCGAGGATTACTTGCCGCCGAAACATTCTTGACCGATATCTGAGAGAGTTGTTGGATATCATGAGGTTTTATGCCGATTTCTAAAGGCGAAGGCGTATCGATATCCACCATAAGCTTTTTCACGGCTTCAACGGCCTTCAATGCTGAATCTCTAGTCGTTAAGCCGGATGTATCTTCACCCATCGCGCGGGCGATTTCGGCATATTTCTCCATATTTCCAATCAAGCTGTATTCCATTACATAGGGAAGAAAAATGGCACAGGAAATTCCATGTGGCGTGTCATAGAGGCCACCGATAGCCTCTGCCATGCAATGAACACCGGCAATATCGGAATTAAAAAAAGCAACTCCCGCCATTAAACTGCCGATCATCATATGATTTCTGGCGGCTTTATTTTGGCCATTAGCATAAGCCTTGCGGAGATTTTCAGCGATTAACTTGATACTATATAAGGAGAGTGCATCCGAAAATGGATTGGCAAGGGTAGATGTATACGCTTCTATAGCATGCGTGAGAGCATCCATCCCTGTTGATGCCGTTAGGGCAGGCGGAAGACCGAATGTCAACTCCGGATCAACGATTGCCAAACTCGGGCATATCAGGCGGCTTCCGACACTTTCTTTAACCGGTGGCGTTTTCGTTGTATCATCGATAACGGCCCAGAAAGTCACTTCGCTTCCAGTTCCTGCAGTCGTTGGGATGGTAATTAGCGGCAAAGCAGGTTTGGCGACAGTATCGATCCCCCAATAGTCGGCGATCTTGCCCCCATTCGTTACAAGCAGTCCGATACCTTTTGCACAATCCATTGAACTGCCGCCGCCCAAACCAATTATAAGATCTATATTTTCCTGTTCTGCAATTTTAGCGCCTTTTTCAACCGTTATATCTTTAGGGTTGGGTTCAACATCATCAAAAACTATATAGCTAATGCTTTTAGCCTTTAATATTTTCTCAACCTTTTCAAGAAGACCACATTGAGCGATTCCTTTATCTGTTACGATTAATACTCTTTTTGCGCTAAAGCCTCCGATCTCATCATTGAGATTTGTTAGCATTCCTGAACCATAAAGAATTCGAGTTGGGGAATCAAAAGCAAAGCTCGCTATAGACATTTTTTACTCCTTTGGAATAGAAAGCGATCGTAAAAAATTACGCTAATCGAATGCAATAAACTCTGGTTAAGAAATTGATGCTTTGCGATTTCGGCAAGTTTCGGAGCGATCTGAATCAGCACCTTTAATTCTCCAGAGACGCTATCACTGCAAAATTTTTTAATGCAGATCTGGCTGCCGTATTCAGTAGAAAGATTTGAAACAGTGTTTAAAACAATATTAATTTCCCATTTCGTAGCAGCCCTGATTACGACATAGCACCAATCCGGATCCATTTCGTATTTGATATCGGCTTGCGAACAGGCCTTAATATTATTTATTCGTGTCATCTCAAACATTCAGGGACTCAAAGCCGTCTTCTATAATAGATAAACCACATTCAAGTTGTTCGTCGGTAATAACCAAAGGCATTAAAAAACGAATCACATTGCCATAGGGACCGCAGGAAAGAATAATCAATCCCCGCTCATGGCAATAGGCCACTAGTTTCTTGGCTGCATCCCCGGCAGGTGTCTTGGCCTCCCGGTCTTCCACCAATTCGAGGGCCAGCATGGGCCCAATGCCGCGCACCTCGCCGATGATTTCGAATCGCTTCTGAAACTCATCAAATCGCTGCCGCAATTTCTCCCCCAGCAGACGGCCTTTGGCCAGAAGATCTTCGCTTTCGAAGATCTCCAGCACGGCCAGGGCCGCCCGGCAGGACAGGGGATTGCCCCCGTACGTCCCACCGACGCCGGAGGGATGCACGCTGTCCATGATGTCTTTGCGGCCCACCACCGCGCTCAACGGCATCCCCGCAGCCAGGCTTTTGGCCACCGTGGTCATGTCCGCGGCCACCCCCCAGTGCTCCATGGCGAACATCTTGCCGGTGCGCCCGATGCCGGTCTGGATCTCATCGGCGACAAACAGGATGCCATGCTTCTCGCAGATGCGCTTCAGTTTGGGGAAGTATTCCGGCGGCGGGGTGATAAAGCCGCCCTCCCCCTGAATCGGCTCGGCTATGAGGGCGGCCGTGTTCTCGGGGGCCACATGAGAGACCAGAAACGACTCCAGGTGGTCCGCACAGGCCGTCTGGCAGTCCGGATAGTGCAACCCGAAGGGACAGCGGTAGCAGTAGGCGTAAGGCATGCGATAGATTTCAGGCGCAAAGGGGCCGAAACCGAATTTGTAGGGTTTGACCTTGCTGGTGAGGCTCATGCCCATGAGCGTCCGGCCGTGAAAGGCGTTGTCGAAGCAGATGATGCCTTGGCGTTTGGTCGCGTAGCGGGCGATCTTGACGGCGTTCTCCACGGCTTCGGCGCCGCTGTTGATAAACATGGCGGCTTTGTCGAAGTCCCCCGGGACCAGCCCGCAGAGACGCTCGGCCAGATCGACGGCCGGGGCATAGGGCAGCACCATGAAACAGGTATGCGTAAATTTGGCCGCCTGATCCTGGATCGCCGCAACGACTTTGGGGTGGGAGTGGCCCACATTCATCACGGCGATGCCGCCGGCGAAGTCGATGTATTCACGCCCCTCGATGTCGTAAAGCATCGCGCCCCGGGCATGATCCACATAGGTGGCCGTGCCGCTGGCGTATCCTCGGGCGATGGATTTACCCCTAATCTTCTTCAAGACCTCCGTAGTAGATGGAATGTCCATAAGTCCTCCCGATCTTATTTTTACAAATTAGTATGCGTACAGAGGTGGTCGATACAGCTCCGTCTATGGCCGCCGAGATTTTAGAACCGCAGGCATAGCCCGCAAACTCTTCCGCTGAAAGAAATTGATTAGATAATTTTCGGCTAAAGACACATTGGCGAGTAGACGAAAGATGAAAACAAAAAAAATTTCAAAAAATAGCATAGCGCTTTGCTATGACAGCCTTTCAGGCCTACGGGTTCGAAAAAACGGTATTCTCGGAAATAATACAAAAGAAGAACCGTTTCATATGTGCTGTCAGAGCTACTAATGAAGGATCTTTCGCTCATATTTGGGAAATGCGTGGCATAAAAATTCACTGCCACGAACACCCATATAATTAACGAACCATTCGAATGTCAACTATTATTTACCGAAAAACGAACATATATAGCCTATAAAGAAACGATAATCGTACAATAACGCAATTTTCCCATTCGCAATGGACAGCGATTTAGTATTTACCCTGCAGGGATGATTTGGATGAAGGTATAGGCGCTAAAAAGGGTAATAGATAATAACTGATTGAAACAATGGAAAATAATGCTTTTTGGGAGGGCGTCCTTCAAGTATTAGATAGACGTCAGGGAAAGGGGGGCTGGAACGGAATCGTTTAGGCCGTTTAAGGTAAAATTCGAATTTCGAAATTATTTCGTTGATTTTTTAATTGCAGGGTTGGTGAATGCTGTAAATTCACCTAGTTGTTTAACCATTTGGAGCCGAATCGAAGGTCTGGTTCTGATTACCCCATCGATGCGGTTAATCCTGTCGAGCAAAAGTTTCATATCGTGGAGGGATTTTACACTGAATTCAATATCAAATTCTGCATCGCCAGCTAAAATGGCAATATACCATATTTCACTGAATTTGCCCAATTTATTTGCGATACTTTGTGTCTTGCGGGTATCAGTTTCAATTCGGATATTACCATTTGTATCATATCCTAAGGTCGCTCGATTCCTTACGGCTACAACCTTGATAAGTTCGTTATCGATGAGTCTCTTGATTCTTTTCCGAATGGTTGTTTCAGAGGTTTTAAGCTGTTTGGCCAACTCTGTGTTTGGGATCCTTCCGTTTTGTTCCAACATCGCTATTATCCGATTGTCGAGGGCATCTAAAGTTTGTTTAGTTCGTGCCACTTTTTCGTCGCTCCGATTAACCACTTCATTTCCAAGAGTTGCAGAACCTTTGACAGGCACTTTAGCACAACGATACTCGGTGGTTTTCATCTAATCATTTACCTATCCGTTTGATATTATATAAAAATTTAGACCGATATTTTTAACATTTACTCCTGAAAGAAAAATACCTCATTGAAGGCGATATTTGCAATAGTAATCTGATCTGTTTTTCGGAGCAGTCGGCTATCTGTCATATTTAGGCGTTGTAAACGCTCTATAAAATCAATCACAGCCAATTCTTTTTGGGCCTATCCAGCCTAAGCCTAACGCCAAGAAAATCTTGACAATTTGAATTGATTTTGGTACCCAAAAAAAGTCCACGTGCCTGTCACACAACTTCCTATTTTTGCTCCTTCTCTCCACCGATAACCGAAGTTTTTTCTGATCTGCTCCCCTTCTACTAAATCAACGACACCTCTTTTCCAACGTCATTTCCCTCAAAGAAAGGAGAAGCTCATCATGATGAAAGTTACGATTCTCTTCGGCCAAGCGTAAGCTTGTGGGTATTCCCATCGCAGACGTCAAGGGCAACTGCCGACTCTGGCGTGACATTGAGGAGGCCACCGTCCACACCTTCAAAGCCTGCCATTCCGCCGTCAATGACCTTGCCCGGCAATATCACGAGCGAATTGTCGATTCACCGGAAGACAACATCATTCCTAATCCTTACTGACAAAAATGGAGGCAATAGGCGCTTGCATTATTCAAATCGCAGGATTTCCTCACGCGGTCTGTTATTATATGTGCTCTCCGCTTTTTTTGGCCTAGCGATCTTCGTAGAGTGCTCATCTGAATCACAAGGTCCGCAATGCGAAATCTTTCCTCCTGTCGGTGGTAAAGGCGCCATTGTCATTGTCGCCTCGGGCTATTCGGGCACGGGTTTTTATCGTGGCTTCAGTTCAAAACTCGCGAAACTTGGCTACTATACGGTGCTACTGGATGGGAAGGATTTAATCGACCCTGGTCGTATAGGTCTTATTGTGCCTGGTGCTGAAAACATGCAGACCGTTATCGCTGATTCGAAGTTATCACCTCAAGCCATTCCCGGGAAAGTCGCCCTGGTCGGATTTTCAATCGGTGGCGCGGGAGTGCTGAGATACGGTGCCAACTTGAAGGATCAAGTGTCTGCCGTGGTAGCCTATTATCCTGCTATTACGACGACGGGATGGGACATGGGGACCTTTGCGGCAGGACTTCAGACACCTGTCCTGTTGCTCGCCGGCGGGCAGGACCACTACGAGAACTGCTGTTTGATCGCGTCTATGCGAGAGTTGGCCGAGGCTCCGAAAACAGTACCATTTGAGTTAATTGAGTATCCAGATGCCGGGCACTGTTTCAATCTTAACATAAATGTCCCGCTATTCACTTACCGCCCCCAAGACGCCGCCGATGCATGGTCAAGAACAGTATCGTTTTTGGACCGCCTTCACCCTCCAGGAGGCAAATGAAAGACTTTCATTGGATATCGATCAGACACATAGGAAGGATTAAGGGCTTTGAGGGTTCGTTCGGTGGGAAGCTATCACGAGATCTTGTATCACTTTCTGATCTCAAGCGGCAGATCTTTGAATTTTCCGGTCACACTCCTTGGCTGATTACAGTCCAAAATATTAGATCCGGAAAAATGGGAGGTTCAACCATGAAAGCCACACTTGAAGATCTGGTTCAGCAGGCAAAAGAGGGTAGCAGGGAAGCGCTGGAATCCCTGGTCCTGGGGATCCAGGATCGAATTTACGGGTTGGCGCTTCGGATGCTCGGGTACCCGTCTGACGCGGAAGATGCCGCACAGGAGATTCTGATAAAGGTTGTTACGCACCTCGACAGCTTCAGACAAGAGAGCGCGTTTACCACCTGGGTGTACCGTATTGCGGCGAATCATCTTCTGACCACCCGCAAGCGCCTGGCTGAGAATCAGGTCGTTTCTTTTGAGGAATACGAGGCCCAACTCGAGATCGAGCTTGCCTCCGAGTGGCCTGAATCTGTTCCCGAGGCCGAACGAAGCCTGATTGTGAAAGAAGTGATGCTCAGCTGTACCCATGGCATGCTGCTTTGTCTGGACCGTCCCCATCGAATCACCTTCATCTTGAGTGAAATTTTTGATGTTATCAGTCAGCAAGGGGCCTATATTCTGGACATTTCACCGGCAGCTTATCGCAAAAGACTTTCACGGGCACGCGATCGCATTCGGACTTTCATGCTCAAGAATTGCGGCGCCGTGAAGGTGGAAAACCCCTGCCATTGTAAACATGCAGCACCTTTTGCCATCCAAACCCATGTGATCGATCCACAAAACCTGGCTTTTGCAGGACATCGCCGCCGTGATGAAGGAGACAGGCTTTCGATAGAGCATCTTGAAGAGCTGGATGCCCTTCAACGCGTGGCGGCACTCTTTAAAAACCACCCTGATTATGCTGCTCCCGAAGCATGCCTAGAAAGTCTTAGGGAATTGGTGCGATCCGGACGGGTCAGACTCTTCGAAGGACTTCATTAGAGAGGGGGGCGTTATGAAATATATATTTACAAAGTTATTATCGGGAACAGATTTGGGTGTACTGGGATTAAATTTTGCCCTTATATTTCTGCTGGTTGCAGGATGCAGCCCACAACAGGCAGCCCATCCTGCATCTGAAAGGTATCCTATGAAACAGGTCTCTGTGGAAGGGATCAACATCAGTTATATGGAGAAGGGGCAAGGGAGCGCCATAGTGCTTGTCCATGGGATCCCGACGTCCTCTTTTCTCTGGCGAGACATGATCGAGGCACTCTCCGCTCATGGGCGAGTGATCGCCCTGGACCTGCCCGGATTCGGCTTTTCAGATCCTCCGCGTGATGGCGATTACAGGATTTCAAACTTCGCCCGCGTTCTTGAGCGCTTTCTGGAAGCCCTCTCCATTGAACAGGCGACACTGGTCTGCCACGATTGGGGAGGTCCAATTGCTCTCACCTATGCCCTGCGGCATCCGGACAAATACGAACGGCTGATCATCCTCGACACGTTTCTCCACAGGGATCTCCCGCCGTGGCCCCTTTCCATGAAGGTGGCCAAGATCCGGCCCATTGGGGAAATATTCATGTGGATAGGGGGAAAATCGGTGGCCCGATCTGGTTTGGAAAAGGGCGTAATGAATAAATCCCGGATCACAGAGGGGCTTGTCCAGCGATACTACATGCCGGATGGAAATCCTGACAAACTAAACAGGTCCATGCTCGGAACGCTTCGCATCGATTACATGAAAGATCTGGAATTCATCGAGAAGAATCTCAATACAATTGAAAAGCCCACGCTCATTTTGTGGGGGGAAAACGATACCTATCTTCCTCTCTCCCTTGGGGACCGTATCCATAATGATATCATGGGGTCCCAAATGGAGAGAATCCCCAATTGCGGCCACTTCGTTCCGGAAGACCAACCGGAGCTGGCAACTAAAATCATTGGGGCGTTTCTAAGGAATTAATCCAGGGTAATATGGATAAACCGGTTATTAAGATCGATCTTGGTGCAATCCAGGAGACTTTGATACTGCCTCTATGGGCAAGAGCTCGGGAGACAGAAAAGGACAATCCTGTCGTATGTGACACCTATGCCAAGAAGATAGTCGAAAGTATCGATTATGATTTCTCGCGGATCGAGGATGGGCCGGCGGCAGATCATCAGGGTGTATGGGCAATCCGCGCATATAACTTCGACAACATCATTGCCGCATTTCTCAAGAATTCACGTAAAGCTGTGGTCGTAAATATTGGAGCGGGTTTAGACACTACGTTTCAGCGGGTTGACCAGGGAACCGTTCTATGGGTCAATATCGATCTTCCGGATGTCGCTGCTTTGCGGCAGAGGCTCATTCCTGATTCAGAACGAGAAATAACAATTGCCAAATCCGTTTTTGATTTCACCTGGATTGATGTCATATCCCGACGGACGAAAGGCCGTCCTATTTTGTTCATGGCGGCTGGCGTACTATGCTATTTCGAAGCCCGGGAGGTAGAAATCCTGTTCCGTAAGCTTGCCGAAACTTTTCCTTCATCCCACGTTATCTTTGATGCCATGTCACGGCTCGTTGCCTGGGGGACTAACAGGAAAATAATTAACAATAGCGGATTTGACGCATCAACACTGGTTAAGTGGCATCTGAAAAGAGCTTCGGATCTTCGAAAGTGGGTTGATACAATCAAAGTCGTTGAGGAATATCCTATGCTTTCGAGAGTACCTGCCAGGAATGATTTTAGTAAAAAGGAAATCCTGCAAATTACAATCGTAGCGCTCTTTCGTTTATACAACATGATTCATGTACAACTCTGATGGTATGTGTAAATTTATATAACAGCGCATTGGTAGCCTATCTCAAATTGCATAGGTGAAACATCATGTATTGTAGCGGATTGAAATAAATTATGACACAATCGGGTGATTCGCTTCAAACGCTGCCGGATAGACGTTTTTGGGAGAGCTGCCGTTAGGACGATTCGTTCGGTTGTAGACAAGCAAGCTGGCGAAAGTGCGACACCCGATTTGACGGAAGGATCCGGGCGGAAGGTAGCATTCGACTATTTACGGGCATTTGCCATTACCCTCGTGCTGTTCGTTCATGCGGCTCTCGCCTACACCACAGCTGCTTTCATTAATTTTGAGAATCCGATCGCGAGCTCCAATCCGGTCGTAAACGAGCAGCGCTGGATCGGGTTCGATGCGATTGTGGCGTTCAACGAAACGTTTTCAATGCCATTGTTGTTTTTTATCTCCGGGATGTTTGTCTGGCAGAGTTTGGCAAACAAGGGTGCCGGCCAATACGTTAAGGATCGCCTGAAAAGGCTCGGCCTTCCCTTCGTCATTGGTGTTTTTTTCCTGATTCCGCTGGCATACTACCCGGCGCAGCTCGAAGTGGGGCTGGTTACCGGAAAGGGCATTCGTTATGGCGTATTCTGGCTTGGAATGGTCCGATCCGGCTTCGGGACTGCCGGCCCCCTCTGGTTCTTGTGGCTGCTGCTGGCTTTCAATTGCCTGGCGATCTTCCTGTACCGCGTAGCGCTGCTCCTTGGCGGTTTGGTCAGAGATCAATTGCGTATCATCCTTGCCCGCCCTGTGGCGTTTTTGGGCGTACTGCTTGGACTCTCAATCATTGTGTACCCACCTGTCGCCATTTTTTTCGGACCTCTGAAGTGGATTGGAATCGGACCTTTTAATGCACAGGCGGGCCGGATATTGCTCTACCTGGTGTACTTCCTTACGGGCACTGCGGTCGGTGGCATCGGCATTGACCGCAGTATCTATCGAACTGGCGAACTGCTCGCAAAACGTTGGTGGGGGTGGGTAGCCGTTGGGCTGATGTCTTATACGGTGTTTGTCATCATGGTCGTGGCTGTTACGCCTGTGGAGCGAACCGTCGTCAGTGAGATTGCGTTCGTGGTCTGCGGCTGGGCGATGGTTTCAGGACTGATAGGACTCTTTCTTCGGTTTGCGAAACGACGTGTACGTCTTTTCGACAGCCTGAGTGAAAACGCATACGGGATCTATATTGTTCACTACGTTTTTATTACGTGGCTTCAGTACTTGTTGTTGGGCAGCGCCCTTGCCCCCGGCGTGAAGGGAATCGTCGTGTTCATAGGCACATTGATACTCAGTTGGGCATCGGTTGCCGCCCTTCGGCGCATACCAACGGTAGCGAAGGTTATTTAGGCCGGATGTATGCAAAGCTCTTACAGAAGTATGACATCCCTTGCGCGTATGTCCTGTTCAGGCCTCTCAGACACACTGATGCCGGCGAGAACATCCGCGCCGTTATTTTCCCGGTTAACCCGGTTGAGCTTTCAGGTCTTGTGACGCTTGCAGGATCCATTATGCAAGGAACGGACTCAGTCAGAGTACCCCAGGGTGCATGTTGTAACAGTATGGCCGCTTTTGCTTATGCCGAGGCTGAATCGGAAGCACCTCGAGCTGTGCTGGGTATGTTGGGGGCCGAAGGCAGAGGCGTTATGCGTCAACGTTTCCGGGATGATATTTTGACACTCACCCTACCTTTGCCACTCTTTTTGAGAATGGAACAGGAGGCGGATGATTGCATTTTTCAGATTCCGTCCTGGAAGAAATTCAATAGGCGTTGATAGGGACTTAATTGGTCGCCTAACCCTTAAATACAGCAGACGTAAAAAGCCCTGCTTCTGATTAAGTCATACAACTCCACCTCGTCGCCAGCCTATTCAATATATTACTTTGTGCGGGCTCTCCCAATCAGTGGGGCGGGCCGAACCGTTCAAAATTACATGCCGAAAGGTATGATCGTGTAAATGCTGGTTTTGGCTGGTTGGTTTTTGATGGGACTTTGTTCATCTCCTTGCGTATAACCAAAAATATGGAGATCTATAACCATGAAAATCTTTGCTCTTTGCGTAGGGTTAGGTTTTGGGATTTTTGCTATAATCGTATACGCTTTTGGTCTTAAGCTCCGAATAAAAGATCTAATGAAAAAACCAGATAAGAATAACTAATTGGTATAGTTAAGTCATTTAAGATTTTGGCGGACAAGGGCGTGCTGGGGATTGTGTTCCCGTGAGCCGCGTGACTTCACAGATGCTTGTGTTGCAGATACCTCCGGCTAGCCCATAAAACTCGTAGAATTGTGTAAGCTGTTATTGTCCCGCACTAATCAAGCCGCGAAATTTTTATTGTAGCCGATCCTAATCCAAGTATGATCAGGTGATAGCCCTGGATCGGATTCGTCCTGCATGATGCCCCTTTGGTATCAAATGCCTATCTGGACGCTAGCCTCAGCCTCAGGCGGTTGGTCCAGTGGCACGTAATCTGGAAAATCAAACGCCTCGGTTTGATTGTGATTTTTCATTGATTATCACTTAATCAAAGGTTTGCGCCTTTTGTAGCTGCTAACATAACTACAAGAAAACCTTGACAAATCTAAATGGCCTTTATTATATGAAGTTAGGTTTCAAAATCCTGCCGTAGCTCTCGGTTCTTGCTCCTGCTCTATAGCGATGACCGAAGTTTTCTCTTACCTGATGTCATTCCGCCAAATATCCTCCTCGACTTCTTTCCAATCCGATCTATCTCCATTTATGATAGCGACTCCATGTGCCAACAATTTCTCTAAATGAATATATAGGTCAATATAGGAGGGTTTGTAGGATTAGAACAATATGACAATATCGGCTTGACTGCTTTTTACCCTCATTAGAATTTAACTCAGGGAGAAGTAAAATGAACAACCGACCTGTTTCTATTGTAAGATATCGAAAGAATCATGAAACCGTAAAACATGCTGTAGAATTGTGTAATGGATTTAATGGATTAAAAATGAACGATAAAGTACTAATTAAGCCGAATATTGTGTTTGCCTCACGTAGGAAAAAGATACCTTTATACGGAGTGGTAACCACCACCAAGGTTATAGAAGACATCGTTATTCTTTTACGCGAGTATGGTTGCAATGATATTACCATCGGTGAGGGAGCCCCATATCATAAAGAATTAAATTTAAACACCACGAATGGTTTTAAATGTACAGGTATTACTGAATTAGCAAAAAAATATGGAGTTAAACTCGTGGATTTCAACAAAGGCGAATTCAAGCTCATCGATCTAGGACCAACCAAAGTAAATCTTGCCCGCGAATCTCTTGAAAGCGATTTTATGATTAATGTCCCTGTTTTGAAAACTCATGTTCAAACTACCGTTTCAATGAGCCTTAAAAATCTGAAAGGTTGTTTAAAACAGAGCTCGAAGATGAAATTTCATAAAACTGATTTGGATGAAATGATTGCCTGTTTAAATAATGTCCTAAAACCAAAATTAAATATAATTGATGGCATTTACTCTCTTGAAAGAGGTCCTACAACATCCGGGCGTGCGTATCGAACCAATTTAATCATAGCAAGTCAGGACGCTTTTTTAGCTGACATTGTAGGTACAGCCTGCTTGGGTATTGATCCACATATAGTAGAGTACTTATACAGATATGGAAAATTAGTCGGACAATTTCCCGACTTTGAAGACATAGAGACAAAAGGGGAAAGTATCGATGAAGTTAGATTTCCCCTTGAGTGGCGGATGATGGAAGCAGAACAAATTCTGGCAGATTACGATATAAAAGGGGTAACATTTCAATGGCCAGGTAAAACGCTCTGCACTAATTGTTCACTTTTTGCAGATGCATTTTTTGGTATCTTTACAAAAGACAATAAGGGATCATCGTTTAATGGTATTGAATTTGTGATGGGCGATAAAGTTCATCCCCATAAAGAGTCCCAAAAAGTTATTTTGATAGGTGATTGTTCAATTAGAAACAATCCGGATTGTGAAAAGGCCATCAAATTAAGTGGCTGCCCGGTTAAAGTTGGTGATGGTATAATTAAAGTGTATAATAGCTCATTAGGGAAATTTCAAAGCAAAAGGCTTCTTACTATTAGGATGTTGAGAGGGGTTGCGGAAAAAATTGGTATTTATGAAGAAACATTCCCTAAGGTGTTTTCTTACGACCCACCCGATTTTGATCGGTCATTTTATAGTATTTGATTAACTCAATAGTGTAGAAATGATGAAGGTAACCAATTGTGAAACCAAAAAGCTATTACCAGTTTAAAAAAACCTCTATAAACATTATATATCTTCAGCTAAACTATAAACCCTTCAACATTGCGATACCTGCTATTTAAAGGTACTTTGGATGGCATGCTGATCTTCCACATCGTTTTAACTAATCCCTGTCCGTCCTTGTAGTAGCCGTTGCCACGGGTCGCTAATCCACCACGAAAAAAGGGCCAACCCCAGTTTCTGGCGATTGGCCCTTTTATGGACTGGATTCTCCGACCAGGCCGGAGAATGACGGAAGAAGCTACGATCCCGTCCCGATTTCGATATAGGCATCCGGTATCAAGCATCCAGCATCACCCCAGGATCGCCTTCAAATCCTCCTCCGGCGTGCCGATGGGTTTGATGCCATAGTTTTGCACCAGGACATCGAGCACCTTGGGTGTGATAAAGGCCGGCAGGGAAGGCCCCAGCCGGATGTCTTTGATGCCCAGGTGCAGCAGCGCCAGCAGGACGCAGACCGCCTTTTGCTCGTACCAGGAGAGCACCAGCGACAGGGGCAGCTCGTTGACGCCGACATTGAAGGCTTTGGACAACGCGACGGCGATCTGCACGGCCGAATAGGCGTCGTTGCACTGGCCCACGTCCAGCAGGCGGGGGATGCCGCCGATGTCGCCCAGGTCCTGGTCGAAGAAGCGGAATTTCCCGCAGGCCAGGGTCAGCACGATGCAGTCCTTGGGGACCTGCTCCACGAAGCGGGTATAGTAGTTGCGGCCCGGTTTGGCGCCGTCGCAGCCGGCCACCAGGAAGAAGTGCCGTACAGCGCCGGACTTGACGGCCTCGATGACCTGCCCGGCCACCTCCAGGACGGCGTTGCGGGCAAATCCGGTCATCACCTTGCGTCCGTTGCTGTCCTCCGGGAAGCCGGGCATGGCCAGGGCCTTGTCGATCACCGGCTGGAAGTCATGATCCGGAATGTGCGGTACGCCGGGCCAGCCCACCAGCCCGGTGGTGAAGATATTTTCCTTGTAGGCCTTGGCCGGTCTTTGGATGCAGTTGGTGGTCATCAGGATGGCCCCGGGAAAGTTGGGGAATTCCTTGATCTGGTTCTGCCAGGCCGATCCGTAGTGGCCGTAGAAGTGGGGGTAGGCCTTGAGCGCGGGGTAGCCGTGGGTGGGCAGCATTTCGCCGTGCGTGTAAATGGTGATCCCCTTGCCGGCGGTCTGCTTGAGCAATTCTTCGAGATCCTTCAAATCGTGGCCCGAGACCAGGATGGCCTTGCCCGCCTTGTGCCCCAGGGGCACCATGGTGGGGACGGGATGCCCATAGGTCCCGGTGTTGCCGGCGTCGAGCAGTTCCATGGCCCGCAGGGCGGTTTCGCCACACTTGAGCGTCATGGCGAGCCAGTCCTGGAGGCCCATGTTGTCGCTTTGGATGGCCGCCAGGGCCTCATGGACATAGGCATAGACCGCCTCGTCCTCCCGGCCCAGGATCTGGGCGTGGTCCGCGTAGGCACAGACGCCCTTGAGACCGAAGAGCGTGGTGTGTTTGAGGGCGAGGATATCGGGATTGGCGGCCGGGTAGGATTTGAGGCCCACGGTCTGGGCCTGCTGCACGAGCCCTTCCAGCGATGATTGGGGCGCCAAATGGGCCGGGCCATCCGGGAAGTCGGCCTTGCCGCCGGCCGCGGCGACCTTGTCGTTGAGGACTTCCCGTTGGGCGGCCGCTTCGTGAATCAGACGGATAAAACGTTCGGGATCGAAGTCCACATTGGTCAAGGTGGAAAAACAGGCTTTGACGGTAAAGATGTTGACATCCCGGTCGGTAACACCGAACTTGCGCCCCTCCACCGCCACCTGGGACAAGCCCATCAGGGCATAGAGCAGCAGATCCTGCAGGGCCGCCACCTCCGGGCTCTTGCCGCAAACCCCCTGCACGGTGCAGGCGGTGCCTTGGGCAGTCTGTTCGCACTGGTAGCAAAACATGGTCGACCTCCTTCACAATATGGAAACCGGTTGTCGCTGAAAGACTTGGCTGACAGTCGGTCGAAATAGTAGCCGTTGCGGCGGGGCACCGTTCGGGCAGCCGACAGCAGGGGGCAACAGTTGCTCCGGGCCAAGATTCCTTATCACCATTACAGCATACGATGGCACGCCCAGGATGCCATACGGTGGGAACCGTATTTCAGAAGGACGAAAGGGGTATTCGGCACAAGGCGTCCGCTTGCCTTGCGCTTTGGTAGGCCGTCCTGGCGTGAGGCGCCGAGCTTTTCACCGGCGTCTAACGACGGGAGGCCCGGTCGAGGTCGACGATGCGCCGGCCGCGGAAATATTCTTCGGTTTCGTAGCGGGTGATGTTCTGGATACGGTGAATGACGCCTTTGAGCCGGTGGATCGCCTTGAGCATCTCTTCCGCCACCTCGCCGGAAGCCTCTACCGAAGGGTGCCTGTGGAGGTATTGCGCGCCGGTGAGAAGAATTTGCAGGGGCTGGCCCAGATGATGGGCGGCGGCGCCGGCCATTTCGAGCATGCCCTGGAGGCGATCCTTTTCTTTTACGGCGCTGATGTCCATGAAGGTTTCCAGGAGGTGGCCGCGGCCGGCAAACGCTATTTTCTTGACGGATTTGAGAATGGGGATCTTTTGGCCCGCCCGGTTGAGCACGCAGCGTTCGGAATGATCGATTTCCTGGCGAAGATCCGTGATGGGGCATTGCCCTGCGGCGACAGGGCAAATGAAGTTGTGGCAGACATGGCCGACCATGTCCTCCAGCGGCCGGCCGATCAGCGCCGCGGCCTCGGCGTTGGCATAGACGATACGATGTCTTTGGGGGTCGATGATGACCGCCCCCAGCAATAGGGTATCCAGGATGGCGGTCAGATGACGATCCGCCGCCCTGCCAGGCGGCGAAGCGCGGCCGGCGAGACGCCCCTTTTTGACTCCCTCGGTCATCGCGGTTTCCTCCACTATAAAGAGGCCTTGCACCGCACCGCCGGAGGGACCCTGCCGCCGCCCGACGGTGCTGCGCTTGTTACGCGAAGAATTGGGGCGTAAAGGTGACGCCGCTCTGTGCGAATTGTTTGTAGAGGATGTCCAGCCGGGCATTGGCGACCTTGAGGGCCACGGGCTTTTCGCTTTCTTCGGCACTTGTGGCGTAGCAGGCAAAACAGCGATGGCAGACATAGGTCTCCCCGGCCGCGGTCCGGGCCGTAAATTCGCCGCTCAGGAAGGTTTGCGCGTTCTCCTTGTGGGCGAAATGCTCCACGGCCGGTAATGCCTCCAGTACGATCCCCATGGTAATCGTGGTCCCGGCCCGGGCCATACCCACCAGGTCCAACAGCGTAAGAACCTGGGGGATTTCGGTCTTCAACCGCTCGAACTTGACCACCATGTCATCGAGGCTGAACAGGGTTTCGGCCACGCCGATGCCGGCGGCTGCCAGGGCATGATAATCGCGCTGCAGATAGCGGTTGGCGATTTGCACGGCAATCGAGACATGGGTACAAAGGTTGTTGGGACAGCCCCGCGCGTAGCATTTGCGGAACGCAAAATCGAGGCCGTCGACCGTTCCGCTGTACTTCGCTAAAAAGACATAGGCATGAAACGGACTGCGTTCATGGTGGAAATCGACAGGCAGGATTTCAAACACCGTTTCCAGGCGCACGTCGGCCCCGGATTGTTTGGCGTCCACCAGGTCGGAAATGCGCCGGGGAGAGATGTCGATCGTTGCAGTTCCCATAAGTGTTCCTCACAGCCCCCGGCCCGCCGGCCCCGCCGATGACGCGCCTGCGTCGTTCGGCCGGGCCGGTGTTTGCGGGGGCGCATGCCGCAGCGGCCTTGTGCCTGGCCGTGCGGACGGCGGTTGGCTTCAGTAGACGAAAACGGCCTTGCATTCGGTGGCCTCGATGTTCAGGGCCCCGGCCGCGGTGGTCTGGGCGCCTGCGATCAGGTCGGTGGCCTCGTCGATGTTGCGCTCCTTGATGCAGGGCACGCAGACCAGCAATTTGCCCCCCAGCTCGATGAATTCGCTGACCAGTTTCTTGAGGGGCGGAAATCCCCCCGGGGGCGTCATCTTTTCAGTGTAGCCTTTCAAGGCCAGGTAGACCCCGTTGCCTTGGAGGCAGACGGTCGCCTCGATATCCATGGCCAGGGCGGCGTTGGCCATCACGAAAGGCATGGCGGCTTTTTCCGGGTCGTCCCCGGCATTGGTGCCGATGTAGAGAATTTTTTCAGTCTGTTCGGTCATTTTTCCTTCCTTCCCTAAAATGTCGTGTTGGGCGTTTGAAGTGGTCTCCGAAAGCGCTTCAGCGCTTGCCGCGACGGCCTTCATCGATGGTGTCAATCAAGTCCCCGCTATGATGCGGCCGACGTTCAGCCGGCCTGCAAAGCGCGCTGCTTGACCTTCATGAGGTAGAGAATCAGCGGGCGGTAGAGCTGGTGCGTCCATTTGGCAAAGGGGACCTCGATGACCAGCATGGGGACCGCGATCATCATGTGGATGACATAAATGGCATAGGTGGCCATGGGCAGTTCCAGCAGTCGGCCCGCATGGATCAGGATGCCGGTGAAGGTGGTCAGCCACAGCAGGATCAGAAAGGCCCAGTCCGAAGAATGGCTGTGGGCGTAGACGGTCTTGCTCTTCTTGAGCCGCCCCCGGATAGCGATGGTGGTGCCGTACAGAATGGCAAAGGTGGCATAGTAGCCGAGAATGCGGATCGGGTGCCAGAGGGGATAGATTTCATCCCGCTGGAACCAGCGGATACCGACGACCACCAGGGCGAAGACGATGGAGTAGCCGGTCATGATCAGGAGATGGTTGATCCATTGGGTCTTCTGGGAGGCCGTTCCGCAGGCCGCAAACTTCTTCTGGGTGAAGAATTGCACGACAAATTCCTTGGCCTCGCTGAGATAGATCGACACAGGCACACCGCGCACCAGCCGGTTCTGGACCTGCTGTTTTTCGGCAAAGGAAAGGGCCGGGTACTGGGCCGGGTCTCCCATGACGGCCTTGAACATGCGGTAGGCGTTGGTGAGCAGGAAGAAGGAAAGCACCACCAGCATGATCAGATCCAGGATTTCAATGACGGTGTTGGGCGCGAACACATTGAGCGCCACCCGGTCGGTCAGCATGGGGCCGTGGAAAAAGTAGAAGCCCAGTCCCACCAGGGCGGCCACCACGAGGATGGCGAAGACCTCGAACACCTTGGAGGTGTAGAAAAGCCGCGATATCCCCGTCCAGTCGTACCGGGCGGTCAGGTAGCGCCGCAGGCCCATCATGACTTCCCCCGGGTTGGCCTGGCGCGGACAGGTCTCGGAGCAGTCGCCGCAGTAGTAGCACAGCCAGGGCTCCGGGCTTTCATAAAGTTTGTCCTTCAGCCCCAGTTGGAGGTAGCGGATGACTTTGCGGGGAAACGGCACGGATTCGGACGACAGGGAGCAGACCGCCGTACAGTTGCCGCAGTTGAAGCAGGCGGCGGCATCCTCGACGCCAAATTTTTTAAGATTCAACAACAGTTCGGGATTGACCTCGGCACTCATGGCTTGTCTCCATGGATTTTTACGCTGTTAGGGCTAGTCCGCCAGCTGGTATTTGAAATAGTCCCCGTCCTTGGGGCCTTCGACCACTTCGCCGTATTTGCGCAGGGCGGAGATAAACAACAGCACCTCGCCGGTCTTCATCTTCAGGGTCCGGGCTATCTCGGGCACGGTGCGCGGTTCCTCGGCCAACTGGGCTTTAATGGCTTTGGTGACGGCGTTTTGGGCCTTGACGGCCTTGCGGGCCCGGTCGATCCATCTTTTGCGTTCGCCGCGCAGCTGCTTCAGGGCTTCTTTGTCGGGTTTGGGGCTCATGGTGCGCCTCCGGTTTTCTGGATTCGATCAACACCCATCTTCTCGGATGGAGGGCCGGAGAACTGCAGTCGCTCCGGTGCCGTGCTCTTAAGTTTTTTATAATAACCCCCGCCAGGGGGTTATGCCGCCACGATGGCATCCACCATGTCTTCGTATTGTTGGAGGGTCCAGCCTTTGAGATCGATGGCTTCTTCGGGGCATTCGGCCACACAGATGCCGCAGCCCGTGCAGAGGGCCGGATTGACCCGGGCTTTGCCATCGGCCTCACGCTGGATGGCACCCTCCACGGGACAGACCTTCTGGCACAGGCCGTTGGCCGTGCAGCGTGCGGTATCGACTTGCGCCACGTAGGGGTCGAGTTCCACATAGCCCTTGGCCAACAGCGAGGCGGTCTTGACCGCGGCGGCCTGAGCGGCGGCACAGGCCTCGGACACGTCGAAGGGCGCCTGGCAGGTGCCGGCCAGCAGGATGCCGTTGTTGGCGACCTCCACCGGACGGAGTTTGGGATGAACCTCCTGCAGAAAACCGTCCATGCCGGTGGGCAGCTTCATCATGTTCACCAGATCGGTAATGGGCTGCGCTTCCATGCCCACCGCCAGCACCACCAGATCGACCTCGGCGCTCAGCTCTTCACCGAAGGTCAGGGTGTCCTTGACGCGGACCTTGAGGGGAAAACGGCCGCTGCTGCGTTCGATCACCGGCGGGGCCTCCGGCTCGAAGCGGAAGAACATGACGTTTTGGGCGGAGGCCCGGTCGTAGTAGTCTTCCTGACCCCGGCCGTAGGTGCGGATATCCCGGTAAAAGTCGAAGACATGGGTTTCCGGATGGTGGCTGCGGATGTCCACCGCCGCGCGGAGAATGGCGCTGCAGCAGGTGCGCGAGCAGTATTCGTTCAGATTGGCGCCGGGGGCCGCTTCGTGGATGCCGGGAATCTGGCGGCTGCCGACGCAGTGGATAAAGGCGATGCGTCGAACGTCACGCCCCCCGATCTGCAGACATTTCCCGCTGCCCTGACTTTCGGCGCGCTGGCGGATAAAGTCCGGCAGGGTCATGACTTCGGGCTGGGTCAGATAGCCGTATTCGTTCTCCTGGGGCTGGTAGGGGCGAAACCCGGTGGCCAGAACGATCACGCCGGTGTCGAGCACCCGCCCGTCATCGGTCTTTGCTGACGCCGGGGGGCGGTAGCCGGCAAAGGGGACATAGGTGCCCGGAGCCGCATCACTGGCGGGCGCCGCTCCGTTCGACCGCAGGGTGAGCCTGAAATTGCCCACATAGCCCTCGTAGCCCGCCACCTCCGTGCCGGTCAACACTTGGATACGGGGCTCCTGGCAGACGGCCTCGGCCAGGGGCGCGATGACCTCTTCGGCCGTGGCTTCGGTGGGCGCCAGGCGATGCAATTGGGCGGTCCGGCCGCCAAGGTAGGCGGACTTCTCCACCAGGGTGACCTGGATGCCCCGTCGGGCGATGTCCAGCGCGGCGCGCATGCCGGCCACCCCCGCCCCGATGACGGTGGCGTGATGGTTGGCGTCCACCCGCACCGGCTCCAGGGCTTCCAGATCCTTGGCTTTGGCAATGGCCGCCGCCACCAGCTGGGTGGCCTTGGCCGTGGCCGATTCGCCGTGATGGACCCAACTGACCTGCTCGCGAATGTTGGCATGCTCGTAGAGATAGGGATTCATGTGGGCCCGTTTGATGGCCCCGCGGAAGGTCAGTTCGTGGAGGCTGGGCGCGCAGGAAGCCACCACCACCCGGTCGATCTTGCCGCTTTTGATGTCCTCCTGGATGAGTTCCTGGCCGGGGTCCGAGCACATGAACATATTGGTGTGGGTGACCGTTACCCCGTCGATGGATTCCACGTTCTTGGCCAGCTGTTGCACATCCACGTGGTCGGAAATATTGCCGCCGCAGTGGCAGATATAGACGCCGACCTTTTTGGCGGAAGAATCATTGTCAGGTTTTTCGGACTGCATCGCTTATCTCCTGTTATCCGGAAAGCCTTGCGGGTAAATTCCAAAAGCGCTTACCACGAAGGGCACGAAGGACACGAAGAAACCAATCTATTCCCAAACGCGATAGCGTTTCTTCTCATCGATAACGCCGTCGCGTCAGGCGGCCTGGTCCTTGCCGATGGACTTCAAATAATTTGAGGCTTCCATAGCGGCCGCGCCGGCCTCAGTGATCGTATCGACGATGTCCTTGGGTCCGGCGGCCACCCCGGCCACAAACACGCCTTCCATCTCCGTGCGGGTGGGGGCTGTCTGGGGCATGCGGCATTTGATGAACGCATCCGTGTCGGTGGGCAGACCGCACACCCCGGCCGGATTCCATTCCGGCACCATGCCCAGGGACAGCACCACCAGGTCGTGCTCCCGCGTGGCCAGCCGTCCGTCTTCTTCCTGGGCTTCGTACTTCAGGGCCACATTCTGGTCGCCGGCCTGGGCAATGGAGGCGATTTTGCCTTTGACGAATTCGATGCCCATGGCCTTGGCGTTCTGGAAAAATTGTTCGTAGCCTTTGCCGAAGGCGCGGATGTCCATATAGTAGATGGTGATATCCGCCAGGGGCAGGGCCCCGGAAATCAGCATGGCTTGCTTAATGGCGTACATGCAGCACACCCGCGAGCAGTAGGAAATACCCAGGCTCTTGTCCCGGGAGCCGGCGCACTGCACATAGGCGATGGACTCGGGCTCCTTGCCGTCCGAAGGGCGGATGACCCGCTGGTAGGGACCGTGGGGCGCCAGGAGGCGCTCCATCTGCAGGGAGGTGATCACGTTGGCCACCTGCCCCTGGCCGTATTCCTTTTTCTGGCTGATGGGGGTCAGGTTGAAACCGGTGGCCATGACGGCGGTTTTGGCCTTGATCGTGAAGGTTTCCGGCTGCTGGAAATAGTCCACCGCATCGGTGGGGCAGACCTTGGCGCACTTGCCGCACAGGGTGCAGTTTTCCACATCCAGGGTCGCAATCTGCGGGATGGCATTGGAAAACGGGATGTGAATGGCCTTGCGCATGGTAAAGCCGCCCTGTTCTTCGTCCGGGACGTAAACCGGGCAGCCGTATTCGCACTGGCGGCAGCCGATGCACTTGTCCAGATCCACGTAGCGGGGACGGCGTGTGACGGTGGCGCTGAGGTCACCGTTTGCGCGCTGCAGCGTTTGCAGGTCGCTGTCGGTGAAAATGCGGATCTTTTCGTGATGGGCAGCCGCCGCCATTTTGGGGGTGGTAATACAGCTGGCGCAGTCCAGGGTGGGAAAGACCTTGGAGAGCCGGATCATTTTCCCGCCGATGGAGACATCTTTTTCGATGACGGCCACCGTGAAAT
Source organism: Desulfobacterales bacterium (assembly GCA_963674755.2). Lineage (GTDB taxonomy): Bacteria > Desulfobacterota > Desulfobacteria > Desulfobacterales > UBA5852 > JABZFP01. The sequence continues at coordinate 648,947 of CAXXVS010000001.1, read as the reverse complement.
CCTGATCGGCCAGATCCAGGGCCGCCTGCAGTCCGGCAATGCCGCCACCCAGCACCAGGGCGTCAAATTCAAGGGTCGCTTGGGTTGTCATGGGATTTTCCATTTCCTCGGCCTAGGCCGCCTGCCCGAAGACGGGCGGTCCCAGCTCCTGTACCAGGGTATTCATGTCGTTGACTTCGCGGAGAAAGGCCCGGTTGCAGACCGTACAGATCGCGGTGAGGCGCAGACGTCGGATGTCGATGTCTTCCGCTTTCATCAGCTGGTAGACTTTGTCGATACGCTTGGCCAGGGCGTGGTAGGCGCCCTCGTAGGGGCATTCCTCACCGCAGGACATGATAATGATGCCGCCGATCCCCTTGCGGAAACAGTCCATATAGAAATGCTCGGGGAACAGGGCCGGTGCCCGAACCCTCAAAATATAGGTGTTGGCCGGGTAGCTGGAATGGGCCTGGCCCACGGAGTTGGCCCCCGGGTAGGCACAGCTTTCCGTGGCCAGGATCAGGATCTTGCCGTCATTTTGAGATGGAGCCGTCGACATCGCTTCCCCTCTTTCAAAAAGACACTTCCCAAAATCAGGATTTTGGTTTCAAAGCAAGGCGGACGCGAGTTCGAAGCCGGAGGAATACATCCGTATTTCGAGGACTTGAAACGAGCGCCCAACGCCGCCCTGAGGCCAAAAGACAATTTTGACGGCCGACTACTTTTTGCGGCGCACGAAGTGCTTGTCATAGCCGTCGGCGGCGAGTACGCCGAGATATTCGTGACCGACTTTATTGGACCAGGCCGGGATATCGGTGCGGGTACCGGAATCGTTGGAGTAAATTTCGAGCACTTCGCCGACTTTGACCTTGCCGATGCCCTTTTTGGCTTCCAGCAGCGGGCCGGGGCAGGCACTGCCGCGGGCGTCCACTGTATTGGCGATTTCAATGGTGTTCAGATCGACTTCAGACATGATGCTCCTCCTTTGGGATTAGGATGATAAGGGGTTATCTTTTTCAACCGCCACCGATAGTGGGGGCGCTCGTCCGCTGCGCTATCGATCCGGCAAATGGTCACCGCGGAGGCCGGTAGAATGCTTTTGAGATCCTCTGCGATACCGGCTTCGTTGCCGTAGATCTCGATTTCCTCGTTAGCTTTCATTTGCTGAAAGTAATTGGCAATCTGCAGCAATGAAAACGGAATGATCGTATCGCGCAGATCAAAGGTTTCCATCGGTCCTTCCCGGGTTGCAATTTCCATCATGGCGTCGTTAGCGGATGCGCTTTCCTTAACCAATTTTCGTGCCATTTTTCCCGCAGACCAGGGGGGCGGGCGAGCCGATAGAGGAAATCTCCTGTTTTCGGCATGTTGGCAGACAGTCCGGATGGGCCCGCCGGGGGGCCGGGATCCTGCCGGCCCCCATGGCCCCTTGCCAAGGCCCTGTTCACATGTTAATTTAGTGAACAACTAAAACGTTAACTTTTTGAACAGAGGGCCCATGCAGCCGCACGATGTGAATCAATATTGGAAAACGGTCGTGGACACGATTCAGGACGGCGTCATGATCGTCAGCCCCGAGGGCACGATCGTTTCGGTGAACCGCGCATTCGAAGAGATTACCGGATATGGACGCGCGGAAATCGTCGGCCAGTCCTGCGCCATTCTCAATTGCACCTCGTGCGAAATCATCCGCGGCAAAGGCCAGTGCCAGTGGTGCGCCATGTTTGAGAAGGGGCGCCTGCGGCGCCAGAAATGCCTCCTGGTGCGCAAGGACGGACAGGCCATCAGTGTGGTCAAGAATGCTTCCGTGCTCAAGGACGGGGCCGGGAACGTCACCGGGGCCGTGGAAACCATGACCGACATTACCGATCTGATGGACAAGGAGACCCAGATCGCCTCCTTCCGCCGGGAGCTGGATGCGGAGGACCGCTTTCACGGCATGATCGGCACTTCGGCCCAGATGCAACAAATATTTGAATTGATAACCAATGCGGCCCAATCCGATGCGCCTGTTATCATTTACGGCGAAAGCGGCACCGGCAAGGAACTGGTAGCCCGGGCCATTCATGAGACCAGCCAGCGCAGCAAAAATCCCTATATCAAGGTCAACTGCGCCGCTTTGAACGAATCCCTGCTGGAGAGCGAGCTTTTCGGGCATGTCAAAGGCGCCTACACCGGTGCCCACCGCGACCGGGAAGGCCGCTTCGAACTGGCCCACAAGGGGGATATTTTCCTCGATGAAATCGGCGACTTGCCGCTTTCCACCCAGGTCAAGCTGCTGCGGGTCCTGGAAGAGAAGGTGGTGGAACGGGTGGGCGATAACCGCCCCATTGCCATCGATACGCGGATTATTTCGGCCACCAACCGGGACCTGCCCGAGCTGATCGCCAGAGGGCGTTTCCGGGAAGATTTCTACTACCGCATCAACGTCATCCCGATCCATGTGCCGCCGCTGCGCGAGCGGATCGACGACATTCCGCTGCTGGCCCGTTCCTTTTTCAACCGGATCCAACTGAAAAGCAGCAAGCATATCCAGGGGATCTCCAATCCGGCCCTGGAAGCCCTCATGCGCTACACCTGGCCGGGTAATGTGCGGGAGTTGAAAAGCGCTTTCGAATTTGCCTTCGTCTCCTGCCAGGGGAACGCCATCATCCCTGAAAACCTGCCGCGCCACATCATCGAGGACCTGCCCGAAGCGTCCGACAACCGCATGCCGGCAGCCACCGCCAACCTGGACGATTTGAAAAAAGCGCGCCTGCTGCGGGCCCTGGAGACCAGCGGCGGCAACCAGTCCGCGGCGGCCCGGCAACTGGGCATGTCCCGCACCAGCGTCTGGAACCAGATGAAGCGTTACGGCATTGCACCCCGTCAGACGAAAGCAACGCTAAAATAAAACTGGCATGCCATTTGCTTAAAAAATCACCAGAGTAAGCTTGGCAACCCCTCCATCAGCTATTGTCTTGCTCTCACCTCCTAGCACACGGCCCTGGCGGATTGTCCGCCGGGGCCGTGCACGTTAGGCCTCCCCGATGCCAAGGCAACCCTTTCCCGGATAGACGCCCGTCTCCACGCCCCGCCGGCCGGCTGCCAGGCATTTATGGCATATTTCTTGAAAACTGCATGATCAGGATGGCAGTCGATGCCATTGCCATAGTGCGGTAAATCCCTATGCGCTGGAAAAGATATGGAACAAGAACCTGCGCCCCCTGGATTAAATATGCCGGCCCGCAGATGGTCGAGAGGTATGAATCGACCTGGACAACGCCCCGGCACTTGACCGGGGCCGTGAACAAGCCTCGGTCGTCTGCCACACGATACGCGCCGACAGGCAATTCCTTGCGGCGGCCGGTGGCCGGGATCGAACCCAAACCCCAAAAGGAGGTTCCCATGTATGCCCTCATTTTTGACCGGTACGATCTTTCCAAACCACGCAAAAAAGTCATATCCGTCCATCGCAGCCGCGAGAATGCCGAAAAGGCCCTCTCCAAACGGCAGAAGCAACTGGGCAAAAGGGTCTGGGAATGTGATACCCGCATCGTATGGGTGAAGTCGAAGGTCGCGGCCGGCGATTTTGTCGAAGCGGCGGATTTCGACACCTGGCGGCCCGGCGAGCGAATTCCCGTCGGCGAGCGTTATCCGGATTCCGACTGACGGGCGCGGAAGCGAAGCCTTAATCCCCACCCTGGCGGCGGTTTGATGCGGACCGGGTTGACCGGTTTTTGACAACCGGCTTCTTTATGAGATAATGTGCAATATTAGCCCCGGGCGTTCCGGCCCGGCTCGGGGCGCCGGTCGTCACCCGGCGGTCGTAGCGTCCCGCAGTGGCCGCGAATGTCAATGGGCCGGCCCACACGGGGGAGCGGCCCGATACCGAAAAAAGGCGCTTTCCCCGGTGTCGGCAGGGGGAGAGCATGGGCTTCCGCAAAAAACTGATTATTCTTCTCGTTTGTCTGTCCATCGTGCCCATCCTGGCATTGCGTGCGTTTGGCATCCACAATGTCCACCTGTTTGCCGACGAGGTCATCCGGCAGGTCAATCTCAACGCCCAGAAGAGCAATGATCTGCGCTTTAACGCCGTTGCCAAGCACCACCAAAAAAGGATCAGCCAGACCCTTGAAAAGCTGGAAACCGCCCTGCTTTTCCAGACCTATGAAGCCCGCCGGCTGTTGCGGCAGGTGAGCCCATGCCAACCGTTCGATCCGGTTGCGGCGGTCCCGCCCCTTTCGCCGCCGGCGCTGACGGAACACGCCCCGGGCACCCCCGACGCCCGGCATCTGGTTTTCGGCGGTGAGGGCGTCCCGCCCGACATGGCCGGCCCTGTTTTGGCGGATTTTAGCGCCCTCCTGCCGGTTTATGACACCATCGAGGACCACCTGGGGGCCATCGTGCTGCGGCATTATACGATGATCAACCATTGGGTCGGTGTCTATCCTTGCCGACCCGGTTATTGTGCCGCCGCCACTGGCCACTATGGGGACTGGTATCCCTCGGTTCTCCAAGAGCGGCTTTCCTATTGGTCGGCCCCTTATATCGATCCGGACACGGGGCGCCCGGCTATCGCGCTTTCCCTGCCGTTGTATTGCCATGAGGATGATATTTTCGGCGTGACCAGCATCATCATCGATCTGGACAAGATGCTCGACCTTTCCCTGGACCCCGCCGCCACCGAAACGGGCCGCTTCGCCTTCATCGGCAAGCTGACACCGGATCCGCAAACGGGCCGCACTGTGATTCAGGTCTTCTCCCGGACCGGATGGGCCCCCGGGCGGGGTGGCCCCCTTAAAACGATCAGACCCGAGGATCTGGGGCTTCGTGAAGACGATGCGGCATACCAGAAGATCCTGAATGACTTCCACCGCCTGCGCCCTTCGATCCACCAGGTTCGGCTTGGGGGGCAGGCCTGCTACTGGGATTTCAGTCCGCTGCCCCATCAGGGCGCCGGCCTGGTGCTGGTGGTACCGATGGAGGCCAAGCCCGCCATGCAGGCGTTGCTGGCGACGATTCAGGACCGGACCCGGCGCGTCGAGCTATTGACAGCGGTTTTCCTTGGGATCCTGGCCCTGGCAGCAATTCTGGCCGCCCTGGCCTTCTCCCGGATTGTGACCAAACCCCTGGAAAAATTGACCCGGGCCGCCCGCAAGCTGGCCGGAGGCGATCTGGAGGCCCGGGTGGCCATCGCTTCGCACGACGAGATCGGCGAGTTGGCCGGGGTTTTCAACCGCATCGGGCCGGAGTTGTCCCGCGCCTATGCGATCCGGCACGCTGTTGAACTGGCCTCTGAAATTCAGGCGCATTTGTTGCCGCATCCCCCGCACATCGCGGGCTTTGATATCTTCGGCCAAACCCTTTACAGCAACATGGCCGGCGGGGATTACTACGATTTCCTCTGCGATGAGGCGGATCAGGGGCGCGTGTGTATCGCCATCGGGGATGTCTCCGGCCATGGCATCTCATCGGCCCTTCTCATGGCCTCGGTGCGATCGGCGCTGCGCATGCGCGCGCGCCTGGCGGGCACCATGAGCGCCATCGCCCAGGATGCCAATGCCGTTTTTTCCGAGGATGTGGAAGCGACCGGCGACTTCGTGACCCTTTTCCTGGCCCGCCTGGATCGGGATCGACAGCGCATCCAGTGGGTCCGCGCCGGCCACGATCCGGCCCTGTTGTATAATCCGGCCAGCGATACCTTCACCACCTTGAAGGGGGTGGGCAAGGGACTGCCCTTCGGCGTCAACAAGTCAGAGATCTATCTGGAGGAAAGCCACCCCTTCCACCCGGGCGAAATCTGTTTTCTCGGCACCGACGGGATTTGGGAAGCGCGTGATGCCCAGGGCGGATTTTTCGGCAAAACGCGGGTTAAACAGATCATCCGGCAGAATGCCGGCGCCGATGCCAAAGTCATCGCCACGGCGGTGATGGATGCGGTGGTGACTTTCCAGGAAGGCAGCAGCCGTTCCGATGACGTGACCTGCGTCGCGGTGAAATTCATCGGATGAGGCGGATTGCATCACCTCGATTCGTCAGACAGCGTAGGCCGGAGCCGACCGCAGGCAGCTTTTCAATAAGCCAATGCAATGGCTGCGATATACAGCATCCCAATGAAATCATTTCTTGCATGGGCACCACCGTAAAGAGAACGTTACTAAACGTTACCTTTTGACCGGGCTCTCCCTTATAGGCGGAACCGTTTTACATCATTTGCGACCGGCATCGTCAATATCCCCGTGGGCGCCCACGCCTATCGGGGGCGAAATTTTCCCGTACGGCTGCAGACCTAGTTGGCACTGATTTTGTACTTATTGGATCATGAGCCCTTTTGGGAATGCGGACACTCCTAACCCCTACGCTGCGGCACGAGGATAATCATGGATGAAATATCATTTTCAGGTATCGGTATTGTCTCCTGTGGGACGTTGAGTCTTGAATTGAATTATTTGAAGGCAGAAGGTTTTCTGGATACCCCTCAAATTTATTACACCACACCGGGACTGCACCAGGATATTCCCGAGATGGAACGTCAACTGGTGAGGCTGGTCGGCAAGGCCAAGGAAAAACACGGCAAGGTCATCGTCGTCTACGGCGGGAAATTTTGCTACGTCAATGTGGACGAGCCGACCCGGCTGATGCAGACCATCATGGAGGAGCAGGGCCGGGGGGTCGCCCGCATCGAGGCCACCCACTGCATGGACATGCTGGCCAGCGAAAGCGAGAGGGAGCGCATTGCCGGGGAAGTGGCCGGCGGCGAACCGGTCTGGTGGATGACGCCCGGCTGGGTCAAATTCCGCAAAGACGTCTTCAAAGGGTGGGACAAGGGCTTGGCCAACGAAAATTTCCCGAAACACACCGGCGGTGCCGTTGTTTTGGATGGCATTGGCTATCTGGACACTTACATGGCGGAAGACCCAGAAGGGTTTCTGGAATATTCCGATTGGATGGGGATTCCCATCATCCCCTACCCGGTTACCCTGGACCGGTTTAGAAAGCTGCTGACCGATCAGGCACAAAGGCTGCACAGCAACGGCGGGTAAGGATAGCCAAACAAACGTCCCCGGAATTGGATCATCGCAGATAAATGATCGCCCGGGGCGTGGCGCCATTGGTCACCGGTGGCAAGGCCTGTCCTGCTTGGCGGGTCAAAAATGAGAATCCGCCAGGCCGGCGGGAATTATAGCGGCGCACGGTTTGTTAACTGGTACAGGGTCAGCGATCAGTATAAGGCACCGTCGCAATGACAGCGTCTCCCTCCCAAGAAGACCTCCGACAAATGGCTTCCCGGTGGTTGCCTCCCACCCATGGCGCTCAAAGTTTTCGAGTCCATACGGACACCACGGATTTTTTTCAGGTGGATTATGGTGATGTGGTTGTTCTAAACGGTCACCCATATCTCATTCGCCATAATGCCAAAGAAGGACGGTTCGGCATTGATGACGATATCAAATTCTGGGTGAAGCGCGCCATTGATCTGCAAACCGGAGATCCAAAGATTCTCAAGCTGGTTTTTTACGAAAAATTTACGAGTCATATTGGCGGCATCGCCTTCGAGTGTTTTCGCAGCCCCAAGAAAGAAGCCCGTATTCTGGATCTGGTCACCGCCCATAAGAACTTCATGCACGGCTATGCCACAACGGATCAAGCGGGAAATCTTATACGCGTACTCGATTTCATCCATGGCCAAACGCTTTATGGTTATGTCGAAAAGATCGGACTGGACCATCAGACGTATTTTTACGAGCGTCTGCCGGGCATTCTGAACAACTTTATGGAATGCCTCGGGGCGATCCGCTTTCTTCACGAACATGGTGAAAAGCACGGCGATATTCGGCGTGATCATATTCTGATAGACCGCCATAGCGGGCGGTACCGCTGGATCGATTTTGACTTCAATTACCGCCACCGGGAGAACCTATACGGCTACGATCTGTTCGGCCTGGGGAATGTATTGATATTCTTGGTGGGTATGGGAGACGTGCTGCTGCCGGAGCTGATGCAACAGGGCAACCCTGGTATAGATAGGCTTGCCGATGAAGATTTGAATATCGTGTTTAACAACCGTGTTGCCAATCTGAGGAAGATTTACCCTTACATCCCTGAAGAACTCAACCGGATTTTGATGCACTTTTCCAAAGGCGCCAATTGGTTTTATGAAAATACGGTGCAGTTGTTGCATGATTTGGAAGCATATATAGTGCCCATCCGGCAGCGGTAGATTTTGGTTTCTGGTCCCGCCGCACAGCGCGGGATTTCACATCTGATCTTTGAACACATCGTTGTTCAACAAAGCGCAGCCGACTGGCGCCCACAGGCGCAGCGCGGCTACGCCGAGGACCGACAGGAGGCGAGAACGCCGACTTGTCCGCCAAAGGTGGATTGATCCCTATTCGGGGACCCGGTCCACCGGCGGCGGGCCAGGGGCTAAAAGATGGCATGTATTGATGGGCACTACATAGCATCGCCGGCAGGGACGCAAAGACCGGAGGCGAAAAAAATGAGCCATGATGAGACGGGTTTCAACAAAAAGATCCTGATTGCCGTGGACGAGTCCGAAAATGCCTACCGGGCGGTATTATATGTAAGCCGGTTACTTTCAGGCATAAGCGGTTTTGAGGTGCTGATCCTGCATGTTATTCGTCAACCGGAAGAAGATTATTTCCCCACCTCGGCTGACAAAGACAAATGGCTCGCTGAATATAAACAGCAGGTCGATGCCATGCTTAAGAATTATCGACAGCTTCTGATCGCTGAGGGCTTTGATCCGGCGGATGTGTCGGTTCGTTCCACCCTTCGCTACTGTCCTTCCCTTGCGGAGTGCATCCTGGCGGAACGCAGCCAAACGAAATGCAACACCATTGTGGTTGGTCGACAGGGGCTTTCACGAAGCGAAGAGTTTCTCTTCGGTAGTGTCTCCAGCAAGATCGTCAACCATGCGCGCAACTGCACGGTGTGGGTGGTGGAATAATACCTCTTCCGCCCTGCCAGTGGTAAAGTTTCAAAGCGCTTGTGTAGGGCAAGAGGGATACCTTTAAAAAGAACAGAACGGGTATTGGTTTTGATCCATGGGCGAGGGGTGGTGTGATTCGAAACGAGGGAATGGCCGTTTCACCAAAAAAGGAGGCAATATCATGGAGAAAAAAATCCTGATAGCCGTCGATGATTCAATCCACTCGAATCAATCATTGCGCTATGCAACCAAAATGTTCAGTGGTTCGAAAGATGTCACCTTTACCCTTTTTCACGAGCAACCGATGATTTCACAATACCTTGTGCAAGAGGCCCGAACCAATTCAAAGGCCTATGCAAGCTTAAAAAAGGTCATCACAAAAAACACAGCGGAAGCCCAAATGCTCATTGAAAAGCAAAAAGAGTGGATGATCAAAAAGGGGGTTTCCGACAAACGCATCGAAATGGTTTCCCCGCAAAGGATGCTGGGACGATCTCAGGATATTTTGGAATACGCACGAAAAGGCCTTTATGACGCCATCGTGGTGGGACGGAGAGGGTTGTCGCGAATCCAAAAGACCTTTATGGGCAGCACCAGTGCGGAGTTGCTGGAAAAGGCCGATGTGGTCCCGGTGTGGATGGTGGACGGAAAGGTGACCTCGCAAAGGATCCTGGTGGCGGTTGACGGCTCCGAAAGTTCGTATCGCGCAATCGATCATGTCCTATCGATGCTCTTCGAAAATGCAGAGACAACGTATTGCCTGTTCCATGTGTCCCAGAAAGCAGGGGACGTAGAGGCCCTTTCTTTCGCCAAGGATGATCCGGACATTCAAGATATCGTGGCAAAGAGCTCCAAGCGACTGATGGGGGAATTCTTTGCCGCGGCAGAACAAAAGTTAAAGGACGCCGGTATCGCTGCTGATCGGGTCGACATCATAACGACCAAACGAAAGGCCAGCGTCGGCAAGATGATCCTCGCAGAAGCGGAGAAGGGAAAGTTCGGCACAGTGGTTGTCGGCAGGCGGGGCGCAGACCGTGCGCACTACTTTGGGAGTGTTTCCCGGTATGTAACCCAGAGGATAACGGATCGCGCGCTATGGCTTGTTCCATAGAATCCCAAAAGAAATAGATGTTGGGAATGGCGGTTTTCACAGGGCTTGCCGGGGGCGCGGCGCAACCCCAGGGTTATTCTTCGGGCTGAAGCGGGATATCCCATTTTTTCATGTATTTCCAAATGGCCGTGCGGCTCAAGCCAACCCGCCGGCCGACCTCGGCTTTGTTCCAGTCGCATTCTGCCAGGACGTCGATCAGGGTTGCCCGAGTCAGCCGTTTGCGTCCGGTTGGCGTGGTCGGCGCAGATTGGACAGGCATTTCGCATGCACCGTAGCCGGGTGGCTGGCGGATTTCAATCGGAAGATCTTCAAATTCGATCTGCCGGCGGTTGCAGAGCACGAAAGCATGCTCGATGGCATTCTCCAGTTCCCGGACATTGCCTGGCCAGTGATAATCCATCAGGGTGCGCATGGCCTGCCGTGACAGGTTGCGGACCCTTTTGCCGGTCTTCTCGTTCATGCTGCTTATGAAGTGATTGACCAGCAGGGGGATGTCTTCCCGCCGTTCCCGAAGCGGCGGCAGGCGAATCGGAAACACCTTTAGGCGGTAATAGAGATCCTCGCGGAAGCTTCCTTCCTGAACCCGTGTGTAGAGATTTTGGTGGGTGGCGGTAATAATGCGGATATCAATTTTTCGTTTGCGCGATTCCCCGACGCGCTCAATCTCCCTTTCCTGCAATACCCGCAACAGCTTGACCTGGATAAACGGGCTCAACTCACCGATTTCATCCAAAAACACGGTGCCGCCTTCGGCCTCCTCGAAGCGGCCGACGCGGTCACGCACAGCGCCGGTGTAGGCACCCTTGACGTGGCCGAAAAGTTCACTCTCTAGAAGGGTTTCCGAAAGCGCGCTGCAGTTGACCGTGACGAGCGGGGCGTGCTTGCGCTCACTGTTGAAATGGATCGCACCCGCCACGAGTTCCTTCCCGGTACCGCTTTCACCATGCACCAGGATGGTGGCTTCACTGGAGGCGGCCGCCATGACATTCTGGAAGACCTGCCGCATGGCGGTGCTTTTGCCGATGATATTGTCCATCCGGTGGATTTCCGCCAAGCGCAGGGCCGCCTCCTTGGCCTTCTGCCGCGCTCGGCTCAGTTCCGTCAAATCGGTCACGGTCTCGACGATGCCGATGATGGTGCCCTGCTCGTCCCGGACGACATTGGCATTTTTGATGACTTCCACATCATGCCCGGCCTTGTGTCGCAACCGGCATTCTTTGGCCTCGGAAACCCCCTGTTCGACAATCTGGCATTTGTGGATATCGGCGGGACATTCCTGTCCGAAACAACGGCTGCACTGGAGCAGGGCGCATGTCTGGCCCAGGGCCTCTTCGGCCGTGTAGCCGCTGATGCGTTCCATAGCGGGGTTCCAGGAAGAAATCCGCCCCAGGGCGTCCATCGTAAAGACACCGTCGGCCATGGAATTGACGATCATGTTGAAAAAGCGGGCGTTCCAGATGGCATGGGTCTTGGGTTCCATGGGGTATCGTTCCTTGTCGAGCGAATGGCGTTACCTTAACGTTATCTGCCGTTACGTATCAGCTGTACAGTTGATTCCCTATATTGTCAATATCTATATAATTCAATTAAATACAACCGGTTATAGAATTTCAGGCCAATGGCATGAAACGTGTAAAGACGGTTGCCGGTATTCCTGTAACAGGCCGACGCCGGCATGCGGCGGGTTGGCCCTTTTCCTAAGGGAGAAAACGATGCAAAACGCCGATTACGATGTGGTCATTGTTGGCGGCGGGCCGGCTGGTCTTACCGCCGGCATGTATGCCTCACGGGCGAGGCTGAAAACCGTGATGATAGAGAAGGCCGTTCCGGGGGGGCAGATTCTGCTGACGGACTGGATGGAGAACTATCCGGGATTTCCCGAAGGACTCACGGGCGCCGATCTGGTGCAAAAAATGCGCGAGCAGGCCCGTAAATTCGATCTGCGCAACGAGATCAACGAAGTCCTTTCCGTGGATCTCTCCCGACCGGTCAAGCAGCTGCAGCTCACCGGCAAAACCATCACCGCCCGCAGCATTATCATCGCCAGCGGAGCCCGCCCGCGTAAACTGGGCATTCCCGGCGAAAAGCGATTTTTCGGCAAAGGCGTTTCCACCTGCGCCACCTGTGATGCACCCTTTTACAAAGATCGGGTAGCCGTGGCCGTGGGGGGCGGTGATACGGCCGTGCAGGAGAGTCTCTATCTGGCCAAGTTCGCCCGTAAAGTCTACCTGGTCCACCGCCGCGATCGCCTGAGGGCCGCGAAAATCCTTCAGGAGCGCCTCTTAAGGACGCCCAATATCGAAATTTTGTGGAATTCCGTGCCGGAAGAAATCAGCGGCCTTTTCAACGTCGAAGCGGTGACCGTCCGCCATCTCAAAACCGACCGCACCCGGACCCTTCAAGCCGACGGTTGTTTCATCTGGATCGGTATTCTGCCCAACAGCGGGTTTCTCAAGGGCAGCCTCCTGCTTGATCCCAATGGCTTTGTCGTTACGGATCACAATCTCGAGACGACGGTGCCGGGGGTGTTTGCCGCCGGCGACGTGCGGGTGACCCCGTTGCGGCAGGTGGCCACGGCGGTGGGCGATGCCGCCATCGCCGCCGTGGGGGCCGAACATTATATCGAGAATTGCTTCCCGGTCGATCAACCGCCCCGGGCAGTGGCCGTCCCTCTGGAAAGCATACCAGCGTAAATACCGGATGTGCCGTTAAGTGCCCCCCCATGGTTCATACGGCGCTGCGTGCGGTCCCTGGTCAAGGGGGCCGGGATAAGGAGAATCGCATGCTGAAAACCCTGTCGTTTTTGCAAAAGAATCTGGTCTGGTCCATTCCTATTTCCATGGCCGGCGGTCTGCTGTTCGGTTATTTTTTCGATGCCGGCCCGCTCAAGCGCTTTATCATTCCGGTGACCTTCATCATGGTCTACCCCATGATGGTGACCCTGAACGTTCAAAGTATATTCAAGGGGCACGATCTCAAACTACAGGCGACCACCCAGCTGATCAATTTTGTCCTGATCCCGCTGCTGGCTTTTTATACGGGCAAGCTGTTTTTGAATGGTGCTGCGGAAAAATTCGGGCTGTGGGCCGTGGGCCTGTTTTTAATCGGTGTGCTGCCGACCTCGGGCATGACCATTTCCTGGACCGGCTTTGCCAAGGGCAACAAGGAGGCCGCCATCAAGATGGTGGTCTTCGGCCTGGTGCTGGGCGCCCTGGCGGCCCCCGTCTACACCAAGGTTTTCATGGGAGCCACCGTTAATGTGGATATGCTCCACATGTTCCGCCAGATCGTTCTGTTCGTGTTCGTGCCCTTGGCCGCCGGGCTTCTGACCCAGGTTGCCGCGAAGAAACGCTTCGGAGCCCAGGTCTGGCATCAACGCCTCAAACCGAAATTTCCCCCGTTTTCCGCTCTGGGCGTGACGCTGATCGCCTTTTTGGCCATGGCCCTCAAAGCCAAGGCCATCATCGCCAATCCCGCTGACATTGTTGCGATTCTCATCCCTCTGGCGGTTTTTTACATCCTTTCCTACGGGTTGCTGTCTCTTGTCGGCCGCCTCTTTTTCACCCGGGAGGATGCGGTGGCCATGGTCTTCGGGGTCGTCATGCGGGATTTGTCGATTGCCCTGGCGATTGCCATGACGGCCTTTGGCCAGGCGGGGCTGACCATCGCCCTGCTGATCGCCCTGGCCTATGTCATCCAGATCCAGTCGGCCGCCTGGTATGTCCGGGCGGTGGACTGGATCTTCGGGAAGACCGCGGCCGGAGCCCTGTCGCAACCGGTGCCGGCCGGCGAAGGGACCCGCGCCCCGATGGCCAGCCTCCCCCCCATGCCGCCCAGGAAACCACAGCGCAAGCGTCCGCTTGTGCCGCAATTCCAAAAAATTCTTTACGTGACGGATCTCTCGCAGACGGCCCGCCATGCCGCGCGCTATGCCTGTGGCCTGGGCCACACCTATCAGGCCGAGGTCACCCTGCTGCATGTGATCCCCGATGTCATTCAGACCCTTTCGGCCGAAGCCGGCATCAACCTGGCGGATCATATGGGCAAGGAGGCCTGGCAGACCTTCCATAGTGACGGTTTGGCCCGGGCGCGGGAGGCCATTCACCGGCGCATCAGTGAAACGTCGCGCCAGGTGCGGAAGGATATGCCTGCCTGTCCCCTGAGCGACGACAAGGTGATCGTCAAGGTCGGCCATCCGGCGCAGCAGATTCTGGCCGCCGCCGAGGAGGGGGAATTCGACCTTATCATCATGGGCACCCACGGCCACGGGAAATTCGAGGAGAAAATGGTCGGGAGCACCACCCAGGATGTGATCCGCCAAAGCTCCCGGCCGGTGATGGTCGTCCGCCTCCCGGGGGAAGCGGACAGGCCCGCCGCACGGGATAAACGCGCGGCCCTGCATCCTTTGTCGGCGGTATCGATTTTTTCATAGAACCGCATTTAACGGGGAAACTCATCATGGAACAAGAAGCACAACAAGCTGTCCGGGAGAACGCGGGGCAGGCATTGTTCCGACTGCCGTTCAGTGCCGAAACCATTGCCCTGGATTCCGAGGGCGCCCGCAAGATTGCCCATCTGGCCTGTCGCATGGCTGCCGCCAAGGCGTCCGCCATCGAAAGCGACAAGCAATATGCCATACGGTTCGCCACCTTTTTGACCGGGTCGGTCGCCGCCCAATGCCGTGATGAAGCCCGGTGGATGATGGCTTTCGAGCAGTTTCTGGGACGTGTGCACCATTACCTTGACATCGGTTGCAGCGATTGCATGGACGAAGCGCACGCGTGGGCGTCCTAGACCTCGCAGCGGGCAAACAGCCGGGGCTTTGGATATTTCGCCTGCGAAGGCCGATCGCATCGGGGCCATTTTATTGACGATCAGTCTGCCTGGCAGGCACACGCCCCAACGAATCGTAAAAGGAGATCGCTATGCTTCACGTCAGCCCATTGGCCCAGCAGCGCATTGCCGACTATTTTCATAGTCGCACGATTTCTCCGATTCGCATCATTTTGGATACCGGCGGGTGAGGCCCGCCCGAGTTCGGTTTGGCTCTGGATGAGCCCAAGGAAACCGATGTCACATTTGTTGTGGGCGGGTTTGATTATCTAGTCGATCGCGATTTGCTGGATCGCATCCAGCCCCTGACGATCGACTATACCCCTGTGGGATTGAAGGTAACCGGCCGCTCGAAACCGGAGAGCGGAACTTCGGGGTGTGCCGGCGGGGGATGCACCGGTTAAAGTCTGTTGCCGAACGATACATGGGCGGAGATGGCCTTTCTTCGGCAGCCACGGACGTATTTGCGCACCACCTGCGGTCGGGGAGGATTCAACGGCAGCAGGGTTTAAAGCGCTTACCGATCCAGACAAGTAACAAGGAGATTTGGAATGGAAGATCGCGATGTCGTCATCGTCGGCGGAGGACCGGCCGGCCGCACCATTGTTCATATGCTACATGCTTCCGGTCGCAAGATGTCGGTGACCTTGATCAAAGATGAAGCCACCAATGCGAACCGCTGTGCCATTCCGTATGGAATTCCACAAAGCAAGCGAATCGAAAAATTCCAGATTCCCAACCAGTTGGTAACCGACTTCGGCGCTGAATTGGTAGTGGACCGGGTGACGAAAATCGACACCGCGCAAAAGCAGGTGCATACACGCGGTGGCGAAATGTATCGATATACCCATTTGGTACTGGCCACCGGTGCCCGTCCCGTTGTCCCGCCGATTCCCGGGATCGATGGGGAGGCGATCACATCGGTGCGGTCAATCGAGGATCTGGCGGCACTGCGTGATTTTGCGTCCAAAGGCCAAAACGTGGTCGTTGTCGGCGGCGGATACATCGGCATCGAAGTATCCGTTGTGTTGAAGCAGATGGGACTCGATGTGACCGTCCTGGAAATGCTGCCTCGAATCCTGATGGCCACCACCGAACCGGAATTTATCGATCATGTGGAAGATACGCTGTCGGCCAACGGCATTCGTGTGTTGACGCGTGAAAAGGTGGCGGCATTTGAACACCAGCCGGACAAACGCGTAAGGATACGCCTGGCAAGCGGCGATTCGCTTTCCGCTGATTTTGTCGTTCTTTCGGCCGGGGTTGCCCTTGAAACCGAGCTGGCCGAGCAGGCCGGGATCAAAATCAGCCGGGCGGGAATTTGCGCCGATGCGCATCTGCGGACCACGGCCGATAACGTTTACACCTGCGGCGACTGTACTGAAAAATGGTCCTATGTCACCCGGCAGCCGACCCGGGGGGAATTCGGAACCAACGCGGTATTTATGGCCAAAGTCGTTGCCCGCAATATCCTTGGCGACCCCGTCGAGTTTCCCGGCGTCATCAACGCCAACGCCACGACCGTCTATGACCTGAGTCTGGGATCGGCCGGGCTGACCGAACAGATGGCCAGGGATGCCGGGCTGGATGTGGTGACGGGCTGGTCCGAGGTCCCGAATAAATACCCGATGATGGACGCGGTTCAGCCCATCCGGACCAAGCTGGTCTTTAATCGTGAGGATAAACGGTTGATTGGCGGCAGCGTTATGCAGAAAGGAAGCTGCGCCGCCCAAGCGGTTGACTTTATCTCCTTGGCCATTCAAATGGGGGCCACCATGGATGATCTTGGCCGCTACCAGTACTGCACCCATCCGGAACTGGCGGCCAAGCCTTCCGATAATATCTACACATTTGCCACCGGGGATGCCGCACGCAATTTTAGCCGACTTCGCAACAATTAAATCGTGCATCGTGTTGGGTCGCCCGCCCGGCAAGGGCGTTTGGTGCGGCCCAGGCGCGCTTCGGCAACCGTCGCCGCCTCGGGTACCCGAGCCAAAATCCAGCGTCATCCCCGTCGACTTCATTACACTCGAAGTCCTAACAGGATTCATGACCACCCGTCCGATGGGGTGGTCATGGGATTCTGCGGCGGTCGGCTTCGCGCATGCCAACGCGAATTCCCTTTTGACCCAACAAAATTCGGGTTCGAACTGATCGCCCCCCCGCCGGCCGCCTCCGCCGGCCTGATCCGTTACTCACCGTTACTTTTGGTCCCGTATCGTTACCTTGGGTAACGCAATCTTAAAGTAATGGTTTCTCTAAATCATGTGGTCGGTTTCACAATTTCTATATTTATAATTATATCGAATAGTTAAAAAATATTTGGCGGCGGTGTTAAATGCTCCGGCTTGGCATCGATATTGTAATAAAGGTTCTTAAAGATCGTTATTGCATCGGATCTAATGCGATGCAGCCGACGATGACCATGAACCCCAAAAGGAGGAGAACATCATGCTAGCCAAAAACTGCTGCAAAACAATGGAGATGGAACTGACCGCATGGAAGGCGATTGTTTACGACATCACCCGTAAAATGGAACAATTGCCGGGTGGCGAAAGGGAGAAGATTCGGCCCAACATCGAAGATCTGCATATACTGATCGGTGAAATGGACGACCGGATCGAGCAGATCAAGGAGAATTGCCGCCCCGAGACCTGTATGGACGATATCCTGACGGAACGCAAAGCTTTCGATGCTGCCATTTCGACCCTTCGCGTCAACACCGACCAAGCGATGCGGGGTCTCGGAGCGGGAAATTTCGGTGGTTGAAAAAGATGGGCTTTCGTTGTGGAAAGCAAAACCCAAGGCCGCTGTCGTGCGATAGCGGCCTTCGACTAACGAGAAGCGATGTGGGAGAAGGGCGATGGCTGAAAAGGAATTGAACGGCCGTAGTGATTTGGAGAAAATAATTCAGCAGGGGGTGACGCTGGTTGACTTCAATGCGCCCTGGTGCGCGCCATGTCGCGCGCAGGCGCCGATTCTCAATGAGGTGGGCGAGAGGTACAATGGCAAGGCGGATATCGCCACGATGAATATTGACAACAACTCGGATGTCGCTTTGAACCTGGGGATTCAAAGCATTCCCACCTTGATCATCTTTAAGGATGGTCTGGAAGTTGGCCGGTTTGTGGGACTGCAGAAAGCGGAAACCCTCAAACAGGCCATGGATCAGGTATTGGCTTGACTGGCTCAAGACAGGACGACGGTGCTGAATACGTCAAAAAAAAATGGAACCCCAACACTATAAATATCATCCTGGGCGGTTAGGTCCGTCACGTCATACGGCCCATCTGCTAGAGCAACCGAAAAGGAATCGGAATGGGAACCTGTATCAACCACCCGGAGCGCGAAACCAGCTATCTTTGCATGAAGCACAACATCTACCTGTGTGACGAATGCCTTCAATGCCGGGGCCCGGAGCTTTACTGCAAGTTTCGGGAATCCTGCCCCATATGGTTCATGACCAAGAAAAAAGAAGGTCTGGATGCCGACTTAGCACCCGCGGCGGCCAGGGATACCCCTCCTGAACATCGCGTTGTTTTTGGACCCGATGGCAAGGAAATCCACGTGCCTGAAGGGACCACGCTATTGAAAGCCGCCCGATTGGCCGGTGTGCATATCAACGCTTCCTGCAACGGCAAAGGGGCCTGCGGCAAGTGTCGGCTGGTGGTTACGTCCGGCCGCGTTGACGCGCCGTCGACGGCTCTTCTGACCGATAGCGAAAAAGACAAAGGGTATGTCCTGGCTTGCCTGAGCAAGGTGTCAGGTGATGTCACCGTGCGCATTCCGGAAGAGGCCTTGCAGCACAAACTCAAAGTGGCTGGTATGGGACAGGAAGCCACGGCCCGGCTCAAGGGACTCGTGCCGTCGCCGGAACCGATGCTCAAAGAGATTTTGCTGATGCTGGATCCGCCGACACTGGAAGACGCCGTGAGTGATCTGGACCGCCTAAAACGGGGGGTGAAGAAAGAAAACCTCGACATCGACCGGCTCAATGTCGGCCTCCCGGTCATGCGGCAACTCGCGGCCGCGGTGCGTGAGGAAAACTGGAAAGTGACGGTAGCCGTGATGCCGGGCAAATGCTCCAATGAAATTCTGGCCGTCTACCCGGGCAACGGTGGTGCCCCCTCCTTGGGTCTGGCCATCGATGTGGGGACGACCTCCATCGTGGTCTATCTGGTGGATATGACCAACGGCACCATCTTGGCGGCCGCCTCCGGCCACAACCGGCAGGCCGCCTGCGGCGATGATGTGATCAACCGCATGGTGTGCGCCGAGAAAGACGGCGTCCGGAAGCTCAGCCGCATGGCGCTGGCGACCATCAATAATTTGATCGAAGAAGCCCTGGACAGTGCCGGAGCCCGGGCCGAGGATGTCAAAAACGCGGTGGTATCGGGCAACACGACCATGGCCCACCTGCTGCTGGAGATCGAACCGCGCTACATCCGCCGGGAGCCCTATATCCCCACCGTAACGGAATTCCCGATTCTCAAGGCCGGCGATATCGGGCTTAAGGCCAATCCGATTGCCGCCGTGTATGTGATGCCGGGACCGGCCAGTTATGTGGGGGGCGACATTGTCGCTGGCGTGCTCTACACCGGAATTCACCGTGAGGAGCCCCTGACCCTTTTTATCGATGTGGGCACCAACGGGGAGATCGTGCTGGGCAACAAGGACTGGATGATGACCGCCGCCTGCAGCGCCGGCCCGGCCTTCGAGGGGGGCGGCATCCGGTGGGGCATGCGGGCGGAAGACGGGGCCATCGAAAAAGTGTCCATCGATCCGACGACCCGCGAGCCCGTCATCACCACCGTGAGCGATCAACCGCCCCGCGGCATCTGTGGGTCCGGGATGATCGACCTGATATCGGAACTCCTGCAAGCCGGCCTGATCGACCGCCGCGGTAAATTCATCGACGATCTGCATCATCCCCGGATCACAACCGTCAATGACGAACCGGCCTACATCCTGGCGCGGGCCGACCAGACACCGATGAAGGAAGATATCGTCTTCACCGAATCCGATCTGAAAAATCTGATTTACAGCAAGGGAGCAGTATATGCCGGCTTTGCGACTTTGTTAAACGAGGCCGGCTTGGAGTTTGCCATGGTGGAGCGCATGGTGATCACCGGGGGCTTCGGGCATTATCTCAACATCGACAAGGCGATTCGGATTGGTCTTCTGCCCGACATCGACCGCACCAAATTTTCCTATTTGGGCAACAGTTCCATTGCCGGGGCCTATATGGTCCTGATGTCCGCTCAATACCGCCAGGAGGCCCAGGCGATCTGCCGCAACATGACCTACATCGATTTCTCCAGCAATCCCCGCTATATGGATGAATTCACCTCAGCCCTCTTTCTGCCGCATACCAATCTGGAAATGTTCCCCAATGTGGTCGGCCGGAGTAACCGCCAGGCGGCCGCCAGCTGAAGTTTTCGCCTTTAGGCGTTGGAGGTCCATTCATATATAATTATAAATGAGCCGACAAAATATATCCGTTTTCGCGGACAAGCTTTTCTCCCCGTGCCACTGAATGGCTGACCGCCGGCTGCGACAGGCTCATTCGCCGGGCCAATTCCGTGGTGGGGATACCCAACTCGCGGTGGACCCAGTACAAAAGAATGCTGCGGGCTTTGACGGTTTGCGGGTACCGCCCTCGTTTTAAAACGTCCCCGACGTCCATCGCCGGCAATTCGGCAACCCTTTTAACGAACCAATCGAAATCATAGCCCTGGCTGCGGTAAACCGCCTTGCGCACCTGCAAGACCAACCACCGGGAGGTGCGGCCGGTGTTTGTCCGCACCGAAGCCAGCACCCGGGGACATGGGCTGGTGATGATGCTGGCCCATAGGATCATACGCGCGCTCAAGCAGGCGTGGAACGATATCGACCTGACCGTGGAAGAAGGCCGCCAAGAGCTCGACAGAATTTGCGCGGTGCAATTGTCAGTAATTGGGATTATGTTTCTTCATTTCCCCCTGTTAAGTTTTCAAACAACTCTTGCGTCAATCCTTCTTCTCCCAGAGTATTTTTATTGTTTCTTTATATGCGTATCCATCAATAGAAATCATATGCCTCCATAGGGAATGATAACCTCGTACAAATTTGTTTTGGGTTTCGAATGAGACCCATGAGAAAACAATTATATTGTACTCTTTGCCATTTTTAGAGATGGCTGGCGCTAAATCATAATTGCTTAATACGTCTTTCGGAATACCATCGGCTTTTCCGTTACCATCGACAATAACTTTACCCTTGGGGTGGGATGATTGCGTAGCAATCATAACAGCCGCCTTCAAAGCATTTTCATCATTTTGGGGTACATATTTAATCGAAGAAAGGGCTTCGGCCATGGAACGGAAGATTTTATTAGCAGGATTAACTATAAATGTCATGGGCGGTCCGGGCGGATCTGCCGTAATCCAGCCTTCGTCCATAGCTTGATATCGTTTTAAGTCCCTAATCCAGTAGGGGTAGGTACTATCGGGTGTCGTATTATGAAAAGTTGTTTTATCGATTGGGAATTCCCTATTTATTAATTCCATTATGACTTTATCTGCTTTAGTTAATTTTTGCGGTTCTATGCCTAAAGAAGATTGTCCCATTAAATAATCTCCTGTGAATATAATGAATAAAAATGTAATGAAGATGGTCTTGTAAAAATTCAGGTTCATCGATCGAATTTCCTTTGCAGGAATTGGAGGGACATCCATTCACATATAATTATAAATGAGCCGACAAAGTATAGCCATTTTCGCGGACAAGCCATTCTCCCCGAGCCACCGAATGGCTGACCGCCGGCTGCGACAGGCTCATTCGCCGGGCCAATTCCGTGGTGGGGATACCCAACTCGCGGTGGGCCCAGTACAAGAGAATGCTGCGGGCCTTGACGGTTTGCGGGTACCGCCCTCGTTTTAAGACATCCTCGACGTCTATTGATAGCAATTCGGCGACCCTTTTAACGAGCCAATCGAAATCATAGCCCTGGCTGCGGTAAACCGCCTTGCGTTCCAACGCGTCGTTGCTGGCGGCCAGGACGCGATCGATAAAATTCCTATCGCCTAAGATGCGCTCATCCCCCTTGGTGCGTTGCCCTGCCGCCCGCATCGTTTTCACCGCCTGCCAGCCTCCCATGCTGCGCAGCAGACCGCCGCCGATCAGTTCCGGCCGCCTTCCCTGGTCGACGCCCTTTTCGACAAAGGCGCGATAGCGTTTGCGGGCGGTAGGAATCCGTTTGGCAAACAGGTTCAAGACGTAGCCGGCATCCTGCCATGGCTGCTCGCTATGCCCCATCAAAGTGCTGTGGCCCGTGAAGGGGTATCGGTCCAGTTCCTTCAGATCGCTGACGAGTCCAACCCTTAAAGGGTTCAAGTGGATATAGCGGACCAATTCTTTGAGATAGGGATCTTCCTGGCACAGGATGGACTTGTATCGATTTTGGAACAGCTGCCCATGCCGCATATATCGGCGGTTGAACCTGACGGCATAGCCTGTCAACAGTCGGCGCATGACCCCGGCCAGGGGCAGGCGGCCGGTTCGGAGCAAAAAGTGAGCGTGGTTGGACATCAAGGCCCAGGCAAAGCAGGGTGTTGCGGTTTCTTCCAGGATCGTCGCCAGACGTTCGATCCAGTCGTGACGGTCCTGATTGTCGCGGAAAATGTCGCGGCGCTCGATCCCACGGACAATGACGTGGTGAACGGCACCGGGGGCATCAATGCGGGCTTGGCGGGGCATGGAACATAGATAGCAGATCAGGCGGCTGTAAGCAACTTATTTATGAATGGACGTCCCGTGTTTTGTCCCAGTTTTTACTGATTTTACCGATGCTTCCTTTGCTGGCAAAATGCAATTATTGGAATTCGAAAAAGTAAAATCGTCATTGTGTCTTGAATGCTTTACAAACAACTTAAGTAAATATTTAAAAATTTCACATGTATTTTTTGTAATAGATTCAGCTTTAGGGGTATTTTGCACTTCTGAATACCTTCCAACGTATAGCTCCCAATACCTTTCTATTTCTTTTGACCAGTCTAAAAAGTTTTTTGATATATCATCAAGTGTTGTAAATGGGATAATCATTTTTGTTTTCATATGTGATGACAAAAATCTGTTAGGCGGCATTCCCTTCCCCGCCAACGTTATCGATAATGTTAGAATTCAACTCTTATTACGAGCTTTTTTCACAGCATTTCTAATTGATTTTTCAAGCAATCCCATCTGCTCAGTATATCTTTTTTCATCACGGAAATCAGCATACTTATAATCAGATAGAAATAATGGTATTTCGCACTCTTTATAAAGCAATGGTAAGATTTTAAATTCTTCCGCTAACCTTAAATTGTAAGCAGCCCGCAATTCTTCTTTTACCCATGGCCTTTTTAAAGCTTCATGCGTTAACACAACTATAAATGAATAGCTGTTTCGCAATCCTTTTTCTACCTGATCAGTAAAAGAATCTCCAATTTCTATTTCATTATCGTCTCGCCAAATATATAGACCTCTAAGCGATAAATCATTCTCGACTCTTTTAGCAAAATCTTTATCACCGCTAAAATAGCTTATAAAACAATCGAAATCCTTTTTTCGAGAAGTGTCGATGAGTTTTCTCAAACCAAATCGATCCCACATTGTATATTCTGTTCCAAAATGAGGTGATAGTCTGCCTATTACACTACTAACGCTTTGCCCATAAATAAGAACGCCATTTTTTGACCAGTATACAGGGTCATTATTGACATCGCTTGTATTAACTATTTTGGAAGAAGAATGAACTAAGCTGCTCAAATGCAGCATGTATTCTGCTTCATATGATGAAATATCCAGTAAAAGAATATCTTTGTTATCTACCATTTCCATCATATTCTCAATTTGTATTCTATTCTGCTCTTGAAGGAAAATTTGTTCATGAACACCAATCCATGGATTATTACTATAACAATTACCAAAGCAGAAAAAAATATTAGGATTTGAAGGGTTACTGTGTTGCCATGAACCCATTCGCTGTGTTTCAAAATCGTGAAGGATTGGTTCCTTCCCTAACTCGATTGTAGCCCTATACAATAATCGCGATACCGTTAAATCGATATAGTTAGAAATTGGTAATGATGCGATTTGTTTGATTAAAGATACTGGTCTAATTTTGCTAAAAACATCTTTTAAATAATCTTTAATATTTTCTCTATTTTTATTGTTTTCGGCTTTATCGATAAGACCATTCCAATTACTGAATATTTCATATTCATTTTTTAAAGTTAACTTAATGCTGTATTTTTTTGCAATCATTTTACCTATGAAATTTAATGACAATCCTGATGGGCTCAATGAATCTCCAACAACTATCACAAGCTGGTTTGATCTGGCTTTTCTGCATAATCGATTAATTATTCCGTCATTCATAATATTCAATGCTAACGACTTGCACCCTTTTAGTAAACCTATATTTACTGTGTCGTTGCGGCTGAACTATTTGATGTCCGGCGGATGTAAAAGCAAAGTTTTATACCGGGCAATTAGACAATTTCCTTGCAAAGTATATTTCTTTGCTATTTTGAATAGCTAACCGATTTATTATTTTAGTTTCATTTTCTGCGATATAAATATCTTTAGAACTTCCCAGCAAAATAACATTAGGGCAAATAGGCACTATAGTTGTTTTGTTAAAATTATCTGGAACAAGAAAATCCCCTTCAGTTGAGATGACTATCCCCCATTTCAAATTTTTATACTTATAAATCATATTATCGATGGTCATTTGGATATTCATGCCTGTATTGAACCTGCTGGGGATAAAGGCCTTACCATCAATATTCTTTGACAATATATATCCTTTATTTTCAAGAATCTCTTCCTGATCTTTACTCCACACTTCTCCCTGCTGAATTCCTTTCAGCTCTACATCATCTATCGGCTCAAGGCTTCGGCTAAATCTTAAATCCCATAATGCATAAAACATTGTGACTAATATATGCCCATGATCATCGATTGCTTCAGTTGGATTAGCTATTATTTTAGACGATAATTTTTGAAACTTATCTTCAATGTCTTTCATGTATCCAATCTCAGCGCGCTGATCCCAAATTCTTTGGACGCAGAATATCTTATTATTTGGTTTAGCGCTTATTTTTTTTGATTTTTTCTTAATAAAGACCTCAACAAAGCCTTTTTTGTTTACATATTTTTCAATGCTTTTACTAGGAAAAACATGCTGATTAATAACTATGCTGTGTGGATTCCCTTTCTGAGGTTTTTCGTATTTCATGGAATAAACTTAATATTAAATATTTTGTAGATAGCTACGGTTCACACTGCGCACTATAGTTAAACGACTTAATCTATGTCAAAATGGGCTGCAAACCACTTTATATCCATTCATACTGCATATCGATTTAGAATTAAGCAAAAAAAATATTTTTGCCAATACCGCATTTCAATGCATTTTTTGGGGGAAAGTTGGGGACGTTGTTGACTAAGAGTACAAACCAAACCCTTCACTCTTAGTCAATGTCCCTTTTCCCTCCCTGCGGTACGCACCATCGTTCATCGCAGCCCCTCGCCGGCATATCGATGTAGAAGGATAACCCATCTTATTCGATAGAGGCCATTATAGGGATGCCCTCACTTATAAATTTCAGAAGTCTCTTCGCTTTAAAACCTTTGACATCGCGTAATCACAAAAGCCATAGGATTGCATCTTTTATGTGTCAAAGATGATTCATCGGATCGCATTGCGCGAAATGGGGTTGGGCCGGCTTCAAAAAGAGGGAATGAACACACGCTACCAAAATCGATTGAATATTGCAAAAGGTATGGAATCGATCTCAAAAACACCAAACAAAAAGCCCCCGAAAGCTTGTGCTTCCGGGGGCTGAATAGTCCAACGTCCGGCAATTGCCGGACTATATAGATCAGGCACCTTTCGGTGCCTGTTGTCTGCAAATGGCGTCCCCAAGGGGATTCGAACCCCTGTCGCCGGCGTGAAAGGCCGGTGTCCTGGACCGGGCTAGACGATGGGGACGCAATGTGAAATGGTGGTGGGGGGAGGATTTGAACCTCCGAAGGCTTGGCCGGCAGATTTACAGTCTGCTCCCTTTGACCACTCGGGAACCCCACCATGTTTCAAGGTTGGTACCTGTTCGCGGGGCATGCGCCTGCGCAAACAGTGAAGGGTCCTTTAGCAAGGGTCCTCCTAAATTTCAACCCCCTAATTGGACAATCTTACGATTGTCCAATTGATGGCCGCTATCGCGGCTTGGCTGTCGAAACGGGGATGGAGGAAAGTGCCTCATTCCGCCGGGCGGCCACACTCCTTGCATTTGCCGTCCGGGCCAATGACGCCGATGCAGTTGCCGTCCGGGCAGAGGCGGCGGTTGGCCCAGTCGTCATCGTCTTGCGGGGCATCAGCCTCCGCAGACGCCTCGGCGTCAACCTCCTCATTTTCGCTGGCGGGGGCTTCGACCTGATCGGCAGGCGTTTCTTCGGAAGCGACGGGTGGGGGAGCCGCCTCCTTGGGATTTTCGCCCCCTTCGCCCGGCTTGCCGCATTCCGTACACAGGCCGTCCGGGCCGATGACACCGATGCAGTTGCCGTCGCTGCAGAGCTGCCGGTTTTCCCATTCCTCGTCGCTGATGGTATCGTTATTGCTCATCGTTGTGCTTGCCTCCTCTGGTGGTCACGGCCTGCCGCTATCATCCGAATTGGGGGAGTCTTCGGCGGCCCGGTCGATATCGATAATGCGCACGCCTTTGAGATAGTCCTTGGTCTCGTAACGGGTGATCTGCATGAGTTTGCGGGTAATGACCCCCATGCGCCCGGCCAGATCCAGCACGCCTTTGGCCTGGCCGTGGGCCGGACTGTCCGGGGGTAAGCTGTTCAACAGGCTCTCGGCATAGCTGGAAATGCCCTGGATCGGCTGGTTCAGCTCGTGGCACACGGCCCCGGCCATTTCCAGCGAGACCTGGAGGCGCTCCTTTTCCAGCCGCTCCTCTTCCGAGCGCATCTCTTTGGTCACGACGGTCAGGTGGCCCACCGACAGGCAGATATGATCGGCCTCGAAGGCCTCCACGACGGCCTGATCCTTGAGCCAGACAACGCCCTCGGGCGACACATCCAGCTTGTAGACGGCATCCACCTCGCCCCGCACGATCCCCTCCCGGCGCAGATGGTTGCGGTCGTGCTGGAGTTCCTCCTGGGTGCGTTCTTCCCGTTCGATGGCCGCCTGCATGTCGACCCATTTGTAGACGCGCTGGTCCACGACCCGGCTGCGGAAGGTCTCCGCCAGGCGGTCGGCCCGGCAGTTCATAAGGTCGAGAAAACGACGGCCGGCGAATTCATACCAGATGTCGTCATGGTCCTGCCAGGCGGCGATATAGGGGATGGCCGGCGCCCCGGTGAGGTCGAACAGGCGGCAGGCCTTGATAAGGGCGGCCACTCTGGTCTTCAGCAAGCGGGAATAAGGGCGCACCAGGATCCGCCCCGGATAGGGGGCCGCCGGTTGCTCGCTATCCGCGTGATGATCCATGACCGCGGTTGGCCTCCGCTCGCTGCGCTGTCAGTCAGGTTGATGTCAAACGGCGGGGCGGTGGGTATGGGCCCCTTCCTCCAAGACGGTATGGGCTTGTTTAAAATAGGACGCCGACGGGGTCAAGAGGCGTCTTCCCGGGCGCTATCCCCATAAATCTTTGCATATCGTCAAGGGCGGACGGGAGGGCGCCCATTGGAGGATATCGTTCATATTTTCTGCAATCCCCCCATTACATTTTTCGGATTTTATGATATAGGCCTTTGCTGAATCGGACCGACCAGCCGATCATGCTGCTGAACCTGAATGACATGCCCGATTTCCCCCGCGCCCGGTACCTTCACGGGACGATCGGGAAGGACCGCGGGCCCGAAAATCGCATACAAGAGAGGGGACAAAGATGGTCAACAAAAAGCTGTTCATCGTGTGCATCGCAACGTTTTTCATGCTGGGCGGAACGCTGATGGCTGCAGGCCAGTGGGTTGAGTGGATCGATGAGGAGGACTCTCTGTGCTTTCCGGTGGGAATGCTGTCAATCGGCGCACCCGACGGTGTGGAGCAGGAGCGCACGTCGGTGGATTTCCCCCATTCGCGGCACATGACCTACAGCTGCGACACCTGCCATCATAAATGGCAGCACCATGCCGTCCTGGATTCCTGTACGACATCCGGATGCCACGATCTCACCGAGCCCCCTGACAAGGCGATTGTCGACGGCAAATATACCGTGGAGGGCATTCGCTACTACAAATATGCCTACCACAAGATGTGCCGGGACTGTCATCGCGACATCAACGCCGAAAACCGCAAGAAGGCCCGCATGACCAACCTCAGCGACAATATCGGCACACTGCAGAATCTGCCCATGGGCTGCATCGAATGCCATCCCCAGGAATAAGGCTTTCACGCACAAGAACATCATCTGGCCGTTAAGACGCTTCGGATAGAAAAAGGCGGGGATCCACCATCCCCGCCTTTTTTGTTGCCGCCGACATCCGCCCTGCCATGTCTCAGGTTTGCAGCCAGGCGAGCGTACGCTCCAGGATGTGGGCGTATACGTCCTCCTGGGGGGTTTCCGAAGATTTCGGCAGGCGGAAGGAATGGTCGCCGTCTTCGACCGCCTCCAGGGTGGCGTGCTCTCCCAGACGCGCAACGACATTGCGCAACAAGTCCATATCGCAAAAGGCATCCCGGGTGCCCGTGACAAAGAGCATCGGTTTACGGATAGGATCGAGATGATTGTCCCGCACCTGGCTTTTTCGCCCCGGCGGGTGCAGCGGATAGCCCCAGAAGGCAAACCGATCGGCTTCCAGGCGCCCCGCCCCGGCCAGCTGGGAGGCCACCCGCGCCCCCATGGACTTGCCGCCGGCCACCACGCGCGCCACCGGGAAGTCTTCCTGGCTCAGGAGCCAGTTGACCGTCTCCAGCCAGGCAGATTCCAGGATGCGCTGGGAGTCCGGCCGGTTGCGGCCCTCCGTGCGGTAGGGAAAATTGAAGCGCAGGGCCAGAAATCCGGATGCGCAAAGGCCCTGGGCCAAATAGCGCAGCAGCGGCTCATGCATGTCGTTGGCGGCGCCGTGCGCCATGACCACCGCGGTGTGTCCGGCACCGGCATCACCCTCCGGTATATCCAGGCGTCCTTCCACAAACCGCTGCCGTTCGATGGGGATGCGGATCTGATACTTGCTCATGGGTCATATCTCCCGTTCAAGGTCGTTAAAGGGCCACTGCCCCGCAATGGATGAGCAGCCGGACGGCAGCATGCCCGACTGAATATCCCGCGAGGCCATCGTGCACGAGGGCCGGTATTTTCTCACAGAATGCCGCCGGTGGACCTGCATCTGAAATCGACCGTCTCTGGACGAACACTACATAAGCCCCCCCATCCTGGCAAGTCCTTTCCCCGACCGCCATCCTTGCCCGCCGCGGACGGAAACAGACTTGATTATCTGCCTGTCATCCCATAGGATGGCAACGGTGAACAGCAGGGCAACCTTTTGACCAAGGAGGCAACCATGGCCGCAGCAATGTCGATAGATTCCAAAGCCTATCAGGAAGCATTACAGATCGGTCGTCCCCCGAACATCACGAAATTGTTTCCCGAATCCCGGGCGCTCATCGTAAGCGGCAAATACATCGACCTGGCCATGCTGGCCAAAGGCCACGCCATTGCCATGGCCGCCAACGGGCGCAGCCATATCGTCATCCGCGGCGCCCTGCTGGCCGCCCAGCAGGCCAATGCCTGCCTGATCATCGAAATCGCCCGTTCCGAAGGCGGGGCCAATGCCTACTGCGCCGTGAACTATTGGAACATCGCCCGCCAGGTGAATGCCGTCTGCAACGAGTTGGGCATCACCATCCCGGTGGCCATTCACGCCGATCATTACGGCATCAAATCGGAAGGCGACATCGGACCGGCCAAACAGGAAATCCCCACCATATTCGAAGCAGGCATGACCTCCATCGCCATCGATGCCTCCCATATGCCCGACCATCTCAATCTCCTGGCCAATATCGAACTCAACCCCTTTATTCCGGCCTGGGCCGGGCGGGAAACCGAGGTCGGGGAAATCAAGGGCTCGGAGGGGCTTTCCACGCCCGCAGAGGCCTTGTTCCTCATCCGGGGCCTGAACGCCCACGGCATCTTCCCCAACTGGATCGCCTTGAACAACGGCACCACCCACGGCATCGAGGCCAGCGGCCAGGGCATCCAGGTCGAGCTGACCCGCTCCATTCACGAAGCCCTGGCGCCTTACAAAGTTTCCGGGGCGCAGCACGGCACTTCCGGCAACAATTCCGACCGCCTGCGGGAGATCGCGGCCCGTACGCGCACCACCAAGGCCAATGTGGCCACCGCGCTCCAGATGGTATCCTGGGGCCTGGAAGTCAACGATTACGGCAACGCCATCCTGGACGCCGACGGCCATTTCCAAAAAGTGCCCGACCAGGGGGTCATGGAGGATGTCTGGGAACGGATGGTGGCCTACGCCGCCCAACAGGGCTGGAAGGCCGGCAATTTCAAAAAGCTGAACCTGCCCTTTGAAAACCAGCTCCTGGGGCAGCCCCAGGCCGTGCGGGAGCGCATGGTCAACCGGGTCAAGGATTTCGTCTACAACATGCTCGTCAAGGTATTCAACGCCCAGGACACCGCCCCCCTGGCGGTCGAGGCCATCCGCGCGACCGGCGGCTACGACCCGGGCCCCAAGGCCCAACGCATCGAATCGCCCGAGGAGTGGACCGAAGCCCAAATCCGCGAACGCGCGGCGGCCATCGACAGCGACAAAGGCCCCCAGGGCGATTTTGACGACTAGGGGCGCGGATACCGGGCGATACCGCAGGCCGTCCGGCAATCGCCCGCCCCTCGCCTCTTCCCTCTGATCGGTGAGACGATGCGGGACAATCCTGAAAGCCAGCGCCCCTCGGATGAGCCCTGTATTCCGGGCTTGAGCGCCAGGTGCTATTGCCCTTTCTGTGGAAGCCCGGTGGCCGAGCGTGAATGGGAGGGCAGACGGCGGCGTTATTGCCGACACTGCCGGCTGCCGCTCTATGACAACCCGGTGCCGGCCGTGTGTGCCGTCGTATGTGACACGGGCCGCCGGATCCTGCTGGTCCAGCGCAAGATCCCCCCGCGCCGGGGCGAATGGTGCCTGCCGGGCGGCTTCATGGAATTGGAGGAAACGCCGGAGGAGGCCGTTCTGCGGGAATTGTCGGAAGAAACCGGCCTACAGGGAGAAGTCGCCGGACTCCTGGGGCTGGAGGCGACCCCCAATCGCATTTATACGACCGTCCTGGTGGCGGGCTACCGCGTCACCCCCTTGAGCAGCCGCCTCCATGCCGGGGACGATGCCATGGCCGTGGACTGGTTCGCCCCCCAGGCACTGCCGCCCATCGCCTTTGGCAGCCACCGCATCTTTATCCAAACGGTTGTGGGCGGCGGCCTGCCGCCCGGTCCGAGCTCTGTCAAGCCGGGAAACTAGCAGGCGCTCTCAAACGGATAGTGCTTATGAGCCATCGCAAAATTAGGGTTTTGGTTCCTGGCAAGGCCCGAGCGTGTTTTCAACCGGAGGAATAGTTCGCTATTTCGAGGATTGAAAACAAGCGAGAACGCCAGCTTGTCCGCCAAAGGTGGATTTGGTCCACCGGCGGCGGGCCAGGGGCCAAAAGATGCCATTCATGGATGGTATGGATGGGCGATTCAGGGTCCGTCCAGAGATGGTAGATTTTGGTTCCTGGCAAGGCCGCAGCCGATTGGCGCCCACAGGCGTAGCTCGGCTACGCCGAGGACCGACAAGAGGCGAGAACGCCGCCAGGGACCAAAAGATGCCATCTCTGGACGGACACGGTTAGGAAAGCGGAGACCATGTATATCCCCAACTACCAGATCCACAATATTCTCAAAGAGTTTACCCAGCAATTACAAGACGGCAGCCGCCGGGCGAATGCCGGTCATCGGCGCGAAACCGTGGTCAACAAGGTGGCCGGGACGATTATGGACCGCGTCACCCGTATCGGTGAGGAGGAAGCCCGCCGCCGCATCCGACGCACGGGTGCCGACCGCGCCCACCCGGCATCGCCGGTGGACAAGCGCCAGCCTACCACGTTTTACTACCACACCCTCGACCAGCACCACCACAAGTTAAAAAATCATCTCTGCGTCGAGGACTCCCGCCAGCTCATCGATCGCTTTTTCAGCATGGTCGATACGCCCGGCGACGATGTCTCCGATGAGTGACGAAGACATCTCCCAAACGCCTTTCCGCCCGCGATCGGACTTGTTGCAAAACCGTCAATTTTGAGGAACGCGTAGAACGTCTCTGAAGGCGCTGTCTGGTCATCCCTGCGCAAACAGGGGTCCCGTCCAGCTCGTTGCGGACTCCCGCCGGCGCGGGAGGAGTGGCTTAGGGCGTTTTTACAGCACCATCGATTTTGAGATGCCTTCCGGTCAGAGGCCTTCCTCCGCGGCCGTCTGCGCCTTGGCGGCTTCCCAGGCACGATCCAGTTCTTCACGGGTCGCCCCTTCCAGCTCCTGCCCCTGGTTGCGGAAAGCGTTCTCCATGCAGCGGAAGCGCTGCTCGAACTTGTTGATCGCGGCGGTGAGGGCGGTCTCGGGGTGAAATTTCATAAAGCGGGCCACGTTGGACAGGGTAAAGACGATGTCGCCGAATTCGACCGCCGCTTTGTGGCGCGACGGCTCATCGTCGACCACTTGGGCAGCGTCTTTGAATTCGTCCCATTCTTCTTCCACCTTGGCCATCACTTCGGGCAGGTCGTTCCAGTCGAACCCGGTGCGGGCCGCCCGTTCCGAAACCCGATAGGAGCGCATGAGGGCCGGCAGGCTGGCCGGGATGGAATCCAGCAGGGAGCCTGCCTCCCGCTGATGGGCCTTTTTTTCTTCTTTTTTGATGGCATGCCAGTTTTCCCGGACATCTTCCGTCGATGTCACCTCGGTGTCGCCGAAAACATGGGGATGTCTTCGGATCATCTTGGCGAGATTGCGCTGCACGACGGCGTCCAGATCAAAGGCGCCTTTTTCGGTGAACAGCTCGGATAGAAACAAGAGCTGGAAGACAACATCTCCCAGCTCTTCGCATACGGCCTCTTCATCGCCGGACGTAATGGCATCCACCAGTTCGTACATTTCTTCAATGAGATAGATGGCCAGGGACTGCGG
Source organism: Desulfobacterales bacterium (assembly GCA_963674755.2). Lineage (GTDB taxonomy): Bacteria > Desulfobacterota > Desulfobacteria > Desulfobacterales > UBA5852 > JABZFP01. The sequence continues at coordinate 615,898 of CAXXVS010000001.1, read as the reverse complement.
GGTCTGCTTGCGGTCCCAGGGGCAGCCGTCTTGGCCCCTGAGGCGTCGCACCAGGGCGATGACCGCACCCAGGGTATTGGGCACCGGGGTCAGCTCTTCTTTTTCCATGCCTGTTGGGCTTCCTTGTATTTGTCGCTGAAACGTTGCTTGAGCTTATGGGGGATGATCTTGACCAGAGTTTCGGTAACCACGGCCACGTGCGGCGCCAGGCGGGATGTATCGATGAGCGGGCTGCCGCCGGGCAGAAATGTCGTCAGGGTAAACAGCAGAACCGATGCGATCAGGACCCCTTTAACGGCGCCGAAAGCGGCCCCGCACAAGCGATCGAACCAGCCCAGCGAGGCAATATTGAGAAGGTATTTGATCAACACCCCCAAAACGCTCACCAGGATGAAGATCAGCCCGAATATCACCAGAAACCCGATGATATTGGCGTAGGCCGTGTCGGAGATCCAGCGCCGTAAAAAGGCTGCCGCGTCGCCGTAGTAAAACACCGCCCCGTAGATACCGCCGAATATGCCGATAATGGAGGAAATCTCTTCCACCAGGCCGCGGAATATCCCGCGCACCAAACCGAATACCAAAATGATGCCGATGACAATGTCCAGCGCATTCATGTCCGTCTCGTACCTTCTTTAGACACCTTTCAAATGAGGATCGCCCGCTATCACGCGGCATTCCCGGCGGACGCTATCCTGGGCGGCGGACGCCCGAAAGGCTAAATGAATCAAGAGGTTGACTTAACAGAGGCATTATAAGGGGTCAAGGGTTTTCAGCCGCTGGAGCACCGCGGCGATTTGCGGTTTGCATTCTTGAAGATCAGTATGATATTATTCGCCTTTAGGATGTCGGGGTCCCATACCGGCGGCGCGGCCTTATCTGTGCCGCCGGCTTTGATCCTTAAATAGTGCCCGTCCACAAATGGCCTCTTCTAGCCTTGGCCGGAACCAAAATCGACCGCCTCGGACAGACACTAAATAGTATCGAATTGGATTTATGTTGGAGAATCTTCAAAACCCGGTTCGGCGGGTATCATTCGAGAATGTCGAACTGACCCGCATGCTTTTCGGGGAACACAACAGCCATCTGCAGCGCATTGCCACGGCCCTGGATCTGCAGATCAACACCCGCGGCAGTGCCGTCCATATCAGCGGGGATGCCATCGCGGCGGCCCTGGCGGAAAATATCCTGAAGCAGCTCTATGGGCTTATCCAAAAAGGCTACCCCGTCTATCTCAACGATATCGACTATGCCATCCGCATCCTGAGCGCCGACGACCGTGTCCACCTGGAAGATATTTTCCTGGACACCGTCTATATCACCGCCAAGAAACGATCCATCACGCCCAAAAATCCTGCCCAGAAAAACTACATCGACGCCATGCGGCGCTACGATATCGTTTTCGGCATCGGCCCGGCTGGCACCGGCAAGACCTATCTCGCCATGGCCATGGCGATCGCCGCATTGACCAAAGGAATCGTCAACCGCATCATCCTGACCCGGCCGGCGGTCGAAGCTGGAGAAACCCTGGGGTTTCTGCCCGGCGATCTGGCCGAAAAAGTCGACCCCTATCTACGCCCCCTCTATGATGCCCTGCATGACATGATGCGCTTTGAAAAAGTCAACAACCTGATGCAACAGGGGGTGATCGAGGTGGCCCCCATTGCGTTCATGCGGGGCCGTACCCTGAATGATTCCTTTGTCATCCTGGACGAGGCCCAAAACACCACCTCCGAACAGATGAAAATGTTTCTGACGCGGATCGGCTTCAATTCCAAAGCCGTCATCACCGGCGATATCACCCAGATCGATCTCCCTGCGGCCAAGACGTCGGGCCTGGTGGAGGCCAACCAGATTCTGCGGGATATTGAAGGGATTGGATTCGTGTTTTTCTCGAACACGGATGTCGTTCGCCACCGGCTGGTGCAGGACATCATCCGGGCCTATGAAAGCGTGGAGAAAACCCGTTCTAAATAAAACAGAAGCGTTTCGCGCCGTGCGCCCCAATCGTCCTGGTTCATGGCCGGGGACCGCTGATGGCCATCGCTTTCTCTAATTGTCGAAGCAGACGCGCATATGCATTCCGACCGATTCAAATTTAGCGCTTTGAAACTTGCCGTTTCCGAACACCGGGTACGCTGGCTGATGCTGCTGGCGGTCCTGCTGGTCTTCACCGCGCTGCTTTACCCCGGCCTGGCCGTGACGGATCTTACCTACCGCGTCGGCGACGTGGCCGAACGCGATATCAAGGCCTCCCGGGATTTTCTGATCGAAGACCGCCAGGCCACTGAAGCCAATCAGCGCAAGGCCGCCGAGGAGACCTTGACGGTCTATGATTACGACGTTCTCCTGTCTCGCAACCTGACGCGCAATATCGACCAGGTCTTCCGCGACATGCGCAGCAGCCTGGCCGAGCTCGAGGCCAAAGAAAAATTGCGCGCCGCGGCCGTTCAACCGGCCGACAAGGCCCCCGCGTTAGGCCATCCCCAGCTTGAAGTGCCGGCTCTCCCGGCCGCCCCGCCGGTCGAGAAAAAAGGCGGGCTGGCGGTCCCCAAGGCCCTCCTGGAAAAGCAAAGCGAATTTGGCGAAAAACTCGGCATCAACATCCCGGACGACGTCTACCGCCTGCTGGTGAAATCCCGCTTCTCCCAGAACATCGCCGATCGCATGGTCCAAATCCTCTATGAAATCCTGAAAACCGGTGTGGTCGCCAACAAAGAGATTCTGCTGCGCGAATCGGACCGGGGCATTATCCTGCGCACGGTCGGCACCGATAAGGAACGCATCGTCCGCAATTTGCGTCAGTTTTACGATCTGGAAGAAGCCCAGATGATGGTCCGCATCATGGGCCAGCCCGTACTGAAAGACCTTGGCTACCGTGATGCGGATTTGATCGTCGACCTCACCCAGGAACTGCTGCAGCCCAACATCACCCTCAACCGCCGGGAAACCCAGGAAAGACGGGATGCGGCCGTCGCCGAGGTCAAGCCTGTTTTCCACAAAATCAAGGCCGGCGAAATGCTGCTGCGCGAGGGGGAACGGGTAACGCCCGTCCAGGTGCTGAAGCTGCAGGCCATCCAGGAAGAGCACCAGAGCCAGCGGATCGCCTTGAGCAGTTTAGGCGCCGCCCTGCTCATGCTGTGTGTCCTGCTGTCCATTTATCTTCTCCGCTATCGCCCCCAGGCCAATCCACCCCCTGCGCGCACGCTCAACCGCGACATCATCTTCTCTTCCGTTGTGCTGTGCGCTTTTTTCATGCTGGCCGAGGTGGCCGGGTCGCTGTCGCGCACCCTCTCCCAAAACGTGCCTTTTTCTTTCGAGGCCCTTTCGCTCTTTTATGCCACGCCCATCAGTTCGGCCACCATGCTGATCTGTCTCTTCATGGGCTTGGAAAGTGCTGTTTTATTAAGCGTGATCCTCGCCATCGGCACGGCCATCGTTTTTCACGGCAGTTTTGAAGCACTGGTCTTCTTCATGATCAGCGGCGCCATGGCCGCCTACTGGGTTCAGAATTGCCGGCAGCGCAAGGTCTTCATCAAGGCGGGTCTGATGACGGGCCTGCTCAACATCGCGCTGGCCGCCGCGATCGGCATCTATGCCGGCTTCGAAAGCCCGGCGGCCATTCTGTGGGGCTGTCTCTTCGGCTTTATCGGCGGTATGGCCTCAGCCATTATCGCCACCGGGCTCGTTCCGATCATCGAAATGCTCTTCGATTATACGTCCGACATCAAACTGCTGGAGCTGGCCAATCTGGACCAGCCCCTCATGCGCCGGCTGATGATTGAAGCACCAGGGACCTACCATCACTCGGTCATCGTGGGCAATCTGGTCGAAGCCGCCGCGGCAGAAATCGGCGCCAACCCCCTGCTGGCAAAGGTCTGCGGCTATTACCACGACATCGGCAAAATCCGCAAGCCGGCCTACTTTATCGAAAATCAAAGCGACGGACGCAACCGGCACGACAAATTGGCGCCCTCCATGTCGGCCCTCATCTTGATCGCCCATATCAAAGACGGCATGGACATGGCCCGTCAATACAAGCTGGGCCAGCCCATCACGGATACGATCCGCCAGCATCACGGCACCAGTCTGATTCATTACTTCTACGACAAAGCCAAACAGCTCAAAGGCGAAGATGCCGTCAACATCGACGACTACCGCTACCCGGCCCCAAACCCCAAACCCGCGAAGCCGGCCTGGTCATGCTGGCCGATGTTGTCGAGGCGGCCTCCCGGGTGCTTGACAATCCCACGCCGTCACGTCTCCAGGGACTCGTGCAAAAGCTCGTCAACCGGATTTTCTCCGATGGGCAGTTGGACAACTGCGAGTTGACCTTGCGCGATCTTCACAGTATCGCCAAATCCTTCAACACGATTTTGAACGGCATTCACCATCACCGTATCGAGTACCCCGAAAAGCGCGTCGGTACCCTTGCCCGGAAGAGGGGTCACAATGGAAATCCTGATCGACAATCAGCAAAGTCAGCTAGCGATTCCCAACGCCGAGCTGAAGAAAACGGCCACGGCCATCTTAGACGCCTTGGACTGTCCTGACGGCGAGCTGTCGCTTCTGATCGTCGACGATCCCGGCATCGCCGCCCTCAATCAAACCTACCGCGGTCGTTCCGGCCCGACCAACGTCCTGGCCTTTTCCATGAAAGAGGGCGCCTTCGGCGACCTCGCTCCCCAGCTGCTGGGCGATGTGGTCATTTCAGTGGAAACCTGCCGGCGTGAGGCCCAATCGGCCGGCGTCAGCTTTGCGTTCCATTTCACCGAATTGCTGATTCATGGCATCCTGCATCTGTTCGGCTTCGATCATGAGCAATCGGAGGAGGAAGAGCACCGCATGCAGGCCAAAAGCGAAGAACTCCTGCGATGCGTTGCGCCGATGCCGGAGCTATAGCGCGCCGGGAAAATCCCAAAAAGTACGCCGCCAAACGATTCGTGGAGGAACCATGCCGGATCTCGTCGTCAATGTAAATCATGTGGCTGCGCTGCGTCAGCGCCACGGCCGCAATCAGCCCGATCCCGCCGCCGCCGCCGTTCTGGCGGAATTGGCCGGTGCGGTCGGCATTGCCGTCCGTTTTACGGCCGACCGCCGCACTGTCAACGACCGGGATGTCCGTGTCCTGCGGGAGATCGTTCAAGGGCGTTTTGTCCTGGCCATGGCGCCCTCTTCCGAAATGATGGGCGTGGCCCTCGATGTCAAACCGGATGAGGTCGTCCTGGTGCCCGAGCGCCCTGATGAAGCCTCGGCCGAGGGGGGGCTCGATCTGGTCCTCGATCATGCCGACGTCAAGGATACGATTGCCACCATCCGGGACAGCGGCATCCCGGTGTTCCTGCTGACCGACCCCGATCCCGAACATATCAAAATGGCCCACCGCCTGAATGTCGACGGGGTGCAGCTCCATACCGCCGCCTATTCCGGCCACGTCCTGCCGGCCACCCGCGAACGCCTTCTGGCCCGGCTGGTGGATGCGGCCAAAATCGCCGCCAAGTTGAAGCTGCGGGTGGCGGCCGGGGCCGGTCTGCACTACGCCACGGCCCGGGCCATCGGCAAGCTCGGCGAAATCGAAACCTGCATCATCGGGCACAGCATTGTCGCCCGGGCCTTGCTGGTGGGCATGGAAACCGCCGTGCGGGAGATGATCATCCAGCTTGAAAACACTTAGCCGTCAGCGGATCAGAACATGCGCAAGCCGGCCGTACCGGGCCGGCCATGCCATCGCCATCAAATCCGGGATCGTTATCGCGATGGCATCCTGCGCAACGGTAAAGTCTTTCGCCAGACTTCCTGCCATCGATTCCGCCGGGAGGCCGGATATGGGATAGCGAAAAACCGGCGGCCTAAGGCACCTCGAAAGACGATACCGATAGTGATTTCGATCCCGATGCAAAGCGTCCTTTCGCCGGTTTCTCTCCCCTGAAGGACAGGTTCCATGACCACGACGACATCCTGCACCCTCGTCTCCGATTCACCCGAACGCACCCGCGCAATCGCCGCGCACGTCGGCCGGCGGGCCGAGCCGTCGCTGGTGATCACTCTCACCGGGGATCTGGGCAGCGGTAAGACCTGCTTCGTGCAGGGGCTGGCCCGGGGCCTTCGGGTGCCTGCCGACCACTATGTCACCAGTCCGTCCTACACGCTCATCCATTCCTATCCGGGACGCCTCACCCTCCACCACGTCGATCTCTACCGCCTTGCCGGCGGTGATCTGGAAGATATCGGCCTTTTGGATCTCATGGGAGAGCCCGGCGTCACAGCCATCGAATGGTCGGAGCGCCTGACAAGCGACCTGCCCCGGGAACACCTGTCGGTGGACATCCGGTTGGTGGATGAAACTTCCCGCCGGATCACCATCACGGCATATGGACTTGCGCCGTCGATTTTGCTACAAGGGCTCCCGGACTTCATCTGAGAGGAATCTATGGGCTTAATCGTACAGAAATACGGCGGCACCTCGGTGGCGGATCTGGATCGCATCCGCAACGTCGCCAAACGGGTTGCCCGCACCTATGACAGCGGCAACGATGTCGTAGTTATCCTGTCGGCCATGGCCGGCGTGACCGACAACCTGATCCGCATGGCACATCAGGTCACCGACATTCCGGAAAAACGGGAACTGGACGTCCTGCTGGCCACAGGTGAGCAGACCACGGCGGCGCTCCTGGCCATGACCCTGCGATCCATGAACTACGCGGCCGCGTCCGTCCTGGGCCACCAGGCGCGGGTGGTGACCGACTGCGACTTCGGCAATGCCCGCATCCTGGACATCAGCGCCGATACCATCCGGCACCTCGTCGGGAACCATAAAATCGCCGTGGTGGCCGGCTTTCAGGGCAGCGACATCAACGGCAACATCACCACCCTGGGACGCGGCGGCTCGGACACTTCGGCCGTCGCCATTGCCGCCGCTGTCAAGGCGGACAGCTGCGAAATCTACACCGACGTGGACGGCATCTACACCACCGACCCCAATATCTGCCCCCGGGCCCGTAAGATGACGCGAGTGAGCTACGACGAAATGCTCGAAATGGCCAGCCTGGGCGCCAAGGTCCTGCAGATCCGGTCGGTGGAATTTGCCAAGAAATACAACGTGCCCGTACACGTGCGATCGTCATTCCGTGATGAGGAGGGAACGATGGTGGTCAATGAAGACGCCAGCATGGAGAAGCTTTTGGTATCCGGTGTGACCTGCGACAAGAACCAGGCCCGGATCACACTGAAAAAAGTCCCGGATCAGCCGGGGGTGGCCGCCAAGGTGTTCTCCCCGATTGCAAAAGCCGGCATCGTGGTCGACATGATCATCCAGAACATGCGCTCCGGCGGACAGACGGATCTCACCTTCACCGTGCCCAAGACAGACTTCAAGCAGGCCCTGGCCATCCAAGAGCAAGTGGCCAGGGAAATCGCGGCGGAGGAAGTATTGGGCGATCCGAACATCGCCAAGGTTTCGGTGATCGGGGTGGGGATGAAAAACCATTCCGGCGTGGCCACCAAGATGTTTGAAACCCTGGCCAGCGAAAATATCAACATCCGCCTCATCGCCACTTCGGAAATCCGCATTTCCTGTGTCGTGACGGAAAAATACGCCGAACTGGCCGTCCGCGTCCTGCACACGGCCTTTGACCTGGACAACCCCTAGGAACACCCGAACGGTGCGCTCCTTTTCCCGCGATCAGCTCGTGCTGGTAATTCTCCTGACCGCGGTGGTGGCCGTCCTGACCCTGGTCCGGTATCTTTGCTGGTATTGACCAGTAAGCCTCCTCCCGCATAGCGGGAAGCTTCAGGAAGCCCCCTCGAAGGGGGCTTGGCTTCGGTTTCTGGTTTCCCTTTGTCCCGCGCCGAGCATCGGCGGGGCGGTCGGGAAAAATCGCGCGGACTGTTTGAGTCCCGCCGTAGCGATAGCGAAGGCGGGGCGAGTTTCCGCGTGATCCGACCGCCGCGACGACGCGCAGGGAAGCCCCAAAGGGGCCGCGGGACACGGGCGTCTTCTTTTGCTTCGTTTTCTTCCACGTGGAAGAAAATGAAGAAATCATTTACGTAAAACCTCCCCGGATCCTCCACCAAAGACCGAGGACTTAATTCCAAACGAATGCCGGACCATCGCCCACCCTATTGGGTCATCCCTGCGACAATTCCACTGCAATCTCCTCGGCCACCCGCCGGGCGGCCAGCACCGGATCGGGCGCGGTCCGGATGGGCCGCCCGATGACGATATAGTCCGCCCCGTTGCGCACGGCTTCCGCCGGTGTCATGACGCGCCGCTGATCATCGGCCCCGCTCGCCTCCCAGGCCGGGCGGATGCCCGGCGTGACCGCTAAAAAGTCCGGCCCCAAGTCGCCTTTGATCGCCCCCGCCTCCCAGCCGGAACAAACCACCCCGTCACAGCCGGCGGACCGCGCCATGCGGGCGCGCTGCCGGACCAGGGCTTCCAGGTCCCCGGCCAGGGCCGGGGACAGACCGGCCTGCTGCAGCTCTTCGGGCCCCACGCTGGTCAGCACCGTCACTGCCAGGATTCTGGTCCGCCCGCGGCCGGCCGCCACCGCCGCTTCCAGCATGCGGGGGCTTTCACCGCAATGGATCGTGGTCAGGACGACTCCCAGATCGCAAATACCTTCCATGGCGCGCGCCACGGTGACGGGGATGTCGTGGAGCTTGAGATCCAGAAAAATCCCGGCCGTTCCCTGGGCCTGGATCCATCGGATCAGATCCGGCCCGGACCGGATGAACAATTCCAGCCCCACCTTGAACAGCCCCACATGGCCGCTGAGCTGCCCCACCAGTTGTTCCGCCTCGGCGCGTGTGGCCACATCGAGGGGGAAGACAATGTAATCCTGCGGCGTTCGCATAGACCTCCCTCCGGCCGCCGGGTATCCCGGGGGCCCGCTTGTGGGCAATAAATTGATTGAATTATTTAGCTTTTCGATGCTAAAAAGTAAAGTTTGAGATTACCCTTTCAATCGCAACACAGGACCCGCTGACACGTGCCGGGCCGCTGAAGGTGAAGGATGGACGATCATACCCAAATCCTGCTGCAACGCCTGCCCGCTGTCGATCGCTTGCTGGAATGCGCTAAAACTTCCGACACCCTGCGTACAACGCCGCATTCCGTGCTTTCCAATGCCGCCCGCACCGCTATCGAGGCCCTGCGCCACCAGCTGCTGCACGACAAGGACCGGGTGGACACCGCCGATGTGGACGAAGCGGCCATCCTGCGCCGCATGGAAGCCCTGGTGGCCACTGCCATGCAGCCCAACCTGCGACCGGCCATCAACGCCACCGGCATCGTCATTCACACCAACCTGGGGCGCTCCCTGCTCTGCCAGGAGGCGGTCGACAATCTGACCCTTATCGCCCGCCGCTATTCCAACCTGGAATTCAATCTGGCAGAGGGCCGCCGCGGCTCGCGCTACAGCGCGGTGGAAGACCTGCTCTGCGAGATCACCGGCGCCGAAGCCGGACTGGTGGTCAACAACAATGCCGGGGCCGTCCTGATCGCCCTGGAAACCCTGGCCAGGGACCGCGAGGTCGTGGTCTCCCGGGGCGAGCTGGTTGAAATCGGCGGCGCTTTCCGCATTCCCGACGTCATGGCCAAGAGCGGGGCGCTGCTCAAGGAAGTGGGCACCACCAACCGCACCCATTTAAGGGACTACGCCGGCGCCATCGGCGAAGCCACCGGACTGCTGCTCAAGGTCCACCAGAGCAATTTCGCCATCACCGGCTTTACCAAGGCCGTATCGCTCAAGGAGCTGGTGGACCTCGGCCGCCGGCAGGAACTGCCGGTCATGGAAGATCTGGGCAGCGGCACGTTTGTGGATTTCAGGCGCTATGGCCTGCCCTATGAGCCCACGGTCCAGGATGCGGTGGCCAGCGGTGCCGATGTCGTCACTTTCAGCGGCGACAAATTGCTGGGGGGGCCTCAGGCCGGCATCATCGTCGGCCGGCGCACCTATCTGGAGGCCATCAAAAAGAACCCCATCAACCGGGCCCTGCGCATCGACAAACTGACCCTGGCCGCCCTGGAAAGCACCCTGCGGCTATACCGCGAGGAGTCCCGGGCCATGGCCGCCATTCCCACCCTGGCCATGATGATGGCCCCCGACAAGGTTCTGGCCGACCGGGCCGAGCGTCTGTGGAAGCGCCTGCAGCGTATCGGTTTCCCCGGCCTGACCTTTGAAAAGGTTTCGGTCCCATCGCGCATCGGCGGCGGCTCGCTGCCGCGCCTGGTGCTTCCCAGCCACGGGGTGGCGGTCGCTTTCCAGGAAGGTTCGGCCCAGCGCACGGAAGCCTTCCTGCGACGTCACACCCCGCCCATTGTCGGCCGCATCGAAAAAGACCATTTTATCATGGACGCCCGTACCCTGCAGGATGACGACCTGCCCCCTATCGAACAGGCTTTCCGGCACATGCTGAAAAAGGAGTCTTCATGACGTCAGCCGCAAACCGCGCGGACCGCGATCTCACCGCCAGCGAACACTTTCTCTACGCCAAGACCCCGGCCGAGGGGGCCCGCACGGCACCGAACGCGGCCCTCTTGCCCGGAATGCCCACCGGGGCCGATGACCCTCTGCGCCGGCGCTACCCGGACCTGCGGACGGAAACGGCCTACACGACCTGGGCGGCCCACCAGGCCGCCGGCCAACCTCACTTCACTGCCCTGGCCCTGCGCATCGACAATAGTGCCCGCTACGCCGACGACCTGGAACGTTTTCAGCAGCTGCGCCTGGCCGTGGCCGACGCCATCGACAAAAAATGCGCCGCTGAAAACGGCCGCTGGGGGCTGGTGGCCGGCGATATTTTCGGCTGTGTCTTTCCCGGCAAAGATATGGCCTCCTCGCTGGCCATCGCCAAAGCGCTCCAGGACCGCCTCAATGCCGCCTTCGGGATCAGCCTTACCATCGGACTGTCGGCCTTTCCCTGTCTCAAGTACGCCGCGGCGGATGTTCTGGCCAATGCGCACAAGGCGCTGGAGCACGCCCTTTTCCTGGGGCCCGGGGGCCGTGCCTGTTTCGATGCCGTAAGCCTCAACATCAGCGGCGACCGCTGCTACGATGCCGGCGACATCGACGGCGCTATCGGGGAGTTCCGTAACGCGCTGCGGCTGGATCCCAAGAATGTCAATGTGCTCAACAGTCTGGGAGTATGCTTCGGCGTGCAGCAAAACTACCCCAAAGCCCTCACGGCCTTCGAAACGGCCCTCAAAATCAATCCCACGGAAATTCTCTCCCTCTACAACGCCGGCCTGGTCAACCTTTTGATGGACCGGCGGAACAAGGCGCTCACCTGCTGGCTGAAAGCCGCACCTTTGGGAAAAGACGTGTTCGAGCTCAACTTCCAGGCCGGCAAGCTCCTGCTGGAAATGGACAAACCCGAAAAAGCCCAGGGCCTGATCCAGCGTGCCGCCGCCCTCAAACCCGAATCCGCCCTGGTGCAACGTTTTCTGGGGGATATTTTCCTGGCCCAGCGCCTCGTGGACCAGGCGGTGGCACCCTACAAAAAGGCCCTGCGGCTGCACCCCAACGATGCCCCGGCCCTGTCGGGCTTGGGCCGTTGCTATGAATTGAAAAATGAAAATCTGGATATCGCCCTTGCCTTCTGCCAGCAAAGTGTCGACATTAAACCTGACGAGGGGCGCTTTCATATCCGCCTGGGGCGGCTGTTACGCAAAACCGGCCAGTATCAAAAGGCCCTGACGGCTTTCCGCAAAGCCGAAGCTTTAGGGGAAGACGTGCGACAGTCCATCCTGGATCTGGAGGAACGCGGCGTCACCCGGGCCTCCTAAAACGGACCCCCGAACCGGCCGACGGAAATCAACATCGAAGGAGAACATCCCCCCACCCATGAACGATATGATTAAGGCCATTCTGGAAGACAGCCTGGCCACCAAAAAGCAGGCGGTCACGGACCAGATGGAACGATTGATCCAGGCCGCCGACATGCTGGCCACCTGTGTGGCCTCCGGCCATAAGATCCTCCTTTTCGGCAACGGCGGCAGCGCCGCGGACGCCCAGCACCTGGCGGCGGAATTCGTCAACCGCTTTCAGATCGAACGCCCTCCCCTGGCGGCCCTGGCCCTGACCACGGACAGCTCGATCATCACCAGCATCGGCAACGATTACGCCTTTGACCTGATCTTCGCCAAACAGATTCAGGCCCTCGGAAGACGGGACGACGTGGCCTGGGGCATCAGTACCAGCGGCAATTCGCCCAATGTCGTGGCCGGCTTGCAAGAGGCCCGTGAATTGGGGTTGCATTGCCTGGGAATGACCGGGAAAGGGGGGACCCTAGAGGAGGTGAGCGACCTTCTTTTGGCGGTCCCTTCGGCCACCACGGCCCGGATCCAGGAAACGCATATCCTCATGGGCCACATCCTCTGCCAGTTGGTGGACACGATCCTGTTCCCGAAAGGGCCCTCCGCACCTGATCAGCAATGAACGCCGACGGTCGTATCGATGCCGCGTGTGTCTTGCCAAAACGGGGAAAGCTGTGTAAAGAGGGGCACCGGTTGAGTCGAAACCCCGAGGGGGCGGCGCGCCCCTTCCGCCGTTTGTGAAAGTAAGGCCGCACAATGTACAAGGAGATGCTCCATGCCGATTTACGAATACCAATGCCAAGACTGCGGCAAGACCTTCGAATATCTGGTCATCGGGAAACCCGAGCCGGAATGCACCGAATGCCAAAGCAAGAAGGTCTGCCGCCTGATGTCGACCTGCGGATTCTACAGCAAGGGATCCGGTGGTGAAACCGTCCGGTCTTCGGCCGCCACATCTTCCTGCGGCGGCTGCAGCGCCTCGAGCTGCGCGGGCTGCGGTCACTGATGGGATCCACGGTTACCATCGGAACGCGGGGCAGCAAACTGGCCCTTTGGCAGGCCAACTGGATCAAAGACCGTCTGGAAACCCTCCATCCCGGGACCCGGGTCGCCCTGAACGTCATCAAAACCAAGGGGGATAAAATTCTGGACGTCCCCCTGGCCAAAGTGGGTGGCAAAGGTCTTTTCGTCAAAGAGATCGAGGAAGCGCTGCTGGCGGGTCGGGTCGACCTTGCCGTACACAGCATGAAGGACATGCCGGCCGAGATACCGGCCGGTCTGTGCATTGGCGCGATTCCGGAGCGGGAAACACCGCTGGACGTGCTGATTACGCGTGAAGGTGTGACCCTGGACCAACTGGGCCAGGCCCCCCGCATCGGCACCAGCAGCCTCCGGCGGGCCGCCCAGCTGCAACACGCCCGGCCGGATGTGGTCATCGTTCCCCTGCGGGGCAACCTGGACACGCGCCTGCGCAAATTGGACGAAGGACAAATGGATGCCATCGTGCTGGCCGCCGCCGGGGTCAAGCGCCTGGGTCTGGCGGATCGCATCACCGAAATCCTGGCGCCGGAGGTCATGCTGCCCGCCGTGGGGCAGGGCGCCCTGTGCGTCGAGACGCGCGACGCGGATCCCGTGATGGCGCCCCTGATGGCTTCCCTGGACCATGCCCCCACCCGCCGGGCCATCCTGGCCGAGCGGGCTTTCCTGGCCCGCCTGGAGGGGGGCTGCCAGGTGCCCATTGCCGGGCATGCCACCCTGGATGGCGATCGTCTCCGCATGAGCGGGCTGGTGGCCGACCTCGACGGCCGGACCATGGTGCGTCACACCCTGGACGGTCCCGCGGCCGAGGCGCAAGCCATCGGGCTGGCCCTGGCCGAGCACCTCCTCGCGCAAGGCGCGGGCCCGATTCTGGACCGTTTACAGATGGAACTCCCTTCATGAAAACAGGCAAAGTCTACCTCATCGGGGCCGGCCCCGGGGATCCCGGACTGATTACGGTCAAGGGCCAGGCCTGCATCCAGGCGGCCGACGTGGTTGTTTACGACTATCTGGCCGCACCGGCCTTGCTGGCCCATGCCGCACCGCAGGCCGAAATGATTTACGTGGGCAAAAAAGGGGGGGATCACACCCTGCCCCAGGGCGGCATCAACCAACTGATTGTCGACAAAGCCCGGCAGGGGTGCGTTGTGGCCCGCCTGAAGGGCGGTGACCCTTATATTTTCGGACGGGGCGGGGAAGAGGCCGAAGAGCTGGTCGCCGCCGGCATCCCCTTCGAGGTGGTGCCCGGGGTGACATCGGCCGTGGCGGGCGCCGCCTATGCCGGAATTCCTCTGACACACCGGGATTTCACCTCCACCCTGGCCTTCGTGACCGGCCACGAGGATCCCACCAAGGACAGCTCCAGCATCGACTGGCAGGCGCTGGCCACCGGCATGGGAACTCTGGTCTTTTTCATGGGGGTCAAGAACCTGCCCCTGATCACGGCCCGTCTGCAGGACAACGGCATGCCCCCTGAGACACCGGTGGCCTTGATTCGCTGGGGCACGACCCCGCGCCAGCAGACCGTCACCGGCACCCTGAACACGATTGTGGCTATCGCGCAACAGGCCGGCATGCAAGCCCCGGCGATCATCGTCATCGGCAGGGTCGTGGGTCTGCGCGAGCGCCTGCAGTGGTTTGAGACACGTCCCCTGTTCGGCCGCACGATCGTCGTAACGCGGGCCCGGGCCCAGGCCAGCGACCTGGTGGAACGATTGTCCGCCTTGGGGGCCCGCTGCCTGGAATACCCCACCATCGCGGTGATGCCCGCCGAAGATACCGCCGCCTTGGATCAGGCCATCGCAGCCCTGGCGACTTACGACTGGCTGATCTTCACCAGCGTCAACGGGGTGGACATCTTTTTCGACCGGCTCTTTGCCCAGGGCCGGGATGTGCGGGCGCTTGCCCAGATACGCACGGCCGTGATCGGTCCGGCCACGGCCGAACGCCTGCGGCGGCGGGGCCTGTGCAGCGACATCCTACCGGAAAGCTACCGGGCTGAAGCGGTGATCGAGGCTTTCAGCAGCGAGGATATGACCGGCCGGCGGGTTTTGCTGCCCCGGGCGGCCGAAGCCCGCCCGATATTGCCGGAAGAACTGCGGCGCCTGGGCGCCCAAGTGGACGAAATCGCCATCTATCACACCCGGCCGGTCACCACCGGGGCGACCGAGCTGATCGCGGACCTGGAAAACGGCCGGGTCGCCATGGTGACCTTTACCAGCTCTTCCACCGTCCGGCATTTCAACCAGCTGCTGCCCCCCGACCGCCGGGATCAGCTCATGGCCGACGTGCACATTGCCAGCATCGGCCCCATCACCACCGAAACGGCCGAATCCCTGGGATTTCAAGTGGATATTACGGCTGACGAATATACCATCCCGGGACTTTGCCAGGCCATCGAGGCTTTTTTTACGGCCCGCTGATCAGATGTTTGGCGGCAAACCCGACTGCCGGCGATGATCCGGCCGCAGCCGAAGCCAGGCATTGACCTCCCGTGTCTATCTGGTGTATTCTCGCGCAAGAACTCTCTGAAGCTGTCCATGACCTTCGCCGGGCCGGTCGTTCGCTCTGTGGCCCCCCTCGTACCAGACCGCTATCAAATCGACAAGTGGTGATCCCAGGCCGCTCAACAGCCGGATTACCCAACAGGGATAAACCGACCCGGGCCCTTGGTCTTGATGTTTTGAAAAAGGCCCTTCAGGCGACCGCCTTCGGCGATTCTGTTGAGCCCGACCTTGTCTGCGTGAGGTTGCCATGCCGGAACCGCGGGAATCTGTGCGGATAGGAGACCCCATGCCACCCTATCTTAAAAATCTTGCCGCTTATACCGAAGCCATACGACGCATCCGCGAAACCATTATCGCCAACATCGTCTTCCTGGGTCAGATTCCGGCGCCCACCTTTCATGAAAAGCGGCGCGCCATCAAATTTATGGACCGCCTGGTGGAAAACCATGTGGACGAGTGCACCACCGACGGCTACCAAAATCCCATCGGTATTATCCGCGGCCAAAAAAGCGACCTGCCGCCCATCCTGCTGGTGGCCCACCTAGACACCATGTTTGCCAGAGACATCGACCACAACTACACCATCACCGCCGACACCATCCGGGGCGCCGGTGTGCTCGACAACTCGGTCGCGGTGGGGGTGTTGGCCTCGCTGTCCGCCATTTTCAAACACCTCGGCCTGACCTTCGACTCGGATATCATCCTGGCCGGCGTCATTCAGTCCCTGGGGAAAGGCAACCTGCGGGGCATGCGTCATCTGGTGAAAACCTGGCCGACCCCCATCCGGGGGGCCATCTGCATGGAGGGGGTCGAACTGGGACGCCTGAGCTACTATTCCGAAGGCATGATCCGCTGCGACATCACCTGCCACATTTCCGAGGAAAAGGGGGTCGCCTACCGGTTCAAACCCAACGCCATTCTGGTGCTGCATGAACTGATCAACCAGATCATGGCCATTCGGCTGCCCCAGAAACCCCGCAGCCGGGTCATCATCGGCAAAATCCGAGGCGGCCAGAAACACGGCATCATCGCCTTTGAAGCCACCCTGGGGCTGGAAATCCAAAGCGACACCGATTGGATGGTCAAAGCCATCTTTGAAGACATCAAGGATATGGTCATCGGCATCCGCCACGAATTCGGCGTCCGCCTGGAGCTGGAAACGATCAGCAATGCCACCTCCTCGCGGCTGCGCTACAACCACCCCCTGGTCAAAGCCGCCGGCCAAGTCATGCAGGCCCTGGATATCCACACGATCGGTGAACCCAGCGAATCCGAGCTCTCCATCCTGCTGTCCCGCAAAATCCCGGCCGTCACCCTGGGCCTGACCCGCGGCCAACAATACCACCAACCCGAATCGCAAATGGAAATCGAGCCGATGTTCACGGGTATCGCCCAGATCATCGGCGTTCTGCAGGCCATCGACAGCGGGGTGTGTGATGAATAATTCCTGGCTGGCTTCCCATACCTTTCACTACAGCCGCTTCAGCGATCTGGGCCGCCTGGTCGAGGAAAAGCAGCGCAAAGGGCTCAAAATCTCCCTCTGTCTGCCGACCCTGAATGAAGAGAACACCATCGCCAAAGAAATCATCATCATGAAATCCGAACTCATGACGCGCTATCCCCTTCTGGACGAAATCGTTGTCATCGATTCAGGCTCCACCGATCAGACGGTAAGCATCGCGGAATCCTTCGATGCCAAGGTCTACCTGGCCGACAAACTGCTGCCCGCCCATGGCGGCTATCGCGGCAAGGGGGAAAACCTGTGGAAGGCGCTCTATGTCACCACCGGAGACATCATCGTCTATCTGGATGCCGACATCAGAAACATTCACCATCGCTTCTGCTACGGTCTGCTGGGGCCCCTGCTAACGGACGACCGCATCAAATACACCAAGGCCTTTTATGATCGGCCGATCGCCATCGGCAAGAGCAAGATCCGCCCCACCGGGGGCGGGCGGGTCACCGAACTGGTCATCCGCCCCCTCTTTTCCCTGTTCTTCCCGGAACTGACCCAGATCCTGCAGCCCCTTTCGGGGGAATACGCGGGGTATCGGGAGGTGTTTGAAAACATCCCCTTCCCCATCGGCTACGGGGTGGAAACCAGCATGATTCTGGATATCTGTGAAAAATGGGGACTGGATGTCATCGCCCAGGTGGATCTCGAGCGCCGGGTGCATCGCAACCAGGACACCCGGGCCCTGGGGCGCATGTCGTTCGTGGTGATCAAAACCTTCCTCAAGCGGCTGGAGAATCTGGGCCTCATCGAACTCAAAAATGATATTTATAACGAGATGATCCAGTACCAGCTGGTCAAAAACGATATCACGCCGGAAGTGCTCAAAATGGTCGGCATCGAGCGGCCGCCCATGATCAGCATCCCCGAATACCGGGAAAAATTCGCCGCTTCCGTAAAAACCCCACCCAAGTCGCTTGCACCGGAGGAAGAGACCGCTTAGTTTGGATTGACAGGTCGATTCCCCGGGGGTATTGATGCCCCTTGCTGGCTTGCGCCGCAAAGGGGTCGCTTTAGGCAGGCCCCCGAATTCAGGCTCAAAGGAAAGCCTTTGCATAAACCCTTGTTACATGATCGCTATCGCCGCCGGCTCAATTACCTGCGTGTATCGGTGACCGACCGCTGCAATCTGCGCTGCGCCTATTGTGTCCCGCGGGAAAGCATCCCCCGCATGGCCCATGAGGAAATCCTGCGCTACGAGGAAATCCTGCGTATCCTGCGCATCGGCATCACCCTGGGGATTACCAAAGTCCGCATTACGGGCGGCGAGCCCCTGGTCCGCCGCGATCTCCTGCCTTTTCTGGAAGAGCTCCGCCAGTTGGAAGGCCTCACCGACATGGCCCTGACCACCAATGCGGTGCTCCTCAAGCCCTATCTGGACGCGTTGCAGACGGCCGGTATCAAACGGCTCAATATCAGTCTCGACACGCTGCAACGCCAACGCTTCCAGGAAATCACCGGGGGGGATCATTTCCAGCAGGTCTGGGAGGCCATTGAAGCCGCCCAGGCCATGGGCTTTCACCCCATCAAGCTCAACGTCGTGGCCATGCGGGGCATCAATGACGACGAATTCGAGGATATCGCCGCCCTGACCCTTACCCGCCCCCTGCAAGTGCGTTTCATCGAGTATATGCCCATGGGCAATTCCAATCTGCCCGGCGATCCCTACATGCCCAATGATGAAGTGCGCCGCCGGGTCGAGCGGATCGCCCCGCTGGAACCGGTACCCCGCGGCGAAAACGACGGACCCGCCCGCCGCTTCCGCTATCCCGGGGCGCCCGGCGAGGTGGGCTTCATCAGTCCCATGAGCCATCATTTTTGCGACACCTGCAACCGGCTGCGCCTGACCGCCGGCGGCAAACTGCGCCCCTGCCTGCTTTCCAACCGGGAATACGATCTGCTTGGTCCGTTGCGGGCCGGCGCCTCCGACAAGGAACTGGCCGCCATCTTCCTGGAAGGTGCCCGCCTCAAACCCATGGCCCACAGCCTGGTGACCGGCGGCCAAAAAGTAGACGCCCGCATGTCCTCCATCGGCGGGTAACCTTGTACCCGCTCCGGAAATGAGGATTTTTAGCCCTGATCTTCGTTCTCCTCGGGTTCTGCGGCTGCGGCGTACTGGCGTACGCCTCACCACAAACCCTCGTCGGGCCTTGATCAGAACTAAAAATCCTCATTTCTGAAGCGGGTACACTATTCCTCTTCTTTCGGGATTACACCCACCGCTGAAAGTGGATCTGTTCCTTGCGTTCCCATTAACCCCAGAAAAAAGACGGGTTCGTAAAACGGCCAAGGTCAAGGCTTGCGGTGTTTTGAATTGTGAGGCGTACATCAGGTACGCCGCAGCAATTCAAAATGCCGCGTAACGCGGAGATTGGTTGTTTTACGAACCCGTCTAAAAAAGGAGAGCCCGAACCGTTCCGTGGAGGCTACCAATTGCTCGCACAGGTTGAAGAAAACGGTTCGGGCTCAAATCGGTCCCGGACACCCCGCCGCAAACGGTGGGATGACATGGCTTTCAAAAATTTTTCAAACGTCCCTATCAGCCCACGGCCATCCCTTCAAGCTTTTTTTGACAGCGGGTGAGCCCGCTTCGGCGACCGGCTATCCGCGTCACCGTAAAAGATGCGGCATAAACGTAACGATCTCCGGCACCATCATCAAAATCAGGATGCAGACGATATAGGCCGGCAGGAAATAGGCCACCCCCCGGAAGACATCCTCCAGGGGGATATCACCGGCCATGCCTCCCACGACGTAGGTCGTGGCCCCCACGGGCGGTGTCACCGCCCCCAGGGTGGTCACCACCGTAATGGTCACCCCGAACCAGATGGGGTCATATCCCAGTTCAGAGGCCACCGGAAAGAAAATCGGGATGGTGATCAGCAGCAGCGCCAGGGCATCCATAACCGCCCCGCCGATGATATAGATCAGAAAGATAATCCCCATCACCGCGACCTTGGGAATCGGCAGCCCCACCACCCAGTCGGCGATGTCGAAGGGAATGCGGGTGACGGCTAAAAACCGGCCAAACACCATGGCGCCCGTCACGATCACGATCACCATGCAGGAAATTTTCAGGGTATCCCTAACCGATGCCAGAAACCCCTTCCAGCTCAGGCGGCCCTGGACCCCGGCAATCAGAAGCGCCAGCAGGCTTCCGGCCGCACCGGCCTCCGTGGGCGTGAACACGCCGAAGAACAGGCCCAGCATCACCAGCAGAAACAATACCACCATCTCCAACGCCCCGTAGAGCGACCGCCAGCGCTCCCCCCAGGTGGTGGGGGGGCCCACGGGGCCCCAGTCCGGATGCCGGCGGCACACCGCAACCACCGTGGCCATCAGGGTCAGGGTCAGCAACATCCCGGCACCGATGCCGCCGTAGAAGAGCCGGGCAATGGACTGCTCGGTAGACAACCCGATGACGATCAGGACCACGCTGGGCGGAATCACCACCCCCAGGGTAGAGCCGCAGGCAATGGCGCCGGTGCTCAACTTGGGGTGATAGTGGTATTTGCGCATCTGGGGCAGGGCCACCGTGGTCATGGTGGCGGCCGTGGCGGCATTGGACCCGCATATGGCGGAAAAGGCGGAGCAGGCCAGCACCGTGGCCATGGCAATCCCGCCGCGGATATGCCCCACCCATTTATAGGCCGCCCGGTAAAGCTTTTCGTTGACGCCGGAATAAAAGGCCACCTGCCCCATGAAAATAAACAGGGGAATCACGGTCAGGCCGTAGGTGGAAAAGGTGTCCCAGAAGACCGAACTGAGCATGTGGAGGCCCGCATTGAAGGACACGAGGTAGCAGAAGCCGCCAAAGCCCACCATGGCCATGGCGATACCCACCGGCATGCCCAGCAGGAACAACACCGCCAGCAGAACGGCGATGCCCAGAAGTCCCACGACGGCCGCGCTCATGGCGGGTCTCCCGGGCCGGAACGCAGCGGCCGGAGCAGATCCACCACAAACACCAGCGCGATCACCCCGCAGCCGGCGGCCACCATATAGGTGAAGGGATAAAAAATCACCCGCAGGGTTTCCGACACCTCACCCGTCTGCATGAACCCATGAGCCTTCAATCCGATCTGCCAGGCGATCACGGCGAAGAAAAGGGCGCAGGTCGCGTTGTTGAAGGCGTTCAGGCATCGGCGGGTCTTGGGGGAAAAGTGGTTGATCAACACATTGACGGCGATATGGCCGTGGTTGATCTGGGTAAAGGCCAGGGCCGCGGCGGTGGCTACGGCCCCGAAATAGCCCATCAGTTCGAACGTGCCCCGAATCGGCTCCCACACGGCCCGGCAGGCGATATTGGCACAGGTGAGCAGGATCATGCCCACCAGGAACATGCCGCCGCAAAAAACGAACAGCCGGTTCAGCAAACGCGTGACGCGCTCCAGGACTGCCATGGTGCCCCCTCAACAAAAGGGCCGCAATCGCCGGCGACGATTGCGGCCCCGCTGGCCTGATGTTTCTATTGATATTGTTCCGTCAGCTTCCGGATGTCGGTCACGATGGCTTCGGCGGGAAACCCCTTGGCCTTGGCGTCGGCCATCCACTGGTCCGTGATGAACTTCAGCTTCTGGTCCCAGGCGGCCTTGGCCTTGGCGTCCAGCTGGATGACGTCCACCTTATATTCCTTGACCGACCAATCCATGGCTTCCTTCACATGCTGATCCATGTAAGCACCGGTCCATTCGGCCTGTTCCTCGGCCAGGTCGTCCATCACCTTCTGGACATCCGGCGGCAGGGCCTGCCAGCGGTCCATGTTCATGACCACGGCAAAGGGGTAGATGACGGTGTCCGTCATGGTGACATAGCGGCAAATTTCAGCAAATTTGAGGTCTTTCATGACTTCCAGGGAGGAAAAAAGCCCCTGTACGACACCTTTCTGCAAGGCTTCCGGCGTGGCCGACATGGGCATGCCCACCTGGTTGGCGCCCCAGGCTTTCAGGATCTGGGCGGCCCCGCCGGAAGCGCGCAGATCCAGGCCTTTGATATCGTCGAGACTGCGTACGGGGGTTTTCGACATGATATTGGCCGGTGCCGTGGTAAACATGGTGAGCACCTTCACTTGGCTAAAGGCCTTGGGGTGGTATTTGTTATAAAGCGCCCAGAGAACCAGGCTGCCCGTACGGGCGTTGGGGATACCCAGCGGCAGGCTGGTGGCGTTGGTCACGATGAAGCGGCCGGGCTGGTAGGCCATGCACAGGTTGCCGATGTCGGCCTGGCCGGCAATCACGCCGTCCATCATTTCCTTGGCGCCCAGCAGGGTGCCGCCGGGATAGGTCTTGATGGCCACCTGCCCGTTGGTGCGCTTTTCCACCTCGGTCTTCCAGCGCTCCATCTGGACACAGGGAAAGGTCGGGGCCGGCGGGAAATTGGCATAGCTCAAGGTGATCGTCCCGGCACTGACCGCCCCCGGCATCAAAAGCAGGCTCAGCACCCCAACGAGCAGGCCCAGCGTCGTCCATGCAACTGATTTTCTTCTCATCGTTCGCTCTCCTCCACCCCTTCAGTACACCGGTGCCGGGCACCGGTGTGACTGCGATTAATGATGGGCACTCGCGGGCTTTTCCCCTCTTACGGGTCCCTCAGGGGGCAACCGCCTGCAACCCTGCCGCCAGCGCCTTGCGGGACATCTCCAACAAATCCGGTTTGGCGGCCAGGCGCGCTGCCAGAACCGCCTGAATATCGTTCAAGGTGCAAAACAGCGGCAACGGCGCCGATTGGTCCAGCGCCCCGCCCAGGACCACCAGGTTGACGGCCCGCGGGTTGCCGCTATCCTGCGCCAGGCGATCGGCATCCAGCCGTTGCCAGCAACCGCCTGCCGTATCCTCTTTGCCGTGACGGTCATTGACCAGCGCCCATCCCCCGTCATGCAGATAATGACCGTGCTGGGCGGCGCCTTCGGCCTTCAGGGCCAATAGGACATCGGCATGCCCGCTACGGATCAGGGGGCTGGTAAAATCGCCCACCTTCAAGTGGGAGATAACCGTACCGCCCCGCTGGGCCATGCCATGGGTTTCCGATGTCAGGACCGGCAACCCTTTGCGAATGGCGGCTTCCGCCAGCAGGCGTGTAACGAACAGCACCCCCTGGCCTCCCACTCCACTGATGACCACCTGCTGGCGCGTCGTTTCCGTCATAGGACTTCCTTCACTCTCGATCTTCTTTCGTCAAAACGATCACCGGCCCTAAGCGTCGCCTCGGATGGCATGCTTCGGGCAGACCTGCGCGCACACACCGCATCCGCTGCACAGCACGGAGTCGATGGTCACATGGGATTCGTCTTCGGCCATGACGATGGCCGGGCACTCGAACTGCTGGACGCAATATCCGCAGCCGTCGCACACATCGCTTACAACAGGGGGCGCGCCCGTGCTTTTGGTGAGCGTGGCCTGTTTGTCGATCAGACAGGGGGCCCGGGAGATGACCACCGCCGGCGCTGCGGTCTCCCGGCTATGGGCCAGGGCTTCCTTGAGAACCTTGATCAGGGCCTCGGTCCGGTAGGGGTCGGCCACCCGCACGAAGTCGACGCCGCAGCCGCGCACCAATTGTTCCAGGTTGACGGCCTGCAACGGTTCGCCGCAGGCCCCCCACCCGCTTTCCGGAGTGGGCTGGTTGCCGGTCATGGCCGTGGTACGGTTGTCCAGGATGACCAGCACCATCTTGACCCGATGGGCCACCGCATCCACCAGGGCCGGCAAACCGGCATGGAAGAAGGTGGAATCCCCGATCGTGGCCACCACGTCCCGGGGTTTGGCCTGGTCCTTGAACGCGTGATAGAAGCCGGCCGCCTGGCTGATGGCGGCCCCCATGCACAACACCGTATCCACGGCCCCCAGGTTCAGTCCCAGGGTGTAGCAGCCGATATCACTCGTGTAGATGGCCCGGGGGGCCGCTTTCTTGATGGCAAAAAAACTGGCCCGGTGGGGGCATCCGGCACACAGGGTCGGCCGTCGGCCGGCCACGGCCGGCGGCCGCGCGACGGTACGGGATCGTCCGCTGAAACGGCATAAAATGTCTTCGATGGCTTCCGGCGCCAGCTCACCCACCCGGGGCACGGCCCCGCTTTGTTTGCCGGCCACCCGATGGCGGTCCCCCAACTGCATCTCGATCATGCCCGTGGTCTCTTCGATCACCAGGAGCGAGGCATGGGCGTCTTCCAGCCGGGCGATGAAGTCCGTGTGCAGGGGATAGGGCTGGCGCACCTGGTAGATGGGCAGAGTATCCCACAGCCCCAGCCCCCGCATGATTTCCATCGTGTGGGCCAGGGCCACACCGGCCGCGACCACGGCCTGGGGGCCGGTGACGTGGGGGTTGAGCTGAACCGGAGCGGTGGCCTCATAGGCCGCGATCTTGGCCAGCTTGTCTTCCAGCTCCCCGTGCAGATGGTACCGAAACTTGGGCGTGGCCGCCCAGCGGGCGGGATTGCGCTCGAATACCGGCTGACGACCAAGGGGCGTCAGGGCATCCAGGGCGATGTCCTGGCGGGCGTGGCATACCCGGGTGGTGGGCCGCACCATGACCGGGATCTCAAAGGCCTCCGACAGATCGAAAGCCAGCGCCACCATGGCTTTGGCCTGTTGGGGGGAATCCGGATCCAGGACCGGGATCTTGGCCATCATGGCCATCATGCGGCTGTCCTGCTCGGTCTGGGACGAGTGGGGACCGGGATCGTCGGCGCTGATCACCACGAACCCGCCCTTGGTGCCCATGTAGGCTGCGCTCATCAAGGGGTCCGAGGCCACGTTGAGGCCCACCTGCTTCATGCTGACCGCCGTGCGCAAACCGCTCATGGCCCCGGCATAGGCGATTTCGAAGGCCACCTTTTCGTTGACGGCCCACTGCACGTGCATGTCGACCTGCTCGGCCGTGCGCATGGCCGCCAGGGAAGCCAAGATTTCCGAAGCGGGCGTGCCGGGGTAGGAGGTGGCCATGGCGCAGCCGTTTTCCAGCAGTCCCCGGGCGATCGCTTCATTGCCCAACATCAATCGGCGCATCGTTTGAAATTTCCTCGTTCCAGTTTCTTCGTGCGATCGGTCCCACCGAATCCAACCGGGTGATAGCAGAAGGGGACGAACCCGTGGTGCTCCTCCAAGGAATGAGTTTCGAGGAGCGTAACTATTCCGACGGCTTCATAAACCGTTCAAGATACGGCGTGCGAATTCCGAGGAGAGCGGCGTGCATCAGAACGCCGCCGCGACGAGGAATACCGCTAGCGCGGGGCCGAAGGCCGCACAGCGCCGATTTTGAGCGATTTATGAAGCCGTCAAAAAAAAGAGCCATGAACTTCTCCAACGCCTCACGCTGAAGCCGCTCACAGCCCTGTTCTTTAAAGGATGTAGGGTCTGGTGGCGAGCCGCTTCAAACTGCCGGCCACCACCAGTTGCCGTAGCCCATGATCATTTGCATCCCGATTCCTCTCAAGTCATTTGCCCATAGCCGAGGCCGCCCGGTTTGTCAAGCATCTCGACATCCGGCGATCCCCTTTTCCCTTGATCGTCCCGAAGCTTGTCTGGTAGGGGAAATCATCAGCGTCCGCACCGGACGTCCATTATCTATGGGCCTGGCAGCTATGCCGCCTGAGGAAAAATATCATGAAAATCGCTACGGTTTCCCAAATGCGCGCCATGGACCGCCGCGCCATCGAAGACTACGGTATTCCCGAGACCCTTTTGATGGAAAACGCCGGCTTGGCCGCCTACCGGGTCCTGGGGGAGCGCTTCCCGGTGAACGGCCGGCGCATCCTGGTGCTCTGCGGCAGCGGCAACAACGGCGGCGACGGTCTGGTGGTGGCCCGTAAGATCTTCTCCGATGGCGGCAAGCCGAAAGTGGTGCTGCTGGGGGATCCGGAACGCTACCGGGGCGCAGCCGCGGTCAACTGGAAAATCATTCAAAGTCTGGCCATTCCGGTGCAGCCCTATGCCTCGCCGGAGGCCCTGGATGAAGACCTGGCCGCCGGCCAGCTCGTGGTGGACGCTATTCTCGGCACCGGTCTCTCCAAGCCCGTGCGGGGCGCCTATGCCGAAGTTATCGAACGTGTCAATGCCAGCCGGCGGCCGGTGGTCAGTCTGGACATTCCCTCGGGCATCCACGGCGACACCGGGCAGGTCATGGGAACCGCCATCCGGGCCGATCTGACGGTTACCTTCGGGCTGCCCAAGGTCGGCAATTTGCTCTATCCCGGCTTTGCCAACGGAGGCGACCTTTTTGTGACCCGCATTTCATTTCCACCGGCCCTGACCCGGGCCTCCGAACTGGCCATCGCCCTCAATGCGCCCCCGCCCCTGCCGGACCGTGATCCGGCCGGTCACAAGGGCTCCTTCGGCGACGCTTTGTTCATCTGCGGGGCCGCCGGCTATTTCGGGGCGCCCTTCCTGGCCGCCATGGCCCTGCTCAAATCCGGCGGGGGGTATGCCCGCCTGGCCGCGCCGGCCGCCATCGTGCCGACCATCGGCGCCCTGGGACCGGAGCTGGTCTTCCTGCCCCAGGTCGCAACCGCGGCCGGCAGCCTGGCCCTCGATAATCTGGACCGCCTGATCGAGGCCGCCCGCTCCCGGGACATGGTGGTCATCGGTCCGGGTCTGTCCCGGGACGAGGAGACCGACCGGCTCGTCCGACGCCTGGTGGAAACCCTGCCGCAGCCGCTGCTCATCGACGGCGACGGGCTGACCGCCGTCAGCACGACCAGGGAAAGCCTGGCGGACCGGCCCGGTGAAACGGTACTCACCCCACACTTAGGCGAGATGGCCCGTTTAACGGGCCTGACGGTGGCGGCCATCCGGGAGGACCCCGTGGGCATCCTGCAGCAAACCGCCGCCCGGCTGAACGCCTATATGGTGCTCAAAGGCGCTCATTCGCTCATCGGCTGCCCGGACGGGCGGATCTTCATCAACACCACCGGCAGCCATGCCATGGCGACGGCCGGGGCGGGCGATGTCCTGACCGGGGTCATTGCGACCATGCGGGGCGCCGGTCTGCCCCTCGACATGGCGGTCTGCAAGGGCGTCGCCCTGCACGGCGCGGCGGGCGACATCGCGGCCGCGGCCAAGGGCGCCGACGGCGTCACGGCCCGGGACATCCTGGAAAACCTGCCGGAAGCTGTGCGGCGCGACCGGGCAAACGGTGATCGCATGTCCGCAGGCCCCAAAAGCCTCACGATTGTCTGATCCCTGCCAGGCCGGTCAGCCGAAGACCGTCCACAGCGCCGGTCTCACATTCCAGCGCCATCGCCAATTGACACTGCCGGCGGGTCGCCGCATATTGTAATCGTATAAGCGAGGACCGACGCTCCCAACCCTCCCCAGTATGGAATAAGGCACAATGAAAACCTTGACGGGAAAATCGTTTCAATGGACGGCCCTGTTATTGATCGGGGGACTGCTCGTGGCCTGCGCCGGGAAGACGCCGCGGCCGGAGCCGCCGGTGGCCATCCACCAGTTGGTGAACCGGGTGCAGGCGGCGGTGGTCACCATCCGCACCTTCGATCCGGATATGAAGCCCGTCGGTCTGGGAACCGGCTTTTTCATCAACAACCAGGGCCACCTGATCACCAACTACCACGTGCTGGAAGGGGCCTACGCGGCCACCGTCAAGACCCGGGAGGGTCAATCCTATCCGGTGATCTCCGTTCTGGCCGAAAACAAGACGGTGGACCTGGTCGAACTTTCAGCGGATATACCGGCCGAACACCGCCGCTGGCTGGAAATCACCGAAACCCTGCCGGAGATCGCCGACCCCATCGTGGTGGTGGGCAGCCCCCTGGGGCTGGAACAAACCGTCAGCGAAGGCATCGTATCGGCAATACGGGAAATCCCCGAGGTGGGCGCTATTTTCCAGGTCACGGCCCCCATTTCCAGCGGGTCCAGCGGCAGCCCGGTGGTCAATCGGCGCGGGGAGGTGCTGGGTGTGATTTCTTTCCAGTCCCGGGTGGGACAGAATCTGAATTTTGCCATTGCCAGCACCAACCTGCCGAAATTGAAAGCCAACGACCCCCAACCGTCCCTTGGGGAGTGGGCCTATGCCCGGATCAAGGACAATCCCAAGGAAGTACAAAACCTCTGCCGGGAGGGCTTCCGCTTCACCATCCGCGGACAGTACAAAAAGGCCCTGACCTATTTTCAGGAAGCCGTTGAAACCCACCCGGACGACACCAACGCCTGGTTCGGGCTGGGCAACTGCTACATCGGTCTGGAACAGCCCGAAGAAGCCATCGACGCCTACCGTCAGGTCATCCACACCGACCCTCTCAATGTCAACGCCTACTACAACCTGGCGATCTATTACCGGCAGCTGGGCCGCTATGAATCCGCCCTGGCGACCTTCCAGGACGCTCTGGGCGTCGATCCCAAACACATTCCTTCCCGCCTGGAGATGGGGGAGACGCTGGGCCAGATGGGCCGAACCGGGGAGGAAAAGCAGGCTTACAGCGACATTATCGCCCAGAACCCTGAATTCTACCCGGCCTACTTCCGCCTGGGCCTGGTCTGCAACCGGCTCGGCCAGTACGCAGACGCCCTGGACGCCCAGCAAAAGGTCCTGGCGCTCAAGCCGGATTTCGCCCCGGCCCATTTCGCCCTGGGGCTGATCTACGCCAACATGGGCAATGACCGCCAGGAGGCCAACGCCTACAAGGAAGCGCTGCGCATCAACCCGGACTTTGTCGAAGCCCATTACAACATGGGTCTTTACTTCCTGCGCCGCGGCGAGCGCCATGCCGCCTTGGAGGAATACAAGATCCTTAAAAAACTGGATGCGCAGCAGGCCGATCGGCTCTTCGACCTGATCTATGGCGAGCGCTGATCCCCCGGGCATCCGGTTGGCCGCCCGCTTCGCGGGTTGACCATTTCGGACGTCCTGTGAAACCATGCCTCTCCCTGCGAAATCGCTCCACCGAGACGTCTTGGAACCATGCCGTCTGAAACAACCGACACCATTGCCGCCTTCCTGCGGCAGCCCTTAACCCTGCGGGGCCGCCGGATTCCCGGCCGCCTGTTCCTGGCACCGCTCTCCAAACTGGGCAATACCGCTTTTCGCCAGGTGGTCGCCGGCTACGGCGGCTATGGCCTGCTGTTCTCCGAGATGTGCTGGGCCCGCTCGGTGCCCTGCGGCAACGGCCACGACCAGGGAGGCTTCATGTGGCACGCCGGGGAAAATCTCCAGGAGGTGGTGTGCCAGATCTTCGGGAACGACCCGGAGGCCATGGCCCGGGCGGCCGCCATTATCGAAGCGGAGGGGTTTTTCGGGGTGGACCTCAACTTCGGCTGCTCGGTGGCCGCGGTCTGCCGCAAAGGCTGCGGGGCGGCCCTGCTGCGGCAGCCGGAAAAGGCCGCGGCCATCGTCGCCGCGGTGCGACGGGCGGTGGATATTCCCCTTTTCGTGAAATTCCGCACCGGTTGGGAAGACCGGCCTGCGGCGGCGGTGGCCCTGGCTCGCCGCTTCGAGGCCGCCGGAGCCGATGCCCTGACTTTCCATCCCCGGGTGGCCCCGGACCGCCGCACCCGGCCGCCCAAATGGGCCTATATCGGCGAGATCAAAGCCGCCGTGAAGATTCCGGTTTTCGGCAACGGCGACGTTTTCGACCTGGCCGACTGCGAGCGCCTGGTGCGCACCACCGGCTGCGACGGCGTGGCCCTGGGCCGCCTGGCACTGGCCAAGCCCTGGATCTTCGGCGAATGGACCGGGCGTCTGGTGCCGCCCCCGGCGATCTACCGGGAATGTGCCCGACAGTTGACCCATCTGCTGGAGCGCTATTACCTGCCCGCCACCGCCCTGCGGCGATTCCGGCGCTATGCCAGCTACTTCTCCGCCAATTTTCTCTACGGGCACGCCCTCTATGCCCGCTTGATGCGGGCCCAGGGCATGGATGCCGTGCGGGATACCCTGGAAGGCTTCTTCGACCAGGCCCCGGAGGTGGTGCGGCGCCCCAACATGAACCGTTTCCGCTGACGGTTGCGTCATTTGTCCGATATCGGAAATCGCTTTCACGCACTACCTGGTCTCGGTCCCGGTGCTCAAAGCCCATTCCCTGGCCGACATCACCGGCTCCTTGAAAAACAGGATGGGGCTCCTGGCGCAAAGCCGCCTTCCACGAAGAGTTACACCAGAGCATCCGTGAGCTCAACGCCTGCCGCGCACCGGATCTAAGCGTCATGGAAGCATCGCTGGGGCTGTCCGCTTTTCATTTGGGAGGTCCTTGCTGTGATCCGCCCGCCGGCGCCATTATCGCCGGGGTCGATCCCGTGGCAGTCGATCGCCAGGCCGCCGGACTCCTGAGGCTCGACTGGCGGCAGATCCCTCATCTTGAAAGGCCGTGTAATGCCTCGAAGGGCTCTCTGGCATCGTGTTTTTGATTGGGATCGTCAGGGGCGAACACCCCCGCTAAAGGAAAAACAGACAGCGCACCCCGTTTAAAAAACGGTCGAACCAGTCTTCTTTGACTGTCCGGACGACAGGACGATCGTCGTCAGGCAGGGCCGGTTCAGGCACAGGTGCGGGAGGCTGCGGTTCTCTGGCAACAACGGCGGGTGACGGCGATGCCGCTGTAAACCGGCGCCATTGTTCATGAAGCGTCTTGTCCAGGGCCGCTTTTACTTCCGGACGCAGGTAGGCCTGATTCAACAAAAGCGCTTTCAAAGGGAGCAAAACAGGCCGACCGTCAAGCGCTAACGGACGCCGGGCGCAATGAACGAAGAAAGGCTCCAAACGGGTGGGCGTTAGGTCTGTTTCACCTGCGCCGGTCATCAGCGATCTCAAGGCGTCTAAAAGCTGAGCATTCATCTCATCCATCCAGGTCGCGCGGTCAGCCCAAATCGAGAAATGGGCGGC
The DNA here is from genome assembly GCA_963674755.2 of Desulfobacterales bacterium. Classification (GTDB taxonomy): domain Bacteria; phylum Desulfobacterota; class Desulfobacteria; order Desulfobacterales; family UBA5852; genus JABZFP01. Next base: position 585,195 of record CAXXVS010000001.1, on the reverse strand, counting down.
CGGTTCACGGGTCCGGCTGACCGGTCAGGACAGGCCTTTAGCGGAATGAAACACCACCTTGTCGCCAATAAATTTGATATCGATGATTTTCGGTTCCTTCCCCCACACGCAATTTTTAGCCCCCATGACAGCCTGCATCTCATCGGGAGCCCCCAGGATATCGACGACCTCCTGATAGGTCATCCCCATTTCGATCTTGTCGTAGTTGGCCTGGGTGATTTTGCTGCAGCCACTCAACAGAAGTCCCGGAATAAATACCAGGGTAAACACCACAAGCCAGGCGCGTCGGGTCATGGTTATGGTCCTTTCTTGAAAACACCGTTGGCGGAAGGCGGTTAAAAGGAGGCGCGTGTCGGGGGCGCTTCAGCCGGAACTAACGGGGCAGGGCGTTTCCCGCATTTCCCAGAATCGGCGTCGGTCGCGGTCTCCCCGGCGATCCCAGCCCTGGCGCCGTTCGATCCCGCCGTTGGCGAAATACGCCAGGCTGTAAGCCCGCCGCCGGTCAAAGCCCGAACGACGGTCCACCAGGCAGTTTTCACGCTGCTCGTCTTCGATCAGGTCGCCATCCAATGGCCGCTGGGTTTCACGATGGTCATTCACGACTCGCTCCCTGTCGGATATGCCCCCGGCGTCATGATGGGGAGGGTAATGCCGCAAGGCCTTCGCACCCCGGGGAAATTCAGCTGCCTGCGCACGCATCTTAGGGCCGGTTGGCGCCCATGGAAGGGGTAGAAAAATCACCTCAACCTAGCATAGTGCCCATCCAGAGATGGTAGATTTTGGTTTCTGGCAAGGCCGCAGCCGACTGGCGCCCACAGGCGTAGCCCGGCTACGCCGAGGACCGACAGGAGGCGAGAACGCCGCCAGAGGCCAAAAGATGCCATTTATGGATGCGCAATGGCATAAGATAATGCATACTACAGCGTCCGTCGATCGTCGTCAACCGCTCGGTCGCCGGGGCATCACAGGAAAGAAACAGCGATGATCCATAGTCGAAAAGAAATCCGGCCCTCGGGCCGGGGCCGGTGAAACGGGCCGGATTTCGATATTGAAACCACCTCAGAGACGGTCCGCGTTGGTGCGCAAATAATCGGCAACACCGGCCGCGTCCGGTTTCATGGCGGTTTCGCCTTTGTGCCAGCCGGCCGGGCAGACTTCCCCGTGTTCCTCGGTATATTGCAGGGCATCCACCATGCGCAGCATTTCGTCCACCTCGCGTCCCAGGGGCAGGTTGTTGACCACCTGGTGCTGGACGATGCCGTCCCGGTCGATGAGGAAGGATGCCCGCAGGGCGACACCGTCCGGATGTTCGACACCATAGGCCCGCGTGATGTCGTGTTTCACGTCGGCCACCATGGGAAAGTCGACAGGGCCGATGCCGCCCTCGGCGACAGGGGTGTTGCGCCAGGCGAAATGGGTGAACTGGGAATCGATGGACACCCCCACCACGGCCACGCCTTTTTCCTTGAACCGGGCCATGCGCTTGTGGTGGGCCAGAATCTCGGTGGGGCAGACAAAAGTGAAATCCAGGGGCCAGAAAAAAAGCACCACGTATTGCCCGTGCAGGTCGGACAGTTTGAAATGTTCTTCGATCACGCCGCTGGGCATGACGGCCGGCGCCTCGAAATCCGGCGCCGCTTGCGCGACCAGAATGCTCATGGGACCCTCCTTGATTGCGTATCATGGTGAATCGACACGGCATGCTTCCGCCGGTCTATTTCCAAGCAGTCAAACTAATACCGTCTGACCAAATCGCAACCCGCAAATCCGCTGGAGGCCCCCTTCGTTCTAAGCCCTCGTCCGCCCTCCAACCCGAACGGTGCCGGCCGGGCAAGCCGGTTTACGTCTTCTTTTTTCCTTTTCCACCGCCCTCCTCTTCCTCTGCAATGGTATCCATTGCGGCCGCCGCCCCCGTGGTAATCACCTGCACTTGCTGTTCCGGGGTCAGCTTACCGGACGAGAGCCCGCCCGTGCGGTCCGTGCTGGCGGGAGCAACATCCATCTTCTCGGCCAGTTCGGGCGCGAGATCCACGATCACCTTGCGGTGGGCATAGTGGATACCGGCCTTTTCGAGCGCCGCGGTGATTTCCCGGTAGGCCTCGCGGCGGATGACGAAATGGGTGCCCGGCCGCGCCGTGAACTTGGCCCGGAAGGTCATGACCGAATCCCCCACACTGCGCACCCCCTGGGATTTGAGGGGCTTGATGAAATCGGGGCCCAGTTCCTCGTCCAGCAGCATTTTCTTGCCGACCTTCTTGATGATCCTGCGCACCTTTTCGATGTCCGTGTCGTAGGGCAGCTTCAAATCGAATTTTACCACCATCCCGCCCCGCATGAAGTTGGTGATGGACTTGAGATCCCCCAGGGGGACGATCTGCAGCATGCCCCGGTGATGGCGCAGTTTGATGGTGCGCAGGGTGATCTGTTCCACGGTGCCGGAAACGCCCCCGGCATCCAGGTATTCTCCCACCCGGAAAGCGTCGTCCATGAGAAAGAAGATGCCCGAGAGGATGTCGCGGACCAGTTTCTGGGCACCGAAACCGATGGCCAGTCCCACCACCCCGGCGCCGGCCAGCAGGGGGCCGATGTCCACCCCGAGGGCGGAAAGCACGATCAGGGTCGTCATCACGACGATGACGACCCCGATGAATTTGCGCAGCATGGGCAGCAGCGTATGGGCACGGTCCAGGGTGGCCCCCCCGCCCCACTCAGCATCGTCGTCCGCCTTTTCAGCCGCCTCGACAAAGCCGCCTTGGGCCAATTTGCGGCTGATGGCCGCACTGATCAACTCCCAGAGAATGTGCGCCAGCACCAGCGTCACCAGGATGTTGAAAATGGCCTCCACCGCCGCGTCCCCGAGGGGAACGTGGAAACCCCAGATATCCAGGAACCAGAGGGCCACGGCCGCGAACACCACCAGACGCAACACCCGCCGTACGATGGCCAGGTAGTTGCCGCCCTTCTTAACGGAAGCATCATCATGCGCCGGGTCATCACGACCGGAGCCTTCATCCTGGGGGGGCGGTGCGAGGTTTTCGATCTGGGGGGCCACGGTGGAGTCCAGGCACCAGATGGCCAGACGATCAAGGGCCAGATAAATGGGCACGATGAGGAAACTGATGACGAAGGTCCCGCGAAGCCGCAACTCGTCCGCCATCACCACGTTGACGAAGCCCAGGCCCCACACCAGGAAAAGATAGGCCAGGGCCAACGTATGCCACATGCCGGCGAACTGGTCCCGCAACCATATGCTTTTTTCACTTCCGTCCGTCGCCCTTGTCATAAGATGGTCCCTTACCGGGTGGCGATGGCGCCAGATCATGCCTGCGAATATCAGAATGATCGCCGATCCGTAGGTCAGGACCACCCATACGCGCGACATAAGGGTGGCGCCAAGACGCTGGAGCAGAAGCTGCAGGATCATACCGACCACCAGGATGCCGGCCACCAGAAGCAGACGTCTGTATAAGTAAAGCGCCACCCCATCCGTCAGTTTGACAAGCCGCACTTTCCTGACCCGGGGGTATAATACCAGGCGCAGCAGGGCCGCGCACAGGCGGATCACCACGATGGTCAGGAGAAACGCCAAAAACAACAGGCGCAAGCCCTTGTCTTCCTTGTCGACCAGCAGGAAGAACAGGATGAAGGGCGTCAGGGCGAATATCAGAAGCCCGAGCAATTCCGGGATGAGGCCCATGACCGCCCCCCAGAACTTGAGGATGCCGTCCATCGCCGGCATGCTGTCCATCTGCGCGCGGAACGCCGCGCTCAGGCGATAAAAGAGCCGCTCCGCCCCGTAGCCGGCGACGAGAAATCCCAGAATCACCAGCACCATGAACCCGAACCGTCCGGCCCCCTGGTAATCCGTCAACTGGTCCATGGCGCGGCCGAGATCCCCGGGCACAGTGGGCAGGCTGACCCCCAACCGATAGATCCGGGAAACGAGAAGGTCCGTCCGGCTTTCAAACCATTGGACGATCTGTTCCATCGGTCCGACCGCCGGCCGGGAAGGCGTTCCCGCCGATTTCCGGGCGGCGGCCTGCAGTTGGGCGATGAGCAGCCGTCTTACCTGATCGTCATCGAGACGGGCGATAAGGGCATCGACATCTTCGGAGCGCAAATCCTCCGGCAGCTGGATGCTTTCGCTGGCCGGTTTAGCCTTGGCAACCTTCTTTTGTTGAAGCAGCATCGGATTGACGGCCAGGGCCGGGGCAGCCCATAGGAACAAACCGATCACAACAAGGGGGATAAGCGCTTTTTTCATGTCCATAGCTCCGGGGTCAGATGGGGGCCATGTGTCACGCCATCCACACAACCCGTTGGGAAACATTGACCTGATCCAATCCTGCCTTGCGACGATCCATTCCATCGTGGCCAAGGTAGGTTAACGACGGATTAACCGGAAAACTAGGGAAACGGCATAAAAAAGGGTTTGCGCAAGGGGGAATTCTCACGCAAACCCTTAATGGATTCAGTCTATTATTGCAAGTGCAGATCGGACGGCACTAGCCGTCATCCTCCTCCTCGATCATATCGCACGTGATATAAGCACCGTCATACACCGTAATGGCGCAGTCGGTTTCACCCGTGCCGTCGCGTGGGGTATCGTCCATGGTACGGTCTCCTTTCCCGCGTCATGTCATCGGTTCGTTCGGTTTCCGATGCAGGGATAACCTATATCCTGTTATCCCCGCTGTAAAGCCGTCCGGCATCACACTCATCTTGTCCCCGGCGTGAAAAGGCCCTATAGTTCGGTCAGAAGGACTGTCGTGGCATCCATACTGGTTTCACCGTTCTGTGGAACATCGCCTATGCGCATCCAAGCCCCCCGGCCCCGTCGCCCAACCGTACCCCTGCCGCGGCCGGCCGCCATGTGGCTGAAAACACCGGCGGCACCCGAAAGAAACGACGGCACGGCACCGGCCGACGCGGTCCGCGAAGAAGAACGTGACGAGCCCCTGATTCTCTGCCGGGAATGCCTGTTCCCGATTGCACGGGAAGAGGACCGCACCACCATGTCGGGGGCTTTTCAGCACACGTTTGCCAACCCGGCCGGCATCGTGTTTACCATCGGCTGTTTCCGCACGGCCGAAGGGTGTGCCCAGGTAGGCCCCGCCTCGGATGAATTCACCTGGTTTAATGGTTTTGCCTGGCGGGTGGGGGTATGCCGGGGCTGTCTGGCCCATTTGGGCTGGTGCTTTGCCGCGCCCTCCGGGGCCGCCTTCTGGGGGCTCATCCTGGATCATCTGATTTTCCCATGAATGTCCCCTCTTCGCGGGGAAATTCATACCGCCCTGAAGATCAAGGAACGTCGAACGCACCGAAGGCTTCCAACGCTTCGCTCTCTGACGCGCCGCATGCGATTGCCATGGTAGACGGAAGCCCAGGTCACACCGCGAGCCGCTTGCGCGTGTCCACCGTGGGATCGTAATAGGTGATGCGGGCCTTATAGGTCTGCAGGTCCACATGCAGGGTGGTCGTGAAGTTGTCCCTGCGCCAGGTCAGGCCCACCTGATCTTCCGGTGTGGCTTCGATTTTAAACGTCCCGTCGAAGGCCGGGTAGTAGGAGCGGAAGGTCATCAAGCGCAGCAGGCGCTGGACCACCGGGCGCTGGACTTCCCGGTCGATTTCATCCAGACCGTAGCCGTGCCGGTTGATGTCCCGCCCGTTCTTGGTCCGCTCCACCAGGTCGATATCGTTGCTGCCCGCCAGCAGGCCGACGTAATAGACTTGGGGAATTCCCGGGCAGAAGAATTGCAGCGCCCGGGCCGCCAGATAGGAATCGTCGTTGTTTTCCAGGGCCGAGTAATAGGTGCAGTTGACCTGATAGACGTCCAGGTTCTGATAGTCCTCCCCCGAATAGATGCGCTTGACGTTGGAGCCCTTGTCATAAAGCCCTTCGATGGTGCGGTCGATCTCCTCCTGGGTCATCAACTCGACCACATCCACCACGCCCAGACCGTCATGGGTGTCGAGGGTGGTAATCTGTTTGCGGGGACAGATCCGCAGCCACTCCAGCAGGCGCCGGTTGGTATGGTGGTAGAGGGTGTGCAGCATGATCATGGGCAAGGCGAAATCGTAGGTCCAGTAATCCTTTTCGGCCAGCTTGAACTGGTAGCGGTGGTGTTCGTGGACTTCGGGCAGGATTTCGACATCGAAAGGCGCCGTAAACCCGCTGAACCATTCCAGGAGCTCCCACACCTCCGGTTCCTGGAAAAAACAGTTCGTTCCCAGTTTAAAGGTCGTGTAGGCAAAGGCATCCAGCCGGATCATCTTCGGGCGGCTGCGGGCCAGACGGATCAGGAACTGGCGCACCACCTCGCGGGTCACCGGCGAGCGGTAATCCAGATCGATCTGTTCATAGTCGAAGGTACACCAGATTTTTTCGCGGGAGCCGTCCGGACGGTGGATGACGGTATAGGGCGGCCGGGGCTTGCGGGTGTACACCTTGGCCAGGTCCTCCGCGGACACCTCCCCTTCCGGGCTCAATTTGCGGAAGCTCAGGAACATATCGGCGTAAGGACTCTCTTCGCCGCGCTCCATATAGTCCTGAAAGAAGACGGACTGGCGGGAAATATGGTTCACCATGAAATCGACGATCAGGTCGAAGTCCCGGCCGATGTATTCCACATCCTCCCATGTACCGAAGGCGGGATCCACCTCGTCATAGGTCAGCGGCGCAAAACCCCGATCGGCCGAGGACGGGTAGAAAGGCAGAATGTGCACCCCGCCGATGGCGTTACGCAGATAGCGGCGCAGCACGTAGTGCAGCTCGAGCAGATTTTTGCCCAACGAATCCGGGTAGGTAATGAGTTGGACCTTGTTCTTGAGAGTCATGGGTCACGCGTCGCCTTTTCGAAAAAGCGGTATTTGGCAAGCCCCTCCAGGATACCGCCGGCAAAGGGCTGGGTGGCAAAATAGACATGCCTGCTTTTGCGCAGCGCGTCCAGCTCCCGGCTGTAATTGGCCACCACGATGGCCAAGGGCTCCCCCCGCAGCATTTCTTCATCGTTGCCGGAATCGCCGGCCACAGCGATATGGCGCAGGGGAATTTCCCATTTGTAGGACAGGAACCGGATCGCTTTGCCTTTGGAGGCCCGGTAGGGAAGAATATCCAAAAACTGGTCGTGGGAATAGACCAGGTTGTATTGGCATTTTTGGGCCAGCAGCCGGTTGTGGATCTCGGCCAGCCGGTCTTTTCCGGGATCCATATAGTAGCTGATCTTGAAGGGACGCTGGGTGTCCTCTTCCTGGTCTTCCAGGTAAGGCAGATCCCGCAGGGTCCGGCGGATCTTGTCCGGCTCCCACTTCCCGGCGATATGGGATTCCCAGCTGCGGCTGGGCTGCAACTGCGGTCCATAGTAGATTTCCGCGCCCACCGATGTAATCAGGATATCGACGCCCTCGATGCCGTATTCCCTGAGGTGTTTCTTGGCCGATGTGACGGTGCGCCCGGTGGCCACCACGAACCCCACTGTGGATCGATGGTCCTTGAGGGTCTTCAGCAGGCCGGGCAGATGGGTGTTGTCCTCCCCGATCAGGGTATGATCGATATCGGTAACGAATAGGGCCTTCAACCGCATTAGGCGCCTGCCGATGGCATCCTTGGGGCGGGCGGTCTTCATGTCGGTGGTCTCCACCGCGGCGGCCAGCTTTTCGATCTTGGCCATGTAGTTGCGGGCATGACTCTCCCAGGTGTAATGCTGGCGCACATTCATAATGCCGTTTTTGGAAAAGGTGTCCCATTGTTCCCGGTCGACGATGATCGTCTTCAGGGCTGCGGCGATCTCGGCCGGTTGGGAAGGATCCACCAGGATGCCGTTCTGGCAATTGGCCACGATGTCCTTGGGTCCGCCGTCCTTGGTGGCCACGAAGGGCAGCCCGGTGGCGGAGGCTTCCAGGAGGGTCAGGCCGAAAGGTTCGGTCAGAGCCGGATTGACAAAGACCCCACCTTTTTCGGCGGCAATCCGGTAGAGTTCCGGGACCTCCGACTCGAAATCGTGCTTCTTGGGGATGGCCATCTTGCCGTAGAGATCGTAACGGTCCAGCCGCAGAAGCATTTCGGTGAGCACTTCCCGCTCGTTGTCCTCCATGCTCTCGATATCCTTGCGGATGCCGGCAAAGACCGCCAGATTGGCCATGGCCTGCAAATCCAGATCCTCACCGAAAGCGCGCACCAGTCCGGAAATATTTTTGCGCTTGTCCGGCCGGCACAGGGCCAGGACAAGCGGTTTGTCGGGGTGGATAAAAAAGCGGTTCAGCTCTTGGAGCAACGAGGCCCGCGCATACATGGCCGCTTCGTCCTTTTCGTTTTGCGGCAGCATGTCCCGGTAATAGGGATGAAAGCGCTCCACATCCAGGCCCGGCGGGATTACCATGAACTTCGGTCGGTCCTTATTGCGGTAGGAACCGTATTGTTCGTCGATTTCCTGACGCGTGCTGGTGACCACCAGGTCGGCCTGGCTCAGAAGCTCCTCCTCCACACGGATACGATGGTCGATTTTGTAGCGCCGGTTGAGATCGGCGGCGGGAATCCCGTCGTTGAGCAGCTTCTGCTTTTTGACCCGGCCCAGGGAGTGCCCCGTGAAGATAAACGGTACGCCGAAAAAGCGGGCCAGTTCCATGGCCACATAGCCCGCATCCGGATAGTGCCCGTGGACGATATCGGGTATGGCCTGTTCGCGCTTGATAAACTTGACGGTCTTGTCGACGAACTCATCCAGGTGCGGCCACAGCAATTCCTTGCGCAGATATTTGCGTCCGCCGCACTGAATCCGGACGATCCGGAATTTGTCGTTCACCGTCTCGACCGCCCGGGCGTAGTCGTCCGACACGGTTTTGTCGGAAATCAGGCGGGTGAACAAGTCCACCCGGGCCACGGCCTCGAGAGTGCTGAGCTGCCGGGCCAGTTCCAGGACATAGGTCACCTGGCCGCCGGTGTCGGCGTCCCGGCCGAGTTCCAGGTTGTCGGCCCGAATCAGACCATGCAAGCTGAACATTTGGATGTAATAGGCGCTACTCATGGCCGCTCCCCAGGGCGAGCGCTTGGCGGAATGGTTCATAGAAGCGGGCTTCGGTGGGTACCGCGCCTTCGATGCCGCACACTGCCGTCGCAAAACGGTCGGCCAGCGACAGGATACGCGCGGCCGGCCAGCCGCGCAAATAACCAATGGCCAGCATGGCGGCAAAGGCATCGCCGGCCCCCACCGCATCCTTGATCGCGATGTTGTCCCGGGGGTGGATATCGTGACGGGCATCCCCTGTAAAAAGGCAACTGCCCTGGGCGCCCCGTGTCAGGGCCACCATCTCGATGTTGAAGCGCGCCATCAGGCCGGCCACCCGGTCAGCGGTGGGGCCTCTCAGGCTCTGCATGGCCGATAGAACGTCGAGCTCCTCCTGGCTGAGTTTAAGAAGGTCGGTTTCACCCAAAGAGACCGCCAAGATTTCGTCGGTATAGCAGTCGGGACGCAAATTCACGTCAAACAAACATTTGACGCGGGGGGCGCGCTGCCGGAGGATCGCACGCACCGTCCGGGCCCCCTGGGCCGTGCGCTGGATGAGGCTGCCGAAATAAATCAGACGGCAGTCTTGGGCGACAAAACGCGCGATGGCCGGCGTGGGGGTGATAAAATCGTAGGCCGCCCCGGACAGAATCTCGAAACGGGGGCTGCCCCCGGCGTCCAGGGTAACGCGGACCTGTCCCGTGGGATGGACCGCATCCCGCTGCAGATCGTCGCGCGGAAAGTGTTGCGCGGTCAAAAACCTTTCGATGGTTTGCCCCTCCGGGTCGTCTCCGATACGGCTCAAAAAGCGCAACGGCCCGTCGAGCTGGTGAATATGATAGGCAAAATTGAAGGCGGCCCCGCCCAGGCGCCGTCCGGCGGGGAACATGTCGAACAGGATTTCACCGATGGCCAGGATCAAACCAAATGTCCTTTTGGGAACAAATAGATTAAACTGCGCAAGGTGGCCTTAAAGAATATGGGCAATGGGAGTTTTTAGGCATGCCGACCCAAACTTTGCTCTAATATTATTTTGTGCTCTAAGTATCGAAAAGAAACATAATGGGGCGGCCCGTGAATGTCAACCGGCCGGTCCCGACATGCCGGCCGCTGTCTTTGCGAATCGATCTTTTTCGTTTGAAACCGAATTCAAAGTGCGGGTACGAACATCGCCCGTTTTTGCTTTGACAAGCAGGACCTGTTTTGCATATGGTATCTTTCAATCGCCCGAATGCTGCCCGAGACCGCACCGCCACGCACCGGAAAGCACAAAATCGCCCTGTTGCCCTTTGTCCTCCCATATCGTGAGAGCGGGACCCTTGCGCCATCAGCGTACGTTGCCCCCCGAGTTTCGGCAGGCGTCTCCCGGAAGAGCGTGCATCTTTTCCGATGGAGATCCTACTTCCACAAGGCTTTCACCAGGACGAAAATAACGCCTTCGCGAGAGCGCCTGCCGAATCCGTTTGAACGGCAGGCAGATTGCCGGACCGGCTCCGCGGCAGCGGCATCCAACCGAGCGGGGTACCCCGGCCGACCGACGCCGGCGTCGCTTTACACCTGCCCCCCGCATCTTTTATCACACGCTTCCAGCGCCGACCGCGTACGCCGTGCCAGCGGGCACACACCGACCGGCCACCGGCGCTTGGGCCGCGCTGACGATTATCCGGCGACCCGGGCCTTGCCGTCGGCCGCCCAATGTCATAATACAGGAACCCAGCCGGCTGCCGCCACGGCAGCGCCAACCCCATTCCACAGCGGTGACGCGTGCCGCCGCCCGTGAAACAAGGAGCCCCGTTATGGCCCAACGCATTGCCGACCGTCGGGATATCGATTTTGTCTTATTCGAGCAACTGGGAATCGAAGCCCTTTTCGAAACCGAGCGCTACCATGACCTCAACCGTAAATTGACCGATATGGTGATAACGGAAGCCCGCCGTCTGGGCATCAACGAAATCCTCCCCACCTATGTGGAAGGCGACCGCACCGGCGTCGCTTTTGAAAACGGCCAGGTCAAGGTGCCGGCCTGCTTCTATCGGCCCTATAAATACTATGTCGACGGCGAATGGATCGCCATGGAAGAAGATCCCGCTATGGGCGGCCAGGGGCTGCCTCAGGTCGTGGCCCAGGCCGCTCGGGAGTATATCGTGGGCGCCAATTTCGCCTTTGCGGCCTTCGGCATTCTGGCCCACGGCACCGGCAAGATGATTGAACTCTTCGGCACCGAAGCGCAGAAAAAGCTGTTTCTGAAAAAAGTCTACTCCGGCGAATGGGCCGGCACCATGCTGCTCACCGAACCGGAGGCCGGCTCCGATGTGGGCGCCCTCACCACCACGGCCCGGCCCAATCCGGACGGCACCTACAGCATTACCGGCAACAAGATCTTCATCACCTGCGGGGACCACGATGTCACCGCGAACATCATCCATCCGGTCCTGGCACGCATCGAAGGGGCTCCGGCCGGCACCAAGGGCATCTCCATCTTCCTGGTGCCCAAGCACTGGGTCAACGAAGACGGATCCCTGGGAGAACCCAACGACATCATGTGCACCGGCATCGAAGAAAAAATGGGCATCCACGGCAGCCCTACTTGCAGTATGGCCCTGGGGTCGCGCGGAACCTGCCGGGGCCTGCTCCTGGGGGAGGCCAACCGGGGCATGGCGATCATGTTCCACATGATGAATGAAGCCCGCCTTGGTGTCGGCCAGCAGGGCTACCTGCACGGCTCTTCGGCCTACCTGCATGCCGCGGAATATGCCAAGCAGCGCATCCAGGGACGCGATTTGTCCGAAGCCCGCACCCCCGAGGCAGGCGGTGTTCCCATCATCCGCCATCCCGACATCCGCCGCCAACTGATGCGCATGAAAGCCCTGGTGGACGGCATGCGCAGCTTCACCTTTTATGTGGCCTATCTCTTCGACCTGGAAGCCACCGCGCGCGACGGCGATGAAAAGGAAAAGTACAAAGGGCTCATCGACTTTCTGACACCGGTGGTGAAAGCCTACTGCTCCGATCGCGGCATGGAGGTCTGCGACATGGCCATGAACGTCTTCGGCGGTTACGGCTATACCCGTGAATATCCGGTGGAACAACTCATGCGGGACTGCAAGATCGCCACCATCTATGAGGGCACCAACGGCATCCAGGCCATGGATCTGCTGGGCCGTAAACTGGGCCTTAAAAGAGGTGAAGTGTTTATGCAATTTCTGCAGGAGATCCGCCGCACCATCCAGACGGCGGAAACGATGCCCGCCCTGCAGGGCCTTTGCGGCCGTCTGGAGCAGCTTCTCAACCGCTATGGCGAGACCGCCATTTTCATGGGCAAGAAGGCCATGAGCCCGGCGGTTAAAATCGCCTTCACCCAGGCGCAGCCCTTCCTGGATGTCACCGGCGATATCATCATGGCCTGGATGCTGCTCTGGCGGGCCGCCGTGGCCCAGCCCCGCCTGGCGGAACTGCTGGGTGACACCGAAGATCCGGCCGGCCGCATTGCCGCTAACAAGGAAGCCGCCTTCTACGACGGCCAGATCAGGGCCGCCACCTATTTTATCCGCAGCCAGCTGCCGGTGACGGAAGGCAAGATCAACGCCATTTTAGACGGCGATGCCGCTGCCATTCTGGACGCGGCCGAATCCTCCTTTGGGGGCTGACGGACGCCCCCGCATAAAGCGACCATGATGCCGGACCGGCCCCGCCTTAAAGCGCCGGCCCCGAAATGACGGACCATTTGAAAGGAGTTTTTGATGAAAGATGTTGTCATCGTATCGGCCTGCCGTACGGCCATCGGCACCTTCGGGGGCACCCTGAGGGATGTCAACGGGGCCACCATCGCGGCCACCACCATGAAAGAAGCGATTCGCCGAGCCGGGATCGATCCTGCCCTGATCGGTGACGTTCGCTACGGCTGCTGTCTCGAGCCCACCGATACCCTGAATGTAACCCGCATTGCCGCGCTGCTGGCGGGCATCCCGGACAGCGTGCCGGCCGTCACCATCAACCGGGTCTGCATTTCCGGCATGGAAGCCACCCTCTCAGGCATGGCCATGATTCAGGCCGGACTGGTGGATATCGTGCTGGCCGGCGGGGTGGAACATATGTCGGGCGCCCCCTATACCGTGGAAAAAGCCCGCTGGGGCTGCCGGCTGCAGGACCAGGTCTTCGTGGATCGCATGATACGGGCCCTGCACTGCGGGTCCCATGTGATCCCCCATCCTGAAGACGGCCCGGTGGATGCGGAAAAACCGCCTTTGAGTTATTTCAAGGGCAAGCCCTACATTATGGGCCATACGGCGGAATTCATCGCCCAGCACTACGGCATCAGCCGGGAAGCCATGGATGAAGTCGCCCTGCGCAGCCACAACAACGCCGAACGGGCCACCCGGGAAGGGGATTTTGAAGAGGAGATCGTTGCCATTGAGGTGCCCCGCCGCAAAAAAGACCCGTTGGTGTTCGACCGCGACGAGCATTACCGGCCGGGCATGACCATGGCGGACCTCAGCAAACTGCCGCCGGCCTTCGTTCCCGAAATCGGCAAGGTCACCGCCGGCAACTCCAGCGGACTCAACGACGGCTCGGCCGCCATGGTGATCATGTCCGCCGACAAGGCCCGGGAATTGGGTCTCACCCCGCTGGCGCGCATCAAGGCCGTGGGGATGGGCGCCTGCCACCCGTCCGTGATGGGCCTCTCCCCGGTTCCGGCCGTGCGGAACCTGATGGAACGCTCGGGGATCGGCTTGGAGGACTTCGAATTGATCGAGGTCAACGAAGCCTTTGCCGCCCAGTATCTCGGCTGCGAAATCGAACTGGGGCTGAATCGCGAGATCACCAACGTCAACGGCTCGGGCATCGGACTGGGACACCCCGTGGGGGCCACGGGGGCCCGCATCATGGTCACCCTGCTGCATGCCCTCAAACAACGCAACAAGACTCTGGGCATGGCCACCCTGTGCGGGGGCGGCGGGGTCTCCATGGCCTGTGTGCTGGAGATGTTGTAGTCGGCGGAACCCCTTGAACCATGAGCGCAGATCAGAAGAGCACCCATGGCCGGAAGCGATAGGATAATGGATGGCCCGCCCATCTGGGCCGAGATCGATCTGAAGGCCATCGCGCACAATGTGCATGAACTGCGGCGCATCACCCGGGCCCTGGCCCGGATGATCGCCGTGGTCAAGGCCGACGCTTACGGTCACGGGGCTGTGGAAGTCGCCCGCACCGTGCTGGAAGCCGGAGCGGCGATGCTGGCCGTGGCCCGCCTGGACGAGGGGATTACCCTTCGCAGGGCAGGGATTAAAGCGCCCATTCTCGTCTTTGGCCACACCCTCCCTGCCGCGGCCGAAGACCTGATCGCCCACGACCTGATCCCGAGTGTGGGCGGGCTGGAAGCCGCCCGACAGCTGGAGGCGGTGGCCCAACGCCGGGGCAAGGCCATCCCCATCCATCTCAAATTCGATTCGGGCATGGGCCGCCTGGGGCTGCTTCCGGATGCGCTGCGGAGGGACGCTTCCCTGTCGGCCGTATCTGAGGCCACCGCCATCAGCCGCCTGCCGGGGCTGCGCCTGGAGGGCATCTACACCCATTTTGCGGCCGCCGATGAAAAGGATAAAGCCTATGCCGACCGCCAGTTCCAGGTGTTCCAAGATTTTCTGCAGGCCCTGAAGGCGGCCGGCATCGCTTGCGGCCTGCGCCACGCCGCCAACAGCGCGGCCCTCATCGATCTGCCCCAGGCCCATCTGGATGCGGTGCGGCCCGGCATCGCCCTCTACGGGCTCTATCCTTCCCGGGATGTGGACCATAACCGGATCGCCCTCCACCCGGCCCTTACCTTGAAAGCACGCCTGTTGCAGGTCAAGACGGTGCCGGCAGGGACCAAGGTCAGCTACGGGATGACCTGGGAGGCCCCCCGGCCCACCGTGATCGGCACCGTGGCGGCCGGTTACGCCGACGGCATCTCGCGCCGCCTATCCAACCGGGGCGTTATGCTGGTGGGGGGACGACGGGTCCCCATGGTAGGGCGGGTTTGCATGGATTTGATCATGCTGGACCTGGGCCCGCAAGCAAGCGCTCAGGCCGGGGATGAAGTCGTACTCATCGGCCGTCAGGGCAAAGCCGAAATCAGCGCCGATGAGGTCGCGGACCTGCTCGGTACCATCAATTACGAGGTACTGTTCACTAACACCACCCGGGTGCCCCGCCGCTATCGGCCCTAATGGGCGGTTAGATTGTATCTGTCCCAGGGTGGTCGATCTTTGTTCCGACCGGGGCCGCAAAATGCCTTGGATGGATGAGCATGGATATGCGCCAACGCAGGGTCAATCTCGATCGGGAAACGCCTTTCTCCTTCGCATGCCGGCGCTGCCGGACCTGCTGCCGCAACAAAAAGATCCAGGTCAATCCCTATGAAATCACCCGTCTGGCCCGCAACCGCGGGCTGTCTACGTCTGATTTTATCAAGCGCTATACGACCGAAGCCGGAACCTGCCTGACCTGGGACGCCGAGGGACGCTGCTTATTTCTCGGTTCCCGGGGGTGCATGGTCCATAAGGACCGCCCCCTGGTCTGCCGTCTCTACCCCCTTGGGCGACACGTTACACCGACCTTGCAGGAGTCCTTTTCCGAATTCGAACCGGACCCGGCCTGCCGGGGCGTTTATGGAACGGACGCCACGGTCTGCGATTATCTCGACGCCCAGAGGGCCCATCCGTTTATGGCGGCGGCCGATAAATACTTGCAGCTTTTTTGGAAGTTATGCGATATATTGCAAAAAGATGTGGCCAACCACCAGGCGATGGCCAATGCCTTGGCCAAGCCTTCTTGTGCGGCGGCGGAACCTTACGATATCCTCCGGGATGTCGACCGGGCGGTATCAGACTTTTGCAAAAGAGAACAAATCGCCCGGCCCCTAACGATAGAAAATGAACTTGTAATCCACATCCGGGCCATCGAAGACTGGGCCGGCCATTCCATGAAGGGAGGGAAAAATGAAGGCCAAATCGACCGCTAAGCAACACAACGATCGCAAACCGGGCATCCGTTCCCTAAAAAAGACCATTGGTATCGCAACGGTCGTGGCTTCCCTGGGCGCTTCCCTCGGAGTCAATGTGGGCGATGTTATGGCCGGCGAAAAAGCCACCATCACCAGCCCGGCGACAACAGGCGATGTCGTATCCAACCAGCATAAAATCCTTGACGCCAACCAGCACAAGGTGGCCAACCAACACAAAAATATCCCGGCTAACCAGCACAAAATCGCCAATCAGCACAAAAATATTCCGGCTGACCAGCTCAAGTTGGATAATACTCCGACGAATCCCACCGGAAATTAGTACGCAAGTCTGATAAGCCTGGATTCTGGCCGCAAGCGATAGGGATCAAACGACGCCTGTTCCCCATGCCGGGTCTATCTTCCCGCTTTTTGCGTCCCCCCATCGCAACCATCGCGAATCAAATGGATATCTTCGGGGGCGATCGTTAGATAAACCGTCTCGCCGTGGGTCACGGCCGAGCGGCCCAGGTCACGGCGGCTGTCGATGGCATGCCAGGACACGCCGTCCACGTCAACCAGGATATCCGCATAAAAGCCGCGGTTCAAAACGCGGCGCAGGCGGCCGGTCAAATGGTTGACCCCGGGGGCGTCCTTGGGTTGCCGGCTGACACCCACATTTTCCGGCCGTACGGCAATCGAACGAAACCCGCCGCCCGGGTTGCGGCACCGCAGCCGAAGGTTGCCGATTTTCACCGCATCCCCGTCAATTTCCGCCGAAAACAGATTTTTCATGCCGACGAAACCCGCCACGAAGGGGGTTTCCGGATGTGCAAAAACCGCCTCCAGGGATCCGGTTTGTTCGATACGTCCGCTATGCATGATCGCCGTGCGCTGGGCCAGGAAATGGGCCTCCGCGAAATCGTGGGTCACCATCAGCAGCGTAATGCCGGTGTCCTGATGCAGGGTTTTGATCAGATCGCGAAGATCTTCGCGGAAATTCGGATCCAGCGCGGTCAGCGGCTCGTCCAATAGCAGGACCGAAGGCGCCACGGCCAGGGAACGCGCCAGGGCCACGCGCTGTTTTTCGCCGCCGCTCAGGGAATGGATGCGGCGTGCCAGAAGGCGCTCCAGGCCGAGACGCTGGATCAGGGCGTCCAGGTCCGGAAGCGGGCCGGCACAATAGCGTTGCCCATAGACGATGTTTTCCGCCACGTTCAGATGGGGAAACAGGGCGTGATCCTGGTAGACGATCCCGATGCGGCGCCGCTCGGGGGGCAACCCGGTCACGTCACGGCCCGCGACCAGGATCCGGCCCCGTTGCACCGGTACGACCCCCATAATGGCTTCCAGCAAAAGGGTCTTGCCGGCGCCCGTGGGCCCGAGCAGGGCAAAGGCCTCGCCGGGTGCCACATGCAACTGGATGTCCGTCAGGGCAAAGCCGGGCAGCGCGACGGTCAAGTCCTCCACCCGTATCATGGGATGGACGCCTTCCGGGGCGACACCCAGCGCAGAAGCAGGAAAAACACCAGGCAGACCAGAATCAATCCCACCGCCACCGGCTGGGAATACTTCAGTCCGTATGCGGTAAACCGCTCATAGATCATCACCGAAGCCACCATGGGATGATAGGCCACGATCACGACGGCCCCGAATTCACTCACCGCACGCGCCATGCACATGATCAGCCCCACCAGCATGCTGCGCCAGGCCAGGGGAAAGGTGACCCGCATAAAGGTTGCTGAAAACGAGGCCCCCAGGCTGCGGGAAACCGTCTCCAGACGCGGCGGAATCGACTCGAATCCGGTTTTGACGGCATTGATGTAAAAGGGCAGTCCGACGAAGGTCAGAACGCTGACGATCCCGGTGACGGTGCCCATGATCTGGATGTTGAGCGCTTCCAGGATGCGTCCGAACCAGTGATGGCGACCGGCCAGACTCAGCAAGGCAATGCCCACCACCGGATGGGGGATCATAATGGGCAGGTCCACCACGCTTTCCACCAGGCGCTTGCCGGGAAGGATTTGCGGGCCAGAAGGTAGGCAAACGGGGTGCCGAAGACGAAGGAAATCAAGGCCGCCGCGCCGGCGGTATAAAGGCTCATTCCGATGGCCCGCACGACATCGGGATCGCGCCAGGAATCGAGCAGGTCCTGCCAGGAGGGCTGGACCACCATTTCCACCAGCGGAAGCAGAATGAACGCAGTGATCACGGTGGTGGCGGCCAGGGCAAGACCCCAAAAGGGATCGATCGCCAGACGGCCGCCGGCCGATGGGGGGCTGCTATGCAAGGACGCATTCATGGGTGGCATGGTGGTAGCGAAATCGACCGCCCGCCCCGGCCGGGATGCGCTATCCGGCGCCCACCGGCAGGAGCGTCATCAGCGGGATTCATTAGGGCGCAATGGCAACCAGCGGTTGCAGCGAATCAGGCAAGGCTTGCTTTTCAGTTTCCGAAGCCACCCGGCAGGGAATGAAGGGCGGTTGCCCCATGGCGTCCAGGACTTTCAAGCCGCCTTCCGGATCCAGCAGATAGGCCATGAAAAGGGCCGCCCCGTCTGGATTGGGGCCGTCCTTGATCATGGTGATACCGTAGGTGCAGCTTTTGCCGGTGCGGGTTATCCAGCTGCCGGGCTTTTTGCCGGTAACCTTGACCTGGGCCTGGCGGTAATAATCGTCATACGCATAATTGCCAAGATTGATGTGGTCATCAAGTTCCAGGAAGTTCAACCCATGCTGGACGGCCACGGAACGGTATTCCCAAGCATAATCCATATGCCCGGTTTTAAGCAGCGACACCAGCTCCACCGACTTGGGCCGCACATTGGCCTCCGGCCGGTTGGCCAGCAGACGGTCGTAGAGCCCCGGCTGGTTGTAGAACAGCTCGGCCAGCTGCAGGACCATCAGGCTGCGGTACCCGCAGGGATCCAGGTTCGGATCGGAATGCCCCCAGACTACGCCCTTGCGGGCCAGAATCTCATACCAATTATCGGCGGTCAGTTCATCGGCGTAACGGCTCTGGGGGGTATAGCAGAGCACCAGGCGGTTGGTGGCAAAGCGGATATTCCAGTCGGCATACCGGGGCCTCAGGGTTTTCTCGATAACTTGGTAGTCGGCTGATGCCATAATATCGGCCGGTTTGTGCAATTCCGAAATCATGCGGGCCATTTTCGTACTGCCGCCGGCCTCGCGCTGGATATCGATATCCGGGTGCAACGCTTCGAAATCCTTTTCGATCTGAGCCAGGGGCACCGTCAGGCTACCGGCGTGAAACACGATAACCGCGTCTTTGGCCGCAGCCGTAACGGCCGTCCCACCCATCAGCAGCAATCCAACAAGCATGATGCTTAAAAAATGCCACCGCTTCCGATCCATGGATGTCTCCTTCCTAATCCGTTTGTGGCCGTTCCCCGTTGGGGTAGACCATTTTTCCGCTGGCAGAGACGTCGTAGCCCTCCAGCGTGTCCGCCAACTGCCGGAATTCTTCATCCGGCAGCAACCCCAGAAAAAGCTGAACACCCGGGTCGAAAAAACGCTCCTTGGTGATCAGCAAATCATAGCGCTCCCAGCGCAGGGGCACGAAATCAAGCCCCAGCATCCCGGCCACAGCGCGGATGCCCGGCCCCACATCGCCCCGCCCGGCCAGGATTTCCAGGCCCACGTCCAGATGGCGCATCACCGTCTGGTGATAGCCGGCAATGTCCTCACCCTCGATGCCGGCCTTGGCCAATTCACGGTCCAGGAGCAGGCGGGTTCCGGTACTATTGGGGCGGTTGACCAGGGTAAGCCCCGGTTGGGCCAAATCGGCCACCGTGCTTATGCTTTTGGGATTCCCCCGGGCCACGAGCAACCCCTGCTCCCGTCGGCAGAAATTGACCACCGCCGGCTGACGTTCGAGTTCGCGGTCGGCATATTCGAAATTATAGTCCGCCTCATTGTCCTGGATAAGATGACTGGTGGCCAGGTGGCACAAATTGCGACGCAGGGCCCGCAATCCGCCGAGACTCCCCAGATTGCCCAGTACGGCGATATGCTCGGGATAACGCCGGTTAAACAGCGAAAGGGTCTTCTCCAGAAGGGGATCGTTGCTGCCGGCTACAATCAGCAACCCCTCATAAGGCGGCAAATGGCGCTGGGGTTCCGGATAGTTGATGGTGTTGGCTTCGACCCACTGCTCCACCAAATTCTGGGGGAAAAGCCATTTGCCGGTGATTTTGGTGGCCGGCAGTCCTTTTTCAGCCACCAGGGTATAGACCATCTTTTCATTGACACCCAGAAACCGGGCCACTTCTTTCGTCGAAAGTAAATCACGCATAGCGATCCGCCTTTCGCCCCCGGGGATGGCAATGCGGGTCCCTATCATCCGCTCGGGGCTGACACATAATGAGATATGTATCATAAATTGGGGGTTATAGATTTGCCGTTATCAGTTGTCAATATTATTTTATCCCTGAGAATAAAAGCAGTTAAAGCGACCCAAAACAACCCAAAATATCCGCTTATGGGAATGGGACGCTTTTGGTCCGCAAAACAATAGGAGGATCCAGCACATACGGCAGGCATAGGTGCCGTCCCTGGGAAGGGACGGCGGACCAGGGATACAGGGACGGTTAACGGGACGCCGACACCTCAGAGCTCTTTCAGGCGGCGGTTGCCGGGCGACTGGCGCACCGATTCGCGCAACTGGTTGAGGGCCAGTGCCAGGGAGGAGGTTTCCTGACCCTGGGGCCAGGGGATCTCATTGACGCCCCGGGTTTCGAGAGCTTCCAGGATAAAACTCAGGGTAAACTGGTCCACGTCCCGCGCCGGAACATAGGTGGGGACCTCCGTACTCTCAACCTGGACTTCATTGAGGATACCGCCCTCCACAAGTTCCTCCAATACCCGATGGGTCAGACGGGGAGGGCGTTCCACCCCGGCGGCGATGGCTCCGGCGCTCAGGGGCGGCGCGCCGTCGACGAACTTTTGGACCACCAGGCGGGTGATCTGGAGGGCCACCATTTTACGCAGCCCGGGACTGGCCTGCTCGGTATCGGATTCGAACTCATGGTCCTGGGCATGCTGTTTGGCAAAGGAAATTTCAGCGCCGAAGAGCACGATGGTCCAGCTGACCTGGAGCCAGACCAGGAAAAGCGGCAGGGCGGCAAAGCTGCCATAGATGGCGTTGTAACGCGCGGCCCCCACCTGGAGGGAGATGTAAAACCACTGGAACAATTGATAACCGGTGCCGGCGATCATGCCGGCAATCAAGGCGGAAGAAAACTTGACGCGGGTATTGGGCATGACCATGTAAACCATGGTGAACAGGACCCAGACGATGACGTAGGGAATGAGTTTGAAGGACAGGGTAATCAAGGGGCTGAAATACCCGATCAGGGCAATCCGTTCGGCGATCTGGCTGAGCTGGGTGGTAATGAACACGATAGCGCTGCTTTGCAGAATCACCAGCAGGGGACTGATCATCATGATGGCAAGATAGTCGCTGAACTTGCGGGCAATGGAACGCGGCCGCCGAATGCCCCAGATGCTGTTGAAGGAGGCCTCGATGGTGCCCAACACCTTCACTACGGTCCAGAAGAGCAGCACCAGACCGATCCCGGCGATGACCCCGCCCTGGGTTGTGGCCAGCAGCGAATTGGCGAAAAGAACGACCTTACCGAGAATTTCTTCCTGGCCGGGAAAGTTTTTGTAAAGCTGCTGCTCGAGAATCTTCTGGAAGCCGAACCCTTTGGCAATGCCGAAGGCCATGGCCGCCACCGGCACGATGGAGAGCAGGGTGTAGAAGGTGAGCGAGGTCGCCCGCAGCGTGCAGACATCTTCCCGGAAACCGCGAATGGCCAGCGAGAGCACCCGCAGCATGCGCACGATGGCACGTTTCCAGGGAGGCAGATCGGCCGGGCGTGTGCGCCAGATGTCGTCGGTAACGAATTGCAGGGTTCCGGAAAGTTTGGCCTTGGCGGTTTCGATCGCTGGCGAAGGATCGGGCATGATGCTTTCCTTAGCTTATGGTGGGGGAGACCGTCAGCACAAGGCGATGGCGCCTTCGAATAGCAAGAAGAATAACAATATTCGCCTGCCGGCGCAAGCCGCTCACGTCAGCCGCCGCGGTGGGGGATTTCAATGCCGATTTATTTTTCGGCGCTGATCCACTATGGCGGGAATCATCCCAAAGGCGTTGCAGCGCGACCGCGATGACACCACCGACGCCGTTTACAGCGTCCTTCACCGCCGCACCTCAACGAAAGGTCACCTCGAATGAAAACATCCTCCCTCGGCAGCGCCCTGATTCTCGGTTTGCTGCTGTGCATCGGGCTGATCGGCCTGGGATTTCAGATCGGTAACAGCGTAGTCGCCTTCCGGGCGCTGGAAAGGACCGTAACGGTCAAAGGTCTCTCCGAACGCGAAGTGAGGGCCAATATCGCCATCTGGCCCATCACCTTCAATGAAGCCGACAACGACCTCAACCGCCTTTACGACGACATCCAGAAGAAAAACGCCCTGATTATCGCTTTTCTCCGTAACCAGGGTTTTCCGGAATCGGCCCTCTCCACGGGGCCGCCCAGTGTCATCGATAAACAGGCCCAGGGCTACAGCGGGTCGCAAAACATCAAATTCCGCTATTCGGGGCAGTCGACCATTACCTACTACCTGGCGGATTGACCACAGGGACGACCGGCTACGACGCCGCCGGTCCATCCCGCCGCAATCCCGCACCCCATAAGGGATGATTGACATCACCGGCCATATCCGTTAGGGTCTTCTGGCACACCCAACAACGGTCCGCCTGCCCCCAGCACAGGCGGCCGCGCCCATTATCCCTCAACGCTCGGGACGTTGCCATGATCATTGGTCTTGATGTCGGCGGCACCCACGCCGATGTCGTACTGCTCGGAAGCGAAGGCATCATCAACGAACTCAAGGTCCCGACGGATCCCGACGACCTTTTCCAGACGGTCCTGACCGCTCTTGAAAGCATCACCGCCGGCATCGATCCGACCCGGATCCTGCGCATGGTCATGAGCACGACCCTGACCACCAACGCCATCATTCAGAAAAAGCTCCCCAAGGTCGGCATGATCGTTGCCGGCGGCCCCGGGGTCGACCCCTGGTATTATCGCACCAACGACCACTTCGCCTGCCTTTCAGGCTCCATCGACCATCGCGGGCGGGAAGTCGAACCGGTGCAGGCGGCTGAAATCGACGACGTCCGCGACCGATTCCAAGCGGAGGGCATTCGGCATGTCGGCGTCGTCACCAAATTCTCGGTGCGCAATGCCCAACAGGAACTGGCCATCGCCCGCCACCTTGAAAACCATTTCGAGAAGATCTTCCTGGGTCACCGCATTTCCGGCAACCTCAGCTTTCCGCGCCGCATCGCCACCACCTATCTCAACGCCGCGGTCTACCCCATTCACCGCAATTTTTTTGAAGCCGTCCACAAATCGCTGGTGCGCAAGGGCTTGCAGGTGCCGATCCGGATCCTCAAGGCGGACGGCGGCAACATGAACTTCGAGGCCTCCATCGACTACCCGGCCCAGACCATTTTTTCCGGACCGGCGGCCAGCGTCATGGGCTCCATCGCCTTCGGGCCGGAAAACGGCGACGCCCTGGTCATGGATATCGGCGGGACCACCACCGACATGGCGGTGCTGGTGGATCAGGTGCCCCTGCTCGACCCCCAAGGGGTGGAACTGGGGGACTACAAAACCCTCATCCGGTCCCTGAAAACCCATTCCATCGGGATCGGCGGGGACAGCGCCGTACGGATTGAAGACGGCCGCATCCTGGTCGGCCCCCATCGCGACGGCCCGGCCATGGCCCACGGCGGCCCGACCCCCACCCCCACCGATGCTCTGGTCATCATGGGCAAGGCCCGCCGGGGATCGCCGGAACTGGCCGCCCGGGGGTTCGCCCCCATTGCCCAACAACTGGGGCTAAGCGTGGAGGAGGCCGCCTTCCGGGTCTTTGACCACACCTGCCGCCAAATCCTGGATGAAGCCGAGCAGATGATCGCGCGCATCAACCGCCAGCCGGTCTATACGGTCCATGAGATGCAGGAAGGCTATGAAGTGCGCCCCGCCACGATCTTGGTTCTCGGAGGGCCGGCCCCGCTTTTTGCCGCGCACCTGGAGTCCCTGTCCAGCTACCGGGTGGGGGTCGTGCCGCGCTGGGCGGTGGCCAACGCCATCGGCGCCGCCCTGGCCCGCACCACCTGCGAAGTGGTGCTGTATGCCGATACGGAACAGGGGATCGTATCGGCGCCGGAAGAAAACTATACGGAACGTATCGAGCGCTCCTTCGACCGGGTCCAGGCCCGCCGGCTGGCGCTGGACCTGTTGCAGCGCAAGGCCGTGGGACGGGGGGCCAACCCGGAATACCTCGAAATGGAAGTCACCGAAGATTTGCAGTTCAATATGGTCCGGGGTTTCCATACGACCGGCCGCAATATCCGCATCCGCGCCCAGGTACAGCCCGGACTGATTCACGGCTACGACCCGGTGGCGGGGCGCCTGATGTGAGCCGCCGCGGCCGGAAGAGGACACGCCATGCTGAAAGCCAAATATAAAACCGGCCTGGTTTTTTTTCCGGCCTTCGACTGGGCCATCGACCCCACCCATCCGGAGCGCGAAGAGCGCCTCCTCTATACCCAGGATCAGGTCATCGAGGAGGGGCTTCTGGACATCGAAGACATCGTGGAGCTCAAGCCCGACCTGGTCAACGTTCCCGATGTCCAGCGGGTGCATTTCTGCGTGCCCGACCCGCTCAGCGTCATGACGGAGTCCCATTTCATCAGTGCCGGCGGCGCCAAGACCATCGGCTGCGCGGTCATGGAAAAGCAAATCGAGCGGGGTTTCGCCCTGGTGCGCCCTCCCGGCCACCACGCCATGCGGGTGGTCCACGGCGCCCGCGGCTTCTGCAACATCAATATCGAAGCCGTCATGATCGAACATCTGCGCCAAACATACGGCGTCCGCCGGGTGGCCATCGTCGATACGGACTGCCATCACGGGGACGGCACCCAGGACGTCTACTGGCACGATCCCGACACCCTCTTCATCTCGATCCACCAGGACGGACGCACCCTGTATCCGGGCACCGGCTTCCCCAACGAGCTGGGCGGCCCCAACGCGATTGGCACCACCCTGAACATCCCCTTGCCCCCCAACACCTCGGAGGAAGGCTTTCTCTACACCATCCGCAACGTGGTCCTGCCGATCTTGGAGGATTTCAAGCCGGATCTGGTGGTCAATTCCGCCGGCCAGGACAATCATTTCTCCGACCCCATCACCAACATGAACTTCACGGCCCGGGGCTACGCCGAGCTGACGGAGCTGCTCAAGGCCGACATCGCCGTCCTGGAAGGCGGCTATGCCATCGAAGGCGCCCTGCCCTATGTTAACGTCGGCATCATCCTGGCCATGGCCGGCATCGATTACAGCAAGGTGCGCGAGCCCAATTTCAATCCGGAGACCATCCGCCAGTCCAAGGACGTCACGCGCGTCATCGGCAAGGTGGGGGACCTGGTGCTGGCCTACTGGCAGCGGCGGGGTGAAATCCAGGAGCAGGTCCGTGCCAAGTCCGGCTGCGGCCAGCGCTCGCGCCAGCTCTACTACGACACCGCCGGCATCACCGAATTCCAAAAAGAAACGGTTCGGATCTGCGATCAGTGCGGCGGCGCCTGGCGCATCGACTCCACCTCCGACCGCGGCCGGCACCTCCTGGCGATCCACATTCCGCGCAACGCCTGCGAAGACTGCCGCCAGGCCGGCCAGGCCTGGTTTAGCGAGGCCGATCCCGACGAATTCGACTTTGTGGCCCTGCAGGATCAGCGTACGGACAGCTATACCGTACGCAAAGCCTGATCCGAGGCGACCATGCGCCAAGCGACGCTTAAGACCGCCCTGCGGTTAAGATCCCAAGTGCAGCAAGCCATACGCTCTTTTTTCGAAACCCACGACTATCTTGACGTCGAAACCCCCATTCGGATACCCGCCCCTGCCCCGGAAGCCCATATCGACCCCGAACCGGCCGGCGACGCCTTTCTGCAGACCTCGCCCGAATTGTGCATGAAACGGCTTCTGGCGGCCGGCTATCCGCGCCTCTTCCAGCTCTGCCGTTGCTTCCGCCGGGGTGAGCGCGGCCGGCGCCACCTTTGCGAATTCACCCTGTTGGAATGGTATACCGCCCACCGGGACTACCGGCACATGATGGACCAGACCGAGGCCCTGGTGAAGCACGTGGCCCACGCCCTGGACCGCGATGGCTGTTTATCCTTCCAGGGACGGGCCATCGATATAGCGGGCCCTTTCGAACGCCTGGCCGTGGAGGAGGCCTTTCGGATTTTCGCCGGCACCACGCCCGAGGAGGCCCTCGCCGCGGGCCGCTTCGACGAGATCGTCGGCCTGGAAATCGAGCCTCGCCTGGGCTGGGAGCGCCCGGTCTTGCTTTACGACTATCCGGCCCCCTGCGCGGCCCTGGCCCGCCTGAAGCCGGACCGGCCCGACCGGGCCGAGCGTTTCGAGCTCTATATCGGGGGTATCGAATTGTGCAACGGGTTCAGCGAGTTGGCCGATCCGGCGGAGCAACGGCAGCGCTTTCAGCAGGAATTGCAGCTACGGCAACAGGCCGGCCGCCCGGCCACCCCCCTGCCGGAACGCTTTCTGGCGGATCTGGCAATGATGCCCCCCGCCACCGGCAACGCCCTGGGAGTGGACCGCCTGGTGATGCTCTTGGCCGACACCCTGACCATCGACGATGTGACCGCCTTCGTGCCCGAGGAACTGTGATGAGCGAAGGCCAAAAACCTCAATATTAAGGCCTTCATGTTCTTCATGGTAAATTTCTGTTTTGGCAATTCAGAACAATAAGAGGAGAGTAGCGAATGCCTCATGCTCTGATCCATTTTGACCTGCCGGATGCCGATCTGGCACGGCTCGAACAGCACTATCCGCAAGTCGCATGGATGCGCTGCACGGATCGCGACAAGGTCTTCGACTATTTGCCGGTAACCGAAATCCTGCTGATTTTCCTGCATGGCAATCGCAAAATGATCGATGCGGCCCCGCAGCTCAAATGGGTACAGGCCATCACCGCCGGGGTGGATGCCCTGCCCCTGGCGGAAATCGCCCGCCGGGGCATTCGCCTCACCAACGGACGCGGCATCCACACCATCCACATGGCCGAATATGCCATCGCGGCCATGATCAACCTGGCACGCGGCTTCCATTTTATGTTCCGCAACCAGATGCAAAAAAAATGGGCGCGCGCGGTCCCCCAGGAGGAGATCAGCGGCGCGACCGTCGGCATCATCGGACTGAGGGCCGTCGGACGCGAAATCGCCCGCAAGGCAGCTTTCATGGGCATGCGCGTAATCGGCGTCAAACGCACCCCTGTGCCGCTGACAGATGTGGATACGGTCTATGGCCCCGAGGACATGGCCCTCGTATTCCGGCAAAGCGATTACGTCATCAACCTGCTGCCCGCCACGCCGGGCACGGAAAAGATGATCGACCGCCGCTTCTTCGAGGCGATGAAACCCACGGCCAGCTTCATCAACATGGGCCGCGGCACGACAGTCAACGAAACGGATCTAATCGATGCCCTGCGCCGCCACCGCATCAAGGCCCTGGTCAGCGACGTTTACGAGACAGAACCGCTGCCCGCCGAAAGCCCCCTGTGGGACCTTGAGAACGTCATCCTGACGCCCCACATCTGCGGGGTTTCACCCCACTACATGGCGCGCGCCATGGCGATCATCGAGCACAATATAGAGGTCTACCTGTCGGGCTCTGGCAAAATGATAAATGTGGTCGACACTGCGGCGGGGTATTAGGCCAAGAACCTGCCGTCCCACCAGGAATGCGTTGCATTCCTGCGACCTCTTTTGGTCCATGGAAAACCAACGCAGATCCAGTCCCTTAGAATTGGTTTTATTGGGCCTACTCCCAGGGCGGAAAAACCCCTTCCTGGGAAAGCTCGGCCATGCGCGATTCCAGTTGATGGATGAAACTCCCGCGG
Organism: Desulfobacterales bacterium; assembly: GCA_963674755.2. Classification (GTDB taxonomy): domain Bacteria; phylum Desulfobacterota; class Desulfobacteria; order Desulfobacterales; family UBA5852; genus JABZFP01. The sequence continues at coordinate 557,200 of CAXXVS010000001.1, read as the reverse complement.
TCTTTCGTCCCGAAGAGGGGTTCCCCGACAAAGACATCACAGAAAAACGGGACCAAAAGTTTCTCGCCTTTGGGCAACGCCTTGCCCAAACCGTGCAGCAAAACCGGCGTCACCGGAACCTCTGGAAAACGCTTGGCCAGTTTGGCGATCCCGCCTCTGAAGGCAGCCAGCCGTTCGGATTCCCCCCGACTGCCTTCGGGAAAAAAAATTAAGACCCGCCCTTCTTCCAAAGCCTTGTAGCAGGGCGCCAGCAGGTCCTCGTCCGGGGTTTTTCGCTGACGTTTGATGGGCAGGATGCCGACGATATTCAGAGCGAACCAGGCTTTGCGGGGGGTGGCCAGAAAATAGTCGGCGGCAGCCACGGGCTGGATCTTGCTGAGCAGGCGGGCCGGCAAAAGCGTGATGAGAACCATCGTATCCAGGTGGCTGTTGTGGTTGGCCACCACGATGGCGGGTCCTTTTTGAGGGAGACGTTCACGGTGGCGCACATTCAGGCCCAAGACGATCAGCACCACCAGGCGTACGACGACCCGGTAGAATACGTAACGCAACAACCGGTTGATGAGGTTCATGACGACCATCAGTAGTATAGATAGTGAATAAAGTGAAAAAAGAGGGGCGCCGAGTAGGTCAAACTGTCGATCCGGTCTAGGATACCCCCATGCCCGGGCAGCAGGTTGCCGCTGTCCTTGACACCGATATCACGTTTGATGGCCGATATTGTGACGTCTCCCACAAAACCGGCCATACTGATCAGAATCCCGGCCAGCAGGGCCAGGGGGAAGTTCAGAGGGGTGAGCAAGCCGCTCAAGAGAACCGCCAGAAAGGTGGTGGTTGCGACGCCGCCCAGAAAGCCCTCCAAGGTCTTGTTCGGACTGACGTTGGGAACAATCTTGCGCCTCCCCAGGGACTTGCCCCAGAGAAATTGGGCAACATCGTTGGACTGGGTTAAAAAAACCAGGTAAAGCAGCAGCCCGGAACCTCCCGCCCCCGAAGCCGCGACAGGCGGCAGCACCAATAGATAGGCCATATGGCTGATGCTAAACACCATCGTCATCAGACCCCAGTGCAAGGTTCCGGCGGAACGCAGGAAATCCCGCGTTTCGCCGACATTCACCATGCACAGCGGAAGGAACAGGAAGACATAGACCGGGATGAAGATGATGAACATACCATACCAGGCGATACCGGCCCAAAAATACTGCACTGGGATCGCCAGGTAGGCCCAAAGAAGCACGCGACGGTCCGCCCGCCGAGTGGGAATGATGGACAAATATTCCTTTAGCGCTAAAAAACTGATGAAAGCGAAGAAGCAAAGGGAGACGTTCCGGCTCAGCAGCATGGCCAGGGAGAAAACGAAAACCATTATCCACCAGGAGCGGATGCGCAGGCCGATTTCGGCAAAATCGGCGGTTGGGCGGGTTCGCTTGAGGAAAAAATAGATCGCTGTGGCCGCAATGAGAATTCCGAACAGGCCTCCCAGCGACCACAGGATGACAGGGCTCATATGCGGTGTGTTCACGATACCTCCTGCAGCGCATGTTGAACGCGGTTTTTGATGGTCACCAGCGAAAGGACCAACGCGACGGCCAAAGCGAGATTGGCGATCACATAAAACCTGAACCCCAATCCCAGAATCAAAGCGATAAGACCGAACAGGAAAGCCCGGTCACTCTTTCCCAAGGGACCGTCGTAACGGCGTGGCGCGCCGATCTGGACCGCCACCACCCCGGCCATCTCACTCACCATGGCCAGCACCACCAGGATGACCACCAGGACTGCGTTGATCCCGGGAATGAACGCAAAGGGCAGGTAGAGGACAGCATCTGAAACGACATCGCCCAGTTCGTTCAAGACGGCTCCCAAAGACGTCTGCATGGCATGCTCCCGGGCCAGCATGCCGTCAATGGCGTTCAGCGCCATGCGGGCCAAAAGCACCCCCGGGACCAGCAGTAGGAGCCGTCCATGCCTGGCCGCCAGGGCAACCAGCAGTCCTGTGCCTATGGAAAGAAGCAGGGCGGCAATCGTAATTTGGTTTGGCGTAATGCCGCCTTTTGCCAAGCGGTCTGCAATGGGGCGGAGCACCGTCTGGAAGTGGGGTTTTAGGTCATAAATGGTCGGCATAGCGTTCACCTGTTCAAATGGAAGATTTCCCATCAGCACCGCAATGGTTGGGCTGCAGCGGCAATGGCTCATGGGGCTAACCGGCAGCAATTTCCATACCAGGCATTGAACTGTTTAATTTCAAACAGTTACCAGATTGGCCACCCGCCGATTGCACAGCCCGCAGGGTTTTATGCAATTATCCCTGGGCAAAAAAAATGTGAACGCCATTTGCGATATCGATAGCAAAGAAGGCACCGGCACACGATGCCTGCGATCAACGCTATTGAGCGCGCCGTCGTCCGGCATTGGAAAAGCATGCGATAAACCACTTTGCCCGCAAAAGCATACGGGCTTTTTAACCGACAGTCAGGGGGTGGTTATTATCCCACGATAGGCCGCCGCAAAATGGTGTCCTTTTGCCAGCGCTGGTCGTCGCGCTCGGGGTAGAGGATGTTGTAGTGCAGGCCGCGGCTTTCCTTGCGGTGGGAGGCGCTGCGGATGATGAGTTCGGCCACCATGGCGATGTTGCGCAGCTCGATGAGGTCCGCGGTCACCTTGAAATTCCAGTAGTAGTCGCGGATTTCCTGCTGGATCATCTCGATGCGCCGCCGGGCGCGCTCCAGGCGCTTGTCCGAGCGCACGATGCCCACATAGCTCCACATGAAGCGGCGGATCTCATCCCAGTTCTGGGAGACCATGATCCGCTCGTCGCTGTCCGATGTGCCCACCTCATCCCAACCGGGCGGCTCCGGCATGGCCGCAAGCGCACCGGACTGGAATTCCTGGATGGCCTGGCGGGCCGCCCGGCGGGCATAAACCAAGGCCTCCAGCAGCGAATTGCTGGCCAGGCGGTTGGCACCGTGCAGGCCGGTGCAGGCGGTCTCGCCCACGGCGTAAAGCTGGCGGATGTCCGTGCGGCCTTCGGTGTCGGTCACCACGCCGCCGCACATATAGTGGGCCGCCGGAACCACGGGTATGGGATCCCGGGTCATGTCGATGCCGAAATTCAGGCAATTTTCGTACAGGTTGGGAAACCGCTTCCGGATAAAATCGGCCTCTTTTCCGGAAATATCCAGAAAAACCGCATCGTCCCCGCTCTTTTTAAGCTCGGTGTCGATGGCCCGGGCCACCACATCCCGGCAGGCCAGCTCCCGGGCCGGATCGTAGTGCTCCATAAAGCGGTTGCCGCGGGCATCGATCAGCAGGGCCCCTTCCCCGCGCACGGCTTCGGAAATCAGAAAATTCTTGGCCTCGGGGTGGTAGAGGCAGGTGGGGTGGAACTGCACGAATTCCAGGTTGGCCAGGGTGGCACCAGCCCGGTAGGCCATGGCCAGCCCGTCCCCGGTGGCGATGTCGGGATTGCTGGTGTAAAGATAGACCTTGCCGGCTCCGCCCGTGGCCAGCAATACGATGCGGGCCACGAAGGGGCACACCTGGTGGGCTTCCCGGTCCAGCACATAGGCCCCGCAGCAATGTTCCTCGTGGGTCGTGGTCACCAGGCCGCGTTTCATGCGGGTGGAGTGGGTAATGAGGTCCACAGCGATGTGGTTTTCGAACAGCTCGATGTTGGGGTGCTCCCGGACCTGCGCAAGCAGGGCCCGCTCCACCTCCCGGCCCGTCATGTCCTGGGTGTGGACGATCCGGTTGCGGGAATGGCCCCCTTCACGCCCCAGATCGAAGGTTTCCGCCGGGGCGCTGGTGCCCTGGCTGAAGGATACCCCCAGCTGGACCAGCTCCTTGATGCGCGCCGGCCCCTCCTCGACCACCAGGCGCACCACTTCGGAATGACAAAGACCGGCGCCCGAGGCCAGGGTGTCCTGGATGTGGAGGTCGAAGGAATCATTGCCGTCGAGCACGGCGGCGATCCCCCCCTGGGCATGGTTGGTATTGCTCTCCATGGCCTCTTTTTTGGTGACCAGAGCGACCCGGCCGACCTGGGCGGTATCGAGGGCAAACAGAAGACCGGCAACCCCACTGCCGATAATCAGGAAATCGGATTCATGTGCTTTCATCAGCTGTCACGACCGTCAGTCAGGGGATAGGGTGGTATACCGGATGCAACGCACGCTCTTGGAAGGGAGCGGTCCCGCCGTCGGAAAAGGCGGTCAGGCGCGTCCGAATGCTAAATCATATACATGGATTTACGCCGTTGGCGCTTCATGACCAGACCCAGCAGGATACCGATAAACAGGATGCCGGCGCCGCTGAAAAAGAAAATCAGATACTTGCGCATCTGAAACGAGCTGGCATCCGATGATTGCTTGAGGTCGTTGAACTCCGTGGTAAGGTCGGCCAAGGCCTTGGTCTTCTCCGCGAGGGCCGCGTTCACCTTCTGGTTGGTCGCCTTGAGGGTTTCGTTTTCCTTGGCCAATTCATCTGACCGGGAGGTAAGGTTGCTGTTCGCTTGCTGCAGATCCGCAACCTGCATCGTGCTGGGTTTGGTCTTGGTGATGTACTGTTTCATGACCCAGCCCTCTTGGCCGTCCGGCAACCGCACGAGCGCCCACTCCTCGCCATCTTGGAGCAACTCCATATGGTCGCCCGTCGTCAGGTACTCTATGATCTTGCGATCCATCCCGGGGCCGCTGCGGAAGGTGATCGTCAGTTTATCATCCACATAAACCGTTTCCGCCCAGGCGACCGTTGCCGAAAGAAACAACACGATCGCGATTCCGAGGAGAAGACCTCGCATCCCCTGGCGACTTGCGCGTGCTGCGTTCCGCTTAAGATGACTTCTCAACATGCGTCTAAATTCTCCTTGTTGCCAAATCCTGCCAGCGTTGCACTGCCCATGGCGGCCGCTGGTCTTTCAAACCGGATAAGGCCGCATATTCCCTTATCCAAATATCTCCTTATATTGATTAGAAAATGTCCCATATGTCAATAATAACTTTAATTTTTTTCCCCTCTGTGATAGGCGTCGGGGCAGTGTGGTACACGGTTTGTACCGCAATGAAGAAAACCGCCAAGGCCCCGATGCCATGATTGCTTACGACTTGATATGCCCCAATGGCCACACCTTCGAAGGCTGGTTCGAAGATGCCAAGGCTTACCAGAAGCAGAAGAAAAAGGGGCTTGTGACCTGCCCGGTCTGCAACGACGCGGGCGTGTGCCGCCGGCCCTCGACCTTCGCCATCAAATCGCGTCCGGCCGCGCATAGCCCCGCTCCGGACATGGCCGGCCTGAAGGCCCTGGGCCGTCAAATCTATGATTTTGTCGATAAAAATTTCGACAACGTCGGCCCGGATTTTGCCAAGGAAGCCCTTAAAATCCATTATGGCGCCGCGGAACCCCGCAACATCCGGGGTGTCAGTACCCGACAGGAAGAAAAAACGCTGCGGGAAGAAGGCGTCGATTTCGTCAAGCTGCCCGTCCCGCCCCCTCCCGAAGAGGACTAGACCGGAAATCCGCCACCGTCGAGGTTTCCACCGGATGCCAGCCGCTGCCTCAGATAGGACAGGCGCTGCCGGGGGCGATCGTTCTGCAAAGCGATTTCCAGCGCCCGCCGGCGGCCCACGATAACCACCAGCCTTTTCCCCCGTGTAATGGCCGTGTAAAGCAGGTTGCGTTGCAGCATCACATAGTGCTGGGTGAGCAGCGGCACGACCACGGCCGGATATTCCGACCCCTGGGATTTATGTACCGATATGGCGTAGGCCAGGGTCAACTCGCTCAACTCGGAAAAATCGTAGCAAACCTCCCGCCCGTCGAAATCCACGCTCAGGCGCTCCCGGGCCGCCGCCACCTCCGTGATCCGGCCGATATCCCCGTTGAAGACCTCTTTGCCGTAATTGTTGCGCAGGTGCATAACCTTGTCCCCCGGGTGAAATCCCACGGCGTTCTTCCGCCGGTCAGGATTGAGGCGTTTCTGGAGCACCTGATTGAGATTGATGGTGCCCGCTTCCCCCTTGTGCACCGGGGTCAGCACCTGGATGTCGTCTATGGGATCCATCCCGTACTGGTCCGGAATCCAGTGGGCGCAAAGCTCGACGATGGTCCGGACCACGGTTTCCATGCGGGCGGCTTCGATAAAATGGAAGGGGGCCAGGATATCCAATTCGCGGCCGGCCTCCAGGTCGGGCTGTTGACCGTCGCGGACCCGGTGGGCGTTTAGGATGATGGGGCTTTCCTCGGCCTGACGAAAAATCTCCTTGAGATGGTAGATCGCCGGCCGCTGGGACGCGATGATATCATGGAGAACATTGCCCGGTCCCACCGAAGGCAACTGGAAGACATCCCCCACCAGGATCAGGACGGATGTCAGGGGCACGGCTTTGAGAAACTGCGCCATCAGCAGGGTATCCACCATGGAGGCCTCATCCACGATGAAGACATCCGCATCGATGGGATCGTCCTGATCCTTTTCAAATTCCCCGGCGGAGGGATTGTACCCCAACAGCTTGTGCAGCGTGGCCGCCGGCCGCCGGGTTACCTCGGACAGACGGCGGGCGGCCCGCCCGGTGGGGGCGGCCAGACAGACCGAACGGCCCTGGGCGTGGTAAAGGGTGTAGAGGGACCGGATCAAGGTGGTCTTGCCCGTGCCCGGTCCGCCGGTCATCACCGCCACCCGGTGACCCAGAACCCCTTGGAGGACGGCCTGCTGGGCAGGCGAGGGATGAATGGCCAGGCGCCTGGTGACCGTGGCCTCGATGACATCGGGTGCGAATTCGGTCGCCGGCAGGGGCAACGCTAACATCGCGTTCAAGCGCCGGGCCAGGCCCCGTTCGGCCTCATAGAGCGCCATGGTGTAAAGCCGGCGGCCGGTGTCATCCCCGCCATCGCTGACGTGGAGGGCGCGATCCCGCGCCATGGCGTCCAGCACGGCCGCCAGGTCATCCGGAGCGATCTCGAAAAGCGCGTGGCTGCGTTCCAGCAGATGGCTTTCCGGAAGGAAGACATGTCCCTCGGCCGCGGCCTGTTCCAGCAAATAACCGATGCAGGCCCGGATGCGCCGCGGATCTTCGGCCGGCAACCCCTGATTGCGCGCTATGGCATCGGCCACCATGAAGCCGATGCCCGGCAGTTCGTCCACGACGCTGTACGGGTCTTCCTGCAACAATGTCAGGGCGTCCTCGCCCAGCGCCTTGAGGATCCGTCCGCAATAGGCCGGCTTCAAGCCGTTGTCCTGCAAAAACTGCATCAATAGGCGTGCGGCGTGGTGGGTGTTCCAGCCCTCTTCGATCCGTGCGGCGGTTTGGGGACCGACTCCCCGCACCCGGGTCAATTCCCGGGGGCGCGTTTCGATCACCGCCAGCAGGTCCGCGCCGAAATGCCGCACCAGACGCTCCACGAGCTTGGGGCCGACTCCGGGAATGACGCCCGAGGCCAGATAGCGCCGGATGCCGTCAATGGTATCCGGTAGCAGGATCTGATAGCGGGCGACCTTCAGCTGGGTGCCGAAGCGCGGATGCCGCTCCCAGTGCCCGCTGACCTCCAGGGTCTCGCCCTGCCCGGACAGCAGAAGATGGCCCAGGATCGTCACCCGGTGGCCGTCAGGATCGGTCCGCAGACGGGCGATGGTGAAATGGGTGTCCGGGTTCTGGAAGGTGATGTGCTCCACACGGCCCCGCAGGGTCACTTCGTCAGGGGCGGATGCCATGGGGGCATCGCTGTCGGCCGGGAGATGGTTCATACGCGTCACGGCCGGGCCAGCAGCCAGTCGACGGCGGCTGCCAGGTCGGCCGCGACGTGATTGGGCGCCAGACCCGACCTCTGCAGCTGCGGGCTGTCGTCGTGCAGGCCCGATTGGACCAGGATCGTCCGGCCGCAGCCGGCGTTGAGGCCGCACTGGATATCCTTGGCACGGTCGCCGATCATGGTCGCCAAGCCCAAGTCCAGCCCGAATTGGCGCTGGGCTTGGAAAATGAGGCCGGGTTCGGGTTTGCGGCAGTGGCAGCCGTCCTCGGGGTGATGGGGGCAGTAAAAAATCTCCGCGATCCGCCCGCCGTGTGCCGCGACGGCCGCCCGCAGGTTCCGGTGCATGGCCTCCAGGGTGGGCAGGTCCAGCATGCCGCGTCCCACGGCCGACTGATTGGTGATCACGATGACGCTCTGGCCGGCCCGGGTGAGGCGGGCGATGGCCGCCAGGCTGCCCGGCAGAAAATCGAATTGAGCCCAGGAGGTGATATAATCCGCCGAATCGCGGTTGACGACGCCGTCCCGATCCAGAAAAACCGTTTTTCCGATGGCACCGGGGGCCATGTCACTCCGCCACGATGAAGACGTCGAAGCCCTGGCGGATGAGGGCCTGCTCGTAGTCATCGGCTTCTTGCAGGGTGGTGGCCCGGCCTACCCGCACGCGGTGGAAGAGGCCGTCTCCCCGATCGAAGGAGGCCACGTGGACATGGTGGTAGGTGCGGGACAGTTTGGCGGCCAGGCGTTCGGCATTGTTGCGGTCCTGGAAAGCACCCACCTGGAACGTAAAATTGCCGTGGGTAAGGTCCACCGGTACCAGGTGCTCCTGTCCGTCAGGTTCTTGCACGCTGCGGGCCGGAGCCGCCAGGACCACGATTTCCACCGGCGCCGTTCCGGGGCCCACCACGCCCAGTTTTTGGGCGGCCCCGTAGGACAGGTCGATAATGCGATTTTTCACGAAGGGACCGCGGTCGTTGATGCGCACATCCAGCTGCTGGTTGTTGCGCAGATTGTGCACCCGCACCACGGTGCCGAAGGGCAGGGTTTTGTGGGCGGCCGAAACGCCGTACATGTTGTATACTTCGCCATTTGAGGTCCGGCGGCCATGAAATTGGCGGCCGTACCAGGAGGCCGTTCCCTGCTGGCGGAAGCCGGCGGCATCCGGGAGGGGCTGATACCATTGCCCGTCCACCCGGTAAGGTTTGGGGTAGCCTGGCGGGGCGCTGGGCGTGCTGGGGGACGGCCTTGATGTCGAAACCGACTGGCAGCCATGCACCAGCAGGCACAATCCCCCCAGAACCACGGCCCATCGGCCGACGGACCGCCACGCCAGGCGATGGGGGCGCCGCCGCGTGGGCCTGCTTGAACGTCGCGGCATGCTTTTCATTGATAACCTGGACATAAAACGAGGGTGCCTCCCTCAGGTGCCGAGGGCAATACGGAGCACATCCTTCATCTTGGAGACGAAGTGAAACTCTATGGCCATGCGTACCTTTTCCGGCACGTCGATCAAGTCCTTTTCATTGGCCGCCGGCAGAATCAAAATCTTGATGCCCACCCGGTGGGCCCCCAGAACCTTCTCTTTGATCCCGCCCACAGGAAGCACCTGGCCCCGCAAGGTGATTTCACCGGTCATGGCCAGGTCCTTTTTGATCCGCCGGTTCGTCATCAGGGATACCAGGGCCGTCAGCATGGTAACCCCCGCTGAGGGTCCGTCTTTGGGGATCGCCCCGGCCGGCACATGAATATGGATGTCGTGGCTGCTGAAGAAATCCTCGTCGATCTTGAGCTCCTTGGCGTGGGAGCGGATAAAGCTTAAGGCCGCGGTGGCCGATTCCTTCATCACGTCCCCCAGCTGCCCGGTAAGGGTCAACCCCTTTTGCCCCTTCATGGCGGTGGCTTCGATGAACAAAACTTCGCCGCCGGTGGGCGTCCAGGCCAGTCCTATGGCAACGCCCGGGGTGGCCGTGCGCGCTTTGGCTTCCGAAGTGATCTTGATCGGCCCCAGATATTCGGCGACCTCGTCCATCCCGACGGAGACGGCCTCCGCATCGCCCTGGGCCACCTTGGCGGCCACGCCGCGGCAGATGGAGGCGATCTCCCGTTCCAGGTTGCGCAGACCGGCTTCCCGGGTATAACCCGCGATAATCCGTTTCACGGCGCCGGTGGAGATCTTGATCTGGCGCGCCTTGAGGCCGTGGGCCTCCCGCTGGCGTGGAATCAGGTAGCGGTTGGCAATCTTGACTTTTTCCTCGAGGGTATAGCCCACCATTTCCAGCACTTCCATGCGGTCGAGCAGCGGCGCAGGAATGGTATCGAGGACGTTGGCCGTCGTAATAAACATAACATGCGACAGATCGAAAGGCACATCCAGATAATGATCGGAAAAACTGAAGTTCTGCTCGGGATCCAGGACTTCCAGCAGGGCCGAGGAGGGATCACCCCGGAAGTCGTTGCCCAGCTTGTCGATTTCATCCAGCATGAACACGGGATTGTTGGACTCGCAACGGCGGATGGCCTGGATGATGCGCCCGGGCATGGCCCCCACATAGGTACGCCGATGGCCCCGGATTTCGGCTTCGTCGCGCACCCCGCCCAGGGAGATCCGCCAGAACTTGCGCCCCATGGCGCGCGCCACCGAACGCCCCAGGGACGTCTTGCCCGTACCGGGCGGCCCCACGAAACACAGGATCGGGCCCTTGGTGTCGGGGTTGAGTTTGCGCACCGCCAGGTGTTCGACGATGCGCCGCTTGGCCTTTTCCAGCCCGAAATGGTCTTCGTCCAGAATCGCCCGGGCGGCCTTGATGTCCAGATTGTCTTCGGTGCTCTGATGCCAGGGCAGGGAGGTTACCCAATCCAGATAGGTGGTGGCCACCGTGTATTCCGCCGAAGAGGGATGCATCTTGGCCAGGCGGTCGAGCTCCCGCTCGGCCTCCTTGCGGGCCTCCTCCGGCAGGTCGCCCTCCATGATCTTGGTACGGAATTCTTCCAGTTCCACATTGCTGTCGTCGGTCTCGCCCAGTTCTTCTTTGATGGCCTTGAGCTGCTGCCGCAGATAGTACTCCCGCTGGCTTTTCTCCATGTCGCCCTTGACCTGGGACTGGATCTTGTTGCCCAGTTCCAGGATCTCCAACTGCTCGTTCACCATCCGCATGACGGCCCGCAGGCGTTTTTTGACATCGTCGAGCTCCAGGACGGCCTGTTTGCTCTGGGCATCCACGTTCAGGGTGGAGGCCACCATATTGGCCAAGGTGCCCGGTTCCTGGATGGACTTGGCCATGGTCGCAATCTCTGCCGGCATGCCCGGGGAAAGCTCGACGACCCGACCGAAGGTATTGACCAGGTTGGTCATCAGCGCTTCGATTTCCTTGCCTTCGGCCTTCTCCTCCTTGAGATGCTCCACCGTTGCAATGAGATAGGGCTTTTCCTGTACGAAATCCTTGATCCTGAAACGGCTGATGCCCTGGACCAGCATCTGGGTCTGATTGTCCTGGGTCTTGGCCATTTTCATGATCATGGCACTGGTGCCGATGCTGGAAAGATGTTCCCGGGGGTCGAAGGCGGATTCTTCCGCCGCGGTTTCGGCAGTCGTCTCCTGGGCTGCCTGGTCGCCTGCGGCCGGCGCATCGGCCTTGGCTACCAGCATGCCGATGATGCGGTCCTTCTGCATGGCTTCGTCCACCAGTTTGATGGAATCCGCCTGCATGACCACCAGGGGCAGGACCATTTTGGGATAGAGGGCGGTCTCATGCAGGGGTAGAATGGGCAGACGCTCAGGAAGCTTCTCGGCAGTAAGATCCTCCGGCGACCGGTGTTGTGTCATTTTTTACCTCCCAGGGCGGTCAATCGATTGCACAGTGACGTGTCCCGTCAATATCAAAAGGATGGTTAGTCTTCGGCGATGGGAATCCTACGGGCTTTTGGGGACAATGCTTTGGCCAGGCGAAGCTGGAGAAATCCGTTATTATACGTTGCGGAAACGACCTCGGGATCGATGGCGGTCGGCATGTACAGCACCCGTTCGAAATCCCCGTATTGAATTTCCGCCAGCCGAAAGGAGGCGTCCGCCGCACGCGGCTGGGGTACGCGCCGTCCGCTGATCTTGACGGCCTTATTGTTGATTTCGACGCCCAGATCCTCCTTGTCCACACCGGCAATTTCAGCCGTGATAAAGAATTCCTCGTGGGTTTCGTAGACATCCATCTGGGGGGTCCAGGGTTGGTCGCAGTCGGCAAACATCGGATTGACGGAGCGGAAGATGGTGTCGAGGGTGCGTTCGAAACCCGACTCCAGTTTACCCCAATCTTTGCCGAATCGAATTTTGATGTATTCCATAGCCGGCTCCCGGTTGCTAAGACAATTATATTATTATAAATCAGTCAGCCTAGCAGTGTCGGCAAGGTACCATTTCGGTTTTTTTTTGTAAAGCGGCATCCCCGCCGCCGTCACCGTCGCTACGGGTCAGAGCGGACATCGCCATGCCTTCGTCCAGGATCATCCTGAGGGCCCAGTATTTCGTCTACTTCGGTATCCTAGGACTGTATCTGCCCTATTTCAACCTCTACTGCTATCATTTGGGATTCAGCGGAGCCCAGATCGGTTATCTGGCGGGCCTTCGCTCGGCAACCCTGGTCCTGTTCCCGTTCGTATGGGGCGCTCTGGCGGACCGCTTCCGCAAACGCAAATTCATCTATCTGCTCTGCAATGCCGCGGCCTGTGCGGCCTGGGCCGGCTACCTGACGACAACCGCCTTTGGGCCCATGCTGCTCATTACCATTGGAAACGGCATCTTCTATGCGCCCCTGATCGCTTTCCTGGAAGCTTACGCCATGGACCTTCTGGGAGAAGATAAAAAGGCCTACGGGCGTATCCGTGTCTGGGGGTCGCTCAGCTTCATTCTCATCGTCACGGTTTTAGGCCCCCTGATCGACCGCTACGGCATCGGGGTGATCGTTCCCATGATTTTGGCCGGTTCCCTGCTGCAAACGCTCCTGGCAACCGCCCTGCCGGCCGGCCCCGCCGCACTAAAACCCCATACCGGGCCAGGCCGTGTCCGTATCGATTGGCCCAACGTACTTGTTTTTCTCGGCTGCGGCTTCCTGATGTTGGTCAGCCACGGCACCTACTACGGCTTTTTCTCCATTCATCTGGAAAATCTCGGACGTTCGCCGACTTTCATCGGTGTGGCCTGGGCCGTGGCGGTACTGGCCGAAATCCTGGTCATGCTCAACTCCCGGCGCCTCTTCCAGTGGGCCAGTCTGGAGGCGGTCCTGCAGGCCTCCTTCTTTCTGGCCGCTCTGCGCTGGCTGCTGCTGGCGATCTTTCAAACGCCCCTGCTGATTTTGGCCTCCCAGGTCCTGCACGCCTTTTCCTACGGCACCTTTCATATGGCCAGCATCCTTTATATGGACCGCCTCACTCCGGGACCGGCCAAGACCTTCGGCCAGGCGGCCAACAATGCCGTTACCTATGGACTGGGGTTGATGGTGGGTTTCATGGTCAATGGGGTCCTGTTCGATGCCTGGGGCGCCCGCAACCTGTTTCTGGCCAGCAGCCTGCTGGCGTTGGGGGGCGGGGCATTGTTCGGGTGGCATCGGCGGCGGCAGCGTGTTGCCCGCAGCGCACTTTAGCGCGCCTGAGATGGATCGAATAGCGGATGGTCTGATGGGGGGAAAAGGACGAAGTGCTGCAGACCGATGCTATCTGCCCATCTCTGGATGGAAACGATCTAATCCTGCTGGCTGGGCCGCACCAGATAGCGCAGCCAGTGGGCCAGGGTATTGCCTTCCAGCAGGGCGCGGTCCCAGATCCGGAAATCCCGTGACAAACGGGCCGGATCGGCAAACCAATCGCGGCGGGCCTTGAGCGGACGCTGCGGATCGAGCATCTTGACCACCCGGGCTGGATTGCCGGCCGCGACCACATTGGGCGGCACGTCATCCACCACCACCGCTCCGGCCCCGACAATACTGTTGTCACCGATGGCAACCCCCTTGCAGACGATGGCGCTGTCCCCGATCCAGACGTTGTCGCCGATCGCGATGGGCGCGCCCTGCCCGGCGGCCGTACGGTCATAGACATCATGCCAGTCCGAATCGGTCAGGTAGACCCGGTTGGCCAGCATGACGCTGTGCCCCACCGTGATGCGACAGGCGGAACTGATGCGCACGCCCGGGCAGATCAGGCTGTAATCTCCGATCCGGATCAGGCCTTCGCCGTCCTGCCGGGGCCAGACACAGAGGCGCACCCGGGCATCCGCGCAGGCAATCACGGTGGCATAGCGCCCCAACGCGATGGGCGCCCCGAACAGCTCCACATACCAGGGGCGCATGAAATGGTGGCCGCGGCCCAGGGCATCGAATTGGGGCCGCAGGAAACGCCGTACATAAAAGCGCTGCCAGTTCAGGAATAATTTCTTGACGCTATAGGGACGGTGGTCGCGTCGCAATCCGGATCCTCCCGCGCAAGGGACCGCCGCACATCGCCCCTTGAGCGTCTGGGAATGGCCCCGGGATGCTGCGCTCCGGTCAGACCGGAGCGCGGTCATCCCAGCTGGCGTGATGGAACAACTGGCTGGCGGGGGTCAGGTGATAGAGGGCATCCAGCGCCATGAGGACGACGGCATTGGTCCAGCTAATCTTGTCTTCCGGCCAGATCACCATATCCGGAAAGGTAAAGCCGCACCAGTAGGTATCGTCTTCGAAGCGCTTGGTGCTGATCCAGCCGAAGACGATCCGGGCCAGCGCCTCGTTGCCCATGGCCGCCAAAGACAGGACGAGTTCGCAGGTTTCGGCGACGGTAATCCAGGGCTCATCGTAGACACAGCGCACCCCCTGGCCTTCCACGACGAACTTCTTCCAGTATTTGTCGATGCGCCGGCGGGCATCGTCACCCTGCAGGGCACCGCAGAGAACCGGGTAGAACCAGTCCATGGAAAAACGCGATTTGGTCATGTTGAAAAGATGGGGCTTGCGGCACAACGCGTCCTGGAGGCGACCGAGGGCGTCAACCCAGCGGGGCCGTGGGCGGCCCAGGAGCTCGGCCAGTTTGAGCGCGCATTTGAGGCTCATGAACACCGAACTCGACCCGGTCCGCAAGGCCATGGCGTCCACCCGGCCCTCGGGGCTGATGGCCCAGTGGATCGGGCCTTCCGGGGTTTGCAGCTTCAGGGCGAATTCAATGGCGTCACGCACCGTCGGCCAGAGGGCTTCCGCAAACGCCCGGTCACCGGTGACGAGAAGATAATGATAGATCCCCACCGCGATATAGGTGGAAAGATTGGCGTCCCGGGTGCGGTCCTCCGGCCGGCCGTCACGATAGGCGGCATACCAGCTGCCGTCATCCAGCTGGGTCCGGCGCATCCACTCGTAGGCCCGCCGGGCGGCTTCGTAATGGCCGCCGATGGTCAATCCGATCGCGGATTCCACATGATCCCAGGGATCGGTTTTCTGCCCGTCGCACCAGGGAATTTCACCGCTCGCACGCTGCTGGTCGAGAATCAGGCGGGTCAAGGCCTCGATATCGACGGAAAGATTTTGCCGAGCACGAATGACCGATGAGTTCATGGCTTGTCCACTTTAGTTTTGAGTAATTCTTAAAAGTCTGTTTCATAGTGGCAATGCCTGGTTTTTGCAAGGGCAAAGTTGGGCGGACAACGCCTCCTGCGGCACAGCCGGTTGATCAACCGGATTTTATCGTCTATAGTGAATTTGTTGTAAGATCAGCGACAAAACAGGCTGGCAGAGCGGGCGGCCGGTGGTCCGGTCCATCGGAATCAACGCCGGAATCCAATGCGACCTAGACTAGCTCTACCCCGGCGCACCGCTCGGCTTCCCAACCGCTCCGGCGTTGGAGACGCGTAGCATGGACGATATCGCCCGACTGGAAGAACAGGCCGAGCAATATGCCCGCGACGGCGACACCCAGGCCGCCGTCAAATGCTTCTATGACCTGGTCGCACAGCATGCCCGGGCCAAGAATTTCCCCAAAGCCGAAGCCATGCGCGAACGCCTGATGGCCGTGGACGAGATGGCCCTTACCGAAATCATCAAAGCGGCCGAAATCATCGAAGCGGAGAAAAGCGGGGCCATCGACCCGAATCACATTGAGCGGTTCAGGGCGCTTTACGACCGGCTCTCCGAAGAGGAGACCAACGCCCTCTATTTCGCCCAACAGCCGCTGGCGCTGGATGCCGGGGAAGTGCTCTACCGGCAGGGCGATATCAATACCCGCCTTTTTTTCATTCAGCAGGGCCAACTGAAACTCTACTTTTCCCGCGAAGGCCAAGACAGCCTCATCACCACCCTGGAACCGGGTGATGTCGCCGGCCAGGACACTTTTTTCGCCACCACCACCTGCACCACATCCCTGGCGGTTCAGTCTCATGCGGAGCTTCAGGTGATCGACAATACGCATTTGGGCGAATGGAAAGAATCCCTGCCCGCCCTGGAAACCAAACTACGAGAATTCTGCCAGGCGAAGGATGTGGGCAAACTCGTCACCGCCAAAGGACTCGAGCGACGCCAGAGCCGCCGTATCAAAGTCGAGGGTCTCATCGTGGCCCAGATGATGGACACGGCTAAGGCGTTGCTGGGCAAACCCTTCCGCGGCGACATGGCCGACCTATCCAATACAGGACTGTCGTTCTACATCAAAGCCACCGACAAGGCCGCCCGCATGCTTCTGGGACGCCACCTGAAAATCAGGGCCACCCTGGAGGTGGGCGGCAAACGGCAAACCCTGGAACGCACCGGGGCGACGGTGGCCGTAACCCCTCTTTATTTTGGCGATTTCGCAATCCATCTGAAATTCGACATGCCTCTGAAATAGCGCTTAAATCAGCACCTTCCGCACACCGCATGTCGACAGCCTGTGCACGCCATGCACACCTGAAATCCAACTGCATCCTCCCCATCATTCCCATTTTAAAATTTAGTTGTATTTTATCAATGTGTTAAGGCCATTATTCGGCATGGCATCGGAATTGCTTGTGTCGATGGGTTTTGCGGGACCACACACGATCGTCACTTAAGCCGTCCGGCGGCTGGCGCAGGCTTTACCCGATGTGGTCAGGACCCGCAACAACCAAGGCCCTTTTCCGGCGATGCCGTGATCCGCCGGAGGTTTTCATCGCTAAACAGCTCTATTCAGGAGAGACCGCATGATCGCGAGACGTATCAGTGCCCGTTTGCCCCTGTTGGTTTATCATCCATCGAAGGTATTCGACCTCACTTATTTCCGAAGCCTCCATACGGCCGGCGCCCTGCCGATGCTGGACACGGAGTTTTTCACCAATACCGATATCATCCAAATGGTCGAAACCCTCTCCCAAAACGAGCTGATCTTCGGCCTGCGTCTGGCCGTCGATAACCAGGCCCTGCGTGACTATCTGGAAACCAACAGCATCGCCAACCTGGACCTGATCGTTTTCACCTATCGCACCCCCGCCGATCTGGATGGATTCCGGTTCGACAACCGCGATTATCGGTTCTTCATCGAAACCACCGACATCAACCTGAAGGATTCGCTGACGCGCATCGACCCCCACGGCCTGATCGTCAAAGGCCATGAAGGACCGGGCAAGGTTTCCCGCTATTCGTCCTTTGTCCTGCTGCAGTGGTACCTCAACAACGGCGAGTGGCCCGTATTCGTCCACGGCGGTGTGGGCTGGCATACGGCCGCCGGCCTGTTCGCCATGGGCGCGGAAGGCATCGTCCTGGACAACCAGCTCTTCCTGGCCCAAGAAGCCCCCCTGGCCCCGGTATACAAGGATGTCATCGGCCAGTTGGAGGAAAAGGATGCCACCATCATCGGTCAATCCCTCCAGGTCCGCTACCATTTCTTCGCCAAGCTGGGCACCCGCATCGTCAAGACCCTGCGGGATCGGGAAATCCAGCTGGCCGGCGGGGAAGATGCCGATGCCCTGCTCTACCACGACATCGAAGCAAACATGGCCGATCTGGGCACGCCCAGCGACACGCCCCTGCAAAGTCTCTTCTACCTGGGTCAGGACGCGGTCTTTGCACGGCACTTCGCCCGCCACAGCGCCACCCTGGCCGCCATGATAACGGGCCTCTTCACCCATATCGGCGAACAGCTGCAGGCCGTCGACGCCCATGACCCCATGCGGGCGGAGAGCGCCCTGGCCCGGGAGCACGGCACGCGCTACCCCATCATCCAGGGCCCCATGGCCAATGTGAGCGACAATGCCGATTTCGCCGCCGCGGTCTTCGCCGCCGGCGGCCTGCCCTTTTTCGCCCTGGGCAACCTGCCGGCCAATCTGGCCGACGACATGCTGGCCGCCGGCCAAGCCAAGGTGGAGCGCTTCGGGGCCGGCATGATCGGCATCGAAGCCTTCAACCCCACCATCAGCCACCACCTGGATTCCGTAAAGAAATACAACGCGCCCTTTGCCCTTTTCGCCGGGGGGATTCCCTCCCAGGTGAAGGATCTGGAAGCGGCCGGAACCAAGACCTATCTCCACACCCCCAGCCTGATGATGCTCGAAAACGCCCTGCAGAAAGGCTGCCGGCGGTTTATCTTCGAAGGCGCCGAGGCCGGCGGCCACGTGGGCACCTTGAGCAGCCTGGTGCTGTGGGAGCTCGCCATGGAGAAAATGAGCGCGCTGCCGGACGGCCAGCTGGGGGACAAAACCATGATCTTCGCCGGTGGGATCGGCACCCACCGGGCGCCCCACTTCATTTCCGGCATGACCGCCCGCTTGGCCGGCCGGGGCGTCAAGATCGGCATTCAGGTGGGTACGGCCTATCTTTTCTCCTGCGAAATCATCGAAACCGGCGCCATCAAAAAAATCTACCAGGACGTGGTCTGCGAGCGGGATGAAACCATCGTCATGGGGACCACGGTGGGGTTGGCCTCCCGCACGGTGGCGACCCCCTTCTCCCAGCGCATGATCGAAAACGAGCACCAGCGCATACGGGAGGGGCTCTCCCTGGAGGAGCGCAAGAAAGCCTTTGAAAAAGACAATATCGGATCCCTGCTGATCGGCGCCAAGGCCTTTTGCCCGAAGTTTGACAAAGCAAGCGGCGACGTCTGCTTTCTCCATTACGATGAAAAGGAACAATTCGAAAAGGGCAACTTCATGGTGGGGGATGGGTTGGCCTTCAACCCTTGCAGCACCACCATCGAAGATATCCACAAGACCTTCTTCCACCGCAAGGAAGATCTCTTCCGGCAGCTCAACGCGCTTGAAGTTCTCACCAGCCCACGCCATGCCATTGAAGACGACGTCGCCGTAATCGGCATGGGCTGCATTTACCCGGGGGCCGACAGCCCGGAACAACTCTGGGAAAATGTCATTGCCAAAGCCTACGCCATCGGTGAAATGCCGGCTGACCGTCTGGATCCGGCCCTCTATTTCGACGAGAATCGCAAGGCCACCGACAAGAGCTACACTAAGATCGCCGGCGTGGTGCGGGATTTCCATTTCGACCACGACCGCTACGGCTACACCGCCGACAAGGCAACCCGCCTTTCCCGCAGTCAGCAAATGGTTCTGGAAGCGGCCTACCGGGCCGTGGCCGACGCCGGTTATCTGCAAGAGGATTTGAGTCTGGATGCGGCCTACCAGGCCTCCACGGCCGTCATTGTGGCCACCTGCCTGGGCAACGAACTGGGCAACGATCTGCACCTGAAATACTGGTATCCCGAAGTACGTCATCACCTGGAGCAGATCGAGGAATTCAACACCCTGGCGGAAGACGAACGCGAAGCGCTGCTCACGACCCTGCGCGAGGGCATGGCCAACGGGATGGACTACGAACCCGTGCACGGCCAGTTGCTCAATATCGAAGCCTCCCGCATCGCCCACCATTTGGGCATCACGGGCATCAACTATGTGGTGGACGCAGCCTGCGCGACTTCCTTTGCCGCCTTGGACTGTGCTGTCAAGGAATTGCTCAGCGGCGAATACGACCTGGTGATTTCCGGCGGGGTCAACACCAACCTGGCCCCGGAATCCTTCGTGGGATTTTCCAAGATGGGAGCCCTTTCGGCCAAAGGTTCCTACCCCTTCGATACCCGGGCCGACGGGTTCGTCCTGGGGGAAGGCGCCGGCGTGGTGGTCCTCAAACGCTTGAAAGACGCCCTGCGGGACGGAGACAAGATTTATGCCGTGGTGAAAGGCATCGGATCCAGCTCGGACGGCAAAGGCAAAGCCATCGCCGCCCCCAACCCCGACGGGCAAGCCTTGGCGCTGGAACGCTGCTTTGCGGACATGCGCGATCCGGTGACGGTTTCCGACATCGGGTATATCGAAGCCCATGGGACATCGACCATCGCCGGCGACCAGGCCGAAATCGAAACGCTCAAGAAAATCTACCGGAGCGAGCACCCCATCGGCATCAGCTCCATCAAATCCCAGATCGGCCATCTGCTGGGCGGCGCCGGCTATGCCGGCATGATCAAGGCCATTCTGGCCATCAACCATCACACCCTGCCCCCCAACGGCCGCTTCGAAACGCTGGCCCCGGCCCACAGCCTTAGGGACACCCCGCTCTATATCATCGAGGAGGCCCGGGAGTGGGAGGCCGACGCCGGCCGCCCGCGCATGGCGGCCGTGAGCTCCTACGGCTTCGGCGGCATCAACTACCACTGCGTGGTGGCCGAGCACACTCCCGAACACACCTGCCGGCCGCGCCGCATCTTTGCCGACCTGGACTACGACTTCAACGACGACCGCATCGTTTTTGCCGGTATGGGCGTCGTACTGCCGGAATCGCCGGACGTGGATACCTTCTGGCACAACCTGACCGAAGGCCGATCGGTGCTGTCCACCATCCCGGAAGAACGCTTTCATAACAGCGCCTATGCCGCCGAGCCGGCCGACGCCAGCTACCACATCCCCCTCGTCAAAGCCGGGGTGGTGAAGGACTACCGCTTCAACAACGTGCAATTCCGCATCCCGCCGGCCACGGCCCGTTCCCTGGACCGGGCCCAGCTCTTCGCCCTGGATGCCGCCCGGCAGGCCATCGACGCCGCCACCCTGGAATCCCAGCTGGCCCACGGCAACCGGGTGGGGGTGGTGCTGGGGACCCTGCCGGGGGAGCGCCAGGTGCAGAACATCCTGCGGGTCCGCCTGGGGATGATCGAAGGCATCATCAACCGCCTGGCAGGCACCGCGGAGAAAACCAAAAAAGCCATCGCCGCCCGTCTGGGGGAGCAAATCCGGGACCGCATTCCTGAAAATAACGAGGACACGATCCCCGGTCTGCTGTCCAACATCGTTTCCGGACGCATTGCCAACACCTTCGGCTGTAACGGGGCCAATTTCGTGGTGGACGCCTCCTGTGCGTCGGCCACCGTGGCCACCCGGCTGGCGGCCATGGGCCTGCGCAGCGGGGAGTTCGACAGCGTGCTAACCGGCGGAGTGGACGCCAATTTCTACCCCACCGTGATGCTGGCCTTCAAACGCCTGAGCCTGCTGTCCGACGGAGACTGCCGTTTCTTCGACAAGCAGGCCAAGGGCTATGTTATGAGCGAAGGCGCGGCCCTGCTGGTCATGACCACCTACGGCCATGCCAAAAAGCACCGCATGCCTGTGATCGGCGAGTTCCTCCACAGCGCCTTCCGTTCTTCCGTGCCGGACCATCTTCTGGCCCCGTCCGAAAAAGTCTATCGGGACACCATCCGGGACAGCTATCGCCGCCTGCCGGTCAACACCCGCCAGATCGATCACCTGGACGTCTTCGGCGTGGCCAACAGCCTGCTTGATCAGATGGAGAAGCAGGCCATCGAGCGCACCTTTGACCGGCCGGTCTATTTCGGCAACATCAAGCCGGAGTTCGGCTATTTCAAATCCGCCAACCCGGCCGTCGCCCTTGCCAAGCTGCTCCTCATGAACCGTGCCCAAACCCTGCTGCCCAACTTCAGCTACGCACCCGATACCGCCATTGTGGGCTCCGATTCATGTCTCGCGCCCAACGCCCGCCTGCGACAGCCGGAAAATCGGCAGACCCTCTACTTCGCCGCCAATGTCAACGGGGTGGGCGGCAACCACGGCCACACCGTAGTCGGCACCCTGCCGCCCTGGCTGCAAACGGACGTCCAACCGGCCGTAACAGCCACCGCGGCGGTGACACGCCGCCCCGCAGCCGCCATCCCCACGAAACCTAACGGCGTGGTGGCGCTTGTGTCCGGCCAGGGGGCCCAGTATGGCGGCATGCTGCAGGATCTCTACCATGAAAACCGCTCCATCCGGGCCACCCTGGACCAGGGCAACCGGATCTTCCAGGAGATGCGCGGCTACAGCCTGCTGGATATCATGTTCGGCAAAGATGCCCGTTTGAACCTGACCGAAAACACCCAGCCGGCGGTCTTTTTGAGCTCGGCGGCCATCTATACGGATCTGGCCGCCCGGGGCTTTGCACCGGACCGCTTTATCGGCCACAGCGTGGGCGAATACACCGCCCTGTACTGCGCCGGCCTGCTGAATTTCGAAGCCGCCATGCAGCTGATCGTCAAACGGGCCGACTTCATGAAGGCGGCCACCGAGGTTCAGCCGGGCCGCATCATGGTGGTCTTCAAGAATGCCGACCGCGTCCACCAGCTGATCCGGGCCTCCCGCATCCGCAACATCTATGTGGCCAACAAGAACAGCGACAACCAGACCGCCGTCTCGGGCGCCCAGGAGGCCATCGAAGCCTTCGGAGGCTACCTCAAGGAAGTCAAGGTCATGTTCAAGGCCCTGGCCCTTTCCGGCGCCTTCCACACGCCGCTCTTCCAAAGCGCGGCGGACAGCATGGCCGCCTACCTGCGGGACGTCACCTTCCGGCCGGTGGACACCAGCCGGATTATCTCCAACGTGACGGCTGCGCCCTATCCGGAAGAGACCGAGGAGATCAAAGCCCTGCTGGTGCGCCAGATCGTCTCGCCGGTGGAATTCATCCGCTCGGTGGAGCGGGTGCGCCAGTCCGGCCACGCTCGGTTTTACGAAATCGGCGCTGGCCGCATTCTGGTCAACCTACTGAAGAATATCCGCATCGAAGACTACCATGCCCGGCCGTCGGTGGATGCCAAGGCCGGTGAAACCAAATCGTTCGCGGAATTCAAAGCACATCTGGCAGCAGAAGGCTTGATCGCAAGAACAGATGCCGCCGAAGCGGCGTCACAGGCCTCCCCGGACCACCTGCCGGAGGAGGTTGTCAGCCCACCCGCCCTGGCGGAAGCCCCGGACTTCGAAGCCTTTCTTCAGAAGAATGAAGAGGCCCTGCGGGGCGTACTCTACCAGGAGTTTCTGAAGCAGAAGCGGGAGCAGGCCCTCAAGGAGGTGGAGCGCTTCAACTTCTATACGGGCAAGACCGTCGTGGCCGGAACCGCCATCGGACTGCCGGGCACCGGCAACAAAGTCTTCAATTCCAACAACTTCGACAAGCTTCTCAGCGGCAACAATTTTATCGAGCCGCTCTCCGCCCAGGAGAAGGAGAAAATTGTCGACATGAATATCACCCGGGTGTTCAAGCAGCCCGACGGCAATGCCCGCTTTCTCAAGATCACCGACACCCAGGACGTGATCCAGCTAGCCGGCAAACTCGGCTATTTCAATCTGAAAAACGAGTACGGCGTGGACTATGACTACGACATCACGATCTCCCTGGCCATCGCCGCCGGCATCGAGGCCCTCAAAGACGCCCATATCCCCCTGGTTCTGCAGCACAAGCAAACCTCCACCGGGCAGCAGATTCCGGCCGGCTATGCCCTGCCGCGGGAGCTCCAGGGGCGCACGGGCGTCATCATGACCTCTCTCTTTCCGGGGTTTGAAACCCTGATCGAGCAACTCAACAAATACTACTACAACAAGTTCTACGTGCGGCCCTACAAGGAGCTGGAGAACATCTACTACCATCTGATGGAATCCGTGCGGGACGCGGACATCAAGGAACAGATCACCGACTGGTTTTTCAAAATCAAGGAGCGCCGCAAGAAATACGGCACCTACCAGTTCGAGCGCAACCTGCTCTTCGATGTGGTGCCTCTGGGATCGGCCCACTTCGCCCAGCTGATCAAAGCCAAGGGGCCCAACATGCTCATGAGCGGCGCCTGTGCCTCCACCACCCAGGCCGTCGGAGTGGCCGAGGACTGGATCCGCACCGGACGCTGCGACCGGGTCGTCGTGATCGGCGGCGAGGCCTCCACCTCGGAAACCCAAAGTCCGTGGATCGCTTCCGGCTTTCTGGCCCTCGGAGCCGCCAGCATCAAAAACGTGGTGGCCGAGGCCGCCAAACCCTTTGACGCCGACCGCAACGGCACCATTTTAGGCGCCGGCGCCGTTTCCCTCATCGTGGAACGCGAAGACCAGGTCCGGGAGCGGGGCTTGAACGGTCAGGCCGAAATCCTGGGCACCTATATCGGCAACAGCGCCTATCACGCCACCCAGATCGACCTCGGCCATCTGACCGAGGAGATGGAAGGCTTCGTGCGCCGGGTGGAACACCGTCACGATCTCGATCGCCGCGACTACACCCGCAAGATGGTCTTCATGTCCCACGAGACCTTCACCCCTGCCCGGGGCGGAAGCGCCTCGGCCGAGGTGGCCTCCCTCAAGAAGACCTTTCCGGAACACTACCGCGACATCACCATCACCAATACCAAAGGCTATACCGGGCATACTTTGGGCGCCGCCATCGAAGACGCCGTCATGGTCAAGGCCCTTCAGCACAACCAGGTGCCGCCCATCGCCAACCTCAGCAACATTCCGGAGGAGTTCCGGGACCTGCGTTTCAGCCGGGACGCGTCCAAGGGGCCCTTCGAGTTCGGTCTGCACTATGCCGCCGGATTCGGATCCCACTTCGCTTTTCTCATGATCCGCCGTATCGAAGAGAACCGGGCCGCCGACAATCCGCGCTACCAGGCCTGGCTACAAAAGATCAGTGGCCTCAAACGGCCCCGCCTGACGACCATCAACAACACCCTGTGTATCGACCCGACCGTCATTTCGCCGGTCACCGACACGCCGCCCAAGTCCCAACCGGTCGCTGCGGCAGAGGCCAAACCGCTTTCCGAGAACCAATTGCCGGCGGCGGCACCGGCGCCAGTCGCCGCTGACGGGAATATGTTGGACGCGGTCAAGGCCATCATTGCCGAGCAGACCGGCTACACCACCGACATGCTCGAAGACGGCCTCGACCTGGAAGCCGATCTGGGCATCGACACCGTCAAGCAAGTGGAAATCTTCGGCAAACTCTCCGAGCGCTTCGGCCTCGATGTCCCCGAAGACCTCAAACTGCGCGACCTCAACACCATCGCCAAACTGGGCGACTATCTGACCCCAAAAATGCCCGGTCAAAGCACGGCCGCTACCCAGCAACAAGCCCCGGCGACGGAAACACCGGCCGTCACCGACGTCCAGGCCACAGTCAAGACCATCGTCGCCGAGCAGACCGGCTACACTACCGACATGCTCGAAGACGCGCTCGACCTGGAAGCCGATCTGGGCATCGACACCGTCAAACAGGTGGAAATCTTCGGCAAACTCTCCGAGCGCTTCGGTCTCGAGGTCCCCGAAGACCTCAAACTGCGCGATCTCAACACCATCGCCAAACTGGGCGATTATCTGGCCCAAAAGGTACCGGTGGGCAACGCCGCTACAGCGCCCCAGACCCCGGCCGTCGAAATGCAATCCGCCGATGGTGATGTCCAGGCCACGGTCAAGGCCATCGTCGCCGAGCAGACCGGCTATACCACCGACATGCTCGAAGACGGCCTCGACCTGGAAGCCGATCTGGGCATCGACACCGTCAAACAGGTGGAAATCTTCGGAAAGGTATCCGAGCGCTTCGGCATCGAGGTCCCCGAAGACCTCAAACTGCGCGATCTTAACACCATCGCCAAATTGAGCGATTATCTCGCTAAACAACTCCCTGGTTCCCCTGAAGCCCAAGCCACAACCGAGACGCCGGCGGCGGCCGAACCCGCCGCTCGCGGACCTGTCGCGGCCGTGCCGCTGGACAGCGCAGTCAAGCGTCTGGTGATCGAAGCGGTGCCGGCTGCCAATGAATCGAGCAGGCCGGCGGATAAAATGACAGGGCAACGGGTCCTGATCACGACCGGCGGCAGCCAGCTGGCCGCCGTGATGGCGGAGCACATTACGGCCCGGGGCGGACATGCCGTGCTTGTGGGATCAGGCGACAGTGTCGAATTCCCCTGCGACTGGCAGGATCGCCAAAAGGTTTCCGCCCTGCCCGGCCATCTGCTGGATAGCGGCCAACGCATCGACGGCGTGATCCATCTGCTCCCCCTGGAAACCTACGGCACGGCCGATCGCCTGGCGCCCCAGCGGATCGCCGGCAGTCTGAAAGCCTTCTTCGTCCTGATCCGGGGGCTCTATGACCAGCTCGATCGCCCGGGGACCTTTATCGCCGTACCGACGGTGCACTCGACCGTATTCCCGTACCGGAAAACCAGCGCGGCCATCGATCCGCTCATGGCCGGCCTGGCCGGCATGCTGAAGACGGTCAACAAAGAACTTAAGGACACCCGGGTCAAGGTCGTGGATTTGGCTGAAAGCGAATTCCGGCAGGCTCCGGAGACCATTGTCACAACGCTGCTCGATGAACTGCTCTCCGGCGATCCGCGGGTGGAATGCGGGTACGCCAACGGCAATAAATGGGTCCTGCAGCTCACCCCCCAGGCACCGCACACGGGGAAGCGCTTCGTTCGCGAGGGCGATACCTTCCTCGTTACCGGAGGCGCACGGGGCATCACTTTTGAAATTCTGAAAGCGCTGACTGCCGCCGTCAAAGTGAAGCTGGTGATCCTGGGCCGCAGCAACCTCGACGACCTGGATGCCGACCTGGCCGACCCGGCATTGGACCTCCCGGCCCTCATGGCCCGGCTGAAAACCCGGATGCCGGAGGCCAAGCCGCTGGCCGTCAAACAGGCCCTCAACCGGACGCTCAACCTGCGGGCCTCCCTGCGCAACCTTGAAACCCTGCGCGCTTCGGGGGCCGGAGTGACCTACCATGCCGTGGATGTCACCGATGCCGCGAGCGTTCACGCGGTCCTGGCAAGGACCGGGAAAATGGACGGCGTGCTGCATGCCGCGGGCATCGAAGAAAGCCAGTTCATCACCAAGAAGACCATGGCCTCCTTTGATCGGGTGTTCGACACCAAGGTTCGCGGTCTGCATAATCTCCTGAAAGCCCTGGAAGGAAATCCCCTGCGTTACCTCATGGCCTTTTCGTCGGTCACCGCCCGCTTGGGCAACGAGGGGCAGGTGGATTACACGGCCGCCAACGACACCATCGGAAAAATGCTGCAGCACTATCAAGCGCTCCACCCCGACACGATGGTCAAGATTTTCGATTGGACCGCCTGGGAGGGCGCCGGCATGGCCACCAACGAAACCGTCAATAAGGTCCTCAAGCAGCGGGGGCTGACCTTCCTGCCCCTGGAAGACGGTGTGGCGCATTTCATGCAAGAACTGGGGGACACAAACACTTCCGAAGTGGTGTTCTCCGGCATCGACCGCGCCTTTGACACCGACGGTCTTTTAGCGCCCGAGGATGCTGCCCCGGCCGGCCCCCAGGCGCCCTTCCTCGATCGCCTTGTGGAACAAACGGCGGACAGCCGGATCTACCGCCGCATTCTGGATCTCCAGCGGGACCTTTTCCTGCTGGATCACAGCCGGGAGGACATCCCGATTTTCCTAGGCGCCACCGGCATTGAAGCCATGGCCGAGGCGGCCGCCACCCTGGTCCCGCCGCAGGCCGCCCTACAGGAAGTGCGGGATTTCAAAATCCCCTACGGCATTAAGATCCTCAAGGGACGCCCCAAGGAAATCCTGGTGGAAGCCGTTCGATCAGAGAAGGATGACGAGGTCTTCGACTGCCGCATCCGTTCCCAGTTCCGCAACCCCAAAGGCATCGCCATGGGCGAACCCACCCTGCACTACCAGGGCGCCTACCGGTTCGGACCGACGCCGCTGCCCTCCGAACAGGTCACGCTGCCGCCGTTTCGGCCCGTGGACTATGCCGGTGACATCCAGGAACTGCTCTACCACCCGTCGCGCCTGTTCATGGACGGCCTTTTCCGGACGGTGGAGGACATTGTCTCTTTCGAACCCCAACGGCTGATCTCCCGCATCGTCAATCGCAGCACGAAGCCTTTCTTTGCGGATTGCCCCCAGCCGGATTTTCTGACCGATGTGGCCGTGGTGGATGCCATGTTCCAGACCGGCGGCATGCTCGAGGTCATGACCACCAATATCATCGTTCTGCCATACGCCATCGGCCGCATGCGCTTCTACCGGCCCCTCGCCAAGGGCAGGCCCTATCTGTGCATCACCGAAAAGACCGACCAGGGCGAGGAAACCAATACCTACCAGCTTCGTCTGGTGGATGAAGCGGGCCGCCTGCACATGGCCATCGACGACTTCCAGATGGTCCAGGTGGACCGGCTGGCCGGGGAAGATCAGATATTGCATGCCCTGCAAACCGGCAGCGCCCGGCGCGCCTCATAAAAGGATAGAAGGCCGACGGCCGGTCGGAGCATGTGTCTCGGCCGGTCGTCGGTCATGTCGAATACCCATATGACCGCACCCATCCCCCCCCTTAGCCAAGGGCCGGAACCTGACGCCGTACTCAGTTTTCGACGACCCGGCCCGGGTTACCGCCTGGCCTTCGTATCGATCCCCGCTTTATTGCACAACGTTTTGAAGGTTGCCGTCGGAAGCGCCTTTCGCACGGCGCCGCCGCGCGTTTTTGTACCGCAGGATTTCCATGAGTGTTTCCTGGGGTCGGATGAATTGATCCTCCTGAATGGTTTCAAAGCCCTCAAAAAACAGGTGGAATGGATCGCCGGGCGCTATGCGGCCAAGCAACTGGCGGCACACTTCCGGCCACATCGCCCCCCCCTCGACCACACCCGGGTGGCCTACCGGCAAAAAGGCGCCCCCTATTTCAGCGATGACCCCGCCCTGTGTCTTTCCATTTCACACTCCGGGAACTTTGCCGTGGCCGGGATGGGGCTCGCGCCCGCCTGCCTCCTGGGGGTGGATCTGGAACAGATTCGACCGGAGAACCGGTCAACGCTCCTGCGCACCGCTTTCAGCGCCCGGGAGGTCCAAGCCCTCGAATCCCGGGACGATGCCACCCTCTTTCGGTCTTGGACCGCCAAGGAAGCCTACCTCAAGTATATCGGTCTGGGGTTCCACGAAAGCCTCAAACGGGTGGAAATCCTGGACGACACCATTTTCCACGATGGGTGTCCCGTTCCCTCCCTTTCCCTCGCCACCCATCTGCTTTTTCCCGGTTACGCCTTCGCCATGGTGTCCTGACCGCGGCACGCCGCCTTCATCCGTCTATCGGACGGCCCGCCATACCGTATAGTATTCACTTAAATTGATGTTGGACTGCCGCCC
The DNA here is from genome assembly GCA_963674755.2 of Desulfobacterales bacterium. Lineage (GTDB taxonomy): Bacteria > Desulfobacterota > Desulfobacteria > Desulfobacterales > UBA5852 > JABZFP01. The sequence goes on along the minus strand of CAXXVS010000001.1, from coordinate 528,084 downwards.
GGCCTGTGGTATGGCTTTGGCTGCAAGACAGACACGCTTTACAAAAGCTTTCACCGACAGGGGGACACTGGCCATGGAACAGCGCCATCTCGCCGATATGATCGCCCAAAGCTGCCGCCGCCATGCCGACCGGGTGGCCATGCGCTATAAATCGAATGGTGCCTGGCAGGCCATCACCTATGGGGAACTCGGCCAGCGGATCCGGCGCATCGCAGCGGCCCTCACCGCCATGGGCGTCAGGGCCGGGGACCGGGTGGGCATCTTTTCCCAGAACTGCGCGGAATGGGCCATCGCCGATTTCGGGATCCTGACGGTGGATGCTGTTACCGTGCCGATTTATGCCACCAATACGGCCGGCCAGGCCGAATATATCGTACGCGACGCCGGCATAAAGGTCCTTTTTGTGGGCGATGGAACCCAGTACGCCAAAATAACTTCTTTCGCCGACCGCCACGGTCCGCTGGACCATATCATCCGCTTCGACGCAGCGGACACCCCTTCGGCAGACGGGGACCGCACCCAAACCTTCAGCGACCTGCTGGCGTCATCGCCCTCATCCCGGGATGAAACCCTGCCCGCCGAACGGCCGGCCTGCGACACGTCCCGACATCTGGCCAGCATCATCTATACCTCCGGCACCACGGGCGACCCCAAGGGGGTGATGCTCAGCCACGGGAGCTTCTTCCACCAGATCGATGCCGTGAATGCCCATTTCCAGGTGCGCCCGGAGGACCGTTCCCTATGCTTTCTGCCCCTCAGCCATGTCTATGAGCGCAGCTGGTCCTATCTCGTTTTCCACCAGGGCGCCCAGAACCACTATATTAGAAACCCCCGCGAGGTCCTCCAGGCGTTAGGCGAGGTCCAACCGACCGTCATGGTCAGCGTGCCGCGCCTTTATGAAAAAGTCCATGCCGCCATCATGGACCGCCTTGAGAAGGCGCCCCCACTGCGCCGGCATCTGTTTAGCTGGGCGATTGCCATCGGTCGGCAGCGGGCGGATGCCCGGCGCGCCGATCGAAAGCCCGGAGGCATTCTAGCCTTCAAGTACCGGCTGGCCGACCGGCTGGTGCTGCGCAAGATCCGCGCCATCGTGGGCGGCGATAAAAATTTCTTCTCGGCCGGAGGTGCGCCCCTGGCCAAGGAGATCGAAGATTTCTTTCTGGATGTGGGCCTGCTGGTCTGTCAGGGCTACGGTCTGACGGAAACTGCCCCCATGATCAGCTACAACACCCCCCCGCACTTCAAATTCGGTACGGTCGGCCGGCCGGTCCCGGGCTGCCGGGTCCGCATCGGGCCCAACGACGAAGTCCAGGTTAAGGGTCCCAACGTCATGCTGGGTTACTACAACAACCCGGAGGCCACCGCCGCGGCTTTTGACGACGGCTGGTTTCGCACCGGCGATGTAGGCCGGATCGACGGCGACGGCTTTTTGGTCATCACCGATCGCATCAAGGATCTGATCATCACCTCGGGCGGGAAAAATATTGCGCCCCAGCACATCGAAACCGCGGTGGGCAAAGACCACTATATCGAACAGATCGCCACCATCGGCGACCGCCGCAAATACGTCAGCGCCTTGATCGTGCCTTCCTTCGAGGTCGTCGAAACGCTGGCCCGGGAAAAGGGCATTCCTTTCCGATCCCGGGAAGAACTGGTTAAACATCCGGACATCATCCGCTTCTTTCGGGAGCGCATCGATCAGCAATCCGGCGAACTGGCCGGTTTCGAAACCATCAAAGCCTTTACCTTGCTGCCCCGGGAGTTTTCCCAAGAGGAGGGGGAAGTCACACCGACCCAGAAAATCCGCCGCAAGGTCATCGCCCGACGCTTCGCCGCGGAAATCGATACCATGTATCCGGAGGACTAGCGGGTGGACGGCCCGGAGCGATTCCGGATCGCAGCCTGTTGACGAATCCAAATGATATCTTAGTATAAGGTTTGGAAAGCGGATTGGCATCCGCGATCCTCCTTAACGACCTAACCAGGGGCGGTTCCCGACGGGACCGCCCCTTCATTTTTCAAACCCGGCCGCAACCGGGTGCCCCCTTGTCGACCAAATTCCTCCCCCGCACGTCTTACCTGACAAATACCAACCCTTAAGGAGGACATCCCATGAAAACGAAAGCCACCATCGTCATCACCGCCATCCTGTTGACCGCCGTTTTGGGAATGGTATCAACCGCCAGCGCCGATTATTTTTCGGATCGTCAGCAGCAGCAGGCGCAACGGATCCGGCAAGGCATTGCCCGTGGCCAGATTACCCCCCGGGAAGCGGAAACGCTTTATCAGGACCAGCGCAAGCTGCGCCAGATGACCCGTTACGCCATGGCCGATGGACATTTATCCCACAAGGAAGGGCGCATCCTGCTGGTCTACTTGGCGCGCGCCAGCGACCAGATCGACCGCTATAAACACAACCAGCACCGGATGGAACCGCCCCGGGCCTGCCGTCGCGGTCACCACGCCTTCGCGCGGCGTTGATGCCCCTTCGGACGCCGACCGCTGCCGGGCGATGGCAGCGGCCGGCAGCCAGGCGGCGAGACTGCGGCAAGCCGCCCGCTTGTGGACAGGTTTGATCGGAACGGTTAAGATGCACCATGGCCGAAACCCCATCAGCCCAGCCCCCAGATCACGATCCCGATGTCAGCCGGCTTGCCGCGGAGGCCCGCGACGGCAATCGCTTTGCCTTTCAGCAATTGGTGACGCAGCTGGAACCCAGGGTTTTTCGCATGATTTTTTACCGCACCCGCTCGCGGGAAGATGCTGAAGATATCTGCCAGGATGTGTTCCTCCAGGCCTACCGGAGCCTGAAGAAGCTCAAGGAACCGGAGCGCTTCGCCAGTTGGCTGTTCCGGATCGCGGTCAACCGCGTGAACGACCACCACCGTCGCCAGAAATTCAGATCCCTGTTCAGTGTCCTGCACGACACGGACGGCGAAAGCGAAGCGGATCCCCCGGCGGAGCGGGAAAGCGACACCATGGATGCCATCGTTCGCAAAGAGTTCTGGCAAAAGGTGGAGACCATGCTGACGCGACTCTCCAAAATGGAGAAGGAAGTCTTTTTATTGCGATTTCTGGACGATCTCGGCCTAAAGGAAATTGCGGAGGTCCTCCACAAAAGTGAAAGCACGGTCAAAACACACTTGTATCGGGCCTTGGGAAAATTCAAGAACGACCAGGCGTTTCGTGCCTATATCAAGGAGGTCCAACCGTGAGCGCCCACACGGCAACGTATACCCCCGAGGACCGGGGCGTTCGGATCATCGCCGACGGGAGCCCCCGCGCCACGCTGAATGAAGAACGATCGCACTTCGTGGTGGGCGTCCGCAAATCCCTGGGCCGGGACCGCTTCCAGAGACGGCAGCAGATCTACGCCGGATCCCGCTAAGCCGCCCGGTCGAATCGGCCTTCCGACGCCCCTCTCCAGCGATCGTCATTTTCTTGACAAGACGTCCGTTCCCCGCTAAGGACGTTTTGGGAAACCATCTCATCCGGGCCTTTCTATCGGCTACCGCCCATAACGACCGCCAACTGACTTGGCCGTTTGCTGCTTTACCCCGCACCGCCACGCCGCTGTTGATCTGAAACCCCATCTGCCCCTGCGCATCATTCCGATCTCGTTTCCATCGCGAAAACGGGAAACCCCAAACCGGCACCGAAAGATATAGAGGCCCTCCCACCCTCAACACCCGAACCAAAGGAGGCACACCATGGCGGAGAGCATTTACAAGGTTATCGATCTGGTGGGGACAAGCACGAAGTCCTGGGAAGATGCGGCCCGCGCCGCAGTGGAAACGGCCGGGAGCAATCTGCGCGATCTGCGCGTGGCGGAAATTTCCAAACTGGATATGAAAATCGAAAACGGCAAGGTAACGGCTTATCGGGCGCGCGTCAGTCTCTCCTTTAAATACGAGGCCTGAAGCACAACGCCCGCCGGGCCCCCGCCTTTCGCGGGGTCGCCCGGCGGGCTGAACCAGCCCATCATGATAACCGGGATAGGGCTAGGCCAGCGCGGCTTCCATCATCTCCCCGATCATCTTGCCAAAGTGGGAGGGATTGTCCAGCTTGCCGCCCTCCCCGATCACCGCCAGGTCGTAGAGCAGCTGGCTGTAGGGTTCCAGGCGGGCATCGCTCTGGTCCTGGTCGTAAATCTGTTTGATCTTGAGCAGCACCGGATGCGCGGTGTTGAGTTCCAGGACACGCTTGGTTTTGGGCATTTCCTGGCCCGTCGATTTCAGGATCTTCGCCATGTAGCCGCTCATATCGCCGTCCTCCCCGGACAGGCAGGCCACGGAGTCCAGGAGGCGTGAAGACGGCTTGACCTCCTTGATCTCATCCTGCAGCGTCTTGCGAATGAAACCGAAGAGATCCTTGTACTGCTCGTCTTTTTCCTTGGCGTCCGCGCCATCGATATCCAGATCCCCCTTCTCGGCACTCTTGAGGGCTTTGCCGTCATACGCCGTCAGGGACTGCACGACCCATTCGTCCACGGGATCGGTCATCAGCAGCACCTCGAAGTTTTTGGCCTTGAGGCGTTCCAGGTGCGGGCTGTTGAGCAGGGTGGCCGGGCTGTCCCCGGTGAGGTAGTAGATGTCCTTCTGCTCCGCGGGCATGCGTGCCACGTAATCCTTCAGCGCTACCCAGGCCCCGTCGGAGGTCGTGGTCTTGAAACGCGCCAGATCCGCCAGTTTCGTCTGGTTGGCGGGATCCGTGTATATGCCGATTTTGAGAATAGCGCCGAACTCGTCATAAAACTTGTCGTACTCCTCCTTCTCCAGACCGTTCAGGAGATCGAAAAGCTTCTTGATGAGATTCTTGCGGATATTGAGTACCAGGCGGTCCTGCTGGAGGATCTCGCGGCTGATATTCAAATTGAGATCCGGAGCGTCCACGACCCCCTTCACGAAGCCGAAGTACTCGGGCAGGAGCTCCCGGCAATCGTCCATGATGAACACCCGCCGGCTGTACAAATGAACGCCGTGCTTGTGCTCGGGCTGGAACAGGTCGAAGGGGGCCTTGGACGGCAGATAGAGCAGGGCCGTATATTCGGTGGTCCCCTCCAGTTTGACATGCAGGTGCTTGAGGGGTGGATTCCAGTCATGGCTGATGTGGGTGTAGAACTCTTTGTATTCTTCTTCGCTGACCTCGTTCTTATTGCGGGCCCAGATGGCTTTCATGGAGTTCAGCGTCTCTTCCCGCTCCACCGTGCGGGTGGTCTCGCCCACGGGCTTGCCGTCACCGTCCAGAATCTGCTCTTCCTCGGGGATGGGCTCCTGTTTTTCGACGTCCATTACAATCGGGTAGCCCACGAAATCCGAGTGCTTCTTGATAATGCGCCGGATCGTCCATTCGTCGGTGTAGTCCGGTTCATCCTTTTCGGGCTTGCACAGTTCGAGGATGATGCGGGTCCCGCGCTCGGGTTTGGTGGTCTCTTCGACGGTATAGGCCCCGTCGCCGGTGGATTCCCAGCGCGTGGCGCTGTCTTCGCCGGCCGCCCGGGTAATCAGAGTGACCTTGTCCGCCACGATAAAAGCGCTGTAGAAGCCTACGCCGAACTGCCCGATCAATTCCGGTGTCAGGGGCGCATCCTTCTGTTGCAGCGTTTCCATGGCCTCCAGAAATGCCGCCGTCCCGCTTTTGGCAATGGTGCCGATGTTTTCATTGACTTCGTCGTAGGTCATGCCGATCCCGTTGTCGGCAATCTCCAGGGTGCGCTTGATGCCGTCCCGCACGATCTTGATCTTTAAATCACCGTCATCCCCCAGAAGGTCGGGTTGGGTCTGGGCTTTGAAGCGCAGCTTGTCGATGGCGTCGGAAGCATTGGAAATGAGCTCCCGCAGGAAGATGTCCCGGTTGGAGTAAAGGGAATTGATGATCAGCTTGAGGATTTGTTGAACTTCGGTCTGGAATTGTCGTGTTTCTTTGCGCACTGTCATTGTGATTTTACCGTCTCCTTGCCTGGTAATGAGTAGGATGACCCCGACGTTCGCATGGTGCCGCACCACGTGGAGGCACCGGGTTGCCGGAGCGCAAACGGATAGCCTCTCCCGCCCGCCAAAAAAGACGCCCCCCGCTGTGCAGGAGACGTAATGGCAGGCAAAAGCCCTTTTATTTCGGCATATAAGATAGGTTTGAGCGGTCGTTTGTCAACCCTGTGAAAGCTTCGGGAGCCGGGCTTTTCCTGATGCGGGGAAACGGTGGCGGTCCGGCTGCCGAACCCTTTGCGGCACAGGCCTTGAGCGGCAGCCCGGTTAATCGATATCGCGGACCGCCAACGCACGATATCCACGAAAATGGACCATGCGGTCCGTGTAATGAATGCCTCGCTGGAAGTTGAAAACAGCGGCCGTAATCAGCTGGGTATCCGCAGCCCAGACCCATCCGCAACTCAGGCGGATCTGAGGGGCGATACGCACCACCTGGCCGCAGTCGGTCTCGTAGCCGTCATAGGCGGTATCCCGGACATAGAGCGTTTGCAACTCTGCCAGGGTGGGCAGGCGCCAGTCATCGTAACGGCCCTGAATCGTATCGGGGAAGGTAAAGCGGATCCAGCGATCGGCCTGTTTCCAGTCGATATCGCCCTGGTTGTCGGCACGCGCCCACATCAATCGGTTTTTGTGATCCGTTACGGTTCCGTCGCCGTTGTCGGCAAACCGCTCACCGGCGACAGCGGCGCCCGCCAGGAGCAGCACCATGCCAATCCAAAAGGATATCGGAACGATTGGAAGCATGCGGGCCATAGAACCCTCCTTGGGAAAATAGGTGGTCTGTCGTCGACCCCGGGGAACAGGTCGACGTCCGGGACAGGCCGGTGGGCGCAGGGGCTAGAGGTGCTTTTCGATCCGTTGTTTATAGCGCTCGGCCACCTGGCCGTCGCGATAGGAAATGACTGTGGCCGGGGAACGTCGAAAAATCTTTTCGGCCACCGATCCCACCAGGACATGTTCCAGATCGGTACGCCCTTTGGGCCCCATGACCACCACATCGACAGCTTCCTGCACAATCAGTTTAAGGAGTTCGTCGATGGGATGGCCCAGCACAAATACAGTACGGACACGCTCCCGGGGCAAATCGCTGCCGGACATGATCCCTTCCAATAAGCGCGCCCTGTCCGCCTTGATACCTTCGACGTAGTGCTCCCCGTCGACTTCGTAGCCCATGGCGGAAATCGTCCGTACGGATTCCACATCGCGTTCATTGATTACACTGGCCACAATCAGTTCGGCCCCGGTCGCCTGGGCGAAATCGGCGGCAAACGCATAAGTGCCCTTGGCGTAGTCGGAAAACGCCAGGGCCACGAGAACTTTACGAACGGTTTTCATGAAATCGTCCTAAGTTGAATAGTTGTTCCCCTGGATCGGGGTATCCAGCGAAATCTTCATGGCAGGATCGACGGCGTTGGCATCAGGCCGCCACGAGTACCTGCTCTTCTTTCGGCATACGGGGCCGCTGCATCATATAAATCAGACCGTAGATCCCAAGACCGATGAGATAGGTCCAGTAGCGCTGCTCATGGGGGATACCGATGAGCGATGCAATCAGGTCCGGCCGCATGAGGGAGAGGGTTACCGACAGGAGAAGGGGCAGTTCCCAGATTTTATTGCGGGCCACAAACCAGCCCTGGGTGGCCGATGCAAAGGCGAAGTTTCCCATGCAGGCCATGATAAAAATCAAAATCCCCTGGGGCCATGAATCGACATTGTGCAGAATGAGATCACTATTGAAGATGAACATGAACGGCAGGATCGCCGTCCGGATGTCATACATGAAGCCCTGGATGCCGGTCGCAATGGGGGGTGATTTGGCAATGGCGGCGGCCGCATAGGCCGCCAGCCCCACCGGTGGGGTGTCGTCCGCCAGGATGCCGAAGTAGAAGCAGAACAGATGGGCCGACATGAGGGGTACGATAAAATCGTTAAACGCCCCAATCTCGACAATGGCCGGGGCCGTCAGGGAGGCCATGACGATATAGGTGGCCGTCGTGGGCAGTCCCATGCCGATGATCAGGCTGGCCAACGCCGTAATCACCAGCATTATATAGATATTGCCTCCCGATAACGTATCGATAATGGCGGTGATGAGCTGCCCCAGGCCCAGGGCCACTACACCGACGATGATCCCGGCCGCCGCCGTGGCCAGCGCCACGGCCACCATGTTGCGGGCCCCGCTCGCCAAGGCCCCGAAAATGTCCACAATGCTCTGCTTGACGGCCGGTCCGAGGGGCTCCTTGCGGCTCATGGCGACAATCGGCCGCTGGAAGAGCATAATAATGGCCATCACCCAAATGGCGTTGAAGGCTGCCAATTCAGGGGAGTGCCGTTCCACAATCAGCTCCCAGAGCAGCATGGAGATGGGTATCAGATAATGTGCGCCAGCGAAAAGGGTTTTGAAAAATGCGGGCAATTCGTTGCGCGGAATTCCGCGCAACCCAAGCTTGGAGGCTTCGATGTGGGTAATGTAAAACAAAGCGGCATAGGAAGCAAACGCCGGGACGGCGGCCGCTTTGATCACATCCACGTAAGGGACGTTCACGTACTCGGCGATAATGAAGGCCGCCGCCCCCATGATGGGGGGGGCCAGCTGGCCGTCCGTGCTGGCGGCCACTTCCACGGCAGCCGCCTTCTTGGCGGGATAGCCCACCTTTTTCATCAAAGGAATGGTGAAGGTCCCGGTGGTCACGATATTGGCGATACTGGAGCCGGACACCAGGCCGGTAAGCCCGCTGCCCATGACGGCGGCCTTGGCCGGGCCGCCCTTGAAACCACCCAACAGGCTCAAGGCCAGGCGGATGAAATATTGGCCGGCGCCGGCCTTGTCCAGCATGGCGCCGAACAGAACGAACAGGAATACTATGGTGGCGGACACATCCAATGGAATGCCATAGATCCCTGCCGTGGACATGGTCATCTGCCCCACAAAACGGCCCATGGACGTGCCCTTGAAGGCGATCAGGTCCGGCATGTAAGGCCCGGCAAAGGCGTAAACAATGAACGCCCCGGCGATTACCGTCAGGGCGGGGCCGATAACCCGGCGGGAAGCCTCCAGCAGAAGGAATACCAACGCAAGGCCGATGACGATATCCCGTGTAATGGGCTGGCCCAAACGCATTGTCATGCCTTCGAAGTCGATGGCGATGTAGAGGGCCGAAAAGCAGGCCACCACGGCCAGAACAAAATCGAGAATCGGAATCCGGTCCTTGATTGCCAGGTATTTGAGCCCCAAGATCGGTTTCTTGAGCATGGGATAATTAAGGTAGACCACCAATAGGGCGAACCCCAGGTGAATGGCGCGGATGAAAGTGGTGTCCACAATCAGCCAGCTGGCAATGGAAAGTTGAAATATACTCCAGGCCACGCAAATGGTGGGAATCACCCATCGGATGGGCCCGCGGGGCCTTCGGCCGATGCCTTCTTCCTCCTCGGCCATGCGTTTGGCCAGTTCCAGACCGTCGTCTCGTCCGTCGATTTCAACTTTGCTCATGGTGGTCACCTACTCCAAAATAAAGATCCGAAGCTTCCGATGCCGCATTTCCTGGGGAAGTCGAAACGTGTTTAGCGCTCAGGGCATGAGTCGTATTCGGCGGAATTGCACGCCCCCAAAATGGGGTAACTCTCTGGCGCGATATCGCGCCTGTACGGCGGCAGATCCCCTGAAAGACAATCGCGTGAATAGGGCGACCCGCCGCCGTGGGCTTATGACGGATTACTTCAGACCGGCTTCCTTGTAGTATTTCATTGCACCGGGATGGATCGGCGCGGAAAGACCGGTCAGCATGTCTTCCTTGGTCAGGCCGGCATAGGCCGGGTGGAGCTTGACGAATTGATCGAAGTTGTCGAAGACTTCCTTGGTGATGGCATAGACCACTTCATCGGGCACATTGGCGGAAGTCACGAAGGTGGCTTTGACACCGAACGTCTCGACAGCGTCTTCGGTGTTGGCGGCGCCCGGGTAGTTGGACATCAGGGTCTTGGCCTTGGCGTAGTAGGGATACTTGGCGACGATCTTGTCCGTATTGGGAATCGGGATGAATTTGACCTTGACCTTGCCGGCCGTGGCTTCCTTGTAATAGCCGCTGGGATGCCCCACGGTGTAGAAAGCAGCATCTAGGCGGCCGTCCTGAATGAGGCCGGGTGCTTCGGGCGCCGCGATGTTTTCGGCGGTGAAATCGGTCTCGTAATTCAATCCGTTGGCTTCCAGGGCATCAATGGCGTTTTGGCGAAATCCGGAGCCGAAATTGCCGATATTGACGCGCTTGCCCTTGAGGTCCTGGATGGTATTGATGCCGGAATCCACCGAGGCGATCAGGTCGACCGTCTCCGCGTGAATCGAGAATACGGCCCGCAGGTCTTTCTGGGGTTTACCGGCCCACTCTTCGATACCGTTATAAGCCTGATACTGGCGGTCGGACTGGGCTACGCCGAACTCCAGGTCGCCGGCCATGACGGCGTTGATGTTGAAGGCCGATCCGCCGGTGGACTCGACCGTGGCACGGATGCCGTACTCGTCGCGTTTGGCATTGACCATCTTGGCGATGGCGCCGCCGGTGGGATAGTAGACACCCGTAATCCCGCCGGTGCCGATGGTGACAAAGGTGGTTTTGGCCTGGACGTCGGCCGGGGTGCCGCCCATTATCAGGGCCAGGCCGAATACGATGGCAACCGTCAAGAATAGTGCTTTTCTCATGGGAACCTCCTCGAATACATAAGGGTTATGGCCCGCGTGAACAGTGGGGCCAGAATGGCGTTTGAAGATGGCCTCCTTTCTGGTGTAACCTACGGGGAATGAATGCAAAATAAAAATTGAACGGGTTGAGGCCTATCTGTGTAACAAATCGGCCCGTCAAGTGCAACCCCCCGGGACCAATAGCCCTTTTCGAGAACGGGCGGCAGCGCCCGTCCGAATTGACATTGCGCACCAGTCCTTCTATCAGTGGGCCGGGACAGCCGTTTTGGTTCCATGACCTTATGTGGAAGCGCCATATGACCCCAAGCACGCCCGCCGTTCCGGTGTCCGTTATCATCCCGACCTACAACCGGGCCTGGTGCCTGCCCCAGGCCGTGACCTCCGTAAGGGAGCAAACCTTCCAGGATTTCGAGCTGATCATCGTGAACGACGGCTCCCGCGACGATACCGCCCGAATCGCCTCGTCCTGGGGCCCCCCCGTACGGTTTCTGCAACAGACGAATCAGGGCGTCAGTGCCGCCCGTAACCGGGGCATCCAGGCTTCATGTGGGCGGCTGCTGGCCTTTCTGGATTCGGACGATTGGTGGCAGCCGGAAAAGCTGGCCCACCAGGTGGCCTTTTTCGACGCCCACCCGGACGCCATGATCTGCCAGACCGAGGAAATCTGGATTCGCCGGGGCGTACGCGTCAATCCCAAGCAGCGGCACCGCAAACCCTCGGGGTGGATTTTCGAACCTTCCTTAGGGCTTTGCCTGGTGAGTCCATCGGCCGTCATGATGCGCCGGGAACTGTTCGACGCGGTGGGTCTGTTCGACGAGGAACTGCCCGCCTGTGAGGATTACGATCTCTGGCTGCGGGTCAGTGCGCATTATCCGATCCACCTGATCGAAGAGCCCCTGGTGGTCAAACGCGGCGGCCACCCGGATCAGCTCTCCCGCCAACACAGCCTGGACCGCTACCGCATCCAGTCCCTCGACAAGATCCTTGGCAGCGGTACGCTCTCAGACGATCAGTTCTGTGCGGCAAAAGCCAAGCTTGTGGAAAAATGCATTATTTATGCGGCGGGCTGCCGCAAACGGGGTAAAATCCGGGAGGCCGAAACCTACGAGGCCCTGGCCGAGCAATACCGAGGCCCGACGGATTTCAGATGAGACGGTCGTCAGCGGATGGCAGGGGAATCCGTCGCCTGCCATGGCCACTTCCAGCGCGGCCGCGGCAACCAGAGCGCGGCCAGGCCGGCCGCCAGAATCCAGACGAGATAACCGTAACCCGAGCCCGGGTAGCGGAAACTGAAGGCAATGAAATTGGCCCCTTCATGCAACAAAATCGCCGGCAGAATACTGCCGCCGCCTTTGTCGACGAGCATGCCGATGATGATGGACCAGCAGGTCAGGAGCAGCATGAACAAAAGGATCGAATCACCGTACTGGTAGGACCCCCGCATCCAGAACAGGGGCAGATGCCACAGCGCCCACAGCACGCCCACCGCGATGCTGCCGCCCAGGGATCCCAGCCGCTGCTGGAGAACCGGCAGGGCCAGCCCGCGCCAGCCGATTTCTTCCCCCAGGCCGTTATAGACCAGAAAGAACAACAGAAACCCCGGTCCGAAGGCCGGCGCATACCATTGGGAAGGCAAAGCGCGCCCCAGAAAGGCAACGGCTATCAGTGCATTGAGGCCGTTGACGGCGAAGGGGACGGCAACGGCCGTCAGATACCAGAAGGGCGAAAACCGCCAGGCCAGGGCGCGCTTCAACAACCCCCGCAGCCCTTCCGCTTTCTCGACAACGAAGACCGCCCCCAGGGCGCTCAACGACGGCGCAGCAGCGCCGATCAGGAAAAATAGCCCGCCCCGCGTTCGCGGATCCATCGAAAAAGGAATCCCCAGCCAGGTGCCCAGCCCAAAGAGGCCCCACAAAGCCCCATAGGCCAGGCCCAGGAAAAGCAGAAGCGATCTCGTTTTTATGGCATGACCGACCATTACGCACCACCGGAGGGAGGACATACTTCCATCAGACATTCGTTTCCAAGGGGTAGATTTTGGTTCCGGCCAAGGCCGCAGCCTTTCCACAACCGCAGGCGTAGTTGTCTACGCCGAGGATTGTTGAAAGGCGAGAACGCCGGCCGGGGCCGAAAGATGCCCCTTGGAAACGAATGTCAGGCCATGCGCCGGATCTCGGCCACCTTCTTCTCCAACCGCTTGGCCGAAATCGGTCCGGCCGTCTTGAGCTCCTGGGCGAAAAGGGAGACCTTGTACTCCTCGATCATCCAAAACAGTTCCTCCAGGGCCGCCCGTTTGCGATCCGACGAGCGGGCATTGAGTTGGTCGAGCAGCGCCTGCAGGCCGTCTTCCCAGCGCCGGAGCGCTTCGGCTTTGGCCTGATCGCGGTCGAATTGCACCACGGCCCGCTCCACCCGGAGGGCCACGGCTTGCAGGTAGCGCACCAGGTGCGGCAAGCGCTCCTGTCCATAGAGGAAGACAAAACGGGCCGGCACCAGGCGCTGGATCTCCTCCCGCCGGGCCTGGAGGAAGTCCGCCAGAGGCCCTTTGGCACCCAGCTGACCTTCCACCCGGAAAAGCGTTGTGCGCACCTGATCAAGGGCTTCCAAAACCGGAAGCACGGCTTCCAGATAGTGTCGCCCGGTGGTGATCAATGCCCGCTGGGCCGATGCCGCCAGGGATGCAAAGGCCTCCCTGGTGCGGACCGGCTGATAGAACAAATCGTGTTTGACCCGGTCGTAGAGCTGCTGTTCGAGGGCCCGGGCGCCCCCCTCGAAGCGAACCTGGGTGGCGGCGTCCCGGGGCAGGGTCAACTGCCGTTTGAGATGCCGCAGGTCAGTCGCCAGCCGCTGCTCCAAAAGGGCGGCCACCCCGGCGCGCTGGGCCTTCTCGGCCTGCTCGAAGGTGCCATGCAAACGTACCCCGACGCGGTGCTCCGCCGGCCCTGTGACGGTCAGGGCCGGGAACAGGATATGCCGGCCGGTCCGCTCGTTGCCGATCTCGATCTGCTCCGGCAGGTCCACCGCCGGCCAGTCCGTGAGATCGTCGCATTCCCATTGGCGCCGGGCCCTTTCCAGTTGGCGGTCGGGTGGCAGCTCGGGCGCTACCGTGTTCAACACCGCCGGCTCGCGGCCCACGGCCAGGGCCTCGCCGTCCGCAGCCACAACCGCAAACCGCAGGCGCAGGTGATCCGGGATAACCACTTCCTGCCAGGCCGCGGCCGGAATGTCCACCTTGAAACGGCTGTGGATGAAGTGGCCCAGCGCGGTGGCCAGATCCTCCTTGGTCTTGGGCATTTCCCGGGCGATGATGTCAGCCGTATCATTCACCGGGACCAGCTGCCGGCGATAGGGTTTCGGCAGAGCCTTGAGCATGGCGGCAATTTTCTCCCCCAGCAGGCCCGGCACCAGCCAGTCGGCATCGGCCGGATCGACGCGGTGGACGCTGCCCGCCGGCACGGCCACGGTGATGCCGTCGTCTTCGGCTCCCGGCTCGAACCGGTAGTCGGCCTTGAGCCGGGCCTCTCCCAGATGGATCTCGTCCGGGTAAAGGGCCAGTTCCGCCGCATCGGGTTCCGCCCGCAGAAGGTCTTCCGGCTGGAGCCGCAAAAAGGCATCCCCGCCTCTGGTTTTGATCAAGCGCGCCAGGGACCGGGTATCGGCGATCGTTCCCAGCCGGTCGCGATAGAAGTGGTAGAGGGTCTCCTCATCCACTAAAAGATCCCGGCGGCGGAGACGGTTTTCCATGTCGGTCACCGTTTCGATCAGGGCGCGGTTGTGCGCCATGAAGGCCGGCGGCTGGCGGACATCCCCGGCGATCAGGGCGCTGCGCACAAAAATTTCAGCGGCGCCTTCGGGATCGACTTTTCCATAGGACACCGGGCGGTGCTCGACGATGGTGAGGCCGAAGAGAATGACCTGCTCGTCGGCCACCACCTGGCCGCGCTTGCGGGACCAATGCGGTTCCAGGTAGGTGTAGCGGCATTGCCGGCCGGCCAGGCGTTCGAGCCAGGCGCTGTCGATGTTGGCCGCCATGCGGGCGAACAAACGGGAGGTGTGCACCATTTCGGCCGCCACGATCCAGTCCCCGGCCCGGTTGAAGAGGCCCGATCCGGGGAAGAGCATGCATTCCCGGCCCCGGGCGGCCCGAAAAATATTCTTCTCTTTCTTGTGGGCGATATTGGTGAGAAACCCGCTCAGGACGGCCATATGAATCGCCGTGTAAAGCGCGCCGAAGGTCGCCGTACGGTCGTCAGCGGCCGCCGGGGGGGCTTGGGCCGGGCCGGCGCCGCGGTTTCCTAAAGCGGCCTCTTCCGCGATGGCGCTCAGCTGGCGGTGGATATCGCGCCACTCGCGCATGCGCCGGAACGACAGAAAATGCGCCCGGCAAAACCGTCTGAGGGGCCCGCTGCCCACGTGCTCCCGGGATAGCTCCCAGATGTTGAGCAGGGTCACGAAGTCGGAGGCCGGATCCCGGAAGCGGCCGTGGGCCTGGTCGGCGGCCTGCTCCTTGTCCACCGGTCGCTCGCGGGGATCCTGGATGCTGAGGGCTGCCGCGATCACCAGCAATTGGGGCAGGCAGCCGTGGTGCCGGGCTTCGATCAGCATCCTGGAAAGCCGCGGATCGATGGGCATGCGGGCCATGATCCGCCCCTGGTCGGTCAGCCGGTAGCCGGCCAGCCCTTTGCGGCGGGAAGGGCCGTCGTGCTTCTCGATGGCGTCCAGCTCCAGCAGCAGTTGCAGGCCGTCGTGCACGCTGCGGGGATCGGGCGGGTCGATAAAGGGAAAGGTACTGATGTCCCCCAATTGCAAGCTGATCATCCGCAGGATGACTTCGGCCAGGTTGGCCCGCAGAATCTCCGGCGGGGTAAAGCGGGGCCGCCCCTGGTAGTCTTCTTCGGTATAGAGCCGGACGCAGATGCCGTTGGCCACCCGGCCGCAGCGCCCCATGCGCTGGTCGGCGCTGCTGCGGGCGATGGGGGCGATGGGCAGGGCGGTCGTGCGGGTGCGGGGCGAATAGCGCGGGATACGGGCCAGCCCCGTGTCCACCACATAGCCGATCCCGGGAATGGTAATCGACGTTTCGGCCACATTGGTGGCCACGACGATTTTGCGCGCCCCGCGGCCGGTGAACACCCGGCGCTGGTCGGCGGCCGAGAGACGGGCATAGAGCGGCATGATCTCGGTCTTGCCATAACCGCGGCCCTCCAACAGTTCACAGGTGTCGCGGATATCCTGCTCGCTGGGCATGAAGACCAGCATGTCCCCCCGGGAGCTCTCCCGGATCAGATCGTCCACGGCTGCAAGCGCCGCTTCCACATAGGTTTCCTCGCCCTCGCCTTCTTCGCCCTCCTGGACCGGGCGGTAGCGCACCTCCACGGGATACAAACGCCCCGACACCTCGATGATCGGCGCCCCATCGAAGGCCCGGGCAAATTTTTCGGTATCGATGGTGGCCGATGTAATGACGAGCTTGAGATCCTTGCGCCGCTGGAGCAGTTTTTTGAGAATGCCGAGGATGAAATCGATATTGAGGCTGCGTTCGTGGGCTTCGTCCACGATGAGGGTATCGTAGGCGGTCAGGGACGGATCCCCCTGGGCCTCGGCCAGCAGGATGCCGTCGGTCATGACCTTGATATAACCGTTGGGGTCGGTGCGGTCCTGGAAGCGGATCTTGTAGCCCACCGATCTTCCCGGAGGCTCTCCCAGTTCTTCGGCGATCCGCTGGGCCACCGTGGTAGCCGCGATGCGCCGCGGCTGGGTGCAGCCGATCAACCCGGCCAGACCCCGCCCGGCCTCCAGACAGAATTTGGGCAGCTGGGTGGTCTTGCCGGAACCGGTCTCCCCGGCCACGATGACCACCGGATGGTCGGCAATGGCCGCCACGATGGCCTCCCGGTGGGCCGTAATGGGCAGCGCTTCGAGGGGCTCCCAGCCGGGCCGCGAGGCCTGGCGCTGCCGGCGGATGGCGGCGGAATGGGCCAGGCGCCGCTCCAGCGCATCCAACTGTTCCGCCAGGCGTTTCACCCGGCGGCGCTTGCGCAACTGGTAGCGGATATGGCCGATCGTCTCCCCGGCCTGATGGCGGTCCCGGGCCATGGCCTCCGGCAACAGGCCTTCCAGGGCGCGCAAACGGGCCCCCGGGGAGACGGGTCGTCCTGGCGGTGGCGATGAATGCGGATCGTTGGGGGCGGTCATGGGATATTCGTTTGGAACGCTTTATAATAAGTGCTATGTTTTGACTCGCAGCATCCGGCCAATGGGGTATCTCGCCTGGGCCGGAGCGTTGTCTGTTGCGACAGCCCTATAGCGGGTTGCCGATCCGCTTGCAAGCCTGCGCTGCCCTTTTGTCCGGTCGCGGCCGTCTGCAGGCGGTCATCCTCAAGTTCCACGATGGGAGGCTTCCATGAATTTCCTCGTCATCGGCGGCGATGCCGCCGGCATGAGCGCCGCCAGCCGGGCCAAACGCAACCAGCCCGATCTGAATGTCACCGTCCTCGAAAAAACCGCTGACGTATCCTACAGTGCCTGCGGCATGCCTTACAATATCGCGGATCCCGACCGGTCCATCGAAGACCTGGTGGTGCGCCGGGCCGAAGTGTTCCGGGACAAACAGGGCATCGATCTGCGCACCGGCATCGAAGCCACGGCCATCGACCCGGAAAACAAGTGCGTCGCGGCACACGACCGCGACGGCCGGGAACAGACCTTCCCCTATGACAACCTGCTGATCGCCACCGGGGCCGCTCCGGTCAAACCCGCCATCCCGGGGATCGACCTGCCCGGGGTGATGGTTCTTAAAAATCTGGCCCACGGACGTGCCCTCAAACACTTCATCGACCAGTGGGATGTCCGCAGGACGGTCATCATCGGCATGGGCTATATCGCCCTGGAAATGTGCGAGGCCTTGCGGGAGCGCGATATCGCGGTGGACATGGTGAAGCCCCGTAAAACGTTTCTGCCCTGGATGGAAAGCCGTCTGGCCGCGCAGGTCGAAAACGAAGTAGCCGCCAAAGGCGTTGGCGTTCATCTCGGCCAGGCCGTCGGGAAGATCGAAAAAGCTAACGGGCACCTGGCCGTCGTATGTACCGATCTCACGCTGGAAGCCGACCTGGTTCTGGTGGCGGTCGGTATCCGGCCCACCAGCGATCTGGCCACCGCGGCGGAGTTGCAGACCTCGGTTGCCGGGGCCATCGCGGTGGATGCCCGGCAGCGGACATCGGCCAAACACATTTATGCCGCCGGGGACTGTGCCGATGCGTTTCACGTGGTTACCGGACAGCGCACCTGGATCCCCCTGGCGCTGCGGGCCAACCGCGCCGGGTGGGCTGTGGCCGACAATGTCTGCGGCATCAACCGCCGCCTGGCGGGCGTCGCCGGGTCGGCGGTCTTCAAAGTCTTCGGCTTCCAGGTGGCCCGCACCGGACTCAATGAAGACGAAGCGCGGGCCGCCGGCCTGGAACCGGCATCGGTGGTGATCAAATCCCGCTCCCGGGCCCATGCCCATCCCGGTGCGTCCGATATCTGGGTCTCCATGGTGGGGGATCGCGGATCGGGTCGTCTGCTGGGGGTCCAGATGGTCGGTCATGACGGCGTGGCCCATCGGCTGCACGCGCCGGCCGTGGCGCTGCACGCCCACATGACCGTGGAACAATTCAGTATGACGGATCTGGCCTATGCCCCGCCCTTCGGGCCCACCTGGGACCCCATGCTCACGGCGGCCAATCAGTTGCTGAAAAAACTATAACCATTTGCGGCGCCTGAAGTAGACCAGCATGCCGGCCGTGATGGCGGCGAAAAGGCCCCACACCGCAAAATACCCCCAATGCCACTTCAACTCCGGCATATACTCGAAATTCATGCCGTAGATGCCGGCCACGAAGGTGATGGGGATGAAAATCGTGGCAATGATGGTCAGCACCTTCATGACCTCGTTCATGCGCTGGCTGTTCATGGATAGATAGAGATCCTGCAGGCTCGAAAGGACGGCATGCAGGGAATCGATGATTTCCAGGGCCTGAATCAGGTGGTCGTAGACATCCGAGAAGAAAACCTTCGTTTTTTCCGGCACCAGCGGATTTTCGGTTTTGGTCAGCCGGCTCAAGGTATCCCGCAGGGGCCAGATCTGTTTGCGCAGGTAAATCATCTCCTGCTTCAGGTGGTAGATTTCATGCAACAGACGCGTTCCGTCGTCGATGGCATCGTAGAGCCGCCCTTCGAGGGTTTCAATTTTTTCACTCAACTGCTCCAGGATCAGAAAATAATTGTCCACGATGCAGTCCGCCAGGGCATAGGCCAGATAGGCGCTGCCACTGCGGCGGATCCGTCCCTGACCCTTGCGGATGCGATCCCGCACGGCATCGAAGACATCACCCTCCGCCTCCTGGAAAGACAACAGGAAGTTCACCCCCACCACCAGGCTGACCTGTTCCGAACGCACCCGGCCGGCCCCGTCGTGCCGCAGCATCTTCAGCACCACAAAGAGGTAGTCGTCGAATTCTTCCATCTTCGGCCGCTGGGAGGTGTTGACCACGTCTTCCAGGGTCAGGGGGTGAATCCGGAAATGAGCGCCCAGCTTCTCGATCACCGCCATGTCGTGCACGCCGTCGATATTGATCCAGGAGGTGGTGGGTTCCTCCCGTAAGGGAAAGACCGCCTCCACCGCGCCGGGCGTCTGCTCGTCAAAGCGATCGGCTTCGTAATCCAACACCGATATACGGACATGCTCCTGCTTACGCTCGCCGATATGGACCAGGCTGCCCGGCGGCATCCCCGCTTTCTTGGATGTCTTCTTGATAAAGCGTCTCATCGCGACGTTCTCCCGAACGGATTAAGACTCCGGCGCCGCCGGGACGTCGGCTTGCGCCCCGGCCAGCATCAGTTTCAGCAAACGCTTGTCGTCCCCGGCGGCATAGACCGTTTGCGAGGGGAAGGCGAAATCGATCCCGGCCTCCTGGAATTGGCGGAGAATTTCGAGACAGGTGCGCTGGATAAAGACCTGGAAATCCCAGTAGTTGGCCGGATGATACCACAGGAGTACCATGATGTTCAGGCTCCAGTCGTTGAATCCGTTAAAGAACACGCGGGGCGGAAAATCAGGATGCTGTCCCTCGTGATCCGCCAGGAGGTCCTCCAGGAGGCGCACCGCCTGGCTGACCTTTTCGGGCGGGGTGTCGTAGGTGATGCCGATATTGGTCAGCCAGCGGATATGGGGCCGTTTCCCGATATTCTCGACCGTGGAGTTCACCAGTTTCTCGTTGGGAATCGTCACCAGATGACCGGTCAGGGTGCGGATGCGCGAACTGCGGAAGCCCACTTCTTCGACCGTGCCGTCGTAGTTGTCGATCACGATACGGTCGCCCACCTGGAAGGGTTTGTCGAAGAGGATGGTCAACGTGCCGAAGAAATTGGCGATGGAATCCTTGGCCGCCAGGGCCACCGCCAAGCCGCCGATCCCCAGCGAGGCCAGCAGGGGGCCGATCTCGATGCCGGTCATGTTTTTGATCACCACCATGCCGCCCACGATCACGATAAAGACCCGCAGGGATTTCCCGACCAGCGGCACCAGGATTTCGTCGATATCGCTGGGGGTGGAAAGGGCCCAGCGCTTGAGGCGCTCATCGAGCAATTGCACCATGTTATAGAGAAACCAGACCACCGCCACCGTGCCGGCAATATCGGTCGATCGTTGGGCCACGGCGTGGACCGCGTTGGCCCCTTGGGCCGCTTGGAAATAAGGGAAAAGCGGGGTGAGCGCAGCGTAGGTGCCGTATCCCCAGATCGTAAGGGACAATGGCCGGGCCGCGGCCTGAAAAAACATCCGCAGCCAGGAGATGATGCCCTCCTGGTGGGGGATGGTTTTGATTTTGGTATTGATGACGAGGCGCAGAATCCGCTCGAACAAGAAGACGCCGAACACGGCCGCCAGGCACAGAAGCAGCTTGAACCAGCGGATCCCGTAAAAGGCCTCGGCGGTGATCCAGGAGCCGACCTTGGCGGCCGCCGTATCCCCTATCTTTTCGATATCCTTGCCCACCACCCGGCCGGCCCGGTCGATGGGTTTATCCTGGATATCAAGGGGCGATTCCGTGGCGGGTGTCGGGTTGTCCGCGTTGGGTGGAAGCTTGGCCGGGCCAGCCGTATCAGCCGCCAGGGCCGCGCCCCCCATGATAAGCAGAACCATCACCACACTCATGATGCGTTTCGTGATCACCATCCCGTCCGTATAGCCTCCCTTTCAATGTCTTCAGGCATCTGACGGCGCGCCTCCTTCATCCTCCCCGTCCCGGGGCGCCATCAAACCCGCTTCTTCGGCGGCGTTTTGTGCCTGGGCCACCTTGGCCATCAGCTTCAGAGCCCGCCGCCGCGTCTTCTCGGCCCCCTGCTCGGCCGCCTCGACCTCACGGTCCAGCTCCTTTTTGGCTTTCAGATCGATAAATCCGGTTTCCGCGCCGAGCATTTCCATGAGCTCCTGGCGCACTCGGACCACGGCTTCCGCTGCCAGAGCGGCCTCTTTTTCGGCCCGTTTGTATCGGCTTTGCAGCTCTTCGAGGCGGTCCAGCAGTTCCGCCCGGGCCGCGGCCTCCCCCTCTTCCGGCGCCGGATCCAGGTCGATATCCCGGGCGGCGGCCACCAGCATGGTCCCGGGCAGCCTCCCGAGGGTCTCGTCCACCGGACCGTCGAAGGGCAGGCGAATCAGATTGCCCTGAAAGCGAAAGGGCAGGAGGAGGAGATCGCTCTTCTCGAAAATGTTGGGTTCCAAAGGACGGGCCGCCGCCTGGATGACGATGGTTTCCGCCTGGATGCGATAGTCCTCCAGGGCGCGGTTGACCGCTTCCAGGAGCGCGTCGGAGGCAGCATCGGTTTCCGGTACCGGGATCAGCACCCGCAGCCGGTCTTCCCGCCAGCGTGCATGGCGCGTCATCAAATAGGCCAGCAGCAGCATCAGGCGTCCGGTGGCATCATCCTGCCACCAGACATCCAGCATGCCTTGCGGGACGGTGTCCGTGGCCAGACGCTCCCATTTGGCATCGTCCGCCGCCATGATCACGACATGGCATCCCTGGCGGTAAGCTTCCCGCAGGTTGCGGCCGAAAAGAAGTTCCTGAAAGCCCTGGTCCGATGAAGGATCTTCCGCAATCCAGTTGGTCAAAATGGTATTGACCCGCAAAGGACCGATGCCGGCGGCCTGGACCAGATGATGGATCCCGTCTTCGATGTCGTCGGTGCTCACCACCAGGGGAAAGGCCCGGAACCCGCCGCCCTGGATATCCCTGATCAATTCCTTTTCGGCCTCTTCGCGCTGTTTCCGCATTTCAGGGCCGCGGCCTTCCAGCACGCTGACCAGGGTGGTCATCCCGCTGCGACCCTCCAGCCACTGGGCGACCTGCAAAAGCCTGGCCCGCCGCTCAGGGCGCCGGGAAAAGGCCAGCAGCAGCGGTCGCCAGTCCCGATCATGCTCCGGCTCCTCGGCGGCTGCCAGGAGGTGCTGGCGCACCTGCTGGAGGTGGTAGCCGCGCCGACTGTCCGCCCAGCGGGAAGGGCCGGCGGTCCGCTTCACGTACTGAAAAACCGCCAGGATGATGGCCAAGGAGACGATGCTGGCCATGTAATCCACCGCCAGCATGACCCCCAGGCATCCCAGGGCCCCCGCCAGGCTCAGCCAGGGGTGAAACCAGCGAAAGCGCGGCCGGAAATCGGGGCTCTCCGCGCGGGCCTCGAAATAGGTGGCATAATTGAGCAGCCCGTAGGAAATCAGAAAAAACATGGACACCACCGGGGCAATCAGGTTCAGGTTGCCCAATGCCACGGTGGTATAGGCAATGCCGGCCGAAAGCAGAACGGCCCGCCGCGGATTGGCGGCCGGTCCGGCGCCCTTGGCGAACAGGTTCAAATAGCCGAAGATGCGATCGGCGGCCAGGGACTGCAGGATACGGGGGCCGCCCAGAAAGGAGGCCATGGCGGAAGACAGGGTGGCCGCCACCACCCCGGCGTCTACAAGAACGCCCCAACGCGCCACGCCCCTCATGGCGGTGTTGTCGGTCCGCAGCACCTCCTCCGGCAGGACGCCGGCAAACAGGACCGCCACCGAAAAATAGACCACGAGGGAAATGCCCACGGCCAGGAAGGTGCCCCGGGGGATGCTGCGCCCGGGGTCCCTCAAATCGCCGGACATGCTGACCCCCTGGGTGAAGCCGGTCACGGCCGGAAAAAAGATGGCGAAGACCACCCAGAAAGGCTGGGCGCCGCTGGAAGTCGACCAGTCCAGCACGACCTGCTGGGGCTGCCATTGCTGGAAGGCCCCGGCATAGAAGGAAGCCAGGGCGGCCATCAGCAGGACCATGACACCGTATTGGAAACGGGTGGCCCAGTCGGCCCCCAGCCAGGCCAGGACAAACAGGGCGCTCACCGCCCCGGCCGCGGCCAGGCGCGGGCTCAGGGCCCAGCCCGCCGGCACGATAGCTGCTAGGGCCTCGCCGAAGCCAATGCAGTAAAACGCAATCGAGACGGACTGCGCCAGGAACAGCACCAGTCCCAGAGCCCCCCCGAATTCCGGCCCCAGGGTGCGCGAGATCAGGTAATAGTCGCCGCCGCCTTTCACCCGCAGGTTGGTGGCGATGGCCGAAAGGGAAAGGCTGGTCAGGATCGAAATCGTGTTGGCCAGGGCGATGATAATGAGCGCGCGCGCCAGACCGGACTCTCCGACCACATAGCCCAATCGCAGGAAGAGAATGATACCGAGAATGGTTAAAACGCTGGGCGTGAATACCCCGGCAAAGGTTCCCAGCTTGGTATCGGCAGACCGGGATATGTCAGGCAGTTTGGCGGCTGTCATGGGTCGGCTTTCGGCCTATGGCGGTCAGCTTAATGCAACGTGAATCATTCCGGGGTATGGAATTGGTGCAGCCCGGTGCTGCCGGATCTATACTGTATCGGTCGACCCATGGCAACCATGCCCTCCCCCATCTCTTCCGGCAGCGGCACGGGCGAAGCAACGGCCATGCGCTCCAGGCCCGCTTTCAGACGTCTTCTTCGGGTGACGCCGGCACGGTCGGGGGTTCGGGGGGAACAGGGGAGGACCCGGAGGGCGAGCCCTGGGGGAAAATGTTCGGATCGATGCTGCGGATGTGGAGATCCCGCTGGGGGAAGGCAATTTCGATGCCGAGTTCGCGGAAACGCCGGTCCAGCTCGAAGCGCACGTCGGTGGTGGTGCTGTAATAATTGTCCACATGGGTCCAGAAGCGCAGCCGGAAGAGCAGGGCGCTGTCGGCATGATCCATAAAGAGGACGTCCGGGCGGGGATATTTCAGGATAGCAGGGACGTGCGCGGCAATATCCAGCAGGGTCCGGCGCACCAGTTCGACGTCGGAACCGTAGGCCACGCCGATATTCACCTGGCGGCGCATACGGGGATCTTTGAAACTCCAGTTGGTCACCTGCTGGCTGATGAAGTCCGAATTGGGAATGATGACCGCGGCGTTGTCAAAGGTCTGTACGATGGTGGAGCGCACGTTGATCTGCTTGACTTCGGCCCACAGGCCGCCCACCTCCACATAGTCGCCCACCTGGATCGGGCGCTCGAAAAGCAGAATCAGGCCGCTGATAAAATTGTTGAAGATATTCTGCAGGCCGAAGCCGATGCCGATGCTCAGGGCGCCGAAGACCACCGCCAGGGAGGTGGTGTTGACCCCCAGAACACCCAGCGTCAACAGGAGGCCCAGTCCCCAAACGACATAGGTTGTTATCGAAACGATAGAGTCCCGGAGGCCCCGTTCGAAATCCCGTGCATCGAGAATCTTTTGACGTAAAAGGTTTTGCCCGAGACGTGTGGCCACATGGGTCAGGCAAACGATGATCAAGGCCAGCAGCAGGCTTTTGATGCTGAAGGTCAGGCTGCCCACCGCAAACGCCAGGTTGAAAAACCGCGCCAGCGTTGCGATCATGAAGTCCGTGCTTGACCAGACCAGCAGCCCCCCCGCCAGGAGAGTCCCCAGCCAGAGCAGCCGGGCCATCTGGACCATGAACCAGCCCACCGGCGCCGCCACCGGGACGGCGACACCGTCTTCGCCCCCCTTGGCCGCCACCCTTTGGGCGGCATACCATTCGTGGATGACGCCCCACCCGATATAGGCCCACAAGCCCAGCGCAACGGTCTTGCCCCATGACACCAGCCAGTGGGCCGCCAGGGTCCCATAGCCCGTCAATTCCATCAGAAGCGCACCACCGACCACGCAATAGCTCCACCCCTGAACCAGAAGGGCATGGGTCCCGGACGCCCCGGGTTCGCCCTGGCGAACCCCCTGGATGGCGACGGGTTGCCGATGGCGCCAGAAGCTGATGGTCCAGGCCAGCAATACGATCTCCAGCGCCAGGCGCGCGATCCAGGTCAGCAGGCTATCGCCGCCAACCACCAAAATCAGGAGCAAAAAAACGATCATCGACAGGCGCAACATCTGAAACGCGAACAGCAGGCGTTTTTGGGTGTAGGTCGGCACGGCCCGGCCGGAAGCATTCAGGCCGTAGTTGAGAAAATCGACCCCCCAGCGTACCAGCATCAGAACAAAAACGAGTTGGCTCAGGAACCGTGCCATACTGATGTTCATGTGGGGGAGTTTCAACCGGTCGTAAAGCCACACGAGGACCGCCGCGCAGATCAGAACGAAGGATCGCCGCAGCAGGACCAGGGCCAACCGCCGTTGCCGCCAGGATGGGGTTGGCAGCCGTTCTTCGACGGATTTGACGTACCGCCGCACCCTGCGGCGAAAGATAATCGCGGAAACAAACAAAAGGACAAAAACGGCTTGGGTGACACCTCCGCTGCGCTGGTAGTTGATCCATTGTTGACGCCAAAAAGAAACATTCAAGAGGTTTGCGGCACGCTCCCGAATCATCTTGAGTTCGGCCAACAGGTTCGCGCCACCCAGCCGTGCGGGCCATGGCGCTCGTTCGTACAGATTGGTATTGACCTGCATCTGCAGGCGCTCTTCCAGCCGTCGGCGGGTCTCCTGCAGATCAGCCATCATGCGCTTGAGCTGCTCGAAAAGCTTTTGGTAGCTTTGCAGAAAAGTCTCACCCCGCTGGTTCTTTTCACGCAGGATCCCGAGCAGATTGTTGAGCTTCGCGCGCATCTCCCTTTGATCGGCGGCGGGCAGAGTCTCCTGCGACAGGTCGGACAACTGCTTTTCGGCAATGGCGATACGCTCCGCAAGCTGTTTCATGCGCTCCGTCGCGATGTTGCCGATCTTTTCGAACTCGGCCATCCGCTCGGAAAGGTCTTTGATCAGGAGGCGGTTGGTGTTGAGGGCGGTTTGCAGATCCTCGATCCGGGTCTGTGGCACCAGCAGCATATTGTTGTAAACGGCGTTCTGGAGGCGATCGGTTTCGATTTCTTTGGTCACCTCGGCTTTCAGCGCCTCCCAGCGCTTCAGCCCTTCCTCGATTTCCGCCAGGTTCGAACGCTCGCTGTCGAGGGCGTCTCCGAGTAGATCCTTGACGGTGGATGAAGAGGCCGCAAGCCCCGGACTGACCGTCTCAGGCTCTTCGGCCGCTGGCGTGCCCGGCGGCCGGAAAAGCAGCAGGCCGGCCAGAGCCAGCAGCACCGGAAAATATCGGAAAGCGTTTCTCACGTGGCGTTGCAACGTCATGCGATCTCCACAGCAGGCGGGCCGGGTAAATATCGGAATACGGATCACGGGGTGTCTGGCGGACGACGGCCTTGTATGCATAGAGCGATTTAGCGGCCCGCGTCAAGCCGATTTCACGGGAGGCGGCGGTCCAATGAGGGCTTGAGGCTTGCCTGCGGTGCCGCGTAGCGCCCCTGTCAAAGCATCGGCAATACCAAATCCACGTCGACTATGGCTGGAAAAGACGATATAAAAAGGGGCCGCACCCCGCAGGTGCGGCCCCTTTGCCATCCGTGTCTCCGACCGGGAGGAAATGCTTTAGTTGACGGCCTGCTGGAGTTTGCTGCCCGCCGAAAACCGCACCGCCTTGCGGGCCTTGATCTTGATCTTCTCGCCGGTGCGGGGATTGACGCCCTGGCGGGCCTTGCGCTGCACGCACTTGAAAGTTCCCAGATCCCGCAGCGAAATGGTTTCGCCTTTCTTGAGCGACTGGGTAATGCCTTCCAGCAATGCCTCCACGGCCTTGCGGGCCTGCTCGCGGTTGCCGAGCGATTGTTCCACCAATTCGATAATGTCTGCCTTTTTCATGCTCAAGCTGCCTTTTCGTTTGTTGGAGTGATAAATTTGACCTGGCTGGTCTTCTTGTTTACCCAGCCCTCATGGAGAATAAGATCGGGGTGTTCGTTCAGGGTGTTAAAATTGCGGACCGTCACGCCGGCGGCGTCCGTCCGGGACGGGCTGAAGACACGGAAATCCCTGACGTCACGGTTTTCCGGCCGGGGACGCATAACCGCCTTGAGCGACCAGACGTAGTCCGGGTCCATCTTCAAATCGATGACCAGGGAGCGGCCCACGGCTTCGGGCAGGTCCTTGGGTTTTGACAGACTCCCGGCGCCTTGGGACGCATCTTGTTTTTGCCAGAATTTCCAGCTCATGGTGGGTATCCTTTCCAAAAGAACGGTTTTAAAACCCGCTGACGAGCTTCTCCTGGTTTTCCAGTTTGGTCTTGCAGCGGATGCAATAGGTCGTCACCGGGCGCGCCCGCAGACGGGCCAGACCGATATCTTCGCCGCACATGTCACACTCACCGAATTCTCCCTCTTCGATGCGGTCCAGGGCGGCTTTGATCTTGTTGATCAGTTTGCTCTCACGATCCCGAATGCGAAGCGTAAAGTTCCGATCGACATCCATAGCCGAGGTATCCAGCGGGTCCGCTGCATAAATGGACAGCAGCAGCAGATCACTGACCGTCCCGCCCGCCTTGCGCTGGAGTTCCTCCAGCTGGCTGGTCAAAAGCTCCCTGAAGTAGTGAAGATCTTCCTTGCTCAGCATCCGGCGGCCTCCCTTCTTTTGCAGTAGATTCACGGAAATGCACGCAATCACGGCACCAGCGGCGCATCGAATGGTTGCGAAACACTTCCTCACACACCCGGCGTTGGTAAAAGCTGTGCGGATCGCGGGGGCAGCAAAGCAGGTCATCGGACATGGGGCAGACTTCCTTCAGGGCGGCCAGCCTGGGTGCTGATACCGGCAAACGTCCGCTGGCCCGCCACTTCGCAGACATCGTTGACCACCAGCAGGGCACCCGCATCCACCGCCAGGGCCAGGGCCTTGAAGCGCGGGACATCCGTCAGCCGCACCACCGAGCAGATGACCTTCTTCTCACGGTGGGCAAATCCGCCCTCACCCTGCAGAAGCGTCACCCCGCATTTCATTTGACCCATCACGGTCTGCGCCACTTCCTCCCAACGGTCGGAAATCACCAAAACGATTTTTTGGGGATTAATGCCCACTAGGACGCCATCCACCACCCGGGCGCACACGAAAATGAAAATTCCCGAATAGAGGGCGGTCTGCAGGTCGTGAAACCAGGCGCCCGCCAGAAGGATGGCCCCGTTCATGGCAAACCCCAGGGAACCCAGCGAAAATCCGAATTTCTCCCGCAGATAGATCGAAAGGATATCCAGTCCGCCCGCCGATCCGCGGGACCGCAGGATCAGCCCCGCCCCCAATCCGCAGAGCACCCCGGCTCCGATGGCGGCCGTGATGGGATCCTGCACGGCCAGGGGCGTCAGGGGGATCCAGCTGGCGGCCAGGGAGAAAAACACCATGCCGAAGGCCGTCAAGACCATGAAACGCCGGCCGATGTACCGCCAGCCAAGCCACAGCAGGGGAATATTAAGGAGAAAATACCATCCGCCCACATCGCCAACCGGCACGGCATAGTGAAGCAGAAGAGCGGCTCCGGTCAAACCGCCGGCAATGAGCTGGTGCGGAATGAGCAGACCGTTCATGCCCACCACGAAGACGATGCAGCCCGCCATGATGTAGGCCATGTCCATCATCCAGGCCCGCAGGCGGCCGGTCATGCGCAGCGGCAGATAATGTGCTGGGGGCACCTCGCCCGGCAGGGTCATGACGCCGGCGGCACCAAAGCCCCCCTGTTTGGGAAGCGCCGTCTTCAGGAACATCTTGTGCCGATCCATCATTCCTCCACCACCCGATAGGATTCCACCACGATAAGCTTGTAGTCGACCTCATCCTGAACCGTGCCGGTGACTTCCACTTTGCGGCCCACATGGTTCAGGACGAGCTCGTTGCCCTTGGCGGTGTTTTCGACTTCGTAGGGCTGCCCCTCATCGTCGACCAGTTGATAGCCATCGGTCACCGTCGCCAAAAAGGTCACGCGGGATGGGGCCATGGCCAGGCCCGCAGCGCCGGTTAACATAAGGGCCATCACCACCAGCAGACCGACACGAAGTTTCGTCAAAGATTGCATACCTGCTTTTTCCTTAAAGATGCCGTATAAAAACACTCCCGCAGCGCGGAGCATTCACTTATTAGCAACTCTCATGCCTAATTATATCCTATTGTTATAATTCATTTATTTTGCGGATCGCTCCAAAATGAGAACCAACAGTTCTTTTTCCGCCGCATTCCGCCCTGACAATCAACACCGATCCTGCCCTTAATGACCATATCTTATTGTTTTTATTTGTTATATTAATCAGGAAGCAATGGTTCCGTTTTCTCCCCGGGAATGATGAAGGATTCCGATTCCACTGCCCTGAACCGGCCACCTCCATTAACGGTCGCCGCTAAAATCCGTTCCAGCGGCCCTTACCTGACACCGCATGCCTTGTTTCAGCGTAATAATATATTGAGATTTAATATAGTTATGGGCTTTAGCGCTAAACGCCCAAAGTCGGGCTGGGATCGGCTGCAGGATCGCTTGCCAAGGGCAAGGTTGGCATTGTCTTTGCTGGATCAATTTGGACTCTGGATAGCAGGCCTCATGCTCTAATGCCGGTCAGGAAAAGATTCGGTCTAGCGATCAATCTGTGGAGAACGTCCATGCAGGATCAAATGCTTTTTTGTGTGCAGTGTGATGAACCCTTCGCATATACCGTCAAGGAGCAGCTGCGGCACGAGCGCCAGGGGTTCGACCCGCCGCGCCGCTGCCCGTCCTGCCGGCAACACAAGGTAAAACTCGGCGAGGCCGGTGGCGCGGCCCGGGGCGATCGCCGATCCCAGAAAGGGGACCGGCGTTTGGAGGAATAAGCGGCCCAAGGCGCTGCCGGGTTGGGGAGCCGCCTGCACGATGTCAGCCCCTGCCTTCATTGGTTGTCGGAAACCGTGTTGCCCCACCGCTGCCGGAGCAGCCGGCGACGGCCAACCCCCGTTGTTTCCCGTTATCTCCCCTTTGAATTTCGCGCTGACCGGTTCCCTGGCCCTGTGAATTGGAAAACCGCGGGGCCGGCGATGCCTAGTTCTGGGGAGGCGGTTTGGGCTGGAAACGATTGACCTGGAAAACGGTCTGCCCGAGCGGGTCTTCGTAGGTCCCCCAGAGGTCCACCTGCTGGCGCAGGTGATGGATGATATGATCCCGCAACGGCCCGCCGATGGAAATTTCCTTCTCGTCGTCGGTGGCCAGGGCGACCGCCTTGACACGGCCGTTGCCATACCAGTCCACCGGTATCAGAAGCCCTGTGAGATGAATTTCCTGGACCATGCTGCCGTGCTCTCTTTCCGTTGCCTGGGGGAGGGAAGCCGTCCTTCGAAGTAAACTTTTAGCAACAGGTATGCCATCCGCTCTAATTCGATGACACGGGGGGCGGGCCGTCGCCGTTCAGGGCCGGGATGACTTGTAAACCGTTCCGGCAAAAGGTGCCCGCCCGCACACCGTGAGCCTGGCGCAGGCCGCCCCTCTCTCCAAAACGGGTACAGGCAGATCCGATTCCCGCAGAATCGGAATCGAAAATTCACTTTTGCATGGGGGGAAACTATCAGGCCATGTGTTTGAAGGCTTCCTTGCGGAAGCCGTATTTTTTCATCAGCTTGTGCAGTTGGCGGGTGGTAATGCCGGCTTCTTCCGCGGAAGCGTTGATACGGCCCTTGTGGCGCCTGAGAAGGTCCTTGAGGTAGCGCCGCTCGATTTCTTCCACACCGCTCGCGCGGACCTGGGCCAGCGTGTTGTGCATGTCAGTGGCCAGTTCCGCAGAAGCGTTTTCGTCTTCGAAAAATTCCGCCGGGAAACTCTCCGGCGTGAGGGTATCGGAAGGCTCCAGGATATAGGCCCTTTCCACCAGATTTTCCAGCTCGCGGATATTGCCCGGCCACGGATATCCTCCGAGGGCATTGACCACCGCCGGATGCACGTTGCGGATGGCCTTGGGACCGAAATCGCTCATCTTTTTGAGAAAACCCTCCACTAGCTGGGGGATGTCGGGCTTGCGGTCCCTGAGCGGTGGCAGCTCGATGGGGAAAACGTTCAAACGGTAGAACAAATCCTTGCGGAACAGCCCCTCCTCGGTCATTTGTTTCAGGTCGGCATTGGTGGCGGCAATCACACGCACGTCCGTCTTGAGGGTCGTCTCCCCCCCCACCCGTTCGAACAGGCCTTCCTGCAGCACCATCAGGAGCTTAACCTGGGCGGCGGATGTCAGGGTGCCCACCTCGTCCAGGAAAATGGTGCCCCCGTTGGCGATCTCGAACTTGCCCATCTTGCGGCGCACCGCCCCGGTGAAAGCCCCCTTCTCGTGACCGAAGAGTTCGCTTTCCAGAAGGGTGTCCGGGATGGCCCCGCAGTGAACGCTGATGAACTGAGCCTCCCGTCGATTGCTATGCCGATGGATCAGTTTGGCCAGAAGGTTTTTCCCGGTGCCGGTTTCGCCCGTCAGCAGCACCGTGGTGCGGGTGGGCGCAACGGACCGCACCAGGTCGTAGGCTTTGTTCATATTGGCGCAGCGGGTGCGCACGATTTCCCGCACGTCCGCTTCCCAGAACTGCTCCCGGAGATAATCCAGCTCCGATTCCAGGATCTCGCCTTCGTAGACATCCCGGGTGATGAAGCGAATCTCCTCCTGGCTCAGGGGCAGTTTCAGATACCCGGCCGCACCGGCCTCCATGGCGGCGATGCCGGCCCGGATCTGCTCCGGGGTAACGATCACGATAATTTTAAGCGAAGGCCGCAGGCGCCAGATGGGTTCAAAACGGGCCTGCAGGTCGGCCCGGGTGCCGGCTCCCCCCTCCGCCCCGGGAATGGCGGAAAACTCGATAAAGAGATATTCATAGGGATGGGACTCCAGCAGCGGCACGACCGCCTCGAAGGCCAGGCCTTCCGGCCCGGCATCGTTTCCGATGGCCGCCACGATATCCGCTTTGAGGCTGGAATCCCGGCATACGACGAGAAATTCGCGCATGATCCAGCGTGTCCTTATAAAAGTGGCCGGCTGAAGGCCCGGCAGACCAACAACCAAGACGCAGGGTCGTGTGCCGCACGACCGGTGGGAAACGCTCCCTGGGAGGCTCTTTTTACTCTCCAACCAGTAAAACGGAATGCCCGGTTCAGGTCTTCCGCTCGATACGGGAAATCTCAATTCATGTCAATACGTTATATGGAGGATCATTCTTGGGGAGATCGTGCTCTGCCGCGTACGATCGAGATCGCGAAGCCATCATACCCTTTGCGCCCGATGGTCTGGCTACCGGTCGCAAGCAAGCCCGCCGGCCGCAGGGTCCGGCAATAGGGTTGCACGCCGATCACCTTGGGGTCTGTCGACTGCGTCTCCGCCACCGCGCCTTCACGCACAACGTCATTGCCGATTGGGTACCACACCAAAATTCGCCGGCGCATCGATGGTGTCTTCGGGCTCCAGCAGCAGTCTGAACATCTCGTCTAAAGACGCATTCGGCCAATAAGCGAAATGGGCATTGCAATAGGCCGCCGTGGTTCCAAAATTATTAAGGAAATTTTCAACAGGAAGCGCCGCTTGACGACCGCGGGATGGATCGAAAAACCCAAAGTAGGCTTGGTCTTGCTCGGTGTCTTCATACAGCCGGTTGAGGAATACGACATGACTTGGCGCGTCATAATGGGCTAACGTCGTTAAAACCGGGCCGCCGGCTAAAATGGTGCGCCATCCTTCGATGGTGGGATTGAACGCTTCAACCGTCTTCATCCCTAAAATTTTGTAGAGTTCGAACAACTCCTCGCAGGAGGGCGTCCGGTTGCTGCTGTAGTATGATGGATACGGTCCGCCCGCCCGCTGCAAAACGCTGTGAATATCAGGGCACGTGTTCTCCTTCCATCCCACCATCATGGCGGCCCCGGCCGCCCAGGCCGTTTCAATGCCGGTTTGCAGCACCGGGCAGCCTGTAAATTGATACCTTAAACTGATGTGAGTGTTTCCGGGCTGCGCCCAAAGGGAGGCCGGAAAAAGGAAAAAACCGACCAAAAGGATAGCGAGGCGTTTGGGTTGCATTGCAAAGTCCTCCTTTATATGGGGGGGGGATAAGGCCGCTTTTCGATATCGCCCCCACGGCCGTGGGGGAAATGGGTGGTGGAATTGGGCTTCCTCCGGCCAAGCAGTATCCGCTGCGGGCCCAATCCGGTCGTCCACCTGGAGCGCTCATATTTTCAAGACGTTTTCTCCGGTAAGGCGCCGTCACAAAATCAACAGGCCGTGAATAACCACAGGGGTGAAAAACAAGGCGCCGTCCGATGCGAAAAGCGCAACCATCCCAAGAGAGGGGAAACGGCGGCTTCACGAAAGGTCCCTCCCTTTAGCCCAAATAACCGGATACGAATTCCCACTAGGCGGGCAACGCCGTATTTCGGCTTGCGGCGCCCTTTATTCACATCCTGCTAATGGTCATCGGCGAAGAACGCGTTGAACAGGAACAGCCGCGGATTGTGTTTCTTTTCCTCGAAATGGATGACCGTGCTCTCGGAGGGCTTCAGGCAGGCTTTGATGGTGCGCCCGTTAAAGTCGGCGGGAATGAAATTGCCGCTGTTTTCTGGAAGGGTATAGAAGTAGGCGTGGATGGATTTGCTCGGGTGATGGTTGCAGGCGCAAACGCGAACGTATTCAGGGTTCTGGTGGGTTTCGTAGGCCAGGTCCACATAGCTGTCCGGCTCGGGATCGATATGCTCCAGCACGTCGAAGTTGCGCACGAACCGCCGCCCCGGTCCCTCATTCAGCTTGACTGCCCTGTGCTCCTGCATCGTTCCTCTCCCGCTTATGGTGGCCGATTTAGCCGTGTCGCCAGTTGAACGTGTCACCAGAGCATATTTTGTGCCAGCGGGTGGCCCTCATCCGAAATGCCTATCTAACCTTTTGGTTTCAGGTCTGTTTTTCATAAAACAGGAATTGCTCCCGGTTATCGATCGAGCAAAAAAGTCGTAAACCTGGTAGGCAGTTGCTTCCCGAAATGCGTAGCGGATTGGCACTCAATCTCTCTTTCCGCGACAACAGCCCCTGCCCCCGGGCCGGGCCCTCAAGCTACCTGGCCGATGATCAAGGGCTGGCGCCATCTGTGTTTCACTGGCCGGTTGTCGGACCCGGGGCTGACCGGACGGTTTATTGGTAACCGTCCCTGACCGAACTTTTAGCGACCTGCAAATTTTCCTGACACTGCCGGCCGGCGGCGCCTCCCTGCCAGACGGCGCGTCGCGTTTTTTATAACCGCATCTCAATCGTTTAGCGAAACCTGACGGCGGCACCGATCCCATTCAATATTCAGGTTAATTCCTGCATCCCGCCCATGTCCGCGAACTTCCCAGACCAACCCCGATCGTTTTGAGCATATGCCCTTCTATCCACTCCTGCCGGGTAAGGCGTAAGTTTTGCAAATAAGGACGACACGGGAACCGGGAACGACCCTAATCCATCCTTGTTTACGGGCGGCCATGCAAATCCACTCGATACGGTTCAAATTGATCGCCAGCCTGATTGCCGTTTCACTGCTCGTCGCCCTGATATCGATCCTGGTCGGCGGCAATCTGCTTTACCAATCGGTTCTCGACGAAGCCAACAACCGCATCCGGCAGGATCTCAATGTAGCGCGGTTGATCTACGACGACCGCGTCAACACCGTGCGACGGGTCCTGGAGACCATGGCGCCGGGCCTGACAAGAGCTGTGCAGGCCGACCGGCCCGCGTTGGTTCCGGCATCGCTCCCCGCCCTGGCCGATCGTATCCGGATTGATTTCCTGGGCATCGTCGATTCCCAGGGCCGGATCATCTACCGCACCGCATCCGCCGCTGCCCCGGATGGCGCCCCCAGCGACAATCCGCTGGTGCGACGGGTCCTGGCAAACCACCGCACCGCGGCGGGAACCGTTGCCTTGAACGGCGACCAGCTGCGGGCTGAGAATCCGCAGCTGGTCCTTGACACCAATCGCCGTATGGCGGCGGTGCCTCCGACGGCCGCCGGTCTGACCATCGGGGCAGCCGTCCCCATCACCGGAGACGGGCGCCTGATCGGTGTGCTCTACGGCGGCTTCCTGCTCAATGGCGACACCACGATCGTCGACAAGATCGGCGAAACCGTTTTCAAGAACGAGATCTACAAAGACCGCCATGTGGGCACGGCGACGATCTTCTACAACGACCTGCGGGTGGCCACCAGCGTCAAGGATCCCGCGGGGCGGCGCGCCCTGGGGACCCTTTCCTCGCCGGCGGTGGCCCGCCGGGTGCTGGGGGAAGGGAAGAAGTGGACCGACCGCGCCCGGGTTCTGGACGACTGGTATATCACCGCCTATGAGCCGCTCAGCGATATCGACGGCCGGCGGGTGGGGATGCTCTATGTGGGGGTGCTGGAGTCCAAGTATGTGGACATCCGCAACGAAGCCATCGCCCTTTTTGCCGGCATCACCCTGGCGGGGGTTATCCTCGCGATTGGGCTCAGCTGGCTGTTCACCGGACGCATCATGCGGCCGTTAAGCCATCTGATCCGTGCCAGTTCGGAGATTTCCAGTGGCAATCTCAATCCGGACATCGGTCCGATTTCCAGCGACGACATCGGTCAACTGCAAGAGAAATTCATGACCATGGTGGCAGCCCTGCGCGAGCGTGAAAAGCTGTTGCACAAGGAAAGTGAGATCCGTCTGATCCAGTCGGAAAAACAGGCCAGCGTCGGCAAACTGGCCGCCGGGGTGGCCCACGAGATCAACAACCCGCTAACGGCGGTGCTGACCTTTACCCACTTGATCCTGCGCCGCACGGACCTGCCCGAAGCAGTGCGTGAAGATCTGGCCGTCGTCGCCGAGCAGACCGAACGGGTCCGGACTATCGTCAAGAGCCTGCTCGATTTTTCCCGCCAGACGGAGCTCTGCCCCACGGCCCTGGATATCAACCGGCTGGTAGCGGACAGTGTGCGCCTGATGGAAAACCAAGCCCTGATCAAGGGGATCGATCTGGTCTTCAAGGCCGGGGCAGATCTCCCGGTTCTGGTTCTTGACCGGAACCAGTGCCAAAGCGTGCTGATCAACATGCTGCTCAATGCCTTCGACGCCACGGACGCCGGTGGACGCATCGGGATCGAGACCTGCAAGGCCGGGGCGGATCACGCGGGCGGGGTGGAGATCATTGTCGCCGATACGGGCACGGGGATCCTGCCCGACCACATGGACAAGCTGTTCGATCCCTTCTTCACGACCAAGGCGGTGGGCAAGGGCACTGGACTGGGGTTGGCCGTATCCGCGGGGATCATCCAGCGCCATGGCGGGACCATCACGGTCACATCCCAACCCGGCGCAGGATCCACCTTTACCATCTGGCTGCCCACCCACCCTTTGGATGAGGGGGGTCAGCGACTCCCGGAGGGCCAACCATGCGGGTGCTGATCGTCGATGACGATGCCATTGTGGTCAGGAGTTGCCGGCGGGTGCTGGAGGCGGAAGGCATGGACATCCATACGGCGGACACGGTCGCGAAAGGAGCTTCGCTGCTGGCGGATGCCGATTTCGACCTGATGCTCACCGACATCAAGATGCCCGGCCAGGACGGGTTCGCGATGATCGCCCGGGCCCGGCAGCTGCGGCCGAACCTGCCGATCCTGATGATGAGCGGCTATTCCACCGCCGAGACCATCGCCAACGGCCGTCGCCTGGGGGCGGACAACCACATCGCCAAACCATTCACGCCGGAGGAGCTGCTGCGGGCCGTTCACAACACGCGCCAGTAGCCTCCAGCCACCGGTATAAAGGGGCACCAGATAGGATCGTCAACAGTCGCTATATCGGGAGGGAGAAGAAGATGGCACAGACGATGTTGATCATAGACGACGATACGGCGGTGCTGGCTTCCTGCCAGCGCATTTTCAGCCAGGAGGGCTTCGAGGTGACCACCACCACGAACCCGCGGGACGGCCTCGAACTGGCCAAAGCAAAAGCCTACACGGTGATCCTGTGCGACTGGCAGATGCCGGAGCTGGACGGCATGAACGTCGTCTCGCAGCTCCAGACCCATGCGCCGGAATCGGCGGTGGTGATGATCAGCGGGTACCCTGCCATGGAGCGCGCCACCGAAGCCATGAAACGGGGGGCCATGGACTACCTGCCCAAGCCTTTCACGCCCGAGGAGATTTCGGCCGCCGTGGCCAAGGCGATCTCGGCCAAACTGCTGCAGGAGAAAAAGACCCTGGGGCTCTTCGAAAAATTCATGGAGAAATTCCCCACCCCGAGCCTGGATGACAAGGGGCCCAAGATCATCGCCGAAACCGTGGCCCAAACGGTGGGCGTCGCCAAGGCCACGTCCCCCTGGCTGTCTCTGTTCGTGCTGGGGGTGATGGCCGGCGCCTACATCGGCTTCGGCGGCCTGTTCTCCGCCTCGGTAACGTTCGACATGTCGCCGTCCCTGGGACTGGGCCTGAAGAAACTGGTCACCGGCGCCGCCTTCAGCCTCGGTCTGATGCTGGTGGTCATCGCCGGGGCGGAGCTGTTTACGGGCAACAATCTCATGGTGTCCAGCGTCGTTACCGGACGCACGACCTGGCAGAAAGTGCTCGCCAAATGGGGCTTGGTCTATTGCGCCAATTTCCTGGGCTCCATTCTGCTGGCGCTCCTGTTCTATGGCTCGGGGCTCTGGAAGACGGGCAACGGCGCGCTGGGGGTGGTGGCCTTGAAAACCGCCTACGCCAAGGTGCACCTGGACGCCGGGGAAGCGTTCGTGCGGGCCATCGGCTGCAACTGGCTGGTCTGCCTGGCGGTCTGGATGGCCTTGGCGGCCCGCCAGACGATCAGTAAGATTTTTGCGATCTTCTTTCCCATCATGGGCTTCGTGGCGATCGGCTTCGAGCACTGCGTCGCCAACATGTACTTCATCCCGGTGGGCATCTTCCTCAGCCGGTGGGCCGGTCTGGCGCCCGAGGGGATCGACACATCCACCATCACCTGGGGGGCTTTCGTGGTGAAGAACCTGATCCCCGTGACCATCGGCAATGTCATCGGCGGCGGCGTCTTCGTGGGCCTGGGCTATTGGGGCGCTTACCTGCGGCCGTCGCGCTGATATGGCTTTGGAACGTGGACTGGTTTGCTAAAATATTGAAAAACGCGGGAAACAGATTTGCGGTTTTATGTCCGCGGGAATTTTCCGGAAGTCGCCCAGCCAGCGGGTGACTTCCGAATCCTGGAATTTCGTGGGGATGGCCGGTTACGAAAAACCGGTCGGCGGTTTTTCGTTTCCCTTAAAATCTGGCTACTGCAAGGCCGCTTTAAGCAAATTGGCGATCTCGCTGCCCCCCTCGGATTGGGCATATTCCAATATGACCGAAGTAAATTTGCCAATCATATCGCTGCTAAGCCCCAGATCGGAAAAGGTGGAGGCCAAACCGGCCAGGGACGACAGGGAGCTTTGGCTATTACCCAACAGTGAAGATAGCCCCCCCGAGGAACCGGCGCCCGAATCGCTCGTCGATGCATTTTTCACCAATGGGGCCACATCGGGCAGCGCATCGGTAACTTGCGTGAACTCATCGCTGCTCATATTCTTGGACGCGGCATTCAAGATCGCCCCGGCGCCCCCCTCGGCCTGTTCCGTCGTCACCCCCAGATTTTGGGTCAACAGGCCGACCAGGCTCAGGTCGGCCGCCCAAACGGGCGTTGTTCCGATACCAAGCATGCATGCCACCACCGCCAACATTCCAATTACCATGTAACGACGTCTCATTTTAGCTCCTTATTTTTAAAAATAGCGTGTCTGTTTACGGTCGCCTGAAACCCGGCCGCGGCTTGCGGCTTGCGAAAAACATATCTGGCCCAATCGGCTAAAGATAAGTGGAAAACCGCAAAGAGCAAAATTTTTCGAACGCCAAGACCGCAGCGAGCTAGAGCGAGGATTTCAGAAGAGCGGGAACGCTGGGCTGGGCCAAAAGATGCCATCTCTGGATGGGCACTAACGATACTTCCGCCCCCTATGAACTACCCACCCATCCGCATGCCTGCCGTCCGGGTCGTGGTGGGTCCAGTGAACCACCCCGCCCTTTTCGTTCCACTCGTACTCGCCATAGAATTCGATCGCATCGCCCTTGGCCAGGGAATCGACGCGGGGGGCCAAGTCGATGTTATGGGCCACCAGCAAGGTCTGTCCGGAAGCAAACCGGATAATGAAGCGCTGGTGCCGCCGGCCTTTGGTGTCGTCCGGCAGAATGGCGACAACGATCCCCTCCCCCCGAACCTGCAAGTTGCTTTGCCTGTTTTGAAAGGCTTGTTCGATCAGACGGTTATCGGAGGGTTGCCGGATCTGGGGGGCGTCGAAATGGTGAAGGGCAGCGGGACTGAGAAGGAAGATGGCGTATAAAGCCAGGCCAAGTGCCGCTAAGACAGCCAGCTTTTTCATAGAATCACCTGAGGAAAGGCTGGGAATAAAAGGTTGACCAGATGCATCGTTCTTTCAAAAGGGCAGACTCGTCTGCTGCCATCACCCTGTTCCGCCTTGTCCAGTGGCTCATGCGTAGGGTTTGGGATCCGATAGAAAGGCCAGGATGGTCGTTTTCAATTGATGCTCGTCCATCCATGCTTTGAATTCTTTTATCTTCAAATAGTCGCTGCCGAACTTCTGCTGATACATCTCATCGAAATAGTTGTTTTTTTCTTCTATACGAATTTCATTTTGCCAAGCGGTCGTGAAGATTTTATGGATTTCGTCATGGAGATTTCGACTCTCCAGCATTTCCCACTCGTTCTCATCAAACCAAACGCCGTTGCAGCCGTTGCAATGGTCGAGCTTAAAATCGATCCCGTGTCCGACTTTAAACTTGATGAGAATCCGGCCGCAATCCGGACAAATTTTCGCCTCGGGCGCGTCATGCACCTCACACGTGAAATCCGAATACTCCTTTTTAGGCCGCTCGCCCTTCAGTGTGTCATGCCAGGACCAATATGAAGCGGAAGAAAGCCATTTCCCTTTGCATTCGGTACAACATGCCATCGCAAGGGATTCCAAAACCGTCTTCGAAAATAAGGTCGCTCTTTTACAAACCGGGCATAGCATTCATTTCCTCCTGCATCGAACTAAACGGCGGTGGACCCCAAAAGTTGGACAGCCTGATGGTAAAGACAAGCTGTAAGCCGAGGACGATTGGATAGAGAAAGAGGCATCAGGCAGCCTCGGCAAAAGGATAAGGTAGGTTATGCAATCGAGATCTTGGCCTATATACTTGCTTTTTGTTCCAACCATAGGACAATTTGATCTCTTACCTTCTTGTTACCTCCAATAAGTTCCCAAGAATGCAATGATGAATCAACATCCAAAACCTCTATATTATCACCTATTTCAATTTCTAAGAATTTTGCTCCATCAAGTGAGGTACCTGGGAATTTTGTAGAAATCTTGTCTTTATCGCTCCCAATTGCAAGACCGGGTCTTGATCCAAAGGCTTTAACAAGCGACTGAAAGTGATTGATTATATCAAATTTTGCTTCCCGGGATTGCGTCTCTTCTGTAAACCATACGGGAAGAACAGAGGGTGAAACAAAAATGACCCCTTTTAGCTTATCGGGAAAAGATGCCACGGATTCTAAGGCAATCATTGCACCAAAACTCCCACCTATTAAATACACCCCTTTCTGAGGATCATGTGTTGGTGAGGATTCGGCGAATTCGAGCAATGCCGCAATTTCATTTTTGACAATATTCTGGGCAGCCGATTCTTTGCCGTCGACTGTCGGGAAGTTCAGAGCGCCACCTTTGCTTCGCTTCATTGTATTACGAATGTGCTCTGGCTGCGAACCGCTTGATAATGCGCCAGCACGGTCAAAACCGATGAAATTAACATTTATTGTGTTTAATCCGTCTGTAAGTGCATAAGCCCCCGAACCGTGCCATGTTGATCGCCCGCCCATCCCGGGGATAAATATAACCGAGGGGCCTTTTGAAGCCGCTGGATAGTATCGATAAGAAAAGGTATATCCATCCTGTGTAATAAATTTCCCGCTGCTTTGATCATAATTAGCTTCATTCGGCCTCACGGCAGTAGTTCCGTTACAACCAATAAATATTAAAATAATCATAGCCATTACACTGATTAAAAAATTTAATTTCCTTAATTGTTTCATGATTTCTCCAAGTTGAAAAGCATAACCATTTTGAAAAGGCAAATTGCATTTGTAAAGCGATTCATTCTTGGGGTCCTTGGGGTCAGAGTCCTTGGGGTCAAGTCTGCTCATGACTCATCTTGAAATTTAATTGGATCATGGGCAGACTTGACCCAATTACTTTTGTATAGGCGCTTGTTCTGTGGTCAGATGTTTAATTGAAAATCAATTTCTGTATTTTCGCTGACACCAAACAGGCCTTTCATAAACCTTATTGAAGCCTTCGCAACTTCAGATGGACTGCCATGCATATTAATATCAAGGAGTCTCGTACCATCTGTGCCGTTGCTGTTAACGACATCTAAATTATGTTGCTTTGCAATTTGCTTGAATTTCGATTCTAAATTCTTCTGACGGTCTGTTGCCAAAGGAAAATCTAATTGAACACTTTTCTTATCGCCTGAAATTTGAATAAAATCATCTGTTCCTGAAATCTCAATTATCAGGAAGGCATAATCGTTGTCGCTATTCATTAATTTTCTAAGATGAGTTTCGATGTCTTTTAGACTTCCATGAATTTTTGGAATCTCCACAGTTTTTCTCGAACATCCGAATATAAATATACCCAATATCACAGCAGCTATGACTATAAGCAATATTTTCATAATCTATTCACAGAACGCTCTGCATAAACGGCTGGTAAAAGCTGCAAAGCGGAGCGCGCAGCTTTTACCAGCCCGAGTTAATGCTGTTGTTCGCCACTTTTTTGATATGTTAAAAAAAACTGGGAATAATTTTCTGGAGAAATTTCCTGAAGATGCGAACCATGTCTTGTATAGTATTTACTGTCATAGATAGCAGGGGTTCCGGTCGATACAATCTTTAAAATTAATATATCTTTATCATAATATTGAATAAGGCGCGCATTTTTACAAATAATGTCCTTATATTCTTCTTGTATTGGCTCTGATTTAATAGAATCCAATATTTTTTTAAAATATTCATCAATCGAGATGCCTAAGGCATCGGGTTCATGTCTTACGCCTGTAACCGTGAAATTTCGAAATATATAAGGGGTAATATTGAAAAGTGTTTTTAGTCTTTCAAAGTCTTCTTCTTTATCTGGAATCCCTATGCAAATATAGCCCACAGATATCGCAGACTTATTAACCATTGCTGTTAAGGTCTTTACAACTTTGCTTATTAGAGCAGTATTAAAAGTATCGTTACCATCTAAACTTAAAAACCCTTGTTTGAAATCATATAAATTTTGCTCTGTACGAGACTGCATTAGAATTGTTTCAAATTCTGTGACCCATTTTTTAGAGCCTGGATCGTCTTCCCCCGCTGGTTGAAAATGCTGTGAAATAATACCTTTTACTGCATTAATATTGTCCGTCTTATTTTTTGAACTCCAATTTCCTCCGGCAGTAATTTGAATATGAGTTGCAATACCGCTAAGTGAATTTATCAGCCCCTTATAATCGCTTACACGTTTGTTCTCAATGAACATTAAGTTGTGAATAGCCAAGAATAAAACTTCAAAATATCGAGGTAGCCTTTGTGCGGGATCACGAAAAACTAGCTGTTGAAAAGTTTTTGAAGAATTTTCAATGATAGTCCTCAGCTCATCATAAACTTGGAGAAATTCATAGCGAATTCTATCAAGTTGACGCTTAAGCAATGCGGTATCAACTGCACTTGTTCTATCACTTTCATTCAGCCCGTAATATTCATCAAGGATTGCCGAACTCGATCCCGGATATTCATCTAAGACCATCGATGCCACAATATCCGATACGATTTCTTCATCTCTTGAATCTCTTATCATTTCCTTAGTGATGATAGAGTTGTTGATCCAAAATAGTGAATTGACGGGTATCCCGTATGGCAAATTAACATCTGTGATACTTATCTCCTTCATCATAAATAGCGGTAGAATTGTACTTTGGCTTACATCTGTTCTGATTTCAGCACTGAGTTCCCGAACTATATCTGCAAAAGTTCTCAAAGATCCAGCAGCTCTCAATTCTTGTCTAGAAAGATGTTTTCCACCGGCATTAATTCTCCTAAATATATCATCAACTCTTCTTGCGTCATCAAACGAATAAACGGAGAGAGGTAAAATATAACTGGCTATTGATTCACAAATACTACGGGCTAACCTAGGCTCTTTTTGGGAGAGACTTCCATCATCCAACAAAGATTTAGATTCAACCATAGTATTCAAATCGAAAAAGCTGTCTTGATATGGAAACTCACCCTCTATAAAAGCGACAATTGCATTCAATCTTTGCATTCCATCAATAATTTCAAATGATCTCTTCCCTTCAATCTCAGCTTCAGCAAGCAAAATTATAGGTACTGGGTATCCTTTTACGATTGAATCAATAAATTGTCGTTTTTCATCTTCTGTCCATATAAGCTTGCGTTGATAACGCCTGTTATTAACCCGGCGATTATTCATACCAAAATACTGCGAAGTATGGTATAGTACTTCGCATGGAAACAACAGACACCAGAAAGCTTAAACCAGAGGTTCAAGAGCAACTGCGCCGACAAGTTGTAAGGCTTCGCAAAGCTGGCAAAACTTACAAAGAGATCGGTGAGGTTGTTGGCATTCACTACACTAATGCGTGCAAGATATTTAAAGCCTACGAAAAAGGCGGTCAAAATGCGATTAAGGCAAAGAAACGGGGGCGCAAAACCGGTAGTTGCCGAACGCTTGATCCAGAGCAGGAAAAGCAGC
Source organism: Desulfobacterales bacterium (assembly GCA_963674755.2). Lineage (GTDB taxonomy): Bacteria > Desulfobacterota > Desulfobacteria > Desulfobacterales > UBA5852 > JABZFP01. Next base: position 484,214 of record CAXXVS010000001.1, on the reverse strand, counting down.
TGAAAAAGGTAATTACCGATAAAACCCCTGATCAACTCAAGTTCCCATTTGCCCTTTGGACCCGTCGGGCTGTCCAGCAGTTGATCACGCAGCTTTTTTCCATCAATATGCCGATTCGCACCGTAGGTGAGTACCTCAACCGCTGGGGCTTTACCCCCCAAAAGCCTTTGCGCAGAGCCTATGAACAGAACCCAAAATTGGTTCAAAAATGGCTTGACGAAGAGTATCCCGCCATTGCAGTCAGGGCCAAGAAAGAAGACGCTGAGATAAATTGGGGGGATGAGACCGGGCTTTGCAGCGACAGTCAGCATGGCAGAAGCTATGCGCCAAGAGGAAAAACGCCTGCCATACGGCTCAATGCAAAAAGGGAAAGGGTCAACCTGATCTCTTCGATTACCAATCAGGGTAAAGTCCGTTTCATGATCTACAATCAGACAATGAACTCGCAGACCTTTATCAAATTTTGCAAACGATTGATAAAAGATGCCGACAAAAAGGTATTTTTGATTTTGGACAATCTGCGAGTTCATCATAGTCATATTGTCAAAGACTGGATCGATCAGCATAAAGACAAAATCGAACTGTTCTTTTTGCCCTCGTATTCGCCCGAATTGAATCCAGATGAATATTTGAACTGTGATTTGAAGGCCGGGGTTCATTCCGGTGCGCCAGCCAGGTCAAAATCCCAATTAAAGAGCAAGGCGCTAAGCCACCTTCGCATGCTACAAAAATTGCCAAGGCGCGTTGCAAAATACTTTAAACATCCTAAGATTGCTTACGCAGCATAATTGGCAACTATTATTGCCGGGTTAATAACATAAAAAAGGCTACTTATGTGGAAATTAAACACACGTTGAACTGATTCACTTCTTATTGAAAGTTCTCTCTGAACCTTTGCATCAGCCATAATTGCCTCACTTGTTGTATTATTTATTGGCGAACGGCCAGAATCACCTTCAAAAAATTGCGCAGCTATTTTTTGTCAGGTGTATTCGTTTGTTGGGTGCTTCCCTTTGCCATCTTTTTTTCTTCGAGAATGTAAATCCCCATCTCATCAAGCGCGAGTTGCATGTACATGAAAGCTGCTGCTTCATCAGACATAGCGTTGTTGCCAAAACTATCCAACCATGCAGTTATCCGCTCATATGGTTCGTAAAGTGCGTCGTGCAACTCCTGCTTCTCGCCATCTTTAGTTTTTTCGATGAAATCATTTCTTATAATATCGTCACCTATTCCCCACTTCTCAGCGTGGGGAATGAGTATACGAAGATCCTCTGGGACATTTTCAGGATTGAGTTTGATGTCAGGACGGTTCTCAGCGTACAGTCCATATTTTTCTTGGAGAACATGCGCTGGTGCAATCTCACCAATTATAGGTCGAAAGCGATGGGTTAATAGCCATGCTGAAACACCGATAGCTGCTAAGACAAAAACGACAATTATGATAATCTTCATTTCATTACACCGAACGTGGCGGTCAGGGGCAGCCAGGGCTTCCACTGACCTTTTAAAAGATGATAATTGTCTGTTTATAACGGTTTTCTTCGAACGCATCGGCCCTGGCTGTCACCTGGACTGCATGGTTATGAAATTATTTATTTTTCAATATGACTGAAGGATACTTTTGGTTGTAAAACAGTCGAAACAAACGAATACATAAATAATCCCACAGTCCCCAAGGCAAAATTCATCACCAATTGAATCGAATTGACCGTAAAAGGCCATTTTTTTTCCACACTCACAATCAGGACTTTCATCAGATTGTAGCCAATCCGGTTCTCCTCCAATTTTATGGCGGCAGCCGACAGTGCGACCTTCGCTATCCTCACCAGCCCATTTGAAGCCTATAGCTCTTTTTGCCTCGTCAGTTTCTGGATTTAGAACAATTTTTATTTCTGGAATTTTCATATTCAAATATTCAACTTCATAACGTCGCGGCTCTGCAGCCGCGGCGGGCTATCGCGGTCTGCAGCAGCCGCTTGTTATACTAACTTTATTTTAAATGACGCAATTCAAACTCTTGAAAAGACTTTATAAAATCATCTTTGAATTTAATGATGTCTATTCTAATCCTCCGATAATACAGCTCTTTAAATAAATGATGAGGAGATAATACAGGCTTTCCATAAATTTCGATCTCGGACAAATTTGTACCTCTTTGTTCAATATTTATTACAATATGTTTGATCCAAGTAGACCAAAGACCCAAACTATATGGGTATGCTGCTTCTAAGATTATTTCACCAATCTTTTTGTTCGCTCTTTTGATCTTATATTGACCAAAATATTCGCTAAATCTCGAAAATGCTTCCTCAAAGCTAAATTTGTAAAACCCATTATAGATTGGCTCTTTTAGTTCCATAAGAATTTTTGAGTATAACTATAATATTATCATGCTGCAGCTTTTTGACGGATAATTGTATCAAGATACATACGATACAATTGTCCATCTTTTTCGACAAAAATACCACAAAATCTACGGCTATCAATGGATTATATAGAATCTACAATTCTTGCCGCCCAATTTTATGTGCATCGATTGCAGCTTTTCGCGCTTATTATCGTAATTATCAGGCTGCATGATAATTACAAAAACAAGTTATCTTGAAACAGATTTAATATAATGGAGATCATGGGGATCTTGTTGACAAAGAGTACCAACAAGTTTTTTTACGTTTTTCATCAACCACGTCCCCAACTCGCCCCTTCTTTAGAAAAAACAATGAAAGATACACTCGAGAAAACTTTTTCAATCGTGACATAGTGCAGGCGAGAGTCCAGGAAACTACGTCGTTGCATTGTGGGTGGATCCCCTGCCTTCACGGGAATGAAAAACCAGCGCCTCGCGCAATTCGTTTTGATATCTATAAAAAGGCAGCGGTGTTTTAGCGTAGCCCCAAAACACCGTGACGCTTCGTCTGGTATGGGATGGTGGGGTAGGCCGGCTCTCCAGGAAAAGCCAATGGGAACAGCCATTGGAGCTCTTCTTTGACTCTGCTCCCTTTATCACATGCACACCCCGGAGACAAGGGATTCGCCTATATCCTACGACATCGGGCCCTTCTTCATGGTCCATTGACAGAAACGTGCCCATGATTATTTTTAAGCTAAATTTATTAATGATTTTAGATCGTTCTATCTGAAAACGACATTGGCACCAGCAACACGGGAGGAAAGCATGGCCATCATCAAATGGAGTCCGGCACGGGAAATTGCCAGTCTGCAACAGGGGATCAACCGGCTATTCGAGGATGTCTTTGCCCAGCCGGGCGGCTATGATTCCGATGCCACGGTGGCCTGGCGGCCGGCCGTGGATATCGTGGACACCCAGGAGGCGATCCTGATCTTTGTGGAGATCCCGGGGGTGGACAAGGAGGAGGTCGCCATCGAAGTGAAAGACAACGTCCTGTCCATCCAGGGCGAGCGGGTGGTGGACAGTTGCATCGGCAACGGCAGCTACTACCGCAGCGAACGCGTGTTCGGCAAATTCGGGCGTTCCTTCGCCCTGCCGGCCATGGTGCGCTCCGACAACATCAAGGCCAATTTCAAGAACGGCGTGCTCAAGATCACCATCCCCAAACCGGAAGAAGAAAAACCACGCCAGGTCAACATCAGCGTGGAGTAGCCACCAAACCCTGCCATCCGATGTAAGACGCGTAGACGGATTACGCCCATCGCCCTTGGCCTGAAGGTGCGGTGGGCGTTTTTTCTCCTAACCCATCGATCGACAAAATCCGAAAACCGCCAACTCGCAGTAAGCCGCCACCCGAACAATAAAGGCTGCCTTTGTCTTTGGTTGGGACGACCTGATCGAGCCCAGGCCCTGCGGCAGTTCTCAGGGCGTCAGGTCTGTTGTAATCCAATGATCCGTGCGGGTATAGGCCGCTGGTGGATCTCCCAGGCCATAGGCTGACGGAGAGCCGATACCGCTGGTGTTGCTGCTGTATTCGCTGACCAGGATGCGCCAGTCACCGGCCGGAAACGGCACCGGATAGGAAGGGTCATCCCAGTCCGGTCTGAGGTCGTAGTTGAAAAGGCAGCCGTTGGCATTCCCGGCGTAATTCTCCGAACTGACGAGGGTGCCGTTCGGGTCGTAGAGGGCAACCGTTACCCGTTTGCCCGCTGCCAAGCCTGCATGGGTAACATTGATGCGAACGTTTTTCGGTTCATTGATCCGGATCTTGTAGTAGTCGTTGAAGCCCACATGGGCGCCGCTGCTGTTGATGAGGTTGCCCAGGAAAGCCCTGCCTGAGCTGTGTGTTTTGGCCTGGGCCGGGGTATCGTTGGCCTCGTAGGCATCATGCAACTGCTTTTTGGAGATGCGAATGCGGTAGGGCGTGGCCGTGGATCCGGTGGGCCGGACTTCAAAAAAGAAAGGGGTGCTCGGCGCCAGAGCGATCCATACCTGGCTGCTCCCGCCGTCCAGATAGGTCTGGGTGGGGCCGTAAAGGTACAGCGCTACGCTGCCGGAGACCACTTCCACCTTTACCAGGGTGCCCGTGCCGGCGCCAAGGGCCGTCACCCGCCCGAAGTCGGCGGCATCGCCGCCGCCAACCTCACCGTTGACATAGCCGACACCAAGCCGGGCCGCGCCGCCGATGAGGCCGTTGCCGGGTTCACTGTCCGCCATGGCACGGTCGTCCACCGGGATGATCCACTTCTGAATAAGGTTGCGGTACTGGGCGAGACTGAAGAGTGTACGATCCTTCGGATCCCAGCGCATGGCCATCACCTGGGTGCCCGGCTTGGGGGCGATGTCCCAATAAATTCGGCCGGCGTTGGTCTTGCGGAGGCTCTCGGTAATGTCGAACTTCCGACCACGGCCGAAGGTTTGCAGGATTTGCCCCTTGCTGTCATACACGACGACCCCCGGCACCGTGCCGGGAAATGTCATCCAAAGCTTCTTTTTGCCTGCCTGGAATCTGGGTTGGGGCTGGTTTTGGGATCCGTCCGGCCGGGCAGCCCGCTGCAAACCCGGGCCCCGCTTTGTCAGAATCCAGATATTCACCCCGCTGCCTTTGGCGGCCAGCGCCTTGGCGTCAGGGCTTTGTTTGACTACCGTCCCCGGACGCCCCTTGCCGTTCGGGGTGTGTTGGACAATCCCGATCCGGAAACCGGCTTTGGCCAACGCTTTCTCGGCATCCGCCCGGGTAAGGCCGTTCAACCCCGGCACGGCTGCTTTGACCGCCAAGGCCCCAGTCGTTCTCACCCCGGGCTTGACCGATTGTACCGTCCTGGCGGGGGGTTGCTTTAAAGTGACGGCGGGCAATTGTTTCTGCTGGCCAAACGCGTTCAGTGACAGGCCCACCAGCAGCGTCAGTGTCAATCCAACCACCTTATTCGGAGCAATCTTGAAACTTGCCATTGAAACCCTCCTTTGAAGTGTTTGCTGATTGGTGGCGGGATCCGGCCGAAAGGTTCAAAAAAAGCGCGATAAACGAGGGGATTCCATTCTTCGCAGGCCGAAGAGGATTTGTGGGAAGGTTTCGGTTTTGCCAAACGGGGGAATTGTCTTCGGGCAAGAGGCTGCCCGAGCCAATCTAAATGGGGAGTTGACGGCCGGCGGTGATGCCGGGAGAACGGGTGGCCGTTTTTTTGGGCAGCACCTTGACGACCACGAGCGTGATGTCGTCGGCCTGCTTCACACCGTGGGAGAACGCGTCCAGGGCCTGGAAGACCGCATCCAACAGGTCAGCGGCACCGGCCCCGGCGTTTTGCCGCACCATCGATTCAAAACGCTTCTTGCCGAACATCTCCCCCTGGGCATTACACGCCTCCCAGATGCCGTCCGTACCCAGCAGAAGGATCTGGCCGGGTTGCAGGGCAACCTCGGACTGGACCTGGTAGACGTAGTGCTGATCCACACCCAGGGCCAGGCCGGGCCCTTTGAGTTCCTGGAAGCGGTCCCGCTCCGGATCGAAAACCAGGGCCGGATCATGGCCGGCCCGGATCCATTCGATGCTGCGTCGTTGACCGTCAATCGTGAGGTAGAACAGGGTCATGAAGCGGCCGCTTTCGTAGACGTCCCCGGTCAGGTGCTGATTCATGGCGGCTACAATGTCGGCCAGGGTGCCCGGTTGGGAGGCGCGCATGCGCAAAAAGGCCCGGGCGCCGGACATGAGCAGGGCCGAATCGACGCCATGGCCGGTGATGTCGCCTACCACGAGCGAAAAGGGACCGTCCTCGGCGCCGGGTTGCCATAAATAATCGAAGTAGTCGCCCCCGATTTCCTCGCAGGGCTGGTTGCGTCCGGCAATTTCCAGGCCCGGAATGCGCGGTGCGCGGTCCGGCAGCAGGCTGCGCTGAACCTCGGCGGCCAAGGCCAGAGCCTTTTTGTGTTCGGTCAGATCCGTCACAAAGGCCATCTTCCCGATGAGCCGGCCCGCATCCGAGCGCACCGTGTTGGCATGGAACAGCACCGGTTTGGCGCGGCCGTCGCAGGTTTTGATGACCCCTTCGAATTCGCGCAGATCCTGCTGGGGAGAGGATTCTTCCGGACCGGGCCAGAACTGCGCATAGACGTCGGTATCCTTCTGAAAGGGGCTCTGACCGATCAGTGCGGCACGCCGGCATCCCACCATGCGGGCATAGGCCGAATTGAGATCCACGATCTTCAGATCCTGGTCTAGCAGCAGAAAGCCTTCCCCCGCGGTTTCCACGATCCGCCGATACTTCTCCTCGCTCTTGCGCAGCTTTTCTTCCGCCTCTTTGCGCCGGTGGATATCGATGACGATGCCCTGATGATAGCGTCGGCTCGTGAGGGGGTCGTCCACGACCGAAGTGCGGTCCTCGACCCAACGGATGTCGCCGTCCTTGGTGACGATGCGATAGACCTGGGTATAGGCTTCGATATGGCGACGGACATAGGACTCGATTTCCTTAACGGTGCGCTCGGAATCTTCCGCGTAGACAATGTCGCGGAACATGATCCGGCTACTTAGGAAGTCTTCCGCCCGGTAGCCGAAACGGGCAATGTTGGGGGAAACGTAGACCATCTTGCGCTGTTTCGGGTCATCGGCGGCCAGACGGCGGAATAAAATCGCCGGGCTGTTCGCGATAATGAGTTCGGCCAGTTGGAGGGCCTGGGCCTTCTGCGGGTCGGAGCTGCCGTTTTCCCCCATCCCATGAATGCGCTGGTCGTAGGCCTGCTGCAAGGTGCGATGCTGCTGCGACAGAATATCCAGGTCCTGTTTCAGGCGGCGGATTTCCTTCCGCAGATGCGGCAATGTTTCGCGGCTTGCGCTTTCATTGTGATGGGGGTCACTGGTCATGGCAGGTGCTTTCGGAATTTGCGGTTTCCGATGGTCATTCTGATTGTTACAGCGTAAGGCCTGGCAGCATCCTGTCAAGATCGGCGGGAAACCCGCCGGACGCCTCAATGTCTTTGGAATACGCCCTGATGCCATAAAAAAACCGGCCGGGCCCGCAGGCCGCGACCGGTTTTCCCGGCAAATGAAACGCAGAAGCTGATCCGAAGTTAAACCACGCCCTGGTCCTGCATGGCGTTGACCACCTTCACGAACCCGGCGATGTTGGCGCCCATCATGTAGTTGCCCGCGTGCCCGTATTCGGCGGCAGCCTCCAGGCAGGTGGAGTGGATGCTCTTCATGATGATCTGCAGCCGGCCGTCCACTTCTTCCCGCGGCCAGCTCAGACGCATGCTGTTCTGGGCCATCTCCAGGCCGGACACCGCCACGCCGCCCGCATTGGACGCCTTGCCGGGGGCGTAGAGCAGCTTGTTGTCCAGGAAGACGTCGATGGCTTCCGGCGTGGAGGGCATGTTGGCCCCCTCGCAGACCAGCGTGGTGCCGTTTTTCACCAGGTTGGCGGCGTCTTTGCCGTTGATCTCGTTCTGGGTGGCGCTGGGGAAGGCGCAGTCCGCCTTGTGATCCCAGAGGGGATTGTGATCCAGGGTCAGATCCGCTTCCACATAGGTGGCCGCGGGGTATTGTTCGACGTATTCCTTGATGCGGCCCCGCCGCAGGTTCTTTAAGCGCATCACGAAATCCAGCTTGCCGCGGTCAATGCCCTCTTCGTCAAAGATGTAGCCCGAGGAATCCGACAGGGTGACCACCTTGCCGCCCAGTTCGATGATCTTCTCGGCCGTATACTGGGCCACGTTGCCGGAACCCGATACCAGGCAGGTCTTGCCTGCCAGGCTCTCGTTGCGGGTGGCCAGCATCTCGGAGGCGAAGTAGACCGAGCCGTAGCCCGTGGCTTCGGGACGGATCAGGCTGCCGCCCCAGCCCAGGCTCTTGCCGGTCAGCACACCGGTAAATTCGTTGCGCAGACGTTTGTACTGCCCGAAGAGAAAACCGATCTCCCGCGCCCCGACCCCGATATCACCCGCCGGAATGTCCGTGTTGGGCCCGATGTGGCGGGCCAGCTCAATCATGAAACTCTGGCAGAAGCGCATCACTTCCGCATCCGACTTGCCCTTGGGGTCGAAGTCGGAGCCGCCCTTGCCGCCCCCCATGGCCAGGGTCGTCAGGGCATTCTTGAACACCTGCTCGAAGGCCAGGAACTTGAGGATGCTCAGGTTCACCGAAGGATGAAAGCGCAGGCCGCCCTTGTAGGGGCCAATGGCACTGTTCATTTCGATCCGGAAGCCGCGGTTGACATGGACCTGCCCCTGGTCGTCCTGCCAGGGCACCCGGAACAGGATGACCCGCTCCGGTTCGGTAATCCGCTCCAGAACGGCCGCTTTGCGGTACTCCGGACTGCGGTCCAGGACCGGCTTCACCGATTCCATCACCTCGTAGACCGCCTGGTGGAATTCCCTCTCCCCGGGATCCCGGTTCTTGATCAACTGCAAAATGTCCGTCATCTTTTCCTCCTTTTATGGTTCGATGCCCTCTCCCGAACATCGCTTCGAAAACCGTTTGGATCGCCCCCTGTCCGCAGTCCATGGTCTGCCGGACGCGGCCCGTTATGAGCATAATAGCGGATAGGTAACATGATGGCCGAACGCCATCAAGCACTATTCAAACTTGTGGCGTAAAGTACCATTGTCAACGAAGACAACATGTTAAGGATATGCTTACTTCGATACGGACCGACGGCGAGTTGCGGGCCTCCGGGGGATTGTGATACAGGCAATCGGCCGGCCGCAAGAGGCCGCGCTGATTCCTTATCGACCGAAAGGCATGAATCCATGGCGCAGGTTGCGGAAGTGTTTGTGGAGCGTTTGATGGCGCACGGGGTGCGGTATGCCTTCGGCATTCCGGGAGGCCCCTGGATTCCCTATATGGAAGCCATGCGGCGCCGGGGGATGCCCTTTATCCTGGTGGCCAACGAAGCCACGGCCGGCTTCATGGCCGATGTCTGCTTTCGCCTGACCGGACAGCCGGCGCTGTGCCACGGCACCTTCGGTCCCGGCGCCACCAACCTGGCCACCGGGGTGGGCGGCGCCCTGCTCGACCGTTCGGGGCTGATCGCCGCCACCACCGAGCAAAGCGATACCATGCGCCACCGCGTGACCCAGATGAACGTGGATCACCAGGTCCTGTTCCGGCCCATCACCAAGTGGACCACCCGCGCCCGGGCCGATTCCCTGGTGTCCACCATCGACCGGGCCCTGGCCACGGCCGTCAGCGAAGTCCCCGGCCCGGTTCATATCGGCCTGCCGGTGGACCTGAACGCCCGGGAGACCCAAGCGGGCGCACCGCCTTCCGCCACCGTGCAACCGGCGCCACCGGTCGCGGAAGGTGATCTCCGAACCGCCCTTGGCCTAATCCGCAGGGCCCGCCGCCCCCTGCTGGCCGTCGGCTTGACCGCCGCACGCCTGCGCCTGGACCGTCTCCTGGCGCGCCTGCTGGAAGTCGTCCCGGCGCCGGTGGTGTTGACCCCCATGGCCAAAGGGCTGCTGCCCGAAACCCATCCGTCTTACGCCGGTGTTCTATTCCATGCCTGCAGTGACCGGCTGGCCGATATCACCCGCCAGGCCGACCTGGTGATCGGCCTGGGCTACGACCCGGTGGAGTTCGACTACGAAGCATGGCTGCCCCCCGTGCCGCTGGTGCATATCGATACCGCCCCTGCCGAACTCTCCCCGCCCCATGAATTGGCCGCCGTCTGCGTCGGCAACCTTGAAGAAACGCTGGCATCCCTGGCGACTATGGCGCCGCTGAACACCGCTTGGGATTTCGAGGTCCTGGCACGGCACCGGGAAGACCTGCACCGTGCGCTGCATCCCGGCACAAGCGCCCTGGGCCCGGTGGAAGCTCTGGACATCCTCCGGGAGGTCCTGCCCCCCGAAGGCATCCTGACCTGTGACGTGGGCGCCCACACCCACCTGATCGGCCAGCTCTGGCCCACCCCGGCCCCGGGCCGTTTCCTGATGACCAACGGCTGGTCCTCCATGGGATTCGGCATCCCGGCGGCCCTGGCGGCCTCCCTCTGCCAGCCGGGAACCCCGGTGGTGTGCGTCACCGGCGACGGGGGTTTTACCATGATGGCGGGCGAACTCATCACGGCCCGCCGTCTGGGACTCGATACCGTCATCGTCGTTTTGGCCGACCGGATGTTGAGCCTGATCGAAGTCAAGCAGGGCTGGCAGAACTGCCCGGCCGACAGCTCCCGGATCAACCAGGGCGCCTTCCTGGGCGCCGATCACATCTTCGGAGTGCCGATCTTCAAGGCACACACCCCGGAAACATTGCGCCAGGCCCTCCGGCAGGCCTTCGAAACCCCCGGCCCGGTGGTGGTGGAAGCCGAGGTGGACGGACGCGACTACCATCAACTCATAGCGAGGCACTACAAATGACCCCTATCCGCATCGTGGTCTGCGGTTTCGGCAATGTCGGGCGGGCCTTCGTCCGGCTGGTGGCGGAAAAGCAACAGGATCTGCAGGAACGCTACGGCATCGATCCCCGCATCCCGGCTGTGGTGGACATCGGTGGGGCTGCCCTGGGCGGCCGCGAAGGTCTCCCCCTGGACCAATTGCAGGCGCTTATCGACGCCGGCCGGCCCATCGAAACCATGACATCCTTCGGGTGGCCAGGTAAAACCGGAGTGGACATCCTGGAAACAACGGCGGCCGATGTGCTGGTGGAGGCCACCCCCACCAACCTGGTGGACGGCGAGCCGGCCCGCTCCCATATGAACGCGGCCCTGGCGCGCGGAATGACGGTCATCACGGCCAACAAGGGCCCCCTGGTCCTGTTCTACCGGGATCTCCAGGAGCGCGCCCGCGCCAACGGCGGGCGTATTTTCATGAGCGCCGCCACCGCGGCCGCCCTGCCCACCCTGGATGTGGGCAAGCTCTGCACCGCCGGGGCCCGGGTCCGGGCCGTGGAAGGCATCTTGAACGGCACCACCAACTACATCCTGACCCGCATGAGCCAGGAGGGCATCGCCTATGATACGGCCCTCAAGGCCGCCCAGGAACTCGGGATCGCCGAGACCGATCCCACCCTGGACGTGGAGGGCCTGGACACCCGCAACAAAATCATCCTGATCGCCAACCAGCTCTTCGACCAGGGCCTTGGCATCAGCGACGTCCGAACCACCGGGATCACTGGAGTCAGCCGGGAGGCCATGGAAGAGGCCCACGCGAACGGCCGGGTGATCAAGCTGATCGGTTCGGCCCGCTGGCAGGACGACCGCCTGGAAGTACGGGTGGCGCCGGAAGCTTTAGCGGCCGACCACCCCCTGGCCGGGGTCCACTTTTCGGAAAAGGGCATCAGCTTCGACACCGACATCATGGGGCGCATCACCGTCACCGGCGGGCACAGTTCCCCCACCGGGGCTGCCGCAGCGCTGCTCAAAGACCTGATTCACGCATTTATTTTCTTCCGGACGGAAGAAAATAAATCATAAAATTCAACTCCAGAACTGGGGACATAGAGGAAATTATCATGCAAGCATCCGCCACCATGACCGCCACCGACCTGCGCCGCCGCATCCGCAGCGGCGAATGGACCACCCCCACGTCCGGGGCCGCCACCGGCTTTTTGCAGGCCAATCTGGTAATGCTGCCGGCCTCCCACGCCTTTCATTTTCTGCTCTTTTGCACGCGCAACCCCAAGCCCTGCCCGGTGCTGGACGTGCTGGAAGCGGGCGAAAGCGCACCGGCCATTGCCGAGGGGGCCGATCTGCGGGTCGACCTGCCGCGCTACCGGATCTTTGCAAAAGGAGAGATGACCGAAGAAGTGACCAATGTGGCCGACCGCTTCCGGCCGGACACGGTCAGTTTTCTGCTGGGCTGCAGCTTCTCCTTTGAAAACGCCATGCTGGCCGCCGGTCTGCCCATCCGCAACATCGAGGAAGACAAAAACGTCTCTATGTATATCACCAACCGCCAATGCCGGCCGGCGGGCCCTTTCAGCGCCCCCCTGGTGGTCACCATGCGCCCCATGACGCCGGCCCAGGCCATCCGCGCGGTGCAGGTGACCACCCGCTTTCATCTGACCCACGGCGCGCCCATCCACATCGGCGATCCCGGTGAGCTGGGCATCCAGGATCTGAACCGTCCCGATTTCGGCGATCCGGTGACCGTCCGGACCGGCGAAGTCCCGGTGTTCTGGGCCTGCGGCGTCACCTCGACTCTGGCCGCCATCTCGGCCCGCCTGGACCTGACCATCACCCACGCCCCGGGGCACATGTTCGTTTCGGATCTGAAAGACGAACATCTGGCCATCCTGTAAGCAGGCGACCGCCCGGGGCATTGGCCGTGCCCGAATGTTGTTCTCCAAAATCGAAATCGGTATCGAGATACGGTCTTAGGCGGCCGTTTTCACACCGTGTTCACACCTTGACAGCCGAACCCACATCCAGTAAAGATCCGCAAATGAACCGCATTCATTTCTTTTCAGCTTGCACACCGGTTTAATCGAGACGAGGGCGCCGGATCGTTCGCGCCCTCGTTCTGTTTCAACCGATGGGGCCGATCCCCGCCCCCACCGGCAACCCCAGCGCGACACAAGGAGGACCATCATGAAACGATAGCTCCCATTGACAGCTATCCTGGCAACCGTGGCCATCTTTTGCGGATTGATGGTGCCAAGCGCAACATTGGCGGCCAAGGACATCAAGATCGGCGTCATCTATCCGCTCACCGGCAGCGCCGCCGCAGCCGGACGCGAGCTGCGGGCCGGGGCCGAACTGGCCGCCCAGCTCTGCAACGAAACCTTTCCCGATATCGACATGACCATGGCCCAAAACGCCGGCATCCAGAGCATGGGCGGCGCCAAGATCACCCTGATCTTCAAAGACCACGAAGGCAACCCCACCCTGGGCGCCGACCTGGCCAAAAAGCTCATTCTGGATGACAAGGTGGACGGCATCCTGGGCTGCTACCACAGTTCGGTCACCAAGACCGTCAGCGCGGTCTGCGAGCAGTACGGCGTGCCCATGATCAACGGATCTTCGACCTCGCCGGCGCTGACCGAGCGGGGCTTCAAGTGGTTCTGGCGCACCACCCCCCACGACCGCTGGTTCACCAAGGATCTCTTCGAACTGCTGGTGGGCCTGAACAAGGGCCAGGTGCGGGGTGTGCCGGCCGTACCGCTGGAAGAAATCGGGACCATCTCCTCGGCCTGCGAAAACAGCGAGTGGGGCTCTTTCGTCACCAAAGTGATCGAGGAGCTGGCTCCGGAATACGGCTTCAAGCTGCGCAAAACCCTGCTGTACTCGGACAAATCCCCGGATCTCTCCAGTGAAGTCCGCTCCCTCAAGGCTTCCAAAGCCAATGTGCTGCTGTTTGCCTCCTATACCTCGGATGCCATTTTGATGGTGAAGACCCTCAAGACCCAGCAGGTGCAGCCCAAAATCATCTGGGGCCAGGATGCCGGCTTCGACAAGCCGGAATTCCGCAGCGCCCTGGGCGATTCCATCGCGGGCATCCTGACCCGTTCGGTTTTCCTGCCCCAGGTGGTTCAGATCAAACCCCTGGCCGGCCAGGTCAACAAACTCTACAAGGAGAAAACCGGCAACGATCTGGGCGGCGCCTCGGCCCGGGCCTTTACCGGTCTGCAAACCTGGGTGTACGTGTTGGAGATGGCCGGATCCACCCAACCCGCTGCAATTCAGAAGGCGGCCAACACTATCGAAATCCCCGGCGCGCAGCTCGTGGTGCCCTGGGCCGGCGTCAAATTCGCCAGCACGGGCAACGAAATCGGACAAAACATCCTGGGTTCCGGCCTGATCGGGCAGTATCAGAAGGGCGCCGACGGCCAGATCGGCCTGGAGATCGTCTATCCGTTCGACGTGGCGTCGGCGGATATGATCTATCCGTTCCCTAAATGGTAGTCATGCCGGCCGGAAGGGGGATCTTTCGGCCCAGGCCGGCGTTCTCGCTCATTTGAGATCCTCGACGTAGCTCCGCTACGCCTGCGGTCTCAAAATCGTTGCGGCCTTGGCCTGAACCAAAATCTACCCCTTCCGGATCACCATGCATAACCAAGCGGCGGCCGCCTCCTTGAGGCGATCGCCGTTTCCTGGCGTTCTCTCCTGTTGGGGAACGACGCTTTTCATAAACGACTTCGTCCAGGGGGCATTTGTGGAAATTCTGGCCAGTTCGATTGTTGCCGGGCTGCTCTTTGGCATGGTGCTGGCCCTGGTGGCGCTGGGGCTCACCATGATCTTCGGGGTGATGGATATCATCAATTTCGCCCACGGCGAATTTTTGATGTTCGGGATGTACACGACCCTGCTGACCTCCCAGGCGCTGGGCATCGATCCGTTGTTCACGCTGCCCCTGGCCGCTGCGGTGGGCTTTGTGCTGGGGATCGTCTGCTACCGGGGCTTTGTGACCTATATCCTGCGGGGGCCGATGATCGCCCAGCTTCTGGGAACTTTCGGTCTGATGCTGCTGCTGCGCAACGTCGCGCTGCTGGTCTTCGGCTCCGAAGACCGGGCCCTGCACAAAGGGCTCCTGGTGGACAAAAGCTTCGACCTGGGGCTGGGCATCATCGTGCCGGCCACCAAGTTGGCCGCGGCCGGCCTGTCGGTGGTGGCCTTTGTGGGCGTCTGGCTGCTCATGACCAAAACCCGCATAGGCAAGGCCCTCACCGCCACCGCGCTCAATCCCCAGGGCGCCCGCTACATGGGCATCTCCACCGAGAAGATGAATGGCCTGGCCTGGGGGGCATCGGGGGCGCCTCGGCAACCACGGCCGGAGCCCTGATCGTCAACTTCTGGCCGGTCAATCCTTATGTGGGCCTGCTGTTTACTATGATCGCCTTTACCATCGTCGCCATGGGCGGTTTCGGCAGCGTAACCGGCGCGTTCTTCGCCTCTCTGGTGGTGGGGCTGATCACCGAACTGCCCGGCTTCTGGGATTTCATGACCTATACCTTCGATGTCGATTGGATGGTCGACGTTCCCATGACCTCGTTCAAGTACATGTGGATCTATGTAGCCTACTTCTTCATCATGGTGCTGCGGCCCAGGGGACTCTTCGGATGGAAGCACTGAGACACGCCTTCGATTTTTCGGATCAGCGGCGCCTGGATCTGGTTATCGCCGGCCTTCTGGCGCTGGTCATGCTGATCTTTCCCCTGCTGCCCGTTTCCGCCTTCGCCCTGGCGACCATGATCCAATTTTTTATCTTCTCGCTCTATGGCATGGGCTGGAACACCATCGGCGGCTATGGCGGCCAGGTGGATCTCGGCAAGGCCCAGTATGTCGGCATCGGCGCCTATACCACGGCCGTCTTGCTGATCCGCTGGGATATCCCCTTCTGGTTTTCGATGCCCGTCGGGGTGCTGCTGGCGGTAACCTGGTCGTTTATCATCGGCTATCCCCTCTTCCGCCTGAAAGGCCATTACTTCGCCATCGCTACGATTGCCACCTCCCTGGTGCTGAAAGACATCTTCGAAGTCTGGGATTTTCTGGGGGCGGCGCGGGGCCTGGAAATCTCTCCCATCAAATACCGGCCGCCGGATTTCCTGCGCCTGATCTTCAGGGAAGACATCTATTATTACTACGTCATTTTCATGTTTTTCCTGGTGGGCATTCTGTACCTGAACTGGTTCCGCAAGTCGCGTCTGGGCTACCAGCTGCGGGCCATCAAGGACAACGAAGACATGGCCCGCTCCCTGGGCATCAACGTCCACTGGTCCAAAATCAAGACCTACGCCATCGCCACGGCCTATGTCAGCGTGGTGGGCTCCTTCCATGCCTGCTACATCAAGGTCATCGAACCGGAAGATACCATGAGCCTGGACATCTCCATCCTGATCGCCCTCATGGCCATGCTGGGGGGCGCCGGCAGTCTCTGGGGGCCCATCATCGGGGCCGGGATCCTGATCCCGCTCAAGAGCTATCTCAAGGAATGGCTGGGCGGCATGGCCGGGCTGGCAGGCATCGACCTCATCCTCTATGCGGTCATCATCATGGTGATCTCGGCCAAGGAGCCGCGGGGGGTCTGGGGGATCGTGGAACGCGTACGACGAAGGAAACAGACCTGATGGCGCTACTGGAAGTCGACAACCTCGTCAAGGATTTCGGCGGCCTGCGGGCCAATCACAAGATCTCCTTCCGGCTGGCGCCGGACGAATTGCTGGGACTGATCGGGCCCAACGGGGCCGGCAAGACCACCCTCTTCAACTGCATTGCCGGCAAGTACCCGGTCACCAGCGGACGCATCGTCTTCGACGGTGACGACATCACACCCTTGAACGCCCATGAGGTGGCCCGCCGCGGTATAGCACGCACCTTCCAGGTCTACACCGCGGCCGGCGACCTGACCGTGCGCGAAAACGTCATGGTGGGCTGCTTCATGCGCACCCCCTCCCGCCGGGCGGCCCGGGAACAGGCCGATGCCATCCTGGCCGATCTGAACCTGAGCGCGGCCGCTTCCTCGTTTGTCAGCGAGCTGCCGGTGGCCGCCCAGAAAAAGGTCACCATGGCCACCGCTCTGGGGACGCGTCCCAAGCTGCTCCTGCTGGACGAAGTGGCCGCCGGTCTCAATCCCGGCGAGATCGAAGACATCATGGCCAGCATCCGTCATATTCACCACCAGATGGGCGTGGCCGTGATTCTGATCGAACATGTCATGGAACTGGTCATGCGCACCAGCGACCGGTTGATCGTCCTGGATTCCGGCCGCAAGATTGCCGAAGGCCTGCCCGCCGACATCGCCCGCAACGAACAGGTCATCAAGGCCTATCTGGGAGAGCGCTATGTCCAGGGACACGGAAGAGAGAGATCTTAAGCCATGAGCGCCCGCATTCTCGAAATCGACGATATCAAGGTGCGCTACTCCGGTCTGCCGGTCTTGCAGGGGGTTTCCCTGCACGTGGAGGCCGGGGAAACCGTGAGTGTGCTGGGGGCCAACGGCGCCGGCAAATCCACCCTGCTGCGGGCCGTGATGGGCGCCCAGCCGGCCTTTGCCGGCCGCATCCGCTTCGAGGGCCGTGACATCCAGAAACTGCGCACGCCGGCCATCGTCCGTCTCGGGATCGTCTATGTTCCGGAAGAAAAAATGCTCTTCAGCCCCATCACGGTGGAAGAAAACCTGCTGCTGGGGGCCTATGTCCTGAATGATGAGGCCCGCATCCAGGCCAACCTGGCCTTTGTCTACCGGCTGTTTCCCCGTCTGGAGGAACGCCGCCGCCAGCCGGCCTCCACCCTTTCCGGCGGCGAGCAGCAGATGGTGGCTATCGGCCGGGGGCTCATGTCCAATCCCCGCATCCTCATGCTGGATGAACCGTCCCTGGGCCTGGCGCCGGTGCTGGTGGACGAAGTGCTCGATACGGTCCGCAAGCTCAAGGACGAAGGCATGACCATCTTGCTGGTGGAGCAGAACGTGCGCGAAGCCCTCGACCTGGCCGACCGGGGCTATATCCTGCAGACCGGACGCATCGTGGGGGAAGGCAGCGGCGCCGACCTCATGGCCAGCGACCAGGTCAAATCCGCCTTTTTGGGGTTATAAGGGATGCGGCAAATTCTCCTGCCCCGCGGATATCTTCCGCATTCGGCCGCCCCCGGCTGATATTGAGCCATTTGAACAGGGCCTGTTGATCCCGGCCCGGGCAGTGCCACCGGCCGACCACCGTGATGCCGTGCTGCGCCAACTGCTTTTCCAGCTCGGACCGGAAAAACCTTTCCAGAACCTTGCCCCGCCACCCGCTGGTACTGAAGATGAACACCCGGCAGTCGGAGGGTATTTGGGCGGCCAGATCGATGATCCGGCGGTCCAGACGCAGCCAGTAGACTCCCGACCCCAGCCCGATCAGGCGCCGCCCCCGCAGCTGATGAGCCTTCAGCTGCTCGATGGTCACCAACTCGGCGGCCAAGGGTTTCCCCATGGCTTCGGCCACCTTGCGGGTATTGCCGGTGCGCGAGGCGAGGACGATCAGGGGGACATCACGTCGGCTTTTGGGGCGGGAGGTCATGACCAGCAAATTCCTTTAGTAATTTTTGCGAGATGATTCCACTTGGATAAGACATGCCTTAACCATAAATGAACGCCGCCTGTCTCTCAAAGGCCAAAGGAGAGACCGTTCCCCAGGCATCGGCGGTCCGGGTCCCCCTCCCAAGCTATTCATCTTCATAAGCGGACATTTGAATATCGTTTGCATGGTTCTTGAGGAACACGTCGAATTTGGCCTGCTGTTCCGGCCCGAGAACCTGTATCCCTTCCCAGGATGCACATTTATAGGGCGGCAGATCCTGCAAATAAAGCACTTTCAGCACCGCATGGGACGGTGTGAAACACCCCATCTCCCTGACCATGGCGCACTTCGCCGAGGAAACATGGTGAATGATATCACGGTAGAACCACTTTTGGTTAAAGCGCTCGAGTTCGCCCTTGTCGATGATATCGCAGTTGGGAATTTCGTAAAAGATCCATTTGGCAGGATGATTGAAATAGTCGATATTCGTTGAATACCCCGGTTTTGGCGTGTAGCGAATCAAAATATAACGATGTTCGTCTTGGTTGAGAAATTCATAGGTATAGCGTTTGCCGCTGTCCCTTTTCAGCGTGTAGTCCGGAGCCACGTCGATGCGCAATTTAGGCTCGTACGTCGATAGGAATGTATGGTCGTCGATCATATTCACGCGGCTGGACGTGCAGCCGAACAAACACAGGACCAGCACGTTCAATACCGAGCCCCAAATAAGTTTCACGTTTTCCACCTCCTTGCGTCAAGTCCCCTTCGTTCTTGGCTGCCATTACGGCAACGCGCGGTTCCGGACATCGAATACGCTAATCTTCATGCGGGCGATATGGTGCGTCAGCAAATCCTGCTTTTCTGCATTCAAGGGGAAACGGATATAGAAAGGGGGCAACGCTGATGATTGCCGGGTGACATCGACGGGCTGCCAATAACCGTCAATGACGATTTCATTCCATGCATGCAGGCCGAAACTCTGGGACCAGTCGCCCATATACACCAGGCCGCCTACGCGGCGGCAGGGGATCTCGAACGCCCTGGCCAAGGCCTCGAAAACGGCCGCATGTTCGCTGCAGTCCCCTTTTCGCTTCTTAAGGGCATAACTCAAATTCGGTGACAATATGGCATTGCTGTCGGCAATCGTCTCATCGACCAGCGCCATCAGGCGCTCGACCATGAGCTGCCGGTCGCGGACCCCATCGAGTTGTCTCCGGGCAGTCTGCAAAAGCGCCCCGCCATCCCGCGTCAATGCTTCCGGTACTTCCAGGGCATCCCTGATCTCGCGGGCGGATGCGGCCTCGCGGAAACCACCTGTTGGATCAAGAATGACGCGGTAGCACTGTGCGTCCGGTACCGGCATCACTTCCTGTCCAGGAGCATTTCCGAGAAGTTCGCCGGTCCGGGTATCGATCGTCAGCTCCAGCCGCGCGACCTCGTCCTTCCGTCCGATGGTGCCATCGATTGGAAGCATATAGTGAATATACAAGTCCTTTGCAGGGATGGGGCTTCGCGCTTCGTCTTCTGTGGCAAGCTGCATTCCGAAACCCCGGTCGAAATGGCAGGATGCCAATGTCAGGTCGTCGTTGAAGACTGCGTCCGTCATCCCTAGTCCCATTCGTGCGTATGTAAGGTGATAACGGCGTACCGAATCGACGCTTTGGTCAATCGATGCGATTTTGACCAACCCTGCCATCCGTTCCAGTGTATCCGGGTCGAGATAGGCCATGTAGATGAAATCCCCAACAGGCGGCGATTTGCCGAGCCAGCGTTCGATGGCCAGCGCATCGTCGAGGTGATAATCGATATCCGCGATCACTTTCTTGACGGTCTTACCGCCATTTTCGACACGCAAACGGAACCCATTGCCGGCACGCACGATCTCTTTTGATGAGCGGTGATCGTTTATTTGCTCCTGAGCCTTGAACCCCAGAAGTCGAAACGGTGGTTGGGTCTCAAATTCCATCCGCAGGCTGTTGGCGACTTGATGCGCATACCCGTTGATCAACAGGGTCCTATTCAACTCTATGTCGATCCGATAACGCTTTCCCGTCGTAAAAAAACTGGAGCACTCACTTTTTTCGATACGGCCCCAACCAACCCTCAAATCGTCTTCGCGGATCTTGTACCAATGGACACCCAGTTGTCGCTGGAATAGGGTATCCGCTGCCAAGGGGGCAATGCCGTCGGCTCCCGGCATCTGGTCGGCACCTGCCGGTAGAGTGGTCGTGGTACATCCTGCAAGCCCTGCGACAAGGACAACACCCCAGACAAACCACATTGCAGGACGAAATCGCAGGATAAGGTCCGGCAGCGGCCCTGTGGATCTTATGGCAGACGATGTAAGATGGATTTTCCTACCCGAAAATTGGATGGTTCCGCTTTGACGATAAGCCATGGGCGATTTCCAAACGGGAATAAATAGGCTGTCGAATATGTCGGCTCTATCTGGTGTCGGTCCCGGTCGCGCAAGAATACGGCATTTCTAAGATAACAAAAACGGCAAGATGGTCGGCATTGCACCGCGTGAGGTTGTCCGGCTGAAGTGCTAGGGGCGTATCAGATTCCGGACGAATTGGCAAGTTGCCTGGCTGGCAGGGCTTCACCCGAAAGAGCCTTCGGCCTGCTCAGAGGGTCTGCTGCCAATCGCTGAAGTGACGTCGTGCCCAGTCCACGGCAGCCTCCACCCCGCTTAGCAGCTGGCGCGCCTGGGCGAGGTCGGTTTCCCGGAAACGCACCGTATCGCCCGGGGCCACCTGGCCCAGCAGCGGCAGATCGGCGGCGATGACCACGGCGATCTTGCGATAGCCGCCGGTAACGGTTTCGTTCATCAGGATGATGGGCTTGCCGTCTCCGGGCACCTGGATGGCGCCGCACAGAATGCCTTCCGACAGGATGGACGCGGGCGCCCCGGCCTCCTTGGCGATGGCCGGGCCTTCCAGGCGCACCCCGGTGCGGTTGGAGGCGCCGCTGACCGTATAGAGGGCTTCGTAAAATTGTGTCCGGCTGGCAGCCGGAAACTGGTCGCTCTGGGGGCCGGGCAGCACCCGCAGGACCCAGTCGGATGTATGTACGGGCCAGAGGGTGTCCGGCAGGGACCGGCCGGACAACGACAGGTAAGACGCCGGGCCGCAGCCCCGGAGCACGTCGCCGGCTTGCAGGGCGCGTCCTTCATGGCCGCCGAAGCCCGCCCCGATATTGGTGGACCGGCTGCCCATGACGGCCGGCGCATGAAAACCGCCCCCCACCGCCAGGTAGGCCCGGCAGCCGCAGGCCGCGGCGGGTAGTTCGAGCCGGTCGCCGGGCGCGGCTCGCAACACCGTCCAAAGGGGCAGCGGTCGGCCGTTCAGGGTGGGCTGCAGGTCGGCACCGGTGATGGCAAAGACGGCTTCGCAGCGGAAACGGGCCTGGAATCCCATCAGGGTGATTTCAAGGGCCGCGGCGTTTTCCAGATTGCCCACCAGGAGGTTGCCGATCCGGCAGGCGTAACTGTCCGCAGCCCCGCTGGGTGCCACCCCGATCCGGCCATAGCCCTGCCGGCCGGTATCCTGCAGCGAGGCCAGGATTCCGGGGGCTAAAATCTCCAGCAGGTCTACCGTGCCCATTGGGAGGCCTCCTCGGCTGTGACGGGAACAAAGCGGACTTCGTCACCCATCCCCAGGAGGGATGGGTGGTCCTGCTGGGGATCGAAGAGTTCCAGGGGGGTGTGGCCGATGATCTGCCAGCCGCCGGGGCTGACCACCGGATAGATACCGGTCTGGCGCTGGGCGATGGCCACCGATCCCTTGGGAATGTGGGTGCGGGGGGTTTCCCGGCGGGGGGTATCCAGTGCCTGGGGCAGTTCGCCCATGTAAGGGAAGCCGGGCGTAAACCCGATCATGTAGACCCGGTAGACGGTGCCGCTGTGCAGGTGGATGATCTCTTCGCCCGTTAGCTTATGATAAGCGGCCACGGCCTCCAGGTCCGGACCGGCCTCGCCGCCGTAAACCACCGGAATTTCGATCACCGGCCGCTGGATCTCGGATGCCGCGGCATCCTCAAAATCGCACAGGCCCCTGATCTGACGGGCCAGGGCCTGCGGTGCGGCCCGCAGGGGGTCATACACCACCAGCAGGGAGCAGTAGGCCGGAATGGTTTCCACCACGCCCCATAGGGTCTCGCGGACTATCATCTGCTGCAACCGTTGGACGCGGCGATTGACCGCCGGATCGATCCCGTCCCCCAGTTCCACCAGCAGCCCCCGGTCTCCCAGGTGTCGAATCTCGGCCGGCATTCGCATCAATCCTGCAAAAAGGTGCCCACGGGCTGGACCGCGACCCCCGCCTCGGCAAGGGTTTCCCGAATGCGGCGAACGAGGGCCAGGGCCGAAGGGTTATCCCCATGGACACAAACCGTATCACCGGAAAGAGCGATTTCCTCACCGTTGATACAGATCACGCGCCCTTCGGTCACCATCTTGAGCACCCGGGCGGCAGCGAGATCGTGGTCCCTGATCACCGCCCCGGGCTCCCGTCGCGAGACCAGCGAGCCGTCGGTGTTGTAAGCCCGGTCCGCAAAAAATTCGCAGGCCACACGGATGCCGATCTTGCGGCCCATGGCTTTGAGCGCGTCCCGGTTGCGGCCGCCCAGTACGAAGAGAATCAAATTGTGATCGATGGCGGCGATGGCCTCGGCCACGGTCTGCCAGATACCGGGATCGCCGACCGCCATGGTATAGAGCGCCCCGTGGGGTTTGACATGCTGCAATCGCCCCCCTTCGGCCTTCACGAAGGCGCTTAAAGCCCCCACCTGGTAGGCGACATAATCGCGGATCTCATCGGCGGTGGCATCCATGTTGCGGCGACCGAAGCCCATGAGATCCGGGAAGCCGGGGTGCGCCCCGGGAGCGACTCCGTTGGCCAGGGCCAGCCGCACCGTACGCCGCATCACCAGCGGATCGCCGGCATGGAAGCCACAGGCGATGTTGGCCGAGCTGATCAGGGGGACTACTTCTTTGTCCAGACCGAGGGTATAGTTGCCAAAGCTTTCGCCGACATCGGAATTGAGGTCGATGATCCTGCGGACCTGCTGCATGTCGTCTCCTTCAAAATGTTAGCGGTGGGGTGGGGGAAGAATCCGCAGCCGCGCCGGCCATTCTTAATCGCTCCCCTTTTGACTTGTCAATGGATAGGCTTGCGCCACTGCTCCTTGGCGCTAGACCGGCCGGTATTCTGTGATGTCCCCTTCGGCAGCCGAAAGATCCGGCGCAGGGCCCCTGGGGCAATCCCATCGGCACGTTCCCGCAAAACAGTATTGAAGATACCGATCATATCCGCGCTGGAGAGTACCTTCACATGGTCGTCCTCAAAGCCGAAAAGCGCCTTGGCAGGGCGCTGAACCCGGTAATCCAGCTGGCTTTCCAGGGTGACGGCCCCGTCGTTATTTTCATCCATCATGCCCGACCGGCCGCCATAGCTGAAAAAGAGGTAGTAGGGCACTTCCGGCGGCAGCGGGCGGCTGTAGAGATGTGCCAGAAAATCGCTGTCCGGCGCCATATCCCGCCAGCTGGGCACCACGGCCGGTGCATATTTGACGCCCTGGGCCGCGGCCCGGTGTCCGCCCCAGGGGGTCGAAATGGTGAGGAACAAGCGGATGTAATCCTGGTGATCGTCGTAAACGCCCTGCAGGATGGCGTGGCGGGCCACCAGTCCGCCCATGCTGTGGGCCACAATGAAAAGGGTATCGAATTCGTAGCGGTCATGAAGCAACTGAATAGCGCCTTCCAGGGCGTTGCCGATAAAGTCCAAATCGAGTCCGGAAGGGTAGTTGAAAAACCAGGGTTGAAAGCGCTGCCGGTCCATCCGGTCGAAAATCGGCCGCCAGTTCTGGACGTGACCGGACGCACCGTAGACAAAAAGCACCGGGATTTTGCCGGGATCGTAGTCTTCGAGGAAGAACAGGCCAATCCCCATTTCCCTCAGTGTGGTATAAGGCTCCCAGAGACCTTTGGCCGCATAATCGGGAGTGAAATAACGGTTATCCAGATCAGCCACGGCGCCGGCGGCACTGATATAGGCGCTGGCGGACGATTTTTCCAGGTGCATTTGAGCCCAGAAATCCGTATCGATCTCGCCTTTGCGGATGACGCGGTCCAGCGTCAGGTCGATACCGTTGATCATGCCCGCGTGCTCTACCACCACCGGGTCCGGGGCGCCGTAGACCCCGTAAATTTCCCCGATGTCCGGACGCATGTTGCGATTCAGATCGATAAAACCCGCTACGTAGTATGTGCCTTGGGGCACCAGGAAGGCATAGAGGCCGGGCTGCTCCATCACGGAAAAATCGGCGACCTGCTTCTTGTCGCCGTCGACGGTTATCAGCAGCATCAGCACGGGGGCATTCTGGTCCGCATGGTAGGATACCCGCCCGCGGATGTAGGCGTCCTTGCTTTCAACCTGCTTGAGGTCCTGGCTCAAGCGCATGAACATGCAACCGTTCGTGCCCAAAGCCAGCCAGGCGATCAATAAGCAACAGACCCCAATACGGACCCTGATCATCGGCACTTCTCTCCATGGCGGTGAATGGGCGGACGGATGTCTACCGCCATCCCCCGAAGGCTGAAAATCGGCCGTATAGACGGCGCGGCCGTCGGTGATAAACAACAGCACGGTTGAATGGCGGCGAAATCTGCATTACGGTGGCGCTAACATGCACCCCTTGCATAGCGAAATCGTTGGCCGATTGCAAGGCGACCCTATAGTGGAGAAATGACACATGCTTACAATCGAAGCATACCAGAAAAAGATTGACGCCTGGGTCAATACGGTGGGGGTACGCTATTTTTCCGAACTCACCAACACGGCCATCCTCATGGAAGAAGTTGGCGAGGTGGCCCGCATCATGGCCCGCACCTATGGCGACCAAAGCTTCAAGACCCCCGAAGAAAACCACGACCTGGCCGACGAACTGGCCGATGTCCTCTTCGTCGTGGTATGCCTTGCCAACCAGACCGGCATCGACCTTACGGCCGCCGTGGAACGCAACCTGATCAAAAAAACCTGCCGGGATTCCGAGCGCCACCGCAATAACCCCAAACTGAGCGATACGCCCGAAACGTAGACCCGCTCTGACCGGCCAGAGCCCCAAAGATCATTTCCGGACAGGCCCTAAATCGTGCGCCCCAGTTCTTCGCCCTCCGCGATGGCCAGCATCAGGTTGCGGGGTTCTTTGGCATCCCCGATCGTATGCACCGCAATGGGCCGGTCGGTAAAGAGACGCCGATCCGGGCGGATGGCCGTCATGCCCTCGGCAATCACCAGGGCATCCATGTTATCGAGCGTTGCGACCGCCCCGCCGGTGCGGATACGAGCCCCGTGCGCCAGAAAGGCTTCTACGGCCACATTTTTATGGAGGGCCACGCCATGGCGGTTGAGCCGCTCCCGGAGGTAAAACCGGTCGTTGCTGGACATCTCTTCGCCGAAATGCCGGCCGCGGTTCAGCACCACCACGGATTTGCCTGCTTCGGCCAGAAAATCCGCCAACATCAGGGCGCTCTGACCCCCCCCCAGAACGATGACCCGTTCGCCCTCGGGCAGCTCTCCTTCCATAACCTCCACAACGGCGTAGACGGCCATCTTGGTACCGGAAAACCCCTTGATAATAGGCGTGTCGGGTAAACTGCCCGTGGCCAGGACCGCCACGTCGGGTGCCAGCCCATCGAGCAGTTCGGCGGTCAGCGGGGTTTCCAGACGGACATCCATTTGCAGGCGCTCAAGCTCTTGCATGAAGTACGTCAGGATATCGCCCGCCTCCTGCCGCCCGGGCGCCCGGGCCGCCAGGCGAAACAGGCCGCCCAAGACTGGACCGGCCTCGACCAGGGTCACCCGATGGCCCCGTAGGGCCGCCATGCGGGCCGCGGCCAATCCGGCCGGGCCGCCCCCCACCACCAGGACGGTGCGCGCCACCGCGGCCGGGCCGTCGTCCTTCAGCAAATACTCCCGTCCCACATCCGGATTGACCACACAGCCCCCGGGTTCGAGTTGCAGTGCGGCGTGGATGCATCCCAGGCAGCAGCCGATGCAGGGCCGAATCGGTATTCCAGCGCGGCGCGCTTTGTTGGGCAGCTCGGGATCGGCCAGCAGGGCCCGCCCCATGGCCACCGCATCCGCCCGGCCTTCGGCAATGATCTGGTCGGCCATGGCGGCATGTTTGATCCGCCCCACGGTCACCACCGGCAGGGAGACCACCTTTTTGACCGCTTCGGCCAGATGGACGAAACAGCCCTGGGGGGCATAGACGGACGGGATGGTCAATTCCGTCGAGCCGTAGACCCCGGCCGACACATGCAGATAAGCCGCTCCGGCCGACTCCAGAAGGGGCGCCAGCCGCAGGGTATCTTCCAGGGTCCAGCCGTTGCGGATGAAATCATTGCCGTTGATCCGAACGCCCACCGGATAGTCGTCACCCGCCTTGGCCTTGATATCGGCCAGGACTTCCATCATAAAGCGAATCCGGTTCGCGAAGCTGCCGCCGTAACGATCCTCCCGCGTGTTGCTGTTCAGCGCCATGAACTGGTTGATGAGATAACCGTGGGCCCCGTGGATTTCAATGAAGTCGAAGCCGGCGTCGCGGCAGCGCCGGGCCGCATCGCCGAAGGCGGCCACCAGTTCGTCGATCTCCTCGATCGTAAGGGCCTTGGGGATGCCCTTGACCACGGCCGGGGCCGGAATGGCCGAAGGGGCCACCTTTTGATCGTGGTAGGATTGTCGTCCGCCATGCATCAACTGGACGCCGAAGCAGGCTTCAAAGGGCCGCACGGCCGCCACCATGCGGCGCAGGGCGGGAATGCAGGCATCCTGCCAGAGTTTTGGCAATTCCGGCAGCTCGACCCCCGTAGGGTGAATCCCGCCGCCGCCCACCAGCAACAGCCCCGCCCCGCCCCGGGCCCGGGCCACGAAATAGTCGATGAGTTGATCGGTCACGAAGCCCTGGGCGTCGACACCGAAATTGATGCTCATGGCCGGCATCATGAGCCGGTTGGGGGCCGTCATGGAGCCGATGGTAATGGGCGCGAACAGGTGGGATAGATCCGTCATGGGATGCGGGCCTCCTTGATGTCGGGTTGCAGGCGCGACGCCCTCGGGAACGACGTGGTGTTATAACGTCCATGGGACGACCGCGTCAAACCGGCATCGGTTTCTCAGGCTCATGCCCATCCGGAGATGGCATCTTTTGCCCTCTGGCGGCGTTCTCGCCGCCTGTCGGTCCCCGGCGTAGCCGGGCTGCGCCTGTGGGCACCCACCGTTGAAGAATCCATCAGATGGGAAGTCCCGCTCAGCGGGACGCCAACCGGCTGCGGTTTGTTGAACACCGATGTGACCAAGGATCAGATGTGAAATCCCGTGCTGTGGGGCGGGACCAGAGACCAAAATCCACCACCTCTGGGTGGGCACTAGTGTCAGGTCACGCCTTGGATGTCGTAAAACCAGCGAGCTGGCGGTTCGAATCTCAACGTGCACGAACACAACTTCGGAACCGCCATCCGACGCTTGAAAGTTGACAAGACACTATACTCACAATCGTTAGCTGGAAGTTGGATCATCCGCCCGGGCATGGGTAACCTGCCGGATTTAGGCCCAAGGCCAAACGGAAGGAGCCACCTTAGCCCTTGACCCTTTTTCCGATTATCGTCATATTACAAGAATCGGATTCTCTGACAAGTTCATAGGTTAGGGCGGCCCCCAAACGGGGACCCACGCATTGCACCGGATCGAAAGCCTTCCCGGTCGCAAGGCCGTATCGATGTGACACGGTCAACATGTGCCTTCATTGCCGCTATCCCGGGATAACATCATGACGCAGCCCCTTATCGAGTTCCGCAATGTATACAAAACGCTGGGTTCCACGCCGGTCCTGCAGGGCACCAGCCTTACGATCCCCAGGGGGCAAATCACCACGATCATCGGCAAAAGCGGCACGGGCAAAAGCGTTCTCTTCAAACATGTGATCGGTCTGCTCAAACCGGATGCCGGAGACATTCTCTGTGACGGGCAACCCATGTCGGCCATGACACGGGCCACGCTTTGGGCATGGCGCGGCAAGTTCAGCTATATGTTCCAGAACATGGCCCTTTTCGACTCCATGACAGTTTATGAGAATATTGCCCTGCCCTTGGATCAGGGCACCGATCTGCCCCGTCGTGACATCCGCACCCGGGTGCACACCCGTCTCGCCCAGCTGGACCTCGAGGGTATCGATACCAAATACCCTTCGGAACTTTCGGGGGGCATGCAAAAGCGGGTCGCCATGGCCCGGGCCCTGGTCACCGACCCGGAGATCATCCTCTTCGACGAGCCGACCACCGGTCTGGATCCCATCCGCAAAAATGCCGTTCACAGCATGATCTCCGAATACCAGAGCAAGTATGGCTTCACGGTCATGCTGATCAGCCACGAAATTCCGGACGTTTTTCTGATCACCCAGAAACTGGTCATGCTGGACGAAGGTAAAATCATCTTCGAAGGCCCCCCGGAGGATCTCCAGAACGTCGACAACCCGGTCGTCCACGAATTCATTACCGGACTCCAGCATCCCCTGGACGAGCTGACCGGCATGGGGACCATGACCCAGGGCAAACAGAAGTACATGGAGGCCATGGCCGGCCTCACGGAAAACCGGTCGGTCTTTTCCGTGATCGTCCTGACCCTGGAAAGCATGGACGAGATCAACGCCCGCGCCGGACACGTCACGGGCCAAAAGATCCTCCGGAACTTTTCTTCGGAAGTGCAGCATCACATTCGTAAAGTCGATTCCTGTTCGCGCCGCGGGTTGAAACAGCTTATGATCGTACGACAGGATGCGGGCGCGAACGATGCCCGCCAGTTCTGCTTCCGATTGGCCAAAGAACTCAAGGCCGACCGCATCATCAACGGCGCCATGACAGAAAATCAGGCGCTCAACGTGAGTGCCGGATTTTCCGAAGCCCCTTTAGGGGCCTCGTTTGATGAGGTCGTGGCGGATGCCGAATCACGGGAATCCACTTTTTTAGAGTTTAAAATCAGGTAATGGCACCCGGCGGCTTCGGGAGACACCCTCCGCCGGGGAAAATCTATTTTCAAACCAACGAGGTTGGCATGACCCGCAAAATGGCCGTGGTGCTGGAAAATAAACGCGAGGAACTGAGCGTGCTGACCCAAATGCTGCAAATCTTCCTACGGCCCTACCCGCTGCCCTCCCGAACCCTGTATGCTCTCGAGCTCAGTCTGGAAGAGGTCTTCGTCAATATCGTGGCCTATGCCTATGAAGACGACCAGCCGCACGAAATTCACTTCGACGTCGCGGTCGATGACGATATGATCGCCATGAAGTTTCGCGACAACGGCCGTCCTTTCAACCCCCTGGCCGTCCAAAAACCGCCCCCCCAGAACACGCAGATGGAGAACACCTTGGGAGGACTCGGTATCAATTTCGTCCGCCAAATGCGCGACATGATGGAATACCAGCGCCAGGATGACTGGAACATTCTGCGTCTGTGGTTCCAGCGCCAAAGCGAGCCGGCCTCCTCGCCTCAGGCGGCCGGACCGGAACCGGGCGACGCCGATAACGGCCAAACACCGCAAGGAACCTGACCATGGCGCCTTCCCTTACAAACGATCCCGCCCCCGCCCACGGCCCCACGGCCGAGCCCCTAAGGCCTCCGCTCCTGACCCGCCTTTTCGAGCCTGTGGGCCGACGGGTCATGCGGGTGGTGAGCAATCTGGGGGCTGCGACCATTTTCCTGAGCAAGGCCCTCCTTCTTATTTTCCATCGCAAACAACCCCGGGCCATTGTGCAGCAGATCAACACCATCGGGGCCCGCA
Source organism: Desulfobacterales bacterium (assembly GCA_963674755.2). Lineage (GTDB taxonomy): Bacteria > Desulfobacterota > Desulfobacteria > Desulfobacterales > UBA5852 > JABZFP01. Next base: position 454,036 of record CAXXVS010000001.1, on the reverse strand, counting down.
CCGTTAATATCGTCGCCCTGGTGGGGCTGTTCACCGGTATGGTCATGGGCCTCCAGCTCTATTACGTCCTGGTCAAATACGGCTCGGTCGGCGAACTGGGCTCGGCGGTGGCGCTGTCGATCATCCGCGAATTGGGTCCGGTGCTCACCGCCATCATGATCACGGCCCGGGCCGGTTCCTCCATGACGGCCGAAATCGGCATCCAGCGCAATTCGGAACAAATCGATGCGCTGTTCACCATGCGCATCGATCCCATCGGCTATCTCGTCAGCCCCAAGGTGGCGGCCGCCATCGTCAGCTTTCCGATCCTGACGGCTTTCTTCGACTTGATCGGCATCCTGGGGGGCTACATCAGCGGGGTTGTGCTGATGGGATCCAACGAGGGCGCCTATTTCTACCGGATTCACAACAGCGTTGAAATGGCGGACATCAACGGCGGTTTCATCAAGGCCTTTGTCTTTGCCGTCATCGTTTCCACCATCTGCTGCTATCAGGGCTATTTCACCCACATGCGCCAGGACAGCCACGGCGCCCGCAGCGTCAGCCGTGCAACCACCTCGGCCGTGGTGCTATGCTGTGTCTGCATCCTGGTGGCCGATTATATCGTTACCTCTTTTTTGCTTTGACATCGGCGGCACCCTCGGGATACCGGGAGCCGTCGCAGTGCCGGAAGGCCGGAAAGGGCACCGAATGAAAAAATACTCCAACGAAACCATCGTCGGCATCTTTGTGGTGCTGGGGCTGGCCGCCATCGCTTTCATGGCGGTCCGCCTGGGCAATGTCTCCTTGTTGGGCGACAATACCTACACCTTGTATGCGCCTTTCAATTCTGTGAACGGCCTGCATGTCGACAATTCCGTTGAAATGCTGGGAATGGAAATCGGACGCGTGACGGCCTTCAAAATGGACCAGGCCAAGCAGCAGGCCATCGCCGAGCTTAAAATTCAAAAGGGGATCAAGGTGTATGACGATGCCATTGCCTCCATCAAAACCGCCGGGCTGATCGGCGATAAATATGTCTCGATCGATCCCGGCGGTGGCGGCGCGCTGCTCGGCAATGGCGAGACCATCACGGAAACCGAATCGCCGGTGGATATCATGGACCTGATCAGCAAATACGCCTTTGGCAATGTTGAAGGCAAGTAAGGTGAATCGACAGACAACCCGCGCCGGTCGATCCCGGATGAACAGGGCGACGGGCCCGGACGGAAGCGGCGACCCGCCATGCCAAACAGGAGCATTCCATGTCAGTAACGCGCACGCACATCATCACCGCAGCAATCGTTATCGCCGCGCTGGGGGCGCCGGCCTGGAGCGCGCCGATCGCGCCCTTGCCAGCATATAAGATTGCTCCCCCGAATGATACGGTGATCTACGTGGCCCAACAGAAGGGTCTTATCAAGGATGCGGCTAAGAAAAAAACACAAAACGAAGATGATTTATGGGAAGATGAGGATGCCCTCTTTGAGGACGACGAGGAGGAGGATCTCACCATCGCCGATCCGCTCTATTATTACAACAAGGGCGTCTGGCACTTCAACGATTTCGTCTATCTGAATATCGGTATTCCGGCCGCCCGGGGCTATAACCGATTCGTGCCGCAGCCCGTGCGCACCGGGATCACCAATTTCTTCTCCAACTGGTACACCCCGGTCCGGCTGGTGAGTTGCCTGCTGCAGGCCAAGTGGAAGGAAGCCGGCACGGAAACCGGACGGTTTCTTATCAACACGAGCTTCGGCATCCTGGGCTTTGCCGATTTGGCCAAGGAGGATGACTGGACCGGCTGGCAGGTTGCCGATGAAGACATGGGCCAGGTGTTCGGTGCCTGGGGCATCGGGCAGGGGTTCTACCTCATGCTGCCCCTGCTGGGGCCATCAACCGCCCGGGACACCGTGGGCCGGGTCGCGAACGGTTTCCTGGACCCCTTTTACTACCTCGATATCAAGTATTGGGAGTATTTGGGCATCGTAAGCTTCCGCGAATTCGCGCAATACGCCCCCTATGCCGACGAATACAAAAAATTCAAGGAGATGTCGCTGGATCCTTACACCGCCATGCGCAATGCCTACCTGCAATTCCGCGCACGGCAGGTCAGCGAATAGGAAGTCCGCCGGAGGAAGAGGTTAGGCCGCCAGCACGCGCTGCCCCTCTTCCACGGTATCCGCCATGTGAAAAATCGACGCAAACCCGCTGATGTCGAGGATATTGCGCACATTGGGGTTGGGGGCGCACATGACGAACCGACCTTGCTTGCGCTGAATTTCCTTGGACGTGGCCAATAAAACCCGCAAACCGGCACTGCTGATATACTCAAGGGATGCCAAATTGTAGAGGTAGCGTCCGCCTTCGGTGATGGCTTGCATGATATCCGCTTCGACCCCTTCGGAAGTCACCGCATCCAGCCTCCCCTGAAAAATAAAGCTGACCATACCGTTTGCTTCGTTTATCTCCATTTTCATTGCGCTTTCCTACCCCTATCCCCCATGATGGGACTTCCCCGCTACCATAACGATACGGCGCATTCGTAACGACAAATTCACAGACGTTTAACAGTCCCCTAATGCCACCGTGGTCTCATCCGCTGCATAGAAGGTATCCCCTATACTGACAGTGTCATCTGTATCGAAATGCTGCGGATTAATCAATCGCTATGTCCGCCCCGTGATTCCGGGGGGGGAGGTCCCGCCAGGCCGCATCGCAGATCGTTCCCTGGAGCTGCTCCCGGGTAGGCGTTTCCTCAACTGGCTGCCCGGCGGCAGGGCCTTGCAAGCCGCCTAAGGCGCTGCCGCACCTGCCGCCAGGGACGGGGGCTGGACGGTCTCATGCTGGGGGCCATTATCGCCCGGGCCAGACCCGACTTCCGGCTGCTGGCCAATCAATATTTCGCTGGCATCACGGCGGTCGGTGAGGCCATCATTCCGCTGGACGTCCTCAAGAGGCGCAGCGCGACACGCTTCAACGGACGCGCCCTTCATCAGGCCGTTGAGTGGCTGCTTTCCGGTGGCTGCATAGGGATTTTCCGGCCGGGGAGGTCAACCGCTGCCGCGGCTGCGCCTTCCGCGCCGTCGTCGGCCAGGCCCGTCCCTGGTCGCGCTTGGCCGCCATCGGTTCCGATGCCGACCTGACGGACCACCTCCGGCGGCAAACCTGCTTCCTCTCCCATCGCCTAAGTTCGTCGGGACTCCCTGCGGAGGTCGTCGCCTATGGGAAAAACCATACCTTGTCTTCCCATCCAATCATTCGCCCCATTTCCAATGACGTTTGCAGGAAGAAATCCAATCCCTGCCCCGCAACCAACAATTGACGCAGCAAGGGCGCTTTTGCGTCTACTACGTCGATGCCGGCCAGGCACCGCTCCTCGTGCGGGAAATCGGCCGGCTGCGCGAAATCACCTTTCGTGAAGTGGGCGAAGGCACGGGGCGGCCCATCGACCTCGATCGCTTCGACGCCCATTACCGGCACCTCTTCCTTTGGAACGACGAACATGCCGAGCTGGAAGAGGACGGCAAAGGACTTCCGGTGCTTTTGCGACAGTATCTCAAGCTGGGCGCAACCCTGTTGTGCTTCAACCTCGATCCGTCTTTTGCCGATGTCGTGGACGGTCTGGTTTTCCTGGATCTGACCCGCAGCGCCGCGCCGATGATCAAGCGGGTGATGGGGTCTGAAGGCTATCGTCAATTCGGCCGCTTCCACGGCCTGCAACCCGAAACGCCGCCCCGCTTTCGGAAAGCCGGTTAAACCCGACAGCGCCACCGCCACGCTAAGCGGACCTGCGGCGCTAAATTGACAAACCTTCGAGGGGCCTTACCTAGTTCGGGTGAAGACCGCAAACAGCGGGCAGCTGTTTGCGGACAACGCGCAACCCATAATATCCTGTATATAGGGAAAGGAGGCGCACGATGGCCTATACGTGTAAACAGTGTGGTGCGGTAGCCAAAGATCCCGGACACCTCTGCAACCCCTGCGGCGATCGCCAGAATTGCTCCTTTTGTGGAGCGCCGCAAGTCAGCCAGGCCCACATGTGCAAGGGCAAGCTGACCGCCATGCGATTCGTCTGCGATGGCTGCGGCCGACTTGCCATGGAAAGCGAACATCTCTGCAAACCGTCCCCCATCGGTTGACCCCCCTGACCGAGCGCCCGTGGCCGGCCCTTGACGGCCGGTGACATCCGCCGAGGTTCGGCCACCATTGGCGCCTATAATTCGGAATCAGACGCTGCAATAAGGTCTTGACATAGCTTTTACATCCTTATAAAATAAATAACATTCATTTTTTATATTATTCATCGAGCAACAGGAGGACGCCCACACAGACGTGAAAACGCTGGCTGCACTACACCACCCATGACGGTGGGCCGCCCGGTAGCGGCCTGCCATAAGGGTGGATGGCTGACAACCATCAACCTTGGGAGGGCCATACCATGCGGATCGTCGCGATCGTTGCAGCTATCGTATTGTTAATCGGAAGCGCCGCCGCCTTGGCGGAAGCACCATTCGACATCCCCCAGCATCTGGTTCAGATCGAATCCCGCCCAGGCATCCAAACGCGCATGATCGTCTACCGTCCGATCCAACCGCTGGCCACGGTTATTCTCTTTCCGGACGGCAACGGCCGGCTGGACATCACCCCTATCTTCAGCGCGCCCCAGATGGGCCGCACGGCCGATGTGCCCTGGGAGTTGATGGGTCACCTGCTGGAACGGCAGATGACGGTCGTTTTGATGGATGCACCGCCGGATCACCACTCCATTTTGGGTGTCAACGGATGGCACGGCCCTGCTATCTTCCGGCTGAGCCGCGAGCATGCCCGCGATATCCGCGCCGCGGTTGACTATCTTACCCGCGAAGATCCGCGGCCCATCTGGCTGGTCGGCATCCGTATGGGCGCCTTTTCGGCCGTCACCGCGGCCGTCGACCTCCAAGAGAAGGTCACCGGCCTTGTCATCGCCGACGGCATCACCCGCTGCCCCGAACAGGAACTTCTTTTAGAATTGTGCCCCCGGGGGTTGATGGGCCTGCCGCTCCAGAAAATCACCATTCCCACCCTGATTCTTTCCCGCAAGGACGCCTGGCGCGAGCCCCTGCTGACCGCCGCCTTGAGTCAGTCCCCGGCCCTGCGCTATCTGACCTATCCCGCATTCGCCGACTTCGAAAACTGGGAAATTAGTGCGTACGACGGCATGACCCCGACCGGTTTGTCGAATGCCCACCTGAGCAATCAGATGGTCGACTTCATCGCCTGGAATGAACGCATCAATCCCTATTTGATCTGCGACAGCGGTCCGGCGCCGATGGCACCGGAGGAGATTTATCTGGCGGGAATCTACATTTAGTTCGTGTTCATCCGTTGCCGGCTGTTTCCGAATCAGATTTCATGCGCTTCCTTACGGCCGTCGTCGAATAAATACCCCACCGACCGCACACTTTTGAAGAATACCGGCTTCTTGGGGTCGGCTTCGAAGTACTTGCGGAACCGCACGATGAAATTGTCGACCGTGCGGGTCGTCATCTCGCCGGTGTACCCCCACCCGATCTCCAGGATCTTGGTCCGTGACAGGGGCCGTCCGCGATGTTTGATAAACAGTTTGAGCAACTTGAGCTCCTGTTCCGTCAACCGCACGACACCGCCCCGGCAATGGGCCTCGCCCGTTTCGAGTTCGACCGTGTTGTGGCCAAAGACGAACACGGCGTCGGCAACTTGTTGATTCTCAAATCCGGTGTCATTTTCCCGGCTCCAACGCGCCCGCTTGATCAGGCGTTCCACGCGCAGCTGGAACTCCTCCAGATTGAACGGTTTGGTCAGATAATCGTCGACCCCGTGGGTCAACCCCCGGATGCGGTCATCGGACGTGGCCTTGGCGGAAAGGATGAGGATGGGCAGTTTCTCATCTTCCAGGCGGATGTTTTGCAAAACGGAAAAGCCATCGATGCCCGGCAGCATGATGTCCAGCACGATCAGATCCGGCCGCCAGGCCTTCCACTGCTGCAAGGCCGCAACACCGTCCTTGGCAACGGCGACATCGTAGCCCAGAAGGGAGAGGTTCAGGCGGATCCCCTCGGCGATATGCTTTTCATCTTCAACCACCAGGATGCGGCTCTTGGCATTGTTCGGTATCGTCATCTCGGTTCCCGCTAGCGGCTATGGTTTACCTTTGGGCAAAATGAGGGTGAAGACCGATCCATCGGCATCCGTGCGGCCCTCGGCCTCCACCCGACCTTTGTGGATCCTGGCAATATGCTGGACAAGGTTTAGCCCCAGTCCGCTGCCTTTGGCCTGCAAACGGCCCGGCCGTCCGGCCTGGTAAAAACGACGAAAAATTTTGCGGGCATCCCGCTTGTCGATCCCAATCCCGTTGTCTTCGAAACGGATTCGAAGATACCGCCGCCCCGCTTGAAACCGGATGTCAATGCAGGGCTGCTCGGATTGATTGTACTTCACCGCATTGGTCAGCAAATTCATCACCAGCATGTCAAACAGGGGCCGATCCACGGGATGATACCACGTCTCCTCCGCCGGCGCATGAATCCGGATCGCGCAGCCTTCAAAAAGGGGCGCATGGATTTCCAGCAATTCACCGACAGCCGCGACAAGGTCCGTGGGGTGGAAATCCGGCTGGTAGCTCTTGCTCTCCAGGCGGGCCAGGTTGAGGATGCGGTTGATATTGTCGGAAAGTCGCCCCACATCCGAAAGCATGTAGTGAATATAACGCTCCTGATCGGTACGGGCCAGATCGTATTTGAGAAAAGTCTCCAGAAAAAGCTTCAGGGAGGTTACCGGGGTTTTCAACTCATGGGTGAAGTTGTTGATAAAGTTGTGCTGCAAGCGGAAGAGCTGCAGGGTCTTCTGGTTATAAACGAAAATCGTGAAAATCCCCATGAGGATGATGCCCACTAGGATGGAGAGCACCAGCACCACCACCCAGGTCTCGGGCGTCAGCACCTGGACGGGCTCCAGATTCAGCCGGCGCACCATGGCCTCGAGCCCCGTGCTCACCTCCACATACCAGTAAATATAGAGAAACAGGGAGAGGACCAGGGCGATGGTCGAAAACACAAAAATCGCTATAGGGTGAACTATCCAGGATCGGCTTCGCATAACGGACATCATTTAAGGTGATTGCGGCTGCCAAGTCAACGGCCGCCAGGTGCGTCCGATGGACGATCGCCGAAAAATGCTTGTAAAATAATTGTAAAAGGCCCCCTGCGACTATCCTGCGCGGTCGATATCGGATAAACTTATCATAAGCTTTGATGGTTATGACATGCGAATCTTCTGATCTGATAGGAGCCTGCTGACCATGTTGACGCTGATTCCCGGACCGCTTCGCGGCGTTATAGCGCTTACCGGCTACACCGTGAATACGTTGTTTTGGTGTTTTCTCCTCTTTATCGTGGCCCTGCTGAAAGCCATCGTGCCCCAGCGCGGCTGGCGCCGCCAATGCAGCCGCATCCTGAATTGGATTGCGGCCCGCTGGATTGCCGTCAACAACCTGAACCTGCAAGTCATGAATTCCATCCGGTGGGACATCCGCGGTCTCGAGGCCCTGCGGGCCGGCAACTGGTATCTGGTCCTTTCCAATCACCAGTCCTGGGTGGACATCCTGGTGCTGCAGCGTATTTTCCACCGCCGCATCCCGTTTTTGAAATTCTTTATCAAACAGGAACTCATCTGGATGCCGGTTCTGGGACTGGCCTGGTGGGCGCTGGATTTTCCTTTCGTCAAACGCTATTCCCGGGCTGTGCTGCAGCGCAAACCGCATCTCAAGGGCAAGGACCTGGAAATCACCCGCCGGGCCTGCCGGAAATTCCGCGAGATCCCGGTTTCCATCATGAACTTCACCGAAGGCACACGCTTCACGGCGGCCAAGCATCGGCGCCAGCAATCCCCATACAGCCATCTGCTGCGCCCCCGCTCCGGCGGCATCGCCTTTGTTCTGAGCGCCATGGGAGATCAGATGACCAGTATCCTGGACGTGACCATCGTCTACCCCCAGGGTGCCGTGTCCTTCTGGGATATGCTTTGCGGCCGTCTGCAGGACGTTGTCATACGGGTTCGGGAAATCCCCGTAACAAACAAACTGCAGGGCGACTACTTCAACGACGACGCCTATCGCGGCTGGTTCCAGGAATGGCTGAACCGTTTGTGGCTGGAAAAAGACGCGCGCATCACGGCCATTCTGGCCAAGACCCGGGCCAAAGAACAGCAGACACCGGCTTCCTATCAACAAGCGGCCTGATGGGCCTTATCGAATCGGGATGGCCTTGGTGCGCCGGCGGCCGGACCGAACCGTGACGCCGCGTGAGCCCCCCACAATCTCTTTTCAAACAACTCGCCTGAAAACGCCAAACGGCGTATGTGGAGTGCTCCGGGCTGGGCACCTGGTACCGGCCATATGGCAGGATCACTGCCAATAAGGTCTTGCCAGGCGGGCGGTTTCCTCCGGCAGGTGGAAGGTGGCCATGTCGCCCAGCATCGTTTCAAAACTGGTGTGGTCGTTGCGCACCCAGGCGGCGTAGTTCGAACGCACCAACAGAACGGCCCGCAGTTCCAGGGCGCTGTCGTCTTCTTCCACCGCGAGCAGGCCGAAGTTGTAGCCGTTGCGACACAGACGGCGATAGAAGCGCTGGGTATTCACCACCCCCTGGGCCAGATCTTCCCATTCCCCGACGGCCAGCGACCGCAAAGACGTCCGCCCGGGCAGAATGCCCCAGATTTCGTAGAAACCTTCCGGTGCAAAGGCAGCCAGCCATTCCCATGATCCGGTCCGGCCGATGATCCGGGTACCGTCTTCCTGTTCGTGCTTCAATAGATCGTCAAACAGTCCGCGGCCGGTGGCCGCCCGGTAGGCACGGGTACGCCGGTCTAAAAACCGGTGGTGGTTGGGCGCGATACGATCGGCATGCACCTGGAGATGGGGATGCAGCAGGGAACCGCCGGCCGAGGGCAGATGATTTTGGGCAATGCCCATGTAGACCGCCGCGGGATCGGTCTGGCGAACACGCTGCAGAAAGGTGGCGCAGTTGAGGAAGCAATCCCTGTAGGACGCCGGCGAAGCGGTTCCGATTTCCACGAAATGCCGGTCATCGAACAAACTCACCGCGGAGTAGCGCGCATAGGGGAACAGGTTGGGGAAGAGCACCGACAGCCCGTGCGCCATTCGGCCTTCGGGGTGGAACTCCGGCGGGAAGCGGGGCGTTTGGGATTCCCGTTGGGGGGAACAGAAAGGGCAGCGGCCGGTCTGCCCGGCGTGGGGCGGCGGATCGGGCAGCTGCCGGGTACCGACCTCCTTTTCGGCCGAGCGGCTGAAGGTGATGCGACAGCGCCGGCCGGTCACCGGATGCGTGCGGATTTCAATGGGGCGCTCCGTTGCGGTGCCGTCGGGGGCCACGATACGGGCTGTGACACGCTCCTGCCGAAACAAAAGATCGGCGCTATCATCCACAGGCATTTCTCCCTTGAAGGGGGCCAGTCATCCCGGGACGCTGAACCGCCTTTCCCATGGCCCCCTCAGGGGACCATCAGGTATTGACGGGCCAGGGTCGTATAAGCCGCCACCTGCGCCGCCTGCCAGTCCGCATCATATCCCAGCTCGACGGCCATCACGGCCGCCACGCGCGGTGCCATCTCGATACTGGCCCGGGCATCCAGCAGCAGGGAACGGGTCCGCCGGGAAAGAAAGTCTTCCACTGTGCGCGCCATCTCGTGCCGCACGGCCCACACCACCTCGGCGGCGGTGGGCGTCAGCCGGGCATGCAGTCTCTCACTGTAAGCCGGATCGCTGCGCTGGAGACCCTTGATGGCCCGGGCGTCCGCGCCGTAGACCGCCAAATCGCCGAACTGCGTGGCATTGCGGTGGTAGCCGTGGATGTTGAGATCCTTGGTGGTGCAGGGCCGCTCGTCAAGCTGCGCCAGGACAGCCGCCTGGTCCACGGTATCTTCCGCCATTTTGCGGTAGGTGGTCCATTTGCCTCCCGTAATGGTGACCAGACCCGCGCCGGAGATATGGATGGTGTGGTCGCGGCTGATGGCTGCCGTGTTTTCCTCCTTGCCCATACTCACCAGCGGCCGCAGCCCGGCGAACATGCTGAGCACATCCTCCGGCGCCGGGTCTTTAGTGAGGTACTGGGCCGCGTGTGTCAGCAGGAAATCCAGCTCTTCCTGCATGGGAATCGGTTCGAGAGGCGTTTCCGCGACCGGGGTGTCGGTCGTGCCCACAATCACCCGGTCATGCCAGGGGGTTGCAAAAAGAACGCGCCCATCCTGGGTGTGGGGCACCATGACAGCCCCCTTGCCCGGCAGGAAGGAGCGGTCCAGCACGATGTGCACGCCCTGGCTGGGGGCGATCATGGGCGGGGCCTCGGGCGTATCCATGCGACGAATCCGGTCGGCGAAAACCCCCGTGGCGTTGATCACCGCCCGGGCCTTGATTTCATATTCCCGACCGCTTTCGCCGTCCACCGCCCGGACACCCCGCACGAAATCGCCGGATTTGACGAGGCCCGTTACGGCCATGTAGTTCACAACGACCGCCCCCTGATCCACGGCGGTCTGGGCCATGTTGACGGCCAGGCGGGCATCGTCGAACTGGCCGTCATAGTAGATCACCCCGCCCCGCAAGCCCTCGGTTTCGATGGTGGGAATATAGTAGAGGGTCTTTTCGAGCGAAATGTTCTTGGAAGGGCCGAAACCGTGTTTACCGGCCAGAAGATCATAAAGGCGCAGTCCAACCCCGTAAAAAGGCCCCTCCCACCAGTCGTAGTTGGGCACCACAAAAGCCAGGTTGTGCACCAGATGCGGCGCGTTGCGCCGCAGCAGGCCGCGCTCTTTGAGGGCTTCCAGCACCAGGGAGACATTGCCCTGCTGGAGGTAGCGCACCCCGCCATGGACCAGCTTGGTGCTGCGGCTGGAGGTCCCCTGGGCAAAATCGCGCTGCTCCAGCAACAGGGTGCTGTAGCCCCGCGAAGCCGCATCGATGGCGACCCCCAGACCGGTGGCGCCGCCCCCGATCACAACCATATCCCAATGCAGCCGCTCGGACTCAATACGGTCCAGCATGTCTTGGCGATTCATCGACTATTCCTTTTTGGTGGATGCGGGGGCGGTCTCCCGACCGGGTTGCGCCTTCGCCGGTTTGGTCATCACCGCCAGGGTAACGATGGCCTTGGCCACCAGGCGGCCCTGGCCCTGCCGGGGATCACCGTCGAACACTTCCGATTCGGCGATGATCAGACGGCGCCCCGGCTTTAAAACGGTGCCGATGCAATGCAGACGCTCACCCCGCGCCGCCCGCAGCAGATTGATCTTGAACTCCGCCGTTAGCACGTATTCATCCGCCCCGATGATCGAGGCGCCGGCCGTGCCCGAGGTGTGGTCAGCCATGGTGGCCAGCACTCCGGCATGCACCACACCATCCTGTTGCAGGTGGCGCTCGGTCAGCGCAAGCGCTGTCTCGCAACGCCCCGGCGCAATGGCCGCCAATTCCATGCCCAGGTCGCGGATAAAAGGCGCCGCTTCAAAAAGGCGCTCGATTTCCGGCATGTTTTCCACCCGATGGGATGGCATATTCCCTCATTCGATCGGCGGTCTGTCGACCTTCTCCCGATTGCGCGGAGACCGCGTTTACCATGTTTTTCTGATCCTATGAGTGTCTGCAACAATACGCCAGGGCATCGCCGATTTCAACTGCCGGATTCAGAGAACGATAGCATAAGCCACGGTGCTCGGGTGGTTTTTTATGCCTGGTATTTTGGTAAGTTAAGAACCCAATACGGCAAACCACTTCCCATTTTATCGTTAGGATTGAGAATTATTTTTCCTACAATTTTGAATAGGGTTCATCGACTTCTTAACATCATTCGACAAATCGGGCATCGAATTATTGGCCCATATCTTGCTTAATACCTGCTTACTTGAAAAAGCCAAACCTGTTGTGAAACAGGGACGGAAAGCCACGGATCTCATGTCAGACAGCCGGGTTGCTCAAACAAGTCACCCGACTTTTTTTCGGAAAAGGCGAAATTCAAAGACTTTTAGACAATAGGAAGGAATGCTTATGAAAAAAAATTGTTTTTTAACTTTTTTATGCGCTTTATTGCTAACTGTAGGCCAAGCGTACGCTCTTGACATAGTGCCTAATGATGCACTTTTAAATGGGACTTCTTTCACGCCCTACGTTGAGAATAGTCAATCAGCTATTGCTGCAGCGCTTGACGCACGTTTTGAACCTGATCTTGTTGAGCTCTACAAAGAGGATTTTTCTCCAAATATAGAGTCAGGATTTTTGGCAGGTAGCTATAACACCACCTTCAACAACACCGCCACTGATCCTAGTGGAGCGACAATCGAATATACTGGTGGGGCAATTATTACTAACGCATACCTACTAGTAAAAGACGGGAATACGAATCCATGGTGGTATCTTTTTGACCTGACGGAAAGCGGTTTAAACTGGGATGGAATGGAAACCCTATCGCTGTCAGGTTTCTGGCCAAACACGGGGGCCATATCACACGTGACTCTTTATGGCGGTGCCGCTCCCGTCCCAGAGCCAGGCACAATTGTGCTAATGGGATTGGGCCTTGTTGGCCTGGCCGGTATCGGTCGCAAGAAGATCAAGTCCTAAATACTCCCCCTTGAGGCACTAAACCAAAGCGGGGCAAATTGCTCCACTTTGGTTTAGTCCCAATAACTGCCCTATCGTTGACCTATCAACCTGCCTATTATCGGGGTTTTCCCTCCACCAAATTCTCCCCCACATCAACCATTCCCAAAAACAAATCCCTCCAGTTGACCTCCTCGTTGGTTTCCCGCCCATAGTTGGCCAGGATGACCGGGGCCGAAAGTTGATCCGGATCGGCGGAAAAAGTCGCCACCTGACAAGCGGTGTCATTAACGTCGGCCAGGGGCTTTAAGACCACACAGGAGGCAGGGATGTCGGTGATGGGCAGCCAACGGATGAAACGTATGCGCACGCGGGGGATTTCAAATAGCGCTCGCCGTGCATAAAGTGCCCGAAGCTGTGTTCATTCATGAAGGGTCTGGCGTTTTCAGCCACCTGGCGACCGGTTTCCCACTGGTCGTTGCCAATGGATAGAAGGGAGTTACTTGCCCCAAGCGAACAGCGTAGTATCATTCCAGAGGGCAAAATAGGCGATGTCGAGGCAGATCGAAGTGAAGGCCTAACTTGCGGTCATAACAAACAAGCCGAAAACGCTGACGGCCTTAGCTATAAAACCGGCGGCTGGCTTCAGTGGAACTGTTCGGCATGATAAGCCTGGGAAGCGCGGGCCATGTAGTCTTCCATGGAGTCAAACACAAAATACTGTTGCACTGTATCCCAGGCAATCGCCGTACAGACCCCGGCCACCCAGTCGTTGGCCGAAGCGCCTTCGGCGAATTCGCCGATGATAAAGGGTCGCCCCCCCTGGATCTCAAACACTGCGTGCTCCAGCAGGACGCCATCGTCCGGCGAACGCCCCATGAGATAAACGAGGATAATCTTGTTGGAAAAGTCAGGAAATTGCATCATCGACCCCATACCTGCTCCCGGAAAAATGAAATGCGATTGGTTTTTGACTGTAACGAAAAAATGAATTTTCGAAAAGGATAAACGATGGTCGCAGGCAAGGCCTATACGGCAGAATGAATGATGCAGCATCGGCGCTCACGGCTGCTGCGCTATCGATCAGCCGCTCCAGCGATCAGTCGGCCTGCCTTGTAAAAACGGCGGCCAGCCGTTCGGGATCGTCCCATATCCGGTCCGTCTCCTGGTAGAGCGCCTTGAGACGCTCTTCCAACTGCCGCCGCTTCTGTTCAAAGCTGGCCGAATCGATTTTCGGCGGAACATGGACAGGGTCGCCAAACCGGACCAGAATCCTGGAAAAGGGTTTGGGCACCATAAAGCGATCCCAGCTGTTGAAAACCCATCGATTTTCGGCGGAAGTGATCACCGGAACGATGGGTTTGTCCACCATGCGCGCGAGGTGCAGCAGGCCCGGCTTCACCGCCCCGAAAGGTCCCTTGGGGCCATCGACGATATGCGCAAAGTTATACCCTTTGGATGCCAGGGATCTGAGCCTGCGCAAGGCGGCCACACCACCCCGGGTGGACGACCCCCGCACGGGCTCCCACCCGAACTTTGCGACGACCCGCGCGATCAGCTCGCCGTCCCGGCTCTGGCTGATCATGATGGCGATGGGGTTGCGATCGCAAAAGAGGGCAATGCCGGGGAAAAACCGCTGATGCCAGCTGGCGTAAATGAGGTTTCGGTGGTTTTTGAGCGCCCGTTGTTCGTTCTCTATGCCAATAATGCGAATCCGGTAGGTGGCCGCCAGGGCCTTCACGAGCATCCCCCCCCCAAAGGGGATCACATGGCGATAGAGACAGACCTTAAGAGACCGCTTCACGCCTTCCACTCCAAAGCGCTCCGAATCATTTGATCAACCGTCGGCGCTCAGTTCATCGTGCAGTATGACCAGTCTTTCGATATCCTTGGAGAGCTGCGAGCACCAGCCGATCGAATCCAGCCAGAACTGCCGCAGCTCCCCAAAGAGGAGCCCAAGCTCGCCGGCCTGTTGCGCCCGTTCGGCAGCGGCATACAGCCCGTGCAGCCGGTCGAGGGTCAGCGCCTCAACGCTGCCGGCAGGGGTGGGCGCCAGCTCCATCCGGCGGATCAGGGATCGTATGGCCTGGCGAAGCTCCTCCACGGCTTACGGTTTCTTCTTCAGCAGGGCATCCAGGCCCGCAAAGGGTCGAAACCCGGAAGACATCTCCCGGGATTCTCCCGGTTGGGCGTCATCATAGGCCTCGGCGGTTTTGTAGCGGGCATGTTCGTTGTCATGGCAGTAAATGCACAGCAGCTCCCAATTACTCCCGTCGGGCGGGTTGTTGTCATGGTTATGATCTTTGTGGTGAACTGTCAACTCGCGCAGCTTTTGGCCGCTGAATTCCCGGCCGCAACGGGCGCAGACCCAGGGAAACAGTTTAAGCGCCTGCTCACGGTAAGTCTTCTCACGCAATTCTCGGCTACGGCGGGTTTCGGCAACCAGGCGCTCCCGGCGGGCAATGGCGTCAGGCATCTGTTTGGGGGGCATGACGGTCCTCCTAATGCTTAGGCAATCTCTCTTCGCGCAGGATAACGTATCCTGATATGCAAGATCCTATTGACGGCATCCTATACCACATTAGCATCGCATTAAGGAAGGTTTTCCCCAAGCCCGGAGGAAGGGCTTGGGCCAAAACCGGACGTAAGCGGCAGGATCTGAAAAGGGGGGGCAGGGGCACTTCAGGAAGGTATCGATCGCTGCAGAACCAAAGACAGCGATCGATATCAGAATTGGGATAACAGCAATGGCAGGACCCAATCCATCTAGTTCACGGCATCCTTCAAACCTTTACCGGGAACAAACTTGGGCACCTTCCGCGCCGCAATCTTGATTTCGGCACCTGTTTGCGGATTGCGGCCTTTGCGGGCAGCGCGATCGTTGACCTTGAAGCTGCCAAAGCCGACAATCTGGACCGTGTCCTTCTTCTTGAGCGCCTTCTTGATGGTTTCGAAAACACAATCCACCGCTTCCTGAGCTTCCTTTTTAGTAGAAACGACTTCGGCTACCGCATTGACCAGATCAGCCTTATTCATTTGTTCTTCTCCTCTTCACGATAAAATGTAAAATTAATCCAGACTGCAAGGTGGTAATACTCACGATGTTTGTCAAGGACGCGCAGGATATAGGGTGTTTGTCTATTGAAGTCAAGAAGTATTCCGTACCGCAAGGGCATGAAACACGCGCAGGGTTTAAGGGGAAGATGTTATCTATTTTTTCATTTTCAGATGCACAATTGCATACAGGAAGGCAGCGGCTTTCATGGATAAGAAAAACACCTCTCTAAGGGCTTAACTATTCGATAAGGAACAGAATTTCCCGATGGGCAGAAGACGTCAGCGCTTCTTTGGAGAAATAGCCCTGCCCGGACTTGCAAAGTCACTTAACACTTCAATCGCGCCCCAATAAATTAATTTAAGGCTTCAGGCACAACCGTGGATGTCGTCCCCGTTTCCCAAGTTTCATAACAGCATGCGGGAACCGCCTCCGACCATCATCTGCTATTCAACACGCCGGGGCTCTGAATTGAACCCCTCCGCCGCAAGGGACCTGCCGACCGGAGCGCAAAGCGAACCGTCGCCGCCACCTGAAACCTCTCGAACATAGCCGAGATCCTGTCATAAGTTCTGCTTTATGCAGAACATGTTCAAGGGCAAGTTTCAGCGGTCGGATGTCACGATCGCTAAAAAAAAGGAGTTTCCCTACCTCGTTCGGTCCAACTCCTGACGGACGGCCATACCAATTTTTTCCAGGGTGTAGGGTTTTCTGATATACGCACCGGCGCCCAAAGCCTGCAGGGCTTTCACACGATCAGATTCCGAATAGCCGCTGGCGATGATGGCTTTCTGCTGGGGGTTGATCTCACAAATTCTCTGGTAGGTCTCCAGGCCGTCAATGCCAGGCGGCATGACCATGTCCAAAACGAGAAGATCCACCGTATGCGTTTGCAGGTAGGCCACCGCCTGCTCACCGCTGGACAAGGACGTGACAGCGTATCCCAATTTGCCCAGCATCTGAACGGCAAGCTGTCTTTGTTCCAGGACATCATCCACGACGAGAATGCGTTCGTTGCCAATGTAGTCTTCGAGGGCGGCATGGCGCGGCTTTGTCTGCGGAAGCTCCCTTGTGGCCGGGAAATATATATCGAAACGCGTTCCGATACCTTCCTGGCTGTGAATGTCCACAAACCCGCCATGATCCTTGACGGTTGTCCAAACCACGGTCATGCCGAGTCCTGAGCCGCTCTGCCCCATCCTTTTTTTGGTAAAAAAGGGTTCGAAAACACGGTGCACATCCTCATTAGGAATCCCTACCCCCTCGTCATCGATACGTAACCGCACATATTCGCCCTCGGGTATTTGCTCATACGCATCATAAACAGCATCTAGATAGAGATTGCCGGTTGCGATTTCGACCCGTCCTCCGGAAGGCATCGCTTCCGCAGCGTTATTAATGAGATTCATTATCACTTTGAGGATATGGACGCGGGACCCTTTTATATTCAGGATATCGCTGCCCAAGTTCTGGTCCAGGTTGATATCCGGCCGCGCATCGATTGCGTTCCGGCCTTCAGGGGATCCAAGATAGTCGATGACGATCTCGTTCAGATTGATGACTTCCGAATTGCGTACGCCCCGCCGCGCAATCGTCAGCATATCCTGAACGATAGCTGCCGCACGCTGACCGGAGCGCTGAATGGTTTGAATTTTTTTGCACATGGGGCTGTCTTCGGGCAATTCCAGCAACAACAATTCCGGATAGCTCACCAGCCCGCTCAAAATATTGTTCAGGTCGTGGGCCACGCCGGCGGCCAGATTCCCGATGGCTTCCATTTTCCGGGATTGCTCGAGTTGATTTTCAAGCTGTTTGCGACGATTGATGTCCCGGGCGACCCCCTGGGTGCCTTGAAACGAAGATTTATCCGGGACTTCTTTACTGTAGATTCCCTCGGCGGATACGCTGAAATACCGGGCTTCATTTGTTGAATCTTCTGTCGCAGGGGACAGCAACAAACGCATTTCCATATCTGCGGTAGCCCGCTTGCCGGTTCGTCTTTCATTGATGTGATAGCGGGCCATTTCCCTGTCGTCAGGCGCCACGATTTCAAGGATATGTTTCCCGACCAGTTGATCAGGGTCTTGAACGTATTTTGCCATAGCAGGGCTGATAAACGAAATCCGGCCCGAGGTATCCAGCCGGAAGATAATATCCGGAATTGTCTGGATGATCGAGTTTAAACGCCGTTCGCTTCCCTTCATTAAAACCACGGCTTCTTTAACACTCTGGTAAGCCTGATGTTGACGCGACCAGTATTTATAAAGGGAAAGAAAAAGACCACAGGCGATAATCGTTATTATCGGGAGAAGGGGGGAAACGAGGATTCCTTCGTTCTTGAACAGCAGATTCGATCCCTGCCAAAGACCGAAGGCACTCACGCCCCCGATCAAGACGACAGGCGCCATATCAAACCGAACAATGCAATAGCTGTACATCAGTGCCAGGAGTATTGAAAGCAGCACCTCAAAATATAACACGGTGTTGTCGCGATAAATAAACCGGTTAGACAATATGGACTCGGCAAGATAGGCATGAATTTCGACATCCGCCAATCGTTTGCCGGAAGGCGTCACGTAAACTGTGCTGAGACCGGATGCGGAGAGGCCTACAAAGACGAGGGCGTCTCTGAAATCGGCTCCCGAGGGGGTGTCCCTAAGAAGATCCCAGGCGGATATGTGCGGTACCGTCTCTTCTCCGGAGGGGAAGCAAATGTGGAGATAACCATGCCGGTCAACCGGGATTCTTTTTTTTTCATAGTTTAGCTGAAAGCTGCCATCGGGGGTTTGGCGAAAAGAAAGTTGCGTCTGATGATTCGCCTGCAGCAGGGCGGCCAGTGCCAGGCTGGGGTAGCAATCCCGACCATAGCGAAGAATCAGGGGACAACGCCTCAGAATCCCATCCGCATCAGGAAGGCCATTTAAAAATCCCGAATAGGAAACAGCCTTGGAAAAGCGCTCCAGATTACAGACAACGTCCGTTGCCTGGTGGAAGTCTTGACCGTCAAGCTTCGCTCCTTGTCTGGTCATCTGCAGGAGATTGACGGGATGCAATTGGCAGGCTTCTTGCGCCTTGGGTTGTGTGTCGAAAAGAAAGACATAGCCCAATACAAAAGGGCCGCGGGAAAGCGCTTCAGCCATAACGGCGTCATTGTCCAGCGCTGTCGGGGGCAACGAATGGGTGTCCAGCTGATGGCCGTATTCCTCTTGGATCGCTTGTTGAAGCGCTTTAAGCGACGTACGATCCGGTTCGGCCATCACAATATCCAGCGCTATGGCAGCCGCACCTCGCTTGGCGATCGTATCCAATAGGCGCGCCAGTCGATACCGCGGCCAGGGCCATTGGCCATAATGGTCCAAGGTCATCTCATCGATATCGACGATAACGACTCGCGCTGCGCTGGCAGCGGTCGGGCGGCAGGCCACAATCGCATCCATTAGTTTGTTGTTAAGCAAAACCATGAAGGGCGGAGCGAGGAGATATACCAGAGCACAAACTGCTGCCAGAGCAGCCGCAAAGCACATCGCCAATCGGAAAGAAGGGTTTAAACGAGAAGGAGAAGTATCCATAAACGTCTAAGGGTGCCAGTGCCGCTCTACCGTGTTCTAAGGGCTTTTGGCCATTAGGTTTATAGGGCCCCCTCCTAAGTGAAAATTGGGGGGTCAGCGAACAACTACTTCGACACGGCGGTTTTGGGCATTCCCCACATTATCAGCCGTTTTTACAAGGGGATTTTCCTCGCCATGCGAAGTTGTTTGAATTGATTCGGCCTGAACGTCTTTTCCTACCAGCAGCTTTTTTACGGCTACGGCACGGCGTCGGGATAAATCCAGGTTATAGGGCTTGTCACCGAGGGTATCACTGTGGCCGACGACACTGATATGTTTTGAGCCGCGCTCCCTTATAGCAGCGACAATATCATCCAGGGTCGTCAAAGAAGCCGGGCGCAGCCTGGTGGAATTCTTTTCGAAATAAAGGATGAAATGCACCGGCTGCGGGGGTTGTCTTTCCAACACATCCCCAAAGAGATTCTCGATATCCTTTTGCTCCATCATCGCCGGCGT
Organism: Desulfobacterales bacterium; assembly: GCA_963674755.2. Lineage (GTDB taxonomy): Bacteria > Desulfobacterota > Desulfobacteria > Desulfobacterales > UBA5852 > JABZFP01. The sequence continues at coordinate 434,316 of CAXXVS010000001.1, read as the reverse complement.
ACTGGGGATCGTCTCGCTGTCTCGAATAGTGGTGGCTGTATTGGCAGCATCCATCTCCACTGATCCGGCGGCATTCGCCACAGTGACATGTCCCACCGTGCCGTCCGGGTTGGGCAGCAATACAACAATGTTCTTCTGACAACCGGCGGCCATCAGCCCGACGGCCAACACCGCAAGGAAACCTTGTCTTAGGTGAAATTTGGCCACAGATCATCTCTCCTATATGATCGTTTGAAATCCCATATGCTTTTTGGGGATATCAGGGCTCGACTTTAAGCAAAACATGCGTCCCCCGGACCCCGATGGTGGCCGCCGGCGTCTTGAGTTGGACGGCGCCCGGCGACAACTTTTCGATCTGTCCGGACAAGTAGGAAATCGTTCCCCGCAAAATTTTGGCAACAAACGCCAAGCGGCCCTCTAGCGGCTCGAATAAATAGTCTTCGACCACAAATTCCGTTCGGGATCCCATGGTGATGATTGTATCGTCTGAAAAAATCAATCCCACCGATCCATCCACACCCGTTTTGACAATGTCCCCCGCCTTGATCTCCATCCCCACAGCGGCCTCCTTAGCCTCACCGTCCCGTAAAACGGTGGCCTGTCCTCCCAACGACTTGACAAAACCGGCAAACTCTGCCGCCGAAGCCTTAGATGCAAAAAGCAGCAGGAAAACCGATGTCACCAGTCCGGCCAGCGCGATACATTTCATGAGGCACTCCTGTGGGAGCTGATTGACTCTCATTGACCAACAAGAACTTTGGAATGCAAGCCAGAAGATCTAAATATCAGAGGATCGGGATTGCGTCCTGGGACTACGAAGAGAGCGTTGCACTAAAACGCCATTTTACGGATATATACTATAAGGAAATCAAATGCAAACCCTATCACGTCGATATTAAAAGCAATTCCTTCAAATGGATAAGGTGGATGTCGCGGGGCACCGCCCCCCCGTTCATTCGCGATCCAAATCCTGAAACATGCCGCCCGCGAGTCATGTCGCCGCCGTAGGGTGCAAAGACCGGGTTTGGTTTTGACACACGAGATTGACTTGACTAACCTTGGCTGGACCTAGGCGCCGTACACCAATCCATCAAGGAGGCCACGATGCGGCTAAAACTCCGGATGATCGTTTTTATGGGCATTTCTATGATGCTGCTGGCAAGCATCGGCGCCGGTCAGGCGCAGGCGGCCGACATTGAGGGGCGAATCAGTCTGGCCAACCCAAGCGGTGAGATCTACTATGCTGACTGGGTGCGGGTGTATCTGACGACAAAACCGATCGATGTTCCGGCGGTAGACCTCACCTCCATTGACGTCCCCATCGAACGGCGGTCACGGATCAATTCCGGTCATATGGATTTCTACGTGAACTTCCGGCAAGCCCAAGAAGCGCCCGACTATATCGTGGACACCAAGCTGACCCGACCAGACGGGACCTTTGCTTTCCACGATATAACACCCGGCCGCTATTGCGTCGTCGTAACCTTTCCCACCATGATTGCTGGATTCAAGTGCGCCTGGCAGGTCGCCGTGGATGTCGTCGAGGGGCAACCCATAGAAGCGGAATTGAACAATCGCAACCTGGCCATCCCGGCGTATTAAAATAGAGTGGGGGCTCCCTCTTCGATGAAACCTCCCTGGTAAAAAGGGGCACAGGACGCCCCGGCATCTGCGAGCCGTCCACCGGTCACACCTCTCCGCGTGTTCTTGCCCTGATTGACCCGGCTTTTGCGGTTGGGGCCCGTGGTGTCCTCCAATGAACACCGGCCGGGGAAACCAGTTGCCCAGCGTCAGCGAATCTGCCTCCAAATATGCCGTGGAGCCCTGCGCCCCTGCACTAAGGGCCGTCATACACCGGATGTAAATGGCCCGTCCAGCGATTTTTTCTCATCATCACTCATGTCGCCCTCGGCTTTCATGAAGACCGCCTCCACCGGGCATTCCAGCATGCAAAACCGGCAGGCGACACAATCTGCGGGGGCCGATAAATACGGATAGGCTTTCTTGTTTTGGGTGTCTTCCGTATAGGTAACCGCCAAACAGGCGGCCGGACAGGCATCGATGCATACCCGGCAGGACATACACAGGGAATAGTCAAAGAGAGGCTTTCCCCAATACAGGGCCCGGCGACGAATGCGTTCACAGGGTCGCCCCAAAGGGTCCTGGACGGCATTGTGGGGGCAAATCCGGCCGCAGGCCCCGCAGTCGATACAACGGTCGGATGCCACTTTGTGCCGCTTGCGGGGTTCCCCGGCGATGCAATCTACCGGACAGATCTTGCGGCACATGCCGCAGCCGACGCATCGATCTGTAATCCGGTAGCTCATCGACGCCTCATCTGCTGCCATAAGGGGTAATGCCCCATCGTTTGAGATGGGCCGTACCGGGTTTGCCGCTCTCCTCGTCCCATCCGAAGTGCTTCCAGTAGGCACGCATCAGCGCTTCGATCGCGACACTTCGCCCTGCATTGGCACCGTTCTCCTGGGGCGGTTTCCCCAGAGTGCGCGGGTTGGCCTTGAACGATTTAGGTTCAATGCCGTGTCGTATATTGAAGGCCTGTTTCAGATTCTGAATACGTTCACCGATGTGCAGATACGCTTGGGGAGAACGACGCCATCCTGTGGCGGCATTGAGCCATTCGAACAACGGCAGCCGTTCTACACCCAAAAAAGCGCCAAAAAGGCAGGTGCCGCTGCCGTTGAGGACATTCATGAAACGGCTGCAGGCGGCCGCGGCCGCGATCTTTTCTTCCTGGACGTCGTATTTGCTGGCCTTGCGGTAGATCAGGTCCACATCCGGCAAATCGGGAATTCGTTCCCACAGCCGAAACATTTCATAATACATCTGGGAACCGATGGTATGCCGGCCCGGGGTCGGTTCGGCGCTGTAATGCAGCGCAAACCCAGGGTCGTAACGCCCATCGTGCATGCCCAACTCCTGCCCGCCGGCATGCATGGCCAGTCGATCGGACGGTGGGCCGATTTTGCGGGCCGCCGCCCGGGACCCGTCCGCCAGTAAGTCACCGATGCCTTCACGCCGGATCATCTTCTCCACCAGGGCAATGACAGCGTCGCTGTTGCCCCAGGAGAGATCCAGACCGTCGGTATCTTCCCGGGTGAGAAGGCCTTTTTCAAAACACTCCATGGCAAACGCCACCGTGCCACCGGCCGAGATCGTATCCATGCCCGCCCGGTTGAGCATATCGTTAAGCTTGTAAATGCTCTCGGCGTCATCGTTCAACAGCAAGCCGCCCAGCGCCATGACGGATTCGTACTCGGGTTTGTGCGCACCGGGCCAGGGGCTGTTCTGGGCCATCAGCCCGCCGCACCCCAGGGGGCAGCTGTAACAATGATATTTGACCACCATCGTGTCCGTAAACACTTCGGGACTCAAATGGGCGGAAAGCTCCCGCGGAAAATCTTCATTGCTGCCACGCCAGTTTTTAACAGGCGTATCCCCCACCTCCACCAGGAGCTGGTTGAGGCTGGCCGTGCCGTATTTGTCCAGCATAAGTTTGTACAACATGCCGTCGAAGGCCATCTGCATGGGCAGGAGGCGCATGAGACTGCCGGTATAGGCCATCAATATGCCGTTTAAAAATGGGGGATGGAACTGAACCGTCTCGTTACACCTGGCACTCAAGGCCTTGACGGACTTCCGGTCGTAGACCGGTATACGCTGACCGCCTCCCAAAGCAACCGCCTTGAGATGCTTGGCCCCCATTACCGCCCCCAGGCCTGACCGGGCGGCCATACGTCCCCCATCATTGGCAACGCCCGCAATGAGGGACTGGTGTTCACCTGCCGGACCGATGCAGGCCACGCGAAGGCGTCGTCCGCCGTTTTGCTGCCGTAGACGCGCTTCGGTCTCGTAAGTGTCGCAGCCCCACAACGCCGCGGCGTCCCGTAGTTCGGCGCGGCCTTTATCAGCCCAGAAATAGACCGGCCGCGGGCTGATGCCCGTAAAAAAAATGCCGTCGACCCCGCAGCGCTTGATCGCAGGCGAAAAATTCCCGCCGCAGTTGGCGTCGCCCCATCCTCCGGTCAGGGGTGATTTCCCGGTCACCATCCAGCGACCGGTAAACAGGCTCCCTGTTCCCGTCAGCAAACCGGATACGAAACCGAGCACATTGTCCGGGCCCAGCGGGTCGGCTCCGGCAGGAATGCGCTCGTAGAGCAACTGAACCGCAAGACCGACACCGGATAAAACCGTCTCATAGATATGGTCGGGGATCTGCTCAATCCGGATGCTGCCCTGGCTAAGATCGACCCACATGATCTTACCCATGCTGGCATGGCCCATGCGATCCTCCCCTATGACCTCACAAGGAAATAAATAAAATCGGGAGGGAACGATAGCCGACCGACCCTCCTGTAGGATGTCAGCGGAACAACCTGGTCAATTTTAGAAGTGCCATATGGCGTGCAGAAGAAAACCCGGTCGGCTATCGAAATAATGAGACCTAACACATAAAGACCATAACGGGTTGCTCGGATTTTGTCAAATTTTATTCATGGCGATGGAAGAAACCCGGAGGGTCCACAAAAAAGCCGGCGGATCTACCGCCGGCTTGCAGGTTCCAATCAGGGGGCATGGCCCGACCCGTGCGAAACATCAGACCATATGGGTGGGCGGCTTAGCGTGGCAGCGGTCTTCCGGACAAAAAACACCCAGCCAGGGATCCCTTGGGTGGTTATGATCGTTTCTCGTCATGGCACACCTCCTCATGCCAAAAGATTCCGACTCAAAGCCCGGCGGTCCTGCTAGGATAGCCACCATTGCCAGCGCTTCATGGCCACCGGGCGCACCTTCAGGCTAAAATTCAAGCAGCGGCATATTCATCGGATTTTTGTCCCGCTCAATCGGTAGGAATTCGATCGATTTCTGCTGAGAGGCTTCGGCCGCCTTTTCGTTCACCTGGTCGGCAATGGGCGTGTAGTAAAAGGCCAGTTTCATCCGCCCATCCTTCTGGTAGAATTTGAGCTTCATGCGAATAGGCTTGTAAATCCACGTATAGGTGGTTTGCTCATTGGCCACCGACCAGGTCGTTTTGGGAAATCCGTAACGTTTTCCCATATAGGCTTTGATACCATCGAAGGTTTCCATGGACTCGATCAACAGGAAAGCGGCGTAGAAGCGATAGTCCTGGGTTCCGTAAATCACCCGCGCAATGTTAAATCCATCGACGACTCGGTGGATTCCCGGCTGGATGTAATAGCGCAGGTCCTCTTTTTCATACAGCAGTTCATAGCCTTTCTGGTTGCGGATATCCGCTCCCCAGGGGAGCCCTAAAAATGCTTTCTCCAGATCCTGCGCGGCAACCGTTCCCGCTATGAAAATCAGGGCCAACAATGCACAAAGAGCATATGCAATGCGCATGGCTTTTTCTCCTTCAATTCTAGGGTGAAAAAAAACATGGGATAGGTGGCGGGAAGTCTTGCGGAGCAAGGCGATCTAGGACAACCCGGCAACAAGTTTCGGGAATAAATTCTCCAGCTGAACTTTCATGTAAAACCAATTCCCGTCAGGTTTTGTAACGCCCATCAGTCGAAGTCCGGCCGCCATCTCAAGATCCGACGTTACGAGAAGAATAACGCCATTGCGGGTATGCAGTGTAAGCGCTTGGCAGCGATCGAAACCAATCTGCCGCGTCGTCTCCTCGCTGACGGAGAAAATGCTGCTGATGCCGATGGCCAGCCTCTCCAGTTCAACCTGGCCGTCCAGGATATCAGCGGCCAGAATGTCCCCATCGGCATCCAGAATTGCTACCGCCTGGTAGCCCTTGATGGATTTGAAGTCTTCGACCGAGTGCAAAAGTATGCTGCGGCTGGTCTCCTCGTCCAGCAGCGTCTGGCTCGTCGATGTTTCCAGAACCATGCCCTCGCCGGTCGATTCTTCCTCGCCCAGGGCTTCGGTCTCTTCGCGCATCCAGGTAGCACCGGCCATGTCCATCAAGTGGGTTTTGACGCGGGTGCGCGTGCGACGGCGTGGTAGATCGGAAAATTTTATCGTAATGCGATCCCATTCGGATATGGCCAGGGCGGCCTTCTCCCCTGTCTTGCCTTTCAAATGGGCATCGATCAGAACCCCTTCGTCAAAATAGAGATAGCCCTTGCCCTTGCCGGCCGATTTGACTTCCATGCGGCAAGTTTTCTGCTCGATTTCAATCAACGGCAGAATGCTGGCCATGGTCATGCCCTTGTAATTCATGCCTTCATCCCGCAAGTTGAGCCCCACAAAAATAGCGGAAGCCAATGCACCGATTTCAAAGGGCTTTTCAAGATGGTAAAGCACCTCCTGCTGGTCCATCCGTTTGCGAAACCAGGGCTTGCCGTAATCGGTCATCACGACGCAGGGCGTATTGGGATGCTCCTGGGTCATGAAAGCCAAAAGCTCCAGGCCATCGAACCTGGGCATGTTAATGTCCGTGACAAGCACCGCCACTTTGTCATTGGAAAGAATCCGGATAGCCTCTTCGCCGTCGCTGGCAACCAGCACCTCAAACTGGTGCATCTTGTCGAGACCTTCTTTGAGCGACTTGAGAAAATCGGCATTACTGTCGACAATCAAAACCTTATCCATATGTCCCTTCCCGCATGATCTTGATGCACGTGGTCAATGAGGCGTAAACAAGCCCTCCGTCGTTGCAAGGGTATCGGTATTTCTCGCCGGCAGGTTTAGCGACGGATTCGTTCGAAAATGCCTTGAAGCAGCTAAGGCCATCGTAATCCACTGAAACTATATGACATAATCTAATCAAAGGGTCAATAGACGGAGACAGATCTTGAAACAGCATCCTTCCCGCATGCCATCTTTAGCGATTGACCGAGGTCAAGATCGGCAGGATCTCCCAAAACGAATGGCGCGCATCGATCCTGACCATACGCTCGAAAATGTTAAAGTTCTACTTAAATCAACCCGATACATCTCCTAAGACCCAGGCCGCATCCCTGGAAGCCGGCAGCTGTTCAGGGCGGCAGGGCAGGATTCGAATAGGTCCATCAAGAGGACCTTCCATTTAGCGGGGAGGCTACCAAATGTTAAACAAATTCAAACTATCGACCAGGATTCTGATTTTAGGGGTTACCCTAGTGGTCGCGTTCAGCGCCATTTTCGGTTGGCTGTATCCCAAAATCAGAGACAACATGTACGACGCCAAATATGTCAAAACCCGGCACCTCGTGGAGGCCGCCTACAGCGTGGTGGCCTATTACGCCGATCAGTCGGCGAAAGGTCTCATGACCCCCGCGCAAGCCCAGGATCAGGCGATCAAAGCCGTGGAGGCCATGCGCTATGAAGGCAATGACTACTTCTGGATCAACGATATGGGCCCCCGCATGGTCATGCACCCCATGAAGCCCGCACTGAACGGCCAGGACCTTTCAGGGTCCAAAGATCCGAACGGCAAACAGCTGTTCGTGGAAATGGTCAATGTGTGCCGCAAAGACGGTGGGGGATTCGTTGACTACATGTGGCCCAAACCGGGTGTCGACAAGCCGCAGCCGAAGATTTCCTATGTCAAACTGTTTCCCCAGTGGCAATGGGTTATCGGCTCCGGCATTTATGTCGACGACGTGGAAAAAGAAATTTCCAGCGTATTCACCCCGATATTTATTACCATCGCCCTCATTGCCATCGCCGGCATTGGACTGGCCTGGCTTATGGCCCGCTCGATCGCCCAGCCCATCAACAGGCTGATCGAAACCATGAACACCGGCTCCGACGGCATTGCCTCGGCCGCCAATCAGGTATCGTCATCAAGCCAGTCCCTGGCCGAAGGGGCTTCCGAGCAGGCCGCCGCCATCGAGGAGACGTCCGCTTCTCTGGAGGAAATGGCCTCCATGACCCAGCAAAATGCGGACAATGCCGGTCAGGCCAATCAACTGATGAAAGACGCCAACCAGGTGGTCGAACAGGCCACGAGTGAAATGACGGATTTGACGGAATCCATGGGGCAAATTACCAAGGCCAGCGAAGAAACACAAAAAATTGTCAAAACGATTGACGAGATCGCCTTCCAGACCAACCTGCTGGCCCTGAACGCCGCCGTGGAAGCGGCCCGGGCCGGTGAGGCCGGGGCCGGTTTTGCCGTTGTTGCGGATGAGGTCCGCAACTTGGCCATTCGCGCCGCCGAAGCCGCCAAAAACACTTCCGAGCTGATTGAAGATACCGCCAAACGGGTGCGGGATGGTTCCGAACTGGTGGACAAGGCGAACGGGGCTTTTTCGGAAGTGGCCACCTCGGCCGCCAAGGTAGGCGATATCGTCGGTGAAATCGCAGCGGCCTCGACCGAACAGGCCCAGGGCGTCGAGCAAATCAACAACGCCGTCACGGAAATGGACAAGGTCGTCCAGCAAAATGCCGCCAGTGCCGAAGAATCCGCGTCGGCCTCCCAGGAGCTCAATGCGCAGGCCGAAGAGATGAAACATATGGTCCAGGGCTTGGTGGAACTTGTCGAAGGCGCGGGTTCAAGCTCGGCCCCCCCTCACCGTCAAAGGAAAACAGCGGTGCCCAAAAGGGCCGGCGCCAGGCCCAAGGCCGTTGCTTTGGCTGCGGCGGCCAAGGGCGCGTCGCCTGAAAAAATCATCCCTTTTGATGACAATGACGGGGGTGCCTTCCAGGACTTCTAATGCGGCTGGGAACCAAAATCTACCATTTATGGACCGCCACCAATTAATCAACAACACGGTCAGGGGAGAGCCGGTCTAAACCGATCTCCCCTGAAACCATCCATGGATGGAAGGAACAGCAGATGAACGATTCACTGGCAGGAAAATATCTCACCTTTACACTGGCCAATGAGGAATACGGCATTGCCTTGCTTAAAGTGAAGGAAATCATCGGCATGCTGCCGATCACCTCCGTGCCCCATACCCCTGAATACGTCAAAGGCGTGATCAACCTGCGAGGTAAGGTTATCCCGGTATCCGACCTGCGGCTGCGATTCGAAATGGCGGCCGCCGACTATACTGACCGCACCTGCATTATCGTGGTCGAAATCCATGGCGAGGCGACCACCATCCAGGTCGGAATCGTTGTGGATGCCGTATCCGAAGTGATGAACATCAAGACCGAGGATATCGCGGAAGCCCCCGGCTTCGCCACCAAAGTGGAAACCGATTACATCCTCGGTATGGCCAATATGGATGGCCGGGTCAAAATCCTGCTCGATATCGACCGCGTAATGACCAGCGAGGCTATTATCCAAACCGAACAAGCCGCCTGATCTTCAGCAGGGTCATAGGCGCAACCAGGCGGGCGACACCGGCAATGCCCCAAGACGGTGTCCCCCGCCCATTCGGCGCCGTTTAAAAAAGCTCTATCGACGGAGGCCCTGTTCGATCGGGGATTCCGGTTCCATCCCACGGCGCACTTTCTCCCCCTGCCCGATCGGGCGGTCTCCCATCTACGCTTCCGGCCGTCTCTTTTCACCCTGAGGGTTATGTGCTATGAAAACAAAAATCGATTTATCATAGCGAGATAGATTGAACCTGCCCGCTGGATGACCGGAGGAAAGGGGGCTCTTCCGGCCACCGATAAACAGCACATGGGGCAAAAAAACCTTCACCCATTCAGCGTAACGGATGGCATTGGCCGGACGCCAGACACCTGTGAGCCGGCCCAGGTCGCGGCGGCGTCTGTCAAGGCACCGCCACCCACCTCCCGGGGGATCGGAAACCATGAGTTTTCAAAGACTGCGTTCCCATCTGAAATCCATCGATATCGAAGCCCATATCATCGCCGGCCGCAAAGGCAACAAAGAAAACATCAAAAGCAAAATCATCGTGCCCCTCCTGCAGACGATCGGCTGGAACCTGCTGCGGGACATGGATTTCGACCACCAGGGGCTCGATATCGTTCTTTTCAAAGATGACAAACCCTCGGTCATCGTAGAAGTCAAATCTTGGGCCGACACCCTGGAAGAAGATATCAACCAGTACCTGGAATACTGTTTCCGTCTGAATTGCCCCTGGATTTTCCTGTCCACCGGACAGTATATGGCCCTGTATTGCACCCTTCTCAGTCAGCATGATCTCTCCGCGGCGGAACCCGTCATCCGGTTTTCAATGGAGGATTTGACCGGTAAGGACGGCAATAAGATATTGTCCGAATTCGATCAGATGATGGGCAAAAAGCTCTTCTTTAATATAGGCAGCGCCCTTTATGCCCTCATCGATGATCGACTGGCGGACCGGAGCATCGAAGAGGCGCAGATTGAATTCGTCCAAAACGCCTCCCAACACGTCCGCGATGATCGCACCCGCCAATTGACGGTGGAGACTTTTCTGTCGCAACTGCGACACCATTCGCGGCAGGTGTCCGGCGCCCTGGTCTATCTTCATTCCAAATTGGTCAACGTCCTGCAGCTGAACAAACGTCTTCACCTGCGCTACCGCAACAAGGGGGTTGGGCTGGAATACGAGACGGTCGGGAACCCGTCCGGTGAAACCCTGTGCCTGTTCGACATCTATCCGGAAAGTGCGCGGATCACCTTTGGCCAGGACGGCTGGAAAAAACTCAACATCAGCGCCGCCACTTTCGATGAAATGACCAATGTTTCCCGTAAGGCGCAATCGTTCGCGTGGGCCCGCGAGGTGGGTGGTCTCCTGGATCGGGCGATCCGGGAAATCAACATTTTCCGCTGAAGCCCTAAATGCCGATCGGCAAAGAGAGCTGGCAATGAAAAGCTATCGCAAGGAATTGTGGTTCAACGTGCCCACCCGGCGGGCCTTCATCAATATCACACCGGATGTCCAGCAGTGCATCGATGAAAGCGGCATCCGTGAAGGCCTCGCACTGGTCAAGGCCAAGTAAACGCTATTAATCATCCTATGCCCTTCGAATTGACCGGGCTGCTGCAAGATCTGAAGGACCTACCGAACTGAACGGTACAGGGGGCCGCCCCTGGCCCCCACCTCTCCCCCTGATTCCCCATGTGACTGTCCCATTAGCCCGCCACAGGCTGCTCGCCTCCGCATAGCCACCCTACCTACCCCTAAAACCCACGCCTTACTATGGCGACCACAGCGGCCCACAGCCGGAGAAGAATCCAAATACCCTAAATTGTTATTAATATCATCCAAGAGCTTTACTTTAGCTGTAACATTATATATTATATTCTATATTCTATAAATAACCCAATATATATGATGGAGGAAGCGATGGAAAACTCTGATGCCCACGAGCGAGGCCGCCAAAAGGCGTTGCGGGAAATCGAAGAAAAAATTGCCGATTTCAAGCAACGGTATCCCCAGCAGGTTCGAACCAACATTGGGATACAGGTGGATGCCGCCCTGTGGAAGCGGTTCAAGGTACGCTGCCTGGAAGATGAGATAACGGCTTCTGCGAAGATTGAGGAATTGATCAGCGCATATCTGGCGCAGCCGGAGCAAGGCCGCTAAATGCCCTTTTTTCGCACTCAAATGGGCCGCTTTTCAGTATCACAAAAGCGTTATCTCTCTAATTTCAATAGACTTTCCTATGGGGGTTAGGAGGTAATGGCTCGTCGCCTGAAAAGCATTGCGGATATTCGGCGCTACGTGGCCGGGCTTATCAACCGCGCCGACCCGGGCAATGGCCCCATAGAACCTGCCATGGCTTCCAAACTGGCTTACCTGGCCAACATCCTGAAAGGCATCATTGAGCGCGGGGATCTTGAAGATCGTATCACCGCTTTGGAAGATCAATTCCTGCAAAGGGAGGATAAGGGATGAATATGAAAAGAAGAATTGAATGGCTTGAACAGGAGGCCAAAGGCAAAACCCCGGCCGTCGCCATCCTAACCGTCAATCGCACCCGCGTTGAAATGCTGCTGGGTGTAGTGACGGATACCGCCCAGCGGGATGCCCTCTTGCGTGAAATTTGGGCGATGGAGCGCGGCCTTTGGACACCGCCCCCACCCCTGCCCAAGCTGATGGATGACCGCGCGAAGGTGATGCTGGAACGGTTACGGGCGGACTTTAGCGATGATCCGCCTAAGCCGCCCGCGCACCCCATTCCGATGCGGGATCTTGAAGACCTGCGGCAGCGGTACCCAATGCCCAAAGAAACCAAGGAGGAAGAAGCATTATGAAAATCGCATATGCAAACAAGGCGGAACGCCCCCGCTGGGAGAAAACCCCTGACGGTTTCCTACGCTGCCGGGCGCGGGTGCTCGCGGAACGGATCATGCCCTATGACCGCTTCGAATTGGATGACCCGCCCCCCGGCCAGGGCCTCTTCAACATGCTGGTCACTCGTAATGAAATGGCATCCCCGGCGGCCCTGCGCAGCCTTGAGGGCATCCCCATCGTAGCGGGCGACCACACCTGGTTGACGCCGGAGCTGGTTAAGGCTCATGCGGTGGGCAGCGTAGCCGGCACCCCTAAGCTGGACGGAGATTACCTAACCTGTGATTTGCTGGTCACCGACCCCGAAACCATCCGAGCGATTGAAGCCGATGAATTGCCGGAAATCAGCGCGGCCTATTTGGCTGAAACCATCTTTGAGTCGGGCGTTTTCAATAACGCCGTTTATGACGCTCTGCAAACGCAGCTTAGGTTTAACCACATTGCCCTGATCGCTGAAGGCCGTGGCCGTGCGGGAAGGGATGTAAGAATTTTGAACACGAAAGGAGCTATAGAAATGTCACAGTCACAACATTTTGAAAACGGCCGCCGGAAGGCTCTGGCTGCCATTGAAGCCAAGCTTGCCGCCGCCCGCAAGAACGCTAAAGGTCCCGCCAGCGTCCGGCTGGTTAATACCCGGCAGCGCAGCCCGCTAGAACGGCTGGGCTTTGCCCCGACGAGCGGCACCGAGTCCCGCCGGTTTGAAAATTCTGGCGAAGCCGCAGCCCAGGTCCAGCGGGTTTTTGCGCGCACCGGGAGCCGGAAGTGCATGGATCCGCTGGCCGAGCGCCGACGCATCCAAAACTTGATGAAAAATTCGGCTGGTGAACGCGCGGCGCTGGCCGAAACAGTTGCCCATAACCGCCGCGCCCACCTGGCCCGCTTGGGTTTCAAAGATGAAAAAGCCGTCTTGGCTGATCGCTTGACCAAAATTTTAGACCAATCGTAAGGCAGGGGCGGTCCTCCTACGGGCGGCATCACCAGCGCCGCCCGTAAACCATACGCCCCGCCCCCGGCGACCTGCCATCGCCGTGGGGCAACCTGGGCGGCCTGGGCTATTGCATTCTCTCAGGCCGCCCTTCCCAAAAAATTTCCTTTTTAGTTTGAGCTTCCTTTTTGCCCCGAAAACAGCCGGTTTCTGATGCTTAACCAGACCAAACTTAAAAGATTACGGCCAGAATATAGGGAGATTGACCATGGTGAAATTGCCGAAAGAAGCTGAGGTCCTTATTGGCCCCGTTGATAATCTTGAAAAGGCCCGTAATAGCTTGACGATGCTGTTGCAGGCCGCTGAAACCGTCGCCCGGCGGGAACAAATCCGCGCGGCATTACAGGCCGTCACTAATGCCCAACGAAACGAAGGCAGTCTGCCGCGCGAACTGATGCAGTGGTGATTTTTTAAAGGATACTTGCTTTTTGTAATAATGGTTTAGGAACCTGATTATCCGGGGGATAGGGTAGCTCCCGAAAAGGCGGCTCCCTACCGCCCTTCCCCCGGCATCCACCATAGGGAGATCGTTGAGGGAACGACCATGTATAGCGATTACGCACCCCGCCGTGGAAGACCGGCAGCGACGCAAAACAGGGCCAAAGCTTTTTTCGAAGCAAACCCCGAGCTATTGTCAAAGGAAACCCTGCCCCCAAGCACCACCGATGAGCCAATCACCGAACAACACGTTCTCCCGTCCGTTACCGCGCAGCCGCAGCAGTCATCGGAAAAAATTGCTGATGATATTGAGCAACCCATTACTCCGCAATCAAGCGCTAATGAACGCCCGCTAAGGCCCCACGGCTTGCCCAAACCGCTGATTCTGGAACTCCACAACACACTTGATGTTTGGCTTATCGAATACCTGGATGAATACGCCAATCCCAAGATGCCCATTCACCCCAAAACCCGGGATCACGTTATTAGGGACTTTGTGGTGAAGGGCATTCAAAAATGGCTTGAAAACGCTGAAAAGCGCCAGTGGATAAAGCAAGCCATCAAAAACGCCAAACCATCAAAATTTCCGATGAAATGGATGGAAAAGAGGGATAGAGATTCTAACCCAACCGGGCAAAACCCAGTAGCGGAGATGCGCGAACGTTACATCCACTTTGACGATATAATGAACTTTTTTTGGCAAAAAACATCCTACCTGAAAAAATGTGAGGAGCTTTGCCAAGCTGCGGGTAATGTACCAGCAGGGGAAGTACACGCGATCTTAGATGGCGGCTTCAACGGCATTGCTCGCCAAATATCGCGCTCGGTCGGCTTGGCGGAAGTCACTGCAAAAAACTATCTGAGAGAACTCAGCGACAAGGGCGTCCTTCACCGGTTTGGCTCTTACCACGACGTCTACCTTTCAATCGGGATTTGGAACATCGGCGCAGGGGGTTCCAACCGCCAGCCTTACGTTAAAAATAACAAGGAGTGGGTGGAAGTGCTGGCAGGACTGAAGTTACGGTGATGAGGTAGGTTTTCAAAATATACGCGTATATTTTCAAAAAACGGTTGCGTATATTTTAGTGTTAGTAATATCAGGTACTTATAAAACGCAAAATATACGCTAATTCATTTTTATATCTTACATCTAACTGTATTTATTATATATTTTTTTTATTTAAAATAGAGCTAATAGGCTACGGATAGCCAGGCCCACTATATGGACCAGTTACCCTTCGCCACAAACGCCCTTCGGCCTTCTTGTTACCTTGTGCCTAAACCCCTTGGCCCAAGACAAGAAGGACCTTCGGGGTTTGTAATAGGGTTTTGCGCGGCGGACCTAACGGCCCGCACCGCTTAAAAACCCTCCTTCCTGACAATAATTTTTCTTAGGAAAAAGGGGGGAGGAAAGTGAAAACCAACCACGCCCCTAATACCGAACCCCAGTGGACTCCCTACCGGCAGAATTGGAATCAAGCAAACGCCCTTGAGCTTGATTGGGTTGCAGCCCCTGGCTGACTGGCCTTTAGATACCTGGCCGATTGCGGCACGCCGCCGCCTCGCCATACGAAAAGAATAACATCACCCTGAGAAAAGCTTCCAAATTAATATTTGTATTCAAACGCAGTATCGTAGATAATGGCTAAACTGGAACTTCCTTAAAACGTGGAGGGAAAAAATGAATGATAAGGACACAAAAAAATGGACCAAGGAAGAAATGATAACAACGATAGCTAATAATGATGGCATCGTAAAAAGTCTATCCGCCTGAATTATTTAACAAAACGCCCAATTTCAGCTTGCCATTTTCTTCTCGTCATGCTACAGGAAACCAAACAATTACAGATGGTTATCCTGGAGATCGCATGCTTCGCATCAAAGACCACAAACAGCAACATCTCTTCGACCCGTGGGCCTATTTGAGCCCCAAACGGCGCCGGATGCTCGAAGAGGGCTGGCCCGGGTTGTTCCGCCAGCATCTGCTCGGAGAACTTCCCGTCGATCTGTTAAAACCCTTCTTCACTGAAGCCATAGGGCGGCCCACCAAGGAACTGCATACCCTGCTGGGAGTGATGCTTTTCCAGCAAACCATGGATTTAAACGATGTCGAGGCCGTCGAGCAGCTGGCCTACAACCTCCAGTGGCATTATGCTCTGGACATCACTGAAGAAAGCGACGAGGCCAAATACGTCAGCGAAAAGACCCTGTGGTCGACCCGCCAGCTGATGGCCGAAAATGGCATTGACGGGGTCATGTTCGAAAAGCTCACCGACAAATTGGCCAAAGTGTTCGGTGTAGATCCTTCCAACCAGCGCATCGACTCGGTACACATCCGCTCCAACATGCGCCGGCTGGGCCGTATTGCCATTTTCAGCCGCACGATCGCCAAGTTCCTGGTCAATCTCAAACGCCACCACCGAGAGCTGTTCGATACGATCGCTTCTGATGTGATTGATCGTTACTGGGGTGAGAAGGCCCTATCCGCCTTTTCTCTGGTTAAACCCACGGAATCGGAAAAGACGTTAAAACGGGTCAGCAATGATCTGTTCGATCTGATCGAGGGCTTCAAGGACCAAACGGCGGTGGCTTTCATGCACAGCTACAAGCTCATGCAGCGGGTGCTCGCCGATCAATGCCATGTCGAGACCGATGCCGCCGGTGCCCCCCAAGTAACGATAAAGAAGCCGGCCGAGATCCCCTCCGACTCATTGCAAAACCCTTCGGACCCGGAGGCCACCTACAGCGGCCACAAGGGCCAGGGCTATCAGGTCCAGATCATGGAGAGCTTCAGCCGCAGTGAAGAGGCCAATGAAAAAGAGCAGGCGCTTAACCTGATTACCCATGTCGAAGTTCAACCCGCCTGCGAGAGCGATGCGGAGGCCGTGGTGCCGGCCATCGCCGATACCAAGATCCGGGGTGTGGGGCCCGATCAGTTGGTCGCCGACACTTTGTACGGCAGTGACAGTAACCACCAGACGGCCCAAGTGGCCGATGTCGACCTTGTCGCCCCGACCCAGAAGGGCAATGAGTCCAAGCCGCTCACGGCGTTTAGCTTTAATGACAAGGGCTATGTCGAGACCTGTCCGGCGGGTCACGTTCCCGAGCAGGTGAAGCACAAGAAGAAAACCGATTGTTACAGCGCGGCCTTCGATTCCACGCTTTGCCAGGGATGTCCGCATGCGGGTCATTGCCCGGTCAAGCCTGGGAAAAAGAAGAACTATCTGCGCTACAGCGGAAAGCAATATCGCCTATCGGTGCGTCGCAAGGCCGAGAAAAGCGAGGCTTTCATTGACACCTATCGCTGGCGGGCCGGTGTGGAGGCCACCATGAGCGAATATGATCGGCGCACCGGGGTCAAAAAGCTACGGGTTCGGGGCATGCCGGCGGTGCGCTTCTGTGCCAAAATGAAGGCCACCGGGCTCAATCTGCTACGGGCGGCCCGGGTTCGCAGGGCCAGAATGAAGGCCGCAGAGGGTAATCCGGGCCTTGATCACCGTATTACGACTGCTGTTTATCGTGTCAAAGAACGTTTACAGGCCGCTCTGGTGGAATTTGCCTTCGCTTGGACAAATTCGTCGGGAAGATATCCAGAAAGCTACAAATTGGCCGCCTGATTTTTTACGCGGCCATCAATAATGCATACTATGAGGCAAAGCCAATTGATTTTGACCAATTAATCAAGGATGGGATTTTAAAAAAAATCGGGAAATCATATTACACAGACAACGTAAATAAGCTACCGGAGCACGCATCCCGAAAAGTCACTAAAATTGCCAGGACAAAGCATGGAATAAGGTTGACTTTTGGCAAAGTAACAAAAAGTTCCCAAGCCCTCGCTGAAAAAACAAAGAAATTTCGCAAATTGGATTAAAACTGATCAAGGCGCAGCCACTCTACCTATTGCCGCCGCGCAACCGAACCGCGAGGTTACCGCCTAATGTAAAAACGACGGACAGGTTCATCTTGCGTTTGAAAGGTATTATCGTCAATCATAATGACGCGTTCACCATTGCTTAAAGCGTACTTGGATTCAGGGTCTTTAAATGTCGAATTGCGTTTCATACTAACAAAGTTCGCCGTGCTGATGCCTTCTTTTAGGGTAACTTCTAATTTGTATTCAATCACCTGTAATCTATCTCCCTGACCATCTTCAACGTCGTACTGGCGGATTATTTCTTTCATCATTTCCTGTCCCCTTTCAGGCTATGCGCCCATACCGCAGTTGATGTTGACCTACCGCTTAGATATTCCAGCTAATGAACAGCCATATACGAAATAAAGAGACACGGAAAGCGATTAATTAAAACGCCAACCAATTATCCTCAGCTACCCATAATGATGTCCTTTAGTATCTTTTGAGCGAATCATGCTGTTTCGCCTGGATAGCTGAAAAATTCAGGCAAAACGCATGGGGCCGGCCAGATTCATGCCTTCCGAGCCGGTCTCGTATTTTTCTGCCATCCGACCGCCCTCTTCGGCCAGATCGGCTTAACGACAGGCCCGACACGGGGCTATCGCCCAGCGGCGCTACCCCTTGCATGCCTCCTGGCTTGAAACGCAATGTCGGCCGCGACAGGCCGCCGCTCGCCCGAACATGCCTCTTTGGCGATAGCCCCTTTATGGAAGGATTGGCTATTACTTCCCGCCGCCGGAAGAAATTCTTCCCAAAAAGGAAAATTCTCCTCGACATTTTTTGACAGCTCGTTATTCTTCTATTCACAAATGGCAACAACCCCTAACCGTAACGAGGAGAAGAAACCATGGCGAAGAAAACCAGCACTAAAGACAGCAAGGCCCAGGCCCCCAAAGCAGCCACCACCAAAACCGCCGTTAAAAAGGCCGCTGCCAAGCCGGCCCCGGAGAAAGACATTTTTGGTTTTGTCGCCGGCAGCAAGACCAGCGAAGCGGTAGCCCATTTGGCCAGCGGCAATTTTACCATGAAGCAGATCAAGGAAAAATTCGGTAGCACTTTTTACAACGCTTTGAAGCAGCTTGCCGCACGCGGCGGCACGGTGGAAAAAACCGAAGCCGGCACCTACAAGATCGAGGCGCCGGCAAAGTAACCGCCCCCATAGCAGCACAAGGCGCCCGGGATTTCACTATCTCGCGGCGCCTTTTATATTCTAAACAGCCGTCCGGGTATATGCTCTAAATACTACTTTACTTCTCTCATTTGTCGCCTTATAACTCTAAATAATTTACCCCAAAACTTTTAAGAAGTGATTTGCGTACCCTTAACTGGCAATGCTTTCCTGGCAAAATACTGCTCATAAACTTAAAGGAAAACTTATCAAATTAAGGAGGCAACCGGCATGGAGCATCAAAAGGTAGTGTCATTTCCAGGCGCCCTGCGCGGCCGGGCGGTCCAAACCAAGCGCCCGCCCCGCAACGTGGATGGCATTAAGTATTTCACCGCCCCACAAATCCGCCTCCTGCGTCGTACTGTGCGGGATGCCGCTGAGCTGGGTCAGCAAAAGGGCCGTGTGACAGCTGTGCGCGAATGGATGGTGGTGGACTTGCTTACATCAACGGGGTTGCGCGTGAGCGAGGCGGCCGACCTACGCTGCGGGGACGTAAAGGCGGGTTATGGTGAGAGCGCTATTTTCGTCCGCAACGGGAAGGACAGCATCAGCGGCCATGTGGTAATCCCGGAAAGCTTGAAAAAACACCTTAAAGCCTTTATCAGGTGGAAGGCTGACCGCAGCGAGCCCACCGGCCCCGATGATTTCCTTTTCATCGGGCAGCGGGGGGCGTGGACTGCCCAGGCCATCCAACTCATCGTCAAAAAATACCTTCGCCGCCTCGGCCTTTACGAGCCGGGCAAAAGCGTTCATGCCCTGCGGCACTCCTATGGCGTTGAGCTTTATTCCCGGCAGCGGGATCTGCGTGCGGTCCAAAAACAACTGCGCCACGTTTCCATTTCCTCAACGCTTGTTTATGCTGATGTGACAAAGGAACAATTGGCCGAACAGGTCAAGGGCCTCTGGGGCGGCAACGCCTGACATCGCCCTGGTTAAGGGCCGATTTTAGCTCATATAACCCCTCGCGCCGCCTGGCGATCGTTTAACCTGCGCGATCTGACGCAGCCGATTTAGGCATCTGGACGGCGCTAAACCCCAACCAAGCCCAACTATTGAGGTTTAACCATGAAAAGCTACCGCAAAGAGCTTTGGTTCAACGTGCCCACCCGGCGGGCCTTTATCAACATAACCCCCGACGTTCAGAAATGCATCGATGAAAGCGGCGTTAAGGAGGGGCTCGTACTTTGTAACGCGATGCACATCACGGCCTCGGTTTTCATCAACGATGACGAATCCGGGCTGCATCACGACTACGACGTATGGCTGGAAAAGCTGGCCCCCCACGAACCGGTTTCCCAATACCGGCATAATGTTGGCGAGGATAATGCCGACGCCCACATGAAGCGGCAAATCATGGGGCGTGAAGTCGTGGTGGCCATTACGGACGGCCGTTTGGACTTCGGCACCTGGGAACGGATTTTCTATGGTGAGTTTGATGGTCGGCGCAGAAAACGGGTGCTCGTGAAAATTATCGGAGAATGACCAGGGGAGGCCACTATGCAAAAATCACTACGGTTCGCCCCCTTGGTTAGGGTGAGCACCGAAGGCCAAGCCCAAAGGGGCGAATCGCTACGGACCCAAAAGGAAGAAATCACCGCTGCGGTCAAAGCCCTGGGCGGTAACCTTATTGACGACCCCTGGCGCTACAGCGGCCAGGAACATGCCACCGCCACCTTTGAACGTAAAAAGCTTGATCAGCTATTAAAGGATGCCGACCGGGACCGCTTTGACGCCGTGATTGTGTGCGACGCCTCCCGCTGGAGCCGTGACAACGGAAATTCCAAACAGGGCTTGGAAATCCTGCGCAAGGCCGGCGTCCGGTTTTTCGCCGGCCAGAGCGAGTACGATCTTTATAAACCGGCGGACACCCTGTTTCTTGGGATGGCGACGGAAATCAATGAATTTGTGGCGCTGGAACAAACCCGCAAATCCATCAACAACCGCATCGCCCGCGCCAAACGGGGCGTGCCCACCAGCGGCAAGCTTCCCTACGGACGCACCTTCAATAAAGAGACGGAGACCTGGGGTATTGATGAGGAAAAGCGAGGGAAAATAGTCTGGGCCGCCGAGCGCTACCTCCAAGGGGATCAAATCCCCAAGCTGGCCGCCACCCTTGGGATGAATCACGTCAGCTTGTGGAAAACGCTGACCAGACGGTGCGGCGACAATTGGGAAGTGCGCTATCGGGCTAAACGGGTTGCCGTTGATGAAACCGTCATAATCAAAATTCCACGGCTTCTGCCCGAGGAAACCATCGAGAAGATCAAAAAGCGAGCCGCCGCTAACAAGACCTACTATCACGGCCAGTACAAAAACAAATACCTTTTATCCCGTGTGATTTTCTGCGCCGACTGCGGCAATGCCATGTTTGGCCAAACTAACCACGCCACCACCAGCTATTACCGGCACCCGCGTGGGCGTAAGGCGAAGTGCGATGAGAGCTTCTGGGTGCGTGCGGATGAGCTTGAAACGGCTGTATTCTTTAAGCTGTTTGCCCTCGCGGGAGATTCCACCGGTTTGGAGGCGGCCCTGGCCCGCGCCATTCCCGATACCGCCAAGGTTGATAGCCTGCTGGCCCAGCGGCAAACCCTCCAAAAGGAATTGAAGACTGCCAATGCCGAGAAGGAAAACATTGTCAAAGCCATAGGCAAGGGCATCCTCTCCGATGAGGAAGCCACCGAGCGGATGACCACCATCCGCAAACAGATTGAATCCCTAAAAAGCGCTGTTGAGGCTATTGATACTCAGACCCAGGGCGTCCCGACAAAGGCGCAAATCAAAAAGCAGGCTACCCTGGCCAAACGGATGCTTGAATCGATTTTCAACCGGCCGGGCCGTATTGCCAAAATGACCTTTGAAGAAAAACGCAAGCTGGTCCAAACCTTTTTTGATGGCCACGATGCCGAGGGGAGACGCCTGGGCGTGTATGTGTCGAAAACCGAGGATGGCCAGGTTGCCTATTCGATCCGTGGCGTGCTCGGCGGCTTGGAGGGACTATTGCGGCAAGGGGGCTTAGATCCCGTTCAGCTTGCCGAAGAAATGGGCCTGTCGGTTGAGTTTTCTCAGGCCGTTTATGATAGCCTTAGTCAACGCCATGCACATTACGGCCTCGGTGTTTATCAACGATGATGAATCCGGTCTGCATCACGACTATGATGTCTGGCTGGAGAAGCTGGCCCCCCATACACCGGTGGAGCAATACCGGCACAATGTCGGCGAAGACAATGCCGACGCGCACATGAAGCGCCAGATCATGGGACGCGAGGTCGTCGTGGCCATCACCGAGGGCCGCTTGGATTTCGGAACCTGGGAGCGGATCTTCTACGGCGAGTTCGACGGGCGGCGGAAAAAACGTGTGCTGGTCAAACTCATCGGGGCATAACCCAATGAACTGCCCCGTCGCAAAGCAGCTGCGTATCGATAAAGGCCATCCAACGCCGCAAGCGAAGACATATTAACCCCTTGTCCGCCTTTGGCGGATTAAACCGCATTAAAAGTTGCCCCCAAGACTTCCGGCGCTCTCGCCATCTTCCGAATAGATCAGAACGCAAACCCCATGACGGGTCTATCGGTCAGAATTACGCCCGGAAGCAAAGGCTCTGGCGGAATACCGGCATGTGCCCCCAAAAGCACCGCCGGGACATCTCTGCCGCCGACCCGCAGGACCGGTCACGCCCTAATAATTGAATGCAATTCAATACATGGATCTTGTTCATATTGCTTCATTTATTCCGGACAGATATTCTTATTACAGATCGCCCCATCGTCTTGACACTACGGCGGATCTTGTGACATATTTTAAAATTCTTGACAGCTGCTATAGGGTCATCGTGACCGCTAACGTCGCAACAACTGATCACCAACGCCTGGACCGCATTGTGAACAGAGGGACAATTTATGAGTGAGAGCAGACTTGCCAAAATTCTCAACGCAGGGCACTTCGCATTTACCGGGGAATTGGGACCACCTCGAGGTTCGAATGTCGAAGCGGTTCGTGAAAAGGCCGCCCCACTGAAAGGGATGGTGGACTCGGTGAATATCACCGACAACCAGACCGCGATGGTGCGCATGTCTAGCTGGGCCGCCGCCCTGGTCGCCATTCAGGAGGGGCTCGAGCCGAACTACCAGATGGTCTGCCGCGACCGGAACCGCTTGGCCATGCAGGCCGATATCCTGGGCGCTTATGCGCACGGGATTCGCAACATGCTCTGCCTTTCCGGCGATCATCAGCAATTCGGCGATCATCCCAACGCCAAAGGCGTCTATGACATCGACTCCATCCAATTGATCGGCATGACCAAACGCATGCGCGATGAGGGCCTTTTCCTGAGCGGCGCCAAAATCGACGGCCCGCCCCAGATGTTTATCGGGGCGGCGGCCAATCCTTTCGCGGAACCTTTCGAGTGGCGTGTTCACCGCCTGGCCAAAAAAGTGGAAGCCGGGGCGGATTTCGTTCAGACCCAATGCATCTACAACATGGAGAAGATGCGGGAATGGGTCCGTCAGGCCAACGACATGGGGCTCACCGAAAAAGTTTATATCCTGGCCGGCGTCACCCCCATGAAGAGCCTCGGTATGGCGCGCTACATGAAGAGCAAGGTGCCGGGCATGGATGTGCCCGATGACATCATCAAGCGCCTCCAGGGAGTGGACAAGAAAAAACAGGCCGATGAAGGCATCAAAATGGCCTGCGAACAGATTGAAGAATTCAAGGAAATGAAAGGCGTTGCCGGCGTGCATCTCATGGCCATCGAGTGGGAGCACCGGGTTCCGGAAATCGCCGAGCGCGCCGGCGTCCTCCCCCGACCGCAAGTCTAACCATCGGGGCGCCGCATCGCAGCGGGCTGTCTTGCCATGCGCGCCCTTTTCGCCCGGCCATAAGGGCTGAACGATTCGGGAGATGTCCATGTACGATTTTATCAGGGGACCATTGGTGTGGGTCGCCTTTCTGGTTTTCATCTTCGGCACGGCTTATCAAATCTACCGCTTTTACCGTTTAAGCCGGCCGAAAGAGCCTTTCCGCCTGCGGATCCCGTTCGGCAAACCGCCCAAAGAGCCAGACGAGACCCCGGCCGAACCCGTGTTAACATGGTGGCAGCAGGTGCGGCTGAGCGTGGTCGGTGTCAACCCGATCATGACGGCAGTTACCACCATCTTCCACCTGTTCCTGGTTTTGACCCCCTTTTTCGTTCTGGGACATAATGTTCTCTTGGACGTGGCCTGGCATGCCAGCCTGCCCAGCTTGCCGGAAGTGCTGGGCGACGGCTTCACCGTCGTGGTGATCGCCGGCGGCATTTTCTTTCTCCTGCGCCGCATTTTCCTGGACCGCGTGCGCGCCATTTCGACACCCTACGATTATCTGGTGCTGCTCATAGCGACCGCACCGTTTGTGACGGGGTTTCTGGCCTACCATCAATTGTTCGACTACGACACGGTCATCGTGCTGCACATGCTGGCCGGCGAAATCATGCTGATGGCCATACCATTCACCAAGCTGGTGCATATGCCCTATTTTTTCATCAACCGGTTCGTGCTGGTACACGAGAACACCCTCGGTGCCGGCGGAAGCCGCATTTGGCGATAGGCACCGCCGACCCGTGGAGACAGCAATGAGCGCAAACGAACAAGCTCCCGTTGATCAGAACGAAATCCGGCGCATGCTGGATCAGCACAAGGACAAAATGAAAACCGCACTGCGGGTGTGCGCCCACTGCAGCCTCTGTGCGGACAGCTGCTTTTTATACCATGTCAACGACAAGGACCCCCGCTACATGCCCTCCCACAAGTTTATCAATTCCATCGGGAGGCTCTACAAGAAAAAAGGCGCGGTGGATCGGGCGGGTCTCGAAGAAATCAAAGAAATTGTGTGGCGGCGATGCGTGCTGTGCACACGCTGCTACTGTCCGCTGGGCATCGACATACCCGAGATGATCGCCCTGGCGCGCGACATCTGCCGCTCCCAGGAGGTCTATTTCCAGTGGAGCGAACTTGAGCAACCGGCTTAATAGAGCCCCCTGCGAATGGCAAGTCGATTGAAAGCGCCTTCAGCATACGGTAAGCCCGCAAAGAAAGGTACGGCAACAGCAATGACGTGGAACAAGCGATCCCTGATATGGGCGGCAGCCGCCATTATCGCCATCATCGGCCTGATTCCGGTGACCGTCGCCTTAGCCCAGGAGGAGGAAATCGAGCTGAGCATGGGGAACCCCGGGGAAGCGCAACGGTCACCCGTGATTTTCCCTCATGAAGTGCACATGGGACTTTATGAGTGCCTGGATTGCCACCACGATTACCAGGATGGGGTGAACGTGCTGGACGAGGATACCCTGGAAGAAGGCAATCCGGCCATTCAGTGCGCAAATTGTCACAACGACCAGACGGACCCTGATCTGCAGGACGCGTTTCACCGCCAATGCATAGGGTGCCATATCGCGGTCCGCAAATCCGGCCAGCCGTCCGGGCCCGAGATGTGCGGTGACTGCCACCGGGCGGGAAACTAAACACGCATCCGTAATTCATCCACCTTGGAGGTCGCAAGTGGTAAAAGCAAAAAGAAAACCCCTGGAAGAAATCAAGCAGGCGATTGAAAATTATACCCGCGTGCTGAATGTCGGTTGCGGGGGCTGCGTATCCGTCTGCCTGGCCGGCGGCCAGAAGGAAGTCAACCTGCTGAACGCTAAACTGAATCTGGCTCTGAAAAACGATAATCGCCAGACCCGTGTGGACGGATTTACCGTCGAGCGGCAGTGCAACGAGGCTTTCCTGACCGATTTGGACCAGCGCGTCGCCCGCTACGACGGTTTGATGTCCATGGCCTGCGGCGCCGGCGTACAACTGCTGGCGGAGCGCTATCCTGACAAGCCCGTCTTTCCGGCGGTCAACACCATCGCCATCGGCATCGATCGTAATATCGGCGTCTACGAAGAGCGCTGCCGGGCTTGCGGTGAATGCGTGCTGGGCTATACCGGCGGCATCTGCCCGATCACCCGCTGTGCCAAGGGCCTGTTCAACGGCCCCTGCGGCGGCACGAATAACGGCAACTGTGAGGTCAGCAACGAGATCCCCTGCGCATGGCAGGATATCTACAACCGCCTGAAAGCACAAAACCGTCTGAACGACATCAAAAAAATCAAACCGGCCATGCAGTGGCAAAACCAGACCCGCCGCATAATCGTGCAGGACGAATACGCGGCCCGTTACAAAGAAAAATAGCGCTTCGCATCTCACATCTGCTGCGGCCCGGCACGGCAAAACGATTGAGGAATGTTACGGCTGGCGCCCCCAAAATCAAAAAGCCCCCGGCTTGAATTCAAGCCGGGGGCTTTTTTGGTTCTTCCATGCGGCCGGCGCGTCAGGGAGCCGGGGTCAATTTAACGGCACACACTTTGTATTCGGGAATCCCCGACACAGGATCCAGGGCGGCGTTGGTCAATTTATTGGCCGCTCCCTGGGCGAAGTGAAAGGGGATGAACACCGTACCGGCCACGGCTTTGCGGGAAACCTTCACCCGGGCTTCGATGGCTCCCCGTCGGGAGGCGATGCTGACCCGGCCGCCATCGGCCAGACCATGGGCGGCGGCATCCTGGGGCGTCATTTCAACAAAACTCTCCGGCGCCCTCTCCATGAGATCTTCCGAACGCATGGTCATGGTACCCGTATGGTAGTGGTAAAGGATGCGCCCGGTGGTCAGATAGAGCGGGTACTCCTGGTCGGGCACTTCCACCGGTGGCTGCCATTCGATGGCATGGAACAGGCCCTTGCCGCGGGTGAACTGCAGGCTGTGAAGGACCGGCGTGCCGGGATGTTCTTCGTTCAGGCAGGGCCAGTGCAGCCCCTCCTTGTCAATACGGTCATAAGTAATGCCCGCATAGCTGGGCGTCACCTGGCGGATTTCCTCGAAAATGGCTTCGCTGTCGGCATACGTCATGGCATAGCCCATCCGCTCGGCGATGGCCGTCACAATTTTCCAGTCGTCCCAGGCTTCCCCCGGAGCATCCACCGCCTTGCGCACCCGCTGCACCCGCCGTTCGGTGTTGGAGAAGGTGCCGTCCTTTTCAGCGAAACACCGGCTGGGCAGCACCACGTCGGCCTTGCGGGCGGTTTCGGTCAGGAAAAGATCCTGCACCACCAGCAAATCGAGATGCGCCAGACTGTCTTCGGCATGATTCAGGTCCGGATCGGACACCAGCGGATTTTCCCCGATGACATAGAGGGCTTTCAGGCGGCCGTCGTGGGCCGCCGGAATCATGTCGGTGGCTTTCATGCCGACGCTGGTGGACAAGTGCGCGACCCCCCAGGCGGCGGCCATTTTCTGGCTGGTATCCTCATTGGTCACCGGCTGGTAGGCCGTAAACACATTGGGAAGGCCGCCCATGTCGCAGGCCCCCTGCACATTGTTCTGGCCCCGCAGAGGGTTCACGCCGCCGCCCCGCATGCCGAGGTTGCCGCACAGCATGGCCAGATTGGCCAGGGATTTGACGTTGTCCGTGCCGCAGGTGTGCTGGGTAATTCCCATACAATAGATGATGTTGCCCACCTTGGCCTTGGCGTACAGCCGGGCGGCTTCGATCAGCTGCGCGGCCGGAATGCCGGTAATGCTTTCCACGTAGTCCGGGGTATACTTCGCCACCAGGGCCTTCATTTCTTCGAAGGCTTCGGTGCGTTCCGCGACAAAGGCCGCATCCTGCAGATTCTCGCTAATGATGACGTTGAGCATACCGTTGATCCAGGCCACATCCGTACCGAGATTGGGCCGCAGATAGCAATCGGCGAACTCGGCAACCTTGATGCGGCGTGGATCCACCACGATCAGGCGGGCCCGTCCGGACGATACGGCCCGCTTGACCCCGGCCGATATCACCGGGTGATTCTCGGTGGTGTTGGAACCGGTGATCAGAATGACATCGGCTTCCTCGACACAGGCGATGGTGTTGGTCATTGCCCCACTGCCGAAGGCTGCGGCCAGACCGGCCACGGTGGAGCTATGTCAGAGACGGGCGCAATGGTCCACATTGTTGGTTTGCAACACCGCCCGGGCAAACTTCTGAGCCACATAATTTTCTTCGTTCGTAATGCGGGCCGAGGTCAGCAGGCCGATGCTTTCCGGTCCGTGGCTGTCCTTGATGGCCGCCAATTTGCCGGCCACGAAATCCAGGGCCTCGTCCCAGGAAGCCTCTTTGAATTCGCCGTCTTTCCTGATCAGGGGCTTGGTCAGCCGGTCAGGCGCATCGATAAACGGGTATCCGAAGCGCCCTTTGACGCACAGGCTGCCGTAGTTGGGTGCCACGTCCTCCACACCGGTTACTTTCACCACATGGTTGTCGCGCACATGCAGATGGATCTGGCAGCCGACACCGCAGTAGGTGCAGGTGGTGCGCACCTTGCGGGTTTCCCAGGGCCGCACCTCGTAGCGGACCTTTTTTTCCACCAGGGCCCCCACCGGACAGGCCTGAACGCACTCCCCGCAGAAAACGCAATCGGAATCCTTGAGGGGCTTGTCGCCGGCGGCCACGATCTTGCTCTCCGACCCCCGGAATCCGAAACTGATCGCTTTGTTGACCTGGACCTCGTTGCAGGCCTGCACACAGCGCCCGCAGAGGATGCAGCGTGAAAAATCCCTCACGATAAAGGGATTCACATCTTCGATGGGATAAGGAATCACCGTCCCCGGGAGTCCTTCGCCGGTCACCTGGTAGCGGTAGGCCAGATCCTGCAACCGGCAGTCTCCCCATACCGGGCAGAGCTGGTCGCTCCGATCGCCTTCTTCCACGGCCAGCTGGAAAGCGGTCCAATCGCCCTCGTCCGACCCGCGGGCCGCACAATTGTGGTTGCCCGAGGCCAGGAGTAGTTTGATAATCGTGCGGCGCGCCTCCACCACTTTGGGCGACTCCGTCTGGATGACCATATTTTTGCCGGCCGGGGTGGCACAGGCCGGCAGGAGGGTCCGGGCCCCTGCCACCTCCACCACGCAGACCCGGCAGGCGCCGGTCGGGGTAGTGCCCTTCAAATGACACAGGGTCGGGATGTCAATGCTGTGGCGCCGGGCCACCTCGAGAATGGTTTCACCCGGTTCAAACGTGAACGTATTGCCGTTCATCACCAACTGATTCTGATCGGTCATGGTTTTCCCCTTTTTAATGGCCCACTGGAAACGGCCATCACTTCAGTCATGCCGGTTCGCCGAGGGCCATAGGATCATGGCCGGTTCTGCGCGGGCATTATATATCATTCGGAATTAGAATTTTTATAGAATACCAGGCGTCTTGTCAACGAGGGAAAGTGCCCCCCCGCCGTCCCGTCGCACGAAGGCGCCGGCTGGTGAAACCGGCCCCCAGCAGGGCGCCCAGACCGTCCGCCGCCCAATCCCACACGTCCGCCGTGCGAGCAGGAACAAAGGACTGGTGCCACTCGTCGCTCAAACCGAACAGAAGCGTGAACGCAAATCCGGCCAGGAAGAGGGCCAGGGCGCTTTGCAGACCAGGCCGCGTGGCGAAAGCGCGGCAGGCCAGTACAGCCATAAGCGTATAGGCGGCCAAATGAAGGAGCTTGTCGAAGCCCGGCAGATCAGTGCCCATATCGACGGACGGCAAGGAGGACTGGATAAAGATCAGCAGGCAATAGCCGGCCAACAGAGACCAGGATATGGCCGGATGGCGGAAGACACGCCGCATCGTTGTTGCCCAGGGCGGAAGGCCCGGCGGTTCGATGCCTCCCGAAGCGTGACGGGCGCGGGCGGTCTTAGTCGTCCTATTCATTGAAAATCGTGAGGTCCAACTGCCGGTCCCGGACATGGCCTAAAACGGTTTCCAGGAAGACCTCACGGGCCACGCCGTAACGCACATGACCGTCCAGGGTCCGTACCGACAGCGTGCCGGCGGCCTGCTCCTTGGCGCCGATGGTAAGGATCAGAGGAATCTGGCGCAGTTGGGCTTCGCGCACTTTTTTGTTGAGGCTTTCGGTGCGGTCGTCGAGTTCGACCCGTAGTCCGGCGGCCGTCAGATCGTCGCGCAGCGATCCGGCATAGGGGGCGATGTCATCGTTGATGGGCAGGACCACCGCCTGCACCGGTGTCAGCCAGAGCGGATATTTCCCGGCAAAATGTTCGATCAGGATGCCGAAAAAGCGCTCGATGGATCCCAGCACGGTGCGATGGATCATAATGGGACGCCGGCGCTGGTTGTCCCGATCCACAAAGGTCAGGTCAAACCGCTCCGGCTGTGACATGTCGAGCTGAATCGTCCCGCATTGCCAGGTGCGTCCCAGGGCATCCTTGATATGAATGTCGATTTTCGGGCCGTAGAAGGCGCCGTCGCCTTCATTGAGCTGGTAGTCGGCCCCATAGGCCTCCAAAGCCGACCGCAGGCCATCGGTGGCGATCGCCCATTGTTCGTCGGTGCCGATGCTTTTCTCCGGGCGGGTGGACAGTTCCAGATGGAACCCGAGACCGAAAACCCCGTAGATGCGTTCCACCAGGCGGAGCACGCCCAGGATTTCGGCCTCGATCTGATCGGGCATCATGTAAATGTGGGCATCGTCCTGGTGGAAGGCGCGGACCCGGAAGAGGCCGGAGAGCACCCCGCTCAGTTCATGGCGGTGCACCAAGCCGACCTCCGCCACGCGCAGGGGCAGTTCCCGGTAGGAGTGGTGGCGGTTTTTATAAAGGAGCATGCCGCCCGGGCAATTCATGGGTTTGATGGCATAGGCGATGCCATCCACTTCGCTGGTGTACATGTTCTCGCGGTAGTTGTCCCAGTGCCCGCTGCGCTCCCAGAGGACCTGCTGCAACATGATCGGTGTCTTGATCTCCACATAGCCGGCGCGGCGATGCTCCTCCCGCCAGAAATCGAGCAGCAGGTTCCACATCACCATACCCCGGGGGTGGAAAAACGGCATGCCGGGCGCTTCGTCGTGGAAGCTGAAAAGCTCCTGGGCCTCGCCGATCTTGCGATGGTTGCGTTTGCGGGCCTCCTCCAGAAACGTCAGGTAGGCTTTCAATTCCTTTTTATCGAAGTAGGCCGTGCCGTATATCCGCTGCAGCTGGGCCTTGTTCTGATCCGCCCGCCAGTAGGCGCCGGATACCTTCATCAGCTTGAAGGCCTTCACGAATCCGGTATGAGGCACGTGCGGCCCCCGGCAAAGATCGACAAAATCCCCCTGGCGGTAGAGCGAAATAGTGCCGTCGGGGAGGTCTTCGATCATCTCCAGTTTGTAGGGTTCATTTTTGTAAAAGGCCAGGGCTTCGGCCTTGCTGATGGCCTCCCGCCGGATCGGGATCTTGGCCTTGACGATCTTCTGCATCTCGGCTTCGATCTTGGGGAAATCGTCTTCGGATATCGGTTCCATATCGATATCGTAGTAGAAACCGTCCTCGATGACCGGACCGATGGTCAGCTTGGCCTTGTCATAGAGCCGCAAAACCGCCTGGGCCATCACATGGGCGGCGCTGTGGCGCATGATCTCGAGGGCCTCGTCCTCGCGCGTGGTGATCAGGCGCAGGGTGGCATCCTGCTCGATCGTCAGGTAGAGATCCCGCACCTGGCCGTCGACTTCCATGGCGACACAATCACGGGCCAGCCCTTCGGAAATGGATTTGGCCACATCCAGCCCGGAAGGTGGTGTTTCAAACTGCTTTATGCTCCCGTCGGGAAGTGTTATATGGACCATTGTATCCTCGCTTTGTCGTCACAGGGGTGCCTTCCATGGCAGGCAAACGCCGAAAGTTTAAAAACTTAAGGGAAACCAAAGGATGGGTCAAGCAAAATCATGATAAATCACAACCCGGACGGATACCGCCTCATCGACCAGCCCCGCGAGTTAGCCGCCGCCGCCCGACAGCTGCATAAAAACGACGAAATCGCCTTCGACCTGGAGGCCGATTCGATGTATCACTTCCGGGAGAAAGTCTGCCTGATCCAAATCGCCACGCCCGATGAAACCCTCGTGCTGGATCCGCTCAAGCTGGCCGACTTGTCGGCCCTCAAGCCGGTGATGGCCGACCCGTGCATTCGCAAGGTGCTGCACGGGGCCGACTATGATATCCGTTCCCTGTATCGCGATTTTGAAATCGAAGTCCGCAATCTCTTCGATACCGAGCTGGCTTCACGCTTTCTGGGCAGCCATGAAAGCGGTCTGGACGCGGTTCTGCGAGACCACTTCGGCGTTTGTCTCGATAAGAAATATCAGCGCAGGGACTGGTCCAAACGCCCTCTGCCCGAAGCCATGATGGATTACGCCGCCCACGACGTCCACTATCTTTTGCCGCTGGCAGCCACGCTGGAAGAAGCGCTTCACCGCAAAAAACGCTTTGCCTGGGTGCTGGAAGAATGCGACTGGCTGCGCCGCGTGCGTCCGCCCGAGCCGAACCAGGCGCCCCTGTTTCTTGCTTTCAAGGGGGCCGGCCGCCTGCGGCCGCGCCACCTGGCAGCTTTGGAAGCGCTCCTGCAACTGCGGCGCCAGCTGGCAGAAGCCAAGGACCGCCCCCTATTCAAGGTATTTTCGAACAAGTCCCTGCTGATGCTGGCCACGGCCATGCCGCTGACGCCCCGCGCTTTGGAGCAGGCCGAGGCCCTGAGCCCGAAGCAGATCAAGCTCCATGGCAACGCCCTGCTCAAGGCTATTCGCCAGGCCCAGGATACGCCGAAGGAAAAACTCCCTGTTTATCCGCGCCAGAAAGCGCCGCGCATGCCGGCCCGCGTCCCCGAGCGCATGACCGCCTTGAAGACCTGGCGCGACCGCAAGGCCCGGGAGCTGGATCTGGATCCCGGCTTGATGCTCAGCAAGGCCCTGATGCAGGCCATCGCCCTGCGGCATCCCCAAACCCTTGCCGACCTGTCCGAAACCCCTGATCTGCGGCAGTGGCGCCACAGGGCTTTCGGCCGCGAAATTGTCGGCGTCATGCAACAGGTTCGCTAACCCCTGCGAGGCATGATGGAAACCGAAGTGCATTTTACCTCATCCGGCTATCGTCTGGAGGGCCGCCTGCATGAAGGCGCCCCGCGGGCGGTAGTGGTCACCCACCCCCATTCCCTCTATGGCGGCAATATGCACAGCCCGGTGGTGGAGACCATCGCCGCAAGCTTTCGCCGGCGCGGCTACACCACCCTGCGATTCAATTTCCGGGGTGTGGAAGGCAGCCAGGGGCGCTATGACGAAGGCCGCGGGGAACAGGAGGATGTACGCCAGGCGATCGCCTATCTCCATAAACAGGGCCTGGGGCCCATTGAGCTCTCCGGCTATTCCTTCGGCGCATGGGTCAATGCCCACTTTGCCGCGGGCAGCCTGCCCACCATCCGGATGACCATGGTATCCCCGCCCACGGCCTTCATGGACTTCCGCGGCATCGAGCACCTGCCCGGGCTGGCCCTGGTCCTCACCGGCAGCCGGGATGATATTGCCCCGCCGGAAATGCTGCAACGCCTGATCCCCATCTGGAATCCCGCTGCGGTTTTGGAAGTGGTGCCCGGCGCGGATCACTTCTTTGCCGTCCATTTGGAGGCCCTGGGCAATGCGCTTCAGGATGCGCTCGCTTCACTTCCCGCATTGGTGTCTGATGCCTGATGCCCCCAGGCAGCTTTTGTCAATCCATCAGAGAGATCCGCCAGATAGATCCGCACGCCTGTCGATTTACCGCCAGGGCAAGCCGACTCGGGCAAAATGGAAGGGATCGCCTGTAAGGGGCGCCAGACGGCGCTATCCGACCGTCCCCATCCGCCAAAGGCTTGCCAGCGAATCGATTGCAGCCCCCGTTGACGGAACTGCACCGGCTAAAATCAAACTTGACACCACCGGTTGGTCGTGACCATTTATTTGCGCCGCCCGGGGCGTACCGGTTCGAGGTTCGACCGTATGCAACCGAGCCGCACGCCATGATCGGATTGCGGTGGCGTCTGACGTCATGCCAGCATCCCTGGCAACCATTGATACGGATTGCTGATACCGATTGCCATAGACCGCTGAACGGTCCGGAGGAATCCCATGGGCAAACCAGAGCTGGAATTTTCCGCCAAATACACCCTGAAGCACTCGCGCGACTACCACGAAAAGCACCGCCGCACCATAGGCCGCCGGCTTTCCAACTGGCGCGAGCAGCAGATGGCCGCCCAGGCCCTGGCCCTGGCCGGAAAGCCCGCCGTGATCCTGGACCTGCCCTGCGGTACGGGACGCTTCTGGCCCCTGCTGAGCCGTGCCACCCAACAGACCATCCTGGCCGCCGACAACAGTGACGCCATGCTGGACGTCGCCCGGGAAGTCACCCCGCCTTCCCTGCTCGAACGCATCACCCTGTTCCAGAGCTCCGCCTTCGATATTCAGCTGGAGGACAACCGCGTGGACCACGTGTTCTGCATGCGCCTGCTGCACCACATCACCCGTTCGGAAGACCGCCTGGCCATTTTAAGGGAATTCCATCGGGTCACCCGCCACACCGTGGCCCTCTCCCTCTGGGTGGACGGCAACTACAAAGCCTGGCGGCGGCGCAAGCTGGAAGCCCGCCGCACCCGGAAGACCTATCAAAACCGCATCGTTCTGGACCGCCGCCAGATCGAATCCGAATTCGAGCAGGCCGGCTTCACCATCGCCGCCCACTTCGATTTCCTTAAATTCTACGCCATGTGGAGACTCTATGTCCTGCAAAAAAAGCCGGCCTAAAGGCCACTCCCTGCTGGAAGCATCTGCCGGCGGCGGCCTGCTGCAACACAATGGACTCGACAGCTTTGAAACGATCTGGTCGCTGGACGCGCCCTGGGTCGAGGAACCTAATTTTCGCCGCCAGGGTTGGAGCGGCGTATGCAGCCTGACGTTGACCGGATCGGCCGGGGAGCCCGTCGTCGTCTACCTCAAACGCCAGGAGAATCATGCCTACCGAAGCCTTTTGAGCCCCTGGTGCCTCCGGCCGACCGCCTTTCGTGAATACAAGCGCCTCAAGGATATGCATGCCGCCGCCGTCGCCGCACCGGAGGTCCTTTATTATGGAGAACGCCAGACCGGTAAAGCGCTGCAGGCCATTCTGATCACCCGGGAAGTGCCCCAGAGTATCGCCTTCGGGGATTATATGCAGCTGACGGGCAAACGCCCTGCATCCGAAGTCCGCCAGGTCCTCCAGGACACGGCAAGCCTCATCGGCCGGCTGCACCGCCATCGCCTCCAACACTGCGCCTTGTACGGCAAGCATGTCCTCATCAGCGGGTACCAGAGGGGCAAGCCGACCGCAGCACTTCCCGAACAGCAGCTAAGGCCTTACCTGATCGATGTCGAAAAGACCCGGCGCCGACCGTCACGCCTCGTCATCGCCCTGCGGGATCTGAACCAATTTTTCCGCCACGCCCCTTGGACCGATACGCAATGGGAAGCCTTTCTGGACCATTATGTCATCGCCTGTCGTATGAAGGGACTGAGGTCTTTGCTAGGGTGGCTGATTCAACGCAAAGTGCGCCGCAAACAACCCGACCGCAGGACGGCCGGGGAGCGGCCGCTGAAGGACACGCACCGCGTATGACGCATCATTTGACCGTCAGGGCTTGATTTCCAGCATTCTTTCATTTATTTTAAGCGAAATAAATAAGTTGTGCATTCATCCGCATAACCCGGCGGCAATCTGCCAGGCGCGATGGCAAAGAGGGATGGACGCCGGCAGCCATGACCCGGGCTGCGGATGATGGCCTCGCACAATGCTTACGCCCTCCCGCCTGGCACCCTGGACCGACCTCACGTGGCATGTTTCTCCCGGGATCCGGCGAACATAATTAATTGGTAATATTGCCATCATCTTCCTGTAACTTGATACGTATTAGGATGCTTTTTTTTGTAAATGGTGTCCATCCATAAAAGGTTAACCCGTCGCTCTTTATGATCCAGCGATTCCGTCATGAAGGGAGCCCGCATCCCTCCAAAACCAAGCGGGCGGCCAAGTGCTATGGTCTGATCGGCCTGGTGCTGCCGGCGTTTATGCTTTGGGGGGCACGACCTTTATCTTTGCCACCGCTATCGTTCCGTTTATCGGCGGACGCGGACTCCGGGCTTCCGCTGTTCGTCCCCCTGACCCCCGTGATGCCGACCGACAGCCGGAAATGATGCCTTGACCATGCCACTCACCTTTTTCACGAAAGGCCCCGGCAGCCTGAACCGTTTTTCGCGCGCCGTTTATGCGATTTCTTCCAGCGGCACGGAAAAGCCGGTTGAACGGCCTGCATTGCATAATCTGCCCTGGCTCAAACTTGGCGGCTACGCCGGCCTGTACTTCGATCGCGCCACCCGCCGGGTGCTGGTTCTCAGCCGGAACTCCCGCAAGATCAAAGCTTACCGCCTGGACGGGCAGGAAATGGGAAGCCTCAACCTTTCCCGCTCCATGCCTGAAATCATCCGTGCGGAGGGCTTGGCGGTGAGGCCGGCCGGGGACCTCTATGTCTGCTCCGAGCCCGACCGGATGGATGTCTTTACGCGACCCCGCAAGGCGCCGCGCCCCCTTCCGGCAAACTACGGACAGGCCTCTGTCCCATCCGCCCCCCAAACCATTTTCCCGTCCGGTTCCGATCATCCTGCAGGGATCGTATCCTCAACGGATCATGACAGGCCAGGGCGCCTTGTCACCGGCAAGACGGGGAATCCGCCCCACTCACCCCACGCGGCCCACACCGAGGGGCGGCGCGACAACACAAGCGAGGGATAATGGCACAAAAGGCAACACAGGATTCCACACTGGGCAGTTCCTACCAGCAGGCCATCAAACGCTTTTCCGCACCGCAGGTCGCCTCGCAGTATCCGGCCCAATTCCGCCCTCGCCATTGGCGCGACCGCCGCGAAAAAAATTGTATCACAAAGGCGCTACGTGGGATCACCCCCGGAAGCCGCGTCCTGGATCTGCCCTGCGGCACCGGCCGACTGACCCGGCTGCTGATGGACCAGGGGTTTCGCGTCACCGCGGCGGATGTTTCCGAAGCCATGGTGAGCCTCGCCCGCACGAACATTGCGGCCTCTCAATCGCCGACGGAAGGGCATCTTCCGCATGTCGATTTCGAAGTCCGGGACGTCATGCAGACCGGTTATGCCGACAATCAATTCGACGCCGTCGTCTGCAACCGCCTGTTCCACCACTTCACGGAGTCGAGCACCCGCCTAAGGGCTCTCAAGGAATTGCGCCGCATCAGCCGCGGGCCCGTCATCATATCCTTTTTCAACAGCTTCGCCCTCGATGCGGCTTACCGCAAGCTCGTCAACAAGGCGCGCGGACGAACGCCCCGGGATCGCATCCCTATTCCCTACCCCGTCTTTCATGGCGAACTCCTGACGACCGGCTTCCGGGTTCAACGAAAAATCGCCGTACGCTGGGGCATCTCGCCGCACTGGTATGTCGTGGCGGTTTGAGGAAATACGAAAGCGGCCGCAGGGAACCGGGCGTGCCGCGTTTCCGGTTCACCGTCAGAAACCCTTGCAAATCATCGCCGAAATGTGAAACAACGCTAGCCGCATTTCCAGGGCCCCCGCAACCATGAGATCGCCACTAGCGTTGATTTGCCCGGGTTTCGGATTAGGGTAGATTCGAATCATTCAGGTAAGGATGTTAAAACGACCATGCGAACGGATTTCCTCCCCTTTTCACGTCCCTCTATCACGGAAGCCGACATCGCCGCGGTGGCGGATGTGCTGCGCTCGGGCTGGATCACTACCGGCCCCCAAAACGCCGAACTGGAAGATCGCTTCCGCGCTTACACGGGCTGCCGTGGGGCCACCTGCGTTTCATCGGCCACCGCCGGGATGCACATCGCTTTGCAGGCCCTGGGCATCGGCCCCGGCGATGAAGTAATCACGCCTTCCATGACTTGGGTATCCACCGTGAATCTGATCGTTCTGGCCGGGGCGAAACCGGTGTTCGTCGACGTGGACCGGGACACCCTAATGGTCAGCGCCGATCGCATCGCGGAGAAGATCAGCGGGCGCACCCGGCTGGTCATTCCCGTCCACTTCGCCGGCGCCCCGGCGGACATGGACCCCATCCGCCGCTTGGCGGACCGGCACGGCCTGGCCCTGATCGAGGATGCCGCCCACGCCGTCGGCACCGAATACAAAGGTGTCCCTGTGGGACGGACCGGAACCTCGATTTTTTCATTCCACCCCATCAAAAACATCACCACCGGCGAGGGGGGCATGGTGTGTTCCGAAGACCCGGATTTCGACGCGCGCATTCGCCGCCTGAAGTTTCACGGCCTGGGGGTGGATGCCTACGACCGCCGGACCCAGGGCCGATCCCCCCAGGCCGAGGTCATCGAGCCCGGCTTCAAGTACAACCTGCCGGACATCCTGGCCGTACTCGGCCTGCGCCAGTTGGACCGGGTGGCGGAGATGAACGCCCAAAGAGCCCTTCTGGCCGAATATTATCGTGAAAAGCTGCGGAGCGTGGACGAAATCCGCCCCCTGGCCCTGCCGGACTACCCCATGAAGCATGCCTGGCACCTCTTTATCGTACGGGTAACGTCCCAAAGGCGCGGCATGGACCGGGACCGGTTCATGGCCGCCCTCAAAGCGCGCAATATCGGCACCGGCATTCATTTCCGGGCCGCGCACCTGCAGGTCTACTACCGGACGACCTTTCCCGAGGTCGAAGGCACGCT
The DNA here is from genome assembly GCA_963674755.2 of Desulfobacterales bacterium. Taxonomy (GTDB): domain Bacteria; phylum Desulfobacterota; class Desulfobacteria; order Desulfobacterales; family UBA5852; genus JABZFP01. The sequence continues at coordinate 396,098 of CAXXVS010000001.1, read as the reverse complement.
CCCCCATACCGAGTGGAACTCGGCACGCATCTGTTCATTGCCCCTGTTCCCGGACATGACCCCGGAAGATGTGGACGGGGTCGTCGACGCCATCAAAGAGGTCCTGGCCCAATGAAAACGAACGATATGATCTCCGTGGTGATCCCCGTCTTCAACGAGGAACCCAACCTGGAGGAGCTGATCCGACGGTGCCTGACGGCCTGCCGCGAAGCGCAGCGGCCCTTCGAGATCATCCTGGTGGATGACGGCAGCAGCGACCGCTCGGCCGACATGCTGGAGGAGGCCGCGGCCGCCCACCCGGAAGAAATCGTGGCGGTTTTTCTCAATCGCAATTATGGGCAGCACGCCGCCATCATGGCCGGTTTCGAGCAGGTGCGGGGAGAAACCGTCATCACCCTGGACGCCGACCTGCAAAACCCGCCGGAGGAAATTCCCCGGCTGGCCCGGACCATGGATCAGGGGTACGATGTCGTGGGCAGCGTGCGGGCCAACCGGCAGGACACCCTGTTTCGGAGGGTCGCCTCGGCCCTGATCAACCGCGCCGTCCAGAAAGCCACCGGCGTGAAGATGCACGACTACGGATGCATGCTGCGGGCCTATCGCAGCCACATCGTGCGCGCCATGCTGATGTGCCACGAGCGCAGCACCTTCATCCCGGTGCTTGGCAACAGTTTTGCCCGCAAGACGGCCGAGATCGAGGTCGGGCACGATGCCCGCCAAAGGGGGGACTCCAAGTACAGTTTTTCCCGTCTGATCTCCCTCATGTTCGACCTGGTCACCTCCATGACCACTTTCCCCCTGCGGCTGTTGAGCGTGGCCGGCGCCGTCGTCTCGACCCTGGGGATCGGCTTCGGCCTTTTTCTGTTGTTCATGCGCCTGCTGTTCGGCGCCCAGTGGGCGGCGGAGGGCGTCTTTACCCTTTTTGCCATCCTGTTCATGTTTATCGGCGCCCAGTTCGTGGGCATGGGACTGCTGGGCGAATATCTGGGACGCGTCTACCACGACGTCCGGGCCCGGCCCCGCTATTTTGTCCAACGGGTCATCTGCCGGAATCAGTGCGAGGAGAAACTCAATGAAAGCGATTGTACTGGCCTATCACAACATCGGCTGCGTGGGCATTGAAGCGCTGCTGAAGAGCGGTATCGAAATTGCGGCGGTTTTCACCCACCGCGACGATCCGAACGAATCCCAGTGGTTCGACTCGGTGGCGGAACGGGCCTCGGCTTTGGGTCTGCCGGTCTTTGCGCCGGACAACATCAACCATCCCCTCTGGGAGGAAAAAATCCGCTCCCTGGAGCCGGATATCCTGTTCTCCTTTTACTATCGGGACATGGTCAAGGCACCGATTCTGAGCATCCCTCCCGCCGGCTGCCTGAACCTGCACGGTTCCCTGCTGCCCCGCTACCGGGGCCGATGCCCCATCAACTGGGTTCTCGTCAACGGCGAGGCCGAAACCGGCGTGACCCTGCATTACATGACCCCCAAACCCGATGACGGCGACATCGTCGGCCAGCGTCGGATCCCGATCGAAGACGACGACACGGCCCGGCACCTGCACCACAAAGCAGCCGCCGCCGCGACGGCCTTACTGGACGATCTCCTGCCGCAGATCATCGCCGGAACAGCGCCCCGGACACCCCAGGACAAACAGCAGGCCTCCTATTTCGGGGGACGCCGACCCGAAGATGGGGAAATCGACTGGGAACAGCCCGCGGCCGCCGTCAAAAACCTGGTACGCGCCGTGACGCGCCCCTATCCCGGAGCCTTCAGCCACATCGGCAGCCGCAAATGCCTGTTGTGGTCCGTCCGCGAATCCCGAGGGGGTCGCGGACGCCCGGGCACGGTGCTTTCCGTAGCGCCTTTTGTGATCGCCTGCGGCGAAGGGGCCGTGGAGGTGCTGTCGGGCCAAAGCGACGGCGGCATCACCCAAAGCGGTCTGCAGCTGGCCGAAGAGCTGGGGCTGGTGGAGGGGATGCGCTTCGGGAGCGCACCGGATATCCAGATTCAAAAGGCCCGCAAGAAAAGCGTGCTGATCCTGGGGGTGAACGGGTTCATCGGCAACCACCTGAGCGAACGTCTGCTGGAAAGCGGCCGCTACGAGGTCCACGGCATGGATCTGAACGCCGGATCCCTGGAACGCCTCATGGATCATCCGGATTTTTATTTTTCGGAAGGGGACATTTCCATTCACCGGGAGTGGATCGAGTACCATGTTCGCAAATGCGATATTGTCCTGCCCCTGGTGGCCATCGCCACGCCCATCGAATATGTGCGCAATCCCCTGCGGGTTTTCGAACTGGATTTCGAAGAGAACCTGCGGGTGGTCCGCTACTGCGCCAAGTACGGCAAACGCATTCTTTTCCCCTCCACGTCCGAGGTCTACGGCATGTGTGGGGACGACCACTTTGACGAAGACAATTCCCGGCTGGTGCTGGGGCCGATCCGTAAGCAGCGCTGGATCTATTCGTGCAGCAAACAGCTGCTGGACCGGGTCATCTGGGCCTACGGCGCCACCCAGGGCCTTCAGTTCACCCTGTTCCGGCCTTTCAACTGGATCGGACCGCGCCTGGACAGCCTGGAGTCGGCCCGCATCGGCAGTTCCCGGGCCATCACGCAGCTGATCCTCAACCTGGCCGAGGGAACCCCCATCAAACTGGTGGACGGCGGTCGGCAGCAACGCTGCTTTACCGATGTCAAGGACGGCGTCGAATGCCTGTTCCGGATCATCGAAAACCAGGACAACCGCTGCAACGGCCGGATTTTCAACATCGGCAACCCGGAAAATGAAGCCTCCATTGAAGCCCTGGCGCTGTTGCTCATCGATAAATTCAAGCAGCATCCCCTGCGAGACCATTTCCCGCCCCTGGCCGGCATCCGCAAGGTGGAGAGCCGCGCCTATTACGGGTCCGGCTACGAGGACGTCCAGCACCGGAAACCCAGCATCACAAACGCGCGCCGCTGCCTGAAATGGGAGCCGGTGATTCCTTTGGAGCAGTCCGTGGAAGAGACCCTGGATTTCTTCCTCAAGGAGGCCGTGGGATCAGCATGATGGGCCGACATGTCCTTGGCCGGCGGGATTGTATCCCCCTCCCCGGTCCGCATAGCGATGGAACTCGGCCATGATGCTCGGATTGCGGGTGGATGTGGACACGTTGACCGGCACGCAACAGGGGGTGCCGGCGCTGTGCCGGTTGTTCCGGCGCCACGGCATCCAGGCGAGCTTCTTTTTCTCAGTCGGCCCCGACAACATGGGGCGCCATATCTGGCGCCTGCTGCGCCCGGCCTTTCTGATAAAAATGATGCGCACACGGGCGGCCAGCCTTTACGGGTGGGACATCCTGCTGCGGGGCACGTTCTGGCCCGGACCGGACATCGGCCGCAAGGGGGCGGCCATGATCCGCTCGGCCCGGGACGACGGCCATGAGATCGGCCTGCACGCCTGGGACCACCAGGCCTGGCAGGCCCGCCTCGACACCATGGACCGCCGCGCCATCCGGATGACCCTCCAGCGGGGGTACGAACGGCTCACCGACATTACCGGCCATCCCCCCACCTGTTCGGCGGTTGCCGGCTGGAAGTGTACGCCCGTCGTCCTGGAGGAAAAAGCGCGCTTCCCCTTTGTCTACAACAGCGATTGCCGCGGCCGGAGCCTGTTTTCGCCCGAAGTGAACGGCCGCATCCTGCCGCAGCCCCAGGTTCCTGTGACGCTTCCGACGTATGACGAAATCATCGGCCGGCAGGGGGTTTCCAATGACAATTTCAATGCCCATCTGCTCTCCCTGATCCATCCGGAGCGGCTCAACGTGCTCACCATCCATGCCGAAGTGGAGGGGGGGGTCTGCTACGGCATGTTTTCCGATTTCATCAAGGCCGCAACGGCCCGCGGCATCGCCTGCGTCCCCCTGTGCACTTTTCTGGAAACGGAACCCATCGGCCCCGGGCATCTGGAACGGTCGGAAATCGTCGGACGGGAGGGCTGGGTCGCCTGCCAAAACGAGGTGCCGGCATAATGGTTTCCCGTTCCGGACGCCTGCACGCCCTGGTATTGATGGGGTTTCTGCTGATCTATATCATTCCCCTCGGATTCCGTCCGCTGATCATACCGGATGAGACGCGTTATGCCGAAATTCCCCGCGAGATGATCGCCACCGGCGACTGGATCGTCCCCCATTTGAACGGTCTGCGCTATTTTGAAAAGCCGGTCATGGGGTACTGGCTCGATGCACTCGCCATGCTTGCCTTTGGTGAGAATCCGTTCGCCGCCCGGTTCCCGTCCGCCATGGCGGCCGGGCTTGCCGCCTTGATGGTGTGGTTGCTGATACGGCGTTCCGCCGGAAACCCGAACAGCGGCGTCATGGCCGCCCTGATTTTCCTGACCACCTTCGAAGTGGCGGGCATCGGGGTGTTCAACGTGCTGGACAGCATGCTGGCCATGTTTATCACCATGGCCATGGCGACCTTTTATTGGGCTTCGCAGGCCCCCCCCGGAACCCGCAAGGAAAAGGGCCTGCTGGCGCTGTTCGGCATGTTCTGCGGCATGGCGTTTATGACCAAGGGTTTTCTGGCCTTCGCCGTGCCGGTGGTGACCATCGTGCCCTACATGCTCTGGTCCGGACGCTGGAAGGACCTGTTTCGTATGGCCGCCATCCCCATTGCCGCCGCGTTGCTCGTATCCCTGCCCTGGGCCGTCGCCATCCATGCGAGAGAGCCCGATTTCTGGAACTATTTTTTCTGGGAAGAGCATGTCAGGCGCTTCCTGGCTGAGGATGCCCAGCACCAGGCGCCTTTCTGGACCTACCTTCTGGCCTTCCCCGTTGCAGCGCTTCCCTGGAGCCCTATGCTGCCGGCCGCGCTTGTGGGTCTGGACCGTTCACAACGGCGGTCGACGCTTTTCCGTTACGCCCTCTGCTGGTTTGTCTTCCCCCTGCTTTTCTTTTCCGCCGCGCGAGGCAAGCTGATCACCTATATCCTGCCGTGCTTCCCGCCGTTTGCCATATTGCTGACCTTAGGCCTGGCCTCCTACTTCGAAAAACCGCATCGCAAGCTTTTTCAGGCGGGCGAGGTGCTCCTGGCAGGCCTTTTCACGGTCCTGCTCGTGGGGCTCGTCGTCATCCAGGCGACCGACATCGGAGGCCTCGCCCCTAACAAGACGTGGTGGAAAACGTTATGGCTAGCGGCCATATTGATAGTGCTCGTCGGCGCTTTGATAACATCGCTGGTTAAAAAACAACTTCTGGACAAGGTGCTGCTGATCGGCCTCGGAACGGCCTTTTTATTGGCGGCCGCCCAATTGAGCCTGCCGGATAAAATCATCGATCACAAATCGCCGGGCGCATTATTGCTGCGGAATGCCTCCCGGGTTCAGCCGGACACCCAATTGGTATCACTGAGCCATATCGTAAAGGCCGCCTGCTGGTATTACAAGCGCGACAATATCTTTGTAACGCAGAGCGGTGAATTGGCCTACGGACTAAGCTATCCTGAAGCGCGCCGGCGCGTGTTGGGCCTGAAGCAACTCAGGGCGCTCATGAACGCCCACAAGGGGAAGGTCGTCCTGGTCGGCACATATGAAAAATACCAGCTTTGGAAAGTGCATCTGCCGCCGCCGATCTACGAGGATCATACCGGTCCGGGCGGTTTTGTCTTTGCTCAATATTAGCTCTCAGAGAGGTGCCCGCGACATGAATAAATATCTGCCGTTGATTCTCACCGGTGTACTGCTGAACGCCGCCGCCCAAATTGCGCTCAAAAGCGGCATGCGCTCGATCGGGACATTTACGTTTTCCCTGGAGAACATCGTGCCCATCGGTCTTAGAGTGGGGATGAACCCGTTCGTCCTGCTCGGGCTGGGCTGCTACGTCGTCAGTGTCGTCGTGTGGCTCCTGGTCCTGTCCCGGGTGGATGTCAGCTATGCCTACCCCATGCTGAGCATCGGCTACATCGTCGCCGCGCTGGCCGGGAAGGCCTTCTTCGGGGAACCGGTGGATCTGGTCCGCTGGATGGGGATCGTCACCATCTGCTTCGGCGTCTATCTCATTACGCGGACAGCGTAATACTTCCGCCGCATGGTGACCGGAAGCGTCGTCTTCCATGAGGCTGCCGCCCCATTCCAGCGCGATGTCTCCCGCGGCCGGGGCACGATCGTTCCCAGGGCATTTCTTCGCGTGACGCGCCACACGGTGGCGGTAGCGCCAGGGGTCCACGGGAACTGCGCCCCCCCGGCGGAGAAGGCGCGAACCCCGGGATGAATGCTTGCCCCTCTCAGACTTGAACCGTTGAATCCCCGCGGGCGGATCGACATCTTGGCAGCCAGGGGCCGGCTCCTTTTCCCCGACGCCCTTCGGAAGAGAACTGAAAATTTTGACCCGCAACGCCATCATCATCAAATCTTCATCTTGGCCTGCTTTAATACACCTGCTTTAATACAAATGATTCGTCGGTCGCTATGAATCTCAACGGAAAGAAAGCGATGCAAAACCGTAAAGAAAATCCAAATCAGGGGGGTGCCAAATACAGCGTCCGTGTCGTCGTGCTGACATGTCTGCTGCTCTGTTTCGTGGGCATTGTGAATCATGACTTGTGGACGCCGGATGAGCCACGTGTCGCGGCGGTGTCTTTGGCGATGAGCCGTTCGCACAATCTTGTGGTGCCGATGTTGGCCTCCCAGCCGTTTGTTGAGAAACCACCGCTGTATTTTGCGGTGGCCGGATGGTTCATTAAGGTGTTCGGCCCGGTTTTTGGGGATACCGGGGCGATTCGGCTCTCGACGACGTTTTGGGCGCTGGGGATTTTGTTGATGACCTATCTGTTGGGCCGGCGGTTATTGGCGCCCGGCAAGGCCTGGCTAGCCTTGGGTGTGATGGCGACGATGGAGGGTTTCTTTGAGAATGCCCATTGGATCCGGGTGGATGCGGCCCTGTCTTTTTTCGTGATCGCGGCCATTTGGGCACTGGTGGAAGTCTATTTTAAGCAGCGGCGTTGGGCTGCGGTTTTGGCGGGAATTTTCGCGGCCGGCGCGTTTCTTTCCAAGGGACCGATCGGATTGATCATGATCGCCGCCGCCTGGATCGTCATGTTTATGCAAACCCTGTTTCTCGGCGGGGAACAGGGGCTGGGGATCCGACTCAAAGGGGTTGGGAGAAGGTTCCTGTCCGTCGGGATTGTGCCGCATCTGCTGGCCGTTGTCGTTTTGCTGGCCTTGGTGGCGCCCTGGGTCTATTTGATCCATGCCAGCGGCAAGGGCATCTGGCAGGAATGGTTTTGGGACAATCAGGTCGGCCGGCTGACGGGAACGGCCCAAAACCTGTCCCATATTCGTAGAAATCCACTTTATTACGTCACGACGCTGCTTTTATACAGTTTACCGTGGACGCCACTGCTGATTCCCTGGTTTTGGGATAAACTGAAAAAATGGTTTAAACGACAGCCGCTGAGCCCTCTGGAAATATTCCTGTCCGGCTGGTCAGTGGTCGGCCTTGCCATATTGACCAGTTCGGCAACGAAACGCTCGATTTACATCTGGCCGATGATGCCGGTCTTTGCACTGATTGTTGCGGATCAGTTGATCAATTACAAAGACAAATGGCTGCCTGTTTATACGCGGGCCTGGCAGATCCTGATGGCTGTTGTATTGTTGGTTTTAGGTGGTCTGCCGTTGCTGGGAAAACTGGTCCCGGCCTTCGCGGATATTATCCCACCGCGTTCGGGTGCTGTGCTGCTGACTTTCGGCAGCTTGCATATGGTCGCCCTGCTGCTTGGCGCCATACTTCTCGGTATTCATTTTGCGACCCGCGGCAGGGAATTTCGGCCGACCGCCATGATTTTCGCGACGGCGCTTTTCCTGGGGGGGGTCTGTTTGTTGGCGCAGCCCGCCTTGGATCGCGAGAAAAGTATGCGTGACGGACTGCTGGCCTTCGTGGACGCAATTCCTGTCGCGGAACGCAGCAGCGTTGCGTCTTTCGGGCTCAATGAGACCATGCGCGCGATCTTCTATTATTATGCCGATTGGTCCATTGATCGCCTGGATGCCCATACCATGGGGGGCGACCGGGAAACAGAACTGGCGAACGGACGTCGCCAAGTAGCACTGATCCTGGAGGGCAAAGACCCTACGTATCGCTCGGTGGTCTATGCTTCCAAGCGGCCCGGCATCCATATCGGCAACGATATGCCGGCGGCGAAAACGCTTCAGGTAGAACAGCTTAACAGGGATCGTTGGCTAGCCCGGTTCGGACCGCCGGAAGGCAAATAGACGGGGCTCCTCACCATCGGCGTATAGCGCATTACGCGGACAGCGTAATACTTCCGCCGCATGCTGGCCGGAAGCATCGTCTTCCATGATGATGCCGTCCCGTTCCACCGGTATTCCTGCCGCGGCCGGGACACACCCATCCCCCGTCGATGGGTCTCGTGCAAAGATGAGGGTGTGCGGGAGATTCGAAAATGCGAATTCTCATTGTCGAAGATGACAACACGATCGCTCATTTCATTGAAAAGGGCCTGCGGGAAGAGGGCTTTGCGGTTGACCATGCCATCAATGGCGAGGACGGGCTGCATATGGTGCTGAGCGAGCCCTACGATGCCGCGATCCTGGACATCATGCTGCCCAGGATAGACGGCCTCACCGTTCTCGCGCGCATGCGCGCAAGGGGCGCTACGACCCCGGTGATCATCCTCAGCGCCAAGCGCTCCCTCGATGATCGCATCAGGGGCCTGCAAAGCGGCGGGGACGATTACCTCACCAAACCCTTTGCCTTCTCCGAGCTGGTGGCCCGCCTGCATGCGCTCATCCGGCGGTCGACCGGCACCGCCGAACCCACGACCCTGACCGCCGCCGACCTGCAAATCGACCTCCTGACCCGCGCGGTCACCCGCGGCACCGACACCATCGAACTGCAGCCCAAGGAATACGCCCTGCTCGAATACCTCATGCGCAACAAAGGCCGGGTGGTGACCAAAACCATGATCATCGAGCATGTATGGAACTACAATTTCGACCCGGAGACCAATGTGGTCGAAGCGCGCATCTGTCGTCTGCGCGACAAGATCGACAAGGGCTATGACCCCAAATTGATCCGGACCATCCGCGGGGCGGGCTATGTTCTTAAGGCGCCTTAACCGGCTGCGCCACGACCTCAAGGTCAAGCTGACCCTGTGGTATACCGGCGTTCTCACCCTGACCCTCCTGAGTGCCCTGTTCGTCTTGTATTCGACGGTCCGGACCTATTTCGAAAACCGCATCAATGAAACCCTTCTCACCGAATACCGCGAGTTCCATGCGCTTTTCCAGGAAGGCGGCATCCCGGCCATTCAGCGCGAAGCCGTCCTGGAATCCGAATCCGAAGGCATCCAGCACGTCTTTTTCAGGCTCTTCGCCCCCGATGGACAGATGGTGGCGCACTCCAATCTATTGGGCTGGCGCGGCCTGGCGGCGCCCGAGGCTCCCGCAGAAGGCCTGCCCGACGGAGCGCCCTTTCGGATCGAGACCATCCTTATCGAGGGGCACCGGCATCACAGCCGGATTTTGGCCGGTCGCCTGGGCCGGGGCTACCTCATGCAGATTGGCCACTCGCTGAAAGCAGAAGAACATTTTCTGCGTGATTTAAAGGATATCCTTTCGGGATTCGGCGGCGGTGCGATCCTGGTGGGCCTGGTCTGCGGCGGACTGATTTCCTGGCGGGCCACGGCCGGCATCAACGAGATTACCAAGGCGGCCCACATTATCACGGAAGGACAGTTCGGCACCCGGGTTCCCCCCCTCAAGCTGAAGGGCGAGGTCGCCACCCTGGCGGTGGCCTTCAATACCATGCTCGACCGCATTCAGGCCCTGATCACCAGCATGCAGGAGGTGACGGACAATATCGCCCACGACCTGCGCAGCCCTATCACCCGCATCCGCACGGCCGCCGAACTTGCCCTGCAAACCGCCCGGGATCCGGAAGAATACCCGGCCGTCATGGCCACGACCATCAACGAATGCGACCGCCTGCTGGGCCTGCTGGAAACCATGCTGTTCATCTCCGAAATCGAATCCGGCATCCGGGAGGTCCGGATGGAGGATGTCGACCTCATGCCCCTTCTCGAGGAAGCCTGCGACCTGTTCCAGCCCATTGCGGAAGACAAGCACATCGCCTTGTCGGTGCAGCCGCACAGCGCGCCCTGCCGCGTCAGGGGCGAACCCGCCACTTTGCAGCGCATGATCGCCAATCTCCTGGACAACGCCCTGAAATACACCGCCGAGGGCGGCCGCGTTTCCGTTGCCCTCAAGGCCCACCGCAATGAAGCGGTCCTCGTATTCGAAGACAACGGCATCGGCATCTCCGATGAAAACCTGCCGCGCATCTTCGACCGCTTCTACCGTTGCGACAAAAGTCGTCCGCAAAGCGGTACGGGCCTGGGGTTGAGCCTGGTGAAAGCCGTGGTTCAGGACCTGGGCGGCAATATTCAGGTTTCCAGTCAGTACGGAAGAGGCACCCTGGTCACGGTCAGCCTCCCCCGGGTACGCAACGCCTGACGTCCCGCGCGCCAACTCCTTCCCGACACCCCGTTCATGCCGGAACGGCATGCCTCCCCAGGCAAAGACCGCCAGGATGACCCATCGGTAATGTTACCGCCATGAGACGGTAATATCCTCTGGCGTAGGCTGCCCCCTAAACGAGCGCGACGGTAACAGGACCATAACGCCCTCTGCCGATGTTCCCGGGACGGGACCGGCATTAGAGTGCCAGAGAGAAAAGAAGGTTATGCAAGAGGGAGAGAACGGCCGCAATATCGGCTTAACGGTCGGCGTGGGAATTGTGCTGCTGACGGCGTTGCTTCTAGGCACCCTATATCTACCCCATGCCAATGCGTTCCGTCATGGCTTGTCGGATAAGCATCCATTCACCGTTACCGGCGGTCCCCAAGCGTCAACCCCACCCCGGGGAAAGGCCAACCTGCCAGGTGCGCCGGCAGGCCCCGCCGGCGGCCATGCCCTTGTCGTGAACCGGCCCGGGACGTCAGGCCATCTTGCCATGCGTCACCCGACGGCCCGCATCGGCGGCCAATCACAACGCCCTCCTGCGGAGAGAATGTCTCCCAAGACACATCGCCGCAACCTCTATACTGTCCTGTTATTGCTTTTCGCGAACAGCCGGTACTGAAAAAAACCAGAAGACGGATATAGGGAAATCCGATGGGTACTTATACGCTGGAATTTTCCGCCAAATACACCCTGAAGCACTCGCGCGACTACCACGAAAAGCACCGCCGCACCATAGGCCGCCGGCTTTCCAACTGGCGCGAGCAGCAGATGGCCGCCCACGCCCTGGCCCTGGCCGGAAAGCCCGCCGTGATCCTGGACCTGCCTTGCGGTACGGGACGCTTCTGGCCCCTGCTGAGCCATGCCACCCAACAGACCATCCTGGCCGCCGACAACAGTGACGCCATGCTGGACGTCGCCCGGGAAGTCACCCCGCCTTCCCTGCTCGAACGCATCACCCTGTTCCAGAGCTCCGCCTTCGATATCCAGCTGGAGGACAACCGCGTGGACCACGTGTTCTGCATGCGCCTGCTGCACCACATCACCCGTTCGGAAGACCGCCTGGCCATTTTAAGGGAATTCCATCGGGTCACCCGCCACACCGTGGCCCTCTCCCTCTGGGTGGACGGCAACTACAAGGCTTGGCGGCGGCGCAAGCTGGAAGCCCGCCGCACCCGGAAGACCTATCAAAACCGCATCGTTCTGGAGCGCCGCCGGATCGAACCCGAATTCGAGCAGGCCGGCTTCACCATCCTCGGGCACTTCGATTTCCTCAAATGCTACGCCATGTGGAGACTCTATGTCCTGCAAAAACAGCCGGCCTAAAAGCCGCTCCCTGCCGGCGGGAGCCCCCCTGGCCCGGGAGCTGACGACCTAGTACCAGGGCGCCGCTTACATTCTCCGCCACGGCCTGGATCGATGGGGATCGATGCCCCCGCGCCCTATGCACGGACAACGCCCGATCCACCGAAAAATACCTCATGAAAATCTTACCGTCAGCTAACATGAAATGCTTGAAACCGGTCCATCCTTTGTGTAATGTATAGCATCCAACCATCGCTCCAACCCCACAGGCGGCATCCTCGATATATCCCCACGTATGCGAGCGATCATATCGAGGTGACGTGATGACATCGAGTCAACAGCATTCCTCCTCAAGCTACAATTTTAATCAGGCGCACCACTACCATGAACATCATCGCCGTACGCTCGGCCGCCGGCTCTCCAACTGGCGCGAGCAATGCGTGGCCGCCAAACTCCTGGCGCTCTCGGGAAATCCGGCCACCGTTCTGGACCTGCCCTGCGGAACGGGCCGCTTCTGGCCCACCCTGAGCCGCCAAAAAGACCGCGTCATCATGGCCGCGGACAACAGCGCGCCCATGCTGGCGGTGGCGCGCCAGGTCAATCCGCCGGATCTGCTGGACCGCATCGCCCTCTTCCAGTGTTCGGCCTTTGACACCGGTCTGCCGGACGAGAGCGTGGACCACGTCTTCTGCATGCGCCTGCTGCACCACTTTGCCCATGCCGAGGACCGCCTGGCGCTCCTGAGGGAATTTCGCCGCGTGACGCGCGACACCGTGGCGGTCTCCTTGTGGGTGGAGGGCAACTATAAAACCTGGCGACGGCGTGCCCGGCGCCCCCGGACCGGGGACGGCGCTAAGACGACCCCGCCGCAGAAAACGGCAACGCCCCCCCGCGGGGTGTATGACCGGCGCGTCGTCCTGCCGCCTGAAACCGTCGAAGGCGAGTTTGAAAAGGCCGGTTTTGCCATCATCGGTCATGTGGACTTCCTGAAATATTACGCCATGTGGCGGAGCTACGCGCTCAAGAAGCAGGCGGCCTAGAACCGCGCGGGTGCTGTCGAATCAGGAAATCATGCGCGCTCGATGATCGCGCCCTTCCGAACCCAGAAGGAACGCCTTAGAAAATCCAGCCGGTCGCCACGGCCTCGGCGCCGCCCTTAAAAACGCAGGCGCCGCAACAATCGACCCGCCGCCGTTTCGGCCGACGTCATGGCCCCGTGGGGGCAGACTTCGATGCAGCAATAGCAACGAATGCAACGGTTGTAATCGAAGTGCAGCCGGTCCCCGCGGGATTGGATGGCATGCGCCGGGCAGTACTTCCAGCATTCGCCGCACAGGCGGCAGCGATCGGCATCGGCCACCGGCCGCCGGAAGAGATGGCGCCGCAGCACGGGCTGCAGGAATTCCGGCCCGAAGCGGGTCGTACCGGCTTCCGGCAATTGCAGGCGGATGCGCCCGGGGCCGTTCCCGGCGACCTGCCGGGGGACGTGGGGGATGCCAAGTTCTTCGGCCGCGCGCAGGGTCGGCAGCCGTTCGTGCGGCCAGCCGATCAGGTCGCAGACGGCGTGGTCGGCGGCATGGGCGCTGCGGCTGCCGATCAAAAGCCCCAGGGCCACAGGCCGGCCGGCCTTGCCTGGTCCGTGCCCTTCCAGGCCCATGATGCCATCGATCAGGGTATAGCGCGGGGCCACGGCCTGGTGAATCTGCACGATCAGGCGGGCGAACAGGCTTTTGTCGATGCCGGCCCGCATGTGCCACTCGGGTTTCTTCAGTCCCACCACGCAGCCGAAGGTATTCTTGACACCCAGGGTCAGGGTCATCTGGCTGTGGGTCTTGAGCTTGGCCAAATTGATGACGGCGTCCGCCTCGAGGGCCTGGCGCGCCAGCGGTACCCGCCCGAAAGGGGGGCCGATATCCATTTCGGCTTCTCCCTCGAAGGCCAGAAAAGGGACGTCTAACCCCACCAGGGCCTCCCGGTAGGCCCCGAGACGATAGATTCGGTCTATTTTCCCCACGGCCGGGCTGTCGGCCACCATGGGATGGCCGCCGTGGTCCCGCACGAACTCGGCCACCGCCCGCACCACCAGCGGGTGGGTGGTAATGGCCCGCTCAGGGCGGGCCGCCAACAGCAGGTTGGGTTTGATCAGCACCCGCCCCCGGACCTCACGATCGAGCCCTTCCTGTTGCAGGAGCGCGTAGAGCGTCCCTTTCAAGGCATCGTCATAAGCCGCGCGGGAAATCGCAACGTTCATCCTATCCTCCTCAATGCACCTCATCTGCCGGTCCATCCCCGCCCCTATCCCTTTCCCTGCGATCGGGGAACGACCGCGAAAGAGTGTTGCCTGAACGGCCGATCTCTGCGACATAAAGACGATTCCGGATCGATTGGCAACCCCTCAGCCCGGTTGGCAGGACGAATCTGCCGAGGCAGGGAGTTTATGATGAACCAAAACCCGACCGACAATACGGCCCTCCACCTTGCACCAGGCCGGCCCGGCGCTGTCGCCAAGGCGCTTGAACGCCGCATCAAACAGCATCTGATCGGCCGCGAACAGCGGTTTTTCGCCATAACTGCGCCGGGCTTGGAATCCCTCTGCCACAGCGAGCTGACGGGCTTGCGCGTGCCGCCTGGCGAAGCGGTTCCACGCAGGGGCGGCGTGGCGTTTACCGGCCGGCTGACCACCGGCTACCAGGCCAACCTGATGTGCCGCACCGCCAGCCGCATTCTCATGCGCATCCAGCGCTTCAAGGCCCGTGATTTCGAAACCCTCGAAAAACACACCAACGCCATCCCTTGGGAACTCTACCTCAAAGACAACACGGCGCTCCACGTGCGGGTCAGCACACACAAATCACGGCTCTATCACAGTGATGCCGTGGCTGACCGCATCGCGCAGGCCGTAAAGAATCGCCTAACCGGCCATCACACATCCGGCGGCACCGTCGCAGACCGCGATGACAACCCTGCCCAGCACATCTGGGCACGCCTGGAGAACGACCGGCTGACCCTTTCCCTGGACAGCTCGGGGGACCACCTTCACAAGCGCGGCGTCAAAACCCAGGGCGGTCCGGCCCCCCTGCGGGAAACCCTGGCGGCGGCCGCCCTGATGCTGGCGGGTTATGACGCCGATACCGTGCTTTGCGACCCCATGTGCGGCAGCGGTACCTTTGCCATCGAAGCGGCCATGCTGGCCGGGCAGATCCCGCCGGGCTGGTATCGTCCCTTCGCCTTCATGGACTGGCCGGCCTTTCGGGCGTCCCACTGGGCCTATCTGCGCCAACAGGCGGCACCCGTTTTCCCATCGCCGGCCGGGCCCGGGATCTATGCCGCCGACCGCAGCCGGACGGCTATCGATCGGCTCTCCGGCCTGCTGAGGGGATCGGACCTGGAAGAAATGATCGATCTCCGTCAGCAGGACTTCTTCGATCTCAGCGCGCCCCCCCTCGGCCCCCATCGGGGGCTGATCGCCCTCAACCCGCCCTACGGGCAGCGCCTGGGTAAAAAAGAAGCGACCCCCCGCCTGGTGGGTGAAATCCTGCACAAACTGCAACGGAATTTTCGCGGCTGGCGGGTGATTCTGGTGCTGCCGGAAGAGCGTCTTCTCCGGCAGTTCCCCTTCGACGTTGCCGCCCATCGCACCATGCATGGCGGACATCCGGTCTGGCTGGCCATCGGGAGCGTGCCCCTGTGAAACGTCTGGTGAAATGCGCCTGCCCCCTGGACTGCTTCGATGCCTGCGGCCTGTTGGCCGAAGTGGAGAATGGCCGGGTGGTGGGGCTCAAAGGCGATCCGGCCCATCCCCTTACCCGGGGCCGCATCTGCGTCAAAGGCAAAAATCTGCTGGAACGCCTCTACCATCCCCAACGCCTGCGCCAACCCCGTCTGAAGGAAAACGGCCGCTGGAAGCCCCTCGCCTGGGACGCCGCCCTCGACCTCCTGGCCGAGCGCTTCCGCCATGCCATTCGAAGCCACGGCCTCCAGTCCATTCTATATTATGCCGACAGCGGCTATGGGGGCTTGATCAAATCCGTCGATCGTCTTTTTTTCGATCACCTGGGGGGCGTTTCAGTTCCCCGGGGCAGTCTCTGCTGGTCGGCCGGGATCGCCGCCCAGCGCTATGATTTCGGCGATGTGCGCGGCCACGCCATCCAGGACCTGGCCCATGCCGGCTGCATCCTGATCTGGGGCCGCAACCCGGTGGCCACCAATCCCCATAGCGTGCCGTTTTTGCAGCAAGCGCGCCAACAGGGCGCGCACCTGACGGTCATCGATCCCTGTAAAACCCTCAGCGCGACCCAGGCCGATCTCCATCTGCAGCCGCAGCCGGGCACCGACGGCGCCCTGGCCCTGGGCATGGCCCAGCACCTGCTGGCCACCGGCCGCATCGATCAACCCTTCATTGCCGAACACACCCTGGGTTTCGAACGCTTCCGGGAATCCCTGCAAGCCTTTACACCGGCGCACGCCGCCGGAATCACCGGTATTCCCGAAGATGTCATTTGCCGCCTGGCCGAACGTTACGCCGACCGCTCGCCCGCCGCCATCATCATCGGCATGGGGCTCCAGCGCTATGCCAACGGCGGCAACACCGTGCGCTGCATCGACGCCCTGGCCGCCCTGACCGGTAATATCGGCCGTGCGGGGGGCGGGGTCAACTTTGCCAACCGCGCCATCGCCCCCTGGATCGACCGCACGGGGGGCGCCGGCGCGCGCCTGCCCGCCCATCCGCCCCGGACCTTCCCCCTGGCCCGCATGGCGCGCTTCCTGGCCTCGGCCGACGATCCGCCCATTGAGGTCGCCATGTTCGCCAAGGCCAACCCGCTGGTTCAAATGCCGGATATCAATGCCCTGGAGCGCGCCCTGGCCCGTGTCCCCTTCAAAGTCGTGATCGACATGTTCATGACCGACACGGCCCGCGCCGCCGACCTGGTGCTGCCCTGCACCAGCATTCTGGAAGAAGAGGATCTGGTCTACAGTTCCATGTTTTCGCCCTACCTGAACTACGCCGCTCCGGCGGTGGCGCCCCCCGACGGTCTGCTGGGCGAATACGAACTCTTTCGACGGTTGGCGCGGCGCATGGAACTCGACGGCTATCCCGATGTGCCGGCCCGGGTCTTCCTGGAAAACGCCCTGGCGCCCCTGACCCGGCAATTCGGGGTCACTATCGAGGATCTGCAGGCGGCCCCCTTCAAAATCCCCGATGGGGACGTGCCCTGGCGCGACGGCCGTTTCCGCACTCCCTCGGGGCGCTTCGAATTCTATTCGGCGAAAGCCCTGGCGGACGGCGGACGGGCCCTGCCGACGTATGAACCGGTCCATAGCGCGCCGGCGGACTATCCCTTCCGTCTGCTGACCCCCCATCATCCCCACGCCATGCACTCCCAGCAATTCGCCTTTCGCAGCGACCCGCCGGTGGCATCCATCCACCCGGCGGAGGCCGCGCGTCGCCACCTGAGCCCCGGCCGGATGATGCGGATTGCCAGCCCCCGGGGCCATATTGCGGCCCGCCTGGCAACCGATGCCGGCCTGCTTCCCGGCATCGTCAAAATCCACCAGGGCTGGTGGCACCGCAGTGGCTCCGTCAACCGCCTGACCGGCGACGTCCTTTCGGACATGGGCGAAAATGCCGCCTATCACGAATCCTTTTGCCGTATCGAACCGTTGGAAGAAGACCATGGAGGCCCGCACCCATGAATGCCAAGACCGTCACCGCAAGCCAGTCCACCTTAACCCATTTTCTGCTGCCCGAGGATGCCAACCCGGCCGGCAACATCCACGGCGGCGTCATTGTGAAGCACATCGACAGCGCGGCCGGGGTGGCGGCCTTCCGCCACGCCCGCTGCAATGTGGTGACCGCCTCCATCGACCGCCTGGACTTCATCCACCCGGCCTATGTGGGCAACCTGCTGATCCTCAAGGCCAGCGTCAACATGGCCGGCCGGACCTCCATGGAAGTGGGCGTGCGGGCGGAGACCGAAATGCTGTTGACCGGCGAAAGACGCCATGTGGCCTCCGCCTATCTCACCTTCGTGGCCCTGGATGAAAACGGGCGCCCCACGCCGGTGCCGCCCCTGACGGCCGAGACGGCGCTGCAACAGCGCCGCCTGCGCATGGCCCAGGCCCGCCGCAAGTTGCGCCTGGCCGAAAAGGCGCGGGAGGATGCCTGCGGGGACGATCCCGGGCAGTGCGACTAACGCAGGGGAATCCATGCAGATGCTTTATTTTCGGCCAGGATGTCTTATGGTCATGGAACGCGTTCAATTCACCACTATTGCTAAAGGAGAACTTCCATGGCCCAAGTCACATTGAAAGGCAACCCCGTCAACACCGTCGGCAACCTGCCCGCCGTCGGCGAACCCGCCCCCGGCTTCACCGTTGTGGATAAAGATCTCAAGGAAGTCCGCCTGCAGGATTTTGCCGGCCGGAAGGTCGTCCTGAATATCTTCCCGAGCGTCGACACCCCCACCTGCGCCATGAGCGTCCGCCGTTTCAATACGGAAATCGCCCAACGCGACAATGCCGTCGTGGTCTGCATCTCCATGGACCTGCCGTTTGCCCATGCCCGCTTCTGCGGGGCCGAAGGCATCGAAAACGTCGTATCCGCCTCGGCCTTCCGTCAGCCGGAATTCGGCAATCATTACGGGGTGCGCATCACCGATGGACCGCTGGCGGGGCTCTTCGCGCGGGCGGTGGTGGTCGTGGATGAAAAGGGCCGTGTGGCCTACCATCAACTGGTTCCCGAAATCGCCGACGAGCCGGATTACGAGGCTGCTCTGCAAGCCCTCTAACCCACGCCGGACGTGTTCCCATGTACCTGGCCGCCATACACGAAAATCGATGGTACCGCTTCGAAATTCGGGAATCCTACTGGGATGGGGCCTGCTACCGCAGCCGCCCGCTGGCGGACCTGGGGCACGATCCGGCCCAGCACATCGTCTATCCGGGGGGGCGCAGCTACTACATCGACCCGGAACTCGAAGACCGCATACTTACCAGGGGCGGCCACCCCGGACCGGAAGAACTGGACGACCTGCTGTGGCCCTTCGTGGACCGGGACATCCGCCATGCCGTGGGCAGCTTCCGCCGGCGGCAGCGGCCCCCGGAAGATCCAAACCCTGCCGACCGCCGTCTGCCGGTGCATCTTTTCGACAAGCGGCGGGTACATTTCCTGCGCTTCGGCCGCATGGACCAGGGCCCCATCGGCCGCGTGCCGTCCAAGATCTTCCGCCCCGTCCGGGACCGCTCCCGGGACGAAATCGAGCAGTATTTCCTGCAGTCCGAGCGCATCCTGAAGCCCCACGAGCGCAAGGCCTATGTCTACGTCATCTTCGACCTGCAGCGCCATTTCAGCGAGCTGTGCGCCAAAACCATGCCCCAGGCCCTCGACCAGGAAGCGGTGGACACCTGGTTCGTCCGGGAAATCTGCCGCCTCAACCGCGATGCCGCCTTCTGGGCCGGCCTCCCCATGCGCGATCACCTCCAGGACTATCTGACACGCTACCTGATCATGTACTTCGATCAGGACTACGGCCAGAGCGACTTCCTGGAAAACCTATTTCAGCAGTTCCGCAACGCCCACCGCCGTCACCGCTGGCCCCAGGGCACGGCCGGGGTTTCCTTCCAGGAGGCCGGCCGGGTGTTTGGCGTGGCCGAGGAAGCCCTGCGTCAAATGAACCGGCGGGAGGTTACCCGCCTCTTCCGGCGCAAGGCCATGGCCGCGCACCCGGATCAGGGCGGACGCCCCCGCGACTTCATCCGCCTTTCGGAAGCCTACCGGGCCGTCATGCAGACCAAACCCCGCAAGCCATAGCTCGACGGGGAACCTAAGCGAGTTACGAAAACCCGCCGCCGATCAATTTTCCGGGATCGCTTAGACATTGACTTTCGCACCCTGTCCCGTTAAAGGTTGATTGCGGCCCAAGGCCCTGGAAGTATGTCACAATTTCAGCCCGAAACAACTGCCCGGGAGCACCTCGGTTTTCGGCTTACACATAGCCCGGACTACCGCGCTCATGATGGCGTCCGACACGCTCAGCCGGCCGATCACCCGCGACACACTCACCATCGAAACTTTTGATTTCCCGGCGACCGCTTCCGGGACGATACGATCCGCTTCATGCTGGAGCGGCTGGAGCGCAACAAGGGCCGAAGCCGTGCTGTATTTGTATGAGGAACACCTGGAGAGAGAGGAAATGCCGGCAACCGCAACAGTGGAGAGGCTGTTGAAGCTCGTGGCGTGATGGCAAACGCCGCCCTTGGGAAAGGGGACCTATGAGCGCTGGTAACCGAAGGGAAAAGATCGAAAATATACTGAAGGAAGCTGAACCAATTATAGACAAAACCCGCGAGGATCAAAAGCCGGCATCCGTCGGCAACATCACCGGCAACGGCAACCAGGTCGTGATCGGCAACGATAATGTTGTCATTAACGGCGGCCATCCCACCCAAAAGGCAAGCCCGCCACGCAAGGCGAAAAGCCTGCGTCGTATGTGCCTCGTCGCCCTGTTCGCGTCCCTCCTATTCTGCGTGGAGCAAATTGAGCCACCCGAAACAAATGCCGCCGGGTCGGAGGCCGTAATCACTGCGGCCAAGAAACCCGACGTCCAGGCAGCCGAACTTGACGATGACGCCAACCAGTTGGGTGCAATCCAGGATCAGCCCGGGTTTCATTGTTATGCGGGGTGTAGTTTTGTTAGGCAAAATAGAAACATTAAACCACTCACACTTAGCTCTCCGAATAAAATATAAAATTATATTGATACTAGCGGCATTAATTTAGTAATGACTCAATAGTCAAAATAGCCTCATAGCTACTCCCTTGTAGAAAATTTTTAACTGGCTTTATCAAATGATTGTTAAACCCTCAAATGATATTAAAGAGATTGAGGCTAAGTCAAAATTAGGCTACAGCTTAATTTCCCACGAATATTATGAAAGTTTTCATAGAACATGTAAGTTGTTTGATAACCTTAATTCGGTGGCGGTATTGAATTGGGATTTGGAAAATTTTTTGAATAACAGACATATTAAAATCTTGGAGGTGGGTTGCGGAAAATCTAAATTAGTTGAGTTTTGGAGGTTCAAAACTAAAAATATTTTTTTATCAGACATATCCATTAAAATGTTACAACACTCGATTCAAATTAATAATATTTTGGCTAACTTTTTTGTTTCATCATCACTTGAAATACCTATAAAGAATAGTGGTATTGATTTACTTTTTTCTTTTTTATCAGATCCATATAATATTTTTGACTTCTATAAAGAGTCATACCGCGTTCTATCAAAAAACGGCATTATGTTTGGCACAATACCTTCGTTTGATTGGGCCTCAGGAGCTAGATTTAACTATAGGGATAAAACTATTGCTGCTTTCAAAACCCAATCTGGTATTTCAGTAAAGTTGCCCTCATTAATAGATACTATTGAAAATTTACAGAACAAATTGCTATCTGCATGTTTTAGAAGAGTTATTATAGATTGTATATATATTCCTAACGAAATTAAACTTCAAGAGATACCCAACACGATCTTTAACATAGCGAAACATAAAAACATAAATTTTCGGCATTTGCCAATCTTGTACTGCTATAAAGCAGAAAAATAATATAGAAGGTATTCTATGGATATTATTATAATTGGAAGCGCATCAAAAGACATAATAATAGAAACCGATTATTTTCCAAAACCAGGGGAAGAAACTTTTTGCAAAAGCTATACTGAAGTTGGTGGTGGCGCTGGGGCAAATGTAGCAGTTTTACTTTCTTCAGTTTTTAAAATTGACACCTATTTAATGTGCAGTATCGGTTCTGATTTAATAGGGGAAGACCTATTCAAAAAGATCTCTGCTTCAAATATCAAGACTGATTATATACGCACTGCCCTTAACTCTAAAAATACACAGCATATAATAGCTGTTGATGATTATGGTAATAGAATAACGTATGTATCTTCGGGTTCCATGTCGAATTTTAGTCTAAGTTTATATGATAATAATATATTTAATAAGCATAAAAACATCTATCTGGCTCCGACAAGACCGGAAACAGCAATGGAACTCTACCATTTTTTGAAAAATAATAAAACTTCACTCTTCTTCAACCCAGGTTCTTCTTTTTTCAAAGACAATTCATCATTCCTATCCATGTTGGAAGTGACCAAAATGCTAATAGTAAATGAACTCGAAGCAAAGAATTATTCAAATCAAACTGACATTAAAAAGGCTGCAAATTTCTTTTTAAATAAAAGTGTCAAATCTGTAGCGATTACGCTTGGTGAAAAAGGTTCTTACTATTGCTCAGAAAGCGAAAATATATACCTCCCTGGTTTCAAGGTGAAAACGAAATCAACAATAGGCTGCGGGGATGCCTTTTCTGCAGGGTTTGTGGGTGCCATACTTTCGGGCTTGTCTCCATCAGATTCATTAAAATATGGGAATGCGATAGGCGCATTTGTCGCGTCGCAATTTGGGATGCGCGAAAAATTGCCGCTTGTGGAAGATATTCATAAAATTTTTAAGACTGAAGTTTTTTCAGTCAACAATTTAAATTTATAACACAATAATGGGGTTATTATGCCATTCGAAAATTTTTCACAATTACAGAAGGAAGTTCATAAATTTGTTTCTGAAAGGAAATGGGAAGAATTCCACAACCCTAAGGATTTAGCACTTGCGATATCCGTTGAGGCAAATGAGCTCCTTAAAATGTTTGTATGGAAATCCGATTTAAAATCAAAAAGTGATTGCGAAGAAGAAGACTTTATAAATAAAGCTGCTGATGAAATAGCTGACGTAGTAATATTATGTGCCTCCTTAGCGAATATTTTGAATCTTAATCTCGGTAAAATTGCAGAAAATAAATTAACTAAAAATGAGATTAAATACCCTAAAAATGAAAGCAACTATTTTATTGAGCAATGGAAATAGGATAAATATGGGTGACTAATATGACACGTATCCACTTATCAAAAAGGACTATGTGTATTTTGGTTTTTTTTGCATCGGCGTTATTAACCATGCTAATGATAAATCTCTTTGTCTTGAAAAAGGTTGATAATGATAAAATAGAGATAGTAACAAATCTTATCAATGAAGCACAACAAGACTTATTTAACATAGAAAGTCCGTCTATAAATATGCTCGCTAACGGTACTAATGTGAATATTGATTGGGACGCATTGATCGTTGATAAGCAGAAGCTCTTTGCAGGTGAAAACAAACTTAATTTTAGCGATAAAGGCAGCAAAGAAAAGCTAATTCATTATCTGAATAGCATAGACAGCTATTTCTCGATAAGCCAAGCAAACAGAGCAAGTAAAATAGCAGCTATCCAAACAAAACTGTTTCAATCATGTGAAGAGATTAAAAGTTTCTATAATTCTATTCGATTTATGAATAACAATTTAGACACTTCCCAATTTTCTAATGAATATGCCTATAAAATATTTGGTTTTAATTCCGAAAATGCTAGCAATATTTTTGATAAATTATTTACTTGGCCAGCTGTCACTTTTATCTTATTATTTGTCCTACTACTTAATAGAGGTGCTACAAAAAACTTAGCAAGCTTATTTCGACCTTTTAAATCAATAAAACTTCCCGGAACCGAGTTTGTTCTCGATAAAGATGAGACTCAAGCTTTGAGAAAAAACCTGGAATCAACCATAGATGAAACTCGCAAGGAAGTGCAAAGAGCATACGATAATAGCGTTTATGTCAACCAACTTAATGATTCCTTCAGGACTACCATTGATGAATTAATTCTTAAAGCAAAGGCGAATAATATTTGCCTATCTGATTTCCGATTTACCATTCATGTTCCTGATATCCTTTTCCAAGACAAGCTTTATCAATTATTAGACTATTATAAAAAAGGAGAGGGCGGTAAGGGGAGAACTAATCCCATCAGGTTTGGTATAATTGGCCTAACTTGGAGGCTTAAAGAGAGTCAATTTAACGGAAATGTTCCTACTGAGGTAAGTGAGCTTGTTAAAGGTTGGGGAATGACTATTGACGAAGCAGAAAAAGCGGGAAAAGGGAAAAGTACATTTATCTGTATTCTAATGATATCTGAAGAAGGAACCCCAGTTGGCATTATGTATGGTGACAAAAAAGGACAATATACTCTTATTGATGATCCTGATAAACAAGAACTTTTAGAGAATCTTTTTAACGAATCTGCAAGAAAAACAAGTCTTATAAAAAAAGTAAATGCTGTAAACATAGAGCTAAGGCAATATAACTTGTTATTAAAATATTCTTAACCAAACAATATTTTATTAAACCTGATTATGTGCTTCCGAGGGACGCCCTGAAACTTTAAACTTCAAACCTAACCATTTGAAACATACTTCGTGCGAGTTCGATAGCAAAATGACTGACAGAACCAGACACAGCCGACTATCCATTTCCTCATGACATAGTTGAAAATCTCAGATCACTATACAAAGACTTCGAGGGGGCATCAGCGGGACGCCCTGAACTTATAAACTTTAAAATATCGACTTAACAAAAAGGCCGCATCTTTGTTGTTTATCGTTCAGATGGATAGAGATGATTGGATATGGTTTTAATAGCCAGCCGACTTCGATCAAAACAAAAAGGATCCCGAAATGGGCCCCTTTTTGCCAGGTGGCATACCGCTGATTTGCCAGGCGGGCTCAGCGGAATCCTTTGTACATTCTACTGCCACGGGCAGAGAACAGCTGCTTAATTATCACCTCGGCTTTAAGTGTCAAGACCTTTGCCTGGGATATTATGGACAATGCCGGATGAAGCAAATAAAAATATTCTGGACCGTCAGCTCTTCAGCGCGCAGATCAGGGACTCGTTCGCAGACCAGATTGCACTTCTTGAACAGGTCGTAAACTATGGAACCAATCTTGTTCCGCGATGTTTTCTAACATCAGACCGTAAAATACCTGAAATTGTAGCCATCCTGTCATTTCTTAAACATGCGGTTGCCAACCTTGACGCCATAAGCATTCTCGCACGTGAGGGTGCAGCACTTGCCTGTTTCCCACATATCCGATCGCTATTTGAGATTCACCTCTATCTGAAGTGGATTTTTCAAGAGGACTATGACCGCCGGGGAAAGGCCTACTTTGTCTGGAATATCCGCCAAAAACGTTACTGGTTTCGCTGCTACTTGGACGGGACACCCGAGAGAGCCGCACATATTGCTCATTTGTCAGGATCGACTGCCGAGAACCTTATCGTACCTCATAACCAGGAGGAAATCCAGAGAAACATAGACCATGAAACAGCAAGACTGAACAACCCTGAGCTTGATGCCGTTAATGATCTATTCGAATCCCGCATGGCCCGATCGGGAAAAGACGTGGAATGGTACAAGCCTTTCGGTGTTAACTCCATCCGCGATATGGCCGTCCGCCTTGGGGAAGAGGCCATGTACAAGATTTTTTACACGCAATACTCCCAGGCGACACACGGTCTGAGCTTTGATCGGCAGCTGCACTTTAACCCGGCACAAAGCGAGCTGGTCTTTGACCACATTAGAACGCTGCAATCAATCGACGAAGTCTATCGAATGACGCTTACCTTTGCTTTTCGAATATACAGATCGATACTCGAAAGGTATCGACCCGGGGAAATTGCTGCCTTCGGCAGGAAATTTTTGGAAGAATGGCGCAGTTCGTTCAAATCCATCCCGAAGGTTCTAAAGGAAGACGACAAATTTACGATAACGCCACCAGTGCCGGAAGTGGAAGGTTGAAAAACGGTTCCAAAGGGGTGCATCCGCACTATTTATTTTAATGCAGGCTGCAGGATAGCACTTGATTTACACATTGCGTATGAGCAAAAAACCATGTTGTGGCTCATTTTTGCCATTTTTTAAGCCATCAATTAACTTAGCGATAATAGATGCAAGAATTCCTATAAGACCAAAGGAAACCTGACAAACGCATTTCGATCTGGTATTCAAGCCTTCGTCGACCGCTGGTAAGCTTCCGGCACAATCTAAACAAAATATAGCAAGGGATCGTTCGAATTTATAAATGACAAATCAACTTCTTACTATCATTTTATCGCTTACATCAGGCCTTGCAGGCGCAATTATCGGAGGCCTTATTGCTATTCGCGCTGTTCGAGTTTCACGTATTTTAGAGTGCGAAGCCAATTTTCGTAATTTACTAGTGGCTCAGCGAATGGCCATTAGGTTTTTAAACACGCAAAACGCACAAAAACGATTGAGTGACGACTTGCTTGAAGTTTTTCAATCCTACCAAAATCTACGTAGTATTTATGGGATTTTTAAACGCAAAAAACTTGATAATATTTGGCGAGCTTATAAAGGCGGGCATGAAGATTTTGTGCCATTGTTTGGAGAAGTTCATACTATAAAATCATCTAACTCCATAAGCTGCACAACCGAATCCTACGACCGTACTACTATTATGAATAATATTGATAACTTTCTAAAATTTTTAAAAATATAAAGCTAAATTAATGATAGATAAAAACATAGCTGGAGTCAGATCCCAACATTTGGAAGCTTCTATGGTACTAAAGAGCTTTTAAAATAATTCTTCCACGCCTTTCATTTGACAGGATTGTTAAACCTTTGGGCTTTTGAAGATAAAGGCTGTCACGCCATAATGTAAGTGATGTTTCGTATACTATGATTCAAACAATTAACAACAAGAGATATGGCTCTTTATAACAGAACTCCCATCATAAAACTATAGACAATATATAGGGTAGATACACAGAGAACATGGAAATCGGTAAAATAGACAATTTTTATTCGATGGCTGATTTGATCAGAACAAGGGCAAATTCAGTGCTTGATCCCAAGACAAAATCAAGCTTGGGGGAGTTTTGGGGACGCCCTTTCTCTCTTAACTTCACTCTAGCGTATAACCTCTTTCGTGAATAATCGCAGCGCCGCACCGATTTACTGACGGCCGGTGCGGAAATGCCCAACTTTTTCCCAATTGCGGTCACGCTGCATCCCAATTCGTTTACCGCCCAGAAACACAGCAGACTGCGCGCGGCAACCTGCTTTTGGTATTTGCCGGGAAGCCATAGCGCATCGTAGGTCATTTCGAGAAGTTGCGCCACGCGCGCGGCAATATCCTCGATGCCGATGCCCTTCGCTTCAAGCGCAACCTTTCGCTCCAAAGCCTCCTCGCTTTGTGCCAGCATTTTTTTGACGAAATCACTATCGCCGAGGATGGGAGAGTTTGGGAGGCGCCCGGCAACGGGCGTTCCTACCACCGATGCTTCCTTAATTTTTCCAAATATCCCCCAAATGGGTGATGTTTTATTGTCTATAGTCGAATTATGATTTTACCTGTTCATATCAATTTTAAAATTGTGAGGAGAATCAACTATGGATTATTTTCAAATGACCGCTCCCTGCGGCTTGGACTGTTTTAACTGCCATTTTCATTTGGCCCTTGAAAATAAGGAAGCAAGAGCCGCTGTTGAAAAAATGTCCGAAGAATATAATGTGCCAGTTGAAATCATGCTATGCAAAGGGTGCCGGGATCACGATGGCAAAATACCATTGCAAAAGCATATTTTCGGAGATTCGCATAGCTGTGCCGCGTATGAATGTTCTAAAAAAAAGGGCGTTGCTTTTTGTGGGGACTGTGACGAATTTCCATGTGATAATCTACACCCTTATGCAGACAGAGCTACTGAGCTACCCCATAACATGAAGGTCTATAATCTGTGTTTAATCAATAAAATGGGGCTGGAAAATTGGGCGAACTCAAAGGCGTCTGAAGTCCGCGAAACCTACTTTACAAAGCCATGGACACTATCTGAAAAGTGATATCATATTTCATTAATAGCAAGAAATATAACCCTTGCAGGTGACATCAAGAGCCGCGCCGCTTTAAAAATCGAACGTAAATTAACCATTTGCCACTTGTAAAGGAAAGAGAAAGCCCTTGCTGCCCCAGACCGCGGCATTGGGCTACACGCGTATGGAGAATTGTATCTCGGTGTCGAAAACGAAGCCCCTGCCGTCGATATTAAAAATGTCAATGGGGATATTTTATGCCTGATGTTTATCAAAACCTTGCAAAGCATTTGGACAGATTGCCCGGCGGATTTCCCGCCACGGAAAGCGGTGTGGAAATACGCATACTTAAGCACCTTTTTTTGCCGGAAGAGGCAGAACTGACTGTCTGCTTGAATGTGATTCCCGAGGATCCCGAAGCGATCGCTGCCCGTACCGGAATGGATGCAAAGGAGATAGCGACTAGGCTGGAGGAAATGTCACGTAAAGGACTCATTTACCGCTCCGGAAAGGGTAACCAAAAGGCCTATTCAGCGGCCATGTTTATCATGGGAATTTGGGAGTACCATTGCAACGACCTAACCGAGGACCTGGTGCGGGATTACAACGCGTACCTGCCGCAAATCCACCTGAAATCCTGGATGAAAAGCAAAACCAATCACAAAAGGGTAATACCCGTGTCCAGGAAGATCGTTCCGGACCTGAGCATTTTTTCCTATGATGACGCCGAGGCGCTCATCAAAAGCCAAAAAAAGATTGTGCTTGGAACCTGCATCTGCCGTAAGGAACAACTACTTATGGGTGAAGGGTGTGCCGGCCCCCTGGATGTATGCCTGTTTTTCGGCGATATCACCGATTACTTTGAAGAGAACGATCTGGGTCGAGGTGTCGGCGTGGCGGAAGCTCTGGAGGCCTTGGAAAGAGGTAGAAAAGCCGGTTTGGTGTTGCAGCCCGATAACAGCCAAAACCCTTCCACTTTGTGCATGTGCTGCGGATGTTGCTGCCTTTTTTTGAGAAATATAAAGGCCATGGACAAACCGGGACGGTATGTGCACACCAGTTATTACGCCCAAGTGGATGAGGAAGAATGCATCGCCTGTGGCGTCTGTGCGGACCGTTGCCATATGGACGCCATCACAGTGGAGCAGACGGCATCGGTGAATTCTGACCGGTGTATTGGGTGCGGCGTGTGCGTTACGGGTTGTTCCACGGGCGCCATGCTCTATAAACAAAAAGAAATGCCCGATCAGTACATTCCTCCGGCCAATACATATGAAGCGTTCATGAATATGGCCATAGAACGCGGCAAGGATTAGGATCAAAAAGACATTGGAGGACTAAAAGAGGACTAAGAGGGTCGCACCTTAATTTTTAATTAAGGGCATCGTTAGAAACGCCAAATACTCAGGCACCAAAAAAGCCGACGCCGCCTGGATCATCTATTACCTCGCAACCGACACCGGGGCGACATCAACCAGCACCCCGCGCACGAATCAGAAAAAACCGGTCAACCCATCCAGCAACACTTCTTCAAGTAAGAAAACGGTCCTTCCCCTATAAATCGTTATCCCATAAATAAGGTCTAGTAATTGACATTAACGGGATATCCCGTAAACTGAATCCGATTGTTGACAACCCGGAGGGACGCCATGGGAAGCGCTGGGGACAATTCCGCAAATTTGGACAGCCAGGAAAGTCGACTGGACAAATTCTGCTTGGACAACGCCTCGGTCTGCGCCCTCAGGTTGAACCGGGACGGCCGCATTCTATACGCCAACCGCAAAGCTTGTGAATCTCTCGGCTATTCACGGGAGGAGCTGCTGGGGATGTCGGTATCCGATATCGATCCCATGGTTACACCGGAAATGTGGCCTGATGCGTGGCGACAGATAAGCACCGAGCAAAACGTCACCGTCGAGGGCGCCCATCGGCGAAAAGACGGTACGGTTTTCCCGGTTGAAGTGACGGCGACCTATCTCGAATTCGAAGGCCGTGGTTACTCCATGGCGCTCATAAAGGACATCACGCAACGCAAGCACCTTTCCGAATCGCTACGGCTATCCCAATTCATGTTCGACAAGGCTTCCTTCGGTATTTTCCTGGCCAGGGCCAGCGGACATATTGCCGATGTAAACGATCATGCTTGCCGATATCTTGGCTATACCAAGGCAGAACTCTGCCGGATGCATATCCTGGATATCGATCGGGGTAATTCCCCGGAGGAAAACGCACAGTTATGGCGCCAGTTGCAAAAAGAGGGGGTTATCCATTTTGAATCCCTCCACCGTCGAAAGGACGGCACTGAGATCCCCGTAGCGATCACGGGGAATCTCTTTGAATTTAACAATAAACTCTACAGCGTCTCTTTTGTCCAGGACATCAGCGATTGGAAGGAGGCCAAAAAGCAGCGCCGTAAAATGGAAGCGCAAATGCGCGAGACCCAGAAAATGGAAGCGCTGGGGACCCTCGCCGGCGGGATCGCCCACGACTTCAATAATATTCTGGCGGCCATTTTAGGATTTACCGAACTGGCACAGCTCGAATGTCCGACGGGTTCAAACGCGAAGCAATATGTCTCCCAGATCTCCCAGGCCGGCCGCCGCGCCAAGGACCTGGTTCAACAGATTCTCACATTCAGCCGCCAGAGCCGTTCCGAAAAAGGACCGCTTGATATTAGCCGGGCGATTGAGGAGGCTTTAAAACTCATCAAGGCGACCCTTTCCGCAAATATTGAAATCCGGGAAGACATTCCTTCGAATCTCGCACCGGTATTCGCGGATGAAACGCAAATCCACCAGGTCGTCATGAACCTTTGCACCAATGCCCGCCATGCCATGAATAACACAGGCGGAACTTTGGATGTGAGCCTGAAGGCCGTTGCCATCCAGGAGCAGGATGCGCAGAACTATCCAGGGATGGCGCCGGGAGATTATCTCAAGCTATCCATCGCTGACACCGGTCCTGGCATCGCACCGAATCTGATTAACCGCATTTTCGAGCCCTATTTCACCACCAAGCCCACCGGCGAAGGCACGGGCCTGGGCCTTTCCACCGTGCACGGCATCGTCCAGGACCACAGCGGAAGTATCAAAGTCTACAGCGAGCCCGGAGTGGGCACGACCTTCCATATCTTTTTGCCGGTCGTTGAGGCATCACTTGAGGCCGCTGCCAAGCAGCCGGAGCAGCTACCCACGGGCAGTGAGCGCATTCTTTTTGTGGACGATGAGAAGCCGCTGATCGACCTTGGCCGGGCTTTGCTGGAGAGGCTGGGGTACCGCGTTGAAACCAGGGCCAGTTCCATTGATGCCATCGAGGCCTTTCGCACAGACCCCCAAAAATACGATCTAATCATTACCGACATGGCCATGCCCAAAATGTCGGGCGACGAACTGGCCCGTGAAATGAAAGCCATCCGATCCGATATCCCGATCATTCTCTGCAGCGGCTTCAGCGACCGGATCGATGCCCGGGTGAGAGAAGCCATCGGTGTCAGCGCTTTCCTGATGAAGCCGGTAACCTATGCCGATCTGGCCAAAACCGTCAGGATGGCCCTGGGTGCCGAATGATGGGTGCCGCCGGCGCCAATTGCCGTTATCAAGCAATCTGCGCGAATCCCCCCAGAATTCCCCGCATGCAAACCAACGTCAAGCATCCGCAACCTGACTTTGCGCAATTTCAGGCATATCGTTTTATCATCCCCGCACACAGCGCCATACGCCTTGACAACCGGGGCATACACGCATAATCTGCGCCTGCTTTTGCCAAACTGACCGAAGGGAGAAGCGCCGGTTGGCCGGCGTTTAATCGTCTATGCACCCCGCACCCGACACTGCGGCCCACCCGCCGATCATCACCGTGGTGGGCTTTTCGAACGCCGGCAAGACCACCATAATCGAAAAGCTGCTGCCCGAGTTGAAGGGACGCGGATTCAAGGTGGGTACGATCAAACACGCCCACCACGGCTTCGCCATTGACCGGGAGGGCAAAGACAGCTGGCGCCATCAGCAGGCCGGCGCCGATATCACCGCCATTGCCGGACCCGAGAAGACGGCCATGGTCGTCAATACGCCCATCGCGCGTCTGGAAGAGATCCGCCCCCTGATGGCCGGGGTGGATCTGATCATCGCCGAAGGCTTCAAATCGGAGCGCCTGCCCAAGGTGGAAATCCTGCGGCATGCCGCGCATGCCAATCCCCTGTTTCTCGAAGATCCCGACCTTTTTGCCCTGGTGACGGATATCGACCTTGCCCTGCCGGCCGACAACCGCTTTGCCGTGTTCGGACTGGAAGAGATTCCGGCCCTGGTCGACCTGATCGTGGCGCGCTTCCTGAAACCGCCCGCCGCCACCGACGATCACTGATGGGCCCTGCCGCGACATCCAAGCCCACCGCCGCAGAACCGACGGGGCTGGCCTGGCCGCCCCTGGTCAAGGGAACGCTCCTTAAACGCTACCAGCGCTTCCTGGCGGATGTGAAACTGGAAGATGGCCGCACGGTCACGGCTCACTGCCCCAACACCGGCCGCATGACGGACTGCTGTGAACCTGGCCGCCCGGTCTACCTTTCGGTGCATGACAATCCCAAACGGAAATTGAAGTATACCTGGGAGCTCATCCGGATGCCGGACTCCCTGGTGGGCGTCAATACCCTGGTGCCCAACCGCCTCGTGAAGCATGCCCTTCAAACCGGCCAGGTGGAGGAACTGCGCGGCTACGCCGCCGTGCAATCCGAAGTGCGCATCGGCGATCATACCCGGGTTGATCTCATGCTGCAGGATGCACGGCAGGGCACCTGTTACGTGGAAGTCAAAAACTGTACCATGGTCCGCGACGGCGTGGCCCGCTTCCCGGATGCGGTCACCGCCCGCGGCTTGAAGCATCTGCAGGAACTCGGCGCGCAGGTTGCCGCCGGTCACCGCAGTGTCATGTTCTATTTCATCCAACGCATGGATGCCGAGGTCTTCGCTCCGGCCGACGACATCGATCCGGCCTATGGCAAGGCCCTGCGCAGCGCGCTGGCGAGCGGAGTGGAGATCCTGGCCTACGATGTCCATATCGACCGGCAGGCCATCCGCCTGAACCGGCGCCTGCCCTGCCGGCTGTAACCGCCCGAAACCGAAAAAAATCGTGTAACATGTTGATCTGATTTCCTATATGGTTTGACATTCCGAATCGCATGCAGTATTCATATGCGCATCTTGCCACCCTGCGTCGACTAGTGGAAGCTCATGGCGGAAACCCATCTGAACCGAATTCTGGCCCCCCGGGAGAACTTGGCCCGCATCCTGGATAATCTCAAAGAAGGGGTTATCGCCCACGATCTGAAACGCCGCATTTTCTTCTTCAACCAGCAGGCCGAGATCATTACCGGCTTCAGCCGGGAAGAGATTATCGGCAAAGACTGCCACGATGCCTTCGGGATTCCCTTCTGCGGCGAACGCTGCTCTTTCTGCGACCACGCCGAGCTTGCGCCCGGCAGCATCGACCGAAAAGAATACACCCTCAATATCACGACCAAAACCTGTGAAACGCGGCGCATCGAGATGAGCATCACCATGATGCGGGATGCCGCCGGCCGGGATGTGGGCGTGCTGGCCCTTTTCCGCGACATCACCGACGAGCTGCGGCTGCAACTGCAATCCGGCAACCTGAACCAGTTTTCCAATATCGTCGGGCGGGACGCCAAAATGCTCCAGGTGTTCCAGCAAATCAGCGATGTGGCCGCCTACGACTATCCGGTGCATATCTTCGGGGAAACCGGGACCGGCAAGGAACTGGTGGCCACCGCCATTCACAATGAAAGCCGCCGGGCCGGCACGGCTTTTGTGCCCATCAACTGCGGCGCCCTGCCGGAGGGTCTGATCGAAAGCGAACTCTTCGGCCACGTCAAAGGTGCCTTTACGGGCGCCATCCGCGATAAGAAAGGCCGCTTCGAGCTGGCCGACCGGGGCACCATCTTTCTGGACGAGGTGGCCGAACTCTCCAAGAATATGCAGGTCAAACTGCTTCGCTTTTTACAGGAGGGCACTTTCGAGCGGGTGGGGGGCGAGAAGACGCTTACCGTTGACGTCAAGGTCATCAGCGCTACCAACAAGGACTTGAAGGAAGAGGTCCGGCACAACCGCTTCCGGGAAGATTTATTCTACCGTCTGAGCGTCATTCCCATCCATATTCCGGCTTTGCGGGAGCGCCGTACGGACGTCCCCCTGCTGGTCAACCACTTCATGCACGAAGCCGCCCTCAAGCACAACCAGGCGCCCCTGCGCATTGCCAAGGAGGCCATGTCCCTTCTGATGGACTATGACTGGCCGGGCAACGTGCGTGAACTCCAAAATGCCATTCAATTCGCGCTGGTCAAATCCAGCGGCCGCCTTATCACCCGCGACGATCTGCCCATGGAGATCCGGGCCTCCCGGCCTGAAACCTTGCGGCGGGGCCCCTCGCGCAAGCTCAACCGCGTCACCGTGCAGCGTGCCCTGGCCCAGACCGGGGGCAACAAGTCCAAAGCCGCCCGGCTGCTGGGGGTGGGGCGGGCCACCCTGTATCGTTTTTTAAGCGACCACCCCGGGTTGGCGGCCGACGATCCCCAAGGCGAATAAAGGCTCGGCCGGCAGCCCGTGAGCCTCCTCCCGCATAGCGGGAGGCATCAGGCAGCCTCCTAAAAGGGGGCTTCAAAACGAATGGGAAGCATCCGCCGATCCCGCCTACCGGCCCCAAGCCTTACCGTACGCCCAGTTCTTCCTTCAGCCAGGCCTTGACATCCTCGTCCAGGGCGTAGACGCCTTTCAGCTCGCAGACGTCCTTTTCGAAACGCGCCGGCAGCTCGAACTGGGCCAGCTCCCGGGCTTCTTCGGAATTCCGCTTGATGAGATAGATCATGTAGGGCCGCTGCCAGCAGTTCACCACAAAATAGGTCGTGTAGTCCGCTTTGGAGGCGATCACATAGCCGTCCCCGCGGGCCCAGTTGTTGCCCCACTCCAGGTAGAGCCGCACCGCCTCTTCGGGCGTCATGTTCCAGTCGATTTCATCGATGATCGCCTGGTCGCCCCGCAATTCTTCCAACGTCATCATTATCTGCACCTTTCCTCTCAGGATTATCCCCCAGGGAGAATACTGAATGCTCAGAATGGCCCCTACCATAAGCACGCACGGCAACCGGTACAAGGCGACACCGGCCTGCGAGGCCTTTCAGACGACCGCAGGCGGAGCCGATAGAGCGCTCCGCCTGCGGGTGAGGTGTTTATCTGGAATATAGGTGTTAAGCCGACAATTGCTGCCGGTCGCTCATGTCCATCAGGACCCGTTCGCGGGCCTTGTCGATGCCGAGGGCTTTGCGCTTGACATCGATATGGTCGATCATCATCTGGGCCATCTCATAGGGATCGGGAGTGAAGCCCCACTTGCCGACGCCCTGGGTTTCGAGGCCCTGGAACAGATGCTTGTGGAACTTGGTTTCTTCCACGATGGGGAAGGTCACCCCGAAGACGGTAAAAACACCGGACGCCACGAAATAATGGCCGATACTGATGGCCTTTTCACTCATCCACTCCGGTGCCGCGCCCGCCACGGGCAGGTCGGCAATGCTTTCGCCCAGGCCGCCGGTTTTCACCATTTCCGCGCAGGCGATCAGGATGCGGCTGTTGTCCACGCAGGAGCCTAATCCCAAAACAGGGGGCATCCCCACGGTCTCGCAGACCTCCTTGAGCCCGGCGCCGGCCAGGTGCGCGGCCTCCGGGGTACACAAGCCGGCCTTGGCCAGGGCGATCTGGGAGCACCCGGTCTGGACCACCAGGACGTCGTTCTTGATCAATTCCTTGACCATTTCGACATGCACCCAGTCCTGCTTGACCCGCGGGTTGGTGCAGCCCACGACCCCGGCCACGCCGCGGATGCGGCCGTTGATGATGTTGTCGTTGAGCGGGGTGTAGGAGCCCCGGAAAGTCCCGCCCAGCATGTAGTTGATGTATTCGTGGGAGAACCCGTGCACGCCGGTGCTTTTGTGTTTGGGGATTTCGATCTGGGCGGTGCGGTTCCCGAAACGGTGAATGGCCTTGAGGACCATGGTGTCGGTGCAATCGCGCGGATCATGCTCGTGGAACTCGACATGCTCGGCACCCTCGATGTGGCAGCGCGGGTTGGTGGTAATCAAAGGCGTTTTATAGCAGTCCGCCACCGCCACGAGGCCCTGCTTGATGCACTGGACGTCGACGCACATGGCATCCACAGCCCCGGTCACCAGCACCGCTTCGGTGGACATGAAGTTTCCGGCATGGGGGACCCCGTGGCGCGACATCATTTCGGCCCCGGAGCAGCACATGCCCACCAGGTTGATGCCCTTGGCACCGGCCGCCTTGGCCTTGGCCACCAGATCCTTGTCGCTGACCGATACGAGCATGGATTCGAACAGGTTGGGTTCGTGGCCATGCACGATGATATTGACCTGATCTTCCTTGAGACAGCCCATATCGACGTCCACCGCCACCGGCGTAGGCGTACCGAAAAGGATATCGGAAATCTCGGTGGCCACCATGGAGCCGCCCCAGCCGTCCGCCAGAGCGGTGCGGCTGCACTGTTTGGTGATGTTTTCATAGTGCTGGTCCACGCCCATATGGGTGCGGTGCATGAGTTCCATGATCTCCCGCATGGCGCCCCGGGGGACGATGCCCAGCTTGCGCCAGGTTTCGAGGGTTTTAGGCGGTACCCGCTTGGCAAAAGGAATTTCACCTTCCACCTGGACATAGGTGCGCTCGAGTTCCTCATAGAGATCGGTGGCGATTTCCTTGGCACTGCGGCCTTCGGTTTCGATACCGATTTCCTGGGCCACGCTTTCCAGCTTTTGGACGTCCTTGATCTCGTAGTCCAGGATCTTGCCGTTGACCACCTCGCGGAAGAGATCCAGCATGCTCATCCCGTGGTCGGTGTGCGCCGCGGCGCCGGAAGCCACCATACGAGCGAAGTTGCGGGCCATGATGGTATCGATCGTCGCCCCGCAGACCCCCACCTTGTCGTAAGGTGCTTTGGCATTCAGCCGGCAGGGTCCCATGGAGCAGTGCTTGCAGCAGGCCGAGTCCGCCCCGATGGGGCAGGCTTTCATATTCGCCGCACGGTCGAAAGCGGTCTCAACGCCGTCGCGTTTGGCCTTTTCGAGCATCTGGGCGGTTGATTCGCAAATGGTCACATCTTTGGTGACAATCTCCTTCTTGGAGACGGTTGCCTTCTTTTCCATTTTGGCTCCTTTCCTGAAGCAGGGTGGCAATTGCCGGTTTATCGTAAAAGTTGATCTTCAATCGGCAAGATTTGAAAGAGATGTTCCCTGTAGCACCACTCCGGCACTTTTTGCGGACAGGGAACAACGCGTCATAAAAAGCCGTCATTCTCATTTGAGGGGATGCGACGACATCGATAACTGAATATCCAAGCAAATTTCAGACCAAGTGAGAATTCAGACAACGCCGAGGTGATGCAAGGGGAAATAGGAAATCAGCTCGATGGCCAAAGGCCTTCCAACCCCTTAAATTAAAACCATATTCAAAGTCAACAACCAATTTGGGCACAGCCCGGCTTGGAGGGCGCTTGCTGGTTAGACACGCTTCGGCCTTCAAGACCGACGGTTTTGTGAGACAATGGCCTGATACACCCCAGGACAGGTCCCGTCGGGATCCATTTTGGCAGAATATCAATATGTTTCAAATAGATGTTGGGTTAAATCCACCAGCGGCTTGTCTTTCCATGCCCTGACCAAGGCGTTGAAAACAACCTCCAAATTCACATGTTGGGCCGGCTTTCGCCGGGGGCGCCATGGGGCAGGTCTTTTCTGGTCGCTTGCAAGTGATTTCCCAAAATCGCCCCTTTACCACTAATGATAATTATTCTTATGTAGATTAACGGGTTGCCTGGACCGTGTCAAGCGGCAAATGGCTCCAATTGTCTTGATAATACAATACTGTCTCACGAGAAGTACGAGACATTAGGGCGAATCGGGCGCTGGAACGGATCCCGGGTTAGCGCTTAGGATTCCGGCGCACGGGAATAAGCCGCGGAAAAAGCGACGCCCCCCCGGAGGCCGGCCCGCCGCCGATGTCTGCATCAATCGAAGCTGCCGCGCCCCCCTAACCGCCACATCTGAACTGTTCGCCCTAGTGGGAGAGGCCGTCGGCACCGTAGCCGCCCACAAGCCTTTGTCCTGATTGACGGATGGGGGGTATGGGGATGAAAAATAGGGGGAATTTGGGATTGAAAGACCACCGTGATTATACTATGCACGAAACGCATGCGGGCCGGCCAAGACCCGCCACACCCTGCGGTTGCCTTCTCTCCCAGCGAAAGGATGTGCCAATATGACCGACAAACCAGTCAAAGTCTATTCTTTAAGCACCTGCAGCCACTGCAAAGCCACCAAAAAACTGCTCGACGAGTGCACCATTCAGTTTGAATTCGTCGACGTCGACCTGCTCCAGGGCGAGGAGCGCAAGGCCATGATCGAAGAAGTCAAAGCCGTCAATGAGCGCTGTTCGTTTCCCACCATCATCATCGGCGACAAGACCATCGTCGGCTATAAGGAAAAAGAAATCAAGGAGGCGCTGGGCCTGTGATGGATGCCGTAAAACTCTACGAAATGCTGGAGAAGACGCAAGCGGCCAAGGGCTATTACTTCAACGCCGATCGGGATCGCACCATGGAACTGCTGGAAGCCCTCTTGCAAAACAAGGAGCGCTACGGCTACATGGCCTGCCCCTGCCGTCTGGCTTCCGGCGACAAGGAAAATGACAGGGACATCATCTGCCCCTGTGTCTACCGGGAACCGGACGTGGCCGAGTACGGCAGTTGCTACTGCAATCTCTATGTATCCAAAGCCTGGAACGAGGGCACGATCCCCCATGAATTCGTTCCCGAGCGCCGCCCGCCGGAAAAGATCGGTTTCTGAAACCCTGTCCGACAGATGAAACGATTGCCCCGAAGCTGCATCGCAACCCGTGATGCTTGATCGCGCCCCCCCGGCCGGGGGCGTGGCATGGCTGTTGACAGAAAATTTCGGACTTGACTTTTCACCGCGCAACTTCCATCTTACAGC
Source organism: Desulfobacterales bacterium (assembly GCA_963674755.2). Lineage (GTDB taxonomy): Bacteria > Desulfobacterota > Desulfobacteria > Desulfobacterales > UBA5852 > JABZFP01. The sequence continues at coordinate 357,433 of CAXXVS010000001.1, read as the reverse complement.
AAATATATCAAAGAGATTCGGTAGGATGTCCGTATGTAGCACGCTTGTTCACCAGCCGTTTTAGCTATTTCCGGCCAAAACCAGATGCCAAGGGAGATCGATATGATGGAAGAATGCACCCCAACGGTCAATACCGGACTACGAGGCGTTACCGTGGCCAGCACCAAGATCAGCCGTGTGGATGGTGCGGCCGGCAAGCTCATCTACCGAGGCTATCTGGTCAAGGACCTGGCCGAAAACGCCAGCTACGAAGAAGTCGCCCATCTGCTGCTTTACGAGCATCTGCCCTCGACCCGGGAGCTTTCGTCCTTCAAGGCCTTTCTGGCAGCCAACCGCGCGCTGCCGGAATCCGTTCTAAACGTTCTGAAATGCTGCGCGCCCGAGACCAACCCCATGGATATCCTGCAGGGGGTCGTTTCCCTGATGGCCGTCGGCGATCCCGACCTGAACGATCGCAACCGCGAAGCCAGCCTCCGCAAAGCCGGCCGTCTGATTGCCAAATTCCCGACGATCATTGCCGCCTGGAACCGGATCCGCAACGGCCAAGCGCCCGTATCGCCGGACCCGGACCTGGATCATGCCGCCAATTTTCTCTACATGCTCAATGATGAAAAACCGGACGCGGAACTGACGCGCTTCTTCGATACCGCCCTGGTGCTCCATGCCGAGCATTCGTTCAATGCCTCCACTTTTTCCGCCCGTCAGGTGGCATCGACCCGTGCCCATATTTACAGCGCGGTGGCGGCCGCGGTGGGCTCCCTTTCGGGCGAGCTGCACGGCGGCGCCAATGTGCGCGTCATGGAGATGCTGCTCAAAATCGGTTCCGTGGAAAATGTGGATGCCTATGTCAAGGGCGAGCTGGAAGCCGGACGCGTGATTTTCGGCCTGGGCCATGCCGTTTATCAGACCGACGACCCCCGGGCCCACATCCTGGCCCCCATGTCCAAAAAAATGGGCGAGCGCACCGGCCAGCCCCAGTGGTATGAAATTTCACGCGTCCTGGAAAAGCGCGGCAAGGCGATCTTCAAGGAACGCAAAGGCATCGACATCTATGTCAATGTCGATTTCTACAGTGCCTCCCTGTACTATGCCATGGGCATTCCCATCGATCTGTTCTCGCCGCTCTTTGCCATGTCGCGGGTGGCCGGCTGGAGCGCCCACGTCATCGAAGAGCAATATGCCGATGCCGCCCCGAAACCGGCCTTGTACCGCCCCAAGTCCGACTATATCGGCGACTACTGCGGCCCGGATGAATGCAGCTTTGTGCCCATGGATGACCGCTGATCCAGCGTTTCGGAAACCGCAGCGCCTGTTTACGAGGAGGCCGAACTTTTTGCTGAAAGAACGCAACCTACGCATGACCCGCCAACGCCAGGTTATTCTGGAGGAATTGCGCGCCACCGACCAGCATCCCAGTGCCGACGATCTCTACGGCCGGGTGAAGCGCAAATTGCCCCGCATCAGCCTGGGAACCGTCTATCGCAATCTGGAAATCCTTACCGAGCTGGGTGAAATCCAGATGATCGGTTTGGCCGGCAGCCTGAAGCGCTTCGACGGCATCCCCCACAATCATTATCACATGCGCTGCCTGCACTGCGACCGTCTGGTGGATGCGCCCATCGAGGTGATCGATTCCCTGGAACGCGCCCTTCAGGCCAAAACCGAATTCCGCATCCTGAGTCACCAGTTGGAATTCGTCGGCATCTGCCCGGCATGCCAGGCCGAAAAAGATCCCGAATAGCCCGCAACCGAGATGATGTTGCGCCGCCCCGCCCTTCCGCGGCCCGGGGCGGCGGCCAGACCGTTGGAGCCGGCCGGGTTGCCTCCCGCCCATATGTGGTTACCCTTGACACTGATGCGCTAACGAATGAGGGCGCGGGACCATCTCCCGTCCGGCATGGCCGGGTCCATCCAGACAATGGATGGCGGCCCGCGGCCGATCGAAACCCTTCTGCGACGAACGGGTGGCGGCCGGCCTGAACGCCCGATAACCTTTAACCACGACAAAGGGGACTGGATTGACCCATCCACCGGATCTTGATACAGCCGCCCAGGCGCTCTTTCAGGAACTTATCCGCCTTACGGAAGGAAATCCGGCCGTCCAGGCTTCCATGTACACCATGGGGGAAACCGTCGGATTGGACCGGGAAGACAGTGCACGGGCCGCGGAAGACCTGATCGCCAAGGGACTGGTTGAAATCCGCACCCTGTCCGGCGGCATCGGGCTGAGCGAAGAAGGCGCAAGCCTTCTGGCGGAAACGGATGAAAGCCATGCCGCCGACCGTTTGGGCACGGCCTCGCCCCTCAGTCCGCCGCAATACGAAGTGGTCGAGCGGACGCTGACCCGTCTCAAGACCGACCTCGGCGAACGCGGTCTGCCCTTTGAAACCCTGTCGGAAATGATCGCGGATATTCGCAGCATCGAAGCCCAGCTGGCCAGCCCGAAAGCCAAGACCATGATCGTCAGGGCTTGTTTTGGTTCGCTGCGGGATGCCGCCCGCGACGCCCGGCAGACAGAATGGCAGCAGCTCCTGGAACGCCTCCTGGCCTAGCGGGAAGCGCATCAGCGATCGCTGTGGGAGAGCGGGCGCGCTTGGATCCGGGATGCGGAAACGCCCTCAGGCGCAGTGGGTTTTGATGAGATCCAGTTCCCGCGGCGCGGCCGGCCGCCAGGCAACCTGGTAGAAACGGTCATGGCCGAGACGGGCCACCGGCTGAAATACCGCCACGCGGAACCGCTCTTCCCGGTCGGGACGGTCTTCGATCCAGGCCACACGGTTCATATCGAGCCCGAAGTCTTCACATATTTTTTTGGCCAGATCGGGCAGACAATTCGTCACCGAAGCGCCCTCCCCCGTATCGCTGAAGAAGACGATAAAGGGCTTGAGGAAAAGGACGTCCGGTGCATCGTGGGCGATGTCGACAATCCGCAGACGATAAGCGCTGCGCCACCAGCTGATGGGACGCCTCTTTTGGGTGGTATTGCCGTTCCAGGTGTATTTACCGTCAAAAACAATCACGGGCGCGCTCCGAGCGCATAACTGTTTACCGTCTGCATGGTCGTTATGATCATGCGCTTATTTTTAATAGGTGATCACCCCGGCAGCGATTGTCAAATGCGTTCGCACCGGAGAAGGCCCTGCCGCATCCAACGATTTTCGAATGGCCCCGCAACCCCGGAGGAATAACCGAATCTTGAAACTTGTATCGTGGAACGTCAACGGCCTGCGGGCCGTCATGAAGAAAGACTTTGAGGCCTCCGTGCGCCGTCTGGACGCCGACATTCTGGCCCTCCAGGAAACCAAACTGCAAGAGCACCAGTTGACCGCGCCCATGCGGGAGTTGGCCGGCTATCAGGCCTACTGGTCCCATGCCAGCACCAAAAAAGGCTATAGCGGGGTGGGCGTCTACACCCGCCGTGAGCCTATCACGGTGCGCTACGGCATCGGTCAGCCCCGCTTCGACGATGAGGGCCGCATCCTGGAGCTGGACTTCGGCACCTTCGTCTTTTTCAATGTGTATTTTCCCAACGGCCAGATGAGCCCCGAACGGCTGCAGTACAAGCTGGATTTCTACGAGGCCTTTTTTGCCTATACGAATCGATACAAGGACGAGGGGCGCCGTGTGATCATCACCGGCGACTACAACACGGCCCACAATGACATCGATCTTAAAAACCCCCGGGCCAATGCCGACCGGTCCGGCTTTTTGCGCATCGAACGGGATTGGCTGGACCGCATCATCGCCGACGGCTATGTGGATACGTTCCGCTACTTTTACCCCGGGGTTGAAAAATATTCATGGTGGACCTATCGTTTCAAGGCCCGGGAACGCAATGCCGGTTGGCGGATCGATTATTTCTTTGCCACCCGCAACCTCATTGAAAACCAGGAGATCACCGAAGCCTTCATCGACAATGATATTTTCGGGTCCGACCACTGCCCGGTGGGCATCCGGTTGGCCTTGCCGGTCGAAGCCGCTTAAAAAACCGCATATGCCATGACACTGATCACCGCTATTTACGGAAGCCCGCGACGACAGGGCAACACCAGCCGCCTTCTCCAGCAGGCCGTGGCCGGCGCCCGCGACCAGGGCGCCACCGTGACCGAAATCGTCCTGCGGGACCTCAAAATCACCCCCTGCATGGAAATCTACGGCTGCACCGAAATCGGCGAATGCGTCATCCAGGATGGCTTCCAAAAAATCCGGGACAGCATCCTGGCCTCCGACGGCATCATGCTGGCCTCCCCGATTTTCTTCTACACGGTCAGCGCCCACACCAAGATCTTTATGGACCGCTGCCAGTCCCTATGGGTCAAGAAATACTGGATTGACGACCTGCCCAAAGGGCAATGGGTATCGAAGCGCCAGGGGATGTTTATTTCCGTCGGCGCCACCCATGGCAAAAAGCTCTTTGACGGCGCCCTGCTGACCGTCCGCTATTTCTTCGATGTCATCGATACGACCCTTTGGAAATCACTTCTCTACCGCGGGCTGGATTTTGAGGAGGATGTTCTCGAACACCCGGACTATCTCCAGGAGTCTTACACGGCGGGACAAGCGCTGGCCGCTTCTCTGAAGGGCACCGCCTGATACACCGCCTCTACGAATCCTTCGCCCCGTGCGATGAATCACCAAACCAAATGAAAGGATTACACGCTTGGATTTCACACCCATTCAAACTGAAAGGGCCGAAGACTATCAACACCATCTCAGGCTGACCCCCCAGGCGACCTCGGACTACAGTTTCGCCAATATCTGGGGCTGGGCCCGGGAATACGGCTTGGAGTGGGCCTTCAGCAACGATCTGGTATGGCTGCGGCAGAAGGACCCCCAACCGGTCTACTGGGCGCCGGTCGGCCCCTGGGACCGCATCGACTGGCCCGGCGTATTGGCCGGGCATGATTTTTCACCGGGCTTCAAGCGCGTACCCGAAGCGCTGGCCGACCTCTGGCGTGCGCAGACCGGCGAGGCCCTGCGCTTCGAGGAAGACCGGGACAATTGGGACTATATCTATGATGTGGGGGAATTGGTGACCTTGAGCGGCAACCGGTTTCACAAGAAGAAAAACCTGCTCAACCAGTTTAAAAAGCAAAACGACTACCGCTTCGTACCTTTTTCAGACGCCATGATCGATGAAGCCCTGGCCCTGCAGGATGACTGGTGTACCTGGCGAGACTGCGAGGGGTCGGAGGTGCTCTCCGCCGAAAACCGCGCCATTCAGCGGGTATTGGTCCACTGGAACGCCTTCCCGGAATTGCTGGGCGGGGTCATCATGGTGGAGGAGATCATTGTCGCCTACACCATCGCCGAACCGCTGGATGAGGAAACCGTGGTAATCCATTTTGAAAAGGGCTGCCCGGCCCACAAGGGCATCTACCAGGCCATCAACCAGATGTTTCTGGAAAGCCTGGAGGGGCGCTTCCGCCTGGTCAACCGCGAGCAGGATTTGGGCGATGAAGGCCTGCGCAAGGCCAAACTCTCGTATAACCCGGTGGCCTACAACAAGAAATTCCGCGTTTTCAGCAACGACCGGTAGGGCGGTGCCCCACCCAGGGCAGGCTCGGTTCGCCAACGGCCGGGCAGCCCTACGCCCGGGCCGGGAAAAGACACCGTATAGGTCACTCGGTGTAGAATGCGGCGCCGGCGCTTAAATCGTGCCTACCCAGAAATGGCAGATTTCGCTTCCTGGTCCCGCCGTGCAGCGCGGGATTTCACGTCTGATATTTGAGCACATCGATCGGTGTTCAACAAACCGACGACGACGGGCGTCCGGCCGAGCGGGACTTCCCATCGGATTGATTCTTCAACGGCGGGTGCCCACAGGCGTAGCCCGGCTACGCCGAGAACCGACAGGAGGCGAACAGATAGGGACTCTCCGAAAGATGCCATTGAGGGACGGGCAATCATCGGTGTTCGTCCAGAAATGGTAGATTTTGGTTCCTGGCAAGGCCGCAGCCGACTGGCGCCCACAGGCGTAGCCCGCTACGCCGAGGACCGACAGGAGGCGAGAACGCCAGCTTGTCCGCCAAAGGTGGATTTGGTCCACCGGCGGCGGGCCAGGGACCGAAAGATGCCATAGTGTCTATCCAGGGGTGGTAGATTTTGGTTCCGGCCAAGGCCGCAGGGAATTGGGAACCGGAGGCGTAGCTGGGCTACGGCGAGGATTTCCAATGACCGAGAACGCCGGCCGGGGCCAAAAGATGCCATTCATGGATGGACACCCGCGGCCCCCTCGACCGCCTTCTTCCAAAAAGGCGACATCTCCCGCAGGCGGGCGATAATGGCCGGCATCTTGTCGATGATAAAATTGATCTCGTCTTCCGTGGTGTAGTGGCTCAAACTGAATCGGATGGACCCGTGGGCCGCCGTAAAGGGCACGCCCATGGCCCGCAGCACGTGGGACGGCTCCAGGGAGCCGGACGTGCAGGCCGAGCCGGAAGAGGCGCAGATGCCCACCTCGTTCATCATCAGCAAAATCGCCTCGCCCTCCACGAATTCGAACGCGATGCTGGCGGTATTGGGCAGCCGCTCGGCCCGGCCCCCGTTGACCATGGCCCGCGGTACGGCTTCCAGCAGGGCCTCTTCCAGCCTGTCGCGCAGCTGCCGCACGCGGGTCCCCAGGTCTTCCAGATGGGTCCCGGCCATTTCCGCGGCCTTCCCCATGCCGACGATGCCGGGAACGTTCTCCGTTCCGGCCCGCCGGCCTTTTTCCTGGTGGCCGCCCACCACCAGGGGTTTGAACTTGGTCCCCCGGCGGATGTAAAGCGCGCCGACGCCCTTGGGGCCGTGAAATTTGTGGCCCGACATGGAAAGCATGTCGATACCGCTGGCCTCCACGTCGATGGGAATTTTGCCCGCGGCCTGCACCGCATCGGTATGGAAAACGATGCCCCGCGCACGAATCTCCTGCCCCAGGGCTGCGATGGGATTGATCACTCCGGTTTCGTTGTTGGCCCACATGATGCTGACCACGGCCGTATCGTCGTCCAGGCTCTCCAGCAGCGCATCCTGGTCGAGGCGCCCCTGCCCGTCCACCGGGACGACGGTCACCCGGTAGCCGTGCTTGCCGTATTGTTCAAATAGATTTTTGATGGCCGGGTGCTCCACCCGGGTGGTGACGATATGGCGCTTGTCGGGCTGGGATTCGAGCGCGGCGTGGATGGCCGTGAAATCGCTTTCCGTGCCGCCGCTGGTAAACAGGATCTCCTCGGGTCGGGCACCGATCAGGGCCGCCACCTGACTGCGGGCCCGGCGGATATCGACAATCAGCCCGCCGCCGAAGCTGTGCATGCTGGAAGCATTGCCGTAACGCTCGCTAAAATACGGCAGCATGGCCTCCACCACCTCGGGGGCGGTGCGGGTCGTGGCGTTGTTGTCCACATAGATCGTTTTCATGGCAGCACCTCCTCCACAACCAGGTCCTGGGTCACAAGCTCCCGCAATTTGGCCTCGACGACATGCTTGAGGGTGGTCTGGGAGGCCTGGCAGCCGGCGCAGGTCCCGCGCAGGCGGACCATGACCCGTACGCCGTCCACATCCACCAGTTCGATGTCACCACCGTCCTGGCGCAGGGCCGGTTTGATTTCCCGCTCCAGGGTATCTTCGATCAGGCGGATCTTCTGGATGTTGGTCAGGGCTTTTTGGGGAGCGGAGCGTATGTGGACCGGCTGGCCGAAAACCCGGTCCATGATGGCCTGGATATCTTCGTGGCACTTGCCGCACCCCCCGCCGGCCTTGAGGTAGCCGGTTACATCCTCGATGGAGGTCAGGCGGTGCTCCCGGATGGTCTTTTCGATTTCGCGGTCCGTTATGCCGAAACACTCGCAGACGATTTTGCCGTCCACCGCTTTGATCGTTTCCCCGCGGTAATGGGCAATGGCCTTTTCAAGGGCTTCCTTGCCCATGACCGAGCAATGCATTTTCTCCTTGGGAAGCTCTCCCAGATAGGCGGCAATGTCTTCGTTGGTGATCTTTTCGGCCTCCTCCAAGGTCTTGCCGATGATCATTTCGGTCAGGGCCGACGAAGAGGCAATCGCGCTGGCACATCCGAAGGTCAGAAACTTGGCGTCGCTGATGCGGCCCGCGTCATCCAGCTTGAAATAGAGGGTCAAGGCATCGCCGCAAGAGAGAGAGCCCACTTCGCCCACGCCATCCGGATCCTCGATGACGCCCACATTGCGCGGCTTGAGGAAATGTTCTTTGACCTTGTCGGAATACTCCCACATATTGTCACCTCCTGAATCGTGTTCGTCCAGAAATAGTAGACGTCGGTTCCCGTCAAGGCGGCCACGAATTGGGAACCACAGGCGTAGCAGGCCTACGGCGAGGCTCCCCAGAGAGCGAGAACGCAGGCCGGGGCCGAAAGATGTCATTTCCGGATGTGCACTGAATCGTTACCGGCCGCTCATCATCGTGTCCAAGCGGCCACAAAAAGACCCTAAGCATCAATCTCAAAAATCAAAGGGGATGAATCTGAATCAACGGGAACCGGGGTGTATCGGAACCCGGATCGGACGGCATTATCGGGGGAGCATGCTGCGCGACCGCCCGGGATCGGCATCCTGAACAATGACGGTGGTGGGGATCGCTTGGCTGGCAAAAATACGCAGCGCCGGTTTTCACCGACGCTGCGCGAGGGGATGACATAACCTGCCGTTGCGTGGCGCTATCGGAGGTATCGCGGGGAGCCCGTGATCAGGCCGAAGAGGCTTCCGTTTCAGCCGGCGGGTGGCCCTGGCGGGGGCGCTTTTCCCAGTCCTCCAGCTCGACGCCTTCCCGGATTTCCTCCCAGCCGGTAATCATAGCCCGGATGTGCGCCAAAAGGGTATGTCCGGTGGTGGTCATATAAACGTGGCCGATCAGGAAACTGAGCACACCGAAGGCGCCCAGCATGTGCACGGCCGCCACGACCGGCAAGCTCAGCCCATCCAGCCCCCAGGCCGCCCAGGAATTGTAGCTCCAGTAGAGAAACCCCGAAACCATTTGGATCGGCAGAAGGCAGGCCGCCACGGAAAGATAGGCGATGCGCTGCAGCGGGTTGTGCTTGGCTTCCCTGCGCTTGGGCACCGGATGGGGGTCGCCGCGAAAAATACCGAACATGTAATAATGAATGACGGTGAACATCTTTTTGGTGGTGGGCACGTACTGCTTCCACTCGCCGGTGGTGAACAGCCAGAAAACGAAGAAGGCGAATGCGATCAGCCAGGTCAGGCCCACGAAATTATGGACCGCCACGGCGGTTTTATAGCCCAGCAGGGTGTAGAGTCCGTTCACCTCGAAGCCGGTCGCCAGCAAAATCGTAATCAGCGCCGTCTGCAGCCAGTGCCAGAACCGTTCGTAACGCGTATAAAGATAGGTATTGACCATTTGATTGCCCGTCATTGCTTAGTCCTCCTTGCGGCCGCGGGCGATGGCGCGTCCCAGCCCGTGAAGGGTAACGCCCACCAGGGTACCCAGTACCAGAACCCAGCCGATGATGTTGATGGTTTTGAAATGATCCCGGCCCGGCATGTAAAACCCTGTCAGTCCTGCCAGGCGCCCGTCGGCACGATGGCATTCGATACAGGCCACCGCGTCCTCTTTGGGCGCCACCATGTGGGTGATGGGGAAGACATAACGTGTGTCCACAAAGTCGTATTCGCCGCTGAAGGACAGCCCGGCGGCCTGCATGCCGTTTCCCAGCGCTTTCTTCCAGTCGTATTCAGCCCAATAGGCGCCGGTCCCCTTCTTGCCGAAAAGCTTCGGTATCAAGAGATTCTTGTTGATCTTGTCGTAGGGCTGCCGGCCTTCATGAACCTTGAAGGGGAAAATGCGGGCGTTTTCATCCGCCCGACGGCCCACCGGCCAGTTGATGTCGACCGGCTTGGAAGGATCGATGGTGTCCCGGGCCGTGATGGCATTGATGGCGCCGTTGAACCAGAAATAGGCCGGCTGGACATCCTTCTCCCAGCGAAAGGTCCCTTTTTTGGTGTCGTAGGTGGGCTTGCCGTAGGGGCCCTTTTCGGCGTAGGGCTTGCCGTCCTTCTTGCGCCCGGCCTGGGACCAGTCCCAGGCCATCTTGGTGGGGTTGACCCGGGCGAATTGCGGAATGTGGCAGGTCTGGCAGGCCACCTTGTCCGTATGGTCATTGGCTTTGGCCCCCGGCTTGTGGGGCGTGCTGGAATGGCAGGATTCGCACATGATCTTGGAGGCCAGGTCGTCTTCGATCAGACTCTTGCGGTGGGTGGCGGCCGGGGTGGCGTAGGTCCGGCCGGCGATATTGTGCAGGGTGGTGGTGTGGCAGCGCACGCAGTCGAAATCCTGCCCGTCCATCCCCATGTGGACATCCAGCGCTTTATTGGGTTTGGTCAGCGATGAGTCCAGATCGCCGTGTTTCACGCCGTCCCCGCCGCCGCCGTTAAAGTGGCAGGTACCGCAATTGGCGCGGGTAGGGCGGCCGACACTCTGGGCCACCTTGTTCCAGTCGGGCGGATTGTAGGTCTTGTGGTTGCCCTTGAAGAGGGTCGGTTCCTGGACGGGAAACCCGGCCCCGGTGGGGAATTTCTTGTAGGTACCGGTCTGCTCGTGGCACACCAGGCAGTCCACGGCCGCTTCGTCGTTGAAGTTGAAACGGCTGTCGCGCCAGCCGTAGCCGGCATGACAGGAGGTGCAGCGCGGCTCATTCCCATTCAGGTTGATACAAAAATTGTTGATGGAATGGCCGGCCTTGCCGATCCGCTCGCCGGGCGGCACATTGGGGTCCAGCCAGGTCCAGTGAATAGTTTTATGAAACTGGCCGGCCGCCAGCTCGTGACAGGACAGACAAGCCTTCGTCACCTCGGGACCGGAAGTGAACGCCTGTTGCAGGATCGCGTGCCGGGAGTGATCCGCGGTGATCCAGACTTGGCGCTCCTTGACCGCCTGCCGGGCCATGGTGCGGCCGGGGGCCTGGTTTTCGTCGAGCACCTCGAGCTGGGCCTGAACCGCCGGAACGGCGACCAAGCCCGTCATGATCAGGCCGGTGCAAAGCCATCCCGCGGCGATCTTTGCCAAAAATTTCATGTTGCTGCTCCTGTTGCGATGGTAACCGTCTGTATCGTTGCCGACGACGCCTGGGGTGTGGATGCATGCTTTAAGGTCAGGCATCGGCCAGCATGTTTGTGAAACGGTACACAGTAGCAACTATAGTGCCAAAATAAACGCTACCTGGAGCAGCGATGGGGGTAGCCCCCCCTGTCTGGTCTCTGTTTTCGGAGAACCGCATTAACCTACTGTATTCGTATTATTTTTCAGAATATTAGCACGATCTGGTTTTTTGGCAGGCGATGACATCCGCCCCCTTTCCCGCGTCCCGGCGCCCCTTGCCAAACTGATTTGCTAAGCCTATGTTAACACCTGTTAAGTTAACGGATTAACGCTTTGGGAAGCCTGCCTTAATGGATATCGCCAGCTTCTGGGAAACCATCGTCAATACCCTGCACGACGGCCTGCTGGTCGTGGATGCCCGGGGAACGATTCTCAACGTCAACCCGGCCGCCGAAAAATTGACCGGCTATTCGGCCGCCGAGCTGGTGGGACGGAACTGCCGTGTGCTGAACTGCTCGGGCTGCCAGATCTTCGGCCGGGGCAAGGGCCGGGAGTGGTGCAGTCTGTATGCCCACAACCGCATCCGCGCCAAGAAGTGCACCATCACCGACAAAAGCGGCCGCGCCCTGTTTGTCATGAAAAACGCCTCGGTTCTGAAGGACGACAACGGCAACGTGGTGGGCGCCATCGAAACGCTCACGGACATCTCCGAACTCGTCCGCCAGCAGCAGGAAATCATATCCCTGCGGCAATCCTGCCATCTGGATGACGGGTTCCACGGCATCCTCGGACATGCACCGCCCATGCAGCGCCTCTTCGAACTCATCGACAACGTGGCCCAGAGCGACGCCCCGGTGCTGATCCACGGCCCCAGCGGAACGGGCAAGGAACTCGCCGCCCGGGCCGTGCACGACGCCGGCCCCCGTAAAAATGCCCCGTTTATCAAGGTCAACTGCGCCGCCCTGAACGAGAACTTATTGGAGAGCGAACTCTTCGGCCACGTCAAGGGCGCCTATACCGGCGCCGACCGCGCCCGGGTGGGGCGCTTCGAAGCGGCCCACGGCGGTACCATTTTCCTGGACGAAATCGGGGATATCCCCCCGGCCACCCAGGTCAAACTCCTGCGGGTGCTGGAGGAGAAGGAAATCGAGCGGGTGGGCGATCACCACCCCATTGCGGTGGACGTCCGGATTATATCCGCCACCAACAAGAACCTGGACCTTCATGTCACCGAGGGTCTGTTTCGCGAAGATCTCTTTTTCCGGATCAATGTCTTCCCCCTGACCATGCCGTCGTTGCAGGCCCGCATGGAAGACGTTCCCCTGCTGGTACAAAGTTTCATCCGCCACAACAATCAGCGCAGCGGCAAGAAGATCGAAGGCCTGTCCCCCGAGGCCCTGGACGCCCTTTTAGACTATGGCTGGCCGGGAAACGTCCGGGAACTGCGCAATGCCATCGAATACGCCTTCGTGCTCTGCCCGAGCGGCTGGATCGGGCCCGAACATCTGCCCCACCGCATTATGCCATCGCAAGGGAAGCCCGACAACACGGTGCTTCAGGCAAACCCCAGGCACAACCCCGAGCGCACGGCCCTTATCGAGGCGCTTCGCCGGGCAGGCGGCAACCAATCCGAAGCCGCCCGCCTCCTGGGCGTCAGCCGCGTCACGGTCTGGAAGCGGATCAAGAGGTTCGGGATCGACCTCGCCCGGGACCTTTAGCGCGCCTTCGTCCTGGAGACACTTTTGGCGAACCTGAAAGGCCCTTGGTTTGACAATCGTCCTTGAACCCCTATACTGCCGGGTATGTCCGGCCTATCACCAGGGGAAATCACATGGGACAAAGGCCTGAGAAGGAAACCTACACCATGAAAGACGCCGACCTCGACCGCAAGCAGGAATGCACCCGGCAGGCCCAATCACTTTCCGCCTATCGTGAACAGATTCCGGCCATCGCCGAAGACATCATTCACATCTGCGACGACGTCAAGTGCTTCACCCATGTGGAATTCGATCCGATTCCATCCCGGCAAACCGTGGTCTCCATCATCGACCAGTTCCGGGAGCTCGTCTTCCCCGGCTATTTTTCCAAGGAAAAGCTGGATCCGGTGAATCTGCGCTACAGTCTGGGGCAGGCCGTATCGCGCTTCTTCGACAGCCTCTCCCAGCAGGTCGCCCTGAGCGTACAGCATGAGTGCTTCCGCCACAACCTCCCCTGCCGGCGCCACACCGAAACCGGCTACCAGGTGGCCTTGGACGTTCTGCGGCAGGTACCCGAACTTCGTAAAACCCTGGCCGCCGACGTGCAGGCGGCCTTCGAGGGTGATCCGGCGGCCAAAAGCCACGATGAAATCATTTTCAGCTATCCCGGCATGTACGCACTGACCGTCTATCGTCTGGCCCATCAGCTCCATCGGCAGAAGGTGCCGCTGCTGCCGCGCATCATGACCGAATATGCCCACAGCCATACCGGCATCGACATCCACCCCGGGGCCGAAATCGGCAAATGCTTCGTGATCGATCACGGCACCGGCGTGGTCATCGGGGAGACCACCCGGATTGGCGACAATGTCCGCATCTACCAGGGGGTTACCCTGGGCGCCCTCTCCCTGCCGCGCGAAAAGGTCTCCGAACTGCGGCAGGCCAAACGCCACCCCACCATCGAGGACAACGTCATTATCTACTCCGGGGCCACGATTCTGGGGGGCGATACGCTCATCGGCGCCAACGCCGTCATCGGCGGCAACGTCTGGCTGACCGAATCGGTGCCGGCCAACACGCGCGTCATGTTGGAAACGCCCAAACTGGTCTATAAATAGGAGGCGAAACCATGCGTTTGTATTCTCACATCGCCGATACCATCGGCCGCACACCGTTGGTGAAGCTCAACCGCACGGCCGCCGGCGTCGACGCGACCATCTATGCCAAACTGGAATTCTTCAACCCCCTGGGAAGCGTCAAGGACCGCATCGGTGCGGCCATGATCGCGGCGGCCGAGGCCGAGGGCCGCGTCGGTCCGCAAAGCCTGATCGTCGAGCCCACCAGCGGCAACACCGGTATCGCCCTGGCCTTTATCTGTGCCGCCAAGGGGTACCGGCTGTGCCTCACCATGCCGGAAACCATGAGCGTGGAACGCCGCAAACTGCTCAACCACCTGGGGGCCGAGTTGGTGCTGACCCCCGGCAGTGAGGGGATGAAAGGCGCCATCCAAAAAGCCCGGGATATATTGGCGGCCACCCCGGATGCCTTCATGCCGGATCAGTTTGCCAACCCGGCCAACCCCCGCATCCATCGTGAAACCACGGCCGAGGAGATCTGGTCCGACACCGACGGCCAGGTGGACATGCTGGTGGCCGGCGTGGGCACAGGCGGCACCATTACCGGTATCAGCCAGGCCCTCAAGGCGCGCAAAGCCGCCTTCCGGGCCATCGCCGTCGAACCGGCCGACTCCCCGGTCCTGTCCGGGGGAACGGCCGGGCCCCACAAAATCCAGGGTATCGGGGCGGGCTTTATTCCGGAAGTCCTGGATACGTCTTTGATCGACGAGGTGGTGACCGTCAGCAACGAGGACGCCTTTGCCACGGCCCGGCAGCTCGCCAAACAGGAGGGCATCCTCTGCGGCATCTCCTCCGGGGCCGCTGTCCGGGCGGCGCTGACGGTTGCGGCCCGGCCGGAAAATGCGGGACGGACCACTGTCGTCATTCTGCCCAGCACGGGGGAGCGTTACATCAGCACCGATCTGTTTCTGTCTGATTGAAGCGCGTCGGTCCCCCAGGGGCAATCGGCCGATACCGGAAATGAAAAAAACCTTCCTCATCGATGCCTCATCGGCCATCCTGTTGTTCAAAACCAACTGGATGGCCTCTTTATTGGATCACTACCGGGTGGGCATCGGTCCTACGGTCTATCGGGAGTTGACCGTTCCCGGTCATCCCGGCGCCGAGGCCTTCGCCCGCTGGCGGCAGGAAGAGCGCCTGATCATGTGCGACCGCAACGGCACGGCTGCCGAGCCACCGACCGCGCTGAAACGACTGGATGCCGGCGAGCGCGAATGCATCGATCTTTATGGGGAAGGGGCCGGAAGATTTGTCATGCTCGACGACGGTCCGGCCGCGGCCTTCTGCCGGCGTGCGGCCATTCCCTATATCAACGCCCTGCTTGTCCCCCGCCTTCTGACCCCGCGCCCGGTCCACGACCGGACAGGATTGAAAAACGCCGTTATGGCCGTTTATGCCGAAGGGCGTTATGCCTCCTGGGTGCTGGAATATGCCCTGACCTGCCCTGACGAAGACCTGGCTTTTTTTCTTCCGTAATGACCGTCAATTGACGATGGGCCTCCCCCATGCTATGGGTGGACGGCATTTGGCCAATTCCCAGCAATCCACAGGACAAACCGTTGACCTCGACACTGCCGACTTCCATCACTCGCGGCCGGGAAAAGTTGAAACTCTACTGGGCCCTTTCCCGCACCCCCCATGGCATCATCGATATGACAACCCCCTGCATGGCCGCGTTGCTGTGGCTGGGGGAATTCCCTTCCTTAGGCGTCACTTTGGTGGGGATTATCACTGTCTTTGCAGGCTATACCGCGGTCTATGCCCTGAACGACATCATCGGCTACCGCTCCGACCAGGCCAAACTAAAGGCCGGGGGCTTCACGGGTGCGGCCCACAGCAGCGACCTGGACGCCTTGCTGGTGCGTCATCCCATGGCCCAGGGGCTGATCAGCCTGCCGGCCGGCATCGCCTGGGCCCTCGGGTGGGGTGCCCTGGCCGCAATAGGCGCTTATTGGCTCAACCCCGTCTGTCTGCTCATCTTCGGCGCGGGTTGCCTTCTGGAAACGGTTTACTGCCTGCTGTGGCGGGTGAGCCCCTACCGGTCGTTTGTCAGCGGCATGGTCAAGTCGGCCGGTTCCATTGCGGCCGTGTTTGCCGTGGACCCGCGCCCCTCACCGTTCTTCCTGCTGTTTCTCTTCCTGGTGATCTTCTTCTGGGAAATCGGGGGACAGAACGCCCCCAACGACTGGACCGACATCGAGGAAGACCGGCGCTTCGGCGCCCGCACCATCCCGGTCACCATCGGTCTGCAGCGCACCCGGGACATCATCATGGGCGCCCTGCTGCTGGCCCTGCTGTCGACCCTGGCCATGTTCCTGTTCTCCCAGACGGCTTTCGGGCCGGTCGTCTACCTGGTTACCCTTGCCATGGGCGTGGCCCTGCTTATCTGGCCGGCCTGGATCCTGTATGATTCCCGGCGCAAGACCGACGCCATGCGCCTTTTCAACCGAGCCAGCTATTTCCCCATGGCCCTGTTCGGCATTGTCGTAGCTAGCATCCTATTATAGTGTTCATCCATAAATGGCATCTTTCGGCCCCTGCCGGCGTTCTCGCCGCCTGTCGGTCCTCGGCGTAGCCGTGCTACGCCTGCGGGCGTCAGGCGGCTGCGGCCTTGGCCGGAACCAAAATCTACCACCTCTGGATGAACACTAGTTTAAAGCCCGATGCATTTTTCTCCGGGGGGCCGCGCTTTCAGCTGTCATCGTGGGCGGTCCGGTGAATGATCTCTTCCTGTAGCTCCGGCGTCAGATCCACGAAATAGTCGCTGTACCCGGCCACGCGCACGATCAGATCGCGATAGTCGTCGGGCGCCTGCTGGGCCTTGCGCAGGGTCTCGGCGTCCACCACGTTAAACTGGATATGGTGGCCGTCCATCCGGAAGTAGGTCCGCACCAGCTGGGCCAGACGATCGATGCCGGTGGCATCCTGCAGGATGTGGGGCAGAAATTTCTGATTCAACAACGTTCCCCCGGTGCGCAAGTGGTCCAGCTTGGCGGCGGATTGCAGGACCGCGGTGGGGCCCCGGCGGTCCGCGCCCTGGACCGGTGAGATGCCCTCGGAAAGCGGCTTGCCGGCCTGACGGCCGTCCGGCGTGGCGCCCAGTTTGCTGCCGAAATAGACGTGCACCGTGGTGGGCAGCAAATTGATGCGGTAAACCCCGCCCTTGGTGTTGGGACGGCCGTCCACGGCCCGGTAGTAGGCTTCGAAGACGGCCCGCATGATATCATCCGCCCGGTCGTCGTCATTGCCGTAACGGGGCGTCTCCTCCGCCAGTTGTCGCCGCAGGGCCTCGTTCTCTTCAAAATCCCCGGCCAGCAGCTGCCCCATGGCATCCATGGTCAGAAGGCGGCGCTCGAAGACGTTGTATTTCAGGGAAGAGAGGCCGTCCGTGACCGTGCCCAGCCCCACGCCCTGGATATAAGAGGTGTTGTAGCGCGCGCCCCCGGCATTGTAGTCGGTGCCGTTGGCAATGCAGTCCTCGATCAGGAGTGAGAGGAAAGGCACCGGCATTTCCCGGGCGTTGAGGCGCTCGATGATGTTGTTGCCCCGGATTTTGATATCCACGAAATGGGTCAATTGGCGCTCGAAAGCCTCGAACAGCGCCTCGAAAGAAGTAAAACCGGCCGCCGCGCCCGTGGCAAGACCGATCTGCCGGCCGGTCAGGGGGTCCACCCCGTTGTTCAGGGT
Organism: Desulfobacterales bacterium; assembly: GCA_963674755.2. Taxonomy (GTDB): domain Bacteria; phylum Desulfobacterota; class Desulfobacteria; order Desulfobacterales; family UBA5852; genus JABZFP01. Next base: position 339,846 of record CAXXVS010000001.1, on the reverse strand, counting down.
CAACTCCAGAATCTTGGGCAGACTGAAATAGCCGGTCAGGATATAGCACTCCCGGCCGAAAGCCCCGCTTTCCACGCAGCCGCTGGCCCCGCCGCAGCGGGCGTCGGCCAGGGACTTGCCCTGGCGCACCAGTTCCTGCACGATGGCATCCGTATTGAAAATGGACGGCTGGCCGAAGCCGGTCTTGACGATGTGCAGGGCCCGTTTCAGGAAGCGGTTGGGGGTCTTCTTGCTGATCTGGACCATGGCACTGGGCTGCAGGAGCCGCATCTCCTCCACCACGTCCAGGATCAGATAGCTCAGTTCGTTGACCGCATCGTCCCCTTCGGCCGTGAGCCCCCCGGTGTTGATCAGGGCAAAGTCCACATAGGTATTGCTCTCCTTGGCGGTGATGCCAACCTTGGGCGGCGCCGGATGGTTGTTGAACTTGATCCAGAAGGCCTGGAGCAATTCCCGGGCCCGCTCGGCGGTGAGGGTGCCGTGGTCGATCTCTTTCCGATAAAAAGGGTAGAGGTGCTGGTCCAGGCGTCCGGGATTGAAGGCATCCCAGGGATTGAGCTCGGTAATGACCCCCACATGGACGAACCAGTAAGTCTGCAAGGCTTCCCAGAAGGTTTCCGGCTTGTGGGCCGGCACCTTGCGGCAGATGGCCGCCATCTGCCGCAGCTCTTCGCTACGTTCGGGATCGGACGCCGCGGCGGCCAGATGGCTGAGTTCCCGGGCGTGCCGCCGGGCAAAGGCGATCAGGGCGTCGGCCGCGATGTCCATGGCCTGCAACTGCTCCTGCTTGTCCAGGGCCCGCGGGTCCCGGAAGAAATCCAGGGCAGCGATGGCTTCGGCAATCTCCTGCTTGAGCTCCAGAAACCCCTTGCGGTAGACGATATCCCCCAAAGCCGTGTGCCCGGGGGAGCGCTGCTCCTGGAACTCCGTGAAAACCCCGGCTTCATAGGCCGCTTTCCATGAAGCGGGCAGGCTGGCAAACATGCGGTCGCGCATGGTGCGTCCCTGCCAGAAGGGGATGATCTCTTCGGCGTAGACCCGCCGCATGGCCTCGTCGGAGGCATAGGCGACCTTGGGGCGCGCGTGCAGCAATTGAAGATCATCGAGGCTGTGCAGACAGATCTCCGGATAGGTGGGTGTGGCTTTGGGGGCCGGCCCCCGTTCCCCCACGATCAGCTCCCCCGGAGAAATGCAGATCTGTTTGTTTTCCATCAAATACTGAAATATTTTGGCCCGCCGGACCGGTACGGCGTCCCCCTCCAGGCGACCGCTTTGGAGCAGCCGCGTCACCAGCAGGGCGCGTTCGGCCGTCAGGGTTGCCGGCGTTTCGAGGCTTTGCTGCCGCAGGCGGCGTATGCGTTCGCTTATCATCGTGTGTGTCCGTTAGGATGGTAGATTTGGGTTCCTGGTCCCGCCGCGTAGCGCGGGATTTCACATCTGGCCGTTGAACACATCGGTGTTCAACAAACCGCAGCCGACGGGCGTCCCGCCGAGCGGGACTTCCCATCTGATTGATTCTTCAACGGTGGGTGCCCACAGGTGTCGCCCGGCTACGCCGAGGACCGACAGGAGGCGCGAACGCCAGCTTGTCCGCCAAAGGTGGATTTGGTCCACCGGCGGCAGGCCAGGGACCGCAAGATGCCATCTCTGGATGGGCACGAGTTAACCTCCCACCTGCACCAAGAAGCCGCGGGTCGTGAAATAGGCCGACACCCGCTCGATCGCATCCTCCCCCGGCGGCGCCAGGTCTGCCAGACGATCGGGGCACCCGAGACGCTCATATTTTTGGCGATGAATGCGATGATAGGGCAGCAGATCGATCCGATTCAGGTTTAAATCGTTAAGGAACGCCGTCGTCCGCGCCAGATTGTCCGTCCCGCCGTTGATGCCTGGAATCAGCGGGAAACGGATGACAACCCTCCGTCCCGCATCCACTATAGTGCGCAGGTTTTCCAGAATGCCGGCATTGGATACACCGGTATAGGTCCGGTGCTCACTGTCATCCATGAGTTTAAGATCGTAAAGGAAGAGATCAACCAGGGGGGCTATTCCGGAAATAATTTCCGCTGCGGCATAACCGGTGGTGTCGAGCGCGGTGTGGAGGCCCCGGCCGCGGCAGTCCGCCAGCAAGGCGGATAGAAGGTCCGCCTGCAGAAGGGGCTCGCCGCCGGAAAAAGTAACCCCACCCCCGCTTTCGTCATAAAACAGGACATCCCTTTCGATTTCTTTCATAATCTCGGCGACGGTCATTTCCCGGCCCACCGCCGCCGGAATTCCATTCCCGCCGGGCCCTTCCATGGATTCCGGGTCCGCATGGCGCCCCTCCGGATTATGGCACCACCAGCAGTCCAGGGGGCATCCTTTCAGAAAGACCGTCGTACGGATTCCCGGCCCGTCGTGGATGGCGAAGCGTTTGATATCGAAAACGATGCCCGTCGGCATGCCCATCTCTTCAATTTTGACCATTGCGCACCTGTATTATGGCAATCGGCCCCCGCCAGCTAAAGGCACGTCGCTGTTCCGCTTCCCTGGAGAAACGCGCCTGAACGATGCAACTTAGCACATTGCCGCGCCGCCTGTAAATTCAGCCCCGATCCGCGCCAACAGTTGCCGCAACGTAGAAATGAACGGTATTCATCTGTTGACAGGACATTTAAAGCCATAATATACCCAACCCGTTGTGTTCATTGCATTGTGGCAACGGGTTGCCATCGCCGCCGCAGGGAACGCGAAGAAATTACGTCGGCGACGCGATGGCCTTCCTGCATCCTCCCCGGCCTTGGCCGGAATTTTGCCGCGACCCTTCGCGGCATTGGGGAATGAATAGGCCCCTGTGCTGCCAACCTTGCAAACAAAACGGCCGGCCGCGTCACCCGGCAGATCCAATCGCTTCAAACCCGAAATTATGCTACGGCGAAAGAAAATTGAATGGGTGTGATCCGCAAGTTATGTCGCTGGATTGACGCGTTGAATACATGGGTGGGACGTGTCGTCGCCTGGGCTACGGCGCTCGTCGTGGCCGTCGTTTTTATCGACGTGGTCATGCGTTATGCCTTCAAGATCAGCTTTGTCTTTACCCAGGAGCTCGAATGGCATTTATTTGCCTTCATCTTCCTGATGGGGGCAGGCTACACCCTGCTCCAAGACGGGCATGTCAGGGTCGACATTTTTTACCAACGTTGCAGCCCCAAAACCCAGGCCTGGATCAACCTCCTGGGCGTTATCTTTTTCTTGATTCCGGGCTGCTACATGGTCATCGCCACGTCGCTCCCTTTTGTCTACAACTCGTGGGTTGTCATGGAGGGATCGCCCGACCCGGGCGGCATTCCCTACCGTTTCCTTCTCAAAAGCTGCATACCGGCAGGTTTTGTTCTGATCCTGCTCCAGGGACTCTCCCTGGGTGGCAAGAGCCTGTTGACCATTCTCGGCAAAGAGATGGAATCGGAGGGTGATGGCTGATGTTCATGGAATTCCTACCGGCCTGGATGTTTCTGGCACTCACGATCCTGCTGATGATCGGCTTCCCCGTCACCTTTACCCTCATGGGAACGGCCCTCTGTTTCGGTCTGATCGGATTCGGCTGGGATTTTTTCAATCTGCTGCCCCTGCGCATCTGGGGGGTGATGACCAATGTGACCCTGCTGGCGGTGCCCCTCTTTGTGTTCATGGGGGTTATGCTGGAACGCTCCGGGCTGGCCGAAGAGCTGCTGGACACCATGGGCCTGGCCTTCGGGCGCCTGCGGGGAGGGCTGGCCATTTCCGTCGTGGTGGTGGGTGCCCTGTTGGGCGCTTCCACCGGCATCGTAGGGGCCACCGTGGTGACCATGGGGCTCCTGGCTGTGCCCACCATGCTCAAAAGAGGCTACCAGAAGGAGTTGGCTACCGGCACGGTGGCGGCTTCGGGCACCCTCGGGCAAATCATTCCCCCCAGCATCGTTCTGGTGCTGATCGGTGACATCGTGGGCGTTCCCGTGGGGGATCTTTTCATGGGCGCCGTCCTGCCGGGTCTGGTCCTGGTGGGGCTCTATGTTTTATACATCCTGATCGTGGCCTTTTTCAATCCGGGATGGGCGCCGCCCATCCCCAAAGAAGAGCTGGCCGCCCTTACGCCCCGTATGCTGATGAAAAAATTTACCCGAGCCCTCTTCCCGCCCCTGTTTCTCATGGTGGCGGTGCTCGGATCCATTTTCGCCGGTGTGGCCTCGCCCACCGAAGCCGCCGGCGTGGGGGCCGTGGGAGCCACCCTGCTGACCATCGCCAACAAGCGCTTCAGCCTGAAAATCCTGCAGGAAGTCATGAATTCCACCATGCAGCTTACCTGCATGGTCTTCATCATTCTGGTAGGCGCCGCCTCTTTCGGCCTGGTCTTCCGCGGCATGGGGGGCGACCATCTCGTGCGATTGTTTCTGGGAACCATTTCCCACCATTACGGTCATTGGACCGTTTTGGCGATTGTCATGGGTCTGATCTTCGTCATCGGGTTTTTCCTGGATTTTATCGAAATCACTTTCATTCACGTGCCGGTGCTGGCCCCCATCATGATCGAGTTCGGTTTCGACCCGGCCTGGTTCTGCATTTTGATCGCCGTCAACCTGCAGACCTCCTTCATGACACCGCCCTTCGGGTTCTCGTTGTTCTACCTGAAAGCGGTAACACCGCCGGAAATCCGCACCGGCGACATCTACCGGGGGATCATCCCCTTCGTCTTTTTTCAGCTGATCGGATTACTGATCGTGGTGCTCTTTCCCAAGCTGGTGACATGGCTGCCGTCGGTGGTCTTCAAATAGTATCCAGCTTGGTTGCACGAGGGTTTGTTGAATGTTCGAGATCATGGCCTACGAATTCCGCACGTCATGAGGCGCGCTTTGGTAAATTGCAGCGGCGCGGAATGAAAGCGGATGCAGCTACTTATCCGCCAGGACGGATCGAACTTTTAGCGAAGCCATTCAACCATAGAACGCGTATCATTTCCTTTAACCCGCAGCAAAGGAGAAGGAAGGTATGGAAAGACGTGATTTTCTGAGAAAAGCAGGTTTGGCGGCGGCCAGTGCCGTGGCCGCCGGCGCCGGCCTGGCTAGTTGTGGGCAGGAGAAAAAGGAAGAAGCCAAGCAGGCAACCTCGGCGGTCCCGACCAAAAAAACTTATGAATGGAAGATGGTGACCACCTGGCCTCCCAACCTGCCGGTCCTGCAGACCGGAGCAGAGCGCTTTGCCAAACGCGTGGATGAGGCCACTGGCGGGCAGATCAAAATCGAAGTATATGCCGGCGGCGAACTGGTACCGCCCCTGGGTGTTTTCGATGCCGTATCCGAGGGGACGGTGGAATGCGGCAGCGGCGCGGCCTACTATTGGGCTGGAAAAGTCCCGGCGGCCCAGTGGTTTGCCGCCGTACCCTTCGGCTTCAACGCCCAGGGCATCAACGCCTGGTTCTACAGCGGTGGCGGTTTGCAGCTCTGGGAAGAGGTCTACGCCCCGTTTAACGTCATCCCCCGCCCCCAGGGCAACACCGGCGTCCAGATGGGTGGCTGGTTCCGCAAGGAGATGAACACCATCGACGACTACAAGGGCCTCAAAATGCGCATCCCCGGCCTGGGCGGCAAGGTCGTCAGCAAGGCCGGCGGCACGGTGGTGCTGCTGCCCGGCGGTGAAATCTTCACCTCCCTGGAGCGCGGCGTGATCGACGCCACGGAATGGGTCGGCCCCATGCACGATTTGCGCATGGGTTTCTACAAAGCCGCCAAATATTACTACTACCCCGGCTGGCACGAGCCTGGCACCTGCCTGGAGGTAATGTTCAACAAAAAGGCTTACGAGTCCCTGCCCAAGGATCTCCAGCAGATCCTGGACGCTGTGGCTGCCGAAACCAACATGTGGAGTCTCTGTGAATTCGAAGCCGGCAACGGTGCGGCTTTGCAGACCCTGATCTCCGAGCACAATGTCAACCTGGTCCAGTTCCCGCCCGAGCTCATGGCCGACCTCCGCAAGCTGGCCGACGAGACCTTGGAGGAAGAGGCCAATAAAGACCCCATGAGCCGCAAGGTGCACGACGCCTTCAAGAAGTTCAAGGCCCAGGTCGGCGTCTGGGGTTCGGTCTCCGAGCATGCCTACTACAATGTGATTGCAGACAAGTATTCGTTGAAGAAATAAGCCTTGCTTGCCAATCGCTCGGCGCGATTGGCAAGAACGAGAAAGGCCCCTGCAAAGAATGGCAGGGGCCTTTCTGTTACATAGAATCAGTCGTGATCGCTGTCAATGGCGCGAACAGGAACGGATGTCGTTCTTGTAAAAGATAGCATGTATTATCCTGAGGGAAAGGACGACTAGGACAACGAACGCCACAATAACGGCACCGTCTTTCCAATATGGGTAAGCATTTCGCTCCATATGAAAACATTTCCTCAATTTCCTTGTAAAATCCTATCCCGCACGCCCCAAAGGCACCAGTAAAATATGATTGTTAACAATATTTTTTATGCTTTATTACAATGTCTTACACCCTATTATGAAATGTTCTGCGCAGTGTCTCACAAACACATCCATCCGGTACAATTTTTGCTATAGTTCCAACCAAGACCAAACTTGGCGAAAGCCAGGGACGGAAAGCCACGGATCCCATCTCGAACAGCACGGATAGCCGGGTTGCAAATGCAGTCCGGCTGTTTTGGTTTTTGGTGAAAGGAACAACGAAATGAAAAGATTGTTATGGAGTTTATTCGGTGTCTTTTTATGCCTGGCATTGGCTGGTCCGGCCTCCGCATTGAATTGGAACGGAAACGGCCATGCTCTGACCGCCATAGCCAACGCGGGCGGGCCGCATTTCAACGATGACTCGCTGAAATACTATTCTGGCGAATACGGGATCCGCAGCAACCAGGATCTCGGCCGACACGATCAAGGTTCCGGATGGAAATGGATGACAGACCGAGAATGGGGCGCCTACATCAATTGGGCCGGCGATGGCCCCACTGATGATTTCGGCCGCGATCGATATCACCTGGCCGGCTGGCACAAATACGGTCCAAACAAATGGAAATGGAGCCATGAAGGTCATTTTGGTCATATTTCGGACCATACTCCCGAAAGCGCGCCCGTTCCCGAACCCGGTACCATCGTCCTGATGGGACTCGGCCTGGTGGGACTGGCCGGCGTGGGGCGCAAAAGATTCAGGAATTAAGTTTCGGCATACCGCATTAGGCGACAATAAGCCCGCACCGACGATCGAAAGCGTTCGTTGGGCGGGCTTTTTAGTTTTCTTCGGCATCCCGGCATCACCCCCTAAACTTTGCCCTGCAAGGGCACACAAAACACATGCGCCACCAACGCCCACGATCATGCCTATTGATTGCCTGGTCGCCAGGGGAAAAAGGACTGCGAATAGCGCCTAATGCACATTGGGTAACCAACTACCCAATTAGTTCCCCGATATAACCTTTATTACCTGAAGCCAAGCGATCAAAGATCTCCTCTGGACAATTTCACGATATCCAACCCTGCAGTATCCACTTAAATTAATTAGTAAATAAAAAATTATAGAATAATGATTGGCTTAGGCACGTAGATTGAATAGCTGATGCCATCCGTACAACGCCTGATCCTGGAAAGGTGTCCACTAACCCGGGGTAACGACCCCCATATATCGATATCAGGAATCAACCAAAAGGAGAGTTGAATGAAACAACAGAGGATTTTAGGCAAACTTTTTATCTTTTGCACCATACTGGTTGCGGCGTTGTTGATCGGACCGGGCGGAGCATTTTCAACACCCATCAACCTTGAAAATAGTTATGCTACGGCCTATCAAGGCACCCTCTATGGTAACTGGTACACCCAATACAAGTTTGCTTTTACTGGAGAACCTTTTTCAGAAACATTGGGCGATTCTTGGGATTATGATAACTTGACGCTTGCCTTTTGCATCGATGCGACATTGGGGACGGCAGCACCTTACACGCTCGATACATTGTCGGGTTATCTTGCCAATGATGCCCCTGATTCAGTTCCCGATTATTCTACCGCTCAATTGGGACTAGCTGCCAAATATGCAGACTTTTTCTTTACCAACGGCGGCAATCAAAGTGCATACCAAGTTGCAATTTGGATGGAGTTGGGGATAAAAGGTTATATTGCTGATGCTCTTGGGGAGGAAGCACAGAGTATCCGCTATATGGAGGATATGGATTGGAGCGAATATAAGCTAACAAATTCCCTTGTAGTTGCCTACAGTAAAAATGGGCAAAACTATTTGCGCCGGTCTTCTACCGCCCCCGTCCCCGAACCCGGCACCATCGTCTTGATGGGCCTCGGTCTGGTGGGGCTGGCTGGTGTGGGGCGCAAAAGATTCAGGAATTAAATTCCAACCTTTCGCAATAGATGACAAATAAGCCCGCACCGACGATCAGAAGCGTTCGTTGGGGCGGGCTTTTTATTTTTTCGGAATCCCCGCTTAAACCTCACAACGGCTAAAATCCACCGGCACAAACGCCTTGTTGCCGTCGCTCCTGCGAAGGCAGGAGCCCAGTAGGCTTATTCGGTGTTGAAGGCCCTCCTTGGGGAGCCTTCATAAGCCAGACCTTTCGCAACGACTTCATCAAAGCAATGCAATTCGGCTCTGAATAATTTTTTTCCATATGGGGAAAAATTTACATATACTTATTGCTAATTACAGGGCTATATCCAGTGATTCACGCCATTTCCCATTCACTCGATAAATATTATTCATTACATTTTGTAACTTAATTTCAATAAGATGTAACCATTCGTAAATCTTTCCGCATATCTTATAAGCCGTTAGGCACATCACTTGCTATATACCCCCTCCAGAAAAAGCCAAACCTGGCGTGAGCCAGGGACGGAAAACTACGGGTCTCTTAGGGGCGCAAGCCACAGATTCGTGAGACAGCCGGGTTGCTCTAAACAGAGCATCCCGGTTTTTTTGTAATAGAAGGGAGGTGATAAATTTATAATATTAATCATTTCAAGATGCCTCTATATGAGACAACATGCCTAATTAGGGAGGGTTTAGAATGAAAAGAGTAATGATCCTGTTCGTTGCATTTTTATTAGTGGTTTCTTTTTCACCATCAGCTTGGGCATTATACGTTATAGGCGGCGATGTGACTGACCAAGCATCGGCTACAGATGTTCTGGACATCGTTTTTGCTTTCGATACCAGCGGCTCAATGTCTGATGAAATCTCTGCCGTGAATGATACCATCCAATCTATTGTTGATAGTTTGGACTGCCCGGAATGCGATGTTTATGTGCGTGCTACATTAATGGGAATTACACAAGATAGTCTTTTTGGTGATAATGTTTATGATTATGTAGTTACTGCCGGAGGCACACCAGTCTCTAACCAAAGTGAGGACAATGGCCCGGCTGTATCCGATTTGATTAACTACTATGCCTGGAATGATGATACTACTGCCGATCAGGATTATTTTAAAGCTGTTGTCACAATTGGTGACGAAGGTACCGATGACGGCTACCCGGTAACTCAAGCGGATTGGGATGCTGCCTATGATGCAAATCAGTTGGCTATCCTAAACGATGTGATGCTATTCTCCTTAATTGGGACTACATATTATCCTTCAGATGAAGCTAATAGAGATGCAGTTTTCCAAGCAATGGCAGTAGGTGGTTTGGGAGGAGGATATACATTCGGGGCAACCGGAGGTACTTACACTTACACAACAGCAAATACAATTGAGACTGACATTGAAAGGATTATTTGCACAGCAGGAGGCGGGGGGGTTGAACCCGTCCCTGAACCCGGAACCATCGTCCTGATGGGACTCGGTTTAGTAGGTCTGGCCGGTATGGGCCGCAAGAAGCTGTTCAAGAAATAGCCTTCATGTAACATCCGTAAAGGTTGCCATTGAAAAGGGCATGGGGTATGAGAATCATATCCGTGCCCTTTTCGTCAACTTTTATGGGGCGGTTGGATTGCCCCGGGAAAGGATGGCGCCATGGAGGCCAAGTGTTGGGACAATGGCGGTCGCCGCTGCGGGGCGGACCGCCGGCAGTTTTCCTACGCCGGCCATGTACCGGAACGCCGCTCCGGGGAGGAGCGCCGTAGCGGAGAAGACCGCCGGGAGGGCCCGCGGTTAGGCCCCGAGCATCGCACATAAAATGATGGCCTGGAGAACTCCTCTCCAGACCATCATTTTAGATTTTAAAAACCAAGTTCAATTTCTTTTTTACCCCCCCCACAACAACCCACCACCCTCAGAAGTGCGAAGGCTCTTGACGCTATTTGATTAGTAGTATGTCCGCTTCAGGGATGAGGATTTTTGGCTCTGATCAAGGCCGCACAAGGGTTTTCGGTAAGGTGTGCATTTGTACGCCGCAGCCGTAAAACCCGCTACGACCGACCAAGATCAAAAAGACCGTTCCTGAATAGTGGTAAGAGGGCATTTAAAAATTGGATTTTCGTTCGAGATCAAGGCGAGCACTCGTTTCAACCCGCAGGCATACTCATGTATGCCGAGGACTTGAGACGAGGGCTCAACGCCGATATCGAGCGAAAAGACTTTTTTAAATGCCTTCTAATGGAGGATCTGGCTTAGGAACAACTTCGTCCGGTCGTTCTGGGGATGGTTGAAGAAGTCGTCGGGATTGTTCTCTTCCACGATCTGGCCGTAGTCCATGAACATGACCCGGTGGGCCACACTGCGGGCAAAGCCCATTTCGTGGGACACCACCAGCATGGTCATGCCCTCCTTGGCCAGGCTGATCATGACGTCCAGGACCTCCTTGACCATCTCCGGGTCCAGGGCCGAGGTGGGCTCGTCGAAGAGCATCACGTTGGGTTTCATGCACAGGCTGCGGGCGATGGCCACACGCTGCTGCTGGCCGCCGGACAGCTGGCCGGGAAATTTTTGGGCCTGCTCGGCGATGTGAACCTTTTCCAGATAGACCATGGCGATCTCTTCCGCCTCTTTGCGCGGGGTCTTGCGCACCCAGATGGGGCCCAGGCAGAGATTTTCCAGGATGGTCAGGTGGGGGAAGAGATTGAAGTGCTGGAAGACCATGCCGACTTCCATGCGGATTTTTTCGATATTCTTGAGATCGTTGGTCAACTCGATGCCGTCCACGATGATCTTGCCCCGTTGATGCTCCTCCAGACGGTTGATGCAGCGGATCAGTGTGGACTTCCCGGAGCCTGAAGGCCCGCAGATAACAATCCGCTCGCCGCGCTGCACGTCCAGGTTGATGTCCCGCAACACATGGAAATCCCCGTACCACTTGTGCATCTGGGAAATACGGATGATGGGATCCCCTTCGGGGGCCTTTTCAGCTTGGATCGGGGTGGCATCGCTCATTGTAATGCGTCCTCTAATCGACTCTGTGGAAAAATCCAGGAAAGGTTAACCCACCACGAAGGCCACGAAAGACCATCGCCTAAATTTGAGATTTTCTTCGTGTTCTTCGTGTTCTTCGTGGTGCAAAGCTTTTCTGTTCGCTTTCCCCTATAATGCTATCCTTCTATGTTCCCTACAAACCGGTATCCAGCTCCCGCTCCAGCTTGCGGCTGAAATGAGACATGTAGAAGCAGCACACAAAATAAATCATGGCCACGAAGATATAGGCTTCCGGCGCAAAGCCCATCCAACGGGGATCGCCCAGGATGGACTGGGTGGTCTTCAGCAGATCGTAAAGCGCGATGATAACCACCAGGGAGGTATCCTTGAAGGCCGAGATCAGAATGCTGACCGAGGGGGGGATCACAATCTTCAGCGCCTGGGGCAGAATCACCAGCCTCATGGTCTGCATGTAATTGAGCCCCAGGGACTCCGCGGCTTCATACTGTCCGCGCGCCATGCCCTGCAAGCCGCCCCGCACCACTTCGGCGATATAGGCCGCCGTAAACATGATGATGGCGACCTGGGCCCGCAGAATGGCATTGAGGTTGACCCCTTCGGGCAGAAATAGGGGAAAAACCACCGAGGACATAAAAAGCAGACTGATCAGGGGAACGCCCCGGATAAGCTCGATGTAAATGACGCAGAGGGAGCGGATGGCCGGCAGCCGGGATTGACGTCCCAAAGCCAGCACGATCCCCAGGGGATAGGCCGCGGTGAGGCCGAAAACCGAGAGCATCAATGTCAGCGGCAGACCGCCCCACTGGGTGGTTTCCACCGGGACCAGACCCAGCAGACCGCCTTTCATCAGCGCCCCCATGACCACCAGAGCGCCGATCCAGATATAAAGCAGATTCTTCTTCCAGTTGCGCCGGTACTGACTGTAAATCAGCAGACCCACCAGCAGGGCGATGGCGATCGCCGGGCGCCACTGCTCGTCGTAGGGATAAAACCCGAACAGGATAAAGCGGAAATTGGCCGGGATCACGGACCAGCAGGCCCCGTCGGTGGCCATACATTCCTTGCCGGTGGACGTCCAGAGGCTGTCGATGAAGGCCCACCGGACAAAGGGCGGAACCGTTTTGTAAAAAAGGAAGAGGATCGCCAGGGTCAGCAGGGAGTTGAACCAGGAGTTGAACAGGTTCGCCCTGAGCCAGCCGATCACACCGACACTGCTGCGGGGCGGCTTGATGCCGTCCATACGCGTGTCTGTGGGCTGCGTGTCTGCCATAAGCCGCTTAACGCTCCACGAGTTTCATCTTTTTGTTGTACCAATTCATGAAAGCCGAGGTGGACAGGCTGAAAATTAAATAAACCGCCATGATCAGGACCACGCCTTCGATGGCCTGGCCGGTCTGGTTGATGGTGGTACCCGCTACCGAAACGAAATCCGGGAACCCGATCGCCACCGCCAGGGAGCTGTTCTTGGTCAGGTTCAGCATCTGGCTGGTCAGCGGGGGGATGATCACCCGCAGGGCCTGGGGCAGGATCACCAGGTTGAGGACCTGGCCCGGTTTCAACCCGATGGACATGGCCGCTTCGCTCTGGCCCTTGCTGACGGACTGAATCCCCGCCCGCACGACTTCGGCCACAAAGGCAGCTGTGTAAAGCACCAGCCCCAGCAGGAGCGCGGTGAACTCGGGGCTGACACTGACACCGCCCTTGAAATTAAACCCTTTCAGCGCCGGTACATTCATGGCCGTGGGCGCCCCGCCCAGCCACCAGACGAGCAGCGGCAAACCGATCAGAATGGCCGCTGATACGCGCATCAGCGGAAAGATCTGTCCGGTACGGTCCTGGCGCTTGCGGGCCCAGCGACGGATGAGATAGATCGCGGCGCAGCCCGCGACGAAAGCCAACCCGACAAATTTCCAGACGGGATGCGCTGCCGGGATGCCGAAGATCAGCCCCCGGTTGCAGAGAAAGACCCCCTGGAAGAGATTGAGGGCCTGGCGGGGGCTGGGGAGAATTTCGTAGAAAAAGGCATACCAGAAGAAAAGCTGCAGTAATACCGGGATGTCCTGAAAGACTTCGATGTAGATCGCCGATAGACGGGAAACCAGCCAGTTGGAGGACAGCCGCGCAATACCGATGAACGTTCCCAGAATGAGGGTGATGATGATCCCGATAAAGGACACCAGCAGGGTGTTGAGAGCCCCCACCACCAGAGCCCGGGCATAGGTGCTCGCCGCTGAGTAAGAAATCAGGGACTCGCCGATTTCAAACGAGGCCTGCTTGTCCAGAAACCCGAAACCGGTGGCAATGGACTGCCGCTCCAGGTTGGCCATGGTGTTGGTCATGAGGTAGTAGGCCAGCAGCCCCACCATGGCCATGGCACCGATCTGGTACATCACGCCCCGCACCTTGGGATCGTACCAGAAAGAAGCCTTGGAGGGCGCCTCACTTACAGGAAGGGTTGGATCGTTTGGGGCCATAAACGAAAACCGCTGTTAATTAATGATAGGGCTTGCAAATCTGCTCATCCTGCCGAGGGCCGGACGCTAATGCGATACGTCTGTCACCACACTAGCAGATCCCGGCCTTCGCCGGATGACAAAAGGGCCGGTGTAAGCCTGCCTGATGAAAGAAAGCGAAAGCTGCCGGGGCGCCTATATGCGGCATCCCAGCAGCTCACAGCAATATATTCTCCAATATCGAGATGACTTATCGTTTTGTGTCTATCCAGAAAGGGTAGATTTTGGTTCAGGCCAAGGCCGCAACGATTCTTCCCGCTGTGGGTGGAAACCGCAGGCGTAGCTGAGGCTACGGCGAGGATTTCAGGAGAGCGAGAACGCCGGCTTGTCCGCCAAAGGTTTCCCCACCGGCGGTGGAGCCTGGACCGAAAGATGCCCTTTATGGATGGCACGCATCTACTTGAACGGCGGCGTGTACATGATCCCGCCGTTGGTCCACAGCGCATTCAGTCCGCGTTCCAGCTTGAGGGGCGTATTGACGCCGACATTGCGTTCGAACACTTCGGCGTAATTGCCCACCATCTTGACGATGTTGTAGGCCCACTTTTCATCCAGCCCCAGGGCCTTGCCGTTGCCCGGGTTGGTGCCGAGGAAGCGTTGAACTTTGGGGTCCGTGCTTTTCAGCATTTGGTCCACATTCTTGGACGTCACGCCGAGGTATTCGGCTTCGATCATGGCCATGGTGGCAAAGTTGACGATATCGTACCACTGATCGTCCCCGTGGCGTACGGCCGGTGCCAGCGGCTCGCGGGAGATGATTTCCGGCAGGATGACGTAGTCGTCCGGATTGGGGGCCACGGCACGGGTCCCGGCCAGCTGGGAGGCATCCGAGGTCAGGCAGTCGCAGCGTCCGGCGAAAAAGGCCTTGGCCAGCTCCGGAGTGCTCTCGATGACCACCGGCTTCATGGTCATGCCGTTGGCGCGGAAGTAATCGGCGGCGTTCAACTCGGTGGTCGTTCCGGGCAGAACACAAACCGTAGCGCCGTCCAACTCCTTGGCGCTCTTGACGCCCAAGCTCTTGGGCACCAGGAATCCCTGGCCGTCGTAGTAATTGACGTGGGCAAAATTGAGGCCCAGCGAGGTTTCACGGGTCAGTGTCTGGGTGGCGTTGCGGGTCAGCACGTCGATCTCGCCGGACTGCAGGGCCGTAAAGCGGGTTTTGGCCGTCAGGGGAACCCATTTGATTTTATCGGGTGCGCCGAATACGGCGACCGAGATCGCACGGGCCGTGTCCACGTCCAACCCTTTCCAGACCCCTTTTTCATCGGGCTTGGAGAAGCCGAACAGGCCTTCGTTGACACCCACCGAGATAAAGCCTTTGGCTTTCACATCCTGCAGGGTGCCGGCCGTGGCCATCCCCGCACACAGGAACACTGCCACCAGGACGGCAACCAACATGATTCGGGTAATCTTCATCCTTTCCTCCTTCGGTTTCAGGTTAAAACAGGATTGCATATGATGTGGTGGATCGAAATCCGCTCCCCCGATGTACAGGTCCCGGCGTGCGGAATGCCGGCGGCAAGCTGGGAACCCGGGTCATTCGAATGAATGCCCCTCATCGAATGGAATTTCGTTTGCAGAGCTGTTCTGTATATCAAAAGGGCTTGAAATGGCAAGGGGAAAAAGGCGCTTAACCGACGGTAATGAGCGGTTTTCGGGTAGTTTCGCAAAGAACTTCATTGGCAGCCCCGGTATTCAGCGGCACCGGCCAGAATCGCCGGTAGGCGTAGGCCCTACCCGCTCAACCACATCCCAAAATGCAAGCGCCACCAGATGGCCGGACCGACCGCCAGCAGAACGAAGAAGACTACCGCCATCAGCATATTGCGGGCAGCCTGCCGAACCCCGGCATCGGCGGGAACTGTCACCCCCTGCAGTTTCCGGATGAAAGGCGCCGACAGCACCAGGGCGGCCGGCGCCTCATAGGCCACCACCAGCCAGGCGATCCAGACAGGAAAACCGATCATGTGGTGCTCGGGAAGAAAAAGGCACCAGGGGCAATAGTGGTGCAGGACGCCGTAATGGTAGGCCGCCCACACCCTGATCAGCGCGACCGCCGCGATGGGCAGCCACAGGCCGGCCAGCACGGTCAACAGCAACGGCAGCCAACGGCGTGGACGGCCGCGCCAGACAGCCCCGACGACGGCCGTCAAGGTTGATGTGATGACGCCAAAGGCCCATCCCCAGAAGCCATTTCCGACACCCAGCGTCCGGCGCGCCTCGCCCAGGGATTGAAACTGGTCGTACACCACCGCGCAGCAGTCCACCGGCTGCTGGAGATCCATGGCCAGCAGGGCCTGCCAGGTGGCGCGCAGGGCCAGAGCGCAGACCGGGAGGAGCAAGAGCACGATGCGGGCGTTGATCGGCACCAGGGGCCCTTCCGGCAGGGCGCGGTTCACCTTTTCCAGCCGCCACCAGATCCAGAAAAGGGCGGTGGCCCCACAGCGGTAGATGAGCATGCGAGGCCCCCCGGACTGCATGGCCTGCAGAACGCCGGTGCCGCACATGGCGCCCGGCACCACGCCCGGCAGGATATTGGTCAGGCCGTAAATCAGCACCGCCGAGGCAAAGAGATGCAGCCCGAAGGCGCCGTAAACGGTTAGGGCAGCGGTTTCCGAGCGGGCCTGCAGCCGGGTCTGGCGTCCATCGGTCTCCGCCGGATGCCAGTGCAATGCAATGCGAAAGGCCGTGGCCGCCGCGGTCAGCAGCAGCAGAAAGGTTATTAGATCGGCCGTCAGGACGGCCAGTAGCAAAGGATGGCGGGTCATGATGCCGGGTGCAGGGTTCCGTGTTCCAGGTGCAGATGGCCGTCGACGGCCAGCCACTCGTCCACATGGCGGTCGTGGGCGGCCACCACCACCACGGCCCCCCGGTCGGCGGCCTGGCGCAGGAGTCCACCCAGGCCGCGGGCATTTTCGCAATCCTGGTGGGCGACCGGTTCGTCGGCCACGATGTAGTCCGGGGCCCCCACCAGGGCCCGGGCCGCCGCAACCCGCTGCCGCTGCCCCCCTGAAAGGAACGCGGCCGGCTGCCCGGCCAGTTCGTCAAGCTTGAGCCGGGCCAGCATTTCCATGCCCTGCGTCCGCCACTGCCGCAGGTCGCCGTTGCGCGGAATCAGCGGCAGGATAACGTTTTCCAGGACCGTCAGATGACCGATCAAATGATCCTGCTGAAAAAGGATGCCAACCTGTCGGCGCCAGCGGTCCCGGTGGGCGGTCAGCCAGCGCGACACCGGCTGGCCGTCGGCCCTGATTTCACCCTGGGTGGGCCGCAGCAGGCCGGCCAGCAGATGCAGCAGGGTGCTCTTGCCGACGCCGCTGCGGCCGCTGACCAGCGTAATCCGCCTGCCGGGAAAAACCGCATCGATCTCCCCCAGGATGGGGACCGCCGCCCCCCGGGACCGGAGGTTGGGATAGTCAAAGGCCATCTGCCGGCATTCGAGAGATATCGCCAACATCAGCCCCCCCGGTTGAGAAGATCCTGGGGGTCCGACGAGGCCAAACCCAGGGACGCTGCCAGGACGGCGGCTAAAAAAGGCACCAGCAGCATTCCGCCGACTTCCAGAAAGATGGGGGCGGCATAGCCGGCGTCGAGCTGAAGCCGTGGCGGCGTTGTCTGCCATCCCAGGAGAAGACGGCCCACCCAGGATTGGGTCGGCCCGTACACCAGGCCATAGGCCGTCACCAGCCCGGCCGCCACGGCCGGCAGGCTCACCAGCAGCGCTTTGGCCATCTGCAGGGCCAGGATATCGCGGCCGGTCCATCCCAGGGCTTTGAGCAGGCCCATGCGCGCACGGTCACCCATCTGCTGGCGGATGACGGCCGCCGCCAGCAGCACCAGCGCCAGGGCCGCCGGCAGATACAATAGCGATCCCAGCCCGCCACGCCGGCCGAAAGCGGCCGCATAGGCCTTGCGTGTATCCAAACGGGTGGTGATATGCACCGGCCAGGGAAACGCGCGAATAAGGTCCGGCATCAGCGCGGCGGCTTCCTCGGGGTGGAACACGGACAGGGCCAGATCGCTGGCCTGGACCGGGGCCAGCCCCAAGAGGGTGCGGGCGTCCCGGGGATGGAGCATCACCACATCATAGGTGGCCAGATCACTGTTTGAGGGAAAGCGCTGAGCCACGCGGGTCATAAGAGCGGTGGCGCCCTGCAGGGCCAGACGGCCATCGGTTTCGGATAAGATGACGCCCTGTCCGGCGATGGTTTCCCCGGGGGCCGGCGGGTGCAGCGTCTGCGGCAGGGCCATCCTTCGCATGGCGGCATCGTCCGCGGCCACCACGGTGACGGTCTGATCCGGTGTTTTGACCGTGCCCCAGATGCGCAGCCGGGCCGCGGTAATGCCGGGTACGGCCAGGGCCAGGGCGGCATCCTGAACTTGAACCGGCTGCCATCCGACCGGGCTGACCCGGCGCACCACCAGATCCGGTCCCTGGTCGAGCAGACGGGCGGTCGTCGCCGTCAGCGCCTGGGAGAGCAGCAGGCCGCCGGCCAGCAAAGCGGTTAGCAGAACCAGGGCCGCCATGACGGCCAACGTACTTCCGGGGTGGGCCCGCAGTTCGCGGGCGGCCCACAGGATGCGTGCCAGACCGTTGGATGTCATGGGTCTGCCTTCCGGAAGGCCGCCAGCCGGTCGGCGTCCATCAGGGGCACGACACCCGGGTTGCCACGGGGCAACGTCGGGAGATAGCGCCCATCCGTGAACCCCGGAATGACCTCCGTGCGACGGGCGAGCTGTCCGGCCGGCACCAGGGCCAGTTCGTTCAAACCAATGGTGCGGTAAAGGGCAGCGTCGGCCTCCGGTCGGGAGAGCACCCCCCGGATCCCGTCCAGGGCAACCGTAATCAGGCAAACCATCACCATCGCGACAGCCGCCCCCACCAGCCAACCGGCCGATCGCAAGCGGTCACTCGGCTGGGCCGGTTGCCGGTCTGCCGCCATGCAATCCCGCCCGGGGTCAGGGCGACGGTCTTTGCTTGCCGGTAAGGGTTTGCCAGTTGTCATGGGTGAGTTCATCCAGACGAAAAACCTTGCGGGCGCCGTGGCGCCGTCGGAAAGCCTCCAGGTGGGCCTGGTCCTTGAGGGGCACCAGGGCCGGCCCCATGGGACCGACCACGTCCGAGCCGGAAACCCAGAAAACATCCCGGGCATCCATCGCCGCGCCGCTCAGGTATTCCCGCACGACAGGGCGCGCGAGTTGGGCCGCCGAACTTCCAAGGAAGATATCGGGGTGCAGCCAGGCATTGAGCATACAGCCCGGAGAACAAAAGTAATAGGTCCGTCCGTCCTTAAGCGCGATGGCCGCGGCGAAACGCGGATAGCGGATCGGCAGCATGGCGCACACCGGGCAGCGATCTTCGGCGCTGATGGACATGTCGCCCTCCGGTCCCAGGCCTTGCCGTCCCGGGACAGGGCCGGCCGCCGGTACCGATCCCGGGGCCGCGGCCACCAGCAGCAGTATGACGAGGCCCAGGCGCAGCGCGTCATGGACGGTCCGAAGCATTTTGTCCGGCCCAGGCCATGCTTCAGGGCAGCTACCAGACATCGCTTTTTCTCCTCTGAGCAGATAGGCTATCGGCCTTAACCCGTGTAACCCGGATGGATCTCCCGGGGCTTCGCCGCCGGGAGGAACAAAACAAGTCCGCCCACGGGGTTTCCAGCGACGTCGGAAGATGATATCAGTCTGGACGAATTGCCGGACCCTGTCAATAGCGTCGATCTTCTGGAAAGCGCCTTGTGGATATCTGGGATGGATACGCCATGTTTCTCATGGGCCTCCTCGGCACAGGCCATTGCCTCGGCATGTGCGGCCCCCTGGTGTTCGCCTTCCCCGGGCAGGCCGGGGGCCTGAAAGCCCACGGCGCCTACCATGCCGGACGGATCCTGACCTATACCGCCGTGGGAATGGTCATGGGCGCCATCGGGCAAGCGGTCGTATATGTCGCGGCCCGCAGCCGCGCCAACCCCCTGGAATGGATGGCGGGCATCCAGGCCATCCTGGCCCTGGTGGCGGGGGTTTTCATGCTGGGCTTTGCCATGTCCCGGATCGGTTTGATCCCGGAGCCGGAGTGGATGGCCGCCGCGAGCCCGGCGCGCATTCCCGGGGCCCGGCGCCTCTTGCGCCTTTCCGGACAGCCGGGCAGCGGGGCCCGCATGTTCACCATCGGACTGGTCATGGGACTGCTGCCCTGCGGCCTTTCCTTCGGCGCGTTTGCCCGGGCCCTGGCCGCCGCCGATCTGCTGGCCGGTGCCGGCCTGACACTGCTCTTCGGGCTGGGCACGCTGCCGGGGCTGCTGCTGCTGGGAACCGGTCTGTCGGTCCTGGCACGCCGTTACCGGCGGCATTCGGACCTTTTGTCCGGCATCGTGATGACCATGATCGCCCTGCGCCTGCTGGTGGACGGCACCCTGGCCCTCTGGCATTGACCGGTGGGAAGGCATTGCCGCAGGGCATAAACTCAATTGGGAGAAAGTGACTATGGATTGGAAAGCGCCCCGTTGGTTCGACGCGACCGTTCGCCGGGCCCAGCTGGATGACCAGGTAGACCGCACGGACGTGGCCCATTTCGGCTATCGCCGGATGCCGACCGCTGAAAAGGTGGCCTGGGTGCGCCGGCACTTCAACCGCGTGGCGCCGAAATACGATTTCATGAACACCCTGCTCAGCTTCGGCATCCAGTACGTCTGGAAACGGCAGGCGATCCGCATGATGGGATTGCAGGAAGGCGATCGGGTGCTGGACGTCTGCGGCGGGACGGCCGACCTGTCCATCATGGCGGCCCGGCGCACCGGCGATGCAGGGCTATGCGTGGTCTACGATATCAATCACGCCATGCTGCGAGCCGGCCAGCCCAAGATCGCGGCGCCGCCCTGGCAGGGGCGGATTCAGCTCATCCAGGGGGATGCCGAGCAAATCACCTTCCCGGACAATACCTTCGATGCCGCCATGGTGGGCTTCGGCATCCGCAACGTCACCCACATGGTGCAGGGCTTCCGGGAAATGCACCGGGTGTTGAAACCGGGGGGCCGCTTTATGTGCCTGGAATTTTCGCGCCCAGTGAACCCGGTCTTCCGGTGGCTCTACGATCTCTACTCGTTTTATATCATGCCTTTCCTGGGACAACTCCTGGTGGGGTCGGCGGAATCCTACGCCTGCCTGCCGGAGACGATCCGTCTCTTCCATCTTCCGGATGAAATTAGCGCCATCCTGCGCGAGACCGGTTTCCGGCAGGTGGCTTACCGGCGGCTCACCAACGGGATTGCCGTGGTGCATGTGGGACGCAAAAAGGCCTGACCCGCCTTAAAATGGGATCATGCCATCAAGGCCTCCCCTATGCCGAAGCGCTAGTCGGTGGGGGCCTCGACTTCACGGCCGATCCATTCCAGAAAGGCCGGATTACCGCCATCGATGGCCAAACTGACGATGCAGGGGCAGTCGTAGCTGTGGCGGGCTTTGACCGCATCGATCAGGGCCGGCAGACGCTCCCGGGTGGTTTTGGCAATCACGACCACCTCCCGGTCCTGCTGGAGTTCACCCTCCCAGCGGTAAATGCTGTGCATGCCCTCGATGATATTGACGCAGGCCGCCAGGCGTTCCGTCACCAACAGCTGCCCGATCTGCCGGGCCTCCGCCAGACTGCCCGCCGTCATGTAAACGAGTTGTTTGCTCATGATGGGGATTTCTTTCCGCTTACGCGCATCTGCCCCGCAACTGCCAAACAGGGCTTCGCGGTGGGAGAATCGCCCCCAGGCCCACGGCCTCCCCGGTCAACCGGCGCGGCCGTCATCGCAGGGCTCGTCCTCGGCATCGAAGCGGGAGTGTTCGGCCGTAGCCGGCATTTCGCAGGCCGGCAAGCGCTCCACATCGACCCACTTGGCCCCGCAGCAGTCCGAAGCCGCCGGGATTTCGCCGGCCAGTTCCACCTGTTTGCCGCATGCTTCGCAGCGGAATGTCTTGCTGGTCATTAGCGTACCTCCCCTCCCATTGCATAAAAATCGTTTACGTTCCGATATAACATGCAACCTAAGGAATTAGGCCCTGTTTGTAAAGCCGGCCGACAGGGGAAGAAAAAGACACCAGTCGCGCCCCTGGCATGCGCTCGGCTGTATCGCATCTACGGCAAGCCCACGATAAAGGCGCGCAGGGCTTCGTTCACCGCGGTCGGTTTTTCGGCGGGGACGAGGTGGCCGGCCCCCGGGACCTCGATCCGCCGGCTGCCGCGGATATGCGCTTCCAGATAGGCGCTGTATTTGGGCGGAGTGAGGCGATCGTCCGCACCTGCAAGCACGAGTACCGGTGTATCGATTTCGGCTAAGCGCTCCATGACATCGAATCCGTCGCAGGCCCTGAAATCGTTGGCGGCAACCTCCGGGGGGCAGGCGGCCGCGGCGCGCTGAACAGGGGCGATCAACTCGGCCGGAGTTTGGTCGGACGCTCCGAAACGCCCCAGCAGATCGATGAAAGCGCCATAGTCGGCCTCGATCGTTTGCAGAATTTCCGGCAGCACCCGCAGTCGGGCCCCGGTGCCCATCAGCACGCCGCCCGCCAGCAGCGGCGGCCAGTCGAGCAGCAGTTGGAGGGTGATGGCACCCCCCAGGCTCAAGCCGCAGGGAACCGGGCGTGGCACCCTGAGGCCCTCCAGCCATCCGGCCACGGCCGCGGCATAGGCCGGCACGCTCGCCAGACCCGGTTTCCGGCTCTTGCCGTGTCCCGGCAAGTCCAGTGCAATTGTATTGGCCCACGCAAGCAGGGGATCGATCTGTCCCTGCCAGAGCGCATGGTCCCCTCCGGAGCCGTGAATAAAGGTAAGCGTCGGCAGTTTCGGATCAAGGGGCCAGCGCCCCGCCGCGAACCCCAGCCCGTCGAATTCCTTGTAAACCATGGCCATGCCCTTTCATTCGATATGCGTCCGCTATCTTTGGTGAACCCCGAACATTCCAGGGCGCTCCTGTCGGCGGGCGCCTTGATTCCCTTCGAAAGCCGTGTTAGGCCTATCCGCCAACAGTCCTGTGCGGAGCGCTTTGTTCTCAGCCCAGGCGGCCCCCAGTGGCGGATATGTGTCCGAAGGATAAGGTGCAATGGGTCTCAGACAAACGCGGCGGCGTCTTCAACACCAGCGGATGGCGGCCCAGCAGCGGTTCCGGCGCCAGAAAAATGCCAATCTGCTTGCCTCGCCGGGCCGTCACGAATTTGTCCTCATTCTGGACGGACTCAAACCGACCTTCAATATCGGCAAAATTTTCCGCAGCGCCGATGCCTTCGGCGCCCGTGAGGTCCATCTGGTGGGCATCGATTTTTTCGATCCGGCGCCCGCCATGGGGTCCTTCAAATGGGTGCCGGCCCGGTTTCATGACCGCTTTGCAACCTGTCAGGCGGCGCTCGCCAAACGCCGCTACACCTTGTTTGCGCTGGATCCGGTCAATGGGGTTCCCCTTACCGAAGCGGCCCTCCCCAAACGCAGTGCGTTCATCCTGGGACATGAAGAATTCGGCGTCAGCGCAGACATCGCGGCCTGCCCTGACATCCGCGCCCTCACCATCCCCCAGTTCGGAAAGGTACAGAGTCTGAACGTCAGCATCGCGGCTTCCGTCGTCATGTGGGAATACCTGCGCCAACACCCCGCGAGCCCCACCTGAGATTCCCGCGGCATTTCCCGTTCTTCCCCGGAGATTGCTGCGGCGCAACGCCTTCCGGGCGATTCCTTCCTCACCGCCAATCCCCACGCCATCGTTTTCAAAAGCGGCCGCGGCGGACCATCGACGGCGTCCAGTCGATTGGCCGGTATCAGATGCCACGGCGGCCCGGGCGTTCCTCACCCCAGGAATGCTGATGAGCGACGGGTCTTTTCAGGCCACGCGCAGAACCACTTTTCCCCGGGCCCGTTTGGTTTCGATATAGGCATGGGCCTCCCGGACCGCTTCCAGCGGGAAAATCCGGTCGACCACCGGGGACAACCGGCCCGTCGCAATCCAGGCGGAAATGGCCTGCAGGTCGGCTGTGCGGGATTTGACGACCACCAGACGGGCCTGGGGCCCCCCGGACAGACGTGACATGAGGTCCCATTGCAGAATGGGCGCACCGGGTACGGTGGTAATGAAACGGCCCTTGGGTTTTATCATCATGCGGGTATCCGGAAAGCGGCAATTGCCGAATACATCGAAAAACACATCGACCGGCGCAGAAAGCTGCCTCAGATCCTCACGGGTATAGTCGATGACCGTGTGGGCGCCCAGTTGCCGGACCATGTCCGCATTCCGACCGCTGCAGACCGCCGTGACGTGCGCCCCCAGAAGGGAGGCGATCTGGACGGCAAAAGTCCCCACCCCACCCGAGGCGCCGTTGATCAGGACGCGTTGGCCGCCCGTCGTGCGGCCAATGTCCCGCAGGGCCTGGAGCGCGGTCTGGGCCGCCAGCGGCGCGGCCGCCGCCGCTTCAAATCCCAGGGTCTGGGGCTTCAGGGCGGCCTCCGAGGCCCGCACCGCCACAAATTCCGCGTATGTGCGGCCTTTCCAGCCGTTGGTCATGCCGTAGACCGCATCACCGGCCTGGAAGGCGTCCACCTGGTGCCCCGCAGCTTCCACCGTGCCGGCGAAGTCATGGCCCAATCCCAGGGGAAAGTGCCACCCGGTAAACCAGCGGAATTTGCCCTTGCGCACCAGGCAGTCTTTGGGATTCACCCCGGCGGCGTGCACCCGTACCAGCAGCTCCCCGGGTTTGCACACCGGCTGCGGGACTTCACGGCAGGTCATCACTTCCGGAGCGCCGTAGCGGTCAAACTGGACCGCCTTCACGGTTTTTCCGCCGTCGGTGCGGTTTCATTCGTCGGATCCGGCGCCTGGCGGCCGCCCTGGAAGCCTTGCTTGATATCCTCGGCGATTTTGGGACCCATGTGCTTGCCCTCTTCGTAGGCCTCCCGAGCGCCTTCCGAAATGGCTTGTCCGGTATCAACGGCAAAATCCTTGGACGTTTCGTAAGCCTTCCGGGAATCGTCCACAATGGCCCGACCGGCTTCGCCCAGGGTCTGTCCGATGGGTTTGTCTTCGGCGGCGGATAGCGGTGCCGCCCATAGCAAGCAGCAAACAGCCAAGGTTACGATCCAGGTCGGCATAATCTTCCTCCTTTACAGGCACGACTTTTTAGGGGGGAACGGATGATGGCAGACAAGGTGCCGCCTCAGACAGGTAACTTCTCCCGATCACTATTGGAAACGTTTAGGACCTGGTAAATGGCGCGGGACAAGCGATCGATGCTAAAGGGTTTCTGGATGACGTCGTCACAGCCTTTTTTCAGAATACGGGAGGCTTCGCCGTCCAGACTGTAGCCCGTGGCCAGGATGGCCTTGACGTTCTGGTCGATCTCCTTCATGCGGTCGTAGACTTCGCCCCCGCCCATATCCGGCATGATCATATCCAGAATGACAAGATCGATCATTTGCCGGTTCTGGCGATAGACGCTTAAGGCATCCCGGCCGCTGCAGGCTTCCAACACCCGGAAACCAAGCTTTTGGAGCATTTTCCCGCTGATTTCCAGGACGGCGGGTTCATCGTCCACCACCAGGACACAGCCGCTGCCTTGGATGACACTTTCATCCTTGTAGTCGGTTTTTTCGATCGGTCGCGTGGAGGTGGGCAGATAGATGAAAAAAGTGGCGCCGCTACCCTTCTTGGAATCCACATCGATGTAGCCGCCGTGGCCCTTGACGATGCCGTAAACGGACGCCAGGCCCAAGCCCGTGCCCCGGCCGAGTTCTTTGGTGGTAAAGAAAGGCTCGAAGATGCGCCGGCGCACTTTCTGTTCCATCCCCACCCCGGTGTCGGCAATCACCAGCATGATATACTCGCCCGGCTTGATTTTATAATTCCGTTTGCGGATCTGGCGGTAGCTGATATTCATGGTTTTGACGAACAGCTCGCCACCTTCCGGCATGGCATCGGCCGCATTCTTGAAGATATTGAAGAGCACGTGCTCGAGCTGAGTCCGATCCCCGGCCACCGCATCGAGGTCGCTCGCCAGGTGGATGGATATCTGGACGGTGGGATTGGACTGGCGGAAAGAGGCCACGGTCTTGGTAATCAAACCGTTGAAGTCCAGGGAGCGGATGCGGTATTTGCCCTTGCGGGCATATCCCAGCAGTTGGGATGTCAGACGGGCGCCGCTCTCCACGTGCTCCTGAATTTTCTGTATCTCCTCGTGGCGGGGGTCATCCCGCTCGGTATCAAGCAGCAGCAGGGACACATTACCCTGGATAGCCATCAGTAGATTGTTGAAATTATGGGCGATCGCGCCTGCCAGGGTACCCACGGCCTCCATTTTGCGGACGTGCTGGAATTCAGCTTCGAGCTTGACCTGATCGTCGATATCCCGAATGAAATTGAGGGTCGCCGGTTTGCCCTCCCAGAGAATCCGCACGGCATTGATTTCCACCCAAAAGGTTTCCCCGTTGGCGCGCAGCAGGCGAAAATTGTAGGTGCTGGGGACTTTGTCGCCTTTCAGGCGCCGGAAGTGGCGCTCCAGAATCATGTTCTGATCTTCCGGTGCCACATATTCGAAAAAGGAATGCCGGTTCAAATCCACGCCCATGCTATCGGCCATTGCCCGCGCTTTGGGATTGGGGAATTTCACCTCACCGTCCTGGAGAATAAAAATGGCATCGTTCGCCGTATCGATCAGGGTGCGATACTTCTCCTCCGATTCCGTCAGGGCTTCCTTGGCCTTTTTGAAGGTGTCGATATCCTTGGTAATCGAGAGCACATAGGGCTGGCGGTTCAGGATGATGAGGTTGGCGGAAACCAGGCCGGTGCGCAAGCCGCCGTCCTTGACCCGGAAACACGCTTCCAGGTTCCGCATGGAGCCGGCCTCGTCGAGAGCCTCCACCAGGCGCTGACGCTCCCGGGGATCGGCCCAGATACCGATCTCCTCGGTGGTTTTGCCAAGCACCTCTTCCCGCGGGTAGCCGGTTAGCAGGGTGAAGCCTTCGTTGACCATGGTATAGACCCCGTCCCGCATCCGGTTGAGGGTCACGGCATCCGGGCTGATGGCAAAAGCCGTCTGGAAAAGGGCGTTGCTGAGCTGCAAAGCGCTTTCGGCCTGCTTGCGCCGGTCGATATTGCGGGATACACAAATGTAGCCGGTCAAATCGCCATGGGGGTCGAACAAACCGGACAACTGGCATTCGAACCATAAGCTGTTGCCGTTGCGCTGGATATGTTCCAGATCCATGGTGGCGGAAGGAACGCCGTTCTGAAGGCGTTTTAGGGCATGCCGCAGCTGTTCGCGGCTGGACGGGGTCAGCCAGTCGGGAAACGGCCGGCCGATCACTTCCTTGACGGTATAATCGAGATGGGTCTTGACGGACGGCGTGACAAAAGTCGGCTTCAGATCGGTATCCAGCGTCCAGACGATATCGGTCAGGTTTTCGGCAAGGATCCGATACTGGGCGAGTCTTTCCAGGGTAGCCGCCTCGGAACGCCGGGCACTTTGCAGCTCGTCTTCGAGCTGTCGAACGCGGGCTTCCAATGCCCGATAGCGTTGTTCTTCGCTCAATGGACGATCCTGTACATCCCGTGCACCTACCTTTTCCAGACTATCTTGAGGACGCGCCATAGCATCCGCTGGGCCGCCTTGCATGGCGCCCGTTCCGGCATGATCCCTAAAAACAGGATTGATTAAGGGCAGATCCCAAACCACTGTGCCCCCTTTCCTTATCCTGTCACCCGTCTGGAATCAAGCGCCGATTAACGCCCTTTTCAGAACCGAACCGCTGGCGTGACCGCCCGGCGCCGTTCAGCCGTCAACATGCAGGCGCGACCTTCAAAGTCTTGACTTCATGCGCCGGAATCCTTTACCCTCACCTCTGCTTGATCTGTCTGGCGGTGGCGATGCCGCCCATCCACAGATAACCTTCCATGTTGAAATCGAAAGCGATTTTTTTGAAATCCCGCCTGTCCGTTGCCGTTCGCACGCTGGTGGCCTTCGTTTTGCAAAGCGGCGACCTGGAGTCGACCTTCGCCGGCGCCCAACGCTCTCTGGAGGGAATCCGGGCCCATCAGCGCATCCAGCGTGCGCGCCCCGCCGGCTACCAGTCGGAAGTGGCCGTATACCATGAAATGGAAACCGCCGATTTCATCCTGACGATAACCGGCCGTATTGATGGCGTTTTTTACGACGCCGACCGGGTCGTGGTGGATGAAATCAAGTCCACCCATCGCGACTTGGATAAGCTCGAAGAAAACCCCGACCCCCTGCACTGGGGGCAGGTCAAGGCCTATGCCTGGCTCTACGCCCGGCAGCACGATTTGACCGAAGTGGACGTCCAGCTCACCTATTACCACCTGACCACCGAAGAGACGCGCGAGCTTCGCCAGACGATCACCATGGACGCCCTCGAACGCTTCATGGCGGTCCTGCTCGATGACTATGGCCGCTGGGCCAATGGCCTGGAACAATGGCGCCGCCGGCGCAACCAGTCCGTCCGGGAACTGGCGTTCCCCTTCCCGGATTTCCGGGCGGGGCAGCGCCAGATGGCCGTTGCGGCCTACCGCGCGATTCAAAGTGAAGGGCGGGCCATGATCCAGGCCCCCACCGGCATCGGCAAAACCATGGCGGCCCTCTACCCTGCCATCAAGGCCCTGGGAGAGGAGCTGACCGCGAAAATCTTCTACCTCACCGCCCGGACCACCGGCCGGCAGGCCGCCGAAAGGGCCTTGGCCCTCCTGCGCGCAAACAGCCTGCAGCTCAAAAGCCTGACCCTGACCGCCAAGGAAAAAATCTGCCCCCACCCCGACGCCGCCTGCAGCCCCGAAGAATGCCCGCGGGCCCACGGCCACTATGACCGCCTGAAGCAGGCGCGGGAAGCAGCCTTCGAGGAGGACGCCCTGACGCGGGACACGATTACCCGCCTGGCGGAAGCCTTTGCAGTCTGCCCCTTCGAATTCAGCCTGGACATGGCCCTCTGGATGGATGCCATTATCGGCGACTATAATTACGCCTTCGATCCCCGGGTCTACCTGCGCCGCTTTTTCAACGATGACGGCGAGGCCTACACTTTTCTGGTGGATGAAGCCCACAACCTGGTGGATCGGTCCCGGGAGATGTTTTCGGCCGTGCTGCACAAACAGCCCTTTCTGGACTTGCGGCAGGCCCTGCGGGACAATCACCGCCCCCTCTACCGCGCCCTGGGCCGCATCAATTCCTGGATGGTGGCGGCCCGACGGGACTGCCTGGCGGCTGGCGGGGAGGCCGCTACCCCGACGCTGCCGGACGACCTCCTGCCCCCCCTGCTGTCCTTTCACCGCCGGGCTGAAAAATGGCTGGTGAAAAACAAACCCGCCCCCTGGAAGGAGGATCTCCTCCAGCGCTTCTTCGACGTATCGGCCTTCCTGCGGGTGGCGGAGCGTTTCGATTCGAGCTACACCACCTGCACCATCAGCGACGGCAAGGATCTGGAGGTCAAGCTCTTCTGCCTGGATCCTGCCGATCAACTGACTGAAGCCCTCCAGCGCGGCCGGAGCGCGGTCTTATTTTCGGCCACGCTGACCCCCTTTGCCTATTTCAACGAATTGTTCGGCGGTGACGACCAAACCGTGTTCCTGCGCCTGCCATCACCCTTTCCACCGGAAAATCTCTGCCTCATCGTGGAAGGGCGCATCTCCACCTACTACCGCGACCGGGAGCAGACCAAGCAGCGGCTGGCCGAGGCCATCGGTCACCTGGTCAGGGGCGAACGCGGCAACTACCTTGCCTTCTTTCCGTCCTATGCCTATCTAACCATGGTGCACGAAGTCTTCCGGGCGTCCTACCCGGAAATCCCCACCATCGTGCAGTCCCGCGATATGGACGAAAAGGCCCGGGAAACCTTTCTGGAGCACTTTGTAGGAGACAACCCCGGAACCCTGGTGGGCTTCGTGGTGATGGGCGGCATTTTCGGGGAGGGCATCGATCTGGTGGGGCGCCGGCTTTCCGGGGCGGCCATCGTGGGTGTGGGGCTGCCGGGGATTTGCCTGGAGCGCGACCTGATCCGGGATCATTTCGAAGCCAAGCTCCAGGCCGGCTTTGATTTCGCCTACCGCTACCCCGGCTTCAACCGGGTATTGCAGGCGGTGGGCCGGGTGATCCGCACCTCCCGTGACCGGGGATCGGTCCTGCTGGTGGACAGCCGCTTTGCCACCCGCCGCTACCAGGATCTCTTCCCGAATGAATGGCGCCCGGTCCTACCCCGGTTCGGCCACCCCGTAGCATCCTATCTTGAAACCTTCTGGGCCGCCCGTGGCCCAACCCATAAGGAGGCAGCGCATGCATCCCACAGCACCGAGCACCCCCCTGGAAGAACTTGAACAGCGCATCCGCCGTTTTCAGCAGCATCTAGCCGCCCGGGAGATGGACGGGGCCCTGATCCTGCAGAACAGCGATCTCTTTTACTTCGCCGGCACGATTCAACAGGCGCATCTCTACATTCCGGCCGAGGGCGCCCCCCTGCTGATGGTCCGTAAAAGTTTCGCCCGGGCCCGAGCCGAATCGCCTCTCCCGCAAATCGTTCCGCTGCAAAGCCCCCGCCAGATCCCCGACCTGCTCAAGGCTCACGGGTTGCGCATGGGAAAGGTGTTGGGGCTGGAAATGGACGTCATCCCGGCCGCCTTGTATCTGAACTATCGGCATTTATTCGAAGGCGTCGCCATAGAGGACGTATCCCATTTCATCCGGTTGGTCAGGGCGGTCAAATCTCCCTACGAGCACCACATCATGCGACAGGCCGCCGTGCGGGCCGACGAGGTGGCCGGAGCCGCCGGTCACCTCATCCGGGAGGGTATGACCGAACTCGAACTGGCCGGCCAGGTGGAGGCCGAAGCCCGCCGGCGGGGCCACCAGGGCCTGGCCCGCATGCGCATCTGGGGCGGCGAAATGTTCTACGGGCACCTCATGGCAGGCCCCTCGGCGGCTGAACCGAGCTTTCTGGCCTCGCCCACCGGTGGAGCGGGCGCCAGCGCGGCCGTGGCCCAGGGGGCCGGATTCGCCCGGATCAAACGCCACCAGCCGATTCTGCTGGACTATGTCTTTGCCTGGCAGGGCTATATCGCCGACCACACCCGCATCTTCGCGTTGGGAGACCTTCCCGACGACCTGATGACAGCCCACCAGGCCATGCTGACCCTGCAAGGGCTCCTCAAGCAACGGGCCCGGCCCGGGGTCGCGGCCGGCGATCTCTACGATTTTGCTGTCCAATGGGCTGCGGACCAGGGCTACGCCGCGTGGTTCATGGGCGCGGACCAGCAGCGCATCCGCTTCATCGGCCACGGGGTCGGGCTGGAGCTGGATGAATATCCTTTCCTGGCCAAAGGCCAGGAGATGCCCCTGGAAAAAGACATGACCATCGCCCTGGAGCCCAAGCTGATCTTTCCGGGCAAGGGCGTGGTGGGCATCGAAAACACCCACATCGTCGGTGAGGACGGCCTGGAGCAAATCACCTGCTTTGATGAGGCTGTTCAGTGTGTCCATCCATAAATAGCATCTTTCGGCCCCTGGCGGCGTTCTCGCGCGTTTTCAATCCTCGAAATAGCGGACCCCTTTGTCACGCGGCCGAGCATCGGGGATGTGGGCGATCAAGACGCGGCGATTGTCTGAGTCCCGCCGTAGCCTTGGCGGAGGCGGGGCGAGTTTCGGCGCGTCCGGCCACAGCCCCGACGCGCAGGCGAACCCGAAGGGCGCGTGACAGGAGGCCTTCTTTTGGTTACTTTTCTTGCGCGCGCAAGAAAAGTAACAGAATGCTTATGGAAAAAATCCCTGAACAATGCGGCGAAATCACGGGTATCAGGAAACAATCACCACCGTGGCATCCGGTGCCGCCCGCAGGATCCGGCGGGAAACGCTGCCCAGCAGCAGCGATTTGATCCGCGACATTCCACGCCGGCCCACCACTACAAAATCCCAACCGGCGGCAGCCTCCAGGAGGATCTGGGCCACCCCGCCCGGCCCGGGCGGCATCACGTCAAGGGGCATGTCCGCATCCCAGCCCGAAAGGGGCAGCATTTTGGACCAGCGCGCCCGGGCCGCTTGCGGAGAGCCGGTCAGGACGTGCACGAAGCGAAAGCGGAAACCGGGCCGACCTAAAAACGCGTAAGCCACAAAACGCAGCAGGATATAGGTCGCGGGGGATAGATCGACCGCCACAAAAACCTTCTTGGCCGGATCGCCTTGGGCCAGGGCCATGAACACCCCCTCACGCCATTTGGCGGCCAGGATCTCGCCCCGGCGCACGTCACGGCCGTCCACCAGCACCAGCATGCCAAAGCCGTCCTGGCGGGCTTTAGCCAGCAGTTCATCGTGCCACGGCGGATCAGCCGCCTTGAACACCGCTTCCAGAAGGGAATCGCGCTGGCCGATAGCGTGCCAGTGACGGCGGACCCGGGCCGCGTGGTGCTCGGAAGCCTTGCGAAAGGGCTCACCCGTGTCATCGCCGGGAATAAAGTAGACCAGGCGGATCTTGTGTTCTTCCACCCCCTCCGGCCCCGTCAAGCTGAGCGGCAGCATCTCGGGCGGCACATCGAGCGTCTTCCCGGAAGTAAACAGCAGGCAGGCATTCAGCCGGACATGCAGGACGCATTCCAGGTCCACCCGTTCAATCTCGATTTCCGGCCAGCGGGCGCAGGCCAGCCCTTTCTCCTGGATCACCCGCTTGAGGCACTGCCGGCAGTCGATGCAGACCGTCACGCGTCGACCCGTGCGGGCTTTTTCCAGCCAACCGGGATCCGACAGCAGGGGGCGGCCCAGCCCCACCATGTCCGCTGCGCCCCGCGCCAGAACCCGGCGGGCGATATCCGGTCGGAACACCCGCCCGCCCAGGATCAGCGGCGTTTTTACGGCGTTGCGCAAATGTTGCCCCTCAGCCAGCAGATAGGCCGGGCGACGGGTCGCTTGGACGGCCTCGGGGTTGAACATCGAGTTATAGGTCCCGGCGCTGACGGATAGATAAGCGATATCCAATCCCTCCAGAACGCGGGCCAGCGCCGTGGCCTCTTCCAGGTCGATGCCCTCGGGAACCCACTCGTGTACGAGCAGCCGGTATCCGATGGGGAAGCCCTTGGGAAGGGCCTCTTGCACGGCCCGCACCACGTCCCGGACAAAAAGGACACGCCGCTGGAAATCCCCCGACCAGGGACCGGGCGGCTGATTGGAGAAAGCCGAGAGAAACTGGGTCAGGAGATATCCCGTGGCGCCATGCAGTTCGATCATATCGAAGCCGGCTGCCGCGGCCCGCCCGGCGGCCCGGCCGAAATCGCCCACCACCCGCTCGCGATCGGCCGGCGTCATGCCCGTGCGCCATTTGGCGCTCATCTTCATGAAGCGGGCCGTCAGACCGAAACGGTCGCTGAAAGGGAAGGTCTGCATGAAGGATTTCAGTGCCGCGATATCGTGATCCAAATGGGAAGCGGCAAAGGGCGCCGGCAGAAGGGGGCGCGCGGTGGTGGCAAACCGTCCGGCATGGTTGAGCTGGATGCAGGCCAGGGCCCCGCGCTGCCGGATCGTGGCCGCCAGGCGGGTCAGTCCGGGCACAAAGCGATCATCGTCGATGCGCAGCGAACGCCGGGACGTGCGCCCGTCCTCGGAGACCGCCACATTGGCTACCACCACCAGACCGGCCCCGGAAGACGCCAACCGCCAATAATGCTCGCGCAGCAGAGGGGTCACCCCCCCGTCAGGTCGGGCATAGCCCGTAAACAACGGCAGGGCGGCAATCCGGTTCCGGCTTCGGCAGTCGCCGATAACGAACGGTTCGAAAAGCGGTCCCTGTTCCATGGCACCTCCTGCGCGGGAGATGTCGTCCGTGGCGTAGCGCGATCGTGATCCGTCACCTCAAGCGACACCGCGGGGACCGTCTACAAATCGGCGGCCGCGCCGTCGCTACGGGCTTCGCAACGGGTTAAGCGTCAGGCTTCCTGTTGCAGGACGGGTAGCACTGACGTTCGGCATTCCTGGATTTGGCGCTTGCCGGTAATCAGCGCCAATCGGCGGCGGTTGTCTTTACAACCTAAGCCTTAAACGGCTTCGCGCCAATCCGGCAGAAACCGCCCCTGGTCGCTCTGGCGATAGGGGAGCCAGGCCAGTCCGAAGAGTTCCACCGTGATATCGGAGAGTTTCGGCGCAATCCGGATCTCCTCCAGGGGTTCACTTTCGGGATCGAACTGCATTTCCAGGCGTTGGATGTCGTCCTGCAGGCGACTCTCGAGCTCTCCCAATTGCTTCCGGACGGCATCCGCCCGTTCCCGGGCGCGCTCGACATCCATTTTCTCTTTTTGCATGCGTCCGGCCGATTTCAAGGCCGTCCCCACACGGGAGGTAGACCGGGCACTGACGGTCTTGCGGCCCAAAAACGCACCCAAAATAGCCGTTCCAAAAGAAATGACGGTGTCCATCTGACGGGCCTTGGCCTGTTCCGCTTCCCGGGCAATGGCCTGCTCCGCGGTCATCAACCTGTTTTGCAGCGTTTGAAACCGGTTGGCGTATTTGCGCCTCAGCTTTTCCACCGCCAGGTCCCGCTGCTCGTGCAGGGCCAGGGCCAGCCGGCTGCGAAAATCCCCCTCGCGCTCTTCCGGCGTGCTGGTCACCTTCAGGGACTTGCAACGCAGCAAGGTAACGGGATGGTTCGCCTTGGCCCAGCGCACCAGATCGTGTTGCCATTTGCGATAGGCGGACGGCTTGAGGGCGACGCCGGGCAGATCCCCGAAACCGACACCGGACATGGGATCCTCTGCCAGCATGTCGGCATCGGCGCTGAGTGCCACGGCGGCATCCCAATCGAGGGGGACGGGGCCATCCTCCAGAGGGGCTGCCAGGGCCAGCGAACGCGCCAGGTCCACCTGATATTTGGCACTGCTGTAATAGATCGCCATCTGGCCCAAAACGTGCGGGACATAGGTGCCGTTCCGGCCGGCCCCCGATCCTTTGACGAAATAAACCGGGATGTCGGGCGGCACGGTTGGCGCGGCCGGCCGGGCTACCGGCGCTTGGGCGGCATCCACGGCCGTCGCCCGTTCCGGTACGAAGGATAGTCCGGCATCCTTGGTTTGGGGATTCAATTGTTTGATCTGTTCCCGGGTAAGCGGCCCCCGCAGGTAGGATAAAGCCCAGCGGGATTTGAACACCACCGGCCCGTCTTCATGCACATTGTGCAGCAAAAAGGTGCGGCTCTCCAACCCGGCCAATAGCGGCTTGAGGCGCCCGGTATCCATTCGCCCTCCCAGGGCACCGCCCTGCAGGCCGTCCATGACGCGCATCTGGTCCCGCTCGGTTTGCAGGCGCCCGATCAACCAGGTGCCGGTGTTGGACAGCCCCCGATAGTCCAGGTCCACCGGGTTCTGGGTGGCCAGTACCACCCCCAGGCCGAAAGCCCGGGCCTGTTTGAGAAGCCGCAGCAGTGGGGTTTTGGACGGCGGATTGCTAACCGGCGGGAAATACCCGAAAACTTCGTCCATATAGAGAATCGCTCTCAGGCTGGTGGTGCCCGGTTGGGTGCGCATCCATCCCAGCAATTCGTTCAGCAGCATGGACACGAAAAACATGCGTTGGGCATCCGAAAGGTGGCTGATGGTGAATACCGAAGCCCGCGGCTGGCCGGTCGGGGTGTGCAGCAACGCGGGAATGCTGAGCGGTGTGCCTTCCAGCCAGGCGCCAAACCCCGGCGCCGCCAGCAGGTTGTTGATGCGCATGGCCAGAGCGAAGCGATCTTTGGCGGGATAAAAGCTGTCCAGATCCATGATGCCGACCCGCGCGAAAGGCGGATTCTGAATGGCCTGGATCAAACCGGCCAGATCCAGCCCCTGCCCTTCCCGCCAGATGTGGCTGAAGATATTGGCCACCAGGATATGTTCCCGGCTGGAAAGCGGGTCTGCCGCCAGGTCCAGCAAGGCCATCAGGCTGCTGGTGGTGGTTTCGATGCGTTCGCTGAACAAATCCGGATCGTCGATAACCGCCGTCGGTGGCGCGTTGAACTGCCGCAGCAGGCTGACGGGTGTCCCCGCACTGCTGCCGGGGGTGTAGAGGGTCAGTTCGGCGGCGGCTTTCAGCCGGGCGATGCGCTCCGTATCCTGCCCCCACTGCGCCAGACCGTCGGTCCACTTGCGGGCCTCGTCCGCGGCGTAGGCCGCCACCGTCTTGCCCTTGGCCAGAGCTTCCTGGGGATTGACCCAGGGCTGGAGGTCCTCGGCCTGCATACCGGGAAAGGTCAGGGCCAAATTCGTGAGATCCCCCTTGGGATCGATGGCAATGACCGGAATCTTGTCGATCAGGGCCTCTTCCAGCAGGGCCACCCCCAGGCCGGTTTTGCCGCTGCCGGTCATACCGATGATCACGGCATGCGTGGTCAGGTCCTTGGAATCGTAAAGCACCAGCTCCGGCGGCTGTCCCCGGCCATCCGTGGCAACCGTCTTCCCCAAGTAAAAGCTACCCAGCTTTTCATAAGTTTCCACAGGCACACTCCATCTGCATGACGTCTAAAGTATGTAAGGGACTTTGAGGTTGTACCCTTTGCAGACCACAAAGGTTTCCAAAGACTGCACGTCTTCGATCCGGACGACTTCTTCGGTATAGAATTCCTCCAGACCGTAGCCTTCTTTGAAAAGCACCACCAGAATCAAATCGTAGCGGCCGGTGACCACGCTGACGGAGACAACGCCCTTGAGGTGGCTGAATTCTTCGCCCTTCTTGAACATGTCGGTGGTTTTAAGCTTGACGCCGATGATCACCGGCTGGTGGCTGGGGATGGACTCGGGATCCACCAAACCGGCGATTTCCAGAACCCCCTGATCCACCAGTTGACGCACTCGGGAACGCACCGTATTTTCTGCCAGATTGAGATTCTCGGCGATGCGCTTGAAGGATTTGCGACCGTCGCGCAGATGTTTGATAATGGCAATCGTCGTATCGTCGATTTTCATGGCCTATCGTTATCCGGTGATTTGCGAAATCCCGCTTTGATCGGGGAGCGCAAAGGGGTCCGGCTTTGCGCTCCCCGCAAGGAGGGTCATCCATATTTACAAGACCCCTCGCCCAGACCGTTTTATCCTCTCAGGCAGGGTTTGCGGGCAGCGGCGGTTTCGTCCATCCGACGCACCTTGGGCTTATGGGGGGCCTGCTGCAGAAGGGACGGATCCTCCTGGGCCTCCTGGGCGATGGCCCGCATGGTGGCGATGAACTGGTCGATGGTCTCCTTGGACTCCGATTCCGTGGGCTCGATCATGATGGCCCCGTGAACCACCAGCGGGAAGTAGATCGTCGGCGGATGAAAGCCGTAATCGATCAGCCGTT
Organism: Desulfobacterales bacterium; assembly: GCA_963674755.2. GTDB lineage: Bacteria > Desulfobacterota > Desulfobacteria > Desulfobacterales > UBA5852 > JABZFP01. Next base: position 302,711 of record CAXXVS010000001.1, on the reverse strand, counting down.
TGGCCACGTCCAGGGTCGTCACCTTATGCTTCTCGAGAAACTTGTCCGTAAAGACGCACTCGTGCATGCAGGGCACGTCGAAGGGCAGATGATAGACATCCTTGAGCAGCTCTTTGATGTAATTGGCGTTCAGGACCGCATGCTGGCTGACATCTTTCAGCTTCGGCCCCATGGAGAGGATGTAGCTGTAGGCCCGTACCATGATCCCGAAGTTGCCGTAAAAGGCATGCAGCTTGCCGATGCTTTTGGGAAAGTCTTCGGAAAGCAGGTAGCCCTCGCCGGTTTTCACCACCCGCGGGGCCGGCAGGAAAGGCGCCAGGCGTTTGCCCACGCAGACCGGGCCGGAACCCGGTCCGCCGCCCCCGTGAGGCGTCGAGAAGGTCTTGTGCAGATTGATGTGCAGCACGTCCACGCCGGCCCGGCCGAAGTCCACCACCCCCATGACGGCGTTCATGTTGGCCCCGTCCGCATAGACCAGGCCGTCCTTGGCATGTACGATGGCGGCAATGGCCTGGATATGGGTTTCAAACAGGCCCAGAGTGTTGGGATTGGTCACCATGATCCCGGCCGTATCCTCGTCCATGAGCGCTTCCACCGCCTCGGGCAACAGGACCCCGTCCGGTCCGGTCTCCACCGGCACGGCCTTGAACCCACACAGGGCGGCGCTGGCCGGGTTGGTGCCGTGGGCGGTATCCGGAATCAGGATCTTGGTGCGTGGTTTGCCCCGGTCCCGGTGGTAAGCCGAGAATATGAGCATTCCCGTCAATTCCCCCTGGGCGCCGGCCGACGGCTGTACCGTGGCGGCCTCCAGGCCGGCCACATGGGCCAGATAGTGCTCCAGCTCATAGATCAGCTGCAGGGCCCCCTGGCACAATTCACTCGGCACCAGAGGATGGGCCCCTGCGAAGCCGGGCAGGGAGGCCTGGCGTTCGTTGGTTTTGGGGTTGTATTTCATGGTGCAGGAGCCCAGGGGATACATGCCGGAATCCACCCCGTAATTCCAGGTGGAAAGCCGGGTGTAATGGCGCACCACTTCGACTTCGCTCAGGTCGGGGAAATCCGGGCCCTCACCGGCCAGGTGCTCCGGCAGCGGTGCCGGGTCCACATCCCGCCGGGGCAGCGAATAGCCGCTGCGCCCCTTGCGGCCGCGCTCCCACAGAAAGGGCTCGTTTAAAATCAGTCCGCGTGTGCCGATGCTTTCGTTCATGCTTGCACCTCCTTGACGAGCGCATCCATGTCGTCTTTGCTACGGGTTTCGGTCACGCAGAAAAGATAATGGTCGGCCAGCTCCGGGTAGTAGCAAACCATAGGAATGCCGGCCAGAATCTTCTTTTGCAGCAGGGCCTGCCACTTCTGGTCGAAACCCTTCGGGAGTTTCACCACGAATTCATTGAAGGTGGTGCTCGCAAAGGGAATTTCCAGGCCCGCCGCCTGGAGGGCGGATTTCAGATATTCGGCCTTGTCGTGATTGAGCTGCGCCAACTCCCGAAAGCCGGTTCCCCCCAGGGCGGCCATGTACATGCCGGCCGCCATGGCGCACAGGCTTTGATTGGAGCAGATATTGGAGGTCGCCTTCTCACGCCGGATATGCTGCTCGCGGGTGGAAAGCGTCAGCACGAAGCCCCGTTTGCCGTCGGCATCCACGGTCTGGCCCACGAGACGGCCCGGGAGATTGCGCACATATTGCTGCTTGGCCGCAAACACGCCCAGCCCCGGCCCGCCAAAGGACTGGGGAATGCCCAGGCTCTGGCCTTCGCCACACACGATGTCGGCGTCCAGCGCACCGGGGGCCTTCAGAATCCCGTAGGCCAAGGGCTCGCTGAAACAGGTAATAAAAATGGCATCCCGGTCGTGGATGGCTTTGCCGGCGGCTGCCAGATCTTCGATGCCGCCCAAAAAATTGGGAGACTGCACCGCCACGCCGGCCAGATCCGCGATGGCGTCCAGGCCGGAAAGATCGGTGGTGCCGTCCGGGCGGTAGGGCAGCCAGACGACGTTGAATTCGGTGGGCGCCAGATAGGTTTCCACCACCTTGCGGTAGTAAGGGTTGACCAGGGTGGAAACCGCCACGGTCTTCTTCCGTCGACCGATGCGGATCGCCATGAGCAGCGCCTCAGCTACGGCCATAGCCCCGTCGTAGAGGGAAGCATTGGCCACCTCCATTCCGAGCAGACGGCACACCAGGGTCTGGTATTCGAAGATGCCCTGCAAGGTCCCCTGGCTGATTTCCGGCTGGTAGGGCGTATAGGCCGTGACGAATTCGGAACGGCTCAGCAGAGAGCGGGTAACCTCCGGGATGTAGTGATGATAGCTCCCGGCACCGGCAAACGTTTTATAATCGGCCCAGGAGACCATCCGGTCGGCCAGCCGGGCCATGTGATCGTTCAACTCCCACTCGGTCATTTCCGGAAGATCCAGGGGAGCCGTCCGTCGACAGTCCTCGGGGATGGTGCGGAAGAGTCCTTCCAGATCCTTCACGCCCACGACCTGCAGCATGGCGGCCAGGTCTTCAGGGGTATGGGATAAGTATCTCATTCTTACGATCCTTTCAGCATCTCAAGATACGCCTCGCGGTCCATCATCTGATCGAACTCGGAGGGATCGGAGGCCGCGATCTCCAGCATCCAGCCCTCGGTGTAGGGAGCGTTGTTGACCAGTTCCGGGGAATCCTCCAGCGCGGCATTGACGGTCGCAACCTCACCGCCCAAAGGCATGAACAGCTCCGAGACCGCCTTGACCGACTCCACCGTGCCGAATTCGTCCCCGTTCTGGAAGACGTCCCCCGGCTCCGGCAATTCGACAAAAACGATGTCGCCCAGTTGATCCTGGGCAAAATCGGTGATGCCGATCTGGAAAGTCTCCCCTTTGCGGCGCGCCCACTCGTGATCCTTGGTGTAGCGGACGTCTTCGGGCAGGTTGAGTTCACTGAGTTCTTTCATGGATCATTCCTCCTTTGGTTGCAGCATCGTTTGAATAGGTCGGCGAGCCGTTCGGTCCGGTCGAATGTCTTTCACGACACGGACGGCAATTTGCCGGCGCTTGTCTTTGAGGATCAATGTCGTGTTCCACGGCAGAGGGTCCGCCACCTTGACGAATCCGCAGCTTAGGCCACCGGCCCTGAAGTCCGGGGGCCGATCCGGACTGGCGACGCTGACCACACGATTGGCGTGCCATCCGATGGCCATATCCGTGACACAGGTCAACACCTGACCCAGAACCCGCTCATCTTGGTCGAGCACCTCCGCCGGCGGGGACACCTTGCGCAGGTCTTGGCCCACAAAAGGATAAGTAAAGGGCGCCTGGCAGGGTTCCAGGGCCGCGCCCCCCAGAAACGGCTTGGAAAATTGGCTTTTGTCCGGCATGTATGGCAGGGCAAACGGCCAGGGGTGATGGCAAAAAGGCCAGGCCCCGATGTCCTGGTGGGACAAGGGCAACACCGCCCCGGCCCGCAGCGAATCCCGGGCGGCCAGCCCGCAGGGGATGGCGCCGTAGCGCTGGCCGGTGGCGACAATCGTCTCCCAGACACCGGCAATGGCATCGGCCGCGGTGAAGATCTCAAAACCGAACTCCCCGGTGTACCCTGTGCGGGACAGCAGCAGCGGCACGCCGTCACGGGTGACCACCGCGCCCACGGCAGGCGGTCTCTCCCCGAACCCGCCCTTAAACGCGAAATAGGGCATCCCCTCGAAGACCGCCTCCGGCTCCCGCAACACCTCCCCCATGATCGTGGCCGCCAGCGGCCCCTGGACATCCATCTTGCCCACCTGGCCGGAGAGGTCCCTGACCTCGGCCTGGCCACCGCGCCGGCAATCCGTCAAATGACGCGCCACGGCCGGGCCCATACCCGCATTGACCACCACCATGAAGGAGGTCCCGCCCAGCATGAACACGATCGCATCGTCAAGGACATGACCCGCCTCGGTCAGAAAAGCCCCATAGACCGCGCGTCCCGGTTTGAGGGGCGCTTTGCGAGGTCCCAGGCAGGCCGCCAGGTCGGTGGTAAAACAAAACTGGAGCAGATCGAAAGCCTCCGGGCCATCCACCATGACGACGGCCATGTGGCTGGTGTCAAAGAGCCCGGCGTGGGTCAGGACCGCCAGATGTTCATCTTTGGCCGAACCGTACCACAGGGGCATATCATAGCCCCCGAAAACTGCCAGGCGGGCGCCGTGGGCGGTGTGCCAGGCATAGAGGGGCGTTTGGAGAGGGGCCATGGGTGCATCTCCTGTCGGAATAGGGCTGGCATTGGCATCCGCCTCGATACGGATCAAAAGACAGAGAGGAGAAAAAGCGTTCGCAAGCGAGCTCGGTTCGGACTGCAATTTACGAGGGGTAAGGCTGCGATTGTGCCCTAGGCGGACATAGCAGCTGTCCGTTGGGCATGACAAGCCCCAATCACAACCTACGCGCCGGCCGCCCTAGCAGACGGTGGATAAACGGCGCCTCAGGCCGAAATGCGGCGTTGTCCCGCGCTGCGGGAGTTCTCAGCTGATCCTATAGGCCAAGGTGAAGCCCGTCCCTGCGAAACGGCGCCTTGCCTTTCGACCTGTTGGTTATCCACAGCCTGGTAAGGCGTAATGGTCGATGGAATGGCGGCTGCAATCCGGCCCCATGTAAGACCGGTCAAAAACTTTTATTAATTTGATTGATTCATAAATTTTGATATTCACTTTTTATGAAATAAGCAACCCTATTTTAGTTTCCGTAGGCATGATTTATTATGGTTGATCCTGATGGTGGATCTGATAGCGTTGATCGGGCCGCAATCCCCATCGGATTCCCCCGGCAAGGAGAAGCGTGATGGCCAAACGCATCTGCATCATGGGCGCCGGTCCCGGCGGTTACGTGGCGGCGGTCCGTGCCGCCCAGCTTGGCGCCGACGTCACCCTGATCGAAAAGGAAGCCCCCGGCGGAACCTGCCTCAATTGGGGCTGCATCCCCTCCAAAGTGCTCATCAGCGCCGCCGAGCGCTTTGCGGATTGCCGCCGGGCCGCCGATTTCGGCATCGAACTGCCGGGCCCCGCGACGGTCGATATGACCCGCCTGATGGCCCGCAAGGAGAAGGTGATCCAGGACCAGATCAAAGGCCTGCACAGCCTCTTCGCCCATCACCGTATCCGCTACCACCAAGGTACCGCCAAAATCCTGAAGACCGGTGTAACCGAGATTAGACCGCCCGAAGGCCCGAACGCCGTGGTGACGTGGGACCGGCTGATCTTGGCCACCGGCTCGCGCCCCATGGACCTCCCCGGCCTGGCCGTGGACGGCCGGCGTATTCTCTCCAGCAATGACGCCCTCGCCCTCGACCGCGTGCCGCCATCGCTCCTGATCGTGGGGGGCGGCGTCATCGGATGCGAGTTTGCGCACATCTTCGGCACCTTGGGCGCCCAGGTCACCATCGTGGAAGCCCTGGACCGCTTATTGCCCCTGCCGTCGGTGGATGCGGCCTGCAGCAAAGTGTTGCAGAGGGAAATGAAAAAGCGCCGTATCGCCTGCATGACCCACCGTGCGGTCCGGTCCGTCGGCGAAACCCAGGACGGGTTGCGGGCCGTTATCGGACCCTCACCTTTCAATGAAACCCCTTCGGCCAAAGAGAAAGCGCCCGTCGAAATCGCGGTGGATACGGTTTTGGTCGCCGTGGGCCGAACGCCCAATACCGACGGTATCGGCCTGGAACAAACCCGGGTGGAATTTGACGAACGGGGCTGGGTCAAAACCGATGACCGCCTGCAGACCGCCGATCCGAGCATTTACGCGGTAGGAGATGTATTGGGGCCCAACCGCGTCATGCTGGCCCACGCGGCTTCCGCCGAAGGTCTGGTGGCTGCGGACAATGTCCTGGATGGCGACCGCCGGATGGAATACCATGCCGTTCCCGGCGCCATCTTCACATCGCCGGAGGTGGCCACGGTGGGCCTGACGGAATCCCAGGCCCTGGCCGCCGGCCATGCCGTCCGGGCCGATGAGGTGCTGTTCCGCACCCTGGGCAAGGCCCAGGTCTTGGGCGAAATCGCCGGCCAGGCCAAAATCGTGTCCGAAACGCGCACGGGCCAGGTGTTGGGGGTCCATATCATCGGTCCCCACGCCACCGAATTGATCGCCGAAGGCACCCTGGCCGTGAACAAGGGACTGACGGTGGAAGACCTGGCGGGCACCATTCATGCCCACCCCACCCTGGCCGAGATCATCGGCGAAACCGCCCTGAAAGCGGTCGGTCGGCCGCTGCACGGCTAACCGGAGGAAACGCCATGCGGTCTTCAAGGAAAAATCGGATAGGCCCCCAAACCGTAAAACTGCTGATCGGGCCTGTCCTTATGGCCTGTGGCTTGATCAGTCTCGCCGTTCACCTTGCAAATGCGGAGGGCCCCATGACCTTTAAAACGGCAGTTCGAGGCCGCAATGGCGTCCAGCAAATAAGTGATCTCGTCTTCGGCCTGCGCCCTCACGGCCCCGGCGACGGCGGGCGCCATCAGCATCATGACAACGACAAGCCCCGGGCAAACCTGTTTGCGAAGCATCCTTCTTTCTCCCATAACGCCACATCGAATATTCCACCTTGCGTTACATAAGGCCCGGCCGTCAAATCCTGCGAGCCGTATCATGGGGCCGGCGATACACCACACAAAAAAAGGCCTGCCGAATCCGGCAGGCCTTTTTTCGAGGGAGGTGAGGAGGTATGGCAATGGCCTTGCAAAGGGAACGCCTTGATCTGAGGGATTCGATCACGCGCCGGGCGATGGGATGCGGCCAGGATCTTACCCGATGGTCTTATCTATCATACGGTATGACGCAGACGGTATGCCGGATCATGGCCGCGAAGGCATCCCATGCCGCCCGGCATCGCGCTTTAAGCACAGGGGCGATATTCGTGCCCGATCAAAAAGCGATTGTCATCGGAATAATCCACGGCCTGGCATATTCTGATTTCCCGCCGGCTGAACTGCAAACGGCGGATCGCTTCCAACTTGTGGCAGGTCTCGAGACACTCGTCTTTGGGCAGATGTTTGTTTTCACAATCGCGGCATGGAGAAGAAATCATATGACACCTCGTTTTCTGGGGAAGGGGTTATAAACCTAATTTCCACCAACGATTTAATCAATGAATCTTACTCATGGGGCAAAGCAATACCCATGCCTTTTCTTAAAATTTCTTACCCTATTTTTATCAAAATGCTGCTTAAGGTCTGTTTTTGGTGCGTTGTCAGCAAGTTAGAAATAGCTACCCGGAATCCCGGGGCCACAAGATGATGCGTCCGGAGCAGAAGCAAAGTCAAAATATTGGCGATGGGAGTCAATAGAGGGGTTTGGATGGATCCAGGGGGAGAAAACACCCGCCGGGCAAAAATTTTTGGCCGGCGGGCCAAATACCGGGTGTTTATCGCCGCCAAACGACAATAAAAATCTAAATTTATTAATATTTTTTATGAAGATCGTAAAAAAAGTTTATACCTCGTACCCGGCACGCGCAAAGATCGGCAGGAGGTGGTCCCGGCTTTTCTGCCCGGCCTCATCCGGCCTGTCGACATAGGGGTAAAGCTCGAGGCTGATATCGCCGTCGTACCCCAAACGTTCCATCGTCTGGAACACGCCTTCGAAATCGATGGCCCCCAGACCGGCAATGAGGTGGTTGTGTTCGCGCGTGGCCGCGATGTCTTCCACATGCATGTGCCCAATCCATTCGAACAATTCTTCCAGGGCCACGGCAGGATCCTCGCCGGCGCAGAAAAAATGGCCGATATCGAAATTGAGACCGACCATGGGCGATTGGATTTCCCTGATAAACGGCTTGAATTCGGACGTCTTCTCCATCAGCAGGTTCGGTTCGGGCTCCACCAGCACCTTGACGCCCAACGCCTCCGCCACCGGAAGCACCTGCTCCAGCCCGTCGAAAAAATGCCGGAAGGCCTCCTGGCGAGTCATGTTTTTCTCCAGCGGCCCCCCCGGCGGAACGGAAATATTACCGGCCCCCAAGGCGCGGGCGACCTGCAGGCATTCCAGGGTGTGCTTGACGCGGATGGCCCGGCGTTCAGCCTCCGGCTCGATCCAGGACGGCAGATAGGTGTCACCCACGGCAAACAGGGTAAAGCTGTTGAGATTGGTGACATGCAAACGGTGGGTGTCGAGAACGGATTTGAGATCCGCCTGGGCGCCGTCGTCAAAATCGGGCGGGTAAAGATGGGGACGGTCGCACATGATCTCCACCCCCCTGAAGCCCAACGCAGCGATGCGTGCCAAGGACTCTTGGACCGAATAGTTGACATAAGCATTCGTGCTGTATCCGAAAACCATGATAATCTCCTCGCGGGGCTTGCCTCTCGACGATCGTTCCCATAGGGGTTGCACCAGCTTGTCACGATCGTGATGGTAAAAGCCTCAGCCGGCCAGTTGTTGGCGGCAGAACCCTTCCAGTTCGGTTAGCTGCCGCAATTGGTCCTCAAAGGTTGCCGCGGCCTGTTCGCCCTCGGGCTTTTTGAAAAAGAAGCCCAGCTCTGCAACGGCCCCGCCGCGCCCGGCGGCCTGGAGCAGCACCACCCAGCGCGCCAGGTCCAGCACCATGGGGGCTGCCAGGATGGAATCCCGGCCCTGCAAATTGACGCGGATGCTCATGGGGAGTCCGAAAAGGCCCTTGATGTCGATGACGTCCCAGGCCTCCTTGGCGTCTCCCCGCGGCGGGTAGTAATCGATATGCACCTTGTGGGCGCTTTCGCCATAGGCGCCCCCTACACGGTAGCCCAGCACCTCATCCAGCAGCTCGGTCTTATTGGCCAGTTTCCCGCGGGCGCAGTCCGGATCCATCAGGTTGCGCCCGTCCGCGTTGCCGAGGATGTTCAGACTGTACCAGCCGTCCACCTTGAGGTGGCGCGCTTTGAGGGCCGAGGCCAGGACCACCTTGAAGAAGGTCTGGCCGGTTTTGCCGTCGCGTCCCACCAGGGGCAGGCCCTGCTCGGCGGCCAGCGCCACGAGGTCGTCATCCCCCAAGGCATTTGGCGTGAAGTTGACCACCGGGATCCCTGATCGAATCGCCGCCCGGGCATAGATCAGATCGGGAAAGTGCGCCGTGCTCCGATCCTCGCCGCCCCCCTTGCCCGACAGGGCACAACCCGGGCAGGCCGGCAGCAGGTTGACCAGCACCGGCTGGGCTTCCGGGCAGGCCTGGCGGAAGGCCGCCATATCCCCCATCACCTGATCGACCTGGGCGTTCAGGGGCTGGGTTCCGTCCGGTGGCGGCACGATGGGCAGATGGTTCAATTGATCCTCAATACCCCGCCACAGGCTTTCAGGCACCACGCCATGCCGTTCCAGGACATCGCTCATGGCATCCGGGTTGACATCCCAGCCCGCCACATGAATCGCCCCGGCGGTCCCTTCATCATCCCACAAACGGGTTGAAGTCAGATAAGGCGCGATTAAGTCGGGCCGTTGCCGCAGCATATGGCTGGCCACCGCCAGGGTCGAGCCGATGGCGCCCCTGGCACCCGCCACCATCAGCAGCAGGGGGCGCGATACAATCGTTTTCAGCGTTCCCATGGTCTTTTCCATTCCCCGTCATCCAGACGGCATTCGATTCCCGCAGTCCATCACGGCCTGTTTGAGGTAGCGGCCGTGTCTTCGAAACCCGTTCAAAAGTCGATTACTATAGAGGATTCGGAAGATCCGGTCAACGGAGGGTCAGGAGAAAAATGCCGACGGCGGAAATGGGCCAGGTAATTGACGGCCGTGCTCTTGATGAGGGTCGTCCGGCGCAAAAACGGGAGATACAGCATGCCCCTGAATTCGGGCGCGCACAGCCCGTTGCGGCCGGCCCAGTCCGCCAGTTCCCTGGGGGAGACGAAGCGTGCATAGTGGTGGGTGCCGTTGGGGACGATGCGCAAAATCCGTTCGGCCATGAGAATCGCCAGGAGAAAAGAGAGGGGGGTGCGGTTGAGGGTGGCAAAAAAAAGATGCCCTCCGGGTTTGGCCAGGCGTGCACAGGCCCGCACGACGGAAGACGGGTCGGGAACATGTTCCAGAAGCTCCATGCAGACCACCACGTCGAAAACTCCCGGATGTTGGCCGGCCAGCGTCTCGGCATCGATCAGCCGGTAGGTGATGGGCAGGCCGGACACCTTGCGGTGGTCTTGGGCGGCCGCCAGGGCGGCCCGGCCGAGATCGATGCCGGTAACCCGACCACCCGCCGCCGCCAGGGCCTCGCTCAAAATACCGCCGCCGCACCCCACGTCCACCACGGCGCATCCGGCCAGGTCGACCCGCTGCCGGATAAACTTCAGGCGCAGGGGGTTGATATCGTGCAGGGCCTGGAACGCTTTGCCACCGGACCACCACCCTGAGGCGGCCGCCTCGAACCGGGCCAGTTCATCACGGTCCGCATTGATGGTTACATTTTCCGGCATCCCCTCTTTTCCTTTCCGCTATATTGAGCCGCCGCTGCGGGAAAACCCCATATCCCGTCCCCGTGCGGCATCGTCTTTTTAGTCTTGAGCCTCGCGCAGGGTTCCGGGGTCGTCGCTCGCCGAGGGAATCGTACGCCTTTCGCTGTGAACCAGCAGCAAGGTATTGCCGGTGACACTGAGACTGCTCAGCAACATGGCCCCCACCGCCACCAGGGGTGAAAGCCAGCCGGTCATGGCGATGGGAATGCTGATCACATTGTAGATCAAGGAACCCCATAGATTTTGCTGGATTTTCCGGTTGACGCGCTCGGCGAAAGCCAGAAACGTCTCCAGTTGGAGCGGATCGCCCTGCATGAGGGTTACGGCCTGGGCCTCCCTGCCCAGTTGGCGTCCGGCAAAGATCGCCACACTCAAATCCGCCGCGGCCAGGGCCGGGGCATCGTTGATGCCGTCGCCCACCATGGCCACGATAGCGCCTTCCCGGCGCAGAGCTTCGATAAAATGGGCTTTTGGGAGCGGGCGTTGATCCCCGCGCGCATCGGGGAAGGCCAAGCGGCCCCCCACCTGTTGGACCGCGTTCTGGCTGTCGCCCGAAACCAGCCTGAGCGCCAGCCCCCGGGACCGCATCCGGCGTACCGCCGCTGCGGCACTGGGCTTCAACCGATCCCCGAAGCCCAGACGGGCCACGATCCGGTCGTCCACCGACAGGAAAATCCAGGAGGTCACGGCGCGGTCATCGCCCGCCGGCGTTGCCCTGTTCTTTGATTCCTCCGGACCAGCCCCCACGAAATTTGCGCTGCCCAATCGCACCGCCCGCCCATCCCAGCGGCCGCTCAGGCCCTGTTCGTGGGCGGTTACGGTGGAGACCACGAGGGGCGCGATTTGTCTGGCTTTGGCCGCCCGCCGAATCTCCACTGCAATCACGTGGTCCACCTGCTGCTCCAGCCCGGCCGTTACCCCTAAAACGGTCTTCTCATCCAGGGCAGACAAGCTGACAATCGTCTGCAATTGCCAATTGCCGCGGGTCAGGGTGCCGGTCTTATCGAAGACCACCGTATCGATTCGCTGGGCCAGATCGAAGGCGGCGAATTCCTGGACCAGAATGCCCTTGCGGGCGGCCAGGGTCACCCCCGCTACCCGGGCCAGGGGCACGGCCACCCCCAGGGCGCAGGGGCAGGAAATGACCAGCACCGTCAGACCACGCACAAAAGCCGTTTCGAAGGCCGCGCCACGCATCAAAAGCACCAGGGCGGTCCCTGCGGCGAGCCCTACCATGACAGGTACGAAAATCCGCAGAATACGGTCCGTGCGTCCCTCCACGGCAATCTTGCGGCCCAGCGCACCATCCATGATGCGCAGCATCTGGCCCAGCATGGCCTCCCGGCCCACTTCCTCGGCCCGCACGACAAACCGTCCCGCCACCACCCGTGTGCCGCTCACCAGCCGATCGCCCGCGGCTTTGGGCAGCGGCCGGGCCTCCCCGGTCAGGGACGAGGCATCCACCAGGCCCCGCCCCCGCGCGATCAGACCGTCGGCCGGCAATGTCTCCCCTTCCGTCACCCGAAACAGATCCCCGCTTTGCAGCATCTCCGCAGCCACATAGCGGCCCTGGTCGTCGATGTCACGGCAAAACCGGACTTTGGCCGGCATCAGGGCGTAGTAATGGCCCAGGTCTTCCTGAATCCGGTTCTTGGCCCACCCCTCCAGGAGTTTGCCCAGCTGCACCAAGACGATCAGCATGCAGGCCGTATCGAAATAAAGATGGAGGCTCCCTTGGAGCAGGTTGACCACACTATACCCATAGGCGCTGAGGGCACCGATGCCGACCAGCGCTTCCATACCCGCCTGGCCGGCCAGAATCCCGGAGAGTCCCTTGTGAAACAGCGGCAACCCCCCATAGCCCATGACCACCGTGGCCATCATAAACATGGGCCAGGAAATCTTCCACACGGCCTCCTTCTCCAAGGCGGTGAAAAAACCGGTGTACAGGGCCAAGGCCAGCATCATCACATTCATGGTCAGGAAGGTCGAAACCGCGAACCGCACGAACGCCCGGCGACGTTCGCGATCCGTCCGCATGGTGTCCGGGAGATCCGCATGATAGCCCAGTTTCCGGACAATCGTCTGGATCCGGTCGGGGGCGGTGCGCGTGGGGTCGTAGGTGCAGCGCAGGCGGTCGGTGGAAAAATTGCAGTGGGCCTGGTCGATACCGGACTGCTTGCGCAAGGCCTCTTCGATGACCCAGGCGCAGGCCGGGCACCACATCCCGCTGACCGCCAGATGCAGGGTCAGAAAATCTTCCCGTTCGACCGTGGAGGGTGGCGCCCCTTGGCGCGCATCGTCCCGCACGGCGGCGTGGGCCGCGGCCAGCGCTTCTTCCGAGCTGGGGATGATGCCCATGGCCACACAACGCTGAAACAATGTCGTATGGCGGAAATCGGCCGGATCGCCGGCATCGGCAGCTTCGGCCAGCACGCTGTAGACCTGGCGACAGCCCTGGCAGCAGAAATGCAGCTCACGATCGCCGTGCTGCCCGACACACCGTCCGTAGCGCAACGGCAGGCCGCAAAGCGCGCAGACCTCGGGGGTACTGCTCATGGCGCACCCCTTCCGTCCGGGCCGCAAACTCCGCCCCGGGCCGTCGGGCAGGACATCATCTTGAATTCCGCCGGCGGCGGATACGATCCGGATGAAAAGGTTGTCATGAAACGCAGAGCATGCGGGAAGGAAGGGTGAATCCCATGCCGCCGGTCAACGCACCCCCAGCGACTTGACATAGTGGACGATCTTCCAGCGGTCATCTGGGAAAATGGTCGTGGCCAGGGCGGGCTGGCGGGCACCGGGCCGATCGACGCCGTAGCTGATCTCCTTGAACATCAGACCGTCCTCCATCTGCTGAACGCGGGGAATGCGCAGGTCCGTGGGCAGGGGGACGAAGCTCTGGCCCACCGTCCCCTGACCGTCCTGGTGGACGCCGTGGCATTGCTGGCAATAGGTGAAGTACGCTTTCTGGCCCTCGGCAATGATCTCGGGCGAGCGCCCGTCAAAGGGTGACAAAAGGGTGGCGGGATCCGCCGTGCGGTAAAGGGCCTCTCCACCGCTGACCGGCACCACGTCCGCCTTCATCACCAACAAAGGCTCCTCATAGGGCCGCACGGCCGGTGTCTGCCACATACGGCCCCATTTGAAATAGGTGTCCTGGATCGTCAGGCTGGAGTAGACACCGAAAAAAACGGCCAGGGCCCCGAAGATAATAATCAGGTTCTTCTTCATTCACTCCCCCTTGGCGCCCCGGACGTGCTGCGGGTAGAGCAGTTTCTGGTAGATGGCGTAGGGCGATTCCGCGGGCACATCCATCACCGGCCGGTAGTCCCAGTCGGGCGGCCCCAAATCGGAAACGACAAAGAATGAAAAAAAGCCTTTGCCCAGGATGAGAGCCATCAGGCCGAATACCACCAGCCAAGTCTTGAGGATCGATTCTTTGTGCAGGTGACGGTCCATATCAGATTTTCACTCCCAGCAAGCCGTGCATCAGAATGTAGAAAAAGGCCCACAATACCGTCCCCACGATGATCAGGATCATCATCAGGGGGAAGGGCGCATCCCGATCTTCAATGCCGCTCGGGAAACGATAGATGACGGTCTCCTCGCGCTGCCGGTCGTCTTTCCGCTGGAAACGGGTATAGGCCAGCCCCGCGCCGAACAGGATCATGAAGATCAGCGTCGGGAAAAGATAGAGGATGATGTCCTGAAAATTGGATAAGGCGAATAATCGCATGGATCACCTCAGCTGCCATGGATAAGAGCGAAGATAATAACGGCCCCACTGGCGGCCAACCCCAAAGCCGCCATGGTGAAAAGGACGAGCATCTCCAGGCGGATAAACCGCGACGGCTTGACCGGCGGCGGATCGGGCGCGTCATGCAGGGGAAGATAGCGGGCCCGCTGCTGCTCCTTGAACTGGCCGTTGTTCAGCGCCCAGATGAAGACGATCAGCGTGATCCCGAAGCCCACGGCCATATAGGTTAAAAAATAAGGGTAATACATCGTCAGGGCTCCCAGGCGGAATCGATGCCGCGCGGCGCCGTGTTGGCATCGCTCTGGTTGATGAAGTTGACCGCCACGAAATTGCCCACCTCCCAGATCTTCTGAGATTCCAGATCGCGTTTGAAATAGGGCATGGCCGTACCGGTGATGCCGTTCATGATGTGATAGTAGAGAATCCCGCCGGAGATGCCGCGCTGTCGAACGACCGTGAAATTTAGGGGCGGCGGGTAGATCCAGGGCTGGGCCGGCCCCATGCCGTCCCCCACCGGACCATGGCAGCCGATGCAGAAATCCTGGTAGATCTTGCGCCCCCGCGCCAATCCGGCCGGCGTCGTGGGATAGGGATTGACGACCTTTTGCCAGCCTTCCGGGACAATCTCCACGTTGAGCCAACGGGCGTTGGCCAGCACCCCCTTTTCATAGGCGGCGATGGCCTTTTTCTTCCAGAAATTCTGCCGCGCGACGCGCCGGTCAGCCTCTTTGAGTCCCAGGCTTTGGACATAGTTGGTCAGGATCAGCATGTCGGCCGCGGCCAGGAACCCAAAGGCCGGCATGATGGACAAAGGCCGGGTATAGCGCGGATTCATGAAATGGGCCGCATGCCAGTCATCGGGGTGCTCGCCGCCTTCCTGGGACAGATCGACCCCGGTGCGCTGGGAGCCCAGGAGGATGGGCTGGTCCTGGACATAGTCGCCGGCCTGGGCGATCCGTTCCGCCCCCAACCCCCAGTCGATGCTCCGGATGGATTGGCTGTGGCAGTAGACGCAGCCGTTGGCGATGTAAAGCTTGCGTCCGGCGGCTTCCTGGGCCGTGCGTGCACGGAAAATATCCGAAGGGGTGTCATCGTAAGTCGCATAGGGCATATAAACGACCATGAACACGATGGTCCCCAATATGAGCAGGCTGCCGATCAGAATCGCGGCGGGCGTCATCTTCATGACAACTTCTCTCCCGGATTGAAATACAGGGTTCGGACGATGTTGTAGAGGCCCAGAATGGCCGAACTAAAAATCATGAGGCCCAGCGAGGCCCGGACGATATAGTACATATGGATTTCGGCCAGGACCCGGTAGACGGTTTCGCCGTTATACCAGGCGTTGCCCTGGATCAGCCCCGCGATGGTCAGCACGATGGTAAATCCCACCACGCCGATCAGCACCATCCAATACTGAAAGTCCGCCAAAAAACGGCTGAAGAGCGGCTTGTTGGTGATGCGGGGCAGAATGTAGTAGAGGCCCCCCAGGGCGATCATGCCGGCAAACCCCAGCACGCCCACGTGGGCATGGGCCACCACCCAGTTGTTGAAATGGGTGATGCGCTGCACCTGGGGCAGGGCCATGATCGAGCCCTGCATGCTCACGAAGAAATACATGATCGTGCCGGTAAAAACGAACTTGGCCCCCACGTCGTTGTGGATTTCGCCCAATTTCCCCTTGGCCGTGTACCAGATGTTGATCAGGAAGGCCATCACGGGGATGACCATGGCGATGCTGTCCACGATGGAAATGACCTTGAGCCAGGTGGGGACCGGTACCTGTAGCAGGTGGTGGGTGCCGATATGGGTGTAGACCACGATCAGCGACCAGAATCCCAGCAGGGAAAGGGTATGGCTGTAAAGGGGCGTCTTGCAGGCCCGGGGAATGACATAGTAAGCCACCCCGGCGGCCAGGGGCGTCAGCAGCAATCCGAAGACATTGTGGCCGTAAAACCACAGCAGAATGGCGTCCGGGATCCCCACCAGCGCCCCGGTATCGGGGTGCCAGATGACGTTGCCCAGGCTGAAGGTGGTCGCCGTCAAAATCACGGCGGCACAGGCATACCACACCGACACATAGAGAACGGGCTCCTTGCGGCGGACCACCGTCATGACGAAATTGACCAGCACCAGACTGAACACCAGCACCACCCCCATGTCCACCGGCCAGACCATTTCAGCGTATTCCCGGCCCTGGGAGTATCCGCTGGCCAGGGTGGCCACCGCGGCGACCAAGGTCAGATTCCAGAGCACCACCGTGACCACGCCCAGCATTTCGCTGAACAATTCGGTGCGCAGGATGCGCGGCAGATAGTAGAACGCCGCCGCCAGCAGCCCTGGGGTGACAAAGCCGAACAACACCAGGTTGACGTGGATCGGGCGTACGCGCCCGAAGACGAGCCAACCGATGTTCTGGGTCAAATCCGGCGCGATCAGTTCGGTGGCGCCCAGCAGGCCGGCAAAGGTGGCCACCGTCATCCATAGGGCCGATGTCAGGCAGAACCCCTTGGCTGTGAGATAGTTAGGCGCCGCGCTTGTTGTATTGGTTGCCAAAGCGGATCTCCTTGTCATGTCCACTCAAACCGCCCGTTTCCATTCCGATGCTCAGCTGTGGCAGGCCAGCCAGCAGCCCAGGTTGACCTTTTTCTGCCGGTGACAATTGATGCAGAAGCCCATCTTGAATTGCTTGCCCTTGATGCGATCCTGGGTTTGCACCTGATCGTGGCAGGATTGGCATTCGATCCCGAACCGGATGTGCCGCTGATGATTGAACAGCACGTGCTCGGGCAAAAAATTGGCCTTGACCCAGGGGGTGGGGGTTCCGGTGTTGAAATAGTGGTGCTCTTTTTGAATCCACCAGTGGTTGGTGATGATGTAGTTGTGGCAGTAAAGGCATTTTTCCACCGGCGGCAGCCCGGGGTTGAGGGAGCGGCCTACATAGGGATGGCAAAACTGGCATTGAATCGCCTTGTGGCCGGCGTGCAGCCGATGGCTGAAGGGAATCGGCTGGGCCGGACCGATCATGCTCTGGGGCGGTATGTAAAACAACACGAGGAACCCCGCCACCAGTACGGCGGCGATCAGGGTGCAAAGGATCGGCACCCGGTTGGCGCGCAGGCGCTGCAGCGTGTTTTGCAGGGCGGCGAGAGGGTCCATCAGCCCACCTCCTTGGCATCCAGGCGCACGAGCTCGGGGAATTGTTTCAGGTAACCGGAAACCGCAAAAGCCATAAGCCCGAAGAATCCTGTCGTAATGAGAACGTCGGTGATCCCCAGGGGGATGGTGGTGGCCTCATGGCTCAAAGCCGGTCCCAGCAGCAGGAGGTGTTCGAGCCACATGCCGGCCATGATGACGCCGCAGAAGATCATCATGAACCGCGGCAGGGTTTTGACCTTTTTATTGAGCAGCACCAGAAACGGCACGATAAAACAGACCGCGAACACCACCCAGGCCAGCCCTTTCCAGGGGGCCGCCATGACGCGTTCGATGACGTAGGCCGTTTCCTCGGAGATGTTGCCGTACCAGATCACCACCAGCTGGGCGTAGAAAAAGTCGGCCCATACCAGGCAAAAAGCGAAAAAGAGTTTGCCGATATCGTGAAAATGGCTGGCCGGGATAGCAAACCCGTTGCCGGGGCGCAGCTGCAGGACCGCCGCCAGAATGATGAGGGCGCCCAGCCCCATGTAGATGGCTTTGGCAAACGAATAGGCACCGAAAAGGGTCGAATACCAGTGGGGATCGGCCGCCATCACCAGATCATACCCGATCAGCGAGAGCACCAGCGCAAACGCCAGCATGTAAAGAATGCTCAAAACATTCTTGCGGCCCTCATAGCGCTGCCGATTGCCTTCCCGCCCCTGCCAGCGGCGCACCATAAAAGCGCGCAGGCGACCGCCTTCGGGGGTCTCAACCGTCAGTTTCAGCCGCAGGGCCTGGTAGGTGTATGCCAGTCCCAGTCCATAGAGCACCAAAAGCCCGATCAGGTCGCGGGAAAAAAGAAAACGCAGATTGAGCCAAACCTCCTTGCCGTGCAAATCCTGGTGGAGCCAGGGAAAAACATATTCCCGTCCCAGAAAGAGGCCCAGGAACAGCAGGACGGAAAAGGGGAAAAAGGCCGTAAAGGCTTCGGACAGATTGGACAGGGGGCCGCTCCATTTGGCGCGGGTGGTGTGCATGATGGTGGAGTACAAAAGTCCCCCCTGGGCAATGGCCGACCACACCAGGAAGTTGATGAGATAGGCCTGCCAGGCGCGCTCGGGGTGTCGCGTGAACAACTGCCCCACAAAGGTGACGAGGCCCACCGCCACAAGTACCAGAAACACTTTCCTGATGGCCGATGTCTTCATAGACCGTTGCATGCCTTTCCGTTGACGTGCGTCGTGCGGCCGCCCGCCTTCAGGCGGGTTGCGGCAATGTCTCCAAATCGGCCACCTGGGCCCCCCGCTCCTGGAAGAACTGTCGCAATTCGGCCTCCCGGGCCGGATCGCAGGCCGCCGTAATCCCGTAATACGCGCCGGAGCAGCGTGGGTCGTATTCCACCAGCCCGGCCCAGTCCGGCAATCCCCCGACATTGATCAGTCCGATCACATTGCCGAAGACCGAGAACAGAATCGTGAACTCGAAACCCACGATAAAAAACGGTACCAGGGCCACAATGGGCTTGCCGCTGACGATCAGATTCCACTGGGTCGAGGTATAGGCCGCCAGCAGGAAGCCCGTAAAAAACCCGATGATGCCGCCGGTCAGGGTGAACAGCCCCACCCTGCTTTTGGGCAGGTTCAGGATATCGCTAATTTTATGATTGGGAATCGGGCCGTGCACCCGGACCACCGACCAGGGCGAGCTGCTGAAGGCCCGCAACGTCTCGATCACCTGATCCGGTTCTTTGAACAGCCCCATCAAACGTCTTTCGGCCGGCATGACCCCTCCCTATTCCAGCATTTCTTTGACTTCCGTCATGGAGACGGATGGCATGTGTTTGACGAAAAGGCAGAAGAAAAAGAAAAACAGGCTGAAACTGCCGATCATGATGCCGTATTCGATCAGCGACGGCGAATAAAAGCCCCAGGCATGGGGGATGAAATCCCGGGACACGCTCGTGATGATGATGACGAAGCGCTCGTACCACATGCCGATATTCACCAGAATCGAGATCACGAAAAGGGACACGATATTGGTGCGCACTTTCTTGAAGAAAAAAAGCAGCGGGACCATGGTGTTGCAGATGGCCATGATCCAGAAGCCGACGGCATAGTGGCCGGTGGGGCGGTAGTGAAAGATGTACTGCTCCACGGGATTGTGGCTGTACCAGGCGATGAAAAACTCCGTGCCGTAGGCAAAGGCCACGATCAGCCCCGTAAAGACGATGGTCTTGGCGACGCTCTCCAAAACATTGACGGTAATGATCTGCTGGGTATTGAAGACTTTCCGTAAGGGGATCATCAGGGTCAGCACCATGGCGAGCCCCGAGTGGATCGCGCCGGCCACGAAATAGGGGGCGAAGATGGTGGTGTGCCAGCCGGGCACCACACCCAGGGCAAAATCCCATGACACCACGCTGTGCACGGAGATGACCAGGGGGGTGGCCAGGGCGGCGAAAAAGAGGTAGCCCCGGGTGTAGTGGCGCCATTGTTCGAAGCGCCCGGTCCAGCCCATGGAGAGCACCGTAAAGATCTTCTTGCGAAAGCCGGTGGCGTTGTCACGTACGATGGCCAAATCCGGCAGCATGCCGGTGTACCAGAACAGCGAGCTCACCGTCAGGTAGGTGCTGATGGCCACCACGTCGAACATGAGGGGCGACTGGAAATTGGGCCAGAGGTTGCGCTGGTTGGGAAAGGGCAGCATGAAATAGACCATCCAGGCCCGCCCCAGATGGATAAACGGGAAAAGCCCCGCCGTGCAGACCGCGAAGACGGTCATGGTCTCGGCCGCCCGGGCGATGGGATTGCGCCAGCCGGCCCGGAACAGGTGCAGGATGGCGGAAATCAGGGTGCCGGAATGGGCGATCCCGACCCAGAAGACAAAATTGATCAGATAGGTGCCCCAGGCCACGGGGTTGTTCATCCCGGCCACGCCGATGCCCACGAAAATCTGGTAGAGCCAACAGGCCGCCCCCATGAGGACCCCGGCCGCCAGCACGGCGATCAGGGCCCAATAGCTTCGGCCGGCCGGCTTCAGGCTGTTGAGGATGGTTTGGTCAACCTGGGCGAAGGTCAGTTCGGACATGGACGTCACACCTCCTCGACCACTTTTTTGAGGTAGATCACCGCCGGCTTGGTATTGAGATAGCCCATGACCTGATAGGCCCGCGGGTCCTTGACCAGCGCATTCACTTTGCTGGCCGGATCCATCAGGCTGCCGAAGGTCAGCGCCCCGGTGGGACAGGTCTGGACACAGGCCGGGATGACTTCACCGTCGCGAATGGCGCGCTTTTCATTCTTGGCCACGTTGTGGGCGGCCTTGATGCGCTGGACGCAGAAGGAGCATTTCTCCATCACCCCCTTGGCCCGTACCGTGACGTCGGGGTTCAATTGCAGATTCAGCGGATCGGGCCACGACCAGGTGAACCAGTTGAACCGCCGCACTTTGTAGGGGCAGTTCTGGGAGCAGAAGCGTGTGCCGATACAGCGGTTGTAGATCTGGTTGTTGAGCCCCTCCTTGTTGTGGTGGGGCGCGTAGACCGGACAGACCGATTCGCAGGGGGCATTGTCGCAATGCTGGCACATCATGGGCAGGAAGGACACCCGGGTGCCCGTCTCTTTGTCCAGGTAGCGCTGGACCTGCAGCCAGGCCATTTCGCGCCCCTCGACGATGCGTTCCTGACCGACAACGCCGAGATTGTTTTCGGCGTAACAGGCGGCGGCGCAAGCGCTGCAGCCGATACAGCGGTCCAGGTCCACCACCATGGCCCAGCGATAGCCGGCGTGATCGTGGGGCGGGTAAAAATCCCGCTTGGGATCGTAGCCTTCCGGAATCGGCAACGTCAGCGGAAAATTCCACATGGTCAAACCCGGTTTTTCATGCTCCCCGGGATGCCGCAATTCCTGCACGGTGGTGTGCAGGGCGATCTTGCGGTCGTGCTGCACACGGCTGCCGGAAGTCGTGGCCAGGGGAACCGTCCGGCCCATCGCCTGAACGGCAATGGGGTAGGCCATAAACCCCGTGCGATCGCCCAGCAGCCGAAAGGGATTGCTGCCTCTCTGGCGGGCAAAGCGGCCCAGGCCGGTATGGCCCTGCCCGGCCGCCATGACGATGGCGCCCGGCACGATTCCCGCCCAGACGTAGGCCGGTCCCTGGAGGGTCTCCCGGTCCTGCTGCAGGCTGACCAGGTCGCCGGTTTTCACCTTGAAATCCACGGCCGTCTCCGGGTGCATCAGGACCGGCGTCTGCCAGGCCACCATGGACAGGGGATCGGGGATCTCGTTCAGCCAGGATTTATTGGCGCCGCGGCCATCGAAATAGCGGATGGAAGGCGCCACAATCAGCACCGGTCCGCGCGGGCGCGGTTCAAGCGCAGCGAACGCCCGGCCAAGGGCCTCCGGATCCATGCGGGCCGGATCGGGAGCGGGTTCGGTGATGGACGGATCGCGGAACAATCCGCCGGATTGCAGCATCCCAATCCAGTCGGCAACCTGCGCGATGCCGCCATAACGCTTGTTGAGCGCCAGCGGAAGATAGGCCTTGTAGGTGTCCGTGTCGGTCGGGGGCGACAGCGCGCTGGCCAGGAGGACATCCCCCAGAGCGGGCGCCTCGTTCAGCCGCCCAAGAACGGGCTGCTGCAACCCCGCCGCCCCGGTCACGCCCTCGTAGGCATCCCAGGTCTCCAACGGTAGCTGCACCGGGAGCACCAGATCCGCCAGGGCCGTGGTGTCATCCATGACATTGGAAAAGCTGACCACATAGACGGCAGGATCCTGCAGGGCGGCCGCCATCCCGCTATCCGGCGGCAGGGTGTAAACCGGATTGGCATTGTGCATGAAGCAAACGTCGGTTTGACCGCCGCGCAAGCGCTCGACCTGCTGGCGGAGGGAGGTCCGCGGCGCCGCCGTTTCCACCCGGTAGCGCTGTTCGAAGGCCAACAACGGCAGTTGGGGATTGAGAAGATAATTGAGAAAATTGACCGCCAGATTGGTGGCGTAACGGTTGGCGCCCGGCCCACCGGCGCCGGTGCCGAGCACCAGGGGACGCTGGGCCTGGAAGAGACGGCGGGCCATCTGATCGAAAACCGGTTCCGGCACGCCGGTCTGCTCCAACACCGCGGCCTTGGGATAGCGGCTGACGATTTGCTCCAGAGATTCCTTCAAGGGGAAGGGTAAATGCCCGGCCCGGCCCACATCCAGGCCGATTTGAATCAGGGAGAGGGCGATCAGGGTCTCGGTCTCGGGATGGCAGGGCACCCAGACATCGGCATTGGCGCCGGTCAGGGACTGGTAGGGTCCCACGTGGAAGAAGCACCCTTTGCGTCCCTTGCGCACCTGGTGCATGGTCTTGAATTGACGGGCGTAGGAAACCGGCGAAAGCCAGGTCTCCAGAAAATCCGCCCCGAAGCCCACCAGGACATCCGCATCTTCCATGCGGTAGGCAAACAAGCCGTCGATTCCGAATACCGCCGCATTGGCGGCCTTAAGGGCATCATAGCCCAAGGCTTCGTAAACCGTCGGCCCCGCCGCGTTCCAGCCGGCCATGGTCTCCGTCGCCAAATCGTGAAGGGGTCCGCCCATCACCTCGGTCCAGAACTGGATACGGTCCGGGCCTTTGCGGGCGGCAGCCGCCGTCTTGCGGCGGATCAGGGTCAGGGCTTCCTGGTAGGTGACAGGCTTCCAGTTGTTCTTATTCCTCACGAGGGGCTGTTTAAGGCGGTCCGGATCGTAGAGGCCCTGCAGGGCGGCCTGGCCCCGCATGCAAAGCGCCCCCCGGTTGACAGGGTGGGTGGGATTACCCTCCAGCTTGATCACCCGCCCCTCCCGGTTTTTGGCAATGACGCCGCAACCGGCCGGGCACTCGCGGCAGGTGGTGGCGTACCATTGAGGCTCTCCGACCACCATGTCGTCCGGGGCACGAACCAGGGTGAAGAGTTTGCGATCGGGATCGGGCGAACAGCCGGCCGCCAGCGCCATGCTGCCCATGCCGGCGATTTTCAGGAAGGTGCGACGGTCCATAGTCAATGCAAGCCCTCAGCAGGTCGATGCAAACGGTTGATGGAGTGGGTCGAGCCTAGTTTCGTCTGCGTATGCCATGAATACGGCAGCAGGGTGGTGGGTGAGAATGATTCGTAATAGCGTGACTAAAATTCTATATAGAAGGGACGGTAGCCTGTCAAGGTACGATGATCGGAAAGTTAGTGAATCGTATGATGCTCCGGCTGATGGGCTTTGCATTCAGGCCTGACGACGCCTTATAACAAGTGAACGCTTAAAATTCACGGCCCGCTAGAATAGCGATGCGGGTCAGTGCGTTCCGCGTTTCCAAGGCCTGCTATTCTGCCAGGGCGTTCTCCGCGCAGGCGCGGCATTTCTCACTTCCGGGGCAGGATATGGGTTGCCGCTCCGAGGAAGATCTCGGCGGCTTCCCCTTCGGTTTCGGAGAGGGTGGGATGGGCGTGCATGCTGAGGGCCACGTCTTCCGCCAGGGCGCCCATCTCGATCGCCAGGACCCCTTCGGCAATGAGCCCTTCGGCGCCGCGCCCGGTGATGCCCACCCCGATCACCCGCCGGCTGTCCGGTTCCACAAGCATCTTGGTAAGGCCCGCCGGCGCCCCCATGGTGAGGGCCCGGCCCGAAAATTTCCAGGGGAATTTTTCCACCGCGATGGGGATGCCCTGTCGGCGTGCTTCCGCCTCGCGGACGCCGGCCCAGGCGATCTGCGGATCGGTGTAGACCACGGCCGGAATGGCCCGCACGTCGAAGGCCGACGGGAGACCGGCCACGGCTTCAGCCGCCACCTTGCCCTCCGCCATGGCTTTATGGGCCAGCATGGCGCCGCCTACGATATCGCCGATGGCGAAAATGTGGGGCGTCGAGGTGCATTGCTGGGCATCCACCCGGATAAAGCCCCGCTCGTCCAGCCGGACCCCGGCCGCCTCCAGACCGAGGGCATCGGTATTAGGCGCCCGGCCGATGGCCACCAGGACGCGATCGACGGCAAACCGCTCCGCCTTCCCGGCCTGCTCGACCGTGACGGCCACACCTTCTTTACCGGCCTCCACGGACGTCACCCGGGCCTCGAAGTGCAGGGTTTCGAAAACCGACGCCAAATGTTTCTTGAGCGGCGCCACCAGGTCTGCATCCACCCCCGGCAACAGGCGGTCCCCGGCTTCCACCAGAATGATCCGGCTGCCCAGGGCGGCGAAGACCATGCCAATCTCCAGTCCCACGTAACCACCCCCCACCACCAGCAGCCGCTCCGGGATGTCGGCCAGCTGCAGGGCGCCGGTGGAACTCATGATGCGTCCGCCCTGACCGAAGCCCGTTCCGGGCAGGGCCAGGGCATGGGAGCCGGCCGCGATGATGGCGTTCTTGAAATGGATGCGCAGGGCATCGCGGCCCTTGATGCGCACATGACGGTCGTCTTCGAAGACCGCCCGGCCCTGCAGGTATTGGATGCCGCGTTTCTGGGTAAGGGTCACCAGGCCTTCGGCCAGCTGATCGACAACCTTCTCTTTCCAGGCCCGGATGGCGGCCGGGTCGATGCGCGGCGCCCCGAAATGGACCCCCATGGCATCGGCCCGGCGGGCGTCGCTGATCAGCTCGGCCAGGTGCAGATAGGTCTTGGAAGGAATGCAGCCCCGATGGAGACAGACCCCGCCCGGCCGTTCGGCGATGTCCACCATCGTGACGTCCAGGCCCAGATCGGCGGCCCGGAAAGCAGCCGCATACCCTCCGGGGCCGCCCCCGATTACCAGCAGATCGGTGTCCTGGGTAAATTCGCCCATCACCATGGTTGCGATCTCCCCTTCATGCTTCTTGCTAAGGTGTCGTCATAAGAAAACATCTGCGCCGTTAAGCCCCAAACGTCACCTGTCGCGCTGAAAACCAACCATCGGTCGGACGGTCTGCTCCCCTCTATACGGACAACAGCATCGCTTCGGGGTCTTCCAAACAGGCCGCCATGGTCTGTATGAAGCCAATGGCGTCCGCACCATCGGCGATGCGGTGGTCGAAGCTCAATACCAGGGGCATCATCAGACGGGGCACGATTTCAGGCGCACCGGCGGCGTCGCTGCGCACCACCGGTTTGAGGGCCGCCCGTCCCAGACCGAGGATGGCCACCTGGGGAAAATTGATGATGGGGGTAAAATACCCGCCGCCCACCGCACCGGCGTTGGTGATCGTAAAGGTGCCGCCCTGGAGTTCTTCCAGCGGGGTTTTCCCGGCCCGGGCCCGCGCCACCAGTCCCTGGAAGTCCGACGCCAGTTCGCGGATGCTCTTGCGATCCACATCCCGCAGCACCGGCACGATCAATCCCCGGGGGGAGGCCACCGCGATGCCCACATGGCAATAGCGCTTGTAAATAATGCGCTCGCGGGCCATGTCCAGGCTGGCGTTGAAACGCGGAAAACGCTTCAGGGCCGCCGCGGCCGCCTTGGCCGCCAGGACCGTCAGGGTCAGCCGGCCGCCGTCTTGCGCCACCTGCGGGGCATGGCGCCGGCGCAGGGCTTCCAGGGCGGTGACATCCACTTCACCCTGGTTGGAGACATGGGGAATCTGGGACCAGGACAGGGCCATCTGCCGGGCGGTGGCCTTGCGCACCGAGCGCAGGGGCTCGGTTTCCACCGGTCCCCACTGGGCGAAATCCGGCAAAGCAGGTGTCGTCGCCGGCAGATTCACCGGAAGCATTTGGGTTTCCGCTTCGGTCCCGCCCTCCCCGGCCGGCAAAGCATTTTCAGCATGCCGGCGGACATCTTCGGCCGTTACCAGCCCCTCGGGGCCGGTGGGACGCACCGCCTGGAGATCCACGCCCAGTTCCCTGGCCAGCCGGCGAGTGGCCGGCGAAGCCGGTACCGGCCGGCGGCGCCCGTCCCCGGCCGGCTCGGCTTGTGCCGGCCGGCCCGCGGGCTTCAGCGCGGCCTCCGCGGGAGCCGCCTGGGGCGTCGATGACTGCGACTGGGCAGCCGTCTTATCCGTTGCCGCGGGTTGTGCGGCGCCGCCCTCAAAAACGACCAGCACGTCCCCCACGTGAACCGCATCACCGGCCGCCACGCGAACCTCGCTGACAGCACCGGTATAGGGCGAAGGAATGGCGGTCACCGCTTTGTCCGTCTCCACCTCCAGCAGGGGATCGCCCTCCGCGATCTTGTCGCCCACCGTGACGAAGACCTCCACGATTTCGCCTTCGTGAATCCCCTCTCCCAGATCCGGCAGTTTGAATTCGAACGCCATGGACGCCTCCTATCCTTCTTCGAGCAGGCGGCGGGCGGCGGCCGCCACGCGCCCCGGGTGGGGCAGGTAATGCTGCTCCCGGCTGAAAAGCGGCATCACCACGTCGTAACCGGTCACCCGGGCGATGGGCACTTCCAGGAAGTAAAATGCTTTTTCCACCAGGCGGGACACGATCTCGGCCCCCGGACCGAAACTGCGCGGCGCTTCGTGCACCACCATCACGTGCCCGGTCTTGCGGGCCGAGGCCGCAAAAAGGGCGTCATCCAGCGGGGCAATCGTCAACAGATCGATCACCTCGGCCGCGACGCCGTCCTTGGCCTGCAATTCCTCGGCCGCTGCCAGCACGGGCCGGACCATGGCGCCGTAAGTCACGATGGTCAGATCCCGGCCCTCCCGGGCGATGACGGGCTGCCCGATGGGCAGGGTCTCCTCCTCTTCGGGAACCTCTTCGCGGTAAGCCCGGTAGACGGCTTTGGGTTCGAAGAACACCACCGGGTCCGGATCCCGTATGGCACTCACCAGCAGAGCCCGGGCATTGCGCGGCCCGGAGGGAAGCACCATTTTGAGCCCGGGCGTATGGGCGAAATAGGTCTCGCGGCTCTCGGAGTGGTGCTCCAGGGCCCGCACCCCGCCCCCATAGGGCGCCCGCAACACCATGGGCACCGACAAGCGTCCCTGGGACCGCCAGCGCAGCCGGGCGGCGTGGTTTTCCATCTGGTGAAAGGCCTGGTAGGAAAAGCCGGCAAACTGCATCTCGCACACCGGCCGCAGTCCGTAGAGCGCCATGCCGATGGCCATACCGGCAATGCCGGATTCGCCCAGGGGGGTATCGAGCACCCGCTCTTCCCCGAAGTGTTCGATGAGTCCGTCCGTGACCCGGAAGACCCCGCCGTCCACACCCACATCCTCCCCCAGCACGACGACCCCGTCGTCGCGGGTCATTTCCTGCCGCAGGGCCAGGTTCAGGGCCTGGACCATGGTCATTTTAGCCATCGCCGTCCTCCTTGGCCGCCCGGCCGATCTCGGCCGCCAGCTCCTCGCGCTGGACGCGCAGGTGCGGCGGCATCTGCGCATAGGCATGCGCGAACATGTCCAGAGGATTCCCCAGGGTCTTCATCTGATTTTCGGCCTGTTCCACCGCCGTCTGGATCTGGGCCAGGACCTCTTGGTTGAGTGCCTCGATCTTCTTCCTGGTGAGCAGTTTTTTGTGCTTCAAATAGACCTCGAAGCGTGCGATGGGGTCTTTGGCCTTCCAGCTTTCCAGCTCGTCATCCGAGCGATAGCGCCGGGGATCGTCCGCCGTGGTGTGCATCAGCATGCGGTAGGTGACGCATTCCACCAGGGTCGGCCCCCGGCCCGCGCGGGCCCGCGCCACGGCCTCGCTCACGGCGCTGTAAACCGCCAGCACGTCGTTGCCGTCCACCTGGACGCCCGGCATACCGTAGGCCAGCGCCTTTTGGGCAATGGTGGCAGAGCGGGTCTGGCGGCTGCGGGGAATGGAGATGGCCCAGTGGTTGTTCTGACAGACGAATATCACGGGAGCCTGGAAAACGCCGGCCAAATTCATGGCTTCGTGGAAATCGCCCTCCGAGGTGGCCCCGTCACCGAAAAAGGTCAAAGCCACCTGATCCGTCTTGCGGTAGCGGGCGGCCCAGCCGAGGCCCACGGCATGCAGCATCTGGGAGCCCACCGGTACGGAAACCGGCAGGGTGGGACCGGGGGGATCGATGCTGGCCGCTTCGTTGAAGCCGTTGTTGCCCAGGATGACGCTTTCCAGACTGCGGCCGCGCCAGATCTCGGCCGCGGTTTCCCGGAAGGCGGGCACCATCCAATCATCTTCCCGCAAAGCCGCCACCGCCCCCAGGTGGGCCGCCTCCTGGCCGGAAATGGGCGGGAAGGTGCCGATCCGGCCCTGGCGCTGCAGCGCCAGCAGGCGTTCGTCAAAGCACCGGCCGAGCACCATGTAGCGGTAGAGTTTGAGCAGCAATTCCTTAGGCATTGACGGTTCGAGAGCCTTATCCACGTTGCCCTTGGCGTCCAGGATAGCCAGACTTTCGAGTTTTTCTTCGATCGGCAATGTCTTGCGGGGCATCTTGGCTCTCCTTGGCGGGCGTCCTGTCGGGTCGGGCTGGTCGTATCGCCGGCTGCTTTTTGGGCTTACCGACAAACGGTCCTGCCGCTCATCCCCAAGCACCGGTTCAGCCCATAAAACGTTACGGGTAGAAGATTGAGCGCCAAGCGCCTTACGTCAAGACGGGGTGGGTAAATGGCCGTGCAAAGGTAGGGATGGGAAGTACCCGGGTACCGGGCAGGATCGCCGGGCCGGTCGGCGGCGGGGTTCCCATGGCGTCACATGAAGCGCCGCACAGGGAAGTCCGCCGCCGGGAGATGGTCCGGACCGATGGGGTGTGGCAGGATCGCTTTAGGGCCCCTCGGTGGAGGCCTTGCCCTGGGCGCCGTAGATGGCGCACTGGCTGGCCCCCATGGCCGCCTCCATCAGCGCTTCGGCAAAGGTCGGATGGCCGTGGATGGTCCGGGCGATGTCTTCGGAACTGGCATTGAACTCCATGGCCAGAACGCCCTCGGCGATCATGTCGGCCGCCCGCGCGCCGATAATGTGAATCCCCAGCACCCGGTCGGTGCGCCCGTGCCGGATGACTTTCACGAAGCCGTCGGTCTCCCCCATGCAGCGGGCGCGGCCGGCCCCGGTAAAGGGATAGCTGCCCGTGCAGTAGGGCACGCCTCGTTCCTTGACCTGCTCCTCGGTAAGCCCCACACTGGCCACTTCCGGGGCGGTGTAGACAATGGCCGGAATCGCATCGTAGTTGACTTCGGCGGGCTGGCCCGCCATGGCTTCCACCGCCGCGATCCCTTCGGCCGAGGCCTTGTGGGCCAGCATGGGCCCGGGCACCAGATCGCCGATGGCGGACACCGAGGGCACACTGGTGCGGTATTGGTCGTCGATCTTGACCTGCCCGCTACGCGCATCCACCTCGACCCCCACCTCGGACAAACCGAGCCCCTGGGTCAGGGGCCGGCGGCCGATGCTCACCAGGAGCCGGTCGAACGTCAGATTTTCCTGTTTGCCGTTCTTTTCTATGGCAACCTTGATCTGTTTGGCGGCTTTTTTGACACCGGCGACCTTGGTGTCGACCCGGATGTCCATGCCCTGCTTGCGCAGAAGACGGTCCAGGGTACGCCCCACCTGGCCATCCAGGCCGGCGGCGATTTTGGGCAGCATCTCGATCACCGTCACCTTGGCCCCCAGACGCATCCAGACCGATCCCAGTTCGAGGCCGATGTAACCGCCCCCCACGATGCCCAGATGTTTGGGAACGGCATCGAAGGCCAGGGCTCCCGTGGCGCTCACGATTTGCTTCTCGTCGAAGGGATGGCCGGGCAGGGCTACCGGCGCGCTGCCCGTGGCCAACAGGATATGTTTAGCTTCGAAGGCTTCTTCTTTTTGTTTGCCGCGGGTCAGGATCACCCGGTTTGGACCGGCCAGCCGGGCGGTTCCCTGGAGAATAGTGACGTCGTGTCCCTCCAGAAGCTGGCGCACATTGTCGGTCAGATCCTTTACCACCTTTTCTTTGCGGGCCAGCATCTGCTTGAGATCCAGCCCCAGACGACCGGTCTTGATGCCGTGCTCGCCAAACCGGGTCTGGGCCAGATGGTAGTATTCGGAGGAGTCCAGCAGGGCCTTGCTGGGAATGCAGCCCACGTTCAGGCAGACCCCTCCCAGGCGCGTGTGCTTCTCGATGCAGGCGGTCTTCATGCCCAGCTGGGCCGCCCGCACCGCCGCCACGTACCCCCCGGGGCCGCTGCCGATCACGATCAGGTCAAAGGTTTCCTTGGATGCCATGGTCATACCTCCAGAAGCATGCGTTCCGGGTTTTCGACAAATTCCTTGACGCGACGCAGAAAAGTCACCGCCCCCTTGCCGTCCACGATGCGGTGATCGTAGCTCAACGCCACATACATCATGGGCCGGATCACGATCTCATCGTCCACCACCACGGGCCGCTTTTCGATCTTGTGCATGCCCAGGATGCCGCTCTGGGGCATGTTCAGGATGGGCGTGCTCAGCAGCGACCCGTAAACCCCGCCGTTGCTGATGGTGAAGGTGCCGCCTTCCAGGTCGGAGAGCTCCAGACGGTTTTCCTTGATCTTGGCCACGTAGTCCACGATGGCCTGTTCGATGTCGGCGAAGCTCATCTGCTCGGCCCGCCGCAGCACCGGCACCACCAGCCCCTTGGGCGCTCCCACGGCAATGCCGATGTGGCAGTGCTCGTGATAGACAAAGTCGTTGCCGTCCACAAAGGCGTTGATTTCCGGGATCTCGCCCAGCGCTTCGACGCAAGCCCTGACGAAAAAGGACATGAAGCCCAGGCCGATGCCGTGCTTTTTCTGGAAGGCCTCCTTGTAGGAAGCGCGTACCGCCATGGCCCGGCTCATGTCGATCTCGTTGAAGGTCGTTAACATGGCCGTGTTCTGCTTGGCCTCCAGCAGCCGTTCGGCAATACGCCGGCGGATGGGGCTCATGGCCTGCCGGCGCTCTTCGGGAACCGCATCGGCGGTGGGAACCGCGGCGCGAGGGGCCGCCGCTTCCGCCGGCCGCCCTTCCAGATAGAGCAGAACATCCCCTTTGGTCAGCCGTCCGCCCGGGCCGCTGCCGGTGATGGTCGCGGGATCGAGATCGTGTTCGGCCACCAACCGGCGAACAGCCGGGGAGAGGAGAGGGCCCTCTCCCTTGGGTTCCGCCGGTTTGGCTTCGGCAGGCGTTTTCTTCTTTGCCGCTTCCCGGGTTTTCTCCTTCTCTGCGGCCCTGGCCGAGGGGGGCGGGCCCGGGTCTTCCTCCGCGGCGGCA
Source organism: Desulfobacterales bacterium (assembly GCA_963674755.2). Lineage (GTDB taxonomy): Bacteria > Desulfobacterota > Desulfobacteria > Desulfobacterales > UBA5852 > JABZFP01. The sequence goes on along the minus strand of CAXXVS010000001.1, from coordinate 271,274 downwards.
GGCGGTGCTTCCGACGTCGCCTTGGAAGGCGCTTTGTCTTTCTCGGATGCAGCGGCCGGGGCGGCTTCGGTATCGATCTCCCCCACCACCGTGCCGATGGCCACGGTTTCCCCTTCCGGCACCAGAATTTTCAGTTGACCGGCGGCCTCGGCTTCCACCTCCAGCGTCACCTTGTCGGTTTCCAGCACGAAAAGCGGCTCGTTCTTGTCAACCGGGTCGCCGTCCTGTTTGAACCATTCCGCCAGAAGGGCCTCGGTGACGGACTCGCCTACACTGGGAACTTTGATTGCAATGGTCATCGGGTTCTCCTTTAATTCGCCGCCGCGCTGGCGGCGCGATCCGCGTCTTCGATCCCCACGGCTTCATTGAGAATGGCATCCTGCTGGCGCCGGTAGATTTTGGGAAATCCGCTGGCCGGGCTGGACGAGGGGGGACGCCCGACATAGCGCAGCGGTTTGGTCAGCAGGGGTTCCAGGCGGGGCCGCACGAACTGCCAGCCGCCCATGTTCTCCGGTTCTTCCTGCACCCACAGGAATTGCCGGGCTTTTTTATAGCGGCCGATAACTGCGCGCAGGGCCGCTTCCGGAAAGGGATGAAACTGTTCCAGACGCACCAGGGCGGCCTGGCGCCGCCGCAGGGAGCGCAGGCGTTCAGCCATCTCGTAATAGATCTTCCCGCTGCAGAAAATCAGGCGGGCGGCCGAGGCGGGTGCGTCGCTGTCGTCCAGCACGGGTTGGAAATGGCCCGCCGCCAGGTCTTTCCGGCTGGAGGTTGCCGCCGGGTTGCGCAGCAGGCTCTTGGGGGTCATCACCACCAGGGGTTTGCGGCAGGTCTGGTGCACCTGGCGCCGTAAAAGGTGAAAATACTGGGCCGGGGTGGTGGGGTAGCACACCTGCATGTTGTCATCGGCGCACAATTGCAGAAAGCGCTCCAGCCGCGCGCTGGAATGCTCGGGCCCCTGGCCCTCGAGCCCATGGGGCAGGAGCATCACCAGGCCGTTCAGGCGCTGCCATTTGGATTCCCCGCTGGCGATGAAAAGATCGATCACGGACTGGGCGTTGTTGACGAAGTCCCCGAATTGGGCTTCCCAGATCACCAGCGCTTCAGGCCGCATCATGGCATAGCCGTATTCGAAGCCCAAGACGCTGTACTCCGCCAGCAGGCTGTTGTGGACGTCGTAGACCGCCTGGTCGTCCGTCAGGGCGTTCAAGGGCGTGTAAGATTCGCCGGAAGCCGTGTCGATCCAGACGCTGTGGCGCTGGCTGAAGGTGCCCCGGGCGCAGTCCTGACCGCTGAGCCGGATGGGGGTGCCTTCCGCCAGGAGGGAGGCCCACGCCAGGGCTTCGGCATTGGCCCAGTCGATGTCGTTCCCCTCTTCCACTGCCGCCAGGCGCTTGTCCATCTGCCGCTGGAGTTTGTTGTTGAGGTTGAACCCCGGCGGTTCGGCTCGCAGGGCGCGGGCCAGCTGGATCAGGGTGTCCGCGGCCACCCCGGTTTCCACCGGGTCATGATCGAAGCGGTCGGTGTAGTTCTCCCAGTTGTCGAAAAAACGGTCCTGGGGAAAGAGGCAGGTACTGCCATGGATGGCGTCGTAGGCCTGCTCGAGTTCATCGCGAATCTCCTGGCCGATGGCGTCCACGGCCTCTTTGGTGATCAGACCAGCCGCGATGAGGGTTTCCGCGTAGAGCTTGTGAAGCGAAGCGCGCCGGCGGATCCGGTCGTACATGGTGGGCTGGGTAAAATAGGGTTCGTCGCCTTCGTTATGGCCATAGCGGCGGTAGCAGACCAGGTCGACGACCACGTCCTTGCCGAAGGTGTTGCGATAGTCATAGGCCGTGCGGACCACATGCAGCAACGCTTCCGGGTTCTCCCCGTGCACATGGAACACCGGCACCATCAGCATCTTGGCCACGTCTGTCGAATAGCGGGTGGAACGGGCGTCCTTGGGCAGCGTGGTATAGCCGATCTGGTTGTTGATGATGATGTGCAGGGTGCCGCCGGTGGTATAGCCCTCCAGCTGGGACATGTTGAGGGTTTCGGCCACCACCCCCTGTCCGGCGAAAGCCGCATCCCCGTGGATCAGCACCGGCAGGATACGATGCCGCTCCCCGGCGGCCAGATCCTGCCGGGCCCGGGCAATGCCTTCCGCCACCGGATCGACCGCCTCCAGATGGCTGGGGTTGTTCACGAGAAAAATGCGCTGGGCGTGGCCGTTGGCGGTGGTCAGATCGGCCAGGTAGCCGTTGTGGTATTTGACGTCCCCGGCCCCCACGAGGGCGTCGGGATCGTAACAGTGTTCGAACTCGCTGAAGATGTCTTCGTAGGACTTGCCCAGGATGTGGGTCTGAACGTTCAGGCGCCCCCGGTGGGCCATGCCCAGGATAATTTCCCGTCCCCCGCTGGCCGCCGCATGGTTCACCAGATCGTCCAGCATGGGGATCAGGCCGTCGCCTCCCTCCAGTGAAAAACGGGTCACCCCGACATACTTGCGGTTGAGAAACTGCTCGAACAGGGCCGCCCGGCTGAGGCGCTCCAGGACGCGGCGGCGCACTTCCGGTTCGATTGCGGGCTGGTTGCGGACCGGTTCCATCCGCTCCTGCAGCCAGCGGCGCTCCTCGGGATCCTGCAGGTGCATGTACTCCGCGCCGACGGAACGGCAATAGGTCTCCCTGAGGGCTTGGACGATCTCCTTGAGGGGCGCCATGCGGTCGTTGGAGAAGCGGCGGGTGAAAAAACGGGTCTCGAGATCGTCGGGTTTCAGCCCGAAGGCACCCAGCGCCAGCAGGGGATGGTCGACCGGGCAGGCCTCCAGGGGATCCATGCAGGCCAGGAGATGGCCCAGGTCGCGGTAACGGTACTTCAAGGCTTCCACGCGGGCCTGCTGCAGCATGCGGTCCTCGTCCCACATGCCTTCTTCTCCGGCGGGGGCCTCGCGTCCCATGTCGAAGCCGATAAAATAATGCTGCCAGTCCGCGCTGACGGATTGGGGATCCCGTCGCCAGCGCTCGTACTGGTCCTCGATGAACGGGGCCTGATAGGTTTCGAAGGCCTTCATGGACAGTGTTCCTCCTGATGGGGCTAGGGCGGCTGAAACAGGCGGCGTCGGGCACCGGCAGACGGGCTGGATGGGAAAACGTCTGCCGACCGGTCAGCGTGCGGCGCTTGGTCGCCGGGGTGTTATGGTTCGGATCGGCGGCGGAATGGCGAAATCATAAAAAACGCCTTGGGGGTTGTCAAACATTATCCTCTTGATTCGGGAGCCGATCCTGACCGACCCTCCCCGGCGGATAGAGTTGCGGTGGTCGCACAACTGGATTATAGCCGTGAGAGAAAATCGGACGATAAGCGATGGGAGGAATATCCTGGCACCAGTGATGAAACCCGAGGACCACGAACGATTGCAGGCGCTTGGCGCGGACCTGCCGCCCAACATTCGACTGCGCCTGGTATTGACCCGTCATGATCTCAGCGATCGGTTTCAAGACTATGGCCGCCAACTGCACGAAGCACTGCCGGGAATCGATTTGGTGACCGTCGTGGAAGACATTTCCGAGCCCCCCTGGCTGGAGACCGCGGCGGGCATCCGCTTCCAGGCCCTGCCGGAGGGCGACAAGCTCGACAGCCTGATCGCGGCCCTGTTCCCGCCCGGCCAGGACGAAGCCCCGATCCCGGAAATGCGGCGCAAATGGCTGGAGCAAATGGCTCTGCCGGTTGAAATCCGGCTTTTCATCGCACCGGCCTGCCCGTTCTGCCCAGGGGCCTTGCAGCAATGGGTGGCGTTGGCCAAGGCCGGCCCGCGATTGCGCCTGGCGGTCATCGATGGCGCCCTGTTCCCGGAAATGGCGCGGGAAGACAAGATCCAGGCCGTACCGACCCTCGTGCTCGACCGCCATCTGCGCTGGTCCGGTCGGATCCCGGTGGATGCGGTCCTGGAACAGCTCGCCACCCGCGATCCCAGCCGCCTGGACAGCGCCGCCTTAAATGGGTTGATCAAGGAGGGCCTGGCCAGCCAGGTGGCCCAGGCCATGCTTGACAAGGGCCACTTGTTCCCGCCCCTCTTCGATCTGCTGACCCACCCCGAGTGGCCCGTGCGGCTGGGGGCCATGGTGGTGATGGAAACCATCGCGGCCGTGAACCCGCGTTTGGCCGCCGAGGTGCTGCCGGCGCTGCGACAGCGCTATGACCGGCAGGAGGATGCCGTAAAGGGCGATGTGCTCTACATCATGGGGGAGACAGGGGATCACCGCACGGTGCCTTTTTTGGAGGATGTTGCCGCCCACAGCTCCAATCCGGATGTATGCCAGGCCGCCCGGGAAGCCCTGGCCAGCATCCAGCAGCGCCGGGAAAGCGCGCCATAAATGCCATCCGCCGACGTCTGTGGAAGACGGCCGCGGCCAAAGGGCGGGCTACAACCCGGACAGGGTGATGCCGGCGTCCCATCGGGATCACCTAACACGGCACCTGAGAGACCAGGAGAAGATAACATGCTGCAGCGCGGTATTCGCATCACCAATCGGCACGACTTGGAACTTTCCGCCCGCTGGGATGTCCCCGCCGAGGGTCGGGCGCTCGCGCATGCCCTGTTTGCCCATTGCTTCACCTGCGGCAAGGATATCAAGGCCGCCTATCATATCGCCCGGGCCTTGAACCGGGAGGGCATCGGGGTCCTGCGATTCGACTTCACAGGCCTGGGGGCCAGCCAGGGGGTCTTTGCCGACACGAATTTCTCATCCAATGTCACCGATCTGATCGATGCCGCCCGCTATATGGAGACCCAGGGCACCCCGCCCCTGATGCTGGTGGGGCATTCCCTGGGCGGCGCCGCCGTGATCCAGGCAGCGGCGGCCCTGCCGTCCGTGCGCGCCGTGGTGGCCATCGCAGCCCCCGCCGAACCGGCCCACCTGCAACACCATCTGGAGGATATCCGGGAGCCCTTGCAGCGCCAGGGGGCGGCGGATATCACCATTGGCGGCCGCCGGTTGACGATTAAAAAGCAATTCCTGGAGGATATCACCCGAACGGATATCGACCGGGCGCTGAAGGAACTCGACCGCGCCCTGCTGATCCTCCATTCCCCCCGCGACACCGTGGTGGACATCGAAAATGCGGCCCGGCTCTACCGCATCGCCCGGCATCCAAAGAGCTTCGTCTCCCTGGACAGCGCCGACCATCTGCTCTCCGATCCGGTCGACGCCCGTTATGCCGGCCGGCTGATCGCCGCCTGGGTGAGCCGCTATCTGCCGGCCGATGACCGTTCCTGATGCCCAACGCCCCCTGGCCATGTAATCGCCGACTTGCAAAAACCTGCGGGAAACCTACCTTAACCTCTGAGACTGCCGGAAACGCCCGCTGCCGTATTTGCGGCGCCGCGGCGGGCCTGAACGCTTTGACACCCGGCAGCAAGGAGGACCCATGATCGATAAAGCGCAACTATGTGCCAAAATCATCGAGCTTTACCCGGATATCGGGCAATGCGGCATCGATGTCGATGTCACCTATGACAAGATAAAAAAGGCCTGGATCGTCGATCTGCGCAAAGGCCGCTTCGAACTGAAGACCCATCTCGATGATGGCGACGCGGAAAAATGCATGCTCGGCCGGCAGTGTATCGGCCTCGGCATCGAGGTCGCCCAGTTGCGGGCCAACATCGAACGGCTCAAGGAAGACACGCTGGCACGCGTCTGAAAACCATATCCGTCCGCAAACCGCAGTATAGGCGGGTCGCCGCGGAACAGGGCGATCGCCGCCAACGCTGATGTGCGGTCCGCCCCGGGAAAAGAAACGGTTCTATCGAAAGCGCCCGTCAACAAGAATTGGCCACGAAGGGCACGAAGAAAGCCGACCGGGAGGAAATAAATCCCTTCGTAATCTTCGTGGTGATGGCGTTACCTTAAGACCAACTTGAGCATCCCGGATAGCCGCAAGAGAAAAGGGCGTAACCCTATAGAAAGAGAGGCCGGATGGCATCCTACCGTGAAGAAAAAGACTCCATGGGCACGGTCCGGGTTCCGGAAGCCGCCTATTACGGCGCCCAGACCCAGCGGGCCGCGGAAAATTTCCCCATCAGCGGCCTGCGGCTACCCCACGAATTCATCCACGCGCTGGCCATGATCAAACAGGCGGCCGCCAGGGCCAATGCCCGGCTGGGCTTGCTGCCGGACGACGTGGCCGGGGCCATCGTACAGGCCGCCGACGACGTCCTGGAGGGCCGCTTGAACGACCAATTCGTGGTGGACGTCTTTCAGACCGGCTCCGGGACCTCCACCAACATGAACATGAACGAGGTCCTCTCCTCCCGGGCCAATGAAATCCTGACCGGGCACAAGGGGGGCAAACACCCCGTCCACCCCAATGACCATGTCAACCGGGGGCAGTCCAGCAACGACGTCATCCCCACCACCATCCATCTGACCGCCCTGGTAAAGCTTCACGGCCGGCTCACCCCGGCCCTGGAGAGTCTTCAGGCGGTGCTGGCGGAAAAAGCGCAGGCTTTCGACGCGGTGCGCAAAATCGGACGGACCCATCTCCAGGATGCCGTGCCCATGACGCTGGGGGATGAATTCAGCGGCTATGCCCGCCAGATCGCGCTGGTACGCGAACGGCTGGGCGATACGGCCAAGCGCCTCGCCGAACTTGCCCTGGGCGGCACCGCGGTGGGCAGCGGCCTCAACACCCACCCGGAATTTGCCGGCCGGGTGATTGCCGAACTGAACCGCATGACCGGGATAACGTTCTGTGAGGCTGCCAATCATTTCCAGGCCCAGGCCTCCCAGGATACCGCGGTGGAACTGAGCGGCGTACTGAAAACCATGGCCGTGGCCCTGATCAAGATCGCCAACGACCTGCGCTGGCTGGCGTCCGGTCCGCGCTGCGGGCTGGGCGAGATCAATCTGCCGTCCCTGCAGCCGGGTTCCTCCATCATGCCCGGCAAGGTCAATCCGGTCATCCCGGAAGCCGTCATCCAGGCCGCGGCCCAGGTCATGGGCAACGACGTCGCCATCGGGGTGGGCGGCCAGGGCGGCTATTTCGAGCTCAATACCATGCTGCCCCTGATCGCATACAACCTGCTGCAATCCATCGACTTGATGGCCGCCAGCGCGGAAGTGCTGGATCGCAAATGCCTGGCAGGGGTTACGGCCAACCAGGAGCGCTGTGCCGCCAATATCGAGCAAAGCCTGGCCCTGGTGACCGGACTCGTGCCCCACCTGGGCTATGACCAGGCGGCCGCCATGGCCCACGAAGCCTACCGGAGCGGCCGCACCATCCGGGAAGTGGTCAGGGAGAAAGGGCTGCTGGACGAGGAGACCCTGGACAAGGCCTTGCATTAAAGCCCTCCCATAGAAGGCCGCGTCCAGCGCGACACCACGCGACCTTTTTCTCCCCCAGCGTGCGCGTCAGCACCAGGGACACAGTGAAGCCCCCAACCAGTCGGCCACCTGGTCCGAGATGGCCCGCCCTTCAGGCAACACCCCCCCCGCCTGCAACACCGCGCTGATATCTGCGGGATGATAACGGCAGCCTTCCAGCGCGGCCGCCAGAGCATCCAGGAAGGCGGGCGCGCCCGCGGGCAGGCCCAGGTCGATACGGGTCATGATACCCCGCTGGATATCAAGTAAGGCCTCACACGGCCCCCATGGGAAAACCGCCTTGCGGTGCAGCTGGAATGCAGGCGCACGCCCCATGGTCCAGTCCCAGGAACGGTATTTGGTCCGGGCTGTTTGGTGAATAATGCCCCAGGCAGCGGCGTCGAGCACCAGGGGAAGCGCCGCTCCGTGCTGCTTCGCAAAGGATGGGATCAGGATCTCACGGACCTCGGCCGTATCCAGGGCCGGCTGGTGGCGGTTCAGATTGGTCACCGAGCTGCGAACGGACACCCGGCCCCGGGATGACGGCACCGTGCTGTCCACCTCCAGCGCACGCCGGAGCGCCTCCAGATCGGCGGACACCAGCAGGGTCCCGTGGGTGAGACATCTGTTCCGTGTGCGGTATTGGGCCGCCCCGCTCACCTTCCGGCCATCCGCCATGATATCGTTACGGACGTTCAGATAGACCGGCAGTCCTGCTCCCTTGAGGCCCTGCACCACGGGCTGCAAGGCCTCGGCGGGTGATAGGATGGTATCGGGGTCATGGGCCTGGATCAGGCTGAAATTCAAATTCCCCCGGTCATGGTAGACGGCCCCCCCTCCCGACAGGCGCCGCACGACCTTGATGGCCTGCCGCGTCACCGTCTGCAAACTGATTTCCGTATGGGGCACCTGGTTGCGGCCGATAACCACCGCCGGGGCGTTCACGTAGAAAAGAAGCACGGTCCCGCTGCTCCGCATATGCCGCACCAGATACTCTTCCAGGGCCAGGTTGATGGCCGGATCGCTGCAGGCGCTGTTGTCGATCAATTGCATCCTAACCCCCTTGCGTCCACACCGTTCCCATCGCCGGGGCCCCCCCTGCCCTTGCCGGGGCATCGAATCCCATGACCGGATCAATTCTCCCCGGGGCTTCGGCCGGAATATATCGTTGACAGGCCGGCGGGCCGCCGATAAACTAAACTACTTGAAATAATTCAGTGATACAGAGTTAGCCATGCCGCCATCCGATGCACTGGAGCCCAAAAAATTTGCCGGTATTCCCCTCAAGCCCTATCGCCATGGGTTTGGTCTCAACCGTCTAAAGCTGGGCGTCGACAATTTGCGTTACGATCTTCACCTCAGCCCCGGGTTTATCAAAGCGACCCGGCGGATGGCGCTGCAGTTGATCGGCCGGATCTCCGGGGTATCGGATCTGCCCGATTATGAAAACGGATTCAACTGGTATCGCGGGGAAAAGGAGTTCAAGGGCCTATGCCGCGATATCATGAGCGATGCGGTCAAGCAAGCCAAGCTGGACAACGAATACCAGGTCATCTTTCTCGTGGAAACCGCCATTGCCGTGACGATGAAAGACGCCGTCAATGACCGCTACAAGGCCTGCCTGCAGCATATCAACAACCTGATCTGGCGCCAGGAGATGGCCTACAACCACGACCAGGTCAAGCATCTGCAGGAATCGCTTCAGATCCTGACCCGCAACCGTGACGCGACTATCCGCAGTGCCAACGCAGGGTTATTCCGCTACATCAGCGAGGTGCTCCAGGAAGGTCTGAACGACCTCTATTCCTTGCATTTCGGTCCGGAGGCCCTGCTGCCCGAGGATTTCTTCGCCAATCCCCTCCTGCACACCGAAAACCCGACCCATGACAGTTTCCTGATGGCGGAATATGTTCTCCTCGGCAGCCGGCGCGAGGATGTCAACCAATACGACGCTTTTCTGGAGGCCCTCAACGACTTTTTGGCCCGCCGCGACGGCCGGCCCGCAGAAGACCCTTCCGCGTCACCCGCCACAGAACCGGCGGCGGCCGGCCGTGAAACGGCGTCCCAGGATGGCCCTAAGGAATCCCAGGACAGGGATTATACCGACTGGCTCAAGCAGGAAGCCAATATGGATGCCCTGTTTAACTACTACCGAACCGAACAGATGCTCCGCCGCGACAAGCGCCGTTCAGGGGACAAACAACGCATTCGTAAACTCAAACAGGTGACTCGCCAGCAGAAGCGGTTGCTGACGGCCCTGGTCAAGGCATTCAACGCCCGGGAACTGACTTACATCGTGGTGGCTTCCGAGGAAATGAAGGCCTTCTGCGACAACTACTGCCCCCCTCTGACGCCCCATGAACTCCTGCAATACATCGTGGACCGCAAATCCCGCAAGCCGATCCGCGCCAAGCTGAAACGTATCAAAAAAAACTACGGCGAAGATTATTCGCTCCAGCCCATCCGCGAATGCCTGTCCCGCATACGCTGGCTTCCCCGTCCGCAGAAAATGGAAATCCTGCTGGATTTCGTGAAAACCTTCGCCCGCTATCATCGCGATTTATGCAACTACTATCTGGTCAGCAATGCCATCTCCTATATCAACTTCGTCAATGACGAGGCGTTTCTGAAATTGTCCCGCGCCAACCATTCCCTCTATGAATTTCTTCTCCCCAACGAACAAAAGCCCGATGAAATGCCGATCATCAGCCATACCGTCCTGAAAGCCGATGTGCGGGGATCGACGGGCATCGTCCACGAAATGAAATCCCAGGGCATGAATCCGGCCACCAACTTCAGCCTGAATTTTTTTGACCCCATCACCAACATTCTATCACGCTTTGGCGCTTACAAAGTCTTTATCGAGGGGGATGCCATTATCCTCGCCCTCTACGAGCATGAAAACCAACCCCAAAACTGGTACAGCGTGGCCCGCGCCTGCGGTCTGGCCATGAACATCCTGCTGATCGTCCAGCGCTATAACCGTAAAAATATCGCCTCGCGTCTGCCGCTGCTGGAAATCGGCATCGGCATCAGCTATGCCGGCAGCCCGCCGACCTTTTTCTTCGATGAAGACAACCGCATCATGATATCGCCGGCCATCAACCAGGCCGATCGCTTGTCCGGGTGCTTCAAACCCCTGCGGGAGCAAGTGATCCTCAAACAGTCGCCCTTTAACGTGTTCGTCTACGAAATCGCGGAGGACGACCGCAAGGCTGCCGCCGGACAATATGTCCGCTACAATGTCAACGGAATCGAACTGAACGATCACGGTTTTGCGAAGCTGCAAAAAGAAATCCAGCTCGAACCGCTGGACCTGAAAGCCCCGGGAGCGGAAAAAGAGCCCCACCAGCTTTTCGTCGGCAAATACCCTACGGTTTCCGGTACATCCCACCAACTGGTCGTCCGCCAAGCGCCGCTGCCGATTATGGCGTTGCGCAATCACAAGGTCACCGGCACCACCGGACGCTTTTACTACGAAGTCTGCACCAATCCAGCGCTTCTGCGCTACATCAGGGACCTGCGGCCGGCCTAACACGGCGAAAAGCCAATTCGCGCATTGACCGGTTGCCCCCGTTCACCTCGTTTTATAGGGGCGACCGAGGGCGCATCCCGACCCGTCGCCTGGCCGCCGCCCCCCGCCCAGCATTCTTTTGACTTTTCCTCCGAGGTTCACTATCATGGGAATGCTGTAGTCAACAGTGATTCCTGCAACACCCACTCGTTTTGCAAGGAGTAGATCATGGGTGTTTGGATTGCGTCGGGGTTTTGCCCCCACTGCCGGGAAGAGGTGATGGTGGCCTGTGCGGCCAGCACCGACCTGCTCCACTTGGCCCTTACTCTGGTGACCGGGGGCTTGTGGGGTATCGTCTGGATCTATTGCCGGTTTTGTGCCCGGGATTGTGCGTGCTGTCAATGCGGCCGCCGCCTGTCGCGGGCGCGCCTGAAGGCCCCCGTGTCGGAAGGCATTTGGCCGCTGGAAGCCTTCAAACCGAATGGTCCCGAATTCAACAGCCTTCTGGTGGCCCGCAACCTGGTATATTACCTTCCAACCAACGCCCGTTTTCGTCGGGTGTAAAAACCGGCCTCGGGTGACCGATTGGCCGGAGTGCCCGCGGGCCTGTTCGTAAAAACGGTGCGGTAATGAAGGCCTGTTCGGGATAGGCCGTGCTTGCGTGACGCCGTCAGACCGGATGGATTGACGGCGGGATGCCAGCGTCGTTGTGAATAGGACCAGCTAAGGAGATTTGGTCATGCAACGCAACATGATCCACCTGATGGTACGCATGGTCCTCGTTCTGGTACTCATTGGTGTTTCCGTCCCCGGTCGAGTCCTGGCCGAAGAACCTTACGTCCCACCGCACACCCCGCCCCCCAATCCCATGAACGTCGCCGCCGATGTGCTGATCCTGCGCCCGGTCGGGCTCGTTATGATTCCCGTTACCGGGTTGATCTACGGGTTGGGTTATCCGTTTGCCAAAGCGGCCGGTAACGAAAAAGAAGTCTACCAGAGCCTCCTCGGCGACACCATTGATTATACCTTCCATCGGCCTCTGGGCCGCGGCGAACCTTTTGATTAGCGCCGCACGCCAGGTCAAGGATATCCCTTCCGGCCGATCTCCCTGCCATAGTCGTTTTGACGTGCGCCCGCATCGCGATCCCCCTTGATCGATGCGTCCCGACGCGCTAAGCTGACGCTCATTGTCATCAACGGCCCCAAACCATTATCATCACAATGAAGGAATGCTCATGCACCGAACCATCTTCCCTGCGGCGGCCGGTCTGCTCATCCTGCTGATGGGCCTGACCGCCTGCCGCCCCTCCGGCTCGCAAACCCAGACCCTGCCCGGCTACGCGGTCATTCAATTGCGCCGCGTCGCGGTCATGCCGTTTCTGGCCGGCAACTCCAACCTGAACGCCGACGACCAGGTCAAACCGCCCTTGGACTGTACTTTGGGCGAGTTCTGCCAAACGGTCAACGAGGACCTGGGGGCCGGGGCCGAAACCGTTTTAACCCGGGAGATGCAGCGGGCCATGGAGCTAAAGCTCTACGACAAGGTCGTTCCCCTGACCGACGCCGCCGCGCTATATGACCGGCTGCCCCAGAACCGGCTGGTGGACACCCCGCGCCAATTGGCGCAGCGTTTCGGCCGGGCGGCCGGAGCCGATCACGTCTTGCTGGGGTCGGTCTGGCGCTATCGGGACCGCACCCCGGATATGGGCGCTTCGGTGGCCTTCAATGTCTATCTGCTGCAAGTCGACAACGGGCGGCGGGTATGGCGGGGACGCTTCGACAAAACCCAGCACGCCCTGACGGACGATCTGCAGGACGCCGGCCTCTTTTTCAAAGGGGGCGCACGCTGGCTTTCGGCCGAAGAACTGGCCCGCCTGGGCGTGGTGCAGGTGATGCAACGTTTCCCTCAGGTGGCAGAGTAGCCCATGCGGATTGCGCTGATCGGCATGTCGGGTTCCGGCAAATCGTTTTGGTCTTCCGTCCTCTCTCGAAACGGATTTCACTATTTGGGCTGCGACAGGGAAATCGGCCGCCGCCTGGTGGACGAAGGACAGCTGAGCGCGGGCTCCCTGGATCTTATCGGCAACTGGATGGGGTTTCCGTTTGACGCCGCGTACGCCCAACGGGAAGCGCTCTACCTGGACCACGAGAAGGCCGTCATGGATCAGTTCCTGACCGCGTTGGAAAGCCGGCCGCCGGAGCACGGGTCACCGCCGGTGGTGATCGATACGACGGGTAGTGTGATCTACACCGGCGAGGCCATTCGGAGGCGGCTGCGGCAACAAACCGTGGTCGTCTATCTTTCCACATCCACCGACTATCGCCAGGCCCTGCACCGGGCTTATGTGGAAAATCCGCGCCCGGTGTTATGGCAACAGCATTTCAAGAAAAAAAAAGACGAGGACGACCAGGCCGCCCTCAAACGCTGCTATACCAACCTCCTGGCGGACCGTGAAACCCGCTACCGGCACTATGCCCATCTGGAAATTTGCTGGGATCCCGTCCTAGACTCCTCGCCGGACGTCGACACCATCCTGGCCCCGGTCAATGCCTTCCTCGCCCGGGAACGGTCATCCCATGCGCATTGATGCCACGCCAACGATCATCGCCGGATTGACCGGCGGCATCGCCTCCGGCAAATCCACCGTGGCCGCCATGCTGGCCGCAGCCGGGGCCCGCATCGTGGATGCCGACCAGATTGCCCGTCAGGTCGTCCGGAAGGGCCAGCCCGCCTATCACGCTATCGTCCGCCATTTCGGAGCGGCCATTTTGGCTCCCGCCGGGCAAATCGACCGGAACGCTCTGGGGGCCATTGTATTCAACGATCAGAACGCCAAGCAGGCCCTGAACGCGATTGTCCATCCCCGGGTTCACGACGTGATGCAGGAGCATATTCATACGTTCGCCTGCAAGCACCCGGAGGCCCCCGTCATTCTCGACGTTCCGCTGCTGATCGAATCCGGCTGGCATGAATCCCTGCCGGTGGTCATTCTGGTCTACGTGCCCGAAGCCGTCCAGAAAACGCGCCTTATGGCGCGTGACGGATTGACGGAGGCCGACGCCATGGCCCGCATCCGCGCCCAGATGCCCATCGACGCCAAACGCGCCTACGCCGATTATATTATCGACAACACGAGTACACGGGAAGCCACCCGGCGCCAGGTGCGAACCGTTTATGAACAAATCCTCGCCGGAGGCGCTCCGCCGACCGCTGCCAGCGACCCGGCACAACCGTAATGGCCTCGTCCAGTCTTTTCACCTCCGGCGTCGTGCTGGGACTGAGCGCCGGCCTTTCCCCCGGCCCCCTGATGACCCTTGTGATCACCGAGACCCTCAAGCGCGGCATTCCCGCCGGGGCCCGCATTGCAGCGGCCCCCCTGATCACGGACCCGCCCATCATCGCCGGCAGCGTATTTCTGCTGGCCGCTATGGCCCACGCCATGCGGCTGGTGGGCGGCATCGGCATCCTGGGCGGGTTCTACATCGTCTGGCTGGGGGTGGAGAATATCCGCTTCAACGGGACCGTCGCCGAGAGCGCGCCCTCGGGGGCCTCCCAGCTGCGCAAGGGGATCGTCGCCAACCTGCTCAATCCCAATCCCTATGTGTTCTGGCTGATGGTGGGCGCCCCGTTAATCCTTAAAACAGCCCAGACCGGCTGGCCGGCCGCCGCGCTCTTTCTCGTCCTGTTCTATGGATCCCTGGTGGGCTCCAAACTGGTGGTGGCGGTTATCGTCGGCCATTCCCGCCAGTTTCTACAAAGCAAAACCTATATCTGGATCATCCGGTCCCTGGGCGTATTGCTTATTGCCTTTGCAGGGGTTTTCTTCAGGGAGGGATTGCGTCATTTGGGGGGGGTGTAAGTGAAAAACGGCCCGCCCTTAGCCGGGGTTGGCCTCCCGCCCGCAGGCGTCACCGTACCCCCTTCCGTGCCCCATGCCGCTATGATCAGCACTTCTAAAGCGGTTGCCGGCTCTGAAGTTCCTTCAGATAGGCCTTTTCGAAAGATGTCGGTTCACGCTGATCCACCAATTCGATGGAACTCGAACTCGACTCGCTCTCCAGGAAATCATAGACTTGGTTTTCATCGAGGTAGAATAGGCGGATCCCGTCTTGGGCGGCCTTGTTGTATTCGTAAATGAAATCCGGCAAGCCGTGGGTTTCGATAAAAGCGTTGAGGGGATCCCGCAGCCGGCAATTGATCATCAGCCGCTGGTAGCCGAAATTGTGGGTCGCGGGATTCACGGCAAGGTAGAGGGAGCCGGAGCGCCATTTGGTGTCCTGGTAATCGAGCCAGGCGCATCCGGTGGCCAGGCAAAGTGCTGCGACGATGAGGATCCGTAAAGGAGCAAGTTTCACGCAAAGCCTCCACAAAGGATGTAAGGGCTCACTTTGGCCGTTTGTGGACCGGCCAGGAGCCCGAAACGATATAACGGGGCCGATGGACCTTCATAGCACGAATCGAAGCGATAGTGATAGCGTGCAGCACCGGTCGGCTTAATCTTTGGCCTCCCCTTCCCAAAATTCCTCCAACAGGTAGCACGCCGCCAGATAGGCGTTTTTCTGATAGCTGAAACGGGGCGCCAGGACCGGACGTCGGTCTTTTGCAAACTGGCGCAGGGCGGCTGTCGGGACGATGGTCACATCGGTCCGGGAGTAAAGCTGCAGCAGCCCCTCCAGCTTGAACGTGGTGCCGCCGGAAGCGAAATGGCCGCGCTTCTTGCGCTGGATAATGGCGATGCGATCAGGCTGGATCTGCTCAAAGAGCGCTTGCCCCGCTCGATGAAAGCGCCGGATTTCCCCGGGGTCGTCTTCGTTCTTAAGGGTGATCTTGGTTTGTTTGCCCGTAACGTCCAGGATCGCCTTGCCCTGGAGAGACAGGAAGACAAAAATCGCCTGGCGGCCTGAGATTTCAATGCCACAACTGACCGGACCCGTTGGTTCCATAGATAAACTTCTCCTTTTTACAAGTACGGTCCGGTCCGCGCAGGTTTACGGCCGGTTGCGGCTCTGGCCGGTAGCAATCGCGCCGGCGATTAGATGGGCACAGCGCAGGGGTTCCGGGATCCGGCTGTGGAGCGACCACTGATCGGTCGTCGCAATGGCTTGGGTCAGGTTCAGCCCGACCCGCTGGACGAACACATCGCCGGCCGGTTCCATGGCCCCGGCAGCCTCGATGAGCGCCCATTTCTCCCGCCCCCCCGGCAGGTGCTCCAGCAGGGCCCGGCGGATCGCCTCCCGGTCCGGCTGCCGGCGGGCCACCACCAGAACCGGCAGATCCAATTGCCGGTGGAGGCCGATGATGTCGACGACATTGAACCCGCCCATGGTAATCCCCTGCAGCATGATCAGGCGGGCGTGCTGATAGAATTTGGAGTGGCGGACCAGATGCGCCAGTTGGTCGGTGGCATCGTTGCCGTCCTTTTCGATCTCACCCACCAGGACGCCGTCCAGCCGGTGCCGGGCGAACACGGCCCCCACAATCTTTACCGGGCCGCGATGCTCAGGGGGAAAGGGGGCATCGTCAAACCCGATAACATTGGAAAAACGTCTGGTTCGCATGGGATGATGTGGCCGGCCGCCGCAGGGAAAATCAGTGAATCGCGCGGTAATCCACCGCTTCCATCTGCTCGCTTTGCACCTTGCCGGCACGAAAATCCGCCACCGCCTGGCGCACCTGTTCCACCCGGGGGGCGGTGTAGGCATCGACCTTGGCGTCGATGACGCCAAGGGGCTTCAATTCCTTCAGCCACTGGGCAATCTCTTCATCGGTTTGAGGATCGTCCCGGCGGATCGGATCATAGGCCACGCGCGCCTTCCATATGCCGGGAAAAACTTTGGCCAGGATGAAATACTGGCGCCCGGCTTCGAGGTCGGCGTGTACATAGGACCAGTTTTCGGCACGCGCCAGGAAAACATGCTCCCCCGGCGGCAGGAGTACCTGGATATAGCTTCCCGGCTCGAGGATGCCGACGAATTGATCGCTGTCCCACACGCCGAACTGGATCGCACCGCCGAAGTAGGACGGGCGGAGAAAGGTTACCAGGGCACCGGATGAGGTCGGCGGCTCCAGGCGGGACACCGGCTGCATCATCGAACTGGCGCAGCCCCCTAAAAGAAAAAGGCTCACGCAGAGCAAACTTCCGGCCACGACCTTCAAACGGTTTCGTTGTTCCATGGCAAATCTCCTCCCAGGCCCGCATCCAAGATGCGATGGCCATTGGCAATTGGAAATCGCACAGGTTTGTTCGCTGTTTGCTCGGCGTGCCGCCGAAACGGCGACGGGTCACCTGCCTAGCCGCCATAGCATGCCCACCGCTGGGGTTCAACCGCCTCCCGGCCGCTGCCGGACCGGGCCTTTACCGCCCTTACGAGCCGGTGCTCGGACCTTGCGGAACGGTCCCATATTGACGTGCCCTCCGTAATCGCCTATCCTTGATTTTATTCGGCTTACTTTGTGCCAACCCTTTTGGGAGATCCGACCATGGCCCGCATTGTCCAGCTGTTGGATGGCATTGCCACTGCTCAGTTTGAAATCGACAAGCCCGAATTCCATATCGGGCGCGCGCCGCAAAGCGATGTCTATATCGACGATGCCTCGGTCAGCACCCGCCACTGCCTGATCGAGACCGTCACGCCGGAGGGCGGGGAGGGCCCCGCGGAATACTACCTCCGCGACCTGGGCAGCACCAATGGCACCTATGTCAACATCGATCGGATCGAGCGCCAGCGGCTGTCCCACGAAGACGTGATCCGCGTGGGGCTGAAAACCTTCAAGTTTATTGATGAGAACAGTGCCGAATACGTCAAAACCGCCAAAATCAAAAAAAGCTGGATCCCCGGCGTCTATTACACCAAATAGAGGCCCCGGTGCGCCAGTCGTCTCCCCCTTTTGATAACCACAAAGCGGGCCGCCTTTTTATAAGAACGGCCCGCTTCTATTTGGCCTCGCAAGATTAGCGCACCACCATCACCGCCGCCAATCCCGCAGCCCCCCCTTCCGACTGCGGTCAGGCTTGGGCGGCCTGCTGGTGGACATGCACATCGCGCTGGGGATACGGGATGCTGATGCCCTCGGCATCGAACCGTTTCTTGACCGCTTCGGTGGTATCGAAAAGGACCCCCCAATAATCCCCGGTCTTGACCCAGGGACGGGCCACGAAATTGACGCTGCTGTCCGCCAGTTCGGACAGCGCCACAAAGGGTGCCGGATCCTTCAAAATGCGCTCGTCCGCCGCCAGGATCTCGCCGATCACCTGCTTGGCCTTGTCGATGTCGTCGTCGTAGCCGATGCCGAACACCATATCGACCCGGCGCGTGCCGGTAGCCGACCAGTTGACGATGTTGCCCCCGGTCAGGCTCGAATTGGGAATGATGATTTTTTTATTGTCCGGGGTGCGCAGGTGGGTCGTGAAAATATGGAGGCTTTCGACCGTCCCGGCCACCCCGGCGCCCTCGATAAAATCCCCGACCTTGAAAGGCCGGAACATGATCATCAGAAAACCGGAGGCAAAGTTCGCCAGGGAGCCCTGGAGGGCCAGGCCGATGGCCAGGCCGGCGGCACCGATAACGGCGATGAACGACGTGGTCTGGATACCGAGCTGGCTCAAGGCCGCCAGGACCACGAAGGTCAGGAGGGCATAGTAGATAAGGCTGCCGGTAAACACACGCAGGGTTTCATCGATCGCCCGCTTTTCCATCACCCGTTTGGCCAGCTTGCTAAAAAGCTTTGACACCCAACGACCGACGATCAGGATGACGATGGCAAACACGACCTTGAGGCCATAGGTCGCTAACAACACGTAGCCTTTCTGAATCAGATCTTCCATGGATAGTCCTCCTCGTAGAAATTGCACCTTGCGGCAAGTGATGAGCTGAAACAAGTGGCCGGGATACGGCCGGTGGCGAGACATCGCAAAAAACGCGCTGCGTAAATTAACCTATCCCATTAAAATAAGCGATTATGCGCGCCGGTCAAGCATTGCCGTTGTCTGTCATAAGACGCATTTCAAAATGAGGGTCTGCGTTCGAGGGTGAGGAAATCCGACAAGGTTTCGGCACGACCGGCCTGCCGGCGGATGGCCGGGTAAGGGTCTGCTCAATTTCCACCGGCGGCTCGTCCTGAGCATAGCAGTTCACGGACAAAATGTCCAAACCGGCCAATGCCATAGCCGGCAAATTTGTAGGGGCGACACCGGACGGCACCTAAATACGTCCTTCGCTAACCAGGCGGGCAAAGTGCTCGAAGGAGCGGTCGTAGGTCCGCTCGGCATCGTCCGGAAAAACGCAGGCCGGGAGCTGGCGCATGCCGGCATGGTACCGGATGCATTCGCAGCAATTGCCCTTGCGGGAGCAGGGTTCGTAAGTGCAGTTGCACCGGGCGAGGTTCTTTTCCTTGATACAATCCATCCACGACTCCTTGGTCATCGGTTTGGGGGGAGCGGATCGGCAGGGCCCGCATCGAACGATCGAAGTCGATCCTGCCACCAAAAGAACAGACTTAGGATAAACAAACATCGTGGCGAAAGGCAAGGCGCAGGCCGAAGTGGAATGCGCATCGACCATCAGGGCTTTAAGCGATTTTGCGCGGGCTGGAACACCGCATTTCGGCCCAAGGCGCCGATCGTCTTAAGTCTGTTAACACAAAATGTCCCTTTTCTCCACCGGCCGATCCGGCTGGGCAGGCATTGCTTGTCTTAGATATGTTGAGACAATTCAACCATCGGCCAATTGACTAAAACCGAACCGCGCAGTATAGGATCATTAAAGCAGCATAAGTTCTAAAAGATTTGCGTAGGCAGCACCACCATTTCCCTCCCCGAGCCGGCACAAAAAAATCAAACCGACCAAGGGGTGATCTTCTATCCAGCCAACACCTTGATGGCGTTCGTCCGTGATAGGAAGTTCCAATGTCAAGAGTAGGCGTCTTGGTGATTCAGAAAGGACTATGAAGACCATGGCCTGTCTGATTTCGTTGCCACAACAGATGACATGAACGGTATCGAGGATGAGATAGTTGACAAGCTGATAGACGACATCAGGAAAAACAAGCTGAAGGATACGCCCGAAAACCGGTTCTCGAAGCATCATTATCAGTTATATAAATAAGTTCATCTCCCATAACTGATAGGTCTCTGTTTATGGCAAATGAAAAACATATAGGAATTCCAAGAGGGTCGCACTTTAATTGTTAATTTTTTGCCAAATCCTATGCCATACTAAAATATGAACTTGAAATCAGAGCGAAACCATTTTTACGGATTATTAATATTTGGGGTTTTGTTGCTGGCAGGATGCGCAGTACCGCAACATTTTTGGCCCCAAGAGGACATCACGGCGTCTGATATAGAAACAAGACCCGGAAAACCCACGGTTCTTGTCGCATCACGTGCCAGTGCGTACAAAACTGAGCTCGTGGCGGAACTTCGCGAAGAGCTCTCCGCGGCCCATATTTCACACAAGATAATTGGCATCACGCAATTGGGCCAGGTAGACGCAACGGATTATGCGGCTGTTGTGGTTATCAACACATGTCTGGCGTGGGGCCTTGACCATGAGGTCAGTGCCTTCCTTGATCGCCAGAAGACGACCGGCAACATCATCCTGCTGACTACTTCAGGCGAAGGCTCCTGGCTTCCCGATAAAGGCGGGCATGATTTCGATGCGATTTCCGGCGCGTCCGTAAACGAAAATGTGAGCGACGTGGCGCGCAATCTAATGAAGAAAATACAGGAAAAGCTTCAACATCAAACATCCGCAACCTGACTTTTCGCATCTTCAGACCCTTCGTTTTTCATCCCCGCAAACACCCTAAATCGGATTGACCGACATGCAAACGCGTATATTGGGGGTAGAAATTCAAAAGCGATTATCTGGATTGCACAAGTTGGTTACAATGAAAAAGAACCACCACGAAGATCGCGAAGAACACGAAGGGATTCTTCTCCTTCCCGTGCGTATTTCTTCGTGTCCTTCGTGGTAAATTCCTGTTGACGGGAGCTTTCCAGGGATCCATAATTCAAAAGCCCCTGATTTGTTAGCAAGTTGGCCCATCAGGCCATCAGTATGGCGGAATAACTTTGCATTATCAGCTATATCTGATAATCTTCCATCTCAATGACAAGCCAACGCCTTCTCTCATAGCCAACAGCCTTTCCGGTTGCAGACCCGGGCCGAAAGAGCATTCGACCAAGCATGTTTAATCATAGGTTTATGCTTGCGACATGAAGCTCCGTTTCCCTGAATCCGAGATTGAAACATGGGCTCAACGGTATAGGTAAGGGCTTCCCCTACCCGCCTTTTATCTGTTCAAAGCCCATATGAGGACGAGGTTTTCATTGCCACCGGCGCCGCCATTTTTCACAGTGCTTGTTTGGGAAGAGGCTCTCAAGTGAGAATCAACGGCGTGGTGCACCTTAAATCCCACCTTGAACCCGGAACGGTTGTGCCTATTGGCTGGATCGCAGTGGGCAAACCCGCTGAGCTATTTTCCCCTGACCGGCATGACGACATCTGGAAAATCCAAAAGGGATTTTGGACAGTTTTGATTACCCGGGATTCACCGGTCCGTATTGCCCATGGGTGCAGCGTCTTTCACGTGCCAATTCCTTGTTGACAAGCGGAATTTTTCCATGGTAGCAAATACTTAAATCTCATTTTGCCTATAGAAAAAGCCAAACCTGTTGCGAGACAGGGACGGAAAGCCACGGGACTTTATCAGTCAGCCGGGTTGCCTGTGGGTCGAGCCAGTCAGGGCCGACGCGCTCATGTTATAAAACGGTGAATCGGCCTCTTTTCTTTCGTCCCTCCGCACGGTTTCTCTCTATACCTATCAAGATATGCCCCGCCGACGGCGTCAAAAGGTTTATGCCGTTGGCGAGGGCCATAAGATAGCGCCGATGAATCGCCCGCTTCCCGTTCAGACGGCATGGATGCCGGATGGAGCGCTGCTTGCCTCAAGGCTTCAAGATAAAGGATTGAAACTCAGCGGGTTCACAGGGGCCGGCGCTTCATTCTTAGACAGATAACTTTAAATGGGCGCGCATAGGCAAATTCGTTTCCAGCCCGGTTTTCATAGGGCACCCATGTGATATCCGACACCAAGGGACTATCAGCTCTCGGGGTTCGCTATTGCCGTTATATTTCCAAACAGGCAGACGGACCCGTTTAGGTTTGCCTTCCCAACCCCTTAGGGACTGCGCCCATTGATAGGGTTGTTTTTCAGTCATTTTAAAGCGCCACCGGCTGAAGCGTCATCACCGTTGACAGGAGCGCCTTTCCCATGCCGATTCACTATCTCTTCTCAACCGATCTTCTGATACTCAAAATCCGGGAGGCAGCAACGTTCGGTGATTTCTTCAGATCGTGGAAACGCATCATGTCGGATCGTTCCTTTCAGCCCCCCATAGACCTGTTGGTCGATCTTCGCCAAACGCAACTTGATCTTCCCGGCCACGACCTCGATAAGCTTATCTGCTACTGGAGACGGAGTCCTCTATTCAAAAAAATCGCGATGGTAGTGGAGCAAGATGTCGCTACCTATACCAAGTGTCGCACAATTTGCGTGAATGCCGAATTTTCCTTCCTTTCCATCCAGGTTTTCGTGGATATCAAGGAAGCCATGGCCTGGTTTCGCGAACCGATTGCCGAATGTTAGCCCTTTTGTGCGGCGGCATCGCAACCTGCAGCTGTGCCATAGCGCCGCCGGCCTATGACCGAACGAGAGATGACGACTCAGAGGACTATCTTGCTGAAGGAGGAAAAAGATAGATGGAAGCCCAGAAAATGATGGATTCCAACTGTCGGCTACTCTGCGATATGATGGCGGACGCCTTCGGGGCTGTGGATTTGGAAGGCCGCATCCGTGGGGCCAACCAGGCGTTTCTGGATCTTGTCGGCTACAAGAGGGAAGAATTGCTCGGAATGAGCCTATTCGATCTCACCCCTGACAAATGGCATCCCCTCCAACATCAAATTATCGGCGAACAGGTCATGGTGCGTGGCTACTCCGATGTATTTCAAAAAGAGTACCGACGAAAAGACGGCAGCATCGTGCCCGTGGAACTGAGAGTGACCCTTAGCAGGGACTCCGACGACAAACCGATCGGCATGTGGGCCATCGTTCGGGATATCAGCCAGCGCATCGATAGGCAGGAAAACCTGCGGCGGTTTCAGCATTCGGTGGAATCCTCTCCCGACGCCGTGTACTGGATCAACGCGGAGGGGCGCTTCCTCTATGTAAACGCACAGGCCTGCCAATCGCTGGGATATAGCCCAGATGAACTGATGCGGTTGCACCTGTGGGATATCGACGCGGTTTTTAAAAAGGAGCAATGGGAGTCACATTGGCAGGCGGTTGGCGAAGCCGGCGGGGCGCGACTTGAGCGGCGGCACAAGCGGAAGGACGGCACCCTGTTCCCCGTGGAGATTACGTCCCGCCAGATTCTCCTCAACCGGCAAAAGCACCATGTTGCCTATGTCCGTAATATTACCGAACGGAAAAAAGCATATAACGCCCTTCGTTTTTTTAAACATGCCATGGACACTTCTCCCGACGGTTTTTTTGTGATGCCTCAAGATGGCGGTTTCACTTATGTGAACGATCAGGCCTGCCGTTCCCTTGGGTACCGCCGGGACGAGTTGCTGAAGATGCATTTATGGGACATCGATCCCGACTTTACACCCGAGCGATGGAGCGCCCACTGGAAGGAAATGCGCACCATCCAATCGCGTCTGATCGAAACGGCTCACCGCCGCAGGGACGGATCGACCTTCCCCATAGAAGTCATGGCCTACCGCATGCCTTTCGGCGATAAAGAGCGGCACCTGGCATTTGTGCGTGATATCTCGGAGCGCCAAAAGGCGGAGAAGGAGCGCGAAAAACTTCAAGCTCAGTTGCTGCAATCCCAGAAGCTGGAATCCATCGGGCGTTTGGCCGGCGGCGTGGCGCACGATTTCAATAACATGCTCAGCGTTATACTCGGAAGCTATGAACTCATTAAAACAAAGCTCGCTCCGAACGATCCCCTCTTAAGGGACTTGGATCTGATCGATCAGGCGGCCACGCGCTCCAAGCACATAACCCAGCAGCTGTTGGCCTTTTCCCGCAAGCAGATCTTCGAGCCCAAAATTTTGGATGTCAATCACCTCATTCGGGGCCTGGAGCGGACGCTTGCGAGTATGATTGGCGAGGATATTGAGCTCGTTTTCTTTCCTTGCAGCGATGAAATTAAAATCGAATTCGATCCCGTTCAGTTTGAACAGATTGTTTTAAACCTTGCGGTCAATGCCCGCGACGCCATGCCCGGCGGCGGGAAGCTAACCTTGGAGACGGCCCATGTTGTTTTGGATGAGGCCTACTGCAGGGATCACGCCGAATCCCTTCCCGGTGATTTCGTGCGCCTATCGGTTAGCGACAACGGGGAAGGCATGCGGTCTGAAATTGCAAGCCGGATCTTCGACCCTTTTTTTACCACCAAGGAAGTCGGCAAGGGCACCGGCCTGGGGTTGTCCACCGTTTATGGCATTGTGAAACAGGCCGGAGGCTTTATCAATGTTTACAGTGAACCGGGCCTGGGTACGACGTTCAAGATCTACATCTTGAGGGCCGAGGGTGACGTCGAGCCGGCGGCACCGCCGGATGACAACCGACTCGAAACCGGATCCGAAACCATTTTATTGGTCGAGGACGACGATATGGTGAGGACCGTAACCAAAGTACTTCTTGAAAACCTCGGCTACAAGGTCGTCTCTACCGTCGATCCCGAGGAGGCGCTCTCTATTTTTGAAAAGGAGCGTTCAGCAATCGACTTGCTTCTAACGGATATGGTCATGCCGAAAATGAACGGCAAGGAGCTTCACGACAAACTGAAACTTGTGCGTCCTGGGCTTAAAGCGCTGTTTATGTCGGGCTATACGACCAGCGTTATTGTCCACCACGGAGCGCTGGACAAGGACGTGCACTTCATCGCGAAACCCTTTCAAATCGACAAGCTTGCACGGAAGGTGCGTAAAGCCATCGATGCCGGGTAATTTGAGGTGGTCAACTGCTTCGCCGACGATGTTGCCGAATCGTTCGGATCGCGCCGTGAAGAGCGATTGGGGCAAGCGCTTAGAACAGACAGGGAAAATGGAATAATACGGGAAGGTGGCGATTCCAACGCTATCGATCCGCTTTAAATCCCCAATCCTCCTTCAAGTGCAAATCGCATTTACTCAGACGAAGTCACATCTGAAGCGGCCCCGGCAACGGCCTTGTTCAGCCATAAGGCACGTCCGGGGTGCGGGGCTCATTTCGAAGGGGATGTCGAGATAGGTCAACCAGCATTGAATCCGGTAGAGCACGCCGCATTGGTAGCCGTTTTCCACCTTCAGGCGTTTTACCCCATTGTAGGCAAAACATCCCTTTTCATTGAACTGCCATGACAAGGTGTCCGGCGCCTTGAAAGCAATGCTCACATTCATGAAATCCGGTATCAGCAATTCCTGAACACTTTGGAAAAAGGCCGTGAATCCCTCAAAGCGCCTTACCTGATCCGGCGCCAGGTTCATAGCCCGGAGAAATCGCCCCAGCTCGATATCCACCATGGATTTGATGGCAGCCCTGTTCAACCGGTTGGCTTCATCTATGCCGTGGGTAAAAAGTGCGTTGGCAAACCACATGGCATCATGGGTCATCCAGCATTTACACAGCAGTTCCTTGATCTCACGACGGGTCAGGGTTCCCATCAGAGTCATGGCATTCTCCTTTTGAAATCGCCAAATAGTTCGATATCGAACAATTAGCTCAAAAATTTTTTACCAGTTGTCGTTAATATGCGTTAGCAGTCGGACCACCTGCTTTCTTTCCTCTCTCGGCATATCCTTATAGACCCGCGCGATCAGCGTGCGGCTGATATCGATCAACTGAGGTTTCAGGGCCTTCCCTTCCGGGGTCAGGGAGACCCTGAAGACCCTTGAATCCAATTTGTCCATGGTCTTAGTCGCAAACCCGAGTTGGACCAGCTTGTCCACCAGGGTGGTGACCGTGGATTTTTTCCGGTCCACCCGGTCGGCAAGTTCTTTCATGGTGGGTCGGTCGCTGGTAAACAGGGCCAGGAGAAGATCGCCGTGGATGGGCTTGAGGCCGTGAAGCCCACGGGCGGAAAGTTCCGCCGTGATCAGCCGGTTGGCCTTTTCTCTGATCCGTGACATCAGCGAGATGATGAAATCGGTTTCATGATCCATGGCATGGAAATAGTCCGATATCGAACTATTGTCAACGCTCATATTTTCCCTGATCAGTCAAGCGGTTATCCAAAAAGCGGTCAACCCTTTCAGCGGCCTCAAATTTCGCTAGCCCATTAAACCCAAAAAGGGGCAGGGTGTGTGAATGCTTGGAGGCCTTCTTTCGCATTTAGGGATCAAGATCCTTCCAGTATTCCTCGGGATAGTGTTTTCGGCGGCAGTCCGGGCAGATGCCATGGCTGATATCGGCATCGGTATGCTTTTTTAGGTCGTGGTCGACCTGCTCCCAGTAGCCGGCATCGTTGCGAATTTTTTTAGAGAAAGAGCAAAAGGGCCGTATGCCCCTTTCGTGAAAAAGCCGGAAATTACGCTCTGGAGCCTATGGGAAGATTCGACACTACGCGGCTGCGGCGCATTGCAGCAGCTTGATCCCCTTCACACTGAAATCAAATCCATGCGAACCGCGGCGACCCGCCAGGGAAAGGGCGTTGCATGGCATCTGCCCCAATTTATGCTTGATGAAGCGAAAAAACGCCACGATCGTCGTGTCATTTTGGAAACCGGCTCGTATGAGCCTTTCATTCCCGCGAGGAACCTTTACGAAAAATTCGGCTTCACCTACTGCGAGCCGCTTGCCGGCTACACAAAAAACAGCCATAGCGTATTTATGACGATAGCGCTATAGACAGACAAGCTGGGCGAAATCGTCCGGCCCCCCTCGGCCGAGGTTGGAACGGTGTGTGGCGCGCACATCGGGTCGGCACCACCTTGGGCGGCACGATCGCCCCACCGATTATGGGAAAGGGCAAACTTCAACAAAACAAACACCTTATTTGATGGAATAGGATATGAGAATCTCAATTTTTATCGATGGCGCCAATTACTTTTTCATGCAAAGAGATGGTCTGCATTGGTGGATCGATGCGGAGAAGCTGCTGGCCCATTGCGCCACCTTTGGCGAGGTCGTGGATGCCATCTATTATGTGGGCGTGGGGGTACCGTCCGAAGCCCGCCAGCAGGCCTTCCTGAATCGACTTGTCGATATAGGGTATGCGGTGGAAACAAAGGATATCAAAGAAATTTTCGATGATGTATCAGGGGAGATCAAAAAGAAGGCCAATCTGGATATCGAGATCGTATTGGATATGTTCAATACCATTGACAATTACGATATGGCCGTATTGGTAAGCGGGGACGGGGATTTTGAAAGGCCGTTACGATTGCTGCGCGCCAGGGGGAAAAAATTCAAAGTGCTATCAACAAAGGGGTTCGTTGCCCACGAACTGAAGATGGTGGCGGGGTTACATTACAAAGATGTGAATGACCTCCGCGCAGAGCTTGAACATATTAAAGGGGTCTAGCCGCTTCCGCAGACTCGATTTCCTCGCCGCAAGCCCCTCCGTCAGGTTAGCTTCTTTCAGAGCAGGTATTTCCGAATACTTGCATGTAAAAATGTTCACCAACGTCGATAAGCCGCCGGGGCGCAAAGGGAAGCCTCTATATCAGTTCCACCGGCGAAGAGCGCATTTCTTTTTGACATGCCAGGCTTTTTCACATAGAAATAAAAGAGTTGACATAACCATCATTGCTCTCCGTTGACGGAGAACGCCAAACCTGCCGTGAGGCAGGGACGGAAAGCCACGGGTCTTGCGCGAGACAGCCGGGCCGCCGATGATTGTAGACGGCCGAATCGCATCAGACAGTTAGACGATTCGGCCTTTTTTATGCCCGGTGCGCCAGGCGCATGCACGCCCGCTGGTTGGAAGACTGCCATGAAACTGAAACGAATCCTGTTGTCACCCGGCTTCATCATCAGCCTGGCCGCTGCATTGCTGATTGCAAGCCTTTTCATGGAATGGGGGCCTCTTCAGCGGCCGGAAAATGCGCTTTACGACCAACTGCTGCAATGGCGCCAGGGCCAGGCCCCGGGTCCGGTGGTGGTCATCGCCATCGATGATGCCAGCCTGCGGGAACTGGGGATGGGACCCTGGACGCGTTCGAAGCTGGCCGAGGGCCTGAGGCGGCTGGATGACTACGGCGCCAAAGCGGTCGCCTTGACAACCCTGTTTCCGACACCGTCGGAAAATCCGGCCCAGGCGGAACTCGAAGCGCTGCAAAAGCAGTTGCGATCCGCCGCCACGGTCCGCCCAAGGAACGCCTACCACCAAGCCTTGCGCACCCTGCGGGACGTGAAACGGCAGCTGGACGAAGACCGGCAGTTAACCGCCGCGGTGCACAACGGGCACAATATCGTACTGCCCTTTCGCTTCACGGAGGCAGCCCCGGCCGATACAGACGACCCTGTGTCCCTGAGCGGTCTGCTGCGCATCAACTCTTTGACCGTGCCGGAACAGGCCGGGGAACCTGTCTTGGCCTGGCCTGCTTATGCCCAGTCTGCCTTGGGACGGATCATTCCCGGACCTCCCGCCCTGCCGTATGTCGTGGAAACCTACCGGGATCTGGCCGGCAAGGCCGCCGCCCTGGGGGCCGTCAACCTCACAGCCGATCCGGACGGCATTGTCCGGCAAATACGCCTGCTCTGGCCTTATCAGGGGCGCTATCTGCCCGCCCTGCCGTTGCAGGTGGCCTTCAAAGCGATGGGGTATCCCCTGCGCGAGGCCACCTTGCAGCCCAAAGGATGCCCCCCTTATGGTCTTTGCATCGGCCCCCAGCATATCCTGACGGATGCCGACTACCGCCTGCGGATCGCCTTTCACCGGCCGCCGGTACATTTGAACCGGATTCCCCTGGCCGACCTCCTCGCCGGCCGGGTGGACCCGGCCATCCTGAAAGACCAGGTGGTGATTTGCGGTGTAACGGCCACGGGCGCAGCCCCCCGCTACCGCACCCCCATGGGCACCGATGCCAGCGCCCCGGAAATCATGGCAGCCGCCGTCGATACCATCCTGCGCAACGACCATATCAGCCGGCCGCCCTGGGCCCCGCTGGCGGAGGGTGCGGTCCTGCTGTATTTCACCCTGTTTCTGCTCCTGGTCATACCACGGGTCAGGTTGAATGTCGGCGCGTTGATCCTGACGGTCTTCCTGGCCACCTGCTGGGGGGCGGCCGCGGCCGCCTTCCTGCAGGCCGGCTACTGGTTCCGTCTTGTCCCGAGCCTTGTGCTGTGCGTGCTGGGCTTCGCCCTGATCGCTTTCCGCCAGATCGCCCGCCGCCTGCGCGCTGAAAATGCGGAATTGTATCGCTCTCTGGGACTCTCCTTTCAAGCCCAGGGCATGCTGGACATGGCCCTGGAGAAATTCATGCAATGCCCGGTGGAGGATAAGACGGTGCGGCGCCTGCTCTATAACCTCGGCCTGGATTTCGAACGCAAACGCATGCCGGACAAGGCCCTGACCATCTATGAGCATATCCAGGGGGGCGGGGGATATCGGGATGCCAAACGGCGGGTGCGCAAACTGAAAACCCTCCCGCCGCCGGCCACCCTGGCCTCCGGCCCGGAAGGCCCGGTCACCGTCGCGACGCTGAAACTGGCCGATACGGAAACCCGCCCCACCTTCGGCCGCTATGAGATCGTGGAAGAAATCGGCCAGGGTGCCATGGGCACCGTCTATCTCGGCCAAGATCCCAGGATCAACCGCCAGGTAGCCATCAAAACCCTGGGCTACAGCAGTGTACCGGCCGAAGAGTTGGAGGAAGTCAAATCCCGCTTTCTGCGCGAAGCCGAAGCCGCCGGCAAGTTGTCCCATCCCAATATCGTGACCATCTATGATGTGGGGGAAGAGCACGATACGGCCTATATGGCCATGGAGCTGCTGGAGGGGAAGGATCTCACGGCCTTTTGCCGCGACGACCGGCTTAAACCCGTGCCGGAAGTGCTCGATATCATGGCCGCGGTGACGGATGCTCTGGGGTATGCCCATCAAATGGGGGTGATTCATCGGGATATCAAACCGGCCAACATCATGCGGTTGAAGGACGGGCGCGTCAAGGTCACCGATTTCGGGATTGCCAAGGTGCGCGACAGCGCCAAAACCCGTACCGGCATCGTCATGGGAACCCCCTCCTACATGTCGCCGGAGCAGGTCGGCGGCAAGAAGCTCGATGGCCGTTCGGACCTGTTTTCACTGGGGATCGTGTTCTATGAGATGCTAACGGGACGCAAGCCCTTCGAGGGGGAGACCCTGGCCGCCCTGATGTATGCCATCGCCAAGGCGCCCTTCCGGCCGTTGCCGGAAATCGTTCCGGATATACCCTCGGGCTGTGTGTCCATCGTCAACAAACTATTGAACAAAGGCGTGACGCGACGCTATAAATCCGCGGAAGTGGCCCTGGAGGCTATCCGCCAATGCCGCAGCGGGCTCGCTTAACCCAACTTCTTTGCAAGGAGAATGGAGATGCTGGAAATAACGCTGGAACTTAAGGACACCATCCTGGACACCTTCAAGATGGACAAGGACGAAATCACCATCGGCCGGAACAGCGCCAATGATATCACCATCGACAACCTGGCGGTTTCCGACCGGCATGCCCGCATCGTGCGGGATAAAACCGGTTATTTTGTGGAAGACCTCGGGAGCACCAACGGAACCTTCGTGGACGGGCGCAAAATCACCCGCCTCGGCCTGGCGGGACGCCAGGAAATCACCATCGGCAAACACACTCTGGATGTCCGCCTGCCGGAAAAAAAGGACGTCAGCTCCGATTTTGCCCGCACCATGAAAATCAATCGCTAAAGCAGTGTCCATCCGGAGATGGTCGATTTGGGTTCCGGCCGAGGCCGCCGCGATTTGTCCCGCACGGCGGGACTTCCCATCGGATTCAATCCCATTGGGGGGGGGGTGAAACCACAGGCTTATCCCGGTCAGGGCGAGGGTTTCCAATGCGCGGCCGGCCGGGGCGGAAAGATGCGATTTAATGGATGGCGATCAGAAGTCGATCTGATCGACCATCCCGCCATAGAGAAAGCCGCGCGGCACCTCGCTGCTCAGAAAGTCATGGGGAAATCCCATTCCCACCTGACTGATCTTATCGAGGCGCTCCAATTGATCGACATCCAGGGCGAAGGCCAGGCAGTCCAGATTCTGTTTGACCTGCTCCACCGTTCGGGCGCCGATGATAGGGATGATCCTCGGCTGCTGGCGAACCCAGTTGAGGGCCACTTGGGCGGGGTGTCTGCCGATTTCACCGGCCACACGGTCGACTTCCCGGGCGATGGAATAGGTGTTGTCGTCAATTTCCTTGAAAGCGACCGTATCGAGACGCCGCTTGATCCCCGGCCCCGCGGAGCGGGTGTATTTGCCGGTCAGCAAGCCGCTCCCCAGAGGCGACCAGGCAGTGACCCCCAGATTCATGGCCCGGGCCATGGGGATCAGCTCCCGTTCGGAAGTCCGCTCCACGAGGCTGTATTCCACTTGCAGGGCGATAAAGCGGCTCCATCCACGCAGCTCGGCCAGGGTGTTGGCCCGGGCCACAATCCAGGCCGGGGTGTCGGAAACACCGATGTAGAGCACCTTGCCCGCGCGAACCATATCGTCGAAGGCCCGCATAACCTCCTCCACCGGTGTGGTGAAATCCCAGGCATGCAGCCAGAAAATATCCACATAGTCGACCTTTAGACGCTTGAGGCTGGCCTCCAGGGACTGGAGCATGTTTTTGCGATGATTCCCGGCTGCATTGGGATCGCTGCCCGGCATGCTGTTCGTGTATTTGGTCGCCAGAACGAACCGCTCCCGGTCCCCGGCCACCAGTTCGCCCACCAGCTTTTCACTGCTCCCGTTGGTGTAGAGATCGGCCGTATCGATAAAGTTGCCGCCCGCCTCGGCGTAAGCCTCGAAAATGCGTCGGCTCTCCTTGGGGGATGCCCCCCAGCCCCAGTCGTCCCCGAAGGTCATCGTACCGAGGCAAAGCTCGGAAACCCGCAACCCGCTGTTGCCCAACAACTTATACCGCATGGCGTTCTCCTTGCTTATCGGCCGATGTAAGCGCCGAACTCCGCCATCACGACATGAATCGGGATGGCGAAACCCATGCCTTCCACACCCATACCAACAACCTTGGAGGTGTTCACGCCAATCACCTGACCGTTTTCGGTAATCAGGGGGCCGCCGCTGTTGCCCGGGTTGATCTGGGCGTTGGTTTGCAGCAGGTCTTCACGTCGTCCTGAAAAAATACCGGAGGTCACGGTATGGCCCATATCCAGGGAATTGCCGATGGCGTAAAGGGGTTGGCCGTGATGCAGCCCGTTGGCATTGCCCGGCGGGATGAACGGTGTTTTATACCCCTTGAGGCGCAGCAGGGCGAGGTCGTAGTGTTCGCTGATGATGACTTTTTCCGCCCGGAGCTCGGTTTTGTCGGCCAGGACAATAGTATAACCGCTTTGGGACAGGTCGCTGATGCGGCGCTGCTGATATTTGTCGTAGGCCTCCTCGAACTTGCGCCGCTGCTCTTCATACTGATAGCGCCGCTGGCGCAATATGCCTTCCCGGCGGTCAAGCTGATCTTTCCAATGTCGGTACTCCTCGGGGTGCATCTGGCTGCGCTGCCGGTGCAACTGGGCCCATTGTTTGCGAAGCTGGCGCTCTTCCTCGTCCAAAACCCGGGCCTGATATTCGACCTGGTTTTTGGCATTTTCGATCTGGTCTTCCATATCTTCCGTCTGGCCGTAGGAGGAGTCGATCACATGGCGGTTGGTGACGATATACCCCTGGTCCGATATGAAAAACCCGGATCCCGATCCCAGGGCCATCTCGATAGAAACGGTGGCATTGCGCGCCTCTTCAATCTTGTTGGCCGGCGTCAGGTTCTTCCGGAAATGGGCCTGCAGGTCCTTCCCGACCGGCGCGGGGGTTGCCATGGCGGTATCATCGCCGGCCGCTTTGCGGTCCTTGATATACTGCTCTGCAGCCTCGTAAGTACCTTCATCCGGTGTGTCGGTAAAATGCCAGACACCGTTTTTATCCTTGTACCGGTAGACACCGGCTGTGCCGGGACCGATCAGAAAGAATAGGACGGCGATGAATACAAGCAGCGCAGCCAATCGTCCTACCCGTGGGAGCCGGCCTTTCAAGCCGAAGCCCGCGCGCTGGCATTGCAACGAATGGTGGCGCTCACGTCTTCTCTGCATGTCGTTCCTCCCTTGGGGTGATCCGGCGGGCCCGGTCCACCGCAGCAAAGTGGCTATCGTGAATATAAAGTCTATTATGAGGTCGGACAGGAGTCAAGGCGGCAGGGCCGGAACGGCTGGCGGGGAGAGCGGGCCTCAGGGCTGGACCGGCAGGAGCTCCCGCCAGGGGCCCTGCCGCAGATCGCCGCGGCCTCCGGGCAGTACGCTGATCCAGCCTTCGGAATGCCAGTCCGGCAGGGTATAGAGGTCCCTCCCGCGGGCCGGCCGATAATGAAAGGCCTGATGAAAATGTCCCAGGAATATCCGGACCGCGCCCTCCCGGAAGCGGTTTTCAGCGAATTGGCGGATCTGTTCTTGGGGCAGAGATTTGCGGAAGGCCCGGTTGGTGCCTTTCATCTGTTCCTTGACATGCTGCACCAGACGGGGTCCCAGCGGCAAGCCGTAGATGAGGGCTCGGGCGATGGGGTTTTTGATCAATTTGCGGAAGGCCAGGTAGCGGCGGTCGAAGCGGTTGATGCGGTCGCCATGGCAAAACAGATTGCCCTCGGCATCCCGCCACCAGGCTTGCGGGATGCACCAGGTAAAGGCATCGGCATGCTGCCGGGCAAGAAAAAATTCATGATTGCCCTCGATGAAAGCGACCCGGCGGCGGGTTTTCTGCCGCCGGCACCAGGACAGAAACCGGTGGTGCAAGGCATCTTCATAGCGGGTCAGGGCGATCCAGAGATCGAAAATGTCGCCCAGAAAAACCACGTCGCCGGCACCCTGCTCCAACGCGGCCAGCATTTCGAAAAAAGCGTCGCTATTGCCGTGCTGCCGGCTGATATGGGCATCGGTAACGATCACCAAGGGGACGCGCTGGTCGTCGGAAGGTCTCATATGGATGGATTCCCCGGGCCGCCGCCCTTGTCCGGCCTCCGGACCACAGCCCCCCGAAAAACACATGGCCGGCAAGGCTGGGGGTCGCGGCGCCTCCTTCAGGGCTGCTCTTCTTCCGTCCCCAGGATTTCTTCGGTCTCCATCCACATCACATTGATAATGCCGAAGGCACAAGCCAACAAGACGCCCAGTATCCATGAAAAATACCACATGTTATCTACCAATCTCCTGAAGTTGACAGGTTGGTGACGACATCCAGACGGTAACCGCATTATTCGACGCTATCTCAAAAAGGTCCTTTTGCCCGATATCGGCGTTGAAACCGCACTCAAATCCTCGACATACAGCAGTATGTCTGCGGGCACCCACCGTTGAAGAATCGATACGCTGGGAAGTCCCGCTCTGCGGGATTGCGTATCGGTTTCACCTTGATCTCGAACAAAAATCCTAACTTTGAGATAGCTTCTAGTAGACGGCATGCGCGTTATCCCGCACTTTTTCCGCCGTCGATTTGCCCCGCAGCACCCGGTACACCCAGCTGGTGTACAGCAGCACGATGGGCAGAAAAATCACCACCGCGCCGAACATCAGCATCAGGGTGCGATGGCTGGAGGTGGCATCGAAGGCGGTCAGGCTTTGGCCGGGATGGGTGATCGACGGCATGACGAACGGGAACATGGCAAAGCCCGCGGTCAGGATAACCCCGGCCACGGCCGTGCCGCTGAAGATGAACCCCCATCCGGGCCGGCCGGCCCGGCTCAACACGATCGCCAGGGCGCCGCCCAGGAAAACGGTGGCCGGGGCGGCCATCATCCAGGGGTAGCGGCTGAAATTGGTCAGCCATGCCCCGGGTGCCATTTCCACGGTTTTGTCCAGCGGCGTCATGACCGATCCCGGGTCCGGCATGGTTACGATCCGGAAGCCCTCGATGCCATAGGCCTGCCAAACCCCGGCCAGGGCGAAGGCGGCCAGAAACAACAGGCCGAACCAGGTGGCCGCCTGCCGGGCCCGGGTCTGGACATCGCCCTCGGTGCGCATCTGCAGATAAACGGCGCCGTGGCAGACCAGCATGGACAGGCTCACCACCCCCGCCAGCAGCGCAAAGGGATTGAGAAGCCCCCAGAAACTTCCCGTGTAGTAAGGCCGCAGGAATTCATCGAAGTAAAAGGGCACCCCTTGCAAAAGGTTGCCGAAGGCCACACCGAACACCAGGGCCGGAACGGCGCCGCCGGCGAACAGGCCCCAGTCCCAGAGGCTGCGCCAACGGACATCTTCCACCTTGCTGCGGTATTCGAACCCCACCGGCCGGAAAAAAAGCGCAAACAGCACCAGCAGCATGGCCCAGTAAAACCCGGAGAAGGCCGTGGCATAGACCATCGGCCAGGCGGCAAAGAGCGCCCCCCCGGCGGTGATGAACCATACCTGGTTGCCCTCCCAGGTGGGCCCGATGGCATTCAGGATCACCCGGCGCTCTTCATCCGTGCGGCCCACAAACGGCAGCAGGGTGCCGACCCCCAGGTCAAAACCGTCCAGCACAGCGAACCCGATGAGCAACACTCCCACAAAGAGCCACCATATCAGTTTCAAAATCTCATAATCGATAAGCATGGTGCGGATCTCCTTTGATCAAAAGGCCTGCATCCGCTCAGGCCGCGGCTTCCTGTTCAAAATGATAGCGTCCGGTATGCAGGCTGCTGGGGCCTCGGCGGATAAATTTCTGCATCAGATAGACCTCGGCAATCAACAGCCCGGAGTAAAGCGCCACCAAACCGGCGATACTGCCGATTAGATCCCCCGCCGTCAGGGAGGAGACCGCCAGGTGGGTGGGCAGGATGTCGCCGATGGCCCAGGGCTGCCGGCCGAACTCCGCCACGAACCATCCCAGTTCGACGGCTATCCAGGGAGCCGGGAGGGAAAGGAGCAGCAACTTGAGGAGCCATTTTTTCTGATCGAACACCCGGGTGATGCAATAGTAAAAAGCCAACGCGATCAGGGCCAGCATCCAAAAGCCCAGCCCCACCATGAGGCGAAAAGCCCAGAACATGGGCGCCACCCGGGGAATCGTATCCAGAGCGGCTTGTTTGATCTGGGCCTCGGTGGCGTCCACCACCCGGGGCGTAAAGCGCTTCAGCAGCAACCCGTAGCCCAGATCGGGTTCCCGCTCCCGGAAGGCGGCCTGGACCGCTTCAGAGCGATCCCCCTGGCGCAATTTTTCCAGCAGGGCGTAGGCCGCCATGCCGCTGCGAATCTTGTTTTCATTTTCCGCCACGAGCTGCTTGATGCCCGGCACCGGGGTGTCGATGGAACGGGTGATGAGAAGCCCCCCCACCCAGGGCAGCTCGATGGCCGCATCGGTTTTCTGCTTTTCCTGATCGGGAAACCCTACCAGGGTCAATGGACTGGGGGCCGTGCCCGTCTCCCAATGGGCCTCCATGGCCGCCAGTTTGACCTTCTGCACCTGTCCGGTCACGTAGCCGCTTTGATCCCCCAGGACGATGACCGACAGGATGGAAGCCAGCCCGAAACCCGAGGCCACCGCAAACGACCGGCGGGCAAACGCCAGGTCGCGCCCCCGGAGAAGGTAGTAGGCGCTGATGGCCAGAACGAACATGGTGGCTGTGACATAGCCGGCGCCCACGGTATGGACGAATTTCACCTGGGCCACCGGATTGAAAAAAAGCTCGCCGAAACTGGTCAGCTCCATGCGCATGGTGTCCACATTGAAATGGGAGCCGGCCGGATTGTTCATCCAGCCGTTGGCCACCAGAATCCAGAGCGCGGAAAGGTTGGACCCTAGGGCCACCATGAAGGTGGTCACCAGATGGGCGCGTCTGCTCAGCTTGTCCCAACCGAAAAAAAACAGTCCGACGAAGGTGGATTCCAGAAAAAAAGCCATCAGACCCTCGATGGCCAGAGGAG
Source organism: Desulfobacterales bacterium (assembly GCA_963674755.2). Lineage (GTDB taxonomy): Bacteria > Desulfobacterota > Desulfobacteria > Desulfobacterales > UBA5852 > JABZFP01. The sequence goes on along the minus strand of CAXXVS010000001.1, from coordinate 234,310 downwards.
CTCCGAATATATCGCCCACATAGTGGGAATAATAGGACCAGTTGGTGCCGAACTGGAATTCCATGGTCAGGCCCGTGGTGACGCCAAGGGCGAAATTGATGGCGAACAGCTTGCCCCAAAAACGCGTCATATCCCGATAGATGACCTTCCCGGTCATGACGTAGACCGACTCCATGATGAAAAGAATCCAGGAAAGCCCCAGGGTCAGGGGAACGAATAGGAAATGGTACATGGCGGTCAGGGCGAACTGCCAGCGGGACAATTCCACCAATCCATCGGTCGGTATCATGAAGCGACTCCTTGAAATTAAATAGACAGCTCTCGGTCGGTATGGTACCGGATCAGGCCGGGGTGCCGGTCATGCGCTGTAAGGGTCCGGGCGGCAGGTCGAGAATCTTCCGGGGGGCGGCCACCGCGTCCGGACAGGTTGCCCGCCTGGCGTACGTGCCTCTCCGGACGGATGATGCCTTTTGTTTGCAAATTTCCTATTATACCCCAATAATAGCTGTCAAATAGTTTCCGATGAATCCTTCACCTACCCATACATCCAAACCGGCCCTGAACTGGCTGTTGCGGCACGCCCGAACGGCACGGCTGTGGATCCTCCTGACCGTCGGTCTGGGCTTCGGCAGCGGCCTGCTGCTTATCGTCCAGGCCTCCCTGACAGCCCGTATCATCCATGGCGTTTTTATCGAGCAGCGGCCGCGCGCCGAACTGATGTCGTTTTTCATCTTTTTCGCCCTGGTCGTTATCGGCCGGGCAGTCCTGGCTTGGGCGCGGGAAATAGCCGGCTTCAAGGCCGGTGCCCGTGTACGCACCGAAGTTCGCCGACAGCTTCTCGACCACCTGACCGCCGCCGGGCCGGCGCTCACCGACCGGCACGAGGCCGGCGCACTGGCCAGCATCCTTGTGGAACAGGTGGAAGCCCTGCACAATTTTTTCGCCCGCTACCTGCCCCAGCTGGCTCTGGCCGTCCTCATCCCCCTCAGCATTTTGGCAGTGGTCTTTCCGGTCAGCTGGACCGCCGGCATCATTCTGGCGGCCACCGCGCCCCTGATTCCCTTGTTCATGGTGATCGTGGGGATGGGCGCCGAATCCGTCAGCCAGCGCCAGTTCCAGGCCCTGTCCCGCATGAGTGCCCATTTCCTGGACATCCTGCAGGGCCTGCCGACGCTCAAGCTTTTCCAGCGCAGCCAGGGGGCGGCCCAGCGCGTGGCCGAAGTCTCCCGGGAATACCGCCAGCGGACCATGAAAGTACTGCGCATCGCCTTTCTTTCCTCCGCCGTGCTGGAATTCTTCAGCTCGATTTCGATCGCCCTGGTGGCCGTCTATTTGGGGACCCGCTTTCTGGGCTATATCCACTTCGGCACTTACGGCAGCCCCCTCACGCTCGCGGCCGGTCTCTTCATTCTGGTGCTGGCGCCCGATTTTTACCTGCCGCTGCGGGAATTGGGGACCCACTATCATGCCCGGGCGGAAGCCGCCGGGGCGGCGGAAGAAATCATGCAGGTGCTCCGGACGCCCGCGGCAATGCCCCCCGTCGCGGACGTGGACGCAACCCCCGCCCCCCCCATCGACATCGCCTTCGAGCAGGTACGCTTCGCCTTTGAGGACGGCTCGCCGGGGGTGCTGCGGGAGGTGAGTTTCAGGGTCCGTCCGGGCGAAAAAATCACACTGGCCGGCGCCAGCGGTGAGGGCAAATCCACGCTGCTAAACCTGCTGATGGGGTTTTACCGCCCCACCGGCGGCACCATCAAAATCAACGGCCGCCCGCTGGAAACGCTATCCCTCCGGCACTGGCGCCGGCAGTTGGCCTGGGTCGCCCAGCAGCCCGTTCTTTTTCATGGTTCCCTGCGGGACAATATCCGCCTGGGCCGCCCGAAAGCCGACGAGGGCGCCATCCAGGCTGCAGCCCAGGCCGCCAAAGTCCTCGGATTTGCCGATCGCATGCCCCACGGCCTCGACACCCCGGTGGGCGAAAAAGGCCATCGGCTTTCCCGCGGCCAGGCCCAGCGCGTGGCCCTGGCACGCGCCTTCCTGGCCGATCCCCCTGTGCTGCTTTTAGACGAGCCCACGGCCGGTCTGGACAGTCTCAATGAACGGTTGGTAATCGCAGCCATCGACGCTGTCGGCCGGGGGCGCACGATTATCATGGTCACCCATCGCATGGCCCATGTCCGGGACACGGAGCGCGTCCTTACGATGCAGGGGGGCACCATCGTCGAAGACGGGCCCTACCGGGACCTGATGGCAGCCCGGGGCCCCCTCTTCCGCTTGCTGCAGCCGCCGCGGAAAGTCGGCCATCATGTCTGAGCCCACAGGTTCCCTGCGCCCCTTCCTGCGCCTGCTGGTCCCCCATGGCCGCGGGATGCTGCTCGGCCTGCTGCTGGCGTGCCTGGCCGGCGGGGCCGGCATCGGTCTCCTGGCGCTTGCGGGCTGGTTTATTTCGGCGGCCGCCCTGGCCGGCCTCACCCCCCTGACCGCCCATCTCTTCAACTTGTTCCATCCCAGCGTCGGCATCCGGATCTTTGCCATTACCCGCACGCTGGCCCGCTATGGCGAACGAATCGTCAATCACGACATCACCTTCCGCATCCTGGAAAATCTGCGGGTCTGGTTTTATCGGCGCTTGGAGCCCCTTGCACCGGCGCGGCTGCGCGATTATCGCTCCGGGGATATTCTCAACCGCATCGTGGCCGACATCGACGCCCTCGACAACCTCTACATCCGGGTATTGTCGCCCCTGATCGTCGCGTTTGTCGTGACCCTGACCGCCGCGGCGGTTTTCCGGCGCTTCGACCAGGGCGCCGCGCTGACCCTGCTGATCGGTATGGGCGCCGCCGGGCTGGCCCTGCCCATGGCGGCCGACCGGGCCGGCCGCCGCCTGGGACAAGCCCTGGCCCGGCATTCCGCCGCCATGCGGATCCACATGGTCGAAAGCGTGCAGGGCCTGGCCGAACTGCTGATTTTCGATGCTGCCCACCGCCATCAACAGACCATCGTCCGCTGCCAGGACAGCCTGATCCGGACCCAGGCGCGCATGAGCCACATCAGCGGCGCCACCTCCGCCGGGTTGACCCTGCTCTCCGGTGCAACGGTGGGGCTGGTGTTGTATGGCGGGGCCGGCCAGGTGGAGACCGGTCGACTGGACGGCGCCGTGCTGGCCATGCTGGCCTTCGGTACCCTGGCCGCCTTCGAGGTGGTCTGGCCGCTGCCGGCCGCCTTTCAATATCTCAGCCGCACCCGGGAGGCCTCACGGCGCCTGATGGAAATCGTCGAACAAGCCCCCGCCGTGCAATTCCCGAATACGTCGCCTCCCCCGGAAGGCAACGCCATCGCTTTCGAAAACGTTACCTTCCGCTACGCATCGCAGGAACCGGATGTGCTCCGGGATTTCTGCCTGAACGTCGGCCAGGGGGAACGGGTGGCGATCATGGGGGCCACCGGGGCCGGCAAATCGACCCTCATGCACCTGCTGGCGCGCTTCTGGGACCCGGATGAAGGCTGCATCCGGATCGGGGGCCGGCCTCTGTGCACCCTGAGTGAAGACCATCTGCGCAGTCGCATGGCCGTCGTTTCCCAGCAATCCCACCTGTTCAATGCCACGATAGGGGACAATCTCCGTCTGGCCTGCCCCGGAGCGGACGACGGTGCGCTCTGGGATGCCCTGCACGCCGCTCGCCTGGACGGCTTCGCAAGTGCTCTCCCGGAAGGTCTGGAAACCTGGATCGGGGCGTCCGGTCACGGTCTTTCAGGCGGGGAAGCACGCCGCCTGGCGGTGGCCCAGGCGGTTCTGCGCAATGCACCCATTTGGCTGCTGGACGAGCCCACCGAGGGTCTGGATCATACCAATGAACAGCTTCTCATGGACACCTTGCTGGAATTGAGTGCCGGGCGCACCCTGCTGCTCATCACCCACCGGCCCGTGGCCCTGCATCAGTTGGACCGCATCGTATTTCTGGAGGGTGGGCGCATCGTGGAAGACGGCCCGCACCATGCGCTGCTGGCCGCCGGAGGACGCTACGCCCGCTTGTTCCAGTCAATACCGTCCGGCTAAGCGGTGCGCCGTTGATGAAAGGCGCGGGCCAGTTCGCCCTCGTTTTCCAGCAACTGATCCAGCATGCCTAGCAGGGCCGTGTTGTCTGATCCGGGATACTCGGACAGCCGGGCCTTGTATTCGGGAAGACCATAGAGAAAATCGCCGATGCCTTCCGGCGTTGCCTGCCGCAGGTTGCGGCCATAGCCCGACTGTTCCAGGAAAAAGGCGTTGATCTCCTGCTCGAATTGGCCGCGCATAGGCAGGGCCAGATAGGGCTTGTGCAGATGAAGTGCTTCGGTGATGAGGGTATAGCCCGCCGTGGCCATGACCGCCTTGCAGCCGGCCAGATCCTGCAGAAATCCTTCCCGGCTGGGGGCCTTGAAATGCAAATGGCCTTCTTCGCGGTCCGGGCCGCAACCGTAAACGACAAACCGCTCGCGCTTGAAGGTTCTGAGCGAATCCAGAAATGAGCTGAAACCACTTGTCAAATAGACCAGCACATGGCCCTCTTCCGCCGGGACGAGGTCCATCACCTCGTCCCGTAAAAGTGGGGGGAAGAGAAAGGTACGGTCATTGCGCGTTTCACCGAAGTAAAAGGTGGTCACCAGCGAGACATCCGGACGCGGCACCATGGCGCGGATGATGTTTTCCGTCAGCAGTTGATCGGCCTTCAGGTCGGCCGGACAGGGATAAGTCATGTAGCGCAGGCGGTGCTGGTTGTCGATGGTCACCAGGGGCCGGTCGTAGTGATGGGCCAGATAGGCCGTCATGGGCTCGAAATCCGTGAGAACTACTTCAGGCGGATCATCCTGGAACAGGTCTTTTTTGATGGCGTTCAGCTTGCGGTGGCCCTGGGGCAGCCGCTGAAGGTTGTCCAGGAAGGTTCGTCTTTTGGAAACTTCGTTGTCACGGGTGGCAATATGCAAGCCTTCGGTCTGGAAAACATCGAAACGATCGTGGAGATTTTCGTAACCGCGGCCATAGCTGACAATCGTGACACGGTGCCCCCGGGCCTCGAGATGGGCTGCGACAACCCGTGCCCGTGAAGAATGGCCGGAGCCTTCGCCGGAAACACCGTACACGATTCTGGCCATGGGGGAACCTCCGAGGCTTCATTAGAAGCCATCTCAAAATCAGGATTTTGGTTCCAGATCAAGGCGGACACGCGTTTTCCAGCTTCGCTGGATATTATCCCGATAGACGGGACTTCCCATCCGATGAATTCTTTGCGGTGGGCGCATCCGCAGGAATACGTCGGTATTTCAATGACATGAAACGAGCGTCCAACGCCGAGATTTATCCGCCTTCAGAGGACTTGTCCGCTTCTGGCGGATCGGGCCAAAAGACTTTTTTGAGATAACTTATAGTGGAAGGATAGGGGGCGGCCGGTGCCGCGGCAAACGCGATAGCCCCTTCTATCCCTTGTAGGATGCGTAGCGGACCGCATTTTTGCCGCCCTTTTTGACAACCCGCATCAATTTCTCCGCCATCTGGATCATTTCATGCGCCGTAGGCGGCATCCGCACAAAGGTGACCACGGCCACGCTCATGGTGATCGGCCAGCCGTTGTCTTCCATTTCAACCGTCAGGCGCTCGCCAATCTTGGGGACAACGTTTCTGGCGGCCTCGCGGTCGGTTTCCGGCAACAGGACGATATATTCATCGCCGCCCAGGCGGGCCACATGGTCGGTGGCGCGCAAGGCCTTCATCATGGTACGCGCCACCTTGAGCAGCACCGTATCGCCGGTGGTATGGCCGAAGCGGTCGTTGACGCGCTTGAAATGATCCAGCCCGATATAGACCAGCGTCATGGGACGTTCGTAGCGCGTGCTCTTGCGGTGTTCGTTCTCGATGATGTTGTAGAAGGCGCGACTGTTCAGGGCGCCGGTTAAGAAATCAACCAGCGACAGGGCCTGGGTGCGCGACCGGGCCTTGCGCAGACGTGCCGAAAGAACCGCAAAGGCCGCGGCCATGACGGTCATGGAAAGTAACTGCCAGAGCATCGCCAGCGAGGAAGAAAAGAGGCGGCCGGCATAGTGGCCGGCGGCGAACCAGATCGCGGCACACAAGAAGGCCAGCAGGAGGCCGGCCCCTTCGCCGGCCTGCCAGGCCACAAAACAGATCGGCAGCAGATAGACGGCCGTCAACGGGAACTGGCGGCCCGCCAGGTAGTCCAGGACCCCCACCACCAGGGCCGATGCCAGACCGATGGCCAGGATGGCGGCCTTGCCTTGTCCCCTTGCGACATCACGCATGATCAAAGGGCTGCCCTTCCCATTTTGTCGGATGGACCGCTGGTATCAGGAGCGGTTCCCGATCGAGCGGAGCCCCTCATTCCAGAACGAACTGAACCGAAGCCAAGGTATTGTCGGCCGCATCCACGAGATAAACCTTCCAATTGCCTTTCATGCCCATCATTTCTTTGCTGGCGTAAGTGCGCCAGCGCAGGCCCTGGCCGATGGCCAAGGGGACCTGGGCCACTTCCTGGTCGCCATGGTACCAGACCATTTTGACGTCGGTGGGCTGGGCGATATCGCGTGCTTCGAGAAAACAGTATACGGTTTCCGTTCCTGCCGGGAAGACTTCCGTCACATTGACGGGAGTGCGGTCCCGAACAGCTTCACAGGTTACCAGCCGCGCCACGGTAAAGGCGGTTGACTGACATGGGGCCACCGTCGGAATACCGGCCAGCAGCAGAAGGACAAGCCCCCCGACGACCCCGCTACGCTTAAAACGCAACACCGTTTTCATGATCCCATCCTCATGTTAACCAAAGGTTATCGAATCAAAGCAACTGCTGGTCAACCGGCATCCCCATGGCATGGTAGCCCTTGTCCACGTAGACCACCGTGCCGGTGATGCCGCTGGCCAGCGGGCTGCAAAGAAAAGCCGCGGCCTGCCCGACCTCTTCGGCCCGCAGGGGCTCGGTCAAGGGCGCATTCTCGGCCACATAGGCCACCATGCGATCGATCGCGCCGATGGCGGACGCCGCCCGGGAAGCCAGGGGCCCGGCGGAAATACAGTTGACACGCAGGCCGTGGCGGCGTCCGGCCTCATGGGCCAGCACCCGGACATCGCTCTCCAGGGCCGCCTTGGCGGAACTCATGCCGCCGCCATAACCCGGTATGACCCGCTGACTGGCCAGATAGGTCAGGGCCAGCAAGGCGCCGTCGGAGGTCATCAGGGGCGCCATCTGCCGCACCATGGCCACCAACGAATAGGCGCTCACGCTCAGGGCGGTGAGATAACCGTTGCGGCTGGTGTCGATCAGCGGATAGCGCACCTCGGGGCCGTTGGCCAGGGAATGGACGACGATATCCAACGCGGCTTCGCCAAAATCCTCCCGCCAGCGGGAGACCAGTCCGGCAATGGAGTAATCGCCCACATTCTGGTAGCGCTTGTTTGCCCGGATATCGTCCGGCACATCGTCCAGGGTATCGAAGGCCGCGTCCAACGGGTAGATGCGTTCGAATTCCAGCAGGCGGCCGTCGCGCATCGTGCGGGCGCGGTCCATTTTGCCCCGTTCGATCAGTTTGGCAAAGATGTTCCAGGTCGGCGGCCAAGTCCCCACCGAGACCGAAGCCCCGGCCTCGGCCAACGCCTTGGCGATGGCAAAACCATAGCCCTTATCATCGGAGACGCCTGCCACCAGGGCCCGGCGCCCGTGAAGGTCGACTGCCAGCATGGGTGTGTCCTTTGATAAAATTTCTAATCCGGTTCCGGCTCCCTGCGAGCCGTGCGGATCAGTTATGCCAGAGATTGGCCCCCGGCGCAAACGGACTTTGGCCTATTCCGGGCCAAATCCGCAGCACACCCAAGGCGGCCCGGCCCGCAACCCAGCCGCCCGTGATCCCCCAGATCCAGACCAGGGCCCCCGGTGGGGTCAGGTCGAGACGGAGGATGGCCACACCGCTCAGCAGGCTTACCGCGATCATGACGTTGCGCAGGTAGCGGAAGTCGCTGCTGTCCCAGTTGATGCCGTCGCTGGCAAAGGCCAGGGCATTGGCCGGCTGCACGAGGATCGCCGCGCGCCAGGCCGGGAAAAACAGCGGGCGGGCGCTCAACGGCACCAGGGTTTTGTGCGGTGCTGCCTGAAAGGTATGCTCGGCCGGTTTCAGGGATCTAACCTCCACGCCGTGGACACAGGATCCGGTGCCGGCCGCTTACAGCCATTGATCGTTGTCCGGAGCACCGATAAGGCATTGCGCATCCCGGGCCGCACCGCTCAGCCCGGGTAACGCTGCAGGACTTCGCGCATCGCCCGGGCGCCGAATTCCAGGGCGTCCACGGGAATGCGTTCATCCGCACCGTGGATGGTCGCGAAGAAATTGAACTCCGGCGGCAGCTTCATGGGTGTGAAGCCGTAGCTCTGAATGTCGAGGCGGGCAAAATAGCGGGCATCGGTAAAAGCCGGCATGAGCAGGGGGATCGGTGTGCCCTCCGGGTCGATGTCTTTCAGGACCCCGGCCAGGAAATCGAACAGGTGCATGTCCGGCGTGGCGGGGCCGGGTTCGAATAGGGTGACGGACAGTTCGGCCTGCGCGCCGATGATCGCGCGCAGTTCGGCCATAAGGTCTTCCGGCCCGAAGCCTGGCAGCAAGCGCCCGTCCAGCTCCACCTCGATTTCACTGGGGACGACGTTGATCTTCTCCCCGCCCCTGACGATGGTGGCATTCACCGTGTTGCGGAAGAGGGGTTCGAAGCTTTTCCCGTTCTCCCCCATCAATTTCAGCAGGGGATCGGTGAGCCGCGGCGTGCAGAGCTGACGCAGCACCGCACCCCGCAGACCCGGCAGAGACGCCGCCACGGCCTCCACCATCTGCCGGGCCGGCGGTGTGACATGCACTGGCAGGCGCCGGCGGTTCAGGGCGCTCAGCATGCGCCCCAGGCCGGCCATGGCGCCGTTGCGCATGGGGCGTGCCCCGTGTCCGCCGGGACCGCGCAAGGTGGCCTTCATCCAGCACAATTGCTTCTCGGCGATCTGGATCGGATAAAACCGCTGGGAACCGATGTAGTTCGTATGCCCGCCGAATTCCCCGACCGCATAACGCGTATCGCGGAAAAGCTCCGGATGGTCTTCCACCAGGAAGCCGGCCCCCAGGCGGCCGCCATTTTCCTCGTCACTCAGGATGACCAATAGAATATCGCCGGCCGGCTGGTAGTGATGCACCGCCAGGTCCAAAACGGCGGAAAGCATCATGGCCAGCCCGCCCTTCATGTCCAGGGCCCCGCGGCCCCACACATAGCCGTCCGCCAGGCGCCCCGCAAAGGGCGGGTGGGTCCACGCCTGATGGGCGGTGGTGACCACGTCCGCGTGACCATACAACATCAGCCCCGGGGCGGCGCCCCGCCCCTTGATGCGGGCCACCAGATTGGCCCGTTCAGCGACTTTGGCCAGGATACGGGCTTCGATGCCGAAGGCCGCCAGCAGATCACGGATATAATGAATGCAGGGCGTCTCATTGCCGGGGGGATTGGAGGTGTCGAAACGAATCAGGTGCTGCAAGATTTCTATGGGGGAAGGCGGTCGCGATGGAGCAGGCGGAGATGACTTCATGGTGCGCAGATCCTTGCGTTCGGGTGGTCAATCGCTTCGGTAATCGGCATGCCGTATGCGTTGCGGAACGGATGGGCGCAGTTCAGGCGGCCCACCGTGTTGGTGAAGGTGATCGTACGGCCGTCGGCGCTCCCGATGGCCCTTGAAACGGATTGAATGTATTGCCGCTGCCTTCGATGGTCTGTATCACAGGACAACAATGGTATCAAAAAAAAACCGCCCGGCTTCAGTGGCCCGGTTCATAAAAGCGATGGTGTTATGAAGGGGCTCGGGCCGGGGCAACAGGATCAGGATAAGCAGGTCGTGGACAAGCACGTATCGGGGCCAAAAGCAAGCCCCGGCCCGATGCGCCGTTTATCCACGGCCTGTTAGAGGGGCAGATGCTTCATACAGCGGCGAATCGTCGCAAGCGTTGCCGTCAAGTCGCCGTTGGCATGCTTGTGGATCCCGCTTTTCAGGTAGAAATCAACGGCGTTGAGATAGTTGATCTTGGAGAGGGCCTCTTTGCGGACAACTTCCTGGCGCTTGAAAAGCTTGGCGCCGAAATACTGGATCTGTTTCAAACGCGCGGCGCCGTCTTCCGGGGGATCGTCCGTGGCTTCAAAAAATGTCAGCACGATCAGATAGGACTCCAGAAAGGTCGCCAGAAAACCGGCGAAGCATTTCAGCTTGCGGAATCCTTCCGAGGTCAGATTGTAGGTATCCGGCAGGCGGGGATGGGGCACCAGGATGGCATCGGCCATAAAGCCCTTGAGCGTCTTGCGGACGCGGGTATCGACGGCTTCGCCACCGGAAGAGAATTCGTTTTGGAAAAGATGCCGCAGAAACCGATAGTGGTCATGGAGATTGTCGGAGGCGAACTGAAACGCATCCAGTGAGAGAATTGCCAGGGCGGTCATGGCGGCCGGCACGAAAGGCCCGATGCCGCTGTTTTTATAATAATCCAGGTCCGGCCGTTTGCCGACAGCCAGATGGAAATGGGTCTCGCGGCCTTCCGGGTCGTCCTTTTTGGAAACCGGGCGCAGCAGCTTCTGCTGGATGTACCCGTTTAAGATGTGGCTAACGGCCCGCCCGGTATCCCACAGCAGGGTCTCTGCGCAGGCGATCTGCATGGTCTCCAGGTAGCGCATGTAGGTGTCCACGCAGAAATCGATCTGCTCGCGCGTGACCACCTTGTGGGCACTGTTCAGCAGGGCTGCCGACACGAGGGCCTGGGGGGTCACGACGGTATGGCGGTCGATGGCCCGCAGCACCCGGTCGCCCAAATCGCGGGTCAGGGTGCGGATATCCTTGGCCCGCATGTCGACCACCGGGGAGCCGTATTCGTTTTCCAGGTCCCGCAGGGCGATGGGGTCGCAAAATTTGATGTAAATCTTGCCAAAACGCTTTTTAAGCATATTGCGGGCCCGGATCATCTGCCAGAAACTCTCCGGCTCCTTGCTGCCCCCTTCCACCTCCTGGACATAAGCGCCAATCTCGGGCACCCGGTCGTAGCCGATATAGATCGGCACGAAGGTCACATGGCGGCAGGCCCCGTTCTGGATGGCGTTGAGCAGAATCGACAGCATCCCCAGTTTGGGGAGCAGCAGCTTTCCGTTGCGGCTGCGGGTGCCCTCGATAAAGACCTCGATGTTGAAGCCCTGTTCCAGAAGCATGTGGATGTATTCCGAAAACACTTTGGCGTAGAAAACAGCCCCGCTGAACGAGCGGCGCACGAAGAAGGCCCCCACCCGCCGGAAGATGGGGCCCATGGGCCAGAAGGCGAGATTGGCGCCCGCGAAGGTATGGGGGCAGGGCAGATTGTTGCGCTGCATCAGATAGGAAATCACCAGGTAGTCCACATGGCTTTTGTGGCAGGGGATCAGGATCAGCGGGCCGTTGCGGGAGGCCCGGCGCACGGCGTTGAAACCGTCCTGATTGAAATCCAGGCCTTCGAACATGTTGTCCAGCATCCAGCGCACCGCCCCCATGCCGAGCTTCACCATCAACGGATTGGGGCGCGCCGCAATCTCCTCCACATACTGGAGCGCCTCGTGCTGAACCTTGGGAATGGACATGCTGCGACGCCGTGCCCAGGACACCATGAAGGCCCGCAGCCGTTCGTTGGTCAGGAGGTGCTGTTTGATTTCCTCGGCCGGCTTGAGGATGGGTCCGGTAATGCTCTGGCGGTGCCGGGTGATCTGGCCAAGGAGCCGGTGCCGCAGAACCATGGCCTGGGCCCCGGCGGATTTATCCTCGCGGCCGGTCTTGATCAGAAAACGCTGCAAATTGATGGGTTCGGAGACTTCCACCAGCACTTTTTCGGGATTGAGGATCAGTTTCCACAACTTGCGGGCCAGGCTCGCCCGGGGGTCCGATCCCACCAGGGGTGCCGAAAGGGCCGAGACCGGCCGGGTGCGGAAGAACATCAGCAGCGGAACCAGCCAGACGGGCCGCTCCAAGGTCTTCTCCAGCTCCACGAGAAAACGCAGGGGATCGGTCTGGGACCGGACGTAGCGCCGGTAAAACTCGTTGCTCTCCACCAGGGAGAGCATGATCGGCTGGCCGGCGGCCATCTGACGGGCGATGTAGCCGCTCGCAAACGGATTCGGACGCTTGAAGTGGCGCCGGAAATAGGACAGACGGGCCACCGCGATGCGCATCAGGCGCCGGAAGGGCTGCCACATATAACTGCGGTAGTACAAACCGATTTCCGGACAGGACAGCCCGTGCCGCTGCATGTAATAGTGGAAGAAAAGCCGCTCCAGCCGGCTTTTGTGTTTGGTGACATAGACGATGGCGGCATTTTCCGGCAGGTTGCGGATGAGCTCCAGCTGGTCTTCTTCGATGGAAACGTGGGCGAAGAGCAATTTCAGCAGGAAGCGCCGGATGGGCCCCAGCTGCGCCGGAAGCTGCCAGCTGTAATGATCGTAGGTTCCCTGAAGGAACCGCTCGCGGGCGTTTCGCATCCATGTCAAAACTGGCATCAGGCTGCTCTTTTCGTTGGCGCTGAAGTCCTCACGCTCTAAAAAATTAGGCCGGGCACATCTGGCATTATACCGACCGCATCAGCAGGCCGGAAATGGTTTCATCCAGGGACAGGACTTCAAACGGGGGCTGCTCCGCCAGGGCCTTTGCCTGTCCGGGAACCGAATCCGTCACCCAGAAGCGTTGGAATCCGGCCGCGGTGAATTTGCGCCAGGCCTCCCGGGGAAACACGGCATGGGTCACATAGGCGCTGACCTCCCGGGCACCGGCCGCCGACAGGCACCGGCGACACTCCAGCAAGGTGCCGCCGCTCATGGCAAGATCGTCGACGATGACCACATGCCGGTCCCGGGGATGCCCCTCCTGGATGCGGACGTTGCGCTGACGCCCGTCGCGGGTTTTATGGCACACGATCAGCGGGAATTCTTCAAACCACCGGCGGAAGCGTTTCAGGGCGCCCTCATCCGGAAACGCCACGGCCGGTCGGTCCAGACGGCGCAGCTGGTCCCGCACCAGGTGAACGGCGGATTCCAGCCGGGGGATCACCTGATCGGAAAAATAAAACCGCTCCTGCAAGGCGTGGATATCGAAAATGATGATCTGGGCCGGCCCGGAAAGCGTCATGGGGATGTTCGAGAGCATCTTGGCCAAGGTGGCCGCCGTGGCGATCTGGCCGTCGCGATCCACCCGTTCCATGGTGCCGGTGGGATAATAGGGCAGCACGATCTTGAAGGATTTTACGGCATAGCGGGGGATCTCGTAGAAGGCGGACAATTGCGGAAAAATGTCGGCGGGGGATTCGAGGGACGCCAAAAAGGCCAGATCGTGATGGCGAATCACCTCGATATCTTCAATCAGCATGTCCGGATAACCGTCGTCGAACCGATCCCACCGGATCCGTCCCTGATGGATCTCCGGATGGGCGGCCGTGATGCGCTCCGCCATGGCCGCCATTTGTGGGCACGCTAGAAGTGTAATCATGGGCTCCCCTGCTATTCCCGCGGCGCAAATGGGATCACCCCTGGATGCCGCGGATCATCCCGTCGGGGTGCATCACCGGCCGTGGCTCGCCATCGGATCGGGTCGCGCAACACCATGGGCGGCATCGATGGAACGCAGAAGCTCCTGTTTACAGCTCGGGCAGTAGGAATGGGAGAAGGACAGATCCATGAAGCGGCCGACATAGCTTTCCACTGATTGCCAATAGTCCTCGTCCTGACGAATCCGTTTACACTGGGCGCAAATGGGAACGATCTTGCGCAATTCCGCAAACTCACTGATATCTTCCAGAACCAGCAGCACCAGATCGCGCCCCTGATAATGGAAGCCGGAAACCGTCACCTGATAATAAGCATCCTGGATCCGGTCTTCCAGGTGCAGCTGCAGGCGGGTGCGCCGCCGGAAGCTTTGCTGGCCCGTCAGGGCATCCTGCACGGCCCCCCGGATGACGCAGTCGCCGCAGTCGGCCGACCGGCCGCAGCCCTCGGGATGATCGATGGCATTCAGGCAGTGCAGGGCGTCACCGGCCCGCACGGGGGTCCGGGCCGTATGGCGGGTCAAGCGGATCAAATCACGCGCCGCCCGGTTGACGTCAATGATGCGCACGTCGCCGTCAACCACGAAAACCGCCGATGGCATCGCATCCAGAACCGTGCGCAGAATATCGTTATTTGCAGGATCAACGGGGCAAGGCATCCGGAACTCCTGACGGAAAGATGGTCGGATTGTGTCGGTTTGAAGGGGTGTCGATATCAGAAAGTGCTGCCCAGGGGAACCTTTTTTTGTGGGCCGGGCCACCCGCCGCCGATGCGGTCCCTGGCCCAAGCGGCCGCCACGGCACGCATCCATGGTACGGTAACGCCGCCCGACGCAACTGGCCGCAGGGACCGGGGCGGGCGCCGCCGTCGTGATCGGGAAAGGCCGCCGTCGTTCGGTTATTTCAGGGAAGATAGTCCTCACGAACCGGGGCGAAAACCTCCACCGCCACGGCGTCCTCATGCACCTTGGCCGAATGGGTCACACCGCCGGGGATGCACCAGCTGTCCCCGGGGCGCACCGCATGCACGCTGCCGTCGATGGTGAGGTCGATCCGGCCGCTCACGAGATAGCCGGTCTGTTCGTGGGGGTGCTGGTGAGCCGGCAGGTCGGCGCCTTGGGACAGGCGGAACTCCGCCATCAGGGTTTTGGCCCCGTAAACCAGCGTTTTCATGCGGATGCCCTCGATCACCTTCCGATAACCGGTATCCTCTTGCGCTTTAAACATCGTTTCTCCTTCAGGCACGCACGGGATCCCTGTTCCGTATGCGTTGGTAAAGATCCAAGGTCGCCCTTGCCGGCGGGACGTCGAAATGGGTTTTCAGCACCACCCGGCAGCGTTCGTAAACGCGGGCCGCTTCCGCATAGCATCCCTGGCGATAATAGCAGGTCATCAGCCGTTGGTAAAAATACTCCTCCAGCGGATCGGTGACCAAGCCTTTTTGATACCACACAATCGCCTGGTCGTATTCATCGGCCGCTTCACGCGATCGGCCCGCCTCCTTTAATACATCCAGGAACATGTTTTTCAGTCGTTCGCGGGCGGCGATGACCCAGGGGGCGCCACTTTCATCGTTCAAAAAAGGGCCGCGATAGGCGTCAATCGCGCTTTCGAACCACTCAAGGCTCTCCCGTCCCTTGGCGCGGCCCTTCAAACGTCGTCCCCGGCGAATGGCCGTTTCGAAAACATTAACGTCGACCCACAGGTAACGGGGATTGAAAAAGACCTGGCCGTTGGTCAGGGTGATGGCCTCTTTGACACCGATCAATTTGCGCAGCCGGCTCAGTGCCGATGAAAACGCGCTGGCTGCCATATCCCCGTCGGCATCCGGCCAGAGGGTATCCGTAATGCTGTCGAGGGGCACCCCCTGCCCTCCCCTGGCGCTTAAAAATTTAAGCAATTCAAGGGGACGCTTCTGGACTTTGCCGCTGAAGGGCAGCGGCTTTCCGTCGCGCCGCAATTGAAAGCTGCCGAACGTCCGCACCTGAAGGGCCCACGGCCAGTCCACAAGGCCTTCAAACTGTGGATCCGGCGCCAGCCGGTGGGTTTGGATGAGCGTTTTAACATAATCGGTTTCGATGCCATGGACGAGGGCCTGTCCGCACAAATACGCTATCAGCCCGGGATGCCACCACCAGACCATGGTCAGGAATTGATGCCGGCGTCCCAGTCCGAAAGCACGTTCTAGATACGTAAGGCCCCCCCGCTCATCCTCCCGATCAAACGCCATTTGGGCCCGCACAATCATTTCCATGAATACGAACACCGCGCTTTGGCTCTGCCGCATCATGTCACCCGCCGCGTCAAGCGTCTCCAGCGCCTGGTCGCTGTCTCCGTGCAAATGGCGGATATAGGCCAATTGGATTCGGCAGATCACACATGCCAGCTTGTATCCTGTTTCGTCGGCAATCCGAAGGGCGGTTTCGGCATGGGTTCGGGCCTGAGCCGTATTGCCGGTCAGCAGCTCATACAAGCCGGCAAAGTGGTGATAGATCGTATAGGCATGGTAGTGGGCCGGATTGAGAACCGCCTCGAAACGTTTTAAAAACCTGTCCGCGGTTTTGAAATCGGACAGCAGCAGGGCGGCAAAGATGCCCGGCATGAAAAATTTGTGCTCCCACGTATAAAGACCGGTCTTACGGACCAGATTGATCGCCTCGGCGAGCTCATCCAGGATGGATTCCCGGCCGCGCATCGTGTAAAGCCGGGTGGCGATATCGATCCATTTCCACTGAATCACCTGGGCCGGCTGGGACTGACGCCTTTTAGCCAACATTTTGGACGTCTTGCGGATGACCTCGACTTCGTCAAAACGGCCCATCCACGCCTGATAGGTCATGGCCCAGCCGATGACCTGCAATTCAAGACCAGCGTCGCCGGACTTGCGGGCCAGAGACAGGGCTTTCTGGAAGCCCGGTTGGATGGTCTCCGACGTGGGGCGCCGGATCAATTCGGCCACGGCCCTGGCGTACACAATTTGCGCCTCAATCTGCGGGGAGGGATAAGCGCCGGCGACCCGGATCCAGCGTTCCAGCCAATCAAGCCATGGATCGATATCGTGAAAGTCGTTCCATTCGTTGATGATGCATTGCACGATGCCGGCCCAGGCGAGTAAAAGCCCGCGTTCGTCACGGCCCTGCTCGAACCGCTCAAATGCACCGACCAAATCCTTTCGTGCGCGTACCGCGTCCGCATACTGCCGGGCGGTCCCCCGCCAATAGAGCAGCCAGGGATGCTCGTCGATAACAGGGTCGGGAATTTGACCCAGCCAGTCGGCAATAGGCTTGTGGCGCCCCTGATCGAACAGCATCAAGGCGTGCGCGTGGAGTAATCGGGCCAAACCGGGGATGTCGCCCACATCGACCAACCGTAAGGCCGCCTCTTCCACCAGGCCAGCGTCCTGCAACACCCGCGCGGCGCGGCGTTTCAATTCCGCCCCGGTCTCCGCCCCCAGCGTATCCGCGGCTTGGGCGATCAAAAAGCGATGAAAAAGCGCATGGTACCGATAGGTGGGGGGATCGTCGGAAGACTTTTCCGTAAAGAGGTTCTTACGCTGCAGGCAGGCTAAAATGCGGTCGGCATCCGCATTTCCGGTAAAGGCATTTGCCATGGCAGCGGTCATCCAGGGCAAAAAGGAGGTTTTCAGCAAAAAATCCCTGACCGACGCCTCCAACTTACCAAACAGTTCGCTGGAAAAGTAGTCGAAGATGGTGGATGGTATAACGGGTGCCAGGCTGGCCGATGACCATTGCCTGTCCGGCAAGCTCTTGGCCATCAGAACAATCCCCGCCGCCCAACCCCTGGTTTTTTCATACAACTGGCGGGTAATCCCGGAAGTCACGGAGCAGCCGGTTTCCAGGCGGAGGATTGCACCGGTTTCCTTGAGACTGAACCGCAGCATGGCGGCATTGATTTTGCGCATCCGGTTATTGGCCAGCAGGGGAACCAAACCCAGGGGCGGGTCTGAACGGCTCATGATCAACACGTGAATGTTCGCGGCAAGCTTCAGCAGCCCGGTTTTAAAGACTTCCTGAAAAATGGGGAAGGGCTCCACGTTCTGGAAATCGTCGAATACCATGTAAAGCGGCTGGTCAAGCCGGGTACTCACGTTCTCAAAAAACCGGATGGCAAAAACAGCGGCGCCCGGTAGATACTCGGGCGTGAGAAGCGGCAGGGGTTTTCGTTTTCGGGGGGAAACCCTTTTGACGGCCTGGCCGAGGTAATAAAAGAAGGTGGGCAGGTCGCCGTCACCGGCATCGACCCGATACCAGACAAAGGGAAGCTTTTGGCGCGCCAGAAAACTGGCCACAAGGGTTGTCTTTCCGGCCCCTGCGGCCCCGGAAATCCAGGTCGCTGAATAGTGGGCCTTCCGGTCCAACACCTCAAACAGCGCTTGCCGCCGAACGACTGCGGGCAGTTCAGGGGGAGCGATCTTGCTGATGAGCGGTCGCGTCATTCCCATGATCAGGTTTTACCTCGATTTAGTTATGATACGAAACCAGCGTATGCTTCCTATGGCCTCCCGTCATTCAGTGTAACGCCAATTGTCAATCTGTTCCATTCTTTCGAAAAAGAACGCAAACCCGTGCCATCGGTGACCGATCCGTGACCCCGGCCGTGATAGGCGGCAGATACCCTATGAAGGTATCGGATCGATACTCGGTCAATTTTAAAAATTTAGCAAGTCTTCAAGTCCATGGACAGTTACCTCATTCGCATCTATCGACGTAGCCCGGATGAGCCGGAAAACCTTGTGGGTATCGTCGAGAATATCGATACCGGCCAACAGCATTCGTTCAACAGCCTGGCCGGGATGTGTCAGGCGGTTTCGGCAACGGGTCCAAATAGAAAGGACCCGCCGGGAAAGGTCAAATCTAACAGGCCGAAGAAGCCAGGAAAGGGCGCCTGATGACGCGAACGAAACCTGGGGGAATACGAATCGGTTGTCGTTTTTTTCTCTTCTTTTTAGGGATCTTGCTGGCCGGCCGATCCACCTGGGGAAAGGATTTTACGGCCGACATTACGGCACGGATTTTCGACAGCGATGTGACAGGCAAAATTTACGCAACCGATGGTCGCTACCTGATGGATTTGACCGTCGCGGGTGACAGCGTTGCCAAAGGACCCGTCGTGCTCGTGGATCGCACCAAAGGGGAAACGCTGCTTCTCAACCCCAATAACCGCACCTATGACACGTTTGAAAACTTCTCTCCGCGCGCCTACTTGATAGATCCCTTTCAAGCCATCACCTACCTGCAGGAAAATGTCACCCGGCGGAGGATCGGCACGGACACGATCGCGGGCTATGCCTGCGATCACGATGGGTTTTACGACCAGGACGCCAAACTGGCGGATGTGTGGTTCGCCGGAGAGCTGGGCGCTTTCCCGGTCAAAGCCCATATCATCAGCGGTCGTAAAGATGGCGCCTTCGAGGTCAAAACCAATATCCGGGATGTGACCCTGGAACTGAGCAACATTGAGGCGGGATCGATCGACGCATCGGTTTTTGCAATTCCCGAAGAATACGCCAAGGAAGAACGGCCGACCCCGGCCAGGAAGGACAAACCGGCCATTACCCGAACCGTCAAAGGCACCGCACCCTGGGGGCGCCGTATCGGTAAGGGAGGAGAAATTCAGGTGGCCGTCGACCCTCACAGGCCGCTCAAACTTGTTCTTAAAAACCTTACCGATCGATCAATATGCCGCTACCGCATCATCCCCGAAGACGGCGCTTGGGATGCCGCCCCACCCCACCCAGTGGACCTCGTCAAAAAAGGACAAACCAAACGTTTGGAGATCGAAAAGGCGAAAAAAACCGCCTGGGTGTCCGTTCAGGTCGAAGAGGGGCTCGTTTATGCCACCGTGACCAACGAAGCCGATCCGTTCGCGTTCGATAGGGGCCGAAAAATCCAAGAAGGCTATCTGCATCTGAGCATCCTGGGCGCCACAGGGATCAGCCTCGACCCCGCCCGGCCCACGACCATCACGGTAACCGGCGACAGCCAGGATGCACCGGCGTCCGTGGTGACCCTCAAATGCTTTCGGCGCGACTATCAGGACCAGGTCTTCGAAAAAAAGTGCCGCATTGCTAATGGCGTCAGCGAAACCTTCCCGTTTGCGGCAGAGCAGCAGATTCGGACATGCGAAATCAGTGTTGCCGGAGAAAACGACGGGGTCGCATATCGCGCCGAACAGCCGGCCGCAGCCCCCAAAGAAGCACGTGCGGCAAACGATCCCCCGGCGGCCGCCAAACCGCCTTCAGCGCCGAAGATCGTTCGCACCCAGCCAAACGCCTCCGTCGGCCGCGCTTCGAAAACCACGCCGGGATCAAACGCGGCCGGCCTCGACAAGGCCGCAACAAAAATCATTATCCAGGCCTTTAACGATGGCGACATCGCCACCGTCCGGGAACAGATCGACAACGGGATGGACCCCAATGCCCGGGTCTACGGCGCCCCCCTGCTGCAAAAAGCGGCCAATCTGAGCACGGCCGACATGGTCAAAATGATCATCGCCCGGGGCGGCGATCTGGCCTACCGGGACCGTTCCGGCAACGACGCCCTTTCCCAGGCCCAGAGCAACCGCAAACACTGGCAGGCGGTGATCGCGGTGCTGGTGGAGGCGGGCGCCCCGGTCAACGAGGAAACCGCTGTCTGGAAATTGGCCTTTAAAACCAAGAATGGCATGTTCGAACCCGGTGTCCGGGAAACCCTCGCAATCCTTTTTTCAAAAGGAGCGGATGTCAACAAGCCCATCAGCAAAAGCGGCACAACCCTTTTGATGCACGCCGCCCAAAAAGCGTGGCTTGAGCCGCTGAAATTCTACCTGGACCACGGCGCCGACATCGACGCCCGGGATGGCAGCGGCCAGACCGCCCTGGATTGGGCCCGGGCGCCGCAGCGCGGCGAGAAACCTTTTGAACAGAAAAACCGCCAAGCCATCGTCGAGATGCTGGAATCTTTAAACACGCGTTAGGGACCGGCAACTGGAACCCCATACTAAGGAGACCGTTATGCTGACACGCCATATGATCCTGACCGGGTTCGCGGCAATGTTCGCGTTGCTGTTCTCTCTCGCTTCTGCAGCAGCGGGAAGCACGGTGGTAGCCGATACGGCCGCCAGTGCCCAGGACCAGGCCATCGGCTCCGAAAACAGGGCGGCCGCCGCAACGGCCGGGAACATCGTTTTCATCCTGGACGCATCGGGCTCCATGTGGGGCCAGGTGGAAGATCAGGCCAAAATCGCCATTGCCAAGGAAGTGCTCACCGGTCTGGTGACAGAGCTGCCGGACGATGCCGTGGTGGGGCTGGTGGCCTACGGCCACCGCCGCAAGGGTGACTGCGACGACGTGGAGGAACTGATCCCCCTGGGACCGCTGGACAAGGAGAAGATGGTGGGCCGGATCCAGGCCCTGAGCCCCAAGGGCAAGACCCCCATCAGCCGGTCGGTGCGGCTCACCGCCGAGCGCATCAAACACCTGGAGGATACGACCACCATCATTCTGGTGTCCGACGGCAAGGAAACCTGCGATCCGGATCCCTGCGGCCTGGTGAAAGACTTGAAGGCGGCCGGCATCCAGTTTGTCATGCATGTCATCGGGTTCGATGTCACCGAAGAAGAGCGGGAGCAATTGGAATGCATGGCCCGGGAAGGCGGCGGGCAATATTACACGGCCGGCAATGCCGGCGAATTCCTGGCGGCGGCTCAGGAGGTGGTGCAAAAGGCCACCCCGCCCTACGGGATCCTCCAGGTTACCGCCACCAAGAACGGCAAGCCCTTCCGTACGTTTATCACCCTGACCGATCCGGCAAGCGGCAAGCAATGGGCGAAGGACAGTACATCCGGGGAAACCGGAAGGGTGGCGATACGACTGGAACCCGGCACCTATACGGCGGAACTTAAGGACACGGGTGTCAGCGGCGGCCAGACCCCGACGGTGCGTTTTAAAGAGATTGTCATCGTGGCCGGCGAAACGGTGGAGCGCACGGCTGATTTTTCGGACGGCACCTTTTTTATCACCACCCTGCTCAACGGTAAGCCTTTCAGTGGGAACGTTTTCTATTATCACCAGGGCGATAAAAAGCACTTCCACAACGAAAATACCAATTCTTCTACGGGGAAGTTGAACAGGCGGTTGGTACCCGGCATCTATCGTTTCGAGGTGTGGGGCAGTGGAATCGCCGGTCAGCCCAAAGTTGTCATGGAAGATGTGGAAATCCCGTCCGGCGGTTCTGTTGAAAAAACCGTCGAATTTCTGGCCGGCGAACTGACGATTGTCGCGACCCACGACGGGGAACCCTTTGCGACCCCGATTAAAATCGAGGACGCGGCCGGCAATAAGGTTTTCGATAACTGGAGCAACTGGCCCAAGAATGGTACCCGCGTCGTCGAACTGCCGGAAGGGACTTACCAGGTGCAAATTACCAATATCCGTGACACGAAACAGATTCTGACATTCGAGGCGGTTACGATAAGCGCGGGAGAGAGCGAGACCATTAGCGCGGCATTTCCCTTAGCGGAATAATCATATGAAAGGAGACGCTCGTCTGACTTGTCAACTATGCTCAGTGACTTCGATAGTGTTTTTCCAGAGGACGAAAGGCCGCAAGCGAATGACGTATTCTTTTGAAAAGCGAATCAGTCTCTTCTTTCAGGCCGCTGCAATCCTGGCCATCGTGTTAACAGGCCTGCCGGTCATAGGTCAGGCCGCCACCCTTGCGGGCACCGATATCCCCCTGATCGAGGGGGCCCGAATTATAAAGGAAAAGCAATTCGAGGGCTCCGGGCGCTTCGAATTCGAGGTGGATATCACGCCTGCCGAGGCCGTCGAATTCTACCATCAGGCCATGCAGGCCAAAGGATGGCCGGCTGGCCAGATCATGTCCGCCGGCAAAATCTGTGCCGTAATGCTGCGGCATCAGGGGAACACATTTACGATCAAAGCGGAAGACAAAGGTGACCGAACATATGTCACCCTTGCCGTGATCCTGAAGTCGTCTATCGAGAAATCCTTGGATCCGCAAACGGCCCAGCGCTATCAAAATTCCACGAAACCTGTCGCGGCCCCAAAGGAGAAAAAGCTCTCCGCCAATAGCAGCGTCACCATCGAGGGGACGCCCATCGGCAAAGGCGACTTGATTCGTCGCTACCAATTCCCGCATCGCCAGGGCTCCGTCATGGAGAAAAAAGACGGCGGCAACCTGCCGGATGATCCTTCCCCGCCGCCCAAGGATGACGATCCGAACACTGAAGACCCGTCCTCGGACGACGCTTTTCCGTCTGAAAGCGCCTTTGATATCCACGACGATCTGCCGGACAGGCTTTATGCTTTTATCCAGGCCACCGTCCGCTGGAGGGTGACCGAGCCGGACGAATATGCGTATACCGGATCGATTAGCCTGCACCTATTAGGACAAATGAAAATTTGGGAAGAGGCCAGCCCCACCATTCAAGGCGCCTACGGCGCCGTTCAACCCGCAACGACCTACAGGGTCGAAGGTGGCACCGTGTCCTATGTTTACAACGAACAACGAACGAGCCTGAAGCCCATACCATCCGGCCACTGCCAGGACCCTTTGATTGTCGAATATCATGGCGGGAGCAGTATACCACTATCCGAGGAAAGTTTGTTTAAAGTTCATCGTTATTCCGCTTCAGCCGCGCCCTATCTGCAAAACCTGTCGGCAGACAAGCAAAAATTTTTATCCGCTCTTAAAGGCGCCATGGCGCTGCCGGACTACTATGAATTGGTACTAGGACCGGGAGGGGATCGAAAGCGGATTCGTGGCCGAAAAAAAGATGCGGGAAAAACGGCGTGCGCCTACACAACGGTGGATCGGGGTTTTCCCGGATGCCGCATCGGCATCCGGGCCGAACCACAGGCTTCCGGACGTCTTATTGGGTCCCGCACCTGGCAGGCGGACGATCAGGGGCTATGCCCGCCTTCATTGGGCATCTCTATCTTCGATATTGCCGCAACTCAAAATCAAAAACCATTGAAACCGCCGGCCGGCGGCAACATGAATGTGACCTATACGGTGAGTTGGCAGCTATCGGAAAACGATCCAACATCCCAACCCCAGGAAGATTTCCTAACCGTTGAAAACAAGGAGCGGGACTGCGCCAACATGCAAAACCGGGTCAATTATATCCAAATTGTCCGGGCCGCTTACGGCAATCAGACCATTCGGGATGCTGTTAAAGATTTTGTTACGAATGAAAACGGCCGCCAATACGCTTACCAACAGGTAATCGAAGCACTGGTGCCGGACGCCGCTGACAACACGGATCTTTCCATTCAGGAAAAAATCGACATGGTTGCAGAAGCTACGAGGGCGGACGTAGCCGGCACCCTTGATGAGATCGTCGATAGCGCCACAACCATGCCCGCCGACCAAACCACTCTAACCGACGCCACCCTCAAAGATGAAAGGGTCAAAACGTTGCTCCAGACATGCCCGGTTTTTGATAAGCAGAGCGAGCACTTTCTGGGAACGGAAATCCACGCGCAGATCGGCGGTAAAGACATCGTATTGGAAAAATATGACGCAAACGGCAAATTGACCCAAAGCGTGGATCCCGATGCCATTCTATCGGAGTGGGAAGCTTGCGATGGCAAATGGGCCGGCCGCTCCTTGCTGGACAATGCCCTCCGCCATGAAAGGGTTCATGTGCGGCAGTACACCAAGGTGCAGGGGGAATTGAAGACCATGGACATGCTAGGTGATTGGGAGTTGGAGGCCTACCGGACAGAAATGGACGGTCTTTTGAAAGACCTTGATGAGGATTGTCAATGATAGGAGGAAACCATGTCCAACCCATCTTTAATCAAGCAGTATTTTCCCGTGGTCGCGCTGGCGGGGTTGCTTTTCCTGTTGAACGGCGTAATCGTCTCCTCCGCCCTGGCGGCAAGCCAAACCGTCACAGACAAACCCATCTCTGGGAAAACAACCACTGTCCCCGCGGGAAAAGTTCTCCCAGGGGAAACAACCAAGACCGTGCCCTTGCCATCGGGGGCGCCCGCGAAGGAATACCAGCAGGTCGATAAACCGCCCGTCAAAAAATTGGATATACCTGAATATGATCTCGCCGCAAAGCTGCACGATACAAAGGTTGTCAACCGCACCATCACAACGGTCGGTAAGCACACGCTCACGATACTCTCCTTCAACGTTGCATTGAAAAACAACGGCACAAAACCCATTGAACCAGGCAAACAAATCCCTATCAGAATCGAGTTGGTCAACAGGGAAAATAACACCCTGATTGAACAAGAAGTCATATCAGCCAAAAACGATGGCACCGCTATTGACCAGCGCCATTGGGTCGTTTTGTCTCCACGAATGGAGTACGGCCTTAAAGTCGGCACGATTCAATACGTCAAACTCATCGTTGATGTCGATCCCGATAACACCTTCCATGAAGCCAATCGTCACCGCGGGAACAATCGCTGTGTCGCTTCATGGTAACCGTACGTGTAATCCGACAATAGTTTAAAATTCAGCGAGAAGGGAGAAAAGCATGAGGCATCTCGTAAGCACCGCAACAATTCTATTCGTGATGGCGGGCCCCCTTTTCGCCGCCAACTTTAACCTGTACAACGGCAACTGGATCAACCTCGCTTCCGTCCCCCAAGCCATCACCAAAATCGAGATCAGTGTCGTTGATTCCAAAGCCCACGTCCATGCCTGGGGTCCACTTCGCCCCAAAAAGGATTACGACTGGGGATGGGAACCGGCCAGCACCTATACGGATGGCCACCTCGCGACCTGCTATAAAAATAGTTCCTGTGTGCGCGATCTCACCATCAGCCTGTCCGGCAACGCGCTTGTGGTGAAAACGCACACCCGCTTTACCGACAGCAGCGGGCGGCCCGATCGGAACGATACCGATACCTTGAAACGCTTGCTCACGCCCACAACCCAGCAGACCCCCAAGCCCTTGGACCCGGCTTACCCCAAGCCCATGGACCCAATTACTCCCAAGCCGGCCAGCAATACGCCAAGTGGGAAGTATTAGGAGACAAGCTGAACTTTTTGTGAAACTTCCGGCCGCCGCCGGGATGACCACGCGGGGTGGTACACCGGGGGAAAACCAAAAAAAAAAGGAGCAATGTGGGGAAAATGCCTAAACAAAAAGTGCATAATGGGTTTTCAAATCTCGGAAGAACAGGCTGGATCTGTCTGGCGCTTGCCATACTAGTGGTTCTCGCGGCGGCAACGACATTTCATGCCGAAGAGGACCCGATTTATGCCATGTGTCAATCCCAGACGGACAGACCAGGACCGTGGTGTTACCAGGAGGAAGTTGAAAAAATCGGCGATCCGGACCTGTGCGAAAATATTCTCACCTACTGGCCCAAGGCCGACGGCGTCCACGGATGGTGCTATTACCGGCTGGCCCTCCTGCAAAAAGATTGCAAACTGTGCGATCGCATAAAAAAGCAGGACATCAAAAGAACCTGCAAACTGGATGTCTGTAAATAATTCTTCACTACAGAAGGAGGTCCCTATGAAAACATGCTACCTTATGAACGCTTTGCTGCTGTCAATTCTCCTTGCGATCGGCACTGCCACGGCCGGACCAAATCTCAATCCTGGCCAATGGGAATTTACCACCGAAACTGAAATGCAGGGTGCCGCCAACATGCAGATACCGCCCGAAACCCATACCCAGTGCATCACCAATGACGATCTGGTTCCCATGAGTCAAGGCGCCTCTCAGGAATGCCAGGTGTCGGACATTGTCACCAACGGCGACACGATCTCATGGAAAATCGTCTGCGGCGGCAAGGGCGGTCAGATGGAGGGTACCGGCGAGGTGACCTATCATGGTGATTCCATGGAAGGTTCCATGCACATGGCGATCGCAGGCAGCAACATGCAGGTCACCAATCACATCACCGGCGGGCGGATCGGCAATTGCAGTGGCCAGGCCAGCGCATCATCGTCATCCAACTCGCCCCAGAAGCAAACGGAGCCCTCGGCGGTTGGAGAAGCGGTTACCGATGACGCTAAGGATGTGGGCCAGGCCGCCCGGGAGGAAGCCAAGGACAGCACCATCCAGGAAGTCCGCAAGGGCGTGCGCAGCCTCTTCAACGATATTTTTAAATAGAGGAGGAAAACTGTGATTATCGCCATCGTCATTGCCTGTGTGATCGTACTCGTTCTTGTTTTGCTCTACAACAATCTGGTGGGCAAGAAAAACCAGGTGGCCAACGCCTTTTCCAGCATAGATGTGCTGCTCAAGAAGCGCTTCGATCTCATACCGAACCTGACCGCAATGGTGAAGCGCTACATGAAGCACGAAGCGGATGTCCTCACCCAGGTGACCGACATGCGCACCAAGGCGACCTCCGGTCAGATGAGCGAGGCCGAAACCGTGGCACTGGATAAAACCGTATCCAGCGCCCTGGGCCGGATCATGGTGGCCGTGGAAAACTACCCGGATCTCAAGGCCAGCGAAAACTTTCTGAACCTGCAGGCTTCCCTGAACGAAGTGGAGGAACAAATTTCAGCGGCCCGCCGAGCCTACAACGCTTCCGTGAAAGACTACAACAATGCGCTGGAAATGTTTCCCAGCAATCTGGTGGCCGGTCTGATGCGATACCAGCAAAAGGTGTTTTTCGAAATTGACGCCCGGGAGGGACAACCCGTCGATGTCGGCCGACTCTTTGAGACCTGAATAGGAAAACCCCATCTCAACCTGTCTTGGAAAGCATGGCGTCCGGAAAGGGAGTAATCATGAAATCGCTGGAAACATTTTATCAATCCGATCTGTTGCCGGATTTGGAGAAGCTGGAGGCCCAGCGGCTAACCGTAAAGAAAAAATTGATTCAGGCGATATGTCTTCTGGTGGGTGTCAATCTGGTCTTTCTGTTCATTGCCGGCCAATTCGGCCTCAATGCCATCTTCCTGCTCATGTTTCTGATTGTCTCCGCCATTTTTACGTTTTTCCCGTGGCACATTAAATATTACCGGGACTATCATGCCGGCTTCAAGGAAACCATTATCCCCAGGATCGTCGCCTTTGTCGATCAGCGCTTACGATACGACAAGGCCGGGAGGGTGCCCAAAGAAGATTTCATTGCCAGCCATTTGTTCAAGGACCGCCCCGGTGAGTATGGGGGGGACGACCTGGTAAGCGGCACCTTGGGAGAGACCGCCGTCCAATTCTCGGAGATTCACGCCAAGCGGGTGGACATCATCCGGCAAAGTTCAAGTGCCAGCAACACCCACCGAACCAAAAAAAGATACACGCCCATTTTCAGAGGCCTCTTTTTTGTGGCGGATTTCAACAAAGCCTTCAAGGGGACGACCATTGTCCTGCCGGACACGGCCCAGAAACTGTTCGGCGATTTAGGACAGGCCCTTCAGGCCCTCAACGTTCCGAACGGCCAACTGGTCAAAATGGAGGACCCGGAATTCGAAAAATTATTTGTGGTCTACGGCGAGGATCAGGTGGAAGCCCGCTATATTCTTTCCACCAGCCTGATGCGCCGCATCGTTGAATTTCGCACCCGCAGCCGCAAAGACATGCGGCTTTCCTTTTCCGCGTCCAAACTGCATGTGGCCATTCCGTTCGAAAAAGAGTTGTTCGAACCCAAAATCATGGAGAGCCTGCTCAACATCGCCCACGTCCAGGAATATTACAACGACCTGAAGCTGGCCATAGACCTCGTTGACGATTTGAATATGAACACCCGGATCTGGACCCAACCAAGTCCGTCGGCACCCGGAAGCGTAGCGGCGGCCAATGCCGCTTTGGCCGATTCCACACCCAACAAGGAAGCCGCCCCCCCGACTTTCTCCGATCCCGCAAGGCCGAAGCGTTACTCGGAAGACGAGACAAAGGCGCTTTTCAAAGAATTCGTCAGTAAAGCCGACGGCGCCATGGCGCCCAAAATCCAAACGGCCAAGCGGTGGTTGAAACGGATTGCCGGAGTTTTACTCATACTGATTTGTGTGGTGACTTTGCTTATGGATGCGGTTCTGGCAGGCCTGATCATTCTGGGGTTCGGGGTTTTCTTCCTGATCGGCGGGTTTATGGCCCCCGCCACTGAAAAACTTGCCGGGGCTGTCATCTTCCCGGCCATCGGCATCGTTATCGCCCTGTTCAGCTACAACGCCTATGCAACCCGCATGGAAAGCAAAACGTGGCCGACGGCTGAGGGCGTCATTGTTCGATCAGAAATCGAGGCGCACGATAGCACGGCCGGCAGTGACGGCAGCAAAAAAACCGAGGCGGTGCAATACCCCAAAATCGCCTATCAATACCAGGTTGGAGGGCAAAGCCACAAAAATACCCGAATTTCATTTTCGTCATCCTCCGGCAATGCCCAACAGATCGTTGCCCGCTACCCGAAAGGCAAACCCGTCCAAGTCTACTACAATCCCGACAGACCCAAACAGGCCGTGCTGGTCCCGGGCGGGACCGGGTTCACTATCGTGCCGTATATTTTTTCTGCCATCTTCATCATGCTGGGAATTTTCAGTGCCACAAGGCTTCGCAAATAGGCCATGGCTCTTGGGAAATAGATCGAAAGGATGTCTTGACGGTAAGCACCTGACTATCATCATTCTTGCCGCACAAAAGAAAGGAAATGACCAATGCTCACCGAGAATATGGACCGCCGCAAAGCCCTGAACCATATTTTAAAAACTGTGGCCCTGGCCGCAGGCATCAGCGTATTGGATCTCCGGCGCCTGCTCTCGGCCGAGGCCGGGACCCTGCCCAAAAGCGCTCAAACAAAATTAAAAATGCTCAAGGTCCAGTTGTCCGGCTTCGACCTCAAGGTCTTTCAAAGCCAATTCGGACGGATTACCCCTTTGAAGCCGGCCGCCCGCATGGGGATACCCGGTGCCACCCGGGGTATGGGTTGCGCCGTCCATTCCCTGGGCGGCGTCACCGGTGCGAATGCCGCCAGCAGTTGTCCTCAATTTTCCATTTGCGGCGCCTTTGGCGGTGATTCGTGCCCGGCCTTGGATACCTGCGCCACCAATGTTTGCAGTGGGCAGGATTATGGTGACGAAGGGGGGACGACCGGCGGAGAATGCCGCACGAACGACTGCAACGGTCAGGAATGCGGCAATCTTGATACCTGCGGTGACAATGAGTGCACGTCGCAATCATGCCCGGAACTCAGCGGCTGCGCCAAAAATAAGGCGGACATAACCGGCCTGTTGAATCAATTCCGCAACGACCCCTATGTCCAGGGCCTGATGGAGCATTTCCACACCACCAACACCCAGCAATTGGGTCTCCAGGTGCAGAACATGCTCCGCCAGAAACGCTTCATCACCCCCCAGCAGGTAATGGGCGGGAAGCCCGTCCAGCCGAAGACGCTCAATGTACAACCTAAAACCAATTGATCGGGCCCCCAACCCGGAAATTCTTTGGGGGGGAGGTCCACCATCGAAGCGCCGCCCGAAACAAACGCCGGCCGTCATCTGAAACCATCGGCCTATAATTTTCGCACCGCCCTGCCGGATGGCACGGTTCTCTTCTTCAACTTCTTTACCCTGAACCTGATGGCCCTGGATGCATCCGAAGCACGGCAGGCCGCAGCGCTGCTGGATGCCCCTGCCATAGCAATTGTCCCCCGATTCCATGGACTCCATCAACAACTCCTGGAAAAGGGGTTTCTGATTCCTGTCGGGGTGCAAGAAAAAGACTACCTGCGAAACGGGCAAACCCGGGCCCGGCAAGCCAACCGTCATCTCAGCCTGACCATTATCCCGACCCTGGCCTGCAATTTCCGCTGTCGCTACTGCTACCAGGAGCATCAGTCCGCCACCATAGGTCCCGCGGTCGAGGACGCCCTGCTGCATTTTATCGAAAAACGGTTGGGCGAAGGCGGTACCCTCTCCGTCACCTGGTTCGGCGGTGAACCGTTGCTGCAGATCAACCGTATCGAATGGCTCACCGCCGCCTTTCGGCGGATATGTGATCAACACAAGGCCCGCTATGCATCCCACATCATCACCAACGGATACCTGCTGGATCGTCCCATGGCCGAGCGGCTCAAGGCCTGTCGGGTCAACCATGCCCAGGTCACCCTCGACGGTCCGCCGGCCGTTCACGACCAACGGCGGCCCTTGGCCGATGGAAGCGGCACCTTCGATGCCATCCTGGCCAATATGGAAGCCGCCGCGCCCCTGGTGCCCATCAACCTGCGCATCAATGTGGACCAGACCAACCGCGAGGCCATCCCCGACATTCTCCAGCAAGTGGCGCACAAGGGATTGACCGGTGCGGTGCACCCGTACCTCGGACGGACCTACCCGTACACCGGCGTCTGCCTGGACGTGGCCGGCGATTGCCTGGCGGATGCGGACTTCTCCCTGCTCGAACTGGAAACAACGCTTAAATTTATCGATCAGGGGTTCCCAGCCTACCGCGCTCCCCGGGCCATCAGTACTTACTGCATGGCCGAAAAGGCCAATGCCTTTGTGGTCACGCCGCACGGCCGGCTTCTCAAATGCTGGAACGAGGCCTCCGATGCGTCAGCCGCCGTGGGGCACCTGATCCAGGCCGAAGACAACCGCATGCGCCGAAATGCGAAAAACTGGCGCCCGCGCGACATTTTCCGGTTGGAATGCGCGGACTGCCGACTGCTGCCGACCTGCATGGGCGGCTGCCCCTACCTCTATCATCAGACCGGCCGCCTGCACTGCCATCCCTGGAAATCCCATCCGGACGAAAGCCTGGCGGTTTACTACTACATGAAACGGCTGGAGCGGGAGCGCGACATCGCCCTAAATTTTAGCGAACTCGTAACGGAGGTTAAGTCGGCCGTAGCCCCCTCCTGATAAAGCCCCGTTGCACGGCCGGTCCGGCATGCCCCCTAGCGCCGGGAAAACCGATCAGATGGTTTCGGCCTGCTGCTCGCTCCATATTGACCTTGAGCAGGGCAAGCGCCCCTTCGCGGGCCTTCAGGATGGTTTTGAGGTCGATACCGGCCATGTCGTTCCGGCGCAGGCCATGGCTTGTAAGTGCCTGGCGATAGAGCCGGTATTCTTCTTTCTCGGAGATGTCCGGAGAAACCCGGGCGGTAAACAGAAGGGTGTCGATGGGGCCGTTCTTGCCGTTACGGTTGCCTTCCGTGAGGTCCACCCGCCGCGTGCCGTCGGACAGAAAACAATGCACCACCGGGATGAATGGTTAGCATTTTATGAGCCCCGGGGATTCCCGGGGTGATATTCAGCTATCATCCGCAGGCCGCCAGGGTCCGTGAAAGTGTTTGCTGCGCTCTTTGCGTTGGCGCCAGAAGTCGTAGCAGGTTCGCACGGCAATGGCCGACAGCCAGGACTGAAAACGCCCCGTGCCCCGCCAACCGGCCAGGGATTGAAAGGCTTTGAGGAATACCTCCTGGGTCAGCTCCTCGACCTGGTCGTGGGGGGCGTGCCGTTTTACGATGGCCAGCACGTAATTCTGGTAGCGTGTCATCAGGATGGCGAAGGCATCCACTTCGCCGGCCAGAATTCTTTGAACGATCCGCCGATCGTCGTCATCACCATCAGCGCGCCTGGCCATCGCTTCGGGCATTCGCAAAAGCGTACCCCCCCCTCGGGTTGGCTTGCGGTTACCGGCCCGGCTCAGGGACCGCCGCCGTTCCGTCCATCGGCATTTGCCGCCAGGTCGTCACCATGTCCTGCCGGAAACGCCCATGTTGGGATCGGCGTGTCATGGCCACTTGACGTCGCGCCTGCAACGGCGCGATCTGCTCCGGCGTCAGAATATCCTTCAGATCGAATCAGATCCGTCATTGTGGCCTCCCGATCAAAAATTTTCAAGCGGGGGGGGTTGCAAGCCCCGCCTCAGGGAGCCAGGGACGCGCGCTTAAACCCGAATTCGCCGGGATTGCCTGAAAAGTTACACGGATCGACGCCATTTAGCGGAAAACCTGATAAAGCATTGATATAGAGGGCAAAATGACATAACTTTCATTTGAAAAGGCAACTTCGTGCAACACGATCCCACCTCTTGGCAAGGCGTTATGGCCGCCCGGGATAAGAATGAAAAAATGCCCATTTTGCGCGGAAGACATTCAGGACAGGGCCGTCAAGTGTAAACACTGCGGCGAATTTCTTTCCGCCGTCGCCCCCCCGCGCCTGGAAAAAGACAGGATACCATGGTATTTCCGGACTTCCTTTATTGTTTTCGCGGTTGCATGCATCGGCCCCTTGGCATTGCCCCTGATCTGGTGGCGCCCGGAAACGAGCCGGACCTGGAAGATCGTACTCACCATCGGCATCCTGGTGCTCAGTTGGCTCTTGTTCCAGATGACCGTGGAATCTCTGCGTATAATCAGGGAATATTACAACCTGCTTGACCAATTGTGAAACGATCGCCGGCGGCGCCCATGACATAAAAAGCCGGCCCACAGCATATCAAAAAGGAATCCAACACCATGGGAACATGCGTCGATGGCAATGTTCTAGAAGAACTGCTGAAGCTTTTAAAACTGGAAAAAATCGAAGAGAATATCTTCCGGGGCCAAAGCCAGGACCTGGGCTTCGGCAACGTCTTCGGCGGCCAGGTGTTGGGCCAGGCCCTGTCCGCCGCCAGCCAGACCGTGCCGGCCGAACGGCGCGCCCACAGTTTGCATGCCTACTTTATGCGGCCGGGGGATGCCACCAAACCCATCGTCTATAATGTCGACTGCCTGCGGGACGGCCGTAGTTTCACCACCCGGAACGTGGTGGCCATCCAAAAGGGTCGGGCCATTTTCAACATGGCGGCCTCTTTCCAAATCGACGAACCCGGTTTCGATCATCAGGATGAAGCCCCGCAAGTGGCCGGCCCAGAAGGGTTGGAAAACGAGTTGGAAGCCGCCCGGCGCCTTTCCGACCGGCTACCGCTCGGTCTGCGGGAAATGATCTTGTGCCGCAAACCCATCGAGATCCGTCACGTCAACCCTGTGGATCCTTTCCATCCGGACAAAAAGCCCCCTGTCAAATACGTCTGGTTCAGGGCCATCGACAAGATGCCCGACGACCCGGCCGCCCACCAATATTTGCTGGCCTATGCCAGCGACTTCAATCTGATGAGCACCACCCTCTACCCCCATGGGCGTACCTTCTGGCAGCCGGTCATGCAGGTGGCCAGCCTGGATCACGCCATGTGGATCCACCGGGACTTCCGCATGGACGAATGGCTGCTCTATGCCATGCAAAGCCCCAATGCCTGCAAGGCCCGGGGGCTGGCCATCGGACGAATCTTTACCCAGGACGGCAAGCTTGTGGCCACGGTGGGCCAGGAGGGGCTGATACGCTACCGGGGGTAAATCGGATGATCCCGCGGCGTTGTGTTTCGTTCCTCGTCACCGCGGCGTACGCGTGTGCGCCCCCTTCGCGCTCCGTTACTTTTCTGCCACGCGGAAGAAAAGTAACGCGCATAAAGTTTACGAAGAAAATAATCGCCCACAGATGGGGTTAGGGGACGAGCGCAATTAAGCCGCCCTATTCTTCTCCGCTTCCAAACCCCATGGCGGCCGCCGTTTCCCGATCGCCGGGGCGCCCCCGTTTTTCCAGGTAACGGGCCAGGCCTTCGCGCACCTCGGGCGCTTTCTTCTGGGCCAGATCACTCTTGGCGGAAATCGTCTCCGGCCGGACCTCGACCACGGCGCAGGCCTTGTAATTCGGCATATCTTCCTGCACGGGCGCCGGGTTCCGGTCCGGCTCATGGGCCGCCACCAGGGCATTGAGGGCCATGGTCTTGAGTTCGCCGTCCGGCACCACCCGGGCCCGGCCCCGGATGATCACGCAGTGGTAAAACTGGTGCACGTTGCAGCTGCTCCCGGCGGGATTGTAGCCCAGATCGAGGTAGGCCAGGGGGATGTCCACCTGGAAGCAGACCCGGTCGTCCCGGGCGATGTTGTCCAGCTTCTCCCCTTTGAGGGCGCAGTGGAAGTAGATGCCGTCGTTGGTGAAAACGTAGTTGACAGGCGTTACATAAGGAAAGCCGTCCGCCCCCACCGTGGCCAGACGGCCGATGGTGGCGGCGGACAGGATGCGGTTGATCTCCGCTGGATCGGTAACCTCGCATTGACTGCGGCGCATGATGGTCGAGCTCCTGTGTAAAATGGTTGGAATTTCATTCCCAAAAGATGGCCATCTTTTTCACAACCCGCATTGCCCGTCAAGCCTCGCGCCGGTATCCCCCTGCCGGACCGGCAGGAACCGCATCATCACCCCTGGTAGATCTGATCGGCCAGGTCCGTGATATTGCAGGCCACCCCCCGTCGGTTCAGCAGGGCCACGGCGGCCTGCACCTCGGCCGCGTCGGCCAGGACCACATGGCGGCCGTCATCGTCTTCAACGACCCCGAAGCGGTTTTCCGCCAAGACCCGTCGGGCGTCCTCGCAGGAAGCCACCTGCAGCCCCAGACGGGAATAATCGTTCATGTAAAACAGGGGCAGGCCTTTACGATGACGATGCAGCCCATGCCCCTGAACAGCGTCCGGCCTGCCAATCAACGGCCATTTTGCCATGGCGGCCTCCTTTCCCGACCCTGGTTTTAGCCTGTTGTAGCCCTTAAAATGGGGCCGCCACCGCCTCATGGCAACCGACTTTAGGACGTCAGGGTCGGCCTACCCTTCCAGGAGTTCTTCGATGCGGCGCCGGGCCTGCTCGAAGGGGTCGGCCGGCGGGCCCGCTGGCAATCGCGGCCCGGGTTCGAAAAGCACAAAAAACAGGGCCTGGACCAGACTGAACAGCCAGATCCCCAGCGCCCAGGACAACGGGGCCGACAGCCCCCAGAGGGCCAGGACCAGCCCCCCGCCGCCGCACAGGAACCCCTCCCTGAAAAGAGCCTGGAAACCGGAGCGCGAATAACAGATGCCGCTGCGGATCCAGCTTAAAATCGCCAGGGCCAGGCCGAACACCACCCCGGCCCGGGGCAGGGCCGCACCAAGCCCGCCCAACACCAGCAGGGGAAAGATGATGTCCGCAAGACCGTGGCCGCTCCAGCGCGCCAACATCAGGGCATAGACCGCTGTCAGACCCCAGACGAGGCCGAAGGACAGCCACGGGCGAAACCCCATGGGAATGCCAGGCAGGCTCGTCAGCAGAAAGGCCAGCCCTCCCAGGCCGCCCAGGATGATCGTTGTTCTTATGGGCCGGTGCGGCGTATTCATGTCGTCCTCCCGGAGCCCGCGGCTTCCTTGCGCTGCAAAAGTTCCCATTCGATCTCCTCCTCGCTGGGCGCCCATGATGGTCCCCCCGCTTCCGCCGGCTCCATGTCCGGCATCAGAGCCGCATTTCGGACACGTTCCCGGGCGGCGGCCACCCGCTGGCGGGTCTCATCGTAGGCCAGGCGTTGAACGCCCAGGCGATCCTGCTCCTCGTCCAGACACTGGGCCGTCTCCTCCAAGCGCTGGTCCATCTGCGCCACGCTTTTCCGCATGGGGAACACCTTGCGGATCAACATACGGGCGATATCGTCCCGGCCCCGGGCCACGGCCCGGTCCAAATCCTCCTCCAGGTTCTGAAGCTGTTGGGCCGCCTGCGACCGGTTCCGCTTTCCGGTCCTCAGGGTTTCTTCGAGCCGGTCGATGCGGACCTGCCTTTCCGTCATGGCGGCCTGCATCTCACGCAGGTGCTGCCTGAGCAGCAAATCCTTGTCTTCCATCTGATCCATCACACCGTGCAAATCTGCTTTGCACAACCGCACTGCCCGTGACAGGATTCCCATAGTAACCTCCGTTGCTTGTCGTGATTCAAACACTATCAAAGTCCCCTCCAGTGGAGCAAAAGATCTCAGGTGGTACCCTCGAGAGGGATTTGAAAAGGAATAATGCGTAAACTCACCCCGTATTGGGTTGGAACTATTTTTTATCCCTTCGTTTCCGATAGGATTCATACTGCAATACTTTCGCATTTTTCTTCTGCTTGGACATCACCTCTTCAGGCCGACCTGTGAAGGTGTCCTGCACCATGGCGCCTAACGCCTCCACATCCTTGCTGAGATTCGCGGATACTTTGGGCGAGGCCACCACCTGGTTGATGGCCTCCTTTTCCTTCCGATAGGCCTCGATGTGCGCCCGGGCCTGTTCCCCGTCCCCTTCCCGAATCGCGTCGGCCACGGCGGCCTTGAGGCGTCCGAAATCCTCCTGGACAACCTGGGCGGCCCAGCTGTCCCGATGGATGGAAGCCGTCACATCGGCGGGGTTTTCAACGCAGGCGATGGTAAAAACGTCTGCCAATCCAATGGTTTCGCGGCCGTCGCGATTTTGAAACCCCAGTTGCAGGCCCTGGATCTGCGCCATCCCCGGGGCGTCGGTGGGAACCTGGAAGGTGAGATAGAGGGTGCGGGTCTGGCCGAAACGCAGGCTGCCCGGGTTGAAGCGGGCCAGACCGTCCCTGGCCTCAATGGGGTAGCCGCCGGCATCGATCAGCTGGAGGCCATGGGACAACGGAACGTTTACCGTCAGTCCCGAGGCGGCCGTTGCGGCGGCATGGCGGTATTCCTGTTGAAACACGGCCGCGAAGGTCGCCGGGTCTTCCATGTAGGTGTAGGTGCCGCCGCCATAATCGGCCAGGGTCGTCATCAGGTGCTCGTTGAAATCATTCCCGACCCCTACCGTGCTCACCACCCAATCCCGGGACAGGCCGGTGGCAGCCATGCGGCCCAGCACATGGGGATCGGTTATGCCGTGATTGGCCAGACCGTCCGAGATCAGTACCAGCTTGCGGTGATGGTCATCAGCGGGGCTTGCAGCAAAGAGCCCCAGCCCCGCTTCGAGTCCGCCGCCCAGGTTGGTGCCGCCCCCCGGCCGGATCTCCCGGACGAGGGTTGCCAGCTCGCGACGGCGGGCGGCCGTCATGGGGCCCAGGTCGCTCAACGGATCCGCGAAATTGCTGTAGGTGACGATGCCCAGGCGATCCTCGGGGGACAGGGTATCGATCAGGGCCAGCACGGCCTGGCGGGCATCCCGGATCTTGCGGCCGTTCATGGAACCGCTGCGGTCCAAAACCACCACCAGATCCACGGCCGGCCGCGCCACGCGCTCCGCCCCACCAGCGTCCGATGCCCGGAGCGTCAGGGCCAGGGTGGCCTGGCCGTCCGAGCCGAGGAGCACCTTGTCCTGGACCAGATGCGCTTCCACCGCGATCGAGCCGTCCGGAAGCTTCACCACCTGCTGTCCCGCAGCCGGCAGCGCGCTGCCGTCCTTTTCGAAATGGGCGGCAATGCCCATGGCCACCCCGGTCAGCAGCATCAGGCCGACGATGGCCAACAAGGAACTGCGATTGATCTTCTTCATGATGGACCTCCTTTGCTTTTCGTGGCAGAAAGTTCTTCGATAGAGGCCATCCTAACAAGACTTCCGATGAAGACAATTCAAACAAAAGCAAAAAGAAAACCCGTCTTTTTTACATAAGTTTTGCTTTGGATTTCAGCGGTGATAAGGTAGATTGGTCCTATAGGTATAAAAAACCCGCTGAACCCGAAGGAGGAGCCCAAGCCCATGTCACCCGGAAAGGCGCACATCCTTGTTGTGGAAGACGATCCGGCCATCTTAAACGGCCTCCAGGATGTCCTGGTCTTCAACGGCTATGCGGTGGAGGGTGTGGCCGATGGCGGGGAAGGTTTGCAGCGGGCCCTCGCCCAGGTCTTTGATTTGATCATCCTGGACGTTATGCTGCCTTCCATGGACGGCTTCACCATCTGCCGCCGGGTGCGGAAAGACATGCCGGGCCAGGCGATTCTCATGCTGACCGCCAAGGGCGCCGAGGACGACGTGGTGACCGGCTTCCAGGCCGGTGCGGACGACTATGTTTGCAAGCCCTTTTCCCTGCGGGAACTGCTGGTCCGGGTGGAAGCTCTGCTGCGGCGGGCCGGCAAGCTTACGGAGGAGGCGGATATCCGCCATCAGGGCGTTCACTTCCAGGGCAAGACCCTGGAAGCGGTGGCAGGCAAAGAAACCCTGGCGCTCACCCGCCGGGAAATGGATATCATCACCTATCTCCATCGCCACCAGGACCGCATCGTATCGAAGAAAGAGCTGCTGACCGAGGTCTGGCACTACGCCGATGCCGACATCGAAACGCGCACCGTGGATATCCATATGCTCAAGCTGCGCAAGAAAATTGCCCGGTTGATCGGGGAGAAACCCTTCCTCCTGACCGTGCGCGGCGAGGGCTACCGCCTTGCGAAAGACGGTTGAGCTATGAAGCGTCTCAAGCTGTTTATCATCCTGTTCGCCGTGGCCACGACCCTGCCCATGGCCTATGTCGTCTTTCGGACCTACCAGGGCATCGCCCAGGAAGAAACCGCGCGCATGCGTTTTTTCGCCGAGACGCTCTTCGATGATATCGAAGCGGCCCTGGCCGAGCGCGTGCAGATCGAAGAAAACCGGCCGGTGGATGCCTACCACTACACCGAAGCACCACCCGTCGGTCAAAAGGGAGGTCCGCAGCTATCCCCCCTGGCCGCACTTCCGTCGGAACCCTATATTTTGGGCTATCTGCAAAACAATCCGGACGGTTCCTTTCAAACCCCTCTCGTGGGCGACGGTCGGAAAACCTCGCCCGACGTTCAGAAGATCGTTCAACAGCTTGACGACATCAATCGCCGCTTCAACCGCCGGAAAACCGCTATTCCGCCTATGACGGCGTCCGGGCCGCCCGTAAAAGCACTCCCCAAAGCGCCGGACACCCCTGAAGAACAGCTGAAGGAAGAGAATCCGTCTTTCGCCGGCAAGTTCCTGTTGAGCCGCAAACGCGTGCCGGAGGATTACCTGGGGCGCAAAACCCAGCGTACCGAAGAAATCACGGCCCAGCAGGCCCTTAATGTGGCCCGCCGGGATGACGCCAGACCTGAAAAGGAAAAATCAAGCGCTGCCGCAAGCCGCTCACAAAGCCTTTCGGATTCCGTCTACCGTCCTCAAGCGACCGCTCCGGCGGCCCCTTCATTTCCCTCTGTTCACACCGGCGGAGCGGTTGCCGCGGACGCCGAAGCGCCGGAGGCGGCATCGCCCGCTCGCTTTCAGGTGGAGGTGGCCCCTCTTCAGTCGGTCTTCATCGATGCCGAACACATCTTCATCTTTCGCCGCATCGTGATCGACCAGCGCATCTATCGACAGGGCTTCATTCTCGATACCTCGGCCTTTCTCGATTACCTGGCCGATCGGTATTTCGCCTCTCAGCCCATGAGCCGTTTCAGCCAGCTGCGCCTGGAAGTATCCGACAGGCTTCACCCCGCCACCATCGTTCAGACCGGCGCCATTGTCCGACAGGATGCTTTTGCCCTCGACCGCCAATTTCCCTCCCCTTTCAATTTTCTCTATGCCCGCATCGTGAGCGAAACCATCCCACCGGTCGCCTCGCGGCGAACCCTCAATATCATGCTGGCCATCCTGGCCGCCGTCTTTCTCCTGGGGCTCGGCGCCATCTACCGCAGCGCCCACGCTATGGTGGACCTCTCCGAGCGGCGGACGCGCTTCGTCTCTTCGGTGACCCACGAACTGAAAACCCCGCTCACCAACATCCGCCTCTATATCGAAATGCTGGAGCAGGGCATTGCCAAGGATACGGCCCGGGAGCAGGACTACCTGCGGGTCGTCAGTTCAGAGAGCGCCCGCCTGTCGCGGCTGATCAACAACGTGCTGGAATTGTCCCGCCTGGAGAAGAAGCAGCGCCACTTCGATATGCGCCCCGGGAATTTCCAGGACGTGCTCGATGACGTGCGGGAGGTCATGGGTGAGAAGGTACGTCAGGAAGGATTTGCATTGACCATGGCGCCCGTGGACGGGTTTGACTTTGCCTACGACCGGGAAGTCATGGTGCAGATCCTGATCAACCTGATCGAAAACAGCCTCAAATTCGGCCGTCGGTCCGAGACGCGCCGGATCACGGTCAGCGTCGCGAGGCGGGATGCCCACGTGGACATCGAGGTTGCCGACACCGGCCCCGGCATCCCCCGGCATGCCTTGAAAAAGGTTTTCGACGATTTCTACCGGGTTGAAGATCCGCTCACCCGCACCACGGGCGGCACGGGCATCGGTCTGTCCCTCGTCAAGAAGTTCATGCTGGCCATGGGTGGCAGCGCCACCGCCGCCAACAACAATGGCCCCGGCTGCACCATCACGCTAAGCCTGCCCCAGAACTGATTCCATGGTTGTGTTCTATGAAAGGTTCGGCCAAGACTTTCTCATCTATTGGCAAACCAAACAACGTATTCACGGACAGGCCAAAAATTCGGATCGTCCTGATTCCGTACTTCAACATCACAAAGGGGAACATAGCCAACCTTGCGCCCCTCTCTTACTTTTATCAAAATACCGTATAAATCATCTTCTTGATCGATACCGATCACTTTCATTTCATGACCAAGCCTGAATGGTTGATGGTCTGCGATATCCGTGAAATAAGCATCATCGTCATCTTCCATCCTTTTCACTATGAATGGAAAATTGAGCATTTCATTCAGCCACGTTTCCCATGACCGTTGTCGCCATTCTTGATATTTTCGGTCGAAAGCTTCTTCGTTGTGGGGTAAATTCCCTTTTTCGCTTTCAGACAAATCCCAGGATGTATCGTATTTTTCCATACCGTAATTACGCTTTCCTGATAATTTGTGCCGAATGCCCGCTACCACAGATGAGACCATGCACGGAACTCATAAATGAGCGTTTACAGCATAAATATGCAAAACCAAGGCGGCCCGTCCCTTCAATGCGTTCTTCCCTGTTTATAATCATAGTCTGGATCAGGGTCCATTTTCCCGAATATAGTTATAATCTCCAACTGTTTGCGCCTATCGACA
Source organism: Desulfobacterales bacterium (assembly GCA_963674755.2). Lineage (GTDB taxonomy): Bacteria > Desulfobacterota > Desulfobacteria > Desulfobacterales > UBA5852 > JABZFP01. The sequence continues at coordinate 192,943 of CAXXVS010000001.1, read as the reverse complement.
AACTCCTTGAGGGCAAGGCTGACCGTGTCCTTTTTTGTTTTTAATCCGCTGATCTGCAAGGCTTCATGTAACAATTCATCATCGATTGCTAAATTGGTAGCCATTATGCGCCTCCTTTTTACACATTGAATTGTGTGTCAACGGGTGCGGTAAGGCTGGCAGTCGAAGCGTTGATATCATCCTCAGGACTTCTTTTTATCTTCCTTCTGACAGATCGATCCACTTAGCGAAGGCGCTTGAAATCCTCCAAGGGTTTTTTCGAGATATCCGGCCACGGCCAGAGCGACGTCCTCACGCCCAGGGTGGGCAGCAATCTGTACGCCGATGGGAAGCTTATCCAATGAGGTGCCGCCGCGCACGACGGTCACCGGCCACCCTGTCAGGTTGTACGTCATCGTATAGCTGAAGGCCTCCAAATGCGCGCCCAAAGCCCCTATCGGCAGAGCAGGAAAGGCGTTCACAGGGCTGAGGATCACATCATAACTCTTGAAGAAGGACAGCAGCGTGCTTCGAAAGCGGAACCACTTCACCATTAGCTCATCGAAGCGAACCGCATCGAGAGGCGCGGCAAGTCCCAACCAGGGAAGCGTGTGTTCCTTCGTCCCCGCTTCCGCCAGCAAGCGCCGGATCGACGTACCGCCGTCCGCTGACAACAGTGCCATCATCAGATCATAGGTTTGTTCGATGCCTGTCGGGCGCGCTTCAGTCACGATGGCGCCTTCGCCGGCAAGGCGTGTGACCGCCCGGCGCACCACTTGGTCGATGTCCGGGGAAGGCGCCATAATGCCATTGTCCGTATGGAACGCAACCCTGAGACCTTTCAGGTCCACCTCGCTCGGGTCCTTGAATACCATCGGAACAATACCAGGATCGATAAGGTCAGGGCCGGCGATGATCGGCAAAATCATTTGCAGGTCCTCGACCCAGCGGGCGATAGGACCAATTTGCTGAAACGAATCCAGCACGCCGCCAAAAGGGAAAACATGCCCTGTTCGCGGCACGCAGCCGGAAGTGGGCTTGATGGTGGCCACGCCGCAACAATGTGACGGAAACCGCAGACTGCCCCCGTAATCGCTTCCGATATCAAAGGCGGAACCGCCCGCGGCAACGATGGCCGCGGCCCCGCCGCTGCTGCCGCCGGGGGAACGCGCGAGATCATAAGGATTGCATGTCTGCCCGTAGATCAGATTGTTCGATTCATAGGTGAGCGTCAATTCCGATGTATTGGTTTTGCCCAACAGGATCGCCCCTGCGGCACGTAAGCGCCTGACCACGGTCGCATCCCGGGATGGAACAAAATCCCGTCGCCCCTTTGTTCCGCCGGTGGAAATCAATCCTTCCGTATCGAACGAGTCTTTAATCGTCATGGGAACGCCATGCAGCGGGCCAAACAGATCGCCCCGTGCCAAGGCGTTGTCCGCTTTCAGAGCCTGTTCATATGCGGATTCCGCTGATAACTGCACAACCGCGTTCAGGCGCGGATTAACCTTTTCTATGCGATTCAGAAATAGCGCGACAGCCTCTTTCGAGGAAATCTCCTTGTGACGAATAGCTTTGGCGAGGGTCGCCGCTGAACGGTTGATGATCTGCTGCATATTTTATCCTATCGGGTTTTCCCTTCCACTGCCGGACGTTTTGCTGATCCGCTTTGCGGTAATAACCGTGAACGTATTTGAGTTCACCGTCAATACGGCACTGAATGCAACACATCGGAAATAATGATTTTTGCCTTTCGTTTCGATGCCCTCCAGTGGTGTCGACAAAATCATTGTTCGCAACAAATCTTCTGTTTCGATATCTGAACAAGCGCTGAGACCAAGATTTCTTTTTATTCTCAGCAATCCCAGAGGCGTATTTCTCAGTTGATTGGCTATGGATTTTCTTAGGGATTCAATCATTTATTTTCGAACTCGCTATTCAGCTTACTTATAAGGCCTTATTAGCGCCAGCTATCCTGCAGAAGGTTGGTGTGAAATTAATTAGGAAGAAGCGTCCTAAGTGCCTCCGCTTGATTATTCATAAACAGTAAGAAGCTTAACAATGCCATCAGAGACCCAAAACATCATATTCTCACCTGGGTATTCATAATTATACCCAATTTCATCCTTTTCATCCTGGCAGTAAAGCTCAGGAAATTTCTTTAAAAGCTTTTTTTCCTTTAGACCTATTATTGCAACACCTTCAACTTTAACATTTTTCGAGGCGAACGATATGCTTGAAAGCTGATAATAATGTTCAGAATCAAATATTAATTCAATTTGATGTGCGTCATAGGTCCAGCATTCTAAATCCGAATAATCTGTAACTTTGATTTTATCGATGGAAGAAGGTTCGCCAAGTATATCCCTTACTTCTTCACGCTTTAAGCCAAAATTGATATTATACTGTTCAATTGATGTATTGATTTTCATATTTCATCGATTTATATGGCGACCGTCGGTCGCCAGTTACAGGTTGGTATGGGGCGCAGCGGAATGACGGTCCGGTGCATTGGTTAAACACGCTATGGCAAGCTTAACGAATAGAGATAGTCTGCTCCGTTTTCGGGCTTCTTCGACTGTCTTACCCATCCAAAAGATTCATATAAACTTATGGCCGTCGTCATATTCCAGTTTGTTGTCAATACAACATGTTTATATCCGATCTCAATAGCAGCGGACAGCAAAGTCCTAATTAGTTTATGCCCAATTCCCTGCCCTCGATAATTGGACCGCACATAGAAGCCGGTCATTTCTGCAACAGAAGCAGAGATCGGCTTCAAGATTATGGACCCTACAAGCTGTTCCCCATCCACGGCGACGAATTCACTTAGGGGGAATCCTCGCTCTAGACCAAATGTGGCCAAAGCGTAATCAATATTTTCAGGGTCTGGTTCAATGCCCAGTGATCTCATTATTTCAAATGCAAAATCCGTTACCGCTTCATTATCTTCCGGTCTGGCTTTTCGAATCTGAATATTGATTTTCATAAGTGTTAACGATGAATTCACGGGCTGGTGGGTGATAGCGACAGATGTGAATTCAAAAAAATTTTATACAACAGCAACCTCCAAAAAGCGACGCTGTAAGCAAGTACCAGCGAAATGACAGGTTCTCTGATTTCACTCATTTAAAGAATATCTGACAAAAAAGACTCAATATTTTTGAAAGTGGTTTTATCAACTTCAAAGTCGATTTCAAAGGAATCACCATTTTCTAAATTAATTTCAAAATAACCATTTTTTAGTTCGTAACTTTCAATTTCTATCCCACCATTAAATTCAGAGCCGTCATACCATTCTATGCTTGGCTCATAGGGTGGAAATTCATAGAGAACTGATATTGACACATAAATTGGAGGATCATTTATATAGTCTTCGGAGTCTCTTTGTTCAAATGTGACCTGAATTAAATCTCCATCAAGGGCTTCACTGTAATCTACTTTTTCAGCCTTAAAGATTATTTTCATATAAATATTCGTACGCAGAACGCCAAAGCTCAGCCGCCGACCGACTGCGAAGCAGGTGGGCGGTCGGGTGCAGCGTATTGTGTGGGACTTCGAATACGATGACTTTGCGAATCACGTATCGGGGCACCTAAACTTATGTGACGCATTGAAAAAAGCCAACCTCGACCCCGCTGGGGTCAAGAATTTTGAAATTGAGATGTCCGTAGTCAGTGACACCAAGTCTCTTTTTGACCTTGGCTCCCGAGGCAAGCGCCCGCTCATACCAGCCATTGATATCATCAACTTCGATATAGAAACCTCCACGAATCCGAGGAAGTTCATCTCCCTGTTCAACCTCAATAAAACCGACGCCGTTCGGAGAGACAAATACAGTGCCGCGCTCTTGGTCCGAGCGATCCCAAGAGCGCTCGACCTTAAGCTTCAACACATCCCTGTAGAAGGCGACTGTCTCATAATACTTCGAGGTAAAGAAGTAATACCTGAATTCCGGGGATCGCGCTGATTTTTTCATATCCAGAGGTATTCCTATGCCTAACGTTTGAACTGATGGGCCGCGCCACAGCCCTTGAAAAAAGCGACTGAGCTTCTCGCGGTCTCGTCCAGTGATGGGTTAGCAGTATTAGTACTCACAAAGAATTTCTCCAATAACCCCTAATCCAGAGGCAATTGTAACAAAACTTAACTTGATAACCTTTTCATCAGCAATAATTTCATGATCTTCAAACTCTGAGTACCTCAAATAGTTTAGCCAAATCATTTCAATTTGTTTTTTTAGATCTTCTATTTCAATATTTGATTTTACCTTACAGATTGCTTGGAGCATACACTCATTGGAGTCCGGTCGGTTTATTGATACAGATTTGAACAAGTCACTATCATCTAAATAGTGTTCCATATCAATTTCAAATCCTAACAGGTTGTCTCCGGTATTTCGAGTACCGTGAGCATCTATAATTTTCGAAAATTTATTCATAATTTTTACTGCTAACGTGCTCTTCAGCGGGCGCGGTTTTTTTGCGCTCCGCTGGAAGAGATTGTTCTACGTTACTGCGTTTTATAAGAATCCCATCCCCACCTTTACTTTTGCCTCATTTTCTGGAGACGTCAACATTCTCAATAGAGTAAAAGCAACATCAAGGGCAGTAGCGGGGGAGGTTGAGGTTATAATATTGTCATCAACAACGATGCGCTGATCTTGCACATTCGCTCCATAGCTTTCAAGTTGCTTCCTTCGTTTGCCATCCGACAAATGATACGTTGTTGCTTTTTTATTTTTCAAAATTCCACTTTTAGCCAGAGGCAACGCCCCAACGCATACTGATGCTATGATTTTGCCCGATTTATGAAATCGACGAATGATTCGCAAGAAATCTTCATGATAGGCGTCCTGGTAGAATCCAGCCTCTTCAAAACCACCGGGGATAGCCAGTGCATCATAAGAATCAACCGATATTTCATCCAACTGAGCTTCTGGGGTAACCGTGAAATTCCAAGTGCACTTAATTTGCGCTCTTCGTGCCGCGGTTGTAACGTTTACTGGAATGTCTCCGATATCTCTGCTCCATCCAAGCACGTCTGTAAATACACTGGCTTCATATTCTTCAAAGCCTTGGGCCAATAATAAAAGGACATTTATCATTCGTTTCCTTTCCTTGTAACTCGTAGAACGCCCGCTCTCAGCTGACCCGGGGGCCGCGAGGCCCTCGGGTCAGCTGAAGAGCGATGTTAAAACCGCCCTTCCTTTATTACTGGCTTACGTAATAGAGCAATACTACCAAAAATAAAGTATAATCCCATTATTACAAAATATGGTTTAACAACATATTGTTCCCAATCGATTCGAAAGATCCCTAAAATTGTAGACCCTACGCCAGTCAATAGGAGTACCGCGGTCATTAGCCAAGTTACCAATTTTATATTCTTAAGTGTTAAGTATACGAGCAATAGATAAGTTAGGAACGAAACAGATTTCAATAATAGCAGTTTCTTATATGGAATATTTTCATTATCTGGATTTCCACCAGTAACCAACAGCCAGATCACACCTAACAAATGAACAGTCAGAAAAATATATAGTACAACCTTTTTATCCAATACGATATGAATGATACTTTTCATACTCATAGAGTTTTAACGCCCAAGCTGAGACGCGCAAAACGCGCCAGCGTTTTTGCGTCGATTTCTCAAGCGACAGGTTATGTATTTCAGTCAATAGTCATTTTCTGGTTACATATTCGACTATTAGATTTGAATTATGTGATAATATGATCGATATTAGTTGGGAATAATTATTCATCAAATTGGTTATTTGGAAAGATCCATTTTTAAAGTAAATTTTGGAACATAAAAATCCATGTCTAACTTTATATACTTCTGAAATTGGCAATCTCTTTTTACGAAGCATACTTCGGGCAGTAATCTCGCCATTTTCCTTCACCCTTACTTCAAATGAAACTGATAGACATTTTAACCATAAATAGATAGTAAATAAAAGAGTCCCAATTTCTCTTGGCCCAAAATATAGGGTCTTGTTTGTGTAATGATCTATTGATTCAACACTACCTATAGTCGCAACCAATAAGATCAAAGGAAATATAACGGCAGTATAGTGCCATGTTAGTTTAAAAATTCTGGGTTCATCCATATCAATACATAACGCCGATGCTTACCGGCTGGGCGGCGTTTTATCGCCCAGTCGGGTAGATCATTTTGTTAGCCTTTGATTTTATAGATTGTATCTGTTTCTTTTATTATATTTTGTGTCCTCAATTCGTAGGGTGATATTGTAGGACCTTCATTAGTTTTAATTTTCTCTTGATCAACAGCACCACCACCATACCAATGAACTATTATTCTTATTTCTTTTAATTGCAATGCAATATCAGAAAGAAAGAATTTTAAGTCATCACGCAAACCGGAATTGCCACCGGTGTTTGAATTGGAAATAGATTGTGAGACTGCTTTTTTTATTTTATTTTCAGACCAACCCTTCTTTTTATATTTGTGAGTTAATTTATTAATTATGTCTTCTTTATTAGCTTCAAGATCATCTTCATTAAATAGATCACATGAGCACCCACCTGTAATGACCAGATAGTTCACATAGTCTTTTGGCAAAAATTTCTCAAGAGATGGATTTGAAGTTTCACTCAAATGGATTTCGCGTGGTATCTTTTCTTGAGCATATTTTATTCCGGTTTTTGGAATTGAAATAGTTATAAAATAACACATAATTTCTGATAAGCTCTCATCATGCTTTAGGCTAACGCCAAAGCTGAGACGCGCGGGATTTTGCGCGTCGATTTCTCAAGCGCCAGGTTATACTTGCCCTAATTTTTATAAGCTTTTTTAATAGCCTCGAAATCAAGGTCCCCTTCATACCTTAGTCTATATATTGAATCATTTGATCCACCGACAGAACGAAAAGCGCATCTCGCTAACTCCGCTGCGCGCACTGGGCTGCCATTAGGTATTCGGACTGAGAAATATTTTTCAGAGTTGGATGACTTTTGGGGTTTAGAAGTAAATTCGAGATTCCATTTTTCGCACATTCTTTTAAGGGATTCCGTCGTTTCTTGAGGCCAATGAAAAGTTGGTAATTCGAAAAATAATGTTGGACTTTTATATCTTGACCGACGAATAAGAATCCAAATACCATAGCTGCATGTAGAATCATCAATCAACAGTTTGCTACCGGAGGCAGCCTGAATATTTAAACCATCAATATAGCGCTCGAACTGATCTGAGGCAGCACGGTGTAGAATAGGCCTGCGAAGCCACCACTTTAGTAAAACCAAAAGCATGGCAATAGGAACCACCCAAATCCACATCATGTACCTCGGTATAACGGTGGAGATGAGACGCGGGAAACGCGCCAGCGTTTACCCGTCGATTCTCCAGCGATTTGTTATCGCTTTTTGTCTCTTTTGTTCAATTGGTTCTATCGCTAACATCGAAGGTGTCTTTTTCTATCCTATTGTAGTACACATCGTACATTACACCATTTATATAATCATAAATATGGTATGACCAATTTTCTGATGAAAGCGAAGATGATTCAAGTATGGCACCATTTTCCCAAACAATTGAAAGATCATTCGATATACTGTCAATTGCAATTTTTTTTATAGGAAATCGTTCTAAGAATTTAGTTTTTTTACAATAGAGTATAAATTTTATTTCATGATCTTTCTGAGATTCATTATCCTCTTTATAAGGACAATCTCCTGATGAATTTAGAATTTTTTGATTTAAGGATATTCTCCAAGGATGATAAATGTAGAAATAGATATACCTATTTTCACTCTGATTTTGGTGTAATCTAATTTTAATAGCATTAATATCATAGTGTATTGAGGTGTTGGTATATTCCTCACTCGTTAGAAATGATTCTAATGTTTGTTTGATATTGTTCATATATCTCTTTGCCTCAGATCGCGATAACGTGCAGCTTTGCGGCGAGCAAAGCGAGTCTGTCAACAGCCGATAGTTAGAAGCACTTTTACATAGATAATAGCTTTTGAGGCATATAATATATTTCTGTAGCACCTGACTCAGACCAAAAGGGTCCAAGCAAATTCTCTATTATAGCCTTTGCATTTTCCAAAATATCATCGTAGGTCATTATCTTTAATTTCGGACAATTATTTTCAAATGAAATCAGCTTTCTCCTGTTATCATTTGTCAATGTTTTGGTGCGCCCAATAACTATAATAGATTTCGGGTTAGACGAAATTCCTTCTAAACCTAATTCACGCTGTACGGTCGATAGATTGTCCTCTATGTATCTTTTCCAATCCAATATTTGCCCGTGAGCATGATTGAGCTTCGCAGATGTATGCCCATTTTTCAAAAACACTTTATCTGTAGACTTCTCAAGCTCAACTAACAGATAGTCTCCTGTCGCATCTTTAAAAACAAAATCTGTTACGTTTGCACCTATGGGTAGTTTAGGCCACATTTTTACATAGGCGGGGAATAAAAGAATAGGATTTACGGTTAAAAATGATTGTAATTGCTCTTCCTTATCAGGATCAGAATCAAGCAATCTTTTATAAGAGTCTAAGAGAACTCCGAACTGTTTCCTCGCTGCAGCATTAGGATCAAGGTTATTTAATTTTGACTCCCGCATTTGATATCTTAAAACAGAAGCCAAAATGTCTCTTTCTGCCCAAATTTCTGCGTTTTGGGGATCCCAATGATTAAAATCTTGAAATGGGAAAACTTCAATACATTCCCACCCTACTGGTAATCTCATTAACGTTCGAGTTAAAAAGCGTTGCCCAGCTTTAAGACTTCCTTCATCTTGTACCAATTCACCAATAATATTCAATTCGAGTGAATTTTGAACAGACAGTAGACAGTATGGCTTCTCTGGTGGCTTTGGTAATTTTCCAAATGATTCTTTTATGGCGATGTTGAAACCAATTTTTACAGTGGACAACAATTGGGATGTGCCTGTTTTGCCATTAGTCACAGATAATGTAATTTGCGGGCCAAATTTCGGTTTAAAGCACTCGTCTTGGTTTGGGTAATGGCAATATACTACATTTTCAGAAATTAATGGCGCCAAATTGCCTAAGTTTTCATCATTCCACCCAACACCGATTCCTTTAGCTTCAACTTTTTTATCATACCTTATAATTACGCCATCATTGCAGCATATTACAATGACAAAGCCCGGATCTTTTAAATGCTGCGGGGTATAATCTTTAATCTGAGCGTACTTTCCCGATAATAATTCTTCAGCTGCCTTCAAATAGGCTTTGACGGTGGAACCAACTTTTTTCAAAATAGGTTCTTGCTCAGTTGGGACCGCGTCTTGAGGTTCAATCATTATTGGCGCTTCAATAGGTTGTCCCGGAATAATAGTAAACTGATGTTTTTCACCCAACTTATCTGACATAAAAGCCCTCTTTTTGCTGCAACGGTTGAGCTGAGACGCGCAAAACGCGATAGCGTTTTCGCGTCGTATACTCCAGCAAAAGGTTATGTGCCAATTGCATTGATAAGTTTTTCAACTATTGGTGAAAATTTATAGCGCCCGATGCTATCCCATGATGAACTTGCCCATACGATTATTCCCATCGAGATCAAGCCGACTACTAAAGCTCCTTGGGTAGAGTCTGACTCAACTTTCAATTCGTTTTTGCCAACGTTATCAAGATCAAATACAATTGTTGAATACTGAGCATTTTCAACTAAAAATCGAAGTTCATCAGCCGAAATATCGCGGAGGATTCTAGATATCTGCGATGAATAGGAAATATCAACTTTTTCACTCTCAACATTGGACCGTATAGCATTTTTGAGGTATTCGATTTTTAAATCTTCTGTTGTTTGAAGTATTGTTAGTATTACTTCATTTATGATTTTAAACTGAGAATCAGTCAAATTCTGTAATTTTTTTTCGTGTTGTTCTAATATCTCATTTATTTCATAAAGAGCTTTTTCTACTCTTGCTTTGTGGCGTCTATTTGCAAGTGAATTGGATAATACTGGCAAAAGGGGAGCGAGAGGAAATGCTGCAAGTGCACTAATGGCTGTTAAGGCACTTTCTGTACCTAAATTTCCGGAAATTTTTTCCAGCATCGATGGTTTCTCTATATCTGCCATGAGTGACCTCTAATTTTTCACATAACGCCTTGCTCAGCGGCAATTTAAAGTGGCACGTTTTTGCGAATGCAGAACAAGTGACGCTTTAAATTGTCCGCTGGAGCTATTTGTTAGGCTCATGTTTTTGTTAAATCACTTAATATCCAGTCGAATTCTTCAAAATCCTGGAAAAATAGCTGTTCTGGGTTTGTCGTTTCATTTTCATATTCGTCAAAATAATATCTTGCCGCCCAATCATCCATAACAAAGGTGTGCGGTCGATGCTGAAGATGCATATATAAATATGGGAGTTTATTACTAAAATAGCTTTTTTGTGATTCGGTTACTAATTGATAACTAGCTATTATGCAATCACGGTAATCCCAAACAAAATACTTAACCATATCCTTTACTACTTTGTATGAAAAAGTAAGAGATCCTTCTAATTTATTATTCTTAAGATATTCAACATGCCTATCATACCAATATGGTAAATATTTCGGTTTCTTTAGTAGCAAATAGCGCGACAAGAGCGTAAAGAATTCGTAGTGCTGAATGAGCATGTACTGAATGCTTGTTGAGCAGAATTCGTTATCGCCTTTTCGCTTACACATTAAAACCAATGGGCCGAGAGAGTTATACGACATAATTGACTTTTCTATTGCACTTTCAATTTCAGGCCATCTCTTTTCTCGTATATAGGTCATTCTGAATAGAGCAAGGCCACTTTCTGAAAAATCTGAATCTTTTGTCAGGGTAAGTGAGGCCGTTTTATTATTCTTAATAAACTTTCCTTCTCTTTGATTTATTTCGACACTAGACCAATAAACTTGCTTATTACTTAAATCTACGACTATAAGAAAAACAGGGACTGGAAGCCCTAGCCAATAGTTAATAGTTGATTTTTTTATGCCGCCATAAGTGAAAATTCCCTTGTCATTAAATTGTACTGAGTTAGCGCTCTTCACTTGTAACGCGACTAAGTCACCAGTAACTTTTCCTTTCTTTTCTACTAATTCCACATATAGGTCAACTCCATAATCCCTTTCAGTTAATTCTCTTACTATCCATTCCTTTGGCAATACAGATGATAATGCATTAAAAGAAACGCTTTCGGATATATGTGTGTCGATTCGTTGTGGGTATTCCATGACTTATAAGAGCCTAACTATTATATTATCATGCTGCAGTTTTTTAACGAATAATTGTATTAAGAGACAAACGATACAATTATTCATCACCTTCGACAAAGATACCATAAATTCTAAGGCTATCAATTGATTATCTATTATCTACAATTCTTGCTGCCCAATTTTATGTGCATCGATTGCAGCTTTTCGCGCTTATTATCATTATTATCAAGCTGCATGATAATTCCAATAAAGTGTTATCTTGAAACAGATTTAATCCAAGGGGCTCACGACACCGTGTCTGTTTTTGCTGATGACATGCGTATAGATCATTGTCGTACGCAGGTCCGAGTGGCCCAATAAGTCTTGAATGGTCCGAATGTCGTAGCCCGATTCCAAAAGGTGGGTCGCAAAACTGTGCCTCAGGGTGTGCACGGTTATGCGCTTTGGAATACCGGCCCTGTTCCCTGCCGCTTTTATCGCCCTTTGTAAATTGCCGGGGTAAATGTGATGCCGTCTTAACATCCCGCTTCGCGGGTCTCGCAATTCCCTTCGAAACGGAAAAACCCAGAACCAGGGCCACTCCTTGCCGGCATTCGGATACTTCTTCTCCAGCGCCCCTGGCGTCATGATGCCGTTGGCGCCTCGCCGGCGATCATCATCATAAAGACGGCGCACCTTTTCAAGATGCGCCTGCAACGTCGGCTTTAACCTTGTCGGCAGCACGGTTACGGACCGTAAATCCAATGGGTTATGGCATTTTGAACCGGCCATTGGCACAATTCCCTGTGGAGGATGCCCTATTTTTCGTGCAAACTTGCTATGGATTTGCAGGCCGCCATAACGATAGGGCGACCGCATCGATGCATCATGTTGGGCGCCGCTTTGCGCGGAGTTTGGGAGAGAGCCGGCAAGAGGATGATTCCCAAAACGCTTACCAGAAAAACGACACGATGACAAGGACTTGGGGGATGAAACGTAAGATGTTCGCCCCGCTGTGGTAGTGGCTTGATACCGGATACTGGATGCCGGATGCTGGCAACTAAATTGAAACCCTTAATCCGTGATGTCGGGTTCAAGGATGGCGGAAAGGTTCAAGGTCGCTGGATGCCCGATCACGTCGGGCATGACGGGCTTCTGGATGCTGAATACTCGATGCGGGATCAAACGTTGAAGCTTGGTACTGGATTAAAAGGCGGAAGAAATATTCCAATGCCTCTTGGCGATCCGGGGTGCTGCCCACACAAAAAATGAGGATTTTTTGTTTTGGGAAGGGCCGCAAAGGTTTTAGTGGTTTCAGCCCTCGGGCCCTCGACCCCTTGGATCCTTTTCTTCCTATGGTAGCCGGTACAAAACCCCGCCCCACGTCAGCCCCGCCCCCAAGCCGATAAACAACACATCGTCCCCGGATTTTAGCATGCCTTTTTCCATCAGCTCGTCCAGGGCGATGGGGATCGTAGCGCTGGTGGTGTTGCCGTATTCCTGGATGTTGTTGTAGATCTTCTCGGGGGGGAGCTGCATGCGGTCCCGAAAGGCCTCGTTGATGCGGAGATTGGCCTGGTGGGGAATCACCAGGTCGATGTCCGCCAGGCGCAAGCCTGTTTTTTGAAACAGCTCCTCGGCCACCTCCGGCAGACGGGTGACCGCCATCTTGAAGACCGTCCGGCCGTCCATGTAGGGGAAGTATTCCTTGTTGGCCAGCACCTCGGGGTCCATGGCATGGCCGCTTTTGCGCGCCGGAATGCCCACCCGCAGGCTATGAGCGTATTGGCCGTCAGCATGGAAGACCGATCCCAGAATCCCCACCGCCGGATCGGTCTCCGCCGCCTCGATGCAGACCGCGCCGGCGCCGTCGGCAAAGATCACGGCCGTATCGCGATTTTCGGTAGTATGCTCCATGAAACGGCTCTGGTAGTCGGCCCCCACCAGCAGGATTCTGCCGGCAAGGCCGCTGCGGATATACGCATCGCACACTTCCAGGCCGTGCAGAAAGCCGGTGCACTGCTGGCGGATGTCCAGGGCCGGAATATAGCCACCGCCCAGCTTGTGCTGAAGGAGAGTGCCGGCCCCCGGGATATAGGTATCCGAGGTCATGGTGGCCATGACGATCAAATCCAGCTCGTCGGCCTGCCAGCCGGCACGCTCCAAGGCAATCCGGGAGGCGCCCAGGGCCAGGTCCGACGTGCCCACATCGTCGCCCTCCCTCACCCAGTAGCGGGCCTCGATCCCTGTGCGCTGCCGGATCCACTCGTCGGTGGTGTCCATCAGTTTGGTCAGGTCGTCGTTGGTGACGCGGTTGTCGGGAAGATATCTTCCGGTACTTATGATGATGGCGCGTTTCATGATGATTTCCCGTCGGCTGCCAAATAGGTGTCATTCAGCAGCGGTTGCATGCGATCCCGATTTGGATTTGGACGCTAATAGTAGTAGGTGAGCCAGAGATAGACCCGATCCGCGGGCGCCGCCGTGATGTCGAGGCCGTCCGCCGTCACCGGATAACCGCCGAATTCGCTCCCGCGCCTGCCCCAGTGCCACTGGGCGCCCAAAATGGCCTGCACGTTTTCCGTCACGCTCCAGGTGAACTGGGGCTGCAGCAGGCCCGAGGGGTCGGAAAGGTTGACGATGGCCGTGGTCTGCGACTGCACCAGGGGGTGCAGCTCCACCTGCAGCTGGCCGGCCAGGTAGTAGCGGCCCAGGGTGAACATCTCACCCCGTGACAGCCGCTCCACGAGGGCCTGCTCGGTCAGGGCCTTGGCATAGTCGCCGGTGCGACCCAGTCCGTTGTAGTAGAACTCCACCAGGCCGTAGACATTCTTCCCGCCCCACATCCAGGCGTAGTCCATGTTGGCCACCACCTGGAAGAAACCGCTACGGCTGTCGTCGCCTGTCAGGTGGGTGTAGAGGGCATCGATCCGCCAGGCGGCCCCGCCCCAATAGCCGCTGGCCCCCAGACCGGCCACCGGATCGTCGAAGTTGCGGGCGGCCATGACATCCATTTCCAGTTCGCTCAGCACCAGGTGGTATTTGGCGGCGTATGCGGAATTCGCGTCATCCAGGTTGCCGGTTTGAGGATCGCGCCGGGGGATATAGAGCGCCTGCAGTCCGTCCTGGCCCATGGCAACCTGCACAAAGGCCATGTCCTCGCCTATCTTGTAATCGCGCTGCACCGCGGTGGGCGCAAAGGGGTCGAAGAGATCCATGGGATTGAAAATCAGGCCGTTGCCCCAGGTCAGGGCCTGGCGACCCAGGCGCACCGTGCCCCAATCGGCGTTATAGGTCAGGTTGAGGCGGTCCAGCCGGTTGTAGACCAGGTAGCGGTCCTTTTCGGTGAGCACCCGGCTCAGATCGAAAAAGCGGTAGTCGTCCTCGATGACCTGGGCCGGAACCAGCAGGTCCGAGACGGCGGAAGGCAGGGTCTGGGCCAGCTTGCGGGTGTCTTCGTAAAAATCGCCCCCCAGGGCCACCAGCTCGTAGTGGGTTTCCAGCGACCAGCGCGTGCCCATGTTCAGGGTGTTTTTCAGCCGCCATTCCAACTGGCCGTCGTAATAGGGATCATGGCCCACAACCTGATAAATCGTATCGTCCTCCAGCCAGCTGACGTTGCCGATGGCCCGCAGGTAGCCGCCCCATTCCATGTCCAGATTGGCGAACAGGCCCTTGTCCGGTTCGGCTCCGACTACTGCGCGACAGAAAAGAAGCCCCACCAGGAAGCATAGCATCAGGTAAACCGTCCGGTCCCGAATCCGGCATGGACGCCTGAGAGCTGCTTGTGAAGGGTCAGTCTTTGGCATGGTCATCGGTAATGCGCCCGTCCCGCAGCAGCACCAGGCGGCGGGCGTAATCCATCACCATCTTGTCATGGGTGGAGAAGATAAAGGTCACCGACCGCTCGCGGTTCATTTGCCGCATGAGTTCCAGCAGGCTTTCGCCGGTTTTCGAATCCAGGTTGGCGGTGGGTTCGTCGGCCAGCACGATGGCGGGGTGGGCCACGATGGCCCGGGCCACGGCCACCCGCTGCTGCTGACCGCCCGAAAGCTCGGCCGGCCGGCGGCCGTGCTTGCCCGCCAGGCCCACCACATCGAGGATCTCCCGGGCCCGCCGCCGCCGCTCGGCGGCCGGGATGCCCTGCAGCAGCATGACATATTCCACGTTTTCGATGGCCGATAAAACCGGAATCAGGTTGTAGGCCTGGAAGACGAAGCCGATGGTATGCAGGCGCAAGTCCGCCATGGCGGCGCCGTTGAGGTTCTCATAGGACTTGCCGTCCACCTGGATCCGACCGCGGTCGGGCGTATCCAGCCCGCCGATAAGATTGAGCAGGGTGGTCTTGCCCGAGCCCGAAGGTCCGGCCAGGGCCATGAACCCGCCTTTTTCCACCGTCAGGTCGATATCCGTCAGAGCCTGGACCTGCACCTTGCCCTGCCGATAGGTCTTGGAAACGCCGTTGCATGCGACGATCGTGTTCATGGTCAGCTTACACTTTCTATCATTTATTTGATTCCATCACTAAATCACGTGGCCCGTGCAGGAGTAGTAGATTTTGTTCCAAGCCAAGGCCGCCCAATTGCGGTAAGGCGTCTAGTACGCCGCAGCCGCTAAACCCGTGGAGAACGCCGGCTTGGGGCAAAAGATGCTGCTCCTGCACGGGTCACCAGAAGCCAGCTCAAAATCTGGATTTTGGTTCCAGATCAAGGCGGACGCGAGTGTTCCCGCTATGCGGGACTTCCCGTCTGATGTATTCCTTGCGGTGGGTGTGAGCCGCAGGAATACATCGGTATTTCGAGGACTCAAGGCGAGCGCCCAACGCCGATATGGGGCCAAAAGACTTTTTTGAGCTGGCTTCTAATTGTGGGCCATCGCTTCCACCGGCGTAAACCGCGCCGCCTTGACGGCCGGATAGAGGCACACCACCAGCCCCAGCAGCAGCACCACCAGATTGGCGCTGACCACATCCTTGAGCCAGATGTCCGGATAGATCACCCGTGAGAGGCCGGCATACTCGGCCCCCTGGGCCAGGCCGGACAGGTCCAGGCCGTGGAAGGACAAAGCCCAGCAGCTGGCCAGCCCCAGCAGGTTGCCCAACAGTTGTCCGCAGACCAGGATGAAGAAGCCCTCCGTCAGGATGCCTTTGACGATGCGGCCGGGCCGCATGCCCAGCGCCTTGAGCAGGCCGAACTCGCGCATCCGCTCGAAAACCGCCATCAGGGTGGTGTTGAGGATGCCGAAGCCCATGGCCACGAACACGACCACGAACCAGATCAGGATGAAACTGTTGTACATCTGGAGATAGGCTTGCAGCAGGGGCAACGCCTCCTGCCAGGGCCTCACGTCCAGATCCTGTCCGGCCAGCCGGGCGGCGAGCTTATGGGCCATCGGTGCGGCCATATCGTTTTTCGGCAGCATGACGGCGATCTCCGATACGGCCGGCCCCATTTGCAGCATCTCCTGGGCCGCCTGCCGGGTGACGAACACATAGGCTTTCTCCGTGGACGCCATCTCGGCCCGGAAAATGCCCACGATGCGAAAGGCCCGGGAAGCCACCTGGCCGGTCGTATCCTCGCTCATCAGGATCAGTTTGTGTCCCAGCCGGGTTTCGAACTGCTTCGCCAGGGCAGCCCCCACCAGGATGCCGTGGGCATCGTCGGCCTTCAGGTAGCGCCCCTGGTGAACGGCCCCGCCGATAAAGGACATTTTGGCTTCGGCGGCCGGATCGATGCCCACCATGGTGACGCCGCTGTTGTGGCGGGCATTGCTGGCCACCGCGTTCACCCGCACCCGCTGGCACCATCGGCTGCCGGGAGGCAGGGTATCGGCCAGGACGCGCTCGATAGCCGCCGGGTCGTCAATATTGTAGTCGATGGAGGGATCGTCCGGGTAGCCGCGCTGGTGGATCTGAATATGCCCGGTGAGGGTATCGATGCCGTTTTTGATCATGCCCGCCAGGGTCCCGCGCATGAGGGCCCCCAGGAAGATCATACTCCACACGCCGATGACCACGGCCGTCAGGATCACCGCGGTCCGGCGGGGATTGCGCCAGATATTGCGCCAGGCCATCATGATATCCATCACCATATTGCCTCTGTCGCTCCTTCGTCGGGTTGCGGCGTTTAGCAGGCTGTTGAAAACCAACAGGTCGAAAGGCAAGGCGCCGTCCGATGCGAAATGCGCAGCAACCATCAGGGTTGCCGCGGCGGTTTCGCGAGGGCGGGACTCACCTTAGCCCATAGAATCAGATGAGAACTCCCGCAGCGCGGGACAACACCGCATTTCGGCCTGAAGCGCCGTTTATCCACGGTCTGCTAGCGTTGCCGCATGGCCTCCACCGGCTGCAGCCGGCGCAGTTTAAGGGCCGGATAGAGCGCGGCCAGCAGGGTCACGATCAGCACCACCAGCGGCCCGGCC
The DNA here is from genome assembly GCA_963674755.2 of Desulfobacterales bacterium. Lineage (GTDB taxonomy): Bacteria > Desulfobacterota > Desulfobacteria > Desulfobacterales > UBA5852 > JABZFP01. The sequence goes on along the minus strand of CAXXVS010000001.1, from coordinate 175,370 downwards.
GTGGCCGAAAGCAGGCTGAGCTGCGGGTAAAGTGTATCCGGCAGACCGAACTGGCGGGAGACTTCCGATGCACCCAATTGGATGCCGTGCCGCATGAAATACCAGGTCACCAGGCACCCCAGCAGCATGCCCGTGGCCACCCCCACCAAGGTCATGCCGGCCGATTCGGTGAGCACGAGCCGGGTCAGCCGTCCGGGTTTGGTGCCCATGGCCATCAGGATACCGAACTCGTATGTACGCTCCAGGATGGCCATCAGGAAGGTGTTCAAAATGCTGAAGGCCACCACCATCACGAGAATGAGGTAAAACACCGATCCGCTCACGAGATCCATGTTGATGGCCTGGCGCAGACCCGGCATGAGTTCTTCCCAGTCCAGCACCACCAGCGGCGGGTCGGCGTTCAGGCGGCCCAGGGGGCCCGCCAGGGCGGCTTTGATGGCCGGCGCATCCGATAAATGGCGTCCCATGACCACGACCTCGTGAACCGCCTTCCCCATGGAAAAAATGTCCTGGAAGGCGGCCAGGGGAATCTGGATAGCGCTGCGGTCGAAATCGTCCAGGCCCGAATTGTAAATCCCCCGGACGCGCACCACCGTGGCGGCGATGGAGCCGTCGAAGCCCTGGCCCAGCACGGTAAGCTCGTCGCCGGGGGCGACCTTCAGGTTGCGTGCCAGCAAATGGCCGATCAGGGCATCGGGTCGTCCCATGTCCGGATGAGCGTTGTCCAGATAGCTTCCCTGGCGGACAATCTCCTTCAAAGTGGATACGCGGGCCTCGGCCGCCGGGTCCACCCCCTCCACCAGCACGCCGTAGGTGCGCGCCTGGGATGAGACCAGGGCAAAAGCCCGGGCACGCGGTGCGTAAGCCTGCACGGCGGGAATCCCGTCCAGGACCTTTTCCACGGGTTGCGGGTCGGCGATCACCAGGCGCATGTCGTGATTGTCCTGGTAGCCCTGGGCCTGCACCTGCAGCTGGCCGGTATGAATCTTGACCGAGGCGTTGATCATGGTGGCGTAGCTGCCGAACTGGAAGGAGAGCATGAAGACCAGCAGCACGCAGGCAAAGGCCACGGCCAGGATCGTAAGGAGGGTCCGGCGGGGATTGCGCCAGATATTGCGCCAGGCCATCTTGATATCGATGGACACGGTCTTATCTCCGTTGCTGGGTCTTCAGGGCGTTGAGGGTGAACAGGCGCTCCGGGAGATCGTCCTTGAACTCGAGGGCGTGATAGCGCAGGAGGGTGTACTGATCCTGTTTGTCCGTTTCCTGCATCTGCCAGACCTTGGGGAACAGGCGACCGCCCATCATCTGGATTTCCCGGGTGGTCATTTTCTTGACCGACACCAGATCCTCGTCGAAGAACTCCTCGGAAAGCAAGATGTCGTCATCGCGGATCTCGAGGATCTGCATGCCCCAGACCACCGGTGCGGCCGGTTTGGGCATGGACTTGATCACGTAGACGGTGTGGCCCTCCCGGGTTTCGGTGCGCAACAGGGTGTGGATGTAGTCGTTCAGGATGGTGTCGCTCTTGGCCAAATCGTTGTTGGAGAAGTCCGACCCCATCCAGGATTGGGACATCAGGGCCGGCGGCAGTTTGATCACCCGGTTGACCTTGGGATTGTAGGTCCACATCTCGGACCCCTTTTTCAAGGTGCCGTTGCCCTCGTCCTTGGGCGGGGCCGTAATGCGGATCAGGCTCTTGTCCGTGCCCTTGGTCCAGGCGTCCATGCGCATGGTGCGCTCCCAGCTCGGGCGGTGGATGACCATTTCCACATCGGAGACCGAAGCCTTGCCCCGGTAGTGGTTGAAACTGGCCTCGATAATAGCGGCCGCATCCGGGGTATCGGCGAAGGCCGGCGGCAGCGTTGCCAGCATCAGGCTCAGGACTGTCAGGATGACGTGCATTCTCATTGGCGACTCTCTTTCCCGGCGAATGGAATGTCTCCCGGAAGAAGTTGGGCAGCACCCGGAAAGGGGCCTTTATTAAGCCCTGATGGTTTTGAAGTGATCCCCTTTGTCCCGCGCCGAGCATCGGCGATGCGGCCGGGCAAAAGGGTGCGGACTGTCTGAGTCCCGCCATAGCTTTAGCGAAGGCGGGGCGAGTTTCCGCGCCCTCCGGCCGTGTCGACGACGCGCAGGATAGCCCCGCAGGGGCCGCGGGACACGGGCGTCTTCTTTTGGTTCGTTTTCTTCCACGAGGAAGAAAATGAACTATTATTTCATATCGGAATTACATTTCACCCGTGCATTTAAGGATTTCCGCCAAAGCTGACACTGTAATATCAAACCTAATGTAGCTTGCAGACATTTTATGACGAACTAGCTTTCGACACGGGACGCAGCCCCTGCAAGATCACCTCCATGAAGGCCCGCGAGGTCGTCAGGGCGTCGAAGGCCGGGTCCAGCCAGGCTTGCAGCAGGAGCGCATCCCAGGTGCCCACCAGGGCGGAGGCGATCCGGCCGGCATCGCAATGGGCCGCCACGTCGCCGCTGGCCTTGGCATCCGTGATCAAAGTGCCCACCACGGTGCGCAAGTGACGATAACCTTTTTGGAAAACCGTCTTGAACTGCTCCCGGCTGGGAGAAGAGGCCGTGGCCGACCAGAACTCCATGACCAGAGCATACATGTCGAGCTGCCCGAGCCAGGACCGGATGATGCCATCCGAGAGCGTTCGCATGCGCTCGGCAAAGGAACCCTCCAACTGCCCGGCCGCCGCGGCAATGGTTTCTCCCGCCTCCAGCATCATGCTTTCGAAAACCGCAAAGAACAATTCCTCCTTGCTGCGGTAGTAGGCATAGATGGTGCCCTTGCCCACCGCGGCGGCCTGGGCCACTTCGATGATGCGGGCCGCGGCATACCCTTTTTGGGCGAAAACGCGGGCCGCGGCGTCCAGGATGGCTTTTCGGCGGTTGGGATCGGCTTTGCGCGCCAAAAGATTTCCTCCGGTGATTACCAATACTGACCGGTCGGTCATTAATTAAATCCAATATAACGCCAAACAGGAAGCTGTCAACTTGGATTCGTCAGCGGCCAACTGGAATGCGTAATGCTAACGATGTGGCAGAGGAAGGAAGATGGGTTACAACACGTCAGGTAGATAGAAACCTGATCATCCCGGATGTCGGTCCCGAGATCTAATCAGTGCCGCTAACATTGCTTGAATCTAACTTTTTGATTTGATCACGCTTATCCAGAATGTTGAGGACCAGTTTACGAAATGCGATTCCGAAGGCATTTTGTTTCCATGAATTCAGGATCTTTGTATTTTTCAGCAAGCGCCCTATGGGTGAACTCATAAAGCGTTATTTCAAGATGTTACGGGGAACAATGTCGATCGGGTGCACTGTCCGCAGGGCATTATGCCTTTATTTGCAGGCATGCCCCATGGATCCAAAGCTTTTTCCGAGCGGTGCAACTCAACAGAAATACGGCAATTGAAGCGCTTGGGGAGACAGGCAGGACTTCCTTGATGCTTAGGTTCCGATGGCGCTATCGATTTCGACGCATCGCATGAGAACGCTTACGGCCGGTCGTTTTTTTCTTGAATCGCCTCGTATTCCCGGGGGAAATGCTCCTGCAGGCAGGCAGGGCAGATGGAGTGGCTGAACTTGGCGTCGGTATGCTGGCTGACATATTCCTCGACTTTGTTCCAGTAGCCCTTGTCGTCCCGGATCTGCTTGCAATAGGAGCAGATCGGGACGATGCCCCGCAGGGTTTCGATCCTTTTCTGATAGGCGCTCACGGCGGCGTTGATCAGGGCCAGGACCACGAGGGTTACGGCGATACAAACACCCAGGTTGGCGAGAAGGGTCGTATGGATCTGCCGGATGGTTTCCGTCTCCGGCTGCTCCACGACGAGATACCAGTCGAATTCATCGATGGTGCGAATGTAGGCGTGCGTCACATGGCCGTCTTTTTCGTAGCGCAGCGACCGATGAGGAGAGCCGTTTCCCTCCTCCTTAAGCTGTGTAAAAAAAGGTAACTGGGAGATGTTTGGGGCCGTGGGGTCGAATCCGAATCCGGCCAGTTTTACAACGCCTTGCCGATCCACGAAATAGATCGTGCGGTTATATCGTTCCTGGTAGGTTTTGATCAGCGCCTTCACGGCCCCCACGGTCAACCCCACCCCGGTGGCGCCGATATAGTGGTGGTCGTAATCATAGACGCGATAATTGACGAAAATGGTCATGGCATCCTGGTTGGCCATATCGGGATCGACATTGATTTCATAATCATCCGCCATTTCCCGGACCCGGAAATACCAGCGGTCGCGCGCCTCATCCGGTGAGACCTTTTTTAAAATGCCGTCCGCATGGTAATAAATGCGGGATTTTTCGGAAACGAAGAAACTCGTGTACGTGCCGTGCTTCACCTGGATTTCTTTGAGGTATTTGACGATCCTGTCTTTGTCGATCTCGCCCCCGATCACCCAGTCCCGCAGGAAGGTGTCGGTGGCCATCAACGAAGAAATGAATACCGGCCGCAGCAGATCATGACGGATTTCGGAGTAGATGCTGTCGCTGGTCAGGGGCAGTTCGTTGCGCGCGATTTCTGAGCGCAAGGCCGCCCGGGCTACATAGTAGCTGGCCAGGCTGGTTGCCAGAAAACCGGCGGCGAGGAGCAGCGTGATGATCAGAATAAGTCGGATTTTATTTTTGTTTTCGGACATCGCCTCTTTTCCGGTTAATCGGAGCGATCCATCCGCGGTATGCGTTTCTACGCGGCATCACCCTCCGGCATCTCGCACCGAAGCGCTACTTAACAGAACGAAGGGACTATGTCCAAGATATCGGTAAGCTCGGCAATAAAAAAAGCCGCCGGGAGCGATAGCGCCCGGCGGCTTTTTAACGGTATCAAACCGCTATGCCGTTTCGAACACGATATGGTCCCCCTCACGCTCGGCACGGATCCTGGCGCCATCGCCGTAGCTGCCCTTGAGCAGTTCCATGGCCAATGGGTTTTCGATGTACTGCTGGATGGCCCGCTTGAGGGGGCGGGCGCCGTAGACCCGGTCATAGCCCTTTTCGGCCAGGAAGTCCCGCGCCGCGTCGCTGAGTTCCAGAGTGATGTGGCGCTCCGCCAGCCGTTGGGCCAGGTGCCCCATCTGGATGTCCACGATGGCGGCAATCTGGTCAGGCCGCAGCCCCAGGAAGATGATGGTCTCGTCGATGCGGTTCAGGAATTCCGGCTTGAAGCTGGCCCGCAGGGCCTCCATCACCCGCCGCTCCATCTCGGCCCGGTCGTTGTCCGCCAGGTTCTGGATCGTCTGGCTGCCCACGTTGGAGGTCATGATGATGATGGTGTTCTTGAAGTCCACCGTGCGGCCCTTGCCGTCGGTCATGCGGCCGTCGTCCAGGATCTGCAGCAGGACGTTGAAGACTTCCGGGTGGGCCTTTTCGATTTCGTCGAACAGCACCACCGCGTAGGGCCGGCGCCGCACGGCCTCGGTCAGGTAGCCGCCCTCGTCGTAGCCCACGTAGCCCGGAGGCGCACCGATCAAACGCGCCACAGAGTGCTTCTCCATGTACTCGGACATGTCCACCCGCACCATGGCCTGCTCGCTGTCGAAGATGAACTCCGCCAGGGCCTTGGCCAACTCGGTCTTGCCCACGCCCGTGGGGCCCATGAAAATGAAGGAACCGATGGGCCGGTTGGGATCTTGGAGGCCGGAGCGGGCCCGACGCACGGCATTGGAAACCGCTGTGATGGCCTGTTCCTGGCCGATGACCCGGCGGCCCAGACGCGCCTCCATACGCACCAGCTTCTCACGCTCACCCTCCAGCATCTTGCTCACCGGAATACCGGTCCAGCGGGAGACCACTTCGGCGATGTCTTCGTCGTCCACTTCTTCCTTGAGCATCTTCTTCTCGCCCTGGAGGTCGGCCAGTTTGGCGCGCACCTCCTCCATGCGCCGCTCCAGTTCGGTGGCCTTGCCATAGCGGATCTCCGCCACCCGGGCCAGGTCGCCGGCCCGCTGGGCCTGTTCGGCTTCGGTACCCAAGTGCTCCTGCTGCTCCTTGATCTCGCGGATCTGCTGGATGAGCTGTTTTTCGTGCTGCCAATGGGCCTTCATGCCCCGCATGGTTTCACTAAGCTCCTCCACCTCCCGCTCCAGCTTTTTCAGCCGCTCCCGGGAATCCCGGTCGGACTCCTTTTTCAGGGCCTGGCGCTCGATCTCGGCCTGGGTGATACGCCGCTGGATCTCGTCGATCTCGGTGGGCATGCTGTCGATCTCGATGCGCAGCTTGGAGGCGCATTCGTCCACCAGGTCGATAGCCTTGTCCGGCAGGAAACGGTCGGCGATGTAACGGTCCGACAGGGTGGCCGCCGCCACGATGGCCGAATCCTTGATACGCACCCCGTGGTGCACCTCGTATTTTTCCTTGAGACCCCGCAGGATGGAGATGGTGTCCTCCACCGAGGGTTCGGCCACCAGCACCGGCTGGAAGCGCCGCTCGAAGGCCGCGTCCTTTTCGATGTACTTGCGGTATTCCTTGAGGGTGGTGGCGCCTACGCAGCGCAGGGTGCCCCGGGCCAGGGCCGGCTTGAGCATGTTGGAGGCGTCCATGGCCCCCTCGGCGGCGCCGGCCCCCACCAGGGTGTGCAGCTCGTCGATGAAAAGGATGATCTCCCCTTCCGCAGCTTCGATCTCCTTTAAAACTGCTTTCAGGCGGTCCTCGAACTCGCCCCGGTACTTGGCTCCGGCGATCAGGGCCCCCATGTCGAGGGCCACCAGGCGCCGGTTCTTGAGGGACTCGGATACGTCGCCCTCCACGATACGGCGGGCCAGCCCCTCCACGATGGCGGTCTTGCCCACGCCGGGCTCGCCGATCAGCACCGGGTTGTTTTTGGTGCGGCGGGAGAGCACCTGGACGATGCGCCGGATCTCTTCGTCCCGGCCGATCACCGGGTCCAGCTTGCCCTGGCGGGCCAGCTCGGTGAGATCCCGGCTGAACTTTTCCAGGGCCTGGTATTTTTCTTCCGGGTTGGGATCGGTGATGCGCTGGGAGCCGCGGATCTCCATGAGCACCTTGAGCAGGTTGTCGCGGGTCAGTCCATGGCGTTTGAGGATGGCGGCCGCCTCGCCGCTTTTGGCGTCCGCCAGCACCAGCAGGATGTGCTCGATGCTGACGTACTCGTCCTTCATCTTGGCGGCCTCGTCAAAGGCCTTCTCAAGCACGGCCCGGCTGTCGACCGACAGGTAGACTTCCGTCCCGCCGCTCACCTTGGGCAGCCGATCCACGGCGGTTTGCACCGCGTCGTGCACCGTGTCCGGAGCGACGCCCAGCTTGCGCAGGACCGTACGGGCAATGCCGTCCTTTTCCTCCAGCATGGCCAACAGCAGGTGTTCGTTCACGATCTGCTGATTGCCGAAGCGCGAGGCCAGCGACTGGGCGTTCTGAACCAGCTCCTGGGATTTTATCGTTAATTTGTCGAACCGCATCTATTCCTCCTAAAAAAATAATGGGCTCTGAAAAGCCTGAATTGACAGATCCAATGTAGACATTATTGGTAGACTGTCAACCGTTTTATAAACATTACTAAATAAATGTTTATACTATTAGTAATGATTTACCAGGCATGCCAACCAGGCGCTTCACGCAGGCTTTCATAGAGGACGATGCCCACCGTGGTGGAGAGGTTCAGACTGCGAATCGCCCGGCTGATGGGAACATGGAAATGGGCGGCGGGAAACCGGGTCAGGATGCTCTCCGGCAGTCCCCGGGTTTCCGATCCGAACACGAGGAACATGCGCGGCAGCAAGGGCATGCGGCGGTAGGAACGGGAAGCCCCTTTGGTGAACAGGCAGACTTCGCGGGGGGCGGGTGCCATGGTCTCCAGGAAGGCTTCGAAATCCTCCCAGACCGTAAGATTCACCCGGGGCCAGTAATCCAGCCCGGCCCGCTTCACCTGGCGGCTGTCCAGGGAAAACCCCAGGGGCCGCACCAGATGCAGGGCGGCATCGGCTCCCAGGCAAGTGCGGCCCACATTGCCCGTGTTCCAGTGCACCTCCGGCGCCACCAGCACCACGTGGCGTTCGGGATGCGTCGTGGGCTGATTTTCAGGTTGAATATAGTCTTCGGATTCCATGGATTCTTAAGTGCCGTAATAGAGAAATTGTTGGGTTCCCGGCTCAAGATTGGGCACAACATGGACAGCATTGCATGGCTATTCGGAAAGGGTAGATTTCGGTTCAGGCCAAGGCCGCAGTGATTTTGAAACCGCAGGCGTAGCAGCGCTACGTCGAGGATTGCAAAATCGCGAGAACGCCGGCCTGGGACGAAAGATGCCGTTTCCAGACGGACCTTTTAAAACTCGCGCGGCTTGCAGACGATCTCGCGTATCCGCATATCGAAAAACGATGCGGCATGGGCCGGTTTGATCACCAGGGCCGCATCGGCCCCTTTGGAAGAACCGCCCACGGCGATCACATCCCGCCCGGACAACGCCCCGGCATCGGCCGCCATGACGGCCACCTCGACCGCCACCTTGAGGCCTTGTCCGAAGAGCTTGAGGGTGTCGGCCATCAAGAGCACCGGGCAGACCCCGCCGTGCTTCTTGGCCACGCCGCGCTCCACCCCGGAGAGGGCGTGGGTGGCGGCCACCACACGCACACCCTTATCCGTCAGATCCTGCCGCACCGTATCTTTCATCACGGGCTCGAAGGGTTTCTTGAACCCATAATGGTAGGTCACCGCCGTAATCGTGAATCCGGGACAGCGTTTCAAGGCCTCGTAAGCCGTATCGCCGCTGGTGGTGGCCAGGACGATCTCATCCAATCCCAGTTCCCGTCCCCGTCGGGCGGCCGCTTTCAACGTCTGTGGCGTGTTGACTTTTCCTGGTTGATCGAAATACATTTGGTGGACCTCCTTCAGGTCGCGGCAACCGCTATGGCGACCAGTGAAAGCTTTTGACGTTATGCTGTTGTTCCTTTTTTCACAAATCTAACGGAGCCGACCCCATGATCATCGACATCCACACCCATATCTTCCCCCCGGAAATCCGACAGGACCGCAGTGCCTGCTTTGTCTCCGAGGATGCCTTCTACCAGCTCTACAACGATCCCCGCGCCTGCATGATCGGTGCCCGGGAGCTGATTGCCATCATGGACGAAGAGGGGGTCGACCGCTCGGTGGTGTTCGGCTTTCCCTGGCAGTCGGAAGACCGCTTCCGGCGCCAGAACGACTATATCATGGAGGCCGTGGCCGCCCATCCGGACCGCCTGATCGGACTGGCCTGCTTCGATGCCGACCACCCCGCGGCCCCTGACGAGACCCAGCGCTGCCTGGAAGGCGGGCTGGCCGGCGTGGGCGAACTGGCCTTCTACGAAGCGGGCATCACCCCCGATAAGCTGGACCGCCTGGAACCCATCATGGACATCTGCCGCGCCAAGGACGCCCTGGTCCTGATCCACACCAACGAGCCGGTGGGGCACCAGTATCCCGGAAAATCCCCCAACACCCTGAGCCAGATCTACAACCTGGCCAAACGCTTTCCCGACAACCGCCTCATCCTGGCCCACTGGGGCGGCGGGCTGTTCTTCTATGCCCTGCTGAAAAAAGAGGTCCGCGAAACCCTGCGCAACGTCTACTTCGACACGGCCGCCTCGCCCTACCTCTACGATCCCGCTATCTGGGAAACCGCGGCCGGCCTCGTGGGCATCGACAAAATCCTCTTCGGCACCGACTGCCCCCTGCTCAAACCCTCCCGCTACTTCCGCGAAATCGACGCCCGTCCCCTCAGTGAAGACGACAAGGCGCTCATCAAGGGCGGCAATGCGGCGCGGGTACTGGGTCTGGCGGTTTCGTAGCAAGAACCTTAGGGTTCAAGAATCCAGGGGGCCCAGGATCCAAGTGAAAAACGACAGCGACATGAAAACTTAAAAGTTTTAAAACCCTTCCCACGATCGATATGTTCACTTCCGGCGGACCCCGGGACCGTTTGTGATAGGCGTTGTTCAGTTCCCTTTGTCACGAGGCCCGGGGTTCTGATCCAGGGCCGATAAAGACGTGGCGACTGTCTGAGTCCCGCCGTAGCCAAAGCGAAGGCGGGGCGAGTTTCGGCGCGTCCGGCCATGGTTCCGAAACCCGGGCGGGCCCGAAGGGCTCGTGACAGGGCGCCTTCTTTTGGTTACTTTTCTTCCGCCCGGAAGAAAAGTAACACGTCAATCCGTTACGATTCACAACTTTGGCGCGGTTCTAATGCATCCCTATCCGCCTATGTCCCAGACAAGCCTCACGCCTCCATCCCCCGCTGCATCTCTGCCAGCAGCGGCTGGATCCGCTCCCGGTGCTCCGGCGGCACCATCAACATGGGGGCCGGTTGGTTGGGAATCAGGCCCTCCGCATCCAGGGGCGGCCGCCCCTCCCGGTAGGCCGCCCGCCGCTCTTCCGTCCCCAGGGCCAGAAGGACGTCCTGCAAATTGCCGAACCCCCCGGGGCAGTCGATGTGTTCGATGGTTTGGAGAAAGACCGTATTGACCGTGAGCAGCCAGTCGTCCTGATCGGCATAGCCCTGGTCGCCGCAAGGGTGCCGGGAGAGCATGCCGCGGCAGCCGAAGGGGCGCAAGCCGTAAAGGACGCAGGCCCCATCCGCCAAAAACGGGCAGCGGGAGCCGTCATGGTCCACCGCGTCATCCGGCGGTTCGTGCCCCTCCCGGCAGAGGGTCGCGATCTGGTTGGTGGTATAGCGCGGTTGGAAGTGGCTTGGTCCTTGATCGCCGGCCAGGATGGCAAGGCAGTTTTCGCGCCGGTCCGCCGCCAATCCCTGGAGCAGATGCAGCCCTTCGAGGGTCGTCAGGGTGACATTGCGGGAGCAGCAGCTATCACAAAACTTGCGGCAGGCCAGACCGTCGAGGTCGCTGCAGAAGCGGTCGTATACGCCGTAAAGATGGTTGAGTATCGCCAGGCGATGCGCGATCTTCACGGGATCGCGTCTCCGGTCCCGTACCCGGTCCAGGCCAATTTCTGCCCCGGATCGGACTGCCGGCCGAGGGCTTCTTTCATGTAATCCAGGAAAATAAGGGCTTCCAGTTGGCGGCGGGTCAATGCTTTCAGGTAAGGGCCGTTGACCACATCCTCTTGGTACCATTCGCGCGGGAACTGATCGTCGTCGCTATAGCGCACCGCGAGTTTCCCCAGCCGCTCGCGGGCCTGGACCTGCATCTCCGCCGGGCTCAAGGCGTCGATGGTGTCGACCGCCGCGGCGATCTGGGAGGGGGCCGGCAGTTCGGGGGCGTCGATAATCGCCTTAAACGTGTCGGCGTAACGCTCCAGTCCGCGCCGGATATGCTCGGGCCGGACGAAATTCATATTGCTCCAGCCGGCCCGCAGCCATTTGAAGGCGCCGCAACGCACCCGGTACGGGCTGTTCTTTTCCTGAACGAACACCAGCGCCGAAAAGGCATCGTACATATAGGTCTCGACCCAGCCCAGCCCGAACAGATTCACGCCTTTTTCCCCGCTGTAAAGGTAGTTCCAGGCATCATCCGGTCCCAGGACATAGCCTTTACGGCCCACATCGGAGGGACCCATCTGCCGGGCCAGGGAGATCCAGACCAGGCGGTCCGCCACCCGGACAAGCATCAGGGTCCGGTTCAAGTCGTAGCTGTAATAGGCGCCGGAAGTCAGGTCGGGGGTGATCTCCTCGTGCTCCACACCGTGGACCACGAGAGGGGCCTCGAGGTTGACCAGCCGATCGGAAAGCGCCCTGGGGAAAGGTCCGGGCTGGCCCTCGACTTCCTTCCAATAGGCCAGACGAACCGAGGACAAGGCCAAAACATGGGACGGTATGACAGGGTTAAAAGCATAGTCCAGAATCTTGGCCAGGGATTGCCGTACATCGAATTCGTGGTATACAAGGGGATCCAGCAGCTCGTGGGAGGTGCCGATGTAGTGGGCGTCGGCCGATTTGTCCTGAAGGATGAAAGCCACCAGGGGCGCCAGTTTGTCCGGCATGACGGTATCCGTGCCGAGACTGCCGTTGACCTCCAGCAGATAATCCAGGGCCGGTTGGATGGTCTCGGGCAAAGGCCGGTCGGCCGCCAGCCCGGGGGTCGTCCCCCCAAGCCCTCCGCTGACCAGGGCGATCATGACCAGAATTAAGGGCATCCGTTGTAAGATGCCGCCACGTCGATCCATCATAGGGGTGTCGTCCTCATGAAGTCCGTATCAAGGTGCCCTCGATCCGGAGTGCTTGAAGCGTTTGTCGTTCCGTCGGCCGGTCGTTGAACCAACAGAGTTAAATTGCATCGACCCTTTGTGGTTGTCAATGCCGGGGAACCCGCAAACCTCACGCAACGGCGCGGGGCGGCTTTACGTATTAGGGCGGCCGTCGGGTAGCCAACCCCCGCGGGCCTTTAAACGCACGATTCAGGGATTAAGGTTGCCTCGAAAGGCAAGACCAGCTGCCCGTAAATCAGTGCCCGTCCGGAAATGGTGGCTTTTGGTTCCGTTCAAAGCCGCAACGAATTGGAAACCACAGGCGCAGCTTGGGCTACGGCGAGGATTTCCAAAGAGCGGGAACGCCGACTTGTCCGTCAAAGGTGGATTTACTCACCGGCGGCGGAGCCGGAGCCCAAAGATGCCGTTTCTGGATGGGCACTGCTAAAAAACCGAAGGACATATGATGACCGCCATTACCCCTGCCGAATGGCAGCAGCACACCGTCACCCCTGACCAGGCCCTGGCGCGCATCGAGCCGGGCATGAGCATTTTCATCGGCACCGGCGTGGCGGAACCTTTGACCATGGTCAAATCGCTGATGGCCTCCAGTGCCGCCAATCTGCAGGACCTGGAGCTGACCCAGATCGTAAGCTTCGGGGATGCCATCTCGGTGCGGGAGTTGCAGTCCCACAAATACCGCCTGCGGACGTTTTTCTCCGGCTGGGTCGCCAGCGAAGCCATTGCCACCGGGCGGGTGGATTTGATCCCCACCCGTTTCGCCCGGATTCCCGAACTCATCGAGTCCGGCCAGATTCCTTTCGACGTGGCCATCCTGCAAATCACGCCGCCCAACGAGGCCGGCTATTGCAGCCTGGGAGTGGCCGTGGATGCCGGGCGCCAAGCCCTGGAAGCCGCCTCTCTGGTGATCGGCGAAATCAACACCCGGACCCCTTACACCTACGGGGATACCTTCGTCCACCTGTCCGAGTTCGATCTCCTGGTGGAGGCCGGCGATCCCCCGATTTATTTCCCCTGCTGGCCGGTGGACGAGGTCTTCGACCGCATCGCCGCCAATGTGGCCGCCCACGTCGAGGACGGCAGCTGCCTGGCCTTTTCCATCGGACCGCTCTATGAGGCCCTGAGCAACCATCTGCGCCACAAACGCAACCTGGGAATTCACACGCCCTTCCTCACGGATGCGGCCATGCGGCTTGTTCAAAGCGGGGCGGTCACCAACCGCCGCAAAGGGCTCTTCCGGGGCAAATCGGTGACGTCCTATGCCTTTGGCACGCCGGAGCTCCTCAAATGGCTGGACCGCAACCCCCTGATCGAATTCCAGGGCACCGACCGGGTCCTGAACCCTATGCAAATCGGCAGCAATCCCAATTTCGTCTCCATCCTGCCGGTGCGCAAGGTGGACCTGTCCGGCCGCATCGCCCTGCATGCCGGCCGGGGCAACGTGGTGGCCGGACCGGCGGAGGCGGTGGACATCGTCAGCGGCGCGGAACTGTCCCCGGCGGGCAAATCCATTTTTGCCCTCCCCAGCCGCAATCGGAAGGGCGAGGCCAATATCCGCCTGAGTGTCGAGCAGTTCCCGAATCAGTTCAACCTGCGTGAATCCGTGGACATGGTGGCCACCGAATACGGGGTTGCCTATCTGCGGGGACGCACCGTGCGCGAACGGGCTCTGGCCCTGATCGAAATCGCCCACCCGGACGACCGCGAAGCCCTGGTGGCCCAGGCCAAGCAGGCGCACATGCTCTACCCCAACCAGATCTATCTGGCGGACAGCGCCCGCCTGTACCCGGCGGAAATCGCCACCCGCCACACCTTCAAGGACGACCTGACCGTGGACTTCCGGGCCATCAAGCCCTCGGACGTGGAGGACATGCGCCGCCTGTTCTACCGCTTTTCCGACACCTCCGTCTACTACCGCTATTTCAGCCCCATCAAGACCATGCCCCACGCCAAGATGCAGGAATACGTCAACGTGGACTACCGCCGGACGCTTTCCATCGTGGGGCTGGTGCGGGAACTGGGGGAAGGCAGCCTCATCGCGGAGGCCCGTTTTGTGCGGGAGGCCCACGCGCCGGTGGCCGAGGTGGCCTTTGTGGTGGACGAACAATACCAGGGCTGCGGCATCGCCACCTTCATGTTGAAAATGCTGATCCGGCTGGCCAGGGAACGCGGTCTGCGGGGCTTCACAGCCGACGTCCTGAGCTCCAACAAATCCATGCTCAAGGTGTTCGAGAAGAGCGGCCTGACGGTGGAGGCCCGCATGGTCGAAGGGGTCTACGAACTGAATCTGCCCTTTGCGGAATCGCCCGCCAAAGCCCCCCGGTAGGGAATTTTTCACCCTGCCGGGGCACGTTAGACTTCGACGTCAATCGTCTTTCTTGGCCTTCAGGGCGGCTTGCAGCTTGTCGGCCAGGGATCCCATGCCGCTGTCCTCCGTCGGTGCGAAGGACTGCCAGTCCCCGCCGCCGTCGGCCCGCTCCCCCGGCCCCAGGCCGATGCGGCGCTGTTCGAGGTCGATGCTCTCGATGGCCACGGCGAGCTTCTCCCCCGGCCGCGCGTTTTCCAGACGGCCGGGCTCGATGGCGTCGCTCCAGCGCGCCTTGGGCAGCAGTCCCGTGACACCCGGCGTGATGCTCACAAAAAGGCCGAAGGGCGCTTTTTTCTCCACCGTCCCTTCCACGACCTGCCCCACCCGGTATTTTTCGGAAAGCGTTTGCCAGGGGTCGCCGGCCACATCCCGCAGGCTCAGGGAGAGTTTACGCTGGGCCCGGTCCACGGATTTGATCATGACGGAAACGGTCTCGCCGGGGGTCACCAGATCTTCGGGCTTGCGGACCCGCTGGGTAAAGCTGAGTTCACTGATGTGAATCAGGCCTTCGATGCCCGGGGCCAGCTCGGCAAAGGCCCCGAAGGGCGCGCAACGGGTGATCTTGGCCGGCACCGCCTGGCCGGCCTGGAAGCGTTCGATGGTCGTCGTCCAGGGATCTTCGCCGGCCTGCTTATGGGACAGGGAGATCTTGGGCGGTTTGCCGCCCTCGCCCGGCTTGATGTCCAGGACCTTGACGGTCAACCGGTCGCCCTCCCGGACCACATCGCCGGCTTTCTCCACCCGGGACCAGCTCAATTCGGATACGTGCACCAGGCCCTCCACCCCCGGCACCAGCTCCACGAAGGCGCCGAAGGGCACCACCCGCATCACCCGGCCGTCGTAGAGCGCATCTGGTTTCATATCGGCCATGAAGGCCTCCCGGTTGGCTTCACGTTCCTTTTCCAGCAGGCGCCGCCGGGAAACCACGATGTTGCGGCCGCGGGCCTCGAACTGGGTGACCAGAAAGGACAGGGTCTGCCCCACGTAGTCCTCGGGGGTTTGCACGTAGTGGATATCGATCTGGCTGATGGGGCAAAAGGCCCGCTTCTGGAGCAGGCGCACGTCGAAGCCGCCCTTGCAGGTGGCCTGCACCTTGCCTTCCACCGGAATCTGGCTGTGATGGGCCTCTTGCAGCATCTGCAGGCCGCCGTCTCCGCTCAGGGCACGGGATAGCCGGATTTCGCCCTCCTCCCGGGCCACCACGAAGAGATCCAGGGTGTCCCCCACCGCGCAGGTCAGGTTGCCGTCCTTGTCCAGCAGCTCGGCCCGTTCCACCGAACCGTCGATCTTGGTTCCCGTATCCACGAAAACCGCGTCCTTGCCGATGGCGATCACGCGCACCGACACCTTGTCGCCCACCTGCAGGGCATCCTCGGAACGGCCCCCGTAGCTCTCCAAAAGTTCGGCAAAACTAGGTTCGTCTTCCGGGCGATCTTCCGGGCTATCGTTGTGGTTCTCGTCAGCCATGGTCCTCGTGTTCTCCTCGTCGCATGGTGTTAGGGACCGGGATTCTCTCACGGCAGCGCGCCCACCGGTTCCAATCGCCGCTAACTACCAGAGCGGCCGCATCTTGGCAAGCATTTGCCGCGCTGCGCCGCCTGAACTTGCCTTTCACAAAGGCAATTCCTATTTTATAGCTCAAAATGACATCAGCCCCTCTGTCAAACTGAGGGCAACGGAGGAATCGTAACCATGGGAAATCAATTTAAAACCGCCCTGCTGCTGACCGCCATGACGGTGTTCATCATCTTCATCGGCCGCCTGCTGGGTGGCCAGCAGGGCATGATTCTGGCCTTTCTGCTGGCCGGCGCCATGAACTTTTTCAGCTACTGGTTTTCGGATCGCATGGTCTTGCGCATGTACCGCGCCCGGGAAGTCGATGCCTCCCAGGCACCGGAATTGGTCGCCACGGTGCAGCGTCTCAGCCGCAATGCCGGTTTGCCCATGCCCCGGGTTTACATCATCCCCCAGGAGGCGCCCAATGCCTTTGCCACGGGACGCAACCCGGACCACGCCGTGGTGGCGGTCACCGAAGGCCTCCTGCGCCTGATGGCGCCGGCCGAAATCGAGGGTGTTCTGGCCCATGAACTGGGCCACGTCAAGAATCGCGACATCCTCATCGGCACCGTCGCCGCCACCATGGCCGGCGCCGTGATGATGCTGGCCACCATGGCCCGCTGGTCCGCCATTTTCGGCGGCGGCCGCGGCGACGACGAGGGCGGTCTGGGCGGCATCGGCCTGATCGTGATGTCCCTGCTGGCGCCCATCGGGGCCATGATCATCCAGATGGCGGTTTCGCGCTCCCGCGAATACCAGGCCGACGCCACCGGAGCGGCCATCGCCGGACGGCCGGACGGTCTGGCGGCGGCTCTTGAAAAGCTGGGGGGTTACAGCAAGCAGCTCCCCATGCAGGCCAACCCGTCCACGGCCCACATGTTCATCGTCAACCCGCTGTCCGGGCGCAGTTTCCGGAGCCTCTTCTCCACCCATCCGCCCATCGAGGAGCGCATCGCCCGCCTGCGGGGTACGACGCCGTCCAACGCACCACCGCCGCCCCCGGGGTCGGGAAAGCCGTCTTCAACCTCCCTGGACAGCGGCAAGGCATTCTGGGACCGGATGGCCAACCGCTGATTTAGCGCTTTCCAAAAACAAACACCCGGGCATAGAGACCCGGGTGTTTGTTGTGTGGTTTAATGTATGCCCATCGGTTCACGATAGGCGGCACTCCCGGCTGCGCCGGGCGAAAAGAAAGAGGGTTGCCAGCCCCATCACGGGCACGGCCACCAGCAGGCCGAAAGGCGGCAGAATCGTCACGGTAATGACCACAAATCCCAGTGCGATCAGCAAGAGCGCCGATCCTACCCCAATATTGGAAACGCGTTCGAAATAGCAGGTAGAACGTTTCATCTTCGATCCTCCTTTACCACCTATGAATCCAACCCCACCGCATGGGGTTTTCCAGTTTGACGTATGTCGAGCAGACCAAAGATAGGGCTTCAGGCGGGACTGTCAACGGGGAGAACCCGGCATCAGCCGCCGGTCCGGCAATGGTCTTGGGGGCAGGGAGCCGGCGATGAACGGTCTGAACGACACAGCCGGCAGCGATCGTCGCTGCAATGTTGGCAGGCATAGCAATCCGGGCAGGGATGCTTGCCTTCCCCGGAATCCTTATCCGGGACAAAGACTTTGCCCTCGATGCCGGGTATCGATTCAAACGCCATGGTCAGTCATCCGATAAGATTTTAGAGCCGGGCATAGGCCCCATTTTAATCCCCGCCATCCGCTTCAATTTTTCACCGGGCCGGAGCAGCTGCAATTGCGGAACCGTTTGAAGGTCACCTGGGTCGGGTCAAAGGTCAGAACCCGTCCATTGGTGCATCGTCATGCCGGCATAACGGTGCGCATGGACTTCCCAAATACCCAGGGGGTGAAGATAAGACGCGAGGCAGGCTTTACAAGCGGGGACCGGCAGGCGGTTGCCGCGCAAGTTGCGGCGGCGTCGGCTGGATGGGAAAAGGGCCGGCAGGTAAAGGCCGGTACCTGCCACAACGATCCTGCGATGCCCCGGACGTCCTCGGAAAAAAACCCAATGCCGTCGTCAAAATCATCCATATACAATGCCAATCCTCGGTGAAGTGCAATGGAAAGGTGGTTCAAAGAGGTACTATTGGGCTGCTGACTACACGATATGGGGTATCTTGTCAACATGGGCATCAAGATATTGGGGTAACCGGCAGGAAGGTGATCCAAAGCTTACTATCCATCAAGGGCAGCATCTTTGCTGCGTCCCGTGGACAGGATGGCATCCCCGATCAGGGCGCACTCCAGGCCGAACGGCAGGTAGCCCGCATACCCCAGCAGGGGCATGGCGAAAAGGTGAAAGCGGTTCACGAAAGGCACGCTGTAGGACCAATGGGCCAGGCTGCCGAAATTCCACATCTCCCAGAAAAATCCGCATACCAGTCCGGCCAGGGCCGCCGCCGCGATCCGTTCCCAGCGCCCCCGGCAGGCGTCTTTCAGGAGAGGACAGCGACCGGTCTGCACCTGCAGCGCCAGCATGATCACCAGAGGGGCCAGCCACAAAAAGGGAAAGCCATAGTTCGGTGCGGCCCCCGTCAACACCAGGCCCAGGCCGGCCGCCGCCAGGGCGGCGCGGGCCGCCCCCCGGGAAACGCAAACAGCCGGCAGCCGCCGGCCGCGCAGAACGTCGTGCACGGCCGGAAACGACAGCAGCCAGTCCCGGGTCGACAGCACCGCCGGCAGCACCGTGGCAAAGGAGAGGGTGGCCAGGATGAAATAGGTACCCGGCGGGTAGTCGGCGCCGCTGTAATGCCAGTTTTGCACAAAGCGGTTGAGGTACTCGAACAGCCACCAGAAGATGGCGCTGGCTGGAAAAAGCCCGGCAAACGCGCCGGGACGGGCGATCAGGAGACAGGACCCTGTGCGGCGCCGGGTAAGACCGTTGATCACCAGAATGAAGGCACCCCAGAGCAAGGGGAACGTGTGGGGCTGGAGGCCGGCGAACCAGGTGAAACGGGTCCAGGCCAGGATCCAGGCCGTGAGGCCGCCAAAGACGCCCACCCATCCCCACCAGGGAAAACGGTGAGACGGCGGCGCCATCCGGGGTCGCGATGACATGAAGGCCGTGACCAGGGGCGCCGCACTGGCCGCCACCAGCAGTCCGATCAGGCCGAAAGCCCCCCAGGAAAAGGGGGCGTGGGCAATGAATGGCGACCGCGGCGGGAATTCGAAATAGGGTGCCAGGGAGTCCCCGGCCAGGAGCACCCCCACCGGGGGCAGCCCCACCAGCAGAAGCCCCATGGCCAGCCATTGGCCCGTTTTCATGGCCGTACCTTTCAGGACCCGGGCGATTCAGGCCAGGACCGGGCGATCCACGACCGGGGGATCGCGCCGGGAGGGAGTCAGGTCAAGAGATCGGCCGGCATTTCACACGTTTCGGGGCTTTCTTTGCGCATTTCCACGTAATGGGCCGAAGCCAGCGCAGCCACCGATCCATCCGCAGCCGAAATCACGATCTGGCGAAAGGCTTTCTCCCGCAAGTCGCCGATGGCGAAAATGCCCCTGATGGCCGTCTCGCACCTGTCGTCGGTCACCACGTAGCCCTCGGCATTCAGCTTGATGCCGGCCGGCACGATATGATTGTTGGGCACAAATCCAATGAAGATGAAGACCCCGTCCACATCCAGCGGGCGTTCTTCGGCGGTTTGGGTGTCCTTGAGTCCCACGGCCGTCACGCCGCTTTCGTCGGCGTTGATCGCCGTCAGGACCGTGTTCCACAACACCTCGATCTTGCAGTCATTCAACACGCGTTTTTGCAGGATCTTGCTGGCCCGCAACTCGTCCCGGCGATGGGCCAGGTAGACCTTCTTGGCCAGCTTGGCCAGATAAAGGGCCTCTTCCGCGGCCGTGTCGCCGCCGCCCACCACGACGACGGTCTTGTCCCGGAAAAAGAACCCGTCACACACGGCACAATAGGAAACCCCCCGGCCGTAATGGGCATCTTCGCCGGGGATGCCCAGCTTGCGGGGACTGCCGCCGGTGGCCATGATCACGGCATGGGTGTTCAGGACCTGCCCGTCATCCAGCCGGATCCGGTGCCAATCCAGTCCGGGCTCGATTTCGGTCACTTCCTGGCTGCGCATTTCCATATCATAGGATTCGACATGTTGAACAAATTTCATGGAAAGCTCGGCCCCGCTGGTATGAACGAATCCGGGGTAATTCTCCACTTCGTCGGACATGTTGACCTGCCCGCCGGCCGCGCCTTTCTCGATGAGAACGGTTTTGAGGGCGGCGCGCATGGCGTAAATGCCGGCGGATAAGCCGCCGGGGCCTCCGCCCACGATGGCCAGGTCGTATATCGAATCGTTTGACATTGGTTCCTCCTGGTGCTTGCTGGCGTCTTAAGATGGGTCACGGATCGCTACGAGATCCCGCAACGCCGGATTGGTATGGCTCAGGCCGTATAGACCACGCCGGAAACATGGGATGCGGCGCGTTCGCCCATGGCCTGAATAAGCGTTTGGGTGTGCCGGCCGGGCCGGCCGCTGCCGATCGTGGCATCATCCACCTGGACCACCGGGACGACGCCTTTATTGGTTCCGGTGATGAAAACTTCGTCCGCCCCTTTAAGCTCTTTCAGGCTCACATCCCGGACCGTCACCTCAAAAAAATCCTTGGCGAGTTCCAGGAGAAAACTCCGGGTGATGCCGGAGAGAATGCGACGCCCCGGGGTAATCAGGTGCGGGCCCTTGAAAATAAAAATATTACTGGTGGTGCACTCGTAAACCAGTCCGCTGTGATCGACATAGACCGATTCCACCGCTCCCTGGGCGCGGGCCTTTTGCATGGCCAGCGTGGCGGAAAGATAGTTGATGCTTTTAGCCCCTGGAAGAATCCGGCGGCTTTGCATGGTGGTGATCTTGATTCCCTCGGTGTACCAGACCTCCGGTTGACGGGGCATCTCCGAAACCAGCACCAGAAGCCGCGGTTTGGCCTGGGGCGTCATGAAATCAGGGCTGGACCCGGCGGTGACGATAATGCGGATGTTGGACTCGGGATGCGCATTGGCCTGGTTGCGTTGCAGGGTCTCCAGGACGATCCGGATCAGTTCGGCCTGGCGCCAAGGCAGCGACAATCCCATCTTGTGGACCGAATGCTGCAGCCGCTGAAGATGCTCCGCCAGGGCAAAGGGCAGGCCGTTATACGTGCGCAGCAATTCAAAAGCACCCAAGCCCCGCAATACCGCCAAATCGTCGACCGGTATGACCGCCCGGTCGGCCGGGACAAATTCACCGTCGACGTAGTAGATATCCATATCGCTCTGCCCGCTTCCTCATCTGGCTGACCGTTACACCCCGGCAACCGCTGCCGGGGAGCCTGGACGATTTTCTGACCGCCTCCCATATCAGGAAGCACGGGGCTTTGCAATTGTCCCTTCGATAGAGCTGGCAGGACTTGGCAATATCCGCTATATTCAGGGAAAATATGGTAGGCCAATCATCGAACACGCCCCTAAGGAGACCCCTCATGCCCGCCAACACCTTTTACACCCTCGAAAAGAAAGCCCCCATCGCCTGGGTACGCCTCAACCGACCGGCAAAGAAGAACGCCATGAACCCGCCCGCCTGGCGGGAAGCGCCGCCGCTGTTCGAAGCCCTCGATCAGGACCCGGAAATCCGGGTCGTCATTCTGGCGGCCAACGGGCCCTGCTTCTCGGTGGGCATCGATCTGGTGGAAATGACGGGCGAGCTGCCGGAAATTCTGGAAAAGAATCAAATGGGCGGCATCAAGTGGCGGCTGCTGAAGAAAATTGCCGCCCTGCAGGAGACCATGACCTGCATCGAACGCTGCCGCAAACCGGTCATCGCAGCCATTCACGGCTATTGCATCGGCGCCGGACTCGACATGGTAACGGCCTGCGACATCCGCCTGTGCTCCCGGGACGCCGTCTTCTGCCTCAAGGAAGCGGCCGTGGGTTTCGTGGCGGACGTGGGCGTATTGCAGCGCCTGCCCCTGATCGTGGGACAGGGCATCACCCGGGAGCTGGCCTATACCGCCAAAACCATCGATGCCCGGCGCGCCCGTGAAATTCTGCTGGTCAACGCGATCTTTGACGATCAGGCCGCCCTCCTGGCCGGGGCCGAGGCCATGGCCATGGAAATCGCCGCCAACGCGCCCCTGGCCGTGGAAGCCAGCAAAACGGTACTCAACTACGGTGTCGGTAAAAGCGTGGCGGACGGGTTGCGCTACGTGGCCGCGGTGAGCGCCGATATCGTACCCTCCCAGGATCTGATGGAGGCCTTCACGGCTTTCATGGAAAAGCGGCCGCCGAAGTTCACCGGACAGTAGGTCCGCTGCGACGGTCGGGGCATTGCCGAAACCACCGCGACCGGACTCCAGGCCAATTGATGCTTGTGATTCGCCCTATCGGGAAAGAGGCCTTTTCCCGCTGGCAACTAAGCCCGCACCCAAAGCGCCCCAATCCGTTTGAACACGCTTCGTCCTTTAAATTGGCGTTCAGGAGGCTGCATCTACCATTTCCAGAGCACGGGGTTGTCGTCCAAAGCATCCGTTACGGTGCGACTGATGCGGTCCATTTCCGCCAGATCTTCGGAGGATAGGGACACCGACATGGCCCTGGCATTTTCCATCACTTGCGTTTCATTGCGGGCGCCGGCAATGGCGCAGGTACCGGGCTGGGCGGCGACCCAGGCCAGGGCCAGCTGGCCCAGGGTGATCCCGTGCCGATCGGCGACGGGGCGCAACGTTTCCAGCGCCGCCTGCGCCTTTGTAAAAACCGGCTCCTGGAACAGACGGTTGGCGCGCCGATGGTCACCCCGCTTGAACTGGTGGTCGGGTCCGAACTTGCCGGTGAGAAGCCCCTGGGCCATGGGCGAGTAGGCCAGCACCGAAAGCCCCTGGGCCGTACAAAGGGGCATGGCGTCCTTCTCCACATGCCGCCAGAACAACGAATAGGGCGGCTGCAGACTTTCAATCGCACCATAGGCCATGGCTTCCTGAAGCTGGTCGCGCGAAAAATTGGAAACGCCGATCGCCCGGATCTTACCCTGGTCCTTCAGGCGGTTTAAAGCCTGCATGGTTTCCTCGATGGGGACCACGGGACTGCCGAAGGCGCCGGATGGCCAATGGATCTGGTACAAATCGATGTAGTCGCTGCCCAGGTTTTTCAGGGAACGTTCGCAGGCGGCCAGAACTTGATCATGCGCCAGTTCGTTGGCGAAAACCTTGGTGGCAATCACCACTTGGCTGCGGCGGCGGCCCACGGCTTTGGCGATCACCCGCTCCGAATGCCCCTTGCCGTAAACCGGGGCCGTATCGATGGTGTTGAGGCCGTTGTCGACGGCCGCCTGGATGGCGCGCGTCGTTGCGGCGTCGTCGATATCGGTCCACATGTCACGGCCCGCCTGCCAGGTGCCCATGATGATGGGGGATATGGCAATGTCCGTGTGGCCTAGTGTTCGCAGCGGCATGATGTCCTCCTCATTTTACAGTTGACCCATCCCTTGGTTAGCCCATACAGAAGAGGGGCAATTTTTGTCGGCACTAATAATCCATTGTTGCCATGCAGGCGGTTTTCGTCAACCCCGCCGGTAAGGCGGGCACCGTCTGCACAGAGAGGCCGCTTCCCCATCATCATCCTCTGAT
This sequence comes from Desulfobacterales bacterium, assembly GCA_963674755.2. GTDB lineage: Bacteria > Desulfobacterota > Desulfobacteria > Desulfobacterales > UBA5852 > JABZFP01. Next base: position 151,630 of record CAXXVS010000001.1, on the reverse strand, counting down.
TAAACAGGAGTCACGGAATGGACAAATCGATTGAAAATTACTGGCAGCTGCGTTTGGAACACCTGAAAACCGTTCTGGAGAAGAATAATTTTGAGGTCCACCTGGCCCCACGGCGGGAGGATGCCGCCCGCATCGTGACGGAAGAAATCCTGCCGGCCGTCCAACCGGCCAGCATGTCCTGGGGGGGATCGCGGACTTTCGTGGAATGCGGTCTTTACAAACAGCTGCGGGACATGGCGGAGATAACCGTTATCGACACCTATGACACCACCCTGTCCGACAGCGACAAGATGGAACAGCGGCGCCAGGCCCTGCTGGTGGATCTGTTTTTCACCAGCACCAACGCCGTGACCGAAGGCGGCCATCTCGTCAACCTGGACATGATCGGCAACCGCGTCGCCGGGCTGACCTTCGGCCCGCGCTTCGTGGTGGTGCTGGCGGGCCGCAACAAAATCGTCCCCGATCTGGAAGCTGCCTGGGACCGCATCAAAACCTACGCCGCGCCGGTAAATACCATGCGTCTGGACAAAAAAACGCCCTGCCGGACCACTTCCTTCTGCCAGGACTGCAGCAGCCCGGATCGTATCTGCAACACCTGGACCATAACGGAAAAGGCCTACCCCAAGCAGCGGGTAAAAATCGTCCTGATCAATGAGGACCTGGGATTTTGACACGGCTTTAAGATCCCGCCCCTGAATCTGGATGCGCATTCCCCATGAACCGCCAACCCAAACTGCTCGGTCTCGATATCGGCTTCGGCTTCACCAAATGCCTCGACGGCCAGCGGACGGTCATCTTCCCCTCCAGCCTGCGCCGGGGTCTGCCCTTCCCCGGTAGTGCCGGCCAGCCGGCGGAGGGGGGCTTCGACATTGCGCTCGAAGATGGTGACTTTCGGGTAGGCGACGATACGGGCGCCGCCTTTCTCGAAGATTTTGCCCGCCGACCCGAGCGGTTGTTCGATACGTTCGGCAAGTATCTGGCCCTGACGGCCATCGCCGCCTTCTCCGAACAGGAACGCCCGCTGCACCTGATGATCGGTCTACCGGTATCCCTTGCCCGACATTGGCAAGAGCTGCTTACGGAGCGTCTCACGGGCTACCATAAAATCGGGATCTACCAACCCGACGGGTGCTGTGTCCGTAAAAACATCCACATCCGCAGGGTGCGCGTTGTCCCGCACCCGCTGGGCACGTTTGCCACCTTGATCATGAATGACAGGGGCTATCTGCGATCCTCTCCCTACCGCGAAAGCAAAGTCGTCCTGGTGGACATCGGCTTCCGCACCACCGACGTCATGGTCATGACGGCGGCGCTTTCCGGCAACCGGGGCAGCGGCACCATCGAGATGGGCATGGCCGACGGCATCGAGGCCATCGCGGCCAAGCTTGGCCAAACCAGCGCACCGCCGCCCGGCCTGCGGCACCTCTTAAAAGCCATTCGCCGGGGCTTTATCCGGATCGGGGACCAGGAGTACAATTTGCAGCCCCTGCGGGATACAACCTATCGGTGGCTGGCCGCCGCGCTGGGGGATCGCATCAACGCCTTCCTCAGGGAAGACTGGGATCTGGAAAGCGTTCTTTTGACCGGGGGTGGGGCCGCTGACCTGGCGGAAGATATGGCCCCGCTGATCAAAGGCGAGGTGGTCCTGATCGAACACCACCAGGATCCCCGTCTGAGCAACGCCGAAGGCCAATTGCGTCTGGCGCGGCATCACTGGGGTGCCACGGGTTTCTGCGGCAATACCCCGTAACAAGCCTGATCCAAAGGGGCCTGGGTTTCGCTAAGCAAGCAAACCTTTGCAATGCGGCCGGCCGCCATGGCTGCGGTCCGCCGTTGGCAGGAGCGGTGACATCTTCCCGCCGCACACCGTCCGACAGCGATTTGCCGATTAACAAAGCATTGCCCCAGCTGCTTCTGCGGCTCTTGGGTTGCTGGAGGGCTCCTGGCTCAAGGGGGCCGTCTTCGCCCAGCCGGTTCTGGCGATATGCTTTTTCCCGGCCGGGTTGAGCGCCCTTTCCGCCCTCAGTCCACCGGAATATCGCAGCATGGCAGTGGCGATGACCATTCCCATGGCTTTTCTTTTAGGGGGCGGATGTGTGCCGCTCGTCATCGGCTGGCTGGGGAATGCCGGTCTCTTTGCGCAGGCCTTCCTGCTTACCGGCAGCTTGATTTTGCTGGGCACCGGCCTGACCGGACTTCTGCCGCCCCGTGATCGGTGAGTTTGAATTGACACCCCCCATAGGGTTGCATAGAATTCCACGCTGGAAGAGACGAAACATCTACGCCAACACCTACAGGAGGATTTGCCATGTACGTCGGAAACGTCATGCGTACCGAACTGGTTACCGTACCCCCTGAAACCACCCTGCTCGCCGCCCAGGACTTGCTGGACCAAAAGCAGATCAACCACCTCCTCGTGGTAGACGGCGAAGGGGAACTGCTGGGCATCGTCTCGGACCGGGATTTGAAGAAGAGCTGGGCCTCGTCCGCCACCACCCTCAGCAAAAACGAACTCATGTATCTTCTGGACCAGGTGACCGTCTTTTCCATCATGACCAAAAAAACTATCGCCATCGCCCCCGGAACCACCATCGAACGGGCGGCCCTGCTGATGAACCAGCACCGCATCAACGCGCTGCCGGTGCTCGATGGCAAAGCGCTGGTAGGCATCATCACGTCCCGCGATGTCATCAAAATTCTTTTGGAAGCCATCGGGATCGACAAGGACAGCGCCCGTTTGACCGTGCTGGTCAAGGACCGCATCGGGGTTATTTCCGACATCTCCAGGGCCCTGCGGGAGGATGGCATCAACATCCGCAGTTTGTTCACCTGGCCGGAGCAGAATCATCCCGGGGTCTATTATCTGGTAATCCGCGTTCCGGCCAGTGCCGGGGAAAACGCCGCCGCACGCCTTGAGAAGGAAGGATTCAAAGTGATCTCCCACTATGTCAAGGATCTCAGCCCGTATCTGCCGGGTGGGTGACCCATGGAAAACCCGCGCTCCCCACTCTGGCAGGATGTCTACCCGGTCAGATCCTATGACGTGGATGCCCGCGGGCGCCTTTCGGTAGCCGCCATCTGTAATTTTTTGCAGGACGCGGCCGGGTGCCACGCCCAGGCCCTGGGGGTTTCCATCGACCAGCTGCGCCCCCTGAACCTTACCTGGGTTTTGGTGCGCATGCGGCTCGAACTCCTCCGCGACCTGGCATGGCAGGATCGCATGACCGTCCAGACCTGGCCTTCACACCAGGAGCGCCTGATCAGCCAGCGCGATTTTCTTCTTTTCGAAAAAGACGGCGGGGAGGTGGGCCGCTGCGTTACGAGTTGGGTGGTGATGGATTTGCAACGCTGGCGTCCCCAACGATTGACGGCCTTGCCCGAACCGTTGCCCGTGCCGGACCGCCCGCGCGCGCTGGCCACCTTACCGGCCAAGCTCGAGGCCCCCGCAGGGATCACGCACGAGCAGGCTTTTCGGGTCGGCGACCGGGATCTCGATCGTAACGGGCATGTGAACAATGTCCGCTATGTGGAATGGGCCCTGGAGACCGTCCCCGCCCAGGTACGGAACACTGGCCGCCTGGCGGCCCTGGATATCAACTTCACCGGCGAGGCCTTCCATGCCGAAGACATCCTTGCGGCCAGCCAACCCTCGAACAGCCCCCAACCAATCTTTCGGCATGTGATCCGCCGCCGGGAAACGGGTGACAATCTCGCCATAGCAAAAACCGCCTGGCAGGCGCTGCCCTGAAATCCCCTGCCGGCAGAAAGGTTGACCAGCCATGCCCCCTGCCACACCCCCCAAGGTTCTCGTCCCCATTGCCGACGGCACCGAGGAAATCGAAGCCGTCTGCATCATCGATGTCCTGCGCCGGGCCGGCGCCGACGTTACGGTCGCTTCAGTTGGCGGTCGTCAGATAACCGCCTCGCGCGGTGTCAACATCGTCGCGGACTGCCAAATCACGGATTGCCAGAAGATTGATTTCGACTTGATTGTACTGCCCGGCGGGATGCCCGGTGCCGAGCATCTGCGGGATTCGCGCCCCCTGACGGATCTGCTGCGCCGCCATCGGGCCGCCGACCGCTGGTATGGCGCCATATGCGCCGCGCCGGCCGTTGTGCTCTCCCACCACGGCCTGCTTGGCGGCTGCCAGGCCACCAGCCATCCGGCTTTCCGGGGACAGCTGACAGACGGCCAGGCAGATCAGGCGCGAGTGGTCGTAGGCGGCAAGTGCGTTACCAGCCAGGGCCCGGGCACCGCGATCGAGTTTGCCCTCACCTTGGTGACCCTTCTGATGGGGGAGGCCAAGGCGGCCGAGGTGGCCGCTCCCATGGTGCTCCCCCGAACCAACGGATAGCATTGTGAAAGGGCATACTTTATGGCATAATGCGCCGCAGTCATCGAAACGGTTGGCATCTCAACGCCCTTAACCCGGCTCAATCCCCAGGGGAAAAGGCCAAATGAACGACAACGCCCAATTCAGTCGCGTGACCCGCAGTTCGCGTCCGTTGTACGGACCACGCAACCTGCTGGTTTGCGGATTTACCTCTGAAGGCCAGAGCGCTATAGACAAAGTCATCACTGCCAGCACCATCGCCGACCTGCCCGCGATCTATGCGGCAAGCATCGACTTGGAGGAATCCCTGGGCAATCTGATGGCCCGGCCGGCGAATACCGGACGTGGTGAACCTTCCCGTATGCCGGCAGCCATTATCATGGCGGGAATCACCGAAAACGAACTTCACCGGCTGATCGCTGGTTACCGGGAAGCCGGCCTGCCAAGCCCTTTGTGGGCGACCCTGACCCCCACTTCGGAGCGCTGGACGCTCCGCCAGTTGCTGACGGAACTTTCGAACGAGCGAGAGGCGCTGAATCAGCAACCCCCATCCTGAAAAGCAGCCGCATCGATGAAACTATTAAAACTTCAGCTCACCGAATACCGACAGCCTTTCAAGGTGGGCTTTCATTCACCCCAAACCCACCGTATCGCTGCTGAATCCTTATTTCTGGAATTGACTTTCGAGAACGGGTGCCAGGCTTATGGCGAATGCGCGCCCAGGGCATACGTAACGGGGGAGAACTGCCGGACCGTAACGAAAGTTATTCAGGAAATTGCCTCCCCGGTGCTGTTTGAGGCCGATTTGGAATCCTTTGACGATCTGGTCACGATTCTGGAGACAATCGAGAAAAGATGCCTATCCGAAGCAGGCGGGGCCTTTTTGTCCGCTTTGGCGGCCATCGATCTGGCGCTGCTGGACGCCTTGGGTAAACATCGCCAGGTTCATATCGCCGAAGTAACCGGCCGGCATCCTACGCGCGACGTCCCCCGATCCATATCGGTTCCCTTCTTGCCAACCCATCAAATCGAGAAACTGTTCGTCTATCTGCAACATTTCATTTCGATGGATGCCGTCAAAATCCTGATGAAAAACGACCTTCAGGAGAACGTCCAGCGTGTCGCCTTTATTCGTTCCATGATCGGCCCCCAGATACCTATCCGGATCGAAGCCAACGGCAAGTGGTCGTTTCAGGAGGCCTTAAAGCACATTGAACAGATGGCCTCTTTCGATATCCTATCCATTGAGGAACCCATTCGTGGGGCCACACCCGAACGACTACGCGAGCTTCGGGAGATGATCGATATCGATATCATACTGGATGAATCGATTTGCTCGCTGGAGGATGCCCAAAAAATGGCCATGTCCCAGGCCTGTGACGGCTTCAATCTGAAGCTTTCAAAGTGCGGCGGCCTCCTTAAACTGATGGCCATCGCCGATCTCGCCCAGCAAAACGGTTTGAAATGCCAGCTCGGAACGCATGTCGGTGAAGGCCCCATCCTGGATGCTGCCGGCTTGTATGCGGCCTCCAGTCATTCCGCTTTCAATCATTATGAGGGGTATTCTTCTTTATTGTTTATCGACTTGAATCAAGACCACGAACGATTGCAGGGCATGAAGCGCAAACCCCTCTTTCAGGGGCCTGGTTTGGGCATCCCTGAGTCAAGCCTGGCGCCGATCTTTGATGCGCCACATGCCCTTGAAATAGAAGTCTGACAACAATGTGCTTCCGCCGTAAGACACCCTCGGCATGCGCCAAAACCATTAACGATGCCAAGCCCGTATCGCTGGTATCACACTAAGCTCGGGTGGATTTTTTAAATGCCGTGCGATTTGATTTAAAATGCCAAAACTTCTGCTGATCAACCCCGCGATCGACCATACGGTTCTGGGCAATATTAGGGCAACCACTTGGCCGCCCCTCAACCTTCCGTATATTGCCGCCGTGACCCCGCCCCATTACGACATCCAGGTTATTGACGAAAACATCGAACCCTTTGTGCACCAGGATGCCGACGTCGTCGGGATCACCGCCATGACGTCTTCGGTATTTCGCGCCTACCAGATTGCGCAACACTACCGATCCCGTGGCATCCCAACCATCATGGGGGGCATTCATGTATCCATGATGCCTGAAGAGGCGCTTAAATTTTGCACTGCCGTCGTCGTTGGCGAGGCGGAAACCGTATGGCCACGGCTGCTCCAGGATTTGGAAGCCGGGAAGATGCAGCGACGCTATGAAGGGGAATGGCAGGATTTGTCCGCGCTCCCCTTGCCTCGCAGGGATATTCTCAAGAATTCTTTTTATAGTTGGGGAAGCATCCAGACATCGCGTGGCTGTCCGATGGATTGCACATTCTGCTCCGTAACCGCTTTCAATGGGCGACGATTTCGACGGCGGAACCTGGATGCCGTAATCCAAGAATTGCAGGAAATCCCCCAGAAAAAAATCTTGATTGCCGACGACAATATCATCGGCCACGGCCCCAAAGATATCGCATGGGCCAAAGCGTTTTTTCGAAAGGTTATCGATCTCAAACTGAATCGGTACTTCTTCGTCCAGTCATCCCTGCAGCTTGGCGAAGATCCTGAATTATTGAAACTCGCCGCGCAGGCCGGCATCAAAGTCGCCTTGATCGGCATGGAATCCGTGGACCCCCAAAGTCTTCGGGATTATAAAAAGAACATCAACTTAAAGCATCTTGAACACCACCGGTACACCGAGCTCGTTCGCAATATTCGCCGAGCCGGCATCGCCATCCTGGCGGCCTTCGTCCTGGGTGGTGACAATAGCAACCCCGCTATCTTCAAAGCGACCTCACAATTCATTCAGTCCACTGGAATCGATATCATCCAGACCACCAAGCCGACCCCCTTGCCGGGCACCCATCTGTGGAACGCTTTGATGAAGGACGGTCGCATTATTGATACCGACTTTCCCAGGGCCTGGAAAGACTATCGTCTCTCACGCTTGGTCTTCGAGCCACACAACATGTCCCGCCAGGACGTTTATCGGGAATTTACAACCCTGCGTAAAATCTTCTACAGCCCGCGCCAAACCATCAAACGGACACTCAATACACTCTGGACCACACGTGATCTCATTGCGACAATCATGGCGTACCGCATCAACGCGTCCTACCGCAAAGCTTTTCTCAAATCAGAGCATTTCCAGCGCTTCGGGAAAGAACCCGCCAACCGTAAGCCGCCCAAAGGATAGTGACAGGCGCGCCCGCCCGGGGACTGCCGCAATCCGTCCGATCGACATAGCATCGTTTCGTGTCACTATCAGCCGATTTTGCCGTTACTCGTGATAGAGTTGAGGGCTACCCAGCAAACGGTCAGCAATGCGGAAGTGGTTTTCTTTAGGAGGCCAGGGATATAACGTCGCAGGAATGTTTTTTGCGATAATAGGCGATAAAGGCGGAAACAACTTGCTTATCGAATTGGATGCCACTATTTTTGCGAAGGATTAACAGCGCCTTTTCGATAAACATGGGGTTACGGTAATGGCGTCGGCTGGTAATGGCTTCAAAAAAATCGGCCACGGCAATTATCCGGGCCCCCATCGGTATCTCCTGATTTTTTAACCCAAGGGGGTAGCCCGAACCGTCGATTTTCTCATGGTGGGCACCAGCTATTTTGGGAACCTGTTCAAAAATCCCCTCAAAATTGACCTGCTCCAAAATTTCTTTGGTTCGTTGGGCATGCGTTTTAACGATCTCGAATTCTTCCGTGGTCAACTTCCCGGGCTTTTTTAGAATGGCGTCGGGAACGCCGATTTTCCCATAGTCGTGCAAAAGAGCAGCCACACGGATCATCTCGCGGTAATCGCCCGGCAGTCCCATCTCTTCACAGATCCCTATCGCATACTCGGTTACTTTTTCAGAATGGCCCGCGGTTAGTGGATCCCGAGCATCAATTGTGGCTGCCAGTACGCGCAAGATAGAGTTGAACTGTCCGACTTTGCTTTTAATGAGGTCTGCATTCCTAATGCTAACCCCTAAAATCGACGCTATCCCCATCAGCATGCTCATATCACTTTGGACGAGGGGCCGCTTGCTTTTCACATTGTCGACGGCAAGAATACCGATCGGCTGCCCATCGCTCATGATGGGACAACAAATAAACGCTTCCGCCCCGGTCAGTCGTACAAACTCTCGGCTTCGCGGGGACATCTGCCCTTCGATCTCGTCGACATTGTTAATAAGAAAAGGCTTTTTCTCCCTGAACGATACCACGAAAACCCCTGTGGAATCTGGATTATCAAGCCGGAAATTGATTTTTCGAGCCATTCGCAGCAGGTTTTCGGAATAACCATAGCCTGCGCTGTATTCCAAAACAGAACGATTTTCGTTGGCCAGAAGTATGATACCGCGATCATAGTCCAAGCGTTTTTTAAAAATCCCAATGACCTCGCCCAGAATTTCAGCAACGCTGGTCTTTTGCGTAATCGCTAGACCAATTTCATTGGTCAGTAAACTGTTATTATAATTCATGTTGATCTGATCGATCAAGTTTTCGCTTGAATTACGCAAATTACTCAAGGTTGTCTTGAGTTCGTTTTTCTCTAGAAATTCTGCAAAAAGGCTAAGGCCGAATAAACCAAAAAGGGACAACGGCAAAACGATGGCAATGGCAGCATGGATATTGGCCATCACACCCAACAAAAAAACCGATGACAATACAAGCAAAAGGATATTCCGCACACGCTTAATCATTCCGGAAGGTGATTTTTCCCACGAAATGATATATCGGCAGCAGTCATCACCACGAAAAATACACTCGGGATGCTCGATGGAGGGGAGACGGTTGCTGAAGGCCAAGGTAACGGATTCGAAGAACCCCATTCGGTTCTCGCACTGAAAAGGCCTTTCACAAACGCCTTCATTGACATGAACTCTTATTTCGACCTTGTTTGAGGATACTTTCTTAGATTCGAAGCGGCTCGAACGGGTGATGTTGGCGGCCATCTTTCCAATGATTGCGTAGGCCCGGGAAGGATCAAGCATCCCTAAAACATACTGCCTTACAATACCCAGGGAATTTGGTGAGGCGGCAAAACGGCCGGCTTCTCTGGCGATGCCTTCATTGCCCGTTAGTTGGGAGAGGCGGTGATGGAATAAATTAATTTGATTTTGTGTAAACCAGTGGCCCTGATCGGCAATTTCGTAAGACGTAATCCCGGCGTGTTTAAGCACGTCACCAATGTCGATATGCCGATAATGCTTCTTTATCAGCTTGACATAGTTGTCGATGATCCGGCTGTTATATAGCGGTACATTATCCCTGTTCCTGGAAACGGAGTCATCCCCCCCCTGTGGGTCCGGTTCATTCATTTCAGCCACCTTTGCATCGGCAGCATCTATGGCTGCGTCTAACGAGTGTGCAGAAATGCCATGTAGGAATGGGTTAAGCATATATTTACGCTTTATAGGAACAGTGTCATGCAAAAAGAGCTATCGACTATGTTTCACGATAGTCGCAATAATACCTAATTTGCAGCAAGACGAAACATCCGGTCAATAAACTTGAAATACTTATCTGAATAACGTGTATTTAATATCCACAAGCAGTATTTTTTCTCGAAGGGTATTCCCAGCTCTTCAGCCACTTTCACAGGATAAATCAGAACCGGCATATCTGCTTTTAGCTTATAGTCTCGGAAAATGCGCCGTAAGGCATTCTCTAATATCGACCTGTTTATATGGGATCTGTCAACGATAAGGACTTTAACACAATTTGTTAAGTCCGAAAGATTTAATCCAATATTGGAACGGTTAATAACGAGACAGGCACATAACTGATTGTTGCGCCGTATCGCAAGAACGACACGCTCTTTCTCAAATCCATGTCGTTGATATTCGTTTATCAAATCGCGGGAATCAAAGGATTGCGGGTCAAGATCGAGGCAATCAAGCATGAGCCCACCGGCAGAGTGATCATACCAATGGCACAGCTCTTGAAGATCCGCGGAGTGACACTCTGAAAGTTCCCATTCAGGCGGCAAAACTTCAAAAACATCCGAATCTTTCGGAAAGTGACAGTAGGCAAATTCATCAATCGAACAGCCTTGCTGATCCTTTGCATAGCGGTTGAAACCACCGAACACGCTGTTGGGGAAATGATTCTCCGGCCGGAAATAGCACATCAAGTACTTCATGTGCATTGAGTAAAGACGATGCGAGTCATAGGTAAAGCAGCCGATCTGATTCAACACGGTCAGTCCCGCACGGACCATGGAACGTTTACGGGCGGCATGGTGATGAATCAGCCAGGCATTTTCATATAGCCGTACCATGGCCATGTGCGCCATAATACGGCCTTTGGCCTGATAGATGAAATGCCGCGCGATGGTTGGGTTTTGTGTGTAGAGCTTCCAGTAGGTCTCTTTTATCTTCTCTTTGTTGGCTTGAATATAGGCGTACTTTTTGGGATAGATGAAACCGGTTTCGAAAAAGAAGTCCCAAAGGGCATCCATCTCAACGCGCGTGTTGATGTAGGAATTCTTATTGTCCGCCTGGTGTAAAAGCGACAGCAGTTTCAGGTGCTCGTTGCTGTCCATGTCGATAATCGCCAGCCCATTGGTGATATCGCCGGCGTCTTCATCGCTGCCTGACATGTTGCGATAGAGCACCTGTGCCTTAAAGCGAATGGTCAAGCTGTCGGCGAAAATCAACTCGATATCCGGCAGCATCATGCCTGGGAGCAGCAGCGAATTGCCCACCCCTTCCACCACCGAAATCCCGGAACCGGATAGATCTTGAACTTTGAGATTTACGGTTTGGCGGGTAAGGGGGTGTTGAAAAACAATGTTCGGCGTGGGCTTTAACTTCAGCCGTTTGCTGCGGTAGGTTTTGGGAATATAGCGATGAATCGACTGGACTTGGGGCTCCAAAACGAACCGCCGCCGCCCTCGGCCGTTGTCATGCTTCAATATTCGGAAGTCGCCGGAATAGATGAGATCGCTGCCATCATAGATAATTAAGTTTAGCGGCTGTTTGTGATCGAGGCACTGAAATGTCTGGGGTGGATTGATATCGAGCTCGACGAGAAAGGACCCTGTGCTAAACTCCAACAGGGTGCCCCGGAAAAGCATACTGTGTTGGATAACCTGGACGGGTACGCTCTCACAATTGATCCTTGCCTCGCGTCGGTTTGTGATCTCCCAGCATAGTTCCGGCAGTTCAACCTCGAGCCCATCGGCATCCATCTTGATGGCAAGGGCCTCGACCCTGATGGCTGTGGCGCCGTCATCGACAAAGAAAGACGTAAACCGATAGTTCGCGACCAAAGGCGCGATCTTCTCGGGTTCCAGCCATTCACATCTCAAATGGGCGTCGCAGCAAGGCAGTGGACGCGCTTTGGCCGTCAACGTGCGCTCAAAACGACGATGCGCCATGACAACCTGAAGCGTTCCGTTCTGGAAGTTGATATAGTTGATCTTGTTAATCAAGTAGTCCATCTTCAGCCGCGATTGATGGACGTCCTCAGAATTTAGAGGTTCAACGGATGGTTCTGAAATTCCATGGCCATGATCGGGGGCTGCTTCGGTTTCAGAGGCTAGCGTCGTACCTTGGCGATAGGTCTTTCCCATAATGCAAGAACTTTCATTCCTAAAAGAATCGGACACAGCACTCGCTTCCTGCGCAACAGCAAGGGCATTTCTAAATAATTCGGCTTGGTAGAGACTAAAATTAGCACAGAAAATAGGGGAGTTCAACAATGGGCCGGCTGTGACCTATTGAATTTTATGAAGAAATTTATCCATATGGCCATCGCTGTGGATTCTGTAGTATATTACGGGGAGCATCGGCACAATATATGGTTGAATGGGTAAAAAAATCTCTAACAAAAAAAATAAGCTTCCCTAAGCCCCTCGAATACCGGCCAAAAAACCAATCGCAACAAATTGTGTACCGTGATTTCGGATGACACGAAATGGGGTGTAGCGTTTTACAACATGACAACCGGACCGGAGTGGTCCTGTTCGGCCACAAGAAGACGGATATCATGCCCGTCGATCGCTTTGCGGACAATCTTGAGTGCCTGCTTGGCGGTATTGTTGGTTTCACTCAAATGGCCCAAAATGACATAACGCAGATCCACCGTCATCACGGAGCGCAGCAAGGCTTCGGCGGCATCGTTGGAAAGATGGCCACTGCGACCCTTTATTCTCTGCTTCAACGGCCAGGGGTAGGGACCGTTAGCCAACATATCGAGGTCGTGATTGGCTTCAAGAACGAGAAGATGGCAGCCTTTCAGATGCTCTCGCACAAGCCCTGTCGCGATGCCAAGATCGGTGGCGATGCCGATCCGGCCCCCATTCGTACTGATGGTGAACCCGACCGGATCGACGGCGTCGTGGGAGACATTGAAGGGATGAATCATAAAGGGGGAGAGGTGGAACGGTTTTCCGGCCTGGAAGTGGAAAAAATGCGGCAGTTTTCCCAAAGACGCCAGGGCGGCACATGCTGTTTCGTTTGACAGGTAAACAGGCAGCTTATAGCGCCGCGCCAGGACCCCCACGCCGCGAATATGATCGATATGCTCATGGGAGACAATAATGGCCTGAAGCGCATCAGGCTGCAAATCGCGCTGCACCATGCGCCGTTCTATTTCGCGGCCGCTCAAGCCGGCGTCCACAAGAATCGCCTTGTCTCCAGCGGCGATATGAATGCAGTTGCCTTTGCTGCCGCTCGCCAGCATGCAGACGGACAGAGGGCTAGCGGTGCGACCGTCTTGCCTGACAGCCGATTTTCCTGCCACCCGATTCATGGGACTCACCCCAAAAAATTCCAGTCGACAGCGCATTCAGAGCATTGGTGACGGCAATAGCGGCCTAGCATCGAAGGTTGCCGCGCGTGCGGCCGCATGCAAATGCTCAGGGCTCACCACGAAGACCGGTATGACCAAAGCCGCCCTGATTACGCTCGGTCGGCGGAAGGTCTTCCACAACCTCTAATTGAAAACGGCAGATTTGCTGGATCACCATTTGGGCGATGCGATCACCGCGCTCAATCGTGTACGATCGCGGCCCCAGATTGATCAGGGCGATTTTAACTTCTCCCCGGTAATCGGCATCGATGGTGCCTGGCGAATTGATGAGTCCGATGCCGTGCTTCACCGCCAGGCCGCTCCGCGGCCGGATTTGCGCTTCGTAACCGACTGGCAGAGCCATGGCAAACCCGGTCGGGACAAGAGCGATCTCCCGCATTTGCAACGTCAGCGGGGCTGCCACGGCCGCATGGATATCCATTCCAGCGGCTTGTTCCGTCATATAGCGGGGAAGCGGAATATCGGCATCTATCGCTGGCCGCAGGCGCCGGAAAGCGATGGTGGGTTGGTGGCTTGCTTTCATAGACGACCCGCCAAAAAATCAGTGCGACCGTAACGCGGCTTTAAATGGTGTCGTTTCCGTCAAGGGGCCCAGTATGGTCAGCACCATCTGGTCATCCTGGAAAAGCCTGTTGGCCAGTGCCTGAATGTCTTCCCCTGTCACCGCGTCGATGTAATCGACAACTTCTTCCAAGGGGACATAGCGTTGGTAATGGATTTCTCCCTGAGCCAGCCGGACCATCTGGTTGTCCGTACTTTCACTGGCCAACAGCATATTGCCCTTGGTGAATTCCTTGGCGTCCTTGAGCTCTGCGGAGAGTACCGGCGTGTCCCTCATCTGAGCCAGGATGCGGCTGATCAAGGCGGTCACTTCAACCGCCCGTGCTGGCTCCACACCGGCATAGACACCGAACATACCGGTATCTTCATAGGAAATCAGGTAGGAGTAGACCGCGTACGCCAACCCCCTCTTCTCCCGGATCTCCTGGAATAGTCGCGAGCTCATGTTCCCCCCCAGAATGGAATTCATGAGGGAAAACGCGAACCGTTCCGGATGGGTCGTTGCAATTCCCGGGGCTGCCAGACATAGATGCACCTGCTCGAGTTGGCGCTGGCAGAGCTTGATCTGCCGACTGACAGCGGGCGTCCGTCGTTCGGGAAGTCCCTTGCCGGGCTGAATCGTTTCGAAAGCAGGGGCCAGGCGATCCACCAAAGCATCATGATCGACCTTGCCGGCGGCAGCGATAAGAATTCTGTCCGGCTGATAGCAGCGGCGGAAAAAGGCCCGTACCGCTTCGGCGTCGAACCGCAGGATATTCTCAGGCGACCCCAGGATGGAGCGTCCCAAGGGATTGTCACCCCAATAATTCCGGCCTGCCAGAATGTGGATGTATTCTTCCGGGCTGTCTTCCACCATCCCGATCTCTTGGAGGATAACCGGACGTTCGCGTTCGACTTCCGCGGCTTCGAAAACGGAATTCAGGAAAATGTCGGTCAGAACGTCAACCATCGTATCCAAATGGGATTCCAGCACCCGCGCATGATAGCAGGTGTTTTCCATGGCGGTGAAGGCATTGGTCTGCCCTCCGATCGCATCGAATTCTTTGGCGATTTGATAGGCCGTCCGCTTCCGCGTCCCCTTGAAAATCATGTGTTCAATGAGGTGTGAAAGTCCGTTTTCCTCCAGGCTTTCGTCCCGCGCACCGACATTGACCCAGACCCCCATTGACACGGAGCGGACGTAGGGCATGTGTTTGGTGAGAATCGTAATGCCGTTCGTCAGAACGGTTTTATTTACGACTGGAGCCATCAGGACGTCGACCTTCTTCTTCGAGAATGGCTTTGTGGCTTAGCCTGATCTTGCCGTCGCGGTTGATCTCCAGGACCTTGACCCGCAGCTTGTCGCCCTCTTTGACGATGTCCGATACATTGGAGACCCGATGGGTCGCCAGTTGCGAAATGTGGCACAGGCCGTCCGTGCCGGGCAATATCTGCACGAAAGCGCCAAAATCCATAACGCGCACCACCGTTCCGTCGTAGACCTGGCCGACTTCCGGCTCCATGGTAATGTCGCCAATCATCTTCAGGGCGGCATCCCCATCTTCCTGGGAAACCGCTGCAATCTTAACCAATCCCGAGTCGTCGATTTCGACACGCGTGTTGGTTTCCGACTGGATCGCGCGGATCGTCTTGCCGCCGGGGCCGATAATCTCCCGGATTTTGTCCGGTTTGACTTCAACCGTCAAAATTGCAGGTGCATAGGGGGAAATCTTGTCACGAGGCACCTGGATGGCGTCGTTCATTTTGGACAGAATGTGAAGACGCCCTTGACGCGCCTGCTCCAGGGCTTTAGCCAGGATCTCCTTGGGAAGTTCGTGAATCTTGATGTCCATCTGCAAGGCGGTGATGCCTTCACTGGTGCCGGCAACCTTGAAATCCATATCGCCGGTATGGTCTTCGTCTCCTAGAATATCCGAGAGGACAACCACATTATCTTCATCCTTGACAAGCCCCATGGCAATACCGGCCACGGGCGCCTTGATGGGAACACCCCCATCCATCAGCGCCATCGTTCCGGAACACACCGTCCCCATTGAGGAAGAACCGTTGGATTCCAAAACCTCCGACACCAGGCGAATGGTGTAATCAAAGTCTTCCTTGTCAGGCAACACCTTTTCGATAGCACGCGTGGAAAGGCCCCCGTGGCCAATATCGCGGCGACTGGGCCCACCGAGGCGTCTTGTCTCGCCCACCGAATAGGGAGGAAAATTGTAATGCAGCATAAAGGGGCGGAACTCCTCACCACTCAGAGTTTCCACCCGCTGTTCGTCCTGACCGGAGCCTAAGGTCAACACACCCAGGACCTGGGTTTCACCACGCGTGAAAAGGGCACTTCCGTGGGGGCGGGGCAACAATCCGACCTCACAGGTAATGGGCCGAATTTCATCGAAACGCCGGTTATCGATGCGACGCCCCTCCTTGAGGATAAGGTCCCGGCAAATCTTCTTCTGCAATTCGTCCAGAATTGCATTAACCTCATCCCGTCGCTCGGCGTAGGCTTCGCCAAGGGATTCCAACATTTCTTTTTTCAGATTGCGGAGCGCTTTGTTCCGCTCAACTTTGGCCGGAATAACCACCGCATTGCGGAAAGGACCGATCGCTTTTTCCTCCAGAATCCGAACCAGATCAGGATCTTTCTCCGGCGGCGTAAAGCTGCGTTTTTCAGCACCGCAAGCCTCTTTCAACTCCAGTTGCATATCGATGATGGGTTGGATCGCCTGGTGACCAAAATAGATCGCCTCCAGCATGTCCTCCTCGCGGGCGATATCGGCCCCGCCTTCCACCATCACCACGCCCGTGCGGGATCCGGCCACGATGATATTGATATCGCAATCGTCGCAATCACAAAGGCTGGGATTGGCGACCAGTTCACCATTGACCCGCCCCACACGAACGCTGGCAATCGGTCCGCTGAAGGGGATGTCAGACAGCTCAAGCGCCGCTGACGCGCCGATCATGGCCAAAATATCCGGATCGTTTTCCTTGTCCATGGAAAGCACCGTGGCGATAACCTGGATTTCGAAGCGATAGCCTTTGGGGAACAGCGGCCTGATCGGGCGATCGATCAAACGCGCGGTCAAGGTTTCCTTTTCACTCGGCCGCCCGATTTCCCGGCGAAAATAATTGCCGGGAATCCGTCCCGCTGCATAAATTTTTTCCTGATATTCAACCGTAAGCGGAAGAAAATCACCCGGTCGTTCGTCTCTGGCGGAAACAACGGTAACCAGGACGATCGTCTCCCCGTATTGGACCAGAGCAGCGCCTGAAGCCTGTTTGGCCAGTTTGCCGGTCTGGATGCTCAGGGTTCGTCCCCCGATCTCGGTTTGTACTAATTTTTCCATTTTGCCTCCTGCAGGTTCCACACCGTACGCCTCTTTATAGGGGCTTTCACTACGGCAACCATGCTGGCATGCGAGCTAGTTAGGCCCATCGCGACATACGATGGCCCCTATACCTCATCATCATTAACAGCTTTGCCCATCGATCGGCGCAAAGGCTTCCCCTGAGCGGACATTTTTCGCCCTGGGGATAGACTTCGCCAAGGGAAGCCTCGCGATCCGCGACTACCTGCGCAGTCCGAGATTCTCGATAATCGATCGATAGCGGTTCACATCTTTGTTCTTGACGTAATTGAGCAGACGGCGGCGGCGTCCGACCAGCATCAACAAGCCGCGGCGGGAATGGTGGTCTTTCTTGTGCACCTTCAAATGCTCCGTCAAATAGGTGATCCGGTGCGTCAACAATGCGGCCTGAACCTCCGGTGATCCCGTATCCGTGTCGTGTAGCTTGTGCTGTTCAATCAGACGCTTCTTATCTTCAGTTGTAAATACCACGGTCTCTTAGCCTCCTCTTAATTATAATGATGCTCATGTCAATAGAGGGTACCTTGTGCGGCTGCCTATCGTCACGCGCAAGCTTCAACGCTTGTCGCGCAAAACGATATCCGCGTGGTTTCCGTCAGACAAAGACACCACGATAGGCGATCGTTTCGTTTTGCCAATCCACCGAAACGACGGCGATCAACTGGGTGTCCCTATCGAAAACTTTGTAACAGGTCCCTTGCTCACCATTTTTCATTACCGTTGCATCATGCGGTAAGTCGGTGAAATCCTTAACATCGAGTTTCCCGCCGGTTTTAATCTTGGCGGCAACATCCCCATCCGCCCTCAAGGCCGGCATATCCCGCAACGCAGCACCCGGCGAAATCAGGGGAACCGGCAACTGGGGATCCGCCATAGCGCGGTTTAAGGCCTCCAAGCTGATGGCTTCATCGATACCGAACCCACTGCTCATGGTCCGGCGCAACGCCCTGAGATGCCCCCCGCAACCCAGCGCCTGACCGATATCCGCACATAGCGTGCGGACATAGGTGCCGGCCGAGCAGGTAACGGTGAAATGCACCTCGGGCAACGCCACCGCCACGATTTCCAGCCTTTCGATATGAACGCTACGGGCCGGTTTCTGTATGGCCTGTCCCCTGCGTGCCAATTTGTACAACGCCACGCCTTTGTGTTTCAATGCCGAATAGGCGGGCGGAATCTGTTCGACGGTCCCCGCATACTGCCGGAAGACTTGCTGAAGGTCTTCCTCGCTGAAATCCGGCACCGGCCGGGAGTCGATTACACGCCCTGTGGGGTCCTGCGTGTCCGTAACAACACCCAGATGAAGCACGGCTTGATATTGCTTTCTACCCCGCAAGAGAAACTGGGCCAGGCGGGTGGCCTTGTTCATGAGGCAAACCAAGACCCCGGTAGCAAAGGGATCCAGCGTTCCGGCATGCCCCACTTTCCTTGCTTGGAAACTTTTTTTTACCCTGCCGACCACCTGCGCCGAGGACATGCCGGCCGGCTTGTCGATAATCAGAGCCCCGTCCCGCATACCTTTATCAAAGCTGCTCTGCTATGGAAATAATGGTTTCCCTGAGATCCTTGAGGGACGTCTCGACACCAAATCCGGCGGCATTGAAATGTCCACCACCGCCAAATGAAGCGGCGATTTCGGCCACATCTACCGATCCGTCCGAACGCAAACTCACATGAAAGCGTTTATGGGACATGCCGTTGGTGTTTTCCATGATCAACGCAGCCACTTTCACGTCCTCGATGCGCTTGGCATAATTGATCATGCCGTCCACATCTTCGGGATTCGTATCCGTCTCGGCAAACATATTCTTGGTCAGGGTCATCAGCGACAACTTGCCATTGGCGGAAATTTCAATCGAGTCGAGGGCCATATTCAACAATTTGATACGGCCCAACGAATACGTGCCGTAAACGTGCTGGGCCACCGTATAGGGATCAACACCGCATCGAACCATCTCGGCGCTAATCGCATAGGCCGCGCTATTGGTATTCGCGAATCGGAAAGAACCCGTATCGGTTAAAATACCGGTATAGATCGACGAAGCGATGGCCGGGTCGATTTCGACCCCCATGCGCTTGAGCAGTCGGTAAACGATTTCCGCCGATGAACAGGCCGCCGTATCGATGATGCGATGTTGGCCGAAGGCGGTATTGGTCACATGATGATCGATATTAATGATCATCGGGAGACCACGCACGAAATCCACGGCTTCGCCGATCCGCTCGATATCACCGCAATCCAGTACGATCGCAGCATCCCATTCAGAAGAAGACGGCAAGGTCTGCCGGACCCCTTGCACCCCCGGCAGAAACCGGTAGACTGCCGGAATGGGGCTAGCGTTATACATATAAATCTGCTTGCCTTGCTGCTGCAAGCCCAGTCCCAAGGATATCAAAGACCCGATTGCATCCCCATCAGGATTGACATGCGTTGCCAGAAAAAGCGCCTGGCGCTCACTCATTCGGTCGATGACGGTGTCCATCTTTCTCACCTATCGATCGGAAAAGCGCCTCCATGCGGGCGCCGTAATCAAGCGAATCATCATAGAAAAAACGGATATCCGGCATATACCGCAGGCCCAACTCCTGACCGAGCCGTTTTTTGATAAAGGCGCGCGCTTGGTCGAACCCGCTCAGCACACGCTGAATCTTTTCATCTTCGCCGGTTGTCGCAAAATAGATCTTGGCCAGTCTCAGATCTGGAGAAACGTCGACGCTCGTAATGGTCACCATCTTCAAACGGGGATCTTTAACATCCCGGCGCAGAATATCGGCCAGGGTATTGCGGATATGGCGACCGACCCGCTCTGATCGTGCAAAGCGCGTCATAAACTGATAATCTCCATTTCCATATCGATAACCTCCGCCAATCCGAGATCTTCGGCCATATTAAAAAGTTTGTCGACTTTCGAATTCACCACGCCACGGTCATTACCGACCATACAAAACCCGATCTCCGCCCGTTGGTGCATATCGTTGGCGCCCACCTCAGCGATGGAAGCATTAAATTTATTTCGCAACCGCATGATGATCGCCTTGACGACTTTTCGTTTGCCTTTCAAAGAGCGGCAGTCATGAATCCGATAGACGATCCGACCGATGCCGACAACCATCGCTTTTCCGCCAATTTTTACCGTATGCCCATTACGGCAGTGCCGATCGAACGCGTATACCCCTTACCGCAAGGCATCATTGGACTTCGGGGCGAATTTCTTCCAGATAGTAGCACTCAATGACATCGCCGACCTTGATATCGTTGTAGTTTTCGATGCCGATCCCGCATTCGTAGCCGCTTTGCACCTCTTTGACATCATCTTTGAAACGCCGCAGGGATGAATTGCGCCCTTCGAAATAAACAACCCCGTCCCGCAGCAGCCGCATCAGCTGATTGCGTTCCATTTTGCCGTCCGTTACATGACATCCGGCAATGGCGCCAATCTTGGGGATCTGGAAAACCTCCCGCACCTCGGCGCGTCCCAGAACCCGCTCTTCGAAGATGGACTCCATCATTCCGGCAATGGCATCCTTGATCTCCTTGATGACATCATAGATGACATTGTAATAGCGCATATCCACACCCTCTTCGAGGGCCATGCTCTGCACTTTAGGCGTGGGCCGCACATTGAACCCGATGATGATCGCGTTGGACACGGCCGCGAGGGAAACGTCCGACTCGGTGATAGTGCCCGAAGCGGAATGAACGACATTGATCTTGACTTCTTCGTTGGACAATTTGATCAGCGAATCTTTCAAGGCCTCCATGGAGCCGTCCACATCCGTCTTGATGATCAGATTGAGATCCTTGACTTCGCCCTCCTTCATTTGCTCAAAGAGGTTCTCAAGGCTCATGCGGTTGGACTTGGCGAGCTCCTTGGTACGCTGTTTCTGCGTGCGGTGCAGGCTGACCTGCTTGGCATCCTTCTCATCCTTCAATGCGATCAACTCATCGCCGGCGACCGGTACCCCCGAAAGCCCCAAGACCTCCACCGGAATCGAGGGGCCGGCTTCCGATACGGGATTACCCATATCGTTCAGCATGGCGCGGACCTTGCCGAAGTGAACACCACAAACCACCGGATCTCCGGTCCGCAAGGTACCTTCCTTAACCAGGACCGTGGCCACCGGTCCGCGGCCGGAGTCGAGCTTGGCCTCCACCACATGGCCGAAAGCCAGTTTATCAGGATTGGCCTTTAGCTCCATGACTTCCGCTTGAAGCAAGATCATTTCCAGCAATTCATCAATGCCCGTCTTCTGCTTCGCGGAGACATTAACGAAAATCGTATCGCCGCCCCAGGCTTCCGGTGCCAACCCTTTCTCGGACAACTCGCGGTACACACGGTCCAGGTCGGCCCCGGCTTTATCCATCTTATTGACGGCCACGATCAGTGGTACTTCCGATGCCCGGGAATGGTTGATGGCTTCCACGGTTTGCGGCATCACCCCGTCATCGGCGGCGACCACCAGAATAACGATATCGGTAACCTGGGCCCCACGCGAGCGCATGGCCGTAAATGCTTCATGCCCCGGGGTATCCAGAAAGGTAATTTGGCCTTTTTCCGTGGACACGCTGTAGGCGCCGATGTGCTGCGTAATACCACCGGCTTCCAATTCGGTGACATGGGTCTTGCGAATAACATCCAACAGAGAGGTCTTACCATGATCGACATGCCCCATAATGGTGACCACGGGCGGACGCTCCGTCATGGCTTCTGGGGCGTCTTCTTCGATTTTGATCAATTCGTCTTCTTCAAAAGCCGCCTTTTCCACCTCATAACCGAATTCGGCCGCCACCAGATTGGCCGTCTCATAATCGATGCTCTGGTTCACGGTTGCCATGACGCCTTGGCCCATCAGCATTCTGATGATTTCGCTGGCCTTGATGCCCATCCGTTTTGCCAACTCTGAGAGCACAATGGCTTCATCCACTTTAATTCTCCGCTTGATCGCTTTAGCTGTCGTGATCTGGGTCTTTTGCCCGGCAGCCGCCTTTCCGCGAGCGTCTTTGCGCCCTTTGCGACCTCTGCCCTGGCCCGAATATAGATCGGCGCCTTCGATAACCGATTTCTTTCGGAAAGCAATTTTTTTCTTGAAAAACTTTCGGTCAAGTTCTTCTTCGGTGCGCTTTTTACGTCTTTTCTTCCTGGCAGAGGCTGTCTCTCCATCATCGCGGGCAGGCTCCCCATCGGAGACCTTCGGCTCCGCTTGTGCGAGAGGTTCTTCCGGCGGTCGCGGGGGAAGCTTGATAATCTTAGCCGCCGGCTCAAGCTTCTTTTCCTTCTTGGCCTTTACAGCCGGCGGTTCAGTTTTTTGAGGCTCAGCCTTGGGGCTCGACTCTTCGGCTTCCGTCTCAGGCGGAGCCGGCGCTTCTTTCTGAACAGCATCCGGGGCAAGGGCCTCAACATCGCCTTCTTTTTCGGATGGTTCCGTAGCTGTTTCCACAGCCTGGGGCGCGATCTCCTTTTCTGGAGGCCGTTTTACAATTTTAGCCGGTTCTTCAGCTTTGGTGCCTTTCTTCACGGGCACCTTTTCAGCCTCGGCTTCAGCAACTTCGGGAACGGTCGGCGCATTTTCATCTGCTTCTTCAACAAGCGCTTCGGCCGTGGCCGGTTCGGGCCCTTCTTCCGAATCTTCTTCCTGGACGGCTTCAACCTCAGCCGGCTCGACAACCTTTTTCCGTCGGCGCCGAATAACCGTGGGTTTGATGCGAGTCTCTTCGACCTTTTCGGCCGGTTTGCCAAAAAACGCCGCCTTGATTTGCGTGACGGCCTCATCTTCGAGAGAACTCATATGGCTCTTAACCGCGATATCCATGTCACTCATCTTTTCAATGAGTGCTTTGTTGGTCATGTTGAGCTCTCGGGCAAGTTCATATACCCTGATTTTTGCCATGCTTTCCCCCTCAGATACAGCTCCCCAGACAATTTTCGATAGCCGTACAGCCGCCTCTGCTTCCGATTAAATCGATCCGCTCCGCTATTCCTTCGCTTCCGAATCCGCCTCGGCTTCGTCGCCTGGAGGCTCAGGAATGGCATCCTGGTCTTGGGTGTCGTCTACTGCGCCGTTCAGCTCATCCTGGTCTGATGATGGTTCGGCACTTTCCGGCGCCTCTATGTCGGAGGCGCTCGACGATTCTTCGCTTTGCTCAACGTCCGCTTGATCTTCATCCTCGGCCGCATTTTCAGCATCCAAGACCGCTTGCCGTGCGGCGGAGATGAGCGCGCGGGCTTGATCCTCATCGATATCCCGGATCTGCAGCAAATCCTCAGCCGATGCGATACTGATTTCATCGACTGAGAAAAAACCTGCTTCGTATAGTGCGTCCGCAAGACTGACGCTGACCTCCGGTAGCGCCATGAGAGATTCGTAGCCGCTCTTCATGGCCTCGTTGTAACGCGATTCGCTTTGGACATCGAGATGCCATCCCGTCAATTTGGATGCCAAGCGAACGTTCTGTCCCCGCTTGCCGATCGCGATCGACAGGTAGTCATCAGGGACAATGACTTCCATCGAACGATTGGATTCATCGATAATGACACGCGATATTTCAGCCGGTGCCAGCGCATTGCACACAAATTTGGCGGCATCCACATGCCAAGGGATAATATCGATTTTCTCTCCTCGCAATTCCTGCACGACATTCTGAACGCGACTGCCTTTCATACCGACACAGGCCCCCACAGGATCGATATCGGAATTGTTGGAAGAGACAGCGATCTTCGCGCGCACGCCCGGCTCACGGGCCGCCCCCATAATGCTGACAATGCCCTCACTGATTTCCGGGACCTCGGTTTTGAATAGGTCCATAAGGAAATCCTTGTGCCCCCGCGATAGAATAATCTGGGGGCCACGCGTTTCATGCAAGACGTCCAGGATATACGCCCGGATGCGATCGCCACGCCGGTAGGATTCACGCGGCACTTGCTCGCGTACCGGCAAAACGCCTTCGGTATGCCCCAAATTGACGATAATGTCGCCGCGGTCCATGCGTTGGACAATACCGTTGATGATTTCGCCCTTGCGATCAATGAAGCTCGCGTAAATGGCGTCTTTTTCGGCATCTTTCATCTTCTGAATGATGACCTGTTTGGCGGATTGAGCGGCAATGCGTCCAAACGTCGAGGTATCCATTTTGGTGCCGAGACTATCCCCGATTTCACACTCGGCATCCAGCTTGCGCCCCTCCTCCAGCGTTATCTCAATAGCAGGATCTTCAATCGTCTCCACGACGTCTTTAAATTGAAAAACCTCGATTTCGCCGGAGTCGTTATTGTATTGCACTTCAATGTCGATTTTGCTTCCGAATTTCTTTCGGGCGGCCGACTTAAGCGCTTCCTCCAGCGCGCTGATCAAGATCTCACGATCGATGCCTTTATCTCGGCTGACCTGTTCGACGACGCGTTTAATATCCGCTACAAACATTATTTTTCTCCATTAAAATTGACAAGCCGTGCAATGGATATCGCTTCATGAGGGATGTAAAACTCTTCATTGTCGCATACGACTGCGACAATACCTTCATCAATTCCGTGAAGAACGCCTCGGTAATTCTTCCGCCCATCAATGGGCTGACGTGTTTTGATATGCACCCGCTGACCTTTAAAACGGTTATAATCTTCAAGGCGCCCGATCGGCCGGTTAACACCCGGTGAAGAAACCTCTAAGCTGTAAGGCCCGATATCTTCTAGGGTAACATCCAGGATATCACTCAATTGGCGACTGATACGCGCACAATCATCCAGGGCCACGCCACCCTTTTTATCGATATAAAGACGCAAAACACGGCCCTGGGCTTCCCGCCGAAATTCAATGAACACCAACTCCATGCCTTCATCCAAGCAAAGCGGCTCCGCAGCACTCCAGACCTGGGAGGCAATCTGCTTCTCCTTCTTCTGCAGCCCGCTATTCATCTTTTGGGAAATGCTTTTCTCTTCCGCTTCCGGTTGCGTCATTGTCTTCGCCTAAAATCCAAAACAAAAAACGGGCTTCCGCCCGTTTTCAACTTCAGGTGCACCGCCAAAATGGCGTGAGACGTTATGTACTCATGCAAGGTACCATGATTGATAGGCTACATTCCCGGTTCCATACATAACGCTTCCCTTAAACGACCTTTTAAAAAAAAGGCGGAAGTTGGAGCGGGCAACGAGATTCGAACTCGCGACACCAAGCTTGGGAAGCTTGTACTCTACCAACTGAGCTATGCCCGCTTCCAAGGATCTCTAATTAGGACAAAAGCGGTGCTTTGTCAACACGTTTCGCCACAAGCCACCCCTTCGGGGAAACAAAATGGGCAACGACACAAACATGCCCCGCCGGATATTAGGAAAGCAGCTCCCGAATGGCCTTGAGTTCCCTGCGAATCATCTGCAATTCCGACCACCAATCGGCGGCGGGCGGTGGCGACTCCTGCTGCTTTAGAAACCGCCTAGCCCCCTGTATGGTATACCTTTGTCGGTGCAACAAATCCTTGATGAGTCGGATACGCTCGAGATCCGCGGGACGGTACAGTCGCTGCCCGGACTCTGTTCGGCGAGGCTTGATGCTGGAGAACTCCCCTTCCCAAAACCGCAGGACGTAGGATGGCACACCGGTTATCGCACTGACCTCCCCAATGCGATAATAGAGCTTATTGGCACCTTTCGCTTCGGAAGGCATGGTTCCTCCCTCATGAACGGATAGACGATGGGATCGTACTCAGGAAGGCAAATCCGCTTTACAAACCGCCAGCAGCTGCTGCGTCAAATCGTGGTGGATCCGGTTGATCGCCTCATCTTCAAGTGTTCCCTCGGATGAACGGTAGACGACCCGTAAGGAAAGGCTCTTTTTGCCATCGGGAATCGGACGGCCTTTAAACACGTCAAAGATCCAAACCGTTTCAACGAGTTCATTCTCCATCCGGTGAATTCCCGACAAGACCGCCTGGGCATCCAGATCGACATCGACGATTAAGGTGATATCCCGTGAAGTGGAAGGGTAGCGCGGTAGAGGAGTCGCTTGAATATGATCCGGGATCAGCGCTATCAAACGATCCAGATTCATTTCAAAAAGAAAGGCGGGTTGTTTTAGATTGAAATTGGAGAGAGCGCCGTCATTGATTTCCCCGATGCATCCGATGGTGTGGCCCCCGACGGAAATTTCGGCAGCCGCGCCGGTACGCAGATACGGAGCCCGATCTGCCTTCACGCGCGTGAATTGGCTGTCTTGCACCTGCAGGCCCGTTAAAAGCCCTTCCAAAACACCCTTGATATCATAAAAGTCGCTGGCCGTTGCCTGGCGATTCCAGCCACCTTCATGACGGGCACCCGTCCACAGCGCCGCCAGAATGTTGTGTTCATCCGGCTGGAGGTCCTGGCCCTGACTGAGAAACACCTTCCCGATTTCAAACAGCTTTAAATTTTTGGTTTGTTGGGCGATGTTCCGCAGGGCGGTCTCAAGCATGCCCGGAACCAGAGACGTCCGCATGACATTCTGGTCTTCCGTCAAGGGGTTAAGGATTTTGACCATTGCGCGCCGCGGGTCCTCAGAGGACAAGCCCAGATGATCACAGGCCCGTTCACTGATAAAGCTGTAATTGATCGTTTCTGTGAAACCGAATCCATTCAAGAGGAATCGGATTCTTTTTTTTATGTCGAGAGACCGGCTTGAGCGCACATTATCAGTGGCCACACAGGGTTTGCGGGGGGCAATCCGGTTGTATCCCCAAAGCCGCGCGATCTCTTCAAGAAGATCCTCCGGCTGATGAATATCCACGCGAAAGGAGGGAGGACGGGCCTCAATCTGTTCTTTTGAAAGAATTTTAGTTTTGATTTCAATGGATTCCATCAGATTGGCGATTTCGTCCGCCCCGAGTGAAGTGCCCAACAAACGGTTGGTGCGGGCGACATCCAGACGAATGCACGGGGTTTCATGGGGGATCGGATGAACATCGAGATGCCCCTCGACGAGGGTTCCGCCACCCAATTCGGCAATCAGCTGGGCCGCGCGATGCAGCGCCACGACGGTGCCCTGGGGATCGACACCCCGTTCAAAGCGGTGGGATGCTTCGGAATTCAGGTTCAGCCGTTTGGCGGTCCGGCGAATGCTGACCGGATTGAAGCCGGCACTCTCCAAAAGCACGCGCCGTGTCGAAGCCTCCACCTCGGAGTTCAAGCCCCCCATGACGCCGCCGATGCCGACCGGCTTTTCCCCGTCGCATATCATCAGCATTTCGCTGTCGAGGATGCGTTCCTTGTTATCCAGGCTAACAAAGGCCTCCCCGTCTCGAGCCCGCCGCACCACGATGCGCTGGCCGGCCAAACGGTCGAAATCAAACGCGTGCAGCGGCTGTCCAAGCTCCATCATAACAAAGTTGGTGATATCCACGACATTGTTGATCGGGCGCATGCCTACCGATCGAATCCGATCCTGGAGCCAAGCGGGCGACGGCGCGATCGTCACTCCCTCGATCAAGCGCGCCGTATAGCGCGGACAAAGGTCCGGGTCTTCGATAGTGACGCTGGTGTAGTCTGCGATGGCCTGGCCCGCATCCGACAATTGAATATCCGGAGGACGCAGTTGATTATGCTGAAGCGCCGCGGCTTCGCGGGCCACACCGAGGATGCTCAGGCAATCCGGACGATTCGGCGTCAGGTCGATTTCCAGCACGATGTCCGACAGGCCCAGCGCCTCCGCCAGGGAAGCCCCGAGAGGCAGATCTTCCGGGAGGGACCAGATGCCGCTGCTGTCGGAACCAAGCTCCAGTTCCGCTTCACTGCACAACATGCCCTGAGAGACCTCGCCGCGGATGCGCGTTTCCGTCAGGGTGCGACCGTCAGGCAAGACGGCCCCCGGAACCGCCAGAGCGGAAAGCATGCCTTCGTTCACATTGGGCGCACCACACACGATCTGGTACTGCCGGTCTCCGGTGGAGACATCGCACAGTTTCAATCGATCGGCTTTGGGGTGTTCGCGCACCGCCCGGACCTGGGCGACCTTTATCTGACGGAGATAGGCAAAACGGTCATAGATGGCATCCACCTCAAGGCCGGCCATGGTCAGTGCTTCCGCCAAGCGGTCGGCATCCCACTCGAGCGGGACGTATTCCTTAAGCCAACTCAAACTGACTTTCATACTAGAATTGCCTCAAAAATCTCATGTCATTGTTGAAAAACTTGCGGATATCATCGATGCCGTATTTCAGCATGGCAATGCGCTCGACCCCCATGCCGAAGGCAAAGCCGGAATAGCGGTCTGTATCGTAGCCGACGCTGCGAAACACATTGGGATGCACCATGCCCGAGCCCAGGATCTCAATCCACCCCGAATGGGAACAAACCCGGCACCCTTCGCCCCGGCACATGACGCAGAGGATATCGACTTCGGCGCTGGGTTCGGTAAAGGGGAAAAAGCTGGGCCGGAAGCGCAAACTGGTCTGATCGTCAAACATGGCATGCACGAAAGCGGTCAGCGTGCCCTTCAGATCGGCAAAGGACACATCCTCATCGACCAGAAGCCCCTCCACCTGGTGAAACATGGGGGTATGGGTCAGATCGGAGTCACAACGGTAGACCTTGCCGGGGGCGATCACAGCCACCGGAGGGGTCTGCTGCTCCATCACGCGGATCTGCATCGGAGAGGTCTGGGTGCGCAGCACGATATTCTCAGACACATAAAAGGTGTCCTGCATGTCCCGCGCCGGGTGATACTTGGGGACATTGAGCGCCTCGAAATTATAATAATCTGCCTCGACTTCCGGCCCCTCGGCGATGCTGTAACCCATACGCTGAAAAATGTCGCATATTTCCTGGTTCACACGGGTGATCGGATGCATGGCACCCGGAAGGGTTTGGCGACCCGGCAGCGTAATATCGATATGCTCTTCCTGATGCCCGTCGCCGTCCGCGAGGTGTTTGACGTGGGCCTGGATGGCCGCTTCCAGCTTCTTTTTGGACTGATTGGCTTTTTTGCCGGCCTCCGCCCGCTGTTCCGGCGGCAAAGTCGCAATGTTGCGCAGGAATGCCGTCAGCCGACCTTTTCGTCCCAGATAGCGAACGCTGAAGGCATCCAGAGCGCCGGGGTCCGTCACCCCGCGCAACTCATCCAGGGCCTCCTGGTATATTCCATCTATCGACTTGTCCAAGGTGTCGCTCGATCTGTGTATAGGGGGTTAATTGCGCAGGAGGGCAGCCGATCCTGTGAATGATGATCGGCCGCCCGCTACCCTGGCTGATAATGCTTATACGTGCTGAGATGCCAGAGCGGTGATTTGGGTAAAACCGGCGGGATCGGAAACGGCGAGGTCAGCCAACACTTTGCGATCCAGCTCAATGCCAGCCTTTTTGAGCCCGTTCATGAACTTGCTGTAGGACATATCATTCATGCGCGTAGCCGCATTGATGCGAATAATCCACAGGCGTCGGAAGTCTCGTTTACGGACACGGCGATCGCGATAGGCATACATGAGTGCCTTGTCGACCGTATCCGCCGCCGTACGAAAAAGTTTGCTGTGGCCGCCCCGAAACCCTTTGGCCAGTTTCAGCACTTTCTTTCTTCGTCTTCGGGCTTTGAACCCTCTCTTAATACGCATGGTATTTTCTCCTTCAACCTCGAGTCCTGTCTGGCGCGGTTCGACAGGTTTGAATCATGTTAACCGTCAAGTCCGGCCGGCCCCCTTATTGGATAGCGTCTTATCCAGCCGAGGCCGCCCGCCTTGCGGCTTGCCGTTTACCCGTTGGGCATCAGCAGACGCAGTTCGCGCATATCGGATTTGTCAATAACCTGGCTCAGTCGCAGGGCCCGTTTACGCTTGCGCGTTTTCTTGGTCAAAATATGACTGGCGTGAGATTTATTATACACAAACTTCCCGGAACCTGTTTTTTTAAACCGTTTGGCAGCCGCCCGGTTCGTTTTAATTTTAGGCATACAATCTTCTCCTTATCATTCGCTTCTTTTCAGCGGCCAGCGGGCCGCCCATCGTTCACCCTGACGCTTATCGAAACCGGCACCGGCCCAAAAAGCTTTGGCGCGGCCGGATTTTTACGGGCCCACGCCAATTCCGCTGCCCACCACCACAGCGGCAATTCGGATCACCCGGCGGTCAACCGAGTGCTCCCAAGGCTATTCAAATCTACGCCATCACGCCCGATTACTTAGGCGATAATACCATCATCATGGTGCGACCTTCAAATTTGGGGTACTGCTCAACCACGGCAATCTCTTCAAGCTCGGTCGCAATTCTCTTTAACAACTCCCGGCCGCGATCCGAGAGGGTTATTTCCCGCCCCCGGAAAAGAACCGTCACTTTGACTTTGTCTTTCCGGCCGAGAAATTTTCGAATGTGGCCCAGCTTGGTCTCAAGATCATGATCACCGGTCTTGGGGCGGACTTTGATCTCTTTGACCTGAAAGGTACTCTGCTTTTTCTTGGCTTCCTGTTTCTTCTTGGTCTGTTCGTACTTGTAACGCCCGTAGTCCATAATCTTGCAGACCGGCGGTGCTGCATTAGGCGAAACTTCTACCAGATCAAGTCCGAATTCGGCCGCGGCCTTCAGAGCATCCTCAATCGATACAACGCCCAGCTGGTTACCTTCAGGATCGATTACCCTCACTTCGCGTGCGCGAATGCTTCGGTTAATATTAACACGATCCGATCTGTTCGACTGAAATGTCCTCTTTGGTTGAGCTATGCTTCCACCTCCCTATAAAATACAAGTTCGTGTCGGGGTTATATTGCGGTCCCGATTCGGTTTCCCGGACGCGAGGCAACATCCCACCTTCAATGCGCCGAAAAGGCGCACATGTGCAAATGTAGAAAATTGCCTATATAAGACAACGTTAGGAAATGCAAGTAAAAAATGCAAGTAAAAATTCCTTGGATAGCCCCGTTGCTCCTTGTCAGAAACGGTCTCCACGGGCTGATTCAAGGCATCGCCTGATCGGACGTGTAGGTCTCCAGTAAACTGCCCTGCCAGTATGTATTGGCCGCAGCCCCAAAAAAGGCTTTGAACAGGGCCAGGCTCTCGGATCGCAAAATCCCGCCAACCACCTGCGGCCTGAGAGCGCGGTAAAGAGGGGGCAGGGATTCCATATCACAATTTGTTCCGCCCCCCATGACGTCTTCGTAAGCATAAACCACTTTTCCGATGCGGCTCAGGGTCAAAGCGGCGAAACACATCAGGCAGGGCTCCATCGTACTGTAAACCACAAGATTTTCATGGGCCATATGGCAATCGAGGTTCTCCAGGCGCTTCAGTGCAAGCATCTCGGCGTGATCAATCTCGCTGGGATTTATCGTCCGGCTGCCTTTGCGGGCACTGCGGACGATAATGCGCCCGGCCCCTACGATCACGCATCCCACCGGGAACTCGCCGTCTTCCAACGTCCGCCGTGCTTCCTCCAGTGCGGCCCGCATGAAGTAAGCATCATCCCCTCGGGGACTTCCTGGCCCCGGTTTATCAGCGTTGCTCATAATCACAAACCGTGTCGTCGCAGGGACAACGTCCGTCCACTTCGTAGGCATACAGAATTCGGACCGCCATGTCACGATGGCGGTCCGCCACGGAAATAGGATCGTGTGCGTGGAGGTACTCCGCGAGTGTCCCCCGCGATAAGATGCCATCCAGCCCTTCGGCAATCACGCTATCGGAGTGATTATCTATAATATCAGCTTCTTTCCCATTTGTTACAACACTGAGAGGCACCTGATAGGGTGCCAGCAGGCGCGAGGCGGCCAAGGCGACCTGATGGCGGGTGGTCAAAGATCCGGGAGCGTATTTAACCAGCATCGCCACCTGTTCGTCAATACAAACCACCAAATCCAGCCTGATTCTGGCCTGTTTACCGTCGATGTTCAGATCGATGGGAACTCTTGGTCTGAGGTCTTCCTTTATATAGCCTTTGTGCACGACCAGAAAGCGGGCCACTTTCTGACGATAGCGCTCGTCATGGGTATCCGCCAGGACCTCTCCAGTTACATAGTCCCTGATTTCGCCCAAAATCAGATGATGTCCGCCCAATGGAAATACTCCCGCCCAATACCGGCTAATCGATTTGACCTTTACAATTCCCTCTGGGGCCGGGTAAAATGGATGCGTTTATGCGTATCGTCACTTTTAATCTAGTCGCATCGACGACTAAAGTAAAGCCATGAACTACAGAATGACCCCCCGTTGCGCAGCCCCTGCGGGCCGGACGAACCCCCCGCCGGCCTCTTTAAGGGAGCAATTTGAAGCCCGGGAGCGGCGCTTTATCGCGCCTTACGGCAGCTTAAGCGCCAAAGCCCGCCGGCGAATACCCGATACCGCGCCATGCGCGGTCCGAACCGCTTTTCAGGTGGACCGTGACCGCATTGTGTATTCCAATGCGTTTCGACGCCTAAAATACAAGACCCAGGTCTTCCTCAATCCTCTGGGGGACGAATACCGCACTCGCCTCACCCATACCCTGGAAGTGTCGCAAATCGCCCGCACCATTGCACGCGCCCTTTTCCTGAACGAAGATCTGGCCGAGGCGATCGCCCTGGGGCATGACCTGGGCCACACCCCGTTTGGTCACGGAGGAGAAATCGCCCTCAAGGAAATCCATTCCGCCAACTTCACCCATAACAAGCAAAGCCTACGTGTTGTCGACTGTCTGGAAAACAATGGGCGGGGGTTGAATCTGACCTTGGAAGTACGCGACGGCATTCTTAAACATTCCAAAGGGTTCGGAGAGGTAATGCCCGATGACCCGGCGGAATTGCCCATCACCACAGAGGGTCGTATCGTCCGCTACGCCGACATCATCGCCTATCTTAACCATGACCTGGATGACGCGGTCCGCAGCGGTGTGATTACCCCCCATCAGGTCCCTGAAAGCTGTTTGCGCGTATTGGGGCACACCCACTCCGAGCGCGCCATCAGGATGATCCGGGACTTGATTACCAACAGTGCCCCCGCCGGGGATCAGCTCACCCTCCAGTTGAGCGATCCGGTCAACGAAGCCATGCAGACCCTGCGCCAGTTCCTTTATGAAAATGTCTATCGTTCTGCGCCGGTTCATCGCGAGTTCGTCAAAGCCAAAAAAATCCTTTCAGACCTTTACCGCCACCTGCTCGACAATGAAGCGGATCTGCAATGCGAGCTGCGCAGCCTGGATATGCATGGCTGCAACAACCGCACCCAACCACGCGAGCGCCTGGTGTGCGACCTGCTGGCCAGCATGACCGACCGCTATGCCATGAGCCTTTATAAACGGGTGTTTTTTCCGTCCTCGACAGTGTGATGGTTTGCCTTTGAAACCGACGCTAACTTCCGCCTCCCTGAACCGCATCCTTGAACGGCATTCCGATGCCCTTGAAGGGCTGGCCGCCCTTTATGACGAAATGGATGCCGCCTATGGCGCCGTTGCCCAACGCTACGGTTTCCAATGCCGGGGATGTGAAGACAACTGCTGCCGGACCCGATTCTATCATCATACGCTGCTGGAGGCGGCGGGCCTCCTGATGGGCTACCGGGAGCTGCCGGAATGCCAGAAAGCTTCCATCATAGAACGGGCCCGAGCCTACTGCCGGGCGTTGAAAGCCAGTGCACATCTCGATCGGCCGCTGCGACACCTTTGCCCGTTAAATAGCGATGAACGCTGTCTCCTTTACCGGCAACGCCCCATGATCTGCCGCCTGCACGGAATCCCCCATGTGATGCGGCATCCGAGACGTGGTCTGATCGCGGGCACCGGATGCCACCTGTTCGAGGCCTCCTGCAGCCAAGCTGCCGGGCATCCGCTGGATCGCACGCCGCTGTATGCTGCCATGGCCATGCTGGAAAAATCTCTGCGACAGGCTTCGGGGATCGAAAGCCCGGTGCGACTGACCATCGCCGAAATGATCCTTATCTTTGGAGATCGGGATGGTACCGAATAGGGAACATACCGACTTGATGAACCGGGAATTGTTAGGATAACGTGCATGAAAACCGTTCCACCTGAAGCCTTGGATCAAATCGCCGGGCGATGCCTCACGACTGGGGACCGTTTCCGGTTTCGTTGCCATCCGGGTATCGGCTGCTTCAACCGCTGCTGCCGCAATTTGAACCTGTTTCTCTATCCTTACGACGTCATCCGCCTTAAAACGTGTCTCGGCATCAGTTCGGAACAATTTATTGACCGTTACGTGGATATCGTTCTGCGGGAAGGCAACAGCTTCCCCGACGTCCTGCTGCGCATGTCGAACGACGCTGAGCAAACCTGCCCTTTTCTGACGGCTGAAGGATGCCGCGTTTACCCGGACCGCCCGGACACCTGTCGTACCTTCCCGGTCGAGCATGGTTTGCGCTACGACGCTGCGGGCGCGCCCCCCGAACAGGTCAGCTTTTTCCGACCACCGGACTTCTGCCAGGGGCAGCACGAATCAAAGGAATGGACACTGGAAGGCTGGCAAGCGGATCAGGCGGCGGCCGAACACAACCGGATGACCCGCAAGTGGGCGGCGCTGAAGGGCCTTTTTGCCAAAGACCCTTGGCAAGGGCAGGGTCCCGATGGCCCGAAGGGCCGCATGGCTTTCATGGCCACCTACAATATAGATGCGTTTCGCGAATTCGTCTTTGCCAGTAGCTTTCTCAAACGCTACAAGGTCAAAAGGGAGCTTCTGGCCCGCCTTCGCAGGGACGATACCGCCCTTTTGCTGTTCGGCATGGATTGGGTCGCCCTTTTCGTATGGGGCCTCCCCAGCAAAAAGATCCGCCTGCGCTGAGATACCCTGCCGAACCCTTTTCCGGACTTCGCCTTTAAACGACGCCGGGCGGCATCGGCCCGACCTTGTCGCCCCCTAACACATAGCCGCCATCCAGGCGAATGACGCTGCCCGACATGAACGGCGCTTCGTCAATGACGAAGCGGACCGCTTTTACCACGTCCTCGATCGTACCGATACAC
The DNA here is from genome assembly GCA_963674755.2 of Desulfobacterales bacterium. GTDB lineage: Bacteria > Desulfobacterota > Desulfobacteria > Desulfobacterales > UBA5852 > JABZFP01. Next base: position 116,652 of record CAXXVS010000001.1, on the reverse strand, counting down.
CCCAATAATGTGTGATCCAGCAATGCGTCTTTCTGTTCGTCGTCCAATAGCCCCCATCCCCGGGTCTCTTGGCCATGGCGGGTCGCCACAAGACCCAGCATGATTTCATTGACCCGGACTTCCGGTGCCGCAACCCGCGCCCAGGTTTCTGTGAGCAGGGAAACCGCCCGGTTGGCAGCGGCGTAACCGTCGTTAAAGATCAGGCTGGCCGGTCCGCTGCGCCCCACCACTCCCGCGATGGAGGACAGATTCACCACACAGCCGTTGCCGCTCGCTTTGAGGTGGGGCAGCGCGGCATCGAACACCCAGCGCTTGGCCCGCAGGGTGATTTCCATCTCCAGGTCCCATTGGTCCGGAATATAGGGACCATGCACCACCGGCCACCCCCCCCTTTCGATATTGTTGACCAGTACATCGAGTCGTCCGAAGCGGGACAGCACAGCACTGATCAAATGAGGAATGCCTTCACAATCGCGCAAATCGACATTAAATAGACCGCATTGATCGCCCAAAGCGGCGCAATCGGCCTGTAAACCGGGCAGCGCTTCCGGCCAATCGTGATAGGTGAGGGCCACCTTGAATCCTCGGTGGGCAAGATCCAGGGCGATCCCCTTTCCGATGCCTTTGATGGCCCCCAGCACCAGCGCCACCCGGCCCGTTTTATCTGCCCTGGACGAAGGACGGCCGCTCATTCGGACGGTCCTTTGCCGAACAAGGCCCACTTGATCCAGGTATGGGCGAAAACCAGGAGGTCCACTTCGGTTCCCTCCAAAGCAGTGTGTACCGCCTTAAATAAGGGAGATTTTTTATAATTCCTTTCCGCAAGATGTTGTCGGAATCCATCCAAATCATAGAAAGCCAGGTGGAACATCCGCTGTTCCCGAAGGTCCAGCGGCGCCGGGTGAAACTGGTTCTTGAAACTGATAACCTCCATCAGCATGTCATTGAAACGATGATATTCCTCCAGCCGCTGGTCTGCGACCCATTCCCGTACGGTTTGGGTGTGCGGCTGTTTGTGGCCACGGCAATGATCTTCGCACATCAGGGCAAAATGTTCAGTGACTTCACCGGTTTCCCGCGATCGAGTGATGGCCCGTGCCAGTGGATAGGTCCGGCAGGACGATGGGCGGTCCTCATAAACCTCACAGCCTGTATCCGCAACAAACGGACACTGCCGGTCCTTTTCGGGAACGGCTTTGAGGCTCACGACAGGCAAGCCTGTCTGGGGGCCTAGGTGCTCGATGGTATAGCGCTGCAAGAATTCTCCGGAAACCAGCTTCAGACGGGTTTTGAGGCGGTAAATGTCGTAGGGCGTCAAAAACTGATTGAGATCACGACAACAGGCATTGAAACAGTCCACGTCCGGGCCGCAAGCAAACTGAAACCGATCCTCGCGTGCCAACGGTATCATATCGTTTTCCATGATTGGCCTTTCGTTTTCACAGGGAGTATGATTGGATGCTGTTTTAGGCCTTTTTCATACCATATATTGTATGGAATTGGTACAAGGTTCCAACATCTGGGAAAGCCTCTCCAAACGGCCGCAAACGGCCTGCCGGATTGCGTTTCCTTCATCGAAAATTCTTGACAAGCCTAGGGGCGGATGATATTTAAACTATCTCGTTTAAATTATATCCTCTTGAAATTTTTAACATTTTTTGCAACGTTAGCTGCTCTTGACAAACCATGGAGGGGGCAATCCCCGTTCTTCGCGATTCACTCAAAGGGACGACCGGAAGGTTCGCCTGTCCGGATCATGAAAATGAAGGGAGGTGTTACAGACTCGACGCAGGACTCGACCCTACCGGGGGAATTCCCGCGGTAAAACTTTTATGACTTCATTTCTAGGAGGATCTTAAATGCCAAGCTTTGTAATTCAGGAAAAATGTGACGGCTGCAAAGGCGGTGACAAGACAGCTTGCATGTACATCTGCCCCAACGACCTGATGGTCCTGGATCCCAATGCCATGAAAGCCTACAACCAGGAACCGGATCAGTGCTGGGAGTGTTTCTCCTGTGTCAAAATCTGCCCGACCCAGGCCATTGAAGTCCGCGGCTATGCCGACTTCGTGCCGTTGGGAAGCAGCATCATGCCGATGATGGGCACCGAAGATGTCATGTGGACCTGCAAATTCCGCAACGGCGTTGTCAAACGCTTCAAGTTCCCCATCCGGACCACCCCGGAAGGTGGTGCCAATGCCTATGCTGATCTTAAGGGCAAGGACCTCGAAAGCGGCCTGCTGAGCACGGAAGAATCCGACGGATACACCATTCCGACACCGAAGGTCTAAGCCTTTTTAGGTATGATTCCTTGATTTAAAAGACAATTCTGAAATTATCGATATTAAGGAGGAAGCAATATGGCATTACCGAATCAACCATTGGGCGAACTCAAGACCGTACGTGATCCGGAAGTCGAGGAGCGCGAAGTTGACGTTTTGATCGTGGGCGGTGGTATGGCAGCCTGCGGTACGGCGTTTGAAGTCAAAAAATGGCTGGGCGACGATCAGACGGTTCTGCTGTGCGACAAGGCCGCCATGGAGCGCTCCGGCGCCGTGGCCCAGGGCCTGTCCGCCATCAACACCTTTATCGGTGAGAACGCGCCTGAAGATTACGTTCGCATGGTCCGCAACGACCTCATGGGTCTGGTGCGTGAAGACCTGATCTTCGACTTGGGCTGCCACGTGGACGACTCCGTCCATCTGTTCGAAGAATGGGGTCTGCCCGTCTGGAAAAAATCTGCCGAAGGCAAAAACCTCGACGGTAAAAAAGGCCAGACCATGGGCACCCTGAAGTCCGGCGCCCAACCGGTCCGCACCGGTAAATGGCAGATCATGATCAACGGCGAGTCCTACAAACGCATCGTGGCGGAAGCCGCCAAACTGGCCCTGGGCGAAGACAACATCATCGAGCGCTGCTTCATTGTCGAGCTGCTGCTGGATGCCAATGTCGAAAACCAGATCGCCGGCGCCGTGGGCTTCTCGGTCCGCGAAAACAAAGTTTACATCATTAAATGCAAGACCATGATGGTGGCCTGCGGCGGCGCCGTGAACATCTACCAGCCCCGTTCGGTGGGTGAAGGTAAAGGTCGCGCCTGGTACCCGGTCTGGAACGCCGGTTCCACCTACACCATGTGCATGCGCGTGGGTGCTGAGCTGACCATGATGGAAAACCGTTTCACCCCGGCCCGCTTCAAAGACGGTTACGGTCCGGTGGGTGCTTGGTTCCTGCTGTTCAAGGCCAAGACCCTCAACGGTCTGGGCGAAGCCTTTGCCGGCAGCGATGCCGCCAAGAAAGAGTTGGAGAATTACGCTCCCTACGGCACCGCCGCCATCACCCCGACCTGCCTGCGTAACCACCTGATGCTGTTCGAGATGAAGGAAGGCCGCGGACCCATCCTCATGGATACCGTGACCGCGCTGGCCGAACTCGGCAAAACCATGGACAAGAAGGAACTCAAGCATCTCGAGTCCGAAGCCTGGGAAGACTTCCTGGACATGACCTGCGGCCAGGCCAACCTGTGGTGCGCCCAAAACTGCGAACCGGAGAAGAAAAACTCCGAAGTCATGCCGACCGAACCTTACCTGCTGGGTTCCCACTCCGGCTGCTGCGGTCTATGGACCTCCGGACCGGACTATGACTGGGTTCCGGACGCTTACAAAATCAAGGCCCGCAACGGCAAAGTCTACAAACAGATGACCACGGTGGAAGGTCTGTTCACGGCCGGCGACGGCGTGGGCGGCTCCGGCCATAAATTCTCCTCCGGCTCCCATGCCGAGGGGCGTATCGCGGCCAAGCAGATGGTCCGCTACGCAAAGGATTTTGCGGACTTCACCCCGACCTTGGCCCAGAGCAAGGACGAACTGGTTGACCTGATCTATAAGCCGGTGCGCACCTTCCTGGATCACAAGGACTATACCACGGCCATCAACATCAACCCCAACTACATCAAACCGGAAGGCATGATGTACCGGCTGATGAAAGCCACCCACGAGTACGGTGCCGGTACGGCCACCTACTACCAGACCAGCAGCAAGTCGCTGGAAATCGTCATGGATCTGCTCCAGACCATGCGCGAAGACTGCGAAAAAATGGCGGCCGGCGACCTGCATGAACTGATGCGCGCCTGGGAAATCACCCACCGCATCTGGACGGTAGAATCCCACCTGCGTCACATCCAGTTCCGCAAAGAAACCCGCTATCCCGGTTTCTACTATCAGGCGGACTATCCGGGTCAGGATGACGAAAACTGGTTCTGTTTCGTTAACTCCAAATACGATCCGAAAACGCAGCAATGGGATGTCTTCAAGAAGGACTACATCAAGATCATCCCGTGATTGATGGATATGAAGACTTGATGTTAGCTTAGTCCAATACCCAGCCTCCAGGTGCCCGGCAACGGGCGCCTGGAGGTTTTTATTAAGAATCCGTATTCATTCTATATATTAGATCTTCCTGTTTCACGGCGGTATCCGCTGTTTTCCCATGGCTCTGGACAGACGCCGGCGCGTTGTCCCCGGCATCGACCCGCGCCGACGTGTGTGCATAGACCTAACCGGATATCGCCTGGGACGATTGAAGGAACATTGACGCTTAGATCGTTCGGGTAACGACAAATTCTGTAAGCACGGAGGGACAGAATGACAGAAAATAAAGCTCCTGCTAGTGGAAGCATTCTCGTTGTGGGCGGCGGCATCGCCGGTTTAACAACGGCCCTGGAAGCTGCCGAGGTGGGATACGAGGTGTTTCTCGTTGAAAAGAATCCCTACCTGGGAGGACGCGTCGCCCAGCTCAATCAGTATTTCCCCAAATTGTGCCCCCCGACCTGCGGCCTGGAAATCAATTTCCGGCGCATCAAGGACAACCCCCAGATCAAAGTTATGACCATGGCAGAGGTAACCAACGTCTCGGGCGCACCAGGCGATTACGACGTGCAGGTGAAAATCAGCCCCCGCTATGTCAATGAAAACTGCACCGCCTGCGGCGAATGCGCCAAAGTATGCCAGACGGAAATCGAAAGCGCCTATGACTTTGGCATGAAAAAAATTAAGGGCGCTTATCTGCCCTTTGAAATGGCCTTTCCGGCCCGCTACGTTCTGGCACCTGAAATTATCGGCACGGAAGACGCGGTCCGCTGCAAGGACACCTGCGCCTATGATGCCATCGACTTGGATATGAAAGCCCGCACCCTGGATCTCAAGGTCGGCGCCGTTGTTTTCGCCACGGGCTGGCAACCGTACGATGCCGCTAAAATCGATAACTTGGGGTTTGGTAAGGTTCCCAATATCATCACCAATATGATGATGGAACGACTGGCCGCCCCCAACGGGCCGACCCAGGGACAAATCCTCCGACCGGCGGACCAGAAAGCCCCGGCAAGCGTGGCCTTTGTGCAATGCGCCGGCTCTCGTGATGAGAACCATTTGCCTTACTGCTCTTACATCTGTTGTATGGCCTCGCTGAAACAAGCCCTTTATGTCCGCGAACAGTATCCGGACGCCACGATTTATATCTTCTACATCGACATCCGGTCTCCCGGCCAGCGCTACGAAAAATTTTACCAAAAAGTCAAAGACGATGACAACATCATCTTTATTAAAGGTAAGGTTGCCGCTGTGGAGGCCGCTGCCGACGGCGCGGTCAAAGTGACGGCCGAGAATGCCGTTACCGGCGAAAAAATGAGCCAAATTGTGGACATGGCCGTGCTGGCCACGGGTATGCAGCCTACAGCCGCCGAGGCCAAACTCCCCGGGGAAATCAACTATACCGAAGAGGGCTTCATCCTCAATGATTTCCAGAAGGGCGGCATCTTTGCAGCGGGGTGTGCGAACAAACCGGCGGATGTGGTGTCATCCAACCAGAATGCAACCGGTATGGCTCTGAAAGCGATTCAAACTCTGGCAGCGAAGTAGGAGGTTATCCATGGATAAGAAATATGGTGTGTATATCTGTACGGGCTGCGGTATCGGGGATGCCCTGGATATCGAAGCGCTGAGCGGCGTGGCCGAGGAGGAGGGGCTGCCCGTCCAGACTCATCCGTTTCTCTGCAGCCAGGCCGGCGTGGAAATCATCAAGAAGGATGCTGAAGAAAAAGGCATCAATACCATGGTGCTTGCGGCCTGTTCGCGGCGCGTTAATTTCGATACGTTTCGGTTTGTGGGCAGCATGGTTGAACGGGTCAACCTGCGCGAAGGGGTGGTCTGGTCTCATTCCCGTGACAAGTTTCCGGCCCTTACGGCCGAAGAGAAGGAAAACGAAGACAACTTTGACCGCGTTCAGATGATGGCCGAAGACTACCTGCGTATGGGGATGGCCCGGGTGCAAAAGGTCAAACTCCCGGAACCCTATGAACTGGAGACCTTCACCCGCAAAATTCTGGTGATCGGGGGCGGCATTACCGGCATCTCAGCCGCTATCGATGCCGCCAAATCAGGCTATGAGGTCACCATCGTCGAAAAGGAGGACCAGCTCGGCGGCCAGGCCAATAACTGGCGCAAGCAGCTGCCCCTGAGCTACCCTTATGACGCCACCTTGTCTCCGGCCATTGGGGATAAAATCAAAGAGCTTGAAAACTACAGCAACATCACTGTTCTTACCAACACCGTTGTCGCCCGAATGGCAGGTGAACCAGGAAATTTTACGGTCACACTGAAAAAGCCGGGTGAAAAGATCGAGTTCGACGTGCCTTACCCCCTTCCCGAAGAAATGAAGGTGGATGAAAGCGGGAAAGAGCTCAATGCCGAGCAGCAGCATGAAAAATATTTAGAATACAACAAGGGTCGTGTGGACATTCTGAAGTTTGACCCGAATGGCGAAAAATTCGGGGCCGTCGTGCTGGCGGCAGGATACAAACCCTACGAGCCGGCCGAAGGCGAATTTGCCCATTTGGGCTACGGCGAATTGCCGGATGTGGTGACCAACGCTACGTTTGAAAAAATGGCCAAAGCCGGGAAAATTGTCCGCCCTTCGGACGGCAAAACCGCCGAATCGGTGGTCTTTGTTCAGAGCCCCGGGCAGGACAATGACACCGACTTCGAATATGCGGGTGCCGTGACCAGCCTGGTGGCCTTGAAACAGGCCACCTATGTGCGTGAGGATTACCCGGACACCGGCAAAGCCTACGTGTTTTACCAACACATGCGCACCCCCGGTCTGCAGGAAAACTTCTACAAGAGTATCCAGCAGGACCCTGGCATTTTTATGACCAAAGGGGAAGTCACCGGCGTTTCCAAGAACGGCAACGGCATGGTCGTTGAAGCCCAGAACACCCTTCTGGGAGAAAAAGTCAACGTCAGGGCCGACCTAGTGGTTCTGGGCACCGGCATGGTGCCTGCCACCAAAGATGATCCGATCATCAATCTGGCCTATCGCCAGGGGCCATCCTTCCGTGACAATATCACGCTGTTCAACGGGTTCTGCGACTCCAACTTTATCTGCTTCCCCTACGAAACCCAGCGAACCGGCATTTACGCGGCCGGTGCCATACGGCGCAGCATGACCATGGAAGAATCCATCGAGGATGCCTCCGGCGCGGCCCTCAAAGCCATCCAATGCCTCGAGTCGGTCAACCGTGGCATGGCCGTCCACCCGCGCTCAGGCGATTTGACTTATCCCGACTTTTTCTTCCAACGCTGCACCCAGTGCAAGCGCTGTACGGAAGAATGCCCCTTCGGCGCCCTGGATGATGATGAAAAAGGCACGCCCAAGCCCAACCCGGCGCGCTGCCGCCGTTGCGGGACCTGCATGGGCGCCTGCCCCGAGCGCATCATCGGTTTTGCCGACTACAACATCGACAGCATCGGCTCCCAGGTCAAAGCGGTGCAGGTGCCGTCGGAAGACGACTATTCCGAACCGCCCTTCCGTATCCTGGGTCTGGTGTGCGAAAACGATGCCTATCCGGCTCTGGACATGCTTTCCCTCAGGGGACTGTCCTATTCGGCGGACGTGCGCCTGATTCCTGTGCGCTGCCTCGGCTCGGTCAACGTCATCTGGATCAAGGATGCACTCTCCCAAGGCATGGACGGCGTCTTCCTGCTGGGATGCAAACATGGCGACGACTACCAGTGCCATTTTATCAAGGGCAGCGAATTGGCCAGTATCCGCATGAAAAAAATCGGTGATGCTTTGGCCAGCCTGGCATTGGAAGAAGAACGCGTGGCCCAGTTCGAAGTGGCCATCGATGAATACGACAAGATCCCCAAGATCATCAACGACTTTGTCGAATCCATCGAAGCAATGGGACCGAACCCTTTCAAGGGTTTCTAAATTGCACATACGCCGGTCGGCTGTCATGTAAAAATAGCGGCCGGCCGGGCGCTCACAGTATCATTTCGTAGCGGGCAGAAGCAGCGCAGCACCTGCCCGTCCGAAAAAGGAGGTATACACATGTCGGAAGCGATCATGCTTGATCCTGATGTTGGTTTTATTAAGGACGTGTGTGCGCTGGGCGGCGGCGACCTGAAAAAATGCTACCAGTGCGCGACATGTTCCGTCGTCTGTCCCATTGCACCTGAGAATAAGCCGTTTCCCCGCAAGGAAATGATAGCGGCCTCTTGGGGCCTCAAAAACAAACTGGTCAGCAACGCCGACATCTGGCTGTGCCACAATTGCGGCGACTGCACCACCCGCTGCCCGCGGGGGGCCAAACCCGGCGATGTTTTGGGGGCGGTTCGTGCCTATGCGGTTCAGGATTACGCCGGCCCCAAAGGATTGGGGAAACTCGTCCGCGACAAATCCAAGCTGCCGGTCCTGCTGGCCATCCCGGCCGCTATCTTTTTGGTCGTGGGCTTGCTGTCCAACCTGGTGGGACTCAATTGGTTGAACTTCACCCCGGCTGAGGGTCACGCCGTTTGGCAAAGCAGCTATATCAACAACTACCTGGTGGATATCATCATGATCCCCACCTTTTTCTTTGCTGTCATCACCTTCGCTCTAGGCCTCAAACGCTTCATCGCCGATATGCACGCCAATGCCTTGGCGGAAGGCAAAACGCAGAAGGAAAAAATCGATCCGGCGGGCTTTGTGCAGGCCTTGATTAAAATCATTCCTACGATTTTCACGCACCAGAAATTCAACGAGTGCACTGAAAACAAGGAACGTTCGACCGCGCACATGATGGTGCTGTTCAGTTTCATCGGTCTCTTCATCGTAACCAACTGTTTTTTCATTGCGGAATGGGTTCTGCACATTGAAGGACCTTACTCACAGTTCAACCCCATCAAATGGCTCGGCAATATTGCCGGCATCGCTTTGATCGTGGGCGCACTGCTGCTGTGGAAAAACCGCCTTGCCAAGACGGACAGCGTTTCGAGCTACTGGGACTGGTATCTTGTGGGCCTCGTCCTGGCCCTGGGTATTACCGGCCTGGGAACGGAGCTCCTGCGGCTGGGCGGGTTCTACAACCTGATGGCCCTTGTCTATTTTCTGCATCTCATAGCCATATGGTGCCTGTTTTGCTTTACGCCTTTCTCCAAACTGGCCCACTTGGTCTACCGCACCACGGCCATGGCCTATTCCGAGTATTCCGGCCGCGGTTTCTAAACCTGTAACACCTATATAACGAAAGCCTGTCATGAGGGGAGCCTGTAGGGGCTCCCTTCTTTTTTGGTGTCTTTCGGGAAGAGCGGTCTTGCGCGCCAAGTCCATGAGGATCGTCTTCGACGGCGAGGCGCATAACCCTATCACCGCCTTTGAGCTCAAGGCCGCTTAGGATATCTTTCGCAGTGCAATAAAAAGGGGGATACCTTGCTCTAAGGTATCCCCCTCTATTGTGGGCCGTTAGCCGGAGAATGTTTCATTTACACCCCGGCCGCAGATAAGAGCGGCTTAATTTCCGGTGGCCGCCTTGTGGGTCTTGATCTCGACCTTTTCCGTCACACCTTCGTAGTACTCACGCAGGATGGCCACGACTTCGTCACGGCCGAAGTGATCGGGCAGGTCCCCACCTTCGGAAAGCATCTTGCGCAGCATGGTGCCGGACAGCAGGACGCGATCTTCCTTGGCATGCGGGCAGGTCCGCAGGGAGGCCATGCCGTCGCACTTGTAGCAGTAGAAGGTCCAGTCGATCTTCAAAGGCTGGCATAGCAATCCTTTGCCGCCGGCCGGATGCGGAATCTTGTCGAAAATGGTCTGGGCTTCGAACATGCCGTAGAAATCGCCCACACCGGCGTGGTCGCGACCGATGATCATGCGGGAGCAGCCGTAGTTCTGACGGAAGACGGCGTGCAGCAAGCCTTCGCGAGGACCGGCATAGCGCATATCCAGCGGATAGCCGCCCTGCACGACGTTTTTCTCGACAAAGTAGTTTTTGACCAAGGCATCAATACATTTGACACGAGTTTCGGCCGGAATATCGCCCGGTTTCAAGTTGCCCACCAAGGAGTGAATATAGACGCCGTCGCAGACTTCCACAGCAATTTTGCACAGGTATTCGTGGGAACGGTGCATGGGGTTGCGCAGCTGCAGAGCAGCCACTTCGGACCAGCCGCGCTCTTCGAAAATCTTGCGGGATTCGGCCGGACGGTGGTAGACACCGGCATATTTGGTGGGGTAATTGCCTTCACTGAGCACCTTCACCGGACCGGCCAGGTTGACCTCTTTCTGGCCCATGACCATCTGAACGCCGGGATGATCTTCTTCGGCGATTTTCCAGAATTCTTCCGCCGTCGGAGTGCCTTCTCCCATGAAAACCTTCTCGCACTCCCATTTTTTCTCGTCTAGGCTTTGTTCCCATTTTTCGGTAACCTTCATGGTGGCCATGATTTCATCACCTTTGGGATCGTACAAGGCGATTTCATCGCCTACACTGATGTCCGCCGCATCTTCACCGGAGACGTCAAGGTTCACCGGCACCGGCCAGAACGTGCCGTCGGCGGTGAGGAAATTCTCGCAGACACCTTTCCAGTCCGCCTTGGTCATGAAACCGGTCAACGGACTGAAACCGCCATTGCCGATCATGATGAGATCGCCTTTGACGCGGGGTGAAATCGCCACCTTCTTGAGGCCAGCGGCCTTGCTTTTTTCCGCTTCCAGTTCGGCGCCCTCCAGCAGACAAACTGTTAAGCCTTTACCACCATGAGGTTCGATTAACTTAGCCATTTGCTCTCCTCTCCTTCTGATTGATTTTCTATCCCTGACAAGTCGTAAAAACGACGTACGGTCGCAGCTTAAGGGCTGATAATTAATAGGGGAGCTGTTATTTGTCAAGTACAATGAACGGTGATAGCGGCCCTGCCTGAAGGGGGCTGAAACAGGGGTGGAACGTCACCTTCCTGGCACGTAAATCCCCGACGGCACGCGGACCCTTCCATAAATCCAGAAGCACCGTTAGGAAAAAAACGCTTGATTCAGGCGTGGATCTATCTTATCTTCTCTACACAGAATGTTGGGGTTAAATCGATAATGGACACAATATATGGATAAATCAGGCAATCGCTTTGGTCACTGAACGCCGTATTGCAAAACGTTTCCGGGCCGTTGATGGCGCCCTGGCCGCTTTATCCCCCGCCACCGGACGTGTCGGCCAGATTCAGGACATCAGTTTGAACGGGGTGGCGTTTCGTTACATGGCCGACGATTCCCCTGAAGCCGACCTGGATGGGATGGCCAGACTCCAACTGATGTTCGCCGGCAAAGGCATTTGGCTCGATGGGGTGCCGGTCAAGCGGATTGCGGATGTCGACCTTCCCTCCGGCACGTCCTTTTCCGGTATTCCGCTTCGCCAAACCAGCCTGCAATTCATTGCCCTGACAGAAGCCCAGAAAACCCGCCTCCAAGATTATATCCGCCGCTTCACCCAAAACAACGGCTAACCTCCCTATACCGTCAACAACCATGCTTGTTTAACGCCGCGCCGTGGCATTGGTCGGGGCGTTTTTCAGGATTAAAGCGGCAGGACTTAAAAGCCGATAAGGACCGCAACACCGATCGACAGGAGGACGTCATGGAAGAATTTATGCTCATCGTCATTCATATCGTATGTGTCACGGCGATCTACATCTCTGCCTATCGCGCCGGCTTTAAGGTCTGCCAGGATGAATCCCAACGACGGGCGGAAGCCTATGCGGCGCCCCTCATGGACATCCTTGAGCATTTGAATATGGATATCGAAACGTTTAATGACGATAAAAAAGACCGCTGAGGACCACAGCCCTACAAAAAAACGCCCGGCTGCGACAGCCGGGCGTTGTGTTTGGGGTGGCGGAGAGAATGGGATTCGAACCCATGGTGGAGTTTAACCCCCACACTCGCTTAGCAGGCGAGCACCTTCAGCCGACTCGGTCATCTCTCCGTTATGCTGTCGGATGGCGGAGGGAGTAGGATTCGAACCCACGGAGGTGTTACCCTCAACGGTTTTCAAGACCGCCGCTTTCGACCACTCAGCCATCCCTCCCTGCAATGTGAATTGTGCTTGTTATCAAGTCATCAGGATGGGGTCAATATTTTTTCATGACACCGTACGTTTTGAAGTTGACATGCCATTTTGAATATGGTTTCCAAGGGCCAAAAAGCAACTAAAATGCTTGTATAATTAGGACTGACAATCATTTCAGCGCAGGATTGGCCGCGCAAGGAGTTCCATATGAAACAAAAATTCCAAATCCAGAAAAACGATGCCGACCAGCAGCTCATTATCAAAGAAAGTGCCGAATTGGACAAGGACGTGATGTCCCTCCTGTGTGAAGTGGCGTTTGAAGCGGATGTGATCAAGCGGGCCATGGAAAGCGGACGGGAGGCGTTGATTGCGGCATTGCGTACGCGCAACATGTATCCCCCGCGCATCTATGCCGAGATGATAGCGGATACGGTCCATAATCTCTACAAATCCTCAGATAGCGATGCGGCCGAACTGTTATTCGACGATCTGGACTTGTTAACCCACGAACGTGCTCAGGCGGCTATTCTTGACGATATCGACGATGAAGCCGGGGAAATCGACGAACTTCTGGATGACGACTTCGAAGACGACTACGACAACGACGAAAACGATATCAAAAAAATAAACTCCCCGATCAAGATTGACGATGACACCTCATCCGATCTGGATGAGGAACTCTAACCCGGCGGAAAGGACCAACAGACCGGGTCATTTCAATCGTTTCCTGCCAACCGGGGCGCCCCAAACGGTGCCCCGCCTTCTGTTCAGCCCTCGCAATCCTATCCCCATACCTGTGACCACGGAGTAAGACCGCCCAATGGACGTAGGGCACCCGTCAGACAGGAATCAATTGCGACATGTTCCTTCTTTTGATATTGGTTATTCGTTCAGCAATCGGTATCCATGCCATCGAAGGCGGACAGTTGGCGCCAGTGGGTTTACCCGGTCGAAACGAAGTTAGGTATTGACTTGCGTGCCGCATTCTTCTAACAAGATAAAGCGCATATGAATGGAATTTATTTTATTTTTGTCCTACAAACCCTTACAGGCAACCCTCAGGACTTGAACCGGCAGGCGGGGTAAATATCCAGCAAAAATCGCCCCGTTATGCCGGCTTTGTATTCATATCGTGCTGGAGAGGTACTCAGGCGTTTTTTCAACCGCATCAAGGAGGTGCTGATGGAAAAGGAGAAGGAGTTCTATGAACGTTTGGATTCAAAGGGAGTCTCACGCCGGGACTTCATGAAGTTCTGTACGTTCCTGACGGCGACCATGGGGCTTTCATCGTCCTTCGTGCCCAAAGTGGCCGAAGTGTTCGCCGCCCCCAAGCAACGGCCACCGGTTGTTTGGTTGCACTTTGGTGAATGTACGGGATGCTCGGAAGCACTCTTGCGGTCCATGTATCCCTGGATCGACGAGCTGGTTCTGGAAATTCTGGATGTGGAATACCACGAAACCATCATGGCCGCGGCCGGACAGCAGGCCGAAGAAAATCTTCACAACGCCGTCAAGCAGTATGCCGGGCAATTCGTTTGTGTGGTGGAAGGTTCGATTGCCACCAATTACGACGGCGGCTACGGCAAGGTTGGCGATCGCACCTTCCTGGAAATCGCCCAGGATGTGGTCCCCAAAGCGGCTGCCACCATTGCGATCGGATCCTGCGCCAGCTTCGGTGGTATACCCGCCGCCAAACCCAACCCGGGAGGCTATAAGGGTGTGGGCGCTGCTCTGGGAATGGAAGGCAAAATCGTCAACATCCCCGGCTGCCCGCCGAATCCCATCAACCTGGTCGGTACCATTGTCAACTACCTGCTGCTCGGCAAACTCCCGGCGCTGGATGAAAAGGGCCGCCCGCTTTTCGCTTATGGCAAAACCATTCACGACCAGTGCCCCCGGCGCGCCCATTTCGAAAACGACGAATTCGTGGAACAATTCGGTTCCGAAGAAGCCGCAATGGGTTATTGCCTATACAAAATGGGCTGCCGTGGTCCCGAAACCTACAACAACTGCGCCGTAGCCAAATTCAACGACGGCACCAGTTGGCCCGTGGAAGCAGGCGCACCTTGCATTGGATGCAGCCAGCCCGATTTCTGGGATACGATGACGCCGTTCTACGAAGAGCTGTAGACACCGCAGCACCGTTGAATCATTGGAAAAGATCCCTTTTCAAGAAGGAGAGGAAAACATATGGGTAAGAGAATCACGGTTGACCCAATTACCAGAATAGAGGGCCACCTTCGCATTGAGGTGGAAGTAGAGGGTGGCAAGGTCGTCAATGCGTGGAGTTCCGGGCAGATGTTTCGCGGAATCGAAATGATTCTCCAGGGCCGGGACCCTCGTGACGCACACCATTTCGTTCAGCGCTCATGCGGTGTCTGCACTTATGTACACGCGGTTTCCTCAGTCCGCGCCGTTGACGATGCGGTGGGCGTCACCATTCCCGCCAATGCCCGCATTGTCCGCAATTTGCTGCACGGCGCCCAGTACCAGCATGATCACATCGTTCATTTCTATCATCTGCATGCCCTGGACTGGGTGGACATCGTCAGCGCGTTAAGCGCCGATCCCCAGAAAACCGCTACCCTGGCCGACAACGTCAGCGAAGCCCCATGGGGCGGAACAGCCTATTACCGCGAGGTCCAAAACCGCCTAAAGGCGTTCGTGGAAAGCGGCCAGCTGGGTCCCTTTGCGAATGCCTATTGGGGGCATCCGGCCTACAAACTGCCGCCGGAAGCCAACCTGATGGCCGCGGCGCACTACATCGAAGCCTTGCGCCTGCAGGCCAAAGCCGCCCGTATGCACGCTATCTTCGGCGGCAAGAACCCCCACCCGCAGTCCCTGGTGGTGGGCGGCGTCACCTGCGTCCGGGATCTCAATCCCGATCGCATCGCGGAATTTCTCTATCTCACCCGCGAGACCCAAAACTTTGTTAAAAAGGTTTATATCCCCGATCTGCTGGCGGTGGCCTCCTTCTACAAAGACTGGGGCGGCATCGGCGGCTGCACCAACTTCCTGGCCTATGGCGACTTTCCGCAAAGCGCAAAAGAACCCGAAAGCCTCTACATGCCGCGGGGCGCCATCTTCAAACGCGACGTGGCCAACGTCCAAATGGTCGATCCGCAAATGGTGACCGAGGACGTGACCTTTGGCTGGTACGAAAAGGGCGATCCCAAGCATCCCTGGAATGGGGAAACCAAGCCGTTGAAGGAAAATCCCAAATATCGTCCGGGTGGAGGGAAGTATTCCTGGTTGAAGGCGCCGCGCTACAACAAGGAATCCTGCGAGGTCGGTCCGTTGGCGCGCGTTCTGGTGGCTTACGGCAATGGCCACAAAGACATTAAACCTCTGGTGGACAGCACCCTGAAACAACTCGATATTCCGGTTACGGCGCTGTTCTCCACCCTGGGACGTACGGCGGCCCGGGGCCTGGAAACCATCGCCATCGGCGACCAGATGGAAAACTGGATCGGGGCCCTGCTCGCCAACCTCAAAAACGGCGATTCCAAGACCTACGAAGCCTATGAAATGCCCGACTCCGCCAAGGGCGTCGGCCTCAACGACGTACCGCGCGGGGCCTTGGGCCACTGGATCCGGATCGAGGACGGCAAGATTGGCAACTACCAGTATGTCGTGCCGTCCACCTGGAACTTCGGTCCCCGCTGTACCGAGGGTAAATTGGGCCCTGTGGAAGAAGCCCTGATCGGCACCCCGGTCGCGGATCCCCAGAAACCGCTCGAAATCCTGCGCACCGTGCACTCGTTCGACCCCTGTATTGCCTGCGCGGTCCATGTGATCGATCCGAATTCCAACGAGGTTATTAAAGTCAACGTTCTGTAATCATGTATCCTTCAGCCGCTCCGCCATATGCGGAGCGGCTGTCTCTTTTTAGGGACCAGCCGGCTGCCGCTAGATTGCTTATCCCCCCTGCAATGGATACCCACCGCCAACAAAGCACCAGACCCATCCATGGCTTGCATGACACGTTAAACCATACTATAGGGTCCCGGATATGGGTTTGCCAAAGGAAGACAATTGATGACGGATGACCAAACGCCCCAACCCAAGATCACCGTCCTGGGCATCGGAAACATCTTGCTAAGCGATGAAGGTTTCGGTGTGCGGGTGATTGAAAAGCTCTACCAGGAATACGATTTCCCGGACCACGTTGCCCTTGTTGACGGCGGGGTCCTGGGGATTCATCTTTTAGGCGTTATCGCAGACGCCCAGCACCTTATCGTGGTGGATGCCGTTAAGAACAAGCAACCCCCCGGTACGCTGTATCGCCTCGAGAAAGAGGAACTCCCCGAGCGCATCCTCCTGAAGAACTCCCTACACCAAACCGATTTCCTGGAAACCTTGACCTTATGCCAGGCCATCGACAAAGTGCCTCAGACCACCGTGGTGCTGGGTGTGGAGCCGGAAGATATCACCACCCACAGCGTGGACCTGACACCGACCGTAGCCGCCCGGGTGGACGATATGATGGCGCAGGTCATCCAGGAGCTGGATATGCTGGGCGTCACCTGTCAGAAAAGGAGCGCATGACCATGTGCCTTGCCATTCCATCCAAGATCGTCGCCATCAACGACCAGATGGGGGTTATCGATGTGGCCGGCGTACGGCGCGAAGCCAGTCTGCTGTTGCTCGAAGACCCGCAGGTGGGCGAGTGGGTCATCGTGCATGCCGGATTCGCCATCCAGAAAATGGACGAGGCCACGGCCCAGGAGTCCCTCCAGTACCTGAGGGAGGCGGCCCAGCTGGTTGCCGAGCAGGATGATCCGGACACCGCGGCCCAAGGTTGAGGGAAAATCCCCTGTCCCGCCCGATGGCGCTGCTATGACGGAATCGCTTACCGCCCAACAGATCCGTGTCAAAGGCATTGTCCAGGGCGTCGGTTTCCGCCCCTATATCTATCAGCTGGCCGGCCGCTACAAACTCTGCGGCCATGTAGCCAACACCGCCTCCGGTGTTGACATCCACGTGGAGGGCCCGCCAGCCGCCATTGAAGCCTTCCTGGCCAGCATCCCCGCCGAAGCCCCACCCCTGGCGCAGATCACCGAGGTCAGCGCAAACGCGGCCGTCCCTGAGCAGGCCGCTTCCTTCACGATTGTGGCCAGCCGCCCGGACAGTGGCAAATCAGCGCTGATATCGCCGGATGTCGCGATCTGCGACGACTGCCTGGCGGAAATGCGTAACCCCCGGGATCGGCGCTTCCGCTACCCTTTCATCAACTGCACCAATTGCGGGCCGCGCTATACCATCATCGACGATATCCCCTATGACCGTCCCCAGACCGCGATGCGGGATTTCTGCATGTGCCGCCAGTGCCAGGCGGAATACGACGACCCGGCCAATCGGCGCTTTCATGCCCAACCCAATGCCTGCCCGGTCTGCGGTCCCCACGTCCAGCTGCTCGACCGCCGGGGCCGTCCACTAGCCACGGCCGATCCGGTCCGGGAAGTGGTTGCGCGGCTGCAACAGGGCCGCATCGTGGCGGTCAAGGGACTGGGCGGCTTTCATCTGGCCGTAGATGCCGCCAACGAAGCGGCGGTCCAGCGCCTGCGCCGGCGCAAGCATCGCGAAGAGAAACCCTTTGCGCTGATGGCGCGGGACATCGCGAGGATCCGCAACTTCGCCCATCTCGACGCGGAGGAAATCACCGTTCTGTCGTCCCCCCAGCGTCCCATCCTGCTTTTGCAAAAGCGCACCCAGCATGCAATTGCACCGGCAGTAGCCCCCCATAACCGCTATTTCGGCGTGATGCTGCCCTATGCGCCGTTGCATTACCTGATACTGGAGGGCGATTTCACCGCGCTGGTCATGACCAGCGCCAACCTAAGCGAAGAGCCCATCGTGATCGACAACCAGGAAGCGGTGGAGCGTCTGGGGGGCATTGCCGATGGGTTTCTGGTCCACAACCGCGATATCCGCCTGCGCTGCGACGACTCCATCGTCCGCAAGACGGCCGGCACCACACGGTTTATCCGGCGTGCCCGGGGCTTTGTGCCCACTCCCGTTTTCCTGCGCAGTCCCTTGCGGCCGGTGCTGGCCTGCGGCGCCGAGCTCAAGAATACCGTCTGTCTGACAAAGGAAGACCGGGCCTTCGTCAGCCAGCATATCGGTGATCTGGAAAACCTGGCCACCTACGACGCCTTCCTGGACACCATCACCCACCTGGAGAAGATTCTGGACGTTCAGCCCCAGGCAGTGGCCTGCGACATGCATCCGGACTATCTCAGCACGCGCTATGCCCAGGGGCAGCAGGAGCTGCCGGTGGTGCCCGTGCAGCATCATCATGCCCACATTGTCAGCGGCATGGCGGAGAACCATCTGGACGGCCAGGTCATCGGGTTGGCCTTCGACGGCACCGGCTATGGCACCGATGGCACGATCTGGGGGGGTGAAGTGCTTCTGGTGGAAAAAGCGTGCTTCGAACGGGTCGCCTTTTTAGAACCATTGCCCATGCCCGGCGGGGCAGCCGCGATCAAGGCCCCCTGGCGCATGGCGGTCAGTTATTTGATCCAAGCTTTCGGTCCAGGCTTTCGGGATCTGGATATCGAATTTACGACGGCTATCGATCCCCACCAGGCCGCCATCGTGTCCGCCATGATCGCCAAGGGGCTGAATGCCCCGCTGACATCGAGTATGGGGCGGCTTTTTGACGGGGTTGCCGCCTTGATCGGACTGCGTCATACCGTGGCCTTCGAGGGCCAGGCCGCCATGGAACTGGAAATGGCCGCCGGCCCGCATGACGCCGGTCGCTACGATGTGGACTGGCAGCCCTCGGAGAGCATCAAAATCCCCACCGCCCCGATCGTGCAGGGCGTGGTGGCCGATCTCCAGCGGGGGACCCATGCCGCCCTGATCAGCAAGAAATTCCACACGACCCTGGTGCGCCTGTTCACCGAGCTCTGTATCTTTCTGGGCCGCGAGACCGCTGTGGATCAGGTGGTGCTGAGCGGCGGCAGTTTTCAGAACGCCATCCTGACGGAGGACTTGACGCACGCTTTGGCCGAAGTTGGTTTCAGGGTCTATACCCACCGGCTGGTCCCGCCCAATGACGGCGGCATCGCTTTGGGGCAGGCCGTGGCGGCCGACGCGATGCTGGCCGCAGGGCTCTGACGTCAAATTACCGCTTGTCGGATATCTCCATTTTGTTTATAACTAGCGGATTTTAAAACCATCAAAGCTTGCACGGGAATGATGCGCCATGCCGCTCCACCATCAGGATGAATACCGGGATCCGGACCTGTCCCGCCCTTTGATCGAAGCCATTCGCCAAATGAGCTCCCGGCCGGTCCATCTGATGGAGGTCTGCGGCACCCATACCATGTCCATCTTCCGCCACGGCATACGCGATGTGCTGCCGGAAACCATCCGGCTGCTCTCCGGTCCCGGATGCCCGGTCTGTGTCACGGCCCAGCCCGAAATCGATGCCTTTATCGCCTATGCCCGGGAGGAAGGCACCATTGTCACCACCTTCGGCGATTTGATGCGTGTCCCCGGTACCGATTCCAGTCTGCGGAAAGAAAAAGCCGCCGGCCGTGACATCCGTATCGTCTATTCGGCTTTTGACGCCCTTAAAATCGCCCAGGCCAATCCGGACCGGCGGGTGGTCTTCCTCGGGGTGGGCTTTGAAACCACCGCCCCCACCATTGCCGCGTCCATCCTGGCCGCCCGGGACATGCACGTACCCAATTTTCTGGTGGCCAGCGCCCACAAGACCGTCCCCCCGGCCCTGCAGGCCTTGATGGACAACGACCGGGTCCAGATCAACGGGTTTCTTCTGCCGGGCCATGTATCGGTCATCCTGGGTCTTCAGGCCTACCGACCCTTTTTCGACCGCTACCAGGTGCCTTGCGTGGTGGCCGGTTTCGAGCCGGCCGACATTCTGGAAGCCATACGCCGGCTGGTGGCCCAGATCGAAAGCGGCCGGCCCCAGCTGGACAATGCCTATCGCCGGGCCGTGGGCGAAGACGGCAATCCCAAGGCCCGGGCCATCATGGAACAGGTCTTCGAGCCTGTTGACGCCGCCTTTCGCGGCATCGGGATCATTCCCGGGAGCGGGCTGCGCATCCGTCCGGCCTATGCCGCCTACGATGCCGCCGTCCAAATCCCGATCCAGGTTCCCCCGTCGAAAGAGCCCCCCGGCTGCGACTGCGGCAACATCCTGATCGGGGCCAAAACCCCGCCCGAGTGCCGGCTCTTTCGCAAGGTCTGCACCCCCGAGAATCCCATCGGCCCTTGCATGGTGTCCAGTGAGGGCACTTGTGCAGCCTACTACCGCTTTGATTCCGCATCGCCCCCGGCCGCCGAAAAATGACGCTGACAAAGGAAACCCCATGACGTCCGATGTAATCACGCTGGACCACGGCAGCGGCGGCAAGATTGCCCATCGCCTGACGGCGGAGCTGCTCCTGCCCCTTTTCGACAACCCGGTTCTCTCCGATCTGCACGATGGCGCGGTGCTGACCTTGAACGGCGGCACCCGCATCGCCTTTTCGACGGACACGTTCACGGTGACGCCGCTCTTCTTCCCGGGGGGGGATATCGGCGAACTGGCCGTCAACGGAACGGTCAACGATGTTGCCATGTGCGGCGCCACGCCCCTGTATCTCTCCCTGGCCCTGATCATCGAAGAGGGCTTTCCCATGCCGGATTTGAAACGGATCCTCCAGAGCATCCACCGGGCGGCCGAGGCCGCCGGCGTCATGGTGGTGACCGGCGATACCAAAGTGGTGCCCAAGGGGGCGGCCGATGGCGTGTTCATCAACACCTCGGGCATCGGCATCATCCCCGACAATGTGTCGATCGGCAGCACTGCTGCCCAGCCCGGCGATAAGATCATCCTCAGCGGCACCATGGCCGATCACGGCATGACCATTCTGACCCAGCGGGAGGGCCTGACCTTTGAGAGTGACCTGCAAAGCGATTCGGCGCCCCTGAACGGCATGGTGGCCAAAATCCTCACCGCCAGCAACAACGTGCACGTCCTGCGGGACCCCACCCGGGGCGGGGTGGGCACGACCTTGAATGAAATCGCCGAGAGTTCCCGCATCGGCATCGTCCTTCAGGAGAATACGCTCCCCATTCGTCCGGCCGTAGCCGGGGTCTGCGAATTGCTGGGCTTCGATCCCCTCTATGTGGCCAACGAAGGCAAGCTGCTGGCCTTTGTGGCGGCCCACGACGCGGACGCGGTTTTAAAAGCGATTCAATCGGATGCCTTCGGCCGGGAGGCCTGCTTTATCGGCGAGGTCACGGCCGACCACCCGGGACGAGTGGTGCTGGAAACCCGTATCGGCGGCCGCCGGATTGTGGATATGCTCACCGGCGAGCAGCTGCCGCGCATTTGTTGAGGAATAGAAAACCGGCGGGATCCTCCGGCGCTCCGCCTTCGTATGTCTATCGGAAAATCCATGATGCATTGCTTCCCCTCTCCGAACAAGATCGATGCCCAAACGTTTCGGACCCCATGGGCACCCGGCTGGAAAAGCCTGGGGCTGGTGCTGCTGCTTCTTGTGGCGGGCTGCAGCGGCAACCGCGAGATCAAGCTGGCCGGCAAAACCATGGGGACCACCTATCATGTCACCGTGGTCGGGAGCTATTTTAGCGCTGTAGCGCCCCTCCAAAAGGCCATCGACGAACGCCTGGCCGCCATCAATGCCAGCATGTCCACCTTCCAGCCGGACAGCGAAATCAGCCGCTTCAACCGGTTGCAGGGTGCCGATACCCCTTTCCCGGTCAGTGAGGATTTCCAGGCCGTCATGAAGGTTTCCAAGGAACTCTTTCACATAACGGACGGCGCCTGGGACGGCACCCTCGACCCGCTCATCGACCTGTGGGGCTTTGGCCGGACCAAGCGGCCTGAGGACCGGGTGCCGTCGGCACAAGCGATTCAGGCCCTGCTCCCCCGGGTCGGCTTCCAGCAAATCGCTATGGATGCCGAGGGCCGGTTGAGCAAAGCGCACCCGTCCGTATCATTGGATCTGGCCTCGGTCGCCAAAGGCTACGGGGTGGATGCCATTGCCGCTTTAATCCGGGAGCGCGGCTTTACCGATTATCTGGTGGAAATCGGCGGCGAAGTCTATGCCGCCGGCCTCCGCCCCGACGGCCAGCCCTGGCGCGTCGGGATCAACAAACCCGATCCGGAGGCGCCGTTTGATCAGGTCTACCGGGTCGTACAATTGCAGGATCGGGCCTTTGCCACCAGCGGCGATTACCGCAATTATTTCGAGATCGACGGCCGGCGCTATGCCCACATCATCGATCCGCGCACCGGCTATCCGGTGTCCAACGGCGTGGTCAGCGTTTCGGTGACCGCCGCGACCTGCGCCCTGGCCGACGGTCTGGCCACCGCTATCGAGGTCATGGGCGCCCCGGCCGGCATCGCGCTTGTCAACCGCCTGCCGGGGGTGGAGTGTCTGATTATTACCCGTGACGACCAGAATCGTCTGCATGACAGCGCTTCACAGGGATTTCAAACCGTCGAATAAACGGCAACCCGTGAATATGACCGGCTGCTTTGGCTAATCAAGGATTCGGATGCAAATTCACCTGATCAATTTAGGATGCGCCCGCAACCAGGTGGACAGTGAAGTCATGACCGGGCGACTGGCGCAGGCCGGTCATGTCATGGTCGAGGATCCCGGTCAGGCGGAAGCCATCATCATCAACACCTGCTGTTTCATCGAAGAGGCGGCCGAGGAGTCCATCGATACCATCCTGCAAGCGGCAGCCTACAAAAAAGAGGGGCGCTGCCGGCGGCTCATCGTGGCCGGGTGTCTGCCCGAACGCTACCGGGAGCCCATCCGAGAGGCCCTGCCGGAAGTCGATTTTTTCCTGGGGACCGGCGCCTACGACCGGGTTATCGAGGCGATCGAGGCGCGGCCCATCGCCTCGGCCACCGCCTGTCTGCTGCCGGATCCGGATGCCCTGGCGCCCCAAACCGCCGCCACACCCCGCACCCTGGCAGGCGGCCCCATGGCCTACTTGAAAATCACCGAAGGCTGCGACCGGCACTGCACCTTCTGCATTATACCCAAGCTGCGGGGACGCCAGAAAAGCCGCCCCCTGACGGATATCCTGCAGGAAGCCCACGCCCTGGTCCGGGCCGGGATCAAAGAGCTGGTTCTCGTGGGGCAGGAAACCACCCGCTATGGGCACGATCAACCTCCGGGGAGTCCCACCCTGGCCGACCTCCTGGCGGAACTCAGCCGACTCGAGGACAAGATCTGGATCCGCTTTATGTACGGCCACCCGGAAAGTCTGGATGAGACGATCCTACAAACCGTTGCGTCCCATCCGAATCTATGCTCTTATTTCGACATTCCGATTCAGCACGTCAGCTCCGAACTGCTGCGGCGCATGGGCCGCCCCTATGATCCCGCCCGCATTGCCGGGCAGGTCCAACGCATTCGTCAGCTTATGCCGGAGGCGGCCGTGCGCACAACGGTGATCGTCGGTTTCCCCGGGGAGACCGACCGGGATTTCGATCAGCTGCAAACCTTTATCCGGACCGTGCCCTTTGATCATTTAGGCGTGTTCACTTACTCGGATGCCGAGGACTTGGCCTCCCACCGGCTCCCGGACCACGTTCCGCAGGAATTAGCGCAGCAGCGCAGGGATATCCTCATGGAGCAGCAGCGGCGCATTTCAGAAGAGCGGCAGGAAAGGTACCTCCAGACCACTTGTGAGGTCCTGCTGGAAGAAGCGCCGGAAGAGGGGCTGTTCATCGGGCGGACCATGTTCCAGGCCCCTGAAGTCGACGGTCTGACCTATGTCCGCACCCCTGGCCCCCAGCCCGGGCTGCATATCGGCCAATTTGTCAAGGCCCGGATTGTCGATACGCTGGAATATGATCTGGTTGGAGAGCCGGCATGACTGATCTCAAAACCCGCATCCTCGCCCTGGTGGCCGACGACCTGACTGCCATCGAGGCCGAACTGGAGCACCACCTCAATCCCCATCTGGATCTCGTGCGCGAGGTGGCCGGCCACATCCTATTCAGCGGCGGCAAACGTCTGCGGCCGCTCCTGCTGGTCCTGGCCGCCCGCATGTGCGATTACCAGGGCAGCTACGACAAGACCTTTTCCATTTCGCTGGAATATCTGCATGCCGCAACATTGCTGCATGACGACCTGATCGACGAGGCCGAACTGCGGCGCGGCCGTCCGGTGGCACATTCCATCTGGGGCAACGCCACCACCATTCTGGTGGGGGATTTTCTCCTGGCCCGGGCTCTCTCCATCGCGGCCGGCACCGGCAACATCGAGATCATCAAGGTGGTTTCCGCCATCACCGAAAACATGTCCCAAGGCGAAATTCATCAACTGAGCCGCAAAGGGGATCTCTCGCTGAACGAAGCGGAGTACCGGGAGGTCATCTGGCGCAAAACCGCTGTCCTCTTTGAAGGCGCCTGCCGCTCCGCCGCCTTGCTGGCCGATGCCTCCGGAGAGCAGATCGAAGCCCTCTCCTGTTATGGGGCCAATCTCGGCATCGCCTTTCAAATGGCCGACGACCTTATCGATTATACCTCCGACACCCGGGCCTTGGGGAAAAAGGCCGGTGCGGACCTCCGGGAAGGCAAACTCACCCTGCCGGTCATCGCGGCCCTCGATGCCGCCGCCGACCAGGACCGGGCGCGCATGGGCGCGATCATCGCCAATCCGCAGTTTACCATGGACGAATTCGAGGAATTGAAAGGGCTGCTGGAACGCTACGGCGGGATGGAATACACCCGCAATAAGGCGCGTGAGCATGTTCACATCGCCAAAGAGGCTTTAGCGCATTTCAAGCCGTCGGAAACAACGGCGATTTTAAATGATCTGGCGGACTTCACCCTTCAACGTCGGGCCTGATGAAGAGGGCCTATCACCCCAAAATGAATGAGGTTTCTAACGCATGGCGTCCTTACCGCGCAGCATAAGTCTGGGAATCAGCGTTGTCCTGTTGCTCCTCGTTACGGGAAATCCGGCCGTCGCTCAATCTCCCGCCCCCGAATCCAAAACATTTCTCGTGGTCGGCTCCAGTAACATTCCCAAGGCGGGCCTCAACGCCGCCAAGGATAACGCCATTGCCGACGGCAAGCGCATCGCGGTGGAACAGATGACGGCTGAGATCCTGCCCCTCGACGTCCTGATCCAGCAGTTTGCGGCCATCGACACGGTGATCTACAACCAGGCCGATAAATTCATCCAGTATTACAAGCTGCTGGGCGAACGTCAGGATGGCAACCGTTTTCGGGTATTGGTGCAGGCCAAGGTTTCGGCCCGCATGATTCAGGAACGGCTGCGCCAGGCGGGCATTCTGACCGCCGATGCCCGGCCCCTTGTCCAGCTCTCCCTCGTCGTCGTCGGATCCGACAATCTTTCCGGCTTTGTGCTCTTCCGTAGCGCGCTGAACAAGATGGCCGGTGTTGAAAGCGCTCAAATCAGCGAGATGCTGCCCAACCAAACCACCTTGGACGTGAAATACCGCGGCACAGCGAGTGCCTTTGCCGAAGCCCTGCTGCGCGAACCCCACGAAGGGTATACCGTTAGGGTCTTCCAAGAATCCGAGAACACGTTCCGCATCGACCTGGCGCCGGCCGAAACGCCGCAGCCGCAAGAACAACCCTGACGGCGGCCCTGCGGCGCCATGATCAACATCCCCAATCTGCTGACGCTTTTCAGAATCCTGATCACGCCGCTGTTCGTGATCTTTATGATCAAGGGGCATTACCGGCTGGCGCTCCTGATGTTCTTTCTGGCCGGTGTCAGTGACGGGCTGGACGGGCTTTTTGCCCGCTGGTTCAACCAGAAAACCGTCCTGGGGGCCCACCTCGACCCCATTGCCGACAAGCTTCTGCTGATATCGGCCTTCGTGGCCCTGGCCGTGCAGCAGACCATTCCCAGCTGGCTGGCCGTGGTGGTCATCAGCCGCGATATCCTGATCCTCACCGGCATTGCCATCCTGCGCTATTTCAATATCGCCGTCACCGTCAAGCCCAGCATGGTCAGCAAATGCACCACCGCGGCCCAATTGGCGACCGTTCTGGCGGTCCTCCTGGCGCGGGAAATCACCGCCGTCCACTCCGCGCTGGTGCCCTTGTTCTGGCTGACCACAGGCTTAAGCCTGGCCTCCGGGCTGCACTACCTGTATTTAGGCATTCGGTTATTGAACGAAGACCCTTCGATCGACCTTAAGCGCTAAGCGTTGACATTGTTGGGAATTCGCTATTTCCCTTGACAGGACCGGCCCGGGGTGCTAATTGCCCCTTTTACAGTTTATAGGCACGTAGCTCAGGGGGAGAGCGCTACCCTGACACGGTAGAAGTCGTTGGTTCAAATCCAATCGTGCCTACCATAATGAGAACAAACACTTAGGGCCGCTTCTCAACGAGGCGGCCCTAAGTGTTTTTGGTAACACAGGTGTTACCATTTGTCTGTCCGATATCCTCCTTTACCCCACACCCCCCACAAAAAATTAGCTTCACCAGGGAAAAAGAAATTTATCTTCACAACTCGATGCCTCCAGATGTTCTGACAATTTTCATTGACTTTTGTAGTCTATACGACTACGTTTGTAATTATTTGTATTCAATTCCAAAAGGAGGATTTATGTCACCGACGAAAGTTGTTTCAGTAAGGCTGCAGGATGACACGCACGAAAAGCTTCAACAAATGGCGGGAGAGTCTGGAATTGCTATTCCCAAACTCCTGTCCAAATTGATTGAGAAGGAGGCGTTCTTCCGTCGTCAAAAGCTCGCTTATTGGTATGGAGAGGCCGGAATTGATCCAAAGGAAATAAACGCCGATTCAAAGATTAGGAGCGTGGGTTTTAAAATGGAAGCGTTAGGATTTGATTCTAATGAGATCGAAAAAGAGATGCAGCGACTTGGCCAACAGTTGAAAGCCATGTCAACGCCAGATTCACGCGAGAAGGCAAAAGCCTCTGGTAAACCACTCACAATTATGACTCTTCCATGAAGATTGCCAAAGGGGAGTTGGGGCATGTCGGCTACTGATCTACATTGCTACTTTGGATGGAATCAAAATAGACAGGATTCCTCTTCAAAGCTGTCCGCCGTCGCCGTCGCCCCGCCTCCTCACCTTTCAGGCAGACTAGCCAAAGGTCCTAAAATGGCAATCGGCACAGCGGGTCCTTCCTCAGAGGTCGCCATATGCGGTTTGGCCGGTCGCGATCAAAGTGCCCAGGTGAAAATTGAAAATGGAATGGAAAATGGAATGAGGTGTCCCCATGGGGAAAAAAATAAGCCTGCTTGACCAAGTGGAGACCCCAACCGTTGAAAGCATCAAAAGACGGTTCCCACGGATTTGCGAGGAAATATTTGCGGAAGGCTACCAGGCCGGCCGCCTCGATGCCGAGCGAGGGATGAAGGGCTTCCTTGCCGCAGCGGCCGCCATCGAGCGCCAGGCATCCCTGGCAGCCGACCAAGCAAGGGCCACCAGGCGGAACGCGGCCAAGCTTGCCGGCGCCCTGGCGGGACGATATGAGCCGCTGCCGAGCTGTGGTGATGACCAGGGCCTGGCGCGGGCCGTGGTCGACTTCGCGAAGGTCTGCATTTCGCCGGCTCCGGACGGATCGCGGGTGCCGGCTCGCCAGGTGTATGAGGCCTTTCGCAGGTGGTGGGAGTCGACCGCCGGCGAGGATCCGCCCAGCTGGAAACGATTTGGCGTCGAG
Source organism: Desulfobacterales bacterium (assembly GCA_963674755.2). Taxonomy (GTDB): domain Bacteria; phylum Desulfobacterota; class Desulfobacteria; order Desulfobacterales; family UBA5852; genus JABZFP01. The sequence goes on along the minus strand of CAXXVS010000001.1, from coordinate 88,595 downwards.
TTCGGCAAGCATTTCCAGCGTGAAAAGCGATCGATCGTCTTCTATCTTGGCCTGCGGCTGACCGCCCAGGGGAGGGCCTACCAAGCCAGTAAAGCGGCCTAAACGGGTGCTCCCATAGGACCATTTAGGATGATTGAATAGGACAATACCCCTAATAGTCCTAAAAACTGTTGGCTAATTTACCAAAAAAGCATCTATGGTCCTGGCATGGTCCAGTTTCGATTTTTAATTATTTCGCTATCTTGAGACCTTTAGGACCTTTATTAGCCAAAATAAAGAAGTAAATAAAAAAAATATATTTTTATATAAATAGATTTCAGGATCTGGTCTTTTTTTGTCCAGAGCACCGAACGCTTTTTAATTTTCCCTATAGATTCAGTTTATTGCGGTAAATGACGGCCGCATGACCAGGCCAGGACCAGCAGGACCATTTCCGTTTTGGAAAGGATGTTCAAGCGGGGGCGGATGTCTTCTACTAAAACCAAATGGCTGAGGCCTACGACCGTTGCCGAGCGCCTGGATATTTCCAAACGGGCCGCTTACCGGCTGATCGAAAGCGGCGCGATCGTGGCGGCACGCTTCGGACAGCGCTGCATACGGGTGCGCGAGGACAGCCTTAATGACTATATTCGCCGGCAGGAAGCCGCATTTTCCCTCGAAACAGGCCGCACAAATCAACTTTAAGTGCCATCCGTGCCATTGGCGGCGCTGGTGCTTCCCCTGACACCCCAAAATATGAAAAACGCAAGGCATCACCTTAATTCTTCTCTATCCGGGAGGGGGTCGCATGCCTCGCAAGATCCAAACGCCATCCAAACTATTCCGCGATGTAAAAATTGACCAGGTCCAGCGTGCCCGGAAAAAAGATCGGACACTGAATCTTTCCTTTTCCTCAGAAGACCCCTTCGAGCGCTATTTCGGCACCGAAATCCTTGACCATCGCCCGGGATCCGTTCGCCTGGATCGCATCAAAAGGGGCGGCGCCGTGCTCCTGGATCATGACACCGGGAAGCAGGTCGGGGTTGTCGAGGATGCCAAGATACAGGGCGGCAAGTGCCGGGCCACAGTGCGTTTCTCGAAGTCGGATGCAGGAGAAGAAATCTATCAGGATGTCATCGACGGTATCCGTCAGAATGTATCAGTCGGATATTGTATCCATAAAATGGTTCAGGAGGAGTCGGATCCGGACAACCCTATTTTCCGTGCCACCGACTGGGAGCCGCTCGAAATTTCGATTGTGGCGGTCCCAGCCGATATTTCCGTGGGCTTCGGACGGGCGGCCGCCGGCGGTGATAAATTCGAAACGATTATTGAACGGAGGGAGTTTCCAATGAAAGGCGCATCCGCGACCACCAGAGACAACGGCAATCTGAGTAATGACCATCTTGAAATCATCGCCATCGGCAAACGAACCGGCCTCCAAAAGGAAGCATTGGAGTTTATGGAACAGGGAAAGACGCTCGATGAGTTCCGCAACTTTGTCATGGATCGGAGTGGGGCGAATGCACGTCCCATGGTTTCGGGACCTTTTCCGGCCGGCGATACCATGTATGCAGGGATGGGAGGCTTCGAGCTCGGCCTGTCCGGACGCGAAATGCAGCGCTACAGCATATCCAATGCAATCCTGGCGTTGGTTGACCACAAGTTCGCCCGTCATGCCGGCTTCGAGCTGGAATGCTCGGAAGCTACGGCCAAAAAGCTCGGCCGGGAAGCCAAGGGCATTCTGATTCCCCTGGATATTCAGAAGACATACGGCCGGCGTGACATCACCTATGCCGGCACCGGAAGCAACCTGGTCGAAACACAGCACCTTGCCGACCAGTTTATTGACGTGCTGCGCAACCGCATGCTGCTGCAAGCCCTGGGGGCGCGGATCATTTCCGGCCTTATCGGCAATGTGTCCATCCCTAAAAAAACAGGGGCGGCCTCGGCCTACTGGATCGCCAACGACGGATCCGGAGAAATCACCGAATCCACTCCGGCGTTCGGCGCTGTTCCCTTGACGCCGCACACCGTTGCCGGCCTGGTGGAGTTCTCCCACCGGATGCTGGTCCAGTCCAGTCCGGACATTGAAAACCTGGTCCGCCAGGACCTGGCTGACACGGTGGCCGTTGCGGTGGATTCCGCCGGCATCAACGGTACCGGTGCGGACAATCAGCCATCCGGGATCCTGGTCACCACGGGTATCGGCGTCGTGGACTTTGTGGCGGACACCCCCACGTTTGCGGAAGTCTGCGAGCTTGAAGAAGATGTCCTGACCGCCAACGTAGATCCCAAGGGCTGCGCATATCTCACGACGCCGGCGCTTTGCAAAGGCTTAAAGACCCAACCCAAAATTGCCGGTTATCCCGTTTTTGTGTGGGAGAACAGCGCGGAGCCCGGCGAAGGGCGCGTGAACGGCTATCGGGCTTTTGCTACCAACCAGATGCCCACCGGGTATATTCTTTTGGGCGACTTCTCCCAGCTGCTTATCGGTCACTGGGGTGTCCTGGAGCTGCTGGCTGATCCCTATACGGGATTTACTTCCGGCAACGTCCGCGTCCGGGCGCTGTTTGATTGCGATTTAGGCGTTCGCCAGGCCGGCGCCTTCTGTGCAGGCCATAACGCTCCGTAACAGACTTAGGCGCAGGCGGTTTGTGCTCTTCCCGGCACCCTCCCCGCCTGCGTCTACAGGGAAAAGCATTTAGGTCATGGGGCCATCCCTGGCGGTCTCGTCAACCGTAAAAAAGGCGCCATAATCAACGTGCGGGTGATCGCGGGTCGTGGTGGGTGAGGCATTTGGGGTCCGCGATGACCATTTCCTTTTGATGCCCCTCATTGCCACGGGCGGGGTAACCCGCCCACACCCTATTTTCATGCCATGCGAAAACCGGATTGCAAACGGTATGCGGACTGCTTAATGACCGTCGCCAGGGCCAATGATGATGACCTTGATTGCGACGGATGTCTTTGCTTTCGGGCGAATCGCAACCCGGGGTACGGCGACGGCACGAATTTTTATCTTCTCCTATGGGCGATCTTTAAGCCTGGATTGTATCGGCGCTATCGTATGCTTGAAGGAAAGAGAAGATTATCTAAGCTGCAATGCCCTTAGCCACTATGGAAATTAATTATCAGAAGGCCTCTTGCAGCTTTTGAAATAAATTATAGTCCTAAACATCTATTTTGCCACTTTTTATAGCACGGCCCGTAAAACCGACGGCGCCATTTCACGTTTATTGGACGATCTCGGGTTAACGCTTACACTAACCATGGCCGATTTCGAGCCGTTTCTTTTTACTTGATCTCCGCTGTTGGATTGGGTAATAATTAAACCCTCTCAAACCCAATACGGCTTCCAGTCCGTTATCTGGAATTTTTATTTAGTCTTTAAAAATGACGCGCGCCGAGTGTCCCGGATTCCGTGAGGGCCGGGGAGCCTTATTGGGGCTTGAGAGCACTCGGCGCGTTTTGTTTTTAAAGGAGGTTCAAATGGGGAAATTGATCGTATTAGATGACTTTCGTGTCGAGCGTGTTGAGGAAAAGCTTAGACGTGAAAGAGTTGCCCGGCGGGCAAGAGAGATTGAAAAAATTTTTATACGCGCCTTTTGTAAAGCTAATCCAACAGAGATCAAATCGAGAAAAAACGCCAGGGAGGGCGTTGATAGTGAGCACTGCTCTGTGGACAGGCTGTCCAAAACTTGAGATAGATTCATTATGGCGGTCCACCAACTAAAAGACGGGCGCTGGATCGTCCGGTATCGCAAGGGAACGATCCCGGACGATCCCAATCGCACACGGGAATATTTCGGCCACGGTGCTAAGGCTGAGGCCTCTGCCCGGGTGCGTAATGACGAGCTTGGCTTCGGCCGCCGGCGCACCAAAGAAAAGCCCAGCGGCCCCCTCTTCTCCCAGCTGGCCGTGAGCTACATGCAGGAGAAGGAATTCAACGTCAACAGCCGCAGAATGCTCGGTTATCGGCTCTCTGCTAACATCCTTCCCTTTTTCGGCACCATGGTGGCCACCCAGATCAGCCATGAGGACATGCGGCGCTACGTGGCCGAGCGACGTAAAGCCACGCGGACAGTCATCGATCGCACCACCATCAAGTCGGTCAAAAAGTGGCGCAAGAAGCTGGAAGGCAAACGTATCCAAAAGCCCATCAGCGACGCCACCATCCACCGCGAGCTAACCGACGTGAAAGCGATCCTCAACTGGGCGGTTAGCCAGGAGCCCCCCTTGATCTCCTACAATCCCGTGCGGGATTTCAAAAAGCCCAGGCCAGAGCGGGTCGATATCCGTCCGCCGTCCATGGCCGAAACCCGGGCCATTTTGAAAGCGGCCGAGCCCCACCTGGTGCGCTTCATCAAGCTCAGCTACTACATGGGCATGCGCCCCGGCGCCGTCGAAATGCTGGGCCTCACCTGGGACGCAGTCAACTGGGACACCAACACCATCGAGGTTATTTCCGCCGAGAAGGGCGGCATGGACCGCCGCCATGTCCCCATCCACGAAGGCTTTATCTCAGAACTGAAAACCTGGTGGAAACAGGACGGCAAAAAGGGTCCGATTATCCGCTACCGCGACAAACCGGTCGGCAGCATCAAAACCGCCTGGGAAAACGCCCTGATCCGCGCCGGCATCAAGCGCCGCCTGAGACCGTACGATATGCGCCACAATTTCATCACCGCCGCCCTCGAGGAGGGTGCCGACATCGGCGCCGTGGCTGCGATCGTTGGAAGCTCGCCGGAGACCTTGCGGAAACACTATCAGCATGTTACCAACCGCTTGAGGCGTAAGACTATTGGACTTATCAAACCCTTAGAATGATTTTGGTCTTGATCTATTGAGCAATGCCGCAAATGAAGCATCAAAAAAAGTCTTTACATATTAAGAATTTCTTGCTAACTGCATAAAATATAGTATTTTCAGGCGGCAAGAAATCCCTCCAGCTGCAATCCTTCAAATTATGCCAGACATGGCTCAAAAATATCTGATCCCAAAAAGGTTAACCAAAACCTGATCTGAGGATATGTTCACATCTATTCTTAACCTACTCAGACTTAAGCATTACAAAAAGGCCCGACTCCTAAAGACGCTCAGTGGCCTTCAGTTTTACCTCACCTTACTATTAATTATCCTCCCCTGCCTATCCGATTTAATCGTTAGAAGCCTGCTTAATTTCTATAGTATTGACGTGAATCTACTTGATGCCACGGTCTTTCATTCTTTTTTAATGCTCTTCAATATATTTGCTTGGCTCATTGCCATTTTATCAGCAATTAATCTCTTCAAGGAGTTCTATTTATCAAAATCAAATATCGTTGGCTTTGAATTTAAGAAAGAACTGATTAAACAGTTAATCACATTTTTAATGGATCACTATGAATGGCGTGGAACGTGCAGAGCCTCTCTTTTCATCCCATATAAGAATAAGCTGAAAATTTACGAAAGAATCAGTTACGGAATCGGAGATAGTGATTTTGAAGAAGGTAAGGCTTTTTTTAGAAAAGGCCAAGGAATTCCTGGTAAAGCCTGGGATACTGCCTCTTCAGGAACTAAAGTTGATGAGATTTTAAATAGCATCCAAATAGGCAACATTCCGGTCGCGATTTTAAAAGATGAAAAAGCCACGAGAAGATTTTTTAAAGAAAATTTTGGAATTACGGATAATGATATTTATGAATCATTGAGCTCAGATAAGAGTAAAATACAGTCATATATGGCGGTTGGGATACTTGGACGATATCAAAAATTGATAGCTGTCCTATCAATAGACTCACAGGATCCGGAAAAATTTACAGATTTTGAGACCTTGAAAAGTAAAAGGGACGGGAAATTAACCCAAAAATTAACCATAGTTGGGGAAGGGGATCCAGGCCAGGGGATATTCCCACGGGATGTCATGACGCAACTTTGCAAGTTGCTACCTGATTCCAGGAAAAAAATTGAGGAGGCCTCTGGATGGGATGAGCAAAAAGCGGCAGCCAAGGAAGTGGCTTTCATGGCGCTGGCCGCACGATCAATTGAGACTAGAACCCATGCGCCAAGCTTCATTTACCCTTTGCAATGGGTCCTCAATCAAATAAAAGAAATATTTACTATGGATATTTAATCTGATATCCATACTCTTTTTAACAATAGGGGGATGCGGGATGCCAACGTTAACAGAGCTAAAAAGAAATAACTGGGTAATCGCCCTAGCTGGCGCTAATTTTATAAGCCCGTTATTTCGAAGGCTTACGGCACAAAGTCCTGAAGATGTGAACTATTTCACCATCTATGGACAAAGTGATAAAGCAAGAGAAAAAAAATTTCGTAAGCTATTGAAAAAAAACAAAAATAACAATTTTATTCTTATTCTGCGAGATGATGATGCAGAACTGCAAGAAGTCTTATATGTCCCCTCTGAAAAAGACCTTGCTGCTATTGCGAGCAATTCAAATGTTTGCCATGCACCATAGTCGGACGTAGCCCAATGATCATTTAGATGGTAACACATATTAGTGTTATCATGCTAAACGTACAAAATTCATAGTGTTATCATATAGATAAAATATCCATTCCCCCCTGACACGGTAGAAGTCGTTGGTTCAAATCCAATCGTGCCTACCACAAAAAGAAAGCGGGCTTTCGGCAAATTACCGAAAGCCCGCTTTCTTTTTGGATTCATATCGTTTTTGATCGATACACCTCTATTTTACGATATGGGGCTTGATAAGCTCTTCCTGTTTCGCTCCAATTCCTGATCTTTTCTCCGATAGCGCTGCTTGGCATCGGCGGATAACCGCATCTAAAAATGCCCGTCAGTCCATCGTCATCGGGCTGCCTGACGATGATTTCAGTATAGCTGAACAGCAGGCAAACTCCGCCGAAGAGGGATGCTCAAGTGATCGCCTGACAATCGCCCCTCATAGAGGGCGAACCATCCGGCAGTCCTTTGACCTTCACCCTTTAAATCCAATCTGAAACACCTGTAAGGACTGGCCTGTCCCCATTATGTAAAAATATCCCTATGGGATAAAGAATTTATCAGTTTTGCATGGTAATTTTTTTCCTAATTTGCCGAATATTTTTCATAACAACTTGTTATTATGTTATTTTTTTTCTGGCTCGTTTTTTGCTCTAGGAATAGCGTCAAGCAAGACTCAATTCTTACCGAGGACTAATCAAATGAAAAAACACCTTCTATTGCTTACCTGCATCATGATCGCTTTTTTATTGTCCGGCACGACTGCGGCGGCATTATCATTGTCATTTGATACCGCTGAATACAAACTTGACTTTGGAACTTCTTCTGATGGGGCCGCGATAGGAAACATAGAGGATGTTCTCTTGAACAACGCAGATTCATTGCTCGGAAGTATTTACAGCGGTGTTGCGGCCATAACACTTCAACGCGTAAGCCAGCAGACGTTTACCGGATCCGGGGTTCAGGCAGATCTGCTTGCAGAATATGCTGGGTATGCCGCGGGAAACGTTTTGGGATGGTACGATGTGGCGAATTCAGATAATGCCACGCCTATATTTACCGGTTCGGACGCTTCTGGCGCCTCCTATGATAAAGACTTTGTAGGGCCAGTAACATTCGGCTTTTATCTCGACCCTAACGGCGATTCGACAAACCGAATGTATTCCGGAATGACACCGGACCAAGCGGTCATTTACAAGGTTCTCGAATTCGACAACGAATATATCGTTGGCTTTGAAGATCTCTTGCTGCAGGGCAGCGATAGGGATTATCAAGATCTCATTGCAAGGGCCCAGGTCGCTCCCGTTCCTGAACCGGGTACGATCATTTTACTGGGGACAGGCTTGATCGGACTTGCCGGCTTAGGAAGGAAAAAATTTAAGCGGTAGTAACAGCCTAAAATTTTAAAATAAATTAAGCCGTTTCCAGCCATACTGGGAACGGCTTAATTTTTTAATCAAGTTTAGACGTCATCCTCGACAGTCCTATTCCTTACCCTTGTTCTACCTCCCTTCCAGGCATTTTTTGTAGGCGAAGTTGATAATGCCGCCTTCCCGGATCATGTCCATTAGGAACGCGTCGTAAGGCATAAAGGAAAACGCCTTCCCGGAAACGGTGTTCTTAACAATGCCTTTCCCCAGATCGATCTCCAGCGTGTCGCCCTCGTTTACCGCCGTGCTGATCCCCGGAATGGGGATCGCAAGTAGCCCCAGGTTCAAGGCGTTACGGAAAAAGATGCGGGCAAACGAGTCTGCCACCACAGCGGCGACCCCCACACCCCGGATGCCTTTCGGCGCATATTCGCGGTGGAGCCGCAGCCAAAGTTCCTTCCGGAGACAATGCTATCCTCGTGTTGCACCTTTTTTGCGAACCCCGGCGCTACGTGTCTTCAAGCACGTGTTCGGCCAGTTCTTTGGGGTCGGTCAGCGAAACATAGCGGCCCGGGGAAAGTTGGGGACATTCTATATTCTCCATGTCAACAAAATAATTAAAATAGAATAATCAAATAGTTACAATTGTTGTCAGAGACAAGAAACACTTCTCCTGTCGGTTTTGTAGATCGGCGAGTATCTCTCCGGCCGGCGAACTCATGGCCTGATCGTTACGGTTATCCGGTGTCCTGCCGGAGACGGCGGCACCCATCATTCCTTATCCAGGCTTGGAGTTCAGAGAGAGGCCCGGGTATTGTCCCCACCGAGGTTATGACCTCAACGTCCATAAAAGGGCTCTCTCGCCGAACAAACGACTTCGATTGTGAAGAACACGGCGGTCCAGAGGACCGCTTACACCTTTAGCAGCGAAGGATTGTAATCCGTATCGTCACGCATCATGCACCAGGCGATGACCAGCATCTTGACGGCCAGTTTCACCCGCATCTTGGTCTTGATGCCACGCTCACGCTCCCGCCCCTGCAGATAGCGGGTGTATAAAGCGCGGAATCCATTGTCATGATAAGAGGCGATCTGGGCCGCCTGATAAAGGGCGTAGCGGAGGTCGCCATTGCCGCGCTTGGAGATCACCGGCACGGCCTTATCACTGGTCTTGCCACTTCGTTTGGCGTTCAGGTCGTATCCCGCCAGGCGGATGAGCTGTTTGCGACCGGCGAAGCGATGTGGGTCCCCGATGCGGGCGATCACTTGAGAGGCCACGTAGGGACCAAAGCCGGGGATCGTCAACAATCGCCGGTAAGATGAAAAGCCCTGACAGATATCCGCAATCTGGTTTTCGGTGTGGCTGATACGGTCACGCAGATCATCTAAGCGATCCACCAGTTGGAGAGCCTCAAACTGGACGGCTTCATCCACGGGGCAGCCGATGGAGGTGCCAGCGACCTCGTGGATGCGCTGCAAACGTTTGACCTGGCGCAAGCCTCTATCACGATCGGTCACCCGCCGAAGGAACTCGTTAAAGGGCATGGCGCTGATGGTACGCGGGTCAAGGCAGCTGCGCACAATGGCCAGATTCTCTTTAAGACAGCTGCCCCACAGGCGATCCATCTCGGGGAAGTGGCGAACCAGAAGCCCATTGCGGATCTGCATGCGTACGCTGTGTTCATCGCGTTTGAGCCGCTTGCGAAGTGAAAGCAAGCTGCGCAACGCAGTAAGCTCCGCCGAAGGCTTTTCAAAGAACTGGCATTTGCCCTGCGCCATCAGGTCGGCCACATTGGCGCTGTCTTTGGTGTCGTTCTTATCCCAGCGCCCGTCAAGACTCTCGCGGTTGTCGGCAATGGCTTTGTTGGAGACCAGTACCAGAAGTTGATCCTGTTCCAAAAGCCAGTTGGCCAAAGGCTTGTGGTAATTGCCGGTGGGCTCCAGTCCGAAAGCGACCCTTCGGCAGGAATGGGCCACCATCAGTTGTTCAGCTCTTTCGATGAGCTGCTCGAAACCGGTGCGGTCGTTGTCAAAGATCAGGCGCTTTAGGAGCGTCTTGCCGGTGGCGGTGCCGAAGAAGGCATGATGGCGTTCCTTAGCCACATCGATGCCGACGAGCATATAATCCCGGCTGCCTCGCACGGAGGTGCGAAATTGACAGTATTCCTCGTACCTGCTAATTTCTCTGTTACCCATAATAGCCTCCTCGTAGCTCGTGTTGAAGGTTTGTCCACCTTTGTGCTACCTGGAGGCTATTTTCTTTTCAAGGCGATAATTACTTTTGTTTTTACTACTCTTGGAGGTATATTCTCTAACTATTTCAATATATAACGTTGGTGACTACGAGTACAAACCTAACCCTTCACTCTTAGTCAATGTCCCTTTTCCCTCCCTGCGGTACGCACCAACGTTCATCGCAGTCCCTCGCCGGCATATCGATGTTGAAGGATAACCCACCTTATGCGATAGTGATTCCAAACCAATGCTGAGAACATGCAATAAATTAAGTCAGCTTGTTAGGGCGACGACCCTGCCAGCTCGCTATTTTCAGCTTGTAATTCAGATCCGCTTCCAGTGCCATTGACGCCAACGAATCTCTTCAGAGGGCTGTGAAAGGCTTTGTTATGAAATTTCGCATCCTTTTTGGTGTACTCATATTGCTTTTGGGTCTGGCAGCAGGTCTTGGAGCCGGTGAAATTTACCAATGGATTGACAAGGATGGCGTCCAGCATTTCACGGATGGGCCACCGCCGCCCGGCGCCGAACGCGTCGAAGGCCTTTCGGAAAGGCAGCCCGATGAGCCGCGATCAAAGACCGGCCCGGATAAACATGAAAATACCGGTGCTGTCGAACAGGGTGACACCGAGCCCACCGAAGATGAAGATGCCGGCCCGATCGGGGGAAATGCAAACAATTCCACTTACCGTGACGATTACTGGCAGCGAAAGGGATGGGGCAATGACACCACCGCAGCCGGAACTCCCGGCCCTGCCGAAAAAAGTGAAAATCCGCCTCCACCCGACCAGGAGAATCCGGACGCGAACGAGGGGGGTGAAAATGCCCCTGCGGAACGCAAGGTCGATTAAACGTCAAATGTTAAAATGTCTGCCATAGGGCGCCGCCATGCAATTTGAGATCGTTCAAAAGCTGATTGAAGGCGTTCCCTTCATCATGCCGGAACTGGCCCGGGACATCTACGACTTCATTCTGGAAACGCAGCCCCGCCAATGCCTCGAACTCGGTTTCGGGCACGGCGCCTCCAGCTGCTATATCGCCGCGGCGTTGGAAGAAGTCGGCCACGGCCACCTGACCACCGTGGATCTTGAGCCGGAACGCGAATGGCAGCAGCCGGCCATTGAAGATCTGCTGGCGCGCACCGGGCTGGCGCCCCAGGTCAGCATCGTGCGGGAACCCACCAGCTATACCTGGTTTTTAAAACGCAAGATCGCGGAGCAAACCCATAACCAGGCCTGCCAGCCCCTCTATGATTTCTGCTTTCTGGACGGCGCCAAAAACTGGACCATCGACAGCGCGGCCTTCTTTTTGATGGACAAGCTGCTTCAGCCCGGGGGATGGCTGTTGTTCGACGATCTGCAGTGGACCTACGGCAGCAAAAAGGCGGAAGGCAAATCAAAATCCGACGGCATCTCGCTGCGCACCATGGGGCCGGATGAACTTGAAGAACCCCACATCGAACTGATCTTCCAGTTCCTGGTGATGCAGCACCCCGACTATGCCAATTTTCGCATCAAGGACAATTGGTGGGCCTGGGCCCAGAAAACCCGGCAGGGCGACCGGGCGCCAGTTTTTGAAATGAGTCCGACCTATCGACGCAAGCTGGCGGAATGGGAGGCGCGCACCGGCCGCCGCCATCGCGCGCCGTTTGAACCCTTCCCGGCCTGAAACCCGGCGGCGCAATCCTCACCGCGATCGACACTCCGGACATCCTGATTATCAATGAATGGATAACCAGCCGCGCCGACGGCTCATTTCCGCCGGCCGACGGCGCGCACGCGATCGGAAAACAGCTTGCTGCAGGTGGGGCAGTAGCGATGGTGCTCCTTGAGGTCGGGATGGGGGGTCACCCGGTCGTGGATGTGATCGAGAAAACGCGGGGTGGCGAACAGGGCGCCGCATCCCTCGCAACGCTCCAGGGGATGACGGCCGATCACCTCATCGCGGATCGAGATGGTGCGCACATTGTCCTTGTCTTCCATGCGGATGGCATCGGTGGGGCAGATATTGACGCAGGTGCCGCAGCCGATGCAGCGGCCCTCAATGGGCTCCACGAACGGGACGTCGTCGCGCTTGTGCATGACCAGAGCACCTGGGCCGACGATTTCGGCGCAAACGCGGATACAAAGACGGCAACGGATGCAGCCGTCCGGCCGGGGACCGAGATCCACATGCCAGTCCGCGGCCAGCTTGCGCACGGATTCGGACTGGGGCGCCATCACCAATAGCCGCTCAAAGGCCTGACGGCGGGCGCGCTCCACCAACGCCCCCGTGGTCCGTACCGCCAGCCCGTCTTTGACCCGCAGCACACAGGCCAGCATGGTGGTGGGACGGCCGCTTTTGCCTTCAAGCTCGACCGCGCACAGGTGGCAGGCGCCCGACGGTTTGAGGGCCGGATGATAGCACAGGGCCGGCAACGGAATCTGGTTGGCCCGGACGACTTCCATCACAGTCTGGCCTTCTTCGGCCTCCAGGCGTTTATCGTCGATGGTGACGGTGATCACGGATTTCACTCCTTAAACCATTTCAAATGAATGCGGCGCGGCGCCTCGCGCCGTTCTCGATTCCCTTTGTATCGGGGATAGCGCCTACAGTATAAAACATTCGCCGGATTATCCCGTGCGGCCGGTTGGTCAGTCGAGGGCGCGCAGGCAGTCCTGAGGCAGACGGTGCGTCCCCTTGCCCTCCAGACTGATCTCCACCAGTGCATCCGGATCGTTGATGGCCGTGTCCGGGTCGGTAACGATCCCATGGAGCCCGATGAACTCATCCATGAAAGGCGCCCAACTCTCATCGTCGGACTTGCGATAAAGTTCAACCTTCTGCCCTCTGCGGAAAACCATGCCCCCGCCTCCTTTCACGTCCGACCGATGCCTATTGCTCGGGCTGCATGGCCCGGGCGGCCTCTTTGCGGCCGCAGGCATCGCATAACAGGCGATTGTTCACCAGGAGGCCGACCCCCTTGGTGCGTTTGCGTACATACTCCAGATAGCGGTAGGGTTCCATCCGGGTGCCACAAACGGCACATTCGGTCAGGGCCTCATGATTGAGCACCGTACCGCACAGGGACAAGACCCGCTCGCCGTCACGATCCTCGATCTGCATGGCACCCGTGGGGCAGTTGGCCGCGCAGGCGCCGCAGAGAATGCAACGCTCGGCGGTTTCCCGGAAATCGGTTTCCACCGGATGGTCGAATTCAAAGTACCCCATTTGTAGCGCATTGACGCCCATCCTGTCACGGCAGATCTCGACACATTTGCCGCAGCGCAGGCAGATATCGCAGCGCAGGCAACGTCCGGCTTCCTCGCGCACATCCGGTTCGGCATAGCCCAGCTCCACCTGTTGGAAGGTGGTCCGGCGCCGATCGATATTGAGCAGGGGCATTTCCGGCCGCTTGGCCGTCATTTTCTGGGTGGCCGAAAGCTTTCGGTAGGGAATCCGCCCGCGCCGCACCGGGACCGGCGGCATCTTGGGTTGGGGAATGCCGTGCAGGTAGCGGTCGATGCCCTCTGCCGCCCGCTTGCCGGCGCCGATGGCCTCGATCACGGTGGCCGGCCCCGTAACCGCATCACCCACCGCAAAGACACCCGGCAGGGAGGTTTCCATACTGACCATATTGGCGCTGATCGTACTGCGGCGGGTCCAGTCCAGCCCCTCCAGGGGGGCCAGGCAGTCGTTGTCCACCCGCTGCCCGATGGCGGATATAACGGCATCCACTTCCATGACGAAATCGCTGTCCTTGACCGGCACCGGGCGCATGCGCTTGCTGCCCTCCTGGGCCACCAGCTCCGCCCGCAGACAGCGCAGCCCCTCGAGATGGTTGTCGCGGCCCACCACCGCCTCGGGGATGGTGAGAAAGCGCATCTCCACGCCTTCCTCCTCGGCCTGCTCCACTTCTTCTTCATCGGCCGGCATTTCATGCCGTGTCCGCCGATAGGCCAGGATGACCGATTCCGCCCCCAGACGCAAACTGGTGCGGGCCGCGTCGATGGCCACGTTGCCGCCGCCGATGACGACCACCCGCTTGCCGGGCACCTCGCGTTGCCCCAATGCCACCGCCCTTAGAAAGGTGATCGCATCCAGCACCCGAGGATAGTCGTCCTCCCCGGGAATGCCGAGCCGGTAGGCTTTGTGGGCCCCGATGGCCAGCAGGAAGGCCGTAAAACCCTCCTGGCGCAACGCATCGATGGTGACATCCTCACCGAGCCGGGTGTTGAACATGAATTCCACCCCCAGCTCCTGAAGCATGGCGACTTCCCGGTCGATGACCTCCCGCGGCAGCCGGTAGCGGGGGATGCCCAGCAGAATCATGCCGCCGGCGCTGGGCTGGGCTTCGATCACCCGCACTTTATAGCCTTTGAGGGCCAGATAATAAGCGGCACTCATGCCGCCCGGACCTGCCCCCACGATGCAAACGGCCTGATCTTTGCCGGGTGCCTTGGACGGGTTCTTGTACTGCCCCCAGGAGAGGGCCCGCTCCGCAGCAAATGCCTTGATAAATTTGATGGAAACGGGCTTGTCGATGCGCCCCCGGACACACATGAATTCACAAGGGCGGGTGCAGACCAGCCCGCACACCCAGGGGAAGGGGTTGTCCTTGCGGATGACCTCGATGGCTTCGGCATCGCGCCCCTCGCCGATCAGCGACACATAGGTCGGCACGTCGATGCCGGCCGGGCAGGTCATCTGGCAGGGCGCCGGCGCCAGGCGGACACAGTCCCCGCTGGCGCAGTTATGGGTTTCAATATGGCTTTGAAAAACTTCACCGGCTTCGGCAAGCGCGCGCAGGATGCGTTGGCCGGTCTCAGCGCCCGCATCGTCGGTCTTCTCCCGGCCCATTTCCCCGGCCAACTGCCGGATCGCCGGCAAATGATCCTGGCCGGCCCGGCCCCAGGCCACATCGTTGAGCAAGGCCCGGATTTCTTCACCGCGCCGGTGGTTCTTGGCATCATGCAGCCGGCCGGAGGCCAGCACGTTCTCCAGTTCCTGACGAAGCTGCGCAACCGGACAGGTCTTCTCGGTCATCTCAAACCTCTCCATCCCTTACCCCGCACGATCAGGGGGCGTTGCTGTCCAGGGCGGCCACCGCTTCGGCATGCCGCTGCTTGCGCACGTTGACGATCTCATCCACGTTCGTACCGAACTCCAGGCAATGGGTGGTGCATACGGTGACGCAGGCCGGCTTGAGGCCCTGATCCACCCGGTCCATGCAATAGTCACATTTGACCGCTTTGCCCGTCTCCGGGTTCCACTGGGGGGCTCCCCAGGGGCAGGCGGTAATACAGGCTTTACAGCCCACACACAGGCTGTGGTCGATAAACACGATGCCGTCCTTGGCCCGTTTCTGCATGGCGCCGGTGGGGCAAGCTGCGACGCACCAGGGGTCTTCGCAGTGGAAACAGGGCATGAACACATAGGTCGCCCGGGGCAGTCCTCCCACCATCTTGGGCCCCACCGGAATGATCTGGCTGATCTTGGGGCCCAAGGGCAGGTTTTTGTTGCTTTTGCATTGGATCGTGCAGGTATTGCAGCCAATGCACTTTTTGGTATCCTGAAAGAGGTAGTATTTACTCATGAAAATCCTCCGATAGCGTTCATCCGGTGTCGGTTAGGCCGCCTTCACGGTCACAAAGGTATCGTGCAGCGCCGGGCTTCCACCAACCCGGTCGGTAATGTTTTCCTGCAGCACACTGTCGGAAACACCCTTGTTGTAAGAGCGGGCCGCCAGCTTGGCTTCATGCCCGAAGCCGTGCACCATGAAAACGGCTTCCGGATGAATCATATCGGTCACATAGGCCTTGAGAATCCCGGAACCGGCCTTGGATTTAATCTCCACCAGATCATCGGTTTTGATGCCGAGCGCCGCCGCCTTGGCGGCATTGATCCACAAAACGTTTTCCGAAAACAATTCGTTCAGATAGGGCACGTTCTGGGTGGACACATGGGTGTGCAGGGCCACCCGGCCCACCACCAGCCGGAAGGTGTCCTTCCGGTCTTCCGGAACCGGTGTGTAGGCCGGAAATGATTCATATCCCGCGTCTTCCAGGAGTGACGACCGGAATTCGATCTTCCCGGAAGGGGTCTTCAATTTCAAGTCTTCCAAACGATCCCAGAAAATCTGGTTTTTCCCGTAGGCCACAAAGCCCTTGGCCTCGAAATCCTTCATGGTGAATCCGGTGCCCTCCAACTGCCACGCGACCAATTCATCCATGGTGGTGTAAGGGAAATACTTCTCGATCCCGAGCCGTTCGGCCAGCTGCCGCATGATCACCGAGTACTCCCGGGTGTCATAGCGCGGGCCCACGACCTGACGCCGCAAAAACATCTGGGGTTTCAGGCCATTGGCCTGCTGGACACAATCGGTGCGTTCCAGATAGGTGGATTCCGGCAGGATGACATCCGCATACCAGGCCAGGTCGCTGTAGTTGACGTCCACAGCCACGACCAGGTCGAGCTTTTTGAGGGCCTCCTTCATCTGGTTGGTGTCGGGGATCGACTTCATCGGGTCGAGGCGATTGATGATCAGGGCTTTGATCGGGTAGGGATCCTCGTTCAAGATGGCCGGCGCCAACATCTGAGCCACGCCGTGGGCGCTGTCCGGCAGGGGGAAATCCTTGGTTCCCACTTTGTCGAAACGCGGCTTGTCGGGCTTGGGCAATGCCTGTTCGGTCAGTTTGCGGGCGGGCTTGCCGCCGGCCGCGCCGGGGCCCTTTTTGAAGAACAAACCGCCCGGGGTTTCGATGCTGCCCATGAGGCAATTGAGGATCAGGATCGAGCGCCGCAAATAAATTTCGTGGGCATGGTGGGCTCCCCGATAACCGTAATGGAAGATGACCGCCGGTTTGACCTTGCTCAGCTCCCGGGCCAGGTCCCTGATTTGATCGGCCGCCACCCCCGTTTCCTTTTCCGCCCATTCCGGTGTATAGGGCCGCACAAAGTCCTGAAGGTCGGACAAGCCCTCCACCCAGCGATCCACAAAAGCGCTGTCGTAGAGGCGCTCCTCGAGAATCACGTTCATTAGGGCATAGTTGAGGGCCAGATCGGTTCCCGGCCTGATCATCCAGTAGCGGTGGGCCTTGGTGGCGGTGATCGTGACGCGGGGGTCGATATAGGTCAGTTTGGCGCCTTTGCCCAGGGCCCCCATCAGGCTGTTGACCTCCTTGACCGATACCGCTTCGAACATATTGCGTCCGTAGAGCACGACGTGGCGGGCGTTCTTGTAGTCCATGCCCATTTGGGCGTCGGTATAGCCGAAGAGACTGCGGCAGGCCGTGTTGACCGACCCCTTGCAGAGGGCATCGTGGGTGAAATGGTTGGGTGAATCAATCGCCTTAAGAAAGGTCTTGCTGACATGGGTGGCCAGGTTGGCGCGTTCCCCCAGCACCACACTTTTCCCGCCGTAAGTGTCGATAACGGTCTTGAGTTTTTCCGCCACGTAGTCGAGCGCTTCGTCCCAGGAAGCCTTGCGCCATTTGCCTTCGCCGCGATCGCCTTCGCGAATCATCGGACTTTGGACGCGCTGGGCGTCGTACTGCAGCGAAATCCCCGCTGCTCCTTTGGGGCACAGACTGCCCTCCATGCCAGCCACGTGAGGGTTGCCTTCAATCCATTTCACCTGCCCGTCCTTGACTTCAACCCTGATCGGGCACCGCACCGAGCACATGAAACAGAGGCTGTAAATTGATTGCGTCATGCTTTTCCTCCCCAATAATAAAAATGATTAGCTGCCGGAGCAGACATCATTGTGAGATACCCGTAAGGGCTCTGATGAATAGGATCAACGAATTGCACAGCGATGCACAAAATGCAAGGAATATACCAGTTGCCGCTAAACCCATCACAGAACAGGCCGCTGCGGTCCGCAACCGGAATACCAAATATATTCGGCAGATAAATCGCTGGGGAAATGGAGGATGATACTTTAACGCCGTTTGGAAGCACGAGATTCAGGCGGCCAAGCGCCATCAGTATTTGGCAGTGCCAAAAAAAAATGGCGTAATTACAATGGGATATAACCCATAACCCCCCATT
Organism: Desulfobacterales bacterium; assembly: GCA_963674755.2. Classification (GTDB taxonomy): domain Bacteria; phylum Desulfobacterota; class Desulfobacteria; order Desulfobacterales; family UBA5852; genus JABZFP01. The sequence continues at coordinate 70,508 of CAXXVS010000001.1, read as the reverse complement.
TGGCCTACTCGTGACGATGCGGTACCTGGCCATGACGATGGGCATGTACGTGTTCGTGAAAATGGACTTCTTCATCCACCAGAACGCGGCCGTCGGCCATGGAATAGGTTTTTGTGGTGATTTCAGCGAGAAAGCGGACGTTGTGCGAAATGACCACGTAGGCCAATTCAAACCCCTGGATCAGATGGGTCAGGGTATGGCGGGTCTTATCATCCAAACCGCTGGTGGGCTCGTCCAGCAGCAAAACCTCGGGCTCCATGGCCAAAACGGTGGCCAACGACACCAGCCGCTTCTCGCCGCCTGAAAGACGAAACGTCACCCGGTCTTCAAAACCGGACAGCCCCAATCCGGCTAAGGTGCGGCGGGCCACATCGATGGCGTCGTCACGGCTTTTGCCCAGGTTGAGGGGCCCGAAGGCCACATCCTCCAGAACCGTCGGGCTGAAGAGCTGGTCGTCGGCATCCTGGAAGAGCAATCCGATACGGCGCCTTGCCGATGCAAAATCGGCTTCGGTCTCGACAAGGCGGCCGAACAGCCGGATCTGGCCCCTGGCCGGCTTCAAAAGGCCCATGATCACATGAAACAGGGTCGTCTTGCCGCTGCCGTTGGGGGCCACCAATCCTACCCGCTCGCCCTGGAAAAGATCAAAGTCCAGGCCGTTGAGAACCTGGGGCCTGCCCGGATAACCGAAATGGATGTCCCGTAACGAAATTAAGGAATTGTTCTGATCGTGGTTCGCCACGATTGCGTTTCAATCCAGTTTCAAGGGTGGGGCGGCGAGGGCCGCCTTGATGTGACGGCAAAAAAGAGCGACCGCCGCCGGGTGGGTTCCCAAACCTTCCCCTTGGGGAATGACGGTCAGACCCTGTTTGCCCAATTGCGCCTTCCAGGAGGTGGGCCCATCGCCGGCCACATCTTTCATGAAATGCGCGCCGGCCACCAGCATGAAGGGGCGCAAGTGCACCCGACGGCAGCCGGCGGCCGCCAGCCGTTCGGCCACCACCGCCGGGGCGGGGCCGCCCTTCACCTGCCCCAGAAAAATCTTATCCCCGAAACGGGCCGCCATTTTCGCCCTCAAAAGAGCATAGGCCATCCAGGCCGGGTGATCCGTCCCATGGGCCACCAGTACCAGGCCATCCTCCCCTTGCCCGGGACGGACGGCGGCAATCCAAGCCAGAACGGCCTCGAAGTCATCGGGAGATGCCAGAAGGGGCAGGCCAAGATGTAGTTCCAGAGGGCCCTGGGCAGCCTTCCAGACCATCTGATGGAATTCAAGACCGCAGATCAAATGGAGGGATTGAATCACCGCCTGGCGATGGCCGGATCGGGCCAGCTGTTCCAGAACGGCTTGTGGCGTCGCCAGTTGCACGCCCGCTGTTTCATGGGCGCGCCTGCGGATGGCGCGTGAAGAAAACGCCAGGTGGAAGGGATGCCCCGGGAAGCAGCGGCGGCATCCCGCTTCGATCTGTCGATAAGTATCGAATGCTTGCGTTGCCGTTCCGGATGCCACCAGAACCACCGGCATCCGATCTTGATCCGCGATCATGTAGGGGCCCTCTCCTTCGGGGAATCCACAGGGGCATGCCGAATCCCTGCCGTTTTTTCAAAAAAACCACTCCATCCAGAGGAGAACGATCATAGCAGATGCGGCCGTAGCGGCAAACCATCGATTGACCGGATGAGCCGGGAATACGGCCAAGGAATGAAAGCGGCCGTCGAAGCCCCGGCAACGCATGGCCTGGTGGACGCGGTCCGCACGGCTTGCCGCCCGCACGAAAAGCATGCCCACCAGGTAGGCATAGCTGCGGTAGGTATGCAGGTTGGTCCGGGGCTGAAAGCCCCTGATCTTCATCGCGGCCACCAAACGACGGTATTCCTGCTCAATCACAAAGATATAGCGGTAACACATCAGCAACAGGTAAACGAGCTTGGCGGGCACATGCAAGCGGGCCAGGGATTGCCCCAGGGTATTGATCGGAATCGTGGCCGCCAGGGCGGTGAAGACCGCAACGATGGCGAGGGATTTCAAGGTGATTTGGCTCGAGAGCAGAACCCCCGGCCAATAGAACGTCAAAGGACCCACCCGCCCCAGGACATCTCCCTTATAGGTGAGGGGCAGCAGGCACCACAGCAGCAGCAAAAACCCCAGCAGCACCGCCATCCGGCGGCCGATTTCCCGCCAATCCAAACCTGACACCAAAAGAAGCAGCAGGGCTAACAGGCAGGCCGCCAGCAGGGCCGCAAGGGCATGAAATACCGCTACGCTGCAGGAAAACAGGGCCGCCACGACGATTCGCAGCCGGGGATCGATGCGGTGTAAAAAAGAATCACCATAGGCCAGTGGTTCGGCAATCATGACGCTATCCGCTTTTGCGCCGTGATTGAAGGTAGGCCCCCAGGCCCACCAGGCCGATGATATAACCGATCCCCCCGAGGATATCACTCACGGAAGGCCCCTTATCGAGCGCTACCAAACGGTGCATGATGGGGGCCAGCTTCCGGTCCAGGGCCTGATCGATCAGTGTCTGGAACTCGCCGGGGGAAAGGGTCAGCGTGCCGCTCCCAGCCTTGCCCGTGGAAGACGGGGCCGATGCGGGGGCTGGCGTCGCCGGGGCGGTGGACGCGGGCGCATCGGTGAATTCGTCGGCGGCTACGCGCCATTCGTTCTGATGGCCGGTGCCGGCAATCAAAACGATGCGCAGGGCTTCCGGGCGTGGGGGTTTAAAGATAAAGCGTCCCTGGTCGTCGGTCCGGCCTTCGAGGAGTTTTTGCCCGGCGGCATCATAGACTTCGATCCGGGCCTCCTTGGCCACCCGCCCGCCGCTGAATTTGCTCTCGGTATGGACGGTGTCACCTTCCACCCAGGCGAAGACCGTGACTTTGTGGGCCAGTGCCCGGACCGGAGCGAGCAGCAGGAACAATCCTGCCGCAATTCCCAAGATAGACCCTGCGACGACTCGCGTCCGCCAGATCGCCCCATCGTTTTCCTGTTTCATGGTCCCTTCCTTTCGGCCGGTGCAACGAAATCGCCGCCGCTCATCGGCAGAAGATCCGGCTGCACCCGCCGGAAAAACGCCACGCAGAATAGTGTGATCAGCCCTTCGATCACCATGACCGGCAGGTGGGCCGTCATGATCAGCAACGTGACTTCCAGAAAACCTGTTTCAGTGAACATCAAAGCCGCACCGGCCACCACGGCCGCCAACAACGTGCCGGCAAATCCGCAGGCAAAGGCGGCGGGCAGCGTCATGCGGTTGTTCCGGACCACCAGCGGCCCGAACAGATAGTGGCAGACCACGGCCGGCCCGGCCATGATCACGGTATTGACACCCAAGGTGGTCAACCCGCCGAATTGAAAAAACACGGCCTGGAGGATCAGGGCCACCAAAATAGCCGGAAAAGCCGCCCAGCCCAGCATCAACCCGACCAGGCCGTTTAAAATCAAATGTACGCTGGATGGACCGATGGGCACATGGATCAGCGAGGCCACGAAAAAAGCCGACGACAGCAGGCCCACCCGGGCGATATGATCGTAATCCAGGGTTTTAAGCCCGACAGCCGTACCGGCCGCCGCCAGGGCGCCGCCGGTGAGCAGCACGGGGCCCGAGAGAACACCTTCGGAAATATGCATGGGCAACCTTCTCTGTGTAACCGTATGGCCGCCGCCCGGGCAGGCCGGACGGTGACCGCCATGTCCTGCAGCAATGCGGGACGGTCTTCCTTCGTGCCCATCCATAAATGGCAGATTTTGGTTCCTGGTCCCGGCGCACAGCGCGGGATTTCATGTCTGATCTTTGGGCACATCGGTGTTCAACAAATCACCGCCGACTGGCGCCCACAGGCGTAGCCGGGCTACGCCCGAGAACCGACAGGAGGCGAGAATGCCGCCAGGGGCCGAGAGATGCTATTTACGGATGGGCACTACTTGGTCTGCCACGGTTCGAACTTGATCCAGATCACGGCACCCAGCTCCACGTCCTTGTCCTCGCCGTCGGCCTTGAGTTTGTAATCGGCCGTGTTCAGCGCGGCAAATCCCCACCAGCCGGCCTGGGGCACCGCGTAGGAAAACACCCCGTTCTGGTCGGCCTTGATGGTTTGGGTGACCATGTAATCCGTAGGGGCGGTCGCCTTGTGGTCCTGATTATAATACTCCACTTCCACTTCGGCATTGGGCACGGCCTTTCCGTTGAGCTTGACGATGCCCTGGAAGAGATTGCCGGCGTAAAGGCCGTAGGGTTTGGACAACGGGACGATTTCGGTGGCCAACCCCACCTCTTCGTCCCACCCCTCGTCGTCGCCGAAAGCCGTCACCACCGTCTTGGTATAGTGAATGATGTAGCAGTCTTCGGCTGGTTCCCAGTAGGGCTGGGGTTCCATGACGAACATGTAGACGCCCGGGCGTTTGACCTTGTAGGCGGTCTTCCAGGCCTGGTGGTCCATGACCTTGGTGGACTGCAGCTGGCCCAGCAGATCCTGCATTTCCCCGTTGGCCCGGACGCTGAAGACCTTGGGCTTGACGAGGTCCATGCCCACCATTTCCATGGGGTGGGAAAAGCTGAGAGTGACATCGACGCTGCGGGCATCATCCTGCATGACCATGTTGTCTGAGGGGATCACCATCCCGAAATGCGCCCCGGCCGTCCCTGCCATCAGAAATACCGTCACCATTGCCGCGCCGATCATTTTGCCTGCCAATCTGGACATAACTTTCCTCCATGCATAAAAAAACGCCACGCAAGCCGCCCACCTTCATGGGGAAGGGCACCTTCGTGGCGCTTATGCCGTGGCGAAAGATAACGATTATTTGGATGAATCAAGCCGTCGGCGGGGTTCGCCCCGCAGTTGGGTAGGCAATGTAGCGAAAAGCCGTGGCCGGGTCAACAGGGAATTAGCCGAGCAGAACATAGACCGCGCCCACCGCCAGGATGCTGCCGATCCGCAGGATCTGCCCCATGACCAGCAGCTGGGTGCCCATTTTGGGCTGAAAGATGCCCATATAGTGGGGCAGTTGATGGCGCAGGGCCCGGATGGGAAAGGCCAGGACATTCCCCATGAGCAGGGCCACGACAGTTTGTTTGACGGTCAGCACACCGGCCGACATCAGCGCGCCAGCGGCGGCGAAGCCGGAAGTGAATTCGGCCACGAAACTTAAAACCACCACCGAGAGGCTCTCCACGGGCATGAAGGAAGAGACCACCAGATGCGCCAGGGCATCCTGCATGAAGCTAAACCACCCCAGCGTATTGGCCAGAAATACCGCCACATAAATGGGCATCACCCAGACCGCCACCATGGTCATGCGCCGGGGCAGTTTACGACGCACGCCGGCCCAAACCTCCCGCCACGATGGACGCTTGGGCCCTTGGGCGGCATCCGGCAGTGCTCCCTCGCCCAGTGGCATGGGCAACCGGAAATGGCCGTAGACCAGCAGCAGCAGGGTCCTCAGCAGGGCCGCGAAAAACGTCAGCAGGAAATAGAGCCCACCGGCCCTTCCCGTCAGGGGAATAACAATGAAAAAGGTGGTGGGCAGGTGCAGAAAGAAGGCCGGAAACTGATTGATGAAGTTGGTCAGAAACAGCTGGGGACGCGTGATCTTATCGTCTCGGTAAAATTCCACCAGCATGGCGTTGGCGGTTACGCCGGAGACGAAGGCCGCCATGAAGGCCGCCCCGCAGCGGTGGCCCAGGCGGCCGAACCGGAACGCGGGACGGGCGGCAATGGCCAGGGCCCGGGTCCAGCCCAGGGCTTCGATCACCTGGCCGGCCGCCAGACCGACCAGGATAAAGCCCAGCAGGCGCAAAAGCGGCCGGATCAACCGGCCCGCCGCCTTGGCCCAGGAAAGGCTCTCGATCCCGTAGACGCCGGCCGTCAGCATGACCAGGGTCAGCCCCAGGGAAAAGGCGAGGACCCGGTAGGGATGCCTATTTCTGCGGCGCGCCATTCGAGGGGGACTTTTTGGCAATGATCAGGGTCCAGTAATTGGGTTCCCGGTGCAACAGGGTTTTTACATCCCGCACCAGTTCCTCGCCGGGCAGGGAGCAGCTCACCACGCCGGCCGCCTGGCCGAGCATCCCGGCTTCGTCCAGCGCCTCGCAGATGCTGGGAATATTGCGGTAGGCTTTCATGAAAACCACATTGTCCGGTTGGCAGGTCTGTTCCCGCAGGCGGTTGCCTCCCTCGGCGCCGGACAGGACCAGCAGCGACTCCTCGCCCTCCACCAGCGGCATGTTGAGGGCCGCGGCCGCCGCCTGATACGAGGTGATGCCGGAAACGGTCTCCACCGGAATGTCCGGGTAGCGCGCCCCGATCTGGCGCAGCAAATAGCCGAACGTGGAAAACGTCAGGGAATCCCCCAGGGTGAGAAAGGCCGCATCCCGTCCCTGCAACAGGTAGTCGGCCACGATGTCGGCATTGGCGGCCCAGGCGGCCTGCTTGGCCTCGATATCCCGGGTCATGGGAAAGGCCAGGGGATGCACGCGGGCATCTGCGGGGATATGGGGGCGCGCAATTTCCAGGGCGAGACTGTAGTCGTTCTTGGAAGAGGCCGCCGTAAAGACCACCGACACCTGTTGCAGCACCTTGACCGCCTTCAGGGTCAGCAGATCCGGATCGCCGGGACCCACCCCGATGCCGTAAAGTTTGCCTAATTTTTCATTCATAAGAGACCTTCGCTTTGCTTGAATTTGAATAAGGTGCTGCGCCGGCGGCCTCCCGTGCGGCCTCGGCAGCTTGCAGGATACGCGCCCCGTTGGCGCCGAACTGGTCCGGGTAGAGGAGCGTGCCGATCGCCTGGATGCCTTGCAACAGCCGCCAGGTGGGACGCGCCACGATGGCTTCATCGATGATGAACACCTGGTTTTCCCGGATCGCCTTGATGATTGCAAAGCCGGGTTCGCCCCGGATCAAGGCCGGCGTGGCCTGGTTCATGGGGCCGCGCTGGGCCAGGTAGACATCGATTTCGGCGGCCCGGCTCAAAAGCCGCTCTTTGCCGTAGTAGGCAATATTGGTCGTGCGCACTTGATCGGCATCGGCCGCGATATTGATGCCGCCGGCCGTTTCCAGGGCGAAAATCGGCATGGAGCCGGGGGTAAAGGTTTTCATGCGTTTGTGGATGGCCTCGAAATAGACCCGCTTCCGGTGGCGGATGGGAGCTGCCAGGGTCCGGAAATCGGCCACGGCCTGCTGGAAGGCCGCGACCATGCGCTCGGCCTGCAGCCGCCGGCCGCTCAGTGCCCCCAAAATGCGCCAGTAAGTCATCATCTCTTCGACCGTGCCGGGCTGCAGGGACACCACGGTGATACCGTGCTTTTCCAGACCCGCCACCAACGGTGCATAGCCCCGATCGATCATGGGACGGATCAGCACCAGATCCGGATTGGCCGCCAGGAAGCGCTCCAGGCCGTCATGGTAGGAAAACACCGCTTTGCCCTGCGCCGCTGGGAATTCGGTATCGTGCCGGGTAACGCCGATAACCTCCCGGCCGGCCCCCAGGGCGAGCAGATTTTCGGTGTGCGCGCCATAGAGGGAAATTATCCGGGTAAACGGTTGGGCGAGAGACACCGTCCGTCCGGCCGCATCGGTCAACTGGGTCAGGGTGGGCCCACCGCTCCCGCCCTTTGAACCGGCGGCCAGGGCCGCAGCGGCGATCGCCAACAGGCAACAGGTTATGGCAAGCAACCGCTTCATCGTCTGAAATCCACCTGGGGCAGGCCGTATTCCGCGTGGGGCCGGATATGGCCGTCAACCCCGTAGACTTTCTCCAGGATATCTGCCCGCAGGACATCGTCGGTCGGCCCCTGGGCGACCAGACCGCCCGCCTGGAGAAATAAAAGTTCGTCGCAATACAGGGCCGCCAGGTTGATATCCTGGAATACGGCCAGGACCGTCAGCTGTCCCTGACGGACCCGCTCCCGGGCGCGGCTGAGCAGCCCCAGGGTATGCCGGATATCGAGATTGGAGGTAGCCTCGTCGAGCATGAGCATGTCGGTGTTCTGGGCCAGGGCCCGGGCGAAAATCACCCGCTGGCGCTCGCCCCCGCTCAGGGCGGTTACCGGCCGGTTCGCCAACCGGCCCATGTTGGCCGCATCCAGGGCTTCCTGGACGAGGCGGAGGTCTTCCTCCCCGGGCCGGGCAAAGCGCCCGAGATGCGGATAGCGGCCCATCATGACCACCTCGTGAACGGCAAACGGGAAATTGATGTAAAAATTCTGGGGCACGAGGGCGATCTCCCGGGCCAGTTGCCGGCGGCCGTAAGCATCGAGGGGGCGCCCCCGGAAGCGAATATGACCACTGGCAGGCCGCTTCAGACCCGCCAGCAAATCCAGCAGCGTGGTTTTGCCGCAGCCGTTGGGGCCCAGCAAACCGTAGAAGCACCCGGCCGTCAGGGTGAAGCTCACCCCTTCCAGAACAGGGCCGCGCGCATAGCCAAACTGCAGATCGGCCACCTCGAATAAAGGGGTGGCGGCGGTCATAGGGCCCGCTCCCTTTGACGACGCCGAAAGATGTAACAGAAAAAAGGCCCTCCCACGAGGGCCGTCAGCACCCCGATGGGGATCTCCTCGGGCAGGATCGCCCGGGTGAGGGTGTCGGCCGCCAGCAGGAGCAGCGCCCCGCTGAGCAGGGAGGCCGGCAACAGGCGGCGGTTGTCCGGCCCCACCAGCATGCGCATGAGGTGAGGCACCAGCAGTCCCACGAACCCGATGATGCCGGAGACGGCCACGCACACCGCCGCCACCAGGGAGGCCGTGACCAGCAACACCAGGGTGACCCGCCGGAAGTCGACGCCCAGGGAGGCCGCCGGCCGTTCGCCCAGCGCCAAAAGATTCAAATCCCGCGCGAAATAGGTGCAGGCGACGGTCCCCAGGCCTACGGCGGATGCCACCAGGCCCACATCGGCCCAGGTCCGGGCGGCAAAACTGCCCATGAGCCAGAAGATGATCACGCTCACCTGCTCGTCGGCCATGTATTTGATGAAACTGAGGCCGGCCGAAAGGATGGCAGCCACGATGATACCGGATAGAATCAGGTTGGTGGAGGAAAAGCCACTGCCGTCGGAAGACAGATAGATCACCACGAACAAAGTCGCCACCGCACCGGCAAAAGCAAACAGCGGAACTGAAAAGGTGCCCAGCAGGCTGATATTGATCAGCAGGGCCACGGCCGCCCCGAAGGCCGCCCCGGCCGAAACACCTAGCGTGTAGGGATCGGCCAGGGGGTTGAGCAGGATGCCCTGGAAAACAACCCCGCACATGGCCAGGCCGGCCCCCACCACGGCCGAGCACAGAATGCGGGGCAGACGCACCTCGGTAACCACCACCGGCCAGACCGGGTTAAAGGCCTCCAGCCAATCGGGCTGGTGCAGCAGGCGGGCCGCCATGATCTTGACCACGGCCGCAAACGGCAGCCGAACATAGCCCAAAGAGGCCGCGACCACCACTGCGCCGGCCAACAAAACGATGAGGCCGGCCATCGTCCAACCTGCCGGACGGCCGGGATCAGCGCCATCCGCGGCTCCCGCAATTTCCTGGGCGGTGGTTCGGCCGGGTATCGGGGCGGTGTTCATCATCAATCGCATCGGGCCGACCCGGCAAGCGTTTGCCGAACCGGCCCGACCGGTCTCCTTTTTATGGACGCCTACTGTCATCCGATCGCGGTTGCCATCGGAAAACAGCAGGAACCGGCTAGAAGTGGCTCAAAGGGCCACCGACATGGTCGACCCAGATATCGGCAAATTCATCGTATTCGGCTGTTCCCTTCAGCACGGGCACGCATTCGAATCCGGCTTTGGTCAGTATCGATTTCCATGAATCGTCCTCGTCACCGGCCATGTCGTTTTTGGCATGATCGCCAGCCACGGACATGAAGGGCATCAGATAGAGCTTCTTGATCTTCTTCTTGCGCAACAGCTCCTGGATCAGATCCAGGTCGGGGTAGCCCTCCACCGTGCCCACAAGGATGTTGGGGTCGCGGAGCTGGAGCTGGAACATGAGGGCGGCGTAAAAGGCATTGGAGGGATGATGGGTGCCGTGCCCCATCAGCACGACGGCCTCATCCTTTTTGCGTTCCTTGGGGATGGTGGCCAGGATGCCATCCACAACGCGCACCATATCCTCCTGGGTGGCCATGAGAGGGTAGGCCAGGATGACCCGTTCGAAACCGCCCATTACCTTGAAGGCACCGACGGAACGCCGCAAATCGTGGTATTCGGCCCCTGGGATCGTGTGCAGGGAAGCCACGGCCACATGGGTAAACTTTTCATCCCGCATCTTGGCCAGGGCCACTTCCGGAGAGTCCAGCATTTTGCCCTGTTTGGCGAGCTTGTTGCGGATGATGTGGGAGGTATACGCCCAGCGCACCGGTATACCTGGGTAAGCTTCTTTGACCTTGCGATCGATGTTGTCGAAGGACACCTGGGCCGATGCTTCACTGGAACCGAAAGCCACCAGCAGAATGCCCACCTTCTTGGGGTGCTTTTCACCGTGCCCCGCACTGGCCATAACCGCGGTCGCCATGAACAATACCACCATCAGTCCCGCGGCGACTCCCAACCACCTTCTTTGCATCATTTTTTAATCTCCTCGCTAAAAAAAGTTGATAGTAGGGTATCCCTTTTTGAAGCGCTCCGCGGTCGGCCATTTCAAGACATCATTCACCATGCCAATAAAAAAACCCTTCAAGCGAATCGGCTTGAAGGGTTGCACCCGTTTACTTGGCCCTCTATGTCTATCCCGGCTGCCGCTGTCGATGACGCTCCGCAAAGGCAGAACCCGTTTCCCAAGGCAGGTCTTCTGGCTTCCGGATCATCCTATCGCCCGACCCTTCCCGCCCAACATATCTGCGGCGGTGGAACTGTCGGGGTTCGTCCCCGGTTACAGCGGCGGGACCGCTCCCGAATCACACGGGATTCCCTATTGAGCCCATAGGCACCTTGATCGCTCCTATCTATGGGAAGCCCATCGGCTTGTCAAGGCGGTATTGGCGCCCGAGAGCAGGTCGCGCTTGGCCGAACCATGTCTTGAAAAGCCGCTGCAATTGTGCGATAGGAAATTTTTCAGGTTGCCGAAGCCGCATGGCCGGACCGGCAGCCTGCAGCCATGCCCATCGGCAACCAAAACCAACCCTGCGGCGGACAAACGAATGTGCTGCGTCCGCCGTTTGTATTCTATGAAGTGTCCGTCCAGAGATGGTCGGTTTTGGTTCCGGCCAAGGCGGCAACGAATGGGAAACCGCAGGCCTAGCCCGCTACGGCGAGGATTCCCAATGAGCGCAAACGCCGGCCGGGACCGAAAGATGCCATTTGTGGATGGGCAATAGGGAGATCCTGCAGACGCATGATGAAAGATAAACTCCAGCATATTGTCCGGACGGCCGCACGCCAGGCCTACGCAGACGGGCAGCTTCCCTCCGAGGCCTTCCCGGAAATCGATATCGAAGAACCGAAAAATGACGCCCATGGGGATTTTGCAACCAACCTGGCCCTGATCATGGCCAAGGTCCAAAAAATGGCGCCCCGCAAGATCGCCGAAATTCTCAAGCCGTATCTGGAAGGCAGCGCGGACTGGATTCAAAAGGTCGACATCGCCGGACCGGGGTTTATCAACTTCTCCATCGCGCCGCATGCCTGGTGGCCGGTGTTGGAGACCATCCATGCGGCCGACGAGCGCTACGGGTCCTCCGCCCTTGGCGAAGGCCGCAAAATCCAGGTGGAATTCGTCAGCTCCAACCCCACCGGCCCGCTGCATGTGGGCCATGGGCGGGGGGCGGCCGTGGGCGACAGCGTGGCCCGCATCCTGGCCTTCAGCGGCTACGAAATCCAGCGGGAATACTATATCAATGACTCCGGACGCCAGATCAGGACCCTGGGCCTGTCCGTGCTGCTGCGCTACCGGGAATTATTCGGCGAAACCGTGGCTTTTCCGGAAACCTGCTACCAGGGCGATTACATTGTGGACCTGGCCAAATCCCTGAAAGAGCGCGACGGCGACCGGCTGCGTGCCCAAAGCGAGGAGGAGGCCATCACCGCCTGTGCCCGTTATGCCGCCGGCCTGATCATCGAAGGCATTCGGGAGGACCTGTCGGCCTTCGGCGTAACCTTCGACCAGTGGTTCAGCGAGCAGAGCCTGTATGACTCCGGCCGCGTGGACGCCTGCATTGCCAAGCTGCGGGGGGAAAAGCTGGTCTACGAGAAAGACGGCGCCCTGTGGTTTACAAGCACCGCCTTCGGCGATGAAAAAGACCGGGTGGTGGTGCGCAACAACGGCATCACCACCTATTTCGCCTCGGACATCGCCTATCACCAGGAAAAATTCGAACGGGGATTCGACCGGGTGATCGATGTCTGGGGCGCCGATCACCATGGCTACATCCCACGCATGAAAGCGGCCGTGGAAGCCACCGGAACGGCACCCGAGCGTTTCCAGGTCATTTTGGTGCAATTGGTCAATCTGCTGCGCGGCGGCGAACCGGTGGCCATGTCCACCCGGGCCGGCGAGTTCGTGACCCTGCAGGACGTGGTCCGGGAAGTGGGGCGCGATGCCGCCCGCTTCCTTTTTCTGACCCGCCACTACGACAGCCCCTTGGATTTCGATCTCGAAGTGGCCAAGCAAAAAACCAACGACAACCCGGTCTACTATGTCCAGTACGTCCACGCCCGCATCGCCAGCATCCGCCGCAAGGCCGAAGCCGAGCGACCGGCCGGCGATTCTCTGGATCCCGAGGCCCTCGCGACCCTGACGACCCTGGAAGACATTCAGCTGATCAAACACTTGAACCGCTTTCCGGAAATCGTCGATGCCAGTGCCCGGTTTATGGAACCCCACCGGGTAACCTTTTATCTGATGACCCTTGCGGGGGCGTTTCATTCCTATTATAACCGGCAGCGGGTCTTGACCGAAGATCCCATCGCCACCCGGGGCCGCCTTTACCTGGTGACGGCGGTGCAAAAGGTCATCCGCAACGGTCTGACCCTGCTGGGGGTTTCCGCCCCGGAGCGTATGTAAACCAGAGCGGCAGCCCTTTATACCGACAGCAAGCCTTATTCCCGGCGATCCGACCCGGCAAGCAAGATGGCAAAACCCCGAACCACCACCCCGAAACCCAAACCCGTCTGGCAGCTCTCCCGACGGGGTGTTGTGGGATGTGTGGCCCTGTTTCTGGCGGCCTGCGCCTGGACGTTTTTCCTCGGGATCCTGGTGGGGCGGGGTACCGCCCCGGTGCGCTTCGACATGAAAAAGCTCGGCCAGGATCTCCAGACCCTGCGGGCCCAGGTGCAAGACCAGGAAGCCCAGCAGCTGGAACACTATTCCAAAGCCATCGAGAGCAAATCCGACCTGGATTTTTATGAAGCGTTGAAAGCGTCGGGGGACAAGGTGACCGTTGATCCCAACCTGGCACGCTCGCCGCCCCAGCCGACCGCTGTCACGCCGCCCGACGCGCCGGAAAGTGACGATACCGGCCCGGCCCCGGACGATGTTCCCATCAAACGGCGCATGGCCGGACTGCAGCCGAAGGCGGCCAAAGCCGCTGTCCGCAAACCGGCCCCGGAGCAGAAAGCATCCACCGCCGCGGCACCGCCTTCTTCCGCCGGGGCGTTCACTCTCCAGGTCGCCTCCCTGCGGGATGCCACGATGGCCGACGAAATGGTGGCCCGTCTGCGGCGGGAAGGGTATCAAGCGCTTCAAACAGCGGTAACGCTTCCCGGAAAAGGCCGTTGGTTCCGGGTTCAGGTGGGCCGCTTCGCCGATCGCCAGGCAGCCCGGGCGACGATCCGTGCTTTGGAAGCCAAGGGGTTGCAACCCATTCTGGTCTCGCGCTAAAGTAGCGGGCCAACCCGACAACATCGATACAACCAGGGACCTGTTATCATGAGTATTACCCGAGAAGAAGTACGCCACGTGGCCGGCCTGGCCCGTTTGGACCTGCCGGACGACGTGCTCGACACGATGGCGCAACAATTAGATGGCATTCTGAACTATATGGAAACCCTCAATCGGGTCGACACCGAAGGGATTGCCCCCACGGCCCATGCCGTCTCCCTGACCACGCCTTTGCGGCAGGACGAACGGCGCCCCCACCTGGACCGGGAGGCCGCTCTGGCCAACGCACCGGAACGGGACGAGGAAACCTTCCTTGTGCCCCGGGTTATCGGGTGACCGCGCCGCCGGAAAAGTTTCCTGAAACGGGTTTTACAAGAAACGCACTGGCCGCCGGAGGGGGCACGCTCCACGGTCCACAGCGATAGGAAGCCAATGCATGAATCTCTATGATCTGACGATTGAAGACGCCCATCAGCAATTGATACGGGGGGAGGTAAGCGCGGTGGCGCTCACCCGGGCCGTGCTGGCACGCATCGAGGCGGTGGAGCCCCGCATCCAGGCCTACCTCACCCTGGATCCCGAAGGCGCCCTGGAACAGGCGGCGGCGGCCGACCGACGCCTGGCGGCCGGTGAGGCGACCCCTCTGACCGGCATCCCGCTAGGCATCAAGGACGTCATTTGCACCCGGGATATGCGCACCACCTGCGGCTCCCGGCTGCTTGAAAATTTCGTACCCCCTTACGAAGCGGCCGTCATGGAGCGGTTGAAGGCCGCCGGGGCCGTGATCCTGGGAAAACTCAACATGGACGAATTCGCCATGGGCTCCTCCACGGAGAACTCGGCCTACCAGATTACCCGCAACCCCTGGCACCTGGACCACATCCCGGGCGGTTCCAGCGGCGGCTCGGCCGCGGCCGTGGCCGCCGGGATGTGCCTGGGGGCGCTGGGTTCCGACACGGGCGGCTCCATCCGCCAACCGGCCAGCCATTGTGGCGTGGTGGGATTGAAACCCACCTACGGGCGGGTTTCACGCTACGGCCTGGTGGCCTTTGCCTCATCCCTCGACCAGATCGGTCCCATGGCCAAATCGGTGCGGGATTGCGCCCTGTTATTGAACACCATCAGCGGCCACGACGAACGGGATTCCACCTCCGTGCCCCAACCGGTGCCCGACTATGCCACCCTTGCCGGCAACGGGTTCCAGGGCCTGCGGGTGGGCCTGCCACGGGAATACCACCAGGCCGAGGGGCTGGATCCCGATGTCCGCCAGGCCATGGCCGCGGCCATCGACACCGTTCGCAACCTGGGGGCTGAAACCGTGGAGGTCTCCCTGCCGCACACCGCCTATGCGGTGGCCGCCTATTATATCATCGCCCCCTGCGAGGCGAGCTCCAACCTGGCCCGCTACGACGGGGTGCGCTTCGGGGTGCGCAGCCAGGACCACGCCGATATGCCGGACATGTTCCGTCGGACGCGCACCCGCGGTTTCGGCGCCGAAGTCCAGCGCCGGATCATTCTGGGGACCTACGCCCTTTCGGCCGGCTACTACGATGCTTACTATGGCAAGGCCTCCCAGGTCCGGAGCCTGATCGTGGACGACTTCCGCCGGGCGTTTGAAACCTGCGACGTCCTGCTCAGCCCGGTGGCGCCGACCCCGGCCTTCAAAATCGGGGAGAAGACCGACGACCCCCTGACCATGTACATGTCCGATGTCTTCACCCTATCGGCCAACCTGGCCGGCATTCCGGGAATTTCCGTGCCCTGCGGCCTGTCGTCCGGCGGCCTGCCCATCGGTCTCCAGATCATGGGGCCCCATTTCAGCGAGGACCGGTTGCTGGCGGCGGCGTTCCATTTTGAACAACAAACCGATTTTCACCGGCAAAAGCCCGAACTATAGAAGGAGAAGCCCATGAGCACGGTCCAGCCCCAGGGCGAAGCGATCCGCAAGGCGGTCAAGTGGATTTCCGAAGAGCGCCAGAGCGGAAGCAGCGCGAACGACAGCCGATTGGTGGAGCAGGCAGCCGTCAAATTCAACCTCTCACCCCAGGAGGTGGAATTTCTCTCCAAGTTCGTCAAAGAGGAACTTTGATAAACCCGCAAAACGCCCGATATCGGCGTTGCGCGGCACCCCTCGCTACTGCGGCGTACCTGGTGTAGGCGCCCTCCGGGCCGCGCGTTAGCGGTATTCCCCGGGATTTGCGCGCCTTGATCTCGAACGTTTTGCGAATCCGTCCCTGACTGGTCTTTTTTTATGCCCCGCATTCGTATTCTTCCAGATATCCTTTCCAACAAGATTGCCGCCGGGGAGGTGGTGGAACGCCCGGCCTCGGTGGTGAAGGAATTGGTGGAAAACGCCATTGACGCCCGCGGCCACCGGATCGTGGTGGAGGTCGAGGCCGGTGGACGACGGCTGATCCGGGTGGCGGACGACGGCCTCGGCATGGATCGCGACGACGCCCTGCTGGCCCTGGAGCGCTTCGCCACCAGCAAGATCGCCACGGATGAAGACCTGTTCGCCATCCGCAGCCTGGGCTTTCGCGGTGAGGCCCTGCCCAGCATTGCCGCGGTCTCCCGGCTGACCCTGGTATCCCGCACGGCCGAACAGGCGGCCGCCACCGCCATCCGGGTGGAAGGCGGCCGGATCCTCAAGGTCGGCGAAGCCGGCGCCCCGCCCGGCACTCTGGTGACGGTTCAGGATCTCTTCTTCAACACCCCGGCCCGCCGTAAATTTCTCAAAACCGTCAGCACCGAGATGGGACACATCGGCGACGGCCTGGCCAGCCAGGCCCTGGGCCATCCGGAAATCGACTTCAACCTGGTTCACAACGGAAAGACCATCCGCCGCTGGCCGGCCGTCGCCGACAGCATCGACCGGGTGGCCGATGTGCTGGGGCGCGCTCTGCAGCCGGATCTTCATGCCCTTGAGTTGGAAAACGAGGTGGCCCGGGTCCATGGCTGGGCGGCCGCCCCCCGGGTGAACCGCAGCACCTCCCGCGGGGTGCATCTATTTGTCAACGGGCGCGCCGTCAAGGACCGCACCCTGCTGCACGCCGTGATGCAGGGCTACCGCCAGCGGCTCATGAAGGGGCAGTTTCCGGTGGTGGTATGCTGTCTGGCGTTGCCCGCCGACCAGGTGGATGTCAATGTGCATCCCACCAAACATGAAGTGCGGTTTGTCCGGTCACGGGAAATTCATGGACTGGTGGCCGGCGCCGTGGCGGCGGCCCTGGACCAGGCCGACCGCCAGCAGCGGCCCGGGGGGAGCGCCCGGCGTCCCTTCGCACCTTCCGGGGAAACGGCCATTGCCGAAAACCGCCCCAGGTTCCAGCCGCAGCCAGGCGTGACACCACCGATCCGACCCGGCCGGCCGATGGGGGACGCATCGGCCAGCCCTCCCCAGAGGACCGACAGGACGGGAGGCGATCAGACCGGACTCTGGCGGCAAGGGCGCTTTGCCCGGCTGAACGTCATCGGCCAGTTCCGCCGCACCTATATTCTCTGCGAATCCGAGGAGGGGCTGGTGCTCATCGACCAGCATGCCGCCCACGAGCGGGTCTTCTACGAGCAGCTCCATCGGCGCACGGCAACGGCCAACGCCGCCACCCAAAGGCTTCTGATCCCGGAGACGATCGAGCTGAGCCACCGGGAGGCGACCCTGCTGGAGGCATTGCGGGCGGCCCTGGTCCCCTTGGGATTCGAAATCGAGCCTTTTGGCGGCACCACCTTTGCCGTGAAGGCCGTCCCGGCCATGCTGATCAACGGCGAGGTCGGCCCGGTCATCCGCGAAATTCTGGAAAAGGCGCTCGCTGGCGGCGGCCAGGCCGCACCGGAAACCATTCTGGATGAGAGTGTGAAAGTCATGGCCTGCCACGGGGCCATCCGGGCCCGTCAGGCCTTGGATCCGCGTCAGATCCGCCGGCTTCTGCAGCAGATGGACGAATGCCAGAATCCTTCCCACTGCCCCCACGGACGTCCCACCTGGATCCAATGGACCGAGGGAGCGCTTGAGAAAGCCTTCGGCCGGCAGACCTGATCACCCCCATGCCGAACAGCGCCCTTGGCCAAAAAAACGCCCCGCCCGGATGTAGGCCGGGCGGGGCGCGTCAGGAGCAAGCCGATATCATGTCAGCCTGTCACTCATCTTTGGCTTTGTTGGGATCGTTCTGCAGGTAAGGATTCCAGGAGACGAGATAGCTCTTGGACTCGCCGGTCGCCGGGTCACCGAATTTCTTCACCACGGCGAACACGACCTCTTCCGTGCCGTCGTTGTTGAAATCACCGATATTGTAGTCGCTGATGTAGCCGGAAAAGTTCCGGGTCCGCCACACCGTGCGCATCCCCACGTTGTCCCAGGCCAGGTTTTCGAAACGGCCCTCGCGGTAGGAGCGCATCCGGGACATCAGTCCTCCGGTGCTATCCTCATTCGTGACCACCAACACTTCATTGCGGCCGTCCCGGTCGAAATCCGTCAGCAAAATCCGCTGGGGCACGTAAAAAACCTGTTCGGGCAGCGGATCGACCCTGTTTTGGCTCATCCGCTGGCCCTCCTTGAATTCGTCCGGCGATATGAGCCAGGTGTACTTGCCGCCGTAACTATCGGCACTCGTCCACTCCTCCCGCCCCCCGATCAGGGAGAGCTGCAAGAGGTTGTTTTTAACAAAGGCCATCGTGTCCGCCGTACCGTCCCCGGTCAGATCGCCACAGGTAAAACCGAACACGCTGGCCTCTTTGGGCAGGATAATGTGGTTCTGGGGTTCGTAGGCTCCGTTGATCCATGCCATGGACCAGACCGGTCCGGCCACGACTTCCCGGGCGCTCCCCTTTTGGCCGTAAAGGGTTTGGCGTTTGCTGTGCGGGTCCCACAGCACCCGGAAATACCAGTTAGGGGCATCGTAAATGGTCTGAAAGGCGGCGCCGTCCCATTCCAGCACATAACTGTGGGGGAAATAATTATCCGAGCGGGCGGTCATGAAAATCTCCGCCCGGCCGTTGCCGTTGATATCCGCCACGTCCACCCCCAGGCAGACCAGGCGCGCCATCGGTTCGATTTCCGCCACCTTGAGAAAACCTTCGTCCTTGTAACGATAGACCGCGATCTGGTTGTCACTGGCGAAGACGATCTCGACATCCCCGTCGCCGTCCACATCCCCCATGGCCACTCCCTCGATATTCATGGCAAACCGGCGGCTGCGCCAGAGCCTGGCGTCGGCTTCAGCAGTATCCGGGTTGCTGGCGCGAATCTGCATGCCACCGCCACCGGACCAAATCTTCTTCTCGGGATTGGCCTGATCCGGATCCGTTGCCGCGGGTGCAGGAGCAGGTGAAGGTGCTGCGGAAACCGTTGCCGTGCTTGAACGTCCGAAAATGCGGGTATTGACCTCCTCGGCGAAATGGTTGATCTGGCCGATCACGTCGCCCTGGTTCTGGCCTGTCTCGTTGAAGGTCACCAGCAGGCTGGCGGTGGAGGCTTCCAGAAAGCGGGCGTCCGTGCTGATGCTGTTGCCGAAGACCGTCAGGCTGCCGAAGGCCACATAGTCGGCCCCGGCCTTGCGGCCGGCCTCCGCGGCGGCCTCCCGGGTAAGGGGCGTCGGCAGGCCTTTGATGATTTCCGCCACCGAGGCCTCGTCGATCACCACGACTTTGCCCAGGTCGGTCAGGCGGGAGGACAGCATGGCCGTGATCCCTTTACGCAAAAAGGTCAGATCCTTGTCCGAATGGATGCTGAAGGGCACGATCAGGACTTTGGTGGTTTCAGCCCGGACCTGGTGGGCCATGGCCAGCGTCAGCGCTATCAGCAACAAACAGTTTAATAAACGGTTACGGCTTGCGATCATGTAGTGTCTCCTGACATTTCAGTCATAATGCGTCGGGCGGCCGATTCCCTCGATGCTGCTTTTCGGACGCAGATTAAAATCCGTATCGCTATCGGCAAAGGGCGTGGGCCAGCCCCGGTCTGATGTCTTGTGCGGGTCTTATACCACCGGCGGGGCCGCAATCCAACCCCTTTTGAACCAGGCCGCAAGCCTCCGGGGCCCCCCTGCCATTCATGGGTTGCCCCTCGACAGCCCTGCGCGCAATCCGCCTTTAAAATGGCGCTGACCCTTGACTTGCCGGGATTTGGTTGATACAAACAAAGCGTTTCGCTGTTTCTGCGCGCGGAACCAGTCCACGGCGGAAGGGAGGTGAACGGAAAAACGCCAGTCTGAAGATTAGCTTACGCAAGTTCAAGGTTAGGTTTTTAGGTTAAGGTTAGGTTATTTGGTCGGCGGCTGGTTACCGCCGGCAATCCGTTAAGGAGGAAAACGAATGAAAAAGTTTGCGATTCTTGCATTGGCCGTCCTGCTCGTGGCGGCCTTTACCGTCCCGGCCGCCGCGCTGGAAAACGAATTCGGCGGCTACTGGCGGACCCGTTTCTATCAGATGGGCCACTTCAACGGCGAAAAAGACGATCTGGGCAACTACCGCCTGGTGGATACCCGTACCCGCCTCTACTACACCGCCAAGATCAACGACAACCTCAAGCTCGTCAACAAGTTCGAAATGGATGCCACCTGGGGCAGCGGTACCGGTTGGTCCCGCAACGGCCGCAGCGCGGCTGTTGTCGGCAGCGTGCCCGTCTATGATGCCGGTGGTGCCACGATAGGCTTTACCGCACCCCAAGCGATCGTCACCAGCGGCAACAACCGCAGCTACGGTGAAACCGGTGCTGACGGCGCCAACATCGAAATCAAGAACTCCTATGCGGACTTCAACACCGGGCCGCTCAACTGGACGGTGGGTGTCCAGCCCTACAGCCTGTTCCGCGACTTCTACATCTCCGATGACGACGCCGGTGTTATCGTCCGCTGGCCGATCACGGAAGGTGCCGGCCTGGCAGCCTCCTGGCTGAAAGTCTATGAGGGCGGCGAAGACGGTGGCAACAACTCCGACGTGGATGCCTGGACGCTTTCCGGCTGGATTTATTTCAACGAGAACATCTCCCTCAAACCATCCGTCTCCTGGAGCACCAGCGGCCAAGTCGATGCTGTCTATGGAACCGCTCTTGCCGGTAACGAAGCTGTCATCGGTACATTCGACACCGTGACCGCTCCGGCGTCGGTTACTGGTACGTATGGCAGCCTGAACATGGTTACCTACGGTTTCGATTTCGATATGGACTACGACACCTTCGGTCTCTGGTTGACAGCCTTTGGCCAGGACGGCACGCTGGAAACCTCGGGTCAGGATGTCGACGTCAAAGCCTGGCTGGCCGCCATCGGCGGTAATGTCATGCTGGGGCCGGTCGACCTGCATGGCCAGTTCTTCTACAGCCCGGGCGACGATGACCTGAACCAACCCAATCCTCTCCTTAAAGACAGTGATGTCGAAAACGTCGTGGCGCCCTTGGGCTCCTACTACTGGGCGGAAATCCTGGGCTACGGTATCTTCGACTATTACACCTGTAACGGCTCCCCCGCCGACAAGATCTACAACATCTGGGCCGCCAACATCGGCGCAAGCTTCAACCCCATGGACAAACTCAAAATCGGTGCCGACCTGTGGTATGCCGAGCGTGAGAGCGATATGCTCTACATCAATGCGCTCTCTCCCACGGGTTTTAAATCTGCCAGCAAACTCGGAACCGAACTGGATGTCAGGGTCACCTATCAGGTGGTGGAAGGCCTGAACCTGGATCTGGTGGGCGCCTACCTGTGGGCCGGCGATGCCGTCTCCACCGATGGCACCAACAATGAGAATCCTTACGAGTTCGGTGCCCAGCTGAGCCTGAGCTTCTAAGGCGCAACGCAGAAAAAGGAATACCACATTCCTGAAGATCGGGTATCATGCCGGAGGGCACGGCTTTCCGGCATGACCTGAAAGCAGTCTTGCAGAGCAGGGTCTCTGCTGCAACCCGGGCGAGCTACTCGCCCGGGTTTTCTTCTGCTATACACACTATGTATCCTACGATCAGGCGATTTCGATCCTTGTCGACGGGACCGCCTGCCGCGCAAGCCGAATTACAGGGTCTAAAGCGCAATGGCTGCCAAACACCCCAAACTCCAATCCGAAAAATCCCGCAAAACGCTTCCGGAAAAGGTTTCGCCGCTAAATACCGGGCTGATCACGCTTTTCTTTTTTGTTTCCGGGGCCACCAGCCTCTCCCTGGAAGTCGCCTGGTCCAAGGAGCTTTCCTACCTGCTGGGGGTGGATATTTACGCGGCAACCACTGTGGTCACCGCCTTCATGGCGGGATTGGGCCTGGGAGCCCTTCTGGCGGCGCGCTATTTTCGCAGGACCCGAGCATCCATCCGGGTTTACGGCGGTTTGCAACTCATTATCGGTGCCTGCGGTATCGTTTCCATTCCTTTATTTCGCACCACCCAGCCGCTGCTATCCCTTGTTTACACCCAGCTAAACTACGAAAGCGGCTTCTTTTTAGCGGCACGGTTTGCGATCGTCTTCGCGCTCATGCTGTTGCCGGCAACGCTCATGGGCATGACCCTGCCCGTGGTGGTCGGCGCTTCGACCGACGGACGCCCAAACCAGTTGGCCCGTCTGGCAGGGCGGCTGTATGGGATCAATACCCTGGGCGCCGTCACGGGCACCCTCCTGGCAGGTTTTCTGCTGGTACCGCAATTGGGGCTCTTGTGGACCTGTATTCTGACCGGTCTGATCGATTTGCTGATCGGGCTGACGGTTCTGGCAATCTTTCGTCGCGCCACCGCACCAAATCACCTCGATACATCCAAGCACTCCCGGCCCAAAGCGAGGGTTACGGCGGAGACGGGAACTCTTTCATGGCCGCTTGTCATCATTGGCTTCTCAGGCCTTTCTGCCTTGGGTCTGGAAGTCGTCTGGTTCCGCATTCTGGCCCGTATCATCGGCCCCTCGGTGCAGGCCTTTTCGATCATGCTGATGCTATATCTGATCGGAATCGGCGGGGGTAGTCTGGCCGGCTGTTTCCTGATTCGGCGCCCAACGGACGACCGTCTCCTGGCGGGCGGCACCCTGGCCGCCTGTGCCCTTGGCGCCCTGCTGCCCCTGATAGCCCTGAATGACATGCCGCTCTGGTACGGTGATCTCTATCGCCTCCTGGGGGCGGAGGGATCGATGCCGCGCCTCTTATTCGTTCAGGCGCTGATGTCCGCCTGGCTCATCTTGCCGGCCACGGTCCCGCTGGGCATGCTCTTCCCGGTCATCAACCGCGCCTATGAACGACGGCCCGGAACCCGTCCCGCCAATGCCGAAAATACGGTGGGACGCCTGTATTTCAGCAATACCCTGGGTGCCGTGAGCGGCTGTCTGATGACGGGCTTCTGGGCGCTGCCCACGCTGGGGGTCAAGACCTCGCTGGTCGTGATGTCGCTGCTGCTGGCCGGGTTGGCCGCGTTCCTCCTGCTGCAGTGCCGTTCCAGGCGGTTGTGGGAACGCGGGTTAGGGACCGGAGCCCTGGCGGGCGTTCTGCTGTTGATCCTGCTGCTCGCACCACCGGCCGATCAGCAGATCCTCAATGCCGGCCTGTACTCCGATATGGTGGGGCCGGACCAGAAGGTGGCCGGACGCAAACGTGCCGATTTGTCCCTCGGCCGTCTTTTGATGTTCAACGAGGGTATCAACAACAGCGTGGCCGTGGTGGCCAATAAATTCAAGGACGGCAATCTGACGCTGCACCTGACCGGCCACTGGGTTTCAACGACTGAATTCCACGGCCGTCTGCACCTGCGGTTTCTGGCGCATTTGCCCCTGCTTTTTGCGCGTCGCCCCGAGACGGTGGCTGTGATCGGGTACGGCACCGGCATTACCACCGGCACGGTATTGCTCTACCCTGAGGTCAAAGAGGTCGACGTGTTCGAACTCGAATCAGCGGTTATCGACGCCACCCGCTATTTCGACTTTATCAATCACCAGCCGTTGGAAGACCGCCGGACACGCGTTTTCACCCTCGACGGCCGCAGCCACCTGACCTATAAGCCCTTTGGCTATGATGTCATTACCGCCGATCCGATCCACCCTTTTGTGGCCGGGGCAGCCAATCTCTATTCGCAGGATTTTTACCGTGTCGCCGCGCGGCGTCTGAACGCGGGGGGGGTTTTCTGCCAGTGGATTCCCCTGGTGGCGATATCGGAGGATTCCTTCAAAACGATCTTGAACTCCATACATTCCGTCTTCCCCCATACCGCAATTTTCACCTTTTTCGGGGAAGCTGTCGTGATTGCCTCCCGGGAGCCCCTTGCCCGGGATTGGGAGACATTTATACGTCGCCTCGATTCGCCACGGGTGCACGCCGATTTCGCATCCATGGATATTTTGTCGCCGTTCAATTTAGGGGCCTTTCTGATGGGGGCCGGCCGTCAGGTGGACGCTTATCTGCAAGGCACGACCCGCGTCAACACGGACGACAATGTCTGGCTCGAACACCATATCCCCCAGGATCTTTACAGCGGCCCAGCCCGTAACCTGTTCTTCGAACTCGAGCGTTTTTTTGCCAAAGATCGCAATGCTGCGCTGCAGTCGCTTTTGCCCGGGTTGGATCCAAAGCGCATGCAGCACGAACTGGCCCAATTGACCCGCAATGGCGATCAGGATTTTCAACTGGCAGCACGGGCACGGGAACGGCAGGATCGTCAGTCCGAGATGCACTATTTGTGGGCCGCCTACCGTGATTTTAATTCCCGGTACTACTACCCGGCCGGACTGCGTCTGGCGGCGCAATTGGCCCAAAACGGCCGTGCCCAGGAGGCGTATACGATCCTCCGGAGGCTGCAATTCTACCACCCCGCCTTTCCGGAGGCCTTCCAAGAAGAAATCCGCCTGCGCTTGGCCGCCACGCAAGAGGACGCCCAGGCGCTCCGGGAGGTGATCAAGTGGGGTTTACGCTACAATCCGGATGATGAAACATTGCAAAACCTTCGTCGTCAAATTCCAAAGGACGCGCGCCCGGATTAGATCGGGCCGCTCATCCCAACCGCTATTCCAGACGCAATTTTTCCGCGAGAATTTCATTGACCTTGCGCGGGTTGGCCTGACCGCGAGTCGCCTTCATGACCTGCCCCACGAAAAATCCCATCAATTTCTTTTTGCCCTGGCGGTAGGCGGCCACTTCGTCGGGGGCCTCGGCCAGCACCTGGGCCACCACGGTTTCCAGTTCGGCCGTGTCCGAGACCTGCTCCAGGCCCCGGGCTTTGACGACGGCCTCGGGGCCACGGCCACTGGCGACCATATCGTCAAATACGGTTTTGGCAATCTTGCCGGAAATGACGTCTTCCGCGATCAGGGTCAGCAGCCGGCCCAAATGTTCGGGAGATACCGGGGATTGTTCGATGGACCGGTTGTCCGCGTTCAACCGGGCGGCAAGCTCTCCCAGAATCCAGTTGGCCGCCGGTTTGGCGGCCGGAGCATGGGCGAGACAGGCTTCAAAGTAATCCCCCAGACCGCGTTCCGCCGCCAGGCGGGCAGCGTCATAATCCGATAACCCGTACTGCGCGCAAAACCGCTGCTGACGGGCGTCCGGCAGCTCAGGCAGATCCCGCCGGATGGATGCCAGCCAGTCTTCGTCCACCACCACCGGCAGCAGATCGGGGTCCGGGAAATAGCGGTAGTCGTGGGCCTCTTCCTTGCCCCGCATGGCACTGGTGCGGCTGCGCTCGGGATCCCACAACCGGGTTTCCTGGACCACGGCCCCGCCGTCGGCGATCAACTCCTTCTGGCGCTGGATTTCATAGGCGATGGATTTTTCCACGTTGCGAAAGGAGTTGAGGTTTTTGAGCTCGGTGCGCGTGCCCAGCGGTTCGGTGCCGGCCGGCCGGATGGAGATATTGGCATCGCAGCGGAAACTGCCCTCCTCCAGATTGCCGTCGCAGATATCCAGGTAGCGGACAATGGCCCGCAGCTTGCGCAGGTATGCGCCGGCTTCTTCGGGGGTCCGCAGGTCGGGTTCGCTGACGATTTCGATCAAAGGGACGCCGGTGCGGTTCAAATCCACCCGGCTCACCGGCCGGTCGGGATCGTGTACGAGCTTGCCGGCATCTTCTTCCATGTGAATACGGGTGATGCCGATCCGCCGTGTGCGGCCGTCCTCGGTGGCGATATGGATTTCCCCGTGTTCAGCCACCGGCAGCTCGTACTGGGAGATCTGGTAGCCTTTGGGCAAATCCGGGTAGAAATAGTTTTTGCGGGCGAAGCGGCTTTCCCGGTTAACGCGGCATCCGGTGGCCAGGGCCATCCGCAGGCTGAAGGCCAACACCTCCCGGTTGAGCACCGGCAGCACCCCCGGCATGCCCAGACAGACCGGACAAACGTGAGTGTTGGGCGGTGCCCCGAAAGCCGTGGAACAGCCGCAGAAAATCTTGGATTGGGTTTTCAGCTGGGCGTGTACTTCCAGCCCGATGACCGGCTCGAATTCCATGATGTGGTTTCCTTGCTGTAACAATTGCCATTCAATCGTGAACGCCCGAAGGGCCGTCTGCGAAAAGGGCCGACAAGCCGCAACCGGAATGCGGTATAATGAAACAACTGCCGCGGACCGTCAAGGCGTTTTGCATGATTGGGCCCGTCCAATCTCATACTTGCTATGCATTGTCATTTCAGGTAATAAAAACCCCATCGGAGAAGCGCCTGACCCGGGATGCGATCTCCGAAATTGTTTGCAGCATTCCAAATCCCGGGGATCCCGATGGTCGGTGGCATGGCGCAAAACGGCACCTTCAACATTCTGATGTATTCCCACGACACCTATGGCCTGGGGCACATCCGGAGGACCATGGCCATTGCCTCCCAGTTGTGCAGCGACGGGATCAATATCCTGATTTTGACCGGTTCGCCCATTGCGGGACGGTTTAGCTTCCCGGAGCAGATCGACTTCGTCCGTATTCCGGGCATGATCAAGAAAACCAACGAAGAATATCGGCCGCTCTCCATCAAGATAAATCCCCGGCACGCCCTCGATATTCGGAAAAACATCATCACGGCCACCGCCAAAACCTTTCAGCCCCACCTTTTTATCGTCGACAAGGAACCCCTCGGGCTGAAAAAGGAAGTCCTGCCCACCCTGCGCTGGATACGGCGCTGCCTGCCCCATGCCCGCACCATCCTAGGCCTGCGGGATATCATGGATGATGCCGAAACGGTACGCCGCGACTGGTGGAAAAAAAACGTCTTTGAAAATCTGGATAAGCTCTACAGCGAAATCTGGATCTACGGCAATCAGGACTTCTACGATCCCATCATCGAATACGGTATCCCGGAGCCCGTCAGTCGTAAAATGCTCTTCACCGGCTACATCCCCCGGCAGACACCCAGCAACCGGGAAGCCCAAAGGATACGACGTGAAATGGGCGTGGACCCCGACAAGAAACTGATCGTGGTCACCACCGGCGGGGGGGGCGACGGTTTCGCCCTGATGGACACCTACCTGAGCATGCTGGAAGAACGTCCCCTGGCAGACGGTTTCAAAAGTGTCCTGGTCACGGGCCCTTTTATGCCCAAGGGAGAACGCGGCGGGCTATTCAAACGGGCCCGTAAAGCCGGCGTGCAGACCTTCATGTTCTACCGCCGGATGGAAAAACTGATGGCCGCCGCCGATCTGGTGATCAGCATGGGCGGCTACAACACCCTGTGCGAAGTCATCAGCCAAGGCACGCTCTGTCTGGTCATTCCCCGGGAAACACCGCGCACCGAGCAGCTGATCCGGGCCCGGGCCTTCAAAAAGCAAGGTCTGGTGGACTATATCCCCTGGAACGATCTTTCGGCCCATGCCCTGCGCGGCAAAATCGATCATCTTCTGGCAAACCCCCAGAGCTATTACGATGCCCTCGCGCGCTTTCGGTTTACCGGCATCGACAGCATGCGTCGCCGCATTCAGACCTTCCGGAGCCGTGAGAATGCCGCCGCCTGCTGATCCACCGGTCCTCGGTCTGGTCCTCAAGGGCTACCCGCGTATTTCAGAGACCTTCATCTCCAATGAAATCCGGCTCCTGGAGCGGCAGGGCATCAGGGTCCATATCTTCTCCATGCGCCGCCCACGGGAATCCTTTTGCCACCCCAGCGTCAACGAAATCCGCGCCCGGGTGGATTACCTCCCCGAAACCATTATCAGCCGGCGGCTGCCCCAGCTTCTCAGGCACAACGGGCAACTGGCCGCCCGCCGTCCCGCCGCCTATGCCCATGCCCTGGGCCTGGCCCTGCGGCGTTTTCACCGGACGCGCAAATCCGCCACCCTCAAGCATCTGTTGCAGGCCGGCTACCTGGTCAATGCGGGACTGGCCCGGAGCCGGATCGTTCATCTGCACGCCCATTTTGCCCATTCGCCCACATCGGTCGCCATGTTCAGCAGCCTGCTGAGTGGCCGACCCTTCAGTTTTACAGCCCATGCCAAGGATATCTATACCTCCGATCCGCGGCAGCTGCGTGAAAAACTCGCCATGGCGGCCTTTGTCGCGACCTGCACCGAATACAACCGCCGCTATCTCCTGAACCTCGGGCACGACTGCGCCACCCCCATTTACTGCTTTTACCACGGCATCGATCTGACCTTGTTCGACAATCCCCACCCACGTCTGGCGCCGGCGGAACCCTATCGCATCCTTTCCATCGCGCGTCTTACGCCGAAAAAGGGGCTGCCCACCGTCCTCAAGGCACTGGCCCACCTCAAGCAAAAGGGTGTGGCCTTCGACTACACCCTGATCGGCGATGGGGACGATCGCGAAAAAATTCTGGCGCTGGTGAATGCCCTGGGGCTTTCCAACCGCACCCGTTGGCTCGGCACCCTGCCCCATAATGTGGTACGGGAGCATTACCGCCAGGCCGATCTCTTTGCCCTGGGCTGTGAAATCGCCGCCAATGGCGACCGGGACGGCATCCCCAATGTCCTGGTGGAAAGCCTGGCCATGGGGGTGCCGGTGGTGGCCACCCGGATATCGGCGCTTCCGGAAATCATCGACCATGAGGAAACCGGTTTGCTGGTGGAACCCGGCCGCCCCGATCAAATGGCTGCCGCCATGATGCGGGCGCTGACGGATCGCGATCTGCGCCGGCGGGCCATTGACGCTGGTCGGCACAGGGTGCAGACCGCCTTTGACAACGTAAAGCTGATCCAGGGGTTGATTCAGATCTATCGCGCCCAGCTTGTCAAAGCTCAGGCCGCTGGCGGCGTCGTGGATTCACCGCACCGCAACCGCGGCGCTTGTCGTCCCGCCCCCGGGCCTCGCCGTCACGCTGGCCTTCGGGATTACGCCCGCGCCGCCCGACGTGAATGACGCCAACCGCTGTATCACCATCGGCGGCCCTGTACGAACACCTCCAAAACGGAAACCCCATGCACGCGACGCAGGCCCGACACCGGAAAACGATCTTCTATCTCATGCGCCATGCCCCCACCGAATGGAACGCGGCCGGACGCATTCAGGGGCAGGCCGATTCGCCCCTGACCGAAAAGGGCCAGCGGTGGGCCACCGGCTGGGGCCCGCAACTGGCCGATCTCGCGCTTCAGCAGGTGCTCAGCAGTGACACCGGCCGGGCGCTCGCCACGGCCCGCGGCATCAACCAGACCCTCCATCTGCCCCTGAGCAGCGATGATCGCTTGCGGGAGCAGGACTGGGGCGCCTGGACGGGCTGTTCCATGGATGACATTCGCACCCGCCACCGGGCACGATTCCATCAGGAAGAGGCCCGCGGCTGGTCCTTTTGCCCGCCCGGGGGTGAATCGCACCTCGATGTCTTGTCGCGGGCCCGCAGGGCGCTGCTGAAAGCGGGCCGGAAGTGGCCCCGGCAGCGCCTGCTGGTGGTGACCCATGAAGGCCTCATGAAAGGCCTTGTCTACCACCTGGCCATCCTTCGAAACTGCGGCCTGCCGGTGGAACGCATGGCGCCCTATTGCCTGCATCGCTTGGTCTTGCGGGACAACGACCTGGAGCTGGAACACATGAACGCATTGGCCCTCGAACCCCGGCCGGCGGCCGAGGGGGCGCGCCTTAAATGAAGACCGCCATCTATTGCCAGCATGTCCTCGGGATCGGGCATTTCTTCCGGACCCTGGAAATCTGTCGGGCGCTGGATCCGGACCCCGTGGTTCTGATCTCCGGCGGTCCGGAAACCCCGGCCATGCTGCCACCGAATGTGAAGCGCGTGCAGCTGCCGGAGCTTGCCATGGACGCGACCTTTCAAAACCTGCACGCCGGCGGCGCCTTTTCGGTGGCCCAAACCCGGGAGCAGCGGCGGATCGTTATGGAACAGGTGCTGACCGAGGAAAAACCGGACCTCTTCCTGGTCGAACTCTACCCCCTGGGCCGCAAGGCTTTCCGGGCGGAGCTGGATCCTCTCTTGGAGGGCATCCGCAACGGCCGCCTGCCGTCTTGCCAGGTGGTCTGCAGCGTCCGCGACATCCTCGTCGAGAAGACGGACCAGGCCCGCCACGAAGCCCGCGCCCTGGCGACGCTCAACCGCTGGTTCGATGCCCTGCTGGTCCATGCCGACCCCGCCGTTATCCGGCTGGACGCCACCTTCAGTCGTATGGCCGACATCCGCATTCCGGTCGTTTATACCGGTTTCGTGGCACCGCCGGTCGCGCCGGCCGGGGACCGCCGGGCCGGGAAACGTGCCCTGGGCTTTAACTCCGACCATGCCCTCGTGGTGGTCAGCGCCGGCAGCGGGGCGGTGGGCTATCCCCTGCTGGACGCCGTCACCCGGGCGGTCCGGCATGTGCCGCAAGACCGGTCCCTGCGGGTGCAGGTCTTTACCGGACCTTTCATGGCGGAAGCGGAGGTCGAACAGCTCCGCCGGCGATGCGATCAGCGGACCGCCATCGACCGTTTTACGGCGGATCTTCCGGCCTGGCTGCAGGCGGCGGATCTTTCCATCAGCATGGCCGGTTACAATACCTGCATGGCGATTCTGGCCACCGGGGTCCCTGCCCTGGTCCATCCCTTTGCCCAAAATCGCGAACAGAGCCTGCGGGCGCGGCTTCTGGCCGAGCGGGGCCTGTTAGGTATTATTGAAGACCAGGACTTCGCGCCGGCCCGTTTGGCCGACCGGCTGCAAAAATGTCTCGCGTCTTCTCATGCGGGCGGCGTATCCGCGGTCGACATCCGCGGGGCGGCCAACACCGCCCGCTGGATCACCCGTCCCACCTCGACCGGAGGTGCGTCGTGAAGCAGGCTCCCGCGGCGCTGTGGCAGGGGTTGCCCCCCGACTGGACGCTTCAACTGACAGCCTGCTGCCAGGAAGCCGATCAGCCGCACCCGGCGTCCACGGCCGTCTTTTTCCGCGCCGACGATGTGGCCGTTCCCGGCCGGCAGATAGCGCGCCTGCTGGAGCTCTTCAATCGTCACGCCCTGCCGCTGGCCCTGGCGGTGGTGCCCGCCTGGCTGACGGCACCGCGCTGGCAGGCCCTGTGCGCCATGGGCGGCGACCGGCCGGACCGTTGGTGCTGGCACCAGCACGGATGGCGCCACCGGAATCACGAATCCGAGGGGAAAAAGCAGGAATTCGGCCCGTCCCGGTCCCGCGAGATCCTGGCCCGCGACCTCACCCACGGCCGGGAGCGTCTGGCGGCCATTATGGGAACGCGCCTGACCCCTCTGTTCACGCCCCCCTGGAACCGCTGTTCGGAAACCACCTTGGCGCTATTGGAGGAAATGGGCTATAAGGCGGTTTCACGCAGCCGGGGCAGCCGCCCCCCCGCACCGCCGGGGCTTCCTGATCTTCCGGTCAGCGTCGATTTGCATACCGACCGGGCCCCCGCCGCCGTGGGCTGGCAGCGATTGAAAGAAGCCCTCACCCAGGGCTTGAGCCGACCCAGGTGCGGCATCATGATTCACCATCAGCGCATGAACGCGGCCGCCTTCGCTTTTCTGGAGCGCTTGCTGGAAATCCTGAGCCAGCATCCGCGCCTGACCGTCGTGGATATGCGGGACCTGATCCCATGATGAAGAACACCGTAGTGTTGACATCCATCCATCCGCCCACGCCGGCCGTGAGGCAATTTGCGGCCCTGGAAGACTGGGACGTGCTCGTGGTGGGCGATTTAAAAACCCCCCGGGACTGGCACTGCCCCGGGGTGCGCTTCGTTTCCACGGCCCAACAGGAAACCCTCGGCTTCCGGATCATCCCGGAACTGCCCTGGAACCATTACGCCCGCAAGATGATCGGCTATCTGCTGGCCGCCCGGGAAGGTACGCCGTTGGTCGCCGAAAGCGACGACGACAACCTGCCGGAGGGGGCTTGGACCTTTCCTGAATTCAACGGCGTCTATGCCCAGATTCCGGCCGGATGCGAGGCGGTCAATATTTACAGCCTTTTCACCCGTCAGTCGATCTGGCCCCGGGGGTTCCCGTTGACCCGCATCACGGCCCCGGAATCCGCCATCGACCCGGCGGCCTTGACGGCCCAACCGGTGCGCATCGGTATCTGGCAGGCCCTGGCCGACGACGACCCGGACGTGGACGCCATCTACCGGCTCACCGTCAACCGGCCCTGCCGGTTTGCCCGGCGGGATCCGGTGGTGCTCCCGCCGGGCACCTTCTCCCCCTTCAACTCTCAAAACACCGCCTTCCGGCGGGAACTGCTGCCCCTGATGTACCTGCCGGCCCATGTGAATTTCCGGGTCACGGACATCCTGCGGGGCTATGTGGCCCAACCCATCCTGTGGGCCGCCGGCTATCACCTGGGCTTTTCCGGCCCCACCGTCCGGCAGGCGCGCAATGCCCATGTTTTGCAGGCCGACTTTGCTTCCGAATTGCCCCTCTATATGGAAGCGGAACGCATCATGTCTTTGGTGCAGGAAGACGTTCGGACGGAGGCCTCCATCAGCGACAATCTCTTTACCGTCTATGCAAACCTGGCCCGGGCGGCCCTTGTCCCGGAAAGGGAGCTCGACCTTTTGACGGCCTGGTTGGAAGACACGGCCGCCCTGGAGGCGGACTGACCCGATGAAGCCGTTCATCTATCTCATCCAGACGGCCTCGGGCATTCCCTACCCGGAAATCCCCGATCCGGCCTGCGACCGGATCGTGCTGAACTGGCAGGTCCCCGCCCCCCGGGGCGGCACGCTTTATTTGCCGGGGTCCAGCTGGAACGAAGGACGCAACCGGCTGCTGTGGGAAGCCCGGGAGCGCACCCGCGCCACGGGTAACGACTACCTCTACTATATTTTCATGGATGACGACTGCGTCGTGCGGGAAGACGCAGCCCTGGCCCGACAACTCGGTATCTCCCTGAGCGGCAACCCCTTTCGGACCTTCGAGCGTTTTC
Organism: Desulfobacterales bacterium; assembly: GCA_963674755.2. GTDB lineage: Bacteria > Desulfobacterota > Desulfobacteria > Desulfobacterales > UBA5852 > JABZFP01. The sequence goes on along the minus strand of CAXXVS010000001.1, from coordinate 37,470 downwards.
TTCTGGAGTGGGAGCCAGCGGTGGGCTACACGCGCTACGACTGGCAGCATTACGAAAAGGGCTGCGCCGTCAACCTCGGACACAACATCGACGGGCTTTTCAACGCCTTCCACCGGGAGACCCTCTCGTTTCTCCTGCCCTATTACACCGGGTTTGACAGCGAGTCCTGGCTCTACTCCCAGCACCTCATCAATCATATGGCGAGCCTGCTCTATCACCCCCACCGGATTCAATGTAATCTGGTCACCACCACCAACGCCCGCCGCAGGGGTTATTTCCAGCGTAAAAAATATTGGTCGATTCCCACCACCTTTCTGGCCACCGCTCTCAGGGACGCCTTGCGTCCGGCCCTGAATACCGAAACCCCCAACAGCCCCACGCCGGCACCGGGAAAACCGCGTAAAAAAGATTGCTCCTATCGTATCACCCCATCCGAGCTTGCCCGGCACTGGCGGACGAACCATCCGCTGATCAAACATCGGCAGCTGGAATCCATCAGACCCCGGCCCGCCGTCACCGTGGGGCCTTCCCCGCGGGTCGCCGTATGCCTCTCGGGGCGCTGTTGCGGCCTTGACCGGACCTATCGTTCGATTCGGACGAATCTGCTCGCCCCCCTTGGCCGCTACGACCTTTTCATGTATGTTCCGGAGGATGAAGATGCCCGTTTCGCATCCCTGTTGAACCCGACCGTCCTCCGGGTGGTTGCCGATCACCCCTTGGATGAAGGCGGCCTGCAAAACGGCCGCGACTGCCTGCTCAAAGTCGGCCTGCAGGGTTATCTCCAGCAGCTTTACGGCCTGAAAATGTGCAACCGGCTGCGCCAGACCTATGCAAAGGAACACGGCATCCGCTACGACGTCGTCCTGCGCGGCCGTCCGGACCTGCTTTTCGAGACGCCGCTGCCCGCGCTGGCAACCCTCGATCTGAACTACCTGCATGTGCCCGACTTTCATATGTACGAGGGTTGCAACGACCGCCTGGCCATTGGCAACCCCGAAAATATGACTATCTATATGAACAAGTTCGATGATTGGCCGACCTATATCCGGACCTGGGTCTCCGCCAGTCCGTCCGCACCGCCGGTCACGGCCGAAATGTTCACCGCCGGCCAGCTGCGGCAATACGGTATCGCTGTAAAATTGCTACCGCTACGCTTCAATCGGGTACGCACCCACAAAATCAAATCCGACTGGGAAGACCACCAGCGCAAGCAAAGGCATCGACAGGCGCGGCATGCCCGCGGAGAAAATCGCATCAATAAGACGTGATCAAGGCGCCCCCGGCGGGTGGGGCGCAGAAAGCTTCGGTAGGCCCATGACGACGTCCGAGGAGACCATTGCCACGCTGGGTGAGACGCCGCGCATTCATCGGCAGGTCGTTCTGCCCATGGGCAAATCGCTTGAAATTGCCTTCAACAGTATTCGGGTGCGCTTCTTCCGTTCCCTGATCACCACCATGAGTCTGGTGCTGGCGGTTTCGTTTCTGAGTTTCGTGTCCGTCGGCACCGATGTGGCCAACGGGCTGCTGTCCACCGGTGACCCCACCTTGCGGCAGGCCCTGATCCGCTCAGGCTACGACCTCGGTCCGGAAGACACCCGGGCCGACAGCAGCCCCAAGCAGCGTTGGATCGTCGTGCTCTCACTGCTGGTCTGTGTGGTGGGCATCGTCAACGCCCAGCTGATGGCCGTCACCGAACGATTCCGGGAAATCGGCACCATGAAATGCCTGGGGGCCCTGGACCGCTTCATCCTTCGCCTGTTCCTTTTGGAGGCGGTCATGCAGGGCCTGGCCGGGGCCGGCCTCGGTGCGCTGACCGGGGCCGCGTTTGCCCTCGCCAGCAACACGCTTCATTTCGGACTCCAGGCCTTGACCACACCGTCGGCTGCGGACATCGTCCTTTCCATTGCTGTGGCGACCGGGGTAGGGTGTCTGCTGAGCGTTGTGGGTGTTCTCTATCCGGCTTTCGTGGCCGCCCGTATGCAACCGGTGGAAGCCATGCGTGTGGAGCATTGACGACCGGCGGACGCCTGCCGTCCGGCGCCGCCCCCCTTCACGCCCTTAAGGGAAGGACCGCCATGTCCAACATCAAAAATATTGTGCGCGTTTCCAATGTCACCAAAACGTTTCAGATGGGCAAGGTCACCGTCCAGGCGCTGAAGGGTGTCACCCTCGAAATCCCCACCGGCCAGTACATCTCCATCATGGGACCTTCGGGATCCGGCAAAAGCACCCTGTTCAACATGATCGGCGGGCTGGACAAACCTTCCACCGGGAAAGTGTTCATCGACGAGGTGGACATTTCCCAGCTCGATGCCTACGAGCTGGCCTGGCTGCGGTGCCGCAAGATCGGCTATATTTTCCAGACGTTCAACATTATCCAGGTCATGACCGCCCTGGAAAACGTCACCCTGCCCATGACCTTTGCCGGCATGCGCAGCGAACGGGCGGTGGAGAAGGGCATGGAACTGCTTGGTCTGGTGGGGCTGGCGGATCGTTTTCAGCACAAACCTTTCGAACTCTCGGGCGGTCAGCAGCAACGCGTGGCCGTGGCCCGGGCCCTGGCCAACGATCCTGCCATCATCCTGGCGGATGAGCCCACCGGCAACCTCGATCTGACGACGGGCGAAGAGATCATCACCCTGTTGAAAAATCTCAGCCACGAACGGGGCGTGACCATTATTTCCGCCACCCACGACATCAAGATGCTCAATGTCTCGGATCAGGTGGTCTGGATCCGCGACGGACAAATCGATAAAATCGAAAGCCGGGAAGAATTGACCATTTCCGTGGGCCGCATCGATGCCCGGGCGGGAGCCTAACCCCATGCTGCGTATATCCGCCCATGCTCTGCCGACCCGGAAACTCTGCGCCGTGCCGGCAGAGCGGCACCCCTTGCCGTTGCCCTCTCTGTATCGCGGAGCGGCCATCATCTGCCTGGCCTTGCTGCTGGTGTGGCTCCTTCCTGGCAAACCCGCCGGGGCGGCCGGGCCAGCGGCGCTGACCGACGACATCCGGATCCTGTCCGCCTACGGCGACCGCCGTACGGGCAGCGACGGCGCCCGCCAGGCCGCCGATTACATCCAGCAGGTCTTCCAGGAACAAGGCTATGACACCGTGGGACGCTTCCGGCTGCAGGTGCCTGTCCGCCAGGACCACGGGAGTACCCTGCGCCTCGATTCCGACACGCCGCCCCTGCCCTTGCGGCCGCTGCTGGCCAATAGCATTTCGCCGGGCACCCTTCCTCCCGAAGGCGTCCGGGGGCCGCTGATCTATGTCGGACCTGGCAACCTGGCCGACTTCAACGGCCTCGATGTGCACAATGCCATCGTCCTCATGGAAATGACCTCCGGCAAGAACTGGCAGAACGCCGCCAATCTGGGTGCCCGGGCCTTGATTTACATCGATCGGGGGGCCTCCCGGCGGCCGCTGTTTTATGAAAAATACGAATTGACCCCCATCGACTTCCCGCGGTTCTGGGTGACCTATGAAGCGCTGCAGGCCAATCTGGCCCGCGACAATCCCTTGGCACCGGGCCTCTTGCGCAGCGCGGTGCATCTCACTGCCCCGATTGCCTGGCAGAACGTCTTGGCCGACAACATCTACGCCCTGGTTCCGGGCCGGGACGACGCCCTGCGGGAGGAGCTCATCGTGGTGGAGGCCTTCTACGACAGCACGTCCTATGTCGCAGGGGTCTCACCGGGGGCCGATGAAGCCGGCAGCATTGCCGCCCTCCTGGAGCTGGCCCGTTATTTGAAACACCACCCGCCGTCCCGCGCGGTGCTCCTGCTGGCCACCGCCGGCCACGCCCAGGGGCTGGCCGGGATGCGGGAGGCCGTGTGGAGCCTGCATGCCAAATCCAAAGAATTTATCATCAAACGCAAGCAGTTATCCGATGATGCCAAACTGGCCGACAAAGTAGCCCAAAAATTGCGTCTGGCGGCCCTGGCGGATGAGACCCCGGACCAAGACCTCGTCAGGGCGATGCTCGATGCCATCAAGACCGAATCCGACCAGGTTTCCCGCCGCCTGATGCGGCTTCGCTTGAAAGCGGATCCTTCCAAGGAAGACCATACGATCCGGGCCCTGGCGGATCAGCGCCGGCTCCTGCGGCAGTTGAGCTGGAAAAGCCGTTTTAGCGCACTGAGCAGCCCCGAGCGGGAGATGCTCGACCGGCTGATTCCCGGGGCACGCGCCCAAGCCAGGGCCGTCGCCGCGGACGCTCGCCAGCAACTCACTCTTCTCAAGGACGTCATGGCCTTCCGGCGGGTGGTCCGCGACCACGACCTGGCTATTCTGATTTCGCTCCACCTGTCAAGCCATGGCGACGGCCTGGGCGCCTTCAACCAGGGCTGGCACTATGCCCTGCGGCCCCAGCGCGCCAGCGCCATGACAGCCCCTTACAGCGTTCTGGCCGATGTCCTCCGGGAGAGTGCGGCCACGGTCGAAGCGGAGAACGGGCTTCCGTCCCTCTTTAAAGACAGCCTGCGCCCCAGCCGTATTAAATCCTGGCAGAGCTATCTTCCCGATCACCCGCCGATGGGCGGTGAAATCAGCGCCATGGCAGGCCTGCACGGCATTTCCCTGGCGACCACCCATGACATTCGCGACCATTGGGGAACCCCTTGGGACACGATGGGGAAAATCGACTGGTCCTTTGCCGCCCGGCAAAGTCGCCTGGTATCCGCGCTGGTGCATAAACTGGCCGGCCAGCCGGTCCTGCATTCCGACGAATACCCCCGCGACGGGCTCTCCACGCTGACCGGTCGCGCCAAGTTCATCCGGCACGGCGAGCTGTTTGCCGAACTCCCCGCGCCGGGTACGATGATTCTGGCCTTCCAGGGACCGGCCCGGTACCACCTCATGGTCGACCAGATGGGCCGCTTCGAACTCCGTGGCCTATCCGACAAAAAGCTCGTCTATGACAAGGTCATCCTGGAGGCGTACCGTTTCGATCCCGCCACCGGGCAAACCCTGTGGGCCATCGATAAAAAAGCCACCGGTAAAAGCGCCTATCGCGTAAAAATGCAGCGCAACCAGATGGAAACCGATCTCATCATGTTTGCCTGCCACCAGACCACGCTATTCGATCTGCTGGCCCCCCGCAGCTTTCACTATATGACCAAAATCGACCTGCTGGACGGCCGCCTGGAAGCCCAACCGTTGCGCTATTGGTGGAGCCGTATCGATACGCGTGCTTCCATTCTCACAAGCCTCTACCTGGAACCGGAGACGCGCTTCAAACTGACCCTCTCGGATTCGGTTCTGAACAAAAAATTGATTCTCACCAACGCCACACCCCGGCGCTCCGAGGGCATCGGCTACCTGGTCGAAAATTGGCCCCGCCTCTACCACACCGAATTTCATGCGGCCCAGGACATGTGGCGTCTGCTTGATCCGCGGCTGCAAAGCCTGGAGCAAAACGGCATCAATAACGAACAGCTGCGCACCCTGGAGGAGGAGGGCCGCACGGCCCTGGAAAACGCCCGGCGCGCGCTGGCGGAAAAAACCTACGACCGCTTCATGGAAGAAGCCACCCGCTCATGGGCCCTGGCCAGCCGGGTTTACAATCAGGTCGAAGAAACCCAGCGCGACGTTCTTTTCGGCGTCCTGTTTTACATCGCCCTGTTCGTGCCCTTTGCCTTCTGCGCGGAGCGCCTGCTTTTCGGTTTCCGCAACATCCACAAGCGGATCATCGCGTTCAGCGGCGTGCTGATCGCCCTCATCGCGGTCATCTATAACGTTCATCCGGCTTTTGACCTGGCTTACAGCCCCATGGTGGTCATCCTGGCCTTTTTCATCATGGGCCTGTCCCTGATTGTAACCCTGATCATCTTTTTACGCTTCGAAGAAGAAATGACCCAGCTCCAGAATCGTGCCTCCCGCAAGGGGGCCGAAGAAATCAGCCGCTGGAAAGCCTTTGTGGCGGCCTTTTTCCTGGGGGTCAGCAACCTGCGCCGCCGCCGCCTGCGGACCGCCCTGACCTGCATCACCCTGATTATTCTGACCTTCACGATCATGAGTTTTACATCGGTCAAATCCTCCCGCCTGCATGCCCGCATCCTGTTCCGGGCGGAAGTGCCCTACCACGGATTCCTCCTTAAAACACCCAACTGGAAAGATCTCCCCGCGGAAGCGTTGGGAACGCTGTCCGATACCTTTGCTACGGTGACCGTGGGACCGCGGGTGTGGCTCGAAAACGACGACCGGACCCGCGTGGTCCGCATCCCCGTCCGGCATGCCGACCAGGTGTTCGTGGCCCAGGGAATGGTCGGACTGGCGGCCTGCGAGGGGCGCATCACCGGGCTGGATCGTTTGCTCGTGGCCGGCCGCTGGTTCACGAACGATACCGACCACGCCGTCATCATTCCGCGCCGCATGGCCGCCGATCTGGGCATCCGGAAGGAGGACCTCGATCATGCCGAAGTCCGTCTCTGGGGCGCCCGCTACAAGGTGATGGGGATCATCGACGGCCGCCGGGTGGACAGCCTCACGGATCTGGACGGCGAACCGCTGACACCCGTGACATTTCCCGGCGAGGTCTCCGCCGAGCTGACCGAAATCGAAATGGAAGCCCTCGAATCAGGGGAAGACGTGGAAACCTTTCAAAGCCGCTACCAGCATACGGCCGGAGATCTGACCATCTATCTGCCCTACCGGGCCCTGCAAGCCATCGGCGGCCGGTTGAAGGCCGTAGCCCTTGTCCCGGCGGGCAATGCGAATACCCGCCAGACCGCTCGCCGGCTGACGGATCGTTTCAGCCTGGAGCTGTTCAGCGGCGAAACCGGCGGAACCTTTCTCTACCATTCCAGCGACACCATCCAATACAGCGGGGTGCCGAACATTTTCATCCCCCTGGTGATCTCCATTTTCATCGTCTTGAACACCATGATCGGCAGTGTCTACGAAAGACGCCGGGAAATCGGCATTTACACCTCGGTGGGACTGGCCCCCTCCCATGTGGCTTTTTTATTTATTGCCGAGGCCATGGCTTTCGCCGTGTTGAGTGTCGTCCTGGGCTACCTGGTGGCCCAGTCCACCGCCAAGCTGTTCGCCGAGACCGCCATGTGGTCCGGGATTACCGTGAACTATTCTTCACTGGCCGGCGTGGCCGCCATGATTCTGGTTATTCTGGTGGTGTTGATTTCCGTCATTTACCCGGCACGCGTGGCGGCCAAGATTGCCATCCCGGACGTCAACCGGTCATGGCGCATGCCCCATGCCGAGCAAAGCGTGCTTGAAATTACCCTGCCCTTTCTCATCAAGCAGAACGAACTGAAAAGCCTGGGGGGCTTTCTGTTGAGCCACTTCGCGGAGCATCAGGACGTTTCCCATGGACTTTTCTCAACCGGTGAGATAGCGTTCGATTTTAACCTGGACGGCGCCGGCGGACGGGCCGCGGAAGCGAGCGCAGACCCCGTATCCGCCTGCTTTAAACTGTCCTCGCTCGTCTGGCTGGCACCCTTTGATTTCGGCATCATGCAAAACGTCGAGATTCTGTTCTGCCCGGCTGAAGAGGACTCCGGGTTTCTGGAAATCCGGGTCCGTCTTACGCGCAAGACCGGCGAAGTCAACGCCTGGGGCCGCATCAACAAGGCCTTTGTCAACAACCTGCGCAAGCAGCTCTTAATCTGGCGATCCATGGACGGGTGGGCCCTGGCCCACTACGAAGAGGAATTGGAAAAGGCCACGGCGGCCAAAACCGCTGGAGCAGCGCCCGGGCCGGCATATACCTGAAGAACCTGAATTCGAAACACCTATGGAAAAGCCGATGTCGTCCACAACGTCTTCCTCCCTGCGGCCGCGCGCCATCCTGCTGGGGCTGCTGCTGGCCGGCGGCATCTGCGTCCTGACCCCGTTCAACAATGCCTTCCGGCAGGCCACCCCCTTGGGGGGCGGCCATTTCCCTTTGGCGCCCTTTTTCATTTTTTTCTGGCTCGCCCTGATCATGGCCGGCGCCGGACGGCTCATGAAACGCCCGCCCTGGTTGAACGGCAAGGAGCTGCTGTTTGTATGGATCCTGATGGTCCTCGTCTCAGGTATCGCCTACACGGGGCTCGTGCGCACCTTTTTCATCAATCTGACAGCCCCTTTTCATTTCGCGACCCCGGAAAACCGCTGGGCCGACATCCTCGACCCCCTCCTGCCGGCCGATTGGTTTCCCCGCAGCCCGGAGGCGGTGAACGCGCTTTACAACGGGCTGCCGGGCGGGCGGCGCATGGGGTGGCTGGCGGTGCTGCGTGCGATACCCTGGAAGGTGTGGCTACCCCCGCTGCTGTCCTGGGGGACCTTCGTCCTTTTGTGTTACGGCGTCATGATCTGCCTGGTCAATCTTCTCAGCAAACAGTGGCTGCGCAACGAACGCATGAACTTCCCCCTCCTGCGGGTCCCGCTGGTAATGGAGGAGGCCTATTCCCAGGGTACCATGGGCCCGTTTCTGCGCAACCGCTACCTACTGGTGGGGCTTTTGATACCGACCGTGCTTCACTTGGTCAACGGACTGAATTTCTATTATCCGGCCGTGCCCCAGATTCCCACCCTTATTCTGGCCGGTCCCTATTTCCCCAAATACGGTTTTTTTTCCGGTTTCTACAAACTCAAGATTTATATCTATCCGGCCTTTATCGGATTTGCCTTTCTGACCACGCGCCAGATATCCTTCTCCTTCTGGGTCTTTTTCATCCTGGCCGGGCTGCTTTACGGCGTCCTGGCCGTGATGGGGTACAACATACCGGCCGCCGCGCTGGGAATTACCTTCGGCCCGACCCTTGCCCGACCCGAAGAAATGCAGATGGTGGGAGCCTACTTTAGTTTCTTTCTGTTTCTGATATGGCTGGCCCGCTATCATCTGAGGGATGTCTGCCGCCAGACGTTCGGGCGGGCACCGTCGCAGGCATCCCCGGCCGAGTGGTTTTCTTCCCGCATAGCAGGGTGGGGCTTTCTGATCGGAACGGCCGCGATCATTTTCTGGCTCCACCGATTGGGCATGCGCTGGTGGGTCTCCGGCGTGGTCGTCTTCAGTTTTCTGATGTTCATGCTGGTGGCGAGCCGCATCATCACCCAGGGCGGATTGGCCTACTTCACCCTGACGGCCGCACCCCTGGACGGGGTGATGACCCTTTTCGGCGCGGGTATCTTTTCAGCGGGCGGCATCTTCATGGCCGGGGTCGTTCAGAAGGCCCTTTTTCTCGACCTGCGGGAATCCCTCATGCCCTCTCTCGTGCATGCCGCCCGGATCACCGAAAAAATCCAGCAGCATCGCCGCGTCATCACCACCATCGCCATCGCCCTGATGCTCGGTGTGATCATCTCTTTCACAGCCATGCTGGCCCTGTCCTATCGCTATGGCATCCGCGAGCTCGGCCTGGACTGGGCCAGCGGAACCACCTTGAATACCTATGAGAATATCGTAACGCTGATCGAAAATCCGCCCCTGACGAGCCACTGGGTTCGCATGTTCGCGTTGGCCGGAGCGGTGTTCATGCTGCTGCTCGTTTTCGGCTACCACCGTTTTTACTGGTGGCCACTGCATCCCATCGGCTACCTGACCTGCTACAGCTCGGCCATGCGCATTCTCTGGTTCAGTTTTTTTATCGGTTGGCTATGCAATGCCCTGTGCATGCGTTACGGCGGGGTGCTCTTGTTTCGAAAGATCCGCTATCTCTTTATCGGACTGATTGTGGGTGATTTCCTGATGGGGGGTATCTGGGCCCTGGTCGGACTCTTTTCCGATGCCAGCTACCAGGTGCTGCCCTCCTAATCCGGATCGGATCGTCAAGATGTACGAAGATAAGGAACTCAAAGAGTATCGGGATCTGCTCAAACCCCCCACCCACTTCGAGGAGGGGTTCGACTGGAAGACCGTCGTCGGGGCGATCTTCATCGGCTTCCTGATGATGCCGGGCAGCATGTACCTGCAACTGGTCATCGGCAGCGGCATCGGACCGGCCGCCCGCTGGGTGACCATCATCCTTTTCGCGGAAATCGCCAAACGCTCCTATACCGAACTCAAGCAGCAGGAAATCTTCCTGCTCTATTACATGGCCGGTGCGGCCATGGCGTCCCCTTTTCAGGGGCTCCTCTGGAATCAATACATCGTTCAGTCCGATGCCGCCCGTATGCTCGGTCTGACCGAATTCATCCCCCACTGGGTCGCCCCGGCCGTCAATTCGGATTCCCTGGTCGAGCGCACCTTTTTTCATCGCGACTGGCTGATCCCCATTCTGCTGCTGATCGGGGCCCAGATCATCCAGCGCATCGATCAGTTCGGTCTGGGCTATGCCCTCTACCGCATCACCTCGGACGTGGAAAAACTGCCGTTCCCCATGGCGCCCGTGGGCGCCCTGGGCACCATGGCCCTGGCCGAATCCACCGAGGACCGCAAAACCGGCTGGAAATGGCGGGTCTTCTCCATCGGGGGCATGATCGGGCTGTTGTTCGGCGCCATTTATGTCCTGCTGCCCACCGTCTCGGCCTTATTGTTCACCCAGCCCATCCGGCTGATCCCCATCCCCTGGATCGATCTGACCCTCCACACCGAAGATGTTCTACCGGCCGTGGCCACCGGTATTCAATTGGACCTGGGGCTGCTTTTCGTCGGGATGGTGCTGCCGTTCTGGGCGGTCATGGGGGGGCTGTTGGGCTTGCTCGTCACCTTTGTGGCCAACCCGATTCTCTTCCGGCACGGCATCCTGCACCGCTGGCATCCGGGCATGGGGACCGTCGATACCATCTTTGCCAACAATTTCGATTTTTACATGAGCTTCGGTATCGGGTTGGGATTGGCCATTGCCGCCATCGGCATCTGGCATGTCATCAAGTCCTTCCAGCGGGAGGCCTCCCAGAGCCGCGGATCGCTGAAGGATCTTTTCAATCCGCCCCCCGGCCGCGGGGATTTCAATTTCTGGATCTCCATCGGCATCTATGTCTTCTCCACCCTGTCCTATATCGGTCTTTGCCTGTGGCTCGTGCCCAGCTTTCCGTGGATTTTCTTTGTCTGCTACGGATTCGTTTACACCCCCATCGTATCCTATATCACGGCCCGCATGGAGGGCATTGCCGGTCAATTTGTCAGCCTGCCCCTCATCCGGGAGGCCAGCTTTATTGCCGGCGCCAAATTTTTCGGCTACCAGGGCATCGAAATCTGGTACGCCCCCATCCCCATCCACAATTATGGGGAAGCGACAGTGAATTTCAGGCAGATCGAACTGACCGGAACCAGCATCCGCGGCATTATCAAGGCCGAAATCGTGGTGTTCCCGGTGGTGATGACCGCCAGCCTGCTGTTTTCCCAGTTCATATGGCGCCTGGCCCCGATCCCCTCGGGCAGCTATCCCTATGCCCAGCAGCTCTGGCATCTGCAGGCCCTGAACACCCTGCTCATGCAGACCGCGACCCTCGAAGGCAACTCCCTTTTTTTCCAGGCCCTCAGCGCCTCCTCCCTGTTGTCGGGTTTCGGGTTCGGTGTGGTCACCTACATGATATTGACCCTGCTGGGGCTCCCGATTCTGCTGATTTACGGGGTAGTGCGCGGCCTGGGGCAAAGTGCCCCCCATGGCCTGATTCTGGAGGTGGCGGGCGCGCTCCTGGGACGCTTTTTCTTTTTAAAGCGTTACGGGACCATGTGGCGGCAGTATGCGCCGGTGCTTTTGGCTGGCTTTTCATGCGGCATGGGACTCACGGGTATGTTCGCCATGGGGTTCACCCTGATCTTGAAATCCTTGCAGCGATTGGCATATTGAGAAAGACGCGGGTATACCGCTCGTGCGAATCCGTCCGCATCCACATGAGGGGGAAATTATGAAACCTCTGGCCATCATTCTTGCCATTTTCATTACACTCGTGGCCGCCCCCAGCCAGGCCGGCGACGTTCCCCATACTGTGGCGGGCTTCACCCTCGGCCAGAACATCGCTTCCCTACGCGACCGCCTCCTCATGGATACGGCTCTCCCGCTGCGCTACCAGGAATACCTGCGGGAAGTGGAAATCGCCCCCCAGCCCGGATTCAAAGGCGGCTTGATCGCTTATGGCGACTGTGCCCATCCCGGCACCATCGTACGGATTAAACTGAAATACGCCGACGCCAGCCGTGCCTTCTACGATGCGCTGCTGGCCCGTGTGGAGCGACGCTTCGGGAAACCCACCTCCTACGAGGGCGACCCCTTCCATATCGTCATTGATTGGAAATGGTCTTTCATCGATGCGGACGGCCAAAAGATCACCCTTCATCTGAGCCATAATGATCGGGATGAAGAGGAAAAATTCGGCAATTCCATCAAGCTCACCCAACTGAGTGCCATAGACGAAGAGCGTCAATGCGATCTCGACCGTCAGCCCCCTGAAAAAACAGCCCCCGGGGATCGCTTGCCACCCCTGAGATCCATGACGAAGAAAGACTGGCAACGCTTTCTCCCGCAATAAACGGTACCGCAGAATGCCGATCCGCCTGGAAGATAGCACCCCACATACCCGTATGCGGACAGACTGTGCGGCCAACAGATTCATCCGCCGGAAAACGCCTGGTCGGTTGTTTGCGAACCGCATCCCGTTGCCGTTTAGAGCGGAGCGGGCATGAGTTGTCGCCCAGGCGCTACGCAACCCTTTGCCTGGTGCGGCATTGCCATGCGGATTCCGGCGGCGTGGGAAACCGGTGTTCTGGGAGCTGGCTATGCCTTACTGGAATATCGATCCCGTCCGGTGATGGAATTGAAGACCGCTGTCATCCGGGGCCATTTTTCACTGCCGCGTCACCTGAAGCAGCTGGCCCGGATGGGCCGTAACAAAGGCGTCCCATCCCTGCAACCGATGCCAATGCCGCCCGAATGGCCGGCCTTTCCACCCGACGCCCAGGTGGGCGCCTTCAGCTGGCAGGGCCCCCGGGTGGGAGGCCAGGGGCTCGTCCATTTCTGCCGGAACCGCCGCCGCGCCACCCTGATCCAATTTTATGACCACGGCGAGGGTGTCTCTTGCAGTGCGGCCCTGGTGCTGAAGACCTTCCGGGACCATGGGCCGGATGCCGATCCGTCCTTGGCCGTCTACGATATCCGCGCCACCCTGCCCAAACGCTTTACGCTCCGGCAGTTTCAGTTCGAGGCCGGCCGTTTCTCCCTGCGCTTCGACCATTCAGGGGAAGGTGTGACCCTGTTGCGCTGGAGTCCGGCCGATGTGATGCTTGCCGGATGCGGTGGGGATCTGAAACGGCTGGCGGGGAAAATGGGCTTGCTCCCGCCGGCCGCTGCCATGGAAGCCTATCGATATGTGGAGGACACGGTCGAATGGCAATGGCGCGTCAAAGACCTGCGAAGGGGCCTGCGCGCGCTCTGGCGACGGTCGGCGCCCGATTCCCTCAACGCGTTACGTATCTGGCACCGCTCCCGGGCCAACCGCATCCTGGCCGTGCGGGTGGAGGGCTTGGCCGACCAGGCAACCTTCGAGAGGATATGCCGTTCCTATGGGATTGTTCAAAAAGAAGAGGCCCGCCCTTTCCAGGAATGAGGCCCTGGCCTGTATCCCGGTAAAAAGCGAGGCCGTAAGCGCCCATCGCACCGCAGCCGGCGTCATCCGCTTGCGCTATCCGCTCGTGGTCAAGCCATGGATCGCCGAACTGGCCAAACGGTTTGGGGCGGCGTCGACCACACCGCCTGCCCGCCAACTGGAGTTGGATGAACTGGGGACCCGCACCTGGGAGTTGATCGATGGGAAGCGCTCCGTTCAGGCGATTGCCAGTCAATTTGCCCGCCAAACCCGGGTGCATCCCAAAGAAGCCGAAGCCGCCGTGACCCGCTTCCTGCGGGAACTGGGACGGCGGGGCATCATCGGGATGGCACCGGCACGGGCGGGGCATCAAAACGGCGGCGGTTAGCGCCGGATAGGCGCAACAGGGCATTAACGGCAAACGCGGAGTGGGTTGACGGCCGACCGATGGGGAATTCGGTTCATACCGACCTGAGCGCATCATCCAGGGTGGCTGTAATGGGCAGAAAGGAATCGAAACCGGATATCTCAAAGACTTCCTTGACATAATCCTGCATGGCGCAGAGAACCAGTTTCCCCTGGGAATTTTTCAGATTTTTGGTGGCCTTGAGGATGACCCGCAGGCCGGCGCTGGAAATGTAGTCCAGATCCTGGAAATCCAATATCAGCCGCTGGGTTCCGTTTTCAATGCACTCGAAAAGCTTTTGCTCGAAACCCGTAGCCGTGTTCGAATCCAGCCGGCCGTTGAGCTTAAAAATACTATAGTTATCATGTTTGGTTTCGGTAATGTCCATACTTTCCTCCTTCGACGATGGCCTTCCTGCAGGCCTGCTGAACCATATCCGCCTTCCCAGGCCGCCCGTCAGAGCGTCTTGGTCAGGATAAGAATATTCTTCCCGCCGCGTCGACTGTATTCGATACAGTCCATGTAGGATCGAATCAGATGAATTCCCAGGCCGCCGATCTCCCGATCCTTGAAGGCACACTTCAAATTCGGATGGGGAGCCGCCGCCGGATTGAAGGGGATGCCGTCATCCTCGATGGTAATCTTGAGTACGCCGTCTTCGTTTTTACAGGTGACATTGACATGATGCTCGGCATCATCTTCAAAACCGTGGGAAATGATGTTGGTAAACAGCTCATCCAATGCCAGGTTGATCTCGAAAGTCTGTCGCTTGGAAACGCCACAGTCCTGGCAGAACTGCCTGAGATGGTCACAGAGCTTATCCAGTTCAGACAGCTGGTTTTTTAATTCAAATGATAAGGTTCCCATCGGTTTCGTATAGCCAGCGTCATCAGGTTGGGAGAAATGCATCAGATTGCACTGATACCGACCATGTCCTTCAATGATAATCCTTTTTCCGTCGCTTCAAAGAGGCGCTGCTGGTCCCAATCGCGGATGCTGTCGGCCATCGACTTGAAAACCCTGGGGATCAGTTCCGGGAATTGGCCGATCGCCTTGGCGAACTTCTCCCGGCTGAGCACGAGACAATCGGTTGCCTGCCCGGCCTTGAGGGCGAAAAGCCGTCGCATGGGTGCCAGCAGAGCCAGTCCGCCGATAAAGTCGCCGGGCCCAAAATCCCGTATTACGGCCTCCCCCCCGTCGGTGTCATGCACCAGCACCAGTTGACCGCTAAGGATGTAGAAGGCCTGGCCGTCATCGTCATCCTTGTCATAGAGACAGTCCTGGGCGGCAAATGATTCACGGGTGCATAGATATGCAAACACCTTCAGGGTCTCCATCGGAAGGCCTGCAAAAAATTGCGTCTGTCGCAGAATTTCAAGATTCTGCTGGAATTCGCATGTGCCGCCGGCACTATTTTTTTCCGTGGATGAGTCCATGGAGTGCTCCTTTTCGGTCCATCAATTCTTCATAGGTACCCATTTCGATCAACTTGCCGGCTTTCATCACCGCCACCTTGTCATAGTCTTTGATGATGTCCAGCCGATGCACCACCGCAATCACGGTCGTCTTGCCTTTCAAACGCCGGTCCAGGAAATTTTGGATGCGGGCCTGGGAATTGTTATCCAGCGCGGAAGTGGCCTCATCCATGATCAGCAGACGCGGTGATTTGAGAAAAACCCGCGCAATCGCCAGCTTCTGACGCTGTCCCCCGGAGAGCTTATCCCCCTTGCTGCCCACCTGGAACTGCATGCCGATCCCGACGATCGTTTCCAGAAGGTCTTCTTCGATCAGCAGCTGAATAATGTTCTGGACGATATGATCCTGCGCCTTGGCGCTGGTGGTTTTGGGCTTGCCGAAGAAAATATTGTTCTGGATCGTCTGTGAAAAAATATATTCCCCCTCGTCGTAAAAGGCAAATGCCCCCGGATAATCCTCGATGATCTGATTCTTGAACAGGAAGCGTCCTTCCAGAATCAGCCGTTCCAGAAGATCGGGGAAGGAAACCATCTTGTGCCGTCCGGGAATAAACCTTAGGGCCAGCCCCAGCAGCTTGTGGCGTTCATCGGAGGTCAACTGATGCAGCTTGCGACGCCGTGTCTGCTGGGCCAGCAGTTTGAAATCGTCGAGTTCCTCCGGAGCGATGGGGCTTTGCTCGTAAAACACCTTGTCAGGGGGTAGATTGCCCAAGATGTCCACGGTTTGTCGCGCCAGATCGGCGCCCAGCTCCATCAGGGGGCGCTTGAGGTCGGCCTTTTCCAGAAAGGCAATGAAATAGGGATTCTCAGCAAGCTTCGCTGTCTTGAAGTCCCTGCGTTTGGAGGTGCCAAACAGCAGATTGGCAGCCACACTGGAATGATAGAGGTAGCGGTCCTCGTCAAAAAACTCCACAAATCCCGACAGCGTCTCACCGAACTGCCGGCGGAAATTTCGGCGCACCTTGACCAGCTGTTCCACGAGCGTGCTGTCGCGGTCCGCATCGAGCATCGCGTTCAGCCCGAAACGCAGGGTGTCGACAAAAATCCCGGTCTGGTGCAGAACCTCGATCATGTCCTCCAGGGACGGCCGGAACTGTTCGGCGGCTGCCGGGGTATTGTCATCGGCCGCACGGCAGGAATAGAGCAGGTTTTCCTGGATCGTGCCGTCGAAAATAAAAGGCGTCTGGGAGACGAATCCCATGTTCCAGGCCATATCCTTTTTGGTCAACTCGCGGACTTCGGCGTTGCCCAGCAATACTTGTCCGTCCGTGTAATCATAGAGCTGTCCCACGCACAAAGCCAGGGTACTTTTGCCGCTGCCGGAAAACCCCACCAGCGCCACGTGCTGACCGGCCTTGAGATCAAAAGAAATGCGGTCCAGCAGCCGGATGCCGTCACCGGTAATGAAGCTAAGGTTTTTGACATCCACGTTGCCTTCGAGCTGGTAGGGTGCACGGTCGGAGGGCGCCAGGGCAAACTCGGGCTCGCTGTCGAAATAGCGCATGGTCTTCTCGTAGGTGACGCTGCCGTCCTGGTAGGCCTGGAAGAACTCGATCAGTTCCTTCCAGGGATCGTAAAGCTTTTCCTGGGCCGAGAGGAAGGCCACCAGGGCGCCCAGTTCCAGTCGCCCCTGGATGGTCAGATAGCCCCCCAGGATAAAAATGAGAAAGGGGCCCAGGCTGATAAAGAAATTATTGGACACCTTGATGCTGGCCCGGAAGAAATCCCAGCGCAAACGGATGCGGTAGAGCTGATCGGCAATGCGGCCGATCTTGGCATTCTCGATCGCGTAGGCCGCATTGCCGTGGACTTCATGGATGCCGGAAATGGTCTCCTGGACCCGATCGGAAAGATCGCGGGTGACATCCACCCGTTCCTTGTTGGCCTGGTTGGCCCTGCGCTGGAGCAGAGGCACCAGGAACACGACCGCCGGATAGATCGACAGGGACAGGGCGGCCAGCCAGGCGTTGAGATAAAAAAGATAGCCGGCAAACGCCACCAGGGTCAGCAGGTTGATGACCGGCACCGCTACGGCCATCCCCACGAAATTGGACGGCAGCGTCAGCTCGGAAACCAGGGAGGACACCACCAGTCCGGGTTGGGTATTGCGGAAAAAACCCAAGGGCAGGGAAATAATATGCGCAAACAGATCCTTGCGCATACGGGTCAGGGTGCGCTGGCTGATCATCACTTGCAGGATGGTGATCAGATATTTAAGACCGCTGGCGACCAGCACGGATACCAGGTAAATCGTGCAATAGCGAATCAGCAGATCGACCTGGCGCAGCCGGATAGCCTCATTGACGATGCGCTTCTGCATCTCCAGGGGCAGCACCCGGGCAAACACGGTCACGGCAATCAGCACCAGCACCACCAGCTGCAGCTTGGTGTTGGGACCCATGATCCACGAATAAATGGAGCGTTTCACGATGGAAGGCGGCGGTTTGGCCATAACGATGCTCCTGCGGTCGCGGTGCCGTGTGGTTCCATAAAAAATGGGGATAGAAAGGCCTGCGTCAACTACCGGAAACCTATCTGAAAGTTGCTACACCTTTTAGCATCGCGTTGACAAGCCCCATTTACCCCCAGCGCCCCTGCAAGCACTGTCCGGGGGCAACAATCACTATGCCGGCCAATCATCCCCGGCCGTGAACGACCCGGGAGCATCCGCGGCCCCAAGTCCGGGCGCAAGCTTGGCGATGGCATCCATAGCGCCCGGGCGATGGCGGGTTTGGGGATGGAACGGTGCCCGGGCTTAGTGGATCGCGTCGGCCAGGTAAATCCACCCTTGATCTACGGGCTTTCTTTTTGACAAGGGCGTCTTGGACAGTCTATAGTCGCCCCCCCGAAGGCCGCACAGGATGGAACCTCAGAGGAAGCGGTGTCCCATGAAATTTTTTTTAAGTGTAATCGGTATGGTGATGATCATCGAGGGGCTGCCCTATTTCGCCGTTCCCGCCAAAATGAAGACCTGGTTGCAGCAGATCCAGGCCGTGTCCGATGGCACCCTGCGGCGTATGGGGCTGGTCCTGATGGTCATCGGACTGGCACTGACTTATATGGGCAAAGCGGGATAAACGCCCATGTTTGCCCTCGACGACTACGACTACCCCCTGCCCCCGGATCGGATTGCCCAACACCCGGCCTCCCACCGCGATCAGGCCCGCCTGATGGTCATGGACCGCCAGACCGGGGCGCTTCGCCACCATCGCTTTAACGATCTGCCAGCCTTGCTGACCCCCCGGGATCTCGTCGTGGTAAACAATACCCGGGTGGTGCCGCTCCGGCTTTTCGGCCGGAAAGCCAGCGGCGGGAAAGTGGAAATTCTTATTCTGGACTATCCCGGCGGTCTGCGACGCCTCACGACCGAGGGGGCCTTTGTCAGCGCCTGTCTGATCAAGGCTTCTAAAAAGCCCGCCCCGGGAACCCGGCTGCATTTCGGTGAGGACCTCTCGGCAGAAATCCTGGCCTCCGACGAGGAACGCCATACCCTGAAGTTTACCAGCCGCGGGCCGTTTACCGCCGTCCTGGAACGGATCGGCGTCATGCCCCTGCCACCCTATATCAAGCGTCCCGACCCCGCGGCAACACCCAGTGATCGGGAAGATTACCAGACCGTCTATGCGACGGAGAACGGTGCCGTAGCCGCCCCCACCGCCGGTCTGCATTTCACGCCGGCCCTCATGGGCGCCTTGGAGCAGCGCGGCATCCCGGTGGCGGCCCTCACGCTGCATGTAGGCTACGGCACCTTTGTGCCGGTCCGGGTGGCGGACATTCGTGACCACCGCATGCATGCCGAATACTTCCGTATCGCCCCCCGGGTGGCCGAAGCCATCAACCGTCATCGGGCCCAGGGCGGGCGAATCGTAGCCGTGGGCACCACCAGCGTACGCACCCTGGAATATACGGCCGGCCCGGACGGCCGGCTCCGGGCCATGGAAGGCCAGAACGACCTCTACATCTATCCCGGCTACCGCTTTCGTCTGGTGGATGCCATGATCACCAATTTCCATCTGCCCCAGTCCACCCTGCTGATGCTGGTGTCGGCCTTTGCCGGCCGTGAAGCCATCCTGGCCGCCTACGGCGAAGCGATCCGACGGCGCTATCGCTTTTTCAGCTACGGAGACGGGATGTTAATCGCCTGAACCTCAACCCCATAAACCGTTTGGATCCGACAGCCAAGAATGACACTTCAATTTACGCTAACAGCAACGTCCTCCGAAACCGCCGCCCGCTGCGGCACATTTCGAACCGCCCATGGAAAAGTGCACACCCCGGTCTTCATGCCGGTGGGCACCTTGGGCACGGTGAAGTCTCTCGCGCCGGAGGAGCTCCAGCAAATCGGCGCCCAGATCATCCTGGGCAACACCTACCATTTATATCTGCGACCGGGCTGCGACATCATTGCGCCCTTCGGGGGGCTGCACCGCTTCATGAACTGGTCGGGCCCCATTCTGACCGACAGCGGCGGGTTCCAGATCTTCTCCCTGGCCAAGCTGCTGAAAATGGGTGAAGAGGGCGCCCTCTTTCAATCCCATATCGACGGCTCCCGGCACCTGCTGACCCCGGAAAAATCAATCGAGATTCAGATCGCGCTCGACTCGGATATCATCATGTGCCTGGACCAGTGCATCGGGTACCCGGCCACCCGGGAGACCGCCCGGGAAGCCCTGGATCTGACCACCCGCTGGGCCCGACGTTGTCACGACACCTGGCAGGCCAAGGCCCGTCCGGAGGCCGCCCTGTTCGGCATTGTCCAGGGCGGCATGTTCCCCGATCTGCGGCAGCAATCGGCCGAGGCCCTGATCGATATGGACTTTCCGGGGTATGCCCTGGGGGGACTTAGTGTGGGCGAGCCTACGGAGCTGATGCTGGAGGTGGCCGAAGCGGCCCTGCCCGGCCTGCCTGCCGATCGACCGCGCTACATCATGGGCGTGGGAACGCCCGAGAACCTGGTGGAGCTGGTGGCCCGAGGGGCCGACATGTTCGATTGCGTCCTGCCCACCCGCAACGCCCGCAACGGTCAGCTGTTCACTTCCCGGGGCGCGCTCAACATCAGCAACGCCCGCTTCCGCGATGATACGACCCCTGTCGACCCCGGCTGCCACTGCTATACCTGCCGGAACTATTCGCGCGCCTACCTCCGCCATCTTTACACCACCCGGGAACTTTTGGCTTACCGCTTGAATTCCATCCACAACATCCATTATTATACCCACCTCATGGCCCAAATGCGGGAAGCCATTACCGCAAATCGTTTCAATGCTTTCCGCCAGGCCTTTTATCAGATGCGGCAGGGCGCGATCGACTGATGGGATTGCCACCGCAGGTCCACGTCCGCGTCCCGGGTTAGAACAGGTGGCCAAACAACAACGGGAGACACCACCATGCAGGAAAAAGTGAAAGAAGTTCTGGATAAAATCCGCCCTTCGCTTCAAGCCGACGGCGGGGATGTAGAATTGGTGGCGGTTGAAGGCGGCATCGTCAAGGTCCGTCTCAAGGGTGCCTGCGCCGGCTGCCCCATGTCCCAGATGACGCTTAAAAACGGCATCGAAAAGCTGCTCAAACGGGAAGTCCCCGAAGTGACCGCCGTCGAAGGCGTTTAGCCTTAAAGCTTTTTACAAAAGCGATCAACTGGGTTTAATAAATTAGGCTGATCCAGACAGGGTAGATTTCGGTTCAGGCCAAGACCGCCGCGATTTGGGAACCGACGGCGTAGCCGTAGGAGAGCCAGCGTAGCGCGGCTTTGGCGACGTCGAGGATTCTCAAATCATGAGAACGCCCACCTGAGCCGAAAGATGCGCCTTATCGACCGGCCTGCCAGCCAACGGGAAATTACGATGACCATCGCCAAAAAGATTGAAACCATCATCCAGCGCTCATCCTGGATTCGCAAAATGTTCGAAGAAGGGACCCGCCTCAAGGCCTTGCACGGGGCGCAAAACGTGTTCGACTTCAGCCTAGGCAACCCCAATGTACCCGCCCCCGAGTGTTTCGAGAAACTGCTTAATGAAACCGCCTGTACCTGCTGCGGCGAGCACGGCTACATGCCCAACACGGGTTATCCCCATGTCCGTCAGGCGGTAGCCCGCTATGTCTCCGAGGAGCAAGGCGTCGATGTGGGGGAGGGCGATATCATCATGACCTGCGGCGCTTCGGGCGCCCTCAACGTGGCCTTGAAAACCCTTCTCGACCCCGGCGACGAAGTGCTGACCCCCATTCCCTGTTTTGTGGAGTATGGCTTTTATGCCGACAACCACGGCGGCGTTCTGAAAACCGTGCCCACCCATCCGGATTTCACCCTGGATCTCGAGGCCATGGAAAACGCCCTTACGGCCAAGACCAAAGTGGTGCTGATCAACTCCCCGAATAACCCCACGGGACAAATCTACAGCCGGGAAAGCCTTCAGGCGCTTGGGGAATTGCTGCAGCGGAAAAGCGTCCAGCTCAACCGCACGCTTTACCTGCTTTCCGACGAGCCGTACCGCAAAATCGTTTTTGACGGCCACCCGGTTCCGAGCATTTTCGCCTGCTACAACAATAGTATCATCGGCACCTCTTATTCCAAGGACATCTCCATACCGGGTGAGCGCATCGGTTTTGCGGCGGTCAACCCGGCCGCCGATTACCACGATACCGTTATGGGCGGCATGGCCCTGGCCAACCGGATCCTGGGCTTCGTCAATGCCCCCGCTCTGATGCAAAAAATCATTGCCTGTTTGCAGGGCTCCAGCGTCGATGTGGCCCTTTACCAACACAAACGCGATCTTCTGTGCCAGGGGCTGGCCGAGGCCGGCTATGACTTTACGACACCGCCCGGCACCTTTTATCTCTTCCCCCGAACGCCCATCCCCGATGATGTGAAGTTTGTGCAGGCCCTTCAGGAAGAACTTATTCTGGTCGTGCCGGGCAGCGGGTTCAACGGCCCGGGGCATTTCCGGATCGCATTCTGCGTCGACGATGACACCATCGTCAAGGCGCTGCCGGGATTCAAGCGGGTGATGGCGCGTTTCCGCTAAGCCGCGACCCGCCCGCAACGGCGGGTTCCCGGCTCGGCGGATGGCAACGGCCGCCATTGCAGCCCCCGTTGCAAGCAATACAGAGAGGCGCCCCCATGCAACTGCTCCAATCCTTTCGGGATTTGCGCATCCAGCATAAGCTGCTGGCCGGCTACTCAGCCGTCTTCATCCTGTGCATCACTCTGGGCAGCTTCGTGATTTATTCTATGGTCCGGCAGACCCTGGAAGCCAACATCCAGAGTGAGCTGCAAAACACCACCACGACCATTCTCAACATGGTGCGGACCTCGGCGGCCACCTCCATCAAAAACCATCTCCGGGCGGTTGCCGAAAAGAACCGCGATATTGCTGCCCATTTCCATCGGCGCGCCCTGGCCGGGGATCTTTCCGAGGAAGAAGCCCGGCGCCGGGTGGCCGAAATCATCCTGAGCCAACCCATCGGCACCACGGGCTACATCTATTGTCTGGACAGCAACGGCATCATCGACGTGCACCCCAAAAAGGAATTGATCGGGGCCGACTTATCCGAATTCGCTTTCATTCGCGAGCAAATGGCGCGCAAGGAAGGCTATTTGGAATACGACTGGAAGAACCCCGGCGAAACCCACACCCGTCCCAAGGCGCTTTACATGACCTATTTCGAACCCTGGGACTGGATTATCTCCGTTTCCTCCTATCGTGAAGAATTCCGTGAACTGGTGAATGTCGAAGACTTTCGCGACAGCATTCTCTCCCTGCAATTTGGCAAGACCGGCTATTCTTACGTCATCGACGAACAGGGCAATATGGTGCTGCACCCCCAGGTTAGCGGCAATTATCTTTACGCCAAGGACCGTAACGGCCGTGAATTCGTGCGTGAAATTTGCCAGCGCAAAAGCGGCAAGATCACCTATTCCTGGGAAAACCCCGGGGAACACAAGGCTCGCGACAAACTCGTGATCTTCAATCACATTCCAGAATACCACTGGATCGTGGCCTCCTCCAGCTACCTCGACGAATTCTACGCCCCGCTAACGACGATGCACCGGCTGGTGCTGGCTACAGTGCTCATGTCCTTTATCATCGTTTTGCCGCTGACCCTGGCCATCAGCAACTCCATAACGACGCCCCTCAAGGAACTCATGCATCATTTCTCGTCCGGGGCCGCCGGCAACTATCGGGTCCGCATGCAACGCCGCTCCCGGGATGAAATCGGCCGTTTGGCCAACTATTTCAACCAGTTTATGGAACGCCTCGAGGCTTACAGCAACAGCCTCGAAAGTGAAATCCACGAACGGGAGCGGGCCGAGGAGGCGATCCGCGAAAGCGAAGCCAAATATCGCGAGCTTGTGGAAAATGCCAACAGCATTATTTTGCGCCTTTCCACCAACGGGGAGATTACCTTCTTCAATGAATTTGCGCAGCGTTTCTTTGGGCACGATGAGAAGGACATCTTGGGCCGCCCCTTCCTGGGCACGCTGATTCCAGCGGTTGACAGCAGCGGGCGCCAGCTGACCGCCGAGACGCAATTGATCTACACCAGTCCCGAAAACCATCCCGGTTTCGAAACCGAGGCCATCCGCCGCAACGGCGAGCACGCCTGGATTTCATGGACCAACCGGGCGATCCGCGATGCCCGCGGCGAACTCGTGGGGAGCCTGTGCATCGGCAACGACGTCACTGCCGCGCGCACGGCGGAACTGGAAATGGTACGTCTGCAGCACTATCTGGCCAGCATTATCGATTCCATGCCTTCCGTGCTCGTGGGGGTCGATCGGTGGTGCCGGGTCACCCAGTGGAACCGCGAGGCGGAAAAAGCCACGGGTGTCTCAAGCCGCGAAGCCCGCCACCAGAACCTGGGGCGGGTTTACTCCCTTCTGAAACCCTTCAGCGGCATGGTTCACGAAGCCATCCGTAAACGTACCGTGCGTCAGGCGGAGAAAGTCGCCTACTCGAAGGGCGACCAAATCCGTTTTGCCGACATCATGATCTATCCTTTGGATATCGAAGCCATGGAGGGAGCCGTCATTCGGGTAGATGACGTCACCGCCCGGGTCCGCATGGAAGACACCATGGTGCAGACTGAAAAAATGCTCTCGGTGGGCGGCCTAGCCGCCGGCATGGCCCATGAAATCAACAATCCCCTGAGCGGCATCCTGCAAAGCGCCCAGAACATCGTGCGACGCATTGAACCGTCGCTGGGAAAAAATAATGCGGTGGCAGACCAGCTGGGTGTGGACCTGGTTCAAATCCGCCGCTACCTGGAAGAACGCGGCATCCTCCGATTTATCGAAGGCATCCGCCAATCCGGGGAACGCGCCAGCATTACGGTATCCGACATGCTGCATTTCAGCCGTCCCAGCGATGCCCGCATGGCGCCCACTGCCCTCGACGCCTTGTTGGACAAAACGGTAGCTTTGGCGGCGCATGATTACGATCTGCGCAAGAAGCATGATTTCCGCGAAATCCAAATCCTACGCGACTTCGAGGAGCGCCTGCCGCTGGTGCCCTGTGTCGCCACTGAAATCGGCCAGGTGGTGTTGAACCTGTTGCGCAACGCTTCCCAGGCCTTCGGCCCCGACCGGTCGCCTGAGGCTCCTCCCCGCATTACCCTGCGGTTGCGCCAGGAGCGTCAGTACCTGCGCATCGAAGTGGAGGACAACGGACCCGGCATGGACGAAGAAACCCGCAAACGGGTTTTCGAGCCCTTCTTCACCACCAAGGACGTTGGGGTGGGAACCGGCTTGGGCTTGTCGGTGTCCTATTTTATCATTACCAGCCATCACCAGGGCACCATGACAGTGGACTCCACCCCCGGGCAGGGGGCGCGGTTCATCTTGCGACTGCCGCTTGAGAACCGCACGGCTCCGACAGACAGCGCATAGAAAAGGTCTTGGCATGCGAAAACCGCGATTGCCCATGCCGTCTTCGGCACATCGTCCAGTGAAAATCCTGGCCATCGACGACGAACCCGTTATCCGCGACAGTATCGCCTCGTATCTCGAAGACAGCGGTTTTACGGTTTTGCAGGCGGGGGACGGCAAAGCAGGCTTGATGTTATTTCGCGAACAGACGCCGGATCTGATCCTGCTCGATTTGCGCATGCCGGAGATGGATGGCCTGGCCTTTCTGGAAACCCTGCAGAAAGAAGCCGCCGACACACCGGTCATCGTCGTATCGGGGACAGGCGTGCTGCAGGACGCCATCGAGGCCCTGAGGGCCGGCGCCCATGATTTCGTCACCAAACCCATCCTCGACATGGCCGTTCTGGAACATGCCATTCAGAATACCTTGGAACGATCCCGCCTGCGGCAGGAAAACCAACGCTACCGGCAGCACCTGGAAACGGAAATCGACCGTCGAACGGCCGACCTGCTGGAACGCACCCGGGAACTGGAAACCTCCAATCGCCAGCTCCAAAAGGAAATCGCCCAGCGCGAACAGGCCGAAAAAGCTCTGCGCAGTCAGGAGCAAAAGTTCAGGGAACTTACCGATCTTCTACCACAGCCGGTTTTTGAAACCGACGCCCGCCAACACTTCACTTTCGTCAACCGCTACGGCCGCGAAATTTTGACCGGGGGCGATAAGCACCTGGTCGATCGGATGTCTGCCTTGGACATCTTCAGCGTTGAAACCCGCTCCCAGGTCGCTTTGGCCATGCAGCGGACCCTGTCCGGCAAAGACCCTGTCGAATTTGAAGCCGTCGTGCGACGCAAAGATCAAACCCTGTTTCCCGCCATGGTGTATGCCAGTCCGATTCTGCGCGCCGGCGCATCCCTGGGGCTGCGTGGAATTCTGTTCGATCTTACGGCCATTCGCAAAGCCGAGGAGGGCTTGCGGGCCAGCGAAGCGCAATTGCGCCAGGAGAACTTGCGGTTGCGCTCTACGCTGAAAGATGTGGGGCGCTTCGGCCGCATCATCGGAAAAAGTCAACCCATGCATGAGGTTTATCAGGTCATTCTCAAGGCGGCCGCCTCCAATGCCAATGTCATCATCTATGGTGAATCAGGCACCGGAAAGGAACTCGTGGCCCAGACCATTCACGAGTTGAGCGATCGCAGTCAAGGGGCCTTCGTAACGGTCAACTGCGGGGCCATACCCGAAACCTTGCTGGAAAGTGAATTCTTCGGCCATAAAAGAGGCGCCTTTACCGGTGCCCACAAGGATAAGCCCGGCTTCCTGGCTGAAGCCGACGGCGGCACGCTTTTTTTGGACGAAATCGGCGAAATCAATCCCAACCTCCAGGTCAAGCTGTTACGTGCCATCGAAGGCGGCGGCTATAGCCCTATTGGGAGCAGCGAGCGAATTGTTCCCGACGTTCGCATTGTGGCTGCCACCAACCGCAACCTGACCGAAGAGGTCCGCAAGGGCCATTTAAGGGAGGACTTCTTCTATCGAATTCATATCATTCCCATTCAGCTGCCCCCTTTGCGCTCCCGCCGGGAGGATATCCCACTTCTGATCCAGCATTTTCTCCAATCCTTGAGCGATGCCGACACCGTACCCATCATGCCCGAACATGCGCTCCAGGCCATGATGAAGCGGGACTGGCCCGGTAATGTCAGGGAATTGCAGAATACGGTTCATCGGTTCATTACCCTGAACTCCTTGGAATCCACTGAAGCCGCGCCGACCCCACCCTCCGCTGAAACCGTCACACCGCCTGCTGTGATGGATACCGCTATGTCCTTGCCGGCGGCCATGGCCCATTACGAGAAGCAGTATCTTATTCAAGTACTCCATGCGCACCAATGGCATCGGGCCCGGGCCGCTTCCGTTTTGGGCATTGACCGGCGAACGCTCTTCCGGAAAATGAAAGCCCACGGGCTGTAAACGCCCCATAATGGGGCATTTATGTCGCTATACATATATTCCTTTTAATATTAATTAGTTTTATGTTTTTATGCCATAGAATGGGACTTTTTTGACTCATTAATGAATTTTATTCATATTCAATATTCCTATTTAACCATTATCTATATATTAGTCTTTTAAAGACTTTCTAAACCATAAATTTTATGGCATATGAGTTGCACTGCCATGGGCATCCTGTGCGGAGGGCACCTTGTGTTAAGCTCTTCCGCAATCGGCCGTGAAAGGAGGTGGCGCTATCCAGGGAGACCGGCCGAAAGCAGGAACGGCGCTTCGAGAGCGGGATAATCCGAGGACACATCCCGCAAGATGATAAGCTCCATAGCCTATAACAAATTGAATCTTGGGAGGATGAACATGGCAGAGCAGCAGACAGGTAACCCCGCAGTGGTCGGTCTGGCAGGATTTGGTTTAACGACGCTGGTATTACAATTTCACAATGTGGGCTGGTGTGGTGTCGGTCCGGTCCTGGCCCTGGCCCTGGCCTTTGGCGGCGGAGCCCAGCTGATTGCGGGTTTCCAGGAATTCAAGTGCGGCAACAACTTCGGCTACAGTGCCTTTGTTTCCTACGGCGCGTTCTGGATTGCCATCGGTATTATATTTCTGCTGAACAATTTCGGCATCTACAAACTCAGCGGAACAGACCTAGGCTGGTTCCTGGTGGGCTGGACCTTTTACACAGCGATTCTCTGGGTGGCGGCCCTGCGCATTCACGGTGCCATGGCACTCACCTTCACGCTTCTTCTCATCGGTTTCATCCTGCTCGATCTGGCCCATTTCGGCTACCCCGCCCTTACTAAAGTTGCCGGCTATGAACTGATGGCCTGCGCTGCTGCCGCCTGGTACATGATGGCCCATGTCATCTTTCTTCAGGTTTACGGAAAAGACATTCTTCCGGTTGGAAAACCGTGGATCACCGGCGAAGCTGAAAAAGTCAAGGATGTGCCGCTGGCCGCCAAGGCCACTTCCCGCTAACGGCGAAGGTCCGCTAATCCGGGCACAACGCCCCGACCATGCAACCTTGACGCTTGGCCGAACCATGGTGTTTCCGCTGCACGGGGTGTTTTCGGCAACTCGGATAAGAAACAGAAAGGAACGCAATCCATGACCAATCTGTATGATGAAGCTTACGCAAAATCCATCAACGACCCGGAAGCCTTCTGGGGCGAAGCGGCCGAGGACTGCCATTGGTACAAGAAATGGGACAAGGTTCTGGATGACTCCAACAAGCCGTTCTACCGCTGGTTTACCGGTGGCGTATGCAATACCTGCTACAACGCCCTGGATATTCACGTCGAAAACGGGCGTGGCGGCCAGGATGCGCTGATCTATGACAGCCCGGTCACCGACACGATCAGGAAATATACCTATCTCCAACTGCGGGACGAAGTCGCCAAATTCGCCGGCGTCCTCGTCAACCAGGGCGTCACCAAGGGCGACCGGGTCATCGTTTATATGCCCATGATCCCGGAGGCCGCCATCGCCATGCTGGCCTGCGCACGATTGGGAGCCATCCACTCGGTGGTTTTCGGCGGCTTTGCGGCCAAGGAGTTGGCCACCCGCATCGACGACGCCAAACCGAAGGTGATCGTGACAGCCTCCTGCGGCATCGAGGTCAAAAAGGTCATCGCCTACAAACCGCTGCTGGACAAGGCCATCGAGCTTTCAAGCTCCAAACCGGAAAAATGCGTCATCCTGCAACGCCCCATGGAGACGGCCTCCATGATAGAGGGTCGCGACGTGGACTGGAACGAGGCCATGGCGGCCGCCCAGCCCCAAGACTGCGTCCCGGTGGCGGCTACGGACCCCCTCTACATCCTCTACACCTCTGGTACCACCGGCCAGCCCAAGGGGGTGGTCCGCGACAATGGCGGCCACATGGTGGCCTTGAAGTGGACCATGAAAGCCATCTACGACGTGGATGCTGGCGATGTATACTGGGCTGCCAGCGACGTGGGCTGGGTGGTGGGCCACTCCTACATCGTCTACGGTCCCCTGTTCAAGGGCTGCACCACGATCCTGTTCGAGGGCAAGCCCGTGGGAACGCCGGATGCCGGCGTCTTCTGGCGGGTCATCTCCCAACATGGTGTACGCTCGCTGTTCACGGCCCCCACGGCGTTTCGGGCCATCAAGCGCGACGACCCCAAAGGCGACCTGATCAAACAATACGACCTGTCCAACTTCAAATACCTGTTCCTGGCGGGGGAGCGCTCCGATCCCGATACCATCACGTGGTCGGAACGTAATTTAAAGGTGCCGGTGATCGACCACTGGTGGCAGACCGAGACCGGATGGGCGATTGCGGCCAACTGCATGGGCCTGCATCAGTTTCCGGTGAAATACGGCTCCCCCACCAAGGCCGCCCCCGGATGGGACCTGCAGGTGGTGGACGCCGACTGCAAGCAGATGGCGCCAGGTGAGATCGGCGCGCTGGTGGTCAAACTGCCCCTGCCGCCAGGCACCTTGCCCACCCTGTACAAAGCCGACGAGCGCTACAAGGAAGCCTACCTTGAAGAGTTCCCGGGCTACTATAAAACCGCCGACGCCGGCTACATCGATGCGGACGGATATGCTTACGTAATGTCCCGCACGGACGACATCATCAATGTGGCCGGACACCGGTTGTCCACAGGCGCCATGGAGGAAGTCCTGGCGGATCATCCGGATGTGGCGGAATGCGCCGTGCTCGGCGTGGAAGACAATCTCAAAGGCCAGATCCCCGTCGGTTTTCTGGTGCTTAACGCCGGGGTGACCCGCGGCGAAGAGGACATTGTAAAAGAAGTCGTCCAAATGGTGCGTGACCGTATCGGCCCGGTGGCGGCCTTCAAGACGGCCACGGTGGTCAAACGGCTCCCCAAGACACGCTCCGGCAAAATCCTGCGCGGCACGATCCAAAAAATTGCCGACAACAAGGACTATAACGTGCCGGCCACCATCGACGACCCCACCATCCTGGGGGAAATCGAGAATGCGCTCAACACAATTGGGCTGGCGGGATCGAGGAAGTAATTAGCCCGCGGGTGCTTTTCCGGCCCAGCGAGGCACATAACCTGCAACCCTGATGGACACCGACAACGATAGCTGGTATGAACCCATAGGGTTTTGTACCAGCTATCTGTTTCCCCGCCCCCAGCGTCCACCCGCGATCGCTGCACATGATCCAAGCAATCAAGGGCATGGATATTGCTTATTTCTTCGGGTGATTAATGTGATCCAGGAAAGGAGAAGGTATGCAGATTCTCAAAATCGACCATTTGGGTATTGCCGTCAACAGTATCGATGAGGGCAAGGGCTTCTGGTCCGACATCCTTGGCCTCGCCTTTGAAGGTGCCGAAACGGTCGAGGCGCAAAAAGTGACCACCGCTTTTTTCCCGGTGGGTGAAAGTGAAGTCGAGCTGTTGGAATCCACCAGCCCGGATGGCCCGGTAGCCAAATACATCGAAAAAAAAGGGCCGGGCATCCAGCACGTTGCCTTTCGGGTTGCCGATATCGAAGCCGCCCTTGAGGAACTCAAGGCCAAGGGTGTCCGGCTGATCGACGAGAAGCCGCGTATGGGGGCCGGCGGCGCCAAGATCGCTTTTTTGCACCCCAAGGCGACCAACGGTGTTCTAGTGGAACTCTGCGAACGGTAACAGCGGTATAACGCCATCGGAATGATCGCTGATCATCTCTACGGCTGTGATTGGAGCCCCTATTATATCCTTGACAGCCGGTTGGGATTTTTTTAAGGCCTGAAGGGGTAACAAGCGTTCATTTTTAGATGCTCTTTATTCACTGAAACGATTTTTGTAGTTGTAATCATTATATTATTTTTTCGATAACCGGTTTTTCCTAATGGATCGAACCTGAATCGGAAAGCCAACGGAAAACCCCCTTGTTTCAGCCAACCCCAGACGACGACCGCGGCGTCTCCGAGCTCCGTCCGGAGGTGCACGCCAGGCTTGAGAAAGCGGTACTGGAAATCTTTTCCCAGTCCGATTTTCATAAGGCCAATATCCGGGATGTGGCCCGCCGCGCCGGGGTCAGTTTTACCACCATTTATAAGCATTACGGCAGCAAAGAGCGCCTTTTGTTCAGCTTCGTCGATATCTGGCTGGGGAAGCTGACCGAACGCATCATCGATCACTTGCAGGGCATCGAAGATCTCAAAGAGAAGATGCGCAAGGTCTACTGGCTGCAGCTGGATTATTACGAACGGCACGAAGGCTTGGGCAAAATTCTATTTATGACCTTGCCCATGCAGACCTGGATGTCGGATCGCACCTTCCGGCAAAAACGTATGATCAATTTGTATCTGGAAGTGTTGAAAAAAGGCCAGGCCGAGGGGATTCTCAATCCCTGCGTGCGGGCCGGCATCCTGTTGGATTTCATGCTGGGCAGCGTCCAGCGCGCTTTTTTCATGTGGGTATCCCGGGGGCAGCAGGAAGGCCTGGCGGGTCAATCCCAGGTGCTTTTCGACATGGTTTGGCGGGCCATCGCCCGCCCGGAGGACGGTTCCAACCGCCATCCATGCCCATGAGCGTGATCATTTGATATCAGAACGCATCGCTAGCGGCCTTATGGATCATCATTATCAGGAGGAGTGGATCATGGCAGAACATCCCGAACTGACTCGATGGAAAGAACTGGCGGAAAAGCAGATGAAGGGCAATTCCGTCGACACCCTCATCTGGGACACACCGGAGGGCATCCCCGTCAAGCCCCTGTATACGGCTGAAGACCTGGAGAACATGGAGCATGTGAACACCCTGCCGGGCATGGAGCCCTATGTGCGCGGCCCCATGGCCACCATGTACGCCGGCCGCCCCTGGACCATTCGCCAATATGCCGGCTTCTCCACCGCCAAGGAATCCAATGCCTTTTACCGGCGCAATCTGGCGGCCGGGCAGCGCGGCCTCTCGGTGGCCTTCGATCTGGCCACCCATCGCGGCTACGATTCCGATCACCCGCGGGTTTCCGGGGATGTGGGCAAGGCTGGAGTGGCCATCGATTCGGTGGAGGACATGAAAGTGCTCTTCGACCAGATCCCCCTCGACCAGATGTCCGTTTCCATGACCATGAACGGGGCGGTCTTGCCGATCATGGCAGGCTACATCGTGGCGGCCGAGGAACAGGGCGTCAAGCAGGAACAGCTCGCCGGCACCATTCAAAACGACATTCTGAAGGAATTCCTGACCCGCAATACCTACATCTACCCGCCGGTGCCCTCCATGCGCATCGTCTCCGACATCATTGCCTACTGCTCCCAGAACATGCCCAAATTCAACACCGTCAGCATCAGCGGCTACCACATGATGGAGGCCGGCGCCAATTCATTGCTCCAGCTGGCCTTTACCCTGGCCGACGGTCTCGAATATGTCAAAACCGCCCTCAAATCCGGCATGGATATCGACGCCTTCGCCCCGCGCTTGTCCTTTTTCTTCGGCATCGGGATGAACTTTTTTATGGAAATCGCCATGCTGCGGGCGGCCCGCTTTCTGTGGCACAAGCTGATGAGCCAGTTCAATCCCCAAAACCCCAAGTCCAGCATGCTGCGGACCCACTGCCAGACCTCGGGCTGGAGTCTGACCGAACAGGATCCCTACAACAACATTATCCGCACCACCCTGGAATGCATGTCGGCTGTTCTGGGGGGCACCCAGTCCCTGCACACGAACTCCTTCGACGAGGCCGTGGGGCTTCCCACCGACACATCGGCCCGCATCGCTCGCAATACACAGCTGGTCGTTCAGCACGAAAGCCAGGTCTGTCATGTTATCGACCCCATGGCCGGCTCCTATTACGTGGAAGCGCTGACGGCCAGCCTCTACCGGGAAGCGGAAAAAATCATCGCCGAGGTGGAAAACCTGGGCGGCATGGCCAAGGCCATCGAAACAGGCATGCCCAAGATGCGCATCGAAGAATCGGCCGCCCGTCGCCAGGCCCGCATCGACCAGGGGCTGGACGTCATCGTCGGCGTGAATAAGTTCCAACTGGCCGACGAGACGCCGCTGGATGTGCTGGAGGTATCCAGTGCCGTCCGCGACGAGCAGATCGCCCGTCTGGAAAAGCTCAAGGCGGAGCGCGACAGCGCCGCGGTGGAGCGCTGTCTGCAAGCCGTCTCCCAGGCCGCCGAAAAGGGTGAAAACCTCATGGCTGCCTGCATTCCTGCAATCCGGGCACGGGCCACGGTGGGTGAAGTATCGGATGCCATCGAGAAGGTCTTCGGCCGCTACGTGGCCACGACCCAATGTATTTCCGACGTCTATGCCGCCGAGTTCGGGGACAGCGAAATCATCGCCTCCCTGCGCAAACGCACCGAAGCGTTTGCCGAAAATCAGGGCCGCCGGCCCCGCATTCTGCTCACCAAAATGGGCCAGGACGGCCATGACCGGGGCATCAAAGTCGTGGCCACCGCCCTGGCCGACCTGGGATTCGACGTGGACATCAGCCCCATGTTCCAGACGCCCCAGGAAGCCGCCAAGATGGCCATTGAAAACGATGTCCACATGGTGGGCGCTTCCAGTCTAGCCGCAGGCCATAAAGCCCTGGTGCCCGAACTGATCCAGGAACTGAAAAAGCTCGGCGGTGAAGACATTCTCGTCTTCGTGGGCGGGGTCATCCCCCCCAAAGACTATGGCTTTTTACAGGAGCAGGGCGTCTCCGGCATCTTCGGGCCGGGCACGCCGATTACGGACTCGGCCAACAAGCTGCTCAAGACGCTGGGGGCCTAAACGTGAATCAGGCTGCACCCGACAGCTACGTGGAGGGCGTCCTGCAGGGGGATCGCCGCATGCTTTCCAAAACCATCACCCTGATCGAAAGCGCCCTCGACCGCCATAAGGACATGGCCCGCGTCATCCTGGACCAGCTCCTGCCCCATTCTGGAAAAGCGGTGCGTGTGGGTATTACCGGTGTGCCCGGGGTCGGTAAAAGCACCTTTATCGAAAGCCTCGGAATGGCCTTGATCCGTCAGGGACACAAGGTGGCCGTTCTGGCCGTGGATCCCAGCTCCACCCGTAGCGGCGGCAGCATCATGGCGGACAAAACCCGCATGGAGCAGCTTTCGATCCAGGCGGAGGCCTTCATCCGCCCCAGCCCGTCCGGCGGCACGCTGGGCGGGGTAGGACGCAAAACCCGAGAAACCATGATCGCTTGCGAGGCGGCCGGATTTGACGTCATGATTGTGGAAACCGTCGGCGTGGGCCAGTCGGAAACCACGGTGGCCTCCATGGTGGATTTCTTCCTGGTGCTGATGCTGGCGGGCGCCGGCGATGAACTCCAGGGTATCAAAAAGGGGGTTCTGGAGCTTGCCGATGCCATCGCCATTACCAAGGCCGACGGTGACAACATCGACAAAGCCCGTCGAGCGGCAAGGGCCTATGCCTCGGCCCTGCATCTGCTCTCCCCGGTGTCCCCCAACTGGCAGCCGCCGGTGCTGACCTGCAGTGCCTTGTCCCTGGAAGGGGTGAATACCGTGTGGGAAACGGTTCTCGATCACCGCCAGAGGATGCAGGCTTCCGGGGAATTCGACATCAAAAGGCGCGCTCAAGCCCTGGATTGGATGCAGGCCCTGGTGGACGACGGACTGCGCGAACGGTTTTTGCGTCATCCGGAGATTCGCCGGCAGTTTCCCAAATATCGGCAAGCAGTGGCCAGGGGAGACCTGTCGCCTACGGTGGCGGCCGGCGAACTCCTTTTTTTCCTTGACAACCCCAAACCTCTCTAGGATCTAAGTGATTTCGCTTTAGTTACTGAGTGCTATTTTATATGGCCGCTTAAAAATAAACCGTACCATTAAATAACGTCTCGATTACTGGAATGGTGCCCGTTTGCGCGAGCATTTACCGGCGGGAGAAAGGAAACGTCAAATGGGGGTTACGGAAGACCGAATCAAGGCTCTCAAGGAGAAAGAGAAGCAAATCCTTGGGATGGGCGGTGATAAAGCCGTCGCCAAACACAAAGAAAAAGGCAAGCTGACCGCCCGCGAACGGCTGAACGTGCTCTTCGATCCCGGCACGTTCAGGGAAATCGACATGTTCGTCACCCATCGCTGCACCAATTTTGGCATGGAGAAGGTCGCGATTCCCTCCGACGGCGTGATCACGGGTCATGGCCAGGTGAACGGACGCACCGTCTTTGCCTTTGCCCAGGATTTCACCTCCCGGGCCGGGAGCCTGGGAGAGATGCACGCTAAAAAAATCTGCAAAGTGATGGATCTGGCCCTGAAAGCCGGCGCCCCGTTTGTGGGGATGAACGACTCCGGCGGCGCCCGCATCCAGGAAGGGGTGGACGCCCTCTCGGGTTACGGCCAGATCTTTTTCCGCAACTCCGCGGCCTCGGGGGTCATCCCCCAGATTTCGGCCATCATGGGCCCCACGGCCGGCGGTGCCGTTTATTCGCCGGCCATGACGGACTGGATCTTCATGGTGAAGAACACCAGCTACATGTTCATCACCGGCCCGGAAGTGATCAAATCCGTTACCGGCGAAGAGATCTCTTTCGAAGACCTGGGCGGTGCCATGACCCACAATGAAAAAAGCGGCGTAGCCCATTTTGCGGCTGAAAACGACGAGGACTGCATCGCACGCATCCGGGAGATGCTCGCCTACCTGCCGTCCAACAACATGGAGGATCCGCCCCTGGTGGAAACCGGCGACGACCCCCGCCGCAAGGCGCCGGAGCTGGACACCATCATCCCGGACAACCCCAACCAGTCCTATGACATGAAGGACGTCATCCGGGCCATCGTGGATAACGGTGAGATCTTCGAGCCCCACGAATATTTTGCCGCCAATATTTTGGTGTGCTTGGCCCGCTTGAACGGCCGCACCATCGGCATCATCGCCAATCAGCCCAACGTGATGGCCGGCTGCCTGGACATCAATGCCTCCGACAAGGCCACCCGCTTCATCCGCTTCTGCGATGCCTTCAACATCCCGATGTTGACCATTGCCGACGTCCCGGGCTACCTGCCGGGCAGCAACCAGGAGTGGGGCGGCATCATCCGCCACGGGGCCAAACTGCTGTGGTGCTATTCCGAAGCCACGGTGCCCAAGCTTCTCCTCGTGACCCGCAAAGACTACGGCGGCTCCTACCTGGCCATGTGCTCCAAAGACCTGGGAGCGGATATGGCCTTTGCCTGGCCTTCGGCGGAGATTGCCGTCATGGGGGCCGCCGGAGCCGCCAACATCATCCATCGCAAAGCCATTAAAGAGGCGGCTGACTCCAAGGCCAAACGGGCGGAAAAGATCAAGGAGTACGAAGATCTCTTTTCCAATCCTTACTGTGCGGCCCACCGGGGGTATATTGATGCCGTCATCGTGCCCAGTGAAACCCGGCCGCGCCTGATCGATGCCCTGGAGGCCCTGTGCACCAAACGCGAACTGCGCCCGGCCAAGAAACACGGCAACATCCCGATGTAGCGCTTGCGGATCGCGTGTTGCCCCTTCGGTCAGCACGCCAACCTATGGAATGGAGAACCCATGGATCAGAAGAAAAAAATGGCGGCAGCCATCGCGGCGGTGACCGCTTACATCAAATCCGAAGAAGAGGCGCTGTGCATGCAAGCCGCCCCGGGGGGCGCCGCCGCGGCTAAAGCGCCGGCCCCGGCCCCCGCGGCCAACCTGTGGGGCCTCAGTGGCCGCCAAACCCTTATGCAGATGGGCAATATGATGCAGCTTAAGGCCTTCCATCGCTTTTAAGGGTGGCGCCTGACAATTTACCAATAACCGCAAATTTGCTTTTTATACATGATCAAGGAGAAGGTTTCATGAGCGAGCACACCGTACTCAAAATGACCGACATGAATTACAGCCCGGAGCGGCCGGCGGCGGAAAATCCCGTCAAAGTAATGGACCTGACCCTGCGCGACGGCCACCAGTCGCTGTTCGCCACCCGGGGGCGCACCGAAGATATGATCCCCGTGGCGGAAAAGATGGACGAAGTCGGCTTCTGGGCCGTCGAAACCTGGGGCGGGGCCACCTTCGATACCATGCACCGTTTCCTCAACGAAGATCCCTGGGAGCGCATCCGCACCCTGAAGCGCTATTTCAAGAAAACGCCTTTTTCCATGCTCCTGCGGGCCCAGAACCTGGTGGGCTACCGCAACTACGCCGACGACGTGGCCAACGCCTTCATGGACCGGGCCTGCGAAAACGGCATGGACATCTTCCGCACCTTCGATGCCTTGAACGACTACCGCAACTTCCAGACCGTCGTGCCCAAGATCAAGGAATACGGCAAGCATTTCCAGGGCTGCATCTGCTAC